>NZ_CP199585.1:3605000-6402500 GCF_052567255.1 Pseudomonas sp. McL0111 | reverse complement strand
TCGGCAAACAGACTTTGATCCGGAGATGTCTGAATGGGGGAACCCAGCCATCATAAGATGGTTATCTTGTACTGAATACATAGGTGCAAGAGGCGAACCAGGGGAACTGAAACATCTAAGTACCCTGAGGAAAAGAAATCAACCGAGATTCCCTTAGTAGTGGCGAGCGAACGGGGACTAGCCCTTAAGTGGCTTTGAGATTAGCGGAACGCTCTGGAAAGTGCGGCCATAGTGGGTGATAGCCCTGTACGCGAAAATCTCTTAGTCATGAAATCGAGTAGGACGGAGCACGAGAAACTTTGTCTGAATATGGGGGGACCATCCTCCAAGGCTAAATACTACTGACTGACCGATAGTGAACTAGTACCGTGAGGGAAAGGCGAAAAGAACCCCGGAGAGGGGAGTGAAATAGATCCTGAAACCGTATGCGTACAAGCAGTGGGAGCCCACTTTGTTGGGTGACTGCGTACCTTTTGTATAATGGGTCAGCGACTTATTTTCAGTGGCGAGCTTAACCGAATAGGGGAGGCGTAGCGAAAGCGAGTCTTAATAGGGCGTCTAGTCGCTGGGAATAGACCCGAAACCGGGCGATCTATCCATGGGCAGGTTGAAGGTTGGGTAACACTAACTGGAGGACCGAACCGACTACCGTTGAAAAGTTAGCGGATGACCTGTGGATCGGAGTGAAAGGCTAATCAAGCTCGGAGATAGCTGGTTCTCCTCGAAAGCTATTTAGGTAGCGCCTCATGTATCACTGTAGGGGGTAGAGCACTGTTTCGGCTAGGGGGTCATCCCGACTTACCAAACCGATGCAAACTCCGAATACCTACAAGTGCCGAGCATGGGAGACACACGGCGGGTGCTAACGTCCGTCGTGAAAAGGGAAACAACCCAGACCGTCAGCTAAGGTCCCAAAGTTATGGTTAAGTGGGAAACGATGTGGGAAGGCTTAGACAGCTAGGAGGTTGGCTTAGAAGCAGCCACCCTTTAAAGAAAGCGTAATAGCTCACTAGTCGAGTCGGCCTGCGCGGAAGATGTAACGGGGCTCAAACCATACACCGAAGCTACGGGTATCATCTTAGGATGATGCGGTAGAGGAGCGTTCTGTAAGCCTGTGAAGGTGAGTTGAGAAGCTTGCTGGAGGTATCAGAAGTGCGAATGCTGACATGAGTAACGACAATGGGTGTGAAAAACACCCACGCCGAAAGACCAAGGTTTCCTGCGCAACGTTAATCGACGCAGGGTTAGTCGGTCCCTAAGGCGAGGCTGAAAAGCGTAGTCGATGGAAAACAGGTTAATATTCCTGTACTTCTGGTTATTGCGATGGAGGGACGGAGAAGGCTAGGCCAGCTTGGCGTTGGTTGTCCAAGTTTAAGGTGGTAGGCTGGAATCTTAGGTAAATCCGGGATTCTAAGGCCGAGAGCTGATGACGAGTCATCTTTTAGATGACGAAGTGGTTGATGCCATGCTTCCAAGAAAAGCTTCTAAGCTTCAGGTAACCAGGAACCGTACCCCAAACCGACACAGGTGGTTGGGTAGAGAATACCAAGGCGCTTGAGAGAACTCGGGTGAAGGAACTAGGCAAAATGGCACCGTAACTTCGGGAGAAGGTGCGCCGGTGAGGGTGAAGGACTTGCTCCGTAAGCTCATGCCGGTCGAAGATACCAGGCCGCTGCGACTGTTTATTAAAAACACAGCACTCTGCAAACACGAAAGTGGACGTATAGGGTGTGACGCCTGCCCGGTGCCGGAAGGTTAATTGATGGGGTTAGCTAACGCGAAGCTCTTGATCGAAGCCCCGGTAAACGGCGGCCGTAACTATAACGGTCCTAAGGTAGCGAAATTCCTTGTCGGGTAAGTTCCGACCTGCACGAATGGCGTAACGATGGCGGCGCTGTCTCCACCCGAGACTCAGTGAAATTGAAATCGCTGTGAAGATGCAGTGTATCCGCGGCTAGACGGAAAGACCCCGTGAACCTTTACTATAGCTTTGCACTGGACTTTGAATTTGCTTGTGTAGGATAGGTGGGAGGCTTTGAAGCGTGGACGCCAGTCTGCGTGGAGCCAACCTTGAAATACCACCCTGGCAACTTTGAGGTTCTAACTCAGGTCCGTTATCCGGATCGAGGACAGTGTATGGTGGGTAGTTTGACTGGGGCGGTCTCCTCCTAAAGAGTAACGGAGGAGTACGAAGGTGCGCTCAGACCGGTCGGAAATCGGTCGTAGAGTATAAAGGCAAAAGCGCGCTTGACTGCGAGACAGACACGTCGAGCAGGTACGAAAGTAGGTCTTAGTGATCCGGTGGTTCTGTATGGAAGGGCCATCGCTCAACGGATAAAAGGTACTCCGGGGATAACAGGCTGATACCGCCCAAGAGTTCATATCGACGGCGGTGTTTGGCACCTCGATGTCGGCTCATCACATCCTGGGGCTGAAGCCGGTCCCAAGGGTATGGCTGTTCGCCATTTAAAGTGGTACGCGAGCTGGGTTTAGAACGTCGTGAGACAGTTCGGTCCCTATCTGCCGTGGACGTTTGAGATTTGAGAGGGGCTGCTCCTAGTACGAGAGGACCGGAGTGGACGAACCTCTGGTGTTCCGGTTGTCACGCCAGTGGCATTGCCGGGTAGCTATGTTCGGGAAAGATAACCGCTGAAAGCATCTAAGCGGGAAACTTGCCTCAAGATGAGATCTCACTGGAACCTTGAGTTCCCTGAAGGGCCGTCGAAGACTACGACGTTGATAGGTTGGGTGTGTAAGCGCTGTGAGGCGTTGAGCTAACCAATACTAATTGCCCGTGAGGCTTGACCATATAACACCCAAGCAATTTGAGTCGAAAGGCCAGATTGCGGTGTGTGAAGACGAAATGAACCGAAAGTTCGACTCTTGCAAACACCGAAAGCTATCACATACCCAATTTGCTGAAGCGAGGCCATCTGGTCACGAGTCAGTACCCGAATTTCTTGACGACCATAGAGCGTTGGAACCACCTGATCCCATCCCGAACTCAGTAGTGAAACGATGCATCGCCGATGGTAGTGTGGGGTTTCCCCATGTGAGAGTAGGTCATCGTCAAGATTAAATTCCGAAACCCCAATTGCGAAAGCAGTTGGGGTTTTGTTTTGCCTGCGAGAAAGTTCTTACAGCGTTAAACGGACAAAGAAAAAGCCCCGTAGACAAACATCTGCGGGGCTTTTTCATTTATGCAGGATCTACATCAACCCTGGACCCGGGCGCTCGCTTGCGTCTGATCAGCACCTTGGATGCAGTAAGACACGGGCGGAGATTGATGCACGCAGTTATATCTCCTTGACCGGCGTCTCTCCCTGTACGGCTTTGATCAACTCGATCACATGCAAGCAATCCGTCTTGTTCACATACGACTCCCCACTGGCGATCGTCTCGTGGTTACCCGCACGCAGTCTCCAGCGCCATTGTCCTTTACCGGTGTTCGGGGTGCCTTTGGATTGCCTGTAAATTTCGAAATACATCGGTTCGCTCCATGCGATGGGGTTATTGCGACAGCCTGTGTGAGGCATCGACGCAAGCCTAGCGGAGCAGGGTTATTTGGCTACCAGGTATTTGTTTCCAATCATTGGTGGATGTTTCTGCAAGGTGCGGGTTAGAGCGTGAGGATCGGCCTTCGGTTTGGCCAAAACGTCACCGTTTCACCCTTGCATCACTCTCGACGCTACTGCTTAATACGTGACGGCTCATGGCGTCGAGAATCTCTCTGCGACCGACAATCACTATAAAAAGAGCACTCTCTTGACTGAGCACGGAATGCAACAGGCCGGACAGGTGACGGTATCGCTGGTTGTTCCCGTTTTTAACGAGGAAGACAGCCTCGACAAGTTTCTCCTGCGCATCGATGAAGTCTTTCAGCTGCAAGCGTTGATCAACCTTGAGTTAGTGTTCGTCAACGATGGCAGCACTGACGCGACGCTTGCGCGCCTGCTTGAACACCAGCAGCGCGATTCGCGCCTGCGCATCGTCGACCTCAGCCGAAACTTCGGCAAAGAGGCGGCGCTGTCCGCCGGTTTGCACAGCGCCACTGGCCAGGTAGTGGTTCCAATTGACGCAGACCTTCAGGACCCGCCCGAAGTCATCCTGCAGATGATCGAACGATGGCGAGAGGGCTATGAAGTGGTGCTGGGTCATCGCATCAGCCGCCGTAGCGACACTTGGGCCAAACAGACCTCGGCCCATTGGTTCTACCGGCTGCACAACAAAATCGCCGAGCAGCCATTACCGGAAAACGTTGGTGACTTCCGCCTGATGGATCGCTGCGTGGTTGATGCCCTTCTGACTTTGCCCGAATCCCGCCGTTTCATGAAAGGCCTGTTCGCCTGGGTAGGTTTTCGTACTACTCATGTGGATTACGAGCGCCCAGAGCGAATCGCCGGGCAAAGCAAGTTCAACGGCTGGCGGTTGTGGAACTTCGCGCTGGAAGGCATCACCAGTTTCAGCACCGAGCCGTTGCGCATATGGACGTACTTGGGGGCGATGGTGTCGTTGGTGTCCTTCGCGTTTGCCATTTTTATCGTGCTGCGCACTCTGATTCACGGGGTCGACATGCCCGGTTACGCCTCGTTGATGGTCGCGGTGACCTTTCTCGGCGGCCTGCAGTTGATCGGCATCGGCGTGCTCGGCGAGTACCTGGGCCGCACTTATATCGAATCCAAGCGTCGGCCGGTTTTTCTCGTGCGGCGCGTCTACGACCCCAAGGACTGAAGCATGGACCTCAAGGAAACCGACATCCTCGGTGACAGCATCGGCGAGCATTGGTATTACTGCTCAAAAGCAGCGGCAACTCGCCGGTTGTTGGGCAATGCGCCGATCAAGCGAATTCTCGACGTGGGTGCAGGTTCCGGCTTTTTTTCCCATCATCTGTTGACCCACTCCGATGCGCGTGAGGCGTGGTGCGTCGATATCAGCTATCCGGCCGATTCAAGCGCAACCACTGCCGGCAAACCGGTGCATTACCTTCGCGGGATTGAAAGCGTCGATGCCGATCTGGTGCTGCTCATGGATGTGTTGGAGCACGTTGACGACGACTTGGGTTTGCTCAAGAGTTACGTCGACAAAGTGCCGTCCGGCAGTCGTTTCCTGATGACCGTTCCCGCGTTCCAGTTCCTCTGGAGTGGTCACGATGACTTCCTCGAACACAAGCGCCGCTACACCCTGGCACAATTTGAAACTCTGGCCCATGGCGCCGGTTTGACGGTCGAGCGCGGTGCGTATTATTTCGGTGCTGTGTTTCCGATTGCAGCAGCGTTGCGTTTGCTGCCCCAAGGCTCGCAAGCTCAGGCACCGCAATCGCAACTCAAGCGTCATCACCCGTTGGTCAATTCAATCCTCAAAGGCCTTTGCAGACTCGAGCTGCCGTTGATGGGTATGAACCGTCTGGCCGGGTTGAGTGTTTTTGTTTTGGCGCGCAAACCGTGACGTCAGCCGAGAAGTCCGCGTTGATTCAGCGCGGTGTGCGCTTCGCTGTCACCGGTGTGTTCGTCACCGCTTTGCACGCGCTGGTCGCGGTGTTGTTCATCAATTTTGTAGCCCCCCAGCCGCCCTTGGCCAACGGCGTGGCATTTACCGTGGCAACGGTGGTGTCTTACCTGATCAATACCACCTGGAGTTTCTCGGCCCGATTGCATGGCAGAACCATGCTGCGGTTCATGGTGGTTTCGGTGTGCGGGTTTTTCCTGGCAATGTTTGTCGCCTGGGCGGCGCAGATGGCCGGATTGCATTATCTGCTGGGGATTGGTGCGGTAGCGCTGACGATTCCGGCATTCACTTTTGTCTTGCACAACTTCTGGACGTATCGATGAAGCTTTCCGCATCACGCCGTGCAATTGTGCTGCTGCCCATACTGTTGGGGATCATTGCATTTTTCATTGTGGTCGGCCCACGCGCCCTGAACCCGATGAATATTGCCTGGCTGGGCGATGGTGACCCAGCCACGCATTACCTGGGTTGGACGTTTTTCAGGCATTCACCGTGGACCTTTCCGTTGGGGCTCAATCCGTCTTATGGACTGGAGTTGGGCAATGCGGTGATCTTTTCGGACTCCAATCCGCTGTTCGCGCTGATCTTCAAACCGTTCTCGGCCCTGCTTCCTGAACCATTCCAGTACCTCGGGTTGTGGCTGCTGACATGCATGATCCTGCAGAGCTGGTTTGCCTGGAAGCTGATGGGCCTGGCCACTCAGTCTGTGGCGTTGCGCTTGCTCGGCGCCGGACTGTTTTTGTTTGTCCCGGCAATGATTGTCCGGATGGGCGTGCATTTGTCTCTGGCCGGGCATTTCCTGATACTTGCGGCGCTTTATCTGTCCCTGCGCCCCTTTACGCAAAAGCGCACTCTGGCCTGGGGAGCGCTCCTTGCTGCGACAGCACTGGTGCACGCCTACTTACTCGCGATGGTTGCGCTGATCTGGATAGCTGATCTTGCTGCCAAAGCCCTTCAACGCCGTCTGACAGCGGGCAGGGCGCTTGGCGAGTTCCTCGGTCTGTTCCTGCTGGTCAGTCTGTGCTGTTGGCAAGCAGGTTATTTCAGTGTCGGTGATAGTGGGCTGGCTTTGATGGGGTATGGCTTGTATCGGGCCAACGTCCTGACCTTTATTGATCCGGGCGTTTGGTCGTATACCTTGCGTGATATGCCGGGAGTCTTGGGCGACGGCGACGGTTTCGCATTCCTCGGATTGGGGGGGATTTTCCTGGGTATCTGCGCGCTTTTGCTTCTGTTGCAAGGGGCAACGGATCTTCGCACCAAGGTCCGCCGATATCCGATGCTACTACTGGCGCTCCTATGCCTGGCGATATTCGCGTTCTCGAACAATATCGGTATCGGGGCATTCGAGTTGCAGATTCCCTTGCCGGACGCAGTGGTGGCTGTGGCAACAGTATTTCGTGGCTCGGGTCGGATGATCTGGCCAGCCATGTACATGGCCATGTTCGTCATCGTGTATGCCGTGATTCGAGGTTATCCGTCGCGCATGGCGTTGTTGTTGTTAAGTATCGCTCTGGTGATCCAGGTGGCGGATACACGTGCCGGCTGGGCGGTATCGCGTGGTTTTTTCATGACCTCACCCGCGCCGAAGTGGAACACACCGCTGGTAGATCCATTCTGGCAGCAGGCAGCGAAGCATTATCAAAACGTGCGCTGGATTCGCCCACAGAATTACTCGCCGCGCTGGATGACACTGGCGGACTATGCGAGCACTTATCGTCTGGGGACAGATGCCATCTACCTTGGCCGGGTGAGTACAGTAGCGGTCGATGCGGCGCAGGCCAAAGCCGACAGCGCGGTTGCGTCAGGGAATTACGCGCCTGACACTTTGTATGTGCTCGATGACCGTGCGTTACTCCAGGCCGCTCTGTCCTTGCACCGCGATAGCGATGTGCTCACCCGCATCGACGGTTTTAATGTGTTGGCTCCGGGCTGGAAACACTGCAAGGACTGTCCGCCACTCGAGGCTTCCGATCCGTTGAAATTGATCCCGGAACTCAAGCAGGGCGAAAGAGTGGTGTTCAACGTAGCCAGTCCAGCAGCGGCATACCTGGGGAAGGGATGGTCGCTCAACGAACCTTGGGGTACCTGGTCGGAGGGGGCCGAGTCACAAATCGTTCTACGACCAAATTCACGGGTACGGTCATTGTTGCTGGAAACCACAGCATTGCTTGCGCCTAATCACACCGAGCAGTCGCTGGAGATTTTTGTCAACGACGTGCGCGTACTGTCCACCCGACTGGTCAAGCCTGAACAAAACAGAATCAATATCGAATTGCCTGCCGATGTGCAGCAGTTGGTTGAGCGTCAGGGCGTAATGCGTATTCAATTCAAGTACGCCAATGCGATCAGCCCGGGAGAACTCGGCATGAGCAATGACTCGCGCAAACTGGCGATGGGTTTACAGGCGCTGACGGTTAACTGAACAAACACGGCGTCTACGGCCTAAGTCTGTAGAAAGGCCCATAGACGTTGTTCGCAGGCCTTTCTACACTGCCCCCCAGTCTGGGGATCGGGGAGCAATGGATGAATCGCAATGAACTTCGCAAGGCCGACATCAACCTCATGGTTGTATTCGAAACCTTGATGCTCGAACGCAACGTGACCCGGGCGGCCGAGAAGCTGTTTCTCGGCCAGCCGACCATCAGCTCGGCGCTCAATCGCTTGCGCACGATGCTCAACGATCCGTTGTTTATCCGCGTCGGCCATCGTATGGAACCGACCGCCCGCGCCGAAGATATTTTTCGGCATCTATCGCCGGCACTGGATTCGTTGTCGGTAGCGTTGAGCCTGACCCGCGATTTCGATCCTGCCGTCAGCACCATGAGCTTTCGCATCGGCCTGTCCGATGATGTCGAGTTCGGCCTGTTGCCGCCGCTGTTACGCGCCCTGCGTCAGGAAGCGCCGAGCGTAGTGTTTGTGGTGCAGCATGTCGATTACTGGCGAATTCCCGATCTGTTGGCCTCCGGCGACATCACCGTCGGCATCAGCCAGACCCGTGGCCTGCCAGCCAATGCCAAACGTAAATTGCTGCGGCACATTCAGCCGAGCATCCTGCGCGCCGATGCCTCGGACACGCCGCTGACCCTCGACGAATATTGCTCGCGTCCCCACGTACTCGTTTCGCACACGGCCAACGTCAGCGGGTTCGCCGATGAGTGGCTGGCCGAACTCGGACGTACTCGCCATGTAGTGTTGTCGGTGCCGCAGTACAGCGCTTTGCCGGCGTTATTGGCCGGTACCGACATGATCGCCAGCCTGCCGGATTACACCGCCGAGGCGATGGCGGCGTCCGGGCTGTTGTTCAAGGAACCGTTCCCGTTCAAGACTCCGACCCTGGACTTGTCGATGGTCTGGCTCAGTCATGTCGACAGCGACCCTGCGGAGCGCTGGTTACGTTCGCGACTTGAGGCATTCATGAGCGAACGACCTCCCACCTCCCCATAAAAGCACCACATAACACACAGGGAACTGGGCTCAACTTGCCGGGATGATGTCTGCCTGCTTTGCTCAATAGCTATAACCCCGTCTGAGGCCCTCCCATGAGCATTTCCCGTTCGTTGCTGCGTGGGCGCGGCAGTCACGACAGCGGCAAGGTCGGCATGGTCGAGCTGTTTTTCGATCTGGTCTTCGTGTTCGCCGTGACCCAGTTGTCGCACACCTTGCTCGCGAATCTATCGATTCTCGGCGCGGTGCAGGTCGCGCTGTTGATGATCGCGGTGTGGTGGGTGTGGATCTTCACCTCGTGGATCACCAACTGGCTTGACCCGGAAACACTGCCGGTGCGCCTGGGGCTGTTCGGGCTGATGATTGCCGGCCTGCTGCTGTCGTCATCGATTCCCGAAGCATTCACTGAGCGCGGGTTGATGTTCGCCTCGGCATTCGTGTTCATGCAGGTTGGCCGCACGCTGTTCGCAATCTGGGCAGTGCGCCGCGAACCCTTGGGCATGACTCGAAACTTCCAGCGCATTCTCGTCTGGTTGATGCTGTCCGCAGTGTTCTGGATCGGCGGGGCGTTGGTCGAGGGTGAGCAACGTTTGCTGTATTGGGTACTGGCGCTGTTGATCGAACTGATTTCCCCGTCCGTATATTTCTGGGTACCGGGCCTCGGGCGCTCGACCCTGAGCGACTGGAACGTCGAGGGCAATCACATGGCCGAGCGTTGCGGGCTATTCGTGATCATTGCCTTGGGTGAGTCGCTGCTGGTGACCGGGGCGACGTTCGCTGAACTGACGCTGAGCTCCAGCGCGCTTTTGGCATTTCTGGTGTCGGTACTCGGCAGCATCGGTATGTGGTGGGTGTATTTCGACAGCGGTGCCGAACGGGCGCACCACCGCATCGCTCATTCCACAGATCCTGGCCGCCAGGCGCGAATCGCCTACACCTATTTGCACGTGCTGATTGTTGCCGGGGTGATTGTCAGCGCCGTCGCCGATGAATTGGTCCTGACACACCCGGATCACGCCAGCGACGCCGGGATCATTGTGATCATCGGCGGCCCTTGGATATTTCTGCTGGGCAATGCGCTGTTCAAATGGGTGATGTCCGACCGGGCATGGCCACCCTTGTCTCATCTGGTTGGCATCGGTTTGCTGACGCTGCTGTTGCCGTTGGCATTGAAACACGGGTTCTCGGCGCTGCTATTGGGCGCGCTGACCACGACGATTGTGCTGCTGGTTGCACTGTGGGAAACCCTGGCGCTGCGTCAGACTTCACTGCCGATGGCATCGGAAAAAGCCGCAGGAGAGTAGGGCGGCGCTGTGTAAGATGTACGACCTTTGCACCGAACTTCGGGAGTCCCGCTCATGCCACACCTGCACATGGAATACACCGCCAACCTGCCGCAACTTAATGCCGACGTGGCGCTGATCCGGCTCAACAACACACTGGTGGCTTCCGGTCAGTTCGCCGCGGAATACGATATCAAGAGCCGCGCGGTGAAGATTGAAACCTTCAAGGTCGGTACGGCCATGGGCGAACGCGCTTTTGTGCATGTGAAACTCGCACTGCTCAGCGGGCGCTCGCCGCAGATCAAGAAGCAACTCTCGGAAAGCCTGTTGGCGGTCGTGCAAGACCTGTGCGAATGGCCGGCCGATATCGATGTGCAGTTGTGTGTCGAACTGCTCGACATCGACCGCGAGTCCTACACCAAAACTGCCATCAGCGTGTAAGACTCAGGCCGCTTCCAGCTCACCGCAAGCCTTGATCACTTGTTCGCGCAGCCAGACGTTGGCGCTGTCCTGATCGGCGTTCTGGCTCCATTGCATGTCGAGGGTGAACCCCGGCAAGCCGTTCGGCGCCTCACAGTGATTGAACACGGCTTCCTTGGTCAGCAGGCGCTGGATACGCCGCGGCAAGGTAAGAATGAAATCGGTGCCGGTGATCATCTTCAGCGCCGCGCTGTAGCTGTTGGAGCGGGCGACGATCTGGCGTTTCTGTGCTTGCCGGGCGAGCCAGCCATCGACCATGTTGGTGGTGGACGTCCAGGGCGTCGGAAACACATGCCGCCGTTCGGTGAAGGCTTGCAGGCTCAGACGTGGTTCCAGCGGTGTGGCGCGTTTGTCGAAGACGCAGACCAGATCGTCCTCCAGCAGCATGCGTGATTTCAGATCCGTGTGATTACGGTGGAAGTTGGGGCCGAAACAGATCACCAGATCGAGGCTGCCGTCGCGCAGTTCTTCTGCCGGGACGTCGGTTTCGAATTTGTGCATGTTGACCATTACCGGCAAATCATCGAAGTCGAAACGCTTCAACAGACGTGGCAGCACCAGTTGCTCGAAGTATTCCGGGGCGCAGATGTTGAACGTTACCGGTTGCTGGGTCGGGTCGAAGGTCGGGGCACCGGCGTGGCACAGGTTGATGCTTTCGAGAATCTTCTGCACGTGGCCATACATGCTGCTGGCCTTGTAGGTCGGACGCATGCCGGTGCGGGTGTTGATGAACAACTCGTCTTCAAAACTGGTGCGCAGTTTTTTCAGGCAGTAACTGACGGTGGACTGGCTGACGAACAGTGCCTCCGATACATCGGTGACGCTGCTTTGCTCATACACGGCGATAAACACCATGAGATCCTGCATGTCGAGCTTTCTAAGCAAGTTACTGTTCAGCATCCGTTCCGTCTCGCTGTGCTCCTTGCGCTGAATCCGCGCAAACGTGTGCGAACGATCCTAACGGAACGATGGTGCCAGGACAAAGCCCTGTAGGACATTTCAATGTCAGTTGTGGGACAGAAAGTTTTAGCAACACGACGCCGACAAATAAACCGACAAAAGATGGCCAGAAGCCTTTAGCCCGCCAGCGTCATTAAGGTTCAATTGATGTGTCGGGCATAGTTCCGAGGATCAAAGCGCAGGACCATCAACAACATCACGACCATCACCGCCGTCAGCGACCACCAGGCCCATTCGAAGCTGCCCAATCGATCGCGGATAACCCCGGCCAGCAGCGGCGAAAGTCCTGCGATCAAGTAGCCGATGCCTTGCACGAAAGCAGTCAGGCCGCCGGCACGCTGTGGATTGTCCAGATGATCGAGAGAGACGATCAGGCTCATCGGGAACAATCCGCCAATCCCCAGCCCTAGTAAGCATGGCCAGAGCAAGCTGAGGTGTTGCGGACTGAGGATCAGGCCGCAGAAGCCGGCAATGATTAGGCCGAGCAAGACCATCAGCACTTTGCGCCGGTCGCGGCTGCGATTGGCGATGGCTGGCGTCACCAGACCGGAAATCACCTCCATCGCAGTCAGAAAACCCAACAGCAGCCCGGCATGTTGTTCGCTCCAGCCCTGTTCAACGTAATACGGTGCCAGCCAGGCGAGCACACAGGTGTAAGACGCCGTGCCCAGACCGAAGAAGATCGCGAGTAACCAGGCGCGGGAATTGTTGAAGAAGGATTCTTTCTTTACCGGCGTATTCGCAATGACGGGTGCAGTCGATGGCTGTGACCACCAAAGCAGCAGCGCAATAAGTGCCAGCGCAGCCCAGATCGCCAGGCCTATACGCCAACTCCCGGTGCTGACCATCACCAGCGGCGCAAACGATGCGGCAATGGCTGCACCGGCCATGATCGACGTGACATATAGACCCATGCACAGCGCCACGTGGTTGGGAAATCGCGACTTGATCAGCACCGGCATCAACGCCTGAATCAACGCAATGCCGACACCGGCGAGAATGGCGCTGAAAATCAGCTCGGCCGCTGAGTCGAGAAACAGCCTCGATAACGTCGCCAAGCCAATAATCAGCAACGACAGCACCACCGTGCGCTGCTCGCCCAAACGCTGGCTGATCCCGATACCAAAAAACATCGCCAGCCCCATCGCCATGACCGGAAGCATGGTCAGCAGTGAAGCGAGGCTGAAGCTCAGCGGAATGTCGCCACGAATGGCCGACAGTAACGGTCCGATGGCAGCCATCGACGGGCGCAAGTTAAGCGCAACGAGAATGATGCCGAGCATCAGCCAGACGGCGGGGCGGGCGGTAGCGCGAGGGTTTTGCATCGTCAGACCTTTGAGCGAAAGGCTGCCGATTAGGCGCGCGCCCGCGTAGGTGGGCAAATCAGAAAATCCTAAGCAGTATTTAAAAACCAAATATCACCCTGGTCCCCTGTAGGAGTGAGCCTGCTCGCGATAGCGGTCTTTCAGTCAACAATAATGTTGAAGCTGAAGGCGTCATCGCGAGCAGGCTCACTCCTACAAAGGAAGGGATTCACACTCTTTCGGATAGATTTACCGGTCCAACTAATCGTTATCTTATTTTTCACAAAAAATTGATGGTTGCCTGCTTAAAGTTTCCGTCGTCCTGAACAATGAAATTTTCACAATTGGATCTTTCCGGTTGCTCAGGGCGTTTCTTTTCAGGAATAGCCTTACACCATGTTGAAGTTAAAAGCCGTGCGCCCGGAATGGGTGACGTTGATCGCCAGTGCCTTTCTTTTATTCGGCTTCAATTTCGTTCTCTGGCAACACCTTTTCGAGATCACTGCTGGGGACGGCGCAGGCATCGCCATGCGTGTGGCTTTCGGGGTGATGATCTTCGCCGCCTTCAACATTGTGCTGACGCTGCTGGCCTTCCGCCCGCTGCTGAAACCGCTGTTGACACTGATGTTTCTGATCAGCGCCGGTGTGGCTTATTTCATGAGTCAATATGGCGCGTTGATTGATGCAGGCATGTTGCGCAACTTCGCCGAAACCAATGTGACAGAAGTGCGTGATCTGCTGTCGCTGAAGTTACTTGTTTATATTGTGTTGCTGGGTGTTCTGCCGTCTTGGCTATTGTGGAAAACACCGATCAACTATCGTCGCTGGCATCGTGAGTTGTTAAGTAAGTCATTGGTCACTGTGGCGTCGGTTGCCGTTATCGGTGGCGTGGCAATGGTCAATTACCAAGGCTTGTCCTCGTTGTTTCGCAATCACCATGAATTGCGCTTGATGCTGGTGCCGAGCAATTACATTGGCGCCTCTGTCGGTTATTTCCATGAGCAAGTGGTTTCCGCCCGCCAGCCATTCGTCAAGATCGGTGAAGATGCTCAACGCAATCCGTCGGTGCAAAACCAGCCGCGCAAATCCCTGACCGTGCTGGTGGTGGGCGAAAGTGCCCGCGCCGAGAACTTCGGCATCCTTGGATACGACCGCGACACCACGCCGAAACTGAGCAAGGAAGCGGGGCTGATCGCGTTTACCGATGTGCATTCCTGCGGCACTGAAACCGCCGTGTCGGTGCCATGCATGTTCTCCGGCATGGGCCGCAAGAATTACGACGCCAGCAAGGCCAGGAACGAAGAGGGGCTGCTGGACGTGCTCAAGCGTGCCGGTCTCGATGTGATCTGGCGCGACAACCAGTCCGGCTGCAAAGGCACCTGCGACCGGGTCACGCTGCAAGATGTCAGCAACCTGAAAGACCCGACCCTGTGCGCCAACAGCGAATGCCGCGACGAAATCCTCCTGCAAGGCTTGCAGAGCTTTATCGATCACCTGGACAAGGACACCGTGCTGGTACTGCACCCGATGGGCAGTCACGGGCCGGACTACTTCAAACGTTATCCGAAGGAGTACGAGCACTTCACTCCGGTGTGCGAGAGCAATGCGCTGAACAATTGCAGCCGGGAAAGTATCGTCAACGGTTACGACAACACGTTAGTGTATGCCGACCATGTGTTATCGAGCCTGATCGATCTGCTGCGCAGCAATCAGGACAAAGTCGATACCGCCATGTTGTATTTGTCCGATCACGGCGAATCATTGGGCGAGTACAACCTGTTCCTGCATGGCACGCCTTACATGCTGGCGCCGGAACAACAAAAGCATGTAGCGATGCTGGCGTGGTTCTCCGATAACTATCAAAAGGCCTATTCGGTCGATACCCATTGCCTGCAACTGAGCCGCGACAAGCCGTTGAGCCAGGACAACCTGTTCCACTCGATGCTTGGTTTGCTGGAAGTACAAAGCAAGGTCTATCAGCCGGATCTGGACATGTTTGCCGGTTGCCGCGGTGCGGTGATCGATGGGGTCCTGGCCAGGAAGTGAGTGGCCCGCGCCTGTCGTGCTGACACGACGGGCCTGTCTATTTCCGCTGTCAGACTATTCTTGCTGTTTGGCAGGACATTTCGTTACAGCTCTTGCCCTTCGCAGGCGCGTAAATCGCCAGTGGCGATATATACTGCGCGCCATTCTTCAAGGGAGAGCCGTGTGGCCATCGATATTCACTGGATTCGCGACAACGATAGCCTCGCGCAGTTTTGCGCCGAGTGGCAGCAGCTGCCTTTCGTTGCCCTCGACACCGAATTCATGCGGGTCGACACCTTCTACCCGATTGCCGGTCTGTTGCAGGTCGGTGACGGCAAGCGCGCCTACCTGATCGACCCTCTGACCATCAACGCCTGGCAACCGCTGGCGGCATTGCTGGAAAACCCGGCGGTGCTGAAAGTCCTGCACGCGTGCAGCGAAGACCTCGAAGTCCTGCTGCGCCTGACCGGCAGTCTGCCGGCGCCGATGTTCGACACCCAACTGGGCGCGGCTTATCTGAACCTCGGTTTCTCGATGGGCTACTCGCGGCTGGTGCAGGCAGTGCTCGGCATCGAACTGCCGAAGGGCGAAACCCGCTCCGACTGGTTGCAGCGCCCGTTGTCCGATACGCAAATCAGCTATGCCGCCGAAGATGCCGTGCATCTGGCGGAGGTTTTCGTACAACTGCGACCGAAACTGTCTGACGACAAATTCAACTGGGTACTGGAGGATGGCGCCGAACTGGTTGCCAACCTGCGCCGCGAAACCGACCCGTACGAGGTGTACCGCGAGGCCAAGCTGGCGTGGAAACTGTCCCGTGCGCAACTCGCTGTGCTGCGTGAACTGTGCGCCTGGCGTGAGCGTGAAGCCCGCGCCCGTGACCTGCCGCGCAATCGCATTGTGCGTGAGCATTCGCTGTGGCCGCTGGCCCGCACGCAACCGGACAACCTTGGTGCGTTGGCGAAGATCGAAGACATGCACCCGCGTACCGTGCGTCAGGACGGCGAGTTTCTGCTTGATCTGATCAAGCGCTCTGGCAGTGTGGGGCCTGATCAATGGCCGCCAGCCGTGGCAGAGCCATTGCCGGTTGAAGCGGCCACGCTGATCAAACAGCTGCGCGCACTCGGCCAGGCCGAAGCCGAACGTCTGGACGTCGCGCCGGAACTGATGCTACGCAAGAAAACCCTCGAAGCGCTGGTCAAAAGCGGCTATCCCGAGGGTCCTTACCAATTGCCTGAATCGCTGCGTGGCTGGCGCCGCGAGTTGATGGGCCAGATGCTGCTCGACAGCCTGGCCACCGCCGGAGAACAGCCTTGAAACGTATTTGCTCCATTTACCAAAGCTCGAAACGCAAAGGCATGTACCTCTATGTGCTTAAAAGCGATGAATTGGAACGCGTGCCCGAGGGGTTGATGGCGGCTTTCGGCAAAGCCATATTCACCTTCAGTCTGGTGCTGACTCCCGAGCGCAAACTGGCCAGCGAAGACATCGTCGTTGTCCTGGAGAACCTCGACAAGCAGGGCTATCACCTGCAAATGCCGCCGGCCGAGGACGAGTACATCGAACACTTGCCCGAAGAGTTGCTGCGACGCAACGACCCGGTCTGATCCACGAGGCCCTGTTCTGGGCCTTTTGTCACCCTGGAACTGATTTTACGGCGACGACCGCCACGAAGGAGCAAGCCTCCTTCGGCGGTGGTTTGCACGGTTTGCGAAAGGTTTGAAGATGCGCGTTCTGATTGCTGAACACGACCACGCGGTGTACGCCCGACTACTGCGTCAGGTTGCACCCGAACTTGAAATATTGACCAGTGGCGACTCCGCCGAACTGGCCCGTCAGGCTGCCGATTGCCCGGTGTGGCTGGGGCAGCCGGATTTGCTGGCGACTCTGTTGCGACAGGGGCACCAGCCGCAATGGCTGCAATCGACCTGGGCCGGGATCACGCCGCTGCTGGCTGACGGCCTGCGTCGCGATTACCGCTTGACCCGGGCGGTGGGGATTTTCGGTCAGGTGATGGCCGAATATGTCCTGACGTATATGCTCGGCCACGAGCGCGAAGTGCTGGCGCGACTGGTCAGCCAGGTCGAGCGCAAGTGGGACAACCGCACCGGCCAGAGTCTGGTCGGGCGCAAGGTCTTGATCGTCGGCACCGGCGACATCGGCCAGAGCGTGGCGCAGTTCCTGCTGCCGTTCGGCGTCGAACTGTACGGTATTGCCAGCAGTGCGCGTGAGCAGGCGCCGTTTGTCGAAGTCGGATCGATGGCGGATCTGCCACGCTTGGTTGGCGAAGTGGATTACGTGGTCAATTTGCTGCCGAACACCGAACACACTCACGATGTGTACGACGCGGCGCTGTTCAAGCAGTTCAAACCGACCGGGTTGTTCATCAACGTCGGACGCGGCGTGGCGGTGGTCGATGCGGATCTGGTGGAAGCGCTCAAGGAAGGGCATCTGGCGGGCGCGGTGATCGACGTCTGCCGCCAGGAGCCGTTGCCGCAACGTCATCCGTTCTGGACGGCCTGGGGGCTGTTGCTGACCGGTCACAGTTCGGCGCCGACTTCGCCATCGTTGATGGTGCAGCTGTTCGTCGAGAACCAGCGGGCGTATCAGGCGAGTGAGGCAATGCGCGGAGAAGTGGATTTCAATCGCGGCTACTGAGTAGCGCTTAGCTGAATGTTGCACAAAAAACTGTGGGAGCCAGCCTGCTGGCGATAGCGGTGTGTCCGACAACAATGATGTTGGCCGACACACCCCATCGCTAGCAGGCTAGCTCCCACAGTGGGTTTTGCGTTGCAGCAGCCACCCGTAGGAGGTGCCGAAGGCTGCGATCTTTTGCTTCTTAAAGGGTGAAATCACCTTCAGCAGCCAGTTCGCTCAGCGGACGGCGCGGGCTCGGTTCTTCACGAGCTTGCAGGTATTCAGCCAAGGTCGCCTTGTCACCCAGTTTGCCCACGGCAACCGCCGCGTGCAGCGCATAACCTTGCGGAATATTCAGCTCCTTGCGGGTCAGTTCCTGATCGAATCCGGCCATGCCGTGGGTGTGCCAGCCGCTGATGCTCGCTTGCAGCGCCAGATGGCCCCACGCCGAACCGGTGTCGAAGGTGTGCCACAGCGCCGGGGTTTCTTCGCTGGCGCCCGGGGCGGTGAAGGTGGTTTTCGAAATCACGATCACCAGGGCCGAAGCGTGTTGCGCCCAGCTACGGTTGAACTCGTTGAGCAGGCCCAGATAACGCTCCCAGTTTGGCGTATCGCGACGCGCGTAGAGGAAACGCCATGGCTGTGAGTTGTAGGCCGACGGCGCCCAGCGCGCGGCTTCGAAAAAGCTCAGCAGGGTCTCTACCGGGATCGCTTCGCCGGTGAAGGCGCGCGGCGACCAGCGATCAGTGAACTGCGGGTGAATGGCGTATTCGGCAACGCGAGGGTTGGCACTCATCAAGAGATTCCTTGCTACGTTAAGTAAAAACCGGGGTCAGAGAGACAGGCAAAACTACGCGCCGGCCTGAAAACTCACAAGCCCCGCGCAACCGGCAGTCGCCAGCGCTTGGCCCGCAAGGCTTGGGGCACTAGACTGGCGGCCTTTTCACCACCTGATGTTGATGCTTGAGCCATGGCCGCAAAAGTCGAACCGTTCTGGAAACGCAAAACCCTCGATCAACTGGATCTGGAGGAGTGGGAATCGCTGTGCGACGGATGTGGTCTGTGCTGCCTGCAAAAACTCGAAGATGAAGAAGACAACAGCGTCTATTACACGCGGATCGCCTGCAAACTGCTGGACCTGAAAACCTGTCAGTGCAGCGATTACCCGAACCGCATCAAGTTTGTCCCGGACTGCATCCAGCTCACTCCGGGTCAGGCCGAAGAGTTCAAATGGCTGCCGCCGACCTGCGGTTATCGCCTGGTCAGCGAAGGCAAGGATCTGCCGTTGTGGCATCACCTCGTATGCGGTGATCGCGACGCGGTGCACCACGAACGGATTTCCCAGTCCGGGCGCATGCTCGCCGAAGGCAGCGTGCCGGAAGATGACTGGGAAGAACATCTGATTTTCCGCGCCGGTTAATTGATTGACCTGTAGCGAGGGAGCTTGCTCCCGATAACCCCGGTGTGAGCAAGGAGTGTGTATGGCTGTGGGATTGCAGCGGGCGCTGATGGCTGGACTGTTGGCGCTGAGTGCGCCGGTCTGGGCGGCGAAGAAGGTCGATCTGGATTATCACGTGCGCCTGTTGCCGCAAAGCGATCAGGCCGAAGTGCGCCTGACCCTGGCCAAGGGCGAAGCGGTGCGCAGTCTCGATTTCGATCTCGGCGACGGCAGTTATTACAGCGACTTCAAGGCCGACGGCCAGTGGCAGTTGACGCCGGGCAAACAGGCACGCGGCGTGTGGCGCCCGACGAGCGACAAGGCCAGCCTGACTTACCGTGTGCGCATCAGCCACGGGCGCAAGAGCGGCAGCTTCGACACGCGCATGACCCCGAGCTGGGCTTTGATGCGCGGTGATGAACTGGTGCCGCCCGCCAAGCTGGATCAGCAGGATGGCGTCGAACTGGTCTCACGCCTGCAATTCGAACTGCCCGACGGCTGGAAAAGCGTCGAAACCGCCTGGCCGAGAATCGGCAAGAACAAATTCCGTATCGACAATCCATCACGCTTGTTCGATCGCCCGACCGGGTGGATGCTCGCCGGCCATCTCGGCAGCCGCCGCACGCGTCTGGGCGAAACCGAAGTCACCGTGGCCTCGCCGCAAGGGCAGGGCATGCGGCGGATGGATGTGCTGACGTTGCTGACATTCATCTGGCCGCAGGTGCAGGCGGTCTATCCTCGGCACCCGGGCAAGTTGTTGATCGTCGGTGCCAACGACCCGATGTGGCGTGGCAGTCTGGGCGCGCATGAATCGATCTATCTGAATACGCGGATGCCGCTGGTCAGCGAAAGCGGCAGCAGCCCGCTGGTGCGTGAGCTGGCGCAGGTGTTCGGGCGGATCAACGATGAGCAGCGCAGCGACTGGATCAGCGAAGGTTTTGCCGAGTTCTACGCGATTGAGCTGGTGCGCCGTGCTGGCGGCATGAGCGATGAGCGCTATCAGAGCTTGCAGGCGAAACTGGTCAAGGACAGCCAGAAAGTCACAACTTTGCGCGGCGCACGGATCAGCCCGGCGCAGGTGTCGAAAGCGGTTGTGTTGTTACAGGAACTGGATCGCGAGATTCGCCTGAAGACCCGCAACAAGCGTTCGCTGGATGATGTGCTGCGTGGGGCGATGCATCTGGGGAAGGTCAGCACCAAGGAGTTCGTGCAACTGGCCGAGAGCATCATCGGCGAGTCCTCCAAAGTCCTCGATACCGCGTTACTTCAGTAACACCGCCATCGCTGGCAAGCCAGCTCCCACAGGGTTTCGGGGTATACACATAATCTGTGACACCCCCTGAACTTGTGGGAGCTGGCTTGCCAGCGATGAGGCCATCAGCCTCACAGCAACTTCAGGATCAAACCCCGGCCTTGGGCGACTTCACCGAATCATTCCCGGTCACCGTCGCGGTCTTGGTCGCCGCCTCGGCATTGGCCTTCAGCTTGCTCAGCTCTTCACCGGCGCGCTCGATCTTCGCCCGCACGTTATTCATATCCTGACGGCTTTTCTCCAGCAGGCTTTTCACCGAACTGTGCCCGGTAATCCCGCGCGCCATCGCCACGCCGCCAATGGCCACTTGAATCAGCCCGAACACCCCGCCACGGCGCAGGCCCTTGCCGACCATGATCACACCGCCGGTCAGCGAGCCGATGCGTTCCCAGCCCTGCACGTTCTGCTCGGAAGGGCTGTCGAACGGGGTGGATTCAATACGTTGGACGCGTTTGAGTTCGGTCATGACTTGTCTCCAGGCAACGTGTAATAGATAGATAAACTGACTGCCGGGGCGGTCAGCTTGTTCCATCGAATGTGCGACGTTTAGCGAAATTTCGGCCCGGAGCGGGTATTCAAGCCTTTGGCCATGCGGTCGTAGAGCACGACGTTGACGGTCGCTGCGAGGTTCATGCAACCGGTGGTCGGGATGTACACGACGTCTTCACACCAGTCGCGGATTTCCTGATCCAGCGAGCCGTCTTCCGGGCCGAAGATATACAGCGCACGGTCCGGGTGGGTGTATTCCGGCAGCGGACGAGCGCCCTCGACCAGTTCCACTGCGACCGGAACACAGTTGAGCGGCAGGATCTTTTTCAGGTCGTCGATGCCGATCAGCGGGATGTCGTAATGCACACGCTTGGTGTCGGTGACGAAGTCGGCGGCGCGTTCATAACGCTTGCCGGTGTAGAACACGGTGGACACGCCATAACAGCCAGCGGCGCGCATCACCGAACCGACGTTCTCGGGTGATTTGGGGTTATACAAACCAATGCAGCTGTACCGTTTGTCTGCCACGAGCGGGGTGCCTTCGGGAAAAAGAGGGCGATTATACGGGGATTGGGGGAGGGCGGGCAGATTCAAGATTTGTGGTGCCTGATCCGGCCTCTTCGCGAGCAAGCTCACTCCCACAGGTTTCTTTGGCGTACACAAAAGGTGCAAACGACCGAAATCACTGTGGGAGCGAGCTTGCTCGCGAAGAGGCCAGTCAGGCGAACAAAAATCTTCAGTCTTCTTTCTTCATCAGCCCGGCCAGTGCGGCAAACGGGTTGTGCGTCGCCTTGGCAATTTTCGGCGTGCTCAGCGAGCCTTCGCTGAAATACTGCTGATCGGTGTAGCGCGAGTGTTCGTTGTCGTGGCAGTACAGGCACAACAGCTCCCAGTTCGAGCCGTCCTGCGGGTTGTTGTCGTGGTTGTGATCGCGGTGGTGCACGGTCAACTCGCTCAGACGCTTGCCGGAAAACTCACGGGTGCAGCGTCCGCAAACGTGCGGGTACATCTTCAGGGCCTTGTCGCGGTAGCCCATTTCCTTGTCGCGCTGGTTATCGGCGAGGATACGGTCCAGCTTCGAGGTGTTGGTCGGGGTGGACGAACTCATGGGTTCACCTTTGTAAAAGACTAATGACGGTTATGTTCAGAGTTTAGCTCAGCCCTTGAGCTTCTCGGCAATCCAGATTGTGTGGCGCGTGCCCTTGTTGCCGTGGGCGAAGACCTGCACTTCCTCGGCCTTGAAACCGGCCTTCTTCAATTTGTCGGAAAACTGCCGGTCAGCGCTGGCCGACCATATCGCCAGCACGCCTTTGGGGCGCAGGGCCTTGGCGCAGGCGCTGAGTCCACCGGCCGAATACAGCCAGCTGTTGGCCTTCTGGGTCAGGCCTTCGGGGCCGTTGTCGACGTCGAGCATGATCGCGTCGAAGCCGTTCGGCTCGCTTTGCAGGACTTTGGCGACATCTTCCATGCGGATCACCGTGCGGGGATCGAGCAACGGTCGGCCAGACTTTTCACCGAGTGGGCCACGGTTCCACTCGACCACGCCGGGTACCAGTTCAGCGACCACCACTTCGGCAGTTTTGCCCAAGTGCTTGAGCGCGGAAGCCAGAGTGAAGCCCATGCCCAGTCCACCGATCAAAACCCGTGAGGCCGGGCGCCCAGCGACCTTGCGGCAAGGGATCTCGGCCAGTGCATCTTCGGAGCCATGCATGCGCGTGTTCATCAGCTGTCCGCCGTCGCCGCCCTGGATCTTGATGACAAAATCCTCGCCATATTCGAACAGGCACAGGGCACCGCCGCCTTCAGGAATCGGAGTGGTGTCGAGCAGAACGAAACGTTTCATGAAAATCTCGGTAAGAGGGGAAATGCAAGCCGACGCCGTTGGGAGTAGCCTGAGCGCAGACTAAGGCCTAACGGAGCCCTTGATGAAGCGCACCATTCTAACGGTCATTGCCCTGGCCGCGCTCTCGATTACTGCAGTGCAGGCGCAGCAGACCATTCCGGTCAGCCCGACGCCGCAGGCCGGTTCGCCCGGCACCGCAACACCGACACCCTATCCGCAGATCACGCCGATCAGCGTACCCAAGGCCGGCAGCGGCAGTGGCAGCCCGCCGCTGGTGCCGATTGAAATGCCCAGCCCGCCAGGCAAGGACCAACCGGTGCCGGGCATCGAGCAGAACGAACCCAAGGTCAAATCACCGGGAGGCTAGATCTGTTGCGCCGCCAGTTGGCCGTCGGCCATGCGCAGGCGCTTGGACAGCGAGACGGCGAGGGCGCGGATGATCTTTGCGGCAATCTTCGGTGCGTCGTTGAGCATTTTTTCCAGCGAGTCCTTGCCCAGATTCAGCAACTGGCAGTTGCTCGCTGCGATGCAAGTCGCCGAACGCCGTTCGCCATCGAGGACGGCCATTTCGCCGAACGCCCGACCGCTGCGCAGGGTGGCCATGGTGATGAGCTGGCCGTCGCTGCCGGTTTTCTGCACGGCAACCTGACCGGTGTGGATGATGCACATGAAGCTGCCGGCATCACCCTCACGGAAAATCGCCTCGCCTTCAGCCACGGTGCTGATGCTGAAATAGCCGGAGGCGGCGGCGAAGTCCGCCAGTTGCAATTGATCGAACAGGCCACAGTCCATCAGCCAGTCGCGGATTTCGTTGTTCAGGAAGGTCGGTTCTGACATGTCGACGGTCTTATTCTGTTGTCACGGTTTTCAGGCACTACGCAGTCCCCTGTAGGAGTGAGCCTGCTCGCGATAGCCATCTGTCATTCAGATCACCAGTGACTGACACACCGCTATCGCGAGCAGGCTCACTCCTACAGGGGATCTGTGGTGTATCGACCACTGGGGTCTGGAATTAAGACCCAAGTGACCGACGGAGTTCCTCAGGCCAGCCCCAAAACCTTGAAAACAAATGCGTATTCGAGCGCTACGTCACGTAATCCCTGATAACGCCCGCTCATTCCGCCGTGGCCTGCGCCGAGTTCAGTCTTGAGCAGCAGCGGATTGTTGTCGGTTTTGGTCGTGCGCAGTTTCGCCACCCACTTGGCCGCCTCCCAATATTGCACGCGGCTGTCGTTGTAGCCGGCGATCACCAGCATCGCGGGATATGCCTGCGCGGCGACGTTTTCGTACGGCGCGTAGGCCTTGATCCGCTCGTACACCTCTGGCTCTTCAGGATTGCCCCACTCGTCGTATTCGGTGACGGTCAGCGGCAGTTCCGGGTCGAGCATGGTGTTGAGCACATCGACGAACGGCACCTCGGCAATCGCCACGCGAAACAGCTCCGGACGCTGATTCAGCACCGCACCGATCAACAAGCCGCCAGCACTGCCGCCGCTGATCGCCAGTTGTTCAGCAGTGGTGATGCCGTTGAGGATCAAGAACTCGGCGCAGGCGATGAAGTCGCTGAAGGTATTTTGCTTGTGTTCCTGTTTACCGGCGCGATACCACGCTTCACCCAGTTCACCGCCGCCACGCACGTGGGCGATGGCGAAGGCCATGCCGCGATCCAGCAGGCTCAGGCGTGCGTGGGAAAACCACGGGTCGAGGCTGGAGCCGTATGCGCCGTAGCCATACAGATACAGCGGCACCGGTTTGCCGAGCATTTCGCGTTTCATCACCAGACTGATCGGCACCTGCGTGCCGTCCGGCGCGGTGGCCCACAGGCGCTGGCTGACATAGGCGTCGGCATCGAACGGGCCGAGTACCGGGGTTTCCTTGAGTACGGTCTGCTCGCCAGTCGCGAGAATCAGTTGGCGCACCTGGGCTGGACGGTTCAGCGCCTCATAGCGCAGGCGAATGCGGTCGCTTTCGAATTCCAGGCTGTTTTGCACATAGAGGCTGTAGGCCGCGTCCGGCAATTGCACGCGATACGGCGCCAGACCTTGTGGGTGAACTTCGATGACCGGCAGGCCACCTTCGCGCAGACTCAGGGTCATGGCTTCAACATTCAGGCTCACGCCGTCGAGCATCACCGTATCGCTGTGCGGGATCAGGTTCTGCCAGTCAGCTTCGCTCGGCGCGACACCGGTGTCTGGCGCCTGATACAGCGCGAAGTTGATGCCGTCACGGTTGGTGCGGATGAACCACGTCCACGCGCCATCGAGTACGCCGTGATCGACGTCGTATTCGTGATCCTCGACCCGCGGCGCCATACAAGTGAACGGCAAGTGCGGCTGGTTGGCGTCCAGCGCCCAGACTTCGCTGGTGGTCTTGCTGCCCAGCGATAGCAGCAACTGCTGTTCGGAACTGGCGCGGTAGCAATGCAGGAAGAAGCGCCCGTCCGGCTCATGGAACACCTCTTCGGCGACGGTGCCGTCGAGGCGATAGCGAAACAGTTTGTGCGGACGGTGAGTGTCGTCGAGCTCGCCGAAGAACAGGGTCAGGCTGTCGTTGGCCCAGGTCATGCTGCCGTCGCAGTCCTCGAACTCCAGTTCGCTGACCTTGTCGTTGGAAAGCTCCTTGACGAACAGCGTGTAAATCTCATCGCCCGAGGCATCGACGCTGTAGGCCAGACGCTGGTGGTCGGGGCTGATGCTGAACGCGCCCAGCGAGAAAAAGCCGCCGTTGGCCAGCGCGTTCGGGTCGAGCAGCAATTGCTCGCGGCTTTCGTCGAGGGTCAGGCTGTCGTCGGCCGGACGCGGGCAGCGGTAATGGCGGGCATATTCGTCACCGGCCGTGGTGCGCGTGTAATACAGATACGGGCCCCATGGCGAGGGCAGGGACAGATCAGTTTCGAGAATCCGGCCCTTGATCTCTTCGAACAGGGTTTCGCGCAATTCGGCCTGATCGGCGGTTTGCGCTTCCTGCCAGGCGTTTTCGGCCTTGAGGTAATCGAGCACCGCGTCGGTGTCGCGTTCCTGCAGCCAGGCATACGGGTCGGCACCGTCTGCCTTGTGGGCAATCGGGGCGCTGGTGACGTTGGCGGATACGGGCATGGAAGGCTCTCGGGCAATATCGGAAATAGGGTTATCGCAAATCTGGGATGGCGCCGCATAACGGGTAGGAGTGAGCCTGCTCGCGATGGCGGTTTGGCAGACAACATGAATGTTGAATGTACCGGCCTCATCGCCAGCAGGCTGGCTCCCACAGGTCGTGTGTCTATTGGGACAAGCCTGACGTGCGAAAAGTCGTTACTATAAGCGCCTCTTTGCCTGCCTTGCCATGGACACCATGACCGAGAACGACTATCTGATCGCCTGGGGCCTCTACGCCTTTGCCGCTTTAGGCTGCCTGTTGGTATGGATGCGCATGACCCGCTGGATGTGGCGCTGGCTGCGCGAGCCGCTGCGGCTGCTGATGGCGGTGTTGCTGTTCAGCCCGACCATCATTGATCCGGTGAAGGAAAAGGTCGCTCCGGCCATCGCCATCACCGCGCTGGACCTCGCGTTCAAGGTCGGCAACAACGCCTGGCGGGCGATTTCCGATCTGTTCATGTACGGCATGATCGCCTTCGGTCTGTACCTGATCTTTGTGCTGATCCGCTTCCCGATCGAGCGTGCTTCCAAAGCGCGCAAAGAACAGGCTGAAGCCGCCCGCGCGGCGGCCCGGGCCGATGACCGCGACGACGATCAGCCGTTCGGCGGTGCCGGTGATGACCGTTTCGGTCGCCCGCCAGTGCCGAACAATCCGCAGCGCATGCGGGTCGAGCCGCGCCTGTAGTCAGAGAGTCCAGACATGTGTGAACTATTGGGCATGAGCGCCAATGTGCCGACCGATATCGTCTTCAGCTTCACCGGGCTGATGCAGCGCGGCGGTCGCACCGGGCCGCATCGTGACGGCTGGGGCATCGCGTTCTACGAAGGCCGTGGCTTGCGCCTGTTTCAGGACCCGGCAGCGAGCTGCGAGTCGGAAGTGGCCAATCTGGTACAGCGTTATCCGATCAAGAGCGAAGTGGTCATCGGCCACATCCGCCAGGCCAACGTCGGCAAGGTCTGCCTGTCCAACACCCACCCGTTCGTCCGCGAACTGTGGGGGCGCAACTGGTGCTTCGCGCACAACGGCCAGCTCGCTGACTTTACCCCGATCAAGAGTTTCTACCGCCCGGTCGGTGATACCGACAGCGAGGCGGCGTTCTGCGATTTGCTCAACCGCGTACGTGCAGCATTTCCGGAACCGGTCGATATAGAAGTGCTGCTGCCGGACCTCGTCGCGGCGTGCGCCGAATATCGCAGCAAAGGCGTGTTCAACTGCCTGCTCAGCGACGGCGACTGGCTGTTCTGCTATTGCTCGACCAAACTGGCACAGATCACCCGGCGTGCGCCGTTTGGTCCGGCGCGGTTGAAAGATGTCGATGTGATCGTCGACTTCCAGGCCGAAACCACGCCCAACGATGTGGTCACGGTGATCGCTACCGAACCACTGACCGAAAACGAAACCTGGACCCGCTACGAACCGGGCCAATGGAGCCTGTGGCGACGCGGTGAATGCGTCAGCCAGGGCAAGACCGAATAAAGGATCGCTCCCCGATGTTGCTCAGTTATTTACGGCTGGTGTTGTTTGCGGCGGGCCTGTTGATCGGTGTCCAGGTGCCGGGTTTCATCAATGATTACGCGAAACGGGTCGAGGCGCATCTGATCGAGGCGCAAACCGGCCTGCGCGGTTTTCAGGGCACCGCCGAGCAGTTTTTCAAAGGTGATATACAGGCATTGGTCGCGCATTACCGCGCCAGCGATGACCCGGTATTTCGCAGCGATGCGGACAGCCTGAGCACCTTGCTCAACCGTCAGCTCGCGCTGGATAAACAATTCCAGGCAATGCAGGGCCCGTGGTACATCCGCTTCCTGCAAGTGGTGCTGGCTGCCGATCCGGACATTCGCAAGGAAACCTGGAACGGTTACAGCTACCAGATCCTGCTGACCCCGGAAGCGATGATCTGGGGCATGAGCGGCGCGTTGCTGCTGTCGTTCGGCATCGAGTGCATCTTCCGTCTGATCGACTGGGTAGTGCTCGGCGGCCGACGCCTGCGCCAGAGCCGGCCGATTGAAGACCGCGACGTGCGCGGGTTGTAGGGGCTGCGCAGTCCCTGTGGTGAGGGGCAAATCCCCTCACTACAGGTTGTGATTATTCAGTGAGGGTGATGTATTTTTCACCCACCTTTTGCGCATACCCCTCCAGCACCTGCTGACACAGCGTCACAATCTCCTCGACCCATTCCCCACCGACCCGCCACGACACCACCACCTGTAAATTCGGTGGTCGCTGATCGATATCCAGCAACGTCAGTTCCCCCCGCGCCAATTCCTCGGCGACCAATACCGGCGGCAGCACGCCGATGCCGAAACCATCGCGCAACAGCCGTGTGATCGCCGACACAGAATTCACGCAATTCAAGCGCGGCGCCAGCACGCCACTGGCCTGCATCAGCGCTAGAAGGTCCTGATGCGGTCTGGAGTTCTTCGAGTAAGTGATGATCCGTTCCTGCGCCAGTTCGGCGAGGTCGGCGTAGTCGCGGTTGTAGATCGAATTACTGGCGACGATCCAGCCCAGCGGATGACTGGCCAGCTCCAGGCTGCGCACGCTTTCGTGGCGCACCAGGTCGGTTTGCAGAATCAGATCGAGAAAACCTTTTTGCAGTTGATCGCAGAGGTTCAGCGAGGTATCGGCCACCAATTCGATTTCGACCCGTGGATACAGGTCGGTCATCTGCGCCACCAACGGGCTCAGCCAGGTGTGGATCACCGTGTCCATCACGCCGATGCGTACGCGGCCGACTTTGCTGGAGCGGGTTTCAATCGATTGCTTGAGCGCCTGCATGGTGTCGAGCATCTGCTCGGCGTAATCCAGCACTTTCAGCCCTTCGGGCGTCAGGCTGACTCCGCGTGAATCGCGCAGAAACAGCTTCACCCCAAGCTCGCCTTCGAGCACTGCGATGCGGCTGGAAATCGACGCCTGGGTGGTGAACAACTTGTCGGCGGTCAGGCGAAAACTCTTCAACCGGGCGACCCAGACGAAGGTCTCGAGAAACTTCAGGTTCATGGCAACGGCTCGGGTGACAAATTTTTCTTATGCCTAAGGCGGGTTTTTATTCGTTGGACGCAGCAGGGCGATGCGCCCAAAAATCGGCGCATCCGGTTCCCACGATAGGCGTCGTCGGGACTGTGAACAAGACCAATAAAAAGCCCGCGGAGATTTGCCATGAGTGCGCCCGACACCCTGAACCTCCCCAAGACCACGGCCCGTCCGGGACCGTTCGACTGGTATCGCAACATCAATCAGCAAGAGCGCCGCACCTTCTGGAGCTGCAAGATCGGCTACGGACTGGATGGCATGGACACCCAGATGCTCAGCTTCGTGGTGCCAACGCTGATCGCGATGTGGGGCATCACCACCGGTGAAGCCGGGCTGATTCACACCAGTACCCTGATCGCTTCGGCCATTGGCGGTTGGGTGGCGGGGATTCTCTCCGACCGCATCGGTCGCGTACGCACACTGCAACTGACCGTGCTGTGGTTTGCCTTCTTCACCTTCCTCTGTGGCTTCGCGCAAAACTACGAACAACTGCTGATCGCCCGCACCTTGATGGGTTTCGGTTTCGGCGGCGAATGGACCGCTGGCGCGGTGCTGATCGGCGAAGTGATCCGCGCACAGGATCGCGGCAAGGCCGTCGGCATGGTGCAATCCGGGTGGGCGCTGGGCTGGGGTTTGACGGCGATTCTGTATGCGTTGCTGTTCTCGGTGTTGCCGGCGGAAGACGCCTGGCGAGCGCTGTTTATCCTCGGCATCGTGCCGGCGATTTTTGTGATCTTCGTCCGTCGTCTGGTCAAAGACCCGGAGATCTATCGCGAGGCCAAGGCTGCGCAAACTCCGGAAAATACGGCGAAGTTTTACGAGATATTTGCCCCGGGCATGCTCTTCACCACGATTCGCGCTTCGTTGCTCACCACCGGTGCATTGGGCGGTTATTACGCGATCACTTCGTGGCTGCCGACCTTCCTCAAGAACGAGCGCGGCTTGAGCGTGCTCGGCACTGGTGGCTATCTGGCGATGGTGATTGTCGGCTCCTACGTCGGCTACGTGATCAGCGCCTATCTGACCGACCTGTTGGGGCGTAAAAAGAACTTCATCCTGTTCGCGGTCGGTTCGTTCACCATCGTTTTGCTCTACACGCAATTGCCTGTGAGTAATGGTGTGATGTTGTGGCTGGGCTTCCCGCTGGGTTTCTTCGCTTCGGGGATTTTCAGTGGCATGGGCGCGTTTCTTACCGAACTGTTCCCGACGCGGATTCGTGGCTCGGGCCAGGGCTTTTGCTACAACATCGGCCGGGCGCTGGCAGCGTTGTTTCCATTGCTGATTGGCTTGCTGAGTCAGACCGTGCCGCTCAGCGTAGGCATTGGCGCCTTCGCGGCAGTTTCCTACGGCGTGGTGATTGTGGCGGCGCTGAGCCTGCCGGAAACCCGTGGCAAGCAACTGGACGCGCAGTAACTGATAACCTGCGTACATAAGTCCTACAGACAAAAAGACAAGAAGCTACAGGAGTGTTCATCGTGAGCCGCCTGCTATTGAATTGTGACATCGGCGAGAGTTTCGGCAGCTGGACCATGGGTCTGGACGCAGAGGTGATGCCCTTCATCGATTGCGCCAACGTCGCCTGCGGGTTCCACGCTGGTGACCCGAGCATCATGCGCAAGACTGTCAGCCTGGCCCTGAGCCACGGCGTGCAGATCGGCGCGCATCCGGCCTATCAGGATCTGGTCGGATTCGGCCGGCGCTCGATGGCTTACACCGCACAAGAGCTGCAAGACATTCTGCATTATCAGATCGGCGCCCTCGACGGCATCTGCCGTGCTCAGGGCGGGCGAGTCAGTTATGTCAAACCGCATGGCGCGATGTACAACGACATGATGGCCAACCCGGCGCAATTGCGCGCGGTGATTCAAGCCGTGGCGGCGTACGACCGTAGCTTGCCGCTGATGTTGATGGCGACCCGCGACAACACGGCGGCGCAGCAACTCGGTGACGAATACGGTGTGACCTTGTGGTTCGAAGCCTTCGCCGACCGAGGCTACGACAGCGCCGGCAAATTGCTTGCACGCAGCCTGCCGGGCGCGGTGCATCACGATCCCGAGACCATTATCGAGCAGGCGCTGACCATTGCTCGCGGCGGCAATCTCATTGCCAGCGATGGCAGCCCGTTGCACCTGCAAGCCAATACCCTTTGCGTCCATGGCGACAACGCCAGTTCGGTGGCTGCCGTACAACGCATCCGCGAGGCTTTGAAGCAGCAGAGTGCCTCATGAATCCACGGGTTGAAGTGGTTGCGCTGGATTGCCTGATGCTGCGCCTGTTCGATGAAATCGCTGAAGCCAACATGCCGTGGATGCTCGCGGCCAGTGAGCGGTTGCGGGCAGTGTTCGGCGAGCAACTGATCGATCTGGTGCCGTCCTATACCACGCTGATGGTGCATTACGATCTGACGATGTTGAGCCCGAATCAGGCGCGGGAATTGATCGCCGAAGCCTTGATCGATCTATCGCCGAATGCCCGCAGCGGCGGCCAGTGTCATGTGTTGCCAGTGTGGTACGACCTGAGTGTCGGCCCGGAATTGAGCTTGCTCGCCGAGCGCAGCGGCCTGGCGGTGGAGGAGGTGATCCGCCGTCACAGTGCTCGCGAATATCAGGTGTTCGCCCTCGGTTTTGCACCGGGTTTTGCCTTCATGGGGCTGGTCGAGGAGATCCTCGCAACGCCGCGTTTAAGCACACCGCGCAAGAAAGTCGCAGCCGGCAGTGTCGGCATCGCTGAGCGGCAAACGGCGGCTTATCCGGTGGTCTCGCCCGGTGGCTGGAACCTGATCGGCCGCACCCCGGCCAGATTGTTCGATCGCGAGCGCGACGGTTACAGCCTGATGCAGCCTGGTGACACGGTGCGCTTCGAGGCGGTCAGCCATGCCGAATTCATCAACCTTGGCGGCGATGACACGCCTCTGGAGGCTTTGGCATGAGCCGACTGACGATTGAGGCAAGTACGCCGCTGTGTCTTTTGCAAGATGCCGGGCGGTTTGGCGTGCGGCATCTGGGCGTGACTCAGGGCGGCGCGGCGGACTGGCGTTCGATGGCCTGGGCCAATTGGTTGCTGGGCAATGGACTGGATGTGCCGGTGATTGAAATCACCCTCGGCGGGTTTTCGCTTATCGCTGAAGAAGACTGTTTGCTGGCGCTGGCCGGGGCGGATCTCGGCACGCAGATTGACGGGCAGGCGCTGGCGCCGTGGCGCAGTTTCAAATTGCGCAAAGGCCAGACTTTGAAGTTCACCCAGCCATTGCTCGGCGCTCGGGCGTATGTGGCAGCGCCCGGTGGTTTTGCTGCGCCGAAGGTGTTGGGCAGCAGTGCCACGGTAGTGCGCGAAGAACTCGGCGGGCTGGATGGCCGGGGTTTTCCGCTGGCCAAAGGTGAGGTGTTGAGCTATCTCGGCGAGTCGCTGCTGGTGCGCGAAGTGCCCCTGGAGCAGCGTCCGGATCTTCGGCAAAACGCACCGCTGGATCTGGTGCTTGGTGCGCAGATCGGCCAGTTCAGTGGCCAGAGTCTGTTTGATGTGTTCAACAGTGCCTGGACGCTCGACAGTCGCGCTGACCGCATGGGCATTCGCCTGCTGGGCAAAGTGTTGCAGTATCAGGGGCAACCGATGATTTCCGAGGGCATCCCGCTCGGCGCGGTGCAGGTGCCGCCGGACGGGCAGCCGATTGTGTTGCTCAATGATCGGCAGACCATTGGCGGGTATCCACGATTGGGGGCGTTGACGCCGTTGGCGCTGGCCAGACTGGCGCAGTGTTTACCGGGGGCGCAGGTGCGGTTGCGACCGGTGGTGCAGGACGTCGCGCACCGGGAACATATCGACTATTTGCAGCGCTTTAAAAACAGCTAAAAGCATCGCGGGCAAGCCCGCTCCCACAGTGTCCGAGTCGTACACAAAGTTTATGTGCACCCCCGAAACCTGTGGGAGCGGGCTTGCCCGCGATGGCGTCAGTCCAGACAACAGCGATTACTTGGAAAGAAACCGCATCCCTTCCTCAAGCCCACGCAACGTCAACGGATACATCTGATCCTCGATCAAGTCGCGCACGATATTGGTCGACGACGTGTAGCCCCACGTATCTTTCGGATACGGGTTGATCCAGATGAGCTTCTTGTATTTTTCCATGAAGCGCTGCATCCACACATAGCCCGGCTCTTCGTTCCAGTGCTCGACGCTGCCACCGGCCTGGGTGATTTCATACGGCGCCATGGCCGCATCGCCGATGAAGATCACTTTGTAATCGGCGCCGTACTTGTGCAGCAGATCCTGGGTCGAAAAACGTTCGGAGGTGCGGCGCATGTTGTTCTTCCACACCGACTCATAGAGGAAGTTGTGGAAGTAGAAATACTCCAGATGCTTGAACTCGGTCTTGCAGGCCGAGAACAGCTCTTCGCAAATCTTCACATGGGCGTCCATCGAGCCGCCGATGTCGAACAGCAGCAATAGCTTGACCGTGTTGCGCCGCTCCGGCCGCATCTGGATATTCAGCAGGCCGGCATCACGAGCGGTGTGGTCGATGGTGCCGTCAATATCCAGTTCTTCCGCCGCGCCCTGACGGGCAAATTTACGCAAGCGGCGCAGTGCGACCTTGATGTTGCGGGTGCCCAGTTCCACCGAGTCGTCGAGGTTCTTGTACTCGCGCTGATCCCAGACTTTCACTGCTTTGCCCTGACGCTTGCCGGCGTCGCCAACGCGGATGCCTTCCGGATTGAAACCGCCGGAGCCAAACGGGCTGGTGCCGCCAGTGCCGATCCATTTGTTGCCGCCGGCGTGGCGTTCTTTCTGTTCTTCCAGACGCTTCTTGAACTCTTCGATCAGCTTGTCCAGACCGCCGAGGGACTGGATCTGCGCACGCTCTTCGTCGCTCAGCGAGCGTTCGAATTCCTTGCGCAACCAGTCTTCGGGAATCAGCGCCTGCAAGTGATCGTCAAGTTTTTCCAGACCATTGAAGTAGGCCCCGAATGCGCGGTCGAACTTGTCGAAATGCCGTTCGTCCTTCACCAGAATCGCCCGCGACAAGTAATAGAACTCGTCCATGTCGGCGAAGATCACCCGCTGTTTCAGCGCGTTGATCAGGTCGAGCAGTTCGCGCACCGAGACCGGCACCTTGGCTGCACGCATTTCATTGAACAGGTTGAGCAACATGGCGTCAGCCTCTTAGCGGGTGCCACGACGGCTCATGAACGCCAGACGCTCAAGCAGTTGCACGTCCTGTTCGTTCTTCACCAGAGCGCCGGCCAATGGCGGAATGGCCTTGGTCGGATCGCGTTCGCGCAGCACCGCTTCGCCGATGTTGTCGGCCATCAGCAGCTTCAGCCAGTCGACCAGTTCGGAAGTCGACGGCTTCTTCTTCAGGCCCGGTACCTTGCGCACGTCGAAGAACACGTCCAGCGCTTCGCTGACCAGATCTTTCTTGATGTCCGGGTAATGCACGTCGACGATTTTCTGCAGAGTCGCGCGATCCGGGAACGCGATGTAGTGGAAGAAGCAACGACGCAGGAAAGCGTCCGGCAGCTCTTTCTCGTTGTTGGAGGTAATGATGATGATCGGACGCTTCTTGGCCTTGATCGTCTCGTCGATCTCGTAAACGTAGAACTCCATCTTGTCGAGTTCTTGAAGCAGGTCGTTAGGGAACTCGATGTCGGCCTTGTCGATCTCGTCGATCAGCAGAATCACCCGCTCCTCGGACTCGAACGCTTCCCACAGCTTGCCCTTTTTCAGGTAGTTGCGAACGTCGTGAACCTTTTCCGTGCCCAGTTGCGAGTCACGCAAGCGGCTGACGGCGTCGTACTCGTACAGGCCCTGATGCGCCTTGGTGGTGGACTTGATGTGCCAGGTGATCAAACGGGCGCCGAACGACTCGGCCAGTTGCTCGGCGAGCATGGTTTTGCCGGTGCCCGGTTCGCCCTTGACCAGCAACGGCCGCTCCAGGGTGATGGCGGCGTTGACCGCCAGCTTCAGGTCATCGGTGGCGACGTAGGCCTGGGTGCCTTCGAACTTCATCTGCAAATCCTCGAACGGTAGCGCCGGCCTGAACGGAGCAGGGCGGGGGCGAAATAATCGGATGCCCGACTATAACGCGCAGCCCGGTCGACTGTGAACGCAGACGGCTTATTCAGTCTCTGAATGGGGCGTCACATGTTGACTCAGTCTCGGCCCAAGGCCAGTATTTGCGTATCGCCGATTTGGCGATATGGTTCTGGCATGTCTACTAAATATCGATTTCGCGATAAATACAGAATTCAGCTGCGTGAGAAGGATCATCCTCCGCCCCATGTGCATCTGACTGGTGGTGGGGTAGACGTGATGCTTAGCCTGGAAACCATCGAGGTCATGATGGGCAAGGCTCCACCACTGATCATCAAGGAAGCACTGGCATGGATTGCCGACAATCAGGCACAACTGCTGGAGGACTGGAAACGATGTTACCCATGAAGCGGCCTCGATTATCAGCGGTCGAGGCCCTGACGCAATACCGTCTGGCACTGACCTTTATAGATGGTCAGCAACTTGTTCTCGATTTAGGCCGTGATATTCACGCTTATCCGGGTCTGCAACCACTGCTCGATGCCGACACTTTTTCGACGGTTGAACTGGCTGATGATGGTTGGTGCGTGGAATGGCTGGAACCGGATATTCAGATAGGCGCCGACACTTTGTATCTGGATGCGCTGGCACAGAATGCTGCCGATGAAAACACCCGTATTTTCATTGATTGGCGTGCTCGTACGGGGTTATCACTTAATCAGGCTGCCGAGGCGTTAGGCCTGAGTCCACGCAGTATTAGTCGCTACAGCAATGGCCGAGAAGCGGTTCCAAGGTCCTTGGCTCTCGCCTGTCTCGGTTGGGATTCGTTACAACAGACCTCCCCTCTGGCCGCAGAAGAGTCCGGTCGGTATACCGTCAAGCGAAAGTCTTAGCCCGCATCCGGCTTCGGCCGTTCATACCGGGCATTGAATGCCTGAATGAATCCATTGCGTAAAATCTGTAAAAACGCCTCGAACGCGCTGATATTTTGCTGATGAACGTTGCCGCTGAGTTCGACCTTGGTGGCGAACTGGTTTTTCGCCTGATTTTTCAGCACCGTTTCAGTGCCGCCGACCAGCGCTTCCCAGACTGAGCGGAAGATGCTTTTGTTCTTGTTTTCCACGTCCTGCTGCCAGTTGAACACTTCGACATCGCGCAGCAACGGCTTGATATAGCCAGTGAGCTGGGCTTTTTTGGCTTGGGCTTCGATCACCACATCGCCATGGCCTGCATTGAAGTCGAACTTGCCGTAGGCCGAGGCGAAGTCGTTCATGCTTTTGAGTTCGATGTCGCGGGCGCGCAGGCGGAACTGGAAGTCTTCGAAATTGCTCAGGGGATCGAACGTAGCCGTTGTTTCCAGCGGAGCGTGGCCCAGCAACTTGGCTTTGCCTTCGAAGCGCGCATCGCGTTTGCCCTCCTTGTCGACCACGTTGGTCAGGTTATAAATGCTGGCGTTGACCTCGGTGGCATTCATGTTCACCGGTGGTTTGGAGTTGAAATTACGGAAGCTGATGCGCCCGTTGCTGATATGCACTTCGTCGAGCGTGATGGGCAAAAGCTTGCCCAATTGCGCACGCCAGTCGGTGCCTTGACCGGTCTGGGAGTTCTGCTTGTTGGCCCCGCCATCGACGAAGTTCACTTCCGGCTGGAAGAAGTCTGCCTTGGCCACCACCGCATGGTCGTACCAGAGGGAATGCCAGCTCACTGACAGATCGATCAGTGGTGCGTTGACGAACGGTACCGGTACCTTGCCGTCGACCTTGACGATTTTCAGACCGTTGATCTTGTAGGCGCCGCGCCAGAGGGCCAGATCGACGTCGGTGATCTGGCCGCGGTAGTCGCCCATGTCCGCCAATTTGCCGTTCAGATAATCGCGCACCATGTAGGGCAGGGCGATATGCAGGGCAACCAGCAACACAATGATTGTGGCGAGGGTCCATAACGGCCAGCTGTAGCGACGCTTCATGACGGCAATTCCCGAACGATGTAAAGCGATTGACTACTGAGTGTTACAGACGTTCGACCTGACTGGACTGCGCTGGGCAACAGGCATACCTTGGGGCCCTGAATTCAATGCTGCATAAGGACCCAGCCATGAGCCGTATTTTCGCAGACAACGCCCATTCCATCGGCAACACGCCGCTGGTGCAGATCAACCGCATTGCGCCACGTGGCGTGACCATTCTGGCCAAGATTGAAGGGCGCAATCCGGGTTATTCGGTCAAATGTCGAATCGGCGCCAACATGATCTGGGACGCCGAAAGCAGCGGCAAACTCAAGCCGGGCATGACCATTGTCGAGCCGACCTCGGGTAACACCGGCATTGGCTTGGCTTTTGTCGCCGCCGCCCGTGGTTACAAATTGATGCTGACCATGCCGGCCTCGATGAGCATCGAACGCCGCAAAGTCCTCAAGGCATTGGGCGCAGAGCTGGTGTTGACCGAGCCGGCCAAGGGCATGAAGGGCGCAATCGAAAAAGCCGCCGAGATTGTTGCCAGCGACGCGGAAAAATATTTCATGCCGGCGCAATTCGAAAACCCGGCAAACCCGGCGATTCACGAAAAAACCACTGGTCCGGAAATCTGGAACGACACCGACGGCGCGGTCGATGTGCTGGTGGCCGGGGTCGGTACGGGTGGAACCATCACCGGCGTTTCGCGGTATATCAAGAATACCCAGGGCAAACCGATCCTCTCGGTGGCCGTTGAGCCCGCGTCTTCGCCCGTGATCACGCAAGCGCGCGCTGGCGAAGAGATCAAGCCGAGCCCGCACAAGATTCAGGGCATCGGTGCCGGGTTCGTGCCGAAGAACCTTGATCTGTCGATGGTGGACCGGGTTGAACTGGTTACCGATGAAGAATCCAAGGCCATGGCCCTGCGCCTGATGCAGGAAGAAGGGATTTTGTGCGGCATCTCTTGCGGGGCCGCGATGGCAGTTGCGGTACGTCTGGCTGAAACCCCGGAAATGCAGGGCAAGACCATCGTCGTGATCTTGCCGGACTCGGGCGAACGCTATCTGTCGAGCATGCTGTTCAGTGATCTGTTCACCGAGCAGGAGAATCAACAGTAAATCGAGTTGATTCAAATCAGCCCAGGTTCAGGATCGTTATGTTAATTAATGCTTTATTGCGCAATCCTTAACACTGAATCTTGGGTTGGACGGGTTTTTCCCGAGGCCGGTAGTGTTTATCATGGCCGGCTGCCATGCCGGGTATAGGGCATTGCGCAGCGTTGTCTTTATTCAAGGAGTTGTTGATGACCTTTTCGTTTGCCGCCAAGGCGTTTGTGCTGTTGCTGTTTGTCGGCAGCACGCTCTATGTGCATTTGCGCGGCAAGGCGCGTTTGCCGGTACTGCGTCAGTTCGTCAATCACTCGGCGCTGTTCGCTCCGTATAACGCATTGATGTACCTGTTCTCTGCCGTCCCGTCGAAGCCCTACCTGGATCGCAGCAAGTTTCCCGAACTGGATGTTTTGCGCGACAACTGGGAAGTGATCCGTGAAGAAGCCATGCATCTGTTCGATGAGGGCTATATTCGTGCGGCCGAGAAGAACAACGACGCCGGTTTCGGCTCGTTCTTCAAGAAGGGATGGAAGCGTTTCTACCTCAAGTGGTACGACAAACCGCTGCCATCGGCCGAAACCCTGTGCCCGAAAACCGTGGCACTGGTCAGTGCGATTCCCAACGTCAAAGGCGCGATGTTCGCGTTGTTGCCGGGCGGGAGTCACCTGAACCCGCACCGCGATCCGTTTGCCGGCTCCCTGCGTTATCACCTCGGCTTGTCCACCCCGAACTCCGACGATTGCCGGATTTTTGTCGATGGTCAGGTCTATGCGTGGCGCGATGGTGAAGACGTGATGTTCGACGAGACCTACGTGCACTGGGTCAAGAACGAAACCGACAAGACTCGGGTGATTCTGTTCTGCGACATCGAACGTCCGCTGAGCAACCGCTTCATGACCCGCATCAACCGCTCGGTCAGCGCTTGGCTGGGCCGCGCCACTGCACCGCAGAACCTCGACGACGAGCGTGTCGGCGGGATCAACCAGGCTTACGCCTGGAGCAAGAACTTCAGCGACAGGTTCAGCGGCGTGGTCAAACAATGGAAACGCCGTAACCCCAAGGCCTACCGCATCATGCGCCCGGTGCTGGCGGTGGTGGTGTTGACGTTGCTGGGGTATTGGCTGTTTGGTTGAGGCTGGATGCAGAATGAAAAAAACCGCTCGTTTTGAGCGGTTTTTTTATCTTTGGAAATCAGGACGTCCGGCCAGGAGGCTTGGCTCCTCGATAATAGTGCCGGTGGCAATGACTCGTAAAAGCTGTCTCTGACTATCTGTCAGCTGTAGCACAGTAGATTCATCTTCAGTGAGCGTGTGTTTCCGTTTGGGGGATTTCTTTATGGCTTTACGCATATTCCCTCCAGTCTTGATCATTAATTGAACACTTTTCACGATACTAGTCTCTCTACTGGTTTGACAAGCCGGCCATCGATGTCGAAGCCAAAGCCAAGTAATTGATAAATTGGCACCGCTCCTGCGAACGGCTCCTGTGCTTCCATCAGAATGCTTCCGATAATCCGTGCATATTCCTCAATGACCAATATGGACAGCGGTGCGATACGATTTTTCAAGGGATGTTGTTTTTCAGGGCGGCCTTCCATGCGTACGATTCGAATACGTTGTCTGCTCTTGTTTGGATTGGCAAAACAGAGCCCGCACAGCTCGGACCCAAACCAGATCGCAATGTCGAGAGCGAGCGGTTCCCGTGCTTTCCATCCAATCACGTCATTCCAGGAAAAATGCGGGTCATCCCATAGTTCAAATGCGATCAGGGCATTCGCATCGATGGGCTCGAAACATACTTCCCTCAAATCAAGAGCTGTCGGGCCTAGACACTCCAGTTCGTACTGCAACTGGCGCGTGGCGATGCCAGCCAGCTTTCTGGCCTGAGATTTGTACAGTTGATACCGCAGATGGGTCCTTTCTCTTGGCATAGGATCTCGTGCATTCCCTGTCTCCTTTTGATTGGCGCAGCATTTACAAACCAGCCTATTCACCCTCCACCCACCTGTCGCTGCTGGCCCTTTGTCCAACTCATTGCAATCTGTGTCGCACGCTGGTTATAGTCAGCGCTCGTGAGTCAAACGACTCATCTCCAGACCCTCAAAAAAAGATCAGCCCAATGCCTGCATCCCTTATCAACGCGGTAGTCGATTCAGCGGTCAACGCTGGCGTCGTGCCGTGCGGGAGTCAGCAGCCAAGGCAGATCAGTCATTACCCCCCACCTGTCAGTAGCACGCCGGTGTGCGCAGTCGTATCACCGCCGGGCGTTGGCGTTTCGGGCTGATCGGCATTTTTTGCTGACCCCGTGCCCGCCTGAAAAAACCTACTGAATTTCAGCTTCGGCTGAGTTGGCTATTTGCCTGACTACAGGTGGTATTCATGTTTGTCCTTTCGAAAAAGTCCGCGCTCGCGGCGACCTCCACGAGCCTGTTCGTTTTGCTGTGGAGCAGCGGGGCGATCTTCTCCAAATGGGGGCTGGCGCATGCGTCACCCTTTGCCTTTCTGCTGATTCGTTTTGTCATCGCCCTGTGCGGGCTGCTGCTGTTGGCGCCGCTTCTGAAACTGAAGCTGCCCAAGGGCGGCAGGCCTATGCTGTATGCGATTGCTACGGGTGTGGTGTTGTTGGGGGCTTATCAGATTTTCTATCTGCTGGCGCTGAACACCAAGGTCACGCCCGGAGTGATGGCGACGATCATGGGCGTGCAGCCGATCCTCACCGTCGTATTGATGGAGCGCCAGCGTTCGGCGAGCCGGATGTTCGGTCTGGCGCTGGGGCTGGCCGGTCTGATCATGGTGGTTTACCAGGGGATCGGATTGGCCGGGATGTCCTGGGCGGGCATGCTGTTTGGTCTGCTGGCGCTGGCGAGCATGACGCTTGGCTCGATCATGCAGAAACGCATCACCGACAATCCTCTCGGTACGCTGCCGGTGCAGTATCTGGCCGGGTTGCTGTTGTGCGGGATTTTCGTACCGTTCCAGCCGTTTCACTTCGAGCACAGCGCGGGTTTTATCGTGCCGGTATTGTGGATGGGGCTGGTGGTGTCGGTGTTGGCAACGTTGCTGCTGTATCGCTTGATTGCCCGGGGCAATCTGGTGAATGTCACCAGTCTGTTCTATCTGGTGCCGGCGGTAACGGCGGTGATGGACTACCTGATTTTCGGTAATCGGCTGGCGGCGTTGAGCGTGCTGGGGATGCTGTTGATCATCGTTGGTCTGGCGTTTGTGTTTCGTAAACCCAACTGATAATTAGCGGCTGTTCAGCCGCCTTCGCGAGCAGGCTCGCTCCCACATTGGAATGCATTCCCCTGTAGGAGTGAGCCTGCTCGCGATAACAATTTCAGCTGCAATGAAATTTAACGGGCCACTGCATCAGCAGACTTCACCACCGCAGGCTTCAACACCAGCCACAACGCCAGCGCAATCAACACCCCGCCATACACATGCGCCATCGACAGCGGCTCATCGAGAAACAGCGCGCCCCACAACACGCCGAACGGCGGAATCATGAAGGTCACGGTCATCGACTTCACCGGCCCGATCGAGCTGAGCAAGCGGAAGTAAATGATGTACGCAAACGCCGTACAGCCAAGACCCAACCCCAGCAGCGACAACCAGACATTCCAGCCGCCCCAGCTGACCGGTGGCGCAGTAATCACGCTGTAGCCGAACAGCGGCAGCAGAAACAGCGTTGCCCCGAGCATGCTGCCCAGTGCCGACAGACGACTGTCGAGCCCACCAGCCTGATCCAGCCAGCGGCGCGCGAGGAATCCGGCGAAGCCATAACAGGTGGTCGCGAGCAGGCAGGCGACCGCGCCCATCAGCAATTGCAGATCGAATGCCACGGGGCCAGCGCGAGTCAGTACGCCGACACCGAACAGCCCGAGGAACACGCCGCCGAGTTTGGCCGGGGTCAGTTTTTCACTGAAGAACAATCCGCCGATCAGCACGCCCATCAATGGTGTGGTGGCGTTGAAGATTGCCGAATAACCGGCCGGCAGCACTTGTGCGGCAACCGAATACAGCGTCGCCGGAATCCCCGAGTTGATCACGCCCAGCAGCATCACGGTTTTCAGCTTGCCTTTGAAATCCCAGCTGACGCGCATCAGTCCGAGGATCACCAGCAAGCCGGTGGCGGCAATCGATACGCGGAAAAAACCGGTGGGAATCGTGCCGATCACCGGGGCGATGATCCGCATGAACAGAAAGCTTGCACCCCAGATGGCCGCCAACGACAACATCCGAAAAATATCGACAGGGCTCACGGAGCTCTCCTTGCTTGATGGGGACGAGAGTGTTGCCGAGCGCCCTGGAGAAGGCAACCGCAAATCGGGCATTTAACTTTGGTGAAGGTCAGGCTCGCCGCCGGAAACATGATGGCAGCACGGCGACGTATGAGATTTGGCAGAAATTGCGCTTTTCCTGTAGCCGGTTCCATGACTAAGCTCAGGCTTCCGAGCTCTGATCCCCGAATGCACGCAGAGGTTTCATCTATGCCGCAGCAATGGCCAGCCACCGACATCGCCCGCCTGATCCTTGAGGGCTTTGACGATTACCGCGAGCATTTTCGGCGGATCACCGACGGTGCGCGGGAGCGCTTCGAGCAGGCGCGCTGGCAGGAGACGCAAACTGCGTCGGCGGCACGGATCAATCTCTATGAAGAAAAGGTCAGCGAAACCATCGCCCGGCTTGGCGAGCATTTCGACAGCGAAGCGCTGATGAATGTCAGCTGCTGGCCGCTGGTCAAAAGCGCCTATATCAGCGTCATCGACCTGCGCTTTGACGATGAGCTGTCCGAGACCTGGTACAACTCGATTTTCTGCGGACTATTCAGCCACGACCTGATCAGCGATGGCTGCATGTTCATCCACACCACGCGGCCGAGCCTGCGCCGCGCCCGGGCCGCACAAACCCGCACCTACAAACCACAGGGCCAGTTGTCGTCGATGCTCGCGAGCATCTTTTCCGACTACCGTTTCAGTGAGGATTACGCTGATTTGCCGGGCGACCTGCGGCGGCTCGAAGCGCAGTTGCGCGAGAACCTGCCGGACTGGGTGTGCAAGGACCCGGAACTCAGCGTCGAGCTGTTTTCCTCGGTGTTGTATCGCAACAAAGGCGCGTATCTGGTCGGGCGCATCTACACCCGCGACGAACAGTGGCCGCTGGTGATTCCACTGCTGCACCGCGAAGGTCGCGGCATTCAGATCGATGCGCTGATCACCGACGAAGCCGATGTGTCGATCATCTTCTCCTTCACTCGCTCCTACTTCATGGTCGATGTGCCGGTGCCGGCCGAGTTCATCGGTTTCCTGCGGCGAATTCTGCCCGGCAAGCACATTGCCGAGCTGTATACCTCGATCGGTTTCTACAAGCACGGCAAGTCCGAGTTCTATCGGGCGCTGATCAACCATCTGGCCAACACCGACGACCAGTTCATCATGGCTCCGGGCGTGCGCGGCATGGTCATGAGCGTGTTCACCCTGCCGGGTTTCAACACCGTATTCAAAATCATCAAGGACCGCTTCTCGCCGTCGAAAAACGTCGACCGCGCCACGGTGATCGAGAAATACCGATTGGTGAAAAGCGTCGACCGGGTAGGGCGCATGGCCGATACCCAGGAGTTCGCCGATTTCCGTTTTCCGCTGAGCAAGTTCGATTCGGCGTGTCTGGAGGAACTGCTGGAAGTGGCGCCGTCCACGGTCTCGGTGGAGGGCGAAACCGTGCTGATCCGCCACTGCTGGACCGAACGCCGGATGACCCCGCTCAACCTGTATCTGGAAAACGCCAACGAAGCTCAGGTGCGCGAAGCGCTGGAGGATTACGGTCTGGCAATCAAACAACTGGCGGCGGCGAATATCTTTCCCGGCGACATGCTGCTGAAAAACTTCGGTGTCACCCGGCACGGGCGCGTGGTGTTCTATGACTACGACGAAATCTGCTTTCTGACTGAAGCCAACTTCCGCCACATCCCGACGCCACGTACCCCGGAAGATGAAATGGCTTCCGAGCCATGGTATTCAATCGGGCCGCTGGACGTGTTCCCGGAAGAATTTCCGCCGTTCCTGTTTGCCGACTCGGGGCAGCGCAAGTTGTTCGATCAGTTGCACGGCGAGTTGTACAACGCCGATTACTGGAAAAGCCTGCAAGAGGCGATTCGCGCCGGAAAAATCATCGACGTCTTCCCGTATCGGCGCAAAGGCCTGGATAACGAATAACCCTTTAGGCGTTGCCGAAGGCTGCGATCCTTTGACTTTGTTTTTATAAAATCAGATCAAAAGATCGCAGCCTGCGGCAGCTCCTACAGGGGAAGCAGGCCAATTCAGGGCAAATCTGCGACAATCGCCCCCCTGCGCCACTAGACGACTGAATTGCGTACCTGATGACCGACGAATCGCCCTCCATCGACAAACTGTTGAAAAACCTCGATCACGCCATGCTCGCCGACCGTCACCGGCTGCGGCGGCAGTTGCTTGAGCTGCGCAAGAAACCCGATGAGGCCAAGCTGGCCCAATGGGTGGTGCGCATGCAGGCGTCCTGCGATCAGGTGCTGGCGCGCAAGGCCAGCCTGCCAGTGATTCGTTACGACGACAGCCTGCCGATCGCCGCCAAACGCGACGAAATCAAGGCTGCGCTGGAAAAGCATCAGGTGCTGATCATCGCCGGCGAAACCGGCTCGGGTAAAACCACCCAGTTGCCGAAGATCTGCCTGGAAATCGGTCGCGGTCAGCACGGCCTGATCGGTCATACCCAGCCTCGGCGGATCGCAGCACGCAGTGTTGCCAGCCGGGTTGCCGAAGAACTCGGCACGCCGCTGGGTTCGCTGGTCGGCTATCAGGTGCGCTTCGAAGATCAGAGCGATTCCAACACCCTGATCAAACTGATGACTGACGGTATTCTGCTGGCGGAAACCCAGAACGACCGCTACCTCGAACGCTACGACACGATCATCGTCGACGAAGCCCACGAACGCAGCCTGAACATCGATTTCCTGCTCGGTTATCTGAAAACCCTGCTGCCGCGCCGTCCCGATCTGAAAGTCATCATCACTTCGGCGACCATCGATCTGGAGCGCTTTTCCAAGCACTTTGACGACGCGCCGATTGTTGAAGTGTCCGGGCGTACCTTCCCGGTGGAAACCTGGTATCGCCCGCTGACGCTGGAGCAGGACGAGGAGGGCAACCGCGTCGAAGATGACCTGACCGTGGATCAGGCAATCCTCGCGACCCTCGACGAAATCGCCGATTTTGAACGCAGCGAACGGCGTAGCCCCGGCGATGTGCTGGTGTTCCTGCCCGGCGAACGAGAGATTCGCGACGCCGCTGACATGCTGCGCAAGGCGCAAATCAAACACACCGAAATTCTGCCGCTTTACGCCCGTTTGTCCCCGGCCGAGCAGCAGCGGATTTTCCAGTCGCACCCGGGCCGTCGTGTGGTGTTGGCAACCAACGTTGCCGAAACCTCGCTGACCGTGCCGGGTATCCGTTACGTTATCGACAGCGGTACGGCGCGCATCAGTCGTTACAGCTATCGCGCGAAAGTGCAGCGCTTGCCCATCGAAGCGATTTCCCAGGCCAGCGCCAATCAGCGTAAAGGTCGCTGCGGCCGGGTCGAGCCGGGCATCTGCATTCGTTTGTATAGCGAAGAAGATTTCATCGGTCGGCCGGAATTCACCGACCCGGAAATCCTGCGTACCAACCTCGCGGCGGTTATTTTGCAGATGCTGCATCTGCGCCTCGGCGAGATCACCGCATTCCCGTTCATCGAGCCGCCGGACGGCAAGGCGATCAGCGACGGTTTTAACCTGCTGCAAGAGTTGTCGGCGGTTGATCGCAACAGCCAGTTGACCCCGCTCGGTCGCCAACTGGCGCGTCTGCCGGTGGACCCGCGCATGGGCCGCATGCTGCTGGAAGCGGCGAAGCTCGGCAGTTTGCAGGAAGTGCTGATCGTCGCCAGTGCCATGTCGATTCAGGACCCGCGCGAGCGTCCGCCGGAGCGGCAACAAGCCGCTGATCAGGCGCACGCACAATGGAAGGACATCGACTCGGATTTCGCCGGGCTGGTCAATCTGTGGCGCGGGTTTGAAGAGCAGCGCCAGGCGCTGACCGCCAGTCCACTGCGCAACTGGTGCCGCAAGAACTTCCTCAATTACCTGCGTCTGCGCGAGTGGCGGGATTCCCATCGCCAGTTGAGCCTGATCTGCCGCGACATGCAGTTGAGCATCAATAAAGAGCCGGCGGATTATCCGAAACTGCACAAAGCGGTGCTGGTCGGTCTGCTCAGCCAGATCGGTCAGAAAACCGAGGACGGCGATTACCTCGGCGCCCGTCAGCGGCGCTTCTGGATTCATCCGTCGTCGGGCATCGGCAAGAAGCGTCCGCAATGGATCATGGCCGCCGAACTGGTGGAAACCACCAAGCTGTATGCGCGGATGGTCGCCAAGATCGACGCCGACTGGATCGAGCCGCTGGCCGGGCATTTGATCAAGAAAAACCACTTCGAACCGCACTGGGAGAAAAAACGCGGCCAGGTGGTGGCGTTCGAGCAGATCACCCTGTTCGGCCTGATCGTGGTCGGCCGTCGGCCGGTGCATTACGGCCCGGTGGACCCGGTTATCTCGCGCGAATTGTTTATCCGCGAAGGTCTGGTGCGCGGCGAGATTCAGTCAAAAGCCAAATGCCTGACCGAGAATACGCTGCTGCTGGAACAGCTCGACGAGCTGGAAGCCAAGGCCCGTCGTCGCGATATTCTGGCCGACGAAGAAACCTTGTACGCATTCTACGACGCGCGTTTGCCGGCGGAGATTCACCAGACGGCGACGTTTGACAGTTGGTATCGGGTCAACAGCCAGAAAGACCCGCAACTGCTGATCATGCGCGAAGAAGACGTGCTGGCCCGCGAGGCCAGTGAAGTCACCGCGCAGCATTATCCCGACACCCTGCACATCGGTGATCTGGAACTGGCCCTGACTTACCATTTCGAACCCAATCACCCGCGTGATGGCGTGACCCTGCGCGTACCGGCGCCGCTGCTGCCGATGCTGCCGCCGGAGCGCCTGGAGTGGCTGGTGCCGGGGATGATCGAGGCCAAGTGCATTGCGCTGGTGCGTAACCTGCCGAAGGCCTTGCGCAAGAACTTCGTGCCGGTGCCGGACTTCATCAAAGCCGCGCTGCAACGCATGACCTTTGCCGAGGGCTCGTTACCGCAAGCGCTGGGGCGTGAGTTGCTACGCATGACTGGTGCGCGGGTCAGCGATGAGGCCTGGGCCGAAGCCGAGCAACAGGTCGAAGGGCATCTGCGGATGAACCTGGAAATCGTCGACGGCCAAGGCAAGTTCCTCGGTGAAGGACGCGATCTGGCAGAGTTGACCGCACGTTTCGCCGAAGCCAGTCAGGCTGCTCTGGCGGTGCCGCAAACAGCAAAAAATCAGCAACCGGTGGAGGCCAAGGTCTTCGCTCCGGTCGCGGAAAAGACTCAGCAGAAGATCGCCGGGCTGTCGATGACGGTGTATCCGGCACTGGTGGAAGAGGGCGGCACGGTCAAGGAAGGACGTTTCTCGACCCCGGCCGAAGCCGAGTTCCAGCATCGCCGCGCCTTGCAGCGTCTATTAATGCAGCAATTGGCGGAGCCGGCCAAGTTCCTGCGCACCAAATTGCCGGGCATCACCGAACTGGGTCTGTTGTATCGCGAATTGGGTCGGGTCGATGCGCTGGTCGAAGACATTCTGTTGGCCAGCCTCGACAGCTGCATTCTTGAAGGCGAAGACCCGTTGCCGCGCGACGGTGCGGGGCTTGCCGCACTGGCCGAACGCAAGCGCGGCAGTTGGACCGAGCACGCCGAGCGCGTGGCGCGGCTGACGCTGGAGATTCTCAAGCTCTGGCATGGTCTGCAAAAGCGCTTCAAGGGCAAGATCGACCTCGCGCAAGCGGTGGCGCTGAACGACATCAAGCTGCAACTGAGTAATCTGGTTTACCCGGGGTTTGTCCGGGAAACGCCGATGCAGTGGCTCAAGGAGTTGCCGCGTTATCTGAAAGCGGTCGAGCAGCGCTTCGAAAAACTTGGCGCGCAAGTGCAGAAGGATCGCGTCTGGAGCGGCGAACTGGCCGGTCTCTGGAGCCAATTCCAGACCCGCGCCGCCAAACATGCGCAGGAAGGCAAGCGCGATCCGCAGTTGGAGTTGTACCGATGGTGGCTGGAGGAATACCGGGTTTCGCTGTTCGCCCAGCAGTTGGGGACTAAAATTCCGATCTCCGACAAACGTCTTAACAAGCAGTGGACCCAGGTCGAGCCCTGATTGTCAGGCTCACTCCTACAAGGGCTGTGTTTGATCTTGAGAAAGGGGCCAAAACCTTGGGTTTATGGCAAACTTCGCGACCATAAACGCCGGTTTCGCGACCCAGAGCCCTCGGCCAGGTTTGCGCAACGGAATAAAACGATGCCAGGTCCGCATCCCCCGGATGGGAACAGACCCTTTATGTGTTGGTACGTCGGTGCCAGCACTTTCTGCCTGAACAGATTAGAGAAACGACCATGCATAACGTCGTCATCAGCGGCACCGGCCTGTACACCCCGGCCAACAGCATCTCCAATGAAGAGCTGGTGCAGTCTTTCAATACCTATGTCGCGCAGTTCAACGCCGACAACGCCGACGCCATCGCCAGCGGCGAAGTCCAGGCTTTGACCGAATCCAGCGCTGCGTTCATCGAAAAAGCCTCGGGCATCAAGAGCCGCTTTGTCATGGACAAGGACGGCATTCTCGACCCTGCGCGCATGGCGCCACGTCTGCCAGAGCGTTCCAACGACGAATGGTCGGTGCTTTGCCAGATGGCCATCGGCGCTGCCGAACAGGCTTTGCAGCGCGCCGGCAAGACCGCCGCTGACATCGACGGTGTGATCGTCGCTTGCTCGAACCTGCAACGCGCCTATCCGGCCATCGCCATCGAAGTCCAGGAAGCGCTGGGCATTCAGGGTTTTGGTTTCGACATGAACGTTGCCTGCTCGTCGGCAACCTTCGGCATTCAGGCTGCGGCCAACAGCGTGCAACTGGGCCAGGCCCGGGCGATCCTGATGGTCAACCCGGAAGTCTGCACCGGTCACCTGAACTTCCGTGACCGCGACAGCCACTTCATCTTCGGTGACGCCGCGACTGCGGTGATCATCGAGCGTGCTGATCTGGCTACCTCCAAACACCAGTTCGATATCGTCAGCACCAAACTGCTGACCAAGTTCTCCAACAACATCCGCAACAACTTCGGTTTCCTCAACCGCGCGGCGGAAGAGGGCGTCGGTGCCCGCGACAAACTATTCGTGCAGGAAGGCCGCAAGGTGTTCAAGGATGTCTGCCCGATGGTCGCCGAGCTGATCGCTGCGCATCTGGAAGAGAACAAGCTCAACGTCGGCGACGTGAAGCGCTTCTGGCTGCACCAGGCGAACCTGAGCATGAACCACCTGATCGTGCGCAAACTGCTCGGTCGCGAAGCTACCGAAGAAGAAGCCCCGGTGATTCTCGACACCTACGCCAACACCAGCTCTGCGGGTTCGGTGATTGCATTCCACAAGCATCAGGACGATCTGGCCAGTGGTTCGCTGGCGGTACTGAGCTCGTTTGGCGCCGGTTACTCGATCGGTAGCGTGATCCTGCGTAAACACTGAGTTTGCCCTGAAAAGATCGCAGCCTGCGGCAGCTCCTACACTTGCGGTTTGAATCCGCACTTGTAGGCGCTGCCGCAGGCTGTGATCTTTTGCTTTCGACCATCTGAAAACGAGGCATCAATGGCCGCTACGGATGACACCCAATTGCTCGAACGCCTGCTGGCGGGCGAGCAGAAGGCTTTCAAGGAATTGGTCAGTACCTACCAGAGCGCCATGCGCGCCGTGGCCTACGCCATCGTCGGCCAGCGTCACGTCGAAGAAGTGGTGCAGGATGCCTGGCTATCGGTGGTTCGGCATATTGGTAGCTTCGAAGGTCGCTCCAGCCTCAAGACCTGGCTGCTGACCATCACTGCCAACTCGGCCAAGAGCCGCTACAAGCAAAATCGCCGCGAAGTGCTGATGGATGACCTGCCTTCGCCCCACGGCACCATCGATGACGATCGCTTTTCCCCCGGTGACGGCCATTGGCTGGTGGCGCCGTTCGCCTGGCATCAGGACACGCCTGAAGCACTGCTCACCGAAAGCGAATTACGCGAATGCCTCGAACACACCTTGCTCGGTTTGTCGGAACTGCAAAGCAGTGTTTTGCTGTTGCGCGAACGTCAGGGGCTGGAACTGGAAGAGATCTGTAATCTTCTGGAGATCTCGCTCTCCAATGTCCGTGTGCTGCTGCATCGTGCGCGGCTGAAAGTCTTCGCCACGGTGGAGCATTTTGAGGAGACCGGCGAATGCTGACCTGCAAGGAACAAGTGGCGCGTTCCAGTGATTATCTCGATGGCCAGTTGAGCTTTCGCGAGAAACTGCTGGTGCGTCATCATTTGATGTTTTGCCCCAACTGCCGGCGTTTCATTCGCCAGATGCGCCTGATGCAGGCGACCTTGAAGGCGATGCCGGAAAAACCCGAAGAGGGCGTTGAAGCGCTGGCTGAACGCTTGGCCGAGCAACGGCGCAAGGATCGATCCTGAGCAAACACAGGTTCAGTGGAATAGCCCGGCGCGGAAGAAACGAACGGATGATGGGGATCGTCCCGCCCGCGCAGGCTATAAGGTGAAGCGTTTTAGAACTTCGCTTCTGCGTCCAGTTGCAGGGTGTTGATGTCGGAATCGGTCTTCTTCAGGCTGGCGTTGGTGTAGTCCGAGTTCGCCATGAAGTAGGTCGCGCCGAGGGTGAAGTTCTTGTCCAGCTCGTAGCTGACTTTCAACTTGCTGCCACGGGAACCGGTGTAGCCGTTGGCGAAGTCGGAGTCGGTGAAGGCACCCACCACCGCGTTACGCTGCACGTCGCGGTAGTTGTAATCGATGCCGAAGCCGTAAACCTTGGTCTTCACGCCGGCCAGCCAGCCAGTATCCTGATCGTTGCTGGCGTCTTTGTTGTTGACGTACTGACCGTAGATCGACAGCGGTACTGGCAGGTTGGCGACGTCCAGTTGACCAAAACCTTCATACAGTTTGAAGGTTTCGTTCGGGCTGTTGCCGTTGACGGCCAATGCGCAAGGAGCAGTAACCGTGCCGCTGGTAGGGCAGGCGCTGTCCTTGTCGTTGTCGTAGGAGTAGATACTGCCGCCCACGGTCAGTTTCAGGCTGTCGGTCAGTGCAAAGCGACCGCCCAACTGGCCAGCGTACAGACGCAGGTCGTGTTTGAACTGCACGCCTTCGCCGTCAACGTTGTCCTTCAGGGTGTAGTGGCCGGCGCTACCGAACAGCTCGGTGCTGCCGTTCAACGGATACTTGTAAGTGACCGCCAGACCTTCCGGGTTGATGTCGCTGTCCCAGATGATGTCGCCCATGCTGACCCAGGGCTGGTTCATCTTGCCGCCGATCAGGTGCAGGTTCTTGATCGCGTCAGGGTGGTAGTCGACGTAACCCAGGTCGAGCCAGATCTGCTTCTTGTCGAAGTAGTTGTTCAGGTCCTGGTTGGTGGAGCGTGCGTCGTCGCTGCTGCCGGTGGCAATACGGATGCCGGTGTCGACTTGCGGGTTGATCTCGCTGTAAGCACCCAGACGGGCACGAATGCGCTGACGATCCTGATCCTTGCTGTTCGGCACGCCATCGTTGTGCACGGTTTCTTCACGGAAGCGCACGTCACCCTTGAACTGAGTCTTGGCAGCCCAGGCCAGTTTCTGATCGAAAAGGCTTTGTTCGTCGTTTTTCTTCGCGACCGCCGCGACTTGTTGATTGGTCTCTTGCTGCGCCTGCTGCGCGATTTGCTGGTCCTTCTGATCCTTCGCCAGTTCAGTTTGCAGTTCTACGTACTGCGCCTGGGAAATCGAACCGTTAGCCTTGAGCATGTCGAGCAGTTTGGCGTCGACTGCGGCACTGGCCGGAACACTCATGGCCAGCAACAGGCCACCGCACAGGGCCGCCGCAGTTTTCGTGGAAGCAAGACGCATAGCAATCTCCGAAGATGAGAGGGGATGGCTGAACCATCCTGGGCACAACCGACGGTTGAAGGTCGGAAAACAGTGTCCGGGTAGAACCCGGCGCTCTAAAAACAGGCGCCAGTATCGCGATGGTTTATGACAGAGCAGTGGCTAAGTGATGTCATCTCGGTGACGATACAAAGTCGCCCTGAACTATTGATTTAGAGCGCTGTCGTCCGATTGCGGGTGTGCAATGCACAGCGATAGGCGATACTCGCGGGGCTTTGAAGCCCGGAAGTGGAGAGTCAGTTGATGCCGTTGCAACGCCTGCAAAGTCTGTCGGAAATTGCCCCGTCGACCTGGGACGCCCTGGTGCCCGAGACCCAGCCATTTCTGCGGCATGCCTTTCTTGGCTCACTCGAAGACAGCGGCAGCGTTGGCCCGCACACGGGCTGGCAAGCAGAGCATTTGCTGCACATTGAAGGCGACCGATTGATCGCGGCGTTGCCCGCTTATCGCAAGTGGCATTCCTACGGCGAGTACGTGTTCGATCATGGCTGGGCCGACGCCTGCGCCCGCGCTGGCATTGATTACTACCCGAAATTATTGAGCGGCGTGCCGTTCAGTCCGGTCAGCGGCCCCCGGTTATTGGCGGCCAATGTCGAGGACGGTTTCGAGCTGCTGAAAAGCCTGCCGGGTTATCTTGAAATCGAAGAGCTCTCCAGCGCTCACATCAACTTCACCGACCCGTTCACCGACGCCGCGATGGCCGAACAGCCGGGCTGGTTGCAGCGCATCGGTTGTCAGTATCACTGGCAAAATCGCGGTTATCGCGACTTCCAGGATTTCCTCGATGTCCTCAGCTCACGCAAGCGCAAACAGATGCGCAAAGAGCGTGAGCAAGTGGCCGGGCAGGGCTTCGAATTTGAATGGCTGGAAGGGCGCGAGCTGGACGAGTCGCAGTGGGATTTTGTCTACGCCTGCTACGCCAACACCTACGCGGTGCGTCGGCAGACGCCCTATCTGACACGGGAGTTTTTCAGCCTGTTGGCCGAGCGCATGCCGGAATCGATTCGTGTGGTGCTGGCCAAACAAGGCTCGCGGCCGGTGGCGATGGCTTTCAGTCTGGTGGGTGGTGACAGTTTTTACGGACGTTACTGGGGCTGTCTGGCCGAGTTCGATCGACTGCACTTCGAGACCTGTTTTTATCAGGGCATGGACTATGCCATTGCTCACGGATTTCAGCGTTTCGATGCCGGTGCTCAGGGCGAACACAAACTGATTCGCGGCTTCGAACCTGTGATCACTCATTCCTGGCATTACTTGCGCCATCCCGGTTTGAAAGCGGCGGTCAAAGACTTCCTGCACCAGGAGCGTGCTGGTGTTTTGGCTTATGCCGAAGAGGCAAAAAGCGCCTTGCCCTACCGCCAAACCTAGATCCCGTGTAGGAGTGAGCCTGCTCGCGATAGCTGAGTGTCAGTCACCTCATAACTGGCAGACATACTGCTATCGCGAGCAGGCTCACTCCTACAAGAGCACTCAGGTATCTTCCTTGCCCAGCCAGCGATAGATCCCGCCGCCGACCACTGCACCCAACAGCGGCGCGACCCAGAACATCCACAACTGCGCGATAGCCCAGCCACCGACGATCAACGCCGGCCCGGTGCTGCGGGCCGGGTTGACCGAGGTGTTGGTGACCGGAATCGAGATCAGGTGGATGAGCGTCAGGCCCAGGCCAATGGCGATGGGTGCGAGCCCTGGTGGCGCACGTTTGTCGGTGGCGCCGAGGATGATGATGACGAACATCGCGGTCATCACCAGCTCTGTGACAAACCCCGCCCCCATCGAATATTTACCGGGTGAGTGCTCGCCATAACCGTTGGAGGCCAGGCCGGCGGCAATGTCGAAACCCTCCTTGCCGCTGGCGATGTGAGCGATCAGCGCCGCCGCGAGAATCGCCCCAAGCACTTGGGCGATGATGTAGGCAGGCAGTTCTTTTGCGGGGAATCGACCTCCGACGAACAGACCGACCGAAACGGCCGGATTCAGATGACATCCGCTGATGTGGCCAATGGCGAATGCCATGGTCAGCACCGTCAGACCAAACGCCAGGGCCACCCCCAGCACCCCGATTCCCAACGGTGAAGACGCGGCGATCACCGCGCTGCCACAACCGCCCAAAACCAACCAGAACGTACCCAACAACTCAGTAACTGAACGTTTGAACAGAGACATGAGAGAGTCCTTGATAGGCGTGCTATCGAGACTGCATCGAGTTGTGCTTCCTTGCAGAATTACGACAGGTTCATCTCCAGAACCTTGGCTGAGTACAGCAGGATTTTTGTGGATTTCCAGCGTCCATAAAAAACCGCCAGAGCCCGTGGTTAGAGGGGGCTGACGGTTTTTGATGATTCCCTGTGGGAGCGAGCTTGCTCGCGATAGCGGTGGGTCTGACAGCAATGTTGGTGACTGACACTCCCTCATCGCGAGCAGGCTCACTCCTACAGGTTTTGCGGTGGACCGAGCATCAATCGATGCCGACAAAGCCTCCGGTCTGATGCGCCCACAACCGGGAATACAACCCGCCATGTGCCAACAGTTCCGCGTGAGTGCCGCTTTCGGCGATCTGGCCGTTTTCCAGCACCACCAGCCGATCCATGCGCGCAATGGTCGAGAGGCGGTGGGCGATGGCGATCACGGTTTTGCCCTGCATCAGGGTTTCCAGACTTTCCTGGATCGCCGCTTCGACTTCCGAGTCCAGCGCCGAGGTCGCTTCGTCCATGATCAGGATCGGTGCATCCTTGAGCAGCACCCGCGCAATCGCGATGCGCTGACGCTGGCCGCCGGACAACTTCACGCCACGCTCGCCGACATGCGCATCGAAGCCAGTGCGGCCCTCAGCGTCGGAGAGCAGCGGAATGAACTCGTCGGCGCGGGCCTTGTGCACCGCCTCCCAGAGTTCGGCATCGGTCGCGTCGGGCTTGCCGTACAACAAGTTGTCGCGGATCGAACGGTGCAGCAGCGAGGTGTCCTGAGTGATCATGCCGATTCGCTCACGCAGGCTTTCCTGACCGACTTCGGCGATGTTCTGGCCGTCGATCAGAATCCGTCCGCCTTCGACGTCGTACAGTCGCAGCAGCAGATTGACCAAGGTCGATTTGCCGGCGCCGGACGGGCCAATCAGACCGATTTTCTCCCCCGGTTTGATGTTCAGGTTGAGGTCGCCGATGATGCCTTTCTTCTTGCCGTAGTGAAAATCCACGTGCTCGAAACGCACTTCGCCACGGGCCACCGCCAACGGTTTTGCCTGCGGGTGATCGGTTACGCTGACCGGTTGCGAGATGGTCTGCAGACCGTCCTGAACCATGCCGATATTTTCGAAAATCCCGGTGACCACCCACATGATCCAGCCGGACATGTTGACGATGCGAATCACCAGACCAGTAGCCAGGGCAATCGCGCCAACAGTGATCAACGACTGCGTCCACAACCACAGCGCCAGACCCGTGGTGCCGACGATCAACAGGCCGTTCATGGCGGTGATGGCCACGTCCATGCTGGTTACCACACGGCCCGCCAGTTGCGACTTGACGGTCTGTTCTTCGATGGCTTCCTTGGCGTAGTGCTGCTCGAAATTGGTGTGAGCGAACAGCTTCAGGGTGGCGATGTTGGTGTAGCCATCGACGATCCGGCCCATCAGTTTCGAACGCGCATCGGACGCCTCGACCGAGCGTTGTTTGACCCGTGGCACGAAGTAATAAAGTGCGCCGATGTAGGCGACGATCCACATCAGCAGCGGGATCATCAGGCGCCAGTCGGCCTCGGCGAACAGCACCAGCGCACTGATCGCGTAGATCAGCACATGCCACAGCGCATCCACCGCTTGCACTGCCGAATCACGCAACGAGTTGCCGGTCTGCATGATGCGCTGGGCAATGCGCCCGGCGAAATCGTTCTGGAAGAAGTTCAGGCTCTGCTTGAGCACGTAGCTGTGGTTCTGCCAGCGAATCATGCTGGTCATCCCCGGGCTCAGGGTCTGATGCACCAGCAGGTCGTGCAGGCCGAAGAAAATCGGCCGCAGCACTAACGCAACCACGACCATCCAGGTCAGTTCGAGGGCGTGGTCACTGAAGAAATTCGGGTTTGGCGTACCTTGGGTCAGATCGATGATGCGGCTCAGATAATTGAACAGCGCCACTTCGATCAGCGCGGCGAACAGGCCGACCACCAGCAGCGCAGCAAAACTTGGCCAGACCTGTTTCAGGTAATAGATATAGAAGGGCAGGACCCGATCCGGCGGGGCTGCCGTCGGGGCTTCACGGAATATGTCGATCAGTTGTTCGAAACGGCGATAGAGCATCAGATAATCGCCCGGATACGGGCTCTCCTTTTATCAGTGTGAGCGGCGCGGGATCAGGCCGTCGCCGCTCTATATGCCCTGAAGAACTCAGTCGATGCGCTTGGCCGACTTGATGAACACAGGGTCTACAGGCACGTTTTGCATGCCGCTTTTGGTGGTGGTTGGCGAGTTGACGATGATGTCGACCACGTCCATGCCCTTGACCACTTTGGCGAATACCGCGTAACCGGCATCACGGCCCGGGTCGAGGAAATCGTTGTCCTTCACGTTAATGAAGAACTGGCTGGTGGCCGAGTTTGGATCGGAAGTACGGGCCATCGACAGTGTGCCGCGAACGTTATGCAGGCCATTGCTGGCTTCGTTCTTGATCGGTGCCTTGGTTTCTTTCTGTTGCATCTGTTGAGTGAAACCGCCGCCCTGCGCCATGAAACCCGGGATCACGCGGTGAAAGATCGTGTTGTTGTAGAAGCCGCTGTCGACGTATTCAAGGAAGTTCTTGGTACTGATCGGCGCCTTGACCGGGTCCAGTTCGAGTTCGATCTGGCCATTGGTGGTTTCCAGCAGCACGTGCGGAGCCTTGGCCGGAGTGGCTGCCATCAGGTTGGCGGCAAACAGCACGGTGCCGGCGGCGAGGGCGAGTTTTTTCAGCATGGGTCAGTGATCCTGAGATTGAATATCGGCTGCGGCGAGAAACTCCAGCAGCGTTTGATTGAAGCGTTGCGGTTGATCGAGCGGGGTGGCGTGGCGCGAATCGGCGATCACCACCAGCCGCGCATCGGGCAGCAGTTTTACATAGGTTTCTTTCAGCGCGACGGGCGTGTAGTCACGGTCGGCGCTGATGACGAGCGTTGGACAGGTTACCCGGGAAAGTCGTTCCTGAACCCCCCAGCCAACAATCGCATCGAAGCTGGCGAGATAAGCACGTTTGTCGTTTTTTGCCCAGCGTTCAGCCATTTTCTGTCGCAAATCAGCCTGTTCCGGATTGGGGAAAAGTTTGCCGCCCAGCGCCTTGCCGATGGTTGCGAGGCTGAGCACGCGCATCAGACTCCAGCGCTTGAACCACTGCCAATAGTCGTCGCGGCTGCGCACTTTGACTTCGGGGGCGCTGTTGACGATGGTCAGGCTTTTCAGCATCTGCGGCTGATCAACGGCGAACTGAAAACCGATCATCCCGCCCATGGACAGGCCGACGTAATGCACCGGACCAAGCTGCAAATGCTCGACCAGCGCAATCAGGTCGGCACTGAAACCGGCGATGCTGTAGCGCTCGCGGGGTTTGTCCGAACGACCGTGACCGCGTATGTCCGGGACGATCACCCGGTATTGCGCGGCCAGCGCCGGGATCTGCATTTCCCAGTCCAGCGTACTCGAACCGAGCCCGTGAACCAGCAGCAACGGCGTACCGTGGCCATATTCCTCGTAGTGCAGGTTGCAACCTTCATGCTCGAAATAGGCCATCGGTGAACTCCGTGTCAGGCTTGTTCAGGGGCGGCGAATGGTGCGTCCAGCGGCAAAGTGTCGAAGGTGCGCAGCAGTTCGATGAGGATCTGCGTGGCCGGGCCCAGTGGTTTGTCCTTGTTCGAATACAGATAGAAGCTCGGGTTGCGGCTGCCACCCTGATCCAACGGTAGCAGCTTGAGCGAGCCTTCTTTCAGTTCGCGTTCGATCATGTGCCGGGGCAACCATGCAAAGCCCAGACCGCTGCTGACAAAGGTCGCGGCGGTGGCGAGGCTGCCGACGGTCCAGCGCTGTTCGGCGCCGAGCCAGCCGACATCGCGCGGTTGCTGACGGCCGGAGTCGCGGATCACCACCTGCATCTGGGTTTCCAGGTCCTGGAAGCTCAGTTCGCGGTTGAGCCGATGCAGGGTGTGGTCAGGGTGAGCGACGGCAACAAACTCCACGTCACTCAATTCCGCACCCAGATAGCCGGGAATGCTCAGACCGGTGATGGCCAGATCAGCCACGCCTTCGAGCAAGACTTCTTCGACCCCTGACAACACCTCTTCACGCAGACGTACCCGGCAGCCACGACTCTGCGGCATGAATGCGGTCAGCGCCCGGACGATGCGTGCGCTTGGGTAAGCCGCGTCGACCACCAGCCGCACTTCGGCCTCCCAGCCTTGCTCCATGTGATGAGCGAGGTCTTCCAGTTGACTGGCCTGTTTCACCAGTTGTCGCGAGCGGCGCAGCAGCACGCCACCGGCTTCGGTGAGCACCGCTTTGCGCCCGTCGATGCGCAGCAACGGTACGCCGAGCTGATCCTGCATACGGGCGACGGTGTAGCTCACCGACGATTGCGAACGGTGCAAGGCCTCGGCGGCCTGGGCGAATCCGCCGTGGTCGACCACGGCTTGCAATGTTCGCCATTGATCAAGGGTCACGCGGGGCGCTTTCATCAATAGCTCCTCTTGTCCTAAGCTGGCCGTCCCTCATGGAGACTGCCGAATGAATAAATTCTGTTGTGTGTTGCTGGCGCTGCTGCCGCTGACGGCGTTTGCTTACCCGATTGATGTGCAGAAAAATCTCAACGGGTTGAAGATCGACTACGAAACCTACGACACCGATACCGACATGGGCTCGATCAAGGTCGTCAACTACGGTGATGTCGATGCGGTCTGCAAAGCCGTGTTCAGCAACGGCCCGGAAGCACCACGCACCCGCTCACTGGAGATTCCGGCCGGCAAACATAAAAACGCCACGGCCAAGTTCTCCCGCTCGATCATCAAGCTGCGTATCGAACTGAGCTGCACCCCGAAATAACACCATAAATCTCTGTGGGAGCGAGCTTGCTCGCGAAGGCGTAGTGTCGGTCGATACATCTTTTACTGATTCACCTCCTTCGCGAGCAAGCTCGCTCCTACAAAGGCATGGGTTGCATATAAACGAATTATTCGATGCTTTGCAGCAATTATTTGCGCTTTTTCATCGATACGACTCTGTTTAATCTCCACTCCATCGACTTACAACATTCTCGGATGGAGCCTACACAGCATGTCCCACGTTCTGATCATCGAAAGCAGCGCCCGTCAGCAAGACTCGGTTTCCCGTCAACTGACCCAGACCTTCATCAAACAGTGGAAAGCTGCGCACCCGGCTGATCAGATCACCGTGCGTGATCTGGCCGTTAATCCGGTTCCGCATCTGGACAGCAACCTGCTGGGCGGCTGGATGAAACCCGCCGAGCAGCGCAACGCCAACGAACAATCTTCGCTGGATCGCTCCAACGAGTTGACCGACGAACTGCTGGCCGCCGAAGTGCTGGTGATGGCCGCGCCGATGTACAACTTCGCGATCCCGAGCACCCTCAAGGCCTGGCTCGACCATGTGCTGCGTGCCGGTGTGACGTTCAAGTACACCGAAACTGGCCCGCAAGGTCTGCTCAGCGACAAGCGTGCCTACGTGCTCACCGCTCGCGGCGGGATCTACGCTGGCGGCCCGGCGGATCACCAGGAACCGTACCTGCGTCAGGTGATGGGCTTCATCGGCATCCACGACGTGACCTTCATTCACGCCGAAGGCATGAACCTGGGTGGTGATTTCCACGAGAAGGGCCTGAATCAGGCCAACGCCAAACTGTCCCAGGTCGCTTGATATGTTAATCGCCAGATAATCACCGGATGGTCTAGTGACCTGGCGCAACCCCTTCAAGGTTCCACGCGCATCGAACCTCCCTTTGCACTTTTTGCTCCTGAGTGCTGTAGCCCGATTGAACGCATTTGCGAGATCGGGCTTTTTTTTGCCAAAAAATCCCCTGAGCAACACTGGACCCTGTGGGAGCGGGCTTGCCCGCGATTGCGGAGTGTCAGCAAACAAATATTTGTCTGGCACACCCTCATCGCGGGCAAGCCCGCTCCCACAGGGACTCAGGTTGTTGGAAGGTTCGCGGTCTAGCGTAAAACCCGCTATCGTCGCCGCCATTCGAAACAGAGGCGACCATGGGCTATCTACTTTTTGTCACGCTGATCCAGGCGTTTTCCTTCAGTCTGATCGGTGAATACCTGGCCGGGCATGTCGACAGCTACTTCGCCGTGCTGGTGCGTGTGGTGCTGGCCGGGCTGGTGTTCATTCCATTGACCCGCTGGCGCTCGGTCGAGCCGTCGTTCATGCGCGGCATGCTGATAATCGGTGCGTTGCAGTTCGGCGTGACTTACGTCTGCCTGTACCTGAGCTTCCGCGTGCTGACGGTGCCGGAAGTGCTGCTGTTCACCATCCTCACGCCGCTGCACGTGACCTTGATCGAAGATGCGTTGAACCGGCGCTTCAATCCGTGGGCACTGGTTGCTGCTCTGGTGGCTGTGGGCGGTGCGGCAGTGATTCGTTACGACCGGATCAATCCCGACTTCTTCATGGGCTTCCTGCTGCTGCAACTGGCCAACTTCACCTACGCCGCCGGGCAGGTGATGTACAAGCATCTGGTGGCGAAACACCCGAGTGATCTGCCGCATTACCGGCGTTTCGGTTTCTTCTACCTCGGCGCATTGGCGGTGGCATTGCCGGCGTTCCTGCTGTTCGGCAAAGCCAATTTCCTGCCCGAAGCACCGCTGCAATGGGGCGTGCTGGTTTTCCTCGGACTGGTCTCGACCGCGTTGGGCCTGTACTGGTGGAACAAAGGCGCATGCCTGGTCAACGGCGGCACGCTGGCGGTGATGAACAACCTGCATGTGCCGGTAGGGTTGCTGCTGAATCTGTTGATCTGGAACCAGCACGAGGAACTGGGAAGATTGTTCCTCGGTGGCAGTGTGATTCTGGCGGCGGTGTGGATCAGTCGGTTGGGCGTACGGCGAGTTGCGCCAGCAGAAACTCGATAAACGCCCGGGTCTTCTGCGGCACCCGCCGCGCTGATGAATACACCGCGTTGATGCTGATCGCCGGGGCTTGCCATTCGCACAGCACCGGCACCAGCCGACCTGCCGCCAACGCCTCTTCGACGATGAAGTCCGGCAACAGCGCGATACCCATCCCGGCCTCGGCTGCCTGCGCCAGCAAATCCCCGTTGTTGGCGTGCAACGGTCCGGTGACGTTGACCCGCTGCGTCTCTTTGCCGTTGCTCAATTGCAGGCTGACACCACTTTGCAGATAGCCGTAGTTCAGGCATTTGTGCGTGCGCAGGTCCTGCGGCGATTGCGGAATTCCTTCACGCTCCAGATACACGGGGGAGGCGACCATGATTCGCGGTGCTGGCGCCAGTTGCCGGGCGATCATGGTTGAGTCAGGCATGCTGGCAATGCGGATGGTCACGTCAAAGCCACCGCGCACCGGATCGACCTGCTGATCGCTGAGCACCAGTTGCAACTCGATGTTCGGGTGCAGCTCATGGAACAGCGGAATCAACTTGCCCAGCCGCCGCAAGCCGAACGACATCGGCGCGTTCACCCGCAACACTCCGCGTAACTCGCCAATCCCGTCCCGTGCCCGTTGTTCGGCCTCGTCCAGCGCGGCAATCACTTCGCGCGCCGCTTCGAAATACTCTGCGCCGGCCTCGGTCAGGTGCAGGCTACGCGTGGTGCGTTGCAGCAGTTGCACGCCGATTGCTTCTTCCAGTGCCTGAATCTGTTTGCTGACTTTCGAGCGCGGCACATCCATGGCCCGGGCTGCGGCGGCAAAGCCGTTCTCACCAACCGTCACCACGAAGGTGCGCATGCATTCGATGCGATCCATGATTGTCCCTTTTTTAGAATCAATGATTCTCGATTTTAGGGAATTGTCCCTTTATCGGCTAGCCCCTAAAGTTACATCCAAGCCGACGACAACGCCGCTGAAGGCAACGTCGACCAACCCATTGCTTACTTCGAAATCATCGACATCAAAAGGAACGCGCCATGTCTATTCGTGAACTGCTGAACCCAACCAACTCCGCTCTGATCCTGATCGACCACCAGCCACAAATGGCCTTCGGCGTGCAGTCGATTGATCGTCAGACCCTGAAGAACAACACCGTGGGCCTGGCCAAAGCGGCGAAGATCTTCAACGTGCCGACCATCTACACCTCGGTCGAAACCGAGAGCTTCAGCGGTTACATCTGGCCTGAGTTGCTGGCGGTTCACCCAGAGCAGAAGCCAATCGAGCGCACCTCGATGAACTCCTGGGAAGACAAGGCGCTGGTTGACGCAGTCAAGGCGACCGGGCGCAAAAAACTGATCATCGCTGCGCTGTGGACCGAGGTCTGCCTGACCTTCCCGGCACTCGAAGCACTGGCTGAAGGCTACGAGGTGTACATCGTCACCGACGCCTCGGGTGGTACCACCAAGGAAGCGCACGACATGTCGGTGCAACGAATGATTCAGGCAGGTGCGGTGCCGGTGACCTGGCAACAAGTGTTGCTCGAATACCAGCGCGACTGGGCACACAAAGACACTTACGAAGCGGTGATGGAGCTGGTGCTGGAACACAGCGGCGCGTACGGCATGGGCGTCGATTACGCCTACACCATGGTGCACAAGGCCCCGCAACGGCAGGCCAAGTAAACCAGAGCGACATCGCAAAATTTGTGGGAGCCAGCCTGCTGGCGATTGCAGTGGGTCAGACACATCAATGTCTGATGACACTACGCAATCGCCAGCAGGCTGGCTCCCACATTTTGATATGTGGGGTTACATCAGGTGTTTTTGTTGTTCGGGGATGTGGGCTGCACCAAGGACTGCTGGTAGCAATCCGGAGCGCAAATCCCCGCCACTCGGCTGCTGGTACAGGCTCAAGCCAAACTCCGGCAACACCGCCAGCAGATAATCGAAAATATCCCCCTGAATCCGCTCGTAATCCGCCCACGCCGTGGTGCGGGTGAAGCAGTAGATTTCCAGCGGAATGCCCTGCGCCGTGGTCTGCATCTGGCGCACCATGCAGGTCATGTTCGGCTGAATCTCCGGATGACTCTTCAGATAAGCCAGCGCATAGGCGCGGAAGGTGCCGATGTTGGTCATCCGCCGCCGGTTGGCCGACATCGCCGCCACATTGCCCTGCGCCTCGTTCCACGCCTTGAGTTCGGCTTTCTTGCGACCCATGTAGTCAGTCAGCAGGTGCACCTGGGAGAGTTTTTCTTCTTCATCATCGCGGATAAAACGCACACCACTGGCGTCGATGAACAGGCTGCGCTTGATCCGTCGTCCGCCAGATTGCTGCATGCCGCGCCAGTTCTTGAACGACTCGGACATCAGACGCCAGGTCGGGATCGACACGATGGTCTTATCGAAATTCTGCACCTTGACCGTGTGCAGGGTGATATCGACCACGTCGCCGTCGGCACCGACTTGCGGCATCTCGATCCAGTCACCGACGCGCAGCATGTCGTTGCTGGTCAGTTGCACGCTGGCGACAAACGACAGCAGGGTGTCCTTGTAGACCAACAGAATCACTGCCGACATCGCACCCAGACCCGACAGCAGCAACAATGGCGAACGATCGATCAGGGTGGCGACGATGATGATCGCGCCAAACACGTACAAGACCATTTTCGCCAGTTGCACATAGCCTTTGATCGAGCGGGTGCGGGCGTGTTCGGTGCGCGCGTAGATGTCCAGCAACGCGTTGAGCAGGGCGCTGACGGAAAGCATCAGGAACAGAATGGTGAACGCCAATGCGACGTTGCCGAGGAATAGTGTCGTGGTTTTGCTCAGTTCCGGTACCAGATGCAGGCCGAACTGGATCACCAGCGACGGCGTCATCTGCGCCAGACGCTGGAACACCTTGTTGTGGCGAAAATCATTCAGCCAGTGCAAGGCCGGCTGGCGACCGAGCATGCGGCTGGCATGCAGGATCAAATAACGCGCCACTCGTCCGAGTACCAGCGCGATCACCAAAAGCAGGATCAACGCCAGGCTGGCGTGCAGGATCGGGTGCTCTTCTAGAGCCCCCCAGAGGTCTTGAGCGTTGAGCCAGAGCTGTTTGATATCCATGGGAGAAACGATTCTTCTGTAAGACGCGACGGGCGATTAGAGCATTTAAGACGCCGCGTATTACCGTTGGAGACAAATTGAGCAACAAAAAAGCCACTGATTAGCGCCGTTTGTACAAAGTAACTCGGCCTGAGCGCTCGAAACCGGTAACCTATGCAGCTGTTTTTTTGCATATCTTCGAGGTAGCACCCGTGTTTTCCGAATTCGCCCTGCACGAACGCCTGCTTAAAGCTGTGGCCGAGCTTAAATTTGTCGAGCCTACGCCTGTGCAAGCAGCGGCCATTCCGCTGGCGCTTCAGGGGCGTGACCTGCGGGTGACGGCGCAAACCGGTAGTGGCAAGACTGCCGCTTTCGTCCTGCCGATCCTTAACCGCCTGATCGGCCCGGCCAAGGTTCGCGTCAGCATCAAGACTCTGATCCTGCTGCCGACCCGCGAACTGGCCCAGCAGACCTTGAAAGAAGTTGAACGCTTTGCGCAGTTCACCTTCATCAAGTCCGGCCTGATCACTGGCGGTGAAGACTTCAAGGTACAAGCCGCGATGCTGCGCAAAGTGCCGGACATCCTGATCGGCACCCCGGGTCGGATGATCGAGCAACTCAACGCCGGCAACCTCGACCTCAAAGAAGTCGAAGTGCTGGTGCTCGACGAAGCCGACCGTATGCTCGACATGGGTTTCGCCGAAGACGTGCAGCGTCTGGTCGACGAATGCCCGAACCGTCAGCAAACCATGCTGTTCTCCGCGACCACCGGCGGTTCCGGTCTGCGCGACATGATCGGCAAGGTGCTGAACAACCCTGAGCACTTGCAGCTCAACGCAGTCAGCCAACTGAACTCGACCACCCGTCAGCAGATCATCACGGCTGACCACAACCAGCACAAAGAACAGATTGTGAACTGGCTGCTGGCCAACGAGACCTATCAGAAAGCGATCATCTTCACCAACACCCGCGCCATGGCCGACCGTATCTACGGCCGTCTGGTGGCTCAGGAATACAAAGCGTTCGTGCTGCACGGCGAGAAAGACCAGAAGGATCGCAAACTGGCGATCGATCGTCTGAAGCAGGGCGGCGTGAAGATTCTGGTAGCTACCGACGTGGCTGCTCGTGGTCTGGACGTTGATGGTCTGGACATGGTGATCAACTTCGACATGCCACGCAGCGGCGACGAATACGTGCACCGTATCGGTCGTACCGGTCGTGCCGGTAACGACGGTCTGGCGATCTCGCTGATCTGCCACGGCGACTGGAACCTGATGTCGAGCATCGAGCGCTACCTCAAGCAGAGCTTCGAGCGTCGCACCGTCAAGGAAGTCAAAGGCACCTACGGCGGGCCGAAAAAGGTCAAGGCCTCGGGCAAAGCTGTCGGCGTGAAGAAGAAAAAGACCGACGCCAAGGGCGACAAGAAGAAAACCGCCGCCAAGACGCCGACCAAGCGCAAGAGCGCCAACCGTCCGAAGCCGGATTCTCTGGTGAGCAGCGACGGCATGGCCCCGCTGAAGCGCCGCAAGCCGGCAGAGCCAGCGGCTGAGTAAGTCGTTTCAGATGCACAAAAAAACCCGGACAATGTCCGGGTTTTTTTTTCGTCCATCAGTTGCCTAACTGGCCACTGGTGTCGGCATCGAAGCGTCGTTTCGCCTGATCGGCCGCCGGTTTCAGTTTAGCGAGCAGTGTGGCCTCGCTGTACACCTGAGCGAGCGCCAGCTCCTAGGGGGTCGGCTCGATCGGGATCAGCAGATCCTCGCCGTCGGCATGCAGCCAGATCGCCACAACGTGCAGCGCCGAAACAAACAGCACGCGCAGTTCGACGGTTTTGCCGTGCAATTGCGGCGATTGCTCCGCGAGTTTCAGCGCACCGACCGTAGCGGCCGCCATGTTCCCGTGGTTCAGCGACGAGAACTCGACATGGCCGCGTACTTCGGCCAATTGCGCATCGGCAATCGTCACGCCATCCGCGAACACCAGGTAATGCCAGTTGCCAATTCTGGCGTCTTTCAGACCTTTGCCGTTGCTCAAGTCTTCAAGCGTCAGCGAGTAACCACGATAGGCTTCGCTCAGGCTGATCTTGCCGGCAGTCGCGTTGGCGAACTGCCGATTAACGCCAAAGCCCTGGGTTTGCAGCGCGGCTTGCAGTGCCGGACGCAAGGTTTGCACGCCGTTGGAAGGCGCCTTCGGATAAGTCAGTTGCATGATGTTGCCCTCCTAGTTTTTCGCGGTGAAGTAAGTGTGAGTCCAGTTGCCGCCGCCGTTGTACGAACCGGGGAACGAGTTCAGTGCCCGGCTCGAATAGCCGTAGATCGAGTCTGCGATCAGCACGTAGTTGCCGTTGGTGCCATAGACCGTCAGAAAGTGCGCGCCACCGCCGTACCAGGCACAGCGCAAACCGACAGGACGGCCCATGCTGATCTGGTTCTGAATGGCCGACATCTGCAACGAACCCTGATTCATCCCGTTGTAACTGCGTGTGGTCTGCAGGGCGGAATCCAGATAGCCGTAAACGTTGCACGGCCCCGGTTGATTGCAGCAATTGCGGTCCAGCTGGGTGCTGGCAACGCCGCACTGAGTCCAGTTGCCGGTACCGTAATAATTGCCGACCGAGGCGGAAACGGCCGCCCAGCACCAGTTGGTCTGGGTCTGTTGCTGCATGTTGAAGTTGAGGCTGGCGGCAGCCCGCGCCTCGGCCGGTGCTGCTTCGACCTCGACCAGTTGCGGGTCGAGCAGATGGCCGAGCAGACACCTTGGCAAGGTCTCGCTGGTGAATCGTGTTGCTTCAGTGGTTAACATTTTTTCAATCCTCCATGAATGAAAACAAGCGTCGTGCTTGTGAATGAAACCCTAGGCACGAATATGCATTTATGCAAATAAATAAATGCATTTGTGCATTTTTAGGATCAAAAGAACGCAGCCTGAGGCAGCTACAAACCCTGTTGGAGCTGCCGCACGCTGCGATCTTTTGATCCTGTGATTAACCCTCGGTTTTCTTCTCGGCGGTATCCAGCTCTTTAAGACGCTGATCGATCAACTGGCACTTGTCCGGCAGATCAGCGCTGGCCGTGCCCAGATCCATCTTCTGCAACTCGGCGTTGATCTCCTTGGCCTTGGTCGGATTCTGTTCCGTAAGCTTGGTGACTTCCTTGGCCAGTTGTTCACGCTTGGCGGTGGCTTCCTCCGGCGTGCAGGCCCAGACGGGCAGGGCACAGGCGAGCGTGGCGGCGAGGGTGAGCTTGAGCAGGGCTTTCATGGGGGCGGGCCTCCGTTCCGGTTAAGGCGGGTTAACCGGTTGAGGGTTCGAGGTCTGAAAAAGTTCAGCTTTGTCTCTTGTTCATCTGTGACTGACGGGTCGCGAACTTCGCTGAAAATCAGCTTTTCGGCGAAAACCTGCGTACTAGAGCGGTTGCTGAGTCAGATGTGTAACGGGTTGTTGACGTCAGAATGATGGCAATCTACCATCGCGCCATCACATTGATATCAGTGTGCGGTTTCGAGGGATCGATCAGACTTTTCGCAGAAGCATTCTGCGGACGTTTTGCAACGCTTTGGACGTTCTGACCGAAGCGCGCGTATATCCCCTTTTCAAATGTTTTCACTCTACCGGCATGCCTCATCTGGCCGGGTAGGGATTGTTTTGCCTGTCGATTGCCCTGACCACATTCGCCCGTCGCAACGAGATCTTTCAACATGGACGTTCGCCATTACGCCTTCTTCGCTCGGCAGCCTTCTGCTGCCGTGAAAACCCGTGAGTCTTTCCTGGGCATGCCCAAGCGCGGGTTGGCATTTCTGTTGGCCAACGTCATGTTCTGGCAACCGATGTGGGCGCAGGCCGACGGCATCGTCGTGGCCAACCCGAACACTTCGCTGGATCGAGCCGGCAACGGCGTGCCGATCATCAACATCGCCACGCCCAACGGCAGCGGGCTGTCGCACAACCAGTTCCATGACTACAACGTCACGGCGCAGGGCCTGATTCTCAACAACGGCTCGACTCAGAATTCCGTCACGCAGTTGGGCGGGCACATCATCGACAACCCGAACCTGAAGAACAGCGGTTCGGCACAAGTCATTCTCAACGAAGTCATCAGCGGCAACCCGAGCCAGCTGCGCGGTTACACCGAAGTAGCGGGGCAATCGGCGCGGGTGATCGTGGCCAACCCTTACGGCATCACCTGCAACGGCTGCGGTTTCATCAACGCGCCGCGGGTGACGCTGACCACCGGTAAACCGGTGCTCGACAATAGTCGACTGGATCGTTTTCAGGTCGATCAGGGCAGCGTTGCCATCGAAGGTGCGGGCCTTAACGCGACCAACGTTGATCGGTTCGAAATCATTACCCGCAGCGCGAAGATCAATGCGCAGCTCCAGGCACAGAACCTGACGATTGTCGCCGGGCGCAACGACGTCAACGCGCAAACCCTGAATGCCACCGTCCGGGCCGATGACGGCAGTGCCAAACCGCAACTGGCCATCGACTCCTCGGCCCTCGGCGGCATGTACGCCGGGGCGATCAAACTGGTCGGCACCGAGGCGGGCGTCGGGGTCAAACTCGACGGCAAACTGATCGCCAGTGGCGGTGATATCCAGCTCGATGCCAGCGGCCAACTGAGCATGGTTGATACCTCGGCGACTGGCGCGGTGAACGTCAAAGCTGCCAGCCTCGATGCACGCGGGCCGGTGTACGCCGGCACTGCGCTGAACGTGCAGGCCCAGGGCAACCTGACCAACCACCAAACCCTTGCGGCCCGCGACAGCATCAACCTCAGTGCGGGCGGGCAACTGACCAACGCTGGCGCTATCGAGGCAGGCGTCAATGCCGACGGCACCCGCAACGCCACGGGTGATCTGAGCCTGAGTGCACAAAACCTCGACAACACTGGCAAAAGCCTGGTCGCGAGCCGCAACCTGACGGTCAATACCACGCAAACCTTGAACAACCAAGGCGGCACCCTTAGTGGGCAGACCACCGCGATCACCGCCGGGACGCTGGATAACCGCAACACCGGCAAGGTGCTGAGCGACACCACGCTGAGCGTGAATGCCGCTCAGGTGTTGAACAATAAAGGTGTCATCAACAGCAACGCAAAGCTCACGGCCAACGTCGGCCAACTCATCAACAGCAACGGCGAACTCACCAGCCAGAGCGACATCGTGCTCAGCGTCACGTCGCTGGATAACGTCGCCGGCCTGATGATGGCCAGCCGTTTGCTCGACATCACCGCGCTCGGCGCAATCAACAACAGCAGCGGCAAGATTGGCGCAAAGCAGACCCTCGCCGTGCGAGCGCAACAGCTCGACAACAGCCAGCAAGGCCAGTTGACCAGCGAAGGCACGCTGACCACCCGGGTCAGTGATCAACTGAACAACCAGAACAAAGGCCTGATCCAGGCCAACGGCGCGATGGATGTGCAAGCCACGCGTCTGGATAACCGCGCTGGCAAGATTTCCAGCCTCAGCACCCTGACCGTCAGCAGCGCCCACACCGACAACCGTGGCGGGACGATTCGCGCCGATCAGGCGGCGAAGCTGTTGATCAGTGAGCTGGACAACCGCGACAAGGGCCGCCTCGAAAGCAAGACCACGCTGACTTTCGAAGGCAACAAACTGGATAACCGCAACGGCGGTCTGCTCACCTCGACGGGGCTGATGAGCCTCAAGGCCAATGAGGTGGTCAACGATGCCGGACGGATTTCCGCCAAGGGCGATATCAACGCGAACATCGGCAGCCTGAGCCAGCAGGGCGGCGAACTGGTCGCCGAAGGCAACTTGCTGCTGACCGGCAAGACGCTGGAGAACCACAAGGACGGCCTCGTCGGATCGCTCAAGACCCTGACCGTCAACGTCGACCAGATCGACAACCGTGGCGGTTCACTTACCAGCCAACTGAATCTGCAGCTCAACGGTTCCCGTCTGGACAACAGCGAGGGCGGCAAAGTGTTGTCCGACACCACGCTGGCGCTGAAAGTCGCGCAGATCATCAACGCCACCAACGGTCTGATTTTCAGCAAAGGCGCGAGCACCCTGAGCGGTATCGGTTTGAGCAACGTGGGCGGACGCATTGTCAGTCAGGCCAGTCTGGGACTGAGCTTCGACGAGGCCATGGACAACCAGCAGGGCCTGATCAGCAGCGAAGGCCAAATGACGCTCAACGCCGGCAGCCTCGACAATCGTCTGGGCAAACTGTCGAGCATCGAGTCGATGGCGCTCACCTCCAAAGCTGCCGTGTTGAGTCAGGGTGGCCTGATCGCTTCGCAGAAAGGCCTGACGTTCACCAGCGCCAGCCTCGACAACAGTGACAACGGTGTGATCAGCGCCAAGGCCGACTCGACACTGACCACCGGAGAATTGAAAAACCGTCAGGGCGGCAGTCTGGCCACCGACGGCACATTGCTGCTGACCACCGCTCACCTCGATAACTCGGGTGGCAGCATCGGCAGCCAGCAGCGGCTTGATGTGTCGGTCACGTCGATGGAACAGGATGGCGGCAAGCTGTTCAGCAACAGCGACCTGACGCTGGACATGCACAACGGTCTGCTGAACAACCAGCGCGGCAACATTCATACGCCGGGTCAATTGCTGTTGAAAAACCTCAACGAAGTGAACAACAGCGGCGGGGAAATTTCCGCCGCCAAGGCCTGGAGTATCAACGCGCAAAGCCTGAACAACGACGGCGGCAAACTGCTCAGCAACGAAAAGCTTACCTTCGTTATCGACCGCGCACTGAGCAACGTCAAAGGCGTGATCGCTGCCGCCAGCCTCGAAAGTCGCAGCGACAGTTTGAACAACACCAGCGGCGAAATCCGCGTGCGGGGCGACGTCGATCTGACGGTGACCAACGCGTTCGACAACCAGGCGGGCGTGGTGATTGCCGACAATGGTCTGGTACTCAAAGCGGCGAGTCTGGATAACCGTCAGGAAGGTCTGCTGGGTTCGACCAACACGCTGAACCTGATCGTCGACCGCATCGACAACCGCACTGGCGAACTGTCGAGCAAGGCCGGTGTGAGCCTGATCGGTGCCTGGCTCGATAACAGCGACAGCGGCTACATGTTGGCCGGCGGCAATCTGGCGCTGACCGTCAATCAAATCATCAACCGCAATAAAGGCCTGCTGTCCGGCGACACCGGGCTGACCCTGACCGGGCAGAGCCTGGAAAACGGCGGCCGTCTGACCACTCAGAAAGATCTTGCGATCAACCTCGCATCGGATCTGAACAACGCTAACGGCAGCATCGTCAGCGAAGGCACCTTGGCGATCACTGCGCAGAGCCTCAACAACAACGCCGGCACTGTCTCCAGCGCCAAAGCGCTCACAGTCGACACCCATGGCGCGGTCAGTAATCAGGGCGGCAAACTGCTGACCGATACCGGTTTAACTCTCAACAGCAGCGCACTGGATAACCAGCAAAGTGGTGTGATCAGCAGCAAAGGCAAACTGCGCATCACTACCGGTGAACTCAACAACAGCCAGGCGAGCATCTACGCCGATGACCAGGTCGACATCAGCGCCGGTCAGGTGACCAACAACGCTGGCAGCATAGGCGCCGGCAAGACGCTGGTGGCCAATATCCATGGCCTCGGCCAGCAGGGCGGCAAGTTGTTCAGCGGCGCTAATGTGAGCGTCGATCTGAACGGCGGCGCGCTGAATAACCAGGGTGGCGGCATCATCAATGCGCCGGGGCAGTTGCTGCTGAAAAACCTCGCCGACGTGAACAACCGTGGCGGTGAAATTTCCAGCGACCAGGCTTTCGAATTGATCGCCCAATCGCTGGACAACAGCGCTGGCCAACTGCTGAGCAACCAGAAACTCACGCTGAAAATCGACAACGCGCTGACCTCGATCAAAGGCAAGATCGCCGCCGCCGCTTTGCAGATTCGCGCAGCGAGTCTGGATAACAGCGGCTCCGGTGTGTTGCTCAGCGACAGCGATATCGAAGTCACCGTCGATGGTCTGCTGAACAACCAAAGCAAGGGCAGCATCAAGGCTGCGCAGCAACTGACCCTCAACAGCAACGGCCTGAACAATCAGGGCGGCACGCTGGTGGGCGTTTCCGGGGTTGCCATCGACCTGAGCAAAACTGCCGCAGACCTGAACAATCAGGACGGCCTGATCAGCAGCAAAGGCGATGTGAGCATTGCCCATATACGCGATCTGAATAACCAGGGCGGCGTGATCAACAGCAAAGGCGTGCTAAACATTGCTCCGCTGCATGACTTGAATAACCAGAAGGGCGAAATCTCCAGCGTCCACAGCTTCAGCCTCAACGGCAACTCGCTGGACAACCGTGGCGGAAACCTGATCAGCAACGAACAACTGAGCCTCAGCGCGACGCAGCTGAACAATCAGAGCGGTCTGGTCTCCGGCTGGAACGGCGTGACGGTCACTGGCGGCACGCTCGATAACAGCCTGGAAGGCACGGTTTCCAGTCTGCTCGGCAACACCAGCATCGACCTCAGCGGCGCGCTGATCAACCGCAGCAAAGGCGGAGTCGGCGGCAAGGGCGAGGTGAGCATCAAGGCCGCCAGCCTGGATAACAGCGGCGGCACGGTGACCAGCGGCGGCAAGCAGACCCTGACCCTGATCGGCGGCACGCTCAGCAACACCGCAGGCGGTTTGCTTGAAAGCGGCGATGCGCTGGATATCCGCGCGACAACCCTGGACAACAGCGCCGGCAGAATCACCGGCAAAAAAGCCCTGACCTTCACTGGCACCCAACTGAACAACGACGGCGGCAGCCTGGTCGGCAAGGACAGCGTCACCCTCGACCTGCTCGGCGCGCTGAGCAACGTTAACGGCGCACTCGGCAGCACCGGGCCGCTGATGATCAAACGCGCCGCCAGCCTCGATAACCGTGGCGGTCAACTGATCAGCGAAACCCTGCTGAGCCTGCTGACCCACGGAGATCTGAACAACAGCCAGGGCGGTACGATCTCGGCCAACGATAAGTTGGACCTCACTGCCGACGGCACGCTTTACAACAATGCCGACGGTCTGATCTCCAGCCGCGACGCCGCCGTGACGATCACCGCTGCCGGGCTCAACAACGCCAAAGGCGCGGTGCAAAGCATGACCGCGTTGACCGTCAACGCGGGTAACGGCGCCATCGACAACCAGGGCGGCAAGATCATCGCCCAGAACGGCGACCTGACGCTCACCGCCGCCAGCCTCGACAGCCGTGGTGGTGTGCTGTCGAGCCTCAAAGGTCTGCTGCAAACCCGACTGAGCGGCGTATTGCGCAACGGTCAGGGCGGCAAGATCGAAGGCAGTCGCCTCGACCTGCAAGCACTGGGCGGTATCTACAGCGACGGCGGACGCATCGCCGCCAACAGCGGCAACATCCTGCTCAACGCTGGTAACAACGCGCTGGACAACAGCGGTGGCGGCATCTACGCCAAAGGCTTCGTGAAAGTCGATGCCGGCTCGATGAACAACAACGCCGGTCAGGTCAGCGGCAGCGCCATCGACCTTGGCCTCAATAGCCAACTCAGCAACCGCGGTGGCCTGATCGAAAGCGCTGGCGCTCTGGCGATCCGTGCCACCACTCTGGATAACCAGGGTGGCAAACTGCGCGCGCTGGGCACGGCTGGAAAAACCAACTTCCAGATCGGCAGCCAGTTCGACAACCGCAATGGCCTGGTGGAAACCGCCAACACCGACTTCACCCTCGCAACCCCAAGCCTGCTCAACGCCGGTGGCTCGATCACCCATGTAGGAGTGGGCGAGTTCGACATCTCCACAGGCAACGTCATCAACGCTGGCGGTTCGCTGGTAACCCGTGGCGGCCTGACGCTGAACGCCGATAGCTGGACCAACAGCAGCGTGATTCAGGCGGGGCGGTTGACGGTCAACGTCGGCAACTTCGTGCAAACCGCCAGCGGACAGTTGCTGGCCTCGAATCAATTGGTCGCACGCGGCGGCAACTGGACTAACGATGGTTTGATTGCCAGTGACGGCGGTATGGACTTCCAGATCGGTGGCGCTTACGGCGGTAATGGTCGGGTGAGCAGCCTGGGCGACATGACCTTTAACGCCGCCCAACTTGGCTTGACCAGTGCTTCGAGCATCGGCAGTGGCGGGCAAGGCACGTTCAATATTGGCGGGCTGCTGAACAACGCTGGTGGTCGACTGACGTCCAATTACGACCTTTCGATTAACGCCGGTGGCGTGAGCAACACCGGTACCTTGGGCGCCGCACAGGATCTGACGATCAGAACGGCGAGTCTGGTGAATAGCCGCGGGTTGATCTTCAGCGGCGGCAACATGAACCTGCTGGTCAATGACTTCACCAACCAGACTGGCGACGTTTACAGCATTGGCAATTTGACGATTGCCGGGCAAAACGGCGGACGTGCCAACAGCGTCAACAACCTCGCGGCGTCGATCAATGTTGACGGCGATTTTTCGCTGTCGGCCAATAGTTTCAATAACAAGACTGAAGGGGTACTGGGGCAAGACAAACTTATTTCCGGTGATATCACCTATGAGTGTATTGGCCGCGAATGCAAGTGGATCGATTACTACATTGAAGAACACTATGAGTCCGAATCGATCATCAACGGAGAACAGGCTGTTGTATCCGTTGGCGGGAATGTAAACGCAACCGTCGGCAACTTTTCCAACTTCGCCTCATTATTCTCTGCTGGAAAAAATATCAAACTTGATGTGATATCGTTTGATAACACGGGACTTGAGTCTGGAAGCTACACTAAGACGCTTATCTATACTGCCAAGAAACGAGACTTTGAAGGGCTGGTTGATGAAGCCACGGGGCCGATTACCGCTTACGCTCGGAAGAACTCCAAATATGAGCATGAGTATTCGTTCTACACCTGCGGCGGGCAGGATTGGCAGGGATGCTGGCAGGCTCCCATACCACGCGCCGACCAGACTAAAGCAACCCTGAACCCTTATTTCGGTCAAGGGCCTGACGTTCCCGTACCCGCAACATTGCTGGGTTATTCCCCCAAACCTGGGGGCGGTATCACCTTCACAAGCAACGGCGGAGCGTCTGCGATCATCCAGGCCGGGCAATCCGTGGAAGTCAATGCTAAAACGACTATCAAAAACGGTACCTTACAGGCATACACAAACTTCGCCCCCGTAGCAAAGAATTCTCCGCAAACAGGAGTCAATGCCGGAGCGACTATTCCTGTCATCCGCATCAACGCTCAACTACCGCCAGACTTGGCCCAACAACAGGTCAACCCGCTGGCCTTGCCGGGCTTCAGTCTGCCGACCGGCGACAACGGTTTGTTCCGCCTCAGTCGCAAGGACGGCAGCGAACAAACGATCGTAGCCGGCAGGGACTGGACGATCGGTACAGTTGCCGCTACCTCGGCGCAGCGCTCGGACGGAATGCCGGTCAGGAAAGCCTCTGAGTTGCAGTTCGGCAACAACGATCCGGTTTCGGTAAAAAATCGTGAGCTGGCATTGGCGGGTCGCCCGTCGCTGAATCTCGACGACAAGACCGCCGCCATCAACGTCAATGCTGCCGCTGGCGACGGACCAGTCGGGGTGTTGATGCCCAATCGTGGCAACGTTTCGTTTGAAGTGCCGCGTGTCCAGGGCTTGCCCGACACTAGCGTGCGTTCTAATCCGCACAAATACCTGATCGAAACCAACCCTGCACTGACCAATCTCAAGCAGTTCATGAGTTCGGACTACCTGCTGGGCAAGCTCGGCTACGACCCGGACACCAGTGCCAAGCGTCTGGGCGATGGCCTGTTTGAACAACGAATGGTGCAGCAGGCCGTGGTGGCTCGCACCGGTCAACGATTCATCGACGGCCAGACCTCTGACGAAGCGATGTTCAAGTACCTGATGAACAACGCCGTCGCCAGCAAGGATCAGCTCAACCTGTCGATGGGCGTCACTCTGAGCGCGCAACAAGTAGCTGCACTGACCCACGACATCGTCTGGCTCGAAGAGCATGAAGTGAATGGCGAAAAAGTGCTGGTGCCGGTGTTGTACCTGGCGCAAGCGAACAATCGGTTGGCACCTAACGGTGCACTGATCCAGGGTGGAGACGTGACCCTGATCGCCGGCGGTAACCTCGATAATGCGGGGACGTTACGCGCCTCCAACAACCTGTCGGCCGAAGCTGGCAATAACCTCACCAACACTGGTCTTATCGAAGCCGGCGAGCGCCTGACGCTCAAGGCCGGGAATGACATCATCAACAAATCCGGCGGCATTATCTCCGGCAAGGATGTCAGTCTGACCGCCACTAATGGCGATGTGATCAACCAACGAGACGTGAACAGTGTCGATGTCAGCCGCGGTGGAAATGTGTTCCACCGTGACTACCTGGACAACGCCGCACGGATCGAAGCGGCTAACGACCTGACGATCGAGTCCGGCCAAGACATCAACAACATCGGCGGCGTGCTGCAAAGCGGCCGGGACATGACGCTCGACGCTGATCGTGATGTGAATATCACTTCGGTGCAGAACCGCAGCACCGATGCGCGGGGTGGCAGTTACCTCAACCAGACGATTACCCAGCACGGCGCTGAAGTGGCATCGGGGCGCGATCTGTCGATCAGTGCTGATCGTGATGTTGCGGTTGTTGCCAGTCGGCTGGATGCCAAGCGTGATCTCAGTGTCGATTCAGGCCATGACATTGTGATTTCTTCGGCTGCCGACGAGAGCGATTACGTCTCGCGCAGTAAAAAACGCGCGAACGAAACTCACAGCATCACGCAACAATCATCGGTGTTGAATGCCGGGCGCGACATTGCGCTTAGTGCGGGTAGTGATCTGGCCATCATCGCCAGTCGAATCAAGGCTACGGAAGATGTCAGTCTCGACGCGGTTCAAGACATAACCGTCGCGTCGGCCAAAGACGAGAGTTCTTCTTACTACTACAAGAAGAAAAAGGGCTCGTTCGGGCGCAGCAAGACCACTCAGGCAGAAAGTTATGAGAGCGAGAACGTTGCTTCGGTAATCGAAGCGGGACACGACCTCACCGTCAACTCTTCTAAGGACGCAAACGGCGTCGTCAGTCTTGATGGCGGACGCAACGTAACCATTATCGGCAGCCAACTAAATGCCGGGAATGATTTGGTCGTCGGTGCGACCAAGGACGTGGCGGTTCTTTCTGCCACGGAGGAGTCCGGCTCCTACCTTAAGAAGACCAAAACTGGTCTGTTCGGCATGTCGTCGAAGGGCAGTAGCCAACTGGCAACCAGCGTTACTCAGATTGGTAGCGAACTCAATGCCGGTCATGACGCCGTCATCATCGGTGGGCGCGATATCAATCTCAACGCCAGTGTCATCAACGCCGACAATAACGCGGAGTTGCACGCCGGACTTCTGGATAAAACCGGTGACATCAATCTCTCCTCCGGCGACAACGAAGCCTATAGCCGCGCCGAAGAGTTCAAGAAAAAACTGGGGCTTTCTCTGAAGGACACAATCGGTCTGTTTGCAGGCACTCCAGGTGCTGGCGCCGATATCACTGCAAATGCTTCGCACAAGGGCGGACGTGAAGCTATCAGCTCCACCAGTGTTGGCAGTGAAATCAATGCCGGTCATGACGCCATTCTGAAAGCGACACGAGATATCAACGTCATCGGCAGCGGTATTAATGCCAATCATGATGCGAATCTCGATGCCGGCCGCGATGTAAACGTGGTTGCGAGCACAGATGAACACCGCAACAGCAGTTGGGAAACCAGCAAGAGCTATGGCATCAAACAAACAATTGATAACAACGCGTTCAGCACTTTCGTTGGTAATGAAACCATCAAGAATGGAGTCAACAGTAGCGGACATACCGCGGCGGGCAGTTCTATCTCTGCCGGTCAGAATCTGAATGTTAATGCCGGTCGTGACGTTAATCTGCAAGGATCGGATGTGCAATCGGGTATCGATCTGAAGATTAATGCCAAGCGCGACATCAACATTGATGCGGCAGAGCAGGCCGAAGCGATCACTACTTGGGACAGCATTAAACGCAACGGTACTACGACCACGATCGCCTACAACATTGGCAATACACTCGACACTCTTCAAGGCACCGGTAAGGGACAGGATGGCGTAAGCAAAGGCTCGAGTGTATTGAAGTCGGTTGATACCCTGGGTCAGTTTTTCGCCGGGGCGACATTCGATGGCCACGCAGGGGCGTCGAGCATCAGCCAGACCCGGACGCAAACGTCAGTTACCAATCGTCCTTCGACACTGTCGGCAGCCAATGACATCTCGCTCGACGCGGGTAACAACGTCGTGGTTCACGGCAGCAAGTTCGACTCTGGACGGAACATCAATATCGCTGGTCGCGACATCACTCTTGACGTCGCCCATGGCGCTGATGGCAGCGAAGGCAATCAGACCCAGAGTAAAGGCGGTCTCAAGGGCGGCACAACCGGGGGCTTTAAACTAGGCGTCGGAATCAGCAACGCCGCAGGTCAGGATGACTCCACGCAGGGTAACTCCACGTCGACACAACTCAATGCCGGGGGCAGCATCAACCTGGATGCCAAAAATGATCTGACGCTAATCGGCACAAAGGCAATCGCTGAGCGCGATATAAATCTCAAGGCGGCCAATGATCTGAACATTCTGTCCACACAGAATGCCTACAGCAGTGATCATAATCGTCGTAGCTGGGGGGCTGAGGGCGGAGTGATCGCCGGGCAAGACGGATTCGGCTTCTACGGCTCCGTCAACGCCGGTTTGGGGGATCTCAAACGTCAAGGGGTTGAGCAACAAGAAGCCTATCTGTATGCAGGCAAGGGCCTGAACTTCGATAGCGGCCGTGATACCAACATCGCCGGCGCCACTTTGAGGGGTGACGAAGTCACGGGAGATGTCGGCCGTAACCTCACTGTGACCTCAGTGCCCAATACCGGTAAGGTCGAAGGCAAGGAATTTGATGCAAGCCTTACCGTGGCGGTGAGTATTGGGGCGACCGTCAGTGGCTCGCTCGGTTATGGGCAGACAAGCGGGAAAACCAATTGGGTCGAAAACCAGACCACTATCAGTGGCAAAAGCAAAGTTGATATTCGAACCGAAAAACATACTCAAATTGATGGCTCGGTGATTACTGCTGACAACGGCAATCTGAAACTCGACACCGACACCCTTGGTTACCGCAACATCACCGGCAAGGATAACGAGCACGGTTACTATCTCAACGTTAGTGGCAGTTACAGTAGTGGTGGTTCTCAAGCCGACAAGCCCAACAAAGGGATGGAAGGCGATGGCAAAAGCAGTTGGGCGGTAGAGGGTTACAAATACGACAAAGATCGTGAGCAAGCACTCAATGCGACGGTAGGCGCGGGTGAAATTGTCGTTCGCAACGATAAACAGACGGGCCAGAATTCGACCGCTGGGCTCAACCGTGATGTCGGTAAAGCCTATGAGGTGACTCGTGATGACGAGCACCGAACGGATCTTTACGTGAGCAGCGCGTCGATCAGCGCTGTCATGAATCCTGAAAAGACATTCAATCAGTGGGTGGAGAATGTCGAGAAATATGGTGAGAACAGCATCGAATCGTTGAACAAGCTGGTGGATCTGGTCTTCGCCACAAACGCTTTTGTCGTGGGCAATGGCTTCAATAGTGCAAATCTCGTTCTAGCCAATCGAGCCGCTACCCGAGTGATTCTGAAGCGCATGCGTAACGAAACCACTCGAAAGGAGACTATCAAGATAGTGATCGCGAGCATGATGAACGGCGCTTCGACTCCCGAGGCGCAAGCCATGATCGACCGTATCAACCGAATTGCAGAGACCAATCCTGACTTAGCGTTGAGCCTGCTGTACGCCTTCAAGCGCTTGCAAACGCCTGCACCTGGGCAATCGCACTTTTTACCTGTATTAGCGGCCGGAGGCGCATTGGCTGTGCTCGCCGGCGCGCTGTTGACTGTTGCTGCTTCGCCGCAGAACCAGGAGGCAATGCGCACGGCGGTTAATGCTTTGATGGAGGCCACTAAAGACGCGGGATTACAATTGCAAGAACGTGTCAAATTGGCGTCCGAGTTGTGGGAAACCATATTGGGCACGGCATTCCCAATTCACATGCTGGACCCCAAGTTCGGGACGTTGCTCAATCCGATAGTGGACACTGACGTTCTTCATCCGGTAAGCACCGGGGGATATACCATTGAGCCATCCTCGCCGAGCAGCACGGGAGGAAGCACTATTGAAAACGGGGAAGGTTGGAGCACAACTTCTCCCGCGGTAAATCCGGGTCCGTCGCCGGGCAATATGTACAGTACGCCTGGAACGGTAACAACGGAACCAGGTGCAATACCCGACGCAAACGAGGAACAGGCTGGGCAGGAACTGTCTCGTCTAGGCTATGATGTAACTTATCGTGCTACTGCCTCCTCTAAAGGGATTCAGAATGAACGGACTTCTGATTTGATGATTGATGGAGTGGGCAGTATCGACGTATACACTCCAAGGACGACTTCCATTAAAAGCATAACTAGAACGATTGAGCATAAATCGAGTCAAGCGAGTGGGGTTTATATCCAGGGCGATTTTTCGCAAGATGAGATGTCTGAAGTTGCAGGTCGTATGTGGGGAAAGCCCAATGCCCAAAGTATAAAGACAATATTCTTTCAGAAGCCTGACGGTGCTGTTATTCGTTACAACCGGCCTCAGGGAGGTAAATAGTCATGCCCAAGTTTGCTTGTGTTTGCGGTCACGTAATCAATTTGTCTCAAGGTACCTCAGAGTCCGAGTTGTCTTTGGTTTCTGAACAGAAGATCGATGAAATAGGATCTGCGCTTTCAGAGCGTTGGGTGTCTGAAGAAGAATTTTATGAGGTTATCGATGCGGGGGCTATTACGGTTTATCGTTGCCCAAAATGCAGTCGGCTACATGTAGACCAAGGAGGTGGCAAGTTTTCCTCCTATATAAAAGAAACAAGTTAGCCTTCTAATCCAAGGGGTGCTGGCCACGCTTCAATCATGAAAGTGATGAAACTTGGTCTTGCCGATTTTTCGAGCGAGAGCAGGTTTAGACGAAACTCAGGTATGGAGGCGAACTCACCGTTTTTTGGGAGCAAGGGCAATGAACAGCGAGCGAACACAGGGCCGGGGCTTTGCTCGAGTCGTTCAACCTTCCTTCTCATGGCAGCATTTGGACTTCATTGCCGACTCATACCGATCATGATGCCGCACCCACTCCATGATCTCCTCCTCATTCCTGCCCTTGGGCGTGAGGTCGAGGTAGTTGTAGGCGCCGACCAGCATGTCCAGTCCACGCGCATACATGGAATAGGTGTGGAAAATCTCCCCGGCTTCATTGCGATAAAACACGCTCAGCCCCGGCATTTCTTCCTCGGCGCTGTCAGTCTTTTCGTAGTTGTATGTAGCCTTTCCAGCAGCGACATCTTCAGCCCGCGCGCAAACACCGAAGTCATAGTTGAAGTCGCAACCCTCTGACGACACCCAGTCAAACTTCCAGCCCATCCGCCGTTTAAACGCTTGAAACTCGCTGAACGGTGCGTGGGAAACCGCAACCACGGCAATATCGTGATGCGCCAGATGCAGATTGGCGCCATCAATGTGGTCGCTGAGGAACGAGCAGCCCGGGCAACCTTCTTCCCAATCCTTGGCAAACATGAAGTGATAAACGACCAACTGGCTGTGTTTACCGAACAGGTCATCCAGCTTCAGTTCGCCGTTCGGGCCCTGGAAATGGTAGTCCTTGTCGATCCTGACCCAGGGGAGTGCACGGCGTTCAGCGCTGAGGCGGTCGCGTTCCTTGGTGAAGGCTTTTTCGTCGGCCAGATGCTGCTTGCGGGCGGCGAGCCATTCCTCGCGCGATACCACCGGATGATTCTCGACGTTCATGATGATTTCTCCTGCGGGTTGAAACCGTCTGTTTCAGACTAGTCGTTTAACCCTCAGGCAAATCGACAGACCGCCGGTCGGTCGGCGCGGGAAATGCGGCTGAACGGCTTCGGCCCACTCCGGTCACAACCTATGAACGCGCCATTAATCACGCGCACCGGAGGTTGTATCAGGATGACGACTTATAACTGGGATTTGATTGAACGCTTGCTGCATGAAGTGCAGAACAGTGCGGGCCACAGCTTCGCCCCTCGCGCTTATGCCGAGGATTATGCGGCGCAGAAAGCCAGCGCCGGTGAGCCGATCGAGAATCTGGATCACCTGAAAACGCTGGCCTGTGAATATGAAAGGCTGCTGCTCTTGCGCGGGTACATCGCGCCTCGTCCGGATGAGGAGGGCAGCACTGGCAACAATTTTGTACTGACCCCGCGCGGTGCGAGCCTGTTGAGCCTGATCGATAGCAGCATTCCCGGCAATGATCATCCGCGTCAGGTGCTGGATGAGCAGGAAGATGCGCTGAGTGAGGCTACGTTTGATGAAGTGGCATCCAAGGCGCAGATTGCCTGAGTTGGTCACAAAGCCTTGTGGGAGCGAGCTTGCTCGCGAAAGCGGTGTGTCAGTGGCATGTTTGGTGACTGACACTGTGCTTTCGCGAGCAAGCTCGCTCCCACATTTGATGTGTATGTGTCTTAAGGTTTTTGTGCGGCCTTAAGGCATTTGAGATCGTTGAAATCTTTGCGTACCCCTTCGATTTTCTTCAACAGCCGCTGCCGCTGTTGCGGTGTGCTTTGCGCCATCAGATCAACCGCCAGCGAGCGCGCCTGCGCTTCGGTGTTGGCGTAGGCCACGCGGTAATCCGCTGTCCACAAACTCTCGCGATTGACCAGAAGCGTCTCGATCCGTTGTGGGAATTCCGGACTCTGGCGTTGCGCGACTGCCGCGCTGAATTGCTGCTGCCAGTGCGCACGGTTGGCGATCCACTGGGTGTTCTGATCGCCCAACGCTGTTGACCAAGCCATCACCCGTTGTTCCTGAGTAGCGCTTAGCGGCCCGAGCCAGTCATTAAGGCGTTTATCCATGCGCGCACCGCGCTCGGCGATCTGCTGGGCAAGCGGTGGCTTCAGGTATTCCTGCTGACGTTTACGCAAATCCTTGGCGAAAGCGTCATTCATCTCGGCGACTTGTTGGTCATCCAGCCCCTGCAACAACTCGATGGCCGACGGGGTGATTTCCCTGGCGGTTTCGGCAATTGCCTTCTTGGCCTCGGCGGTGCGCGCCTGGAGTGCGGCGTCGGTGACTTGGTTGGTTTCGACCATGGTCTGCAAGCGGTCGAGCCAGTCGAGATAGCCCGGCAGTTGTGTGGTGCAATGCCAGGTCAGGTGTTCCTTGAGACGTTCGTTGAACCAGCCTTTTTGCTCGCCGGTCATGTCCAGATAGTCGCTGAGCGTCCAGGGAATGATCACGTCGAGGTTGCGGTAGGCGAGGCCCACGCGGCTGCAAGCGCCGAGGGCGAGGGTGAAAACCAGCAGGGTGGCAATCTGTTTGAACCAGCGAGACATGGGCGAATCCTTGCGTGAGCCTGGCTTCGGAATCTGATTCTTATGTGAGCGCAGGATGGGCCCGGCAGTTCAGACAATCAATAGAACGCGCGTTCGGCCTTGAGCGTGACCAGCCCGTCGCATTGGCTGTTGCGCCCGGAGTAGGCCGAGCAATCGCTGCCGCTCAGATTTGAGTCGCTGTAGATCAGATCGAGGTCGATGCCCATGAACGGCCGGGAAAGCTTTACCGACCAATCGTTGAAACTGCTGACGTAACCGCCGTCCACCGAAACCGGTGAGTTCAACTGATGGGTGGTGTATTTCATGCTGATCCCGATGCCGAACGGCTGATTGCCGCCAAGGTCGGCGAAGAGCGTGCTGTTCTGTTTATCCGGGTCGTTGCTGAAGGCGGCACCGAAACGGCTGCCGAGCAGGGACAGACCACCAAACAGTTCCTGGCTGTCGAGTGTTTCCACTTTGGGATAGCTGTAGTGGATCATGCCGATTTCGTAGCCGAGGTTTTGATCGAAGGGTTGTTTAAAGCCTGCGTAGGAATCGATTTCGAGGTTTTTGCCCGGTGTGATGCCCATGCTCGGTGCGTACTGACCGACATAGAGGCCGCTGTCGTGGCTGAGATCGAGGCCGCCGTGGAAGGAGCCAGCCGCCGATGGCTTGACCAGACCCTGAGCCATGCTGCGGCTGGGTGTGGTGCCGAGTTTGAGGTCGAAGTCGCCGAGTTCACGCTGGAAAACCTGCGCGTGCGCAGTCGAACAAGCCATCAGGCCCGCGAGCAATAAACAGGAAGGTTTGAGCATGCGTCACTCCATGAACAGCGAGGGCAAACCTGCGAGCCTGCTGAAACGCTTGATCTAGACGCGTGCAAGGATACCGGCGAATGATCGGCATTGATGGCCGTTCGTCGATTTCTAAAGAATGATTGTTTATTTGTTTCAAACGAGGAGGGTGTTGCGCGGGTGCCAGTCCAGGCGCTTCGAAGCTCAAAGCGCCTCAGGACGGGTGTATAACCGGTATTACTTCTTGCCCAGGCTGATCTGCTTGGACGGGCCGAACGTCTGGCCGCTGACGCCTTTGGCAATTTGCTGGATCTCGCCGCCGGACTTGAGGAACGCTGCGATCTGATCGTTGATCGATTCGCTGGTTTCAACGGCTGGAGCTGGCTTTGCTTTGCTGGTGGATGCTTTTACACGCATGGCGGCCATTAACCTGTAGAAAAGTAACTCGGCCAGGCATCGTACAGGAAATACTTGACAATTGCTTGGTAAATATCCCCGGGAATAACCCAGTGCGCCAGTGTATTAATCTCGAATGATTATTCGAAACCGTTCGCTAACTCACTGTTTTAAATAACAACATTTATGCAGATTGGCGAAATTCGTACCGCGGGAAAATGCCCGTCAAGGCGCGTTGCGGTCTGACGAGCGGCTGCCAAGCGGCGCGCAGATCAGCAAACCCGAGGCTTCCCGCAGATTTTCTCACGTTGGCGTCGCTCGCGGCGAACGGGGCCGGCAAAAACGGGTAGAATGCCGCCCACGCAATGAGGGTATTGGAAATGGCTTTAGTCGGGCGCTACAACAGTTTGCAAGTGGTTAAACACACTAACTTCGGTTTATATCTGGATGGCGGTGCGGACGGCGAAATTCTGCTGCCCAATCGTTATATCCCCAAAGATATTCCAAGCGAAGATGAAGACTGGCTCAATGTTTTTGTTTATCTGGACAGCGAAGATAAACTTCTCGCCACCACTGAAAAGCCAAAAGTTCAGGTCGGTGAATTTGCCAGTTTGAAAGTTGTTGAAGTCAACAGCATCGGTGTGTTCCTCGATTGGGGGCTGCCGAAAGACCTGTTGCTGCCGTACTCCGAAGAAAAGCGTCAGATGACTGCCGGTGAATATTGCGTGGTGCATGTCTATCTCGACAAACACACCCGCCGCATCACCGCCACTGCGCGTCTGGATCGCTACCTCGACAAGACTCCGGCTACCTACAGCGCGGGTCAGGAAGTTGATTTGCTGGTTGCCGAAGCCACCGATATGGGCTTCAAGGCGATCATCAACAACAAGCATTGGGGTCTGATTCACAAGAACGAAATCTTCAAATTCATGCGTGCCGGCATGCAGGAGAAGGGCTTCATCAAGGAAGTGCGCGCCGACGGCAAGATCAGCCTGAGCCTGCAACCGGTAGGACAGGAAGCGGCCAGCAGCCTGAGCTCGAAAATCCTCTCCAAGCTGCGTGACAACAACGGCACTTTGCCAGTCAGCGACAAGAGCGATCCGGCGCTGATCAGCAGCCTGTTTGGCGTCAGCAAGGGCAACTTCAAGAAGGCCATCGGTTCGCTGTACAAGGACGGCAAGATCGTCATTCACGCGGATCGCATTGAACTAAGCTGAGTCTTGCGTGGCCCATGTTGCATGGGCACACAAGAGGTCGGGCAGATGAAAAAAGCGCTGATAGCCTACGTCGCCACACTGGTGATGTTTCTTTTGCTCGACGGGCTCTGGCTCGGGGTGCTGATGGCGCCCACTTATCGCGAACTGCTCGGTTCGCTGATGCTCGAAAAACCGTTGCTGGTTCCGGCAGCGGTTTTTTATTGCCTGTACGTTTTTGGTTGTGTGGTGTTTGTGGTGTTGCCGGCCATGAGCTGGCAGCGGGCGGCGAAAATGGGCGCGCTGTTGGGACTGGTAGCGTATGGCACTTATGACCTGACCAATTTGGCGACGTTGCGTGGCTGGTCGGGGCAGGTGACGTTGATGGATTGGGCCTGGGGAGTGGTTGCTACGGCGATCGCCTGTACGGTTGGTTTTTTTGTGGCGACACGGTTTATCAGGTCTGATCCTTGATTGTTGCAGGTAGTGCTGGCCTCTTCGCGGGCAAGCCCGCTCCCACAGTGTCCGTGCCGTACCCAATATTTGTGAACACCCACAAAAACCTGTGGGAGCGGGCTTGCCCGCGAATGGCGGCGCAGCCGACAACCATTCACCGCTGACGCTGCAGAAGAACAAAGAGTCTTTTTCAGACGGCTTTTTCTCCTCGACTGATTGATAATCCATCCCACTATTTTTCGACCATTGGATGGCTGCCATGTTGTGTGTGTTCGAGGTGTTGCGGTGAGTGTCAGTCGGCGCAATGCCGACAGCTTTGCCTTGCAGGTGATGATCGGCCTGTGCCTGATCTGGGGCGTACAGCAGGTGATGATCAAATGGGCGGCGCCAGACATTGCGCCGGTCATGCAGGCCGCCGGACGCTCGGGCATTTCCGCATTGCTGGTCGGACTGCTGCTCTGTTGGAAGGGAGGTTGGGATCAGGTCGGCAGCACCTGGCGCGGGGGCTTGCTGGCCGGTGCGCTGTTCGGTCTGGAGTTCTTTTTCATCTCCGAAGGTTTGCAGCTGACCACCGCCGCGCACATGTCGGTGTTCCTCTATACCGCGCCGATTTTCACCGCGTTGGGCGTGCATTTCCTGCTACCCAGCGAGCGCTTGCGGCCAGTGCAATGGCTGGGGATTTTCCTCGCGTTTGTCGGCATTGCGATCGCGTTTGCCGGTGGCGTCTCCTGGGACAACCTCGACCGGCGCATGCTGCTGGGCGATGCCCTTGGCGTATTGGCCGGCGCCAGTTGGGGCGCGACCACCGTGGTAGTGCGCGCCTCGCGATTGTCGGAAGCACCGGTAACCTTGACCCTGTTCTATCAGTTGATTGTCGGTTTCGTCGGTCTGCTGGCGATTGCCCTGCTCAGCGGCCAGATCACCCACGTCAGCCTGACCACTGTGGCGGTGGCCAGCGTTCTGTTTCAGGGACTGGTGGTGTCGTTCTTCAGTTACCTGACCTGGTTCTGGCTGCTGCGCCGTTATCTGGCGGCCAACCTTGCAGTGTTTTCCTTCATGACGCCGCTGTTCGGCGTGACCTTTGGCGTGGTGTTGCTCGGCGAAGAGTTGAGCCTGAACTTCATCATCGGCGCCGTGCTGGTGTTGCTCGGCATCACGTTCGTCAGCGCCGAACAGTGGGTGCGTCGGCGTTTGCGCAAAGCCCTCGGTCAGCAGTAGGCGATTGCATCGCCAGACTGCCGGCGATCAGCAAACCACTGCCGGCGATCACCAGCGCCGGTTGCAGGCCGCCGCTGAAATGGCTGCTCAGTGCCGCCAGCAATGGCCCGCTGAGTTGGCCGATGGCGAAGCATGCAGTGAGCAGCCCGGCGTTGCGCTGGGTTGCGTGGGGCGCCAGTTCGCGGGAGCGCTGCATCACCAGTTGCATGCAGGCCAGAAACGGCGTGCCGCACAACATCACCCCCAGCGCCAGACCCCAGCCGCTGCCGAGCAAGCAAGCAAACACCCCGGCCGCTTGCAGCCACAAAGTAGCCATCAGCCAGTGACGCGTGGTGTCTGGGTCATGCCGACGCAGGCTCACTAAAAACACGCCGATGGCGGCACCGAGGCCGAAGCACGGCCAAAACAGATCGGCCTGCCATTGCCCGAAAAACTGCGCATTGGCCATCTGCGAGAGAAACGTCGCCGGAATGATGTAGCCGACGCCGTACAAGGCATACACCCATGCCAGTCGAGGGATGCCGCGATTCGACGGACTGGCGCCATGAGAAACAGGCGCAGCGCCGATAACCGGTTGCGGCAGAATCCGCCAGATCCCCAGCAACATCAGCAACGCGACCGCTGCATAAATCAGCCATAGCATGGCAGACGTCTGGTGCAACAGATGTGAGACCAGCGCCAGCAACCCTGTCAGAAAAATCCCCAGTCCCGGCCCGGCAAACACCAGCGCGCCCAACCGTGGCCGACCTGCCGCCGCGGCCAGCGGTTGGCTCAGCGTGGTGATCATCACCAACACCCACGCACTCGCCACACCAGTGCCAAAACGCAGCAACAGATGCGACCAGAAACCGTTGGCCCAGAACGACGCCAGCGTCAGCAGCACGCACAGCCACAACCCGCCATGCAGCCGACGCTGCACCTGTTGCGGGCGGCGCGCAAACATCGCATCCACCGCGCCGATCAGGTAGCCGAGGTAGTTGGCCGCCGCAATCAGACCGGCGGCAGTCAGGTCGATCTGGCCCTCGCTGAGCAGGTGCGGCAATTGCGGCGTGAGGGCGAAACGCCCGATGCCCATGGCGAGCATCAGGGCGACGAAACTGGCGGACAAGCGAATCAGCGGCGACATGGTCTGGATTCCATCGAAGGAGCAATGACCGTCAGGCTAGAACTGATTGACTTTCATTAAAATTGAATAATAGTGAGAAACTTGTTCTGTTATGGAGAATAGCTGTGGAATTCAGCCAACTGCGGATTTTCCAGGCTGTGGCCGAGGAGGGCTCGATCACTCGCGCCGCCGAACGCCTGCATCGGGTGCCATCCAACCTCTCGACGCGCCTGAAGCAACTCGAAGAGCAATTAGGGGTAGAGCTTTTCGTTCGTGAGCGTCAGCGATTGCAGTTGTCGCCAGCGGGAAAGGTTTTGCTGGACTACACCGGCAAATTGTTTGCCCTGCGCGATCAGGCCAGTGCGGCAGTAATGGGCGGGCAACCGGCCGGGGATTTTGTGTTGGGCACGCTTTACAGCACCGCCGCGATCCATTTGCCGGCGTTGCTGGCGCGGTATCACAAACAATATCCGGCGGTGAATCTGCAAGTGCAGTCCGGTCCGAGTGGCGAGCTGCTTGAAGGTTTGCTCACCGGCCGTCTCGATGCGGCGCTGGTGGATGGCCCGCCGCAGCTGGCCGGGCTCGACGGCGTGCCGCTGTGCAACGAGCGGCTGGTGCTGATTACCGAGGCGGATCATCCGCCGGTTCGCAGTGCCAAAGAAGTCGAGGGGAGGGCAGTGTTTACCTTCCGCCATGGCTGCGCTTACCGCGCGCGTCTGGAGTCATGGTTCGTGCATTACCAGGCCGCGATGGGCCGGGCGATGGAGATCGAATCCTATCAAGGCATGCTCGCCTGCGTGATCGCCGGCAGTGGTGTGGCGTTGATGTCGGAGTCGATGCTCGCCAGTCTGCCGGGGCGTGAAAGCGTTGCGGTGCATGCGTTGGCCGAGCCATTCGCAAGTGCGACAACATGGCTCATGTGGCGCAAAGGCATGGTCGGAGCCAACCTCAATGCGTGGATTGAACAGCAGCAAGCGCTCTATCCCGTGGCTGCGAATGAAACCCGGCAAACGGCTTGAACCAAAGGATCTGAATTCTGTTCCATTCAGTAACAGATCATTGCGGATTTCGCCGAGCATTGCGTAGGACTTCGGACTATTATCAGTGCGAAGCGGCCTCAGAATTCCGGCCGCTCAGCACCACCCTGAAGGGGGCATGACGATGAAAGAGAAAATTCAAAACTGGCTGCATGATTTGGGTGTCGCCCTCGGCTTGATCGAACCGCCTATGCAACCGATCCCGATTCGTACCGATGACGAGCAACGCCGGCGTCAGCCGCGTCGCCGGTAATCCACTGTCGCGGGGCTTTTGTGGCGAGGGAGCTTGCTCCCGCCGGGCTGCGGAGCAGCCCCAAAACCATTCAGCGCAGGTTTATCAGATAAATGGCATTTGCTTGATTGCGACTGCTGCGCAGCCGAGCGGGAGCAAGCTCCCTCGCCACAGTGATCTTCAGTGTCCTGAAAGAAGTGATTGGCACTTCTTCTCAATGTCGCCCGATCTCCAACAAAAACCGGCTCAGGTCATTCGCGGTCTTTGCGGTCTTGAGCATGCGATCTTCTTCAGCGGTGAATGCCGTCAGTCCGAATTCATCTTCCAGATGGAAGATCAAATCCTCGATATCCGCCTTCTCCAACCCCAACTGCACCAGACTGGTGTGGTCGTTGAATTCGCGGTTTTCCAGCAGGCGTCGGATGAACCTGTGGACGGCGGCACGCACGGCGGCTCTTCTCATGGCAGATATTTCAGTGGTTGTCTGGACTGAGTACAGCAGGCCTCACGAATGTTGGCGCAACCACTGGTCAATCATTGCGCGCAAATGCTCACCGGAAAAACTGCCGAAGTGCCCGCCATGCACTGTGCGGATCGGCAACGCCTGCAAGCGCCGCAGACTCGTGGCGTAATCCTCAAGATTGGAATGGTAGGCGTCTTCGATCAACGGCCCGTCATAGATGATGTCGCCGCTGAACAGGGTTTGCGTCGTCGCCTCATACAAACTGATGCCGCCCGGCGAATGCCCCGGCGTGTGCAGCACTTGCAGCGCGCGATTGCCCAGATCCAGCACATCTCCATCATCGACAAAACCGGTGGCCGGCGCGGCTTTGACCCGGTATTCGGCGTAGCACAGCGGGCAGTCCGGATGCGCTTCGAACATGTCGTCGCCAACGAAAGCGCGGCTCAAATCATTCTCGCCGTCCGGTGCGGCAAGAATGTCCGCCTCGGCTGGATGCACCAGACGTTCGGCGAACTCGTGATGGCCGGCGATGTGGTCGAAGTGGCAATGGCTGGCCACCGCCACCAGCGGCCGCTCGGTGAGCCACGGCAACTGCTCGCGCAGGCTGACCAGCCCGGAGCCGCTGTCGAGCAGCAGATCCTTGTCGCGGCCCTGAATGTGCCAGAGATTGCAGCGGTAGAACGGACGAATGTACGGCTCGTGGATCAGGCGAATGCCATCGCTCAGGGTTTGCACTTCGAACCACTGATCGCGGGAAACAATCTTCATCAACGGTTTTCTCCAGACGAAAAAAAACGGGTGTGGCAACCGACGCCACACCCGTCGAAGAAAGCATCAAGTCGTTACATCAAAGCTTAGATCGCGCTCGCCACGGTCGCCGGGCGGCGGGAAAAAAGGCTCACCACCACGAAGCTCACCAGACCCACAGCCAGGCTGTAGTAGATCGGGGTGTTGGCGTCCAGACCGTCCTTGACCATGAACAGCAGGGCAGTGGCGAAACCCATACCCATGCTGGCGATGGCGCCGGCGGTGGTTGCGCGTTTCCAGAAGATCGCGCCCATCAGCGGGATCAGCATGCCGCCTACCAACAGGTTGTACGCCAGCGTCAGCGCGCTGATCACGTCGTTAACTACCAGCGCGATACCCAGCACCACGATGCCGGTCAGCAGGGTGAACAGACGGTTGATGCGCAGGCTCGACGGTTTGCCGCCACGCAGTTTCGGCAGCAGGTCTTCGGTCAACGTGGTCGCGGCAGCCAACAGGCCGGCGCTGGCGGTGGACATCATTGCAGCCAGTGCAGCGGCGATCACCAGACCACGGATGCCGTCCGGCAGCGACAGTTTGACGATGGCGGCGAAGGCGTTGTTGACGTTGTCCAGATCCGGGATCAGTACGTGTGCCGCCATGCCGATCAGGGCGCAGGCCAGACCGTAGAGGATGCAGTAGAGACCGGCGAAACTGCCGGCGTACTTGGCGACTTTTTCATTCTTGACGGTGAACACCCGTTGCCAGATGTCCTGACCGATCAGGATGCCGAAGAAGTAGATCATGAAGTAGGTGATGATCGTGTCCCAGCCGATGGTGGTGAAGTTGAAGGCGGCTGCCGGCAGCTTCAGCACCAGTTCGTCCCAACCGCCAACGCGGTACAGGCAGATTGGCAACAGGATGAACATCAGGCCCACAGTCTTGATCACGAACTGGACGATGTCGGTCAGGGTCAGCGACCACATGCCGCCGATGGCCGAGTAAATAACCACCACGCCACCGCCGAGCAGCACCGATACCCAGAACGGCAGGCCGAACAGCACTTGCAGCACGGTGCCGATCGCCAGGATCGAGGTCACGCCGATCATTAGTGCGTACGCCAGCATGATCGCCGCGCTCGCCGAGCGGGCCATCGGGTTGTAGCGTTTTTCCAGCACTTGGGTAACGGTGTAGATCTTCAGTTTCAGCAGCGGCTTGGCGAGGAACAGGTTCAGCGCAACGATGCCGCAACCCAGTGCCGCACACAGCCAGAAGCCGGAGATGCCATGCACATAACCCAGACGCACGGTGCCGACGGTGGACGCGCCACCCAGTACGGTCGCGGCCATGGTGCCCATGTACAGGGTCGGGCCGAGGTTACGACCGGCGACCAAAAAGTCTTCGTTGGTCTTGGCCTTGCGCATGCCGTAGTAGCCGAGTATCAGCATCGCGGCGGCGTAGATGAGTACGACGAATAAATCCAAAGCCATGATGGCGTGTCTCCGATTGTCTTTTTTATGTTGAGGCCAAAATCATTCTCCCTTGTGGGAGCGAGCTTGCTCGCGAAGGCGGCGGCCCATCCAATAAAGATGTGACTGACAGATCGCTTTCGCGAGCAAGCTCGCTCCCACAGGGGATTTGCGTCAGGCTGCCTGACGCAGTTCAGGTTTTACTGTGGCTTCGCTTCGTGCATCCTGCGGGCCGAACACTTCGCGCGATTCCGGGAACAGACTCAGCAGTGTCAGATACACCACCGACGCCAGGCCCAGAGTCACCGGCAAACTGATGTCGATTCCGCCCGCCATCTCACCCAGCGGGCCGACGAACTGCCCCGGCAAATTGACGAAGCACAAACCGACCGCAGCGCTCGGAATCCATGCACCCAGACCGCGCCAGTTCCAGCCGTGGGTGAACCAGTAGCGTCCGCCTTGCTCGCCGCGGGTGAAAACCTGCAGGTCATCCGGGCAGTAGAAGCCGCGACGCACCAGCAGACCGATGATCATGATCACCATCCATGGCGTGGTGCAGGTGATGATCAGCACGGCGAAGGTCGACACGCTCTGCACCAGGTTTGCCGCAAAGCGCCCGATGAAGATGAAGGCAATCGACAGCACGCCGATCAGCAACGTCGCCTTGACCCGCGACAACACGCGAGGGAACACGCTCGACATATCCAGCCCGGTGCCATACAGCGACGTGGTGCCGGTGGACATGCCGCCGATCACTGCAATCAGGCACACCGGCAGGAAGAACCAGCTCGGTGATACCGCCAGCAGACCGCCGACGTAGTTGTTCGCCGCGATGTAGTCCGGTGCCTTGATCGCGACGATGGTCGCGGTGGTCAGGCCGAACAGGAACGGGATGAATGTCGCGATCTGCGAGATCACCACCGCTGCCATGATCCGGCCTTTTGGCGTTTCGCGCGGGATGTAGCGCGACCAGTCACCGAGGAACGCACCGAAGGAAATCGGGTTGCTCATCGCCACCAGCGCCGCACCGATGAACGCCGCCCAGAAGCCCGGTTGACCGAGGTTGACGGTACCGGCGTAGTGCACGTCGAAAGGACCGGCGAAGGCAAAGATGCCCAGCAGGAACAACAGACTGGCGCTCCACACCGCGATCTTGTTCACCCACAGCAAAAAGCGGAATCCGTAGATGCACACGGTCAGCACCAGAATCGCGAACAGACCGTAGGCCAGGCCCAGGGTCAGGTCGGTTTCCGGCAAACCGATCAGGCGTTTCGCACCACCGATCAACGCATCTCCCGAACTCCACACCGAGAGCGAGAAAAAGGCGATGGCGGTCAACAGCGACAAAAACGAACCGACGATCCGCCCGTGTACGCCGAAGTGTGCGCCGGAAGACACGGCATTGTTGGTGCCGTTGATCGGGCCGAACAGGCCCATCGGTGCGAGGATCAACGAGCCGAGCAGCACGCCCGACACAATCGCCCAGACGCCGGCCTGAAAAGACAGACCGAACAGCACCGGGAAACTGCCGAGCACGGCGGTGGCAAAGGTATTGGAACCACCGAAGATCATCCGGAACAAATCCGTCGGGCCTGCGGTGCGTTCGTTGTCCGGGATCTGTTCGACCCCGTGGGTTTCAATTTGCGTAAGGCTTTGGTCGTTGTTGTTGTTATTCATGATCTGCTCCGATCATAAAGGCGCGCTCATCGTTCGTGAGCGTCACCTGTCTTGGCTAAGGGGATGGCAGCCCTTCCGGCATTGCGGACAAATGTTCATGGCAGGCCAGCCAAAGGCCTTGTTGTTCTAGGCTCGACGCTTGTTTCTTGAAAACAATCGTCTCGCGCTCCTGGCTGAAGTGTTGCTCCCCTTGCATGCGCAGCTCGGTGGCCACGTCATGGATGAAAATCGCCACGTCACCCTGCAGGCTGACAAAGGCGTTGCCCGACGTGCACGACAGCACTTCGAAGCCATCCTCGGCGCGCCAGCTGTCCCACAACGCCTGATAGGCATCGCGCGACAGCAGCGGTTGTTCGAGGGTGTAAAACACGAAACTCGCATCGGCGCTGAACGCGCCGAAGTAAGCCTCGCGATCGTTACGGGCGAAAGCTGCCACCAGATCGGCGGCGGCCTTCAAAACCTGATCACGTTCGTTCATGACCGATCCTCAGCGATGAACCACGCCTGGCAGTACGCAGAGCATTTCGTACAGCAGGTTGGCGGCCAGCAGCGAGGTGTTGCCGGTGGTGTCGTAAGCGGGCGAGACTTCTACCAGATCGCAACCGATCAGGTCGAGGCCTTGGCAGCCGCGAATGATTTCAATCGCCTGAATGGTCGTCAGACCACCGATTTCCGGGGTGCCGGTGCCAGGCGCCCAGGCCGGGTCGATGCCGTCGATGTCGAAACTCAGGTACACCGGACCACCGCCGACTTTCTCGCGAACTTCGGCCATCAGTGGCGCCAGCGACTTGTGCCAGCACTCTTCGGCCTGAACCACACGGAAGCCCTGATCGCGGCTCCAGTTGAAGTCATCTGCGGTGTAACCCTGTGCACGCAGACCAATCTGCACCACGCGGTGGCAGTCCAGCAGACCTTCTTCGACAGCGCGACGGAAGGTGGTGCCGTGGGCAATCTTCTCGCCGAACATGTGATCGTTCACATCCGCGTGAGCGTCGATGTGCACCAGACCGATCTTGCCGTGCTTTTTGTGAATCGCACGCAGGATCGGCAGGGTGATGGTGTGGTCGCCACCCAGGGTCATCGGGATCACGTTGTGTTCGAGGATGTTGTCGTAGGCTTCTTCGATGATGCGTACGGCGTCGAGCAGGTTGAAAGTGTTGATCGCCACGTCACCGATGTCGGCAACCGACAGCGAGTCGAACGGCGCAGCGCCGGTGGCCATGTTGTACGGGCGGATCATTACCGATTCGGCGCGAATGTCGCGTGGCCCGAAGCGGGTGCCGGGGCGCAGCGAAGTGCCGATGTCCAGAGGCACGCCAACGAAGGCAGCGTCCAGACCGGCAGCGGTCGGTACATGGGGGAGTCGGAGCATGGTGGCGATGCCGCCGAAGCGCGGCATTTCGTTGCCGCCCAGTGGTTGGTGAAGAATCTTGTCCACGGGTAAGGCCTCATCGTCTTTGTTTTATTTATGTCGGTGCGCCGTTCATGGGAGGTCCGGGCACCGCTGTGGGGCCGATTCTGCGAAATGTAGTGGAGGGGAAGAATCGCTACGGGCAAATACTTAGTTCAGATTTTTCTAAACTAATGGTGAGGGCGGAGATAGACTTCTTCCCGTGTGCCAATGATTATTTGGCAAGATAAATCTGTGGCGAGGGGATTTATCCCCGTTGGGTGGCGAAGCCACCCCAATTCCTGCAACTCGGTCCATCAGGCACTCCGATTACACTGAATTTGCGACTGCTTCGCAGCCGAACGGGGATAAATCCCCTCGCCACAAAAGCAATGTGCATGACTGTGCAATCGGAGTAGACATGGCCAACGCTTTACCCGACCTGAAACTATTGCGCATCTTCGTCAGCGTCGTGCGTCATCAGGGTTTCGCCAATGCTCAGCAGGAACTCAACCTGTCGACCTCGGCGATCAGCACCTACATGAGCCAGCTCGAAGCCGCGCTCGGTCTGGTGCTGTGTCATCGCGGGCGGGGCGGGTTCAGCCTGACCAGCAAGGGCGAGCTGTTCCATCAGGAAACCCTGCGCCTGTTGGCCGAACTCGAAGGATTCGAGCAATACGCCGCTGCGCTCAAGGGCGAACTGCGCGGCACGCTCAATCTCGGGGTGATCGACTCCACCGTTAGCGACAAAGCCTTGCCGTTCGCCGAAGCCATCGGCGCCTACAGCCAGGAACACCCGGCGGTGCATTTGCATCTATCGGTGATGAGTCCGTACGAACTGCAACTCGGCGTGCAGGACAACCGCCTCGATCTGGCCATCGGCGCGTTTTCCACGCGCATGAGCGGCCTGGTCTACATGCCGCTGTACCGCGAGCAGCACTGGCTGTATTGCAGCAGCCGGCACCCGTTGTTCAACGAGCGGCGGATTCCCGAGCAGGTCATCACCCAGCAACGCATGGTCGGTCGTGGTTACTGGAGTCAGGCGGAGCTGGCCCGTCACGGTTTCAAACACAGCGCCGCGACCGTGGAAAGTATGGAGGCGCAGCTGATTCTGGTGCTGTCCGGCGCCTACATCGGTTACCTGCCGGAGCACTACGCACAGGCGTGGGCCGACAAGGGTGACTTGCGCGTGTTGCTGCCGGCGACCTTCGGTTATCAGGCACCGTTTTCGATGATCATGCGTCGTGGCCGCAGTCGTGAGCCGCTGATTCAGACTTTCCGTGATTTGCTCAAAGCACAGCTCAATCAGGCGTAGCTCGAAGGAAAAAGAAGTATGTCCAGACCCCAATGCCCGCGCTGCCTGCGCCCACAAACCCATTGCCTGTGTTTGCTGATCCCCAGCCTCGACAGTCGCACCCGGGTGTTGCTGTTGCAGCATCCGAGCGAGGTCAATCACGCGTTGAACACTGCGCGGCTGGCGGCGTTGGGGTTGACCAATGCCGAACTGGTTGTGGGTGAGGTATTCGAGGATTTACCAGCACTGTTGAATCAGCCGGGCTATCAGGCGCGGCTGTTGTTTCCCGCCGATGATGCGCAGCCGATGCAGGCCTATACCGTATCGGACGAACCGCTGTTGCTGGTCGTCCCGGACGGCACCTGGCGCAAGGCGCGCAAAATGCTGCACCTCAATCCGCTGCTGGCGGCGCTGCCTCGGGTGACGTTGGCGGAGGGTGGGGTTTCGCGCTATCGGCTGCGCAAGGCACCGGGGCCGGGGGCGTTGTCGACGATTGAGGCGATTGTGCAGGCGTTGCAAACACTGGAAGCGCCGACATCATTCGAACCGCTGCTCAAGCCGTTCGAGGCATTGATCGAGGGGCAGATTGCCGCGATGGGGGAGGAGGTTTTTCAGCGTAATCATGGCGACAGATAGGTGTTGTTCGGACTGGCCTCTTCGCTAGCAGGCTAGCTCCCACAGGTTTTGTGTTCGACACAGATATTGTGGGAGCTAGCCTGCTAGCGATAACGGTGGCCCAAACAACAATGATTCTGGCCAGATCTAGCTAGCTCCCACAGGTTTTGTTTTCGACACAGATATTGTGGGAGCTAGCCTGCTAGCGATAACGGTGGCCCAAACAACAATGTTCTGGCCAGATCTAGCTAGCTCCCACAGGTTTGTGTTCGACACAGATATTGTGGGAGCTAGCCTGCTAGCGATAACGGTGGCCCAAACAACAATGATTCTGGCCAGATCTAGCTAGCTCCCACAGGTTTTGTTTTCGACACACATATTGTGGGAGCTAGCCTGCTAGCGATAACGGTGGCCCAAACAACAATGTTCTGGCCAGATCTAGCTAGCTCCCACAGGTTTTGTTTTCGACACAGATATTGTGGGAGCTAGCCTGCTAGCGATAACGGTGGCCCAAACAACAATGATTCTGGCCAGATCTAGCTAGCTCCCACAGGTTTGTGTTCGACACAGATATTGTGGGAGCTAGCCTGCTAGCGATAACGGTAGCCCAAACAACAATGATTCTGGCCAGATCTAGCGCTCGCGCATCGCCTCAGTCCGCGCCTTCAGCACAGGCTTCAGCAGATAATCCAGCACACTTTTCTCTCCGGTAATAATGTCCACCGTCGCCACCATCCCCGGAATGATCAGCAACGGTTTCACATCCCCGCCCAAATGGTTTTTGTCGGTGCGCACCTGAATCAAATAGAAGCTGTTGCCCTTGTCATCGGTGATGGTGTCGGCGCCGATCAGTTCCAGTTTTGCGCTCAGCCCACCGTAGATCGTGTAGTCGTAGGCGCTGAACTTGACCATGGCTTTCTGGCCCGGATGCAGGAACGCCACGTCTTGCGGTCGCACCTTCGCTTCGATCAGCAGATTGTCTTCCAGCGGGACGATTTCGACCATGTCGCTGCCCGGCTGCACCACACCGCCGATGGTGTTGACCTTGAGTTGCTTGATCACCCCGTGCACCGGCGAAGTCACGGTGGTGCGGCTGACCCGGTCATCAATCGCAATGCTCGACGCCGTGATTTTCGACAGGTCGGTGCGTTTCTGATTGAGGTCTTTCGCCGCGTCGGAGCGGAAGGTCTGCTCCGATTCGTCGATCTTGCTTTTGATCTCGTTGATCGCCGATTCAGCGCGAGGAATCGCCAGTGTCGTCGCGTTCAGTGAGCCGCGAATCTCCACCGCGCTGCGCTTGAGCCGCAGAATTTCCACGGGTGATACCGCACCGGTTCCCACCAGCGGCGCCGACATGTTCATCTCTTGCTGCAACAGCGCCAGGCTGGAGCTGTACTGGCCTTGCTTGGAGCGAAACTCCGCCAGTTCCTGAGTCTTCTGCCGCAATTGTTCGGTGAGCGTGCGTTGTTCGCTGGCCAGCCGCCGCTGACGTTGGTCGTACAGCGCACGCTCGTCTTCGGCGACTTGCGGGGCCTTGGAAATCACCTCTTCGGAAAGTTTTAACGGCCGGCCTTCAGCCTCGGCGGACAGCCGCTCGACTTGCACAGTCAGCGCATAACGGTCGGCCTCGCTCTCACCTTTGTTCGACAGAAACCGCGTGTCATCGAGGCGCAACAGCTTGTCGCCCTTGTTCACCATTTGTCCTTCGCGCACGAAGATCTCGGTGACGATCCCGCCTTCCAGGTTCTGGATCACCTGCACCTTGCTCGACGGAATCGCCTTGCCTTCACCCATCGTCACTTCTTCAAGCACTGCAAACTTGGCCCAGACCAACGCACTGATCAGCAACGCCGCCGCGAGCCACACTGTAATCCGCGACCAGCGTGGCGAATCCTGCAGCGAGGCGCCGGCAGTTTCCGGCATGAACTCGGCCTCGGCGCTTTTACCGAAACTGTCGAAGTAGCCGCGTGACTTACCATCTGAAGAAGCAGACATGGGGCGATACCCCTCAGTTAAGAAACATCAAACCGCACCACAAACGTGTGGCCAAAAAAACTTGCCTGTGAGCAGGGAGCTTTCCACAAATTGCAGGTAGCCCCATATTTTCTGGTGCCACAGTTATTTGTACGCATCTAAACGGCTGCCGAGCCGACGCGGCCCTTGCGCAGTGCATCGATGACCGCTTCTTTCGGACCGTCAGCGACGATCCGGCCGTTGTCCAGCACCAGCAATCGGTCCACCAGGCTCAGCATCGAGGTGCGATGGGTGACCAGCAGCAACGTTTTGCCCTGCACCCAGTCATGCAGTTTTTGCCGCAGGATGTCTTCACTGCTGTTGTCCATCGCGCTGGTGGGTTCGTCGAGCAGCATGATCGGCGGATCGAGCAGCAGTGCCCGCGCCAGCAACACGGCCTGACGTTGACCGCCGGACAGCAATTGCCCGCGTTCGCCCACGGGCCGGTCAAAACCTTGCGGGTGCTGGCGGGCGAGTTCGGTGACGCCGGTCAATTCGGCGACTTCGAGCATCCGAGAATCGCTGACGTAACGGGCACCGAGGGTCAGGTTGTCGCGCAGGCTGCCGGCCAACAGCGGCAGGTCGTGGGCGACGTAGCCGATCTGCTGGCGCAAGTCGGTGACATCCAGTTGTCGCAGGTCGAGACCGTCGAGCAGCAACTGACCTTCCTCTGGTTCATAGAAGCCCATCACCAGCCGCGCCAAAGTACTTTTGCCCGAGCCGCTGCGCCCGATGATGCCAACCCGTTCACCGGGTTTCAGGCTGAAGCTGACGTTGCTCAGCGCCGGGGCGTTCTGGCCGTTGTAGTGGAACGTCACGCCGTTGACGTCCAGCGCGCCTTGCAGTTGCGTGCGTTCCAGCGGCCGTTGCTTGCCGTCGCGTTCCTGCGGCAGAGACATCAGCGCATCGGTGCTTTTCATGGTCAGTTGCGCTTGCTGATAACGGGTGATCAACCCGGCGATCTGCCCCAACGGCGCGAGCACGCGGCTGCCAAGCATGTAGCTGGCGACCAGCGCACCGACGCTGAGGTTGCCGGCGATGATGCTGTAGACCCCGGCGACGATGGTCGCCATCCCGGAAAACTGCTGGATGAACAACGTGCCGTTGGTTGCCAGCGCCGAGAGGTTTCGTGCATGGCTGTCGAGGCGGGTAAGGGCGCCGTGGGTGCTTTCCCATTTGTGCTGGCGCTCGCTTTCGGCGCTGCAAGCTTTGAGGGTTTCCAGGCCGCCGAGGGTCTCGATCAACAGGGCCTGACGTTCGGCACCGAGGCTCAGGCTCTTCTGCACGGTGTCGCGCAGGCGGATCTGAATCGCCAGGGCAAAAATGATTGTGATCGGAAACGCCAGTAGCGGAATCACCACCAGCCAGCCGCCGAGCAAGCCGATCACCACCAGCATCAACACCACGAAAGGCAGGTCGATCAGGCTGGTCAGAGTCACTGCTGTCAGGAATTCACGCAGGCCCTGAAAGTCATGAATGCTCTGAGCGAAGCCGCCGATGGTCGCCGGCCGTGCCTTCATCGACATGCCGGTGATGCGCTCAAATAAAGTCGCGGAAAGGATTACATCGGTTTTTTTGCCTGCCGTGTCCAGCAGGTGCGCACGCACCACCCGCAGCACCAGTTCGAAACCGGTGCCGATCAGCAGGCCGATCGCCAATACCCACAAGGTCGATGTCGCCTGATTCGGCACCACGCGGTCGTAGGTCTGCATGACGAACAGCGGCACCATCAGGCCCAGCAGGTTGATCAGGAAACTGGCGAGAATCGCGTCGCTGTACAGCCATTTCGACAGTTTCAGCGTGTCGCGAAACCATGCCTGAACCCGTGGCACCAGCGGCGAGCGCAGGTCTTCCAGTTCATGGCGCGGACGGGCGAACAGTGCCTGGCCGTTGTAGTGTTCGGTGAGTTCTTCGCGGCTGACCCATTGCTCGCCGCCATCGGCTTCGCTGGGCAGGATCAACGCCTTGCCGTCGTCGCCGAAGCGCCGCAGCACGGCGGTGCGGCCATCTTTCAGCAGCAACAGGATCGGCAGGTTGAGCGGCGAGATATCTTTCAGTTCGCGGCGCAGCAGACGCGCCTGCAACCCGGCCCGGGCCGCTGCGCGGGGCAGCAGGTCGAGGCTCAGGCGTTGTTTGTTCAGTGGCAGGCCGGCACTCAGACTGGCGCGACTGACAATCGCGCCATGCAGTTTGCAGAGGATCAACAGACCGTCGAGTAACGGATCATCGAAGCTCAGCCGCGGATCGATCCCGGAGTTGCCGGGTTCCATGCTGGTCATATTGATCGCCTGTGGCGAGGGAGCTTGCTCCCGCTTGAGTGCGCAGCACTCACACTGTCTGCATCGTCAATCGGTGTTTGGGGCTGCTGCGCAACCCAGCGGGAGCAAGCTCCCTCGCCACGTCAGATCATTTCAACTCAGGCAAGCGCGCTTCGTTTTTCACTTCGGTCGCGGCGATTGCATCTGCCGGCAACACCACCCGTTGCTTGCTCAGCAACTGGCCCATGTTCGCCAGCACGCGGTACATCGAATATTCCTCGGTGTAGCGAATTTCGGTGTAGCGACGGTTGGCGTTGTAGAGCTCGTTTTCACTGTCGAGCAAGTCGAGCAAGGTACGTTGGCCCAGGCCGAACTGATCCTGATAGGCCGCACGCACGCGTTTGGTGGTTTCGGCGTATTCGCGGGCGGTCGGGGTTTGTTTCTTGGCGTTGACCATGGCGTTCCACGCCAGGTGAATGTTCTCGTTGAGCTGGCGCAGCGCGTTGTTGCGGATGTCCATCGCCTGATTGATCTGGTGCGCATCGGACGCCAGACGCGCCTTGTCGCTGCCGCCACGGAACAGGTTGTAGTTCATGATCACGCCGACACGCCATTCGTTGTCGTGACCCTCATCGCCCTGCACGTTGTTGTTCGCACCCACCGCTGCTTCGGCATCGAAACGTGGGTAGAACGGCGACTTGGCGACTTCGTACTGGCTCTCGGCCGATTGCACGTCGGCCTGCGCGGATTTCAGATACGGGTTGTTCTCGACCATGCTTTGCTGGGCTTCCGGCAGGCTGGTCGGCAGTTCGCCGCGAGTCGATGGGGGGGCTTCCAGTTCATCTGGCATGCGCCCGACCACGGCGTAGAAGTTCGATTCGGCGTCGGCCAGATCGACTTCGGCGGTGTCGAGGTTGTTTTGCGCCAGCGCCTTACGCGCTACCGATTGGTCGGAGTCCGCGGTGCTGCCGATGCCGCGCTGGGTGCGCAGGCCGATCTGATCGTTGACCCGCAAGTGCGCCTGCAAGTTGTTCTTGGCCAGGGTCACCAGTTCTCGACGCTTGAGCACTTCGAGATAAACCTCGATGGTGCGCAGCGCCAGATCCTGAGCGGTGCCTTGCGCGTAATAAGCCCGCGAGTTGGACACGCCTTTGGTGCGCTCGACCTCGTTGGCGGTGTTGAAACCGTCGAACAGCATTTGCCGCAGGCGCAGTTCGGACTGGGTGTAATTGAGGATTTCAGTGTTATGACCGCTTGGCGTCAGCGAACGGGTATTGGTGTTATCGCTATACCCGCGCCCGTAAGCAGCATTCAAATCGACGGACGGATAGAAGCCGCCCTTGGCGACTTTGACTTGTTCATCAGCCGAGAGCTTGGCATCAACGCGCGAGGCCAGTTCCGGGTGAGTGGCGATGGTGCTTTGAATGGCGTCGGTCAGGTTCATGGCCTGGGCTTGGGAAGTGCAAGCCATGGCCAGCAAAACCGCGCTGCAGAGGGGGGTTAAAACGCGCATGGGTGCATCTCCCTGAGTCCTGATGGTGCGTTACTGTCGCCAAATATTTGACGAAATTTTGAGGTTTAAGCGTTTCACTCTTGTAACAACAGAGCTAAGAACATCCTGAAGCGTAGCTAAGAAAAAATTTTCATAAGGCTTATGCCAAAAAAAACTTATGCGCTCCGCCAAATCCGGCACATTGTTCACCTCGAAAGCCTTTGTTTCATGCGCTTTAGGGAGTGCGAAAAGGCTTGAGGAAAGTTCCATTCACTTTGCGACATACGGCGAAGTAATGCTGAAGGGGAGGGACGCGTAGCGGCAGATGAGCGACATTTTTTTGTCACTCGGGTGATTCACCACCGTTACGTAGCGTCCGTGGGCAAGTGGTATTGATCAGGGTCTGGAAGTGCTTGATAGCACTCCTGTTTCTCGATCTGCCGGGCCTGCGGCCGAACTGTCGAGGTGCGAGCGTCGCCCCGGCAACCCGCTTGAGCCATGGGCGTGCTTCGCGAACCAGTGCCGACGGTGGTCGGCAGCGGAGGAGTTTCACATGGCAACGCTCATCGGGATCGTCACTAAAGTCATTGGTCAGGTTTTCGCTCAGGCAAGCGACGGCAGCCGCCGCGCCCTGATGGAGGGTGATCGCTTGTTTGCCGGCGATCAGTTGATCACTGGCGCCGAAGGGGCGGTTGCCGTCCATCTGCAAAATGGCCAGGAACTGACCCTGGGCCGAGACAGCAGCCTGACCATGACCGGCCAGTTACTGGCGAATCAGGCGCCGCATGTCGATACCCCGGAAGCGCTGACCCCCAGTGAAACCCAACTGACCGACGTCGAGCAGATCCAGAAAGCCATCGCCGCCGGTGACGACCCGACCAAAACCGCGGAAGCGACTGCTGCCGGCCCCAACGCTGCGACTGGCGTTCCGGGTGAGGCGGGTGGCGGTCACAGTTTTGTGTTGCTGGAAGAGGTCGGTGGCCGGGTCGATCCGCGTATCGGTTTTCCTACTGCCGGTTTCAATGGCATTCCCGAGTTTCCCGAAGAGCGGCATAACGTTGTCATCGACAACGGTGACAACACGCCTCCGATCGTCGTGCCGCCGCCGGTCAACAATCTGGTGTCGCTCAGCGGCCTCGCGGTGCCCGGCGGCGAGCTGACCCTCAACGAAGCCAATCTGCCTACAGGCTCTGCCGCCAACCCTGGCGCGCTGACTCAAAGTGGCAGCTTCACCGTCAACGCGCCCGATGGTTTGACCAGCCTGAGCATCGGCGGGATCAACGTCGTGGTCGGTGGAGTGGCGGCAGGTTTTCCGCAGTCGATCACCAGCCAGTTGGGCAACACGCTGACCATCACCGGGTTCAATCCGGCGACGGGCGTCGTCACTTACAGCTACACCCTCAACGGCAATGACGCGCATCCGGCCGGCGATGGAGCGAACAGTCTCAGCGAACAATTCACGGTAATTGCCGGCGACAGCAATGGCGACTCCGCGACCGGCACCCTCGACGTCAACATCATCGACGATGTGCCCAAAGCGGTTAACGACACCAACGCGAACACTGCATCGGAAACCCTGTTGACCCTGACCGGCAACGTGCTGACCAACGATGTGCAAGGCGCGGATCGGGTGCCAACAGGTCCCGTGACGGCCGGGACGTTCACCGGTACTTACGGGACTTTGGTACTTCACACCGATGGCACCTACACCTACACGCTGAACACCAGCGATGCCGATTTCAAAGCGCTGCACGGCGGTGGCAACGGCACCGAGACTTTCGCCTACACCATCACCGATTCCGATGGCGATTCGAGCACCGCGAATCTGGTTTTGCAGATTCACAACAACGACGATCCAGTGATCATCAACGGCTTGAACGTTGAAGGAGGCGAGCTGACGGTTTACGAGAAAAATCTCGGCACTGGTAGCGCACCTGATTCAACCGCGCTGACTCAAAGCGGCACGTTCACCATCACTGCACTCGACGGCGTTACCACGCTGACCGTCGGTGGAATTGCCGTAGTCACCAATGGCGTGGCGGCTGGTTTCCCGCAATCGGTTACTACGCCGTTGGGCAGTACGCTGACCATCACCGGGTTCAACGCAACCACGGGTGTCGTCAGTTACAGCTACACCCTTGATCACAACGACGCGCACCCGACCGGCAACGGTGCCAACGCGTTGCCTGAGCAATTTGCAGTGACGGTGGTGGACGATAACGGCACCACGGCCAACGCGACTCTCGATGTGAACGTGGTCGATGACGTGCCCAAAGCGGTTGATGACAGCAACGCCGTCACCGCTTCGGAAACCCAGTTGACGCTGACCGGCAACGTGCTGACCAACGACGTACAAGGCGCCGACCGCGTACCCACCGGGCCAGTGACCGCAGGTACATTCACCGGCACTTATGGCACGCTGGAACTGCACACTGACGGCACTTACACCTACACGCTCAACCCGACAGATGCAGATTTCAAAAACCTGCACGGTGGCGGCAACGGCACGGAAAACTTCACCTACACCATCACCGATTCCGATGGTGACACCAGCACCGCAAATCTGGTTTTGCAGATCCACAACAACGATGATCCTGTGATCATCAACGGCCTGGACGTGAACGGTGGCGAGCTGACGGTTTACGAAAAAAACCTCGGTACCGGCAGTGCACCTGACTCCACCGCGCTGACCCAAAGCGGCACGTTCACCATCACAGCATTGGACGGCGTTACCACGCTGACTATCGGCGGCATTGCTGTCGTCACCAATGGTGTGGCGGCTGGCTTCCCGCAATCGGTCACGACTCCGCTGGGCAGTACGCTGACCATCACCGGGTTCAACGCCACAACCGGTGTCGTCAGTTACAGCTACACCTTGGATCACAATGACGCACATCCAACCGCCAATGGCGCAAACACCCTCAGCGAGCAATTCGGCGTCACGGTTGTGGACGATAACGGCACCACCGCCAACGCATCACTGGACGTCAACATCGTCGACGACCTGCCGAAAGCCGTGAATGACAGCAACGCGGTTACCGCTTCGGAAACCCAGTTGACGCTGACCGGCAATGTCCTGACCAACGACGTGCAAGGCGCCGACCGAGTACCGACCGGGCCAGTGACCGCAGGTACTTTCACCGGCACTTATGGCACGCTGGAATTGCACACTGACGGCACTTACACCTACACGCTCAACCCGACCGATGCAGACTTCAAAAACCTGCACGGCGGCGGCAACGGCACGGAAAACTTCACCTACACCATCACCGATTCCGACGGCGACACCAGCACTGCAAATCTGGTTTTGCAGATCCACAACAACGATGATCCTGTGATCATCAATGGCCTGGACGTGAACGGTGGCGAGCTGACGGTTTACGAGAAAAACCTTGGCACCGGTAGTGCGCCTGATTCAACCGCGCTGACTCAAAGCGGCACGTTCACCATCACTGCACTCGACGGCGTCACCACGCTGACAGTCGGTGGCATCGCCGTCGTCACCAATGGCGTAGCCGCTGGCTTCCCGCAATCGGTCACGACTCCGCTCGGCAGCACACTGACCATCACCGGGTTCAACGCCACCACCGGCGTCGTCAGTTACAGCTACACCCTCGACCACAACGACGCACACCCAACCGCCAACGGCGCAAACACCCTCAGCGAGCAATTCGGCGTCACCGTAGTCGATGACAACGGCACGACCGCCAACGCGACTCTCGATGTGAACGTGGTCGATGACGTGCCCAAAGCTGTCGATGACAGCAACGCCGTCACCGCCTCGGAAACCCAACTGACGCTGACCGGCAATGTCCTGACGAACGATGTGCAAGGCGCGGATCGCGTACCCACCGGGCCTGTCACCGCCGGTACGTTCACCGGCACTTATGGCACGCTGGAACTGCATGCCGACGGCACTTACACCTACACGCTCAACCCGACCGATGCAGACTTCAAAAACCTGCACGGCGGTGGCAACGGCACGGAAAACTTCACCTACACCATCACCGATTCCGACGGCGACACCAGCACCGCGAACCTCGTTTTGCAGATCCACAACAACGACGATCCAGTGATCATCAATGGCCTGGACGTGAATGGTGGCGAGCTGACGGTTTACGAGAAAAACCTTGGCACCGGTAGTGCGCCTGATTCAACCGCGCTGACTCAAAGCGGCACGTTCACCATCACTGCACTCGACGGCGTCACCACGCTGACAGTCGGTGGCATCGCCGTCGTCACCAATGGCGTAGCCGCTGGCTTCCCGCAATCGGTCACGACTCCGCTGGGCAGCACGCTAACCATCACCGGGTTCAACGCAACCACTGGAGTTGTCAGCTACAGCTACACCCTCGACCACAACGACGCGCATCCAACTGCCAACGGCGCCAATTCACTTTCCGAGCAATTTGGCGTCACCGTAGTCGATGACAACGGCACCACCGCCAACGCGACCCTCGATGTGAACGTGGTCGATGATGTGCCCAAAGCGGTTGATGACAGTAACGCGGTTACCGCTTCGGAAACCCAACTGACGCTGACCGGTAACGTGCTGACCAACGATGTACAAGGCGCCGACCGCGTACCCACCGGACCAGTGACCGCAGGTACATTCACCGGCACTTATGGCACGCTCGAACTGCATACTGACGGCACTTACACCTACACGCTCAACCCAACCGATGCAGACTTCAAAAACCTGCACGGCGGTGGCAACGGCACGGAAAACTTCACCTACACCATCACCGATTCCGACGGCGACACCAGCACTGCAAATCTGGTTTTGCAGATCCACAACAACGATGATCCTGTGATCATCAATGGCCTGGACGTGAACGGTGGCGAGCTGACGGTCTACGAAAAAAACCTCAGCACCGGCAGTGCGCCAGATTCCACGGCGCTGACTCAAAGCGGCACGTTCACCATCACCGCACTCGACGGTGTCACGACGCTGACCGTGGGCGGTATTGCCGTGGTCACCAATGGCGTAGCCGCTGGCTTCCCACAATCGGTCACCACGCCACTGGGCAGCACACTGACCATCACCGGGTTCAACGCAACGACCGGCGTCGTCAGCTATAGCTACACCCTTGATCACAACGATGCACACCCAACCGCCAACGGCGCAAACTCGCTCAGCGAGCAATTCGGCGTCACGGTTGTGGACGATAACGGCACCACTGCCAACGCATCGCTGGACGTCAACATCGTCGACGACCTGCCAAAAGGCGTGAACGACAGCAACGCAGGCACCGCATCGGAAACCACACTTACGCTCAGCGGCAACGTCCTGACCAACGACGTGCAAGGCGCCGACCGCGTACCGTCTACCGGCCCAACCACCGGCCCGATTACCGCAGGTACTTTCACCGGTACTTACGGCACGCTGGTGCTCAATGCCAACGGCACTTACACCTACACGCTGAATCCAACCGATGCAGACTTCAAAAACCTGCACGGCGGTGGCAACGGCACGGAAAACTTCACTTACACCATCACCGATTCGGACGGTGACACCAGCACCGCGAATCTCGTTTTGCAGATCCACAACAACGACGACCCGGTGATCCTCACCGGTCTCGACGTCACTGGCGGTGAACTCACCGTCTACGAAAAAAACCTCAGCGACGGCAGCAGCCCCAACACCCCGTTGCTCACCCAGAGCGGCACCTTCACCGTCACCGCGCTGGACGGACTGCAAACCCTGACCGTGGGCGGCATCGCGGTAGTCACCAATGGCGTGGCCGCAGGTTTCCCGCAATCGGTCACCACGCCGCTGGGCAGCACGCTGACCATCACCGGGTTCAACGCAACCACTGGCGTGGTCAGCTACAGCTACACCCTGGTGGATAACGAAAACCATCCAACCGGCAACGGCGCCAACAGCCTGACCGAGAACTTCAACGTGGTCGCTACCGACGGCGATGGCAGCACCGCATCCGGGCAGATCAACGTCAACATCATCGATGACCTGCCGACCGCCAAACCCGACACCGGCTCGGTGGCGGAGGGCGGGACGGTCAATATCAGCGTACTCGGCAACGACGTCACCGGTGCCGATGGCGCGGCGGCTGGCGGCGCGGTGGTCGGCGTGCGCGCCGGCAGCAACACCGCGACTTCGGCGATTGGCGGGCTCAACAGCAACGTCAACGGCGCCTACGGTTACCTGACCCTGGATGCCGCCGGCAACGCCATTTACCACAGCAACCCGAACTCGGTGAGCCCACCCGGCGCCACCGACACGTTCACCTACACCATCCGCGATGGCGATGGTGACGAAAGCACCACGACCATCACCATCAACGTCGCCGACAGCAAACTGGTGGCCTCGGTCGATCAGGACGTGACGGTCTACGAAAAAGCCCTCGACCTGACCAAGGACGGCCAGGATCTGGCCCCCGGCACGGTCATCGGCAGCGATCCGACCAACACTGGCGAAACCGCGACCGGCACGCTGGTCGGTGCCGTCACCGGCGGCAGTGGCGCGATCACTTACACACTGGTCGGCAGCGCCACCGGCACCTATGGCCAGATCCAACTGAATGCCGACGGCACCTACACCTACACCCTGACCTCGGCGCCGAAAACCTCGCCGAGCGCCAACGACGGCGCCAACACCCTGAGTGAAAGCTTCACCTACAAAGCCACCGACGCGCTGGGCAACACCACCACCAGCACCATCGTCGTCAACATCGTCGATGACGTGCCTAAAGCCGTGGCATCGGATCGTTCGGTGGCGGCGGTGGAGATCGATTCGAACATCCTCATCGTGCTCGACATCTCCGGCAGTATGGCCGACGCCTCCGGTGTGCCTGGCCTGTCGCGGCTGGCGCTGGCCAAACAGGCAATCAGTGCCTTGCTCGACAAATACGACGACCTCGGTGACGTGAAGGTGCAACTGGTGACCTTCAGCAGCAGCGCCACTGATCGCACTTCGGTGTGGGTCGATGTGGCCACCGCCAAGAGCCTTCTCGCCGGCCTCACCGCTGGCGGCGGCACCAACTACGACGCGGCCGTGGCGGCCATGCAAACCGCGTTCAACACCGCGGGGAAACAGGACGGTGCGCAGAACATCGGCTACTTCTTCTCCGACGGTAAACCAACCACCGGCCAAGACATCGGCACCGCTGACGAAACTGCACTGAAAGCCTTCCTCGATGCCAATAACATCAAGAACTATGCGATCGGTCTGGGCAGCGGCGTCAGCAATGCCAACCTTGATCCTCTGGCCTATGACGGCATTAGCCACACCAACACCAACGCGGTAGTGGTGACCGACCTCAACCAGCTCAATTCGGTGCTGTCCGGCACCGTGGTCGGCGCGCCGGTTACCGGTTCACTGCTGGGCGAGGGCGGCACGTTCGGCGCGGATGGCGGTTTCATCAAATCCATCGTCGTCGACGGCACCACTTACACCTACGATCCGAAAGCCAACAGCGGTCAGGGCTCGTTGACCGCCAGCGGTGGCACCAACCACGGCACGTTCGACACCACGACCAACACCGTGAGTATCGCCACCAGCAACAGCGGCACGTTGCAGATCAACCTCGACACTGGCGACTACACCTACATCTCGCAAAAAACCACGACGACGGTGATCACCGAGAACATCGGCTTCACCCTCAGCGACAACGACGGCGACCTCGCCAGTTCAACGCTGACGGTAAAAGTGATCCCCAACTCGCCACCGGTGGCGGTGGACGACCACGTCATCACCAACGTGCTGTCGAGCAGCGTCACGGTGCCCGGCGAGCTGTTGCTGGCCAACGACACTGATCCCGATAACGACACGCTGACCGCCTCGCCAACCACCTTCAACACCGGTTGGGTGGCCAAAGGCGCGGACTTCACCGGCACTGGCGCGATCAATTTCGCCGGCACCGGCAACACGACCGCCAACCAGAACCTGGCCGATGTGCGCGCCGCGTTCGCGGCCAACACCGCAGCGATGACGGCGATGCTGGTGGTCAGTGGTTACCTTGGCGCGGTGACCACCGCCAACGCCAACGATGAAGACCTGATCACCGTCAAACTGAAACAGGGTGAGACTCTTAACCTGGATCACAACCTGGCGGCCGGGCACATCACCATGGAGTATTCGCTCAATGGCGGCGCATTCGTGCCAATTGCCGACGGCGGCACCATCACCGCCAGCGCCGACGGCACCTATCAGATTCACGTGACCAACATCACCAACACCAGCGGCAGCAACACGACTGCGGCGGAAAACTATCAGCTGACCCTGACGGTTAACTACGCCGGCGCCCACGACGTGACGCCAGACTTCAACGGCACTTACACCGCCAACGACAACCACGGCGGCAGCGACACCGCCAACGTCAGCATCACCTATCAGGACGGTCACACCCTCACCGGTACAGCGGGGGATGACATTCTGGTGGCCGGCACCGGCAACAACATCCTCAACGGTGGCGACGGCAACGATGTGCTCACCGCAGGTTCCGGCAACAACGAGATGCACGGCGGCGCCGGCAATGATTTGCTCTACGCAGGCCCGGGCAACGACATTCTCGACGGCGGCACCGGTATCGACACGGTCAGCTATGCGCATGCCACCGCCGGTGTCACGGTCAACCTGAGCCTGCTCGGTGCACAAAACACCATCGGCGCCGGCACCGACACCATCAGCAACGTCGAAAACCTCACCGGTTCAAACTTCAACGACACCCTGACCGGTGACAACAATAACAACGTGATCAATGGCGGCTTGGGCAACGACACGCTCAACGGTGGCGGTGGCGATGACCTGCTGATCGGCGGCATGGGCAACAACACCCTGACCGGCGGGCCGGGCGCCGACACCTTCCAGTGGCTGAAAGGCAACAGTGGCCATGACGTGGTCACCGACTTCACTCCAGGCACCGACAAGCTCGACCTGTCGCAACTGCTGCAAGGTGAAAACGGCACCACGGCATCGCTCGATGACTACCTGCACTTCACCGTCACCGGCAGCGGCGCCTCGGTTCTCACCAGCATCGACGTCAGCGCCATCGCCGGCGCCACGCCGAACCAGACCATCGACCTGGCCGGCGTCAACCTCGCCAGCCACTACGGCGTGACCCCGGGGGCGGGCGGGGTGATCGCCAGCGGGCACGACACGGCGACGATCATCAGCGGCATGCTGAATGATCATTCGTTGAAGGTGGATACGGTTTGATCTAAAGGCTGAAACGACAAAACCCGCCGCCCCGGTTGATGGGGAGGGCGGGTTTTTTTATGTCTGGAAGAAATTGGGTGCCTGTTATTCAGCCTTCGCGAGCAAGCTCGCTCCCACAGTGGATTGGTGATGGCCACCTAATTTGTGCCCGCCAAAAACCCCCTGTAGGAGTGAGCCTGCTCGCGATAACCACCTGACAGCCACCCAATCCCTCACAGGTTCACTCAATCCCTGTGGGAGCTGGCTTGCCAGCGATGGCGGCCTACGAGCCGACCATTCCCTCACTGATGCACCCGCCCCAAATGTGGGAGCGAGCTTGCTCGCGAAAGCGGTGTATCAGCTGTCCCTAAACGTAATCCGATGCGCACGTTTAAAGTACACGAACCGTTACGCCATAAAGGCTACAACGCCTTGCGCCGTTACCTACGCGTACGCCAGAATCCGCCGGCTTACACGACTATGGGCCGGGCTATATCGTTTGCCTGTCACTGCAAAACAGTGATCGGGTTTGGTAGCCCGTTTCGGTACGGTCGTATGGCGTCACCTTATGTAGCCTCTTTTTAGGGCTCAGTTTTATATGGTGGACATGCGTGGGGCTCATTCGTGAGCGCCGGGTTCCGTATTGACCGGTCTACCAACCTGCGCATGGCCGCCACCCATCGTTTGGTAGCGAAGGTGATGGCTCCTATTTCTCGATACGGAGCTTTATCAATGTTCAAAGCCACACCCAATCCCCCAGACACAGACCCCATCCCGTACGATCCAGCCCTTGACCCCCTGAAGATCAAAGAGGCGACCGATCGCGCCATCAACTTCTACCTCAGCCCTGGCTCACTGAAGGTCTCGATACCTTCAACACCGTTACGCAAGTCGAGCAGGATCTTCCTCATCGATCCCACTGTGGACGAAGAAACACTGCTCGTCGAAGCCTGCGAATCATTAGCGGCCGCCAGCGACATGGCCCGCGATATCGGCAGCGCGCTCGACGACTCACAGCGCCGGGCCATGCTGATGCTGCATCAGGTGATCATGCTGAGTGAACTCATGGTGAACCGGGTACTGGATAGCCGCCGCTTGCCGCACTAGTTACCCGGTACCTCTGTAGAAGCTGCCGCAGGCTACGATTCTTTGATCGCAGCCTGCGGCAACGACAGGAAGTCATTCTTTCAAAGTACCTCGATGGGTACTTGTCCGGAGTTCCAGCTGATGCCCGAAACTACACCCAACCCGCCGATCACAGATTCGGTATCGCCGTACGAATCACTCAACTCAAGAAAACTCCACGAAGCCGCCGAACGCGCCCTCGACCACTACCTCGCTCCCGCACAAATCATGGCAACACCCTACACCCCCAGCAGCATGTTCATGGTCAACCCGCAAACCGACACCGAATCCCTGCTGGCCAACGCCTGCGAATCCCTGGCTTCGGCCACGGTGATGCTCGGTGATTTCGCCGGAACACTGGAGGGGCCGGGTCGCAACACGGCGCTGGGCATTGCCCAGGTTGTGATGCTGGGGGAGTTGGCGGTGAATCAGGCACTGGATAACGTTGTGCCAAAGGAATAGGCGCAACAGTTACGGCCTCATCGCGAGCAGGCTCACGGTTATACGCCCTACAAAGATCGCTTGTAGGAGTGAGCCTGCTCGCGATGGTAACCGATCAATCAAACGGCTTATCCCCTCGCCAAGACCGGTTCGGCGCAGGTTAGAGAACCGGGTGCAGGAGCCGGGCAAGCCCGAAGGCCTCGCATGCACAGCCGCGTTCTTTTGGATTTTTTTCAAGAAGCAAGATCAAAAGATCGCAGCACTGTCTTGCGCTGCGGCCCGTCCAGAAAAACAGCGAAGTCACTGGCTATCACCTTTGCCGAGGCCAGGAACTCAGGCGCATTGGTAAAGAGCGCTTCCTTGTCGACATTGGGGACGATGAGGTAAATGGTGCAGGTTTTCCGCCATAAGAAGAGCGAGTGTTGTGTGTCCAGAGATCGACGGGCTGCGAGACCCGATCGTTGATTCGCCGGCGACCGACCCACAATAGAAGCCGCCCCCCAGCGCACAAGCCGGCGGATTCTGGCGTAGCTGTAGGCAAAGGCGCGAGGACGTGTAGCCTGGAAGGCGTGTCTGGAGGTGCCCTTTAAATAGCCTGTGCTTTCAGGGTGTGCCGGATGGCTGTAGAGAATGGCAGATGTGCGGTGTTTTGAATTTCGCCCTCCAGAAACTCCTTAACATCCTCCGGAGAAAACTCTTCGGATATTTCCATGAGACCCTGCAGAGTGTTCAGGTGGGGAAAGATGGCCACACGTCTCATTGCCCGCAAGGCTCCGTTTTGCGCGTCAAGATTGAATATGCGCAATGTCTCGACGGCTCGCGGTCGTGCCCGATAATCCAGATCGGCGAGTGGGCTGATGGTGCCATCGCTGACAAAAAGCAGAAAACCGTCCGGATCATCTTCATCCGGTTTGAGCAGTTTGCTGTCGTCGTAGGGAGGGCAACCGTCTTTGAATTTTCCGCAGGCATCCTCCCGACAACATGAGTTGAACAGATTGGTCCATTCGAACGTGCCTTGCGGATATCTGTGTCGTTGTCGAAAGTGCTCGATGTGCGCATGTCCCGACTTGCTGATATTCGCTTCGCAGTAGGCGCAACGAGTATCTTGCATAACTTGAAGGCATTGGCGGATTTGCTATTTGTCTGTGTGTGTTACATCAGCCCATCTATGTAATCCGTGCCTATACCCACCAAGACAGCTTGGAGCCGTACCTCGAATCAGCTTCCGCATTCTCTCGACTTCCTTATTTTTGTTTTGTCAGTTGTTTGCGTTTGAATGTTTCGAGGCGAATCAACCGATCACAATCAAGCATTACCGGGTGTTGAGTATCAAAATGCTTGTCGAGGTATTCGCGCAGTAGCCACCCCTGTTCCGACTCATGTCGATCTTGCTGAATCAGCGCCAAGTACTCGCTCAACTTACGAGAGGGTTCATTGTCCGGTGTGGGATCGATCCCCATGATGTATGCCAGAACCTGTGAACTGGTGACGCCCTGAGTTTGTTGATCGACATTACTGATTCTGACTTGACGGCAATTGTCGTCAGTGACTGTGTGCAGGACACGGATACACTTTGCCTGAACCGATGTGATTACTTGCGGGCTATGTGTCGTGACGATGAACTGAATATTGGGGAAGGCACTGAGCAGATCAGGTATTACCGTTTGTTGCCACGCAGGATGAAGATGCATATCGACTTCATCGATCAGTACCACGCCCAAGCATTGAAGCGGCGCGGAGCTTCCGAAGTGAGGGTTCAGCTTTACGCAGCGATAGGCGATATCGGCTGCCAAAGCAACAATATTGCGGATGCCGTCACTGAGTTGGCTGACTTTCAGAACACCGTGTATTGGGTGTTCCAACACCAGATCAGCGAACTCGCTGCTGTAGGCTAAGTTTCGCCATCCAGTTTGTGATTCAATCATCGAGTTGACTGTGTTCTGTACAGCTTTAATTGGATTCAAAAACTCGTCTTTAACATCAAAGGTAGTTTGTCCACGTTCAAGACTGCGAATTTGCTCTTCGCGATAGCTACGAAAAATTCGTGTGTACCATTTGCTGAACTGTTTGTAGTTGGACGCAGGGTCAAGACTGTCGCGATAACCATAGGTTCTGGAAAGCTCGGCGTTATCGACCGGTTGAGATGTGGGGGTGTTATCTCTCCATAGACGGCTCGTACCGTAGTAAGCCAAAACAGGCAGATTGATCGGTTTGGTAACGTCCATCAATACGTTATGAAAGATCCAGCCTTGCAGATCACGAGCTTTGTTTTCCAAAGATCTCGCGCCTTTGTCGCTGCGGGTTTTCGTTCCTTTGCGGATACTGATACGGCTACGCGACCAGGAAACTTCGGTGTTCAGGAAATCAGCATGAGCCGTCAAACGAGCCGGAAGAGAGGGTTCCATTTGATGCGCTTCGACTGGGCGTAAAAAAACATCGTCAGGCTGAATGCCTGTCAGGAGAGCGTTACCCAAGTCAAATCCACGAACAAAGGGCCACAATGCCACCTTGATAGCATCCAGCAAACTTGTCTTGCCCTGGCCGTTACGCGCAACCAGCAAGGTGAGTTGTGGGTCCAGTTCGAGCGTCAACGCAGGGAAACAACGATAATTATCCAGCTCCAGCCTGATCAGTTTCACAGACTTTCCTCCATGTAGACCGATGCCAGGCTGCGGCAATGGTGGTGTTTCCAGAATCAGATTTGGCGCAAATTCTACTGTTAATGGAAACAGGTAGATACCTGCCGGCTATCCAGTAATGCATCAAGATTTGCGAAGAGTCTTCTGCCGCAAAATATAAACCGTCACCAGCACCGCACTGGTCAGCATGAAACCCCGCGCCCACGGCAGTGGCACCAGGTAACACGAGAACAGAATGCTCGCCCACATCAGGCTGATCGCATAGACCTTGCCCTTGAGCGGAATGCCGTTGCCATCGAGGTAGTCGCGAATCCATGGCCCAAGCCGGGGATGCTCGACCAGCCATTGATAGAAACGCGGAGAGCTGCGGGCGAAACAGGCGGCCGCCAGCAGGAGGAAAGGGGTGGTGGGCAGAACAGGCAGGAATATCCCGATCACCCCCAATGCCACGCTCAGCCAGCCAATGGCCAGCAGCAAGTAGCGCAACATCAGGGATCGGTTGCCTATGGGATTGTCCATAGGCCGGATCTTAGTGGTGACGTGGCTTGAGGATCGCCGGTTTTTCGTCCGGTGCCTGGCACAGCAGGTACAGCGCGGTCAGGGCTTCCGGGATCTGTACGATCATGTCGTCCATCAGATTGGCGTCTTTGGCGATGTCTTCGAACTCTGGCTGTTCGTCGAACAGACCCGAGCCAACCATGATCGGCAGCAGCATTTCGCTGACTTCTTCTTCGGCGGTTTCAAACCAGGCTGCTTCACGCAGGAAGACGCCTTCCATGAAGCCGATGCACCAGCCGCGCAGTTCGGAGTCGTCCGGCTCTTCACCCAGATCCAGTTCGCACGGCAGCTCGAATTCTTCGTCGGACGCCAGTTGACGGGCGATGTGCGCCTTGAGGCCGATCAGTGTGGCTTCGATTTCTGCACGCTGGGCGTCATCGGCGTAGTGCGGCTCTTCGGCGAACAGGGCGTCGATCCATTCACGCTCCGGGACGTCTTCGGCGCAGATCGACAGCGCGGTGAGGTAGCCGTGGGCGGCCACGTAATCCAGCGCCTCGTCATGCAGTTCGTCGGCGTCGAGGAAGACTTGCAGGCGGGTGAGTTGCTCAGCGAAGGACATTACGGGGCTACCTTGGGGGAATAAACAATGCGGGAATTCTAGGCCTTCTTGAGCGCTCAAGCCAGCCGCACGGCAGATTTGGCCCATTTGCACGAGTCTTATCAGCGGCACCCTGCGCAGGGGAGGGCTCGGGTATACTGCCGCGTTTTGCGATCCCTGCCCGTATTGCGGCTGTCATGCAATGCGCTCTTACGTTTTGTTTAAGCAGCCACGGCTGTTCTGAACCAGCCTGAGCAGGGATGTATCGGTAGATTTTTGGAGTTTTTATGCTCGAACAGGCTCAACGCGTCCTCAAGGACATCTTCGGCTACGACAGTTTCCGTGGCCGTCAGGGTGCAATCATTGAGCGCGTGGCCAGCGGCGGTGATGCGCTGGTGCTGATGCCTACCGGTGGCGGCAAGTCCCTGTGCTTCCAGGTGCCCGCGCTGTTGCGTGAAGGCCTGGCTGTGGTGGTGTCGCCACTGATCGCATTGATGGACGATCAGGTCGCCACCCTCGAAGAGCTGGGCGTGGCCGCTGCGGCATTGAACTCCACGCTGAGCGCCGAACAGCAGCGTGATCTTGCGACGCGGATCAAGCGCGGCGAAGTCAAAATGCTCTATCTGGCCCCCGAGCGACTGGTGCAGCCGCGCATGCTGGCGTTTCTGCAGAGCCTTGAGATTTCGCTGTTCGCCATCGACGAAGCGCACTGTGTGTCGCAATGGGGTCACGATTTCCGTCGCGAGTACCTGCAACTGGGTCAGTTGGCCGAACTCTTCCCCAATGTCCCGCGTATCGCCCTGACCGCTACCGCCGACAAACGCACCCGCGAAGAAATCGTCGAGCGTCTGCATTTGCAGAATGCCGAGCGTTTTCTGTCGAGTTTCGACCGTCCGAACATCTTCTACCGCATCGTCCCCAAGGAGCAGCCGCGCAAGCAGTTGCTGGCGTTCCTTGCCGAGCGGCGCAGCGATGCCGGCATCGTCTATTGCCTGTCGCGCAAGAAAGTCGAGGAAGTCGCGACGTTCCTGTCCGAGCAAGGTTTTCCGGCGCTGCCGTATCACGCCGGGCTACCCAACGATCTGCGTGCCTATCACCAGAAGCGCTTCCTCAACGAGGAAGGCCTGATCATGGTCGCTACCGTGGCGTTCGGCATGGGCATCGACAAACCCAACGTGCGCTTTGTTGCCCACCTCGATCTGCCGAAATCCCTTGAGGCCTATTATCAGGAAACCGGACGGGGTGGCCGTGACGGTCTGCCGGCGGATGCGTGGATGGCCTACGGTCTGCAAGACGTGGTGATGCTCAAGCAGATGTTGCAGAACTCCGAAGGCGACGAGCGGCACAAGCGTCTGGAGCAGCACAAGCTCGACGCCATGCTCTCGTTGTGTGAAGAAACCCGCTGCCGTCGCCAGACGCTGCTGGCCTACTTCGACGAAGACATGCCCGAGCCTTGTGGCCACTGCGACAACTGCACCGATGGCGTGCAGACCTGGGACGCCACCGAGCCTGCGCGTCAGGCGCTGTCGGCGATCTTCCGCACGGGTCAGCGCTATGGCGTCGGCCATCTGGTGGATGTGCTGCTGGGCAAGGACAACGAAAAAATTCGCAGCTTCGGTCACCAGCATCTGTCGGTGTGGGGCGTAGGCAAGGCACTGGGCGAAAGCGAATGGCGCTCGCTGTTCCGCCAGTTGGTGGCGCGGGGTCTGGCCGATGTCGACCATGAAGGCTACGGCGGCTTACGCCTGAGCGACACTTGCCGGCCATTGCTCAAGGGCGAAGTGAGCTTGGAACTGCGCCGCGATCTGAAACCGCAAATCACCGCCAAGAGCGGCAGCAAGAGCCCGGCCAGTCAACTGGTGCGCGGCGAAGAGCGCGAACAGTGGGAAGCGCTGCGTGCGCTGCGTCGCAAACTCGCCGAAGAACACGGTGTGCCGCCATACGTCATCTTCCCCGACTCGACGTTGCTGGAAATGCTCCGCAGCCAACCGAGTTCGCTGGCGGAAATGGCCACGGTCAGCGGCGTCGGTGCACGCAAGCTGGAACGCTATGGTGACGCTTTCCTCGAAGTGCTCGGCGGGCAGGCCGAGGCACCGAAAGTGGTGGCTGACGTGCGTCACGAACTGATCACGCTGGCCCGCGCCGGCATGACGCCGCTGCAGATCGCCGGTCAGTTGCAGTGCTCGGAAAAGAACGTGTACACGATGCTCGCCGAGGCCATCGGCAAGCAGCAGTTGTCGCTGGAACAGGCGCTGGATCTGCCGGAAGAACTGATGGGCGAAGTGCAGGACGCATTTCTCGACGGCGAGGGTGAACTACCGCCGGTCGCGGAAATTGCCGCGTTGTTTGCCGGTCGTGTCCCGGAAGGCGTGTTGTACTGCGTACGGGCTGCGCTGCAATCGGAATTTGAAATGTGAACGGTGTCCGCTGAATCGTTGTACGGATGTAACGATTCAGTACAGAGCAACTCTTGCCTATAGCTGTGGGCCATGCTTAGCTGACTAATAATTAGATTTCTCTATTTTTAGCCTAATCATGAGTGTTTTATGCCGTTAACCGATCAACACCGTTTTGGCATGCAGTTGGCCCAGATGTCTCGTGGCTGGCGTGCCGAACTGGATCGCCGCCTCGCCGGGCTGGGCTTGTCCCAGGCGCGCTGGTTGGTGCTGCTGCATCTGGCGCGCTTCGAAGAAGCCCCGACCCAACGTGAACTGGCGCAAAGCGTCGGCGTCGAAGGGCCGACCCTCGCACGCTTGCTCGATAGTCTGGAAGGCCAGGGTCTGGTGCAACGCCAGTCCGTGATGGAAGACCGTCGAGCGAAAAAAATCGTCCTCTGTGCGCCAGCCCTGCCGTTGATCGAACAAATTGAAACCATTGCCGCGCAACTGCGCCTTGAGCTGTTCGAAGGCGTCGATGAGGCGGATATGAAGGTGTGCATGCGGGTTCACGGGCACATTCTGGCCAATCTCGAAAAATCTTGAGGCATAACCACACGCCGGTTTTTTGAGAGATCGCGCAGAGCAGACTATAAGAACTACTGGGCAATATCGTGTTCGTACCGGATGTGCGAACGCATAGAAACCGGTTTTGCTTATTTAAGGGATGCTCATGCTCGCAAGTCGGCACGTGGTACTGCGCGGTTACGCCAAATGGCTGCTGGTCGCAGGTGTACTCAGTTATTCGAGCTGGTCGCTGGCATTGGGGCTGGGTGATATCACCATTCATTCAGCGCTCAATCAGCCGCTCAAGGCCGATATCGCGCTGGTGGATGTCGGTGGTCTCAGCGAAAGCGAACTGTCCGTCAGCCTGGCCACGCCGGATGAGTTCGGCCGGGCCGGGGTCGAGCGGGTGTTCTTTCTCAACGACCTCAAGTTCACCCCGATCCTGCGTGGCAGTAGTCAACTGATCCGCGTGACCTCCAGCAAACCGGTCAACGAACCTTTCCTGAATTTTCTGGTGCAGCTCAATCAGCCCAATGGCCGCTTGCTGCGCGAATACACGGTGCTGATCGATCCTCCGGGCTCTCCGGGTATCGTCCCTTCCACGGTCGAGCCTGATCCGCGCCCACAATCCTCTGGCTTCCCGTCTGTCGAGCCCGCCGCGCCGGTAACGGCGGCTCAAGGCAAACGCGACTCTTTGCCTGCCGCGCCAGTGCCACCGCCTGCCGCCACGCCCGCCAACGATGCTCTGGCCGAGCAATTGGCAGCCAGTGTGCTGGCAAACCAGCAGATGCAGAAAACCATCGATGAACTGAATGCGAAAGTGCGGGAGCAGCAGACGCTGATCGCCGATGGCAAAAAGCAGGCGAGTGATCTGCAAGAGCGCTTGATGGAATTGCAAAAAACGCCGCCAGCCATCAGCCCGGCAGTGCCGACCCCGGTTGCCGCGCCGGTCGAGGCCTCCGATGAAGGCCCGAACTGGCCCCTGCTCGGCGGTTTGCTGGTGCTGTTGGGGTTACTTGCAACGGGGTTTTGGCTCCGTCGCCAGCGCCAGCCAGCACAGGACGAAACACTGCCGGTTCTGCCGCTGGCCAATGAGTCGACGACTGATGAGCCCGAAACGGCTGATGCCACCAGTTCAAGCGCAGTCGCCATGCATCGTGATGAACCGACAAACGGCGACGTGCTCGAAGCGGTAGGGATTTATCTGGCGTATGGGCGACTTGGCGAAGCACTCGGCCTGTTGCGCGATGCGTTGCACAAAGAGCCCGAGCGCATTGATCTCGGCCTGCAACTGCTGGAGGTTCTCGGGCGCCAAGGTGCCAGTGGCGCGTTTGACGAGCAGGAAAGTCATCTGCGCAATCTGGGTGTTGATGAGCGGCAATTGCGGGACATTCGTACCCGACATCCGAAACTCGTCACAGCCGTGCCAGTATTACCGATCGTTCCTGTCGCCGCCGTCACTGCGGTGCAACCCGCAGCGGACACGGATTTCGAGTTGAATCTGGATCAGCTGTCGATGGATTCCAGTTGGGATCTGGAGGACAGCAAGCCTGCCACCGCCGAGTCGTCGGCTGACGTGTCGGCCCTGGGCTCCAGTCTGGAAGTGTTGCCGGTGGATTTCGAGCTGCCTGATAACCCGACCGGCGAATTGGCGCAAGAGTCCGAGCTGGAATGGATCGCTGACGCCGAGACACCACCGCTGGATGATGACTTCCTTAATGAATTCGGTGATATCGGTCAGACGCTGGAGTTGGCGCCGCTGACATCTGATCCGGTGGATGAGGCGAATGCCGGAAAGCTTGAACAGGCGCAAACCTGCATTGACGACGGCGACATCGACAGCGCGATTGCCTTGCTCAATGAATTGCTCAAGGACGGTGATGAGCCGCTGCGGCAGACGGCGCGGACGTTGTTGGCCGGGATTCGTTGAACTGAACGATATCTTGCGCTGGTTTTACTGGCCTCTTCGCGGGCAAGCCCGCTCCCACAGTGGTTTGTGGTGTACACAAAAACTGTAGGAGCGGGCTTGCCCGCGAAGACTGACTTTCAGCCACCATCATCCTTGAGGTTTCACTCCATTCAGAACGTCTGTCCAAGATTCAGATAAACCGCCTGCTCATTCGCATCATTCAAACCGTACGTGAAGTTCAACGGCCCCAACGGCGTGTCGAAGCCGACGAACACGCTCGCCGCATTGATGTAGCCGCTGTCGAACTCGTTATCGTTGTTCCACGCCCGGCCACGCTCCAGCGAAGCGCCGGCATATAGCGGGAAGTCCAGCGGCAGGTACGAACGCGGTGTCAGTCGGCGGTAGTACACGGCGCGCATCAGGCTGATGTTTTGTCCGGAGATCGCATCTTCGCGAAAGCCCGACAATTGCCTTGCGCCGCCCAGCAGGAAGCTCGACGTCACCACATTGGCATCGTCCAGCGTGCGCCCGTAGCGCCCGCCAAGAATCAGCGTGTCCGGGCCACTGCTCATGGCTTTGTCTGCCTTGAACTCCCACTGGCGATAACGCGTGTCCGACCCGAGGCTTGGATCGAATTGCAGAAACGTCAGGCTGATGTCCTTGCCTTCGTGCGGGAAGTAAACGTTGTCCAGCGAATCGAACGAATACTTCAGCGTGTAGAAACCTTCGTTGAAGTTTTCGCTCGGCAGATCCTGATCGCCGATCCGTACATCAGCCTTGCCCCAGGCTTCGCCGACACCGAAGCGTACTTCGCCGCTGTTGCCGATCTGCCGGCCGACGTTGAGGCCGAAACCGTAGCGTTCGACGCGGTACTGCGCGATCGGATCGTTATCCAGTATCGACTCGACGTTCTGTGCTTCGAACGCCGCATACGGCGCGATGAAGTAGCGCGAACCGACGTCCAGTGGCTGATAGAACTCGGTGTAGAGTTCCTGTTTATCGCCGATCTGCGCCCGCGTCAGCCATTCGGCGCCGAGGCGGTTGATGCCGTTGACCCGATAACTGGCACCGAGGTTGAAGGCGCTGTCGCCGCGCATGTCGTCCGACAGATTCAACCCGACTCGCAGATAATCCGTACCGCTACGCTTGCCCCGGGCGCTGATCACCAAGGTGTGATCCTGGCCCTTGTGCACCACGCGGTATTGCACTTGTTCGAAGTAATCGAGACCGTACAGGGTGCCCATGTCCGAGTGCAAACGGCCCAGGTCCAGCGGCTCGCCGATGTGTTGGCGGATGTAGTAGCGGATGACATCGTCACCCACTTTCGAGTCGTTCTCGACCTTGATTGCGGTGATGATCGGCGTGCGTTGCCCCGGTGCCCGGGCGGCGTTGAGTTCGGCGTCCTGAAACTCGGCAGGTTTGAGCCGGGCGAGGCGGGCATCTAGAACTTTCGTGGCGCGGTAACCGGCATCGATCATCTCCTGCGCTTTACCGAAATCGGTGACACCGAAACTCGCCAGCGCCGGCTGGATCAGCACGTCATCGGGGTGCAGGGCTGCCAGTTGCTCTTCGGAGTTGCGCCGGGTCATCAGGGTGATCGACTGGTTCAGCACATCGACCACGGTGGTCAGTTGCTTGCGATTGCGCAGCGGCGTACCGATATCGACCACGATGGCGATATCGACCCCCATTTCCCGGGCCACATCGAGCGGGATGTTGTCGGTCATGCCACCGTCCACCAGCAACCGGCCATCGAGTTCGACCGGCGCAAACACTGCCGGGATCGACATGCTGGCGCGGATCACCTGCGGCAGATGACCTTTACGGAACACCACTTTTTCGCCACTGGCGATGTCGGTGGCCACGGCGCGGAAGGGGATCGGCAGTTTGTCGAAGTCACGAGTGTCGCTGGTGTGGGCCAGCAGGCTTTCCAGCAGCAGCGAGAGGTTCTGACCCTGAATCACCCCGATGGGCAGACCGAGGCTGCCGTCGTCGCGAAAGCTGAGTTTCTGTTTCACCAGAAAATCGCGGTCATCCTGTTTGCGGCGAAACGGCACGTCTTCACGGGGCGGCGCATCCGACAGAGCTTGTTGCCAGTCGATGTTCAGCGCGAGTTTTTCCAGCTCATCGATCTTGTAGCCCGAGGCATACAGGCCGCCGACCACCGCACCCATGCTGGTGCCGGCAATCGCGTCGATCTTGATGCCTTGCTCTTCGAGTGCCTTGAGCACACCGATGTGCGCCAGCCCACGAGCGGCACCGCCGGACAGCACGAGGCCGACTTTCGGTCGCGAGGTTTCGTCGGCATGAGCAAAAAATGGCAGCAGACCTAGCAGCAGGCAGAACAACAAACGGTGCATGGTGAGTCTCGGGGCAAGCGATAAAGCCGGCTATTATAGCGGCGCCCCTCTGCCTCAGGAGTTTCAGCGATCATGACCGTAACAAAACCGGAAATCGTCATCACTTATTGCACCCAATGTCAGTGGTTGCTGCGCGCCGCGTGGCTGGCGCAGGAGTTGCTCAGCACCTTTGGCGATGACCTGGGAAAAGTGTCTCTGGTGCCCGGCACCGGCGGGGTGTTTCACATCACCTGCGACGCGGTGCCGATCTGGGAGCGTAAGGCTGACGGCGGTTTTCCCGAGGCCAAAGTGCTCAAGCAGCGAGTGCGCGATCAGATCGATCCTGCTCGCGACCTCGGCCACAACGACCGCACTCAGTGAGAGGCGGCTTCGGCAGCGACTGCTTTTTTGCTGGCATTGCCTGACATCCGGCTCGATACCACGATGGCGACGATGATCAAGGCGCCGCCGATCAGCATGCGTAACGTTGGGTTTTCATCGAACAGCAGCCACGCCATGGTAATGCCGTAAACCGGTTCCATCGCAAACACCACGGCGGCGGTGCGCGCCTTGATCACCGCCAGGCTGGCGACGAACAGGCTGTGCGCGACGCCAGTGCAGAACACCCCGAGCAGGCCGATCCACAACCAGTCCAGCGCGCGCACTTCACTCAGTTGCGGCGCCGCCACCGGCAGCAGGCACAACGCGACCACCACGTTTTGGCACAGCGCCGCTTGCACCGCCGGGATGCGCCCGGAACTGGCGCGGTTGGTCAGCGACAGCAGCGCAAACAGCAGACCGGACAGCACCGCCCAGAGCAAACCGGTGGTAGCGCCGCTGGCCAGATCGAAGGCCGGGGTCACCAGCACCAAACCGACGCTGACCAACACCACCAGCAGAATTTCGTTGGCGCGGATGCGTTCGCGGAAGATCAGCCCTTCGAGAATCACCGTGAACGCCGGGAAACTGGCAAAGCCGAGTGTCGCGATGGCCACCCCGGCGACTTTCACCGCAATGAAAAAACTCACCCAGTGCCCGGCCAACAGCACGCCGCTGAGGGCCAGTCGCCGCCAATCGACCGCTTGCAGTTTCTGCCAGCCGCTCTGACTGGCGAAACGAGCGAAAAACGCCAGCGCCAGCACCGCGAAAGCGGCTCGGCCAAAGACAATCACTGCCGGCGACGCGGCAGCGAGTTTGCCGAACACACCGGTCAGGCCGAACATCAACGCGCCGATATGCAAGGCGCCAAGGGCGGTACGCGGAGTCATCACAATCCTTAATCCAGACACAATCTCAAATACAGGAGCAACCTTCGGCAGCTCCTGTATTTAAGCGTGTGCGGCGATACAAATCTGTCGGCAGGCTATCGTGTTTTGTCGCGCAGCTCGCGGCGCAGTTGCCCGGGCGAGGCGCCGAATTCGCGCAGCACCGCAGCCGAAAACGCACTCTGCGAACTGTAGCCGACCCGATCCGCCACTTCACCGATGGGCAACGCGGTTTCGCCCAGCATTTGCATTGCCAGATGCAGGCGCCGGCTGCGGATATAGTCCATCGGTGTCTGCCCGCATTCGGCGACAAACCGTGCATGCAGTCGCGCCGTGGACAGCCCGGCGATCCGCGCCAGATCGGCGACCTGCAATGGATACGCAGCGTATTGCTCAATGTGCGCATCCAGCGCCGCATAGGGCAGGCGACGGGCGCCGAGTTCGGCTGGGCGGGCGTGATTCAGGCTGGCGAGCAACAACACCGCGCCTTGCTGGGCAATCAGCGGATCGTTGACCGGGCTGTTCGCCAGCCAACTGACCAGTTGGCTTTGCCCTGCATCCAGCGCCAGACGCGACGGGGTGTCTAGCAATCGCAGGCTGGCATCGGCATGCTCGCCAAGCGAGCGGGAAATCCATTGTTCATCCGGTACGTCGAGCACCAGACAACGGCTGCCATCGGCACTGCCACACGCGTGATGCGCGCCGCCCGGAATCACCACGAAGCTCTGCTGACGAACCTGGCTGCCTACGCCTTCGACCTCGAAATCCAGCGCGCCGGACAGGCCGAACACCAGTTGCGGGTGGTCGTGGCTGTGGGCGATCAGGTCGCGAGTGTATTGGCGCAGGGTAAGGATCGGTCGCATGGCGGGTCTCCGGGCAGGGCGTCAGTCTACACCGGCGGACTCGGGATGCGTTGTCACAGGACTGACTTGCGCTTGTCATGGTCGATTAACCGGCCGCGAGCATGCTGGCGAAAACATCGCAGAGGGTTGCCCATGACCAGCGCCGAGCTCGCCAAACCCAGCCGCAAACAACGGGTGCGTACCTTGTGGATTTCCGATGTGCATCTGGGCACCCGGGATTGCCAGGCCGAACATCTGTCGCAGTTTCTCAAGGGCTATCACACCGACAAGATCTATCTGGTCGGCGACATCATCGACGGCTGGAAGCTGCGCGGCGGCATGTACTGGCCGCAGGCGCACACCAATGTGATCCGCCGCTTGCTGACCATGAGCAAGCGCGGTACCGAGGTGATTTATGTCACCGGCAACCACGACGAGTTTCTGCGGCGCTATTCGAAACTGATTCTGGGCAACATCCAGTTGGTCGACGAGGCTGTGCATGTCACCGCCGATGGCCGGCATCTGCTGGTGATTCACGGCGATCAGTTTGATGTGATTACCCGTTATCACCGCTGGCTGGCCTTTCTCGGCGATTCGGCTTACGAGTTCACCTTGACCCTCAACCGCTGGCTCAATCACTGGCGCGCCCGCTACGGTTACGGCTACTGGTCGCTGTCGGCGTACCTGAAACACAAGGTGAAGACTGCGGTGAGCTTTATCAGCGACTTTGAAGAAGCCATCGCCCATGAATGCGTCAAGCGTGAGCTGCATGGCGTGGTCTGCGGGCACATTCACCATGCCGAGATCCGCAAGGTCGGCGAGGTGGATTACCTCAATTGCGGGGACTGGGTGGAGTCGTGCACGGCGCTGATCGAGCACTGGGACGGCACGATCGAGCTGTATCGGCTGGCGGATGCGCAGGCGCTGGCGGCTGAGCTAAAGGCCGCCAAAGTCGCCGAACTCGCCTGAACACCAGCAGATCCCCTGTGGGAGCGAGCTTGCTCGCGAAAGCGTCGGCACATTCACCATTTCATTGCCTGACACACCGCTTTCGCGAGCAAGCTCGCTCCCACAATGATTCGGGGTTTCTCAAGCCGGGGCGTGTTCTTCCATCGCAGCCTTGTAGATCGAGTTCTTCGGCTGGGAAAACAAGCGCTCCAGCATCGGCTCGAAAAAGCTCAGCGGCAGGGTGTCGTAGGACGGATCAAACGCCGCCGCATCGTATTTGGCACAGAACTCGATGGTCGCCTGATACTGCGGATGGTCACTGAATTGCTCGCGCAAATGCCGATCCATGCCCAGGTGATGAAAGAAGTAATAACCCTGAAAAATCCCGTGCTTTTCGACCATCCACAAGTTTTCAGCATTGACGAACGGCTTGAGAATCGCCGCCGCGATGTCCGGGTGATTATACGAACCCAGTGTGTCACCGATGTCGTGCAACAGCGCGCAGACCACGTATTCCTCATCACGGCCATCACGAAAGGCGCGGCTCGCGGTTTGTAGCGAGTGAGTCAGCCGGTCCACCGGGAAACCACCGAAATCCCCTTCGAGCAATTTCAGGTGCGTGACGATTCGTGATGAAAGTTGCTTGGCGTAGGCGCTGAAATCTGCGGCGATGATCGCCCAGTCTTCCTGCGTGCCATCCTTCATGTGAGTGAAGCGGGCATTGGCATTCATCGGCCATCCTCGTTGTTTCTTGTTTTTCAGAACCCCACACGACCGAGGATCATGTCGCGGTACATGACGAAGTCACCCAGCAGGCTGTACAACGGATGCTGGAAAGTTGCCGGGCGGTTCTTTTCAAAGAAGAAGTGCCCGACCCATGCAAAGCTGTAACCGGCCAGCGGCAAGGCCAGCAACAGCAGCCAGGCGCCGTTGGCGATGGTCATCGCCAGAATGAAAATCACCAGTGAGGTGCCGATGAAGTGCAATCGTCGGCAAGTACTGTTGCTGTGTTCGCTGAGGTAATACGGGTAGAACTCAGCGAAGCTGTTGAAATGTCTGATGTTTTCCACGACCGCGTTCTCTGTGGTTATTGTTCTGGTGACAAGTTGTTCTGCGGGTAGCTTATTTGAGTCTAGAGTGAAGACTGGCATCAGCCAGTGACAATGGGCGCCACTTTAGTATCCTTCGCAAACAGGGCCGTGGTATGCGACCCATCATGTAAAAGAAAAACGCCATGAGCGAACGAACGACTTCTGCAAGCTGGGCGATGGGGATTGTCAAAGCACTGGAGATGGACGGCCTGGATTGCCGGGTTCTGTTCAAGCAGTTGGGGCTCGATTACGCGGCTCTCACCGATCCGGACGCGCGCTTCCCGCAAGATTCCATGACCCGGCTCTGGCAGCGGGCGGTCGAGCTGTCCGGCAATCCGGCGATTGGCCTGAACATGGGCAAAGTGGTGCGACCGGCCTCGTTCCATGTCGCCGGCTATGCGCTGATGTCGAGCAATACGCTGGCCGAAGGTTTTCAGCGGCTGGTGCGTTATCAGCGGATCATCGCCGAAAGCGCCGACCTGAGTTTTCGGCTGCTCGACGAAGGTTATGCGCTGATCCTGACCGTACACGGCGATCATCTGCCACCGACCCGGCAAAGTGCCGAGGCTTCGCTGGCTTGTGCCTTGGGCCTGTGCGGCTGGTTGACCGGACGCACGTTGCACCCGCGCAAAGTGCTGGTGCAGGGCGATGAACCGGAGAATCTTGAACCCTACAAACAGGCCTTTCATGCGCCGCTGGTGTTCAACGCGCCATACGACGCGCTGATTTTCGAGCGCGAAGACATGGAGGCGCCGTTGCCGACCGCCAATGAGGCGATGGCGCTGTTGCATGACCGGTTTGCCGGGGAATATCTGGCGCGGTTTTCCGAGAGTCGTGTGACCCACAAGGCGCGGCAGGTGCTGTGTCGCTTGCTGCCACAAGGCGAACCCAAGCGCGATACCGTGGCGCAGACCCTGCACTTGTCGCAGCGCACTTTGCAGCGGCGTTTGCAGGAGGAGGGCACCAGCTTTCAGCAACTGCTCGATGACACGCGTCGTGAACTGGCCGAGCAATATCTGGCGCAACCGAGCATGACCTTGCTGGAAATCGCCTACCTGTTGGGATTTGCTGACCCGAGTAACTTCTTTCGCGCGTTTCGTCGCTGGTTTGACACCACGCCCGGCGATTACCGGGCGCGGCTGTTGCAGGCGCCGGCTGCTGTCAATGACGCCAAAATGCCGGAATACACAGCACAAACACGGTAATGATCTCCAGTCGGCCGAGCAGCATGCCGAACGACAGAATCCATTTCGCCGCATCCGGCAGCGTGGCGAAGTTGCCAGCCGGGCCAATGGTCTCGCCAAGACCCGGGCCGACACCGGACACGGTGCTGGCGGCGCCGGTCAGCGCAGTCATCCAGTCCACGCCCAGCAACGACAGCAGCAGGGCGATCACGCAGATGGTGATGGCGAAGAAGAACGAAAAGGTCAGAATCGAGCGGACGATTTCTTCGTCGAGTCGATGACCGTTGTACTTCTGCTTGATCACCGCACGCGGGTGAATCAACTGATTAAGGTTGGCCTTGAGCAGGATGTAGGCGACCTGGAAACGGAAGATCTTGATCCCGCCCGCCGTCGAGCCGGAACAGCCGCCGACAAAACCCAGATAAAAGAACAGCATCAGCGAGAAATTGCCCCACAAGCTGTAGTCGCCGAGGGCAAAACCGGTGGTGGTCACCACCGAGGTCACGTTCAGCGCCACATGGCGCAGGGCGTCGAGCCAATGCAGATTGGTCGTCCACCAATACCAGGTGCCGAGCACCAGCCAGGTCACCAGCAACATGCCGAGCAAACCTTGCACCTGCTGATCCTTGAGCAGCGCTTTACGGTTGCCGCGCATCGTCGCCACGTACAGGGTGAACGGCAGGCTGCCGAGGATCATCACAACGACCGCGACCCAATGCACCGCCGGTTGCGTCCACTTGGCCAGCGACTGGTCGGAGGTCGAGAAACCGCCGGTAGAAATCGCCGACATCGCGTGGTTGATCGCATCGAACGGGCTCATTCCGGCCCACCAGAACGCCAGACTGCCGAGAATGGTGATGCCGACATACGCTGCCACAATCAGCCGCGCCACCATGTGCGAGCGCGGCATGACTTTCTCGGAGCGGTCCGAGGATTCGGTCTGGAACAGGCGCATGCCACCGATTCGCAGCAGCGGCAGAATCGCTACCGCCATGCCGATGAAGCCGATGCCGCCAAGCCAGTGCAACAGCGAGCGCCAGATCAGGATGCCCGGCGACATGGTGTCGAGCCCGCTCAATACAGTCGAACCGGTCGCGGTGATGCCGGACATGCTTTCGAAGAAAGAGTCGGTGTAGCTGATGTGCTGGGTCAGCAGAAACGGCAGCGCGGCGAAAATACACACCACCAGCCAACTGCTGACGGTCAGCAGGTACATGTCGCGCGGGCGCAGGTGAATGTGTTCGGGTCTGCCGGGAATCACCAGCGCGAGGCCGGCGACGAAGGTGATCATGCTCGCCCAGAGGAACGACGGCATGTCGCCGGTGCGGTCGAAAATCACCAGGGTGGCCATGGGCACGACCATGGCGATAGCCAGGGTGATCAGGAAGATGCCGATGATGAAACCAATAATCCGTAAGGTCGGCAACGCCATGAAGTCCGCTCGGGCTGATGTGGGAAGGGCGCCATTCTACCCGCGAGGCGGGGCATGTAAACCGGCATGCTGACGACAGATACAGCTAGAATAGCCGCACAAATTTTTCAGGAGGTGGCCGATGCAGGCTCTCGACGCTTTGCTCAACCGTGTTTCCGTTCCACGACTGATCGACCCGGCGCCTAGCGCCGAACAGCGCGAAGTCCTGTTTGCGGCGGCCACGCGTGCGCCGGATCACGGGCATTTGCAGCCGTATCGCTTCCTGACCGTCGAAGGCGCGGCGCGCGAGCAGATGGGCGAATTGCTGGCTGAAGCTGCGAAGCTGCAGGAAGGCGAAGTCACCGAAGCGATGATCGACAAGGCGCGTAACGGCCCGTTGCGAGCACCGTTGGTGGTTGTGGTGATCGCCAAACTTCAGGAACACGTCAAATATCCGAAGGCCGAGCAACTGCTGGCGGCTGGCTGTGCGGCGCACGGGATTTTGCTGGCGGCGTATGCGCAGGGGATTGGCGCGGTGTGGCGCACCGGTGATCTGGCTTATTCGCCGACTGTGGCCAAGGGCTTGGGGCTGGCAGAGGGCGAGGAAGTGATTGCGTTCCTGTACCTCGGCACGCCGCAGAAAGAACCGCGTGTGGCGGAGAAGGTTGATCTGGCCGAGTTCGTCAGCGCCTGGCCCGCGAAGGCCTGATCTCACCAATCAACTGTAGGAGTGAGCCTGCTCGCGAAGAGGGAGTGTCAGTTGTGATTTTCATTGACTGACACACCGCATTCGCGAGCAGGCTCGCTCCCACATTTTGTTTATGGTGAAACCACAACTCCGGGTACAAGCGGCAATTCCAGACTGGCGATAAACCCGCCCTCAGGATGATTCGCCAGCACCAGCGTCCCGCCATGCCGCTCCGCCGCCCGCCGGGCAATCGCCAGTCCAAGGCCATGCCCCGCAGCTGTCTGCCCCGGCGCCCGATAAAACGGCTCGCCCAACTGACTCAGATGCTCGGCCTGAACGCCCGGCCCATGGTCGCGCACGCTCACCACCACGCGCTCACCTTGCCGCGCCGCCTGCATTTCGATCGCCTGTCCGACCGGGTTGAAGCGTTGCGCGTTGCGCAGCAGGTTATCGACGGCGCGCTCGATCATCGTCGGCCAACCGGTCAGATTCAGATGCTGTTCGACTTCAAGGCGCACGGTCTGCTCCGGCGAGCCAAGCTGTGCATCCTTTTGCAGCGTGCCGAGCAGTGCATTCAAGTCCACGTCTTCGGCGCTGGCGTTGTCGGCATCGACCCGCGCCAGTACCAGAATTTCACTGATCAATGCTTCCAGCCGATCACACTCGCGGGTCAGGCGCGGCCAGAGTTTTTCCCGTTCCTCGGGGTTGGCGCGTTCCGCCAATGCGAGGGCGATGCGCAGACGGGCCAGCGGCGAGCGCAGTTCGTGGGACACGTCGCGCAATAATTGGCGCTGGCTGCCGATCAGACTTTGCAGGCGCGCACCCATGCGGTTGAAGTCGGTGGCCAGTACGCCGAATTCGTCGCGGCGGTTAGCCAGTTTCGCCAGGCTGTTCTGCTGATAGGTGGTCTGTCCCAGATCATGCACCGCGCCACGTAAACGGCTGAGTGGGCGGGTGATGGAGAAAGTCACCAGCAGGCTGAACAAGGTCAGCACCACCAGCGCGATACCCAGCGCACTCAACGGCCAGAGCAGGCTGTCGCGGTGCCAGGCGTCGAGTTCCGGGTGCGGGATGCGGAAGATGAACAGATAGGTGTCACCGGTTTTGTCGCTGGTGAACTCATCGGTCAGGCGTCGCCAAGGCAGGCGGCGGTCATCGTTGTTCTGGCGGGCTTCGAAGGCTGCGGCGCGGCGCGGGAAAGTGCCGCGTACCACCGGGTCGCCGCTTTCGTTGAGCACCTGGACGTCGATGTGATATTGGCGTTTGCGTTGTTGGAGGATGTCCTGGGCGGCGTCTTCGCCCTGGCTTTCGTAGGTTTGCGTCCATTCAGCGGCCAGGGTGTTGAGGCCCGGATGGCGACTGAGTATCCACGCGTCCTGATTGAGCATGTGCCCGAGCAGGATCGACAACCCGGCCACCAATGCAATGGCCAGCCAGAAGCTCGCGAGAATACGCCAGAACAATGAACGCACAGAAAATCCTCAATCAAACAAAAGCCCCATGTTGGAATGGGCTCCTGTGGCGAGGGGATTTATCCCCGCTCGACTGTGAAGCAGTCGCTAAACCATTGCGCGCGATATTTCTGATGTTCCGCAATCGCAGGTTTTGGGGCCGCTGCGCGACCCAACGGGGATAAATCCCCTCGCCACAAAGGCAAACCCGACGCTGGTTAGCCGTCGGGTTCGGGGTTACTGCATTATTGCGCTTTTTGTGGCTGTTGCGCTTTCCAGGCTTTGAACTCTGCCCATTCGGCGCGACGCTCAGCCTGTTTTTTCTGGATCTCGTCGAATTTCTTCTGTTGATCCGGTTTCAGCACTGCGCGCACATCTGCCTGGGCTTTCTGGTGCTTGGCGGTCATCTCGTCCTTCATGGCTTTCTGGTCAGCCGGCGAGAGTTTTTCCAGGTACTTGTCGACCAGTTGGCGACGCTCATGCATCTGCTCGCCCATGATCTTGCGGATCTGCTCGCGCTGTTCGCGGGACAGGTCGAGTTGGCTGTACGGGCCTTTGCCGTGCATGCCCTGCATCTGACCGCCGTGGCGCGCTCCGTCCATCGGGCCACCCATAGGGCCGCCATCTTGCGGCATGGCCATTGCGACGGTTGGCAGAGCGGCAGCGAACATCAGAGCGATAAGAGTCTTGCGCATGGTGAATCTCCTTGTCTCGTTCCCGGTACGTTCCGGATGAGTTCAGATTACGGAGATCAAGGTCAGCGGCGGTCAGCGGTACGTAAAGCTTGGGTAAAGACGTTTTGCGCCCAACCTTACGTTGGCCCTGTGCAGGAGCTGCGGCTCGCTGCGATCTTTTGATTTTGTTTATTAAAGCAAGATCAAAAGATCGCAGCGTGCCGCAGCTCTTACAGTGAGTGTGGGCGGTTCAGAGGCTGTAGTAGTAGCCGCGGCTGCGCAGGGCGACGATGCGTGGGCGGCCGTCGGGGTGGGGGCCGATCTTCTTGCGCAGGTTGCTGACGTGCATGTCGAGGCTGCGGTCGTACAGGGTCAGCTTGCGACCGAGGGCGATCTGCGCCAGCTCCTGCTTGTCCAGCGGCTCGCCCGGTTGCTTGAGCAATGCTTCGAGCAGGCGACTTTCGGAGACGGTGAGGGTCAGTTCTTTTTCGTCGATGCTGACTACGCCGCGCACCGGGCTGAAAATCAGGTCGCCCAGTTCAAGCTGCGTCGATGCCGCTGCCGGATGACTGCGGCGCAACACCGCGCGCAGGCGGGCGGTAAGCTCGCGAGGGTCGCAGGGTTTCGCCAGATAATCATCGGCGCCCAGTTCCAGACCGAGGATGCGGTCCAGCGGCTCGCCCCGGGCCGAGAGCATCAGCACCGGCAGGTCCGGGTGGTCGTTGCGCAATTGCTTGAGCAGTTCAAGGCCGCTGCCATCGGGCAGCATCACGTCCAGCACCACGGCGGCGGGCGCCGCTTCAGCCAATGCCTTGCGGGCGCTCTGGCCGTCGTGGCAGGCGCGCACCTGAAAGCCTTCCTGGCTCAGCCAACTGCTCAGGAGCTCGCAGAGCTCCACATCATCATCAATCAGTAACAGCTCGCTCATGACTCACTCAATTTAGCCATTGTCGACGTTTTCGACTTGCTCCACTGGCAAAGATACCGCAGAGCAGGGCCAATAGCGCAACTCCGGCGCCAGTGACGAACCATTGCTGCTGATCGGTCAGCAAACGCGGGAGCGGGCTGGCCTGGGCTTCCTTGAGTTGCAGCTTCAGACGCTGGTTCTCCTGGCGCAACCGGGCGAGCTGAGCGCTTTCGCGTTCGTTGTCGGCACTTTGCAGTTGTTTGTTCAATTCTTCCCGTTGCTGCTCGCTGGCCTTCAGGCGTTGCTGCAACTCGGTGATCTGGCTGCCAGCACTCAAGGACAATGGCGTGGAATTGCCGCCTTCGGTGCTTTCTTCACCATGGGCGGGCGCCATGATCGACAACGTGACCAACATCAGACACAACGGACCCTTGCGCATCGCGACACCTGCTTCCAAATGGATATTGGGCAGGTTGTCGGCAGGCAAACGAGAATAATGAGCGATTGAGAGCAGCAAGAACCAGGAAGGTTCAGTGCAGGGGAGCAGACTTGTTTGTGGCGCAGATGATTCTGTGGTGTAGATGACTTTGTGGCGAGGGGATTTATCCCCGTTCGGCTGCGCAGCAGTCGTAAATCTTCAAGCTCGGTGAGGCATGCACACCGCGTTCAATGATTCTGGGGCTGCTGCGCAACCCAACGGGGATAAATCCCCTCACCACATAATCTGCCTGCCACAGAAAAGCTCTTTGTCAGAAATCCCGTACGGCCCGAGTTTCAGGCTTACGGCAGGACTTGCTTGAACGGCTTCACGAGCACGTTGGCGTACACACCAGCGGCGATATAGGGATCAGCATCGGCCCAGGCTTGCGCGGCGCTCAGGGAATCGAACTCGGCAACGATCAGGCTGCCAGTGAAACCCGCAGCGCCCGGATCATTGCTGTCGACGGCCGGGTGTGGGCCGGCCAATACGATGCGGCCTTCGCCCTTGAGCACTTGCAGGCGCTCAAGGTGGGCAGGCCGGGCGGCCAGGCGGGCGTCCAGAGAGTTGGCGACGTCGGTGGCAATGATTGCGTAGAGCATGTCAGTCCTCGGTTTTTGGTGTTGTGGTATCGGTGTCATGCAGGTGACGGGACAGGTAAATGCCCTGTGCGACCAGGAACAGTACGGTCATGCCCAGACTGCCGAACACCTTGAAATCCACCCAGATGCTCTGGAAGGTAAAGGCAACGAACAGGTTGGCGGCACCGCAGAACAGGAAAAAGCCGATCCAGGCGATGTTCAGACGCGTCCAGACCGGGTCCGGCAGGGTCAGCGCGTGGCCCATGATGCGTTTGATCAGCAGGCGATCACCGATGAAGTGGCTGCCGATGAACGCCAGTGCGAATAGCCAGTTGACCACCGGGGCTTTCCATTTCAGGAAGGTTTCACTGTGGAAGGCCAAAGTCAGGCTGCCGAACACGAGACAGGCGACCAAAGTCAGCCATTGGCTCTTTTCCAGCCTGCGTTGCTTGATGAACAGTGCGCCGTACACCACCAGGGAGCTGATGATCAGCATGGCAGTGGCGCTGTAAATACCGCCTACAGTCAGTTCGTGGCCGGCAATGTCGACGACCCGTGGATCAAGTTTGTAAACAATGAAAAACAGCAGAAGCGGAATGAAATCGATGAATTGTTTCACAGTGAGAGCCAGAAGCTGGATGTGGCGGCATAATAACAAACATACGGGCGCGCGATAGCGTCAGCTGATTTGAGGTTACATATCTCCGTGAATGTTGATTTGCACTGCCATAGCACGGCCTCCGATGGCGCTCTTGCGCCTGCGGTACTGGTTGCGCGTGCGTTCGAGAACGGCGTGCGAGTCCTGGCCCTGACCGATCACGACACCCTCGAAGGCCTCGCCGAAGCGCGGGCAACCGCCATCGAACTGGGGATGCAACTGGTCAACGGCGTCGAATTGTCCTGCACTTGGGGCGGGGCGACCATTCATGTGCTGGGCTACGGTTTCGACGTCAACGCCGCACCGTTGGTCGAGGCCATCGCCAGATTGCACGATGGCCGCTGGCTGCGGTCGGAAGAAATAAGCCGCAAGCTCGCGCTCAAAGGCATGCCCGGCGCCCTCGAAGGCGCCCGGCAGATCCAGCAGGAACTGGGCGACAGCGGCAATGCGCCGGCCCGTCCGCACTTCGCCGACTGGATGGTGCGTGAAGGCTTTGTAAAGGATCGCGCCGAGGCGTTCCGCAAATGGCTCGGCGCGGGCAAGCTGGGTGACGTCAAGCAACACTGGCCGACCCTCGAAGACACCGTCGGCACGCTGCGCGCCGCTGGAGCCTGGGTCAGTCTGGCGCATCCGTGGCACTACGATTTCACCCGCAGCAAGCGCCGAAAGCTGATTGGCGACTATATTCAAGCGGGCGGGCATGCGATCGAAGTGGTCAATGGCTTTCAGCCTGCGGAACAGGTGGGCAGCCTGGCAATCCTTGCCCGTGAGTTCGGTCTGCTGGTCAGCGCCGGCAGTGATTTTCATGGCCCTGGAGGCTGGTCGGAGATTGGCCAGTACCGGCCGCTCCCTGAGGACCTGCCGCCCCTGTGGTGTCGGTTCAAACATGACACAGATATTGCCGCCGTCTGAACAGGTAGAAAATGTGAGTCAATTTTTCCAGATACATCCGGAAAACCCGCAAGCGCGCCTGATCAAACAGGCGGTCGAGATCATCCGCAAGGGCGGGGTGGTGATTTATCCCACGGACTCCTCCTACGCGATTGGTTGCCAGATCGGCGACAAGACCGCCATCGAGCGCGTTCGACGCTTGCGTCAGCTCGATGAAAAGCACAACTTCGCGTTGATCTGCAGCGACCTGTCGCAACTGGGTAACTACGCCAAGATCGACACCGGCACCTTCCGCATTCTCAAGGCGCATTTGCCGGGGCCTTACACCTTTATTCTCAACGCCACCCGCGAAGTGCCGCGACTGTTGCTGCATCCGAAGAAACGCACCATCGGTCTGCGCGTGCCAAGCCATCCGATCGCGCTGGCGCTGCTGGCCGAACTGGGCGAGCCGCTGATGAGCGTGACCCTGATCATGCCCGGCGATGAAGACCCGCTCAGCGATCCGTACGAAATGCGTCAATTGCTCGAACATCAAGTGGACTTGATCATCGACGGCGGTTTCGGCGGCATCAAAGCCTCTACCGTGATCGATCTGACCGGCGAAGACCCGGAAGTAGTCCGCGTCGGTTGCGGCGATCCGACCCCGTTCATGGTCGAGGCCTGAATGTCGGCAGTGGAAACCGTAGTCGATCCCCAGGCCGGCGCTCAGCAGGAGCTGCCGTTTGCCATGGTCTATGGCCAGGCGGTCATGGAAATGCCGCTCGACCTGTACATCCCGCCGGATGCGCTGGAAGTCTTTCTTGAAGCCTTCGAAGGCCCGCTCGACCTGCTGCTGTACCTGATCCGTAAACAGAACATCAACATCCTCGACATCCCGGTGGCGGAAATCACTCGCCAGTACATGGGGTATGTCGAGTTGATGCAATCGGTGCGTCTGGAGCTGGCGGCCGAGTATCTTGTGATGGCCGCGATGCTGGCCGAGATCAAGTCGCGGATGCTCCTGCCTCGGGCCGAAACCGTCGAAGACGAAGAAGACGACCCGCGTGCCGAGCTGATCCGCCGCTTGCAGGAATACGAGCGCTTCAAGGCTGCCGCCGAAGGCATCGATGGTCTGACGCGGGTGGGCCGCGACGTCGTGGTGCCCAAGCTTGATGCCCCGGAAGCCCGGGCGCGCAAACTGTTGCCCGATGTCGCGCTGGAAGAGATTTTGATGTCCATGGCCGAGGTGTTGCGCCGTGGCGATATGTTCGAAAGCCATCAGGTCAGCCGCGAGGCACTGTCGACCCGCGAGCGCATGAGTGATGTGCTGGAGCGGCTCAAGGGCGGCGGTTTTGTGCCGTTTGTCGAGCTGTTCACTGCCGAGGAAGGCAGGCTCGGCGTGGTGGTGACCTTTATGGCAATCCTTGAGCTGGTCAAGGAATCCTTGGTCGAGCTGGTGCAGAATGAGCCGTTCGCTGCGATCCACGTGCGAGCCCGAGCCGAATAACGAGTCGAAACATGAACCTGACTGAACCCCGCGAGCTGGCGCCCCTGCTTGAAGCCTTTCTGTTGGCCTCGGGAAAACCGCAATCCCTTGAGCGCCTGTTTGAACTGTTCGAAGAGGGCGAACGGCCGGAGCCGCCGGTTTTCAAGAAGGCACTGACGCTGCTGGCCAAGTCCTGCGACGGCCGGGCGTTCGAGCTCAAGGAAGTCGCCTCGGGCTATCGCCTGCAGATCCGCGAAAAGTTTTCGCCGTGGGTTGGTCGACTGTGGGAAGAACGTCCGCAGCGTTATTCCCGGGCATTGCTGGAAACCATCGCGCTGATCGCCTATCGCCAGCCGATCACTCGCGGCGAGATCGAAGACGTGCGGGGCGTGGCGGTCAACAGCAACATCGTCAAAACCCTGATCGAGCGTGAGTGGATTCGCATCGTCGGTTACCGCGACGTGCCGGGCAAACCGGCGATGTTCGCCACCACCAAGGCGTTTCTCGACCACTTCAACCTGAAAAACCTCGACGACCTGCCGCCGCTCGCCGAACTGCGCGAGATGGAAACCGACCCGGTGCTCGACTTCGACGACGCCCCGGTGCCGGCCAGCCTGCAAGAACTGGCTGATGCCAGCGCCGAGCCGGAAGAGCCCAAGGACGAGACCAGTTTCCATACGCTGTTGCTGGAACTGGACAGCATGGAGGAGGGGATCAAGACCGACTTCGACGATCTGCTGCGTGATGTGGCGGACGGTGAGGCGCAGCCAGTTGAAGCGCCGCTGCCTGAAGCTGAGCCAGAACCAGAACCAGAACCAGAACCTGAATTAGAAGATGATGTCCTGGGCGTAGCCGAAGCTCGGGAAAAACTCCTGGCCGCCGTCGCCGCCCTCGAACAGTCCGCGCCTGAAGCCGAAGAAACCGAAGAAGAAGCCGAAGCCCGCGCACTGGCCGAAGCCATCGAAGCCGAACGCCGCGAGTTCGACGACTGAGTACGGTCTCATGAGCACAGATGACCCCCTGTGGGAGCCAGCCTGCTGGCGATAGCGGTCAGATATTCAGCATCAGGATGACTGAACCACCGCAATCGCTAGCAGGCTAGCTCCCACAAGGGCGATTTGGGTTTCTGGAGTATTAGATGAGTTCCACAAAAGACCCCTGCATCAGCCTCTGCAAGTTCAGCGATGACATCTGCATCGGCTGCGGCCGCAGCAAACGCGAGATCCGCGCCTGGAAGAAACTCGACAAGGACGACAAGCGCACCGTGCTGGCCGAAGCCGCAATGCGTCTGATCAAACTCGGCGCCACTGGTCGGCGGAAAAAATAAGCTTGCCCCCATCAGCTAGTCTCTGATGCGCGAACGTGCGCATGAGCGTATGATTCGCGACCCTTCGGCGATCCTTCGCCCGAAAACACAGTTTTCTATGCTTCAGGCGCCGCCTGAACAGACCACACCGGGAGGTGCCCAGATGAGCGACATCATTCAGAAAGACGACCAGGAAATCGGCCCAGCAGGCGAAAAGCTGCAGAAAGTCCTCGCCCGTATCGGCGTCGGCTCGCGCCGTGACGTGGAATCCTGGATCAGCCAGGGCCGCATCAAGGTCAATGGCAAAGACGCCACCCTCGGCCTGCGTGTCGACATGCACGACGCAATCACCATCGATGGCAAGGTCATCAAGCGCGAAGAAGCCGCCGAGTCGGTTCGCCGCGTGATCATGTACAACAAGCCCGATGGCGAGATCTGCACCCGTGACGACCCGGAAGGCCGTCCGACCGTGTTCGACAAGTTGCCGCGTCCGAAAGAAGGCCGCTGGATCAACATCGGTCGTCTCGACATCAACACCACCGGTTTGCTGATGTTCACCACCGACGGTGAACTGGCCAACCGTCTGATGCACCCGTCCTACGAGATGGACCGCGAGTACGCCGTGCGTGTACGCGGTGAAGTCGATGACGAAATGATCGAACGTCTGAAGGCTGGCGTGGTGCTGGAAGACGGCCCGGCCAAGTTCACCGACATCAAGCAGGCTCCGGGTGGCGAAGGCTTCAACCACTGGTATCACTGCGTGGTGATGGAAGGTCGTAACCGTGAGGTTCGTCGTCTGTGGGAATCGCAAGGTCTGGTGGTCAGCCGCCTGAAGCGCGTGCGTTTCGGTCCGGTGTTCCTCAACTCCGACCTGCCGATGGGCCGCTGGCGCGAAATGAGCCAGTACGAAGTCGACATTCTCAGTGCTGAAGTTGGCCTGACCCCAGTGGCCATGCCGCAACTGAACGCCAAGAGCAAAGACAAGCTTGAGCGCATGCAGCGTAAATCGTCGCGCCCAATGGCCAAGACCGAGCGCGTGCGTACCCTGCGTCCAGCCGCGGGTGCTCCATCCGCCGGCCCGCGTCCAAGCCGTGAGCCGCAGATCGAAGGCGAGCGTCCAGGTCGCAAGCCAGCTGCACGTCCGGATGGCGAGCGCGGTCCACGCACTCCGCGTCCGGCCAACGGTCGCACCGAGCGCGGCGAAGGCCGTGGTGCTCCAGCAGGTCGCGGTACGCCGGTTGCGGATCGTCCTGCTGACACTAGCGGCAAGCGCCCGGCAAAACCTGCGCCGAAGCGTCCGGGGATCAAACTGGTCGACGGCGACAAGCCATCGGGCAACCGCCGTGGCGCACCGTCGGGTTCCGGCCAGCGTCCGGGCTTCGGGCGTCGCAAGCCTGAGTGATCGGCTTTAGCGTCTGAATGAAAAACGCCAACCTCAGGGTTGGCGTTTTTTTTCGTCTGGTAAAAGTTATTTAGCGTCTGAGCGAGCCTCATCGCTGGCAAGCCAGCTCCCACATTGATTGGCGGTGCTCACAAAACCTGTGGGAGCGGGCTTGCCCGCGATGTGGCCAGAAGCAGCACCATCCATTTCCATCTAAAGCACAAACCGCCCATCAAACACGGGTTTGTCATCCAGCGCCAACACCCCGCCAGAGAAGATCAAATCCAGATGATGACTGCCCTTGGCCCCACCGCCGAGCCCCAGGTGCAGGCCGCAATGGCGCTCTTCGAAACCGGCATTGCGCGCATACAGGTCCTTCACGCCTTCGTTGGTGCCAATCCCCAGTTCTTCAATCCGCCGATTCGACGGGTTCGCGTCCAGGTACTTGTTGAAGTCGTGCTCCAGCCCCGGCACATCGGTGGCGATGCGGCTGATGGTCGAGTTTTCGATCCACAGTTCCAGCGGTGATTCGAGCACGCCGTACTTGCGCGCAAACGGAATGGTGCTGAGGAACGTGCCCTTGAATTTCACATGGCCATTGATGGCTTCGCTGTGAGTGGCAATCTCCCCGGGCGCCAGGTCGAAGTTGCCGACACCGTTGATGTCGGTCCACTTCTTGATACTGCTCATCGGCGTTTCAAACCGCGAGCCGTGGTCATCGGTGAAGCTCAGCGTGGTGGCCTGGGACATGCGCTGGATCAGATGCGCGTTGAGCCCGGCGATGCGCTGCGGCGTGACGCTGAAGGTGTCATAGAAATAGTCGCCGTAATCCTTGAACAGTAGCGACTTCTTCCAGTTTTCCGCCATCACGCCTTGCAAGGCACGGACGAACTCCGGCCCGTCGGGGCGCGGGTTGGGCAGGGTGGAAGAGTCGTAGAAGAAAATGTACAGGTCGCTGTCGGTAATCGCCGAGGTCAGCGTTGCGGTGCTTTCCAGATCCAGGCGTCGGCTGCTGAACTGAAAACGCGGATGGTCGCCGGCCTGCTCGGCGATGGCGCCGGTCAGTGCCTCATAGTCGGCGGTGTGGCCGAGCAAAACCCTGGCGGACTCGATACCGGCCAGGGCTGGGTGATGTTCGAGGTAGTAAAGGAAATGCGAGATCGCGCGGGGCTTATCCATGAGTCCTCCCTGACTGACCGAGAAAAAAGCGGCGGGCACGACCGGCCGGATCGTGCCCGCCCGGGGATGTCTTACAGAGGCCACATCGCTGTGCCGAACGGAACGACCGCGTCGGCTTGCATCATTTCCACTGCTGCCTCATGAGTCGGTGCTTCAAACCATTCGTCCAGTTGCAGTTCGGTATCCAAGTCTTTTTCCAGTGCTTGCATGGGTCGATCTCCTAGATGACTTTCACGGTTATGACTTGCCGGTCGAGGCGGCCGGCGAGACGTGAAGAACCTAGTTCAGGGAGTTTTGTATTGCAAAAAATTATTTATTTAATTTTTAAATGCACTTTTTATTCTGTTTTGGCGTTTGAATTTTCTTATTTAAAAACAAAAAACTACCGGCGAGTTTTCGATAGCAAGCTTGCTACCGTCAATTTGCAGACGTCCTGCGGAATTTTCTATAGTGGAAAATTTACGTTACGCATCGTAAAGAAAGGTTTACGAAAAGCCCGGTAAAGCCTAGTGAATTGCCCTCGGTTTCGGCGGTGTAAGGAAAAGCTGCCGAGGCCAGACCGGCCGGGCGCTGCGCAAGGCTCTGGCGCGCTTGTTTCAGACACGTTTGAAGGGTGAGATGCGCCTCATGCCTGTCGTGCAGGTGCATAACAAGAAGGAGGCGCAATGAACGCCGTGACTGATCTCCATCTCTCTCCGTGGGGCGGTTTTTCCATCGTCCCCGTCGATGGCCTGCAAAGGCCTGACTCAATTTTTGCAGCCGCCCGGGCTTCTCGAGGCGGACACACGCAATCCCGGCCACCGACAACGCTGATCCAGTGATGTCTGGCAGCAGGGGGTTAGCGGTGTACAATGCGCCGCGTTTTAACTGTGACCCTCTGCGTAATCGCGCAAACCTCAAGGCTATCCGCCTTGTTCACTCCGTCGCGTCATAAGCGTGCCGGGTTCGATTTCGTCACAGATAAAAACAAACAGGTGACGCATGACCGTTGTAATTGAGCTGAACTCCTGGTGCCTGCGCTGGGGTTTGATCGGGGCTGCCTGAAATCGCAACCTTGCAGCAACGTCTACTGAACATCATCAAACCTTGCGTGAGACCTTTTTCATGAGTGGACAAAACTCGCAATCAGGCGAGCTGAAACGCGGCCTGAAAAATCGCCATATTCAACTGATCGCCCTCGGTGGCGCGATCGGTACCGGATTGTTCCTCGGCTCGGCCGGGGTTCTGAAATCCGCCGGCCCGTCGATGATCCTCGGCTACGCCATCTGCGGCTTCATCGCCTTCATGATCATGCGCCAGCTCGGCGAGATGATCGTCGAAGAGCCGGTGGCCGGTTCCTTCAGCCATTTCGCGCACAAGTACTGGGGCGGCTTTGCCGGCTTCCTGTCGGGCTGGAACTGCTGGATTCTGTACATTCTGGTAGGTATGTCGGAGCTGACTGCGGTCGGCAAGTACATCCACTACTGGGCGCCGGACATTCCGACCTGGGTCTCGGCGGCTGCCTTCTTCGTGTTGATCAACGCGATCAACCTGGCCAACGTCAAGGTCTTCGGTGAAGCCGAATTCTGGTTCGCGATCATCAAGGTCGTGGCGATTGTCGGCATGATCGCGCTCGGCAGTTATCTGCTGGTCAGCGGCAACGGCGGCCCGCAAGCCTCGGTCAGCAACCTTTGGGCGCACGGCGGGTTCTTCCCGAATGGCGTCAGCGGTCTGGTGATGGCCATGGCGATCATCATGTTCTCCTTCGGCGGTCTGGAGATGCTCGGTTTCACCGCTGCTGAAGCCGACAAGCCGAAAACCGTGATCCCGAAAGCGATCAACCAGGTGATCTACCGGATTCTGATTTTCTACATCGGTGCTCTGGTGATTTTGCTGTCGCTGACCCCATGGGACAGCTTGCTGGAAACCCTGAACGCCTCCGGCGATTCGTACAGCGGCAGCCCGTTCGTGCAAGTGTTCTCGATGCTCGGCAGCAACACCGCTGCGCACATTCTGAACTTCGTGGTCCTGACCGCGGCACTGTCGGTGTACAACAGCGGCACCTACTGCAACAGCCGTATGCTCCTGGGTATGGCCGAACAGGGCGATGCACCGAAAGGTCTGGCGAAGATCGACAAGCGCGGCGTGCCGGTGCGTTCGATCCTGGCCTCGGCAGCGGTGACGCTGATTGCCGTGCTGTTGAACTACCTGATCCCGCACAGCGCGCTGGAACTGCTGATGTCGCTGGTGGTTGCCACGCTGGTGATCAACTGGGCGATGATCAGCTTCTCGCATTTCAAGTTCCGCCAGCACATGAACAAGACCAACCAGACGCCGCTGTTCAAGGCGTTGTGGTACCCGTACGGCAACTACATCTGCCTGGCGTTCGTCGCGTTCATTCTCGGCGTGATGCTGCTGATCCCGGGCATCAAGATTTCCGTTTACGCGATTCCGGTGTGGGTCGTGTTCATGTGGGTCTGCTACGTGATCAAGAACAAGCGCAGTGCCCAGCACGCGTTGCAGGCAGCGCCTACGAAGTAAGTGCTACTGCAGAAACAACAAACCCGGTCTGAGTGCCGGGTTTTTTGTGTGCGAAAACTCTGTGGTCCGAGGCGCTACGCGTAGTCGACCATGGGGTAAGTGGTGCACAACGCTTCGACCTGTAAGCGGAACCGCTCTTTTAGTGCCGGTTCCAGGGTGTAATCCTGCTCGCCAAGCGGCGTCACTTTTTCGAGAATCCGACATATCAAATCGACGACCTGGCGACATCCCGCAGCATCTACATGGCGTTGCGCGATGGAGGTCGTGCCGATGCGCAGCCCATGGGCAATGAGTGAGGATCGGGTCTCGCCGGGGACGCGATGTCTGTTCACGATGATCCCGCACTGCTCAAGCGCCGACTCGGCGACGGGACCGGTGATGCCCCCGCGTAACCGGACCAGAACCGTATGGTTTTCACTGCGCCCGCCCACGACCTCATAGTCATATGCCTGAAAGGCGCTGGCCATTTCATCGGCCGCACTGCGAGTCCGTTCCATACAGGCGTCGAACTCTGCGGACATTGCGTAGCCCAGCGCCGCGGCCTTTGCTGCGATCATGTTGGCGGCGGGTGCGCCTTGCATTCGAGGAAAAGCGGCTTGATCAAGGACGCGATTGAAGGTCGTCCTCAGTCCGGGCACCTTGGTTTTTGCGTCACGGCCCGAGAGGATCAAACCTCCGCGCGGTCCTGTGAGTTGCTTGTGCGTGCAGGTCGTCGTCACGTGTGCGGCGTCGATGGGACTTGGATGTCGCCCCGTGGCAACAAGTCCGGCGATATGGGAAATGTCGGCCAGCAGGATGGCCCCGGCCTCATCGGCAATCTCGCGAAAGCGCTCGAAATCCACGACGCGCGAATAGGCCGTCGCGCCGCAGAGGATGATGCGCGGGCGATGAGCGAGCGCCAGTCTGCGCACGTTGTCGTAATCGATGAGGCCGTCTGATGTCGTACCGTACTGGATCGCCTTGTAGTAGGCGCCCGAGAACGCAGCGGCGCTGCCATGTGTGAGATGACCGCCGTGTTCGACCGCCATTCCAAGGAGGGTATCGCCAGGCTCAAGCAAGGCAGTGAGTACCTGGTAAATGGCGTTCGACGCCGAGTGGGATTGCACGTTTGCGTATTGGGCGCCGAACAATTCCCTGGCTCTGCGGATGGCCAGCGACTCGACCAGGTCGACGTTCTCGCACCCCGCGCCGTTGCGCCTGCCGGGCATCCCCTCAGCCGTCACGTTGACCAGTATCGAAGCGGATGCCGCCAGGGTTCGGGGCTGGGCGGCGCAGGAGGAGGAAACCAGCGACAAGGTTCGGTGTTGGCGCGTTAGCTCCGCGTCCAGGATCCCTGCAAGCTCCGCGTCTTGCATACGAAGATCCGTCATGCCACGTCGTATCAAGTCAGTCTGGTTCTTGAGCTGTTCGGTGATGACTGCCATTGCTTGTGTTCCTTCCCTGTTTTGTTGCGCGCTGCGAACAACAGCGCGCCTTCCTTGGTTTTGCGAAGGTGCATACGTCCATATCTGTCAAATCCATACAGGCGAATCCGTGTTCTGGCGGCCGTACGCGCAAAACCAACGCCTGTGCAGGCAACCCCTGTTCTGCTACTCCGTTAACCGGGATGCGGTGGGGGGGGGGCGACGCATCATAGATTTTTCACTGAGGAACGCTACAGAATTAATCAAAAAAATGAACATTATTCAAATAAATTGATTCTTTTTTTGGCGGGTAAGGGTGTAAAACTGCACAGCGCTCAGCGTGGCTTTCCAGGCGCAACAGAGGCGAGCGATAAAAACTAACGAGTCAGTACAGACGGGTGAGGCGATCCTGCAGGTCTGGACTCAACGTTGTTTGTTACCTGACTTTTGTACCGATCCCAGGGAGGGAGGATGCTATGATCTCGCGCGGCACTGATATGGATAGAACTGCAATTACCTACCTCACTTGTATATGCCTGGAATGATCATTCGGGGCGTGGCATTGATTGCAGTTAAAAATGGATGGTAAGTATTTTATGCACAGAAAAGAAAGATCGGAGAATCTGAAAAATAATATCAAATACTTGATAAAGAGCCGTGGGGAAACCCAGCTGTCTTTGTGCAATTCCAGTGGTTTGACCCGAACGACCATCTATAACATTCTCGAAGGGAAGGTGGTCAACGTACAGCACTCTACGGTCCGCAAGATATCTGACTTCTTCGGGGTGTCGTATGAAGAAATAGAAACCATCGATTTTGAAGAGAAGGAAATAATAGAGAGCAGTGTTTCTCCGCAGGGCAATATGAACCCGGCGGCAGTTCCCGTCATTAAGGAAAGCCTGCTTGTGCAGAATCTCGACAAGAGAATTGGCGAGTTGGCCACGCTTTATCCATTGACTTACTATTTCGGCACATCCTTTAACCTGATCGGCGTACTTCTGGAGCGCGAAATCAGTGGTATGAATGAGCCAGGCGATCTATTGATCGTGCAGAAAGGTTCGTCGAGCAACGACAGGGAAAAATTGCTGTACGACAAGGTCACAAAACAGTTATCGATAAGCCGTGAAGGTGGTGTCGATGCAGATCGTTTTTTTGTGGTCGGGGATATAATCGAGGAACGATTCAATGGATTGCAGCGTTGAAATGGAAAACAGCAAGTACAAGTTGTTGGGGTTTGAAAACGGTAAAAGCCTGGCTGTCATCATGGTCATAGCTACCGGTAAAATAATTAAAATAAAGTTAAGTGAAGTATTGAGTAGCGAGATTATGGATAATCTGAATAAAATAGAAGTGAAAAGCCTGTACAAGAAGTTTTACTCCCAGGGTGGCGCGCTCACGGCCTACGAAATAAACGACCGCCATGAAAATTCCTGGATGATTTATATCATTCTGAACCTGATGCTGTTTACGCTTTATATCTTCACCAGTATTGCTGCCACAAAACCGATCTACCTGGAATACCTGGATATCGTTGTAACGCCGGGGACCTTTCTTTATCCGCTGACCTTTTTAATCGTTGACTTGCTGAACGAGACCTTCGGCCTCAGGCTGGCACGAAGAGCGATACTCTTCGCTTTCATAAGCAATGCGGCTATCATCATTCTTCTGGCTATTACCACTCACCTCCCGGGGCTGCCCGGCTGGAAACTCGATGGACCTTACAATGATGTCATCAGCCAACTGTCTTCGGTTCTGGTGGCGTCTTCGGTTTCGTTTCTGGTGTCCGAAAATATAAACTCGTACTTGTTGTGCAAGATCAAAGAGCTTACAAACTCAAGGTTTCTCTTCTTGCGAGTATTTCTGAGTACATTGTTTGCGGTAATCATCGACAGCTTTCTTTTTTGCTACATCGCCTTCTATGGGACGATGGAGAATAGCGCGATACTCAGCATGATTTACGTCCAGATAGCGATAAAGGTTGGCTTCGCCTTCTTTAATATCATGCCCGCCTACGGTGCAAGATCATTGTTCAAGAAGTATCTGACGGGTCATCAGGCTTGATGGGGTGACGCCAGCGCTCACTTGAGCTGTTCAAGTGAGCGCGTTTTTGTCGGGTGTTTACTTTAAGTTCAGCTTGGTTTTCAAACTGGTCATCACTTTTTCCTTGTTTTCCAGGAAGTCATTGAGACCTTTCGCACGAAGATTACAAGCGTCGCAATTTGAGCATCCGCTGCCCGTTACGCCGTTGTAGCAGGTCAACGTGTGATGACGAATCAAATCCAGTTGATGGTGGTAGTCGGCCAAGGCCCAGGTCTCGGCCTTGTTAAGCCACATCAGCGGGGTATCAAGCTGTAGTGTGTAGTCCATGCCCAATTCGAGGGCTTTGTTCAATGCCTTGACGAACTCATCACGGCAATCCGGATAGCCGGAGAAGTCTGTTTCACAAACGCCGGTAATGACGGTTTTCGCTTGCACCTGATACGCGTAAATAGACGCCAGGGTCAAAAACAGAATGTTTCTACCCGGCACAAAAGTACTGGGCAGACTTTCGCCGGAACTGTTAACGGTGGGGACGGGGATGTTGTCGCGTGTCAGGCTGCTGATGGCCAGTTCATTCAACAAGGATACGTCGAGTACCTTGTGGATTGTCACCCCAAGCTTTTTTGAAAGCTGCTGCGCAATTTCGATTTCTGCACGATGACGCTGACCATAGTCAAACGTGATGCAGTGTATTTCATCATAGTGGGTCAGTGCATGGATCAAGCAGGTTGTTGAGTCCTGGCCGCCACTAAAAACGATAACTGCTTTATTGGTCATGGTTATGCTTCCTGCATTGAACTGGTAATTTTCGGTGCGAATGGTAACTCGAAATGCCGGGCGCCAGAAGTTGCGTACAGGGGGAGGCGATTGTTTTCCAGCTAATCGCGGTATCCTGAGCGCACCTGAATACGGACGCTTTTCCATGCTGGTGATTTCCAACAATGTGCATCTGCCGGATGCCGAAATCGAGTTGACGGCCATTCGTGCGCAAGGCGCCGGTGGGCAGAACGTCAACAAGGTGTCGAGCGCGATGCATTTGCGCTTCGACATTCCGAATTCGTCCTTGCCCGAGTTCTACAAGGAGCGGCTGCTGGCGCTGCGTGACAGCCGGATCACCGGCGATGGCGTGTTGATCATCAAGGCCCAGCAATACCGCACGCAGGAAGCCAATCGCGCCGACGCGCTGGAGCGCCTGACCGAGCTGATTCTCAGCGCCACCAAAGTCGAAAAGAAGCGTCGCCCGACCAAACCGACCCTGGGTTCAAAGAAGCGTCGGCTCGAATCGAAGACCAAGCGCGGCAGCATCAAGGCCGGGCGCGGCAAGGTCGATTTTTAGGCTTCGCGGTATTTCGCCGTGTGCTTGTAGAGGTACACGCTCAACGCCAGACCACTCAACGAGGCGATGGCGGCGAACAGGAAGATCGAGGCAAAACCGAATCCCGCAGCAATCGCACCGGCCAATGGCCCGGTGATCCCCAGCGACAAGTCGATGAACAGCGAATAGGCGCCGACCGCCGCGCCACGACTGGACGCAGGCACCAGATTGACCGCCTCGACACCCAGTGCCGGGAACACCAGCGAGAAACCGAAACCGCTGAGCGCCGCACCGGCCAATGCCCAATGCGCATCCGGCGCCAGCCACAACAGCAGCAGGCCAAGGGTTTCCACCGACAGGCAGGCAATCGCCACACGAAAACCGCCGAGTCGGTTGATCAGGTTGCCGAACAACAGCCGCGCACCGATGAAGCTGGCGCCGAACAGGCTCAGACACAGCACGGCGTTTTCCCAGTGCTGTGTGGCGTAATACAGAGTAATGAAGGTAGCGATGGTGCCGAAACCAATCGAGCCCAATGCCAGCCCGCAGCCGTGCGGGAATACCCGCCCCAGGACGTGCATGAAGGGCAGGCGCTCACCGACCACAATCGGTGCAGCGGTTTTCGGCCACGCCAGCAGCAGGCCCAGCACCGCCAGCAGAACAATGCTGACGCCCATGCTCCACAAGCCCATATGATCGACCAGCAACACACCCAATGGCGCGCCGACGGCCAGTGCGCCGTAGCTGGCGATACCGTTCCAGGAAATCACTTTGGCGGTGTTCGCCGCGCCAACCCGGCCAATGCCCCAGCCAATCGAGCCGGAACCGACCAGACTTTCCGCGCTGCCCAGCACCAGTCGGCCAACCAACAGGCTGATCAGGCTGAGCATCGGCATGCTCTGAGTGAAAGCGGAAATCAGCATGAACACGCCACTCAGCCCGCAACCGGCCAGGCCGTACATCACCGCCAGTTTGCTGCCCTTGTTGTCGATGATCTTGCCGGCATACGGACGGCTGAGCAGGGTAGCGAGGTATTGCACGCTGATCACCAGCCCGGCGATCACCGCACCGAAACCGAGGTCACTGTGCACATAGCCCGGCAGCACCGCGAGCGGAATGCCGATGTTCAGGTAACCGATAAAGGTGAAGAGGACGATGGAAACGACTTGCAGCGTGACCGCCAGGGGGCGCTGGGATTCTGGCATAGAGGACGACATGGGAAACGATCCACGGAAAAGCAGGATTAGATAGGCTGCTTATGATACCGGCGCGGGCGAGTCTGGGGCGCTTAAAAGTAAAACTATTTGCCGGATGGCGAATTCAGGGCTTGGCCGGTGCAACCAGTTGGGTGGTGACCAATGCAGCGAGGGCGTTTTCTTCGCTGCCGAAGCGGGCGAGCAGGGCGGCCTGTTTCTCGGGGGAGAGGCGGTTCCAGATCTCGATCATCTTCTCGGTGGCGCCGATCAGTACGGCAGCTTGGCTTTCGGAGAATTCGTCGGTCATGGCGGGCTCGGTTTCAGGCAGTGTGGAAAGCGCATCTTAGCGCTTTCCACACGGTCTGTACGGCGGGGTGTTGCGGGTTACTCGTCGCGGTCGGCCTGGCGGCTATCAGCGGCTTCTTTCGGCTCGGGCTGTTGGGCGCCGGCTTGTTGCGTGGTCGTCTGCTCAGGTTCGTGCAGGCTTGGGAAGGGGAGATTAGGAATCTCGTGCATGGTTGCGCTCCTCGCTAAGTCTGTTGATAGATCTGGTAGATCCGCGCTTTTACAAAGCTTGCGCAGGATACAGCAGGAAAAATGACAATCAGACTTTTAATTCGAATTATTGCGACAAAAGGCCGCAGGGAGCGCAAAAAACTAAAGAGCACAGCAAAAACAAATGTAGGAGTGAGCCTGCTCGCGATAGCGGTGTATCAGTCAACACAGATGTTGGCTGACAGATCGCTATCGCGAGCAGGCTCACTCCTACAGGGGTATTGCGGTGTCTGGATTATTTACAGACGTTGGCGATGGCTTCGGCCAGCAGCGCCAGGCGCGTGGCATCGATGCCGGCGACGTTTGCCCGGCCCGAGCTGACCATGTACACGCTGTGATGATCGCGCAGGTTTTTCACTTGTTCCGGCGACAGGCCGGTGTAGGAGAACATCCCGCGTTGCTCACCAATGTGCGCAAAACGTTCACGCAAGCCGTGCGGCTCCAGCGCTTCAACCAGACCACTGCGCAACTGAGCGATGCGCTGACGCATGGCTTCCACTTCGTCGGCCCAGCGGCGTTTCAGCTCCGGGTCGGCAAGGATGGTGGCGACAACAGCGGCGCCGTGATCCGGTGGCGTTGACCAGAGATTACGGGCGATGTTGGCCAGTTGGCTGCGGATGTCGATCAGCTTGTCAGCGGTTTTCGCGCAGACAATCAGCGCACCGGTACGGTCGCGATACAGGCCGAAGTTTTTCGAGCAGGAACTGGTGATCAACAGTTCCGGCAGTTCAGCTGCGAACAGACGGGTCGACCATGCATCCTGCTCCAGACCGTCGCCAAAACCCTGGTAGGCAAAGTCGATCAGCGGCAGCAGATCACGCTGGCGGACAACATCCAGCACGCGCTGCCAGTCATCGTGGCTCAGATCAAAACCGGTCGGGTTGTGGCAGCAGGCGTGCAGCAGCACCACATCGCCTTTCGGCGCTTGGTTGAGCACGGCGAGCATCGCTTCAACGTCGAGGCGATTGTCGCTGCCCACGTATGGGTAGTGACTGACCTTGATCCCGGCCGTGGCGAAAATGGTTTCGTGGATCGGCCAGGTCGGATTGCTTAGCCACACGCCTTTGCCCGGCAGGCATTCGGCGATGAAGTCGGCCGCCAGCCGCAGGGCGCCAGTGCCGCCCGGCGTCTGGGTAACGCCGGCGCGTTGTTCGGCGATCAGCTTCGAATCAGCGCCCAGCACCAGTTCGTTGATGACCTTGCCGAACAGCGGATTGCCGTGGCCACCGATGTAGGTCTTGGTGTCCTGGCTTTCAACCAGTCGCGCCTCGGCGATTTTTACCGCCTCGGGGATCGACGTCAGGCCCTGGGCGTCCTTGTAGACGCCAACGCCCAGGTCGAACTTGCGCAGGTTAGTGTCCTGCGCATAAGCCTCCATCAAGCCGAGGATCGGGTCGCCGGGTACCCGGCCGATGGCGTCGAAGTGCATTACTTGCGTCCTTCTGCAGTCTTGGCCACTTCGTCAGTGCGCGCGGCCATGATGAAGTCGTTGCGGTGCAGGCCTTTGATCGAGTGGCTCCACCAGGTCACGGTGACTTTGCCCCACTCGGTCAGCAGACCCGGGTGGTGACCTTCGGCCTCGGAGATCTCGCCGACGGCGTTAGTGAACGCCAGCGCGTGTTTGAAATTCTTGAACAGGAAGACTTTTTCCAACTGCATGACGCTGTCGCGGACTTCGATGTTCCAGTCAGGGATCTGCTTGATCAGGATCGGCAGTTCTTCGTCGCTGACTTGCGGGGCATCGGCGCGGCAGGCTTCGCAGTGGGCTTGGTTCAATGTGGACATGGTGTATTCCTGAATTCGATTCTTGTTGGAAATTACTATCTTTGCGCGCAAGTCGCGAGCGGGTTCTGCTCAGGCCGCTTTCGGCTTGGGCGGAAATTTCGGCGCATGCAGACCCAACTGCATGCCTTGTCTGACCATGGCCATGATGTCTTCATGGGCCACGTCGAACAGGCGCTTGAGGTTCGGCAGGACAAAGTACAGCGGCTGGAGGATGTCGATGCGGTACGGCGTGCGCATGGCTTCCAGCGGATCGAAGACCTGATGCTCGGGTTCGTCCGACAGCGAATAAACGGATTCTTTCGGCGAAGACAGAATGCCGCCACCGTAGATGCGCTTGCCTTGCGGGGTGTCGACCAGACCAAACTCGATGGTCATCCAGTACAGGCGCGCCAGATACACGCGTTCTTCCTTGGTGGCTTGCAGGCCGAGCTTGCCGTAGGTGTGGGTGAATTCGGCAAACCACGGGTTGGTCAGCAGCGGGCAGTGACCAAAAATCTCGTGGAAAATGTCCGGCTCTTGCAGGTAGTCCAGCTCTTCGCGGGTACGAATGAACGTGGCCACCGGGAAGCGTTTGCTGGCGAGCAACTCAAAGAAGGTTTGAAACGGAATCAGCGCCGGGACACGGGCGACCTGCCAGCCGGTGGTTTCGCCGAGCACCTTGTTGATTTCGCCGAGTTGCGGAATGCGGTCGTGGGGCAGACCGAGTTTTTCGATACCGTCCAGGTATTCCTGGCACGCCCGACCCTCGATCACTTTCAACTGGCGGGTGATCAGCGTGTTCCACACCGCGTGTTCTTCGGCGGGGTAATCGATAAAACCTTGCGCATCGGGCTCGCGGGCCACGTATTGCGTCTGCTTCATGCTGCTCTCCTGCTAAGGGGAATTCGTTCTTGTTATGTCCAGCGATGGATCTAGAAATAACGCAGGACGTTGCCGGTTGCAGCAGGTGAGTGCGGGGCGTGTGTAGGAAGAATCGTCGATATTCGTAAAGTAATCGTTACGGATTTACCCGTAACTCGGGATTACGGTGATTTTCGGGTGTAAAAAGTGCCGTGGGTGTCACATAATCTTGACAATTATCTGCGTGCCTCAGCAGAAAAGTACGGCACGTTCCCCTGTAGGAGTGAGCCTGCTCGCGATAGCGGTGTGTCAGTTCACATCAATTTGCCTGACACACTGCTATCGCCAGCAGGCTGGCTCCCACAGGTAATTCACTGTCTTCAGGTCTCTCTTTGTTTCTCGGGTCTTATATATGCGCATCAAAGTCCATTGTCAGAACCGCATCGGCATCCTGCGCGACATCCTCAATCTGCTGGTCGAGTACGGAATCAACGTCGCGCGCGGTGAGGTCGGCGGTGAGCATGGCAATGCGATCTATCTGCACTGCCCGAACCTGATCAACATCCAGTTCCAGGCCCTGCGGCCGAAGTTCGAGGCGATTGCCGGGGTGTTCGGTGTGAAGCGTGTCGGGCTGATGCCGAGCGAGCGGCGGCACATGGAGCTGAATGCGTTGCTCGGCGCGCTGGAGTTTCCGGTGCTGTCTATCGACATGGGCGGCTCCATTGTGGCGGCCAACCGGGCGGCGGCGCAGTTGCTCGGGGTGCGGGTCGATGAGGTTCCGGGGATTCCGTTGTCACGTTACGCCGAAGATTTCGACTTGCCGGAACTGGTGCGCGCCAATAAATCGCGAATCAACGGCATGCGTGTGAAGGTCAAGGGCGACGTGTTTCTGGCTGACATCGCGCCGCTGCAATCGGAACACGACGACAGCGAAGCCATGGCCGGTGCGGTGCTGACGCTGCATCGAGCGGACCGGGTCGGCGAGCGCATCTATAACGTGCGCAAACAGGAACTGCGCGGTTTCGACAGCATCTTCCAGAGCTCGAAAGTCATGGCGGCAGTGGTGCGCGAAGCACGGCGCATGGCACCGCTGGATGCGCCGCTATTGATAGAAGGTGAAACCGGCACCGGCAAAGAACTGTTGGCGCGTGCCTGCCACCTCGCCAGTCCGCGTGGGCAATCGCCGTTGATGGCGCTCAACTGTGCGGGGCTGCCGGAGTCAATGGCCGAGACCGAGTTGTTCGGCTACGGGCCGGGTGCTTTTGAAGGGGCGCGGGCCGAAGGCAAGCTTGGGCTGCTGGAGCTGACGGCGGGCGGCACTTTGTTTCTCGATGGCGTCGGTGAGATGAGCCCGCGCTTGCAGGTGAAGTTGCTGCGCTTTTTGCAGGATGGTTGCTTCCGGCGTGTGGGCAGTGACGAGGAGGTCTATCTGGATGTGCGGGTGATCTGCGCGACTCAGGTTGATCTGTCGGAGCTGTGCTCCCGGGGTGAATTTCGTCAGGATTTGTACCATCGCTTGAACGTGCTTTCGCTGCATATTCCGCCGTTGCGCGAATGCCTCGATGGTCTGGCGCCGCTGGTCGAGCACTTCCTCGATCAGGCCAGTCGACAGATCGGTTGCCCACTGCCGAAGCTGGCCCCGGCGGCGATGGACCGGCTCAGTCATTACCACTGGCCGGGCAACGTGCGGCAACTGGAGAACGTGCTGTTTCAGGCGGTTTCGCTATGTGATGGCGGGACGGTCAAGGTTGAACATATTCGCCTGCCGGATTATGGCGTGCGTCAGCCGCTTGGCGATTTTTCGCTGGAGGGTGGGCTGGACGAGATTGTCGGGCGCTTCGAGAAGGCGGTGCTGGAGCGTTTGTACTCAGAGCATCCGAGCAGTCGGCAACTGGGCAAGCGACTCGGGGTTTCGCACACAACCATTGCCAATAAATTGCGTGAGTATGAGGTGGGTAAAGACACTGAATCTTAAGATCAAAAGATCGCAGCGTGCCGCAGCTCCTATAGGGGAATGTATTTCAGGGTAGGAGCTGCGGCACGCTGCGATCTTTTGATCTGTTGCCGCCAAGCGGCATTCCACCGCCGGTTTTTCGACTTCGATACATTTCAGATTTCCCCTCCCTTTCCCTCAAGTCCTTTGTTTACCGGGCTCTCGGCCGCCAAATAAAAGTTGGTCTGCAAATTGCTTATGGCTCAGCAGTACAGCGGTGGGCGGCAAACGTCCGGCATGCAGAGGAAAGAGTGTGGACAAGTACCTTTATGTGGCAATGACCGGCGCCAGCCAGAATGCACTGGCGCAGAAGGCTCATGCGAACAACCTGGCGAACATCTCCACCAACGGTTTCCAGAAAGACCTGGAGCAGGCACGTTCGATGCCGGTGTTTGGTGACAGCTTTCCGGCGCGTGCGTTTGCCATGAGCGAACGCCCGGCCACCGACTTCTCGCCGGGCTCGCTGGTGCAGACCGGGCGTGACCTCGACGTCGCCGTGACCGGCAACGGTTTTATTGCCGTGCAGAACCCCAATGGCGGTGAAAGCTACGTGCGCACCGGCAGCCTCAATATCGACGCCCTCGGCGTATTGCGCGCCGGCAACGGCATGGCCGTGATGGGCAATGGCGGGCCGATCGCCGTGCCGCCAGAGCAGCAGGTCGAAGTCGGTGAAGACGGCACCATCAGTATTCGTGCGATGGGCGAAGGCCCGCGCGTCATGGCGGAAGTCGACCGGATCAAACTGGTCAACCCGGACATCAAGAACATGAACAAGGGCCTCGACGGCTCGATCTACACCAAGGACGGCCAGCCTGCGCCGGCCGATGCCAACGTCAAACTGGTGTCGGGTTTCCTGGAGTCGAGCAACGTCAATGCCGTGGAAGAAATGACATCGGTACTGGCTCTGTCCAAGCAGTTCGAATTGCACATCAAGATGATGAACACCGCCAAAGACGACGACCAGGCCATGGCTCGGGTCTTGCAGATCAGCTAATTATCAGAACGTCGCGCCGTAAAACAGGCGCACGAGGAGAATCGAATGCTTCCGGCTCTATGGGTTGCCAAAACAGGTCTGTCCGCTCAGGACACCAACCTGACCACCATCTCCAACAACCTGGCGAACGTGTCGACCACGGGTTTCAAACGTGATCGCGCCGAGTTCCAGGACTTGCTGTATCAGATCAAGCGTCAGCCAGGCGCCCAGTCGACTCAGGACAGCGAACTGCCATCCGGTCTGCAACTGGGTACCGGTGTGCGCATCGTCGGCACGCAGAAAAACTTCACCGCCGGCAGCCTGCAAACCACCGAGCAGCCGCTGGACCTGGCGGTCGACGGTCGCGGTTTCTTCCAGATCCTGCAACCGGACGGCACCACGTCCTACACCCGCGACGGTACTTTCCACCTCGACTCCAATGGCCAGATCGTCAACGCCAGTGGTTTCGCTCTGGAACCAGCCATCGTCATCCCGAACAACGCCCAGAGCTTCACCGTCGGTACCGACGGCACAGTGTCCATCACTGTTCCAGGTAACCCGGCCGCTCAGGTGATCGGCAACCTGCAAACCGCCGACTTCATCAACCCGGCCGGTCTGCAAGCCGTGGGCAACAACCTGTTCCTGGAAACTGCTGCTTCGGGCGCGCCGCAAATCGGCACCCCGGGCCTGAACGGTTTCGGCACCACGCTGCAGAACACTCTGGAAGGTTCCAACGTCAGCACCGTTGAAGAGATGGTCAACATGATCACCACTCAGCGCGCTTACGAGATGAACTCCAAGGTGATCTCCACCGCCGACCAGATGCTCTCGTTCGTAACGCAGAATCTGTAATCAGTCTATGAGGCGGCCATGAGGCTGCCTGCAACACCGTGAGGTAGGGTCATGAAACGCTTCGTATCTGTTCTGGCATTGGGTGGGGTCGTCTCGCTCGCGGGCTGCGTCGCACCGACGCCCAAGCCCAATGACCCTTACTACGCTCCGGTGTTGCCGCGCACGCCGTTGCCGGCTGCCGCCAATAACGGCTCGATCTATCAGGCCGGTTTCGAGCAGAACCTGTATAGCGACCGCAAGGCATTCCGGGTCGGTGACATCATCACCATCACCCTGAACGAGAAAACCCAGGCCAGCAAAAACGCCAACTCGCAAGTGGCCAAGAACAGCAAGACCGGCATCGGCCTGACTTCGCTGTTCGGCGGCAGTGGCACCACCAACAACCCGTTGGGTGGCAATGACCTGAGTCTGGATGTCGGCTACAGCGGCGACCGTGCGACCAAGGGTGACAGCAAGGCTGCGCAGGGCAACACCCTGACCGGCTCGGTCACCGTGACCGTCGCCGACGTCTTGCCCAACGGCATCATCGCCGTGCGTGGCGAGAAGTGGATGACCCTCAACACCGGCGACGAGCTGGTGCGGATTGCCGGTCTGGTACGTGCCGATGACATCGCCACCGACAACACCGTGTCGTCGACCCGGGTCGCCGATGCGCGCATTACCTATTCGGGTACCGGTTCGTTTGCCGATGCGAGTCAGCCAGGCTGGTTCGACCGTTTCTTCCTCAGCCCGCTGTTCCCTTTCTAGGTGGCTACTTTGAAGTTCAAGAGCCTCATGCTGGCTGCGGCATTGATGTCCGCAGCCTTTGGCGCCCACGCCGAGCGGTTGAAAGACATCGCCAGTATTTCCGGCGTGCGTTCCAACCAGTTGATCGGTTACGGCCTGGTGGTCGGGCTTAACGGCACCGGTGACCAGACGACGCAAACCCCGTTCACCCTGCAGACGTTCAACAACATGCTCTCGCAGTTCGGCATCAAAGTGCCGCCGGGTTCGGGCAACGTGCAGTTGAAAAACGTCGCAGCGGTATCGGTGAGTGCCGATCTGCCGGCGTTCGCCAAACCGGGTCAGCAAGTCGACATCACCGTGTCCTCGATCGGTAACTCCAAGAGCCTGCGCGGCGGCACATTGTTGCTGACCCCGCTCAAGGGTATCGACGGCAACGTCTACGCCATCGCTCAGGGCAACCTCGTAGTCGGCGGTTTTGATGCTGAAGGTCGTGACGGCTCGAAGATCACCGTCAACGTTCCGTCGGCCGGTCGCATCCCTGGCGGTGCGTCGGTAGAACGTTCGGTGCCGAGTGGTTTCAACCAGGGCAACAGCCTGACGCTGAACCTCAACCGTTCCGACTTCACCACCGCCAAGCGCATCGTCGACAAGATCAACGACATGCTCGGCCCTGGCGTGGCTCAGGCCATCGACGGCGGTTCGATTCGGGTCAGCGCGCCGCTCGATCCGAGCCAGCGTGTCGACTATCTGTCGATCCTCGAAAACCTTGAAGTCGATCCGGGTCAGGCGGTGGCGAAAGTCATCATCAACTCGCGGACCGGCACCATCGTTATCGGCCAGAACGTGAAAGTCTCGCCAGCCGCCGTGACCCACGGCAGCCTGACCGTGACCATCACCGAAGATCCTATCGTCAGCCAGCCGGGCCCGCTGTCCAATGGTCAGACCGCCGTCGTGCCGCGTTCGCGAGTAAATGCCCAGCAGGAAGCCAAACCGATGTTCAAGTTCGGTCCGGGCACTACCCTCGACGAGATCGTGCGTGCGGTGAACCAGGTCGGCGCGGCACCGGGTGACTTGATGGCCATTCTCGAAGCACTGAAGCAGGCCGGCGCGTTGCAAGCCGACCTGATCGTGATCTGAGGACGGCGAACATGGATATGCGCAAAGGCAGTCTGGTTGATACCGGCGATTCGGGTTCCTATTCCGACCTCAATCGTCTGAACCAGCTCAAGGTCGGCGACAAGAACAGCGATGCGAATATGCGCAAGGTTGCGCAGGAATTCGAATCGCTGTTCCTTGGTGAAATGCTCAAGTCGATGCGTTCGGCCACCGAGGCGTTGGGCAAAGACAACCCGATGAACACTCCGGCTGCCAAGCAGTATCAGGAAATGTACGACCAGCAACTGGCGGTCTCGATGTCCCGCGAAGGCGGCGGTATCGGTCTGGCCGACGTGTTGCTCAAGCAGATGTCGAAGAACAAACCGCTGGCGCCGGGCGAGGCTGCGGCCGCATCCGCCGCCAAGCAGGAAGCGGCGAAAGCCGCAGCAGTACCGACGCCGATTGCCGCTGGCACCGTGGGCACCGGGCCGTTGTCGCGTCTCAATGGCGAGCGTCCGTTGTGGGCGTCGCGCGCGCTGCATGCGCCGAACACCCAGCTTGCGCACAGCAACGACATGGAAATGATCAACAAGCGTCGCCTGGCGTTGCCGCCGAAACTGGCTGATCGCTTGCTTGCGGGTCTGGTGCCTTCGGCGACGCCGGCAGCTGCCACCCAATTGCCGGCACGCGGCACCACCGTCACCGGCTCAGGCCCGCTGTACAACGGCGACTGGCTGGCTCGGGCTGAGGCGGACAAATCCTCTGACGGTCAGATGCAGATTTACGGTCGTGCCATGGCGCAAATTCCACTGGCGCCGGCGAAACGTGCGTTCAGTTCTGCCGACCAGTTCGTCAACACCATGCTGCCGATGGCCAAAGAAGCCGCCGCGCGTATCGGTGTCGATCCGCGTTACCTGGTGGCACAAGCCGCACTGGAAACCGGCTGGGGCAAATCGGTCATGCGCGCTCAGGATGGCAGCAGCAGCCACAACCTGTTCGGCATCAAGGCGAGCAGCAACTGGAAGGGCGATTCGGCCCGGGCGATCACCAGCGAATTCCGCGATGGACAGATGGTCAAGGAGACGGCCGAGTTCCGTTCTTACGCCTCGTACAAGGACAGTTTCCACGATCTGGTGACTTTGCTGCAGACCAACAATCGCTATCAAGATGTTGTGAAGTCGGCCGATAACCCAGAACAGTTTGTACGCGAGTTGCAGAAGGCCGGTTACGCAACCGACCCGAACTACGCGACAAAGATTTCGCAGATAGCCAAGCAGATGAACAGTTTCCAAAACTACGCTGCGGCGGGTGTATCCACCACGCCTTTATAAGGCACAAGGTATAAGGTCTGAACCATGAGTTTGCTCAATATCGGGATGTCAGGTCTGGCGGCTAGCCAGTCCTCTCTGGCAACGACAGGCAACAACATTGCCAACGTCGACACCGCCGGTTATTCACGCCAGCAAACCGTGCAGGGCACCAAAGCCTCGCAGCAGTTCGGCAACGTTTACATCGGTACGGGCACCACCCTGGCCGACGTGCGCCGGGTGTACAACTCCTACCTGGAAACCCAGTTGCATACGGCGACTTCGCTCGACAGCGAATCTGCCGCGTATCTGGCTCAGACCACGCCACTGGATTCCACGCTGTCTGATACCAACACCGGTCTGACCGGCGTGTTGCAGAAATTCTTCACCTCGATGCAGGGCGTATCGACCTCGGCGACCGACGACACTTCCCGTCAATCGGTGCTGACTGGCGCGCAGGCACTGACCAGCCGCTTCAACACCATCGCCAAGCAATTGAGCGACCAGAACACCACCATCAACGGCAACCTTGGCGACATGGCCGCCCAGGTGAACAAACTGGCCACTTCGATCGCGAATCTCAACCAGAAGATCGGTGAGATTTCCACCAGCGGCGGCCAGCCGAACGACCTGCTCGACAGCCGTAACGAAGCCGTACGCCAGTTGTCCGAACTGACCGGTACTCAAGTCGTCGAGCGCGGCTCCAGTTTTGACATCTACATCGGCAGCGGCCAGCCACTGGTGATCGGCAATACCACCAACACGCTGAGCACCGTGCCACTCAAGGACGACCCATCGCGCATGGGCATCCAGATGGATCGCGGTTCGAGCACCGTCGATATCACTTCGGCAATGAGCGGTGGTGAAATCGGTGGTCTGCTGACTTATCGCAGCGAAGTGCTTGATCCTTCGATGAACGAATTGGGTCGTGTCGCGCTGGTGATTGCAGATCAGATCAACAGCCAGCAAGCCCAGGGCATCGACAAGAACGGTGACTTCGGCGCGGCTATTTTCAACAATATCAACAGTGCCGCTCTGGTCAGCCAGCGCAGTATCGCCCAGTCAGGCAACAGTACCGGTTCGGGCAATCTTGATGTGACCATCAAGGACACCGGCAAGCTGACCACCAGCGATTATCAGGTGACGTTCACCAGCGCGACCGACTACAGCGTCAAGCGCTCCGACGGCACCGATATGGGCTCCTTCAGCACCACTACCACGCCACCACCGGTGATCGACGGCTTCAGCCTCTCACTGAATGGCGGCGCGTTGAGCGCAGGTGACAGCTTCAAGGTGACCCCGACCCGCAATGCGGCGGCGAGCATCCAGACTGTGCTCACCGACCCGAAGAAAATTGCTGCGGCAGGTCCGTTGACCGGTGTGGCCAGTGCCAACAATTCCGGTACTTACACCCAGCCGACGCTCAGCGACACCATCAATATCTACAACCCGGCCTCTCAGGCCGAGATGCAGGCGGCGCTGAAGAACTCGACGCCGGTCAAACTGGTGTTCGGTGGCGCGAGCGGTGGCAGTCAGTCCTACACAATGGTTGACGCCAAGGGTGCGACCATTGGCACCGGCGTTATCGTTCCGGGGCAGGCCAATACCCTGAACCTGAAAGTCGGTATGGTCGATGCCAGCGGCAACCCGGTCATGGATACCACGGTCACGCCGAATGTGCAGAAGACCTTCACCGTGCAGACCACGGTTGGCGGTTCTCCGAAGTCCGGCGAAACCTTCACCATGAACCTGACCGGTGCGGCGTCTTCGGACAACCGCAACGCGCAAACGCTGGTCGGCCTGCAAACCAAGCAGACCGTGGACACCGGTTCGGCGAGCAAGGGCATCAGCCTGACCGACGCCTACAACACTCTGGTCACCAACGTCGGCACCAAGGCTGCTTCGGCAAAGTCCACCAACACCGCCACCACGGCGATGCTGGATTACGCACAAGGCGCACGCGACTCTCTGTCCGGGGTCAACCTGGATGAAGAAACCGGCAACCTGGTTAAATATCAGCAGTACTACACAGCGTCTTCGCAGATCATCAAAGCTGCGCAGGAAACTTTCGCCACGCTGATCAACAGCCTTTAAGGAGTCGTAATTCATGCGCATTTCCACCGCCCAGTATTACGGAACGCAAGCTTCGGACTATCAGCGTAACTTCAACAAGGCTGTCGCCACCGCGAGCGAGGCGAGCAGCCTGCAGCGCATCAATACCGCGGCGGATGATCCGCTCGGTGCCGGGCGTTTGCTGCAACTGGGTCAGCAGGCGGCGATGCTCGATCAGTACACCGGCAATATCAGCAGCACCAAAAGTGCGCTGACCGTGCAGGAAAGCACGCTCGACTCGATCAATACCGCATTGCAGACCGCCAAGGAAATTTCCCTGGCTGCCAACAACGGTACGCTTACCGACAAGGACCGCCAGGCTTACGCTGCACAGCTGTCGCAGATCCAGCAACAAGTCCTGGGCCTGATGAACTCCAAGGATGCCGACGGCAACTACATGTTCTCCGGTTCGAAAACCGACACCGCGCCGTACTCGCAGAATAACGATGGTACTTACACCTACAACGGTGACCAGACCACCATCAATGTGGGCATTGGCGACGGCATGACGGTCGGCACCAATACCACCGGCTGGGACGCTTTCCAGCAGACCCTCAATACCGCGCGCACCAACACCAAAATGACCGCACCGCCGGTTGATGATGGTCGTGTCGTGCTGTCCAACGGTACAGTCGGAACGGCTGCCACCTACAACGCCAAGTTTGCCGGTGGCGAGCCTTACACCGTCAGTTTCCTCAGCAGCACCCAGCTGAAGATTACCGATGCGCTGGGTAACGACGTGACCGCTGAGGCCAGCCAGAACGGTTTGATCAGCAACAGCACCGGTGCCAACCAGACGGTAAGCTTCCGTGGCGTCGACATGAAGCTGAACATCAACCTCAAGGCCGGTGACACCAACCCGGATGCAGTCATCGCCGGGCACAGCTTTCAGTTGTCGGCCACGCCTGACTCGTTCACCACGGCACGTAGCCCGGGTAACCCGTCGACCGCAGTGATCACCGGTTCGAACATCACTGATCCGGTGGCCTACAACAACGCCTTCCCGCAAGGCGGCGCGGTCCTCAAGTTCACCAGCGCCACTGCGTTTGATCTGTATGCGGCGCCTGTCACTGCCAACAGCAAGCCAGTGTCCTCGGGCACCGTCGCGGGTGGTAATGCCACCGCTTCGGGCGTGACTTTCGCATTGGGCAGTGCACCGGCAGCCGGTGACCAGTTTTCGATTCAGTCCAACAACCACCAGACGCAGAATATCCTCGATACCCTGGGTCAGATGGTCACGGCGCTGAACGCCCCGATCGATGGCAATGACGTTGCCAAGCAAAACTTCCAGGGCATCATGGAAGCGGGCCTTGGCAACATCGACAGCGCCGCCAACCAGATTGGCGCCGCTGTGACGTCGATCGGTGCACGCGGTCAGTCGCTGGATATGCAGACCACCACCAACCAGAGCCTGAGCACGGCAAACGCCACGACTCAGGGCTCGATCCGCGATTCCGATCCGGCAGAAGTCATGACCCGCCTGACCCTGCAGCAAACCATGCTGCAAGCGGCGCAACTGGCGTTCAGCAAGATCTCTCAGTTGGGCCTGTTCAACAAGATCTGACGGTAACCGGGCGCGCAAGCGCCCGGTTGCTTTGGTTCTTGAGTGTTTAATGTCTTTTTTCGCGGTTCCAGAGGGCTCGCTGTTCCGGGCGGGCTCCCGCCGCTTGCGAGTCCGCCGTGCAATCACTTCCCCTCGTCAGTCTGGTCATCCCTGCCTTCAATCCGCGATTTTTCGAGAAATCACTGCGCAGTGCCGTCGGGCAGGGCTATGGCAATCTCGAAATCATTGTTTGCGATGACAGTCGTGGCACTGAGATCGAAGGCATCGTTGCGGCGGTAACGGAACAGAGCGGCGTTGCGGTGCGCTATGTGCGCAATCCGCGCACCTTGGGTCTGGTCGGTAATCTGAAGGTTTGCCTGGAGCAGGCGCAGGGCGAGTTGATCAAGTTTCTGTGTGACGACGATCTGCTCTATTCCGCCTGCATCGAGCAACAAGCCCACGATATGTTGCGCGAAGAAGTCAGTCTGGCGGTCGCCCAGCGTCTGCTTTGGGACGCCAACGACATCATCTTGCCTGCGCGTCTGGAAAACACGTCGTTGTCGCCGGAAAGCGCCTTGCTCAAAGGTGACGACCTGCTGGGCATCTTCGACAAGTTCCCGGTCAACGTTCTCGGTGGATTCAGCGCCGCGATGTTCCGCCGCGCCGATGTCGTCGAACTGTTGCCGGCACTGACTCAGGAAGATTGCTGCTTCGTCGCGACCCTGGATTTTGCCTTGTACGTTTGCTTGCTGCGGCGCGGCAATCTTCTGGTCTCCAATAGCGTACTAAGTGCCGAGCGTCTTTACCCGGAACGCCTGAGCGCACAACAGCCGATGAAAGATGCGGCTGAAGTCGAGCGCGAGTGGATCGCGCAGATGCTCAAGGTGCGTAACGGTGAAGCGGCACCTGCGTCAGGCTGGGTTCGCTACATGCCGTTGACCAGGGTCGAGGAATCGCCACGGGTCTGGCAGGAGTTGCCTCTGAGCCGCACGCTCGGCACCAAGCAAAGCCGTCAGGAACTGGGTGTGGGTGTCGACAGCCTGAGTTTTGGCGAGCTTTACGCGCAATGGCTGGAATGTCGCGTGCTCACCGAAGAGCAGCGCAAGTGGCTGCCGGAAACCCTCGCCGGTTGGTCGCATCAACCGCGGATCGTGCCGGTTGTCGTTGATGCGCAGGGCAGTCTCGACGGAGTCGAGCGCACGCTGGAGGCGCTCGCGGCTCAGGACTATCCGCCGGAACTGATTCTGCTGTTGTCGGCATCTTGCACCGAGGCGGCGCTGGACGGTCGCGTGTTCCGCATGCCGTTGCAGGACGACGGTCTGGAGCAAATCAACGCATTGCTGCCGCAACTGGAAGGCGCCGACTGGTTCTACCTGTTGCAGGCGGGTGACCGCCCGGTAGCCCCGGCGTTGTTGGTCATGGCGGAACGAATTGCGCATTCGCCGTCCTTCACCTGCCTGTACAGCGACGAAGGCAGCCTGCACGGCGGCGAGTCGGCAGAGCCAGCGTTCAAGCCGGATTTCAACCTCGACCTGATGCGCAGTTACCCCTATGTCGGGCGCGCTCTGGCATTCAAGCGCGAACGTTTTCTGGCGTTGGGTGGCTTCACCACGGACTTCGCCGAGCTAGCGCCACACGATGTGCTCTGGCGCATGGTCGAGAGCGACGGAATCCATGCCATCGGCCATGTCGCCGAGGTTTTGCTGGAGTCGCGATTCGACCTGTCGAAATGGCTCGTCGATCCGGGTGTTATCAAGCAGAGCCCACGGATACTTGAAGCGCATTTGCAGCGACTGGGGATTACTCACGAGATCCGTCGCGGCAACGCCGAGTTGCTCAATCGCGTCGACTATCACCACGCCCGGCGTCCGCTGGTGTCGATCGTGATTGTCACCCAGGACCAGACCGCCGCTTTGCAGCGTTGTGTCGAAACAATCCTGGAAAAAACCACCTACACCGAATACGAATTGCTGCTGATCGACAACGGCAGCAAAAGCGCCGACGCGCTGGCGTGGCTGGACGGCATGGCGCAGTTGGGTGGCGAGCGGATTCGCGTGTCGACCTATGCGCAAACGGACAACGCCGCGGCCTTGCACAACTTCGCGGTGGCGCAAGCGCGCGGCGAGTATGTGTTGATGCTCAATTCCTTCGCGGTGATTACCCAAGGTGACTGGCTGGACGAGCTGCTCAATCATGCGCAGCGCCCGGAAGTCGGTGTGGTCGGTGCCAAGTTGTTCAATCCTGACGGCGGTGTGTTGCACGCCGGTCTGATTCTCGGTCTGCAAGGGCCGGTGGGCCTGCCGTTTTACGGTCAGCCGGTGCAGGCCGATGGCTACATGTACCGCCTGCAAGCGGTACATGATCTGAGCGCAGTCGGCGGCGATTGCCTGATGGTGCGCAAAGCGGTTTTCGAAGCGGTTGGCGGGCTCGACGAGCAAGACTTGAAACAGGCGCTCAATGTCGCCGACCTGTGTCTGCGAATCGGCCAGGAAGGTTACCTGGTGGTCTGGAACCCTTACGCCACATTGGCGGTGGGCGTGCGGCCAAGCTCTGCGGCGTCGTCCGAGGAGGAAGCGCAGCACCTTCAGGAGCGGGAAACATTCTACAAACGCTGGTTGCCGTTGATTGCCCGTGATCCGGCGTACAACGTCAACCTGACGTTGCAAGGCGTCGGTGCCACCAGCTTCAGTCTGGAACCGGGTCAGCGTACTGGCTGGAGCGCATTTTCCAGGGCGCAATTGCCGAATGTACTCGCGGTGCCGATCAATGCCTCGGCCATCGGTCACTACCGCATGAGCCAGCCGTTGATCGAACTGGAGGCGGCCAACCGGGCCGAAGGACGCATTTGCTACGGCTTGCCGTCGATCATTGAGATCGAGCGTCAGTCGCCTGATGTGATCGTCCTGCAAGGGCGATATTCGGAGCACGCAATTGATGAAATCCCGCCGCTGAAGAGCTTCTTCAACGCTCGGCGGATCTTCGAACTCGACGACTACGTGATCGACGTTCCGCATCGCAACGCGCACATCCGCAATATGCCGAGCAAGCAGGACATGGAGCGCATGGTGCGCCGCGCGATTGGGCTGTGTGATCGCGTGGTCGTTTCTACCCAGCCACTGGCCAACGTTCTGTCGGACATGCATCACGACATTCGTGTGGTGCCGAACATGTTGGCCAAAGACTTGTGGACCAACTTGCGCAGCAAGCGTCGCACCTCGAAAAAACCTCGGGTTGGTTGGGGCGGCGGCACCAGTCACCACGGTGATCTGGCGGTCATCGCGGAAGTGGTTCGTGAATTGGCAGATGAAGTCGATTGGGTGTTCTTCGGCATGTGCCCGGATGACCTGTTGCCATACATGCACGAGTTCCATGGTGTGATCCCGCTTGAGGTGTATCCGGCAAAGCTCTCCAGTCTCAATCTGGATCTGGCGCTCGCGCCGCTGGAGTTCCACATCTTCAACGACTGCAAGAGCAACCTGCGCCTGCTGGAATACGGTGCGTGCGGTTTCCCGGTGATTTGCACCGACACCGAGGCCTATCGCGGCTACCTGCCGTGCACCCGGGTCAAGACCAACACCACGCAAGAATGGCTGCAAGCGATCCGCATGCACCTGGACGATCCGGACGCCAGCTACCGCATGGGCGATGAGTTGCATGAGGTGGTGATGCGCGATTACGTGTTGCGCGGCGATAACCTGCGGTACTGGGAGAATGGCTGGCTAGCCGACTGATCGGTTTCTGCCGTATCAAAAAAGGTGACCTTTTCGGGTCGCCTTTTTTTGTACCTTGAAATACGTACTTACATCGATCAGCAGAGATTTCTCCCGCCAGCCTCAAGCTTTGGAATTCTTCAGTCGATATCCCGTTATTCGTTTGTTTGCCTGCGGGTGTATGGACGGGGCGGCGGTGCTGCCTCGATTTGCATCGCCCCCATGGAAGATCCGGTTTCAACAACAACACAAGGAAGACGCAAATGGCTGTCGTAAATGGAACGAGTGAAGCGGATGTCCTGTTGGGCACCGACGATAATGACCAACTCTATGGACTGGAGTCGGATGATTTACTGCTGGGCAGCGCGGGATCAGATGTACTGGATGGCGGTGAAGGTTTTGACACGGCGAACTATTACGCAATGTCCTCGGGGATCAATGTCGAGTTTGGCGGCGGTGTGGCTACGGTCACCGGCCCCGATGGCAAGAGCGATACCCTGATTGGAGTGGAGAAAGTATTCGGTAGTTTTCATAACGATACGTTCACCAGTTCGGTGGCGGGTGTGACGCTGGAGGGCAGCGCCGGTGATGATGTTTACATCGTCGACGGCGAGGGCGTGACGATCATCGAGGAGGATCATCTTGGCTACGATGAGCTGCGCACCAGCCTCAATACCATCAAGATGGACCCGTTCATCGAGAAGCTGACTTTCACCGGTACCGGCGATTTCAACGGTTACGGCAATGCCAGTGACAACGAAATCATTGGCGGTGCCGGTAATGACTGGCTGTGGGGCGGCGCGGGTGCCGATCACTTTGTCGGTGGCGATGGCTTCGACACGGTCAGCTACAGCGACAGCCTTGAGGGTGTGCGGGTCGAGGACTTCAGCAACTTCGACGGTCTGACCATCGCTTATGGCGACACCTTCACCGGCATTGAAGCGATTCAGGGTTCGAACTTCGATGACGTGATTTATCGTCATCAAGGCTCGATGATCGTCGATGGTGCCGCTGGTTACGACATCGTCAATTATCGATCTGCCTTTGATTCCGTCAACCTGCTGATCGGTGGTGATGGCGTCAACGCAGAGGGCGACACACTGCGCAACGTGGAAAAAGTCATCGGTACGTCGGGCGCTGACCACTACACCGTCAATGTTGCTGGCGTGACTGTCGCGGGTGGTGACGGGGACGATATCTACATCATCAATAGCGCCGGAGTGACTATTGAAGAGGACGGTGATTTTCGAGGCGGAACCGATCATCTGTACACCAGTCTGTCCGCGATGCACCTTGATCCGTTCATTGAAAATCTGACGTATACCGGGACTGCCGACTTCACCGGTTATGGCAATGACGAGAGCAACACCATCGTCTCCGGCGCCGGCAATGATGTGTTGTACGGTGGCGCGGGTGGCGATCATTTCGAAGGTGGTGCCGGTATCGACATCGTCAGCTACGGCGATAGCACTGAAGGTTTGAGCGCCTCGCTCAACTGGGGGCCGCAGAGCGGCATTGCTCTTTATGACGTTTACATTGATATCGAAGGCCTGCGCGGCAGTCAGTTCAATGACACCCTTGAAGGCAATTCGGACGACAATATCCTGGAGGGCAGTGCGGGCGACGACCAGATTCAGGGCGGCGATGGCAATGACCACATCTACGGCGGTCTGGCGTCCGGGCTGGATGCTGCAGGGCAGTCGGATACGCTGTCGGGTGGCGCCGGCAATGATGTCATTGTTGCTGCCAGCAACGACCTGTTCACTTGGGCCAGTGGCGATGACGGCAATGACACGATCACGCTGGGAAGTGGGGTCGCTTTTGGCGGGCAGGGCGATGACCGGTTGATCCTCAACTTCTCCAGCCAGACCCACTCCGGCGTCAGCGCTTATGGTGGATATGGCGATGATACCTACGTGGTGAACACCACCGGGCTGGTGACGATTCAGGATGAAGGGCTGGACATGAACGACACTCTGATCCTCAACACCATCGCCAATGCCGGTCAGTTGAGCGTGACCCGCATCGGTAACGACGCTTATCTGCACAGTGCCAATGACACCGGCAGTGGTGTTCCGGACAACGGCGTGAAACTGGCGGACTGGTACGCGGGCTTCAACACCATCGAGCATATCCAGACCGCCGACGGCCAGGTCTATGATCTGCCAACCAGCGGTGATGCGTTCGCCATGTTCGGGTAATCGTTCAACCCGTTGACATGGCTCAATGAAAGGGATGAATCCGCTGAAGGATTCATCCCTTTTTTCATGCGGCCTTGCGCCCTTGACGCAGGGCTTATGGAGCTGGCGCGTTTCCTGCAAGTACCCCTCAAATCGCCATAAAACGAGCGCTCAGCAGCGCTCGCAGCGGCAAAAGGTTTAGCCAGAAGGCCCGCACAGCTCAAGAAAGCCATGCGCAGCCCGGTGACGAGCGAGAGGGGAGACGATGAAGGCAGTTATTTTGGCGGGTGGCCTCGGCACGCGCATCAGTGAAGAGTCGCACCTCAAGCCCAAACCCATGATCGAGATCGGTGGCAAGCCAATTCTCTGGCACATCATGAAGCAGTATTCCGCGCACGGAATTCACGACTTCGTGATCTGCCTGGGCTACAAGGGCTACGCGATCAAGGACTTCTTCGCCAACTACTTCCTGCACACCTCCGACGTCACGTTCGACATGCGCAACAACCGCATGGATGTGCACCAGAACTACAGCGAGCCGTGGAGCGTCACCCTCATCGACACCGGTGAGGAAACCATGACCGGTGGCCGCCTGCTGCGTGCCAGCCGTTACCTCAAGGATGAAGAGGCGTTCTGCTTCACCTACGGCGACGGCGTCTCCGATATCAACATCGCGCAACTGGTGGATTACCACAAAGCCCACGGTCGTCTGGCGACCGTCACTGCCGTGCAGCCACCGGGTCGCTACGGCGCCCTTGAGCGTCAGGGCGATCAGGTGCTCGGTTTCACCGAAAAACCTCGTGGTGATGGCGGCTGGATCAACGGTGGCTTCTTTGTGTTGTCGCCGAAAGTGTTGCCGTACATCGCTGGCGATGAAACCACCTGGGAAGCCGAACCCTTGGCGCAACTGGCCCAGGATGAACAACTGAAAGCCTTTGAACACGAAGGTTTCTGGCACCCGATGGACACCCTGCGCGACAAGAATCATCTCGAAGCGCTGTGGCTGAGCGGGGAGGCCCCATGGAAGCAATGGGCCTGAGTGCGGATTTCTGGCGCGGCAAGCGTGTTCTGGTCACCGGGCATACCGGTTTCAAGGGCAGTTGGCTGACCCTGTGGCTGCAAAGCCTCGGCGCCGATGTCAGCGGTTTTTCCCTCGATCCTTCGACCGAACCGAGCCTGTTCGAACTGGCGCGCGTACACGAAGGCATCAACGATCAGCGCGGCGATTTGCGTGATCTGGGCGCCTTGCTTGAGATCATCGCCGACACCGAGCCGGAGATCGTCCTGCATCTGGCGGCCCAGCCGCTGGTGCGTGAAGGCTATCGCGATCCGCTGGGCACTTACTCCAGCAACGTCATGGGCACCCTGAATCTGCTTGAAGCGATTCGTCAGGTCGGTTGCGTGCGCGCTTGCGTATTGGTCACCACCGACAAGGTTTACGCCAACAAGGAATGGCTGTGGCCATACCGCGAAGACGAAGCCCTCGGTGGACACGATCCTTACAGCAGCAGCAAGGCGTGCTGCGAACTATTGGCGCAGTCTTACGCGGCATCGTTTTTCCCGGCCGAGAAGTACGCCGAACACGGTCTGGCCCTGGCCACCGCCCGCGCCGGCAACGTGTTGGGCGGCGGTGATTTCGCCCCGGAACGCTTGATTCCCGATGTGCTGAAAGCCTGGTCCGCCGATGAACCGGTGACCCTGCGCTACCCGCAAGCCGTGCGCCCGTGGCAACACGCGCTGGAACCGCTGGCCGGTTACCTGCAACTGGCTGCCGGCCTCTACGAAGAAGGCCCGGAATACGCCGGTGCGTGGAACTTCGGGCCTGGTGAAGCGGACATGTGCAGCGTCGGCGAAGTGGTCGAACTGCTCGCCAATCGCTGGCCGCAGGCACGTGGTCTGCGCATCGAACCGAGTGAACTGCATGAGGCTGGCCTGCTGCGTCTGGACAGCAGCCGCGCCCGTCAATTGCTCGGCTGGCAAGCGCGCTGGTCACTGGAACAATGTCTGACCCAGACCCTCGACTGGCATCTGGCATGGCAAAACGGCGATGACATGCGCGCCGTGACCCTCGGTCAATTGAATCTGTATCGAGGCGCGCTGTGAGTGAGTTTTCCTTGCATGCGCTGCCGCTGGCCGGACTGTTCAGCGTCCAGCACAAGCGCTTCGCAGATCAGCGCGGGCACTTCGCCCGGCTGTTTTGCGAAGGCAGCCTGAGTGCGTTTGGCAGCGAGTTTCATATTCGCCAGATCAACCATTCCTGCACTCGCGAGAAGGGCAGTGTGCGCGGTCTGCATTATCAGAATGCCAACGCACCGGAAGCCAAACTGATCACCTGCCTGCGCGGCGAAGTGTGGGACGTGGCGGTGGATCTGCGCCCTGATTCTGCAACCTTTCTGCACTGGCACGCCGAGCACCTCAAGGCCGGCGACGGTCGCAGCCTGCTGATTCCGGCCGGGTTCGCCCACGGTTTTCAGACGCTGACCGAAGACGCCGAATTGCTCTACCTGCACAGCGCCGATTACGCGCCGGAGCACGAGGCCGGCCTGTCAGTGAATGATCCACGGCTGGCGATTGCCTGGCCGTTGCCTGTCAATAATTTGTCAGCGCGTGATTCCAGCCATCCTGCGCTCGATCAACACTTTGCTGGAGTGCGTCTATGAATTGCCGTGGGTGCGCCGCACCGCTGAGTCTGCCGCTGATCGACCTCGGGACTTCGCCGCCGTCCAACGCTTATGTGCATGCCGATCGTCTGGAGCAGGCCGAGCAATGGGTGCCACTGAAGGTCGCCGTGTGTCAGCAATGCTGGCTGGTGCAGACCGAGGATTACACCAGTGCCGACAGCCTGTTCGACGCTGAGTACGCTTACTTCAGTTCGTTTTCCAGCACCTGGCTGGCGCATGCCGAGCGTTACGTCGCCGAGATGGTCGAGCGCTTCGGTCTGACTGCTGACAGCCGCGTGGTTGAAGTCGCCGCAAACGATGGTTACCTGTTGCAGTACGTCGCCGGGAGCGGCATTGCCTGCCTGGGCGTCGAGCCAACCCGCAGCACCGCACAAGCGGCGCGGGAAAAAGGCCTGGAAATTCGTGAACTGTTCTTCGGTCGCGAGACTGCCGCGCAGCTCAAAAGCGAGGGCTGGGGCGCTGACTTGATGGCGGCCAACAACGTGCTTGCGCATGTGCCGGACATCAATGATTTCCTTGGTGGTTTCGCGACGTTGCTCAAACCGACTGGCGTGGCCACCTTCGAATTCCCGCAACTGCTGACGCTGATGGCGGGTGCGCAGTTCGACACGCTGTATCACGAGCACTATTCCTATCTGTCGCTGACTGCTGTGCAAACCCTGTGCGAGCGCAATGGTCTGGAAGTGTTCGACGTCAGCCAGTTGAGCACCCACGGTGGTTCGCTGCGAGTGTTCGTGCAGCGCAAGGACGGCGAACGCCGCGCCATTCAACCGGCAGTGCAGCAACAGTTGCAGGCTGAAATCGATGCCGGTGTGAAAACCCCCGAGTATTACGCGAGCCTCGCGCCTGCTGCCGAACGCATCAAGCATGAGTTGCTGCGTTTCCTGTTGCAGGCCAAGGCCGACGGCAAACGTGTGGTCGGTTACGGCGCGGCGGCCAAGGGCAACACGTTGCTCAACTACGCCGGGGTCAAACCTGACTTGCTGGCATGGGTGGCCGACGCCAATCCGCACAAGCAAGGCAAGTTTCTGCCGGGCAGCCGCATCCCGATTGTGGCGCCCGCGCAGATCGATATCGAAAAACCGGACTACGTGCTGGTGTTGCCGTGGAACCTGCTGCACGAAGTCAGCCAGCAACTGGCGCAGGTGCGTCAGTGGGACGGTCGCTTTGTGATCGCCGTGCCTGAGTTGAAAGTGCTGTGAAGGTTCTGGTAACCGGAGCCACAGGCTTCGTCGGTCGGCATTTGGTCGCGGCGTTGCTGGCGCGCGGCTGTGCGGTGCGGGCGGTGGCACGCAACGTCGAAACCGCGGCGAGCATGCCGTGGATCAATGACGTCGAATTCATCTCGGCGGATATTCACGCTGCCGATCTGGACGTGGCGGCGTTGACTGACGGCTGCGACGTATTGGCTCATCTGGCCTGGCCAGGGTTGCCGAACTATCGGGCGCTGTTCCACTTCGAACACAACCTGATGGCTGATTACCGCTTTATCAAAAGCGCAGTCGAGGCGGGTGTAAAGCAAGTCCTGGTCACGGGCACCTGTTTCGAATATGGCATGCAGAGCGGCCCGCTCAGCGAAAGCAGCGAGCCACGGCCGAGCAACCCTTACGGTCTGGCCAAGCACACCTTGCACCTGTTTTTGCAAAACCTTGCCCAAGAGCAGCCGTTCACCCTGCAATGGGCGCGGCTGTTTTACCTGCATGGCGAAGGGCAGAACCCCAACAGCCTGCTGGCGGCGCTGGACCGGGCAATCGATGCCGGCGAGCTGTCGTTCAACATGTCTGCCGGTGAGCAGTTGCGCGATTTTCTGGCGATTGAAACCGCTGCCGGTCATCTCGCCAGCATCCTTCAGCAGCGTGATTTCGCTGGCGTGATCAACTGCGCCAGCGGCCAACCGGTGTCGGTGCGTGCGCTGGTCGAACAGCGTCTGCGCGAACGCGGCGCGAGCCTGAATCTGAACCTCGGCCACTACCCGTATCCAACCCACGAACCGCTGGCGTTCTGGGCGGTGACCGAGCGCTTGCAACAGTTATTGGGAGAGTCGCAATGAGGCACGAGTTGTATCGGGTCACCGACCTGCCGGTGCTGCAGAACCGGACCTTTGCCGACGCGCAATCGGCGCAGGCCTCGGCCAGTGCCGACATGCTGCTGGTGCAGGATGAGCGCAGCGGCCTGATCTTCAATGCCGCGTTCGACGCCGACAAGCTCAGCTATGACGCTGACTATCAGAATGAGCAGGCGCATTCCGGCCAGTTCCAGAAGCACCTGAGCGACGTCGAAGGGATCATCGCCAGGCATTTCAAAGGCCAGGAGCTGATCGAAGTCGGCTGCGGCAAGGGCTACTTCCTTGAGTTACTCAAAGGCCTTGGCTACTCGATCACCGGCATCGACCCGGCGTACGAAGGTGACAACGCCGATGTGATCAAGGCGCCGTTCACCCGTGGCCTCGGTCTGGCGGCGGATGCCATCGTCCTGCGCCATGTGCTGGAACATATTCAGGACCCGGTGAGTTTCCTCGCGGTAATCGCCGAAGCCAATCAGGGCGGGCAGATCTACATCGAAGTGCCGTGCTTCGACTGGATTCTCGAACACAAAGCCTGGTTCGACCTGTTCTACGAGCACGTCAATTATTTCCGCCTCGATGACCTGCGCCGGATGTTCGGCACCGTGCATGAGGCCGGTCACCTGTTCGGTGGCCAGTACCTGTACATCGTTGCCGATCTGGCCACATTGCGCCTGACCCCGGAACAACCGGTGCCCCGCCTGGCGCTGCCCGACGATTTCACTGCCAGTCTCGACCGGGCGGTGCAGATCATTCAATCCGCACCCGGTCAGGGTTCGGCGATCTGGGGCGCTTCGTCCAAAGGCGTGATCTATTCGCTGTTCCTGCAACGCGCAGGCGTGGCGGTGGATCGGGTGGTGGATATCAACCCGGCCAAGCAAGGGCGTTATCTGCCGCTGAGTGGCGTGCGGGTGTCCTCGCCGCAAGAGGCGATGGACGCCTTGCCCGAAGGCGCCAACCTGTTTGTGATGAATTCCAATTACCTCGAAGAGATCAAGCGGATGACCGATGGACGTTATGTCTATCACGCCGTCGACAGCGCTTCGTTCCAGTGACCCTTGAGATTTTGAAAATGACCGACAACAGCATCAACCAGGCTTTCGAAGCCGAGTGCCGGGAACAGATTGCCCAGCAAGGCGACGACCAGAAACTTACTGGTCTGGCCCGTGATTTCTTCAATGAATCGGCCAAGCACAAATACAGCTACCACTTCTCGTGGATGGGCCGTCCGATCATCCAGCTACCACAAGACATGATGGCGATGCAGGAGATCATCTGGCAGGTCAAGCCGGATCTGGTCATCGAGTGTGGCATCGCCCACGGTGGTTCGATCATCTATTACGCCTCGTTGCTGGAACTGCAGGGCCACGGCGAAGTGCTGGGTATCGACCTCGACATTCGTCCGCACAACCGTGAAGCGATCGAAAACCACCCGATGGCCAAACGCATCAAGATGATCGAAGGTTCGAGCATCGACGCCGGCATCGCCGCGCAGGTGCAGGCTGCGGCCAAAGGCAAGAAAGTCATTCTGGTGCTCGACTCCAACCACACCCACGATCACGTCCTCGAAGAGCTGCGTCTGTACGCGCCGCTGGTTTCGGTCGACAGCTATTGCGTGGTGATGGACACCGTGGTTGAAGACATGCCAGCCGATTTCTTCCCGGATCGTCCATGGGGCCCGGGCGACAACCCGAAAACCGCGGTGTGGAAATACCTCGAAGAGAACCAGGATTTCGAAATCGACCAGCAGTTGCAGAACAAGCTGCTGATCACCGTGGCGCCGGACGGCTATCTGCGTCGCGTTCGTTAATTCGCAACATCCCAAAGCGTTATTTCGGCGAGTCGCCGGTTGTGGAGAGAAGTTATGCAAGGCAAGTACAGTTCTGAACCAGCGCTGCCGCTCAACGAGCTGTTGACCGTGGTGCTGATTACTCATAATCGGCCGGCATTTTTGCGTCGGGCGGTTAAGTATTACAGCGCCTTGCCTTGCAAAATCATGGTGCTCGACTCCACACCTGAACACCCGGAAGGCGACTTCTCGTCTGTCGACTATCACCATGTGCCGCAGTTCGCCTATTGGGGCATGCAGGCCAAACTGGCTTATGGCGTAGAGCAACTGACCACGCCGTACATGGTGCTGGCGGCCGACGACGACTTCATCCTGCACGATTCACTGTTCGAGTCGGTGGGTTTCCTCGAAGCCAACCGCGATTACGGCATGTGCCACGGCTACTGCATGATGTACCTGACGCTGGCCGGCGACGTGAACTACTACCGTCGCGACAAGAAGGTCCAGGAAGACTATGCGTCCGAGCGGGCGCAGGACCGGGTCGTCGATTACATGAGCCAGTACATCCCGCCGTTCTACGCGGTGACCCGTACTGACCTGATGAAAACCTGGCATTCGACATTGCCGCCGGGTACCAATTTCCAATGGCAGGAAATCGGTCACGTCTACTTCCTGCTGGCCAGTGCCAAGGCGCGGATTCTGCCGATTCCTTACGTGGTTCGTGAGATCAACTACGGCAATTCCGAACACAGCACGGACGTCATGCACTCGCTGAGCTACGTCGATGCCAAGTCGGTGGCCGAGCGTGAAGCGTTCGCCGAGTTCCTCGCAGGGCTGCCTACCGAGATCAAGGGTCTTGATGCAGAACAGCACAAGGCGTTTGTCCTCGAAAGCTTCGAAGCCATGGTCGACAGCCTGAAGACCGGCCGCGCACTGACTGCGGAACTGATTTTCCAGTCCACCTGGAATCAGGCGCTGAAGGCTCCGGATCGTCGTTTCGGGCCGCTGCAATACGTTGAGTTGCCGTTCTACAATCAGGTGTTCTTTGATCAACTGACTGAATTCGAATTCATGCTCCACGCGATGCCGGCCGGACGTATTCAGCTCGAAGGCCTTGAGGGTGTCTGGACTCGTCAGGAACACCTGTTGCAGGCGCGCAACAACGATACCCCGGAAAGTGTTCTCGACCGCTTGTGGCAGGCTCATGACCTCAATGCGTTCAACCGCACTGTGGTCAAGCGTCTGACCGCGCAATTGCAGTTGGTGGGCGAAGAAGACGAAGCGCAGAAAATGGCCGAGTGGGTTGCACGCCTTGAGGCGCTGACCCTGGATGACCACGGTCAGACGTTCAATAAAATGCAGTCCAGCCGTTTGCTCAAGTGGCTGGCTGCGCGCAAGCCGGATGCCAGGCAGAAAGAGTCAATTGCCGAGCATCTGGCGGTCAACGGTGGCGGTCCGCAATTCGGCATTTTCCTGCTGGATCTGGACGACAACATCGACAAGTTGCAGGTCACCCTCGACAGCTTGCTTGAAGGCCAATGCAAGGCGTTCCGGATTGTCGTGTTCACCACCGGCGAGCCACCGGCGGCCACCACGGCGCAGAACACCCTGCACTTTGTTCGGGTTACGCCGAGCAATCTGGTCGACAAGCTCAACCTCAGCGCCCGTCAGTCGCCTTGCGATTGGGTGCTGCTGGCTGAAGCCGGGGACGAATTCACTGCCAGCGGCCTGCTGCGTGCCAGCCTGGAATTGATGTCCGCTGGTGATTGCCGTGCGGTGTCCACCGACGAGATCCAGCGCCATGACAACGGTGCGCTGGTGGACGTGTTCCGTCCGGGCTTCAATCTTGATCTGCTGCTGAGCGTGCCGGGCTTGATGGCGCGCCACTGGCTGGTACGTCGCGATGTGCTGGTCGACGTCGGCGGCTATCGTGCGGACTTCAACAAGGCGCTGGAATTCGATCTGCTGTTGCGCATCATCGAAGAGAACGGCCTCAACAGCCTGGCTCACCTCGATGAGCCGCTGTTGATTACCCAGGCTCCGCAACTGGAAGAAAACGCCCACGAGCGTCTGGCGTTGCTGCGTCATCTGGGCAATCGCGGCTACAAGGCCAAGGTCACTTCGGCGGTGCCGGGCACATACCAGATTGATTACAGCCACAGCGAGCGTCCGCTGGTATCGATCATTATTCCGGCAGGCAATGATCTGCCGGCCTTGCAGCGTTGCTTGCAGGGCGTGCTGTTGCGTACTCGCTATCACCAATATGAAGTGCTGATCGCTACGTCGGCCGATCAGTCGGCTGCGGTCAATGACTGGCTCGGCACTTATCAGCATCCGAAAGTCCAGGTGCTGCGCGCCGAGCAGGCGCTGAACGCACCGCAGTTGTACAACGCGGTCAGCCAGCATGTGCGGGGCGATTATCTGGTCATGCTGTCCGCCGATGCCGAAGTGGTCAATCCGACCTGGCTCGACTCGATGCTCAACCATGCCTTGCGTCCGGAAATCGGAGTGGTCGGCGCCAAACTGGTCGGTCGCGATGGCAAGGTGACTCAGGCAGGTCTGATCCTCGGTATGAACGACGCGGTCGGCTCGGCATTCGTCGGTGAAAAACATGACGCCAAAGGCTATCTGCATCGCCTGGCTGTCGAGCAGAACTACTCGGCCGTATCAGGCGTTTGCCTGATGGTGCGCAAAGAATTGTTCGAAGCGCTGGATGGTCTGGATACCCATGAATTCCTTGAAGGGTTCAGTGACGTCGATCTGTGCCTGAAAGCTGGCCAGGCCGGTTTCCTCACGGTGTGGACGCCACTGGTGCAGGTCATTCATGGCGGCGACATTCCGCAGGCACCGACAGCTCTGGCTGCGTTGCGAGAAAAATGGTCCGCAGCCTTCGCTCAGGATCAAGCCTACAACGCCAACCTGAGCCTCAACGGCAAAGGCTTCACGCTGAATGACAGCGCTTCGCTCAACTGGGCACAGTTGCTCGGCTAAGCCTGCGGGCGGGACACAGGAATACAGACATGTTCAACGGTAAATCGATTTTCATCTCCGGCGGCACCGGTTCGTTCGGGCGCAACTTCATCCGCCGCTTGCTGGAGCAATACCAGCCCAAGCGCGTGGTGGTGTTCTCCCGCGACGAGCTGAAACAGTACGAAATGCAGCAGACGTTCAATGCGCCGTGCATGCGTTACTTCATCGGTGACGTGCGTGACGCTGACCGTCTGCGTCAGGCCATGCGCGGCATCGACTACGTAGTGCACGCAGCGGCGCTGAAGCAAGTGCCGGCGGCGGAATACAACCCGACCGAATGCATTCGTACCAACGTTAATGGTGCGGAAAACATCATCGCCGCCGCCATCGACAACGGCGTGAAGAAAGTCGTGGCGCTGTCCACCGACAAGGCCGCGAGCCCGATCAATCTGTACGGCGCGACCAAGTTGCTCTCGGACAAATTGTTCGTCGCCGCCAACAACATTGCCGGCGAGCAGGAGACCCGCTTTGCCGTGGTGCGCTACGGCAACGTCGCCGGCTCGCGCGGTTCTGTGGTGCCGTTCTTCAACAAGCTGATTGCCGACGGCGCCACTGAGCTGCCGATCACTGATGAGCGCATGACGCGGTTCTGGATCACCCTGGATCACGGCGTGCAGTTCGTTCTCGACAGCTTTGCGCGGATGCACGGTGGCGAAGTATTCGTGCCGAAAATTCCGTCGATTCGCATCGTCGATCTGGCGCTGGGCATGGCCGAGCATCTGCCGCATAAAAACGTCGGGATTCGTCCGGGCGAAAAACTGCATGAGTTGATGGTGCCGCTGGACGATGCGCGGATGACGCTGGAGTTCGAAGACCACTACACCATCCAGCCGTCGATCCGCTTCACCAGCGTCGATGTCGATTTTGCCGTCGACAAACTGGGTGAGCACGGGCGGCCGGTGAGTGAAGACTTCGAATATCGCTCCGACACTAATCCGCAGTTCCTCTCGGTCGGGCAGATCGCCGACCTGCACGCGAATCTCTCGGCATGATTCCCTACGGTCGGCAAAGCCTTGATCAGGCTGATATCGACGCGGTGGTCGAGGTGCTGCAGTCCGACTGGTTGACCCAGGGGCCGACCATCGAACGCTTCGAGCAGGCGATGGCCGAACGTTGTCAGGCGGATTACGCCGTGGCGGTGTGCAACGCCACGGCGGCGCTGCACATTGCCTGTCTGGCGGCGGGCCTCGGTCCGGGCGACCGTTTGTGGACCACGCCGAATACCTTCCTGGCCTCGGCCAATTGCGGACGTTACTGCGGCGCCGAAGTTGATTTTGTCGATATCGATCCGCTGACCTGGAACCTCGATGCGTTCGCCCTCGAAGCCAAACTCGATCAGGCCGAGCAGGACGGCAAGCTGCCGAAAGTCCTGGTGGCGGTGGCGTTTTCCGGGCAGAGCTGCGACATGCGCAAAATCGCCGAGCTGGCCGAGCGCTACAACTTCACCGTGATCGAAGATGCCTCGCACGCCGTTGGCGCCAGTTACGCCGGGCGTCCGGTGGGCTGCGGTGAATTCGCGGCGATGACCGTGTTCAGCTTTCATCCGGTGAAGATCATCACCAGCGCCGAAGGTGGCATGGTGCTGACCAATCGCCGCGAACTGGCCGAGCGTCTGCAACGCTTGCGCAGCCACGGTATGACCCGCGATCCGCAACAGATGACCGAACCCAGTCATGGCCCTTGGTATTACCAGCAGATCGAACTGGGCTTCAACTACCGGATCACCGATCTGCAAGCTGCGCTGGGTCTTTCACAGTTGAGCAAACTGGACGAGTTCATCGAACGTCGTCGCGAACTGGCGGCGCGTTACAACAGCTTGCTGACGTACTTGCCGCTGACGTTGCCCAGCCCTCAGCCGGATGCCGAGTCGGCGTGGCACCTGTACGTGGTGCGCTTGCAGACCGAGCGCGTCAGCCTCAGTCACCGACAGGTGTTCGAAGGCTTGCGTGCGGCCGGGGTCGGGGTGAATCTGCACTATATTCCGCTACATTTGCAGCCCTACTATCGTGACCTGGGTTTCGCCGAGGGAGACTTCCCCGAAGCCGAGCGTTATTACGCCGAAGCGATCAGCCTGCCGCTGTTTCCGTTGCTGAGCGATCAGCAGCAGGACTATGTGGTCGAGCAACTGCGACGGTTGACCGAGTAAATACCGCTGCGGCGGTGGATGGAAAACGGCAATGCGTGATCTGAGCGAGCAGGAACAATTCTGGCAAGGCGATTTCGGCAACCAGTACGTTGACCGTAATATCGGCCAGCCGCTGGTCGCGGCCAATCTGGCGTTGTTCGCCAAGGCGCTAAGCCGGGCCGGGCGCATCGACAGTCTGGTGGAGCTGGGCACCAATGCCGGCAACAACTTGCAGGCGTTGCATCAGCTGCTGCCGCAATGCGAGCTGTTCGGCGTCGAGATCAACGAAAGTGCCTGCGCCCAGGCGCGAGCGCTGGACATCGCGCAGATCTGGCACGGCTCGCTGTTCGACTTTCCCCGCGAGCGCAGCTACGACCTGACCCTGAGCAAGGGCGTGTTGATCCACTTGGCGCCTGAGTTGCTGCCGACCGCCTATGCGCAGCTTTATGAGCTGAGCCAGCGCTACATCCTGATCGCCGAGTATTACAACCCGGCGCCGGTCGAGGTGTCCTATCGCGGCAACAGCGGCAAGCTGTTCAAACGCGATTTCGCTGGCGAAATGCTCGACCGCTATGCTGATCTGCAACTGCTGGATTACGGCTTTGTGTATCACCGTGACCGGCAATTTCCGACGGATGACATCACCTGGTTTTTATTGGAAAAACGCCCTTGAGCCACGTCGCAATCATCCCGGCCCGTGGGGGCAGCAAACGCATCCCGCGCAAGAACCTGATGCCGTTCGACGGCGTGCCGATGATTGTCCGTTCGATTCGAATGGCGCTGGATTCAGGACTGTTCGATCAGGTGGTGGTCAGTACCGACGACGAAGAGATCGCCGAGCTGGCGCAGGCGTATGGCGCGCAGGTGCCGTTTTTGCGTCCGGCGAATCTGGCCGATGATTTCACCGGCACTGCGGCGGTAATCCAGCATGCCTTGCAGCAATTGCCGTCGTTCGATTACGCCTGCTGCATCTACGCCACGGCGCCGTTGTTGCAGGCGCGTTATCTGCGTCAGGGGCGTGAGTTGCTGGAACAGCATCCGCAGAAATCCTTTGCGTTCTCGGTGTGCAGTTTCGGCTTTGCGGTGCAGCGGGCGCTGACCGTCGACGGGCAGGGCGCCCTGACCGCGTTGTATCCCGAATTTCGCAATACCCGCTCGCAGGATCTGCCCGAGGCGTTTCAGGATGCCGGCCAGTTTTACTGGGGGCGCAGCGACGCTTGGCTGCGCGGCGACGTGCTGTATTCGCCTGCCAGTCTGCCAGTGATTCTGCCGCGGCATCTGGTGCAGGACATCGATACGCTGGAAGACTGGAAGCGTGCCGAATATCTCTACGCTGCGCTGAAGGCCGGTGGTGAATTGCAATGAGAGTGCTGATTCGCGCCGACGCCTCGCCGACTATTGGCAGTGGCCATATCGCCCGCTGCCTGACGCTGGCGCGGGTGTTGCGCGCACAGGGCAGCCATGTCGCGTTCGCTTGCCGGCGTTTGCCGGGGCATCGGCTCGATGCGCTGAGCGCGGAAGGTTTCGAGACCTTTGCGCTGCCTGACTTCTACCCTGATGAAGACCCGCAGCAAGGCATCGAATCGATGCTGCCGTGGCAGGCGGACATCGACGCGCTGGCCTTGCAACTGGATGGCCATGCCGATTTCGACTGGATCATCGCCGACCATTACGGCCTCGATCATCACTGGCAGACCGCCGCGCGGCGCTGGGCGCCACGTATCGCCGCCGTCGATGATCTGGCGACGCGACATTACAGCGTCGATCTGCTGCTCAATCAGAATTTATCCGGCCTCAGCGAAAACTACGCGCCGCTGCTGCCCGACGGGTGCCGCACGCTGCTCGGGCCGCGCTATGCGATGTTGCGTGAAGAGTTCAATTGCCCGGCCATTGAGATCAAACCCCGAGCCCGGCGAGTGCTGGTGAATTTCGGCGGCTTCGATGCGGCGATGCAGACGCATCACGCAATGCTGGCGCTGGCAGACTTTCCCGCGCTGCAAGTGGATTTCGTTGCCGGTGCGGATAATCCGGCCTGGGCACAGATGCAGGCGCTGGCCGAGACACGGCCGAATTGGCGGCTGCACAGTTTTGTCAGCGATTTCTATCAGCGTATGACTGAGGCTGATCTGTTTATCGGCGCCGGTGGCGGCACCAGTTGGGAGCGCGCGGCGATGGGTTTGCCGACGATTTGCATCGCGGTGTCGAATAATCAGCAGAACAACGGCGAGGTGATGGCGGCAGCCGGTGCTCATATATTCATGGGCGCCCGTGAGCAGGTCAGCGTTGAGCAATTGCGTGACGCCATCGGTTTTGTCGTCGACAACGTTTATCTGCGGCAAAGTCTGGCGGAGCGCTCGCGGCAACTGGTTGATGGACGCGGTGCGCTGCGGGTCGCGGCGGCAATAGCCGGGGCGGTGCTCAAACTGCGGGTGGCGACGCTGGACGATGCACAAATGCTGTTCGACGGACGCAACGCTGAAGCGGTGCGGCGCTGGTCGCAGCAAAGCGCGGTGATCGAGTGGTCGCAACATCTCAACTGGCTGACCGCGAGCCTGCGCAATCCCCAGCGTCTGCTGCTGATTGCCGAAGCCGATGACGGCGCGGTCGGTGTCTTGCGTTACGACTTGCGCGGCTTTGAAGTCGAAGTCTCGCTGTATCTGCTGGAAGCGCGTTTCGGCCTGGGCTGGGGCAGGGCACTGCTGGCGCGGGGTGAAGAGTTTGTCGCCGCGCACTGGCCGCAACTGACTGCCATCAGTGCTCAGGTGTTGCCGGCCAATCGCGCCTCATTGAATGTATTTCGTGACGCCGGGTACATTCAAAGTGCCTGCGCGTTCACCCGGGTTTTGAAGGAACATCGCACATGAGCAGTTTCAAGATTGGCGACCGCTTGATCGGCGCCGACGCGCCGCCATTCATCATCGCCGAGATGAGCGGCAATCATAACCAGTCGCTTGATGTGGCCCTGCAAATCGTCGAAGCCGCAGCGAAGGCCGGGGCGCACGCCTTGAAGCTGCAAACCTACACCGCCGAGACCATGACCCTGGATTTGTCGGAAGGTGAGTTTTTCATCAAGGACCCCGGCAGCCTGTGGGCGGGTACCTCGCTCTACGACTTGTATGAGCAAGCTCATACGCCGTGGGAATGGCACGCGCCGATCTTCGCCCGGGCCAAAGAACTGGGGATGCTGGCGTTTTCCACCCCATTCGATGACAGCGCCGTGGACTTTCTCGAAAGCCTTGATGTACCGGCCTACAAGATCGCCAGTTTCGAGAACACCGATCTGCCGCTGATTCGCCGCGTCGCCGCTACCGGCAAACCGCTGATCATCTCCACCGGCATGGCCAGCATCGCCGAGCTTGATGAGGCTGTGCGCGCTGCCCGCGAGGCCGGCTGCAAGGATCTGGTGTTGCTCAAGTGCACCAGCACCTATCCCGCGACTCCGCTGAACAGCAATGTGCGCACGATCCCGCATCTGCGCGAGTTGTTTGGCTGCGAAGTCGGTTTGTCCGATCACTCAATGGGCGTCGGCGTGTCCGTCGCCGCTGTGGCGCTGGGAGCGACGGTGGTGGAAAAACACTTCACCCTCGACCGCGCGGCCGGTGGCGTGGACGCCAGTTTCTCGCTGGAGCCGGCGGAAATGGCCAGTCTGGTACTGGAAACCGAACGCGCCTGGCAGGCAATGGGACAGGTGCATTACGGCGTGACCGAGGCTGAACGCAAGTCGCTGGTCTATCGCCGTTCGCTGTACGTCACCGCTGATATGGCCGCGGGTGACCCGTTTACCGGGGACAATCTGCGGGCCATTCGTCCCGGCCTCGGTCTGCCGCCCAAGCACACCGAAGCCGTCCTCGGCCGCCGCGCCCGGCAGGCGATCAAACGCGGCACGCCGCTGGACTGGTCGCTGGTCGAATAAACCGATCTGCAACCGATTCGGCAAAATAGCGTGACCTGTGAGTCATAACGCGCATCTTCACTGTATTGTATTAATCGGGGAGATGGCGCCTGGCCGGTAATCGGTTCCAGTGATAGCCCTTTGCGCTCCCCGTGGCTGCCCTTTGTGGCGGCCGTTTGCTGTTGGTCGGCGCCCCTCGAATCCTTGCGAGCGGTGGTATTGGGCTGTTTTTTATTGGGAAGCCGTAATGATTGGCATAAAAAGCATTGCGAGCTACGTTCCTGTAGCCGGCGTGGACAATTACGCACAAGGTGCAAAATTCGAGAAGGATGAAGAATTCATCCTCGGCAAGATCGGTTCGGCCTTCCTGCCGCGCAAAGACGCTGATCAGGAAACGTCGGATCTGTGTGTTGAAGCGGCCAATGCGCTGTTTGCCAGCAATCCTCAACTGAAACGTGAATCGATCGACGCACTGATCGTCGTCACTCAGAACGGTGACGAAGAAGGCCTGCCGCACACCGCAGCCATCGTCCAGGACAAGCTCGGCCTGCCGACCAATGTCGCCGCGTTCGATATCTCGCTGGGTTGCTCCGGTTACGTCTACGGCATCTACGCGATCAAGGGCTTCATGGAAGCTGCAGGTCTGAAGAACGGTCTGCTGATCACCGCCGACCCGTACTCGAAGATCGTTGATCCGGAAGACCGCAACACCACCATGCTATTCGGCGACGCCGCCACCGCCACCTGGATGGGCGAAGATCCGACCTGGGCGCTGGGCAAGGCCAAGTTCGGTACCGACGGTTCCGGCGCACCGCACCTGAAAGTCACCGATGGCGTGTTCTTCATGAACGGTCGTCAGGTGTTCAACTTCGCATTGCTCAAAGTCCCGGCGCACTTGCACGAGTTGCTCGACGACTCGAACCTCAAGGCTGATGACATCGACGCGTTCTGCATCCACCAGGGCAGCGCGGCGATTGTCGATGCCGTGGCGCGACGCTTTGAAGACAAGCCGGAGAAGTTCCTCAAGGACATGGTCGAGACCGGCAACACCGTGTCGTCGAGCATTCCGTTGCTGCTTGAGAAACACGTACTCGATTCCGACTGGCAGCGCATTGCGATCAGTGGTTTCGGTGTCGGTTTGTCGTGGGGTTCGGCGATCATCTTCCGTCCTTGAGTCGGATCAAAAACGCCTGATACAAAAATAGCGTTCAAGGTTAACCTTGAACGCTATTTTTTTTGCCTGAATGGAGCGCGAGGCGACATGAGCGAGTTTTTTCAAGCCAACGTCGAAGTCATCCAGCAGCGCTGGCCGGCGCTGTTCGAGCGTCTGATGGCCGAGGACAGTGCATCGGTGCAAGCCGAGCTGACGCAAGGGCTGGGCTCGACGCTGAGCGTGGCCGGGATTCAGCTCACCAGTCGTCATGATCGCGACCACGAAGCACGCATCCAGGCCGCCAGCCTGCCGCAGGACAAACCACGCTTACACGTTTACGGCACCGGGCTCGGCGACCTGCCGACGGTGTTGCTGGAGCGTGCCGGGCTTGAGCGTTTGTATGTGCACATCCTCAATGGCGCGTTGTTCGCGCTGGTGCTGCAACTGATCGATCAGCGCCAATGGCTGCAAGACTCGCGAGTGGAGTTGCTTTACGCCGGGGATATGGCGGACATCTGCACGCCGTTTTTTGCCCTGCCTGCCGAGATGCTGCTGGCCGATGACTTCAACGCGAAGATCCGTGATCGGCTGGTCAGCGAAGTGCATCTGAGTTTCAACAACCGCGAATTCGATCCGCAGTTGCCGTTCATCAAGCAGCGTTTGCAGGACTGTTTGCCGGTGCTGCTGGGCGATGATGATGCGGCACAGTTGTTTGGCACCTGCGCCGGGCGTGAAATCTATGTGATCGGCACCGGTCCGACACTGGAAAGTCAATTTGCGCGGCTGGCGGCAGTGCGTGCCCGTGCCGAGCGTCCGTTGTTCATTTGTGTCGATACCGCCTACCGGCCACTGCGCGAACACGGGATCGTGCCTGACATCGTGGTGAGCATCGATCAGCGCATCAGCTTCCGGCATCTGCCGTGCGAAGAGTCTGGCGGCATAACGCTGGTGTATTTGCCGATGAGCGATCCTGCGGTGTTGCAGGCCTGGAAAGGCAAGCGTTATGGAGGCTACTCGGCCAGCCCGGTCTATGCCGAGTTGCGTGAGCAGTATCCGCGAGCGCAATTGCACGTCGGCGGCAGCGTGATTCATCCGGCCACTGATCTGGCGGTAAAAATGGGGGCAGCGCGTATCACGCTATTCGGCGCCGATTTCGCCTTCCCGATGAACAAGACTCACGCTGGCTGGGACGATGGCGAGTTGGGTCCCGGCGTGAGCCAGGCCCGGCACTGGGTGCTGGACGGCAACGGCCAGCGGGTCGCCACGCAACTTAACTTCCGAGGCTATTTGTGTGTGCTCGAGCGTTACATCGCCAGTCAGCCACAGGTCGAGTTCTTTAACAGCAGTCGGGCGGGGGCGCTGATCGTCGGGACGCGTTTCAATCAGGAGTTCGTGCAATGACCACGATTGATAAGTGCATGGACGAATGCCGCGAGTGCGCCGGGTTGTTTCGGCTTGGGCGTGATGTCGAGGCTGCGCTGGAGATGGTCGAGGTATTTGAGGGTGCGCAACAGTCATTGTTGTCGGCATCGGCAGATGTTCAGCAATCCTGGGCGGCGGTGCTGACACAAATGCTCGCGTGTCAGGAGCGTCAGGACTGGCTGGGTCTTGCCGACTTCATGGAATTCGAGTTGATCGAACTGCTGCAAAATGCACGATTGTGAAAATCGCGACAGCACTGGCCTGCGGCTTTGCGCCGAGGTCGGTTTTATGACGTCATTTTTTCGCAGGTGAGGGTGGGCTAAGCCCTTGTTTTCTCGGGGGTGGCAGGGTGATGGCAAATTTTTTTCAAAAAGCCCTCAAGCAACCTGCCAACCCGACGATAACTATTACGAAGGTTCTCTAGGCCATACCCGGCGGTTGCCAGGGCCGGAAGCCGCAGTACCCAACCAACGAGGAATTCGTCATGGCTTTAACAGTAAACACCAACACTACGTCGTTGAACGTTCAGAAAAACCTGAACCGCGCTTCCGACGCTCTGTCGACTTCGATGCAACGCCTGTCTTCCGGCCTGAAAATCAACAGCGCTAAAGACGACGCCGCTGGCCTGCAGATCTCGAACCGTATGTCTTCGCAGATCCGTGGTAACACCCAAGCCATCCAGAACGCCAACGACGGTATCTCCGTTGCTCAGACCGCTGAAGGCGCTCTGCAAGCTACTACCGACATTCTGCAGCGTATGCGTGAACTGGCTGTTAAAGCACGTAACGGTACCAACGGCACTGCTGACCAGACCGCTACCAACTCTGAATTCGCTCAGATGTCCGACGAGATCACCCGTATCTCGGCTTCGACCAACCTGAACGGCAAAAACCTGCTGGACGGTTCGGCTGGTACTGTGACCCTGCAAGTGGGCGCAAACACCGGTTCGGCTAACCACATCGACCTGGTACTGAGCTCCAAGTTCGACGCCGTCAGCCTGTCGGTTGGTAGCGGTACTCTGTCCCTGACCGGTGCTACCGTTACTGGCGCTGCTCAGAACATCGACAACGCGATCACTGCAATCGACGCCGCTATCGCTGCAATCGGTGCAACTCGTGCCAGCCTGGGTGCTTCGCAAAACCGTCTGACCAGCACCATCTCCAACCTGCAGAACATCACTGAAAACACCACCGCTGCTCAGGGTCGTGTACAGGACACCGACTTCGCCGCAGAAACTGCTAACCTGACCAAGCAGCAAACTCTGCAGCAAGCTTCGACTTCCGTACTGGCTCAAGCCAACCAACTGCCTTCCGCTGTACTGAAGCTGCTTCAGTAATTTCGGAATAAGTTCAGGCGGGGGAGTGCGCTGGTCGCGCTCTCTCGCCTTTTTACGTTATGGAGGTGATGGACATGGACATGAGCGTAAAGCTTAGCGTCTCGTATCCGGCTCCCAAGCCAGTAACGCCAGTTGCTGACAAGCCGCCAGAGAAGCCTGAAGTTACCAAGGTTGACGCTCCGGTCGCTGACAAGAGTCAGGATACGGACGATACCAAGTTGAAACTGGCAGTGCAGGAGATCGAAAAGTTTGTACAGTCGATCAAGCGCAATCTGGAGTTCTCGATTGATGAACACTCCGGAAAAGTCATCGTCAAGGTGATCGCAAGCGAGACGGGTGAAGTCGTTCGACAGATTCCTTCCGCCGAAGCCATCAAATTGGCAGAAAGCTTGAACAATGCCAGCCACTTGTTGTTCAACGTAAAAGTCTGATAGCTGGCATGAATAGTGTTTGTACGTTCTTATAGACGCTTGTAACGGTCAAAAGAATGGCAACAACCTGAAGGGAGACTCAGCATGGCAAGTCCAATTTTACCGGGTTCGGGCCTGGGTTCCGGCCTGGATATCGGCGCGATCGTGACTGCTCTGGTCAACGCCGACAAGTCGGCGAAGCAAACGCAGATCGATACGCAGACGAAAACCAACTCGCTGAAGATTTCCGGTGTTGGTTCGTTGAAAAGCGCTCTGGCGGCTTATCAGAAGGCGATGACTGACCTGAACAGCGCTACCAGCCCGGCATTCGCCGGTTTTACTGCGACCTCGGATTCTCCGAATGTTCTCGGTGCAACCTCCGACAAAACTGCTGTACCCGGTACTTACAGTGTTGTCGTGAAGAACCTGGCCACCGGCTCGAAAATAGCCAGTGCTGCATTTGCCGGCGGCGCCGCCAGTGCCATTCCGAGTGGTACTCTGAAAATCAGTCAGAATGGCATTGATTACAATGTCGCGATTCCGGCCAATGCCACCTTGCAAAGCACTCGGGATGCCATCAACACCGCTCAGGCGAGCAACGGTATTTCCGCGAACATCGTGACCGACGCCACTGGCGCATCGCGTCTGGTGTTGAGTTCGAGCAAGACCGGCGCCGGCATGGACATGCAGGTCAGCGGTATCGCGGGTCTGGAAATCGACGGTACCCAGAAAATGGGCGGCTCTCCCGTTGCAGGGGCATCTGGCGCTGTGGGTGATCTGGCTTTGGATGCGAACCTGACCATCGACGGTCTCGCCGTGACCAGCAAGACCAACACGGTGACTGGTGCAATCAGTGGCATGACGCTGAAGCTTTCGACAGCGAGCCCAACCGACGCCATTGGTAAGCCAATAGCTGCGACCGTTGCCGTTGCGACCAACACCGCTGGCATTCAGACGTCTTTGCAGTCGTTCATCGATTCCTATAACACCCTGAAAAAAACCGTCGACACCTTGTCCAAGGCTACGCCGGACGCGGATGGCAATCTGACTGTTTCAGCGGCGTTTACCGGTGATTCGCTGCCACGCTCGCTGATGGCTGACGTGCGTGCGCAGTTGACCGATAACGGCGCTGGCGGGCAATTGGCAGTGCTGTCGCAGATGGGTGTTCTCACTGACAACAAGACCGGTTTGCTGACGCTCGACACCGCAGTGTTCAACAAGCGTATGGAAACTCCCGGCATGGCCGGTCAGGTTCAACAGCTGTTCAGCGGTACCGACGCCAAAAACGGCCTGTTGGCACGCATGACTGCTGCAGTCGATCCGTACGTCAAGACGGGCGGCTTGCTCGATCAGCGCAGTTCCAACCTGACGAACCTGTCGACAAGCCTGCAAAAGCAGCAGACTGCTCTGGACTTGCACGTCACCAGCCTCACGGCGACGTTGACCGCCAAGTACAACGCCATGGACCTGTTGGTCGGGCAAATGAAAGCGACGGCGAGCAACATTACGTCGTTCTTCAGCTCGCTGAACGCTCAGCAATCCGCGAAGTAGTAATGCAATAGCGACAAAAACCCGGCTACGCTTCATCGGCGTGCGCCGGGTTTTTGTCTTTTGGTCTAAAGTTTCTGACTCGCTTGGCGATACACTGGTTATACGAGTCATTGTGGCAACGAGGTAGAACATGAACCCAATGTTAGCCCTTCGGCAATATCAGAAGGTCGGCGCTCACGCTCAGACGTCCGAAGCGAGCCCGCACCGCCTGGTACAGATGCTGATGGAAGGCGGCCTGGCCCGCATCGCTCAGGCCAAAGGTGCCATCGAGCGCAAGGACATTCCTGGCAAATGCACATCGATCAGCAAGGCGATTGGTATTGTCAGTGGTCTGCGTGAAGGTCTGGATCTGGAAAACAGCGCGGATACGCTGGCCGATCTGGATGGGCTATACATCTACATGATGAAGCGTCTCGCCGAGGCGAACATCAACAGCGACCCGCGCATTCTTGATGAGGTTGCCGGCTTGCTGAGCACGGTAAAAGAAGGCTGGGATGCCATCGCCCCCGTGCCTGCTCCGCAGTTTTAAGGAGATCCACCATGAGTCTTGTATTGCAGCGAATCGCAGATACCCGGATGGCGTTGGTCAGTGCCCTGGCCGAGCGTAACTGGGAAACTATTGGCGAGCTGGATCTGGCTTGCCGTTCCTGCATGGAAGACGTCATGAGCGAGGCCTCGCTGGACGAGGCGGCGTTGCGCGAGAATCTTGAGGAATTGCTGCACGTCTACAAGCAATTGCTTGATGCGGCCATGGGTGAGCGTCAGGCGATAGCCAACGAGATGTCGCAGATCACCAATGCGCAGAAGGCGGCAAAGGTTTACCATCTGTTTGGTTAATTAATCCCCGGTTAATCCAGAGATGTGCGCCATAAATTTGACTGTGCACGGTTTTTTGACTTAACTAGTGGCTGTTTTCAGATTTCAGGCGTCTACAGGCACATAGTGTCCTGCAAGCGTCTCGCTTGCCCCATTTTTCGGGCATTGAGTTGACTAGGGAAGTTGCTATTGCATGTGGCGTGAAACCAAAATTCTGCTGATCGATGACGATAGCGTCCGCCGCCGCGACTTGGCGGTGATCTTGAATTTTCTCGGCGAAGAAAATTTACCCTGCGGCAGCCATGACTGGCAGCAGGCTGTCGGCTCTTTGTCATCAAGTCGTGAAGTCATTTGCGTGCTGATCGGGACGGTTAACGCTCCTGGTGCGCTATTGGGCTTGTTAAAGACACTCTCAACCTGGGATGAGTTCCTTCCGGTTTTGTTGATGGGCGATAATTCTTCCGTCGACTTGCCAGAAGACCAGCGCCGCCGAGTGCTTTCGACCCTCGAAATGCCGCCCAGCTACAGCAAATTGCTCGACTCGCTGCACCGCGCCCAGGTCTATCGCGAAATGTATGACCAGGCCCGCGAGCGCGGCCGTCATCGCGAGCCCAATCTATTCCGCAGCCTCGTCGGCACCAGTCGTGCGATTCAGCACGTGCGCCAGATGATGCAGCAAGTGGCCGACACCGACGCCAGCGTGCTGATCCTCGGCGAGTCCGGCACTGGCAAGGAAGTGGTTGCGCGTAACCTGCATTACCATTCCAAGCGTCGTGACGCGCCGTTCGTTCCGGTCAACTGCGGGGCGATCCCGGCCGAGTTGCTGGAAAGCGAATTGTTCGGCCACGAGAAGGGCGCCTTCACTGGCGCAATCACCAGTCGTGCCGGGCGTTTTGAGCTGGCCAACGGCGGTACGCTGTTCCTCGACGAAATCGGCGACATGCCGCTGCCGATGCAGGTCAAGCTGCTACGCGTGTTGCAGGAGCGCACCTTCGAGCGCGTGGGCAGCAACAAGACCCAGAGCGTCGACGTACGCATCATCGCTGCGACGCACAAGAATCTCGAAAGCATGATCGAGATCGGCACCTTCCGCGAAGACCTCTACTATCGCCTGAACGTGTTCCCGATCGAGATGGCGCCGCTGCGTGAGCGCGTCGAAGACATCCCGTTGCTGATGAACGAACTGATCTCGCGCATGGAACACGAGAAACGCGGTTCGATCCGTTTCAACTCGGCTGCGATCATGTCGCTATGCCGTCACGCCTGGCCGGGCAACGTCCGCGAGCTGGCCAACCTGGTGGAGCGCATGGCGATCATGCATCCGTACGGGGTGATCGGCGTGGTCGAGTTGCCGAAGAAATTCCGCTACGTCGACGACGAAGACGAGCAGATGGTCGACAGCTTGCGCAGCGATCTGGAGGAGCGGGTGGCGATCAATGGCCACACCCCGGACTTCACCGCCAACGCCATGTTGCCGCCGGAAGGCCTGGACTTGAAGGACTACCTCGGTGGTCTGGAGCAGGGCCTGATCCAGCAGGCGCTGGACGATGCCAATGGCATTGTGGCGCGTGCCGCTGAACGCCTGCGCATTCGTCGAACCACACTGGTCGAGAAGATGCGCAAATACGGCATGAGCCGGCGCGAAGGTGATGAACAGGCGGATGATTGACGCCTGTTTTTCAACCTCTTCATTTATAAGCAGTTTTTTTTAGGCACGGGTATTGCTACATCCCTCGCAACGTTCCGTTTCACTGACGGTCAGCCAAGCGAGAGAGCACAATGCCCCAAGCCTCCCAGATGTCCTCTGCCTCCAGTCCCGAGGGGCAACCTTCGTCCGTAGAGCAGGCAAGCCGTCAGGGTCTTGAGCAGGCGTTCGCGCTGTTCAATCAGATGTCGAGCCAATTGACTGACTCCTACAGCATGCTTGAAGCGCGGGTCACCGAGCTCAAGGGCGAACTGGCCGTGGTCAGCGCCCAGCGCATGCAGGAGCTGGCGGAAAAAGAACGTCTGGCCAATCGTCTGCAGAACCTCCTCGACCTGTTGCCTGGTGGCGTCATCGTGATCGACGGTCACGGCATCGTCCGCGAAGCCAACCCCACTGCCTGCGAGTTGCTCGGCCTGCCGCTGGAGGGCGAGTTGTGGCGCCACGTGATTGCCCGTTGCTTCGCTCCGCGTGAAGACGATGGTCACGAGGTTTCCTTGACTACCGGCCGACGCCTGTCGATTGCAACTCGCTCGCTCGATGCCGAGCCGGGGCAACTGGTGTTGCTCAACGATTTGACTGAAACCCGACATCTGCAAGATCAGCTGGCGCGCCACGAGCGCTTGTCGTCGCTGGGGCGCATGGTGGCCTCGCTGGCTCACCAGATTCGTACGCCGCTGTCGGCAGCGTTGCTATACGCCAGTCATTTGACTGAGCAGGAATTGCCGGTCGCCACTCAACAGCGTTTTGCCGGTCGCCTCAAGGAACGCCTGCACGAACTGGAACATCAGGTGCGTGACATGCTGGTGTTCGCCCGTGGCGAGCTGCCGCTGACCGACCGCATCACCCCGAATGCCTTGATGCAGTCGCTGCAAGCGGCTGCGTTGACCCATGTGCAGGATCTGCCAATTCGCTGGCAGTGCGACAGCCATGCTGGCGAGTTGCTGTGCAACCGCGACACGCTGGTCGGAGCGATTCTGAATTTGATCGAAAACGCGATTCAGGCCAGTAACGGTGACGTGCGCCTGAAAGTGCATTGCTATACCCGCGACAACAGTCTGCGGTTGTGTGTCAGCGATAGCGGTAGCGGCATTGATCCGACCGTACTGACGCGTCTCGGCGAGCCATTTTTCACCACCAAAGTCACCGGTACCGGCCTTGGCCTGACCGTGGTCAAAGCCGTGGCCCGGGCACATCAGGGAGAATTGCAGCTGCGCTCGCGAGTCGGGCGCGGTACGTGCGCGCAGGTCATCCTGCCGCTGTTTTCTGCTGTACAGGGAGCTGAGTGAAAGACATGGGCATCAAGGTTTTGCTGGTCGAGGATGACCGCTCGTTGCGCGAAGCGCTGGCCGACACGTTGCTGCTGGCCGGTCACGATTTCCGTGCCGTCGGTTCGGCGGAAGAGGCGTTGACGGCGGTCGAGCGCGAAGCGTTCAGTCTGGTGGTCAGCGACGTCAACATGCCAGGCATGGATGGTCACCAATTGCTCGCGCTGCTGCGCTCACGACAGCCGCAATTGCCGGTGTTGCTGATGACTGCGCATGGCGCGGTCGAGCGTGCTGTCGATGCGATGCGCCAGGGCGCCGCCGATTATCTGGTCAAGCCATTCGAACCCAAAGCTCTGCTGGATCTGGTGGCCCGACATGCGCTTGGCAGCATCAGTGCCAGTGAAAGCGAAGGCCCGATAGCGGTCGAGCCTGCCAGTGCCCAGTTGCTTGAGCTGGCCGCGCGGGTTGCGCGCAGTGATTCCACGGTATTGATCTCCGGCGAGTCCGGCACCGGTAAAGAAGTGCTGGCACGCTACATTCACCAGCAATCGCACCGTTTCAGCCAGCCGTTCATTGCGATCAACTGCGCGGCAATCCCCGACAACATGCTTGAAGCGACGCTTTTCGGTCACGAGAAGGGTTCGTTCACCGGCGCCATCGCGGCGCAGGCAGGCAAGTTCGAACAGGCGGATGGCGGCACTATTTTGCTCGACGAAATCTCTGAAATGCCTCTTGGCCTGCAAGCCAAGCTGTTGCGCGTGTTGCAGGAGCGCGAAGTCGAGCGCGTGGGTGCGCGCAAGCCGATCACTCTGGACATTCGCGTAGTCGCCACCACCAACCGCGATCTGGCGGGAGAAGTGGCGGCGGGGCGTTTCCGTGAGGATCTTTTTTACCGATTGTCGGTTTTTCCGCTCGCCTGGCGTCCACTTCGTGAGCGTACCGCCGATATCCTGCCGCTGGCCGAGCGGTTGCTGGCCAAGCACGTCAATAAAATGAAGCATGCGGCGGCGAAGCTTTCGCCTGACGCGCAACAGTGCCTGACGAATTATCCATGGCCGGGCAACGTGCGTGAGCTGGATAACGCGATACAGCGCGCATTGATCTTGCAGCAGGGCGGTTTGATTCAGCCGCAGGATTTCTGTCTGACCGGTGCGGTGACCTTTACCGCTGCGCCTGTCGCTGCATCCGTGCAACCACTGGTGCGTGAGGTCGAAGTCGAGGCCGAATCCGCCGGGGCGCTGGGCGATGACCTGCGCCGCCGCGAGTTCCAGATGATCATCGACACCCTGCGCACCGAGCGCGGACGACGCAAGGAAGCAGCGGAAAAGCTAGGCATCAGCCCGCGGACCTTGCGCTACAAACTGGCGCAGATGCGGGATGCCGGAATGGACGTCGAAGGCTATCTGTTCGCCACCTGATTTACCGCGCCAAAGTTTGCAAACGCTTTTCTGAAAGGCTGCCCGATAGCTGGCACCCTTGTTGCTAACACCTGTGTACCCGCCGAGTGAGTGTCAAAAAATTGCGGGCCGCCCAAGAGAGTAGATCATGAGCCAAGGTATTGAATTCAATCGGTTGATCATGGACATGAACGCCATGAAAATAGACGCCATGTCTGCGCCGAAATCGACCGCCGTCGTGCCTGAAATGGCCGGCAACAGCTTTTCCGACATGCTCGGTCAGGCCATCAACAAAGTGAGCGATACCCAACAGGCGTCGACTCAATTGGCCAACGCATTTGAAATCGGTAAAAGCGGCGTCGATCTGACTGACGTGATGATTTCCTCTCAGAAAGCCAGCGTTTCGTTCCAGGCATTGACCCAGGTGCGTAACAAGCTGGTTCAGGCGTATCAAGACATCATGCAGATGCCGGTTTAAGGACGAGATTGAGTCATGGCAGAAGCAGTCGCCGATAACGTTCCGGCCAAGGCCACCCCGATAGACGGCAAACCGCCGCTCTTCGGCCTGTCCTTCCTGGAAAACCTCTCCGAGATGACCATGCTGCGTCAGGTGGGCCTGTTGGTCGGCCTTGCTGCGAGCGTGGCGATTGGCTTTGCCGTGGTGTTGTGGTCACAGCAACCGGACTACCGGCCTCTGTACGGCAGCCTTGCCGGTATGGACGCCAAGCAGGTCATGGAAACCCTGGCCGCCGCCGATATCCCTTACAACGTCGAACCGAATTCCGGCGCCTTGCTGGTCAAGGCTGATGACCTGTCCCGTGCGCGGATGAAACTCGCTGCTGCTGGTGTCACTCCCAGCGACGGCAACATCGGTTTCGAAATCCTCGACAAGGAACAAGGTCTGGGCACCAGCCAGTTCATGGAAGCGACGCGTTATCGTCGCGGCCTCGAAGGTGAACTGGCGCGGACCATTTCCAGCCTGAACAACGTCAAGGGTGCCCGCGTGCATCTGGCGATTCCGAAAAGTTCGGTGTTCGTGCGTGACGAACGCAAGCCAAGCGCTTCGGTGCTGGTCGAGTTGTATTCCGGTCGTTCGCTGGAACCAGGTCAGGTGATTGCCATCATCAATCTGGTGGCGACGTCCGTTCCCGAGCTGAGCAAATCGCAGATCACCGTCGTCGACCAGAAGGGCACGCTGCTCTCTGATCAGGCGGAAAACTCCGAAATGACCATGGCCGGCAAGCAGTTCGATTACAGCCGCCGCATGGAAAGCATGCTCACCCAGCGTGTACACAACATTCTGCAACCGGTATTGGGCAACGATCGCTACAAGGCTGAAGTGTCAGCCGATATCGATTTCAACGCCGTCGAGTCCACCGCCGAACAGTTCAACCCGGATCAACCGGCGTTGCGTAGCGAGCAGTCGGTCAACGAGCAACGTACCGCCAGCAATGGCCCGCAAGGTGTGCCGGGTGCCCTGAGCAACCAGCCGCCAGCGCCAGCCTCGGCACCGCAAACCACCGCGGGTGCCGCAGCGCCTGCCGGGATGATTCAGCCAGGTCAGCCACTGGTTGATGCCAACGGTCAGCAGATCATGGACCCGGCCACCGGCCAGCCAATGCTCGCGCCGTACCCGGCAGACAAGCGTCAACAATCCACCAAGAACTTCGAACTCGACCGTTCCATCAGCCACACCAAACAGCAGCAGGGTCGCCTGAATCGTCTGTCGGTGTCGGTCGTGGTCGATGATCAGGTCAAGGTCAACGCAGCCAACGGTGAAACCACCCGCGCCCCGTGGAGCGCCGACGAATTGGCGCGCTTCACCCGTCTGGTGCAGGACGCCGTCGGTTTCGACGCCAGCCGTGGCGACAGCGTCAGCGTAATCAACATGCCGTTCTCCGCCGAGCGCGGGGAAGTGATCGCCGATATTCCGTTCTATTCCACTCCGTGGTTCTGGGACATCGTCAAACAAGTGCTGGGTGTGTTGTTCATCCTGGTGCTGGTGTTCGGCGTGTTGCGTCCGGTGCTCAACAACATCACCGGCGGCGGTAAAGGTAAGGAACTCGCCGGGCTCGGCAGCGATGTCGAACTCGGTGGCATGGGCGGCCTGGATGGCGAGTTGGGTAACGACCGTGTAAGTCTCGGTGGTCCGCAGAGCATTCTGCTGCCAAGCCCGAGCGAGGGTTATGACGCTCAATTGAACGCAATCAAGAGCCTGGTGGCCGAAGATCCGGGTCGCGTGGCCCAGGTCGTGAAAGAGTGGATTAACGCAGATGAGTGATAACCGAGCCGCTACCGTCAAACTCAACAAGGTCGACAAAGCCGCGATTCTGCTGCTGTCCCTTGGTTCGACCGACGCTGCGCAAGTGCTGCGCCACATGGGCCCGAAAGAGGTCCAGCGGGTCGGCGTGGCCATGGCGCAGATGGGCAATGTCCATCGCGAGCAGGTCGAGCAGGTCATGAGCGAATTCGTCGACATCGTCGGCGACCAGACCAGTCTGGGCGTCGGTTCCGACGACTACGTGCGCAAAATGCTCACCCAGGCACTGGGCGAAGACAAGGCCAACGGCCTGATCGACCGCATCCTGCTCGGTGGCAACACCAGCGGCCTCGACAGCCTGAAATGGATGGAACCGCGCGCCGTTGCCGACGTGATCCGCTACGAACACCCGCAGATCCAGGCGATCGTGGTGGCGTACCTCGATCCGGATCAGGCCGGTGAAGTGCTGGGCAACTTCGACCACAAGGTGCGTCTGGACATCATCCTGCGCGTCTCGTCGTTGAACACCGTGCAGCCAGCCGCGCTGAAAGAGCTGAACCAGATTCTCGAGAAGCAGTTCTCCGGCAACTCGAATGCCTCGCGCACCACCCTGGGTGGCATCAAGCGTGCGGCAGACATCATGAACTTCCTCGACAGTTCGATCGAAGGCCAGCTAATGGATTCGATCCGCGAAGTCGACGAAGACCTGTCCGGTCAGATCGAAGACCTCATGTTCGTGTTCAACAACCTGGCCGATGTCGACGACCGCGGAATCCAGGCACTGTTGCGCGAAGTGTCTTCCGACGTGCTGGTGCTGGCCCTCAAGGGTTCGGACGAAGGCGTCAAAGAAAAGATCTTCAAGAACATGTCCAAACGTGCCGCCGAACTGTTGCGCGACGACCTCGAGGCCAAAGGCCCGGTGCGCGTCAGCGACGTCGAAACTGCGCAGAAGGAAATCCTCACCATCGCCCGCCGTATGGCCGAAGCCGGAGAAATCGTGCTCGGTGGCAAGGGCGGCGAGGAAATGATCTAAGCCCATGGACAAGCATGACGAGTCTGTGACGGATCTGATCCGCGCCCGGGATGTCCGTGGCTTCGATACCTGGACAATGCCCAGCTTCGATCCGCCGAAACCTGAACCCGAACCGGAGCCCGAACCCGAGCCGCCGGAGATGGAGGAAGTGCCGCTGGAGGAAGTCCAGCCACTGACTCTGGAAGAACTCGAAAGCATCCGTCAGGAGGCTTACAACGAGGGTTTCGGCATTGGCGAGAAAGAAGGTTTTCACAGCGCCACGCTCAAGGTGCGTCAGGAGGCGGAAGTCGCTCTGTCGGCGAAAATCGCCAGCCTTGAGCAGCTGATGAGCAACTTGTTCGAGCCTATCGCCGAGCAGGACACGCAGATCGAGAAGTCGCTGGTCGACCTCGTGCAACACATCACCAAACAAGTGATCAAGCGCGAACTGGCCATCGATTCGAGCCAGATCGAACACGTCATGCGCGACGCGCTCAAGCTGTTGCCGCTGGGCGTGGAGAACGTGCGCCTGTACGTCAATCCGCAGGACTTCGAACAAGCCAAAGCCTTGCGCGAACGCCATGAAGAAACCTGGCGCATCGTCGAAGACGAAGCCCTGTTGCCGGGCGGTTGCCGGGTTGAAACCGAGCACAGCCGCATCGATGCGAGCATCGAATCGCGCGTCAGTCAGGTCATGGCCAAGCTGTTCGATCAGTTGCACGAACAGGCCTTGCACCCGGCTGCGCCGGATCTGACGCTCGACCTGCCGGAAACACCAAAGCCTGAACCCATCGCTGAAGAGCCGCTCGCGGACGCCCCCGATGCGCCTTGAACGCACCAGTTTCGCCAAACGCCTGGGTAAATATGCCGAGGCTGTCGAGATTGCCGGGGCGCCGATTCTGGAAGGCCGCCTGCTGCGCATGGTCGGCCTGACCCTCGAAGCCGAAGGTCTGCGCGCTGCCATGGGCACGCGCTGTATGGTGATCAATGACGACAGCTATCACCCGTCGCAGGTTGAAGCGGAAGTCATGGGGTTCTCCGGCAGCAAAGTCTTTCTGATGCCGGTCGGCAGTGTCGCCGGCATCGCCCCCGGCGCCCGCGTGGTGCCGCTGGCCGATACCGGTCGCTTGCCGATGGGCATGAGCATGCTCGGTCGTGTCCTTGACGGTGCCGGTCGTGCGCTGGACGGCAAGGGCGGGATGAAAGCCGAAGACTGGGTGCCGATGGACGGCCCGACGATCAACCCGCTCAACCGTGACCCGATCAGCGAACCGCTGGACGTGGGCATCCGTTGCATCAACGGTTTGTTGACGGTCGGTCGTGGTCAGCGTCTTGGTCTGTTCGCCGGTACTGGTGTCGGTAAGTCGGTACTGTTGGGCATGATGACCCGCTTCACCGAGGCCGACATCATCGTCGTTGGCCTGATCGGTGAGCGGGGTCGCGAAGTCAAGGAGTTCATCGAGCACATCCTCGGTGAAGAAGGCCTCAAGCGTTCGGTGGTGGTTGCATCCCCTGCGGACGACGCGCCACTGATGCGTCTGCGCGCGGCGATGTACTGCACGCGGATCGCCGAGTATTTTCGCGACAAGGGCAAGAACGTTCTGTTGCTGATGGATTCGCTGACCCGTTTTGCTCAGGCGCAGCGGGAAATCGCTCTGGCAATTGGCGAACCGCCGGCCACCAAAGGCTACCCGCCGTCAGTGTTCGCCAAGTTGCCAAAACTGGTGGAGCGCGCCGGTAATGCGGAGAAGGGCGGTGGTTCGATCACCGCGTTCTACACCGTACTGTCCGAAGGCGATGACCAGCAGGACCCGATTGCCGACTCGGCGCGAGGCGTGCTCGACGGGCACATCGTATTGTCGCGGCGTCTGGCCGAGGAAGGGCATTATCCGGCCATCGATATCGAAGCCTCGATCAGCCGGGTGATGCCGGCGGTGGTCTCGCCAGAGCACATGCAGCGCGCCCAGTATTTCAAGCAATTGTGGTCGCGCTATCAACAGAGCCGCGACTTGATCAGTGTCGGCGCTTACGTCGCCGGTGGTGACCGCGAGACTGATCTGGCGATTTCCCTGCAAGCGCAACTGGTCAGGTACCAGCGGCAGGGCTTGAACGACAAAATCAACATGGGCGAAAGCCAGGCCTATCTGGAAACCCTGTTAGCCCCTGTGACGGGCGGGTAATCGCTCATGGCCGTCAGCCGAGCCGCGCGTCTGGCGCCGGTGGTGGACATGGCCGAAAAGGCCGAGAAAACCGCCGTGCAGCGTCTGGGTTACTTTCAGGGCCATGTGAAAGTGGCTGAAAGCAAACTCGCCGACCTTGATGCCTTTCGTCTGGATTATCAGGAGCAGTGGGTCATGCGCGGCCGCGACGGCGTGTCCGGGCAATGGCTGTTGGGTTATCACGGGTTTCTTGCGCAACTCGACACCGCCATCGATCAGCAGCGTCAAAGCCTGGCCTGGCACCAGAAAAATCTGGATAACGCCCGCGATGCCTGGCAGCAGGCGTTCGCCAAGGTCGAAGGGTTGCGCAAACTGGTGCAGCGCTACCGCGAAGAGGCGCAACGCCTCGAAGACAAGCGCGAGCAGAAGTTGCTGGATGAGTTGTCGCAGCGATTACCCCGGCAAAATCCGTTTTAAAGCGTCTACATATCCTCTGTGGGAGCGAGCTTGCTCGCGAAGGCGTCGTGTCAGTCAGCACCTCATTCAACTGACCTATAGCATTCGCGAGCAAGCTCGCTCCCACTGGCTCCTGATCTTTTGATCTTGCCCTGCGCCTTGCCCCAACCCATCCCAGATGCTAAACCTTGTACAAGTTCGTCAATGACAAGGAAGCCAGTCAATGTCAGTCGTTACAGAAGTCTCTCCGGATGGGAAAAAACTGATCATCTCGGTCAAGGGGCGTTTTGATTTCGGTAAGCATCAAGAATTCCGCAACTCCTATGAGAGGGTTGACCCGGAACCGAACTCTTATGAGCTGGATCTGAAAGAGACCACTTACCTCGACAGCTCTGCGCTAGGCATGCTGCTTCTTCTGCGCGATCACGCTGGCGGTGATAAATCTGATATTCGTGTTGTAAACAGCAGCTCGGACGTTCGAAAAATCCTCGCCATCTCCAACTTCGACAAGCTCTTCGACATCAGTTGACGGCCATGCAGGCGCAAGAACCGCTGACGATCCTGATCGCCGAAGACAGCGCTGCCGACCGCTTGCTGCTCTCGACCATCGTGCGCCGTCAGGGCCATGAAGTGCTGACGGCGGCCAACGGTGCCGAAGCGGTCGAGGTTTTCGCCCGGCAGCAACCGCATCTGGTGCTGATGGACGCGATGATGCCGGTGATGGACGGCTTCGAAGCGGCGCGACAGATCAAGGCGCTGGCGGGGGAAACCCTGGTGCCGATCATCTTCCTCACCTCGCTGACCGAAAGTGATGCGCTGGTCCGCTGTCTGGACGCTGGTGGTGACGACTTTCTGGCGAAACCCTACAACCAGGTAATCCTCGCCGCCAAAATCAAGGCGATGGATCGTTTGCGACGCTTGCAGGCGACGGTCCTGCAACAACGCGACCTGATCGCCAAACATCACGACTACCTGCTCAACGAGCAACGCGTGGCCAAAGCGGTGTTCGACAAGGTCGCGCATTCCGGTTGCCTGAGTGCGCCGAACATTCGTTATCTGCAATCGCCTTACGCACTTTTCAACGGCGACTTGTTGCTGGCAGCGTATACCCCGGCGGGCGACATGCATGTGTTGCTCGGCGATTTCACTGGTCATGGGCTGCCGGCAGCGGTTGGCGCGATGCCACTGGCCGAAGTGTTCTATGGCATGACCGCCAAGGGTTACGGGCTGGCGGAAACGCTGCGGGAAATGAACGCCAAGCTCAAACGCATCCTGCCGGTGGACATGTTCTGCTGCGCTACGTTGCTGTGTCTGAGTTTTCAGCGTCGTTCGGTGGAGGTATGGAACGGCGGCATGCCGGATGGCTATCTGCATCGGGTCGAGACCGGTGAGCGAGTGCCGCTGCCGGCGCGGCATTTACCGTTGGGCGTACTCAGTCCGCAGGCGTTCGATGACCGTACCGAAGTGCAGACCATGGCGGTAGGTGACCGGGTGTTCCTGTTGTCCGACGGGGTGATCGATACCACTGATGCTGAAGAGCGTTTGTTCGGCGTCGAGCGTTTGCAGCAACTGTTTGCCGCTAACCGTCAGCCGGACGACCTGTTTGTCGAGATTGAGCGGGCCCTGGAGGAATTTCGCGGTGAGCCGCGTGACGATGTGAGCATGGTCGAAGTCAGCTTGCTCGACGCGACGCAGATCACGCCATCGCCGCCGGTGTATTCCGACAGTGGCCAATCATCGCCACTGGACTGGTCGGTGAGCTTTGAGTACAGAGGCGCAACCCTCAAGCGCTTCAATCCGCTGCCGTATCTGTTGCAGTTGCTGCAAGAGGTGCACGGGCTGCGCGCGCAAAGCGGTGCCTTGTACAGCGTACTCGCAGAGTTGTATTCCAATGCGCTGGAGCATGGGGTGCTGGGTCTGGATTCCAGTTTGAAGCGCGATGCCTCAGGGTTTGCGCATTACTACGAACAGCGCAATTCGCGGCTGGAGGCTCTGCAGGAGGGTTACGTGCGCGTGCATCTGGACGTTAAACCACGAGAAAAGGGTGGCTGCCTGATCATCCGGGTCGAGGACAGCGGCAAGGGTTTTGATGTGTCGCGAGTGATGAATCGACCGCTTGAAGATGTCCGTCTGTCGGGACGTGGTGTGAGTCTGGTCCGGCAATTAGGGCGTAATGCCTGTTGGTCCGACGATGGTCGCAGTGCTCGCGTGGAGTTTTTTTGGGAGATTGAGGCATAATCCGCGAATTCTTGATCAAGGAGTGAGCAAGTGAGAGACATTCATGTGGATCACGAGGCACTGGGCGTATTGCGCGAAGTGATGGAAGACGGTTATCCGGATTTGCTGGATACCTTCCTGGCGGATTCTGAAATTCGTCTGCAAGAGCTGCAAAAAACCGCCGATGCCAAGGTTCTGTCCGAGGTTGCGCATAGCCTCAAGGGCAGCGCCAGCAACATGGGGGCGATTCGCCTGACCGAGCTGTGTCAGGAGCTGGAGTCGTACGCCAAAGATAAAAGTCCCGCAGAAATCGTCAAACTGGTCGCTGATATCAGCAGCGAGTTTGATCAGGTACGACCCGTCTATGAAGATGAGCGACAGCACGCGCTCATTCACTAATTCAGCCGCCCGGCGCTTTTCGCAAGCGTCGGGCAAAATTGGCCCGGCACTTGCAGTCATCTCGCTCAACTGTACCTACGATCCCAGTGCAGCGGAGACCGTGAAATGCCTGCGACCCCCAATATTTTTCTTCAGACCGCCGCCCAGGCCAAGGCTCAAGCCGCCTCGGCCAAAGCGCCGGCAATGGCCGCAGAGCCTGTAGACAAAGCCTCAAGCTTCGCCAAGGTGTTCGCCGATCAAGGTCCGAACAAGCCTTCGGCTGTTGCTGATAACCAGGCGAAATCGACATCCGCCAAGGTCGCTGACAACAGCGGCAAGAAGGACGTCGGCAAGGATCAGTCTGCCGCTGCGCAGACGACGGTTGCCGATAGCGGCAATGCCTTGCCCGCCGATCCGTCGGCAACGCCTGCGACTGATGACAAGACCGCCGATGACGATTCGACGGATACCACGCAAACGCCAGTGGCCGACGCTACGGTAACTGACCCGGCGCTCGATCCGGCACTGGCGCAGGTGGTGCAGCCAGCGGTTGCCGCACCTGTGGTGCCAGCTCCGGTTGTCGAAGCGGCGCAGCCTAAAGTCGAAACCCCGGCAGTGGCCGTGTTGCCAGCAGTCAAAGACCCGGCAGCGACAACCGACAGCGATTTCGATCCGGCGTCCGATCCGCTCGACGCACTGCCGGCACTGCGCATGGCGATGGAGCAGGGCGGGCATATCTCCGCTTCCAGCCAGGCTCAGCCCAAGGCCACGCCGGCTCAGACTCAGGCTGACGGTGAATTGACCTCGGCGCAGACCTTTGCCGCCGGCATGGCCAGCATGCTCGATGTGCAGGCCGACAAGGACAGCACCAGCCAGGGCGACAAGGCCTTCAGTGGTTTGATCGACGATGGCCTGAAAGATCTGAAGACCGCCACCAGCGATACCCGGGTCGATGACTTCGCCAACCGTCTGGCGGCGCTGACTCAGGCGGCAACGCCGAAAACCGCCAACGCGGTGCCGGTGAATCAGCCGATCGCCATGCACCAGAGCGGCTGGACTGAGGAAGTGGTCAACCGCGTCATGTACCTGTCGAGCGCCAATCTGAAGGCGGCAGACATTCAGTTGCAGCCTGCCGAACTGGGGCGTCTGGATATCCGCGTCAACATGGTTCCGGATCAACAGACCCAAGTGACGTTCATGAGCGCGCATCCAAGTGTGCGTGAAGCGCTCGATGGGCAGATGCATCGTCTGCGCGAGATGTTCAACCAGCAGGGCATGGGCCAGGTGGACGTCAACGTTTCCGACCAGAGCCGTGGCTGGCAGGGTCAGCAAGGTCAGGAGCAGGCACAGCAGGGCCAGAGTGGTCGAACCAGCGCTGCCGGTGGTCGTCTGGATTCTGCCGATGAAGAACTGGCTGCGGCAAGTGTGGCCGAAGCTGCTGCGCAAACCACCAGCGTGATCGGCTCCAGCGCCGTCGACTATTACGCCTGATACAACGCATAAACCTGTGGGAGCCAGCCTGCTGGCGATGAGGCCATGGCAGTCAATATCTCTGTTGACTGGTATATCACCATCGCCAGCAGGCTGGCTCCCACAGTGGTTTCGTGGTGCTCTCCAATACGCTCCGACACTTCTGGCATAACACTTGCTCTTGCCTTGCCGTGCGACTGTGAAAACCCGAATAGTGACGGATTATTGGCATGGCGAAGAGCGAAGCAGCAGCTGTAAAAGACCCCGCAACCAAAGGCAAACTCAAGCTGATCATTGTGATCGTGCTCGCGTTGCTGTTGGCCATTGGTGCATCCGTGGGGGCGACCTGGTTCTTCATGCACAGTGCCCAGAGCAAGCCTGCCGAGGCCGCTGATGCAGCGCCGGTCGGCAAGCAGCCAGCGATCTTCGAGCCAATGGCGCCGGCGTTTGTCGCCAATTACAACCAGAACGGCCGTCAGCGCTACATGCAGGTGAGCATCACCATGCTGGCGCGTAATCAGGCCGATCTGGAAGCGCTCAAAGTGCACATGCCGGTGATCCGCAACAACCTGGTGATGCTCTTCTCCGGTCAGGACTTCGCCACATTGGCGACGCCGGTCGGTCAGGAGATGTTGCGCCAGAAGGCCACGGCCAGCGTCCAGGAAGTGGCGCAGAAAGAGCTGGGCAAAGTGGTGATCGAACAGTTGCTTTTCACTAATTTCGTACTGCAGTAGGAACACGACATGGCCGTGCAGGATCTTCTGTCCCAGGATGAAATCGACGCGCTGTTGCATGGTGTCGACGATGGTCTGGTACAGACCGATAACGCTGCCGAACCCGGCAGTGTCAAAAGCTACGACCTGACCAGTCAGGATCGCATCGTCCGTGGACGCATGCCGACCCTGGAGATGATCAACGAGCGTTTCGCCCGCTACACCCGCATCAGCATGTTCAACATGCTGCGTCGCTCGGCGGACGTTGCCGTCGGTGGCGTGCAGGTTATGAAGTTCGGCGAATACGTGCACTCGCTGTACGTGCCGACCAGCCTCAACCTGGTCAAGATCAAACCTTTGCGCGGCACCGCGCTGTTCATCCTCGACGCCAAACTGGTGTTCAAACTGGTGGACAACTTCTTCGGCGGCGACGGCCGTCACGCCAAGATCGAAGGGCGTGAATTCACCCCGACCGAACTGCGCGTCGTACGCATGGTGCTGGAACAGGCCTTCGTCGATTTGAAAGAAGCCTGGCAGGCGATCATGGAAGTCAATTTCGAGTACATCAACTCGGAAGTGAACCCGGCCATGGCCAACATCGTCGGCCCGAGCGAAGCGATCGTGGTTTCCACGTTCCACATCGAACTCGATGGCGGTGGCGGTGATCTGCACGTGACCATGCCGTACTCGATGATCGAGCCGGTACGCGAAATGCTCGACGCCGGTTTCCAGTCGGATCTCGACGATCAGGACGAGCGCTGGGTCAACGCCCTGCGTCAGGACGTGCTCGATGTCGACGTGCCGATTGGCGCCACCGTTGCTCGCCGCCAGTTGAAGCTGCGCGACATCCTGCACATGCAGCCGGGCGATGTGATCCCGGTCGAGATGCCGGACGAAATGATCATGCGCGCCAATGGCGTGCCGGCCTTCAAGGTCAAGATGGGCTCGCACAAAGGCAACCTCGCGTTGCAGGTGATCGAGCCGATCGAGCGTCGCTGAAGCGGCGCTCTCACCCCCAAGCATTTAACTGAATTTTTGCCCGCCGAGGACAAATGATGAACGACGATATGAACGCCCAGGACGACCAGGCACTGGCTGACGAATGGGCTGCCGCCCTGGAAGAAACCGGTGACGGCCAGGCTGACATCGACGCCTTGCTGGCTGCCGACGCTGCATCGGGCAGCCGTCTGCCGATGGAAGAATTCGGCAGCGTGCCGAAGAACAACGACCCGGTGACGCTGGACGGTCCTAACCTGGACGTGATCCTCGACATTCCGGTTTCCATTTCGATGGAAGTCGGCAGCACCGACATCAATATTCGCAACCTGCTGCAACTGAACCAGGGCTCGGTGATCGAGCTTGATCGTCTGGCCGGTGAGCCGCTGGACGTGCTGGTCAACGGCACCCTGATCGCTCACGGCGAAGTGGTTGTGGTCAACGAGAAGTTCGGCATCCGCCTGACCGACGTGATCAGCCCAAGCGAACGCATCAAGAAGCTGCGCTGAGTGAAAAAGCTTATCGGTGGTTTGCTCGGATTGGCGCTGGCGTTGCCGCTGGGTGTCATGGCGGCCGAGCCGGTTGCAGCGACTGCCGCTGCCGCCGTGCCTGCGGTTGGCGGCGGTGTGGCCGGGCAACTGACGCAGTTGGTGTTCGGCCTGTTGCTGGTGCTGGGGTTGATCTTCTTCCTCGCCTGGCTGCTGCGCCGGGTGCAGCAGGCCGGCCCTGCGGGCAAGGGCCAGGTGATCGATATCGTCGGCTCCCGTGCGCTAGGTCCGCGTGATCGGCTGATGCTGGTGCAGGTCGGCAACGAGCAGATTCTGCTTGGTCTCAGCCCCGGCACCATCACCGCGCTGCACGTGATGAAGGAGCCAGTGCAGGTGCCGGACACCAGCGAAAAAGCCACCCCGGAGTTTGCCCAGCATCTGCTGAAGATTCTCGGCAAGGATCAGAAGGATAAGAAGTAATGGGTGCGCTACGCATCGTCTTGACCCTGGCTCTGTTGCTGGCCGCGCCGCTGGCGATTGCCGCCGATCCATTGTCGATCCCGGCGATCACGCTGGGCACCAACGCCAATGGCGCTCAGGAATACTCGGTCAGCCTGCAGATCCTGCTGATCATGACGGCGCTGAGTTTTATTCCGGCGGCGGTCATTCTGATGACCAGTTTCACCCGGATCATCATCGTCTTCTCGATCCTGCGTCAGGCCCTTGGCTTGCAGCAGACACCGTCGAACCAGATCCTCACCGGTATGGCACTGTTCCTGACCATGTTCATCATGGCGCCAGTGTTTGATCGGGTGAACAACGATGCGTTGCAGCCGTATCTGGCGGAAAAACTCACCGCGCAGCAAGCGGTGGAAAAGGCTCAGGTGCCGATCAAGGACTTCATGCTCGCGCAGACCCGCACCAGTGATCTGGAGCTGTTCATGCGCCTGTCCAAGCGCACCGACATCGCTACGCCGGATCAGGCACCGTTGACCATTCTGGTACCGGCGTTCGTCACTTCCGAGCTGAAAACCGCGTTCCAGATTGGCTTCATGATCTTCATTCCGTTCCTGATCATCGACCTGGTGGTCGCGAGCGTGCTGATGGCGATGGGTATGATGATGCTCTCGCCGCTGATCATTTCGCTGCCGTTCAAAATCATGCTGTTCGTATTGGTGGATGGCTGGGCGCTGATTATCGGCACTCTGGCGAGCAGTTTTGGAGGTGTTACGCCATGACGCCAGAAGTCGCGGTCGACATATTTCGTGAAGCGTTGTGGCTGACCACGCTGATGGTCGCGATTCTGGTGGTGCCGAGTCTGTTGGTGGGCTTGCTGGTGGCGATGTTCCAGGCCGCGACGCAGATCAACGAACAGACCTTGAGCTTCCTGCCGCGTCTGCTGGTAATGCTGGTGACCTTGATTGTGGCCGGTCCGTGGATCGTGCAGACCTTCATGGAATACATCATCCAGTTGTACAAAAACATTCCGATGGTCATCGGCTAAGCCATGCAGTCGATGCTTCAGCTGACCGACACCCAGATCAGTTCCTGGGTGGCGACATTCATGTTGCCGCTGTTTCGTGTCGCGTCGATGCTGATGGTGATGCCGATCTTCGGTACCACCCTGGTTCCTCGGCGGGTGCGCCTGTATTTTGCCGTGGCGATTACCGTGGTGATTGTGCCTGGCCTGCCGCCGATGCCGGCGGTCAGTCCGCTGGATCTCAGCGGTCTGCTGCTGATTGCCGAGCAGATCCTTATCGGCGCAATGCTCGGTTTCTCCTTGCAGCTGTTCTTCCAGGCGTTTGCGGTGGCCGGGCAGATTGTGGCGGTGCAGATGGGCATGGGCTTCGCCTCGATGGTCGACCCGGCCAACGGCGTGTCGGTGGCGGTGATCGGGCAATTCTTCACCATGCTCGTGACATTGCTGTTCCTGTCGATGAATGGCCATCTGGTGGTGTTCGAAGTCCTCACCGAAAGCTTCACTACGCTGCCGGTCGGCGGCGGATTGATGACCGCGCAATACTGGGAACTGGCCGGCAAACTCGGCTGGGTACTCGGTGCCGCGTTGTTGCTGGTATTGCCGGCAGTCACCGCGCTGCTGGTGGTCAACATTGCCTTCGGCGTGATGACCCGTGCCGCGCCGCAACTGAACATTTTCTCTATCGGTTTCCCGCTGACCCTGGTGCTTGGCCTGTTCATTGTCTGGGTCGGTCTGGCGGACATTCTCAATCAGTATCAACCGCTGGCCACCGAGGCCTTGCAGTTGTTACGCGAACTGGCGCGAGCGAGCTGAGTCATGGCTGAGAGCGAAAGCGGTCAGGACAAAACAGAAGACCCCACGGAGAAACGTAAAAAGGATTCCCGTGAGAAGGGTGAGATTGCCCGTTCCAAAGAGCTCAACACCCTCGCCGTAATGATTGCCGGAGCCAGTGCCCTGCTGATATTCGGCGGCATGCTGGCGCAGGAATTGATGGACCTGATGCGTCTGAACTTCACGCTGACGCGAGAAGTGATCATGGATCAGGGCTCGATGGGCGCGTTTCTGCTGCAGTCGGGGAAGATTGCGCTGCTGGCGATTCAGCCGATCATGATCACCCTGTTGCTGGCCGCGCTGATCGGGCCGATTTCCCTTGGTGGCTGGCTGTTTGCGGCGGGCTCCATGGCGCCCAAGTTCAGTCGGATGAACCCGGGTGCAGGCCTCAAGCGCATGTTCTCGATGAAGGCGATTATCGAGCTGCTCAAGGCGCTGGCGAAATTCCTCATCACTCTGTTCGTGGCGCTGGCGGTGTTGTCATCCGACATTGATGATTTGCTGCGTATTGCCCATGAACCTCTTGAGCAAGCGATCATTCACAGCTTGATGGTGGTGGGCTGGAGTTCCTTGTGGCTAGCGTGTGGCTTGATCATCATCGCCGCCGTCGATGTGCCGGTGCAGCTGTGGGAAAGCCACAAGAAGCTGCTGATGACCAAGCAGGAAGTGCGCGACGAGCACAAGGATCAGGAAGGTCGCCCGGAGGTCAAACAACGCATCCGTCAGACCCAGCGCGAAATGTCGCAGCGGCGGATGATGGCGGCGATTCCCGACGCCGACGTGGTCATCACCAACCCGACCCACTACGCCGTCGCACTCAAGTACGACTCCGAGAAGGGCGGCGCGCCGATCCTGCTGGCCAAGGGCAGTGACTTCCTGGCACTGAAGATTCGCGAAATCGCCGTGGCCAACAACGTCATGTTGCTTGAGTCGGCAGGCCTGGCGCGTTCGATCTACTACTCCACGGAACTCGATCAGGAAATCCCCGGTGGCCTGTATCTGGCAGTCGCTCAGGTATTGGCTTACGTCTACCAGATCCGCCAGTTCCGCGCCGGCAAAGGTAAACGCCCGGACCCGCTCAAGGACGACCTGCCGATCCCGCCGGATCTGTGGCGCGATTCCTGACGTTAACGTGATGAAAAAACCGCCCTCCCGATTGAGCGGGGCGGCGGTTTTTTTGTGCCTGACCCAATGAAGCTCCGGCCATTGTAGAAAATCATTGTGGTGAGGGGATTTATCCCCGTCGGGTTGCGCAGCAGCCCCAAAACCTATGATTTCTATCTTTCGGGAATACCGAGTGTTCAGGATTCACGACTGCTGCGCAGCCGAACGGGGATAAATCCCCTCGCCACGGGTTCTCGCCTGAATTCTCAGGCCGGCAGTTCGAGATTATCCAGCGCACGATTCACCGCCAGCTCCCCGAGCATGATCAGTTGCGCAATGCCCAACAGCGTTCGGCGCTGCGACGCTCTGCATGAGAATGCAGCCCGGGACGCTCAGTAGACCCCACTGTGGTGAGGGGGTTTATCCCTGTCGGGTTGCGCAGCAGCCCCAAAACCTGTGACTTCTATCTTTCGGGAATACCGAGTGTTCAGGATTCACGACTGCTGCGCAGCCGAACGGGGATAAATCCCCTCGCCACGGGTTTTTGGCTGACTTCTCAGTCGGGCAACTCCAGATTGTCCAGCGCGCGATTTACCGCCAGCTCCCCGAGCATGATCAGTTGCGCAATACCCAGCAGAGTTCTGCGCTGTGACGCGGGTATGAGGTTGGCGAAGTCATTGGCGATGGTTCTTGCTGACGCGAGTGTTTCGCAGGCGTTGGCCAATAGTTCTTCGTTTTTGATCTCCGGGACGACGGCGTACATCGTGCTGGGTTTGCGTGGAGGCCGAGTGCTGCCGGGGCAGAGGTAGTGATCGAGAGCGCGGTCGGCGGCTTCGTGGAGTTTTTTTGAATCGAGGGATTCGTAGGGCGAGGTGGGGTCGGTTTCAGGCGGGTTGGGTGTTGGTTTGATCATGGTGAAGCTCCTAGAGTCATTGGAGCTGCCAACGTTCGCTGCGAGACGAATGAGGGTGGCAGCTATACGCGGGTCGCAGACCGGGACTCTAGAACCGGCAGACCCGAAGGTCTCCCACGTACAGCCGCCATAAGCAAAGCGGATGTTGTGCGTCCAGAGATCGACGGGCTGCGAGACCCGATCGCTGATTCGCCAGCGACCAATCCACAATAGAACCCGCCCTCAAGGCGCACAAGCCGGCGGATTCTGGCGTAGCTGTAGGTAAAGGCGCAAGGATGCGTAGCCTGTAAGGCGTGTCTGAAGGTGTCTTTTAAACATCGGGGTTTAAAAGCCGTTGCGATTCCTGATCCTGGGTGTCGCTGATGGCCGCTTCGCGAGCAAGCTCGCTCCCACATGGGATCTGTGTGATACACCCGATCTGTTCACTGGAGATCGAATGTGGGAGCGGGCTTGCCCGCGAAGGGGCCTTCCATTAGCAGAAAGTTTCCGGGTAACCCCCTCTGTTTCAATCATTGGCAAAAGTTGGAAGGTTTCTTGCAATAGCCGCCGTGCGCCTGCTTCAGGCGTCAAAAGTTTGCTTTAAAGGAACGGGGAAAACCGGTGGATCGCTCTCAGTTAATCAACAATGCCCGCACGAACATTGCCGACCTCAGTCGAGGCAATCTGGGCGTGCCGTTGTTGCTGCTGGTCATGCTGGCAATGATGATGTTGCCGGTGCCGCCGTTCTTGCTGGACGTGTTTTTCACCTTCAACATCGCGCTGTCGATTGTCGTCCTGCTGGTCTGCGTGTACGCCTTGCGGCCGCTGGATTTTGCGGTGTTCCCGACCATTCTGCTGGTGGCGACGCTGCTGCGGCTGGCGTTGAACGTGGCCTCGACGCGAGTGGTGATGCTCCACGGTCAGGACGGCCACGCCGCTGCCGGTAAGGTGATCCAGGCCTTCGGTGAGGTGGTGATCGGCGGTAACTACGTGGTCGGTATCGTGGTCTTCGCGATCCTGATGATCATCAACTTCGTCGTGGTAACCAAGGGTGCCGGACGGATTTCCGAGGTGAGCGCGCGTTTCACCCTCGATGCGATGCCCGGCAAACAAATGGCGATCGACGCCGACCTCAACGCCGGTCTGATCGACCAGAACCAGGCCAAGTCGCGCCGTTCGGAAGTCGCCCAAGAGGCTGAGTTCTACGGTTCGATGGACGGTGCCAGCAAGTTCGTGCGCGGTGATGCCATCGCCGGCCTGCTGATTCTGTTCATCAACCTGATCGGCGGCATGGCCGTCGGTATCTTCCAGCACAACATGAGCTTCGGCGATGCCGGTCGGGTTTACGCCTTGCTGACCATCGGTGACGGTTTGGTGGCGCAATTGCCATCACTGTTGTTATCTACAGCGGCAGCGATCATGGTGACCCGTGCTTCCGGTTCGGAAGACATGGGCAAACAGATCAACCGCCAGATGTTCGCCTCGCCGAAAGCGCTGGCGGTGGCGGCCGGTTTGATGGCGGTCATGGGCCTGGTGCCGGGCATGCCGCACTTCTCGTTCTTGAGCATGGCTGCACTGGCTGCCGGTGGCGCCTACTTGTTCTGGAAAAAGCAGAACGTTGCCAAGGTCGTCGCGCTGGAAGAGGTCAAGCGTCAGCAGGAATTGCTGCCATCGCCGGCCCGCGCCATGGAAACCAAAGAGCTGGGCTGGGATGACGTGACGCCAATCGACATGATCGGCCTCGAAGTCGGCTATCGCCTGATCCCGTTGGTGGATCGTAATCAGGGTGGTCAGTTGCTCGCGCGGATCAAGGGCGTGCGCAAGAAGCTCTCGCAGGATCTGGGCTTCCTGATGCCGACTGTGCACATTCGTGACAACCTCGACCTCGCGCCGAGTGCTTACCGCCTCACGCTGATGGGGGTGATCCTGGCCGAAGCGGAGATCTATCCGGATCGCGAGCTGGCGATCAACCCGGGGCAGGTCTACGGCACGCTCAACGGCATTACCGCCAAAGATCCGGCTTTTGGTCTGGAGGCGGTGTGGATCGAAGTCAGCCAGCGCGCGCAGGCACAGTCGCTCGGATACACCGTAGTGGACGCCAGCACCGTGGTCGCGACCCACTTGAACCAGATTCTGTACAAGCACTCCAGTGAGCTGATCGGCCACGAAGAAGTGCAGCAACTCATGCAATTGCTGGCCAAAAGCTCGCCGAAACTGGCAGAAGAGCTGGTGCCGGGTGTGGTCTCGCTGTCGCAACTGCTCAAAGTTCTGCAAGCGTTGCTCGCCGAACATGTGCCAGTACGCGACATACGCAGTATTGCCGAAGCCATCGCCAACAATGCCAGCAAGAGTCAAGATACCGCCGCATTGGTGGCCGCAGTACGCGTCGGCGTATCTCGCGCCATCGTCCAAAGCATTGTAGGCACTGAGTCCGAGCTGCCTGTGATCACCTTGGAGCCAAGGTTGGAACAAATATTGCTCAATAGTCTGCAGAAGGCAGGACAAGGCTCGGAAGAGGGCGTTCTGCTGGAGCCAAGCATGGCCGAGAAGCTGCAGCGTTCGCTCATCGAAGCGGCGCAGCGTCAGGAAATGCAAGGTCAACCGGTCATCCTGTTGGTAGCCGGCCCGATTCGCGCGATGCTCTCGCGCTTTGGTCGACTGGCAGTCCCCGGGCTGCACGTATTGGCTTATCAGGAAATACCGGACAACAAGCAAGTGACGATCGTTGCGACAGTAGGGCCCAACGGCTGAGGTAGTGGTTCATGCAAGTTAAGCGTTTTTTCGCCGCCGATATGCGTCAGGCCATGAAGCTGGTTCGTGATGAGCTGGGCGCTGATGCCGCCATCATTGGCAACCGCCGCATTGCCGGCGGTGTCGAGCTGACCGCGGCACTCGATTACAAGTTGTCGGCGCTGGCCCCTCGGGTTCCGAACATGGAACTCGAAGACGAGCTGCGCAAGACGCAGTCGCGCATCGTCACTGCCCAGGCCGAACTGAGCATGCGTGGCGAAGCCGACGGCAATACCAATCGCCAGTTGTTCGCCGGGCTGCCATTGACGGCCGGCCTGCCGCTGACCGCTGCCGAGCCATTGACCGAACCGACTTACGCCGCGCCAGCGCGTCCGGCTCCGGCGCCGGCATCTGCCGCTGGTGGTGTCGATCCGCGTGCGTTCGACTCGATGCGTTTCGAACTCAACAGCCTGCGTGAACTGATGGAAGTCCAGCTCGGTACGCTGGCCTGGAATCAGATGCAGGGCAACCGCCCGGCGCAGGCCAATCTGTATCGTCGCCTGCAACGCATCGGTCTGTCCGGCCCGTTGTCGCGTGACCTGCTGGCGATGATCACTGATATTGACGAGCCTCGTCAGGCGTGGCGCATGTTGCTTGCGCACCTGGCGCGGATGATCGCCGTTCCGGAAGTCGAGCCACTGGAAGAGGGCGGCGTGATTGCCATGGTCGGCCCTGCCGGCATGGGCAAGACCACCACGCTGGCCAAACTCGCCGCGCGTTATGTGCTCAAGTACGGCGCGCAGAATGTCGCGCTGGTGAGCATGGACAGCTTCCGCATCGGCGCTCAGGAACAACTGAAGACGCTGGGCCGAATCCTCAACGTATCGGTAACCCACGTTGATCCGGGCCAGTCGCTGGTACAGGCGCTCGATCCGCTGCTGCGCAAACGCGTGGTGCTGATCGATACCGCCGGCCTGCAAGCCAGCGATCCGGCACTGCGCATGCAGCTGGAAAGTCTGGCCGGTCGCGGCATCCGTTCAAAAAATTATCTGGTCTTGGCAACCACCAGCCAGAAACAGGTTCTAACCGCCGCTTATCACAGTTACAAGCGTTGCGGGCTCGCCGGGTGCATCCTGACTAAACTGGATGAAACGGCAAGTCTCGGCGAAGTGTTGAGCCTGGCGATCAGCCATGAACTGCCGGTTGCGTACCTGACCGATGGCCCGCGTATTCCAGATGATTTGCATCTGCCGCGCCGTCATCAACTGGTCAGCCGTGCTGTCAGCGTGCAAATGCAGGAAGAACCCAGCGAAGAAGCCATGGCCGACATGTTCGCTGATATTTATCACAGCCCGACCAAGCAGGTAGGCTGAGGTATTCATGAACAGTTTTTGTACCTACATCGATGGTCTGCCATGCATTGTTCCGTTTGTGAACGCGCAGCCAGTAATGTGGCCTCCGTCTATGCAAGACAAGGTAAAGAAATAACATGGGCAGCATGCATCCCGTACAGGTGATCGCGGTGACCGGCGGCAAAGGTGGCGTCGGCAAGACTAACGTGTCAGTGAACTTGTCTCTGGCTCTGGCAGAGCTTGGCCGTCGGGTCATGCTGCTGGACGCCGATCTGGGACTGGCGAACGTCGACGTTCTGTTGGGGCTAACCCCGAAACGCACCTTGGCCGACGTCATCGAAGGCCGCTGCGAGCTGCGCGACGTATTGTTGCAAGGCCCCGGCGGGATTCGTATCGTGCCGGCCGCTTCCGGCACACAGAGCATGGTTCACCTGAGCCCGGCGCAACATGCCGGCCTGATTCAGGCGTTCAGCGACATCGGCGACAACCTCGACGTACTGGTGATCGACACCGCTGCGGGTATTGGTGACTCGGTAGTCAGTTTTGTTCGCGCTGCGCAGGAAGTGTTGCTGGTGGTCTGCGACGAGCCGACCTCGATCACCGACGCCTACGCACTGATCAAACTGCTGAACCGCGATTACGGCATGAACCGCTTCCGCGTGCTGGCCAACATGGCGCAGAGCCCGCAAGAAGGCCGCAACCTGTTCGCCAAGTTGACCAAGGTCACGGATCGCTTCCTCGACGTCGCCCTACAATACGTCGGCGCGGTGCCTTACGACGAAAGCGTGCGCAAGGCAGTGCAGAAGCAGCGTGCGGTCTATGAAGCCTTCCCGCGTTCCAAGTGCGCGCTGGCGTTCAAGGCGATCGCACAGAAGGTCGATACCTGGCCGCTGCCCGCTAACCCGCGTGGCCACCTTGAGTTTTTTGTCGAGCGCCTCGTGCAGCAAACGGCAGGGCCCGTGCTATGACCGCAAGCGGTATGAATTACTACAAAAAGTCGGCGCGTGACGCGCAGTACGAGTTGATCGAGCGTTACGCGCCACTGGTCAAACGCATCGCCTATCACTTGCTGGCGCGTTTGCCGGCGAGTGTGCAGGTTGAAGACCTGATTCAGGCCGGGATGATCGGCCTGCTCGAAGTCTCGACCAAATACGACGCCAGCAAAGGCGCCAGTTTCGAAACGTACGCGGGCATTCGAATCCGCGGCGCCATGCTCGATGAAGTACGCAAAGGGGACTGGGCACCACGTTCGGTTCACCGCAATACCCGTATGGTCAGCGACGCAATTCGCTCGATTGAAGCTAAAACCGGCCGTGATGCTAAAGATCACGAAGTTGCGGCCGAACTCCAATTGAGTCTCGACGATTACTACGGGATTTTGAATGACACGCTGGGCAGCCGGCTGTTCAGTTTCGACGATCTGTTACAGGACGGCGAACATGAAGGGCTGCACGAGGATGGCGCCAGTGCTCATCTAGAGCCGTCACGCGATCTGGAAGATGAACGCTTCCAGGCAGCGCTGGCGGACGCGATTGCCAATTTGCCGGAGCGTGAGCGACTGGTGTTGGCGCTGTACTACGACGAAGAGCTGAACCTCAAGGAGATCGGTGAAGTCCTTGGCGTCAGTGAATCGCGGGTCAGCCAGTTACACAGCCAGTGCGCGGCCCGTTTGCGGGGGCGTTTGGGGGAGTGGCGAGCGCGCTGAAGGCAGTGTGGGGACACTGCGAACGAGGCTGGTGCGGTGATGAACGGCACCGGTCTCGATCTGTTGTGCTCCAGACAGTCATCGAGTGTTTTGCCGGAATGATTGAAATGGCGCGTCCAGGTGCTGGACGCGTTTAAGACTGCTTGGAGGTCGAATTGGACAAGAACATGAAAATCCTCATCGTTGATGACTTCTCAACGATGCGGCGGATCATTAAAAACCTGTTGCGTGACCTTGGGTTCACCAACACCGTTGAAGCTGACGATGGCATCACTGCCATTCCGGTTCTCAACAGCGGCAGCATCGACTTTCTGGTAACAGACTGGAACATGCCCGGCATGACCGGTATCGACCTGCTGCGCCACGTGCGCGCCGATGAAAAACTCAAGCACCTGCCAGTGCTGATGGTGACCGCTGAAGCCAAGCGCGAACAGATCATCGAAGCGGCCCAGGCCGGTGTAAACGGCTATGTGGTCAAACCCTTCACGGCCCAGGCGTTGAAAGACAAAATCGAGAAGATTTTCGAACGCATCGGTTGAGAAACTGCGCCACGGGGGGATCTATGGACCACAAAGAATCTTCACAGGGCGATTTTGAATCGACCCTGAAAAAACACGCGGTCGAGCTGGTCGAAAGCCTTGAAAAAGGCAGGTTCGGCGACGCGGTGCAACTGATCCATGAGCTCAATCAGACCCGTGACCGTGGCCTGTATCAGGAAGTCGGCAAGCTCACTCGCGAGCTGCATAGCGCGATCGTCAATTTTCAGATTGACCCGAATATGCCGCAAGCCGAGGAAGTCTCGCAGATCACTGACGCCACCGAGCGTCTGGGGTATGTGGTCAAGCTGACCGAAGCCGCCGCCAACCGCACCATGGATCTGGTGGAGAGCGCCACACCGGTCGTCAACGGCCTGGCTGATGAAGCCCAGGCGTTGAGCACCGATTGGGGACGTTTCATGCGTCGCGAAGTCGGGGCTGAAGAGTTCCGCGAGCTGGCGCGGCGGGTCGACGGTTTTCTGACACGCAGCACCGAAGGCGGGCGTGCGGTGTCGAGCAATCTGAACGACATCCTGCTGGCTCAGGATTACCAGGACCTCACCGGTCAGGTGATCAAGCGCGTGACCCAACTGGTCACCGAAGTTGAAAGCAATCTGCTCAAACTCGTCCTCATGGCCAGTCAGGTTGACCGCTTTGCGGGCATCGAACACGACCGTGAAGCGATGCTTGCTGAAAAAGATCCACAAAAACATCTCTCGCAGGGTGAAGGTCCGCAGATTCATGCCGATAAACGAGAAGACGTTGTGTCCGGTCAGGACGATGTGGACGATTTGTTATCCAGCCTTGGATTCTAGAGTTTTGGATTTTTAGGTTTTTTGGGTTTTTAGACCTGTAGGAGCACCCCATTAATGAGCTTCGGCGCCGATGAAGAGATCCTTCAGGATTTCCTGGTTGAGGCCGGCGAGATTCTTGAGCAACTGTCCGAGCAACTGGTCGAGCTGGAAAGCCGACCGGATGACGCGGATCTGCTCAACGCAATTTTTCGCGGTTTCCACACTGTAAAAGGGGGCGCCGGCTTCCTTCAGCTCAATGAGCTGGTGGAGTGCTGTCACATCGCCGAAAACGTGTTCGACATCCTGCGCAAGGGTGAGCGTCGCGTTGATGCAGAACTGATGGACGTTGTGCTCGAAGCGCTGGATGCGGTGAACGGCATGTTCACCGAAGTTCGCGAACGCAGCCCGATCACTGCTGCCACGCCGGAACTGCTGGCTGCGCTGGCACGTCTGGCCGAGCCGCAGTCAGCTGACGAAGCCCAGGCTTCGCCGGTTGCCGAGATGATCGAAGACCTGGTCGCCGAAGGCGATTCGGGCGACATCACCGATAACGAATTCGAACAGTTGCTGGATTCGCTGAACGCCGTCAAGGCTCAAGCAGAAGCCCCGGCGGCTGCCGCTGCACCTGCGCCGACCGCGACTGACGCGGCCAGCGATGAAATCACTGACGCCGAGTTCGAGTCGTTGCTCGATCAGTTGCACGGCAAAGGTCAATTCGCGGCTGACGCAGTGACGCCAGCGGCGGCAAAACCTGCTGCTCCGGCGGCGGGCGACAGCTCCGACATTACCGACGACGAATTCGAAGCGCTGCTCGATCAATTGCATGGCAAGGGTAACTTTGCCGTTGATGCACTGGAGTCGGCGATTGCTTCGGCCCCTGCGGCAGCTGCACCGACCGCCGCCGCTGCCGGCAGCGATTTGATCAGCGATCACGAATTCGAATCGCTGCTCGACGAATTGCACGGCAAAGGCAAGTTCACCGAAGTTGGCGCCGCCACTGCCGGCAGCGCTTCGAGCGTCGCCACGCCTGTTGCCAAAGCTCCGGTCGCTGCGGCACCGAAGCCTGCTGCCAAGCCTGAGCCGAAAGCCGAAGCGCCAAAACCGGCCGCCGCTGCTGCACCGGCTCCGGCCCGCGCGCCAGCCACTCCGCCACCGGAAAAACCGGCGAGCGAAGCCGAGACCACCGTGCGCGTCGATACCGCGCGTCTCGACGAAATCATGAACATGGTCGGCGAGCTGGTACTGGTGCGTAACCGTTTGGTGCGCCTGGGTCTGAACAGCGGCGACGAAGCCATGCAGAAAGCCGTGTCGAACCTCGACGTGGTAACTGCTGACCTGCAAACCGCGGTGATGAAGACCCGGATGCAGCCGATCAAGAAGGTCTTCGGGCGCTTCCCGCGTCTGGTTCGCGATCTGGCGCGTCAGCTCAAGAAAGAAATCAACCTGGAACTGGTCGGCGAAGAAACCGACCTCGACAAAAACCTTGTCGAGGCACTGGCCGATCCGCTGGTCCACTTGGTGCGCAACGCGGTCGACCACGGTATCGAGTCGCCGGAAGAACGTGAAGCGTCGGGCAAGGCGCGGGGCGGCAAAGTCGTTCTGGCGGCCGAGCAGGAAGGCGATCACATTCTGCTGTCGATCTCCGATGACGGTAAGGGCATGGACCCGAATGTCCTGCGCGCCATCGCGGTAAAACGCGGCGTGATGGACAAGGATGCTGCCGACCGTCTGAGCGACACCGAATGCTACAACCTGATTTTCGCCCCGGGTTTCTCGACCAAGACCGAGATCTCCGACGTGTCCGGACGCGGTGTCGGCATGGACGTGGTGAAAACCAAGATTTCCCAGCTCAACGGTTCGATCAACATTTACTCGACCAAGGGCCAGGGCTCGAAGATCGTCATCAAGGTGCCGCTGACCCTCGCGATCATGCCGACCCTGATGGTGATGCTCGGCAATCAGGCGTTCGCGTTCCCGCTGGTCAACGTCAACGAAATCTTCCACCTCGACCTGTCGACCACCAACGTGGTGGATGGTCAGGAAGTGGTGATCGTGCGGGACAAGGCGCTGCCACTGTTCTACCTCAAGCGCTGGCTGGTCAGCTCCGCCGCTCACGAAGAGCAGCGTGAAGGCCATGTGGTGATTCTTTCGGTGGGCACCCAGCGGATCGGCTTCGTCGTCGATCAACTGGTCGGTCAGGAAGAAGTGGTCATCAAGCCGTTGGGCAAAATGCTTCAGGGCACCCCGGGCATGTCCGGCGCCACCATCACCGGTGACGGCCGTATTGCCTTGATCCTCGATGTTCCGAGCATGCTCAAGCGTTACGCCGCACGGCGTATTTGAATCCGGGGCGGCGGGGCGACAACGTCCCGCTGCACCTAATGGAGTGTTTATGGCAGTCAAAGTCCTGGTGGTGGACGATTCGGGTTTTTTCCGCCGCCGCGTCTCGGAAATTCTTTCAGCAGATCCGAGCATCCAGGTTGTCGGCACGGCAACCAACGGTAAAGAGGCGATCGATCAGGCCCTGGCGCTCAAGCCGGACGTGATCACCATGGACTACGAGATGCCGATGATGGATGGCATCACGGCCGTGCGGCATATCATGCAGCGCTGCCCGACGCCGGTGTTGATGTTCTCCTCGCTGACGCACGAAGGCGCCCGGGTCACCCTGGATGCGCTGGACGCTGGCGCGGTGGATTTCCTGCCGAAGAATTTCGAAGACATCTCGCGTAACCCGGAGAAGGTCAAGCAACTGCTGTGCGAGAAGGTTCACAGCATCTCGCGCAGTAACCGTCGTTTCAGCGCCTACAGCTCGCCGACACCGGCCGCTGCACCTGCGCCGACACCTGCGCCTGCGCCCGCGCCATCCAGCGTCAGCAGTTATGGCAGCAGCGCCCCGGCACGTCCGGCGCCTGCACCGGTACATGCTCCGGCACCAAGCCGCGCATCGTCGGCCGGCGCTTCTTCGCCGGCACCGAAACGCAAAGCCTACAAGCTGGTCGCCATCGGTACGTCGACTGGCGGTCCGGTTGCACTGCAACGGGTGTTGACCCAGTTGCCGGCCAACTTCCCTGCGCCGATCGTGTTGATTCAGCACATGCCGGCTGCGTTCACCAAAGCGTTTGCCGAGCGTCTGGACAAGCTGTGCCGCATCAGCGTCAAGGAAGCCGAGGATGGCGACATCCTGCGCCCGGGCCTGGCGCTGCTGGCACCTGGCGGCAAGCAAATGATGATCGACGGCCGTGGCGCGGTGAAAATCCTCCCGGGCGACGAGCGTCTGAACTACAAACCGTGCGTGGACATCACCTTCGGTTCCGCAGCCAAGTCCTACGGTGACAAAGTTCTGGCGGTCGTGTTGACCGGCATGGGCGCCGATGGTCGTGAAGGCGCGCGTCTGCTCAAGCAGGGCGGCAGCGCGATCTGGGCGCAGGACGAAGCCAGTTGCGTGATCTACGGCATGCCGATGGCCATCGTCAAAGCTGACCTCGCCGACGCGGTGTACAGCCTGGACGATATCGGCAAGCACTTGGTCGAGGCGTGTATCTGATGGATGTTCTAAGCCTTATCGGGATCATCATGGCGTTCGTCGCCATCATCGGCGGTAACTACCTTGAAGGTGGTCACCTCGGTGCGCTGGCCAACGGCCCGGCGGCACTGATCGTACTGGGCGGCACCATCGGTGCCGCGCTGCTGCAATCTCCGATTAGCGCGTTCAAGCGTGCAATGCAGATCCTCGCGTGGATCTTTTTCCCGCCACGGGTCGACCTGGCCGGCGGCATCGACCGCGTGGTCAACTGGAGTCTCACCGCCCGCAAGGAAGGTTTGCTCGGTCTGGAAGGGGTGGCGGATGCCGAACCGGACAGCTACTCGCGCAAAGGCCTGCAACTGCTGGTCGACGGCGCCGAGCCGGAAGCGATTCGCAGCATCCTCGAAGTGGATTTCTACACTCAGGAAGCCCGCGACATCGAGGCCGCCAAAGTCTTTGAAAGCATGGGCGGCTACGCGCCGACCATCGGCATCATCGGTGCGGTGATGGGCCTGATCCATGTGATGGGCAACCTCGCCGATCCGACGCAGTTGGGTAGCGGCATTGCCGTGGCCTTCGTCGCCACCATTTACGGTGTCGCCAGTGCCAACCTGATCCTGCTGCCGGTGGCCGCCAAACTGAAGTCAATCGCGTTGCGACAGTCGCGTTATCGCGAAATGTTGTTGGAAGGCATTCTGTCGATCGCCGAAGGTGAAAACCCACGCTCCATCGAGTTGAAGCTGCAAGGCTTCATGGATTAAGGGAATAACCTCATGGCTCGTCGCAGGCATCAGGAAGAACACGTAAACCACGAGCGCTGGCTCGTTTCCTACGCCGACTTCATCACGCTGCTGTTCGCCTTCTTTGTGGTGATGTATTCGATCTCGTCGATCAACGAAGGCAAGTACAAAGAAATTTCCGAAGCGCTGGTCGGGGTCTTCAAGGATTCCGACCGCGCGCTCAAGCCGATCCAGATTGGCGACGAACGACCGAAGACCGTGACCCCGGCCAAGCCGCTGGTCAAGGATGCCGAACAGGTTGACGCCGGTATTGCCGGTGCCAGCGATCCGTTGAAAAGCATCGCCGACGACATCAGCGCAGCGTTTGGTGATCTGATCGCCTCTAATCAGATGACCGTGCGCGGCAACGAGTTGTGGGTCGAGATCGAACTCAATTCCAGCCTGTTGTTCGGCAGCGGTGACGCGATGCCGAGCGACATTGCGTTCAACATCATCGACAAGGTTGCAGCGATCCTCAAACCGTTCGACAACCCGATCCACGTCGAAGGTTTCACCGACGATCAACCGATCCGCACCGCGCAGTACCCGACCAATTGGGAGCTGTCCTCGGCGCGTTCGGCGAGCATCGTGCGGATGCTGGCGATGCAGGGTGTGAACCCGGGTCGACTGGCCTCGGTCGGTTACGGCGAGTTCCAGCCAGTGGCCAACAATGGCACTGCCGAAGGTCGGGCGAAGAACCGTCGTGTGGTATTGGTGGTGTCGCGCAATCTTGATGTGCGCCGCAGTCTTACGGGCACCGGGACCGCCAACGCGCAACCGGATGCCGCATTGAAGCGTGCTGGCACACAAACTGCACCGACCCCGGTCAAGACGCCGGGACGCGAGAGTGCCGTCAATTCTCCGTCACCCGCATTAATACGCTGAGCTATGTCTCGGTCGAGCATATCGACCGGGAGGAACGAACCGAATGAGAGTCTGGGCAGTCGCCAATCAAAAGGGTGGTGTTGGTAAAACCACATCTTCCATCGCTTTAGCCGGGTTGCTGGCGGAGGCGGGCAAGCGCGTGGTTGTGGTCGATCTGGACCCGCACGGCTCAATGACCAGCTATTTCGGTTACGACCCCGACAGCCTCGAACACAGCAACTACGACCTGTTCCTGCACAAGGGCAGCGTGCCGCAGGGCTTGCCCGGGCAACTGCTGTTGTCGACCAGCGACGAACGCATTTCCCTGCTGCCATCGAGTACCGCGCTGGCGACGCTTGAGCGTCAGTCGCCGGGGCAGAGTGGCCTCGGGCTGGTGATCGCCAAGAGTCTGGCGCAACTGTGGCAGGACTTTGATTACGCGGTGATCGACAGCCCGCCGTTGCTCGGTGTGCTGATGGTCAACGCGCTCGCCGCGAGCCAGCAACTGGTGATCCCGGTGCAGACCGAACACCTGGCCGTCAAAGGTCTGGAGCGCATGGTCAACACCCTCGCGATGATCAACCGTTCGCGCAAACAGGCGTTGCCGTTCAGCATCGTGCCGACCCTGTTCGACCGCCGCACGCAAGCGTCGCTGGGCACCTTGCGCGTGTTGCGCGATAAATTTCCGGACGACATCTGGCAGGGTTATATCCCGGTCGATACTCGTCTGCGCGACGCCAGCCGTGCCGGTGTCACGCCGTCGCAATTCGACGGCAAGAGCCGTGGTGTGCTGGCCTATCGTGCGTTGCTCAAGCATTTGCTGGCGCAGCAGCTTGTTGCGCAGGTGGCTTGAGGATGAACCGGCCGATCAAACTCACTTCGCGTCCGCAGATGGCGTTGCAGTCCTATCTGGACGATCTGTTGCAGAGCGTTCCGGATGAGTTGCCGGTTGAGGTTGAAGCGTTTCCTGAACCTGAAGTAGCGGAATCCGCCGAGGCGCTCGATGAGTTCCAGGCTGCGGTGCTTGAAGAACAGGCTCGTGATGCGCAGCAAGTTGTCAGACCGACTGCCGCGCCTTTGGCCGCACCGGTTGCCAAGGCACCGATGGCGTTGGTTGAGCAGGCTGAACCGGTTCGCGCATCGGTCTCGACTCTTGGGCCGTTGCTGCAAACGCAACTTCTGCGAACGCCGCCGGCGCCAGAGCCCGAGCCCGAATTAGAGCCAGAACCAGAACCACTGCCGCAGACTCCGCCGCCACAAGCGCTGGTGCCGCCAGTGGTCGAAGTGCATCTGCCGCCGAGCAACACGCCGCCACCGGTAGAAACCGATGGCCGTCCGGCGTGGGCATCCGAAGCGTTCGAATGCCTGTTGTTCGACGTCGCCGGGCTGACGCTGGCGGTGCCACTGGTGTGCCTCGGTTCGATCTATTCGCTGGCAGGCCAGGAACTGACACCGCTGTTCGGTCAGCCGGAATGGTTCCTCGGCATCCTGCCAAGTCAGGCCGGTAACCTGAAAGTGCTGGATACCGCGCGCTGGGTGATGCCGGATCGTTATCGCGATGACTTCCGTCAGGGCCTGCAATACGTGATTTCGGTACAAGGTTACGAGTGGGGGCTGGCGGTGCATCAGGTCAGCCGCTCGTTGCGTCTGGACCCGAATGAAATCAAATGGAGAAGTCACCGGGGTCAGCGGCCATGGCTGGCCGGCACCGTGATTGAGCACATGTGTGCATTGCTGGACGTTTCCGCACTGGCCGAGTTGATCGCCAGCGGTGGGGCAAAGCACTTGAGCGGCAGCAAGCCGCTACATAAACCGACATAGCAGCCGACATAACAATCAGGCGACGGCATTGTTGAATGCCGCCACACAGAACACACACCGCCCAGAGCGGTTTTTTCGAGGGGTCAGGGTATGAGTAGTCAGGCGACGAATGCAAAAGGTTCTGAAGATCCGATCCTGCAATGGGTGACCTTCAAACTGGACAACGAAACCTACGGCATCAACGTGATGCGCGTTCAGGAAGTTCTGCGTTACACCGAAATCGCCCCGGTTCCGGGTGCACCAAGCTACGTGCTGGGCATCATCAACCTGCGCGGTAACGTCGTGACCGTGATCGACACCCGTCAGCGCTTCGGCCTGATGAATGCCGAAATCAGCGACAACACCCGTATCGTCATCATCGAAGCCGACAAGCAAGTGGTCGGGATCATGGTCGACAGCGTTGCCGAAGTGGTTTACCTGCGTCAGTCGGAAATCGAAACCGCACCGAACGTCGGTAACGAAGAATCCGCCAAGTTCATCCAGGGCGTGTGCAACAAGAACAACGAGTTGCTGATCCTGGTCGAGCTCGACAAGATGATGAGCGAAGAAGAATGGTCGGATCTGGAGAACATCTGATTGATTCTTGAAGTAGCGGTGATTGTCCTGTTCCTGTTCTGGGCAGGCACGCTGGCGATGTTTCTGGCGTACATCAAGGCGCAGCGGGTTATCGCTGCGCAGCAGGCTCAGGGCGATGCGCTGCGTGATCAGCGCATCAAGGAACTGGCCAAGCGTGTCGACGATTACCAGAACGGCAACGTGCGCATGGGCGAAGCCCTGCATGAGCTGCGCTCGGTCGTCAGCCCGATCCCTGACAAGCTCGAAAAGCTTGAGCAGCGCGACCCGTCGAGCCTGTCGTTCGCCCAGGCGGCGAAACTGGTGGGCATGGGCGCCAGCGTCGACGAACTGACTCAGTCCTGCGGGTTGACCCAGGCTGAGGCGGAATTGATGAGCAAGATGCACAAAAGCTGAAATCGCTATTCGCGAGCAAGCTCACTCCTACATTTTGAAATGCGATCAAATGTAGGAGTGAGCTTGCTCGCGAAGGCGTCTTCAAAACCTCAGTAATCATCGCCGCGTTCGGTGATGTCTTTCTCGACCATCGGTGCATTCGGGTCCCGTCCCTCGGGAAACTTGCCCTTCAGGTTCCACGCAAACGCGATGATCTCGGCGATCGTCCGGTACAGCTCCTCAGGAATGCTGTCGCCCAATTCCATCCGTGCCAACAACCTTACCAACTCCGGGTTTTCGTAGATCGGCACTTCGCACTCGCGGGCGATCCGCAGGATTTCTTCGGCCAGTTCATCGTCACCCTTGGCGGTGAGGGTCGGGGCGTGGTTGCCGTCGTATTTGAGCGCGATAGCCTGGCGCGGGGCAGTGGAATCATTCATGCGGTTTCGTCGACCCAGCGATGTTCAAGACGGGTTTGGTTACCTTGCGGCGGTGTGCCCTGGTGGCAGTCGAGATCGCCGACGTTCAGCCCGGAATCGAGCAGACGCTGGCGCAGTGCGAACAGATTGTTTTCGATCAGATCGGCAGTGTATGGCCGTTCGGCCCAGAGCTGGCTGGACAGGCTGCCGGCGATCAACTGCGCCTGAATCTGCAGGGGGCCGAGCGGTTCCATGTCGAACGCCAGATCCACGCGCCACAATTGCTGCTTGGGCTCGCGTTCGTCACGGCGTTCGTTGGGCTGTTCCTTTTCCGGCGCTTCTTCGCGTTGGAACTTGACCTGCAACGGCACGATGTCCTGCAGATTGCGCATGGGGATTTCCAGTTGCCAGGTGCTGAGCAGCCGGCCGTCATCGGTGACGCCAGTCTGTTCCAGGCTCGACAATTGATGGCTTTGCAGGCGTGACACCGCCGCAGCGGCAAGGCGTAACAGTTGCTCCAGATCGCCTTCGCCTTCGAGGTTGGCGAGCAACCGGTCGGGCAGCGGAAAGCCGCCCGGCTGTGGTTTGGCGCTGACCTGACCCAGCGTGCCGAGGGCGTTGCGCACGAAGTTCGGCAACGCTTGCGCGAGCGTGTTGGCGGCGATGATTGCGTTGAAACTGGTACTGCTCGGCAAACCCGGCGTCAGTTGCGCGATCAGTCGGAGCAGGTCGGCCTTCATGTCCGGGGCCAGCGTCGGGGTTTGTCCGGTCAGCAGTTTCGCTTCGAGGAACATGCCGCTGTTGGCCAGCGCCTGAGCCAGGCCTCTTGGCGTGCTCAGTTGTTGCGCATCCGGCAGGCTGGCGAGCAGGCGATCCACCGCTGCGCGCAGATCCTGTGAAGTCTGATCGGTATCGGCCGGCAGGTTTTGCAGCGCACTCAGCAAGCCGGTTAACGAACCTTGACGGTTCTGTTGGCTGACCAGTTGCTGGCTGACCGCCAATTGCTCCTGACGGCTGCTCATTGGCAGGAATTTCAGGGTTTGCGCGTCTTGCACCAGCGCCGAGAGCAGGGTGCCGATGCGCAGCGGCTGCGGGCTGTCGATATCCAGCGTGGCGCCGCTCAACGCGGTGTTGAGCAGGCTGACCATCGAGCGGTAGACCGTCGGTTGCCCCGGCACTTGCGGCAATGTCTGCGAGGTCAGCACTTTGCCTTGCAGCAAGGTGCCGACCGGCAATTGTGTGGTGTCGATGCGGGTGAGGGCAGCAACACTGCTGGCAATCGCCTGTTGCACGGTAATCGCCAGATTGCCCGCCGACGGCTGAGTGATTGCCAGGCTGGTGCCCTGCGGCAGTGGCAGATTGCTGGTCGCTTGCACGGTGGTCTGACGACCGCCATCCAGCGTCACCTTGAGCAACAATTGAAACGTCTGATCCGCCTGTTTCAGCGACAACACCTCGGCCTTGGCGCTCTGCCCGGCGCCGATCAAGCCTTCGACCGGTGTCAGCAACTTGAGCAGTTCACCCACCTGCGGGCGAACGGTCGCCGGGCTGGTTGGCGGGAGCGGGAGGATGTTCATTTCGCCTGTCATACGCGGACACAACCTGAGGAAATTGCACTCTTGAGAGTAAGGCACGCCATGTATAATGCCGCGCGTCTTGCGCTTCGTTCAGAAAACATAGCAATTGTTTGACGCAGCTCTCTAGATCAAGCCGTCATTGCATCTATGCTGCATCTCTTTAACGGCCGTTCCAGAGCCGACTTGAACCGTATAAGGCCCGTGATCCCTTGACCAGCCCTGTCCTGCAAACCGTTGCCCTCGCCTGTGAGCGTGACCTTCGGCTGCTCTTCGAAAATCTCGAATTGAGACTGGCCAGTGGCGATATGGTGCAAATCAGCGGCCCCAACGGCAGCGGCAAAACCAGTTTGCTGCGCCTGCTCAGCGGTCTGATGCAGCCGACCAGCGGTCAAGTATTGTTGAACGGCGAGCCGTTGACCGAACAACGCAGCGAACTTGCACGCAACCTGCTGTGGATCGGCCACGCCGCCGGGATCAAAGAGCTGCTGACCCCGGAAGAAAACCTCTCCTGGCTCTGCGCTCTGCATCAGCCCGCTACGCGCGAGGCGATCTGGCAAGCACTGGCAGCTGTAGGATTGCGCGGATTCGAAGATGTTCCCTGCCACAGCCTGTCCGCCGGTCAGCAACGTCGCGTGGCGCTGGCACGCTTGTATCTGGACAGCCCGCCGCTGTGGATTCTCGACGAACCGTTCACCGCCCTCGACAAGCAGGGCGTGGCGCAACTCGAAGAACATCTGGCCGCACACTGCGAGCGCGGCGGCATGGTGGTGTTGACCACCCACCACACGCTGAGCCGGATGCCGGCCGGTTATCGCGACATCGATCTGGGGAATTGGGCGGTATGAGTGTGTTCGGCCTGCTGGTTGCCCGTGAGTCCCGACTGCTGTTTCGCCGCCCGGCGGAGCTGGCCAATCCGCTGATTTTCTTTGCCATCGTCATCGCTTTGTTCCCGCTGGCCGTCGGACCAGAGACGCAACTGTTGCAAAACTTGTCCCCGGGGTTAGTCTGGGTGGCCGCGCTTTTGTCGGTCCTGCTCTCGCTGGACGGGCTTTTCCGCAGTGATTTCGAAGATGGATCGCTGGAACAGTGGGTCCTTTCGCCGCACCCCCTGGCACTTCTGGTGTTGGCCAAAGTGCTGGCACACTGGCTGTTTTCCGGGCTGGCACTGGTTTTGCTCTCGCCATTGCTGGCATTGATGCTCGGTTTGCCTGCCGCCTGTCTGCCGGTGTTGTTGCTTTCGTTGCTGCTGGGTACACCGGTGCTGAGCTTGCTCGGTGCGGTGGGCGCGGCGCTGACGGTCGGTTTGAAACGTGGCGGCCTGTTGCTGGCGCTGCTGATTCTGCCGTTGTATATCCCGGTGTTGATTCTTGGCAGTGGCGCCTTGCAGGCAGCCTTGCAAGGCATGCCGGCGACCGGTTATTTGCTGTGGCTTGGTAGCCTGACCGCCCTGGCGATAACCCTGACACCCTTTGCAATAGCTGCTGGCCTGAAGATCAGCGTCGGCGAATAATGAGGTCTGGTTAAAATTTAACCAGTAAAGACCCTGGCTAGCTCACAACGATGAGCAGCACCCGTGATGGAAACAGTATGAACTGGACCTGGTTTCACAAGCTCGGCTCGCCCAAGTGGTTTTACGGCATCAGCAGCAAGTTCTTGCCGTGGCTGAGCATTGCAGCGTTGCTGCTGATTACCGTCGGCGTCGTTTGGGGCCTGGCCTTCGCGCCGCCGGACTATCAGCAAGGCAACAGCTTTCGCATCATCTATATCCACGTTCCCGCCGCGATGCTCGCTCAGTCGATCTACGTGATGCTGGCGGTGTGCGGTGTGGTCGGGCTGGTGTGGAAGATGAAACTGGCCGACGTCGCCCTGCAATGCGCCGCACCGATTGGCGCGTGGATGACCGCCGTGGCGCTGGTCACCGGGGCGATCTGGGGCAAACCGACCTGGGGTTCGTGGTGGGTCTGGGATGCGCGCCTGACCTCGATGCTGATTCTGCTGTTCCTGTATTTCGGCGTGATCGCGCTGGGCAACGCCATCAGCAACCGCGACAGCGCCGCCAAGGCCTGCGCGGTGCTGGCCATCGTTGGCGTGATCAATATTCCGATCATCAAATACTCGGTGGAGTGGTGGAACACCCTGCACCAGGGCGCGACCTTCACCCTCACCGAAAAACCGGCGATGCCCGTCGAGATGTGGCTGCCGCTGTTGCTGACGGTATTGGGTTTCTACTGCTTCTTCGGCGCCGTTTTGCTGCTGCGCATGCGTCTTGAAGTGCTCAAGCGCGAAGCCCGTGCCAGTTGGGTGAAAGAAGAAGTGCAGAACAGTCTGGAGGCCGCTCGATGAGTTTTGCTTCATTCGGCGACTTCCTCGCCATGGGCCATCACGGCCTGTACGTCTGGTCGGCCTACGGCATCTGCCTGGCGGTGCTGGGTTTCAACGTGGCGGCGCCGATCCTGGCCCGCAAGCGGTATCTGCAACAAGAGGCGCGTCGTCTGCGCCGGGAGAACGGCAAGTGAATCCGTTGCGCAAGAAACGTCTGATCATCATTCTGGCCATCCTGGTCGGGGTCGGCGCCGCCGTCGGCCTGGCCTTGAGCGCGCTGCAGCAGAACATCAATCTGTTTTACACGCCGACCCAGATTGCCAACGGTGAAGCACCGCAGGACACGCGGATTCGCGCTGGCGGCATGGTCGAGAAGGGTTCGCTGCAACGTTCCGGCGATTCGCTCGACGTCAAATTTGTCGTCACCGACTTCAACAAATCCGTGACCATCACCTATCGCGGCATCCTTCCGGATCTGTTCCGCGAAGGGCAGGGCATCGTCGCCCTTGGCAAGATCAACGCCGACGGCGTAGTGGTTGCCGATGAAGTGCTGGCCAAGCACGACGAGAAATACATGCCGCCGGAAGTGACCAAAGCCTTGAAGGACAGCGGCCAGTCCGCGCCAATACCTGCGAAGGAGGGTTGATCGATGACGTCCGCACTGTTTATTCCTGAGTTGGGCCATTTGGCGATGATTCTGGCGCTGTGCTTTGCGCTGGTGCAGGCCGTGGTGCCGTTGCTCGGCGCCTGGCGTGGCGACCGTTTGTGGATGAGCCTGGCCCAGCCGGCCGCGTGGGGCCAGTTTGCGTTCTTGGTGTTTGCCTTCGGTAGCCTGACCTACGCGTTCATGACCGACGACTTCTCCGTCGCCTATGTCGCGAACAACTCGAATACTGCTTTGCCGTGGTATTACAAATTCAGCGCAGTGTGGGGCGCCCACGAAGGTTCATTGCTGCTGTGGGCCCTGATTCTCGGTGGCTGGACGTTCGCGGTGTCAGTGTTCTCGCGTCAGTTGCCGCAAGTCATGCTCGCCCGCGTTCTGGCAGTAATGGGCATGATCAGCACCGGTTTCCTGCTGTTCCTGATCCTCACGTCCAACCCGTTCAAACGCATCTTGCCGCAAATGCCCAGCAATGGCGCTGACCTCAATCCACTGTTGCAAGACATCGGCCTGATCGTTCACCCGCCGATGTTGTACATGGGTTACGTCGGCTTTTCGGTGGCGTTCGCCTTCGCCATTGCAGCGTTGATGGGCGGTCGTCTTGATGCGGCATGGGCGCGCTGGTCGCGTCCGTGGACGATTGTTGCCTGGGCATTCCTCGGCATCGGCATCACCCTCGGTTCGTGGTGGGCTTACTACGAATTAGGCTGGGGCGGCTGGTGGTTCTGGGACCCGGTGGAAAACGCCTCGTTCATGCCTTGGCTGGTCGGCACCGCATTGATTCACTCGTTGGCGGTCACGGAAAAACGTGGCGTGTTCAAGAGCTGGACGGTGTTGCTGGCAATTGCGGCGTTCTCGTTGAGCCTGCTCGGTACTTTCCTCGTACGTTCCGGCGTACTGACTTCGGTACACGCGTTTGCGTCCGATCCTGAGCGCGGCGTGTTCATCCTGATCTTCCTGCTGTTTGTGGTCGGTGGTTCGCTGACGCTGTTTGCGTTGCGCGCTCCGGTGGTGAAAAGCCAGGTCGGCTTCAATCTGTGGTCGCGGGAAACCCTGCTGCTGGGCAATAACCTGGTGTTGGTAGTGGCGGCGTCGATGATTCTGCTCGGCACCCTGTATCCGCTGATTCTCGATGCGCTAAGTGGCGCCAAGCTGTCGGTCGGCCCACCGTATTTCAATGCGTTGTTCATTCCGTTGATGGCATTGCTGATGCTGGTGATGGCGGTCGGTATGCTCGTGCGCTGGAAAGACACCCCGGTGAAATGGCTGGTGAACATGCTGACCCCGGTGCTGCTGGGCAGCGTCGTCTTGGCGGTGGTGGCCGGTGTCGCTTACGGCGATTTCAACTGGGCAGTGATCGCGACCTTCCTGCTCGCTGCGTGGGTATTGCTGGCCGGCGTGCGCGACATCTTCGACAAGACTCGCCACAAAGGTTTGATCAAAGGTCTGCCAACCCTGACCCGCAGCTACTGGGGCATGCAGATTGCTCACTTGGGTATCGCCGTTTGCGCGCTGGGTGTGGTGTTGTCGAGTCAGAACAGTGCCGAACGCGACTTGCGTCTGGCGCCGGGCGAGTCGATGGATCTGGCCGGTTATCACTTCGTGTTCGAAGGCGCCAAGCACTTCGAAGGCCCGAACTTCACGTCCGACAAGGGCACCATCCGGGTCATCCGCGATGGCAAGGAAGTCAGCGTGCTGCACCCGGAAAAGCGTTTGTACACCGTGCAGAATTCGGTGATGACCGAAGCGGGCATCGACGCCGGTTTCACCCGTGACCTCTACGTCGCACTCGGCGAGCCGTTGGATAACGGCGCCTGGGCGGTGCGGGTTCACGTCAAACCGTTCGTGCGCTGGATCTGGTTCGGCGGCTTGTTGACCGGTTTCGGTGGACTGCTGGCGGCGCTGGATCGGCGTTATCGAGTCAAGGTCAAAGCCAAGGTGCGTGAAGCCCTGGGCATGGAAGGAGCCTCTGCATGAGACGTTGGTTGATGCTGGTGCCACTGGCGATTTTCCTGCTGGTGGCGGTGTTTCTTTATCGTGGTCTGTACCTTGATCCGGCGGAACTGCCGTCGGCGATGATCAACAAGCCGTTCCCGGAGTTCACCCTGCCAAGCGTGCAGGGTGACAAGACTCTGACCAAGGCTGACATTCTCGGCAAACCGGCGCTGGTCAACGTCTGGGGCACCTGGTGCATTTCCTGCCGGGTCGAGCATCCGGTGTTGAACAAACTGGCCGAGCGCGGTGTGCTGATCTACGGCATCAACTACAAGGACACCAACGCCGACGCGTTGAAGTGGCTGGCCGAGTTCCACAATCCGTATGTGCTGGACATCCGCGATGACGAAGGCTCGCTGGGTCTGAACCTCGGCGTGTATGGCGCACCGGAAACCTTTTTCATCGACGCCAAGGGCATCATCCGCGACAAGTACGTCGGCGTGATCGACGAGCAGGTCTGGCGCGAAAAACTGGCGGCCAAGTATCAGGCACTGGTTGATGAGGCCAAGCCATGAAGCGCTTTCTAGCCGCTGTGGTGTTGGGCCTGAGTCTGGTCGGTGTCGCGCATGCCGCCATCGACACTTACGAATTCGCCAAGGAAGGTGATCGTGAGCGTTTCCGCGAGCTGACCAAGGAACTGCGCTGCCCAAAATGTCAGAACCAGGACATCGCCGACTCCAACGCACCGATTGCCGCCGACCTGCGCAAAGAGATTTTCCGCATGCTCGGCGAGGGCAAGGACAATCAACAGATCATCGACTTCATGGTCGATCGCTATGGTGATTTCGTCCGCTACAAGCCTGCTCTGAACGCCAAGACTGCGCTGCTGTGGTTCGGCCCGGCGGGCCTGTTGCTCGGCGGTGTTGTGGTGATCGCAGTGATCGTCCGCCGTCGTCGCGGCCAACGCAGCGCCACGCCGTCGTCGCTTTCCACCGAAGAGCGTCAGCGCCTCGACCAACTGTTGGATAAAAACCAAGAATGATTGATTTCTGGCTTGCCGCAGGGCTGTTGCTTCTGGTCGCCCTGAGTTTCCTGTTGATTCCCGTGCTGCGTGGCCGTCGTGCCCAGCGTGAAGAAGATCGCACCGCCCTCAACGTTGCCCTGTATCAGGAGCGTGTCGCCGAGTTGCAAGCGCAACAGGCCGAAGGCGTACTCGACGCCGCGCAAATGGACAGCGGTCGTGCCGAAGCGGCCCGTGAACTGCTCGCCGATACCGAAGGTGTTGCCGCACCGAAAGTGTCCATTCTCGGCAAACCGCTGCCGTTGCTGGCTGCGGTGTTGGTGCCAGTGTTGGGTCTTGGCTTGTATCTGCACTTTGGTGCCGCCGACAAGGTTGAACTGACGCGCGAATTCGCTCAGGCGCCGCAGTCGATGGAAGAGATGACCCAGCGTCTGGAGCGTGCCGTCGCGGCACAACCGGACTCGGCGGAAGGCTTGTACTTCCTCGGTCGCACTTACATGGCTCAGGATCGTCCGGCGGACGCGGCGAAGATGTTCGAACGCGCCGCCAACCTCGCCGGTCGTCAACCGGAACTGCTCGGCCAGTGGGCGCAGGCGCAGTATTTTGCCGACGGTAAAAAGTGGTCGGACAAGATTCAGGCCCTGACTGACGAAGCCCTGAAAGCCGATCCGAAAGAAGTCACCAGCCTCGGTCTGCTGGGTATCGCCGCGTTTGAAGGCGAGCGCTATCAGCAAGCAATCGACTATTGGAATCGCCTGTTGGCGCAGTTGCCGCCAGAAGACAATTCCCGCGCCGCACTGCAAGGCGGAATCGCCCGCGCCACCGAACGCCTCGAAGCCAGCGGCGGCAAGGTCGCCCAGGCCCCGGCCGCCAAGGTCGCGGCATTGCTCAAGGTCCGCGTCGATCTGGCCAGCGAGCTGAAAGGTAAAGTGCAGCCGGGCGACAGCGTGTTCATCTTCGCTCGCGCCACCTCCGGCCCACCGGCACCGTTGGCGGCCAAGCGCCTGACCGTCGCCGATCTGCCGGTAACGGTCGAGCTGGGTGATGCCGACGCAATGATGCCGCAGTTGAAACTGTCGAACTTCCCTGAAGTCCAACTGGTTGCGCGCGTGTCCCGTGCCGGCCAGCCGACTGCCGGTGAGTGGGTCGGTCGCAGCGAGCCTCTGGCCAGCAGCACCACCGCGCCACAAAAACTCACTATCGACAGCCCGGACAAGTAACCGGAAAAACAGGAAAGCACCGCCATGCACACCATCGCCCGAATCACAGTCCTCACACTGGCCCTGGGCATGAGCGCATGTGCGGTGCACCGACCGGAACCGACCACCAACCTGCCGCCGATCCCGCCATCACAGCCGAGCCCGACTCCGTCGACCTCGCCGACCCCCGGCAAAAGCATCCCGGCCAAACCGGCGAAACCCGTCCCGCGCACCTCCGCCAGCTTCGCCCCGCCACCGGGCGGCAACAGCCACTGGGACGCCAAACTCGGCGTCTACGTCCTCGAAGACCAGACCGACACTTTCTACCGCCAGCGCACCTACTTCCGCTGGAACAACGGCTGGAGCCGCTCGATCAGCCCCAACGGCCCATGGGAAGACACCGACATCCACGGCGTGCCCCCGGGGTTGAGCAAGCAGTACGGGCAGTGAATAGAAACGGCGATCCCTGGATCGCCGTTTTGCTGTGTGGGTGTTGACCGCTCTTTGTGTTTTACCGAACGCCAGTCAACAGCCCCTGCACATACTCCACAAACGCCCGCGCCTTGGCGCTCGCCATTCTTCCCGTCGGAAACACCGCCCACAGGTCCATGTCCGGCAGGGTCCAGTCGTTCATCACGGTCTTGACCGCGCCGCTGGCCAGTTCCGGGGCGAACATCCATTCGGATGCCAGGGTCAGACCTTGGTGCGCGAGCACCGCTTCGCGCAGGCCTTCGGCGGCACTGACGCGCAGGCGACCGCTGAGGATCGTCGATTGTTTGTCGGCACCCTTGGTGAATTGCCAGGTGGCGCCACCGCCGAGGGCGTAGATCACCGCCTGGTGTTTGCTTAATGCGGCGGGGCAGTCGGGCTCGCCGTGTGCGGCGAAGTACGCTGGAGTGCCGAGGACTACGCGGCGGCACTCGGCAATCTTGCGTGCGGTCAGGCCTGAGTCGTTGAGAGCGCCCATGCGCAACGCGACGTCGATGCCTTCTTCCACCAGATTGATGTTGCGGTCGTCGAGTATCAGGTCGATGTTCAGTTGCGGATGCTGATCGAGAAACGCTCCGAGTTTCGGCACGATGTGCATCCGGCCGAAGGTCACGGCGGCGCTGATGCGCAGGTTGCCACTCAGGCCGCTGGCGGTGCCACGCGCGGCGTTATCGGCTTCGTCGGCTTCTTCGATGGCGCGTTTGGCCCGTTCGAAAAAGGCCAGGCCGGCCTCGGTCGGGGTCAGGCCCCGGGTCGAGCGCAACAGCAGGCGTACGGCGAGACGGGTTTCGAGTTGGGCGATGGTTTTCGACACGGCGGGCTGGCCGATATTCAAGCGCCGTGCGGCGGCGGAAAACGAACCGGTTTCCACGACGTAGACGAAGGTTTCCATGGCGACGAGGCGGTCCATCAGTGTTCCTGTGCAGTCTGTAAATTGTCTTAGAACCTGTGGGAGCGAGCCTGCTCGCGATAGCGGTGTGTCAGTCAATATTGATTCGGCTGACACACCGCTATCGCGAGCAGGCTCACTCCTACAGGGGATTTGCGGTGTTGCTCAGAACGCAGCTTTGCCGACCGACGCGCCGCCATCGACGAACAACGTCTGTCCGGTGATAAAACCACTCTGCTCGGACAACAGAAACGCAATCGCCGAAGCGATCTCTTCCGGCTGACCCAAGCGACCCATCGGCACCCCGGCCAGATACCGCGCTTCACCCTCACTGCCCGGCGGATTGTTGGCGCGAAACAATTCGGTTTCGGTCGGCCCCGGCGCCACCGCGTTCACGGTGATTCCGGTCTGCGCCAGTTCCAATGCCCACGAACGGGTGAAGCTGACCAGCGCCGCTTTCGCCGCCGCATACGCGGTGCGCTGAGTGATGCCCAGCACGGTCAGGCTGGAGATATTCACCACTCGCCCCCAACCGCGTGTGCGCATGCCCGGCAACACCGCCTGAGTCGCCTGCAATGCAGAATGCAGGTTGACCCGCATCACATCGTCAAACGCATCGAGGTCGATGTCGCCAAGTGCTTGCGGACGCACCAGCCCGACGTTGTTCACCAGTCCGTCGAACTCGTAGGTTCTGGCCAGTTCCGCCAGCACCTCCTGAGTCAGCGCACGGTTGCTCAGGTCCAGCGGAAACAGAATCCCCGGAAAACTCAGGTCCGGCTTGCGGGCGATACCAACCACCCGGTGTCCGGAGCGATCCAGATGCTCGGCCAACGCTCGGCCGATGCCTTTGCTGGCGCCGGTGATGAGGAAGGTACGTCGGGTCATGGCAACTCCTGGGCAGGGCATTGGGTCGGGCTCAGCTTCGAAGCGCATCCAGCATCGCTTCAGGCTCGGGACGCTGAGTGTAATCCGGGTTGACCTCAGCGTAACGAATCACGCCATCCTGACCGATCACAAAACGCGCCGGCATCGGCAACGTCCACGACGGATCGTCGTTGAAGGTCGGCAGATCGTTGCGCAGATTCTTGTACAACTCAATCAGATAGTCCGGCAACTGGAAGCGCAGACCGAACGCCGCAGCCACGTCATTGCGCGGGTCGCCGAGGATCGGAAACTGCAGCTCATTGATGCGCTGCGCCTTGCGGCTGTTGGCCGCGATCTGCGGCGAGATCGCCAACAGGCTGGCGCCGTTCTCCAGCACCGTCGGCAGAAATGCCTGCAACGCTTGCAGTTCAAGGTTGCAATACGGGCACCAGACGCCTCGATAAAACGACAACACCAGCGGTCCATGGGCAAGCAGATCGGCCGACGACTGCGGAACGCCATCGGCATCTTTCAAGGTAAACAACGGCGCCATGTCACCGACTTTCAGCGACCGACTCGCCGCGCCAGATGCAATCAGCTCGGCAGTCGCCCGCTCCATCACCGGATGAATGTCGGCAGGTGCGTTATAGGGCGGCTTGCCAGCCTTGAAGTCAGCTTTGAACGCATCGAGTTTTGCTTGCAGAGTCATGTCGTGATCCTCGGGAAACAGCCGGTTGGCTGCGATCAAGAGTGACTGCGGCGGGATGGAAGCGGAACGCAGGTGCGGGGCATAGGAGTCATGCCGGTAGGGAATGAACCGTCTGCTCACATCCGGAAAGACATTAGTGAACGAAGACTGAGAGCATTTGTGATTGAGTGCCAACTCACCAGCAGCATGGCTTTGGAGGCATTTGTGCACTATCCAATTTGTATCGAGTGGGGAGACGAAGTAAAGGCGACAGGGATTCAGATTCCGGATATTCCGGGAGCGGTCACTGCGGGAGATACATTTGAGTTGGCATACAACGCGGCCGTAGAGATCGCACATCTTTTGTTGCGTGAGAGAGAAGTGCAGGGGTTATGCGCGCCCATTCCAAGTGAGGTTGATGTGATTCGCAATGCTGCGCAGGCTGCGGGTAAAGGCTGGGGGATGATAACGATCTGAATGCTCGTGGATTTTTGAGATTGCCATCGCGGGCAAGCCCGCTCCCACAAGATTCGTGAGTCACCTTGGGGAGTGGGGTTGCCCTTTTTTTCAGTTCAAGCAGTCGCCAGCGACCGCCGCTGCGACGCACTCAAAAACCGCAGCAGCGCCAGCAACGGGAATGCGCTGCCGACAATCACGATCCACAGCCAGCCGCCATGCTCGTATACCGCACTGGCAACCGAGGAACCGAAGGCGCCGCCGATGAAGATGCTGGTCATGTACAGCGCATTCAGTCGGCCACGGCTTTTCGCGTCGAGGGAGTAGACCGCGCGCTGGCCGAGGACCATGTTCATCTGTACGCAGAAGTCGAGCACTACGCCGGTCACGGCCAGGCCGATGACGCTGTAGGCCGGATGGATGAACGCCGGCAGGAAGCTCAGGCTGGCGAAGATCATCGCCAGCAGCGAGGCGATGCGGGTGTGGCCGGCGTCGGCCAGGCGTCCGCTGATCGGAGCGGCGATGGCGCCGATGGCACCGACCAGGGCGAAGATCGCGATTTCGCTTTGCGACAAGCCATGGTTACGCGCCAGCTCCAAAGGCACTGCGGTCCAGAACAGGCTGAAGGTGGCGAACATGCAACCTTGATAGAACGCCCGCTGACGCAGCACCGGTTGTTGGCGCAGCAGCGTCCACAACGAACCGAGCAGTTGGCCGTAGGAGGCGCTGTGATCCGGCTGGCGTTTCGGTACGGTCAGCGCCAGCACGATGCTGATTGCCGCCATCAGTCCCGCCGCAATCATGAACATGGCGCGCCAGCCGAAATGGTCAGCCACCACGCTCGATACCGGACGTGCCAGGAGAATGCCCAGCAGCAAACCGCCCATGATCCCGCCGACTACCCGGCCCCGAGACTCTTCCGGCGCCAGATGCGCGGCCAGAGGAATCAGGATCTGCACCGACACCGAGCTGAAACCCACCAGCAACGAGACCAGCAGAAACAGATTCGGCTGATCGGTGAACGCTGCGGCGAGCAGGCTGGCAATCGCCACCACGGAGGTGATGATCATCAACCGGCGGTTCTCCAGCAGATCCGCCAGCGGCACCAGAAAGAACAGGCCCAGCGCATAACCGATCTGGGTCAGTGAGACGATGAAGCTGGCCATGGTGTCGGTCAGGCCGATGTCCGGCGCGATCAAGCCAATGATCGGTTGCGCGTAGTAAATGTTCGCAACGATGGCGCCGCAGCAGAAGGCGAACAGCAGCACCATGCCTCGGGTCATTGCGTGAGTTGTGGTGGTCATAGGGTTTCTCGATCCAGCGAAAAGGAATGCGGTGAGGCTAAGGGACGGGCCGGGCCGGCGGTAGAAGCTTTCGATCGATATCAATTATTCCGTTGCGGAATGGGTGGCGGCCGGGTTGCAGTCGTCCAGTGGCGGACCTTGCGTCCGACCGCTGAGGGGCGATGATACATTCACTTACATCTTGTTCGATAGCGTGCTTATGTTCGCGTCTAGGTTTTCAATGTTCATCACCGGAGGATTGCCATGTTGCGTCAACTGCTTCGCCGCACCACCACGATTGTCCTGATCGGCTTGCTTGGCGCCAGCGCCGTACAGGCCGCCGATGCCCCGGGGACGCGGCTTGGCGTGCGCGGCGAGATCACCGGGGTCAGCACCGATTCGTTGAGGGTTCACGTCAACAGTGGCGAAAACGTGGTCATCCAGTTGACCGCGGACACCAAGGTCCGCGCGGTGACCCTCGCCAATATCGAAGACATCAAACCCGGCAGTTACATTGGTTCGGCGGCCATGCCGCAAGCGGATGGCACGCTCAAGGCCATGGAGGTTCACGTATTCCCGCCAGAACTGGCCGGTAGCGGCGACGGCCATCGACCGTTCGATCTGGCCAAGGGCAGCAGCATGACCAATGGCAGCGTCGGTGATCTGGTGGTGAGCAACGGCCGGACTTTGACCGTCAACTACAAGGGCGGGCAGCAGAAGATCCTGGTGCCGGAGGATGTGCCGATTGTGAATCTGTTGCCGGGGGATCGCAGCTTGCTCAAGGTCGGGGTGAAAATTGTTACGTTCGTAACCCAGAGCGCAGACGGCACGCTGACCGCGCAATCGATCTCGGCGGGCAAGGATGGCGTCACCCCACCGATGTAAGCCCCGAACACAGATCCCTGTAGGAGTGAGCCTGCTCGCGATAGCGTCCTGTCATTAAACTTATGTGTGTCTGACACACTGCTATCGCGAGCAGGCTCACTCCTACAATGGATTTTGTGTTGGCAACAAACGTGTGCAAAAAAGGCGACCTCTTCAGGTCGCCTTTTTCATTGCCACTCAGCCATTACTGGCCGGTATAAATCTGATCGAAGATCCCGCCATCATTGAAGTGGGTCTTCTGCACCGAACGCCAGTCACCGAAGGTTTTTTCCACCGAGAGGAAATCAACTTTCGGGAAACGGTCGGTGTACTTCGCCAGCACCGCCGGGTCACGTGGACGCAGGTAGTTGGCGGCAGCGATTTCCTGGCCTTCCGGCGACCACAGGTACTTCAGGTACTCATCGGCAGCAGCGCGAGTGCCTTTCTTGTCGACGACTTTGTCGACCACGGTCACTGGCGGCTCAGCTTCGGCGGAGACGCTTGGGTAGATCACTTCAAACTGATCACGACCAAACTCGCGGGCGATCATTTCCGCTTCGTTTTCGAAGGTCACCAGTACGTCGCCAATCTGGTTGGTCATGAACGTGGTGGTCGCCGCACGGCCACCGGTATCGAGTACCGGTGCTTGTTTGAACAGTTTGCCGACGAAGTCTTTGGCCTTGTTCTCGTCACCACCGTTTTTCAGCACATAACCCCAGGCCGAGAGGTAGGTGTAGCGACCGTTACCCGAAGTTTTCGGGTTTGGCACGATGACTTGCACGCCATCCTTGAGCAGATCCGGCCAGTCTTTCAGGGCTTTCGGGTTGCCTTTGCGGACGATGAATACGGTAGCGGAGGTGAACGGCGCGCTGTTGTTCGGCAGACGGGTGACCCAGTTTTCCGGGACCAGTTTGCCGTTGTCGGCGAGGGCGTTGATGTCGGTCGCCATGTTCATGGTGATGACGTCAGCCGGCAGGCCGTCGATCACCGAGCGCGCCTGTTTGCTCGAACCGCCGAAAGACATCTGCACGGTGATGTTTTCGTTGTGCTCGGCTTGCCAGTGTTTCTGGAACGCAGTGTTGTAATCCTTGTAGAAATCGCGCATCACGTCGTAGGAAACGTTGAGCAGGGTCGGAGCAGCCTGGGCGATGTTGGTCAAGGCCAGGCCAGCGGCGAGAAGTGAGGCGCCAAAGAGTTTTTTCACTGCGCATTCCTTGTTGTGTCGGTGATATCGGTAGGGGGTGATACCGTTTTGCCAGCGACTATAGCCGGGCTGGCATAGTCGTTTAAAGATTAAAAAGCTCTTTGCTTATTCCATTTTCTTGAACAATGCATTGCCGCAGCGTGAGCAGAAAGAAGCGTCGGTTTCGTGGCTGTCTTTTGCGCAGACCGGGCAGTCGTGGTGTAACTGACTGCCGCGCATGGCCGTGGCCAGTTCAGCGGTGAAAATCCCGGTCGGCACGGCGATGATCGAGTAACCGGTGATCATCACCAGCGACGAAATGATCTGGCCCAGAACCGTCTTGGGCACGATGTCGCCATAACCCACCGTGGTCAGCGTAACGATAGCCCAGTAGATGCCTTTGGGAATGCTGGTGAAGCCATGTTCCGGGCCTTCGACCACGTACATCAACGTGCCGAACACGGTCACCAGCGTGCAGACGCTGAGCAGGAACACGAGGATCTTCTGCTTGCTGCCGCGCAAGGCGTCGAGCAGGTAATGCGCTTGTTTCAGGTAAGGGCCGAGCTTGAGTACGCGGAAGATCCGCAGCATCCGGATGATCCGAATGATCAGCAGGTACTGCGCGTCGCTGTAATACAGCGCGAGGATGCCGGGAACAATCGCCAGCAGATCGACGATGCCGTAAAAGCTGAAGGCATAGCGCAACGGCTTCGGCGAGCAATAAAGGCGCAGGATGTACTCGCCGAGAAAGATCGCCGTGAAGCCCCATTCGATATACGCCAGCACGTTGGCGTAGTTCTGGTGGACGTCATCGATGCTGTCGAGGATCACCACCACCAGACTGGCGAGAATGATCAGCAGCAAGGTGCTGTCGAAACGGCGCCCGGCCACGGTATCGGTCTGGAAAATGATCACGTACAGGCGATTGCGCCACGTGTCCTTGCTGTTCATGCACATCGCCTTGGCTGTAAATCAGCGCAGCCTAGGTTGATTCTCCCCGTGAGCGCAAGACGCGCCGTCAACCGTCGCTTTGCCGAGCATCTGAATGCCGGCGCGGATCAGCCAGCAGGCGAGGATGAACGGTGCGGTGAGCGTGGCCAGACCGATGGCGGCGAACAGTGGCGTCACCAGCAGCGCCAGCACGATACCCAGCAGCGGCAGCCACGGCTGGCGGCGTTCTGAGCTGAAGGCGAGGGTGGCCAGCACGGCGTTGTAGCCACCGAGGCCGAACAGCGCGAAGCTGGTTTCGTGGTGCAGCAGACTGGAACCGAGGCCGATGGCCGACGCGAGCAACGCCCAGCAAAATGCCCGGCGATCAGCGATCAGCAAACCGGCGGCAATCATTGCGCCGGCCAGCGGATGGCCGAGGAACATCACCTGGCCGAAGCCTTTCAGCACCGCCGCAAGCAGGTTCAGTGTATTCACCTCAACCAGCGGAGCCGGGACGGACGGTGCGGCAAACAACAGCAGCAACCAGCTCAATCCCACGAATGGTGCGGTGTAGGCGGGCATGTTTTGGCTCAGGCGCACGCGTTTCAGCCATTGCTGAGTGATCATCGCGCTCAGGCCGCCGGCCGCCAGGATCAGTGGCGGCATCATCGCCGACCACGGGAAATACAGGCTCAGCAACAAGCCGAGCAAAACGCCGTTGTAACTGAACAATCCCGCCTGGCGATCAGCCTTGGCGTAATTGCGACGTTGCGCAGTGAGCAATCCGGCGAGGCCACCGAGCAACGCACCACCAAGCAAGGCTGGCGCGGTGAACAGAATGGCGCAGAGGCACAGCAGGCCGCACAACGGATTGCGCTGGAGGAATATTTGACTGAAACCGTTGAGCAACGCTTCGGCCCAGTCGGGGCATTGGGTGTTGAAATGATTGGCAGGCATGTAGAGGTCTGGGCAGTAGGAAAATCAAAAGGTCGTGCATGAGCCTGTGGCGAGGGGATTTATCCCCGTTGGGCTGCGAAGCAGCCCCAAAATCGGCAAGTGCGGTTTTTCTATGAAAACTGTCACACCGAAAGGCGACGACTGCTGCGCAGTCGAACGGGGATAAATCCCCTCACCACAGGTTTTGTACTCACATCAAAATTGCTGCTGACAGCAAAAGTGTTGCTTAGATCAACGTTTCGATACGCAGCGAGTTATTCGAACCGGGCTGTCCAAACGGCACTCCCGCAGTGATCAGCAACGTATCGCCACGCTGCGCCATACCTTGAGCCTGGGCGATTTCCAGCGCGGTCGAACAGACTTCGTCGACCTGACGCAGGCGATCGTTGACCACCGAGTGAATGCCCCACGCCACAGTCAGGCGGCGTGCGGTTTGCAGGTTCGGCGTGAGGTTGAGGATCGGCGCCTTCGGACGTTCCCGCGCAGCACGCAGGCTGGATGTCCCGGATTCGCTGTAGTTGACCAGCACCGCCACCGGCAGCACGTTGCCGATACGGCGAATCGCGCAGCTGATCGCGTCGGACACAGTCGCCTCGGCTTTCGGTCGGCTGACGTCGAGCTGAGTTTGATAGTCCGGGCCGTTTTCCACCTGGCGGATGATCTTGCTCATCATCAGCACGGCTTCCAGCGGGTATTCACCGGAAGCGGTTTCCGCCGACAGCATCACCGCATCGGCACCTTCGGCCACGGCGTTGGCAACGTCTGTGACTTCGGCGCGAGTCGGCGCCGGGGAGAAGCGCATCGATTCGAGCATCTGCGTCGCCACCACCACTGGCTTACCGAGTTGGCGGCAAATTGTGATGATGTTCTTTTGAATCTGCGGCACGCTTTCGGCGGGCACTTCAACGCCGAGGTCGCCACGGGCAACCATGATCGCGTCGCTCAGTTCGGCGATTTCGCGCATTTGTTCAACCGCTGAAGGCTTCTCGATCTTCGCCATCAGAAAGGCCTTGTCGCCGATCAGCGCACGGGCTTCGATGATGTCTTGCGGGCGCTGCACAAACGACAGTGCAACCCAGTCCACACCCAGTTCCAGGCCGAAGCTCAGGTCGCGGCGATCCTTGGCGGTCAGCGGGCTCAGCTCAAGCACCGCTTGCGGCACGTTGACGCCTTTGCGATCCGACAACTCGCCGCCATTGAGCACGGTGGTGTCGATGGCGTCGGTGTATTTGGTCACGACGCGCAGGCGCAGTTTGCCGTCGTCGAGCAGCAGATCCATGCCGGCTTCGAGGGCTTCAATGATCTCCGGATGCGGCAGATTCACCCGGCGCTCATCGCCCGGTGTCGCGTCCAGATCGAGGCGGAAAGCCTGACCGCGATGCAGTTGCACCTTGCCTTCGGCGAACTTGCCGACCCGCAGTTTCGGACCCTGCAAATCCATCAGGATGCCCAGCGGATAGTTGAGCTGGCGCTCGACTTCGCGAATCCACTGATAGCGCTTGGCGTGATCGGCATGATCGCCGTGGCTGAAGTTCAGGCGGAAGATATTGACCCCGGCCTCGACCAGCTCACGGATGTCTTCGATGCCATCAACGGCAGGTCCGAGGGTGGCGAGGATTTTGACCTTTTTATCAGGCGTCATGATTTAGAGCTCTCGAGGATCAGAATGGCGCGGAAGTCGTTGACGTTGGTGCGAGTCGGCTCGGTGACGATCAGCGCATCGAGCGCCTCGAAATAGCCGTAGCCGTTGTTGTTATCCAGCTCGTCGCTGGCGCTCAAGCCGAGTGCGGCGGCGCGGGCGTAGCTGTCCGGGGTCATGATTGCGCCGGCGTTGTCTTCCGAGCCGTCGATGCCGTCGGTATCACCGGCCAGTGCGTAAACGCCGGGCTGGCCTTTGAGGCTGTCGGTGAGGCTGAGGAGGAATTCGGCGTTGCGTCCGCCACGGCCATTGCCGCGCACGGTCACGGTGGTTTCGCCGCCGGAGAGAATCACACACGGTGCCGCCAGTGGCTGGCCGTGGTTGATGATCTGGCGGGCGATGCCGGCGTGGACTTTCGCCACTTCGCGCGATTCGCCTTCGAGATCACCGAGAATCAGCGTACTGAAACCGGCCTGACGGCATCTGACCGCCGCCGCATCCAGCGATTGCTGAGGACGGGCGATCAACTGGAAATGACTGCGGGCCAGACTCGGATCACCGGGTTTGACGGTCTCCGATTCCGGGCTTTGCAGCCAGGTGCGTACCGACGGCGGAATCTCGATGCCGTAGCGCTTGATGATCGCCAGTGCTTCGGCGCTGGTGCTCGGGTCGGCCACGGTCGGGCCGGAGGCGATGACCGTGGCGAGGTCGCCCGGTACATCGGAAATCGCGTAGGTGTAAACAGTCGCGGGCCAGCAGGCCTTGCCCAGACGGCCACCCTTGATCGCCGAGAGGTGCTTGCGCACGCAGTTCATCTCGCCGATGGTCGCGCCGGATTTGAGCAGGGCTTTGTTGATCGATTGCTTGTCGGCGAGGGTGATGCCTTCGGCCGGCAGCGCCAGCAGGGCAGAGCCGCCACCGGACAGCAGGAAAATCACGCGGTCGTCTTCAGTCAGGTTGCTGACCAGATCCAGCACGCGTTTGGCGACGGCGAGGCCGGCGGCGTCCGGAACCGGATGCGCAGCTTCGACCACTTCGATTTTTTCGCACGGGGCGCCGTGACCGTAACGGGTCACCACCAGGCCCGAGACTTCACCCTGCCAGCAGCGCTCGACCACTTGCGCCATGGCGGCTGCGGCTTTGCCGGCGCCGATGACGATGACTCGACCGGTGCGGTCGGCAGGCAGATGAGCTTCGAGGACTTGTTGCGGATGGGCCGCGTCAATGGCTGTGGCAAACAGCTCGCGCAGCAGTTGTTGCGGATCGACCGACATGGCGGGCTCCCGGAATTCTTGTTATTCGAAAGGGCAATACAGATCCCTGTGGGAGCTAGCCTGCTAGCGATTCAGGCGCCGAGGTCTATCAGACACACCGCGTCGATTCCATCGCTAGCAGGCTAGCTCCCACAGGTTTGGTGCAGGTTGGGGCAGGGCTTACTTCTTGTTGTCACGAATCGAGAAGTTGGCCATGTGTTCCAGACCTTTGATCAGCGCCGAGTGGTCCCAGTTGCTGCCACCGATGGCCGCGCACGTGCTGAACACTTGCTGGGCGTTGGCGGTGTTCGGCAGGTTGATGTTCAGCTCCCTGGCGCCTTGCAGGGCCAGGTTCAGGTCCTTCTGGTGCAGGCTGATGCGGAAGCCTGGATCGAAGGTGCCTTTGATCATGCGGTCGCCGTGTACTTCGAGGATCTTCGAAGAAGCGAAACCGCCCATCAGTGCTTCACGCACCTTGGCTGGATCGGCACCGTTTTTCGAGGCGAACAGCAGGGCTTCAGCGACGGCCTGAATGTTCAGGGCAACGATGATCTGGTTCGCGACCTTGGCGGTTTGACCGTCGCCATTGCCACCGACCAGTGTGATGTTCTTGCCCATGGCCTGGAACAGCGGCAGTGCGCGTTCGAAGGCATCGGCGTCACCACCGACCATGATGCTCAGGGTCGCGGCCTTGGCGCCGACTTCACCACCGGAAACCGGTGCGTCGAGGTATTGCGCGCCTTTCTCGTTGATCTTCGCAGCGAAAGCCTTGGTGGCGGTCGGCGAGATCGAGCTCATGTCGATCACGACTTTGCCTTTGCCGATGCCGGCAGCAACGCCGTCAGCGCGGAACAGCACGTCATCGACCTGCGGGGTATCCGGCACCATGACGATGATGAATTCGGCTTCTTGCGCCACTTCACGCGGGTTGGCCAGTGCGACGGCGCCAGCGGCGACCAGGTCAGCAGGGGCAGCGTCGTGGTGCGCCGACAGGAACAGGCTGTGACCGGCTTTCTGCAGGTTCGCCGCCATTGGGTGGCCCATGATGCCGGTGCCGATAAATCCGATTTTAGCCATGAGAAAATCCTCTTTTTATTCTGATGCTGCAATGTGGTCTTGGAGACGCAGCAAATTCATTGTGGGAGCTGGCTTGCCAGCGATGGCGGTGTGTCAGGCAACATGTTTGTTGTGTGTGCCGCCGCCATCGCGGGCAAGCCCGCTCCCACAGGTTTTTTGTATTTTCGATCAGATTGCGTTGTGCGACTTCAACCAGCCAAGACCTGCTTCAGTGGTGGTCAGCGGCTTGTATTCACAGCCGACCCAGCCCTGATAACCGATGCGGTCGAGGTGTTCGAACAGGAAGCGGTAGTTGATTTCACCGGTGCCTGGTTCGTTGCGCCCCGGGTTGTCCGCGAGCTGCACATGGTTGATCTCGCCCAGATGCGATTGCAGCGTGCGGGCCAGATCGCCTTCCATGATTTGCATGTGATAGATGTCGTATTGCAGGAACAGATTGGCGCTGCCGACCTGCTCGCGAATCGACAGGGCTTGCGCCGTGTTGTTCAGGTAGAAACCCGGGATGTCACGGGTGTTGATCGCTTCCATCACCAGTTTGATACCCGCCGCTTGCAGCTTGTCGGCCGCGTACTTGAGGTTGGCGACGAAGGTCTTTTCCACGGTGGCATCGTCGATGCCTTGCGGACGAATACCGGCCAGGCAGTTGATCTGGGTGTTGCCCAGAACTTCTGCGTAGGCGATGGCCAGATCGACACCGGCACGGAACTCTTCAACCCGATCCGGCAGACACGCGATACCGCGTTCGCCCTTGGCCCAGTCACCGGCCGGCAGGTTGAACAGCACTTGCGTCAGACCGTTGGCGTCGAGCTTGGCCTTGATTTCAGCAGAGCTGAAATCGTACGGGAACAGGTATTCAACACCACTGAAACCAGCTTTGGCGGCGGCGTCGAAACGGGCAAGGAAATCCTGTTCGGTGAACAGCATGGACAGGTTGGCTGCGAAACGCGGCATGGTGGTCTCCCGTAATTCTTGTGAGGTTCCCCTTGTGGGAGCGGGCTTGTGTGGCGAGGGAGCTTGCTCCCGCTCGGCTGCGAAGCAGTCGCAAAACTATTGGGGCCGCTTCGCGACCCAGCGGGAGCAAGCTCCCTCGCCACATAACCCGCTCCCACAGGGAGAGCGGTCAGTCGTTAATCGAGCAGCGAAATCGCCGTTGGCGCGTCGTTGCCGACCAGTGCCAGGTCTTCGAATTCGTTGACGGCGTTGATCTCGGTACCCATGGAGATGTTGGTCACACGCTCCAGGATGATTTCGACGATCACCGGCACCTTGAACTCTTCGATCATCTGTTCAGCCTTGCGCAGGGCAGGGGCGATTTCCGATGGCTCGAACACACGCAGTGCCTTGCAACCCAGACCCTCGGCCACTGCAACGTGGTCAACACCGTAACCGTTGAGTTCCGGCGCGTTCAGGTTATCGAAGGACAGCTGTACGCAGTAGTCCATTTCGAACCCGCGCTGTGCCTGACGGATCAGACCCAGGTACGAGTTGTTCACCACGACGTGGATGTAAGGCAGTTTGAACTGAGCGCCGACCGCCAGTTCTTCGATCATGAACTGGAAGTCATAGTCCCCCGACAGGGCCACGACTTTACGGCTCGGATCGGCCTTGACCACGCCCAGTGCTGCCGGAATGGTCCAGCCCAACGGGCCGGCCTGACCGCAGTTGATCCAGTGACGCGGCTTGTAGACGTGCAGGAACTGCGCGCCGGCAATTTGCGACAGACCAATGGTGCTGACGTAGCAGGTGTCCTTGCCGAATACCTGGTTCATCTCTTCGTAAACGCGTTGCGGTTTGACCGGCACGTTGTCGAAGTGAGTCTTGCGATGCAGGCTGGCTTTGCGCTGCTGGCAGTCTTGCAGCCAGGCGCTGCGGTTTTTCAGTTTGCCGGCGGCTTGCCATTCACGAGCCACTTCGATGAACACGGTCAGCGCGGCAGCGGCGTCGGAAACGATGCCCAGATCCGGAGTGAACACGCGGCCGATCTGAGTGCCTTCGATATCGACGTGAATGAACTTGCGGCCTTCGGTGTAGACATCAACCGAACCGGTGTGACGGTTGGCCCAACGGTTACCGATGCCCAACACGACGTCGGATTTCAGCATGGTGGCGTTGCCGTAACGGTGCGAAGTCTGCAGACCGACCATGCCGACCATCAACGGGTGATCGTCAGGGATGGTGCCCCAACCCATCAGGGTCGGGATAACCGGAATACCGGTCAGCTCGGCGAATTCAACCAGCAGATCGCTGGCGTCGGCGTTGATGATGCCGCCGCCGGCTACCAGCAATGGACGCTCGGCCTGATCCAGCAGAGCCAGGGCCTTCTCGACCTGAATACGGGTCGCGGTCGGCTTGGCCAGCGGCAGTGGCTGGTAAGCATCGATGTCGAATTCGATTTCGGCCATCTGTACGTCGAACGGCAGGTCGATCAGCACTGGGCCTGGACGGCCGGAGCGCATTTCAAAGAACGCTTTCTGGAACGCGTAAGGCACTTGGCCCGGTTCAAGAACAGTGGTCGCCCACTTGGTGACTGGCTTGACGATGCTGGTGATATCGACAGCCTGGAAGTCTTCCTTGTGCATACGGGCGCGGGGTGCCTGGCCGGTAATGCAGAGGATTGGAATCGAGTCGGCCGAGGCGCTGTAGAGCCCGGTGACCATGTCGGTACCGGCAGGGCCGGAAGTCCCGATGCACACGCCGATGTTGCCGGCCTTGGTGCGGGTGTAGCCCTCGGCCATGTGCGAGGCGCCTTCAACGTGGCGAGCAAGGACGTGATCGATGCCACCGATTTTCTGCAAGGCGGAGTACAGCGGGTTGATTGCAGCGCCCGGGATGCCAAAAGCGGTATCAACCCCTTCACGGCGCATCACCAGAACGGCGGCTTCGATTGCTCTCATTTTGCTCATGGTTTTGTGCCTCTTTACGTTTTGTAATTGTATACAAGTGGCTTTGCGCTGAGTGTATTCACGGTGGACGGCGCAGGTCAATCCATTTTCTCAAGCAGCTGTTTCATTCGTCGGAAGCCCGTCTGACTGTGGCTTTTCGTCGCATGTGGCGCTTTTCGAGAATTATTGTATACAAAAAAATAATTCATTGTGTTCTATTTGTTGCATCGGGCTGCGGCACAAAACCGCAGTCCCCCGACTTTCCCAATAACAAAATGAGGACGGCACCATGAGCGCTTTAACCTTGAAAGTCGCAGTCAACCTGGTCAACGAAGCTATCAGTGCAGGGCGGGCCATCTCCGCTGCGCCACTGACCATCGCGGTACTCGATACCGGCGGCCACCTGATCACCCTGCAACGCGAAGACGGCGCCAGCCTGCTCCGCCCGCAGATCGCCATCGGCAAAGCCTGGGGCGCCATCGCGCTGGGCAAAGGCTCACGCCTGCTGGCACTCGACGCCCAACAACGCCCGGCGTTCATCGCTGCACTGAACAGCATGGGGCAGGGCAGTGTCGTGCCGGCACCGGGTGGTGTGCTGATCCGTGATCAGGCGGGGAATGTGCTGGGTGCAATCGGCATCAGCGGCGATCTGTCGGATATCGATGAGCAAGTGGCGATCAAAGCGGTGGAGGCGCTGGATCTGCGGGCGGATGCGGGGGTGGCTGCTTGATTTGTGGTGATTGATTGAAAGTCATCGCTGGCAAGCCAGCTCCCACAAGGTTTTGTGTCGTTCACATAATATGAATCCAATACAAAAACCTGTGGGAGCTGGCTTGCCAGCGATGGCGGCCTGACTGACACATCAAGATAAAAGACTTTCCCAGCCAAATGATCCGATGCGTCTAGCCTTCTGATGAACCCATCATGAAGGGGTAACGGATTGCCTGATCTTCCTGCTTCACGTCGCCTGCGAGCCGGCCGTTACGCCGAGCCCAATCGAATCTACCTGCTCACCACCAATACGCTTGAGCGCAAACCAATCTTTGTCGATTTCGCTCTGGGCCGATTGGTTGTTCATCAATTTCGTCGTGCAGAAAATCTCGGGCTAGTGAACTCACTTGCGTGGGTGGTAATGCCTGATCATTTTCATTGGTTGGTCGAGCTGGAAGACTGCTCACTCAAAACGCTGATGCGAGAGACCAAGTCTCTGATTACTCGAGAGGTGAATTTATCCAGCAATAGGACTGGGCCACTTTGGCAGCAGGGCTACCACGACCGGGCTTTGAGGAGAGAGGACGATTTGGTGAAGATGGCCAGGTATGTAGTGGCCAACCCATTGAGGGCGGGTTTGGTGGAAAAGCTTGGCGACTATCCGCTGTGGGATGCAGTCTGGCTTTGACAGCTTTGAACCGGATTGCCCCAATCGCTGGCAAGCCAGCTCCCACAGGTTTTTTGTGTTGAATACAAATTCTGCAAACGACACAAATCTCTGTGGGAGCTGGCTTGCCAGCGATAGTCGCACCACGGTCTATCAGTCCGGCTCACACCCTTTGAGCACCAACCGAATAATCGTCTGCGCCGCCGCCTCGTAATCCACCTCGTCCAGCTTGTCCTTGCCGGTGACGGCAGAAATCTGCCAGTCGAAGTCGGCGTAGGTCTGGGTGGCGGCCCAGATGCTGAACATCAGGTGGTTGGGGTCGATCGGGGCGATCTGGCCGCGGTCGATCCAGGTCTGGATGCAGTCGATGTTGTGCTTGGCCTGGCTGTTGAGTTGTTCGACCAGGTCGGCGCTCAGGTGCGGGGCGCCGTGCATGATTTCGCTGGCGAACACCTTGGAAGCGAAGGGCAGGTCGCGGGAGATGCGGATCTTCGAGCGGATGTAGCCGCTGAGCACTTCGCTCGGCACGCCGTCCGGGTTGAACGGGGTCGAGGCCTGCAGAATCGGCACGATGATACTTTCCAGTACCTCGCGGTAGAGGTTTTCCTTGGACTTGAAGTAGTAGTAAACGTTGGGCTTGGGCAATCCCGCCTTGGCGGCGATGTCACTGGTTTTGGTCGCAGCGAAGCCTTTGTCGGCAAATTCCTCACTGGCGGCACGCAGGATCAGTTCTTTGTTGCGCTCGCGGATTGTGCTCATAAACCCGGTGGTTCCTTGCCTGTTCTGGCGGTTGCGCATGGTAGCACCGGCCTCGCGCGGGGCTCAAGAATGCCGCGGCGTACCGATGGGCGGCTGACGCTGTCGCGGGGCTGAACGAAGCTGCAGATCTTCAGGTGAACTCGGGAGGCGCTGCTAGAGTTCAAAACAGCGATCAAGCCATTGGCCATGGATTTGCCTTGTCTGGCCGGGCTTCACTTTTTATTGCCGGATGCCATTGCCGGCCCGTTCGAGTGAAAAGCCGTGGAAAAACCCAGACGCAGGAAATTCGGCCTGGCCATCGTCGCGCTAGGGGTCGTGCTGCTCGCGGTGCTGCTGTGGGTTTTCCTCGCGTCCAGTCAGCGCAAGCCCAAACCACCGCCACCCGCCGAGCCGGTGGCCGCCGTCGCGGTCAAGTTGCAGGACGTGCCGGTGTACATCGATGCCCTCGGCACTGTCACTCCAACCCGCAGCGTGACGGTGATTTCCCAGGTCGATGGCATTCTCAGCTCGGTCGAATTCAAGGAAGGCCAGCAGGTGCACAAGGGCCAGGTGATTGCCCGCATCGATGACCGTGCGCTCAAGGCGCAATTGGCGGTGGCCAAAGGCACGCTGATGCACGACCAGGCGTTGCTCGCCAACGCCATGCGTGATCTGGCGCGCTATCGCGAGCTGATCAAGGTCGGCTCCACCACCCAGCAAACCCTCGATACCCAGGCCTCGCTGGTGCAGCAACTGCAAGGCACGGTCGCCTCCGATCAGGGCAGTGTGCAGAACCTCGAAGTGCAGTTGAGTTACTGCACGATCACCTCGCCGGTGGATGGCGTGGTCGGTTTGCGTCAGGTCGATCCCGGTAATTACGTCACCACCGCCAGCACCACGGGTATCGCCGTGATCACACAGATGACCCCGGCGACCGTGGTGTTTGCCGTGCCCGAGGATGATCTGGGCGCAATCAATCAGGCCATGGCCAAAGGCGCGGTGACGGTGCTGGCTTACGACCGCAACAAACACAACCTGCTGGCCACCGGCAATCTGTTGGCGCTGGATAATCAGGTCGATACCAGCACCGGCACGATCAAGGTCAAGGCGCAGTTCGACGATTCGGGCAAGGCGCTGTTCCCCAATCAGTTCGTCAACGCCCGGCTCAAGGCTGACACGCTGACGCAAATCAGCGTGGTGCCGACCCGGGCGATCCAGCACGGCAGCAAGGGTGATTTCGTGTTTGTGGTGGTCGATCCCGGCACCAGGGTCAGCCTGCGCAACATCAAGACCGGCCCCGCCACCGGCGATGTCTCGGCGGTGCTCGACAACGGGGTGAAGGAGGGCGAACAGGTTGTCACCGAGGGCGCAGACAAACTCGATGACGGTTCTGCGGTGAAGGTCGTCGCGCAGTAACGGGGGCAAACCATGAACGTCTCGCGTCCCTTTATCGAACGGCCCGTTGCGACTACGTTGCTGATGGTCGCGGTGCTGTTGCTGGGGCTGCTCGGTTACCACCTGCTGTCGGTGTCGGCATTGCCGGAAGTTGATTACCCGACCATTCAGGTGTTCACCCAGTATCCGGGCGCCAGTCCCGAGGTCATCAGCTCGTCGATTACCGCTCCGCTGGAACGCCAGCTCGGCGAGATGCCGGGTCTCAAGTCGATGAACTCGACCAGCTCCGATGGCGCTTCGGTAGTGACCCTGCAATTTGATCTGTCGCTGTCACTGGATGTCGCCGAGCAGGAAGTACAAGCGGCGATCAATGCTGCCGGGACTTTCCTGCCGGCCAACCTGCCGTACCCGCCGGTGTACAGCAAGGTCAATCCTGCCGACGCGCCGGTGCTGACGCTGTCGCTGACCTCCGACGTATTACCGCTGACCAAAGTCGAAGACCTCGCCGATACGCGACTGGCGCAGAAAATCTCGCAGATTACCGGCGTCGGTCTGGTCACCATCAGTGGCGGCCAGCGTCCGGCGGTGCGGGTCGAGGCCAACACGTCGGCGCTGAACAATCTGGGGCTGTCGCTCGACGATTTGCGCACCTCGCTGGGCACGGCCAACGTCAATCAGGCCAAGGGCAATATCGACGGCAAGTATCAGGCTTATTCCATCGGCACCAACGACCAGTTGCAGTCCGCCGAGGAGTACCGCGACCTGGTGATCGCCTACAAAAATGGCGCGCCGATTCGCTTGTCACAAATCGCCAGTTCCACCCAAGGCCCGGAGAATCCACGGCAAGCCGCGTGGACCAACAGCACGCCATCGATTGTCTTGAACATCCAGCGCCAGCCCGGCGCCAACGTCATCGATGTGGTCGACCGCGTGCAGCAACTGCTGCCCAAACTGCGCGCCAGCCTGCCGGCGACGCTCAAGGTCAACGTGCTCACCGACCGCACGCAAACCATCCGCGCTTCGGTCACTGACGTGCAGTACGAACTGGCCGTCGCGGTGTTGCTGGTGGTGATCGTGATTTTCCTGTTTCTGCGCAATGTTGCGGCGACGATCATTCCGGCGGTGACCGTGCCGCTGACGCTGGTCGGTACGCTGGCAGTGGCTTACGGGCTGGGCTTTTCGCTGAACAACCTGACGCTGATGGCGCTGACCATCGCCATCGGTTTTGTGGTCGATGACGCCATCGTCATGATCGAAAACATCACGCGCTACATCGAGGCCGGAGACTCGCGACTGGAAGCTGCGCTCAAGGGCTCGGAGCAGATCGGCTTCACGATTATTTCGCTGTCGGTGGCGCTGATCGCGGTGATGATTCCGTTGCTGTTCATGGGCGATGTGGTCGGGCGGCTGTTCCGCGAATTCGCCATGACCGTGGCGGTGACCATCGTCATCTCGGCGCTGATTACCCTGACGCTGACGCCGATGATGTGCTCGCGCATGCTCAAGGACAAACACGAGGAACGCCGGGTCGATTTCTTCGACCGGATCAACGGCTATTACGTCAAAGGCCTGGACTGGATTCTGCTGCATCGCGGGCTGACGCTGATCTCGGTGATGCTCACCGGTCTGTTGACCCTGCTGATTATCGTGGTCATGCCCAAGGGCTTTTTTCCCGAGCAGGACACCGGGCTGATCCAAGGGATTTCCCAGGCCTCGCCGACGATTTCCTTTCAGCAGATGCAGATCGAACAGCAACGGCTGGCCGCACGAATTCTCAAAGATCCGGCGGTGGCGAGCCTGTCGTCGTTCGTCGGCATCGACCAGACCAACCCGACCATCAATCAGGGCAACCTGCTGATCAATCTCAAGCCCCACGGCGAGCGCGACAGCAGTGCGGTGGTGATTCGCCGGTTGGCCGATGCCAATGCCGACGACGCGGGTATTCGCCTTTATCTGCACAGCGTGCAGGACCTGACCCTCGATGCCACGGTGTCGACCACCAGCTATCGCCTCGGGTTACAGGCAACCGACCCGGATGAACTGGAGCTGTGGACCAACAAGCTATTGGCAGTGATCAAGCAAGACCCGATGTTCACCGACGTGCAAAGTCAGGCGATGCAGTTCGGCAATCAGATCCAGCTCAACTTCGACCGCGCCACCGCCTCGCGCCTGGGTGTCACGCCGCAAGCCATCGATGATGTGCTGTACGACGCCTTTGGCCAGCGTCAGGTCTCGACCATCTATACCCAGCTCAACCAGTATCACGTGGTGATCGCCACCGACCATCCGCCGCGAAATCTTGCCGATTTGCTGACCGGGCTCTACGTCGACATTCCGTCAGGTGGTGTGGCGCCGCTGTCGAGCATGGCGACCATGAGCGTGATCCGCGCGCCTGTAACGATCAACCGGCTCGGGCAATTTCCCTATGCCGACGTCTCGTTCAACCTCGCCCCCGGGCAGACCCTTGGCGCGGCGGTCACCCGGCTAAAAGACATCGAAGCCAAGGCCGGTCTGCCGTTGTCGGTGCAGGCCAATCTGGAAGGCGCGGCGGCGACCTTCGAGGCGTCGCTGTCGAATCAGGTGTTTCTGGTGCTGGCGGCGATCATCGTCGTGTATCTGATGCTGGGGATTCTCTACGAGAGTTTCGTGCACCCGGTGACGATTCTCTCGACCTTGCTCTCCGCCGCGTTGGGTGCGTTGCTTGCGCTGCTGATCACTGGCACGCAGTTCGACATCATCGGCCTGATCGGCATCGTGCTGCTGATCGGCATCGTCATGAAAAACGGCATCATGATGGTCGACTTCGCGCTGGAACTGGAGCGCAACGGCGGGCTCGATCCGGTGGCGGCGATTCGTCAGGCGGCCGAGTTGCGTTTCCGGCCGATTCTGATGACCAGCATGGCCTCGCTGTTCGGCGCGGTGCCACTGGCGCTGGGCACCGGGATCGGCTCGGAGCTGCGCCATCCGCTGGGCATCGCGATCATCGGCGGACTGTTGTTGAGCCAATTGCTGACGCTGTTTTCGACCCCGGTGATTTTCCTCGCGATGCATGGGCTGGAGCAGCGTTTCAGTCGGCGTCGGCCAGCGGTGGTCGAAGGCTATCGCGATGAACCTTAGCGCGCCGTTCATTCAGCGCCCGATCGCCACCACGTTGCTGGCGGTCGGTCTGGCGCTGTTCGGCGTGCTCGCGTTCAACCTGCTGCCGGTGGCGCCGCTGCCGGAGGTGGATTTCCCGACCATCAGCGTGCGTGCGTCATTGCCCGGCGCCGACCCGAGCACCGTCGCCTCGTCGGTGGCGACTCCGCTGGAACGGCAGTTCGGGCAGATCGCCGGGGTCACCGAAATGACCTCGTCGAGTTCGTTGGGGGCGACGCGCATCACCTTGCAGTTTGACCTCAACCGCGACATCGATGGCGCGGCGCGGGATGTACAAGCGGCGATCAACGCCGCCCGCAGCAACTTGCCCAGCGACTTGTCCGGCAACCCGACCTATCGCAAGGTCAACCCGGCCGACTCGCCGATCCTGATCCTCAGCCTGACTTCCGACAGCGCCACTCGTGGGCAGATGTATGACGTGGCTTCAACCCTGCTCGAACAACGGCTGTTGCAGACCACTGGCGTCGGCGATGTGACGGTGGGCGGCGCGGCGTTGCCGGCGGTGCGTATCGAACTCAATCCCGACCGGCTCAATCGCTACGGCGTCAGCCTTGAACAAGTGCGGCAGGTGATTCAGGCGTCCAACGTCAACCTGCCGAAAGGCACGGTGTCGGTCGGCGATCAGTCGTATGGCCTGAAGGCCAACGACATGCTCTATCAGGGCGCCGATTACGCGCCGCTGGTGGTCAAGCAGAACAACGGCGATCTGGTACGTATCTCCGACTTGGGCGACGTCACCGAGGACGTCGAAGACCTGCGCAACTTCGGCCTGTCCAACGGCAAACCGGCGGTGTTGCTGGTGGTGTTCAAGCAGCCGGGGGCCAACGTCATCGACACCGTGGACGCGGTGAAGGCTGACCTGCCGTTTCTGCAAAGCTCGATTCCCTCGGCGATCAAGATCAACATCCTGATGGATCGCACCACGACGATTCGCGCGTCGTTGCGCGACGTCGAGATAACCCTGCTGATCTCCATCGCGCTGGTGACGCTGGTGACCTTCGCGTTTTTCCGTGACTGGCGCAGCACGCTGATCCCGGCCATCGTCGTGCCGCTGTCGCTGCTTGGCACATTTGGCGCGATGTATTTTCTCGGCTACAGCCTCAACAACCTGTCGCTGATGGCGCTGACCATTTCCACCGGGTTTGTGGTGGACGACGCCATCGTCGTGGTCGAGAACATCATGCGCCATCTGGAGAAGGGCGAAAGCCGTGTGCAAGCGGCGCTGGCTGGTGCGCGGGAGGTGGGCTTCACGGTGATGACCATCAGCGTTTCGCTGGTGGCGGTGTTCATTCCGTTGCTGCTGATGGGCGGAGTAGTGGGGCGGCTGTTTCGCGAGTTTTCGATTTCGCTGTCGGTGGCCATCGTGATTTCGATGGTGGTCTCGCTGACCGTGACGCCGATGCTCGCCAGCGTCCTGCTGCGCACGGAAAAGCAGGCCGCCAGCGGTGAGGATCATCCGGATTCGCGCTTTCACCGTTTCTACGACCGCACCCTCGGCTGGGTCATCGAGCACTCGTTCCTGATGGGCTTGCTGACCTTGCTGGTGATCGTATTGGCCTGCGTGCTCTATGTGCTGGTGCCCAAGGGCTTCTTTCCGCAGGAGGATACTGGACGCATGTCCGGCAGCATCATCGCGGCGCAGAGCATTTCCTTCGGGGCGATCCAGTCGAATTTCAGCGAGATCAATCAGAAGGTTCTGAGCAATCCGAACGTGGCCACGGTGGGTGGTTTTGTCGGTGGCGGCGGTGGGATTGGCGGGGCGGTGAACAGTGCGCAGTTGTTCATCACGCTCAAGCCGCTGGCGGATCGCAAAGACAGCGCCGATCAGGTCATCGCGCAGGTTCGCCACACGTTGGGCGACATGCCCGGCACGCGTCTGTATCTGCAATCGGCGCAGGACATCACCGTCGGTGGGCGGCAGAGCGGGGCGCAATATCAGTTCACGATGACTGCCGATGACCAGAGCACCCTCGATGAATGGGTGCCCAAGGTCGTCGCGGTGCTGCATGGCTTGCCGCAACTGACTGACGTCAACACCGATCAACAGGACAACAGTTTGATGGCCAGCGTCACCGTCAACCGCGATGCCGCTGCCCGGTTGGGCGTGAGCATGTCGGCCATCGACCAGACGCTGTACGACGCCTTCGGCCAGCGCCAGGTCTCGACCATTTACCGCGCCGCCAACCAGTATCACGTAGTGATGGAAGTGGCGCCTCCGTACTGGGCCGATCCGGCGACGCTGAAGAATGTGTATGTGCCGGTGGGCACGCCTGCCGTGACCACCAAGGGCAGCGCGGCGGCGCCCGCGCTGGGTGCCAATGCCACGCAGCAATTGGTGCCGTTGTCGGCGATTGCCGATTATTCAGTGGGGCGCACCGCGATCTCGATCAGTCATCAAGGCACCTTTCCGGCGGTGACCGCCTCGTTCAACCTCGCGCCGGGGGTGTCCATCGGCCAGGCGACGACGCTGGTGGAGAACGCCGTGAAGCAATTGCGCATGCCCGCCAGCGTGGTCGGCCAGTTTGCCGGGACTGCCCAGGTGTTTCAGTCGTCGGTGGCCAGCGAACCGTTGCTGATCGTCGCGGCGCTGCTTTCGGTGTACGTCGTACTCGGCATGCTTTACGAAAGTCTGGTGCATCCGCTGACGATTCTTTCGACCCTGCCCTCGGCCGGTGTCGGCGCGCTGATCGCCTTGCTGCTGACTGGCACCGAACTGTCGATCATCGCGCTGGTGGGGGTGATTCTGCTGATCGGGATTGTGAAGAAAAACGCGATCATGATGATCGACTTTGCGATCACCGAGCGCCGCGAGTTTGGCTTGAGCGCCAAGGATGCGATTCGCCGCGCCTGCCTGATTCGCTTCCGGCCGATCATGATGACCACGCTGGCGGCGATCCTCGGCGCACTGCCGCTGGTGCTGGGCAGCGGCTATGGCTCCGAGCTGCGCCGGCCGTTGGGGATTTCGATTATTGGCGGGTTGTTGTTCAGCCAATTGCTGACGCTGTACACCACTCCGGTGATCTACCTTTGGCTTGATCGGGCGTCACAGCGTCTGCGCAGGAGCACTCCATGAAACACCTCAAATCCCCTGTGGGAGCGAGCCTGTTCGCGATTGCGTCGGGCCAGCCAATAGATTTGTTGAAGGTTAAAACGTTATCGCGAGCAGGCTTACTCCTACAGGGGATCGTGTTGAGTCTGCTGTTGAGTGGTTGCATGGTCGGGCCGGATTATCAGAAACCGGCAATTGAACTGCCGATGACGTTCAAGGAGGGCGCGCAGTGGCAGCGGGCGGTGTCCAACCCGCAAGGAGCGCTGGACAGCCAGTGGTGGCGGGTCTATCAAGACCCGGTGCTGAATGACTTGATCGAGCGTTCGGCCAAGGCCAATCAATCGATCATCGCCGCCGAAGCCGCGTATCGATTGGCGCAAGCGCAAGTGGCCTCAAGCCGCGCCGGGTTGTGGCCGACGGTGGGCGTCGGATTGTCCGCCGCGCGTGGTGTCGGCGGCGGCGCCAGTGGCAGCAGCACCAGCGGTTTGACCGGCAGCAGTGGCGGCACCGTCGAGCAAACGGTCAGCGCCACCCTGAGCGCCAGTTGGGAACCGGATTTGTGGGGGCTGGTGCGACGTGGCATCGAGTCCAGCCAGGCTTCGCTGCAATCATCCGACGCGTTGCTGGCCGGGGTGCGCCTGTCCATCGATGCCAGCGTGGCGACTAATTATCTGGGGTTGCGGCAACTGGATATCGACATCGATCTGTTGCAGCGACAACAAACCATCAATCAGCAATTACTGACGATGATTCAGGCGCAAACGGTGCAGGGCACCGCGACCAACGATCAATTGCTGGTGGCGCAGGATCAACTGAGCACGGTGATCGCCGCCCTGCAAAACGCCCAGCGCTCGCGTGAGCAGGCCGAACACGCACTGGCGGTGTTGGTCGGCGTGGCGCCGGCACAGTTCAATCTGCCGAGGCTTGCCGAGTATCGCTTCAGCACGCCGATGCCGCCGCCGGTGCTGCCGTCGAAGCTGTTGCTGCGCCGTCCCGATGTGGTTTCCGCCGAGCGCGTGGCAGCCGCGGCGAACGCAAAAATCGGCGTGGCCGAAGCAGCGTTTTTCCCGACGCTGAGCCTGACGGCGGAGGGCGGTTATCGCGGCACCGCGCTGGGCGGATTGTTCTCGGTGCCCAATCGCATCTGGACGCTGGGACCGGCGCTGGCCGAAACCATTTTCGACGGCGGCGCCCGCGAGGCGGCCAAACAGCAGGCCGAGGCCAGTTACGATCAGGACGTGGCGAATTATCGCGGGACGGTGCTCGGGGCGTTGCAGAACGTCGAGGACAATTTGTCGGCGATCAATCATCTGCACACCCAGGCGCAGGCGTACGAGCAGATGTTTGCGCGCAATCAGCAGTTATTCGGCAGTCAGGAAGCGCAACTGCGGGCGGGGACGGTCAGCCAGCAGGCGGTGCTGACCCAGCAATTGGTACTGCTGCAAGCCGAACAGAACTTGCGCGATACGCAGGGATTGCTCAGTCAGGGCAGTGTGGCGTTGTTCCAGAGCCTGGGCGGGGGCTGGCAGGTGCCGTGAGCATCTCGCCTCCCTTGGGGCCGGCGCGGTATGCTGCGCGCACTTTTTTCATGTAGGGAAGCCTGACCCATGGCAGGAAGCAGTTTGCTGGTGCTGATCGACGACATCGCCACCGTTCTGGATGACGTAGCGTTGATGAGCAAAATGGCCGCCAAGAAGACCGCCGGGGTGCTCGGCGATGATCTGGCGCTCAATGCCCAGCAGGTCTCCGGCGTGCGTGCCGAGCGGGAAATTCCCGTGGTATGGGCAGTGGCCAAGGGCTCGTTCGTCAACAAACTGATTCTGGTGCCGTCGGCGCTGGCGATCAGTGCGTTTGTGCCGTGGCTGGTGACACCGCTGCTGATGGTCGGTGGCGCGTATCTGTGCTTCGAAGGTTTCGAGAAACTCGCGCACAAGTTTCTGCACAGCGCGGCTGAAGATGACGCCGGGCATGCGCAGTTGAGTGAAGCGGTGGCTGACCCGGCGACCGATCTGGTGGCCTACGAGAAGGACAAGATCAAAGGGGCGATCCGCACCGACTTCATCCTCTCGGCAGAAATCATCGCCATCACCCTCGGCACCGTGGCCGGCGCTTCGCTGACTCAGCAAGTGATCGTGATGTCGGGCATCGCCATCGTCATGACCGTGGGCGTTTATGGCCTGGTGGCGGGCATCGTCAAGCTTGATGACCTCGGCCTGTGGCTGACGCAGAAACCCGGGCAAATGGCCCAGCGTGTCGGCGACGCGATCCTGCGTGCTGCGCCGTACATGATGAAAACGCTGTCGGTGGTGGGTACGGCGGCAATGTTCCTGGTCGGCGGCGGCATCCTTACGCATGGCGTGCCGGCATTGCATCACTGGATCGAGGGGGTTGGCGCGGCGGCTGGCACTGGATTCGTGGTGCCGATGTTGCTGAATGGTGTGGCGGGGATTATCGCGGGGGCGGTGGTGCTGTTCGGTGTGAGTCTGATCGGCAAAATCTGGAAAGCTGCGCGGGCGTAAGACGCCCGCGCTGGTTCATGCCGGAAGGGCGGTGCTCTGTAGCAGGTGCTTCGACAGATAGTGTGCGACGGCTTCGTCCGTGCACGGGCCGATGACCTCGGCGTCGGGCAGCGCCTGAAACAGCTCGGTGTGAGCGTTGCCCATGAGCACCCCTTTGCCGACACCGGCCAACATGTCGGCGTCGTTCATTCCGTCTCCAAACGCGATGCAGGCCTGGATGGGAACATTCAGGAAGTCGGCGAGCTGCCGCAGCGCATTGCCCTTGGAGACGTCTCGAGTCATCACCTCCAGACACCACGCAAAGGTGAAGACCGTGCTGATCTGACTTCCCAGGCGTTGTTCCAGTCGCGCCTGCAGCCGGGTCAGGGCCTGATGATCTTTGTTCCGCTGAAAGAAAAACACCTTTTGTACGGTGCTCAGCGGCAGATTTTCGGTCGCACAGATCGTCGGCTGAAAGCCTGGATTCTGACTGAAATCCCGCAGGTTCCGGTCTTCGCGATTCATCAGCCAGCCGGATTGGCAGTACAGGTTGATGGTCAGGTCCGTATCCTCACGAGTCTCCTCAATCAGTGTCCGGACGACGCTGGCAGGCAGCTCTTCGCTCAGCGCAAGACCACCACAGGCGCTGGAGATGCGAGCACCGTTGGAGGTAATCAAGTGCACCGGCAGCGATTGACTGTCGAGCAGCGACTCGACGTCGGTCTGGTGCCGCCCCGTCGCCAGCACAATGTGATGGCCGGCGCGGTTCAGGCTGTGAATGACGCTTTTGGTAAAGGCACCGAAGGTATCCCCTGGCAGCAGCAGCGTGCCATCCAGGTCAGAGGCGATAAGCAAGTACATGGTGGTTCCTCGGAAGGGATCGTCCATCCACCCGATTACCGCTTGGGCAAGCAATCGAGCGGTGTCGCAAAGGCTACTGGCGTTCGAGCAGTTTCAGCGATTGCGCTTTGGTGAAGGTCATCCGTTCTTCCAGCCGATGGTTATCTTTTTCGTAGTAGATGCTCATCTCGGCATGCTTCTGTGGGACCGGGACGATGCGATCGATCAGCGGCAAGGTATCCACCAGCAACTGCCGGGCATAACCCATCGCACGGGTATAGGTGTCGACCACTTCTTCGAACTCGGGGTAGATGCAGAAGGCCACTTGATTGAGGATCGGCCCCTCGTCTATGCCTTCGCTGATCTCGTGCAACGTCGCTCCATGCATTCGCTCGCCATTTTTCAGTGCCCAGTTGACCGGGCGTACGCCGCGATACTGAGGCAGCCAGGAAAGGTGCAGGTTGATGATTTTCGCGCAGCAATCGATGAAACGCTTGGGCAGTATCCGCTTGTGGAAAATCACCAGGCACAGGTCGCAAGCGAACGTGCCGTCGGTATAACCGGGCAAATCCTCGATCCGACCGCTTTCGATCACCTCGATCCCGTGCTGCCGGCAGTATTCGATCAGCGTTCGTTCAGTGCTGACGGGCTCGAAAGGATCGGCCACTACGTACGACACATGATGCTCGGGCGACGCGTTGAAGTATTCACAGGCGAAAATAGCCAGTTCACCCTTGCCGCAAATCACCACCGACTCAGGCGAGTTCAAAGGTGTTCTCCTTCGATGCGGTGTTGGTGTTTTTCTGCGATGCCAGGTCTTGCATCACGCTGCTCAGGGCTTCGATCAAACGGGCATTTTCGTCAGGCGTGCGGCAGGATACGCGGAAGTATTTGTCGGAGTCGGTGTTGCGCTTGCCCGAGCATTCCTTGATGTACATGTGGTGCTTGTCGAGCAGCAATCTGGAAATGGTCTGCGCGTCTGCGTAATGCGCCTTGCAGTAAATGAAGTTCGATTCGGTCTCGAACCCGCTGATGCCGTCGACTGCGTTCAGTGCTTGTTGAAACGCACGGGTGTCGCTGATTACCTGTTGGCAACTGGTGAGGTATTCCTGTTGATACTGCGGCAAATGCAGCAGGAACTCCTCGGCAAACCCGTTGATGTTCCAGATCGGCAGCAGTGAATTGATCAGCGCCAGCAGAGTCTGGTTGGCGCTGGCCAGGTAACCGATGCGAATGCCACCGATACCGAAGGTTTTGCTCATGCTGCGAATCACCACCAGGTTGGGGTGGTCATCGAGGACGTTGAGCAACGTGCTGTCGGCGTGGTTGGAAAAATCGAGAAACGACTCATCGACGATCAGCGATATGTCCAGTTCCAGCAACTCGACCGCCAGCGCCGTCAGTGCCGAGGCGGGCGTCAGGGCGCCGGTCGGGTTGTTTGGCGATTCAATGATCACCACCTCAGGGCGCTGCTGCCGGCAGGTGGCGAGCAGGGCGTCGATGTCGATGGCGAAATTGTCTTCTTCGCGGGTGTAGTGGCAGAGCGTGCGCTGTTCGCCGAACACGTTGGCGTATTCATTGAAGGACGGTACGGTCACCAGGGCGCTGCCGGGATAGACGGATGGCAGCAGTTTGATGATTTCCGCTGCGCCATTGGACACGCACAGGTGTCTGGCGGAGACGCCAAGGAATTCGCAGAGCGACTCCTCGATGAGTTTCCGGGCACCTGGGTAGTTCAGGAAAATGTGATCGAAGTTGTCCTTGATCTTGTCTTTCATCTGCTGTGGCGGGAAGTGGAAGTTGTAGATCAAGGCGAAATCCAGCATCGGGTAGCGCCAGTAACCGCCGTGACGGTTTTGCACGAAGCCCAGACGATCACGACTGGAAATGTAGTTGCAGATCGTCAAATCGTAGTAATTGTCGACTTCATACCATTCGGTGGCGGGGACGATTACCGTCTGAATATCCCACTTGCCTTCCAGCGAGGCTTTTTTGAATACGTCCTCGTAGTAAGCGTTAAGGTTGTTTTTTCTCACGTTGCTGGCGAGTTGTTTTTTGACGTGTTCGGCGAAGCCGGCCGATCCGATCTGGTACAGATTGACGGTCTTGTATTGCCCAATCTGTGTCTGATGGCCGATGTCCTTGGTTGAGCCGAAGCCCTGCAAATGTTCGCCTTCGAGCACCGCGTAAGTGCCTTCCATGTTCTTGCCCAGAGGCGACACCAGTGCGACTAGATCCCCGGGCTTTTGTAGAAGCTGTTGCAGGCTGGAGGCCGAGAAGTAAATGTCTCCCTCAATGATCAGCGTGTTCTGCGTGATGTGTTCGCGGGCCAGATACAGCGAATAGATGTTGTTGGTTGTGGCCCAGTCCGGGTTACTCACGAACTCGAAAGTAATCGCCGTATCCATTGCCCGAAGATGCGCGGTAATGGTTTCGGACTGATAGCCGATCACCACGACCACGTGGGTGATACCCAGCGTTTCGAGGTTGTTCAGGGCGTTGTCGATGAACGCGATGTTGTTGGTTTTCACCAGCGGCTTGGGTGTGTTGCGCGTGCGTTTGCCCAGGCGACTTCCGCGCCCGGCGCAAAGAATAATGGCTGTCTGGTTGTTCATTGTAATTTCCTTATTTAATGAAAGATGAGCCCGGGCACCATGTGCTGGTAAACCCATACGCCGTCGATCCTGCCGCAGAAGCTTTCCTCGCCGCCGCTGTCACCGCCGGTCTTGATTCCGGCCCCGAGGCCGAAGGTATGGAAGTTCTCAAGTACCCGACCGTCGCGGGTGAGCGGGTTGAGTTGCGGGTTGGTGAGCAGCCCGAACTCGTCTTGTTGCAACTCAAGCGCCGTGCCATCGACGTCCAGTATTGGCACCAGCCCGGCCTTGTATCCGGTGCTGTGGATCAGCGCGTCGGATTGCGCGATCTGGCTCAGAATCTGATCAGCCGAGGCATCGGCGATGTTCACGATGCTCAAGTTGGGGATCAGCCCTTGTTTGATCTTGCGAGCGAACTCGAAAGAGTCGTAGCGCAGGCCCGAGTAGCGGTTGACCCTTTGGCTGGCCTGGCAAACATCGGCATCGACAAATGGATAGTCCTGCTCGCTTGCGGAGGCGGGGGAGTCAAAGAACAGTTTGAATTCGCGTTTGGTCAGCAACGTGATGGTGCCGGGATAATTCAGTTGCTCGACCAGACGAATCAGACAGGAAATGGCACTGTGCGAGGAGCCCACGATGGCCAGGCTGTTGAATTCGCCATTTCGCAACGCTCGGTCGTGTGCGCCCTTGAGTAGCGAGTCCGAGGCAATATTGTGATGGGGATGCTGCACGGTGGTTTTATTCAGCCGGCCACCGATGTTGAAGATGACTTTCTTGCACAGGACCTCTACGCATTGACCATCGACCCGATAAGTGACGCAGTAGTGACCTTGCGCGGTCAGGCGAATCTCGGTGACCACTGACTCAGTGGAGATTTCGAAGCGCTTGTAGAGTGTTTTGTGTTGTGCAACATAGGTGCCGATGTGTTCGAGGAAGCGCCCGACGTGACGCAACTCAACTGCCTCGCCACGCCGTTCGGTGAAATACGCCCACTCCGGCGTGCCTTGCAGAAAGAGGCTGAGTTCGTCGGTTCGGTCCTGGAATTTTTCCAGAAAGACAACGCCGAGCGAGTTGGCGGTTATCCGGTATTGACCAATTTCGCCGCTGCCCAGCGTTGTGGATTTTTCAAGTATCAGACAGCGCTGTATCTGCTCGTTCTGAATAAGATCAGGCAATAACGAGATGTTGGCGGGTCCGGCACCACATAAGATAAGGTCATAAATCGGCGTATTCATGGTGTTTGCCTGATAGTTCGAAAGATTTATTTATTCGAGGCGAAGAGATTCCCGCCAGTGTTTTGGCATACGGGGTAGATCATTGAGGTCTTCGCGTCAGAGGATGAGTTGTTGGCTGACTAAGTACCGATATTCATTGCTGGAGAGTATGTTTCGTCAGCGGCTTTTCTGTGCCGGAAGATTCCGATAAAGATCATCGTCATCAAAAAACTGGCCAACGTAAGGAAGATATACAGCGCTGTGCCGCTCAGTCGTTGTATGAACAAGCCGCCGACGATAGGCGCGAGGGAGAATCCAATGCTATATAACGATGCTGCGCCAAAGTAAGCGCCGCGCAGATTGGGTGGCGCCAGACTGTCGACAAACATATTGATACACGGGAATAGTAAGGTCTGGCTGATACTCATGATCAGCACCGCGCCATACCACAGCGATTTGATCTCGTAGAAGTGTGCAGCCAATGCGAAGCCTGCTTCGCTGATGACCAGCAGAGCCGAGCCAATATAAATCTTGGTGTTCAACGGGACTGACGACATGGCGCTGGCCAACGGCAGCTGGAGTATCACAATTGTCGAGGCATGCAAGATGATTAATGACGCAATAAAGGGCAGGTAGCCTTCGAAGGCGAGAGCAGCCATCAGTTGCGGCAAGCTGGAGTCGAAACTGCCGAAGATGAACATCATGATGATGTTGTTGATCACCAGCGCCAGGAACAGACGATCTTTCGCGAGCACGGCCATGGTGCTTTTGAAACTGGTGGTATTGACCGCTTTGAGCTTCACGTCTTTGCCGAAGACCAGTACACCGATCAGTAGCAGCGCGTATGACAGGGTTACCAGTACAAACGACAGTGAGTCGGCGGAGATGCCCAGCTTGAGCCCGAAGTAGGGGCCTGTTGCAGCGCCGGCATTCAAGAAAAAGTACCGCAAATGCATGGCGCGCTCGACCAGTGTGCGCGATTCGATGATATCGCCGATCACGGTTTTGATTGGATTGTTGACCAGCGCCCATGACAGGTTAGCCAGTAGCGTGCCAGCGATATAGCCGTAGGCATTGCTGCTGACGCCCAAAAGCAGATAAGAGACGGCAGCGACGACGCATCCCAACACGATGATTTTCAAACGTCCGATTTTGTCCGACAGGTAGCCGCTGTAAAAACTAACGATCGACGACAGGGCGATGGACAGTGTCAGGATCAGGCCGATAAATGTCGCGCTGAAACCGAATCGGGTGTAAAGCACGATCGAGATAAATGGCCAGACCATCATCGATGTTGCGCGGGTGACAAAGGTACCGATAAACAATATCCAGATGAACAATGGCATCTCGGACAGATATCGAGTGATACCGGTTTTTAATGACGTATGCATATTCAAGGTGGCCGCTGTTCAACCCGTTCTAAATACAGGATGAAGTTGTTGAGTTCATGCGCTGCTGAAGCCGCTCGCTATGGTATTTGATTCGCAGTTATTTCAAGGCGCACGACGCGTTATGCCATTGAGGTGGCATGTTTTAATTTATCGGTGGGTACCTATTGTTAACACGAGCGAAAGGCTAGGCGCAGGATTCGCTGAATGTCAGTAATAAAGTCCACGGCTGACAGCAGGCTGTAAATGCCTGATGGATAAGCGTCGAAAGGGAGGATAGGGCGGAGCCGATATCATTCCTTGAATATCGTTGAACACATCATTGCTTCCTTGGCTGTGTTGAGTCGAGTCTACATAAGGTGTCACAAAATGTTAATAAAAAATTCACATTTAAAATTTCATGTTCGATTTCGAATCCGCTTGTCGTCTGTAACTCACGAGTCCGTTAAGCGAGTGGCGCCTGTCGTTAAAGACGAATTTGCCGCGTCAGTATTTACTCTGCCGGGATGTTGAGGTGCGAGGATGAAACTGCGGAGGGAGGAGGAGTGCTGGCAAGCCCGAGTCAGGTCGGTGCTTGCCAGCGATTTGCAACGGTTACTCGGCGATCTGCAACTTGCGCGACTCGGTGTACACGTAACGCACTTTCTCGTACTCGAACGGTGAGTTCATCTGACCGTAGCGGAAGTTGGTCTGATAGCGCTTGTCGACCGCGCGCAGAGCCCAGATTTCCGGGTGGTTTTCGCTGACTTTCGAGACGTTGAGGAAGTTGACTGCCGATTCTGCGGTGTAATCCACAGCGAGGCCGGCGGTATCACGAATGTTCGACGGGCCGAAGATCGGCAGGACAAAGTACGCGCCACCCGGAACGCCGTAGAAGCCCAGAGTCTGACCGAAGTCTTCGCTCTGGCGCGGCAGGCCCATGGCGGTGGCCGGGTCCCACAGACCGGCGATGCCGAGGGTGGTGTTGAGCAACAGGCGCCCGGTGGTCTCCATCGAGCGCTGACCTTTGAACTGCAGCAGGCTGTTGATCAGGTTCGGTACGTCGCCGAGGTTGTTGAAGAAGTTGCTTACGCCGGTCCGCACGAAGCTCGGCGTGACGTAGCGATAACCGTCGACCACCGGCAGGAACACCCATTGGTCAAAGCGATAGTTGAAGTGGTAAACCCGACGGTTCCACGACTCCAACGGGTCATAGACGTTCAGCGCATTGAGCGTCGAGCGCTCGAACTCACGCTGGTCCAGCCCCGGGTTGAATTTGAGCTTGGACAGCGGCTCCTTGAAGCCGTCACTGTCGACCACTACCGGTGCGTTGGCTTTGCTGTTGTCGGCCTGGGCGACGCCTGCACTGAGTAACGCTGCAATCAGCAGGAGATATTTAGCCACGGAAGAACTCCAGCATGGCGTCGCTGTTGACGCGGTAGTTAAGGTTGCCGCAATGGCCGCCGTACGGGTAAACGGTCAGACGATCGCCGAAAGTCTTGCGCAGGAAACCGAGGTCGCCAGGGCCGAGGATCACGTCGTCGGCGTTGTGCATTACGGCGATTTTCGGGCTGTCGTGCAGGTAATCCTTGAGCGCATACAGGCTGACCTGATCGATCAGTTGCAACAGGCTGCCGCCGTCGGTGCGCGCGCGCCACATCGGGATCACTTGCTCGGTGAGGTAGCAATCGAAGTCGCATTGCAGCGCACGCTTGAGGAACGGCGTGAGGCTGGTGCCTTCGGTGATCGGGAATTTCGGCGGGGTGATCAGGCCGCGGCGGTTGATCAGGTCCGAGGTGAACGCGATATCGGCTGCCGAGAAGCGGAACGAGGTGCCGATCAGCATCGCCATCTGTTCGTTGGTCAGATGCTGCTTGGACTGCTGGAAGTCGTAGAGCAGGGCGTCGTTGAGGTCGATGTAGCCTTTCTGCTGGAAGTAGCGGGTCAGCTTGGCCAACACCAGTTCATAGAACGTGGTGCTGTTGTTGATGCCCTTCACTTCGGTTTGTACCAGCTTGTCGAGGTTGCTGATCGAGGTGTAGAGGTTGACCGGCGGGTTCAGCAGCAGGACTTTCTTGAAGTTGAAGCTGCGACGGGTTTCGTCCAGATGCGCGACGAACGCGGCATCGAGGGCACCGAGGCTGTAACCGCTGAGGTAGTAATCAGTGACCGGCAGTTTCGGGTTTTGCGCCCGTACGGCCTGCATCACCCGGTACATGTCTTCGGCGTCTTCCTTGGTCACGCCCGGGGTGGCGAAGCGCGAAGCGGCGCTGATGAAGTCGAAACTGGTCGGCGACGACAATTGCACGACGTTGTAGCCGGCCTTGTAGTAGAGCTTCTTCAGGTATTCGTTGAGCGTGCTGTCGTAGCGCGCGCCGGTGCCGGCGATCAGGAAGATCAGCGGTGCAGGCTTGTCCTGAGTGGCGATGCGGTAGGTGAGTTTTTTCACTGCCCAGAAGTTGTCCGGCAGGATGAACTCACGCTCCGGACGCATGGTGACAGTGCGGTCGGACTGAGTGATGTCGTCGTCCGACGGCAGTTCCGGGCGCAAGTCCGGCGGCGTGGTGGCGATGGTCGCCTCGAACGGGTTGGTCAGGGGATAGCCATAGCTGGCGGCATCGATATCCACCGCCAGTGCGGACGCACTCAAAATAAGGCCGCTGAACAGCGCGGCGAAGCGCAAGGAACGGAGCATGACTAGATCCCTTAGAGGAAGGTGCCGAATGAAGTTCGCAGGCTATGACCACCGCGCTTGCGCCAAAGTGCCATGCCTCGGCACCAAACAGGCAGAATTCGGAGTAATAGTAGCTGGACGATACACTTTGCACGCCTCAACTGACTAGTTAACAGTTGTTAGTGCTTGCACAAGGCGCACGGCAGATTAAGCTGGCCGCCGATTTCCGTAGATTGGAGTGCTCCATGTCCCGCCGCTTGCCCGTGATATTGCTGCTTGTTCTGTTGCCGTTATGGCTGGCCGCCAGTTATGGCGCGCGCTATGGCTTTATGGAGGACGGCAAGTGGGTTGGCATTTGCGTTGATGAGGCAAGCCGTTGGGAATGCTCGGTGCGCTCCAACCTTGGGTTGATGATTCACTTCAAGGTGTTGGGCTGGGCGGCGCTGGGGACGGCGCTGCTTGGCTTTGTGTTGCCCGGGCGGGCAGGGTGGTGGCTGGCGGTGTTGGCGCTGGTGTTCGGCGCGCCGGCACTGGTGTTGTACAACACGACCCTGGCAGTGTTTGCGCTGGTGATTGCCGGGCTGCGGTTAGTCAGATCCTCCCGTAGCGCTTGATCTGGCGCTATCGCCAGCAGGCTGGCTCCCACAGGGGATTTTTGTCGAGCAAAATCCAGTGTGGGAGCTAGCCTGCTAGCGATGAGGCCCTCTCTGAGAGTGAAAGTCAGTCCTTGCGAACCCGCAGGCAGCGCCACAACGCAGCCACCATCAACACACTGACCAGCGCCCAGCCCCACGCCTGCTGATTCTGCAAACCTTCACGAAACAGCTGCGGCGCAATGCCGGCGCCGACAATGAAGGTCAGCAAGGCAATTTCCCGACGCGCCACGTTGACCGGACGGCACAGGTAAACCAGCGCCGGCAGGACCAGGGCAGCGGTAGGGAAACTCAGGTAGCGCGGCTCGAACACTAGTTCGAGCATCATCACCGCCGCTGCAAAACCGGCCGCCGCCACCAGCCAACCGGCCCGGCGTTCCAGCACATTGAACGCTCGTTCACGCCAGCCGTTGCGAGCACTGAGTGCCAGCGCTGCGTGCGCCAGCACCAGCAGATTCAACGCGGTCAGCAGGCCGACCCACAGCCATTCGCCAGCAAACCGGGTGGTCACCCACGCCAGATTGCCCCACGCGCCAATCGAGCAAGCCGCCACAGCACCGAGCAGTGGCAGAATCAACGCCGACCGGGTGCTGCGAACACGACCGCCCAACAGCAGCGTCCCGAGGAAAATCAGCCCACCCACGGCCAGCCACTGTTTCCAGTGCGGCACATTGGTGACCGGTCCTGCGAGGATGCCTTTGTCCTGACGATCCGCATCGAACAGTCCCCAGTAACCGCCGACCGCGCCTTCGCTGCCACGTTTCCACGGCTGATCAAACGCCTCGATCAGGTTGTAATGCCAACCTTCTTTCTCAGCCATCGCGACAAAGCCACGAATGAACTTGGCCTCGTTGACCCGGCTCGGCACGGCGGTCTCGCGCTGACGGCCTTCGCTCGGCCAGCCGGTTTCACCGATCATCACGTCCTTGGGGGCGAACTTGTTGCCGAACACCTGACGCACTTCAGCGACGTGTTGCAGGGCAGCGTCGATGTTCGACGGATCATCTTCCCAGTACGGCAGCAAGTGGATCGTCAGGAAGTCCACCGCTGGCGCGACTTCCGGATGTTTGAGCCAGAACTCCCAGACATCGGCATAAGTGACCGGTTGCTTGATCTGGCTCTTGACCTTGTAGATCAGCTTGGCCAGTTGTGCGCCGGTGACTTCCTTGCGCAGCAACGCTTCGTTGCCGACGATCACCGCGCTGACCACATCCGGGTTGGCGTTGGCCGAAGCAATCAGCAGATCGACTTCTTTTTCGGTGTCCACCGGGTTGCTGTTGACCCACGCGCCGATCATCAATTTCAGACCGTGTTTGCGCGCCAGGTCCGGCAGCGCTTCGAGGCCGGTCATCGAATAGGTGCGGATGCATTCGAAGCGCGTTGCCAGCAGCGCGAGGTCGGCGTCCATGCGCTCCGGGCGCAGTTTGAACGGTACGTCGAACGGCGACTGATCCTTATCGAACGGCGTATAGGAGGCGCATTGCAGCTTGTGCGTCGGGGTCGCGGCATCCGGCAGGATCACCGGTTTGCCGAGGCCATACCAGAAGCCGCCAAGGGCAAACAGTCCGAGCAGGCATGCAAAGAAATAGGGCAGGAGCGGGAAGCGGGAAGTCGCGGACATGATCAGGCCGAGTGGCTGCAAAGCGACGCATGTTACCTGCATTTATAGAGGGGTTGGTGGCCCGCATGATTTTGACATGCAAAGTTCGGGCGGATTGTCTGGCGCCATTTATTCGGAGGCGATTAATGGCCTTCTGATGTCGTTTCTCGATGGCTTGAGGTCGCTGACAGAGCAGGTCGCCGAGGGCGTGAGGTTGATGATCGAAAGCGTCAGCACCCTCGTTGCTCGATCGCGTTGATGTTCATGCGAGTTTGCGGTCGGGCGTGATGGGCGCTGTGCACCATAACAATACGTTGACGTCGTCCGGCACCCGTCGGGCGCAGCATTTCGGGGAAGTAACGATGAAGATGCGACGACTTTTAGGCGCAGGTGCCGCACTGGTACTTGCGATGAGTTCCACATTTGCCAGCGCTGAAAAACAGACCCTGAACATCGGTTACGTTGACGGCTGGTCCGACAGCGTCGCGACTACCCACGTAGCCGCCGAAGTGATCAAACAGAAACTCGGCTACGACGTAAAACTGCAAGCCGTCGCCACCGGCATCATGTGGCAAGGCGTGGCCACCGGCAAACTCGACGCCATGCTCTCGGCGTGGTTGCCAGTCACCCACGGCGAATACTGGGCGAAGAACAAGGATCTGGTCGTCGATTACGGCCCGAACTTCAAGGATGCGAAAATCGGCCTGATCGTGCCGGAGTATGTAAAAGCCAAATCGATTGAAGATCTGAAAACCGATGACAGCTTCAAGAATCGCATCGTCGGCATCGACGCCGGTTCAGGTGTGATGCTCAAGACTGATCAGGCGATCAAGGATTACGGCCTGGACAAATACTCGCTCAAAGCCAGTTCCGGCGCCGGCATGATTGCCGAGCTGACCCGTGCCGAGAAGAAAAACGAATCCATCGCCGTCACCGGTTGGGTGCCGCACTGGATGTTCGCCAAGTGGAAACTGCGTTTCCTCGACGACCCGAAAGGCGTATACGGCGCGGCTGAAACCGTGAACAGCATCGGCAGCAAGGAACTGGACGCCAAGGCACCGGAAGTGGCCAAGTTCCTGAAAAACTTCCAGTGGGCTTCGAAGGATGAAATCGGCGAAGTCATGCTGGCCATCCAGGACGGCGCCAAGCCAGAAGCGGCGGCCAAGGATTGGGTTGCCAAACACCCGGATCGCGTAGCTGACTGGACCAAATAACCCCCGATAACGCATCACCCCTGTGGGAGCGAGCCTGCTCGCGAAAACGTCAGATCAGTCGACCAAATTGTTGACTGACACGACGCCTTCGCGAGCAGGCTCGCTCCCACATTTGTTTCTGGCGGAGTCTGTTTCACAGGGTTTGTGGCTGTTTGAGAGGTCATTTGCAATTCTTTCGGCTGTTTACAGTCCGAAAATTGGCGAAAGTGTCATGTCGTTCTAATACTAAGGTCGTCTGGAACCTGTTCCGCAGCCGCATACAGTGGATATGTTCCAACAATAATCTGTGCTGCGAGGATAAAAACAATGAACGACAGCATTTACCTCTCGATTCAAAACAGCCCGCGCTTCAAGGAGCTGGTTAGTAAAAGGGAACGATTCGCCTGGATTCTCTCGGCGATCATGCTAGGGCTTTACTCCGCATTCATCCTTCTGATCGCTTACGGGCCGCAAGTGCTCGGGGCGAAGATCAGTCCTGGTTCATCGATTACCTGGGGTATCCCGATCGGTGTCGGATTGATCATCTCTGCCTTCATCCTGACCGCTATTTATGTACGCCGCGCCAATGGCGAGTTTGACGACCTGAACAATGCGATTCTCAAGGAGGCTCAGCAATGATCCGGCGTCTACTGGCTCTTTTGAGCATCTCAGCGTTCGCTCCGGCTGTCTGGGCCGCTGACGCCCTGACCGGCGAAGTCCACAAACAACCGCTCAACGTCGCCGCGATTGCCATGTTCGTGGTGTTCGTCGGCGCGACCCTGTGCATCACTTACTGGGCGTCCAAGCGCAACAAATCGGCCGCCGACTACTATGCAGCGGGCGGCAAGATCACCGGTTTCCAGAACGGTCTGGCAATTGCCGGTGACTACATGTCAGCGGCGTCCTTCCTGGGGATTTCCGCGCTGGTGTTCACCTCCGGCTACGACGGCCTGATCTATTCGATCGGCTTCCTGGTGGGCTGGCCGATCATTCTGTTCCTGATCGCCGAACGTCTGCGTAACCTGGGTAAATACACTTTTGCCGACGTGGCGTCCTACCGCCTCGGGCAAACCCAGATTCGCACCCTGTCTGCCTGCGGTTCGCTGGTGGTGGTGGCGTTCTACCTGATCGCGCAAATGGTCGGTGCCGGCAAGCTGATCCAGCTGCTGTTCGGCCTCGACTACTACGTTGCGGTAATTCTGGTCGGCATCCTGATGTGCATGTACGTGTTGTTCGGCGGCATGCTGGCGACCACTTGGGTACAGATCATCAAGGCTGTGCTGTTGCTGTCCGGCGCATCGTTCATGGCGCTGATGGTGATGAAGCACGTCAACTTCGACTTCAACATGCTGTTCTCGGAAGCGATCAAGGTTCACCCTAAAGGTGAAGCGATCATGAGCCCGGGCGGTCTGGTGAAAGATCCGATTTCGGCGTTCTCCCTCGGCCTGGCGCTGATGTTCGGTACTGCTGGCCTGCCACACATCCTGATGCGCTTCTTCACCGTGAGTGACGCAAAAGAAGCGCGCAAGAGTGTGCTGTACGCAACCGGCTTCATTGGCTACTTCTACATTCTTACTTTCATCATCGGTTTTGGCGCGATCCTCTTGGTCAGCACCAACCCGGACTTCAAGGATGCGGCGGGCGCTCTGCTCGGCGGCAACAACATGGCGGCGGTGCATCTGGCTGACGCAGTGGGCGGCAGTATCTTCCTTGGTTTCATCTCGGCAGTGGCGTTCGCGACCATTCTGGCCGTTGTGGCTGGCCTGACGCTGGCCGGTGCTTCGGCGGTGTCTCACGACCTGTACGCCAGTGTGATCAAGAAGGGCAAGGCCAACGACAAGGATGAGATTCGCGTTTCGAAGATCACCACCATTGCGTTGGGCGTGCTGGCCATTGGTCTGGGCATCCTGTTCGAAAGCCAGAACATTGCGTTCATGGTTGGCCTGGCGTTCTCCATCGCGGCGAGCTGTAACTTCCCGGTACTGCTGCTTTCGATGTACTGGAAGAAGCTGACCACTCGTGGCGCGATGATTGGCGGCTGGTTGGGGTTGATCAGTGCTGTGGGCCTGATGGTGCTTGGTCCGACCATCTGGGTGCAGATTCTGCATCATGAGAAGGCGATCTTCCCTTACGAGTATCCGGCGCTGTTTTCGATGATTATTGCTTTTGTCGGGATCTGGTTCTTCTCGATTACTGACAAGTCGGCCGCGGCGGACAAGGAGCGGGCGTTGTTCTTCCCGCAGTTTGTGCGTTCGCAGACGGGTTTGGGGGCTAGTGGGGCGGTGTCGCACTAAGAGCTGTTTGAATGCTGTGAGTGAATGCCCCGGTCTTTGGATCGGGGCATTTTTTTTGGGTGTATATCCGTTGCTGCGGTGATGGCTGCTTAGGGTTCCGCCCTTACGGCGGGTCACCTTTTCCAAACGCCGAAAAGGTAACCCAAAAGGCTTTACCCTGACGTTCGGCCCGCTCGCTGGGGCTCGGGGTTCCTTCGCTCCGGGATTCATCCGGGGGCATCGCCTACGGTTTGCTTCGCTGCACCTCCTCTCGATGCATTTGGCTGCGCCAAACGGCGCTACGCGCCCACCCCCGGATAAATCCCTCCACTCAGCCTGCCGACGGGCCCTCAGATCAAAAGCTGCTGTCGAGCTAACGCTCATCCTGTTGAGTGGTGAGAAGCACGCGGTTGGCTTTTGATTTTTGTGGGAGCTGGCTTGCCAGCGATGGCGGCCTGACAGCCGACCAATTTCTGGCTGAAAGCACCCAATCTCATGTAGGAGCTGCCGAAGGCTGCGATCTTTTGTTCCGGCTCCGGCTCCGGCTCTGGCCCTTGATGTGGCCTTTGATCTCCAGCCCCTTCACGCCCTGAGCCTCTCAGTCAACTCGTGGCTACCGCCACTGGTGCCTCTGTCAATGTTGATCCGCGTTGCAATAAGGACTGCAAGTAAACTTTTTCGTCATACATGGTGCTGGTTTTCCAGCACCGCCAGCCGCCGCTACCCAAAAAACGGATATACACCCAAACCCAAACCCAAGCCCAAGCCCGCAAAAGCCACAAACAAAAACGGCCTCCATATAAATAGAGGCCGTTCCCGATACAACTCAAGACATTATCGCAAGACAGGTCTTATTTGCGGTCTTCCAGCTTGGAGATATCACGCGACTCATAGCCGGTGTACAACTGGCGCGGACGGCCGATCTTGTACGGGCTGGAGAGCATTTCTTTCCAGTGCGAAATCCAGCCTACAGTACGTGCCAGAGCGAAGATCACGGTGAACATGCTGGTCGGAATGCCGATCGCCTTGAGGATGATCCCCGAGTAGAAGTCGACGTTCGGGTACAGCGAGCGTTCGATGAAGTACGGGTCGGTCAGCGCGATCTCTTCCAGGCGCATGGCCAGTTCGAGTTGCGGATCGTTGTTGATCCCCAGTTCCTTCAACACTTCGTCGCAGGTCTGCTTCATCACGGTGGCGCGTGGATCGCGGTTTTTGTAAACGCGGTGACCGAAGCCCATCAGTTTGAACGGATCGTTCTTGTCCTTGGCCTTGGCGATGAACTTGTCGATGTTCGAAACATCGCCAATCTCGTCAAGCATGGTCAACACGGCTTCGTTCGCACCGCCGTGGGCAGGGCCCCACAGTGCGGCGATACCGGCGGCGATACAGGCGAACGGGTTGGCACCCGAAGAGCCGGCCAGACGCACGGTGGAGGTCGAAGCGTTCTGCTCGTGGTCGGCATGGAGGATGAAGATCCGGTCCATGGCCTTGGCGAGTACCGGGCTGATCGGTTTGATCTCGCACGGGGTGTTGAACATCATGTGCAGGAAGTTTTCCGCGTACGTCAGGTCGTTGCGCGGGTACATCATGGGTTGACCCATGGAGTACTTGTAAACCATTGCAGCCAGGGTCGGCATCTTGGCAACCAGACGGATCGCGGAAATTTCGCGATGCTGCGGGTTATTGATGTCGAGGGAGTCGTGGTAGAAGGCCGAGAGGGCGCCGACTACACCGCACATGACGGCCATTGGGTGGGCGTCGCGACGGAAGCCGTTGAAGAAGGTCTTCAACTGCTCGTGAACCATGGTGTGGTTCTTCACGGTGCTGACGAACTGGGCCTTTTGTTCTGCGGTCGGCAGTTCGCCGTTCAGAAGCAGATAGCAGGTTTCCAGGTAGTCCGACTTTTCAGCCAGCTGTTCGATCGGGTAGCCGCGGTGCAACAGAATGCCGTTGTCGCCGTCGATATAGGTGATCTTCGATTCGCACGAAGCGGTCGACATGAAACCCGGGTCGAAAGTGAAGCGGCCCGTGGCCGTCAGGCCCCGAACATCAATAACATCGGGACCAACGGTGCCGGTTAAAATGGGCAGCTCGACGGGGGCTGCGCCCTCGATGATCAACTGCGCTTTTTTGTCAGCCATGTGGCCTCCTATTTATGCTTGAACCATCAGACAGACCCCCCACGCAGGGCCCGCACCACTATAGTGAGATAAATTCGAATGTCAATTTGCCTAAAGTCTTGCTCCAGAAGGCTTTAAGCGCACTTTTTCCTCGAAATTGACTGCCATTTACGCCTTTTATGCGACTTGCGCAATCAGCTATTGGGGGTAGGTGAACGCGTTGTCATTAGTAGCCTAACTGTCTATACTCGGCCACCGACCGCCAAGGGCTTTTGGGCTTGCTTTCATTGGGGGTCGCATCCCTGGGTGGTGGTTACCTGACCAGTGCACTCCCCAACAACTTTGCCCTGATTGTTAGGGGCTCTTCAGTGTGAAAAAAAAGCCGTGAAAAGCCAACGACCTGTAAACCTAGACCTAAGGACCATCAAACTCCCAGTCACTGCTTACACGTCCATTCTTCACCGTATCTCCGGTGTCATCCTCTTTGTCAGCCTGGCCATCATGCTTTACGCATTGGACAAGTCGCTGAGCTCCGAGGAAGGCTTCGGTCAGGTGAAAGCGTGTCTGACCAGTCCGCTAGCCAAGCTAGTGATTTGGGGCATCCTGTCCGCTCTGCTGTATCACCTGGTAGCCGGTGTGCGCCATTTGATCATGGACATGGGCATCGGTGAGACGCTGGAAGGCGGCAAACTGGGCTCGAAAATCGTTATCGCCGTTTCCGTGGTGGTAATCGTTCTGGCAGGAGTTTGGATATGGTAACTAACGTCACGAACCTGTCGCGTTCGGGCCTCTATGACTGGATGGCGCAACGTGTGTCTGCGGTCGTTCTCGCGGCTTACTTCATTTTCCTGATCGGATACGTCGTCGCCCACCCGGGTCTCGGCTACGCCCAATGGCATGAACTGTTCGCCAACAACTGGATGCGTATCTTCAGTCTCCTGGCCCTCGTTGCCCTCGGCGCTCACGCCTGGGTCGGCATGTGGACCATCGCGACCGACTACCTGACGCCAATGGCGTTCGGCAAGTCCGCGACTGCAATACGTTTCCTTTTCCAGGCAGTATGCGGCGTTGCGATGTTCGCTTACTTCGTCTGGGGTGTGCAGATTCTCTGGGGTATCTGAGTCATGGCTAACATTCCAACGATTTCTTTCGACGCCATCATTATTGGTGGTGGCGGTGCCGGCATGCGCGCTGCGCTGCAACTGGCGCAGGGCGGTCACAAGACTGCCGTGATCACCAAGGTTTTCCCGACCCGTTCGCACACTGTATCCGCCCAGGGCGGCATCACCTGTGCCATCGCTTCCGCCGATCCTAACGATGACTGGCGCTGGCACATGTACGATACCGTCAAGGGTTCCGACTACATCGGTGACCAGGACGCTATCGAATACATGTGTCAGGAAGGCCCGGCTGCCGTTTACGAGCTGGACCACATGGGTATGCCTTTCTCGCGTACCGAACAGGGCCGTATCTACCAGCGTCCGTTCGGCGGTCAGTCGAAGGATTACGGTAAAGGCGGGCAGGCTGCACGTACTTGCGCCGCATCCGACCGTACCGGTCACGCGCTGCTGCACACCCTTTATCAGGGCAACCTGAAAGCCGGTACCGTGTTCCTGAACGAGTACTACGCTGTCGATCTGGTGAAAAACCAGGACGGCGCGTTCGTCGGTGTGATTGCAATCTGCATCGAAACCGGCGAAACCACCTACATCCGCGCCAAAGCCACCGTATTGGCTACCGGCGGTGCAGGTCGTATCTACGCTTCCACCACCAACGCCCTGATCAACACCGGTGACGGCGTCGGCATGGCTCTGCGTGCTGGCGTACCGGTACAAGACATTGAAATGTGGCAGTTCCACCCGACCGGCATCGCCGGTGCCGGTGTACTGGTTACAGAAGGTTGCCGTGGTGAAGGTGGATACCTGATCAACAAGCACGGCGAGCGTTTCATGGAGCGTTATGCTCCGAACGCCAAAGACCTTGCCGGTCGCGACGTGGTTGCCCGTTCGATGGTTAAAGAAATCATCGCCGGCAACGGTTGCGGTCCGAATGGTGACCACGTAATGCTCAAACTCGACCACCTGGGCGAGGAAGTGCTGCACAGCCGTCTGCCGGGCATCTGCGAACTGTCGAAGACTTTCGCACACGTTGACCCGGTTGTTGCTCCGGTTCCGGTTGTTCCGACTTGCCACTATATGATGGGCGGTGTTCCGACCAACATTCATGGTCAGGCGATCACCCAGAACGCTGAAGGCGTGGACGAGATCATTCATGGTCTGTTCGCTGTTGGCGAAGTGGCTTGCGTATCGGTTCACGGTGCCAACCGTCTGGGCGGCAACTCGCTGCTCGACCTGGTGGTATTCGGCCGCGCTGCCGGCCTGCATCTGGAAAAAGCACTGACCGACGGCATCGAATACGACGACGCTACCGAAGCCGACATCGACGCTGCTCTGTCGCGTTTGAACGCGCTGAACAGCCGCACCGACGGTGAAGACGTAGCAACCCTGCGTCGCGAGCTGCAAAGCTGCATGCAGAACTATTTCGGTGTATTCCGTACCGGCGAATACATGCAGAAGGGTATTGCCCAGCTGGCCGACCTGCGTACGCGCATCGCCAACGTCAAGATCAACGATAAATCGCAGGCGTTCAACACCGCGCGTATCGAAGCTCTGGAACTGCAAAACCTGCTGGAAGTGGCTGAAGCTACCGCCATCGCCGCCGAAGTTCGTAAAGAGTCCCGCGGCGCTCACGCCCGTGAAGACTTCGAAGATCGTGACGACGAAAACTGGCTGTGCCACACCCTGTACTTCCCGGGTGACAAGCGCGTCACCAAGCGTGCCGTGAACTTCTCGCCGAAGACTGTTCCGACTTTTGAACCTAAGATTCGGACTTATTAAGGGTGGCCGCCATGTTGCAAGTCAGCGTTTATCGTTACAACCCTGATCAGGACGCCGCGCCGTTCATGCAGGAATTCCAGGTCGATACCGGTGGTAAAGACCTGATGGTGCTGGACGTACTGGCCCTGATCAAAGAGCAGGACGAGGGTTTCTCCTATCGTCGCTCTTGCCGTGAAGGTGTTTGCGGTTCCGACGGCATGAACATCAACGGCAAAAACGGCCTGGCGTGCATCACGCCGCTGTCCGCTGTTGTAAAAGGTAACAAGTTGATCGTTCGTCCTCTGCCAGGTTTGCCGGTTATCCGTGACCTGGTCGTCGATATGAGCATCTTCTACAAGCAATACGAGAAGGTTAAGCCATTCCTGCAGAACGACACGCCGGCTCCGGCCATCGAGCGTCTGCAGTCCCCTGAAGAGCGTGAAAAGCTTGACGGTCTGTACGAGTGCATCCTGTGCGCTTGCTGCTCGACTTCTTGCCCGTCCTTCTGGTGGAACCCGGACAAGTTCCTGGGTCCAGCTGCTCTGCTGCAAGCGTACCGCTTCCTGGCAGACAGCCGCGACACCAAGACTTCCGAGCGTCTGGCTTCGCTTGATGACCCGTTCAGCGTATTCCGCTGCCGTGGCATCATGAACTGCGTCAACGTATGTCCGAAAGGCCTGAACCCGACTAAGGCCATCGGTCACATCCGTAACATGTTGCTTTCAAGCGGCGTGTGATTCAGCTGCTGTAAATGTAGTGCCGTAGAGGCTGTGGCGCGGGCTTCAACCCGCGTCATGGCTATAACCAGAGCAGCAGCCACAAGCTGCGGCTCTTATTTTGAAGAAATGAGACAAGCAGGGGCATCCGGGCTGGTACCCGGACTATCAGCGTGATCCTAGGTGGCTTGTTTTAGTCGCTGCATTCGGACTTCTGCAAGCGTGCTCGGTGTCGACGCCGGTGGTGTTCCCCTAACCGAGGGTGACCAAGCATGCAAGAAAGCGTGATGCAGCGCATGTGGAACAGCGCCTACCTTTCAGGTGGAAACGCTGCCTATGTGGAAGAGCTTTATGAGCTCTACCTGCACGACCCTAACGCTGTGCCAGAAGAGTGGCGCACCTACTTTCAGAAGTTGCCTGCCGACGGCAACTCTGCCACTGATGTTTCGCACTCCACAATTCGCGATCATTTCGTGCTGCTGGCAAAGAACCAGCGCCGCGCTCAACCGGTTTCCGCCGGGAGCGTGAGCAGTGAGCACGAGAAGAAGCAAGTTGAAGTGCTGCGATTGATCCAGGCCTACCGTATGCGTGGCCACCAGGCAGCCCAGCTTGACCCGCTGGGGCTGTGGCAGCGTCCTGCACCTGCAGACCTGTCGATCAATCATTACGGCTTGACCAATGCCGATCTTGATACGACCTTCCGTGCCGGCGACCTGTTCATCGGCAAAGAGGAAGCGAGCCTACGCGAAATTCACGAAGCGTTGCAGCAGACATATTGCCGCACCATCGGCGCTGAATTTACGCACATCACCGATTCCGAGCAGCGCCACTGGTTCCAGCAGCGTCTGGAAAGCGTGCGTGGCCGTCCGACGTTCTCCGCCGACATCAAGAGCCATCTGCTCGAGCGCGTCACTGCCGGTGAAGGCCTGGAAAAATACCTGGGCACCAAATACCCGGGCACCAAGCGTTTCGGTCTGGAAGGTGGTGAAAGCCTGATCCCGATGCTCGACGAGCTGATCCAGCGTTCCGGTTCCTACGGCACCAAGGAAGTCGTCATCGGTATGGCCCACCGTGGTCGTCTCAACGTGCTGGTCAACACCTTCGGCAAGAACCCGCGCGAGTTGTTCGACGAGTTCGAAGGCAAGAAGAAGGTCGAGCTGGGTTCCGGTGACGTTAAATACCACCAGGGCTTCTCGTCCAACGTGATGACCGCCGGCGGTGAAGTTCACCTGGCCATGGCGTTCAACCCGTCCCACCTGGAAATCGTTTCCCCGGTGGTAGAAGGTTCGGTTCGCGCCCGTCAGGATCGTCGTAACGACCCTACCGGTGAGAAGGTTCTGCCGATCTCCCTCCACGGTGACGCGGCATTCGCCGGTCAAGGCGTGGTGCTGGAAACCTTCCAGATGTCGCAGACCCGCGGTTTCAAGACCGGCGGTACCGTGCACATCGTGATCAACAACCAGGTTGGTTTCACCATCAGCAACCCGCTGGACTCGCGTTCCACCGAGTACGCGACCGACGTTGCGAAAATGATCCAGGCGCCGATCCTCCATGTGAATGGTGATGATCCGGAAGCCGTATTGTTCGTGACCCAGCTGGCCATCGACTACCGCATGCAGTTCAAGCGTGACGTGGTGATCGATCTGGTCTGCTACCGTCGTCGTGGCCACAACGAGGCCGACGAGCCGAGCGGCACCCAGCCTCTGATGTATCAGCAGATCACCAAACAGCGCACCACTCGTGAGCTGTACGCTGATCGTCTGATTCAGGACGGGACCCTCGACGCCGACCGCGTTCAAGCCAAGGTTGATGAATATCGCAACGCGCTGGACAACGGTCTGCACGTAGTGAAAAGCCTGGTCAAAGAGCCGAACAAAGAGTTGTTCGTGGACTGGCGTCCGTATCTGGGCCACGCCTGGACTGCGCGTCACGACACGCGTTTCGATCTGAAGACCCTGCAAGAACTGTCCGCCAAACTGCTGGAAATTCCAGAAGGTTTCGTGGTTCAGCGTCAGGTCGCGAAGATCTACGAAGACCGTCAGAAAATGCAAGCCGGCGGCCTGCCGATCAACTGGGGTTACGCCGAAACCATGGCGTACGCGACCCTGGCGTTCGAAGGTCACCCGATCCGCATGACGGGTCAGGACATCGGTCGCGGTACGTTCTCGCACCGTCACGCTGTTCTGCACAACCAGAAAGATGCCGGCACTTACGTTCCGCTGCAGCACCTGTACGACGGTCAGCCGCGTTTTGACCTGTACGACTCGTTCCTGTCGGAAGAAGCGGTATTGGCGTTCGAATACGGTTACTCGACTACCACGCCAAACGCGCTGGTAATCTGGGAAGCCCAGTTCGGCGACTTCGCCAACGGTGCACAGGTCGTAATTGACCAGTTCATCACCAGTGGCGAGCACAAGTGGGGCCGTCTTTGCGGTCTGACCATGCTGCTGCCGCACGGCTACGAAGGGCAGGGCCCGGAGCACTCCTCCGCACGTCTTGAGCGTTACCTGCAACTGTGCGCCGAGCACAACATTCAGGTAGCGGTACCGACTACGCCAGCACAGATCTACCACTTGCTGCGTCGTCAGGTGATCCGTCCGCTGCGTAAGCCGCTGATCGTGCTGACTCCGAAGTCGTTGCTGCGTCACAAACTGGCCATCTCGACCCTGGAAGATCTGGCCGAAGGTTCGTTCCAGACCGTGATCCCGGAAATCGATGTTCAAGACCCGAAAAAGGTCGAGCGTCTGATTCTGTGTAGCGGCAAGGTCTACTACGACCTGCTGGAAAAACGCCGTGCCGAAGGCCGTGACGATATCGCCGTCGTGCGTATCGAGCAGCTGTATCCATTCCCTGAGGACGACTTGAACGAAGTCCTGGCTCCGTACACCAACCTGAAACACATTGTCTGGTGTCAGGAAGAGCCGATGAACCAGGGTGCCTGGTACTGCAGCCAGCATCACATGCGCCGCATCGTTGGCAATCACGACAAGTCTCTCGTGCTTGAGTACGCGGGCCGTGATGCTTCTGCTGCACCTGCTTGTGGTTACGCATCGATGCACGCCGAGCAGCAGGAAAAACTGCTGCAAGACGCGTTTACCGTTTAACGCCTTCGCACCTGAAACCGAATTTTTAAGGACTCACAGATAATGGCTATCGAAATCAAAGCCCCGTCATTTCCGGAATCGGTTGCCGACGGCACCGTTGCTACCTGGCACAAAAAACCAGGCGACGCTGTAAAGCGTGACGACCTGATCGTCGACATCGAAACCGACAAGGTTGTTCTGGAAGTGTTGGCCGAAGCCGACGGCGTGCTGGGCGCAATCGTTGCCAACGAAGGCGACACCGTTCTGTCCAACCAGATCCTCGGCTCGATCGAAGCGGGCAGCGCTGCTGCCGCTGCTCCGGCTGCCGCTGCTGCTCCGGCCGCTGCCGCCGCACCTGCTGCTGCCGAAGGCGAAGACGATCCTGTTGCTGCACCGGCTGCTCGCAAGCTGGCGGAAGAAAACGGCATCAACATCGCTTCCGTTGCCGGCACCGGCAAAGGTGGTCGTGTGACCAAGGAAGACGTGGTTGCCGCTGTTGCCGCGAAGAAAGCCGCTCCGGCTGCCGCACCTGCTAAAGCTGCTGCACCGTCGGCCGCTGCTCCAGTGTTCGCTGCTGGCGACCGCGTCGAGAAGCGCGTACCGATGACCCGCGTTCGTGCAACCGTTGCCAAGCGTCTGGTTGAAGCTCAATCGAACATGGCGATGCTGACCACTTTCAACGAAGTCGACATGACCGAAGTCATGGCTCTGCGTTCGAAGTACAAGGACCTGTTCGAGAAGTCGCACAACGGCGTACGCCTGGGTTTCATGTCGTTCTTCGTCAAAGCAGCTACCGAAGCGCTGAAACGCTTCCCGGCCGTGAACGCGTCGATCGACGGTGCGGACATCGTTTACCACGGTTACGCCGACGTTGGTGTTGCTGTTTCCAGCGACCGCGGTCTGGTGGTTCCGGTTCTGCGTAACGCCGAACTGATGAGCCTGGCTGAAATCGAAGGCGGCATCGCCACCTTCGGCAAGAAAGCCCGTGACGGCAAACTGTCGATGGACGAGATGACCGGTGGTACCTTCACCATCACCAACGGTGGTACCTTCGGTTCGATGATGTCGACCCCGATCGTCAACCCGCCGCAAGCGGCTATCCTGGGCATGCACAACATTCTGCAGCGTCCTATGGCGATCAACGGTCAGGTCGTTATCCGTCCGATGATGTACCTGGCTCTGTCCTACGATCACCGTCTGATCGATGGCAAAGAAGCTGTAACCTTCCTGGTGACCATCAAGAACCTGCTGGAAGATCCGGCTCGTCTGTTGCTGGATATCTGATAGAAGCAGTCACGCGCTGCAAGTTTCAAGCTGCAAGCAAAGGCAGCTTGGCTTGCAGCGCGCGGCTTGAAGCTTTTCGCTAAAGAGGAATTTTTGAATGTCGCAGAAATTTGACGTAGTAGTGATCGGTGCTGGCCCTGGCGGCTACGTGGCTGCCATCAAGGCCGCCCAGTTGGGTCTGACCACTGCCTGCATCGAGAAGTACACCGACGCCGAAGGCAAACAAGCCCTCGGCGGTACCTGCCTGAACGTCGGCTGCATTCCGTCCAAGGCGCTGCTCGACAGCTCCTGGAAGTACAAGGAAGCCAAAGAGAGCTTCAACGTTCACGGTATCTCCACCGGCGAAGTCAAAATGGACGTCGCAGCGATGGTTGGCCGCAAGGCTGGCATCGTCAAGAACCTGACCGGCGGTGTTGCCACCCTGTTCAAGGCCAACGGCGTTACTTCGATCCAGGGCCACGGCAAACTGCTGGCTGGCAAGAAAGTCGAAGTCACCAAGCCTGACGGTTCGGTTGAAATCATCGAAGCTGAAAACGTTATCCTGGCTCCAGGTTCGCGTCCGATCGACATTCCACCGGCTCCGGTCGATCAGAACGTCATCGTCGATTCGACTGGCGCTCTGGAATTCCAGACCGTACCTAAGCGTCTGGGCGTGATCGGCGCTGGCGTGATCGGCCTGGAACTGGGTTCGGTCTGGTCGCGTCTGGGTTCTGAAGTGGTTGTCCTGGAAGCTCTGGACACTTTCCTGATGGCAGCGGACACCGCTGTTTCCAAGGAAGCGCTGAAAACCCTGACCAAACAGGGTCTGGACATCAAGCTGGGCGCTCGCGTGACCGGCTCGAAAGTGAACGGCAACGAAGTTGTCGTGAACTACACCGATGCCAACGGCGAACAGACCATCACTTTCGACAAGCTGATCGTAGCCGTTGGTCGCCGTCCGGTGACCACTGATCTGCTGGCTTCCGATAGCGGCGTGACCTTGGACGAGCGCGGTTTCGTGCACGTTGACGATCACTGCGCGACCACCGTACCGGGCGTTTTCGCCATTGGTGACGTGGTTCGCGGCATGATGCTGGCGCACAAGGCTTCGGAAGAAGGCATCATGGTTGTCGAGCGCATCAAGGGCCACAAAGCCCAGATGAACTATGATCTGATCCCTTCGGTTATTTATACTCACCCGGAAATCGCGTGGGTTGGCAAAACCGAGCAGGCCTTGAAAGCTGAAGGCGTTGAAGTTAACGTCGGCACCTTCCCGTTCGCCGCTTCCGGCCGTGCCATGGCCGCCAACGATACCGGTGGTTTCGTCAAGGTCATCGCTGATGCCAAGACTGACCGCGTATTGGGCGTGCACGTGATTGGTCCGAGCGCTGCAGAACTGGTTCAGCAGGGCGCGATCGGTATGGAATTCGGCACCAGCGCTGAAGACCTGGGCATGATGGTTTTCTCCCATCCGACCCTGTCTGAAGCCTTGCACGAAGCTGCTTTGGCTGTGAATGGCGGCGCCATCCACATTGCCAACCGCAAGAAGCGTTAAGACAATAAGAAACCACGGCGGTACGGCCCGTCGTGAGCCTTGCATGCAAGACTCACCGCGGAATGTCCGCTGGACGCAGTCTTGCGTAGCCGAACCGGGTATCCGGAAACGGCTGCGCGAGCAGCAGTCACAGGTGGCGCGGCACTCAAACGAGCGCAGCGCCGAATGCGCAGTACCTAACGAAGACGGTAAAAAGCATGAATCTTCACGAGTATCAGGGTAAGCAGCTGTTCGCTGAATACGGCCTGCCAGTTTCCACTGGTTACGCAGTAGACACCCCGGAAGCAGCAGCAGAAGCTTGCGACAAAATCGGCGGCACCGAGTGGGTTGTCAAAGCCCAGGTCCACGCTGGTGGTCGCGGTAAAGCGGGCGGCGTTAAGCTGGTTCGCAGCAAAGAAGACGCCAAAGCCTTCGCACAGCAGTGGCTGGGCAAGCGTCTGGTGACTTACCAGACTGACGCCAATGGCCAGCCAGTCACCAAGATCCTGGTTGAATCGTGCACTGATATCGCTAAAGAGCTGTACCTGGGCGCTGTCGTTGACCGTTCGAGCCGTCGCATCGTGTTCATGGCTTCCACCGAAGGTGGCGTGGACATCGAGAAAATCGCTCACGACACTCCAGAAAAAATTCTGAAAGCCACTATCGATCCACTGGTTGGCGCTCAGCCATTCCAGGGTCGCGAGCTGGCATTCCAGCTGGGTCTGGAAGGCAAGCAGGTTGCTCAGTTCGCCAAGATCTTCGTAGGTCTGGCCAAACTGTTCAAGGATCACGACCTGGCTCTGCTGGAAGTGAACCCGCTGGTGATCAAGGCTGACGGCGATCTGCACTGCCTGGACGCCAAGATCAACATCGACGCCAACGCAATGTACCGTCAGCCTAAGCTGAAGACTTTCCACGATCCGTCGCAAGACGATCCGCGCGAAGCGCACGCTGCCAAGTTCGAACTGAACTACGTAGCACTGGAAGGCAACATCGGTTGCATGGTCAACGGTGCTGGCCTGGCCATGGGTACCATGGACATCGTCAACCTGCATGGCGGCAAACCAGCCAACTTCCTCGACGTGGGCGGCGGTGCTACCAAAGAACGCGTTACCGAAGCGTTCAAGATCATCCTGTCCGACACTAACGTCGCTGCAGTACTGGTCAACATCTTCGGCGGCATCGTTCGTTGCGACATGATTGCCGAAGGCATCATCGGTGCAGTGAAAGAAGTCGGCGTGAAAATCCCGGTTGTTGTTCGTCTTGAAGGCAACAACGCTGAACTGGGCGCTAAAGTACTGGCAGAAAGCGGTTTGAACATCATCGCTGCTACCAGCCTGACCGACGCTGCTCAACAAGTCGTTAAAGCTGCGGAGGGCAAGTAATGAGCGTCCTGATCAATAAAGACACCAAAGTTATCTGCCAGGGTATTACCGGTTCGCAAGGTAGTTTCCACACCCAGCAAGCCATCGAATACGGCACCAAGATGGTTGGTGGCGTAACTCCTGGCAAAGGCGGCACCGAGCACCTGGGTCTGCCAGTGTTCAACACCGTTAAAGACGCAGTAGCTGCCACTGGCGCAACCGCCAGCGTTATCTACGTTCCGGCTCCTTTCTGCAAAGATTCGATCCTGGAAGCGGCTTTCGGCGGCATCAAGCTGATCGTGTGCATCACCGAAGGCATTCCTACCCTGGACATGCTGGACGCTAAAGTTAAGTGCGACGAGCTGGGTGTTACCCTGATCGGCCCTAACTGCCCAGGCGTGATCACCCCAGGCGAATGCAAGATCGGCATCATGCCAGGTCACATTCACTTGCCAGGCAAAGTCGGTATCGTTTCGCGTTCCGGCACCCTGACCTACGAAGCTGTTAAGCAGACTACTGACGCCGGTTTCGGTCAGTCGACTTGCGTCGGCATCGGCGGTGACCCGATCCCGGGTTCGAACTTCATCGACATCCTGAAGCTGTTCCAGGAAGACCCGAAGACCGAAGCGATCGTAATGATCGGTGAGATCGGCGGTTCGGCTGAAGAAGAAGCGGCTGCCTACATCAAGGCACACGTGACCAAGCCGGTTGTTTCCTACATCGCTGGTGTGACTGCCCCTGCGGGCAAGCGCATGGGCCATGCTGGCGCAATCATCTCTGGCGGCAAAGGTACTGCAGACGAGAAGTTTGCTGCCCTGGAAGACGCAGGCGTTAAAACCGTGCGTTCGCTGGCAGACATCGGCAAGGCTTTGTCCGAGCTGACCGGTTGGGCGATGAAGTAAGCCTCGCGCTTGATTCACGCTTTACCAGGCAAAGGCCACCTTCGGGTGGCCTTTGTCGTTTCTGGCATCTGCATCGTCAATCTTCGCGAGCAGGCGATTTATAGTCATCTACCCAATTACATGCAAAAACGCGACACAGAAACGTCGCGTATCGGATAGTTCGCCCTCTAACAGTGCGTTTGTCGGGTAAATTCGTTAGGCTAGCAGCCATTTTTGCGTCTGCCGCCCACAAGGCATGCAACGCGCTTTAAGGGTCGGTCCCATACGGATCGACAGCATTTCCCTAATTACACAGGGCAATCCCCCTCTAAATTCCGATTCAGTAGTGTGGTATTTCCTTAATGAAAGTTTTGAAAGGTCAGGACATCCTGGCACTTGGTTTTATGACGTTTGCCCTGTTCGTCGGGGCCGGCAACATCATCTTCCCGCCTATCGTCGGCTTGCAGGCCGGACCTCACGTCTGGATGGCGGCGCTGGGCTTTTTGATCACCGCAGTCGGTCTGCCGGTGATCACCGTCGTGGCGCTGGCTAAAGTCGGCGGCGCGATGGATGCGCTGAGCAGCCCGATCGGCAAGATCGCTGGCGGTGTACTGGCGGCTGCCTGTTACCTGGCGGTCGGCCCGTTGTTCGCGACCCCGCGTACCGCGACCGTGTCCTTCGAAGTGGGCCTGGCACCATTGACCGGCGAGAGCCCGCTGGCGCTGTTCCTCTACAGCTCGGTGTACTTCCTGCTGGTGTTCTTCATCTCGCTGTATCCGGGCCGTTTGCTGGATACCGTCGGCCGTTTCCTCGCACCGCTGAAAATCATCGCGCTGGCGGTACTGGGCATCGCTGCATTCGCTCTGCCGGCAGGTGATATCGGCCATGGCACGCCGGAATACGTGGCAGCACCGTTCTCACAAGGCTTCATCAATGGTTACCTGACCATGGATACCCTTGGCGCGCTGGTGTTCGGTATCGTTATCGTCAACGCGATCCGCTCCCGTGGTGTCGAGTCGCCCAAGTTGATCACCCGCTACGCGATCATCGCCGGGTTGATTGCCGGCGTCGGTCTGGCACTGGTCTACATCAGCCTGTTCCGCCTCGGTTCCGGTAGCCACGAAGTAGCCGTCGGTGCTACCAACGGCGCAGCGGTATTGCATGCTTACGTGCAACACACCTTCGGTTCGCTGGGCAGTGGTTTCCTTGCGGTACTGATCTCGCTGGCGTGTCTGGTAACGGCGGTCGGCCTGACTTGCGCCTGTGCTGAATACTTCAGCCGTGTGCTGCCACTGTCCTACAAGACCCTGGTGATTATCCTCGCGGCGTTTTCGCTGCTGGTTTCCAACCTGGGCCTGACCAAACTGATCGCGTTCTCGATCCCGGTACTGACCGCGATCTACCCGCCGTGCATCGTTCTGGTGGCGTTGAGTTTCTGCAAGGACTTCTGGCATGAGCACGGTCGCATTCTCGGCCCGGTGATGCTGGTGTCGTTCCTGTTCGGCAGCATCGACGCGCTGAAAGGCGCCGGTCTGGCCGACTGGTTGCCATCGCAGCTGTCCCACCTGCCGCTGAGCGAGCAGGGCCTGGCCTGGCTGGTGCCGTGCGTGATGACCCTGGTGGTTGCAGTGATCTGCGATCGCCTGCTCGGCAAGCGCAGCGAAGCAGTGGCGTAACGTTGCCTTGCCTGCCACAAGCAGGTCTGGAGCGATAAACAGAAATGCCCCGTATCAATCGATACGGGGCATTTTTTATGGGCTTCAGGCAGTGTCTTTTTCTCTGAGCCAACGTCGAAGCACTGCACAGATTTTATGTAGGAGCAGAGCTTGCTCGCGAAGACGGTCTGGCATTCAAGATTGATGTCGACAGGAAAACCGCTTTCGCGAGCAAGCTCTGCTCCTACAAGGTCACGTATTCAAGGGAATTGCATGTCGTTCATCCAGGCTAATCTGATCCACTTGCTTGCCGCGCTGTGGTTTGTCATCTGCTGGGGCGGTTACACCCGTTATGCGAGCTGGAAGGCTCGTGACACCGCGTGTCTGGCCAGCGTGCTGCACCTGTATCGTGAAGACTGGATGCGCCGCATGCTGCTGCGCGACAACCGCATCGCCGACGCCAGCGTGATTGGCAATCTGGAGCGCAACGCCTCGTTCTTCGCCTCCAGCACACTGATTATCCTCGCCGGTATCCTCACTGTGCTGGGCGCCTCCGAGCGCGCGGTGTCGTTGCTGGCGGACATTCCGATGGTGCAGCAGGCCTCGCAGGGCATGTCGGAGATCAAGTTGCTGTGCCTGGCGATGGTTTTCGTCTACGCGTTCTTCACCTTCAGTTGGTGCATGCGTCAGTACAACTTTGCGGCTGTGTTGGTCGGCTCCGCGCCGATGGTCGGTGAGCGGCACGTCTCGGAGCAGGAGCGCAAAGCCTTCGCATTGCGAGCTGCGCGGGTGATTTCGATGGCGGCCAACCAGTTCAACTTCGGTCTGCGCTCTTATTACTTCGGCATGACCATGCTGGCGTGGTTTGTCAGCCCGTGGCTGTTCATGTTGATGAGCACCGGGGTAGTACTGGTGTTGTACCGCCGCGAGTTTCACTCCGACGTTCTCGACGTGATGGTCTATACCCCTACAGAGGCGCCGTTGCCCGAAACCAACAAAGAGGCTGTTTGATGAGTATTCCGTTCTGGTGTGTGTTTATCAGTGCTTTGCTGATCTACGTAGCGCGTATGCCGGTGGCCAAGGCCATGAAAGAGCAGGGCGGTTACAACAATCACCTGCCGCGCCAGCAACAGGCGCAGCTCACCGGTTACGGCGCTCGGGCACTGGCGGCGCATCAGAACAGTATCGAAGCCTTTATCTTGTTTGCGGTGGGTGTGTTGATGGCGCATACCACGCAAACGGCAGGATGGTTGATCGATACACTGGCGATCATCTTTGTGATTGCGCGGATTCTCTATTTGTGGCTTTACCTGGCTGATCAGCCATCACTGCGCAGCCTCGTCTGGTTTGTCGGCTTAGTGTGTTCGTTGTTGCTGATGATTAGTCCGACTTTTAGAACTATCTTGCTCTAATAGGGCATTACCAAAAAATGACAGGCAAAAGAAAACCCGCACTTGGCGGGTTTTCTTTTTCTGCTGCAAAAAGCCGATTATTGCTTTTTGGCAGCTTCGTCTTGTGCAGCCTGGTTCGATTCAGCCTGAGCTTTGGCAGCTTCGGCGTTTTCTTTCGCTGCGTCGTTCACTTTATCCTGAGCTTTGCTCATGTCCTGCTGTGCTTGTTCAGCATGTTGGTTAGCATCTTGAGCTTTGTCCTCGGATTTTTTATCGCAGGCAGCGAGACCGAGGGAAGCGGTCAACATCAAGGCAATAGCTAAAGTCTTACGCATGGGGTGTTTCTCCTTATGGAAAATAACTACTGGCCTTAAGAGCGCGGTGCCTGAGGTTAAGTTCCTTATTTCTTTCAGATATATAAGTTTGTTTCGCAGTGGAACTTTTGTCGTTCTGCCCACTACTCGAAACAGGCTCTAACAAGAGTATTTATCAGATGGCCGAAAACCCCGTTTTTGAGCGCGCGACGCGATTTCTCTCGGCATTGCGCCATTGTCAGGTGCTCGGCTTGAAGGTGCACAGCGCCAGTAATGACGGCCTCACGGTGATCCTGCCGTATAGCGCGCAAATCGTCGGCAATCCGCAGACTGGCGTTATCCACGGGGGCGCGATTACCTCGTTAATGGACACCGCGTGCGGCATGTCGACCCTGTGCGTGCTGCCGGAATTCGAGGTGTGCCCGACGCTGGATTTGCGCATCGACTACATGCACGCCGCCGAACCGCACAAGGATGTCTACGGGTTCGCCCAGTGTTATCGGGTGACCACCGACGTGATCTTCGCCCGTGGTTTCGCTTATCAGGACGATCCCGAGCAGCCAATCGCGCATGTCGTCGGCACTTTCATGCGCATGGGCAAAGGTCTCAAGGGCACCAAGGGATTCGGTGGCGCAATCAAGGGAGCCGGGCAATGAGCGATGACCTCAAGCAGCAACTACAGGATGCACATCAGCAGGGCGATTACGCTCCACTGCTGAAGCTGATCCCTTACGCGGGGTTGATCGGCATCGAGTGTTCGCGGGTGGGCGATGAGTTGCTGTTCAAGCTGCCAGCGAACAAGGACAACATTGGTAACCCTTTATTGCCGGCGATCCACGGCGGGGTGATTGCCGGGTTCATGGAACTGGCTGCGGCCCTGCATCTGTTGATCTTTACCGGGGCGCCGGGTGTGCCGAAGATCATCGATTTTTCCCTTGATTACCTGCGTGCCGGGCAGTTTCGCGATACGTGGGCCAAGTGTCAGGTCTGCCGCCAGGGGCGCCGGGTCGCCAACGTGGCGATTACTGCGTGGCAAAGCACCGAGGGCGAGCCGATCGCCACCGCCCGGGCGCACTTCAAAATTGATGAGCCCTTGAAATCCTGAACGCTGCCCCCAACTCAGAGAACAACCCGCCGCAGACCATTTGGGTCGCGGCCACTGCCATCTGATTGGAGTTTGATGACCATGAGTGTGGAAACTCAAAAGGAAACCCTGGGCTTCCAGACCGAGGTGAAGCAACTGCTGCACCTCATGATCCATTCGCTGTATTCCAACAAGGAAATCTTCCTTCGCGAATTGATCTCGAACGCCTCTGACGCTGTCGATAAATTGCGCTTCGAAGCCCTGGCCAAGCCAGAGTTGCTCGAAGGTGGCGCCGACCTGAAAATCCGTGTGAGCTTCGACAAGGACGCCAAGACCGTCACCCTCGAAGACAACGGCATCGGCATGAACCGCGACGATGTGATTGCCCACCTGGGTACCATCGCCAAGTCGGGCACCGCCGATTTCATGAAAAACCTGTCTGGCGACCAGAAAAAAGATTCCCACCTCATCGGCCAGTTCGGTGTTGGTTTCTACTCGGCATTCATCGTTGCCGATCAGGTTGATGTGTACAGCCGTCGCGCCGGCACCCCGGCCAGCGAAGGCGTGCACTGGTCGTCGAAAGGCGAGGGCGAGTTCGAAGTAGCCAACATCGACAAACCAGAGCGCGGCACCCGTATCGTCCTGCACCTGAAGGCTGCTGAAGACGAGTTCGCCGATGGCTGGCGTCTGCGCAACATCATCAAGAAGTACTCCGACCACATCGCTCTGCCGATCGAACTGCCGAAAGAAGTCACGGCTGCCGAAGGTGAAGAGCCTGCGGCCGTTGAATGGGAAACCGTCAACCGCGCCAGCGCTCTGTGGACCCGTCCTCGCACTGAAGTGAAGGACGAGGAATACCAGGAGTTCTACAAGCACATCGCTCACGACTTTGAAAACCCGCTGGCCTGGAGCCACAACAAAGTCGAAGGCAAGCTTGAATACAGCTCGCTGCTTTATGTGCCGGCCCGTGCACCGTTCGACCTGTACCAGCGTGAAGCGCCGAAAGGCCTGAAGCTGTACGTGCAACGTGTGTTCGTCATGGATCAGGCTGAGTCGTTCCTGCCGCTGTACCTGCGCTTCATCAAAGGTGTGGTCGATTCCAACGATTTGTCGCTGAACGTGTCGCGGGAAATCCTGCAGAAAGACCCGATTATCGACTCGATGAAATCGGCGCTGACCAAGCGTGTGCTGGACATGCTGGAAAAACTGGCGAAGAACGAGCCTGAGCAATACAAAGGCTTCTGGAAAAACTTCGGTCAGGTCATGAAAGAAGGCCCGGCAGAAGATTTCTCCAACAAGGAAAAAATCGCTGGCCTGCTGCGTTTCGCATCGACCAATGGCGATGACGGCGAGCAGATCGTTGGTCTGGCCGACTACCTGGCTCGCGCCAAGGAAGGTCAGGACAAGATCTACTACCTGACCGGCGAAACCTACGCGCAGGTCAAGAACAGCCCGCACCTGGAAGTCTTCCGCAAGAAAGGCATCGAAGTGCTGCTGCTGACCGACCGTATCGACGAGTGGCTGATGAGCTACCTCAGCGAATTCGACGGCAAGAGCTTTGTCGACGTGGCGCGTGGTGACCTCGATCTGGGCAACCTGGACTCGGAAGAGGACAAGAAAGCCGCAGAAGAAGTCGCCAAGTCCAAAGAAGGTCTGGTTGAGCGTCTGAAAGCTGCCTTGGGCGACTCCGTTGCCGAAGTGCGGGTTTCCCATCGCCTGACCGACTCGCCGGCCATTCTGGCTATCGGTGAGCAGGATCTGGGTCTGCAAATGCGTCAGATCCTCGAAGCGAGCGGGCAGAAAGTGCCGGACTCGAAGCCAATCTTCGAATTCAACCCGGCTCACCCGCTGATCGAGAAACTCGACGGCGAGCAGAGCGAAGAGCGTTTTGGCGACCTGTCGCACATCCTCTTCGATCAGGCAGCTCTCGCTGCTGGCGACAGCTTGAAAGATCCGGCGGCTTACGTACGCCGTCTGAACAAGCTGCTGGTTGAGCTGTCGGTTTAATCAAGTTGCAAAAAAACCCGCTTCGGCGGGTTTTTTCATTCTGGTGTTTAACAAGCAGGAGTCAGAAATGAGCCAAGTCACTGTACGTTCCGTGGTCTATCAAATTGACGGCCAGCCTTACGAAGGTCGTTTGGCATTCGATGCCAATCACCAGGGCGCACGCCCGGGCCTGTTGATGGCGCCGAACTGGATGGGCGTCAGCGCCGGTGCGGAAGAAATCGCCAAATCGGTCGCGGCCAAGGGCTACGTGGTGTTGATTGCTGACGTCTACGGTCAGGCCGTACGCCCACAGAACGGTGATCAGGCCGGCGCCGCGATGATGCCGTTGAAGAACGACCGCGCCTTGCTGCGCAAGCGCATGCAAGCGGCGTTCGAGCAATTGCAGAAGCAGGGCGAAGCGGCGGTTGATACGTCGAAACTGGCGGTGTTCGGTTTCTGCTTCGGCGGTTGCTGTGCGCTGGATCTGGCGCGTACCGGTGCGCCGGTGAAGGCTGCGGTGTCGTTCCACGGCACGCTGGATTCGCCGAACCCGGCGGATGCGAAGAACATCAAAGGCTCGGTGCTGGTGCTGCACGGTGCTTCCGATCCGTTGGTGCCGAAAGAGCAACTACCGGCGTTCGAAGAAGAAATGAACGCGGTGGGCGTGGATTGGCAATTGACGAGCTACGGCGGTGCGGTGCATTCGTTCACCGATCCGCATGCCAATGTGCCGGGCAAGATGATGTACGACGCGAAGACCGCAGCGCGGGCGTTTGTGTCGATGCATAACTTGCTGGATGAAGTGTTCAAGGGCTGATTGGGTTGTCGGGCACTGACTTGGTCGGTGCCTGACAGGGCCTCTTCGCTGGCAAGCCAGCTCCCACAGTTTTCGAGTCGTTTGCAAAATCTGTGTTCGACTCGAAAACCTGTGGGAGCTGGCTTGCCAGCGAAGACTGACTCACAAGCGATACAAGAATCAGGGCAGTTCGATCCGCTCGACTTCCCCCGGCACTGTAGGCCAATCCCCGGCCGCCCACTTGCGCCGTGCCTCATCAATCGCCGCCGGATCACTCCCACAGTTTTCGAGTCGTTTGCAAAATCTGTGTTCGACTCGAAAACCTGTGGGAGCTGGCCTGCCAGCGAAGACTGACTCACAGGCGATACCAGACTTAAGGCAGTTCGATCCGCTCTACTTCCCCCGGCACTGTAGGCCAATCCCCGGCCGCCCACTTGCGCCGTGCCTCATCAATCGCCGCCGGATCACTCCCACAGTTTTCGAGTCGTTTGCAAAATCTGTGTTCGACTCGAAAACCTGTGGGAGCTGGCCTGCCAGCGAAGACTGACTCACAGGCGATACAAGAATCAGGGCAGTTCGATCCGCTCGACTTCCCCCGGCACCCTAGGCCAATCCCCGGCCGCCCATTTGCGCCGCGCCTCATCAATCGCCGCCGGATCGCTCGCGACAAAATTCCAGTTGATCCGCCGTGGCCCGTCCAGCGCTGCGCCGCCGAAAACCACGGCATGCACATCACTTTCGGCAAACAGGCTCATTTCTTCCCCGGCCGGCAATACCACCAGCGTATTAGGCTCGATTTCCTCACCATTGAGCTGCGCATCGCCGCTCAGCACATACAGCGCCCGCTCTTCATGTTCAGTGGGGATCAGCAGCGTGGTCGCCGTCTGCATCTGCAATTCCGCGTACAACGTAGGAGAAAGCACCGGTACCGGCGATTCCAGACAAAAGCCTGACCCGGCAATCATCCGGATCCGTACGCCGAGGCTGTCACTCACCGGCAACGTAGACGCTGGGTGATGGCTGTAATGCCCCGGGCCTTGTTCGTGTTCCTTGGGCGAGGCCAGCCAGATCTGCAAGCCGTGGAACCTGAAACCACTGTCCTTCAGCGGCTCGGGCGTACGCTCGACATGGGCGATGGCGCTGCCGGCGGTCATCCAGCTGACGTCACCGGCGCTGACCACTTGGTCCGAGCCGAGACTGTCTTTGTGCTGGATCTGCCCGTCAAACAGATAGGTGAGGGTCGACAGACCGATGTGCGGATGCTGTCGGATGTTCATGCCTTTGCCTGCCGGATAAACCGTTTCCAGCATGTGGTCGAAAAACACGAAAGGCCCGACGCTGCGGCACTTGGCTGACGGCAGCGGGCGCAGGATCGGCTGGCCTTCGACGTCTTCGGCGCGGGGGCGGATGATCAGGGTTTGCGGGTCCATGGTGCATTCCAGGCTGAGCGGGTGATGCGATGAGCATAACCCGCCGCAGCCCGGCTGTTGATTACTGGCTGTCGAAGCCTTGTGGCGCGTGGGTTTCGATGGTGACTTCGCTGGTGGTCATCAGCTTGTGAATCGGGCAGCGGTCGGCAACGCGGTACAACTCTTCGCGCTGAGCATCGGTCAGCACACCTTTGAGGGTGAGGGTGACATGCAGCGCGTATTTGCCTTTCTGTTCTTCACTGTTGTCGCGTTTGACCTCGACGCCAACCCCGGTCAGCGGGATGTCTTTTTTCTTGGCATACATCTTCAGGGTCAACGCCTTGCAGGCGCCGAGGGCCGCATCGAAGTAATCGTGCGGCTCCGGGGCCGACCCTTCGCCACCGACGGCAACCGGGGCATCGGCAAATAATTGGTGGTCATCGATCTGTACGGTGTGACGCAAACCTTCGGCGGAGACGGTATTGACGGTAACGGTCATGGGAACCTCACTGGCAGTAGGAAAAGTCATTCGATCAAAAAAAGACCTTGAAGTTATAGAGCATTCCCACAGGCGTGCGTTCCACTTTCCTGCGTGGTGAACCCTTGTTGTCTGATCGGGGTCTAGCCTATGCCCCTTTAATGGAGATGACTTGTGTCCTTGTTGCGTTCGAGTTTTGCCTGTCTGTTGTTATTTGCCGGTAGCGCCCAGGCCCGGGAATACACCTACAGCGATGCGCACTTGCATTACGTGGATTTTTTCCAGGAAACCGCCGGCATGGCGAAGCTGCTTACGGCCATGGCGGACAATTCCATTGAGCACGTGATGATTTCCGGCATCCCGGTGGCCAAGAAGTGGCACGAAGATGAACCGAAGCGCCCGCGTTATTACGCCGGCGATGACGCCGATGCCTATTGGTACAGCGCCACTGACGTGATCGTCGCCGATGCGGTGCAGAAACTGACACCTGAACAACGGCAGCACTTCCATCCGTTTCTGTCCGGTTTTAATCCAAACGACAAGAACTCCGCCGCGCATATCCAGCGCATGCTCGATCTGTATCCGGGGCTATGGCAGGGCATTGGCGAAGTGTTTACCCGTCACGACGATCTCACCGCGCTGACCTCCGGCGACACGCCGCGCGCCAACAACGAGGCGATGGTGCGCATCTACCATCTGGCGGCGGAAAACGATCTGCCGGTGATGCTGCATTCCAACATCACCTCCAAGCGTGAGAAGAATCCGCTGTACCTGCAGGAAATCGAGGAGCCGCTGCGTAATCATCCGCACACACGGTTCATCTGGGCGCACGCCGGCACCAGCGCCGAGATTCATCGGCATCAGACACATCTCAAGTTCCTGCTGCCAACAGTGACTCGTCTGCTTGAGGCTTATCCAAATCTGTATATCGATCTGTCGTGGAGCATGCTCACCCCGTATCTGTTGGACGAGCAGGGCAAGCCGCGCCCGGAGTGGTTGCACTTGGTCGAGAAGTACCCGGAGCGCTTCATGCTCGGTTCGGACGTTGTAGGGCGTTTCAATAAACTTGGTAAGGAAATGCACAGCTTCCAGCCGTTCCTCGATGCCTTGCCTGAAGACGTCGCTCGGAAAGTGGCGCGGGATAACTTCCTGGCGATCTTGCCGCGAACGGCGTTGAAGTCCGAGAAAAGCACGCTGAATCGTTAATGCCGCAGGTTCGAAGTATTAAGGCCTTTTGATATCACGTTTTGGTCTTACGCAAATTTACTCCGGGCCGATACCTTCTAAAGCAACCAGCTGCAGGTAGATGCAGCGCTTTTGGAAGGAACCAGAGCAATGAGTATCCGTAGTCTGAATATCGCGCCCCGTGCCGGGTTGGGATTTGGCCTGTTGGCACTGATGGTGTTTGCCCTTGGGGCGTTCGCGCTGCTGCAAATGGCCAACATGCGGGCGCAATCCGATGAGGTCGATAACAACTGGCTGCCAAGCGTGATGGCAGTCGGCGAAATGAGTCAGGACATGCTGCGCCTGCGGGCGCTGACCATGCGCCTGTTGCTCAATCGTGATCCGCAGGCGCTGGAGCAGAATGTCGCCAAGCTCGATGAATTGCGCGGCGTGTTGAGCGAAGCCCAGCAGCGTTATGACGTGCTGATCGTACTGCCCGAGGAGCGCAAGCTGTTTGACCGCTTCAAAGTCGCCGAGCACAAATATCTCGAACTTCAGGCGCAGGTGATGCAGTTGTCTGCACAGAACCGGGTCGAAGAGGCGGCGGCGATTCTCAATGGCCAGATGAGCCCGTTGGCCGACGATATGGCAGTGACCCTGCGCGATCTGGTCGAGTTGAACAAGCACAACGCGAACCTGGCGACTGAGGCGGCGCGGCTCGTGTTCATCAATTCGCGGGTGTGGGTCGGGGTGATGATCGGCGTTACTGCGCTGATCACCATCGGACTGGCGCTGTTGCTGACGCGCAGCATTGTCTTGCCGCTGGCGCAGTCTTTGGGGGTGGCTGAAGTGGTGGCGGGCGGCGATCTGACCGGCGAGATCAACATCTCCGGCAGCGACGAACCGGCGCGTCTGCTGCACGCCTTGAAAAGCATGCAGCACAACCTGCGGGAGACTATTCGCCGGATTTCCGAGTCCTCCAGCCAATTGGCTTCTGCATCAGAAGAATTGAGCTGCGTGACCGAGGACGCCACCCGTGGGCTGCACCAGCAAAGCCTGGAGATCGAACAGGCCGCGACGGCGGTGAACCAGATGACCGCCGCTGTTGAGGAAGTGGCGAGCAATGCGGTGGCGACTTCCGAGGCATCGCGAGAATCGGATCGCATCGCCCAGCACGGTCGTGAGCAGGTTCAGCAAACCGTGACGTCAATCGAGTTTCTGGCCGAGGACGTCACGGCCAATGTCACGCAAGTTGAGGATCTGGCGCTGAAGGTTCATGGCATCAGCAAAGTGCTGGACGTGATCCGTTCGATTGCCGAGCAGACCAATCTGCTGGCGCTCAACGCTGCCATCGAGGCGGCGCGGGCGGGGGATGCCGGGCGTGGTTTTGCGGTGGTCGCCGATGAGGTGCGGGCGCTGGCGCATCGCACGCAGCAGTCGACTCAGGAGATTGAGCAGATGATCGGCGGTATCCGCCAGGGCACGGATTCGGCGGTCAGTTCGATGCAGCAGAGCAACACCCGTGCGCGGTCGACGCTGGAACTGGCCAAGGCTGCGGGCGTGGCGCTGGAGGAGATTGCTTCGGCGTTCACCTTGATCAACGAGCGCAATCTGGTGATCGCCAGTGCCTCGGAGGAACAGGCAGCGGTGGCGCGGGAGGTGGATCGCAATCTGATGAACATCCGCGATCTGGCGATGCAGACGTCGGCGGGGGCCAATCAGACCAGTGCGGCGAGTCAAGAGCTGTCGCGGCTGGCGGTGGATTTGAACAGTATGGTGGCTAAATTCTCTGTTTGAGCTGACCATTGAAAATCACACTGAACCCTGTGGGAGCGAGCTTGCTCGCGAATGCTTTCTGTCAGCTAACGAAGATGTGGCTGATGCACCGCCTTCGCGAGCAAGCTCGCTCCCACAGTGGGTGTGGGTCGTTATGGAATTTCAGGCATAAAAAAGCCCCGCATCTGCGGGGCTTTTCGGTGTTGCGGTGGATCAGCTGCCTTTAACGGTTTTGCCGTTGACGGTGCCGTCCTGGAGCATGATGTTGTACTCCTTGCCGTCGGTTTCAACCTGTTGCAGGCGAACCAGCAGGTAATCCCAATCCTTGGCGAACCACATGACGGTGGTGCGCTTGCTTTGTGTCGGGTCACGTACGCGCTCAACCTTGATCGCATCGATCTGGCCGGCCTTGGTGTCGACTTTCTCTGCACCTAGCACGCGGAAGTCATAGGTATCGACATCGCTGCCATCAACCACCTGGTAGCTCATGCTTTTCTTGCCGGCAGCAACGTCATGCTGCAGAGCGAGCTGGTAGGTGGACTTGTCGACCATGCCACGGTTCAACGGTACCTTGACCGGGTCGCCGCGATCAGTGCCGGTGACCAGTTTGTTGGCCCAGTCGAAGTCCAGGTCGGACTTCTTGGCTTTGCCCAGGCCGCCACGTTCGAAGTGGTAGGACTGCGGCAGCAGCGTGTCCTTGTCCAGCGTCAGAGTGCTTTCTTCATTCAGGCTGGCGATCATCATCGAAGCCTTGAAGCTGAGCCTCCAGACGCCGTTGGCTTCTTTCGTCAGGCTGCGCGAAGCAGTGCCGCTCATCGGCAGTTGTTTCCAGTCAGCGGTGTAGCTGGCGGAGTACGGTTGAAGGTCTGCTGCCTGTGCGAAGGGCAGGGCAAGCAGAGCGCAAGCGAAGAGCAGGGCGCGACGCATAAAATCTCCTAGTTTCGAATCAAGTGGCCGCTGGCCGCGAGTAACTGGCCGTCCAGTAAAGCACCTTGCTCGCCGAGTGCCAGGCGGTTCTCGGCAAACCAGCGAACGGCCATCGGGTAGATCAGGTGTTCCTGAACATGTACTCGCTGCGCCAGACTCTGCGGCGTGTCGTGCAACTCTACCGGTAATACTGCCTGTACGACCAGTGGTCCGCCATCGAGTTCCTCGGTGACGAAGTGTACGGAGCAGCCGTGTTCAGTATCGCCGGCCTCCAGCGCACGCTGATGAGTGTGTAACCCTTTGTATTTGGGTAGCAGCGACGGATGGATATTCAGCAGGCGACCCTGATAGTGGCGCACGAAATCAGCGCTGAGAATGCGCATGAAGCCGGCCAGTACCACGAGTTTGGGATTGAATTCGTCGATCAGTTCGATCAGAGCAGCATCGAAGGCCTCGCGACCTTCAAATGCCTTGTGATCCAGCGAGCGGGTGGCGATACCCGCGTCACTGGCGCGTTGCAGGCCGTAGGCGTCGGCGCGGTTGGAAATCACCGCAGCGAGGCGAACCGGGCTGTCGCCGGTCCGCGTGCTGTCGATCAAAGCCTGCAAGTTACTGCCGGTGCCGGACAACAGCACCACGACATCACAGGTTGCGGACATTAATGAGCCTTAAGGTTCTTCAGTTCAACCTGAGCAGCGCCTTCGGCAGCTACAGCGATCTGGCCGATGACCCATGGCTGCTCGCCCGCTTCACGCAGGGTGTTCAGGGTGATTTCAACGTGTTCCTGAGCCACGCAGATGACCATGCCTACGCCGCAGTTCAGCACGCGGTGCATTTCGGTCTCGTCGACGTTGCCTTTCTCTTGCAGCCAGTCGAACACGGCAGGGCGATTCCAGCTGGCCACGTCAACCACCGCTTGTGCGCCTTTTGGCAGAACGCGCGGGATGTTGTCGAGCAGGCCGCCACCGGTGATGTGGGCCATGGCTTTGACTGCGCCGGTGTCTTTGATCAGCTTGAGCAGCGGCTTCACGTAGATGCGGGTCGGAGCCATCAGCAGATCGGTCAGCGGTTTGCCATCGAGCTGGATGTTTTCGATGTCTGCACCGGACACTTCGATGATTTTGCGGATCAGCGAGTAGCCGTTGGAGTGCGGGCCGGACGATGGCAGGGCGATCAGGGCGTCACCGGTAGCGACTTTCGAGCCGTCGATGATTTCCGATTTTTCCACGACGCCGACGCAGAAGCCGGCCAGGTCGTAGTCTTCGCCTTCGTACATGCCAGGCATTTCAGCGGTTTCGCCGCCAACCAGCGAGCAACCGGACAGTTCGCAGCCGGCGCCGATGCCAGTGACAACCTGGGTCGCGGTTTCAACGTTGAGTTTGCCGGTGGCGTAGTAATCGAGGAAGAACAGCGGCTCGGCGCCGCACACCACCAGATCGTTGACGCACATGGCGACCAGGTCGATGCCGATGCTGTCGTGCTTGTTCAGGTTCAGCGCCAGACGCAGCTTGGTGCCGACGCCGTCGGTACCGGAAACCAGCACTGGCTGCTTGTAGCCGGCCGGGATTTCGCAGAGGGCGCCGAAACCGCCCAGGCCGCCCATGACTTCCGGGCGCGCAGTGCGCTTGGCGACGCTCTTGATGCGTTCGACCAATGCTTCACCGGCGTCGATGTCTACACCGGCGTCCTTGTAGCTCAGGGAGGGTTGCTTGCTCATGATCCAGGCCTTTAGGGGGGATTCAGGGGTAACGACCGAGTCCAGCAGGAACGCCGAAATCGACAGGGGCGATTGCCTCACGCGAATTTCGAGGTGCCGGGCTGTTGCCGGTCTGCGAAGGCGCGCGATTTTATCAGGCTTGAGGGGCAGCGGCCATCCTCACGCCGACGGGCAGGGGCATATCACCTGAAATTTTTTGCAATTGAGCGTTCTGAGTGCCTGTATAAGGTGTGGCGATTAACCGTCTATCGTTATCACTGTGCAAAAACTTACCGCTGTCGTGTGAATGTTTTGCAACGGCCGATGGTCACAGCCTTGCTCAACCGGTTCACGCGGCCTGTTCCAGCCGCTCCTGTCGACGGGAATTTTCCATGCGTTTTTGTAAATTGTTGTTTGTGGGTTGCTTGTCCCTGGTCAGTCTGGCGAGTCATGCCGAAACCCTTAAAGGTCTCTATCAAGTGCGTCAGCCAGTTAATGGCCAGGCGCCGGAAGAGCGTGATCGCGCCACTCAGGCGGCGCTGGACACGCTGGTGCTGCGTCTGACCGGCGATCCGAAAGCGCCGCAGAACCCGGGTCTGGCGGCGATACGCAAAGACCCGCAGCAAATCATCAGTCAGTTCGGTTTTGATGCCGGACCGCCGGAAGTGCTTAAAGTCGATTTCGATCCGGCCACCACCGAACAGGCATTGCGTCGTGCCGGACTATCCTTGTGGGGCGCCAGTCGGCCGTCGATTCTGAGTTGGTGGCTGAACGATTCGACAGAAGGTTCGAGTCTGGTTGGCGACGGTCAGGCGGCTGCCGCGCCGCTGCGGGCTGCGGCGCAACATCGTGGTCTGCCGTTGCGTTTGCCGCTGGCGGATCTGAGTGAGCAACTGGTCGCCACCGCGCCGGCGCTGGAAGGCACTGATCCGGCGCCATTGCACGGCGTCTCCGAGCGCTACAACGCCGACGCGATGCTGGCGGTGCATGCGCATGAAGACGGCGGGCAGTGGACGGCCAAGTGGCATTTGTGGCTGGGCGATCAGAAAGAGGCGGGCAGCGTACAGGGCGCCGATCAGGCCGCTGTAGCCGATGCAGTTATGTTGGCGGTTGCCGAACGTCTCGCGCCGCGCTTCGTCGCCAAACCCGGCGTATCGGGCCAGCAGACCCTGGAAGTGCAGGGTATGAATCTGGAGCATTACGCCGCGCTGCTGCGTTTGCTCGAGCCGTTTGGCATGCGTGTGCAAAGTGTCGATGGTGATCGCATCGTGTATCGAGTCAATGGCAGCACCGATCAGTTGCGTGCGCAGTTGTCGCTGGCTCGGTTGCAGGAAATGCCGGCCGATGCGCCGGCACCCGTTGCGCCGCCGCCAGCCCCGGTCGACGGTGCGGCGCCGGTTGTAGCGCCGGCACCAACACCAGTGGCGCCGTCGTTACGGTTTCGCTGGTAAGTCTTTCCTTATATAGAAGCAGCAGGAGTGGTACATGGCCGATTCGCGGCGTTGGTTCTGGCTCGGCGGGGTAGTCCTGCTTTGCGCGTTTGTCTGGTTGCTGCATCCGATCCTCACGCCGTTCCTGGTGGCGCTGCTGCTGGCGTATCTGTTCGATCCGCTGGTGGATCGTCTGGAACGCCTCGGTCTGTCGCGAACGTGGGGCGTGATCGCGGTGTTTGCCTTGTTTACGCTGATCGTCACCGCGCTGTTGCTGGTGCTGGTACCGATGCTCGCCAAGCAGTTACTGCGTTTGTACGAGTTGGCGCCGCAAATGCTCGACTGGCTGCAACACACGGCGTTGCCGTGGGGGCAATCGAAGCTGGGGCTGTCGGACGGCTTCTGGAAGTTCGATAAAGTCAAAGCGGCGATCAGCGAGCACATGGGCCAGACCACTGACATTGTCAGTGTGGTGCTGAGTCAGGCCACGGCTTCGAGTCTGGCGTTGATCGGCTGGCTGGCCAATCTCGTGTTGATCCCGGTCGTGAGCTTCTACTTGCTGCGTGATTGGGACGTGATGATGGCGAAGATCCGCAGCCTGCTGCCGCGTGATCGGGAGGAAACCATCGTCTCGCTGGCGGGCGAATGTCACGAAGTGCTTGGCGCGTTCGTGCGCGGGCAATTGCTGGTGATGTTGGCGCTGGGGGTGATTTACGCGGCGGGCCTGATGATTGTCGGCCTGGAACTGGGGCTGTTGATCGGCCTGATCGCTGGTCTGGCGGCCATCGTGCCGTACATGGGCTTTGTGATTGGTATCGGCGCGGCGCTGATTGCCGGTCTGTTCCAGTTTGGCGGTGATCTGTACCCGATGATCGGGATAGTCGCGGTGTTCATGATCGGTCAGGCACTGGAGGGCATGGTGCTGACGCCATTGCTGGTCGGCGACCGGATCGGCCTGCACCCGGTCGCGGTAATCTTCGCGATTCTGGCTGGCGGCGAATTGTTCGGTTTCACCGGGGTATTGCTGGCATTGCCAGTGGCGGCGGTGATCATGGTGCTGGTGCGCCATGTGCACGATCTGTACAAGGATTCCGACATTTATAGCGGGACGGACGAGCCCGAGCTTTAATCGCTCAGGCGGGCAGCCCGGTGGTTCACCGGGTTGGCCCGTGTTTTGCGGGCGTAACGGTTGCAGCAGCGTCAGAGAAACTGTCATAAAACCAGTGCGTTAACGCAAACCTTTGATTTTGCTTGGGGTCTGTTGCATTGTGCGCTTCGCTTCACGGGTATAAACTTCGCAAACTTTACACAGAGGCCACTAACGGTTCCTTGAGAACTGTTCAGTCAGCATGAAACCGATTCAGCTGCCCCTAGGTGTGCGTCTGCGTGACGACGCCACCTTTATCAACTACTACCCAGGCGCCAATGCCGCTGCACTCGGCTATGTCGAGCGCCTATGCGAAGCCGACGCCGGGTGGACCGAAAGTCTGATCTATCTGTGGGGCAAGAACGGCGTAGGGCGTACGCATCTGTTGCAGGCAGCCTGCCTGCGCTTCGAACAGATGGGGGAAGCGGCGGTGTATCTGCCGCTGGCCGAATTGATGGATCGCGGTATCGAAATCCTCGACAACCTTGAGCAGTACGAACTGGTCTGTCTCGATGACTTGCACGCCGTAGCGGGCAAGGCTGATTGGGAAGAGGCGCTGTTTCATCTGTTCAATCGGTTGCGTGACAGCGGTCGGCGTCTGCTGATCGCAGCCTCCACCTCGCCACGCGAGCTGCCGGTAAAACTGGCTGACTTGAAATCGCGCCTGACCCTGGCGCTGATTTTCCAGATGCGCCCTCTTTCCGACGAAGACAAATTGCGTGCCTTGCAATTGCGCGCATCGCGTCGTGGTCTGCACCTGACCGATGAAGTCGGGCATTTTATTTTGACTCGCGGCACCCGCAGCATGAGTGCACTGTTCGATCTGCTCGAACAGCTCGATCAGGCCTCCTTGCAGGCTCAGCGCAAGCTGACAATTCCCTTCCTCAAAGAAACTCTCGGCTGGTAGTAAACCCTCTGAAACTGCGGCTTGTAGCGCGTTTCGGCATATTTCAGGCGCCAGAAAATCCGCTTTCCTGCACGCTGTGCAGGCTGCGAATCGATTCAAATGGGCTTAAGCGCTTAGATGTAAACGAGAAACCGGGAAGTCACAAAAAGATCGATTGAATTTGCAAATGAGGTTGATAGCGGGCATAGTCTCGGCTTCTTTACAACTATCAGCCACGGTCGTGCCCATGCTAAAGCGCTTCGCACCCCTCGTGCCTCTCGCACTTGTCACCCTGTTGTACGGTTGCGCTGCTCACTCTCCAGTCCAAGAGCAGCAACAACAGGCTAAAAATTCTGCTACTGCCCAGTCTTCCGTTATTTACCAGGAAGAGCTGGCAACCGAAAAAGAACTGGCCGATTTCAACGGCAGCAAGCCTTACCAGCTTCCAGTTCTGGCCGACAGCATCCTCGAACGCGGCATGTCCCTGATCGGTACCCGTTACCGTTTCGGCGGTACCTCTGAAGCCGGTTTCGATTGCAGCGGTTTCATCGGCTACCTGTTTCGTGAAGAGGCCGGCATGAATCTGCCGCGCTCCACCCGCGAAATGATCAACGTTGATGCGCCGCTGGTGGCGCGCAGCAACCTTGAGCCGGGCGATCTGCTGTTCTTCGCCACCAATGGTCGTCGCGGTCGAGTAAGTCACGCCGGGATCTACCTGGGTGACAACCAGTTCATTCACTCCAGCAGTCGTCGCAGCGGCGGTGTTCGCATCGACAACCTGGGTGACAGCTACTGGAGCAAGAGCTTCATCGAAGCCAAGCGCGCACTCGCCAACGCGCCGACTGTAGTCACCGCTCGCAAGTAATTCCCCCCGTTGTCGCTGCGTTCGTGGCGACAAAACGGCTTCCGGCAACGGAGTAGACACAGACTTTACAGGGTGAAGTTAAAGTCTTACTTGAAGTTTGCCGCGTAGCCGCTAGAATCTTGAATCTATATTGATGGCAAACCGCCTGCGTACCCACGCAGGCGGTTTTGTTTTCTGTCCTTCCGGCAGAAAAAGCCGCAGCCAGATCAGGATGTTCTGCTAATGACGATGTCGGCCCGCCTCACATTGATGTTCTTCGCAGCGCTGCTCAGCGCCTGCGCCAGTCGCACGCCGGCGCCAGCGCCTGTGGTTCGCGCTCCCGTGGTGTTCGGTTCCTCCCAGGCTTTTTCTCCTGCCGCTGAAGATGTGCTGTTCCGCGCACTCGGTCTGGTGGGCACGCCTTATCGCTGGGGCGGCAACACACCGGATTCGGGTTTTGATTGCAGTGGCCTGATCGGTTTTGTTTACCGTGATGCTGCCGGCATCAACCTGCCGCGCTCCACACGCGAGCTGATCGTCATGCAGGCACCGAATGTCGGCAAGGAAGGCTTGCAGACCGGCGACCTGATCTTCTTCGCCACCAATGGCGGCTCTCAGGTCAGTCATGCGGGGATCTACGTCGGGGAAGGGCGCTTCGTGCATGCGCCGGCCACTGGCGGCACGGTGAAGCTGGACAGTCTGTCGAAGGCGTATTGGCAGAAGGCTTATCTGAGTGCGAAGCGGGTGTTGCAGCCGGAGCATCTGGCGCATAACCCGTAAATCAACTTGCTCACAGTCCCATGTAGGAGTGAGCCTGCTCGCGATCACGGTGTCACATTCAACATTAGTGTTGATTGATTGACCGCTATCGCTAGCAGGCTAGCTCCCACATTGTTTTATGTCGGGCGCTGGATTATTGAGCGGACGACACCCGCCACACCTTGTTCCCAACGTCATCCGCCACCAGTAAATCCCCTTGCTGGTCGATCACCACGCCTACCGGGCGACCCAGCGCGTTCTCATCCTTGTCGAGGAATCCGGTCAACACATCCACCGGTTGCCCATTCGGTTTGCCCGCTGCAAACGGCACGAAAATCACTTTATAGCCACTGTGCGGTTTACGGTTCCAAGAGCCGTGCTGGCCAATGAATGCGCCTTCCTTGAACTGCGCCGGCAGCGAATTACCTTCGGCGAACGTAAGGCCCAGCGACGCTGTATGCGGGCCGACCGCGTAGTCCGGCGCGATGGCTTTGGCCACCAGATCCAGATTTTGCGGATTCACCCGCACATCGACATGCTGGCCGTAATAGCTGAAGGGCCAGCCGTAGAACGCGCCATCCTTAACCGAGGTGATGTAATCCGGCACCAGGTCGCTGCCGATTTCATCGCGCTCGTTGACCGCCGTCCACAGTGCGCCGCTGGTAGGTTCCCAGGCCAGGCCATTGGGGTTGCGGATGCCCGAGGCGAAGATCCGGTGATTGCCGGTTGCCCGGTCCACTTCCCAAATGGCGGCGCGACCTTGTTCTGCTTCCAGACCATTTTCGCCAACGTTACTGTTCGAGCCGACCGTGACGTACAGCTTGCTGCCGTCCTTGCTGGCGATGACGTTTTTCGTCCAGTGGTGATTAATGGTGCCGCCCGGCAGGTCGGTAACCTTGATCGGTTGCGTCTTGATCTCGGTCGCGCCCGGCTCGTAGCGAAAGCGCAGCAAACGGTCGGTGTCGGCGACGTACAGGTCATTACCGACCAGAGTCATGCCGAACGGTGAATTGAGGTTTTGCAGAAACACGGTGCGGGTCTCGGCCACGCCGTCGTGATCGGCATCGCGCAGCAAGGTGATGCGATTGGCGCTCGGCACGCCGGCCCCTGCCTTGCCCATGACTTTCTTCATCACCCAGCCACGAATGCCGCTGCTGTCGTCGGGTTTCGGCGGAGCATTGGTTTCCGCTACCAGTACGTCACCGTTGGGCAGCACATAAAGCCAGCGCGGATGATCGAGGCCTTCTGCGAATGCAGCGACTTGAGTGCCTGCCGCTGCGGTCGGTTTGCCGCCCTCGGGCCAGCCGATCGCTGGAGCGATGTTTACCGTCGGGATCAGGGTTTTGTTCGGTTCGGGCAGTTTGGGGGACGGGCCGGTGCCGTCGGAGACTTGCAGGCTGGAGGATTCACCACAGGCGGCGAGCCCTCCGGCGAGGGCGATGACGAAAACGAGCTGGGGGTTGCGCATTGCTGATCTTCCCTATGAATGCATTCCTAATCATAGAGGACCACGCAAGCCCGATGGTTCAACTGCTCAACCGCGCGCCTCTTTGAACAGTACGGCGATGCCCGGGTGATAGTTGCCCGCTTCGCTGCGCAATTTGCGGTAGGCGTAGGGGAAGTACCAGGCGACGGCGCAGGTGTGTTCCTTTTGCAGGTCGTCGACCATGTCTTGCAGCTCTTCCGGGCTGGCGCTGTGTTGAGCCTTTTGCGGCGCGACGAACAGGCAGCCGAGCTTCAGATCACTGGCGAAGCTGATGCGTTTGGCATCGCTGGTGATGTCCAGCAACGCTTGGGTCAGGTTCAGATTGTTGACCCGTGGCCAGCGCTGCGTGGCCTGAATGAATGCACGATCCTCGCTGCCGGCGAGAAACAAATCGGCGCGCACATTGCGCTCGCCGTCTTCATTCTGTTTGCGGGTGGCAGTCTGTTCCAGCGTCACCAGTTCGGCCATCCATGCCGCTGCCGAGAGCAAGCCGAGGTTGGCTTTTTCGTCGTGCCAGTAAGGCGTGTCGCTGTCGCCGCGCACGGCGTTGTAACGGTCAATACAGTCAAACCAGCGTTCAAGCACCGGGCGCAGGAATTCCAGGCGCGGATTGCTGATGATCATGCCTTGCATCGTAATCATCCTTATTGTTGTGATGTGCTTTTCAGATAAAGCATGGCTCTTTGATATCACTTGTAACAGTGTGGCACAAGATTGGCGTCAGATAATTGATCGGCGGCAGTTATTCGCCCGATGGCCGCCTCTTTAATTGACGCTCCACCCCCAACCCTCTAACCTTCGCGGCTTGTTTCAGGTGCTCTGTGACCCACGTCGACAGAGTGAAACAGGGAAGCCGGTGAGGGTTGTCTTCAGACGAAGAACAATCACGATCCCGGCGCTGCCCCCGCAACGGTAAATGAGTGAAAACTGCGCATCGAGCCACTGTGTCGAAAGACCCGGGAAGGCGTGCAGACTGGCGAATCGCCGCTCATGAGCCCGGAGACCGGCCTGATCCATCCAGCGGCATCACGGTGGGCGATGCCAGGCTTTTTGCCGTCTATTCTTGTGCCTGCCCGCCGTTATCCAGCCTCAACGGAGAGCTCCCCCATGACTGATTCCCCCGAGCGTGACGAACGCCATCTGGCGCGTATGCAGCGCAAAAAAGCCGTGATCGACGAACGCATCGCCAATTCGCCTGACGAGTGTGGCCTGGTGCTGGTGTTGACCGGCAATGGCAAAGGCAAAAGCAGCTCGGCGTTCGGCATGCTCGCCCGCGCCATGGGCCACGGCATGCAGTGCGGTGTGGTGCAGTTCATCAAGGGCCGCAACAGCACTGGCGAAGAACTGTTCTTCCGCCGCTTTCCCGAGCAGGTGCGTTTTCATGTGATGGGCGAGGGCTTCACCTGGGAAACCCAGGATCGCCAGCGTGATATCGCCGCCGCCGAAGCCGCGTGGGAAGTGTCCCGCGAACTGTTGCGTGATCCATCCATCGGTCTGGTGGTGCTGGATGAGCTGAACATTGCGCTGAAGCACGGTTACCTCGATCTCGATCAGGTGCTCAGCGATTTGCAGGCACGTCCGCCGATGCAGCATGTGATCGTCACCGGGCGTGCGGCCAAACCGGAAATGATCGAGATGGGCGACACGGTCACTGAGATGGGCATGATCAAACACGCCTTCCAGGCTGGCATCAAAGCGCAGAAAGGCGTCGAACTTTGAATCAATCACGTCACTGCCCGGCGGTACTGATTGCCGCGCCGGCCTCCGGTCAGGGCAAGACCACCGTCACCGCAGCATTGGCCCGATTGCACCGCAATCAGGGGCGCAAGGTTCGCGTCTTCAAATGCGGGCCGGATTTTCTCGATCCGATGATTCTCGAGCGCGCCAGCGGTGCGCCGGTCTATCAGTTGGATATGTGGATGGTTGGCGAGCAGGAAAGCCGTCGCCTGTTGTGGGAAGCCGCAGGCGAAGCAGACCTGATCCTGATCGAAGGCGTGATGGGTTTGTTCGACGGTACGCCGTCGAGCGCCGATCTGGCGCGGCATTTTGGTGTGCCGGTGCTCGGCGTGATTGACGGCACTGCCATGGCGCAGACTTTTGGTGCATTGGCATTGGGGCTGGCGCGTTATCAGCCGGACTTGCCGTTCGCCGGAGTGTTGGCCAATCGTGTCGGCACCTTGCGCCATGCGCAACTCCTCGAAGGCAGCCTCACCGAAGGTTTGCGCTGGTACGGCGCACTGTCGCGGGAAACCGGAATCGAACTGCCGAGCCGCCATCTCGGTCTGGTACAGGCCAGTGAGCTTAACGACCTCGACGTGCGCCTCGATGCCGCTGCCGAAGCCTTGGCGAGCAGTTGCGAGGTAGCGCTGCCACCAGCGGTGGAATTCGCCGCGCCGGACGTACTCGTCGCCGAGCCATTGCTGGCTGGCGTGCGCATCGCCGTTGCCCGTGATGAAGCGTTTGCCTTCACCTACGGCGCCAGTCTCGATCTGCTGCGGGCGATGGGCGCTGAATTGAGCTTCTTCTCGCCGATCCGCGATACGCAATTGCCTGATGCCGACAGTCTGTATCTGCCGGGTGGTTACCCGGAATTGCATCATGTTGCGCTAGCGCAGAACACTGCGATGCTCGACGCAATTCGTGCGCATCACGCCGCTGGCAAACCGTTGCTAGCCGAGTGCGGCGGCATGCTTTATCTGCTCGATTCGTTGACTGATGTTGAGGGCACTCGTGCCGAACTGGTCGGCTTGCTGAGCGGCGATGCGGTGATGCAGAAACGTCTGGCGGCGCTGGCGCTGCAAGCGGTGGATTTGCCGGAAGGCTCGTTGCGCGGTCACACCTATCACCATTCGCTGACCACCACCGAACTGACGCCGATTGCCCGGGGGCTGAGCCCGAATGGCGGGCGTGGGGCGGAGGCGGTTTATCGGGATGGGCGGATGACGGCTTCTTACGTGCATTTCTATTTCCCGTCGAATCCTGCGGCTGTCGCGGCACTGTTTGCACCTGGATCCACAATTGCTATCGCTAGCAGGCTAGCTCCCACAGTGGGCGATGTCGTGTCTGAAGAAATCCAATCCCTTGTGGGAAAAGGCAGCCTGGTTGCGGCATTGCCTGAAGAAACCGTACCCCCTGTGGGAGCTGGCTTGCCAGCGATGGGGCCATGACAGACAACGCATTCTCCAAAGACGAACGCGCAGCGGTCTACCGCGCCATCGCCGAACGCCGCGACATGCGCCACTTCACCGGCGGCACCGTCGAGCCCGAGCTGCTGCGCCGCCTGCTGGAAGCCGCCCATCAGGCGCCAAGCGTCGGCCTGATGCAGCCATGGCGCTTCATCCGTATCAACGACCGTGCGCTGCGCGGGCAGATCCAGAATCTGGTGGAAGAAGAACGCATCCGCACCGCCGAAGCCCTCGGCGAGCGCAGCGATGAGTTCATGAAGCTAAAGGTTGAAGGCATCAACGACTGCGCCGAAGTCTTGGTCGCAGCGCTGATGGATGATCGTGAGAAACACATTTTTGGCCGCCGCACGCTGCCGGAAATGGACATGGCCTCGCTTTCCTGCGCGATTCAGAACCTGTGGCTGGCCTCGCGTGCCGAAGGATTGGGCATGGGCTGGGTCTCGCTGTTCGAGCCGCAAGCGCTGGCTGACCTGCTGAAACTGCCGGTCGGGGCCAAGCCGTTGGCAGTGTTGTGCCTGGGACCGGTCAAGGAATTCTATCCGGCGCCGATGCTGGTACTCGAAGGGTGGGCGCAGGCGCGTCCGCTCAATGAGTTGCTGTATGAAAATTATTGGGGAGTGAGTCAATGAGTGTGGCGTTGTTGAGTGTCGCCGCGGTCGCGCTGGATGCGCTGCTGGGTGAACCGAAACGCTGGCATCCGCTGGTGGCGTTCGGCCGTTTTGCCGGACGCATCGAGCAACGTTTCAATGGTGGTGGTCGCGGCTGGCGCAGTCATGGCGTCACCGCGTGGGTGATCGCGGTTGTGCCGCTGACCCTGCTGGCCACCGCGCTTTCGTGGGCGCCTTACGTGGGCTGGGTGGTCGAGATTCTCGCGCTGTATTGCGCCCTCGGCATGCGCAGTCTCGGCGAACATGTCGAGCCGGTGGCCAAGGCCCTGCGCAGCGACGATCTCGAAGAAGCACGCAAGCGCGTCGGTTATCTGGTCAGCCGGCAGACCGATGAACTGGACAGCACTGCGGTCGCCCGCGCCGCCACCGAATCGGTTCTGGAGAACGGTAGCGATGCAGTGTTTGCCGCGCTGTTCTGGTTTGTCGTGGCCGGTGCGCCCGGCGTAGTCCTCTATCGCTTGAGCAATACACTCGACGCCATGTGGGGCTATCGCAACGAACGCTTCGAACGTTTCGGCTGGGCGGCGGCGAAAATCGATGACGTGCTCAACTACATTCCTGCGCGTCTGGTTGCGTTGACCTACGCGCTGCTCGGCAAAACCCGACTCGCTCTGAAGTGCTGGCGTACACAGGCACCGAAATGGGACAGCCCCAACGCCGGTCCGGTGATGGCGGCAGGCGCCGGCGCGCTGGGCGTGGAGTTGGGTGGCCCGGCGATCTATCACGGCGAACTGCATGAGCGTCCGCAACTCGGTGAAGGCGCACCTGCCGATGCTGATTCCATCGACCGTGGCTGGCAATTGGTCCAGCGCGGGGTATGGTTATGGCTGCTGATTCTCTGCGTGGGGGCTGAATTCTATGCTTGAGCACGGTGGCCGGTTGCGCAAGGCTGCACTCGATTACGGGATCGCCGAAGCCGATTGGCTCGACCTGTCCAGCGGTCTGGCGCCGTGGCCGTTTCCCGTGCCGCCGATTCCGTTGCGCGCCTGGGCACGTCTGCCGGAAACCGATGACGGTCTGGAACAGGCCGCGTGCGATTACTACGGTGCAACGCAGGTGCTGCCGGTGGCCGGTTCGCAGATGGCCATTCAGTTGCTGCCGCGTTTGCGTCGCGCCGGCAAGGTTGGTGTGCTGTCACCGTGTTATGCCGAGCATGCGGAGGCCTGGCGCCGCAGCGGTTACATCGTGCGCGAAGTGCTGGAGCAGGAAGTCGAGTTCTTTCTCGACAGCCTCGACGTGCTGGTGGTGGTCAATCCGAACAACCCGACCGGCCTGAGTCTGACCCCGGCGAAGCTGCTCGACTGGCATACGCGGTTGGCCCAGCGCGGCGGTTGGCTGGTGGTCGACGAAGCGTTCATGGACAACACACCGCACCTGAGTCTGGCGCCGTATGCCAATCAGGTCGGGCTGATCATTCTGCGTTCGTTCGGCAAGTTCTTCGGCCTGGCCGGCGTGCGTCTGGGCTTCGTGCTGGCCGAGCGCAAGTTGCTCAAACTGCTCGCCGAGCAGGTCGGTCCGTGGGCGGTCAGCGGGCCGACGCGGGTATTGGGTCAAGCCTGTCTGCAAGACACCGAAGGCCACACCCGGCAACGCGTTCGTAGCGATGAGGCCAGCGAACGCCTGGCGCTGTTGCTGGAGCGCTACGGTTTTAAACCGCAAGGCGGTTGCGCGCTGTTTCAGTGGCTGATCACTGAACACGCGCAAACGCTGCACGACTTTCTGGCCCGGCGCGGCATCCTCGTACGCATCTTCACGCACAACAGCAGTGTGCGTTTCGGACTGCCGGCCGATGCGGCCGAAGAGTCCCGTCTGGAAAAAGCGCTAGAAGCGTTTTGCAAGGAATACCAATGACCACGCTGATGGTGCAGGGCACCACTTCCGATGCCGGTAAAAGCACTTTGGTGACTGCGTTGTGCCGCTGGGCGACCCGTCAGGGCGTCGCGGTGGTGCCGTTCAAGCCGCAGAACATGGCGCTCAACAGCGCGGTGACTGCCGATGGCGGCGAGATCGGTCGCGCCCAGGCCGTGCAGGCGCAAGCGGCGAACCTTGAACCGCACACCGACATGAATCCGGTGCTGCTCAAACCCAATAGCGATACCGGCGCGCAGGTCATCATCCACGGCCGTGCGGTGACCAGCATGAACGCCGTCGCCTATCACGATTACAAAGCCATCGCGATGCAAGCGGTGCTGGCCTCCCATCAGCGCCTCAGCGCCACGTATCCACTGGTGATGGTCGAAGGCGCAGGCTCGCCGGCCGAGATCAATCTGCGTGCAGGCGACATCGCCAACATGGGTTTCGCCGAAGCGGTGGATTGCCCGGTGTTGCTGATTGCCGACATCAACCGGGGAGGGGTTTTCGCCCATTTGGTCGGTACGCTGGAACTGCTTTCGCCGAGTGAGCAGGCGCGGGTCAAGGGCTTCATCATCAACCGTTTTCGTGGCGACATCGCCTTGCTGCAACCGGGCATCGACTGGCTTGAACAGCGCACCGGCAAACCGGTGGTTGGCGTGTTGCCCTATGTGATGGATCTGCATCTGGAAGCCGAGGACGGCATCGACCAGCGCCAGACCGACAAGGCCGAGCAAGTGCTGAAAGTGGTGGTGCCGGTGTTGCCGCGCATCAGCAATCACACCGACTTCGATCCGTTGCGTCTGCATCCTCAGGTCGATCTGCAATTCGTCGGCCCGGGGCAGGCGATTCCTGCGGCGGACCTGATCATCCTGCCGGGTTCGAAAAGCGTACGCAGCGACCTTGCGTATCTGCGCGCTAATGGCTGGGACACCGCCATCAGCCGACATTTGCGCTACGGCGGCAAAGTGCTGGGGATTTGCGGCGGTCTGCAAATGCTCGGCGAGCAGGTGCACGATCCGCTGGGGCTCGAAGGTGCGCCAGGTTCCAGTGCCGGACTGGGTTTGCTCGCGTTTGAGACCAGGCTCGAAGCCGAGAAGCAATTGCGCAACGTGCGTGGGCGCCTGGCGCTGGAAGAGGCCGAGGTCAGCGGTTATGAAATCCATGCGGGCGTGACCATTGGCGCGGCGCTGGAAAATCCTGCAGTGCGGCTGGATGACGGGCGCTGTGACGGTGCGCAAAGTCTCGATGGTCAGATTTTCGGCACCTATCTGCATGGCCTGTTCGAGTCGCCAGCAGCCAGTGCGGCGCTGTTGCGCTGGGCGGGTTTGAGTGATGTGCAGGAAGTGGATTACCACGGGTTGCGCGAGCGCGATATCGAGCGGCTGGCGGATCTGGTGGAGAAGCATCTGGATACTGATCTGTTGCGTCAGCTCTGTGGGATTTGAGTTGCCTGTGCCGGCCTCTTCGCTGGCAAGCCAGCTCCCACAGTTTTCGATATCGGTTGCCAATTTTGTGAACACCTTTGAACCCTGTGGGAGCGGGCTTGCCCGCGAAGAGGCCGGTTGTCTCACTACACATTTTCCTGGATGAATCCATGCTCCAACTGATCCTCGGCGGCGCCCGCTCCGGCAAAAGTCGGCTGGCAGAAAAACTCGCCAGCGACAGCCATCTGGCCGTGACCTACATCGCTACCAGCCAACCGCTGGACGGTGAAATGAGCGACCGCGTCGCCCATCACCGCGCCCGTCGTCCTGCCCAATGGGCACTCATCGAAGAACCACTGGAGCTGGCCCGCGTCCTGCGTGAGAACGCCAGTGCCGAGCGCTGCCTGCTGGTGGATTGCCTGACCCTGTGGCTGACCAATCTGCTGATGCTCGATGACGCCGAACGTCTCGCCGCTGAACGCGAAGCCTTGCTCGACTGCCTGGCGTCTTTGCCGGGGGAAATCATTTTTGTCAGCAACGAGACCGGAATGGGTGTCGTGCCGCTGGGCGAATTGACTCGCCGCTACGTCGATGAAGCCGGTTGGCTGCATCAAGCTCTGGCTGAGCGCTGTCAGCGAGTCGTCCTGACCGTCGCCGGCCTGCCCCTGACTCTGAAAGGATCTGCGCTATGACTCAAACCTGGTGGCTGAACCCGTGCAAACCGGTCGATGCCGACGCCGTTGCACAAGCGGCGGCGCGTCAACAACAACTGACCAAACCGGCCGGCTCCCTCGGTCGCCTGGAAGCGGTGGCGGTGCAACTCGCCGGTTTACAGGGGCAGGTCAAGCCGCAGCTAAGTCAGCTGTGGATCGCGATTTTTGCCGGTGACCATGGCGTGGTGGCTGAGGGGGTTTCGGCATTTCCGCAGGAAGTCACCGGGCAGATGCTGCTCAACTTCGTCAGCGGCGGTGCGGCGATCAGCGTATTGGCGCGACAGCTCGGCGCAGAGCTGGAAGTGGTCGATCTCGGCACCGTGACGTCGACCCTGAACCTGCCGGGTGTACGCCATCTGAACATCGGCCCGGGCACGGCGAATTTCGTCAAAGGCGCGGCGATGACTCAAGTGCAGGGCGAACTCGCCTTGCAGGCCGGCCGCGACAGCGTGCTGCGGGCGAAAGCCGCCGGTGCGCAGTTGTTCATCGGCGGTGAAATGGGCATCGGCAATACCACCGCCGCCAGTGCGCTGGCCTGTGCCTTGCTCGATTGCCCGGTGCTGCATCTGACCGGCCCGGGCACCGGACTGAATGCCGAGGGCGTCAGCCACAAGGCGCAAGTAATCGAACGTGCGTTGGCGTTGCATGCCGCGCAGCGCGGTGATGCGCTGCAAACCCTGTTCAACCTCGGTGGTTTCGAAATCGCGGCACTGGTTGGCGCCTATCTGGCTTGTGCTCAGGAAGGCGTCGCGGTGCTGGTGGATGGTTTTATCTGCACCGTCGCGGCGTTGGTCTCCGTGCGCTTGAATCCGGCCTGCCGCGAGTGGCTGCTGTTCGGCCATCGTGGTGCCGAGCCGGGTCATCGGCATGTGCTTGAAGCCCTCGGCGCCGAGCCGTTGCTGGAACTCGGTCTGCGTCTGGGCGAGGGCAGCGGTGCGGCGCTGGCGGTGCCGTTGTTGCGTCTGGCGTGCGATCTGCACGGGCAGATGGCGACGTTTGCTGAAGCCGCAGTGGCGGATCGTCCGGCATGACTTTGCGCCTGGATCTGCTGCGTCACGGTGAGACCGAACTGGGTGGTGGCCTGCGCGGCAGTCTCGATGATGCGCTCACCGAAAAGGGCTGGGCGCAGATGCGTGACGCGGTGATCGCGGGCGGGCCGTGGGATCGCTTGATCAGTTCGCCATTGCAGCGCTGCGCGCGGTTTGCCGCCGAGCTGGGCGACAAGTTGAATCTGTCGGTGCATCTGGACAAGGATCTGCAAGAGCTGCATTTCGGTGCCTGGGAAGGGCAGAGCGCGGCGGCGTTAATGGAAACTGACGCCGAAGCGTTAGGGCTGTTCTGGGCTGACCCGTATGGGTTCACGCCGCCGCAGGGCGAGCCAGTCAGCGACTTTTCCGTGCGGGTGCTCGCCGCTGTTGCGCGATTGCATCAGGCGTATGCCGGTGAGCGAGTGTTGTTGATCAGTCATGGCGGGGTCATGCGCCTATTGTTGGCGCAGGCGCGAGGGTTGCCACGCGAGCAACTGCTTAACGTCGAAGTCGGCCATGGTGCGCTGTTCGGGCTGACGGTCGAAGCCGATGGCTTGCTCAAGGAGCGTTGCTGAGATGTTGCCGCTGTGGATCGCCCTGCAATTTCTCAGCAGTCTGCCGATTCGTCTGCCGGGCATGCCGGCGCCGGAGCAACTTGGGCGCTCGTTGCTGTTTTATCCGCTGGTGGGATTGCTGTTCGGGGTGATTCTCTGGGCGTTGAATCTGCTGCTGTCCGGTGCACCGTTGCTGTTGCATGCCGCGTTGTTGCTGACGGTTTGGGTATTGCTCAGCGGCGCGCTGCACCTTGATGGTCTGGCCGACAGCGCTGATGCCTGGCTCGGCGGTTTTGGTGATCGCGAGCGTACGCTGACGATCATGAAAGATCCGCGCAGCGGGCCGATTGCCGTGGTGACATTGGCGTTGGTGTTGTTGCTCAAGTTCACCGCGCTGGTGGCGTTAATCGAACAGCAGCAAGGGCTGGCGTTGATCATTGTGCCGCTGATCGGGCGTGCGGCGTTGCTCGCAGTGTTTCTGACGACGCCGTACGTGCGGCCTGGCGGATTGGGTCAGGCATTGGCCGATCATCTGCCGCGCAAGGCTGGATGGCGGGTGCTGGCTTTTAGCGCGTTGGGTTGTCTGCTGATTGCAGGGTTCCAGGCGATGGTTGCGCTGGTTGTCGCGTTCGGGGTGTTTGTCTGGTTGCGGCAGGTGATGGTGCGGCGTCTCGGCGGGACTACGGGCGATACGGCGGGGGCGTTGCTGGAGTTGCTGGAAGTGGCGGTACTGGTGGGGTTGGTGCTGGCCAGATAGAGCGTCGTTGAATGTTCTGGCGTCTTCGCTGGCAAGCCGGCCCCCACAGGTATTCAGGGCGTTTGCAGATTTTGTGAACACTTGCAGAAACTGTGGGAGCTGGCGGTGTTGGTGGGGGTGGTGTTGGTCAGATAGAGCGTCGTTGAATGTTCTGGCGTCTTCGCTGGCAAGCCAGCTCCCACAGGTATTCGGGGCGTTTGCAGATTTTGTGAACACTTGCAAAAACGGTGGGAGATGGCGGTGCTGGTGGGGGTGGTGTTGGTCAGATAGAGCGTCGTTGAATGTTCTGGCGTCTTCGCTGGCAAGCCGGCCCCCACAGGTATTCAGGGCGTTTGCAGATTTTGTGAACACTTGTAGAAACTGTGGGAGCTGGCTTGCCAGCGATGGCGGTGTGTCAGGTGCCACAAACCTTATTGATAAACTCATGTGTAACTTGATTTAACACAGTCGCGGGTATATACACGCATCATGCTTACTTCTCAGTGTTTGTGCACCAACCTGCGTCGCGCCGCTCGTGGCGTCAGCAGGCATTACGACGGCGCTCTCGACGGCTTCGGGATCAACGTTGCCCAGTATTCTCTGCTGTGCAATTTGCAGCGGCTGGATCAACCGAGCATTTCCGAACTGGCCGAAGCCATGGGTCTCGATCGCAGCACGCTGGGGCGCAATCTGCGGGTGCTGGAAGGCGAAGGGCTGGTGGCGCTGGCCGAGGGCGAAGACATGCGCAACCGCATCGTCAGGCTCACCGAGACCGGTGCGCAACGTCTGGCAGCGGCTCTGCCAGCCTGGGAAGCGGCACAACAGCGGTTGATCGACCGACTGGGTGCCGAGAAGCGTGAAACCTTGCTGAGACTCTTGGACGAACTGGCCTGAGGCCGGTTTTTCCGACATTAAGCGGGTATATACCCGTGTGCGGAGAATAACAATGACATCGATGTGGCGTACGTGCGGTTGGGTGTTGCTGGGAAGTGCGCTGATTCTGGCCTTGTCATTGGGTGTGCGGCACGGCTTCGGCCTGTTCCTGTCGCCGATGAGCGCACAGTTTGGCTGGGGTCGTGAGGTGTTCGCCTTCGCGATTGCCTTGCAGAACCTGATCTGGGGCCTGGCGCAGCCGTTTACCGGCGCATTGGCCGACCGTTTCGGCGCGGCAAAAGTGGTGCTGATCGGCGGTGTGCTGTACGCCGTGGGTCTGGTGTGCATGGGGCTGTCGGACTCGGCTGTTACGCTGTCCTTGAGCGCCGGTTTGCTGATTGGTATCGGCCTGTCCGGCACCTCGTTCTCGGTGATCCTCGGCGTGGTTGGCCGCGCTGTACCGCCAGAGAAACGCAGCATGGGCATGGGCATCGCCAGTGCCGCCGGTTCTTTCGGTCAGTTTGCGATGTTGCCCGGCACGCTGGGTCTGATCGGCTGGCTCGGCTGGTCGGCGGCGTTGCTGGTGCTGGGCCTGTTGGTGGCGCTGATCGTGCCGCTGGTGAGTATGCTCAAGGACAAACCGCTGCCGGTGCTCGGTCATGAGCAGACGTTGTCTGAAGCGCTGCGCGAAGCCTGTTCGCATTCCGGTTTCTGGCTGCTGGCCTTCGGTTTTTTCGTCTGCGGATTTCAAGTGGTATTTATCGGCGTGCACTTGCCGGCTTATCTGGTCGATCAGCATCTACCCGCCAGCGTCGGTACCACGGTGCTGGCGCTGATCGGCTTGTTCAATATCTACGGCACTTATACCGCTGGCTGGCTCGGCGGACGCATGTCCAAGCCGCGTCTGTTGACCGGTCTGTATCTGTTGCGGGCGGTGGTGATCGGGCTGTTCCTGTGGTTGCCGGTCACTACGACATCGGCCTATGTGTTTGGTATGGCGATGGGCTTCTTGTGGCTGTCGACGGTACCGTTGACCAACGGCACCGTGGCGACCTTGTTTGGCGTGCGAAATCTGTCCATGCTCGGTGGCATCGTGTTCCTGTTCCATCAGCTCGGATCGTTCCTCGGCGGCTGGCTGGGCGGGGTGGTGTATGACCGAACCGGGAGTTATGACTTGATCTGGCAAGTGGCGATTCTCTTGAGTCTGCTGGCGGCGGCGCTGAACTGGCCGGTGCGCGAGCGTCCGGTGGCGCGTCTGCAAGCGGCTGTGAGCCCTGCATGAGCGGCATCTGGCCGCGAATCGTCCTCAGCGTACTTGGCGCCGCTTTGCTGGCGCTGGTGTGGTGGGGCTGGCATCAGGGCGGCCTGGCGTTGATGCAGTTGGGTGTGGGCGCTTGCTTGTAGGCTTTGATGGCGAGTAACGTCGGGGTCTGATGATTTCTCAAGGATGCCCCGACATGCTGATGCGCTGGTGTGCTGTTCCCGCGTTGCTGATGGCGTTGACCGGACTGGCCCAGGCCGCAGACTGTCCGGAAGTGCTGCAAGGCTCGCTGCCGAAATTGCGCGCCAAGGAGTCCGTCGATCTTTGCCAGCGTTATGCCGGCAAACCGCTGGTGGTGGTCAATACCGCGAGCTTTTGTGGTTTTGCTCCGCAATTCGAAGGCCTTGAAGCCCTCAACCAGCACTACAAGGCACAAGGGCTGGAAATGCTCGGAGTGCCCTCGAATGACTTCAAGCAAGAGTCCAAGGACAGCGCCGAGACCGCCAAGGTCTGCTACGCAAACTACGGCGTGACCTTCACCATGACCGAGCCGCAAAAAGTCCGTGGTTCTGACGCCACCCACTTGTTTCAGGTACTGGCGAAGCAGAGCAGTGCGCCGAAGTGGAATTTCTACAAGTACGTGATCGACCGTCAGGGCAATGTCGTCGCCAACTTCTCCAGTCTGACGAAACCTGATGATCCAGAGTTTCTGGCGGCCATCGAGAAGGCCATCGCCTCGAAACCCTTGGCCCAGTAACTGTCAGCTACAAAAAAGCCCCGCTCTCTTCGCAGAGGCGGGGCTTTTTGGTGGGCGAGGGGTTAGCCTCGCCACTCAACATCAGAAGCGGTAGGTTGCACCTACACCGAAACCGTTTGCCGAGTTTTCATACTTGGAGTTGTAGGTCTGGCCGCGATCGTTTTCGTTGCGGATGTTGACTGCCTCTTCCTTCAAGTACGAGTACGCGACGTCGATGGTCAGGTCTTCGGTTGGGCTCCAGCCGGCACCGACGCTGAAAATCGTACGGTCGCCAGTAGGGATGCGTGGCGAACGGTCGACGTTGTTGGTCGGCGACTGGTCGAAGCTCAGACCGGTGCGCAGTACCCATTCCTTGTTCAACTGGTAGGAAGTACCGATGGCGTAAGCCCAGGTGTCATGCCAGTTCTGTTCTTCGGTAATCTGGCCAAACTGACCGGCCAACAGAGGCTGTACGCCGGAGTTGTTGACGGTGATTTTTTCCAGTTGGCTCCAACGGGTCCAGGTGGTACCGGCATAGGCGGTCCACTTGTCGTTGAGCACTTGAGTCACCGAGAAGTCCACGGATTCAGGCGTGGTGATCTTCAGCGAAGCGTCGTACTTCTGGTTGGCGCCCAGACCGACTGCGGCGAGTGCGCCGTAATTGACCTTGGTGTTGCCTTCCAGCTTGTAGTCGACTTTCGAGTGGTAAGTCAGACCCAGGCGAGTGGTGTCGGTCGCTTGTACCAGTACACCGACGTTATAGCCCAGTGCAGTGTCGTCACCCTTGATCTTGACCTTGCCGTCCGGCAGAGCCTGGGTGATCGACAGGTTCGATTCCAGCGTGCCGTCGATACGGTTGATGGTCGGACCGAAACCAATCGACACGACGTCGTTGAACTTGTAGCTGACGGTTGGCTGGAAGGTGATGACTTGTACTTCGGACTTGCTGCCGAAGTAACGGCCGGCAAAGCCGCTTTCGTAGTCGGTAATCAGGCCGAACGGTACATACACGCCCAGGCCGAATGCCCAGTGCTCGTCGATCGGTTTGACGTAGAAGCCCATAGGTATGGAGGTGAAGGGCACCATGTCGCCTTTGTTGCTGCCGCCGTTAGGGCTGGAGCTGGCGTCGCTGATATCGGTTTTCGCGTCGAGAAACGCAACACCACCGGTGACTTGTTCGCGCGTGATGCGCGACATGCCGGCAGGGTTGCCATAAACAGTGCTTGCGTCGTCGGCAGAAGAAGAGCGCCCTGCGTAACCAGTCCCCATCCCGCTAATGCTGTGTTCGTTGATGGCAAAGCCAGCTGCGAAAATCTGGGTGGATGCCATGGCAACGGCGAGGCTAATGGTGGATTTGAGCATTACTTTTTTCATTATTAGAACTCCTGGTGATCACCGGGGCGAAAATTACCAAGATTTTCGTCCCAGCGCTATAGTCCGTATAGCTTGAGTTAGAGCGGTTTTGTAGGACAATTCGACAATGTTCCTGACCTGTTGGACGATCTTTGCAAAACTGCCAGGTCAACATGCGACCTGATTCAGCGGTGAAACACAGGTTTGCCATGCATAAGTGAAATCGCGCAGGCGACCCTGGGGCTGAAAAGTCTGGCGCCAGATTCTGGCCATGCCCAGCAGATCATCGGCGTCGGGGAGGGGAGTGTTCTGTTCTTCAATCAGCAGCCAGGCAATAGCGGTGGCGTAACGCAGATTGACGGTCAATTCCAGGTGCGGTCCGCTGAGAAATGCATGCTGGCTGGCGAGACCGCGAACCAGGCTGGCACGCTCAGGATCAAGCGCCAGGTAATGATCCCAGAGTGCCTGATGGCGTTGTTCGGCAATCCGGTAGAGGCCGTGGCCACGGCGGTCATGCAGGGCGGAACCGAGGGCTGACTGGCTGGCGGCGACGCCCAGCAACAGGGATTCGGCAGTTGCGCAGTGGCGTCCCAGATAAATCAGTGTGGGGCGGATCACGTAGCGGCACAGTTCGCTGGCAGCGATACCCATAAAGCCCTCGATTTCTTGTAATGGTGGCGAAACCTGAAGGGGCCTTGGCAGCAGTGGATCGAGTCAGGTTCGCCGCAAGCGGGTCAAGCCGCTTGAGTTGAAGTGTAGTGTCATCTTGGTGATGTAAAGGCCTGTTTTTAAAATATTTCCGGCCAGGAGGGAAAACCGTTATATCGGAAGGTGCTTAAGCGCGAACGGTTAAAAGTGAAACATCGGGCAATAAAAAGCCCCGCTTGATTGGCGGGGCTTTGGGTTTTGCAGCCTTTTCGGCTTTCAGGCAACCAGTGCCTGACGGGTGCGATCGATCACGGCCTGCAGCGGTTCAGCGCTGGAGTATTGATCGGGGTACAAACGCTCGCTGTGGCGGGCGATCCCGTGTTCGTTGACGATAGTGAAGCTAAAGCAGCCTTTGCGAGCGGCCATGATCAGGCAGTTCATTGGAGCAAAAGCGTTGGTTAGGGTGCGAATGGCATCCTGAGTGTGGATTTGAGTAGACATAGTTATTAGGTGTTCCTACAAATGACACGGATAAGAACCGTGCAACGTTAAAACGTTCCAGTAACGACGACCACCATTGGTCGAACGAAGAACCCGACTGGAACAAAGCAGCCAGTTTGAAGCGCTGATAAGTTGGCGCGCTTGGGCTGGCAGGTAGGTACTTAGGAGGGCAGGCAGCACATCAAGGGCAAAGGTTCTGGGCCCGGGGTGAAGATCCTGATCAATTTGCAGGTTGGTTCGGTCAGAGTAAGTGTTCTTCGCAACACCCTTTGCATTCGATTCAAAGGCTGTGTTGGCGCAAGATTTACCTGGAAACCATCTAGAGGTCGCTCCCGCTTTGTCGGTGCAGGCTTCTCTTGGAGAAGTGACCGAGGGGGAGATGTTCGACCGGAATTGACTTTCAGCTTGGTACTAACGCCGCGGATACTAACGGAACAGAATCTGTAATGCAAACCCTCAGCTGAAATAGTTTGCTCAAGCCTTCCGGTGTGTCCCCTTAATCCGCTACAGCTCCACCTGAACCGCCCCGAATTGGTTCAGGTTTCGACCACCGGTCGCGCCAGCCATCGGAACCCGAACAGCCTCCGGAGCTGGTTATCCCCAGACGAGCTGTGAAAACGACCCGAAAAAGCGCATCGATATAACCGGGTAACAGGTACTTGTGCACATTAGTTGCGCAAGCTGTCACGGCACTGTCATATCGATCCTGACCCTGATGGCTGCCTGCAACGAAAGTTTAAGTCAATGAAAAACATCGGTTTTTTTTGTTGGTGAAAAAATCGTCAGTTTGACTGCGAGCCCCATTCCACAAGGGTTTGCGCGAGTTCAAGGGCGGTTGTCCACTGACTTATCCACAGCTTCTGTGGATTGTCCCGAGCGCTTGCTCTAGCACGGGCGTGCCGGGTTTTTTTAGACTTTACCTGTAGGAAAAAGAGAGTAGAGTGGCGCGCCTTCCGATCTGCCCCACAGTGCTTTATGAAGTTTCGCTCAGTATCAGACTCTGTTACCGCTACTCCCTCCAGTGTTACCTCTCCCAAGCGTTTTTCCGTGCGAGTGGCTGAATGGCTGCTGGATACTCCGCGCCTGGGCGATAGCCAAAATGCCAAGCACCTTGCCGGCCGCCTGCTCAAGCAACCCGCTCGCGAAGGCGTGGTGGTCGCTCAAAGCCGCCTCGGCCAGTTGATGTGCCGTGAGTGCGGCAACGCCCGCGATCGCCGGATCGGCCAGGACCTGCTGCGTCAAGCTGCGCGTGCCGGTGACCTGCGTGCGCAACAGGAACTCGGTCTGCTCGAAGACTGAGCTGTCCAAGACCTGACGCCTTGGTTAACCTTCAGGCTTTATCTGATCGGCAGGAGTCGCTATGGCTATGGACTTGACCAGCGTATTGCTCGGTCTGGCGGGAGCAGGGTTGCCCTTGCTGGCACTGGCCTGGCAACTGCAGCGCCGGGCGAGCAACGGGCAAGCCGAGGTCGGCGTGCTCGAAGAACGACTGGCCATGGCGCAACTGGCGCAGGACGGGCTCAACGCGCAGCTTGAGGCCAGCCGCGATGAAATCGCCGATCTGGGTCAGGCCAACGCCGCCAAACAGGCTGAGCTTGCGGCCCTGCGCCGTGAAGTCGAGCTGCTGCAAATCGAACGCGACGACGCCCGTGACGCTTCGCATGCCTGGAACCTTGAGCGCGCCAACAAAGAAGCCGAGTTGCGCCGTCTCGACGCTCAGGCCGCGTCGCTGAATGCCGAACTGCGCGAGCAACAGGAAAGCCATCAGCAACGTCTCAGCGACCTGCAAGGCTCGCGTGATGAGCTGCGGGCGCAGTTCGCCGAACTGGCGGGCAAGATCTTCGATGAGCGTGAGCAGCGTTTCGCCGAAACCAGCCAGCAGCGCCTCGGACAATTGCTCGATCCGTTGAAAGAGCGCATCCAGTCTTTCGAAAAACGTGTGGAAGAAAGCTATCAGGCCGAAGCTCGCGAGCGCTTCTCGCTGGCCAAGGAGCTGGAGCGTTTGCAGGCATTGAACCTGCGCCTGAGCGACGAAGCGACCAACCTGACCCGCGCCCTCAAAGGTCAGAAAACCCAGGGCAACTGGGGTGAGCTGATTCTTGAGCGAGTGCTGGAACATGCCGGTCTGGAGAAGGGCCGCGAGTACCAGACTCAGGTCAATCTCAAGGGCCCGGACGGCGAACGCTTCCAGCCTGACGTGATCATTTATCTGCCGGGCGACAAGCAGGTGGTGGTCGACTCCAAAGTCAGTCTCACGGCGTATCAGCAATACGTGGCGGCGGATGATGAGGTCATCGGTCAGGCGGCGATCAAGCAGCATGTGCTGTCATTGCGCAACCACGTCAAAGGCCTGGCCGGCAAGGATTACAAGCGTCTGGACGGCTTGCACAGCCTCGATTTTGTTTTGCTGTTCGTGCCGATCGAGGCCGCGTTTTCCGCCGCATTGCAGGCCGAGCCGACGCTGTTTCAGGAAGCCTTCGACCGCAATATCGTCATCGTCAGCCCGACCACGTTGCTGGCGACATTGCGCGTCATCGATAGCTTGTGGAAGCAGGAGCGCCAGAGTCAGAACGCCCGCGAGATCGCTGAGCGTGCCGGATGGCTGTACGACAAGTTCGTGCTGTTCATCCAGGATCTGGACGAGGTCGGCAATCGCTTGCAGCAACTGGACAAAGCCTACAGCTCGGCGCGCAACAAGCTGACGGAAGGGCGCGGCAACCTTGTCAGTCGCAGCGAGCAGTTGAAATTGCTGGGCGCGCGGGCGAGCAAGAGCCTGCCGGCGGATTTGCTGGAGCGGGCGATGACCGACGTCGACGGCCTCGTCGAGTTACCTGAGTAAACCCGATTTTGTGGCGAGGGAGCTTGCTCCCGCCCGGTTGCGCAGCCGCCGCCAATCCATTCAACGCGGTCCTTCAGCAATAGCCGGTCTTCAGGTTTTGGGGGCGCTGCGCACCCCAGCGGGAGCAAGCTCCCTCGCCACAAAGATGAGCGTCACAGCGGTAAATGCCGACTCAATAACGCCCGCAATGCCGCCGGCTTTACCGGTTTCGCCAGATAATCCAGCCCCGCCGCATGCACCTGCGCCACCGTCTCCGGCCGGCCATCTGCGCTGATCACCACGCCCGGCACTGGTTCACCCAACGTCGTGCGCAGCCACGCCATCAGCTCAGTGCCGGTCTCGCCGTGATCGAGGTGATAGTCCACCAGCGCCAGTTGCGGCCGCACGCCGTCAGCCAGTATTGCCGCACACTCTTCACGATTGCGCGCCGTCCAGACTTGGCAACCCCAGCGCGTCAGCAGGCTGTTCATGCCAATCAAAATGCTGTCTTCATTGTCGATGCACAGCACCTGCGCACCACTCAACAGCTTGCCGTTGAGCTCGACCGCCGCACTCGGCTGCACGGTTTGCGCCTTGGCCAGCGGCACGCTGACGCTGAACACACTGCCGCGCCCCGGCCACGAGCGTACGCGCAAGGTATGGCCAAGTACCCGGCACAGGCCATCGGCAATCGCCAAACCCAGTCCCAGGCCTTTTTCGGCGCGAGTCTGATGGCTGTCGAGGCGTTTGAATTCTTCGAAAATCACCTGCTGCTTGTCTTCCGGAATCCCCGGCCCGCGATCCCACACTTCAAGGCACAACTCCCCCTGACGTCGGCGCACGCCCAGAAGCACCGGCCCTTTGGCGTAGCGGAAGGCGTTGGTAAGGAAGTTCTGCAGAATCCGCCGCAGCAATTTGACGTCACTGTCGATCCGCAAATGGCTGCCGCGCACGCGGAATTTCAAGCCTTGCTCCTGCGCCAATGCCTTGAATTCCGCGCCGAGTACGTCAAACAGTTCATTGACCGCAAAAGGCTTGCGATCCGGGTTGATCTTGCCGTTTTCCAGCCGTGAAATATCGAGCAGATCGCTGATCAAATCCTCGGCCGAGCGCAATGAGCTGTCGAGATGCTGCACCAGTTTCTGCACTTCGCCGCTCAAGCCTTCGTCCTGATGGGAGAGGGCGGCGGAGAACAGGCGTGCGGCGTTCAACGGTTGCATCAGGTCATGGCTGACCGCTGCGAGGAAGCGGGTTTTCGACTGGTTCGCTGCCTCGGCAGTGCCCTTGGCTTCAGTCAGCGCGACGTTCAGTTGTGACAGTTCATGTGTGCGCTCGGTGACCCGCTGTTCCAGCCCTTCGTTGGCTTCGGTCAGCGCCTGTTCGGCTTCGCGGAACGCGGTAATGTCGGTGAAACTCATGACAAAACCGCCGCCCGGCATCGGGTTGCCGATCAACTCGATCACCCGGCCATTCGGAAACAGGCGTTCAGAGGTGTGCGCGCGGCCCTGACGCATCCAGTGCAGGCGTCGGGCGACGTGGACTTCTGCTTCGCCGGGGCCGCACAGACCGCGTTCGGCGTTGTAGCGAATGATGTCGGCAATCGGTCGACCAACGCTGATCAAGCCGTCCGGGTAGTTGAACAGCTCCAGATAGCGCCGGTTCCACGCCACCAGTTTCAACGACTGGTCGACCACGCTGATGCCTTGGGTGATGTTTTCAATCGCGCCTTGCAGCAGGGCGCGGTTGAACTGCAACACTTCCGAGGCTTCGTCGGCGATCCGCACTACGTCTTCCAGCTGCATCTCGCGGCCTTCAATCGCGGCTTTCACCACGGCGCGGGTTGAGGAAGCGCCCAGCACACCGGCCAGCAAGCGTTCGGTGTGGGCGATCCATTCGCCATCGGCGTTCTGGTTCGGGTTGAAGCCTTTGCCCTGGCGATAGGCGAAGCGGATGAAGCTCTGCCGTGCGCGTTCCTCGCCGACAAAACGTGCTGCGAGTTGCAGCAAATCGTCGATCTGCACCGCAAGCATCGAGCGCGCACTCGGCCGGGCGCTGATTTCCTGACCGATGAACCGCCCGGCCTGCCAGTGTTCCGAAACCCGTGTGCGCGACAGCACCGAGACCCAGGCGAACAGCGTGAAGTTACCCGCCAGCGACAGCACCACGCCTTGAGTCAACGGGCTGATCGGCAGGTTCAGTGGATTGCTGTGCAGCCACGCCAGACCGGGGAAACTGCTCAGCGACCAGCCGAGGCTGTGGGCGGCAATCGGCAGAATCAGCGTGTAAAACCACAGGAACGTACCCGCGGCGAGACCGGCGAACACCCCGCGACGGTTGGCCTGTTTCCAGTACAACGCGCCGAGCATCGCCGGGGCCAGTTGGGTCACGGCGGCGAAAGCGATCTGGCCGATGGTCGCCAGGCTGGCGGTGGAACCGAGCAAGCGATAGCTGACGTAGGCCAGCAGCAAAATGACCACGATGCTCACGCGGCGCACCGACAGCATCCACTGGCGGAACACTTCGAACGGGCGCTCGGCGTTGTTGCGGCGCAGCAGCCACGGCAACAGCATGTCGTTGGAAACCATGGTCGACAACGCGACGCTGGCGACAATCACCATGCCGGTGGCCGCCGACGCGCCGCCGATAAAAGCCAGCATCGCCAGTGCCGGATGGGCTTGCGCCAATGGCAGGCTGATGACGAACGAGTCGGGCAGAACGTCGGCCGGTAACAGCATCTGACCGGCGAGAGCGATCGGGACTACAAACAGTGCGGCCAAGGCGAGGTAAGCCGGAAACACCCATTTGGCCAGGCGCAGATCCTGCGGGTCGATGTTCTCCACCACGGTGACGTGGAACTGCCGGGGCAGGCAAATGATCGCCATCATCGCCACGCCGGTCTGCACCACCATCGACGGCCAATTGATTGTTTCTTTCCAGTATTCCTCAAGGCGCGGTGCGAGCATCGCCTGATTGAACAGGTCGTCGAAACCGTCGTACAGCCCGTAGGTAACGAACGCGCCGACGGCGAGAAAGGCGAACAGTTTGACCAGCGATTCGAACGCAATCGCCAGCACCATGCCACGGTGGTGCTCGGTGGCATCGAGGTTTCGCGTACCAAACACGATAGTGAACAGCGCCAGCACCAGCGACACGATCAGTGCCGTGTCCTGGGCGCGAGTGCCCATGGCATCGGCACCGGCGCCGATCAACAGGTTCACGCCGAGCACGATGCCTTTGAGTTGCAGGGCAATATAGGGCAGAACGCCGACCAGACAGATCAGCGCCACCACCACTGCCAGCGACTGGGATTTGCCGTAACGCGCAGCGATGAAGTCGGCGATGGAGGTGATGTTCTCCTGTTTGCTGATCATCACCATTTTTTGCAGAACCCACGGCGCGCCCACCAGCAGCAGGATCGGCCCGAGGTAAATCGGCAGGAATGACCAGAGTTGTTCGGCGGCCTGACCGACCGCGCCGAAGAACGTCCAACTGGTGCAATAAACCGCCAGCGACAGGCTGTACACCCAGGCACGCATGCGCGGCGGCAAAGGCGCGCTGCGACGGTCGCCGTAGAAGGCGATGGCGAACATGATGGCCATATAGGCCAGGGCGACGGCGGCGATCAGCCCGCTGGACAACGACATGCAGCACTCCAGACAAAAAGACACCCGGGAATCCGGCCCGGGCGGACAGTCTCGCATGAGTGTGGCGGTTAGTCAGTGTCGACCAAGGTCGTGGCGTGGCGGGGTGTCGCAGAGGTGGAACCGGTCGGTTTTCGGGATGACCGGGTGGCCCTCATCGCCAGCAGGCTGGCTCCCACAGGGTCTGGGTGGTGTTCACAAGTCTGTGTCCACTGAAGAACCCCTGTGGGAGCCGGCTTGCCAGCGATGGCGTCAATCCTGCTGCAATGCGATATCGATCAACCGATGCAGCTCATTCACCTCCAGCGCCGCCGCTGAAAACAGGATGCGAAACACCACCGGCGCCACCACCAGATTGATCAGATGATCAACACTCGGCGCCGTTTCTTCCGGGTGTCGCTCAATGATCGTCTGCAATTGCGCCCCAATGATCGCCACGCAATACCCCGGCGTAGCACTCGCCTGCACGTCGCGCATCATGTTGCGGCCGGGCTCGGAACTCATCTCGTCGAGATATTGTTCGGCCCAGGCGCGGATGTCGCTGCGCAGGCTGCCGGTTGCTGCCGGCTCGCTGTCAGGGCGCATGCGGGCGAGGGCGACATCCGCGAGCAACGCCGCCAGATCGCCCCAGCGCCGATAGATGGTCGACGGCGTGACGCCTGCGCGTGCAGCGATTTGCGGCACGGTCACGGTCGCACGCTCCTGTTCTTCGAGGAGGGTGCGCACTGCCGTGTGAATCGATTCCTGCACCCGGGCACTGCGGCCGCCCGGGCGTAAACCTTCTTTAATAGCCATGCGCCAGACCTTAACACAAAGAATTTGCTTTAAGCCAAAGCCGAGAGCACACTCCGCAAAAGCAAAAAATTAGCTTTTGTGGAGTGTGCACATGACCGGCCTCTTGACCCGACCAGCTTCAAACCGTTTCAGCCTGTGGTTTCTGGCGATTACTTTACTGAGTTTTCTCGCCGCCTCCACTGCGCCGACGCCGCTGTATCACCTGTATCAGGATCAGCTGCATTTTTCCGCTGCGGTCCTGACGCTGATCTTCGGGGTCTACGCCCTGAGCCTGTTGGTGGCTTTACTGACCGTCGGCTCACTGTCCGATCATCTGGGGCGCAAACCGGTGATATTTACTGCGGTGCTGCTCAACGCGCTGGCCATGCTCCTGTTTATAAGCGCCGACAGCGTGGAGTGGCTGATCAGTGCGCGAGTGCTGCAAGGTTTCGCCACTGGCATGGCCACTGCGGTTTTGAGCGCAACCCTGCTCGACACCGACCGCCAGCAAGGCCCGCTGATCAACAGCGTGGCGCCATTGCTGGGTATGGCGTTGGGCGGAATGGGTTGTGGATTGCTCGCAGAATTCGCACCGGCACCGTTGCAACTGACTTATTGGTTGTTGCTGGCAATGTTTGTGGCGCAGGCGCTGTACGTCTGGCGTCTGCCGGAAACAGTTTCGCCGCAGGCCGGCGCGTGGGCCTCACTGCGGCCAACCTTGCACGTACCGGTTCAGGCCCGGGCGACGCTTTGGCGCGTGCTGCCGCTGAACATCGCAACCTGGGCGCTCGGCGGTTTCTATGCTTCGCTGGCACCGTCGCTGGTGCGCACAGCTACTGGCTCAACTTCCAACCTGATCGGCGGCGCGACTGTGGCGGCGTTGACCGTGACCGGTGCGCTGATGATTTTCACCCTGCGAAATCGGCGTGCCGTCCGCGCCTTGCAACTCGGCGCCATTTTGCTGCCAATTGGCGTGGTACTGATTCTGCTGGGCGTACACAGCGCCAGTCTGTCGGTGTTTTTCCTCGGCACATTGGTCGCCGGTTGCGGCTTTGGCTCGGGGTTTCTCGGCGCAGTGCGCAGCCTGGTGCCGCTGGCCTTGCCGCATGAAAGGGCGGGGCTGATGTCGGCGTATTACGCGTTAAGTTACTTGGCGTTTTGTCTGCCGGCGTTGCTGGCGGGACATCTGACCCGCACTTTTGGCTTGCTGGCGACCACCGATGGTTACGGTGGAGCATTGATCGTCCTGGCGGTCGGCGCGTTGTTGCTCAGTCTGCGTCCGCAAGCGGTCAAGGCGTGCAGCGCTCCATAAGCGCGAGCGTTTCGGTTAGCCTTGGCCCCGACCTTCTTTCACGGATCGACACATGAAGATTATCCGCAGCAAAACCTTCACCGCCGAACGCGCCTGGGGCGCACTCGACATCGCCAACATGAACGGCATCACCACGCGCCTGCACTGGACCGATCAGCCATACAAATGGCACGTCAACGATGGCGAAGAAGTGTTCGTGGTGCTCGATGGTCAGGTGCAGATGCGTTATCGCGAGCAGGGTGAAGAAAAGCAGGTGTTGCTGGAGGTGGGCGATATCTTCTATGCCTCCATCGGCACCGAGCATGTCGCGCATCCGCAGGGTGCGGCGCGGATTTTGGTGATCGAGAGTGAAGGCAGCGTTTGACGGCTTATTGGTAAAACAGATAACAGTTAGAGATATTACCCGTTATATAGATATTCGATTCGGATCTACCATGAACTCAACCTCACCTGAGGACAGGAGTTCATGATGATTTGCCCCAACAGCGCCAAACCCGGCCTCAAGCCGTTCAGCCAACTTCAGCATCCGCGTGAAGTGATCCGCCAATTCACGCCGAACTGGTTCGCCGCGACCATGGGTACCGGCGTGCTGGCATTGGCGTTGGCGCAATTGCCTCTCGCCATTCCCGGTTTACACGCGGTGGCCGAGGGGCTATGGATGTTCAACATTTTGTTGTTCATCCTGTTTACCCTGGCCTACACCGCTCGCTGGATCATGTTCTTCGACGAAGCGCGGCGGATCTTCGGCCACTCCACCGTGTCGATGTTCTTCGGCACCATTCCCATGGGCCTGGCGACCATCATCAACGGCTTTCTGCTGTTCGGTCTGCCGCGCTGGGGCGAGGGCGTGATTCATCTGGCCGAAGTGCTGTGGTGGCTGGATGTGGCGATGTCACTGGTCTGCGGCGTGATGATTCCCTACATGATGTTTACCCGTCAGGAACACAGCATCGATCAGATGACCGCTGTCTGGCTGCTGCCGGTGGTGGCGGCGGAAGTGGCGGCGGCCAGCGGTGGTCTGCTGGCACCGCATCTCGCCGATGCCCATGCGCAACTGGTGGTGCTGGTGACAAGCTACGTGCTCTGGGCATTTTCCCTGCCGATGGCATTCAGCATTCTGACGATTCTGGTGCTGCGTATGGCGCTGCACAAATTGCCTCACGAAAACATGGCTGCATCGAGTTGGCTGGCCCTCGGCCCCATCGGTACCGGTGCATTGGGCATGTTGCTGCTCGGCAGTGACGCCCCGGCGATCTTCGCCGCCAACGGCTTGCCGGGTATCGGTGAAATCGCTTCGGGTCTGGGGCTGATCGCGGGGATCACCCTGTGGGGCTTGGGCCTGTGGTGGATGTTGATGGCGTTGCTGATCACTGCGCGCTACCTGCGTGCCGGCATCCCGTTCAACCTTGGCTGGTGGGGTTTCACCTTCCCGTTGGGTGTTTATTCGCTGGCAACGTTGAAGCTGGCGAGCACCCTGAACCTGGCATTTTTCAGCGTGGTCGGCTGCGCGCTGGTGGCGTTGCTGACGGTGATGTGGCTGATCGTTGGCAAGCGCACCGTGCAGGGCGCGTGGCGCGGTGAGCTGTTTGTCTCTCCGTGCATCGCAGGTTTGAAGAAATAACCTGAAAAGTTTAGGTAATGTGTGGCCTGGATCGCGGTTGGTGATTCCAATAACCAGTATCCAGGCCTCTCTACCTTAAACATCAGGGAAACACGGAAGATGAGTCACCCCTCACAGTTCAACCTGCTGCGCACACGGCGCTTTTTGCCGTTCTTCATTACGCAGTCGCTGGGCGCGTTCAACGACAACGTGTTCAAGCAGTCGCTGATCCTCGCCATTCTGTATCGACTGACCATCGAGGGTGACCGCTCGATCTGGGTCAACCTGTGTGCGTTGCTGTTTATTCTGCCGTTCTTCCTGTTTTCGGCGCTGGCCGGGCAGTTTGGGGAAAAGTTCGCCAAGGACGCGTTGATCCGCGTAATCAAACTGGCGGAAATCGCCATCATGGCGGTGGGCTCGGTCGGTTTCCTCTTTGATCACCTGTCGCTGATGCTGGTGGCGCTGTTTGCCATGGGCACCCACTCGGCGCTGTTCGGGCCGGTAAAGTATTCGATCCTGCCGCAGGCGTTGCGCGAAGACGAACTGGTCGGCGGCAACGGTCTGGTGGAGATGGGCACGTTTCTGGCGATCCTCGCCGGCACCATCGGCGCCGGAGTGATGATGTCTTCGACGCATTACGCGCCGCTGGTGTCGACCGCCATCGTCGGCATTGCCGTGCTGGGTTATCTGGCCAGTCGCAGCATTCCGCGGGCGGCGGCTTCGACACCGCAAATGCGCCTGAACTGGAACATCTTCAGCCAGTCCTGGGCGACCCTAAAATTGGGTCTGGGGCAGACGCCAGCAGTTTCGCGGTCGATTGTCGGCAACTCGTGGTTCTGGTTTGTCGGGGCGATTTATCTGACGCAGATCCCGGCCTACGCCAAGGAGTGGATGCACGGCGACGAAACTGTGGTGACGCTGATTTTGACCGTGTTCTCGGTCGGCATCGCCCTCGGTTCAATGCTCTGCGAGAAGCTCTCCGGGCGTAAAGTCGAAATCGGTCTGGTGCCGTTCGGCTCTTTTGGTCTGACGGTTTTCGGTTTGCTGCTGTGGTGGCATTCCGGTGGTATTCCGGACAGCGTCACCGGCCATAGCTGGATTGAAGTGCTGGGCTTTGTTCACACCTGGGCGGTGCTGGTCGACATTCTTGGCTTGGGCATCTTTGGCGGTTTCTACATCGTGCCGCTGTATGCGTTGATCCAGTCACGCACTGCCGAAAACGAGCGGGCGCGGGTGATTGCCGCCAACAACATTCTCAACGCGCTGTTTATGGTGGTCTCGGCGATTGTCTCGATTGTGCTGCTGAGCGTGGCCAAGCTGTCGATTCCACAGTTGTTCCTGGTGGTGTCGCTGCTGAACATCGGCGTCAACGCCTACATCTTCAAAATCGTCCCCGAGTTCAGCATGCGTTTCATGATCTGGCTGCTCAGCCATTCCATGTATCGCGTTGAACACCGCAACCTCGAAGCGATTCCTGATGAAGGCGCGGCATTGCTGGTGTGCAACCACGTTTCGTTCGTCGATGCCTTGTTGATCGGCGGCGCGGTGCGTAGGCCGATTCGCTTTGTCATGTACTACAAGATCTACAACTTGCCGGTACTGAATTTTATCTTCCGCACGGCGGGGGCGATTCCTATCGCCGGGCGCCAGGAAGACATTCAAATCTACGAAAAAGCCTTCACCCGGATTGCCCAGTATCTGAAGGACGGTGAGTTGGTGTGCATCTTCCCCGAGGGCAAATTGACTGCAGATGGCGAGATGAACGAGTTCCGGGGCGGGCTGACGCGGATTCTCGAAGAGACGCCGGTGCCGGTGATTCCGCTGGCGTTGCAGGGCTTGTGGGGGAGTTTCTTCAGTCGCGATCCGCACAAGGGCTTGTTTCACCGGTTGTGGTCGCGGGTGACTTTGGTGGCGGGTACGCCGGTGGCGGTTGAAGCGGCGGAGCCTGCGAAGTTGCAGGCGTTGGTCGGGGAATTGCGCGGTTCCGTTAGATAGTTGCTGACGGTGCTGGCCTCATCGCTGGCAAGCCAGCTCCCACAGGTTCGATGGTGTACACGGGATTTGTGTTCACTGAAGATCCCTGTGGGAGCTGGCTTGCCAGCGATAGGTCCAGAGGCCTAAGTGCTGATCTTGAGCCCGACCAACCCGGCAATGATCAACCCCACACTGGCCAGCCGAAAGAACGCCATCGACTCGCCAAACAGAATGATCCCGGCAATCACCGTGCCCACGGCACCGACCCCGGTCCAGATCGCATAAGCCGTGCCCAGCGGCAATTCCTTCATCGCAAGGCCCAGCAGGCCAAGGCTGATAGCCATGGCCGCAATGGTCAGTGCGGTCGGGAGTGGACGGCTGAAACCGTCGGTGTACTTCAGGCCGACGGCCCAGCCGACTTCAAACAGGCCGGCGAAAAACAGAATGATCCAGGACATAAAAGACCTCCATCGATAGAAGGGGTCGTCCCCGGATTAATAACTCGATTGAGCCGCAAGGTCGTCCTCGCGTGGCCTACATGATGCTGAGCATTAATCCGCGGATCAAGTTCCAGGCTTAATCGGCAGTCTGTCGCGACAGCGATTGTTCATCGTCTTTATCGCTCATGCGCCGGAAGTACGTTGAAAGCAGAGCCCCGGAAATGTTGTGCCACACACTGAACAGCGCGCTCGGCACCGCCGCCAACGGCGAGAAATGCGCACTGGCCAACGCGGCCCCCAGCCCGGAGTTCTGCATGCCGACTTCCAGTGCCAGCGACTTGCGCTGGGCCAAGGGCAGCTTGAACAGGCGCCCGGTGAAGTAACCCAGCAAGTAGCCGAAACTGTTGTGCAGCATCACTACCGCCATGATCAGCAGGCCGGATTCGGCGATTTTCGCCTGACTGGCAGCGACTACTGCGGTGACGATGATCACGATGCTGACCACCGACACCAGCGGCAACACATCCACCGCATGGCGAACCTTGTCACCGAGCAAACGCTGGGCAACCACGCCAAGAATGATCGGCAGCAGCACCACTTGCAGGATCGACCAGAACAGCTCCATGAACGACACCGGCAGCCACGCGGATGCCAGCAACCAGATCAGCGCCGGGGTCAGCAATGACGCGAGGAGGGTGGTGACAGCGGCAATGGCCACCGACAACGCCAGATCGCCCTTGGCCAGCCAGGTCATCACGTTGGAGGAAGTGCCGCTCGGGCAGCAGCCGACCAGAATTACGCCGACGGCGATTTCCGGTGGCAGATGGAAGATCTGGCAGAGCAACCAAGCCACGCCGGGCATGATCACGAAATGTGCGACCACGCCCAGCGCCACACGCCAAGGGTGGCGGGCGACAGCGGCGAAGTCATCGAGTTTGAGGGTCAGGCCCATGCCGAACATCACCAGCCCCAGCAGAGGCACGATGGCGCCTTTGAGGCCGAGGAACCACGCCGGTTGCAGGAACGCGAGCACGGCGAAGATCAGAACCCAGTAAGCGAAGGTGTTGCCGACAAAACGACTCAGTGCAGCCAGTGCGCGCATGGCCTGATCCTTATTATTAATGAACAGCACAAAACACTGTGGGAGCTGGCTTGCCAGCGATGGCGGCGTGTCAGACACCATTTGGGCCATCTGTAACACCGCCATCGCTGGCAAGCCAGCTCCCACATTTGACCCTGTTCCTTCAGTAGGAACAGGTTGTTTTAGATCCCCTGCGGAGTCTCTTCACCGCCCAGCGCTTCAACCAGTGCCGGCAGGAAGTCGCCGAAGGTCAGCATCATCAGGGTGAAGCTGGCATCGAGCTGGCCGAGGGCCTCTTCGCCACCGTCCTGTTCCGCCTGATCCTGCAGCAAGTCTTCGAACTTCAGACGTTTGACGGTCATCTTGTCGTCGAGCATGAACGACAGTTTGTCCTGCCAGGCCAGTGACAGCTGAGTGACCACTTTGCCAGTGCTCAGGTGCAGCTGGATTTCTTCGCTGGTCAGATCCTGACGCTTGCAACGCACGATCCCGCCATCTTCGTGGGTGTCGCGCAGTTCGCATTCGTCGAGCACGAAGAAGTCGTCGGCGGCTTTCTGGGTGGTGACCCATTCGGTCATGGTCGCGGTTGGCGACATTTTTACCGTCAGCGGACGAACGGGCAGGGTGCCAATCACTTCGCGCAGGGTGGAGAGCAGGTCTTCAGCGCGTTTCGGGCTGGCCGAGTTGACCAGGATCAGGCCTTGTTTTGGCGCGATGGCGGCGAAGGTCGACGAACGACGGATGAAGGCGCGCGGCAGGAACGCCTGGATGATTTCATCCTTGATCTGATCGCGTTCCTTCTTATAGACCTTGCGCATTTGCTCGGCTTCGATCTCTTCGACCTTTTCCTTGACCGCGTCGCGCACGACGCTGCCCGGCAGAATGCGTTCTTCTTTACGTGCCGCGACCAGCAGGAAATCACCGCTGACGTGCACCAGTGGAGCATCTTCGCCTTTGCCGAACGGCGCGACGAAACCGTAGGTGGTCAACTCCTGGCTTGCACATGGACGCGCCAGTTTGGTGGCCAGTGCAGTTTCCAGCGCCTCGGCATCGACAGGCAGGTCTTGGGTCAGGCGATAGATAAGCAGGTTTTTGAACCACATGGGGTGAGTCTCTCCTTTATACAAAGGAGCGCATTATTGTCTTCGCCGTGGCATAGGCCAACCCTTCTCTAAGCCTTTGGAAGGCCTGAGAAAATTATTTAAAAAAGTGCTTGCCAGAGGTTGGGTCGCTCCGTAGAATGCGCGCCACACCGAAGCGAAGGGTGATTAGCTCAGCTGGGAGAGCGTCTGCCTTACAAGCAGAATGTCGGCGGTTCGATCCCGTCATCACCCACCATTCGTTTCAAGTGTTTAGCGCAGCGGTAGTTCAGTCGGTTAGAATACCGGCCTGTCACGCCGGGGGTCGCGGGTTCGAGTCCCGTCCGCTGCGCCATATTCGGTAACCTGGATCGCTGAACGCCAGGTCACCACGGAAGAGCCCGCTTAGGCGGGCTTTTTTCTGCCTCAAGTTTGCAAGTTGTACCCGCGGGATGTGTCGTTTTACTGGTTTTCGGATTTATTTGAAAAAAACTTCAATTAAATCAACACTTTACGAAAACTTGTGGCATAATGCGTCCCGTAACGAAGCGAAGGGTGATTAGCTCAGCTGGGAGAGCGTCTGCCTTACAAGCAGAATGTCGGCGGTTCGATCCCGTCATCACCCACCATTCGTTTCAAGCGTTTCGCGCAGCGGTAGTTCAGTCGGTTAGAATACCGGCCTGTCACGCCGGGGGTCGCGGGTTCGAGTCCCGTCCGCTGCGCCATATTCGGTAACCTGGAACACTGAACGCCAGGTCACCACAGAAAGCCCGCCTAGTGCGGGCTTTTTGCTGTCCGGGATTTGGTTTTTGGCCGATTTGCTGGTGATTCTGTGGCGAGGGGATTTATCCCCGTTGGCGTGCGCAGCAGGCCCGGAATTGAAAGACGGGGCTGCTGCGCAGCCCAACGGGGATAAATCCCCTCGCCACAGGTAACTTTGCAGAACCTATTGAGCCGCGTTCTGGCTATGCCGGTAATCGCTCACCGCCTCATACACCGCTTTGCGCAAGCGGTTGATCCCGCCAATCGGCCGATGTGCCTCAATCCCGAACCACGGATTGAACGACAAGTTATCGCATTGCAGATTCAGCGCCGGGGTGTCGAAGTCCTGAGGGGGCAGGGTGATTCGCGCCACAGTTTCAAACGCTGAATCCTGCTCACGCCATTCAATGCTGGTGTCCTCAATCGGCATGTACTTGTTCGCATCCTGCCGCTGAATCTGCAGCACAAAGCACGCAGGCACCCGATCGGTCGACAATTGCTGACTCAACGCACTGCGCAGGAAGTTCGGCAGATCATGGTTTCGCGGCGGCAAAGTGTAGGCCGGGCAATTGTCTGGATCAGGCATCACCCGAAACTTGGCATTGGCCTCACCGAATTTGTACGGCGACACCGAAAAGTAGGTGGTACGCGTCGGACTTTCCGGTGGCGGCGCGAGCGTCGCCAGTGCGATGAGCAAATGACGAATCTCCCAGGTACGTGGATTCCAGCCCGGAAAAAACGCCATGATCTTTTTGCCGTCAGCCTGCGCCGCCACATTCTGACGATACTCGGCGACATCGCTGACAAAGAAGTTCGGGTGACTGAACATCACGAAATCCTGTTCGTTCTGTCCCTGGCGGTCGCTCAGTAGTGGCTGGCCGCGCACATCGAGCAATTTGATCGCCATGCCCCGGGCATCACGGATGCTGTCGAACTGCGGGTAGGCGTTGCCATTGGACAGGCGGATCAGCGCCTGCCAGGTTTTGCCCGGCTCGCTGAAAACCCCTTGGCGCAGCGACTGTGCAAGTTCCGGCAACACCTGAACCTCGGCTTTCACACAACCATGAGCCTTGGCGTGAGCGTCACGCAGGTAGCGAGTGCTTTCCCGGTGTTGATCGACGATACGCACGGCAGTCTGAATCACGTCTTGAGTCATGGCCGCTTCGCCGGGCGGAATCTGCTCCAGCGCCGATACCGGGCCGCGATGCTGCCAGGCAAACCACGCCGTGGCCACGGCCCAACCGATCAGGCTGACGACTATCAGAAACAGAAAAATCCGCCCAATCAGACGACCGAGCCCCAGCCACAGCCGAGCGAACAACGATAATTCCTTTTTGAATGTGGGCATGATCATGGCAATTGCGCCTCCAGCGGGCCGCCGAGCACTTTCAGGTATTCCAGCAACGCCCAGCGCTCCTCAGGCTGCAGCAGTCGGCCGATGACGCCTTTGCCGCGTTCACCGGCGCGGAATTCATGGCCGCTGTTGTGGTTGCCGGTGATGCGCGTGTCGAACAGGAAGCCGTTGGTGAAGGCTTCGGTGCGATAACCGAGGTGTCTTGGGTCGTATTCGAAGTTGCCCTTATAGAAAGTGCTGGCGCGCTCGTCCTGCGGCGAGAGCAATTGATAAAGGCTCGGCACTGAGCCGTTGTGCAGGAACGGTGGCGTCGCCCACACCCCGGCCAATGGCCGCGCCTTGTAAGCGACCTTTTCGCGAACGCCGATCGGCAGGCCGAAACCATCAAGCTGTGCTTTTTCTTCGGGCGTAGTGATTCCGGCTTCGCGGTAGGCACGGTCTTCGACAAACGCGGTGACGTAAGCCAGGCCCTTGGCCACCGACATTTGACTCAGATCCAGCGGCTCCTTGGGTTTTGGATGCAGTTTGACGTCCATTTGCTCAAGCTCGGCGACATCCCATTGCAGCGCGCTCACGTCGAAACGGTGATTGGCGATGTTTTCCGCAGCACCGGGATCGGTGCCGATGACATCCACGGGCAGCATGTGCAAATGCTGCACCCAGCGCTCGCCTTCCTGTGTCTGGCGAGGGACATGGCAGCCTGCGCAATTCTCTGCGAACAGAGCGCGTCCCTTGGCTGCCAGTGGTTTGTCGACGGCGCCGAGCAACTCTTCGGGCCATGCCGGTGCTTGCAGTTTTTGCAGGGTTTCTTCGATCTTGTACAAGTCGCGTACACGGACACTGGAGGCATACCGCTCTTTGCCTTGCAGTGGCTGACCATCCGCGTCGAAGAAGTTCAGGGTGGCGCCAACGCCCAGCGCCTCGCCGATGTTGCGCGCCATTGGTTGCTGGGCCGAACCGTTCCACTGCACCCAGTCGAATGTCCACATGTCCCACAGTTGCGGGTAGTCCACCGGAGCATTGGCCACGCGATAGTTGGCGGGGGAAATCGCGTCGCCGAACGTGGCGTTGGCAATCCGTCCGAACGCGTCGGCGCGGCCCGGGCCTTCTTCGGTGGGATAGAGGCCGCGATGGGTGTCGTTCCAGGCGACTTTCAGGAAGGTATCCAGTGAAACCTTGAAATCCTTGCGCAGTTGTTCGTGTCGCGCCTGGTAATCAGCGCCCAGTACGTTGCGGGCGAAGCGTTCGAATTTCCACGGGTTGTAGTAAGTGGACGCGAGACTTGCCACCAATGCCTGTCCGAAACTGCCGCCACGTAATGTAGGAACACTGGAAGGCAACACATGCTGTGCTGTGCCGCCATCAATACGCACAGCCTGGCCTTTGAAACGCAGTTCACCGGTGTGGCAGGCCGCACAAGTTATGTCCAGATATTGCTCGGAACTGCCGGGATTCTGGTGTCTGGCGAAACCGACTGGCAGATTTCCCGGATTGTTTGCCGATGCTTTTTGCTGCGGATCGACCAGAAAACCGAAGCGTGCGAGGTATTCCGGGGACGCAAATCGTTGTTCCGAGAACGGCAACTCCAGCGCCTGGAACCACTCATAACGCAAGCCTTTGACCTGCGTGCCCTGCGGGGTGAAGTAATAGATTTGCCGCTGCTCTTCGGTCCACTGGTTCAGGTAATGCACCTGTTTTACCGGGGTGTAGAAGGGCAATTTCGGATTCGCGATGTAATACAGAACCACCGCCAGGACGAGGCCCAGCAGCAAAACCATCAGAATCAGCACACGGAATAAGAGGCGCAAGATAAACATCCTTGTCGAATTGTTGCGCTGTTTATGCCTCAGTCGTGCAGGTGCGGCAAGTGGCCATTACGCCAAGTGTGGGGGAGTGCTCATCAGTCCGTGTCGGGCCAAGATGACAGAAGCTTCATCGTGCCTTTGCTCAAATGGTTTTTAATCCATGAACTTATCGGAAGATTCCTGCTCTCATGCCGGTAGCCATTGGTCGTGGCGGCCTGATAAGCTCGCGGCTTTACTCGATTGCCCTTTCGGCGCATGAACAAGGAAATAGCATGAAACAGCATCGGTTGGCGGCGGCGGTAGCCCTGGTTAGCCTGGTACTTGCGGGTTGTGATTCGCAGACCAGCGTAGAGCTGAAAACCCCGGCGCAGAAAGCTTCCTACGGTATCGGCCTGAACATGGGCAAAAGCCTTGCTCAGGAAGGCATGGATGATCTGGACTCCAAAGCAGTAGCCCAGGGCATCGAAGATGCCGTCGGCAAGAAAGAACAGAAGCTGAAAGATGAAGACTTGGTTGAAGCCTTCGCCGCGCTGCAAAAGCGTGCTGAAGAGCGCATGGCCAAGATGAGCGAAGAGTCGGCATCTGCCGGCAAGAAATTCCTCGAAGAAAACGGCAAGAAAGCCGGCGTGACCACCACCGCTTCCGGTCTGCAGTACGAAGTGGTGAAGAAAGCCGACGGCCCACAGCCTAAGCCGACCGACGTAGTGACCGTTCACTACACCGGCAAACTCACCAACGGCACCGTATTCGACAGCTCTGTCGAGCGCGGCAGCCCGATCGATCTGCCGGTTAGCGGTGTGATCCCGGGTTGGGTCGAAGGTCTGCAACTGATGCACGTTGGCGAGAAGTACAAGCTGTACATCCCTAGCGATCTGGCCTACGGCGCGCAGTCCCCAAGCCCGGCAATCCCAGCCAACTCGGTGCTGGTGTTCGACCTGGAACTGCTGGCCATCAAGGACCCAGCCAAAGAAGACGCTGCTGCCAAGTAAGCAACGTCCGCTTTGAAAACAACGCCTCGCTTATGCGGGGCGTTGTTGCATCCGGGCTTCGCTGGGGTTAAACAGAGCGAACCGAAGCCGGTCAGAGCAGTCATAGCCTTTGAGGCTGCCAGCGCTAGACGCCCTTGGCTGCCAAGTCAATGAAATATTGGGGGTTTTTATGTGAGTAAAAAACGCCCGATCTGAGCGCAGCCCTTATGAAACGGGGCTTTCAGCGCTGAAATGCAGCTCTGTTCACAAGGTTATCCACAATTTGTGTGGATAACATTTCAACGGGAAGAAAAGATGAAAGCTCCGTGGAATTTCGCTCGATTCCTGCCTCTGGCCGGACGACTGCTGGCTCGCGGGCGTCTGCCGACCCTGTTGTTTGCAGTCGCCAGCAAAGGTGCCGCGCAAGGCAATCGCCTGGGCAAGCTCAAAGATGATCTGCGCCTGTTGCAGGCGTTGTGCCTCGCGTACTGGCGTGGCGAATATCGTGCGATCAGCCCCAAAGCAATGATTTCGGTGGTAGCGGGCCTGATGTACTTCCTCAGCCCGGTGGATGCGATTCCGGATTTCATCCCGGTATTCGGCATGCTCGATGACATCGCCGTCCTCGCCTGGGTGATGAAAACCCTCGACGATGAACTCAGTGCTTTCAGACTCTGGCGCAACCGCCAGCAACCGGAAAAGCTCGCAGTCGTCGAGCGTCTGCCCGATACACCGGAACAACTGCAACTTCAGGGGCCAAAAAAGCCCTGATTCACACTACGCGCATTCAGATTGATACCCCCCGCGACCTTAGCCGCTGTTAGGATTACACTTCTAGGGAAAAGTGCCGACTCGCTAAGCGGTGTTGTCCTACGGGGTAGTCATGGATATTCAGATAATTGCACGCGATGGCGAACCCGAATATGCGGTTTTGCCATGGGCTCAGTATCAGGCTCTATTGAAAGCAGCAGGCATCAACGAAGCACCAGCGCGGCAGGCTCCAGCGCCGCTCGCGGCATCGCCGGACCCGATTCTTCCGGGCCTGGATCAACTACGCAATTTGCGCGAAGGGAAGGGCATCGCCATTGAGGCGCTCGCCCGCACGGTAGGCATCAGCCCGTCTTATCTGGCCATGATCGAAAGTGGCGAGCGTCAGCCCGACGCCGCGATTCGCCGCAGTCTGGCCTGGGAATTGACGGTGCCGGGTTGGAGGGACGAATCGTGAGCGTACGCATCAGTCGTCAACATTGGGACGGATTGCTGGGTGAGTTGGATCAGGCGCGCAGACAGCGTCATCTTTTAACCTATCGGGCCTTGCTCGAACGTTTGCAATTGCCGACCCCGGCGATGCAGACCCTGACCGCAGCACTTGAGCATCTGGCAGCACTCGACGCCAGGGCCGAACAGCCGTTGCGCAGTTCGCTGGTCATCAGTCAGGGCGCCAGCCGTTTACCGCGCACCGGTTTTTTTGAATGCGTTGAACGTCTCGGACGTTTTTCCGGGCCGTCTGACGGCGTCGCGGCAGCCTCCTGGCATGCTTCGGAAGTGGTCCGTGTCTTCGAATACGAGTACCCGGAATCGGCGGAGGCCTGAGTGTTCTTAAAACTCAAGGCGCGGGCCAGTTATTGGCTGGCTCGCCGGTTGTTTCACTGGTCGTGGTTTGTCCGCCAGCCACGCGGCTGGCGCTGGCTCGAAGGCCAGTTTGCGCGCATGGCCAACCTCGGAGATGTCGGCGCGCAAAGCTTCTACGGGCACATCCTGACCTTTCGTGGTGTCGGTCTTGGCGCGCGGGAGGAAGGCGTACGTTTACTGCGGTTGGCAGCGCTGGCGGGTGATGGCAAAGCGGCTTATCAGGTCGGCGTCATCAGTCTGGCGGGTACGCCGAGCAAAGCCCCGGACGCTGCCGAAGCCGCGCGCTGGTGGAATATGGCCGCCAAGGCCGGGCATCCGCTGGCCGAGCTCAAACTGAAAGAATTGAGCACTCGCGGCTTCGCGTAATCAACCTGTTGTGGTCTGTTCGATAAACATGGCGTGAGGGAAACCTCACGCCATGTTTGCGTTTTGATTTACCCGTTTATTCCGTTGATGCGGTTACAGATTTTTCCTACGGCAATCGCTTACTTTCCTGACTTATTTTCTGGCTGATCCCCCGCAAAGTCCTCGCGCCTAAATTTCTGCGCGAGGGAACGTTCATGTTCGACCCGATATTTCATTCCGCCCCGTATCCAGTCGTGTGCTGATGGACGCTTTCTCGCGTATCGAGCAGGAACTCGACAGCTTTCCCGACACCCTCAGCCTCTACCGCCAACAACTCAAACACTGGTTCAGCCAGAGCGCTGACCGCATCAGCTATGCAGCGGATTTGCCGTCGCTGATGGGCATGGAGCGGGTGATTGTTTTCGGCGACCGCAGCACTGCCGTCAGCAGTGGTGATGACAACTTCTTCTCCAGCGTCGTTCAGTGCCCTGCGGACAAGAAGATGGAGATCGAGAGCAAGTTCGAGTCGCTGTATGACATTCCGCTGGGTGACATCGTCGTCGATGTGGTGGCGATGGATGGGGGCGAGGTCACCCCTGTAACTCTCGATGCGCAAGGCAAAGGTTCATTCAGCGGCACACCCGGCAAGTTTTATCGGGTGCTGGTGCGCAGTGAGGTCACGCCGGAGCAGCTCGAAGAGCTTTTCACTTCCTACGATGGCCTGACCGGTCAACTGGATGGCTGGCTGCGCGGTGAGTGGCAGACGTTTAAACCGCAGTGGTCGCAGTCGGTGGCGACAGCGGCAGGCAATGGCATGCTCGCGGGCAGTTGGGCGGCGATTGAGGGCGTGTGGGACAGCATTGGATTGCTGTCGGAGATTCTTCAGGACCCCGGCAAGTTTGCCGAGCGCCTGGGGAGTGCCGCGAATGATCTGATCGAACTGGCGAAAACTGCGCCGCAGATGATGGAGAAACTCCAGCTGCTGGTCAGTGACGAAGCCGCGCTGTGTCTGCTGTTACGCAGTGCGAGCCTCTGGTTGGAGATGCTGCCGCCCAGTGAAATCGCTGGCAAAACGGCTGAAGCGGTATCGATGATCGTTGTGCAGTTGCTGATCGACGTGCTGATCGGCGTTGTACTGACGTTTGTCGGCGCTGGCGCCGGGGTTGCTTATCTGACGTTCCGTCTGGCTGATCGCGGTGCGCAACTGCTGGCAGCGGTGAAACGATTGGTGAAGGCGATGTTCGGCATCGTCAGTACCTTTATCGACTACGTCGACCGCTACAAGACTGTCGCCGCGCGGGGCATTGCTGCCGGGGTGAAAAAAGGCCGGATGCAACTGCGCTGGGATGCCAAGCGCAATGCCGCGCTTAAGAAAAACCAACATCACGACGACTCCCCCGATCAGGCGAAAAATCCTAACGGTGACAGTGCCGACTGTGGGCCGCTGACCTGCACCAATGGCTGTCCGGTGTCGATGGTCACGGGCGAGGAATTGCTGACCCTTACGGATGGCACGCTGGATGGGCGGCTGCCATTCGACTTCACCCGCGTTTATCGAACCAGCGCTGTTGAACTGGATGTCGGACTGGGTTTCGGCTGGAGCCATTCGCTGGCGCATCGGCTGGACTTTGATGGCGATGCGGTGGTTTGGGTCGATCACGAGAACCGCCGGACGCGGTTTCCGTTGCCGAGTGTTGAACGGCCGGCGATTCATAACAGCCTGTCGCGGGCAGCGATTTTTCTTGGGGATGAGCCGGAGGAATTGATCCTCGCACTGGCCGGGGAAGCGTCGCGGTTTTATCACTTTCGGGCCGGGCGTTTGACGGCGATCAGCGATGCTTATGGCAATCGTCTGACTGTGCTTCGCGATCGGTCTGACAGGATTTCGCGCCTCGACAACGGTGCTGGTCGGGCGCTGTTGTTGCGTTACGACCGGGCGCAGTTGGTCGCGGTGGATTACCAGCGTTTTGATCCGGCGCTGAACCTTGCCGAGCCCTGGGCGACCGAACAGACGCTGGTCAGTTACCGCTACGACGCCCTGCGCCGCTTGATCGAAGCGACCAATGCGGCCGGGGAAAGCGAGCGATACGACTACGACGATGCGCACGTCATCCTGCAACGGCAATTGGCCGGGGGTGCGAGTTTTTACTGGGAGTGGGAGCGTTCCGGGATAGCGGCGCGGTGCGTGCGGCATTGGGCGTCGTTTTCGCAGATGGACACGCGGTATGTCTGGGACGACGCCGGCAGTGTCGCGGTGCATTACGTTGATGGCACCGAAGAGGTTTACGTTCACGACGACCGTGCGCGGCTGGTGCGCAAGGTCGAGGCCAATGGTGGCGAACATCTCAAGGCGTATGACGCTCAGGGGCGGTTGACGGCCGAGCAGGACGCGCTTGGTGCCGTCACTGAATATCGCTACGACGATGTCGGACGGCTGATCGCGCTGATTCCACCGGGTGATGCGCCAACGTCCTACGAGTATCGCAACGGTTTCCTGCACAGCCGTACGCGTGGCGATGCGGTTTGGGGTTATCGACGTAATGCTCAGGGCGATGTCACCGAAGCGGTCGATCCTGATGGCCAGATTACCCATTACCACTACGACGCCCGTGGGCAGTTGCTGTCGATTCGTTACCCGGACACCAGTCGGCATGTGTTGCTGTGGAACGACCTTGGGCAACTGACCGAAGAAACCTTGCCTGACGGTGGTGTACGGCGCTTTTCCTACGATGCGCAGGGGCGACGGACCACAACGCAGGACGAACACGGTGCGATTACTCGTCAGCAATGGGATGCGGTTGGCCGACTGGTTCAGACGACATTGCCAACCGGCGCCACGCGGGCATACAGCTACGGCGCTTACGGCCAGGTCACCGCCGAGCGCGATGAGCTGGGCCATATCACTCGTTACGAATATGACGACGATCTGCACCTGGTCAGTCGGCGGATCAATCCTGACGGCACGCGGGTGCATTACCGCTACGACCATGCCCAACTGTTGCTCACGGAGATCGAGAACGAGTCCGGCGAAAAGTATCAGCTGGACTACACGCCGACCGGATTGATCCGACAGGAAACCGGCTTCGACGGACGCCGTACCGCGTACGGCTACGACCTCAATGGTCATCTGCTGGAGAAGATCGAGTTTGGTGATGACGGTTCGCGGCTGATCACCGGGTATGAGCGGGATACAGCGGGGCGCCTGCTGATAAAGACCCTGCCGGACGGGGTCAAGGTTTCTTATCAATACGACCGCCTCGGTCGTTTGGTGGGTGTTGATGACGGCCAGGATCATCCGCTGGCCTTCGAATATGACGTGCAGGATCGGCTGATCACCGAGCATCAGGGCTGGGGCACGTTGCGGTATGCCTATGACGCCTGCGGTCAGCTTCAGCGCATGCGTCTGCCGGACAACAGCAAGCTTGATTACCACTATGCCAAGGGTGGTGCGTTGACGGCGATTGACCTCAATGGCGCACAACTGACCTCGCACCAGTTCGAGTTTGGCCGAGAGCAACAACGTCAGCAGGGTTTGCTGCACAGCCATTATCACTATGACGAACAGGGCCGCTTGCAGGCGCATTCCGTCAGTCAGACATCCCGGGCGTTGTACCTGCGCCACTACAGCTACGCGGTGAACGGTAACCTGGCGAGCATTGCTGACAGCCGCCATGGTCAGCGCAGTTATTACTACGACGCCATGGATCGGCTGATCCGCGTGCGACATTCGCGCGACGAACTCCCGGAGTCCTTCGCTCACGACCCGGCCGGCAACCTGCTGATGCAGGATCGTCCGGGGCCTTCGCAGATCAAAGGCAATCGCCTGCTGATGCAGGGTGATCGCCACTATGACTATAACGCCTTCGGCAATCTGATTCGCGAGCGACGGGGTACCGCGCACAAGCTTGTCACCGAATATCGCTACGACAGTCAGCATCGATTGATTGGTCTGACTCGACCCGATGGCCAGACTGCCAGTTATCGTTACGACGCCTTTGGTCGTCGGATCAGCAAGACTGTTGACGGTCAGACCACCGAGTTCTTCTGGCAAGGCGACCACCTCGTCGCCGAAAGCAGCCCGACGCAACACCGAAGCTTCGTCTACGAACCCGGCACCTTCCGTCCATTGGCCCTGCTCGACGGCAAAGGCCCGAAGAAAGCCTGCCCGTTTTACTACCAACTCGATCACCTCGGTACGCCGCTGGAGTTGACCGATTACAGCGGCGAGATCGTCTGGTCAGCGCAGTACGACGCCTACGGCAAAGTTGCTGCGCTGACTTTGGCGGCTGACGATTATCTGGACCAGCCGCTGCGGTTTCAGGGGCAGTATTTCGATGCGGAAAGCGGGCTGCATTACAACCGGCATCGGTATTACGATCCAAGGGTTGGACGGTATCTGACGCCAGATCCGGTGAAGTTGGCGGGTGGGCTTAATCAGTATCAGTACACGCCGAATCCGACGGGGTGGGTTGATCCGTTGGGGTTGACGTCCAACTGTCCGATGCCGAATAAACCGGGTTGTAAGGTGCCGGGTGGGGTTGGTGGGGCTAAGGTTGATGAGGGTGAGCCCAAACCTCCTGCGCCAAAACTAAGTGCAGAACATGCTGCGAAGAAAGCTATGGTGGAGAGAAATAACAGTCAAAAGATGCACATGGTTGGTAAGCATGGTCCTGAGGTGCCAGATAGTAAATTCAAACAAAGGGCAATCGACGGTACTGACCCGATTACAGGTAGTAGGAAAGCTAATAGTAAGGGCAATCCGAGTTCAAGATTCTACAGCTGGGTGTTGATGCAAAAAGCCTATACGCTCGCAACGACACGGGTCGAGAAAGGCCTCCCACAGTTTACGGGGCAAGATAATAAAGGTGCCAATGTCGTGAAAATGAGACTACCCGCAGTAGGGGAGGGATATGTCCCGAACTCGAAATCGAAAGAAAACCCAAAGTTGATTAGTGATATGGGGGGATTTGAGATGAAATTTGATCCTGTTACCGACGTGCCATTCACACTTTTTCCGACTAAGTAGATTGCTATGTTTATTGATCCAGGAACGATGAAGCCATATGTGCCAACGCCAGCTTATTTTTTGGCTTGTTTTGATATTTATGATCGTGAAGAAACGTTGGGCGAAGAGCTTGAAAAATTCAATCCCGATGATCCAGTTGATAGGGAAGAATTAATTCGTAAATATTGCTTGCCTATGAATCGATCATACATGCATAGATTTCTAATGATGAGGTCTTTAAAGCAGGCACTTCAGGAGGAGTCTTATGATTTTGGTTCATTTTTTCAATACGACCCCGAAGCCTATTCATCATTTCCTGATGGATGGGATGAAATGAAGAGTTTCAGAGATTTTTTTCAGGACATATTCAGACTTGCCAATATTGAGTGGAGAGATGACCTTCAGAAAGCTGAGATTGAAGAACAATCTTCATAGGAAAGATTTGGCAAACAATTTTTGGTGATTAGGATTATTCAGGCTGTCCAGCACATGCACGCTATACCCCGGAATATTCTTCGCGTGATGCTTCGCCTGCGAAGCCATTTCCGCTAACTGACTCGCATCCAGTTCTGCGCACGCTTCGGGATGCAGATGCACCACACCGATGGAAAGCGACAACAACGGAAACTCCTGCCGCGCACCCTGGCGGTTCGGCGCGATAAAGCAGCCAGCCTCAAGGTGTTCGGGGCGGTAGAAGCGGCGGCATTGGCTTTGGAAGTCGTCGAGCAGTTGGTTCAGGCGTTTGCGCCACTCTTCCGGGCCGAGGACCAGCAGGAAGTCGTCGCCGCCGATGTGGCCGACGAAGTCGCGGGAAGGGTCGACGCGTTCGTTGAGGCATTGCGCCAGACACAACAATACTTCGTCACCACGGCCGTAACCGTAGATGTCGTTGAAGGGTTTGAAGCTGTCGATGTCGACGTAGCAGATCACTGACTCCCTAGCCTGTTGCAGCAGGCGGGTCAGGCATTGCTGAATCGGCACATTACCGGGCAGCAGGGTCAGCGGATTGGCGTAGCGGGCCTGCTGGATTTTCAGTTCGGTAATCAGTTTAAGTACGTCGATCACTCGGCCGAGGCCGAGGTAGCCGCCGTTGAGGGTGATGATGAAATCTTCTTCGATGCGTTGCCGGGCGCGGCTGGTGATCAGTCGGCTGACCTGTTGCAGCGACTGGCTCATTTCCACGGCGAGGAAGTCGTCGTTCATCAAGCGGCTGATCGGTTTGCGGGCGAACAGGTCGGTGGCAAAGGGTTTGAGCAGCGCATCGGACAACGAATGCCGATGGACGATGCCGCACGGCTGCCCTTGCTCATCGAGCACCGCCAGCGAGTTGAGGTTGGCCTGACGACGAAAGGCCTCCAGCACAGTGGCGGTCGGGGTGTCGCGGGCCACGGCAGGTTGCTCGTTGAGCAGGGCACTGAGGTCGCTGCCTTCGTCATTCAGCGCCACGGTGCTGGTGTCGTGTTTCGGCATCAGTGCTCGCGCATCTCGCGGTGGATGTTCCTGCGGTCGGCCCAGCAGATAACCCTGTACCAGATCGACGCCCATCTCGGTCAGCACCGCCAGCTCCTCGGGCAGTTCGATGCCTTCGGCGATGACCTGCGCCCGGGAGGCCTTGGCGATTTGCAGGATCGATCCGACGAACTCACGCTTGAGGGCGTCCTGATGAATGCCGTCGATGAAATGCCGGTCGATCTTCACGTAATCCGGTCGCAGCTCCGACCACAGACGCAGGCTCGAATAGCCGGCGCCTAGATCATCCAGTGCGATGGAAAAACCCATGGCGCGGTAGTGATGCAGTGCTGTTTGCAGCAGCTGGAAGTCGTCGATGGGCGTCTGCTCGGTCAGTTCGATTACCACCTGGCTCGGTGGGATGCCGAAATCCTGTAGCAGTTGCAGCGTGCGTCCCGGCTGATGCGCGGCTTCAAGCAGGGACTCAGGCGAGACGTTGAGAAACAGTTTGCCCGGCAGTTGCTGTTCGTTGAAACGGCGGCAAGCGCTTTGACGGCAGGCGATCTCAAGTTCGCTCAAGCGTCCGGCCTGACGCGCCACAGCGAACAGTGCGATAGGCGAGTGCAGCGGGCTGTTGGACGGGCCGCGAGTCAGGGCTTCATAGCCGAGGATGCGTCGTTCAGAAAGACAAATGATCGGCTGAAACAGGCTGTGTAAACCGCTTTGAGTCAGGATCGAGCTCAAGGCACTCAGCTGTTCGGTCGTGGTCATGGCAATCTCTGGCGATAAAAAAAGGACTGGGAGCGCTCTTTTTCAAGAGAGGCTCCCAGTCCTTTATTGCACGACAGAATGATGACTGTTTGATGACGATCCGGGGATCGTCAGCATTAAATTGCCATCACCTTACTTCTTTGCCACCTGATTGCTCAGCTTCAGGTAATCCAGCAGAACGCGCCCGGTTTCGCTCAGGTAGGCATCGTCTTCCGGTTTTACCTTGTCCGGCTCGGCGGCTGCGAGGGCGTCGTCATCTTCTTTCTTCAGCTCTTTGAGCGGTTCTTCGCCTTTGGCTTTGCGACGGATGTTCTCCATCACCAGTTGCTTGGCGTCGATGTCGGCGTGCTGGGCACGACGGTCGGCTTCATTAAGGCTGACGGTTTTTTCTTCCATCAGTTTTTGCGCCAGTGCCAGCTTGTCGCGGATGAACACGAACTCGGCATCCTTGGCGGTGCGAGTGTCATGCTCGGACTTGAGCTGAGCCAGATACGGTTTGAACGGATCTGCTGCCGGCTTGATCGCAGCCTTGATGGTGTCCCAAGGCATGGCTTCCGGCAGAGCGCTCTCGCCGATTTCCTTGGTGTCGATCAGCGACGGATAGTCGATGTCCGGCAGTACGCCCTGATGCTGGGTGCTCTGGCCGGATACCCGGTAGAACTTGGCCAGGGTCAGTTTCAGTTCGCCATGGTTCAGCGGCTGAATGGTCTGCACGGTGCCTTTACCGAAGGTCTGGCCACCGATGATCAGCGCACGGTGATAGTCCTGCATGGCGCCGGCGAAGATCTCCGAAGCCGATGCGGACAAGCGGTTGACCAGCAACGCCATCGGGCCTTTGTAGAACGCACCCGGGTTTTCATCTTCAAGCACGTCAACGCGGCCATCGGCGTTACGCACGAGTACGGTCGGGCCCTTGTCGATGAACAGGCTGGTCAGCTCGGTCGCTTCCTGCAGGGAACCGCCGCCGTTGTTGCGCAGATCGATGACCACGCCGTCGACTTTTTCTTTCTGCAGCTCGGTCAGGAGTTTCTTGACGTCGCGAGTGGTGCTCTTGTAGTCCGGATCGCCGGCACGGAACGCCTTGAAGTCGAGGTAGAAGGCCGGGATCTCGATCACGCCGAGCTTGTAGTCCTTGCCGTCCTGTTTCAGGTTGAGAATGGACTTCTTCACGGCCTGGTCTTCGAGCTTCACCGCTTCACGGGTGATCGACACGATCTTGCTGGTCTGGTCGTTCGGCGCATTGCTGGCCGGAATCACTTCCAGACGCACCACGGTGCCTTTCGGGCCGCGGATCAGTTTGACCACTTCGTCCAGACGCCAGCCGACCACGTCGACCATCTCTTTGTTGGCCTGGGCCACGCCGATGATCTTGTCGGCCGGTGCAACCTGTTTGGTCTTGTCGGCAGGGCCGGCAGGCACCAGACGCACGACTTTCACCTGGTCGTTGTCGCTCTGCAACACGGCGCCGATGCCCTCGAGGGACAGGCTCATGTTGATGTCGAAGTTTTCCGCGTTATCCGGCGACAGATAGTTGGTGTGCGGGTCGTAAGACATGGCGAAGGTGTTGATGTACGCCTGGAAGATATCTTCCGGACGGGTCTGATCCAGACGCGACAATTGATTCTTGTAGCGCTTGGTCAGGGTTTCCTGAATTTGCTTCGGCTCTTTGCCGGCGATCTTCATCCGCAGCACTTCGTCCTTGACGCGTTTGCGCCACAGGTCATCCAGTTGTGCGGTGGAGGTCAGCCAAGGGGCGTCCTTGCGATCGATCAGCAAGGTCTCCTTGGTGGTGAAGTCCATCTTGTCGACGCCTTTGTTCAGCTCGGCAATGGCGAAGTCCAGACGCGATTTGACGCGGTCCAGATAGCGCTTGTAGATGGTAAAACCGGCGTTGAGGTCGCCGCTCTTGAGGAAGTCGTCAAACTGCGTCTTCCACTTGTCGAACTCGGCAATGTCGCTGGCCATGAAATAGCTGCGCGACGGGTCCAGCAGCTTGATGTAGCTGTCGTAGATGATCACCGAGCGCGCATCGTCGAGCGGCGGCTTGCTGTAGTGGTGACGCTTGAGCAACTCGACGACGTTGAGACTGGCGATCACTTCATCGCGATCAGGCTGCAAGTTGTCCCAGCTGTTGGCTGCGAATGAACTGCCCGATACCGGCAACAGGCCGATACCGATGAAAAGAGCTAGGGCGGTGCTTGGGAGCAAATGCTTCATGCTGATTCGACGCGGGGACAATTGATAACGCATATTAGGCCGTCTTTGAAGTCGCCGGATCTACGAGAGCCGGTCGCATAATGCAAAAAGCCCGGCGCTACAGCTTCGGGCTCAGTCCAGACTCACTATGGAGGCACTGTGAAGGCATTGCAAGGCGTTGAAGGTCAAGTGACATGGGTTGAAGAGCCGAGTCCTACGTGTGATGTAGGACAAGTTCGCATTCGAGTGTCGGCAGCCGGACTCAATCGCGCCGATTTATTACAGAAGGCGGGTCTTTATCCGCCGCCGCCAGGGGCGAGTCAGGTGCTCGGTCTTGAGTGCTCCGGGGTCATCAGCGAGGTCGGCGCCGGGTCTTCCTGGCAGGTCGGTGACCGCGTTTGCGCCTTGCTGGCCGGGGGCGGGATGGCTGAAGAGGTGGTCGTCGACGGACGGCACGTGCTGCCGGTTCCCGAAGGTGTGTCGCTGATCGAGGCCGCAGCATTACCCGAGGTTTATGCAACGGTCTGGCTGAATGTGTTTCAGCTGGCTGCGCTCAAACCGGGTGAGAAAGTTCTCTTGCACGCCGGAGCAAGTGGAATTGGTTCAGCCGCTATTCAGCTGTGCAAGGCATTTGGCAACCCGTGCTGGGTCAGCGTCGGTTCTGCCGAGCGATTGGCTTACTGTGAGGCGCTGGGAGCCCAGGGCGGCGTGGTGCGCACCGATGATCTGGAGGGCCTGCGTGATTTCGGCCCGTTCGATGTGATCCTCGATCCGGTCGGCGGCAATTATTCAGCGCTGAACCTGAAGTTGATGGCGCTGGACGGCCGTTGGGTGTTGATCGGTTTGATGGGCGGTCGCGAGGCGAAACTGGACCTGGCGCAGGTGCTGGCCAAACGGGTGCAATTGCTGGGGTCGACGTTGCGCAGTCGTGACGACCAATTCAAGGCTGATCTGCTGAGTGATCTGGGCCAGCATGTATGGCCGCTGTTTGCCGAGGGGCGACTGCGCCCGCAACTGGCGAAAGCCTTCCCGGTGAAAGATGCCGAGGCGGCGTTTGCCGAGCTGGCGAGCAATACCGTTTCGGGGAAAGTGGTGTTGGTGATTGACGAAAGTCTGAGCTGACAGCATTGAAACCCTGTAGAAGTGAGCCTGCTCGCGATTGCGCCTATTCAGTCAACATCAATGCTGATTGATAAACCGCTATCGCGACCAGGCTCACTCCCACATTAAATCTTTGTCATTTCCAGAGATGGATCGGCCAGCCGGCCTTTTCGGCGTGCTCGAGCAGCACCGGGTCCGGGTTCACCACATGCGGGAAATCTACCTTCAGCAACAACGGCAGATCATTGCGTGAGTCGGAATAAAAACTCGCGCCCTCCAGATTCTCTTCCTCAGCATCCAGCCATTCCAGCAACCGGGTGATTTTGCCTTCGCGGTAGGTCAGGGTACCGACGGTGTGGCCGCTGTAAACGCCATGCGCGACTTCCAGTTCGATCCCCAGAATCTCGTCGATACCCAATCGGTCGGCAATCGGGCGTACCAGGTGCGTGCCCGACGCCGAGATCACCAGAATCCGGTCACCCGCCTTGCGATGAGCGGCGATGGTTTTGGTCGCATCGCTGAAGATGATCGGCTCGATGAAATCTTCCACCCACGGGCCGACCAGATGATCGACTTCTTCCGGCGTGCGGCCGATCAACGGCTCCAGGCTGAAGTCCATGTACTCTTCCATGCGCAATTTGCCATGGCTGTAGGCGTCCATCAGTTCGTTGTTCTTGCGCATGAACGACTCGGGGTCGACCCAGCCCAGGCGCCCCATCTGCTCGCTCCAGAGGGTGGCGCAGTCGCCGTGGATCAGGGTTTCGTCCAGATCAAAAATTGCCAGGGCCATCAGTACGATTCTCTCTTCAACGTCAGCAAAGTCATCAGGCTACCTCACACAGGGCCGTCGGATCGATGGAAAGTGCAAGGCGTCGGCCGTCCGGGTGCAGGTCTGCCGCAGAGCGGTTGAGCACGTCCACCACCAATTCCACACCGCGTGCTTCGACCCGATAACGGATCACGTTACCCAGCAGGCTGTGGCTGCGGATTTGTGCATCGAGTTCGCCATTGAGGCTCAGTTCGATGGCTTCCGGACGAATCGCGATACGGTGGTTGATCGGCCGTTGCAACAGTTTCGAGGCGCTGTCGGCGTCGAGCAGGTTGTAGTTGCCGATGAACCCGGCGGCAAAGACATCGACCGGCGCGGTGTACAGGGTTTCGGCGTCGCCGCTTTGTACGATTTTTCCCTGATTCATCAGGAAAATGCGATCAGACATGGTCAGCGCTTCTTCCTGATCGTGTGTGACGAAGATCGTGGTCAGGCCGAGTTCGCGTTGGATCTGCCGGATCTGTTCGCGCAGGTGTTTGCGAATCCGTGCGTCCAGCGCCGACAACGGTTCATCCAGCAGCAACAGGCGCGGTCGAGTCACCAGCGAGCGGGCGAGGGCAACACGCTGGCACTGTCCGCCGGAAAGCTGATGCGGATAACGGCTGGCGAAGTCGTTCAGTTCAACCAGTTTCAACACTTCGGTGACACGTTTGTGGCTGTCGTCGGCGTTGACCTTTTGCATGCGCAGGCCGAACGCGACGTTCTGCTCGACGGTCATGTTGGGGAACAGCGCATAGCTCTGAAACACCATGCCGATGCCGCGCTTTTGCGGGGTCAATGGCACGATATCGACGCCATCAAGCAGGATCTTGCCGCCATCGACCGCTGTCAGGCCGGCGATGCAACGCAGCAGCGTGGACTTGCCGCAACCGGACGGGCCGAGCAGGGTAACGAATTCACCCTTCTGGATTTCGCAGTCGATATCGCTGAACACCGGGGTACCGGCGTAACTTTTTTGCAGGTGTTGGACGCTGACATAGCTCATTCGCTTTTGTCCTTGTTCAAGATGTTGGCGACCCAGGTCAGGACCAGCACGAAGAGGAAATAGGAGATCACCAGCGCACTGGTGAAGTGACCGCTGCTGTTACGCATGTTGTTCAGATAAACCTGCAACGTTTCGTAGCGGGTGCCGACGAGGATGTTGGCGAATACGAATTCGCCGAACAGGAACGAGAACGACAGCAGCAACGCGACCATCAGGCCTTTGCGCAGATTCGGCAGCACCACCAGGATCGCCGCCTGAAAGGTACTGGCGCCGAGCAGTTGTGCGGCGTCCATCAGGTCGCGCAAGTTGATCGCTTGCAGGTTGTTGGTGATCGCCCGGTACATGAACGGCAGCGCCACGGTGAAGTAGCAACCGATCAGAATCCACGGCGTGCCGACCATCGCCATAGGCCCGGAACCATAGAGCTGCAACAGCCCCACCGACGACACTACCGGCGGCACCGCGAACGGCAGCAGGATCAGGATGTTCATCAGCGCATCGAGTTTCGGAAAGTGGTAATGCACGACGAACAGCAGTGGCAGGATCAGCACCACCGACAGAATCAGCGCGCCGACGCAGACCAGCAGCGACTGACCGAAGGCGTGCAGGAAGCGTGGATCGCTCCACAACTGGATGTACCACTTGAAGGTGAAACCGCTGGGCAGGATGGTCGCTGACCAACTGCTGGCAATCGAATACACCAGCGTGCCCGCCAGCGGTAGCAGCAGGATGGCGAACAGCAGGTAGACCACGACGCGGTGGTAGATGCCGGCCGGGCCGGATTCAGCGCGAGACATGGTAGCTCCTCTTCAACAGCAGTTGATGCACGACGGTCACGATGGTCATCAACGCCACCAGCACCACGGCCAGCGCACTGGCCATGTTCGGATCAAGTGAAATGTCCCCGGAAACCATTGCCGCAATGCGGATCGGCAGTACGTTGAAGTTGCCGGTGGTCAGCGCGTACACCGTGGCGTAAGCGCCGAGGGCGTTGGCCAACAGGATCACGAAAGTGCCGAGCAGCGCCGGGGTCAACACCGGCAGACCGATATGGCGCCAGAACTGCCAGCCGTTGGCGCCAAGCAGCGCAGCGGACTCGCGCCAGTCTTCGCGCAGGGCATCGAATGCCGGATAGAGCAGCAGCACGCCGAGTGGAATCTGGAAGTAGGTGTAAAGAATGATCAGCCCGGTTTTCGAGTACAGGTTGAAGTCCTGAATGATCCCGGCCTGCTTGAGCATGATGGTGAAGCTGCCGTTGAACCCGAGCAAAATGATGAACGCGAAGGCCAGTGGCACGCCGGCGAAGTTGCTGGTCATGTTGGCGAAGGCGTTGACGAAGTTGCGCAACTTCGAGTCGACCCGGCGCAGCGAGTACGCGCCCAGCACCGCGATGATGATGCCGAACACGCTGGACCAGAAACTGATCTCGAGGCTGTACTGGATCGCTTGCAGATAGAACTTCGAACTGAAGATCTTGCTGAAGTTGGCGATGCCCCAACCGAACTCTTCCGATTGCAGGCTGTTGATCATCACCCAGACCAGCGGGGCGATTTCGAACACGATAAAGAACAGCGCGAAGGGCACCAGACACAGGGCTGCCAGCCATTTACCACGAATCATCGAGTTCACTTGAGCAGCTCCCGGCACACAGGTTTGTCGTGGGGTACGCCGAGCAGTTCGCAGACCGTGCCGCAGATCTCGGTCTGCTTCGGAGCTGCGTCATTGTTCAGGCTGAAGGCGTCGCCGAGAGCGAACAGCGGCACCTGGCGTTCTTCCGGCAGCAGGCCGTTGTGCGAGCGGTCGTTGTTCATGCCGTGGTCGGCGGTCACCAAGACCTGATAGCCGGCGTCGAGCCACGTTTGCAGATAGTCGGCGAGGATGATGTCCGCCGAGCGGGCGCTGTTGCGGTACTGCGGGGTGTCGAGGCCGTGCTTGTGCCCGGCGTCGTCGATGTTCATCGGGTGGATCAACAGAAAGTTCGGCGTATGGCGCAGGCGCAGGTTTTCAGCATCGGCGAACAGATGCGAATCCGGATAGTGGTCGTTCCAGTAGAAATGCCCGTGCTGAATCGGCAGCGCTGGATCGTCAGTATGGCGGTCACGCGCAGCCACGAACGGCGAACGGTTATACAACTCGCTGACCCAGTGATAGGCCGCCGCAGCGGTTTTCAGGCCGGCATCACGCGCGTAGTGGTAGATGCTGCGCTGATTGGACAGGCGTGAAACGTTGTTGTGGACGATGCCGCTGTCGATGGGCGGCACGCCGGTCAGGATGCATTCGTAAAGCGGTCGGGACAGGGCCGGCAACTCGCACTCCAATTGATAGAGCGCGGCGCGTCCTGCGCCAACATAAGCCTGCAGATGCCCCATGGCGTGGCGCGCGACCTCGTAGTTGAGGCCGTCGAGCACGACAAGGATGACGTTGTGCTTCATAGGGGCAAAAACTCCGCGAAACAGAAAATTCAACCGAGATCCCTTGTAGGAGTGAGCCTGCTCGCGATGACGCCGGGTCAGTCAACAGTGTTGTTGAATGTTCGACCGCTATCGCGAGCAGGCTCACTCCTACAGGGATTTGTTGCAGATCACGCAGAGGTGATCTGTAGCTTTATTTCATCTCTACGATGACTTCTTCGTTCCACTTCTGCGGCAGGGCCTTGGAGGTTTTCTCCCATGCATCGGCGTCTTTGATCGGCGTGACCTTTTTGTACTGCTCGTTCGGCAGCAGTTTGGCTTTCACGTCTTCCGGCAGTTGCAGATGCTCGGCGCGGATCGGGCGGGCGTTGCCGCGAGCGAGGTTGGTCTGGCCGGCGTCGCTGAAGATGTATTCGCGGGTCAGCTTGGCGGCGTTCGGGTTTTTCGCGTATTTGTTGATGATGGTGGTGTAGCCGGAAATCACCGAACCGTCGGACGGGATCAGCACCACATAGTCATCCGGGTTGGCCATCTTGGCCTTGTAGCTCAGGCCGTTGAAGTCCCAGACCACGCCGACTTCGATCTCGCCTTTTTCCATGGTGGCGATGGTCGGGTTGGCCATCGACAGACGTCCCTGTTTGGCAATGTCTGCGAACAACAGCAGGGCCGGCTGGATGTTTTTCTCGTCGCCACCGTTGGCCAGTGCCGCAGCGAGTACGCCGTTGGCAGCTTGTGCAGCGGTGCTCACGTCACCAATCGAAACCTTGTATTTGCCGCCCTTGAGGTCAGCCCATTTGGTGGGTACTTCCGAACCGTGCAGCAGCTTCTTGTTGACGATGAACGCGATGGTGCCGGTGTAGGCCAGCGCCCAGTTGCCGTCCTTGTCCTTGGCCCACGCCGGGACTTGATCCCAAGTGCTTGGCTTGTACGGTTGCACCACGCCTTGCTTGACCGCAATCGGGCCGAACGCTGCACCGACGTCGCCGATGTCGGCGCTGGCGTTGTCTTTTTCGGCGGCGAACTTGGCGATTTCCTGCGCCGAGCTCATGTCGGTGTCGATGTGTTTCAGGCCATAGGTCTTGGCCAGGTCTTCCCAGGTGCCTTTCCAGTTGGCCCAGTCATCGGGCATGCCGACGCTGTTGACGGCACCTTCCGCTTTCGCAGCGGCTTCCAGGGTTTTCAAATCGGTATCCGCAGCCATGGCGGCGGTGCACATAGCGATGGTCGAGCCTAACAGTGATGCCAGGAAAAGCTGTTTCATTCCGAAGCTCCTTGGGTCGTCTTCTACGCTGCGATTGCGGTTGTGTTGGTCTAGGTCAGCAATACCTGAGCCAATTTAAGGGGACTGGATGACACTTTGATGTCGGTGACCCCGCGCCAGACCGGTTTTTTGCCTATTATTGGCGAGTGCCAGCTAAGCGTAGACCATGCTCAAAGCCCCGGCAGGCAAGGGACTTGGCCGATGTATTGCAAGCCGTTAGCGCGACCGTTCAGCAGGATTGTCATCTCTCGGTCATCTGCACTGCCTAGGCTTGCAACACCTCGAAACGACTTGCGGGTCGTTCGGTTTTGCCCCGAAACAGTGCTGGTCTAGTCCAGATAGGTAACGTTGATGCGCGATGAGGCAACAAAAGCGGTGACAGCCATTGGCCAGGTATTGCAGGAGCAGCTCGATCACGGGTTGTTGGCTGCGGGCAGTAAGTTGCCGGCCGAGCGCAAGCTCAGTGAGTTGTTTGGCACGACGCGGATTACTGTGCGCGAGGCGTTGTTGCAACTGGAGGCTCAGGGGCAGATTTATCGCGAGGAGCGGCGTGGCTGGTTCGTTTCGCCGCCGCGTCTGGCGTACAACCTGATGCAGCGCAGTCACTTTCACGCGATGGTCAGTGCGCAGGGGCGGGAGCCTTCGACCGAGGTTATTTCGGCGCGGCTGCAACCGGCTTCGGCGGCGGTGTGTGCGTGGTTGCAGTTGCCGGCGTTGTCGAGCGTGATTCAGATTTGTCGGTCGCGGCGCATTGATGGGCGGTTGGTGTTGTATGTGGAGCATTATTTGAATCCGCAGTTTTTTCCGGGGATTCTTGAGTTTGATTTGAATCAGTCGATTACTGAGTTGTATGCGCGGCATTACGATTTGCACTATGGGCGGGTGCGCTTCGAGATTGTGCCGACTTCGCTTTCGGTGGATGCGGCGGCGGCTTTAAGGGTTTCGGTGGGGAGCCCGGGGTTGCGGATTGCCCGGGTCAATTATGATCAGCATGAGCGGTTGATTGACTGTGATCTGGAATTTTGGCGGCATGATGCGATTCATGTCGGGGTCGATGTTGTTTGAGCTTTGACCTTGGCGGCCTGTGGGCCGACCAGGCTATTGGGTTCTGTGTGAATATCCGTTTCTGCGGGTGTCGCCGATGGCGGTTTCGCTCTTACAGCGACTCACTTTTCCAAGCGCCGAAAAGTAAGCAAAAGGCTAGGCCCCGGCGTTCGGCCCGCTCGCTGGGGCTCGTGGTTCCTTCGCTCCGGGATCGATCCGGGGGCATCGTCTCCGGTTTGCTTCGCTGCACCTCCTCTCGATGTGTTCGACTTCGTCGAACGGTCGCTACGCTCCCACCCCCGGATCAATCCCTCCACTCAGCCTGCCGATATAGGTTTACCGGTTGGACTCAATCCTTGTGGGGGCTGGCTTGCCAGCGAAGGCGGCCTGACAGCCGACCTGTTTCTTGCGGATGTACTCAATCCCTTGTAGGAGCGAGCCTGCTCGCGATGGCGCCCTGACAGCCGACCTGTTTCTGACAGGCTGCACACGTTCCAAATGTGGGAGCGAACCTGCTCGCGATAGCGCCCCCACAGTCACCTCATCCCTATTGGCCCGCCCCCGCATTGGCATACAAATAATCCGTCGCCAACGAGGCCAATGTCCTCACTCCCACCACCAGCGCCGACTCATCCACAAAGAATCCCGGATTGTGATTCGGCGCAGCTTTGCTCATGTCCTGATCCCGCGGTGTCACGCCGAGGAACACGAATAATCCCGGCGCTTCCTTGGCGTAGAACGAGAAGTCTTCCGCGCCGCCCACCAATGGCCCTTGCACCACGTCGTCCTTGGCCGCCCACTTCAATGTCGGCAGCATTTTTTCCGTCAGCGCCGGATTATTGATGGTCGGGTCGTACTTTTCGATGATGGTGACGTCGGCTTTTGCGCCGCCGCTTTCGGCGATTTTCTCGATGGTCTGGCGGACGTCGGCGTGGAGTTTCTGGCGGATACCGTAGTCGTAGGAGCGGATGGTGCCGCTCATGTCCACCGACTCGGGAATGATGTTGTAGCGGGTGCCGCCATTGATGGTGCCGATGCTGACCACCGACGGAAACGAGGAGATGTCGGTGCGGCGGCTGACCACGGTTTGCAGGCCGACGATGGTTTGGGCGCCGACGGTGATCGGGTCGATGCCGTCCCATGGGCGGCCGGCGTGGGTTTGTTTGCCGAGGATTTTGATCCGCAGGTCGTCCGAGCTGGCGAGGGTCGGGCCCGGGCGGTAGGTGATTTGTCCGGCAGGGACGCCGGCCCAGACGTGCAGGCCGAATACGGCGTCGGGTTTCGGTGATTTCATCACGCCTTCCTGCACCATCATTTTTGCGCCCCAGGTGTTTTTGCCATCGGGGATGAAGTCGCTTGGGCCTTCTTCGGCGGGCTGGAAATAGAACACCACGGTGCCGGGCAGGGTGTCGCGCATGCCGCTGAGAATTTTCGCCGTGCTCAGCAGGATCGCGGTGTGGGCGTCGTGGCCGCAGGCGTGCATGACGTCGACTTCTTTGTCGAGGTAGGTGCCTTTGGCTTTTGAGGCGAAGGGCAGGCCGGAGACTTCCTTGACTGGCAAAGCGTCCATGTCCGCACGCAGGGCCACGGTCGGACCGGGCAGGGCTCCTTTGAGGATTGCGACCACGCCGGTGCGGGCGACGCCGGTTTTGACTTCCAGGCCCATCGCGGTGAGTTGTTTGGCGACCAGTTCGGCGGTGCGTTTTTCAGTGTTGCCCAGTTCGGGGTGGGCGTGGATGTCGCGGCGGGTTTCCAGCAGTTCCGGTTCGAGTGCCTTGGCCTGTTCGGCGATTTGGCTGCGGGTGCTTTCCATCGTCGCGGCGCCGGCCTGGCCGGCGCACAGGGTGAGTAAAAGGGCTTGGGCGATACGCGTCAGTTGCATTGGTTTCTCCTTGATTATTGTTGTCGGGCTTCCCTGCCTGTGACCCGCGTATCTCGCCTGAGTGCTATTCCTTCGGCTGACCACCGCCTGCCGTGATCACTTGCACACTCATGCGTGGCGTTGCCAGATCGAGTCCGGCTTCGTCGAGGTGGCGCTTGAGCGACAGGTTGAACGCCCGGGAAACTTCCCACTGTTTGATCGGCGCGGTCTTGAAGCGTGCGCGCAGAATCGCGCTCCCGGATTCGAAACTCTCGACACCCTGAATCTCCAGCGGTGACCAGATATTGCGGCGTTGCAGCGGATCGGTACGCATTTTCTGGCCGACGTCGCGCATCAGTTTGATCGCGTCATCGATTTCCATGTTGTACGGCACCGCCACGCGGAAGATCGCGTAACCGAATTCTCGGGAGTAGTTTTTGATGCTCTTGATTTCGCTGAACGGGATCGTGTGGACGATGCCGTCGATGTCACGCAGGCGCACGGTGCGGATGGTCAGGCCCTCGACTGTGCCGAGGTGGCCGCCGACATCGACGTAGTCGTCGATGGCCAGTGAGTCTTCGATGATGATGAACAGACCGGTGATCAAATCCGCGACCAGCGACTGTGCACCGAAACCGATGGCCAGACCGATCACACCGGCACCGGCCAGCAGTGGCGTGACGTTCATGCCCATGTTCGCCAGCGCGACGATCAGCGCGATGATGAAGATCGCGATGAATAGCACGTTGCGGATCAGCGGCATCATCGTCTGCGCACGGGCATTGGCCAGGCCTTTGCGTGAGCGGGTGAGGGCGTGGTGCACGGCGGTGTCGGCGAGTATCCAGATCAGCCAGGAAAAAATCAGCGTGCCGATCAGGCTGAACAGTTTGACGCTGACGTCGTGTCCTTCACCCTCGGCGAAACCGATCAGCGATTTGCCCCAGACGCGCAGGCCCAGTTCGATAAACGTCAGCCACACCAGCAGATGGGCAAGCGTATAGAAGAAGCTTTTCAGGCGTTCCGAATACAGCGCGTGGCGTTTCGGTCCGCGTTGCGGTTTCAGCGAATGGCGGCGGACGAGGCCGTTGATCACCATGCACATCACCAGCAGCACGGTGCAGATCAGCGACTGGCGCAATGCGGTGCTGGTATCGCCGGCAGACACGAACGTGGCGAACAACGAGATGCCGACCAACACCAGCGCCGGGATGTACCAGAAGGTGCCAAGGATATCGATGGTGTCGCTGAGCGCACGGCGGGTCAGGCGCCGGGACAGTGGCTGGTTGCGGATCAGGTGCGCAATCGGACGCCGGAAGCGCAGGATGAACAGCCCGGTGAACATTGCCGCGAGCACATTGGTGATCGTCGCGGCGGTGTGTGCCAGATGCACGCCGAGGCTCTCGACCAGGCGTGGATCGTTCAACGCTTCGCCAAACGCGGCGAAGCTGCCGATCAGCCACAACGGCCGGAAGGCCTGATGACGCAGGATGTACAACGCCCGATGCCGGTGCGGGCCGTCGAGCAAGGAGAAGGCAATCACGCAGATCGCCGAGAAACAGGTGCCGACCACCAGCGCATACGCCAGCACCATTGCCAGGCTTTTGCCCAGTGACGACGGCAGTGCGTAGCTCATGTAAACGGTCATCACCAGCGCGATCAGCCATGGCCCAAGCTTACGCAAAGCGAAGCGCAGCATGTCGAGGGCCTTGGGGTGTTGCGGCAGTTCTTCGGTCAGGCCGAAGCGCATGCGCACCCGGTGCCCGAGCCAGATCAACGCGGCGGCGAGCAGGCTCCAGACCATCAGGATCACCGCGAAAGCGAAGATGATCGGCAGCCATTCGCTGGCCGGTAGCATCAGCGCCGACAGTTCGTCTTTGGCCAGATTGAATTCGTTGGACCAGCGATTGAGCGGGCTGTCATTGCCGGTGAACTGTTTCTCGAAACTGGCCAGCGTGCCGCCGATCAGCCCGAGTACGCCTTCCTCCGGGGAAGCCTGGGCTTTCTGGGTGGCGTCGCGCAGTTTTTTCAGATCGTTGAGCAACTGGGTGCGTTGCTGATCGTTTTCCAGCGACTTGATGACTTCGTCGAGGGACTGGCCGAGCGGCTCTTGCGCCTGGGGCTGGGTTTTTTGCGAGTTGAGCAGGCTCGGTAAACCGACGGCCTGGGCTGACGTCATTGGCAACAATGTCATCAGGCAAACAAGCAACACACAGGGCAAAGCTAAAAGACGAGCGAACACTAGGCGGTCAACCTCGCAAGGGGCGGATCGAACGAGTGTACGAGCCCGCCAAAATCAATGCGAGCCGCTTGGGTGTTATTCGTTGAGTTTGGCGAGGATCTTGTACACCACGGTAGCCAGAATCATCAGCATGCCGATCCACATGGCGAACACGCCAGCGTTCTTGTCGCGGAAGTTGAAGCCGATGGCCAACAGGATCATCCCGGTCAGGATTGGAATGAGCATGGAGTGAAACGAAGACATCGAGATCATGGCGACAGCCTTGTCAAAGGGATGATTTAAGTCTAGGTCGGTTTTGCTCGACCGGTGGTGATGTGTATCAGAGTTGAGTCACCGCGACGGTAAATTTGTGTAGCTTGAACTGCCCTTTTCGCCAGCAGGCTGGCTCCCACATTTGAAATGCAATTCAATGTGGGAGCCAGCCTGCTGGCGATTTTTTCAGAGATTACGGCAATTCGCGGCAAGCGTAGAACGCGCTCAGCACTTTGACCAGGTGGGCCAGGTCGTGGCTGCCGCACAGTTCGCGGATCGAGTGCATGGCGAATGTCGGCAAGCCGATATCGACAGTGCGCACGCCCAGGTGGCTGGCGGTGATCGGGCCGATGGTCGAGCCGCAGCCCATGTCGCTGCGCACCACGAAGCTTTGTACCGGGACTTCTTCGGCCATGCACAGATGACGGAAGAAACCGGCTGTTTCGCTGTTGGTGGCGTAACGCTGGTTGCTGTTGACCTTGATCACCGGGCCGGCATTGAGTTTCGGGCCGTGGTTGGCGTCGTGCTTTTCTGCGTAGTTCGGGTGCACGCCGTGGGCGTTGTCGGCCGAAATCAGCAGGGACTTCTGAATGGCCCGGACGAACTCGTCACCTTCAGGCAACACGCGACGCAGAGTCTGTTCGAGCATCGGGCCGTCGGCACCGCAGGCCGAGCAAGAGCCGACTTCTTCGTGATCGTTGCACACCAGCACGCAGGTTTCTTCGGTGTCGGTGGTCAGCAAGGCTTGCAAGCCGGCGTAGCACGACAGCAGATTGTCGAGGCGCGCACCGGCAATGAAGTCGCCGTTGAGGCCAATCACCGCCGCACTTTGCGTGTCGTAGAAACTCAGCTCGTAATCGAGCACCACGTCGGCGTTGAGCCCGTGTTCGCGAGCCAGTTGATCGGTGAGCACTGCGCGGAAATCCACGCGCTCGTCACCGGCAAATTGCGCGAGGATCGGTGGCAGTTCGGTCTGGGCGTTGATTGCCCAGCCTTGATTGGCTTCACGGTTGAGGTGAATGGCCAGGTTCGGAATGATGGCGATCGGCGCCTTGAAGTCGATCAACTGGCTCTCGACCTTGCCGTCACGGCGGAAGGTCACACGGCCGGCCAGCGACAGGTCACGGTCGAACCACGGCGCGAGCAATGCGCCGCCGTAGACTTCGACGCCCAGTTGCCAGAAGCCCTGACGTTGCAGTTCCGGTTGCGGTTTGACTCGCAGGCATGGGCTGTCGGTGTGCGCGCCGACCAGACGGATGCCGTCGTACAGTGGCGAGTTGCGGCCCATTTTGATCGCGACAATCGAGGAATCGTTACGGGTGACGTAGTAGCGGCCGTTGGCCTCGATGTTCCACGTCTCACGCTCGTCGAGGCGCACAAAACCGGCGGCCTCCAGACGTTGAACAAGGCTGGCGGTGGCGTGGAACGGGGTAGGGGAGGCCTTGAGGAAGTCGATCAGGCCTTGGTTCAACTCTTCGCGCATAAGAAGCTCCAGACAGCAATGGCCGGGAGTTTAACGCATCGGCCAGGGAATTGAATCCGCACCGGATCCCTGTAGGAGTGAGCTTGCTCGCGAAAGCGGTTGATCAGTCAGCATTAAAGTTGAATGCAATACCGCTTTCGCGAGCAAGCTCACTCCTACATGGGAGGCGCGGTGTCAGTCAGAACGGAGCCGGGCACTCGAAGCGCAGGCGTTCGCCGGTTTGTGGATGGGTGAAGCTCAACATGCTGGCGTGCAGGCACAGACGCGGCCATGCAGCCAGCGCTTGTTCGTGGGCGTAGAGCCCGTCGCCGAGCAGTGGGTGACCGATCGACAGCATGTGTACGCGCAATTGGTGCGAGCGGCCGGTGATCGGAGTTAGCTCGACACGGCACCAGTCGCCGCAACGTTCGAGTACACGCCAGAAGGTCAGCGCGTGTTTGCCGAATTCGTGGTCAACCACATGACGCGGTTTGGTCGGCGGGTCGTAGCGCAGCGGCAGATCGATGCTGCCGCTGTCCAGTTCCGGCTGACCCCAGGCGAGGGCGGTGTAGGCCTTTTCGGTTTCACGGTCGTGAAACTGGCGCGACAGTTCGCGATGGGTGTCGGGGTCACGCGCGAGCAAAATGATGCCCGAAGTTTCCCAATCCAGACGATGGACGATTCGTGCTTCCGGGTAGCCGTTTTCCTGCAAGCGGGTAATCAGGCAGTCCTTGTTGTCATCGGCGCGGCCAGGCACCGAGAGCAACAGGGTCGGTTTGTCGACCACCAGTACGGCGGCGTCCTGATGGATGATGCGGATGTTGGACAGCGGCATTAAAACAGCCTCGTAACAAATGCCAACGGCGGCTCAGGACTCTTCCGATATCGAAAGAGCCCTGAGCCGCCGTGGCGACTGCCGGACCGACTAGCGGTCTGGCAGGGTGATATTGAGTTCCAGAATCGAGCAACTGCCCTGGCTTTCCAGCGCTACGTGCACGTCATCGTTACCGATGTTGACGTACTTGCGGATCACATCCACCAGTTCCTTCTGCAAGGCTGGCAAGTAATCCGGCGTGCTGCGCTGGCCGCGCTCATGCGCCACGATGATCTGTAGACGCTCTTTCGCTACCGAGGCGGTACTTGGCTTTTTGTTGGCACGAAAGAAGTCAAAAAGGTTCATTACCTACCTCCAAACAGGCGCTCGAAGAATCCCTTCTTCGTAACATCGAGGAAACGATGTTCTTTTTCTTTACCCAGCAGACGATCGACGGCGTCGCTGTATGCCTGGCCTGCGTCGCTCTGGTCGTCGAGAATTACCGGGACGCCGGAGTTGGAAGCCTTGAGAACTGCCTGAGACTCAGGAATAACGCCCAGCAGGGTCACTGCCAGAATTTCCTTCACGTCTTCAACGCCGAGCATCTCGCCATCGCTGACGCGCTGCGGGTTGTAACGGGTCAGCAGCAAGTGTTCCTTGATCGGGTCTTCGCCTTTCTCGGCACGACGCGACTTGCTGGCCAGCAGGCCGAGCATGCGGTCGGAGTCACGTACCGAGGACACTTCCGGGTTGGTCACGATGATCGCTTCATCAGCGAAGTACATGGCCAGGTGAGCGCCTTTCTCGATGCCCGCCGGGGAGTCGCAGACCACGAAATCGAAGTCTTCTTTAAGCTGCATCAGAACCTTTTCCACGCCTTCGACGGTCAGCGCGTCTTTGTCGCGGGTCTGACTGGCGGCCAGTACGTAGAGGTTTTCCAGGCGCTTGTCTTTGATCAGAGCCTGTTGCAGGTTGGCTTCGCCGTTGACCACGTTGACGAAGTCATACACCACGCGGCGCTCGCAACCCATGATCAGGTCAAGGTTACGCAAGCCCACGTCGAAGTCGACGATTACAGTTTTGTGGCCGCGCAGAGCGAGGCCGGTACCGATAGCGGCGCTGGTGGTGGTCTTACCCACACCACCCTTGCCGGATGTAACCACGAGAATCTTGGCCAAGGTGTTTCACCCCTAAGGAAGAAGGACTTTTTAGCCCCTGAAAAACATCTCTTGAAAACTACTGCAGTCGGACAGCCTTGGCTGGAATTCGGCTTGAGGAGGCGCTTGCCGGTGGCAAACACTCCCTGATCCTTTTTCCTACTTCGTTTGAGCCGTTTTCGCTACGTTTTAGAGATGCTTGGAAAATGCGGCAGTATCCGTTAAAGCCGAATGATGTTCAACACGTCGGCCGACAGGCTGACCTGTACACCGGAGCCCCACAGTGGATCGCGGCGCAAATCTTCGGAAACCTTGTAATGCCCGGCGATGGAGATTAGTTCAGCGCTCAATTGCTGACAGAAAATCCGTGCCTTGGTGTCACCCTTGACGCCGGCCAACGCACGGCCACGCATCGGGCCGTATACATGGATGTTGCCATCGGCGAGAAGTTCCGCCCCCGGACTGACCGAGGACACCACCACCAGATCGCCACCCTGGGCATATATCTGTTGGCCACCACGTACTGGCGTGGTGATTACACGCGTCGGTTTGATGGTCGGCTCAGGCGGCTTTTCCGGTTTTTTCGCGACGACGGGTTCAGGCATTTCCAGCGGCCGCTCACGGGCACCGGAAGGTGGCAACACCGGGATGTCGATGGCGATGGCGGCGGCGATGTCTTCGATGCGGCTGGCGCGGATCGCCAAGGTGCGCAGGCCATGCTGGCGGCACACACGCATCAGTCCCGGCAGGTCAACCGCGCCTTCGCCTGGCGGCAGTTTGTCCAGCGCCAGAACCAGCGGCGCGTTGCTGAAAAAGTTCGGCGCCTGGGCGACTTTGGCGGCCAACTGCCGATCGAGGCTGTCGAGGTCGTTACGGGCCAGCTCCAGCACCGTAATGGCCAGCATGCTGCCCTTCAACTGGAACACGGGATCTTGGTCTAGCGGGTCGGTTTGGCTCATGTCGGCATACAACGGCTTGTCACTAAAAGTGCCGAGACTTATAACGAGAACGCCCGCCAGCCGCAAGCCGGCTCGAACGATGTAGAATGCGCGGCCACTGTATTTACGGAAGCTTTAATGGATCGCCCGCGTTTTCGAAGAGCATTTCTTTCTCCACGCTTCTGGCCGCTCTGGTGCGGTCTGGGGCTTTTGTGGCTGATCGTGCAGCTGCCGTATTCGGTTTTGCTGACCATCGGTCGATTTTTGGGTGCATTGATGTATCGCGTCGCCGGCGACCGGCGGCGCATTGCCAAGCGCAATCTCGAATTGTGCTTCCCGGAGAAATCCGCCGCCGAGCGCAAACGGCTGCTCAAGGAAAACTTCGCCTCGACCGGTATCGCCTTTTTCGAGATGGCGATGAGCTGGTGGTGGTCGCGTGAGCGTCTGGCGAAACTGGCTCACGTTGAAGGTCTGGAGCATTTGCAGAAAGCCCAGCGCGAAGGCAAGGGCGTGATCCTGATGGCGGCGCATTTCACCACGCTGGAAATCGGCGCGGCGTTGCTCGGTCAGCAGCACACCATCGACGGTATGTACCGCGAGCACAAAAATCCGTTGTTCGACTTTGTTCAGCGGCGTGGCCGCGAGCGGCACAATCTCGATTCACTGGCGGTGGAACGCGACGACGTGCGCGGGATGCTCAAGCTGCTGCGGTCGGGCCGGGCGATCTGGTATGCGCCGGATCAGGACTACGGCGCCAAGCAAAGTATCTTCGTGCCGCTGTTCGGGATTCAGGCGGCGACAGTCACCGCGACTACCAAGTTTGCCCGACTGGGCAAAGCGCTGGTGGTGCCGTTCACTCAGGAGCGTCTGGCTGACGGCAGCGGTTATCGATTGACGATTCACCCGCCGCTGGAAGATTTCCCCGGCGAGACCGAAGAGGCTGATTGCATCCGCATCAACCAATGGGTAGAAAGTGCCCTGCGTGCCTGTCCGGAGCAATACCTGTGGGCGCATCGGCGGTTCAAGAGCCGTCCACCGGGCGAGCCGAAGTTGTACGCCAAACGCGGGTGATTGCCGCGTCCCTTTAAGCACCATGGAGTGTTGCGATGAGCCCAGCTGAACCGGTCACAGGTTTGATTCTTTCCGGCGGCGGGGCTCGGGCGGCGTATCAGGTGGGAGTGCTGGCGGCGATTGCCGAATTGCTGCCATTGGGCGCGGACAATCCGTTTCCGGTGATTGTCGGCACCTCGGCCGGGGCGATCAATGCGGTCAGTCTGGCCAGCGGCGCCACCGATTTTCGCGCCGCCATCGAGCGTCTGACACTGTTCTGGCAAGGCTTTCGCAGCCACCGCGTGCTGCGCAGCGACTGGCCCGGGGTAATCCGTCAGGCCAGCCGTTTTGTCAGCCACAGTCTGCTGGGTATGGGCCGGCATATGCCGGTGGCTTTGCTCAACAGTTCGCCACTGCGCGATCTGCTCAACGAAAAACTGCACATGCCCGGCATCGCCGAGTCGATTGCGCGCAAGCAATTGCATGCGGTGGCGGTGACCGCGTTCGGCTATGAGTCGGGGCAAGCGGTGACGTTCTATCAGGGCGGCGGCACCATTGATGCGTGGTTGCGGCACCGCCGAATCGGTGTGCCGACGCAATTGTCGGTGGATCATCTGCTGGCCAGTTCGGCGATTCCGCTGTTGTTCGCCCCGGTGAAAATCGGCGAGGAATATTTTGGCGACGGTGCGGTGCGCCAGTCAGCGCCGATCAGCCCGGCATTGCACCTTGGCGCCAGTCGAGTGTTGGTGGTGGGGGTCAGCGGCAATCCGCGCGGCGTCGATCCTCAGCAGCCGCTGGAGCGCACTTACACCGGTCAGCAGCCGACGCTGGCGCAGATCGGCGGGCACATGCTCAACAGTACGTTCATTGACAGCCTCGAAAGCGATATCGAGTTGTTGCAGCGCTTGAATCAGTTCAGCCATCTGATGCCCGCAGGCACGCCGACGCGTGAGCTGGGTGTGGCGCCGGTGGAGGTGCTGGTGATTTCGCCGAGTCAGCCGATCGATGAGATCGCGGCGCGGCATCGGCAGGAGTTGCCGGCAGCGTTGCGCTTGTTTTTGCGCGGGCCGGGGGCGACCAAGACCAGTGGGGCGGGGGTGTTGAGTTATCTGTTGTTCGAGTCGGGGTATTGCAGCGAGTTGATCGACCTGGGGCGGCGCGATGCGTTGGCCAAGCGCGATGAGCTGTGCCGGTTTCTCGGGATTGGCGAGGCGCTGGTTCCAGCCTGATATGAGTGGCGCTGCAATCGCTGGCAGGCCAGCTCCCACAGGTTTCTGGGTGAACACAATAGTTGTGCGCGACACAAAACCCTGTGGGAGCTGGCTTGCCAGCGATGGCGTCCTTGCAGACGCCACTTACAGCAGCATCAGAAGTGGAACTTCACCAGGAAGCTGGTCACGTTCTGATTGGTGGTGAAGCCACGGGAGTCTTCGATCCCGTATTTGTCTTTCCAGTAGTCGTACTCAACACCGACGTACAACTGCTTCTCGCCGAAATGCAGCGCCTTGCCCAGGTCGTATTTGACCTGTGGGTTGAAGTGCAGGTTGGCGTGGTACTCGCCTTTGTTGTTGACGTCGTTGTCGACGACCCAGTCCATGTAACCATCGATCAGCACGTTCGAGCTGCCGACCGGGATGGTGTAGGACCAGACCGGAGTGATCTGCCAGACGTTGTCACCCGGACGCGAACTGTCGGTGTGGCGCTGGTAGAAGTTCAACTGGAAGTAGTCGAAGCCCGGGATCGCCAGATCGAAGCCTGGACCGATCAGGTACGACTCGACGTCGCCTTCACCGAACTCGTACGTCATGGCCAGCAATACGTCTTTGATCGGGCCGAATTCGATCTTCTGGTCGAGCACCTTGCCCAGCGAGATGCGTGGCTGGAACTCGCCGTAGTAGGTGTTGTTGCCGACGCCGCCGTCTGGCTTGCCGTTGTAGAAGATCTTGTCGACGAACAGGAAGTTGTCCCCATACTTCCACGCATCGGCGTGCTCGAAGGTGACGGTCTGCTGGATCGCAGGGTTGACCTTGAAATCTTTACCGTAGAGGTAGGTCAGGCTGTTGTTCTGCCATTGCAGCAGGCCATCGGCCATGGCCTGGCCGCCGGCCAGCATCGATCCCGCGAGCATCAGGCTGGTGCACATACGTTTCATTCGGTTGCTCCCAAAAAGTAGGTGGTTCCACGTTTATTTTTTTTAAGATCGGCGCTCTGGTGTGGCGCCTTTTTTCTATTGCAAAAGTCATCCGATCGGTCAGCTTCAGTGCTGTTAGCAAAAGCTGAGCCAAGGCTTTGAAAAAACCAAAAAACGCCCGTCCGGCTGTTGAAAAACAGTCGAATGAGCGTTTTTTCGGGATGCCTTGATTCTGAACGAGGCCGGGATAAGTTGGCCAGCCGGTCAGGAATTAAATCCGGGCTTTTTTTTAAACCGGATTTCGACGGCCGCGGAGAATACTGACTCAGCGGCCAAGCCTCAAGTGCCCCGCAACAGAGCACCGACGACAGGTATGGGGCACGGTTGCGGGTCATCTTAGAAGTGCACCTTCACCAGCAGGCTGGCGGTGTTCTGATTGGTGTCGAGGTTGTGGCTGGTTTCGACGCCATATTTGTTCTTCCAGTAGCTGTACTCGGTGCCGACGTACAACTGCTTCTGACTCCAGCCCAGGGCTTTGCCCAAGTCATATTTGATCTGCGGATTGATGTGCAGGTTGGCGTGGTAAGTGCCGCGCGAGTTCTCGTCGTTGTCGACGACCCAGTCGAGGTAGCCGTCGATCAGCACATCGGAATTGCCCAGCGGAAAGCTGTAGGACCAGCCCGGAGTGATCTGCCAGACGCCATCGCCGGGGCGCGGGCCTTCGGTCTGGCGGCGGAAGATGTTCAGGGTGACGTAATTGAAGCCCGGCACTTTCAGGTCGAAACCGGGGCCGATCAGGTAGGCCTCGCTTTCACCTTCGCCGTACTCGTAGGTCATCGCCAGCAGTACGTCCTTGATCGGGCCGAACTCGATTTTCTGATCGAAGATCTTGCCGAACGAGAAGCGCGGGGTGAATTCACCGTAGAAGGTGTGAGGACCTTTATTGCGGTCTTCCTGGCCGTTGTAGAAGATTTTGTCGACGAACAGAAAATTGTCGCCGTACTTCCACTTGTCGGCATGCTCGAACGTCACCGTCTGCTGGATCGACGGGTTGATCGCGAAGTTCTTGCCGTACAGGTAACTCAGGCTGTTGGTCTGCCAAAGCAATAAATCGCCAGCCATGGCCTGACTCGCGGCCAGCAGGCCGCCACCTAACAGAGCGTTTGTCTGTGTGCGAATCATCTGTTGCTCCCTCTTGTTTTTATTGTTTGAGGCGCAAAGCTGCTATCCCTGTAGGAGTGAGCCTGCTCGCGAAGAGGGCGTGTCAGTCGCCATAACTGTTGAATGACACAACGCTTGCGCGAGCAGGCTCGCTCCTACAGGTTTTGTGGTGACTTCATTAGTGCTGGTGCGCCTGGCAGTCGTTGATGGCGGCGCGTTCGGCGCCACCGAGAATGTTGAACAGCAGGTTCAGCGTCAGTGCGCTGAGGGTCGCCATGGCGATACCGCTGTGGGTGATCGGGCTCATCCAGAGTGGCAGGTGAGCGAAGAACTCCGGACGTACCACCGGAATCAGGCCCATGCCGATGCTCACTGCCACCAGCAATTGATTGCGACGGTCACCGATGTCGGCTTCCTGCAGGATCTTGATCCCGGTCGCCGCGACCATGCCGAACATCGCAATCGCTGCGCCGCCGAGCACTGCCGGTGGAATCGACGCCACGAGGAACGCCGCTTTCGGCAGCAGACTCAGCACGATCAGCAAGCCACCGGCGACGATGGTCACCGAGCGGCAGCGCACGCCGGTCATCTGTACCAGACCAATGTTCTGGGCGAACGAGGAGTGAGTGAAGGTGTTGAAGAAGCCGGCGAAAAACGATGCCGCCGCGTCACACATCAAGCCGCGACGCAGCATACGCGGGCAGACGTCCTGACCGGTGATCTTGCCCAGCGCCAGAAACATCCCGGTGGACTCGACGAAGATAATCACCACTACCAGACACATCGACAGGATCGGCGCGAGTTCGAATTTCGGCATGCCGAAATGCAGCGGGGTGACGAATTGCACCCATGGCGCGTTGGCCATGCCGCTCAGATCAACCATGCCGATGACACCGCAGAGCAGGTAACCAAAGCACATGCCGATCAGTACGGAAATATTGACCCAGAAACCGCGCATGAAGCGGTGCACCAAGAGGATGGTGCCCAATACCAGTGCAGCGATGCCCAGGTAAATTGGCGAGCCGAACTGACTGGCAGCGGCACCGCCACCGGCCCAGTTAACAGCCACGGGGAATAACGATAAACCGATCGAGGTGATGACCGTACCGGTCACCAGCGGCGGGAAGAAGCGGACGACTTTGGACATGAACGGCGCGATGATCATGCCGAAGAATCCGGCAGCGATGGTGGCGCCGAATATTCCTTGCAGACCGATACCGGGCATGCCGGCCATGGCGACCATGCTGCCTACCGCAGCAAAACTGGCGCCCATCATCACTGGCATACGAATGCCCATCGGGCCGATACCAAGTGATTGAACGATGGTGGCGATACCGGCGACCAACAGGTCGGCGTTGATCAGGAAGGCAATTTCTTCACGACTCAGGCCAGCGGCCTGTCCAATGATCAGCGGAACCGCGATGGCACCACCGTACATCAGCAGAACATGTTGCAAACCGACCAGGATCAGTTGCAAAAGGGGCAAACGCTGAATGGCGGGTGCGTCGGGGATGCGCGCTTTGGACAGCTCGGACATGCAACACCTCGGATCTTTTTTATTCTTGTGATTAACAGCTGCCGGGTTGCTGGCAGCTGTTTCTTTGCATCATTCATCTGTGTAGTCAGGGAGTTTGCTGTTGCCAGATGGCTTACTGTGGCGAGGGGATTTATCCCCGCTCGGCGGCGAAGCCGTCGCAAACCCGGCTAGCGCGATCCATCTGATGGTCGCGATCACAGGTTTTGGGGCTACTTCGTAACCCAACGGGGATAAATCCCCTCACCACAGTAATTCCTTCAACACAACCAAATCCCTACACAACAAAAGCCTGCTATTCACAGGCTTTTGTGTGGCTTAGTTGGTCTGGGCTCCCTGCACAATCCACGCACCGATCAGGTCACGTTCCTGCTGGGTCATCTGTGTGATGTTGCCCAGTGGCATGATCTGGCTGGTGACGGCTTGTGCCTGAATCCGCGCCGCGTTCTGGCGGATCTGATCCGGGGTGTCAAACATCACACCGGCAGGGGCCGCGCTGAACAACGGGCTGGTTGGTTTGGCCGAATGGCAAACCGCGCAGCGTTCCTGGATTACCGAGTGCACCTTGTCGAAAGCAGGACCGGCGTTGGACGCTTGGGCCGGTGCTGCGGCAGGGGCTGCCGGTTGTGCTGCTTCAGCCGGTTTCGCGCCACCGCCCAGTGCCGTTTCCGGCAGCGGTTGGTACTCGATTTTCGCTGGAGCCTTGGCCACTTCCGGAGCGGTCGACATCGGCGTCGGGCCGGTGACGTACGCCAGAGTGATCATGCCCACTGCTGCAACAGGCAGGGTCCAGGCGAACTTGTGGCTGTCGTGACGGGTGTTGAAGTAGTGACGCACCAACACGGCCAGCACCGCGATCCCGGCCAGGATCAGCCAGTTGTATTGGCTGCCGTAAGTGCTCGGGAAGTGGTTGCTGATCATGATGAACAGCACTGGCAAGGTGAAGTAGTTGTTGTGACGCGAACGCAGCAGACCTTTGGCCGGCAGCGCAGGGTCAGGCGTGCGGTTCTCGGCAATCGCCGCTACCAGTGCGCGTTGCGCCGGCATGATGATGCGGAACACGTTACCGACCATGATGGTGCCGATGATCGCGCCGACGTGCAGGTAAGCACCACGTCCGCTGAACACCTTGCTGAAGCCGTAGGCCGCGCCGATGATCAGGACGAACAGGATGAAACCGAGCAGGGCAGGGCGTTTGCCCAGAGCCGAGTCGCACAGGAAGGAGTAGATGAACCAGCCGAGGAACAGCGAGCCGATACCGATGGCCACGCCTTCAGGGCCGCTCAAGGTGCTGCCCGGAGCCAGCAGGTAAAGCGTTGGATTGGAGTAGAACACCACGCACAGCAGCGCAATACCCGACATCCAGGTGAAGTAGGCTTCCCACTTGAACCAATGCAGGTTGTCCGGCATCGACGGTGGAGCCAGTTTGTATTTTTCCAGGTGATAGATACCACCGCCGTGGATCGCCCACAGGTCACCGGCCAGGCCGGTTTTCGGGTTGACGCGGTTGAGGTTGTTCTCCAGCCAGACGAAGTAGAACGACGCGCCGATCCAGGCCACGCCAGTAATCATGTGAACCCAGCGTACGCTCAGGTTCAGCCATTCCAACAGATGTGCTTCCACAGTCTTTACCTCTCGCCTGTCACTCTGTTGTCGAGTGATCAGACCTTCTCTTATTGGTGGGGGGCGAGGACCAAACGCTCTTCCTCTTTGAAAAAATGCTCATCGCAGTTATTGCCTGTGCCACTGCGATCAACCACCAGGAAGTCATCCCGCTTTTCGATCGTCAGCACCGGATGGTGCCAAACGCCGCGATGGTAATTGATGCCCTGCCTGCCGTTGGTGACGAAGGCGCGGACCAAACCTGATACAGGTTCATCGCCAACTGGCGCGACCACGATCAGAAAGGGGTTGCCGAGCAGCGGAATGAAAGCCTGGCTGCCCAGCGGATGGCGTTCCAGCATGCAAACGGTCAGCGGCATGTCCTGCGCGTCGGCGCGGAAGATGCTGATGATCGCGTTGTCCTCCGGCGTAGCGGTTTCGACCGTCGCCAGTTTGTGGAAGCGCATGGTCGAACCGTTGTTGATCATGAAGTGATCGCTGCCGTCGGTTTCGATGACATCACCGAAAGGGGCGAAGGCTTCTTTGGTCAGCGGTTCAATCGTCAATGTGCGCATGCTGTTCTTCTTATCCGAATTCTGTGTTGACTGTGCTGACGCCTTCGCGAGCAAGCTCGCTCCCACATTTGGAATGCAATCCCCTGTGGGAGCCAGCCTGCTGGCGATCGGGTTCAACCTTATTTAGCGACCTTGCCGAGGACGCGCAGGCGACTTACACCACCATCCGGGAACACGTTCAGACGGATGTGGGTGATCGGGCCCAGTGCCTTGATCTGCTCGACGAAGGTGTGTTCGGCGTGCATTTCCAGTTTCTGGCTTGGCAGCAGATCGCGCCAGAACAGCGACTGGGTTTCGATCTGGCTGTCAGTGCCGCCCTTGACGAACGCGCCCTGGATCGAGCAAGTGTCCGGGTAGTTGCCTTTGAAGTGCAGGGTGTCGACGACGATTTTTTCGATCTCGCCCGGGTGACCCAGCGCGACGATGACCCAGTCATTGCCTGGCGTACGACGACGTGCAGTTTCCCAGCCGTCGCCCATGTTGATGCCACGGCCCGGGTTGAGGATGTTGCTCATGCGGCCGAAGTGTTCGTCGGAGCAGGCGAGGGCGCGGCCACCATTCAGGGCTGCTGCCAGATCGACTTGCTCGTTGTCGCCAACAGCCGACCAGTCGCGGTGCGGTACGCCGTACACGCGCAGACGGGCAACACCGCCGTCCGGGTAAATGTTGAAGCGCAGGTGGCTGAAAGCCTTGTCGTTGCTGACTTCGTGGTAGTGGTGGCTGTTGCCCTGCAGCTCGACGGCCGACAGCACTTCAGTCCACTGGGTGTTTTCGTCCGGCTCGCCCGAGGCCAGGAAGCACGCTTCCAGAGAGGCCGATGGCGGGAAGTTGCCGGTGAAGAATGAGGTGTCGATGTCCACGCCTTTGATCGAACCCGGTACGCCCAGGCGGATTACCGCGCTGTCGTAGCCTTCGAAGCGCTTGCGACGCGATTCCCAGCCGTCCATCCACTTGCCGTTGTCATCGAACACGCCCTCCTTCCATACGGCCGGGGTCGGTTGGAACAGACGATTGGCGTCTGCGAACCAGTCATCGGTGACCGAAATGATCTTGGTGCCCAGACGGGCATCGGCCAGGTTGACGAACTTCTCGAAAGGTACGGCGTAAGCTTTCATTCTTCTTGTCTGCCTTTAAATAAGTGGCTTGGGATGCTTACGAGGCCCTGGGTGCTCTCCGCGTTTGATGCACTCGGGCCAGGCTTGCTAAAGAGTCAGTAAACGGAACAGGGCAATCTTGTTGATCTCCGCCAGCGCGCACTTGAACTCGGTTTCTACCGAATTATTAATGCGCGTTTCGAACGCCGCGAGGATCTGATGCCGGTTGCTGCCTTTTACCGCCATGATGAAGGGAAACTTGAACTTGGCTTTGTAGGCGTCGTTCAGCTCGGTGAAGCGCTGGAACTCTTCGGCCGTGCATTGGTGAATACCGGCGCCAGCCTGTTCATTGGTGCTGGCTTCGGTCAACTGGCCCTGGACGGCAGCTTTGCCGGCCAGGTCCGGGTGAGCGTTGATCAGGGCAAGCTGGCTTGCATGATCGGCGCTCAACAGGATGTCGCTCATGCGCTGGTGCAGGGTTTCGATCTCGTCGATCGATGCGTCCTGGCCCAGGTCGAAGGCCTTTTCGGCCACCCATGGCGAATGTTCGTAGATGTCGGCGAAAGCTTTGACGAAGGCGTCGCGGCTCAGGGTCGACGGTTTCAGGGTTTGAAAGGTGCTCATTTGGCGGCCCCTTGGTACGGGTGGGTTTCGTGCCAGTGACGTGCGATGTCGACGCGACGGCTGAACCACACCTGTTCATGACTTTTGGCGTATTCGATGAAGCGCTTGAGTGAAGCGATGCGACCCGGGCGACCGATCAGGCGGCAGTGCAGACCGATCGAAAGCATTTTCGGGGCTTCGGCACCTTCGGCGTACAGCACGTCGAATGCGTCTTTGAGGTATTCGAAGAAATCGTCACCCTTGTTGAAACCTTGCACCTGAGTGAAGCGCATGTCATTGGTGTCCAGTGTGTACGGGATCACCAGGTGCGGCTTGCCAGTCGGGTTGTTCGGTTCCCAGTAGGGCAGGTCGTCGTCGTAGGTGTCGCAGTCGTAGAGGAAACCGCCTTCTTCCATCACCAGCTTACGGGTGTGCGGGCCGGTGCGACCGGTGTACCAGCCCAGCGGACGTTCGCCGGTGAGTTCGGTGAGGATGCGGATCGCTTCGAGCATGTGCTCGCGTTCCTGCGCTTCATCCATGTACTGATAGTCGATCCAGCGATAACCGTGGCTGCAGATCTCGTGACCGGCTTCGACCATTGCGCGGATCACATCCGGATGGCGCTGCGCGGCCATGGCCACGGCGAAGATGGTCAGCGGAATGTCGAATTCCTTGAACAGTTTCAGAATCCGCCACACGCCGGCACGGCTGCCATACTCGTAAAGCGATTCCATGCTCATGTTGCGCGCGCCTTGTAGCGGCTGAGCGGCAACCATTTCCGAGAGGAACGCTTCCGATTCTTTGTCACCGTGCAGGATGTTGCGCTCGCCGCCTTCTTCGTAATTGAGTACGAAGGACAGGGCAACGCGGGCATTGCCCGGCCAGTGTGGGTGAGGAGGGTTACTGCCGTAACCGATCAGGTCGCGTGGGTAGTCAGCGCTCACTGCAGTCTTCCTTCTTATTCGTGACGACTTGTTCAAGGTCAGATGGGTGTGACGGGCTGGCGTCACAGCGATGGGCTGATTGTATACAACTTTAATCTGATTTTGTAAGCCTGAATTTTCGCATTTTTCACCGACTGTCATCTTTTACTGTTAAGGACGTAGCCTGCAAGAAACCTGCCTGACCAGTCAGCTAATGGTTAAAGGGTTCAATGCTTATATGGTTTGACGGTGATTCAGGAGGAAATCCCCGGATGGCGGGGGTAATGCGAAAAATGTCGTTTTTATTGTGTACAATTTTTTTGAAAAGTGTCTTAATCAGTCGCTCGCCGCAGCTTTTCGTGCTCCGAAACGGTGCGGTCTCCTTTTTAACTGACTTCGGGAGGCGCGAAGTCTGACTGCTTCCACGCAGGCAGGCGCGCAGAATCAATGGGACGTTTGACTACACACGTTTTGGACGCTGCACACGGTTGCCCGGGCAGTTCGATCAAGGTCGAGCTGTACCGCGTTGAAGGTTCGCAACTGGAATTGGTCGCCAGTGCGATTACCAACAGCGATGGCCGGGTCGATGCACCGCTGCTGCAAGGCGATGACTACCGTTCCGGGGTTTATCAGGTTCAGTTCCATGCGGGCGATTACTACCGCGCCCGTGGCGTACAACTGCCGGAGCCGGCGTTCCTCGATGTAGTGGTGCTGCGTTTCGGCATCTCTGCAGAACAGGATCACTACCATGTGCCCCTGCTGATATCGCCGTACAGCTATTCCACGTACCGGGGCAGCTGACCCCCAAGCGGCTGCCCCCACCGGGAAGCGACTGCGCATATAGCTTCTTTGGTCTTTCGCCCGCTCACACTGCGGGCTTTTTTTCGTCTTGAGAAAAGTGGTGTCTGGTCTGAAGCCATCGCGAGCAAGCTCGCTCCCACAGGAGAATGCATTCCAACTGTGGGAGCTAGCCTGCTAGCGATGCTTTTTGCTCTTAGCGGCTCAACAGCGAAGCAGCACCGGCACCACTGAACAACCCGGCACTGATCCGGTTGAACCAGCTCTGCCCCTTGCCGCTACGCAGATAGCGCGCCGCACCGTGCGCACCCAGCCCGTAAGCCAGCTTGCAGCACAGGTCGAGCACGGTCCAGGTGGCGATCATGATCAGCAACTGCGGCAGGAACGGCTGTTCGGCGCTGAGGAACTGCGGCAGAAACGCGGCGAAGAACAGAATGTCTTTCGGGTTGCTGGCGCCCAGCACAAACGCGCGGCCGAACAGTGCGCGAAAGCGTGGTACCGGCGCAGCTTGCGGCACTTCTGCGCCAACCGCTGGCTGACGCGATTGCTGCCAGCTCTGCCAGGCGAGGTAGAACAGATACAACGCACCGACGATCTTCAGCGCGCTGAACAGTTGTTCCGACGCCAGCAGCAGTGCGCCAAGCCCCAGCGCCGAAGCACTGAGCAGGCAGATCGAGGCAAACACGCCGCCAAGAAATGCCGGGTAAGAACGGCGCAGACCGTAATTCAGACTGTTGCTGATCATCAGCAAAGACAGTGGCCCCGGAATGAGGATCACCACCAGCGCAGCGCCGCTGAACAGCAGCCAGGTTTCCAGACTCATCACTTTCCTCCTTTTTTTATTGATATCAAGAATGTGCAAAAGCCCCACCCGCGAGGGTGAGGCTGTTTTCAATCGCGTACCGCTTTCGCGTTTACAAGAAGATGAACTTGGCGATGAAGATCGCGCAGAGCACCCACAGGCTCACGGAAATTTCTTTGTACTTGCCGGTGCCGGCCTTCAACGCCACGTAGGTGATGAAGCCCAGTGCGATGCCGTCGGCGACCGAGAAGGTCAGCGGCATCATGATCGCGGTGACGATTGCCGGAATGCTGTCCGTCGCTTCGTCCCACTCGATGTGGGCCATGCCGCCCATCATCAGCATCGCTACATAAATCAGTGCACCAGCGGTGGCGTAGGCGGGAATCATGCCGGCCAGCGGAGCGAAAAACATCGCTGCTATAAATAGCACACCAACGGTGACTGCGGTAAGACCAGTCCGACCACCAGCGGCCACGCCGGCAGCACTTTCTACATAGCTTGTGACCGGTGGCACACCGAGCACTGCACCGAATACGCTGGAAGCACTGTCGGCTTTCATCGCGCGGGAGAGGTTTTCGATGCGGCCGTCAGCGCCGACCAGATTGGCGCGTTGAGCAACACCCATCAGCGTACCGGCGGTGTCGAACATGTGCACAAAGAGGAAGGCCAGCACCACGCTGATCATGCTGACGTTGAACACGCCGGCAACGTTCATCGCCATGAAGGTCGGGGACAGGCTCGGCGGGGCCGACATGATCCCTTCGTAATGCACCAGACCCAGACCCCAACCGGCGAGGGTCACGGTAATGATACTGATGAGGATCGCGCCGAAAACCTTGTGGTAGCTGAGGATCGCGATCATCAGGAAGCAGATGGCGGCGAGCAGCGGGCCAGGTTCGCGCAGGGAACCGAGTTTGATCAGGGTCGCCGGGCTATCGACAACGATGCCGGCGGTTTTCAGGCCGATCAGCCCGAGGAACAACCCGACACCGGCGCCCATCGCAAAGCGCAGGCTGACTGGAATACTGTTCAGCAGCCATTCACGAATCCGCGAGAACGTCAGGATCATGAACAACACCCCGGAGACAAATACCGCACCCAGCGCGGTTTCCCAGTTGTAGCCCATGGTGCCGACCACGGTGTAAGTGAAGAACGCGTTGAGGCCCATGCCCGGTGCCAGACCCACCGGCCAGTTGGCGTACAGGCCCATCAACAGGCAGCCCAGTGCGGCGGCGATACAAGTGGCGACGAACGCCGCACCGTGGTCAATCCCGGCATCGGCCATGATGTTCGGGTTGACGAAGATGATGTAGGCCATGGTGATGAAGGTTGTCAGACCGGCAATCAGCTCGGTCTTCACCGTGGTGCCATGCAAGCTGAGTTTAAAGATGCGCTCCAGCAGGCCACTGCGTAATGGCGGCGAGAGTTCCAGCGTCGATGCTTCGGATTTGCGGCTTTCCACAGCGAGTACTCCTCAAGAGTTTTATTGTTATTTCCAGGACTGGACCCATGAGGGGTGGCAGCAGTCCTTTGAGGCAGACACGAATTTGTTGACCATGCGGTCAGGAACTCGCACGCAGTGGATTATGCTTTTGTGTACAAATAAAGCAAATATTGTTTTTGGTTTTGTTTACGAAAGTTCCGTTGATAGGGATATATCGCCTGTCCGTGCCATCGCCAGCAGGTTTTGTGAACACCGCAAAACCACTGTGGGAGCCAGCCTGCTGGCGATGGGGCCACAACTGTCAATCAATAGCTGCCTGACTGTTCCCCAGCGCCATATTCACCGCCAACCACCCATTCACCGCCGCTTCCCCCGCCTCGGCAAACACCCGCTCCAGCAATTTCACCTGCTCACGCCGCAACGCCTGCTCGAACTTCGCCCCTTCCGTCGTCAATTCCAGCAACCGCTTACGCTTGTCCGTCTCGGACGCAACGCTGTCCACCAGATGCATTTCCTGTAGTTGCCGCAGCGGCATGTTCAGCGCCTGCTTGCTCACACCGAGCAAGGCCAGCAACTCTTTCACACTCAAGTTCGGATAGCGGGCGATGAAAAACACGATGCGTTGATGCACCCGCGACAGCCCGCGTCGCTCAAGCATTTCATCCGCCTTGGCGGTGAATGCCTGATAGCCGAAAAAGAACGCTTCCATCGCCTGCTGTTGGCTGGCGGGATTTTTAAGGTCAATCATGTTGACGCTTCCACTCGAGTTGTCGTAATTTAAGTCAACAAGTTTGACTCATTTTTCACATGCCTCGCTACCGGTGACTTCCATGGCTTTTTCCGAACGTGTCTCGCGCCTTAAAAGTTCTTTGATCCGAGAAATCCTCGCCGCTGCTCAGCGTCCGGAAGTGATGTCGTTCGCCGGTGGCTTGCCGGCCGAAGCCATGTTGCCGAAAGTCGAATGGGCCGACATGCCGCTGTCCATCGGGCAATACGGCATGAGCGAAGGTGAGCCGGCGTTGCGTGAAGCGCTGGCGGCAGAGGCGAGGGCGCTGGGCCTGGCGTGTGAGGCCAGTCAGGTATTGGTGGTCAGCGGTTCCCAGCAGACGCTGGATCTGGCGGCCAAGTTGTACATCGACAAAGGCACCGAAATTCTCCTGGAAGCGCCGACTTATCTGGCGGCATTGCAGATCTTCCAGCTGTTCGGCGCCGAGTGCCTGACCGTGCCGCAAGAAGCCGACGGCCCTAACCTCGCGCAATTGCGCAGTCGTCTGGAACAACATCGCCCGGCGTTTATCTACCTGATCCCGACGTTCCAGAATCCATCCGCCGTGCGCTATAGCGAAGCCAAACGCGCCGCCGTCGCTGCATTGCTCGACGAATTCGGCGTGACGCTGATTGAAGATGAGCCCTACCGCGAGCTGACCTTCGATGGCGGCAGCGCGCAACCGATCGCCGGTCGCCTGAAAAAATCCAGCTGGATCTACACCGGTACCGTGTCAAAAACCTTGCTACCCGGTTTGCGCGTCGGCTACCTGATCGCCAGCCCGGATCTGTTTCCGCATTTGCTCAAGCTCAAGCAATCCGCCGACCTGCACACCAATCGCATCGGCCAGTGGCAGGCCCTGCAATGGATCGGCAGCGAGAAATATCAGCAGCATTTGATTGAGTTGCGCGGCTTTTACCGTGAGCGACGTGATGCGTTTCAACTGGCGCTGGAAAAGCATTTCGCTGATCTGGCGGACTGGAACGTACCGCAGGGCGGGCTGTTTTTCTGGTTGACGCTGAAGCAACCGCTCGACACTCGCACGTTGCTCGATGCGGCATTGGCCAACGATGTGGCGTTCATGCCCGGCGAGCCGTTCTTTCCAGAGCCGGAAAAAAATCTCGGGAATTTGCGCCTGAACTTCAGCCACATCGATCCGGCGCGGCTGGACGAAGGGCTCAAGCGATTGGCGGCGGTGGTGCGAGAGGCGCAGCTGGATAAGGCGGCCTGAAAATGAATAAACCGGCTCAAGGGCCGGTTCATTTTTATCTGAATCTTGTGCTGTCTGTGCAGGCCTCATCGCTGGCAAGCCAGCTCCCACAAGTATTCTGAATACTGCAGATCACTGTGGGAGCTAGCCCTGCTAGCGATAGGGGCCATTAGCCCCACCAAAGATTTCAGACAGCAGCAAACCGCTTATCCAGATAATCAATAATCACCTTGGACTCATACATCCAGGTCGTCTGCCCATTCTCTTCAACACGCAGGCAAGGCACTTTGATTCGGCCGCCCTGTTCCAGCAGCGTCTGGCGATCCTGCTCGTTGTTCTTCGCATCCTTCAGCGCCACCGGCACATTCAAACGACGCAAGGTGCGGCGGGTTTTCACGCAGAACGGGCAAGCGTGGAACTGGTACAGGGTCAGATCCTTTGCAGCCGAATCCACCTGAGCCTGAGCGGCGGCAGGGCGCTGCTTCTTGCCCGGACGGGTGATGAAGTCGATGAAGATGATCAGTTGGCCAAGGCCGACACGAAGCGCTTTTACGAACACGTTGAAAGCCTCACGGTGCAAATTGAGAAAGGCGCGCAGCTTACCCGATTTTTCACGGACGAAAAAAAACCGGCGATCAACGCCGGTTTTTTTCTGTCGAAAATTACTTGATCAGGCTGAGAAACTCGCTGCGGGTCGCCGCGTTTTCGCGGAACTCACCCAGCATCACCGAAGTGATCATCGACGAATTCTGCTTCTCCACACCGCGCATCATCATGCACATGTGCTTGGCCTCGATCACCACGGCCACGCCCAGCGCACCGGTGACTTGCTGCACAGCATCGGCGATCTGGCGGCTGAGGTTTTCCTGAATCTGCAAGCGACGGGCGTACATGTCGACGATCCGTGCGACCTTCGACAGGCCCAGCACTTTGCCGCTCGGGATGTACGCAACGTGCGCCTTGCCGATGAACGGCAGCAGGTGGTGTTCGCACAGCGAGTACAACTCGATGTCCTTGACCAGCACCATTTCGCTGTTATCGGAGCTGAACAGGGCACCATTGGTGACCTCTTCGAGCGTTTGTTCATAACCGCGGCAGAGGTACTGCATGGCTTTGGCGGCACGCTTTGGCGTGTCGAGCAGGCCCTCGCGGGAGACGTCCTCGCCCAGTTGGCCGAGAATCGCGGTGTAGTTCTGTTCCAGTGTCACAGAGGCTGATTCCATGAGGGTTTCAGAGGGGTACTGTTTCTGTCTGTACCAATTTTGTACCAATCAAGCTGTTTTCAAGCTTCCCGAGCTCACCCCAGTCGGTGCTGGAGTTGATCCATCGGGCGTATGTCGATAGCAACATCTGAACGCTATGACCGAGCTGAGTGGCAATAAACGCAGGGTTCATACCCGCCATGAGGCACATGGTAGCGTAAGTGTGTCGGCAGTTGTATTGCCGGCGGGCGCGAATCCCTAATTCGGTCAGTGCAGCCTGGAAATGTTTGTCGGTTACGCTCGATTGTTGAATGAACTCGAAGTTCTTGGTTGGCGGGAACACGTAGGACGATTTGGTGCGTTTGCGACGGCTCTGCAAGGCACGTTGTTGTGCCTCCAGCTCGGCCTGTTCGATGGCGTTCAGCGCACGACTATTAAGCATGACCTGGCGACCATTGCGTGTTTTGGTGCGCTCCTCGATCTTGTAGTCCGCGACGATCCGACACACGTTGACCAGTCGCTTTTGCTTGTCGACTTCCTCCCAACGCAGCGCCGCGATCTCGCTGGGGCGCATGCCGGTATAAAAGGCAAACTCGAAATACGCCGCGTAGATCCGCATCGAATGGGTCAGCGTTTTATATAGGTGATCGATAATCTGGTCGGCCTCACCGACGGTGAAGGGATCGATGGGTTTCTTGGCTTTCACCGGCAGTTCGATGGACTCCACCGGGTTACGGGTAATCAGGCCATCTTTCACTGCGGTACCGAATACCGTGGTCAGGCGCTGGATCGCCGCGCGCTTCACGCCCGGCGTCGGCCATTCGGTATTGGCCACCACCTTGCGCAGCATCACCGACGTTATGCTGTCGATGGGCAGCATCGCCAGATACGGCATCCAGTACAGATTGAGTGAGCCGAGATAGTTCTTGCGTGTCCCGGCCACGATCTCTCTGCTGTTGAGCCATTCCTGGGCATACTCCCCGAAACGGGGAGTCGCCGAGTAGTTGGCATAAGTGGAGTTCGGGAACAGTTCGGCGTAGCGCTGATCATCCAGCACGCCGTGCTTGATCAGGCTGGTTACGTTAGCGCGTAAGTCGGCGGCAGCCTTAATCCCCTTCGGCGTTTGGGGATAAGGGAGGGTTTCGCAACGGCGTTGCCCGTTCCAGGTGAAGCGAATACGGACGGACTGTCCAGCAAATTCAACTCCGGTGGGCAATCCCATTGGCTCTCGAGCCATGCTTCGTATCTCCTTAGGCTGTAGTAAATGCGGCTATCGATGGTGTTCCAGACACCTTTGGGGATGACGCCTCTGGCGCGTTTTCCTTGTAGCGCCCGGCGGCTAGTCCCGATGAGCTCGGCCATCTTGTATTCCGGAATCTTGTCCAGGTGATAGGTGAGTAGCGATGACTCAGCAGCATCCTCAATGTGGGCATAGTTTTCACCAAGCTGTGCGGACGGGTTTTTCTGAGTAGCCAGAGTGGGATTGGCACCGCTCCCGTAACCGTTGCGCATGTGGATGTGTTGGAATGTACGCTCGATCACGGGTGTACTCCTTCGGCTTGCTGCCCAACGAGTGCGGCGTGCTTCCACGCTCTGCGCTTCCATGCTGCGAAACCGGCCCGGTACGCGTAATGCTCACGGGCGAACGAGTCGGATGTCTTCGCACCTGGTGCGGTGATGTACGTGCCTCGCTGGGCGCAGTACTGCAGGCCTTCGGGGACTGGGAACTCTTTCTCGAACTCAGCGCGCTCATCGATCTGCATCTCGTCGACGGCTTTTTGTGATGGGCTTTCAGAGTTGCTTTTAGGGTGCGTATACCCCACAGCAGGCTGCGCGGGCGGGCGATTCTGAGCGATTAGCGTTGCGTTGGGTGTGGCTGCCTCGCGCAGCTTTTCGTGGGGTATAAGGGCTTCGGTGGTGCTGCTGGAAGGATCAATAATGCCTGCTGCTGCGCAGCAGAGACTGTTTGTTTCTGGTGTGTCGACGCAGGCTTCTGTGCAGAGCAAAGCGGTCGTGGATTGGGTGTTGTGCTGGTCCGTTTGCATGCCGCTTTCCTCTGAGGTTCGATAATGCGTTGGTTCTGCCGGCGTTGATGAGGCGTGAGCCGGGTTGTGGTGGCTGTTCGTTTGGTTGCCTATCGTGGTCATGCTGCGTCCCCCTGTTTCGCTGGTTCCAAAAGGGCGGCGAGGACGAGTGCCTGGTCATGCATTGCGCGGGTTTCGCGTTCGAGTTTTTTACCTGTGCGGAAGGCGGCGAAGGTCTCGGCGGCGATACGGAGCTTCTCGGCGATAGCGAGTAGGGTCTGGCGTTCAGGTTCGCCGAATGCCGATGCTTGCTGGAGACGTTTGCTGTATTGCGCCAGATGCCTATGGTCAGCCTTGATGAAGTCGAGGGACGCTCTCAGTTCGCGGATGGTCTTGGCGCTTTCGGCGCGTTGGATCTCGTCGCCTTCTTTAATGCCGACGGACTTGCCGTCGCTGTGGCCCATTTTGTAGCCGGCCCAGACGAGGAGGGCGGCGAAGGCGATCAGGAAGATGAGTGCGCAGATCTGAATTGCAGTCATGTGGTGTGCTCCTGGTGATGTCATTGGCTGGTGGTGGCAGCCATTCAGTTTGTGGGTGTTATTCGGTGGACTCTTCCTGCTGTCGCTGCATGTCTTCGTCGGCCTTGTAGGCGCGAATATCGATCAGTGAAGCGACGTGCCGGATGTGAGCGTACTTTGGTGCCTTGCGGCTGGTGTCCAGCGTGATGATGGGGAGCTGGATGCGGCCGCTGCTGATCTCGGCCACGAACGATTGCTCGTTGAGGTTGCGGAAGTACTGCTCGCGCACTTTGTCCAGCGGAATCAGGACGTCGCCGAAGATGCGGTAGAGCAGATCGACGGTGGCTGACTCCGGTGCCGGGTGCAGGCGGAGCGGATTTTGTGCTGTGTTACTCATGGCTTTGTTGGGCCTCCTTGCGTTGTTTTCTGGCCGGGTGGTTCCAAGCGTTCAGGCAATGCGTTTTGGTCAGCTCGCGCAGATGTTCGGGCACTTCGAGAAGCGCGGCGTTGCGCTCCTCTCGTGTCCGCATGGCGATGATCTGGCGGGCGTATTCCCTAGGCCACGTCACGGTTGTCTGCCGGGATGGCAGGTAGGTCGATGCCCAGTTGTTCGGCTAGCCAGCGGATGCCGGGTTGTTTGATCCGGGTCGACTGGCTGTACTGCATGCCGAGCTGGTCGTGGTACCACTGGCCGTCCTTGATCCGCAGATAATCGCGATCACGGTTGGGGTAGGCCGGCAGGTTCCGCTCGTTGAGCAGACCTTTTTCCCGCATGCGAGCGATGAGCTTGGGGCGGGTCAGGCCGAGTTGGGTTGCGGCTTGGGCGAGGGTGCGTTCCATGGCGTCCCCCTCAAGCTGCGTGAGCGGCAGGGGTTGCCGCTGTAGCGAGGTGATTAATGGACTCGGTGACTTTGCCGTAGATCTCGACATCGCTGCCGTATACGGTGAAGCACCGGGTGCGTGGACTTTTAGTGCCGATGCTTAGAATGGCCGTGACACCTAAGCGTGTTTGAGTGCGATGTAGCGCCACGTGCAAGGGAAGGTCAAAACCCATGTCAAGGTTGAGCACGCCGCCAGTGCGTATTAGCTCGAACACTCGTTGCTTGTCCGAGACCTCAAAGCGACCGAACTCGCGGCTTGCGTGTGGACGGTGCACCAGATCGCTGGTGTTGCTCGCATCGAATGGGCCGTTGGCAATCTCTTCGATGAAGTCGGCCAGCTTGAGGTGCATCTTCTTATCGTTTTGCAGGGTCAGCGTGTGGCGTTCGCTGCCCAGCTCGACGACGAAAGTGCTTTCCGTTGTGCCGCGTTCGACCTTGAGACGGAATGCTAGGCACTCACGCTTGGGCGCTGTCCGGAGTACGTGGTTGAAGGTCTCGGTCAAGTTGACCTGGGCATTGAGTAACTGCAGGGTGCGGTTGTCGATTTTGAATTTGATCATGCTGCGTGCCCTCCGCCGTTCGGGTCGAATGGGGCGTGAGTGGTGCGTGCTTTCAGCTTCGGTTTGGTGGTGACAAACGCGCAGCCGCACTCGCGGGCAAGGCGGCGAATCTCAAAGATTTGGAAGGGGTTAGCAGCGGCCGGATGGACGTGCAAGGTTGCTGTGGTGTGCATGGTTTTGCCTCGCTCTGTGGTGGAAGAGTGAGTCAAATATCAACCAATAATTGATATCAGTCAACAACCTTTGGTTGATTATTGAGATTTTGCCGTGCGCCCACTAGATTGGTATAAACACCACACCAATCAGTGGCATGGCCAACCTATCTAGGGCTAAAAAATGAAGATACCAGGTGAGAAGCTCATTATCCGGATATGGGAGTCAGTCGCGGATAAAGGGATAGGTAGCATTTTCAGACCTGCTCAAATTAGGCGTGAAGGTTTGGCTAACCTTGAAATTCGTCGTGCTGAGCTATTAGCGTTGGCTCAAGTGGAATGTGAAATTAAAGACATTCGTAATGGAGTGAAAGAATTATCGGATTTTTCTTTGAAACTTCCGTTTGCTGATGAGAGAAGGGTTAAGAGTCACCTTCGAATAGAGCCGGTTATTAATACCGAAAGCTTGATTGAAAAAGTCGGTTTGCAAGGGCTTGCTGATAATCTTCAAAAAGAGGTCAATATTTCAAAAGCTTTGATTTATGCTGAGGAATCAGTGATGCAGGATGATGCGGAGCCGAGTGACGAGAAAGTTGAAGATGATTGGATATATCGGTGGAAAGACTGTGCTAGCCAGATTTCATCTGATGATATGCAAAGGCTCTGGGGGCGGTTGCTCGCGGGGGAGGTTAAACAGCCCGGAGCTTATTCCTTGCGTTGTTTGGAATTCGTGCGGAACTTGTCTCAGAGGGAGGCAAAACTTATCGAAAGAGTGTTGAGGCTCGATTTAGAGGGGGCTATCTGGTCGGGTTTTGAAGTTGAAGACGGCGCGCTGCGCTATGCAGAGTATCTGGAGCTGGAAAGCTTGGGTATTTTGACTGGTGTTACAGGGAACATATCTAACAATATTACTACTCATGAGCCTGGCGTAAGGTGGATTAGGTTCTTGCGATCCTATCAAAAAGGATTACTGATCACGCATGACGATCTCAATGCTGCGTTAAAGATCAAGGGTTATGCTGTCTCCGCACTCGGCTTGCAAATGAAGACTTTGGCGGAGTTTGAGTGTGATGAGAATTATCTCAGAAAACTAGGCCAGTTCGCGAAGGAACAAGGGTTCTCAGTTGAAATTGTTGATTATTTGCTGAAGGATGGCTACTACATGTTTAGCAATGCTATTCAGCTGTAGCTATTGAGTGTTGTTGATTTATTCTGGGATGAACGAGCCAACTATTTTTCCACAGATGTGAGTCTCCTCCGTAATATCGATGATTGGATATTGCGGATTTATCGGTCTTAAATATTGTCTTCCGGCATCTTCTACTAGAATTTTGAAAGTTGCTTCATTTGTCCTCGGGACTCTAGCGATAACGCGATCTCCGGTTTTTGCTTCCGCTTCTGGATCAACAAAAATGATACATCCAGTTGGATAACTGCGCCCGGGGCCAGGGTTAGTCATTGAGTCACCGAGTACTTTAAGTGCGTATCCATGATTACTGATTGGGACGGGGCAAGAAAGCCAAGAATCAGCATCATATGAATCAACGTTTGAAGCCGTCTCACACCATGCACCAGCTTGAACCCAAGAGATCAAAGGTACTTTGCCAAACCGCTTATTAATCTCTCTGACATTGCTCCCGTCACTAACTCCGAGTTGGTGAACATTGCTTTCGCCTGTCTGCTCTTTTGGCAGTACACCGTACTCAAGCCACTCCCGTCTTACCCCCAGCCATGAGCAGAGTGCAGACATACTATCTGCCTCAGCCATCGCTTCGCCGTTCAGCCATTTGCTGATGGCCTGCGTCGTTTTGTCCACCCCAACACTTTTCAGATGACGATGAATGTCCACACCACGACCCCGGCTGCGTATGCCGGCATCATCAAGGGCTTCGTGTAGGCGCTCGCTGAAAGCTGCGCGGAGAGAGTTTTTATCAACCATGAGTTGAGAGTCTCATAAAGGTTGCGCAATAGTCAGTTGATCTATAACATCAACCGTAAGTTGATAAATGGAGGTTGTCATGTTGGACCCCGCAGATTTTCCGAGCGCGATTGCGTTTGCGTTTGAAGCCGTAGGCGGCATCGGGGCCGCTGCGAAGGTATGCAATAGAAGCTATCAGGCTCTTAACAAATGGCGTCAGGCGGCATGTCTGCCGCGGACGGATTACACAGGTGAAACCAATTACGCCGAGCTGCTGGCTACAGCTGCAAAACAGAAAGGCAACGCTTTCCAAGCTGCTTGGTTGTTGAACGCTTCGGCTCCGCAAAAAGCTGCTGCATAGTCAGAAAAAAGGCGACCCAAAGGCCGCCCAGTTCCTCCCGACACGCACCACCACAGCGCTGTCGGGTCGCGATAAAGATAGGCGGGCACACCACATGCAACCACCTCTCTTTATCGCGCTTTTCCAAGGCTAGGAAGCCTTGATGTTGCTGCCTCTTCCACCACAGATTGGGCAGCTGTTGCGCCAGGGGTGAGCAACGGATTGCTCGCCCCGGCACGGTGCCGGTATCGATCCCGAAGATCTAGCCGGCGTTTGGGCCCTTTCAAGCCACGCGGCAAATGTATCACCACTGCATGTCGCGCGGCACTGGCAACTTACAAGGATTAATGCCATGAGCCGTATCGCTCTGAGTTCTGTTGAGCGGGCGCAGCGGGAAGTTTTGCCGCTCGATCTCGCGCTTTACCACGCCGCTCGGGACTACCCCGGCGGCGCCGCCGCCATCGCCGCCACCACCGGCCGGAATGCGACCACGCTGCAGCACAAGTTGTCTCCAACCCATCCCAGCCACACCGTGAACATTCAAGAGTTCGGCGAGATTCTGGAGCTGACCAAGGATCGCCGTATTCTGGATGCAGTGCATGCCTTGGTCGGTGACACGACTTGGCAGGAGCTGGCGGAGGCGTACACCAACGATATGCCCGAGACGTTGACCACCGGGATTGCCGAGTACTTCCGGCAGGTCGCGGATCTGGCGGATACCTGGGCCAAGAGCATTGGCGACGGGGTGGTTTCCGATGAGGAATTGGCCGCGATTCGCCTGCAGGTGTTTCGGGGTATTCAAGGGCTATTGGGGTTGTTCAACCGCGCCACCTACGTCAATCAGACGACGCGGGGTACTGATCGTGGTTGATATCGTCGACTTCGCGAATGACCTGGTGCAGGAGCGTATTGATCAAGCGCTCGCTGCACGTCTCCTCGCCGCCAAGCCCGCTTTGGCGGCGCATTCGTTTCTGTTCTGTGAAGCGTGCGATGGGCCGATCCCGGAGGCTCGCCGTTTGGCGCAGCCCGGCTGTACCCAGTGCGTCGATTGCCTTTCGCTCGCGGAATTGAAAGGGGCGCGCCATGCTCGATGAGGTATTGGGGCAATTCGCGGATTACGGTCTTGAGCCTGCGCAGCCATTGGTTTTCGGCAAGCTGACTCGCTGCAAGACGACGCAAGATAAAGGCAAGGAAAAGAACGGCTGGTATGTCGTTCACGAACAGCGCACCGAGAAAGACGAAACGCTGATCTTCGGTGCGTTCGGTGACTGGCGTTCGGGTGAGTCTCAGAAGATCAAGGTCAAGGCTGGACGGATGTCGCCTGAAGAGCGGGAGGTTATGCGCGCTCGACAGGAGGAGGCCAAGCGCCGGGCGGCTGAGATCTCGGCCAATGCGGCACGTCGTGCAGCGAAGCGGGCGGCGGGTATGTTCAAGCGCATGCCTGAGAAGGGCCGTAGCGACTATCTGGATCGAAAGCAGATTGTTGGCTTCGGCGTTCGGTATGCGCCGCGCACCGGTGCGTTCCTAGTACCGATGAGCAATGTCCGTGACGAGATTGTCGGCCTGCAGGTGGTGTTTCCGACCAAGCAAGAGGACACCGGGCGGGACAAATCCTATTGGCCTTACGGCATGTCGAAAGAGGGTGCTTTCCATCTGATCGGACCGCATCCGGATCCGGGCGAGCCGGTGCTGGTGTGTGAGGGTTACGCGACCGGCGCAAGCCTACATATGGCCACGTCACTAACCGTGGCCGTTGCATTTGATGCGGGCAATTTGCTGGTGGTTTGCAAGGCCATGCGCGAGCGCTTCGCCGGTTGCCCGCTGATCATCTGCCGAGATGATGACTGGAAGACCACGAAGCCGAATGGCGATGCGTGGAACCCCGGTGAAGAGAAAGCGAATAACGCGGCGCTGATTGTCGGTGGCCAGGTGGTAGCGCCGATCTTTTCGGGAGAGCGGGAAGCCAAGTGGACCGACTTCAACGATCTGCATGTTGCGGAAGGTTTGGAGGCGGTGCGCCGTCAGGTGTTGGCGGTGGTCAAGCCGCCGGCTGCTGGTGGTTGGAAAGATCTGCTGGCCCGTAGCGAAAGCGGCGCGCTGATTGCGCACATGCAGAACGTTGAGCTGATCCTGGCTAACGATGAGCGCTGGGCTGGGGTGGTCACGTACAGCGCCTTCAGTTCGAAGATCGTTAAGTTGCGCTCTGCGCCGTATGGCGGCGGTACCGGTGACTGGGCTGACATCGATGACATGCGGGTGATGAAATGGCTCGCGCAGCAGTACAACTTGCGAGTCAAGTCGTCCCATGTGATTGAGGCAATTAGCGTGGTGGCGCATGACCACGCGTTTCATCCTGTGCGTCAGTACCTGCGCAAGCTGGAATGGGATCGTGTGCCGCGCCTCGACAGTTGGCTTACAGATGTCATGGGTGTGAAGGCCACTGATTACTCCTCGAAGGTTGGTAAGCGTTGGATGTTGTCGGCCGTCGCACGGGTGATGAAGCCGGGTTGCAAGGCTGACTCGGTGATGATTTTGGAGGGTGCGCAGGGCGCGGGTAAATCGACGGCGATGAGCATTCTCGGCGGCGAGTGGTTTATGGATACGCCGTTCGCATTGGGTGACAAGGATGGCTTTCAGGCGATCCGGGGCAAATGGATCGTCGAGCTGGGTGAGCTGGACAGCTTCAACAAAGCTGAGAGCACCAAGGCCAAGCAGTTTTTTTCGGCGTCCACCGACACATATCGCGAGAGCTACGGTCGCAGAACGATGGACGTGCCACGCCAGTGTGTGTTCGTGGGTACGACCAACCAGGACGAGTACCTAAAAGATGCCACGGGCAACCGTCGCTATTGGCCGGTGGCGTGTACCAAGGTCGATCTGGAGCTGTTGCGTTCGATGCGCGATCAGCTGTGGGCTGAGGCGGTGTTTTGTTACGACGCGGGCGATCTCTGGTGGGTGACGCTGGATGAGGCGGCTATGTTCGGCGAGGAGCAGGACGAGCGCTTCGTAGTGGATGAGTGGGAAGGCCCGATTCTGACCTGGCTGGAAGAATCGCAGATCGGCGAAACCACCACCGGCAGTGAGGTGCTGGCCAATGCGCTGAAGTTGGACTTTGGCCATTGGGGCAAGCCGGAGCAGATGCGCGTCGGAGCGATCATGCATCGATTGGGATGGCGGCGTGTGCGGTTGCCTGCGCTGGTAAAAAGTGGGCAGCGGCCGTGGGCTTACAAGAAGCCGGTAGGGTGGGGCGGTGCTTCGGCGTTGCAGCGGGAAGCGTTCGAGGAGCCTTGTTTCGATGATTAAGGAGATCGATTCGCTGCTTAGGTCATGGGCGCAGGAGCTGCATTCGGATCTCTCAAGCGGAGGTCTCGCAGGTGGGAATATGGTCGCCATGATGATGGAGACCAATGGTCAATTGATCCGGGGGCGACGTGCCTTCCGTGCGCCGCTGGAGAGTTCGTTGGACATGGAGTTGATCGTGAACAAGCATCTCGCGCCCGAGCTGGAGACGGTCGTGCGGGAGCATTACTGCACGCTCGATGTGGATATGCGTTTGCGGTACGCCCATTGCGGTTGTGGCCGCGACACGTACTACCAGCGTTTGCACGATGCACATTTGCAGATCTTCGGTGTGATGATGGGAATGGCTGCGTGACCCCTAGCATCGCTCCCGCTGTTGCTGTCCCACTGGCCCGTCTTGTCTCGCTACGTTTTGATGCGGCGGGACAGGTGCGGGCCATGTCGTTGCTGGGCTGTCCCACCGTCCCGCTTGGAAGTGCCTCCCTCCCGTGTGAGCGTAGCGGACGAGAAGTACGCGCTTACGCGCGAACGCGTGTTCTTAATTTCTTCCTTAACACGAGAAAGGAGAAAGATAAGTAGGACAGTGGGGCAAAGCCCCGAATTTAGGCGCTCTCAGGTGTCCTACTTCGATTCTGAAAAGTGGGACGTATGGGACACCGCCGCAACAACAGAATGCCGGGGAGGTGTATTCGCCGACATTCGCTAGGCGTTCACCCTGCGTTACCCACTTATTCACCGGGTGGCATTAAAACAGGGTTGCTGCCACCGGAATCGACCTGTAAAAAGTAGCCATCTTCGATAGGTGCGACCGCAGAGAGCGGCAGGCACCACACCACCAAACCCGGCCATTGCGTCGGGTTTTTGCGTTCATGGGGTATGCGATGACAAACGAGCAACAAGCACTGGCAGAGATGCCGATCTGGTTAGTGGTTGTCCTGGCGCTGGTTGGCGGTGTGTCGGGGGAAATGTGGCGAGCAGACAAGGATGGGGCGCGGGGCTGGGCGTTGTTGCGAAGGCTCGCACTTCGTTCTGGTGCCTGTATTGTCTGCGGGGTGTCGGCGATGATGTTAATGATCGCCGCCGGCATGTCACTTTGGACGGCAGGCGCCTTGGGTTGCCTCACTGCGATGGCTGGTGCCGATGTTGCCATCGGGTTGTACGAACGTTGGGCCGCGAAACGGCTGGGCGTCTGCGAAGTCCCGCCAGCCGGGGGCGAACAGGGGTGATGCACCGATCTGGTGCGCCGAAGACCGCCGGGGACCCTAGGGGTATCTGAAGGGTACGGGGTCGGAAACCCGCGGGAAACTGTTAGCCGCAGGTCTCCCAGCTTACTGAAATTTCAATCATTGAAATCTTGAAAGGATTCATTGAAATACGTTGAAAAAGGAGGGCTCATGACAGAACCAACCTACCTGTCGAAGAGCGCCTTCGCGGCCCGGCTCGGCAGGTCGCCGAGCTACATCACCTGGTTGAAAGACAATAATCGATTGGTGCTTTCGCCCAACGGAAAGCAGGTTGATGTGCATGCCACCGAAGCGCTGATTCGTGACACCGCTGACCCGAGCAAGGCCGCCGTTGCCGAACGCCACCAGCAGGACCGGATTCAGCGCGACGTTTACAGCCAACTGTCCACTTCGGTCGAGCCGACTTCCACGGCTGCGCCGCCGCAGATGGTTCCCAGCGATGGCAAACAGCCTGACTTCCAAAGGGCCCGTGCTCTGCGCGAGCACAACATGGCGAAGTTGGCCGAGATCGAACTGGGCAAGGCTCAGGGTTCACTGGTCGCCAAGGAAGCGGTCGAAATCGGCGCCTATAACGCTGGCCGTTTGCTGCGCGATCAACTGTTCGGGCCGTTGCCGCAACTGTCCCACGACCTTGCGGCGATGACCGATCCCTGGCTGATCGAAAAACACCTGACGGCCACGTTTCGTAAAACGCTGGAAGAGGCCGAGCGCCTCTCTTCAGCAGACCTTGAACATGCCCTGACACCGGACTGAACCCATGCACACGGAATTTCCTGACGGTGCAGAGGTGTACCGTGAGGCCTATTTCCGTGGACTGCGCCCTGACCCAGAACTCTGGATCGACGAATGGGCCGACGAGTACATGCGGATTCCGCGAGACACCGGTGCGCCTGAGCCCGGCCAGTACCGCACCTCTCGAACACCTTATGCCCGCGAGCCGATGCGCTGCCTGTCGCCGGCTCACCCTTGCAGGCGTGTGGTCACCATGGTGGCCTCGCAGTTGATGAAAACGCAGATCGCCTTGAACTGGATAGGCGGCCTGATCCACATGACGCCGTCGAACATTCTGGCGCTGCTGCCCAGCCTCGGCTTGTCCAAGCGGGTTTCGGGGCGGATCAGCAAGACCATCAAAGCAACGCCCGTTCTGCGTGAACGTGTTGCGGCAACTCGTTCACGGGATGCGCGCAACACGATGGACACCAAGGAATTCGAGGGCGGTTCGCTGTACGTCACCACTGCCGGTTCTGCGGCTAACCTGTCTGAGTTGTCGGCTCGTTACATCTACGGCGACGAAGTCGACCGCTGGGAGAACGACGTCGGCCAAGAGGGTGACCCCATCAAGCTGGCAGAAACGCGAGCGACCAACTTCGGCCGTAACGCCAAGATCTACTTTTCCAGTTCGCCAACGATCAAGGGCGCGTCGCGGATCGCTGATCTGTTCGAATCCAGCGACCAGCGGCATTACTACGTGCCGTGTCCCACCTGCGGTCATATGCAGGTGCTGGAATGGGAGCGGATGCACTACAGCAAGGACTTCAGCACTGTGCATTACGAGTGCGCAGCCCCTGAGTGCGACGTGCTGATCGAGCAGCACCACAAGAGCGACATGCTCGCCCGAGGCGAGTGGCGCGCACATGCTGGTGGTGATGGCAAAACCGTTGGCTTTCATCTCAACGCACTGTACTCGCCGACCGGTTGGATGGACTGGGGATCGCTCGCCGTTGAGTTTGAAGACGCCAAAAAAGCCCAGGCTCAAGGCGATACGAGCCTGATGCAGGTGTTCTACAACACCCGTCTGGCCAAGGTCTGGGATAGCGCACTCGAACAGACCAAGGCGGAAGTGCTGATTGCTCGGGCGCGGCTGGAGACCTACACCCTCGGCGCTATGCCGACCGGTGTGCTGATGCTGACCGGCGCCGTCGACGTTCAGGCCAACCGCCTGGAGTTGATGGTGATGGGCTTCGGCGTCGGCATGGAGCGCTGGGTGGTCGACCACCAGATAATCTGGGGCGATCCGGCAGACGACCGCACCTGGGCGGTGCTGGATGAGAAACTCAAGGCTCGTTACCGGCATCCATGTGGCGTTGGCTTGGCGATTCTCGCCACCGGCGTTGACTCCGGCGGTCACCATACCGATGAGGTCTACCAGTTCTGCCGCGTTCGCCGCTGGCGCAACATCTTCGCCATCAAGGGCGCGAGCAAGCCGGGCCGACCGGTGATTGCACAGCGCCCATCCATGGTCGACGTGACCTGGAAGGGCCAAACCGAACGCAACGGCGCCGAGCTGTGGTTTGTCGGTACCGACACCGCCAAGGACTGGATCTACAACCGCTACCCGTTCCCGGACGGCCCCGGTTCGCTGCACTTTGCCAACGACCTGCCGGACGAGTTCTTCGCCCAGTGCGTCGCCGAGCGCAAAGTCGTGCGTTACGTGCGCGGTCATAAGCGCATCGAATGGGTGAAAGGCAAGGCTGAGCGCAACGAAGCGCTCGACCTGATGGTGTACTGCCTCGCGATGGCGCATTACCTCGGCATCAACCGTTATCAGGAACACGATTGGGACCGGGTGCGACAAGCTCTGGCCCAGTCCGGCTTGTTCGACGACGCCTTGAGCATCAAACCTGTTCAGGGCCAGCGACTTGATGACGTGCAAACACCTGCGCCTGCTGCTGTGCGCCAGGCCCAACCAGCACCGCAACCCGCTGCTCCGGTTATGCCATCGCGACCGGCAACATCCCCTCAACGCCGCAGCTCTGCCAGCGGCTATCTGAAGAGACGCTGATATGTCCTTTACAAAAAAGCACCTCGACGCGGTTGAGGCGGCCATTGCTCGCGGTGAAAAAACTGTGCGCTACACCGACCGCACGGTGGAATACCGTACGGTTGATGAGCTGCTCAAGGCGCGTGAAGAAATACGCTCGTCGCTTGCCAGCGCCGCCGGGCCACGTTCGCGAGTGGTCCGGCTGTACCATGCAGGGAAGGGGGTCTGATGGCCCGACAATTTCCAACGCTGACCCGTAACGGATTTGTCCTGCCGTCCAACATCAAGGCCAGTTACGAAGGCGCCGGAGAAGGGCGCCGATCCACTGGCTGGGATGCTCCCGACAACGGAATCAACAGCATCAACACCCCGGCACTGCGCAACCTTCGTTCGCGCTCGCGGGCAGCGGTTCGCAATGATCCGTATGCCTTCAACGTAATCGACAAGCGCGTCAGCAACCTGATCGGCACCGGCATCACCCCTCGACCAACGACTGACGACGATGCTCTGCGCAAACTGCTGCAGGAGCTGTGGGGTGATTGGGTCGATGAGTCGGACGCGGATGACCGCACCGACTTTTACGGCCAGCAGGCACTGGTTGCGCGCACGGTGGAAACATCGGGCGAATGCTTTGTCCGGTTGCGTCCTCGCAGTCTGGATGAAGGTTTGGCGGTTCCGCTGCAGTTGCAGATTCTGGCGCCGGAGTTCGTGCCGCACGACAAATTCGAATCAACCAAAAACGGCAACGTCATCCGCGCCGGCATCGAATTCACCCCCGGCGGTAAGCGGGTGGCTTACTGGATGTACCTGTCGCATCCGCGTGATGCAGCCTCGCTGAACGCCGGCTACAACCAGCTGGTGCGTGTGCCAGCCGCCCAGGTGCTGCACATCTTCGAACCGGTTGAGCCGGGTCAGTTGCGCGGTGTGCCGCGATTGTCGCCGGTGCTCAAACGCCTGCGCAGTCTGGACAACTACGACGACGCGGTGTTGTTCCGGCAGGAAGTGGCCAACCTTTTTGCCGGTTTCATCAAGCGTCCGGCGCCGGACTCGGGACCCCTTCCCAGAGATCCGGTGACCGGTCAGCCGCTCGATCTGGATCGAGACGGCTTCACTCCGATGGTCGCGCTCGAACCCGGCACCATGCAGGAACTGGGGGCAGGTGAGGAGGTTGAGTTCTCCAAACCACCCGACGCCGGCAACAACTACCCGGACTTTATGCGTCAGCAGTTGATGGCTGCAGCGGCGGGTAGCGGTACACCTTACGAAATCCTCACCGGCGACATGCGCGGGATCAACGACCGAGCGCTGCGGGTAGTGCTCAACGAGTTCCGGCGCCGCCTGGAGCAACTGCAATTTAGCGTGTACGTGCATCAGCTCTGCCGCCCGGTACGGGCCGCGTGGATGGACATGGCGGTGCTGTCGGGTGTTCTGGTGCTGGGCGATTACGCGCAGAAGCGCCGCCAGTACCTGCGCACTCGCTGGGTGCCACAAGGCTGGGCCTATATCCAGCCGGTTCAGGACGTGCAAGCACGAGCGATGGAGGTGAGAGCCGGTTTTTCGTCGCGCAGCGAGATGGTCCTGCGTACCGGCTACGACGCCGAAACGGTCGATCTGGAAAACGCCGCCGATCTGGCGCGGGCCACAGCGCTGGGCCTCAACTACAACACCCTGGATGCCGTCGAAGACACCGACGACAAGGAGCAACCATGAGCAAGAGCGCGAAACCGCGTATTTACAACCGCGCCGGCAAACACGTCGAGGTCATGGACAAGACCTGGTATGCCGTTCATGCCAGCGGCGAGGCCACCGAGCGAGTGATCGAAGTCTTCGTCTATGGCGAGATCGGCGCGTGGGGTATCACTGCCAATCAGTTCGTGCAGGATCTGCGCGCCACGGATGATGGTGTGTCGCCGGTGGTGGCCGCGTTCAACAGTATCGGCGGCGACCTGTTCGACGGTCTGGCCATGCACAACGCGCTGTCGCGTCTGGGTGAGCGCTGCACCGGGCGGATCGATGCACTCGCAGCGAGTGCCGCCAGTGTCGCCGTGTGCGGTGCCCACCGGGTGGTGATCGCTTCCAACGCGATGTTGATGATTCATAACCCATGGACTTACGCCGCCGGTGATGCGGAGGACTTCCGCAAGGTCGCCGACGTCCTCGACCAGACCATGGAAGCGATCATTGCCGCGTACAAAGCTAAAGCGCCCGACATCGACGAGGTGGAATTGCGGCGTTTGGTGGCGGCTGAAACCTGGCTGACCGCAAACGAAGCGGTGGCATTGGGGCTGGCTGATGAAGTGGGCGACGGCGTCAAGGTCAAAGCCTGTCTTGGTCAGGGCGCGGTGCTGCAGCGATTCCAGAACGCACCGGCTGAATTGCTGGCCCAACTCGACGAGCCACCTGAGCCGGACCCCGAACTGGAACCTGTAGATCCACCGCTGGTGCCGCCTGTAGTCGACTCGGCCAAGTTGGCGCTGATGATCACTCAGCGCTGCACTGCGGCGGGCATCAGCAACCTGGTCGAGCCGCTGCTCAGTTCCACTCAGCTCGAAAGCGAAGAGATCGTGCTGGCTGGTCTGGCACGCGCCAAGGCGGTGAACGACCTCTGCGTGGCCGCGCGTCTGCCGGAATTCAGCGCCGAGTATGTCGCGGCGGGTTTGGATGCGGCGGCGGTGCGAGCGCGCCTGTTCGACAAGATTGTCACCAGCGGCAAAGGCTTTGAGATTGACAACAGTCTGCCAATCGCGGACGACCCGGCACCCAAAGTGCTGGCCAAACAACCTGACCCCAACTCGATTTGGGCTGCTCGCCAAGCGGCTCAAACTGGAACCGCGCGCGGCGCGAAAGGAGCATGAGCATGACCATCAAACGGGAACCGATGCACGCAGGCGAGTTCCTGCTGTCCGAAGGCGCCGGCACCATTTCGCGCGAAGCGATCAACGTAGCGGCGGGGCCAGCATTGTGGCCGGGACAAATTCTCGGGCTGGTGACCGCCAGCGGCGAATTCGCACCGTACAACCCTACGGCAGAGGACGGCACAGAAAACGCTGTCGCCATTCTCTACGGCCCGCTCGGCGAATCCGACGTGGTTCGTCGCGGTCGCGCCGTGGTGCGATTGGCTGAGGTCAGTGAAGCGCACTTGACCGGCCTCGATCTGGCTGCCGAGAAAGCACTCGCCACTCATTTCGTGATCGTCCGCTAACTCGATCCTTCCTTTATATGCATCCCGCCGCGTGCGGGATTTTTCGTTTCTGGAGAGTACCCATGGCCGATATCGCCATTTTTGATGACGAAGCGTTTACCGTTACCTCGCTGACCGCTGCACTTAATGATCAACCCTACCTGCCAGGGCGCATCAGCGCCTTGGGGTTGTTCCGCGAGGAAGGCATCACCACCCTGACCGTTCAGATCGAGAAGGACGGCGACACCCTGGCACTGGTGCCTGCTGGCGAGCGTGGTGGTTCCGGTCTGGTAGTTGCTGCCAGCAAGCGCACCCTTATCCCGTTCAATACCGTGCATCTGCCGGAGCGTTTCACCATCAAGGCCGATGAGATCCAAGGCATTCGTGCCTTCGGTACTCGCACCGAACTGCAAGCGGTGCAGGATGTAGTCAATACGCGGCTGGCGAAGGCGCGCCGCCAGTTGGATGCCACTCATGAATTCCAGCGTATGGGCGCGCTCAATGGCCAGATTCTCGACGCAGATGGCAAGACCGTATTGCTAAATCTCTATGACCGTTTCGGTGTGGAGCGTCAGACGCTGTCCATGGGGCTAAAGGATCCTAAAACGGAGCTGCGCGTCAAATGTGTCGAGGCGTTGGATATGCAAGAAGACGCACTCGGCGCCGTTACCAGCACGGGTTCTCGCGCTTTTTGCGGTAAGCATTTCTGGAACGAACTCATCGTCCATCCATCGATCAAAGAGACCTATCTCAATAGCCAACAGGCCGCGTCGTTGCGCGGTGATGCCCGTGAGAGCTTCGAACTCGGAGGCATCGTTTGGGAGCGCTACCGAGGCAAGGTGGCGGGCGTATCTTTCGTCCACGACGATCAGGCGCTGCTCGTTCCCGAAGGTGTACCCGATCTGTACATTTCGGTGTTCGCACCTGCCGACTACATGGAGACAGTCAACACGCAGGGCATTCCGTACTACAGCATGATCGAGCCGCTGCCCTTCAACAAAGGCATGGCCGGTGAAGCTCAGTCCAACCCGCTGCACCTGTGCACCCGGCCGCGTGCCCAGATCACACTGGAACTCTGACCGTGGGCTTCCGCGATCTGATCGCCGAGGTTGATGCAGTGGTGTTCGAAACGCTGGGTGATACAGCGCGGATCGAGGGACGCGATGAGCCAGTGTTCGGCATGTTTGCCGCGCCCTGGCTGCAACCCAAGTTCGGCAAGCTCAACACCGGGTTGCGCGAGCCTCGCTTCGAGATCCGCGTCAGTGATTCGCAAGGCCTGGAGCAGGGGATGCTGGTCAGCGTTGACTTACCTGCCTTGGATGGCGGCGGTGACTACGACTTGATCCAGCTCGAGCCGAGCGGCGACGGCCTGGTCGCCCTGATTCTGAGGTTGAGGCCATGAGCGTCGGAAGCTATTTCAAACCCTCGGCCGGGGGCGGGATGATCTCTATCCAGTCCTCGGCCGCAGATTTTCAGGCGTTCCAGGACTTTGCCAAGGTGGTACCGAAAGCGGCTGCGGCGGCGCATCGGCGTGCGATCAACAAGACGTTGGGAAGATTGCGCACGCACATCGCCCGAGCCGTCAGCCGGTCAGAGCGCATTGCCGTTGCGGCGGTGCGTCAGCGGTTGCGCAGTTATCCAGTTTCCGGCGCGGCCGCGAGCGGCAAACTGTGGTTCGGGTTGAACAGCATCGAATCCAGCCGGATCGGCCGGGCGCGGCAGACCGGCAGCGGTGTGTCGGTGGCGGGGCGGCGTTACGAAGGTGCCTTTCTCAAGAAGGTCTACGGCAACAAGCCCGACATCTGGATCCGCACGGCCAGCAAGCATTTCAACGCGGACGACTACCCGGATAGCACGGTGTCCCCCGGTCGCGGGCCGAGTTCGGGTTGGGTCGCTGAAAACGGTAGTCGTTTCCCGCTGGCCAAAGCCAAGGTGTCGCTGGAGCAAGCCCGGCCGCATTTCGACAGCTGGGTCAAAAAGGCAGACGAGATCCTGTTGGCGATTCTCAAACAAGAACTCAACTTTGAGCTGCAGAAATACCTCAAGAGGATCGGCAATGTCTGAAGAACCGTTCAACCTGGACCAGCTTTATCGGGCGGTAGAACAGCATCTGCGTACCCACTTGCCGGGCGTGCAGGCCGTCACCGCCTGGCCAGACATTAAGGATCGCGTGTCGCTGCCGGCGGTGTTTCTGGAGGTGGCCGAGATCGAGCCGGGTACCGACATCGGCACCGGCGAAACCTCGCTGGTCTGCAAGTTCGAGGCTCGGATCATTGTTGACCCGATCAAGCCGCACCATCATCAACAGGCCGTGCAATTGGCGACCCAGTTGGCGGTGCTGCTGCGTTCGCAGACGTGGGGGCTGGCAGTTGAACCCGCCGAGTTTGTGCAATCGCTGCAGGACTGGACCCAGCCGCACCTGGATGGATACACCGTGTGGCTGGTGGAGTGGACTCAGCAGGTTTGTCTCGGCGTTGAGGAATGGCCGTGGCCGGACGAACCGCCGGGGACGTTGGTGTTTGAAGTCGATCCGGGTGACGGGCTATTCAGGCCGGAGGATCTGCCGTGAGTTACGCAAGCGCGCAGCATGACCGCATGATCGCGGGTGCGGTAAAGGCTTGCTACGTGGTCGCGGTGGATCTGTCCGCTTCGCCGCCGGTATGTCGCGTGTCGGATGGCAGTGAATGGGTCAGCGCTTGGGTGCGGTGGCACAGCATCGCGGCGGGCAAGGCCAGGCACTGGCGGGCACCGTCTTTGGGCGAGCAGGGCAGTTTGATCAGTCCAAGCGGCGACGTGTCGCAAGGCACGTTTGTCCCGGGCTTGTATGGCGATGCTGGCCCGCCGCCGGACAACCGCGACCACGTCGAGGTCTGGCGTTTCGATGATGGCGGCTCGCTGATCTACGACTGGCAGGCCAAGAGCTACAGCATCACCCTGCCCAGCGGGACGGTGACCATCAAAGTGGCCAGCACGGAAGCGGTTGTCACCGATAGCGCGGTGAACGTGACCACCGGCAACATCAACCTGAAAGCGGCGGTGATGATCGACGGCGCGCTGCACGTTACCAAGGGCATCACCAGCGCCGGCGCAATCATTGATGCCACCGGCAACAGCAATCATCACACGCATTAATTCATTCACGACAGCCCGCCAAGTGCGGGCTTTTTCATGCCTGGAGAAACACATGGCCAAGATCGATACGACCTCAACTGAGGTACAAACGTCCTCGGAACCGGCATTGTCATCCTCAACTTACTCATCGCCTGAGTCCTTGAAATTCCGCGACAAGCTCTACACGTCGCGGCTGTTGATCGTGCCCGGAACTGACCGTTTCTATCCGGTCGACAAGGCCACGGTCGTGGTGCCGGCCTCCGATATCGAAGCGGTCAAGTTCCTGAAAGCCAGCGAAGAATACGAGCCGTTCAAGGAGTGACATCGATGATCGGAATGGATCGCCAGACCGGCCTACCCATATCCGGCATCGAGCACCTGCGCCAATCCATTGCCGACATCTTGAGCACGCCGCTGGACAGTCGCCGGCACCGTATGGAATACGGCAGCAAGCTACGGCGGTTTGTCGATTTGCCCATCAACGAAGGCTGGAAAAGCGCCGTACAGGCTGAGGTGGCCCGCGCTTTGGGGCGCTGGGAGCCGCGTTTGAAGTTGGATCAGGTGCGCGTCATTTCCGTTATTGGCGGGCAAATCAATTTGCAAATCGTCGGGAAGTACCTGGGCGACAGCGTCACGTTGGAGGTGGCCGCATGAGTACCGTAGATCTGACCTCGCTACCGGCGCCGACCGTGCTGGAGCCCCTGGACTTTGAAGAAGTTTATCAGGACGGGCTGAGCGTGTTTCGCGGGTACATGGGCGGTAACTGGACGGCCGCGCTGGAAAGCGATCCAGTGGTCAAAGTGCTTGAGGTCGGGGCTTATAACAAGGTCGGCAATCGCGCTCGAGTCAATGACGCTGGCAAGGCGCTGTTACTGGCACATGCCATACGCGGCGACCTCGATCACTTGGGAGCCAACGTCAATCTGCAGCGCCTGGTCATTCAGACTGCGGATCTGCTGGCAGTGCCGCCCGTGCCCGAGGTCATGGAGGACGACGATCCATTTCGCGAGCGCATCCAGTTGGCCTATGAGGGCTTGACCACGGCCGGCCCGCGTAACAGCTACATCTTGCATGCACGCAATGCCTCCGGGTTGGTCGCAGATGCTACGGCCGAAAGCCCGGCGCCTTGTTACGTCACGGTCACGGTGCTGGGTCTGGACGGGGAAGGCAAAGCACCGCCGGAGTTGCTGGCGGCGGTGGCCACCGCGCTGAATGATGATGACGTCCGGCCGGTCGGTGATCGGGTGACCGTGCAGGGCGCGCAGGTGATCCGCTACGAGATTGACGCCGTCTTGCATATGGCCGGTGCCGGCCCGGAAGCGGATGCCAGTTTGGCCGAGGCGAAGAGCCGCTTGGCAGCCTGGATCAATCCACGCAAGCGGCTGGGCGTCGAGGTCGCCCGCTCCGCTATTGACGCCCAGCTGCACGTTGCCGGCGTTGCCCGTGTTGAATTGGTCGGATGGCAGGATCTGGCCCCGACCAAGGCGCAGGCGGCTTTCTGTACGCGCTTCAACGTGAGGCTGGCGGGCTGATATGAAAAGTCTACTTCCGCTCAACAGCACGCAACTGGAACGGGCCATGGAGGCCGCGTTTTTCGAAAAGACAATTGTTCCTCTGCGCGACCTCTACAACGCTGATACCTGTCCGGTGCATTTACTGCCGCACCTTGCATGGGCGTGGTCGGTGGATCGCTGGGACTACCGCTGGACGGAAGCAACCAAACGCGCGGCGATCAAGGCGTCTTACTACATCCACAAGCACAAAGGCACCATCGGCGCGTTGCGCCGGGTGGTCGAGCCGCTTGGCTACCTGATCGAGATCGTCGAGTGGTTCCAGACGGTGCCTGAGGGTGTGCCCGGTACCTTCGCGCTGAAGGTTGGCGTGCTGGACACCGGTATCACCGAGGAAATGTATCAGGAGCTTGAGCGCCTGATTGACGATGCCAAGCCCGTCACCCGGCAACTGACCGGGCTGGCGATCAGCCTGGAAACTCAAGGCGATTTGAATATCGCCGTGTCCCTCTACGAAGGCGACGAAATCGACGTTTACCCGCCCGTCATGCGTGACATTGAGGTCACTGGCAGCTTTGGCGTGGTCGGTCGCGAACACACCATTGATACCCTGGACGTTTATTATGATTGATGCGAATTCGCAGTTTTTCGCGATCCTCACGAACGTGGGGATGGCCAAGCAGGCGAACGCCGACGCGCTCGGCATTCCCTGGCTGATCACGCAAATGGGCGTGGGTGACGCCAACCCGAACGGGCTGGCTGACCCGCCTAACCCGGTGCCGGCGGCCGGACAAACCAAGTTGCTCAACGAGTGGCGCCGCAAGCCGCTGAACCAACTGAAGATCGATCCGGTCAATCCGGCGGTGATCATCGCCGAGCAGATCATTCCAGCCGACGAGGGCGGTAAGTGGATCCGCGAAATCGGCCTCTACGATGCGGACGGCGATCTGGTAGCGGTGGCCAACTGCGCTCCGAGCTTCAAGCCGCTGCTGTCGCAAGGCTCGGGGCGCACGCAGATCGTGCGGATGAACTTCATTGTCACCAGCACGGGCAACATTCAGCTCAAGATTGACCCGGCGATTGTGCTGGCCTCGCGTGCCTACGTGGATGCGGCCATTCTGGAAGTTCTGCCGAAGACCAAAGCAGCGGGCCAATACACTCGCGTCAAGGTCAACGATCGTGGTGTTTTCATCTCGGGTGATAACCCGGAAACGCTCGCCGGGATGGGCATTAAGGACACTTACACCAAGACAGAAGTTGAGGCGATGATTGCGCAGGCCTCGGCACTGCCGGTCGGCGCAACGGTAGCGTTTCCGCTGGACAAAGTGGCGCCCGGGTTTCTGGAACTAGACGGTAGTGTTAAGAGCATCGCGGTTTATCCCGATCTGGCGGCATTCCTTGGCACGGCCTTCAATAAAGGCGATGAGGGTGCCGGAAATTTCCGCTTGCCGGAGTCGCGCGGCGAATTCCTGCGTGGTTGGGATCATGGTCGGGGCATCGACGCGGGTCGCGCGATTGGTAGCGCTCAGCTCGGCACACTTGCGGTATTCGACAGTATCTACACGGGCGCATCGGTCGACATTGTGCGCGGTTCTTCAGACGATGCTCAGGCGGACGTTTACCGCGCGGCGGACTATCCGGGTGTTGGGATCAGTTACACGACAGCGACTGTCAGCTTTAGCCCAAACCTGGCTGGCGGCGGCGTAACCCGCCCGCGCAACTTGGCGGTAATGTGGTGCATTAAGGCGTGGAACGCGCCGATCAATCAGGGAAGCATTGATGTTGCCGCGCTGGCTGCGATTGTTGAGCAAGTTTCTGTAAGGGGGTCGATGGTTGGCGCCTCGGGCGCTCGAATGACTGTGCCGGCGGCCTCTGCTACTGCAACTTTTATCGCTGACGAGGTGGTGGTACAGGATTCAGGCGGAAAGTCCTATCGGCTTAAAGGCTTCAGTCAGCCAATCAATCTGGCCTCGGCTGCAAAGGGTTTGGGCGCGATGGATGTTGGTCTGGCGCCAGTCAATGGCTATATCGCTTTGTACGCGCTGTACAACCCGGTGACGAACTTGCGCAGCATCATGGCCGTGAATGCAACGGTCGCGGCTGCGCCTAGTTTGTGTGCCGGAGTTCTGCCAGCGGGCTACACCGCCTCTGCCTTTCTGACGGTGGTTTCGACTGATGCGAGCGGTCAAATTAAATCAGTGTCTGTTGAAGGACGTAGCGTCACGATTTTTGCAGCTTTGGGCTACAACGGTGCGAGCGCATTAACCGCCGCACCTTTTTCTGTGGCTGGTGTGATCCCGCTTAATGCTGTGGCCTTTGATGGGTTGCTGTCGGTGTCAAGCAGCGCGTCTGGGGGGATATCGATGGATATCTATTCAACCGCTGGAGGCCTTGGATTAAAGAGAAATACCGGATCAATTCTTGCGGGTGGAACGAGTTCGATTGTGTTTGAAAACTTCAAGGTGGTGACGCCGCAAACGGCATACATTTCCACTAGCAACTCGACTGGCGGATCGCCGGCTTACACGGTCTACATCACTGGATATACGGTATGAAAAAATATATTCAGCTAATCGGTGGGGTTGGTTGCGCAGAATTCAGCTGTTTTCAGTCAGAGGAGTTTTGGCCTGGTGTGATCGAGGTCGCCGAAAGCGATCCGCGTTACCTAGCCTACGTTGAGTCGTTGCAGTCCATTCCTCAGGTTGATTCTGACGCGGTTGAACGGACTTGGCGCGATTCGGAGATTGTGCGGGTCGCTTGGGTGCGTGATCGACATCGAGATGAGGTCGAGTTGGCCATTGAAACCACGATTACGGCCGAGCAATACATCGATCTGTTGGCCTACATTCGGGCCTTGCGTGACTGGCCGGCCGGCGCTGAATTTCCGGCCAGCGCCCATCGGCCAACGGCGCCGGGGTGGATCACCGAGCAAGCCCAATAAACGCCCCGCAATGACGGGGCGTTTTCTTTTCCGCTACGCGTAACACCAACACCCTCACAGCCTCGCTTATGCGGGGCTTTTTCGTTTCTGGAGAACGAGCCTTATGAGTTTTTTCCACGGCGTCACGACCACGTCGGTCGACACTGGCGCGCGCACCATCTCGCTGCCGTCGTCATCGATTATCGGTCTGTGCGACACCTTCACACCTGGCGTTCTCGGCGGCGGTACGGCCAAGGCGGGCGAACTGAAGTTGATCACCACTGAGCGCGAAGCCATCGCCGCTTTCGGCCCTGACTCGGCGATCACCAAGGCCTGTCAGGCGATCTACGTCAAAGCCAAGGCGGTGATCGTTGCCATCGGCGTGCCCAAGCTGGAGGACGCGGCGCTGCAAACCTCGTCGATCATCGGCGGCGTTCTGGTCTCGGGTCAGCGTACCGGCCTGCAGGCGCTGCTCGACGGTAAAAGCCTGTTCAACGCACAGCCGCGGTTGTTGATCGCGCCGGGTCACACCGCGACTCAGGCGGTGGCCACGGCGCTCGATAGCCTGGCGCAGAAACTGCGTGCCATCGGCATCATCGACGGCCCTGGCACCACTGACGAGACCGCCATGGCCTACGCCGATAACTTCGGCAGTCGCAACCTGTTCATGGTCGACCCGGGCGTCAAGTATTGGGACACCCTCACCAGCAAGACTGTCGACGCCCCCGGCTCGGCTTGGGCGGCGGGGCTGTTCGCCTGGACGGATGCTGAGTACGGTTTCTGGGCTTCGCCATCGAACAAGGAATTGACCGGTATCACCGGAACCGGTCGCGCGGTCGAGTACCTGGACGGCGATGAAACCTGCCGGGCCAACCTGCTCAACAACGCCAATATCACCACGATCATTCGCGACGACGGTTATCGACTGTGGGGTAACCGCACGCTGTCGAGTGATCCGAAGTGGGCATTCGTTACCCGCGTTCGCACGTTGTTCATCCTCATGGACGCGGTGCAGGCCGGGCACAAATGGGCGGTCGACCGCTCGATCACCAAGACCTACGTGACCGATGTCACCAACGGTCTGGATGCGTTCATGCGCGACTTGAAAGCTCAGGGCGCAATCATCAACTTTGAAGTGTTCCCCGACACCGAATTGAACACGGCCAGCCAGATCGCCCAGGGCAAGGTGTATTGGCGCATCCGTTTCACCGATGTGCCGCCGGCAGAAAACCCGAATTTCCTTTTCGAAGTCACCGATCAATGGATGACCGAAGTGCTTGAAGCAGCCTAAGGGGGCGTAGCCAATGATTCCTCAGACTTTGTACAACACCAACCTGTTCGTCGACGGCGTGAACTTCTCCGGCGACGTGCCCAGCCTGACGCTGCCCAAGCTGACCACCAAGACCGACGAGTATCGCGGGGGCGGCATGGCCGGCCCCATCGAGATGGATCAGGGGCTTGAGAAAATGGAAGCCTCGTTTGTCACCAAAGGCGTGCGTCGTGAGTCGCTTAAATACTTCGGCCTGGCTGATGGCACGGCGTTTAACGCGACGTTCCGAGGTGCCTTCAAAGGCCAGAAGGGTGCGGTGACAGCGGTCGTTGCCACCCTGCGCGGTCGCCTCAAAGAGGTCGATCTCGGTGACTGGAAAGCGGGCGATGCTGCCGAGATCAAACACGCCGTAGCGGTCACTTACTACAAGCTCGAAATCGACGGGCGCCTGATGTACGAGATCGACATGGTCGCGGGCATTCAGGTGATCGACGGTACAGACCAACTCCTCGAAGTGCGCAATGCGCTCGGCCTGTAAGGATTAGATTCAGATGACTCAAGCAACCGCTAAAAACCTTCCGGCCTGGCTTTCGCTCAGTGCAGTCGGTGCCGTCGTGACGCTCTCCCGCCCCAGTCAAGCCAACAGCATCGACATTGAAACGTTGACCCTGCGGGCTCCGACCGTACGTGAGGTGCGAGCGGCCGACCGCGCCGCCAATGGTGACGACGAACAGCGCGAGCTGATGTTGTTCGCCGGTTTGGCCGAGGTCGGCCTCAAGGATCTGGAAGGCCTCAAGCTCACAGACTATCGACGCGTGCAGACGGCGTATTCGCACCTGGTGCCGTCCACTGATTACTCGACATCGACGCCGTCCTGGTTGTCGCTCACCACTGATCAGGTGCTGGTGTCGTTGTCGTGTCCGAGCGAAATCAACGGCGTAACGGTCGATAAGTTGGTCCTGCGTTCACCTACCGTGCGCGATGTTCGTGCGGCCAATCGTGACGCCGGCGGTGATGACGAACAGCGTGAGCTGGTGTTGTTCGCGTCGTTGTCCGGTGCCCCCGTGACTGATCTGGAGGGCCTCAAGCTGGTGGACTTCAACCGCTTGCAGGCCGGCTATTTTCGCATGGACAACGACGACGGGCTTTGACTCCAGCGTTATCAAGCTGGCCGCGAAACGTCTGGCAGCGGAGACCGGATTTTCCGCCGCCGAGATCCATTCGATGCCTTTCGCGGACATGGTGTGGTGGCTCACGGATTGAGCCAATTTTGGTAGTGCAGGGCACATGGGGGCCATGACATGGCAAATAAACTCGCCCTCGGGCTGGTGATCGGCGGCGCCGTCAGTTCGACGGTTGGCACCGCGTTCAAGGACGTCACCGGGCGCATCAAACGCCTCGAGGCGGAAGGCAATAAAGCGCGGGTGTTGCAGCGCACGATTGGCGACACGATCCGCCTGCGCGAAGAGTGGAAAAAGGCCCACGACACCGGCGCTGCCGGCGCATCCAAATTACTCAACCGTTTGAACTCGAACCTCGACAGCCTGAAAAAGCAGGGGATCGAGGTCAGCCGGTTGGAAAAAGCCTATCGCTCGATGGGGCAGACGGCCAACAAAGCCGAGCTGAAAGCCAAAGGACAACAGCAGATTGATTCTGGCGTAAAGGGCATGAAGGGCGCCGTCGGTGCAGCGGTGGTCGGTGTCGGTGCCATGGCAGTGCCGACCAAGGTCAGCGCTGATTTTGGCGCCATTGTGCGGGACATCGCGATCAAGGCCGGCATTGCCAACAAGCCGCAAGAGCAGGAGATGTCGCGCACTATTATCGACACCTCACGCGACACCGGCATGGCGCGCAACGATGTGGCCGATGTGGTGAACCAGTTGGTCGGTGCCGGCATGGAGCTGAGCAAGGCGCTGGAGTACGCGCCGGTCGCGGCCAAGTTTGTCGTGGGGCAGGGGTCCAGCGGTGTCGACACCGCCAAGATGATCAATGCCCTGGGGCAGAACGCCAAGATCACCGACGCCAAGCAGATGCAGCAGGCGCTGGAAGCCATTGCCTATCAAGGGCAGGCGGGCAGTTTTGAAGCGGCCGACATGGCCAAGTGGTTCCCGGAGCTGCTGGCCAACATGGCCAGCAACGGCATCACCGGCTTGGACGCGGTGACGCAATTGGGCGCCATGTTGCAGGTGCAGATGAAGCAGGCTGGCAGTTCGGACGAAGCGGCCAACAACCTGAAAAACTGGATGGGCAAAATTGGCTCGACCGACACGGTCAAGTCCTACGAAAAAGCCGGGATTGATTACAAAGGATCGATGCAGACCGGTTTGCAAAACGGTATGTCGACGCTTGAGACCAGCATGGCGCTGGCTCAGAAATACATTCAGGCGACCGATCCGGCGCGTGCGGCGAAAATGGCCGAGGCCACGGCAAAAATCAGTGAGCAGGCCGATCCGGAGAAGGCCAAGGCCATGATGGCCTCGCTCGAAGAATCCCTGCGCACCGGCGACCTGTTCGCCGACATGCAGGTCAAGGCCGCACTGTCGGCGTACATGCAAAACAAGGCGCTGTACAGCCAGCTCAAAAACGATTCGCGTGAGGCGTCCGGGATTCTCGACAAGAACCTCGCCGAGCGGCGTGAATCGTCGTCGCAGAAGTGGGCCGAGATGGCTCAGTCGATGGACGACGCCATGCGCAGCATCGGTGATGCGCTACGCCCCGTCACGGATACTGTCGCCGAGGCGCTGACCAAGGTCACCAAAGGCATCACCTCGCTGTCTGACAGCGCGCCCGGAGTCGTCGGTGGTATCGCCACGGTCGGTGCGGGCCTGATCGCCCTAAAAGGCATTTTCAGCACGATCAAGATCAGCAGGGGATTGATAAACCTTGCCCGGGGATCGCGGGGGGGCATGGATGTCGTTTCGCGGGTGAAGGAAGCGGCAGCAGGCAGTGGCCTTGGTACTGGAATTGACGCAGGTAACGACGGCGTGAAAAAGGTTTTCGTCGTCAATGCCACCGCTATGGGGGGCGGTGGCGGTGTGGATGCGTCGGGCGAGTCGCGCCGACGTGGACGCGGATCAAGCCGTAGTGCTCGGCGTCGGTCACTGCCTAGCCGGAGGGGGCCTCGTTCGTCTGCGCCTCGTCCACTCGTTCCGGTTTCTCGTCCGCCCGTCCCCATCCCACGACCCCCAGCTTCGATCCCACGGTCACCAGTCCCGTCCGTTCCAAGTGGTGCGGTGTCCAAGCTCGGCGCCGTCGCAGGAGCGGTCGGCAAGGTCGGAAAGGTAGCCAAGGTCATTCCTGGCGGCACGCTGCTGGAGTCTGGCGCGATGGCTTTTGAAACCTTTCAAAACGCCAAGACCAAGGATGAGAAGGCTGAGGGTTATGGCGCAGCTGCCGGCAATCTGGCTGGCACCATGGCCGGCGCCGCTGCTGGAGCTGCCATTGGTTCGGTGGTGCCGATCATCGGCACGGCCATCGGTGGTCTGATTGGTGCCTACCTCGGCAGTCAGGGCGGCGCGGCGTTGGGTGGCTCCCTCGGTAAATCGCTGTTTGGTGGCGAGGACGAAAAGCCCGAGCAAGTGGCAAAGGCACCGGTACCGAGCACGCCACTCATGCTTGTATCAGCGGCTCAGCAAGGTCCGGTGCTGGGAGACGTCGCACGCTCGATGGCGGTAACGGCGCCGCTCAAATCGGCGGCGCTGGCCATTCAACCCAAGGAGCCAGAAAAGCCGGTACCGGCCAAGGTGGATCAGCAGTTTCAGTACTCACTGAGCATGCCGGTCACGGTGCAGGGCGATGTCAAAGATCCGCAACGCCTGGCACAGGATCTGATGCCGCACATGCAGCGAATGATGGAAGGCGCTGCAAAACAGAATGCCGCCAAGCTGTACGACGAACCCCATGTGTAAGGAGGCCTCATGGCTTATATGGAAAGCATGCAATCGAGCCTGAAGTATTTGGTGGAAGCGGCTGAGACCGGGCGACGCAGTGCGGACGGCATGCTGATGCCGGTCAACGGTGCGATTCGCGAACTGACCGGCGCGGCGTCCGAGCTGGAAAACATCCCGTTCGTGGGGCCAGCCATCGGCGCCAAACTTCAGCGGGTCATGCGCGGCGTTGATGCGGCTCAGGCAAAAGTCGGTCAGGTGGTGGCAGTGTACGGCCGCGCCACCCGGGCGGCGGCCGAAGTGCAGGAGCGGCTGGGTACGTTGAAGGAACAGGCGGGCAAGGCGGCCACGGCGATCAACAACGTTGCCGGCAAGGTCAGTCCGTCGCTGGCCAACATCGTGCCCACCAGTTCCTTTGCCGTGGATGCCACGCCGGCGCCGGAAGCGGTGAAGCCGTTTCCGCACCTGATGATCATCCAGCCGCGCGACCCGAAGATAGAGCCGTATTACTTCAACCTGGACACGGCGGCTTTTGACGAGCTGAGTCGCTCGACCGAATTCCGCTGGGCTTCGCAGGAGCGGCTGACGCGCCGGCCGGCGAAGCAAGCCATCGGCATGGGTGATGAAAAGCTGACGCTCAAGGGCACGATTTACCCGGGCTTCAAGGGTGGCTTGAAGCAGCTCGACGCCCTGCGTTCTATCGGCGCCAGGCTTCAGCCGCTGACCCTGACCACGGGTTATGGCGAGGTGATCGGGACGTGGTGCCTGAAAAACATCAATGAGGAACAGTCGGCGCTGCTACACGGCGGGATTGCTCGCAAACAGGGTTTCACTTTGGAGTTTGAGCGCTATGGCGACGACATGCAGGACGTCTGATGGCGACATGCTCGATGTCATTTGCAACAACGTTTACGGCCATTTGAATGGCAGCGTCGAAGCCGTGCTCGATGCGAATCAGGGGCTGGCCGATGAGCCTCAGCCGTTCCGGTTGGGCGTGGTCATCGTTCTGCCAGATCTGCCCAGCCCGATAGAGGAGGGCGTCTCGCTCTGGAACTGATCAGCTATAGTCAACGTGTAGCCCTTGAAGCACTTGCAGCTACATCCCCTTCAGAACCCGCCTCGGCGGGTTTTTTTTCGGAAAAAATTCATGACCCCGATGTTTCGAATCGTCGCCGATGGGGCCGATGTCACGGCCAAGATCAATGATCGGCTGTTGTTGCTGCGCACATCTGACAAGCCGGGCATGGAGTCCGATGAGTTTGAATTACGTATCGACGACCGTGATGGTCAGGTGAAATTGCCACGACGTGGCAGCGCCATCGAGATCTACCTGGGCTATGCCGAAACGGCCTTGGCGCGGATGGGCAGCTACACGGTGGACACGGTCGAAGTATCAGGCCCGCCGGATACCATCGTGATCAAGGGCAAGGCCAGTGACATGCGGGGCAGCGGCAAGACCATCCGCAGCGGGAGCTGGGAGGATGTGCCGTTGTCGAAAATTGTGGCCGACGTTGCCGCGCGCAATGGCTGGCAGCCGGTGTGCCCAGTGTCGACCAAGGTCGCCCGGGTCGACCAGCTCAACGAGTCCGATTTTAATTTCATTACCCGGCTGGCCAAGCAATACGACTGCACGGCCAAGGTGGCCGACGGCAAGCTATTGGTGATGCCGCGCCAAGGTGGCCAAACAGCCAGCGGCAAGTCGTTCGGCGCCATCACCCTGACGCGCAGCGACATCAGCCGCTGGCAATTCAGTCTCGGAGATCGCAACTCGCACAAGGCCGTGGCCACTAAACATCAGGACAAAAAGAACGGCAAGCTCGCGGTGGTTACCATCGACAACGATGATGCGCCGGACGGGCTGCCGGCAGTGCATACCGACCGTCATATCTACCCGAACAAAACTGCTGCAGAAGCGGCGGCCAAGGCCCGTCTGTCAGCGTTCAATCGCTCGACTGCCGATGTGCGGCTTGAGATGCCCGGCCGCACGGACATCTTCGCCGAGCGTCCCATTATCGCGCAGGGTTTCAAGGTCGGGCTTGATGGCGAGTACCTGGCGGATTCGGTAGAGCAGGTGTTCACCCAGTCCGGCTGGTCGACCACCGTCGAATGCAATGCCGGCAAAGCAGGTAAATCCAAGGGTAAGAAAAAGAAAGAGGTAAAACCACCACTCAAGGTGGTGAAAATCGAGAAGCAGTAGCCGCATCCCATCGCCGCCTGAGTGCGGTTTTTTTATGTCTGGAGTTTGTATGTCTATCACTGAACAGCAGCTGCAACGCATCATGCCCAACGCCCGCCGCCAAGCGGGCGTTTTTGTATCCGCCCTCAACGCAGCCATGGCTCATCGGCAGATCAACACTTCGAAACGCCAAGCCGCGTTTCTGGCGCAAGTCGGTCACGAGTCGGGTCAGCTGCAGTATGTGCGGGAGTTGGGCGGCGATCAGTACCTGAGCAAATACGACACCGGCAACCTGGCTGCGAAATTGGGCAACACCCCAGCTGCGGATGGCGATGGCCAGCGCTATCGCGGTCGCGGCTTGATTCAGGTCACTGGCCACGACAACTACTTACGTTGCAGCTTGGCGCTGTTCGGTGACGAGCGATTGCTGCGCACGCCTGAACTGCTGGAGCTGCCGCAGTGGGCCGCCGAGTCGGCCGCATGGTTCTGGTCGGTGAATGGGCTGAATGCGCTCGCCGATCTAAACGAATTCAACACGATCACTCGCCGGATCAACGGTGGTCTCAATGGCCTGCAGGATCGGCTGGAGTTGTGGGGACGGGCGAGGGCGGTGCTATGCGTCTCGGCGAACTGATTCCGGCGCCGTATAGGCTGCTGGCAAAAGGCGTGCTGCTGGTCGTCATGGTCGGCGTTTCTGTGACCGTGACCTGGCAAGTACAGGATTGGCGCTACGGCAAACAGCTCGCAGAGCAGGCCCGACTCCACACCGAAACCCTCAACCAACTGAATCAGGCCTCTGCCGCGCAGCAGCGTGCCGAACAGGACAAACGCCTCGCGCTCGAGCAGCGCCTGGCCACCAGTGAACAGAACCATTATCGAGCCTTGAGCGATGTCCAACTTGATCAAGGTCGCCTGCGCGACCGCCTTGCCACTGCTGATCTGCGCTTGTCAGTCCTACTCGACGCCACCACAGGCGCTGGCAACGGATCGGTGTCAGCCGCCACCGCCACCGGCGGCGTGGTTCATGGCCCCACAAGAGCCGAACTTGACCCAGCGCATGCTCAACGAATTATCGGCGTCACCGATGACGGCGACCGGGGGCTGATTGCCCTCGCGGCCTGTCAGGCATACGCCAAAGAAGTCTCAACACTGAAGTGAAAAAAGAGCGGCCGGTCCGGATGCGTCAACATCCGGACCGGCCGCCGTCCCTGCAGATGATCCCTGCAAGTCCAGCCAAGGCTCTTGCTCCGTGCACAAAGCGCGGCGAGCCTGGCACCTGTTTATCCATACAGTAAAGGTCTTGCTATCAATGTCTACACCCATCATCCCTTGGATGGGCGGCAAACGCCGCCTGGCCGACCGCCTCATTCCGCTTTTTCCGCCACACGAATGCTACGTTGAAGTCTTTGCCGGCGGTGCCGCGCTGTACTTCATGAAGCCCCAGCCATCGCCCGTCGAAGTCCTCAACGACATCAACGGCGATCTGGTCACGCTTTACCGCGTCGTGCAGAACCACCTCGAAGAGTTTGTGCGCCAATTCAAATGGGCACTCAGCTCGCGGCAGGTGTTCGAATGGCAGAAAATGACCCGCCCAGAAACCCTCACCGACATCCAGCGCGCCGCCCGATTCTTCTACCTGCAGCACCATGCCTTCGCCGGCAAGGTCTCCGGTCAGACGTTCGGCACCGCGACCACTGCACCGGCCATCAACCTGCTGCGCATCGAGGAAAACCTCTCGGCCGCGTGGCAGCGCCTGTCCGGCACCTACGTCGAAAACCTCCCCTGGCTTGACTGCGCAGAACGCTACGACCGTGCTCACACCTTCCATTACATGGATCCGCCTTATTGGCAGACCGCCGGGTACGGCGTGGACTTTCCATTCGAGAACTACGAACGGATGGCCGACTTCATGCGCCGCTGCAAAGGCAAGGTGATGGTCAGCATCAACGACCATCCGGACATCCGCCGAGTGTTCGAGGGCTTTCACTTCGAGACCTTGGACATCCGCTATACAACGGTTAACCAGCGACAGGGAAAGGCCGAGGTCAGCGGGGAGTTGGTAATCATGAATTGGAAGCCGGAATCTTTGGGAGGCTTGTTCTAGATGACTTTTAGTTCTCCGTTGATTTACGTTAGCAGTGGCTATCTGGCGTTGCGCTATTATTGCTGGGAGCAAATTTGTCAACCATCATTGTCATTCATCAAAATGATAAGCCTCTATGGACAAGCGACTGGCTGGACTTTCTTTTCTAATGACCTTGGGATGGGTAACCATCGTGTTGTTGGTGATGTACTGGATGTCGCAGTGAGGTACCGGCGATGGATGATTTAGTGCTGAATGACAAGATGAAGCGAGAGGCTGAGCGGCTTCTCGCACATATTCAGCGTGCGGACTCGATGATCATTGCCGTAAAAGCGGGTGCGAGAGCGGATGGCTTCGTTCTCGGCATGGAAGTCGCTGGTGGTCTGAGAGCGGGTGATGCTGAGCGGCTTTACATAGTTTTCGAAACAGCGCTTGAAGTGCGGCTCAAGGCTTTGTCAGCTGTTTAGAAAAGTCTTCACTGGGTGTCAACTAGCACGGCCTTATCAATTCTGATCCTTGATTACGAACATTCCCGACGGCCCTATCAACCTTGAACCATTCGAAAGCTTCTGTCGGTTCACCCTGAAGTAAGACCAATTGTTCTGCGCGCTCTTTAGACGTGGCCGGGTCTAACCACTCCCGAGCCAGCTCTGGTGAAAGCGTCACTGGGCGTCGGTCATGAATATCCACCATGCCGCCTGCACTGTCGGCAGTGATGATTACAAAACCGTCGTGCTCACCTGGTGGATGTTCTGCATTGGGGTACTGACCTATCGCGGCGCAGAGAATGGGTGAGCGGTCCTCCCGACGGATGAGATACGGCTGTTTTTTGGGTCCGCCTTCGTCAACCCATTCGAACCAATTGTTGATGGCAACGATTGCCCGATGTGTCCATATGGATCGGAAGAATGGACCATGAGCCACTTTTTCGACGCGGGCATTGATTGGGGCAGCCCGGTCTTTTGCCCAGTGTGGACGCCACCCCCAACGAACCATGTCCGCTTGCAGGTACTGACCCTCTAAGTGAAGGAGCGCGAGTTGCGTGGACGGCGCAGCGTTGTATCGTTCGAACGGCACGTCTCCGGTGTGATTGACAAAGGGGTTCGGCATGCTCAATGCCGCGACAAAGTCATGAATGCCATCGTACTGCGAAAGCCGCCCGCACATACCTTGCCCGCCTATCAGATATTTCCTATAGAAATTGACCGCAAAGCGTTCTGAAAGTTAACTGTACATTCGTACAGTATCGGAAGTCGTGCGTTATGAGCTTTTCAATCTTGGGCCAGGTTGCTGCGGCCGGCCGGAAGTTACCTTTGTGCCTTTTTCAGGTGCCTGCGGGCTTTCCCTCACCGGCGGCTGATCACATTGAGGCGCACATATCACTTGATGAGGTTTTGAACATCCGCGCTCCTCACGTTTATCTTGTGAAAATCACCGGAGAGAGCATGCAGGGAGCGGGGATTTTCGACGGTGATTTGGCAGTGGTGGATCGCTCCCTGGAGCCAATTCATGGGCACATCGTCGTTGCGTTGTTGAATAATGATCCACTTTGCAAACGACTGTGTATCCGGGGGAAAGAAGTGATTTTGCTTTCCGAAAATCCGAAGTATCCGCCTCGCTACGTACTGGAAGGGGACGAATTGGCGATCTGGGGCGTGATCATCGGTAGCGTGCGCAGTCATGTCTAAAGCGAAGCCAGTATTCGGACTCATTGACTGCAATAGCTTTTACGCCAGTTGCGAGCGCGTATTTCGCCCTGACCTGGCTAAGGTTCCCATCGTGGTGTTGTCCAACAACGACGGGTGCGTAATTGCTCGAAGTTACGACGCCAAGCCTTTCGTTAAAATGGGCGAGCCGTACTTCCAGATCAAACGCAAGCTCAAGCAGCACGGTATCGTTGCGTTCTCATCGAATTACGCATTGTACGGCGATATCAGTGAGCGGGTGATGACCCTGATTGAGTCGATGGTCCCTCAGGTTGAGGTTTACAGCATCGATGAGGCTTTTACCGATCTCTCCGGAATCAAAGACCTAGATGTGCTGGGCCGGCAGATCCGTAGCCAGGTATTGCGCTGCACCGGCATTCCGGTCGGAGTGGGTATCGCTCCTACCAAGACTCTGGCCAAGCTCGCCAACCACACCGCCAAACGATTGCAGGCCCAAACCGGTGGAGTCGTGAATATTTGCGACCCGGTGAAACGTGATTGGGTGCTACGAAACACGGACGTGGGCGAGGTGTGGGGTGTTGGTCGCCGTATGAAAATGCACCTGGATGCTATGGGCATAAAGACCGCCATGGACTTGGCCAAGGCTGATGCCTGGTCGCTTCGAAAGAACTTCAGTGTGGTAATTGAAAAGACCGCCCGTGAGCTTGGTGGTACTTCGTGCCTGGAACTGGATGAGCCTAGCCTGCCAAAACAGGAGATTTGTTGTAGCCGGATGTTTGGCATACGGCTTAAAGAATTGCCGCCAATCAAGGAGGCAGTGGCTACCTACATGATGCGTGCGTCAGAGAAGCTCCGTGCCCAGAAGTCGCTATGCAAGAAAATTCGGGTGAGTATTCGCACCGGAATGTTTAACCCCGATGAGGCTAAATATGCGAATGGTGTTGTCGTGGATTTGCCTTACCCAACTGATGACGTTCGACTACTGACCAAGGCTGCGGTTGATGCGCTTGATCGCGTGTTTCGCCCTGGGTTCAGTTACAGCAAAGCCGAAGTCATGCTAATGAGCCTGTGCCAGGTAGGTGAATACACGGACGATCTGTTCGCCACCACTCAGTCTACTGAGGTGACAAGGATGATGGCCGTGCTGGACGAAATTAATGGACGCTGGGGGAGGGGGACGCTCCGGTCCGCTAGTGTGCCGAGCAATCCAGATTGGGGTATGCGGCGGGAAATGATGAGCCAAAGCTACACAACGCGATTGGATCAACTGTGGACAGTTGACTGTAGATAGTGAGCGACGGCGCTTTCATTTTAAGGTTTGCCATCTATTCAAGCGCAGTCTTGGAGCGAAGCAATCCTTTGCTTTTCTCCAGGGTCTCTGTCTCGCAAATACGTCGTATCGTGGGATTCGACCTTATGCCCCAATGTCTACGATATTGGTGTTTCCGGAGGACGCGGTTCAGCCGGATTCTCAACGTGTTTCGATGAGGCCATAAGATCCGGGGGTACAAGGTCCACTGCATCTTCCTCTCCCAAAGTGCTGTAGCGGTCACGCAAATCACGCAGCTCCTTGGTATCCAGATGATCTAAGGACAAGAAGGCGTTCTGGGCGTCCTTTGTCGCGCGGATCAATTCATCGAGCTTCAAGTGCAAGATATCGTTATCCCTGTTCTGCGTGTTCTGGATGAGGAACACCATCAAAAAGGTGATGATCGTGGTCGACGTGTTAATGATCAGTTGCCAAGTGTCGTTGTAGTGAAAGTACGGTCCCGTTGTCGCCCAAGCAAGGATCAGCAAGATCGCTGTGAGAAAGGTTTTTGAGCTGCCGGCCCAGTTCGAGAGGGCTTGGCAAAACTTTGCGAATTTCATGACTACGAATCCCAGTGGTAGATGATTCTTGGACCATTAAAGATCGCTGAAATTCTTTGTTACACCTCACAAGCACTTTCCAAATGTTTTTCACATACACCGCGCAAACCTCGATAGCGGTTGAGCGGTTGAGTAACGAAAAAGTTTGCAGTGAATTCGTTGAAGGCAGACGACTGGCGATAAATTTTAAAAAAACTCCTATGGAAAGCCGTTTGTCGCAGTGACTGGAAACAAATTGCAATTAGTAACGCAGCAATTGCTTCAGATGTCTGTGGGTTCGCATTCGATCTATCTCGAATGAGCATCGAGCCTCGCCTGACCTGAGGAGATTTGTCATGTTTCTACATAACAAGCGACTTCAATACACCGTGCGTGTAGCCGAGCCTAATCCAGGCTTGGCCAATCTGTTATTGGAGCAATTTGGCGGCGCACAGGGAGAACTCGCGGCGGCGTCGCGCTACTTCACCCAAGCGCTGGCTGAGGATGATCCAGGCCGAAAAGACCTGCTGATGGACATCGCCACCGAGGAACTAAGTCATCTTGAAATCGTAGGTTCCATCATCGTCATGTTGAATAAGGGCGCTAAAGGCCGAATGGCCGAAGGCGTTGAAGAGGAAGGTGAGTTGTACCGTGCCATAAACGGTGCCGGCAACGATTCGCATATCACCAGTCTGTTGTATGGCGCCGGGGCGCCGCTCACCAATTCGGCGGGGGTGCCATGGTCGGCAGCCTATGTCGACACAATCGGTGAGCCCACCGCCGATTTCCGTTCAAACATTGCCGCCGAGGCCCGCGCCAAAATCGTCTACGAACGGCTTATGAACGTGACGGACGATCCTGGCGTGAAAGAAGCTCTGGGGTTCCTCATGACTCGAGAAATCGCCCACCAACTGTCCTTCGAAAAAGCCTTGCACGCTATTCAGCCAAACTTCCCGCAAGGCAAGCTTCCAGGCATGCCGGAGTTCACGAACGTGTACTTCAATATGTCCCAAGGGGAGGGCAGCACACGTGGCCCTTGGAATCAGGGCGATGATTGGGAATTCGTGGAAAACCCAGCGCCCGCGGTGGACGGCGGTGACGGTTCCGCGAGTGTTCAGCTCAGCCCCGAAGAAGACGCACTGCTACTGGATATGAAGGCGCGCACCTTGTCCGACCCGGACAGTAACCCTATCACCGGCGCCGATCTGGGCGCGGGTGTTCAGGGGCAACCAGAAGCTTGATGGTGAGCACCGCACGCCGCAACGGCGTGCGGTTTTTCAATCAATACAATCCGAGGTACACAACATGACTTCGACTTCCGACGTTTCCAACAATGACTTGGCGCAGTCCTTGTCCAATCGGTTTAACGATATCGCTGCATCCTATGATCGTTCCGCGATGCGGATCGCACAAACGTTGCGACAATCAATGGTCAGCTCCAACGGGAAACAGTCAGCCGGACGTTAGGAGGCTCCATGTCACTTTATTCATCGACTATGAGAACGCCACTGAGGACCTGGTGGGGCATGGCGTTCAGTGGCGGTTGGCCAGGATTGCTTTTTTGGGCGACTCTTCTGCTGGTAACTGGTTTATTGCTGATCAGCGGATATGCCGCGCTGGTAGGAGCCGATAAGGAAAATCTGCGGCTGGCAGTGTGGGGTGGCCTGTCCGGATTTGGTGCGACCGCCTTGGGTGCAGTGGTGGCGATCATCCTGCGCGATATTGCCTCTCGCACCCAAGACATCATGCTGGGGTTTGCCGCCGGGATGATGCTGGCGGCCAGTTCTTTCTCACTGATCCTGCCGGGCATCGAGGCGGCCCAAGCGCTGTGTGGTAACCAGCTACTGGCAGCCTGTGTTGTCGTGTTTGGACTGGCGTTGGGTGTCGCACTGATGATTGGCCTGGATCGATTCGTGCCTCATGAGCACCAGGAAAGCGGCAGGCGCGGACCTGACTCTCAACGCATCAATCGCGTTTGGCTATTCGTCTTGGCCATCACCCTGCACAACCTGCCGGAGGGCATGGCAATCGGCGTCAGCTTCGCCAGCGGCGACATGAAAGTGGGCCTGCCGCTGACGACCGCCATCGCCATTCAAGACATTCCGGAGGGCCTCGCCGTCGCACTGGCGTTGCGGGTTACCGGTATCACGGCGTGGCGGGCAGCGCTGATCGCCATCGGTTCCGGTTTGATGGAGCCTTTAGGCGCAGTGGTAGGGCTAGGGGTGTCGAGCGGTTTCGCCTTGGGCTATCCCATCGCTCTGGGTCTCGCTGCCGGGGCGATGATTTTTGTCGTGTCACACGAAGTCATTCCGGAGACGCACCGCAACGGCCATGAGACGCCTGCAACACTCGGCCTGATGCTGGGATTCGGGGTAATGATGTTCCTTGATACCGCATTGGGTTAATGGATAAACACTTCATCTGCGTAACGAAAAATTCTTGGAACGCCTATTCAAATTGTTGGGTCAGTTTCCATGAACGCCACGATGGCAGGCTCGTTAAACGATCGCCGCCTCGGGTAAACATCAAGTGACCAGAAGGAAGGTAGAAATGGCTAGAAAAACTGTTGAAGACCTGTTTGTTCATGAACTTTCAGATGTTTACAGCGCCGAGAAGCAAATTACTAAAGCATTGCCACGCTTAGCGCGGGCCGCGACCAACCCATTGCTTGCCGAAGCCTTCACCTCGCACCTTGAGGAAACCCAAGGCCAAATTGAGCGTATCGATCAACTGGTCGAATTGACCGGACTGAAGCTCAAGCGCATGAAATGCGTTGCGATGGAAGGCTTGGTCGAAGAGTCCAAGGAGCTGCTCGACGAAATTGACAAAGGCGCGGTGCTGGATGCGGCGCTGATCGGTGCGGCGCAAAAGGTCGAGCACTACGAAATCGCCAGTTACGGTACGCTGATCGCGATGGCCAGGCACCTGAAACTAGACGATGCAGCCACGTTACTCGCTGCTACTTTGGCGGAAGAGAAAGGGGCTGACGAGAAGCTGTCGAAGATTGCCGAGCAGGGTGGTAACCAGGCGGCGACGCTCGAAAAATAACGACGCTGTGATTGAAGTCGGTATGTGCGCGACGGCGACTTGGGACGCCGTCGCGCCCTTAAAACAAGCCGATTGTCGTGCGGTTTGAACCTTAAACATTGTCTGTTCGCCCAAGCTATACGAACGACGGAGGTGCATGATGCAAACACAATATTTTTGGATCGCTTGTGCAGTCATTGTTCTGCTACTGGACCTGTGGGCAGTGAACAGTGTGATGAGAAGCGACAAGTCCTCCGGGATGAAAGCAGGCTGGACAGCGCTAATATTCCTGGTCCCATTACTCGGGGTGGTGATATGGGGTGTAGCAGGTCCGAGAGGTATCACAAAAGGTCCATCCTCTCCGGAACACAGCAAGGGGTGACACAGTTCGTTATGCCATTCCCGAGGTAAAAGCTTTGCCAAGAATCCTGACCTCCCAGATGGGCGAAGCTGATCTGACCGAACACAATGCCAAGATGTTCGGGTCGCCCAAAGAACGATTGGAATTTTATCGTCGTGAGATTCATTACGAAACGTCGATATTAGCCAACCGCACCGACGCCTATTTGGCAGCACAGTCTTTTTTGGTGATCGCATTTGCGTCTTGTATGGGAAACCTAAACCCGGAGTGGGGTAAGCTCTTTACGCTGATCGTGCCTCCCTTTCTCGCGCTGCTTGGATTACTTAGCACTCTCAACGCTTGGCCCGGTATTCGAGCGGCTTACGACATCATTGATCATTGGTACTACAAGCAAAGTGAGCTGTTGAGAAGCGAGCCTGTGATGGGCATGGCGTATGACGAGTCACCACTGTTTTGTGAACGAGAGTCCACCCATAAAGGCTATCGTAAGGCGCTGTTGTTTTCCGTGCGCACACCGTGGATTTTTGCAACATTCTGGATCGTGCTCGGAATCTGGGCTGTGGTTATCCAGATCACAAAACCGTTCGGTTAGACCTTGTTCAGTTGAGCTGTCAGTCACTGTTGAACGCTGAAGGATCACGGCAACGGCGAGTTTATAAGTTGCCCGCGAATGCGCAGCAGATCCTGCTGCGCTTCAATACGTTTAGCATCGGCCAATGCTTTAGCCTCAGTGAAACGCTCCCAAGAAACAGTACTCGTCGAGTCGCCCTCAAGTAGGCTGTAGGCATAAGCCTCCAGCCGGTCCGCTTCGAAAAAAAGTGCAGCGTTACGCGCCAATTCATCGTCCCCCTGCGGGGCGGCAGGTTTATTCGTGTGCTGGCTCATGATGACACAGCCTCCGTCCAATCTACTTTGGTGGTCTCCCGCCATCTCACATCCGTCACGCCAAACCTTTCAGCCATGGGCTTACTGAAAACCTTAAGGGGCGGCTTTCCGGGTTTTGGGATAGGCGCCAGATCGGCGTCGCAGCATGCCCAATGCCAAGCATCAGCGTTTCCCATTTTTGGAGAACGAATGACGAACGATTTCGGCTTCCCATGAAGCCGGTATTCAATGACGTACAGATCAGTGCGATTCATGAGGCCTCCTTTTGCTCATATGCAAAGGAGCGATCCTCAGCTGAAAAATTCCAAAAAAATACCTGTTCACCTTTCCGTGTCGTCCCTCGATCCCGACCGAAAACCATCCAACATTTGCAATAGATCTTTCCTCTGGTCGGCTCCGCTGAACTGTGCATAAATTTACGGGCTCAACCGACAAACCATGTCGAAGAGTCGACGCCATGAATCCCTGCAAATACGTTTTCTCTACCCACCAAGAAGAAAAGCTTCGCGCCTATGATCGTTGGCATCGGGCGTTGGAGGACGGGCCACTAAGAAGAGATTGCCCGGATGCCTACCACGATGAGCTGCTTCGCCAGGCTGATGAAATGGATCGGCTCGGTATCGTGACGTGGCAGGAGTGGCGAGAACTGCGAGCTGAGGCTGATCAGGCTTATTTACGTGCCGTCGCAGGAGACGACTACCACGACTGCTCAAGAATCAATTACAGCCGATGAGATCCATTGCTCAACAATACGGGGGAAGTGGGTATGGCCATTGCTGACCTCACTGTTACCTATCTCCGCGAGCACGCACTGCGATTGACGACTGCCGAGTCGTGTACTGCAGGTAAGATCGTCACATTACTGTCTGAGGTAGAAGGCAGCGGCGAATTGATTGAAAGTGGGTATGTAGTCTATTCGCCAGGGGCAAAGCAGCGCTTATTGAATGTCAGTCCCAGCACCATCGAGACGTTCAACCTGACCAGTTGTGAGGTAGCTCGAGAAATGGCACTAGGTGCATTACGCGACAGCCCTGCGAACGTTGCTGTTGCAACCACCGGTATCTTGGGCCCAGACGATGTCGACGGCATACCGGCGGGCACCATTTGTTTTGCATGGGCCTTTCAAACCGAACAGGGACAGAGTGTATTTACTCGCCAGCTTCGCTTCTTCGGTTCTCGCTGTGATGTACAGCTCATGGCCGCAGAGCATGCCCTTGAATCGGTAGCCCATTTCCATGCCCGGACACTCGCCGGCGAACGAGCCTAAGAGTGGTGCGGCTTTTGCAGCCACGATTAACTCCGAATAGGTCTAAGGCATGCACAGAGAAGGCGTAGTCTGAAGACGTCGTCACTCTGCCAAGCGGCTTCGGGTAATGGCATTACAATGAATCCAATAAAGCACGAGTGTCTTGGCTGACTCCTGCCTAAAGGGGTCGCTATGTTGTCCATTCTTGAAATCCGCCACATCATTGAGTCGGCGTTTCTGCCACTTGCATGCAAATGTGCGGTTGAGCCGCAGGGCTCACTCCAAGCGCAGATATTCGATCCTATTTCAGGCCAGGTTGAATTGCTGGTAACGGGAATTTCAATCAATCGCCTGACAGGGAAACAAGCAATCACAAAGCTCATTGATGAGGTTCGGGAAGAACTCAAACTTGCTCATGCGGAGAGATCTTGGCCGCGCGAGAGAGCGTCGAGTTGAATATGCCTCTGTCCAGAAGCTGACTTTCATGCATCAAAGAATTCGGATGCACATCCAAGCGGCCTAGGAATTCCGTAGTCGCATAATTACGTCGGTAATGGCTTTTGCATTTGTGTCCAAGGTTGCCATGGCCGCGCCTGCGTTTTCCGCAACATTGTCTACGCCGCTGTCTGAAAGCCATTTCGTAACCTCTTCTATCGCCGCCGCCAAAGCATGCTGGTTCTGCAGAAGCAATGTCAGAGCATCTGCCGCGGCAATGTTGGAATTTGAGTCAAATGGCATGAAGTCGTCCTTGGAGTTTGGTTCGCTCAAGCCTAGATCATTGCGTCGCTAGTGAAGTTCAGTATGCAAAAAAACTCAAAATCACGCATTTTTATAGGAAAATGAGGGGATTGCGTTTTACTGAGGTTGCTGTCAAGGAGAGATCCGAACTCCCAACCCTTACAACCCTTTAGCCAACATTTGCACATACGCCCATTCCTCCTTGATAGCCTGTTCGCTAGTACCGATATTGCGCTAGGCGGGCAGCAATTGTCGCATGCTTAAAAATTGCTACAACACATCGCAGTTGCGTGACCTTAACCAATCAGCCCGGGGGGACGCGGGCTACTGCACCCAATCCATCATCGGAGCCAGCCAGCGGCCGCTTTCGGCCATTAACTGCCCGTCACGAATGACAGTAATGGCCAAAAAACGAGGCTCAATGCTCAGCTCTCCCGCACAGGCATCTGCCCTGTGCATTGATTGCTGCTTTAAAGCTTCTCGACATCAGGCAAGACGAAGCTCTTATCAAAGACTGACTTCTCTGGGCCATAAAACCGAAAGAACAGGAAAAAATCACGACCCGACGTGGGCACCCAATTATTCTCCTGCCCGGCAGGTGCTTTTGCCGCCAGGTACAGGTCGACGCTGCCATCGGCGTTGAGTTTCATCTTGTCCTTGTCGTAACTGGACAAGCCACCGCGCTCCAATTCATTCGGAATGTAGGACTTGCTGTCCAGGTCGTAGGCGACCAGTGCCCAGAAGTCCTTGGCCGGAACGTCTTTGGGCACACGCATGCGGTAGACGCCATCGCCCTTGAACAAGTTGCCTTGGGCGTCGCGAAGCGAGCACAGGTAAAACACCCCTCCGCCCTCAAGACTTTTCGGCAGGAACGTCGCGCCGTAGAACATCCCTCCCGCACGATCATCGTAATAAAGCGTGGTATCGGTTTCGTAGGTAAAAGCTTCGAGGTGTTTGGGATCAATCGCTAGGTAGCCCCATTGGCGATCTGGATAGAACTTGGACATGGCCTTGCCCCAATCCTCGAAAAACGCTTCAAGGATGGCACGAGCGTCCACCACGGACTGCTTGAGGATCGTTGTTGTGCGCTCATCCGGCTTGAAGGCTTTGCCTGGCGCAATGCCCAGACTGTCGAGCATGCCCATCATTACCTTGTCCCGTTCGCGCACGGGTTCGACGTCGAGCAAGTCGACGATGTAGAGGTAAAAGCGCATGTCATAATGCGGCAGGCTGTCCCAAGCTTTGGTAAAGCCGTCGACAAAGCGAGTAGTCGGCGCGTCTGCCTTTGCCAGCGGATAAATTTTCAGCCGATGCGAGTAGGCCTCTGCATCCTCATCGGTTGCTGCGCCGCGCTTCACCGAACGCAGCATCATATTCAAGCGATAGCTCAGCGACGGGACATGCAGATAACCCGCAGGCAGCTCGCCTTTCCAGTCGGGCGGGGTAAACAGGTATTTGCCACCGGTACCTTTGTCCGCGCCGGAGGGGCCGATGTCCGCAATACTCACTTGCCAGGCATCAACCACCTGACCATACAGCAGCGATGTAGCGTTCGAAGGCGGAACTTCCATCACCACCGGGCCATTGCGCAGATCAAAGAACGCAAAAACATAAGGTACTTGGGCATTGGACGTCAGCAGTTCATGGCGCGGTTGCGCCGGGTGCGAGAAAGCGATGACATCGTGATAGGTGACGCCGTAGGCCTTGAACGCGCTCTCGCGAAAGAAAGCCATGCTCACGGCAGGCATGGCCCAGATGACCGACTCGATGCCCCGCTGGTAAGCCTGTTGCTCATCCCAGCTTTTGGCCGGTGAGGGCCTGAAGGCGCGGAAAGCCAAATCTTGCGCAGAGGTTGTCTTCAATCCTTCGGCATTGGGCGTTAATGACTCCGCGAAAGCCGTGTTACGGCCAAATGCCGCCACCGCCGCCACCAGGAACAATTTGTTGAATTGCCGCTTTGTCACTTCCATGCCGAGCCCCTAATGCAAAAATGGAGATTCCAAAACTCTGTTCTTCGTCAACGCGAACGATGCCGAACAAAGCAGTGGGTCACTATAGGCTTCATTGCCCCCTCAATACCTATTGATATGCCGGTCAGGCGGCTGGCACGTGCGGGCGTCGGAAGACGCTGTTCCCATGAAGACGTTATTTGGTCTACACCGAGATATTGCGTTAGGAAATTCAACGCCGCGAACGTCTTCTATGGGTCGAAAACGGACATTCACGAATGGGTGCCTTTGGCCGATAGCCGCCATTCGATTTAGGGTCAAACCATCATTCAACAATGAAAAAAGCCCCGCATCGCTTTCAAGCGATGCGGGGCTTTTTTCGTGAGTGTGGGATATGAATTCCGTACCAATTTCTGTACCAATAACTGCGTATCAGCATGAAATTCTGGGTTGTCCTCAGTGCTAAGTCCCTGATTTCACTGACCCTGAGAACCTACTGAAAACCCCTAAACATGGCGGTGTAATTCTGTTCCAGGGACATGAAACTACCTGTGGGGATTTTCGCAAAGGACAAGGGTACGGTGGCGGACACAACCCTGCAAGTTCGGTGTAACGGCTTTACTCGTCGCGACCTTCCATCATGGTGCGTTTAAGGATCACGTAAACCGCGCCGGCACCGCCGTGTTTGGCCTGGCACGAGCAGAAGCCGAGCACCTGCGCATGCTGGCGCAGCCAGGTGTTGACGTGGCTTTTGATCATCGGGCGCTTGCCGTCCAGCCGCACAGCCTTGCCGTGGGTGACGCGTACGCAGCGGATTTCGAATTTGGTTGCTTCGGCGAGAAATGCCCAAAGGGTCTCGCGGGCCTTCTCGACGCTCATGCCGTGCAGGTCGAGGCTGCCTTCGAACGGAATCTGGCCGACCTTGAGCTTGCGCATCTGGCTTTCCTGAACCCCGTCGCGGGCCCACATCAACTCGTCTTCCGGGCCGACGTCAATTACGAACTGATCGGACAGACCGTCAACGGTGGTGGTTTCAGTGCGCACGGTCGCGGACTGGCGCAGTTTGGCGATCTGGGCGCGGTCAGCCTTGGGTTTGCCGGTGTCGGCGCGGTCGTGCTTGATCGGCTTGACGCCTTGGATCGCACTTTTGAACAGGGAAAAATCGTCGTCTTGCATGTCAGCCTCCGCGAAGGGCGGCCAGTTTACCCAAGTCGACACAAAACGGCCCGGCAAAAAGCCAGGCCGTTGAGTCAGTCGTGTTTTTTCATCAGATGCGGGGACATGTTCAGTTCCCGCGATTGCCGTGCGCGACGGCGGCAACGACGCCACAGGGCGACGCCGAAGTACAGAAACAACAAGCCGACCGCCAGAATGATTGCCGAGCCGAGCGGTGTTGCGTTCAAGTCGCCGAGCGCGGGAGGGCGCCCCAGCAGGCTGGCGGCTCCGGCCATCGCCAGCAGCACACCGAACGTCGCCAGAATGGCGGCGATCATTGCGCCGAATCGAAAACGCCAGTTGCTTTGGCCTTTGGGCCGCAAGCGGCGAGCGTCAAATCCATCGGATAACTTCATTCCGACCTTCCTCAATGGTATCGGCCCTTCGACCGGGAGTTGACCGGGTTGTTCCTGAGGCTAAGGCAATTGCAGCAAATGAGAGGCTTTTGCGGATGAGCGGCGGTGTGAGCCGCTCATCAGAGCTTCGACTGGCGCGAACGATCAGATCAGATCTTGAGTCAGGGCGAGGGTGGCGAAGTTATCGGCCATGATCGCCATTTCGGCTTCCTGTACCAGTTCAGCGCTGATCACCCGGCCCTTGAACGGCAGGTCACGGGTCGCGCAGGCGTCTTCAACCAGGGTGCAACGGAAACCCAGGTTCTTCGCCGCGCGCACGGTGGTGCTGACGCTGGAATGGCTCATGAAGCCGCAGACGATCAGATCCAGCGAACCGAGGTTTTGCAGACGATCCAGCAGCTCGGTGCCGTGGAAGGCACTCGGCAGCAGTTTGCCGATGATGGTTTCGTCGCTCTGCGGTTCCAGGCCCGGGATGAACTCACCGCGCTCGCCTTGCGGATCGAACAGACCACCGACGGTGCCGAGATGGCGCACGTGCACGATCGGCCGACCGGCTGCACGGGCCGCGGCGACCAGTTGTTTGATGTTCGCGACGGCCGCATCCATGCCGCTCAGGGCCAGCGGGCCACTGAGATATTCTTTCTGGGCATCGATGATGACCACAGTGGCATGGCTCAGTGTGGCTGCTGCATAACCGCGGCCGCTGAGTTGAAACATCGTTTTTGGAACGGACATTCGGGGGCTCCTTGGGGTGGGGCTTTTGCGACATTGTCCTCTGGCTGAGCGGTTCTGTGAATCGCTACCATCGTAGGCACCGTCGTTACTGGCGTGCAGCCATGTCAAGTTACACTTTATGTTGAAAAGCTGATGCAAAAATCAGAAAACTCCCACTGCCCCCACTATGTTTTTCCCGCGTCGTCGTGGCGCGTTTTGGCTGGTAGAATCGCCAGTCGTTTTTTCTGGAGTTTTGCGCCGTGATCACTTCCCGCCTTCGCACCCTGCGTGACCATATCCGTTGGGCCGTCAGCCGCTTCCATGGGGAGGATCTGTTTTTCGGCCATGGCACCGACAATGCCTGGGACGAAGCCCGCCAGTTGGTACTGGGTGCGTTGCACCTGCCGTGGGAAATCAACGACAGCTACCTCGACTGTGCGCTGGAAGACGATGAACTGGTCAATCTTCAGCGTCTGCTCAAGCGTCGCATCGAAGAGCGCATTCCGACTGCGTACCTGCTGGGCGAGGCGTGGTTCTGTGGCATGTCGTTCATCGTCGATGAACGTGTACTGATCCCGCGTTCGCCGATTGGCGAGCTGATCGAAAACCGCTTTGCGCCGTGGATTGGCAGCGAGCCTGCGCGGATTCTCGATCTATGCACCGGTTCCGGTTGCATCGGTATCGCTTGCGCCTACGAGTTCCAGAATACCGAAGTGGTATTGGCGGATCTGTCGTTTGAAGCGCTGGAAGTGGCCAATCAGAACATCGAACGTCATGGCGTTGATGAGCGTGTTTATACCGTGCAGGGCGATGGCTTCGATGGTTTGCCGGGTCAGCGTTTCGACCTGATCGTGTCGAATCCGCCTTACGTCGATGCCGAAGATTTTGCCGACATGCCGGACGAATACCAGCACGAACCAGAGCTGGGCCTGGCCTGCGGTGATGACGGTCTGAACCTGGTACGCCGGATGCTCGCCGAAGCGGCGGATCATCTGACCGAGAAGGGTTTGTTGATTGTCGAGGTGGGCAACAGCCAAGTGCACGTTGATGCGTTGTACCCGGAAGTCGACTTTGCCTGGCTGGAGTTCAAACGCGGTGGGCATGGCGTGTTCATGCTGACGGCGGAACAATGCCGCAACCATCAGGCCCTGTTCGCTTCCCGCATGTAACCCTAAAAGCATCGCGGGCAAGCCACGCTCCCACAGATTCTATGTGTGCCGCAGTATTCGGGCACTACACAAATCCTGTGGGAGCGTGGCTTGCCCGCGATGGGGTCGCCTCGGTCTAAAACTTTACCGGTGCGTAGCAATCCAGATCAGCAACCCGGCCTGAAACACCGCGAACGCCACCAGACAGGTAATGGTAAAGCGCAATCCAGCGTCTTCACGCTTGAACTTGCTGACCTTGTCTTCCTGCTTCTTCAGCTTCACTTCCTGCTCGGCCAGATTCTGCTCAGCCTGTTGCAGCATCTGCGCGGCTTCGAGAATCTCGACGATCTGCAGCTTTTCGCTGTTCCAGTCACCCAGCAAGTCACCGACCTGCACTTCCTTGACGCTGCCTTTCAAATGCTGGGCATCGGCGTAGACCACGTCAAAACCATGCACCCGTAGAAAGTGATCACGACGCAGACGGGTGTCTTCGTTCAGCGCGTCCTTGTTGTTCAAGTCCATGCCGTCGACGGTGTAGGCGGGCCATCGCTTTTTCGCCCAAGTGATGCCTTGAGCAGCCATGAAGCGACCGATGCCACGGTTCATTGGCTCGATCTGCAAGCCGCTGTCCGGGCCGAAATGCACGCGCTTGGTGGCGTGATCGACCCACACATCAAGAATATTCTGTTCTTTGCGCACACGCTGGCCAGGCAACTTGATCGCCATGCGCATCAGGCTGCGTTCTTTGCTGGTGCGCTCGGCGTAACCGAACTCGACAAAGCGCAGCGGCCGGCCGCCGGTATTGCGGTCAGTCTGCAGCGGGGCCAGGCGGAGCATCTTGTGGTGCTCGACGTGGACATCCGCCCACGGCAGCTCGACCGCTGGCGGTGCGTCTTTATCAGCGGTGGTGTCGGGTGAAGTCGGGGTATCAGTCATAACGGCGAGATCCTGTCCAAGCCCTGCTTGTCGCCAGCCGTTGCGCTGGCGACAAAGGCTTATCGGCCGTTTTCTTCAGGACTGGAGGGCAAACCTCGGTTAACGGGTGTGAAGTCCGTCAATAAACTCAAGGATTCGGCTGCCCAGTTCCGCTGCCAACGGCAAATTCGGGTCCTTATACGAGGCCATTTGCCGTTTCACGTCGGCGGGGACGATGCGCATGACGTGGTTCATGCCTTCGATCACGGCCAGTTGAGCATCGGGTTTGGCGGCTTTCAGCGCTTGTGCATCGCCGACTTCGACCTGCATGTCGTTACTGCCCTGAACGATCAGCGCCGGCATCTTCAATTGCGCGAAGGCCTTGGCCGGGTTCTGCCGGAACAGTGAAATCAGATACGGCTGCACACTCGGCCGGAAAATCGTCTGCAACGGCGCCGGCACATTGTCATCGGTGTGACCGGCCTTGAGGCTGTCGAGCAGCTCATTGCTGCGCTGCATCAGTGGCGGCGGCAAGTTGCGGGCCAATTGCTCGCGGATCACCTGATCGACCGGGCGGGCACTGCCGGACAAGGAAATCACCGCCGCCGCATCCGCACCCGGCGCCGCCAGCGTGGCAATCAACGCGCCTTCACTGTGGCCGAGCAAAATCAGCTGGCCGAAACGTGGGTCGGCCTTGAGCTTGCGCGCCCAGGCTTGAGCATCGGCGACGTAGGCTTCGACCGACAGATTGCGCTCATCCGGCGTCGCAGCGAGGCTCGCGGCCACACCACGCTTGTCGTAACGCAAACTGGCGACGTTGTGTTTGGCCAACACCCAGGCCAGACGCTTGAGGCTGTCATTGCGCCCGCCGTCGGGGTTATTGCCGTCACGGTCTGTAGGACCAGAGCCGGAAATGATCAGGACAACCGGCACCGGGTTGTCGGATTTTGGCAGCAGCAGCGAACCGAAAAGCTCACCAGTGCCTGTATCCAAAGTCATCGGACGTTGCAGGACGGTGGCATGGGCAAAACCGGTAAACAGGGTAAGACTCAAGATCAGAACTCGCAGCATCATCACGCCATCATTCGCCAAGGTGCCGGTTGGACTCACCAACACCACTAAGGTTCGAGGATGAACTAGTCGGTTAGCCTGCGTATACTGGCGCGCAATACGAATTTGGGTTTGATTTCACGGAGCGTCCTGCATGTCCGGCAATACCTACGGCAAGTTGTTCACTGTCACCACCGCTGGCGAAAGCCATGGTCCGGCGTTGGTCGCCATTGTCGACGGCTGCCCGCCGGGCCTGGAAATCTCGCTCGAAGACTTGCAGCGCGACCTTGATCGCCGCAAGCCAGGCACCAGCCGTCACACCACCCAGCGCCAGGAAGCCGACGAAGTCGAAATCCTTTCCGGCGTGTTCGAAGGGCGCACCACCGGTTGCTCCATCGGCCTGCTGATCCGCAACACCGATCAGAAGTCCAAGGACTACTCGGCGATCAAAGACCTGTTCCGCCCGGCCCACGCCGATTACACCTACCACCACAAATACGGCGAGCGCGATTACCGTGGTGGCGGCCGCAGCTCGGCCCGTGAAACCGCGATGCGCGTGGCGGCCGGTGCGATTGCCAAGAAGTATCTGGCAACCCAGGGCATCGTCATTCGCGGTTACATGAGCCAGCTCGGTCCGATTGAAATCCCGTTCAAGACCTGGGATTCGGTCGAAGACAATGCGTTCTTCAGCCCTGATCCGGACAAAGTCCCGGAGCTGGAAGCCTACATGGATCAACTGCGTCGCGATCAGGACTCGGTCGGGGCGAAGATCACCGTGGTTGCAGAAGGTGTGATGCCGGGGCTCGGCGAGCCGATTTTCGACCGCCTCGACGCTGAACTGGCCCACGCGCTGATGAGCATCAACGCGGTGAAAGGCGTGGAAATCGGCGCCGGTTTCGCCAGCGTCGCCCAGCGCGGCACCGAGCATCGCGACGAAATGACTCCGGAAGGTTTCCTCAGCAACAACGCTGGCGGCATCCTCGGCGGTATTTCCTCCGGTCAGCCGATCGTTGCGCATCTGGCCCTGAAACCGACGTCGAGCATCACTACGCCGGGCCGTTCGATCGACATCCACGGCAATCCGGTGGACGTGATCACCAAGGGTCGTCACGACCCATGCGTTGGCATCCGTGCCACGCCGATTGCCGAAGCGATGATGGCCATCGTGCTGATGGATCATCTGCTGCGTCACCGTGGGCAGAATGCCGATGTGCGCGTGAGCACTCCGGTGCTGGGTCAGCTTTAATGGCAAACCCTAAAGCCGCTGCGGCATAACCGGCGTGGCGGCGCTCCCTTACTGGCGGCTGTCCAGTTTCTACCTGTTCTATTTCGCCTTGCTCGGCTCGACGGCGCCGTTTCTGGCGCTGTACTTCGATCACCTCGGATTCAGCGCCGCACGCATCGGCGAGCTGGTGGCGATACCGATGCTGATGCGCTGCGTCGCGCCGAACATCTGGGGCTGGCTCGGCGATTACACCGGTAAACGGCTGGCCATCGTGCGTTTCGGCGCGGTGTGCACGTTGCTGACGTTTTCGCTGGTATTCGTCAGCAAGACCTACGCCTGGCTGGCGATGGTCATGGCCTTGCACGCCTTCTTCTGGCACGCCGTGCTGCCGCAATTCGAAGTCATCACCCTTGCGCATTTAAACGGGCAAACCTCGCGCTACAGCCAGATCCGGCTGTGGGGCTCGATTGGTTTCATCATCACCGTGGTAGTCCTTGGGCGCCTGTTCGAATGGCTGAGCCTCGATATTTACCCGGCGGCGCTGGTGCTGATCATGGCCGGTATTGTGCTGAGCAGCCTGTGGGTGCCGAACGCGCAACCGGCGCAAGGCAATCGGCCGACGGGCGAGGGCTTTCTTAAACAGCTGCGCAGTCCCGGTGTGCTGGCGTTTTACGGCTGCGTCGCGCTGATGCAGATGAGCCACGGCCCGTATTACACGTTTCTGACTTTGCACCTGGAACGACTCGGCTACAGTCGCGGCGTGATCGGCATGCTCTGGGCGGTCGGCGTGGTCGCCGAAGTGCTGATGTTCATGGCCATGAGCTGGATTCTCGCGCGCTTTTCCCTGCGACGGGTGCTGATGGTCAGTTTCCTGCTGGCGGCGTTGCGCTGGTTGCTGCTAGGTTCATTCGCTGAATTTCTGTGGGTGCTGCTGTTTGCTCAAGTGCTGCACGCCGCCACGTTTGGCAGTTTTCATGCTTCTGCCATCCAGTTCGTGCAACGTAGTTTCGGTGCGCGCCAGCAAGGGCAGGGCCAGGCGTTGTACGCTGCGCTGGCCGGCACCGGTGGCGCATTGGGCGCGTTGTATTCCGGTTACAGCTGGAATGCCCTCGGCGCGACATTGACCTTTAGTATTGCCAGTCTCGCAGCGCTCGCTGCTGCCGTTATCATTGCCACCCGAATGCAAGAGGACAGGCCATGAGCCTTACGCGTGAACAGCTTGCCCAGCAGATCGTCGACGCCGGGCGTTTTCTATATGGTCGCGGCTGGTCGCCGGCCACCAGCAGCAATTATTCGACGCGCCTGTCGCCGAGCGAAGCGTTGCTGACGGTGTCCGGCAAGCACAAAGGCCAGTTGGGTCTGGACGATGTGCTGGCCACCGATTTGTCCGGCAACAGTCTGGAACCGGGCAAAAAGCCCTCCGCCGAAACCCTGCTGCACATGCAGTTGTATAGCTGGCGCCCGGAGATCGGTGCGGTGTTGCACACCCATTCGGTGAACGCCACGGTGCTGTCGCGCCTGACCCGGGAAGACTTCATCGAGTTCGAAGACTACGAACTGCAAAAAGCCTTCAGCGGCGTTTCGACCCATGAATCCCGGGTGCGCGTGCCGATTTTCGACAACGATCAGGACATTGCGCGCCTCGCCGCCAAGGTGCAGCCTTGGCTTGAAGCCCATCCCGATTGCGTCGGATATCTGATCCGTGGCCACGGCCTCTACACCTGGGGCGCGCAGATGAACGACGCGCTTCGGCAGATTGAGGCCTTCGAATTCCTGTTTGAATGCGAGTTGAAAACCCGCAGCGTCATGAACCGCCAAGGCTGACTTCACCAGAAGTAGCCCATTTGCCTGATGAAATGCTGTGCCCGACCGGTCTCAAAGAACCGGACGGCAAGGCCGATACCGAGGAATTGCCCCAATGAGCAGCCTGTCCGTCTATCACGTTTCCAGCCCCGACATTCCGAACAAGGTGTTGACCCATCTTGAAGATATCGCCTCGACGCTGGCCGAGCAGGGCGTGCGTTTCGACCGCTGGCAAGCCGCCGCGAAGATCCAGCCCGGCGCCAGTCAGGAAGAAGTGATCAGCGCTTATAAAGAGCAGATCGACCAGTTGATGACCGAGCGTGGCTACATCACCGTCGATGTCATCAGCCTCAACAGCGATCATCCGCAAAAAGCCGAATTGCGCGCCAAGTTCCTTGAAGAACACCGCCATGGTGAAGACGAAGTACGATTTTTCGTCGCCGGGCGTGGGCTGTTTACCCTGCACATCGACGATTACGTCTACGCGGTACTTTGCGAGAAAAACGATCTGATCTCGGTCCCGGCCGGCACCAAACACTGGTTCGACATGGGCGAGCATCCGCATTTCGTGGCGATTCGTCTGTTCAACAACCCTGACGGCTGGGTTGCCAACTTCACCGGCGAAGACATCGCCAGCCGCTTCCCGCGTCTGGAGGACTGAGCCGATGTCGATCAAAGTCATCCTCACCGACATCGAAGGCACCACCAGCGCCGTGAGTTTCGTGTTCGACGTGCTGTTTCCCTACGCCGCCAAACACCTGCCGGACTTCGTTCGCCAGAACGCCGACCGCGCCGATGTTGCTGCGCAGATCGAAGCCGTGCGCCGCGACAGCAATGAGCCGCAGGCTGATGTTGAACGGGTTGTTGAAATTCTTCTGAGCTGGATCGCTGAAGACCGCAAAGCCACGCCGCTCAAGGCGTTGCAGGGCATGGTCTGGGAACAGGGTTATCAGGCCGGGCAGTTGAAGGGCCACGTCTATCCGGATGCCGTTGAAGCGCTCAAGCGCTGGCATCAGGCGGGTTATCAACTGTTTGTGTACTCGTCCGGTTCGATCCAGGCGCAGAAACTGATTTTCGGCTGCTCGGAAGCGGGCGATCTGACGCCGTTGTTCAGCGGCTACTTCGACACCACCTCAGGGCCCAAGCGTGAGGCGCAGTCCTACAGCAACATTCAACAAGCCATCGGCGTTGAACCGGCGCAGATCCTGTTCCTCTCGGATATCGTCGAAGAACTCGACGCAGCCCAAGCAGCCGGCCTGCAAACCTGCGGTGTGGCCCGTGAAGGCGGCGAGCTGCAAGGCCACGTTACCGTCGACAGCTTCAGCGGCATCGAGCCGGAAGCCTTTTAATCCACATAAATCAAATGTGGGAGCCAGCCTGCTGGCGATAGCGGTAATTCCTATAAACAGATGTTGCCTGACCCAGCGCAATCGCCAGCAGGCTGGCTCCCACAGGGTTTTGTATCAGACACAAAAAACAGGCCGTGAAGCTTTCGCTCCACGGCCTGTTTTGTTTAACGAGTCTGTCTTACGCCGAATGATAGGTCGGCAGAGCAAAACGCTGTTGGCTTTGCAGCATGCCGATCTGCGGCAATTCGCTGGCCTGTTCAGCCAGGTCACGGCGGATTGCGCTGATCGCCCACGACAGTTGATCGCCGGCATGCATTTGCTGATAGGTCAGTGCGCGTTTAAACACTTTGCCGTCGCTGCTGCGCAGGGTCAGCAGAATCCCGCCATCGGGGCGTGGGGCAGTGGTGACGTCGAAGTTGGAGAACAGGGAGGTAAATTTTTCTTGGATCAGGCTCATGTCTTTCAGCTCCGTATGCACTTGAATGGCAAGCATGCAGAGGAGGTTGCAGCGTTTGTGCCAGCATTCGAATTTAAATAAATCGTTATAAAACAATGAGTTAAAAAATTAGCCAATTTCGCCGCTCGTGCAATCTGCATGAATGGCCATCGTGCATCCTGCATTTTGCGGGATCGTTGTCGATTCAACGGAACCAATCGATAAAGCCACGATCATCGCCACGCCGGAAGGATTGGCGGATACAAAACATTGCAAAAACCGCGTGTACAGCCCGAGAAGTGCTGACGTATTTTCGACCTCGACCTTCGTTGCCAAACGCCGGTTGCGTCAGCCAATTGCCCGACAATAAAAAAACCGGCCAGCACGTCATGGCCGAACGGGGATCCGCCATGAGTCACGCGCCAAGCGACACGATTACCTGGAGCATGATGCTCCGCAAACTGCCGATGATCGCCAAAGCCATCCCACGGGTGGTCAAGGGCATGAAAGTCGCCAACGTCACGGACCCGACCCAAACGTGTGGCCTCGGCTGGACATTCGAACAAGCGACCCTGCGCAATCCCGATGGCCCGGCGTTATTGCAGGGCGAGGTGCTGCTGAGCTATTCGCAGGTCAATCAATGGGCCAATCGTATCGCCCACTATCTGGTCGAACAGGGCATTGGCAAAGGCGATGTGGTCGCAGTATTCATCGAGAATCGCCCGGAACTGCTGGTGACGATTCTGGCGCTGGCCAAGGTCGGCGCGGTCAGTGCGCTGCTCAACACCTCGCAGACCCGCGATACGCTGATCCACAGCGTGAACCTGGTAGCGCCAGTGGCGATTGTCGTCGGTGAAGAATTGCTGCCGGCCTTTGCCGCTGTGCGCGAGCAGGTGTCGATTGCGCCGCAGCGCACCTGGTTTGTTGCCGATCAGGACACCTACAGCCACCCGGGCATTGCGCCCGAGGGTTACGTCAATCTGATCAGCGCCAGTGCCGATGCGTCGGGGGACAATCCGCCAAGCAGTCAGCAGATTTTCTTCGACGATCCCTGTTTCTACATCTACACCTCCGGCACTACCGGCTTGCCCAAGGCAGGCGTGTTCAAGCATGGGCGCTGGATGCGCAGTTCGGCGAGTTTCGGCATGATCGCCCTCGACATGCGTCCCGAAGACGTCGTTTATTGCACCTTGCCGCTGTATCACGCCACCGGTCTTTGCGTCTGCTGGGGCTCGGCGATCAATGGGGCATCAGGGTTTGCGATCCGCCGCAAATTCAGCGCCAGTCAGTTCTGGAGTGACGTGCGCCGCTACCGGGCGACCACCATCGGTTATGTCGGCGAACTGTGCCGCTATCTGGTGGACCAGCCGCGCAGCGCCGATGACAGCCGCCACGACGTGCGCAAGATGATCGGCAATGGCCTGCGCCCCGGCGCTTGGGCGGAGTTCAAGACACGTTTTGCGGTCGATCACATCTGCGAGTTGTACGCGGCGAGTGACGGCAATATCGGTTTCACCAACATCCTCAACTTCGATAACACTATCGGTTTTTCGCTGATGGCCTGGGAGTTGGTGGCCTACGACCATGACAGCGGCGAACCGCTGCGCAGCGCCGATGGATTCATGCGCAAGGTCGACAAGGGTGAGCAGGGCCTGTTGCTGGCGCGAATCGATGAAAAGGCGCCGCTGGACGGTTACACCGATCCGCAGAAGACCGCCAAGGTCGTACTGCACGATGTGTTCGTCAAAGGCGACCGCTTCTTCAATACCGGTGATTTGCTGCGCAATATCGGTTTCGGTCATGCGCAATTTGTTGATCGCTTGGGCGACACCTACCGCTGGAAGGGCGAAAACGTCTCGACCACCGAAGTCGAAAACCTCTTGCTGCAACATCCGCATATCTCCGAAGCCGTGGCTTACGGCGTGGAGGTGCGCAACACCAATGGCCGCGCCGGCATGGCCGCAATCACTCCCGCCGAATCCCTCGCGACCCTGGATTTCGCTGAACTGCTGACCTTCGCCCGCGAGCGCATGCCAGCCTACGCGGTGCCGTTGTTCCTGCGGGTCAAGGTGAAAATGGAAACCACCGGCACCTTCAAATACCAGAAAACACGACTGAAAAGCGAAGGCTTCGACCCCGGCCAGACGGGCGATGATCCGATTTATGCGTGGCTGCCCGGCAGTCAGACTTATGTGCAGGTCACCGATCAGGTTCTGGCCGAAATTCATCAGGGCAAGTACCGTTATTGATTCTGGCTATCGGTGTTTTTTAGAAAAAGGGGGTGACAGCTTTCGTCTCGCTCGGGAAACTGTCGGCATTTCCGATTGACCGAAAGTGGAGTTGCCCCATGTCCGAACAAAGCCGCCAGATGACCCCTGAAGAAGCTGCCGAATTCACCGAGCAGGTTTTCAACAAGGCACGCGACGGTGATGCGCAGATGCTTGATCGCCTGGTCAGCGCCGGTCTGCCGGTGAATCTGAAAAACAGCAAGGGCGATACCTTGCTGATGCTCGCCAGCTACTACGGTCATATCGACGCGGTAAACGTGTTGCTCAAGCACAAGGCTGATCCTGAACAACGCAATGGCAACGGCCAGAGCCCGATTGCCGGTGCAGCGTTCAAAGGTGACTTGGCAGTGGTCAAGGCACTGGTTGAAGCCGGCGCCGAAATCGAAGGCTCGTCGTTCGATGGTCGCACTGCGCTGATGATGGCGGCGATGTTCAACCGCGTTGAAATCGTCGATTACCTGATCAGCAAGGGTGCCAACCCGCAAGCCAAGGACGCCAATGGCATCACCGCGCTGGACGCCGCCCGCACCATGGGCGCGGTCGATACCACGGCGCAGCTGGAAAAACTGCTCGGTTAAGAACAGCATCTACCACAGTGGTCTGGTGTGCAGTCTGAGAGGGCAGAATGCGCTATCCTTCGCGCCCTCAAAACTCCCATCGTCACAGGATCTGCCCCATGAAAGCTGCACTCGTCGAACTCATCAGCAAAATCAGCTCCGGCTGCATGGGCGAGGACGAGATCCTGAAGGTCGCTGACGAAGCAGCGCAGGCTTACGCCGATACCGACGCCTTTCTGGCAGCCAATCCGGACATCAACTACGACGAAACTTTCCCGATTCCATTGGGCGAGTGGGTCGTGGTCGGCAGCCTGCCGGAAACCGTGCTGTTCCAGGCCGACACCTACGTTGACCTGTTTGCGCAGATCGTTGCCTCGTTCGGTCCAGGCGTCGATTTCAACCTCAAGCCCAAGCAACTGGCCAAGACCGAAGCGCTGACTGCGCTCAACCGCATTCAGGTGCAGATGAGCAGCATGAACAAGGAAAACGGCGGTTACACGCTGATGAACTTCAGCCAGTTGCTCGACGATGAACTGCAAATGGTGCTGGTCTTCGGCAACGACATTCTGCGTGTGCTGGAGCTGTGCGCCGAAGTCGGCATCACCGCTGCGCCGGCGCTCGAAGCCTTGAAGATCGCGATTCACGTCTGAACACAATAAAAGGGAACCCTGCTCAGGCCCGTCTATCCTAAGAGTGGATGCCACTACTCTGGAGCGACACCATGGGTTCCACGTTCAACGGTCTGATCGGCCTGATCATTCTTGCCCTCGACATCTGGGCCATCATCAATGTGCTGAAAAGCGGCGCCGAAACCGGGATGAAAATCCTCTGGGTGCTACTGATCATCCTCCTGCCAGTGCTGGGCCTGATCATCTGGGCCATCGCCGGGCCACGGGGCAACGTCCGGATCTGACGCGATCTCCAGAACAACCTGGAACCTGTGGGAGCTGGCTTGCCAGCGATTGGATCAGCGCGATGTCATCGACAGACCGCGTTGATTGCATCGCTGGCAAGCCAGCTCCCACAGGGATTGTGGTTTGCCGATCAACAGAGGTTCGACCTGTCATCTTGCGCAACGTAGAATGCGCGCCTTTCCCGGGCAATCTGCACCACGATCGGCGCCCGCGCATTCATCGGAGCACTTCACCATGACCGTCAACAAAACCAGCGAGTACCTGGAAACCCTCTACGAAGGCTACGGCCAGCGTTTTCGCATGGAAAAACTGCTGCACGAAGTGCGCACCGAACACCAGCATCTGGTGATCTTCCAGAACCCGCGCATGGGCCGGGTCATGGCGCTGGACGGCGTGATCCAGACCACCGAAGCCGACGAATTCATCTACCACGAAATGCTCACCCACGTACCGATCCTCGCCCACGGCAGCGCCAAGCGCGTGTTGATCATCGGCGGCGGTGACGGCGGCATGCTGCGCGAAGTGACCAAACACGCAGGCGTCGAACACATCACCATGGTCGAGATCGACGGCACCGTGGTCGACATGTGCAAAGAGTTCTTGCCGAACCACTCCAAGGGCGCCTACGACGATCCACGTCTGAACCTGGTGATCGACGACGGCATGCGTTTCGTCGCCACCACCACTGAAAAATTCGACGTGATCATCTCCGACTCCACCGACCCGATTGGTCCGGGTGAAGTGCTGTTCTCGGAAAACTTCTACCAGGCCTGCCACCGCTGCCTGAACGAAGGCGGGATTCTGGTGACGCAGAACGGCACGCCGTTCATGCAGATCGACGAAGTCAAAACCACCGCCGGTCGCCTGCGCAGCCTGTTCCCGGACTGGCACTTCTATCAGGCGGCCGTGCCGACCTACATCGGCGGCTCGATGACGTTTGCCTGGGGCTCGACCAATCCGGCTTACCGCAAACTGAGCCGTGAAACCCTGCAGCAGCGCTTCATCGGCAGCGGCATCGTCACGCGCTACTACAACCCGGAAATCCACATCGGCGCGTTCGCCTTGCCGCAATACGTGCTGCAAGCGATCAACAAGCCAGGCAACGACTGATCCCCTGCTGATAAATCCTCTGTGGCGAGAGGATTTATCCCCGTTGGGATGCGAAGCGTCCCCAAAACCGCACAATGCGGTGTAGCGGATAGAACGCATTTGCTGATTTCACGACTGCTTCGCAGCCGAACGGGGATAAATCCCCTCACCACAAAAGCCTTTCCCACAGGCTTGATGTGATTTTCTTCATGTTCGGCCGCTGTAATCCTTTTGAACCAACTCTCAGTATTCAAAGTCGAGATATAGGTAAGCCCATCTACGGGTTTGATCGAGGAGGCACCGATGCAAAAGTGGAAAGTCACTTTCGTGGACGATCATGGTGAAACGATCAATGAAGTCTTCGAGTGCGAGGAATGCCCGAACCATGAGCAGGCCGCCAAACTCATCAAAGGCCGGCTGCTTCCCGTTGCCGCCGAACTGGACCTGAACGATCTGGAAGGGCGCACCGTCGATGCTGGCGTGAAAAACCTGAAAACCCAGAACAGCATCGAAATCCGCAGTATCACTCCCGTCTGAAATTCTTCTAGTCATCTTCATCTCCAGACCTTGGCAGCGGCTCTATCTTGAGGCTACTCTGCAATCGAGATCAGCGAATGGATCGCTAAGGTCTGGTCTTGTCAGCTACATGCTTGCTTCCCGCCGACAACACGGTTGTCGTAGCGCCTTGGTCAATCGACCCGGTGCAGGGAATACGGAAAGTCTATCCATCTATGCGAGGGGGACGATTCATGAGCACAGCCTATCAAGAAGACATCAGCACCCACGTGCTGCGCCGCATGAAAGAAGGCGGTTTCGATTTTTCCCGATTCCATCCCATCGAGTTCTACGCAATTTTCCCGGACGAGGAGCGGGCGCGCAGGGCGGCAGGCAAATTTCGCGGTGAATCCATCAATGCTCAGGTCAGCGTGCGCGACGACGGCGCGTGGGCCCTGGAGCTAAGCAAAGTGATGTACGCGACCTACGACGACATCGGCGATTTCGAACAGGGCTTTTCCGCCGTGGTCGAGCCGTTGGGCGGCATTATCGAGGGTTGGGGTGTCAAGCAGGAGGTGCGCAACCGCCATCGCCTGAACTGACTCAGTGTGCGGATGTTGAACAACGGCTGGCCTTCGGGTCGGCCGTTGTCGTTTTTGAGGCGCAAAAAAAAGCCACCTGGGCAGGTGGCTAAAGGGAAGAGCGATTGAGCTGACAACTCCTGCAATGAAGTTTCCAGCGAATGTGCGGATTATCCGCAGCCAACAGCGAGCAGTGAAATCAACTCTGACTATGCTGGTGATAGGCGATTGCACTGCGTCGCAATGAAGCGGGGGCGGTCTGGTTGGGGCATTGGCCGCACAGGAATGGTGCGGTGCCGGCGGCGTCATTATCCAACCGATTGAAATCAAAGCGTTTCTGCCGATGGCACGGGCCTTGCGATGGTCTGGATGTCCGGGTGACAAGGAGTACGGCATGATCCGCACCTATTTTGATGAGATGTACGACGCTGGCGGCCAGGTCCGCCCGCATTATCGGGAGTTCGCCCGTTGGCTTGCCGAGACGCCTGACGAGCTTCTCGCCCAACGGCGACGCGAGGCCGATCTGCTGTTTCATCGCGCCGGGATTACCTTCACGCTCTACGGAGACGAGCAGGGCACAGAGCGCCTGATTCCTTTCGATACTATTCCGCGCAGCATCCCCGCCAGCGAGTGGCGGATTGTTGAACGTGGCTGCATCCAGCGGGTCAAGGCGTTGAACATGTTCCTCGCCGACCTCTATCACGAGCAGCGCATCATCAAGGCCGGGATCATTCCGGCTGAGCAGGTGCTGGCCAACGAGCAATATCAGTTGGCGATGCAAGGGCTGGATCTGCACCGCGATATCTATTCACACATTTCCGGCGTCGATCTGGTGCGCGATGGCGATGGCACCTATTACGTGCTCGAAGACAACCTGCGCACCCCGAGCGGCGTGAGCTACATGCTCGAAGACCGCAAGATGATGATGCGCCTGTTCCCCGAGCTGTTCGCCGCTCAGCGCATTGCGCCTATCGACCATTATCCGAACCTGTTGCTCGACACCCTGAAAAGCTCCAGCCCGATTGATGATCCGAGCGTGGTGGTGCTGACGCCCGGGCGTTTCAACAGCGCGTTTTTCGAGCATGCCTTTCTCGCACGAGAAATGGGCGTTGAGCTGGTCGAGGGGGCGGACTTGTTCGTGCGTGACGACAAGGTCTTCATGCGCACCACCGACGGCCCGAAATCGGTCGATGTGATTTACCGTCGCCTCGACGACGCCTTCCTCGATCCGCTGGCGTTCAATCCGGATTCAATGCTGGGCGTGCCGGGGCTGCTGTCGTCCTATCGCTCCGGCAACGTGGTGCTGGCGAACGCCATCGGCACCGGCGTCGCCGACGACAAATCGGTGTACCCGTTTGTCACCGACATGATTCGTTTCTACCTCGATGAAGAACCGATCCTGAAGAACGTGCCGACCTGGCAGTGCCGCAATCCGTCTGAACTTTCCCATGTGCTGGCCAATCTTCCAGATCTCGTAGTCAAGGAAACCCAGGGCTCCGGCGGTTACGGAATGCTGGTCGGGCCGGCGTCAACCAAGGCGGAGATCGACGCCTTCCGCGAGCGGATCAAAGCCAAACCCCACGCGTACATCGCGCAACCGACGTTGTCGTTGTCGACCTGTCCGACCTTTGTCGAAAACGGTATTGCGCCGCGCCACATCGACTTGCGCCCGTTCGTCTTGTCGGGGCGCGAAACGCGGGTCGTACCGGGCGGTTTGACCCGGGTCGCGCTGCGTGAAGGCTCTCTGGTGGTGAATTCATCCCAGGGTGGCGGAACCAAGGACACCTGGGTGGTCGAGGATTGAAGGAAGCTTGCCATGTTAAGTAGAACTGCCTCGGATCTGTATTGGATGTCGCGTTACCTGGAGCGGGCGGAAAACCTCGCACGGATGCTCGACGTCAGCTATTCGCTGTCGCTGATGCCGCAAGACGGGCGCGGTGATGGTTTGCACGAACTGGCTATGCCGCTGCTGATTACCGGCACCCTCGACGATTACCTTGAGCGCCACGGTGAGCTACACGCCGAACGGCTGCTGCATTTCTTCGCCCTCGATGCCGCCAACCCGGCGAGCATCTACAGCTGCCTCGGCTCGGCGCGGGCCAGTGCGCATGCGGTACGTGGGCGAATCACCGCTGACATGTGGGAAAACATCAATTCCACCTGGCTGGAGATTCGCGGCATCGCGCAGCAAGGCCTCAGTCGTTATGGCATGAGCCGTTTTTGCGAGTGGATCAAGGAGCGTTCGCACCTGTTCCGTGGCGCGTCTTACGGCACCATCATGCGTAACGATGCGTTCCGCTTTATTCGCCTCGGTACCTTTATCGAACGTGCGGATAACACGCTTCGGCTGCTCGATGCCCGCTACGAAATGGCTGGTGATCAGGCCGAAGCAGTCAGCGACGGCACGGCCCACGCCTACTATCAGTGGAGTGCTTTGCTGCGGGCCTTGTCGTCGTTTGAGGCCTACACCGAAATCTACCGCGACGCACCCGGCGCCCGGCATGTTGCCGAACTCCTGCTGTTGCGCGCCGATGTACCGCGTTCGCTAAGGGCCTGCACCGAAGAGATCGACCAGATTCTCGCGCAACTGCCCGGCGCTAACGGCCGCCCCGCGCAACGGCTCGCCGCCGAAATGGATGCACGCCTGCGCTATACCGGCATCAATGAAATCCTCGAGGAAGGCCTGCACGCCTGGCTGACCGAATTCATCCCGCTGGTGCGCCAGCTGGGCAACGCTATTCACAGTTCCTACCTGGAGGCTGCATGAGACTTTCCATAAGCCACGAGACCACCTATCACTATGAAGATCAGGTGCGGGCGAGCATCCAGTACCTGCGACTGACACCCCACGACAGCGAGCGTCAGCATGTGCTGAGCTGGCAGCTCGACCTGCCGCGTCCGGTGCGTGCGCAACTCGATCCGTTCGGCAATATCCTGCATGTGCTGACCATGGATGAGCCGCACGAGGCGATCATCATTGGTGCTCGCGGTCAGGTCGATATCGACGAATTGCGCGAGGCTGAGCATGAGAGCCAGTCGGCGCTGCCATTTTTGCGTTTCACCCGGCTGACCGAGGCTGATGAGGCATTACGAGCGTTTGCAGCCAAAACCTGCAAACAGCGCCGCGACCGCACTGGGCTGATTGATTTGATGCACGGCCTGAATCAGTACATGACCTACACGCCGGGCTCTACCGAAGTCGATACCAGCGCTGCCGAGGCGTTCGCCGGGCGTGCAGGCGTTTGTCAGGATCACGCTCACGCGTTTCTGGCCTGCGCGCGCAGCCTGGGGATTCCATCACGTTATGTGTCGGGTTATCTGTACAGCGAGGATTGCGAACACCTGGCCAGTCACGCCTGGGCCGAAGCCTGGCTGGATGACGCCTGGTACAGCTTCGATGTGACCAACGAACTGGCCCGGCCCGAACGGCACCTGAAACTGGCGGTGGGTCTGGACTACCTCGACGCCTGTCCGGTGCGCGGCATGCGCCGGGGCGGCGGGTGTGAGCAGATGCATGCGAAGGTGTTTGTATCACCCACCCCGATGCCGGTGATCTCCGTCCAGCAACAGTAAAATCCGGAACACCGCTATCGCTGGCAAGCCAGCTCCCACAGGTAAAGCACCGATCCTGAATCAACGGTGATCCTGTGGGAGCTGGCTTGCCAGCGAAGAGGCCAGTGAGGGCAACCAAAGGCTCAAACGATCAAGGCCTGACCTTGCGCCCCGCCATGTGCTGCAAATACCCAACCAGCATCTGCAAATCCCCATCCGGCAGCACATCCGCAGAAAACCCCGGCATCTTCGCCTGCGGCCACTGCCGCAAACTCTGCGGATCGCGAATGTAGCGCTTGAGGAAATCCGCACCAAAATATTCAGTCGGGTTATACGGAATATTCAGATCCGGCCCGAACTGCGCATCTCCCGCGCCATTCAATCGGTGGCATGCCAGACAATTCTTCTGAAACAGCGCAAAACCCAGGTTCACCGGGTCATCAGCCTTCAGCGCAGGGTCTGGCAGCAGGGCAGGGAAGCGCTCCGCCACTGGCGCCATGCGCTTGATGCTGGCCACTTCGAACGGCCATTGCTCCGGGCTGATATTGCCGGCCTGCGGGTCCGTCCACACCAGATAAAACGGCCCGGCGCTGTGCTTGCCTTCGGACAATGGCGGCCACGGGTGAGCGGGGTCTTCAATCGCCAGCCAGGCGCGTGAGCCAGAGGTATTGAGCAGCGGCGCAGCAGCCAGCTCGGCGGCAAATCCGTCCAGCGCCACCGCTTGCAGGTGATCGTCGGGTTTGATCCCGGTCAGCAGCGCAGCCAGAGGCACTGCCCGATAGGTCATGTCCTTCTTGTAGGACACATCGTTTTTTATCGTGAGGGTTTGCACCTGAGGATGCTTGAGCAATTCCTCGGTCTGCCAGGTACGGGTATTTTCGCCCAGCTGCAGATTCAGCTGTGCGGCAGACAAGGGCATGCTCAACAGCAAGGCCCCAAACACCATGAGCGCTTTCAAATGATCGCCATCCATGTCGTGGAAATGCACAAAGGTTGGCACAGCCACGCTGGCCCGCCTAGCAGGCCAGTCACACTTCTTGGTGGCAATAATCAACTCGTGCCGTTTGAATCAGCCGATTACCCGCGTCAGGTTCGGCAAAATCAGTAACAGCGTCGTGGCGAAGAGAATGAGCCCTGCTTGACGAACTTTCGAATGTTTGAACATGGCTTGACCGCCTTTTTTGTTATTTCCTGATGTCTGCCTGCATATCCATGACGGCAAACGTTGCACTTCCTGTTGAAGAACGCCTGCCTCGGCAAAACCCGACGGCCATGACGTACATCTTCTACCTTAGGGCCCGCGTCAGACTTGGCTTAGATCCATTTCGTATTTATTTACTGCCAGTTGCGATGAAAAAGGCATGAGGCGTATTGCCAGCTTCTTCGCCGCCCGCTTGCTAGACAACTCGCTGACCTGAACCGGTTCACCTCGCGTCGCATGACCGTCCGTCTGAGCGTGTGCGTCAATGCCATTGAGCGCTGTGGTCATTGAATCCTTGACCGCCCGGGCCAACAGTGAGAGCACAAGAAATCACTCACCGCACAGGTTCGAGGACGTCATGACCGAAGCTTTGATTTTCGATGCGTTACGCACACCCCGCGGCAAGGGCAAGGCCGACGGCGCCTTGCACAGCGTCAAACCCGTCAATCTGGTAGCGGGGTTGCTCACTGCGCTGCAACAGCGGACCTCGCTGGACACCAGCCAGGTCGATGACGTGGTGCTCGGTTGTGTCACGCCGATTGGCGATCAGGGCTCTGACATCGCCAAGACTGCGGTGCAGGTGGCCGATTGGGATGTCAGCGTCGCGGGTGTGCAGATCAATCGTTTCTGCGCATCGGGACTGGAGGCGGTGAACCTCGGCGCCATGAAAGTGCGCTCAGGTTTCGAAGACTTGGTGGTGGTGGGTGGCGTCGAGTCGATGTCGCGGGTGCCGATGGGCAGCGATGGCGGCGCGTGGGCGCTGGACCCGCAGACCAATCTGCACAGCCATTTCACCCCACAAGGCGTCGGCGCCGATCTGATCGCCACACTTGAGGGTTTCAGTCGCCAGGACGTCGATGCCTACGCGCTGTACTCGCAACAGAAGGCGGCGCGGGCGCGGGCCGATGGTTCGTTCAACAAATCGCTGGTGCCGGTGCAGGATCAGAACGGCATCATTCTGCTCGATCACGATGAATTCATTCGCGCCGAATCGACTCTCGAAGGACTGGGCAAGCTCAAGCCGAGTTTCGAGATGATGGGGCAAATGGGCTTCGACGCTACTGCGCTGCGGGTCTACAGCCATGTCGAGCGGATCAATCACGTGCACACCCCGGGCAACAGCTCCGGGATTGTCGACGGCGCGGCGTTGATGCTGATCGGCTCCGAAGCCAAGGGCCGGGCGCTGGGCTTGCAGCCTCGGGCGCGGATTGTCGCCACGGCGGTCACCAGCACCGACCCGACCATCATGCTCACCGGCCCGGCGCCGGCCACTCGCAAGGCACTGGCCAAGGCCGGCCTGCGGGTCGAGGACATCGATCTGTTCGAGGTCAACGAGGCGTTTGCTTCGGTGGTGTTGAAGTTCATCAAGGACATGGCAGTCGACCCGGACAAGGTCAACGTCAACGGCGGCTCCATCGCCATGGGCCACCCGCTGGGCGCCACCGGGTGCGCGATCCTCGGCACCTTGCTCGATGAGCTGGAAGCACGGCGCCTGCGCTATGGCCTGGCGACGCTGTGTGTCGGCGGCGGCATGGGCATTGCCACCATCATCGAACGCCTCTGAGCCCCGAATTCAAGGAACCTTGTTATGAGCGAAGCCATTCGTTACGAAAAAGGCCAGGACGCTATCGTTGTCCTGACCATCGACATGCCGGGCCAGAGCGCCAACACCATGAACGCGGTGTATCGCGAGGCGATGGCCGCCTGCGTTGCCCGACTGGTCACTGAAAAGGACGAAATTGCCGGGGTCATCATCACGTCGGCGAAGAAGACTTTCTTTGCCGGCGGCGATCTCAACGAACTGATCAAGGTCGGCAAACCAGAAGCCAAAGCCTTTTACGACATGGTGCTGACCCTAAAGGGCCAATTGCGCACCCTGGAAACCCTCGGCAAACCGGTGGTCGCGGCGATCAATGGCGCGGCACTCGGTGGTGGTTGGGAAATCTGTCTGGCCTGCCATCATCGGGTGGCGCTTGATGATTCGTCAGTACAACTCGGCCTGCCAGAAGTGACGCTCGGCCTGCTGCCGGGCGGCGGCGGGGTGGTGCGCATGGTGCGCATGCTCGGTATCGAAAAAGCCCTGCCGTATTTGCTCGAAGGCAAAAAGGTTCGGCCGCAACAGGCATTGCAGGCCGGCCTGATCGATGAGTTGGCGGCGGATCGCGATGAGTTGCTGGCCAAGGCCCGCGCATGGATTCTCGCCAATCCATCGGCGGTGCAGCGTTGGGACGTCAAGGGTTATCAGATTCCGGGTGGCACGCCGTCGAACCCGAAAGTCGCGCAGATGCTCGCCATTGCGCCGTCGATCCTGCGCAGCAAAACCCAGGGCACGATGCCTGCGCCGGAGAAGATCCTGTGTGCGGCAGTGGAGGGCGCCCAAGTCGATTTCGACACTGCGCACCTGATCGAAACCCGCTACTTCACCGAACTGACCACCGGGCAGATCTCGAAAAACCTGATCGGCACGTTCTGGTTCCAGCTCAACGAAATCAACGCTGGCGGCTCGCGCCCGAAAGGATTTGCGCCATCAGTCACGCATAAGGTCGGCGTGCTCGGCGCCGGGATGATGGGCGCGGGCATCGCGTTTGTCAGCGCCTCGGCGGGTATCGAAGTGGTGCTCAAGGACATCACCCTAGCCGCCGCCGAGAAGGGCAAGGCGCATTCGGCAGCTCTGCTGGACAAGAATGTGGGGCGTGGGCAGATGACTGCTGCGCAGCGGGAGAAGATCCTGGCGCGGATTCATCCTGCGGAAAATGATGCCGATCTGGCTGGCTGCGATCTGATCATCGAAGCGGTATTCGAAGATCGTGAACTCAAGGCCAAGGTTTCGGCAGCAGCGCAGAAAGTTGTCGGCGCCGATGCGGTCATCGCTTCCAACACCTCGACCTTGCCGATCACCGGGCTGGCAACTGCGGTGGCGGATCAAAGCAAGTTTATCGGCCTGCACTTCTTCAGCCCGGTTGAAAAAATGCCGCTGGTGGAAATCATCAAAGGCGCGCAGACCAGCGACGAAACCCTGGCGCGGGGCTTCGACTTCGTCCTGCAAATCAAGAAAACACCGATAGTGGTCAACGACAGCCGAGGCTTCTTTACCTCGCGGGTGTTCGGCACTTTCACCAATGAAGGCATCGCCATGCTCGGTGAGGGCGTCAGCGCGCCGATGATCGAGACCGAAGCGCGCAAGGCCGGGATGCCGGTCGGACCTCTGGCAATCTCTGACGAAGTTTCCCTCAGCCTGATGAGCCATATCCGTCAACAAACGGCCAAAGACCTGCAAACAGAAGGGAAACCGCTGATAGAACATCCGGCCTTCGCCGTGATTGACTTGCTGCTCAACGAATACAAACGGCCCGGCAAGGCCGCAGGCGGCGGTTTCTATGATTATCCGGCGGGTGGCCAGAAACACCTGTGGCCCGAGCTGAAAAGCCGCTTCGAGAAAGCTGACGGGCAGATTTCGCCGAAGGATGTACGCGATCGTCTGTTGTTCGTACAGGCTATCGAAACCGTGCGCTGCGTGGAGGAGGGCGTGCTGACTTCGACGGCGGATGCCAACGTCGGCTCGATCTTCGGCATCGGTTTCGCGGCGTGGACCGGCGGCGCATTGCAGTTCATCAACCAGTACGGAGTGAAGGATTTCGTTGCTCGTGCGCAGTATCTCGCCGAGCAGTATGGCGAGCGCTTCACGCCACCGGCGCTGCTGCTGGACAAAGCTGCGAAAGGAGAGTTGTTCTAAGACACGGGACACATTCCGGGGCTTGCCTTGTCAGGGTGTTTCAAGGCAGGCTCTGGGGTGTTCATTATTCCCATCACGTGTCAGGTATTTTTTATGTCGCTACGCATCTGCATTCTGGAAACCGACATCCTGCGTCCGGAACTGGTCGATCAATATCAGGGTTATGGGCAGATGTTCCAGCGCCTGTTCTCGCAGCAACCGATTGCCGCCGAGTTCACCGTGTACAACGTGATGCAGGGCGAATACCCGAGCGACGATCAGACCTTCGATGCGTACCTGGTCACCGGCAGCAAGGCCGATTCGTTCGGCACCGATCCGTGGATTCAGACCCTCAAGCAATACCTGCTGACCCGCTACGAGCGTGGCGACAAGCTGCTCGGCGTGTGCTTCGGTCACCAATTGCTGGCGCTGTTGCTGGGTGGCAAGAGTGAGCGTGCGACTCAGGGCTGGGGCGTCGGCACCCACAACTACAAACTGGCGGCCAAGGCGCCGTGGATGAGCCCGGTACGCGAAGAGCTGACGCTGCTGATCAGCCACCAGGACCAGGTCACCGCACTGCCGGAAAACGCCACGGTCATCGCCTCCAGCGATTTCTGCCCGTTTGCGGCGTACCACATCAATGATCAGGTGTTGTGCTTCCAGGGGCATCCGGAATTCATTCACGACTATTCGCGGGCGTTGCTGGAATTGCGTCAGGAAGCGTTGGGTTCGCAGATTTACAGCAAGGGTGTGGCGAGCCTGGAGCAAGAGCACCATGGCGCAACAGTGGCTGAATGGATGATGCGCTTTGTCGCACACAAGCCAGCGGCGGCCTGAAGCTGAAAAGCATCGCCAGCAGGCTGGCTCCCACAGGGGATCTGCGTTATTGCGCAGACCCTGTGGGAGCTAGCCTGCTAGCGATTTTCCCAGGCGACACGGTATTCCTTACAACCAACCCGATTTCTTGAAACTCGCCCACAAACTCACACATCCCACCGCAATAAACCCCAGCACGGTGAAGTAGCCGTAATGCCAGCTCAGCTCCGGCATGTTCTGGAAGTTCATCCCGTAAATCCCCGCCACCGCCGTCGGGAAGGCCAGAATCGCCGCCCAAGCAGCAAACTTGCGCTGCACCACGCTTTGCCGTGACGCTTCCAGCAACACACCAATTTCGATGGTCTGGCTGGCGATGTCCGCCAGAGTCGTCAAATCTTCCATCTGCCGCGTGACATGAATCTGCACATCGCGGAAGTACGGACGCATGTTCTTGTCGATAAACGGGAAGCTGAGTTTTTGCAGCTCCTCGCTGATTTCCACCATCGGCGCTGCATAACGGCGCAGACGCACGACATCGCGGCGCAGGCCATGCAGCTTCTGAATGTCGCGCTCGTTCAGCGCACTGCACAACACGTTGCGCTCCAGCTCATCGATTTCAGCGTGGATCGCTTCGCCAACCGGCTGATAGTTTTCGATCACGAAGTCGAGCAGGGCGTACAGCACAAAATCTTCGCCATGCTCCAGCAGCAGCGGACGCGCCTCACAGCGTTGGCGCACATGAGCGTAAGACGCCGAATGGCCGTTACGTGCGGTGATGATGTAGCCCTTGCCGGCGAAAATATGCGTCTCGATGAACTGCAAGATGCCATGTTCACGAATCGGCGAGTAAGTGACGATAAACAAAGCGTCACCGAAGGTTTCCAGTTTGGGCCGACTGTGTTTTTCCAACGCATCTTCAATCGCCAGTTCGTGCAGGTTGAACTGACGTTGCAGGTTGGACAGTTCCTGCGCGCTCGGCTCTTCGAGGCCGATCCAGACGAAATGGCCGGGTTTGGCGGCCCAGGCTGCGCCTTCGTCGAGGGAAATATTGGTGACTTTCTTACCCGCACTGTAAACCGCAGCAGCAACAACTCGACCCATGGTGGTGGTTCACTTCTTCTTGGCAGATGGCAGGGAATACAAGGCTTCAGCTTAGCCGTGTCGCTGCTTGAGAGTCAGTGAAATCTGCACAGTTCAGCCGGCAAAAGAAAACCCGCACAGGGCGGGTCGCTTTTTCACGCAGCGTGTAGCTGCTTATCCATGTCGGCGATGCACTCGCGCATCTGCTCGCGACACTGGGTGATGAGCATGGGCATGTCGTCCATCGTCATTCCTGCCGTAGGAATTGCCGGCAGCGAGCGTATGAGGATTTTCCCGCTGCGCCAGCGATTCAGGCGCATGTGCTTGACGTAACTGCTGACACACACCGGAACAATCGGCACGCCGGCAGCAATCGCCATTTGAAAGGCGCCTTTCTTGAATGGCAGCAGTTCTTCGCCGAGGTTGCGCGTACCTTCCGGGAATACCCAGATCGAGGTGTGTTCGTTTTGCAACGTGTTGGTCGTGGTGAGCATCGACTGACGCGCCTTTTGCGCATTGCCACGGTCGATCAACACATTGCCGGCCAGCCAGAACAACTGTCCGAACAGCGGCACCCATTTCAGGCTCTTCTTGCCGATGCACACGGTGCGGCGTGGAACGACGTTGCCGAACACGAACAGATCGTAGTTGGATTGATGGTTGGCGATGATCACGCAGCTGTCGGGCTTGTTCATCAAACCGCTGACTTCGGATTTCACTCGCAGACGCAAAATGCACATCGCCGGCAACGCATAGAGGCGCGCGCACAGGCGACTGTTATCCGGGTTGAAAGGACGGCACAGACCGAGGATCACCCCAAGCACACCAGCGAGAACAAAGTGCAGACCCATCAATAACATACGAAACAAAAACAGCATTTACAGGGCCCACCGGGACAAAAGGTGGCGCAGTGTACGGATGTGCACTGTTTTCGGCAATTGCTGCTATAGAGGCAGGAGATAGGCGATGTTTAAGCGCATGTTTCCAAGTGGATGGTCAGACGCGTCCTAGAGCCACTACGGCTATTTCGACAGAGTACGTAAGAAAAAGCCCGACACGACGGTCGGGCTCTTATAGGTGGCTGGAACCTGGGGTTAACCCAGATGCTCCTGATCCTGAACGATCGCGCTATCCAGGGTTTCCAGCAGTGCTTTGCGCACTTTCAGCTTGGTGTTCTTGTGAGCAGTCATGTTGATCTTCTTCAACTGACGCGCTGCAGCCAGTGCCGCACCCTGCAACTCTTCAGCCGAGACCACCTTGTCGAGGAAGCCAGCGTCCACCGCGCCTTTGGGATCAAACATCTCGCCATTGATCACCGAACGATGGAAAGCTGCACGGCCCAGGCGGTCACGCGCCAACTCGATGCCGGCGTGGTGCATGGTCATGCCGATCTGCACTTCGTTCAGACCAATGCTGAACGGGCCATCGACACCAATGCGGTAATCGGCGGACAACAGAATGAACGCACCTTTGGCCACGGCATGGCCAGGGCAGGCAACAATCACCGGGAACGGATGAGAGAGTAGGCGACGGGCCAGAGTCGAACCGGCAGTCACCAATGCCACGGCTTCTTTAGGGCCAGCCGTCATCACCTTCAAATCGTAGCCACCGGACAAAATCCCCGGCTGACCGGTAATGATCACAATGGCGCGATCAGTCACAGCCTGATCCAGCGCCGTGTTGAACGCTGCAATCACGTCCGGGGAAATGGCATTGACCTTGCCGTTGCTCAAGGTCAGGGTCGCGATACCGTCTTCGAGGTGGTAGGAAATCAACTCACTCATGACGCTATTCCTTGTAAGAAAGATGAAGCAGACGTTACCCACCGCCGTAGGCCAGGTAAAGCGCCGTGACTGACTCGCCAGTCACCGTTTTGCGCCTCGCCCAGCGTGGCACGCTGCGTGGTCGCGCATCTCCCTCTATATAGAAGGCACGCGCTCACCCAAGAATGGCCGGTTTGCCATGGCCCCATTCCGGGAGAAACGGCTTTTTCTCTTAACCGCATGAAAATTCTGAAAAAAATATTTGCCATCGGAAAAGCTTTCGACTACATTAGCGCGCCTCGACAGACAGAAAATGTTTGAAGAGATACGGTGAAGTGTCCGAGTGGCTTAAGGAGCACGCCTGGAAAGTGTGTATACAAGAAATTGTATCGAGAGTTCGAATCTCTCCTTCACCGCCACATTCGATACACACAAGACCCCTGATTTCGAAAGAAGTCAGGGGTCTTGTGGTTTCTGGCGTCTGAAAAAGTCCTGTATGGGAACGATATGGGAATGGGGGCCGGTCGCTGGTGACTTACAATCGGCAAATTTACTGCCGTTCAAAGGATTTCTCCCATGATCATCTCCACCACTCATTCCATCGAAGGCCGACAGATCACCGCATACCTGGACATCGTCAGCGCCGAATCGGTGCAAGGGGTCAATGTGATCCGTGACATGTTCGCCGGGATGCGGGATTTCTTCGGTGGGCGTTCGCAGACGTTGGAACGGGCACTGAAGGAGGCGCGCGTTCAGGCAACGGACGAGATCAAGGAACGGGCGCGGGCGTTGCAGGCGGATGCTGTGGTTGGGCTGGATTTCGAGATCAGCATGCCGGCAGGTAAGGGCGGCATGGTTGTGGTGTTTGTGACGGGGACTGCGGTGAAGTTGCGCTGATCGCCGTTGGCGGATCTAGGGTGCTAGATGACGCCAGGCTCGAGCAGTATCGGTTTGTCCAATCTTTAGACGCGTGAGCTCGGCGGTGCCGGTTGATCTGTTTAATTTGCGCAGGCCATTCGTCGGGCGTCAGTCAATCTGAATCACAAGTCCAGTAATGACCGGCTAGTCTCAAAAGTCTTGGAGGTCGATATTTTTTCAGGCAAAAGGGGTTTGCCGGTATCGATCCTTGGCAAAGGGGAGACGTTATGACTGATCCGTATATCGAAGATGATGGAGCTGAGTTTTCGTTTAACAATTGCGTACGCTGTGGCCAGACGGAGTATCAGGCTGGCTTCGGTGAAGACCCGGTTCAGACCGGCAAGATCAAGTCCACGGCTCCCAAGGGACCGAAAGCAAAGTTTCTACCCAAGGTCACGACGCGAGCCAGAAAGTAATCGGCTGTCGAATAACCCCGTCTATGAACGGGGTTTTTTATGCCCGGCTCCATGGATTGCGAAAAGTCCTACAGACGGTAGATTGGGTTAGTTGGCTTTCACAAACTTTTCACGTCCACCGTCGTAGGGTGAAGCCATCCGTTAGAAAGCAAGTCTCCAGCCCGTCTCCCCAGCGGGCTTTTTTTTGCCTGTCATAAAACCTTTTCGAAAAACGCTGTCAAATCGGCGCTCAGTGCGCGGTGGTCTCTGATTTCGTCTGGACTTTTTCGCCCCGACGGCATTCAATCGCGACCCTTTTTGTTGTCCCTATTTTTGAGGTTTTCGTCATGCGTTTAACACTGCCCGCTCTGGTTTTGGGGCTTCTGGTTGCTCAAGGTGCGATGGCTGCTGGTGATGGCACCGCTGCTCTTGGCGGCGGTCTGGGTGGCGCACTGGGTAATGTGGTCGGCCAGAAAATGGGCGGCAGCAACGGTGCTGCGATTGGTGCCGGTCTGGCCGGTGCCGCTGGCAGTGCAATGGCGGCCGGCAAAGGTAGCCGGACCAAAGCGGCGATTGGCGGCGGCGTTGGCGCGGCCGGTGGTTCGGTGATCGGTAACAGCCTCGGCGGTAAAAACGGCGCAACGATTGGCGCCGGTCTGGGCGGTGCAGCTGGCGGCGCGGTAGGCAGCAATCTGTCCAAGGGACACAAGCGTCACTAAGACGGTTTTCCTGTCAGAAAAAGCCCGACTTGATGTCGGGCTTTTTCGTTGCTGAACGTTTTCGCGGGAAATGCCTCCAAATTCATACAGCCCCTTCTCGGGCGAATTGTCCCGTTTCGGGAACTGTGAGGTTGTTATGCGTTTGACATTATCCGCACTGGTTTTCGGATTGCTGGTCGCACAAGGCGCAATGGCCGCCGGCGATGGTTCGGCGGCAGTGGGCGGCGGACTGGGTGGCGTGTTGGGCAATGTGGTCGGCGGACAGCTCGGCGGCAGCACCGGAGCTGCGGTTGGCGCGGGAGTAGGCGGCGCGGCCGGCGGCGCCGTAGGTGCACCGAAAGGCAGCCGCACTGAAGCCGCGGTTGGTGGTGGATTGGGAGCAGCGGGTGGTTCCGTGGTCGGCAACAGCTTGGGCGGCTCAACCGGTTCCGCCGTTGGCGCAGGTCTCGGCGGCGCAGCGGGCGGGGCGGTCGGTAACAACCTGGGCAGCGATGGCGGTAAGTCGCACTCGAATGGCGGGCATAAGCACAAACATAAAAATCGGCATCACTGAGGTTATGATTTCAGTGAACCCGGCCAAGTGCCGGGTTTTTTGCTTCTATAGTTTCAAGGCAGGAACGATTTGTTGAGCTGCCTTTCGAACGTTAAACACGCACCTGAATTCACGAGGTTTGCCATGACTCCCGAAACTGAAGGCAAGGAAGAAAAAGGCCCGAGCGGGCTGCCGTTTATCAATGATCCGGGGAATGAAGATCCTGGGTCGTTGATGGATGATGCGACTGTGCCGCTCAATGATGCTGATGATGCGGCGGACAGTGAGTATGTGGATGAGGAAGATGAGGATTGAATCTTCAGGGCCTGGGGGCAGGCCCTTCGAGAGGTGTGTGATGGGTGATGATACGAAGGCAGATGATGTTGATGAGACGCCTGAATATCCGCTGCCTTCGCCGACTGATCCGTTGAGGCGGGATCAGTTGCCGTTGGAGGAAGATGACTCGGCGGCGGATAAAGTTGACGTGAACGACACATCCATTCTCTGAGCTGTGATTTTGATGTAATGCTCGTTCAGATGTGGATATTCGTAGTGGATATCTTGATCCATGAAGTCAACAAAAGACCGGAACACCTCTCCATCCAAATAGCCATAGATTTCACAGGAGAAACCGCTGCCGATCATCTCAGCTTTCAGCTGTTCGTCATCTGTTTCCGATACATACTCTTCGTCAGGCAGCACCATGTCGATCTCCACTTCGTAAATTTTTCCCACCTCAATTTTCGAAGGGCAATAGCTGACAAAGCACTTGAGCGATACGCCATCAATAAGCAGCGAAACAGCATCCTCTACGAGATTATCTATAGCGACGACCAATGCCAGGTGCGTTTTAGTCATGAGCAGGCCTCAGGGTTTTATCTTGTGCATTGCCATTGATGGATCGCCATAGTTCTTTACCGCTTTTTGTATGCAGGGTCGTAATTTCGTCGTTCGCATTGGTGCCCACGAAGGCAAATTTCGATTCCCCTTTCCGATTATTCCCCATCAATCGCAGATAACCGAATCGCGTTTCTCCCTTATATAAGTATTCCACCCGGGTTCCTTGATTCACAACATCTCGAGCGACGAGCAAGTATTCCTCTTTGTTCATGGATTTGAACTCAGCTCCATGCTTTTCATAATGCCCGGCTAGCTTTTCCTCATTTCCAAAGTGCTGAGGGCGGGGCTTCGGTTTTGGGAGCTCTGGTGTCGCCTCATCAACCTTAGCCCCACCAACCCCACCCGGCACCTTGCAACCCGGCTTATTCGGCGGCGGACAGTTGGAGTTCAGCCCCAACGGATCAACCCACCCCGTCGGATTCGGCGTGTACTGGTACTGATTCAACCCACCCGCCAACTTCACCGGGTCAGGCGTCAGATACCGTCCAACCCTCGGATCGTAATACCGATGCCGGTTGTAATGCAGCCCGCTTTCCGCATCGAAATACTGCCCCTGAAACCGCAGCGGCTGGTCCATATAATCGTCAGCCGCCAAAGTCAGCGCAGCAACTTTGCCGTAGGCGTCGTACTGCGCCGACCAGACGATCTCACCGCTGTAATCGGTCAACTCCAACGGCGTACCGAGGTGGTCGAGTTGGTAGTAAAACGGGCAGGCTTTCTTGGGGCCTTTGCCGTCGAGCAGGGCCAACGGGCGAAAGGTGCCGGGCTCATAGACGAAGCTGCGGTGTTGCGTCGGGCTGCTTTCGGCGACGAGGTGGTCGCCTTGCCAGAAGAACTCGGTGGTCTGGCCGTCAACAGTCTTGCTGATCCGACGGCCAAAGGCGTCGTATTTGTAGGAATCGATCTGGCCATCGGGTCGAGTCAGACCAATCAGTCGATGCTGACTGTCGTAGCGATATTCGGTGACAAGCTTGTGCGCAGTACCACGCCGTTCGCGAATCAGATTGCCGAAGGCGTCGTAGTCATAGTGGCGGTCACCCTGCATCAGCAGGCGATTTCCTTTGATCTGCGAAGGCCCGGGGCGATCCTGCATCAGCAGGTTGCCGGTCGGATCATGAGCGAAAGATTCAGGGAGTTCGTCCCGCGAGTGACGTACCCGAATCAAGCGGTCGAGGGCGTCGTAGCCGTAGGTTCGCTGCCCGTGGCGGGTGTCGACGATGTGCTCAAGGTTGCCGTTGGCGCTGTAGGCATAATCGCGGCGGTACAGCGAATCGTGTTGATGACCTGCGGTGTGAGCCTGTAATCGGCCTTGTTCGTCGTAGGCATATTCACTGAGCAACAGGCCTTGCCGACGCTGCTGTTCTCGACCCGACTGGTAAACATGACTGGTCAGTTGTGCACCATTGAGGTCAATCGCCGTCAGCACACCACCCTTGGCATAGTGGTAATCCAGCTTGCTGTTGTCCGGCAGGCGCATGCGTTGCAGCTGACCGCAGGCGTCATAGGCATACCGCAACGTGCCCCAGCCTTGATGCTCGGTGATCAGCCGATCCTGCACGTCGTATTCGAAAGCCAGCGGATGATCCTAGCCGTCATCAACACCGATCAACCGCCCCAAACGGTCATAGCGATAGTCGACCTTGACCCCATCCGGCAGGGTCTTGATCAGCAGACGCCCCGCCGAGTCCCGCTCATACCCGGTAATCAGCCGCGCCCCGTCATCACCAAACTCGGTCTTCTCCAGCAGATGACCATTGAGGTCGTAGCCGTACGCCGTGCGGCGTCCGTCGAAGCCGGTTTCCTGCCGGATCAATCCGCTCGGCGTGTAGTCCAGCTGATATTTTTCGCCGGACTCGTTCTCGATCTCCGTGAGCAACAGCTGCGCATGGTCATAGCGGTAGTGCACCCGCGTGCCGTCAGGGTTTATCCGACGACTGACCAGATGCAGATCGTCGTCATATTCATATCGGGTGATATGCCCCAGTTCATCGCGCTCAGCGGTGACCTGGCCGTAGGCACCGTAGCTGTAAGCGCGTGTGGCACCCGTAGGCAATGTCGTCTGAACCAGTCGTCCAACCACGTCCCATTGCTGACGAGTAATCGCGCCATGTTCGTCCTGAGTTGTGGTCCGCCGCCCCTGCGCATCGTAGGAAAAGTGCCGTACGCCACCGCCAGGCAGGGTTTCTTCAACTAACTGCCCAAGGTCGTTCCACAGCAACACATGCCGACTGGTGTCCGGGTAACGGATCGACAGCAACTGCCCACGGGGGTCGTAGTGGTAATGGGTAATCTGACCATCAGGATCGACCGCTTCAGTGACATCACCCTGAGCATTGCGGCGATAGACCCAAACCGCATCGCCACGCGTACGGCTGTGCAAGAAACCGTCGCGATACTCGTAGGACGTTGGTGCATCACCCGGCGGAATCAGCGCGATCAGCCGTCCGACATCGTCGTAGCGATATTCAGTGACGGCACCAAGCGCGTCCTGCTCGGCCGTCAACCGCCCCTGAGCGTCATACGCCTTGAGGTGTTCGCCACCATTGGCCTCGACCTTGCGCACCAGCCGCGCACGGTCGTCGTGGACATAAACCTCTTCGGTGCCATCAACGTAATGCACCGCGACACTGCCGGCGTCATCCCAGACATACCGCGTGTCCATCTGCGAAAACGACGCCCAATGCCGCACACACCGCGCCGATATCCCGGAGCGCTCCCACTCCCAGTAAAAACTCGCACCCCCGGCCAATTGCCGTTGCAGGATGACGTGCGCATCGTCGTAGTCGTATCGCTCGCTTTCCCCGGCCGCGTTGGTCGCTTCGATCAAGCGGCGCAGGGCGTCGTAGCGGTAACTGACCAGCGTCTGTCCGGTCGCCCAGGGCTCGGCAAGGTTCAGCGCCGGATCAAAACGCTGGTAATCCACCGCGACCAACTGCGCCCGGTCGTAACGCAACAACAGCGCCCGACCAGCACCGTTGTCGAGGCGCGAAATCCTGTCAGACCGATCGCGAAACACCGTCAGACGATTGCCGTACGCATCACTAATCGCCGTCAGTCGCCCGACCCGAAAGTGATAAAAACGCGAATCTTCCCCGGCCAGTGCGAGGATCAGTTCCTCCGGCTCATCCCCAAGAAAAATCGCCGCCCGCGACAGGCTGTTATGAATCGCCGGCCGTTCAACACTCGGCAACGGAAACCGCGTCCGGCGGTTCTCGTGATCGACCCAAACCACCCCGTCGCCATCAAACTCCAGCCGATGCGCCAGCGAATGGCTCCAGCCAAACCCCAGACCGACATCCAGTTCAACAGCACTGGTGCGATAAACGCGAGTAAAGGAAAACGGCAGCAAACCATCCAGCGTGCCATCAGTCAGGGTCAGCAGTTCCTCGCCCGTGACCATCGACACCGGACAGCCATTGGTGCAGGTCAGCGGCCCACAATCAGCACTGTCGCCATTGGGGTTTTTCGCCTGATTTGGGGAGTCATCATGGGGCTCATGCCGCTCCAGCCGAGCCATGCTCTGCGACTTGTCGCGGGCAATCGGCGCTGGATTGCGAACCTGCAAAACCGAAGAGTCCGCCGAAACAATTTCCAGCGGAATCAACGGCGTCGGTTTCAACCGTACGTCCCGCGCATTGATCGCCACCGGCTTGAGCACGCCCGCATGCTTGCCCAATTCAGGCGTGGAACTCAGCTCAGCCAACCGCAACGCCGAAGCCGCCAGCCATTCCCGCGCCCGAGGCGATTTGATCCTGCCCAGCACTTTACTGCTCAAGCGCAATTGCAGGCCGACCCCACCGGCCACGCGCATCAACAGAAAGCTCACCAGCAATTCGGCGCGAACTTCCGCCACCACTTCCGCCAGATATTGCGGCGGCAGCATCTTCAACCAACTGGTAAACGCGGCGAGGTGAATAAACAGCAACGGTTCGTCGCTGAGGATCAGCAGACCATTGGCGATTGCTTCGGAGGAGGCCGCGAGCAAGGCATCGAGTTCGATGTCGTTCAGGTATTGCAGGAGTTTTTCGCTGTTGGCCTGCAAGTCGGCGAGCAGGGCGAAAACCTGTTTAATGTCGTCCCAGACACCGTGCAGGGCTTTTTCGAATCCGCGCCAGTCAGCTTGCTGCAACTGGCCATAACGCTCGGTGAATCCGGCGCCGGAAAACTCCGTCCACAGCGGCTGAAACTCCACCCATTCACCGCGCAGCCAGGTTTCCAGTCCATCCAGCACTCCTTGATAGGACGCATACAGGGTTTTGATGTGGGTGGCGGAAACATCGGGAAAGAAGGTGATGCGATAACGCTGGCCCCGATCACACTCGGGGACTTCCAGAATGCCGCTCGGGCCGATTCGATAATGCAGGGGTTCGCCATAGCTCAACACGGCATCGACTCCGGCGATCACCGGTTCGAGCGTCACCGGGGTATCGCCGATAGGGACGAAACGTGCGGCCTCGAACATGTGGACCAGGGTCAACGGGCCGCTGGCAGGGCACATCACCACCGAGGAACTGACGGGCTTGCGCAGGTTGACCGAAGTGCTGAGGTGCACGTCGTTGCCGACCTTGAACACCTGCTCGATATTCAGCGCTGATCCAGTCCAGAACTGCTCGGCCCACGAGTCGTAATCGTTGAGGCACAGGCGAAACTGTTCGAGCAGGGTGTCGAAGTCGGGATGGTCTGGATTGAGGGCGGCGACCACCAGCAGGCCGATGCTGTTGTTCAGGGCCAGGAGCCGCTCGGATGGAAGCATTGACAGTCACTCGCGCATATCGATAAAGAGGCGCGAGACTTTGCGGGGGATCAAAGAGGAAATAAGCCAGCCAAGGAGACTTTGGTTGTAGGGAAAATCTCTAAATGCACGCCAGCAGTTCGGCGGCGCAGGCGATATTGCCCGTTGCTCAATGCCGGTCGCGCTCGTTATGCTGCTGAACCCTTTAATCAGATCCGAGCCGCGCCACCACCCGCGCCGCTTGGGATGTCGTTGATACGGACCCGATAATGAATGCACCGCTGAAGACGTTCGGCCCGATCAAGGCCGTGATTTTCGACATGGACGGTTTGCTGCTGGACACCGAGGGTATCTACACCGAAGTCACCTCGATCATCGCCGGGCGTTACGGGCGCACCTTCGACTGGAGCGTCAAACAGAACATCATTGGCCGTGGCGCGAATGATCTGGCGAACTACGTGGTGCAGGCGCTGGATCTGCCGATCACTGCCGAAGAGTTCCTGGTGATCCGCGAGCCGCTGATGCGCGAGCGTTTCCCTACCGCGCAAGCGATGCCGGGCGCCGAAGAGCTGATTCGTCATCTCAAGGCTCACAACATTCCAATCGCGGTAGGCACCAGTTCATCGCGTCAGTCGTTCGGCCAGAAAACCACTTTGCACCGCGACTGGTTTGCGCTGTTCGACTTCATCGTCACCGCTGATGACCCGGAAGTCGGCGCGGCAAAACCGGCGCCGGATATTTTCCTGACCGCTGCGCGTCGTTTGGGCGTTGCGCCGGAGGATTGTCTGGTGTTCGAAGATTCGCCATTTGGCGTGACGGCGGCAAAAGCGGCAGGCATGACCGCCATCGCCATTCCCGATGCTGCCATGGCCGATGAAAAATATGCGCATGCTGACGGAATTCTGCGCACGTTAAAGGCGTTCACCCCAGGAGCCTGCGGATTGCCGGCGCTTGAATGGGCCTGATCTAAGCCGTGACAACAAAAAACGCCGCTCTCTATTTAAAGATGAGCGGCGTTTTTTTGTGTCCGTGATTTACAACGGTCAGGCGCCGAAGCCACCGTCGATGGTCAGGCTGGCACCGGTGATGTAACCGGCTTCCGGGCCTGCGAGGTAGGCGACGAAGCTGGCGATTTCAGCGGCTGTACCGTAACGGCCGACCGCCATCAGCGGGATCAGGCTGTCGGCGAATTCGCCGCTGGCCGGGTTCATGTCGGTATCGACCGGGCCAGGCTGCACGTTGTTGACGGTGATGCCGCGTGGGCCGAGATCGCGGGCCAGGCCTTTGGTCAGACCGACCAGCGCGGATTTGCTCATCGCATACACACCGCCACCGGCAAAGGGCATGCGGTCGGCATTGGTGCTGCCGATGTTGATGATGCGCGCGCCTTCACCCATGTGTTTGGCGGCTTCTTGGGAGGCAATGAACACGCTGCGGATGTTGATCGCCACGGTCTGATCAAAGTCTTCCAGCTTGAAATCTTCCAGCGGCGCGACGGCGAGGACACCGGCGTTGTTCACCAGAATGTCGAGGCGGCCGAAGGTTTCGACGGTAGCGCTCACCGCGTGACGAATGGCAGCAGCGTCGGCGCTGTCAGCCTTGATCGCAAGGGCTTTGCCGCCGTTGGCGGTGATGCTGTTTTGCAACTCTTCGGCCTTGGCGGCAGAGCTGACGTAAGTGAAGGCGACACTGGCGCCTTCGGCGGCCAGACGTTTGACGATTGCGGCGCCGATACCACGGGAACCGCCTTGAATCAGAGCAACTTTACCGCTGAGGTTTTGAGTAGTCATGTTCGATTTCCAGAGTGTTCAAGGCGGGGGTGCCTTGTTGTTGGAGCCGAGTATCGGCCTGTCATCGACAACCGTGTAGACCATGATTGCTATAGTCTGTGTAAACCATAAGTTTATAGTGGCGATCATGGAAACCTTCAGCAGCATCGAATGCTTTGTCCGCAGCGCCGAGGTCGGCAGCTTTGCCGAGGCCGCCCGGCGTCTGAGTCTGACTCCGGCGGCGGTCGGTAAAAGTGTGGCGAAACTTGAGGTGCGCCTGGGTGTGCGGCTGTTCCAGCGTAGTACACGCAGCCTGACGCTGACCGAGGCGGGTCAGCTATTTCTGAATCAGGTCAGCAGCAGTCTCACCACCATTCAGAACGCAGTGTCCAATCTGGCGAGTGTTGAAGGGCTGCCGGCCGGGACGTTGAAAGTCAGCATGGGCACCGCGTTCGGCTGTTTGTATATCGTGCCGATGCTCGGCGAGTTCTTGCGGCGTTTTCCGGCGATCAATCCGGACTGGCACTTCGATAATCGTCAGGTCGATCTGATCGGCCAGGGTTTCGATGCGGCCATTGGTGGCGGCTTCGAACTGCCGCAGGGCGTGGTTGCGCGCCGGCTGAGTCCGGCACATCGGGTGTTGGTGGCGTCGAGTGAGTATCTGCAAGCCAACGCCGAGATCACCGAACCGGACGATCTCAAGCATCACGACGGGATTCTGATTCGTTCACCGCAAACCGGGCGCGTGCGTTCCTGGCAGTTGACCGGGCGCGATCCGCAGATTTGCCGTCCATTGACGCTGAAGGCGCGGATGACCATGAGTGATTCCGAAGCGGCCTGCGCCACGGCGGCTCAGGGATTGGGCATTGCGCTGGTGAGCATGCCGTTTGCGGCGGGTTATCTGGAAACGGGCAAGTTGCAGCGGGTGTTGCCGGACTGGTACATCGATGACGGTTACACCTCTATTTATTACGCCGAGCACAAATTGCTGCCGGGCAAGACGCGGGCGTTTGTCGATTTCATTATTGAGCAGTTTGCGGAGCGGGGGTTGGGGCAGCGGTTTAGTGCTATCTGAGTATGGCTTGGGGCCGAGTCGTGGCCTTCGCGGGCAAGCCCGCTCCCACAGGTTGTGTGGCGTTCACTGACCTGTGATTCTGTACAAATCCTGTGGGAGCGTGGCTTGCCCGCGATGAACGATAACGCGGTCTAACGGGCAAACCGCTGCGGCCAGCCAATGATGGTCTTCGGCCGAGGCGTCGCATAAGTCCGCACCTTGGACGTCGACAATCTCAACCGCACCAGCGATTCAGCAATGGTCACCGCCGCCGTCACCCCATCCACCACCGGCACCCCGGTGCGCCGCCGAATCTGCTCATCCAGCCCGGCCATCCCGCCGCAGCCAAGGCAGATCACTTCGGCCTTGTCCTCAGTCACCGCCAGTTCAGCCTGACGCACGATGGCTTCCAGTGCGCGTTGCGGTTCATGTTCCAGTTCCAGCACCGCCAGGCCACTGGCGCGCACTGAGGCGCAGCGATCCCACAAACCGGAAAGCTTCAGCCGATCCTCGATCAGCGGCACGGTGCGATCCAGCGTGGTCACCACTGAATAGGCGTGACCGAGGAACATCGCGGTGCTGGCCGCCGCGTCGGTGATGTCCACCACCGGCACGTTGAGCAGTTCCTGCAAACCTTCGCGTCCGTGTTCGCCGTAACCGGCCTGAATTACTGCGTCGAACGGCTGGTCGTAGGACATCACCCGGTCCATCACGGCGATGGCTGCCAGATAACTTTCGAAATTGCCTTCAATTGAATCGGCGCCGAAAAATGGCGTCAGGCCGACGATTTCCGTGCCGGGTGAAGCGACGGCCTGCGCAGAGCGGGCGATGGCCTGGGTGATGGACTCGGTGGTGTTGACGTTGACCACGAGAATTCGCATGGGAAGTCCTTATAGCAGGGTGGTTCTGCGGCCCGAAGTGCGGGCCGCCAAGGGATTAATGGCTGACGTTATCGACGGCAATCGATTCACCGCTGACGTCGGCGTAGTGCGGCTGACGTTTGGCGATGATCAGATAGAGCATTCCGGCGATCCCGGCGCCGATCAGCCAGGAGAACGGCGAAACACTGTGAAAACCCGGCACCAGTGCGAGGACGATGGCGATCAGTGCCGCAGGAATAAACGCCGCCACCGCTCGGAAATTCACCCCGTGGCTGTAGTAATAAGCGCCATTGGGATCTTCGCTGTAGAGCTGCGGCACGTTGACCCGGCCTTTGCGGATCAGCCAGTAGTCGACCATGATCACCCCGTACAGCGGGCCGAGCAGGGCGCCGAGGCCGGAAAGGAAATACACAATCACCAACGGGCTGTTGTAGAGATTCCACGGCAGGATCAGCACGGCGATGGTTGCGCTGATCAGCCCCGCGCGTCGGAAGGTCAGGTACTTCGGCGCCAGGTTGCTCAGGACAAAGGCCGGCGCGACGAAGTTGGCCATGATGTTCACCGCCACGGTGACGATCAGGAATGCCAGACACCCGAGCACCAGAAAGAACGTGTTGGGGATCGAGGCGATGATTTCGGTCGGGCTTTCGATGATCCGTCCGTTGATCTGGAATTGCGCGCCGCAGAGCAGGACGGTGATCGAGGCGAACACCAGAATGTTTACCGGCAGGCCCCAGAAATTTCCGACCTTGATGGTTTTGCGGCACGGCGAGGAACGCGCGAAGTCGCAGAAATTGAGGATCAGCGTGCCGTAGATCGCCAGCCACAAGGCACCGCCGGCAAAGATGTTGCGCCACATCTCGCCACCGCTCAGCGGTTCGCGGATCGACCAGGCAATGGTCGCGTTGGCCTGGGTGTACATCCACGCGGCGAGGGCGGCGACGGTCAGCAGAATCACTGGTCCGGCAAACGCTTCGTAACGGCGCACCATTTCCATGCCGTAGGCAAGGATCGCCAGTTGCACGAACCAGATCGCCACGAAACACACCCAGCCCAGCGTCGACAGACCGAGGATCGAGTTGTGATCGTAATCGGCGAATCCCGGGTGAACCGCCGTCAGCAACACGCGAAACACCACTGACGCCAGATACGTCTGAATCCCGAACCAGGCGATGGCGATCACCGCCCGGATCAGCGCAGGAATCTGCGCGCCGTGGATACCGAAACTGATCCGGCTGATGACCGGAAACGGCACCCCGGTTTTCTGTCCCATGTAGCCGGACAGGTTCATGAAGAAGTACACCAGCGCCGCGCCGATCCCCAGCGACAGCAGAATCTGCCAGCCGCCCAGCCCCAGCGCATACAAACCGATGGCGAACGAGTAGTTGGCGATGTTGTGCACATCGTTGGTCCACAGGGCAAAGATGCTGTAACGGCCCCAGCGCCGCCCTTCGGCCTTGGTTGGTGCCAGGTCGCTGTTGTGCAGGCGCGGGCTCAATTGCAGCGGTTCCCCGGCAAGCTCGCCGGGCAACGGCTGATCAAACGTGGAGGAAGGCAGATTCAGCGCGATGTTGTTATTGGAGAGACTTGTACGCATTCCGGCAGGCTCCTGATATTCGGGGCATCTGCAGCCTGTACGGGATAGGGCGCTTCAGGCTTGCGGATCGAAAGTGTGTATGTCTTGAATTATTGTATACAAAACATGTATGCACCTTAGCCAGATCTATGCCAGTTCAGGATCTATGGAATGCGCTGCTGATTTCGTTTTGTTATGGATGAGGGTTAAGTGACTGAAATCCGGTCGATATAAATTGACCGATTGAACAGCTATTTATTTTCGGCGGGGGATTTTTGCGAGACGCGGAAGGAAGGTGTTTCCGGAGGGGATGTAACTTTTCAGGGCGCAGAAACTAAAAGTGCACACATAAATGGCACTGATGGTGACATTCGTGTGTACACATTTTTACGGCGCCACAAACCACTGTAGGAGCGAGCTTGCTCGCGAAAGCGGTGTAACAGCCAAAAAATATGTCGACTGAAACTTCGCTATCGCGAGCAAGCTCGCTCCCACAGGGGATAGGGTTGTCAGGCTGAAGGATCAAGCCTTGCTGATGATATTCCCGGCATGCAACCCGCATTCTTTCTGGGTCGCTTCTTCCCACCACCAACGGCCTTCGCGTTCGTGCTGATTCGGCAGAACCGGACGGGTGCAAGGCTCGCAGCCGATGCTGATAAAGCCGCGTTCATGCAGGCTGTTATAAGGCAGCTCAAGCATGCGGATGTAGCCCCAGACTTCCTCGCTGGTCATCTGCGCCAACGGGTTGAACTTGTACAGCGTGCGCTCGGGGGTGGAGAACGCGGTATCGATCTCCATCGCGGCTACGGCGCTGCGGGTGCCCGGGCTCTGGTCGCGGCGCTGGCCGGTGGCCCAGGCCTTGACGCCGGACAGCTTGCGGCGCAGCGGTTCGATCTTGCGAATGCCGCAGCACTCGCCATGGCCGTCCTTGTAAAAACTGAACAGGCCTTTTTCCTTCACGAACGGTTCCAGTTTCGTGTAGTCCGGCGACACCAGTTCGATGTCGATCTTGTAGTGCTCGCGCACCTGATCGATGAACCGGTAGGTCTCCGGGTGCAGGCGGCCAGTGTCGAGGCTGAACACCTTGACGTTCTTGTTGAGCTTCCAGGCCATGTCCACCAGCACCACATCCTCGGCGCCGCTGAAAGATATCCACAGATCATCACCGAACTCGGCAAACGCGAGTTTCAGGATGTCTTGCGCGGATTTGTTGGCATAGGTCGTGGCGAGTTCCACGACGTCGAACGTTGCACTCATCAGGGCGGCTTCCTACAGGTCGGTGGCGCTGGGCGCTCTATATGGGCAGATGGTAACAAAAAGTGGCGGGAATCGGGGCGCGCTCTGCGTTGCGCGGCCGGGACGGAGTCGCTAGAGTTCGGCCTCGCTCGACTCAATAATCAATACAAACGGGAGTGTCTTGTGGAAATTGCTTGCCTTGATCTTGAAGGGGTATTGGTGCCGGAAATCTGGATCGCCTTTGCCGAAAAAACCGGAATCGAATCCCTCAAGGCCACCACCCGGGACATTCCCGACTACGACGTGCTGATGAAGCAGCGCCTGCGCATCCTCGACGAGCATGGTTTGAAGCTTTCGGACATCCAGGAAGTGATCGCCACCCTCAAGCCGCTGGACGGCGCAGTGGAGTTCGTCAACTGGCTGCGCGAGCGTTTCCAGGTGGTGATTCTGTCGGACACTTTCTACGAGTTTTCCCAGCCGCTGATGCGCCAACTGGGCTTCCCGACCTTGCTCTGCCATAGGCTGATTACTGATGACACTGGGCGGGTCACGAGTTATCAACTACGTCAGAAAGATCCCAAGCGTCAGTCGGTTCTGGCTTTCAAAAGCCTGTACTACCGGGTGATTGCGGCGGGTGATTCGTACAACGACACCACCATGCTGGGCGAGGCGGATGCCGGGATTCTGTTCCATGCGCCGGATAACGTGATCCGCGAATTCCCGCAGTTCCCGGCAGTTCATACGTTTGCCGAGTTGAAGCAGGAGTTTCTCAAGGCTTCGAACCGTGAGCTGAGTTTGTAGTCATCTGGAAGGACGCCTTCGCGAGCAAGCTCGCTCCCACAGGGGAATGCATTCCAATGTGGGAGCGAGCTTGCTCGCGAAGCTTTTAAGCTTTTAAATTTTCAGAGGTTTTGCAGGGTTTCCAACAGGATCTTCACCTTGGTGATGGACTCCTGATACTCAGCCTCCCACTCCGAATCAGCCACAATCCCGCCACCACCCCAGCAGCACACCTGCCCATCCTTCACCAGCAAACTGCGGATCGCAATGGAGCTGTCCATCTCGCCGCGCACGTCCAGATACACCAACGATCCGCAATACAAACCCCGACGGGTCGGTTCCAGTTCGTCGATGATCTGCATCGCCCGAATCTTCGGTGCGCCGGTGATCGATCCGCCGGGGAAGCTGCCGGCGATCAGATCCAGCGCATCGCGATCCTGCGCCAGTTCGCCGGTCACACTGCTGACCAGGTGATGCACATTCGGATAGCTTTCGAGGCTGAACAACTCCGGCACGCGAACCGAACCGGTGCGGCAGGTGCGCCCGAGATCGTTGCGCAGCAGGTCGACGATCATCAGGTTTTCCGCACGATCCTTGGGGCTGGCCAGCAGTTCGGCGGCGTTGGCGACATCTTCGGCCGGGGTCAGTCCGCGCGGGCGAGTGCCCTTGATCGGGCGGGTTTCGACCTGACGCTGGCTGACTTTGACGAAGCGCTCCGGCGACAGACTCAGCACCGCGCCGCCATCCGGCAAACTCTGGAAACCGGAGAACGGCGTCGGACAAGCGGCGCGCAGTGCGCAATAGGCCAGCCACGGGTCACCGGAGCAGGGCGCACGAAAGCGCTGGGCGAAATTGACCTGATAGCAGTCACCGGCCTGGATGTACTGCTGAATGCGTTCGAAGGCCTGGCGATAGTCTTCGGCTGAGAGGTCGGCTGCCATCGGGTTGTTCAGCTTGAAGGGCGTCAAAGTCGCGGACACCGGCTGTGTAAACAACTCAATCAGGCGCTGTTTTTCACTTTCACTGATCGACGGATGAAACACCAGTTGGCTGGTGGCCGTCTGGTGATCGCTGACCAGCGCCCAGTCATACAGGCCAAAACGCGCATCGGGTAATTGCAGATCATCCCGTGCCTGACTCGGCAGATTTTCCAGATGCCGACCGAAGTCGTAGCTCAGATAACCGATCAGACCGCCAGCGAACGGCAGTTCATATTCCTTAGGCAATTGTGCTTCGCCCAGACGCGTAAGAACGGTGCGCAGGCGTTGCAGGAAAAGGCTGCCGCTTTCGTCAGGCAGAACGGCCAGTTGCTCCAGCGGCCAGGCGCTGAGCAAGTCATAGCGACCACGGTCGGCGCTCGGCCGGCCGCTGTCGAGCAGCACGGCACCGGGTGCATGGCGGATTGCCGCGAAGTAATCGGCGGGGTTGGCGCAGTAGGGCAGCGGGTGTACGGAACAGGTCAACATGGGCGGGGCAAATCGGCCATCGAGGCGGGGTGGGGATTGTAGTCCTCTGAGGGATTTGCTCCTAGAGGAGATGTCGGGGATTGACAGGTTGGGGGGCAGGGTTGAATCCTGTGTGGCTGTGAATAAGCCATCGCGAGCAGGCTCACTCCTACAGGAGAATGCGTTCCAAATGTAGGAGTGAGCCTGCTCGCGATGGCTTCGACTCGGTCTAGAGTCAGCCTTCGACGGCTGGAATATGCCCAAACAACTCCTGAACAAACGCCACCCGCTCTTCAACCGACTCCGTCACGCCACGCGCCTTCAGCTCTTCCAGGTGCGCTTCAACCGCATGCGTGCGCAACGTCAGCCCACAATCATTGGCAATCTGAATGTTCAGCCCCGGCCGCGCATTCAGCTCAAGAATCAGCGGGCCTTTCTCCTGATCAAGCACCATGTCCACACCGATATAACCCAACCCGCACAGCTCATAGCAGCCGGCAGCGAGTTTCATGAAACCGTCCCAGTAGGGCAGTTGCACGCCATCCACCGCGTTGGTGGTATCGGGGTGTTTGGTGATGATGTTGTTCAGCCAGGTGCCGCGCAGGGTCAGGCCGGTGGCCAGATCGACGCCGACGCCGATGGCGCCCTGGTGCAGGTTGGCCTTGCCGCCGGACTGGCGGGTCGGCAGGCGCAACATCGCCATCACCGGGTAACCCATCAGCACGATGATGCGAATATCCGGCACGCCTTCGTAGCTGATGCTTTTGAAGATCAGGTCCGGGGTCACGCGGTATTCGATCAGTGCGCGGTCACGGTGGCCGCCCAGCGAATAGAGGCCGGTGAGGATGCTCGAGATATGGTGTTCAAGCTCTTCGTGGTCAATGATCTTGCCCGACACCGTGCGATAGCGACCTTCGAAACGGTCGGCCACCACAATAATGCCGTCACCGCCGGCGCCTTGCGCCGGTTTGATCACGAAGTCGCTGCGCCCGCCGATGATCTCGCCGAGCTTGTCGATTTCCTTCTCGGTGGAGATCACGCCATACAGCTCCGGCACATGAATGCCGGCCTCGATGGCGCGCTCCTTGGTGATGATCTTGTCATCGACAATCGGGTACAGACTGCGCTTGTTGTACTTGAGCACGTAGTCCGCGTTACGCCGATTGATGCCCATGATGCCCCGGGCTTCCAGGGCCTTCCAGGTCTTCCAGAAACCGAACATCAGGCGTCAGCCTTCTTCAGGAAAGCCTTGAAACGCACCAGTTCGGTCAGGCGGTAGCCGCGATAACGACCCATCGCCAGCATGAAGCCGACCAGAATCAGCAGGATCGCCGGGAAGGTGAACACAAAGTACACCAGCTCCGGCACGGTCATGATCAGGTGCGCCAGGGAAGCGGCGAACAGCGTGCCAATCGCTACTTTCATCGCATGGCTCGCGCCGCGTTCTTCCCAGGTGATCGACAGACGTTCGATGGTCATGGTCAGAATCACCATCGGGAACAGCGCCACCGACAGACCGCGTTCCAGACCGAGTTTATGGCTGAACAGACTGATCGCCGCGATCAGCACCACCACAAACGTCAAGACCACCGAGAGTCTCGGCAGCATTTGCAGCTTGAGGTGTTCCAGATACGAACGTAATGACAGGCCCAGCGCGGTTATCACAGTAAACAGCAGAATGCCGAAGCCCAACTGAGTCTCGCGGAAGGCCAGGGCGATCAGCACCGGGGTAAATGTGCCGAGGGTCTGCAGGCCGATCAGGTTGCGCAGGATCAGGATCACCAGCACGCCAATCGGGATCATCACCATGATCATGAAGGTCTGCTGAGTCTGCAGCGGCAAGCCGTACAGCGAGTATTCGAGGAAGTTGGCGTCGGTGTTTTCGTCGGTCAGCTTGGCCAGACGAATCGCGTTCATCTCGCTGTTATTCAGGCTGAAGGTCACGTTGGCTTTTTTGCCGCCATCGACGGTGATCAGGTTTTCATCACCGGTCCACCACAGCAGGCGGTCGGTTGGCAGGCCTTGCTCGCCGGTTTCCGGATTGAAGTAAAGCCAGTCGTTGCCATTGAAGCTGCGCAGCCACAGTTCCGGGGTTTGCGGCTGATCGGCGACCAGGCGGATGGTGTGGACTTTTTCCACTGGCACGTGGGCGATGGACAACAGCAGCTCGACGATTTTGGCTTTGTGCGCAGTGGACGGATCGCCGGCCAGCAGCAGCTTCACGTTGTCGTCGTTGAGGTTGTTGACGCGTTTGATCGCTTCGCCGATGAAGGTTTCGACGTCAGCCGAGTGCTGGCGGATCGGCGCGAGCAGAGCTTCGGCGGCGATCTTCTCCGGGCCTTCGATGGCCATGCTGTCGCGGAAGGTCGGGCCTTTGATCTTGGATTTTTCTGCGGTGTAACGCTTGGTCAGCACCAGACGGTAATAAAGCGTCTGATTGCCCTTGGCCCGGCGCGCAGACCAGGTGACCTTGCGGTTGCCGTCAACGCGGTTGACCGCCACACCGTAGTTGTTGGAGATGAAGCTCTCATTGAGGCTGACGTAATCGCGGCTCAGAGGCGGCACGAACATCTGGATCTTCACCGGGTCTTTGGTGCTGGCGACGAACTCGACTTTGGCGTCGATGTTCCACAAGTCGTCGGTGGCGTCTTCGGTCACCGGGATGCCGAGCACGAAAATCTGATAGGCCGTAACCGAAACGCCCAGCAACACCAGGATGGTGATCAGGATTTTCAGGTGGAAGGTAAGCGAACGCATGGAAATTACTCGGCGGTATGAGCGGCGATAATGCAGGCAGGTTTGCCGGCAGCGTATTTAAGACTGGGGTCGACCAGCGCATCGAAGCGTTTCAGCGCTTCGGAGCCGATCAAAAGCGGGTATTGGAACGCACTACGGTCGGTCAGGTTCACTTCGATGCTGCGCAACGCCGTGCCCATGCAGATATCCAACTCGATCACCGGGCGCGCGGTGTACTTCTTGCCTTCGTCCGGGTCGTAATCACCGGCGCGGCGCTTGATCTTGCTGACCCGCGCCAGTGGCCGTTCAATCGGGTGCGAATGCGCGGCGTCGATGGCCAGATAGAAGCGCACCCAGGACTCGCCGTTGCGTTTGAAGCGTTTGATGTCGCGGGCGCTCAGCGAGGCGGTTTTCGCGCCGGTATCGAGTTTGGCCGCGACTTGCAGATTGATGCCATCAAGCGATGCGTATTCGTTGAGGCCGTACACGGTTTTTTCCCCCGCGGCGGCAAGGCCGGGCAGGCAAAACAGTGCAAAGAATGTGGGGAAGGGCTTGAGTCTCATAAATCCTGGTGCGCAGCGTTCCGTTTTCGGTTCAGGTGCCTGGCAATGACTGCGCAAACCCCTTTCGTGTGCCTATCAGCTTTTTATGACAAGCCGTACAAATGGCCAGCAAATGCGGGCGGCATTCTAGCACGGTGGTTTTATGGCGCCAGCGCCCGAGCGGGTCTATAACCCTTGGGGTAGTTGTGGGGCTTTATTAGACGATTGTCGACAATACCTATTTTTCCTTTGACTGATGCGGGCTAATTAGCTAGTTTTTGCCGCATTGGATTTAAAGGTGTCGACAATCATGCTCGATCTACTTGGCCCCCCGGTCTTCAGCGGCGACGATTCCGAGACGCTTTCGGAAAACGTCTTCCGGCGCATTCAGGCCGCTATCGTCAAGGGCGAGATTGCCCCGGGCAGCAAGATTTCCGAACCGGAGCTGGCGCGTACCTATGGCATCAGTCGTGGCCCGCTGCGTGAAGCTATCCATCGGCTCGAAGGCCAGCGCCTGCTGGTGCGGGTGCCTCACGTCGGCGCCCGGGTGGTCTCGCTGAGCCATGCCGAGCTGCTGGAACTCTACGAAATCCGCGAATCCCTCGAAGGCATGGCCTGTCGTCTGGCCGCCGAGCGCATGAGCGTCGAAGAAATCGACGAACTGCGCCGGGTACTCGAAACCCATGAGCGCGACGCGGCGTTTCAGGCCGGTGTCGGCTATTACCAGCAGGAAGGCGATTTCGACTTCCACTACCGGATCATTCAGGGCAGCGGCAACCGTACCCTCACGCAAATGCTCTGCGGCGAGCTGTATCAACTGGTGCGCATGTACCGCATCCAGTTTTCCACCACGCCCAACCGCCCGCGTCAGGCCTTTGCCGAACACCACCGGATTCTCGATGCCATCGCCGACCGTGACGGCGAACTCGCGGAATTGTTGATGCGCCGTCACATCGGCGCCTCGAAACGCAACATCGCCCGTCATTACCAGGACGGCGCCCACAATAAGACAGCCACTGAACGAGGTGAGTCATGAGTTCCAGGCAGAACACTCCAGGCCAGCGTTTCCGCGATGCGGTCGCCAGCGAGCATCCATTGCAAGTGGTCGGCGCGATCAACGCCAACCACGCGCTGCTGGCCAAGCGCGCGGGTTTCAAGGCGATTTACCTGTCCGGCGGCGGGGTGGCCGCAGGTTCCCTTGGCGTGCCGGATCTGGGCATCACCGGTCTGGATGACGTGCTGACCGACGTGCGCCGCATCACCGACGTTTGCGATCTGCCGCTGCTGGTGGACGTGGATACCGGTTTCGGTTCCTCGGCGTTCAACGTGGCGCGCACCGTCAAGTCGATGATCAAGTTCGGCGCAGCGGCGATTCACATCGAAGACCAGGTTGGCGCCAAGCGCTGCGGTCATCGCCCGAATAAAGAAATCGTTTCGCAGCAGGAAATGGTCGATCGCATCAAGGCTGCGGTCGATGCCCGTACCGATGACAGCTTCGTGATCATGGCGCGTACCGATGCGCTGGCGGTCGAAGGTCTGGAATCGGCACTGGATCGCGCCGCCGCGTGCATCGAGGCCGGCGCCGACATGATCTTCCCGGAAGCCATCACCGAGCTTGAGATGTACAAGCTGTTCGCCAGTCGCGTGAAGGCGCCGATCCTCGCCAACATCACCGAGTTCGGCTCGACGCCGCTGTACACCACCGAGCAACTGGCCGGTGCCGACGTGTCGCTGGTGCTGTATCCGCTGTCGGCGTTCCGCGCAATGAACAAGGCTGCGGAAAACGTCTACACCGCGATCCGCCGCGATGGCACGCAACAGAACGTCATCGACAGCATGCAGACTCGCATGGAGCTTTACGATCGCATCGACTACCACACCTTCGAGCAGAAGCTCGATGCGTTGTTTGCCGCTAAGAAATAAGTCGCAGCCGTACTCCCTAACAAATTCAAAATTGGAGAAAACAATGGCCGAAGCAAAAGTACTCAGTGGCGCCGGGCTCCGTGGCCAGGTTGCCGGGCAAACCGCACTGTCCACCGTGGGCCAGGCCGGTGCCGGTCTGACCTATCGCGGCTACGATGTGCGCGAACTGGCGGCAGATGCACAGTTTGAAGAAGTGGCTTACCTGCTGCTCTACGGCGAACTGCCGAGCAAAGCGCAACTCGCCGAATACCAAGGCAAACTGGGCAAGCTGCGCGACCTGCCGCAAGCGCTGAAAGAAGTGCTGGAACGTATTCCCGCCGACGCCCACCCGATGGACGTGATGCGCACCGGTTGCTCGTTCCTCGGCAACCTCGAGCCGGAGAAAGACTTCTCCGAGCAACGCGACAAGACCGACCGTTTGCTGGCCGCGTTCCCGGCCATCATGTGCTACTGGTATCGCTTCAGCCACGACGGCAAACGCATCAATTGCGTGAGCGACGAGCCGACCATCGGCGGCCACTTCCTGCACTTGCTGCACGACAAGAAGCCGAGCGAACTGCACGTCAAAGTGATGAACGTGTCACTGATTCTCTATGCCGAGCACGAATTCAACGCTTCGACGTTTACCGCTCGCGTATGTGCCTCGACCCTGTCCGACCTGTATTCCTGCGTCACCGCCGCCATCGGTTCGTTGCGCGGTCCGCTGCATGGCGGTGCCAACGAAGCAGCGATGGAAATGATCGAGCGCTTCTCGTCGCCTGAAGAGGCGATCAAGGGCACCCTCGGCATGCTCGAACGCAAGGACAAGATCATGGGCTTCGGCCACGCGATCTATAAGGACAGCGATCCGCGCAACGAAGTGATCAAGGGCTGGGCGAAAAAACTCGCGGACGAAGTCGGTGACAAGGTGTTGTTCCCGGTCTCTGAAGCTATCGACAAAACCATGTGGGAACAGAAGAAGCTGTTCCCGAACGCCGACTTCTACCATGCCTCGGCGTACCACTTCATGGGCATTCCGACCAAGCTGTTCACGCCGATCTTCGTCTGCTCGCGCCTGACCGGCTGGGCCGCGCATGTGTTCGAACAACGTGCCAACAACCGCATCATCCGCCCGAGCGCCGAGTACATCGGCGTCGAACAGCGCAAGTTCGTGCCAATCGAACGTCGCTGAAATGGTGAGTGCCAACCATCGGCATTGAAATCACCCAGATCCTGTGGGAGCGAGCTTGCTCGCGAATGCGGTAGATCAGTCGACATTGATGTTGAATGTCAGTCCGTCTTCGCGAGCAAGCTCGCTCCCACAGTGTTCGGTGTGAATTTCGAGGTCAGTGTCTGGCCAACCCTTTGAAACTACCGTGCCCCGAGTCCTGACCCGATGAACACAGAATTCCGTAAACCGTTGCCCGGCAGCCCGCTGAACTACTTCGACGCCCGTGCGGCCGTCGAGGCGATTCAGCCCGGCAGCTACGACACCCTGCCGTACACCTCGCGCGTGCTGGCGGAAAACCTCGTGCGTCGCTGCGACCCGGCCACGCTCACCGCTTCCCTGAAGCAACTGATCGAACGCAAACGCGACCTCGACTTCCCGTGGTTCCCGGCCCGCGTCGTGTGCCACGACATTCTTGGCCAGACTGCGCTGGTCGACCTCGCCGGTCTGCGTGATGCGATTGCCTTGCAGGGCGGCGACCCGGCGCAGGTCAATCCGGTGGTACCGACGCAATTGATCGTCGATCACTCGCTGGCCGTCGAGGCGGGCGGTTTTGACAAGCAGGCGTTCGAGAAGAACCGCGCCATCGAAGACCGTCGCAACGAAGACCGTTTCCACTTCATCAACTGGACCAAAAAGGCCTTCAAGAACGTTGATGTGATCCCGCCGGGCAACGGCATCATGCACCAGATCAACCTGGAGAAAATGTCTCCGGTGATCCAGGTGCGTGACGGCGTGGCGTTCCCCGATACCTGCGTCGGCACCGACAGCCACACCCCGCACGTTGACGCGTTGGGCGTGATCGCCATCGGCGTCGGCGGTCTCGAAGCTGAAAGCGTGATGCTCGGCCGCGCCTCGTGGATGCGCCTGCCGGAAAGCGTCGGCGTCGAACTGACTGGCAGACTGCAACCGGGCATCACTGCCACCGACATGGTGCTGGCGCTGACCGAATACCTGCGCAAGCAAAAAGTGGTTGGCGCATGGCTGGAGTTCTTCGGCGAAGGTGCTTCGGCGCTGACCCTCGGCGACCGCGCAACCATCTCCAATATGGCCCCGGAATACGGCGCCACTGCCGCGATGTTCTACATCGATCAGCAGACCATCGACTACCTGAAACTCACTGGCCGTGAAGACCAGCAAGTGCAGCTCGTCGAGCAGTACGCCAAACTCACCGGCCTGTGGGCGGACAGCCTCAAAGGCGCGCAATACGAGCGTGGCCTGAGCTTCGATCTGTCTTCTGTCGTGCGCAACATGGCTGGGCCGAGCAACCCGCACGCTCGCGTTGCGACCTCGGATCTCGCGGCCAAAGGCATCTCCGGCCAGTGGGACGAAGTCCCGGGGCAAATGCCGGACGGCGCAGTGATCATCGCGGCCATCACCAGTTGCACCAACACCAGCAACCCGCGCAACGTGATCGCTGCCGGGCTGATTGCACGCAATGCCAACCGCCTCGGTCTGACCCGCAAGCCGTGGGTCAAATCCTCGCTGGCGCCGGGCTCGAAAACCGTGGCGCTGTACCTCGATGAAGCCGGGCTGACCACTGAGCTGGAGCAGCTCGGTTTCGGCGTCGTCGCATTCGCCTGCACCACCTGCAACGGCATGTCCGGCGCGCTCGATCCAGTGATCCAGCAGGAAATCATCGACCGCGATCTGTACGCCACCGCTGTGCTGTCGGGCAACCGCAACTTCGATGGCCGGATTCACCCGTACGCCAAGCAAGCGTTCCTCGCCTCGCCACCGTTGGTGGTCGCGTATGCGATTGCCGGTACCATCCGTTTTGACATCGAGAAAGACGTGCTCGGCGTGGTCGATGGCAAGGAAATCCGCCTCAAAGACATCTGGCCAAGCGACGAAGAAATCGACGCGGTAGTGAAATCTTCGGTCAAGCCTGAGCAGTTCCGCCAAGTCTACATTCCGATGTTCGCCGTCCATGAAGACACCGGCCCGAAAGTCACGCCGCTGTACGACTGGCGCGAGATGAGCACTTACATCCGCCGTCCGCCGTACTGGGAAGGTGCGCTGGCCGGGGCGCGTCCGCTCAAAGGCATGCGCCCGCTGGCGGTGCTGCCGGACAACATCACCACCGACCACCTGTCGCCTTCCAACGCGATCATGCTCGACAGCGCCGCTGGCGAATACCTGGCGAAAATGGGCTTGCCGGAAGAGGACTTCAACTCCTACGCGACCCACCGTGGCGACCACTTGACCGCGCAGCGTGCGACCTTCGCCAACCCGAAGCTGTTCAACGAAATGGTCGTGGAAAACGGCAAGGTCAAACAGGGTTCGCTGGCCCGTGTCGAGCCGGAAGGCCAAGTGATGCGCATGTGGGAAGCCATCGAAACCTACATGGAACGCAAACAGCCACTGATCATCATCGCCGGCGCCGATTACGGTCAGGGTTCGTCCCGCGACTGGGCGGCCAAAGGCGTGCGACTGGCGGGTGTCGAAGCAATTGCCGCCGAAGGTTTCGAACGCATTCACCGCACCAACCTGGTAGGCATGGGCGTGTTGCCGCTGGAGTTCAAACCGGGCACCGACCGTCACACCCTGGCGATCGATGGCAGCGAAACCTACGACGTGATCGGCGAGCGAAAACCGCGCGCAGACCTGACGCTGGTGATCCATCGCAAGAACGGCGAGCGCGTCGAGGTGACGGTGACTTGCCGTCTCGATACCGCTGAAGAAGTGTCGATCTACGAGGCCGGCGGCGTGTTGCAGCGTTTCGCTCAGGACTTCCTCGAAGAGTCGGCGGTTGCCGTTTAATCAACTGATGTGGGCATGGGACTGTAAGTCCCATGCTTTCGGTAAGGAGCACCATGGCTCACGCACCACAAATCAAAATCCCCGCCACCTACATGCGCGGCGGCACCAGTAAAGGCGTGTTCTTCTGCCTGCAGGATTTGCCTGGAGTCGCTCAGGTGCCCGGCCCGGTCCGCGATGCTTTACTGCTGCGGGTAATCGGCAGCCCCGATCCCTATGACAAGCAGATCGACGGCATGGGCGGCGCCACTTCCAGCACCAGCAAAACCGTGATCCTGTCGAAAAGCATCAAGGCTGATCACGACGTTGATTACCTGTTCGGTCAAGTGTCCATCGACAAGCCTTTCGTCGACTGGAGCGGCAACTGCGGCAACCTGTCGGCAGCGGTCGGTTCGTTCGCCATCAGCAACGGTCTGGTGGATGCCAGTCGCGTTCCGCACAACGGTGTGGCGGTGGTGCGCGTGTGGCAAGCCAACATTGGCAAGACCATCATCGCGCATGTGCCGATCACCAACGGTGAAGTCCAGGAAACCGGCGATTTCGAACTCGACGGCGTGACCTTTCCGGCCGCCGAAGTGCAAGTGGAGTTCATGGACCCGGCGGCGGAAGAAGAGGGCGGCGGTGGTTCGATGTTTCCTACCGGCAACCTGATCGATGAGCTGGAAGTACCGGGTGTCGGCACCTTCAAGGTGACCATGATCAATGCCGGGATTCCGACGATTTTCGTCAACGCCGAAGACATCGGCTACACCGGCACCGAGCTGCAAGGCGCAATCAACAGCGATCCGAAAGCGTTGCAGATGTTCGAAACCATCCGCGCTTACGGCGCGTTGCGCATGGGCCTGATTTCCAGTCTGGATGAAGCGGCCAAGCGGCAGCACACGCCGAAAGTCGCATTTGTGGCCAGGCCTGCGGCTTACGTGGCGTCCAGCGGCAAGGCGATTGGCGTGGGCGATGTGGATTTGCTGGTGCGGGCATTGTCGATGGGCAAGTTGCACCACGCGATGATGGGCACTGCGGCGGTGGCGATTGGCACGGCGGCGGCGATTTCCGGGACGCTGGTTAATTTGGCAGCCGGCGGCGTTGAGCGGAACGCAGTGCGCTTCGGCCATCCGTCCGGCACCTTGCGCGTCGGCGCTGAAGCCAGCCTGGAAAACGGCGAATGGGTGGTGAAAAAAGCCGTCATGAGCCGCAGTGCACGCGTCCTCATGGAAGGTTACGTGCGAATCCCCGGCGATTCTTTTTAAGTAACGCCTCAAACCCTGTGGGAGCCAGCCTGCTGGCGATTGCTGCCAGACATTCAACATTGATGGCGACTGACACAACGCTATCGCTAGCAGGCTAGCTTCCACAGGGGATTGCATTTCAATAATAAAAAGCCACCCGCCTGAACCGAGGTCCCATCAACGAACCACTTCAAGAGTGAATCGAACATGAGCGCCAACGTCGACCTGAACAACCGTCCCGACTACGACCATGTCCTGCAAGACATCGCCGATTACGTCCTCAATTTCAAAATCGAATCTGCCGAAGCCCTGAACACCGCTCGCAACTGCCTGATGGATACCTTGGGCTGCGGCCTGCTGGCGCTGCGCTTTCCCGAATGCACCAAACACCTGGGACCGATTGTCGAAGGTACCGTCGTGCCGTTCGGTGCACGCGTACCCGGCACCTCTTATCGTCTCGACCCGGTGAAAGCTGCGTGGGACATTGGCTGCATCGTCCGCTGGCTCGACTACAACGACACCTGGCTCGCCGCCGAATGGGGCCATCCCTCGGATAATCTCGGCGGGATTCTCGCAGTGGCCGATCACCTGTCGCAGAAACGCCTGGCCAACGGCGAAGCGCCGCTGACGATTCGCGATGTGCTCGAAGCGATGATCATGGCCCACGAGATTCAAGGCGTGATTGCCCTGGAAAACTCTTTCAATCGAGTCGGGCTCGACCATGTGATTCTGGTGAAAGTCGCCTCGACCGCCGTCACCGCCAAACTGATGGGCGCCAATCGCGAGCAACTGCTGTCAGCGCTGTCCCACGCGTTCGCTGACGGTCAGGCACTGCGCACTTATCGCCATGCGCCAAACGCCGGTTCGCGTAAATCCTGGGCGGCAGGCGATGCGTCGAGTCGCGGCGTGCGATTGGCCGATATCGCGATGCGTGGCGAGATGGGTATTCCCGGTGTCCTGACTGCAAAGCAGTGGGGTTTCTATGAAGTGTTGTTCAGCCACACCAATGCCGATCTGGCACTGAAACCCGAAGGCAAACGCGTCTTCAGTTTCTCGCGCCCGTTCGGCAGTTACGTGATGGAAAACGTCCTGTTCAAGATCAGCTTCCCCGCTGAATTCCACGCGCAAACTGCTTGTGAAGCGGCGGTGACCTTGCATCCGCAAGTGCGCAATCGGTTGCATGAAATCGACCGGATCGTCATCACCACACACGAATCGGCGATCCGCATCATTTCCAAGGTCGGGCCGCTGGCCAATGCTGCCGACCGCGATCACTGCATCCAGTACATGACCGCTGTGCCGCTGGCGTTCGGCAATCTGGTGGCCGAGCAGTACGAAGACGATTTCCACAAGGCGCATCCGATCATCGATGTGCTGCGCGAGAAAATGCTCATCGTCGAAGAGCCGCGTTACACCCGTGAATACCTGGAAGCCGACAAGCGCTCGATTGCCAACGCGGTGCAGGTGTTTTTCAAGGACGGCAGCAGCACCGAGAACGTGGTGGTGGAATACCCGATCGGCCACCGTCGCCGTCGTGCCGAGGGCATTCCATTGCTGGAAGACAAGTTCCGGGCGAATCTGGCAACGCGTTTCACCGGGCAGCGTAGCGGAGAAATCTTTGCTCTGTGCAAGGATCAGGCAGCGCTTGAAGCGACGGCGGTGAACCGCTTTGTCGATCTGTTTGTTATCTGAGGCCCGAGCGGACGTTGTCGGGGTTACATGCTGCCCTCGACATCGTCCAGGCTGAACGTTTCGGTGTGGTCGTCATAGGAGAAAATCTCCGCATAACGTCCCCAGGCCACCACGCATTCGAGGTTTTTCTCGACGAACGCCTCGGTCATTGAGTCTTCCAGTTCCTGCTCGAAACGCACCCGTGGTGCCCGATGGCCGTTGCGCTCCAGCAACACCTGGCGGATGCGCGCGGCCAATGGAATGTGCCGGAGCAGATGTTCGGCAAACAGGGTTTTACGTTCCTGAGTGCCGTAGTCGGCGAACAGTTTGCCGGCGTCGGTCAGGGTGATGTCGGCACCTTTGAGTTCAGCAAAACCCAGGTATTCGAGCATTTCCGCCACCGGAAACAGGTCGTCCACTTCCAGCAGACGTCGCTCGGCGACGGTGGGCAGACCGGCGTGGCCGTTGTAGGGGGCGGCCGCCAGGGTTTCGATCAGGCCCGCCATCAGGTTGGTCGAGACTTCCGGTAGCGGACTGCTCATTTTCAACTCGGGTTTTCCGGTGCTGGCATCCGCGCTGCGGCGGTCGGTCATCTGCGCATAAATATCATCGACCATCTGCCGGAAGGCCGGATCGAGACGGTTGCGCGGGTGCGGGAAAGGCACCTTGATTTCCGCAACCACGCGCCCGGGATTGGACGACAGCACTAGGATGCGGTCGCACATCAGCACCGCTTCTTCGATGTTGTGGGTCACGATCAGGATGGATTTGATCGGCAGTTGCTTGCCGCTCCATAAGTCCAGCAAGTCATTTCTCAAGGTTTCGGCGGTCAATACGTCGAGCGCCGAGAACGGTTCATCCATCAACAACAGGGTCGGGTTGACCACCAGCCCACGGGCAAACCCCACGCGCTGACGCATGCCGCCGGACAACTCACGAGGGTAGGCGTTTTCGAAACCATCCAGGCCGATCAGGTCGATGGCCGCCAGGGCGCGTTTGCGAGCGGCTTTGCGTTCGACTTGCAAGGCTTGCAGGCCGGCCTCGACGTTTTCCAGAACGGTCAGCCAGGGAAACAGCGCGAAGGTCTGGAACACCATCGCCACACCTTCGGCCGGGCCGTTCAACGGTTTGCCGTTGTAAAGGACGTCACCCGATGATGGCTGGATCAGTCCGGCGATGATCCGCAACAAGGTGGATTTGCCCGAGCCGGAGCGGCCGAGCATGCCGACGATTTCGCCTTCATGCAGGGTCAGGTTGACCCCGCTGAGCACTTGCAACTCGTCCTTGCCCTTGCCAAACACCCGGTTCACGTCGGTGAGCGAGTAGATCTCGCTGGGGCTGGCAGCATGTTCGGTATAGGTATTCATCAAATCGAATCCCGTTAATTCAGACGGAGTTTGTTTTCGGCCAAGGCGTACATCGGCCGCCAGACCAAGCGATTGAAGGCCACCACAAAGAACGACATGACCACCACGCCGAGGGTGATTTTCGGAAAGTCGCCGGCGGCGGTGGTTTCAGCGATATAGGCCCCCAAGCCATGGGCGACGACCTTGTCCTGCCCCCAGGAAACGAATTCGGAAACGATGCTGGCGTTCCACGCGCCGCCCGACGCGGTGATTGCGCCAGTCACGTAGTAGGGGAAAATGCCCGGCAGCATGACCTTGCACCACCACAGCCAGCCGCGAATGCGGAAGTTGGCGGCGGCTTCCTTGTAATCATTGGGGAAGGCACTGGCCCCGGCGATCACGTTGAACAGGATGTACCACTGCGTACCCAGCACAATCAGCGGGCTCAGCCAGATATCAGGGTTCAACTGGTAGCGCAGGATCACGATGACAAACACCGGGAACAGCAGGTTTGCCGGGAAGGCTGCGAGGAACTGCGCCAAGGGCTGGATCTTGTTCGCCAGTGCCGGTCGCAGACCGATCATCACGCCCAGCGGCACCCAGATCAGCGAGGCGATGAGGATCAGCCCGGCCACGCGCAGCAAGGTGAAGAACCCCAGAAGCAAGACATGTCCGACTTCGCCGAGGGTCACTTCGGTGCCGACATACAGCACGATGTGATACAGCGCATAAGCGGTCAGCACTGCGATCAGTGAACCCCAGATCCTGTCAATCGCCTTTGATGTCGCCGGGCTTTCTGATGCGATGGCCTTGCGCGCGGAGTGCGGCAGGCTCAAACGCAGGTTGCCGAGCCGGCCGACGGCGCGGGTGATGGGGCGCAGGATGCGCTGGATCATCCGGGTGCGCTGAACCAGATTCAGCACCCATGATTCCGGCGCAGCGGTTTGCGATGCGGTGTTTTCCATGCGGAACTTGTCGGCCCAGGCCACCAGCGGGCGGAACAGAAACTGGTCGTAGATCAGGATGACCACGACCATCGTCAGAATGACGTAGCCCACCGCATGCATGTCTTTTTGCGCGATGGCCAATGCCAGGTACGAGCCAATCCCCGGCAGGGTGATGGTCTGGTCGCCCACGGTGATCGCCTCGGATGCCACCACGAAGAACCATCCGCCGGACATGCTCATCATCATGTTCCATACCAGTCCGGGTATGGCGAAGGGCACATCGAGCTTCCAGAACTTCTGCCAGCCGGACAATTGCAGGTTGGTCGAAACTTCCACCAGATCCAGCGGCAACATGCGCAGCGACTGGTAGAAGCTGAAGGTCATGTTCCAGGCCTGACTGGTGAAAATGGCGAATATCGCGGCGAATTCCGCACCCAGTACCCGGCCAGGAAACAGCAGCAGAAAGAAGGTCACGGTGAACGAGATGTAGCCCAGCACGGGCACCGATTGCAGAATGTCCAGTACCGGCACCAGCAGTTTTTCGGCGCGGCGACTTTTCGCGGCCAATGTGCCGTAAAGCAGGGTGAATATCAGTGCTGCAACCATCGCCGCAAGCATGCGCAGAGTCGTGCGCATGGCGTATTCCGGCAGATTGGCCGGGTCCAGTGAGACCACTTCACTCTGCAGGGTGGCAATCGGCGCCCAGGTTTCGCGGGCGGTAATCGAGAAAAACAGTAAAAAGCCGATCACCAGCGGCATGGCGATCAAATCCCAGCGATTGGGCAGCAAGCGCCGCGTCGAGGCTGGGATGTAGTGACGGAACACTTTGTTCATAAACAGTGATTCCAGCAGTGTTCTAAGTGGGGTGCGCGGCTGTCTGAGCGTAGCTTCTGTGAGCGTGACCCACCGAGAATGAGCGTGGAGGCTCGCGCTACAGGTTCAAGTGGGAAATAGGTGCAGCGGGCCCAGAGAATTCAATGGGCCAGGAGGGCTGGCGCATCGGGCTCAGGGGCCGGATGCGCAGCTTGCGCGGATTGTATATTTCGGAATGTTACAAAGGCATAAAGAGAGTGTCGGTTTTGAGTGAAGAAGTTTTCATGCGAGGCATACGCATGACTTCATTCAAAACGCAGGATCACCCGGCGGTTGCTCTTGCTCTTCTTCTCGATTTTCTCGCAATACACCCGGCCGATTTCCCGGGTGTTGTGCACATGGGTGCCGCCGCAGGGCTGGAGGTCGACGCCGGTGACTTCAACCATTCGCAAGTCGCCATGAATGGCGGGTGGTCTCGCCGTTTTGCCGGGGTTTGTTTCCAGCACTGTTGGCAATTCCGCAGCCGGCATCGACAGGATATTCACCGGACTGCCCTGTTCAATCAGCGCGTTCAGATCGCGGGTGATGCTGTCCTTGTCGAGGGTCATTTCCGGCAGGTCGAAGTCCAGTCGACCCTTGTCGGCGCTGATGCTGCACCCGGTGACCGGCGCATCGATGATCGAGCCCAGCAGGTGCAGGCAGGTGTGCATTTTCATGTGTTGATAACGCCGCTCCCAATCCAGGCTGGCATTGATCAGCGCGCCGGTGCACAAGTGCGGCGGACACTGCTGCACTTGATGCCAGATGATCGACGGCAGCAACGGGTCGCGCACCGTGCCGATCACCTCGATCTGCGTGCCATCCGCGAGCGTGAAGTGCCCGGTATCACCCGGTTGTCCGCCACCGGTCGGGTAGAACAGGGTGTGTTCGAGGACGACGGCGTTTTCCACCACCGCGATCACCATGGCGCTGAACGCGCGCCGATAGGGTTCGTTGTTAAACAGGGTGAGGGTTTCCATGGTGTGGACAGACATTTGAACCTCCGATGTTCAAAAGTGGCTTTGCAGTAAACGGTGAGCGCGTGCTCACGTTGAGGATTCAGCGCTTGTGCGGCAGTTTGGTGATCGCGAAACCGGCGAGCAGGGTTGCCGAATACAGCATCAGGTCGCGGGTGATTTGTGTGCCCTCGTACCAGGCACCGATGATCACCGCGAACACCGGGAAAATGATGAACACGAACGACAGCAGCACCGGGCTCAGGCGTTTGAGCAACATGAAATACACGATGAATCCGCCTACCGATGCGACCAGTCCTAGGTAGAGCAGGGCGCCCCACGAGCGGGCGGTGATGCCGGTGAAAGTCGGCGCCTCAACGCCCAAGCCGACTACGAACAACATCAAACCGGCAATGCCGATCGGCAGGGTGTTGTAAGTAATCACGCTGATTGCGCTGCCATGTTTCTTGGTCACCACATAGCACAGCGCATGCATCACCGCCGCGCAGAGAATTGCCAGCACGCCGAACCATTCGGCCTGATCCAGATGCAAACCCTGGCCACGGATAATCATGAACAGGCTGGCGAAGCCGATGGCGATGCCAAGCATCTGCGACGGGTAGATTTTCTCCCGCAGAAACAACGCGGAAAAAATCAGGATGAACACCGGCATGCAACTGAACAGCAGCGCGGTGAGGCCGGACGAAACATGCATCTCGCCGTAGTTCAGCAGGTAATACGGCAGGCTGAAGTACGACAGCGTGACGAACACGAAGAACCAACGGCTCTTGCGTGGAAACAGCAGCGGCTCCTTGCGCAGCAGCGCAAAACTCAGGAACAGCGGAAACGCGATCAGAAAGCGCAGGCCCGCAGCGGTCAGCGGCGGCACACTTTCGACCGCAATCTTGATCCCCAGCCAGGTTGTGCCCCAGCTCAGGCAAACGATCAGAAACAATGTGCTGGTAATCAGCCCGGCGAGCCAGGGTTTGGCGCTGCTTAACGGCGTACTGATGGCGGTCGACATGATTTCTGCTCCGTACGACGCAATTGACCTGTTCGGTGAAAAGGCTTATTGCTGATTGAACCTGTTTTCAACACGCTATTCGGGGCGAGAATGACTGTCAAAGTAAGTATTGCCATGGTGTCAATCCTGCGCGACGGCCTTAGCGGTGGGGTTGGGGTGAAATACAAACGCCTCGCCGATGCCGTCGAAAAGGCCATTGCCGCAGGTGTGATAGAGGCCGGATGCAAGTTGCCGCCGCACCGGTTGTTGGCAGATAGCCTGGGTGTGACCATCGGCACCATCAGTCGTGCCTATGGCGAGTTGGAGCGTGTGGGATTGGTCGTGGCGCGAGTAGGAGACGGCACTTATGTGCGTCAGCGCGGGATGGAACGGCCGCAGGACAAAGGCTTTCGCAACGTCAGCGATGAGCCGCAAGCGTGTTTTGACATGAGCCGCAATCAGCCGATTCCCGGGCAGGAAGCTGCGTTCATGAGTCAGAGCCTGCAAGCGCTGGCGCAGGATTCGCGCACCTTGCAGCAATTGACCGGGTACACCGCCGAAACCGGCCTAGCCCGACATCGGGCTGCAGGTGCCCATTGGCTGCGTCATCAGCAGTTCGAACCGAGTGCCGAGCAGGTGCTGTGCGTCAACGGCGGTCAGCATGGTCTGTTGTGCACATTGACCGGTTTGCTCAAGGCTGGCGATAGCGTGGTCACCGAGCATTTGTCCTACCCCGGACTGATCGGCGTCGCACGCCAGCTCGGGATAAAACTGATCGGCGCCGCCATGGATGACGAAGGGCTGTTGCCGTCAGCGCTGGAGGACATCTGCCGTCAGCACCGGGTGTCGGCGCTGTATTGCACGCCGACTATCCAGAATCCTACGGCTGCGGTGATGTCGGTCCCACGCCGCGAGGCGATTGCCGAAGTCTGCCGGCAGCACAATCTGCTGATTCTCGAAGACGACGCGCATGCCGTGCTGATTCGGCAGCGTCCGTTGCCGCTGAGTTATTTCGCCCCGGAGCGTTCGGTATTGATCGGCAGCCTGAGCAAGGCCGTGTCCGCCGGTTTGCGTGTGGGGTATCTGCATGCTCCGCAGGCGTTGATCGGTCGCTTGAGCGCCGCCATTCGCGCAACGTGCTGGATGGCCAATCCGTTGGCGATGGAGGTGGCCAGCCAGTGGATCGAAAACGGCATGGCCGAGCGCTTGCTGGACGAGCAGATCAGTGAGATCGGACGGCGCAAGGCCTTGGTTGCGGGAGTGCTGCAAGGCTTGAATTACCGGGCTGAGATGCACAGTCCGCATTTCTGGATTGAAGTGCCGGAGCCGTGGCGGGCCTCGCAGATTGCCGCTGAATTGAAAGAGAACAACTATCTGGTGGCGACTGCCGAGGCATTCGCGGTGGGGCATGCGGCGGTGCCGCAGTTCATTCGGGCGAGTGTGTGTAATGCGGCGGGGGATGACGGGTTATTGTTGGCGGGGTTTGAGGCTGTTGCTCGGGCACTGACACAGACCGAGTGATCGTTCATCGCTGGCAAGCCAGCTCCCACAGGTCTTTCGGTTGTCTGCAATTCTGCATTCACAACAAACCCTGTGGGAGCATAGCTTGCCAGCGATGGCGTCAGATCAGGCAATTCACTTCTTCCACAGGTTTTCGGTTGTCTGCAATTCTGCATTCACAACAAAACCCTGTGGGAGCCTGGCTTGCCAGCGATGGCGCCAGATCAGGCAATCCACTTCTTCCACAGATTTTTTGGTTGTCTGCAGTTCTGCATTCACAACAAAACCCTGTGGGAGCCTGGCTTGCCAGCGATGGCGTCAGATCAGGCAATCCACTTCTTCCACAGGTTTTTCGGTTGTCTGCAATTCTGCATTCACAACAAAACCCTGTGGGAGCCTGGCTTGCCAGCGATGGCGTCAGATCAGGCAATCCACTTCCTCCACAGGTTTTTTGGTTGTCTGCAATTCTGCATTCACAACAAAACCCTGTGGGAGCCTGGCTTGCCAGCGATGGCGCCAGATCAGGCAATCCACTTCTTCCACAGGTTTTTTGGTTGTCTGCAATTCTGCATTCACAACAAAACCCTGTGGGAGACTGGCTTGCCAGCGATGGCGTCAGATCAGGCAATACACATCTATTTGAAGCGCCGCTCTACGCCTTTCTCCACCAGGATCTTCGCCGAAATCTCTTCTACCGAAAAATGCGTGGAGTTGATGTGCGGAATATTCTCGCGGCGGAACAGGTTTTCCACTTCGCGCACTTCGAATTCGCACTGGGCGTAGCTCGAATAGCGGCTGTTGGGCTTGCGCTCGTTGCGGATTGCGGTGAGGCGGTCCGGGTCGATGGTCAGGCCGAACAGTTTGTGCTGATGGGCGCGCAGGGCGGTGGGCAAGGTCAGGCGTTCCATGTCGTCTTCGGTCAACGGATAATTGGCCGCACGGATGCCGAATTGCATCGCCATGTACAGGCACGTCGGCGTCTTGCCGCATCGCGACACGCCCACTAGGATCAGGTCGGCCTTGTCGTAATAGTGCGTGCGGGCGCCGTCATCGTTGTCGAGGGCGAAGTTAACCGCCTCGATACGCTCCATGTAATTGGAGTTGTGCCCGATCGAATGCGACTTGCCGACGGTGTAGGAAGAATGCTCGGTCAGTTCCTGTTCAAGCGGGGCGAGGAACGTCGAGAAGATGTCGATCATGAAACCATTGGACGTCGCGAGAATCTCACGAATGTCCTGATTGACGATGGTGTCAAAGATAATCGGGCGGAAGCCGTCGGTTTCGGCGGCTTTGTTGATTTGTTGTACCATGGCCCGCGCTTTTTCCACGCTGTCGATGTACGGGCGCGTGAATTTGCTGAAGGTAATGTTTTCGAACTGCGCCAGGAGGCTTTGACCCAGGGTTTCGGCAGTAATGCCGGTGCCATCGGAGATAAAGAAAGCAGATCGTTTCATTTGCACCTTGGGCCTTAAGCTAATGAGAATTTCTGGATATGATAGGCGCGATTTGTCGGCCGCGATTGGCCCGCATTCTCACTTATTTTCCAGGTCCAGGCCATACAGCCGGCCAACGCTCCCCCGAGCAGCCGGTTTCTGAGCTTTTCCAACACAGTTAGTGGAGAGATCACCTTGGTAGAGTACGTAGTTTCCCTCGATAAGCTCGGCAAACACGATGTTGAGCATGTGGGGGGCAAGAACGCATCCCTGGGCGAGATGATCAGCAACCTGGCTGGCGCCGGCGTTTCGGTGCCCGGTGGCTTCGCCACGACTGCTCAGGCTTATCGCGACTTCCTCGAACTGAGCGGGTTGAACCAGCAGATCCACGATGCGCTCGACGCCCTGGACGTCGATGACGTCAACGCGCTGGCCAAGACTGGCGCCAAGATCCGTCAATGGATCATGGAAGCCGAATTCCCTGAAAAACTGAATGCCGAAATCCGCACCGCGTTCGCCGCGCTGTCCGCCGGCAATCCTGACGTGGCCGTGGCCGTGCGTTCTTCGGCTACCGCCGAAGACTTGCCGGACGCATCGTTTGCCGGCCAGCAGGAAACCTTCCTGAACATCCGTGGCGTGGAAAACGTTATCCGCGCCGCCAAAGAGGTGTTCGCCTCGCTGTTCAACGACCGTGCCATTTCCTACCGCGTGCACCAGGGCTTCGACCACAAACTGGTCGCCCTGTCGGCTGGCGTGCAGCGCATGGTGCGTTCGGAAACCGGCACTGCCGGCGTGATGTTCACCCTCGATACCGAATCCGGTTTCCGTGACGTGGTGTTCATCACCGGCGCCTACGGTCTGGGCGAAACCGTCGTACAAGGCGCGGTGAACCCGGATGAGTTCTATGTCCATAAAGGCACGCTGGAAGCCGGTCGCCCGGCAATTCTGCGTCGCAACCTGGGCAGCAAAGCAATCAAGATGATCTACGGCGACGAGGCCAAGGCTGGTCGTTCGGTGAAGACTGTCGATGTCGACAAGGCTGATCGCGCACGTTTCTGCCTGAGCGACGCCGAAGTCAGCGAACTGGCCAAGCAAGCGATGATCATCGAAAAGCACTACCAGTGCCCGATGGACATCGAGTGGGCCAAGGACGGTGACGACGGCAAGCTGTACATCGTCCAGGCCCGCCCGGAAACCGTGAAAAGCCGCACCCAGGCCAACGTCATGGAACGTTACCTGTTGAAAGAAACCGGCACCGTGCTGGTTGAAGGTCGCGCCATCGGCCAGCGCATCGGCGCGGGCAAGGTTCGCATCATCAAGGACGTGTCGGAGATGGACAAAGTCCAGCCGGGCGACGTTCTGGTTTCCGACATGACCGACCCGGACTGGGAACCGGTGATGAAGCGCGCCAGCGCAATCGTTACCAACCGTGGCGGTCGTACCTGCCACGCGGCGATCATCGCTCGCGAACTGGGAATTCCGGCAGTGGTGGGTTGCGGCAACGCCACCCAACTGCTCAAGGATGGCCAGGGCGTGACTGTGTCCTGCGCCGAAGGCGATACCGGTTACATCTTCGAAGGCGAACTGGGCTTCGACATCAAGAAAAACTCCGTCGATGCCATGCCGGATCTGCCGTTCAAGATCATGATGAACGTCGGCAACCCGGACCGCGCCTTCGACTTCGCGCAACTGCCGAACGCCGGTGTGGGCCTGGCCCGTCTGGAATTCATCATCAACCGCATGATTGGCGTCCACCCGAAAGCGCTGTTGAACTACGACGGTCTGCCGCAGGAAATCAAGGACAGCGTCGACAAGCGCATCGCCGGTTACGACGATCCGGTCGGCTTCTATGTCGAAAAACTGGTTGAAGGCATCAGCACCCTGGCCGCGGCGTTCGCGCCGAAGAAGGTCATCGTGCGTCTGTCGGACTTCAAGTCCAACGAATACGCCAACCTGATCGGCGGCAAACTGTACGAGCCGGAAGAAGAAAACCCGATGCTGGGCTTCCGTGGCGCTTCGCGTTACATCAGCGAATCGTTCCGTGACTGCTTCGAGCTCGAATGCCGCGCGCTGAAACGTGTGCGCAACGAGATGGGCCTGACCAACGTCGAAATCATGGTGCCATTCGTGCGCACCTTGGGCGAAGCCAGCCAAGTGGTCGATCTGCTGGCCGAAAACGGTCTGGCCCGTGGCGACAACGGTCTGCGCGTGATCATGATGTGCGAACTGCCATCCAACGCGATCCTGGCTGAAGAATTCCTCGAGTTCTTCGACGGTTTCTCGATCGGTTCCAACGACCTGACCCAGCTGACATTGGGTCTGGACCGTGACTCCGGGATCATCGCGCACCTGTTCGATGAGCGTAATCCGGCAGTGAAGAAGCTGTTGGCCAACGCGATTCAGGCGTGCAACAAGGCCGGCAAGTACATCGGCATCTGCGGTCAGGGCCCTTCGGATCACCCGGACCTGGCCAAATGGCTGATGGAACAGGGCATCGAAAGCGTGTCGCTGAACCCGGACTCCGTGCTGGAAACCTGGTTCTTCCTCGCTGAAGGCCAAGCGCAGGCTTGATGAGTATGTGAACGGGCCGCTCCTTTATGTAGGAGTGAGCTTGCTCGCGAAGCGGACTGACATCCACTATCGATGTCGACGGATGTACCGCTATCGCGAGCAGGCTCGCTCCTACATTGATTGGTTCTTTTAGTGTTTCAAACAGGGCGAGCGCCTTCGGATGCCGCCCTTTTTTGTGCAAGAGCATTATGCAAAGCAGCAGCAACCTATTTCCTGTCGCCCTGATCAGCGCCGAACGTCGCGGTGATCTGAGCGAAGACGTCTATCGATTGAAACCCGGCAACAGCCCGGACTGGTCCGTGGAAATCGCCGTCACCCGTTTGGGCATGGCCGATGAATCGACAGTGCGCGGCGTGCCGGTGATTCTGTTGCACGGCAGTTTTTCCAATCGGCGCTTCTGGTATTCGCCAAAAGGCCTTGGGCTCGGCGCTTATCTGGCGCGACTGGGCTTCGATGTGTGGATTGCGGAAATGCGCGGCCACGGCCTGTCGCAGCGCAACGAGAACTACCGCAAAAACCGTGTGGCCGATTACGCCCGTTACGACCTGCCGGCAATCGCCGCGTTCGTGCGCGAGCAAAGTGGTCAGGTGCCGCACTGGATCGGCCACTCGCTGGGCGGTATCACCCTGGCGGCGGCGCTCGGTGGCGAATACCTCGGTGAACCTGCCGTAGCGTCGGCAGCGTTTTTCGGTACGCAAGTCAGCCGCACTTACTGGCCGTTGAAGATTCCGCCAGTGGAGTGGAGCGGGCGCTTCCTGCTCAAGCGCTTTGCGCAACTGTCCGGCTCACGCCTCAAGCGCGGCCCTGAAGATGAGCCCATCGGTCTGGCAATCGAAAGCATGCGCTGGTACGGCTTGTTCGGCCGTTTTGGCGACAAGGACAAGGATTGGTGGGCGGGTCTGGCCGACGTTCAGGTGCCGGTGCTGGCCGTGACGGCGGCAGGTGATCACCAGGACCCTGCATGGGCCTGTCGCAAACTGTTCGAGCAGATCGGTTCCGAGCACAAGCAATTCATCAATCTGGGGCGCGAGCAGGGCTTCAGTGACAACTTTGGTCATGTCGAAATGCTGGTGAGCAAAGCGGCGCAGGCCGAAGTCTGGCCGTTGGTGGCGCGCTGGCTGCAGGATCAGCACACGCCGTTGCCGGGAGAGAAGCCCGGTCTGGCCGCAGCGATTTGAACCGAAGGCTCTGAAAAGGGCATTTCGTTCAGATCGGCATGCGGCTAAGATATGACGCATTGATCGGTTCTGGTCACATTTGGTGGCTGTTTAGCTATTACGTTTCAGCTTGTGTTCAGGTTCGTTCAGCGACCATTGCATGAACTAAGGTAAACAGCGACCGCCGGAGCTCGTTTCAAAAGAGTGCGACATCCTTGATCGTCTTCCTTGTTACAGGAGTTTATCGATGAACCATTACCTTACGCCTGACCTGTGCGACGCCTATCCGGAGCTGGTGCAGGTGCTGGAACCGATGTTCAGCAATTTCGGTGGCCGTGATTCTTTCGGCGGCGAAATCGTGACCATCAAATGTTTCGAAGACAACTCGCTGGTCAAGGAACAGGTCGACCTTAAGGGCGACGGCAAGGTGCTGGTGGTCGATGGCGGCGGTTCTCTGCGTCGTGCGCTGCTGGGTGACATGCTGGCCGAGAAAGCCGCGAAAAACGGTTGGGAAGGGCTGGTGATCTACGGTTGCATCCGTGACGTCGATGTCATCGCCCAGACCGATCTCGGTGTGCAGGCGCTGGCCAGTCACCCGATGAAGACCGAAAAACGCGGTATCGGCGATCTCAACGTTGCCGTGACCTTCGCCGGTGTGACATTCCATCCGGGCCACTACATCTATGCGGACAACAACGGCGTGATCATTTCGCCGAGTCCGCTGACGATGCCTGAATAAATAGCGGCAAACCAAAGGGGTGAGGATGTTCGAGGAAGAAAACGCGCAATGGGGGCTGGTGCATGCCCTGGTGCTGGACGGTAAAGGCGGCGCGCGTTCGATAGCCCGGACTGAACTCGACGATTTGCAGCTACAGGCCCATGAGAGTCTGTGGCTGCATTGGGATCGCAGTCATCCGCAAACCCAGACCTGGCTGCGCAAATCCAGCGGGCTCAACGAATTCACCTGCGACCTGCTGCTGGAGGAAAACACCCGTCCGCGTTTGTTGCCGCTGCCGGATTCCGAGTTGCTGCTGTTTTTGCGCGGGGTCAACCTCAATCCCGGTGCCGAGCCGGAAGACATGGTTTCGGTACGGATCTTCGCTTCTGCTCAACGGGTGATTTCCCTGCGTTTGCGTCCATTGCGCGCCACCGATGAGTTGCTGGCGATGCTGGGCGAAGGCAAGGGGCCGAAAACGGCCTCCGAACTCATCCTTTATCTGGCGCAGTTCCTCACTAATAAAGTGCAGGATCTGGTCACTTGCCTCTCGGAAATCGCCGATGAGGAAGAAGAAAAGATGGATGCCGACGAACGGTATACTCCCGAGCACGGAGCCACTTTGCACATCCGTCGCAGAGCTGCCGGGCTGAAACGTTTCCTGGCACCGCAGCGGGATATTTTCGGCCAGCTGACGCGGATAAAACTGCCCTGGTTTGTCGATGACGATGCCGACTACTGGAACGAATTGAACAACAGCCTGACCCGTTATCTCGAAGAGCTGGAATTGACCCGGGAGCGCGTGGGGCTTGTGCTGGAGGCCGAAGACCGGCGTTTGAGCGTGCGCATGAATCGCACGATGTACCGGTTCGGCATCATCACCGGGATCTTCCTGCCGATGAGTTTTCTCACCGGTCTGCTGGGTATCAATGTCGGTGGAATTCCGCTCTCGGGAAGCCCATATGGCTTCCTTGTCGCGTGCCTGCTGATGGTCTCGGTGGCCATCGGACAATGGTGGTTGTTCCGCCGTTTGCGCTGGGTTTGAACATGCCGCATGTGACCCGACCAAATTTGCCCGCGTCTTTCACAGACATCACGAGAGGTGCGTATGCACGATCCGTTTGAACAGTCTTTGCGCGACATGCTCAACGCCTCGCCGTCCACCCGCGACGACGACGCATGCCTGGGCCGCGTTCTCAAAACCGCCAACCGCCAGGTCGGCGCTGGTGATCTGTTCAGCCTGCTGGGCCGCTGGCTGCCCGCGCTGATGATCGCCCTGAATAACGGATCGGCCCATGTCTCGCCGGTTTCCCGTCTTCGTAAACCTACCGCTCGCACTGCTGATAAGGCTGATTGAATATGGAACTTGATCTCTGGACTCAGAGCCTCGTCACTGCAATGACTGCGTTGTGGACCAAGGTAGCGAATTTCATCCCTAACCTGTTCGGCGCACTGGTTGTGCTGCTGTTGGGTTTTGTTGTGGCCAAGCTGCTCGACACTTTGTTGTCGAAATTGCTCGCCAAACTCGGTCTTGATCGCCTGATGGGCGGCACCGGGCTGACCAAATTGATGTCGCGTGCGGGGCTGCAGGTTCCGATTTCCACCCTGATCGGAAAGATTGTCTATTGGTTCGTTCTGCTGATATTTTTGGTTTCTGCAGCAGAATCCCTTGGACTTGAGCGAGTCTCAGCTACGCTTGATATGTTGGCGCTGTATTTGCCGAAAGTATTCGGCGCCGCGCTGGTGTTGCTGGTAGGTGTTTTGCTCGCGCAACTGGCCAACGGGCTGGTGCGCGGGGCGGCAGAAGGCGTAGGCCTGGACTACGCTTCGGGGTTGGGGCGTATCGCTCAGGGCCTGGTGATTATCATCAGCCTCTCGGTTGCGATCAGTCAGCTCGAGGTCAAGACTGACCTGCTGAACCATGTGATTGTCATTGTTTTGATTACCGTTGGTCTGGCTGTTGCACTGGCCATGGGTTTGGGAAGCCGGGAAATTGCCGGTCAGATTCTTGCGGGAATCTATGTGCGTGAGTTGTATCAGGTTGGGCAACAAGTGCGTGTTGGCGAGGTCGAAGGCCAGATCGAAGAGATCGGCACGGTTAAAACCACATTGCTGACTGATGAGGGTGAGCTAGTCTCACTTTCCAATCGGATCCTGCTGGAACAGCATGTGAGTAGCCGCTAATCCGGCAAACCCTGCTAATGTATGCCGCCGCAAAATGCCAGCTGATGCTGGTTGTGGCGGACATTGACCTGACTGTCGGCACGACTTGTTTTGAATAAAGCCCATACGCTATCCACGCGCTACGACCCCCGCGAGCTCTCTGATGAGGAGTTGGTCGCGCGCTCGCATACCGAGCTTTTTCACGTGACGCGCGCCTATGAAGAATTGATGCGGCGTTACCAGCGAACATTATTTAACGTCTGTGCGAGATATCTTGGGAACGATCGCGACGCAGACGATGTCTGTCAGGAAGTGATGTTGAAGGTGTTGTATGGCTTGAAGAACTTCGAGGGGAAATCGAAGTTCAAGACATGGCTATACAGCATCACTTACAACGAATGCATCACACAGTATCGGAAGGAACGGCGAAAGCGTCGCTTGATGGACGCATTGAGTCTTGACCCGCTGGAAGAAGCGTCTGAAGAAAAGGCGCCGAAGCCGGATGAGAAGGGCGGACTCGATCGCTGGCTGGTGTATGTGAACCCGATTGACCGAGAAATTCTGGTGCTACGATTTGTCGCAGAGCTGGAGTTTCAGGAGATCGCAGACATAATGCACATGGGTTTGAGTGCGACAAAAATGCGGTACAAACGTGCTCTAGATAAATTGCGTGAGAAATTTGCAGGCATTGCTGAAACTTAGTTCAGCGCAAATATCTCTTACGTGTAGGCAAGTTCTGATAGACTTGCCGCCGAGTTGTCCCCCGGTTTGCGGGACTGCTTCACAATCACCAGATGGGGATTTAACGGATGAAACTGAAAAACACCTTGGGCTTGGCCATTGGTTCTCTGATTGCCGCCACTTCGTTCGGCGCTCTGGCACAAGGCCAAGGCGCAGTTGAAGGCGAACTGTTCTACAAGAAGCAGTACAACGACAGCGTCAATCACGTCGAAGACGGCTTCAACCCAGGCGCCTCTATCGGTTACTTCTTGACCGACGACGTGTCGTTGAACCTGACTTACGACAAGAACAACCACACCCGTTCGAACGACGGTACCGGCAGCCAGAAACTGCACGGTGACAACTTCGGCCTGAACGCTCAGTACCACTTCAACAACGCTGGCGACGCTCTGCGTCCTTACGTTTCCGGTGGTGTTAAGCACGGTAGCCTGACCAACGTAGCCGAAGATGGCCACAGCGGTCGCGATCAGTCGACCTACCTGACTGCTGGCGCTGGCGTTAAGTACTACTTCGCTGAAAACTTCTACGCCCGTGCTGGTGTAGATGCTGACTACAAACTGGACAACGGTCGCTGGAACTACGCTCCAGTTGTTGGCCTGGGTGTGAACTTCGGTGGCGGCAACAAGCCTGCTGCTGCTCCAGTTCCAGCACCAGCTGAAGTCTGCTCCGACAGCGACAACGATGGCGTTTGCGACAACGTTGACAAGTGCCCGGACACCCCAGCAAACGTAACTGTTGACGCTGATGGCTGCCCAGCAGTTGCTGAAGTTGTTCGTGTTGAGCTGGACGTTAAGTTCGACTTCGACAAGTCGGTCGTTAAGCCTAACAGCTACGCTGACATCAAGAACCTGGCTGACTTCATGAAGCAGTACCCAGCCACTCACACCACTGTTGAAGGTCACACTGACTCCGTCGGTCCTGACGCTTACAACCAGAAACTGTCTGAGCGTCGTGCAAACGCCGTTAAGCAAGTTCTGACCAACCAGTACGGTGTTGAGTCGTCCCGCGTTCAGTCGATCGGCTACGGCGAATCCCGCCCAGTTGCTGACAACAAAACTGAAGCAGGCCGTGCTGTAAACCGTCGCGTAGAAGCGCAGGTTGAAGCTCAAGCTAAGTAATTAGCTGCCGCTCTGAGAAAAGCCCGGCTTAGGCCGGGCTTTTCTTTGTCTGCGATTTGATGAGGTTTGGAAGGTTTATGCCGACAGGTCTGCCGTCACCGAGGGCAAGCCACGTTCCCCCAGGGATTGAGTTGCAGCGGCTGCCACTGCGCCGATCACCAGAATTGCAGGACTTTTCAGTTCAAAGTCGTGGGCATCTTCCTCCATGGCCGTCAGATCACTCCGACACTCACGTTGCTGCGGCAACGAAGCATTTTCGATCATCGCCACCGGCGTATCCGCCCGCATTCCTCCTGCCAAAAGCTGTTCGCGAATTTCGCTGAGTTTTGCCACGCCCATGTAAATCACCAGTGTCGTCCCGCCTTGTGCCAGCGCCTGCCAATTCAACTGGCTGTCATCTTGCGTGTGCGCGGTGACCAGCGTCACCCCGCGTGCCACGCCACGCAGCGTCAACGGGATAGCGCATTGCGTCGCCCCCGCCAGCCCGGCAGTAATGCCATTGACCAGTTCCACTTCAACTCCGCGCTCGCGCAACCACTGTGCCTCTTCGCCACCGCGACCGAAAATGCACGGATCGCCGCCCTTGAGGCGCACCACGCATTTGCCGTGACGGGCGTAACGCAGCATCAATCGGTGGATAAAAGCCTGGGGCGTCGAGCGGCAACCGCCGCGTTTGCCGACCGCGATGATTCGCGCAGTCGGGCAATGCTCCAGCACGGCGTCATTGACCAGATCATCAATCAGCACCACATCCGCTTCACGCAGGGCGCGCACGGCTTTGAGTGTCAGCAGTTCCGGGTCGCCTGGACCCGCACCGACCAGCCAGACTTTTGCGTTCATGGTGTTTTCCTCATCAGATGACGGTGATTTGCTGCGGATGGGCCGCCAGTAATCGCTTGATTTCCGGGACGCAGGAGCCGCATTGCGTGCCGCATCCCAGTTTGTTTTTCAAACCTTGCAGATCCAGGCCGTCACGAATGCCGGCACAGACCGTGTTGTGACTGACGTTATTGCAGTTACACAGAGTTTTGCCGGAGGTGATTTCGGCACCGGCATTGCCGGGCGGTGCACTCATCGGCGCGAGCAGCCAGCGACGTAATTGCTCGTCGGCACGGCCTTCGAGCCAGAGCTTTTGCAGCCAATGCTGGGCAAGGGTTTCGCCGGCCAGGCGAATCGCGGTGATGCGGCCGTTTTCGATGCGCACCCGTTTGCCAATAGCGCGGCGCGGGTCGTCATATGCCAGCACCGGACCCTCGATAAGCGCCAGGCATTGGTCGATTTCCCGCAGCAATTGCGGATTCGGCGCTGCGGCGCTGGCGGCGCGTATCAGCAATGCCGGACGTTCACGTCCGACAAGGCTGATACTTACGTAGGAAAACGCCTCACACAGCGGTCGTAGCGTCTCAAAATGCCGTTGAACATCGCCTTCGATCAGTGCAAACAGTTGCCACGGCAAATCCACCGGCTCCAGGCGCACGCCGCTGTGTTTGAGTTCCGGTTGTTTCGACAGCGGATCGAAGGCAGGCAGGGTCAAACTGTTCACGCCGCCCTTGAGAAAGCGGTCGCCCCAATGCATCGGCAGGAATGCCTGGCCCGGACGCACGCTGTCATCGCTGGCCACCGCCACGATCACTACACCACGGCGACTTTTCAGGCTCACCAGATCACCCGTTTGCAAGCGGTGTCGGCGCAGTTCATCCGGATGCAGGCTCAACACTGCTTCGCTGACATGCCCGAACAATTGCGCGGCAGTGCCGGTGCGGCTCATGCCGTGCCATTGATCACGCAAGCGCCCCGTGATCAATGTCAGTGGAAAGCGTGCGTCACGTTGCTCTTTGGCCGCGCGATAGGGTTCGGCGATGAACTGCGCGCAACCGCTGGTCGTGGGAAAAATCCCGTCGCCATACAGCCGTGGCGTACCTTGGCTGGCGCCGGTGGGGAAGGGCCATTGCTGTGGGCCGATCTGATCAATCAGTGCATGGCTGATCCCGGATAGATCCAGATCGCGGCCACGGGTCAGTTGTTTGAATTCGTCGAACAGTTGCGCCGGATGATCAAAGGCAAACAACGTTGGCTGCTGCGGGCGCAGACGTTTCTCCAGTCGTTGTGCGAAATCCACGGTGATCGCCCAGTCCGGACGTGCCTCACCTGGTGCGTCAACAGCTTTGCGAACGTGGGAAATCCGCCGTTCCGAGTTGGTCACCGAGCCTTCTTTTTCGCCCCAACTGGCAGCGGGCAGTAGCAGGTCGGCGAATGCAGCGGTTTCGGTGGTGCGAAACGCTTCCTGCAACACCACGAACGGGCAGGCCTCCAGCGCTGCTCGCACCGCTTGTTGATCAGGCATCGACTGCGCAGGGTTGGTACAGGCAATCCATAGCGCCTTGATCTTGCCGCTACGCACCTGCTCAAACAGTTCGACGGCGCTGAGCCCGGTGTTTTCCGGCAGTTGATCGACGCCCCAATAGGCCGCCACTTCTGCACGATGCTCGGCATTGGCCGCTTCTCGATGCCCCGGCAGCAGGTTGGACAGGCTGCCGGTTTCCCGCCCGCCCATGGCGTTCGGCTGACCGGTCAGGGAGAAAGGTCCTGCACCCGGACGGCCGATTTGCCCGGTGGCCAAGTGCAGATTGATCAGCGCACTGTTTTTCGCGCTGCCAGCGGTGGACTGGTTCAACCCCATGCACCACAGCGACAGAAAACTCGGCGAAGTGCCGATCCATTCGGCGCATTGCTGCAACTGCTCGATGCTGATCCCGCACAGCTGAGAAACCATCGTCGGGGTGTAATCGCGCACCAGACTTTTCAGCTCGGCGAGACCTTCGGTGTGAGCCTTGATGAACTCGCGGTCGATCCAGTCTTCCCACAGCAGCAGATGCAAAATCCCATGGAATAAAGCGACATCGGTGCCCGGCAGAATCGCTAGATGCAGATCTGCCAGATCGCAGGTATCGGTGCGCCGAGGGTCAATGACGATGACTTTCATCTGCGGGCGGCGGGATTTGGCTTCTTCCAGACGCCGGAAAAGTACCGGGTGGGCGTAGGCCATGTTACTGCCGACAATCATCACGCAATCACTGAGTTCAAGATCCTCATAGCTACACGGCGGCGCATCGGCGCCGAGGCTGCGTTTGTAGCCGACCACCGCCGAGGACATGCACAGCCGCGAATTGCTGTCGATGTTGTTGGTGCCGACCAAGGCCCGCGCCAGTTTGTTGAAGGCGTAGTAATCCTCGGTGAGCAATTGCCCGGAAATATAGAACGCCACGCTGTCCGGGCCGTGTTCAGCGATGGTTTCGGCGAACAGATTGGCCGCGTGTTCCAGCGCGGTGTCCCAGTCAGTCCGGCTGCGTGCGAGGCCCTTGCCCAGACGCAGTTCCGGATACAGCGCGCGGGCGCTCAGATCGCCGGTCAGGTGCAAGGTCGAGCCTTTACTGCAGAGTTTGCCGAAGTTGGCCGGATGCGCCGGATCGCCGCTGACGCCGAAGATCTGTTCGCCGTCATGCTCGATCAACACGCCGCAGCCGACCCCGCAATAACAGCAGGTCGAGGCGGTCGTCTGGCGGTTCATCAGGCGACTTCCCGCAACGCCAGGAGTACCCGGCCATTTTCGACCCGGGCCAAATGGTGATGCGCGCAACCAATGTCCGGTGCCTGCGCTTCGCCGGATTGCAGGTCGATCTGCCAGTTGTGCAGCGGGCACGCTACGCGTTTGCCGTAAATCAAACCCTGAGACAGCGGCCCGCCCTTGTGGGGGCAGCGGTCATCGAGTGCGAAAACTTCATCGTCGCTTGTGCGAAAAATCGCAATGTCACCTTTCGGTCCGGCAATGATCCGCGAACCGAGGGCGTTGATTTCTTCCAGGGCACAGATATCGAGCCAGTTCATGCTGGCACCTCCAGGTTTTTCACAGGGATCACGTCGAATTCTTTCTTCAGTTGCGGCTGTGCCAGACGCTCTTTCCACGGGTCCTGTTCGAACGACAGAGAGAATTGCAGGCGTTCGTTCAGCGCCTTGCGCCGCTGCGGATCTTCCAGCACGGCTTGCTTGATGTGTTCCATGCCGACCCGTTGCAGGTAGTGCACGGTGCGTTCGAGGTAGAAGGCTTCCTCGCGATACAGCTGCAAAAAGGCGCCGTTGTATTCGCGCACCTCGTCGGCAGTCTTCAGCTTGACGAAGAACTCGGCGACCTCGGTCTTGATCCCGCCGTTGCCGCCGATGTACATCTCCCAGCCGGAATCGACGCCGATGATTCCTACGTCTTTGATCCCCGCTTCCGAGCAGTTGCGTGGGCAACCGGAGACCGCCAGTTTCACTTTGTGCGGCGACCACATGTTGAACAGGTCGTGCTCAAGCTCGATGCCCAGTTGCGTCGAATTCTGCGTGCCGAAGCGGCAAAACTCACTGCCGACACAAGTCTTCACCGTGCGGATGGATTTTCCGTAGGCATGCCCGGATGGCATGTCGAGATCCTTCCAGACCCCCGGTAAATCCTGCTTCTTGATCCCCAGCAGATCGATGCGCTGACCGCCCGTGACCTTGACCATCGGCACGTTGTATTTGTCGGCGACATCGGCGATTCGGCGTAACTCGGACGGATTGGTCACGCCGCCCCACATCCGTGGCACGACTGAGTAGGTGCCGTCTTTCTGGATGTTGGCGTGCGCACGTTCGTTGATCAGCCGCGATTGCGGATCATCCTTCGCTTCGCCGGGCCAGGTGGAAATCAGGTAGTAGTTGAGCGCCGGGCGGCAGGTCGCGCAGCCGTTCGGCGTGCGCCAGTTGAGGTAGCTCATGGTGTCGGCGATGGTCAGCAGATGCTGGTCGCGGATCGCTTGACGAATCTGCCCGTGGTTGAGGTCGCTGCAACCGCAGATGGCTTTTTCGCTTTTCGGTTTGACGTCGGCCGCACCGCCGACGGTGTTGATCAGGATCTGCTCGACCAAACCAGCGCAGGAGCCGCAGGAACTGGCAGCCTTGGTATGTTTCTTCACGTCGTCGACGCTGAACAGACCATGTTCCTGAATCGCCTTGACGATGGTGCCTTTGCACACGCCGTTGCAGCCGCAGACTTCGGCGTTGTCGGCCATGCTCATGGCTTTGTCTTGGCCCTGATGTCCTACATCGCCCAAGGCGTTTTCGCCGAACATCAGGTGATCGCGGATCTCGCCGATGGCGTGATTCTCACGAATCTGTCGGAAATACCAACCGCCATCTGCCGTATCGCCGTACAGACAAGCCCCGACCAGCACGTCATCCTTGATCACCAGTTTTTTGTACACCCCGCCAATCGGATCGGAGAGGGTGATGGTCTCGGTGCCTTCGCCGCCCATGAAGTCGCCGGCAGAGAACAGGTCGATGCCGGTGACTTTCAGTTTGGTCGAGGTCACCGAGCCCTTGTAGGTGGCAAAACCGAGTTGCGCGAGGTGGTTGGCGCAGACCTTGGCCTGCTCGAACAGCGGCGCGACCAGTCCGTAGGCGATCCCGCGATGGCTGGCGCATTCGCCGATGGCGTAGATGCGCGGATCGTAGGTTTGCATCGTGTCATTGACCAGAATCCCGCGACTGCACGGGATGCCGGCCTTTTCCGCGAGTTCGGTGTTGGGGCGGATGCCGGCGGCCATCACCACCAGATCGGCAGGGATGATGTCGCCGTTCTTGAACTGCACCGAGCCGACCCGGCCATTGCCGGCGTCGTGCAGGGCTTGGGTCTGTTCGCACAAGCGAAAGTGCAGGCCACGGGATTCAAGGGCGCTTTGCAGGAGCTGGCCACTGGTCTTGTCCAGTTGCCGCTCCAGCAACCATTCGCCGATGTGCACCACGGTCACGTGCATGCCGCGCAGCATCAGACCGTTGGCGGCTTCGAGGCCGAGCAGGCCGCCGCCGATGACCACCGCGTGCTTGTGGGTTTTGGCGGTGTCGATCATTGCCTGGGTGTCGGCAATGTCGCGGTAACCGATCACGCCCTGCAGGGTATTGCCGGGAATCGGCAGAATGAATGGCGTGGAGCCGGTGGCGATCAGCAAGCGGTCGTATTCGGCCTCGGTGCCGTCCTCGGCAATGACTCTGCGCTTGATCCGGTCGATCTCCACCACTTTGCGATTGAGCAGCAGCTTGATGTGGTTTTCCAGGTACCAGTCGAGATCGTTGAGCACGATTTCTTCGAATGTCTGCTCACCGGCCAATACCGGCGACAGCAGGATGCGGTTGTAGTTGGTATGCGGTTCGGCGCCGAAGACGGTGATGTCGTACAGCTCGTTGCTCAACTTAAGCAGCTCTTCGAGGGTGCGAACCCCGGCCATGCCATTGCCGATCATCACCAGTTTGAGCTTTTTCATCAGGTTCTCCGGGAGCTGCGGCTTGCCTCTTGTGGGCAGTCAGGCCTGGCTCGACAAATTTTGCGCAACAAAAAAAGGCGTCCCGCTAGTTGCCTAGCGAGGACGCCTTTGTCCTTGTCCCGTTCTCTCGGGAAGCGCAGCCTTCGTCGTTGAAGGTTGGGCTTTATGTGTGGTGAGGGGATTAATGCAGTGGTTGTGCCAAGTGGGCAAAGCCCCGAATTTGTTGGGGTTCAATCGAGTCAGTGCTGAGATTTGTGCACCGGGGAAATGCATGGCGCCCGGTTTTGAGGCAGAAAATCAAAAGATCGCAGCGTGCCGCAGCGCCTACAGGGGAATGCATTTCAAATGTGGGAGCGAGCTTGCTCGCGAAAGGCACGCCACGCTTTCAGCCATGAAACACCAGAAACAGCAGCACCAGATTCATCACCAGAGAAACCAGCGCCAACGTCCGCCAAACCTTCAACGGTTCACGCTCAAGCAACGGCCGGGGCCTGACACTCAGGCTGTTTCGCTCACCCTGCTCCAGCACCAGCAACCACTCTTCCGCCGTTTCAAAGCGTTGCTCCGGTTCTGCCGCAACCCCACGTTCCAGGCAGTGCGCCAACCACTCTGGCAGATCCGGGCGGTAACGGCTGGCACTCACCGGCACCCCGAAACGCGGGCGCTGGAATGCCTCGATTTCACCGTACGGATAATGCCCGGTCAGCAGGAAATACAAGGTGACGCCCACCGCATACAAATCCTGCCGAGCGCCGGGTTTATCGCCGCGAAAGGCTTCCGGCGCAATGTAACTCGGGGTGCCCGGCAAGGTTGATGGCAAGTCCTCGGACAGGCCCGGACAGTAAGCCAGGCCAAAATCCAGCAGGCGTAATTCACCGTCGTCACCCAGCAACAGGTTCTCCGGTTTGATGTCGCGATGGAGGATCTGCCGTCGATGCAGCAGGCCCACAGCGCGCAACAACCGTTCGGCCAACGACTGCCATTGCGCCAGCGGCAACTGGCCGTTTTGTTGATAGAGCCGGGCTAATGTCGAGCCCGAGTATTCGCGCATCACGTAGTACAAATGCTGACGCTGATTGAGGCTGTGGACTTCCGGGAAGTGCCGCCCAGCCACCCGTTTGAGAAACCATTCCTCGGCCAACAGCGCTTGCCCGGCCCGGGAATCATCGATCAAACGTGTGGGCAGGGTTTTCAGCAGCCAGAGTTGGCCTTGTCCGTCGAGTACCCGGTAGAGCAGTGATTGTTGGCTCTGCCCGACAATTTCCTGCACCTGCCAGCCTTCGAAAACCTGTCCCGGTTTCAGCGCTGGCGGCAGCGGCCATTGCTGTAACTGGATCAAGGCCTCGCCGATGTTCGCTTCACCGACAGCATCGACGCGCACCAATAAAGCGCTGGCGTTGTCCTGACTGCCAGCCATGTGCGCGGCGGCGACCAGCGTCTGCGCAGCGCTGGCCAGATCCGCTTGATCGCGCAGGATCGCCGCAATCGCGCTATCGCCCAACGTCGCCCAGATGCCATCGCTGAGCAGCACGAAACACTCGTCATCGCGCAATTCACCGTCGAGGAAATCCAGCACCAGATGCTGATCCAGGCCCAAGGCACGCTTGAGCACATGCTGCATGCCCGGTTGATCCCAGACGTGATCCTCGGTGATGCGTTGCAGGGTGTCGGCATGCCAACGGTAAACCCGGCAATCTCCTACATGCGCGAGGGTAAAGCGCCGACCGCGCATAACCAAAGCGCTGACAGTGGTGAGCAACGGTTGCCCACCGCCATTGGCTTGCAGCCAACGATTTTGTGCCAGCAGCAAACGCTCCAGCGCCTGCGCCACGCTCCAGGTTTGCGGGGTGGCGTAGTAATCCTGAGCGAGTGCCTGCAAGGTCGAGCGCGCCGCGAGACCGCCATCGGCGCATTGGCTGACGCCGTCAGCGATGGCAAACAAAAAACCTTTGCTCGCCGCCACGTCTGCTGCCGGCGTCACCAAGCGCAAGGCGTCCTGATTTTCAGCGCGAGGCCCGCAGGCAGTGGCGTCGGCAAAGCTCAGTTGCAGGGCCATCGATGTTTCAGACCCGCGCCGCGGTCACAGCCGCCGAACCCCAAGTGGTTCTCCAGCGACGCTTGACCCCGTGCAGGCCGAACCACGCCAGCACGCCAAGGCTGGCGAACAACCAGAGTGCCAGTTGATAGCTGCCGGTGCTTTGCTTGATCGCACCCATGCCCGCCGCCAAGGCAAATCCGCCGATACCGCCGGCCATGCCGATCAACCCGGTCATCACGCCGATTTCCAGACGAAAACGTTGCGGCACCAATTGAAATACCGCGCCGTTACCCGCGCCGAGACCGAGCATGGTGCAGACGAAAAGTGCCAACGCCGCGTAGGAACTTGGCAGGTTGAAACCCACCGCCGCGATGCAGATGGCCGCCACGGTGTACATCGCCAGCAGTGTGCGGATGCCACCGAAACGGTCGGCCAGCGCGCCGCCCAACGGCCGCATCAGACTGCCTCCGAACACGCAGGCAGCGGTGTAGTAACCGGCGGTCACCGGGCTCAAACCGTATTGATCGTTGAAGTAGCCGGGCAGGGCGCTGGCCAGGCCAATGAAGCCGCCGAAAGTCACGCTGTAAAAGAACATGAACCACCAACTGTCGCGGTCGCCGAGGGCCTTGAAGTAGTCGGCCACGGATTTGGCTTTCGGCCGTTGCGGCGCGTTTTTCGCCAGCCAGGCAAACACGATTAGCGTGAGGATCAGCGGAATCAGCGCGAAGCCGAATACGTTGCTCCAGCCGAACGATGCGGCCAGCACCGGGGCGATCAACGCGGCAAACACGGTGCCGGAGTTACCCGCTCCGGCGATGCCCATCGCTTTGCCCTGATGCTGCGGCGGATACCACTGCGACGCCAGCGGCAGGGCGACGGCGAATGAAGCGCCGGCCATGCCGAGGAACAGACCCAGCAGCAGCGCCTGTTCGTAGCTGTGGATGCCGAGTTTCCAGGCGCCGAACAGCGCGCAGATGACGATCACCTGGCCGATCAGCCCGGCGGTTTTTGGTGACAGGCGATCAGCGAGCATGCCCATGGCAAAGCGCAGCACCGCACCCGCGAGAATTGGTGTGGCGACGACCAGACCGCGTTGCTGGGTGGTCAGGTGCAGGTCGGCGGCAATCTGCACCGCGAGCGGGCCGAGCAGATACCAGACCATGAAGCTCAGGTCGAAATAGATGAACGCTGCGAACAGGGTCGGGGTATGGCCGGATTTCCAGAAGCTTGAATTCATTGCGCACCTCAGCTGTGAAGAGTCTCGAAAGGGAGTCATGTGCCAGCAAGTGGGGCGCCGCCACGGCCGCACCACCGGCCCCGGGCTGTGGGGCCAAAACGAAAAAACGCCGCTACCCGATGCGCCGGTTGAGGCGAAAGGAGTGAGCGACGTCTTTGTCGTAGGTGGGGCAACCGCCGTTGGTTACCTGTGAAGAATGCTTAGCGAGATTTGTGCCAACAGTTCGAGACCGAGGTGCGGCCCATCGCTGGCAGGCCAGCCTGCCAGCGATGGGGGCCGCACAAGCTCCGCAGAACCTCAGCCAAGCAATTCGCTCATGGCAATAATCTGCTCCGCCACCTGGATCAGCTTCTGCTGGCGGCTCATGGCCTGGCGGCGCATCAGGGTGTAGGCCTGTTCTTCGTTGCAGTCCTTCATTTTCATCAGCAAGCCCTTGGCCAGTTCGATGCGCTTGCGCTCGGCCAGTTGCTGGTCGCGGGCATGCAGTTGCGCACGCAGCGCCTGATCACTCTCGAAGCGCGCCATTGCCACATCGAGAATCGGCTGCAAGCGTTGTGCATGAATGCCCTCGACGATGTAAGCGCTGACCCCGGACTTGATCGCCTGACGCATCACCCCCGGATCATGCTCGTCGGTGAACATCACGATCGGTCGTGGCTGATCGCGACTGACCAGCACCACTTGTTCCATCACATCGCGGCCCGGTGACTCGGTATCGATCAGAATCACGTCCGGGCGCACCGTTTCGACGCGTGCGGGCAAGTCGATGATCAGGCCAGACTCGTCGATCACCTCGAAACCGGCCTCGATCAGCGCGGCCTTCAGGCGACCGACTTTTTTCGCCGTGTCGTTGATCAGCAGAATTCGCAACATGTTCGCGGTCTCCTGTCAGCGGCGGGCGAGAAGGGGGGCGCTGTCGCTCAAGGCGTGCAGCTTGAAACTGCGGGCATAACCGGCAGGATCGCTGCCGTCCCAGACCTTGCCGTCGATCAATTGGCTGCTGCGCATTTCCTGGCCCCACGCCGCCACACCCACAGCAGTGGCAGCTTCGCGATAGAGCGACAGTTGCTGGACCTGACGCGCAACGGCGAGATAATCCGGGTCGTCGCGCAGCAAACCCCAGCGACGGAACTGGGTCATGAACCACATGCCGTCCGACAGATACGGCAGATTGACCTCGCCGCCGCCATAAAAACGCAAAGCATGCGGGTCCTGCCAGCGGTTGCCGAGGCCGTCAGCGTAATCACCGACAAAGCGCGGTTCGATGTGTGCAAGCGGTGCATCGAGATAGTCCGGGGCACTCAACAGCTGCGCAGTGCTGCGGCGATTTTCCGGGCTTTCTTCGATAAAGCGGCTGGCCTGCAAGATCGCCATCACCAGCGCCCGGGCGGTATTCGGGTACTGCTCGACGAAGGCGCGGGTGCAACCGAGGACCTTTTCCGGGTGATCGGGCCAGATGGTTTGTGTAGTCGCCATGGTGAAACCGAGGTCTTGTTCAACGGCGCTGGCGGCCCACGGTTCGCCGACGCAGAAACCGTCAATGCGCCCGGCCTGCAAGTGCGCGACCATTTGCGGCGGTGGCACCACCACGCTGTCGACATCCTGCAATGGATGAATGCCCTGGCTCGCCAGCCAGTAATAAAGCCACATGGCGTGAGTGCCGGTGGGGAAGGTCTGGGCGAAGGTGAGTTTTGCGCGGCTTTGGTGCACATGGCGATCCAGCGCTTCAGGACTGGTCACGCCGAGACTCTGCAAGCCATGGGACAGATTGAGGCTCTGGCCGTTCTGGTTCAGCCCCATCAGCACCGCCATGTCGGTCGGTGCCACGCCGCCGATGCCCAGATGCACCGCATAGATCAGGCCGTACAGGCTGTGGGCGGCGTCGAGTTCGCCGCTGACCAGATTGTCCCGCAGGTTGGCCCAGGAACTCTGTCGTTTGAGGTTCAGGGTCAGCCCGTAAGGCTGGGCGAAGCCCTGAGTGGCGGCAACTACTACCGAGGCGCAATCGCTCAGGGCCATGAAGCCAAGATTGATCTCGGTTTTTTCCGGGGCATCGCTGCCATTGACCCAGGCCAGCGGCCCGATGGAGGGTTCATGCATAAAAGCCACCTTCAAAAAAAACGTCGTCCCAGGCGTTGCGCGAGGCAAAACCGGGAACGACGCCATTGTCCGGGCCTGCACGCCGTCGTTGGCTTGCAGGCTGATAACCGGGAAGGTGCAAGGCATATGCCAGTTGCCCGCTGATTTGCCTGCGTGTCTCGCGCCGCAGGTCGATGCCCGGCTATAATCGCCGCCTCTTTCGTCGCATCGAGTCATAGCCGCCCATGTACACCCTGGCCCGTCAGCTGTTGTTCAAACTTTCCCCGGAAACCTCCCACGATCTGTCGCTGGATCTGATCGGCGCGGGCGGACGTTTGGGCCTCAATGGCTTGCTGTGCAAGGCGCCGGCAAAAGTGCCGGTGACGGTCATGGGCCTGGACTTCCCGAACCCTGTAGGTTTGGCCGCAGGTCTGGACAAGAACGGCGCGGCCATCGACGGTTTTGCGCAGCTGGGTTTCGGTTTTGTCGAAATCGGCACCATCACCCCGCGTCCGCAACCGGGCAACCCGAAACCACGGATCTTCCGTCTGCCGGAAGCCGAGGCGATCATCAATCGCATGGGCTTCAACAACCTCGGCGTCGATCACCTGCTGGCCCGCGTTGCCGCCGCCAAGTACAAGGGCGTGCTGGGCATCAATATCGGCAAGAACTTCGACACCCCGGTCGAGCGCGCGGTGGATGACTACCTGATCTGCCTGGACAAGGTGTACGCCCACGCCAGTTACATCACGGTCAACGTCAGCTCGCCAAACACCCCGGGCCTGCGCAGCCTGCAATTCGGTGACTCGCTCAAGCAACTGCTGGCTGATCTGGCGACACGCCGTGCCGAACTGGCGTTGCGTCATGGCAAACATGTGCCGCTGGCGATCAAGATTGCCCCGGACATGACCGACGAAGAAACCGCGCAGGTCGCGCAAGCCTTGATCGATACCGGGATGGACGCGGTGATCGCCACCAACACCACGCTTAGCCGCGTTGGCGTCGAAGGCATGGAACACGGTGACGAGGCGGGCGGTCTGTCCGGCGCGCCGGTTCGTGACAAGAGCACGCACACGGTTAAAGTGTTGGCGGCGGAACTGGGTGGTCGTTTGCCGATTATCGCGGCGGGCGGGATTACTGAAGGCAAGCACGCGGCGGAGAAGATTACTGCCGGCGCAAGCCTGGTGCAGATCTACTCGGGCTTCATCTATAAGGGCCCGGCGCTGATTCGTGAATCGGTAGATGCCATCGCCGCATTGCGCTGAAGGTCTGGGACTGAGGGACTGGGAGGTTTGTGTGGCGAGGGGATTTATCCCCGTTCGGCTGCGCAGCAGTCGTAAGTTCTAACTCTCGATTTGCCTGCCAAATTTAGTTTGCTTGTTTTGGGGCCGCTTCGCAGCCCAGCGGGGATAAATCCCCTCGCCACCGGAGTGCGTGCGTTCAACAGATTGTGCAGGCATTAAAAAGGGCTCCTCGAAGGAGCCCCTGGGCCGCAGCCCGCCGTCCGGGAAGGACGTGCGTGGTAAGTCGTTACAATTCAGATTGTCGTGTCGGAATAAATGCCCTGTGTCAGCCGACGGCGTGAAGTTCGTTGAGTCTGTGGATTCCCGCAGTGCCGGTCATACCGTCCCAGTTGTCGCCGCGTCCTTCTCGCCAGCCGTTAATCCAGGCTTGACGTACCGACGGTAGAGTAAATGGGCAAAGCTCACGGGATTTGCCACCAACGCCATATTGATATCCGCGCAAAAATGCTCTTTCCAACGGATCACGCTTAAGTCTTCTCATAGGGTGTTTCCCTCACTTGTTGACTGTATTTGACGCGTTGACCTCAACCGAGGTCTGGCAGAAAAACTTCTGCCGTTGGGGGGCTCGCTGCCGGCGTGGCGAGCCAAGGTGTTGACGCCGTTGGGACGTCAACCTGTGATCAGTTCTAACCAATGAGTCACAGCGATGGAATGATCGTTTTGTCATAAGGACGTAACGAAAATAGTGCTATGGCCATAAGTAACCGTGAGTTTCTTGAATGTTTTTTGAGCAAACCCCGGTATGATCGGCCCCCCAGTGTATGAGGGGCTTAATCCTTTAGTGAGAATGACCCACGTTTACGCTGGGGTACTATTCGACGAAGGGACGCTTTAAGACTTTTTGTTTCACCAACTTTTTTATCTGTCCCGGCATCTAAGCTCTTTTAACCCGAGCAGCGGGGATGGAACGGCACACCTTCGTGCCACGCGGGCGTTCTTTTAGAAAAGCGCCTGATTGAAAACCGGATCGGCAATGCGTTGCCGATTCACTAGCCAAAGGCTTTGGAAATACCATGTCCGACAGTTTTGAAATCTTCCTCACTTGCCCTAAAGGCCTTGAAGGCCTGCTCATCGAGGAAGCCGTCGGGCTTGGCCTTGAAGAAGCCCGCGAGCACACCTCCGCCGTGCGTGGCATGGCGACGATGGAAACCGCTTATCGCCTGTGCCTGTGGTCGCGACTGGCCAACCGGGTGTTGCTGGTGCTCAAGCGCTTCCCGATGAAAGATGCCGAAGACCTGTACCACGGCGTCCTCGACATCGAATGGCAAGACCACATGCTCAATGACGGCACCCTGGCCGTCGAATTCAGCGGCCACGGTTCGGGCATCGACAACACGCACTTCGGCGCCTTGAAGGTCAAGGACGCCATCGTCGACAAACTGCGCACCCCGCAGGGCGACCGTCCATCCATCGACAAGCTCAACCCGGACCTGCGCATTCACCTGCGTCTGGATCGCGGCGAAGCGATTCTGTCCCTCGACCTTTCCGGCCACAGCCTGCACCAGCGCGGTTACCGCTTGCAGCAGGGCGCTGCGCCGTTGAAGGAAAACCTCGCGGCAGCCATCCTTATTCGTTCCGGCTGGCCGCGCATTGCTGCCGAAGGCGGCGCGCTGGCTGACCCGATGTGCGGTGTGGGTACGTTCCTCGTCGAAGCAGCAATGATCGCCGCCGATATGGCGCCGAACCTGCGTCGTGAGCAATGGGGCTTCACCGCATGGCTGGGCCACGTTCCGGCCTTGTGGAAAAAACTCCACGAAGAAGCCGTCGAGCGTGCCGCTGCCGGTCTGGCCAAGCCGCCACTGTGGATTCGTGGTTACGAAGCCGACCCGCGCCTGATTCAACCGGGCCGCAACAACGTCGAGCGCGCTGGCCTGAGCGAGTGGATCAAGATCTATCAGGGCGAAGTCGCGACGTTCGAGCCGCGTCCGGACCAGAACCAGAAAGGTCTGGTGATCTGCAACCCTCCATATGGCGAGCGTCTGGGCGATGAAGCAAGTCTGCTTTATCTCTACCAGAACCTCGGCGAGCGCCTGCGTCAGGCGTGCCTGAACTGGGAAGCGGCGGTCTTCACCGGCGCCCCGGATCTGGGCAAGCGCATGGGCATCCGCAGCCACAAACAGTATTCGTTCTGGAACGGCGCGTTGCCGTGCAAGCTGCTGTTGATCAAAGTGGTGCCGGATCAGTTCGTCACTGGCGAGCGTCGCACCCCGGAGCAACGTCAGGCCGAGCGTGAGCAAGCTGCCTACGATCAGACCCCGGACGAGCCGCAAGAACGCAAGTTCAACAAAAACGGCAACCCGATCAAGCCAGCGCCGGCCCCGGCGCCAGTGATCGAGCAGCCGCGCCTGAGCGAAGGCGGGCAGATGTTTGCCAACCGCCTGCAGAAAAACCTCAAAGCGATGGGCAAGTGGGTCAAGCGCGAAGGCATTGATTGCTACCGCGTCTACGATGCCGACATGCCGGAATACGCAATGGCCATCGACCTGTACCACGATTGGGTGCACGTCCAGGAATACGTCGCGCCGAAGTCGATCGACCCGGAAAAAGCCTCGGCGCGCATGTTCGATGCTTTGGCTGCGATTCCGCAGGCGTTGAACGTCGACAAGAGCCGCGTGGTGGTCAAGCGCCGCGAGCGTCAGAGCGGCACCAAGCAGTACGAGCGTCAGAGCGCGCAGGGCAAGTTCAATGAGGTCAACGAAGGCGGCGTCAAGCTGCTGGTGAACCTCACCGACTACCTCGACACCGGGCTGTTCCTCGATCACCGGCCGATGCGCATGCGCATTCAGAAAGAGGCGGCCGGCAAGCGCTTCCTCAATCTGTATTGCTACACCGCGACCGCCAGCGTACATGCGGCCAAGGGTGGCGCACGCAGCACCACCAGCGTCGACCTGTCGAAAACCTACCTCGACTGGGCGCGTCGTAACCTGTCGCTGAACGGCTTTTCGGACAAAAACCGTCTGGAGCAGGGCGACGTGATGGTGTGGCTGGAAAGCTGCCGTGACGAGTACGACCTGATCTTTATCGATCCGCCGACCTTCTCCAACTCCAAACGCATGGAAGGCGTGTTCGACGTGCAGCGTGACCAGGTGCAGTTGATCGACCTGGCCATGGCCCGTCTGGCTCCGGGCGGGGTGTTGTACTTCTCCAACAACTTCCGCAAGTTCCAGTTGGAAGAGAACCTCGGCGAGCGTTACGCGGTCGAGGAAATCAGCGCGCAGACCATCGATCCGGATTTCGCCCGCAACGGCAAGATCCACCGCGCCTGGAAAATCACGGCTCGTTGACACTTGGGCTGATCGAGTCCACAGAGCCTTGATTTTTAAAGGCTCTTGGATCCGATCAGAGCTAGCCAAATTAATGGCTAATAGCTATAACTCAACTCATGGCCAGAGGGGCTATCCCCGGAACAGTCGCGTAGTTGAGTTGCCCTTATGTCCTTACACCCCGTGCGCCCGAAGATTTTGGGTTTTATCAGTGAAGATGTCTCGGCCTGGCTGGTCGCGCTCCTGGTATTGCTCGCCGGCGGGATTCTCACGGGGCTGCTGGCCTGGGGCACCCTCAATCAGTTTCAGCAACAGTTGCATCAGCGCTTTCAACTGCTGGCCAACGAACGCTACAGTCGAATCGAAGAGCGTTTTCAGGATCAGGAACAGCGCCTCGATGGCCTGCGCCGTTTCTTTGCCAACTCCGAATCGGTGTCCCGCGCCGAGTTCGACGGTTACACCCATCCCTTATTACTGCGTACCCAAGCCTATTCGTTCGCCCAGCGGGTGAGCGGTGCCGAGCGTGCGGCTTTTGAGCAGCAAGTGCGCGACGAAGGCCTGAGCGACTTCAGCATCCGTGAACTGAATGCCCAGGGCGAATTGCAACTGGCCGCCCCCCGCGATGAATACGTGGTGGTGCTGTACAGCCAGACGCAAAGCCGTCTTGGTTCGCCATTGGGTTATGACTTGCTCGCTCAGCCGTTGCGCCGTGCAACGCTGCAACGTGCGGAAAAGCTTGATGGACTGGCGGTGTCGCAGCCGATGCAACTGGTCAACATCGAGCAAGCCTACGCCCGAGGTGTGCTGCTGGTAGCGCCGGTCAGTCGGCCTGACGAAGCGAAGCCGTTCGGTTATGTGATGGCGGTGATCAGCATGCGTCAGTTGCTGGCGGATGGTCTGCCGGACTCCTTCCATGATTACCTTTCGGTGCGCATCCTCGATTTGTCGACCGACGATCAACATGAGGCGCTGTTCGAATCCAACAACGAGCCGGCCCGGAGCGATCTGTCGGCAACGCGGCTGGTGCGCATGGCCGATCACGATTATCAGGTCGATATTCTGCCCAGCGATGCGTTCATGCAGTCCAATCATTCGTCGGTTGGCAGCGTGGTGGTTCTCGGTGGATTGCTCAGTCTGTTGCTCAGCGCCTTGTTGTACGTGCTGGTCAGTCAGCGCCAGCGTGCGTTGCGGCTGGTCGAGGTGCGTACCGAGGAACTGCACGCTCGTGAACAGGAGTTGCGTGGGGCCCACGGTCAGTTGCGCGGCGTGCTCAACGCGGCGACGCAGGTGGCAATCATCGCCACTGACTTGCGTGGAGTCATCAGCACCTTCAACCCCGGTGCCGAACAGATGCTCGGTTATCGCGGGATCGACGTAATCGACCACATGACTCTGGAAAATCTACACCTGCCCCGCGAGCTGGCGGCGCGTGCGGCGGAATTGAGTGCGCGTTACGGCAAGGTGATTCCGACCTGCCACGCGATGCTGGTCGAGGGCGGTGAAGTCGGCGGGCACGAGGCCCGGGAATGGACGCTGGTGCGCAGCGATGGCAGTCATCTGCCGGTGAACATGCTCGCTACGCCAGTGCTGGATGAGCAGGGTTTGTGGGTCGGGCATCTGGCGATCTGCATCGACATCACCGAGCGCAAGCGCGTGCACGAAGCACTGGCGGCGCGGGACGTGCTGCTGAAGAAACTCAGCGCTCACGTTCCCGGTGGCATCTACCAATTCAAGATGGAATTCGACGGGCGTTTCAGTGTGATCTACGCCAGCGACGGCATCCGCGAGATCTACGAGCTGGAGCCGGACGTGCTGCTGCTCAACGCCGAAGCGATCTTCACCCGCATTCATCCGCAGGACACCACTCGCGTGCGCAGCTCGATTCGCGCCTCGGCGGACAGTCTCAGCCCTTGGCGCGAAGAATATCGGGTGCAGTTGCCCGAGCGCGGTTTGCGCTGGGTGCGCGGCGAGGCGACCCCGGAAGAACTGCCGGGCGGCGGCGTGTTGTGGCATGGCTATATTTCCGACATCTCCGACCTTAAGCGTGTTGAGGAAGAGTTGCGTGCGCTATCGGTGACCGACTCGCTGACCGGGATTCACAACCGTCGTTATTTCCAGGAACGCCTGACCACCGAAATGGCCCGGGTCGAGCGTGGCGGGGGAGAACTGTCGGTGATCATGCTCGACATCGACCACTTCAAGCGAATCAACGACCAGTACGGCCATGCCGTCGGCGACCGGGTGTTGCAAGCGGTGTGCGAGCGCATCGGCCATCGCCTGCGGCGTACCGATGTGTTCTGCCGGTTGGGCGGTGAGGAGTTCATGGTGCTGTGCCCGGACATCGACGGCGAACACGCCTATCACCTGGCCCTCGAACTATGGCAAGGCTTGCGCGGCGCGCCGGTGGATGTGGTGGGCGTGGTGACTGCGAGTTTCGGCATTGCCAGTTGGCGCGCGGGCGAGGGCGCGGATGCGTTGTTGCTGCGGGCGGATTCCGGGGTGTACGCGGCGAAGCAGGGCGGCCGCGACCGGGTAGAACGGCAACTCTTCTAAATCAGAACACACTGCAAACCCCCTGTGGGAGCGAGCTTGCTCGCGAAGGCGTCTATTCAGCCAATATCGTCGGTGACTGACACTACGCTTTCGCGAGCAAGCTCGCTCCCACAGGTTTATTGGGGTTTAGAGGACTGAGGCGGTCTGCGGCAGTTTCGGCTGGCGATACAGATCCAGCAGCACCTGATCAAGCACCGACGATGCGCCAAACGGAGCCTTGTCGTTGAGGATCGCCACAACGGCCCAAGTGTTGCCATTAACGTCGCGGCTGAACCCGGCAATCGCCCGCACGGTGTTCAGGGTGCCGGTCTTGACGTGTGCTTCACCGCGCATCGCCGTGGTTTTCAGGCGTTTGCGCATGGTGCCGTCGGTGCCGGCAATCGGCAGCGAGCTGATGTACTCGGCGGCGTACGGGCTGTGCCAGGCGGCTTGCAGCATGTTGGCCATTTCCCGTGCACTGACACGCTCGGCACGCGACAGGCCCGAACCGTTCTCCATCACCAGATGCGGCGAGGTGATGCCTTTCTTGGCCATCCACTGACGCACTACACGCTGCGCGGCTTTGGCGTCGTCGCCGTCGGCTTCGTTGCGGAATTTCTGACCGAGGCTCAGGAACAACTGCTGGGCCATGGTGTTGTTACTGTACTTGTTGATGTCGCGGATGATTTCCGCCAGATCCGGCGAATAGGCGCGGGCCAGCAGTTTGGCGCTGCTCGGCGTTGCTGCCAGACGATCCTTGCCCTGAATGCTGCCGCCGAGTTCTTTCCAGATCGCGCGTACTGCGCCAGCGGTGTAGGTCGCGTGATCAAGCAGAGACAGATAAGTCTGCGAGCTGCAGCCATCGCCCAACTGGCCGGCGACGGTCACGGTCACGCTGCCATCGGCTTGCGGCACCGGGTTGTAGCGCACGCCACCCGTGCACTGCTTGGAGTTGATGGCTTTGACGGTGTTCTCGATGTGGATGCTGGCAATCGGCGGCTCGACGGAGATCAGCACGCGGCCACCGTCATTGCGCGCGACAAAGCGCAGGGCCTTGAGGTTGACCAGCAGCGAATCCGGCTTGACCAGGAACGGCTTGTTCTCATCATTGCCGTCATCGTTGAATTCGGGCAGTTGCGGCTGAATAAAGAAGCTGCGGTCGAGAATCAAGTCGCCAGTGACTTGAGTTACGCCGTTGGCGCGCAGGTCGCGCATCAGCAGCCAGAGTTTTTCCATGTTCAGCTTCGGATCGCCGCCACCCTTGAGGTAGAGGTTGCCGTTGAGGATGCCGCCGCTCAGGTCGCCATCGGTGTAGAACTCGGTTTTCCACTGATGGTTGGGGCCGAGCATTTCCAGCGCTGCGTAGGTGGTGACCAGCTTCATGGTCGAGGCCGGGTTGACCGAAACGTCGGCGTTGAACACGGTCGCCGTGCCCGGGCCGTCGAGCGGCACCATTACCAGCGACAGGGCGCTGGGTTGCAGCTTGCTGGCCTTGAGAGCTTTTTCGACGTTAGGTGTCAGGGAAGTATTGATGGTGGCAGCAGAGACAGGCAGGGCCAAAGGAAGAAGAAGGCCGGCCAGCAACAAAGGACGCAACGATTTGATCATGTGAAATAGAACCCTGCAGTCGAGGGGAAAATAACGAGGGCATGGATGAAAAAGCCCTCAGTGGTCATGAAAGTGTCGGCATTATGCCCCAAGGTGTAACCGCTTGTGCCGTGCCCGGGGTGGCCAATTCGTTATTTTTTTTACAGGCGGTCGGCCATGCAGGCCAGAGAGGCGGGCAATCGACGACTTAAACTGGTAAAGTGCCGGCCGTTATTACTTAAGAGGATTGTTCCAATGGCGACTAACCGTTCCCAGCGTCTGCGCAAAAAACTGTGCGTTGATGAATTCCAAGAGCTGGGTTTCGAACTGAACCTGGACTTCAAAGAAGAATTGTCCGAAGAAGCCATTGACGCTTTCCTCGAAGCATTCATCAAAGAAGCCATGGAAGCCAATGGTCTGGGCTATGTTGGCGGCGACGACTACGGTCTGGTTTGCCTGCAGAAACGTGGCTCGGTCAACGAAGAGCAGCGTGCTGCCGTTGAAGCCTGGCTGAAAACCCGTTCCGAGCTGACCAAGGCTGAAGTCAGCCCGCTGCTGGACGTTTGGTATCCGGAAAAGCCGATCAACGCGGCTAAGTGATACTGAAAAAAACGGCGACCTGAGGGTCGCCGTTTTTTTTTGCTTTTCAGGCCTTGCGCCAGTTCAGAATCAGCAGCGTCAACACCCCCGCGACAATCCCCCAGAACGCCGAACCGATGGAAAACAGTGTCAGCCCTGACGCCGTGACCATAAAGGTAATCAACGCCGCTTCACGTTCCTTCACTTCGGTCATGGCGATGCTCAAGCCATTGATGATCGAACCGAACAGCGCCAGCGCGGCAATCGACAGCACCAGTTCTTTCGGCAATGCGGCAAACAGCGCTGCCAGCGTTGCGCCGAATACCCCGGCAATCCCGTAGAAAATCCCGCACCAGACCGCCGCTGTGTAGCGCTTGTTGCGATCTTCGTGTGCGTGCGGCCCGGTGCAGATCGCCGCGCTGATGGCTGCGAGGTTGATCCCGTGAGAACCGAACGGCGCCAGCAACAACGAGGCGATACCGGTGGTGGTGATCAGCGGCGAAGCCGGAACGTTGTAGCCGTCGGCGCGCAACACGGCGATGCCGGGCATGTTCTGCGAGGTCATCGCCACCACGAACAACGGAATGCCGATGCTGATGGTCGCGGCCAGCGAGAAGTGCGGCGTGGTCCACACCGGGGTCGCCAGTTCCAGATGAAAACCGCTGAAGTCGAGCAAGCCCATGAAGCCCGACAGTGCAGTGCCGATCAGTAATGCGGCGAGCACCGCGTAACGTGGCGAAAGGCGTTTGATCACTAGATAAGTGAAGAACATCCCCAACACCAGTCCGGTGCGATGCTGCGCGGCGACAAAAATCTCGCTGCCGATCTTGAACAGAATCCCTGCCAGCAACGCTGCCGCCAGTGATGCCGGGATCTTTTTTACCAGTCGTTCGAAGCTGCCGGTCAGGCCGCAAATAGTCACCAGCACTGCGCAGGTGATATAGGCGCCGATGGCTTCGCCGTAACTGACGCCGCCAAGGCTGGTGATCAGCAACGCAGCGCCCGGTGTTGACCAGGCGATGGTGATTGGCGTGCGATAGCGCAACGACAGGCCGATCGAGCACACCGCCATGCCGATGGAAATCGCCCAGATCCACGAGGAAATCTGCCCGCTGGTCAGGCCGGCGGCTTGCCCGGCCTGAAACATCAGCACCAGCGAGCTGGTGTAACCGGTCATCATCGCGATGAACCCGGCAACGATGGCCGAGGGCGAAGTGTCGGCCAACGGGCGCAATTGGGTGTGGGTGGCGTCGTTCATGACAGCGGTGTTCCTTGTACAGATGAAGATGTCCGCCGCAACGTAAAACCCTGTGGGAGTGAGCCTGCTCGCGAAGCGGTGCGTCATTTAACATGAAAGTTGACTGAGCTGACGCTATCGCGAGCAGGCTCACTCCTACAGGGATAGTGCTCTAGCGGCGGATTCTGCGATCAAGCCTAAACTCAATCGTAACGGATCGTTGCAATACAGCCGAGGTCACAAACAGCCATACAGTCGTGTTGCCACCGTCCATTGTGTACAATCGCCGTGTTTTTTACGCGATACTTGCCAGCGACCTACTGTGCCGTATTACAGTCACGGTCTATTCGCCGCAGTTCTCCCGACTCGAGTGCCCATGAACGAACAGTTGCAACCCCTCAAGAAACAACCGCGAGCAGGCAAAGCCGGCCGCAGCGGAACCCAGGACGATATTGTCTACGCGCATATCTTCGAGGCTATCCTCGAACAGCGTCTGGCGCCCGGCACCAAATTGAGCGAAGAAGCGCTGGGGGAAATTTTCGGGGTCAGCCGCACCATCATTCGCCGCGCCCTGTCGCGTCTGGCGCATGAAGGCGTGGTGCTGTTGCGGCCGAATCGCGGTGCGGTCGTCGCCAGTCCGAGCGTCGAAGAGGCACGTCAAGTGTTCCTCGCCCGTCGTCTGGTCGAGCGCGCCATCACTGAACTGGCTGTGGAGCATGCCACGGCCGAGCAGATCGCCGAGTTGCGCCAGATGGTCAACGACGAGCGCGACAGCTTCTCCCGTGGTGATCGCGGCGCCGGTATTCGTCTGTCGGGCGAATTCCACCTGAAACTCGCGGAAGCGGCGAAGAATGCGCCACTGATCAGCTTCCAGCGCAGCCTGGTGTCGCAGACTTCGCTGATCATCGCCCAGTATGAAAGCGGCAACCGTTCGCACTGCTCCTATGACGAGCACACCCAGTTGATCGACGCCATCGAAGCGCGCAACGGTGAGCGGGCGGTGGACCTGATGATGCATCACATGGATCACATCGACAGCAAGCTCAACCTCGACGAGGAAAGTGCTTCGGATGATCTGCATGCGGTGTTCTCGCACCTGTTGCAGACCAAGAAGCCGGGGCGTCCGAGCGCCAAGCTTTAAGCGAGACCGAGTTGGCCCAATCGCTGGCAAGCCAGCTCCCACAGGATCTGTGCAGGATTCAAACTTTGTGGCACCACAAAACCTTGTGGGAGCTGGCTTGCCAGCGATGACTATCTGACAGGCAATAAAAATCCCCCAGGCTGTAAAGCACTGGGGGATTTTTTATGCCTGGGAAAAACTCAGCGCTGATGCACCAAAGCACCCGCCGCATAAGTCTGCGCAACCGTGCGGTCATCCCCCAGCGTCATCAGCACAAACAACGACTCGGCAATGTTATTAGCCTGCTTCAAGCGATAGCTCAACAGCGGCGTGGCGTTGTAATCCAGCACCAGGAAGTCCGCGTCGCTACCCGGTTGCAGGGTGCCGATCTTCTCTTCCAGACGCAGCGCGCGAGCGCCACCCAGCGTCGCCAGATACAGCGATTTGAACGGGCTCAGGCGCGCACCTTGCAGCTGCATCACCTTGTAGGCTTCGTTCAGGGTTTGCAGCAGCGAGAAACTGGTGCCGCCGCCCACGTCAGTACCCAGACCGACATTCAGTTTGTGTTTCTCGGCCATCGGCAGGTTGAACAGGCCGCTGCCGAGGAAGAAGTTCGAGGTCGGGCAGAACGAAATCGCCGAACCGGTTTCCGCCAGACGCGCGCATTCGTCGTCGCACAGGTGTACGCCGTGAGCAAATACCGAGCGCTCGCCGAGCAGTTTGTAGTGGTCGTAAACGTCCAGATAGCCTTTGCGCTCAGGGAACAGTTCCTTGACCCACTCGATTTCCTTGAGATTCTCGCTGATGTGGGTCTGCATATACAGATCCGGGTATTCAGTGAGCAACTGGCCGGCGAGGGTCAGTTGTTCCGGGGTGCTGGTCGGCGCGAAGCGCGGGGTGACCGCGTAGTGCAGGCGACCCTTGCCGTGCCAGCGCTCGATCAGCTCTTTGCTGTCGACGTAGCTGGATTCGGCGGTGTCGGTCAGATAGTCCGGCGCGTTGCGGTCCATCATCACCTTGCCGGCGATCATCCGCAGATCAAGCTTCTCGGCGATTTCGAAGAACGAGTTCACCGATTGTGGGTGCACGCTGCCAAACACCAGCGCGGTGGTGGTGCCGTTGCGCAGCAGTTCCTTGACGAAAATATCGGCAACCTTGTCGGCGTGATCCTTGTCGCCGAACTGGCTTTCGCACGGGAAGGTGTAGGTGTTGAGCCAGTCCAGCAGTTGCTCGCCATAGGCGCCGACCATGCCGGTTTGCGGCAGGTGGATGTGGGTATCGATGAAGCCCGGGGTGATCAGCGCATCCTGGTAATGATTGATCTCGATGTCTGCCGCCAGGGTTGGCAGCAGGTCGCTGGCGTGGCCAAGGGCGCTGATCTTGCCGCCATCAACCACCAGCAGGCCATCTTCGAAATACTCGTAGGAGGCTTCGATCCCGACTTCGGCGGGGTCGGCAATGCTGTGCAGGATGGCGGCGCGGTAAGCTTTGCGAGTCAGAGGCATGAGGGTTCTCTAATCAGTTTGAGGCTTTGAGTTTGGCGGCCTGACTGCGGCGGGAAACCGGCAGCAGTTTGGCAATCGGTTCGGCGCTGGCGGTTTGCTGGCCGAAGTTGGCGTTATAGGTGGCGATGATTTCGCCGGCGATGGAGATGGCGATTTCCACAGGCAGTTTGCCTTTGACTTCGCCGATGCCCATCGGGCAGCGCATGCGTTGCACGACGCTACTGTCGAAACCGCGATCACGCAGGCGATGTTCGAACTTGGCGCGTTTGGTTTTCGAACCAATCAAGCCGAAGTAGGCGAAGTCGTTGCGCTTGAGGATCGCGGCAGTGAGTTCCAGGTCCAGCTGATGGTTGTGGGTCATGACGATGTAATAGCTGCCGGCAGGCAGGTCATCGATTTCATCCACAGGTTCTTCTGCGACGATTTTGCGCACGCCGTGGGGAATCTGCTCGGGGAATTCTTCTTCCCGCGAGTCGATCCAGCGAACGCGGCACGGCAGGCTGGCGAGCAAGGGTACCAGTGCGCGGCCGACATGGCCCGCGCCGAATACAGTGATCTGCGCCTGCACCTGGCCCATCGGTTCGAACAACAGCACCGTCGCGCCGCCGCAGCACTGGCCGAGGCTGGCGCCGAGGCTGAAGCGCTCCAGATGCGTGTCCTGCTTGCCGCTGGCGAGCATTTCGCGGGCGATCTGCATGGCTTTGTATTCCAGATGTCCGCCACCGATGGTGTCGAACGTCTGCCGGGCGCTGATGACCATTTTCGAGCCGGCATTACGCGGCGTCGAGCCAAGCTCTTCGATGATGGTTACCAGAACGCAGGGTTCGCCCTGGTTCTGCAGGTCGGCGAGGGCGTCGATCCAGTTATACATGTTTCACCTCGACATCACTGTTGTCTGTTCGGGCCTCATCGCTGGCAGGCCAGCTCCCACAGGTTTTGTGTTGCCCCCGGATTCTGCGAACACCACAAATCCCTGTGGGAGCTAGCCTGCTAGCGATAGACGCGCCTCGGTTTAGAGCGGAGCCAACTCGGCTTCAGCTTCCACAGGCTTCGCAGCCTTCAACTGGCGCATCTGCTCACAACCCCACAACACCCGTTCCGGGGTCGCCGGCGCATCGATATTCGGCTGATGCCTGTAATCACCCAGACTCGCCACCGCATCCTTGATCGCGCACCACGAGGCGATGCCGAGCATGAACGGCGGCTCACCGACAGCCTTGGAATGGAACACCGTGTCTTCCGGGTTCTTGCGGTTCTCGACCAGCTTCACTCGCAGGTCCAGCGGCATGTCCGCCACGGCCGGGATCTTGTAGCTGGCCGGGCCGTTGGTCATCAGCTTGCCTTTGTTGTTCCAGACCAGTTCTTCCATGGTCAGCCAACCCATGCCCTGGATGAAACCACCCTCGACCTGACCGATGTCGATGGCCGGGTTCAGCGAGGCGCCGACATCGTGGAGGATATCGGTGCGGAGCATCTTGTACTCGCCGGTCAACGTGTCGACGATCACTTCGCAGCACGCCGCGCCGAAGGCGAAATAGTAGAACGGACGGCCACGGGCCTGGCTGCGGTCGTAGTAGATTTTCGGGGTCTTGTAGAAGCCGGTACTCGACAGCGAAACCTGATTGAAATACGCCAGTTGAATCAGCGCTTCAAAGGTCACGATGTGGTCACGAACCCGCACGTGGCCGTTGTGGAATTCGACGTCTTCTTCGCTGACCTTGTAATGCCGGGCAGCGAATTCCACCAGTCGCTGCTTGATGATTTCAGCGGCGTTCTGTGCGGCTTTACCGTTTAGGTCGGCACCGCTGGAAGCGGCGGTCGGCGAGGTGTTCGGCACCTTGTCGGTGTTGGTCGCGGTGATCTGCACGCGGTCCATTTCGACCTGGAATACTTCGGCCACGACCTGCGCGACTTTGGTGTTCAGGCCCTGACCCATTTCGGTGCCGCCGTGGTTCAGATGGATGCTGCCGTCGGTGTAGATGTGGATCAGCGCGCCGGCCTGGTTGAGGAAGCTGGCGGTGAAGGAAATGCCGAATTTCACCGGGGTCAGTGCCAGACCTTTTTTCAGGATCGGGCTGTTGGCGTTATAGCGGCGGATCGCTTCGCGGCGCTCGTAATACTGGCTGCTTTCTTCCAGTTCGGCGGTCATCTCTTCGAGCATGTTGTGCTCGACCGTCTGGTAGTAGTGGGTGACGTTGCGCTCGGTCTTGCCGTAGTAGTTGGCTTTGCGCACCGCGAGCGGATCGAGGTGCAGGTGACGGGCGATGGCGTCCATCACTTCTTCAATCGCGACCATCCCTTGCGGGCCACCAAAACCACGGTACGCGGTGTTCGACGCGGTGTTGGTCTTGCAGCGGTGACCGTTGATGGTCGCATCGCCGAGATAGTACGAGTTGTCCGAGTGGAACATCGCCCGGTCAACGATGGACGCCGACAGGTCCGGCGAGCAGCCGCAGTTACCGGCCAGATCCATGTTGATCCCGTGCAGGCGCCCGGTGCTGTCGAAGCCGACGTCGTACTCGACGTAGAACGGGTGTCGCTTGCCAGTCATCAGCATGTCTTCGACACGCGGCAGGCGCATCTTGGTCGGCTGGCCGGTGAGGTGCGCAACCACGGCGCACAGGCACGCCGGGCTGGCGGCCTGGGTTTCCTTGCCGCCGAAACCCCCGCCCATGCGACGCATGTCGACGACGATTTTGTTCATCGACACGTCGAGAACTTCGGCGACCAGTTTCTGCACTTCGGTCGGGTTCTGCGTCGAGCAGTAAACGATCATGCCGCCGTCTTCGGTCGGCATCACCGAGGAGATTTGCGTCTCCAGATAAAAGTGTTCCTGGCCACCGATGTGCAGCGTGCCTTGAATGCGATGTTCAGCAGTCGCCAGTGCAGTGACCGAATCGCCGCGCTGGTGAGTGTGGCTGTCGAGCACGAAGTGGCGTTTGCGCAGGGCTTCGACCACGTCCAGCACCGGCTCCAGATCTTCGTATTCGATGATCGCGGCCATCGCGGCTTTGCGCGCGGTTTCCAGATCCTTGGCAGCGACTGCCAGCACGGGTTGACCGACGAACTGCACATCGTCGATGGCCAGCAATGGATCGCCCGGCATCAATGGGCCGATGTCTTTCAGACCCGGCACGTCTTCGTGGGTGATGGCGATGCGCACGCCTTCGAAGGCATAACACGGCTTGGTGTCGATGCTGATGATCCGGGCGTGAGCGCGGTCCGACATGCGTGCATAAAGGTGCAGCTGGTTCGGGAATTCCAGACGGTCATCGATGTACTGCGCTTCACCGGACACATGCTTGGCGGCGCTGTCGTGCTTGACGCTGCGGCCGACACCGCTGGTCAGGTCGGCGGCGAACAGTTCAGCCATTTCAGCTTGAGTCTTCTCTACGGCGTGATGGTTAGACATAAGCGGTCACCCGAGTCTCGATGTGCGGTGTTTGCAGTTCGATGAAGTATTTGCGCAGCAGGTTCTGCGCGCTGAGCAGGCGATATTCCTTGCTGGCGCGGAAGTCCGAGAGCGGCGTGAAATCTTCGGCCAGTGCGGCGCAGGCGCGTTCGACCACGGCGCTGTTGAACGGCGCGCCGATCAGCACGGCTTCGCAATGTGCGGCACGTTTTGGAATCGCTGCCATGCCGCCAAACGCCATGCGTGCGTCGGTGATCACACCGTTTTCCACGCGCAGGTTGAATGCGGCGCAGACAGCGGAGATGTCGTCGTCCAGACGCTTGGAGACTTTATAGGCACGGAACAGCTGCTCGGCGCTGGCACGCGGCACGATGATTTTTTCGATGAACTCGCTTTCCTTACGCGCAGTGACCTTGTAGTCGATGAAGTAATCGTCGAGGTTCAGCGTGCGGCGGGTTTCACCCTTGCACAGCACGACTTGCGCGCCGAGGGCGATCAGCAGGGGCGGCGAGTCACCAATCGGCGAGGCGTTGCCGATGTTGCCGCCGAGGGTGCCCTGATTGCGAATTTGCAGGGAGGCGAAGCGGTGTAGCAATTCGCCGAAGTCCGGGTACTCGGTGTTCAGCGCTTCGTAGCAGTCGGAGAGGGCAGCGGCGGCGCCGATTTCGATGCGGTCGTCGAAGGTCTCGATGCGCTTCATTTCGGCGACGTTGCCGACGTAGATCATCACCGGCAGGGTGCGGTGGAACTGCGTGACTTCCAGCGCCAGATCGGTGCCGCCGGCCAGCAGCCGCGCCTGTGGATAAGAGTCGTAGAGATCGGCCAGATCGGCCACGGTCAGCGGCACCAGGCAACGCTTGTCGCCACTGTTCAGCTCACCGATTTCGGTCGGGGCGATGGCTTTGAGGCGGGTGATGGTCTCGGCTTCACGGGCATCGAACTGATCCGGTTGCTTGCCGCAGCAGGATTGCTCGGCAGCCGCCAGAATCGGCCGGTAGCCGGTGCAGCGGCAAAGGTTGCCGGCCAGCGCTTCGTGCGCTTTGGCATGATCCGGTGCATCGCTGTTCTTTTGCAGTGCAAACAGTGACATCACAAAGCCGGGCGTGCAGAAGCCGCACTGCGAACCATGGCACTCGACCATGGCTTTCTGCACGCTGTGCAGTTCGCCTTTGTGTTTGAGGTCCTCGACGCTGATCAATTGCTTGCCGTGCAGCGACGAAACAAAGGTCAGGCACGAGTTGAGGCTGCGATAGCGAATGTGTTCGCGGCCATCGTCATCCGTTTGCAACTCGCCGACCACTACAGTGCATGCGCCGCAGTCACCGCTGGCGCAGCCTTCTTTAGTGCCGGATTTGCCTACGTGTTCACGCAGGTAATTGAGCACGGTCAGGTTCGGGTCCAGGGCGTGCTCGCTACGGAGTTCCTGGTTTAGTAAAAACTGGATCACGGAAGGCCTCGCAGACTCATTATTGTTGTTAACCCACTTGAGCCGAATTTATCAGCTCTGACTTTTCGGTCAATGATTTTCTGACTTAAAGGTCAAGAAAATCACATTTGCCGATCAACAACCTGTCTATTCAGTATTGACCCTCAATGGATCAAGCGCTTTTTTGCGGGAATCGTGCCAAAAACCGCTGTATGGGCACTCCGCCATGAGCCTGCAATTGCGCTACACTGCGCCGCTTGTGCAGATCGAAAAAGTTTGAAGGACAACCATGACGTTCAAGGCGCCGGACAGCCTCGCCGAGCAAATCGCTCACCACCTCGCCGAACGGATCATTCGTGGCGAAATGAAGCCAGGAGAGCGCATCCAGGAACAGAAGGTCACGCTGGCACTTAATGTCAGTCGCGGCTCGGTTCGCGAAGCCTTGCTGATCCTCGAACGCCGTCATCTGATCGCGATCCTGCCGCGTCGTGGTGCCCACGTCACCGAACTGACAGCGCACAAGGTGCAGAGCCTGTGCACGTTGATGAGCGAGCTGTACATTCTGCTCGGCAACTCGGTGGCCAACGGCTGGCAGACCCAGGCCGACATGGCGCCGTTCGTGCAGATCCAGCAGCGCCTGACCGCCAGCTACGAGCGTCAGGACATCCGCACTTTCGTTGACGACAGCTTCAATGTGATGCGTGCCGCGTATCCGTTCGCCAACAACCCGTACCTGCAAGAGACCGTCGAGAACCTGCAACCGGCCATGAGCCGTGCGTACTTCCTCGCCCTCGAACAGCGCAAGGCGGAGATGAGCGAGTTCCTCGAACTGTTCGAACGCCTGCTGGCCGCTGTGCTCGCCCGTGATTTGCCGCAGATCCGCATCGTGCTGACGGCATACGCCCAGCGCAGTTGCGATCTGGTGGTGTCTGCCCTGACGGTCGCCTAAGCGTGCGGCTCAAGTGCATCAAACTGGCGGGATTCAAATCCTTCGTCGACCCGACCACGGTGAACTTCCCCAGTAACATGGCGGCGGTCGTCGGGCCGAACGGTTGCGGCAAGTCGAACATCATCGACGCCGTACGCTGGGTGATGGGCGAAAGTTCGGCGAAGAACCTCCGTGGCGAGTCGATGACCGACGTCATCTTCAATGGGTCGACCAGCCGCAAACCGGTGAGCCAGGCGAGCATCGAGCTGGTATTCGATAACTCCGACGGCACGCTGCTCGGTGAGTACGCGGCCTACGCGGAAATTTCCATTCGCCGTAAAGTCACCCGCGACAGCCAGACCACGTATTACCTCAACGGCACCAAATGCCGTCGTCGCGACATCACCGACATCTTCCTCGGCACCGGCCTCGGCCCGCGCAGCTACTCGATCATCGAGCAGGGGATGATCTCCAAGCTGATCGAGTCCAAGCCCGAAGACCTGCGCAACTTCATCGAAGAAGCGGCGGGCATCTCCAAGTACAAGGAGCGTCGGCGCGAGACTGAAAACCGTATCCGCCGCACTCACGAGAACCTCGCCCGTCTGACCGACCTGCGCGACGAGCTTGAGCGCCAGCTCGAACGTTTGCACCGCCAGGCCCAGGCCGCCGAGAAGTATCAGGAATTCAAAGCCGAGGAGCGTCAGCTCAAGGCGCAACTGTCGGCCCTGCGCTGGCAGGATCTGAACGATCAGGTCGGCCAGCGCGAGTCGGTCATCGGCAACCAGGAAATCAGTTTCGAAGCGCTGGTCGCCGAACAACGCAACGCCGACGCTGCCATCGAACGCCTGCGCGACGGTCACCATGACCTGTCCGAACGCTTCAATCTGGTGCAGGGGCGCTTCTATTCGGTCGGCGGCGACATCGCCCGGGTCGAGCAGAGCATTCAGCACGGCCAGCAACGTTTGCGTCAGTTGCAAGACGACTTGAAAGAAGCCGAACGCGCGCGACTGGAAACCGAATCGCACCTTGGCCACGACCGCACGTTGCTGCTGACCCTCGGCGAAGAGCTGGACATGCTCGTCCCCGAGCAGGAAGTCACCAGCGCCGCCGCCGAAGAAGCCGCCGCCGCGCTGGAAGACTCCGAATCCGTCATGCACGGCTGGCAGGAGCAGTGGGACACTTTCAACCTGACCGCCGCCGAACCCCGGCGTCAGGCCGAAGTGCAGCAGTCACGCATACAGCAGCTGGAAACCAGCATGGAGCGTCTGGCGGATCGGCAAAAGCGTCTGGGCGAAGAGCGCGCCTTGCTCTCGGCTGACCCGGAAGACGCAGCGATCATGGAACTCAGCGAGCAGCTCGCCGAGTCCGAAGCGACACTGGAAGATTTGCAGACCAGTGAAGAAGCACAGGTCGAAAAACTCGAACAACTGCGTCAGGAATTGCAGCAAGCGCTGACCGCGCAGCAGCAGGCGCAGGGCGATCTGCAGCGGCTCAATGGCCGACTCGCATCGCTGGAAGCCTTGCAGCAAGCCGCGCTCGATCCGGGCACCGGCACTGCCGAATGGTTGCGTGATCAGCACCTCGCCGAACGCCCACGTCTGGCCGAAGGCCTGAAGGTCGAGGCCGGTTGGGAACTGGCGGTGGAAACCGTGCTCGGCGCCGATCTGCAAGCGGTGCTGGTCGACGATTTCAGCGGCTTCGATTTGTCCGGGTTCACCCAAGGTGATTTGCGTCTGCTCAGTCCCGCCACCGACGGTGTGCGTGTGGCGGGTAGTTTGCTGGACAAGGTCGAGGCGTCGATTGATCTGTCGCCGTGGCTCGGGCAGGTCAAACCGGTCGACAGCCTTGAGCAGGCCTTGGCGCAGCGCGGTCAGTTGAGCGTCGGGCAAAGTCTGATCAGCCGTGACGGTTATTGGGTCGGTCGGCATTTCCTGCGGGTGCGCCGCGCCAGCGAAGCTGAAAGCGGCATGCTCGCCCGTGGTCAGGAAATCGAGGCTTTGCATCTCGAACGCGAAGAGCGCGAAGCCACTGTCGAGTCGATGGAAAATCGTCTGCAAACCCTGCGCGCACAACAGCGTCAGCAGGAAAACGGCCGCGAACATCTGCGTCGCTTGCTGCAAGACGAAGCTCGCCAGCAAGGCGAATTGAAAGCTCAGTTGTCGGCCGGTAAAGCCAAGGCCGAGCAACTGACCTTGCGTCGTTCCCGTCTCGATGAAGAACTGGTCGAACTCGGCGAGCAACGTGAGCTGGAACACGAAAGCATCGGCGAAGCGCGCCTGCAATTGCAGGACGCCCTCGATGCCATGGCCGTCGACACCGAGCAGCGCGAATTGCTCTTGGCTCAGCGCGACAGCTTGCGCGAACGTCTTGATCGAGTGCGTCAGGAAGCTCGCCAGCACAAAGATCACGCGCACCAGTTGGCGGTGCGTCTGGGCTCGTTGCGCGCTCAACACGACTCCACGCGACAGGCGTTGGAACGTCTGGAAATGCAGTCCGAGCGACTCACGGAAAAACGCGAACAGCTGAGTCTGAATCTGGAAGAGGGCGAGGCGCCGCTGGAAGAGCTGCGTCTCAAACTTGAAGAGTTGCTCGACAAACGCATGAGCGTTGACGAGGAACTGAAGACCGCGCAAATCGCCCTCGAAGATGCCGACCGCGAACTGCGCGAAGCGGAAAAACGCCGGACTCAGGCCGAGCAGCAATCGCAGTTGATTCGCGGCCAGCTCGAACAGCAACGCATGGAATGGCAAGCCCTGACCGTGCGCCGTAAAGCCTTGCAGGATCAACTGCTCGAAGACGGCTACGATTTACATGGCGTGCTCGGCACATTAACTGCCGAGTCGAGTGAACGCGAAGCCGAAGAAGAACTCGAACGGATCAACGCGCGGATTCAACGCCTGGGCGCGATCAACCTCGCGGCCATCGACGAATACCAGCAACAATCCGAGCGTAAACGTTATCTGGATGCGCAAAACGACGATTTGGTCGAGGCGCTGGATACCCTGGAAAACGTCATCCGCAAGATCGACAAGGAAACGCGCAACCGTTTCAAAGATACCTTTGATCAGATCAATGGCGGTTTACAGGCACTTTTTCCAAAAGTTTTCGGTGGTGGCCGGGCGTATTTGGAACTGACGGGCGAAGATCTACTCGATACAGGGGTAACGATCATGGCGCAGCCGCCAGGAAAGAAGAACAGCACCATCCATTTGCTCTCCGGTGGCGAAAAAGCCCTGACTGCATTGGCTCTGGTTTTTGCGATCTTCAAATTGAATCCGGCGCCGTTCTGCATGCTCGATGAAGTTGACGCGCCACTGGATGACGCTAACGTTGGACGTTACGCACGATTGGTTAAAGAGATGTCGCAGACCGTGCAGTTCATCTATATCACCCACAACAAGATCGCCATGGAAATGGCCGATCAACTGATGGGTGTGACGATGCACGAACCGGGTTGTTCGCGACTGGTAGCCGTGGATGTCGAGGAGGCGATGGCGATGGTGGATGCCTGAGCCGGGGCGTTGTCGGAAAGGTATTAATGGTCTGTAGGACATTTTTACCGGCTTTGACTTGCTGGCCAATCGACATATTCGCGCAAGCCAATGTGACAGACGGTGTAAAGTTGTCTTTGGTCGTGCTAGTTTAATGTCAATTTTTCGTATACGTGGGCAAAACGCCTGTCAGAACATAGAGTTGGCGCCACGTTTTAAAGCGGTTTGCACACTGTAAACCCCTTATTTTTCAGCATTTTTTATAGAGGCACGGGATTACATGGAAATCGGTCTGCGCGAGTGGCTGATCGTCATCGGCATCATAGTGATTGCCGGTATTCTTTTTGATGGCTGGCGCCGTATGCGCGGCGGCAAGGGAAAACTGAAATTCCGTCTTGACCGAAGTCTGTCCAACCTGCCGGACGAGGACACCAGCGCTGAGCTGTTGGGCCCGGCCCGCGTGCTGGACAAGGACGATCACAAGGAACCGCAACTGGACGAGCACGACCTGCCGTCGGTGAGCATGTCGGCGCGCGAAACCCGCGAGCCTCGCGAATCCGGTTCCAAGCGCGGCAAGCGCGGCAGCAACGGCCCGGCTCAAGGTGACTTGAACCTCGATCTGGATCTGGATGACAGCCCGGGCTTCAGCAGCCGTGATGATTTTGTCGAGACCAAGCCTTCCCCGGCGGTCAGCGACAAGGATCAGCCACAAGCGGAAGAAGTCTTGGTGATCAGCGTGATCTGCCGCGACGCTGCCGGCTTCAAAGGCCCGGCGCTGTTGCAGAACATTCTGGAAAGCGGCCTGCGTTTCGGCGAGATGGATATTTTCCACCGCCACGAAAGCATGGCCGGCAACGGTGAAGTGCTGTTCTCCATGGCCAATGCGGTCAAGCCGGGCATTTTCGATCTGGACGATATCGACCATTTCAGCACCCCGGCGGTGAGCTTCTTCCTCGGTCTGCCAGGCCCGCGTCATCCTAAGCAAGCGTTTGACGTGATGGTGGCAGCGGCCCGCAAGCTGTCCCAGGAACTCAACGGCGAGCTGAAAGACGACCAGCGCAGCGTCCTGACCGCGCAGACCATCGAGCACTACCGTCAGCGCATCGTCGAATTCGAACGCCGCGCCCTGACCCAGAAGCGCTGATTCGAAAGGTTGCCTCGCTATAAAGAGGCGATCAGCAAAATAGATAGAGCAGCCTCGGCTGCTCTTTTGCTTTATGAGAGAACACCCATGACCGCCGCCAAAAACCGCATTCTAGAGCTGCGCGCTGAGCTGGATCAGCACAACTACCGTTATCACGTTCTCGACGAGCCGAGCATTCCGGACGCCGAGTACGACCGGTTGTTCCACGAGCTCAAGGCGCTGGAAGCGGCCAACCCCGAGCTGATCACCAGCGACTCGCCGACCCAGCGCGTCGGCAGCGTGGCGCTCACCGCGTTCACTCAGGTGCGCCACGAAGTGCCGATGCTCAGCCTCGGCAACGCCTTCGAAGAAGCCGACATGCGCGAATTCGACCGTCGGGTAACCGAAGGTCTGGATCTGCCGGTGGGTGATCTGTTCGGTGCTGGCGCAGCGGTGGAATACAGCTGCGAGCCAAAACTCGATGGCCTGGCGGTCAGCTTGTTGTATCAGGACGGCGTGCTGGTGCGCGGCGCGACTCGCGGCGATGGCACCACCGGCGAAGACATCAGCGTCAACGTGCGCACCGTGCGCAACATTCCGCTGAAGCTGCACGGTGAAGGCTGGCCGGCGACGCTGGAAGTGCGCGGTGAAGTGTTCATGTCCAAGGCGGGTTTCGAGCGCCTCAATGCCTCGCAACTGGAAGTCGGCGGCAAGACTTTCGCCAACCCGCGCAACGCCGCTGCCGGCAGCCTGCGCCAGCTCGATTCGAAGATCACCGCCAATCGTCCGCTGGAGTTCTGCTGCTACGGCATCGGCCAGGTGTCCCACGATATCTCCGACACGCACATCGGCAATCTCAAGCAATTGCAAGCCTGGGGCATGCCGATCAGCCATGAGCTGAAACTGGCCAAGGGCATCGACGAATGCCTCGATTACTACCGCGATATCGGCGAGCGCCGTAACTCGCTGAGCTATGAAATCGACGGCGTGGTGTTCAAGGTCAACAGCATCGCCGATCAGCGTGAGCTGGGCTTCCGCGCCCGTGAACCGCGCTGGGCAATCGCGCATAAATTCCCGGCCATGGAGGAACTCACCGAGCTGCTCGACGTGGAATTCCAGGTCGGTCGTACCGGTGCGGTCACGCCTGTGGCGCGGCTGAAGCCGGTAAAAGTTGCCGGTGTCACGGTGGCCAACGCCACGCTGCACAACATGGACGAAGTGGCGCGTCTGGGCCTGATGATTGGCGACACTGTGATCATCCGTCGTGCTGGCGACGTGATCCCGCAAGTGGTGCAAGTGGTCATCGAACGCCGCCCTGATGATGCGCGCCCGGTGCAGATTCCCGAGAGCTGCCCGGTCTGCGGTTCGCACGTCGAGCGCACGCAACTGGTCAAGCGCAGCAAGGGGCGCGAGACCGTCAGCGAAGGCGCGGTCTACCGATGCGTCGGACGTCTGGCCTGTGGCGCGCAACTGAAGCAGGCGATTATTCACTTCGTGTCGCGCCGTGCAATGGACATCGAGGGTCTGGGCGACAAGAGCGTCGAGCAATTGGTCGATGAAGGTCTGGTGAGTTCGCCAGCCGATCTGTATGCGCTGAAGTTCGATGACATCGTCGACCTCGAAGGTTTTGCCGAGGTGTCGAGCAACAAGTTGCTGGCGGCGATCGAGGACAGCAAAAAACCGAGTCTTGCGCGCTTCATCTATGCCCTCGGCATTCCCGATGTCGGCGAAGAGACGGCCAAGGTCTTGGCGCGTTCGCTGGGATCGCTGGAGCGCGTGCAGCAGGCGTTGCCGCAAGTGTTGACCTACCTGCCGGATGTCGGCCTGGAAGTGGCGCACGAGATTCACAGCTTCTTTGAAGATGCGCACAACCAGCAGGTGATTACCGAACTGCTGGGGCATGGTTTGCAGATTCAGGATCAGGGCGACCTGGGCGCCGAGTTTGCTGCCAGCACCACGCTGGGCGGTTTCCTCGACAAGCTGCACATTCCTTCGGTGGGGCCGGGCGGCGCGCAGAAACTGGCGGACAAGTTCGGCTCACTTGAGGCGGTGATGAATGCCGACTGGCTGGACATGCGCCAGGCGCTGCCGGAAAAACAGGCCAACTCAGTGCGCGAGTTTTTCGCGTTGCCGGAGCATCGGCAAATTGCCGAAGCCGCCGAGAGACAGTTGCGTGATTTCGGCATGCATTGGCTGAGCGAGAAGAAAGTCGTCGAAGGCCTGCCGCTGGCCGGGGAAACCTGGGTGCTGACCGGCAAGGTCGAGCTGATGAGCCGCGATGTCGCCAAGGATCACCTGGAAAGCCTCGGCGCCAAAGTCGCGGGCTCGGTCTCGGCCAAGACCCATTGCGTGGTCGCCGGCCCGGGCGCCGGCTCGAAACTGACCAAGGCCAATGAGCTGGGTGTGAAAGTGATGGATGAAGAGGCGTTCATCGAATTCCTCAAAACCCATGGCATCACGGTTTAACGCAATCCATGGAGTGAAACTGATCCTGTGGTGAGGGGATAAATTCCCTTACCACAGGGGGGGAGCAATTAGCAGCAGCGCTGTAATCGGGAACGATGTTGTCATGCGAATGATCTAGTCTTGGCAAGCCCAAGGGAGAGATCGCCATGTACCGCTTTTTCGAGCAGCTCAGTTCCCGCATCGTCGCGCCGTTCATGGGCGAGTCTTCACGCAACAGCAAAATCTGGCCGTGCCGCTGCGGCCAGTCGTTGTTCTTTCGCAACAGCCAGTGCCTGGCCTGCAACGCGGCGCTCGGTTATCAGCCGGAACAAAGCCGCATCACCTCACTGCAACCGGGGCCGCAAGAAGGCACGTGGACGCTGGATGCCGATCCCGACGCCGGACTCTTTCGCCGTTGTGCCAATCTCGACACAGCCGCCGCTTGCAACTGGCTACTGCCGGCCAATGTGGACGATGCCTTGTGCGTCGCTTGCAACCTGAATCGCACCATCCCCGATCTGTCCGTCGCGGAAAACCCCGAACGCTGGCGCAAGGTCGAAATCGCCAAGCGCCGTCTGGTCGCGCAACTGATCACCCTCGGTTTGCCGGTGATCCCGAAAACCGTGGACGAGGACACCGGGCTGGCCTTCGACTTCATCGGCATCGACCTGGAAGGCAATGCGCCGATGACCGGCCACGCCAACGGCTTGATCACCCTCGATATCAAGGAAGCCGACGACGCCCATCGCGAAAAAGTGCGGGCGCAGATGCACGAACCCTATCGCACGCTGCTCGGGCATTTTCGGCATGAGGTTGGGCATTACTACTGGGATCGACTGATTGCCAATGGCCCGTGGCTCGGTTCGTTCCGCAATCTGTTCGGCGACGAGCGCGCCAGTTATGCCGAGGCGCTGGATCGTCACTATCAGCAGGGTGCGCCGCTGGACTGGCCGCAACACTACGTTAGCGCCTACGCGACCATGCATCCTTGGGAAGACTGGGCCGAAACCTGGGCGCATTACCTGCACATGATGGACGCAGTGGACACCGCACTGGGTTTTGGCATGAGCGCGCGGGAGATGGATTTCGATTACCAGCCGTTTCCGCCGAGCACCCTCTACGAGCCCGACCATCCCGGTGGTGCGGCGTTTTTGTCGTTCGTCAACGCGTGGATCGAACTGGCAGGGATGCTCAACGAGCTGTCACGCAGCATGGGCCAGCCGGATTTCTATCCGTTCGTGTTGCCGGCGGCGGCGATTGCCAAACTGCACTTCATCCATCTGGTGATTCAGCAAGAGGGCGGCAGGGCGGACGAGGTGTTGACCCTGTAGACGCTGCCGCAGGCTGCGATCTTTATGTCTTTGAAGCTGTTCATGTTTTTAATCTGAATCGAACGGTTGTAACTTCGTCTCAGACAGGTACAATGGCGCGGCTCGCCGACAGGCAAGCGTCGTTATGGTGACCCCATCGGTCCCCCCGCAACGATTACCCGTGAACCTGGTCAGAGCCGGAAGGCAGCAGCCACAGCGGGAACATTGTGTGCCGGGGTGTGGCTGGTGGGGTTACCACCTTAACGAAACGAACCGCACGGGAATCACCCGGTTGCGGTTTTTTTGTGCCTGCGATTTACCAGGCACCACAATTCAACTGTAGGAGTGAGCCTGCTCGCGATGGCGTCATCACTGTTACAGATGAATTGTCTGATACATCGCTATCGCGAGCAGGCTCACTCCTACAGGGGGTTATGGGGTGTTTTCGGGACTGCCGGTATAGAGCCGGATAATCTCATCAATTTCCCCCGACATTTTCATCCGCAACAACGTCCGCAAAATCCTCTGCACCGGCACCTTCGGGTCATTCCTCACGTAGCACCCGACATTCTGCTCTTGCAGCACCGCCACGCCTTGCAGTTGCTGCCCCGGCATCAGCCGTTGGTTGAACCAGTCCAGCGTCCATTGATTGCTCACCGCATAGCGATACCGGCCGGCCAGCAGTTTTTCCAGCACCTGATTCTGATTGCGCGCGTCTTCGCGTTGCAGTCGGCCGGCATCAAATAAAGGCTGCAGGGTAGGGTAGATGTAGCCCAGCACGGTGCCGATCGACTGGCGCGGCAGTTCGGCGGGATCGACTTTCGGCGTTTCACCGTGACGGCTGATCAGCACGTCGCGCTGGAAAAACAGTGGAATGCTCCAGATGTAGTCGCCGGACTGATTCGGCTGCCACGACTGTGCGGCATAGCAGCGCACATCGACTTCGCCGTGTTCCATGGCGTTCTGCACGCGGGTGCGGGGCAGGACGTGAAATTCTGCCGGGACGCCAACCTGTGTCGCGAGGCTGAGCATGATGTCGATGAGGATGCCCTGGGTCGGGCGGCCGCGCTCGAATTGCACCATCGGCATTGCCCAACTGTCGGCCACGGCGAAGCGCAGCGGCGGGTCGGACGCGGATACGCTCAGACTGATCCCCAGTAACGCCCCCAAGGCCCAACGCATAAATGCTCCGATGAGTCCCGCGCCCGGGCCAATAAATACCCGACAAAAAGCAGCTTAGCCAGATTAGACGAGGACATCGGATGCAATTTTGGCCTTGCTCCGCTAGCATTAGCCGCTTCTGCTTTCCAGTGGCGACGGTTTTCGATGAGTTATCAGGTTCTTGCACGTAAATGGCGTCCGCGCTCGTTCCGCGAAATGGTCGGCCAGACCCATGTGCTCAAGGCTCTGATCAATGCCTTGGACAGCCAGCGGCTGCACCATGCGTACCTGTTCACCGGTACCCGAGGGGTGGGTAAAACCACGATTGCGCGGATCATCGCCAAATGCCTGAACTGTGAAACAGGTATCACTTCAAGCCCCTGTGGCGAATGCTCGGTATGCCGCGAAATCGACGAAGGTCGTTTTGTCGACCTGATCGAGATCGACGCCGCGAGCCGGACCAAGGTCGAAGACACCCGCGAGCTGCTCGATAACGTGCAGTACGCGCCGAGCCGTGGGCGCTTCAAGGTCTACCTGATCGACGAAGTACACATGCTATCCAGCCATTCCTTCAATGCGCTGTTGAAAACCCTCGAAGAGCCGCCGCCGTACGTCAAGTTCATCCTGGCGACCACCGATCCGCAGAAACTTCCGGCAACGATTTTGTCGCGCTGCCTGCAGTTCTCCCTGAAGAACATGACGCCCGAGCGCGTGGTCGAGCATTTGACCCACGTCCTCGGCGCCGAAAACGTGCCGTTCGAAGACGATGCACTTTGGCTGCTGGGTCGCGCCGCTGATGGCTCGATGCGCGACGCCATGAGCCTCACCGACCAGGCCATCGCCTTCGGTGAAGGCAAAGTGTTGGCGGCAGACGTGCGGGCGATGCTCGGCACCCTCGACCACGGTCAGGTGTTTGACCTGTTGCACGCGCTGATCGAAGGCGACGCCAAGGCGTTGCTTGAAGCCGTGCGCCATCTGGCCGAACAAGGGCCGGACTGGAATGGCGTGCTCTCGGAGATTCTCAACGTGCTGCACCGCGTCGCCATCGCTCAGGCGTTGCCGGACGGCGTCGACAATGGCCACGGCGACCGTGACCGGGTATTGGCGCTGGCCCAGGCCTTGCCGGCCGAAGACGTGCAGTTCTATTACCAGATGGGCCTGATCGGTCGCCGCGATTTGCCGCTGGCGCCAGACCCGCGTGGTGGCTTCGAAATGGTCTTGCTGCGGATGCTGGCCTTCAGGCCCGCCGATACCGCGGACGCCCCGAGGCAACCGCTAAAGCCAGTGGGGATCAGCCAGGCCACAGTTGATTCCGCAAACTCAGTGGCTGCCGCGCCGAAGGTTGCGCCGGTAGTGGCTGCGGTTGTTGCGCCAGCTCCGGAGCCAACGCCTGTTGCGGCTCCGGCACCTGCTGCGGTGGCTGCGCCTGCTCCCGAGCCTGAGCCCGTGGTTGCACCGGCTCCAGAGCCAGAACCTGAGCCCGTGGCAGTGGAAGCGGTCGTCGACCTGCCGTGGAATGATCCGGTAGCGCCCGAGCCTGAATCCGAGCCAGAGCCAGAACCCGTTCAGCAACCTGCCGTCGAGCCAGTGCTGGAAACCGCAAGCGAGCAACCCGAGTTGCCGCCAATGCCGTTGCCGACCCCCGACAGCGTGGTGCCGGACGCGCCTGAGTGGGCCGCTGCGCCGATTCCCGAGCCGTCGGTCGCCGACGTCGATGCCGCCACCCCGGGCCTCGACATGGACGACGAGCCGCCGCTGGACGAGGACTACATCGAGCCGGACGTGGATTCGGCTTACAGTTATCTCGACGAACTGGCCAGCGAGCACGCCGCCGACCCGGAGCCTGAGCCCGAGCCGGAACCCGCCGCGATGCCGGCGACCGGTCTGGCCCTGCAATGGCTTGAATTGTTTCCAAAGTTGCCGATCTCCGGGATGACCGGCAGCATCGCAGCCAACTGCACACTGATCGCCGTCGATGGCGACCATTGGTTGATGCACCTGGACCCGGCGCACAGCGCCCTGTTCAACGCCACTCAACAGCGCCGGCTCAACGATGCGTTGAACCAGTTCCACGGTCGCACGCTGACCCTGAGCATCGAGCTGATCAAGCCCGAGCAGGAAACCCCGGCTCAGGCGGCTTCCCGGCGTCGTGCCAACCGTCAGCGTGAAGCGGAGGACTCGATCCACGGTGATCCGTTCATCCAGCAGATGGTCCAGCAGTTCGGTGCGGTCGTGCGACACGATACTATTGAACCTGTCGACGCCCTGGTGACTCAGGGCTAATAACTGAGGGCGCTCTGCCGCGATGGCCGGGCGCTGTTTTGATCCAAGTACTTTTGAGGTGATTCCCATGATGAAAGGTGGCATGGCCGGCCTGATGAAGCAGGCACAGCAGATGCAGGAAAAAATGGCCAAGATGCAGGAAGAACTGGCCAACGCTGAAGTCACTGGCAAGGCCGGCGGCGACATGGTCACCGTGGTGATGACCGGTCGTCACGACCTCAAGCGCGTCAGCATCGACCCGACCCTGCTGCCGGGTCTGGATGAAGATGACCGCGAAGTCATCGAAGATCTGGTCGCTGCCGCTGTCAACGACGCGGTGCGCAAGATCGAAGCCAGCAGCCAGGAAAAAATGGGCGGCATGACCGCCGGCATGAACCTGCCAGCCGGTATGAAACTGCCATTCTGATTCGCCTTTGTGCGACAGATGAGCTACAAAAAATGCCAGGCATCCGTGCCTGGCATTTTTGTTTGTGACAGATAGTTATGCAGTGGCGGTAATGCCGTCATCGCTGGCAAGCCAGCTCCCACAGTGGATGGTGTTGATCACAAAACAGGTGGACAACCGCGAACCCTGTGGGAGCTGGCTTGCCAGCGATAAATTCACCTCGGTCTGCCCGAACAAACATCGAACGCTGTACCGCCACAAAGGTCTGCTCCCTATACCCTCGAATTGATCATTCAAAGGAGACGCCGACATGTCCGACCCTCTCACGCTCAACCAACGGTTCGTGCTCGCTTCCCGCCCGACAGGCGCGCCGACGCCGGAAAACTTCCGTCTGGAGCGCGAAGCGCTGCCGGAACTGCAGGACGGTCAGGTGCAGTTGAAAACCCTCTACCTGTCGCTCGATCCCTACATGCGCGGTCGCATGAGTGACGCACCGTCCTACGCCGCGCCCGTGCAAATCGGCGAAGTGATGACCGGTGGCGCCGTCAGTCGAGTCGAGCGCTCGCTGCACCCGAAATTTCATGCCGGTGATCTGGTGGTCGGCCTCACGGGCTGGCAGAGCCACTGCATCAGCGACGGGCGCAACATCATGCCGATTCCGGCCGGTCTGCCGAGCCCGTCGATGGCCCTTGGTGTACTGGGCATGCCGGGCATGACCGCTTACATGGGGCTGATGGACATCGGTCAGCCGAAAGAAGGCGAGACTCTGGTGGTCGCCGCTGCGTCCGGCGCAGTGGGTTCGGTGGTCGGCCAGGTGGCGAAGATCAAAGGCCTGCGCGCGGTTGGCGTGGCAGGCGGTGTCGAGAAGTGCAAATACGTGGTCGAGCAACTGGGCTTCGATGCCTGCATCGACCACAAGGCCGCAGACTTCGCCGAGCAACTGGCCAAGGCCTGTCCGAAAGGCATCGACATCTATTACGAGAACGTCGGTGGCCATGTGTTCGACGCGGTGCTGCCGTTGCTCAACCCCAAAGCGCGGATTCCGCTGTGCGGTCTGATCGCCGGTTACAACGCCTCCGAGGCACCGAAAGGCCCGGATCGTCTGCCGACACTGCAACGCACCTTGCTGACCAAGCGTGTACGAATTCAGGGCTTCATCGTGTTTGATGACTACGGTGATCGTCAGCCGGAATTCATCAGCCACATGGTGCCGTGGGTGCGCGACGGCAAGGTCAAGTTCCGCGAGGACGTGGTCGAAGGCCTGGAGCAGGCGCCTGACGCGTTCATCGGTCTGCTGGAGGGGCGTAACTTCGGCAAACTGGTGGTGCGGGTCGCGCAGGACTGAGTATTTGACGCTGGCCAGAGGCGCGGGTATAAACCGCGTCTCGTTGTTTTGTCGGACTTTTTACCCATGAGCTTCAGCCCTTTGATTCGCCAACTGATCGACGCCCTGCGAATTCTGCCGGGCGTGGGTCAGAAAACTGCCCAGCGTATGGCGTTGCAGTTGCTTGAACGTGACCGCAGTGGCGGTCTGCGTCTGGCTCAGGCCCTGAGTCAGGCCATGGAAGGGGTTGGCCATTGCCGCCAGTGCCGAACGCTGACTGAAGACGATCTGTGCCCGCAATGCGCCGACACACGCCGTGACGACACGTTGCTGTGCGTGGTCGAGGGGCCGATGGATGTCTATGCGGTCGAGCAGACCGGTTTCCGCGGACGCTACTTCGTGCTCAAGGGCCATTTGTCGCCACTGGACGGGCTCGGGCCGGAGGCCATCGGCATTCCGCAGTTGATGACGCGGATCGAAGAGGCCGGCACCTTTACCGAAGTCATCCTCGCCACCAACCCGACAGTGGAAGGTGAGGCGACGGCGCACTACATCGCGCAGTTGCTCAACAACAAAGGCCTGATCGCCTCGCGCATCGCCCATGGCGTGCCGCTGGGTGGCGAGCTGGAGCTGGTGGATGGCGGCACCCTCGCGCATTCGTTTGCCGGGCGTAAACCGATAGCCCTCTGATTTGTAGTGACTGTTCAGGCCTCATCGCTGGCAAGCCAGCTCCCACAGTGAATTGTGTTAATCACAAAATTTGCGAACAACCGCGAACCCTGTGGGAGCTGGCCTGCCAGCGATGGAGGCACCTCGGTCACACAATCTTGTTGAAAACCAAGCAAGCGCTCGGTTAACTTCGGCGAACCCTTCAGTGGAGTTCGCCGATGCCTGCTTTCCAGGAATACTTCGACCCCAGCCACCAAATGGTCCGCGACAGCGTCAGACGATTCGTCGAGCGCGAGATCCTGCCGGACGTTGATCAGTGGGAAGAAGCCGAAAGCTTCCCCCGCGAGCTCTATCTCAAGGCCGGCGCGGCGGGCATCCTTGGCATCGGCTATCCCGAAGCTTTCGGTGGCAGCCACGAAGGTGATCTGTTCGCCAAGATCGCCGCCAGCGAAGAGCTGATGCGCTGCGGCTCGGGCGGTCTGGTCGCCGGCCTCGGTTCGCTGGACATCGGTCTGCCGCCGATCCTCAAATGGGCCCGCCCCGAAATTCGTGATCGCGTAGTACCGCAAGTGCTCAGCGGCGAGAAGATCAGCGCCCTGGCCATCACCGAGCCCGGCGGTGGCTCTGACGTTGCCAATCTACAGACCCGCGCCATTCGCGATGGTGACTTTTACCGGGTCAGCGGCAGCAAAACCTTCATCACCAGTGGCGTACGCGCTGACTTCTACACCGTCGCGGTGCGCACCGGGGAGCCGGGTTTCGGCGGCATCAGCCTGTTGTTGATCGAGAAGGGCACCCCCGGCTTCACCGTGGGCCGGCAGTTGAAGAAAATGGGCTGGTGGGCGTCGGACACCGCTGAATTATTCTTCGACGATTGCCGGATACCGGTAGGAAACCTGATCGGCGCCGAAAACATGGGCTTCGCCTGCATCATGGGCAACTTTCAGAGTGAACGTCTGGCATTGGCGCTGATGGCCAACATGACCTCGCAACTGGCGCTGGAGGAAAGCCTGAAATGGGCGCGGGAACGCCAGGCATTCGGCAAGCCGATTGGCAAATTTCAGGTGATCAAGCATCGGCTGGCGGAAATGGCCACGGCGCTGGAAATCTCGCGTGAGTTCACCTATCGGCAGGCGGCGAAGATGGCGGCGGGGCAGAGCGTGATCAAGGAGATTTCCATGGCGAAGAACTTTGCCACGGACACTTCCGACCGGATCACCACTGAGGCGGTGCAGATTCTTGGTGGGTTAGGGTATATGCGCGAGAGTCTGGTCGAACGGCTGTATCGGGATAACCGCATTCTGTCGATTGGCGGCGGGACGCGGGAAGTGATGAACGAGATCATCAGCAAGCAGATGGGGCTTTGATCGGCGGTGGTGCGACTGGCCCCATCGCTAGCAGGCTAGCTCCCACAATGGATCTGTGGCATTCACAATTCCTTTGTGGCATCACAACTCCTCTGTGGAGTTCACAAATCCCCTGTGGGAGCTAGCCTGCTAGCGATGGCGACCGGAAGGGCGCTGCTTACTTTTCTGCGAGCGAAAACTGCGTCAGGCAGAACGTCGGAATGCCCATGTCTTCCAGACGCTGCGAACCACTCAGCTCCGGCAGATCAATGATCGCTGCCGCTTCATGCACCCGCGCACCCATGCGGTGGATCAGATTAGCCGCTGCGATCAGCGTGCCGCCCGTGGCGATCAAATCATCGAACATCACCACCGAATCGCCTTCACACAGGCTGTCGGCGTGCACTTCAAGAAACGCTTCGCCGTACTCGGTCGCATAACCTTCGGCCAACACGTCGGCCGGCAGTTTGCCCTGCTTGCGGAACAGCACCAGCGGTTTGTTCAGCTGATAGGCCAGTACCGAGCCGATCAGGAAACCGCGCGCATCCATCGCGCCGATGTGGGTGAAGTCAGCTTCCACATAGCGGTGGGCGAAGCTGTCCATCACCAGGCGCAAGGCCTTGGGCGATTGGAACAGCGGGGTGATGTCGCGAAAGATCACGCCCGGTTTCGGGAAGTCGATCACGGGGCGGATCAAGGATTTGATGTCGAAGGAGTCGAAGACCATCGTCGAGGTGTCCTGGCAGGGCTACAAACGGCGCAGTATACCCGCGGCTGAAACGCTTCGCTCAACCGCGGATCGAGATCAGCCTTCGAGCGAGCCGCCAGCCAGTGCGCAGAGCTGGATCGGGTCAAGGATGTGGATTTCCTTGCCTTCGGCTGCGATCAGTTGGTTCTGCTGGAAACGGGTGAAGACCCGGGACACGGTTTCCACCGCCAGACCCAGATAATTACCGATTTCGTTGCGCGACATACTCAGGCGGAACTGGTTGGCCGAGAAACCACGGGCGCGGAAGCGTGCCGACAGGTTGACCAGGAACGTGGCGATACGCTCGTCGGCGGTTTTTTTCGACAGCAGCAGCATCATTTGCTGGTCGTCGCGAATCTCGCGGCTCATCACGCGCATTAACTGACGGCGCAACTGCGGCAGTTGCAGGGCCAGTTCGTCGAGGCGTTCGAAGGGGATTTCACACACCGAAGTGGTTTCCAGAGCCTGGGCGGAAACCGGGTGTTTCTCGGTGTCCATGCCAGACAGGCCGACCAGTTCGCTCGGCAGGTGGAAACCGGTGAGTTGCTCTTCGCCAGTGTCGCTCAGGCTGAAGGTCTTCAGGGCGCCGGAGCGTACTGCATAAACGGAATCGAAGGTGTCGCCCTGGCGGAACAGGAATTCGCCCTTTTTCAACGGGCGGCCACGTTTAACGATTTCGTCCAGCGCATCCATGTCTTCCAGATTCAGAGAAAGTGGCAGGCAGAGAGGGGCCAGGCTGCAGTCCTTGCAATGGGCCTGGTTGTGAGCGCGCAGTTTTACTGGCTCGGACATTTCTTAAATCCTTGTGGGAAAACACACATAAGCCGTAAGGGTAACCCACGAAAGGACATTCAGGCCAGCCTGTGGCGAGTTTGTCCCACAGGCGTAAAGCCGCAGGGCAAGTGGCCGATAAACTGTTATCACCACGCATGCAAGGAGCCGCTTCGATGTCTGCCATTGATACGCTGAACCCCGAGAACAGCGGCATTGCGTCGTTACCGACAGCCACTCGAACGGCCGCTGACGATGAGTCGAGCGCCGATTCTTCGGCACTGACAACCCCGACCTTGGTCGAGGGCGTCAAAGTGTCGCTGTCTGGTGCGGCTATCGCAAAATCCTCCAGCGCTGGCGGCGGTAACAGCGACATCGAAGACAGTGGTTTGCCCGAGAACATTCAGCAATTGCTGAAGATGATCCGTAAATTGCAGCAACAAATTCTCGAGAAGAAAGCCCAGATGGCTGCGGTTATGGCCGACAAGCGTCTTTCCGCTGAAGAAAAGATCAACAAACTCGCCGCACTTCGCGGCGCCATCGCCGGCCTTAACAGTGGCTTGATCACCGCCAATCTGGCCTTGTCCAAGGTCATGAATCAATCAGGACTGACCCCGGACCAGAACATGAAAGTTGGCTCTCTGCTGATGAAAAGCTAAATCACCCGGGAGAAACGCTGGCGGTTCTGTTGCTCCAGGTAGGCGTCGAACACCATGCACACCGAGCGCGCCAACAGGCGTCCGGCCGGCAATATTTCGATTCCTTCGCGGTTCAGTTCGATCAGCCCGTCATTGGCCATGCCTTGCAGTTGCGGCCACAGCGCGCCGAAATAACCTTGAAAGTCGATGTTGAAGGCTTGCTCGATCTCGGCGAAGTCCAGACTGAAATTGCAGATCAACTGCTGAATCACCGCCCGTCGCAGCCGATCATCGGCATTGCACAGCAGGCCGCGACTGGTCGCCAGTTGCGCGGCGGCCAGGGTGTTCTGGTATTCGTTGAGATCGCTGCTGTTCTGGCAGTACAAGTCGCCGATCTGGCTGATCGCGGAAACCCCCAGACCAATCAAATCGCAATGGCCATGAGTGGTGTAACCCTGGAAGTTGCGTTGCAGGGTTTGTTCTTCTTGGGCAATCGCCAGTTCATCGTCGGGCAGGGCGAAGTGATCCATGCCGATGTAGCGGTAACCGGCGGCGGTCAGTTGCTCGATGGTGCGCTGGAGCATTTCCAGTTTTTGCGCCGGGCTCGGCAGCTCGTTGCTGTTGATCCGTCGCTGCGGCATGAAGCGCTCCGGCAGGTGCGCATAGTTGAACACCGAGAGCCGATCCGGTTGCAGGCTGATGACTTCCTCGACCGTGCGCGCGAAGTTGTCCGGCGTCTGTTTCGGCAAACCGTAGATCAGGTCGATATTGATCGAGCGAAATTGCAGGGTGCGCGCCGCATCGATCACCGCGCGGGTTTCTTCCAGGCTTTGCAGGCGATTGACCGCACGTTGCACCGCTGGGTCGAGGTCTTGCAGGCCGATGCTGACCCGGTTGAAACCCAGTTCACGCAGCAGGCCCATGGTCGACCAGTCGGCTTCACGCGGATCAATCTCGATGCCGTAATCGCCCGAGTCGTCGTCCAGCAGGTTGAAGTGTTTGCGCAGGTGCGCCATCAACTGCCGCAGTTCGTCGTGGCTGAGAAAGGTCGGGGTGCCGCCGCCAAAGTGCAGTTGCTCGACTTTCTGTGCCGGGTCGAGATGGCAGGCGATCAGCTGGATTTCCTGCTCCAGCCGTTGCAGGTAGGGCAGTGCGCGACCACGATCTTTGGTGATGACTTTGTTGCAAGCGCAGTAGTAGCAGATGTTCGCGCAGAACGGCACGTGCACATACAGCGACAACGGGCGCAGGGCCTTACGGCTGTCGCGCAGGGCGTGGAACAGGTCGAAAGTACCGACCTGACTGTTGAATTGTACGGCGGTCGGATACGAGGTGTAGCGCGGCCCCGCCAGATCGTAGCGGCGGATCAGATCAGTGTCCCAACGAATGGCGTCGAGCATGCGGGCATTCCCCCGGATAGGCTGGCAGTGTGGCGAGTCTAGGGGAGGGCGCGACGGGGCATCTTGATTTGCATCAACAGCAATAAGATCAAAAGATCGCAGCCTTCGGCAGCTCCAGGGGGAACTCATTCCAGGGTAGGAGCTGCCGAAGGCTGCGATCTTTTGCTTTTAATGGCCCATCAGCCAATGCTGATGCGGGCCGGGCAGGGTCCAGATGCCGAACAGGATCACCAGCAGGCCGCCCGTCATGCGCACGCTGCGTTTGCGCAACAGCGCCGTGACCCTTTCCGCCGCCAGCCCGGTGGCGAGCAATACCGGCCAGGTGCCGAGCCCGAATGCGAGCATCAGCAGCGCACTGTCCAGCGCATTGCCCTGACTCGCCGACCATAACAACGTGCTGTAAACCAGTCCGCACGGCAGCCAGCCCCACAAGGCGCCGAGCAGCAACGCGCGGGGCAGGCTCGACACCGGCAGCAAACGGTTGGCCACCGGCTGAATGTAACGCCACAGACCGCGACCGAGGCTCTCGATGCGGGTCAGCCCGCTCCACCATCCCGCCAGATACAAACCCATGGCGATCAGCAACAGTCCCGCCAGAACCCGCATAAACAGCGCTGCCGGACTGTTGGCCACGGCCCAGCCGGCCAGGCCGATCAGCAAGCCAGCGGTGGCATAACTGAGGATGCGCCCGAGGTTATACGCCAGCAGTAGGCGAAAGCGTCGGCTGCGCTGTTCCTTGGGAATCGCCAGTGTCAGCGCACCCATCAAACCGCCGCACATGCCCAGGCAATGCCCGCCGCCGAGCAGGCCGAGGATCAGCGCCGACACCAACAGTGGCGCCAGTTCAAGCATGGGGTGGCGCCTTGTCGTCCGGCTGAGTCGATTTGACTTCGTCCACCGCTGCGGTGTGGTTCGGGTCTTGATCGTCGAACAGAATGCTGTGAGCCGGGCCGTCGAGGTCGTCGTACTGACCGCTGTCCACCGCCCAGAAGAAGATGTACACGGCGATAGCCACGATCAGCAGTGCGGCCGGGATCATCACGTAGAGAGCTGGCATCTTTACTCCATGTCCGCGCGGCTCAGGCCGGCAGCGGGCGGGTTTGTGTCGTGGCACTTGGCTGCGGCGTGGCCGGCAGGCGAGTCAGGCGCAGGGCATTGAGCACCACGGTCAACGAACTGATCGACATGCCGACCGCCGCCCATACCGGAGTGATCCAGCCGAGGGCGGCGAACGGCAGCATGAAGCCATTGTACAGCGCCGCCCACAGCAGGTTTTCGATGATTACCCGACGGGTGCGCCGCGCTAGCGTGAAGGCTTGCACCAGCGCATCGAGACGGTTCGACAGCAGCACCGCGTCAGCGCTGGTTTTCGCCAGATCGGTAGCCGAACCCATCGCCACGCTGATGTCGGCAGCGGCCAGCACCGGCACATCGTTGACCCCGTCGCCAAGCATCAACACCTTGCGGCCCTGCTGGTGCAGTTCTTGAAGCACTTGCAGTTTGTCATCCGGACGCAGACCGCCACGGGCCTCGTCGATACCCAGTTCGGCAGCGACACTGGCAACCATCGGCGAACTGTCGCCGGACAGCAACAGCGTGCGCCAGCCCCGCGCCTTGCACGCGGCAAGCAGGGCCGGGGCATCGTCGCGCAAGCGGTCGTCGAGCACAAACCAGGCCAGTGGGCCTTGCTCGTTGCCCAGCAGCAGCCACTGGCCCGGCTCATCCGGCATTACAGGCACGGCAGCATTGCCGAGGGCGCAGACAAAATCTGCCTGACCAATGCGCAGACGCTGTTCGCCGACCAGACCTTCAAGGCCCAGCCCCGGCGTGCTGTGAACTTCCTCGGCCGCCAGCGGAGCGCGACCGAAGGCGCGGGCAATCGGGTGTTCGGAACGGTTTTCCAGGGCGGCGGCGAGGCTCAGGCATTGCTCGCTGTCCAGCGCGCCGAGCGGACGAATCGAGCGCAGCACCAACCGGCCTTCGGTGAGGGTGCCGGTCTTGTCGAAAATCACTGTGTCGATCTGGTTCAGACCTTCCAGCACATGGCCGCGCGTCAGCAGCAGACCGAGTTTGTGCAGGGTGCCGGTGGCGGCAGTGAGCGCAGTCGGTGTTGCCAGCGACAGCGCGCACGGGCACGTCGCGACCAGCATTGCCAGAACAATCCAGAATGCTCGCGAAGAATCCAGCTCCCACCACAGCAGACCAATCGCCGCTGCCGCGATCAACGACAGCAGCAGAAACCATTGCGCGGCGCGGTCGGCGATTTCTGCCAGACGCGGTTTTTCCGCCTGGGCGCGATCTAGCAGGCGAACGATGGCCGACAGTCGGGTGTCGTGGCCTAGCGCCAGGACTTGCACGGTCAGCGCTCCCTCGACGTTGAGCGTGCCAGCGGTGACCGCGTCGCCAGGCAATCGTGGTTGTGGCAGGTATTCACCGGTGAGCAGCGATTCGTCGATGCTCGACTGACCGTCGAGAATCTTGCCGTCCGCCGGCAGGATCGAGCCCGGCTGCACCAGCACCCGGTCGCCGAGGCGCAGTTCGCTGAGCAGGATGCGTTCGCTCTGACCGTTGTCGTCGAGTCGTAGGCAAGAGGCTGGCAACAGATTGACCAGTTGCGCGGTGGCGGCGGCCGTGCGTTCGCGGGCGCGGCGTTCCAGATAACGACCGGCGAGCAGGAACAGCGCGAACATGCCGACAGCATCGAAATACAGTTCGCCGACGCCAGTGATCGCCGTCCAGATGCCGGCAATGTACGCGCCGCCAATCGCCAGCGACACCGAGACGTCCATGGTCAGGTGGCGGGTGCGCAAATCACGCATCGCGCCTTTGAAAAATGGCGCGCAGCTGTAGAACACAATCGGCGTGGTCAGGAACAGCGCGACCCAGCGCAGGATCGTGTGCAGTTCAGGGCTGAGGTCGATGTTGAATTCGGGCCAGGTGGCCATGGTCGCCATCATCGCCTGGAACCACAGCAGACCCGCGACGCCGAGTTGGCGCAGGGCCAGACGGTTTTCGCTGGCCAGTTGCTCGCTGGCGCGGTCGGCTTGATACGGATGCGCGGCGTAACCAATGTGGCGCAGTTCGGCGAGCATTTGGCTCAGCGGCAATTGCGCGTCGGCCCAGCGTACATGCAGGCGATGGTTGGACAGGTTCAGCCGCGCTTCGGCCACGGCGGGCAGGCTGCGCAGGTGCTTTTCGATCAGCCAGCCGCAGGCGGCGCAGCTGATGCCTTCCATCAACAGGGTGGTTTCGGCGAGATCGCCTTCGTGGCGGACGAAGGGTTGCTGCACATCGGCGCGGTCGTACAGCGCCAGTTCGTCGACCAGTTGCACCGGCAACGCCTCGGGGTTGGCCGAGGCTTCGCTGCGGTGCTGGTAATAACTTTGCAGGCCACCCGCGACGATGGCCTCGGCCACGGCCTGACAACCGGGGCAGCAGAACTCGCGGGACTCCCCGAGCACGACAGCGGTGTAGCGACTGCCGGACGGAACGGGCAGGGCGCAGTGGTAGCAGGGGAGTGGGGTGGTCATCGGATATTCACAGGTGCCGCGAAATCGAGATTGTCAGGTTGGGCCTCTTCGCGAGCAAGCTCGCTCCCACAGGTATTACGCGTACCTGTGGGAGCGAGCTTGCTCGCGAATGCGCGAAGCGCAGGTTTTTACTTCTTCAGGTCTTCCGCGCCCTGGAGGGGTTCGTCACCCAGCAGCAGATCCTTGTCATGGCTGACCTGTTCTTCTTCGAACATGCGCCATACGTGATCATCCTGCGAGCCGAGCAGCTCGACAAAACGACGCCCTTCGACTTTGTCGTCCAACTGGCCAAGGTAACGCCCGGTTTCGGTTTCGCTGCGGGTCAGCACGACCTTGCGATCCTTCTCCGGCTGAGTCGGCGAGATCAGGTTCAGCTCCAGAGTCTTCGGCTGGCTGTCGCCGCTCAAACGCAAATCGACTTCGCCGGTGACGCCATCCAGATGCACATTGGCGCGCATCTTCAGGTTCTGCGCCAGCAGTTCACGATCCAGCGAACGGTTGATGCCCTTGCCGGCTTCGTAGTAGTTGTCGTTGACCAGATTGTCCGGGTTGTTTACCGCAATGGTCACCATGGACAGGGTCAGGGTCACCGAGCAGGTCAGAATCCCGATGATGATCCATGGCCAAAGATGCTTGTACCAAGGGCTTGCGGCGTTTGCTGCGGGCATGTTCAGTTCTCTCAACGGATTTGTGGGCCGATGAATCGGCTCTTGGCTTCAACGTGGACGCTGTCGTCATCGGCATCCTTGAGGATGAATTTCACCTCGTTGGTGCTCGATGGCAGTTGTTCCGGCGCGCTCGACAACTCGGCCGGCATGGTGAAGATTTCTCCGGCGGGCACCTTGATCTCGCGTTTGCTTTGCAGGCGCAGATCCGGCAGGCCGGTGGCGTCCAGCACATAAGTGTGGTCGCGCTGATCCTTGTTCATGATCTTCAGGCTGTAGACGTTTTCGATCCGGCCTTCGGCGTTCTCGCGGTACAGCACGCGATCCTTGCTGACGTCGAAACCCACCAGTGAGCGCATGACGAATGCGGTCACCAGCAAGCTGATCATCGCCAGCAACACCACCGCGTAGCCAATCAGGCGTGGCCGCAGTTTATGGGTTTTCTGGCCGGACAGGTTGTGTTCGGTGGTGTAGCTGATCAACCCGCGCGGATAGTCCATTTTGTCCATGATGCTGTCGCAGGCATCGATGCACGCGGCGCAACCGATGCACTCGATCTGCAGGCCGTCGCGGATATCGATGCCGGTCGGGCAGACCTGAACGCACATGGTGCAATCGATGCAGTCACCGAGGCCCTGAGCCTTGTAGTCGATGCCTTTCTTGCGCGGGCCACGGGTCTCGCCGCGACGTGGATCGTAGGAAACGATCAGCGTGTCTTTGTCGAACATTACGCTCTGGAAGCGAGCGTACGGGCACATGTAAATGCACACCTGCTCGCGCAACCAACCGGCGTTGCCATACGTGGCGAGGGTGAAGAAACCGACCCAGAAGTACGACCAGCCATCAGCCTGGCCGGTGAAAAATTCGAATACCAGTTCGCGGATCGGCGAGAAATAACCGACGAAGGTCATGCCGGTGACAAAACCGATCAGCAGCCACATCGCGTGCTTGGCGAGCTTGCGCATCAGCTTGTTGGCGCTCATCGGCGCCTTGTCGAGTTTGATCCGCTGGTTGCGGTCGCCCTCGGTGACTTTCTCGCACCACATGAAAATCCATGTCCATACGCTTTGCGGACAGGTGTAACCGCACCAGACGCGGCCGGCATACACGGTGATGAAGAACAGACCGAACGCCGCGATGATCAACAGACCGGACAGCAGAATGAAATCCTGCGGCCAGAAGGTCGCGCCGAAGATGAAGAATTTACGCTCGGGCAGGTTCCACCACACAGCCTGGTGACCACCCCAGTTGAGCCAGACCGTACCGAAATAAAGAAGAAACAATGCAGCGCCACCCATCATCCGCAGATTGCGGAACAGGCCGGTGAAAGCGCGGGTGTAGATTTTTTCTCGAGAGGCGTAGAGGTCGACGCTGTTATTCGCGTTCTTTGCAGGGGGTGTAACGTCTTGTACCGGAATCTGGTTGCTCATCATTGCATCCCACGGCAGTGGAAAAATGCCTCGGTCGATACGTGCCAACCGGGGTCAAAAAGGGCTTGTTGCAGTGGCGCAATGATACGCCTGTCGCTCTGGCTCAAGGGTGCGACCTTTGGTCGCGTTGGGTAAAGTTTTTGAATGGTGTAGCGAATGTAACAAAGCATGATGCAGGTCAATTGACTTGTAGAGTATGGACAGTTTTGGCGCTGTCGCTAACTCATTGCTCCCACGGATTGATCAGGGCAACGCCGCTTGACTGGAAATCACCGACATTGCGCGTGACGACCGTGAGTCCGTACACCAAGGCAGTAGCGGCGATCAAAGCATAGCTTTCATTGGCCTGATCGGGCAGATGCAGGCTGGCGCAACGCAGAGCTACCGGGGATCACGCCGCTCCATTCGAAGCACGCCAGTTAACAGTTCGGTGTTTTACAGTCGACAACATCGGTCGATGTATAGGCGCTCTGTTAGATTGTTGAAATATAAATAGTTAATTGTCAGGTTCTAGCTCTAGGTTATTTTCGCATAGCTTAGTTGCTGCTGTGCTGTTTGGCGGCGACCTATAATGTTATCGGAATCAAATAATATGGAGTTGTATGAATATCAAGGATGTTAAGAAGTTTTTGGCTGGTTTATGTTTTCTGTCGCTGGTTTCTTCTGCCTGGGCCAGTGAAGGTACTCCGCATCACATGGTGTTTGCCTCGGACCCGCAATACCCGTGGACGGAAAAATCGGACAGTGGTGAAGATGAATCGAGCGCGGAGTTTGAAAAGCGCGCGAAATGGCTGGTGGAGACGCAGTTTGCGAGCATTGCCCGGTTCCGTAATGAAATGGGTGGGCAGGCTGCGGTGCCATTGATGATCAATGGCGACATGACCGCATTCGGTCATGGCTGGCAGCGCTCGTTTGTCGGGTCGATGCTGAAAAAACACTTTGGTGATGACTTTCTCTACGGGCTGGGTAATCACGATTATCAAAACAATGTGACTGACTGTTTTAGTGAAAGTTGCGCGGCGGGCAGTATTGTTGATTACCGTGATCATCATGTCGATAAGGTCGATGAGTTTGATTTGAAAGTGACCGGCAGCTTTTTGAATAAGCACTATCTGGGCAGTCTGGCTTACTCAAAGAATATTGGTGAAGTGCATCTGGTGCAGTTGAACAATGAGCCGACTTACGAGGTTAAGATTTCCCATGCCTTGAATCCGACTACTTTCGATATCAAGCAGTCGCTGGATTGGCTGGAGGTTGATTTGCGAACAGCGCGGGCGCAGGGGTACGTGATCATTATCAACATGCATAAACCCTATGAGTGGTCTGGCAGTTGGGATCAGGAAAAGCGCTTCCGCGCAATGATTGAAAAGTATCAAGTGACGGCAATCTTCGCCGGCCATTTCCATGCCGATGGCGGCAGCAAAACCTACATGGGCAGCGTACCCATGTTCCTCAGCGGTGCAGCCTCTCAACAGACGTACCTGATCGCCAGTTTTTCCAAGGATCGCAAGACCCTGGAGGTGAGTCTGGTGGAAGCTAATCAGTGGCGCAAACGTACGCCGGTGGCCACCGTGCCGGTGAAGTCGATCTGGGCCAGTCGCCCATAAAAAAGACCCCGCCAGTGATCTGGCGGGGTCTTTTTTGTTTCAGGCGTTGGCCTTACTCGGCGTTCGCTTCCGCAGGTTTGTCACCGTGGGACAGGCTGTAAACATAAGCCGCCAGCAGGTGAACCTTGTCGTTGCCTTGCAATTGTTCCTGCGCAGGCATCTGGCCCTGACGGCCGTAACGGATGGTCTGTTGCAGTTGGGCGAAGCTCGAACCGTAGATGAACGCGGCCGGGTGAGTCAGGTTAGGTGCGCCCATTGCTGGAGTACCTTTGCCTTCCGGGCCGTGGCACGCCACGCAGTTGCCGGCGAACAGTTTCTGGCCGTTGGCGACATCAGCCTTGGTGCCTTCCGGCAGTTTGCGGCCATCAAGGTTGCTGACTACATAAGCGGCGACGTCGGCTACGCCTTGTTCGCCAATCACGTCGGCCCAGGCCGGCATCACAGCGTGACGACCGCCCATGATGGTGGTCTTGATGGTTTCCGGTTCGCCGCCCCAGCGCCAGTCGGCGTCGGTCAGGTTCGGGAAGCCATAAGCGCCCTTGGCGTCGGAGCCGTGGCAGACCGAGCAGTTGGAGGCGAACAGGCGGCCACCCATCTTCAGGGCTTGCGGGTCTTTGGCGACTTCTTCAATCGGCATGGCGGCGAACTTGGCGAAGATCGGACCGAACTTGGCGTCCGAACGAGCCATTTCCTTTTCCCACTCGTGCACGCCGGTCCAGCCGGTCTGGCCGTTGGCGAACGCGGTCTGCTTGTCGTTATCCAGGTAGTTGTAACCCGGCAACAGGCCTTTCCAGTTACCCAGGCCCGGGTACAGAACCAGGTAACCCAGGGCAAAAATGATGGTGCCCACGAACAGCATGAACCACCATTTCGGCAGTGGGTTGTCGTACTCCTCGATCCCGTCGAAGGAGTGGCCGACCGTTTCGTCCGTCTGCTCGCTGCGCTGGCCCTTGCGGGTCGACAGCAACAGCCAGGTCAGGGCGAAGATCGTACCGAGACTGAGGACTGTGACGTACAGACTCCAGAATGTAGTCATTCTTTGTTACTCCTAGAAGCTTGCTCGACGTGCTTGATGGCTTCGGGATCATCCGCGAAGGGCAGCAAGGTCGCATCTTCAAACTCCGACTTGCGCTTGGGGCTGAACACCCACAGCGCCAGACCGATGAAGGCCACCATCACAACCACGGTGCCCAGGCCACGAATCATCCCGATATCCATCTAGATCACCGTTTGCTTTTGATGATGGTGCCCAGGCCTTGTAGATAGGCCACCAGCGCGTCCATTTCGGTTTTGCCCTTCACGGCATCCTTCGCACCGGCGATGTCTTCATCGGTGTAAGGGACGCCAAGCGTGCGCAAGACCTCCATTTTTTTGGCAGTGTCCTTACCGTCGAGCTTGTTCTCCACGAGGAACGGATAAGCCGGCATTTTCGACTCGGGAACAACGTTGCGCGGGTTGTACAAATGCGCACGCTGCCAGTCATCGGAGTAACGACCGCCAACCCGGGCCAGGTCCGGACCGGTACGCTTGGAACCCCACAGGAACGGGTGATCCCAGACGCTTTCACCGGCGACCGAGTAGTGGCCGTAGCGTTCGGTTTCGGCACGGAACGGACGGATCATCTGCGAGTGGCAGCCGACACAGCCGTTGGCGATGTAAACGTCGCGACCTTCCAGTTCAAGGGCGGGGCGTGGCTTCATGCCTTCGACCGGCTTGTTGGTGACGTCCTGGAAAAACAGCGGAACGATTTGAGTCAGGCCACCGACGCTGACGGCGATGACCATGAAGAAGGCCAGCAGCCCAATATTCTTCTCGACAGCTTCATGCTTCATCAGTGAGCTCCAACTACAGCAATCGTGGCGGCGGCTTCGGCTTCAGCCGGGTTCGAGGCGCGCACGGTGCGCCAGACGTTGTAAGCCATCAGGAACATGCCGCTGGCGAAGAATGCACCGCCCAGCGCACGGACGATGTAGCCCGGGTGGCTGGCTTGCAGCGCTTCGACGAACGAGTAGGTGAGGGTGCCGTCATCGTTGATTGCACGCCACATCAGGCCTTGAGTGATGCCGTTGACCCACATCGAAGCGATGTACAGAACGGTACCGATGGTCGCGAGCCAGAAGTGCGCGTTGATCAGACCGACGCTGTGCATCTGCGCCCGGCCGAACAGTTTCGGGATCATGTGGTAGATCGCGCCGATCGAGATCATCGCAACCCAGCCAAGAGCGCCGGCGTGTACGTGGCCGATGGTCCAGTCGGTGTAGTGCGAGAGCGAGTTGACGGTCTTGATCGCCATCATCGGACCTTCGAAGGTCGACATGCCGTAGAACGCCAGCGATACCACGAGGAAGCGCAGGATCGGGTCGGTGCGCAGCTTATGCCAGGCGCCCGAGAGGGTCATCATGCCGTTGATCATGCCGCCCCAGCTTGGCGCCAGCAGGATGATCGACATCGCCATGCCCAGCGACTGAGCCCAGTCCGGCAGCGCGGTGTAGTGCAAGTGGTGAGGGCCGGCCCAGATGTACAGGGTGATCAGCGCCCAGAAGTGCACGATCGACAGGCGATAGGAGTAGATCGGACGTTCGGCCTGTTTCGGCACGAAGTAATACATCATCCCCAGGAAGCCGGTGGTCAGGAAGAAACCCACGGCGTTGTGGCCGTACCACCACTGGATCATCGCATCGGTCGCACCGGCATACGCCGAGTAGGACTTGAAGAAGCTGACCGGCAGCGAGGCGTGGTTGACGATGTGCAGCATCGCGGTCACGACGATGAAAGCGCCGTAGAACCAGTTGCCGACATAGATGTGCTTGGTTTTACGCTTGGTGATGGTGCCGAAGAACACCAGACCGTAGGTGACCCAGACAATGGCCAGCAAAATGGCGAGGGGCCATTCCAGTTCCGCGTATTCCTTGGTGGTGGTGTAACCCAGCGGCAAGGTAATGATCGCGCCGACAATCACCGCTTGCCATCCCCAGAAGGTGAAGGCCGCGAGGCTGTCGGAAATCAGTCGCGTCTGGCAGGTTCGCTGCACGACATAGTAGGAAGTGGCAAACAGTGCACAGCCACCGAAGGCAAAAATCACCAGGTTTGTGTGCAACGGGCGCAGGCGTCCAAAGCTCGTCCACGGCAGACCGAAGTTCAACTCCGGCCAGACCAGTTGCGAGGCGATGAAGACACCGAGCCCCATGCCAAGGATCCCCCAGACCACCGTCATGATGGCGAACTGGCGGACTACCTTATAGTTATAAGCAGTCGGACTGATTGCTGTGCTCATTCTAAGGTTCCACGGTTTGGGTGTTTTATTAGGATTAAAATCGGCCGCAAGTATGTAGAAAGCAGGGGGTCATTGCAACGCGCCATGACCTGGGTCAATGCTTTCCAACGCTGATTCTGCGGCCTTTCCATGCGCCGCGTAAGGACAAAAATGCCCTCGAAAAAAAACTCGTGGCGGACGAAAGAAGTGAGGGGTGCCAGGCGCATGTAACGAGGTGTGTTCAAACCACCGGATCGGGGACGGACGGTAATCGGCGCGACAGCCGGTATCTACCGGCCTTTGCGACGTGTCAGTCAGTCGATTCGTCGAACGCATCGCTCAGGGTCGACCTGGAACCGGCACGGGCCAGTCCGCATCGAGCAAGCGTAGACCCGATTCCGGCAGTGCGAAAGTCAGGGGGTAGAGAGGGTGCGACAATGCGTCGCAAAGAGAGGGGAAACTGCCGCACGGAAAAACGTGCGGCAGTGGTGTACGCAATGCTGGTTACTTGTTGTCTTCAGTATCAAGTTTTTCTGTATTCAATCCATGACTCAGACTGTACACATAAGCTGCCAGTAACTGCACTTTGTCGTTGCCAAGCAGTTCGTTCTGCGCCGGCATATGACCCTGACGACCATGACGAATCGTCTGTTCAAGCTGCGTCAGACTGGTGCCATAGATAAATCCGGCCGGGTGCGTCAGATTCGGCGCACCCATGGCTTCAGTGCCTTGGCCGTTTGCCCCATGACAGGCTACGCAAGTGGTGCTGAATGCTTGCTGTCCGGCTTGCAGGTCAGCCTTGCTGTCGGCCGGCAGCGGCAGGCCCGCCAGTTCATGGCGCACATACGCGGCGACGTTTTTTACCCCGGCCTCACCGAGCACTTCACCCCAGGCCGGCATTGCCGCCACTCGGCCACCCATGATGGTCGCTTTGATCGTGTCGGCATTACCGCCCCAGCGCCAGTCGCTGTCGGCCAGGTTAGGGAAACCGAATGCGCCCTTGGCATCCGAGCCGTGGCACACCGAGCAGTTGGAGGCGAACAGACGACCGCCCATTTTCAGCGCTTGCGGGTCTTTCGCTACTTCTTCCAGCGGCATGGCGGCGAATTTGGCGAAGATCGGCCCGAACTTGGCGTCGGCCTTGGCCATCTCCTTTTCCCATTCGTGGACGCCGGTCCAGCCGTCCTCGTAGCCCGGCAGGATGCCTTTCCAGTTGCCCAGGCCCGGATAAAGGATCAGATAACCGACCGAGAACACCAGCGTGCCGGCGAACAGCATGAACCACCACTGCGGCAGCGGGTTGTCGTACTCCTCGATGCCATCGAAGCTGTGGCCCATGGTCTGGTCGACGCTGCCCTTGGTTTCGCCCCGGCGGGTGCCGATCAGCAACCAGGTCAGGCCGATCAGGCTGCCGATGGTCAGTACGCAGATCCACGTACTCCAGAAAGTGGTCATGGCCGGGTACTCCTAGTTTCAGGTGCTTGAGTTGTTTCAGACGCGTGGACAGCGTCGGGTTGTGGCTCGTCGGCGAACGGCAGCAGGCGCGCTTCGGCGAATTCCGGCGTGCGCTTGCGGTTGAACACCCACAGGGTCAGGCCGACGAAAGCCACGAACACCACGACCGTGCCGAGGCCGCGAACCATGCCTGCACTCATATCAATGACCATGGCTCACCTCTTGCTCTTGATCGCAGTGCCGAGCACTTGCAGGTAGGAGACGAGGGCGTCCATCTCGGTCTTGCCCTTGAGGCTGGCCACCGCGCCGCTGATGTCGTCGTCGGTGTACGGCACGCCGAGGGTGCGCATGACTTTGAGCTTGGTTTCGGTGTGGCTGCTGTCGAGTTGCTGGGTGACCAGCCACGGGTAGGCTGGCATCTTCGACTCCGGCACCACGTTGCGCGGGTTGTACAAATGCGCACGGTGCCAGTCATCCGAGTAGCGCGCGCCGACCCGGGCGAGGTCCGGCCCGGTACGCTTGGAACCCCACAGGAACGGGTGATCCCAGACGCTTTCCCCGGCCACCGAGTAGTGCCCGTAACGTTCGGTTTCAGCGCGGAACGGACGGATCATCTGCGAGTGGCAACCGACGCAGCCTTCGCGGATGTAGATGTCGCGGCCTTCCAGTTGCAGCGCGGTGTAGGGCTTCATGCCTTCCACCGGCTTGTTGGTCACGTCCTGAAAGAACAGCGGGACGATCTGGGTCAGGCCGCCGATGCTCACGGCGAACACCATCAGCAACATCAGCAGGCCGACGTTTTTTTCAATCGTTTCGTGTTTCATGGCGGACTCCTCAGGCCATCTGCGCGGCAGCGACGACGTCAGCAGGCTGCGAGGCCCGCACGGTGCGCCAGGTGTTGTAAGCCATCAGGAACATGCCGCTGAGGAAGATCGCGCCACCAATCAACCGCACGACGAAGCCTGGGTGGCTGGCCACCAGGGTTTCGACGAACGAGTAAGTCAGCGTGCCGTCCTCGTTGACTGCGCGCCACATCAGGCCCTGGGCGATGCCGTTGACCCACATCGAGGCGATGTAGAGCACGGTGCCGATGGTTGCGAGCCAGAAGTGCGCGTTGATCAGGCCGATGCTGTGCATCTGCTCTTTGCCGAAGATTTTCGGGATCATGTGGTACAGCGCGCCGATGGAAATCATCGCCACCCAGCCGAGAGCGCCGGCGTGTACGTGGCCGATGGTCCAGTCGGTGTAGTGGGAGAGGGCGTTGACGGTCTTGATCGCCATCATCGGACCTTCGAAGGTCGACATGCCGTAGAACGCCAGCGAAACCACGAGGAAGCGCAGGATCGGGTCGCTGCGCAACTTATGCCAGGCGCCTGACAGGGTCATCATGCCGTTGATCATCCCGCCCCAACTTGGAGCCAGCAGTACCAGCGACATCACCATGCCCAGCGACTGCGCCCAGTCCGGCAGCGCGGTGTAGTGCAAGTGGTGCGGACCGGCCCAGATGTACAGAGTGATCAGCGCCCAGAAGTGCACGATCGACAGGCGATACGAATACACCGGACGTTCGGCCTGTTTCGGCACGAAGTAGTACATCATCCCGAGGAAACCGGCGGTGAGGAAGAAGCCCACGGCGTTGTGGCCGTACCACCATTGCACCATCGCGTCAGTTGCACCGGCGTACACCGAGTAGGACTTGGTGAAACTCACCGGCAACTCAAGGTTGTTGACGATGTGCAGAATCGCCACGGTGATGATGAACGCGCCGAAGAACCAGTTGCCCACATAAATGTGCTTGGTCTTGCGCTGCATGATCGTGCCGAAGAATACGATGGCGTAGGCGACCCAGACGATGGTGATCAGAATGTCGATCGGCCATTCCAGTTCGGCGTATTCCTTGGAACTGGTGTAACCCAGTGGCAGGCTGATTGCCGCCAACAGAATTACCAACTGCCAGCCCCAGAAGCAGAACGCGGCGATTTTCGGCGCGAACAGTTGGGTCTGGCAGGTGCGTTGTACCGAGTAGAACGAACTGGCGAACAGGGCGCAGCCGCCGAACGCAAAGATCACTGCGTTGGTGTGCAGCGGGCGCAGACGACCGAAGCTGGTCCAAGGCAAATTGAAGTTGAGTTCGGGCCAGACCAATTGAGCGGCGAGAAAAACCCCGAGCCCCATGCCGACGATGCCCCACACCACCGTCATAATGGCGAATTGGCGGACCACCTTGTAGTTGTAGGCGGTACTGATAGAAGTGTTCATGGTTCCCCATCCACGGTTCAGCCGAAGTGAGTACGCGGACAAAAAACGCCGCGATTCCTTCGCCTGGAGTTATAGGCAGACTAAAAGCGAGGCAAGCATGGACAAACAGCACAAGGCCAGTATTGACGGGGATCAATGGGCGCAGTGCGTGCTCGATCATGGATGGCTTTGGAATGCGGCCAGTGGCGAGGCTTCGGTGACGTTGATTCTGGCGCATGGGGCGGGTGCGCCGATGGACAGTGGCTGGATGTCGGATATGGCTGGGCGCCTTGCCGGGCTTGGTGTGAACGTGTTGCGCTTTGAGTTTCCGTATATGGCGCAGCGGCGTATCGACGGTAGCAAACGTCCGCCGAATCCGGCGCCGAAACTGCTTGAGTGCTGGCGCGAAGTGTTCACTGAAGTGCGACGTCATGTCGCTGGGACTTTGGCCATCGGTGGTAAGTCCATGGGCGGGCGGATGGCCAGTCTTTTGGCGGACGAGTTGGGGGCTGATGCGTTGGTTTGTCTGGGTTATCCGTTTTATGCGGTTGGGAAACCCGAGAAGCCGCGGGTTGAGCATTTGGCTGGGTTGAAGACGCGGACTTTGATTGTGCAGGGGGAGCGGGATGCGCTTGGCAATCGTGAAGCTGTCGAGGCTTACAGCTTGTCACCGAGTATTGAGGTGGCGTGGCTGGCGGCCGGGGATCATGATTTGAAGCCGCTCAAGGCATCCGGGTTTACGCATGAGCAGCATTTGGCTTCGGCGGCGGAGAGGGTGGCTGGGTTTCTTCGGTGAGGCTTTGTTTTTGGGGGATATCCGTTGCTGCGGTAACGGCTTCTTAGGGTTTCGCCCTTACGGCGACTCACTTTTTTTACAAACCCCTCCGTGTCAGGCTACCTGTCGCCCTTATTGATTGACTCAAATAATCAAGAGGGCGAAGGTGCATAACCATGTCCAAAATGGGTAAACGTTACGACAACGACTTCAAAGACTGGGTCGTTCTGCAAATGATGCCGCCCCTCAATCGATCAGTGGCGGAACTTGCCGCTGCACTCAATCTCACGCCACAGTCACTGCGAAACTGGAGACAAATGGCTAGAGATAAAGGCTTGATCGTTCCGGGAAACGGCAAGACCAGTGACCAATGGTCTAGCGCCGATAAATTCAATGCTGTCATGGAAACCGCGCCGTTGAGCGAGGTCGAGATCTCTCAATATTGCCGAATCAAAGGCATTTACCCTGAGCAAATCCAACAGTGGCGAGTGGCATGCCAAAACGCTAATCCCGTTGTTGATCTCACCTCTCGAACTTCAAAAACGGCCGAGCAACGGCGCATCAAAATACTTGAACGCCAACTGATTCAGTCTGATGCCAGTCGTGCAGAGGCGGTGGCGTTGCTGGAGCTCAGAAAAAAAGCCAATGCGATCTGGGGCAAGGACAAGGAAGACTGATCAACGCCTCTGATCGTACGCAAGCCATGAAGTTGATTGCCGACGCAGTGCTGAATGGCGCTCGTCGATACCGCGCTTGCAATGAACTGGGTCTGAGCCTGCGCACAGTTCAACGCTGGCAACACACTGAATGTGACGGGCGACAGCTGGCTCAACGTGCAGCTCCGGCTAACAAGCTCAATGATACGGAGCGTCAAGCGGTGCTGGATGCTGCCAATCAGGCTGGCTATGCCAGCCTGACCCCGCATCAAATCGTGCCTAAGCTGGCCGATGAAGGCATTTATCTAGCTTCGGAATCGACGTTTTATCGTGTGTTGAAAGCCGCCCATCAAAACGTCCGTCGCGGCCGGGCCAAAGCCCCAAAACGCAGAGTACTGACGACGCATCGCGCTGATGGCCCCAATCAGGTGTGGTGCTGGGATATCACCTGGTTGCCGAGCACAGTGAAGGGCCGTTTTTTCTATTGGTACATGGTCAAGGACGTCTACAGCCGCAAACTGGTCGCCAATGAAGTCCACGAAGTGGAGAGCGCCGAACACGCCTGTGAACTGCTCACAAAGGGATGTTTACGCGAACAGACGGCAGGTCGTCCACTGGTGTTGCACTCAGATAACGGACACGTGATGAGAGGCTCTTTGTTGCGTGAAAGCATGGTCGCGCTGGGCGTAGAACCTTCTTTTAGTCGGCCAAGGGTGAGCAATGACAATGCTTACGCCGAAGCACTTTTTCGCACTGCAAAGTATTGCCCGCTTTGGCCGGATCAACCATTTGATACGGTTACTGATGCAAGGCTTTGGGTGCAGAATTTCATCGATTGGTACAACGAAGATCACCGCCACAGTGCCCTGAAATACGTCACGCCAAACCAACGGCACGAGGGCAAAGCAACCGCCCTATTACAAGCCAGGGCAGAGCTTTATGAGGATGCCAGGCGAACTAACCCAAGTCGGTGGAGCACTCGCACACGCAACTGGAAGCTGGCAGATGCCGTTTATTTAAATCCTGAGCGCCCTGAAATAAAGGACGCAATGGACTAGCAACCGTAAGACCAAGGCGACAGGTACCTTGACATGTACCGAAACGCCTAAAAAAAGTAAGCAAAAAAACGCTTGCTCCTACGTGCGGCCCGCTCGCTGAGGCTCGGGGTTCCTTCGCTCCGGGACTCATCCGGGAGGCATCGCCTACGGTTTGCTGCGCTGCACCTCCTCTCGATGTGTTTGGCTGCGCCAAACGGTCGCTGCGCTCCCAACCCCGGATGAATCCCTCCACTCAGCCTTCCGACGTCGCCTGTGGATCAAGATCAAGATCTGCAGACGAGCTAACGCTCATCCTGCGAGTGGTGAAGAGCAACGCGGGACTGATTTGCTTTTGCTTTTCTGTAGCCTGCTCGCGATGGCGGCCTGACAGCCGACCTGGCTCTGGCAGGCAGACTCAGTCCCTGTAGGAGTGAGCCTGCTCGCGATGGCGGCCTGACAGCCGACCTGACTCTGGCAGGCAGACTCAATCCCGTAGGAGTGAGCCTGCTCGCGATGGCGCCCTGCCAGCCGACCTGGCTCTGGCAGGCAGACTCAATCCCTGTAGGAGTGAGCCTGCTCGCGATGGCAACCTGCCAGCCGACCTGGCTCTGGCAGGCAAACTCAGTCCCTGTGGGAGCTGGCTTGCCAGCGATGGCGGCCTGACATCCGACCAGTTTCTCCCGAATGTATGCGGTCCAAATGTGGGAGTGAGCTTGCTCGCGAAAGCGGTGTATCGGCTGTCCATAAACTTAATCCGGTACGCATGTTTAAAGTACACGAACCGTTACGCCATAAAGGCTACAACGCCTTGCGCCGTTACCTACGCGTACGCCAGAATCCGCCGGCTTACACGACTATGGGTCGGGCTATATCGTTTCCCTGTCACTGAAAAACAGTGATCGGGTTTGGTAGCCCGTCTGTAATAGTTGTATGGCAACACCTTATGCAGCCTCTTTTTTGGGGCTCAGTTTTATGGTGGTCATGCGTGGGGCTCCTTTGCGAGCGCCGGTTTCCTATTGCAGCCGGTCTACCAACCCGCGTATGGCCGCCCGCGCCATCAATTTCTACCTCAATCCCAAGACGCTCAGAGGGTCGATGTACCCGCAAAAGCCCAACAGGATCTTCCTCATCGACCCCTCCGTGGATGACGAAACACTCTTGGTCGAAGCCTGCGAATCCCTGGCGTCGGTCACAGTGACGCTCGGTGATTTCGCCGGGCTGCTGGAGGGGCCGAACCGCAAGACTTTGCTGGGTATTGCGCAGGTTGTGATGCTGGGGGAGTTGGCGGTGAATCAGGCGCTGGATAACGTGGAGCCGAAGGAATAAGCGCTACTAGCCAAGATCAAAAGATCGCAGCGTTCCGCAGCTCCTACAAGTGATCGGTGCAGGAGCTGCGGAACGCTGCGATCTTTTGATTTTTAGCGGCTAAACCTCAGAAGTGCTGATTTGTGTGGCTATGCAAAGCCCTGATCACTGGGGAGTTAAGATGCCAGTGATGACATATTCATCGAATACGTTCTGCCCATCGCGCGCGGCTTGGCGAACATCAAGGAATGTCAGCTCTTCACGAACTTGCTTGTTCTTGGATTTGTCGGTTTTTAGGGTGGTGGCCATCGGAGCCTGCGAAGGATGTGTACTCATGTTGACCCGCTTATTGTTTTGACCGTCAGACGATAGGGCCTGATTTCAGCGAGTTCCAGTCGGCGCATTCTGGCGCAGTTGTAGGCAGTGTCTGCATTGCTTCAGTGAGATCGTCTGCGGCCGAGAAGTCCTCATCGCGAGCAGGCTCACTCCTACATTGGATCTTTGTCGGGCATTTAATCTGTGGCCACCGCAGATCCAATGTAGGAGTGAGCCTGCTCGCGATAGCGGTCTGCCGGACCCCAAAAATCCCAGATCAAAAACAAAAAAACCGGAAGCTCTCGCCATCCGGGTTTTTCGTACCACCAGATCAATCAGCGGTTAAACCGCTCCACCAACGAGTATTGCGTGTTGGCAGTCTTCGTCAGCTCTTCACTCAACAACGCCGAGTTATGCGCCTGTTCCGAGGTCTGATCCGCCAATTCCGAGATGTTGCTGATGTTGCGGCTGATTTCTTCAGCCACCGCACTTTGCTCTTCGGTCGCGGCAGCGATCTGGGTGGTCATGTCGGTGATGTTGGCCACCGCTTCGCTGATCCCGACCAGCGCCTGATCCGCTTCCAGCACCCGCGCAACGCCTTCTTCCGCCTGACGATGTCCGGCTTCCATGGTTTGCACGGCGCTCGAGGCCGTCTGTTGCAGCTTGGCGATCAGAGCGTGGATCTGTCCGGTCGATTCGCTGGTGCGTTGCGCCAGTTGACGAACTTCGTCAGCCACCACAGCAAAACCACGGCCCATCTCGCCAGCACGGGCGGCTTCGATGGCGGCGTTGAGCGCCAGCAGGTTGGTCTGGTCGGCGATGCCTTTGATCACGTCGACCACGCCGCCGATTTCGTCGCTGTCCTTGGCCAGTTGGGTCACGGTCAGACCGGTTTCACCGACGACAACGGACAAACGCTGAATGGCTTCGCGGGTTTCCCCGGCGATGTCACGGCCGCGACCGGTCAGGCGATTGGCTTCCTGAGTGGCGTCGGCGGTGCGCTGAACATGGCTCGCGACTTCTTGCGTGGTTGCAGCCATCTGGTTGACGGCGGTGGCGACCTGTTCGGTTTCCACGCGCTGACGTTCCAGACCGTTGGAGCTGTTGTGCGCCAAGGCGTCGGACTGTTTGGCCTGATCGGTCAAGTGTTCGGCGGTGTCTTGCAGGCGGGTCAGGCAGGTTTTCAGGCGGGCTTCCTGGCTGAGGATCGACATTTCCAGACGCGCCTGGGCGCCACGGCTGTCGGTGTACATCTGCGCGATCAACGGGTCGGACGTGGTCTGCTCGGCCAGACGCAGCAGGCGTTTGAGCCCGCGTTGTTGCCATTGCAGACCCATCAGGCCCAGCGGCACCGACAGACCGGCAGCAAGGGCGAAGCCCCAGTGCGAGTTCAGGGTCGCGCCGATCACGAAGCTCAGCTGGCTGACCAGAATGAACGGCAGCCAGTCCTGTAGCACCGGCAGCCATTTGTCGCTGGAAGGGATCGCCGACTTGCCTTGGTTGATGCGTTGGTAGAGCGCTTCGGCACGGCGGATCTGTTCGGCGGTGGGTTTGATCCGCACCGACTCGTAACCGACCACCTGTTTGCCGTCGAACACCGGCGTTACATAGGCATTAACCCAGTAATGATCCCCGGTCTTGCAGCGATTCTTGACAATGCCCATCCATGGCAAGCCTTGTTTCAGTGTGCCCCACATGTGCGAAAACACCGCAGCCGGCACGTCAGGATGACGGACCAGGTTGTGCGGCGCACGGATCAGTTCCTCACGCGAAAACCCGCTGATCTCGACGAAAGCGTCGTTGCAGTAGGTGATCACGCCCTTGGCGTCGGTTGTGGAAATCAACCGTTGCTGAGCGGGGAAAGTCCGTTCGCGTTGTGTGATGGGCTGGTTATTACGCATGATTCTTCAATCCGCAAGGCTTTGAAAGGTTGTCGGCGGTGTCAGGTATTTATTGAAAATATTTTTCAATAATCAGTACAGCGTCGCAAAACGGCCCTTGTTTCAACCCGCCAGCATCGGATAAGTGAACAGGCCGAAGTGCAGCAGATTCAGGCCGAAATGTGTGGCGATTGCTGCACCGAGTCCGCCAAAGCGGTAGGCCAGGCCGTAGCCGATACCCGCCAGACCAGCCAGCAACACCCAAGTCCAGCCCGCGCCGATGTGGGCCAGGCCAAACAGCAAAGACGCGAGCAGCAGCGCAAGGTTTTCGCCATAAGGCAGCTGTTTGAATGTCCGGCTCAGACCTCCCTGTATATAGCCGCGAAACAGCGCTTCCTCGACCAGCGTCACCAGCAGCAGATTGTTCAGCACCCAGATCCACGATTGATCCGGCCATTTCGGTGCCCAGGCGATCATGCCGAGCAGATGCGCACCGCCCAGCGCGAGGATCACGCTCAGGGTCAGCGCCAGGGCTGTGGCATAAACGGTCAGGCGCAAAGAGCGTCGGGCGACGATCCATGGGCAGGCCAGCAACAGCCAGAAGCCGATCAGCGGTTTGTCCAGATTCATGTACATCGAAAACGGCACGGAATTGTCGCTGAAACGCTGCGGATCAATCGCACGACCGTTATAAAAACCCGGCAACCAATGCAGGGCCAGCGACAGGGCCAGAACAATAAACAGGCCATGCCCGAGGTACCGCGCGACCGGGATGGTTTGCTGGCGCACGGCAAAACCGGCGACCAGCAGCAGCCCCACGGAAATCAGCGCCAGCCAGCCGAGGTTGCCGTACGACAGAGCGAGTCCGTAACCAATGGCGAGAAGCCCGAGATAGAGCCATGGCAAAGCCTTCATGTGAATCCTTGTGTTTCAAATGCTCAGGGGAAGGCTTTCTACACGGGCGGGCGGCAGGGGACAAGTAAAGGTGTGGCGGGAAGTCGGGACAGGACGCAAACCTTTGGCCAACATCAATACCTGTGGGAACTCTCTTGCCAGCGATGAATATTGCAGGCTGACATCTTCTTCAACTGACCCTCCGCTATCGCTGGCAAGCCAGCTCCCACAGAGGATTTGGGTTGCCATGAATTTCGTGGACGCCCCAAAAACCTGTGGGAGCGGGCTTGCCCGCGAAGGCGTCCGGTCAGTCAATATTGATGTTGACTGACACAAAGCTTTCGCGAGCAAGCTCGCTCCCACAGGATTTGGTGTTCAGCAGAAAGATCAGTGCTGGTTGAGTCTGGCAGCCGCGCGCTCAGTGATTTGCGTGCGCGTCTTCAACGATGCCGCCGCGCGGTTACGAGCCTCGTCGAGGACGTGCTGCGACGCGGTGTCCGGGCTCCCCGCATTGAACGGCGGAGCCGGCGCGTATTCCAGTTGCAACTGCAGCACTTGCGCGGCCTCGGCACCGATCAATTCCGCAGCCAGTGTCAGGGCAAAATCGATCCCCGCGGTAATCCCGCCACCGGTAAACAGATTACCGTCACGTACCACGCGATCCTTGACCGCAATCGCGCCCAGCGTCGGCAACAGTTCGTGATACGCCCAGTGCGTGGTCGCACGTTTGCCCCGAAGCAGTCCCGCCGCGCCGAGCACCAGCGACCCAGTGCACACCGACGTTACATATTTCGCCTGCGCCGCCTGACGCTTGATGAATTCCAGTGTCTGCTCGTCCTCCATCAACGGCCCGACGCCGCCACCACCGGGAATGCAGATCACATCCAGATCCGGGCAATCGTCGAAGGTAATAGTCGGTTTCAGCACCAGACCGGTGCTCGCGGTGACCGGCACCAGATCCTTCCAGATCAGATGCACCTGCACGTCCGGCAACGACGCCAGCACGTCATACGGCCCGGTCAGGTCCAGTTGCTGCACCTGTGGAAACAACAGAAATCCGATCTGCAACGCCATGGCTTTTGCTCCATTAAAAGGGGTGGACGGCTTCACTGTAGGCGCGTAGCGTCTGGCGCATACGCCAATAACCCCACGAATTACGCCAAATGCCCAAAGCCGTTCACGTACTCGCGTTCGCCAACATGCAGATCCTCGACGTCACCGGGCCGTTGCAGGTGTTTGCCTCGGCCAACGACATCGCCCGCCAGCGCGGAATGCCGATTCCCTACGCGCCAAGCGTGATCGCCAGCGAAGGTGGGGCGGTGATGTCGTCGGCGGGCTTGGCGGTGCTGGCCGAACCGTTGCCGCAAGAGGCCAGCGACACCTTGATCATCGCTGGAGGCTGGGGTATTTATCCCGCCGCCGAAGATGTGCTGCTGGTGGATTGGGTGCGCGAGCACGCCGCGAAATGTCGGCGCGTGGCGTCGGTATGTACCGGCGCGTTTCTGCTGGCAGCCAGCGGTTGGCTCGACGGGCGCCGCGTTGTCACCCACTGGACGCGCTGCGAACAACTGGCTCAGCAACATCCGAACTTGCAGGTCGAGGCCAATCCGATCTTCATCAATGACGGCCCGGTCTGGACCTCGGCGGGCGTCACTGCCGGTATCGACCTGGCGCTGGCCATGGTCGAAGAAGACCTGGGCAGCGACATCGCGCTCGACGTCGCCCGGCATCTGGTGGTGTTTCTCAAACGCCCGGGCGGGCAATCACAATTCAGCGTGACGCTGTCCCTGCAAAATCAAGGCAACCGCTTCGACGAACTGCATGCATGGATCGCCGAAAACCTCACCTGCGATCTCGGCATCCCGACCCTCGCCGAACAGGCCGGCATGAGCGAACGCAGCTTCGTCCGCCACTACCGCGCCGACACCGGCCAGACCCCGGCGCGGGCTATCGAACTGATCCGCGTCGAAACCGCACGGCGATTGCTCAGCGACACCGGCCTGCCAGTCAAACGCGTGGCAGCCAACTGCGGGTTTGGCAGCGAAGAAACCTTGCGCCGCAGTTTTCTACGGGCGATTGGCGTGACGCCGCAGGCTTATCGGGAGCGGTTTTCGGTTAGTGCTGCAACAGATCCAGTAATGCCTTGAGCGTTGCTTGCGGAGCCTCTTCCGGAATGTTGTGGCCAACACCGACCAGTACTCGCCGCTCATATGGCCCGGTGAAATGGTCTATGTCCTCATCTTCTACTGGCGCCGGTCCGACGCCGTCATCGGCGCCACACAGGGAGATGGTCGGCACGCTGATTGCCGGTTGCCTTGTCAACAGTTGCTCCATCCATTCCAGCGCCGGATCGCCCGGTGCATACATGAAACGATGTCGGTATGAGTGAATCACCACGTCGACAAAGTCGGGATTGTCGAAGGCTGGGGCACTCAGCGGATAGCGCTCGGCGTTTTGCGTCCACGTCGGCGACCACAGACGCCAAAGCAGTTCGCAAAACTCCCGTCGATTTTGCCTCAGACCTTCAACACCGCGTGGCGTGTGGAAGTAATACTGATACCACAGCCGATGCTCGGTCTCGGGGTTCAGTGGCTGGATCGAATGTGGGATGTTCTGCAGGTTATAGCCGTCTCCGGTCACCAGCCCACGCACTCGCTCGGAAAACAGCGCCGCAACAATGCACGCCGCCCGACCACCCCAGTCATAACCGCAGAGGGTGGCTTGTTCGATCCTCAACGCATCCATCAAATCCAGTAAATCCTGAGCCAGCGCCGCTTGTTGTCCAGAGCGCAAAGTGTCCGGGCTGTTGAATCGGGTTGGGCCGTAGCCGCGCAGATACGGAACGATGACCCGATAGCCCTTGGCGGCGAGGGCCGGAGCAATTTCATCGTAGGCGCGGGGAGAGTAGGGGAATCCGTGAAGCAGAATCACCGGATCGCCGTTGTCGGGACCCTGATTTTCGCAGGCAATGTCCAGGGTCTGCGTCCGTACATGTTGGATGTCAGTCATGGAAGGCTCCGAAAAATTAAGCGTCCAGCAACACTAGACCAAACCACTGAACCTGTTGCAGATGAACCTTGTGGCGAGGGAGCAAGCTCCCTCGCCACAGTCGCTCTATCAGGCTGGGGTTTCGGTTTCGGGCATTTGATTGAAGTATTTGCTTCGATCCGGGGTAAACGTCACCACCATCTTCGTCCGCGAACAGGTCAGCACCCGCTCTGCATTCAGATCAATATCCAGATCCTCCCCGCGCAGTCCTTGCCATTGCGCCAGATATTTCAGCGAGCCATATTTTTCGTTTTTCTTCAGGCTGCGGCTGACGCCACCTTTCCAGCCCAGCACAGGCAATTCATTGGCGAGGCAGCGTTGGGCGAGGTCGGGGAAGCGTGCGGCGCGCTGGCGGCCGACTTCCCAGCATTTGATCAGGCCGTTGTCGGCGGCTTCCCAGAGTTGGCTGCGGTTGAGGCCGGTGCGCAAGGGCATGTCGATGGGACGGTGGACGTGCTGGGTCATTCTGGTTCCTTGAATTCGGGTTTTATTGGACAGCTCCGCTGTGCCCGTTGCGGTGGATGGTAGGGGGGGATGTAACAGCTGGCAACAAGGTATTTCAGGGTGTAAGTGCGAGTTGCGGGGCAAGAAGTGCGGGTGATTTGTTTAAGGCGTGTAGGCGTCGAACCGCATAACTGTGGCGAGGGGATTTATCCCCGTTCGGCTGCGCAGCAGTCGCAAAGCCAGCCGGTGCGGTACCTGTGATTGAGTAAGAAGATCAGGGGCGGGGGCCGCTTCGCAGCCCAACGGGGATAAATCCCCTCGCCACAGAGTGCAGACATTTTTCAGAAATGTGTGGGCAAGATCCTACAAACACTGTGTGCGATTGGACATTTCCGACAGGCTCTGACGAACATTACGGCTGCCACGAGTCCTTTTCGCCACTCAACCGCCGATCCAGAAAACTCGCCGCACTGATCAACGCCAGATGCGTCAGTGCCTGCGGGGTATTGCCCAGATGCCGACCGTGGCTGTCGAACTCTTCGGCATACAACCCCAATGGGTTGGCGTAACGCAGCAGTTGTTCGAATTCCAGATGCGCCTTTTCTACCTGCCCGGCGCGGGCCAGGCATTCGACGTACCAGAACGAGCACGCCGCAAACGCGCCTTCGGTGCCGGCCAAACCGTCGATATTGGCGTCATCGTTGCGATAGCGATAAACCATGCCATCGCGCACCAGATGTTTCTCGATGGCTTCGAGCGTCGAGAGCCAGCGCGGGTCCTTGGCGCTGACGAAACGCACCAGCGGCATCAACAGCATCGAACCATCGAGAGCAGTGCCGCCCTTGTACTGCACAAAATGCCCGCGCTCTTCATTCCAGAAGTTGTCCCAGATATCCGCGTAGATCGCCTGACGGGTCTGATCCCATTGCGCAAACGGGGCCGGCAGCGAGCGTTTCGAGGCTAGCCGAATCGCCCGGTCCAGCGCCACCCAGCACATCAGCCGTGAGTGCAGGAAATGGTGCGTCTCACCGCGCATTTCCCAGATGCCGACGTCTTCGGTCTGCCAGGTCTCACACACCTGATTGACCACTTCACACACGTGCTTCCAGCCTTCGTGGGAAATCGCGTCGCCGTACTTGTTGACCAGATACACCGCGTCCATCAGTTCGCCGAAGATATCCAGCTGAATCTGGTCAAAGGCCCCGTTGCCAATACGCACCGGTTTTGCGCCGCCGTGACCGGACAAATGCGTGAGTTCGGTTTCCGGCAATTCCTGACGGCCGTCGATGGCGTACAGAATGTTCAGCTTCATCGATTGGCCATGACAATCACTGACCCGGCCGCGCATCCAGCGCATGTAGGCGTTGGCTTCTTCAACAAAGCCCAGGCGCATGAACGCGTACACGGTAAACGAGGCGTCGCGGACCCAGGTGTAGCGGTAATCCCAGTTGCGTTCGCCGCCGACGGCTTCCGGCAGGCCGAAAGTAGCAGCGGCGAGGATTGCCCCGTGTTTGCGTGAGGTCAGCAGCTTGAGCGCGAGCGCCGAACGGTTGACCATTTCGCGCCAGCGGCCACGGTAGTTCGACTGGCCGATCCAGTCGCGCCAGAACTTCAGTGTGCGTTCCATGCACAACTTGGCCGCGTCCTCGGCAAAACGCGGATCGTCCGCACCGCCGAGTAGAAACTCGGCGCTCTGATCCTGTTTCAAGCTGAACGACGCCAGCGCCGACTCGGCATCGATGTGCATCGGCTGATCCGCTACCAGGCGCAGCGATGGCCGACCTCCGGCGCTGAACACCACCGTTTGCCCATCCATCTGCGCACTGGTTTCGGCGCGGGCATAGTCGTGGCGCACCGCGCAGCGCATGTGGAACTTCGCTTCCCCGCTGACCACTCGGACCCGACGCATCAACAGCGGCAGGTCATCGACGCTGTCACCAATCGGCAGCAGATCAGTGATTTCCACCACCGCAAATTCACTGAGCCAACGGGTTTGCAGAACATTGGTGTCCGGCAGATAAATCTGCTCACGGCGGGCATCCGGCAAATCCGGTGCGAGCTGGAAAATCCCCGCCTCCGGACTGTCGAGTAGCGAACAGAAGATCGTCGGGCTGTCGAACTCCGGCCAGCAGAAAAAATCCACGCTGCCCTTGTCGTTGACCAGTGCCGCGGTGCGCATGTCGCCGATGATGCCGTGGGCGTCGATAGCGCTTTGTCGTTCGGGATAATGTTCAGCCATTGCCGCGAAACTCCGGATAGAGGCTCATGCCGCCATCGATGAACAGGGTGGTGCCGACAATGTAGTCGGCGGCGTCGGAGGCGAGAAACACCACTGCATTGGCGACATCCTCGACATCGCCGATACGGCCGTAGGGAATCAGGTCGAGCAGTTTTTCGCCGGCCGCGCCTTCGGTGGCCTCTTTATTTATAGCCGTGCGAATCGCTCCGGGCGCGATGCTGTTGATGCGGATGCGTTCACGGCTGACTTCCTGAGCCAGGGTTTGCATCAACTGATCAACGCCGCCCTTGGACGCGGCGTAATTGACATGCCCTGCCCACGGAATGCGCTGGTGCACCGAACTCATGTGGATGATTTTGCCGGCAGCCCGCGACACACCTTCGCGGATGCCCTGACGCTTGAAGATGCGTAACGCGGCGCGGGCGCAGAGGAACTGGCCGGTGAGGTTGACGCCGATCACCTGATTCCAGTCCGCCAGCGACATATCCACAGCCGCTGCGTCTTTTTGCATTCCGGAGTTGGCGACCAGAATGTCCAGTGAGCCGAAGGCTTCCAGCGTCTCGGCGAACAGCCGCTCAACGTCGTCTTCCTTGGACACATCGGCGCCGATGGCCAGCGCCTGACCGCCATCGGCGATGATCTGCCGGGCCAGTTCCTGTGCGGGTTCGGCTTGACGGTTGTAGTTGATGACAACGGCGGCACCCGCTGCGGCGAGGGCTTTGGCGGCTGCGTGGCCAATGCCGGAGCTGGCGCCAGTGACCAGTGCAACCTGACGGGCGAGGGTAATGTGCATGCGCGGTTGTGCCTTGGGTGAGGGCTTAACTAGCTGACTGGTGGTGAGCAGAGAGAGTTCATTTCTGAAGATTTTGTGTTGTTGGTTCGGGCCTCTTCGCGGGCAAGCCCGCTCCCACAGGGTTCTTGGGTAAGTCCGGTTGGAGCTGCGGCACGCTGCGATCTTTTGATCTGCAAGGGCTTCACACTCCACCAACAATTCACTGCTTCCACGCCCATTGGCCTTGTGGCAACTTGGCGGCCCTGAATGAGGCTGCATCCGATGGCAAACCCTTACCGCGAACTGTTCAACGCCCCCGGTGCCCGGGCCTTTGTGATTGCCGGGATGATTGCGCGCATGCCGATCTCCATGACCGGTATCGGCTTGATCACCATGCTCGCGCAGCTTCAGGGTGGCTATGGATTGGCCGGTGCAGTGGCGGCGACGTTTGCTCTGGCCACGGCGTTTTGTGCACCGCAGGTCTCGCGGCTGGTCGACCGCTATGGTCAGGGACGAATTCTGCCGGTGTCGGCATTGATCGGTGGCGGGGCGCTGCTGATGTTGTTGATCTGCACCCGTTTGCAGGCGCCGCACTGGACGCTGTTTATCTGCGCCGCTCTGGCCGGTTGCATGCCGAGCATGTCGGCGATGGTGCGGGCGCGCTGGACCGAAATCTATCGTGGTCAACCGCAATTGCAGACCGCTTATGCGCTGGAGTCGGTGCTTGATGAAGTGTGTTTCATCGTCGGCCCGCCATTGTCTGTCGGGTTATGTGTGGTTGCGTTTCCCGAGGCCGGGCCGCTCGCCGCGTTGTTGATGCTGGCCATCGGCGTTACGGCGTTTGTCGCGCAACGCAGTACCGAGCCGGCAGTGCATCCACATGAACTGCATCACCAAGGCTCGATCATCCGCTCGCGGGACATTCAATTGCTGATGCTGTTGATGGTCGCCATGGGCACTATCGTCGGCGTGGTCGACGTGGTCAGCGTGGCGTTTGCCCAGCAACAGGGACAGCCAGCGGCAGCGAGTATTGTGCTGTCGGTATATGCCATCGGTTCCTGTATGGCCGGGATCGCCTTCGGCGCAATGCGCTCGAAATTGCCGTTGCCGCAGCTGTTTCTGTATGGCGGTGTGGCGACGGCGGTGACCACGTTGCCGCTGTTGTTGGCGACCAATATTTTCGGCCTGGCGTTGGCGGTATTTGTCGCGGGGCTGTTCTTTTCGCCGACGCTGATTGTGGCGATGGCGCTGGTCGAACGCATCGTACCAGCGGCCAAACTCACTGAAGGCCTGACCTGGCTGGTGACGGGTTTGAGTATCGGCGTGGCCATCGGCGCCGCCAGTTCCGGCTGGCTGGTGGACGCGTTTGGCGCACGTAGCGGGTTCTGGCTGGCGATTGCCGCCGGGGCCGTGGTATTGGGCGCAGCGGTGCAAAGTTTCCGACACCTGAAGTGACTGGATGGCAGGGGCGAGGGCTAATTTCTACAAGGTCGCTTTCGTTCTTCTATACAGACAACTTTTCGAGGTAAGCCGGGTGACTCAGCTGACATTGCTGTGCCTTCCTTATTCGGGCGCCAGTGCCATGGTTTACAGCCGCTGGCGGCGCAAACTGCCAGAGTGGCTGACGCTGCAACCGGTCGAACTGCCGGGACGCGGCGCGCGATTCGGCGAAGCGCTGCAAACCGACATGCGTGCACTGGCGCGTCAATTGGCGGCCGAGCTGCAAACTTCATTGCGTGCGCCGTATGCGATTTTCGGCCATAGCCTGGGGGCATTGCTGGCCAGCGAACTGGCTCACGCACTGCGCGCACTGGGGTTGCCGGAGCCCGTGGCGTTATTTGCCTCCGGTACCGCGGCGCCGACCATGCGCAGCGACTACGACCGTGGTTTCTCCGAGCCCAAGACCGATGCCGAATTGATCAATCAACTGCGCACCCTCAATGGCACCAGTGAAGAGATCCTCGCCAACGACGAGTTGATGAGTCTCACGCTGCCGGTGCTACGAGCTGATTTTCTGCTGTGCGGACGCTTTCAGCCGATCCAGCGTCCGTTGCTCAAATGCCCTGTGCATGTGCTTGGCGGCACCACTGATCGTGCCACCACTGAACAATTGATTGGCTGGAGCAAGGAAACCCACGGCAGCTTTTCCGTGGACATGCTGGCCGGTGGGCACTTCTTCATTCATGAGCACGAAGCCAAAGTGCTGCGGGTGATCAAGGATCAGCTGGATGTGCATCATCGACGGCACGGTCTGCTCGTCAGCGCCTGATTTTTCTGTGGGAGCGTGCTTGCTCGCGAAGGTTTTATCAGCCGCCAATGATCTCGGCTGATACACCGCGTTCGCGAGCAAGCCCGCTCGCGCATTGATTTGTGCCTTGTTCATTTCTCCCCAGGCGTCCTGTCTGCCAGTTGTTCTCATTCGCTAATTTTTCCGGTCTGGATTCGTTTTATAGGGACGACGTGCCTTTGTGCTTCCTGCCTACTGATCCGGATGCTAAGAAATGAATGCTGAAGACTCCTTGAAACTTGCTCGCCGGTTTATCGGGTTGCCCCTGGAAAAGCGCCAGATGTTCCTCGCGGCCCTGCAAAAGGAGGGCGTGGATTTCGCTCGATTCCCGATCCCCGCCGGCATTGAAGCCGAGGATCGCCAGGCGTTGTCCTACGCGCAACAGCGGATGTGGTTTCTCTGGCAACTCGATCCGCAGAGCGGCGCCTACAATTTGCCGGGTGCGGTGCGCCTGAGCGGGCAACTGAATCTGGCGGCGCTGGAACAATCGTTCGCCAGCCTGGTGGAGCGTCACGAAACTCTGCGCACGGTATTCCAGCGCCAGCCTGACGACAGCTTGCGGCAAGTGCCGGCCACCGCGCCGCTGATCATCAATCACGGGGATTTCAGCCCACTGCCGGCCGATGAGCGCGAGCAGGCGGTCAGCCGTGCTGCCGAACAGCAATCGGTGCAGCCGTTCGATCTGGCGACGGGCCCGTTGCTGCGTGTGTCCCTGCTGAAGCTCGGCGCTGATGAACACGTTCTGCTGCTGACCTTGCACCACATCGTCTCCGATGGCTGGTCGATGAACGTGCTGATCGACGAATTCATCCACTGCTACGACGCCTTTGATGCAGGCGCGCAGCCGCAACTGGCGGCGCTGCCGGTCCAGTACAGCGACTATGCGCTGTGGCAGCGGCGCTGGCTGGAGGCCGGCGAGCAGGCGCGGCAATTGCAATACTGGCAGGCACAACTGGGTGATGAACATCCGGTGCTGGAACTGCCGCTGGATCATTCGCGTCCGGCAGTGCCGAGCTATCGCGGCACCCGCTACGAATTCGCTGTCGACGGCCAATTGGCCGAGCAACTGCGCAACACCGCACAGAAGCATCAGGTCACGCTGTTCATGTTGTTGCTCGGTGCCTTCAATGCGCTGCTGCACCGTTATACCGGCCAGACCGACATCCGCATCGGCGTGCCGATCGCCAACCGCAACCGTGCGGAAATCGAAGGCCTGATCGGCTTCTTCGTCAACACCCAGGTATTGCGCACGCAACTCGATGGTCAGACCCAGGTCGATGATCTGTTGCGCGCCATCAAGGAAACCGCGCTCGGCGCTCAGGCCCACCAGGATCTGCCGTTCGAGCGGCTGGTCGAGGCCTTGAAACTGGAACGCAGCTTGAGCCATACGCCGCTGTTCCAGGTGATGTACAACCACCAGCCGCAAGTTGCGGATCTGGCCAACGTCGGCACAGCGTCGGGCCTGTCGTTGAGCAGTCTCGACTGGCAGAGCCGCACGACTCAGTTCGACCTCAGCCTGGACACCTGGGAGAAGGGCGGCAAGTTGCATGCGGCACTGACTTACGCCAGCGATCTGTTTGATGCCACGACCATCGAGCGTATGGCGCGGCATTGGACGCGTCTGCTCCAGGCGATGGTCGCCGATACCTCGCAACGGGTTGGCGAGTTGCCGTTACTCGATGCCGCCGAGCAACACACGCTGGTGCATGACTGGAACAATGTGCAGGCGGTGTACCCGACCGGCCAGCCGATTCATCATCTGATCGAAGCGCAGGTAGCGCGCAATCCAGATGCACCGGCGCTGGTGTTTGGCGAGAACACGCTGACCTATGCCCGACTCGATGCCCGAGCCAATCAGTTGGCGCACTTGCTGCGCGAGCAGGGTGTTCAAGCGGATAGCCTGGTCGGGATTTGTGTCGAGCGCTCGGTCGAAATGGTCGTTGGCCTGCTGGCGATCCTCAAGGCTGGTGGTGCCTATGTGCCGCTCGATCCGGAATACCCGCAGGAGCGCCTGGCCTACATGGTCGAGGACAGTGGCATTACCTTGCTGCTGACTCAAAGTTCGCTGCTGTCGCGAGTGCCGACTGATGGTGTGCAGGTGATCATTCTCGATCAGGAGGCCGACTGGCTGGATCGCTACAGCGAGAGCCGCCCGCAGGTGGTGGTCGATCCGTTGAATCTGGCGTATGTGATTTACACCTCGGGCTCCACCGGCAAACCGAAAGGTGCCGGCAACAGCCATGCCGCACTGGTCAACCGTTTGTCCTGGATGCAGGAAGCGTATGCACTGGACGGCAGCGACTCGGTGTTGCAGAAAACCCCGTTCAGCTTCGACGTGTCGGTGTGGGAGTTTTTCTGGCCGCTGCTGACTGGCGCTCGTCTGGTGGTCGCCGCACCGGGGGCGCATCGCGATCCGCTGCAACTGATCGAGACCATCAACCGTCATGCCATCAGCACACTGCACTTTGTGCCGTCGATGTTGCAGGCGTTTATCCATGAGCCGGGCGTCGAAAGCTGCGCAGGTCTGAAACGTATCGTGTGCAGCGGCGAAGCCTTGCCGCTGGATGCGCAACAGCAGGTGTTCGCCAAGCTGCCGAATGCCCACCTGTACAACCTCTATGGCCCGACTGAAGCGGCCATCGACGTCACTCACTGGACCTGCGTCGATGAGGGCGCCGACAGCGTGCCGATTGGCCGGCCGATTGCCAACCTGCGCACGCATGTGCTGGATGCCGAGCTGCTGCCGGTGCCGAGCGGTGTGGCCGGCGAGTTGTATCTGGGCGGGGCGGGGCTGGCGCGCAGTTATCATCAGCGTCCGGCGCTGACCGCCGAACGTTTTGTGCCGTGCCCGTTCCATGACGGAGCGCGGCTGTACCGTACCGGAGACCGCGTACGCCAGCGTGCCGACGGGGTGATCGAATACCTCGGTCGTCTCGATCATCAGGTCAAATTGCGCGGTCTGCGCATCGAACTTGGCGAAATCGAAACCCGTCTGATGCAGCATCCGCTGGTGCGAGAGGCCGTGGTGCTGGTGCAGGGTGGCAAGCATCTGGTCGCGTATCTGGTGCTGGAAAATGCCCAGGCGGACGAGCAATGGCAGCAGGACGTCAAGGCGTGGTTGCTCGGCAGTCTGCCGGAATTCATGGTGCCGACCTATCTGATGACGCTGGCCAGACTGCCGGTGACCGCCAACGGCAAGCTCGACCGCAAAGCCCTGCCACAACCCGACGCCGCGTCGCAGCAAGCATTTGTTGCGCCGCAGGACACGATGCAAATGGCCCTCGCGGCGATTTGGGAAGACGTGCTCGGCCTCGAACGCGTCGGCCTGGAGGACAACTTCTTCGAACTCGGTGGTGACTCGATCATCTCGATTCAAGTGGTCAGCCGCGCTCGGCAGGCGGGTATTCGCATCAGTCCACGGGACTTGTTCCAGTATCAAACCGTACGCAGTCTGGCGCTGGTGGCCAAACTCGACAGCCACAGTGCGATCGATCAGGGGCCGGTGACCGGCGAGGCGTTACTGGGGCCGATCCAACAGCAGTTTTTCAGCCGCGTGATGCCGCTGCGCGAGCACTGGAACCAATCGTTGTTGCTGACGCCTCGCGAGCCGCTGAACGCGCAGCGGCTGGACGCTGCGTTGACGCGAGTGCTCAACCATCACGATGCCTTGCGCCTGCGATTTGTCGAAGGCGCCGATGGCTGGCAACAAGTTTATGGCCCGCAAGTCGAGAGCGCTGATCTGTGGCAGCGCGATGCCGAGTCCACCGAGCAACTGACGGCCTTGTGCGATGCCGCACAGCGCAGCCTTGAATTGGCAAACGGCCCGCTGTTGCGGGCGCTGCTGGTGACGTTGGCCGACGGCACTCAGCGGTTGTCGCTGATCCTGCATCACCTGGTAGTCGATGGTGTTTCCTGGCGGGTACTGTTGGAAGATTTGCAGCAAGCCTACGAACAACTGGCCGCTGGCGGGGGCGTGCAGTTGCCGGCCAAGACCAGCGCATTCCAGAGCTGGACGCAACGCTTGAGTGGTGAAGCAGCGCGCTTCGACGATCAGTTGGCCTACTGGAAAACCCAGCATGAGGCCGCGCAGGATCTGCCGTGCGAACGCCCGCAAGGCAGTTTGCAGAATGTGCATGGACAGAAAATCGAATGGCGTCTGGACGCCGAGCGCACCCGGCAACTGTTGCAACAAGCGCCGGCGGCCTATCGCACGCAGGTCAATGACCTGTTGTTGACAGCGCTGGCGCGTACCGTCAGCCGCTGGAGCAAACAGCCGGGCACCCTGATTCAACTGGAAGGTCATGGCCGTGAAGATCTGTTCGACGACATCGACCTGACGCGCACCGTGGGCTGGTTCACCAGTCTGTTCGCGCTGAACCTGACCTGCACCGATGACCTCGATGGTTCGATCAAATCCATCAAGGAGCAACTGCGCGCCGTTCCGGACAAAGGCCTGGGTTATGGCGTGCTGCGTTATCTGGCCGCGCCGCACATACGCGAAGAACTGGCAGCACTGCCACAGCCGCGTATCACCTTCAACTATCTGGGGCAGTTCGACCGTCAGTTCGACGAGCAGGCACTGTTGGTGCCGGCCACTGAGAGCGGCGGTGCCGCACAGGACCAACAAGCGCCGCTGGATAACTGGCTGACCGTCGAAGGTCAGGTGTATGGCGGCGAGTTGAGCCTGAGCTGGGGGTTCAGTCGCGAGATGTTCGACGTCGCCACCGTTCAGCGTCTGGCCGATGATTACGCCGCCGAACTCGGCGCGCTGATCGAACATTGCTGTGCGCTCGAAGCACCACAGGCCACGCCGTCGGACTTTCCGCTGGCACGTATCAGCCAGGCACAACTGGATGCCTTGCCGGTGGCTGCTGCCGCCATCGAAGACCTGTATCCGCTGTCGCCGATGCAGCAGGGCATGTTGTTCCACACCTTGTACGAACCGCAGGTCGAGGCTTATATCAGTCAGATGCGCCTGGACATTCAAGGCCTCGATCCGCAGCGTTTCGCCGCTGCCTGGCAGGCGGTGCTGGAGCGGCATGACGTGCTGCGCAGCAGCTTCCATTGGCAAGGCCTGAACAGCGCTCATCAGGTGATCAGCCGTCAAGTGGTGTTGCCACTGGAATTGCTCGATGGCAGTGCCACCGGCATCGACACTGCCGCGCTGGCCGACGCCGAACGCGCCCGTGGTTTCGATCTGGACAGCGCGCCATTGTTGCGACTGAAACTGGTACGCACTGCTGCCGATGCCTGGCACCTGATCTACACCAGCCACCACATTCTGATGGACGGCTGGAGCAATGCGCAGTTGCTCGGCGAGGTGATTTCGCACTACGCCACTGGCCGTGCGCAACCGGCGCCGGTGGCGAATTACCGTGATTACATGGGCTGGTTGCAGCAGCAATCGGCAGTTGCCGACCGGCAATTCTGGGACGCCACGCTGGCCCCGCTGCAAGCGCCGACGCTGCTCGCCGACGCAATGCGTGCGCCGGTGGACGGGCAGGGCAGCGGCGAGTACCGCGAGCTGATCGACGAACCGACAACCCGCCGTCTGGGCGAGTTTGCCCGTCAGCAAAAAGTCACCCTCAACACCTTGTTGCAAGCGGCCTGGAGCCTGTTGTTGCAACGCTATACCGGGCAGGATTGCGTGGTGTTCGGTGCGACCGTGGCCGGTCGTTCGGCGCCGCTGCCGGGGATCGAGCAGCAACTGGGACTGTTCATCAACACCTTGCCGCTGGTCTGCAACCTGCGTCCGGACCACTGCGTCGGCCAGTGGCTGAGTGACTTGCAGGCACAGAATCTGGCGCTGCGCGAATACGAGCATGTGCCGCTCTATGACATTCAGGGCTGGGCCGGGCAGCAAGGATCAGCGCTGTTCGACAGCCTGCTGGTGTTCGAAAACTTCCCGGTAGCTGAAGCCCTCAAACAAGGTGCGCCAGCGGGTCTGACTTTCGGCAACCTGCACAACCATGAGCGCACCCACTACCCGCTGACGCTAGGCATCGAACTGGGTGCCAGCCTGAGCCTTGAACTGGGCTACGACGCGGCACGTTTCAGTGCGGCGCAGGTGCAAACGCTATGCGCCAATCTGCGGCATCTGCTGGAACAATTGGTCGCCAGTGCCCAGACCCGACTGGGTGCCTTGCAACTACTCGATGCAACGGCGCTCCGGACGATGCTTGCACACTGCCAGCCACCGGCGGTGCAGTTGCAGCAGCAAGGTCTGGTGCACGAGCGCATTGCCGCACAGGCGCGCGTCACACCGCAGGCATTGGCGGTACAGGCTGGCGAACTGAGGCTGAGCTACGGCGAGCTGAACGTTCAAGCCAACCGCCTCGCCCATCGTTTGTTGGCGAGCGGCGCGGCGCCGGGCAAACGTGTCGGCCTGGCCTTGCATCGCAGCCCGCAGATGATTGTCAGCCTGCTGGCGGTGCTCAAGACCGGCGCGGCCTACGTGCCGCTCGATTCGAAGTACCCGACGCAGCGCCTGGCCTACATGATCGAAGACAGCCGTCTCGATCTGTTGCTGAGCGAGTCCGGCCTGCTGGACGACGTCGCACTGCCAACGGGCCTGGTACGTCTGGACCTGACGGACATCACCACCGAGTTGGCGGCTTACCCCGACAGCGACCCGCAGAACACTGCAGTTGCCGCTGATCTGGCCTACGTGATTTACACCTCTGGCTCCACCGGCCAGCCGAAAGGCGTGGCCATCGATCATGCTGCCTTGCAGGAGTTCTGCCAGACCGGCGCCGAGTATTCGCTGCTGGAGGCGCAGGATCGGGTGCTGCAGTTTGCGACGTTCAGCTTCGACGGCTTTGTCGAGCAGTGCTATCCGCCATTGTGCGTCGGTGCGGCGCTGATCCTGCGCGGTGACGAATTGTGGGACGTCACCCGCCTGGCCGACGAAATCGTCCGGCACGACGTTACCTTGGCCGACTTGCCGGCGGCTTACTGGTTCCTGTTGGCCCGTGAATGCGCGAGTGGCAACGTCAAGGGGCTGGGCAAGTTGCGCCAGGTGCACGTTGGCGGCGAAGCGATGTCGGTCGAGGGTTTGCGTCTGTGGCATGAAGCCGGCCTGGGCCACGTGCGTCTGCTCAACACCTACGGGCCGACCGAGGCCACGGTGGTGTCCAGCGTGCATGAGTGCCGCTTGAGCGATGCCAGCGACAGCTTCGGTATTCCGATTGGCCGGGCGATTGCCGGTCGTGCCTTGTATGTGCTCGACAGCGCCGGTCAATTGTTGCCGGCCGGTGGTGTTGGCGAGTTGTGCATTGGCGCGGGCGCCTGTCTGGCGCAGCAGTATTTCGACCGTCCGGCGCTGACCGCCGAACGCTTCCTGCCGGACCCGTTCGCCCGTGAGCCGGGTGCGCGTCTGTATCGCAGTGGCGACCTCGCCCGATACAACCAAAACGGTGACCTGGAGTATGCCGGGCGTATCGACCATCAAGTGAAAATCCGCGGTTTCCGCATCGAGATGGGCGAAATCGAAGCTTGCCTGCAAGCGCTGGACGGCGTGCGAGCGGCAGCGGTCATCGCTCAGGAATTTGCCGGCGGCGCGCAATTGGTCGCCTGCGTGGTGGCCGAAACGGGCCGCGAACCGGCGCTCGGCGAAGCGCAATGGCTGGCGCAGATCAAGGCTGCATTGCAACAGGCGCTGCCGGATTACATGGTGCCTGCGCACCTGCTGGCATTGGCCGCGTTGCCGCTGAACAACAACGGCAAACTCGACCGTGCGGCACTGCCGAAAATTGATTTCAGCCTGGTACAGACGGCTTACGTCGCGCCGCAGACCCTGCTGCAGGTGCAACTGGCAGACATTTGGCAAGCAGTGCTGGAGTCGGGGCCGGTAGGCCTCGACGATCACTTCTTCGAGCGCGGCGGTCACTCGCTGCTGGCGACTCAGGTGATCTCCCGGGTACGTCAGGTGCTCAAGCGCGACGTGCCGATGCGTACCCTGTTCGAACACCCGACCCTTCAGGGGTTTGCCACGGCGTGCAGTGCTTTGCAGCACAGCGAAAGCCTGCCGATGCTGGCCGTCACGCGTGGCGAGGGGTTGCGCTTGTCATATGCCCAGGAACGTCAGTGGTTCCTCTGGCAACTGGAACCGGACAGCGCCGCTTACCATGTACCCAGCGCATTGCGCTTGCACGGGCCGCTGGACATCGTCGCGTTGCAACACAGCTTCGAACAACTGGTCGCGCGCCACGAGCCGTTGCGTACCACGTTCCGTCAGGATGACGAGCGCACGGTGCAGATCATTCATCCGCAAGGCTCGTTGCTGATTGAACAGCAGACATTGCCGCAAACCGATGCGGGCACCGTGCAGCACTGGGTACAGGCGCAGATCAGCCAGCCGTTCGACCTGCTGAACGGACCATTGCTGCGGGTCAGTCTGCTGCGAGTGGCGGCAGACGAGCATGTGCTGGTGATAACCCAGCATCACATTGTCTCTGATGGTTGGTCGATGCAGGTCATGGTTCGTGAACTGATGGCGCTGTATGCCGCGCAACGCAGTGGACAATCCATCGAGCTGCCAGCACTGACCCTGCAATACGCCGACTTCGCGCAATGGCAGCGTCAATGGATGGACGCCGGCGAACGCCAGCGGCAACTGGACTACTGGGTCGCACAATTGGGCGGCGAACAACCGGTGTTGGAATTGCCATTGGATCACTCGCGCCCGGCGGTGCAGAGCTATCGCGGTGCACGCCAGGATCTGGCGCTCGAACCGGCACTGAGCACGCAACTGCACGACCTGGCCCGGAGCGAAGGCGTGACGCTGTTCATGCTTCTGCTGGCCTCTTTTCAGACTTTGCTGCATCGCTACAGCGGTCAGGATGACGTGCGTGTCGGCGTGCCGATTGCCAACCGCAATCGCGCTGAAACCGAAGGCCTGATCGGCTTCTTCGTCAACACTCAAGTGATGCGTGCGCGGTTTGACGGTGAGCCGGGTTTCCGCGATCTGCTGATGCAAACCCGGCAAGCGGCGCTCGGTGCCCAGGCCCATCAGGACCTGCCGTTTGAGCAACTGGTCGAGGCGCTGGCGCCGGAGCGCAGCCTCAGCCACAGCCCGCTGTTCCAGGTGTTGTTCAACCATCAAAGTACACAAGACCCGGTGACAGCCGTCAGCGATCTGCGCGTTGAAGGCCTGATGTGGAACAGCGCTACAGCGCAGTTCGATCTGACCCTCGACACCACCGAAACCGACGCCGGACTGATGGTCAGTCTGACCTACGCCAGCGATTTGTTCGACGCTGCAACCATCAGCCGTCTGCTCGGGCATTGGCAGGCGCTGCTACGCGGCATTGTCGCCGCGCCGCAGCAAGCGGTGCAGGCGCTGCCGATGCTGGACGCCGAAGAGTGTCAGACCATCATCCAGGACTGGAATGCCACGGCGACCGATTACCCGCTCGACCGCAGCGTGCAACAGTTGATCGAAGCGCAGGTGCTGCAAACTCCCGATGCCCCGGCTCTGGTGTTCGCTGAAACGCGCCTGAGCTACGCAGAACTCAACGCCCGGGCCAACCAACTGGCGCACAAGCTGATTGGCGCCGGTGTCGGCCAGGAAAGTCTGGTGGGTATTGCTGCCGAGCGTTCGATCGAAATGGTCGTCGGCTTGCTCGCGGTGTTGAAGGCTGGTGGCGCCTATGTGCCGTTGGACCCGGAGTACCCGCAGGATCGTCTGCGCTACATGATCGAGGACAGCGGCGTGCAATTGCTGCTGACCCAGGCGCATCTGGTTGAGGCACTGCCATTGGGTGGTCAGGTGCAAACCCTGTTGCTGGACGCGCCGCTGGGTGCTTACCCGACGGTCAATCCGCAGGTGATCGTTGACGGCGAAAACCTCGCTTACGTGATCTACACCTCCGGCTCCACCGGCAAACCGAAAGGCGCTGGCAACCGTCATGTCGCACTGACCAACCGCTTGTGCTGGATGCAACAGGCCTACGCCATCGGCGCAGGCGACAGCGTGCTGCAAAAGACCCCGTTCAGCTTCGACGTATCGGTATGGGAGTTCTTCTGGCCGCTGATGACCGGTGCGCGTCTGGTGGTGGCGGCTCCGGGCGATCACCGCGATCCAACAAAACTGGTCGAGTTGATCAACCGCGAACGGATTACCACGCTGCACTTCGTACCGTCGATGTTGCAAGCCTTCCTGCAGGACAGCGACGTCGCCACTTGCGCCAGTCTGCAACGCATTGTCTGCAGCGGCGAAGCGTTGCCGGCGGATGCCCAGCAACAAGTGTTCGCCAAGCTGCCGCAGGCCGGTCTGTACAACCTTTATGGCCCGACCGAAGCGGCCATCGACGTGACTCACTGGACCTGTGTGGAGGAGGGCCGCGACAGCGTGCCGATCGGTCAACCGATCGCCAACCTCGGCTGCTACATCCTCGACGACCAACTGCAGCCGGTACCGGCGGGTGTGTTGGGCGAGTTGTATCTGGCCGGTATCGGTCTGGCGCGCGGTTATCACCAGCGCCCGGCGCTGACCGCCGAGCGTTTTGCGGTCAGCCCGTTCGGCAATGGCGAGCGGATCTACCGCACTGGTGACCTGGCGCGTTATCGCGCCGACGGGGTGATCGAATACGCCGGGCGCATCGACCATCAGGTCAAATTACGTGGGCTGCGCATCGAACTCGGCGAGATCGAAGCGCGCCTGCTCGAGCATGCCGATGTACGCGAAGCTGCGGTGTTGGTGATCGACGGCAAGCACTTGACCGGGTACGTCGTGCTGGCGCAGGAATCCCCCGATTGGCGCGATGCTCTGATGCGTCATCTGCACAGCGGCCTGCCGGAGTACATGGTTCCGAACCAGTGGCTGAGTCTGGCGCAGATGCCGCTCAGCCCCAACGGCAAGCTGGATCGCAAGGCGTTGCCGAAACCCGAGTTGAATCAAGGCAAGGCACAATACATCGCGCCACGTACCGAACTGGAGCAACGCATCGCCGCCGTCTGGGCCGATGTGCTGAAGCTGGAACGGGTAGGGCTGAGCGACAACTTCTTTGAACTGGGTGGCGATTCGATCATCTCGATTCAAGTGGTGGCTCGCGCTCGTCAGGCGGGCATTCGCTTCACGCCGAAAGACCTGTTCCAGTACCAGAGCGTGCAGGCGCTGGCCGGCGTCGCCACGCTGGGCAACAGTGGTCCGCAGTTTCCTCAAGGTCCGGTCAGCGGCACGACACCGTTGCTGCCGTTCCAGCAGTTGTTTCTTGAATCAGAGATTGCCGAGCGCCATCACTGGAACCAGTCGGTGTTGCTCAAACCGGCACAAAATCTTGACGCTGCGGTGCTTGAGCAAGCCTTGCAGGGCCTGGTGAATCACCACGATGCGTTGCGTCTGGCGTTCACCGAATCGGCTGACGGCTGGACCGCCAGCCATCGTGAGCCGGCGGCCAGTGATACCTTGCTGATGCAATCCGCCGTGGCCGACGATGAGCAGATGCAGGCCGCCTGCCTTGCGGCTCAACGCAGCTTCGATCTGGCGCAAGGCCCGTTGCTGCGCGGCCTGTTGCTGACCCTGGCCGATGGCTCGCAACGTCTGTTGCTGGCGGTTCACCATTTGGTGGTCGATGGGGTGTCGTGGCGGATTCTGCTCGAAGACCTGCACAGCGCTTATGTGCAGGGCCAGCAGGTCCAGCCGTTGAAACTGCCGGCCAAGACCAGCGCCTTCAAGCACTGGGCCGAACGCTTGCAGCAACATGCCCCGCAACGCGCAGATGAACTCGAACTGTGGCGTGCGCAATTGACCGGTGCGGTGCCGGATCTGCCATGCAACAACCCGCACGGCAGTCTGCAGAACCGTCATGCGCACACGGTGCAGACGCGCCTCGACCAGACCCTGACCCGACAACTGTTGCAACAGGCCCCGGCGGCCTATCGCACTCAGGTCAACGACTTGCTGATGACCGCACTGGCACGAGTGATTTGCCGCTGGAGCGGTCAGCCATCGACGCTGATCCAGCTCGAAGGTCATGGCCGTGAGGATCTGTTCGACGGTATCGATCTGAGTCGTACCGTGGGCTGGTTCACCAGCCTGTTCCCGGTGCGTCTGACCCCGACTGAAACCTTCGACGGCTCGATCAAGCAGATCAAGGAACAGTTGCGCGCGATTCCCGACAAGGGCCTGGGCTTTGGTGTGCTGCGTTACTTCGGTGATGAGGCGACCCGTCGTGAGCTCGCGGCATTGCCAACCCCACGCATCACCTTCAACTATCTGGGGCAGTTCGATACGCAGTTCGACGAAGCGGCGCTGTTTGTGCCGGCCAGTGAACGTGGCGGTGACGAGCAGAGCGCGCTGGCGCCGCTGGGCAACTGGCTGGAGCTTAACGGTCAGGTCTATGCTGGCGAGCTTAGCCTGGGCTGGACCTTCAGTCGCGAGATGTTCGACGACGCCACGGTACAACGTCTGGCCGATGATTATGCTGCGGAACTGGCTGCACTGATCGCCCACTGCTGCGATCCACAGCATGCCGGGATCACGCCGTCCGACTTCCCGCTGGCACCGCTGAGTCAGAACCAGCTCGATGCCTTGCCGGGCGCCGGAGCCGATGTCGAAGACATCTATCCGCTGTCGCCAATGCAGCAGGGCATGTTGTTCCATAGCCTGTATGAGCAAGGCTCGGGGGATTACATCAACCAGATGCGCGTCAGCGTGCAGGGCCTCGATGCCGAGCGTCTGCGTCAGGCCTGGCAAGCTGCGGTGGACAGTCATTCGATTCTGCGCACGCGGTTTGTCTGGATCAGCGAGCAGGAACAACCGCTGCAGATCGTCCAGCGTCAGGCACAACTGCCGTTCAGCCTGCACGACTGGCGCGGACGCAGCGATCTCGTCCAGGCACTCGACAGCCTGGCGCAGGAACAACTGCAACAAGGCTTTGATCTGCTGCAGGCGCCGTTGCTGCGCCTGGTCCTGGTGCGCACTGGCGAGGACAGCCATGAAATGCTCTACACCAGCCATCACATCCTGATGGATGGCTGGAGCAACTCGCAGTTGCTCGGCGAAGTGTTGCAACGATACGCCGGTGAAACGCCGCTCGCGCCGGTGGGCCGTTATGCGGACTACATCGGCTGGCTACAACGTCAGGACAGTCAGGCCAGCGAGCGCTTCTGGAGCGAGCGGCTGGCTGATCTGGACGAGCCGACGCACCTGGCTCGCAGTTGCCTCGACAATGCCGCAGCGTCCGGCGTCAGCGGTTATGCGCAGCACACGCGACTGCTGGACACAGAGCAGACGCTGCGTCTGGGCGAGTTCGCCCGCCAGCAGAAAGTCACCCTCAATACGCTGGTGCAGGCCGCGTGGCTGTTGCTGTTGCAACGTTACACCGGTCAGCAGACCGTTGCGTTCGGCGCTACGGTCGCCGGTCGTCCGGCAGAATTGCCGGGTATCGAGCAGCAGGTCGGGTTGTTCATCAATACGCTGCCGGTGATTGCTCGTCCGCGTGCCGAGCAGAGTCTTGGGGACTGGCTGCAATCGGTGCAGGCACTGAATCTGGCCATGCGCGATTTCGAATACACACCGCTGGCGGATATTCAGCGCTGGTCAGGACAGCGCGGCGAAGGACTGTTCGACAGCCTGTTGGTCTTCGAGAACTATCCGGTCTCCGCAGCCCTGAACAGCGGTGCAGCGCAGGGCCTGCGTTTTGGTCAGGCGTCCAGTCAGGAGCAGACCAATCTGCCGCTGACCGTACTGGTGGACATGGGCGAGAGCCTGTCGTTGCAGTTCGCTTATGCCTGTCAGCATTTCAGCGCAGCGCAGATCGAGCAGATCGGCGGCCACTTGCTGCACCTGTTGCAGCAAATGGCCGTTTCGCCGGCCCAGCGGCGGCTGTCCGAGATCGGCCTGTTCGACGCCGTGCAGCAACAAGCGGTGCTGCGCGACTGGAACCGCGAGCCGGCGACTTTCGCGCAAACCTGCACCTTGCAGCAGTTGATCGAAGCGCAAGTTCGTCAGTCGCCGAATGCGATTGCCGTCAGCCTGGGTGATGAGCAATTGACCTACGGCGAGCTCAATATTCGAGCCAACCGTCTGGCTCATGGGTTGATCGCCCGAGGGGTGGGCGCCGACGTACTGGTCGGGCTTGCCGCCGAGCGCTCGATCGAAATGATCGTCGGCCTGGTAGCCATCCTCAAGGCCGGCGGTGCTTATCTGCCGCTGGACCCGCAGTACCCGGCCGAGCGCCTGCAATACATGATCGAAGACAGCGAGATCACTCTGTTGTTGATGCAACCGGGCGTGCTTGATCACCTGGAACTTGCGCCCAGCGTCGAGACGTTGCTGCTGGGCGATGACGCGACCTGGCAGGCGCAACCGGCCAATGATCCACAAGTCTGGGCCGACAGTGCCAGCCTCGCCTATGTGATCTACACCTCGGGCTCCACCGGCAAGCCGAAAGGCACGCTGCTGGCGCACGACAATGTGCTGCGTCTGTTCGAGGCCACCGATGGCTGGTTCGGTTTCGGTGCCGAAGATCGCTGGACGCTGTTCCACTCCTACGCATTCGATTTCTCGGTCTGGGAAATTTTTGGCGCGCTGCTGCACGGCGGGCGTCTGGTGATCGTGCCGCACACAGTCAGCCGTTCGCCGCAGGAGTTCTACGAGTTGCTCTGCCGCGAGCGCATAACCGTGCTTAACCAGACGCCGTCGGCCTTCAAACAACTGATGCAAGTGGCTTGCGATACTCCACAGGCTCAGCAGCCGTCGCTGCGTTATGTCGTGTTCGGTGGCGAGGCGCTGGAAGTGCGCAGCCTGCGCCCATGGTTCGAACGTTTCGGCGATTCGGCTCCGCAGTTGATCAACATGTACGGCATCACCGAAACCACGGTGCACGTGACCTATCGTCCGCTGAGTCTGGCCGACCTGGAACAGGATGCCGGCAGCCCGCTGGGCGATCCGATCCCGGATCTGGGCTGGTATGTGCTCGACGCTGACCTCAACCCGGTGGCCAGGGGTTGTATCGGTGAACTGCACGTCAGCGGTGCTGGCCTGGCACGCGGTTATCTCAAGCGCGCGGACCTCAGCGCCCTGCGCTTTGTACCCAACCCGTTTGGTGATGTCGGGGCGCGTCTGTATCGCACCGGTGACCTGGCGCGTTATCGCGCTGATGGGCGCATCGAGTACGCCGGACGCATCGACCATCAGGTGAAGATTCGTGGCTTCCGTATCGAACTGGGCGAGATCGAGGCGCAATTGCTGGCGCTGCCGCAGATTCGCCAGGCTGTGGTGCTCGATCAGCCGGGTGCCGGTGGTGTGCAACTGGTTGCGTATCTGGTGGCCGATCAATCGGTGGAACTTGATCAGCAGGGCCAATGGCGTGAACACCTGCGTCAGGCGCTCAAGCACAACTTGCCGGATTACATGGTGCCGGCGCATCTGTTGCTGCTTGACAGCCTGCCGCTGACCGCCAACGGCAAACTCGACCGCAAGGCGTTGCCGCAACCGGACGCCAGTTTGCTGCAAAACGTCTACGTGGCGCCGCAAAGCGAACTGCAACAGCAGATCGCAGGAGTTTGGGCCGAAGTGCTGAAGCTGGAGCGGGTGGGCCTGAGCGACAACTTCTTCGAACTCGGTGGTCACTCGCTGCTGGCGACCCAGGTGGCACTGCGCCTGCGGGAACTGCTGGGCTTCGAAATTCCGTTGGCAAGCCTGTTCGCCAGTGCCGATCTGGCGGCGTTTTGCGCTGCCGTTCAAGCCCTGCAACCAGATTTGCAGCCCGTTCATGATGTTTTGGCTAAATCCTTGGAGGCTCTCAATCGTTTATCAGCAGATGAACTTGAAAAACTGATTTCCTGAGAGGACCACGGCATGCAGCAGTTGATTGAATCGGTAGGCGCGCTTTCTCCCGAGAAACGCAAGGCGCTGGCGATTCTACTGGGCAAACAGGGCATTAACCTTTATGGCATCGCGCCGATTTTTCGGCGCACTGAAGGTGAACCGCTGCTGTTGTCTTATGCCCAGGAGCGGCAGTGGTTTCTCTGGCAGATGGAGCCGGACAGCGCGGCGTACCACATTCCCACGGCACTGCGTTTGCGCGGGGCTTTGGACATGGCGGTATTGCAGCGCAGTTTCGATACGCTGATCGAGCGTCACGAAAGTCTGCGCACCGGGTTTGCCCGAGGGGATCAGGACCAGGCCATTCAACTGATCAAGGCACCGTTCGCCTTGCAGATGCAGATCCGCGAGCTGGACGGTGAAGTCGATGAACCGCGTTTGCGCGCGGCCATCGAAGCCGAGATCGCCCGCCCGTTCGACCTGGAGCAGGACGCGTTGCTGCGCGTCTGCCTGTTGCGTCTGGCGCCGGACGATCACGTGCTGGTGATGGTCCAGCACCACATCATTTCCGATGGCTGGTCGATGCAGGTCATGGTCGGTGAGCTGATCGAACTTTATGCCGGGTTCAGTCGCGGCACGCCGGCCACGCTGGCGGCATTGCCGATCCAGTACGCCGACTTCGCCCAGTGGCAACGTAGCTGGATGGACGCCGGTGAGCGTGAGCGGCAATTGAATTACTGGGTCGAGCATCTGGGCAGTGATCCGGGTGTACTGGAGTTGCCCGCCGATCATTCGCGCCCGTTGGTGCAAAGCTATCGCGGCGCACGCCTGGATCTGCAACTGGATGCGGCGTTGAGCAAGGGTTTGCAGGACATCGCCCGCCGGGAAGGCGTGACCATGTTCATGTTGTTGCTGGCCTCGTTCCAGACCTTGTTGCACCGTTACAGCGGTCAGGACGACATCCGTATCGGTGTGCCGATAGCCAACCGCAACCGTGCCGAAACCGAAGGTTTGATCGGCTTCTTCGTCAACACTCAAGTGCTGCGCGCAAGCCTCGACAGCAGCATGCCGTTCAGTGCGTTGCTGGCTCAGGCCAGGCAGTCGGCACTGGGTGCTCAGGCGCATCAGGATCTGCCGTTCGAGCAATTGGTCGAAGCGCTGGCGCCGGAACGCAGCCTCAGCCGCAGTCCGTTATTCCAGGTGATGTTCAACCACCAGAGCGGGGCAAAGCAAAGCAGTCAGGCCATGCAGTTGCCGGGGCTGCGTGTCGAAAGTGTGAACTGGGACAGCCTTACCGCGCAGTTTGACCTGACCCTGGAAACCCAAGAGTCGCCGGACGGTGTCTGGGCCTCGTTGATCTACGCCACGGACTTGTTCGACGGCGTCTCCATCGAGCGCATGGGGCGGCATTGGCAGGCGTTGCTCAAGGGCATCGTCAGCAACGCGCAGCAGCGGGTTGGTGAGCTGCCGATGCTCGATGCCAGCGAGCGACAACTGATGCTGCACGACTGGAATCGTGCGGACGCGCCGTTTGCCAGTGAGCTGTGCATCCATCAGTTGATCACTCGTCAGGCCGGGCAAACCCCGGATGCACTGGCAGTAACGTTTGCTGACCGCCAACTGACTTATGCGCAGCTGGAGGCGCGCGCCAACCCGTTGGCCCATGCGTTGATCGAGCGCGGTGTCGGACCGGAAGTGCGGGTCGGCGTGGCCATGCAACGCTCGGAAAACCTGCTGGTCGCGTTGTTGGCCGTGCTCAAGGCTGGCGGTGTGTATGTGCCGCTTGACCCTGATTATCCGGCAGATCGCGTTGCTTACATGCTTGAGGACAGCCGTGCGCTGTGCCTGCTGACCGAGCGCGACGTGGCCGCCAGCCTGGCGATTGGCAGCGGCACCGATGTGCTGTTGATGGACAACGCCGACAGCGATTTCGCCGCTTACCCGACGCATGCACCCACCTCTCGTGTCGATGCCGACAACCTCGCCTATGTGATCTATACCTCCGGTTCCACTGGCAAACCGAAGGGCGTGGCGATTGCCCATCGCAACGTGCTGGCCCTGATCGACTGGTCGCAGTCGGTCTACAGTCGTGACGACATTCAGGGTGTGCTGGCCTCGACGTCGGTGTGTTTCGACCTGTCGGTGTGGGAGTTGTTTGTCACGCTGGCCAACGGTGGCTCGCTGATCATCGCGCGTAATGCGCTGGAATTGCCGCAGTTGCCGGCCCGCGATCAGGTGCGCCTGATCAACACCGTGCCTTCGGCCATCGCCGCACTGCAACGCAGCGGGGAAATTCCGTCGAGCGTGCGCATCATCAATCTGGCTGGCGAGCCGCTCAAACAGTCGCTGGTCGATACCTTGTACCGTCAGACCCCGGTCGAGCACGTTTTTGACCTGTACGGCCCGTCGGAAGACACCACGTACTCGACCTGGACCCGACGCACCGCCGGTGGCCAGCCGAGCATTGGCCGACCGCTCAAGCACACCGCCAGTTTCGTCCTCGACGGCGAACTGCAACCGGTGCCGCAGGGTGTCGCGGCCGAGTTGTATCTGGCCGGTGCCGGGATCACGCGCGGCTATCTGGCGCGTCCCGGGCTGACCGCAGAAAAATACCTGCCGAACCCTTTTGGCGCGCCCGGCGAGCGTTTCTACCGCACCGGCGACCTGACCCGTTATCTGGCCGATGGCAACCTGCAATATGTCGGGCGTATCGACCATCAGGTCAAGGTCCGGGGTTTCCGTATCGAACTGGGTGAAATCGAAGCGCGGCTGTTGCAGCAAGATGTCGTGCGCGAGTTGGCGGTACTGGCTCAGGAAGGTGCCAGCGGTCAGCAACTGGTCGCTTATATCGTGCTCAATGGCGCCTTGGGCGATGCCCAGGAGCAGGCGCGCCTGCGCGAAGTGCTCAAGGCTGCGCTGCGCGAACACTTGCCGGAATACATGGTCCCGGCGCATCTGTTGTTCCTTGAACACCTGCCGCTGACTCCCAACGGCAAACTGGATCGCAAGGCGCTGCCCAAACCCGACGCCGCGCTGCAGCAGCAGACCTATCTGGCACCCGTCAACGACAGCGAACAACAGTTGTGCGAGATCTGGCAGGCAGTGCTCGGGCTGGAGCAGGTCGGCGTGACCGACAACTTCTTCGCCCTGGGTGGCGACTCGATCATTTCGATTCAAGTGGTCAGTCGCGCCCGGCAGGCCGGTCTGCGCATTACTCCCAAAGACCTGTTCCAGTACCAGACCGTGCAAGGTCTGGCTCGGGTCGCCCAGCGTGGCGAGGCGGCGTTCAGTATCGATCAGGGGCCGGTCAGCGGTGTCACGCCTTTGCTGCCGTTCCAGCAGCGTTTCTTCGAGCTGGAGATTCCCGAGCGTCAGCGCTGGAACCAGTCGCTGCTGCTCAAGCCTGCGCAAGCGGTTGAGGCCCAGGTGCTGGAGCAAGCCTTGCAGGCGTTGGTGCAACATCACGACGCGTTGCGCCTGAGCTTCGTCGAGGGCGCTGACGGCTGGACCGCCACGCACCGTGCGCCGGCTAACCAGCCTTTGCTGCAAAGGGTGACGGTGCAACATGGCGACGAAATCGAAGCCGTGTGTGACGCCGCTCAAGGCAGCCTTGATCTGCAAGTCGGGCCGCTGTTGCGCGCGGTACTGCTGGATGTGGCTGACGGAAGCCAACGGCTGTTGCTGGCGATCCATCACCTGGTGGTCGATGGTGTTTCGTGGCGGGTATTGCTCGAAGACTTGCAGAGTGCCTGCGAGCAAGTGCAGAGCGGACAAGCGATCAAGCTCGCGGCCAAGACCAGCCCGTTCAAGGCCTGGGCTGAACGCCTGCAAGCCTTCGCGGGTGGCGAGTTGCAAAACGAACTGGCCTGGTGGGCCGGGCAACTGGGCGCCGCCAGCGCCGATCTGCCGTGTGACAACCCTGACGCCGGCCTGCAAAACCAGCATGTGCTGAGCGTCGAAACCCGTCTCAGTGCCGACCAGACGCGGCAACTGTTGCAACAGGCACCCGCAGCGTACCGCACGCAGATCAACGATCTGCTGCTGACCGCGCTGGCTCGTGTGATCTGCCGTTGGACTGGCCAGGCTTCGACCTTGATTCAGCTCGAAGGCCATGGCCGTGAAGAACTGTTCGATGACGTCGACCTGAGCCGTACCGTGGGCTGGTTCACCAGTCTGTTCCCGGTACGCCTGACGCCTGCGCTGGCGCTGGCCGACTCGCTCAAGGCGGTCAAAGAGCAACTGCGCAGCGTGCCGAACAAAGGCCTGGGTTTTGGCGCCTTGCGTTATCTGGGCGACCAGCAGGCACGCCGGACGCTGGCCGCGCTACCGGTGCCGCGTATCACGTTCAACTATCTGGGGCAGTTCGACAGTCAGTTCGACGAGGCTGCGCTGTTCGTCCCGGCCAGCGAAAGCACCGGGCGGGAGCAAAGCGCGCTGGCGCCGCTGGCCAACTGGCTGGACATCAACGGCAACGTCTATGGCGGTGAGCTGAATCTGAGCTGGTCGTTCAGCCGCGAGATGTTCAATGAGGCAACCATCCAGCGTCTGGCCGATGACTATGCGCAAGAACTTAACGCGTTGATCGCGCATTGCTGCGACCCGGACAACCATGGCGTCACACCGTCCGATTTCCCGCTGACGGCATTGAACCAGACGCAACTCGATGCACTGCTGCCGCAATCGGAGTCGGTGGACAACGTCTATCCGCTGTCGCCGATGCAACAGGGCATGCTGTTCCACACGCTTTATGAGCAAGGCTCTGGCGATTACATCAATCAGATGCGCGTCTCGGTCGAAGGGCTGGATGTCGAGCGCTTCCGTCAGGCCTGGCAGGCAGCCCTCGATGCCCACGACATTCTGCGCACGCGGTTTGTCTGGGGAGGCGAGCAAGCGGTACCGTTGCAAATCGTCGAGCGCTCGGCCACGTTGCCGTTCACCGCTCACGACTGGCGCGATCAGTCGGCGGATGCACTGGATGCGCTGGCCGATACCGAGCGCAACCGTCGATTCGATCTGACGCAAGTGCCACTGCTGCGCCTGGTGGTCGTGCGCACGGGCGAGGATCGCCACGAACTGCTTTACACCAGTCACCACATTCTGATGGACGGCTGGAGCAACTCGCAGTTGCTCGGCGAAGTGCTGCAACGCTATGCCGGACAAACTCCCGCTGCGACCGTTGGTCGTTACAGCGATTACATCGCCTGGCTGCAACGTCAGGACAGTCAGGTCAGCGAACGATTCTGGCTGGAGCGCCTGGCGCAATTCGACGAGCCGACCCGTCTCGCCCAAGGCCTCGCTGATCATGCGGCGAATGCCAGTGGCGGCGCTGCCGACCAGTATCAGCAGTGGATCGATGCGACCGGCACCTTGCGCCTGAGCGAATTTGCCCGGCAGCAGAAAGTCACCTTGAACACTCTGGTGCAGGCGGCGTGGCTGTTGCTGCTGCAACGCTATACCGGGCAGCCGACCGTGGCTTTCGGCGCGACAGTGTCCGGGCGCCCGGCGAACCTGCCGGGGGTCGAACAGCAAGTCGGATTGTTCATCAACACCTTGCCGGTAATCGCTCGTCCCGAGCCGCAACTGACCGTCGGCCAATGGCTGCAAACCGTGCAGGAACTGAATATTTCCCTGCGTGATTTCGAGCACACAGCGCTGGCCGATATCCAGCGCTGGTCGGGGCAGGGCAGCGATGGTCTGTTCGACAATTTGCTGGTGTTCGAGAACTACCCGATCTCCGAGGCGCTGGAGCAGGGTTCGTCGCTGGGCCTGAATTTCGGCGCGGTGGATACCCGCGAACAGACCAACTACCCGCTGACCGTCGGGGTCAATCTTGGCGAAACGCTGTCGGTGCATTACAGCTTCACCCCGGCGCACTTCAGCCATGGCGCCATTGTGCGTTTGCATGCGCAATTGGCCTCGTTGCTGGAACAATTCGTCCAGTCGGCCAATGCCCGTCTGGGTGCGCTGACTTTGTTGAGCAGCGCCGAGCAGGTGCGTCTGCAGGTCAGTAACCGTGCACAGCCGTGTACCGACCCGTTGCTGGTGCAGCAACGTATCGCGCTGATTGCCACGCAGCACGCAGAACGTGAAGCGGTGCGCTGTGGCGATCAGGCGCTGACGTTCGCTGAACTGGATAGCGCATCGAATCGCCTCGCGCATTTACTCATCGGCGAAGGTGTCGGCCCGGAAGTGCGGGTTGGCGTTGCGCTGCCGCGCAGTCCGTCGATGCTGGTGGCGTTGCTGGCAGTGCTCAAGGCCGGTGGTGCTTATGTCCCGCTGGACGCCAGTTATCCGCGTGAGCGCCTGGCTTACCTGATCGAAGATTCGGGTATTGCCCTGTTGCTCACCGACTCGCAATTGCGTGGGCAACTGCCGTTGAGCAACGGCCTGCATGCGCTGGACCTCGACACTCTGCAAACCGCCGGGCTGCCGAACACCGCGCCGCAAGTCGAACTGCATCCGGAGAACCTCGCTTATGTGATTTACACCTCCGGATCGACCGGGCAACCGAAAGGCGTTTGCGTTGCGCATGGCCCGCTGGCCATGCATTGCCAGGCCATCGGCAAGCGCTACGAAATGACCCCGGACGATTGTGAGTTGCACTTCATGTCGTTCGCCTTTGACGGTGCCCATGAACGCTGGCTGACCCCGTTGACCCATGGCTCGCGCCTGCTGTTGCGCGACGACAGCCTGTGGAGTCCGGAGCAGACCTACACCGCGATGCAGCAACACGGTGTCACCGTGGCCGCGTTCCCTCCGGTGTACCTGCAACAACTGGCGGAGCACGCTGAGCAGGCGGGTAATCCGCCGGCAGTGCGCATCTATTGTTTTGGCGGTGATGCGGTACCTAATGACAGTTTCGAACGAGCTCGCGCCGCGCTGGCACCGGACTACATCATCAACGGTTACGGGCCGACAGAAACCGTGGTCACACCACTGATCTGGAAGGCCGCACGCAACGACGTGTGCGGCGCCGCCTATGCGCCTATCGGTACGCGTATTGGCGACCGTAGCACTTGCGTGCTCAGTGCTGATCTGAACGCTTTGCCGCAAGGAGTGATGGGCGAGTTGTATCTGGGGGGAACGGGCCTGGCTCGCGGTTATCTGGATCGGCCGGCAATGACTGCCGAACGTTTTGTGCCGGACCCGTTTGGTGCGCCGGGTGCACGGTTGTATCGCAGCGGCGACCTGGTACGCGAACGTGCCGACGGCGTATTCGACTATCAGGGTCGGGTCGACAACCAGGTGAAAATTCGTGGTTTCCGCATTGAATTGGGCGAAATCGAAGCCCGTCTGCTCGAACTGAGCAGCGTACGTGAAGCCGTGGTCCTGGCGCATGCCGGACCGAGCGGCAAGCAACTGGTGGCTTATCTGGTACCGACCCAACCGGTCGAAGATGCATTGCCGGGGCAATGGCGCGACAGCGTGCGCAACAGCCTCAAGGAAAGTCTGCCGGCGCACATGGTGCCAGCGCATCTGATGGTGCTGGCGCAATTGCCGGTGACGCCCAACGGCAAACTGGACCGCAAGGCCCTGCCGGCCCCGGACGCCAGTCTGATGCAAAACAGCTACGTCGCACCGCGTAACGAACTGGAGCAGCGCATTGCCGCGATCTGGGCCGATGTGTTGCGTCTGGAGCGAGTCAGCGCCACGGACAACTTCTTCGAACTGGGCGGCGATTCGATCATCTCGATTCAGGTGGTGGGCCGCGCACGCCAGGCCGGCATTCAGTTCACGCCCAAGGATCTGTTCCAGCATCAAACCGTGCAGGCACTGGCAGTTGTGGCCCAACTGGGTGGTGCGGGCCTGACCATTGATCAGGGCCCGGTCAGCGGGATGACGCCGCTGTTGCCGTTCCAGCAGCTGTTCTTCGCCAGCGATATTCCCGAGCGTCATCACTGGAATCAGTCGTTGCTACTTAAACCGGGGATGGTGTTGCAGGCTGACACGGTCGAGCAGGTGTTGCAGGCGCTGGTGGTGCATCACGATGCATTGCGTCTGTCGTTCAGCGAAAACGCCGCAGGCTGGATCGCCAGTCACCGTTCTGCGCAGATTGTGCCGGATATGCTCTGGCATCGTTCGTTGAGCGATATCGGCGACATCGAAGCGATCTGTCAACAAGCACAAGCCAGCCTTGATCTGCAGAACGGTCCGCTGTTACGCGGCGTGTTGCTGGACCTGCCGGATCAGACTCAGCGCCTGCTGTTGATCGTGCATCACCTGGTCGTTGACGGCGTCTCCTGGCGGGTACTGCTGGAAGATCTGCAAACCGCGTTCAGTCAGGTGCGGGCCGGTCGGGGCGTGGAGTTGCCGGCCAAGACCAGTGCCTTCAAGGCCTGGGCCGAACGTCTGCAAGCGCATGCCGCCAACCTCGATGGCGAACTGGCGTTCTGGCAGGAGCACTTGCAGGGTTCAGCGGCGACGCTGCCGTGCGAACGTACCGACGGCAGCCTGGAAAACCGTTACGCACAAAGTGTGCAGACACGTCTTGCGCCAGACCTGACCCGGCAATTGCTGCAACAGGCCCCGGCGGCTTACCGCACGCAGGTCAACGATCTGCTGCTGACCGCGCTGGCGCGAGTAATCAGCCGCTGGAGCGGGCATGCTTCGGCGTTGATTCAGCTCGAAGGTCACGGCCGCGAAGACTTGTTCGACGACATCGACCTGAGCCGCACGCTCGGCTGGTTCACCAGTGTATTCCCGGTGCACCTGACACCGGTCAGTGGCCTCGGCGATTCGATCAAACAGATCAAGGAACAACTGCGCGCGATTCCCGACAAGGGCATCGGTTTCGGTGCTTTGCGTTACTTGGGCAACGATTCGGCGCGCGCGGTGTTGGCGCAGTTGCCGAGCCCAAGAATCACCTTCAATTATCTGGGCCAGTTCGACAGCCAGTTCGACGAGTCGGCATTGTTCATGCCGGCCAGCGAAAGCGCCGGCAGCGACCTCAGTGAGCGCGCGCCGCTGGGCAATTGGTTGTCGGTCAACGGCCAGGTGTATGGCGGTGAACTGAGTCTGTCGTGGAGCTTCAGCGAGCAGATGTTCGATACCGCGACCGTGCAGGCACTGGCCGATGACTACGGACGTGAACTGGCGCTGCTGATCGAGCATTGCCTGGCGCCAGACAACCACGGCCTGACGCCTTCCGACTTCCCGTTGGCGAGCCTGAGTCAGGCGCGTCTGGACGGGTTGCCGGTGCCGGTGGCAGACATCGAAGACATCTATCCGCTGTCACCGATGCAGCAGGGCATGTTGTTCCACACCTTGTCCGACGATGGCGACGACCTCTACGTCAACCAGCTCAACCTGTCGGTCGAAGGCCTCGACATCGAGCGCTTCCGTGACGCGTGGGAATGCGTGGTGCAGCGCCACGAAATCCTCCGGACTTCGTTCCACTGGCAGGACAGCCAGGCGTCGCCGGTGCAAGTGGTACACCGCCAGGGCAGCGTCGATCTGCAAGCACTCGACACACCGATGGACGAGGCGCAACTGGCCGAATTCGCACGCCAGCAGCGGGTGCAGGGTTTCGAGCTGAACCGCATGCCGTTGCAGCGTACACGGCTGATCCGCCTCGGTGCGGACAAGCATCAGTTGATCTGGACCAGCCATCACATCCTGATGGACGGCTGGAGCAGTTCGCAGTTGTTCGGCGAAGTCTTGCAGCACTATGCCACCGGTCAGGTCGAAGGCGAGAGCGGGCGCTATCGCGATTTCATCGCCTGGTTGCAGAAGCAGGATTCGGCGCAACTCGAACAGTTCTGGAAAGGCCACTTGCAAACGCTGGTCGAGCCAACGGCGCTGAGCCAGGCCATGCATCCTCGCCATGAGTCCAGCGAGCACGGTCACCAGGCGATCTACACCCGTTGGGACGCAAACCAGACGGCCGTTTTGCAACAGCATTGCCGGGCACAGGGCATTACCGCCAACACCTTGATTCAGGGTGCGTGGCTGATGGTCCTGCAGCGTTACACCGGCCAGCACAGCGTGGCGTTCGGCGCCACTGTGGCCGGGCGACCGGAAGGCTTGCCGAATGCCGGCAGCATGCTGGGCCTGTTCATCAACACCTTGCCGGTGATCCAGACGCTTGATCCGGCGCAACCACTCAATACCTGGCTGAGCCAATTGCAGGCCTACAACCTCGATCTGCGCGAGCACGCCCACGCACCGCTGGCGGATATCCAGCGCTGGTCGGGGCAGGGCGGTCAGCCGCTGTTCGACAGCATTATCGTGTTCGAGAACTACCCGATTGACCAGCGTCTGGAACAGGCACCGGGTGGTCTGCGTTTCGGCACTTCGGCCAGCCACGACGTCACCAACTTCCCTATGGACCTGGCGGTACATCTGGGCGAAGAGTTCTCCATTGAGTACCTGTTCCTGCGCGACCGCTTCAGCGTCGAAGCCGTCGAGCGGATTCGTCTGACCATGGAGGTGATGCTGCACGCAATGATGCACACGCCAGAGGCCTGCCTGGGCAACCTGCAACGTCTGGCCGAGCCGCAGTGGCAAGCCTTGCAACAGTGGGGGGCGGAACCGGCGGCAGTGCATCGTCGTGACTTGCTGCCGGCATTGATCGCCGCGCAACGTCCCGAGGCGATTGCCGCCGAGTGTGGTGATGAGCAGTTGAGCTATGCGCAACTGGAACGTCGGGCGAATCAACTGGCGCATCATCTGATCGCTGCCGGCGCCGGGCCGGAAGTGCTGATCGGCGTAGCGCTGGAGCGCTCTATCGACATGCTGGTTGCGTTGTTGGCGGTATTCAAGAGCGGCGCTGCCTACGTGCCACTGGACATCGATTACCCAAGCGAACGCCTGGCTTTCATGATCGAAGATTCGGGCATGCGCCAGATGATCAGCCGTGGTGCCGCCAGTCAGCGCCTGCCGCTGCCGGCCGGTCTGCCATTGCTGGATCTGGATCATTTCGACGCCAGCCAATATCCGCTCACCACGCCGCGTGTGCAAACCGTCGAGGACAGCCTCGCGTACCTGATCTACACCTCGGGCTCCACCGGTCTGCCCAAAGGCGTGGCGGTGACTCACGGGCCGTTGAGCATGCATTGTCAGGCGATCCGCGAGCTGTATGAAATGGATCACACCACCCGTGAGTTGCACTTCATGTCGTTCGCTTTCGATGGTGCCCATGAACGTTGGCTGACCACGCTCGCATTCGGTGGCACGCTGGTATTGCGCGATCACGAACTGTGGACGCCGGAGCAGACCAGTCACGCGTTGCTCAACCGCTCGATTGATATTGCCTGCTTCCCGCCGGCCTATCTCAAACAAGTGGCCGAGTACGTTGAGGCCAGTGGCATGGTTGTGCCGAAGGTGCGCATTTACTGCCTCGGCGGTGATGCGGTGCCGGAACAGACCCTGGCCCAGGTGCGCCGGGTACTGCAACCGCAGTTCATCACCAACGGCTACGGCCCGACCGAAACCGTGGTCACGCCGATGCTCTGGAAAGCGGCCAACGATGAAGCCTGTGCGGCGGCTTATGCGCCCATCGGGCGAGTGGTCGGCCAGCGTTCGCTGTGGGTGCTGGATGACGATCTCAATCCGTTACCGCAGGATCTTTCAGGGCAGTTGTACATCGGCGGCTATGGGGTTGCCCGTGGTTACCACGGACGTGCGGCGATTACCGCCGAGCGTTTCGTGCCGGACCCGTTCGGTGCACCGGGCAGCCGTCTGTATCGCAGCGGCGACCTGGTGCGCCTGCGCGCCGACGGTATCCTCGATTACGTCGGCCGCGCCGACCATCAGGTGAAGATTCGCGGGTTCCGTATCGAACTGGGCGAAGTCGAAGCCTGCCTGCGGGCACAGAGCGGCGTTACCGACGCCGTGGTCATCGCGCGTGACGGTGTGTCCGGTAAACAGTTGATCGGCTATGTGGTCAGTGATGACGACAATGCCGGTGATCGCCTGAAAACCTTGCTGCGCTCGCAGTTGCCGGAATACATGGTGCCGTTGCAGATTATCTGTCTGGCGCGGCTGCCGATTTCGCCCAACGGCAAGCTTGATCGCAAAGCCCTGCCCGAGCCGGAGTTCTCGGCAGATCAGTACCAGGCACCACGCAATGACGAGGAAACCTGGCTGGCCGGGATCTGGGCGGATGTCTTGCAGGTCGAGCGCGTCGGCATCAGCGACAACTTCTTCGAGTTGGGCGGTGATTCGATTCTCAGCCTGCAAGTGATCTCCCGGGCACGTAACCATCCGCAACTGAAACTGGAAATCAAGCTGCGCGACCTGATGCGCTTCCAGACCATCGGCAACCTGTTCGATCAGCAAGCGGTGATGCAATCGAGCCAGACCGTGGACAGCACTCATGTGGCTCAGGCCGGCGGGTTCGGCCTGCTACCGATTCAGGAGTGGTTCTTCGCCGAGGGCATGAGCGAGCCGCATCACTTTAACCAGGCGATGATGCTGCGCTCGCGCCAGCCACTGGACTCTGTTGCACTGGAACGCACTATGCGGCTGATGCTGGAGCAGCATGACTCATTGCGCCTGCGCTTCTTCCAGGATCAGGGGCGCTGGTTGCAGCACTATCAGTCGCTGGATGACAGCCTGCGTAACGCCACTCAAGATCCGTTACTGTGGCAACGCCAAATCGGTGATATCGAGCAGTTGGCGGCACTGGTCAACGAAACCCAGCGCAGCCTGAATCTCGTCGATGGTCCGCTGATGCGCGGCTTGCTGGTGAACTTGCCGGACGGCGAAGTGCGCCTGCTGTTGGTGGTGCATCACCTGGTGATCGACGCGGTGTCGTGGCGTATCTTCCTGCAGGATCTGCAACTGAGTTACGAGGCTTTCAGTCAGTCTCGGGAACCGCAACTGGCGCAGCGCACCAGCAGTTATCGCGCCTGGGCCGATGGCCTTGCAGCGCAAGTGCCGGCACTGGTCGAGCAGGAACTCGATTACTGGCTCGGACAGCTGGGTCAGCCGGGGAAGGATCTGCCGTGTGACAACCCGCGGGGCAAGAATCTGGTGCGTTTCCGCGAAGAGACCTTCATGGGTCTCGACGCCACCCGCACCGGGCAATTGCTCAAGCAGGCACCAGCGGTGTACGGCACGCAGATCAACGATTTGCTGCTGACCGCTCTTGGTCGCGTGCTATGCCGCTGGAGCGAAGCCGAATCGGTGCTGGTGCAGCTTGAGGGCCATGGTCGTGAAGACCTGGTCGAAGGGCTGGACCTGAGCCGCACGCTGGGCTGGTTTACCATTATGTTTCCGGTGCGTCTGGCGCCGTTGGCCGGGCAGGATTTCGGCGCTTCGATCCTTGCCGTGCGCGAGCAATTGGCGGCGGTCCCGCAAAAGGGTGTTGGCTACGGCGCGCTGCGCTACATGGCCGATGCGCCGGTACAACAGCAGTTGGCCGCGTTGCCGCAGGCGCGCCTGACCTTCAACTATCTGGGGCAGTTCGACCAGACGTTCGACGAGCAGGCGATGTTGCTGCCAGCAGACGAGCACATCGGCGACGTCTACAGCCTCGATGCCAACCTCGGTAACTGGCTGGAAATCGTTGGTCAGGTGTTCGACGGCAAGCTGTCGATGCGTTGCATGTACAGCACCCGCCGGTTCCGTCCGAGCACCATCGAAACCCTGATGCAGGCGTATCAGACTGAGCTGGAAGCGTTGGTCGAGCATTGCCTGCAGCAGTCTGTGGTCTGAGCGGTTTCTTAACTTTTTGAAAGGGCCGGTGCGCGTTCTGCGCATCGGTCCGGGATGTGATTTATGTCATTGAATTCGGAAGTGGCGGCGTTTCTCGATCTGGTCGAGGATAGCCAGAGCAGCGCGTTTCACCAGGGTACGCCGGAGCAGGCGCGAGCGGCGTTCGAACAGTCCTCGCAACAGATGCGCTGGGATGTGCCGGATGTCGATGTGACTGAGGTGCAATACATCGCTCGCGACGGTGCCGAGTTGACGTTGCGGCTGTACCGTCCTTTGCAAAAGGTCGGTGTCTTGCCGGTGCTGCTGTTTTTGCACGGTGGCGGTTTTGTGGTGGGCAGCCTCGACTCCCATGACGGTATTTGCCGCGAGTTCTGCGCGCGTACGCCGTGTGCCGTGTTGTCGGTGGGCTATCGCCGCGCACCGGAACACAGGTTTCCGGTGGCGCTGCACGATTGCGCCGATGCACTGGATTGGCTGCGCGAACATGCCGGGGCGTTCGATCTCGATCTGTCGCGTCTGGTGTTTGGCGGCGATAGTGTCGGCGCCACGCTGGCGACCGTGCTGGCGCTTGAAGCGCGTGCGGCCGACGCGCTCAAGCCATGCCTGCAATTGCTCTGCTACCCGGTGACGGACGCCTCGCAGCGCCGCGAGTCAATGGACTTGCTCGGCGAGGGTTATCTGCTGGAAAGCGACACCCTGGAATGGTTCTACCAGCACTATGCACGCAGCATTGAAGATCGCCACGACTGGCGTTTCTCGCCACTGCTGTGCCCCGACCTTGCTGGCGCCGCACCGGCCTACGTCGCCTTGGCAGGTTTCGACCCGCTGGTGGACGAAGGCCGCGCTTATGCCGAACGTTTGGACGGCACAGGAGGACTGCTTGAATGCCGTGAATTCACCGGCCACGTTCACGACTTCCTGCGCATGCGCATGGTCACCGAAGAAGTGGAGGTGATTTATCAGGAACTGGTTACGGTTCTGCGCGCCGCGATGTATCCGGCTGACATAGCGGATTGACCGCAACGACGCCATCGCCAGCAGGCTGTCTCCCACAGGGTTGGTGGTGGACAGAAAATATAGGCCCCCCCGAAAACCACTGTGGGAGCCAGCCTGCTGGCGATTGAGGCAATCCCTGCTGAATCCTTGTTGACTGACCCACAGCTATCGCCAGCAGGCTGTCTCCCACAAGGTCTGCGGCTGGATACAAAATATCTGCCCCCCTGAAAACCATTGTGGGAGCCAGCCTGCTGGCGATTGGGGCAATCCCTGCTGAATCCTTGTTGACTGACCCACAGCTATCGCCAGAAGGCTGTCTCCCACAGGATCTGCGGCTGGATACAAAATATCTGCCCCCCTGAAAACCATTGTGGGAGCCAGCCTGCTGGCGATGAGGCAATCCCTGCTGAATCCTTGCTGACTGACCCACAGCTATCGCCAGCAGGCTGTCTCCCACAGGATCTGCGGCTGGATACAAAATATCTGCCCCCCTGAAAATCATTGTGGGAGCCAGCCTGCTGGCGATGAGGCAATCCCTGCTGAATCCTTGCTGACTGACCCACAGCTATCGCCAGAAGGCTGTCTCCCACAGGATCTGCGGCTGGATACAAAATATCTGCTCCCCTGAAAATCACTGTGGGAGCCAGCCTGCTGGCGATGAGGCAATCCCTGCTGAATCCTTGCTGACTGACCCACAGCTATCGCCAGCAGGCTGTCTCCCACAGGATCTGCGGCTGGATACAAAATATCTGCTCCCCTGAAAATCATTGTGGGAGCCAGCCTGCTGGCGATGAGGCAATCCCTGCTGAATCCTTGTTGACTGACCCACAGCTATCGCCAGCAGGCTGTCTCCCACAGGATCTGCGGCTGGATACAAAATATCTGCCCCCCTGAAAATCATTGTGGGAGCCAGCCTGCTGGCGATAGTGATCAGTTAGACACATCCAGCCAAAAGTCTGTAAACCCTCCATGGGTCAGACGGACTAGCCTTCTCATAATCAATTTATGAGCGAGGCGAAGGAATGCCTGATTTACCTGCTTCACATCGCCTGCGGCGTGGTCGTTACGCCGAATCAAATCGAATTTACCTGCTGACCACCAACACCCACGGACGCCAACCAGTTTTTCAGAATTTCGAACTGGGTCGCTTGGTTGTGAACCAATTTCGACATGCACAACAGCAAGGCGTGGCGAACTCATTGGCCTGGGTCGTCATGCCTGATCACTTTCATTGGCTGGTCGAGTTGCAGTGTGGGTCGCTGGGAGACTTGATGCAAAAAACCAAATCTCTGAGTGCCAAAGCGGTGAATCAGTCCGTAGGCCACAAGGTCAGTCTCTGGCAAAAGGGTTTTCATGACCGGGCACTGCGACGCGAAGAGGACCTGATCAAAATGGCCCGCTATATTGTGGCCAACCCTTTGCGAGCGGGCCTGGTCGAGAAACTTGGCGACTATCCATTGTGGGATGCCATATGGGTCTGAATTTCAACACCCCCCAAAACCACTGTGGGAGCCAGCCTGCTGGCGATTGGGGCAATCCCTGCTGAATCCTTGCTGACTGACCGGCAGCCATCGCCAGCAGGCTGTCTCCCACAAGGGCCGTGGTTGGACGCAAAATATCTGCCCCTCTGAAAAACCACTGTGGGAGCCAGCCTGCTGGCGATGAGGCAATCCCTGCTGAATCCTTGCTGACTGACCCACAGCTATCGCCAGCAGGCTGGCTCCCACAAGGAGAGTTGATCTGGCACAAGTTAAAGTCCGGCCAAAAAAAAACGCCCCGGTTTTGCCGTGGCGTTTTTCTGGTTACAGCCGTTAAATCAGAACGTGTACTTGAAGCCCGTCATGATGTTGCGCGGAGCGCCGTACATGCCGTGGTCGCCGGCGTAGCTGAGGTACTCGCGGTCGAATACGTTGTTCAGGTTGACCGAGGCGCTGAGGTTTTTGTTGATGTCGTAACGAGCCAACAGGTTGGTGACGGCGTAGCTGCCTTGCTGGAAGGTGTGCAGGTCGGCACCGGTTTTGCTCTGCCAGTTCACGCCACCACCGAGGGTGATTTTGTCCAGAATGCCCGGCAGGCGATAGCTGGTGAAGGTTTTCAGACTGTGGCGTGGCAGGGTGGTGACGATGCGCTGGTCATCGGCATCGGTGCTGACTGCGTAGGCGTAACCTGCAGACGCCTGCCAGCCTTCGGCCAGTTCGCCGTCCAGGGTGAGTTCGGCGCCCTTGGTGGTTGTGCCTTGCTCGGATTTATAAGTGTTGCCGCCCGGGGTGTCGATCCAGATCGCCAGATTGTCCTGTTCAATCTTGAACAGCGCAAAGCTGGAGTTCAGCTTGCCGTCGAAGTGGCTGCCCTTGACGCCGACTTCATAGCCGGTGCCTTCCATCGGGTCCAGCGGCTTGTTGTTGACGTCACGTACCCAGGACGATTGCGGGTTGAAGATCTTGGTGTAGCTGGCGTACAGCGACCAAGTGTCGTTGAGGTCGTAGACCACGCCCGCGTACGGGATGTAAACGCCGGTTTCCGATTCCTTGGTCTTGGTTTCTGCGGCGCCGTATGGCTTGTCTTCGATGTCGCGGTGCCAGTCGACCACTCGGCTGCCGAGCAGGATGCTCAGGTCGTCAGTGGCATGCAGGCGGGTGGCCAGGTAGGCGGCGTATTGGGTTTCGTCGACGGTGGATTTACCGGTGACATTAAACTCCGGTTTGACCGAGTCGCCGTTCCAGTTCAGCAGGTTGTCGATGGCGCCGGCCGGTGAGCCGGAGTAGTCGTACTTCCAGCCGCCGTAGCTTGGTACGTTCTCGTAGTAGTTGGACAGGGTTACACCCGCGATCAACTCATGCTCGCGACCCAGTAGGCCGAACGGACCGGTCAGGTAGGCGTCGATGTTGTCCTGGCGTGGAGTACCGGAGAACCGCACAGGTAGTTGGGTGGTGCCGCTGCCGTCCGGATTCAGGCCGCCGTTGACGTAGTTGAAGACCTCGTCGAATTTGTTTTCCGAGTGAGTGAATTCGAGTTTGCCGCTCCAGCCGTTGGCGAACTGTTGTTCGATCGAGGTGAAGAAGCTGGTTTGTTCGTGGTCGTTGTACGACCAGGTCTGCGCCGAGTTGAGCGAGCGGCTGAGGTTGGTGCGCGAGCCGTCAGTGAAGCGGGTCGGCAGGCCGGAGCGCATCGGCGAATCGACGTCGGTGCGTTGGTAGCTGAAGCCCATGGTCAGCAGGGTGTCTTCGGTCAGATCGAATTCGGTGATGCCGTAGATCAGCTGCGAATCCTGCTTGTAGCGATCAACCCAGGATTGTTCGGTCTTGAAGTCGGCGACCAGTCGGCCGCGCACGTTGCCAGTTGGTGTCAGTGGACCGGAAACGTCGAAACCGGTGCCGTAGCGATCCCAGTTACCGGCTTCAGCGGTGACGCTGGCCTGGGCCTCGGCGGTCGGGCGTTTGCGGATCAGGTTGATGGTCGCCGAAGGGCTGCCCAGGCCGCTGATCAGACCGGTAGCGCCACGCACCACTTCAACACGGTCGTACATCGCCATGCTTTGGGTGTAGTTGTCCATGCGCTTGACGGTCGGCACGCCGTCGATTTCGAAGTTCTGAATCTCGAAACCACGGGAGAAATAACCGTCGGATTCTGCGCCCTGACCATCGCGCAGCACGATGATGCCCGGCGTGGCGTCGAGGGTGTCGCTGAGGTTGGTGAGGTGTTGGTCGTCCAGGCGCTGGCGGGTCATCACGGTCAGCGACTGCGGGGTTTCTTTCGGGGTCAGGTTCAGACGCGTCGAACTACTGGACGAGTAGGTGGTGTACAGCCCGGTGCCTTCAGTGGTCGAGCCAGGTGCCTTGCCGGAAATCGATACCGCGCCCAGCTCCAGCGCGTTGCCGGCACCGGTCGCTGGCAACAGCGATACGGTATTGCCGGTCAGTTGATAAGTCATGCCGCTCCCCAGCAGCAAGTTGTTCAGCGCTTGTTCCGGTTCCAGATGGCCAGATACCGCGCTCGACTTCAGACCCGACAGCGTCTCCGGGCTGTAAAGAATCTGCAGGTTGGCTTGTTGACCCAGTTGTTGCAGGGCACTGGCCAGTGATTGTGCCGGAACATTGACATCGACCGGAGTCGCCTGAGCCTGAGCGCTGCCCATCAGCATCAAAGCCAGCAAGGCACCGGACAGCACGGAACCGCGTGGGTTGCGGCGAGAAATGGCCTCGGCCAAGGGAGTGCGGGACAACTTGAAGGCTTGCATGTGCTCGGGATGCTCCTGAAGTGCGAGTGCAGTTTTATTAGTTAATGATAATTAGACGCAACACTGAGAAAAAACCGGAAAAAATCCCGCACCCACGAATACTTCTGCTATCGCGCGGAGGCAGGATTGGCTCATCCCTGAGCAAAAGGCAGTCAGGCCGGATTCAGCGCGGTCATGACTTTGCCGGCGTCCATGCGCACCAACTGGTCCGCCACGTCGAAGTAGCGGTCATCGTGGGAGATCACGATGATGGTTTTGCCCAGGCGTTTGAGGTCGGGCAGCAGTTCGGTGTAGAAAATCCGGCGGAAGGTCGGGTCCTGATCTGCCGCCCATTCGTCGAACACCAGCACCGGACGTTCTTCCAGCCATGCGTTGACCAGCGCCAGGCGCTTGCGCTGCCCGGTGGACAGATCTGTGGTAGTGAAATTGCCGTCCTGCACGCTGACCTTGTGGGCGATTTCCAGGCGTTGCAGGTATTTGTTGGCGTCTTCGGGGATGTGCGTGTCGCCTTGCACCACATCGTCGAACAGGTAGTAGTCGGCAAAAATGGTGGTGAACAACTGACGGTAATCGTCGCGTGTCTGAGCATTGACGCACTCCCCGTTGAGACGAATTTCCCCCTGCTGTGGCGGGTACAGCCCCAGCAGCAGCTTGATCAGCGTGGTCTTGCCGCAACCGTTTTCGCCAACGATGAACACGATGTCGCCCTGTTCGATCTTCAGATTTACCGGGCCCAGCGTGAACGGCTGGGCATCGCCCACCGCCGGGAAGGCGTAGCGCACGTCATTGAGTTCCAGGCTATGCACCGGCGTGGCTTTCTTGCCCTGGTCGCTAAGCAGCAGGTGTGGCTCGGGCGAGGAAAATTGCGCGGACAGTTCGGCGATACGGCGGAAAGCGATCTGCGCACGGCTGACTACGGGCAGGGTGCCGACCAGATGTTCCAGCGGGCCTTTCATGTACAGCAACACCAGCACGAAGCCGCTCATCACAGTTTTGTCGGCGCTTGGCCAGAACGATTGCAGGGCCAGCGCGAGGCCGATGACCACAAAAAACAGCATCGAACCGAAGCTCTTGGCAATCACAAAAGTATTGATCGACTTGATCTGGGTCTTGCAGATGAAATCGGCGGTGCCCTTGATACCGGCATTGAACATGCGCTGGCGGCGCGGACGATGGATGCGCAACTCCTTGGCGCCTTCGGCGATGGCGTTGTAATGCTTCTGCAGTTCGTCTTCGGCGTCACGGGCGGCGAAGAAGCCTTTGATCCCACGGCCCTGGGCGAAGTACTGGATACCGCTGCCGATCAGGATTGCAACCACCATGATCAGGAACATCGGCCAGGACAGCATTGCCAGATAGCCCATGCAGCCGAGGGTCACGGTCAGCGAGATGGCCAGCGGTGCGAAAGCAAACGCGAAGTCGCTGATGGTGTCGACGTCATGGGTCAGGACCGGAATCAACCGGTGGCTACGGTATCGCTCGATCTGGTCGATTGGGGCCGAAAGCACCTTCTCGCCCAACTGTTTGCGCAAGGTGGCGATGATGTGTTGGCCGACATAGTTGGTGCCGATGTCCGAGCAGATCGAGCTGAGCAGCGCCAGTACACACAAGCCGCCGAACAATGCCACCACGCCTTGGGTCAGGCCGCTTTCGGAGTGCAGTGCATTGTTGATGGTGGCCAGCAGGACGGTGACGCTCAGGCCACCGACCATGCCCAGAATGACCGAGAGTGCAACAACAAGCCGAAAGGGTTTGAGTAGGGTGAACAATTCATGAATTGCACCGCGCGTAGGCTGGGTCATGACAGGACAGTTCCTTGGGTCGTAAAGGCAGATACCCTGTAGAACGTCTGATCCGGTGCTTAATTTAGACGGTCGCCGACTGGCGGCGACCGGGAGGAGAGGGTAAGCGTTACAGCGCGTTACAGCTCACGCACGACGCGGAAACCGATCCAGTCGCCACGCGTCTTGGGGTCGATGTCGTTGCGGTTGCCCGAACGGGAGAAAACCGGTGCTTCGCCCCAGTCATTGCCACGGATACGCAAGGTCTCGCAATTGGCTTCGAGCCAGGCGCTGCCGTCGGTTGGCGCACCTTTGTAGTCCGGGTGGTAGCAATCCTCGACCCATTCGTAAACATTACCGTGCATGTCGTACAGGCCGAATGCGTTGGCCGGATAGCTGCCCACCGGCGAGGTGAAACTGTAGCCGTCGGCCGGGCCGTAAGTATTGGCGTGCCGGGCGATGCTGTAGCCCTTGCCTTCGTCGAACGGGAAGGGGAACGGGCCTTTGGAACCGGCACGGGCGCCGTACTCGCGTTGGGCCTCGCTGAGCATGCTGTATTTCTGGCCGGTCTTTTTCGACAGCCAGGCGACGTAGTCCTTGATGTCCTGGAAGTCCATGCACACGGCTGGCTGACGCGGAGTCTGCGGATAGCGTGGCTTGCTGGCAACGCACTCGCGGCCGGGGCGCGTGTCGCCATTGGCGATCACCACGCCGCTCTCACGGACGTAGCTGTCCCATTCACCGGCGGTGATTTGAAAGCGGCTCATGGCGAATGCCTTGGCGAAGGTCACGTCGTGCAACGGTCCTTCATCGGGTTCGCGGCCGACTTCGTCATCCGGTGTGCCCATGGTGAAGGTGCCTGCCGGCAGGACCACCATTTCCGGGCAGTCCTTGCAGTCCTTGAATACTTTGCCCGCCGGTGGCGGAGTCGCAGCCTGGGCAGAGGTCGGCAGCAGGCCGGCCATCAACGCGGCGAGGGCCAGAGCCTTGAGCGCCTTGGCGCCCGTGGCTGGGGACAGCAGATCAGATTTCATGAGTCATCTCGTTTAAAGGAAAGCGGGGCGTCACAGGTGTTTGTTCAGCACAGCCATGAAGCGCTCGATTTGGTTCTCGTTGTTCAGCAAGCCGGGCGCGATGCGGATCACCGGGCCGGCGTCGCGCTCCACCGCATCACACACCACGCGGTCTGCCATCAGTTGGGTGGCGACCTGGTCACAGTCGCGATCCTTGATCCGGAAAAAAGTAAAACCGGCGGACAGTTCTGCGCTGCGAGGCGTTACCAGTTCGATAGACGAGTGTTCCAGCAAACGGTTTTTCGCATAGGTATTGAGGGTGTGGATGCGGTTCTGTACCTCGGCCTTGCCCAGTTCCAGATGCAGTTTGAACGCCTCGTCCAGCGCCCAGCGATGCTCGAAACTGTGGTAGCCGCCGGGTGTCATGGTGGTGGAAAACGTCGTGGCTTCGGAGAAGGTCGGGATGGTCGGTGTGACGTCCTTGAGTTCGCTGGAGCGTGCACAGATGATCCCGGTGCCGCGTGGGCCGAACATCCACTTGTGGGTACCTGCGATGAAGAAGTCGCAATGCATGTCCGGGAAGTCGAGGTCTTCAACGCCGAAACCATGGACGCCATCGACCACATAAAGAATGCGGTCCTTTTCCTCGCGCTGACGGTTGTGCTGGTCTACCAGTTTGCCGATTTCGCCAATCGGCAATTTCACACCGCTGCCCGATTGCACCCAGGTCATGCCCAGTACGCGGGTTTCGGGGCGGATGCCACGGTCGATGCTGGTCAGTACTTCATCGACGGAGATCCCGGCGCTGCTCTCGAACAGCTTGAGCTTGCGTACCTTCACCCCGTCTTTCTGCTGGCGATAGCCGAGGGTGTAGTTGGTCGAATAATGCTCGTGTTCGGTGGTGAGGATTTCCTGGTCAGGGCGCACATGAATGCCGCCGTAAATCAGTGCCAGACCTTCGGTGGTACTGCCGGTCAGGGCGATCTGCTCCGGTTTGGCCTTGAGATAGCGGCCAGCCCATTCGCGCACGGCCTGTTCGCGCTTTTCACTTTCGCCCAGATCCCAGTCCATCGCACGTCCGGGGTTGCGATCCAGTGTGGCGCGATGACGTTCGATGGCTTCGCGCACCGGACGCGGATGGGAGGTCACGAGGAAGTTGGCGAAGTGCAGGTAGTCCGGGTCCTGATCGAACATCTGGCGCAGTTGCGCCCATTTGTCCCCGTACGACGATTGCGAATTGGCGGCGCGCACGGGCAGGTTGACAGCAGCCCCCAGCGGCAGGCCTGCAGCAAGAATGCCGGCCTGCTTGAGGAAAGAACGACGGTTGGTCATGACTTCGGTTCGCTTCTGGCAAAGGGCATCAGTGGCTGGCCACAGGTTTCGAGGATTGCTGCACTTGCTCCCAGACTCTGAGAAAGTTGCCGCCCCACAGCTTGGCGATGTCGGCCTCGCTGTAGCCGCGCGAGATCAGCTCGGCTGTGACGTTGCGCGCCTCGCTGACATCCTTCCAGCCATCCAGGCCGCCGCCATCGTTGAAGTCGGAGCTGATGCCGACGTGGTCGATGCCGATTTTTTTCACGGCGTAGTCGATGGCGTCGCCCAGGTCCTTGAGGTTCGCTTTCGGCTCTTGATCGACGATCCCATAGAGCTGGCTGGCGTATTCGCCGAAGCGCTGCTCCGGCCAGACGGTGATGATCGGATCGCCGGGCATCAGCGCCATTTCCAGACCTTGCAGCGGTTGCAGGTCAAACTTGGCACGCAGGGCATTGAGTTTGTCTTGCGTGGTCTGGCTCAGCGGGCGCAGGTAAGTCGGGAAACCGACAATTTGCACCACGCCGCCACTGTTCTTGATCAGTTGCATTTCCTGATCGCTGATGTTGCGCGGGATATCCACCAGCGCGCGGGGTGCGGAGTGCGAAGCCACAATCGGCGCGCGGCTCAATTGCGCCACTTGCTCCAGGGCCTTGGTCGACATCTGCGATACATCGATGATCACACCAAGGTCGTTGAGACGGTGCACCGCCTGTTTGCCGATGTCAGACAGGCCGCCGAGCGCATCACGGGTGTCATTGAAAAACGGCAGCGGGCGAGACGAATCGGACCAGTCATTGTTGCCGACGTAACTGAAGCCGAACATGCGCATGCCGCGTGCGGCCCATTTATCGAGAGCGTTGAGGTCGTTGCCCAGCGGATAGGCGTTGAGCATGCTCATGAAAATCGCGAACTTGCCTTCGCCATGGAGGCGGCGGAAGTCGGCGGGGGTATAGGCAATGGCCACCTGATTGGGGAAGTCGCGCACCAGCGTGCTGATGATCTTGTAGCGTGCTTCCTGTTCGAACCGGGCTTCTTCGACGAAGCCTGCGGTCGGCCGATGCGGAGCGTTGGCGCCGTTCCAGATTTCCGGCCAGCCGAAAATCGTCAGGGCGGCGCCGGAGAGGCGTCCTCGGGCAGTCTTGACCAGATCGAACTGGCCGCTGCCGTCCTTGTCGGCTTCGTTACCGGCGGTGCCGAAATCAAGCGGAACGGTGACGTGGCTGTCGAATGAAAGAATGCGGTCCTGCAACTCGTCAGCCTGTTTCATGACTTTGGGCGGATAGCCGGGATTGTCTCTGAACCAGTGGTCCCAGATCGCAAAGCCTGCGCCGGCGCTGATCGCCAAGGCCAGCGGCAGGCCGATGTAAAGAGCCTTTTTCGAACGTGGTTTTGTCATTGCCATCTCAGTCAGGTTCGCCGTCGAGGTGCAGGCACAAGGGCCTTTGCTATCTGGGAAGAACGACTGGGCAGGGCAGTAATTTAGCGTGCCGGCAAAAGATCGGTACCGGTAGACGCTGATACAGGCTGCGATCTTTTGCCAAACCGATAAATTTGCTGCCCCGGCAATCGTTCTAGCTTGGATAAAGCCTGCTTCATGGCTGACACAGGTAAGGCAATGACGATTTCTCGACGATGGTTCATGGCGGGTCTGGCACTGACCGGCGCTGCCGTGCCTGCAGCTTATTTTGGGCATCGTGAATGGACGAAGCCGGACCCGACGATTACGCCCGGTGAGGCGTCGTTCGATGTCGCGGATGCCGCCGGCCAACGGCTGGCCGACACCTTGCGTGGCGTCTGGCAAATTCGTTTCGAAGGCCGTGATGCAGGCATCGCCGGGTTGCCGAAAGAGGGCCTGGAAGTTTTCCTCGACATCGCCCATAAGGGCCGTGGTGTCATCGGCTTTGTTGATACTGGCGAGCGTCTGCGCTCACCACTTGAGCCGCGTTATCGAGTGCTCGCCGATCTGGCCGACGTCAAGGCATCCGAACTTAGTTGGCGGTTGGTCAGTACCACGGCGGCTGATGGTGCGCCTGACTATGAATTCAGCATGGCGCTGGATGAGGTCTGGGGCGGTTTCGGCAACGCTGGCAGCGGCAGCCTCAGTGGTCGCGTGTTGAATCTGGATCGTCCCTTGATGTTGCCGGCCCAGGACAACCGCTTTATCGCGGTCAAGCGTGTCTTCCCTGAAGCGCGTGAAAGTGCCGGCCTCAATCCGACGCTGCTGGCCTGGCTGATCTCTCCCGAACATCGATTGTTCCATCAGCTCTGGCACGCCTCACGGGACAAGTGGCACACCTTGTCCGAGGAAAAGCGCGGAGCCCTGCGCGGTATTGGCTGGCAACCCGGTCCGAGAGACAAGGAGCGCGATGCCCGTGGCCCGCGCAAGGATCGCAATGGCTCGGGGATCGATTTTTTTTTCATGCACCGGCACATGCTGGGCACTGCGCGCACGATGCAGGATCTGCCAGCGTGGCAGCATTTCCCGTTGCCGCAGCCGGAACTGATCCGCGATCGGCAGGGTTTCGCCCGTTACTTCGACAATCATGACGGTACTTCGCTGCCACCGACCTGGGTGGCCGAGGACGATGACGAGTATTCGCAGTGGGTCAGCGACATCAAGACCGCCGAGACTTATCACAGTAACTTCCTGGTCTGGGAGTCGCGTTACCGTGACCCGCGCTATCTGTCGAAACTGACTCTGGGGCAGTTCGGCTCGGAGGTCGAACTGGGGCTGCACGATTGGCTGCACATGCGCTGGGCATCAGTACCGCGTGATCCATCCAACGGTCACCCGGTGCCGTTTGCCCGCGACCCGGCGGATTTTTCGGCACGCTGGTACGCCGCTGAAAATGACTTCCTTGGCGATCCTTTTTCCTCTCATGTGAGTCCCGTATTCTGGGCGTTTCATGCCTGGATCGATGACCGTCTGGAAGATTGGTTCCGCGCTCACGAGCGCTTCCATCCGGGAGAGGTGACTCGTTTGCAGGTGAATGGTGTGCCGTGGTTTGCGCCAGGACGTTGGGTCGAAGTGGATGATCCGTGGTTGGGGCCGGTCACTCACGGTTGCAGTACCGTGCCGGGTCTGCAGTCGGGCAAGTCGGTTGAGATGGATCCGGAGACCATGAAACTGGCGCTGCGGATCACCTTCAGCGATGACGAGAAGAAACTCACCGAACTGTTCCGCAAAGTGCCGAAACGACCTTGGTATGCCCGGCATCTGAAGGCCAAACAGACGACGGCTTGAGACCGCATCATCGTTCAATCGCCAGCAGGCTGGCTCCTACAATGTCCCAGGGTGCGGCGGCAAGTTGTTCCCATCCCCCAAACCCTGTGGGAGCCAGCCTGCTGGCGATGGGGCCGTCACATCCAGGCGCTGTTCTGCCACACCCACAGCTATCGCCAGCAGGCCGGCTCCTACAATGTCCCAGGGTGTGGCGCAAAGTAGTGCCCATCCCCCAAACCCTGTGGGAGCCAGCCTGCTGGCGATGGGGCCGTCACATCCAGGCGCTGTTCTGCCAGACCCACAGCTATCGCCAGCAGGCTGGCTCCTACAATGTCCGTGGTGTGGCGGCAAGTAGTGCTCATCCCCCAAACCTTGTGGGAGCCAGCCTGCTGGTGATTGGGTTGTCACATCCAGGCGCTGTTCTGCCAGACCCACAGCTATCGCCAGCAGGCTGGCTCCTACAATGTCCCAGGGTGTGGCGCAAAGTAGTGCCCATCCCCCAAACCCTGTGGGAGCCAGCCTGCTGGTGATTGGGTTGTCACATCCAGGCGCTGTTCTGCCAGACCCACAGCTATCGCCAGCAGGCTGGCTCCTACAATGTCCGTGGTGTGGCGCAAAGTTGTGCCCATCCCCCCAACCTTGTGGGAGCCAGCCTGCTGGTGATTGGGTTGTCACATCCAGCCTTTTTCTGGCAGACCCACAGCTATCGCCAGCAGGCTGGCTCCTACAATGTCCGTGGTGTGGCGGCAAGTAGTGCTCATCCCCCAAACCTTGTGGGAGCCAGCCTGCTGGCGATGGGGCCGTCACATCCAGGCGCTGTTCTGCCAGACTCACAGCTATCGCCAGCAGGCTGGCTCCTACAATGTCCGTGGTGTGGCGGCAAGTAGTGCTCATCCCCCAAACCTTGTGGGAGCCAGCCTGCTGGCGATGGGGCCGTCACATCCAGGCGCTGTTCTGCCAGACCCACAGCTATCGCCAGCAGGCTGGCTCCTACAATGTCCCTGGTGTGGCGCAAAGTTGTGCCCATTCCCCAAACCTTGCGGGAGCCAGCCTGCTGGCGATGGGGGCGTCACATCCAGGCGCTGTTCCGCCAGACCCACAGCTATCGCCAGCAGGCTGGCTCCTACAATGTCCGTGGCGTGGCGCAAAGTAGTGCCCATCCCCCAAACCTTGTGGGAGCCAGCCTGCTGGCGATGGGGCCGTCACATCCAGGCGCTGTTCTGCCAGACCCACAGCTATCGCCAGCAGGCTGGCTCCTACAATGTCCGTGGTGTGGCGCAAAGTAGTGCCCATCCCCCCAAACCTTGTGGGAGCCAGCCTCCTGGTGATTGGGTTGTCACATCCAGCCTTTTTCTGGCAGACCCACAGCTATCGCCAGCAGGCTGGCTCCTACAATGTCCGTGGTGCGGCGGCAAGTAGTGCTCATCCCCCAAACCTTGTGGGAGCCAGCCTGCTGGCGATGGGGGCGTCACATCCAGGCGCTGTTCCGCCAGACCCACAGCTATCGCCAGCAGGCTGGCTCCTACAATGTCCGTGGTGTGGCGGCAAGTAGTGCTCATCCCCCAAACCTTGTGGGAGCCAGCCTGCTGGCGATGGGGTCAGTACATCCAGCATGTCACTGGCTGACCCACCGCCGCTGCCGCTGGTTTATCGGCTTGCGATCTGCCAGCCGCCGCCCAGTGCCTTATACAGGGCAATGCTCGCTTGCAATCGGGACAGTCGCAGTTGCACATTCAGATCTTGCGCTGCGTACAGGGTGCGCTGGGTTTCCAGTACGGTCAGCAGATCTTCGGCACCCGCCTGGTAGCGGCTCTGGGCGATGTTGAAGGCGGTTTGTGCCTGGCCGAGTTCTTCGGTCTGCCACTGCCGCTGTTCATCCAGTCCGCGAATACTGTTCAGGGCTTTCTCGACATCGGCGAAACCATTGATGATCGCCCCACGGTAGTTTTCCAGCAGCTCTTGCTGGCGCGCGGTGGCTTTGTCGTGCTCGGCGCTCAGGCGGCCGTTGTTGAAGATGGGGGCCACCAGCCCGGCCGTGAGGTTGTAGAAAGGGCTGCGCAACACATCACTGAAGCGATCGGATCCCGAACCGAGGTCGGCACTAAGGGTCAGGGTTGGCAGCATTGCCGCGCGGGCGACTTTGACGTCGGCCCGGGCGGCGGCGAGTTGTACTTCGGCGCGGGCGATGTCGGGGCGTCGATTGAGCAGATCACTGGGTAAACCTGCATCGATGACCGGCCACTGCAACTGCGCGAAGGATTCACGGCTTGCCGCCAACTCCTGCACCGGACGACCAAGCAGCGCCGCGAGGCTGACAGCCGCATCACGTGCCTGTTGCTGCACCAATGGCAACTGGCGTTGTTGCGCGGCCACCAGGCTTTTCTGCTGTGCCAGTTCCAGCGCAGTGGCCGAGCCTGAGTCAAAGCGGGTCTGTACCAGTCTCAAGACATCCCGGGCATTGGTCAGATTCAGTGCGGCGATACGACTTTGTTCGCGCAGCGAAAGGGTTTGTGCGTAGGTGTCTGCGACGCTGCCGAGCAATGTCAGTTCCACGGTTGCACGGTCGAATTCGCTGGCCTGCAAGGCAAATTGCGCGCTGTCGCGGGATGCTTGTTTGCCGCCCCAGAAGTCAATTTCGTAACTGGCATTCAGATTGGCGTCGAAGTAATCGACAGCCTTGTTGCTGCTGTCGGCATCCAGTTGGCTATAACCGTTGCCGCGCAGCAATTTTTGCCGATTGGCATTGAGTGCGGCCTTGAGCTCCGGTAATTGCGAGCCGCCGGCGATCACGGTTCCGGCCTGCGCCTGCTGCACGCGGGCGACGGCGGCTGCAAGGTCGAAGCTGCCGGTACGCGCCTGTTCGATCAAACGATCCAGTTCAGGGCTGGCGAAGTGGGTCCACCATTGCACGTTACTCCGGGCGAGGCTGTCAGCGTGTGGCGCTTGCCAGTTGGCGGGAGGCGGCAAGTCGCTGTCCGGGCGCTGGGCGGGAGTACCGCAGGCGCCGAGCATCAGGCAGAGGGTCAACAGACTGAGGCGCGGTTTCATAGAACGATCATTCACTGGTAAGGGCCGTGACCGGGTCGAGCCGGGCGGCTTTGCGGGCCGGCATGAAGCCGAAGACAACACCGGTCACAAGGGCGCAGCCAAAGGCACCGAGTACCGCCATCAAGGAAAACGCCACAGCCACTTCGCTGAGCACCAGCACTCCACCGACGATCAGCGCCAGAGCGATCCCGGCGATGCCGCCGACCACCGAGAGCATCACCGCTTCGGTCAGAAACTGCCGCAGGATGTCTCGTTGCCGGGCGCCGGTCGCCATGCGAATACCGATTTCGCGGGTACGTTCGCGCACGGTCATGAGCATGATGTTCATCACGCCGATGCCGCCCACCAGCAGCGAGATTGCGGCAATCGAGCCGAGCATCAGCGACAGGGTATTTTGTGTGCGGGCTTCGGCCTGGATCATCGCCGCGTTGTTGGTCAGTTCGAAGTCCTTGGTGCCGTTGTGCAGGCGCAGCATCATGCGTTCGATTTCCTGCTCGGTTTCTTTGACCTTGCGCGCATCGGCGGCAGCGATGGCCACGTACTCCGGGTTGTAGGTGCCGAACAGTCGCGTACTGGCGGCGGAGTAGGGGATAGCGATGCGGTCGTCGCTGTCGGAGTCGCCGGAGCTGGAGCCTTTTTCCGCGAGGACGCCGACCACTTGGAAGGGGACGTTTTCAATCAGAATGTATTGACCGACAGGGCTGGGCACGTCCTTGAGCAACTTGGTCCGCACCTTGTGCCCGATCACCGCCACGGCAGCGCCTGCGGCTTCGTCGGCAGCAGTAAAGTAGCTACCTTCGACCACCGGCCAGTTGAAAATCTTCGGGAAACTGGTGTCGTTGCCACCGACGTAACTGTGGTGATCGACATTGCCGAAACGCACCACGGCTTCGGCACCGTTGACTGGCATGATCTGCTTGATCAGCGGCAGGGTGGCAAGGACGGCGAGATCGTCGAGGGTAACGATGCCCTGGGGCGCCCGTGGATGCGGCGGCACGCCACCCAGATAAATGATGTTGGAGCCGAAAGCGCCCATTTGCGCCATGACCTGACGTTTGCTGCCTTCACCGACGGCGAGCATGACCACCACCGATGCCACACCGATGATGATCCCCAGCAGGGTCAGGGCAGTGCGGAAACGGTTGATCCACATGACCCGCCACGCGGCTTGCAATGCGTCGATCAACTCACCTTTCCACGCGCCCTTCGCTTCGGCGCCCTCGGCCAGACGTTTGCGCAGGTCGACTGCCTGCAAGGCTCCGGGTCTGGCGCTGGTCTGGGCTTGCGGATTGTCGTGGGCACTGTCGCTGATGATCAGGCCGTCGCTGATCTCGATGATGCGCTTGGCCCGGGCCGCCACTTCGCGGTCGTGGGTGATGAGGATCACCACATGACCTTGGTTCGCCAGTTCATCGAGCAACGCCATCACTTCTTTGCCGCTGTGACTATCGAGGGCGCCAGTGGGTTCGTCGGCGAGAATGATATGGCCGCCGTTCATCAATGCCCGGGCAATCGACACCCGTTGTTGCTGGCCTCCGGAAAGCTGATGCGGCCGGTTGCCGGTGCGTGATGCCAGCCCGAGTCGGTCGAGCAGGGCGGCGGCGCGGGCGTGACGCTCGGCGGCAGGCATGCCGGCATAGATCGCCGGCATTTCGACGTTCTCCTGGGCTGAGCCGGATGGAATCAGGTGATAGCCCTGGAATACAAAACCAAAGGCCTCGCGGCGCAGCCACGCCAGTTCATCGCTGTCGAGGGCGGCGACGTTTTCCCCGGCAAAACGGTACTCGCCCGACGTCGGTCGGTCGAGGCAACCGAGGATGTTCATCAGCGTCGATTTGCCGGAACCGGAAGCACCGACAATCGCCACGAACTCCCCGGCGTGAATCGACAGGTCGATGCCACGCAACACGTGAACTTGCGGCGCGTCGCCGCCGCCGTAGGATTTGCGGATGTCCTGCAGGTCGATCAGAGGCGTTTGCATTCAGCCTCCGCTACCGTCGGCGGGGCCGATCAGCAGGTGATCGCCTTCGTTCAGGCCTTCGAGTATCTGCACCTTCAACCGATCACTGATACCGGTGCGGACTTCGCGGGACTGAATGCTGCCATCGGCCGCCACCACTTGGGCGGTCTGCAGGTTCGCCGTGGCGCTGCCCTGCAACGCGGCGACCGGGGCAGTGAGCACATCTTTCGCCTGATTGGAGACGAAGAACACCTGGGTGGTCATCTCGGCCATCAAGGCGTTGTCGGCGTTGTCGACGTCGAGCAACACGGTGTAGAGCACGACCCGGGCACTGCCGCTTTTGCTGCTGCTGGCCGGACTGCCGCCGCCCTGGCTGGTTTGATCCAGTGGCTTTGGCGGCACTGGCAGAATCTGCCGCACGGTGCTGCTCCAACGGCGGCTGCCGCCGCTGAGTGTAGTGAAATAGGCCGTCATGCCCGGTTTGACGTGACCGATATCAGCCTCGGACACTTCGGCCCAGACAGTCATCGGCGACAACTTGGCAATTCGCAGGATCAGTGGCGTCTGCTGCTGGGCATTGAGGGTCTGGCCTTCGCGGGCATCGAGCGCGACCACGGTGCCGGCCATTGGCGCGTAGATTCGGGTATAGCCAAGTTCGGCCTGATCGCTGCGCAGGCTGGCTTCAGCCTGGCGAATCTGCGCCTGGAACATATCGATGCGTGCCTGAGTGGCCTTCAGTTCTGCGCGAGCGGTCTGCACATCCTCTTCACGGGTGGCACCGCCGGCGGCGAGATTCTGCTGACGCTGGTATTTCTGTTGCGCCAGCTCGTGCTGGGCCCGTTGCTCTTGAAGCTGCGCCTTGAGGTTTTCGATGGAAAAGCGTCCTGCATCGAGTTTGGCTTTCTGCGTGGACGGGTCGATCTCGACCAGCAACTGGCCTTCCTTGACCACGTCGCCGACTTCCACATGGATTTTCTGGATCTGCCCCGAGGCCTGCGCGCCGACGTCGACATAACGCCGTGGTTGCAGGGTGCCCAGCGCGGTGACGCTGCTTTCGATGTCGCCACGGCTGACTTGCACGGTGGCGAATTTATCCCGGCCGGGCGGCATGATTTGCCAGGCGGCGTAAGCGACAACAGGAATCAGACAAAGGACTACGAGCAGCGCGCGTCGGGCGGGGCGGGGACGTTTCATGCAGGGTTCCGGCCAATGAAATTCGGCCCGTCATTCAACCGGTACACAGAATCGTGCGGTCGCTGAACGCTATCGCAGGACGCGACAGACACGGGGGGCTGTCCTGTAAACGATGCAGGCGAGGGGGAATTTAAGCGCGGAAATACGAAGTAACAGCTATAGGGCAGGACTATTTATCGGGCAAGGGCAAACACTACTTTAAATCTATATGAGAATTACTATAAATTACGCGCCTCAAGTTGCCACTATCTTGCTACCGCGCTTCGCGCTGGCAAATCAGTGTGCTCAAGGACAGAAACCGCACCTCTTTTGCGGCCGGGAGTCATGTTGGAAAACTACTATCGCGAGCTGGTGTGTTTCCTGAACGCCAAGCTCGGCAACCGTCAGGTTGCCGAAGATGTGGTGCATGACGCCTATTTGCGGGTGCTGGAACGTTCCAGCGAAACGCCGATCGAGCAGCCCCGGGCCTTTCTCTACCGCACCGCGTTGAATCTGGTGATCGACGATCACCGTCGCAACGCCTTGCGTCAGGTTGAATCGCTGGACGTGCTCGATAACGAAGAGCGCTACTTCACGCCATCCCCCCACAGCACTTTCGATCATGGTCAGCGACTGGAGATGCTCCAGCGCGCACTGGCCGAACTGTCATCGGCGTGCCGCGAAAGTTTTCTGCTGCGCAAGATCGAAGGTCTGTCACACCCGGAGATCGCCGAACACCTCGGTATTTCCAAGGCTCTGGTGGAAAAACACATCGTCAATGCGATGAAACATTGCCGCCTGCGAATCAAGCAATGGGATGCCCATTGAGCTGACGCCGTTAAATTTTATTTCATTGTCCTCGTTCCTACTCAACAGACGACCTGCTGTCCTGCTCAAGGCCGGTCAGGTCACTTAGGCTCTCCTTTCCCCGCTGTTGGGGGGTACATCCAGAGGACACTGGAAATGACACAGGCAATTGCATCGCCCATCGTTCACGACCTGATCGGCGTCGGTTTCGGCCCTTCGAACCTGGCACTGGCCATCGCACTGCAAGAGCGTGGCCCGACCCACGGCGAACTGGATGTATTGTTTCTCGACAAGCAGGCCAACTACAGCTGGCACGGCAACACGCTGTCGACGCAGAGCGAGTTGCAGATTTCCTTCCTCAAGGATCTGGTGACCCTGCGCAATCCGACCAGCCCGTACTCGTTCGTCAATTACCTCAAATATCACGGTCGTCTGGTGGACTTCATCAACCTCGGCACCTTCTATCCGTGCCGCATGGAGTACAACGACTACCTGCGCTGGGTCGCCGGGCAATTCACCGAGCAGAGCCGTTACGGCGAAGAAGTGCTGACCATCGAGCCGGTGCTGCACAACCATCAGGTTGAAGCGCTGCGGGTGATTTCTCGCGATTCGTTGGGTCATCAACATGTACGCACCACCCGTTCGGTGGTGGTCAGCGCCGGTGGCACACCGCGTATTCCGGAAGCGTTCAAAGCGCTGAAGGGCGATGGCCGAGTGTTCCATCACTCGCAGTATCTGGCGCAAATGGCCAAGCAGCCGTGCGTCAACAATCAGCCAATGAACATTGCGATCATCGGCGGCGGGCAGAGCGCGGCGGAAGCCTTTATCGATCTGAACGATTCGTTCCCATCGGTAAAAGTCGACATGATTCTGCGCGGTTCGGCGCTCAAGCCTGCGGACGACAGCCCGTTCGTCAACGAAGTGTTCTCGCCGGAGTTCACCGATCTGGTGTTCCAGCAGAACAGCGCCGAGCGTGAGCGTCTGGTCAACGAGTACCACAACACCAACTATTCGGTAGTGGACATCGACCTGATCGAACGCATCTACGGGATCTTCTATCGCCAGAAGGTTTCCGGTGTGACCCGTCATGCGTTCCGTACCCTGACCACCGTCGAGAAAGCCACCGCCACCGAGCGCGGCATCGAACTCGCGGTGCGCAATAATGCCACTGGCGAAGTTACCGTGCGCGTATACGACGCTGTGGTACTGGCCACCGGTTACGAGCGTCAGATGCACCGCAAACTGCTGGCGCCGCTGGAAGAGTATCTGGGTGAGTTCGAAGTGGATCGCAACTACAAGCTGATCACCGACGAGCGCTGCAAGGCCGGCATCTACATGCAGGGCTTCTGCCAGGCCAGCCACGGTTTGAGCGACACGCTGCTGTCGGTCCTGCCGATCCGCGCCGATGAAATTGCCGGCTCGCTGTATGAGCATGGCAAAAACCGTGGGCACAGCCGTTCGATGGCCGATCTGTTGTTGGCGACTGCCAGCTGATTCTGTATTGCCTGATACACCGCAATCGCTAGCAGGCTAGCTCCCACACTGGATTCTCATCTGACACAAAAACTGTGTTCACTGAAGATGCTCTGTGGGAGCAGCTAGCTCCCACACTGGATTCTCATCTGACACAAAAGCTGAGTTCACCGAAGATGCTTTGTGGGAGCAGCTAGCTCCCACACTGGATTCTCATCTGACACAAAAGCTGTGTTCACCGAAGATGCTTTGTGGGAGCAGCTAGCTCCCACACTGGATTCTCATCTGACACAAAAGCTGTGTTCACCGAAGATGCTTTGTGGGAGCAGCTAGCTCCCACACTGGATTCTCATCTGACACAAAAGCTGTGTTCACCGAAGATGCTTTGTGGGAGCAGCTAGCTCCCACACTGGATTCTCATCTGACACAAAAGCTGTGTTCACCGAAGATGCTTTGTGGGAGCAGCTAGCTCCCACACTGGATTCTCATCTGACACAAAAGCTGTGTTCACCGAAGATGCTTTGTGGGAGCAGCTAGCTCCCACACTGGATTCTCATCTGACACAAAAGCTGTGTTCACCGAAGATGCTTTGTGGGAGCAGCTAGCTCCCACACTGGATCCTGATCTGACACAAAAGCTGTGTTCACCGAAGATGCTTTGTGGGAGCAGCTAGCTCCCACACTGGATTCTCATCTGACACAAAAGCTGTGTTCACCGAAGATGCTTTGTGGGAGCAGCTAGCTCCCACACTGGATTCTCATCTGACACAAAAGCTGTGTTCACTGAAGATGCTTTGTGGGAGCAGCTAGCTCCCACACTGGATTCTCATCTGACACAAAAGCTGTGTTCACCGAAGATGCTTTGTGGGAGCAGCTAGCTCCCACACTGGATTCTCATCTGACACAAAAGCTGTGTTCACTGAAGATGCTCTGTGGGAGCTAGCCTGCTAGCGATGGGGCCCCTGAGACCGCCACAAATTCTGATTCCTGAACCCTTCCTGAAGAACCCGGCATTTGCCCGGCACACATATAGTTACGGGTTTACTCTCAATACATCGGGGCGTAAGCTTCGCGCGTTTTCATCAATAGCGGAGACCCACAGTGGGTACTTGTTCGAGTGACAGTTGTCGGCCGGTCTCGATAACCGGCGGATTCTCGGCAAGATAACGCGCAGCCTTTCTCTGCCGTTGTCTCGCCGTAAAAGCGAGCAGCGGCATCCCGTGCATGGCCAGTCAGGTCATGTCGCGATGTCCTTCTCTTCGACACTGAAAGAGCGTGGTTTCGACTTTTCGTCGTGATCGCAGCCCTATCGACACGCCTGTCTTTTCTGACCGGCGCGCCAAGCCTTGCCGTGCCGTTTTTTTCGGTGCACGAGGCGCGGTCGTACCTGCTTGACGGTTTCCCGGCTGACCATAGGGGCAACAGCCATGAAACTTACGCTAAAGGAATTCTTCGCAGGTTTTCTGCGGACCCGCCACATCGCCCGACACTTCCGTCGCCTGGCGCTGCTGGAATCCATCACCGACACCACGGTCAGCCGTGAAGTGCCGCCCACCCTGGCCAACACTTTGGTCGATGCCGCCCATTGCGACAGCGGTTTGCTGTTGACCAATCTGGGGACCCACACCGATGGCCTGACCGATTTCGAAGTCGATGCGCTGCGTGCGCAATACGGTCTCAACGAAGTCGAGCATGAACAACCGCTGCCATGGTGGACTCACCTGTGGCACTGCTACAAAAACCCGTTCAACCTGCTGCTGACCCTGTTAGCGGTGATCTCGTGGCTGACTGAAGACCTGAAAGCCGCCACCGTGATTTTCTCGATGGTGGTGCTCTCGACGCTGTTGCGCTTCTGGCAGGAAAGCAAATCGAACAAGGCTGCCGACGCGCTGAAAGCCATGGTCAGCAACACCGCCACCGTCATGCGCCGGGATGCGCCGCGTGCCGAGTTGGCGATCAAACTGCTGGTGCCGGGGGACCTGATCGTGCTGTCGGCCGGTGACATGATTCCTGCCGATTGCCGGGTGCTGAGCGCCAAAGACCTGTTCGTCAGCCAGGCCGCGATGACCGGTGAATCGATGCCGGTAGAGAAGTTTCCGCGTCAGGCGGATCGCGACACCCGCAATCCGCTGGAATTGGACAACATCCTGTTCATGGGCACCAACGTGGTGTCGGGCACGGCGGTGGCGGTGATTCTCACCACTGGCAACAGCACTTATTTCGGTGCGTTGGCACAACGAGTCGGGGCTACCGACCGCGAGGTGACTTCGTTCCAGATGGGCGTCAACAAAGTCAGCTGGTTGTTGATCCGTTTCATGTTCGTCATGGCACCGCTGGTGCTGTTCATCAACGGCTTCACCAAAGGTGACTGGACCGAAGCACTGCTGTTCGCACTGTCGATTGCGGTCGGCCTGACCCCGGAAATGCTGCCGATGATCGTCACCTCGACATTGGCCAAAGGTGCGGTGTTCCTGTCGCGCAAAAAAGTCATCGTCAAACGCCTCGATGCAATCCAGAACTTCGGCGCGATGGATGTGCTGTGCACCGACAAGACCGGCACCCTGACGCAGGACAAGATCTTCCTGGCGCGCAATGTCGACGTCTGGGGTCAAGACTCCGACGACGTACTGGAAATGGCCTACCTCAACAGCTACTACCAGACCGGCCTGAAAAACCTGCTGGACGTGGCGGTGCTGGAACACGTGGAAGTCCACCGTGAACTGAAAGTCGGCACCGCGTTTCGCAAGGTCGATGAGATCCCGTTCGACTTTAATCGTCGGCGCATGTCGGTGGTGGTCGAAGGCAGCGGCCAGCCACATCAGTTGATCTGCAAAGGCGCCGTGGAAGAAGTGTTGGCGGTGTGCAGCCGCGTACGTCACGGCGAACTCGATGAAGCCTTGAGCGATGAATTGCTGACCCGTATTCGGCAGGTCACCGCAGCATTCAACGCTGAAGGCTTACGAGTTGTGGCGGTTGCTGCACGCTCGATGCCTGAAGGTCGCGATACCTACAGCCTGGCGGATGAGCAGGAATTGACGCTGATCGGTTACGTGGCGTTTCTCGATCCACCGAAGGAAAGCACTGCACCGGCGCTCAAGGCTCTGGCCGCGCATGGCGTGGCAGTAAAAGTGCTGACCGGCGACAACGAACTGGTCACCGCGAAAATCTGCCGCGAAGTCGGCCTCGCACAACAAGGCCTGCTGCTGGGCAACGATGTCGAACGCATGAGCGATGCCGAACTGGCGGTCGCTGTGGAGAACACCAACGTCTTCGCCAAGCTGACGCCAACGCATAAAGAACGCATTGTGCGCATCCTCAAAGGCAATGGCCATGTGGTCGGTTTCATGGGTGACGGCATCAACGATGCACCGGCGCTGCGCACGGCTGACATCGGAATTTCGGTGGACAGCGCGGTGGACATCGCCAAGGAAGCGGCCGACATCATCCTGCTGGAAAAGAGCCTGATGGTGCTGGAGGAGGGCGTGCTCGAAGGGCGCCGGACCTTCGCCAACATGCTCAAGTACATCAAGATGACCGCCAGTTCGAACTTCGGCAACGTGTTCTCGGTGCTGGTCGCCAGTGCGTTCATTCCGTTCCTGCCAATGCTGCCGATGCATCTGCTGGTGCAGAACCTGCTCTACGATATTTCGCAGATCGCCATTCCGTTCGATAACGTCGATGAAGAGATGCTCAAACAACCGCAGCGCTGGCAGCCGGCTGACGTCGGACGTTTCATGCTGTTTTTCGGGCCGATCAGTTCGATCTTTGACATCACAACGTTCGCCCTGATGTGGTACGTGTTTGATGCCAACACTCCGGATCACCAGACGCTGTTCCAGTCCGGCTGGTTCGTGGTGGGGTTGCTGACCCAGACGCTGATCGTGCACATGATCCGCACGCCGAAGGTGCCGTTCCTGCAAAGCCGCGCGGCGACACCGTTGCTGGTGATGACCGGAATCATCATGGCCGTGGGGATCTTCCTGCCGATGGGCCCGCTGGCGAATTACTTCAAACTGCAAGCGCTGCCTTCGATGTACTTCGTGTTCCTGCCAATGATCCTGCTGGCGTACATGGGGCTGACCCAGGCAGTGAAAGGCTTCTACATCCGCCGCTTCGGCTGGCAATAACCGCAACACCGAACTTTGTGGCGAGGGAGCTTGCTCCCGCTCGGCTGCGCAGCAGCCGCAAGACCGGAATACGCAGTTTCATGGTTGAGACTGTATATGTCGATTTGGGGCCGCTTCGCAGCCCAGCGGGAGCAAGCTCCCTCGCCACAATTTTGTTTCAAACCAGAGTTTCTGGTGTCGTTCATGGAGTTTCATCATGCAAGCCATCAACAACCTCAACCTGACCTCGCTGCTCGACACCCTGGTCAGCCTCAGCGCGGCATTCCTTCTCGGTGGCCTGATCGGTTTTGAACGTCAGTACCGGCAACGCACTGCCGGTCTGCGCACCAACGTACTGGTCGCGGTCGGCGCGGCGATTTTTGTCGACATGGCCAACCGGCTCGCCGGGGCCGAAGGCGCGGTGCGAGTCGTCGCTTACGTGGTCTCCGGTATCGGCTTTCTCGGTGCCGGGGTGATCATGCGTGAAGAGGGCAACGTACGCGGCCTCAACACTGCCGCCACCCTGTGGACTTCAGCGGCCGTCGGCGCCTGCGCCGGGGCTGATCTGCTGGCCGAAGCGGTGCTCGGCACGCTGTTCATTCTTGCGGCGAACACCTTGCTGCGGCCTATCGTCAACAACATCAACCGTCAGCCACTGGACGTGGTTTCGGCGGAGGTCACCAATATCGTCTACGTCATCGCCCGACGCTCGCAGCAAACAGCGGTGTTCGCCTTGCTCGAGGCCGAACTGGAACGCAGCAACTACCCGGCCAGCGATGTCGATGTTCACGCTTTCGGCGCTGATGAAATCGAGATTGAAGCCACGCTGGCGACCACTTCGGTCGATGGCGATGAGCTGGACGCACTGGTGGCTCGTATCTCGACCTCGGCGCTGGTGGTGCAGGCATTCTGGAGCCCGAGTACTACCGAGTAGTACCACCGGAAAAGTCGCTCTTGGGAATTTTCCTACAAAGCGACAGGATTAATCTGTCAAACCAGCCCCTTTCCCATCGTCACTATGCTGGTCCTCGGGTCTGCGCAGCGATGGATGGAAAATGACCTCACCACGGGTTCTGGTACTGGAAAATCATGGATTTGCGCGCAGCGTAATGGTCAAGATGCTGCATCGCCTGGGTGTTCGCGAAGTGCTGCAAGCCAGTGACGGCGAGCAGGCGCTGGTGCAGATGCATTTGTCCGGCGGGGTCGACATCGTGGTGTGCGACCTGGTCGACAAGGGGCTCGATTGCCTGGAATTTCTCGGTTATGCCCGGGAAACCGGCATGGTCCGTGCGGTGATTCTGTGCAGCGAATTGCGTCCGGCTTTGCACCGCACATTGGCTCAAATGAATTCGTTGTCGGGTCTGCAATTGCTCGGGGTCATGCAGCCGCCGGTGCAGTTACGTCTGTTGCATCGAGCGCTGAACCGCTATCGAATGCCGGTTCCCGGCTTCGAAGTGCTTGAGCCGCCAGCCGAACTGCCCAGCGAAGATGAAGTTCGGCGTGGACTGGCGCTGGGCGAATTTCGGGCATGGTTCCAACCCCAATTTTTTCTCGACAATGGAGCTGTCGCCGGTGCCGAGGCGCTGGTGCGCTGGGAACATCCGGCTAAAGGTGTGTTGCTGCCCAGGGATTTTCTCGCCGCCGTGCTGGCGTATGACCTGATTGATTCGATGTTCAAGCAATTGCTCGAACAGGGCCTTTGCCTGTTGGGCATCCTCCGTCGCCAAGGCTTGCACCTGAGCTTGTCGTTCAACCTGCATGCCTCGCAACTGGCCAATAACGATCTGGTCGAACACATTCAACGCGCCTTGCAACGTCACGAGTTTGCCGGTTCGGTGTTGCAGTTCGAACTGACCGAAAATGGTCTGCTGGAAATGGCGCCCGGTACTCAGGAAAGCCTGTTGCGCCTGCGGTTGCTCGGTTGCGGTCTGGCGATTGACGATTTCGGCAGCGGTTTCTCTTCGCTCAATCTGCTTTGTCAGTTGCCGTTCAATCAACTCAAATTCGATGGCGAACTGGTCCAGCATGAGCATCAGCCGTGCTGGCAAGCCATGGTCGCCAGCACCCTGGCGCTGGCTCGTTCACTGGATATGCAATTGGTGATTGAAGGCGTCAACAGCCGTTCAATGCAGGACGCTCTGGTCGGGCTGGGTTGTGAAGTGGGGCAGGGTTTTTTCCTCGCACGGCCCATGTCTGGCCACGACTTGTTGCAATGGTTGAGCACTTGCGATGGCCAATCATGATCGTTCACGCAAACCTGGCGGAAAAGGCTGAGAAAGTTCCTACACTGTGGGCATGCTGGTGTATTTTTGAACCGCGCTCCGGACCGTCAGTCATTCCTGTTGTTTTCATGTCATGGACGTTCGCATTTCGGGGTGTTTCCGGCGTGCCTCTTAGGGGTTCATATGTTTAAAGCATTGGTTGTAGATGATCATCCGTTCATTCGGTCATCGGTGGTAATGCTCCTGAAACAGGAAGGTTTCGAGGTCATTGGCGAGGCCGATAACGGCGCCGATGCGGTACAGATGACCCGCGAATATGCCCCGGACCTGGTTATCCTCGACATTGCCATGCCCAAACTCGACGGACTGGAAGTCATCAGCCGCATCGGCGCGCTGGGTCTGAAGAGCAAAATCCTCGTGCTGACCTCGCAATCGCCGCTGTTTTATTCGATGCGATGCATGAAGGCCGGCGCGGCGGGATACCTGTCCAAGACCAACGATATCGACGAATTGATCAAAGCGATCAAGGCGATCATGGATGGCTACACCTACTTTCCCAATCTGGCGACCAGTTCGGTGCGTCGTTCGGATGTCGATGCCACCGAGCAGGAGTTGATTCAGAGCCTGTCCGACCGCGAGCTGACCATTCTGCAACAGCTGTCCAACGGCCTGACCAACAAGGAAATCGGTGAAGCGATGCTGCTGAGCAACAAGACCATCAGCACCTACAAAACCCGGCTGATTGAAAAGCTCAACGTGAAATCGGTGGTGTACCTCGCCGATTTCGCCAAGCGCAACAATCTGATCTGAATGCGCCTTTCCATTCGCACCTGGCTGTTGGCGCTGACGCTGGTTGGCCCCATCAATCTTGCACTGGCCGCGCCTGCGGAAACCCTGCACGTGCTCGGTCGTTCGAACGTTGATGATTACCGCGTTTCGCTCGACGAGCAGGACTGGAGCTGGTTGCGCGGCAAGGCCACGCTGCGCCTCGGTGCATCGGCGCCGGATTACTCGCCGTTCGCCATCACCAGCAACGGCACCGACTACGAAGGGCTGACCGCCGACTACGCGCAACTGCTCGGCGAGTTGCTGAACATCCGCATCGAAGTGCGCCGTTACGCTTCGCGCTCGGCAGTGCTTGAGGCGCTGAAAAGCGGTGAAGTGGACCTGCTCGGCACTTCCAACGGTTTCGAGGCGGCCGATCATGATCTGGTGCTATCCAGCGCCTACGCCGAAGACATTCCCACCCTTGTGACCCGGGTCGGTGACAGTCAGGACTTGTCCCCGGACCTGGCCGGCAAGCAGGTGGCGATGCTCTATCACTACCTGCCACCAGAGACGGTCAAGGCGTTTTACCCCAAGGCCCATGTGCAGCTCTATCCGTCGACCCTGAGTGCGATCGGTGCTGTGGCGTTCGGCAACGCCGATGTCTACCTGGGGGATTCGATCAGCGCCAATTATCTGATCAACAAGAATTACCTGAACAACGTGCAACTGGCCGATTTCTCGCAAATGGAATCGCAGAACTTCGCGTTTTCCATGCCGCGTGGCAACGAGCGACTGCTGCATATCATCAATGCAGCGCTGTCGAGTATTCCGCAAGGCGAACGCATGACCATCCTGCGCCGCTGGAGTGCCGGTGGTGCGAGCATGCCCGGTCAGCAGGCGTTGCATTTCAGCGCCAGCGAGCAGCGCTGGATGGCCCGGCATCCGCGTTTGCGGGTGGCCATCGATGAGAGCTTTTTGCCACTGTCGTTTTTCGGCCAGGACGGCGAGTTTCGCGGGATCAGTGCCGACGTGCTGGCCAAAGTCGCGCTGCGCACAGGCCTGAAGTTTGACGTCCAGCGCGCCGAATCGGTGCCGGATATGGTCGATCAGATGCGCAGCGGCCGCGCCGATCTGCTGATCACCCTGACCCCGAGTGCCGAACGAGAAGGCTCGTTGCGTTTCACCCGCCCGTATCTGAGCACGCCGTTTGTACTGGTCAGCCGGATCGGCGCCGACAGCCCGGGCACTCTGGATGACATGGCCGGCAAGCGGTTGGCGGTGATCCGTGGCAACCCGGTGCATGAACTGCTGGTCGATGACTATCCGCGAATCACGCTGATCGATGCCGACAACGCGCAGCAAGCCATGACGCTGGTCGCCAATGGTCAGGCCGACGCGTCGGTCAACTCGCTGATCACTGCGCGCTATATGATTTCCCGGCAATACCGCGACCGTTTGCGTATCACCAGCACCGTCGGCACGCAGTCGGCGCTGGTCGCGTTCGCCACGGCGCGGGGCGAACTGGAGCTGTATTCGATCCTCGAAAAAGCCCTGCTGAGCATTCCACCCGAAGAGCTTGATGAAGTGACCAATCGCTGGCGCAGCGAAGTGGTGGTCGATGACAGTTACTGGTTGCGCAATCGCACCGCAATTGTTCAGGGCTTCGCCGCTGCGGCGGTGTTGCTGCTGGTGGCGCTGGGCTGGATTGCCTATCTGCGGATGTTGATGCGCAAGCGCCGGCAGGCGGAAATCGCCCTCAACGATCAACTGGAATTCATGCGCGTGTTGATCGATGGCACGCCGCATCCGATCTATGTGCGCGACCGCGAAGGGCGCTTGCTGCTGTGCAACGAAGGTTACTTGCAGGTGTTCAAGGTCGAACGCGATGAAGTGATCGGCAAGACCGTGCTCGAAGGCGTTCTGAGCAACGGCGAAGAGGCGCAGGCCTATCACGATGATTATCTGCAAGTGATGAGCGAAGGCTTGCCACGGGTGCAGGATCGCAGCTTGAGCATGGGCGACAACCGTTTGACCATCTACCACTGGATGTTGCCGTATCGCGGCAGCAACGGCGAAGTCAGCGGCATGATCGGCGGCTGGATCGATGTCAGCGAACGCCAGCGCTTGCTCGAAGCATTGCGCGAAGCGAAGGAGGGCGCCGATGATGCCAACCGCGCCAAGACCACGTTCCTCGCGACCATGAGCCATGAAATCCGCACGCCAATGAACGCGGTGATCGGCATGCTTGAACTGGCGATGAAGAAAGCCGATCAGGGCATCATGGACCGCTTTGCCATCGAAGTCGCCTCGGGCGCTGCGCGCGGTCTGCTCGATTTGATCGGCGATATTCTCGACATTGCCCGCATCGAATCCGGGCGTCTTTCACTGACACCGGAACGCGCCAATCTGCGCGAGCTGGTGGAATCAGTAGTGCGGATTTTCGAAGGGCTGGCGCGACAGAAGCACCTGCGTCTGGTGCTGGAGCTGGACGCGGCGGCCAACAGCGATGTGCTGATTGATCCGCTGCGTTTCAAACAGGTGCTGTCGAACCTGTTGAGCAATGCGATCAAGTTCACCGAGGCCGGGCGGGTGCGCGTCAGCATCAAGGTCGAGCCGGGCCAGGACGACGAACGCCTGAGCGTATGCCTGCGAGTCGAAGACACTGGCAACGGTATCAGCGAAGAAGATCAACAACGCCTGTTCAGCCCCTTCACTCAGGCCAGCAACAATACGCAATCGGCCCGCAGCGGTTCCGGTCTGGGGCTGGTGATCAGCCGCACGTTGTGCGAAATGATGGGCGGGCGCCTGAGCCTGAGCAGCACTCTCGGCCAAGGCACGCAGATCGAAGTGCAACTGGCCTTGCCGACCCTGCAACCCCTGACTGAATTACCGGCAGAGACCGTCGAACCGAGCATGCCCGGCCATGTGCTGAACATTCTGGTGATCGACGACTATCCGGCCAATCGCCTGTTGCTCTCGCAACAACTGAGCTACCTCGGGCATCGCGTCAAGGATGCGGAGGACGGCGCCCACGGTTTGCGCGCCTGGCGCAGCGAAGTGTTTGATGTGGTCATCACCGACTGCAACATGCCGATCATGAACGGCTACCAACTGGCACGCGCCATTCGTGAAGAAGAAACCGCACGCGGGCTGACGCCGGGGCTGATTCTCGGGTTCACCGCCAATGCCCAACCGGAAGAGGTCACCCGTTGTCGCGTGGCCGGGATGGACGATTGCCTGTTCAAACCAATCAGCCTCAAAGACTTGAATGCACGTCTGGCGCAGGTGGTTCCGCAAACTCCGGTAGAGGGCGATGAGCAGTCGGACATGGCCTTGTCCGACGAGATCGACCTGACCAGCCTTGAGCAACTGACCCGTGGCGACCGCGCTTCAATCAAGAGTTTGCTGGGTGATCTGGCCAGCAGCAATGAAGAGGATATGGCGCGTCTGATGCGTCTGTTCACCAAGCATGACTTGCCCGGCCTGGCAGATCTGGCACACCGGGTGAAGGGTGGGGCGCGGATCATCAGGGCCAGCGCGTTGATCAGCGCTTGCGAAAATCTCGAGACAGCCTGCAACGGGCTGGACTCGACTCGTCTGATCGAGTCGGTCGATGCCTTGCAGCAAGCCATGGAACGCCTGGCTGAACAGCTGGAACCGCTGCTTGCCTAAGTAGCTCTCGGCAAAATCGCTAGGAATTGTCCTACACGGCGCAAGGAAAGCGCCTACGGGAACGCCCCCTCCAAAGGATCAAGATTACTTCGTTGCCCAAGCAGATGGCTTGTAACTCACGACGCATTCCGCGTCGGACAACCATCCAGACTTTCGCGACAGGTTCGTATCTTTCTTTTGGAGTTGTCCCATGAATCGCAAAGCTCTCGCCATCGCTGTAATGGTTGCCGCCTCTGGCGCCCAGTTCGCCAACGCCGCTGACGGCACCATCAATTTCAATGGCGAGTTGGTCAACCAGACCTGCACCATCTCCGTTGACGGCGTGGTTTCGCCTGCCATCGCTACCGTGACCCTGCCCACCATTTCCACTGGTCTGCTGACCACCGCTGGCCAGGTTGAAGGCCAGACCGGTTTCAACATCCAGTTGAGCAGCTGCGAAGGCACCGCTACCACCGCTGCGGCGTTCTTCAACTCCGGTGCAACCGTTGACCCGGTCAGCGGCAACCTCAACAACATGACCGGTACCGCGAACAACGTGCAACTGCAACTGGTTGACCAGCAGGGCGGCGCAGTGATTCAGGCGGGTAACACCAACCAGATCACCAAGACCACTCGCAACACCATCGACGGCACTGGCGCGGCCAACATGCCGTACGCCGTGCAGTACTTCGCAACTGGCGCTACCACGCCGGGCACTGTGGTCAGTTCCGTGACCTACAACGTCGACTACCAGTAAGCCGATAGCTCTCTGACGCGTCCCGAGCCAGGGGGGCAGGGCGCGTCAGCGTGCGGTAAATGAGGTGCGTCATGCGTTATGCAAGTCTGTTTCGAATCAGCGCAGTGTTGATGCTGTCCATGCTGATGTATTCGCAAGCCAAGGCCGGTGTGGTGATCACCGGGACGCGTCTGGTGTATCCGGCGAGTCAGAAAGAAGTCACCGTCAAATTGAACAACAACGGCGCACGTCCTGTGCTGGTGCAATCGTGGGTCGACAGCGGTGATATGCAGTCGAGTCCGACCAGCTCCAAATCGCCGTTTGTGCTGTCGCCGCCGGTGTCGCGTATCGACCCGAGCAAAGGCCAGAGCCTGCGCCTGATGTTCACTGGCGCAGCGTTGCCGGCCAACAAGGAATCGGTGTTCTGGCTCAATGTCCTGGAAATTCCGCCGAAGGCTGAAGGTCCGACGGATCTGAATGTGCTGCAAATGGCTTTCCGTTCGCGGATCAAGATTTTCTACCGTCCTGATGGTCTGCCGGGTAATCCCAATGAGGCGATGCAGCAGGTGCAATGGAAAATCGTGCCGGCGGACAAGGGTTTCGCTCTGCAAGCCTTCAATCCGAGCGCGTTTCACATGTCCCAGGTCGAACTGGCCCTGACCGTTGGCACGCAGCGTTTCGAAAGCGAGAACGGCATGATCGGCCCGGGTGAGACCAGGACCTTTGCCTTGCCTGCACTCAAGTCGATGCCCGGTGCAGCGGCGCAGGTCGAGTTCAACGCCATCAACGACTACGGCGCTCTGGTGCCGGTCAAGCAACCGCTCAAGCCCTGATCTTTCCGCGAACGTTTTAGCGCCCGAGTAACCTATGAAAACTCTTCCACGCCTGGGGGCGCGCCCGCAGGCTCGCCCTCGCTTTGCCCTGAATCCGCTGACCGCTCTGGTTCTCCAGATGCTGGCCGGCGTTTCAGGTGCGTTCGCCACCCAGGCATGGGCCGAAGACGTTCAGTTCAACGACGCCTTTCTGCCCGAGGATTCGCGCAGTCTCGACCTCGCAGCCTATCAGCAGGGCAACCCGGTGTTGCCGGGCGAGTACCGCGCCGACATCGCGGTCAACGGCAAATTGATGACGCGCCAGGACATCCGCATCAATGCCGAAGCCGATGGCAGCCACCCGACGGTGTGCTTCAGCCGTGGCGTACTGGAATTGGTCGGTGTGGATTTTCGACGGCTGTCCGCTGAAGCGATGGCGAGCGTGGAAAGCGGAGCATCGTGCCTGGATATCGCGCAGTTGATCGAAGGCGCGAGTGCGACGTTTTCGCCGTCCAATCAGCAACTCGACATCAGCATTCCGCAGGTTGCCCTGCGCCGCGATGTGCGTGGTTATGTCAGCCCTGAATTGTGGGATCGCGGCGTGACCGCCGGGACTCTCAGCTACAACTTCAACGCCAATCACAACAAGACCGACAGCGGTAACTACGACTCGGCTTATCTGGGCCTGAATGCCGGTTTGAACATTGGCGACTGGCGTCTGCGCCACAACGGCTCGGTCAGTTGGGACAAGTTCAACGGTCAGGATTATCAGGTACTCAACACCTACGCCCAGCGCGATGTCACCTCGCTCAAGAGCCAGTTGACCGTGGGCGAAGCCAACACCAGTGGCGAGATTTTCGACACCCTGGCCTATCGCGGTGTGCAACTGGGCACCGACGATCGCATGCTGCCGGAATCCCAGCGCGGCTATGCGCCGATCATTCGCGGGATTGCCCGCACCAGTGCGCGAGTGGCCGTGCGTCAGGCCGGCAATCTGCTGTATGAAACCACGGTGGCGCCGGGTGCTTTCGTGATCGATGACCTGTATTCGACCGGTTATGGCGGCGACCTCGACGTGACCGTCTACGAAGCTGACGGCAGCGAACAGTCGTTCATCGTGCCGTTTGCCTCGACCGCACAATTGCTGCGTCCGGGCACCTCGCGTTTCAGCGTGACGGCCGGTGAAACCCGCAACAACTACATCGACAGTCAGGCGAAGCTTTTTCAGGGCACCTATCAGCGTGGCCTGAGCAATATTTTCACTGGTTACGGCGGCTCGCAACTGAGCGACGACTATCGTGCGGCGCTCGGTGGACTGGCGTTCAGCACCCCGGTCGGGGCGATGGCGGTGGACGTCACTCACGCGCAGACCGACCTCAAGAGCGGCACCGCCAGTGGCCAGAGTGCGCGTTTGAGTTACAGCAAAAATATCCTCAGCACCGGCAGTAACTTTGCCGTGGCGGCCACTCGTTTTTCCACGGAAAACTACCTGGATTTCAGCAACGCCGTGCAGTTGCTCGATGCCGAGCGCAATGGTCTGGACACCAGCCTTTACGGGCGTCCGCGAAGTCGTCTGTCGCTGACCGCCAACCAGAGCATGGGCGACTGGGGTCAGGTGGCGTTCAACGGGTTCACCCAGAACTACTGGAACCTGCCGGGGCGCGATGTGCAGTACCAGTTCAGCTACAACAAACAGCACGGCTCGGTCAGTTATGGCGTCAGCGCCAACCGTGCGCGCATGGGTATGGGCGAGATGGACACCAGCCTGCTGTTCACCGTGAGCATGCCGCTGGAGTTCGGCTCCACGGTCAATCGTCCGCAACTGTCGGCGCGGGTCATCCGCGACACCCACGGCACTTACAGCGAGCAAGCGACGCTCAGCGGCACAGCCGGTGAAGACCGTCAGTACAACTATGGCGTGACGGCCGGTCATGACGGCGCAACTCGCGCCAACAGCACCTCGGTCAACGGTCAGTACATCGGCCCCAAAGCCATCGTCGGCGCCACCGTCAGCCGTGGCGAGGGTTATGACAGCCTGTCGGTGAATGCCAGCGGCAGCGTGGTCGCGCACCCGAATGGCGTGACGCTGACCCCGTATCGCGGCGAAACCATGGCGGTGATCACCGCTGAAGGTGCCGAGGGCGCGAAAGTGGTCGGCTTCCCCGGGCTGCGCCTCGACAAGCGTGGCAACGCAGTGGTGCCGTACTTGCGCCCGTATGAACTGAACGAAGTGGCGATCGATCCGCTGGGCACCGACATGAACGTCGAATTGAGCGAAACCAGTCAGCAAGTCGCGCCGCGAGCCGGCGCAGTAGTAGCACTCAAGTACGGCACGCAAAACGGTCAGGCGCTGTTGCTCAACGTCACCTTGGCCGATGGCAGCAGCCTGCCGTTCGGCGCCAGTGTGGTCGATGACCGTGGCGTGTCGGTCGGTGTGGTCGGGCAGGGCGGTCAGCTCTACGCCCGGGTCAAGGACAACGCGCGCCGACTGTTGATCAGTTGGGGCACTCAGGCCGGTCAGCAATGCGCATTGCCATTGCCGTCGGTGAAAAGCGCAGGCAAGCAACTGCAGCAAGTGGATGCCGTGTGCTCGGTCGCTCAAACAGATAATCGCGTTGCTTCTGTGAACAGCGCCCAGGAGTACAAGTGATGAAAACCACCGGATTGTTCAAGTCGGGTCTGGCTGTGGCCGGACTGACGTTGATGGCAGGCGCGGCACTGGCTGACTGCAACTTCATTGACGGGACATCAACCATGGTCAGAACGCAGCCCCTGCTGGGCGGCAATCTGACGGTGGGGCGCGACGTACCGTTGGGTGCGGAAATTTATCGGCAGACATTCCAGGCGGCGACTTTTGTACGGCTGTCGTGTTCTGCCGGTTTGTACAACATTGAAACCCGCCGAGGTCTGCCGGTCAAACCGCTGGCCCTGTCCTCCTGGGCTGGAACGCCTTGGGCAGGAAATGTCTATCAGACCGGCGTTCCCGGCATTGGTGTTGCCATTTGGTACGCCGGTAGTGCATTGCCATTCACCGGAAATGGGACCAACTGTGGCAGTGGAGTCAACGTTTGCGTCTGGACACTCCAGAACACTCTGGCTTTCGATATGTCGTTCATAAAGATCGGTGACGTTTCACCTGGCACGATTCAGGGATCACAGTTGCCGACCGTGGATCAGCGCTGGCAGTCGAGCAACAATATCGAAGTCACTCGCGTGAATTTCTCCGGCAGCATCAACATCGTTTCACGCACCTGCCAGACCCCGGACGTCGCGGTGCCGATGGGCACTCACATGACCAACGAGTTTTCGGGCAAGAACACTTTCACTGCGTGGAAGGATTTCTCCATTGCCCTGAACAACTGCCCGGCGTTCAACGGTTATTACCAGACCACCGGCCCGCGCTGGTTGAGTGATGGCACCAGCAATAACCTCGACTCGCGCAAAAACAACGTGCTGCAAGTCCGCCTCGATCCAACCCGCACGGCGATCACCCCCAACCTCGGGATCATGAGCCTGAACCCCAGCGCCCCCGGCGAAACCCCGGCGGCGACCGGTATCGGCCTGCAAGTCGCCGACAGCAATGGCACGCCGTTGCCCTTGGCAACCTTGCGCGCCAGTGGCATCACTCCGCGAGCCGTCGAGGGTGCCAGTTATACGATTCCGTTGAAGGCGCGCTACATCCAGACCGAGGACAGCATCACTGCCGGTCCCGCCAACGCCACGGCGACCTTCACCATCAATTACTACTGAATATTTCTGAAAATTGAGACGTGTCCTAACGAATTGCGCGCTTTGGTAGCAGACACTTTTCCAGCGTTTTCACTTCGCGGCGCAATACCGCCACGGGGATTTTCATCATGGATGACTACTGAATTAACGACTTGTTTGAGCGCAACCCGTCCGTGCCTATAGATCAATAACGACCGGGCCCGGACTTCATTGTTAGGAGTAGTAGATGACTATAAAACGTGTGTCTTCGCGCGTACGCGTATCGGCCTGCCTGTTGGTCATGGCCGGGGCCTTGAGTGCCTGCGCCAGTGCGCCGGCTCCCGATCAGCAGATCAGCCTTTCCCGAGACGCCGTCAACCGCGCCGTTGCTGCCGAGGCGACGCAATACGCGCCGCTGGAAATGAAAGCCGCTCAGGACAAGATGTTTCTGATGGAACGCGCCATGGGGGAACGTAATTACGTTCAGGCGCGGGTCCTGGCTGAACAGATCGAGGCGGATGCCAGCCTCGCCGAACGCAAGGCGCAAGCCGTCAAATTGCAGAAACAGCTGACCGACGCCCGCAGTGGCATCCAGGTTCTGAAGCAGGAAATGCTGCAAGACCCGACCACTGGCTTCAATCCGCCAGCCAACGCTCAATAAGGACAGTCCATGCCGAATTTCAAATTATTGCCAGTCGTTTCGCTGTTCGCCTTGATGCTTGCGGGTTGCGCCACGCCACCGGAAAACCCGCAACTGCTGCAAGCACGCTCGCAGTTTGCAACGCTGCAACAGAAACCTGAGTCGAGCACGTTGGCGGCCATCGAAACCAAGGATGCTTTCAGCGCGCTGAACAAGGCTGATCAGGCTTCGCTGAAGGATCGCAAGGCGCCGGGTATCGATCAGTTGGCGTACCTCGCCAGCCAGAAAATCGCCCTCGCCGAACAGACCATCTCCGGTCGTCAGGCTGAGGCCGGGTTGAAGAAAATCGACGCCGAACGCACTCAGGTGCAACTCGACGTGCGCACCCAGCAGTTGAAAGCGCTGCAAGCGATGAAAGCGCAGAAAACCGAGCGTGGCGAAGTCGTGACCTTCGGTGACGTGCTGTTCGACACTGGCAAGTCCGACCTCAAGTACGGCAGCCAGCGCAACTTCGAACAGCTGGGTCAATACCTGAGCGCCAATCCCGAGCGCAAAGTGCGCATTGAAGGCTTCACCGATGACGTCGGTAGTGATGCATTCAATCAGTCGCTGTCGGAGCGTCGTGCCGACTCGGTAGCCCGTGCGTTACAGCAGATGGGCATCGGCCCCGAGCGCTTGATCACCAAGGGTTACGGCAAGGAGTTCCCGGTTGCCGACAACGGCAGTGCGCGCTCGCGTCAGCTCAACCGTCGAGTGGAAGTGATCATTTCCTACGGTTCATCGGTGGTCGGTTCCCGCAACTGATGACCATTGGGCGAGCCTGCAACGGGCTCGCTTTTCCAGCTTTGGCGGGCGGTCAAGCCTGACCGTTTCGCTTGGGAAATTTCCTACAAAGATAGGGAAAAGTCCTACTCAAAAAATCTCCTCAATTTCCTAAATTACCTGCCTCTCGAGTGCGAACCCCTGATCTCTGCGGTTCGGGCTCAGTCCGAAAACGCAGGTGCCGGAAACGGCACACTTGAGGCGCTTCCCATGAAAAGCTTTGTCCCGTCATTCCGCCGTTCGCCCATTGCCATCGCAGTTGCCTTGCTGGTGCCGTTGCACGCGAATGCCTATACCGCTTCGGTGAACAGCGGGGCGGTGGTGTATGACGAAAGCGTCACGACCGGATTGCAATCGGTCGGTACCAACGGCACCACCCATCGCACCACCGTCAGCGGCAGTGGAACGCAGAGCGTGTTTCGCGATGGCGTGAGTTACGACACTCAGGTCGAGGGTGCAACGCAGAATATTTCCAGTGGTGTCAGTTACGGTACGGTGGTCAACGGCGGAGGCACTCAAACAGTCGGTACCAGCGGCATGACTTACGACACCGTACTCAATGCCAGTCAGCAAGCGGTGACCAATTCCACGGCCAACCGCACTCTGATCAATGCCGGCAGTGTGCAGACTCTGGACATCATGGGCCGAGCCAATGACACGCAGATAGCCAATGGCGGTATACAAAATCTCACTAACATGGCTACCGCCACCGGTAGCGTGATCGTCACTGGCGGTGAGCAAACGATTCGCCGTGGCACGCTGGGCGGCGCGGTAGCCAATGACACGCAAGTGCAGGGCGGCACCCAAAGCGTCTACGACACCGGCACTGCCAATAACAGCACGCTCAGCAATGGCGGCCAGGTCAATCTCTACACTGGCGCACAGGCCAACGGTCTGGTGGCGGAGGCGGGCGGCACGGTCAACGTCATGGAAAACGGCGTGAAAACCGTCGATTCGCTGACCCTCAACGGCGGCCGCCTGGCCTTTGTGCCGAGCACCGATGGCAGCTTCAAGACTTTCACCGTCAACGCCCTGTCCGGCAGCGGCAGCATTTTGATGAACACCGACATTGCCGGTGAACACGATGATTTGCTGGTAGTACAAGGCGCGGGTCTGGCCAGCGGTGACCATACGTTGGTCGTCGGTGATTCGGGGCGCGAGCCGACCACGTCGGACGGTCGTCTGCTGTTGGTGGACACCAACGGTGGCGACGCGAAATTCGCCCTGTACGGCGGCCATGTCGATGCCGGCGCGTTTCGCTATACCTTGAGCCAGCAGGGTGATGACTGGGTATTGGGCAGTGCCGGCAGTATTCCGGTTGATCCGGTTGATCCGGTAAAACCCGTGGACCCAGTCACTCCGGTAGATCCAGTGACGCCGGTTGACCCAGTAAAGCCGGTCGATCCGGTAATCCCGCCACGTCCCGTGGACCCGGGTCCGGAAAACCTGTCCAAAGGCGCCAACGCCGCCATTGCCGCACACACGGCCGGTGCCGGTCTGTGGAACGCGCAGATGAACGCCCTGGTCAAGCGCCTCGGCGAATTGCGCATGGGCAAGGATGACGGCGGGATCTGGACTCGCGCCATCGGCAAGCGCTTCGATGTCAGCGAACAATCCAGCCGTGCCTATACCCAGGACATCACCGGTCTGGAGATCGGTGCCGACAAGGCCTTCGCCCTCGACAGCGGCAAAGTCTACGTCGGTGGCATGTTGGGCACGGCGCGTTCCGATCTGGACTTCGGTGAGGGCGCTTCGGGCGAAATCGACAGCCGGATGTTCGGTGTCTACGCCACCTATCTGAATGACAACGGCGTGTATGTCGACAGCGTTCTGAAATACAGCCGCTTCGACAACGACATCAAGACCCCGACCAATCTTGGGCAGGCGGTAAAAGGTTCCTACAGCACCAACGGTATTGGTGCGGACGTCGAGGTTGGCAAACACATAAAGCTCAAGGACGGCTGGTTCGTCGAGCCGCAACTGGAACTCACCGCAACCCGTATGCAAGGTGCGAGCTACACCGCCAGCAACGGCTTGCGGGTCAAGGCTGATGATCTTGACTCGGTGCAAAGCCGCATCGGTTCATTGTTCGGGCGCCAGTTGACGCTGAGCAACGGCATGCAGGCGCAGCCTTACGTCAAGGCTTCGTGGATCACCGAGCATGCGGGCAACAGCAAGGTTCGGGTCAACGGCAACAAGTTCGACTCTGAACTGCCGGGGAACCGCATGGAACTGGGGTTCGGCGGTGTGTTGCAAGTCACCGAGAAAAGCAAGATCTCGCTGGATGCCGAATACGCCAAGGGCAATGACATCGAGCAACCGTTCGGTGTGAGCCTGGGTTATCGCTACCTCTGGTAGGACTCAAGTCAGAGAAAGCGCCACATCGGGTCATCCCGGTGTGGCGTTGTTGTAAGCCTTTGCGAGCTTCGTGGCCGTTTTTCAGACTTGTCCTACATAGGTGGCCAGAGGTTTTGATTAGCGTGGTCGCCTATTGATCCGCGTCCCTTGCGTGCGACGTCATTTGCGAAAAACCATGTCCTACAAATGCCTGCGAATCCTCATTGCCGAAGAACAGAACGGTCAGCGCCTGCGAATCGAAAAATCCCTCGGTGAATTGGGATATCGCGCCTTCACGACTGCGCGCTCACTGCGTGAGCTGCTGGCGTTGACTCACTATTCATCTGATCCGTTCGAGCAGTTCGACCTGATGATCATCAACGGAGAACTGTTGGTCGCGGCGGGCATCGATCCGGTGCGTTTTTTCCAGAGTAATCCGCAGATTCGCCACTGCGTGATTCACGACACTCGACGCGGACAACCACAGGCAGAGACCATTTTCGCCACTCACCGCCGCCAGTTGAGCCTGATTCGTACCGCGGACCGGCAAACACTGGGTCCCTTATTGGAGCAACTCGATGCTTAGGAAATTTCCCACAAACGTTGGGACTTTTCCTGACGATTTGCCTGCCGTATTCGCGGACACTCATTCCACCCCTTCAACCAAAGAGTCAATTTCCATGCCTAGCTTGCCGCTCCGTGTCCTGGTGCTTGAAGACCATGCTTTCCAGCGCTCCGTAGCGGTCAACATGCTGCAGACGCTGGGCTGTGATCAAGTCTTCGAGGCCAGCGACGGCGCTCAGGCACTGGCGCTACTGGACACGATTGGTACGGTTGATATCGCCTTGTGCGATTTGCAGATGGAGGGCATGGACGGTCTGGAGTTTTTGCAGCGCGTTGGCGCGTCGGGGCAGGTCAAGTCGGTGATCATCAGCAGTTCGCTGTCGGCGGACCTGCGGCGGGCGGTGCATCAGATGGTCGCTTTGCTTGGGCTTGAGCTGCTGGGTGACGTCGGCAAGCCTTTGCATTCGCAAGTGCTGGCCGAGTTGCTGCACAAGTTCATCGATCGGCCGGTCAGCCAGCCGGAACCAGCGAGCGCCGTGCCGTTGGCCAGTGAAACGTCGGTTCGGCGGGCGTTGGCAGAGGGGCAATTGCATGCCTGGTATCAGCCGAAATTCAACCTGCACACTGGTGAAGTTTGTGGCGTTGAAGTGTTGTGCCGCTGGCTGCATCCGACGCGCGGGGTGATTTCACCTGCGCTGTTCATGCCCGTCCTGGAGCGTTGTGGGCTGCTCGACGAGATGCTCTTCGCGCAACTCGATCAGGCGTTGACCGTGCAACGTAGCGCACGTGCCCAAGGTTTTGCCTTGAATATGGCGTTCAACCTGCAAGCTGTGCAACTGGCTAGTGCGCAGCTGACCTCCACGCTCAAAAGCCTCCTGACGCATCATCACACTTGCGGTTCGAGCCTGACCTTCGAGCTGACCGAGAGCGGCTTGCTGGAGGCCCCGGCTACCAGCATGGAAAGTCTTGTGCGGTTGCGCATGATGGGTTGCCGGTTGTCGATCGATGACTTCGGCGCCGGGTTTTCATCGTTGCAGCGCTTGTGTCAGTTGCCTTTCAACGAGATCAAGCTCGACGCCGATTTCATACGCAACCTCGAACACGAACCCCGCTGCCGGGCCGCGATCAGCAGCACTCTGGCGTTAGGCGAGACCCTCGGCATGACGGTGGTGATCGAAGGCATCGAAACCGATGCGCAACGCCGCGAGTTGTTGGCACTGGGCTGCACGCAGGGGCAGGGCTATTGGTACGCGTGGCCGATGGCTGGAGAAGATTTGTTGCACTGGCTGCAACAGCGCAACGATGTATCCGCTGTGGATGAATGACCGTTTTTTTAGGAAAGTTCCTACAGAACACTTCTCGGGCCTTGCGTAGGCTTGCCACTCCCTGAAACCGTTACTCTCGGGAGATCGATGATGATCAACAAATCCCTGCGTATTCTGATTGCCGACCCGCAGCATTTTCACCGGATGAAAATCGAGCGCCTGTTCAATCACCTCGGTTACTACCGCGTTGCCCCGGCGCAAAGTCTTGTCGAACTGCTGACATTGGTGGAGTACGGCTGTGAGCCGTTCGACGTGGTGGTCATCAATGCCGAACTGGCCGCCGGTTCGCTGGATCTGTTGGGCTTTTTCCTGAACAACCCGCATGTGCGTCATGCGCTGATCTACAACGAGCCATCGGCACCGCGTCAGTCAGTTTCCGGGTTCGCCCAGGAAAACGTGCAGATCAGTCATGCCGCGTTGCCCAATGCCGGCGCGATAGAGCACCTGATGGCGCTGGTCGATGCGCCTCGCGAACACGCGGCAGAATCCTGGAATCACACTGCGACCCGGCAGCGACGGGCTTGAGCACAGTTAACCGTCGTTCGCAACTGTCAGATCTGACAGGTAGATTCGCTTCGACTCCCGTGCAACAGTCATTGCGCAGCAAACCTAATTTTCCTGCACCGGGAGCAGTCATGAAGTCAGCGCTGATCGTCGACGATCATCCGGCGGTGCGCACCGCTGTCAGAATTGTGCTGGAGGCCGAACGCTTCAAGGTGATTCACGAAACATCGAATGGCAACGAGGTAATGTCGCTGATCCGCGAGCACAGACCGAAACTGGTGGTGCTCGATCTGCGTTTGCCGCTACTCGATGGATTGGAAGTGTTGAGCCGCATCCATGCCAGCGATCTTGATTGTCGCGTCATGATCTTCTCGGCCCAGGACCCGCTGCATTATCAGGGGCGCTGCCTGAGTCACGGCGCCATGGCTTATGTGTGCAAGGACCAGCCGATGCAGCAACTGCAAAAAGCCGTTCAGGCGGTGATGTCGGGCTACTCGTATTTTTCCTCATTGCCCGAACTGAATCCTGCACACGCCACTGAAAAACAGCTGATCGATCAGCTTTCCGACCGCGAGTTGAGCATTTTCGAACAGCTGGCACACGGCAAGACCAACACCGCCATTGCCGAAGACATGCACCTGAGCCATAAAACCGTCAGCACCTACAAAACCCGCATGATGAAAAAACTCGGTGTGGCAGCGACCGTGCATTTGCGGGACTTCGCCAAGCGCAATCATTTGATCTGAGATACCGCGCATGAGCCTCAGACGCTGGACTTTCGCATTGCTATTGGTCCTTGCGTCCCCGGGCTGGGCAAGTGATGCACCGCAGGTGCTGGATGTGCTGGCCCGCGCCAGGCTGGAAAATGTCGAGGTACGACTGGACGATCAGGACCGGCAATGGCTGCGTCAGCATCCGGTGCTTCGCATGGGGATTTCCGGCCCCGATTACCCGCCGTTTGAAATTACCCGCAATAACCAGGATCTTGAAGGGCTGACTGCCGATTACGCGGCCCTGTTGGCGCAACTGTTGGGTACGCGCATTGAGGTACGGCGTTACTCTGGTCGCGATGAGGTGATTGCAGCGCTCAAGCACGGCGATCTCGACCTGCTGGGAACCTCGAACAGCTTCGAGATAGCCAACCCCGAGCTGATACTTTCCCGGGCTTACGCCGAGGATCAGCCGATGCTGGTGACTCGACTCGACGACATACTGCCGGCGGATCTGGCTGGCAGGCGTATTGCAATGGTCGAGGACTATCTGCCGCTGGCGACTGTGCAAGCTTTCTATCCCGACTCCAGTGTGCAACGTTACGCATCGGCGATGGATGCCCTGGGGGCAGTAGCGTTCGGTGCGGACGACGTTTATCTGGGCGACCTCATCAGCGCCAATTACCTGATCAACACTAATTATCGCAATGACTTGCAATTGGCCGGCCCATCGGGCCTGGACGCCAATTCGTTCGGTTTTGCCCTGCTGCGCACCGATGTTCGTTTGCAACATATTGTCGACAAGGCGCTGGCTGCCATCCCCATGGAACGCCGCCAGCGTATCGAGCAACGCTGGAGCGCTGGCCGCGCCGAGATGACCGCGCAATCGCGGGTGAGGCTGAGCGCCATTGAGCAGACCTGGCTGGACCAACATCCGGTAGTGCGAGTGGGTGCTATCGAAGACTTTGCACCCTTGACGTTTTTTGATCCTGACGGCCGGTTTCGGGGGCTTGCCGCGCAGTTGCTGGCCCTGATCGGCCAGCGCAGCGGCTTGCAATTCGAGATCGTGCGCGGTGGTTCGCTGGATCGGCAGATCGAGCAACTCAAGGCCGGTGAACTCGATCTGTTGCCGGTGGTGACGCCCAGCAGTGAGCGTGAACGAGAGCTGCGGTTTACCCGTGCTTATTTGAACAATCCATTTGTGCTGGTCAGTGCGACGACGGCGCAGAGTCCGCGCAGTCTGGATGACCTCGACGGCAAGCGTCTGGCGATTTATCGCGGTCACCCGTTGCGTGCTTATCTGTCGGACCGGGTGCCCACAATTCGCTGGGTCGAGGTCAAGAGCCCGGCCGAGGGTATGGCGCTGATCGACAAAGGGCAGGCGGACGCGACGGTGAGTTCATTGCTGGTCGCGCGTTATCTGATTGCCCGTCAATACCGTGAGCGTTTGCGCATCGCCACGACCGTGGGCGACCAGCCGGCTCGTCTGGCGTTGGCCACTGCGCCGCAGTCGGCGGCGCTGCATTCCATTCTGAACAAGGCGCTACTGAGCATCGCCCCGCAGGAAATGGATGAACTGGTCGAGCGCTGGAGCCACGACGCGGTGGTCGATGACAACTATTGGTTACGCCATCGTCAGGTAATCATTCGCGGATTCTCCGCTGCGGCTGTTTTGTTGGTGCTGGCGATGGGCTGGATCGGTTTTCAACGGCGGCAGATCCGTCAGCGCCAGCAATGGCTGCGGCAACTGCAAGAGGCCAAGGATGCGGCAGACGACGCCAATCGCGCCAAGACCACTTTTCTGGCAACCATGAGTCATGAAATTCGTACGCCGATGAATGCCTTGCTTGGCATGCTCGAACTGGCGCTCAAGCGCGCCGAGGAGGGCGTCACCGATCGTCTGGCGATTCAGGTGGCTTCCGGTGCCGGCCAGCAATTGCTGGAGTTGATCGGCGATATTCTTGACGTCGCGCGTATCGAATCAGGGCATCTGTCCCTGGCACCCGAGCGGGCCAATCTGCGTGATCTGGTCAGTTGCGTATGCCGGGTCTTCGAGGGGCTGGCCCGGCAGAAACACTTGCTGTGGCATATCGAGCTGGATGCACGCAGCGACGTTGACGTGCTGATTGACCCGACGCGGTTCAAGCAGGTGCTGTCGAATCTGTTGAGCAACGCGATCAAGTTCACCGACGACGGTGAGGTGACTCTGCACCTGCAAGTGACCAGTGCAGGAGAGGACCGTTTGATGGTGTGCGTGGTCATCGAAGACAGCGGCGTCGGCATCAGCGCCGAGGATCGGCAACGCTTGTTCAGTCCGTTTGTCCAGGCAGGTAACAATCCGCAATCGGCGCGCAGTGGTTCCGGATTGGGGTTGGTGATCAGTCGCAGTCTCTGCGAAATGATGGGCGGCACATTGCGCCTCGACAGTGAGCCCGGGCAGGGCACACGGGTTGACGTGACTCTAGAGTTGCCGATGCTGGTGGCGCTGGTACCGGACACGACAGATCCTGAGCTGACGACTGCGCCGCAGCGTTCGCTGAGTGTTCTGGTGGTGGATGATCACCCGGTGAACCGGCTGTTGCTGTGCTGGCAATTAAGTGATTTGGGCCACCGTACGGTTGATACCGGCGATGGAGAGTCGGGACTGGCGAAGTGGCAGGCCCAACGGTTCGATGTGGTCATCACCGACTGCAACATGCCACGGCGTAATGGCTATGAACTGGCGCGGGAGATCCGTGAAGAGGAAGCGGCGAACGGCAGGGCACGTTGCCTGATCCTTGGTTTTACCGCCAACGCTCAAGCCGAGGAAAAGACTCGTTGCCTGGCTGCCGGCATGGACGATTGTCTGTTCAAACCGATTCTCTTGCCCCATCTGATGAAGGCGCTGAAGGGTGTCAGCCATAGCGCGATTCCCGGCGATGCGAGCGAGGCGCTGCCGCTGAAGGAAATCGATTTGAGTGCACTGGAACAGTTGGCCGGTGCCGATCAATCGATGATTGTGCGTTTGCGCGAGGAAGTGCTGAGCAGTCTGCACCACGACCTGCAACGGCTTGATGATGTGGGACAAGACCCCGGCGGGCTGCGCGATCTGGCTCATCACATCAAGGGCGGCGCGCAAATGGTCGGCGCCGCGCGGCTGGTGTCGGCATGCGCTGATCTCGATCAGGCGTGCCACGACGCCGAGTCGGTTGCGCTGGGCAAGGCAATCAAAACCTTGCGCGAGGCCATGCACGGCCTCGCGCAGCATCTTCAGGCCTGAACGATCAATCCCACTGCGGCGCAATGCCTTTCGGGCTGGTCAGGCGATGGCCGCGATCCAGCGTGGCGATCAGCGCCATGTCGGCATCGCTCAGGGTGATCGCGGTGGCGCCGAGATTGCTTTGCAGGTTGGCGCGTTTGGTCGACGACGGAATCACCGCGTAACCCAGTTGCATGGCCCAGGCCAGAGTGACCTGCGCCGGGGTGGCGTGCAGGCGCTCGGCGATCTGCTGGAGCAGTGGGTCTTGCAGCACTTCGCCATAGGCGAGGGTCATGTACGAGGTGATCTGGATGCCTTGGCTCTGGGCGAATTCGACCACTTTGCGGTTTTGCAGGTAGGGATGCAGTTCGATCTGGTTGGTGGCGATGTTTTCGGCGCCGATGGCGGCGATGGCCTGTTTCATCAGGTCGATGGTGAAGTTGGAGATACCGATCTGGCGGGTCAGGCCCAGGCGTTTGGCTTCCAGTAGCGTGTTCATGAATTCTTCGACGGGAACCTGGTTTTCTGGCGATGGCCAGTGGATCAGGGTCAGGTCGAGGTAGTCGGTCTGGAGTTTTTGCAGGCTCTCTTTGAGGCTGTCGATCAGGCGATCCTTGGCGAAGTTGGCGACCCAGATTTTGCTGGTGATGAACAGTTCTTCGCGGGGGATGCCGCTGGCGGTGATGGCTTGGCCGACTTCGGCTTCGTTTTCGTAGATTTGTGCGGTGTCTATGACGCGGTAGCCGAGGTCGAGGGCGGTTGTTACTGAGTCGATGACGACTTGGCCTTGCAGGCGGAATGTGCCTTGGCCGAATGCTGGAATGGGCATTTTTTGCTCCTTGGGTTTAGTGGGGATTGGGGGCAGTTTCCTTGATTGGGTGGGTGGGAAAAATAGGGGGTTGGGCAAAGCAGTGTTGATCTGGGGGCACGAATGTTTTTTTGGATTTTGGATTTTGGATTGGGTGCATATCCGTTGCTGCGGTGATGGCGGCTTAGGGTTCCGCCCTTACGGCGGGTCACCTTTTCCAAACGCCGAAAAGGTAACCCAAAAGGCTTTGTCCTGACGTTCGGCCCGCTCGCTGGGGCTCGGGGTTCCTTCGCTCCGGGATTCATCCGGGGGCATCGCCTACGGTTTGCTTCGCTGCACCTCCTCTCGATGCATTTGGCTCCGCCAAACGGCGCTACGCGCCAACCCCCGGATGAATCCCTCCACTCAGCCTGCCGACGGACCTCTCAGATCAAGATCAAGATCAAGAGCACAGCCGAGCTAACGCTCATCCTGTGAGTGGTGGTGGAGCGAAGCGGAACTTGGCGGCCTGACAGCCGACCAATCTCTGGCTGGTAGACGCATTCCCTGTGGAGCTGCGGCACGCTGCGATCTTTTGACTTTGCTTTTAGAAAAACAAGGTCAAAAGATCGCTGCCTCGTTGCACTCGTGAGCTCCTACAGGGGAGCTTTTGGCGTTGGATTGTTCTTTATATGGAACGATGAGGCCGGTTTTTACCGTCTAGTGCATTAATTCTCTTGGATTTATGCTTAATCCAATGCGTCATTCACTCGTTCTGGAGGCAACATGAAGAACATCATCGGTATTTACACCAGCCCTCGCGGCCATTGGGTCGGCGATGGGTTTCCGGTTCGCACTCTGTTTTCTTATGACAATCTGGCTAAGCACATCAGTCCGTTTCTGTTGCTGGATCATGCTGGTCCCGCTGAGTTCACGCCGACGACTGAGCGTCGTGGCGTCGGTCAGCATCCGCACCGTGGTTTTGAGACGGTGACGATTGTGTATGACGGCGAAGTGCAGCACCGCGACTCCACCGGCAGTGGCGGTACGATTGGCCCGGGCGATGTGCAGTGGATGACTGCTGCTTCCGGCATCTTGCATGAGGAGTTCCACTCGGAAAACTTCGCTAAAACCGGTGGCAAGCTGGAAATGGTGCAGTTGTGGGTCAACCTGCCGGCCAAGGACAAGATGGCCGAGCCTGGTTATCAGACGATTCTCGACAGTGATATCCCGAGCATCGCCCTCAAGGACAACGCCGGCAGCCTGCGCCTGATTGCCGGTGAGTTCGAGGGCCACAAAGGCCCGTCGCGCACCTTTACTCCGATTGATGTCTGGGACCTGCGTCTGAACGCTGGCAAGTTGTTGACCCTTGATTTGCACGAAGGGCGCAACACGGCGCTGGTGGTGTTGAAAGGTTCGGTACAGGTCAATGGTGTTGAATCGGTGCGGGTAGGGCAGTTGGCGCTGTTCGAACGTGACGGTCAGCAGTTGACGCTTGAAGCCAGCGAGGACGCGGTGGTGTTGCTGCTCAGCGGCGAGCCGATTGACGAGCCGATCGTCGGTCACGGTCCGTTCGTGATGAATACCGAGCAGGAAATTCATCAGGCCTTCGCCGACTTCCAGTCCGGGCAGTTTGGGCGGATGCACGGGTAAACCGGGTACTCAATAGCTACACATCACCCCTGTGGGAGTGGGCTTGCTCGCGAAGACGGAGTGTCAGTCGATGCAACTTTGACTGATCCACCGCTTTCGCGAGCAAGCTCGCTCCCACAGGGGTTTTTTGTTGTTTTTGTGAGGGCTTTCATCCGCTGAAATCAATTGCTCCTACACTGACCCAATCTGTGCGATCTTCTCGCGATTGGGCCCCGTCGGAGTTGTTTGATGCTGTCACTGCTGACTGAACATCCGTTGTTTTGCGCGTTGATCCTGATTCTTCTCGATCTGTGTCTGTGGCGCCTGATCAGTTCCCGAGGCAGCGAGTGGAAGCTGCTGGTGCGGGTGCTGATTTTCAGTCTGTTCAGCGTGCTGTTGTTCAACGAAGGCCTCAATCCGATGGAGCCGGCGCCGTGGGCCGACAACGTGCCGCTACACCTGGCGGCGACCGGGTTGCAGATTGGCTGGTGGCTGTTCGGTGCGCGCACTCTGACGGTGTTGATCGGTGCGGTGATGATGCAGCGCGTCGGGCACACCGGTCGGTTGTTGCAGGATCTGCTTGGGGCAGTGATTTTCCTGATCGCCATTATTGCCGCGCTGGCCTACGTGCTGGATCTGCCGGTCAAAGGCGTGCTGGCGACGTCCGGGGCGTTGGCGATCATTGTCGGTCTGGCGCTGCAAAGCACCTTGAGCGACGTGTTTTCCGGGATCGTCCTCAACACCACCAAGCCTTATCAGATCGATGACTGGATCTCCATCGATGGCACCGAAGGCCGGGTCATCGATATCGACTGGCGTGCCACGCGCCTGCAAACCAGTCAGGGCAGCATGGCGGTGATTCCCAACTCGCTGGCGGCCAAGGCCAAGATCATCAACTTCAGTCGCCCGAGCAACATGTTCGGGCTGGCGGTGAGTATTCAAGTCAGTCCACATACTCGACCGACCACGGTGATCGACGCACTGGAACGGGCGATGCAGGGGTGCCGGCCACTGCTCGACAACCCGGCACCGAGCGTGGCGCTGAAAAGCTCCAGCAGCGCCGGGGTGGAATATGAAATCAGTGGGTTTGTTTCGTCGATGGATCAGAAGCGTTCAGTGCGCAATCAACTGTTCGATCTGGCGTACCGGCATTTGCAGGCCAGCGGCGTCAATCTGCTGTCGAACGTCGAAGCCAATGTGCCGGCCAACCTTTCGCGGCCACGGGCGTTGCTCGACAGTTCGCCGATTTTCTCCACGTTGCGTCAGGAAGAGAAAGACACCTTCAGCCAGAACATGACCCTGCAAACCTTCCGCGCCGGGGAAACCATTCTGGAGTCTGGAGAGGTCAGCGATCACTTGTTTATCATCGAATCCGGCGTGATTTCCGTGACGTTGATCCGTCACGGCACACCGTTCGAGTCCGGGCGCATGGGGCCGGGGGAGGTGATCGGCGAGGCGGGGATTCTGTCCGATTCGTCGGTGCCGGCGACGTTTGCGGCGAAAACTTTCTGTGCGCTGTATCGCATCGAGAAAAGCTATCTCAAGCCTTGTCTGGATGCGCGCCACGACATCAACGATGCAATGAAAGCCTTGCTCGACTTCCGTTTGCACAAGGCGCAAAGCCTGACGCAGGACCTGCCGGCGGTGGTGGCCAAGAAGGGTTTTCTGCAATGGTTGCGTAATCAGGTCTGAGTGGCGTGGTCTACCCGTCTTCCGGGAGATTGGCTATTTGTTCGGGGCAGTGACGGGACTACCTTAGTCACACATTCACTGGCCCCGGAGAACCACCATGAAACCTCGTGTCGATTTCTACACCGCCTCCCCAGACGCACTCAAAGCCATGATCGCCCTGGAAACCGCGGTCTCGAAACTGCCGCTGGAAAAGACCCTGATCGAACTGGTCAAACTGCGTTCGTCGCAGATCAACGGCTGCGCGTTCTGCATCGACATGCACACCGCTGACGCGATCAAGGGCGGCGAAACGCCACGCCGACTGTTCGCCGTTACCGCGTGGCGTGAGGCGCCGTTCTTCACCGACCGCGAACGTGCTGCACTGCTGTGGACCGAATCCCTGACCCAACTGAGCCTGACCCACGCCCCGGACGAAGACTACGAGGCCGTTGCCGCGCAGTTCTCGCCAAAGGAGATGGTCGATCTGAGCGTGGCAATCAGCACCATCAACAGCTGGAATCGTCTGGCGGTAGGCTTCCGCAAAACCCCGCAGCTCTAACGCCATACGCCATTCCCCTTGTGGGAGCGAGCTTGCTCGCGAAGACGGAGTGTCAGTCAGCTTATCGTTGTCTGATACACCGCTTTCGCGAGCAAGCTCGCTCCCTCAAGGGGATATGCATTCCGTCAATGTGCATCCGCACTCGGCGCGGCCGGTGGTTGCACCTTGCGCATCAAGGGCACCATCGCCGTGGCGATGATGAAGCACACCATAATCATTAGAAACGTGTCGCCGTAAGTCTGGGTCTGCGCCTCGCGATAGGTCAGCAGCCATAGCTGATGCAAGGCGCCGGTGACGCCGACGTCACCGCTTTGACCGAGGGTGGCGAGGTTGCTGCCGACCTCGGACAGCCACTGATTCAGCGCTTCATTGCTGCTGTTCAAATGCTCGGCCAACCGGGTGAAATGCAGGTTGGTTCGATCATTGAGGATTGTCGCGCAGGCTGCGATACCAATCGCGCCACCCAGGTTACGCATCAGATTGAACAGGCCCGAGGCATGTTTCAGCCGTGCCGGTGCCAACCCGCCGAGGGTCAAAGTCACGGCCGGTGGCACCGCCAGTTGCTGGGCTATCCCGCGCAGAGCTTGCGGCAGCATCAGTTGACCGGCGCCCCAGTCGTGGGTGATCGGGCTGAATTCCCACATCGACACCGCAAACAAGCCCAGCCCGACCATCATGATCCAGCGCAGATCAACGCGGTTGGCGAGAAAGGCATACAGCGGAATCGCCATGATCTGGAATACGCCCGTAGAGAAAACCGCCAGACCAATGTCCAGCGCGCTATAGCCGCGCACTCGCCCAAGAAACAGCGGTGTCAGGTAAATGGTCGCGAACAGGCCGATGCCGGTGACGAAGGAAAAGAAGCAGCCGAGGGCGAAATTACGATCCTTCAGCGCCCGCAGATCGACAATCGGATTGGCCACATGCAAGGTGCGACCTATAAAGGCGATCCCGGCCAGACCGCTGATCCACGCGGTGGTCAGAATGGTTTGATCGCTGAACCAGTTCCAGCGCGGGCCTTCTTCCATGGTGTATTCCAGGCAGCCGAGAAACAGCGCGAGAAATACCATGCTCAGATAATCCGCGCCCTTGAGCAGCGACAGTTCCGGCTGGTCGATTTTCACCAGCATCGGCACCGCCACAGCAACAAAAATCCCCGGCACCAGATTGATATAGAACAGCCAGTGCCACGACGAAATATCAGTGATCCAGCCGCCGATTACCGGTCCCATGGTCGGCGCCAGCGAGGCGACCGCTCCGATGGTTGCGGCGGCGATTACCCGTTGTTTGCCGGTGAAGAAAAAGAACGCCGTGGTGAACACCAGCGGAATCATCGAACCACCAAGAAACCCTTGCAGCGCCCGAAAGGCGATCATGCTCTGGATGTTCCAGGCGATGCCGCAAAGCAGACTGGCCAAGGTAAATCCAACCGCCGAAGCGCAGAACAGCCAACGCGTCGAGAACACCCGCGACAGCCAGCCGGACAACGGGATCACGATGATCTCGGCGATCAGATAACTGGTCTGCACCCATGCGGTTTCGTCGGTGCCGGCGGACAAACCGCCGCCGATGTCGCGCAGCGATGCCGAGACGATCTGGATGTCCAGCAGCGCAATGAACATGCCGATGCACATGGTGGCGAAGGCGAACACTTTGGTCGCGGTGGCCATGTCCGCCGGGTTGAACGGCTGCGCCGCAAGGGTGAGGGCGCGGCTCATGGCGCAGCGGCTACGGCGGTGGTTTCAGGTTGGGCGCGGGTGTCGACTTCCGCAGTCACCGACAGGCCCGGACGCAGATGCCCGAGCACACCGTCGGCCGGATCGAGCAAAATCCGCACCGGTACGCGCTGCACAATCTTGGTGAAGTTGCCGGTGGCGTTTTCCGGTGGCAGCACGCTGAACTGCGAGCCAGTGGCCGGGGCGAGGCTGTCGAGTCGACCATGAAATTCCTGGCCGGACAACACATCGGCGCGAATGCTCACACGCTGGCCGGGTTTCATCCGCGCCAATTGGTCTTCCTTGAAATTGGCATCAACCCACAGCCCGCTGGCCGGCACCACCGACAGTTGCTGTGAACCGGCCTGCGCATAGGCACCCACCCGGGCGCGGCGATTGCCTATCACGCCATCGACCGGCGCCCGCAATTCGGTGTAACCGAGATTGAGTTGCGCCAGATCGCGCTCGGCGCGGGCTTGCATCAGCGCGGCGCGGGCCTGTTGTTTCTGGGTGTCTATCACTGCGAGCTGGCGTTGTGCGGCGAGCAGTTCAGCCTGGGCGCGGGCACTCAAAGCCTGAGCAGTCTTGAACGTGGCGTCGGCGCGTTGTGCGCTTTCGACCGAGACGGCATTCGTAGTTACCAGACGTTTGTAGCGCGCATTGTCATCCCGCGAACGTGAGGTCTCGGCGCCGGCCGCATCGATGCCGGCGCGGGCCTGACCGATCACCGCTTGTTGCAATTGCTCAGTGGCATCGAGGTTGGCCAGCAAGGCCTGTTCGGCGGCGACCGCACCTTCGGCCTTGGCCAGATTGGCGCGATAGTCGCGGGCATCGAGGCGGATCAACACGTCGCCGGCCTTTACCGACTGGTTGTCGCTGACCAGAACTTCTTCGATGTAGCCAGCGACCTTCGGCCCTATCACCGTGACGTCGCCCCCGATGTAGGCATCATCGGTTTCCTCTAAAAACCGCCCGTTGCCCCACCAGTGAACGGCATACAGTCCGGCAGCCACCAAAACGATCAAGCCCAGCCCCGGCAACAACAGACGTTTGCGCAGGGGAGGCCGGGCGGCGGCGGTCGGGACGGCGAGGTCGGGCTCGTGGGTCGGCATACTGGTCATGGCGGTAATACCTATGGAATCGGCGATTATTACGCTGATAATATGACGCTAGTAATATTTTGTCGCAATTGTTTTTTGCTGCCGGTCGTCAGGTGTTTATTTCAGCCATCGTGCGGGGGTGTTACCGGTCATCGCTTTGAAGAAGGCGATGAAAGCGCTATCGCTGGCAAACCCCAGTTCGAATGCGCAATAGCCGAGGTTGCGCCCAATGGCGAGCAACTCCATGGCGCGCATCAACCGCCACTGTTGGCGCCATTGCTGGTAGTTCATCCCGGTTTCACGCTGGAAAATTCGACCGATAGTGCGGGCGCTGGCGCCGATTTTTTGCTCCAGCACTTGCAGTTCCGGCGGCAATTGTTCGGGAGTGGAGAGCAACGCCGATAAGCGCTGGTCCCGGGGCAGCGGCAAGAGCATTGGTTGCTGGGCCGCTTCTGCGATCTCGCTCAGGCACAGACCCAACAGATGGGCGAATTTACCGTGCTGCCAGTCGGTATCGAAAGCGGCTGTCGCCATCGGCTCAAGCACGGCGCGCAGCAAAGGACTGACTTCAATTACACACACCTGTTGCGGCAAGTCGTTGCAGCATTCCGGCAACAGGTAGATCGAGCGGTAATCGACGCTTTGCTGCATCACCGCACGGTGGCTGACACCGGGAGGAATCCATGCCGCACGCGACGGCGGCAGCAGGCATAACTGCTGCGCCAAAGTGATGCGGGTGCAGCCCTGACGGGTATACAGCAACTGTCCACGATGATGCCGGTGCAGGCCGGAGTCGTGATCACCAAGAGTCGCGGCGACGCCGATGACCGGCGCAGTAAAGGCATCCGCGTCAAAAATCGTGTGAGCATCGAGCCAGGCCATGGTTTGTCCGATATCAAGGATAAGTTGTCAGAGTTCAGATAATACGTCAGGCGGAGCTTCTTAAACTCCTCAACGTTTTGTTTGAGGAGTGACAGAGAGATGAACAACCGAAAATTATTACTGCTGTGCATCGCGCTGCTGATGTTTCCGCAGATCGCACAAACCTTGTTCAGCCCGGCGCTGGGCGATATCGGCCGGGCATTTAATGTCGGCCCGCAGGCAGCGGCACAGACACTGTCAGTGTATTTCCTGGCGTTTGCCTTTGGCGTGGTGACGTGGGGGCGGGTGTGTGACCGGATCGGTCGGCGTCCTACCATGCTCGCCGGGCTGGCGCTCTACGCGGCAGCCAGCGTTGTCGGCCTGTGCGTCGACAGTTTCGATGCTTTGCTGATGGCGCAAGCTCTGGCTGCATTTGGCGCCGCTGTGGGTTCGGTGGTCACGCAAACAGTGCTGCGCGACCGCTTTCAGGGGAGCGAACTGGCTCAGGTATTTTCCCTGGTGGGCATGGCGTTGGCGGCCAGTCCGGCAATTGGTCTGTTCAGCGGTGCGAGTCTGGTGCAAGGCTTCGGCTATCGCGGCGTGCTCGGTGCACTGGTGCTGCTGGCCATGGTTTTGTGGTCCTGGAGTTGGTGGGTGCTGCCGGAAACCCGTCGAACACCGGTGCGTGCAGCCGGGCTGTTCGAAACGCTCGGGCGCATGTTGGGTGACCTTGGTATCTGGCGTTCTGCGCTGTGGGTCGCATCGTTCAACATTGCGTTGTTCAGTTATTACAGCCTCGCGCCGTTCATCTTCGAGCGGCTCGGGCTGAGTGAATCCTGGTTCGGCTACAGCGGTGTGGCACTGGCGTTGGGCTCAGGTTTTGGAGCGTGGATAAACAAACGTTTACTGCGCCGGGGTTACAGCGCATTGCAACTGATTCGGCTCGGCGCATTGACCGGTTTGCTCGGCGGAGTTGGCGTGTGGCTGACTCAAGGCAGTATCGCGTTTGTATTACCGATGTTGCTGGTGGTGTTGGCTTTCGGCATGGCGATCCCGAATATTCTCGGTTCGGCATTGGTGAGTTACTCGGATCGGCTGGGGACAGCTGGCGCGTTATTAGGGCTTCTTTATTACCTGATGATCGGTGCCGGATTGATGCTCGCGGCCTGGACTCAGGCCCTCGGGGAAACCCTTATGGTGTGTTGTGCACTGGCGTTGCTGTTGACGATGACCACAGGAAAATCAAATGTTTAAGAAGTGTAAGCGCTGTAGGAAGCGTCTTGCATTTGTGTAGGAAGGCTCTGACTATCACGATTATTGATGAGGTGGCATCACGCCATCTGATGGTCGCAAGGATGTCGAGTGCCGTATTTGTTTCGCGCTGTGATTCGTTGTTGTGCCACGCGTTGCCCGCTGTTGTCGGCCTTTGTGTTGAGTGTCTGTGCGTTCTCGATTGAAGCTGCCGACCCTGTCGCGCCGGGCCAGGAAGTGCTGCGCCAGCAGCAACAGCAGCAGCGCGATCTGCAACAGTTGCAGCTTGAGCAAAGAAAGCGGCAACTTGAACGCGGCGCGTTCGGGCCGGCGCCAGTCACCCCCGCAATCCCTGAAACTGTTACCCCCGACGAGCGTTGCTGGCCGCTAAGTGGCACGCGGGTCGGCGGCGTCACGCTGATCGACAGCGACAAACTCAACGCACGGATCAAACCGTTGCTCGCGCAGTGCATGGGCGTCGGCCAGATCAATCATCTGCTGGCGACCATCACCGCGATTTACGTCGAGAAGGGTTATATCGCCAGTCGTCCGTACCTGAGTAGTGCGCCAGCGGCGGGGCAGTCGCTGGATGTTGTGGTCGACGAAGGCTACATCGAGTCCATCGAACTGGCCGATCAGAGCTTGCCGGTTTCGCTCGGCGGCGCATTTCCCGGGATGCTCGGCGCGCCGTTGAACCTGCGTGATCTGGAACAAGGTCTGGATCAATTGAACCGCTTGCGCTCGATTGATCTGACCGCCGACATCACCCCCGGCAGCCAGCCCGGCGCGTCGCGGATCATCCTGCGTTCGCGCACCAGCGGCCAGTCGCGCTGGGCCTTGGGACTGGGCGCCGATAACCTCGGCAGCGCCAGCACCGGGCGTGATCGCGATACCGTCAGCCTGAGTCTTGATAGCCCGCTGGAACTCAACGACCTGTTGAGTCTCAGCGCCAGCGACACGCTTAATCACGGCGACCGTTACAGCCGCAATGCCAGCCTGTATTACGCGATCCCTTACGGTTACTGGACGTACAGCGTGTTCGCCAGTCACGCCGAATATCGCGCGCCGTTCAAATTGCCGAGCGTGACTTTTCACAGCACCGGCACCACTGATCAACTCAGTCTGCGCGCCGACCGCGTGTTGTGGCGCGACCAGAGCCGCCAGCTCAGCGCCAACCTGCAACTGGCGCACAAGGATGTCGACAGCTATCTGGAAAACGTCCGCTTGGGGATTCAGAGCCCGACCCTGACCGTGGCCGAGGCCGGACTCAATCTGTTCTGGCTCGACCGTGCGGTGTGGAACCTCGATTTCAATTACGCCCAGGGCCTGCGTTGGCTGGGTGCCGACGACGACAGCGCGCACCCGATCAAAAATTTGCCCAAGGCGCAGTTTCGCAAATACCGCGCCGGTCTCAGTCAGTGGCGCAACGGCCAGTTCGGTGCGCAGGTCTGGCAATGGCAGAGCCAGCTCAATCTGCAATACAGCCCCGATCCGCTGCCGGTCATCGAACAACTGCTCGGCACCGACGACTCTGCCGTGCGCGGCTATCGCGTCAGCAGTGCTTCCGGTGCCAGCGGCGCGATCTGGCGCAACACGTTGCGCCTGCCGCTGCGCACTGAATGGCCGGTGCAGATCACCCCGCGTGTCGGCCTCGACCACGGCTGGATCAAAGCCGACCATGGCGCACAAGGCCAGCGCCTGAGTGGCGCCAGCATCGGCCTGAATCTGGGCTGGAAGAATCTGCAAGTGGACGTCGATTACCAACGCAGCCTCGACACCCCCAGCGGTTTGCAGCACGAGCCAGAAACATGGCTGATGCGAGTGGGACTACAGATATGAAATGTGCAGATTTGAATCAAGTGAACAAACAGCCGCTGGATCTGAGCGCGACAGCCGCGGCCTTCATCCCAACGCGCAGCGTGATGCCGTACTTACATGGAGAGTGACTTATGCCAGTGAACACCTTTGCGTTTCATCTTTCCCCTCGGGGCAAACTGCGCTGGGCAATTGCCAGCCTGTTCTTCGCCGTACACCTGCCGAGCGCTTTGGCTGGCGGTGTCGTGGTCGCTCCCGGGCCTGGCGGCACCGCGCAATTGCAGACTCAGGGCGGCGTGCCGATCGTTAACATCGTCGCGCCGAACGGCTCGGGCCTGTCGCACAACCAGTTCCTCGATTACAACGTCGACCGTCAGGGCCTGGTGCTGAACAACGCCTTGCAGGGCGGACAGTCGCAACTCGCCGGACAACTGGCCGCCAACCCGCAATTGCAGGGCCAGGCCGCAAGCGTGATCCTCAATGAAGTGATCAGCCGCAACGCCTCCTCAATCAACGGCGCGCAGGAAATCTTCGGGCGCGCCGCCGATTACGTGTTGGCCAACCCCAACGGTATTTCGGTTAACGGCGGCAGTTTCATCAACACGCCAAACGCCAATCTGGTGGTGGGTCGTCCGGAACTCAACGACGGCAAACTGCAAGCGCTGAGCACCCGCGACGCAACCGGTCAGTTGCAGATTCAGAGCGGTGGCCTGCGCAACGGCGAAGGCTCGATCAACCTGATCGCCCCACGCATCGACAGCCAGGGCGCGATCAATGCCCGCGATCAATTGAACCTCACGGTCGGGCGCAATCAGGTGGACTACGACAGTGGTCAGGTGAAAACCGTTGACCCGGCAGGCCACACCACCGATCAACGCATCGACGCCAGCCTGTTCGGCGCGATGCAGGCCGGGCGCATCAATATCGTCAGCACCGCTGAAGGTGCGGGCGTGCGGGTGGGGCCGGTGCAAGTTGCCGGGCGCGACGGCGTGCAGATTCGTTCTGCCGGCGACCTCAGCGTCAGCGGTCAGGCAGTGCCCGACAGCCTCGACGTGACCCGCGCCGGTATTCGCAGCAGTCAGGGCGACGTCGGTCTGCACAGCGGCAAGGATTTGACCCTGGCCGCGACCGATGTCAGTGGCCGCGATGTCACCGTCAATGCCAAGCGCAACCTGACCCTGACCACCGTCGAGAGCCGCAAGCTCCAGGAAAAACGCGAAAACTGGAACAACAGCACCATCGGTATCACTTGGGAAACCTACGACCGCACCGAGACTGACAGCGACTCGCGCCAGCACGGCAGCCAGATCGTCGCCAGCCGTGACGTCAAACTGTCGTCCGGCAAAGACACTGAACTGAAGGCCGCCAAGGTCGAAGCGGCGAAGAATCTCGACGTGCAAAGCGGCGGCGATCTGCGTCTGACCGCTGCCACCGAAAGCCACACCAGGACCGATCAGGGCAACCATCGCAAGCATCTGTGGAAAGCCAACTGGAACACCAGCAGCGAAGAGCAGCGCAGTGTTACCAGCCAGTTGAAGGGCGGCAATATCGCCCTGCAAACCGCCGCGTTGCTGCGCTCCGAAGGTGCTGAATTGAACAGCGCCGGTGATCTGCAACTGGCCGGCAAGCAAGTGGAAATCACCACCGCCACACGCACCAATCGCAGCAGCGATAACAGCTACTCCGGCGACCTGGTCGGCGGCGGGTTCTTCGGTAAAACCGGGGACGCCGACAAAGGCCAGACTCAGCATCAGGGCAGCAAAATCAACGCCACCGGCAAACTCATCGTCAAGGCTGACGACGTGCGCATCAGCGGCAGTCAGGTGCGCGGCGGCACCGACGCCAGTGTGATCAGCGACAAAGGTTCGCTGATCATCGACGGCGTGCAGGACACTTCCCACAGCAATAATCACGACAAGGACAGCAAGTTCTTCGGCATCAGCAAGGACGAGTCGCGCCAGAACAGCAAGGACAGCACCACGGTGCGCAGCGAACTGGTGTCGGACAGCAACCTCAAGCTCAAGAGCGCCAAAGACATTGAAGTGGCCGGCTCGACGGTCAAGGCTGGCGGCGCGTTGAATGCCGATGCGGCAGGGGACGTGAACGTGCATTCGGCACAGAACACCCATGACAGCAGCGACAGCACGCAGACGCGTGGTTTCGATGCCTACGCCAAGGAAAACACGCCGGAACAATATCGCGCCGGGATTCATTACGAAGACAAACAGCAGACCGTCGCCAGCAACGACGTCACCCAGCAAGGCTCCAGCCTCAGCGGTGGCAGCGTGCAGGTGAAGGCCGGCGGCGACCTGACGATCAGGGGCGCGGACGTGAAGTCCACTGCTGGCGATACCACGCTGAGCGGCAAAAACGTCTCGCTGCTGGCCGAAGAAGACAGCCACAAAACCTCGACCGACAAGAGCAGCACCGGCGGCGGTTTTTACTACACCGGCGGTCTTGACCGTGCGGGCAGTGGCGTTGATTTCGCTCACAGCACCTCGCAAGACACCACCAGCAAAACCACCGCGCAAACCACGGGTGTGCAAAGCAGCGGCGGCCTGACGATCAATGCCGACAAGCTCAGCACCGAAGGCGCGCAACTCAAGGCTGGCAACGGTCTGAATGTGGTCGCCAACGAGATCGACAACCGCGCAGCGAGCAACACCGACAGCAGCACTCACACCGAGAGCAACTGGTCGGCGGACATCGGTGCCAACGTCGAATACAAAGACATCGCCCGGCCCATTGCCGGTGCGGTCAAAGACGTGCTCGGCGGCAAGATTCCGGACAAGGATGCACTGGGCAATCTCGGCCAGCCGAACGTCGGCATCGACGTCGCGGTCGGTCACGGCAACGCCAGCAAAACCGAGCAAAACAGTAACGCCGTGGTCAGCCGTTTTGATGGCGGCACTGTGGACGTGAAGGTCAATGGCACGCTGCACGACCAAGGCACGCAGTACAACGCCAGCGCCGGCAAAGTGAACATCAGCGCCGATCAACTGGTGGCCGATGCCGCGAGCAACACCCACAGCAGCAGCGACACCGCCACTGACGCCAAGGTCGATGTACGCGTCTACACCAAAACCGGTGAGGACGTGAACGTCGCCGGCAGCGGCGCGGGCGGCAACAGCCAAACGCGCAAGGATTCGTCCACTGCAGTGGTCGGCGGTTATGCCGGCAACCAGGGCGTCAACATCAATGTGGCGGGCAATGCGCAATTTGAAGGCAGTCGTTTCGATGGCGGTCAAGGCGCGGTCAACGTCAAGACTGGCGGCGATCTCGCGCTGAATCAGGCCAACGACCGCCAGAGCAGCGACAGCTCCAGCCTGCGTGGCAATGCTTCGTTGACGGTCGGCACCTTGCCGGGCACCGACGGCAGCAATGTTGATCTCGGCGCCGGGTTCCAGCTCGATCACACCGGCAAGCAGACCAGCGATAGCCAAGCCCATGTCGCGAGCATTCACGGCAATGGCGTGCAACTGAGCAGCGGCGGCAATCAGATCCAGCAAGGCACGAAAATCGACAGCACTGGCGGCATCGATCTGCACGCCGACGGCAAGCTCGATCTGCAAGCGGCCACCGACACGCATACCGCCAACGGCAGCAATCTCGGCGGTGGCTTGAAGGGTGGCGCCAGCAAATCCAGCAGCGAGAAAAGTCGTGATCAGGGTGGCAATCTCAGCGGCAACTTCAACATCGGTCGGGTCAATGAAAACTCGCAGACTCTGAACGGTGGTCAGCTCAACGCTCAGGGTGCGGTTGCTTTGAGCGGTGATTCTGTGCGCCTGCAAGGCACACAGGTCAACGCATCCAGCGTCAACGTCGATGCGCAGAAGGGCGGTTACGTTCAGGAGTCGGCGCAATCCACCGATAGCCGCAACAACTGGAACCTTGCACTGAACGCTGGCGGCAACCTGAGCAGCAAAACCCCAACGGCTGCTGATGAAAAAGCCAGCAGCGACCACGGCTTCAACGCCGGGGCCAAGGTTGGTGTGGATTACCTGCAAGGCACCACGCAGCAGAACAGCCAGATCAAGGCTGACACTGTGGTGCTCAACAGCGCAGGTGATGCTCAACTGTCGGGTGCGCGGATCGACGCGAAAACTGTCAGCGGCAAGGTCGCGGGTGATTTGACCGTCGAAAGCCGTCAGGACACTTCCAGTCAAGCCAAGGTCGATGTCGACCTGGGCCTGACGGCGAAGAAAAACCCACCGGATGACAAGAAAAAACTCGCCGGCACCGACTACAAGCCAACGCTGAAAGTCGACGGAGAATACACGCACAAGGACAGCGTCGCACAAGCCTCCGGGATCAGCGGCAGCCAGGGTGTGAACCTCAACGTCGGCGGCACCACGCAACTGACGGGCGCACGGATTTCTTCGGCAGCAGGCAAGGTGGATCTGGGTGATTCGAAGGTCAGCAGCACCGACCTGACCAGCCGCAATTACGGGGTAAAAGCCGGACTGGACCTGCCGCAGAAAACCGAAGAAAACGCACCGAAAATTTCCCTTGAAAACGGCAATCTGAAAGTCGGCCCGGTGACCCTCAGCGGCCACCTCGACAGCCAGACCCTGCAAGCAGGCATCGACGAAAAAGGCTAAAACACCGCAAAACCCTGTGGGAGCGGGCTTGCTCGCGAAAGCGTCTGTTCAGTCAGCAAAAATGCAGACTGAACAGACGCCATCGCGAGCAGGCTCACTCCTGCATTTGATCTGCCGGCTCATTGCGGCAACTGCTGTCGTTTCCCGTCAAGTCGATATTCCTCAGCGCCCTAAACTCGGCTGAAACCGGGAGACAAGCGCCATGACTCACCCCACCGAAACCCTGCGAATCCAGCTCGCCTGCGCCTTGCGCTGGGCCGCTCGCCTGAACCTGCACGAATCGATTGCCAACCACTTCAGTGTCGCGACCTCTGCCGATGGTCGCGAGTTTCTGATCAATCCTTACGGCAAACATTTCTCGCGGATCAGGGCCAGCGAACTGCTATTGCTCAATACCGAAGACCCCAGCCGCCTCGACCAGCCGAACGCTCCCGACCCGACGGCCTGGGCGTTGCACAGTGCGTTGCATCGCAACCAGCCACATGCCCGCTGCATCCTGCACACCCACAGCAAATACGCGACGGCACTGGCCTGCCTGAAAGATTCGCGACTGCCACCCATCGAGCAGAACAGCATGCGTTTTTTCGAACGTGTGGTGATTGATGAGGGGTTTGATGGCATGGGCCTGGGCGAGGAAGCGCAGCGAGTCAGCCGTTTGCTGGGAGACAAGCCGGTCCTGCTGATGGGCAATCATGGATTGCTGATCGCCGCACCGACGGTGGCGCAGGCGTTCGATGATCTGTATTACTTCGAACGTGCATGCGAGGTGTACATCACTGCGCTGGCAACCGGACGTGAATTGCGCGTAGTCAGTGATGAAGTGGCACGCAAGACGTGTCGGCAATGGCTGGATTACACAGGTTTTGCGGATAAGCATTTCAGTGCGTTGATGGGTATTCTCGATGAAGAAGACTCCACCTACCGAACCTGATGGACCTCGCACCGACCCCCTGAGCTGCCGCAGTGAGTGTGGCGTTTCAGGCGGGCGCTTTACCCAGCGGCTGACGCATCACCGGTGCACTCCACACTTGCCGCCGGTCCTCGCTCGGCGGGCAGCCGAATCTTGCCCGATACGTCCGCGAAAAATGCTCCAGCGAACCAAACCCCGAACACGCCGCTACCTGCGCGACACTCATTTGTGTCTGTTGCAGCAGATTGTGCGCCCTGGCCAGGCGCAGCGTGATGTAGTACTTGAGCGGCGACAGCCCGGTCTGATGCTTGAACTGGCGCTCCAGTTGCCGCCGCGACAGGCCCACGGCTTCGGCAATCGCTTCGCAGTCCAGTGGTTCCTCCAGGGCCTTTTCCATCAACTGCACAGCGCGGCGGATTTTGTTGCCGAACAGGCCGCTGTTGCCCAGCCCGCCATCGAGCTGATTGTCCGCCGGGGCGCGCATCTGCCCCATCAGCAGGTGCAGGCCGATTTCCCGCGCAAGTTCCAGATCGAAGCGCTGACCGATCCAGCCCAGCAGCATATCGAGAATCGTGGTGGCGCCAGCACAAGTCAGACGCTGACGTTCCAGGGTGTAAAGCTGCGGCTTGGCCAACACCCTTGGATAGCTTTCCTGAAACCCTTGCAGATTGTCCCAGTGCACGGCGGCTTCATAACCGTCGAGCACGCCGGCAGCGGCCAGCAGTTCGGTGCCGGTCTCGACGCCCATCAGTACCGCGCCGAATAACGCTTGCTTGCGCAACCAACTCTTCAGCGCGGCATTGCGGCTGTGCTGATGCACATCGAAGCTGGCGAGCACCACGCAGGCATCGAAGCTTTGTTCGCCATGCAAACCTGCGCTGACCGTGCTGATCAGGCCGTTGCTGGCCGGCACCGGTTCACCGTCGAGCGACAGCAGCGTCCACTCGAACAGCGTGCGCTGGCTCAGCCAGTTGGCGATGGCCAAGGGTTCGAGGATTGCCGCCAGACCGAAGTTGGAAAACGCCGGCAACAGCAACACCGCCACGCGCAAGGGTGGGCCAACGACAGCGGGGGCGGCGGGTTTGCTCATGGCTATCTCTACGTCTCAGCGTTGTTCGGTCTGCCAGTGCGGATGCATCCACACCGGCACATCGGCGGATGGCGGCGGGGCGCAACCGCGAATCAGGTCACTGGCCTTTTCCGCGATCATCACCGTCGGCGCGTTGGTGTTGCCGCTGACAATCATCGGCATGATCGAGGCGTCCATCACCCGCAACCCGTCGAGGCCATGCACGCGTAATTGTGCATCGACCACCGCTTGCGGATCACTAGCCGGGCCCATCTTGCAGGTGCCGCTGGCATGGTAGCCGGTTTCCGTGACGTGCCGGGCCCAGGCGTCGAGTTCGGCGTCGGATTGCGCGTCCATTCCCGGCACCAGCTCTTCGCCCTTGAACGCGGCCATCGCCGGTTGGTTGATGATCTCGCGCACCAGCCGTGCGCCGGCGCGCATGTCGGCGCGGTCCTCGGCGGTTTTCAGGTAATTGAACTGAATGCGCGGCGGGCGGCGCGGCTCGGCGCTGTGCAAGGTGACGCTGCCCAGGCTGGTCGGACGCATCAGGTCGATGTGAATCTGGAAGGCATGCCCCGGCACCAGATCGACACTGCCCGGTTGCACCGCCAGCGGCATGAACGTCAGTTGTAGATCCGGATGCTCGATCCCTGCCCGCGAACGCAGAAACGCGCCAGCCTCGAAATGGTTGCTCGCCGCCACACCATCGTGACGGATAAACCAGCGCGCGCCGATCCACCATTTGCCCGGCGCGGTAGTCCAGCGATACAACGACACCGGCTGCTTGCAGCGGTACTGCACAACCGCATCCGGATGATCGTTGAGTCGGCGGCCGACGCCGGGCAGGTCGTGGACCACGCTGATCCCGAGGTCACGCAACTCTGCTGCCGGGCCGACGCCCGAGAGCAGCAACAACTGCGGCGAATTGATCGCACCGGCCGTCAACAACACCTCGCGGCGAGCACGAACAATTGACGTCTCGCCACTCTGTTCGTACTCAATTGCCACCGCCCGCAGGCCGTCGAACAAGATGCGCAATACCAAGGCATCGGTAACCACCTGCACGTTGTCTCGGGTCAATGCCTCATGCAGATAACCGCGAGAAGTGCTCCAGCGCCGACCATTGCGAGTGGTGCGATCCACCGGCCCGAACGCCTCTTGCCGGTAGCCGTTCAAGTCATCGCTCAGCCCATAACCGGCCTCGGCACCCGCCGCCAGAAACGCCGCGCACAACGCTGAACTGACGTCGCCGGGTATCACATGCAAATGCCCTTCGGCTCCGCGATAAGCGTCGGCGCCTGCGGCGTGTTGTTGCGCACGCTTGAAGTACGGCAGCACCTCGCGATAGCTCCAGCCATCGCAACCCTGTTCAGCCCAACTGTCGTAATCCCGGGCATGACCACGGATATAGACCATGCCGTTGATCGACGATGAGCCGCCGAGTGTACGACCTCGCGGTGTGCCGATTCGCCGCCCGTCCAGATACGGCTCGGGTTCAGACTGATAGCTCCAGTTGAAGCGCGTGCCGCCAACTACAATGCCCACCGCTGAGGGCATGTCGATGGTCCAGCTCTTGTCCTCAGGCCCGGCTTCGATCAATAGAATCCGCACGTTCGGGTCTTCGCCCAAACGATTGGCCAACACGCAACCTGCCGATCCGGCGCCCACAATCAGGTAATCAAACCGGGTTTTGTCCATGGTCTGCTCCATTCAATCGAATGCAAGGGAAGGGCGGATCAGTCCACGGATGGCCCGTGAATGCCGTTGAACACCAGCCGATGAAAGTGATGCACCAGATGCTCGCTTTCATTGCTGCGCTGGGCGTCGATCATGTAACGGCCCTGATCGTAGCCGAGCGAGCGCAGGCCCTTCTGCACCGAGATATTCAAAGCGATATCTTCTGGACCAAGGTCCTCGTTCATCCACTTCATGCATGCCGTGCTGACGGCAGCGGTTTGCGGATTGCTGGAGTAGTAACCGAAGCGCAGCAGCGAGCGTTCGGCGTCCAGCGGGATCATGATGAACGAGCCGAGAAACTCGGAGAAGGGGAAGGTATAGAAGGTGTTGTTCGGCCATAACCCGAGATTGAAAAAGCATTCCTGCGGACTGAGGTCAGGTCGCAGCGGCACGCCGTAAGCTTCGCTCGCCGACAGATTGGCTGGTGCCGCGTACGTCCACCAGTTGTCGCGTTTGCTCAACTGATAACCTTTGAAATCGATCAGTTTGGCCAGGTCGATATGGCACGGCCCGGACAATTTGAAGTGATAGCCCTCGATGGAGTTGTCCATGATCACTTTCCAGTTGGCTGGCACGATCACGTCCTGTTCTTCGATCAAGTGCATGTCGGTCAGGTCCGGAAATACCCGGTGCATTTCTTCGTTGGCGCCGGGAAACAGATCACGCATTGACGCTGCATTCGGGTCGAGGTTGAAGTAAATGAACCCGCCGAATTCTTCGGTGCGCACCTGCGGAATGTTGAACTGTTGCAGTTCGAAATTCTTCATCCGCTCACAACGCGGCGCACCGCGCAGGCTGCCATCCATCTCGTAGCACCACGAGTGATAGGCGCAGCGCACCACGCCGCCGGTGGTGCCACGGCGCTCCTCCAGCAGACGATTGCCGCGATGCTGGCAGACGTTGTGAAAACCATGAATCTGCCCCTGCCGGTTCCTCGCTACCACCACACTTTGATCGAACAGATCAGTCACCACGAATTGACCAGGCTCGGCAAACTCACTGACGTGCCCGGCCACATGCCAGGCACGCATGAAGATATTGTCGCGCTCGGCACGAAACAGGCTGTCGTCGTAGAAGTAACGCGAGGGCAGGGTGAAGGCCTGCTCAGGGTCCTGCGAATCCCAGGCGTCGACCGGACTGTGCTGTTTGCGGGTCTGAAAATTATGCATGAGGCGATCTCCACGGCGTGTTCGTGTTGTTGTGGGATCTAATCTAGGGTGTGGGAGGATGGGGCAGTTGATGGATTGCGACCCGTTGTGTGCAGAAACCATCAAGAGATATTCCAGGCTGATCAATGGCTGTCAGTGGAGCCTCGTATAAGCTCTGTTAATGAATGAACTCTGTTCAAATATTTATAAAAACAACTGTATTCGATAAGGCTATATGAAATTATCACTCGTCACTTTGTCAGGGCTTTTGTTGCTGATTCAAACTTCACTATCCCTTGCGGATAATGCCAATGGGAAAGATCTCTATGTTCAGAGATGTGCCGTGTGCCACGGGGCGGATATAAAAGCGACTGGCCCATTGGCTAACAAGAGCAACCCTCCAACACCTGACCTTACAACAGCCGCTTTCAAGAAACGTTTAAATGAGTATCCGGGCGTTATTGTGTCATCAGTAGTGCTTCGCCCCGGTGGAAACCTGATTCCAAAAACGTTGCGAGAAAACGCTGTAAAGATACCGCCGCACGCCTGGAGTGTTAATGATCTGCGCGATCTGAATCAATACATGAGCGGCGTGATTTCGAAAACACGGTGATCTTGAGGTAAGAGGCGAGCAAAAAAACCGCAATACTCTTTATCGCTGTTTCAAGGAATGATTTGCCGGGCTTAATAGGAAGCATTACTATTCACGCCCCATTCCTCAGCGTGCCGCAATGATCCCCATGCTGCCCCGCAGACCCGGCTTTTTCGAGCATTACGAAGAGTTGATCGGCACCTGGACCCGCCGCCTGCGCAATCGCTCGCAGGCCGAGGATCTGGCGCACGACACCTTTGTGCGTGTGCTCGAATCCGATTCGACGGCGGTGCAGCAGCCTCGGGCGTATTTGCATCAGACCGCGCGCAATATCGCGGTCGACGGTTATCGGCGTGAGGATCGACGGGGAGCCATGGAGTCGGAGGCGATCGATCACAGTGAGTCGTCAACCGGCGACCCGGAGCATTACATGCATGCGATCCAGCTGGCCGATTCCATCGAGCGGGCGCTCGCGGAGCTGCCGGTCAATTGCCGGCGGATTTTCGTCTGGCAGAAGATCGAGGGCCTGACGCAGGCGGAAATCGCCGAACGCCTCGGGCTGTCCAAGAACATGGTGGAAAAGTATATGATCCGCACCCTGCGGCATTTACGTGACCGTCTCGACGGCTTGCAGTCATGAGTGCTCGCAGCTTTTCATCCCCAGCCAAACAGGACATTCCATGATGGAACCTCGTGATTGCGCGTGCGGGCAAACAACGGTGCGCGATGAAGCGGCACGCTGGTTTGTGCGTTTGCAGGAGCCGGCCATCAGTGCTGACGAACAGCAGCGCTTCGACGCCTGGCTGAGCGAACATCCGCAGCACCGTGACGAATTCCAGTTGCTGCAAGGCTTGTGGACGGCGGCTGATCTGCTGCCGGTGCCACGCTTGAAAGCCTTGTGTGAAACCCCGCCAGACCGCCGCAAACGCCGGCCGCTGGTGCGTTATGCCGTAGCCGCCAGTGTGTTGGCCGTGGCGCTCGGCCTGGGTTTGTTCAGTGGTTTGAATCATCCCGACGGCTACAGCGCCGAGTTCGCCACCGCGCTCGGCGAGCGCAAGCATGTGGCGCTGCCGGACGGCTCGGTGATCGATCTCAACAGTCGCAGCCGTTTGCAGGTGCACTATGAAAAGGATCGCCGGGTCATTGAGTTGACCGAGGGCGAGGCGATGTTCAGTGTCGAGCACGATACTGCTCGACCGTTTGTGGTCGAGGCCGGCAGCGGCAAGGTCACGGTCACCGGCACCCGTTTCGATGTGCGCCGCGATGTCACCCAGACCCGGGTCGCGGTGGAGCAGGGCACGGTGAAAGTGCAGGGCCGGAATGCACCCGACAACCAGTTCATCAGCCTGACCGCCGGCCTCGGTACGCATGTCGATGCGCAGGGCGTGGTGGCGACGGCTTACGCGGTCAATCCGGCAGAACTGACCGCTTGGCGCAGCGGCAAGCTGGTGTTCAACAATGCCAGTCTCAGCGAAGTGGTCGAGGAAGTTTCGCGTTATCGCGACAAGCCGCTGACGGTCACCGACCCGAGCGTAGCCAGTCTGCGCCTGACCAGCGTGTTCAAATCCGACAACACCGACGCCTTGCTCAAGGCCTTGCCAAACATCCTGCCGGTGGCGATTCGCTCGCTTGCCGACGGCAGTCAGGAAATAATTTCAAAATAAAATTCAGGTTTTTTTCGAGTTCGTCGTCTTCCTGTTCAACTGCAACTGGTTTGCATTAACAGCCGCACACTCTTGCGATCCACAGGACTACGTACGACGTGAAAAACACCTCTGCCAACAACAAAAAATCCCCTTGGTTACCGCTGGCACTCGCGCTGGCGGTCAACGCTGCAATGCCGCTGGCATACGCTGCCGACGCCATTCATATCCGCGCCCAGCCACTGGGTCAGGCGCTGAGTGAGCTGGGTCAGCAGACTTCGCTGCAAGTGTTTTTCAGTCCGGATCTGGTTGCCGGCAAACAGGCTCCGGCAGTTGACGGCAACCTGTCGCCGGAACAGGCCCTGCGCCAATTGCTGCAGGGCAGTGGTCTGGAATATCAGATCGATGAAGGCTCGGTGACCCTCACGCCAGCACCGACTTCCGCAACCAATGGCCCGCTGGAACTGGGCGTGACCGACATCAAAGTGGTCGGCGACTGGCTCGGTGACGCCAACGCCGCCGTGGTGCAGAACCATCCCGGCGCCCGCACAGTGATCCGCCGCGAAGCGATGGTCGAGCAGGGCGCGATGAACGTCAGCGACGTGCTCAAGCGCGTGCCAGGTGTGCAGGTGCAGGATTCCAACGGCACCGGTGGCAGCGATATCTCGCTGAACGTCGGCGTGCGCGGCCTGACTTCGCGCCTGTCGCCACGCTCCACGGTGTTGATCGACGGCGTACCGGCAGCCTTCGCGCCGTATGGTCAGCCGCAACTGTCGATGGCACCGATTTCCTCCGGCAACCTCGACAGTATCGACGTGGTACGCGGTGCCGGCTCGGTGCGTTATGGGCCGCAGAACGTTGGCGGGGTGATCAACTTCGTGACCCGGGCGATTCCGGAAAAAGCCACCGGTGAAATCGGCACCACACTGGAAACCTCGCGCTACGGCGGCTGGAAACACATCGACACGGCATTCCTCGGTGGCACCGCCGATAACGGCATGGGCGTGGCGTTGTTGTACTCCGGGGTCAACGGCAACGGTTACCGCGAGCGCAACAACAGCAACGACATCGACGACGTGATCCTCAAGACCCATTGGGCACCGACCGATCAGGACGATTTCAGCCTCAACTTTCACTACTACGATGCCAGCGCCGACATGCCCGGCGGCCTGACGCAGAAGCAATATGACGACAAGCCGTACGAGTCCGACCGCGACTACGACAACTTCAGCGGTCGTCGCAAAGACGTGTCGTTCAAGTGGTCCCGGCAGATCGACGACCGCACTCAGGCGGAAGTGCTGACCTACTACTCCGACAGTTTCCGTGGCAGCACGATTGCCGCCCGCGACCAGAAAACCCTCAGTTCCTATCCGCGTACCTACTACACCTTCGGCATTGAACCGCGGGTGTCCCATGTGTTCGATGTCGGCCCGACCACGCAGGAAGTCAGCGTCGGTTATCGCTACCTCAAGGAAGGCATGCATGAAGAGGCCAGCCGTCTCGCGTTGGTGAACAATCAGCCGGTGGTGACCAAGTCTTCCGACGGCCATGTCTATCAGGATCGCACTGGCGGAACTGAAGCCAATGCGTTCTATGTCGACAACAAGATTGATGTCGGCAACTGGACCATCACCCCGGGTATCCGCTTCGAAGACATCAGCACCGAGTGGCATGACCGCCCGGTACTCGACACCTCGGGTAAACCGGTTCAGGAAAAGCGTCGCAGCATCGACAGCAACGAACCGCTACCGGCGTTGAGCGTGATGTATCACATGTCCGACGCGTGGAAACTGTTTGCCAACTACGAAACCTCGTTCGGCGCCTTGCAGTACTTTCAGCTGGGGCAGGGCGGCTCGGGTGACCAGACCGCCAACGGCCTGAACCCGGAAAAGGCCAAGACTTACGAGATCGGTACGCGCTACAACGATGACGTGTGGGGCGGCGAAGTGACGCTGTTCTACATCGACTTCGACGATGAGCTGCAATACATCAGCAACGACGTTGGCTGGACCAACCTCGGCGCGACCAAGCACCAGGGGATCGAAGCATCGGTGCATTACGACATGGCCGCGCTTGATCCTCGCCTCGACGGCCTGAGCGCCAACGCCGGTATCACTTACACCCGCGCTGTTTACGAAGGCGAGATTCCGGGTTTCAAGGGCCGCGATCTGCCGTTCTATTCGCGTCAGGTGGCCACGGCGGGTCTGCGTTATGACATCAATCGCTGGACTTATAACGTCGATGCTTTCGCTCAGTCCAAGCAGCGCTCGCCGGGCACCGGGGTCAACGCTGATGGCAGTTTCAATGGCAACTACATCACCGACGGCACGGCGGACGGGCAGTACGGCGACATTCCGGGTTACGTGACCTGGAACGTGCGTGGCGGTTATGACTTTGGTGCGCAGCTGTCAAACCTGAAGCTCGGCGCCGGGGTGAAAAACGTCTTCGACAAGCAGTACTTCACCCGCTCCAGCGACAACAACTCGGGGATGTACGTCGGCGCGCCGCGCACGTTCTTTGTGCAGGCCAGCGTTGGTTTCTGACACTTGACCCTGTGGCGAGGGAGCAAGCTCCCTCGCCACAAATGGGGTCAGACCTTCAGCACTTTCCCGCCAACCGCCACTGCCACCAGCAGCACCGCCATCAAGCCGAAGGCGAAACTCAAACTGCTGGCATGCGCGACAAAGCCGATCACCGCCGGGCCCGCCAGAATTCCCGCATAACCGAGCGTAGTGATTGCCGGCACCGCGATGCTCTCCGGCATGACCGTCTGTTTGCCGACCGCTGTATAAAGCACCGGCACGATGTTCGAACACCCGGCGCCGACCAGCGCATAACCCAGCAACGAGGCCTGCCAGCTTGGGGCGAAGGTTGCCAGAAACAGACCTGCTGCCGCCGTCAGTCCGCCAAACAGAATGATCCGCGTGGCGCCCAGCTTGCGGACAATCCGGTCACCCAGCAAACGGCCCACGGTCATGGTCAGCGCGAATGCGGCGTAGCCAAGTCCCGCATAGGCCGGGGCGATTCCGCGTTCCTCGGTCAAAAACACTGCACTCCAGTCCAGCGCCGCGCCTTCGGTGAGGAACACGATGAAGCACATCCCGCCAATGAACAGCACGATGCCATGGGGAATCGCGAACGCCGGGCCCGAGCTTTCGCTGCCGTAAGGCAACATGTGTGGCACGGCTTTGAACAGCGCCGCGATCAGCACCACGACCACCACCAGCATTGCCGTCAGCGGTGTCAACCCAAGGCCGAGCAGGGCGCTGACGCCCGCCGCGCCGACAATCCCGCCGAGGCTGAACAAACCGTGAAACCCCGACATCATGTTCTTGCCGCTGGCCCGCTCGACGATCACTGCTTGCAGGTTCACCGTCGAATCCACCGTGCCCAGTCCGGCACCGAACATGAACAGCGTGGCGATCAACGCCGGAATCGACGACACCGTTGCCAGCAACGGCAACGCCGCGCAGATCAGCAAGGTGCCGCCGGTCGCGACCCGGCGACAGCCGAAACGCGTGGCCAGAATCCCCGCCAGCGGCATCGCCAGAATCGAACCAACCCCCAGACATAACAGCAACAGGCCTAGCGTGCCTTCATCCAGTCCGGCCCGCGCTTTTGCGTACGGTACTAATGGCGCCCATGCCGCGATACCGAGCCCGGCGATGAAAAAAGCGATGCGCGTGGAAATCTGTTGCAGGCGTCCGGGGACGAAAGTGTCTTGGGAGTTGAGGCTGGTCATATCGATCCTTGGCAAAAAACGTCGCGTCCCCGAATGACAATGAGCGTGCGTCGAGGTTCGCTCGCAGCGGTTGCTGATTCGGTTCAGTGGCCTATCGTTGCACAGCTTTTCTGTGGGAGCGAGCCTGCTTGCGAAAGCGCTATGTCTGCCAGCGTGGATGTCGGCTGTCACTCCGTCTTCGCAAGCAGGCTCGCTCCCACAGGGGATTGCGTTTTACAGTGGAGTCTTTGAGGAATTTTGAAAAGGGCTGGTTGATGACGCAGTTCTACGATGCACGGGGCAATATCTACGGGGTGATTTCGCCTCAGGCGTTACGTGACGCGGGAATTGATTTACCGGCTACCGCTGCCGAGTGCGCGTTGTCGCGCCAGACATGGAGCGAGGCGGCAGTGGCGCTCTGTTGCGATTGGCCTGAAGGCCAGCGCCCGGCCAACGGCAAACACCATCGCAGTGACGGTCTGCTGATCGGGCCGTTCCAGAACTCGCCGCCATTTGACCTGCTGATCGTTAACACTGACGGCACCCTCGCAGAACGCAGTGGCAACGGTTTGACGATCTTTTCCCAGGCCTTGCTTGAGCAAGGATTGATGCCGCAGGAAGGGGCGTTGCTGCGGGTGCATCACGACAAAAGCGATACACAATCACCGGGTGAAACCTCGGTCAAACCGGCTTCGGTCGACGGTGTGCAGGGTTTCTGGCTCGACCTTGGTCAGCCCGGATTCGGCCCGTCAGCGGTCGCGGCTCATGGCGTTGGAAAAGTGCCGTTCAATGGCCGCGAAGTCAGCCGGGTGCAACCTTTGGCACAACTCGATCCGGCCTGGACTCACAGCCAGTTTGTGCGGGTCGGCAATCCCCACTGTGTGACGCTGGTCGCTGACATCGCGGCGCTGCCGAGTAATGAGCAAATGCGCGAATCACCGCTGGCCGAAGGTTTGACCAGCATCGCCTACGCCATGCCGACCGGCGCAGGTCAGCCATGCCCGGCAGGCGTCAACCTGCAATGGGCGATGCTCGAAACGCCGAATCGCTTGCAAGCGCGGGTGTTCGAACGCGGCGAAGGCCCGACCGAGTCTTCCGGCACCAGCGCCAGCGCAGTGGCTTGCGCGGCATGGCGGGTGGGCTGGGTCGAGGCTGGCGAAGTACACGTCGTCATGCCCGGCGGTACCGCGCCGGTTTTGCTCGAAGCAGTGCAAGGTGAGTTGGTGCGCGTCAGATTGTTCGGTACGGCGCGGTTGATGGGCTGAATTCAAAACCGCTATCGCGAGCAGGCTCGCTCCCACAGGTTTTGTGAGTTGCCTCAAACTGTTTGCACAACACCAAACCCTGTGGGAGCTGGCTTGCCAGCGAAGGGGCCAGAAGGCTCAACAACAATCTCAGTTCAGGTCAGCACTGAACTCCACCACCGGCATCTGCCGCTTCATCAGCACCTTGCCCGCGCGGATCGAGTACAACGGCAAGCCCTGGCTGCGGATGACCTCGTAATCGCTGTCCGCCGACAGGATCAACAGGTTCGCCGGACGCCCCTGTTCCAGGCCATAACGCTCACCCAGATTCATCGCTTTGGCACTGTTGTCGGTGACCAGATCCAGCGCACTTTGCAGGTTGCGGTAACCGAGCATATGGCAGATGTGCAAACCGGCTTCAAGCACCCGCAGGATGTTGCCGTTGCCCAGCGGATACCACGGATCGACAATCGAGTCCTGGCCAAAACACACGTTCATTCCGGCTTCCAGCAACTCGTTGACCCGGGTCACGCCACGGCGTTTCGGGAAGTTGTCGAAGCGTCCTTGCAGGTGAATGCTTTCGGTCGGGCACGAGACAAAACTGATCCCCGAATGCCCGAGCAGGCGGAACAGTTTGGCGCAGTAGGCGTTGTCGTAAGAGCCCATCGCCGTGGTGTGGCTGGCGGTGACGAGGGCGCCCATGTCGCGGCTACGTGCTTCTTCGGCGAGCACTTCGAGAAAGCGTGAATGCGGGTCATCGGTTTCATCGCAATGCACGTCCACCAGACAACCGGTGCGCTCGGCCAGGTCCATCAGAAACTTCACCGAACTGACACCCTGATCCCGGGTGTACTCGAAATGCGGGATGCCGCCGACCACGTCCGCGCCCATGCGGATCGACTCTTCCATCAGCTCGCGACCATTGCGGAACGACTCGATGCCTTCCTGAGGGAACGCGACGATTTGCAGGTCGATCAGGTGACGGCTTTCCTCACGTACTTCGAGCATTGCCTTGAGCGCGGTGAGGCTCGGGTCGGTGACGTCGACGTGAGTGCGCACATGCTGGATGCCATGGGCAGCCAGCGTTTGAATGGTCTTCTTGGCGCGAGTCTTGGTGTCTTCTTCGGTGATGGTGACCTTGCGTTCGCCCCAGCATTCGATGCCTTCGAACAGCGTGCCGCTCATGTTCCAGCGCGGTTCGCCGGCAGTCAGGGTGGCGTCGAGGTGAATGTGCGGCTCGACGAAGGGCGGTACCACCAGATTGCCACCGGCATCGAGGTCGTCAGGCCCCAGGTTCGGGGCTTCGGTCTGACGGGCGATGCTGCGGATCAGACCGTCTTCGAGGTGCAATTGGTGCAGGCCGTCCTGATTGCGCAGGCGAGCGTTGATGATGTGCATCAGGCAAATCCTTTTATAGATCTTGTAGTGGTGCGGCAGCGCTGCGGGCGCCGAGCACGCCGGTGACGATGACATACGTTAGCGCGGCAGCGGCGATCCCTACCAGCGGCGCGACCCATGGCGAGCTGAAGGCGGCAAGGGTGCCGACCGCGTAAGCGCCGAGTCCCGGCCAGTTGAAGGCCGGCAGCCGTGCGTCGGCCAGTCGCGGGTAACGGCCGCGCCAGCGGAAGAAAAAGTCGGCCATGATCACGCCACCGATGGGCGGAATCACCGTGCCAAGCAGAATCAGATACGGCACCAGCATGTCGTACATGCCGAGCAATGCGAGCAGGGTGCCGATCACCGCGCCGGCGAGGGTCACGGTTTTACGGCGCTGAGTGCGCAGCAGATTGCAGCCGGCGACGGCGAAGTTGTAGATGGTGTTGTCCTGGGTACTCCAGATGTTCAGCAACAGCATGGCCATCGCGGCCATGGCGAAGCCTTGCAACAGCAACACTTCGACCACGTCCGGTTGCTGGTAGACGATGGCGCCGTAGGCTCCGATCAATACCATCAGGCCGTTGCCGATAAAGAAACCGATCAGGCTGGCCAGTACCGCAACCTTGGCCGAGCGCGAGAAACGCGTCCAGTTGGTGGCCTGGGTCGCGCCGCTGACGAAGGTGCCGAACACCAGAGTGATGGCGGTCGACCAGTCCATCGAACCGCTGGGCATCACGCTCAGCAATCCCTCGAATCCGCCAACCTTTACTGTTGCGACCCACATCGACAGCATCAGCAGCAACATCATCGCCGGCACTGCGATGTACGACAGAATCTCCAGTCCGCGATAACCGACATACGCCGTGGCGCAGAACATCAGGCCGAACAGCACCATCAAGCCGAGCACCGTGCCCTGATCCAACTCGAAGTATTTACCGAGCACCACCGCAGCGGTCGCCGTGCCCCAAGCGTACCAGCCGATCTGGGTGAAACCGAGGATCAAGTCGCTGAGCTTGCTGCCGACTTCACCAAAACAGAAACGCCCCATCAACACCGAGTTGAGGCCGCTCTTGAACGCGATGTAACCGAGCCCCGCCGCGTACAGCCCCAACAGCAGATTGCCGACGACAATCACCGCGAGCATCTCGCTGAAACTGAACGCCACTCCCAGCTTGCCGCCGGCAAACATGGTCGCAGTAAAAAAGGTGAACCCCAGCAGCACCATCGCCGTGGAAGCCAGGCCCTTGCGCGCGTGCATCGGCACTTCGCTCAGGGGGTAATCGTTGCCGGGATCGTTTTGCGTCATGGGGCGTTCCTTGCTGAAAAGGGGAGGACGCGGGAAGGGTTGCAGTGGTCGTGCCAGTCACGGATTCGCGAGGTTATGTATAGACGAGATGACGGATTTGGCGCGAAAGCGGTGCACCTGAGTGCACGCGGGCCCAATGTGGGAGCGAGCTTGCTCGCGAAGGCGCTGGGTCAGCCAAAGCAGGTGGTGGCTGATAGGCCGCTTTCGCGAGCAAGCTCGCTCCCACAGGGGATTGCGGTGGGTTAGAGGAATCGCAGGAGGGCGGCGACGATGGCTTCGGGGGCGTCTTCCTGGACCAGGTGGCCGGCGTTCGAGATCGAGTGGAACTGTGAGCCGGGGATCATCTGGTGCAATACGCGGCCGCGTTCGATGGGAATCCATTGATCCTGTTCACCCCAGAGAATCTGCACCGGGCAGCGGATTGTCGGGTACAGGCCTTCCACCTCGCGGGTGAAGCGCTCATCCATCTGCGCGATCTGGCGATAGAACGCCGCTTGCCCGGGTTCGCCAAGCCATGGCTGCACATAGGGCGCCAGCTCGGCGTCGGGCATCTCGCGGTGAATCGCCCCGCGAATATAGGTTGGCACAATCGCCCGCTGGATGTAGTCGGGCAGCCCGCTGAACGCCGCTTCATGCTGGCGCACATGCTGCACGAATGGCGAACCCCAAGGGGCGAGCGCGACCGGGTCGATCAGCGTCAGGCTGCGGTAATCCTTGCCGTTAAGCAGGTGCGTGCGCAGAGCGGTGGCGCCGCCGAAGTCGTGGGCGACGACGTCCGGGCGTTCGATATTCCAGTGTTCGAACAATTGCGCCAATAGCTGATTTTGCACGCCGAGGGAGACATCGGCGTCGGGTTGTGCGGAGCGGCCATAGCCCAGCAGATCGAAATAATGCACCCGGTGCGTGGCGAAAAAGTGCGGCGCGATGCGGTGCCACACGTAAGACGAGAAGGGTGTGCCGTGCACAAACACCAGCGGTGGGCCGTCGCCGCGCACGGCATGGCGTACTGGGTGCCCGTTGAAGTCGAAGATTTGATCCAGCAGCCAGTCAGTCATCGGCCTGTGCTCTTGGCGGGTTTGAGCCAAAAAGCATAGGCATAAAAAAACAGCCGTGAAGGCTGTTCTTTATTTTCCTGCACAAACACAGAACCCTGTGGGAGCCAGCCTGCTGGCGATAGAGCTGGGTCAGCCAGTGCAAATACCGACTGACACGCCTTCATCGCTAGCAGGCTAGCTCCCACAATGGGATTTATGTGGTTCGGGATCACTCACCGCGATAGATGCAACCGCTGGTGCAGGTCTCGTGGATGCGGATTGCGCTGAGTTCCGGCAGCAGTGGCTTCAGCTCATTCCAGATGAATTTGGCCAGCACTTCGCTGGTCGGGTTTTCCAGGCCGGGAATGTCGTTCAGGTAGTTGTGATCCAGACGCTCGTACAGCGGCTTGAAGATCGCCTTGATTTCCGAGAAGTCACGAATCCAGCCAGTGTGCGGATCGAGGTCGCCGCTCAGGTGAATCGCCACTTTGAACGAGTGGCCGTGCAGACGCCCGCACTTGTGGCCGTCCGGTACGTGCGGCAGGCGGTGGGCGGATTCGAAAGTAAATTCCTTGAAGATTTCCACAGTGTTTTCGGCTCTGTTCAGGTGGCGTTCGCCGCAGCGATTCGGGCAGGCGGCGAGTTTACCAGCTTGTGTTTGGCCGTGCTGACTAAAGGGTCAGCAAGCGCTCGGCGAGGCGACCGTTGGCAGTCAGTTCGAGAAACTCGTCGCCCAGGCGCCGGCTGTCGTCCATCGCCGCGCGCCAGTATTTCTGTCGGGCCGGCGCATCGCCCATGAAGCGTTTGAAGTCATTCCGGTCGGGCAGTTTGCCGAAGGGCAGGCGTGCCAGATATTCCTTGGAAGGCGCGAGCAGCAGCACGTCCTGCAAGCGTTCTACCGAGGCGCGGCGCCATGGCAAAGTCTTGTCGAACCAGCCCGGAATCACCCGGTCGGTGAAGTGCGGATAAAGCACGATACCGTCGCCGCTGTAAGGCAGATCGAGGTGATAGTCGAGCAGGCCGCCATCGCGGAACGTGCCGGCACCGGCACCCGGCAGGTCGCGCACACCTTCCATGACCATCGGGATCGACCCCGAGGCCAGCAATGCCTGGCGCAGGTTATTGGCATCAAGGGCAACGAAGCGCGACGGGAAATCGTTGAGCGCGTGGACCGGCGGCGCCAGACGCGGATCGTGGATGATCAGCCGTTCGAAGTGCCGCGACAGCCGTGCGCGGCCGCGCAAGTTGTCGGCGATCACCGAGCCCAGCGCCAGGCCGAGCCGGCCACGATGATCGTCCGCCAGACGCCCGTGGCTTTTGACCACCATGATGTTCAAGCGGTAATCGGCATTGTTGAGGATGCTCGCATCGCGACCGTCGAGCAGATCATTGAGCATGCGCTGCGAGCTCTGGCTGATCTCGGCCATGGTCACGCCTTTGTTGAAATTCTGCTCGGTGTACAGATGCCCGAGGCGGCGGATGCCTTCGGCGGCGTCCGGCAGACAGGCGCTGGCGAAGCGCCAGGAACCGACCGAGGCGCCGATCAGCGAGCGCTCACGCGGTGCGGTCGGCAGCCATTCGCCGAACAGCGCCAGATCCAGCCCCTGAATCCCCAATGCTTTCGGGCCACCGGCCGCACCGGGCAGGGTGCCGACATCGATGGCGTTCAGGCCTTGAGCACGGATGCGCGCCATCGCACGCGGACCGGCCTTGAGGGTGAGGGCGGGGAACTTGATGTGAATGGCGGTCATACCGGTCTCGATCGTTAGCAAGCGAAGCATTATAAGCACAGTGCATACCCTGTGGGAGCGAGCTTGCTCGCGAATGCGGTCAATCAGTCGATACTTGAATTGGCTGACCCACCGCCTTCGCGAGCAAGCTCGCTCCCACAGGGTTTTGCATGAATCTGCCAATGTGGTGATGTCATGGCCGATGATGGCCATTCAGTTTCAGTTAAGTTCAAATCGTTAAGGTGCCGTCCGTAGCAACACATAAAAATACGGAGACACCCATGAAAACCCTGACTGCCCTGTCCATCGCCGCGATCATCGGCCTGACCGCCAGCATCGCCCATGCCCGTGATCTTGGCCCCGACGAAGCCCTGCGCCTGCGCGACGCTGGTACTATCGTGTCTTTCGAGAAGCTCAATGCCACGGCGCTGACCCGACATCCCGGCTCGAAGATCACCGATACCGAACTGGAAGAGCAGTACGGCAAGTACATCTACCAGATTGAACTGCGCGACCCGCAGGGGCTGGATTGGGATCTGGAATTAGACGCGGTCAGCGGGCAAGTGCTCAAGGATCATCAGGATACGTAATGAAGGTTATTGTTCGCGTCACCAGTCGGACTGCGCTGGCGCTCGTGATTGTCTGCTCGACGGCGCTGGCTCGTGACCTCGATCAGGACGAAGCCCTGCGCCTGCGTCAGCAGGGGGTGATCCTGCCGCTGGAGCAAGTGCTGCAACAGGCACTGGATCGCTATCCCGGCGCAAAACTGCTGGAAGTCGAGCTGGAAGAGAAGCACGACGTCTACGTTTATGAAGTCGAGTTGCTGACCGTCGAAGGTGTGGCGCGTGAGCTGCACCTCAAGGCCGATACCGGTGAATTACTGAAAGACAAGGAAGATTGATCGATGCGTTTGCTTCTGGTGGAAGACCACGTACCGCTGGCCGACGAACTGCTCGCTGGCCTGCAGCGTCAGGGTTATGCGGTGGACTGGCTGGCGGACGGGCGCGACGCGGTCCATCAGGGCAGCAGCGAGCCTTATGACCTGATCATTCTCGACCTCGGCCTGCCGGGTATTCCCGGGCTTGAAGTGCTGGCGCAATGGCGGGCCGGTGGGTTGGCGATCCCGGTGCTGATCCTCACCGCTCGCGACTCCTGGGCCGAGCGCATCGAAGGCCTCAAGGCTGGCGCCGACGATTACCTGACCAAACCATTCCACCCCGAAGAGCTGCACCTGCGGGTGCAATCGTTGTTGCGCCGCTCCAAGGGCCAGGCCAATCAGCCGACGCTCAAGGCTGCCGGTCTGCATCTGGACGAAGGTCGCCAGTGTGTCACCCGCGACGGTGCCGACATCCAGCTGACCGCTGCCGAATTCCGTCTGCTGCGTTATTTCATGCTGCACCCCGAGCAAATTCTGTCGAAAAGTCACCTCGCCGAACACCTCTACGACGGCGAAACCGAGCGTGACTCCAACGTCCTCGAAGTCCACGTCAATCACCTGCGTCGCAAGCTTGGCAAAAGCGTGATCGAAACCCGTCGCGGTCAGGGCTACCTGTTCGGCGGGCAAGCGCAGTGAGGTCGATCCAGCGCCGCTTGAGCCTCGGTTTGATCAGCGTGATGGTGATCGTCGGCCTGGTGCTGGCGCAAACCAGTTTGTGGCTGTTCGAAATGGGTTTGCAGCGCTACCTCGAAGCCGGACTGCGTAACGACAGCGAAAGCCTGTTGGTGGCGCTGGTTCGCGGCCCGCAGGGTTTGCAGCTGGATGAGCGGCATCTGTCGCCGGCCTATCAGCGGCCATTTTCCGGGCATTACTTCCGCATCGATTTCGCCGAGAGCCATTGGCGCTCCCGCTCGTTGTGGGATCAGGACTTGCCGCTGCTGGAACAACCGGGTTTGCACAGCAACCTGCAACTGGGCCCGGATGGCCAGCAATTGCTGGTGCTGCGTTCGGATTACAAACGGCTAGGCCAGTCGATTTCGATCAGCGTCGCTCAGGACTACACGCCGGTGCGCGAGAGTTTTCAGCGTATGCGTCAGATCGGGCTGGGCCTTGGGCTGGCCGGGTTGCTGCTGATTCTGCTGCTGCAACGGATCACCGTGCGCCGCGCCTTGCGCCCGCTGGAAAAGGCTCGTGAGCAAATCGCCCAACTGCAACAAGGCCAGCGTTCGCAACTTGATGATCAAGTGCCGGTGGAACTGGAACCGCTGGTGGCGCAGATCAACCATTTGCTGGCGCACACCGAAGACAGCCTCAAGCGTTCGCGCAATGCGCTGGGCAATCTGGGGCATGCATTGAAGACGCCGTTGGCGGTGCTGTTGAGTCTGGCGTCCAGCGAACAGCTTGATGCTCATCCGCAATTGCGCAAGGTCCTCAAGGAACAACTGGAACAGGTGCAGCAGCGGCTTAATCGCGAGCTCAATCGTGCGCGGTTGTCCGGCGATGCGCTGCCGGGCGCGCTGTTTGATTGCGATGCGGAACTGCCGGGTTTGTTGGCGACGCTGAACATGATCCACGGCGAACATCTGGCGTTGAGCTACGTGTCACCGCCGGGGCTGCAACTGCCTTGGGATCGAGAGGATCTGCTTGAGCTGCTCGGCAACCTGCTCGATAACGCCTGCAAATGGGCGGATGCCGAAGTGCGCCTGAGCGTGATTGAGCGCACTGACGGTTTCGCCCTGTGCGTGGAAGATGACGGGCCGGGGATTCCTGAAGAGCAACGCGCTCAGGTGTTTAGTCGCGGGACGCGGCTGGATGAGCAGACCCATGGGCATGGGTTGGGGCTGGGGATCGTGCGCGATATTGTCGATACGTGGGGCGGATTACTGGTGCTGGGCGAGAGCGAGTGGGGCGGGTTGAAAGTGGTGATCGAGTTGCCTCGGCGCTAGCATCGATCCCAAGGTCACTGCATAACCTGTGGGAGCGGGCTTGCCCGCGATGGCGTCAGCACATTCAACATTTGTGTGTCTGACACACCGCCATCGCGGGCAAGCCCGCTCCCACAGGGATTTGTGGTGAGCGGGCGTTTCGCATCAAACCCGGAACTGATCCATCAGGCTCTGCTGCTGATTCGCCAGACTATTGAGCGACTGGCTCACCCGCGCCGACTCGTTCGCCTGCTCCGACAACGACTCTGTCACATCACGAATCGTCGCCACGTTGCTGTTGATCTCCTCAGCCACCGCGCTCTGCTCTTCCGCCGCACTGGCGATTTGCAGGTTCATGTCGCTGATGACCGTTACCGCGTCGCCAATCTGACGCAACGCCGTCACGGCCTGGCCAACCTGCTCGACACTGCCTTGCGCCTGACGATGGCTGTTGCCCATTGAACCGACCACATCCTGCGTGCCGCTTTGCAACTGTTCGATCACCTGACGGGTTTCTTCCACCGACTCTTGCGTGCGGCGGGCGAGGTTGCGCACTTCGTCGGCGACCACGGCAAAACCACGTCCGGCTTCACCGGCACGCGCCGCTTCGATGGCAGCATTGAGCGCCAGCAAATTGGTCTGTTCGGCGATGGCGCGGATGGTTTCCAGCACCGCGCCGATCTTCTCGCTATTGGCGGCCAGGCCTTCGACCTGAACCATTGCCGCGCTCATGTCGGCGGCGAGGGTGTCGATACTGGCGGTGGTGCGGTCGATCACGGTCAGGCCCTGACGGGTAGCGCGGTCGGCGTCCTTCGCGGCTTCGGCGGCCTGCGCGGCACTGCGAGCGACGTCCTGGGCGGTGGCGCTCATTTCGTGGGACGCAGTCGCAACCTGATCGACCTGACGGTATTGCTGCTCCATGCCGGCGCTGGTCTGGGTGGCGATGGCCGAGGATTGGTCGGCGGTGTTGCGCGCGTCCTGCACCGAGCGTTTCACTTCGGCAATGATCGGTTGCAGCTTGTCGAGGAAACGGTTGAACCAACCGGCCAATTGACCGAGTTCATCCTTTTTGTCGTACGCCAGACGACGGGTCAGGTCGCCTTCGCCACTGGCGATGTCTTCGAGCATGTGCGCCACGCCGAGGATCGGATTGGTCACGCTGCGCGCCATCAGCCACACCAGCAACAGGCCGATCAACGCGGCGATGGCGCCGAGGCCCAGTTCCATCAAAGTGCCGGCGTTGTTACTGGCGTCCAGTTGTTGTTTGAGCGCTTCGGCTCGCGCCACCAGAACTTTTTCCGGCACATCAAGCAGCACGCCCCACGACGGACCACCGGGAATCGGCTGGAACGGCGACAGCACTTTCAACTGGTCATTGCTGTGCAGACTGTTGACCTGGCTGCTGTTGGCGAGCAGGCGCAACAGTTCGGCACCGCTGGTTTTGTCCACGGCATCCAGACGCTGGCTGAGTTTGCCGGCGTCTGGGCTGTAACCGGCGAGCAGGCCAGCGGGGCTGACGATGCTCACGGCGGTCTGACCGTCATAGAGCTTTTTGCTGGCGTTCTGGCTGACCGCTTGCAGGCTGTTGAGGTTGATATCGACCGACAGCGAGGCGATGACTTTGCCGTTGACCATCAGCGGGAAGACGATGCTGGTCATCAGCACCTTCTGGCCGTCGATCACATAGAAGTACGGTTCGATCACGCACGGTTTGAGCGTGGTGCGCGGGCAGGTGAACCAGGCGTTGGCCGCCTGACCGCTGGGGCCGGTGCTGGTGTCGGCCATGTCGCTTTCCGGCAGTGCCATCGAGGTGACTTTGCCCGGGGTCGGCTGCGACCAGTACAGAGCAAAACGGCCCTTGTCGTTGCTACCGAGTTCGGCCTGACCGGCGAACAGTTCATCCTTGCCATCCAGCGCGTTGGCTTCGAACACCAGCGACAAACCGAGCAGGTCAGGGTTGGCTTGCAGCGCCGACTTCACCTGACGGGTCATGTCTTCGCGCAGATCGAAGGCGTCGAGGAAGCGTTTTTCAGCCTGTTCACGCAGGAACAACACCTGGCGCGAGAAGCCGTGGCCGTACTGATAGGCATCCATGAACTGCTGACGAATGCCGAGGGCCTGCACTTCGCCTTGGGATTCGATGCGCGACTGGGCTGATTCGGTGAGCATTTCCATGCTCGAAGCTTTCACCAGTTCAGAACTGTGCTCCATGCGATACAGCGAAAGACCCACCAGCAGGGTCACGATGCCGGCCAGGCACAGCCCGGCGAGCAGGGTGATTTTCCATTGGATGGAAAGTTGTCTGAGCGACATGGAGAGCGTCCTTATTCGATAAATATCTGAGACTTTGCACTGTAACGGCCGCGTTTCGGCTTTCTTTATCCTTGAAACACAATATGGCGAATTGCCGCACTTTGCAGTGCTGAACGCTTTCCGTGGCGAGGGGATTTATCCCCGATCGGCTGCGAAGCAGTCGCAAAACCTGCCTGTTTGATTTTCCTGGACGATCTGCAGGGGGCGGCTTCGCCACCCAACGGGGATAAATCCCCTCGCCACAATGGACATTTGCCATCCAGGTATCAGGCAGTCGCTTTGACACCGCGCCCACTCTGCGGCACAGTGCGCGCCCTTCTAATAAGACCCTCTTTGCAAATCCGCCGATGATGTTCTGGCGGACTCATTCTGTCTGGCGGTGAAAACTTCATCGCAGTGTTTTTGAGGTAACGAAATGAATGCAGTGATTGCTGCGGTCGGCGTCATGCTGATCCTCAGCCTGTCCCGCGTGCATGTGGTGATCGCTTTGATCGTCGGCGCGCTGGTGGGTGGCCTGACCGGTGGTCTGGGCATCGACGCCACCCTGAAGGCGTTCAACAGCGGCCTGGGTGGCGGCGCTACCGTGGCGTTGTCCTACGCGTTGCTCGGCGCTTTCGCCGTGGCGATTGCCAAGTCCGGACTCGCGCATGCACTGGCCGACAAGGCGCTGGCGATGGTTGATCGTCAACACGCAACGGGCGGTGGCAGCGTCAAATGGCTGTTGATCGGCCTGCTGTGGGTGGTGGCGATTGCCTCGCAGAACATCATCCCGATCCACATCGCGTTCATTCCGTTGCTGGTGCCGCCACTTCTATATGTACTGACCAAGCTGCAACTCGACCGTCGGTTGATTGCCTGCGTGATGACGTTCGGTCTGATTACGCCGTACATGTTCCTGCCGGTGGGCTTCGGCAACATCTTCCTCAATGAAATCCTGCTGGCCAACGTCGCCCGCAGTGGCGTTGACATCAGCGGTATCAATGTCACCCACGCCATGGGCATTCCGGCGCTGGGGATGATGACGGGGCTGGCGATTGCGTTCTTCAGCTATCGCAAGAAGCGCGTCTATGACCTGTCGAAGATCGAACAGGTCGAGCAAGTCGCGGTGCAGTACAACCCGTTGAGCCTGTTGATCGCTGGTCTGGCGATTGCCTGTGCGTTCATCGTTCAACTGTTGCTGGACTCGATGATTATCGGGGCATTGGCCGGTTTTCTGATCTTCTCGGTGTCGGGTGTGGTCAAGTGGCGTGAAACCGATGATCTGTTCACCGAAGGCATGAAGATGATGGCGATGATCGGCTTCATCATGATCGCCGCCTCCGGTTTCGCCGAAGTGATGAAGGCCACCGGCGAAGTACAGACGCTGGTCGAATCGTCGGCATCGTGGATCAACCACAGCAAAGGCGTCGGCGCACTGTTGATGCTGCTGGTGGGGTTGCTGGTGACCATGGGCATCGGCTCGTCGTTTTCCACCGTGCCGATTCTGGCAGCGATTTTTGTGCCGCTGTGCGTGCAACTGGGCTTCAGTCCGATGGCGATTGTCTGCATCGTCGGCACTGCCGGGGCGCTGGGCGATGCCGGTTCGCCGGCCTCGGATTCGACGCTCGGCCCGACTTCCGGTTTGAACATCGACGGTCAGCATCACCATATCTGGGACACCGTGGTGCCGACGTTCCTGCACTACAACCTGCCGCTGCTCGCATTCGGCTGGGTGGCCGCAATGGTCCTCTGATACCGCACTGATCCTTTGTGGGAGCTAGCCTGCTAGCGATAGCGTCAAACCAGTCAGACATCTGGTGACTGATACATCGCAATCGCCAGCAGGCTGGCTCCCACAGGGGCGGGGTTGAATCCTTGGCTCAACTTTTGGTTTCGCGTGCCGTTAAAGCCTTTAAGCACGCCCAATAAAACCAAAAGAGTGAGCCCCCAATGCGCCTGAGTCTCAAGGCTAAAGTCCTGTCCCTTGCCGTCCTTCCGGTCTTGCTTTTTGCCGTGGTCATCAGCCTGACCACGCTGTTCATTCTGCAAGAACAGGCACACAAGGAAGTCGAGCAGACCCGCGAACGTCTGCTCAACGACGCCAAAGCCACCCTGCAAAGCTACGTTGCCGTGGCCATGACCACGATCAAACCTTTGTACGATGCCGCCGCCCCCGGTGACGCCGATGCGCGGGCGCAGGGGATCAAACTGCTGTCGGGGATTCGCTACGGCAAGGACGGCTACTTCTTCGGCTACGACTCCGAGACCGTGCGCCTGTTCAAGGCCAACGACCCTGACGGCGTGGGCAAGAGCTTCAAGGACAACCGCGATTCGAACGGCGTCTACGTCAACCTCGGCCTGGTGAAAGTGGCGAAGGACGGCACTCACTATCTGCAATACAGCTCGCCGCTGCCGGGCAATGCCCAGGTGCAGGTGCCGAAACTCGGTTACACCGAATACCTGGCGAAGTGGGACATGGCGGTCGGTACTTCGGTCAACCTCGACGGCATCGAAGCGCAAGTCGCGGTGGTCGAGGCGCAGGTGCAGGAGCGCGTGCAAGGCGTGATCCTGAGCATCGTCGGCGTGGCGGTGGTGGTGCTGCTGGTAATCGCGGCGGCGGGCATGATCCTCGCCAATACCATCCTGCGCCCGCTGACCCTGATGAAAGCCAACCTCGATGATATTGCTGCCGGTGAGGGTGACCTGACTCGCCGACTGAACATCACCAGCCAGGATGAACTCGGCGAACTGGCCGGCTCGTTCAACCGCTTCGTCGACAAGATCCATGGTCTGGTGCGGCAGATTACCGAGATGACCACGCAGTTGACCGGGCTGGTGACGCAAGTCTCCGATCAGGCGCAGCGCTCGGACAAGGCGATGGAACGTCAGCGCCACGAAACCGATCAGGTTGCCACGGCAATCAACGAAATGTCCGCCGCCGCCCAGGAAGTCGCCAAGAGCGCGCAGAACGCGGCGGTCGCTGCGCAGCAGACCGACGAAGAAGGCCAGAGCGCCAAACGTGTGGTGGCCGGCAGCATCAAACAGATTCATGCGTTGGTGGATGATATTCGCAGCAGCGGCGTGTCCCTCGACAGCCTGCAACAGGACGTGACTTCGATTGTTGGCGTGCTTGGGGTGATCCGTTCGATTGCCGAACAGACCAACCTGCTGGCGCTGAACGCTGCGATTGAAGCGGCACGAGCCGGTGAGGCCGGGCGCGGGTTTGCCGTGGTTGCCGATGAGGTACGCGCGCTGGCCAGTCGCACGCAGATCAGCACTCAGGAAATTCAGGGGATGATCGATCGCTTGCAGGCCGGTACACAGTCGGCGGTGGAAGCGATGCGCCGCTCCAGCGAAGCGGGTGACGGCACCTCGGCGCAGGCTAATCAGGCCGGTGCGTCGCTGGATGCGATGGCCAATCTGATCGCCACCATCAACTCGATGAACGCCCAGATTGCCAGTGCTGCCGAAGAGCAGACGGCGGTGGCGGAAGAGATCAACCGCAGCGTGCATCAGATTGCGGTGGCGGTGGATAACGTCGCGGATGAAACGCAACTGGGGGCGCAGACATCGCGCAGTCTGGCGGATCTGGGGCAGCGGCTTGGTCAGCTTGTTGGCCAGTTCCGCATCTAAAGAACACCGCACAACCCTGTAGGAGTGAGCCTGCTCGCGATAGCGGTGTATCAGTCGCCAGATATGTTGACTGGTCTGGCGCGATCGCGAGCAGGCTCACTCCTACATTGGTTTTGTGTAGGGTTCAGGGTCTGTCCCAGTAGGGGATGGCCCCGAAGCATTCGATATAAAAATCGATCACTGTCCGCACCTTCACCGACAGCCGCCGGCTCCCCGGCCACAGCACCGCAATCTGTTGCGGCTCAAGGCTGTTCGACACCTGATATTCCCGCAACACCGGCACCAGCGTGCCTTCACGTACCGCTTCACCAATCAGCCACGACGGAAACATCACCAGCCCCAGGCCCTGCACGGCGGCTTGTGTGAGGGTGTCGGCGTGGTTGCCGGTGATCGGGCCTTTGACCGAATACGGTGTCCAGTCCTGTTGCTCGCGGCGGAAAAACCAGCGCTGCTGGCCGGCCGCACCTTTATAGGCCAGGCATTGATGCTGCGCCAGATCTTCGGGGTGCTGAGGCGTGCCGTGGCGTTGCAGATACGCCGGGCTGGCGGCGACCTGAAAGCGGTGTGGCGCGAGAATCCGCGCCTGCATGCTGGAGTCGTGCAGCGGGCCGATGCGGAACAGCAAGTCCGCGCCTTCCTGCAGCGGGTCGACGTAGTGGTCGGTCTGCTGGATATCCAGTTGCAGTTTCGGATAGCGCTCACACAACTGGCCAAGCCACGGCGTCAAATGCCGTTGGCCGAACACCACCGGGGCGTTGATCCGCACCAGACCGGTGGGTTCGCTTTGCTGTTCCTGCAACGCCTGTTCGGCTTCTTCCAGTTGTACCAGCACCAGCCGCGCATGGTGGCCGAGCATTCGTCCGGCTTCGGTCGGCGTGACGGCGCGGGTGTGGCGGTAGAGCAATTGCTGATTCAGCGCTTGTTCCATCAACTGGATCTGCCGGGAAATCGAGGAGGGCGCCACGCCTTCGCGGCGGGCGACTTCGGAAAAGCTGCCGTGATCGAGTACGGCGACAAACAGCCTTAGCGCCTTGAATCCCAGTTCGTTGAGCCCGTGCATGATCGATCCTGTTGTGCGAGTTGCGCAAAAGTGTTGTCCGGATGCTCCCATTTATCGCACAGCTGTGCCAGCCGATAATCCGCGCCATCGTTTATTGGACAGGGTGTGGTTATGCAGACGTTGGACGAAGCAAATGTGGTGCAGCCGGTGACTAAACCGGGTTTGCGCTTGTTGCTGCTGCCGCTGGTGATTCTGGCGGGCATGGGGTTGTCGGTGGAGGCCGGGTTGCTCGGCCCGTTGGGTGAGCAGGTCGGGCATCTGTGGGCGACATTGAGCATCTTTGGTGTCGGCTCGGCGATTCTGTTTTTGCTGCTGTTGTTTGCGGGGCCGCAGAAGGGCCCGGCACTGACTGATCTGCCGCGCTGGCAATTGATTGGCGGGTTTCTCGGGCCGATGTATGTGGTGGTGCTGACGCTGGCGACGCCGCATATCGGCATTGCGATGACGATGATTGCGATTCTGTCGGGGCAGGTTGGCAAGAGTGTGTTGATCGACCATTTCGGCTGGTTCGGTGCCACGCGCAAGAAGGTCAACGCTGAGCGTTGGCTGGCGTTGGGGTTGATTGTGGTGGCACTTGTTCTGATAGCGCGGGGTTGATGATGAGTCTGGTTATTTTGTTGGCGGTGGTGGTGTTGGCCGGTGCGGTGCTGAGTGTGCAGGCGGCGATCAATGGGCGGCTGGGTGAATCGGTCGGGGTGTTGCGCAGTAGTCTGCTGACGTTTGTGGTGGGCGCGGTTTCGACGGGGCTGTTGATTTTGTTTTTCGAGCCGGCGCAGGCGCTGAGTTTACTGGATGTGCCCAAATGGCAGTTGAGCGGGGCGTTGTTCGGGGTGGTTTACATGATGGTCATGGTTGGCGCGGTGCCGCGGGTGGGGACGGCGGTGGCGACGGTGGCGGTGATTGTCGGGCAGTTGGGGATGGGCATGTTGATTGATAATTTTGGCTGGTTGGGCAATCCGGCGATTGAGCTTTCTTCCAGTCGGGTGTTGGCGATGGGGTGTTTGGGGTTGGCTTTGGTGTTTATGTATCGCAGTAGTGTGCGTTCGGATTGAACCCAGGTACCCCCCGGCCATCTACACTGTGACGCACGGTGCGTTTTTCGCACTGGACGACCATCACAATTGGAGTCTGCCTTTATGTCCGATAAAACCTGTGACTGTCCGAAATGCAACTGCAAGCTCGGTGAGCATCCAGTTGTGCGCCACGGCAAACATTTTTGCTGTGAGGCGTGTGCCCATCATCATGAGAATGGCGCAGAGTGTTCGAGCAAGGGCTGCAAGTGCGCCCATGGCTGAGCATTGCCGATAAAAGCTGTGCCATAAAAAAGTGGAGCCTAATCAGGCTCCACTTCAAGTTTCAGGCTTTCGTCGTCCAGCCGTTCGATATGCCGGACTATGCCCTGCAATTTTCTGCCTTCAACGTGAACCACGATGATAGTCGCCTGATGCAGGTCGTCCGGCACGGGGGCCGGTACGCGCAGGGCGAAGCGGTAGGGGTCGTCGACTACGGCTTCGAGGCCGACTTCGCATTCGATGCTTTTGGTGATGCGACCGAAGAAGGTGTCCAGGCCGTAGTCCAGATGCGCCGGACTGTAGGTGATGGTCATGCACGTTCCCCCGTTTGATTCGAATCTTCAGTGAAGCCTAGCTCGTCGGCCGCCAGCTGACGTTTTCCACGCCGAATTTTTCTGCCATCGGCTTGCTGGTTTTTTGTACCTTCTCGCGGCCAAAACGCGGGATGCGGCCCACGCCGGCGTCGCAGCTTGCCCAGTGCCAGGCCTCGGCGTTGTCCATTTTGTCCGAGCGGATAATGAACGACTTGGGGCTGCCGTGAAGGGTGTAGTCGATGACGTAGAGTTTTGCGTTGTTCATAAAGCCCTGATTCCTCCCTGTGGTATTAGAAGGATCGCGGCGCACCGGGAAAATTCACTCGGATTGTCCGACGGTATCTATCATTGGCGACGCCGTAAGCGACTGGTTACCATGGCGGCTTCGCCAACCCCAATGATTGCTCACCATGGCCCTCGCTGCGCCCCCTGATTTCAGTAATCCCGATGTGCCGGTGCAGCCGCTGGCGCGGACGTATCCGCGTGGCTTGTTTATCGAGCCGCATGAGCATGACTGGGGGCAATTGCTGTATGCGATGAGCGGGGTAATGTGGGTCGAGACCCCGCATGAGGCGTTGGTGGTGCCGCCGCAACGAGCGGTGTGGTTGCCGCCGGGGGTGCCGCACGGGATTCGGGTGGTGTCGGATTTGCAGATGCGTAATATCTACCTGCGCCCGGCCCTTGCCGCGACGCTCGATGACAGCGTGCAGGTGATCGAGGTCGGCGGGCTGCTGCGTGAGTTGATCGTCGGGCTGGTGGAGCAGGGCGATAGCGGTGCGCCGGAATATTACGAGGCGCTGGTCGGGCTGGCCTTGCTTGAGCTGAAACGCGCAAGGCGTTCGCAGTTGAAGATCCCGTTACCGGACGATTCCGACCGGCGTTTGATGCATCTGTGTCAGGCAGTGATGGCGGCGCCGTCGCTGGATATCTCCTTTGAGCAACACGCGGAAAACGCCGGAGCCAGCGTGCGTACTTTGGCTCGCTTGTTCAAGGACGGTCTGGGCATGGGCTTCGCTGAATGGCGGCGCCAGGTGCAGTTGGCGACGGCGGTGGCCGAGCTGATTCAGGGCGTGGCGGTGAGTGTCATTGCCCGCGAGCTGGGCTACTCGCCGAGCAGCTTCAGCGACATGTTCCGCAGAGAGCTGGGCGTGGCGCCGTCGCAGTTCACCGTGGATTGACCCAACTGCACAAAACCTGTGGGAGCTGGCTTGCCAGCGATGGCGTCGTCACTTTCAGCATCTTCGTCGCAGAAACACCGCTATCGCTGGCAAGCCAGCTCCCACAGGGTTCTACAGCGAACTCCGGGATTTGGCCGAAATTCAGAAGTCCTTGGCCGACGCTTTCACCGAACCTTCCCTAGACTCTGCCCATTCCTTTCAAGCGGCGGAGTTGTCCCATGAACTACCTGATTTCGCTGGCCATCGGACTGGGCGTCGGCCTGCTCTATGGCGCGCTGGATTTTCGTTCTCCTGCGCCACCGGCCATCGCGCTGGTTGGTCTGCTGGGCATGCTGGCCGGTGAGCAGTTGTGGCCGATGGGCCGGCAACTGGTGTCTGGCTGGTTGTCCTGAAATTCCTCTTTTTCCTTCGGTGGACGTATTCATGAAAGCATTGCAATTCGATAAAACCGGCGACTTGTCTTCCCTGCGTTACGTCGAGGTGCCGACCCCGGTGCCGGGCGCTGACGAAGTTCTGGTGCAGATCAAGGCTGCGGGCCTGAACCCCAGCGATGTGAAAAACGTGCTCGGCCGATTCCCTTACACCACGCTGCCACGGATTCCCGGCCGCGATTTTGCCGGGGTGGTGGTTGAAGGGCCGCAGGCGCTGATCGGTCAGGAAGTCTGGGGCACCGGGCGAGAGTTGGGCTTCTTCGCTGACGGCTCGCACGCGCAGTTCGTCAAACTGCCGGCCAGCGGTGTGGCGCACAAACCGACGCATTTGAGTTTCACCCAGGCCGCCAGCCTCGGCGTGCCGTACACCACGGCATGGGATGCGCTGGAACGCAGTCTGGTAACGGCGCAAACCCGTTTGCTGGTGATCGGCGGCGGGGCAGTGGCGACGGCGGCATTGGCGCTGGCCAAGGTTCGTGGTGCGCAACTGTTGGCGGCGGCGCGGCGGCCGGAGCAGGTCAAGGATTTGCAGGCGCAGGGTTATCAGACGATTCAACTGGATCAGCCTGAAGACCTCGGTGCGCAGGTCAATGCGGTTTACGCCGGTGGCGCTGATGTGATTTTCGACACCACCGGTTTCTGGCTGCCGGCCTCGGTCGCGGCGCTGGCGACTTTCGGGCGCATCGCGATCATCGCCGCACCGGTCGATGGTCATGTGCAGTTGCCGGCACTGGCGCTGTATCGCAAGGGCGGTTCGGTGGTCGGGATCAACTCGTTGCTGTACGGCGTCGCTGCGTGCGCGGCGATGCTCGATCAGTTCGGGCGGTTTTTCGATGAGGATCTGCTGCCGTTGCCGCAGGGCCTGGTGGAATCGCCGTTGGCTGAAGGGCTGGAACGTTATACCGAAGTGAATCAGGGTGGCGGTGACAAGATCATTTTGATCCCCTGAAATCACCGAAAACCCTGTGGGAGCTAGCCTGCTAGCGATAGCCATCAAACAATCGATGAAGATGTTGACTGGAAAGACGCCATCGCTAGCGGGCTAGCTCCCACACGTTGTACTGCGTTGATCTCAGGATTGCGGGACGCCGTTTTCCCATGCCGACCAATTTTTGAGAATGTCCTGCACCAGCGGATTACCCGTGCGATAGAGGTTTTCCAGTGCCGGGACGAAGCCGCCCTGATCGGCGTACTTCAGCAGGTTGTCGACTTCGCTGCCACCGGGAGCAGGGCGGTCGAAATCGGAGCCGGCGCGAACCACCGCCAGACGTTGCACGTCCACCAGACCTTCGCGGCTGGCGCGCAGCAGCGCTTCGTAGGTGGAGTTGTCTTCCTGTTGGGTGGTGCAGTATTCGCCTTTGTTGTCAGTCAGCAGTTTGGTCCAGACTTCGGCGCGTTCGCTCAGACGCGTACCGGAGAACCAGGTATTGCCGGCCAGCGTGTCGCAACGGGTCACGACCGGTGGTTGATTGGCCGGGGCGGACGGATATTTGCGGCGCCATGCAGCCGACTCCTTGCTTTCGCTCAGTTCGACCTTGTGGCTCAGGGCGAAGGCTTTGGCCTGCAGTTTCGGATTGAGTTCGAAGACTTCGGTCTTGTAATCCAGCGGCGGTTTTTCGTTCGGGCCTTTGGTGTTGATGCCGATGTAACCGGTCGGCCAGCTCGAAGGCACGTCACGCGAATCGAGTTCCCACTGGGTACCGAACTCCACCAGATAATGCGCCCACGCGGCGGTGCCGATGGTCCCGTGTTTCGGGCTGATGCCGGCAATGCCGGCGATCAGGAAGTAGCTTTTGCGCAGGTCAAATTTTGGCGACAACGCCAGCGCCAGCGTTGAAGCGGCGGCGTTGGTCTGGCCCATGCCGGTGGTCATCAGGCACACCTGCTGCGTGTTGCAGCGGATGGTCGGGTATTCGGCGGACAGGCCCGGCACGCGGATTTCCTGCTTGAGTTGCAGGCGATCGATCCAGTTCTGCGCCTCGGGGGCGAACATGGTGATCAGCATCACTTTCGGCTGGATCGGTGCTTCATTCGCCCAAGCGGTGGAAGAGAGCAGGGCCGCAGCGGCCAGCGACAGACGCATCATTGCTTGCATAAAAATCTCCTGAAATCAGAACTGATAACCGATGCCGGCGTAGTAACCCCAGCCGTTTGAGCGGGCGCGGAAATTGCCGTCGCCGAAGTTCAGCTCGCTGCCGTCTTCCCAGTTGCCGCCGTTGTGGAAATAACGCCCCACCAGGGTGAAGCGCAAATGGGTGAACGAGTACAGCAGGACGTTGGTTGCCACCGTGGCATTGGCGGTGCGCGCCGGATTGTCCTTGTGAATGTCCGAGCCGAAATCGAAGTTGGTGAAGCCGATGTAGGTCAGCGACGCACCGTTGCTGTAGCTGTCGATGGGCACGATGTACTTGAGCTGGGCACGGTAGCCGTCCCACGAGTATTCATTGCTCGCGCCGTAGTTTTCCCACTGGTAACGCCCATACAGGTTGGCCGACAGATTGACCCGCGAGCGAGTGTCGATGTCGGTGCCGAAACCGCTGTATAGGGTGTTGGCGCGGTTGGCTTTGCTGCTGCCGTTGTCGTAGATCCAGTCGAACGCCACATACCATTCCTTGAACGGTCCGATGGCCAGACTGCGCCCGGCGAGATAGTCGATGGAGATTCGCGGTTCGTGTTCCATGAACACTGGCGAGCCGTGATCCCACACACCTTTGTCGTGGCTGTTGCCGATGTTGAAGATCTTCGGGATGTCGATGTAGCCATACAGCTCGAACGGGCCCTTGCGCCCGAAATACTCATATTCCAGGTAGATGTCGTCAGCCGGCTGCGGGCCGAAGCTGATGTCTTTGCTGCCGATCAGGGTCACATCCTGATTGAACCAGTCCGACAGGTAAGCACCTTTTTTCGGCGGGTTGGCTTCGGGGCTGAGGGCTTCACCTTGGGCGGACTCTTCCGGCAACGCCGGTTGTGCCAAAGCGCTGGCGCTGAGAAGTCCGGTAACGCCGGTCAGTAGCAAGGAAACAGCAAACGTGCGCACAAAAGGGGCGCGAGGAGAGGAGGCAGCGTGCATTCAAAGTCCTTTTTTGCGGATCGAGGCCCGGGATCTGCGGGTCTGTACGGTTTTGTTACGAAAAAGCCGTTCCAGGCGGCTCGCAAACGTTTGCACAAGGCGTACCAAGTTCCCGAGCAGATCGATTTTCCCCTTGTGGGAGCGAGCCTGCTCGCGAAAGCGGTCGATCACTTAAACCAGCGTTGTATGGCACGAAACCTTCGCGAGCAGGCTCGCTCCCACAGGGGCGTTGGAGTGCCTTCCAGCCTAGTATTTGCTGGCCGAAACCCCCGGTTTAGACGGCCCTAGTATTAAAGTATTAACACCATTTAATCCGTGCCCCATTGCTGGGCGTCTACTAGCTTGTGAGCAATAGAACGGTTTTGTGATGACCGTCGCAGTCTTGATTCGCGTGTCGAATAAGCCCTGCTTGTCCACGCCTTCAAGGATGAATCTGGCCACTACAAGGAGTAGCCCGTGGAAGCAAGGTTTGGTGTCGCCCTCGTATCGCGTTTTTCCCCACTTTCCCTTGCTGTGCACCTGAGCGTCGCCGGACTGCTGTTCGGCGGCATGAGCGCTCCGGCACTGGCTACTTGCTCGACGGCCGGGTCCACCGTGACCTGTACCGGCGTGCCGACGCTGCCGCTGTTTCTCAACAACTTCTCCAGCGCCACCAACAATCTGACGGTCAACGTCAACTCCGGGGCGTCGATGAATGCCACTCTCGGCGGCCATGTCCTGGACCTGACCGGGGCCAACATCAGCCTGAACAACTCCGGCACCATTGACCCGGCGTTCCTCGGCCTGGTGTCGACATTGAGCGGTGGTGCATTTATTGGCACCGGCGTGGCCAGTACGGTCAGCGTGCTCAACAACGCCAGCGGGATCATTCGCGGCACGGGGATGTTGCTCGGGCTGGACCTGACCAGCATCCAGGGTTTTGGCATTGCGGTGAATAACGCTGCTGCCGGCACCACCAGCATCACCAACAACGGCATCATTACCTCCACTGGGTTGTCGGTCGGTGGCATAACGCTCGCGGATACTCCAGTAATCGGGGTCTACGGCGGCTCGCAAGTCAACATGACCAACAGCAGCACCGGTACGATCACTGGCCGGATCGCCTTTGAAACTTCGGCGGCGGGCAACACCTTCACCAACGCCGGCGCGATTACCGGCGGCGTGTCGATGGGCGCTGGAAGCACCAACACCTTCACTGCGGTGACCGGTTCTTCGGTGCAGGTCGGTGACGGTATTCAGATTACCGTCGGCCTCGGCGGATTGATCGGAATCAACCTGACGTTTGCCCCGACCGGGACGGTCGATGGCGGTACTGGCGGCACCAACAGCCTGGTTCTGCAAAACCCGGCCGGTGTCGGCGGCGGCACCACCGGTGTTGGCACTGCGTCGAGTGCCACCTACGTCAACTTCAACAATCTGACGCTCAACAGCGGCACCTGGACGTTGCAGGGGCCATTGGTCAGCGGCAGCACCACGCTCAACGGCGGCGTTGCCCAGTTCAACAACAACGCCACGTTCGGCAGCGGTGCAATCACCTCAAACGGCGGGATCTTGCAGGCCAGCAATGCCGGTTTGAACATCGCTAACCTGATCTCCCTCGGTGCCGGCGGCCTGGCAGTGCAGGGCACCAATGCCACGACCCTGAGCGGGGTTATTTCCGGCAGCGGTGGCCTGACCAAGGTCGGCGCCGGCCAGTTGAGCCTCACTGCGGCCAACACCTATCTGGGCAACACCACGCTCAATGGCGGCACGATTCAGGTGGGCAACAATCAGGCATTCAGCACGGGTAGCATCAACTTCATTGGCGCGACCAGCCTGTCGGCACCGGGCACGATCAGCCTGAACAATGCCATCAGCCTCGGCGGTTCGCTGACCGCCACTGGCAGCGGTGCCTTGACCCTCGGCGGCCTGATCACCGGCAACAGCGGTATTACCAAAACCGGCTCCGGCAGCCTGACCCTCAGTGGTGCCAACAGCGGTTATACCGGCGTCACCACTCTGAACGCCGGCAGCTTGCTGGTGACCAATAACAACTCGCTGGGCAGCGGGGCGCTGACTACCGCCGCCGGCACCAGTCTCGACAGCACCGCCAACGTGACGCTCGCGAACAACGTCGCGATGACCGGCGCCCTCAATGTCCTCGGCAGCAATGCCCTGACGCTCGGCGGCGTGCTGTCCGGCACTGGCGGCATCACCAAAACCGGTAGCGCCAGCCTGACCCTGACCGGCAACAACACCAACAGCGGCAACACCGCACTAAACGCCGGCAGCCTGTTCGTCGGCAGCAACACCGCACTCGGGACCGGCGCATTGAACGCGGCGACGGGTACCACGCTGGATGCGACCACGGCGGTGACCTTGGCCAACGCCGTCGTGCTGGCGGCGGATCTGACCATTGGCGGCACTCAGGCGCTGGGCCTCAGCGGCATCGTCAGCGGCGCCGGCAATCTGATCAAGAATGGCACCGCGAACCTGACCCTCAGCGGCAACAACACCTATTCGGGCGGCACCGCGCTCAACGCCGGGACGCTGATTGTCGGTTCCAACACCGCGCTGGGCACTGGCGCATTGACGACGGCGGCCGGCACCATGCTTGACGCCAGCACTGCTGCAGCACTGACCAACGCGGTCTCGCTCGGCGGTAATCTGGACATCGGCGGCAGCGCTAATCTGACCCTCGGTGGGGTAGTCAGCGGCAGTGGCGGCCTGACCAAAAACGGCGCGGCCAACCTGATTCTCAATGGCGCCAATACCTTCCTCGGTGGCGTCGCGCTCAACGCCGGTACCATTACGGCGGGCGCCAATGCTGCGCTTGGCAGCGGCAATATCACCGTTGACGGTGTGGCGACCCTCGACAGCAATGCGGCGGTGACGCTGAACAACAGCGTCATTCTCAACAACGCCTTGAGCATTGGCGGCAGCAATGCTCTGACGCTTGGCGGCGTGATCAGCGGCGCGAGTCAGTTGATCAAAAATGGCGTAGCCAATCTGACCCTTAACGGCACCAACACCTTCAGCGGCGGTTCGACGTTGAACGCCGGCAGCCTGACCGTCGGTAACGGCGCAGCACTCGGTACCGGCGCACTGACCGTGGCCGGGGCGGGCACTCTCAATAGCAGTTCGGCGGTAACGCTGAACAACGCGATCACTCTGAATGCCAACCTGACCGCTGGCGGCGCCAACGCACTGACCCTTGGCGGAGTCATCAGCGGTGGCAACGGCCTGATCAAAACCGGCGCGTCAAGCCTGACGCTCAACGGCAATAACACTTACACCGGCACCACGGCGCTGAATGCCGGATCGCTGATCGTCGGTTCCAACACCGCGCTAGGCACTGGCTCACTGAATGCGGCGAACGGCACCACACTGGATGCCAGCACCGCTGCGACCCTGACCAACAACGTCAACCTCGGCGGCACCCTGACTCTTGGCGGTAGCAATGCGCTAACCCTGGGTGGTGTGGTTGCCGGTATCGGCGGGCTGGTCAAAAACGGCGCGGCCGATCTGACGCTCAACGGCGCCAACACCTATCTGGGCAACACGTCGCTGAACACCGGCAAACTGACAGTCGGCAGCAACACCGCACTGGGCGCGGGTACGTTGAACGCAGCGGCCAACACCACGCTGGACTCGAACACCGCGGTCAGTTTGAACAATGCCGTGGCACTGGCCGGGGCATTGAATATCGGCGGCAGTGCCAACCTGACACTGACCGGACTTGTCAGCGGCGCTGGCAGTCTGGTGAAGAATGGTGCGGCCAACCTGATTCTCAACGCAGCCAACAACTTCGTCGGCGGCACAACCCTGAACGCAGGCACGCTGACTGTCGGTAACAGTTCGGCGCTGGGCAGCGGTGCACTGACCGTCGGCGGCGCGGCGACCCTGGACAGCAACTCGCCACTGGTCAATCTGAACAACAACGTCGCGCTCAACGCTGATCTCACCGTCGGCGGCACCCAGAATCTGGGCCTCAGCGGTGTGATCAGCGGTACCAGCCAGTTGATCAAGAATGGCGCGGCCAATCTGACGCTCAACGGCAACAACACCTTCAGCGGCGGCACCACACTGAACGCCGGTACGCTGACCCTCGGCAATGCCAACGGCCTGGGCACTGGCGCGTTGACTGTCGGTGGCGCGGCGACGCTGGATAACAGCGCCTCGTTCGGTATTGGCAACGCGGTCACCCTGAACGCCGGGCTGACGGTGGCTGGCAACAATGACCTGAGTCTCAACGGCATCATCGATGGCGCGGGCAGCCTGACCAAAAACGGTTTGTCGGATCTGGCCCTGTCCGGCAACAACACCTTTACCGGTGCGCTGAATATCGTTTCCGGCAGCGTCACCACCCTCAACGCCAACGCGCTGGGCAATACTTCCGGCGTCGATATCAGCGCCGGCGCCGGGCTCAATCTCGGCAGTGATGCCAGCCTTGCCGCATTGACCGGCAGCGGCAGTGTGCAACTCACCGGCAGCAATACGCTGACCGTCGGTGGCACCAACACCACCAGCACCTTCGATGGCGATCTGAGTGGTAGTGGCGGCCTGGTCAAGGTCGGCACCGGCACGCTGAGCCTGACCGGGATCAGCGGCATCACCGGTAACACCGCGATCAACGGCGGTACTTTGGATCTGAGCGGCTCGCTGGCCAGTGCACAGCTCAACGTCAACACTGGCGGTACCCTCACGGGTACCGGTTCGGCGCTCGGTACAGTCAACGTCAACAGCGGCGGGCATCTGGCCTTGTCCTCGGGCAATACCCTGTCGGCGAGTGCGCTGACCCTCGCTGCCGGCAGCAACGTCGATGTCAGTCTTGCAACGCCGTCGACCAGTTCACTGATGAACATCGGCGGCAACGTGACCCTCAACGGCAACCTCAACGTCACTGATGCCGGCGGTTTCGGTGTCGGTGTGTATCGCCTGTTCAACTACACCGGGGCCCTGACTGATCTGGGCCTGGATGTTGCGAGTGTGCCGGTGGGTTATGCCCTCGGTGATCTGGTGGTGCAAACCGGTGTTGCCAATCAGATCAACATTCAAGTGTCGGCGCCGAACTCCAATATCCGTTACTGGGATGGCAGTCAGACCATTGCCAACGGCGTGGTCGATGGCGGTACCGGGACGTGGAACGCCGTCGGCACCAACTGGACCGACGCCAACGGTCTGGTCAATCAGCCATGGGCCAGCGACTTCGCGGTGTTCCAGGGCACGGCGGGGACGGTCTCGGTTAACGGCACGCAACTGTTCACTGGCCTGCAGTTCATCACCGACGGTTACAACCTGGTGAATGGCACGGCGGGGCAACTGACAGCGGTCAACGGTACGGGCGGCACCACCGCCGTGCGGGTCGATCCTGGCGTGACGGGCACCATCGGCGTGAGCATCGATGGCAGCGGCATTCTCAACAAGCTCGACAGCGGCACGTTGGTACTCAACGGCGCCAACACCTACAGCGGCGGCACGCAACTGGATGGCGGCAAAATTATTGTCGGCAGCAACACCGCGCTGGGCAGCGGCACACTGACTGCCAATGCCGGCACGCAACTGGACAGCAATGCGGCGGTGACGCTGGCCAACGCGGCAACACTCAACGGCAACCTCACCGTGGTCGGCAGCAATGCGCTGACCTTGAACGGGGTGATTGGCGGCACGGGTGGCCTGATCAAGACCGGCGCTGCGAGCCTGACCCTGGGTGGCAATAACGCCTTCCTCGGCCCGGTAGCGCTGAATGCTGGCGCACTGATTCTGGCGTCGAACTCGGCGCTGGGCTCCGGCATCTTGAACGCGGCCGGCGGCACTACGCTGGATGCCAGCAGCGCAGTCTCGGTGAACAATGCGGTGAATCTGGCCGGCAACCTCGCGATTGGCGGCAACGCCGATCTGACCCTTGCCGGGACCGTTAACGGCGCAGGCAGCCTGACCAAAAACGGCGCGTCCAACCTGACGTTGAGCGGCACCAACGGTTTCCTTGGTGGTACCACGTTGACCGCCGGTACGCTGACCGCGGGCAGCAACTCGGCACTCGGTCTGGGCAATCTGACCGTGGGCGGCACCTCGGCGCTGGACAGCAACAGTGCGGTAAGTCTGAGCAACAACGTGGTACTCAATGCCAATCTGAGCAACACCGGCAGCAACGATCTGACCCTCGCTGGCGTCGTCAGCGGTGCTGGCGGGCTGATCAAGAATGGCGCGTCGAATCTGACGCTCGGCGGCATCAATACCTACAGCGGTGGCACCACGCTCAACGCAGGCACCCTGACCCTTGGCACTGGCGGATCGCTCGGAATTGGCGCGCTGACCGTGGCTGGCGCATCGAGCCTCGACAGCACTGCGCCTCTGGTGCTGGCCAACAACGTCAACGTCAATGCCAACCTCAATCTGCTGGGCAACAACAATATGACCCTTGGCGGGATCATCGCCGGCACTGGCACACTGAGCAAAAACGGCCTGGCCGACCTGACGCTGAGCGGCAGCAATACCTTCAGCGGTACCTTTGATGTACTGGCCGGCAGCCTGACTACCCTGAGCAATGCGGCGCTGGGCAACAACGCCACGGTCAACCTCGGTGGTGGCGCGGCGCTTAACCTCGGTGCTACCGGCAGCGTTGGCAGCCTCACCGGCTCCGGTACTGCGAACCTTGGCAGCGGCACCACGCTGAGCATCGGCGGCAACAACCTGAACAGCACCTTTGACGGCATTCTCAGCGGCGACGGCGGGCTGACCAAACTCGGCACCGGCGCCTTGACCTTGACCGGGATCAGCAATCTGACCGGTGACACCAACGTCAATGCCGGCACCTTGCAGGTCAACGGCTCGTTGGCCAGCGGCAATGTGCAGGTCAACAATGGCGGCACCCTCGGTGGCAGCGGCACCTTGACCGGTGCGGTGACCGTGGCGGATGGCGGTCATCTGGCCGGCACCACCGGCAGCACCTTGTCGGTGAGTTCGCTGGTGTTCAATACCAACTCCAACTTCGATGTGGGCCTGGGCACGCCAGTCTCCGGTGGCGGCAATGCACTGGTGAATGTCGGCGGCAACCTGACCCTCGACGGCACCCTCAACGTCAGTGACATCGGCGGCTTCGGCAGCGGTGTCTATCGTCTGATCAACTACACCGGCGGCCTCACCGATAACGGCATGCTGATCGGCAACGTACCGGGCAGCGTGACCCCGGGCGATCTGCAACTGCAAACGGCGGTCGCCAATCAGCTCAACCTGTTGGTGACCGCACCGGGCGTTACCGTGCAGTTCTGGGACGGTAACCAACTTATCGCCAACGGTTCGGTGGATGGCGGCAACGGCACCTGGGGAACCGGTACCACTAACTGGACCGACGTCAACGGCACCACCAATCAGGCGTGGACCAACAACTTTGCGGTGTTCCAGGGCGCGGCGGGCACCGTCACCGTCAATGGCGCGCAAACCGTCACCGGTTTGCAGTTCGTCACCGATGGCTACAGCCTGCAAAACGGCACTGCTGGCTCGCTGAATCTGGTCAACGGTTCGATGGGTAACGCGACGATTCGGGTCGATCCGAACGTCACCGCAACACTCGGCGTAGCGCTCAACGGCGCCGGCACTCTCGGTAAATATGACACCGGCACACTGGTGCTCAACGCGGCCAACGGTTACACCGGCGGCACAGCGCTTAACGGCGGCAAGATCGTGGTTGGCAACAACGCCGCACTCGGCACGGGAGTGCTGACGGCCGCCGACGGCACCGCGCTCGACAGCAACGCCGCCATCACCCTCGGCAACGCCGTGGTGGTCAACGGTGGGCTGACCGTTGCCGGTTCCAATGCCTTGACCCTTGGTGGCGTCGTCAGCGGCGCAGGCAGTCTGATCAAGACTGGCGCATCAAGCCTGACCCTCAATGGCAGCAACACCTACAGCGGCGGCACTCAGCTCAACGGTGGTTCGCTGATCCTCGGTAACAACAGCGCGATCAGTAGCGGTGCGCTGAGTGTGACCGGAAACTCGACACTCGACAGCACCTCTACACTGCAACTGGCCAACGCGATCAACCTGGGTTCGCAACTGACCCTCGCCGGCAACCAGAACACCACGCTGATCGGTGCGGTCACCGGCAGCGGCAGTCTGGTGAAAAACGGCGGAGGCAGTCTGGTCCTCAGCGGTGCCAACACTTACAGCGGCGGCACCACACTGAACGGCGGCAGCACCAGCGGCGACACCAGCAGCCTGCAAGGCGCCATCGTCAACAACGCGGCGCTGACCTTCGCGCAGAACGCTGACGGCACTTACACCGGCAACCTCACCGGTGCCGGGACGCTGGATAAAACCGGCACTGGTCAACTGTTGCTGACTGGCAACAACACCTTCACCGGCAACACTTCGGTGCAGGCCGGCGGCTTGACCGTCAACGGTGTGCTCAATAGCGCCAACGTCAACGTCGCCAGCGGCGCGACAATCGGTGGCAGCGGTCAGCTCGGTGGCGCAGTGCAACTGGCCAGCGGTGCAACGCTGGTCGGTGGCGGCACGGCGACACCGTTGTCGGTTGGTTCGTTGGCGTTGTCGTCGGGGACCAATCTGGACTTCAGCCTCGGCTCGGCTGCCAGCTCTACCACGGTGGTCAACGTGGCTGGCAACCTGACCCTCGACGGTACGCTGAACATCGCCAATGCCGGCGGTTTTGGCACTGGCGTCTATCAACTGTTCCGCTACGGCGGCAGCCTGACCGACAATGGTCTGGTCTACGGTAGCCTGCCGGTTTCGGCGGCCAATCTGACTCTTCAAACCGCTATCGCCAATCAGGTCAACCTGCTGGTGCAAGGCACGCCGGGTGAGGTGCAGTTCTGGAATGGCGGCACCGTCAATCCGGACGGCAGCATCGGCGGCGGCAGCGGTGTGTGGGGGCCGAGCACTAACTGGACTGATCCGACCGGTACTCAGGCCTTGGCTTCGAACGGTCAGTTCGCAGTATTCGGCGGACAGAGCGGCACCGTAACCGTGCAGGGCAATCAGAACTTCACCGGTCTGCAATTTCTCGTCGGCGGCTACAGCGTGGTGCCGGGCGCGGGCGGCAGCCTGACGCCGGTCAACGGTCCTGATGGCAGCCTGGCGCCGGTACGGGTCAATGCCGGTGGCAGCGCGGAGATTTCCGCGCCACTGGTGGGCACTGGCGGTATCGAAAAACTCGACTCCGGCACCTTGATCCTGAGCGGCGCCAACACTTACAGCGGTGGCACCACGGTCAGCGGCGGTACGCTGATCGGTAACACCACCAGCCTGCAAGGCAATATCACTGACAACGCGACACTGGTGCTCCAGCAGAACACCGATGGTCAGTTCAATGGTGTGCTGAGCGGCACCGGTGCGCTGGCCAAACGTGGTCTCGCGCGCTTGTTCGTCACCGGCAATCAACCCTTCAGCGGCACTGTTTCGGTGGATCAAGGCGTACTGCAAGTCGGCAGCCGCGCCGCTCGTGCATCGTTGGGCGGACAGGTGACTGTCGCCAATGGCGCCGGTCTGAGCGGTAATGGCAGCGTCGGCTCTATCGTCAACAATGGTGTGGTTGCCTCCGGCGGGGCCGACGGCACGCTGAGTGTGGCCGGCAACCTGACCAACGCAGCGACCGGTGTACTGGCTTTGACCGTCAGTTCGCCGACCGCCACACCGTTGGCAGTCGGTGGCACCGCGACGCTCGGCGGTGGCTTGCAAGTCAACAGCCTGGCGCCGTTCACCACTGACACCACGTACTCGCTGATCACGGCGGGCGGTGGCGTGACCGGCACCTTCAGCAGCACCGATCTGCCGCAGTATGCGTTCCTCAACACCGCGCTGAGCTACGGTCCTGACGCAGTCACCCTGGCAGTCAGCCGCAACGGCAATTCGTTTGCCGATGTCGCTGCCACCGGCAACCAGCGCGGCACTGCGACGGCATTGTCGAACAACGGTGCGGCGGGTGCGGCGTTGCAGAACCAGATCGTCAACCTCAGCGTGGCCGGGGCGCGCAACGCCTTCGATAGCCTCTCCGGGGAAATCCACGCCAGCACCGCGAGCGCCATGCTTGAGGATTCGCGCTTCATCCGCGAGGCGGTCAACGACCGCATGCGCCAGCCTTCGTGCAGCGCTGCGGATGATCCACGCAAAGCGCTGGCGCCAAGTGACACGCAACTGAGCAGCAATGGCTGCCACGGCGAAATGGTCGGCTGGGTTCGTGCGCTCGGCGCCTGGGGTGATATGGGCGGCGACAGCAACACGGCGAAAGTCGATCGCAGCCTCGGCGGCTTCATGCTCGGCACCGACAAGGCGCTCGATGACAACTGGCGTGCCGGGATGGCCGCTGGCTACACCCGCAGCAACCTCAACGAGCATGACCGCAACTCTGACGCCAAGGTCGACAGCTACCACTTGGCTGGCTACCTCAATTCGCAGTTCGATGCACTGGCAGTGCGCCTCGGCGCGGCTTATAGCTGGCACAGCATCGAAACCAAACGCGACGTCAGCGTCGGCACTTACAACGACCGTCTGAAGGCTGACTACGATGCGCGCAGCGCTCAGGTATTCGGTGAAGTGGGTTACGCGATCAACGCTGCGGGCATCGCCATCGAGCCGTTCGCCGGTCTGGCTTACGTCAACTACGACAGTGACACCGCCAAGGAAAAAGGTGGAGTGGGGCGCCTGAAGGCTGACGCCGATCAGGACATCACTTACTCGACCCTCGGTGTCCGCATCGGCAAGTTGATTACCCTGGCCAACGGCAGCCAGCTCACCCCACGTGCCGCCCTCGGCTGGCGCCATGCTTACGGCGATACCAAACCGAATGCCGACCTGACCTTCATCGACGGCGGCGCCTCGTTCAGCACCCAAGGCGTGCCGATTGCCAAGGACAGTGCGTTGGTTGAGGCAGGCGTGGACTTCCAGGTCACCCCGACCGGCAAACTGGGCATCGGTTACTCGGGACAAGTGTCGAGCGACAACAACGACAGCGCCATGACCATCAGCTTCAGCCAAAGCTTCTGATCATGGTCGAAGCACCTTGACCGCCCGAAAGGGCGGTTTTTTTTGCGCTGAAGGCAGGGTGTTTCGTGATGAGGGATGTGTTCACCCACGACTCCCTGTAGATACTCTGTTCACGGTCAAGCTTTTGCGAGGTGTTTGTCGCTAAAAAGCTTGGCCGTATCAAAATCTTCACCCGCTTGCATGCAGGCCCACAGTCCGGTCAGGTACTTGCGCATGACCGCGACGATGGCCTGCATCTTTCTTTTTCCTCGCCCGATCAGCGCCTCGTAAAACGCCTTCACGTTACTGTCGCAACGTATGGCGCTCAGTGCAGGCATGTACATCGCCGAGCGTAGGTAGGCGTTTCCTCCCTTACTTATCCGTCCAGGTTTATCGATGCTGGTACCTGATTGCGTCAGTCGAACATCGAGTCCCGCATGTCGGCTGACTTGTGCGGACTTAAGCGTCACAGGCAAGGTCGTCAATTCCGCCAGTGCCGAAAATACTGAAATTTCGCCCATGCCCGGCGCGGCGATCATGTGTCCGAACTGAGCGCTTAGTGTCGGGCAGTTGTCGATCAGCGCCCGACCTGCGAGCCTGAAACGCTCAATTCGTTTGTCAAACGCGGCGATCGCTTCTTCTTCGTCTTCAATCAACATTGTGAGCGTTGTTTGAGTAGCCTTCAGCGCATGCAACTCGTTCTTGGCGCGGGTGCGGTGACACGTCAAACGATTGATATGCCTTCCGATAGCCCGCAACTCCAACTGTATGGCAGTGGGTGGCGTCCACAATCTTGGGCTCATGCGTTCGCCGTATTCGGCCAGTAACTGGGCATCGATTGCATCGGTTTTACTGTTTTTAAGCATCAGTTTGGCAAAGTTATGAAAGCTCTTGGGGTTGATCACCGAAACGGGCAAACCCGCAGCAGCGAGCTCCATGGCCAAATCCAGGTAATAGATGCCGGTGGCTTCCATCACCACGGATAAAGGCTTGAGCTGGAGCAACTTGTTGACCGCTGCCTTGCGCCCGGCGGGCGTTTGGTCGATGTTGCATGCACCTGCAAAACGACCGTCGTTGCGCCAGCCCATGGCCGTTGTGCGAGATCCCACATCCAAACCGACATGCATGCTCATGCTTTCAACTCCGAGTGAACTGGGTTAAAAATGCTTCCTGGTTCCCCTGACCTCGAACTTCATGCCACTGCAACCTTGTAATGCGAAGTCCGACTTGTCGGCTTCTCGATACTCTTCGTGGTGGGCAATGAGGCGGGGGGACCTCTCTACAGACAAGGTCAGGAGCAAGTCCTGCCTTCAGGAGCGATCGGTCTCCCCCAGAAACACATCTTCGTATGTCCGCACCAGCGAGCTTAGACTCACTCGACTGGTGTGGGAGCAACATACAAGGAGTGAGCTTGCTCGCGAAAGCGCCAGCACAGGCATCATCAATCCCGAACCAGTCATCCCAAAGCATCCACCCCCAAACCCCCTCTGCTAGAATCCGCCCATTCCCTGCCAGAGACTTCCCCATGAGCGAACCGATTCGTCTGACCCAATACAGCCATGGCGCCGGTTGCGGCTGCAAGATTTCCCCGCAAGTGCTGGAAGTGATTCTCGCCGGCAGCGGTGCGCAGAACCTCGACCCGAAACTGTGGGTCGGCAACGCCTCGCGTGATGACGCGGCAGTGTATGAAATCGACGCCGAGCGTGGCGTGGTTTCGACCACTGACTTTTTCATGCCGATTGTCGATGACCCGTACGATTTCGGGCGCATCGCCGCGACCAATGCGATCAGCGACATCTACGCCATGGGCGGCGATCCGCTGATGGCGATTGCGATCCTCGGCTGGCCGGTGAATGTTCTGGCGCCGGAAGTGGCGCGGGAAGTGATTCGCGGCGGTCGGGCGGTGTGCGACGAGGCTGGGATTCCTCTGGCGGGCGGCCACTCCATCGATGCGCCGGAGCCGATTTTCGGTCTGGCGGTCACCGGTCTGGTGGAAAAACGCCACATGAAGCGCAACGACACCGCCACCGCAGGTTGCCTGCTGTACCTGACCAAACCGTTGGGCATCGGCATCCTCACTACCGCCGAGAAGAAGGGCAAGTTGCGCCCCGACGACGTCGGTGTGGCCCGCGACTGGATGTGTACGCTGAACAAACCCGGCAGCCGCTTCGGCAAATTGTCCGGGGTCACCGCGATGACCGACGTCACCGGTTTCGGCCTGCTCGGCCATCTGGTGGAAATGGCCGATGGCAGCCAACTGACCGCACGCATCGCCTACGACCGCGTGCCGCGTCTGGACAGCATCGAGTATTACCTTGAACAAGGCTGCTTGCCCGGCGGCACCTTGCGCAACTTCGACAGCTATTCGAGCAAGCTCGGACGCCTGCAAGAGCTGCACAAACGCGTGCTCTGCGATCCGCAAACCAGCGGTGGTCTGCTGATTGCCGTTACCCCTGAGGGCAACGCCGAATTCCTCGCCATGGCCACGGAACTGGGTCTCAACCTTGAGCCAATCGGTGAACTGGTTGAGCGACAGACACACGCAGTCGAGGTGATTTGATGCCCCGCGACTGCACTGATTACCGCGACATTTTCCTCAACGACCGGCCGATGATGGATGCCCGTGCGCCGATTGAGTTTGCGCATGGGGCGTTTCCAGGGGTGGTCAACCTGCCGCTGATGAACGATATCGAGCGGCAGAAAATCGGCACTTGCTACAAGCAGCACGGGCAGCGAGCGGCCATCGAACTTGGCCATCAACTGGTGTCCGGCGAGGTCAAGGCTGAACGTATCCAGGCCTGGGCCGATTTCGCCCGGGAACATCCCGACGGTTACTTGTATTGCTTTCGCGGTGGCCTGCGTTCGCAGATCACTCAGCAGTGGCTGAAAAGCGAAGCGGGGATCGACTATCCGCGTGTCGGCGGTGGCTACAAGGCGATGCGCAACTTCCTGATCAATACCCTTGAACACGCGGTGACCGAGTGCGACTTCGTGTTGCTCGGCGGCATGACCGGCACCGGCAAGACCGAAGTGCTGGTGCAACTGCGTAACGGCCTCGATCTGGAAGGGCACGCCAATCACCGGGGTTCAAGCTTCGGTAAACGTGCCACCGGGCAGCCGTCGAACATTGATTTTGAAAACCGCCTGGCCATCGACATCCTCAAAAAACGTGACACGGGCATAGAGCAATTCGTGCTGGAAGACGAGAGCCGCGTTGTGGGCAGTTGCGCCTTGCCGCTGTCGTTGTATCAAGGCATGCAGCAGTACCCGATGGTCTGGCTGGAAGACAGTTTTGAAGATCGGGTGGCGCGGATTCTGCGCGACTACGTGGTGGATCTGTCGGCGGAGTTTTCGACCGTGCATGGTGGCGAGGGCTTTGCGCTGTTTTCCGAGCGTCTGCTGGCGAGTTTGAACAACGTGCGCAAACGCCTCGGCGGCGAGCGGCATGCGCGGTTGATGGTGTTGATGGAAGATGCGCTGAACGAGCAGGGGCGTAGCGGGGCGGTGGAGTTGCATCGCGGCTGGATCGAAGGGTTGCTGCGCGAATATTACGATCCGATGTACGTGTTTCAGCGCGAGAAAAAGGGCGGGCGGATCGAGTTCGCCGGGGAGCGGGAAGCGGTGTTGGAGTATCTGCGGGAGCGGGTGAGTCAGCGGGTCTGATAGTGTTTTTTATGGCCCCATCGCTGGCAAGCCAGCTCCCACAGGTTCCGTGTAGTGCCACAAAACGGTGGCAACCACAAAACCCTGTGGGAGCTGGCTTGCCAGCGATGAGGTCCAACCAGCCGCTACATAACTCAAGTCGGGCAAGTCCACAGGTTCCGTGTAGTGCCCAAAACGGTGGCAACCACAAAACCCTGTGGGAGCTGGCTTGCCAGCGATGAGGCCCCACCAGCCGCTACATAACTCAAGTCGGGCAAGTCCACAGGTTCCGTGTAGTGCCACAAAACTGTGGCAACCACAAAACCCTGTGGGAGCTGGCTTGCCAGCGATGAGGCCCAAACAGCCTTTACATGATTCAAGTCGGGCAAGTCACCTTGCCGTTATCCAGCCCCTGCTTATAGCTGTGACTCTGCAAACTGGCCTTGCCGTTGTGCCAGGTCAGCGTCAGCACATACAGCGAATCAAAGTCGTTGCCTGCCCAGTCATCCGTGATGTGCTGTTTTTTGCCGACGGCGTTGCCGGCAACCGTGTTGATCAGCTCCGGCAGGTAGCCATGTGACCACGCGGTGTAGATGGTCGAGTTGTGATACTTGTCTTCAAGCAGCTCATGCGCCAGATCACTGGTGTCATTCGCCGAGAACTCGATGTTCACCGGCAAACCGAGCTTGATTGCCGCAGGACTGATGGTCATCAGCGGTCGAATGTAGCTGTACGAGTTATCCAGTTCGCCTTCTTCAACATTGCGGGTCGGGTTGGCGGCAAACACGTAATCAGCCTTGCCGAACTTCTCCGGCAACAGCGTCGACAGTTCGATGGCGCGGTTCAAGCCCTGGCAATTGAGCTGGCCGAGGCCGCCTTCTGGTTTTTCCGCATGGCGCAGAAACACCAGCGTCTGGGTGCCGTCCACCGGTTGTGCGCGGCTCTCGCTGGATTCCAGCGACAGCAGCAACGCACTGACCGCCAGCAGCGAGGGCAGGGCCACGTAGGCGCGATGTTTGAAACGTTTGGCGAAACTCATCAGGTTCGTCATGAAATAGGGGGTTCTTCAGCAATTTCGGTTAAGGCTGACAAACCCTTACACCGCGGGCTCCCAGCGCCGAGTGTTGTCCATGTCGTTGTTACGGTCCTTTGAGGCCATCAGACCCGTTTGGTTCGATCCTAACGGCAACGCTGTCTGGCTGAAGCCCAGGTTAACCACAGGATGTTACGGTTCGTGTAGGAGTCGCAGCAGCGCTACATTATGATCAACCCTCAATTTGTGACTGGATGCTTCCCATGACCGATCTGTCCGCGTTCCCGATTACCCAGAAATGGCCGGCGCAGTACCCAGACTGGATTCAGCTCTACTCCTTGCCGACGCCCAACGGCGTCAAAGTGTCGATCATGCTTGAAGAGGTCGGCCTGCCTTACGAGCCGCACCGCGTGGGCTTCGACACCAACGATCAGTTGTCGCCGGAGTTCCTGTCGCTGAACCCGAACAACAAGATCCCGGCGATTCTCGATCCCCATGGCCCGCAAGATCAGCCGCTGCCTCTGTTCGAGTCCGGCGCGATCCTGATCTACCTCGCCGACAAGAGCGGCCAGTTGCTGGCACAGGAAGGCGCGCTGCGTTACGAGACCATCCAGTGGTTGATGTTTCAGATGGGCGGTATCGGTCCGATGTTCGGCCAGCTCGGCTTCTTCAACAAATTTGCCGGCAAGGATTACGAAGACAAGCGTCCGCGTGACCGCTACGTCGACGAAAGCAAACGCCTGCTCAACGTGCTCGAAACTCGCCTCGAAGGACGCGACTGGATCATGGGCGAGCGCTACACCATCGCCGACATCGCAACCTTTCCATGGGTGCGTAACCTGATCGGCTTCTACGAGGCCGGTGATCTGGTCGGCATCAGCAACTTCCCGAACGTCACCCGGGTACTGGAGCGATTCCTCGCCCGTCCAGCCGTGGTTCGTGGGCTGACTATTCCTTCCTGACACCACATATTCTCATGTGGGAGCGAGCCTGCTCGCGAATGCGGTGTATCAGAAACCAGACTGGTTGAATGACACGACGCTTTCGCGAGCAGGCTCGCTCCCACGGTAGATCGGAGTGAAACTCACAGATTATTGCACCCCCGGTAATGCACTCTTGATTGATCCAGGTTTGTACCCCATCCCCCGCAAGGCATAAGCTTCGCCCCCTACGACTTTCGTCTCATCTGCCGTTTTTCAGGAAAGACCCCATGTCCAGTCAGTTCCCCGAAGCACGTCCCCGCCGTCTGCGCCGCAATGCGAGCCTGCGCAGTCTGTTCCAGGAAACCGAATTCACCCTCAATGATCTGGTGCTGCCGATTTTCGTCGAAGAAGAAATCGACGACTTCGTGCCGATCAAAAGCATGCCCGGTGTGATGCGTATTCCCGAGCGCAAACTGGCCAGCGAGATCGAGCGTTATGCCCGTGCCGGGATCAAGTCGGTGATGACCTTTGGCGTGTCGCATCATCTGGATGGCAACGGCAGCGATACCTGGCGTGAAGACGGTCTGGTCTCGCGCATGTCGCGGATCGCCAAGGACGCCGTGCCGGAGATGATCGTGATGTCCGACACCTGCTTCTGCGAGTACACCGACCACGGCCATTGCGGCGTGATGCACAACCATGAAGTCGATAACGATCAGACCCTGATCAACCTCGGCAAACAAGCCGTGGCAGCGGCGCATGCCGGTGCCGACGTGATTGCGCCATCGGCGGCGATGGACGGGCAGGTGCAGGCGATTCGCAAGGCACTGGACGCGGCCGGATTCACCCAGACGCCGATCATGGCCTACTCGACCAAGTTCGCTTCGGCGCTCTACGGTCCGTTCCGCGAGGCCGGTGGCAGCGCGCTCAAGGGCGATCGCAAAAGCTATCAGATGAACCCGATGAACCGCCGCGAAGCGCTGCGCGAATCGTTGCTGGATGAGCAGGAAGGTGCCGATGCGCTGATGGTCAAACCGGCCGGCGCGTATCTGGACATCATCCGCGATATTCGTCAGGCCTCGAACCTGCCGCTGTCGGCGTATCAGGTCAGTGGCGAGTACGCGATGATCAAGTTCGGCGCACAGGCCGGGGCGATTGATGAAGATCGCGTGGTGCGTGAAAGCCTCGGCGCGATCAAGCGCGCGGGTGCGGATCTGATCTTCACCTACTTTGCGATGGATCTGGCTCTGGCCGGGATCTAAGCAACACCGTGAAACCCTGTGGGAGCTGGCTTGCCAGCGATAGCGGTGGTTCAGTCAGCATTGATTTTGACTGTGCAGATCGCATCGCTGGCAAGCCAGCTCCCACAGGTTTCGTGGTGTTCTTGAGTTATTCGAAATACGGCCTGATCCCTTGATCGCGAAAGTAGCGCTCAATCACTTTCGGATCGGCGCTGCTGTCGGCAATCGCCACATAGGTGTCCGGGCGCAACAGGTAGAAACCGTTGCGGCCCAAGCCCGCCGTTTCAAACGCCGGACGCCAGTCGAACACGTGCAGCGGCAAATGATGTTCAACACACCAGGCGATCATTTCGTCGCTGGTGTCGCCGTACACATGCACCTGCCAGCACGGCTGGCGCAGCGGCTCGTAATTATCACCTTCACCATCATGTGCCCAAGGCAAACGGTCGCCACCGTGGACGTGTCCGGCGACGCCCTGGCTGAGCGGCATGCCACGATAGTTGAGGGTGACCTGCGAAACCGTGCGAAACAGAAACTCGCGGCTTGCCTCGAACGAGGCTATTTTCGGGATCAGAAACGGTGCCAAACGCATGCGCAGCAGGTCGGCGATACGGCCTTCGGCGGTGACGAAACTGAAAACTTTATCGGTGGTGGACACCAGCCGCCGGGCGAAGGCGATGCGTTCGGTTTCATAGCTGTCGAGCAGTTTGGCCGTCGCGCTGCCGTTGAGCACGGCGACGAGTTTCCACGCCAGATTGATTGAGTCACCGATGCCGGTGTTCATGCCCTGACCGCCAGCGGGGCTGTGCACATGCGCCGCATCGCCGAGCAGAAACGCCCGGCCCTGACGAAAATGCTCGGCCACGCGATGATGCACGCGGTACGTGGAAAACCAGTGCACGTCTTCGATGTGTACGTTCAAGTGTTCGATGGCGCGGCTGCTGACATCGGAAAACTCCAGAGTTTCGGCGCGGTCCGCACGCTCGTCGCGCACGGTGCCGATCAATCGTGCACGGCCTTCGCCGGCCAACGGGAACACCGCGAGAAAGTCCGCCTCGTCCAGATCGATATGCAACTCGCCATTGAGCGCCGGGCCGCTGGCCTTGACGTCGGCGACGTAGAAAATCTGTTGGTAAGTGCCACCGGGGAAACCGGCATCGAGGGATTTACGCACCACTGAACGCGCGCCGTCGCATCCGGCCACATAGCAAGCCTGACAGATTTCCTGCTCGCCATCGGGTCGACGCAAATGCGCGGTAATACCGTCGGCGGTTTGTTCGAAACTCTCCAGTTCAGTGTTGCGCTCAATCACCACGCCATAGTCTTCGAGGCGCTCGATCAGCAGCCGTTCGTGCTCATCCTGCGGGAAAATCTCGATGAATGAATAAGGCGTCAGGCCTTCACCGATGCGGTTCAGCGGCAACTGCGCGACCGGTTTGCCCTTGACCCAGAAATTCGCCGCCGCCACCCGATGGCCGTTGCGCACCACGGCGTCGGCCAGATCCAGTTGCCGGTACAACTCCAGCGTACGCGCCTGCACCGCGAGTGCCCGGGACGTGGTGCCGGGGGCTGAGGTCTTGTCGATGATGCGTACGCGAATCCCGAGTTTGCTCAGCCACAGGGCCAATACCAGCCCGGTGGGGCCGGCGCCGATGATCAGTACGTCGCTGCGGTTCATGGCCGGTGCTCCAATTGCTGTGCAGCAAGTATGGATCAGACGGTCAGGGCGGCCAGTTGGCCTGCCAGACGGAAAAAAGGCCCCGCAGCGATGAAGCTGTGGGGCCTTTTTTGTTTTGGCTGGGCTTTTGTGTTTAGAAGTCGATGGTGCCCGACAACTTCGCCACACGCGGTTCACCCTGGGTCAGATAACCACCCTGAGCCGATTCCCAATACTTCTTGTTCGCCAGGTTTTCCACGCCCAGACGCAGGGTCACGTCTTTCTCCGAGACCTTGAAGGCATAACGCGCACCGGCATCAAAGCGGTTCCAGGTCGGCAGGCTGAGGTTGTTCGCCGCGTCGGCGTATTGGCCGCCGGTACGCAGCATCCGCGCATTCAGCGCTACGCCTTGCAGGCCGGGTACGTCCCAATCTGCACCAGCGTTAAACTGGAAGGTCGGTACGCCGATGGCGCGATTGCCGTCGTTGGCGCCGTTCTGGGTGTTCTTCAGTTCGGTGTCCATCAAGGTCAGGCCGCTGATCAGGCGCAGGCCGCTGATCGGCTCGCCGAACACGTTCATTTCCACGCCTTTGTTGATCTGCTCGCCTTCACGCACGTAGGTGCAGGTGGTGGCGCTGTCGATTTCACAGTAACCGTCGCTCGGCTGTTCGATGCGGTAAACACCCAGGCTGGCGCCGTAAGTGCCCATGTCGACTTTCACCCCGACCTCGGTCTGCTTGGAGCGGGCGGGTGCGTAGACTTCGTTGCCGTTGGTCACGCGGAAGCCGCCGGTGCTGGTCGGAGAAGTCGGACCCTGCGCCAGTCCTTCGATGTGGTTGGCGTAGACCGACACATGCTCCCACGGCTTGAACACGACGCCATAGACCGGCGTGGTGATCGATTCGTCATAGCTCGACTTGCGGCTGCCGCTGCCATAACTGGCGTAGTTGTAGCCTTGCACCACCAGTTGCTGACGACGCAGGCCGGCGGTGATCAGCAGGCGATCATCGAAGAAACCGAGGGTGTCGGAAAGTGCAAGGCTACGGTTGAAAGTCTTGCCGGTGATGCCCGGATCGCTGAGGTCGCCACCGGAGAAGTTGCCGTTCGGCGCCGGAGTTTCTACCGGGTGATAGATGTTGTTGGCGTATTTGGTCAGGTCAAAATCGTAGGCGCTGCGCTGCTCGGTCCAGATACCGGTCAGGCCGAAGTTGAGCTTGTGGCTGACCGCGCCGGTATTGAACTTGCCGTTGAGGCCGGCCATGACGCTGGTGTTGTCTTCGTCGTGGGGAATGAACGAGCCGGTGGTGAACGATGCACCGTTATTGCCGACCAGCGTGGTGGAGTTGTAGTTACCGACTTCGCGGGTATGTTTGGCGCCGCCAGCGGCGTAGGCCGTCCAGTTTTCGTTCAGGTCGTACTCGGCGCGCATCATGCCGAAGGTGTCTTCGATATCGGTGTAGCCCCACTTCGGCGCGTAGTTGGTGTCAGCCGATGGCGCGTCTGGAATGTGCGTGGCGGTGCCGAGGTTGACCGAGTTGCGGCCACCGTTGACGCGTTCTTTCTGGTAGGCGAAGTCGCCGGAAATGCGCAGTGCGTCGCCGCGATAATCGAGGCCGATGGCGAACAGTTTCGAACGCTGGTTTTCGTGATCGATGCCAGTGTCGCCTTCGCGCTGGGACAAGTTGAGCCGTGCGCCGAAGCGGTTGTCTTCACCGAAACGCTGGCCGAGGTCGAGGTGCTGACCGATGCGACCTTCGCTGTTGATGTCGGTGGTGTAGCGGCGTAGCGGCACGTCGCCAGCGCGTTTTGGCTGCAGGTTGACGCCGCCGCCGATGCCGGAACCGGTCGGGGTCACGCCGTTGATGAAGGCGTTCGGGCCTTTGAACACTTCCACGCGCTCCAGAGCGTCGGTGGAAATGATCTGTCGTGGCAGCACGCCGTACAGACCGTTATAGGAAATGTCGTCGCCAGTCAGCGGCAGGCCGCGGATCATGAAGATCTGCGCCTGATTGGAGAAACCGGAAGCCTGACGCACTGACGAATCATTGAGCAGCACGTCGGCGACGTTTTCGGCTTGTTGATCCTGAATCAGTTGTTCGGTGTAGGAGGCCGCGCTGAACGGCACGTCCATCATGTCCTGATTGCCCAGCACGCCCAACTGGCCGCCGCGTGCAACCTGCCCACCCGCGTAAGCCGGAGGCAGGGCGTCTGGTGCTGGTGCCTGGGCGTTGATGTTGACGTTATCCAGCACCAACTCTTTGCCATCGTTTTCGGTGGCGGCGTGAGCGGTGACGGTCAGAGAGCACAGCAGGGCGAGAAGCGTCGGGCGGAAAGGGACGCCGAGTCGAACTGGAGCGGGCATGTGTGGTTCCTGGAGGCGCGCGGCCAATGGAAAAATTAAGGGCGGCGCGGGAACTCCTTGCGCAAATGCGACTCCAGGTGCAAATGATAGGTTTTCTCAGTAACGTTTTGCAATCAGTTTGTCATCACTGCTGAAAGCGGGCTGACCCAAAACTGAGGCACTTAACCCTGTGGCGAGGGAGCTTGCTCCCGCTGGGCTGCGAAGCGGCCCCAAAATCGGCGATGGCATTTCTTCAGAAAAAAACCGGTATCCGGATTTACGACGGCTGCGCCGCCGAGCGGGAGCAAGCTCCCTCGCCACAGGGGAACGGCTCCACTCATGAGCAGTCCTAGCCTGCGCCATGCCTTTGATCGTATGGTGAACCCGGCACAACGGACTTGATGGAGCACCATGCACACCCCACGATTACTGATCAGCCTCGCCGCACTGCTGGTGTTGGCCGGTTGCGCCGGCCAGCGCAGCAACGAACCAGCGCCGCGTGCGCCCGCCGAAGTAAAGGCTGAAATAGTGCGGCTGATGCCGGCGAAAGCCGCCGACCGCCAAGGCTGGGCCACGGATATCTATGCCGCGTTCGCCGCGCAGAAAATCAGCCCGACCACGCAAAACCTCTGCGCAGTGCTGGCCGTTACCGAGCAGGAATCGACCTTCCAGGTCGATCCAACCGTGCCTGGCCTCGGCAAGATCGCTCGCGACGAAATCGACCGTCGTGCCGGTAAAGTACACATCCCCAGCCTGTTGGTCAGTGGCGCGCTGGCCGTGCGTTCGCCCACCGGCAAAACCTACAGCGAACGCCTGAGTGCAGCGCGTAGCGAGAAAGAGCTGAGTGCGATTTTCGATGATTTCATCGGCATGGTGCCGATGGGGCGTACTTTGTTCGGTGGCTTCAACCCGGTCCATACCGGCGGGCCGATGCAGGTCAGCATCGAGTTTGCCGAGAAGCACGCCAAGGACTATCCGTACCCGGTCAAAGATACGATTCGCCACGAAGTGTTCAGCCGTCGCGGCGGCATGTATTTCGGCATCGCGCATTTGCTCGGTTACCCGGTGAATTATCGTGAGCCGTTGTACCGTTTCGCCGATTTCAACGCCGGTTGGTACGCCAGCCGCAACGCCGCGTTCCAGAACGCCGTCAGCCGCGCCTCGGGCATTCCATTGGCGCTGGACGGCGACGTGATCCGTTATGACTCGATCATGCCCGGCAGTACGGAGCTGGCGGTGCGCACCCTCGGTAAATCATTGGGCATGCGCAACCCGACCATTCGCGATCAACTGGAGAAGGGCAACACCCTGGAGTTCGAAGAGACCAAGCTTTATCAGCGGGTGTTCGAATTGGCGGAGAAAGCCGAGGGCAAAACATTACCGCGCGCCGTGCTGCCGGGGATCGTCCTGCAGAGCCCGAAAATTACTCGCAAACTGACCACGGCTTGGTTCGCCAAGCGAGTCGATGAGCGATACAAACGCTGCATGGCCAAGGGCACTTGATCTTCACGTCACAACACCTTCACCGCCCGGCCGAACGCCTGAATCGGCCCGGTCGGTTTGCCAATCGGCGAGCCGTTGGCACCTTCCAGCGTCAGCTCAAACAACTGGTTCGGTTGCAGCGGCGGTAGCTTGTCCAGCGGGACCGACAGCGCCTGCCCCGGCTTGACCAGCCCCAGCGACACTGGCCCTTGCCAGCCATCCGCCTTGGTCCAGAATTCCAGCGCCTTGTCCGCCGGCACTTCGACCACACCCAGAGGAATCAGCTGAATCTCCCGCGCATTACTGGCTTGAATCACCCAGCCCGGGGCCTTGTCTTGCGGCGCGACGAGCACCACCAGATAGCTCGGTTTTGGCGTGGTTTGTGTCAGCAGGATTGAGCCCAGCAGCAAGGTTGCCGCCAGACCCGCAGCACTCAGCCCGCGCCACAATGGCAGCAGATTCCACCAGGAAATTTTTGCCGGAGCGCTGAGTCGACCGAGGCTGCGTTCGATGCGTTGCCAAAGTTGTGCAGAAGGCTCAACCGGGGCAGCCAGATCGGTCAGTTCCAGCAAACGCCGCTCCCAGGCATCCACCGCTGCACGCAGTTGCGGATCGTTCGGCAGTCTTCGTTGCACCTCGGCGCGTTGCCCGGCCGCGAGGGTACCAAGCACATATTCGCTGGCCAGTTCATCGCGTTCCTGTGCCGATTCGAGCGTCATCCCATGCACTCCCGCAACGCATTGAGGCTGCGTTTGATCCAGGCTTTGACGGTGCCCAGCGGCGTGTCGAGGCGAGTGGCGATTTGCGCGTGACTGTAACCGTCGACATAGGCGTGGAGAATGCACAGCCGACGCTGCGGCTCCAGTTGCCCAAGACAATGGTGGATACGTGCCGAATGCGCCTGCGCGTCGAAGCCGTCATTGTCGTGCCAATGCACTTGATGATCCTCTTCGAGCGGCGTTTCGCGGCCATGATTGCGCAGCAGGTTCAACGCCAGATGGCGGGTCACGCTGAACATCCAGCCACGCGCCGAACCGCGTGCCGGGTCAAACCCTGCCGCACCGTTCCAGATCTTGATAAATGCGTCATGAACAACGTCCTCCGCCAGCGCCGTGTCACGCACCAGCCGCTTGGCCACACCGAGCAGGCGCGGGCCTTCCTGCACGTACAAACGGTGCAGGGCCGCACGCTCGCCGCGAGCGCAGGCGGCGAGGTGGGCTTCGTAATCGAACAGGGTTTCGGGTAAGGACATGCTCTGCAATCTAGCTCACATTCACAAAACCACACAGTTCTCCCCCTGTAGGAGTGAGCCTGCTCGCGATGGCAGCGTGTCAGTCAATGTTTACTTCACTGACACGCCGCCATCGCGAGCAGGCTCACTCCTACAAGGGATTTTTATTGATCCCGAGAAGTCAGTTCGCGGCCCAGAAAATGTAATCCGCCTGATACTTCACCACTTCCTGCTTGCCCTTGTTCGCCGCCGTGCATTCACTGCCCGGCGCCACGCCGCCCTTGAGCGCAACGCGCTGGATATAACTCACACCGCTCATCGCGCCTTTACCTTCGGCAGGATTGGCCTTGACCAGTTGATACGGCAGATTGCCCGGGCTCGACGGCGCGACAGCCAGTTGCGTGCCGGTGATTTTCGAACCGTCCTTGGCCTGCCAGGTGGCCGGCGGGCCGAAGTAGGTGCCAACCTGTTTGCCGCTGCGATCATTGAGCACCGCTTTCGGTCCGACGAAAATCCACTCGGTTTGCCCGGCAGCATTGGGTTTGTCGCGGCACTCATAAGTGATCTCGCCGACCCCGGTGGTTTCCATCGCGACCTTGTGGCCGTCCGGCACTTTGATGCTGTCGGGCAGACCGCTTTGCGCGAAGGCGGTCGAGGTGGCGGCAAGCAAACCGGTGAGGCAAATCAGCTGGGTGATGTTCATCAGTTGTGTTCTCCAAGAAGGGTCAATCGCTGGCAGCCGAGAGGGGGCTGTTACAGGGACTACCCGTGAAGGAGGCTTTTGGATGCAGTGGCAGAAAAATATTTTTCAGTCACCACCATTCCCCTGTAGGAGTGAGCCTGCTCGCGATGGCGTACTGTCAGCCAACAGAGATGGTGACTGATCCGCCGCCATCGCGAGCAGGCTCACTCCTACAAGGTGCTATGTCGGGCTTGAGGCTGGAGGCTTTCAGCAGTTCCTGGGTGTAGGGGTGCTGTGGCGCCGCAAAGATCTCCCGCGACGAGCCCTGTTCCACCACTTTGCCATCCTTGATCACCATCAAGTCGTGCGCCAGCGCATGCACCACCGCCAGATCATGGCTGATGAACAGATACGTCAGCCCATGCTTGATCTGCAATTGCCGCAACAACTCCACCACCTGTTTCTGTACCGTGCGATCCAGTGCCGAAGTCGGTTCATCCAGCAGAATCAGCGCCGGTTCCAGCACCAATGCGCGGGCAATGGAGATGCGCTGGCGCTGGCCACCGGAAAATTCGTGGGGATAACGATGGCGACTCTGCGGATCAAGCCCGACTTCCTCCAGAACCCGAATCACCGCCGCCTCGCGCTCAGCCTCGGTGCCGATGCCGTGGGTCAGCAAGCCTTCGGCGATGATTTGCTGCACCGACATCCGTGGGCTGAGGCTGCCGAACGGGTCCTGAAACACCACCTGAATCTGCCGGCGCAATGGCCGCATCAAACGCTGGCTGAGCAGGCTCAATTGCTTGTTTCCGAAGCGGATGCTGCCCTCGGATTCCACCAGCCGCAGAATCGCCTGACCCAGCGTCGATTTGCCCGAGCCGGACTCACCGACAATCCCCAGCGTCTTGCCGCGTTGCAGGCTGAAACTGACGCCATCGACCGCTTTGATGTACTCCTGCTGACGACTGAACATCGCCTTGGGCAACGGAAACCAGACCTTCAGATCATCGACTTCCAGCAGGTTGTGATCGTACAGACTCGGTACCGGCGCGCCGCTCGGTTCGGCCTCGATCAGCAAGCGGCTGTAAGGGTGTTGCGGTGCGCGAAACAGCGTTTCGCAATCTGCTTGTTCGACGATCTCGCCGTGGCGCATCACGCACACGCGCTGGGCGATTCTGCGCACCAGATTGAGGTCGTGGCTGATCAGCAACAGTGACATGCCGAGGCGTTGCTGCAACTCGATCAACAGTTCGAGAATCTTCTGCTGCACTGTCACGTCCAGCGCTGTGGTCGGCTCATCGGCGATCAATAGTTCCGGCTCATTGGCCAGCGCCATCGCGATCATTACCCGCTGCCGCTGGCCACCGGAGAGTTGGTGTGGATAGGCTTTCAGTCGCTGCAACGGTTGGCGAATGCCCACCAGCTCCAGCAGTTCCAACGTGCGCTCACGGGCGACGCGGCCCTTCAAACCCTTGTGGATTTCCAGCACTTCGCTGACCTGTTTTTCCACGGTGTGCAGCGGATTGAGTGAGGTCATCGGCTCCTGGAAAATCATTGCGATGCGGTTGCCGCGCAAGCCACGCATCTGCTGTTCACTGGCATGCAGCAAGTCCACGCCGTTGTAACGAATGCTGCCACTGCTGCTTACGGTTTTACCCGGCAGCAGACGCAGGATCGAATGCGCCGTCACCGACTTGCCCGAGCCCGATTCACCGACCAGCGCCAGGCACTCGCCACGGCGGATATCGAGGTTCAAGCCATGCACCACTGGCTGCCCGGCGAAGGCCACGCGCAGGTCGCGAATTTCAATCAGGTTGTCGTTCATTTCAGCTCCGGGGATCGAATGCATCACGGCAAGCCTCACCGATGAAAACCAACAAAGACAGAATCAGCGCCAAGGCAAAAAACGCTGTCAGCCCGAGCCACGGCGCTTGCAGATTGCGCTTGGCCTGGCCGATCAGTTCGCCCAGTGACGCGGTGCCGGCGGGCATGCCAAAACCGAGAAAATCCAGCGCAGTGAGGGTGGCAATCGCGCCGGTCAGAATGAATGGCAGGTAGGTGAGGGTGGAGGTCATGGCGTTGGGCAGGATGTGCCGGCACATCAGCTCGTTATCGGTCAGGCCCAGCGCCCGCGCCGCTTTGACGTATTCCAGATTGCGCCCACGCAGGAACTCGGCACGCACCACATCGACCAGCGCCAGCCAGGAAAACAGCGCCATGATCCCCAGCAACCACCAGAAACTCGGCGAAACGAAACCGGACAAAATGATCAGCAGGTACAACACCGGTAACCCTGACCAGATCTCCAGCACCCGCTGCCCGAGCAGATCGACCCAGCCGCCGTAGTAACCCTGCAACGCTCCGGCGACGATGCCGACCAGCGCGCTGATGCCGGTGAGGATCAAGGCAAACAGAATCGAAATCCGCGTGCCGAAAATCACTCGCGCCAACACATCCCGCGCCTGATCGTCGGTGCCCAGCCAGTTGCTGGTCGAGGGCGGACTTGGCGCCGGTTCGGTGAGGTCGTAATTGACCGTGTCGTAACTGAACGGGATCGGCGGAAACAGCATCCAGCCGCCCTGGCCTTCGATCAGCTTGTGTACGTAATCACTGGCGTAATCCGGCTGAAACGGCAGTTCGCCGCCGAAATCGGTTTCCAGATAATCGCTGAGAATCGGGAAATAAAAGGCGTCGTGGTAGCGGATCACCAGCGGCTTGTCGTTGGCGATCAGCTCGCCGCCGAGGCAGATCAGGCACAGCCCGATGAACAGCCACAGCGACCAGCGCCCGCGCCGATTGGCCTTGAATTGCGCGATGCGCCGCTGGCCCAGAGGGGAAAGAGTGAACATCAGGCAGTCCTCGCCGAGAAGTCGATGCGCGGGTCGAGCAGGGTGTAGCAGAGGTCGCCGATCAGCTTGATCAGCAGGCCGAACAGGGTGAACAGAAACAGCGCGCCGAACACCACCGGATAGTCCCGCGACACCGCCGCTTCGTAGCTCATGCGCCCGAGGCCATCGAGGTTGAAGATGGTTTCGATCAACAACGAACCGGCAAAAAACACTTCGATCAGCGCCGACGGCACGCCCGCCACCACCAACAGCATGGCGTTGCGAAACACATGGCCGTAGAGCACGCGGCGCTCGGTCAGACCCTTGGCCCGGGCGGTGATTACGTACTGGCGGCTGATCTCGTTGAGGAAGCTGTTTTTGGTGAGGATCGTCAGCGTGGCGAAACCGCCGATCACCAGCGCCGTCACCGGCAACACCAGATGCCAGAGATAGTCACCGATCTTGCCCAATGTGCTGAGGCTGTCGAAGTTATCCGAGACCAGACCCTGTACCGGGAACCAGTTGACGTAGCTGCCACCGGCAAACACCACGATCAGCAGAATCGCGAACAGAAATGCGGGCATCGCGTAACCGATGATGATCGCCGTGCTGCTCCAGACATCGAAGGCACTGCCATTCTTGATCGCCTTGCGAATGCCCAGCGGAATCGAGATCAGGTAAGTGATCAGCGTCGCCCATAACCCGAGCGACAGCGACACCGGCAGCTTCTGCACGATCAGGTCAGTGACCTTGGCGCCGCGAAAGAAACTGCTGCCCAGATCCAGCTGCGCGTAGTTTTTCAGCATCAGCCACAGGCGTTCGTGCATCGGTTTGTCGAAGCCGTAGTGGTGTTTGATTTCCTCGATCAGCGCCGGGTCCAGACCTCGGCTGCTTCGCCCGGCACCGCCAATCGCCGCGACTTCGCCGCCACCGCCCATGCCGTGGTTGCCGAAGCCTTGCAGACGGGCGATGGCTTGCTCCACCGGGCCACCCGGTGCGGCCTGCACGATGAGGAAATTGACCACCAGAATGCACAACAACGTCGGGATGATCAGCAACAGACGGCGACTCAGATAGCGCAGCATGTCACTGGCCCCCCGCGAGTTGGGCGTTCATCTGTTGGCGGGTCAGCGGCTTGGCCGACACCTCCCACCAGGTTTCCAGCCCTTCGTTGTACAGCGGCTGGTGCGCGGGCATGCCGAAACGGTTTTGATACACCGTCGGCGTGCCCTTGGAGTAGTAGTTGGGAATCATGTAGTAACCCCATTGCAGCACCCGGTCGAGGGCGCGGGCGTAATGCACCATGGCGTCGCGGGTGTTGGCCTGCACCAGACCGTCGATCAATTGGTCCACCGCCGGATTGGCCAGCACCATCGAATTCGAACTGCCGATCTGCGTGGCACTTTGCGAGGCGTAGAGGCTGTACAACTCACGCCCTGGCGAGACGATCGGATCGCCGCTGCGCGGGAAACTGGTGACGATCATGTCGTAGTCCCGGGCGTTGAGACGGTTGACGTATTGCGCCGAATCGATCCGCCGCAGATTGAGGGTGATGCCGATCTGCGCGAGGGTGCGTTTGAACGGCAGCAACATGCGGTCGAAACCACCCTGACCGTCGAGGAAAGTGAACTCCAGTTGTTCGCCGTCAGCGTTGACCAGCCGATTGTTTTGCGGCGTCCAGCCCGCCTCGGCGAGCAGCTTCAGCGCTTGCAGTTGCTTGTCGCGGATGTAGCCGCTGCCATCGGTTTTCGGTGCCTGATAGACCTCGGTAAACACCTCGTCCGGGATCTGTCCGCGCAGGGGTTCGAGGATCTTCAATTCTTCGGCGTCGGGCAGGGCGGTGGCGGCCATTTCGCTCTTCGGCCAGTAGCTGTTCTGGCGCACATAGAAGCCGCGCATCATCTGCTTGTTGGTCCACTCGAAATCCCACAACAGGCTGATCGCCTGACGTACGCGACGATCCTTGAACGCCGGGTTTTGCAGGTTGAACACAAAACCCTGGGCCGCCGTCGGTTTTTCCGGGGCCAGAATCGATTGCTGCAAACGCCCGTCGCGCAGTGCCGGGCTGTCGTAGCCGACCACGTAACCGGACGAAGAAAACTCGCGGTTGTAGTCGAACGCGGCGGCTTGCAGCAGTTGCCTCGCGACGTCGGTGTCGCCGTAGAAATTCACGGTCAGGCTGTCGAAGTTGTACAGGCCGCGACTGACCGGCAGGTCTTTGCCCCACCAATCCGGATCACGCGCAAAACTGATGCTGCGTCCGGCATCGACTTTGCTCACCCGATACGGGCCGCTGCCCAGCGGTGGTTCGAAACCGCCGCCGTTGGCGAAGTCGCGGGTCTGCCACCAATGTTCGGGCACCACGCGCATCGTAGCCAGATCCAGCGCCAGCGTGCGGTTGAGGTTGTTCTTGAAGGTGAAACGCACCTGACGCGGGCCTTCGATCAGCACGTCCTGCACGTCGGCGTATTGCTGCCGATAACTCAGGCTGCCCTTGGTCATCAGCAGATTGAAGGTGTAGCGCACGTCTTCGGCGGTGATGGCTGTGCCGTCGGCGAAGCGTGCCTTGGGATTGAGCGTGAAGCGCACCCACAGACCTTGGGGATCGCGTTCCATTTTCTCGGCGACCAGTCCGTAGACGGTGTAGGGCTCGTCGAGCGAGCGAAACGCCAGCGGCGAATACACCCAGTCGTTGACTTGCACCACTGAGATGCCTTGGTCGGCATAGGGCGTGATGTAGTTGTACTGGCCAATCTCCATCGACGCCCGACTGAGCGAACCGCCCTTGGGCGCGTCGGGATTGACGAAGTCGAAATGCTGGAAACCCGCCGGGTACTTCGGCGCCTCGCCGTACACCGTCATCGCATAACTGCCGACGGCCAGCGCCGGTGCCACATTGCACAGCAGCGCGCCGCCAAGCAGCAGGGCGGCCATGTTGCGCATGAAAGTCATGAAGTCACTCCTGAGGCCCTGAAAGATCACGGTTCAACCTGTCGGAGTGAGCCTGTGTGGCGAGGGGATTTATCCCCGTTGGGGCGCGAAGCTCCCCAAAACCTGCAACCGCGAATTACCAGACAGACCGCGATCAATGGTTTACGACTGCTGCGCAGCCGGACGGGGATAAATCCCCTCGCCACAAGACTCATTCCTACAGTGATTACGGTGTTGCGGGTTAGAAGTGATACGTCATGCGCGCAAACAACGTACGGCCCAGCGGGTCGGTGTAGCGTGGGTCATAACCGCTCTGGAAGTTGTAAGCCTGGTTGGTGAACGGCGGGTTGCGGTCGAACATGTTTTTCATCCCCGCATCCACATCCAGCACCTTGTCGAAGGTGTACCCGGCCGACAGATCCCACACCGAATACGATGCCACCGTCGCGTGCGTGTCGCGGTCGTAATCGTTGTAACCGGTGGTGAACCGGTTGGTCAGTGCCGCCCGTGCCGCACCGAAGGTCCAGCTGCCGGTGAGGTTGTGTTTCCAGCGGGAAATCACCCCGTCACCCTCGAAGTCGCCAACCTTGTCGGTGAACGGGCCCTTGATGGTGCTCTGGAAGTCATAGCTGTCGACATAAGTGCCTTGCAGCCCCAGACCGAACTGACCGTAAGGCGTATTCGGGAAGCGATAGTCGAGCGATACGTCGACACCGTTGGTCTCGACGATGCCGAGGTTGGCGTTGCCGGTGACGATGTAGTTGAGCGTGCCATCGGCATTGCGCACGAAGCGATCCTGATAGCTGCCTGACTGATCAAACACAGTGGATTCCGGGAACGGCTGGATCTGGTTGGAGATGTGAATCCACCAGAAATCCAGACCGACCGACAGGCTGCTGATCGGCTGATAAACAAAGCCCAGCGTCACGTTACGTGCCTTCTCCGGAGCGAGGTTTTCGTTGCCGCCAATCTGATTGAGGAACTGCTGACCGCAATCGCGCCCGCCGTTGCCGCCCGGTTGCACCACGCCGCCGGTACACAGCACCGGATCGTTGTAGTAGCCCTGGGTGTAAGTGATGCTGCGCGGCGAATACAACTCATACAGCGACGGCGCACGGAAGCCTTCGCTGTACGCGCCACGCACCACCAGCTCTTTTAGTGGCTGATAACGGAACGAGTATTTCGGGTTGGTGGTGCTGCCGAAGTCACTGTATTTGTCGTGACGTACGGCGGCTGACAGTTCGAGGCTGTCGAGCACCGGCACGTTGATTTCGGCGTACGCGGCTTTCACGCTGCGATCACCCTCGACGCTGCCGGCCGGGTCGATGCCGAGGCTCTGGATGTCGCCGGCAAACTGTTCGAAGTCCTGATGGAATTTCTCTTTGCGGTACTCGCCGCCCAGCGCCAGACCGGATGGGCCGGCACCGAACCAGTCACCGATCTCGCGGCTGATCCGCCCGTCGAATCCGGCGACCCGGCCGACAGCGGTGGAATAGGCGCCGTGATACGCAGCGTCATCAATGTACTGCTGACCGGCCGCAGATTGCGGGCCGAACGGGTTGAGCAAACCGCTGGCCAGACCATTGATCATCGCCTGATCGCTGACATAACCGCTGGTGACGCTGGAGACGATTTTGTTCTGGTTGTACGAGGCGCCGACGTTGTAATCCCAGCCGCCGACCAGACCGTCGAAGCTCAACAGAAAGCGCTGGCTGGTGTTCTGGTCTTTCGATTCACGCGGGCCGGCAGCGGTTTCGCGCCAGTTCACATCCACCGGTTGCGTCGGGTCGAGGGCAAACCCGGTTGGCCCCGGGGTGATGCCGTTGCCAGGGTAGTAGGGCGAAGAAGAATCGAGGCTCAGACCGGTCAACGGCGCGGGACCGACGGCGGTGGCGTTGTTGTTGCGCGACCAGAAGTATTCGAGGTTGACGTTGTGATCGTCGGCCAGTTTGCCGGTGGTCTTGCCGAAAAACGAGGTCTTCTCGGTCTGCGGAATCAGGTCGATGTATTCGCGGGTGCTGAAGCGACACAAGCCATCGCGGGCAACCAGGTTCGGCCCGTTGCAATTGCTGTTGGCCAATGGGTTGGTGGCGTTGCCGTTCTGGCTGTAGTTGCCGGGGAACGCGGTGCCGGAAGTCTGATCGAGGCCGCGACCGGGCTCGTAATCGCGGGCGAAGGAGCGGTCGTTGGCGTCGAGGTTTTGCTGCTTGTTGTAGTTGAACACGCCAAGCACGTTAAAGCGGTCCTGCTCCAGATCGCCGTAGCCCCAACTGGCGCTCATGTCCTTGGTCGCGCCGCCACCGGCGTTGGTCGGGGTTTCGCCGCCGAGGGTGAGCTGGCCGTCGGTCATGGATTTCTTGGTGATGAAGTTGATCACACCGCCGATGGCGTCGGTGCCGTACAGGGCCGATGCGCCGTCGCGCAGCACTTCCACGCGCTCGATGGCGGCAAACGGGATCATGTTCAGATCCACTGCGCCACCGGCCGAGTTGGTCCCCGACAACGCGTTGTTCGCCAGGCGTCGGCCGTTGAGCAACACCAGCGTCTTGTTCGCGCCGATGCCGCGCATGTCGGCGAACGACGCGCCGCCCGTGGCCGAGCCGACCGAGCCGGCGCTGTTGTTGATCGATTGGCTGCCGGTGATGCGCTGCACCAGTTCGGCGGTAGTGGTCACGCCCTGTTTGCGTAGCTCATCGGCCTTGAGAATGGTGATCGGCACAGCGGTTTCCGCATCGACCCGGCGAATCGCCGAACCCGTCACTTCCACCCGTTGCAGTTGCGTGGTCGGTGCCACGACTGCCGCCGCAGCGGGGACGGCAACGTTGTCGTCCTCGGCCGCTTGCACAGTCCCGGCGCCCATCCCCATGGCCACCAGATACAACGGAACAAAACGGTGACGAGAAATCGTCGCCACCAAAGGTTTGAGCGTAAAGCGTGGAGTGTTCATCAGCATGGTTGTTTCCGACTTTGTTAGACGTTATCGAAATGGCCTTGTGAGCCCTGATTGCGCAGGTCACGGTGGTGCCGCGCCGCGAAAAACCACTTTCTTCAAGCAAGCCGATCCCCTCCGAAGACGCAGGGCGTTTTTCGGTCGGCTGATTGCGACGGGATTCGATAAACGGTGTCAGGCGTGATTGTTCAGCGCGCGCCCGACACCGCACTCAGTGGGTGGTCATCACCGAAATCTTGCTGATGCCCGAGCGTTCGATAGAGGCCATGGCTTTGGCCACCTGGCCGTAATTGACGGCGGAGTCGGCCTGCAATTGCACGCGCACTTCGGCGTCTTTGGCCTTTACCTCCTTGAGGCTGGCCTCCAGTGACTCAGGGGCCACTTCGGTTTTGGCCAGATAAAACTTGCCGTCCTGATCGACGCTGACCACCACCGGGTCTTTCTTTTCGGCGGGAGCAACGGCGTCGGTTTTCGGCAAGTTCACTTTGATCGCGTTGGTCATCAACGGCGCGGTGACGATGAACACCACCAGCAGCACGAGCATCACGTCTACCAGCGGCGTGACGTTCATTTCGCTGAGCACTTCATCGCTGTCTTGAGTGGAGAACGACATCAGCTGGCCTCCCGCACGGCGGCCGTGGTTTTGCTGGCGATGGCCTGACGGCTGACGGAAAACGCGCTGCGTGAGGCGAGGGCGTCGAAGTCGTGGGCGAAGTCATCCATGTCCGCCGAGGCGAGTTTCAGGCGACGCAGGAAGAAGTTGTAGATCAGCACTGCCGGCACGGCGACGGCGATACCGACGCCAGTAGCGATCAGCGCGTGACCGATAGGGCCAGCGACCGCTTCAAGGCTGGCAGAACCGGTTTCGCCGATGCTTTTCAGCGCTTCCATGATTCCCCAAACGGTGCCGAACAAACCAATGAACGGCGCGGTGCTGCCGATACTGGCGAGGATCGCCTGACCGTTTTCCAGCGAACGGCGTTCCTTCTGGATCTGTTGGCGCAGGTTGCGTTCCAGGCGATCCGAACGGTTGATGGTGTGCGCCAGTTGCTGGGTGGTGCGCGGCGACTCTTCTACTTGCAACGCCTCGAAACCACTGCTGGCGATCCGCGCCAATGAGCCCGGATATTGGCTGGCGTGTTCGGCAGCGGTGAGCAGATCCGGCGCACCCCAGAAGGCTTTGCTGAACTGTTTGTTCTGGGATTTCTGACGCAGGTATTGCGCCGACTTGACCAGCAGGATCGCCCAGCTGAGCACGGAAAACAGCACCAGGCCCCAGAGCACGCCGGGGACAATCATCGAAGACAAATCGTTCATGGTGACACCTCGCTTGCGTTATTCGGTTGTGCGTTGATTGAGCGTTCGGTTATTGCGGCAATTTGAAATCGATGGTCTGGGTGGCGAAGCCATCAATCGGCGTGTCCCCGCGCTTGGCCGGAATAAACTTCCAGTTCTTCACGGCGGCGACGGCGGCATCATCCAGTTGCGGTTTACCGCTGGACTTGGTCACTGTCACCGAACCGGCGCGACCGTTGGCCAGCACCTGAATGCGCAGCACCACGCTGCCTTCCCAGTTGCGCCGCAGCGCCAGTGACGGGTATTCGGGCGGCGGGTTGCCGAGGCTGGCGAGGCCGGAAATCGCCGCCGACTCTTTCACCGGGCCGGGGGCGGCGGCAGGTGCCGGTGGCGCACTCGGTGTGGCCGGCGCAGCAGGCGCTGCCGGTTGCGCGGGGGCGACCGGGGCTTTCGGCGGCTCGACTTTCTTCACCGGTTTTGGTTTCTCGACCGGTTTCGGTTTTTCGATGGGCTTGGGTTTCTCCACCGGTTTCGGTGGCGGCTTGACCGCGTCCTCGTCCTCCACCGGTTGCTCGGGTTCGGGCGGTGGCGGAGGAGGTGGCGGTGGCTCCGGAGTCGGCGGTGCCGGTGGCGTCGGGCTGGTCAGCTCGACGGTCATTTCCGGAATCTGCGGCGGCGTCGGCAGTGGCTCGGTCCTGGACTGCTGGAGAAACCACCAGGCCCCACCGTGTATCAACGCCGATACCGCGACCAGCAACACCATCTGTTGCTTGTTCAAACCACCGGGTTGCGAGGTATTGGCTTTAAACGCCAGCCGGCCTGAAGCCGGCGGGAGCGGCGCTTCCCGTAACGGCCCGGGCAGGCTTCTGTGTTTTACCGCATCGTTCATTAAAGCTCCCTCGGGTTGATGAAGGGCAATAAGGTGCCGTCCGAACATTTGCGTAATGTTCGAGTGGGTTGATTCAACTTTCTTCAGGGTGTGCGCGTGCCGATAGTTGAACTATCTGGTTAACAAGGCTCGCGTACAGTTACTGACTTAGTGGTATCGACTTCGTTTGTTCATTACCCATTCCCTGGCTGTTGTTCGATTGCTCTACGGGTTGCGGTTGTATCAAGTAGTCATATTCCATTTAGCAACCGCTGTGCCAGATATGGCACGAATGTATCGTTGGTATTTCATTGCTGTTACCTGTGTCGCATTTATATAAGTTTTATCCGCTGGCTGGTTTTTCACTGGCGCGATGTTCTCCGTTAGCCCGGTTCATGGGGCTTTTTCAGGGGCGAGTCAGGTCTAGCGCTGTATCCCGTTTATCTGCGGAATAGAGCGACTGCGCTCGCGTCGGCCAGGGCATTTGATGGTGCGTGGCGGACTGATTTGGTGCGGGTCAATGTTTTAGCGGGTCACAGGCGATATTCCTTGTTCTTGTGTAAATGAAATCAGTGTTTTGTCTTGGTGTTAGTTAGTGTCGATGGAACACTTTTGGTGCAAGAGCAAAATCGCTGAAGTAATTGTTCGACAATCTTGCTGTTGCACTATTTAAAAAATAAATAACACTGCGTCGGCGCGATGGTTGTCGCCGAACTCAATGTGGGTTGTCGGGTTCAGGTAATAAAGTTGAGGCGAAGAGTGCCGTGGCGGTTCCAGTGATGAACCCGGCATTGAACAGATAGAGGCAAGTGGGCAGTGATGCGGCAGAGCGATTGAAGATTCACGCGGTGAACTCCTTGTTGCCAGCTCGGACACTCGAACTTTTGGTTCGGTGTCGCACCTTACAAGAACGCGGATAGCGTTCGATGATTGCTCTTGGTGCGGGATGGGCACCGCAAGCGCTGTTTTGCGAGGTTATGAATTCGCAAGTCGCAAGTGCATGGGAAAAGCGTGCCAAAAACGATACATAGACAGGAAAAGATGTTTTTGTGGCTAGGGAGCTTGCTCCCGCCGGGCTGCGCAGCAGCTCCAAATCCTGCAAATGCACTACAACTGATACACGGCAGTGAGTTGTTTGCGGTCGCTTCGCAACCGAGCGGGAGCAAGCTCCCTCGCCACAGGGTATGGGTTATCAATAGAAGGGGGGAGTCATGTACCAGCTCTACGGACATCGCAATTCCGGCGCAGCCGCCATCGAAGCGGCACTGGAGCTGTGCCAGATCGCTTATCGCTTCATCGATATCGAAGCCAGCGCTGAAGCTGCCGAGGCGTTGGCGACGCTCAATCCGCTAAAACAGATCCCGACCCTGCAATTGCCCGACGGCAGCGTGATTACCGAGAGCGCAGCGATCCTGATTCACCTCGGGCTGACGTTTCCAGCATCCGGTCTGCTGCCGATTGACGCGGCAGATCGCGATCAGGCCATTCGAGGCCTCGCGTACATCGTCAGTAATTGCTACGCGGCCATCGGCGTCATCGATTATCCCGAGCGCTGGCTGCTGATGCCGGACGAGGCTTCGCGGCAGAACCTGATGGCTGGCGCCCGTGAGCGATTGCACTGGAGTTGGGAGGTGTTCGCCGATCAGTTCTCGGCCGAGTTGTACCTGGACGACGAAACCCCGGGCGCGCTGGATGTGCTGGCGGCGGTGGTGACGCGCTGGGGCGGCAGCCGCGAACATCTGCGCCAGACCCGGCCCGGGTTTTACGCATGGTTGCAGCGCATCGACCGCCACCCGGTGCTGGCCCCGGTCTTCGCCCGGCATTGGCCAGCCTGAACACACCACAAAACCAAATGTGGGAGCGGGCTTGCCCGCGAAAGCGGTGTATCAGCGACAACAATGCTGAATGACACAACGCCTTCGCGGGCAAGCCCGCTCCCACAGGGTTTGATGGTGATCCCGAAATATCACTCGCCGCGGATGTACTGCTCGAGCTGTTTGATCAGCTCGGCCTGTTCGGCAATCGCCTCTTTGACCAGGTCGCCAATCGACAACAGGCCGATCAGTTTGCCGTTTTCAACCACTGGCAAGTGGCGCAGACGTCGGTCAGACATGATGCCCAGGCAGGTGTCGACTGTCTGGTGGGTGTCCACGGTGATCACGTCCTTGACCATTATGTCGCGCACCGGCGTGCCCACCGAAGAACGTCCATGCAGCACCAGTTTGCGCGCGTAATCGCGTTCGCTGACGATGCCGACCACCTTATCGTCTTCCACCACCAGCAAAGCGCCGACGTTTTTCTCGGCCATCTTCATCAGTGCTTCGAGCACCATGTGATCGGGTTTGATCTGGTGCACTTCCTGATTTTTCTGATCTTTGAGCTTGAGCAGTTGGGCGACGGTTTTCATGGCGGTTACTCAGGTGTTGTCGTTGTTATCCAAGCATCGTAGACCCTGACGCGCAGGGCAAGGTGGCAAAGCGGCAGATAGCACGCAAAAAACGTCATTTATCGGTTTTTTATCTTCGGCAAAGGCGCATGTCTTGAAATAACTTCCTGGAAACCGAGTTCGATGATCATGGGTAGACTCGAACAAATATTTTCATGGAAGAAAAGTTGTTTATGACCGAAGTCGTTAAATTTATACCCGCTCCCTTGAATCGCATTACGTCGTTCAAGTTCATTTCCGAGTCTGTTCCAGACTGGTTGCTGAATACCACCGAAGCTCATCGCGATGCCATACGGCAGTCTGCCGGATTTGAACTTGCCTGGTTTCACGGAACGTCGAGCGCGCAACGTTCTGAAGTGAAAAAGCTCATAGCGGCGAGTTGGAGTTCCCGCCAGACAGCGGACAAGGTTTTTGCTCGACTCACGGAGGTCGAAGCGTTCGCAGCGTCACTGTTGAGTGACGCCCTGCAGAAACGCTATGGCGTTATCACTGATGTCCGTAAAACCTGTTTGCGACTGTACCTGTCGAAGGGCTTGACGGGTGGGTTTGAAGTGCGGACCTTATCGCTGCTTGAGGCGTGTTTACAGAATTTCGAATTGAAAGAAACTCGCACGGGTTACTTCGACACGGCGAGCGACTTTATTACCCGTCCCGGTACATCCGGGCAATTCGAGATTGTGCCAATCCTTTCGAGGGTCTCGGTCCAGGCCTTTACACGGCTATGCCGGGAGCTGGACGTTGGCGCTCGGTATCAAACGTATCTCGACGGCTTTTTCGATCTTGCCAATCCTGTGGCCAGGAGCAGCCTGGAGCAAATAATCCTGGCTCGCGCAAAGAACGACATGAGCGTTGCCTGCAAACTTGCGTTGATGAAGAACGATATCGCTGCGGACACTCACAGTCTGTTAATGAGGCTGGTCAAGGGCGATCGCCAGTTGGTCTGGGGCAAGAAGCTTGTCCACGGCCAGACGATGACAATGATGGGCATCAAGTTGAGCGGCATAGTGATGTTCTCTGCCGACCTTGAGAGCAGCAGTTCGAGCATCCCTGTAATCGTCTATGTCCCTCACGATCCCGATCACCCGTTAAAGCAATATGCATCTTCTGCTCAATTCGTCGCCAAACTGACTGAGCAATTGCGTTCGCAACAGTATCAGCGTTTTTTCAGCCGGTTTGTGCCATATCAGCATCAGGGGCGGTTCTTTTTTCAACTCAATAATCGCCTTTCAAAGTTGCAATGGCATGCGCCGGCGCCTTACCTGCAACTGCCTGCGTGGGGGCCTGAACCGGTGCCTCTTCCTGATCTGAGGGTGGACAATGCACGTATAAAGGGTTCGTTTTGGGCACATGAGTTTCAGCGCGAATTGAACGCCTTGTTCGCAGACGCCCGAACGCGAGCGGTGCCTACCGACGATGAAGATGCCAAGTCTCGCTGGGCGCGCTGGGACAGTTTCCAGACGATCGCCCTTGCGGTGTTGGAAGTGGCTGTTTTTGTGGCTGCGCCTTTCGTGCCCCTCTTGGGCGAAATGCTGCTGGCCTATACCGCCTATCAACTGTTGGATGAAACATTTGAAGGCATTGTCGAATGGGCAGAGGGACAACGTGTCGAGGCCGCCGAGCATTTGATCGGGGTCGTTGAAAATCTTGTCCAGTTGGGAGTATTTGTGGCGGGAGGCCAGGTGGCTGGGGCCTTGCTGCCTCTCAAGTCTTCGCCACTGATCGAGCGAATGAAAGTCGTCGACATGGGTGATGGCCGGTCGCGGTTATGGGATACGGACCTTGAACGCTATGCCCAGTCGCTGCCCTTGAGTCAGTCGGTTCGGCCCAACTACGCAGGCATTTATCAGCATGCGACTCAGGAGGTCTTACCGCTGGAGGGCAAACATTTTGTCGTACGTGCTGAGCCAGGAACCGATACTTACCGTATCCAGCATCCAGACCGTGCCGATGCCTACGCACCGCGACTGACTCACAACGGTTCCGGTGCCTGGGTGCATGAGGCCGAAAGTCCTCAGGCATGGCAAGGAAGTCGATTGATGCGCCGACTCGGACATCAGGTCGAGGTTTTTTCCGATCAGGTCCTGGAGCAGATCCGGATCGTCAGCGGTATTGATGAAGGCGTTCTGCGCAAGCTGCATGTTGAACATGAACAGCCGTCTGGGGTGCTTGCAGCGACCATCAAGCGATTTCGCGCCGACCAGAGCGTTGAGACGTTCATCGAGAAGATCAGTAGTCCGGATCGGACGGTTTACGGTAAGGCAGATGTCCAAGTGCAACTGGAACTGCTGACGAGGCACCAGAAGTGGCCGAAGCACCTCGCGGTGCAATGGCTGGATGTTCAAGGCAGCGTGCTTTGGCAAACTTCGCCAGTGCCGAGCACAACACGTATCAGCCTGAGGGTAACGCCCGGCGTCGACACTGATCTGGCGGCCAGGTTGCTGACGCAACTGCAAGAACGGGATATCAAGTCGCTGCTGGATGAAGAGTTTGGTATTGGCATAATTGCCCAGGATGTCCGCGCTGGCAGGCTTCGCATGCTGATTGCCACCGCAGCTCGCGAGCAAAGAATGGCATTGGTGGATGCACGCTTCAAACTTGAATCCCTGCCGACCTCTTCTGATGCCTCGCGGATAGCTGACTTGCTGCGCCACGAGTTTTCGCAACTGCCCGATGACTGTGTCAATGAGCTGCTGGTTGATATTTCACCGGAGCAAGCACGCTGGGCGATTGAGCAGAAGCACTTGCCTATGCAACTGAAACAGGCTGCGCGCATGGCAATGCAGGAGTGGCGGATAGTCCGGGCGTATGAAGGGTTGTACTTGCCGGCGAACGCCACTATCGATACCCGGCGATTGGCGTTACACAGCCTGCAGCGCCTGCAAGGCTGGTCGCCCGAGGTATTCATGGAGATTCGCAGTCAGGGGTTTAACGGTCTGGTGGTAGACAGCATCGGATCGCAGCAGGCTTCCATTCGAAAAGTACTGGTGCGCACCGTGCAAGACAAGTTCCAGGTCTACGATGCCGACGGCAGTGAGTTGGAGGGGGGCCGCGATTTCTATGACGCTGTGCTACAAGCGCTGCCCGACGCGGAGCGCCGACGTCTTGACTTGAACATCGGTCAGGGTGATCTGTTGCAGCGTAAGCTCCAGCAATCGCCAATCACCCGGGCAGAACTGCAAAGTCTGTTGGGAGACATGACCATTCGAACGTCAATCGAACTTCCGGTGGTTCAAGGATACGCGTTGATCAATGAGCGGTTGCTCGGTGCGGGCGGGGAGTTGGGTCTGGAGGACCGATTCAAAACGCTGTATCCGCAAACAACAGAAGATGCCTTTGCCGAGTTTTTGCGCCGTTGCGGTACACAATCCCGGGCGCGGCAACTTTTGAGCGAACGAGAGCAGACGTTCAACGTCATGGAGACGGCGCTGGACGCCTGGGTAGCCGAGGAACGAGGTGCACTGCTACCGATGGATCAGCGATTTCACAAGGGGCGATTTGCCAAGGCGCTCAAGCAATGCTGGCAAGCGTCAGAATTGCCTCGCGCGGATGGTCACACGCTGGACCTGGATTATCACTGGACAAGCGATTTCCTGGAATATCTGCCGACGTTGGACGTCGACTTTTCCCACGTCAGCGCATTGCAGTTCCGACATGTGGAGCTGCGCAGTGATATCAGCGATTTTCTACGCCTCTTTCCTCAATTGAAAACACTGGATTTGAGTGAAAACGCTCTGGTAGCCCTGCCACGGTTGAACGGTAGTCTACGCACACTGGAAACATTGAACCTGACCAACAATCAACTGCAACTGACTGCCGAAAGTGTCGCTGAGCTGCGCAATCTGCATCGCTTGCAGTCTTTGCGTCTGGGAGGGAATCCATCACTGGAACAACTGCCGAATTTCAGCGAAATGGCACAGTTACAGGTGTTGGATCTGCATGACACCGGGATCACTGAATGGCCAGAAGGCTTGTTCGTTCCAGAACGACCGCGAACATTCGAGTTGGATTTGCAAGGCAATCCGATCGAACAGGTTCCACAGGTAATCCCCGGTTCGGATCAGGCGCGCCTGATTGCCCGAGCCCGCCTGAGTCGTGACCGGTTATCTGATCAAGGCCGCGAGCGATTTAACAACTACATGCGTTCGGTGGGTTATGACCCCGCCCGCAGTTATCCGCCCAAGGGCGAACTGACTAGCGCCCATTGGCTCGAGGGTGTGATAGGCGAGGGGCGTCAACGCAGGCAAACGATGTGGGATGAACTTGAACGGGAACCCGACTCCCAGGGTTTCTTCGAGGTGCTCGAACAACTCGCCGAATCGGCTGATTACACCGAAGATGCCAGCCGGTCCGGGCTCACGGACCGTGTCTGGCGAATGCTTGATGCCTCGTCGCAAAACACGGTACTGCGCGAAGAACTGTTTCGCATGGCAAGCAATCCGGATTCCTGTGCAGACGCCGGGGCGCAGATTTTTAATGAGATGGGGGTCAAGGTACTGGTTCACGAAGCCCATATGGCCGACAGTTTCGAGCAAGTTGAAGCCAGCCTGATCCGGCTGGCAAAAGGCAAGTCGCGTCTGGACCAGGTCAATGAAGTTGCCCGCGCCCACGTTCAAAGCCAATTGCAGGCTGGTGAAACGTTTATAGCGGTGGATGATGACGGCGACATCACCGGCACCATCGATGAAGTGGAAGTTTACCTGGCGTTTCAGACCGGGTTGGCGGATCGGCTTGAGTTGCCCTGGCAGTCGCGAGGAATGTTGTTTCGCGAAATGGCTGAAGTCAGTGAGGCGCAGATTGAGCAGGCGTATCAATCGGTTTTGTCTCTTGAGACGGGTGATGGGCTGATCAGGCAAATGATCGAACAGCCATTCTGGCGCAGGTTTTTGAAAGGGCGGCATGCGAAGGCATTCGAGGAAAACTCCGCGGTGTACAGCGTGAAGTCGGAAGCTTTGCTCAACCGATATCTGTCCGGCAGCATTTCGCAGCGAGATTACGAGCGTGAACTTGTCGGGCTGGCCGAGGGGCGCAAGGCTTTGTTGAGTACATTGACACAGGACGTTTCGGCGAAAGTATTGATGCCTAAATGAAAAAACCGGTCCGTTGTTTCCAACGGGCCGGTTTCCTCACCCTTGCAAAGACTGGGTGCTACCAGTTCAGATTCTTACGGTGATTGCTCCAGAATTCATGGTCCTGATTCGAGGCGCCGGACAACACGTTGAAGGAAACAACAGTATTTTCATAAGTGGCAACCAATTGGCCTGTGCAGTTGAAGCAGGCTTCAAACGCCAAGGCCTGTTCGGCTTGCTGCAGTCGCTGTGTCACGATCGAGATATCTGCCGGATTGGTCGAACCGGTCAGATGCTGTTGGATATAAAGCGCTGCGCTGCCGGCCTGTACTTCCGCGTGAGCGCCTGGAAGGCCGCGGCTCACGGGTATCAGCATATCGCTTGCAATAATGTGCAATTCCATGCGTTTCAGGGTCTGTTCGTGTATGGCTGGCACTTCATATTGCATGCCGGTAAGCGTCTGAGGTTCCGGTGAATCTCCAATGTAGACTTTTGCGGCCAGATTTTTGTCTGCCAGCCGGGCTATGTATTGGTCAGTCATATACGATTTGAAACGGTTCAGGTCGGTGACCTTGAAGGCACCCAGAGAAGCGAGATCGTCTGCAGGCAGATTGCTGTCAGCCAGTTTGAAGATCTGGATGCCATGTTGCTCTGTGGTGAGTGTCCCTGTCTCCCGTGCAATATTAAAAAAATCGGTGAGAATGATGTTCTGCTCAAAACTCGTGTGAGAGATCTCGGCACCGGCATGGGCCACGGCTTTCTTATTCCTGAATGTTTTGGTAAACCGGGAATCGGGGTGCAGATTCAGGTATCTCTCAGTTTTGGCGGGGCTACCGGTAGGGATATTATTATCCTCAGTTATCATTGAGGTGGTTCGCTCACTGACTCTTTGGTTCAGTAAGTCTTTGCACAACCCCAGTTCATCGATGAACGTCACCGGATTATTTCCCACCATCGCATACAGGTTCCATCCATCCACAGCCCCCGCAGGGTCGGCACTGATCCAGCGCTGGAACCAAGGGGCGTAATAACGGCGCCCGTAGTAATAGAGTCCCGAGTCGTCCAGTTCCTTGCCTGAGTAACGGATGGTTTTGTAGCTGACCTCCAGAGTCGAACCCGCTGTCAGCGAGGAAGTGCCACCGAACGGATAATACTGTTCGCAACTGATAAGCCTGGCTTTCTCATCAAGCTCGACAAGGCTGGAATTCTGGCTGTCCTCGAGGCAATAGCGCACTTGGTTGTTGTCGATGTCCCCTGGACGCTTATTGCGCCAATGCAGACAACGCACATTGCCGATGACGCTCGGCAAGGAGATGACATGCAGTACTTCATCAGTGTCGCGGGTGCGTATTTCCAGTCCCGGCAGGTAGCGTACTTCGTGATATTGGGTGGTCGAATACGCGTGTGTTTCGTGACGTTTATAAATGCGCGCGCCCGCGCTGTAGCAATAGGTTTTTTGATCCGACAGGCCTTTTTCGCGCTCTATTAACGTAACCGATGTCAACTCGTCGAGGGTGTTCCACTGCAAAGGCTGGCCTGGTTGCAGGGTCTGCAGGTTTCCATGACGGTCAAATTGCGTCGAAAAATCAGGTAGGGGGTCTCCTTCCTTCCAGCGCACGCCACGGTTGCTGCACGGGTCAATAAGCATCTGCTGGGTGTAGCCGCCCACCGCTCGGCTATGAACCAGCTTGATCAGATTGCCACCCGTGTCGTACTCATAGGTCTGTGTGTAATTGAGGCGGATATTGGGGTCGCTCGGTAATGGGCGGCCGGGCATGCCGGTGGGGGGCAGGGCGTCGTGACCGGTGGCGCAGGTCAGGCGGGATAACGAGTCATAGCTGAAGTCGCGTTTGCCATCGATGTACTGGTTGGCATAAAACACCGGGGTGAAGGTGTTATCCCGAATACTGACGACGTTTCCGACGTTGTCGTATTCATACTCCAGATCCTGGCGCAGGATTTGTCCTGGCACACCGGCCTGAAGGCTTTTCAGGCGAGTGGTGGCAGGGTCGTAGATCCAGTAGCGAACTACGTCGTTGCCCAACACCTGTTCGATGGGCTGGCCTTCGGCGTTGTAACGGGTTCGTTTGATGATATCGCTGGGCGTATCGTCGGGATTGATCCGCAAACGCACGCACTGGAGTTGTCCGGCGACGTCATAGATCGAATATTGCTCATGTTCACCAGCGTCCTTCTGACTCAGAGGGATACCGTTGGCCCCGTAGCTCCAATGAGTTGTGTAAGCAATACCATCGAACAGCGTTCGGGTTTCTTCGAGGGGCAGGGCGTGCAGGCTGAACGAGGCGTAAGTCATTGAGCCTGAGGCATCGATCTTGCGTACCAACTGACCGCGCAGGTTTTTTCCGGCATCCGCCTCTGCCGAACCAAACGTCAGCACCTCTATACCAGGTTGAGAGTTAACCTCGATACTCACTAGCCGCAAACGGTTGTCGTAGTAGTTGCTCCATTGATTGCCTCGTTCGTCCCAACGTTTGACAACTTCACCTGCCAGCCCCGGCAGGCTCAGACGCCAGCCAGAATCGACACTGTCGATCTTGAGCGCCTGTTCCGTCAGGCCATGAAAGGTCGCAAGATTAGGTTTGGGGGCCGAACCGAACAAGCGTGAATCCCAATGCTCCACAGGTCTGCCTGCGGCATCGTATCGCTGTCGGGTAGTGAGGGCTTCCACTGGCCCCCCCGCCACTTTGCGCCAGTAGGCCACCTGACAAATGACCAGGCCACGACCATCAATGACGCTGACCGAAGGGGTGCGGCGATGCACGGAGAGATTCACTGCGCGTATCCTTCGATGCAATGCATCGTTCGCTGAGAAGGACAAGTTAGCAACTCTTCCAAGGTCTGTGACCTGTCAACTCTGACAGGTATCATGGCTGTCGCGAACAATGGCTGAGCGCCCACCGGGCTGGTGAAATGCCGCGTAGAATGCCCCCCTGAATCAATTCTCGAGGTCCGCCGTGGTGGATTTACAGCAGGGCTTCGTCCTGACGCGGCACTGGCGCGATACCCCGGCGGGCACTGAAGTCGAGTTCTGGCTGGCGACCGACGCCGGGCCGCGTCGCGTGCGGCTGCCGCATCAGCCGTCGGTGGCGTTTATCCCGGCGGCGCAGCGCGAGCAGGCCGAGCGCGTGCTGCACGATGAAAAGAACGTTGAACTGCGAGCGCTGGCCCTGCAGGATTTCGAACATCGCCCGGTGCTGGGCCTGTATTGCCAGCAACACGGCCAGTTGATGCGCCTGGAAACCGCGCTCAACCGCAACAGCATCGATGTCTACGAAGCCGACGTGCGGCCGCCCGAGCGCTATCTGATGGAGCGTTTCATCACCGCGCCGGTGCGCTTCAGCGGTACCCCGGACGCCGATGGCACGCTGCTCAACGCCCAGCTCAAGCCCGATCCCGATTATCGCCCGACACTGCGGCTGGTCTCGCTGGACATCGAAACCACCGAAACCGGCGAGTTGTATTCCATCGCGCTGGAAGGTTGCGGTGAGCGTCAGGTGTACATGCTCGGCGCGCCGAACGGTGACGCCAGCATCGTCGACTTCGATCTTGAATACTGCGACTCCCGCACGCTCATCCTGAAAAAACTCAACGACTGGTTTGCCCACCATGACCCCGACGCGATCATCGGCTGGAACGTGGTGCAGTTCGACCTGCGTATCCTCCACGAACACGCCAGACGCCTCGGTGTACCGCTGAAAATCGGCCGTGGCGGCGAAGAAATGCAGTGGCGCGAACACGGCAGCCGCAACCATTATTTCGCCTCGGCAGCGGGGCGGTTGATCATCGATGGCATCGAATCGCTGCGTTCGGCGACCTGGAGTTTTCCTTCGTTCAGCCTCGAAAACGTCGCGCAGACCTTGCTCGGCGAAGGCAAATCGATCGACAACCCGTACCAGCGGATGGACGAGATCAACCGGATGTTCGCCGAGGACAAACCGGCGCTGGCCAAGTACAACCTCAAGGACTGCGAATTGGTCACGCGGATTTTTGCCAAGACCGAACTGCTGACCTTCCTGCTGGAACGTGCCAGCGTCACCGGGTTGGCGGTGGATCGCAGCGGCGGCTCGGTGGCGGCATTCACTCACCTGTATATGCCGCTGATGCATCGGCAGGGATTCGTCGCGCCGAATCTCGGCACCAATCCGCCACAGGCCAGCCCCGGTGGATTCGTCATGGACTCGCAACCGGGGCTGTACGAGTCGGTGCTGGTGCTCGATTACAAAAGTCTTTATCCGTCGATCATTCGCACCTTTCTGATCGACCCGGTGGGGCTGGTCGAAGGCTTGCAGCACCCGGACGACGCCGACTCGGTGCCGGGCTTTCGCGGTGCGCGCTTCTCGCGGACCCGACATTGCCTGCCGTCGATTGTGGCGCGGGTCGCCGAAGGTCGCGAAACCGCCAAGCGCGAGCACAACGCGCCGCTGTCCCAAGCGCTGAAAATCATCATGAACGCCTTTTACGGCGTGCTCGGTTCCAGCGGTTGCCGGTTTTTCGATACGCGGCTGGCGTCCTCGATCACCTTGCGTGGCCACGAAATCATGCTGCGCACACGCAAGCTGATCGAAGAGCAGGGCCACGCGGTGATCTACGGCGACACCGACTCGACCTTCGTCTGGCTGCGACGCGCGCACGGTCAGGAAGAAGCGGCGAAGATCGGCCAGGCGCTGGTCAGCCACGTCAACGATTGGTGGCGCGAGCATGTGCGGCAGGAATACGGGCTGGAAAGCGCCCTCGAATTGCAGTTCGAAACGCACTACAAACGCTTTCTGATGCCGACCATTCGCGGCGCGGAGGAGGGCAGCAAAAAACGCTATGCCGGTCTGGTCGCCCGCGCCGATGGCACGGATGAAATGGTCTACAAAGGCCTGGAGACCGTGCGTACCGACTGGTCGCTGCTGGCGCGGCAGTTTCAGCAGGAACTCTACGAACGGATCTTCCAGCGCAAGCCGTATCAGGATTACGTCCGCGACTATGTGCGCAAGACGTTGGCTGGTGAGTTCGATGATCGACTGATCTACCGCAAGCGTCTGCGCCGCACCCTCGACGACTACGAGCGCAACGTGCCGCCGCATGTACGCGCCGCGCGTCTGGCTGACGATTACAACGCGCAGCACGGGCGGCCACGGCAATACCAGAACGGTGGCTGGATCAGTTACGTCATCGCCATGGCCGGGCCGGAACCGCTGGAAGTGCGGCGCACGCCCATCGACTACGACCACTACATCACTCGCCAACTGCAACCGGTGGCGGACGCGATTCTGCCGTTTGTCGACGACGACTTCTCAACCCTGATTGGAGGGCAACTGGGCTTGTTTTGAGTCCAGCAGCTGCAAAGTCCAGTCGTCGAGACTGCCGTGGAAATAGCGTTCCAGCGCCTGCGCAAACAGACTGTCGTCATCGGCAAACTGCGCGAACAGGGTCATCGAAGAATGAAATTTCAAGTCATCCGGGTGGCCGAAAATCTCGGCAATCGAACGCTGGCGCACCTTCAGCACAAGCTGCGTGCAGGTGCGCAGTCGGGCGCCGAGCAGCGGATGTTGCAGATAGGCCCGGGCTTCTTCGGCTGAGCCGATAGCAAAGCGCCGGGACATCTCGCTGCCGCCGAGCCCGGCGAATTGCGGGAAGACAAACCACATCCAGTGGCTGCGTTTGTGGCCCTCGTCGAGTTCACGTTGCACGCGCTCGAACACCGGGTCCTGGGCCTGAACAAAACGTTGCAGGTTGAAGGGGTCGTACTGATCAGTACTTCTCATGGGCCAAGCCCTCTGACAGACGGCGGCGGCCTAAACCATGGCCAACCGCTGCTTGCGTCGTGGCGCTTGAAACGCCTGGTCCAGCGCCGCCAGATCCCCCGCGTCCAGTTGCAGATGCGCCGCTTGTGCATTGAGTTGCACGTGTTCCGGCCGCACAGCCTTGGGAATCGCAATCACACCATCCTGACGCAGAATCCACGCCAGCGAAACCTGTGCCGGGGTCACGCCGTGACGAGCGGCAATCTGTTTCAGCACCGGATCGAACAACAACGCGCCACCCTGTCCAATCGGACAGTAAGCCATCAGCGGCATACGTTGCTGTTGGCACCACGGCAGCAGATCGAATTCGATGCCGCGTTCTTCCAGGTTATATAGCACTTGATTGGTGGCGCAGGTCGGCGCTGAAAGTTCTTCGAGGTCGTCGACGTCGAAATTCGACACGCCCCAACGGCCGATCTTGCCTTCTTCGCGCAGTAGCTCGAAGGCTTCTACGGTTTCTTCCAGCGGGAATTGACCGCGCCAGTGCAACAGGTACAGATCGATGTAGTCGGTATCGAGCCGGCGCAAACTGCGTTCGATGGCCTGGGGAATGCCTTTGCGGCTGGCGTTGTGCGGATAGACCTTGCTCACCAGAAACACCTGATCGCGAATGCCGGCGATGGCTTCGCCGACCACGCTTTCGGCACCGCCCTCGGCATACATTTCGGCGGTGTCGATCAGGGTCATGCCCAGTTCGACACCCTGACGCAGCGCCGCGACTTCGTGCTTGTGCGCCGAACGATCTTCACCCATGCGCCAGGTGCCCTGGCCAATCACCGGAACCTGTACGCCTGCGAGTTCAAGGGTGCGCATTCAAACCTCCTTTCTGAAATGGTCTATACCTTGTGGGCAGCAGGATAGACCACGGGTTCCGTTGGGTTCCAGATGAGGCGTTTCAGGCGTGGTGATGAAACTGTGGCGAGGGAGCAAGCTCCCTCGCCACAGGGGGGAGGTTATTTCGCGGAGAACTTGTAGATCACGCTGTGGCTGTAAGTCTGTCCCGGATCAAGTCGGGTGCTCGGGAAGTTCGGCTGATTCGGCGAGTCCGGGAAATGCTGAGTCTCCAGAGTGAACGCGCCCCAATGCGGATAAGCCTTACCGGCCTTGCCCTGCATCGAACCGTCGAGGAAGTTGCTGGTGTAGAACTGCACGCCCGGTTCGCTGGTGTACATCTGCAAATGCCGGCCGGACTGCGGATCGCTGACCTCGACCGCCAGTTTGTTCACATCGCCCTTGGTGTCCAGCACCCAGTTGAAATCGAAACCACCCTGTTTCGGTTCAGCGAATTTCAGTTGCGGGTGATCAGCCTTGATGTGCGTGCCGATGGCCGTCGGTTTGGTGAAATCCATCGGTGTGCCGGCCACAGGGGCCAGTTCGCCGGTCGGGATCAGCTTGGCTGTGACCGGGGTGTAATGGCTGGCATGCAGGGTGGCGAGTTGCTTGAGCACGTCGCCATTGCCGGCGCCGGCGAGGTTGAAGTAGCTGTGGTTGGTCAGGTTCAGTACCGTCGGTTTGTCGGTGTTGGCCTTGTAGTCGATGCGCAGCTCATTGTTGTCGGTCAGGCGATAGGTGACTTCGGTGGTGAGGTTGCCGGGGAAGCCCATTTCGCCGTCCGCCGAAACGTAGGTCAGGGTTACGCCGACTGAATCCTTGTCCTTGGTTTCCTGCGCCTTCCAGACCTTCTTGTCGAAGCCGACAGTGCCGCCGTGCAGAGCGTTGGACTTGTCGTTCTGCGGCACTTGATAGCGCTTGCCGTCGAGTTCGAAAGCGCCGTCGGCCAGGCGATTGCCGTAACGGCCGATGGTCGCGCCGAAGTACGCGGTGCCTTTCTGGTAACCCTGCACATCATCGAAACCGAGCACCACGTCGTCGACCTTGCCGTGTTTGTCGGCGACGCGCAGCGATTGCAAGGTCGCGCCGTAGGTGATGACAGTGGCTTGCATGCCGTGGCTGTTGCGCAGGATGTACTGCTCGACGGGCGTGCCGTCATTGGTTTTGCCGAAGGCTTTGTGTTCGCTGGCGAGGCCGGCGGCGTTGGCGGAGAGGGTGGCAATCATCAGGGACAGTCCGAGGCCGGAGAGTAAGTGACGGGATTGAAGCATGGTTTGACCTTCCTTTTTGTTGTTTTGGAATAGGCTCAAGTAGTCATACTAATTGCGGTAAAGATAAAAATTTATAGCGGATTAATCGTTTATTGCAAAGATAAAGTCCGACTAAATTTGCCGAGTGTCAAATGCCGAAGGTCGGGTCATGCCATCGCGTACTGCACTTTTTCGCCATCGGCGGCTCTATCCCTTGCCAGGATGCGGTGACTCCCGCCGCACAGGAATGTGCCTGTTCGAGAATTCATGCCGAGAGCTTTTTATCTGATCGCCGCGTCTGTGCGCCGCCCGTGCCTGCTACTTGCCTGTCTGACATCGCTGTTGCTCAGCGGTTGCAGTCATCAGGACGGCAATGACTTCTTCACCCAGGTTCGCAATGGCCAGCCTCAGGAGTTTCTGCAAACCAGCGTCGACCGCATGGCCACACTGGCGATGCGCGATAACCTCAACAGTCTTTACCGGTTGATGGGCAAGCTGTACATGCGCAACCCCGAAGAGCTGCGCAAATCAGGATTTCTCGACGTCAAGACAGCGGTGAAACAAGTGCGGCTGGCCATTGAGCAACAACAGCCGTTGCCGGTGCTGGGTGGCAGAAAGGATCTGGCAGCGCTCAGTTATGCCATGAGCCCGGAGTTTCTCGGTGACCGGGTCGGCGCCTTCATCTATGCGATTGGCAGCATGCTGGTCACGGCCCATGGCAATCGCCTCGAGTTCTACATGACCGATGCGATCAACCCGACCTTCGTGCACAACGCGGCGCGCAACATCGAAAAAGCCACATGGATTCTGTCCCAGCGGCAGAACAAGGAAGGCCAGCCGCTGCTGTTCTCCAACGAGATTTCGGAGGAGGGCAGCAACCTGAGTTTCGCTGTTGAGTTCGGCAAGATCGTGGCGCGACTGGATCTGATCACGCAGATGCTCGATGAGCGTTACCGGCGCATCGGCCTGAACTACGCACAAAGCCTGCTGTTCCTGAATTTCCTGCCAGTGCAATAACCCCTGTAGGAACTGCGGCACGCTGCGATCTTTTGACTTTGGTTTTTTAGAAACAAGATCAAAAGATCGCAGCGTGCCGCAGCTCCTACAAGGGGTGGTGTGAGGGAAAGAATGGTTGTATACAATCCCTCGTGCAATTTGACTCAAAGGGAGCACTACCCGTCATGACCGACCCCGCCAGCGCCGATTACGCAGACCTGCAACACGTCACCCGCTCGGAGAAACTGCCTTACGCCGCGTTGCTGGCGTTTGCCATGACCGGGTTCATCGCGATCCTCACCGAAACCCTGCCGGCCGGGTTGCTGCCGCAGATCGGCGCGGGGCTGAATGTCAGTGAAGTGCTGGCCGGGCAACTGGTGACGCTGTATGCGCTGGGCTCGATTGTCGCGGCGATTCCGCTGACGGTCGCCACGCGCGGCTGGCCTCGGCGCAAGGTGTTGCTGATGACGGTGGGTGGATTCCTCGTGTTCAACACCATCACCACGTTTTCCACTCATTACGGTTTGACCCTGGCCTCGCGTTTTCTGGCGGGCATGGCGGCGGGGCTGTCGTGGGGGATCATGGCCGGTTACGCACGCGGGATCGTGCCGGTGCATCAGCAGGGACGGGCGCTGGCGATTGCCATGCTCGGCACGCCGGTGGCGCTGTCGCTGGGTACGCCGGCAGGCACGTGGCTGGGCAATCTGATTGGTTGGCGCGCATCTTTCGGCATCATGTCTGCACTGGCGCTGGTGCTGGCGGCGTGGATTTTCATGGCAGTGCCGGATCGTCCGGGACAGGCCAGCGCCGAACGTTTGCCGCTGCTTGAATCCCTGCGTCTGCCGGGCGTGCGGCCGGTGCTGTTTGTGGTGCTGACGTGGATGCTCGGCCACAACATTCTTTACACCTACATCTCGCCTTTCCTGATGCAGGCCGGACTCGCCGAACGGGTGGATCTGGTGCTGCTGGTGTTCGGCCTGTGCTCGCTGCTGGGGATCTGGATCATCGGCATGCTGGTGGATCGCTGGTTGCGCTGGCTGACGCTGATCAGCCTCGCAGTGTTTGCCGTGACCGCGCTGGTTTTGGCGTTTGCGGCTCCGTCGCCATGGCTGATTTATGCCTGCATGGCGGTGTGGGGCCTGTCGTTTGGCGGCTCGGCGACGTTGCTGCTGACCGCAGCTGCGGACTCGGCCGGTGACCATGTCGATGTGGTGCAGGCGATGCTTACCACCTCGTGGAACGTGGCGATTGCCGGTGGCGGTCTGTTCGGTGGATTGCTGCTGGATCAGGCGGGAGCGATGTCGTTTCCGTGGGCGCTGCTGATCCTGTCGCTGATCGCACTGGCCACGGTGTGGATCAACAGCAACCATAGCTTCAAACCGGGACGCCGCATCCACTGACTCACCGCGTTCCATTGTAGGAGTGAGCCTGCTCGCGATGAGGCCCTGTCAGCCAACGTCAACGTTGACTGGTACATAGCCATCGCGAGCAGGCTCACTCCTACAAGGCATAACGATAGACCGCATCGATATATGTGGTTATAAGAAAAATCGCTATGCTGCGGGCCAGATTTTCCCTGTCGTTTTCTGGACGTCTTAATGGAATTGGCAAATTTCGGCCTGGTGATTGCCGGGCTGGTAGTGGGTTTTATCGTCGGCATGACCGGTGTCGGCGGTGGTTCGTTGATGACGCCGATCCTGCTGTGGTTCGGCATTAACCCGGCAACGGCGGTCGGCACCGACCTGTTGTACGCAGCCATTACCAAATCCAGCGGCGTGCTGGTGCATAAAAAGAACGACAACATCGACTGGGCGATTACCGGTTGGCTGACCCTCGGCAGCGTGCCGGCGGTGGCGATGACGTTGTGGTTCCTCAGCTCCCTGCACACCGCGCCCGACGCGATGAACGCGATCATCAAGCAAGCCCTGGGCTTCGTCTTGTTCGCGACCGCACTGGCGATTTTCTTCAAAAAACGTTTGCTGGCCTTCGCCCATAAACGTGCGGGCGGCAACTACAACCCGAGCGGTTCGCGGCTGAATGTGCTGACCGTGATCACCGGTCTGATCCTCGGCACCATGGTCGCCCTGACCTCGATTGGCGCAGGCGCCCTCGGCACCGTGGCGTTGTTTATCCTTTATCCACTGCTGCCGACTCGTCGCCTGGTCGGCACTGAAATCGCCCACGCCGTACCGCTGACCCTGGTCGCCGGTCTCGGCCACGCGAGCATGGGCAACATGGATTGGGGCGTCCTGGGCTTCTTGCTGATCGGTTCGCTGCCGGGCATCTGGCTCGGCAGCCACCTGACCGGACGCATCTCCGACGAACTGCTGCGCCCTTGCCTGGCAACGATGCTGGTGTTGATCGGCTATAAACTGGCGTTCTGAGTCATAGCACCAGCGTTGTGGCGGGACAGACCTGTGGTGAGGGGATTCATCCCCGTTCGGCTGCGCAGCAGTCGCAAAATCAGTCGTAGAAGTCTGTCTGGAAGACTGCGGTCGCATTCATAGGGGGCCGCTTCGCAGCCCAACGGGGATAAATCCCCTCGCCACAGGGGTTCTCATTCACCACATTCAGCGTGGGATGGTGAATTTCATCACTGTTACCGGCAATTCTTCATAAACCAGATCCTCAACCACCTCCCAACCCAGTCGCGCATACAGCGATTGCGCCGCGTCGGTGTACAGATACAACTCCCGCACATCTAACGCCGCAGCCTCGTCAACGATCCGCTTGACCAGTTGCGAGGCAACCCCGCGACCACGCTGTTCGGCCTTCACGTAGACCCCCGCCAGCCACGGCGTCAGTTGCGGACGAATCTTCATGTCGCTGCCGATCAGCAGCGCACCGCCGAGCAATTGTGAATCCTCAATCGCCACCACCACGCTGGGAATCGCGCCTTTGCCACAGGCTGCGCGCATGCGTTCGGTGCGCGCCTCAAGTGTGTCGCCGGGGCGGAACTCGCCCCATTCCTTGAAGTTGAGTTCGGCCAGTTCCTCAATCAGCTCGGGGTGGTTGCACAGGTAGTCGATATGCATGCGCGGTGAACTCCGTTTCGTTGGCAGAACGACCACCCTAATGCGGTCATAAAAGGTAATCAAATCTGCGTCAGGATCGACCGTATCCGGTTGCGCAATGAGCACGCTGACCTAAGCTTCTGACAAGGCGAAACAAATTAGCCGGGCACGACCCCGGAACAATCGCCGCGATGCGCAATCATTAGAGCGTGGATATCAAAAGGAGATGCGCATGCTCATCAGGTCACTGACCCTGACACTCTTGCTGGCGATTGCCGGCCCCTCGTTCGCCGCTGACAACGATTCGCCGATAGCCGGGGACATGGGCAGAGCCCGACCACTGATCGTCATTGCGTCGAGCACCGTCGATCCGGTGTGGGTCGGGTTGAAAAAGTCACTGGAGGACCCGGCGAATAAAAAGGGCATCGCCGACCGCAACATCAAGGTCTACACCATTCTCAACATGTCCGGTCAACTCGACGGCAAGGACCTTGGCCAGCAAGACACCATGGCGCTGCTGCGTTCGCTGAAACTAGGTGCGGGGGCGTATCCGAAAGTGTTCCTGGTGGGCAAGGACGGCGAAACCAAACTCTCGGCATCGGGAGATGAAGCGAAGTCGGTCGATCTGAAGAAGGTCTTCGACACGGTTGATGCGTTGCCTGCGACCGAGAAGGACATCGCGCCACCGAGCGTCGCGACACCTGCTGCCGCCACCGAGCCAGCAACCAAAGGCGCGAAGGGGGCAAAACCGACCAAGCCAGCCAAACCGGCCAAGCCAGCGGAAATGCCGGATGACTGAACCCCTGTAGGTTTTTTGCGGGGGTTACCAGCTATAGCGATACCCGACCGTCGCCGCCCACGGCTGTTTGATATCGCTGCCTTCTACATATTGCCCTTCAACATAGACGTGATGGTTTTGCCCTGCCGCCAGCATCAACCCGCCCGTCAGTTCCACTCGTGAACCCGGCAACCGGCTGTCCAGACGTGAACCGTTGACCTTCACCGTGCTGTCACCGGCATGTTCGGTCACCCACGTTGCTTTCACGTAAGGCTTCAACCGCAAGCCGCTGTCCAGTTGCAATTGGCGACCGAACTGCGCGCCAACCCGGCTTTGCAGCGAAACCATTGCCTCCTGTTCCACAGCAAGGCCATTGCTGGCGGTGTAGCTGCTACCGCTGACCCGCGCCACTTGCACGCCAACTTGCGGTTCGACAAACCAGCCGCGATCAAGCTCAATCACCTTGCCGACCTGCGCATCGGCACTCAGCGCATGGTTCTGGTAGTTCGCCTTGACCAGGTCGCCGAGGTTGCTGGTGATCTTGATGTCGTTGTTCAGTCGAGAATATTTCAGTGCGGTATCGATGTAGAGGCCGTCGTGATCCTGATAACTCGCGTAACCACCCAGCGTGACGCTGTCGATGGTGCCGCTGCTGCGTTCGCCGAAATCCTGTTGTCCCCGACCCTGGCCGACCAGGCCGCCGACATACAGGGTGCCATTGGCCAAGGCAAACGCCTGATCGGCACCGATTTCCACACCGTTGACCTGCTGTTGAAAAGCACGGCTGCTATCGGTGTCGATCTGTTGTTCGGCACCGTAGCCATGGCTCCAAAAACCACCCTGATCCTTGCCCGAGCGCAAACTTGAAAAGTGCTGTTGCAGGCTGCCGGCTTGTGCTCCGAGCAATGCAGCGGCGGCCGCTTGGCCGGCAACTGCAGCATTGGCGCCTTTGCTCAGGCTGTCAGCCTGTTTCGCTGAAGGATTGATGGACGGCGGCAGGACCGGCTCAGCAACCGGATCAGGTTTGCCTGCTGGCACCGGAGTCTGCGGTTCCTCAATGCTGACGTCCGGGGTGTTGATCGACGGTTTCGCCAGATACCAGTCATCACCCTGTTTTTGCAGCGAGTAACGATAAGCCCCGGCATCGACCGTGCTGCCGTAGAGCTGGAAATCGCCGCTGCCACCATGGCCGTTCACCAGCATCAACGACTGCTGTGCACCGCTTGGCGCGGTGCCGGAATCGGCCACTACCAGCGTATGCAGATCACTGATCGGGCCCTGCACGTTGATCCGGTCACCACGCAACGCAGCCAGATCAGTGTTGATCAAAAACCTCCCGTTGCCGCTCAACGGACCGTTGATATTCAACGTATGGAAGGTGCCGGTGACCGCCGGGTCGGCAAAGGCAACCTGACCATCGATGCGGTTGCTGCCACTGAGAATTGCGTCACCCTTGAGCTTCAGCACACCGCCGTCATTAAGCGTGGTATCGCTGGCACTGGCTCTGTTACCCAACACCATCAGTCCGCCGCGATTGACCGTGGTGTTGAACACTCCGGTGCCGGCCACACTGTCGAGCACACCGCCCTGATTGACTTGCGTGTCGCTGGCCGTGGCGCGATCACTGAGTGACATCGTGCCGCCGTCATTGACGACCGTGTTCTGCATGTTGCCGGACTCGTACACCGTAACCGCACTGTTGGCGATACGGGTGTTTTTCGATGTGGCGTTGCCGAACACGTACATCGTTCCGCCATCGATGGCCGTATCGCTGACCACCGCGTTTTGTGACGCTTCAAAATCGCCGTCCAGTATGTGCGTATTCAGCGCCGTGGCTGATCCAGCCACCACCATCACGCCGTTTTCGACCAGACTGTCGAATGCCTTGCCATCGTCCAGCACCGTCAAGCGTCCGCTATTGCTGACCGTGGTGCCGCTGGTCACACCTTCTTCGAGGATGAGAATCTCACCGAAGCTGACACTGCTGTCGCTGAGGTTGCCGCCAGTGCCGACGGCGAATATATCGCCGTTGTCCACAGTCATGTTCGTCAGCGGCGTCGTCAGACAATGCAGCGCATTACAATCGGCAGCATTCACCGACAGCGGCGCAGCCACCATCAGCAATGCACCCGACATCGATATCCGAGAAAACCGCACACCCAACGCAAACATAATGATCCGCCGACAACAGGGAGAAGAAGCGGCGAATTCTGCGCAGGTGAGGGGGAGGGATCAGGCAGGCACTTCCCAAGTTTTTGTAGGAAGCGTCCTACACAGTTTGGCTGTTCAGCGCCGTTTGCAGGTGTGACTGCAAATGCTTCATCTGCTGCACGAAGTCTTCGAACAGGCGATGCAACTCCTGGCGTGTCGCGGTTGTTTCGCTGGCCGACTCCAGTTGCTCGCAAGCGGAAATCAACCCGGTTGCGTGAATGATTCGCGCGCTGCCGAGAATCTTGTGGCAGCAGCGGTTCATCCCGGAAACATCGCCGGCAGTGAACAACGCCTGCATGGCGTCGAAGTCCTCTTGATTGGTGCGCAGCACGGTGGCGAGCAGTTGCCGGGTCAGGGCGCCGTCGCCGGCAGTAATGGCGCTGACTTTCGACAGGTCGAAGCAGGGCACGTTGGCCTGACGAGTTTGTTCGGCTTCACGCAGATACCGTTCCAGCACGCAACGGGTCAGCGGTTTGAACAGGCAATCGTTCATCCCTGCATCGAGGCAACGCTGGATTTCCTGCGGCTGGGCGTTGGCCGTCAGGCCGATTACGTGAGTGGGCGTGCGCCCCTCGGCGGCTTCGATGGCACGCAAGCGACGGGTCATTTTGTCGCCATTGAGCAGCGGCATGTTGCAGTCGGTGATCAGATAATCAAAGGCATCTTCGCCCCACAGACGCAGCCCTTCGAGGCCATTCTCGGCGCTGGTCACACGCATCCCCAGCGACTCTAGCTGCCGCTGCAACACCACGCGATTGAACTCGTGATCCTCGACGATCAGCACATGCCGCACGGGCAGCGGCGGCAGCTGTTCGATGGCAAGAGTCGGCGGCGGTTGTTCGTCGGCGAGCAATGTCACGTCCAGACTCAGCGTAAAACACGAACCCTGTCCAGGCTGGCTGGTACAGGTCAGTTGGCCACCCATGCGTTCGGTCAGTTGTCGGCAGATCGACAGGCCCAGACCGCTGCCGATCTGCACTTCGCTGTCGCCGGTTTCGAACTGGGTGTAAGGCTGAAACAGGCGCAGGCGCTGCTGCTCATCCATGCCGATGCCAGTGTCCCGCACGCTGACGCGCAACTGCGCCGTTGTGCCATCCGGGATCAGACTCAGCTCGACGCTGACCAAACCTTGCGGCGTGAACTTGATCGCGTTGCTCAACAGATTGGAGAGAATTTGCCGAAAGCGCAGCGAGTCGAGTTCCACAGCGTGGTCGGCATCCCGCGCGCTGAACGTCAGCTCAACGTTTTTTTGTTGCGCGAGGCTGGCAAAACCTTGCACCACGGTGCGCGCCAGCCGTTGCGGATAGCAGCGACTGCTGCGCAGTTCAAATTGCGCGGACTCGATTTTGCTCAGGTCGAGAATCTCGCCGATCAGCTCCATCATGCCGCCGGCGGACTTTTCGGCGATGTCGATCAGTTCGGCGTCTTCCGATGGCTGCGAGTGGCGGTTGCGCAGCAACTCAAGCACGCCGATCAGCGCACTCATCGGCGTGCGGATTTCATGACTCATCACCGCCAGAAAATGACTTTTGCCCCGGTTGGCAGCCTCGGCCTGATGCTTGGCTTGCAACAGCGCGTGTTGCAGATGTTGCTGTTCGGTGAGGTCGATCCAGCCGCCGATCACCCCGGTCATGCTGCCGTCGGAATCGCGGTAGGGCAGCGCCCAGTGATAGATGTGGTAGGTGGTGCCCTTGACCGTCATGGCGAAGTTGTCGAACGACGGCAGGCCGCTTTCCAGCGTGGCGCGGTGAATGCGCTTGTAACTGTGGGCGGTGTCGAGCGGCAGAATGTTCGCCTCGATCAGTCCCTTGTTCAGCACTTGATCGAGTTCGACGTCCATGACCTGCAAATAGGCGCGGTTGCAACTCAGCAGCACGCCTTTGCGGTCGCGCACGTAAATCGGGTGCGGCGTGCCGTCCACCAGCACTTGCATGAACAGCAACTGATCGCTCAAGGCTTTTTGCGCCTTGAGCCGCTGAGCGATCTGCGCGCGCAGGCCAAGATTCCACGCGACGATTGCCAGCAGCGCCATCACCAGTACCAAACCCGCACGCAGAATCCAGTTTTTGTAAGCGCCCCAGCCATCCTGACTGTCCTGCGGATTTTGCCAGCGGTTGGCCAGTTCGTTGAAGACATCGGGCGGGATGTCGAGCAAGGCCTTGTTGAGGATCGATACCAGCGTCGGGTTGTTTTTGCCGGTTGCGAAGGCGATCAGCGCTGGCTGTGAGCCGAGTACCGAGTCGATTTGCAGGCGGCCACGGAAGTAGCGGTCGATCAGATACGCAGCGCCCATTTGCGGCTGAATCACCCCTTCGACCTGGCCTTCGGCGAGCAACTCGTAGGTTTCAATCGGCGTATCGACTTCCACTTTGCGCACGTCGGGCCATTCGCGTTGCAGCCAATTGGCGGCGGCCGAATCCTTGATGATCGCGACCCGCTGGCCTTCCAGTCCATCCATGCCCGGATGCCCGCTCTGCGTGCGGGTCACCAGCACAAACGGATTGGTTACGTAGGCCCGGGAAAATGCCAATTGCGCTTCGCGCTGGGCGCTGTAGGTCATGGCGCCGATCAGCGCCGGCGGATCGCGTTGCGCACGGCTGGTCAGCGCGTCGATCGAAGACATCTGCGCCGGTCGGAACACCAGCCCGGTGCGGTCGTTGATCAGCTCCAGCAGGTCGGCCGCCATGCCACGCATCTGGCCTTGGGCATCAAAAAAACTGAACGGCGGATACAGATCGTTGGCCAGCACTTCGATTTGCGGGTGGTCCTTGATCCACTGCTGTTCGTCCGGTGTCAGTTGCAGACGGCTATAACCGAGTTTCGGATTGGTGCCGATCCCCCAGCGCCCGGCGATTTCCTGCCGTTCCTGCGGGGTGATTTTCGCCAGTACGCCATTGAGCAGATTCAACAACTGCGCGGCGTCGTGGTGCACGGCGAAGCTGAAGCCCAGACCTTCGGAGTCACGTTGAATGGTCTGTTTCAGGCTTTGTTGGTAACTGCGTGCGAGCAGGTACTGCGCGGAAATCGCATCGCTCAGCAGCACCCGATTTTCGCCGTACGCCACCAGCCCCAAGCCGTCCGGGGTCGAGGCGACGGCTTGGTGCGGATGATCGGGAAACAGCGCGGTCACTCGGCTTTCGACGATCCAGTCCGGATCGAACAGCACGGTGAAACCTGCCGGCAACTCATTGTTTGCCCAATGCGTGCCGAAGCGGCTCACCAGCACAGCCTGGTCGTAGGCATACGGCGCGCTCATGCGCAGGTCGCTGTAGGACGCTTCGAGGTGATTGATGCGCGGCACCAGATCGACTTCACCACGTTGCAATGCCGCCAGCGCCTCGGCCTGGCTGGCAAAACGCTCGACCTGCACGCGTAAGCCCAAGGCACGGGCGAGAATATCGAGGTAGTCCGCCGACAGTCCTTCGTAGTCCCGTTGATTGGCGGTGACATCCAGCGGCGGTCGATCAGGCAGATACACCCCGGCACGCAATACAGCCTTGTGGGTCAACCATTGGTGCTGGGCGCTGCTCAAGACCGGCGTGATCCGATTGTCGGCGGCGCGGCTGAGCAGGGTCAGCGGTTCGGCGTGTGCGGCCAGCGCCAACAGCGCCAGAATCAACACGCTGAGCAGTCGTACGCTGCGGTTCATGGTTCAGACCAGATGATTGCGTTTGGCGAATTCGATCAGCTCAAGCAGGGTGTTGGCGTTGAGCTTTTGCATCAGGCGGGTCTTGTAGGTACTGACGGTCTTGTTGCTGAGCAACATGTCGTCGGCGATCTGCTTGTTGCTTTTACCTTCGGCCAGACCGTGCAACACCTTGAGCTCACGGCGGGTGATGCCGTCGAGCAGTTGCGCATCGTTCTGCGCAAAATCGCTGTGCCGCACCGAATTCAGCGCGCCCACTGGAAACCAGGTCTTGCCGCTGGCCACGGCTTTCAGCGCCGTGGCAATCTCCACTGGATCATCGACCTTCGACAAAAACGCCGAAGCCCCGGCGCGCAGACATTGCGCGGCATACGTCGGACTTTTCAACCCGGTATGCACCAACACGTGGGCGCTGCTGCCACCGCTGCGCAAGCGGTCAATCACCGCCATGCCGTCGAGTTGCGGGATATCAAGATCCAGCACAATCGCATCGGGCTTGAGCTCGAAGGCTTTGCTCAACGCATCCACGCCGTTATCGCATTCACCGACAATCTCATGGCCTTCACGGGTCAGAATCATCCCGATCGCCATGCGTACTACTGCGTGATCATCGACCAACAGCACTTTCATCAATCAGCCCTCATGCCCTGTTTCAGCATAGCCGCGCCAGCGCGAAGAGCGCGATCCTACGTTGTTTGCGGAGTGATGCAATGGTGGGTGTCGTGTAGAGGAGGATGGTGTCGTGGATGGGGTTTGGCGACCTGCGACCAGTCGCCCATTTTTTTGGTGTACACATCACCCTGTGGCGAGGGAGCTTGCTCCCGCTCGGCTGCGCAGCAGTCGCAAATCCTGTGCCCACGGTGTATCAGGCGATTCGCGGTTTTGTTGATTGGGGTTGCTTCGCAACCCAGCGGGAGCAAGCTCCCTCGCCACAGGTTGTGATCAGGTAGTTAATCAGTAACGGCGCTGAGAATTGTGTGGGCAATCTTGATCCGTTCCGGGATCGGGAAATTCTTGTTGGCCAGTATTACCACGCCAACATCTTTCGACGGTACGAACGCCACGTAACTGCCAAAGCCGCCCGTCGAGCCGGTTTTATTGATCAGCACGTTGTCCAGGTGTGGTGGTTGCGGTTTGAGCCACTCTACTTTGTGCGCCTGCATGGCCATCTCTGTGCTGTTGCCGGCGAGCAATCGGTCAAGGCTGATCGGGTAGCGATACATTTCCCATCCCAGACCCTGAGTCATGTCACCGACGTTGTAGTAATCAGATTGGGTCGCGGCAATGGCTTTTTGCAGTGGCGCTTCGAGCGTGCCGGGTTTCAGGTTGGCCTGGACGAAACGCAGCAGATCCGCTGCGCTGGTTTTCACACCATAGGCTTGCGAATCCAGTGCGCCGGGGCTGACCCGAACTGGCTGGTTATCTTTGTTGTAGCCCATGGCATAAAGGCCCATCTGCGTACTCGGCACCTGGAGGTAGGTGTGTTGCAGACCGAGTTTCGGTAGCAGGGTTTCGCTCATTATCTGGTCAAACGGCTGGCCCAGGCTTTTTGCTGCCAGATACCCGGCCAAACCGATACTCGGGTTGGAATACTGACGATGGCTTCTCGCCGGATAAACCGGTTTCCAGTGCTGGAAATAGCCGAGCATCTTGTCGGAAGAATCCGCGTCGGTCGGGAACTGCAGCGGCAATCCGCCGGCGCTGTAGGTAGCCAATTGCATCACGCTGATACCGTCGAATGCGCTGCCACGCAGTTCGGGCCAGATCTCGCTGGCCTTGTCCGCCAGACTCAGCTTGCCGGTAGCGAGGGCGTGGCCGATGAGAGTCGCGGTGAAGGTTTTGCTCACCGAGCCGATTTCGAACAAGGTGTCTTCGCTGACTTTCTGCCCGGTGTCCTTGCTGGCGACGCCGTAGTTAAAGTAATGCGGTTGGCCATTGATGGTGACGGCGACGGCCAAGCCAGGAATGTTCTGCTGCTGCATGACTGGCGTCACGGCATCTTTGACCAGTGCTTGCAGTTGCGCATCGGTTTGCGGCGCGGCGATGCAGGCAGCAGCGCCGAACAGAAGCCCGAAAGCGCTATAGGAAATGAGTTTGGTCGGGTTGAATGAATACATAAATGAACCACTCTCCATGAGTGTTGATAATGATATCCCGCTACACTGCGGGCGTTTTTTCCACTTGGCCGGCTGATCAGCGCGGCTAATTTAGGCAGTCCACTGTGGTTCGACAAACGACGATATCTCGGACCAGCCATTAGAAAAATTTGGGGCTTGGCATGATTCGACCACAATTGCCACTCAACGCACTGCGCGCTTTCGAAGCGTCGGCGCGTCATCTGAGTTTTACCCGCGCAGCGGTGGAGCTGTGTGTGACCCAGGCTGCCGTCAGCCATCAGGTAAAAAGCCTCGAAGCGCAACTCAGCGTAACCCTGTTCAAACGCCTGCCCCGTGGGCTGATGCTCACCAGCGAGGGCGAAACCCTGTTGCCGGTGCTGAGCACATCTTTCGATCATATCGCGCAAATTCTGGAACGCCTCGCGGGTGGGCAGTATCGCGAGATGTTGACGGTCGGCGCGGTGGGCACGTTCGCCGTGGGTTGGCTGTTGCCGAGGCTGGCGGAGTTCCGGGCGAAACATCCGCTCATAGATTTGCGGCTGTCGACCAACAACAACCGGGTGGATGTCGCCGCTGAGGGGCTGGATTATGCGATCCGCTTTGGCGCCGGGGCGTGGCATGGCATCGAGGCGACCCGTTTGCTTGAGGCGCCGCTGTCGGTTTTATGTGTGCCGGAAATCGCCCGGCAATTGCACAGTCCGGGGGATTTGCTGCAACAGACCTTGCTGCGCTCGTATCGCACCGATGAATGGCCGGAGTGGTTTCACGCCGCTGGTCTGGCGACCCATGCCGCGCCACCGCAAAGCATCGTCTTTGACTCGTCACTGGCGATGATGGAAGCGGCGTTGCAGGGCAGCGGTGTGGCGCTGGCGCCACCGTTGATGTTCGCTAGGCAACTGGCGGCAGACAGCATCCGCCAGCCCTTTGCGATTGAAATCACCACCGGCAGCTATTGGCTGACACGGTTGCAGTCCCGCCCGGAAACCTCGGCGATGGCTGCGTTCAAGGCCTGGCTGCTGCAAGCCTCGAACTGACCCGGCCGAATCGGTCGCCAGTCAGGTTCAGCGCACCAGGCAGGGCCGCTTGTTGTCGAACTTCCAGCCCGGGATCAGGAACTGCATCACCACGCTGTCATCCCGGGCGCCGAGCCCCATGCCTTTGTACAACTCGTGCGCCTTGGCCACCTGATCCAGATCCAGTTCGACGCCCAATCCCGACTTTTTCGGCACCTGCACGCAGCCGCCGACAATCTGCAATGGCGCTTTGGTCAGGCGCTGGCCGTCCTGCCAGATCCAGTGGGTGTCGATGGCGGTGATTTCGCCCGGCGCGGCGGCGGCCACATGGGTGAACATTGCCAGCGAGATATCGAAGTGGTTATTGGAGTGCGAGCCCCAGGTCAGGCCCCATTCGTGGCACATCTGCGCGACGCGGACCGAGCCCTGCATGGTCCAGAAATGCGGGTCGGCCAGCGGAATGTCCACTGATTGCAACTGGATCGCATGGCCCATTTCCCGCCAGTCGGTGGCAATCATGTTGGTGGCGGTTTTCAGTCCGGTGGCGCGACGAAACTCGGCCATCACTTCGCGACCCGAATAACCATTTTCCGCACCGCACGGGTCCTCGGCGTAAGCCAGCACATGATGCTGATCGCGGCATAGCCGGATCGCTTCTTTGAGTGACCACGCACCGTTCGGATCAAGGGTGATCCGCGCATCGGGAAAGCGCTCGGCCAGCGCGGTCACGGCTTCGATTTCCGCGTCACCGCTGAGCACGCCGCCCTTGAGTTTGAAATCCTTGAAGCCGTAGCGCGCATGGGCGGCTTCGGCCAGACGAACTACGGCGTCGGCGCTCATCGCTCGCTCATGGCGCACACGGAACCAGTCGTTGTCGGCGTCCGGCTCGCTGCGATAGGCGAGGTCGGTTTCGCGCTGGTCGCCGACGTAGAACAGATACCCGAGCATCTTCACTTCATCGCGTTGCTGACCCTCACCGAGCAGCGCCGCTACCGGTACGTCGAGGTGCTGGCCGAGCAGATCGAGCAGGGCGGCTTCCAGTCCGGTCACGGCGTGGATGGTGATGCGCAGATCGAAGGTTTGCAGACCACGGCCACCGGCATCGCGGTCGGCAAAGGTTTGGCGGACCTGATTGAGGATCTTCTGATAGGTGCCAATCGGGCTGCCGACCACCAGGCTGCGCGCATCTTCGATCGTTTGACGGATGCGTTCGCCACCGGGCACTTCACCGACGCCGGTGTGCCCGGCATTGTCCTTGAGGATGACGATGTTTCGGGTAAAAAAAGGCCCGTGAGCGCCGCTCAGGTTAAGCAGCATGCCGTCGTGACCGGCGACCGGTATCACTTGCATGTCGGTGATGATCGGGGCTTTGGCGGTGTCGTGTGCAGTCATTGTCATGATCCTTTCAAACGCAGTTCAGGCGTGTTTCGGCGTGGCATCGGCCACGGCGACATCAGGGGTGGTTTTTGGCGTGGTGCGGGCGAAGAACACGATGATCGCGGCGATGATCGACGTAGCGGCCAGACCATATAAGCCGCCCTGAATCGAACCGGTATTCTGTTCAAGCAAGCCGAACGTGGTTGGCGCAACGAAACCACCGAGGTTGCCCACTGAATTGATCAGCGCGATGACCGCCGCAGCGATGCGCGCATCCAGATACGCCTGTGGAATCGGCCAGAACAGCGACGACGCCGACTTGAAGCCCAGCGCCGCGAAGCAGATCGCGACGAAGGCGAAGATCGGACCGCCCGTGGTGGACATGAACATCCCCGCTGCGGCGATCAACAATGCGCTGGCTACCCACGCCTGTTGGTGTTTCCATTTCGCCGAGAACGTCGCGAAGGCATACATGCCGATGATCGACAGCAGCCAGGGAATCGAGTTGAACAAGCCGACCTGGAAGTCGCTCATGTCGCCCATTTTCTTGATGATGCTCGGCAGCCAGAACGTCGCGGCATAGATGGTCAACTGGATGAAGAAGTAGATCAGGCAGAACAGAATGATCTGGCGATCCTTGAGCAGTTTGCCCAGTGACGGCTTGATCGGTGTCGCGGCTTCGCGGGCCAGTTGTTCGGCGTCGATGGCATTGACCAGCGCATCTTGTTCGGCGCGGGTCAGCCACTTGGCGTCATGCGGTTTGGCGTCGAGCCAGAACCACACGAACACGCACAGGCTCACCGAAAACATGCCCTCGATGAAGTACATCCACTGCCAGCCATGCAGCCCCAGTCCTTCTATTTGCAGAAGCAGGCCGGACAGCGGGCCGGAGATCAGTGAAGCCACGGCCGAACCACTGAGGAAAATCGCAATGGCCTTGCCGCGCTCGGCGCCGGGCAGCCAGCGAGTGAAGTAGTAGATCACGCCTGGAAAGAAGCCCGCCTCGGCGACACCGAGCAGAAACCGCAGCACATAAAAGTGCGTTTCGTTCTGGATAAACGCCATGCTGGCCGCCACCAGACCCCAGGTCAGCATGATCCGGGTCAGCCAGATACGTGCACCGACTTTTTGCAAAAGGATATTGGAAGGGACTTCGAATAATGCATAACCGATGAAGAACAGACCGGCGCCGAAACCATAGGCGGCAGCACCGATGCCAAGGTCGTGTTCCATGTGTGTGCGGACGAAACCGATGTTCACCCGGTCAATGTAATTGACGATGAACATGATCACGAAGAGCGGCAGGATGTGGCGTTTTACTTTCGAGATGGCGGACGTCAGCGTCGAATCGACGCCTTCATTCATCCCAGCGATGGATGATTTCACTTGGTTTTCTCCCACTGATTATTTTTATGCGGGGCGTTGCTGATGCTGCGATGTTGATAGACATCATACAACTTGATTTTTTTGTCCTACAAGTGGAGAAGACCAATTATTTTTGGCGAGCGAAGTGGATTTTTATGCGTTTTTAGTTTTTTTGGCCAATGATTGCTAAGGTTTACTCGGTTGGTGATTCTGGTTTTGCGTTGAGAATCAGTCTTTCTAAACGCACATGAAGGTCGTTTTTGCACGTTTAGCCACCGGCTCATTGAGTGTTGTCATACAAGCTGGCGGCAAAATTTCAATCTGTGTCGAGACGGGCAGTGCTACGATCCGACAGCCCCCCGATCGCCGGACATTGACCATGCAAGAAGACCTCGACGCCCCCGCCCGCAAGCGCGCCCATAATCTGGCCCATGACCTGGTAGAGAAGCTGACCCAGAGCATCCTGCTCGGCCAGATGCTGCCTGGGGACAAGTTGCCGTCAGAAAACGCCATCGTTCAGGAGCACGGCGTCAGTCGCACAGTGGTGCGCGAGGCGATATCCAAATTGCAGGCCTCGGGCCTGGTGGAGACCCGCCATGGCATCGGTACTTTCGTCATTGAACGGGCGCCGGAGCAGGGCCTGCGGCTGAACGTCGATACGGCATTGGGGGTGCGCAGCATTCTGGAGTTGCGCATGGGGCTGGAAACGCAGGCAGCGGCATTGGCGGCCCTGCGGCGCAGTGAACAGCAACTGCTGCAGATGCGGCAGGCACTCGACGATTATCAAAGTCTGCTGGCGAACAACGACAGTTGCGTCGAAGCCGACCGGCGCTTTCACCTGCTGATCGCCGAAGCCACCGGCAACGTTTGTTTCAGCGAAATCATGCAGCATCTGGGCAGTGCGATGATTCCGCGAACCCGGGTCAATGCCGTTGAACGCGGGGCGGCAGATTTGAGCAAGCTGGGGCAGTTGGCGAACCTGGAGCATGAAGCGATCCTCAACGCGATCAAACGTCAGGACCCGGATGCAGCGCGGGCAGCGATGTGGTTGCACCTGACCAACAGTCGCGACCGGTTTTCCGCGCAGGGTTGAGTGCCGCTGGTCTGTTCGATGGCACGTCGTACAGGGCAATACTTCCAACCTGTACGACCTGGGCTTTCCGGGCCTTTTTCAAGAGGTGTGTCATGGCTGATGGCGGACGATGATGTGCCGCCGGCGGATGAGCCGACGCCGTTGTCGGATGATCGACGCTGAATATGAGTTGTCTGTGCTGGCCTCTTCGCGGGCAAGCCCGCTCCCACAGGAATCGCAATAACCCTGTGGGAGCGGGCTTGCCCGCGAAGACGGCATCAGCATCACTGCAGGCTGGCTCCCACAGGGGAATGCATTTCCAATGTGGGAGCCAGCCTGCTGGCGAAGACGGCATCAGCGTCACTGAATATCCGGATCAAACCCCAGCCGCCCGAACCAGCAAAACCCGGCGCTCCAGATTCAACGCCAGCACACTGATCAACACCACCGCCGCCCCCACCAGCACCAACAACGTAGGCCGCTCACCCAATCCCACCGAAGCAATCCCCATCGCCGTCGGCGGAATCAGATACAGCGTCATCGTCGCCCGGCTCAGATCCACATGCTTGAGCACAAATCCCCACGCCAGATAGGCGAGGGCGCTGGGAAACACGCCCAGCGCCAGCACCGCCCATTGCACCCGCAACGGCGCTTTTACAACCGCTTCACCCAGCCCCGGCAAATAAATCAGCAGCAACAACGTCCCCGACCACACCGCATAACACACCAGGCTCAAGCCGTCGTAGCGCTGGGCATGATGTTTTTGCAGCGCGAAGTAAATGCTCCACGACACTGCCGCCAGCAGGATCAACAGCGCATGCGCATCGAGATGACCGAGCCCACGGTCGCCGCTGACCACGATCACCACGCCGACCAACCCCAGCAGCACACAGCCCCAGCGCCAGACGCTGACCTGATCCTTGAACAGAAAACGCGCGAGTAATGTGCTGAACAGCGGCGTCGATTGCGCCAACACACTGGACGCCCCGGCACTGACACTTTGCTGGCCGATGTTCAGCGCAACGTGGTGCAGGCTGACCGCGAAGAATCCCAGCGCGAACAGCAGCGGCACATCACGCAGTCGTGGCAGGCGAATGCCGTTGAACGCGGCGATCACCGCCATGAACAACGACGCCAGGAGAAACCGCAGCAACGCCAGATGGCCTGGCTCATACGCTTGCAGGCCGATATGAATACCGGTCGGCGAATAGGCCCAGCAGCCGACGACGAACATCATGGCTAAAACGATTTTGGTGGGTGAGGCGGAGAGCGGCGGCATGGTCGGGCACCTGAGGCTTGATGCGCCGAGTATCGACAGCGGTATAGATCTCCACAACTGACTTATACTGCGCTGAATGTTCACTTTGAGTGATGAATATGGAGCTGGCGCAGATCCGCATGTTCAAGACCGTGGCCGACCTTGGCAGCATCGCCAAGGCCGCCGAAAAGCTGTTTTGCGTGCCGTCGAATATCACCGCACGCATCAAGGCGCTGGAGGCCGAACTGGGCGTGGCGTTGTTTCTACGCGAGGGACGCGGATTGCGGATCAGCCCGGCGGGGCAGACCTTTCTGGCCTATGCCGAGAAAATTCTGGCGCTGACGGCCGAAGCCAAACGCGCAGTCGATCCGGCCGCCGAACCGTCCGGTCCGCTGCGCATCGGCGCCATCGAATCTTCGGCCACCGGGCGTTTGCCACGCTTGCTGGCGAAGTTTCACAAGCGCTATCCGCGTGTCGCGCTGGAGCTGACAACGGGCACCTGGGGGCAGTTGCTTGATGACACGGTCAGTCATCGACTCGACGGCGCCATCGTCGCCGTGGATGTCGAACGTTCACAACTCAAGCGCACGCCGATGTATCGCGAAGAGTTGCTGCTGATTGCATCGACCTCGTTCGGGCCGGTGCGCGATATCAATGACTTGCAGGACAAAACCGTGTTCATGTGGCCGCAGGGTTGCCCGTATCGGGCGGCGCTGGAGCATTGGTTATTGCGTCAGGGGCAGGCGCTGCCGATTGTCAGTCTGGCCAGTTACGGGGCGATTGTCGGCTGCGTGAGTGCCGGGGCTGGCGTCGCGCTGGTGCCCAAAGGCGTGTATGAGCAGTACGCCAAAGGGGCCGGGTGTGTGGGGTATGAATTCCCGGAACTGACGGCGGTCGACAATTTGTTTTACTGGCATGAAAACGCCGGGGTGCACCCGGCGCGTGAGGCGTTTGTGGCGATGTTGCGTGAGGAGTTCGCCTGACCGCCGCAGCTCCTACTGGATTATGTGTGGCTCAAGTCACGCATCAGTAATCCGAAGCGCAGATCCACCGCATCCGGGATTGGCAGGTAAACGGTATGCCCATCCCCCGGGGCCACTTCGATTGCATCACCCTTGAGGTTCTGCAACTGATGCAGATCGAAGTGAAAGTTACCCTTGGGCGTCATCAGCTCCAGATGATCGCCCAAACCAAAGCGGTTCTTCACCTTGACCTCCGCCAGCCGATCACGACGTTCCCCGGTCAGCTCGCCAACAAACTGCTGACGCTCCGACACCGAGCTGCCGTGCTGATAATTCTGGTACTCGTCATGCACATGGCGTCGCAGAAAACCTTCGGTATAACCACGCTGGGCCAGGGATTCCAGATCCGTCATCAGGCTGCGATCAAACTCCCGTCCGGCCACCGCATCGTCAATCGCCCGCCGATACACCTGAGTGGTGCGCGCGCAATAGAAGTGTGATTTGGTGCGCCCCTCGATCTTCAATGAATGCACGCCCATTCGCGTAAGTCGCTCGACATGTTGCACGGCGCGCAGGTCTTTGGCGTTCATGATGTACGTGCCGTGCTCGTCTTCGAAGGCCGGCATCAACTCGTCCGGGCGATTGGCTTCCTGTAACAGGAACACCTGATCGGTGGGCGCGCCGAGCCCGAGGGTCGGCGTCGGTTCACAGGTTTGCACGATGTCGCCGAGCTGGTTTTCCGTGGCTGGTTGCGCCGAGTACTTCCAGCGGCAGGCGTTGGTGCAACTGCCCTGATTGGCGTCGCGTTTGTTCATGTAACCCGACAGCAGGCAGCGCCCGGAATACGCCATGCATAGCGCACCGTGGACGAACACCTCCAGTTCCATCGCTGGCACTTGCTGGCGAATCTCGGCGATTTCCTCCAGCGACAGTTCGCGCGAGAGGATGATTCGGCTCAGGCCCTGTTGCTGCCAGAACTCGACACTCGCCCAGTTGACCGTATTCGCCTGCACGGAAAGATGAATTGGAATCTGCGGAAAATGCCGACGCACCAGCATGATCAGGCCTGGATCGGACATGATCAGCGCATCCGGGGCCATCTCGATCACCGGCGCCAGATCCTTGAGGAAGGTCTTCAGTTTGGCGTTGTGCGGGGCGATGTTGACCACCACGTAGAAACGTTTGCCCTGCATCTGCGCCTCGCGAATGCCGAGCGCGAGGTTGGCATGGTCGAATTCGTTGTTGCGCACTCGCAGGCTGTATCGCGGCTGGCCGGCATAGACCGCATCGGCGCCGTAGGCGAAGGCGTAGCGCATGTTTTTCAGGGTGCCGGCGGGGGCGAGCAGTTCCGGTGCGGCGAGGGAAGGCGTGAGAGTCATGGCAGCGTCGGTCGCAAAAGCGCGGCAGGGTAGACCGGTTGCAAGCGGGGGTTATTGATCTGGATCTATGTTTGGGTTCAGGCGTTCGATCTGTGCAGAAACAGCACAGATCATGTGCTGCCGGCACTGTGTTCGATTGGGCGACACCTGCTTAAGATTTCCTCTATCTACTCAACTGAAAAAAGGAAATTCCCATGCAGCGTTTTACTCGTCGTTTTCTCTCCGCTTGTGCAATTTCCGGCGTCTTGGCCAGCACTGGCGCCATGGCCGACAACAGCCATCCAACCATTCGGGCGATGTCGGGGGCGACGCCAACCCAGCAACTGCCGGCCGGCAAATCCGCGCTGTTGGTGATCGATTTCCAGAATGAATACTTCACCGGCAAAATGCCGATCCCGGACGGTGCCGCTGCACTGGCGAAAACCCGTGAGCTGATCGCTTTTGCCGACAGCCACAAAATCCCGGTGTATCACGTCCAACATGTCGCGCCGGCCGGCTCTGCGGTGTTCGCGATTGATGGCGAAACCGTGAAATTCCACCCGGACATGCAACCGCGCACCAAGGACGTAGCGCTGCAAAAGACCACTGTCAGCGTGTTTGGCAGCACTGATCTGAACGAGCGCCTGAAGAAGTCTGGTATCGAGACGGTGATCATCTCGGGCCTGATGACTCACGCTTGCGTGGCCGGTGCTGCACGCGATGCAGCGCCGCTGGGATACAACGTGATTGTGGCGTCCGACGCCTCGGCAACCCGCGCCATCACTCGCGCCAACGGTACTTCCGTCGACAAGGACTCGCTGCATCAGTCCGCATTGGCTGAAGTCGAAGATACCTTTGGTGATGTGATGACCACCGCGCAAATCATCAAGCTGCCCGTGCGCTGAGTCATCGGCAACTATGCTCCATGAATAAAGATGGCACTCGTGCTCGCGCCGGTTGACTAAGCACCGGGGCGTGCACGACGCCTGACTGACATGGACCGGACATGAACGAAAAGAATCTGCAAAACAAATCCCTCGCCGTGCTGTTGCTGCTGGTGACGGTGGCCTTCATCTGGATTCTGCTGCCGTTCTACGGCGCGGTGTTCTGGGCGGTCATTCTGGGCATTCTGTTTGCGCCGATGCAGCGCCAGTTGCAGCAGCGATTTGGCTGGCAACGCAACCTGACGTCGCTGTGCACGTTGTTCATCTGTCTGGTGATCGCGATTTTGCCGGTGATCATCATCAGCGTGTTGTTGGTGCAGGAAGGCGCAACGCTGTACAAGAATATCGAAAGCGGTGATCTGGACATTGCCGCCTACGTGGCGCAGTTCAAACACAGCCTGCCGCCGTACTTTCAACACCTGCTCGACCGCTTCGGTATGGGCGAACTCAATGGCCTGCGCGAGAAAATCGTCAAGGCGTCAATGCAGGGCAGCCAGGTATTGGCGAGTCAGGCGTTCAGTTTTGGCCAGGGTACGTTCGAGTTTGTCGTCAGCTTCGGCATCATGCTGTACCTGCTGTTTTTCTTTCTGCGCGATGGCCCTGAACTGGTGCGCAAGATCCGCACCGCCGTGCCCTTGCAGGAGAATCACAAGCGTCGTCTGCAACTGAAATTCAACCGGGTAGTGCGCGCCACGGTCAAAGGCAATCTCGTGGTTGCGATCACGCAGGGCGCGCTGGGCGGGGCGATTTTCTGGTTTCTGGATATTCCGAGTGCGTTGCTCTGGGCGGTGGCGATGGCGTTTCTGTCGCTGTTGCCAGCAGTGGGGGCGGGGATTGTCTGGGCGCCGGTGGCGGCGTACTTTCTGCTCAGCGGGATGATCTGGCAGGGCGTGGTGCTGGGGTTGTTCGGGGTATTTGTGATCGGCCTGGTGGATAACGTGCTGCGACCGATTCTGGTCGGCAAGGACACGCGAATGCCGGATTACATGATTCTGATCTCGACCCTGGGTGGCCTGGCCGTCTTTGGCTTGAACGGCTTTGTGATCGGGCCGTTGATTGCCGCGCTGTTCATGTCGAGCTGGGCATTGTTCATCGAGAACAAGCCGAAAGTGCAACTGCCTTAAGCGCGGAAAGGGTTGCTGACGATTTTTTCCGACAGGGCCTGAGCGGCTGGCAGTGAAGTGAGCGGGCCGCTGATCGGCTCGCCATCGCGCATCAGATACCAGCAGGCGAGCAAGCCCGATGCTCTGAGTGAAGCGGGAACAGCGCTGCCGATTACCGACATGATTTGAACCTGAGCCATGACACGTACCTCCATCAATCTATGGGGGTACCTTAGGGGCTCGACGGTTTTACCGACAATCAACGCTTTCGATAGTGGTCATTGACGCCAGTGAGGTCTGGCCTCAATCCACCACTTGATCGAGCATGTGCATCACTTCGCGCTCATTGAGCAGCCCTTTGTGCACCAGATTTTCCGCCAGCAGCGAAAGAAGCTTGGCGCAGCGATGGCCCTCAAGGTGCTTGAGTTCAGTCAAAGCGCTGTACACCTTGCTTGAGGTGCACAGACCGACGATGCGGTGCGGGTTTTGTGTTGGCATACATTCGTCCTTGTTGTTATCGACCTGTTGTTTGCGGACGGCCCAAGCTTGCGGCCCCGAGATGACATAAATATGACCGTATTCCGCAAAAAAGACGGAAGGGTTTACGTCAATCTTGACGATTCTAGCCGCCAGCGTAGTCCCGATAGCGACCTCGGCGAGATTTATTCATACACCCCGAAACGAAAACAGGCCCCGCCTTGCGGCGGAGCCTGTTTCATTTACAGCCCGGAAGCTATGGACGTCGGCCTTAGTAACGAGGCTGAACGTAATAGCCTGGTGGCTGGTAATAAACCGGTGGAGGTGGTGGCTGGTAGTAGACCGGTGGCGGAGCGTAGACCGGTTGCGGTTGCACATAGACCGGTTGCTGCACGTAAACCGTGCGCGGTGAGGACATCACCGAACCCGCTACCACTGCGCCCAACACGGCGCCGACCGCGGCAGGGCCTACCCATCCGGCGTGACCGCCGCCCCAGCAGCAACCGCCGCCATGGCCATAGCCACCACCGTGATAATAGTAACCACCGGCTTGCGCCTGTCCGGCAACAGCCAATGCACCGATCAGCAAAGCTAAGACAGGAAGTTTACGGATCATGATAATTCCTCGTTGTTCAACCCAGCGCTTGAATCTGCAAATAGACCCAAGGATTATCGCGGGGATACTTCTAAGACAGCGTCGTTTTGAAAATCAGCACAGCCGTTAGGTAAAGTTTGTGTAAGGGTCTGTACCCGTTTGCTTACAGTCACCTAACGCCTGTTGCAGACACTTCGATATGATCGAACAGAACGGGTGCCGTGCGTCATCCCGTCCATCTGAAAGTGCGTTTGAAGGAGAAAGTTTCATGCAGATGAACCCCAACAAAGACACCCAATTGTGTATGTCCCTGTCCGGGCGTCCCGGGAACTTCGGTCTGCGGTTTCATAACCATTTGTACGAGCAGTTGGGGCTGAATTTCTACTACAAGGCTTTCAGCAGCCAGGATTTGCCGGGCGCCGTGGGCGGGATTCGCGCACTGGGCATACGCGGTTGCGGCGTGTCGATGCCGTTCAAGGAAGCGAGTATTGCGCTGGTCGATGAGCTGGATGCGTCGGCGGCGGCGATTCAGTCGATTAATACCATCGTCAACACCGACGGCCATCTCAAGGCCTACAACACCGATTACATCGCCATCGCCCAATTGCTGGAAACCCACGCGGTGCCCAAGGAATCGACGTTCGCCCTGCGTGGCAGCGGCGGCATGGCCAAAGCGGTGGCCAGTGCCTTGCGGGATGGCGGTTATAAAAACGGCTTGATCGTTGCCCGAAACGAGCGTGCAGGGCGGGCGCTGGCGGATTCGCTGGGTTATCGCTGGCAGGCCGAGATGGGCGACGAGCGTCCGCAGATGTTGATCAATGTCACGCCGGTCGGGATGGACGGCGGGCCGGAGGCGGGTCAACTGGCATTTGACGCTGAGATGATCAAATCGGCTGAGACCGTGTTCGATGTGGTGGCGATTCCCTCGGAAACGCCGCTGATCGTGCGCGGTCGGGCTGAAGGCAAACGAGTGATTACCGGGCTTGAGGTGATTGCGATTCAGGCGCTGGAGCAGTTTGTGTTGTACACCGGGGTGCGCCCGACGGTTGAGCAGTTTGAGGCGGCGGTGGGTTTTGCCCGTAGCTGATCCGGATTTGTGCTGATGGGGCGGGCCCCTTCGCGAGCAGGCTCGCTCCCACAGTTGATTTCTGTGATGCACAAATAAGGTGTACAGCGAAGATCCCCTGTGGGAGCTAGCCTGCTAGCGAATGCCGCGCCTCGGTTTCAAAGCGTGTTTGCCTATACTGAATCCCCAGCAAGCACAGACTTGCCCATTACAAAAAAGCCGAGGTTTGCATGCATCCGCCCATTCTCAACCTGCACCAGGTCGAACTCGAACCGCTGCCCGAAGCTCTCGCCCCCGAAGGCGAAACCGCCGGACGATATCAGCAGAGCATGGCCCGAGTCGGCCAGCAACTGGGCGCGCAGAAGCTCGGCTACCGTTTATATGCGCTGCCACCGGGCATGCGCGGCAGCCCGTTTCACAGTCATCGGGTCAATGAAGAGATGTTTTTCGTGGTGGCCGGGGAGGGCGAGGTTCGGCTTGGCGCCGAGCGTTTCCCGATCCGTGCTGGCGATGTGATCGCCTGCCCGCCGGGTGGCCCGGAAACTGCGCATCAGATCATCAATACCAGTGACGCAGAGTTGCGTTATCTGGCGGTCAGCACCCAGCAGCAGCCGGACATCTGTGAATATCCTGATTCGAACAAATATGCGGTGATGGACAACTTCAAGATCGATGCCGAGGGCAATGCGTCAGGTTTCGTTGCCGTGGCACGGCAAGCGGATGGCGTGGATTACTGGGATGGTGAATAGTGTTGGAAATCCCCAAGCTGCCGCAGACCCTGTGGGAGCGGGCTTGCCCGCGATGAGGCCGGTACACCCGACACATATTTAGCGGTAAAACCATCGCAATCGCGGGCAAGCCCGCTCCCACAGTTATCGCGTGCGCTTGATTATTCGAGGCGCGACAAGCGCTCTTCCAGTGCCGCAATCCGCGCTTCCAGCTCTTCGATCCGCTCGACCGACACCGCGCCGCCCGCACTGCGTTCCTGAGGATTTTGCCGCGCGGCCATAATCACCTCGATATCCGCCGGATCGCCCAGCGCATGGGTATAGCGATCTTCGCGCTGGCCAGATTGACGCGGAATCAGCACCGCCAGACCCCGGGCAATCAGGCGTTCGAGCTGATGCACTACCTGTTCGGCGTCTTCAAACTCGTGCATGCGCCCGCTGCGGGTCAGCAGTTCATTGACGGTTTGCGGACCGCGCAGAAACATCAAGCCTGAAAGAATCACCTGCGCCGGAACCAGTTCGAGCGCCTTGTCGACCTTGTGCTCCCAGCGGTCGGCACGACTCCCCATTACCAGTTTGGCGAAACCGCGACCTTCAAGCGCCCGCAGGCTCTGGCCGACCTGGCCCTGGGTCAGGTTCATCACCGGTTCGCGGCTGGTTTTCTGGTTGCAGGCCAGCACCAGTGCGTTGAGGGTCAAAGGATAGGATTCGGGGCTGGTGGCCTGTTTTTCGATCAGCGAACCCAGAATGCGGATTTCCGTGGCATTGAGCCGTGGTTCGTCAAAGCTGGTTTCTTGTTCGGTGGTCATCGCGCGTTTCCTTTGCAGTCGAAGGCGCCTAGCCTAATCCTTGCTGTATAAAAGACAAGCCGCAGCGCGCGCGGGCACGGCTATAATCGCCCCACGATTCAATCCCGCCACCACACGAGACTGCCATGACCATTTCCCTGCACGCTGCATCCGTCCCGGTTTTCCAGCAAATGCTCAACGCTTTGAGCAACGTGCTGAAAAAGGCTGAAGCCCACGCCACCGAGAAAAACATCGACCCGAACGCTTTCCTGCAAGCCCGTCTGTACCCGGACATGTTCCCGCTGGTGCGCCAGGTGCAGATCGCCGTTGACTTCGCCAAAGGCGTTTCCGCGCGTCTGGCCGAAGTCGAACTGCCGAAGTATGAGGACAGCGAAACCACCTTCGCCGAGCTGCAAGCCCTGATTGCCAAGGTTCTGGCGTTTATCGGCGAGATCAAGCCAGAGCAGATCAATGGCAAGGAAGGCATCGAAATCATCACCCGTCAGGGCACGCCGAAAGAGAAGCGCTTCACTGGCCAGGCTTACCTGCTGACCTACGGCCTGCCGCAGTTCTTCTTCCACGTTACGACTGCTTACGATCTGCTGCGTCATAACGGCGTTGAAGTGGGCAAGCGCGATTACATGGGCGCGTTCTAAACACCCAGCCACAAAAAAGCCCGCCAAGGTTTGCGCCTTGGCGGGCTTTTTATTGCCCTTTGTAGGAGTGAGCCTGCTCGCGATTGCGGACTGTCAGCCAACATATTGTTTGATGTCATGCCTCATCGCGAGCAGGCTCACTCCTACAGGGGATGCTTTCAGGCAGTACGCTGAGCCTTCTCTTCTTCACCCAGGCAAGCCGCCGCAGTAAACAGCACGTCGGTCGACGAGTTCAGCGCAGTCTCCGCCGAATCCTGCAACACGCCAATGATGAAACCCACCGCAACCACTTGCATGGCGATTTCACTCGGAATGCCAAACAGGCTGCACGCCAGTGGAATCAGCAACAACGAACCACCGGCCACGCCCGAGGCGCCGCAAGCGCAGATCGCCGCTACCAGACTCAGCAGAATGGCGGTCGGAATGTCTACGGCAATACCCAAGGTATGCACGGCAGCCAGGGTCAGTACGGTGATGGTGATCGCCGCGCCAGCCATGTTGATGGTCGCACCCAGCGGGATCGATACCGAATACGTGTCTTCATGCAGGCCCAGGCGCTTGCTCAATTCCAGGTTGACCGGAATGTTCGCCGCCGAACTGCGGGTGAAGAATGCAGTGATGCCGCTTTCACGCAGGCACTGGAGGGTCAGCGGATAAGGGTTGCGACGCAGCTTCCAGAACACGATCAGCGGGTTCATCACCAGCGCCACAAACAGCATGCAGCCGAGCAGCACCATCAACAGGTGTGCATAACCGATCAGTGCGCCGAAACCGGAAGTGGCGAGGGTCGAGGCGACCAGGCCGAAAATCCCCAACGGCGCAAACCGAATCACCAGACGCACGATCACTGTCACGCCGTTGGACAGGTCGCCAAGCACTTCGCGGGTGGTGTCGCCAGCATGGCGAATCGCAACGCCCATGCCGATCGCCCAAGCGAGAATGCCGATGAAGTTGGCGTTCATCAGCGCGCTGACCGGGTTATCAACCACGCTCAACAGCAAGCTTTGCAGCACTTCACCGATACCGCCGGGTGCCGTCACCGCGACGTTGTCGGTGGACAGCACCAACACAGACGGGAACATCATGCTGGCAACCACCGCCACTGCCGCGGCACTGAAAGTGCCCAGCAGGTACAGGAACAGAATCGGGCGGATGTGGGTTTCCTGACCGTGCTTGTGGTTGGCAATCGAGGCCATCACCAACACGAACACCAGAATCGGTGCCACGGCTTTCAACGCCGAAACGAAGACCTTGCCGATGAACGCGGTGGACTTGGCCAGCTCGGGGGCCACCAGGGCCAGTACGATACCGGCAATCAGGCCGAACACGATCTGCGTGACCAGGCTCAGGCTTTTCAGGCGTTGCAATAGAGAAGGGGATGAAGCAGTCATAACGGCATCTCTGATTTTTTATAGGGTGCAAGGTTGCGTAAAACCTGTGGCAAATCGAGGGCAGACCACAGCTACGAACCCAAGGGGCTGGCGCGAAATCAACGCCAGTGAACAGGCCGTTGAATAGGCTGTACGTTTTTCAGGGCGCGGACTTTAGCACAGCGTGGGCCTCGTCCTTCAGGCATGTGACGATCTGCCACCTGATTGGTCTTCGAGATAGACAGCTTTGTGCAAGTCAGCTCGGAAACACTCTGTTAAGATTCTCCATCCTCATTTTCAAGTTCTGCCGGCGGGCCTTCGGGTCAACGCTGGTGTCGTCGTTTTGCTGGAGTTCCCCATGCTGTTGCCCATTCTTCTGTTGTCTGCCGCCGGATTTACGGTGCTGACCACGGAATTCGTTATCGTCGGCCTGTTGCCGGCGATTGCCCGTGATCTTGAAGTGACCATCCCGCAGGCTGGCCTGCTGGTGACTCTATTCGCTTTCACCGTGGCGATGTTCGGCCCATTCTTGACCGCATATTTCGCCCGCTTCGAGCGCCGCAAACTGTTTATCAGCATCCTGATCATGTTTGGCCTGGCCAACACGGTGGCGATGCTGGCGCCGAATATCTGGGTGATGGCGATCGCCCGGCTGATTCCGGCGCTCGGTCTGCCGGTGTTCTGGGCCTTGGCCAGTGAGACTGCCGTGGACATCGTCGGCCCGGACTACGCCGGGCGCGCCATCGCCAAGATCGGCTTCGGAATTGTCTGCGCCACGGTGTTTGGCATCCCGGTCGGCACGCTGATTTCCGATGCGTTCGGCTGGCGCAGCGCCTTTGGCATTCTCGCGGTCATCGCGTTCGCCAAGGCGCTGTTGCTGTTTGTTTATCTGCCGAAAACCGATCTGCACCAGCATCAGGTCAGCTTCCGTTCGCAATTCAAGATCCTGCGCAGCCCGCTGATGCTCGGCCATATACTGCTGTCGATTCTGGTGTTCAGCGGCATGTTTACCGCTTACACCTATCTGGCGGACATTCTTGAGCGCCTCGCCGGTTTCAACGGCACCGTGGTCGGCTGGTGCCTGATGGGCTTCGGCGCGGTCGGCTTGATCGGCAACTCTTTGGGTGGTCGCGCAGTTGACCGGCATCCGCTGGGGGCGTCGGTGTTGTTCTGTGCGTTCATGATTGCCGGCATGGTGTCGCTGGTGCCGAACATTCATTCGCCGGTAGGGCTGGCAATGGCGATGGGGATCTGGGGTGTGACTCAGGCCGCGTTGTTCCTGGTCAGCCATGTGCGCCTGATGAAAGCCGCGCCGGAAGCGCCGGCCTTCGCCGCCTCGCTGAATATCGCCGGGGCCAACCTCGGGATCGGCCTTGGCGCGATGGTTGGCGGTCGGGTAATCGACAGCGCGGGTCTGGGCTTCCTCGGTTTCGCCGCTGCCGGGTTCATCCTGCTGTCGGTGTTCCTCGCCATGGTGCTGATGACGCTCAAGCCGCGTGACGTTTGCGCAGAAGCTTCATAACGCGGTAAACAATTCGCGTCGGGCACCTTCGGTAATCGCAACGATGCCGGGGTGCTTGACCTTGCGCTCCACCGAAATGGCATAGAACGACTCGGTCACCGCGTCGGTCTGGCCAATCAGCTCGACGCCGTACTGGCGCTTCACTTCTTCGGCAATCACGCTCGGGCCGATAAAAATCCCGCTCCCCGACTGACCAAACGCCTGCATCAAGGCGCTGTCATCGAACTCGCCGACGATTTTCGGCTGGATTTGCTGCTCGGCAAACCAGCGCTGCAAACGGCTGCGCACCACGGTTTCCGCACCGGGAATCAGCAATGGCGCGCCATGCAGGCTGCGCGGGAAGTCCTGACCGTATCGGGCCGCGAGTTCGGCGGTGGCAAAGAAGCTGATCCCGCATTCGCCGAGTTTCTGGCTATAGCCTTTAATGTCCAGGTGCGAGGGCATCGGGCTGTCGGAAATCACCAGATCCAGACGCTGAATCGCCAGATCCGCCAGCAATCGTTCGAGTTTGTCTTCGCGGCAGGTGATGCGCAGTGGCTCGCTCAGTTCCATGGTCGGTGCGATCAGCCGATAGACGATGGACTTGGGCACCACGTCCGCCACGCCGACGCGAAACAGAATCTGCTGTTCATTGGGTTGCGCGCGCAACATCAGTTCCAGCTCGCCGCCCAGCTGAAACATCTGTTCGGCGTAGGGCAGGGCCTGACGCCCGGCTTCGGTGAGTTCAAGTTGTCGGCCAACCCGTCGAAACAACTCTATGCCGTAGGTTTGTTCCAGCAGGGAAATCTGCCCGCTGATGGTCTGCGGCGTCAGGTTCAGTTGCTCGCAGGCGCGGACAATGCTGCCGGTCTTGGCTACCACCCAGAAGTAATGCAGTTGTCGGTAATTGAGCATGGACGTCTACAGTTCGTTAAAACCGAAGTATAGACGCTAAAAATACGAATTTTCCTGAAGTGTTTGCCTCCCTAGAATGCCCATCCATCGACGGCCGGCCTGTAGGCCCTGTCTGTTCTTTCGAAGGAAGCATGATGAAACTGAAAATTACTGCGTTGCTGCTGACCTCTTTAGTGGTGCTGGCCGGTTGCGACCAGGCCGAAAAGAGTGCCCAACAGTTGATGGGCAAGGCTGCCGAAACCGCCAAGCAAGCCATCGACGACACCCATAAAGCCGCTGAACAAGCGCTCAGCGACGCCACTGGCGGCCTGATCGAGAAAAAACAAGCACCGGAAAAAGAAGCGGAAACAACCGAATCTTCCTCCAAGACCATCTAATCCGTTTTACAAGAGTCAGGACTGACCCATGGAATATCTGTTAGAACTTGCCGCCAGCCCGACCGCATGGGTTGCCTTGGCCACACTGGTGGTGATGGAGATCGTGCTCGGCATCGATAACCTGATCTTTATCTCGATCCTGACCAACAAATTGCCTGAAGAGCACCGGCAGAAGGCCCGCCGTATCGGTATCGGCATGGCGCTGATCCTGCGTCTGGGCTTGCTGAGCACCATCGCCTTCATTGTGCAGTTGACCGCTCCGGTCATCGAAATCATGGGCCATGCGTTCTCGTGGAAGGACATGATCCTGATCGCCGGCGGCCTGTTCCTGTTGTGGAAAGCCACTACCGAGATCCATCACAGCATGGACCCGGCACCGGAAGACCCAACCTCGGTGACTTCCAAAGTGACTCTGGGTTTCGCTGCGGCTATCGGGCAGATCCTGATGCTGGACATGGTGTTCTCGATCGACAGCATCATTACCGCTGTCGGCATGACCGAACACTTGCCGATCATGATCATCGCGGTCGTGGCCTCGGTACTGGTGATGTTGTTTGCGGCTGATCCGCTGGCCAAGTTCATCAACGACAACCCGACGGTGGTGATGCTGGCTCTGGGCTTCCTGATCATGATCGGCATGACGCTGATCGCCGAAGGCTTCGGCGCCCATGTACCGAAAGGTTACGTATATGCCGCCATGGCGTTCTCAGCTGCGATTGAAGTGCTGAACATGATGTCGCGACGGGCCAGGCAGAAAAAGCTGACTGTGTAATCGGCAATAAGCCAAAAGGCCGCCTGAACTCCTCGAGTCCAGGCGGCCTTTTTGTTTGTGTAGCGTTCAGTAATCAGTGCGCGGTCGCGTGACGGCTGTCGTGCTTTTCAGTCTTTTCGACCGCAGCGGGCTGAACTGGATGATGGTGGCGCCGGGCAATACGCAGCACGCCCCACAGCATGGCGCTGGCAACGGCCAGCCAGCCGGCAATCAACATTACGATAGTCATGGTCAGGCTCATCAGTGCCTCCTCTTTGCCCTGCGTCGGGCGCGCACATTCTTCGAATCAGTCCTTTTCAGTGACAGTCTAGTCACTGGGGTGTTTCAGGCTATTGACCAAAGGTCGTTGGTGACCAATCAGTTTGCTCTATGTAGTCGATATGTCTGCGGTTTAAGGCTATACCGCAGCCGGTCCTCGTCCTATGATCATCGCCCAAGCCGGAACACGATGACCGGCGTCTGAATAGAGAGTGATGATGGTGCAGGTAATTTCTCGAATTCGTGCGGCGTTGCTGGTGGCCGGTTGTGCGGCGGTGCTGGTCGGGTGTGCGGGCAGTGTGGCGCCGCAGATTCAGCGTCTGCCGGAGCGGGTCGAGCTCAGCGGCACGTTCTATCGGGGTGACGCCAACCAGAGTGGGCCGCAGGTGCTCGCCAGCCTGTTGGCGCAGCAGGGCATCATGATCACGCCGGGACTCTTGGAAAAGCCGCTGCATTTGCCGGGCGCCGAAGACAAGTTGCAGCAGAATCTGCAAGATCTGGCTCGTGAGTACGGGATGGTGGTGTATCCGCTGGACAGCAATTTGCCGGCGCTGCTGACTCAGGTTGCGGCGGGATATCCGGTGATGGTGCGCTTCAGCGAAGGCTCATTCTGGGGTGAACCGCGTTACGCGATCCTTTCCGGATACGACCGGAAAAAACAGAAAGTGCTGTTGCGCGCCGGAATGAATCGTCGTGAGTTGATGAGTTTCAGTTCCTTTGAATCAGCCTTCGAAAAATCCGGCGGCTGGGCGGTGTTGATCCAGAAGCCGACGCAGATTCCAGCGGCAGTCGACCGCCATCGCTGGCTCAAGGCTGCCGATGAGCTGGCTCAGGCCGGTCAGGAGCGGGAAGCGGCGCAGGCGAAGAAAGCTTTGGAAGCACACTAAGTTTCCGTTCGTCATCTGCCGGGCACTGCCAGGCCCGGCAAGCCTCTTAAGGAAATAGCCCGATTTTGCGGCTGAACCCAGGAGGCGAACATGGCAGATTCCCCATCCCCGAAAGGCCCGCACTCGTCCGAGCATTCCTCGGGCCATGATCTGGGATTCGATCCGGATTCACCGGATCTCGATGATCCTCAAGTCGATCCCGTCGGCCCTGCCAAGGCGCCGAAAGACGTGAAACCGGACGGCGACGATAAAAAGCCGGCCAAGCCCTACGACCCGTTAGCCAATCTGAAACCTTGATGTGAGGTGCGTATGAGTACCGATTCAAGCTTCGATGATCAAAAACCCGAGAGCGTACCGACGACGCCTGAACCTGAGGTCGATCCAGTGCTTGATCCGGACAGTCCGCTGCGCGATCCGCTGGCCCGGCCGAATGTGCTGACGCCGGACCCCGTGCGGGACCCGAACAAGGGGGATGGCATTCCTGATGATGATCAGATGCCGTTGCCGAATGATTGAGATCTCTCAGGTTCAGTGAGATCTCAATGTGGCGAGGGAGCTTGCTCCCTCGCCACATATCCACAGATAGCAGTGAAGCCGTTACTTCGAAGCCTCAACCACGCCAGTCTGGCGATTTTTCAGGTTCTTCTCGGCCTTGTACTGTTGAGCCACCGCCGGAACATTGGCGCTGCGCCCAGTCTCGACCCAGCTGCGAATCCGGCTGGCATCGGCAAAATGCGTGAATTTGCCAAACGCGTCGAGAATCACCAGCGTCACCGGACGATTGCCCATCCGCGTGACTAATACCAGGCAGTGACCGGCAGGATTGGTAAAGCCGGTTTTAGTGATCTTGATATCCCAGTCGGCCTTGTTAACCAAATGATCGGTATTGCGGAAACCCAAGGTGTAATTGGGTTTACGGAACGACACGGTCTTTTCCTTGGTGGTCGTAAGTTCGCTGAGGATTGGATGCTTGCTCGCGGCCACCAGCAGTTTGCTCAGGTCGCGCGCGGTGGAAACGTTGCGCTCCGACAACCCGGTCGGCTCGACATAGTGGGTGTTGGTCATGCCCAGCGCCTTGGCCTTGGCGTTCATCGCCGCGATAAAGGCTGCATAACCGCCCGGGTAGTGGTGCGCGAGGCTGGCAGCTGCACGGTTTTCCGAGGACATCAGGGCGATCAACAGCATCTCGCGACGCGGTAGTTCACTCTTGAGTTTGACTCGGGAGAACACGCCTTTCATTTCTGGCGTGTTGCTGATGTCTACGCTGATCCATTCGTCCATGTTCTGTCGGGCTTCAACCACAACCAGGCCAGTCATCAGTTTGCTGACGGAAGCGATCGGCACGATCACGTCAGGGTTGCTGGAATAAATGACTTTATTGGTCTGCATATCCATGAGCAGGGCGCTGCCGGAGGCGATCTTCAGTTGCGAAGCGTCACGAGGGGCAGCGGTGGTTTCCGCAGCGTTGATCGTTGGCGTGATGAATGTGCCTGAAAATGCAAAAAACAGGCTCAGAATCGAAAGACGAATTTTCACGCGGGCGAACTCATAAAGGTTGGATATTCCGTTATTTGTAACGGGTTATTTCTTTAAAACGTCGCATTCTAGGATTATGGTTGAAGAACTGTCGATGGTTGTTTGAATAGCCTGAAAATCTCGTGAAAAGCCCTGTAAAAAGAGAGGTTTCCGTCGAACGGTTACAGTTTATTCTCAGATACGAAAAACCCCGCACCAGGCGGGGTTCTTCAATGCGGGAAAACTGACTCAGCTGTGCAGGGTTTCCGCTGCATACAGAGTGTTTTCCAGCAGGCAGGCACGGGTCATCGGGCCAACACCGCCCGGAACTGGCGTGATCCAGCCAGCGCGGGGCAGGGCGGTTTCATAAACCACGTCGCCGACCAGTTTGCCGTCGTCCTGACGGTTGATGCCGACGTCGATCACGATCGCGCCTTCCTTGATCCACTCGCCTTTGACCAGGCCCGGCTTGCCGGCGGCCACTACCACCAGATCGGCACGACCGACGTGGCCGGCCAGATCCTTGGTGAAGCGGTGGGTGACGGTTACGGTGCAACCGGCCAGCAGCAGTTCCATCGCCATCGGACGACCAACGATGTTGGAAGCGCCGACGATCACTGCGTCCATGCCATAAAGGTCAACGCCAGTGCTTTCCAGCAAAGCCATGATGCCTTTAGGGGTGCACGGGCGCAGCAGCGGGATACGCTGGGCGAGGCGGCCGACGTTATAAGGGTGGAAACCGTCGACGTCCTTATCCGGACGAATACGCTCCAGCAGTGGCGAGGAATCCAGATGCCCGGGCAGCGGAAGCTGAAGCAGAATGCCGTCGATTGCCGGATCGTCATTCAGGCGATCGATCAGATCGGTCAGCGCTTCTTGCGTGGTTTCGCTAGGCAGGTCGTAGGCTTGAGAGAGGAAGCCGACCTCTTCACAGTCTTTACGCTTGTGCGAGACATAAACCTGAGAGGCAGGATCGCTGCCGACCAGGATCACCGCGAGGCCGGGAGTGCGCAGGCCTTGCTGGCGACGCTCGGCAACTCGTTTGGCGATCTGCTGGCGCAGGCTGGCGGCGATCGATTTGCCGTCGATTAGTTGTGCAGTCATTGCGCGTGATTAACCATCGAGAGGTGAAAAAAAGAGAACGCATTCTCGCATGTCGGGCGGTGAGGGCAAAGGCGCTTGGTCAGCAAATTCCCCTAACTCCTTTAATTAAATGAATTTTTTTCAAAAAGGATTTGACGACCTTCGGGGCGCTCTATACTATTCGTCGCACTTGTCGGGCACAGCCTAGCACTGGTTAAGAAGGTTGAGCGGGATTACGATTCTGCGAGACTGGAAAGCACTTAGTTTGTAGTCCTTTAAGAGTACAGATTAACAAGGCGCCCGTAGCTCAGCTGGATAGAGCATCCGCCTTCTAAGCGGATGGTCGCAGGTTCGAGTCCTGCCGGGTGCGCCATTAGGCAGCTTTGGCACAAGTAACGCGATATGGTGGGCGTAGCTCAGTTGGTAGAGCACGGGATTGTGACTCCCGTTGTCGTGGGTTCGATCCCCATCGTCCACCCCATATTTCGAAAAGCGTCAGATCTAACAGTCTGACGCTTTTGTTTTAAAGAGCTTCATCCGCGGATGTGGTGGAATTGGTAGACACACTGGATTTAGGTTCCAGCGCCGCGAGGCGTAAGAGTTCGAGTCTCTTCATCCGCACCAAACAAGCTTCATTCATGCCTTTGGCTTGAGCGGAGTTCGACAAAGAAGTTAATTGGCTTTTTTGTTACGCAATATGGTGGGCGTAGCTCAGTTGGTAGAGCACGGGATTGTGACTCCCGTTGTCGTGGGTTCGATCCCCATCGTCCACCCCATATTTCGAAAGGCGCCAGATTTAACAGTCTGGCGCCTTTTTTGTTTTAGCGGTTTCGAAACTCGGTAATAGCCGGTTTTGGGTCGCGGGGCAGGGCGTTTCGTCGTATTCATGTTTCTCGATGATGCCGCGCTGCCCGTCGGTCCTGCTTGCAGGATTGGCCGTCAGGGAGATGATTGCAGTGTCTTCTATATATAGAAGAGGTTGGCGCAGAGCCCTGGCGTGATTGTCTGTATTCGTCTTCGGGGTGAAGTGCACTCGTGCATTCGCACCTATAAATTGCCTGCTGCGTTTTTACCCGTTTTCAGTAGGGTGACTTCTTGAGTTTGACCCACTAGAATGCATGCCCTTGATTCTGGGGTCGGAAACGGCCGGCTAACGTCTGTGCAACGAGGAATATCCATGCAAGTTTCTGTTGAAAATACTACTGCTCTTGAGCGCCGCATGAGCGTCACCGTGCCGGCTGAGCGCATTGAGAGCCAGGTCAACAAGCGTCTGCAGCAGACTGCCCAAAAGGCCAAGATTGCTGGCTTCCGTCCAGGCAAAGTGCCAATGAGCGAAATCAAGCGCCGTTTCGGTGCTGATGCGCGCCAGGAAGCTGTAGGCGACGTGATCCAGTCCTCCTTCTACGAAGCTGTGGTTGAGCAGAAGCTGAACCCGGCTGGTTCGCCTTCGATCGAGCCTAAGTCGCTCGAAGCTGGCAAGGACCTGGAGTATGTAGCCGTATTCGAAGTGTTCCCTGAGTTCACCGTTGCCGGCTTCGACGGCATCACTGTCGAGCGCCTGAGCGCCGAAGTGGCTGACGCTGATCTGGACAAAATGCTGGACGTGCTGCGCAAGCAGAACACCCGTTTTGAAGTGACCGAGCGTGCCGCTCAGAACGACGACCAGCTGAACATCGATTTCGTTGGCAAGGTTGACGGCGAAGTGTTCGCTGGCGGTTCCGCCAAGGGTACTCAACTGGTTATCGGTTCCGGCCGCATGATCCCTGGCTTCGAAGAAGGCCTGGTTGGCGCTAAAGCCGGCGAAGAGCGCGTTCTGAACCTGACCTTCCCTGAGGACTATCAGAACCTGGACCTGGCTGGCAAAACCGCCGAGTTCACCGTGACTGTCAACACCGTTTCCGAGCCAAAACTGCCAGAGCTGAACGAAGAGTTCTTCGCTCAATTCGGCATCAAGGAAAGCGGCATCGACGGCTTCCGCACCGAAGTTCGCAAGAACATGGAGCGTGAACTGCGTCAGGCGATCAAATCCAAGGTAAAAAATCAGGTTATGGACGGTCTGCTGGCCACCAACCCGATCGAAGTGCCCAAGGCTCTGCTGTCCAGCGAAGTTGACCGTCTGCGCGTGCAGGCTGTTCAGCAATTCGGTGGCAACATCAAGCCTGATCAACTGCCGGCCGAGCTGTTCGAAGAGCAAGCCAAGCGCCGCGTTGTGCTGGGTCTGATCGTTGCTGAAGTGGTCAAGCAATTCGACCTCAAGCCTGACGACGCTCGCGTTCGCGAAATGATTCAGGAAATGGCTTCGGCTTACCAAGAGCCTGAGCAGGTTGTGTCCTGGTACTACAAGAACGAGCAGCAACTGAACGAAGTGCGTTCGGTTGTGCTTGAAGAACAAGTTGTGGATACTGTTCTGCAGAAAGCCAGTGTGACCGACAAGTCGGTCTCTTACGAAGAAGCAGTCAAGCCGGTAGAAGCTCCACAAGCCGACTGATCGTTTCTGCGTTAGACGTACACACCATAAGCCAGCTTTCGAGCTGGCTTATGCGTATTCAAGACATAACTATTTGGGAGTGACTGCAGAGCATGTTCCGTAATTCGTATATTCAGCAGAACTCTGATATCCAGGCCGCAGGCGGCCTGGTCCCGATGGTTGTCGAGCAGTCTGCTCGTGGCGAGCGCGCTTACGACATTTACTCGCGCCTGCTCAAGGAGCGTGTGATCTTTCTGGTTGGTCCGGTAGAGGACTACATGGCCAACCTGATCTGTGCGCAACTGCTGTTCCTTGAAGCGGAAAACCCGGACAAGGACATCCATCTCTATATCAACTCCCCGGGCGGTTCGGTGACAGCGGGCATGTCGATCTACGACACCATGCAGTTCATCAAACCCAACGTATCGACTACCTGTATCGGTCAAGCGTGCAGCATGGGTGCATTCCTGCTGACGGCCGGTGCTCCCGGCAAGCGTTTCTGCCTGCCGAACTCGCGTGTGATGATTCACCAGCCACTGGGCGGTTTCCAGGGCCAGGCTTCGGATATCGAAATCCATGCCAAGGAAATCCTCTTCATCCGCGAGCGTCTCAACACGCTGATGGCCAAGCATAGCGGGCGCACCCTCGAAGAAATCGAGCGTGATACCAACCGCGATAACTTCATGAGTGCAGAAGCCGCACGCGAGTACGGCCTGATCGATGAAGTGATCACCCAGCGCCCAGCTTAAAATAAGCAGCTCAAAATAGGCTTGGTCGGCTCGTCTGATCAGCGGCGGGCTTGAAAAAGCCCGCAATAGCCTTCATCTTGTGTTGCAAGCCTATCGGATTTGGATCGAACGAATGACTGACACCCGCAACGGCGAGGACAACGGCAAGCTGCTCTATTGCTCCTTCTGTGGCAAAAGCCAGCATGAAGTGCGCAAATTGATTGCCGGCCCCTCGGTCTTTATCTGCGACGAGTGCGTCGACCTGTGCAATGACATCATCCGCGAGGAGGTGCAGGAAGCACAGGCCGAGAGCAGCGCGCATAAATTGCCTTCGCCTAAAGAAATCAGCGGCATCCTTGATCAGTATGTAATTGGTCAGGAGCGTGCGAAAAAGGTTCTGGCCGTAGCGGTATACAACCACTACAAGCGCCTGAACCAGCGTGACAAAAAGAATGACGACGTCGAACTCGGCAAGAGCAACATCTTGCTGATCGGCCCGACAGGCTCGGGTAAAACCCTGCTTGCCGAAACACTGGCCCGCTTGCTGAACGTTCCGTTCACCATCGCTGACGCAACCACCCTCACCGAGGCGGGTTACGTAGGTGAAGATGTCGAGAACATCATTCAGAAGCTGCTGCAGAAGTGCGATTACGACGTAGAGAAGGCCCAGATGGGTATTGTCTACATCGATGAGATCGACAAGATTTCGCGCAAGTCCGACAACCCGTCGATCACCCGGGACGTTTCCGGTGAAGGCGTGCAGCAGGCCTTGCTCAAGTTGATCGAAGGCACGGTCGCTTCCGTTCCGCCGCAAGGTGGCCGCAAGCATCCGCAGCAGGAATTCCTGCAGGTCGACACCCGTAACATCCTGTTCATCTGCGGTGGTGCGTTCTCTGGTCTGGAAAAGGTTATTCAAAACCGTTCCACCAAAGGCGGCATCGGCTTCAACGCAGAAGTGCGCAGCAAGGAAGAAGGCAAGAAGGTTGGTGAGTCCCTGCGTGAAGTCGAGCCTGACGATCTGGTCAAGTTCGGTCTGATCCCGGAATTCGTCGGTCGTCTGCCGGTCCTCGCGACGCTGGACGAGCTTGACGAGGCTGCGTTGATGCAGATCCTCACCGAGCCGAAAAATGCTCTGACCAAACAGTATGCCAAGCTGTTCGAGATGGAAGGCGTTGATCTGGAGTTCCGTACAGATGCGCTGAAATCGGTCGCCAAGCGTGCCCTGGAACGTAAAACCGGTGCCCGTGGCCTGCGCTCGATTCTCGAAGGTGTGCTGCTCGACACGATGTACGAAATCCCCTCGCAGTCCGAGGTGAGCAAAGTCGTGATCGATGAAAGTGTTATCGAAGGCAAGTCCAAGCCACTGTATATCTACGAAAACAGTGAGCCGACTGCCAAGGCAGCGCCGGACGCTTAAGCGTCCAGCCTGCTGGAATAAAGAAGGGGCCTTCGGGCCCCTTTTTTATTAACGCGTTTTAACATCCGCTTTGCGCTTGTTTTTTTTCAAGGCAGCCCCCATCTTGGTTTCAAGCTTACTTCCATCTGTTTACGGCCATATGGCCGCCGTAGAGGCGAAATCATGAAGACAACCATCGAATTGCCTCTCCTGCCATTGCGTGATGTCGTGGTTTATCCGCACATGGTTATCCCGCTGTTCGTGGGGCGCGAGAAATCCATCGAAGCCCTCGAGGCAGCGATGACGGGCGACAAGCAAATCCTGTTGCTGGCCCAGAGAAACCCGGCTGATGATGATCCCGGTGAAGATGCGCTGTATCGCGTCGGTACGATCGCCACTGTTCTGCAGCTGCTGAAGCTGCCTGACGGCACCGTCAAGGTTCTGGTCGAAGGCGAGCAGCGGGGCGCCGTGGAGCGCTTCAGCGAAGTCGACGGCCACTGCCGTGCCGAAGTCTCGCTGATCGACGAAGTTGATGCCCCCGACCGCGAGTCGGAAGTCTTCGTGCGCAGCCTGCTGTCGCAGTTCGAACAATATGTACAGCTGGGCAAGAAAGTCCCGGCTGAAGTCCTGTCGTCGCTCAACAGCATCGAAGAGCCGGGTCGTCTGGTAGACACCATGGCCGCGCACATGGCGCTGAAGATCGAGCAGAAGCAGGAAATCCTCGAAATCATCGATTTGTCGGCCCGCGTCGAGCACGTGCTCGCTCTGCTGGATGCCGAAATCGATCTGCTGCAAGTTGAAAAACGCATTCGCGGCCGTGTCAAAAAGCAGATGGAGCGCAGCCAGCGCGAGTACTACCTGAATGAGCAGATGAAGGCCATTCAGAAGGAGCTGGGCGACGGTGACGAAGGTCACAATGAAATCGAAGAGCTGAAAAAGCGCATCGATGCTGCCGGCCTGCCGAAAGACGCACTGACCAAAGCGACTGCCGAGCTGAACAAGCTCAAGCAGATGTCGCCGATGTCCGCTGAGGCCACCGTGGTGCGCTCGTACATCGACTGGCTGGTGCAAGTGCCGTGGAAAGCACAGAGCAAGGTTCGCCTTGATCTGGCGCGTGCAGAAGACATTCTCGATGCCGATCACTACGGTCTCGAAGAGGTCAAGGAACGCATCCTTGAGTACCTCGCTGTGCAAAAACGCGTGAAGAAAATCCGTGGCCCGGTGTTGTGCCTGGTCGGTCCTCCTGGCGTGGGTAAAACCTCGCTGGCTGAGTCGATTGCCCATGCCACCAACCGTAAATTCGTGCGCATGGCCCTTGGCGGCGTGCGTGATGAAGCGGAAATTCGTGGTCACCGCCGGACCTACATCGGTTCGATGCCGGGAAGATTGATTCAAAAGATGACAAAGGTGGGTGTCCGCAACCCGCTGTTCCTGCTCGATGAAATCGACAAAATGGGCAGCGACATGCGTGGCGATCCGGCGTCGGCGTTGCTGGAAGTGCTCGATCCTGAGCAAAACCACAACTTCAACGATCACTATCTGGAAGTCGATTACGACCTGTCCGATGTGATGTTCCTGTGCACCTCGAACTCGATGAACATCCCGCCGGCGCTGCTCGACCGGATGGAAGTCATCCGTCTGCCGGGCTACACCGAAGACGAGAAGATCAACATCGCCGTTAAATACCTGTCGCCAAAGCAGATTCAGGCCAATGGCTTGAAGAAGGGCGAGCTGGAATTCGACGCTGAAGCGATCCGCGACATCATTCGTTATTACACCCGTGAAGCCGGTGTGCGTGGCCTTGAGCGGCAGATTGCCAAGGTCTGCCGCAAAGCAGTCAAAGAGCATGCGCTGGAAAAACGTTTCTCGGTGAAAGTGACAGCTGAACTGCTGGAGCATTTCCTCGGTGTGCGTAAATTCCGCTACGGTCTGGCCGAGCAACAGGATCAGATCGGTCAGGTCACCGGCCTTGCCTGGACTCAGGTTGGCGGTGAATTGCTGACCATCGAAGCCGCTGTCGTACCGGGTAAAGGTCAACTGATCAAGACCGGTTCCCTCGGTGACGTAATGGTCGAATCGATCACTGCTGCGCTCACCGTAGTGCGGAGCCGGGCGAAGAGCCTGGGCATTCCTCTGGACTTCCATGAGAAGCGCGACACGCACATCCACATGCCGGAAGGGGCGACCCCGAAAGACGGGCCTAGCGCTGGTGTAGGCATGTGCACGGCACTGGTCTCGGCATTGACCGGCATTCCGGTGCGCGCCGATGTCGCCATGACCGGCGAAATCACCCTGCGTGGTCAGGTGCTGGCGATTGGTGGCTTGAAGGAAAAACTGCTCGCGGCACACCGCGGCGGAATCAAGACTGTGATTATTCCTGAAGAGAACGTACGTGATCTGAAGGAGATTCCGGACAACATCAAGCAGGATCTGCAGATTAAACCGGTTAAATGGATTGACGAGGTCCTGCAAATTGCGCTGCAATACGCGCCGGAGCCCTTGCCGGATGTGGCTCCGGAGATAGTTGCCAAGGACGAAAAACGCGAGTCTGACTCTAAGGAAAGAATTAGCACGCATTAATACGTTTTTGCCTGGGTGGCTTCCTTGACAGCTTTTTAGAGCCCTTGTTATAAAGCGGCTCTTAAGTGTCTGTAGGCCATTCAGCACTCGTTTTTGCTTTCACCAAAAAACTTAGAATCAACTCAAAATAGATATAAGGGGACTTAGAGTGAACAAGTCGGAACTGATTGATGCTATCGCTGCATCCGCTGATATCCCGAAAGCTGCTGCTGGCCGTGCGCTGGACGCTGTAATCGAATCCGTCACTGGCGCTCTCAAGGCTGGCGACTCCGTTGTTCTGGTTGGTTTCGGTACGTTCTCCGTAACTGATCGCCCAGCTCGCGTTGGTCGTAACCCACAGACCGGCAAGACGCTGCAGATCGCTGCTGCTAAAAAACCAGGTTTCAAAGCCGGTAAAGCACTAAAAGAAGCGGTCAACTAAGTTCGTTTCAGGTTTTTACCTATCCGGGTCGGGGTCATCCCTGACTTGGCAGCGGAGCGGTAGAGCAGGTAGCTGGATCAGTTGCCTGTAACGCCGGGATCGAGGGTTCGAGCCCTGTCCGCTCCGCCAGTTACGAGAAGGCGCATCCTCGGATGCGCCTTTCTTCTATCCGGATTCTACCCACGCTCCACGGTTGCCTAATTTTTGAAGTTCAACCGTTTCTGGGGGACGCATGCTGCAGAATATCAGGGACAATTCACAAGGCTGGATTGCCAAGACCATTATCGGAGTCATCGTTGCACTGATGGCTCTGACCGGTTTCGACGCCATTTTCAAGGCCACCACGCATTCCAACGATGCGGCCAAGGTCAATGGTGAAGAAATCAGCCAGAACGAGCTGAGCCAGGCCGTTGACATGCAACGCCGTCAGCTGATGCAACAGCTGGGCAAGGACTTCGATGCTTCCTTGCTTGACGAAAAAATGCTCCGTGAATCGGCCCTCAAAGGTCTGATCGATCGCAAGCTGCTGCTGCAGGGCGCCGAACAATCGAAGTTCGCTTTCTCCGAAGGCGCATTGGACCAAGTGATCCTGCAGACACCTGAATTCCAGGTGGACGGCAAGTTCAGTTCCGATCGCTTTGACCAGGTGATCCGTCAACTGGGCTACTCGCGCATGCAGTTCCGCCAGATGCTGGCTCAGGAAATGCTGATCGGCCAACTGCGCGCCGGTGTTGCCGGTAGCGGTTTTGTGACCGACGCTGAAGTGTTGGCCTTTGCCCGTCTGGAAAAACAGACCCGCGATTTCGCTTCGCTGACCGTCAAGGCTGACCCGGCGGCGGTCAAACTGACCGACGATGAGGTCAAGGCTTACTACGACGAGCACGCCAAGGAATTCATGACCCCGGATCAGGTGGTCATCGATTACCTCGAACTGAAGAAGGCTTCGTTCTTCGACCAGGTCTCCGTCAAGGACGAAGACTTGCAGGCGGCGTATCAGAAAGAGATCGCCAACCTGTCCGAGCAACGTCGTGCCGCGCACATCCTGATCGAAGTGAACGACAAGACCACCGAAGCTCAGGCCAAGGCGAAGATCGAAGAAGTCCAGGCGCGTCTGGCCAAGGGCGAGAAATTCGAAGCGCTGGCCAAAGAGTTCTCGCAGGACCCGGGTTCGGCCAACAATGGCGGTGACCTTGGTTATGCAGGCCCTGGCGTCTACGACCCAGCCTTCGAAAAAGCTTTGTACTCGCTGAATAAAGATCAGGTTTCCGAGCCGGTTCGCACCGATTTTGGTTTCCACCTGATCAAGCTGCTGGGTGTTGAAGCGCCGGAAGTGCCGACGCTGGCCAGCCTGAAAGACAAGCTGACCCGCGAGCTGAAAGCCGCGCAGGTCGAGCAGCGTTTCGTTGAGGCGACCAAGCAACTGGAAGACGCCTCGTTCGAAGCTTCTGACCTGGTGCAACCAGCCTCGGATCTGAAGCTGACGGTGCACACTTCCAAGCCGTTCGGCCGTGAAGGTGGCGAAGGCATTGCGGCCAACCGTGCCGTGGTGACTGCTGCGTTCAGCCCGGAAGTGCTGGAAGAAAACGCCAACAGCACCGCCATCGAGCTGGACCCGGAAACCGTGGTCGTGCTGCGCGCCAAGGAACACCTGAAGCCTGCGCAACTGCCGCTGGAAAGCGTGGCTACCGCCATTCGCACCCAGTTGGCTAAAGAGCACGCCAGCGCTGCCGCGAAGACCAAGGCCGATCAACTGATCGCCAGCCTGCGCGATGGCAAGACTGCACTGGACAAGCCAGTTGACGGTCAGAGCTGGAAAGTCGTCCAGGCGGCCACCCGCGCTCAGGAAGGGGTTGACCCAACCGTGCTGCAGGCGCTGTTCCGCATGCCGAAACCGGCTGCCAAGGACAAACCGACCTTCAGCAGCGTAACTCTGCCGGACGGCAGCCTGATGATCGTGCGCCTGAACAGCGTCAACGAAGCGGCTGCACCGACCGACGAAGAGAAGGCTCAGTACCGTCGCTTCCTCGCGTCCCGTGAAGGTCAGCAAGACTTCGCGGCGTTCCGCAAGCAACTGGAAACCCAGGCTGACATCAAGCGTTACTGATGTCTGACTGAGCGGCAAGACAAGAGCCCTGGCCTAACCGCCGGGGCTTTTTTATGTTCGATAGTGGCCAAATGACAGAGTTTTCATCGATCATGCATCGATTCGACTTTTTCCCGTCGTTGATGGTCGATACAGTTGTAACTGTCTTATGACACTAATCCATGCGCCGTCGGGGCGTGATCTGTTGCACAATACGCCCCGGACTGTTTTCCCTCAGGATGTTTAATGTTGATTTCAACTCCCATGCGTGTCGTTGGGTTGGCGCTGTTGTTGACCGCTGTTGCCGGCTGCTCGAAGGACAAGCCTCTCTATGAGCATGAGAACTTCGACGACTCCGGTACGTTTTCGCGCAATTACCCGGTGACCGACACCGCGAGTTGCGAAGCGGCCCGTCGTGCGTTGCTCAGTCAGGGCTACATCATTACCAGCAGCGACCCGAAACTGGTCAGCGGCCACAAAAGCTTCCAGCAAACGGGTGAGTCGCATCTGGAGATCAGCTTCAACATCGTCTGTGCCGAAGATGGCAGCGCCGGGCATCACGCCACGGTGTTCGCCAACGCCTTGCAGGATCGTTATGCGCTGAAGAAGACCAACAACTCGGCCAGTCTGGGTGTTGGCGTGCTGGGCTCGGTGTCGATGCCAATTGGCTCGTCGGACGACTCGATGGTCAAGGTTGCCAGTGAAACCGTGAACTCGCAGAAGTTCTACGAGCGTTTCTTTGCGTTGGTCGAACAGTTCTTGCCGGCGGATACCAAGAAAAAGGCGCACATCGAAGAGCAGCCGAAACCTGATCTGGGTGTGCCTGAACCGAAGGCCAATCCAACGCCGGCAGTGCCAGCAGCGGAGCCGGTTCCGGCGCCAGTACCTGCGCCGTTGGCTGCACCGGTTGAAGCTGCACCGGTGAGTTCCGAGCCGGTGACACCGCCAGCGGAAGCAGCGCCGATCACCCCGGAGCCGAGCGCAGAACCTGCGCCTGCCACGGAAACAATCACGCCGCCAGCCAACCCGCCGAACCTGGCACCGCCATCCGAGCCGATTCCGGCGATGCCTGCTTCCGGCCAGTAACTTCGCAACGCTGCCCCTGTGGGAGCGAGCCTGCTCGCGAAAGCGTCATCTCAGTCAACATTTGTATTGGCTGGCACGACGCCTTCGCGAGCAAGCTCGCTCCCACAGTTGTTTCTGCCCGCCTTCAAATTTCGTTACATTCGTCTGACAAAAATCCTGCGATAAATTCCTGACCACCTGCTACGTTTTATTTCATGAAGGACGCGTTTCATTTTTCCTTCACACGGGCACTTTATGCTCGGGGCACGGGTCGATTGATCAGGCCACTTTCAAGCGAGCAGCAGGGGGATTACACGATGGATGACTATCAAGAAGAACTGCTCGAATACCAAGCTTACGAGCTGGATTCGCCAGAACCCGCGGAAGACGCCACCGAGTTGTAAGCGTCAGGCGGTTTTGCGGTGACTGCGGCGGAACTCGCCCGGTGTCTGGCCGTTCCAGCGCTTGAAGGCGCGCTGGAAAGCTTCGGCCGAGGCAAAACCCAGTAGATAAGCGATTTCGCCGAACGCCAGTTCGGTATCGCGAATGTAGGTCATCGCCAGATCACGGCGAGTGTCATTGAGGATCGCGCGAAACTGCGTGCCTTCCTCGGCCAGTTTGCGCCGCAAAGTCCAGGTTGGCAGTTTCAAGCGTGCCGCCACTTCTTCCAGATCCGGTTCCCGACCACCATTGAGTAGCGGCCCGAGCAATTGGGTGATGCGTTCGCGCAGGCTGCGGGTGCGGGTCAATTGTTCCAGTTCCCGCTCACACAATTGCAGCAGATGCCGCCAAGTGCTTGGGCAGTGTTCCGGATTGCGCCGGGCGAGGCTGGCGAGGCTCAGGCGCAATTGATTCTGCTCCGCGCCGAACTGGATGGGACAGTCACCGAGTACGGTGTAAGCCTCGCGGTAGTCCGGGGCGTCGAACTCGATTTCAATGCGTTCAGCGCGCAGTGGTTCGTGGCTCAGGCTGGATAGCTGATGCAACCACCCGGCAATGATCGAATCCACCACGAAGCGGTTGTAGGCGTTGTAAGGGCTGATCGAATAGAAGCGCAGCCAGGCCCCGTTGGCATCCTCGTGAAAACTCGCCTGGCCGCGATAGTTGGAGCCGTATAGCGGTTCAAAACGGATCAGGCAGCGAGCTGCTTCGCGAACGGTGGGTGCTTGCGCAGCGGTGACGCCGGCCAGCCCGGCCTGACTCAAGCGGCTGAGCTGACCCATGCGCAAACCCAGCGCCGGGTCGCCGGTCAATTGAATCGCAGCATGCCCAAGGCGCATGTAACGCGGAATCGACAATCGCGCACCGGCCTCGGCCAGGCGTGCGGCGTCCAGACCGTATTGCTCCAGCAGCGGTTGCGGGTCGGAATCATGACTGCGCACGGCATCTGCAAGGCTATGGACGAAACCGACCGACAAATCCCCGAGGCGCATCGGCAGCGGCTTCATTGCTTACAACCAGACATTCAGCAAGCGTGCGCCACGGGCCTCGCCATCGGCGAATTGCTGGCCGTTGCTGCTGAGGAAGCTTTGCCCCGCGCTCGACTTGTCCCAGAGCTGGCCACGCAGGAACACACTCATTCCGGCAATCGCCCGGCTGCTGGGCGGTTGCGCAATCAGCGTCAGTCTATGCCAAGCCTGACCTTCGCTGACTTCACCGGGTTTAAGGCTGACCGAACCCGGGGTGCTCGAACCCTTGTAGCCGCGCCACGGTTTATCCCACGCATCATGACCGCTCACGTACGCCGGCACCGCGATAATTTGCGCGCCTTGCTCGTCGAGCTTGCGGTAGTTGTCCGGATACCAGCTGTCGCTGCCGATCAACACGCCCAGACGCCCGGCCGGGGTGTCGACGACGTTGATCGACTGTTTGTCTTCTGCGTCGATCACATCACGCAGATCGAAGATCGGGTGCATCTGCCGCTGCGGTTGGCCGAGCGGCACGCCGTCACTGCCGAAGACCACGCTGCTGTTGAACAGGGGGCCGCTACCGGGTTTGAGCTGGCCATCGCGGATACTCGGTTCGGGCAGCACGATCGAACCGGCGACCAGGGTTACATGGAATTCCTTGGCCAGACCGCCAAACAGCGCTTGATAGTCCTTGGCCATGGCTTTGGATTTCATCCGCAGATGCGCGTCATTGAGGCGGTCGCTGCCCTTGGCGTTGAGCCAGGCGCGGGCAAACAGCAACGGATTGCTCGCCGCCAGCCAGTTCATTGCTTCAGTGAAGGTGGCGGCTTGATACAGCTCGTCTTTCTCGCCGCTGATCATCAGCCAGGTACCGACATTCTCCGGCAGCACCACGACGGTCTTGTCGTTGAGCAGCCCCTGATTCTGCGCTTGCTGCAAATAAGCCGCGAGCTTGCGGTGCAAACGGTCGGGGCTTTGGTAGTCGGTGGGAAACAATTCCGGCTGGATGCCAAGAAGATTGCCGCGATCGGCTGGAGTGCCTTGATCGACCGCCAGTTTGATGCGCAGGTCCGACAGATAATGCCCCGCGGGCCGGTCTGCCGCCCACATGGCGTAGGTGGTGAGGACGGCGACAAGGGCCATGGAAAAAGTCAGGTATAAAAGTTTGCGCATGAAAACCAACAACAACCGGGTACAGAGTGTGATGCCTAGGGTAGGGCCCATGCCCGCACTTGCCAAGGGGCGCTGCGCATTTTGATCATTAACTTGTCAGTTACGGTCATTGAGTGACAGCGGTGCGACTCTTAGTCTGTCGAACATGCCTGACGGGAGACGAAGAGCTCCTGCAACTTTTCCGTGATTGCTCGTTGTGGAGTTACCGATGACCGCCGCTCATTACCCGCACCTGTTGGCCCCGCTGGACCTGGGATTCACCACGCTGCGCAACCGCACCCTGATGGGCTCGATGCACACTGGCCTGGAAGAGAAGCCGGGCGGCTTTGAGCGCATGGCCGCGTACTTCGCCGAGCGTGCGCGCGGCGGTGTAGGCCTGATGGTGACTGGCGGTATCGGCCCGAACGACGAGGGCGGCGTTTATTCCGGTGCGGCCAAACTGACCACCGAAGAAGAAGCGCTCAAACATCAGATCGTGACCCGTGCGGTACACGAGGCGGGCGGCAAGATCTGCATGCAGATCCTTCACGCCGGCCGTTATGCCTACAGCCCGAAGCAGGTCGCGCCAAGTGCGATTCAGGCGCCGATCAACCCGTTCAAGCCAAAAGAGCTGGACGAGGAAGGCATCGAGAAGCAGATCAGCGATTTCGTCACCTGTTCAGTTCTGGCGCAAACCGCCGAATACGACGGCGTGGAAATCATGGGCTCGGAAGGTTATTTCATTAACCAGTTCCTCGCCGCGCACACCAACCATCGCACCGACCGTTGGGGTGGCCGCTACGAAAACCGCATGCGTCTGCCGGTGGAAATCGTTCGCCGCGTGCGCGAAGCGGTCGGCCCGAATTTCATCATCATCTTCCGCCTGTCGATGCTCGATCTGGTCGAGGGTGGTAGCACCTGGAATGAAATCGTGACCTTGGCCAAAGCCATTGAGCAGGCTGGCGCAACCATCATCAACACCGGCATCGGCTGGCACGAGGCGCGGATTCCGACCATCGCCACCAAAGTGCCGCGTGCGGCATTCAGCAAGGTCACGGCCAAGCTGCGCGGTTCGGTGAGCATTCCGCTGATCACCACCAACCGCATCAACACGCCGGAAATTGCCGAGCAGATTCTGGCTGAAGGCGATGCCGACATGGTCTCGATGGCGCGGCCGTTCCTCGCTGATCCGGACTTCGTCAACAAGGCTGCCGAAGGCCGCGCCGACGAAATCAACACCTGCATCGGTTGCAACCAGGCCTGTCTGGACCACACCTTTGGCGGCAAACTCACCAGTTGCCTGGTCAACCCGCGCGCCTGCCACGAAACCGAACTCAACTATCTGCCAGTCAAGCAGATCAAGAAAATCGCCGTGGTGGGTGCCGGTCCTGCCGGGTTGTCCGCCGCGACCGTGGCCGCCGAGCGTGGGCATCAAGTGACATTGTTTGATTCGGCCAGTGAAATCGGCGGGCAGTTCAACATCGCCAAGCGTGTGCCTGGCAAGGAAGAGTTTTTCGAAACCCTGCGCTACTTCAAACGCAAGTTGCAGACCACTAACGTCGAGGTGTGCCTGAACACCCGCGTCGACGTGGCGAAGCTGGTTGAAGGCGGTTACGACGAAGTCATCCTCGCTACCGGCATCGCACCACGTACCCCGGCGATTCCGGGTGTCGAGAACGCCAAGGTACTGAGCTATCTGGACGTGATCCTCGAACGCAAACCAGTGGGCAAGCGCGTAGCGGTGATCGGCGCCGGCGGTATCGGTTTCGACGTATCGGAATTCCTCGTCCATGAAGGCGTGGCCACCAGTCAGGATCGCGCCGCGTTCTGGAAAGAGTGGGGCATCGACACCAACCTTGAGGCGCGCGGTGGTGTGGCTGGAATCAAAGCCGCGCCGCATGCGCCGGCCCGTGAAGTGTTCCTGTTGCAGCGCAAGAAAACCAAGGTCGGCGACGGTCTGGGCAAAACCACTGGCTGGATTCACCGTACCGGTTTGAAGAACAAGCAGGTGCAGATGCTCAACAGCGTTGAATACCTGAAGATCGACGACGAAGGCCTGCACATCCGCATCGGCGAAACCGGCGAGCCGCAGTTGCTGGCGGTGGACAACATCGTTATCTGCGCCGGCCAGGACCCGCTGCGTGAGTTGCATGACGGTCTGGTCGAAGCAGGGCAGAGCGTACACCTGATCGGCGGCGCCGATGTGGCGGCCGAACTGGATGCCAAGCGTGCGATCAACCAGGGTTCGCGTCTGGCGGCTGAACTCTAAGGTTGCAGGTTTAGCGTGCCAATGGCCATCGCGAGCAGGCTCGCTCCCACAGGTTTTGTATCGATCAAATCCAATGTGGGAGCGAGCCTGCTCGCGATGGCTGCTTATGAGCGACTAGAATGCCCGCTCTATCTGAGCTCACCTGGCATCCATGCTTTATCCTTCAGCAAACTGGCTATCCCAAGCCCCCCTCGAACCGCTTCAGCTGGACTGGCTCGCCGCCGCCGGCATTGAAGTCGCGATCCTGCGTCTGGACCAGATCGACCCGCTGATCAGCGGCAACAAGTGGTTCAAACTCGTCGAACACCTCAAAGCCGCCGACCTTGCGGGGGCCGAAGGCATCATCAGTCTCGGCGGTGCGCACTCCAATCATCTGCATGCACTCGCGGCTGCGGGCAAGCGTCTGGGATTCAAAACCGTAGGGCTGTTGCGCGGACATCCGCAGGAAACCCCGACCGTGAAGGATTTGCAGGCGTTCGGCATGCAACTGCACTGGCTGGGTTTCGCCGGGTATCGGGCGCGGCATGAGCCGGACTTCTGGTTGCCGTGGCGCGAGCAATATCCGACGTTGCATGCAGTGCCGGAGGGCGGCGGCGGGTTGCTCGGGGCGCTTGGATGCGTGGCGTTGAAGGCACAGGTCAACGCGCAATTGGCCGGATTGGGCTGGAACGATTATCACGGTTGGTGGCTGGCCTGCGGCACCGGGACGACACTCGCGGGACTGGTACTGGCGGAGGCGGGTGAACATCCGGTCTATGGCGCACTGGCGGTGCCCGATGATCACGGCGTGGCGCCGCAGGTCGAGGCGATTGTTCATGAGGCGGGTTTGCAGGGGCGGGCGTACGAGCTGATCGACGCCAGCCGTGGAGGTTTTGCCAAGGTTGATCCGCTGTTGCTTGAGTTCATCGATCAGGCCGAACAGGCCAGTGGCATTCCCCTGGAGCCGCTGTATACCGGCAAGGCGCTGCTGGCGCTCAGGCAGCAGATCGAAAGCGGCAGGTTCCCCGCAGGCACACGCCTGATCTTCGTGCACACCGGCGGCCTGCAGGGCCGCCGAGGCTTTCTCTGAAACCTTGTGGCGAGGGGATTTATCCCCGTTGGACTGCGCAGCAGTCCCATACCCTGCGCACGCGATAATTCAGGCTGAATGCAAGCGTAGAGCTGGGGCCGCTTCGCTGCCCAACGGGGATAAATCCCCTCGCCACAGGAAATCCCTTCACCTCAGGTAACCACGTAGCGGCAAGGTCAGCGTTCAGCGCGCTTGGGCATCATCCGCAGCAACGTGTTATCCCTCACCACGTAATGATGATAAATCCCCGCCAGCGCATGCAGCCCTATCAGCCAGTAACCGATCGTGCCGACGAGCACATGCCAGTGCTCGACCTGCTTGGCGAAAGCCTTGTCTTCATTGACCAGCAGCGGCAGATCAAAGCCATAGAACATCACCTGATGCCCCTCGGCGCTGGTAATCAGCCAGCCGAGTATCGGCATGCTGATCATGAATAGGTACAACGCCCAGTGCATCAGCCGCGCCAGGATAGTTTGCCATTGCGGCGAAGCCGGGAAGATCTTCGGCGCCGGGCCAATGCTGCGCGCCAGCAGGCGAAACCACACCAGCACGAACACGGTCAGGCCGAGCATGTAGTGCACTTCGCGGATCAGCGAGCGGCCGCCGCTGCCCTTGGGAAAAATACCGCGTAATTCCATGCTGGCATACACCAGCACCAACAACACCAGCATCAGCCAGTGCAGCAGGACCGACACGGTGCTGTAACGTGATTCGGAACTTGTCCACGGCATACGGTGTTTCCTCAGCTATCAGGGTCGACATGTGCCGTTCTTGTGCGACGGCATGCTTTAACTGTAATCCGCTTTGGCGGATTTGCCTGATGCTGATCGGTCTTTCAATGCGCTGAGTCAGGGGTTTGCCAAAAAAAACGCCAGTGTCGGGCAGACACTGGCGTTTTTGTTTGCAGCAACAGGCTGGATCAGCTCGATTGCGGCATTTCTCCCTTGGCCAGACGCTTGTTGATGTCGGCGATCACTTCCGGCAGGTCGGTGATGGTGTCGATCATGTAGTGCGGGCGCGAACTTTCGAACAGGGCGTGGATGCGCTTGCGTTCGCTGGCCAGTGTATCGCTGCTCAGGGCGCGGAAACCCTCGTAATCCAGACCCAGCGCGTTGCCGGAGCAGATCAGCGCGACCGTCCACATTCCGGCGCGGCGACCTTCCAGAATGCCGGGCACGGTGTCATCGATCTTCACGCAGGCGGCGACGTCATCGATGCCCAGCGCAATCACATTGGCCAGCGCCTGAGCCGGCCATGGTCGGCCGTTCGGCACTTCGTCGGTGGCGACCACGTGGTCGGCGACGTAACCGTTGGTGGCGGCCAGTTCGACGACTTTGTCCATGACCTGTTTCGGATAGCCGGAGCAGGAGCCGATCTTGATCCCTTGCTGGCGCAGGTTGGCGATGGTGTCCAGTGCGCCGGGAATCAGTGCCGAATGCTCGGCGATCTTCTCGATCTGCAGCGGCATGAAGCGGTTATAGATAGCGGTGACGTCATCGTCAGTCGGAGTGCGGCCGAACACTTTGCGATAACGCTCGGCAACCTGCGGCTGATCGCACAGGGTGCGGATGTGGTCCCACTTGCCCATGCCCATCGGGCCACGGGCCTCGTCGATGGAAACCTGAACGTCGAACTCGCCGAAGGCTTCGACAAAAATCTGAGTCGGTGCGAAAGAACCGAAATCGACCACGGTACCGGCCCAGTCGAGGATGGCGGCTTGCAGCTTGGTTGGGTTGGTGTAGTTCATGGCAATAAGAATCCTATGTTGGCAACACGGTTCAATGTGGGAGTGAGCCTGCTCGCGATGGCGGTGTGTCAGTCGACATTCATGGTGGATGACAGATAGCAATCGCGAGCAGGCTCACTCCCACAGGGGGATTTGTGTGGGGAATCAGATTTCGAGCACTTCCATCTCGCGCAAAACATCGCCGACAGCGGCCACCGCTTCGCGCATTTCGTCCGGGGTCACGTGGCCGATGCAGCCGACCCGAAAGGTTTCAACCTGGGTCAGTTTGCCCGGGTAAAGGATGTAACCCTTGGCCTTGACCCGTTCGTAGAACTCCTTGAACTGGTAGCGCGGATCTTTCGGTGCGTGGAACGTGGCGATGATCGGCGCCTGAATTGCTGCCGGCAGGAAACTGCTCAAGCCGAGCTTGGCCATCTCTTCCATCAGCGCCTGGCAGTTGGCCGCGTAACGGGCATGACGCGCCGGCAGGCCACCTTCTTCGTTGTATTGCAGCAGGGCTTCGTGCAGCGCCGCGACCACATGGGTCGGCGGGGTAAAGCGCCATTGGCCGGTTTTCATCATGTAGCTGTGCTGGTCAAACAGATCCATCGCCAGCGAGTGGGAGTTGCCGGCAGCGGCGGCCAGCGACTCCTTGCGAGCGAAGACAAACCCCATCCCCGGCACGCCTTCCAGGCATTTACCGGAAGCGGCGATCAGTGCATCGAAAGGGATTTTTTGCGCGTCCACCGGCAGCGCGCCGAAGGAACTCATGGCGTCGATGATCAGACGCTTGCCGTGTTGCGCGACGACCTGGGCAATTTCCGCCAGCGGATTGAGGATGCCGGTGCTGGTTTCGCAGTGGATCAGCGCGACGTGGGTGATGTCGCCGTCGGCACGCAGCAGGCGATCGACGTCGGCAGCGGTGGTCGGTTCGTCTTCAGCAGTTTCGAAAGTGCTGAACGAGCGGCCGAGCACTTCGCAGATTTTCGCCAGACGCTTGCCGTAGGCGCCGTTGATCAGCACCAGCACTTTGCCGTCGCGCGGCACCAATGTGCCAATGGACGCTTCGACAGCGAAGGTGCCGCTGCCCTGCAATGGCACGCAATGGTGGGTCGCGGCGCCATTAAGGATCGCCAGCAATTGTTCGCAAAGGCTGGCGGTCAGTTGATTGAAGCGGTCATCCCATGACCCCCAGTCAACCATCATTGCCTGACGGGTGCGGGCCGAAGTGGTCAACGGGCCGGGAGTGAGCAGGATGGGTGCGGCAATACTCATGCTTGTGTCCTCGCAAAGCGCTGTGGGATGAAGCTACGGGGCATAAGTTGCAATTCGGCGTTCCATCAATCAAATTGTTTGTTGTTATGCCAGCCATCAGTGAGAGTTATTCATGAACCTGTTCCAGCTCCGCGCTTTCGACGCCGTGGCCCGTGAGGGCAGCTTCACCCGCGCTGCCGAGCGGCTGTTCATCAGTCAGCCGGCGGTCACCGGGCACATCAAGGCGCTGGAGGAGCACTACCAGATCACCCTGCTGCGGCGTACGGCACGACGAGTGGAGCTGACCGAGGAGGGCACCAAACTGGCGGCGATCACCCGGGCGATGTTCGGTCTGGCCGAAGAGGCGCAGACCATGCTCGAAGCCAACCGCCAGTTGCTGACGGGCAGGCTGGAAGTGGCGGCGGACGGCCCGCACATGGTCATGCCGATGCTTGCGAGCCTGCGTGCGCGATATCCGGGGATCACGGTCAATCTGCGGCTGGGCAACGCGCAGGAAACCCTTGGTGCATTGTTGTCCGAGCATGCTGACGTCGCGGTATTGACCGAGGTTGAACCGCGTAAAGGTCTGCATTTGCAGGCGCTGAGCGAATCGCGAATCTGCGCTTTGGTACCTGCGGGGCATCCTTGGGCGCAGCGCTCGTCCGAGCTGAAGTTGAAGGAGCTGGATCAGGTGATCATGGTGCTGCGCGAGCCGAGTTCGATCACTCGGCGCACGTTTGATCAGGCTTGTGCGCAGGCGGCGGTGCATCCGCGGGTGTTGCTGGAACTCGATAGCCGCGAGGCGGTGACCGAGGCGGTGGCGGCAGAGTTGGGGGTGGGCGTGGTGTCATCGGTGGAGGTCAGCCACGACCCACGGGTGGTGGCGATTCCAATTGTCGGCGAGGGGCTGGTGAATCGGCACATGATCGGGTGTATGGAGCGGCGACGGGAATTGCGCCTGATTCAGGCATTCTTCGGGCTGGCACCAACCTGATTCCGAGGCGCCTTCATCGCTGGCAGTGTCTACACAAGACTCTCGCGTACCATGTCGAGGAAAGTCGCCACCACCCGCCGCGAACTCTGTTCACGCAAGCACACCAGCGTCTCGGTCAAGCGCCGGGTACAGTCAATAATCGGCAACGCACACACCCGCGAATCCGCGCCAAATTCCGCCGCCGACACCACACCCACGCCAATCCCCACCACCACTGCCTCACGCGCCGCTTCCCGGCCTTCAACCTGAATCGCCGGACGAATGCGAAACCCTGCGCGAGCCATTTCCTCTTCCAGCGTCTGCCGAGTAACCGAGCCGATTTCCCGCAGCACCAACGGTGTGTCGTCCAGGTCTTCGAGGCAGATCGAATCGCGCTCGGCCCACGGATGATTGCGCGAGACGAACGCGACCATCGGATCGTTACGCAACGGCACACACAGCAGGCGTTCATCACTGACATCACGCCCAAGCAAGGCCAGATCCGCCTGATAGTTGAACAGCCGAAACAGCGATTCATCGGTATTACCCGTCTCGATTTTCACGCTGATTCCCGGATAGCGCTCGCAGAACCGCGCAATCTGCGGCAGCACGTGCACCGGCGCATCCACCGCCAGAATCAGGCTGCCGGTCTGCAATGCCTGAGACTCTTGCAGCAGTTCCTGCGCCTCGGCTTCTATGACAAACAGCCGCTGAGTGATCGACAACAGACGCTCGCCCAGATCAGTCAGGCGCACCGAACGTTTGTTGCGATGAAACAGCAAAACACCGAAGCGCTCTTCGAGTTTGCGCACTTGATCGGAAATCGCCGGTTGCGTCAGATAAAGCCGCTCGGCGGCACGGGTGAAGCTTCCGTGTACGGCGACGGCGTGGAAAGCTTTGAGCTGGGCGTGAGAGACGGACATCGTTACTCCGATTACAAAGTCAGTAACAAGCTGAGCTTATGTGTGAAATACGATAAATCGATTTTATTTATTAAACAGTAATTGCTTTGATCGGCTCACGCCAACGCTGACTGCTCGGTCGAGCAGCACGATGGCCATGAGCCTGTGCGTGCAACTGCAGGACTCATCTGACCGCAACCGCCCCGGACGAAGGGCGATTGCGCAGTGCTCAACAATAAAAACACAGGCGTTTTCTTCCAATTCTGCCGGCACACTCACACCCTGAGGTCAGAACCACAATGAACAAGCACATCGGCACCATCGCACGTTGGCGCGTGCAGATTTTTGCGATCACCTGGCTTGCGTACGCCGCTTTCTACTTCACCCGCAAAGCTTTTTCGGTGGCCAAACTGGGCATCGGTGAAGACCCGACCTTCATGCTCGACAAAATGGCCATGGCCAACCTCGACGCGATTTATCTGGCGGCTTATGCCATCGGCCAATTCACCTGGGGCATGCTCGCCGACCGCTTTGGCCCAAGGGTCGTGGTGCTCGGCGGGTTGCTGATCTCCGCGGCGGCGGCGCTGGTGATGGGCAGTTACGCGACGCTACCGATCTTCGCCACCTGCATGTTGATTCAGGGGCTGGCGCAGTCCACCGGTTGGTCGGGCTTATGTAAAAACCTCGGCAGTTTTTTTCCGTCCGAACAGCGCGGGCGCGTGCTCGGGCTATGGAGTTCCTGCTATGCATTTGGCGGTCTGGTGGCATCGCCGTTTGCCGGATGGTGGGCGTATACGCTGGTCGGAACCTGGCACGCGGCGTTTATTTCCAGTGCAGCGGTGGTCGCGGTGGTCGCAGTGTTGTTCTTCATCTTTCAGCGCGACAAACCGGAAGATGTCGGCCTGCCAGCGGTGGAGCCAGAGCCTGTACTAAGCGCTGAAGAAACTGAGGCCAACAGCAAACTCAGCGTCTGGGAGCCCTTGAAGGAAATCATGCGCAACCGCACGGTGCTGGTGCTCGGGCTGGCGTACTTCATGCTGAAACCGGCGCGTTACGCGATTCTGCTGTGGGGCCCGGTGATAGTTTTCGAACAAATGCCCAGCGTTGGCAAAGTCGGCGCGGCGATCATTCCGACCTCGTTTGAGCTGGCCGGGCTGCTCGGCCCGATCATGATCGGCATGGCTTCGGACAAACTGTTCGGCGCCCGACGCATGCCGGCCTGCGTGATCAGTCTGCTGGCACTGACCGTGACGCTCGCGTTGTTCATGGGCGCCTTGCACACCGGCAGCGTGTTGTTGGTGGTGGCGCTGCTGTTTGTCATGGGCCTGACTTTGTACGGACCGGACTCGATGATCAGCGGTGCGGCCGCCATCGACTTCGGCAAAGCCAAGGCGGGCGCCACCGCTGCCGGATTCGTCAACGGCTGCGGCTCGGTCGGTGCCGTACTCGGTGGCTTGCTGCCGGGCTATTTCGACTCGGTGACGGTGTTCATCGTGTTCGCCGGTTGCGCTTTGTTCTCGGCGCTGGTGCTGATTCCACATTGGAACAGTCGCCCGGCCGGCGTGATGGAACCGCGTGCGTCGATCCCCAATCGTGCGTTGACAATCAAACCCCTGCGTACCTGAAAACCTTTGCCTCGCGGCCTGCTGCGGCATTCGCGGCAGGCTGTGTCGTGGCCAGATGACTGGAGAATCCCATGAGACCGTTTTGGCTGGAGCAGGCCTTGCAGGCCGACACGTCCGAGACTTGCCCGCCGTTGCAAGGCGAAGTGCGCAGCGATGTGTGCATTGTTGGCGGCGGCTACACCGGGTTGTGGACGGCAATCATGCTCAAACAACAGAACCCGGAACTCGATGTGCTGCTGATCGAAGCCGACATCTGCGGCGCCGGGGCCAGTGGTCGCAACGGTGGCTGTGCGCTGTCGTGGTCGGCCAAGTATTTCACCCTTGAGCGCTTGTTCGGTGTCGAAGAAGCGGTGCGCCTGGTCAAGGAATCCGAGCGCAGCATTCACGCCATCGGCGAGTTCTGCGAGCAGTACGGCGTAGATGCCGATTACCGCCTCGACGGCACGCTGTACACCGCGACCAACCGGGCGCAGGTCGGTTCGACCGATGCAGTGATCGCCGCGCTTGAGCGCAACGGTATCAACTCGTTCACCCAGCGTCCGCTCGCCGATGTGCAGCGTATGGCTGGTTCGGCCAAGCATCTGGAGGGCTGGTTCTCGCCGGCGGCTGCCAGTGTGCAACCGGGCAAACTGGTGCGCGGATTGCGTCGGGTGGCGTTGCAGCTTGGTGTGAAAATTCACGAAAACACCGCGATGACCGGTCTCGAAGAAGGAACCCCAGCGCGGATACAAACCGCCAACGGCAGCATCGTTGCCGACCGCGTGGTGCTGGCGATGAATGCGTGGATGGCCCGGGCGTTTCCGCAGTTCGAGCGCAGCGTGGCGATTGTTTCCAGCGACATGCTGATCACCGAACCGCGCCCGGATTTGTTGCAGGAAATAGGCTTGACCAGCGGCGTCACCGTGCTCGACTCGCGAATTTTCGTGCACTACTACCACAACACTCCGGACGGCCGGATCATGCTCGGCAAGGGCGGCAACACTTTCGCCTATGGCGGGCGGATGTTGCCGGTGTTCGATCAGCCATCGCCGTATGCCGGGTTGCTCAAGCGCAGTCTCGGCGATTTTTTCCCGGCGTTCGCCGACGTCAAAGTCGATGCGACCTGGAACGGTCCCTCGGATCGATCCGTCACCGGGTTACCGTTTTTCGGGCAGATGAGCGCCAGTGGCAACGTGTTTTACGGTTTCGGCTACTCCGGCAGCGGTGTCGGCCCGTGTCACATGGGCGGGCAGATACTTGCCTCGCTGGTGCAAGGGCTCGATAACCCGTGGACACGCTCGCCACTGGTCAACGGGCCGCTTGGCTACTTCCCGCCGGAGCCGATTCGCTACCTCGGTTCATTGATGGTGCGCAACGCCATCCGCCGCAAGGAGCGCGCCGAGGATCACGGCAACCGCCCCCGACATCTGGACGTGCGCCTGGCGAAGTTCGCCGCAGCGGCGGGCAAGGCTGATAAAGCCTGAAAGGACACCTCAATCCTGTAGCTGCCTGTGCAGTAAGGTCGACTGTGGCAAGGGGATTTATCCCCGTTGGGTTGAGAGGCGACCCTGAAATCTGAGTATGCGGTGTATCAGTTTCACCGCGTACTCAGCTTTAACGACTGCTGCGCAACCCCCAGCAGCGTCTTGCGCTGCGGCCCGTCCAGAAAACCGGCGAAGTCACTGGCCATCACCTTCGCCGAGGCCAGGGATTCGCCGTCACTGACAGCGGAGCCTTAGTCCTCGCCAGCCACTACGGCGTGACTCCGGGAGCGGGCGGGGTGATCGCCAGCGGGCACGACACGGCGACGATCATCAGCGGGATGTTGAATGATCATTCGTTGAAGGTGGATACGGTTTGACCTGATCGTTGAACAACAAAACCCGCCGCCCCGGTTGATCGGGACGGCGGGTTTTTTTATGTCTGGAAGAAATTGGGTGTCTGTTACCCAGCCTTCGCGAGCAAGCTCGCTCCCACAGTGGATTTGTGATGGTCACCTATTTTGTACCCGACAAAGATCCCCTGTAGGAGTGAGCCTGCTCGCGAAAGCGGCCTGACAGCCACCCAATCCCTTGCAGGTTCACTCAATCCCTGTGGGAGCTGGCTTGCCAGCGATAGCGGCCTACGAGCCGACCACCCCCTCACTGATGCACCCGTCCCAAATGTGGGAGCGAGCTTGCTCGCGAAAGCGGTGTATCAGCTGTCCCTAAACGTAATCCGACGCGCATGTTTAAAGTACACGAACCGTTACGCCATAAAGGCTACAACGCCTTGCGCCGTTACCTACGCGTACGCCAGAATCCGCCGGCTTACACGACTATGGGCCGGGCTATATCGTTTGCCTGTCACTGCAAAACAGTGATCGGGTTTGGTAGCCCGTTACATTACAGTCGTGTACTGCCATTTTATAAAGTCCGCTTTTGGGACTCTGTTTTTATGGTGGCCATGCGTGGGGCTCCTTCGGGAGCGCCGGGTTTACTGTTTTGTCCGGTCTACCAACCCACGCATGGCCGCCACCCTTCGTTTGGTAGCGAGAGTGATGGCTCCTCATTATTTAAAAACAGTGAGTCACCTATGTTCAAAGCCACACCCAATCCCCCAGACACAGACCCGATCCCGTACGATCCAGCCCTCGACCCCCAGAAGATCAAAGAGGCGACCGATCGCGCCATCAACTTCTACCTCAGCCCTGGCTCACTGAAGGTCTCGATACCTTCAACACCGTTACGCAAGTCGAGCAGGATCTTCCTCATCGATCCCACCGTGGACGAAGAAACACTGCTCGTCGAAGCCTGCGAATCATTAGCGGCTGCCAGCGACATGGCCCGCGATATCGGCAGCGCGCTCGACGACTCACAGCGCCGGGCCATGCTGATGCTGCATCAGGTGATCATGTTGAGTGAACTCATGGTGAACCGGGTACTGGATAGCCGCCGCTTACCGAACTAGTTACCCGGTATCCCTGTAGAAGCTGCCGCAGGCTACGATCCTTTGATCGCAGCCTGCGGCAACGACAGGAAGTCATTCTTTCAAAGTACCTCGATGGGTACTTGTCCGGAGTTCCAGCTGATGCCCGAAACTACACCCAACCCGCCGATAACGGATTCGGTATCGCCGTACGAATCCCTCAACTCAAGAAAACTCCACGAAGCCGCCGAACGTGCCCTCGACCACTACCTCACTCCCGCGCAAATCATGGCAACTCCCTACACCCCCAGCAGCATGTTCATGGTCAACCCGCAAACCGACACCGAATCCCTGCTGGCCAACGCCTGCGAATCCCTGGCTTCGGCCACGGTGATGCTCGGTGATTTCGCCGGAACACTGGAGGGGCCGGGTCGCAACACGGCGCTGGGCATTGCCCAGGTTGTGATGCTGGGGGAGTTGGCGGTGAATCAGGCACTGGATAACGTTGTGCCAAAGGAATAGGCGCAACAGTTACGGCCTCATCGCGAGCAGGCTCACGGTTATACGCCCTACAAAGATCGCCTGTAGGAGTGAGCCTGCTCGCGATGGTAACCGATCAATCAAACGGCTTATCCCCTCGCCAAGACCGGTTCGGCGCAGGTTAGAGAACCGGGTGCAGGAGCTGGGCAAGCCCGAAGGCCTCACCCTCGCTGTCGCTGGCTTTTATAAGAATGCCACCTTGGCGCACGGACGCCTCGGCTTGGGCGAGTCCATTTAATTACAGGGGTGGCGTTTTCAGCGTTCGGCGCTGTTGAGCAGCCAGTCCAGTAGCAGGCTGCTTTCCGGCTCTGGGTGCGTATCGCGTGGTGGCGTATGGCGTTGGGTGCCGAGGCACAGAATCGGGCGGTCCGGGTCACTGTCGAGAAAACTCACCCACACTTCGCTACCGGCGCGCGGCAACTCGTGGGGAGCGATACGGCCGTTGGCGCTGGTCAGGGCAATCGACAGCCAGATGCCGTCATTGGTTTGTACCTCTGGCGAGGGCCACAGACTGACACCGATGCGTCCCTGGTCATCCATTTGTGGGGGCTGCCCGGGTGAGCCGAGCACTCTCGCCAAGTGATAGCCGGCAATATTCGGGCGTGGCTGTTTCAGCGCTGGGCGAAAATCGGTGGACCACGGCTGGGCGGTGAAATCGTTGTGATAGCGGCGGCTGGCAAGCGTGGGCTCGAGGATCGATGGCTGCTGTCCTTGATGCCGCAGTTCGGTGATCAGCCATTGCTCGTTGAAACTGCTGACCGGGTGTTCCGTGACTTGTAGCAAATGTCCGCTGAGTAAATCGGTGCAGTTGCTACGACCCTGAATCGAACGATAGTGGCAGCGCTGGCGCTCCAGATAACGACGGCTGCGTTGTTCTGCATGACGTTGTTCGGATGAAGCGCTCAGCGGCGCAGGTCTGGGTACATTTTGATTGGCCGCATCCTCGATGAAAGCCTGTTGCCCACGATTGCGAACACTTTGTGTGGTCATGACTGGTGGTGGGTCATGACGCTGGAACAATGCACTGACGCACGGCGATGATGCGTCTTCTGTATCGAAAGCAATCGTCAGTGGTTCCTGCGGCAGGCTCTGACTGTCATCGGCAAACACCACGACGTGCCCGCCCGGCTGATGTTTGAAGTGATAGTGGAGGCCTTCCTCTTCACACAGACGTTGCAGCAAATCCAGCGCGCTTTCATCGTACTGAATGCAGAACGGCCGGGCAGGGTAATGGCCGACGGTCAGTTCGATTCGGTAACTGTCTGCCGGCACGGCATGCTCGGCGAGCAATTGCTCAAGGATCTGCGGCACGCTCGATTGCGTAAACACCCGGCGTTCAAGTGTTTGTGCCAGATCCAAAAGGTACGGCACCAATACCAGACGATAGCCAATTCGATGTGTGCCGCGATGTTCGCAGCTGACACTGTGGATCACGCCGTGAATCCCGTGATGTTTATCCAAGTGCAGAAACGCCGGTCGCTGCAAGAGCTGATCGGGAGGCATGGCAGGCGCCAGGCCAATCACCTCGATCTCGAAACGGAAAGGCTGATTGAGTGCTTCCAGGCCACTGAACCGCAGTACCGGCAGGCACAGTTGGCTGTCGGTCAGGGTCAGGGTAAACGGACTTTCCTTGTCATTGCGCATTTGCACGGGCTCTGTAGGCAATACGGATGACAGAGGGTACGAAACCGCGCGACCGAATGGTCATGACCAATGGGCTTTTCAGAATCGCCCTACAAGCTGTGGTGAAGATGTCGATTCATCGATGTGTTTTTTTGGTCGATTGCCGACTTTAGGCCGTATAAACTTGGCGCCATGCGTCGGCCAATAGATGTCTCGGCGCCACAGATCAAGAGAGTGAGTAATGGGCGCACAGTGGAAGGTTAAACACAAAGAAGCGGCATCCAACGCCAAGGGCAAAATCTTCGGCAAACTGGTGAAAGAAATCACCATTGCTGCCCGCAACGGTGCAGATATCGCCACCAACGCACACCTGCGTCTGGTCGTTGAACAGGCTAAAAAAGCCTCGATGCCCAAGGAAACCCTGGACCGCGCCATCAAGAAAGGCGCGGGTCTGCTGGGCGAGACCGTGCAATACCATCGCGTGACCTACGAGGGGTTCGCCCCGCATCAGGTGCCGCTGATCGTTGAATGCGTGACCGACAACATCAACCGCACCGTGGCGGAAATCCGCGTGGCATTCCGCAAGGGTCAACTGGGCGCCTCCGGTTCGGTCACCTGGGATTTCAACCACGTCGGCATGATCGAAGCGTCCCCCGATACCCCGGACGCTGATCCGGAAATGGCCGCTATCGAAGCCGGTGCACAGGATTTTGAAGAAGGCGAAGAGGGCGCGACCCTGTTCCTGACTGAACCAACCGACCTCGACGCCGTGCAGAAAGCCCTGCCGGAGCAAGGCTTCACCGTGCTGTCGGCGAAACTCGGCTACCAGTCGAAAAACCCGGTCAGTGGCCTGAGCGATGAGCAGATGGCAGAAGTTGAAGCCTTCCTTGAAGGTCTCGACAACCATGATGACGTGCAGGATATGTTTGTTGGTCTGGCTGGCTGATTTACGGTTTCAGTAAGATTGCTATCGCGGGCAAGCCCGCTCCCACAGGGTTCGCGTCGTATACAACATGTGTGCACGCCGCTGAACCTGTGGGAGCGGGCTTGCCCGCGATTGACCGCGTAGCGGTCACAGTTTCTGCAATACCGCTACAACTTCGTTGAACCCCGGCCGTGCCAGCACATCCGGCTGACAGCAACGCTGCACCAACCCTTCCAGCCCCCCGCGCAACTCATCACTCAACCCCGAGTCGATGCGCACCAGCAATTCCTCCAGCAAAATCCCGAAGGCCCGCACTTCGATGCGTTGCAGCGCTCGGGTTTCCAGCGTGTCCTCGGTGGCATGGAATGATGCGCCACCAAAATCCCCAAGCAGGCAATCGCCCTGGTCGTTCAACATGATGTTGTGACCGTAGAGATCGCCGTGGGTGATGCCTTGCTGATGCAGATGTTCGGCAGCCGAGGCAATGCCGCGGGCGATGCGCAGTGCGACGTCGGTAGTAAAACGGCAATCCTCGGTGTAAACATCACGCGAGCAGGACGCCAGGCTCGGCAGGGCCGCGAGGTTGCGATAGCTCGGGTCGATCAGTTGCATCACCAGCCCTTGCTGCCCGTCAGGATGACCGCTGATGCGACCTTCGACGCGGATCAGATTCGGGTGCAGCCCGGCGGTAATGCAGGCATTCATTTCGTGCAGCGGCGAACCGTCGCTGGTCATTTCACCTTTATAGATCTTTACCGCCACCGCTTGCGATGAGTGATCGGCGCGTTGCCAGATCGCCCGGGAAATCACCCCCGAAGCGCCTTCGCCCAAGCGCTCCTCAAGACGCAGCGCCGACCAGTCGATCAGCGGAGTCGCTTCAAGCGCGGCGGCATCGGCCTCGGTTTCCAGCGGATTGCCGGCGTAGGCCAGCCACGTCAGGCTCGGCAATGTCAGCAGCCACTGCGGCAACTCGGTGAATTGGTTGGCGGCGATGCGCAGCAGTTCCAGCCGATGACAATTGCTCAGCGATGGCGGCAGCGTTTGCAGACGATTGCCGGACAGCATGAACTTTTGCAGCAATGGTCGCTCGCCCAGCTCAGAAGGCAGGGTTTCGATGCAGTTATCGGTGAGGATCAGCCAGCGCAACAGCGGCGGCAGGGCGGCGCCCGGGACGTTGACGATGCGATTGGCCCTGAAGCCGATCATCGTCAGCGCGGCGCATTGGCCGATGCATTCGGGCAACTCGGTGAACTGGTTATCAGAGCAGAACAGCACGCGCATGCGGGTCAGGCGATGCAAGTCGTCGGGCAGGCTACTCAGGGCGTTGCCGCTGAGATTGAGCACTTCCAGCGTATCGGCCAGATTGAAGATCTCCGGCGGAAACTCGGTCAGACCGCAGGACAGATCCAGCCGAGTGATGCCCGACAACTCGCCGGCGCGCAATTGAGCAAGGGTATGCATGTATGAGTTCGCAATAAAGAGGTCGCTGAGAATGGCCGACATGATAGCCGCAAAAGCTCACTAAAACTGTGGCGAGGGAGCTTGCTCCCGCTCGGCTGCGAAGCAGTCGCAATTGCGGCCACCGTAGCGTGTCAGGTAAAGGGTATCGTCAACTTTCGGGCCTGCTGCGCAGTCCAGCGGGAGCAAGCTCCCTCGCCACAGAGGATTTGTGGCGGTCAGTCTGGTTTGTGTTTTTCCTGTAGTTGCCCCAAACGGCTACGCGTGCGAGCCAGATCGATAGCATTGCCACCGAGGCTCTCGTGCAGCGGCATTGGGCTGAGCAGGGTCAGGTGCTTGTCCTGATCGTAAAGCACGTCGATCAGGTTGATGAAACGTTGCTGCGCGGCGGTCGAGCATTCGCTCAATTGCGGTAGATCGTCAATGATCCAGCGGTCGAAGCGTCGGCACAGTTCCAGATAATCCATCACCGCCATCGGTTGCTCGCACAGATCATCGAAGGTGAAACCGACGCTGCGGTCATCACACAGGCGCGCCTGAAACTGCCGGGTGCCGACGGTCAATGGCAGTGCCGGCGCGTTCTGCTGCGGCAGATTCAAGGTCTGGCGTTGCGCCGCCGAGGCGGGCCACACGTAATTGCCCTGGGTGAACAGCTGATGCGCATGATTGCGCGCCTGACTGCGGTAATCGTGTGGGCCACCGACTTCCATCACCTGCATACGAGTGTTGATCAGCTCGATCACCGGTTTGAAGCGCGCGTGATAGAGCGGATTCGGCAGCAATCCCTCGGGCGGGTAGTTAGAGGTCACCAGCAACAGAATTCGGCGCTGGAACAATGCCTTGAACAGCCGCGTGATCAGCATCGCATCACCGATGTCATGCACATGAAACTCGTCGAAACACAGCACTCGGCAGTCCTTTAACTGCTCATCAAGGGCGGCGGCAAGCGCGTCATCCTGCTGGCGATGGCGGAACATGTCCTGATGCAACCGGGCGAAGAACTCATGGAAATGCAGACGCTGTTTTTGCTCGATGGGCAGCGCCTGAAAAAAGCCATCAAGCAGCCAGCTCTTGCCGCGCCCGACGGCGCCATACAGGTACAGACTCGGCGGCGTTTTTGTATTGGCGCCGAGCAGTACGGCCGCTTGCTGCGCCATGCAGTCGATCACCCGTTGCTGTCCGTGGCTAAGGGTGTAACCCTGGTCGAGCGCCTTGTGCCGGAAATAATCGCGGATGGTTTGGGCGCCGTCATCGTGACCGGCATTGGCCGGCATGCCCTTGCCCAACAGGCGGCGCAGCACCGGCCAGCGTTGGCTCAGGCGCGGTCGATTGGGCGGGCGGACGGTCACTGGGCAATCACTCCGTATCGGTCAAACCGGCTCCCCAGAGCGCGGCGGCGTAGTTTAACTGGCCGGCATCCCGACGTTCCATTGCGCTTGGTCGAGACTGGGCGATAACTGAACACATTCCAGATGTTGCCAACCTTTCGAAACATATCCCGACAGACCGATGGATCCAAGCGACTGGCGGATTCGTGGTCCGTTGCTAACCTGAAACACAGTAACGCTATCCGGGCGACTCCCTGACAAGGAATGGGGCAGTGAATGCACGTGTGGTCATGGGATTGTTGGCAGCGCTGGTTGCACCCGCTTATGCAGCGGAGCTTCAGGTCGAAGTGCGTGTGGATGTACTGCGCGGCTGCCAGTTGATCGGCCAGCAGCGCGGGGCGGGTATTGAGCAACTGGGTGTGCTGGATTTCGGCAGCACGGCGCGACTGGATGATCCGGCCGGGCCACTGGGCGCGGCGCTGCTCAATCAGCGCTTGCCGCGTCTGGAATGCAACCCTGATACGCCGTATCAGATGCGCGTCGATGGCGGCCTGCACGGCGGTGTCGGTGAAGTCCGTTACATGGCGGGTGGTGCTGGCGGTGTTCCGATCCCTTACAAGTTGTATCGGGATGCCGCACGACAGGTGCCGCTGATGGTCGATGTGCCCATCAGCGGGCGGGTGCCGGACAGTGGCAGCGTGGAGTTGCCGTTGTATGCACGGATCGAACAGTTGGCGCAGGTGCCGCGGGTCAGCCGCTATTCGGATCTGGTCAAGGTGACGGTCACCTGGTGAGTACAGGGTTACAGATGGCAACCCGGCGGATTCGGGCTGCGCAAGGAAGGAGCGCTCAATGACGAGCGTGGTGTTCGATAGATCCTGAAGGAGTAGGGGCGGGCGCAATGACAAGCAAGTACTGGATGGTCGTCGCCGCAGGTTCGCTGCTGTTGCTCGCCGAGGATGCGCAGGCGATGGTCAGCGGGCAGATCCACGCGCGATTGATCCTGATCGCCGCGTGCGAAGTGACCAACGGTGCCAACCCCGGCAGTCCGGTCAGCGACTTTGGCACCCTTGATTTCGGTCAGCAGGGGCCGACCTGGAGTGCGCCGATCAAGGCCAGCCTCGACAACGACAGCAGCGGCAAACTCAACGTTGCCTGCAACCCTTCGGTCACCGGCTTCACCGTCACCATCAACGGCGGTACTCACGGTGACGGCACCACCCGGCGCCTGAGCAATGGCCGCCAGACCATCCCTTATCAACTGTTTCTCGATGCCTCGGGCAGGCAGAGCTACAGCATTGGTCAAACACACAATTTCGCTGTCACCAGCGGTGCGCAGATACCCATTCCGGTATTTGGCTCGGTGGTGGCGAATACCCGCGCGGTTCCGGCAGGGGTCTATACCGACACCCTGACGGTGACGCTCGACTGGTAAAACCGTAGAGGACGGACACCATGCGTATTGCATCAAGGATTGGTTTGTCGCTGCTTGGCCTGGCGCTGGTTTCCAGTGCCAACGCCGCCACCACTGTCACCGGCCAGATCACCTCCAGCCTGATCCTGATCAGCAGTTGCCAGGTCAACGGTTCCGGCGGCTCGACTGGCTTGAACTTCGGCGCGTTGAACTTCGGCACCGCCAACAGTCTGTTCACCACGGCCACCGGGCAAGTGCTGGGCGGTGGCGGCGGGGCGCTGTCGATTCTCTGCTCCAGCGGCACCACTCCGACAGTCAAGGTGCGTGCCGGCGCCAACGATGGGAAATCTCCGGGTGGCACGCGGGCGCTGTACGACGGGGTCGCCAACTATGTGCCGTACGACTTTTACACCGATGCAGGGCATTCGCAGCTGCTTGCTATCGACGGGACGATCAACCTCGCCGCCAGTACGGGTGTGGCACAAACGGTGAACATCTACGGTCAGGCGGTGGGCAAGGCCGGATTGCCGGCGGGCACCTACACCGACACTGTCGCCGTCGAACTGACGTTCTAGTGTCATGGTCCGCCATGGCTGTGCCGCGCTGCTTTTGCTCTGCGCAGGCAGTGTGCCGTCGCCGCTAACGGCCGCGACCAGTCAGAGCTTTCAGGTCAGCGCGACGGTGACGCCAGGATGTCTGGTGGTTGGCGGCGTATCGAACTATGGCGCGCTGAACTTCGGCTCGCGTTCGGCGTTGGCCACCGGCACCGTGCAAGTGGCGCTGACCGGCGGTGTGCAGTTGCAATGCACGCCGGGAGTGACGCTGAACATGAGCGTCGATGGCGGCCAATACAACAGCAGTGGGCGGCACATGCAGCTCAACAGCGGTAGTTCGCGGGTGGCCTATGCGCTGTTCCGCGATGCGGCTTACAGCCAGAGCCTGGGTATCGGCCAGAGCGTGGCGGTGGCTTATAGCGATGCGAACAACATCAGCCTGCCGATTTACGGTCAGGTGCAGTTACCGGGCAATCAGCCTGGGGGGACGTACAGCGACGTGTTGCAGGTGCAACTGTCGTGGTAAGGCGTAGTTTGAATTGCCGACAAGGAGCAGGTTGATGGGGGCAGTAACGTTACGACGCTTGTTCGTGCAGTGCGCGATGTCGGTTGGGGTCATGTTGGGGGCGGTCAATGCGCATGCCGCCAGTTCGGTGCTGATCTGGCCGATCGATCCGGTGCTGGAAGCCGATCAACAGGCCAGCGCGTTGTGGCTGGAGAACCGTGGCAACGAGACGGCAAACCTGCAAATTCGCGTGTTCGGCTGGAGCCAGAGCGGGTTTGAAGAGCAGTACCAGAACCAGCGCGATGTGATTGGCAGCCCACCAGTGGCGAAGATCGAGCCGGGGCAGAAACAACTGGTACGCCTGACCCGAACCAAAGACGTGCCGCCAGGTCAGGAACTGGCTTACCGCATCATCATCGATGAAATTCCTTCCGCTCAACCGCCCGCTGCCGACGGTGGCAAGACAGCGGCAGCAATCCGTTTCCAGATGCGTTATTCCGTGCCGCTGTTTGCCTACGGCGCAGGGCTGTGGAGCAAGGAAGACAGCACTCGCCCGCGTGACCCGAAAGGTATTGGCTTGCCGCAATTGAGCTGGCGCACCGTGGCGGTGGACGGTCGGCCGTTTGTCGAAGTGCGCAATCAGGGGGCGGTGCATGCGCGGTTGACTGATGTAGCGATCAAACAGGGCGGGCAGAGCAAACCGCTGGCCGAAGGGCTGCTGGGTTATGTGTTGCCGGGCGCTGTGATGCGCTGGCCGGCACCGAGTGCGTTGGCGCAGGAGTCGGCGTTGCAGGTGCGGGTCAACGGCGCGCCGCAAGTGCAGAGCATTACGCCAGCTCGGTGAGACGATTTTTGTTGGCGGAGGCATTTCTGTTGACGATGGACTCCTGTGGCGAGGGGATTTATCCCCGTCGGGCTGCGAAGCAGCCCCAGTCCAGCACACCTGTTCATCAGACAGAACAAGTTGAATGGCTTCACGACCGCTACGCAGCCGAACGGGGATAAATCCCCTCACCACAAAAGCTTTCATCACCGTGAAATAGTGCCAGGACAACAGTTGAATCAGGAGGATTCAGTCCAGTGACGGACGTAAACCGTGTATGAGCCGAGGATGGGCTCGTCGTATTCAGCGTCCGTTGTGGCTCATGACCGGCGCGTGTTGCCTGGTATTCGTTCAATCATCCGGGGCCGGCGAACTGCCGCCGCCGCCCAGCGGCATGGAGGCCGTCAGTGATGCTCAGTTGTTTCTGGAACTGGTGGTCAACCAGATGAATACCGGGCGGGTGGTAGCGGTGGGTCAGCGCGGCGGGCGCTTGTTTCTGCCAGCGACCGTGTTGCGCGAAACCGGGATGAAACTGCCTGACGGCGTCGGAGCCGAGGTCGATCTCGACAGCCTGTCGGGGATGCACAGCGATTACGACAGCGTCGGTCAGCGACTGCTGCTGGATGTACCGCCAGAGTGGCTGCCCGAGCAGTTTATCGGCAACCGCCAGGCGTATCCGCGCACGCCGGCGCTGAGCAGTTTCGGCGCACTGTTCAACTATGACCTTTATCTGAATGACACCGACGATGGCGGAACGTATCTGGCGGCCTGGAATGAAGTGCGGCTGTTCGACAGTTGGGGCACCTTGTCCAACACCGGGCAGTACCGGCGCACGTTGTCGGGGGATTCGGTCAATACGCTGAACAACGGTTATCTGCGTTACGACACCACCTGGCGCTTCTCCGATGACGAGCGAATGCTCACTTACGAGGCCGGTGACGTCATCAGTGGCGCGTTGCCCTGGAGCAGCTCGGTGCGGCTGGGCGGTGTGCAGTTCTCCCGGGACTTCGCGGTGCGTCCGGATCTGGTGACCTATCCGCTGCCGCAGTTTGCCGGGGAAGCGGCGGTGCCGTCTTCGGTGGATCTGTTCATCAATGGCTACAAATCCAGCAGCGCTGATCTGCAACCGGGCCCCTACACCCTGACCAATATTCCGTTCATCAATGGCGCCGGGGAAGCGGTGGTCGTCACCACTGACGCGCTCGGTCGGCAAGTCTCCACCACCGTGCCGTTCTACGTCACCAGCACTCTGCTGCAAAAAGGTTTGAGCGATTTTTCGGTGGCTGGTGGTAGCTTGCGCCGCGACTATGGTTTGAAGGATTTCAGCTACGGTCCCGGCGTGACTTCGGGCAGTCTGCGCTACGGCGTGAGTGACAGCTTCACCCTGGAAAGCCATGCCGAAGCCTCTGATTCGCTGACCCTCGGCGGCATCGGTGGCAACTGGCGCCTGGGCAACTTCGGTGTGCTCAACAGTGCCATTAGCCAGAGTCGTTTCGATGGCGACGGCGGCGAGCAACTGAGCCTCGGCTATCAGTACAGCAGCCAGCGCTACTCCTTTTCTTATCAGCGTCTGCAACGTCGCGATCAATACGCCGACCTGACCGTGGTCGACAGCCCTTACATCAGCCTCAGCCGCCGCAGCGAGCAGGTCACCCTGAGCGTCAATCTCGACCGTTGGGGCAGCCTCGGTGCCGGCTATTTCGACGTGCGCGCAGCGGATGATTCACGTACCCGATTGCTCAACCTGAGCTGGAGTAAACCGCTGTGGCGCAACAGCAGTTTCTATCTGTCGGCCAACCGTGAGATCGGTGACAGTAATTGGGCGATGCAGGCGCAACTGGTGATTCCGTTCGATTTGCGCGGCAGTCTGGCGGTCAGCAGCGAGCGCAGCAAAACCGGGCAAAGTCAGCAACGGGTCAACTACAGTCGTGCGGTGCCGACCGAGGGCGGGGTCGGTTTCAACCTCGGCTATGCCAAGGGTGACGGCGCCGATTACCGTCAGGCTGACGTGACCTGGCGCCTGCAAGCGGTGCAGTTGCAGGCGGGTGTCTATGGCACTTCCGATGCCGAAACCCGTTGGGCTGACGCCAGCGGATCGCTGGTGTGGATGGATCGGCAGGTGTTCGCCGCCAATCGCATCGACGACGCGTTTGTGGTGGTCAGCACTGACGGCTTTGCCAATATCCCCGTGCGTTACGAAAACCAGCAGGTCGGTCAGACCGACAGCAATGGCCACTTGCTGGTGCCATGGAGCAGTGCCTATTACCGCGGGAAATACGAGATCGATCCGCTGAACCTGCCGGCCAACGTGCGCAGCCCTAACGTTGAACAACGCATCGCCGTGCGGCGTGGCAGCGGTTATCTGCTGGAATTTCCGCTGACCCGGGTGGTTGCCGCGAGCATCGTGCTGGTGGATGCGCAACAACGCGAACTGCCACTCGGCGCTGGTGTGCTGCATGAGCAGAGCGGCACGCGCACGGTGGTGGGTTGGGACGGTCTGGTCTATCTGGAGAACCTTCAGGCAGACAACGCATTGCAGGTGAGTCTGGCGGACGGCAAGACCTGTCAGGTGAAATTCAGCGTGGACATGAACCAGACGCAGATCCCGCTGATTGGCCCGTTGGTGTGTCAATGACCGGTGCGCGGATTTGTCTGTGGCTGGTGCTGATGCTGCCGGGGGCGGCGCAGGCCTTGTGCTCGGTGGTCACTACCGCGCCAGCGGGATTTGGCTCGATCAGTTCGATTGCCGTGCGCACTACAACGCAACCCAGCTCGACGTTAAATGGCGGATTGAGTTGTACCGGTTCGCTGCTGTCATTACTGACCAGCAACGACCATTTCTGGGCGACGGTCACGTCGACTCAGAGTGGCTTGCTCGGGCCGGCGGGTGATGTGATCAGCTACACGATCTACGCCAACAACAGCACCAGCTATCCGCTGACTCGCGGCACCGCTTATGACTTCGCCCGCAACGGCATCATCGATGCCTTGGGATTACTCGGTGGCACGACGCCGAAAACCGTGCCGCTGTATCTGGGCACAACCATTGGCAGCAATGTCGCCGCCGGGGTTTACAGCGAAACCCTGAGCATTTTCTGGAACTGGAATTATTGCTCCGGGATCGGCATTGGCAGTGTCTGTCTCGGACGTGACATCAACAGCGGCACCACGACGTTGACGGTCAACATGACGGTGAGCAACGATTGCACAATCACTGCGCCGAACATCGCGTTCGGCAGTGCGCCGGTGATCAGCGCTTTCACTCCGGTCACCGGGCTGACCATCAACCTGGCCTGTACCAAGGGCAGCGCCTATACCGTGGGCCTGAGCGACGGGCAAAACCCGATCAGCGTCGGTGGCCGGCGGCGGATGATTTCCAGCGGTAACTATCTGGCTTATGACATTTTCAAAAGCGCCGGCACTACTCGTTGGGGGAGTGTCGGCAGCGCGCGACGATCCAGCACCGATGCCGAGGTCAATCCGGGCAATGGTTTGGGTACCGGCAGCCAGATCTTCAATTACAACGCGAAGATCTACACCGATCAGACCACGCCACCGGCCGGGACGTATCTGGATAATGTGGTGCTCGACGTAGGTTTCTGACGGTCAGTAATTTTCTTGAGCACCACAATACCTGTGGGAGCGGGCTTGCCCGCGAAGACGTCGGCACATCCATTGTTTCCAGTGGCTGACACACTGCTATCGCGGGCAAGCCCGCTCCCACAGGGATCTTCGGTGTTGTCAGAACGGCAGCGATTGCTTGAGTTGGTTCGACACCGGCGTATCAACCGGGCTGACCATCGCATAGTTGTAACCGCTGCCCGACCAATACTCAGCCTGTAACCCGCCATCACTGCGACTGCCACGCGGTAAAAAGGTGTTTTTTGGCCCCGGCGGACGTACGTAAAAACTGACCTTGTGCCCACCACCATCCTCATACATGACCATCGCCGCAGGCCCTTCATCGGTACTCAGCAGACGCCCGCTGACCGGTTGAAACCCGGCAGCCGTCAGGTCCGGCAAGCGATTGGCCTGGGTGAAAAACCGGTCGAGCCATTGCTGAATGTCACCCTTGCCCTCGACTTTGTAATCCGCCGGCAACATTCCTTGCTGAGCAATCAAGCGATAGGCCTGCAAAGCGTCAGTCATCGGCAGCGCCGGGTGAATCATGGTTAGCTCGCGAGCCTGCCAGCCGCTGAATCCCCCAATGCCAACGGCGATCAACAACACCGCAGCACTGGCCAGGTGACGCCGTGACTGACGTTTAAGGCGCTGGCGAATAATGGCCGGATCAAGATCCGGATTGGCGGTTTGCTGCAGCGCACCGCCGAGGGCTGCACGCAGTTGCTGGGCATCCTGTTGCCAGGTTCTGACCTGTTCGGCCTGTTCCGGGTGATTGGCCAGCCAGGCGTCTAGCACGCGTCGGTCGGCTTCACTGAGTTGGTGGTCAACGTAAGCGTGCAGGTCGTGCTCGCTAGGGGGCATGCTGATCATTTGAGTATCCGCAAAGAAGGGCTGCTGATTTCCCCGTCGCTCATTTGGCGCAAGGCCTGGCGGGCGCGGGACAGGCGCGACATCACGGTGCCGGTGGGGACGCCAAGAATCTCGGCGACCTCCTTATAGGTCAAGCCTTCCACCGAGACCATCAGCAGCAGGGCACGCTGCTCGGTAGGTAGACGATCAAAGGCTTGCAGGGTCGATTGAGCGATCACCGTGCGCTCGGCCGAAGGTTCGGAATCGTCGCGACCGGTGAAGAATTCGAGCATCCGCGCATAACGCCGCGAGCGTCGGTGTGCATCGAGAAACTGGCGATAGAGGATCGAAAACAGCCAGGCACGCAGATCTCCGTCGGCGCGTTTATCACCCCAACTCGACAAGGCCCGCTCAAGGCTGGCCTGCACCAGATCGTCGGCGCTGCTGCTGTTGCGCGTCAACGACACGGCAAAGCGGCGCAATCTGGGAATGATTTCTCTCAGTTGTTCGTCGAATTCGCTCATGAAATTCTGCTAGTCACTACGCTGTGGACTAGGGAGACGCATGCCGTTCGAGGTTATTCCACGTTCGCAAAAATAAATACCGGGCCATGGAATAAATCCCCACGGGGTGCGTCTTGCTGATTCTTCCTACTTGTGGCCGCTGGCCCTGGAGTCGTTCATGGTTGATCGCACCTCACCGCCCGGGGGGCCGCAACGCCCGCCATTGAGCGCCGCGAGCATGGTATTGCGTCTGGCCGGCATTGCCGTGGTCGTCGGCGCAGTGGCCGCGGCGTTTGCCTACGTGCATGGCACCTTTGACCCACAACGTCTGACGCCCAAGGCGCTGGTCGATGTGCTGGAAAAAAACAACGGTGTGCATCCTGGATTTCGTCGCAATCACGCCAAAGGTGTGTGCGTGATCGGGCATTTCGAGAGCAGTGGGGAGGTTCGGGCATTTTCTGTCGCGCAAGTCTTCAATGAGTCACGCACTCCGGTGGTCGGACGTTTCGCGTTGCCAGCGGGCAATCCTTATGCGCCGGACAACAGTGTGCCGATCCGCAGCATGGCTCTGCGTTTCACCCAGGCCAATGGTCAGCAGTGGCGCACCGGGATGAACAGCATGCCGGTGTTCCCGGTGGGAACGCCCGAGGCCTTCTACCAGTTGCAACAGGCGCAGTCGCCAGATCCCGCTACCGGCAAACCCGATCCAACCAAAGTCCCCGCATTCTTTGCCTCGCACCCGGAAACCGTGCCGTTTCTGACGTGGGTGAAGACCGCCAAGCCATCGGCCAGTTACGTGACCGAGACCTATAACAGCGTCAACGCGTTTTATCTGGTCAACGCCAGCGGTCAGAAGCAGGCGGTGCGCTGGAGCATGACGCCGTTGGTGCAGGACGCGGCAGGCGCCAAGGCTGGGGAGGGCGCTGATTATCTGGAGAAGGATCTGGTGCAACGTCTGGCCGAAGGGCCGCTGCGCTGGCAGTTGAATATCACCTTGGCCGATCTCGCTGACCCGGTGAATGACGCCAGCAAAAAATGGCCTGACGGGCGCAAAGTGTTGAACGCCGGCACGCTGGTGCTGGAGAAAACCCAGCCGCAACTCAGCGGTGAGTGCCGCGATATCAACTATGACCCGCTGGTGCTGCCTGCAGGGATCGAAGGTTCCGACGACCCATTGCTCGCAGCTCGTTCAGCCGGTTACGCCGATTCCTACCTGCGTCGCACCAGCGAAGTCAGCCAATTGCCCGCCGCCAAACAGGAGGCTCGTCCATGAGCACGCAACCGACTCATTTTGCTCTGGCGGCGCGGCTGCTGCACTGGCTGATGGCGCTGATGATCATCGCCATGCTGTTTATTGGTGCTGGCATGGTTACCTCGATTTCGGAACGGCATGAATGGCTGATCCATCTGCATAAACCGTTGGGCATCGCGATACTGGCGCTGGTCATCGTGCGATTGCTGGTGCGTTTTTCTACTCGCCAGCCACCGCTGCCGTCGGATCTGCCCGGTTGGCAGGTGATGGCCGCCAAGGCTTCGCATGTGTTGCTGTATGCGTTGATGCTGGTGTTGCCGCTGCTCGGTTGGGCAATGATCAGTGCGGCGGGCGATCCGGTGATGCTCGGCAATTCGTTGCAGTTGCCGTCGATTCTGCCGGCTGATGCGCAGGTGTTTGCGATATTGCGCAAGGCGCATGGGTATCTGGCGTACCTGCTGTTCCTGACGGTGCTGTTGCACCTGGCAGCGGCGCTGTTCCATGGCTGGGTGCGCCGCGACGAGGTGCTCGACAGCATGTTGCGCGGGCGGGATCGCGGTTAACCGGCCTCAGTGGCGCATCGTGAGGGTGCGCCACTTTTCAACGTCAGCCACCAATAACCCAGCGCCACAGTGTTGATCGCCGCGCCCAGCAGGCACACGCCCGTCCAGCCGGCCCATGCGTAGATCGCGGTCGAGCCGATTGAGCCCAAAGCGCTGCCGATCGAATAGAAGAGCATGTAGCCGGCGGTCAAGCGGCTTTGCGCTTGCGGGCGAACGCTATAGATCATGCTCTGGCTGGTGACGTGTACGGCCTGCAAGCCCAGATCCAGAGTGATCACCCCCAGCAGCAGTGCCCACAAAGAGGACTGGGTGAGGGCGATTGGCAGCCATGAGCCGAGCATCAGTAACAACGACATTCCGCTGACCCATTGGCCAAGGCCGCGATCTGCCAAGTGCCCCGCTCGCGCCGCGGCCAATGCACCCGCTGCGCCTGCCAGGCCGAACAAGCCGATCTCGCTGTGTGACAGCGACAGTGGCGGCGCGGCCAGCGGCAGCACCATCGGCGTCCACAAAACCATCGCGCTGGCGAAGGTCAGCAGGGCGAGAATTGCTCGTTGGCGCAGCACCGGTTCTTCTCGAAACAGGCTGAATACTGATGTGATCAACGCGGTGTAGGTGGTCGCGGGTTGTGGGGCTTCATCCTTGGGCAGTACACGCAACAACAGCAGCGCCATCAGCAGTGTCAGCCCGGCCGACAGCAGATAAATCGCCCGCCAACCGGCCAGATCAGCCATGCCGCCGGCAACCGTACGCGCAAGCAAAATACCGACGACGATGCCGCTGGTCACCACACCGACCACTCGGCCACGTTGCGCCGGTATTGCCAGCGTTGCGGCGTAAGCCACCAATACTTGAGTGACCACCGCCAACAGACCGGTCAGAGTCATGCCGAGCAAAAGCCAGGCGCTGTTTGGCGCGAAAGCGATGATTAACAAGGCCGCTGCCGACAACAGGGTTTGCGTAACGATCAGTCGCCGCCGATTGAGCAGATCGCCGAGCGGCACCAGCAACACCAGGCCGATGCCGTAGCCAACCTGAGTCAGGGTAATGACGATGCCGATGGTTGCCGGCGACATGGCGAATGCTTCCGCCATAGCGTCGAGCAAGGGCTGGGCGTAGTAGACGTTGCCAACCGCCAGTCCACAGGCGACGGAGAACAGCAGCACTACGGCATTGCTGAGTGAATGGGATTGCATGTCCGATGTCCTTTTCAGGTTTCAAAATAAAACCAGAGTCACGTTAGGCTAGCTGGTTTTATATTGCAACCTGATTGGGCGAAAAGAGGTGATGGTGCAAAGCAAAAGATCGCAGACAAGCTGCGATCTTTTGGTGGTACGGGGAGGGATCAGCGCAAGGTATCGACCATGTCGGCGATGGTGGTCAACACGTCCTTGCCCAGTTGTTTCGAGCGTTTGCCTGACCAACCGGTTTCCGGGTTCGGTGCATCGTCGTGATCCTTGAACGGCATTTCCAGTGTCAGCGACAGGCAATCGTATTTCTGGCCGACGCTGTTGCAGGCCAGTGTCATGTTGGCCTGACCCGGCTCATCGCGGGTGTAACCGTACTTGGTCTGGAAGTCTTTGGTCGTGCGTTTCAGGTGGCTGCGGAAATGCTCTTCGAGTTTCTCCAGGCGTGGTGTGTAACCCGGATTGCCTTCGCAGCCAGCGGTGAAGACGTGAGGGATTTCTTCATCACCGTGTACGTCGAGGAACAGATCGACGCCGTACTTTTCCATCTGTTGCTGTACGAAAAGGACTTCCGGGCTGACTTCCTGACTGGCGTTTTGCCACGCGCGGTTCAGATCCTGGCCCATGGCGTTGGTGCGCAAGTGGCCGTGGAAAGCGCCGTCGGGATTCATGTTCGGCACCAGATACAGATCGGCGCTGGCGAGCAATTTGTTCAATACCGGATCGTCTTGCTTTTCCAGGCGTTCGATCACGCCTTCCATGAACCATTCGGCCATGTGCTCGCCCGGGTGTTGCTGGGCGATGATCCAGATCTTGCGTTGGCCCTCGGCACCCGTGCCTTTGCGCAGCAGTTGAATATCACGACCTTCGACGCTCTTGCCGGTGGCCAGCAATTCAGTGCCGGCCTTGGTCAGTGCCTGTTCGATCAGCCAGTCGTGGCGACCACGGCTGTAAGGTTCGAAATAGGCGAACCAGGCGTGAGTCTGCGTGGCTTCGAGGCCGAAGCGCAGGCAGTCGCCTTCAAAAATAGTCGGCACACGGAACCAGTTGACGTGATCGTAGGATGCGACCGCTTGATATCCGGTCCAGGCCTTGTTGTACGAAGACTGGCTGGCGTTGTTCAGGCGAAACCAGTGTTCCTGGCCAACATGCAGGCCGCTGGCCTTGAAATGGAACCATTGAAAATGCGCGCTGCGGGTGTCTGGGCGAATGGCCAGAACCGGGCTGAGCGGATTGCTGATATCGATAACCTGGATGTTGCCGCTGTCGAAATTGGCGCTGATGTCGAACGAAGATTTAGCCACGGTCATAATCGGTTCCTGAATATGATTTTTATGGCGATTACTTTACACGCAAGGAGAGGGTAGAACCGAGGGATATTGCGGGGCTGTGGCGGGGGGCGTCCTCCATGACGCGGATGCAGCTTAGAGGCTGTGCAATTGATTCTCAAGTGCTAATTGTCATTAGTTTGCCCCAATGGCGTCGGGCATCTCTTGCCAAGCGATATTCTTTTGATATTATCCGCGCCATCGAATTTGCAGTACCTGAAGACTTCATTAGCCTGAAGACATAAGCCCGAAAAACGGGCAAAAAAAGACCCGGCAAAAAGCCGGGTCAAAAACCGTGATTAGCCTGATGAGGAGATAGTCCAGAAGACCGACCTAAGGTCTCTGGTCCATCGACTGATCTCGCGACCAGCTGCATGCAATAATAATCATTATCATTTGCAAGTCAAATGTTTTTATCTGCGCGATTGGAAAATTCTTTCCCGTCCGTCGGGACTGCCGTCCCTCAATCTCTATCGCCATCCAGCGAACGGTCCACCATCGCTTTCGCCATATCCACCATATGCACTACCGAAAACGCCAGATCGCGACTCGCGCCTTGCAGGTTCTCTGCGGCTTTGAATGCCGTGGCCGCCGCACAGCGCAACAGATCTGACGCATGCACCAGCGCCTCTTCACTTTTGATATTGCGATTGACGTCGAAAAAGTGCGGCTCGATGTCGGGTTCTGAAACAGCTGGTTTCAAGTAGTAATCCAGTGCCCGTTGTGCGGCAGCACAGCCTTGTGGTGAGGTGAAGGTGGTATCGATTTGCTGATCGAGCAAGTCATTGCTGGGGATGTTCATGGTGAGGGGGACACTCCGTGTTTGATTGAAATCCATGTCCCCAGCCTAATACCTAACGTAGTTGTGACCAGAATTTAAATACTACAATTTGTGTTTTGTTGGCCGTGGCCGTCCACGTAAGGTGCCGCACATGGATAAATGGATTGAGTTGGTCAAGGCCAAAATGAGTGAGCTCAAAATCACTCAAGTAGAGCTCGGAGAGCGCGTCGGCATGTCCCAGGGCGGTATCGGCCATTGGCTGAACAAACGTCGTGAGCCCGGCATCAAGGAAATGAACAGCGTGCTGCAAGCGCTGGGTATGGAGTTCCTTGAGGTGGCGCTGGTGATCCGGGAACCCCAATTAACCCCTGACAATGAAATGCCGTTGGCACAGAAGTACAACCCTTACTTCCGCTACCCGGTCAGCGACTGGCGTTCGCCGTGTGAGCTGCATGAAAGCGACACGCCGTCCTACCTGCCAACACAAGGCAAGCAGCGTTTCGAACTGACGGATTATCACGCTGGCGGTCCAGCGTTCTGGCTGACGGTAACGGGTAACTCAATGACGGCGCCCAGCGGCCAAAGCATCCCGGAAGGCATGCTGATCCTGGTGGACCCGGCAATGGAAGCAGTCCCCGGCAAGTTGGTGATCGCGCAATGGCCGGACAGCGAAGAGGCAATCTTTCGCAAACTGGACGAAGAGGGCGGCCAGCGTTACCTGATGCCGCTCAATCCGACCTGGCCGAAAGCCCTGTTTACCGATGAGTGTCGAATTATCGGTGTAGTGGTTCAGGCAACGGCCAGGTTTTAGTCGGATCGATCCTCGCCAGATGTAGGATCGATCCTGTTTTTTAAACTTCTTCCAACTCGACCAATGCGCTGCCTTCGCCAACCATTTCGCCTTCCTGGCAATACAGCGCTTTGATCACTCCGGCATGCGGCGCACGGATGCTGTGCTCCATCTTCATGGCTTCGAGCACTACCAGTTGCGCGCCGGCCTCCACCGCTTGGCCGGCTTCCACCAACACTCGCACGATGCTGCCGTTCATTGGTGCAGTCAGGCCGCCCTGATGGCTGTTACTGGCCTCGACGGCGCTGATCGGATCGTAGGTCTGGACGCGTCGCAACTCGCCATCCCATTGCAGATACAGCGAATCACCGACACGAATTGCCCGTTGCTGACGACGCAGGCCGTCGTGCTCGGTCAGCAATTGCTCACCCAGCAGTTTCGCATCGCCACCAGCACCCAGTGTCAGTGCCCGATCCTGTCCCTCGCAGCTCAAGTGCAGAGTGATTTCCCTCGGCAACCCGGCACGCAAACCACTGTTGATCGCCCATGGCGACGCCGGATCATCCGCACGCACCGTCCCCGGCAGACTTTGCGCAAACGCCTGCGCCGCGGTGTTCCAGAACTCATCGCTCAGCTCACCCGCAGCCGGCAACAGTTGCTCGTGATAACGCGGAATAAACCCGGTATCCAGCTCTGCCGCCGCGAATGCCGGATGACCGATGATCCGCCGCAGAAAGTTGATGTTGGTCTTCAGCCCGCCAATCGCAAACTCATCGAGCATGCTCAGTAAACGCAGGCGCGCCTGCTCACGATCTTCGCCCCAGGCAATCAGCTTGCCGAGCATCGGGTCGTAGAACGGCGAAATCTCGTCGCCTTCCTCAACCCCGCTATCGACCCGGCGCCCAGGCCCTTCGGCCGATTCTCGATACAACTCCAGACGCCCGGTGGCCGGTAGAAAATCATTGGCCGGATCTTCCGCGTACAGCCGCACTTCAATCGCGTGCCCATTCAGCGGCACTTGCTCCTGAGTGATCGGTAGCGCCTCGCCACGAGCAACACGGATTTGCCAGGCCACCAGATCAAGGCCGGTGATCGCCTCGGTCACGGGGTGCTCGACTTGCAGGCGGGTGTTCATTTCCATGAAGAAGAATTCGCCGCGAGCGTCCAGCAGGAACTCCACGGTGCCGGCGCCGACATAACCGATGGCCTGCGCTGAACGCACCGCCGCTTCGCCCATTGCCCGACGCAGCTCCGGGCTCAGCCCCGGTGCCGGTGCTTCTTCGACAACTTTCTGATGGCGACGCTGAATCGAACAATCGCGTTCGTTCAGATACAGGCAATTGCCGTGTTGATCGGCGAACACCTGGATTTCCACATGGCGTGGCTTGAGCAGATATTTCTCGACCAGCATCCGCGAGTCGCCGAACGACGACTGCGCTTCACGCTGGGCCGAAGCCAGTGCTTCGGCCAACTGGCTGACGTCCTCGACCACTTTCATGCCTTTACCGCCGCCACCGGCAGTGGCTTTGAGCAGCACCGGATAGCCGATCCGCTCGCAGGCGGCGCGGAAGGTTTCGACGTCCTGCGCTTCACCGTGATACCCCGGCACCAGCGGCACACCAGCAGTTTCCATCAACGCCTTGGCGGCGGATTTGCTGCCCATCGCGTCGATGGCCGAAGCCGGTGGGCCGAGGAAAATCAGTCCCGCCGCTTCAATGGCGCGTGCGAATCCGGCGTTCTCCGAGAGAAAGCCATAACCCGGATGAATCGCCTGAGCGCCGCTGGCCTTGGCCGCTGCGATCAATTTGTCGATTTGCAGATAGCTGTCAGCCGCTTTGCTGCCGCCCAGATCAACGCGGATATCCGCCTCACGGCTGTGCCGCGCATCGCGGTCGGTGGCGCTGTGCACCGCGACGGTGGTCAAGCCCAGAGCCTTGGCGGTGCGCATGACCCGGCAAGCAATTTCGCCACGGTTGGCCACCAGCAGGGTGGTGAGAACAGGTGCGCTCATCAACGCGACTCCTTGGTGGTAGTTGCGGCTTGCCAGTTCGGCGGACGTTTTTGCAGAAAGGCACGTAAGCCTTCCTGGCCTTCAGGGCTGACGCGGATGCGCGCGATGGCGTTTTCGGTATAGCGGCGCAGGGCAGGGGTCAGCGCACCGTTGCCGACTTCGCGCAGCAAGTCTTTGCTGACGCGCATGGCGGCGGGGCTGTTGAGCAGCAGATTGTCGATCCATTGCTCGGTTTTCTGTTCCAGCTCAGAGGCTGGGTAGCTGTCGGACAACAGGCCGATTTCCCGCGCGCGCTGGCCGCCAAAACGTTCGGCGGTCAGCGCGTAACGTCGGGCCGCTCGTTCGCCGATGGCTTGCACCACGAACGGGCTGATCACCGCTGGCGCCAGGCCGATGCGCACTTCCGACAGGCAGAACTGCGCGTCATCGGCGCCGATGGCCATGTCGCAGCAACTGATCAGTCCCAACGCACCGCCGAATGCCGCGCCTTGCACCACGGCCAGGGTGGGGATTTTCAGTTTGGCGAGGTTGTACATCAACTCCGCCAGTTCACGGGCGTCGTCGAGGTTGGTGTGGTAATCGAGTTCGGCTGATTGCTGCATCCACGCCAGATCGGCGCCGGCGCTGAAGTGCTTGCCGCGCCCACGTAACAGCAGAAAGCGCAGGCTCGCATCGCTGGCGACCTTGTCCAGCGCGAGGATCAACTCGCGGATCATCTCGGCGTTGAACGCGTTGTTCTTTTCTTCGCGGTTCAGCCACAGGGTGGCGAAACCCCGGGGATCGTTGTGCAGTTGAAGGGTATTGAAATCGCTCATGAGATTCTCCCGATCACATCCGGAACACGCCGAAGCGGCTCGGTTCGATTGGCGCGTTCAACGACGCGGACAAGGCCAGGGCCAGCACATCGCGGGTTTGCGCCGGATCGATGACGCCGTCGTCCCACAGTCGCGCGCTGGAATAATAGGGATGACCCTGCTCTTCGTACTGGTCGAGGATCGGTTGCTTGATCTCGGCTTCTTGGGCATCGCTGAAAGGCTGACCGCTACGCTCCGCCTGTTCGCGCTTGACCTGCACCAGTACGCCAGCCGCTTGTTCAGCGCCCATCACGCCAATCCGCGCGTTCGGCCACATCCACAGAAAACGCGGATCGTAAGCACGACCGCACATGCCGTAGTTGCCGGCGCCGAAGCTGCCGCCGATGATCACGGTGAATTTTGGCACCTTGGCGCAGGCGACGGCAGTCACCAGCTTCGCGCCGTGCTTGGCGATGCCGCCTGCCTCGTATTTCTGACCGACCATGAACCCGGTGATGTTCTGCAAAAACAACAACGGAATGCCGCGCTGGCAGGCCAGTTCGATGAAGTGCGCACCTTTCTGCGCGGCTTCGGCGAACAGGATGCCGTTGTTCGCCAGAATCGCAATCGGGTAGCCATGCAAGTGCGCAAAGCCACACACCAGCGTAGTGCCGAACAGCGCTTTGAACTCATCAAACACCGAACCGTCGACCAGCCGCGCAATCACCTCGCGCACATCGAATGGCTGCTTGGCATCCGCCGACACCACGCCGTACAACTCGTCGCTGCTGTACAGCGGAGCAATCGGCGCACGTTGTTGCACTTCGCCAAGTTTGCGCCAGTTGAGGTTGGCAACGCTGCGGCGAGCGAGGGCGAGCGCGTGTTCGTCACTCTCTGCGTAGTGGTCGGCGACCCCGGAAATCTTGCAGTGCACATCGGCCCCGCCAAGGTCTTCGGCGCTGACCACTTCACCGGTCGCTGCCTTCACCAGCGGTGGTCCGGCGAGGAAGATCGTCGCCTGATTGCGCACCATGATCGCTTCGTCAGCCATCGCCGGCACATACGCGCCGCCGGCGGTGCATGAGCCCATCACCACGGCGATCTGCGGGATGCCCATGGCGCTCATGTTGGCCTGGTTGAAGAAGATCCGTCCGAAGTGCTCACGGTCCGGGAACACTTCATCCTGACGCGGCAGGTTGGCGCCGCCCGAGTCCACCAGATAGATGCACGGCAGGCGATTTTGCTGGGCGATGGTTTGCGCGCGCAGGTGTTTCTTCACGGTCAGCGGGTAATACGAGCCACCTTTCACCGTCGCATCGTTGGCGACGATCATGCACTCGACGCCTTCAACCCGACCGATCCCGGCAATCACTCCGGCGGCCGGCACCTCTTCGCCATAAACGGCGTGCGCGGCCAACTGGCTGATTTCCAGAAACGGTGAACCCGGATCGAGCAAACGATTGATGCGCTCACGCGGCAGCAGTTTGCCTCGCGAGGTGTGGCGTTCCTGGGCTTTCGCGCCGCCACCTTGCGCCACTTGGGCTAGCAGGGTGTGCAGGGCGTCGACCTGTTTGAGCATTGCCGCGCTGTTGGCCGCGAACTCCGCCGAACGAGGGTTGAGCTGGGTATGCAAGATAGCCATGGGCAGCTCCGTTTAGCGGGTTTCGTTGAACAGTTCGCGACCGATCAGCATGCGACGAATCTCACTGGTGCCGGCGCCGATTTCGTACAGCTTGGCGTCGCGCAACAGACGGCCCGCCGGGAATTCGTTGATGTAGCCGTTGCCGCCAAGAATCTGGATCGCGTCGAGGGCCATTTGTGTGGCGCGTTCGGCGGTGTAGAGGATGACCCCGGCAGCGTCTTTACGGGTGGTTTCGCCACGCTCGCAGGCTTGGGCGACCGCATACAGATAGGCGCGGCTGGCATTAAGGTGGGTATACATGTCGGCGACTTTGCCCTGAATCAGCTGGAATTCGCCGATGCTCTGGCCGAACTGCTTGCGGTCGTGGATGTACGGCACGATCAGGTCCATGCACGACTGCATGATCCCGGTCGGGCCGCCGGACAACACGACGCGCTCGTAATCGAGGCCGCTCATCAGCACTTTCACGCCGCCGTTGAGTACGCCGAGGATGTTTTCTTCCGGCACCTCGACGTCATCGAAAAACAGCTCGCAAGTGTTGGAGCCGCGCATGCCGAGCTTGTCGAATTTGCTGCTGCGGCTGAAGCCTTTCCAGTCGCGCTCGACGATGAATGCGGTGATGCCGTGCGCGCCTTTTTCCAGATCAGTCTTGGCGTAGATCACATAAGTGTTGGCGTCGGGGCCGTTGGTGATCCAGGTCTTGCTGCCGTTGAGGACGAAGTGATCGCCGCGTTTGTCGGCGCGCAGTTTCATCGACACTACGTCGGAGCCGGCATTCGGTTCGCTCATGGCCAGTGCGCCGACATGCTCGCCGCTGATCAGCTTCGGCAGGTATTTGGTTTTTTGTTCGTGGTTGCCGTTGCGGTTGATCTGATTCACGCAGAGGTTGGAATGCGCGCCGTAGGACAGCGCCACCGAGGCCGAGCCACGGCTGATTTCTTCCATCGACACCACGTGCGCCAGGTAACCCAGACCCGCGCCGCCGTACTCTTCCGGCACGGTAATGCCGAGCAGGCCCATGTCACCGAACTTGCGCCACATATCGGCGGGGAACAGGTTGTCGCTGTCGATTTGCGCCGCACGTGGTGCGATTTGATCGGCGACGAAGGACTGGACCTGATCGCGCAGCATGTCGATGGTTTCACCGAGGGCAAAGTTCAGGGATGGGTAGCTCATGGGTCACCTTTTGGCTTTTTTGTAGGGTGGGGAGGGCGGTCATTCAGCTCTCACCTTTACGTTAACGTAAGCCTGTGACGAATGGCTGTCAATCACCCTTTACGTTAACGTCAACTTGGGCGAGAGTATGGCCAGTTCAAGATAGAAAGCGGACCGTTTTCTGTAGGCGTGAGCCTGCTCGCGATGGCGTAGTTTCAGTCGATGAAATATAGGCTGGCACATCGAAATCGCGAGCAGGCTCACTGCTACAGGAACGTCGGCAACCCATAAATAAAGACAATAGGGGTCGTCATGGATCAACCCAGTGCAAGCCCGCAACGTAGCTACACCCGTGGTTCACAGGACAAAGCCTTGCTGGCGATGACCATCGGGCAGAAGTTCGATCAGACCGTCGAGCAGTATCCCGACGGCGAAGCGCTGGTGGTGCGCCATCAGCAGTTGCGTTACACCTGGCGACAACTGGCCGACGCGGTGGATCTGCATGCCAGAGCCTTGCTGGCGCTGGGTTTGCAGGCCGGTGATCGGCTCGGCATCTGGGCGCCTAACTGCGCGCAGTGGTGCATCACTCAATTTGCCACCGCGAAAATCGGCGTGATCCTGGTCAACATCAACCCGGCCTACCGCAGTTCCGAACTGGAATACGTGCTCAAACAATCCGGTTGTCAGTGGCTGGTCTGCGCCGGAGCGTTCAAGTCCTCGAACTACCACGGCATGTTGCAGGGCCTGGCGCCAGAACTGGAGGAGCAATCCATCGGTGAGTTGCGCAGCGAGCGCCTGCCGGAGTTGCGCGGAGTGATCAGCCTCGACGCACAGCCGCCATCAGGCCTCCTTCCGTGGGCGCAACTGGCGGATCTGGCGCCCAGTATCTCGCCAGCACAATTGAATGAGCGCAGCGACAGCCTGCACTTCGATCAACCGGTGAATATTCAGTACACCTCCGGCACCACCGGTTTCCCCAAGGGCGCGACCCTCAGTCACTACAACATCCTCAATAACGGTTACATGGTCGGCGAAAGTATCGGCCTGACGCCGCTGGATCGTCTGGTGATTCCGGTGCCGCTGTATCACTGCTTCGGCATGGTCATGGGCAATCTCGGCTGCATCACCCACGGCAGCACCATGATTTACCCCAACGACGCATTCGATCCGCTGCTGACCCTGCAAACCGTCGCCGAAGAGAAGGCCACCGGCCTCTACGGTGTGCCAACCATGTTTATCGCCATGCTCGATCAGCCGCAGCGCGCCGAGTTCGATCTGTCGACCCTGCGCACCGGAATCATGGCCGGTGCAACTTGCCCGATTGAAGTCATGCGCCGGGTCATCAAGGACATGCACATGAGCGAAGTGCAGATCGCCTACGGCATGACCGAAACCAGTCCGGTATCACTGCAGACCGGCCCGAACGACGAACTGGAATTGCGCGTGACCACCGTCGGCCGCACCCAGCCGCAACTGGAAAGCAAAATCATCGACGAGGCCGGCAACCTGGTGCCGCGCGGCACCATCGGTGAACTGTGTACTCGCGGTTACAGCGTGATGCTCGGTTACTGGAATAACCCGCAGGCCACCGCCGAGGCGCTCGATCAGGCAGGCTGGATGCACACCGGTGATCTGGCGAGCATGAACGACGAGGGTTACGTGTGCATCGCCGGGCGTAACAAGGACATGATCATTCGCGGCGGCGAGAACGTTTATCCGCGTGAGCTGGAGGAGTTTTTCTTCACCCATCCGGCCGTGGCGGATGTGCAGGTGATCGGCATTCCCTGCTCGCGTTACGGTGAGGAGATCGTCGCCTGGATCAAATTTCACCCCGGCCACAGTGCCTCGGAGCTGGAATTGCAAACCTGGTGCGAGGAGCGCATCGCGCACTTCAAGACGCCACGGCACTTCAAATTCGTCGAAGAGTTTCCGATGACGGTGACGGGCAAGATCCAGAAATTCAAGATGCGAGAGATCAGTATCGAGGAACTGCGGGAAAAGCAGGCCTGAGAAATCCCCTGTGGGAGCCAGCCTGCTGGCGATGGCGAAGTGTCAGCAACCCGGATTTGTCTGAACCCCCGCTATCGCCAGCAGGCTGGCTCCCACAGGTGGTAATGGTGGTGAAAACACAAATCGCAGGATGCACAAAGGGGAGCCGAGGCTCCCCTTTAATTTTGTCGTCGCGTGCTCTTTTTTATTATTGAGGGGCGGTCTGTTGTTGTTTTTGGCAACCGTTACCCTTTACCGCTGTTTTTGGCGATCCCCATGCGGGATCAAGAGCAAACGTATTTTTTTGAGCGCTGATGCCTTTTTCGCCAAGCGATCCAACCGATTCGGGAGCTACCTGAAGGTAGTTTTATTATTCTCTGCCCGGTTGCGGGTCACTCCTGAGAGCACCCTGAAAAGCCACCTTCTCCAAAAAAATCTGTTAGCTGCGTCTCTGCCGTGTTGTTTTTGTTATGTCAGAGTCGGTACGTCTTATTTTTATTGGTTTGCTGCTTTTTATTCTTGTTATGCCATAGAGATAGCAGAAGCCGTGCCAACTTTTAAAAATCCTTTAAAATCAATGGCATAGTGTTTTTGTAGGATTTGTCCCTCAGACAAAACCAGACAATTTGTTTCCGTGTTACTCGTATACGCCCACGTTTTGGACACACCGGTAACACCATCCCCCTCACTGCGCGCTACGAGCCTTGGCCACACGCGAACCACTTGCACGACCCAACACCGCACTGATTTGCTGACCCGCAGCGATCAAGGCGTCCAGGTCAAGACCGGTTTCGATGCCCAAACCGTTGAGCAGGTACACCACGTCTTCGGTCGCAACGTTACCGCTCGCGCCTTTGGCGTACGGGCAGCCGCCGAGGCCGGCAATAGAGCTGTCGAACACCGAGATGCCTTCGAGCAGACTGGCGTAGATGTTCGCCATCGCCTGACCGTAGGTGTCGTGGAAGTGTCCGGCGAGTTTGTTCCGCGGTACTTGCGCCGAAACCACCTCGAACAAGCGCCGCGTTGCGCCTGCGGTGCCAGTGCCGATGGTGTCACCGAGGGACACTTCGTAGCAGCCCATCGCATGCAGCTCGCGAGCCACCATTGCGACTTGCTCCGGCGCGACTTCGCCTTCATAAGGGCAACCGAGCACGCAGGACACGTAACCGCGCACGGTAACGCCGTGCTGTTTCGCCGATTCCATGATCGGCGCAAACCGCGCCAGGCTTTCGCTGATCGAGCAATTGATGTTGCGCTGCGAGAACGCTTCGGACGCGGCGGCGAACACCGCAACCTCTTTGACGCCGGCCGCCAGAGCGTCTTCAAACCCGCGCAGGTTCGGCGCCAGTGCGCCGTACGTCACGCCGGGTTTATGCTGGATTTGCGCGAAGACGTCTGCGGAACCGGCCATTTGCGGTACCCACTTTGGCGAGACGAAACTGCCGACTTCTATATAGCTCAGACCGGCGGCGCTCAACGCGTCCACCAGTTGCACCTTATCGGCGACGCTGATGGGTTGGGCTTCGTTTTGCAGGCCATCGCGTGGGCCGACTTCGATCAGGCGTACTTTGGAGGGGAGGGACATGGCGTTGACCTGCTCTTTTGAATTCGTGGAGAGCCCTGTGGGAGCGGGCTTGCCCGCGATGAGGCCGTAACATCCAACATTGATATCGACAGGCCTGACGCTATCGCGGGCAAGCCCGCTCCCACAGGTTATGAGTTGTGGCTGATTACTGTGTTACCTGCTGGTTTTTCAGCGTCTGCTCCAGCGCCTGCACACAGCGCTCTTCAGCGGTATCAAGCTCAAGCTTCATCTGCTCGATGTCCAGCAACTGCTGCTCAAGCTGTTCCCGGCGCTCAGTGATTTTCGCCAACATGCTGTTCAGTTGTTTGGTGTTACCGCTGGACGGGTCGTACAGCTCGATCAATTCGCGGCACTCGGCCAGTGAGAAACCAATGCGCTTGCCGCGCAGGATCAGCTTCAGGCTGACCTTGTCACGGGGCGAATAGATGCGTTCCTGGCCTCGGCGCTCAGGGCTGAGCAGGCCTTGCTCTTCATAAAAGCGAATCGCCCGGGTGGTGATGTCCAGCTCGCGGGCGAGGTCGGAAATGCTGTAAGTCTGGCTACTCATGAAAGCGCTCGAAATAATGTCTTGGCGCTAAGCTAATGGCAGGTTGACGTTTACGTCAAGTGGCGGGCGCCTGCAGCTTGTCGAGCTTCTTCTCATGCGCCGTCACTTGCTGGCACAACTCGATCATTTGCTCGCGCATCCAGCGGTTGGCCGGGTCCTGATCGGTGCTTTCATGCCAGTAGAGGTGAGTTTCCACTGGCGGCACATCGTTGACCGGCAAAACAAACGCGTGCAGATCATGGCGACGGGCGAAGCGCTCCGGCACGGTCATCACCATGTCGGTCTGCTGCAACACTTGTGATGCCATCAAATAGTGTTGGGAACGCAGGGCGATCTTGCGCTGGATGCCCATTTTCCCCAGCGCCAGGTCGACATGCCCGAGACCGCTGCGGCGGCTGGAAATATGAATGTGCGTCAGCGACAGGTAATCGTCGAGGGTGAATTTCTCCTTGCCTGCCAACGGATGGCCCTTGCGCATCGCACACACGTAACGGTCTTCCATCAACTTGACATGACGCACCTGCGGGTCGGTGTTGAGCGGCGCATCCACGGCAAAGTCGAGGCGTCCGGCCGCCAGTTCCTTGGTGGTTTCCCGACGTTTCGACAGGAAGCTCTCAATGATCACCGCGGGCGCCAGGCGGCGCAGGCGCTGGAACAGTGGCGGCAGGATTACTGCTTCCGTAAGGTCGGTCATGCTGATGCGGTAAGTCTTGACCGCTTGCGACGGGTTGAAAATCCGGCTTTCCTGCACCGAGACTCGCAGCAGCGACAGCGCGTTACGCACCGGGCCGATGATGTTCTGCGCCATCGGCGTCGGCACCATGCCCTGGGCGGTGCGCACGAACAACGGATCGTTGAAAGTCTCGCGCAGACGCGCCAGTGCGTTGGAGACTGCCGGCTGAGTGATGCCGACGATCTGCCCGGCGCGGGTCAGGTTGGCTTCGGTGTAGATCGCGTCGAAGACGATGAAAAGGTTGAGGTCGACCTTGCTCAGATTCATTACGCGGCTTCTCTTGTTATGTGGGCGGGCTGGCCAGGAAAATCAACCAATCATATATCGGTGATGAATGTTAATACACGCCGAGAATAGGCTAGGTAAATTATCAACGCTGTTCTAGCATCGATTGCATGACCTAAACAACCTCTCCAAAAAGAAGGTAGATGCTCATGGATTTCGCTTATTCGCCCAAGGTTCAGGAACTGCGTGAGCGCGTGACCGCGTTCATGGACACCTACGTTTATCCCGCCGAAGCCGTGTTCGAGCGTCAGGTTGCCGAAGGCGACCGCTGGCAGCCGACCGCGATCATGGAAGAGCTCAAACTCAAGGCCAAGGCCGAAGGGCTGTGGAACTTGTTTCTGCCTGAGTCGGAACTCGGTGCCGGCCTGACTAACCTTGAATACGCGCCGCTGGCGGAAATCATGGGCCGCTCGCTGCTCGGGCCGGAGCCGTTCAACTGCTCGGCGCCGGACACCGGCAACATGGAAGTGCTGGTGCGCTACGCCAACGAAGAGCAGAAACAGCGCTGGCTTAAACCGTTGCTGCGCGGCGAAATCCGCTCGGCATTCGCCATGACCGAACCCGACGTGGCCTCATCCGATGCCACCAACATGGCTGCCCGCGCCGTGCGTGATGGCGACGAGTGGGTGATCAACGGCAAAAAATGGTGGACCTCCGGTGCTTGCGATCCGCGCTGCAAGATCCTGATCTTCATGGGCCTGAGCAATCCCGACGCACCGCGTCACGCCCAGCACTCGATGATCCTCGTGCCGGTGGACACCCCGGGCGTGAAAATCGTCCGTCCACTGCCGGTGTTCGGCTACGACGACGCGCCGCACGGTCACGCTGAAGTGCTGTTCGATAACGTGCGGGTGCCGTACGAAAACGTCTTGTTGGGTGAAGGACGCGGTTTTGAAATCGCTCAAGGTCGTCTCGGCCCAGGCCGGATTCACCATTGCATGCGCTCGGTTGGCATGGCCGAGCGTGCACTGGAATTGATGTGCAAACGCTCGGTGAGCCGCACCGCGTTCGGCAAACCGCTGGCGCGACTGGGCGGTAACATCGACAAGATCGCCGACTCGCGGATGGAAATCGACATGGCGCGTCTGCTGACTTTGAAAGCGGCGTACATGATGGACACCGTCGGCAACAAAATCGCGAAAAGCGAGATTGCGCAGATCAAAGTCGTCGCGCCGAACGTGGCATTGCGGGTGATCGATCGGGCGATCCAGATGCATGGTGGCGCCGGGGTTTCCAACGATTTCCCGCTGGCCTATATGTACGCCATGCAACGCACCCTGCGCCTGGCCGACGGCCCGGACGAAGTACACCGCGCAGCAATCGGCAAGTTCGAGATCGGCAAATACGTGCCGAAGGAAATGCTGCGTAGCGAGCGCTGAGCCAGAACCGCGTTATCGTTCATCGCGGGCAAGCCCGGCTCCCACAGGTCTCTCTGGTGTACACATGATTTGTGTTCACTGGAGATCCCTGTGGGAGCGGGCTTGCCCGCGATGGCTTTGGTACATTCAACGCATCAACGACAGGTTCAATTAACCCAAACCTCAACCCGCCGATTTTTGATCCGCCCCTCATCCGCGCTGTTCGCCGCCACCGGCATCTGCGCGCCGAAGCCGCGCACTTCGCGCAACACCACGCCGCTCTTCACCAACTCCCGCCGTACCGCCATTGCCCGCAACTTCGACAGCAAATCCGCCCGCGCCGGATCGTCCTTGGCATCACCAAACCCCACCAGCGTCACCGCGCGTTCAGTCTTGTCGTTGCGCTTTATATAGTCGAGCACCCGGGCCAGATCCTGGCGAGCCTTGTTATCCAGACTGGCGCTGCCTTCTTCAAAACGGAAGTTCACTGTCAGACGCTGGGCATGCCGGCTGAGGGATTGATAACCCTCCGGCATCAGCACATTCGGCGTGACTGCGATAGCGTGTACGGTCTGCGCGATAAAGCCGTTGGCCGCGACAATCGCCTGGCCCTTGGGACTTTGCGCAAACTCGACCAAAGCCTTGGCCCAAGGGTTTTCGCTGGCGGGCGGTAGGTAAAAGAACAGCCGCCGCGACAGCGGATAGTCCTCCGTCGCAATCAGGCTGTTAAGCGGCAACATCGCCTGGGATTGCCCATCGGCAATCGCCACGGCTTTGGCCTGGCGCACGTAGGGCAAACCAATAAACCCTATAGCTTGCGGATCGCTGCTGACGGCATCCGACAATTGCTCACTGGATTCGAACCTTTTCGCGGTGCTGCTCAGACTTTTCCCACGACCGCTGAGGACCAGTTCCTTGAAGGTGTCATAGGTGCCGGACTGATCATCCCGCGCATATAAATGAATCGCGCCGCCACGCCCGCCGAGTTCTTCCCAGGTTTTCACCTCGCCGCTGAAGATCCGCGCCAGTTGCTCGGTGTTCAGTTGCTGCAATGGATTGTCGGGGTGAAGGATGATCGCCAGACCATCGATGGCGATGACTTGCTCGGCGGCGGGGCTTTTCAGATCACCGAGAAATTGCAGGCTCGCCAGTTCGCTGTCCTTGATCGGGCGCGAGGAGGCGGCGAGATCGGCACTGGTGTTTTTCAGCGCGGTGAATCCAGTGCTGGAACCGTGGGCGGCGACTTCCACCATCACCCGCTTGCCATCGCTGGTTTGCCCGACGATCCGTTGTTCGTTGGCGGTGTCGGGGTTTTCCCGGTGGATTTTCAGCAGGCCCTGATCCAGCAGGAAACCTTCGACCAGCGCCGGGCCGAGATCCGCGCCAATGGTGTTCGAACCCTGAATGCGCAAGGCCGGGTCGCTTTCAGGAACGGGCAGGGCGGAGGCCGCAACCGACAGCCATGCGCCGCACAAAAATACGAACAGAACACGCAGGATCATGCCGGCACCGTTTACAGCCAAGGGGATTGCCGGGGAGATTAAGTCGTAAATGTTTCTGAAAAATGACAGAAGGCAAATGTGGGAGCGAGCTTGCTCGCGAAGGCGGTGAGTCAGTCGCCATGGTTATTGACTGACAATACGCCTTCGCGAGCAAGCTCGCTCCCACATTGGAATTGAGGTGAGTCTGAAATCAGCTCAACTCAAGCCAGATCGGCGCATGGTCCGAAGGTTTTTCCATGCCACGCAATTCATAGTCCACGCCCGCAGCTTTCACTCGTGGCAGCAAACCACGGGACGCCAGAATCACGTCGATGCGCAGGCCACGCTTGGGATTGTCCTCGAAACCACGGCTGCGATAGTCGAACCAGCTGAACATGTCGGTCACGTCCGGGTTCAGATGGCGATAGCTGTCGGTCAGGCCCCAGTTCTTCAGGCGGGCCATCCACTCGCGCTCTTCCGGGAGGAAACTGCACTTGCCGGTCTTCAGCCAACGTTTCATGTTGTCCGGGCCGATGCCGATGTCGCAGTCTTCCGGCGAGATGTTCACGTCGCCCATCACCACGACTGGCTGTTCGTTGTTGAACTGGGTTTCCAGCAGCGTTTGCAGATCGTTGTAGAAACGCTGTTTGGCCGGGAATTTGGTCGGGTGGTCGCGGCTTTCGCCCTGCGGGAAGTAGCCGTTCATGATGGTCACCGGCACGCCATTGGCGTCGGCGAACGTGCCCCAGATAAAGCGACGCTGAGCGTCTTCTTCATCGCTGGCGAAGCCTTTATGGATCTCAATCGGCTCTTGGCGCGAGAGCATGGCCACGCCGTAATGGCCTTTCTGGCCGTGGTAATACACGTGGTAGCCCAGCGCGCGCACTTCTTCCAGCGGGAACTGGTCATCGTGGACCTTGGTTTCCTGCAGGCCAATCACGTCCGGCTGGTGTTTTTCGATCAGCGCTGCCAGCTGATGCGGACGGGCGCGCAGTCCGTTGATGTTGAAGGAAACGATCTTCATGGTCGGCAGTCCTGGCAAAAGGGCGATGCTAGCTGACATGTGGGATGGGGGCCAGTGTGGGGTAAGCAGATTCATTTTGTTCTGTCAGATGTGGGGTGCTTTTACTGGCCCCATCGCTGGCAAGCCAGCTCCCACAATGTTTGTGTCTTGACTGAAATCTGTGATCACTGCAAAAACCTGTGGGAGCTGGCTTGCCAGCGATTAGCGCCAGTCGAGTCGATGAAGATCTTCAGTTGGTCTATACCTGAGGGGAACTGTGCCAACGCCAAAAGGTTCGTACCAACAAGAGCGCAGCCACACGAGCCGCGCCCCGGGGAGAATCACTGTCATGCCTGAAACCCAGACCGCCATCGCCGACATCCACATGCTCGATCGCGGTTACTCGCGTGAAGCGCGCTCGCTGCTGTATCAGGCTTATCGCCACGAGCCGACCTTCGCTTACCTGTTCGAAGCCGAGCGGCCCGGGTATGAACAGCGAGTGCGGGCGACAGTGCGCGAACTGGTCAAACAGCATTTTCTGCAGGATCTGCCGGCCATCGGCCTGCTGGTCAACGACCGCTTGATCGGCATCGCCCTGATCGCGCCGCCGCAGCGCCGTTTGGGCATCACCGAAAGTTGGGCATGGCGCCTGCGCATGGTGCTGAGCACCGGTTTCCGCTGCACCCGACGCTATCTGGAATATCACGATGCGGTGGCGGCCTGCGTCCCCAGCGATTCAGTACACATGTTGCCGCTGCTGGGCATTCACCCGCAGTTCCAGGGCAAACACTTCGGCGAGCAATTGCTGACGGCGGTGCATAACTGGTGCGCGGTGGATGAAACTTCGCAAGGCGTGGTGCTCGACACAGGCAACCCACGCTACCTGGAATTCTATAAACGTCAGGGTTATGAAGAGATTGGCGAAGTCGCTGTCGGGCCAGTGCGCGAGCACGTATTTTTTCACGCCAATCCGCAGGTGTTACAAACTGCAATGGCATAACCATCGAACTTTTTGGGAAAAGTCTGGTTCTATCACCCTCCCAAGCTCGTGATAGCATCCGCGCCTATGAAGTTTCCAGGAAGATTTACCAGCGGCGTGCTTGTGCTGTTAACCAGCTGCGCGGCGTTGGCGCAAAGTGAATTGGACGTACGGATCAAACCGTCCAACGATGAGCTTAAAGCCAATATAGAGGGCTATATCGGCAGCCTAGGCGACCGTGACGAAGAAGCCTTGCAGCGCTTCAGTCGCGGTGCCGAGGAGCAGGCGCGCAAAGCCGCGCAGGCCTTGGGCTACTATCAGCCGCAGATCGAAAGTGACGTCAAGGGCGGCGAAAATCCGCGTCTGGTGTTGAAAATCGATCCCGGCGAGCCGATTCGGCTGCGTAACGTCACGATCCGTGTCGACGGGCCTGCCGCCTCCCTCAAATCCTTTCGAGTACCACAAACCGACGCGTTGAAATCCGGCGCGGTGCTCAATCATGGGCGTTATGAAGACGCCAAAAGAATTATTCAGAATCAGGCTTCGCGCTTCGGTTTTTTCAGCGGCCACTTCACCAGCCAGAAACTATTGGTCGATCCCCGGGCCGGGATTGCCGACATTGAATTGATCTACGAAAGCGGCCCGCGTTATGCGCTGGGCAAAGTCAGTTTCGAAGGCGACACACCGTTCGACGAAGACCTGCTGCAACGCATGGTGCCGTTCAAGGCCGGCGGGCCGTATGACTCCGAACTGATCGCCGAACTCAACCGCGATCTGCAATCGAGCGGCTATTTCGAAGGTGTTCGCGTCGACGCCGCGCCTACCGCCTCGAAGGACGGGGTGATTCCGGTCGCGGTCAAACTCGACACACGCAAGCCGCGCACCATGGGGTTGGGCCTCGGTTACTCCACCGACGTCGGCCCGCGCATCAAGGCCAACTGGACCCGGCATTGGGTCAACCCGCAGGGCGACAGTTATGGCTGGGAAGCGGAACTCTCGGCGCCACGGCAAAACGTCGGGGTGTTCTATGACATCCCGCTCGACCCGCCGCTGACCGACAAACTGCGTTGGGCGGCCGGTTACCAATACGAAGACATCGACGGCTCCGACACCCTGAGCAAGCTGCTGACTGTCGGCCCGGAATGGCACAGCAAGTTGCCCAGCGGCTGGCAACGGGTGATCTCGCTGAAGTGGCAGCGCGAGGAATACCAGCTCGGCGATGACTCCGGACTCAGTACCTTGCTGATGCCCGGCGTGAGCTATTCCTACCTGAAAAGCGACAACCGCATCGATCCGCACAACGGCTATCGCCTGACCTTCGAAAGCAAGGTCGCCAAAGAGGGTTTGGGCTCGGACAACAATCTGCTGTACGGCACGGCACTGATCAAAGGTCTGACCACGGTGTTCGATAACCACCGTTTCCTCGGCCGGGTGCAGGTCGGTGGCAGCGCCACCAACGGCTACAACTCGATCCCGCCATCGCTGCGCTTCTTTGCCGGTGGCGACCAGAGCGTGCGCGGTTACGACTACCAGAGCCTGTCCCCGGAAAACTCCGAGGGCGACCGCATCGGCGGACGTTACATGGTCGCTGGTAGCGTCGAGTATCAATATTCGATTGCCGAGAAATGGCGCATCGCGACCTTCGTCGATCAGGGCAACTCTTTCAACAAACTCGAACTGCCGAACCTCAAGACCGGGGTCGGTATCGGCGTGCGCTGGGTCTCGCCGGTGGGGCCGATCCGCCTCGACCTGGCCCACGCGCTTGATGACGATGGCGGCATCCGGCTGCATTTTTCCATGGGGCCTGAGCTGTGAAACGTGGTTTGAAAATTACCTTGCTGGCGCTTTTTTCGCTGGTGTTGCTGATCGTGCTGGCCATCGCGGCACTGCTCGGAACGCAGGCCGGCAGCCGATGGGCGCTGGGGCTGGTGCCGGGATTGAGCGTGGAAAATTTCCAGGGTCGGCTCGGCGGGCAATGGAGCGCCGATCATCTGTTGTGGGAACAGGGCGGCAATCGCGTCGAGCTGAACAAGCCGATCTTCGAATGGTCGCCGCTGTGCCTGACGCGCATGACGCTGTGCATCGATCAGCTCAAGACCGATCAGGTCATCCTGCAATTTGCGCCCAGTGCCGAAACCACCGACAGCGGTCCGATCAGCTTGCCGGACCTGCAATTGCCGGTGGCCATCGAACTCGGCGACGTGCAGATCGGCAGCCTGCTGCTCGACGGCAGCGAACAGCTCAAAGGCCTGAAACTGGCGGCGCACTGGACGGCCAACGGTTTGCAGATCGACTCCGCGCAATTGCAGCGTGATGACTTGAGCCTGAGCCTTTCCGGGTTGCTGCAACCGACCGGCAACTGGCCGCTGAAGGTTGAAGGGCAACTCGGCCTGCCGTCTCCGGGCACTGGCCCGTGGACGCTGGCGCTGAAAATCGATGGCGATCTGCTGAAAACCCTCAACCTGCACGCCGACAGTCGTGGCTACCTCGAGGGTCAACTGAGCGGCGAGTTACAACCGCTGGTAGAAAACCTGCCGGCCAAAGTGCGCATCACCAGCGACAGCTTCAAGCCGAGCGCTGACCTGCCGGACACTCTGCAGCTCAATCAACTGCTGCTGACCGGCGAGGGTGACCTGAAAAACGGTTACCAATTGCTCGGCAACGCCACGCTGCCTGCGGAGAAAGGCCCGGTGGCGTTGCTGCTCAAGGGCAAGGTTGACGCCAAGGGCGCGCAGATCGCCGGGCTCGACCTGAACGCCAGCGACAAACAAAGCCTCAAGCTCACCGGCAACGTGGACTGGAGCAAAGGCCTGACCGCTCAAGCCAATATCAACTGGCAGGACTTTCCGTGGCATCGGCTCTATCCGGAAATCGACGAGCCGCAAGTCGCGTTGCGTACCTTTAATGGCGAAGTCTCCTACACCGACGGTCAATACCTCGGCAATTTCGCCGCCGCTCTCGATGGCCCGGCAGGTGCGTTCAGTCTGAGCAGTCCGTTCAGCGGCAACCTGAAACAGATCTTTCTGCCGCAATTCAAACTCGAAGCCGGGCAGGGCAAGGCCGAAGGGCACGTCAACGTGCAGTTCGCCGACGGCATCGCCTGGGATACCGCGCTCGATCTGTCGGCGTTCAATCCGGCGTACTGGGTCGCGGAACTGCCGGGCACCCTGGCCGGGCCATTGAAAAGCAAAGGCGAGATGAAGAACGAGCGCCTGAGCCTCAGCGCCGACCTCGACCTCAAAGGCAAACTGCGCGGGCAACCGGCCGTGCTGCAAGCCAAGGCCGACGGCGCGGGCGAACAGTGGAACCTCAACGCCCTGCAAATCCGCCTCGGCGACAACAGCATCAACGGCAAGGGCAGCCTGCAACAGAAACTCGCCGGGCAGATCGATATCAAACTGCCGCGTCTGGCGCAACTCTGGCCGCAACTGCGTGGGCAGATCAATGGCCAGATCGACGTCGCCGGCACGCTGAAGGCGCCGCAGGGCAAACTCGGTCTGCAAGGTTCGCAACTGGCGTTTCAGGACAATCGTCTGCAAAGCCTCAACCTCGACGCCACCCTCGACAGCGCGCAACGGGCGAAGATCGACCTCAAGGGCAGCGCGATTCAGGCTGGCGATACGTCTTTGGGTAACCTGACCGTCAGCGGCCAGGGCGATATCAAGAGCCAGAAACTCAGCCTCGACCTGCTTGGGCCGAAGCTGAAACTGGCACTCGGGCTCGACGGCAATCTGGACAAGGGCAACTGGCGCGGTCGTCTGGCCAGTGGTGATATTCAGGCCGGTGGTCAGGACTGGAAGCTGCAAAATCCAGCCAAACTCGAACGTCTGGCCGACGGCAAAATCAATTTCGGCGCGCATTGCTGGATGTCCGGCAGTGCCAGCCTGTGCGGTGAAGATCAGCGGCTGATGCCCGATCCGAAGCTGCGCTATCACCTCAAGCAATTCCCGATTGAAAGCCTGGCGCAATGGCTGCCCAAGGATTTCGCCTGGCAGGGCAAGCTCAACGCCGATCTGCAACTGGACTTGCCGGCCAGCGGCCCCAACGGTCAGATCAGCATCGACGCCAGCGGCGGCACATTGCGCATGAAGGAAAAAGACCAGTGGCTGGACTTCCCGTACCAGACCCTCAAGCTCACCAGCAAACTCACGCCCAAGCGCATCGACACCGACCTCAACTTCGTCGGCGGCAAACTCGGTGAATTGATGGTGCAGGCGCAGCTCAATCCGCTGCCGAAAAACAAACCGGTGAACGGCTCGTTCCGCCTCAGCGGTCTGGATTTGTCGGTGGCGCGGCCGTTTGTGCCAATGGTCGAGAAACTCACCGGACGCTTGAACGGTAGCGGCACGATTTCCGGTGGGCTGTTGGCGCCGCTGGTCAACGGCACCGTGCAACTCAGCGACGGCGAAGTGTCCGGCGCCGAACTGCCGATGGAACTCAAGGATCTGCAGTTGCAAGCAGTGATCGCCGGTGAAGCCGTGCGGCTGGATGGCGGCTGGAAAAGCGGCAAGACCGGGCAGGGCAGTCTGAGCGGCAATGTCGCCTGGGGGCAGGCGCTGATGGTCGATCTGGCGCTCAAAGGCACACAGTTGCCGGTCACCGTCGAACCCTATGCCAAGCTCGAAGTCGCGCCGGATCTGAAAATTTCCATGGCTGGCGACGAGTTGAAAATTGCTGGCAAGGTGTTGGTGCCCAAAGGTGAAATCACTGTGCGTGAATTGCCGCCATCGACGGTGAAAGTCTCCGATGACACGATCATCGTCGGCGCACAGACCGAAGAGGGCAAACCACCGCTGGCGATGAAAATGGATATCGACGTGATCGTTGGCCAGGACAAACTGAGCTTCGCCGGTTTCGGTCTCACCGCCAACCTACAAGGTCAGGTGCACATCGGCGACAACATGGATACGCGCGGTGAGCTGTGGCTCAACGACGGCAAATACCGTGCGTATGGCCAGCGCCTGACGGTGCGTCGTGCGCGTCTGTTGTTCGCCGGGCCGGTCGATCAGCCGTATCTGGACATCGAAGCGATCCGCCAGACTGACGACGTGATCGCCGGGATTCGCCTCAGCGGCAGCGCCGAACAGCCGACCACGCAGATCTTCTCCGAGCCGGCGATGAGTCAGGAGCAGGCGCTGTCGTATCTGGTGCTGGGTCGTCCGTTGAGCACCAACGGTGAAGACAACAACATGCTGGCGCAAGCCGCGCTCGGACTGGGCCTGATGGGCAGCTCCGGGGTGACCAGCGGTCTGGCCAAGGATCTGGGGATTCAGGATTTCCAGCTCGACACCCAAGGCAGCGGCAACACCACCAGCGTGGTGGCCAGCGGCAATATCTCGGAGAAACTCAGCCTGCGTTATGGCGTCGGTGTGTTCGAACCGGCCAACACTATTGCCTTGCGCTACAAGCTGAGCAAGAAGGTCTATCTGGAAGCCGCCAGCGGTGTGGCCAGTTCGCTGGACATCTTCTATAAGCGCGATTTCTAGCCCGCTGAAGATCAAAAGATCGCAGCCCTTCGGCGGCTCCAACAGGATGATCCCATTCCCTGTTGGAGCCGCCAGCGGCATTGCCTGCATGTATTAGACTTACCGCAGCTCGAAAGCTGCGGTTTGCGGCTGGCCGAAGGGAACAGGGGCGCCTATGGTCCGTTTGAGTATGGTTTTGCTGGGTAGCGATTTTGTCCGCAAGCGCTGGTCGACGCTGGCCCTGACCGGTGTCGTCTGGGGTGCGGCCGGGGTGGCCATCTTCATCGATGCGCTGGACGGCGTGCTGTATTTTCCGCTGCATGTGTTCGGCTACCTGTTGCTGCTCGAAGCACTGATCCTGCTGCTGGTGCCCGCACCGCAGACCGGTACCGCTGAGGCCCTGCGCAAAGTACGAGGGATGGTTTTTCTGGTGCTTGGGCTGCTGATCGTCGACCGGCAACACGCCGCCGGCCTGATTCTGGCGGTGCTGTTTGGCGGGGCTTTTATCGTTGATGGCGGCTTTCGTCTGGCCGCTGCGGTGGTGGTGCGCTTCGTCGGTTGGCAGGTGTCTCTGCTGACGGGTTTGTTCGAAATCGGCTTTGGTCTGTTCATCCTCGAACCGTACCCGACGCTTTATAAGGGAACGGTGCCGTTCTGCATTGGCATGAGCATTTTTCTCTCGGGTTGCGCTTTGTTGCGTCAGGGAATGCTCTACAGAAACGGGCCGTTGCCGGTAACGCCTCCCTCGGTCAGTGCGCCTGCATCCAGCGCCGCGCTGGTGATTCATGTCTGGACACCCAGCGGCACCGTTGACGACACCTTGGTGCGTAACCGGCTGCTCAATCGCTATATCGCGGCGGTCGACATCAACGGCGTGGTCTCCGCCGGCCACGCCGCGCTGGAATGCGGCCCGGACATTTACATCAGCCACTACCCGCAGGACGACATTGATCGGTCGGCGGGGGATTTCGTGCGGCTGCTGCGGGCGACGCCGAACAACGATGTTGCTGGCAGGTTTTTGCCTGACTATGCGAGCGAGGTTGCCGACTGGTGCCCGTCAGTGGTTCAGGTCAGTTTTACCCACTACGACGCTCGGCGACTGTATGCGTTCTGGGCGGATTATCGGCGCAACAGCACTTACAACCTGACCAGCCGCAATTGTTCCAGTGCGGTCGCCCACAGCCTCGAAGCGGCCCTTGAAGGCGCGATGAATCGAGGTCATTCGAGCATGCTGGATTTTGTCCGGGTCATCATCAGTCCCGAATTCTGGGTCGCGGCCCAAGTGCGCAAACGCGCGGAGGCGATGGCCTGGACGCCGGGGCTGGTGCTCGACTACGCGTTGGCGTTGCATGCAGCGATTGAACCGGTGCCGCCGGGCTGGCACAGCATTTACGCGGTGATCAAACGCGCCTGCGGTTATGCGGCAGATGCGTTGCGTGGGCGTGAGATACATCCCATCCAGCCACAACAGTCAGCCCATCCTTCCGAAAAATCCTGACTGGCTTTACATCCAGTCGCTCCAATCGCTGGTAAGCCAGCTCCCACATATTTCTGCGGTGTACATGAATTCTGAGTACGACGCGGACCCTGTGGGAGCTGGCTTGCCAGCGAAGGCGTCCGTGTGTGCGCCACAAAAACCAACTCCATTGGTCAACTAATTACCAAGCTTCCTAACTATTCCGTTGACATTCGCTGCCTAGGCAGTAACATCTCGACATACATTCACTGCCTAGGCAGTTATTAGGTGAGCAAATGAAGCATTTCACCCCGGACGAATTCAAACATTGCCATCTCGGCCTGTTGCTTGGCCGTGCTGCGCTGCTCAAGGACCGGATCATCGACACCCACATGGACCCGCACGGCATCACCGCCGCGCAGTTCAAAGTGTTGATCATCATGGCTCAGTACGGCGTCGATACCCCGGCCGAACTCTGCCGGCATCTGTCGCTGGACAGCGGTTCGATGACGCGCATGCTCGATCGTCTGGAACAGAAAGGCTTCCTCGCTCGCCAACGCAGCGAAGGTGATCGCCGTCAGGTGCAATTGACCCTGACCGAGCAAGGCCAGCAACTGGCTGATCGCCTGCCGCACATCGGCGCCGACGCGATGAATGAACTGGCCGGCGCCGTCACCACGGACGAGTTGAAGACCCTGGAATACATCCTCAAGAAAATTTTGCTGGCGGCCGGTGACCCGATCACCCTCCAGCGGTTAGGTGAACACAATGAGCGCTAAAACCTTGCGCAGCAGCCTGACGCTGCTGCTGTCGGCGATGATCCTCGCCGGCTGCGCCAGTTACAGTGGCCTCGATACCAAAGGAGCCAGTCTTGATGCGAAAAGCCTCAAGGCTGGCCAGTCCCTTAACGGCGTAACGCTGTCGCCCGCCGCATGGCCGAAAAGCGACTGGTGGACCAGTCTTGGTGACCCGCAACTCGACGGTCTGATCCGCGAAGCGTTGCACGACAGCCCGGACATGCAGATTGCCGAAGCCCGTGCGCATCAGGCCTTTGCTGCCGCGTCGGCCGCCGATGCCGCACGCTTCCCGACTCTGGATGCCAGCGCCGGCGTCAGTCGTTCGCGTCTGGCCAAGGATCAGGACCCGCTGGGGCAGGGCGATGCCTACGCCACCGTGCGCAATGTCAGCGCCAGCTTCAATTACAACTTCGATCTCTGGGGCGGTCAGCGTGACGCCTGGGAAGCTGCACTCGGTCAGGCGCGTGCCGCCGAAGTCGACCGTCAGGCTGCGCAGTTGACCCTCGCCGCTGATGTGGCCCGGGCCTATAGCGATCTCGGTCAGGCGCACATCGTCTACGACCTAGCCAACGACGACCTCAAACGCACCAAGCAAATGCTCGACCTGAGCCAGCGTCGCCTGAGTTCCGGGATCGACAGCCAGTACCAGTTCCAGCAAACACAAAGTCTGGAAGCCAGTTCCGAAGCGAGTCTGATCGATGCGGAAAAACGTCTGAACAGCGCCAAAATCGCATTGGCCGTGCTGCTCGGCAAAGGCCCGGATCGCGGCAATGAAATCGCCCGGCCGAAAGTCTTGCAGGCCAGCGCTGTCGCTGTGCCTTCGGTGTTGCCGGCGGAATTGCTTGGTCGTCGCCCGGATCTGGTCGCTGCCCGTTGGCGCGTGGAGGCCGCGAGCAAAGACATTGCTGCGGCGAAAACCCAGTTCTATCCCAACCTGAACCTTACGGCTGCGGCCGGTGCCGAATCCTTGTTGGGTGACGCAATGTTCGGTTCCGCCAGTCGCTTCTTTAGTATCGCGCCGACCATCTCGGTGCCGATTTTCGACGGCGGGCGCCTGCGCGCCAACCTCGATTCGCGTGACGCCGATTACGACCTGGCAGTGGCGCAGTACAACAAAAGTCTGGTGAAAGCACTGGGCGATGTCAGCGACACGATCAACCAGTTGCGCGACATCGGTCGGCAGATCGGCGCCCAGCAACACGCGACCGACATTGCGCAGGATTCTTACAACACCGTGGTCCAGCGTTACGGTTCCGGCATCGGCAACTACCTGGACGTGCTCAGCATCGAGCAGCAATTGCTTCAGGCCCAACGTCAGTTGGCGAACCTGAATGCCGAGCAGATCGATCTGTCGATTCAACTGATGCAAGCGCTGGGCGGCGGCTTTCAGGGCGAAACCCTGACCGCAGCCAACGCCAACCCAGCCACGCCGCACAACTAATTCAAGGTATTTGTCATGGCCACTGCCGAAAACACTCAAGCTCAAGACAACACGCCAGACACCGGCAACCCACGCAAGCGCAAGGTCATGCTGACGGTGCTGGCGATTCTGGTGATCCTCGCCGGTGCCGGCGTCTGGGCGTATCACGAATTCGTCGGACGCTGGAACGAAAGCACCGACGACGCCTACGTCAACGGCAACGTGGTTGAAATCACCCCGTTGGTCACCGGCACCGTGGTCAGCATCGGCGCCGATGACGGCGACCTGGTGCATGAAGGTCAGGTACTGATCAACTTCGACCCGAACGACGCCGAAGTCGGTCTGCAAAGTGCTCAGGCGAAACTGGCGCGCACCGTGCGTCAGGTTCGCGGTTTGTACAGCAACGTTGATGGCATGAAAGCCCAGGTCAACGCGCAGCAAGCCAACGTGCAAAAAGCCCAGGACAACTTCAACCGCCGGAAAAACCTCGCCGCTGGCGGCGCGATTTCCCAGGAAGAACTGTCCCACGCTCGTGATGACCTGACCTCGGCGCAGAACGCCCTGGCCAATGCCCAGCAGCAACTGAAAACCACCAGCGCGCTGGTCGATGACACCGTGGTTTCGTCGCACCCGGACGTGATGTCCGCTGCTGCGGACCTGCGTCAGGCCTACCTGACCAATGCTCGCAGCACCTTGATCGCGCCGGTCACCGGTTACGTCGCCAAGCGCACCGTGCAACTCGGTCAACGTGTGCAGCCGGGCACCGCGCTGATGGCGGTGATCCCATTGGACCAGTTGTGGATCGACGCCAACTTCAAGGAAACCCAACTGCGTGACATGCGCATCGGTCAGCCGGTAGACATCGAGTCGGACATCTATGGCAGCGACGTGAAATACAGCGGCACTGTCGACAGCCTCGGCGCCGGTACCGGCAGTGCGTTTGCCCTGTTGCCAGCGCAGAACGCCACCGGTAACTGGATCAAGATCGTGCAGCGTGTTCCGGTGCGGATTCACATCAACGCCGAAGAACTGGCCAAGCACCCGCTGCGCGTCGGTCTGTCGACCAACGTCGAGGTCAATCTGCACGACCAGAGCGGCCCGGTACTGGCGCAGCAACCGCCACAAAAGGCCTCGTTCAGCACCAACGTCTACGACCAGCAACTGGCCGAAGCCGACGCGATGATCGCGCAACTGATCCACGACAACAGCGCTGCGGCCAGCAAAACCGCGCAACGCTGATACCCACCCTGCGGGAACGAACATTTAAGGGGATTTATTTGTGGCGAGGGGATTCATCCCCGTTGGGTCGCGAAGCGGCCCCTCTTTTGATCCAGAAAAGATGGGCCTGCTGCGCAGTCCAACGGGGATAAATCCCCTCACCACAGTAATTCTCCTCACACACAGGTTCTTTTCCACATGGGCGCTGTGTCTGTAACAGACGCAGCGCCAACCAGGTCCCAAAGGATTCGCGATGAGCAATAACGCCTCTTTCACGCCGCCCAGCCTGTTGCTCAGCACCATCGGCCTGTCGCTGGCGACGTTCATGCAAGTGCTCGACACCACCATCGCCAACGTGGCGTTGCCGACCATCTCCGGCAACCTCGGGGTGAGTTCGGAGCAGGGCACCTGGGTCATTACCTCGTTCGCCGTGAGTAACGCCATCGCACTGCCGCTGACCGGTTGGCTCAGCCGCCGTTTCGGTGAGGTGAAGCTGTTTCTCTGGGCGACGATTCTGTTTGTACTGGCCTCGTTCCTCTGCGGTATTTCGACGTCGATGCCGGAACTGATCGGCTTCCGCGTGCTGCAAGGTCTGGTGGCCGGGCCGCTGTACCCGATGACGCAAACCCTGCTGATCGCGGTTTATCCCCCCGCCAGGCGCGGCATGGCTTTGGCCTTGCTGGCGATGGTCACGGTGGTCGCACCGATTGCCGGGCCGATTCTCGGCGGCTGGATCACTGACAGTTACAGTTGGCCGTGGATCTTCTTCATCAACGTACCGATCGGGATTTTTGCGGTGATGGTCGTGCGCTCGCAACTGGCCAAACGGCCGGTGGTCACCAGCCGTCAACCAATGGACTACGTCGGGCTGATCTCGCTGATCATCGGTGTCGGCGCATTGCAGGTGATCCTCGACAAGGGCAATGACCTCGACTGGTTCGAATCGAACTTCATCATCATCGGCGCAGCAATTTCCGTGGTAGCGCTGGCGGTATTCATCATCTGGGAAATGACCGACAAGCATCCGGTGGTGAATCTGCGCCTGTTTGCGCACCGTAACTTCCGTATCGGCACGATTGTGCTGGTGTTGGGTTACGCCGGGTTCTTCGGCATCAACCTGATCCTGCCGCAGTGGTTGCAGACGCAAATGGGTTACACCGCGACCTGGGCCGGTCTGGCGGTTGCACCTATCGGGATTCTGCCGGTGGTGCTGTCGCCGTTTGTCGGCAAGTACGCGCACAAGTTCGACCTGCGTCTGCTGGCGGGTCTGGCGTTCCTGGCGATTGGCCTGAGCTGCTTCATGCGCGCCAAGTTCACCAGCGAAGTCGACTTCCAGCACATCGCTTTGGTGCAGCTGTTCATGGGTATCGGTGTGGCGCTGTTCTTCATGCCGACTCTGAGCATCCTGATGTCGGACTTGCCGCCGAGCCAGATTGCCGACGGCGCGGGCCTTGCGACTTTCCTGCGGACACTCGGTGGTAGCTTCGCGGCTTCGCTGACCACGTGGATCTGGATTCGTCGGGCCGATCAGCACCATGCCTACATGAGCGAAAGCCTCAGCACCTATGAGCCAGCGACCCGTGAGGCGTTGAATCAGATGGGCGGGGCGGGCAACACGGCGTATGCGCAACTGGATCATGTGCTTACCAGTCAGGCGTACATGCTCTCCACCGTGGATTACTTCACGCTGCTTGGGTGGGGATTCATGGGGTTGATTCTGATTGTGTGGCTGGCGAAACCGCCGTTTGCGGCGAAGGCGGGGCCTGCAGCGTCCGGGCATTAAGGCTGCATGTAACCTGTGGGAGCGGGCTTGCCCGCGATGGCGGAGTATCAGTCAACAAAGATGTTGAATGTGATGGCCTCATCGCGGGCAAGCCCGCTCCCACAGGGACAGTCTGTGATCTCTAGATCCCAGGGGCGGGTAGTGCGGGCGGCGGGGCGAAGTCGAACGGTGCCAACGCAAACCCGTTCTCATCCACCTGCAACGCCCAGCCCTGACGATCCCAATCCCCCAGCACAATCCGCTTTGCCGCCTGCTCGCCGAGCTGCAGCTTGTGGATCGCCGGACGATGGGTATGCCCGTGAATCAGGGTTTTCACCCCGTATTCCTGCATGATCCGTGGAATATCCTCAGGCGTGACATCGACAATGTCATTGGCCTTCATCCGCGTCTGCGCACGGCTTTCACTGCGCAGTTTGCGCGCCAGTTTATGGCGGGTGCTCAAGGGCAGGTTACGCAGGATGAACAGGGTGATCGGGTTACGCAGGTAGCGGCGCAATTTCATGTAACCGATATCACGGGTACACAGACTGTCGCCGTGCATCAGCAGCACCGGCTCGCCGTAAAACTGCACGACACTCGGGTCCTTCAGCAGCGTGCAGCCGGCTTCTTTGCAGAAAGCCTTGCCGAGCAGGAAGTCACGATTGCCGTGCATCAGAAAAATTGCCGTGCCGCTGTCGCTGAGTTCGCGCAAGGCCTGGCAGATGGAACGCTGGAACGGGGTCATGGCATCGTCGCCAATCCACGCCTCGAAAAAGTCGCCCAGAATGTACAACGCACTCGCCGAGCGGGCGCGTCCGGCGAGCAAATCCAGAAACGCCCGGGTGATGTCCGGGCGCTCCTCTTCCAGATGCAAGTCTGAAATCAGCAATATCACGCTTCGATGATCTCGGCTTTCTCGATGATCACGTCTTCTGCTGGTACGTCCTGGTGGCCGGCCTTGGAAGTGGTCGAAACACCTTTGATCTTGTCGACAACGTCAGTACCGGCAGTCACTTTACCGAATACCGCGTAGCCCCAACCCTGGGTGTTCTTGCCGCTGTGGTTCAGGAAGCTGTTGTCAGCGACGTTGATGAAGAACTGCGCGGAAGCCGAATGTGGCTCCATGGTGCGAGCCATGGCGAGGGAGTATTTCTCGTTTGGCAGGCCGTTGTCAGCTTCGTTTTGAATGCTTGGACGCTTGTCTTTCTTTTCCTTCATGCCTGGCTCGAAACCGCCGCCCTGGATCATGAAGTTACCGATAACACGGTGGAAAACGGTGTTTTCGTAGTGACCGGCTTTAACGTACTCGATGAAGTTGGCGACGGTGATCGGCGCCTTTTCAGCGTTCAGTTCGATGACGATGTCGCCATGGTTGGTGGTCAGTTTGACTTGAGTCATGATCGGTGCTCTTTTTCAATGAAGCATTTTATAAAGAATTCGTGGTTTTGGGACATTAAGTCCCGCAACCGGTTCAGCCTGCTTCGGCCAAGGTGCGCAGTTTAGCGTGACAGGCGCGAATTTCGAGGCTGTTTTTCAAATCCCGGCGATTAAATGCGTTCCTTTATAGGGCCTGCTCTGTCAGCCCCTTGACAGCATCGGCTATGATAGCGGCTTTGTTTTGTCTGGCCCCCTCTGCGGCCGCGCACATGTAAGTCAAGGATCCTATGAGCAAGCCCACTGTCGACCCTACCTCGAATGCCAAGTCCGGCCCCGCCGTGCCGGTCAACTTCCTGCGGCCGATCATCCAGGCAGACCTGGACTCGGGCAAGCACACCCAGATCGTTACCCGTTTCCCGCCTGAGCCAAACGGCTACCTGCACATCGGCCACGCCAAGTCGATCTGCGTGAACTTCGGCCTGGCCCAGGAGTTCGGCGGTGTCACGCACCTGCGTTTCGACGACACTAACCCGGCCAAGGAAGACCAGGAATACATCGACGCGATCGAAAGCGACGTCAAATGGCTGGGCTTCGAATGGTCCGGCGAAGTGCGCTACGCCTCGCAGTATTTCGACCAGTTGCACGACTGGGCGGTCGAGTTGATCAAGGCCGGCAAGGCCTACGTTGACGATCTGACCCCCGAGCAGGCCAAGGAATACCGTGGCAGCCTGACCGAGCCGGGCAAGAACAGCCCGTTCCGCGACCGTTCGGTTGAAGAGAACCTCGACTGGTTCGCCCGCATGCGTGCCGGTGAGTTCGCGGACGGCGCTCGCGTCCTGCGCGCGAAGATCGACATGGCCTCGCCGAACATGAACCTGCGCGACCCGATCATGTATCGCATCCGTCATGCGCATCACCACCAGACCGGCGACAAGTGGTGCATCTACCCGAACTACGACTTCACCCACGGTCAGTCGGATGCCATCGAAGGCATCACTCACTCGATCTGCACCCTGGAATTCGAAAGCCATCGTCCGCTGTACGAGTGGTTCCTCGACGCACTGCCAGTGCCGGCGCATCCGCGTCAGTACGAGTTCAGCCGTTTGAACCTCAACTACACCATCACCAGCAAGCGCAAGCTCAAGCAACTGGTTGACGAAAAACACGTCAATGGTTGGGACGATCCGCGCATGTCCACGCTGTCGGGTTTCCGCCGCCGTGGCTACACGCCGAAATCGATCCGCAACTTCTGCGACATGATCGGCACCAACCGTTCCGACGGCGTGGTTGACTTCGGCATGCTCGAATTCAGCATCCGTGACGACCTCGACCACAGCGCCCCGCGTGCCATGTGCGTGCTGCGTCCGCTGAAAGTCGTGATCACCAACTACCCGGAAGGTCAGGTCGAGAACCTCGAACTGCCACGTCACCCGAAAGAAGACCTCGGCGTGCGCGCTCTGCCATTCGCCCGGGAAATCTACATCGACCGTGACGACTTCATGGAAGAGCCGCCAAAGGGCTACAAGCGCCTGGAGCCGACCGGTGAGGTGCGTCTGCGCGGCAGCTACGTGATCCGTGCCGACGAAGCGATCAAGGACGCCGATGGCAACATCGTCGAACTGCGTTGCTCGTATGACCCGGAAACCCTCGGCAAGAACCCTGAAGGCCGCAAGGTCAAAGGCGTGATCCACTGGGTGCCGGCCGCTGCCAGCGTCGAGTGCGAAGTGCGTCTGTACGATCGCCTGTTCCGTTCGGCCAACCCTGAGAAGGCTGAAGACAGCGCGAGTTTCCTCGACAACATCAACCCTGACTCACTGCAAGTGCTGACCGGTTGTCGTGCTGAGCCATCGCTTGGCAATGCACAGCCGGAAGACCGTTTCCAGTTCGAGCGCGAAGGCTACTTCGTTGCGGATATCAAGGACTCGAAGCCAGGTCAGCCGGTATTCAACCGTACCGTGACCCTGCGTGATTCGTGGGGCCAGTGATTTAGCGTCAAGGAAACCAACGTGCTTACGATCTACAACACGCTCACCAAGAGCAAAGAAGTCTTCAAGCCGCTTGATGGCAACAATGTGCGCATGTACGTCTGCGGGATGACCGTGTACGACTACTGCCACATTGGCCACGGCCGCAGCATGGTCGCGTTCGACCTGGTGACCCGCTGGTTGCGGTTCAGCGGTTATAACCTGACCTACGTGCGCAACATCACCGACATCGAAGACAAGATCATCAATCGTGCCCGCGAAAACGGCGAGCCGTACGACGCGCTGACCGAGCGCATGATCACCGCGATGCACGAAGATGAAGCGCGCCTGAACATCAAGAAACCGGACATGGAGCCACGTGCCACCGATCACATTCCGGGCATGCTGAGCATGATCCAGACGCTGATCGACAAGGGTTACGCCTACGCCCCGGGCAATGGCGACGTGTACTACCGCGTCGCCAAGTTCATGGGTTACGGCAAGCTGTCGCGCAAGAAGATTGAAGACCTGCGCATCGGTGCGCGGATCGAAGTCGACGAAGCCAAGCAGGACCCGCTCGACTTCGTGCTGTGGAAAGCCACCAAGCCGGGCGAGCCAAGCTGGGAATCGCCATGGGGCGCCGGGCGTCCGGGCTGGCACATCGAGTGCTCGGTGATGTCCACCTGCTGCCTCGGCGAGACGTTCGACATTCATGGCGGCGGCAGCGACCTCGAGTTCCCGCACCACGAAAACGAAATCGCCCAAAGCGAAGCGGCCACCGGCAAGACCTACGCCAACGCGTGGATGCATTGCGGCATGATTCGCATCAATGGCGAGAAGATGTCCAAGTCCTTGAACAACTTCTTCACCATTCGCGACGTGCTGGAAAAGTACCATCCGGAAGTCGTGCGTTACCTGCTGGTGTCGAGCCACTACCGCAGCGCGATCAACTACTCGGAAGACAACCTCAAGGACGCCAAAGGTGCACTCGAGCGTTTCTACCACGCGTTGAAAGGTCTGCCGAGCGTTGCACCGGCTGGCGGCGAAGCGTTCGTCGAGCGCTTCACCACAGTGATGAACGACGACTTCGGCACGCCGGAAGCCTGCGCGGTGCTGTTCGAGATGGTCCGTGAGATCAACCGTCTGCGCGAGAGCGATCTCGATGCGGCGGCAGGTCTGGCGGCGCGCCTGAAAGAACTGGCGAGCGTGCTGGGTGTGTTGCAGCTCGAAGCCGATGACTTCCTGCAAGCCGGCGCCGAAGGGCGTGTCGATGCAGCCGAAGTTGACGCGCTGATCGCTGCGCGTCTGGCGGCTCGGGCCGGCAAGGACTGGGCCGAATCCGACCGCATCCGCGACCAGCTCACCGCCATGGGCGTGGTGCTGGAAGACGGCAAGGGCGGCACGACCTGGCGTCTGGCTGACTGATAGCTGCACTCGTTACAGACAAAACCCGCCTTGTGCGGGTTTTTGTTTGGGAATGGGAAAAGCCCCTCACCAGCCCTCTCTACCTGCATGAGAAAGTTCGGGTGAGGGTTTTTTGATCTTCAAGGGGTGACGATATTGAACTGCGGCCCAAACGTATCGAGGCTGCCCATCAACTCCCCAAGTTTCTTGCCATTTCCCTGAATCTTGATCAAACCCTTCTGCATCGCTGTCGGGAAATCCAGTTGCTTGAGGCTGATCTTCTCCAGCGTGTCCTTGCTCAGACTCACGCCCGCATCCGCCGCTGGATTGAGACCGGCCCGATGGGTCAGCACGCCGTTGCGCAAGGTCAGGTTGAAGTCCTTGTTCTGATCGTCGAACGTCCAGTTCAGTGTCAGGTCGTGGCCGACAGCCTTGTCACTGTCCAGACGCACCGCCAGATAATCAAAGAACATCTCCGGGCTCATCGCCCGCACCATGTCGATCGACACCGAAGTGCCGGCATGCGCAGGCACGCCGTTGCGCAGTTCCATGGCGCCGGTCAGGTACATGTTGCGCCAGGTGGCGTTTTCGCTCTGATAACCCAACTGCTCCAGCGTCTCGGCCTGGGCCTTGTGCGCATCGGCGTTGTCCGGCTCGGCGAACAGCAGGTTGTTGCCCAGTTGCGCCGCCCAGCGATAGTCGCCGCTGGCCATCGCGGCGCGCATTTTCTCCAGCACCGCCGCGCCGCCGCCCATGGCTTCGACCGTGCGTTTGGCGCTGTCTACCGGTGGCAACGGATTGAGGTTGGCCGGGTTGCCGTCATAGAAACCCATGTAGCGTTGATACACCGCGCGGCTGTTGAAACTCAACGAACCGTAGTAGCCACGGGTGTACCACTTCTGGTCGAGGTCACCGGGCAATTTTTTCATTGCATCGGCGATTTCCAGAGGCGTCAGGCCCTGGTTCAGCAGGTGCAGGGTGCGGTCATTGAGGAAGGCGTACATGTCGCGCTGATCGGCAAGGAAGGTGCGGATGCGCTCGCCACCCCAGGTCGGCCAGTTGTGCTGAGCGAACAACACATCAACCTTGTTGCCGTAGCGCGCCAGGCTGTCGTCCAGATATTGCGACCAGGCCTTGGCGTCACGCACTTGCGCGCCACGCGGTGTGAGCACGTTGTGCATCATCTGTGTGGCGTTTTCCGCCATGCACAGGGCTTTCAATTCGGGCAGGTACATATTCATTTCAGCCGGCGCTTCGGTGCCCGGCGTCAGTTGAAACTCCACTTGCACACCGGCGATAGTGCGGGTCTCCAGTTCCTTGCTGATCAGGTCGGTCGGCGGGATCAGCGTGATGGTGCCGCCAGTCGGCGTGCTCTTGCCCAGACCGGCATCGATCTGGCCTTTCTCGCCGCGTGGCAACAGGCTGCCGAACTGGTACTGCGCACGGCGGCTCATGGCGTTGCCGGCGAACACGTTCTCGCTCATCACGTGTTCCATGAAGCCTGCCGGCGCGAACACCTTGACCTTGCCGGCCTTGACGTCGGCTTCGTCGATCACCCCGCGCACCCCGCCGAAATGGTCGACGTGGGTGTGGCTGTAAATCACCGCCACTACCGGTTTGTGCGGGCGATTCTGGTAGTACAGATCCAGCGCAGCCTTGGCGGTTTCGGCCATGGTCAGCGGGTCGATGATGATCAGCCCGTCGTCGCCTTCGATGATGGTCATGTTCGCCAGATCGAGGCCGCGCACTTGATACAGCTTCGGGCTGACTTCGAACAGACCGGCATGCGCGCTGAGCTGGGCGAGACGCCACAGGCTCGGGTTGACCGATTCCGGGGCCTGATCCTTGGCGAGGAAATCGTAGGCCTGCACGTCCCAGATGACGTTGCCGGCGGCGTCCTTTATCTGACCCTTGAACGGCGCGATCAGGCCTTTGCTGACGGACTCGAAATCGGTGCGGTCGGTGAACGGCAGTTGCTTCAATACCGCGCTGTTATTGGCGGCAGTTTGCGCGCTGGGGGCGACCGGTGCGTCGGCGGCGATTACCGCCTGACTCAGACATGCAGTGATCAGGCAGGCCAGCAGACCGCGAGGGCTCAAAATGAAACGGGGCATGGTGTCTCCGGTTTTTATCGTTATGGGTGGGACCAGTCTCGGAGGGTAGGGCGGCGTTCGGATCGGGCGATGATCGTCAACGGACAAAATTCATTCAGGGCCGCTATCCTTGGCTCACGTTCATTGATCAGGTTTGCCCATGCTTGAGGTTCGCAGCGTCTTCAAAAGCTACGCCACTCCCCAAGGCCCGTTGCCGGTGCTGCAAGGCGTCGATCTGACGCTGGCCCCCGGTAGCAGTCTGGCGCTGATGGGCGAGTCGGGCAGTGGCAAAAGCACGTTGCTGCACCTGATCGCCGGGCTGGACAAGGTCGATCGCGGCAGCATTCACAGTGGCGAGCATCGGCTGGAGCAGATGAACGAAGGGCAACTGGCGAACTGGCGGCGCACGGAAATCGGTCTGGTGTTTCAGCAGTTCAATCTGATCGGCAGCCTGCGCGTCGAAGACAATCTGGCGTTTCAGGCACGGCTGGCGGGTCGGCATGATGCGCGCTGGCTGCGGCATCTGGTGCAGCGTCTGGGACTGAGCGAATTGCTCAATCGTTATCCCGAGCAACTTTCAGGCGGCCAGCAACAACGGGTTGCGCTGGGCCGGGCGCTGGCCTCGCAACCGAAATTACTGTTGGCCGACGAACCCACCGGCAGCCTCGATGAAGCCACCAGCGATGAAGTGCTGCGCCTGTTGCTGGAACTGCTCGACGACACCCCGACGACGTTGCTGATGGTGACGCACAGTCCGCGAGTCGCCGCACGACTTGCAGAGCGGGTGGTGTTGTCGAGCGGGCGGTTGACGTGATCGTTTTCTGGCAGACCCTGATCGCGCTGTTCAGCCATTGGCGGCGCCATCCGGTGCAGTTTTTCAGCGTGCTGACCGGGTTGTGGCTGGCCACGAGCCTGCTGACCGGGGTCGAGGCTCTTAACAGTCAGGCGCGTGACAGCTACGCCCGGGCCAGTCAACTGATCGGCGGCGAACCGCAGGCGAGTCTTGGAACACCGAGCGGCGCGACATTCACGCAGCAGTGGTTCATTGATCTGCGCCGTCAGGGCTGGCCGGTTTCGCCGGTGTTGCAAGGTCGATTGATTCTCAAGGGGAACGAAAACCAGCGCTTGCAACTGATGGGCATAGAACCGGTGTCATTGCCCGCCGACTCTGCCGTGGCCGGGCAAACATTGCCAATCGAGCGCGTGGTTGAATTCTTCTCGCCACCGGGCAGCACGTGGATTTTCCCCGAGACCCTGCAAGCGCTGCACCTGCAACAAGGCGCCACGCCGCTGGCCGCGAATGGCCAGACCTTGCCGCCGCTGGTGGCGCAAAAGGACATGGCGCCGGGCGTGTTGCTGGTGGACATCGGTGTCGCGCAAACCCTGCTTGAACAGCCTGGGCAACTCTCGCGGCTGTTGCTGCCCAGGGACTTTCACCGCGAATTGCCGGACGCGCTCAGAGGCCAGTTGCAGCTCAAGAGTAGTGCCGAAGAAAACAATCTGGCGCGGCTGACCGAGAGCTTTCATCTCAATCTGGATGCCCTCGGATTTCTTTCGTTCGTGGTCGGGCTGTTCATCGTCCACGCGGCGATTGGCCTGGCGCTCGAGCAACGCCGTGGCCTGCTGCGAACGCTACGCGCCTGCGGTGTCAGCGCGCGAATGTTGATCGCTTGTCTGATCGTCGAACTCGGCGCGCTGGCGTTGGTTGGCGGACTGTTTGGTGTGCTCAGCGGTTACTGGCTGGCGAGTGTGTTACTGCCGGATGTCGCCGCCAGTCTGCGCGGTTTGTATGGCGCGGAAGTGGCAGGGCAGCTGCGTTTGAGTCCGTGGTGGTGGTTCAGCGGCATCGGCTTGAGCTTGTTTGGCGCTTTGCTGGCTGGCACCACCAGTCTGTTGCGGGCGGCGCGTTTGCCGTTACTCGCAGTGGCTGATCCACAGGCCTGGCATCAGCAGTTTGCGCACTGGCTGCGACGTCAGGGTTGGCTGGCCGCTGCGTTGGCGGTGATTGCCTTGGCGGCGTGGGTGTTCGGCGACAGTCTGGCTAGCGGTTTTGTGTTGATGGCCGGGTTGTTGCTCGGCGCCGCATTGGCCCTGCCGGTGCTGCTCAGCGCGGTGCTGAATCAATTGCTCGGGCGCAGCCGCTCGGTGCTTGGCCAATGGTTTCTGGCGGACTGCCGCCAGCAACTGCCCGCGTTGAGCCTGGCCCTGATGGCGCTGTTGCTGGCGCTGGCCGCCAACATCGGTGCGGGGAGCATGACTGCCGGTTTTCGCCAGACCTTCAATGACTGGCTCGAACAGCGTCTGAGTGCCGAGCTTTACCTCAATCCGAGTAATCCGGCACAGGCCCGCGAAATGTACAGCTGGCTCAAACAACAGCCGAACGTGACGGCGGTGCTGCCCAACTGGCAGGTAGCGGTGACGTTGCAAGGCTGGCCGGCGGATGTGTTCGGGGTGATCGATCATTCGTACTATCGCCAGCACTGGCCGCTGCTCGATGCGAGTGGCGGCGATCCGTGGGCGCATCTGGCAGCGGATGACGCGGTGATGCTCAGCGAACAACTCGCCCGACGCCTGAAGGTGCAGGCCGGCGATCACCTGACAATCCCCACGCCGAGCGGCCCGTGGACGCCGCGCATCGCCGGTATCTACGCCGATTACGGCAATCCCAAGGGCCATGTGCTGGTCAACAGCAATCATCTGCTGCGCGTCTGGCCGCAACTGACCCCGAACCGTTTTAACCTGCGCATCGATCCGCAGAATATCCCGCCGTTGTTGAGCGCATTGCAGGCACGTTTTCAGCTCGATGACAGCCGCATCGTCGATCAGGCGCGGCTCAAGGGCTGGTCGGTTCAGGTGTTCGAGCGCACGTTTGCCGCGACGGCAGCGCTGAACAGCCTGACGCTTGGCGTGGCCGGTGTGGCGTTGTTCATCAGTCTGCTGACCCAGAGTCAGAGCCGTCTCGGTCAACTCGCACCGCTGTGGGCATTGGGGGTGACGCGACGTCAGTTGATGTTGCTCAACCTCGGCCAGACCTGGTTGTTGGCGGTGCTGACCTTGGTGTTGGCGTTGCCGCTGGGGATCGCGCTGGCGTGGTGTCTGGACACGGTGATCAATGTGCAGGCGTTCGGCTGGCGTCTGCCATTGCGGGTGTTTCCGTGGCAGGTGTTGCAACTGCTGGGCCTGTCGCTGTTGGCGACGTTACTCGCATCGGCGTGGCCGCTGTATTCGCTGTACCGCACGCAACCGGCGGATCTGCTGAGGACGTTTGCCCATGAGGATTAACCTCGTTGTGGTGCTGCTGGTGATCTTGCTCAGCGCTTGCGATCAGTCTGCGCCGCAGCAGAAGGGTTTCGCCGGTCTGGGCAATCAGGCGCAATCGTTCACGCCGGTGGTGCCGGGGCGGGTGTTCAGCTTTCCGGAGGATCACGGCGCGCACGATGGTTTCCGCATCGAATGGTGGTACGTCACCGCCAATCTCAAGGATCAACAGGGCAACGATTTCGGTGTGCAATGGACACTGTTTCGCAGCGCCCTCAAAGCGGTGCCGGAGCAAGCGGGCTGGGGCAATCAGACCATCTGGCTTGGCCATGCGGCAGTGACTTCGGCCAGCGTCCATCACGCTGCCGAGCGTTATGCCCGGGGCGGCGTCGGTCAGGCCGGTGTGCGGCTGGCGCCGTTCGACGCGTGGATCGATGACTGGCTATTCAGCAGTCAGGCCAGCGACCCGCTGACCGATCTGCAACTGAGTGCCACGGACAAATCCTTCAGCTATCAACTGCACCTGACTTCTAGCCGCCCACTGGTGTTGCAGGGTGACAAAGGTTTCAGCCAGAAATCCGAGCAGGGCCAGGCCTCGTATTACTACAGTCAGCCGTTTTTTCAGGCCAGCGGCACCTTGCAGATCGACGGTCAGACCTACACCGTCAGCGGCCCGGCCTGGCTCGACCGCGAATGGAGCAGCCAGCCGCTGACGGCCAACCAGACTGGCTGGGACTGGTTCTCCCTGCATCTGGACAGCGGCGCGCATCTGATGCTCTATCGCATGCGCCAGAAGGACGGTGCGCCGTACCTGACAGGCACATGGATCAACGCCGACGGCCAGACCGAAACGCTGCACGCCGAACAGATCAAACTCGTGCCGCAGGATGAAACCACGGTCGCCGGGCGCAAGATGCCGGTGCGCTGGTCGATCAGCATTCCCGACAAACACCTCGATATCAGTCTTGCAGCGCTGAACCCGAATGCCTGGATGAACCTGCGCATTCCCTACTGGGAAGGCCCGGTGCGCATCAGCGGCAGCCAAGGCGGGCAGGGTTATCTGGAAATGACTGGCTACTGAGCCTGCAGGAATCGTGTTGGAACTCTGCTGCCGTAGTCATCCTCTACCAAGGAACCTTGTCGAGGATTTCTCCATGAGCGACGACCTGCAACCGCCCGACCTTGCCTCCTGGCAACGCCTGTTCGATGACGAGACCTACTGGCAGCAATCCCCCGACTCGCATTACCTGGACCTGCAACGCATCGCCGACGATTTGCTGGGGCTGGGCGCCATCGACCTTGAGCAATGGCAGATCCTGCGCGCCAAGGCCGCTGATCTGCACAAGGATTCGCCCGCTGTGAACGTCACCCGCGAACTCGACGACCCTGAAGCCTGAGGAGCATCGCCATGAAGCCAGTCTCCACCAACGAACATCCTGACGAGCCACGGCCACCGGGAGAGACCGAGCGCGACAACGACGCGTTGCGGCCTACCGATCCCAAACAACGCAAGGACAGCGGCAAAGGCACCGCCAGTGGTGAATCCACCGCCCAGGACACTGCCGCGCAAGAAACCAAAGCCAAGCCCTGAACAGCGTCTATGCTCAGTGGCACATTCATCGCCGAAGACGCTTTGGCGATGAGTGCTGCCATTTTCATCACAGGGAAAGTACTTATGAAGCTCCACGCACTGGCTCAGGCCATCACCCTCGCTACCGTTCTGTCCGCCACCAGCCTCGCTGCGTTTGCCGCTGATATCCCGCTGTCCGCCGCCATCGAAGCGGACCAGGTCACCACCAAAGTACTGGCTGTCGATGCCGCCAAACACCAGGTCGTGCTCGAAGGCGCCGAAGGCCGTCAGGTACACGTCCAGCTCAGCGACAAAGCGAAAAACCTGCAAAACCTGAAAGTCGGCGACCAGGTCAACGTCGAAGTGCAACATTCCGTCGCCGCTTACCTCGACACCGATGTGGATAAAGGTCTGCCAGGCTCCACCGAGCGCACTGGCGAATTGCGCAACGCTCCAGGCAGCGAAAACCCGGGCGGCGAAGCTTTCCGTCAGGTTCAGGTGCAACTGAAAATCACCAAAATTGATTTGGCGAAAAACCAGGTGACCCTGGAAAACCCGGCTGGCGTTTCGAAGACCCTCGACGTCAAGAAGCCGGAAATTCAGGCCAAACTGAAAGATCTTAAAATTGGTCAGAGCGTAGTGGTCACTTACACCGATGTATTAAAAGTGACCAGTCAGCATGAGAGCTGAGTATTAACTCTACAGAATGATTGTTCTTGTACAGCTTGATGTATGAGAACAATCATACTAAGAGGTCGTTCTGTTGATTTTGAAAGTTTGGCGAAAGAATTCTTCGATAAATATCTATTAACTCATTCGTACATAATTTTTATGTTTCCGTATGAGGACATAACCGCCAACTTCTATTAAAATCCTTCCCGTTCGCCCAGTGTCAGGGCTCTTTACCGGTGCATGGATTGCCAGGCCATTACACTGGGCGAACACCTCCGTTGGGAGGATTCACAAGTTTTGTATACAAAAAATGGCGACCAAATGGTCGCCTTTTTTATTGCGCAGATTTAACTCGCCTATTAATTATTGCCTGCCTAGCCGATGCCTTGCTGCGCCTGAATGCGCTTGAGCGTTTCCTGATACATCTTCGTGCGTCGGTGATGTGTTCCATAGCTGCCGGCAGCGGCCACCGTGCCTGACTGGATATGATCCAGATAGCGGAAAATCGTCCGGTGCGACAAGAACTTAACTGCGAAACCGAGGCCAAGCATGCGGTCCTGCAAGGTGTAGCCGGGAACCCGCTCGTCCATGCAGAAGTGCATGCCCTTGGCTTTAATCAACCGGGCATTCCACAGAGTACAGAAGCTCTTGAGGTGAGTTTCGCGGTACGGTTTCGGCTCTTTGCCGGCCAGTCCGACGATTTTTTTAGCGCGGCGGAAATAGTGTTTGCAGAAGCGCGAACTCAATCGCCATGTATCGCGAAAAAGACCACGATCAAGTTGCTCGACACAACCGACCGCCGCAATATCCGGACTCTTCGTGCATTCACGCATCATCAACTCGAAGATGTTCTTGTCGTAGACAAAAGTGTCGGTGTGCAACAGAAACAGATAATCGGTTTCAACCTTTTCCAAAGCCAGATCCAGCGCTTTTCCGTGGGCAATATGACCGGCTTCTTTGCTCGGGGCGGGACGTTCGATCAGATTGATCCAGTCGAGGGAACGCAAGTAATGGGTGCTTTCATCCGCCGAGTCATTGTCGACAACCCAAACCGGAATGCGGTGATCCTTCACATGCTGGCGCAACAGCTCCAGGCACATCCTGGTAATGTCCGGGGTTTTGTAATTTACCAATACAAGACTGAATTCAGCTTGTCGTTTGGCTGGTAAATCAAACTCTCTCATGTTTTGAAGGCTCATCCGCAGATTAAAGGGCGACGGGTGTTTCTGTCTGCGGAGGGTAGCGAGGCAACCTTAGTTCAAGCTTAATTTTCAGGTATCTGAGCGGGTAGATTGTGTCCAGGTGCAACCGAGGTGGCGCGGCAGGAACGGGCGCGCATTGCCGCTGGTTACAGGCTAAAACGCGCGCCATTTTGCAAATCAGGGACGCCGCCAGCCGGCTGCCGTTCCGCTACCTCAAACACACCTCGAAACTGATCCGCAAACTCGGCGACTCCGACCTCGCCCTGCAACACAACAAAGTCATCAACCTCAAACTCGCGGTCGCCGCCATCGACGGTGTCATCATAGACCCCGGGGAATACTTCTCCTTCTGCCGCCTGGTCGGCCGGCCAACACGCAAACGCAGCTATGTCGAAGGCATGGAACTGTCCTTCGGCGAAGCCAGACGTGGCGTCGGCGGCGGCATTTGCCAACTGAGCAACCTGATTCACTGGATGGCCATTCACTCGCCGCTGGTGGTAGTCGAACGCTCCAACCACAGCTTCGACCCGTTTCCTGATGAGGGACGCGTGCTGCCGTTTGGGTCCGGTGCGGCGATTTTCTACAACTATATTGATCTGGTGCTGCATAACCCGACGGACCGGAGTTTTCAGCTGAAGTTGAATGTGGGGGAAACGCAGCTGGAAGGGGAGTTGTTGTGTGAGCGGGTGCGGGATTTTCGGTATCACGTATTTCAGTTGGAGCATCGGTTTGTATGGGAGCAGGGGCGGGTGTATCGGGAGAATGAGATTTGGCGGGAGGTGAGGGAGAAGGGGCAGGTTGGGTAATTGGTTAGGCGGGAGAGGCTTTATCGGAATCGGGTGGTGGTTAAGTATGAAGTTGGGGAGGAGGTGATCGAATAGAGGTATACCCAACAAGACTTATGTTGCCAATTAGCCTGGTCCTGGAGCACATGGTTGGATGCTTCTCCCGATCAATTTCTAAAATAGAGTTCGTCCAGTTGACGTCTACGTATCGATACATACTCATTCCATACTTTAGGAAAATCCTCATCTTTGGTAAAAGGGAACGTTAGATAAATGTGTTTTCCTATAACACTGATATACTGGCGCACACGTTTGAATGCTGGTTGCTCGTAAAGTGCGATACTCTCGTCGTAGACTTCATGGTAGTGATGGATGCTTACTCGATGGGGAGCGATCATGGCGCATTTAAAATCAATCACCCAGCAGCTATCAACCGCTGTGCAAAAATAACCGTAGTTACCGTCGGTTGATAGATGGATACAGGCATTGGCGCGAGTTCCGTCGTCATCATTTACCAATATAATCTGATCTGTAAAATATCGGATTGTTTTGCTGTCGGGGCCTTGTAAAAGTAAACCCCAGCCTTCCGCCCCCATGCGGAACTCACCATTATTTTCGAATGTGGCAGTCCAACCATTTGAAAGAGTGACTACATGTTTATTCATGGTTTTTACCTACAAACAAAACCTTCGCTGGTTTGAAACCCTTGGTGAGAGGTATGAGCACTATGTCGCCAACGGTTGTTTTTTTGGTTTTCAGAAAATAAATTCCCTTTGTCTAATTAGAAAGTGCGATTTCACTGAGAAAGCTAAACAGATTTTCGTGTTTGGTTGGTTTCCACTCACCGTTTTCATGGTCGAAAAAATACACCTCGGATGAACATTGGCCTTCTGTGATTTTGAATCCATAATAATCACCGCTGCCATTTTCTGAAAATAAAATATAATTCCCCCGTAGTCTTAGTTCTCTTTTATTTATATTCAAAAGGCTAAAGTCGCTACTGCTGTCTAGGGGGTACACAATACCGAATGCGAAATATCCTCCTCCGTATCGTGTCACGAATTGACTGTATTCAATGGGAAGAATAACTTTTAGTTCTTTTTGAGCGGATGTTATGTCGTCTTCGCTTGCAAGCGGTGCTGGGTCTAAGCCAAACCAAACTGGATTAGCTGATTTTTTTTCTTCAACAATCTTTTCGAAATCAATGATGTTCATTGTTTAGGACCTTGTTTGTCGTAAATCCAGTCGGGTAGTTTTTTATCTGCGCCTTGTTCTCTAGCACGATACCACCAGTGAAGTTTTCGGTCCTGGTCCCTCATCTCAGGAGTTACTCCTTGATTGAATTTATTGGGGTGAAGTGCTTTGTTTCCACGATGCTCTGCGGGCAAGATTTCGTGAATAGCTGAACCAGGCATTTGATCAGCATGATGAACATCAGGGCTCCCAAGACCTTTTGGTGGGTGGCCAAGTAATGCTTGTTTTAGATCATTCGTGGACCAGTCACCTTCAATTCTTACAGCCGGGTCGTTGGGACCATACCCTGTCGATGATGGCGCTTCGGGTTCCCCTGTATCGACTTTGGCTTTTGCAGCAGGTTCCTCTAACGACGCAGGAACTTCGCAGCCTGTCCCTCCTGGACAGGTTTCCAACCCCAACGGATCAACCCACCCCGTAGGATTAGGCACGTACTGGTAGTTATTCAACCCACCCGCAAGCTTGATCGGGTCCGGGGTCAAAAACCGTCCGGTACCCGGATTGTAGTAGCGGTGTCGGTTGTAATGTAACCCTGTCTCGGCATCGAAATACTGACCCTGAAAGCGCAGTGGGTTGTCGATTTCTGCGACGTCCAGCGCTGCAAGGTTGCCGTAGGCCCGGTATTTGGCGGACCACATGATCTCGCCGCTGTAGTCGGTGAGTTCCTGCGGTGTGCCGAGGTGGTCGAGTTGGTAGTAGAACGGTGTCGCTTTCAACGGGCCTTCGCCGTCGAGCATGGCCAGCGGGCGGAAGGTGCCGGGCTCGTAGATGTAGGTGCGATAGCGGTTGTCTGCGCTTTCGGCGATCAGGCGTTCGCCTTGCCAGAGGAATTCTGTGGTCTGGCCGTCGACGGTTTTTTCTATGCGCCGACCGAAGGCGTCGTATTTGTAGCTGGCGGTGCTGCCACCCGGCAGGCTGGCGCCGATCAGGCGATGTTGGCAGTCGTAGCGGTACTCTGTGACCAGTTTCTGTCCGGTGCCACGGCTTTCGCGGATCTGGTTGCCGTAGGCGTCGTAGTCGTAATGCCGGTCGCCCTGCATCAACAAACGGTTGCCTTTGACGTTGGCAAGGTTGGCGGCTGGGGCGTTGCCTTGACCGAGCAGGTTGCCAGCGGGGTCGTGGGCGAAGCTCTCTGGTGTTGCGCCGCGCACGCTGATCAGCCGATCGAGTGGGTCGTAGTGATAGCTGCGATTGCCTTTGCGGCTGTCATCGATGCCGGCGAGGTTGCCATTGGCGTCGTAGTTGTAGCGACGCTGGAACAGATTTTTCTCGCGTTGACCAACGCTGTGCGCTTGCAGCCGACCTTGTTCGTCGTACTGGTATTGGCTGAGCAGCAGGCCTTGCTGGCGCTGTTGTTCACGACCGGTGCTGAACTGGTGGCTGGTCAGACGCGAACCGTTGAGGTCGATGCTGCTGAGCTGGCCACCGGGTTGATGGCGATAGTCGAGCGTGCTGCCGTCCGGGAGGCGGCAGTGCATGAGTGCCCCAGCCCTGGTGTTCGGTGACGAGGCGGTCTTGCAGGTCGTATTCGTACGCGGTGCGCCGGCCATCGAAGCCGGTTTCCCGTTGGATCAGGCCGTTAGAGTAGTAATTGGAGTAGTAAAAGGGGACAGATTTATTTTCATGGTAAAAATAAATCTGTCCCCTTTAGGGTTGTTAAAGTTAATGATCTATTTTTATTCTAATTGGTAATTGAATTTTTCGTTGAGTCCAAAATCCTCGTCTTGATTTTTTACTCGATCAAGAATTTTCAGGATTTTTTTATAAGAGTCTCCCATGTTTTTTTCTGAATGCTCTGAGTTTTTCCAAACTAAATCAATCGGGCGTTCGACGTCGGTGCTGAGCAGATCCCAAAGAGCATTAAGGTTGTTTCCGTAGTATTGAGTAACGGAAAAGGCAGATGCGATGCGCTTATGAAAATCCTGCTCGGATAAAATGGACAATCCATCAAGTTCAATTATCATTTTTATTCACTTCCACTTTCCAATAGGGCTAACAGTGTCGTAATGATCGCTGGTGATGTAAAGCAGTCCATCATCTGAGTAGAGTAACCTGGTTCCGGGCTGGTTGCTCCGAGACATTGTGTTGTTGAGGCCGACGTCAGCTTCGTACCAGGTACGTCCTGGGGCTGCTGGAAGTACGTTGGTATCGTTATAGAAAACATCTCCGCCCAACTGACCACCAGAAACACTATTGTTCAGTGCTTTACCCTTTTTCCACCCACTTTGCGTGGCCTGAGCTTTAGTGAGGTAGTTTGGAGGGAGTTCACCATTAGCTCGTAAGCTTTCAACTAGAGGGTTAGCGGCCTCAGTCGTTCTAAGGTCACGTTTCATCGCAGCGTATTTTGCTGCGTTGTGGGCAGAGTTGTCTGGTGACTCTGGTCCATCACATTCTTTACTTGCCAGTCCCAACGGATCCACCCACCCCGTAGGGTTAGGCACGTACTGGTAGCTATTCAACCCACCCGCAAGCTTGATCGGATCCGGTGTCAAAAACCGTCCAGTGCCTGGATTGTAGTAGCGGTGCCGGTTGTAATGTAACCCTGTCTCGGCATCGAAATACTGGCCCTGGAATCGCAGCGGGTTATCAATTTCGCTGACATCCAGCGCTGCCAGGTTGCCATACGCTCGGTATTTGGCGGACCACATGATCTCGCCACTGTAGTCGGTCAGTTCCTGCGGTGTGCCGAGGTGATCCAACTGGTAATAAAACGGCGTAGCTCTGCGCGGGCCTTCGCCGTCGAGCATGGCCAGCGGGCGGAAGGTGCCGGGTTCGTAGATGTAGGTGCGATAGCGGTTGTCTGCGCTTTCGGCGATCAGGCGTTCGCCTTGCCAGAGGAATTCTGTGGTCTGGCCGTCGACGGTTTTTTCGATGCGGCGGCCGAAGGCGTCGTACTTGTATGACGCGGTGCTGCCACTTGGCAGGCTGACACCGATCAATCGGTGTTGACAGTCGTAACGGTATTCGGTGACGAGTTTCTGGCCGGCGCCACGTCGTTCGCGGAGCAGGTTGCCATAGGCGTCGTAGTCGTAATGGCGGTCGCCCTGCATCAGCAGTCGGTTGCCTTTGACGTTGGCCAGGTTGGCCACGCCTTCGTTGTTTTGACCAAGAAGGTTGCCCGCCGGGTCATGGACGAAGGCTTCAGGTGTCGCGCCACGCACACTGATCAGGCGATCTAGCGGGTCGTAGTGATAGCTGCGGTTACCTTTACGGCTGTCGTCGACACCGGCGAGGTTGCCATTGGCATCGTAGTTGTAGCGACGCTGGAACAGATTTTTCTCGCGTTGACCGACGCTGTGCGCTTGCAGCCGACCTTGTTCGTCGTACTGGTATTGGCTGAGTAGCAGACCTGGTTGGCGTTGTTGTTCGTGACCGGTGCTGAACTAGGGAAATAAATCTGTCCCATTTTTTTTGTTTCTATTATGCTATTTTAGTTGCCCAGTTAGATGCTGTTCAGCCAAGTATCGCATTGTTTTATTTTTTCATTATCGCTAAAGGTGTGAGAAATTACTTTGTCTAGTTCTTTGAATTTGTTTGGTTCTGTTTCTTTGTAAAAAATCATCCACCCATCTCTTCCTTCGTTTTCTATCATGAATTTTTGCTCGTCTTTTTTCAAGTTAACTGACCATGAGGAAAAAAACTCTGGATGGTCCGAGAAGGTAATTACGGTAAATCCGTGGGTCTTTGCTAGTGTGTACAAGTCTGATTGGTTCATTTTTATCTCTTGGCTAATCGCCAGTTATTGTTTTTCAAAGCTTCCCTTCGAGGCACTGAAAACTTGAGTGCCCCCCCCTGATGAAGGTTGTGTTGTTCCTTTAACTGACCATGTATCATCTATTGATTTTGCAGTTGACTTCAAAACGGGTGTTTTTTCCATTGTACGGTAAATCCCTTGCAATTTTAGCTCAACAGTTCCAGCAGCTCGGTTGTCGCCGAGAGATCCTATTCCTAGTTCTGATGGAGTAGTCCCGGGATTGAGTGAATAATAATTACCTTGGGGGGCTCCGGGTGATTGATATTGATAAACGGTCTTTCCACGGTTCAAGGTTTCGATGTTAACTGATTGATTAAAGTCTATACCGTTCAAGTGTCCAGGAATGCTCGTTTCCTCAAAGCCTTGCCCCCTATAAAATTCCGTAGCTGTAGCTTTTCTACCTCGGATGTTGATGTCTTGGTTGATCTCTCCAGTACGTCCATATTTCTGATTAAGTTCGGTTCGTCTGTCATCAGGACATTCACCCGGTACGCAAGCCAACCCCAACGGATCAACCCACCCCGTAGGGTTAGGCACGTACTGGTAGTTATTCAACCCACCCGCAAGCTTGATCGGGTCCGGGGTCAAGAACCGTCCGGTACCCGGATTGTAGTAGCGGTGCCGGTTGTAATGTAACCCTGTCTCGGCATCGAAATACTGGCCCTGAAAGCGCAACGGGTTGTCGATCTCGGCGACGTCCAGCGCTGCAAGGTTGCCGTAGGCCCGGTATTTGGCGGACCACATGATGTCGCCGCTGTAGTCGGTGAGTTCCTGCGGGGTGCCGAGGTGGTCGAGTTGGTAGTAGAACGGTGTCGCTTTCAGTGGGCCTTCGCCGTCGAGCATGGCCAGCGGGCGGAAGGTGCCGGGTTCGTAGATGTAGGTGCGATAGCGGTTGTCTGCGCTTTCGGCGATCAGGCGTTCGCCTTGCCAGAGGAATTCTGTGGTCTGGCCGTCGACGGTTTTTTCGATGCGCCGACCGAAGGCGTCATATTTGTAGCTTGCGGTGCTGCCACCCGGCAGGCTGGCGCCAATCAGGCGATGCTGGCAGTCGTAGCGGTACTCTGTGACCAGTTTCTGCCCGGTACCCCGGCTTTCGCGGATCTGGTTGCCGTAGGCGTCGTAGTCGTAATGCCGGTCGCCCTGCATCAACAAACGGTTGCCTTTGACGTTGGCAAGGTTGGCGGCTGGAGCGTTGCCTTGTTCGAGCAGGTTGCCAGCGGGGTCGTGGGCGAAGCTCTCTGGTGTTGCGCCGCGCACGCTGATCAGGCGATCGAGTGGGTCGTAGTGATAGCTGCGATTGCCTTTGCGGCTGTCATCGATGCCAGCGAGGTTGCCGTTGGCGTCGTAGTTGTAGCGACGCTGGAACAGATTTTTCTCGCGTTGACCGACGCTGTGCGCTTGCAGCCGACCTTGTTCGTCGTACTGGTATTGGCTGAGCAGCAGGCCTTGCTGGCGCTGTTGTTCGCGGCCGGCGCTGAACTGGTGGCTGGTCAGGCGCGAACCGTTGAGGTCGATGCTGCTGAGTTGGCCACCGGGTTGATGGCGATAGTCGAGCGTGCTGCCGTCCGGGAGGCGGCAGTGCATGAGTTGGCCGACGTTGTCGTATTCGTAACGCGTGGTGCCCCAGCCCTGGTGTTCGGTAACGAGGCGATCTTGCAGGTCGTACTCGTAAGCGAGCGGCCAGTGGCCGTCGTCGACATTGACCAGTCGGCCGAGGGCGTCGTAGCTGAAGTGAACTTCCTCGCCATCGGGCAGGGTTTTCACCAGCAAGCGGCCAGCGGCGTCGCGCTGGTATTCGGTGATCAGTTCGCTGGCATCGTCGCCGAATTCGGTTTTCTTCAGCAACTTGCCGTTGAGGTCGTATTCGTACGCGGTGCGCCGGCCATCGAAGCCGGTTTCCTGTTGGATCAGACCGTTGGAGTAATAGTCGAGGTGGTAATGCTCGCCACGTTCGTTTTCGATCTCGGTGAGTAACAGGCGTGCATTGTCGTAGCGATAGCGCAGTTGACTGCCGTCGGGGTTGATACGACGGCTGACCAGGTGCAGGTTGTCGGCGTACTCGTATCGCGTGATGCGTCCGAGTTCGTCGCGCTCGGCAGTGACGCGGCCGTACGGATTATAAGTAAATGCGCGAGTGGCGCCGCCGGGCAGGGTGATCTCTGCCAGACGATTGGCCGCATCCCACTGGTACTGAGTGATGGCGCCAGTTTCGGCCTGGCGGGTGATTTGCCGACCGAGTGCGTCGTAGCGGTATTTGCGCTGACCGCCGTCGGGCAGGCGTTCCTCCAGCAATTGGCCGAGGTTGTTCCAGCTCAGTTGATGGCGGCTGCCGTCGGGGTGGCTGATTTCCAGCAGACGGCCCTGACGGTCGTAATTGTAGAAGGTCGAGTTGCCGTCCGGGTCGACTTGCTCGGTGATATCGCCCTGATCGTTGCGCCAGTAAATCCATTTGGCCTGGCCACGGTTCACCACGCGGACGTAGCCGTGGCGGTATTCGTAAGTGGTCGGTTCATCCTCCGGTGGCAACACGGCGACCAATCGGCCAGCTTCGTTGTACTGGTATTCCGTCACCGCGCCCATCGGGTCTTTTTCGGCGACCAATCGGCCGTTGTCGTCGTAGGCTTTTAGATGTTCTGCGCCATCCGGATCGACTTTGGCGACCAGTCGAGCCTTGTCATCGTGGGTGTAGATTTCTTCGCTGCCATCAGCGTTGGTGACAGTGACACTGCCTTGGTCATCCCACGCGTAGTGCGCATCCATCTGCGAGAAGCTGGCCCAGTGGTGGATGCAGCGTGCGGACTTGCCTTCCTTTTCCCACTCCCAATAGAAACTCGCGCCACCGGCCAGTTGCCGTTCGAGAATGACGTTCTGCTCGTTGTAGGCGTAACGCTCCGCTTCGCCTGCCGCGTTAGTCGCTTTGATCAGGCGTTTCTGCGCGTCGTATTCGTAGCTGACCAGCGTCTGGATGGTGCTCCAGGCGTCTTCGAGGTTGTCTGCCGGGATGAACTGTTGATAGTCGATGGCGACGATGTGTTTACGGTCGTAACGCACGAGAAGGGCGCGGCCAGCGCCGTTGTCCACGCGTTTGATCCGGCCATGAATATCGCGATTGATGTGCAGACGATTGTCGTAGTTGTCGCTGATGGCGATCAGCGTCGCGCCTTTACGGTCATATCGGAAGTGGTAGAACTGCTTGCGTTCACCAGCCTGCGTCAGGATCAGTTCGGATGGATCATCACCCAGAAAGATCGCCGCTTCCGAGAGGCTATTGGTGATGGCCGGGCGCTGCACACTGGGTAATGGAAAGGTGGTAACCCGGTTTTCGTGGTCAGTCCAGACGACTTCTTCGCCATTGATTTCCACTCGCTGGGCGAGTGCGTGGCTCCAGCCGTAACCGAGACCACAGTCGATTTCGGCGGCGCTGGTGCGGTAGAGGCGAGTCCAGCTGAACGGCAACACCCCGGCCAGCTCGCCATCGGTGATCGTCAACAACTCTTCGCCAGTGACCATCGACACCGGGCAGCCGTTGGTGCAGGTTTTTTTCGCGCAACTGGCGCTCTTGTCGTCGGGGTTCTTTGACTGCGCGGGTGCGTTGTCGACTTTTTCCGTGGGCTCAAGCTTGCCTTGATTGTGCTTCTTGCTCCGAGGAAACGAAGAGGCGTCCTTGACCTCTTGTTTTGGCGTGTCCGCAGTTTTTGGCAACTGACTCTTCGCAGGTTGCTGAGGCACTTGGCTGCGTGAGTCAGGTTTGACCACCTTAGGTTTTGGCGCTTCTGCAACAGCTTCATCGATTTTTATCGCTGCTGTTTTAGTCGCTTTCATCGGGACGTTTTTCGCGCTGGCGATCACCGGTTTCGATATTTCTGCGTGCGCGGGCAGACTGTGCTTGCCGCTCAGGGTCATGAGGGTGGAGGCCAGGTCGTCAAGGTACTTGATCGCCTCACCGGACTTGACCGTCGACAGGACTTTCGTGCCCGCCCTGACCGCGATCCCGGCACCGCCCGTAAGGCAGATACCCACGACCACGTTGATCAGGAACTCGGACGCGATGGCCGTCATGACATCGACAACCACCTGCGGTGGCAGCATGCCGACCCACGCCACAATCGCCGAGACGTAGATGAACATCAGCGGCTCGTCGCTGAGAATCAACAACCCCGAAGCGATCGACTCCTTGGAGGCGGCATAGAGTTTGTCGATCTCGATATCCGAAAGAAACTTGCTGAGTTTTTCGTAGTTTTTCTTTGGATTCGCCAGCAGATCGAACAGGCTTTTGATGTCGTCCCATAGCCGCAGCAGCGCCGCTTCGAAACCGTCGAGGGCGCGCTTGAGCAAGATGACCGAACGCCCGGCACGATCCGCCGCCGAGTAACTGACCCATTGCGGCTGGAACTTGCTCGACCATTCGCTTTGCAGCCAACCGTCGAGTTTGCCGATCAGCCCTTGGTAGGAGTCATACAGTGCCTTGACGTCGCTTTGAGAAACGTTGGGGAAAAAGGTGATCCGGTAGGTCTGGCCTTTCTTGCAGCCGTCGATCACTTTAATGCCGCTCGGGCCAATCATCGTTTCGATGACCGGACCGGTGACGTCGTCGTAGAACGTCCCTTTGGTGACCGGCTCCAGCTTCACCGGGGTGTTACCGATGGGCACGAAGCGCGCCGATTCGAACATGTGAATCAGCGTGAAGTCACCTACTAGAGGGCAAGTCGCATAGGTCTCGACGGCACCGGTTTTAGTCTTGCGTTTGGTCACGCTGACTTCGTTGCCGACCTTGAAAGTCTGATCGACATCCAGCGCCCAGCCAGTCCAGAAACCGTCGGCCCAGTCCTTGTAATCGCTCAGACAGTTTTTGAAGTCTTTGAGTATCAGGCTCACGTCAGGCGTTTTGGCGTCCAGCACGCGCAGAACCAAGGTACCAATCGGGGTATTCATGACGTGACTTCCTTTGTCAGCTGGGCGGCAAGGCGCTCTGCCATATCTTCGGTATTGGCGTTTTGACGTACGAAGCGCTCAACCTTTCTGCGCAAGTTGGCTTCGGGAAATTCGAAATAGAGTTCTGGACAGTCTTCTTCCAGCCACTGCAGTAGGTTTTCGATAACGGTTGTTTGGTCTTTTTTGGCGAGTTCGTCCAACAGCTTCTGGGGGATTTCCCACCACGGCCAATCCTTCGCCTTCGGCACGACCCTAGGCCCAACCTCCAGCGTTTGGCCATTGATAAGATATCGCTCAAACACAGGCAGGATTTCCCCAGCCGTGGCGCCCAGCCCTTCAAGGATCGGATAGATATGCCGCCCATCCCAGAAGCGGAAAAACACCTCCGTCCCGTCCGGCATTTTCACCTGCGTCAGGCTGCGCAGATGCTCGAACACTTCGTTCGGCTCGGATCGGGACACCGCCAGCCAGCCCCAGTCCTGTGCATCGGTTTCGGCAACCCATTGCAGAAATCCGATCTGAGGTTTGATCTCGGCAAGGTAGGGCATGACCGGCTGCCAGTCGGCATACGGTGTTCCGCCCCAGATCGGCAGCAGTTGTGCTGCGTTATCTTGCTGGTAGAACGGTTTCAGCGGCTCGGCATCACTTGCTGCGCTGATGACCAGATAGAGACGTTCGCCTGTTTGCAAAGGGCGTTCGGCCAACCACGCTTGCGGACTCAACAGATCAGATCGCACAGGCACCTGCCTTGCACTTCTCGCATTCCTCACAGAACGGCGCGTTGCGTTTCAGGGTGTTGATCTGGGCGGGCGTGAGCACCGCGCCGGCCTTGTCGGCGTCGGCCTGTTGCAGTTTGCCGGGTAGCAACGGGGCGGCTGCGGTGCCGCTGCCCGGGCCTCCGCCGGAGTTCATCTTGATCGCCGGCCCGCTCATGGTCACGCCGCCGGCATCGATCTTGATGAAGCTGCCGCCACCCACCAGAGTCAGTTCGGCGCCGGCTTCCATCACCACTTTCATGCCGCTGCTCAGGTGGATTTCCTGGCCTGCATCGATGAACTGGCCGGTGCCGATTTTGATGTGCTGGTTGACGCCAACGGTCAGGTGATCGTTGGCGCGGGCCTCGACTTTGCGGTCGGCGTAGACGGTGTGGTGTTCTTCGGCCTTGAATTCCGTGTAGCTGTTTTGCTCGACCAGATCGTGACGCTCGTTGCCGATGCGAATTTTCTGGTCGTGCTCGATGTTCTCGTCCCAATCCCGCTGGGCGTGCAGGAAGATTTGTTCCTGACCCTTTTTGTCTTCAATGCGCAGTTCGTTGAAACCGCCACCACCCATCGAGCTGAGGGTCTTGAACGTGGTGCGCGTTTTGTTCGCCGGCAGCGCGTACGGAACGGTGTTTTCCTTGTGGTACAGGCAGCCGCTGATCAGCGGTTGGTCGGGATCGCCTTCAAGGAAGGTCACCAGCACTTCCATGCCGATGCGCGGGATGGCGATGCCGCCGTACTGCGCGCCGGCCCAGGCACTGGAAACGCGTAGCCAGCAGCTGGTTTTGTCGTCGGCCTGGCCTTCGCGGTCCCAGTGGAACTGGACTTTGACGCGGCCGTACTGATCGCAGTGGATCTCTTCGCCTTTCGGACCGGTGACCACGGCGCTCTGGCTGCCGAGGATGCGGGATTTCGGGTGGCGCAGTGGTGGGCGGTTCGGCACGTCCCACGGGGTCGCCTGAAAGCGGTTGCGGTAGCCCTGATGGAAATCGTCTTTCAGCGCGGTGGTGTCGCTGGTCACCGACTCTTCGAGCACTTGCGGTTGTTTGCCTTCGTGCAGCACTTCGGTCAGCAGCCAAAGGTCGTTCCACTTGGCTTTCGGGTGTTGGGTCAGGGCGAGAAAATGGCCGCTAACCAGCAACGGCTGATCGCTTTTACCTTCGGCAAGCTGGAAGTCGCTGCGGTGACGTTCGAGGGCGCGTTTGGCCAGGTGTTTGCCGCGCTCGCGGTCGACGAAACGACCCGGATAATCGTAATCCTCAAGGTCGGGCAGGGCATCGCCACGGTTTTCGCTTTCGAGGGTGATCCGCGGTTTTTCGAAGTCGTAATCGCGGCGGGTGGTGCGGCTGGTGCGGGTTTCCAGGCGCAGGTCGAAGCGCTTGATCACCGGGTCGCTGGCGACCATGCCGGAGTCTTGTTGATAGGCCACGGGAGCGAGTTTCGGGAAGACGGTCTGGTCATCGCCGAATAGCAGCAGGTGGCCAGTAGCGCTGTGCTGGAAGTGGTAGTGGATACCTTCTTCCTCGCACAGGCGCTGGATGAAATGCAGGTCCGATTCATCGTATTGCACGCAATAAACGCGCTCGGGATAGATCGAACCGGTCTTGAATTGGTAGGCGTTGCTCTGGATGCCGTGTTCTTCGAGAACCATGCCGATGATTTTCGGCACCGTGAGGTTCTGAAAAATACGCTGGTTGAAGCGGTGCGCCAGATACGCCAGTTGCGGGCGTAGGGTCACCGAATAACGCGTCAGGCGTTTACCGGAATCGCCTTGCGCGGCGCGATAGATCTGGCCATGAATGCCGCTGCCGTCGGGCGACAGTTGCAGGAAGGCTGGTTTGTGCAGCAGGGTTTCGAGGTCCAGCGACGGCTGCTCACTGACCAGCTCTACCTCGAATACAAAAGGCTGGCTGATGGCTTCCCGACCGGTCAGGGTGAAAACCTGAAAGTCAGCGGAAAGACCTTCAATGGTCAGGGCAAAGTGGGTTTCATTGGCCGGCGCGAACATCCGTTGTTCCTCGTGCTGTCACAAATATCCGGAATTGCGGAAACAACATCGACCAGCAGAGCTGGCCGATGCTTGTAACGATCAGCCGCAATCAAGCGACTGGAAGACGCCAGTCATCGGAACCCGAAGTGCCGGATACTTCGTGGGTCCAGGTGATTTTGCGGTAGGTGAACTGCACTTCTTCCAGGTGAGTGAAGTGCGAGTTGCCCGGGTCCTGGCAGTTGTGCATTTTGTTGTTGATGGCGACGATGATCGCGTCTTCCAGTTTGGTGGTGTAGTAGTGCTCTTGGGTACCTTGAGCAGAAGTGCGATACCACTGGATAACGATTTCGCTCATGCGCTCGCCCGAAGTCAGAGCAGCTTGCAGCAGAGGCGAAGCCTTGTCGTAGACCTTGGTGATGATGACCGGCTTGTGAACGCGCTGGCCGGTTGGCTGACCGGATTGCGGGTCACGCGGGATGATCACGTCGTGCTGGAATGCCTGAACCATGACCTGGTCTTCATGACCCTCCTGGTAGGTGTTGCCAACGGAGTCGGCGGTGAACGCGCCGGCAGTGATCAGGCCTTGTTTTTCGCCGGTGACGGACATGTACGCTGGTGTTGCCATGAGGGTGCTCTCCTTGCTGACTGATTTAGGGTGCCCGGGAGGCGAAATCGCCCGGTGGGTACCTGAATCGTTATCAAGGAATGTGCCAACAGAACGGGCCTCCATATGAAACAAAGAGTTAGCAATTTCGTTCGGCTCACGGGACGAAAATACCGAGAAAATCCGGTCTGAAGTGCGCAAGAAGTTGCGCAGTACTGCGCAACTTCTTGCGCACTTGGCTACAGGCCACGCCGATCATGGCCTGTAGCGGTTTTGATGAGGTTTTTCGCGAAACAAGTGCGCAACTTCTTGCGCAGTAAGGCCTGATGCCATCACTCACTGGAAAAGCAAAAACTCTACCGATGCGAAAGCAGTACCAGACACTCATCAATCGAACGCTGCTGCGTCTCGGCATACAACCCCAACTCATCAATCGTCGGACGCCCCAGCGCCTGCTCGAATGCCTGCCGATTCGAGTGTTCGCCATAGTGGGTCTGCGCCGCATCCCCGAGGTTCGACTGAAAAATCCCCGCCGCACTCACCGGCAGGAAATCTTCGTACACCAATGGCTCGGCTTTCACATGCCCCTCGCGCAGGCATTCCTGCAGTGACGCCCCAGCATTGCCTGGCGCTGCGTGGCCTTTTTCCGTGACGACATAGCGAAAGTACGCCAGATCCTGTTCACGCATGCCTTCGACACTGTCAGGGAATTCGCCAAAGTGCCGGCTCATCAGCGCGTTGTAACGGGCGGCATTGGCTTCGTTGGGGAACTCGCCGAGTTCATCGCGGGCGGCGTTCAGCAAGCGGTCATACAACTGACGGCCCTTGGGTGTCAGCGCCGCGCCACGTTGTTCGATCTCGCCGAAACGCGCGCTGTGGCTGCCTCGGCTGTCGCTCTGGTCGGTAAACGCAATCGGTTCGTCGAGTGCTTTGAAACTGGTCTGGCGCAGCAGGATCGGGCATTGCCGGCGCGGCGGGCCTTCGACCACGGCTTTGGGGGTGATGCCATGCGCCGGCATTTGCGCCTGCACGATGTCGATGTCCAGCGTACGCGGGGTCAGGTGGTTGATGTGTGGGCCTTTGAATGCCACCACATCGGCGATCAAACGGTGCTGGGCGCTGAGCGTCTGGTATTGCGCTGCGGTGACGGTAGCGCTGTGGTGCCAGCGAAAGGTTTCCAGTGCCTGCAAGACAAACTCTGCGGCCTCAACCTCGTCGAGTCCGCCCACCGTTTCCGCTTGCGAGATCAAGCGCAAGGCCGCCGGGGTGAAGATCGACCGCTGATCAAGCACTGACTGCGCGAATGCCCGCAGTTCGGGATCTTCGATCAATTCCAGGCGCAACAATGAGGTAAACACCCGGAACGGGCTGACTTGCAGCGCCGTTTCATGCACGGCGCGAAACGCCGTCGAATGCACCGGCACGCCCGCCGGGGTCAGGTCGTAATAACCCACCGGTTGCATGCCCATCACCGCAAACAGGCGGGCGAGGGTGGCCAGTTCCTGCGCGGTGCCAACGCGAATGGCGCCGTGCCGTTCCATGTCCAGGCGCTGGATTTCGCCAGTGCTGTCGAGTCGCCGGGCGATGTCCGGTTCACGCGCGAGCACGTCGCGATTGGTCTGTTCCACCAGTTCCATCAGCGCGCCGTACAGCGGCACTTCTTCGCGGTACATGTCGGACATCGCTTTGGAAAAGCGTTGGCGGATCAGGTCGGGGCTGACGAAACGCTGCTCGGTCATGAAAAAATTCCTGCCACGGTCATATAGAGGATGGAGGAAAAGATCGCAGCCTTCGCTGACGTCGGCAAACGAAGAATCCTACGGACTTCATTCTGCCAACGACTGATCCACCAGTTCGATCCAGTGTTTGACCGGCGTGCGTCCGGCGCTGGCGAGGTGGCTTTGGCAACCGACGTTGGAAGTGACGATCAGCTCCGGTCGACCGCTTTCCAGGGCAATGAGGCGGTTGTTGCGCAGCTGTCGGGCGAGCGTCGGCTGGGTCAGTGAATAGGTGCCCGCCGAGCCGCAACATAAATGCCCGTCCGGTACCGCCGTCAGATTGAAACCCAGTCGAGAAAGCACTGCTTCCACCGCGCCACCGAGTTTCAATGCGTGTTGCAGGGTGCACGGGCAATGCACGGCGATTCGTCGCTCAGTCGCTGCGCACACTTGCTCCAAAGGTTCTTGCGCAAGAATCTGCACCAGATCCAGCGTCAGTTCGCTGACCCGCCGCGCCTTGTCCGCATAGCGCGAATCATGCTGCAGCAAATGCCCGTAATCCTTGATGAACGCGCCGCAGCCGCTGGCGGTCTGCACGATGGCTTCGGCGCCGTTTTGTAGATGCGGCCACCATGCGTCGATGTTCTGTCGGGCACGGTTGAGGCCTTTTTCCTGGGCGTCGAGGTGATAGTCCAGCGCGCCGCAGCAACCGGCCTCGGTCACTGCTGTGACGCTGATGCCCAATCGGTCCAGGACTCGCGCTGTCGCATCATTGGTATTCGGTGAAAGCCCCGGTTGCACGCAGCCTTCTAGCAACAGAACCCGTCGCGCATGGCGTGGCACAGGGCGCAGGCTCGATGTCGGCAAATGCTGCGGCAGTTTGCTTTCAAGCATCCGTGGCAGCAGCGGGCGAAACGTCGTACCGACCCGCAGCAAGCCTTTGAACAGTGCAGGATTCGGCGCCAATGCACGCAACCCTTCACGCAGCAAACGCTGGGATGCAGGGCGTGGCACCGCCGCATCGACCACTGCCCGGCCGATGTCCAGCAGGTTGTGATAATCGACGCCGGAGGGGCAGGTGGTTTCGCAGTTGCGACACGACAGGCAGCGATCCAGATGCAGTTGAGTCTGCGCGGTGGCCGGTGCGCCTTCGAGCACTTGCTTGATCAGATAGATCCGCCCGCGTGGGCCGTCGAGTTCATCGCCGAGCAGTTGATAGGTCGGGCACGTGGCGTTGCAGAAACCGCAGTGCACGCAACTGCGCAGGATCTTTTCTGCCTCGGCAGCGCGGGGCAGGCGTCGGGATTGTTCGCTGAGGGTGGTTTGCATGCCTAGAGCTCCGGGTACATCCGGCCGGGGTTGAACAGTCGCTGCGGATCGAACTGCGCTTTCAGTTGCCGGTGATAACGCATCAGCGTCGGGGCCAATGGCTGGAACGGCTGATCGCTGGCGCCGTGGGTAAAACAGGTGGCGTGCCCACCGAGTTCCTGAGCGAAAATCTGAATGTGCTCAGCATCGGATTTCAGCCAGCGTTGCGCTCCGGCCCAGTCGATCAATTGCTCGCCTGGCAGTTCCACTGGCCCGAGGTTGTTGGGCAACGACAGGCGCCACAGCGGCAGGCCCTCGTCGAAAAAACTCAGACGGTGTTCATTCAGATCGCGCCAGAACGTCGAGTCCAGCGGTTCACCGCCGAGTCGTTGATGCGCGGCAGTCACTGAACCTTCGCCACCCTCAAGACGCAGATACAGACTGTTGCCATCGTGACACGCGGCGCTGATCGGCAGCGGTTGCTGGCCCCACTCGGCAAGTTTGGTCAGCGCTCGCGGGCAATCGATATCGAGGCGAATGCTCAAGCACTGCCGGGGTTTGGGCAGCACTTTCAACGAGACTTCGGTGAGCACGCCGAGGCAGCCAAAACTGCCGGCCAGCAGCCGCGAGAGATCGTAGCCCGCGACGTTTTTCATCACTTCACCGCCGAAGCGCAAATGCTGGCCGTGGCCGGTGATGACGCGTGTGCCGAGGACAAAGTCGCGAACCGAGCCTGACCATGGCCGGCGAGGTCCCGACAATCCGCTGGCGATCATCCCGCCGACCGTGGCGCCCTCGCCGAATGAGGGCGGTTCGCACGGCAGCATTTGCCCGGCGTCATCCAGTGTCGCGAGCAGCTCGGACAATGGTGTGCCGGCGCGTACGCTGACCACCAGTTCGGTCGGGTCATAACTGACGAAGCCGCGATGGACACGCGTATCGAGCACTTCGCCGGCCACTTCGCGACCGAGAAAGGCCTTGCTGTTGCCGCCCTGAACTCGCAGCGGTGTGCCATTGGCGCGTGCTTGATTGACCTGATCGAGAAGCGCATCGGCGGCATCGAAGTCAGCCATCAGAAACGCTCCAGCTCGGGAAACGGCAGTTGTCCGGCATGAATGTGCATCGCTCCGAACTCGGCGCAACGCTGCAGCGTCGGGATGTTCTTGCCGGGGTTGAGCAGACCTAGCGGATCGAAAGCGGCTTTGACCGCGTGAAACAAAGTCAGCTCCTGGTTGTTGAATTGCGCGCACATCTGATTGATTTTTTCCCGGCCTACACCGTGCTCTCCGGTGATGCTGCCGCCGACTTTCACGCACAGTTCGAGAATCTTGCCGCCCAGCGCTTCGGCGCGCTCCAGTTCGCCGGGGACGTTGGCGTCGAACAGAATCAGCGGGTGCATGTTGCCGTCACCGGCATGAAACACGTTGGCCACGCGCAAACCGCATTCCGCGCCGAGGCGGGCGATGCCTTGCAGCACGCCGGGCAATTCGCGACGGGGGATGGTGCCGTCCATGCAGTAATAATCCGGCGATAAACGGCCAATGGCCGGGAACGCATTTTTGCGCCCGGCCCAGAACCGCACGCGTTCGGCCTCGTCGCGAGCTTGACGGACTTCGCTGGCGCCAGCCTTGGACATGACTTCGCGGACCCGTTGGCAATCGTCGTGGACGTCGGCTTCGACGCCATCCAGTTCGCACAGCAGGATCGCTTCGGCATCCACCGGGTAGCCAGCGTGAATGAAGTCTTCGGCGGCGCGAATCGCCAGGTTATCCATCATCTCCAGGCCACCGGGAATGATCCCTGCCGCGATAATTTCTGCTACCGCCCGGCCAGCCTTTTCCACCGAGTCAAAACTGGCCAGCAGCACTTTCGCCACTTGCGGCTTGGGCAGCAGTTTGACCGTGACTTCGGTGATGATTCCGAGCAAACCCTCGGAACCGGTGAACAGCGCCAACAGGTCGAAACCCGGCGAATCGAGGGCTTCGCTGCCCAGCGTCAGGCGTTCGCCCTCGATGGTCAGGACTTCCAGTTTCAGCAGGTTGTGCACGGTCAGGCCGTACTTCAGGCAATGAACGCCACCGGCGTTTTCCGCGACGTTGCCGCCAATCGAACAGGCGATCTGCGAGGACGGGTCCGGCGCGTAATACAAACCGAACGGCGCGGCAGCCTGGGAAATCGCCAGATTGCGCACGCCGGGTTGAACCCGTGCGGTGCGCGCGGCGGGGTCGATGTGCAGGATCTGGTTAAACCGCGCCATCACCAGCAGCAGGCCTTTTTCCAGTGGCAGTGCGCCGCCGGAAAGTCCAGTGCCGGCGCCGCGTGCGACCACCGGGACACGTTGTGCGTGACACAGTTTCAGCAGCGCTTGCACTTGATCCAGCCGCCGGGGCAGGGCGACCAGCATCGGTGTGGTGCGGTAGGCCGAGAGACCGTCGCATTCGTAGGGTTTGAGTTCTTCTTCGCGCCAGAGGATGTCGAGGTCGGGTATTGCCTGCTGCAAGGTTTTGAGCAATTCGGCTTTGTTGACTTCGGGTAAGGGCCCGTCGAGGCGTTCGTCGTAGAGGATGTTCATCCGACACAACCCGCTGATGATCGAAACTCCCCGGATTTCCTGTGGCGAGGGAGCTTGCTCCCGCTGGTCTGCGCAGCAGACCCAATGCTCACCCTGCATTGGCTCAGACAAATTGCATGTTCTGGTTTGGGGGCGCTTCGCACCCCAGCGGGAGCAAGCTCCCTCGCCACAGTAGTTGCGCTGCCATTCATCGCTGACTTCCCAAGAACTCCCGGTACAGCCGAGCGGTACTTCCCGGTTGTTCAACCATCGGCATGTGCCCGACGTTGTCCCACACTTCCACGCGCAGATTGGCGATGCCCTTGCTCCACACCGGCACGCTGCTGACATCGATCAGCCGATCCTTGCGTCCCCACAGCAGCAGCGCCGGGCATTTGATGTCGGCCAGTTTTGGCTCCATCGGCGGACTGGCGCGGAAGTCGCGGAAGATCTCTTCCAGCTCGTCACGCTGCTGTTCATAGCGCTGGGCGATGGCGTCCAGCACCAGTCCCGGCACCCACGGCGGCGAAGCCATGGTCATCGCGTAGAAGTTGCGGAATTCTTCCCGCGAATTGATCAGGAACGGGTTATGCCCACGGGCCAGATGACGTTCCATGTCGCTCATCTCCGGCGCGGTGACACCGGCCGGGTCGATCAACGCCACCGAGGCGATCCGGTCTGGATAAGTCGCCGCCAGCCACGCGGCGATGTAGCCGCCCATCGAGTTGCCGATCACATGCACTTTCTCTACGCCGCAGACGTCGAGCAACTGGATCATGCGCTTGGCCTGCAACGGGATGTCGTAACCGCCGCCGGCCTTGAAGCCGGTTTCACCGTGGCCAGCGAGGTCGGGGATGATCACCCGGTATTGGCCGACAAAGTGCCGGGCGCAGCGTAGCCAGATATTTTTTTCGGCGCTGTAGCCGTGCAGCATCAGGATCGCGCTGGCGGCTTCGTAGGGGCCGCCCTGCCAGGTCGAGACGCTCATTTCAGCGATTGGCACCTCGATTTTGTGCAGGCGATACAACTTGGCCTCGATAGCCATGCTCAGGTCATACAGCCAATGACCGACCGCCGGATAACTCAACCAGCTCCAAGCCACGAAAACCGCGAGGGCGACAAACAGCACAAGCATCGACGTCTTCCTTTTACGTGTTCAGGACAGAATGTGGTCGGCCGGTTTCAGCGCCCGGGTCAACCGGTAATAGCTGAAACTGAACCCCGGAAACATCGCGATCACATGACCGCTCTTGCTCTGATACCAACTGTGGCAGCCGCCGGACTTCCAGACCGTGCGCTCCATCTCCCGGTGGATCATTTCAGTGTAGGTACGTTCCGCTTCGGGCCGCACTTCGATGCTGCGCAGGCCTTTGGCGTGCAGGGTGCGGATGCAGTCGAGGATGTAGTTCATCTGCGATTCGATGATGAACAGCGCCGAAGTATGGCCGATCCCGGTGTTGGGGCCGGTGACGATAAACAGGTTGGGAAAGTCCGGCAGACTGGTGCCCAGATAGGCGCGCGGGTATTGCGCCCAGACGTCCTTGAGCTGCACGGCGTGCTTGCCGCTGACCGGATAGGAAATCACCCCGTCGGTAGCGTCGTAGCCGGTCGACCAGACGATTAGGTCTGCATCGATGTGCTGACCGTCCGTGGTGACGATGCCGGTTTCGTCGAGCGCGGCGATGCCTTGTTCGCGAGTGTGCAAGGTCACGTTGGCGCGGGTCAGCGCCGGGTAATAAGTGCTGGAAAGCAGGATGCGTTTGCAGCCGATGGTGAAATCCGGGGTCAGTTTTTCGCGCAACACCGGGTCCGGCACCTGGCGCTTGAGAAAGCGCAGGGCTTGTTGCTGCACCAGATGAATCGCTGGTTTTGAGTATTTGAAGGCGATCACCCGGGTTTCGAATTGCCAGTAGATCAGCCAGCGCAGCAACTTATAGGCGGGTTTCAAACCCAGCAGCCAGCGTTGAAAACGGCCGAAGGTGCGATCGGCGCGGGGCAGCACCCAATGCGCTGTGCGCTGGAACACATGCAGTTGTTCGACATGCGGCGCAATGGCCGGAATCACCTGCGCCGCACTCGCGCCGCTGCCGACGATGGCCACGCGTTTACCGCGGTAGTCGTAGCTGTGATCCCAATTGTTTGTGTGAAAAGTCTTGCCTTGAAAGCGTTCCTGTCCGGGGAATTGCGGGATTACCGGTTGGCTTAATGGCCCGGTGGCGTTGATCAGGAACTGCGCGTGAAAGATGCCCTTGGCGCCCGTGTGCACGACCCAGTGCTTTTGCGCGTCATCCCACTCGACACGCTCGACATTGGCTTGCAGTTCGACGCGCTCGCGCAGGCCAAACTTGTCGATCACGTATTCGGTGTATTGATGGAGTTGCGCCTGTTCGGCAAACATCTGCGACCACGGGTAGGGCGCGAATGACAGCGAATAGAGTGGCGAGGGGACGTCAACCGCCGCGCCGGGATAGGTGTTCTGGCACCAGGTGCCACCGAAGAAATCCCGTCGCTCCAGCAAGCGAAAGTCATTGATACCGGCCTTGAGCAAGTTGACCGCCGCGCACTGGCCACCAAAACCGCTGCCGATGATCAACACCTGGTAGGTCTGCATGGGCCTCCTTCTTATAGTCGTTATTCCGTTTTCCTCCTTTCATGTATAGCTAAAAATTCGCACTGTGCGCGGCTGCGATGGCGCGGTATTCACGCTGCTGGCCGGTGATGGCTATTTAACGGCGCCCTGATAGACTCCCATCACATCCGTCTGACACTGTGCGCGGGTTCCGTTGAGTGTTCGAGGCCCTTATGGGAAACACGGGGGGAAAAGGACTTTCATTGGCAAGGAGGCTTTATACGTCGCGAGCCCTCGGGTTGGTCCTGGGGCTGGTGTGCGTCAGTGTGGCCATGTACCCGCTCGATCCGGCGCCGTGGGTCTGGGGTTTGATGCTGTTCAACGGTCTGGTCTGGCCGCATCTGGGTTATCAATGGGCACGCCGTGCGCGAGTGCCCTATCACGCCGAATATCGAAATCTGCTGGTCGATGCTTTCATGGGCGGCTTCTGGGTCGCCGCCATGCATTTCAATCCGCTGCCCAGTGCCACGACCATTTCGATGATGGCGATGAACAACGTCGCCATCGGCGGTTTGCGCTTTCTCGCGGCGGGGCTGGCGGTGCAGCTCCTAGGGGTCGGCGTCGGTCTGGTGGTATTTGCGCCCGCGCTGGTCATGCAAACATCGCCGGCGCAACTGTATGCCTGCCTGCCGCTGTTGATGCTGTATCCGCTGGCACTGGGCTGGATCTGCTTTCGTCAGGCTTACACCCTCGGGCGACAGAAGCGTGAATTGCTGGCGCTGAGTCGCACCGACAGCCTCACCGGTCTGCTCAACCACGGCGCCTGGAAAGATCAGCTGGATGTCGCCTTCCAACGCTGCAGACTCCAGCAGCAGGGTGCCGCGATTGCGCTGATCGACATCGACCATTTCAAAGCGATCAACGACACCTACGGCCACGTCGCTGGCGATATCGTGCTGCGTCAGTTGAGCAAAATGCTCAAACAGAACCTGCGGGCTGCCGATGTGGCGGGGCGTTATGGCGGTGACGAGTTCTGCGTGATCCTCCCGGATTTGCCGCTGTTCAATGCGGCGCAGGCGATGGAGTCGCTGCGCGAACGGTTTTCCACTCTGGGTTATGAGCAGAGCCCGGCGCTGACGGTCAGTCTGAGCATTGGCCTGGCGGCATACGATCCGGCCCATAGCGATGCGACCCGCTGGCTCAATGATGCCGATCAGGCACTTTACGAAGCCAAGACCGGTGGGCGTAACCGGGTGATCTGCAACAGCGATCGCCCGCATCACGAGCTGCTCGACTCGGTCTGAGCGCGCACAAAATCTCCCCTGTAGGAGTGAGCCTGCTCGCGATAGCCATCTGTCTGCCACCATTTTTGGTGACTGACACACCGCTATCGCGAGCAGGCTCACTCCTACAAGGGTTTGTGTTGTTGATTAGGTTTGTGTCGCATCCGGCATAGAGCCTTGCGTCGAAGTCGGGTACGGTTTCAGTCCCCCGACACGAAACAAGGATCGATTCATGACGTTCCATCTCCCGCGTACTCTGCTCGCCGCCAGCCTCGGCCTGACCCTCGCTTTCTCCGCCTCCAGCGCCTTCGCCGAACCGCACAAACAAGTGCTCGCCGATGCCGAGCAGTACAAACCCGAAGCCCTGAAGCTGCTGGAACGATTGGTCAATATCGACTCTGGTTCCGGTTATGAACCGGGGCTCAAACAAGTCAGTGACATCGCCATCGACGAACTGAAAAAACTTGGCGCGACCATCGAGCTGGTACCCAACACCCCGGAAAAATCCAACCATGTGCTGGCGACTTTTAAAGGCACCGGCAAGGCAAAAATCCTGCTGATGGCGCACATGGACACGGTGTTCAAGGAAGGCTCCGCTGCTGAACGACCATTTCATATCAAGGATGGCCGTGCCTACGGGCCGGGCGTGATGGACGACAAGGGCGGCATCGTCGCCGGCATCTATGCGCTGAATGTCCTGAAGAACCTCGACTTCAAGGACTACGCACAAATCACCTTCCTGCTGGATGCCAGCGAAGAAACCGGCTCGGATGTCGCCACCGACCTGATCAAGAAAACCGCGAAACTCCACGACGTGACCCTCAATCTCGAACCGGGTCGTCCGGCTGATGGTTTGGTGGTGTGGCGCAAGGGCAGTGCCACGGCGCTGGTCGAAGTCAAAGGCAAAGCGGCCCATGCCGGGGTCGCCCCGGAACTGGGGCGCAACGCGGCAATGGAAGTCGCGCACCAGATTCTGCAGTTGGGCAAACTCGGTGATGAAGAAAAGAAAACCACGATCAATTTCACCGTGCTCAAGGCCGGTGATCGCACCAACGTGATCCCGGATCAGGCAACGGCCAAGGCTGATGTGCGGGCAGCAGTGCCGGAAGAGTTCGACCGGATCGAAAAGGATCTGGCGCGGGTATCGCAGGACAAGCTGATTCCTGACACAGAAGTGAAAACCACCTTGCAACGCGGTCTTCCGCCGATGCCGCAAACGGCTGAGTCGGATCGATTGATGGCGATGGCGCAGGGGATCTACGGCGAAATCGGCCGCAAGTTGACCGAAGAGGGCAGTGGTGGGGCGGCGGATGCGAGTTTGTCGGCCGGGGTGGGAACGCCGACGCTAGATGGCTTCGGGATTGTCGGCGGTAATATTCATACGCCGGAGGAATACGCGGAGGTTGAGAGCGTCGCCCCACGAATTTATCTGCTGTCGCGGATGATCATGGAGTTGTCAGGCAAGTAATTACAACGTCTGAAGGCGGCAGACCTTTGCAGTCCGCCGCCTGTGATGCTCTGGTTGTGAACAACTCAGCCTTGTTGTGGCACGTTCCAGAATTGTTTGATTTCGTGAATATTACCCACGTTGTAACGCGGCATGAAGCCATGGCATGGAGCCGCCGAACTCGTCTTCACGGGGGTGTTGATGACGTTGATACCAGCGTGAAGCAGCGGAGTTTGGTTCCAGTTATCGGATTGCTTGTTCATACAGATTTCCTTTCTGATTGAATGGACAGCGAATGCTGTCCATGTTTTAGCCGGGACAGCAGGCTTTCAAAGAGCGCTGTCTCCTGTCGGGCGATGCCGGGATAAGTCGGCACCAGGTTGTCGTCGAAGCACCAGGCTTCTTCGGTTTTGGTCTCCTGCCGAGGGTGAATAAGCAAACTCAGCGAGGCGGACATGGTTTCAGGTGGGAGCTGTTTGTGTACTTCTCGTAGTGGAAGCATGTGTAGCACCTCACCTGGAATAAGTTTAAGTACTCGTTCTTCGCCGAGTTCAGGCTTTGTTCCTGCTTGCAGTGGATTTTGATCCAGTATTTGTCGCGAGACGGTGGTGTAGCCGTCACCGCTGTATCCCACGCAATAGAGTTCAAAATCATGACTGTGACTCAGGTCATATATGAAAGTCTCGCGCTCATCCTGTGATGTGACCGGCGACCAGAAACCCAAGCGCACGGTAAACAAATCATTCGAGTGCAGGACAAAGGCATAAGCACCGTAGAGTGTGTTTTTAGTGCTGAAACCGTCCTGTTGAATGGTGGTGTAAAGGTGCTCGCTCAATAAAGTTCGATTTTTAGCCAGTTGCCGCAAATCTTCGGTGATCTTTGATTTGTCACGCTGCAAGTCGTAGGACGTCATGCGCTCAATAAAGGTCTGCAGTTTCATGCCGCCTCACACTGGTCGAGCAAATAATTCAGGCGATTGCTTTGCAGATTTCTCAACAGCGGTATGCAATTCATTGCAGCTTGTAGATCCACTCTCCTGAGCACTTGAAAGGCTTTCCAGGCGACAGCGGGGTGATAATGATAAATCAACTCTTCAGCCACTTTGCAAACCCCGGGGTCTTGTGCGGATTCAAGTAACTCAAGACTCACCAGGTAGCGTGCGGCGCTATCGTCATGAGGGAACCAAGCGATTTTTCGCAATGAATTGCGGTCGAATACTCCAATGTCGGCGCTTCTGTCTGGCAGATTGATGCTGCCAATAAATGCCGGGTGTCCGTTTCCATGCGGATTGCTGTCGAACAGGGCCTTTGTGCCGTCGATGAACAGAGGATTATCAGCATCGACGATGACTCGCTCTGCGCACGTCAGATACTCATCTTCGAGTGTGTACAGTTGAATGGAAAACGACTCTGCGTTGATTGCAAACAAAACACTGTTGCCGGGTACCGAATAGAGCAGCTCTGCTGGCTGTGCGTTGTCGGGCGCCTTGAGGCTGATGTTTCCAACTTCGTTGTGATGTAGCGTTAGTGTTCCTGTGTGGGTGTTTGTTGCTCTCATGATTACAGCGCTTTGAGATGAGTTCAAAGTGTCTGTTGTTTGTTTGAGTAGCTCATCTGCCAGTTTTTTTACTTCGCGCCCCATATTCATTGTCTTGATGCGGGTGATTAGCTGTGCAGGCGTCAAGTTGTGGTCGAGTAGGGTGTTTATCATGTGGGTCGCTTTGTTGTTATGTTTAAAATTTGGTGGGTGTTTAATGGTTTTGGATTATAGAGAGTCGATGTTTAATAACAACTCTGAAGTTGTTATTAGATGTTGGTGTTTGTGTTTTTATGTGTGTTATGTGGCTGCGGTCGATTGCGATTCGGCCCGGTGTTCTTGGCAGTTCGGCCGGTGACATTGCGTCTGCCGGCCGTTTAGAAAATTGCCAGAGGAATTAAAGTTTTAGAAAAACTATTCCTTCACACTCATATATTCCTTCGCCCAGAGAATGTATTCCTCAGGCTGGGTATAGGTGTGCGTCAGTTCGGTCGCGCTCAGGTCCGATGCCTGAGTGAAGATCTGCCGCTGCTCGCGCAGGCTGTCGTACGTCGCCTTGATCGCGGCAAAGTAGGCGCCGTGGCCATCGATGGTCACGCGCACGCCGAGTTCTGCCAGACGCTTGTCGTCGCGCAGTGCCGGGTTGCCGTAGGTGACCAGCATCAGCGGCACAGTCAGGTGTTCGGCGATCTGTTCGAGGTGGTTGAAGTCTTGTACCCCGACCATGCAGATGCCATCGGCACCGGCCTGTTGATATTGCTTGGTGCGGCTGATGATTTCCTGCACGGGCAGGATGCCGGCGTTGGTACGGGCGATGATCGCCATTTCCGTATCGACCCGGGCTTCGAGTGCTGCGCGGATCTTGCCGACGCCTTCAGCGACGGTGATCAAGTCCGTGGACTTACGACCAAATTGTGCCGGCAGCAGCGTATCTTCGATGGTCAGCGCGGCGACACCGGCGCGCTCCAGTTCGACGATGGTGCGCATCACATTGAGCGCGTTGCCGTAGCCGTGGTCGGCATCGGCAATGAACGGCAACTGGGCGACGCGGCCAATGCGCGTAGCCTGCTCGGCGAATTCGCTAAGGGTGATCAAGGCAAAGTCGGGTGCGCCGAGTACCTGCAACGAGGCTACCGAGCCACCGAGAATCCCTACTTCAAAACCCAGGTCAGCGGCGATGCGCGCGGACATCGGGTCGAACACCGAGGCCGTGTGGTAGCAGGTGTCGGATGCCAGCAGTTGACGGAAGTTACGGCGCAAATCTTGATGGGAAAGCCTGGTCATACGAGTTCCACCAATACAAAGGAATGGAAAGGCTTGAGCAAATGTGTCAACGCCGAAGAATGAAAAGGCTATCACGCGAATGGGTCAAGGATCATGACGAATTTTCTGACGGTGCCAACTGGAGGAGGCTGGAATCCTCCCTGTGGCGAGAGAGCGGCGGTTTAGGCCGCCACGGCATGCTGTTGCTGATTGGGCAACAACACCGCCCGCACCGAATTGCCCGGTTGCAGTTGCAAGCGCTTGGCGGTCAGGCGGTCGACCACCAGGCTGTTGCCTACCCGGCGGGCCGGCGCCACGGTGATGCGGCAGTTTTCCAGACGACGGTTATGGATCAGCCAAAGCGGCGCCTGATCGTCCGGGGTGCCGAGGCTCAGGGTCAGCGCCAGGCTGTCACGTACAGTGCGGATGTTCGGAATCGACGCTTCGATCACCGGACCTCCGTCGAAGATATCGATATAGCCCTTATGTACAAAGCCCTCGTCGCGGAGGATTTTCAGCGCCGGCTCGGTATTGGGGTGCGGTTGCCCGATCACCGCTTGCGCCTGTTCGGTCAGCATGCAGGTATACAGCGGTTGGCGCGGCATCAGTTCGGCGATGAAAGACTTGTTGCCCAGTCCGGACAAGTGATCGGCGTGGCTGAAATCCATCTTGAAGAAGTGCCGGCCCAGACTGTCCCAGAACGGTGAACAGCCTTGCTCGTCGGCACTGCCACGCAATTCGGCGATCATCCGGTCGCCGAACAGTTGCGGGAACTCGGCGACGAACAGCAAGCGCCCGAGCGACAGCAGTCGGCCATTGCTGCCATGTCGTTGATCCGGGTGCAGGAACAATGAGCAAAGCTCGGATTGTCCGGTGAGTTCATTATTCAGAAAAAGCGTCGGAATTTGCCGTGAAATGCCGAGATCCGGCGCCGAACTGACGGTCAGTCCGACCCGATAGTTGTACCACGGCTCACGCAGCCCGACGGCCCCGGACATGGCGCTGACACCCACCACACGCAGGTCATCGTCTTCGAGCACAAACAGGTAGTCGGCGTCGGCGCGTTCGATCTGTTCGGAAAAGGCCCGTTGCGCCCAGCGCACCCGATGGGCGAGGCGATCTTCGTTGGCCGGCAGGGTGGTGAACCCGGGGCCGGCCTGTTGTACAAGATTGATCAACGCTGACAGATCGCTGACTTTGACCGGACGAACGATCATCGGGTAACTCCTTCGGCACGGTTCACAGAGCAATCAGCCGAATCGGGCTGCCCGCAGTCACGTTCAGCGCCACGCACATGGACGGGGTGAGGGTCAGCGGTTGTCCGGGTTGGTAATCGAGTTCGGCGATGATCGCGCGGAAACCCTGCAATTCGTCATTGCTCAACAAATAGCGGCCTCGGGCATCGATCAACGTGCGCTGCTGAGCGACCGCCATCTGGCTCTGGGCAATCGAGCGGATATTGGCGGTGCGTGCATACAAGGTCGGGCCTGCGTCGAACAGGTCGATGTAGCTGTTGGTTTCAAAGCCTTCACGTTCGAGGATATCGAACGCTTCCTGGCCGTCCGGGTGGATGCGGCCAATACAGTCTTGAGCTGACTGAGGCAGCATCGGTACGTAAATCGGGTATTGCGGCATCAGTTCAGCCAGAAACGTGCGGCTTTGCAGACCGCACAGGCGCTCGGCTTCAGCATAGGGCAGGTCGAAGAAGTGCTTGCCCAGCGCCTCCCAGAAGGGGGAGTGGCCGTTGTCGTCGCTGTAACCGACGATTTCGGTGATCACCGCATCGGAAAAACGCTGCGCGTGGGCGGCGATGAACAGCAGGCGCGCCCGTGAGAGCAATTCGGCAAACGGGGTTCGTGTCAGTGCGGCGTCGATGTGAAACCCGCGCAACAGCGTGTGGCCGCTGAGGTCATGACACAACGACAGCGCCGGCACGCCGTGTTCGATGTTCAGCTCGCGCGAGGCACTGGTGAAGTGCCGGTTGCGCAAGCTGTAGAACGGTTCTTTGTAGCCGGCGGTGGCGAGGATTTCCGAGCAGCCGAGCAGTTGCTGTTGCTCGGTGTCTTCGAGCACGAAGAAGTAATTCTCCGGACCCTGGGCCTGCGCCGGGTTGGCGAATGATTCACAGGAGGCGGCAATTTTTGCGCGCAGGTGCTCGCTGTCGTCCGGCAGGGATGTCACTCCCACCAGGCTGTCGCGGGCCAGTTGCTGCAACTGAGGCAGGTCGGTTAGCTCGACTGGGCGTAAGACCAGCATGGATGCACTCCTGTATCAAAGGGTTCGGCGAATCCGCCGAACCTGACTATCACTGTCTGGTTCCACGCTTTAAAGCGGCGGTCGCCTGATTTGTTGTCAGACGCCGCCCTTTTTCTTGTCAGCCATTGCTCGGGTCAGGCAGCGCGGTACTGGCGCCGAGCTTGTTCAGGAAGAACAGGTACACCAGGCCCAGCGCTATCCAGATCAGGCCGAGTTTCTGTGCATCGACGCCCATGTTGTACATGATGGCCGCGACGATGATGAAGCCGATCACCGGGCAGATCAGGTGACGGATCACCTGGCCGGACTTCTGCCGACGCCAGTAGTAGTTGATGACTGTCAGGTGCAGCAGCATGAAACCGCTGAGCGCGCCGAAGTTGACCAGCGAAGTCAGGGTGTCGACCGAGTCGATGAACAGGTAGCAGATCACCAGCGACAGCACGGCTACCAGATAAATGCTCAGGTAAGGCGTGTTGTGTTTCGGGTGCACCTTGGCCAGTACTTTCGGTAGCTTGCCGTCACGGGCCATGCCGAACAGCAGGCGCGAAACAGCGGCTTGCGAGGTGATCGCTACAGCCACGCCCCAGGCCAGTGCAGTAGCGACTGCGGTCAGCGTTGCCAGCCAGCTGCCGCCAGCGATTTCGGCAATTTCATAGAACGCGGTATCCGCCGACTTAAAGCCCAGGCCTGCCGCCAGATCGGTAGCGATCCAGGTCTGCACGACAAAAATCACGCCCATCACCACCAGGGTGATCAGCGCCGCTTTGCCGACGCTGCGGCCCGGGTCGCCCTTGATCTCTTCGGCAAGGGTCGAAATCGCATCGAAGCCGAGGAACGACAACACCGCAATCGACACCGCTTGCATCAGCAGAGCGAAGTTGAAAGTTTCCGGGTGATACAGCGGCGCCAGGGTCAGTTCGCCGTTACCGCCGCCGTTGTGCAGGGCAGTCCAGGCGTAGAACAGGAAGATCCCCAGCACCACCAGTTGCGCCAGCAGGAAGACGATGTTCATCCGTGCGGTGAAGGTGATGCCGCGCAGGTTGACGAAGGTTGCGCTGACCAAAAACGCCAGGATGAATCCGACTTTCGGAATGTCCGGGTACAAGTGGTTGAGCGCCATCGCCGCATAGACGTAGAGCAGCGGTGGAATCAGCAGGTAGTCGAGCAACATCAGCCAGCCGGCGATGAAACCAACGTGTTGATTCAAGCCCCGCTGCGCGTAGGAATACACCGAACCTGCTATCGGAAAAGCCTTGGCCATGCTGCCGTAGCTCAACGCGGTGAACAACATCGCCACCATGCCGATAATGTACGCCAGCGGCACCATTCCCGGTGCCTCGGCATTGACGTAGCCATACACGCCGAACGGTGCGATGGGGATCATGAAGATCATCCCGTACACCACCAGATCGGTGAGCGTGAGGCTACGTTTCAACTCTTGCTTGTAGCCGAACTCTTCAATTTCCATGAAGCGCAACTCCTTGTCAGCCTGTCCATCGTTTTAGTTGTTATGTCGGTCCATCGTTTACAGCGTCAGCAATCGTCAAAGCATTTTTCAGAGCAGTGGTTAAAGCAGCGGCGCGAGACGCTCGGCCCAGCGCGATACCGCGTCGGGGCTGCGCAGCAGATCATTGCGCACCTCGATCAGTACCGACTCCAGACCCCGGGCATCGCCATGCACCGGCACGGTCATGTCGCCCAGTGGGTCAATCTTGTATGGCTGGTTTCCTGCTGCGTTCAGCGAATGCTCGCCGAGACCGTCGAGCAGGCGTTGAGCATAATCTTTGGACTGGCCGAATAACACGCCAATTTCCAGGGTGCGCGGCTGGCCGTAATACACCGGGGTGAAACTGTGAATCCCCACCACACGCACCGGCAGGCCTTGGGCAATTCGCTCATCGATGAGCATCTGCAAGCGAGTGTGAAACGGTTTGAACAAACTTTGGCGACGGTATTCGCGAGTGGCTTCGTCCAGCTCGCGATTGCCTGGCACCTGATAAATCTCGCTCTGCGGCGGAATGCTGTCAGGGGCATGCCGAGGGCGATTGAGGTCGATCAGCAGGCGCGAGTAGTTGGCACTCAACAATGTTGCGCCAAGTTTCACGGACAACTGTTCAGCCAGCTCCAACGCACCGATGTCCCAGGCAATATGCTCGCGGGCGGCGGCATCATCGAGGCCCAGATTATTCAGGGCTTCGGGGATGTAACGGCTGGCGTGCTCGCACACCAGAATCACTGGGTGCGTCGAGTCTGCCCGGCTCAAGTTGTAGACCGGTCGGGTGTACAACCCAAGCTCGGCGGATTCAGTACAGGCGTGCATAGTGCTCACAAAGGTCGGCGGGCGAGAGCTGTTCCGTCAGCGCCAGTTCCTCGGTTTTAAGGGCGTAGTAAGTGTCGAGCAACGCACTCGGCAGCGCTTCATTCAGCGCAGCGCTGCGGCGCAGGCAATCCAGTGCCTGGGCCAGCGAGGCGGGCAGGGCAACGATGCCCCGGTCCTTGCGTTGCTCGTTGTTGAGTGAATCGGGAATTTCATCGGTAATTGCATTCAGCGCCAGACGCTGTTCGATCCCCAGTCGTCCGGCGATCAACAGCGCGGCCATCGCCAGGTGCGGCGAGGCGGTGGCATCCATGGCGCGGAATTCCAGGTTGTACTGTGCGGCCACGGACTTGCCGCCCAGGGTCACCGTCGGGCAGATGCGCAGCGCTGCCTCACGGTTTTGTTGCCCTAGGCAGGCGTAGGACGCGCTCCAGTGATGCGGCTGCAAGCGTTCGTACGAAACCGGCGTCGGCGCGGTGAACGCACACAACGCTGGCAAATAATGCAGGACGCCCGCCGCCCAATGCTGGCCGAGGCTCGACAGGCCATTGCTGGTGCCGGCGTCATACAGCATCGGTTGACCAGCCAGATCCAGCAGGCTGACATGCAGGTGCACGCCGTTGCACACCGCATCCGCTGCAGTTTTCGGCGCGAAACTCAGGTCGAGTCCCATCTGGCGGGCAATTTCACGGGTGATCTCACGCACGTTTACCGCACGATCCGCCGCTGCCACGCCCAGTGTCGGGCGGCAGGTGATTTCGTATTGGTGTTTGCCGTATTCCGGCAGGAACATCTCCGGCTCGACGCCGCCAGCGCGCAGGGCGCTGAGCAGCCAGCCACCAAAACTTGCGCCCTGACGCTGGGCTTCCAGCGAAAATGCCAAGTGCTCGGCAAACCCGGCGTGCAGGTTGAATTCGTGTTCGAACGCGGCGTTGACCTGCAAGCCCAGCTCATCGCGATAACGCTCGACTTCATCGCTCAACAACGTACGCGGGCAAGCGCCCCATGCTCGACCATCGGTCTCGCGGATGTCGCCGTGAATGAAGTCCAGCGCCGGTGCTTCGGCATCCGGGCCATTACTGACGGTCACGCGACTCGCGAGATCGGGGATCAGGCGTAAATCACCATAGGCGCCCCACGGGTTGGTCGAGGCGATGACGTCTTGTGGCGTAAGCGCACTGTTTGCCGGCACCCAGCCACAACCGGCGGCCAGATAATGCTCCAGCTCATCGGTCGGAAACGAGCGGCCACGGGTAATGCCGATCAGATCAGTGGTGACGATGGTGGTCATCGGCAGGGGCGTCAGGCGTTCGCTCATGGCCGCATCTCCTGCAATCGGCCAAGCACGGTCTGAGTGTCGGTGATCCAGCAGTAACCCTTGATCGCGTTCAGGCAGGCGTGATGCCGTTCAACGCTGTAAGTGGCGCAAGCGTCTTCCACCAACGTGACCAGATAACCCCGGTCGGCGGCGTCACGTACGGCCATGTCGACGCATTGATCGGTGACGATGCCGGCGATGATCAGGTGCCGCGTTTGCAGGTTGCGCAGTACATAGTCGATGTTGGTCGAGTTGAAGACCCCGGAGGATGTCTTCGGCAGAACGATTTCGTTTTCTACCGGCGTCAGGTCTTCAATGATCCGCGCCTGTTCGCTGCCCTTGGGCAGGTGCATGTCCGAAAGCTTGTGGTCCAGCGAGCGGTCGCGACCATCAGCCGTCAGGCTTTCAATAATCGTGTGCAGCACGTTCTGCCGCGCTTCGCGAAAAGCACTGAGCAACCGGCGTTGATTGGGCACCACCTGCATGTGGGCGCGGGTCAGGAAATACTCGGCATCCGGGCCGCTGAGGTGCGGGTCGAACTGCGGCTCTAACCAGGCGCGCTGCATGTCCACCAGCAACAGCGCGGTGTGATCGGTGACAAACGGCAAGTCCCGTGGCGAGCGGTGGGGAAGGCTGAACATCCTTATTTATCCTCCAGCAGGTGAGTCGAAAAATCGTTGCGCAGGGCGTCGATGCCTTCCAGGCGATCGGCCAGATCCGGGCTGCGCAGGGACATGCAGCCAATCAGCGCTTCGACCTGAGCCAGCGCCGGGACCATGGTGTCGAACGGAGAGGCCGACTCCACCGGGGCGCTGATGATCAGGTCGGCCATTTCGCGCAGCGGCGAGGCATAGATGTCAGTGAACAGCACCACCCGTGCGTTGTTTTTCTTGGCGGCGCTGGCAACGCGCAGGGCCTGGGTCTGATAGCGGCGATAGTCGAACAGCAAAACCACGTCCTGACGCTGCAGGTCGAACAGCCGATCCGGCAGTTGCGCGTTGTCTTCCAGTGCAAAGCAGCCGGGGCGCAGCAGGCGCAAATGATTGAGCAGATAGTTGGCCATCAGGCTGCTGAACCGACCGCCGAAGCAATAAACCTGATGTCGCACATCGAGTAGCCAGTCCACCAGAATCCGCACGTCTTCGGGTTGGGTCAGGGCCTGGGTTTCCAGCAGCCGGCGATGACTGTCGGCCAGGTAATGGCTCCAGGCGTCATCCTTGTTCAGGTGCGAGCGCGGTTGCAGCAAGGTGCTCGGCGAGCGCAGGCGATGGTCCATGTCACTGAGCAGCGCATCCTGAAATTCGGCGTAACCGCCAAAACCAAGCTTTTTCACCAGACGCACGATGGTCGGATCACTGACACCAGCATGCTCGGCAAGACGCGACATCGGACCCAGGCCATTGCGTGGATACTGATCAAGCAGGGCGCGAACAACTTTGCGCTCCGATGGCGTCAGGTCCAGGTCGGGGGCGGTGATCAGGTCTCTAAGAGGGGGCATCCGGGCTCCTGCTGGATGGGGGGGGTGTTGAATTCGTTTCATAATCCGTTAAAACAGTATTTATGTAACTGACACTACATGTCTAGTGAATTTTTAAACTCCGCAATCGAGTTTCAAAATAGTGCGAAAGGCGTGTGTAACAAGGGCTACACACTTGCCCGTCGGGCTTGTAGTCCTTTGCCCATAAGCGTGTCAGATATTGCCGTTCTTCAGCTATTGGGCAGCTTGCTTATCCTGCAACGAACTGCCCTCAACCGCCCGGTTTGCGGCACAATTGCCATCGAACTGGCTTCTAGCCACCGAGTTTATTGGCCTCTGATCGAGTGAAATGCCTGTGCAAGCCACCCGTTTGACCCTGATTTGTCATGCTCGAACCGTCGCACAGAAATTGGCGAGTTTTCCTACGAGCGAGCCTGTTGAAAATTTGCAGTTCGCGTCTGACATGCTGGCTGCACGATTCAGTTCCGCATCGCGTCTGGTATGTGGCCCTGAATTGCGCACCCAGCAGACCGCGCAATGGTTCGGGGCTCAGCCGCAAGTCGATCAAGCGTTGCGCGATTGCGATTGGGGCCGCTGGCACGGTCAGTCGATCAAGGATCTGCAATTGTCCGAACCCGACGCATTACAGGCCTGGATCAGCGATCCGCACGCGGCTCCCCATGGCGGTGAGTCGATGGCGCAATTGGGCGAGCGAGTACAGGCCTGGCTGCTCAGCCTGCAAGGAATACCGGGGCATGTCGTGGCAATCACTCATCCCTTCGTGATCCGTGCAGCATTGATACAGGTAACGCAGGGGGCCGCACCGAACGCTATCGATGTCGAACCGCTGTCAGCACTGGATTTGCGGTTCAACGGTATCTGGCGACTACGCTTGCCCGGTATCGACGTGGAAGGAGCTTGCTGATGAAGAAACTCATGGTGATCGGCATCGGCGCCGGCAATCCGGACTACATCACAATGCAGGCGGTGAAGGCCCTGAACCTGGTTGATGTGTTCTTTCTGATGGACAAAGGTCAGAGCAAAGACAAACTGATCGATCTGCGCCGCGACATCTGCGAGCGCTACATCACCGATCCTGCGTATCGCTTCGCCGAAGCCCACAGCCCGGAGCGCGAGCGCGGCGATGTGGACTACACCGCCAGCGTCGATGATCTGAACCGCGCCAAGCAACACACCTTCGAACGGCTGATCAATGACGAATTGGCTGACGGCCAGTGCGGCGGTTTTCTGGTGTGGGGCGACCCGGCGTTGTACGACAGCACGGTGCGTATTCTTCAGGAGATTCTCGCGTCCGGTCGCTGCGCCTTCGAGTTCGAGGTGATCCCCGGCATTACCAGCGTTCAGGCGTTGGCGGCGCAGCACAAGGTGCCGTTGAATACCATTGGCCGCTCGATTGAAATCACCACCGGCCGGCGATTGGCGGCGGGGCAGGTGAGTGATGCCGACAGTCTGGTGGTGATGCTTGATGCGGAAGATTCCTACCACCGGGTGGCCGATCAGGAAACTCAGATCTACTGGGGTGCCTATCTGGGCACGGCGGATGAGATTTTGATCAGCGGCAAGCTCAAGGATGTGGCGGACGAGATCGAGCGGGTGCGCAAGGCTGCGCGGCAGGAACATGGGTGGATTATGGATACTTATCTGCTGCGCAAGCCTTAGATCGTGGGTGTCTGGGCGGGCCTCATCGCGGGCAAGCCCGGCTCCCACAGGGTTCGGTGGTGATTGCGGAATTTGTGAACCACATTAATCCCTGTGGGAGCGGGCTTGCCCGCGAAGGCGTCCTGCCAGACACCTCAGGAAATCGCCCTGACCCCACGTCCAAACCGCTCGCGATACACCGACGGCGGCAACCCCACCACACTGCGAAACGCCACGCGAAAACTTTCCACCGAGCGATAGCCGCAACGCTGGGCAATCTGCTCGGTGTTCTGGTGAGTGCTTTCCAGCAGCTCACGAGCCCGGGCCAGACGTTGTTGCTGCAGCCATGCCTTGGGCGATTGGCCGCTGGCCTCGGTGAAACGCCGCAAGAACGTCCGCTCGCTCATCGCGGCTTCGCTAGCCAGATCGCGTACTTCCAGTGGTTCATGCAAACGTTCGCGAGCCCATTGCATCACCCGTGACAGATCGCTGCGCGGTGTCGGGCTGACCGGTGTCGGAATGAACTGCGCCTGACCGCCAGTGCGCTGCGGCGACATCACCAGTCGGCGTGCCACCGCATTGGCGACTTGGGTACCGAAGTCCCGCGCCACCAGATGCAGGCAGGCGTCGATGCCGGCAGCGCTGCCGGCCGAAGTAATCAACTGGCCGGAATCGACGTAAAGCACATCCGGATCAACCGCAATCGCCGGGAAGCGTTCGGCCAGTTCCGAAGCGTAGCGCCAGTGCGTAGTCGCGCCGTGGCCGTCGAGCAGGCCACTGGCCGCCAGCACAAACACCCCTGAACAAATCGATAACAGCCTCGCGCCTCGGTCGTGAGCGGCGCGCAGTGCAACGAGCAACGCCTGCGGCACCTCGGCCTGACGGTCGCGCCAACCGGGAATGATGATAGTGCGCGCTGCTGCCAACAGTTCCAGACCGCCGTCGGCCAGCACCTGAATCCCGCCCATGGCGCGCATTGGGCCTTGATCGACCGCCGCGATGCGGTGCTCGTACCAGGGGAAATCGAACTCTGGCCGGGCGAGGCCGAAGATCTCCACGGCGATGCCGAACTCGAAAGTGCAGAGGCCGTCGTAGGCCAGGATCACGACCAATCCAGGTGAATCAGGCATTTGGCGGAAAATTCCCGGTGAGTGTCTTGTGCGCCACTTTAGCGCTAACCGTTCGCCCGATAAAGTCTGTTCACACCCCTTCAGATGTAGGAGTAATACCCAATGACCAGTCTGGTTCGCGAAATTCCTGCCGCCCCCTCAGCCATTGCCCTGATGCATTTCAGTAATCGTCTGACCTTCGAAACCGATTGTTCCGACGTCTTCAGCAGCCAAGAGTCCGGGATGGTCGATTTTGTGCTGGTCGATGTGCGCGGTCCGTTGGCATTCGAGCGCGGACATGTGCCGGGTGCGATCAATATTCCGGGGCGACTGATGACTGCGGCAGGGCTGGCGGAGTATGCGAAAACCACATTGTTCGTGGTTTATTGCGCCGGGCCCCACTGCAACGGTGCAAACAAGGCTGCGGTGAAACTGGCGGCGCTGGGTTATCCAGTCAAAGAGATGATCGGCGGCGTGACCGGTTGGCTGGATGAAGGCTTTGCGCTGAACAACCCCCAAACCAGCCTGACCCCCGTCAACTGCGCCTGCTGACCTGGTCTTTTAAAGAGGATTTGTGTGCTGTTTGATGACTTGTCCTACAGCCCTTGCACCGTCGTGGCGCACGCGTTGATCACGGTCAATACGTGCGCCACTTTTCTGTAAGTATTTGTCGCTTCTGAATAATTTACCCTGTGCGAGCCGCCATAGACTGCCGGCCACTTCGGTATTTGCTTTCAAAAAGCCATGACCGAACGCTGAATCGAAAGCTGCCAATAAAAGCCTCCGCACACAGGAGTAATAAATGAAGAAGCTAGTGATGTTTGGTGCCCTGGCACTGTCGATGTTGTCCCTGACCGCTGTGGCCGAAGACGCCAAGCCGATCCGTATCGGGATCGAAGCCGGGTACCCGCCATTCTCGATGAAAACCCCTGACGGCAAACTCACCGGGTTTGACGTGGACATCGGCGATGCGCTCTGTGCACAGATGCAAGTCAAATGTACCTGGGTCGAGCAGGAATTCGATGGCCTGATCCCGGCACTCAAAGTGAAGAAGATCGACGCGATCCTGTCGTCGATGACCATCACTGATGACCGCAAGAAAAACGTCGATTTCACCATCAAGTACTACCACACCCCAGCGCGCTTCGTGATGAAGGAAGGCTCGGGTGTCAAAGACCCGCTGGTCGAACTCAAAGGCAAGAAAGTCGGCGTGCTGCGTGCCAGTACCCACGACCGTTTCGCCACCGAAGTTCTGGTTCCGGCCGGTATCCAGTTGGTGCGTTACGGCTCGCAACAGGAAGCCAACCTCGACATGACTTCCGGTCGTCTCGACGCCATGCTGGCCGACTCGGTCAACCTGAGCGACGGTTTCCTGAAAACCGACGCCGGTAAAGGTTTCGAGTTCGTCGGCCCGACCTACGAAGACGCCAAGTACTTCGGCGGCGGTGCTGGCATCGCTGTGCGCAAGGGCGATACCGAGCTGGCTGAGAAATTCAACAAAGCCATCACCGAAATCCGCGCCAATGGCGAGTACAAAAAAGTCCAGGACAAGTACTTCGACTTTGATGTGTACGGCCATTAATACGCCGTAGAAAAAAGTGGCCCCGCTGATGCGGAGGCCACTTTTTTTGTGCCCTAATTGTGATGAGAACCTTGTAGGAGTGAGCCTGCTCGCGATAGCTGTTGAACATTCAACGTTTTAGTTGACTGATACAACGCTATCGCGAGCAGGCTCACTCCTACAGGGGATCTCAGTGATCCATCATTCAGGAGTCTTCCCATGCAACGCATTGATCATCTTCTGCCCTGGAGTCATCTGGGCAGCGAACGCTCGCTCAGCGTGTTCCGTTACGGCGCCGGTCCGCGCAAGGTTTATATCCAGGCCAGCCTGCACGCCGATGAACTACCGGGCATGCGCACCGCGTGGGAACTGAAAAAACGCCTCGCCGAACTGGAGCAGCAAGGCCGTTTGCAAGGGGTGATCGAGCTGGTGCCGGTGGCCAACCCGATCGGGCTCGACCAGCATCTGCAAGGCAGCCACATGGGCCGTTTCGAACTGGGCAGTGGGCAGAATTTCAACCGTTCATTCGTCGAACTCAGTGCGCCAGTAGCAGCGTTGATCGGCGAGCGTCTGGGCGCTGATGCCGAAGCCAACATCGCGTTGATCCGCCAGACCATGGGCCAGGTGCTCGATGATCTGCCAGCGCCGGCCTCGCAACTGCAAGCGCTGCACCGGCTACTGCTGCGGCATGCCTGCGATGCCGACATCACCCTCGACCTGCACTGCGATTTCGACGCGGCAATTCACATTTACGCATTGCCGCAACACTGGTCGCGCTGGCAATCGCTGGCCGCCCGTTTACAGGCAGGCGTTGCGTTGCTGTGTGAAGACTCTGGCGGCAGCTCGTTTGACGAATCCTGTTCCTCGCCATGGCTGCGTCTGGCCCGGGCATTCCCGAGTGCAGCGATTCCGCCAGCCAACCTGGCAACGACTCTGGAACTGGGCAGCATGGGCGATACCAAGGTCGAGCAGGCTCAGGCCAATTGCGAGGCGATTCTGGGTTTCCTCGCCGAGCAGGGTTTCATCAGCGGTGAATGGCCAGCGGCGCCAGAGGAGTGCTGTGAAGGCATGCCGTTTGAAGGCACCGAGTATCTGTTCGCGCCACACCATGGCGTGGTGAGTTTTCTGCGCAATGCCGGTGAGTGGGTCGAGCGCGGTGATGCACTGTTTGAAGTGGTCGACCCGCTGAATGACCGGGTTAGTACTGTGCGCGCGGGCACCAGCGGTGTGCTGTTCGCCATCGACCGTGGGCGCTACACCCAGCCGGGTATCTGGCAGGCGAAGGTCGCCGGGCGGGAGCCGATCCGGGTGGGCAAGCTGATCAACGACTGACAAAACTTCGCAGGATTTGCCGGCCTCATCGCTGGCAAGCCAGCTCCCACATGGATTTGCTTCGACATAAATCCTGTGGGAGATGGCTTGCCAGCGATGGCGGCATTCGCAGCGCCACAATATTTGGATCTTTGTCATAGGCTGTTAGGCTCACTACCGAACCCTGCACCCAGTGAAGGAAGGCTTTATGTTGAAGGTGTTTGCTCTGTTGACCCTCTTGGCGTCCACCGCCGTCCATGCTCAAACCAATCTGCAAACCGATCTGCCGCTCAAGTACCTCGCACAGGTTCACCCGGATGCCGAGGCGCATCCGCTGGTGATTTTCCTGCATGGCTACGGCAGTAACGAAGCCGATCTGATCGGTATGAAATTTCAGTTGCCGGCGCAGTACAACTACCTTTCGGTGCAGGCACCGTTGGCGTTGGGCGAAGGACGTTACCAGTGGTTTCGCAAAAAAGGCGAAGGTGCCTACAACGGCGAGACCGATGATCTGAAAGACAGTGGCCAGAAGCTGCGGGACTTTATCGCGCAGGCGGCGAAGAAATATCACGCCGAGCCGAGCAAGGTGTACCTGATCGGTTTCAGCCAGGGCGCGATGATGACTTACGAGGTCGGACTGCGAGAGCCCGTGGTGGTCGGTGGTTTCGCCGCGTTGAGCGGGCGGGTGTTGCCGGTGCTCAAAGCAGAACTCAAATCACAGCAACAACCGCTGCCGGTGAGCATCTTCATCGGCCACGGCACTGCTGATGACCGCGTGCCTTACAAGGATGGCACTGCGGCCGACGAGCTGTTGAAAAAGCTCTCATACAAACCGCAGTTTCATGCCTATCCCGGCGTCGGCCACAGCATCAGCGCGGCCGAACTGCGGGATTTGAACGGCTGGTTGCAGCAACTCAATCCCTGAGGATCACTTTTCCTTGAGGATGGCTTTAATCAACGCATCGTGACCAGCCTTGTCGCTGGCCCGGGAAATCACCTGCACCAGCGCCATGTGCGTGCCGGAGCCGGCCAGCAGCGTGGTGTTGAGCGTCTGACCACCGCCCTGAGTGGCGGTGCTGTCGACCTGGCGCAGACCGAGGCCCGAGCCTTTCTGCGTCAGGCTTTTTTCGCTGAGTTTGTTGAAGTCCGGCAGCGCCTTGCGCTGGTCTTCGATGAAACTCGACACGCTGCCATCAAGGAATTCACCGTCGTTGTCCTTGACGTTGTTGCCTTGGGGAATGGTGTTTTGCGCGGCGATGACCACGGTCTTGGTGTCTTCGTTGCTGTACAGCGTGCCGGTGGCACCGGTCGGACTGGCCGGCAGCGGATTGGCGGTGAAGCCTTTGGGCAGGACAAAGGTGAACTTGCCGTCGAGCATCGAGACTTTCTCGCTGCTGACTTTTTCCTTGGCCTTGGCAGCCTGAACGTTGATGGCGCCGAGGCCGGCAACCGCCGCCAGCAACAGGACGACAGCTTTCTTGCTGAGCAATGACATTCGAATCTCCGGTGGATGGTCGCGCTAGGCGGGCGATCATCCCACGCAGTGCCTCGGCACTCCAGCGCGACTCGTCTGAACATGGCTGGATTTTTGTAGGGAGGGAGCCTACCTCAGCCCTGAGTTTGTGGGCGTTCTGCCGCAGCCGGTTTGGCCAGCAACTTGCGGGTGACGCCAAGCATCGCCACGGACACTGCCACGCCGAGCGCAAATCCGCTCAGACCCAGAGTTGGCAGTGTCAGCGCCGAGACCAGACAAAACGCCGAAAACGAATACATCCCGGTCGCCGTCGCGCGCAACAGTGCAGCGGTAAAAGCCGGGCCGCGAGTCTGTTGGGAAAATACCGCCATCACGCTGCCGAGCACCGGGAACACCGCGAGCAAACCGCTCCAGCGTTCGCCAACGGTGCTGGCGAGCATGGTCACCACCAGCGTCAACGCCGCGCCGGCGATCATCCGCCAGATCAGTTTGTCGGATTTCGGCGCCGGGCTGTTGAGCACCGGTTGCACGCTGGGAAACAGATACGGCGCGGCGAGCAGGGCGGTGGCGGCTGCGGCGAGGGAAAAGCCCAGCGATGGCGGAATCAGCGACAAGATCAGCGCCAGCGATGCCCACACCGCCAGCGAAATAGTCAGCGCCCATGGCCAATTCGCTCGTTGTGCGACCCGCGCGTAGGTCACGCAGAACGCAATCATCGCGAACATCGCCGACAGCGCCGCAACAGCCGATTGCGCAGCGAACTGCGGCCCCTGTTCAATCGCGAGGAAAAACAGAATCGGCCCGACCACTACCGGTAATCCCGACAACCACCCGGCCACGCTCGGCCCCCAGCGTTTGCCTGCCAGCGAAATCAGCAGCAGAAACCCGGGAATCAGCAGCAGTTTGAGGATCAGCACGCGGGGTATCTCCGTCGGGGTGAGGGGCGGTCAAGGTAGCATTGGTCATAGTGGATTGCTGCATTGATCTACAAGTTTTGTATACAAAGTGCCGGGTCATATCCCCGGCTATGCTCTGACTATCAGGGTTTACCGGAGTCGATGTCGCGATGAGCAGAACACCAAATGTGGTACGTGGGTGCTGCGGGATTGGCTTGTGGGCCTTGTTGCTGACGCCGACATGGGCCAACTGGCAGGACGCGGTGCCCGGTGCGCAGATTATCGGCACGGGTGATTTCAGCGTGTTCGGCTTCGATGTGTACAACGCCCGGATGTGGAGTGCTGCGCGACCGTTGGTGGACGGGCAGCCTTTCGCGCTGGAGCTTATCTATCGGCGCAATGTTTCCCGTGATGATCTGGTCAAGGCCAGCATCGATGAAATCAAACGCATGTCCGGCGCGTCCATCAGCCCGGCGCAACTGGCCGGGTGGCAGACGCAGATGCAGCAATCGTTCGTCGATGTGCAGGCCGGCACGCGCATCACCGGCGTGTATCTGCCGGGGCAGGGCGCACGGTTTTTTGTTGGCCAGCAATTGCAGCATGAAATCGATGATCCCCAGTTTGCCCGGGCGTTTTTCGATATCTGGCTTGATCCGCGAACTCGCAATCCAGAGTTGCGCCAACAATTACTCGGCGTGAAACCCTGAATACAGAAGATCACATACCCCTGTAGGAGCTGCGGAACGCTGCGATCTTTTGATCTGGCTTGTAAAAATTCAAATCAAAAGATCGCAGCGTTCCGCAGCTCCTACACTAGATCGTGATCTGTTTGCAGGGGTCTACTCCGCACCGGGCGAAACGTCTAAGCTGCGTCTTTCCGAATTGTTTCTGGATGTTTGCGTGAAATTCAGTTTGCCCAAAATCGCCACCGCACCGTTCTGCCCGCCGGAAGTCGCTGGCAGCGTCGAAGTCGATCCCCGTGCCTCGTTCTTCAAGCGCATGCTGCGTTTCGCCGGACCCGGTTTGCTGGTGTCGATCGGTTACATGGACCCGGGCAACTGGGCGACTGCCATCGAGGCCGGTTCGCGTTTTGGTTACAGCCTGCTGTTTGTCGTGTTGCTGGCGAGTCTGGCGGGCATGGTCGTGCAGTGTCTGTGCTCGCGGCTGGGCATCGCCACCGGGCGCGATCTGGCGCAATTGTCTCGCGAGCGCTACAGCACCCCGGTCGCACGCCTGCAATGGATACTCGCGGAAATCTCGATCATCGCCACCGACCTCGCGGAAGTCCTCGGCTGCGCTCTGGCGTTTCACTTGCTGCTCGGTTGCTCGCTGACCTTCGGCATTGCGCTGACGGCATTCGATACGCTGTTGGTGCTGGCCCTGCAGAACCGTGGTTTCCGCCGACTTGAGGCGATCATGCTGGTACTGGTGGCGACCATCGGCGTGTGTTTCTTTGTCGAACTGGTGCTGATCAAACCCTACTGGCCGGACGTCTTCGCCGGTTTCAAACCGTCGCTGTCGGCGATCAGTGATGCGGCGCCGCTGTATCTGGCCATCGGCATCCTTGGGGCCACGGTGATGCCGCACAATCTGTACCTGCACACGTCCATCGTGCAGACGCGGATGATCGGCAAGGACCTGGCCAGTAAACAGGACGCGGTGAAACTGGCACGCATCGACACCATTGGCTCGCTGGCGCTGGCGTTACTGGTCAACGCGGCGATTCTGATTCTGGCTGCGGCAGCGTTTCACCAATCCGGGCATACCGATGTGGTGGACATTCAGGACGCCTATCACTTGCTTGATCCTCTGGTCGGCGGTGCGCTGGCCAGTGTGTTGTTCGGCGTGGCATTACTGGCGTCGGGGCAGAGTTCGACCTTCACCGGGACCATCGCCGGGCAAGTGATCATGGAGGGTTATCTGAACCTGCGGATTCCCTGCTGGCAGCGCCGGTTGATTACCCGAGGGCTGGCGCTGATTCCGGCGTTCATCGGCGTGTGGCTGATGGGCGACAACGCGGTGGGCAAGTTGCTGGTGATGAGTCAGGTGGTGCTGAGCCTGCAATTGCCGTTTGCCCTGTATCCGTTGATTCGAATGACCAACGACAAACAGTTGATGGGGCCGTTTGTGAATCGACTGCCGACCCGGGTTTTGGCGTGGGGGTTGTTTGTGGTGATCAGTGGGGCCAATAGCTGGTTGATCTTGCAACTTGTGGGCTAAGTTTTGTGTCGTTTGGGCGGGCCTCATCGCGAGCAGGCTCACTCCTACAGTTGATCGGGTTCACAAATCCCAATGTAGGAGTGAGCCTGCTCGCGATGGGGCCGGAGCATTCAAATCAGATTTTTCAACGGGTAAAAAAGAAACCCGGTGCAACGCAAGTCGCACCGGGTTTTTGTTGCCAGCAAGCAGTGGATGTCGTGGATCTACCGCTTCCTGTTGAACTCTTTGCTTAAGCGCGTTGCAGCGCCAGTGCCACACCCTGACCGCCACCGATGCACAAGGTCGCCAGACCTTTTTTCGCATCACGCTTGATCATTTCGTGCAGCAACGTCACCAGCACCCGGCAGCCTGACGCACCGATAGGGTGACCGAGGGCGATCGCGCCGCCGTTGACGTTGACCTTGTCCAGATCCCATTGCAGATCCTTGGCCACGGCCAGCGATTGCGCGGCGAAGGCTTCGTTGGCTTCGATCAGATCCAGTTGCTCGATTGCCCAGCCCGCCTTGTCCAGGCAGCGACGGGTCGCCGATACCGGGCCGATGCCCATGATCGCCGGATCAACGCCTGCGTTGGCGTAAGCGGCGATGGTCGCCAGCACTGGCAGCCCCAGCGATTTGGCCTTTTCCGCGCTCATCAGGATTACAGCCGCAGCGCCGTCGTTCAGCGAAGAAGCGTTGCCAGCTGTAACGCTACCGTCCTTTTTGAACGCTGGACGCAGTTTGCCCAGCGATGCAGCGGTGGTATCGCCACGCGGTTGCTCGTCGACCTTGAACGCCACCGGATCGCCTTTGCGCTGCGGGATCAGGATCGGCGTGATCTCATCGACAAAACGTCCGGCTTCAATTGCAGCCGCAGCTTTCTGTTGTGAAGCGGCGGCGAAGGCGTCTTGCTGCTCGCGGGTAATCTCGTATTTCTCGACCAGATTTTCCGCAGTGATACCCATGTGGTAATCGTTGAACGCATCCCACAAACCATCGCTGATCATGGTGTCGACGATTTGCGCGTGACCCATGCGCAGACCAGTGCGGGCGCCCGGCATCACATAGTTGGACAGGCTCATGTTTTCCTGACCGCCGGCAATGATCACCTCGGCGTCGCCGCAACGGATCGCTTGCGCGCCCAGATGCAGAGCCTTCAGACCCGAACCACAAACTTTGTTCAGAGTCAGGGCCGGCACGGAGAACGGCAGACCGGCCTTGATCGCCGCCTGACGCGCCGGGTTCTGACCGGCACCTGCCGTGAGGACTTGGCCCATGATCACTTCATCAACCTGCGCACCGTCCAGACCGGTCTGTTCCAGCAACTGGCGGATCACCGCCGCTCCCAGATCCACGGCGGACACGCTGGCCAGGGAGCCCTGAAAACTGCCGATCGCGGTACGCGTGGCGGCAACAATTACGACGTCTTGCATTTTCGAATTCCTCACTGGGCAGCGAACTGCATTTCCGGTACGTGATCCGGGACGATCAGTTTACCAGCGGTTTTGGCGACGATTTCCTCGACGCTGACGCCAGGTGCGCGTTCCTTGAGGACAAAAGCGCCATTTTCGATTTCCAGATAGGCGAGGTCGGTCAGCACGCGCTTGATGCACCCGGCGCCGGTCAGCGGCAGGCTGCATTTGGATAGCAGTTTCGACTCACCGTCCTTGGACGCGTGGGTCATGATCACGATGATGTTGTCGGCGCCAGCCACCAGATCCATCGCACCGCCCATGCCCTTGACCAGTTTGCCGGGAATCATCCACGAGGCGATGTTGCCCTCGACGTCCACTTCAAAGGCACCCAGCACGGTCAGGTCGACATGGCCGCCACGGATCATCGCAAAGGATTCAGCCGAGGAGAAAATCGACGCGCCGATACGTGCGGTCACGGTTTGTTTGCCGGCGTTGATCATGTCGGCATCGATGGTTTCTTCGGTAGGAAAAGGACCCATGCCGAGCAGGCCGTTTTCCGATTGCAGCATGACTTCCATGCCTTCGGGAATGTAGTTGGCGACCAGGGTCGGAATGCCGATGCCGAGGTTCACGTAGTAGCCGTCCTGCATTTCGCGGGCGACGCGCTGAGCCATTTGTTCGCGGGAAAGTGCCATGTTTTTATTCTCCGTCAGCTTCAGTTATTTGCGGATGGTGCGCTGTTCGATGCGCTTTTCGAACGTGCCGCAAATGACCCGGTCGACGTAGATACCCGGGGTGTGGATATGTGCCGGGTCGAGCTCGCCGGGTTCGACGATTTCTTCGACTTCGACCACGGTGATCTTGCCGGCGGTGGCGGCCAGCGGGTTGAAGTTCTGGGCGGTGTGACGGTAGATGACATTACCGAAGTGGTCGGCTTTCCAGCCTTTGACGATGGCGAAGTCGCCGGTGATGGACTCTTCCATCAGGTATTTACGACCGTTGAATTCGCGCACTTCCTTGCCGTCGGCAACTGGAGTGCCGACGCCGGTGGCGGTAAAGAATGCAGGAATGCCTGCGCCGCCTGCGCGCATTTTCTCGGCGAGGGTGCCTTGCGGGGTCAGGATGACTTCGATTTCGCCCTTGAGCAGTTGCTCTTCGAACAACTTGTTTTCGCCGACGTAGGAGGCGACCACTTTGCTGATCTGGCGGTCGGTCAGCAGCACGCCGAGGCCGAAACCGTCGACGCCGCAGTTGTTGGAAACCACGGTGAGGTCACGGGTGCCTTTGCGCTTGATCTCGGCGATCAGGTTCTCCGGGATGCCACACAGACCGAAGCCGCCGGCAATCACGGTCATGCCGTCTTCAAGCCCGGCCAGGGCTTCCTCGTAAGAACTCACGCGCTTGTCGAAACCTGCCATATGCACCTCTTTTATTATTTGCGGGCGGCTGGCTAGCCGAATGGTTTGAGTGTCTCGCTGCTGAATATATTTGTTAAGTTGATTTTTAAGGTTGATTGATAGATAAAACTCAACAATCACCACAATCCTGTAGGAGCTGCGGCACGCTGCGATCTTTTGACTTTCGATTTTTAAAAACAAGATCAAAAGATCGCAGCGTGCCGCAGCTCCTACCTTAACAAGTGTAGCGATCATGACTATTAAACAGATCCGCGCTTTTCTCGCCGTGGCCCAGAGCCTGAGTTTTGCCGTGGCTTGCGAGCGTCTGCACCTGTCGCAATCGGCGCTCAGTCTGACCATCAAGGCGCTGGAAGAGGGTTTGGGCGGGCGCCTGTTCAGTCGTAATACGCGCAACGTGGCACTGACTCCCGAAGGCGAATCGCTGCTGCCACTGGCCCGCCGTCTGATTGCCGACTGGGACAACGCCGAAGACGAAATGCGTCAACGCTTCAGCCTGCAACGTGGCCGCGTGACGCTGGCGGCGATGCCGTCGTTCGCCGGCAACTTGCTGCCGCCGATCCTCAAGACGTTTCGGGCGCGTTATCCGAACGTCAGCGTCACGGTCAACGACGTGATCAACGAGCAAGTGCTGGAAATGGTCCGTGATCGCCAGGTCGAACTGGGCGTAGCGTTCGAGCCAATGCAGAACACCTCGCTGACGTTTACCCCGTTGTATATGGATCGCTTTGTGGCGGTGGTGCCGCAGGATTCGCCGCTGGCCAATCGTAGCGATATCGACTGGCAGGATTTGTTGCAGGAGCCGTTCATCACCTTGCAGCGACCGTCCACGGTGCGGGTGATGCTGGAGGAACATTTACAGGCGCGGGGTATGCAGTTGCCGGTGGAGTTCGAGAGCCATCAACTGGCGACGGTCGGGCGCATGGTCGCCAATGGGCTCGGGGTCAGCGCGGTACCGGCGTTGTGTGCGGAGCAGATGCGCGAGTTAGGCGCACGCTGTCTGACGTTGCATGAACCGGTAGTAGAGCGGGCGATTGGCGTGTTGACCGATCCCGGCAATGAACTGTCGGCAGCGGCGCAGGCGTTGTTCGACATCCTCAAGGCCGGACACTGAATGCTGAAGGTCAAAAGATCGCAGCCTGCGGCAGCTCCTAAAGGGGTTTGTGTGGTCAGGGGGTGAGGTGTTGGGTCAGTAGGGGCAACAAGTGTTCGCAGGAGGCTTCGATTTTCAGGCTCAGTAAATCATCCGCCCGGGTCTTGCCCAGGTTGATCGCCATCAATGGCTTGCCCCGATCCGCAATCACCCGGCACAAACGAAACGCCGAGTACGCCATCAACGATGATCCGACCACCAGTAACCCGCCGGCATTCTCGGCCGCGGCCATGGCTCGCGCCGCTGTGGGCTGAGCCACGTTTTCACCGAAAAATACCACGTCCGGTTTCATCCGCTCGCCATCGCAATGCGGGCAGCGCGGCGTTTGAAACCGAGCTTCGAATGCCGGATCAAGCAGCGTGTCGCCATCCGGCGCCTGCACCGCATCGACTCCGGCCAGATACGGATTCTGCGACTCCATCAACCGCTGAATCGCATCCCGCTCGCTGCGCTGACCGCAATCCAGGCACAACACCCGATGCAGACTGCCATGCAATTCGATCACATCCTGACTACCGGCCTGATCGTGCAGCGTGTCGACGTTCTGCGTGATCAAGCCGCTGATCCGCCCGTGACTTTGCAGACTCGCCAATGCCTCATGCGCCGCATTCGGCCGTGCCTGGCGCACCCGTGGCCAACCGAGCATGGCCCGTGCCCAATAGCGGCGGCGAGATTCGGGAGCGGCGAGGAACTCCTGATACATCATCGGCTGCCGGCCACGGCGCACGCCTTCGCTGTCGCGGTAATCAGGAATGCCGGAGGGCGTGCTGATGCCGGCGCCGGTCAGCACCAGAAAATCGTCATTGGCCATCGCTTGCAACAGCATGTCGAGGTGGTGGTGGATCGCGCTGTCGAGCATGGCAGTGCTCCGAAGAGGACATGGATGCTTCGCAGATTAGCACTACCTCTGTGGCGAGGGAGCTTGCTCCCGCTGGACTGCGCAGCAGTCCCATGCTTGATTATCAAGAAGGGTCGCTTCGCGCCCCAGCGGGAGCAAGCTCCCTCGCCACAAAAAACTTTTTCACCCAATGGCTTTCACACATCAGTGGTTACTTGCGTGCCTCCAGAATCAGGTTGAACGGTGTCTGCGTCGCCCGCCGAAACTGGCTAAAACCTGCATCAGTGAAAACCTTGCGCAGCCGCGCCTCGCCCGCCTGAGCACCCAGTCCAAGGCCGACTTCCTGGGATAGCGAATTCGGCGTGCAGATAAACGTCGAGGCCGCGTAAAACAACCGTCCGACCGGTGTGATGTTGTCGTCGAGTGAATCATTGGCAAACGGCTCGACCAGCAACACCGTCCCGTCATCCTTCAGCGACTCGAACGCATGGCGGGCCGCACCGACCGGATCGCCCATATCGTGCAGACAGTCGAAATAGCAGATCAGGTCATAATCATCGCCGGGATAGCTTTTCGCCGTGCCCTGGAAGAACCGCACGCGGTTGCTGACTTTTCCTTCTTCAGCACGTTGGTTGGCGACGGTGATTGACGGTGCGTGGTAATCGAATCCGACAAACCGCGAGTTGGGAAAAGCCTGAGCCATGATCACCGTCGACGCACCGTGGCCACATCCGATGTCAGCGACTTTGGCTCCGGATTCAAGTTTGGCCACCACACCGTCGAGGGCCGGCAGCCATTCGGCAATCAAATGCCCCTTGTAGCCGGGCCGGAAGAACCGTTCGGTGCCGCTGAACATGCACGGATGATGATCGCCCCAGGGCAGGGCACCATTGCCGCGCATGGCTTTGACCAGTTTGTCCTTGTCATGGAAAAAAGACGCCACCACCCCTAGGCCGCCCGCGACGTAAACCGGTGAGTCCTCGATGGCCAATGCTAAAGCCTGTTCTTCCGGCAGACGGAACTGGCCCTCTGAATGTTCCATGTAGCCGGACGCCGCATGAGCGCTGAGCCATTCACGTACCAGTCGCGGGTTGCAGGTGGTTTTTTCGGCGAGGCTTTCGGGGCTGATCAGTTGGCTGTCGGCCATCGCCCGGTACAGCCCGAGTTCTTCGCCGACGATCACGTTGGCGAGCATCGCTGCGCCACCCATGTCGTTGACGAGTTTGTCCATGAATTGGTTGAGTTTGAGTTCGTCCATGATGCTGCTCCTGTACTGGATCACGATCCAGAGGTCTTGCTGATCCCAGGCATTGCACCTCTGGGGGCCCATCAGTCTACGAAGCTACGAGGGTGTTCGATACTGTCAGATATGACAGGTATGAAGAGATGGTTTCTTATGCCTTTGCACCCGCTGAGCAGTGCTTTGAAATCGATGCCTCACAAGTCACGCACCATCAGCGTGTGTTCGTTGTCCCAGGCGTGAAAGCGCTCCACGACCCTCCAGCCGCGTTTGGCGTAGTAGTCCTGTTTGTTCTGCGTGTGCAGATACAGGTGCGCCAGACCACGGCTTTTCGCTTGTTGGCAAACCCCGTCGATCAACCGCTCCGCCAGACCCTGGCCACGAGCCTCGGGGCTGACAAATACACAGGCCAGCCATGGGCCGAGATCGGGTCGATGCGCCAGATCCTCGCGGGCCAGCGCCGCCCCGCCGAGCAGGCGTCCGTCGTCCAGAGCGATCAGGCAGGGCCAATTGCCGTTGCTTTGGCCTTGGGCGAATTCCGCTTGCCACTCGGTCAGTGGCTGGTGCGCGTATTCGTAGTGAAACTGCCGATGAATCCATTCGGCGTAAGTGTCGCTGTGCTGCATGTGCTGCGCGAGCCAGTCGAGGTGCAAAGTCATTGGGAGAGTCCGTTCGGAAGGCGTGGCCGACATGAAAAATCATTCCCGGGCGACTGGCAATCCCGAGGGTGTTGCGGCGGCTTTACAAATTCCCGCCACTCATCGGCCAACACACGGTTTTGCGTGCCTGCCGGACGATCGGCAAAGACGCCGGTCAGGCTCGGCGCGATAGTGGGCGAGCAGGGCGCTGTCGACCTGTTACCGATATGAAGCGGAGCTCGAAGCCATGAGTACCCCGATTGATCTGACGGCCCTCAAAGAACGCCAGAAAGTCGCCTGGGCTAGCGGCGACTATGCGGTGATCGGCACCACGCTGCAAATCGTCGGCGAAAACCTCGCCGAAGGCTGCGATCTGCGCTGCGATGAAGCGGTGCTGGACGTCGCCGCCGGCAACGGCAATGCGACGCTGGCGGCGGCGCGACGTGGCTGTCTGGTGACGTCCACCGACTATGTCGCGGCGTTGTTGGAGCGCGGGCAGGATCGGGCGCGGGCCGAGCATCTGGACGTGACGTTCCATGTCGCCGATGCCGAGGCCCTGCCGTTTGACGACGACAGTTTCGACGCGGTGCTTTCGACTTTCGGTGTGATGTTCGCCCCGGATCAGGCGCAGGCGGCGGCCGAGCTGGCGCGGGTCTGTCGGCGTGGTGGACGCATTGGTTTGGCTAACTGGACGCCTGAAGGATTTGTCGGCCAGATGTTCAAGATCCTCGGCCGACATCTGCCGCCTCCCGCCACTGCCCAGCCACCCTCGAACTGGGGCACGGAAGCCTGGTTGCACACGCACTTCGATGAGCGCGATTTTCTGCTGCAAGTCACTCGCCGTACCTTCAACTTTCGCTACCGCTCGGCGGCACACTTCATCGACATCTTCCGTCACTGGTACGGACCGGTGCACAAAGCTTTCGCGGCATTGCCGCCGGAAAGCGGGCTGGCGCTGGAGAGCGATCTGGCGGAACTGTTGAACAAGATGAATCGTGCAGGCGAGGGCTCGCTGGTGGTGCCGAGTGAGTATCTGGAGGTGGTGATTACCAAGCGCTGACCTCCACTGGACTTCAAATCAGTGGAGATCTCTGTGGGAGCTGGCTTGCCAGCGATGGCGGAGTGTCTGTCGACATCTTTTATACAGAAAGATCGCTATCGCTGGCAAGCCAGCTCCCACAAGGTTTCGTGTGTGGCCTGGAGGGTTATTTCGATGGCGATTTATCAAACCACTCCAGCGCCGTGCGCCAGATGCAGATGCCGAGGAAGTACGCCGACATCAGCAGCCAAAGCCCCATCACCAGAGGATTGATCACCGGGTGATTGAGTACCAGCGACAGGCTGCACAGCAACCAGATCGCCGTCACCGCGATGTTGATCGGCATGAACCGGCGTACGCGGAATGGATGCAGGAATTTCATCTGCGTCACCGTTAGCAGCGCCAGGCCGATCACGGTCAGAAAGGTGATCCACGGTCCCGGCCCGATGATGTACAGGCACAGCGCGACCACGTTCCACGCAGCAGGGAAACCGACAAAGTAGTTGTCCTTGCTCTTCATGTTGACGTTGCAGAAGCAGAACAGCGAGGACACCAGAATCAGTGACACCGTCAGCAGCAGCGTGTAGTCCGGCAGCGGAATGTAGCGATAGATGAACAGCGCCGGGATGAATACATAAGTCAGGTAATCGATCACCAGATCGAGGATCGAGCCGTCGAAACTCGGCAGCACCGATTGCACATTGACCTTGCGCGCAAGTGCACCGTCGAGGCCGTCGACGATCAGCGCCACGCCCAGCCACATCAGACAATGGGTCGGCTGGTTTTCCAGCAGCGCAAGGGTGGCGAGGAACGCGGTGACCACGCCGGTCGCGGTAAAACCATGGGCGCCCCATGCTTTGAGTCTGGCGATGTGTACGGTCGATATCACGGGGGCATTCTCCAGAAAATGAAGCCAGCCGGTTGTTACCCTGAGACAGCCCTGAGGCAGTAAGGGCGTCGGCAAACCGGGTCGGGGTGCAGCTATCGACCGGTTTCGCCGGGATAAGGTTCACCATCCTTGAATCTTAGCCTGCCGCAGGAAAAATACTTCGGCGAAATCCGCCGATAATGCTGGGCTTCAGCCGGACGGTGCTGGCGTGATGGTTGCGGCGGTCTATCGTTGTTTGACGCAGTTATTGCCTATGCCTGAGGACAACATCATGAACACCAGCGATTTGCTCGAACAACTGCTTCGTAGCCAGGTTTCGGGAGGACAGCAAAGTGGTGCCTCGGCCGGTGGCGGATTGGGTGGATTGGGAGGTTTGCTCGGCGGTCTGCTGGGCGGTGGCGGTTCGACTGGCGCTACGAGTGGCGGGGCGGGTGGTGGCCTCGGCGGGTTGGGCGGTTTGCTCGGTGGATTGTTGGGCGGAGGCGGTGGTGGACTGGGTGGCGCACTTGGCGGCAGCACGCAGAGCCGTTCCGGCGGCGGTACCAATTACGCAGCGCTCGCCTCGTTGGGCATGATGGCCTATCAGGCGTACCAGGCCTGGCAGCGCAGCCAGGCCAGCGCGGCACCTCAGCAGATTCCGCAAACCGCGAATTTGCTGGCCGGTCCCGACATCGAAGAACACAGCCACGCGGTGCTGCGTGCGCTGATTGGAGCGGCCAAGGCAGACGGCCAGATCGACGACAATGAAAAGCAGATGATCAGTGCCGAAATCGGCAAACACACCGATGATCCGCAGTTGCAGCAATGGCTGGATGCCGAAGTCGCCAAGCCGCTGAACGCAACTGAAGTGGCGGGCGCCTCGAACAACGATCCGGCAGTGGCTGCCGAGATGTATCTGGCCAGTGTGATGCTGGTGAACGATCAGGGAGCCGCCGAGCGTAATTATCTGGATGAGCTGGCGGCGGCGTTAAGGATTGACCCGCAATTGCAGGTGCATCTGGAGCAACAGGCCAAAGGACAAACCTCATAAGCAGGCTGAACTCCTAACGCGTATAAGCCCTGGACGCTCCATCCGTCCGGGGCTTTTTTACATCGATTGAATTTTCCCCCCCGCGCAAAGCTCTTCTGCATAACAGAGCCAATATGCACCGGGGGCGTCATGAACAGGAATCTCGACGACTACAACCGCATGCGCGATTTTTCGGCGACGTCCGAGCCTTCGGCCAACAAGCGCTCGGGGCGTAAAACCGCCAAGGATCATGCGTTGCAGTTCTGCATCCAGAAGCACGACGCTTCGCACCTGCATTACGACTTTCGGCTTGAGCTCGACGGGGCGCTCAAGAGTTGGGCGGTGCCGAAGGGGCCGTCGCTCGACCCGAAAGTCAAGCGCCTGGCGATCCACGTCGAAGACCATCCGCTGGATTACGCAACTTTCGAGGGCAGCATCCCCGAAGGGCATTACGGTGCCGGTGATGTGATCGTCTGGGATCGTGGCGTGTGGATTCCGCTGGAAGATCCGGCCAAGGCTTATGCCAGTGGCAAACTCAAATTCGAGCTTCAGGGCGAGAAACTCGGCGGCGTGTGGAATCTGGTGCGCACCCACATGCCGGGGAAAAAGCAGCAGTGGTTCCTGATCAAGCATCAGGACAACTCGGCACGGCCCCAGGACGATTACGATGTGTTGGTCGCCGAGCCGGACAGCGTGCTCAGTGAACGCACCATCGTCGACAAACCCAGGCTCGCTGCCGAGCAGGCCAAACCGGTTAAAAAGGCTCCAGCGAAGCCACGCAAACAAGCCTCCGGCACATTGACCGGCGCACGCAAGGCCAAACTGCCGGCGCAGCTCAAACCGCAACTGGCAACGCTGGTCGACAGCGCACCCGAGGGCCAGTGGAGCTACGAGATCAAGTTCGACGGCTACCGGATCATGGCGCGTATCGATCATGACCAAGTCCAGCTCTTTACTCGCAACGGCCACGACTGGACCCACAAATTGCCGAATCAGGCCGAGGCGCTTGCAGCGCTGGGATTGGAGTCCGGTTGGCTCGACGGGGAAATGGTGGTCGCCAACGATCAAGGGGTACCGGATTTTCAGGCGCTGCAAAACGCGTTCGATTCGGGAAAAAGCAGCAACATCGTTTACTACGTTTTCGACCTGCCATATCTCAACGGCGTCGATCTGCGCGAAGTGCCGGTGCAGGAACGCCGCGCGGCTTTGTCCACGGTCATGCACGCGCAAGAACATCCGTTGCTGCGCTTCTCCGACGCGTTCGATGAAACGCCGGATGCGTTACTCAACAGCGCCTGTCAGATGCAGATGGAAGGGCTGATCGGCAAGCGCATCGGCTCGCCTTACGTGTCGCGGCGCAGCAGTGACTGGATCAAGCTCAAGTGCAAACACCGTCAGGAATTCGTGATTGTCGGCTACACCGACCCAAAGGGTTCGCGCAGTGGTTTCGGTGCGTTGCTGCTGGGTTTGCATGATCGCGACAGCGGTGAGTTGCACTACGCCGGCAAGGTCGGCACCGGGTTCAACGAGGCAACGCTGAAAAGCATCCTTGCGCAATTGAAACCGCTGCAAGTGAAGAAAGCGGCGGTGGTCAATCCGCCGAGCGGTTTTGAAGCCAAAGGCGTGCACTGGCTCAAACCGAGCCTGCTGGCGGAGGTGGCATTTGCTGAAATGACCAAGGACGGCTCGGTGCGCCACGCGGTGTTTCATGGTTTGCGCGACGACAAACCGGCCAAGGACATCACTGAAGAGCGAGCCAAAACCGTGAAGACGCCAGCCAAAAAAACCACATCGAAAAAAGCTCCGGAGAAAAAAACCGAAACGGCACCGTCGCAACTCGATCTGGCCCATGGCAAGGTGCGCATCACCCACCCGGATCGAGTCATCGATGCGGTCAGCGGCACCACCAAAATGCAACTGGCCGAATACTACGCCAGCGTTGCCGAGTGGATTTTGCCGCAGCTCAAGGATCGCCCGGTGGCGCTGGTACGGGCACCGGACGGAATTGCCGGCGAACTGTTCTTTCAGAAGAACGCCGAGCGCCTGGCGATTCCAGGCATCACCACGCTGGATAAAGAACTCACCGGCCAACCAGTGATGCTCATAAACAACGCCGAGGCATTGATTGGCGCGGTGCAGATGAGCACTGTCGAACTGCACACCTGGAACGCGACGACGGTGGATCTGGACAAGCCTGACCGCTTCGTTCTCGACCTCGACCCTGATCCGGCGCTGCCGTGGAAAAGCATGGTCGAAGCCACTGCGCTGACCCTGACAGTGCTCGATGAACTCGGCCTCAAGGCATTCCTTAAGACCAGTGGCGGCAAGGGCATTCACCTTGTCGTGCCGCTGACCCGCAAGCACGGTTGGGATGAAGTGAAGGATTTCAGTCACGCCATCGTCAGTCACATGGCCAAGCTGTTGCCGGAGCGTTTTTCCGCGGTGTCCGGGCCGAAGAACCGTGTCGGGCGGATCTTCATCGACTATCTGCGCAACGGTTTGGGCGCCACCACAATCTGTGCATATGCAGCGCGCACTCGCGAAGGGTTGCCAGTTTCAGTGCCACTGTTTAGAGAAGAGGTTGCAGAGATCAAGGGCGGCAATCAATGGACTGTGCACAACGTCCATGAGCGACTGGCGGAAGTCGGCGATGAGCCGTGGGCCGATCTGAAGAAGACTCGCCAGACCATCACTGCCGCCATGCGCAAGCGCCTGGGCATGAAAAAATGATCAAGTGCCGTGCAGCAAGTCGTGGGAGTTGAGGAGTTCGTAAGCGATTTCGGGATGGTTCTTCAAGCCACGGCGGATGGCCGCAGGGATGGCCTGGCGGGTCTTGCGGCAAAGGCCTGGCAGATCGTCAATGTGAATTTCGATGCCGAGCATGGTGCGCACTTCGTTGAACCCCGGTGCAACGTCGACCCGGACGCCCAGCTGTTCGTACATACGCTTTTGCAAATGCTCAAGATCAGCAAGGTCTTTGAGTTTTTCCAGGCGTGCGAGCAGGTGTTTTTCTTCTTCGCGGGTCAGACGCAGAATGCGCAGATCCGCGCCGGGCGTTTCCAGCAACGGATCGCGCCCGCAAATGCAGGCACCGGGAGGGCAGGGGGAGCGAAGCGGCGCAGTCGTCGTCATGGCCTCCATCATAGAGGCCGTTCGACGGTTTTGCCCATGGCCGCTCAGTTGCCATCCATCGGCAGCTTCGTTCCCATCAGTTACTGAGCCTGACCTTCGTAGTGCGCGAGAATCGCGTTGGCCAGGTCTTCATCGCTGGCGTTGAGGCCGGGATTGTCCTGACGAACCTGTTGCAGCACCGATTCCAGATACACGCCACGAATGGCTCCGCCGCTGGCGACGAATGCAGTCAGGTCGTCACGGGCCGGAATCACCATTTTGTGATCCTTGAAAGTCGAATACAGCGACGCGGAAACACCTGCCGAGGTGGCGACATCCCCCGCATCTACGCGGGCAAAAGCCGAACCGAAGGGCAGGCACAACAAAAGAGACGAAACGAGTACTAAACGGCGCATGACGGAGTTCCTCCAGCAGCGTAAAGCGAAAAGGAAGTACCACATAATGTGAGAGCGGTGCCGTGTCCCGGGAGTTCCCTTACGATGGGTTTGTTGGTGTCGGGACGGGCCTCTTCGCGGGCAAGCCCGCTCCCACAGGTATCGAGTAGGGCACATTTTTTTGCCTTGGCCCACATTCAGGATCAGCCAGGCATCAAAGTCAGCCCTTCTCACAGGGATTAATGTTGGAACACAAATGGTGTTCCAACACAAAAACCTGTGGGAGCTGGCCTGCCAGCGAAGGGGCCAGTGCAAGCAACACAAATCCAGGATTAGTCAGACATCAAAACTTGTACGCCTGACGCCCCACCAACAGCCATTGCCCATGCTGCTTCTGCCAGACCTGAAAGTTCTCGATCTCGGTCGGCACCACTTCGGTTCCCTTCAACGCCTGCGCGGAAAAATGGTGACGCACCAGCGCGGTATCGCCAGACAAGGTGATGGTCTGGTTCTGCATCTCCAGCGTCTTGAACGCACTCTTGCCGGTTTCGATATCCGAAATGAAAGCCTGCTTGTCCTGAATCTTCCCGTTCGAATGCCCGTAAGTCAGGTTATCGGCAGTCAGAGCGTTCAGCTCGGTGATGTTCTTGTGCAGCATGGCCTGGGTCAAATGGTCGACCGCTTGCGCCACGTCCTGTTCCGCCGGGGCAGGGGCGGCAGCAACGTAGCCGCTGAAGGCGCAGAGAAATCCGATCAGCAATTTGGCGTTTTTCATGGGTGTTCCTTGTTGTTGTAGGTTATCGAGTCGACTGCATAATTTGTCAGTCGTCGTACAACTTAACAGGTTCAGTTCCGATGAAGAAAGCCTGTCGTGAACCAAAGCGGAACTAACAGGTCGCGAACGGACGCGCTGGTTTGCCTGACGTGATATTCTGCGCGCCAACTTGGTTTGACCTAATTCGGTTTGCTGGCCCTCGGGCGGGCTGACGGAATCCCTGTCGCTCAAGTAGCTGAAGCCAATAATGATAAAAAGTCAGTTCAGAAGGGACATTAACTGAGGTCGATGCGGTACGTCGGCCTTGTGTGCCCACCCGTCAAAATTGAAGTGTGCCGGAATCCGCGACGCCAGCCTGAGCGTCATCAAAGCGGATCGCATGCAGATAACAGCGGCGGGCGGAAGGCGTTTTATCATAGGTGCAACGGATGTTTAAGAAAGTGAACACGGCCTTGTTGGGGCTGGCTTTGGCGATGGGGATGTCTTGCGCCAATGCTGCAGAAGCAAAGAAAGTTGATGTACTGCTGATCGGCGGCGGCATCATGAGCGCCACCCTGGGTGTGTGGATCAATGAGCTGGAACCGAGCTGGTCGATGGAAATGGTCGAGCGCCTCGATGGCGTCGCCCTCGAAAGCTCCAACGGCTGGAACAACGCCGGTACCGGTCACTCCGCACTCGCCGAGCTGAACTACACCCCGGAAGACGAGAACGGCAAAGTGTCGATCCCGAAAGCCGTCGAGATCAACGAAGCGTTCCAGGTCTCCCGTCAGTTCTGGGCATGGCAAGTTCAGCAAGGCGTTCTGAAGAACCCTCGCTCGTTCATCAACACCACGCCGCACATGAGCTTTGTGTGGGGTGATGACAACATCAAGTTCCTGAAAAAGCGCTACGAAGCCCTGCAAGCGAGCCCGCTGTTCGCCGGCATGCAGTACTCCGAAGACCCGGCTGTGATCAAGAAGTGGGTTCCGCTGATGATGGAAGGGCGTGACCCGAACCAGAAAATCGCGGCCACCTGGAGCCCGTTGGGCACCGACATGAACTTCGGCGAGATCACCCGCCAGTTCGCCGGTTACCTGCAGACCAAGCCTAACTTCGACTTGAAACTGTCGAGCGAAGTGCAAGACATCACCAAGAATGCCGACGGCACTTGGCGTGTCAGCTACAAAAACCTGAAAGACGGCACCAAAACCGAAACCGACGCCAAGTTCGTGTTCATCGGCGCTGGCGGCGGCGCTCTGCACCTGCTGCAGAAGTCGGGCATTCCAGAAGCCAAGGAATACGCTGGCTTCCCGGTAGGCGGCTCGTTCCTGGTGACCGATAACCCGGCCATCGCCGAGCAGCACCTGGCCAAGGCTTACGGTAAAGCTTCGGTTGGCGCACCACCGATGTCCGTTCCGCACCTGGACACCCGTGTTCTGGACGGCAAGCGCGTCATTCTGTTTGGCCCATTCGCGACCTTCAGCACCAAGTTCCTGAAAGAAGGCTCGTACCTGGACCTGCTGACCAGCACCACCACCCACAACATCTGGCCTATGACCAAGGTCGGCATCAAGGAATACCCGCTGGTCGAGTACCTTGCCGGTCAACTGATGCTGTCGGATGAAGATCGCCTGAACGCGCTGAAGGAATACTTCCCGAACGCCAAAGCTGAAGACTGGCGCCTGTGGCAAGCCGGCCAACGCGTGCAAATCATCAAGCGTGATGAAGCCGCTGGCGGCGTGCTGAAACTGGGCACCGAAATCGTTGCTGCACAAGACGGCTCCATCGCCGGCCTGCTGGGCGCATCGCCAGGCGCGTCGACCGCTGCACCGATCATGCTGACCGTGCTGCAGAAAGTCTTCAAAGACAAAGTCGCCACGCCAGAATGGCAATCCAAACTGCACCAGATCGTTCCAAGCTACGGCACTCAGCTGAACAGCGATCCAGCCAAAGTGGCTGCAGAGTGGGCCTACACCGCCAATATCCTCGAACTGCCGACACCTCCGGTGATCGGTCAGGTTGCTGCTCCGGCAGTCGATGCTGCCGCTGATAAAGCTAAAGCACCGAAGGACAATGCTGCACGTGATATGGCTCTGTAAGTAGTAGCCTAATCAGAAAGCCCACTGAACCGGCAACGGTCAGTGGGCTTTTTTGTGGTTGTATGGAAGACAGTTTTCATTTTCAAAAGAATCATTGATTGGCTAATGTTACGTCGCCCTCTGAGTGTAATTGTTGTGTATGGGTTGTAGTTATGGTGGGTATATAGGTGCAGTAATGTGGTATTGGTTATATAGGGCGTCTTTTCCAGTCGCGTTTCCTCTGTTCTTTTTGCAGGGCTCACATATGCAGTTGCTGTAGTGTATTTGCGGCGCTGTTGATGGTGGTATGGGTGCAGGTGCAGGTGCAGGTGCAGGTGCAGGTACGGGTAGGGATACGGGTACGGGGCTTTTCGAAGGAGGTTCTTGGCCATTTTCAATATCTATTGCATCCCAAATCACCTGAATATTACGTGGCGTGTCGTCGATTGCTTTTAACTCTGCTGCAGATTTTTTCTCTTCAGTTGCCATTTTGTTAACCCTCGGGTTTCGAAAATAGTTGTCAGTCAGAAAACAAACTGATTGTATGATTTCCTGGTCTTAATCCAATGCTAGGCGCGGTGATTGATTTTTACACCTGTCATATATGACAGTTTTTTATATCGTTTTTTTTGTTTTGATTTTTTACTGTAATAAGGGCCAATATCCTCGAACTGCCGACACCTCCGGTGATCGGTCAGGTTGCTGCTCCGGCAGTCGATGCTGCCGCTGATAAAGCTAAAGCACCGAAGGAAAATGCTGCACGTGATATGGCTCTGTAAGTAGAAGCCTAATCAGAAAGCCCACTGAACTGGCAACGGTCAGTGGGCTTTTTTGTGGTTGTATGGAAGACAGTTTTTATTTTCAAAAGAATCATTGATTGGCTAATGTTACGTCGCCCTCTGAGTGTAATTGTTGTGTATGGGTTGTAGTTATGGTGGGTATATAGGTGCAGTAATGTGGTATTGGTTATATAGGGCGTCTTTTCCAGTCGCGTTTCCTCTGTTCTTTTTGCAGGGCTCACATATGCAGTTGCTGTAGTGTATTTGCGGCGCTGTTGATGGTGGTATGGATGCAGATGCAGATGCAGGTACAGGTGCAGGTGCAGGTACAGGTACAGGTGCAGGTGCAGGTCTTCTTGAATTTAAATAATCCCAAATAGCGTCTTGATTTGTCGGAGAAATAAATCCCCCGCCGTCGTCGCTTAACAGTGGGCCTAAAACGCTTTCTAATTCTAACTCTTCTGCAGATTTTTTCTCTTCAGTTGCCATTTCGTTAACCCTCGGGTTTCGAAAATAGTTGTCAGTCAGAAAACAAACTGATTGTATGATTTCCTGGTCTTAATCCAATGCTAGGCGTGGTGATTGATTTTTACACCTGTCATATATGACAGTTTTTTATATCGTTTTTTTTGTTTTGATTTTTTATTGTAATAAGGGCCAATATCCTCGAACTGCCGACACCTCCGGTGATCGGTCAGGTTGCTGCTCCGGCAGTCGATGCTGCCGCTGATAAAGCTAAAGCACCGAAGGACAATGCTGCACGTGATATGGCTCTCTAAGTAGAAGCCTGACACACAAAAGCCCACTGAATCGGCAACGGTCAGTGGGCTTTTTTACGAGCGGAAATCCTGTAGGAGCTGCGGCACGCTGGGATCTTTTGATCTGGCTTTTGAAAAACAAAGTCAAAAGATCGCAGCGTGCCGCAGCTCCTTGTATGTTGCTCCCACACCAGTCGAGTGAGTCTAAGCTCGCTGGTGCGGACATACGAAGATGTGTTTCTGGGGGAGACCGATCGCTCCTGAAGGCAGGACTTGCTCCTGACCTTGTCTGTAGAGAGGTCCCCCCGCCTCATTGCCCACCACGAAGAGTATCGAGAAGCCGACAAGTCGGACTTCGCATTACAAGGTTGCAGTGGCATGAAGTTCGAGGTCAGGGGAACCAGGAAGCATTTTTAACCCAGTTCACTCGGAGTTGAAAGCATGAGCATGCATGTCGGTTTGGATGTGGGATCTCGCACAACGGCCATGGGCTGGCGCAACGACGGTCGTTTTGCAGGTGCATGCAACATCGACCAAACGCCCGCCGGGCGCAAGGCAGCGGTCAACAAGTTGCTCCAGCTCAAGCCTTTATCCGTGGTGATGGAAGCCACCGGCATCTATTACCTGGATTTGGCCATGGAGCTCGCTGCTGCGGGTTTGCCCGTTTCGGTGATCAACCCCAAGAGCTTTCATAACTTTGCCAAACTGATGCTTAAAAACAGTAAAACCGATGCAATCGATGCCCAGTTACTGGCCGAATACGGCGAACGCATGAGCCCAAGATTGTGGACGCCACCCACTGCCATACAGTTGGAGTTGCGGGCTATCGGAAGGCATATCAATCGTTTGACGTGTCACCGCACCCGCGCCAAGAACGAGTTGCATGCGCTGAAGGCTACTCAAACAACGCTCACAATGTTGATTGAAGACGAAGAAGAAGCGATCGCCGCGTTTGACAAACGAATTGAGCGTTTCAGGCTCGCAGGTCGGGCGCTGATCGACAACTGCCCGACACTAAGCGCTCAGTTCGGACACATGATCGCCGCGCCGGGCATGGGCGAAATTTCAGTATTTTCGGCACTGGCGGAATTGACGACCTTGCCTGTGACGCTTAAGTCCGCACAAGTCAGCCGACATGCGGGACTCGATGTTCGACTGACGCAATCAGGTACCAGCATCGATAAACCTGGACGGATAAGTAAGGGAGGAAACGCCTACCTACGCTCGGCGATGTACATGCCTGCACTGAGCGCCATACGTTGCGACAGTAACGTGAAGGCGTTTTACGAGGCGCTGATCGGGCGAGGAAAAAGAAAGATGCAGGCCATCGTCGCGGTCATGCGCAAGTACCTGACCGGACTGTGGGCCTGCATGCAAGCGGGTGAAGATTTTGATACGGCCAAGCTTTTTAGCGACAAACACCTCGCAAAAGCTTGACCGTGAACAGAGTATCTACATGTTTGGTGTGGTGTCAGGCTTTGGCGGTGGCGAGGTAGGCGCCCAGGCGGCGGCCCATTTCTTCGCCGAGGGCTTGCAGGCCGCTCAACGGGCGGACCATGACTTCGAATTCGACGATCTTTCCCTGTTCGTTGAAGCGGATCATGTCGATGCCTTTCAGCTGTTTCTCACCGACTTTGGCGCTGAACTCGAGAATGACGTTCAGGCCATCCGCCGTCGCCAGTTCACGGTGATATTCAAAATCCTGAAATACGTCGAACACGGTGTTGAGGATCATCGATACCACCGGCGCGCCCGGGTAAGGCGTGTGCGCCATCGGCGAGCGGAATACCGCTTGAGGGTCGAGCAAGTCGGGCAGGGCTTTGAGGTTGCCGGTGCGGATCATGTCGTGCCAGCGGTTCAGGGACTCGGCGGCATTCGGGTGCAGATTGAGCTCGGACATTGGTCCACTCCTGGATTTTTGTTGTTCTTCAACGGTCGGCACTGACTGTAGATCAATCGGCCGATTGTGGAATCATCCTGCGTCGTTCTGAATAGGCGGATATACAAGGCGAGGCGTACGCAAAACGACACAGTTCCCATCTGATCCGTATTTTTTGATCTCATCTGCGTCTGTAACGGCAGCAGCCATCGGCTCAGAATGCGCCTGCCTTTCGGGCATCTGCGACGAGTCTTCATTCCGAAGCGTCCGGTGTACCGCAAACGCTTCTGGAGACTTGTATGGCGAAGATGGGTTATTTCCTCGGTGGCTTTCTGGTATTGACCATTTTGCTGGGCATTCTGGCAACGATTTCTCCGGTTTAAGGAGGCATTTCAAGACTTGAAGTTGAAGCTCTGAGGCGCAGGCAATCCATGATCTAATGCCGCGCCTTTCATCTGTAAATGGACTTCAACCATGGCCGAACAACGTATCCGCGCGCTCGCACTTTGTGTCTTTCATCACAAAGGCAAGATTCTGGTTAACGAGTTTCCCGACCTGATCAATCAGCAAACTTTCTTCCGTCCCATTGGTGGCGGCATCGAATTTGGTGAGACCAGTGCCGAAGCCGTTGTACGGGAAGTGCAGGAAGAGTTGGGCCTGGCGATAACGGACTTGCAGTTACTCGGTACGCTTGAAAGCCTGTTTATCTATAACGGTAAACCGGGGCACGAAATCGTCCAGGTGTACGACGCTCGATTTGTTGATTCGAGTGTTTACCAGCGCTCACAGATGCTAGGACACGAAAGCAATGGCGCGCCTTTCACCGTGCGCTGGCATGACAGCTCAAGTTTCAGCGAGCAATCGCCGCTGGTGCCAAAGGGGTTGCAGGCATTGCTGAAAAATTGCGGTTTGCTTGATTGAACAGGCCTCAGGCAAGTTCCTCTGCCGAAGGCCAACCACTTACTCTCGCACTCGGCCCACCAGCGGGGTCTGCCGCGTAGACAATCAATGAATGCCCGGTGCCGGTTTCAGCAATCAGCTTAATGGTCGGGCCGAATATCGCGGCGCGTTCCTGCGGGGTGCACGTCGGCAGATAGACACGCAGCACTCGCGGGTCGTAGAAGCGAAAAACCAACAGGTTGCCATCCGGGTCAGTCACCCGCAGCAACGTGCGGAAGTGGCTACGTAATTCCTCCAGCGCAACTTGCGCAGGAGCGACGGCGAAACATCCCCAACTTTGCCCCCAACTCTGTTCGAGCAGTTGCCAGGTGTAGGGCTGTTGCGGATCGAGATGCAGCAGATAAGGCGCTGCGGCCGACAGGTCGGGTGAGAGTTCGCCGGCATACAGACAGGTGAATTCGGCACCACTGTTGCGAACCAGCCGTTCAATGCCTGGATCGCGGGCGCCATCGAGCAAGGCATAGACCTTTGGAGCGGCGTTATTGAAGCCTTGTGGCCAAAACTCGGTGGTTAGCCATTCGTTCTGGCTGGGGCGAAATTGGGTCATTTGTTACAGATCTCGCAGAAAGGCACGCCACTTTTCGCCGCCGCTACCAAGGTTTGTGCCTGCATGTTTTGCTGGATCAACCGGGTCTCAGCAGCGGTCGGAGCGGACTGCGTGGCCGCTGCTTTTGCTGTGGGAGTCGCTGTCGGCATGGGCGCATTGGCCACCGCTGTGCCGAGGGTTTTCCCGGCAGCATCGGTGTCGGCCGGAGTCAACGGCGTCGGCAACTTGATAGCGATGCCGGTTCCGGTTCCCGCCGCGCCACCGGAATTGGTTTTCACCTCAGCGCCGCTGATGGTCACGCCACCCGCATCCACTTTCACAAAACTGCCGCCAGCCTTGGCCGTCAATTCCATGCCGCCCTCGATCATTACCTTGTTTCCGGCGTAGTAGTGGATCTCCGTCCCGGCTTCAACAAACTGCGCGGTGCCGACCTTCAGATGTCGAGTCACGCCAACGCTCAAGTGATCATCCGCCCGCGCTTCGGTTTTTCGGTCGAGATACGTCAGCCGATGCTCCTCAACCTTGAATTCACTCAGCGTGTTGGCTTCGACGGTGTCATGCCGTTCGTTGCCGACGCGGATTTTCTGGTCGTGCTCGATGTTCTCGTCCCAGTCGCGCTGGGCATGGACATAGATCTGCTCCACACCCTTTTTGTCTTCGATGCGGAATTCGTTGTAGCCCTTGCCGCCCGGGGAACTGAGGGTCTTGAAGGTGCTGCGGGTTTTGTTTGCCGGCAGGTCGTAGGGGACGACGTTTTCCTTGTGGTACAGGCAGCCAGTCACCAGCGGTTGATCGGGATCGCCCTCAAGGAAAGTCACCAAGACTTCCATGCCTACGCGCGGGATGGCAATGCCACCGTAGGCTGCGCCGGCCCAGCCGCTGGCGACGCGCATCCAGCAGGTGGTCTGGTCGTTGGACTGACCGTCGCGGTCCCAGTGGAATTGCACCTTGATCCGGCCGTACTGGTCGCAGTGGATTTCTTCACCGGGCGGGCCAGTGACGATGGCGGTCTGGCTGCCGAGGACTTTCGGTTTCGGGTGTTCGAGGGCAGGGCGGAAGTGCGCGTCCCACGGGGTCGCGAGAAAACTGTTGCGGTAGCCCTGGTGGAAATCGCTTTTGTTATCGGTGACGTCGCTGGTGACGTTTTCACCGAGCACTTGCGGCTGTTTGCCTTCGTGGAGGACTTCCAGCAGCAACCACATTTCATTCCATTCTGCGCGTGGATGCTCGGCCAGGGTCATGAAGTGGCCGCTGGTGAGGGTCGGTTCGTCACCTTTGCCTTCAACCAGTTTGTAGTCGCTGCGATGGCGTTCGAGGGCGCGGGTCGACAGCTGCTTGCCACGTTCGCGGGTGGTAAACAGGCCCGGATAGTCGTAATCCTCCAGATCCGGGGCGAATGCACTTTTCGCAGCGCCCTCGGGCAGGATGCGCGATTTTTCGAAGTCGTAATCGCGGCGACTGGTACGGGACGTACGGGTTTCCAGGCGCAGATTGAAACGCTTGATCACCGGTTTGTCCGCAGCCATCCCCGAGTCTTGCTGGTAGATCACAGGCTTGAGTTTGCGAAACACCGTCTGGTCATCGCCAAACACCAGTGTGTGGCCGCTGCTGCTGTGCTGGAAGTGGAAGTGAATGCCTTCCTCCTCGCACAGACGCTGGATGAAATGCAGGTCGGACTCGTCGTACTGCACGCAGTAATCGCGTTGCGGATACTCGGCGCCAAGCTGGAATTTGTAGGCGTCTGCGAGAATCCCGCGATCTTCGAGCACTCGCGCGATGATCTTCGGGACACTTAACTGTTGGAAGATCTGCTGATCATGGTTATGCCGCAGATAGGCCAGTTGCGGCACCAGACTGATGCTGTAGCGGGTCAGGGTCTTGCCGGAATCGCCTTGCTCGATGCGATATACCAGACCATGGATTTTGCCTTCGCCGGTGGCGCCAAAGGTCAAAACACCGGGCTTGTGCAGCAACTCTTCGAGTTTCAGGTCGGGGCGGGTGCTGACCAGTTCGAGGTCGAAACGGAAGGGCTGATTGAGCGCTTCGCGACCGACGAAGCTCAATACTTGCAGGTCGGTGGAAACGCCTTCGAGCGCGACGGTAATGTGGATAGCGTTTGCGTCCAGCATGCCTGACTCCTTCCGTGGAAAAGCTTCGCCGATGGTGCAGCAATACTAATGTGCTATCAAGAGAATTAAACGCGACTAAACGCCAAGGTTAAACCCGTTTTCACGCTTGTGCTCCGGGAGTACCACCCAGATGAATTCAGCATGGATTCGTTGATCACCGCCGCAGGCCGGGCGCTGGCTGCCGGCGATCCGTTGAGCGCATTGAACTTCGTCGCCCGACGTGAAGACCCGCAGGCGCTGGCGCTGCGCGGGATCGCCATGGCCCAGCTCGGCGACCTGCCACGGGCCAAGACGCTGTTACAACGGGCAGTCAAAGCCTTTGGTGCCAATGAACCGCTGTCTCGCGCCCGTTGTGTGGTGGCCGAGGCGGAAGTCGCTCTGGCTACGCGTGACTTGGGCTGGCCGGTGAAGTCTTTGGAAGAAGCGCGCCAGTTTCTGCTGGATCACGGTGACCGGTTGAACGCCGCCCATGCGCGCTATCTGCAGATCCGCCGATTGCTATTGATCGGTGAGCTGGATGAGGCACAGCGACTGCTCGACGAACTCGACCCCGCACCGCTGCCTCCGGCCTTGCATACCGCGCATCAACTGATTGCGGCGGGGATCGCGTTGCGCCGGGTTCAGGCGCACAGCGCAAGGGCGGCGTTGCTTCGCGCGGCACGCGTGGCGCAGCAAGCCGGGATTGCCAGCCTGACGGCGGAGGTCGAACACGCCATGCAGATGCTGGATTCGCCAGCCGCACGTTTAACGATCGCGGGGCAGTCGCGCACGGTGAGACTCGATGAAGTGGAAAGCCTGTTTGCCTCCCAGGCACTGGTGATTGATGCCTGTCGCTACAGCGTGCGCGGCGCCGGAATGACCCTGTCACTGGCCACGCGCCCGCTGCTGTTCAATCTTGCGCGGAGCCTCGCCGAAGCCTGGCCGGGTGATGTGTCGAGGGAGGAGCTGATTGCCAAGGCCTTCCGTTTAAAACTCAGTGATGAATCCCATCGCGCACGGCTGCGGGTCGAGATCGGGCGACTGCGCTCGGTGCTGGCACCGTTCGCCAGCATTACTGCAACAACCCGAGGGTTTGCTCTGGGCGCTGCGGATGTGGCGCTGTTGACCTTGCCGGTCGAGGATAAACACGCGCCGTTGTTGGCCTTGCTCGCTGATGGCGAAGCTTGGTCGAGTTCGGCGCTTGCGCTGGCGCTGGACAGCAGTCAACGGCAGGTGCAGCGTGCGCTGGAGGCCTTGGCGTCAGAGGGCAAAGTGCAGGCGTTCGGTCTGGGCCGTGCGCGACGCTGGATGACGCCACCGGTTCCGGGTTTCGCGACGATCTTGTTACTCCCGGCGTCGCTGGGCAATGGTTAGGCTGGACTCACCAACCAACGAGGAAGCCAGCATGAAACAGCTAAACGCAGAAGTCCTTCGCGAGTACGGCCCGTTTGAAGGCATCAGCGGTATCCACGGTGTGACGTTCGATGGTCAACAAGTCTGGTTCGCCAGTGACGGCCAGCTCAATGCGCTCGACCCGGCCAGCGGTGAAACCGTGCGCACGATCAAGGTCAATGCTGACGGTGGCACCGCATTCGATGGCAAGCATCTGTTTCAAATCGCGGATCGGCGCATCCACAAAATCGATCCGGCCACCGGGCAGATACTTCACACAATTCCGGCGCCGGGTGAGGGTGGCGATTCCGGCATGGCCTGGGCTGAAGGTTCGTTGTGGGTCGGGCAGTATCGTGCCCGGAAGATTTATCAGATTGATCCGCAGACCGGCAAGATTCTGCGCACGCTGGAGTCGAACCGCTTTGTCACCGGTGTGACGTGGGTCGATGGAGCGCTGTGGCATGGCACCTGGGAGGCGGATGAGAGTGAGCTGCGGCGCATCGATGCGGCGAACGGCGAGGTGCTGGAAAGCCTGAAGATGCCGGATGGCATGGGCGTTTCAGGGCTGGAGGCGGATGCTGGGGATCGGTTTTATTGCGGTGGCGGGGATAGCAGTTGCGTGCGGGCGGTGCGGCGGCCGAAGTGATGTAGATGTTGTCTGTCCTGGCCCTATCGCTGGCAAGCCAGCTCCCACAGGTTTGATGTCATTCACATATGTTGAATTCCACACAAAACACTGTGGGAGCCGGGCTTGCCCGCGATGGGGCCGGCCCTGTCACTTAATCCAAAAGACTATTGGTCAAGGCGCCCCAAACACCATCGTCCAATAAACCCCTTCATCACTGCGCGCCTCACTGGCAAACCCCGCGCCAACCTGGGTGAACATCGGGTTCATCAGATTGGCGCAATGCCCCGGGCTCGCCAGCCAACCGGCCATTGCCTTGCCCGGCGAACTCTGCCCGGCAGCAATATTCTCGCCGATCTGCCGCCCCCGATAGCCCGCCGCACGGGCGCGATCCGCCGGCAGGTCGCCGTCCGGGTCCTGGTGCGCGAAGTAGTTGCCGTAAGCCATGGCCTTACTGTGCCCTTGAGCGGCAGCGCCGAGGGCCGGGTTCCAGCTCAATGCCCGCGCCGCAGCGAAGCGCTGACGCCCGCACATCCGTGGTCGCGCACGGGCGGCGTTGACCTCGGCCAGCAAGGCCTTGCCGACACTGCGGTTATCGCCGACGCGGCTGTCGAGCACCGGTTGGGCCAACACCACTTGCCATTCGTTACGCGCGCGGCTGATGCCGATATCGGCGTACTGCGCATCCAGCAACGCACCGCAATAACGGCCTTGCAACTGTTCGAAAGCCTCGTCGGCATCCTGCGCACCAACGATCCGGATGCTGCGTACCGTCACTGCGGAGTACCCGGAAGACTTCAATGCCTCGCGCATTCCGCCGCCGTAGCCATAGCCGATCGGCAGGGCCAGATTGGACTTCAAGGCCAGCGGTGACAGGCGTTGCGCGGGGCGCCGATCACAACGCTGCGGATGCGCGCGGTAGTCGTTGATGGCGGCCACCAGTTGCCGCTCGGCGCCGGCATGGGCGGTCTCGGCGAACAGCGGCGAAAGAATCAGCAGGCACAGCGAAACCAAACGAGGCGAACGAACGGTGTGGCGCATGGGGCGGACAGCTCTGGAGGACAGCGCTAAAATTAGGTTAACCGCAGCAAGCGGCGCGAGTAGGACTGGGCTTTTTGGACTTGGTTCAGGGGTGGTGGGCGGCTTTTGTGGCGGGGCGACGAAGGGCCGTTTCTTCAGCAATGTTGATACCGGATTTGCCGGCCTCATCGCGGGCAAGCCCGCTCCCACAGGTTCGGTGTTGTGTGCAATTGCTATGTTCAACACAAATCCCTGTGGGAGCGGGCTTGCCCGCGATGAGGCCAGTGAATGCACAACAAAAATATCTGTAAAACTCTAATCAGCGATTCAACACATCCCCCATCCACTGCAAATACTCCCGACGCTCGGAAATCGAGTTATGCCCCGAATCCGGCACCACCCTGAGCGTCGCCACGCCTTTACCGAAATTCCCCAGCAAGCGCTGGCTACTGGCCCGTGGCACCACCTGATCATCACTCGCCGCCAGCAATAACGTCGGCACGCTGATATGCGCTGCGTATTTACCCGATTCGAAACGATCCTTGAGCAGCCACTGCACCGGCACCCATGGATATTGCCGTGTGGCGATTTCCACCAGGCTGTTGAACGGCGTCACCAGAATCAACTGCGTCGCCGGCCGTTGACTGGCCAGCCGCACCGCGACCCCGGAACCCAAACTGCGGCCGATCACGGTGATTTGCGGATGGCTGGCGTACACCTGATCGAACAGCGCCAGCGCATCTTCGGCAATCGCTTCTTCCGACGGCGAGCCACCGCTGCCGCCAAACCCTCGGTAATTCATCAGATACAACGCGTAATCGGGAAACGCCTCGGCAAACCCCGGCAGATTTCGCGACACGTCCTCGGCATTGCCACCGAAGTAAATCAACGCCTTTGGCCCGGAGTGCTCGCGGGTGCTCACGCGGATATCGGCATCCGGCATTTTCACGAGCGTATCGGCGGCATTGACCGTGCCCGGCTGCGGAAAGTAGATCAACGAGCGCTGAAATACGAACAGTGCCGCGCACAGCAGCAGATACACGATGACGATCAATGCGACGAGTGACATCAGCTTTCGGGACATTCGGCTAACTTTAACGAGACGCGAAGGTGCGTCGTCGCAGTGTAGTTCAGCGATTTCCTGCGGTGGCCGCGGCACACACCGAGCAACAGAACCGCGCAGCAGAGGAGCCAGCATGGACCACACTGAGGGTTACTCGCGTCGCAGATTACTGACGCTGGCGGCCGGGGCTTCGGCGCTGTTTACCTTTAATCGGGCGTTGGCCATTGCCACGTCGCCGGGCATCTCAGGAGGCCAGACCATGCAGACCCGCGCCATTCCTTCCAGCGCCGAGGCATTGCCCTTGGTGGGCCTCGGCACCTATCGCGGCTTCGACGTCGCTCCGGGCGAACCGGCCTACAAACAGCTGTCGGATGTGCTCGACGAGTTGTTCAAAAAGGGCGGCAAAGTGGTCGACAGCTCACCGATGTACGGTCGAGCCGAAGAAAGTCTCGGTGAATTGTTGTCGATTCACGAGCCGCGTTCGCCAGCGTTTCTGGCGACCAAGGTGTGGACGCGTGGTCGCGAGGAAGGCATCGCACAGATGGAGCAATCCTTCAGGCTGCTGCGCACCGACTGCATCGATCTGATGCAGATCCACAATCTGCTGGACTGGCAAACCCATCTGCCGACTTTGCGCGAATGGAAAGCCCAGGGTCGCATCCGCTATATCGGCATCACGCATTACACGCCTTCGGCCTATGACGAAGTGGAAGCGGTGTTGAAGGCTGAACAACTGGATTTCCTGCAAATCAACTACGCCCTCGATGATCGAGGTGTGGAGAAACGCATCCTGCCGCTGTGCCGCGAGCGCGGGGTAGCGGTGATCTGTAACCGGCCGTTCGGCGGCGGTGGCTTGCTCGCCCGGCTCAAGGGTAAACCCCTGCCGGGCTGGGTTTCGGATGTGCAGGTCAACAGTTGGCCGCAACTGGCGCTGAAGTTTTTGCTGGCGCATTCGGCGGTGACTTGCGTGATCCCCGGCACCGGTAATCCGCGTTATATGGCCGACAATGCCGGCGCCGGGTTCGGGCCGATGCTCACCGATGCGCAGCGTCAGCAGTTGATTGCGCTGGTGAGTTAAACCAGCGTCTGTTGCGGAAACAGATGTTCTTTGAGGAAGTCGATAAACACCCGCAGCTTCAGTTGTGGATGTTTACCCGAGGGCCACATGATCCGGTAGACGCCAGTCTCCGAACAGTCGGGCAAAATCTGCTGCAAACGGCCGTCTTCCAGTGGTTCGCGGACGCAGAAATCAGGCAGGTAAGCGATGCCGATGCCTTGCAGGGCAAAGCAGATCCGCGCCTCTAAATTGTTGCAGACCATTGAGGGCGGCAATTGCAGATCGACTTCCTGACCGGCTTCGCGCAACGGCCAGACCTGCAACTTGCCGGTGTTGGGAAAGCGAAACTGGATGCACGCATGACTGAGCAAATCGATGGCGTGCTGCGGTTCGCCGTGGGCCTGAAAGTAGTTCGGCGCGCCCACCAGAATCATCCGGTAGCTGCCGATCAGGCGTGAGGTCAGGCTGGAGTCCGGGACTTCCCCGGCACGTAATACCGCGTCATAGCCTTCTTCGATCACATCGACCCGACGGTCATCAAAGGTCAGGTCGAGATCCACCGCCGGATAGGTTTTCTTGAATTGCGCCAGCACCGGCAGAAACGGTTCGCCGACCAGTGGCAGGCTGATTTTCAGGCGGCCGCGCGGGGTGGCGTTGGTCTGCGAAAACTCCATTTCTGCCGCTTCGATTTCGCCGAGGATGCGCAGGCTGCGTTCCAGGAACCGCGTGCCGTCCTCGGTCAGTGTGACGCTGCGGGTACTGCGGTTGAACAGCCGCACGCCGAAACGTTCTTCCAGGCGCACGATGCTTTTGCCGATGGCCGAGGCGGACACCCCAAGCAAGCGACCGGAGGCGACAAAGCTGCGGGTTTCGGCGACTGACACAAAAACGTTCAACGCATTCAAACTGTCCATCACGACGCTCGATTGAAGTGGCAGGCATTACTTTACCTTAGCCACTGCGGACGAAAACGTCCGCATATAACGGAGTGTCGACCTACTTAATCCGCAAGGGCGACGGCTTTTATCATCGGTGCCACAGTCAACCACCGAGATTACCGTCATGTCCGACACTATGCAGCGCTGGGAAATTTCCGCGTTTGGCCTCGCCAACCTCAGCCAGGTCCAGGCCCCACGTCCCACCCCGAAAGCCGGGGAGGTTCTGGTCAAGATCGACGCCGTCTCGCTCAACTACCGTGACACCCAAGTGGCGGAAAACGGCATGACCGCGGCACTGAAGTTTCCCTTCACACCCGCCTCGGACATGGCCGGTACGGTCGTCGCGGTCGGCGAGGGTGTGACCCGGTTCCAGGTCGGCGAACGCGTGATCTCCACCTACATTACCAACTGGATCGACGGCAATCCCAAGACCTGGGCCGAGATGCCGACTCAGGGTGGACCGATCCCGGGGATGCTCGCCCAGTACGTGGTGACTCCGGCTGACTGGTGCGTCCGTGCGCCGAAACATCTCAGTGCGGTCGAGGCCAGTACATTGCCAATCGCCGCGCTCACCGCGTGGATGGCGTTGATCGAACTGGGCCATCTGCACGCCGGGCAAACCGTGGTGGTGCAGGGCACTGGCGGGGTTTCGCTGTTTGCCGTGCAACTGGCGGCGGCCAGCGGTGCCAAGGTCATCGTCACCAGTAGCAGCGAGGAGAAGATTGCCCAGGCCATCGCCCTCGGCGCCACTCACGGGATCAATCGCACGACCACGCCTGAATGGCAGACAGCGGTGCTGCAACTGACCGAAGGGCGCGGCGCCGATCACATTCTGGAAATGGCCGGTGGCGACAACCTCGGTCGTTCTTTGCAAGCGGTAGTGCCCGGTGGCCGGGTGTCGATTATCGGTCTGCTCGATTCCGATGAACTGCGCACGCCGATCATGCCGCTGCTGGGTAGCCGCGCTTCGATTGTCGCCGTGGCGGTCGGCCCGCGTCGGGCGCTGGAAGACATGGTGCGGATGATCGATCACCACGGGATCAAACCGGTGATTGATGCCACTTATGCTTTTGATCAGGTGCCGGAGGCGTTCGCCCATCTCAATCGCGGGGCGTTTGGCAAGGTTGTGGTTGATCTCAACAAGGTTTGATTTCCCCCTGCACATGTAAACCCTGTGGGAGCGAGCTTGCTCGCGAATGCGGAGTGTCAGACGACGATTATGTTGTCTGTGCCAACGACTTCGCGAGCAAGCTCGCTCCCACAGGGGAAGTGTGTTGTTTTCTTTCTCTGTGATGAATCCTTATGACCCGTTCCCCGCATCCCATGTCCGTCATGCCCTTTATCATTCTGGGCCTGTTTGGGCTGTACACCCTGGAACTCGGCGTGGTCGGCATCTTGCCGCTGATCGTCGAGCGTTTCGGCGTCAGCGTTGCCCAGGCCGGGCTATTGATGAGTTTGTTTGCCTTCATCGTGGCGATTTCCGGGCCGTTTCTGGTGCTGGTATTTTCGCGTTTCGACCGCAAGAAAGTACTGGTCGGCGCGCTGTTGTGCTTCTCCCTCAGCAGCGTGTTTTCCGCGTATGCGCCGAACTATTCGACGCTGATGGCGCTGCGGATTGTTCCGGCGATGTTGCACCCGGTGTTCTTTTCGGCGGCGTTTGCCGCAGCGATTTCGCTGTACCCCAAGGAGCGCGCAACCCACGCCACAACGGTCGCGTTCATCGGCACCACCCTCGGTCTGGTGTTCGGCGTGCCGATTACCGCGTGGGTGGCGGGGCGTTTTTCTTATGAGGCTTCGATTCTGTTCTGCGCTGTCGCGACGTTGTTGGCAGGGCTCGGGCTGCTGCTCAAATTGCCGCGCCAGAACACCGCACCGGAAAGCTTCGCCAGCCAGTTGTCGATCCTGAAAAAACCACCGGTGTGGCTGGCGATCATCGCCACCGTGCTGGTGTTCACCACCAAGTTTGCGGTGTACAGCTATGCCGCCGAGTACCTGAAAAACCAGACCGGGCTGGACGGCGAAACCATCAGTTTTCTGCTGGTGATTTTCGGTGTGGGCGGGGTACTGGGTAATTTGCTGGCGGGGCGGATGTTGGGCAGTCATTTGGTGGCGACGGCGTTGCTGTTTCCGATTCTGTTGAGCGGCGCTTATCTGATTCTGGCGAGCTTCGGCAGCGCCTCGATCGGTTCGATGCTGCCGATCGTGTTGCTCTGGGGGGCCATTCACACCAGCGGCATGATCATTACGCAGATGTGGCTGACCAGCGCCGCACCCGAGGCGCATTCGTTCGCCACCAGTCTGTATGTGTCGGCGGCCAATGCCGGGATCGCCCTCGGCTCGTGGATCGGCGGGGTGTTCATAAACACTTGGGGATTGCCGGGGACGATCTGGTGCGGATTGATCTTCGCGCTGCTGTCGCTGATCACCATTGGCGCCAAGGCGATGTTCTACGGCGGCGCCGGTCAGCGCCCGAATCTGCGCGGCGCCAGTGTCGCTTAGTGCGCCTTGCGCAAGGCGCCGATAAACGCCTGCAACGCTGACGACATCTGCCGGTTGCTTGGGTAATACAGGTAGAACGCGGGGAAGGGTGTCGACCACTCTTCCAGCAGCGCCACCAGCGCGCCGCTGTCCAGTTCGTCCTTGATCCACTCGCGAATCCACACGGTAATGCCCAGCCCGTCCAGCGCCGATTGCAACGCAACGGCGCAATCGCTGACCACCAGCGAACCCTTCACACTCAACTCGAACGGCAGCCCGTCGCGGAAAAACCGCCATTTGTACAGCCCGGTTTCGCCGGAGCGGCGCCAGTTCACACAGCGATGCTGCAACAGATCAGCGGGTTGGTGCGGGCGACTCTTGTCGTGCAGATACTGCGGCGAAGCGATGGCGATCTGCGTCAGTGGTTCGCTGAGTTTGAGCGCGACCATGTCCTGTTCGATGAACTCGCCGAGCCGAATCGCCGCATCGTAGCCCTGGGCGACGATGTCAGCGGTGCTGTCGTCGGTGGTCAGCTCAAGTTTGATATCCGGATAGGCAGCCTGAAACGCCGGCAGGATCGGCTGGATGAAATGCAGCATCGCCACCTGCGGCGCGCAGATACGCAAGGTGCCGACCGGTGTGTCGCGATAGTCGTTGAGTTGCTCCAGCGCGGCGTCGAGGTCGGAAAAAATCTCGCCCAGACGTTCGAAGAGCTTGGTTCCGGCTTCGGTGGTGGACACGCTGCGCGTCGTGCGGTTGAGCAGGCGTACGCCAAGGCGCTCTTCCAGGCCCTTGATGGTCTGGCTCAGCGCCGAAGGCGAGACGCCCAGTGCTTGCGCGGCGCGAGAGAAATTGCGCTCGCGGGCAACCGCAAAAAATGCCCTGAGATGGCCGAACTCTTGATCGCGCATTATATATGTCCAGCTTCACAATGTTTGTAGATGTTTTGGCATTCTAAATAAAGCTTCCCGGTCAGACAATGCGGTTACAGGCCAATGCGCCGACCGCTACCGAGGAGCCTTCCATGTCTTTCAATGCCCATTTTGATGTTTTGACTTCCGCACTCAAACCATTGCCCGACGCGCAACGCTTGCTGCTGATCAAGGGCGGAACCCTTATCACCCAGGACCCGCGACTGGGCAATTTTGCCGAAGGCGATGTGCTGATCCGTGGCACCGAGATCGTCGAAGTCGGACGCAACCTGGAGGCCCCGGACGCCGAGATGATCGACGCCAAAGGCATGATCGTCATTCCCGGCATGGTCGACACCCATCGCCATGCGTGGGAAGGCCAGTTGCGCCGGATCAATCCCGACTCGCCGACGCTGGAAGACTACTGCAACGCCACGCATTTTTCGTTCGCCAAATACTACCGTCCGCAAGACATGTACGTCGGCAACATGCTGACGGCGCTGGGGGCGATCAATGCCGGCATCACCACCATCATCGACAACTCGCACAACGCCCGCAGTGGTGCGCATTCCGACGCCGCCATCGACGCCTTGCAGGATGCTGGCATCCGCGCCGTGCATGCGCCGGGCGCGCCGTTGTCGGGGGAGTGGGAATCCAGCCAGTGGCCGGGCGATCTGCGCCGTCTGAAAGACAAATATTCACGCTCGTCCGACTCGCTGGTGACCCTGGCGATGATGGCGCAGATCGACCGCGAACAATGGGCGGTCGCCCGAGAGCTGGGGCTGAACATCGTCACCGAGTTCTTCGGCGCCGGTATGGCGGCGGAACTTGAGGCTTTGAACGAAGAAGGTCTGCTCGGCCCGGACAACATTTTCAACCACTGCACCTGCCTGCCGGATCAGGGCTGGTCGATCCTGCGTCACGCCGGGGTCAAGGTGAACGTTTGCCCGCGCTCCGATGCGCATTACGGTCTGGAGGACGGGGTTTTCGCCTGGCAAAAAGCTGTCGATCACGGCATGCAGCCGGGGCTCAGCGTCGACAACGAAAGCTCTTATGGCGGCGACATGTTTGGCGAAATGCGCGTGGCGTTTTACCTGCAACGTGCCGCTGCACACAGCGCGCGTTTCCACGGTCAGCCTGCGCCTGATCTGGTCAGCGCCGCGCAACTGCTCAAAGCCGCCACCCTCGACGGCGCAGCCTGCGCCGGTCTCGATGCGCACATCGGCAGCATCACGCCCGGCAAACAGGCCGACATCGTGCTGATCCGCACCGACAACCTCAGCGTCTATCCGTCCAACAACGCCCTCGGCACGGTGGTGCATGCCGCCGAACGTGGCGATATCGACACGGTGATCATCGCCGGGCGTATCCGCAAACAGGCGGGTGTGGTGCTGGGCGTGGACCGCGAGCAACTGGACCGTGCCACCGAAGAATCGCGCAGCCATCTGTTCAACGCTGCCGGCTACAGCCCTGATCCCTTCGCGGAGCATTTCGCCCCGCTGCATTCGCACTGAGAGGTGAGCGGTCATGATCCTGATTTCCTTTGCTCTGGCCCTGCTGGCCGGCGTGGCGATAGCCGTGCAAGCGGCGGTTAACAGTCAACTGGCCGGGGCCATGACCGGCAACACATTGGCGGCGGCGTTCTACTCGTTTCTCAGCGGCATGCTGGTGCTTGGCGCACTGGCGTGGCTGCGCGGTGGCCTGGGGGATGCGTTGAGCGTGATCCCGGCGCAACCGGGCTGGCGGCTGGTGGGCGGAGTGCTGGGCGCCGGGGCGATTTTCTGCACCGTGTGGCTGGCGCCGAAAATCGGTCTGGCGAATCTGTTGGTGCTGGTGATTGCCGGGCAGTTGTTGTCCTCGGTGGCCATCGACCACTTCGGCTGGCTCGGCGCGGTGGTACGCCCGGCCGCGTCGATCAAGATTGCCGGCGCGGCGGTGGTACTGCTGGGCGTGGCACTGACGCTGTTTGGCGAACGCTTGATCGCGCTGCTGGCCAGGCCTTTCTGATCTACAAAACTCCCCCTGTGGGAGTGAGCCTGCTCGCGATGGCGTCAGCCCATTCAACATTTGTGGCGACTGACAATACGCCATCGCCAGCAGGCTAGCTCCCACAAGGATTCCGTATGCCTTTTGATTCAACATGATAGGTGTCGCCGTGTCTGCATTCATTGATTTCGGGATGCGCAATGGATTGTCGACCCTCGCCAGCGCATTGCTGCTGGCAGCTTTCAGCAACGGAGTGCATGCGGATTTTCTCGCTGATTCCCACGCCTCATTCGAAACCCGCAATGTCTATTTCAATCGTGACTTTCGCGACGGTCCTTCGACCCAGCAATCGAAACGCGCAGAGTGGGCGCAGGGCCTGATGTTCAAGTTCGAATCCGGTTACACCCCCGGGCTGGTGGGGTTCGGCGTTGATCTGCTGGGCATGGTCGGCGTGCGTCTCGATTCCAGTCCGGATCGCGCCGGCAGCGGATTGTTGCCGGTGCGCAGTGACGGTCGTGCCGCCAGCGAGTACGGCAAGCTCGGGGTAACGGCGAAGGTCAAGGTCGCTGCGACCGAACTCAAGGTCGGATCGCTGATGCCGATCCTGCCGACGCTGCGTCCGCAGGACGGAATGATTCTGCCGCAAACCTTTCGGGGTGCGTTGCTGACTTCGCAGGATCTGCCTGGCGTGGTGCTGACTGCCGGGCAACTGGACCGGGTCAAGGGCCGCAACGACACCAGCTACGAACCGATTGCCCTGAACAACAAGAACAACCGCTTCGCGACCAATGCGCAAGGCGCACATCTGAATCTGTTCGGCGTCGACCGGCAACTGAATGACAACCTCAAACTCAGTTATCACTACGCGTCCCTGAGTGATGTCTACGACCAGCACTTTGTCGGACTGACCGATGCGCGCCCATTGGCGGCGGGCACGGTGAGCAGTGATCTGCGGTTTTTCTCCAGCGAAAGCCAGGGCGCGGCCAAGGCTGGAATGATCAGCAATCAGTCGCTAAACGGCATGGTCGGTTACGCCGTCGGCGGGCACAAAGTCAGCGTGGGTTATCAGGCAATGATCGGTGACAGTGCCTTCCCGTATGTCGAAGGCAGTGATGCGTATCTGGTGAACTACGCGCAGATCGGTGATTTCGCCGAAGCCAAAGAGCGTTCCTGGCAAGTGCGCTATGACTTCGATTTCGAGCGGCTGGGCATCCCGGGTCTGACCTTCATGAGTCGTTACGTCGACGGCGATCACGCCCAGGTTGCCGGCAAGACGGGTGAGGAGTGGGAGCGCAACACCGAAGTGAAATACGTGTTCCAGAGCGGCACGCTGAAGAACCTCGCCTTGCGTGTGCGCAACGCGACTTATCGCTCGTCGTTCAGTCGCGATGCCGATGAAACGCGGATTCTGCTGACCTACACCAAAGCGCTGTGGTGAACCCGCTCATCAGCCACGAAAACGCAGCGCCTCCAGCAACAAGGCAAATGCCGGCGCTGCCTGACGTCGGCTCGGGTAATAAAGGTGATGACCGGCGAATGTCGGGCACCAGTCTTCCAGCACTTGCACCAGACGACCGTCGGCCAGATACGGCGCGACGATGTTTTCCGGAATGTAGCTCAGGCCAAAACCGTCTAGCGCCGCGTCGAGCAACGGGTAAACGCCGTTGTGGGTGATTTGTCCGGCGACGCGCACTTTGAGGCGCTCGGCGTCTTTTTCGAACTCCCAGGTGTACAGCCCGCCATTGGTCGGCAAGCGCAGATTGTTGCAGGCGTGATCGGTGAGGTCGCGGGGTGTTTGTGGGTGGGCGCGGTTGGCGAAATAGGCCGGCGAGCCGACCACCGCCATGCGCATGTCCGGGCCGATGCGGGTGGCGATCATGCCTTGGGCGACGTCTTCGCCCAGCCGTATGCCGGCGTCGAATCCCTGACCGGCGATATCGACGAAACCGTAGTCGCAGCAAATCTCTACGGAGATATCCGGGTACTTGGCGAGAAATACCTTCAGCACCGGGCGCAACAGCCAGTCCAGCGCGTGATCGGTGGCGCTGATGCGGATCTTGCCGGCAGGGGTTTCGCGCAGGTTGCTGAGGGCGGTCAACTCCAGTTCGATCTCATCGAAGCGCGGGCCGATGGTTTGCAGCAGATGTTCACCGGCCTCGGTGGGCGAGACGCTGCGCGTGGTGCGCGTCAGCAGGCGCAGGCCCAGACGTGCTTCGAGACTGCGGATCGTATGACTAAGCGCCGATTGCGAGACACCAAGTTTGGCCGCCGCTTTGGTGAAACTGCGTTCACGCGCCACGGCGAGGAAGGCGAGCAGGTCACTGGCGTTTTCTCGAAGCATTGATGAATGTCCTGCATAAGTTTTTTCGAATTCTAGTCGATTATCTGAAGAGTACGCGTGGTTAAAGTGGGGTCTGTTCCTAATGGAGAAAACACCCATGAACCCGATTAGCGCCTGCGCTTTGACTCTTTCCATGTTGGCTGCCGATGCACAGGCCAGCGAACCGGCCCGTGTGACCGTCACGCCGAACGGCTCGCAACCTTCGGCCAAAGGCCCGGCGGACTGGTTCACCGGTACCGTGCGGGTTGATGCGCCGTTCAAGGGCAGCGACGCGGCGCGAGTGAGTGGCGCGACGGTGACATTTGAACCGGGCGCGCGGACGGCGTGGCATACCCATCCGTTAGGGCAGACGTTGATTGTCACTGCCGGCGCCGGGTTTGTGCAGGAGTGGGGGCAACCTCTGCGCGAGATTCGTCCGGGCGACACGGTGTGGATCGCTCCAGACGTGAAGCACTGGCACGGTGCTGCGCCGACCACCGCCATGACGCATATTGCGATTGCCGAAGTGCTGGACGGCAAAGTGGTGGATTGGATGGAGCAGGTGGGCGACGCGCAGTATCCGCGAACCGAATAACCACGCGAACCGTGTAGGAGTTGCGGCACGCTGCGATCTTTTGATCTTTAAAAACAAAAGTCAAAAGATCGCAGCGTGCCGCAGCTCCTACATGGGGCGAGGTGTTCTTCAGATCATTTCCGGCAATGACGAAAGAATCTTGTCCAGCGTAATCGGATACTCCCGCACCCGCGCCCCGGTGGCGTTATAGATCGCATTCGCCACCGCCGCACTCACGCCGCAAATCCCCAATTCACCGACCCCCTTGGCCTTCATCGGCGATGAAATCGGGTCGGTCTCTTCAAGGAAAATCACCTCCTGATGCGGGATGTCGGCATGCACTGGCACCTCATATCCAGCCAGATCATGGTTGACGAAAAACCCCAGCCGCTTGTCCACCGCCAGCTCTTCCATCAACGCCGCACCGACGCCCATGGTCATCGCGCCGATCACCTGGCTGCGTGCCGCTTTCGGGTTGAGAATCCGCCCGCTGGAACACACTGCGAGCATCCGTCGCACACGCACTTCGCCGGTCGCTGCATCCACCGCCACCTCAACGAAATGTGCACCAAAAGTCGACTGCTGATACTGCTTGGCGAGGTCGCCGAATTCGATGCTGTCCTCAGCTTCTATCGCACCGTTCTGCGCGGCACTGCGCAGCGCCACGCTCTTGTTGCCAAGGCGCACCTGACCGTCGACGAACTCCGCTTCGCCCGTTCCCATCGCAAGTTTGTCGGTGATCGCTTCGCGCAGTTTCATGCACGCGGCGTACACCCCGGCCGTCGAGCAGTTGCCGCCGAACTGACCACCAGACCCGGCGGACACCGGAAAATTCGAATCGCCCAGATGCACCGTCACGTCATGCAGACCCACGCCCAGCATCTCGGCGGCGGTCTGCGCGATGATCGTGTAGCTGCCGGTGCCGATATCGGTCATGTCGGTTTCCACAGTAATCTTGCCGTCGCGCTCCAGGCGCACCCGTGCGCCGGATTTGACCAGCAGATTGTTGCGGATCGCTGCGCCGACGCCCATGCCGATCAGCCAGCGACCTTCGCGCCGACTGCCCGGTTGTGCGTTGCGCTTGTCCCAGCCGAAACGCTCGGCGCCGGTTTGCAGGCATTCGATCAGGTGTCGCTGGGAAAACGGCCGCTCGGTTTTCACCGGATCGACCTGTGTGTCGTTGAGGATGCGGAACTGCACCGGATCAAGTTTGAGCTGCTCGGCCATCTCGTCCATAGCGATTTCCAGCGCCATCAGCCCCGGCGCTTCCCCGGGGGCGCGCATGGCGTTGCCTTCGGGCAGATCCAGCGGCGCCAAGCGCATGCTGACCAGGCGGTTTTCAGCGGCGTAGAACAACAGACTCGGTTGCGCCGCGAGTTCGACTTTGCCGTCAGCCAGGTTGCCCGACCAGCCTTCGTGAGCGATGGCGGTGAGCTTGCCGTCCGCCGTTGCGCCCATGCGGATGCGCTGGATGGTGGCGGGGCGGTGGGTGGTGTTGTTGGCGACTTGCGGCCGGGCGAGTGCGACTTTGACCGGTCTGCCGGCCAGCCGTGAGCCGAGTGCGGCGAGGATCGCATCGGCGCGTATGAACAGTTTGCCGCCGAAACCACCACCGATGTACGGCGAAATCAGGCGCACTTTTTCCTTGGGCAAACCGAGTGTGGCGGCGATGTCGCCGACGCTCCAGGCGATCATCTGGTTCGACGTCCACAGGGTCAGTTGATCGCCTTTCCATGCCGCCAGCGTGGAGTGCGGTTCCATCATCGCGTGGGACTGATCGGGTGTGGTGTAGGTCTGATCGAACTGCACCGGCGCCGCTGCGAATGCCTTGTCGAAATCGCCGTGGCGGGTGTCCGGCAATTCGTCTTTGGGCTCGACGCCACGATCCCGCACGCTGGCCAGATCGAACTCGCCTTTGGCTGCGACGTAATCGACTTTGACCAATTGCGCGGCGGCACGCGCCTGCTCGAAGGTCTCAGCGACCACCAGCGCCACCGCCTGGTGATAGTGCTGCACCTCGGGGCCGGCCAGCAGGTGCGCGGCGTTGTATTTGCCCTTGCCGAGTTTGCCGGCGTTGGCGGCGGTGACGATGGTCAGCACCCCCGGCGCGGCTTTCGCTTCATCCAGATCAATGTTGGCGATGCGGCCCTTGGCGATGGCCGAACCGACCATGAAACCGTAAGCCTGATTCGCAACAGCTTCATGCTGCTCATAGGCATAGGGCGCTTGGCCGCAGGTTTTCAGCGAACCTTCGATGCGCTCAGTAGGTTTGCCGACCACTTTCAACTGGTCGATCGGATTGGTCGTGGCCGGCGTTTCGAATTTCATGCCTCGTCCCTCGCTTGAGCCAACACCGAGGCCAGCGTGCGCTCGACCAGCGTCAGTTTGAATTGGTTGTCGTGGGTCGGTGTTGCGCCGTCGAGCAAGCGCTCGCTGACCGCTTTTGCGCCTTTGGGCAGCAATGATTCCGCCGCTTCGACGCGCCACGGTTTCGGGGCGATACCGCCGACAGCGACTCGGCCGCTGCCGTCCTTTTGCAGGATCAGACCGACTGAAACCAGCGCGAACGCATACGACGAACGATCCCGCACCTTGTGATAAATGTGCGTGCCGCCAACCGGTGCCGGCAATGTCACCGCGGTGATGAATTCGCCCGCGCCGAGGCTGGTTTCGATGTTCGGCGTGTTGCCCGGCAACTGATGAAAATCCGCCATGGCGATACTGCGCGTGCTGCCATCGGGTTTGACCGTTTCAATCTGCGCATCGAGTGCGCGCATAGCGATGGCCATGTCGCTCGGATGGGTGGCAATGCACGCGTCGCTGACGCCGATGATGCCCAGTTGCCGAGTGACCCCGCCAATCGCCGCGCAGCCGCTGCCGGGATTGCGTTTGTTGCAAGCCTGATGGGTGTCGTAGAAGTACGGGCAGCGGGTGCGCTGCAGCAGATTGCCGGCGGTGGTCGCCATGTTGCGCAATTGTCCCGAGGCCCCGGCGAGCAAGGCGCGGGAGAGCAGGGCATAGTCTTTTCTGACACGGCTGTCGGCGGCCAGATCGGTGTTGCGCACCAGCGCCCCAATGCGCAAACCGCCCTCGGGCGTGGCTTCGATCTGATCCAGCCCCAGGTGATTGATGTCGATCAAATGCAGCGGGGTTTCGATGTCGAGCTTCATCAGGTCCAGCAGATTGGTGCCGCCAGCAATGAACTTGGCACCATTGACCTGCGCGGCCAGCGCGGCAGCGGCTGCGGGGGAGTCGGCGCGGCTGTAGTTGAACGCTCTCATGATTGCACCTGCGCGACTTCACTGATGGCTTCGATGATGTTCGAGTAGGCGCCGCAGCGGCAGATATTGCCGCTCATGCGCTCCTGTAATTCAGCGGCGATCAGTTGCGGTGGCTCGGTGAGGCTGGGGCTGGCGTGGCTGGGAATGCCGTCACGGATTTCCTTGAGCACCGCCACTGCCGAACAGATCTGCCCCGGCGTGCAATAGCCGCACTGGTAACCGTCGTGTTTGATGAACGCAGCCTGCATCGGATGCAGGTTATCCGGCATGCCGAGGCCTTCGATGGTGGTGATCTCTGCACCGTCCTGCATTACCGCCAGGCTCAGGCACGAGTTGATGCGCCGACCATCGGCAATCACCGTGCACGCACCGCACTGGCCGTGGTCGCAGCCTTTTTTACTGCCGGTCAGATGCAGGTGTTCACGCAAGGCGTCGAGGAGGGTAGTGCGGGTGTCTAACTGCAATTCGCGCGGCTTGCCGTTGACGTTGATCGTCACCTTCACATTCATCGGTTGCTCCAGATTGGCGGCGTAGGCCTTGAGGCTGATGAACGGCGGCATCGCGAATACGGTGGCGGTCACGGCGCCGAGGATCAGAAATCCGCGTCGGGAAATCGTCATGGTTCGATTCCTCTCTTTTCATCAGGACGGCAGGAAGTTGCTGGCGTGTTTGCCAGTCTCGTTCTAGGAGTGACCGTTGAAGAAAGGAAAAGGTTTTGTCGGATTTACGTCATAGAGTTATGCGCAAGACTCATGAATCAATCCAGCGGCCTGTTTGCGCTGGGGTGGACGCGGTAGTGGCAATTCAGTAGCATCGCCGTTTTTTTAGCCAGCTCTCTCAAGGATGAACATGCTCGTCGCTTCTGTTCTGCGTTCTTTCCCTGCACTTTTCAGCTCTGTGTTTACTGCTTGTTTACTCGCGGGTTGCGCACCGGTGGGAACCTATCAGGACGCCACGGAGGCTGACGCTGCCAAACTGCGTTTTGTGGCCAGCACGGACAATGCCACGATGAGTTATTTTGATGCCGAGCATTGCGATGATCTGACTACGGGCATCTTGAACAACCTGTTCCTCGCCGACAGTCCGCGTCGTGTGGGTATGAGCGTAGCGCCTCCGGAAAAGGCCCGCGGCTATCTCGAAATCAAGCTGACACCCGAAAAAGACGTTTATCTGCATATCAATACCCAGGCGGGTTACTTGGTTTGCGGTACGGGGTTTAATTTCAAGCCTCAGCGCGGTACCGAGTACGAAGTGGCCTTCAGTCTGACTGGCAACGAGTGCTTAGCACTGGTTCAGCGTCTGCAACGGATTGACGGTAAAGACGTGCGTACCCCGCTTATGGTTGACAGTGGTGGCCCGCCGGCCTGCAGTCGCAACCCGATCTCCTCGAAACCACCGCAGTTGCTGCCGGATACACCAGAGCGCACAGCCCTGATGGACAGGATCATCGACGGCAGCGCCATGTTCATAGCCCAGACTGATCCGAAAAAGCAGCCGGAAGCGAAATTATCTTCAGAGGCACTTGATGTATTGATCAGTGAACGCAAGGCCAAGCTTGGCTTTTCCATGCCGGATGATTACTGGGCCTTGTATCGCCAGAATCTCATCAAGTTTGATGAAGACAACGCGACCAAAATGACACAGTTGTTGCAGCGCACTTCTGACGAATATCGAAAGTTCCTGCGCAGTATTGACGACAAGAAATTGAAAGAGTGGGCGCGCGTCGATGACACGTCAGGCAAGCGTGGCAATGCAGTACCTGTTGAACAAGAGAAGTCGATGATCGTGTTCTATTTTCAAGCGTCGAAAGCGGTGACTTTCGAAACCATTAACAAGCACGTCGAGCGTATGGCGAAAATGGACTCACAGTACGACGTCTGCTCGCGACTGGACGATTGCTGGAAGCGCTGACAGGTATCGTCATCCCCGGTCAATAAAGCCCGCTGAGCCGAAATGGTCAGCGGGCTTTTTCATGTGGGGAAATTAAAAATGAGCGCTCGCCCGGACGCTGGTACGCGTAGGCGCAGGAGCCTCGATGTCCAGCAAATGGGTGGCGAGTATGTCGCTCAGAAAGCGGAACTGATCATTGATGCCGACCACTTCATTGCTGAAATGATTGGTGGCGGCGGGCATCAGCAGATCTTCGAAATCTTCGTTGAACACCAGCGCAGGCGATTTGCGTGATTGCACTTGTTGATCGTAATAGTTACTGCCGAAGTCCGGGAAACTCACGGAGAGATTGATGGTGCGAATCATGATATGTACTCCTCGTTGCGTCTCGGATGGGTGAATCCTGAGCCAGATGCTTTTGCGGCGGAAGGCAATCGTCGCGATGGTGAATATCGATGACAGTGATAATTGAGAGATATCTGTGTGTTTGATGGCCTCATCGCTGGCAAGCCAGCTCCCACAGGGTTGTGTGGATGGCGCAGCTCACTGTGGGAGCGAGCTTGCTCGCGAAGACGCCGGTACATCCAGCATCAATGGCAACTGACACACCTATACTCAAATCCGCCACCTCTCAATCAAGGACGCCGCCACCGTGAATCTGCGTGCGCTGGCCATCGCCGCACCGTTGCTTTTGGCTGGCTGCGCCACATCAGCGCGGGCCCCGGCGCCGGCGCCTGCGGTAGTCGTCTCGTCCGCGACCTGGCAGCAAATTGACCGCGACATCGTCAGCGCCTCACAGCAAGCCACCGAGCAAACCAAACTGTTTGCCCGGGGTTCGATGGAACATTGGCGCATTCGCGTCTACGAGCAAACTGAAGAAAATTTCATCCCGTGGTTCAGCAGCTACTGGACCCAGGAATGGCTGTCGATGAAGGTCAGTTGGTACACGATCAATGCCGGTGGCGAGCAGGATGCGTCGGCCACTCGACTAGCGTCGTATCTGCTTGAGCAATATCAGGAAAGGGTATTGGCGCCGGTGGCGGTGGAGATCGACCCGGATGCGATCCTCGGTCAGTCCACCGAGTTCTATGCGAAGCAGATGGCCGCGCAGATGCCGCTCATCGCCCAGCGCTATGGCGTACCTGTCGCGCAGCTCAACGGACGATTGCAGAAAGTCCCGGCGATTGCCCTTGGCCCGCCACCGGCAAGGGATGCGTCGCTTTATCAGATCATCAGCACCACGCCGTTGAATACCTTGCCGGCGTATGCGGCATTGATCGACAAGATCCACACCGATGGCGGCGCCAAAGGCATTGCCTCGACCGACGCCGGCATGGCCCCGGTGGCCAAGCGTGCGAGCCAGCGCATGGAGTCGGAAATGGCCCCACGCGGTGCCGCCAGCGCGGTGGCGGCAGCGGCGGGCAAACTCGTCGGCGGGTTGATATCGGTCGGTGTCGTGGGCATCCGCGCAATCATTCAGGCCAATGACCGCCCCGACAGCGAAGCGCTGATTCGCAGCAGCCTGGGCAACACCTTCGACAAGGCCTGGCTGAAACTGGTGCAGAACCCGACCACCGGGGTCATGGCCGGCACATTGCACATGGCGGGGCAGGTCGAGCGCAGTCTGGGCGGTGATGAACAACCGTCGGTCGGGTCGGGCGTCACTCCTGTCGAATGGCAGCCGCCGCAATCGACTACTCAGCAGATCGAACCCAACGTACAAGGAGAATGAGCATGTCTTACGTCGATATTTTTGTAGCGCCAGTGCCTTCCACCCACCTTGAACAGTATAAAAAACACGCCGAAATCGCCGCGAAGCTGTTCAAAGAGTACGGCGCCCTGAACGTGGTGGATTGCTGGGGCGATGATGTGCCGGACGGCAAGCTCACGTCGTTCCCGATGGCGGTGAAACTCAAGGAAGGCGAGACCGTGGTCGCCGGCTGGTTGATCTGGCCGGACAAGGCCACGCGTGATGCCGGCATGGCAAAAATGATGGCAGATCCGCGTATGCAACCGGACGTCAATCCGATGCCGTTTGACGGGCAGCGGATGATCTTTGGCGGCTTCAAATTCATCATTCAAGCCTGAAGCCGGTGTGAGTGACATCTGTGAATCCACAAAACCCTGTGGGATGCCTCGGTTTCTTGAACACCACAAATCCTTGTGGGAGCTAGCCTGCTAGCGATTGGGCCGGCCCGGTCAATATCTCTATCGACTGATCCGCCGCTTTCGCCAGCAGGCTGGCTCCCACAGATTTTGTGGTTAGTCTGAAGACGGCGTGATCCGGCAGCTTTTGCGGTTGCGGATCTGCTCATCAGACGGTCGCTCCTGGACGAATTCAAAACGCGGCTCACCCTCGCTGTAATGCACCAGCCAACCCCATTCCAGCTCGGCTTCATCCTGCCCGGGGCCGGGTGGTCTGGCCCACCACGGTTCTTTGCTGAGGATCTCGCGCATGGCGGTCTCCGGTTGATGGCAATCCATGAACTATAGCTGCGTGTCACAGGTCGTCAGATAAGGCTGTGTAGAATCGGCCGACGACGAGTGAAGGAGCAGGGCCATGACCGATGAAAAACGCAGGGATGCCCCGTCAAAACGGCTGTTTTTCGCCTTGGATTGCTCACCTGCGCAGCGCAAGGCGATTGCCCAGTGGCGCGCGGAGTTGAGCCTGAGAACCGGCAAACCGGTGCCAGCCGACAACTTTCATCTGACCCTGCTGTTTCTCGGCGAAGTGCCGCTGGCGCAGATTGGTGAAGTTTGCGAGGCTGCAGCCAAGGTCAGTACGCCGGGTGAGGCGCTGAAGATTTCGCTGGATCGTTTGCAGGTCTGGCATCGCGCCGGGGTGTTGTCGCTGGCGCCGGAACAGGCGCCAAAGTCGTTGCTGCGATTGGTTTACGCGCTGGAACAGGCGATGTTGCCGTTCGGCTTTGAGGCATCACCACGCGAGTTTCGCCCACACCTGACATTGGCCCGTGACTACCGTGCGCCGGAGCCGGAATCCGTCACGCCGCCAGAATTTTTCATGCGTGCCGAGCACTTCGCCTTGTTCGAATCGCACAAGGGCCGTTACCGCGCACTGGCGGAATGGTCGCTGACCTGAACCGACAAAAAAAGGCGCCCGAGGGCGCCTGAATTCACCCGAGCCGAGGGAGCCGGGTGAGGCCGTTCATAGAGAGGGTGCAGCGGTGGTAAGGCGCTGCGTGAACGGGAAAACAGCAAATTCTTGAACCGCACTGAATCCCTGTGGGAGCCGGGCTTGCCCGCGATGAGGTCGGTACATTCAACATCGTTGTCGTCTGAACCACCGCCATCGCTGGCAAGCCAGCTCCCACAGGTTCTTCAGTGTTGCCACAATCTTCAGTCAACCAATAAAGCGCGGGTTACTTGCCGAGTTTCACCCGGGTCCAGCCACGGGTCATGATCCGCTGGGTGGCAATCGGCTGATCCGGCACCGCATACAACGTCGCCATCACGTCCTGCGGCGGATAAGAGCTCGGGTCGTTGCGGATGGCTTCATCCACCAGTGGCGTCGCCGCTGCGTTGGCGTTGCTGTAGCCGATGCTGTTGGTGATCTCGGCGATGATGTCCGGACGCATCAGGAAGTTCATGAACAGGTAAGCGTTCTCGACGTTGGCGGCATCACGCGGGATCGCGACCATGTCGTAGAAGCTGCCGGCGCCTTCCTTGGGAATGCTGTATTTGATCTGCACTTTGTTGCCGGCTTCTTCGGCGCGAGCCTTGGCCTGCAACACGTCGCCGGAGTAACCGACCGCGACGCAGATGTTGCCGTTGGCCAGATCCGAGATGTACTTCGAGGAATGGAAGTACGCCACCGAAGGCCGAATCTTCATGAACAGCGCTTCAGCTTCAGCGATGTGCTTGGGCTCTTTGTCGTTCACCGGATAGCCCAGATAGTGCAGGGCGGCCGGAAGCATTTCAGTCGGCGAGTCGAGGAAACTGATGCCGCAGGCTTTCAGTTTTTCGGCGTTCTCCGGTTTGAACAGCAAGTCCCAGGAGTTGGTCGGGGCATTGGCGCCGAGCACTTCCTTGACCTTGTCCGGGTTGTAGCCGATGCCGATCGAGCCCCACATGTACGGGAACGCATGAGCGTTATCCGGATCACTGGCGGCGGCGTTTTTCAGCAGCACCGGGTTGAGATTCTTCCAGTTCGGCAGCCTGGATTTGTCCAGTGTCTGATAGACCCCGGCCTTGATCTGCTTGGCCAGAAAGCTGTTGGACGGCACCACGAGGTCGTAGCCGGATTTGCCCGCGAGCAAGCGTGCTTCAAGGGTTTCGTTGCTGTCGAACACGTCGTAAGTCACGCGGATACCGGTTTCGTCCTCGAACTTTTTTACGGTGTCCGGGGCGATGTAATCCGACCAGTTGTAAACACGCAGAACCTTGTCGCTGGCCTGGGCGCCTGTGGCGATCACGCCTATCAAGGACAGTGTCAGCAGCGTTCTGCCAAACATTTTCATCGGTACAACTCCATTCTTTTTATTCAAAACACAACACTTCAGTAGTGCGCGAAACCTGTGGCGAGGAAGCTCTGTGGCGAGGGGATTTATCCCCGTTCGGCTGCGAAGCAGTCGTAAAACCTTCGCGCGATCTATCTGGTTCTACGCGAGTACAGGTTTTGGGGCCGCTTCGCGACCCAACGGGGATAAATCCCCTCGCCACATTGGATCTCCGCTAAATTTTAAGCTGCGGTGGCCGCGCGTTGCGGCTGTTGCCACGATTCATTTGCGGTCTGATCCATCGCTTCCTGGATCGCACGTTTGCGGTTGGCTTCTGCCCTGCGACCGAAGTACCAGACCAGGAACGTCACCAGCGACACCGCCAGCAGAATCAGGCTCGCCACGGCGTTGATCTCAGGCTTCACACCCAGACGCACCGCCGAGAACACTTCCATCGGCAGCGTCGTCGAACCCGGGCCGGATACGAAACTCGCCAACACCAGGTCATCCAGCGACAAGGCAAACGACATCATCCCGCCCGCCGCCAGCGACGGTGCAATCATCGGAATGGTGATCAGGAAAAACACCTTGAACGGCTTGGCACCGAGGTCCATGGCGGCTTCTTCGATCGACAGATCCAGCTCGCGGAGGCGGGCGGAAACTACCACGGCAACGTAGGCTGCACAAAACGTGGTGTGGGCGATCCAGATCGTGACGATGCCACGCTCCTGCGGCCAGCCGATCAGTTGCGCCATCGCCACGAACAGCAGCAACAGCGACAGACCGGTGATGACCTCAGGCATTACCAATGGCGCGGTAACCAGACCACCGAACAGCGTGCGACCCTTGAAACGCGTGACGCGAGTCAGGACGAACGCGGCCAATGTGCCGAGCGCCACCGCAGCAATCGCGGTGTAGCAGGCGATTTCCAGCGAGCGCACTACCGAGCCCATCAGTTGCGTGTTGTCGAGCAGGCCGGCGTACCACTTGATCGACCAGCCGCCCCAGACCGTCACCAGTTTCGAGGCGTTGAACGAGTAGATCACCAGGATCAGCATCGGCAGATAGATGAACGTCAGGCCGAAAATCAGCATGAACTTAGCAAAACCGAAGCGTTTCATCCCCGTCCCTCCATCTCTTTGGCCTGGCTGCGGTTGAACAGCAGGATCGGCACAATCAGGATCAACAGCATCACCACCGCCAGAGCAGACGCCACCGGCCAGTCGCGGTTATTGAAGAACTCTTGCCACAGCACACGCCCGATCATCAGCGTCTCCGGACCACCCAGCAGCTCCGGAATCACGAACTCACCAACCACCGGAATGAACACCAGCATGCAGCCGGCAATAATCCCGTTCTTGGCCAGCGGTACAGTGATTTTCCAGAAGTTGTTGAAGTTGCTCGAACCCAGATCAGACGCGGCTTCCAGCAGGCTGCCGTCGTGCTTCACGAGGTTGGCGTAGAGCGGCAGGATCATGAACGGCAGATACGCATACACCACGCCGATATACACGGCAGTGTTGGTGTTGAGGATCTCGATCGGGTGATCCGTGAGCCCGGTCCACATCAGAAACGCATTGAGCAAACCATTGTTGCTGAGGATGCCCATCCACGCATAAACGCGGATCAGGATCGCGGTCCAGGTCGGCATCATGATCAACAGCAGCAGGACGTTTTGCGCTTCCTTGCTGGCTTTGGTGATCGCGTAGGCCATCGGGAAACCGATCACCAGACACATCAGCGTGCTCAGCGCTGCGACTTTCAGCGAACCGAGGTAGGCCGACAGATACAGCTCGTCTTCGCCGAGCATGGTGTAGTTGCCGATGTTCAGCAGCAGCTGGAATTTCTGTTCGGCGTAGGTGTAGATCTCGGTGTAAGGCGGGATCGACAGCGCGGCTTCCGAGAAACTGATCTTCATCACCAGGAAGAACGGCAGCATGAAGAACAGGAACAGCCAGATGAACGGAATACCGATCACCAGTTTTCGCCCGCTGGGCACCAGGCGCAGGAATTGCTGATTGAAGGTTCTCATGAGCGCAGTACCACGCCGCTGTCGTCTTCCCACCAGACGTAGACCTGATCGTCCCAGGTCGGACGCGCGCCGCGACGTTCGGCGTTGGCCATGAACGACTGGACGATCTTGCCGCCAGGCAGCTCGACGTAGAACACCGAGTGGCCGCCGAGGTAGGCGATGTCATGCACTTTGCCTTCGGACCAGTTGTAGCGGCCTTCGGGTTTGATCGTGCTGACGAGGGTTTTTTCCGGGCGGATCGCGTAGGTGATCGACTTGTCCTGCACCGAGGTGCTGACGCCATGACCGACATAGATCTTTTGCTGCAAGTCCGGGCTGTGGATGATCGCGTGACCTTCAAGGTCTTCAACCACGGTGCCGTCGAACGAGTTCACGTTACCGATGAATTCGCAGACCATGCGGCTGACCGGTGCTTCGTAAATGTCCACCGGGCTGCCGATCTGTGCGATCCAGCCGAGGTGCATGATCGCGATGCGCTCGGCCATGGTCATGGCCTCTTCCTGGTCGTGGGTCACCATCACGCAAGTTACGCCGACGCGCTCGATGATCTGCACCAGTTCGAGTTGCATCTGCGAACGCAGCTTTTTATCCAGCGCACCCATCGGTTCGTCGAGCAGCAACAGCTTCGGACGTTTGGCCAAAGAGCGGGCGAGGGCGACACGCTGACGCTGACCACCGGACAACTGGTGCGGGCGGCGTTTGGCGTATTGGGTCATGTGCACGAGGCGCAGCATTTCTTCGACGCGGGCGTCGATTTCGCTGGCTGACAAACGATCCTGCTTCAAGCCGAAGGCGATGTTCTGCGCCACGGTCATGTGCGGGAACAGCGCGTAGGACTGGAACATCATGTTGATCGGCCGCTCGTACGGCGGCATATCAGTGATGTCGACGCCGTCGAGGAAAATCCGTCCGTCAGTCGGGCGCTCGAAGCCGGCGAGCATCCGTAGCAGGGTCGATTTGCCCGAACCGGAGCCACCGAGCAGGGCGAAGATTTCGCCCTGATGGATCTCCAGGGACACATCGTCCACCGCAGTGGTCTCGTCGAACTTCTTGGTTACGCGATCGATTTTCACCAGAACCTTTTTCGGTTGCTGGTGACCTTCAAGAGCCTTCCTGTAAGTGCTGGAGGCGTTTGCCATGTGAAACTCCCAACAGGTTTCAGTCGCCGGGCCAAAAGTGGCCGGGCTTAAGTGGATTGCAAGCCTGCAAGAGCAACTTCAATCGGATCACATTCCCTGTCGGAGCGGGCTTGCCCGCGATGGCGGCAGGTCAGTCACCTTTGATGTCAAAGGTGACGGCCTCATCGCTGGCAAGCCAGCTCCCACAGGGTTTTGCATTGATCCGCCTGACAACACTCCTGCCGATCCGGCTTGGTCGGCGCCGCCGTCCTGGCTGCCTGGTAGTACTTGTTGTTATTACGGTTTGTTGTAGTCACGGATGACGGATGCGCACACGCGCAGCCGCCGACCCCGTGGGGGCAGTAAATCGTTTAGGTAATGCTGGTTTTGTCAGCGCTTGTTGCGTCGCACCGCTCGTTGCCGGCAAGCCTCGCCGAACGCCTGGAAAATGCTCAGGTACACGGGGTTGTCCCGCACCTGCCATTCCGGGTGCCATTGCACGCCGAGGGCAAACGTCGGGCTGTGCTCCACCGAGATCGCTTCGATCAGGCCATCCGGCGCCACGGCTTCAGCCCGCAGGCCTGGTGCGAGTCGGTCGATGCCCTGACTGTGGATCGAGTTGACCTGAAACTGCGCAGGCAGCTCCAGCGCCTCGAACACACCGCCGGCCAAGACGCTGACCGCATGGGCCGGGGCGTATTGCACGGCAAGGTCCGGACTGTCGGCCTCGCGGTGATCGAGCATGCCCGGCAACTCATGCACCTTCTGGTGCAGGCTGCCGCCGAAAGCCACGTTCATTTCCTGGAAACCCCGGCAAATGCCGAGCACCGGAACGCCCGCCGCAATGGCTGCACGTAATAAAGGAAGGGTCGTGGCGTCCCGCGCCGGATCGTGATCCGTGCCGGGGGCGCTGGCCGGGCCTTGATAGTGGAAAGGTTCCACGTTCGACGGCGAGCCGGTCAGCAACAGACCGTCGAGTTGACCCAGCAGGTCCTCGATTTCAGTCAGGTCGCCTAAAGAAGGAATGACCACTGGCAACCCCAGAGCTGCAACGCTGACAGCACGCAAGTACTTGTCGCCGCTGACATGGTAGGGGTGCAGGCCAATCTGTTTGACGCACGCAGTAACACCGATCAATGGCTTGAATGCCATTTTTATTCACCTCGAAGTTTGACACTTGAACGAGCTTTTCCGGAGCTTATCCGCGTTTATTTTAATTAACAACTGCCATGTAAAAAATTCTAAACGCCGTTCATCAAATCTTCATGATTCTCGGGGCTCTGGCGGTGGATTTGGCACGCAAGCGCCCTGAAAGCGCCTAAAAATAAACGCTGAGCGGCCAGGTGTTCGCTATTGACTTCACTTTGCCTTTCGGATTGACTGGGCTCGTGAAAGGGCAGTGAACATAATAATTAACAGCTAAAAAATAGGTGCATCATGTCGGTCCCTCTGCGTGCCGTTCAACTCAACGAAGCAAACGCATTCCTTAAGAAATATTCTGAGGTTTTGTACGTCGACCTTCTGATTGCGGATATGAACGGTGTGGTGCGCGGCAAGCGCATCGAGCGCACCAGTCTTCATAAGGTTTACGAGAAAGGCATTAACCTGCCAGCCTCGCTTTTCGCTCTCGACATCAATGGCTCCACGGTGGAAAGCACCGGCCTGGGTCTGGACATCGGCGACGCTGACCGTATCTGCTACCCGATCCCGGGCACCCTGAGCATCGAGCCGTGGCAAAAACGCCCGACCGCTCAACTGCTGATGACCATGCACGAAATCGAAGGTCAGCCGTTCTTCGCCGACCCGCGTGAAGTGCTGGCCAACGTAGTGCGCAAGTTCGACGAACTGGGCCTGACCATCTGCGCCGCATTCGAACTCGAGTTCTACCTGATCGACCAGGACAACGTGAACGGTCGTCCGCAGTCGCCACGTTCGCCGGTTTCCGGCAAGCGTCCGGTCTCGACTCAGGTCTACCTGATCGACGACCTCGACGAGTACGTCGATTGCCTGCAAGACATCCTCGAAGGCGCGAAAGAGCAGGGCATCCCGGCTGACGCCATCGTCAAGGAAAGCGCCCCGGCGCAGTTCGAAGTCAACCTGCATCACGTCTCCGATCCGATCAAGGCGTGCGACTACGCAGTCCTGCTCAAGCGTCTGGTGAAAAACATCGCCTACGACCACGAGATGGACACCACCTTCATGGCCAAGCCGTATCCGGGCCAGGCGGGCAACGGTCTGCACGTACACATTTCGATTCTGGATAAAGAAGGCAACAACATCTTCGCCAGTGAGGAGCCCGAGCAGAACGCCGCATTGCGCCACGCGATCGGCGGTGTGCTGGAGACCCTGCCTGCGCAAATGGCTTTCCTTTGCCCGAACGTCAACTCGTACCGCCGTTTCGGCGCACAGTTCTACGTGCCGAACTCGCCGTGCTGGGGCATCGATAACCGTACCGTGGCCGTGCGTGTGCCAACCGGTTCGGCCGACGCCGTGCGTATCGAACACCGTGTAGCCGGCGCCGACGCCAACCCGTATCTGCTGATGGCCTCTGTGCTTGCCGGTATTCACCACGGTCTGACCAACAAGATCGAACCGGGCGCGCCAGTCGAAGGCAACAGCTACGAGCAGAACGAACAGAGCCTGCCGAACAACCTGCGCGATGCCTTGCGTGAGCTGGACGACAGCGAAGTCATGGCCAAGTACATCGACCCGCTGTACATCGACGTGTTCGTCGCGTGCAAGGAAAGCGAGCTGGCCGAGTTCGAGAACTCGATCTCTGACCTTGAGTACAACTGGTATCTGCACACGGTCTAAAAGACCAACCCAAACCCCTGTAGGAGTGAGCCTGCTCGCGATGAGGCCAGGTCAGTCGACATCTCTATTGACTGGTTTACCGCTATCGCGAGCAGGCTCACTCCTACAGTGGATCGGGTTACCAGATTTTGATTGGCGGGCGTTCGCTCGTCACACAATCCCCCTTGTCGAGCCACAACAATGACAACTACCCGCAGCGACTGGGAACAACGCTTCCAGTCCCTAACCATCGAAAACCGTGCCTTCATCAACGGCGAATACCGCCCGGCAATCAGCGGTGAAACCTTCGAGTGCATCAGCCCCGTCGACGGCCGTTTCCTCGCCTCCGTGGCCAGCACCGATGAAGCCGACGCCAACCTCGCCGTTGAAGCTGCACGGCAGTCTTTCGAGTCCGGCATCTGGGCGAAAAAAGCCCCGGCCGAGCGCAAACGCATCCTGATCCGCTTCGCTGATCTGATCCTGCAACATCAGGAAGAACTGGCGCTGCTGGAAACCCTCGATATGGGCAAGCCGATCAGCGATTCGATGGGCATCGACATCCCGGCGACCGCCAACGCGATCCGCTGGAGCGCCGAGGCCATCGACAAAATCTACGACGAAGTCGCCGCCACACCGCACGATCAATTGGGTCTGGTGACTCGCGAGCCGTCCGGCGTGGTCGCGGCCATCGTGCCGTGGAACTTCCCGTTGATCATGGCCAGCTGGAAGTTCGCCCCGGCGCTGGCTGCCGGTAACTCGTTCATCCTCAAGCCTTCAGAAAAGTCGCCGCTGACCGCGATTCGCATCGCGCAACTCGCCCTCGACGCCGGTATCCCGAAAGGCGTGTTCAACGTCCTGCCGGGCTTCGGTCACACCGTTGGTAAAGCGCTGGCGTTGCACATGGATGTCGACGTTCTGGCCTTCACCGGTTCGACCGCTATCGCCAAGCAACTGATGATTTATGCCGGCCAAAGCAACATGAAACGCGTCTGGCTCGAAGCAGGGGGCAAGAGCCCGAACGTGGTGTTTGCCGACGCACCGGATTTGCGCGCGGCAGCACAAGCAGCGGCCGGCGCCATTGCTTTCAACCAGGGCGAAGTCTGCACCGCAGGTTCGCGTCTGCTGGTCGAACGTTCGATCCGCGAGCAGTTCATTCCGCTGCTGGTTGAAGCGCTGCAAGCGTGGAAACCGGGGCATGCACTCGACCCTGCCACCACCGTTGGCGCTGTGGTCGATCAGCGCCAACTGGACAACGTGCTGCGCTACATCAGCATTGGTCGCGAGCAGGGCGCTGAACTGATTGCCGGTGGCAAACGCACCCTCGAAGACACCGGTGGCCTGTACGTGGAACCGGCGCTGTTCGACGGTGTGACCAACGCCATGACCATCGCCCGCGAAGAGATCTTCGGCCCGGTGCTGTCGCTGATCACCTTCGACACTGTTGAAGAAGCGTTGCACATCGCCAACGACAGCATCTTCGGTCTCGCTGCCGGTGTCTGGACCAGCAACCTGAGCAAGGCGCACAACTTCGCTCGTGGCCTGCGTGCTGGCAGCGTGTGGGTCAACCAGTACGACGGCGGCGACATGACCGCGCCGTTCGGTGGCTTCAAACAGTCGGGCAACGGCCGCGATAAATCGCTGCACGCGTTCGACAAGTACACCGAGCTGAAAGCGACCTGGATCAAGCTCTAATTCTTTTACAGCGGCGGCCGCAGGACTCCTGCGGCCATCGGAGAAACGTATGAAACAACAACACGTCAACAGCTACTACGCCGCCACTCGCAACGAAACCATCGACTTCCCGACTCTCGAAGAGTCGGTGGAGTGCGACGTTTGCATCATCGGCGCTGGCTACACCGGTCTGTCTTCGGCACTGTTCCTCACCGAGGCCGGCTACAAAGTCACGGTGCTGGAAGCGGCGAAAGTCGGCTACGGCGCCAGCGGTCGCAACGGCGGTCAACTGGTCAACTCCTATAGCCGCGACGTCGATGTGATCGAGCAGCGTTACGGCGACAAGACTGCGGAAATCCTCGGCAGCATGATCTTCGAAGGCGCCGACATCATTCGTTCGCGCATCAAGGAATATGACATCAAGTGCGACTACCGCCCGGGCGGCATCTTCGCAGCGATGAACAAGAAACAACTGGGCGGATTGGCTGAGCAAAAACGCAGCTGGGAACGCTACGGCAACAAGAATCTGAAGATGCTCGATGCGGCAGAGATTCGTCGCGAAGTCGGCTCCGATGCCTACGTCGGCGGCCTGCTCGACTTGCAGGGCGGCCACGTTCACCCGCTGAACCTGGCCCTCGGTGAAGCCGCAGCCATCGTGCGTCTGGGCGGCAAGATCTACGAGCAATCCGCCGCCGTGGAAATCAAGTACGGCGAGCCAAACGTCGTACGCACTGCCAAAGGCCAGGTACGCGCCAAGTACCTGCTGATCGCCGGCAACGCGTACCTGCCGCAAGGTCTGGACAACCGCGTGACCGCGAAAAGCATGCCGTGCGGCTCGCAAATCGTCGTCACCGAACCGTTGACCGAAAAGCAGGCGCGCAGTCTGATCACCAACAACTATTGCGTCGAAGACTGTAATTACCTGCTGGATTACTACCGTCTGACTGCCGACAACCGCTTGCTCTACGGCGGCGGCGTGGTCTACGGCGCGCGTGAACCGGACGACATCGAACAACTGATCCGCCCGAAGATCCTCAAGACCTTCCCGCAGCTCAAAGACGTGAAAATCGACTACCGCTGGACCGGCAACTTCCTGCTGACCATGTCCCGCATGCCGCAATTTGGCCGCATCGAGAAAAACGCCTACTACATGCAAGGCTACAGCGGCCACGGCGTGACCTGCTCGCACCTGGCCGGCAAGCTGATCTCGGAAATGATCCGTGGCGACGCCGAACGCTTCGACGCCTTCGCCTCGCTGCCACATATGCCAATGCTCGGTGGCCGGACCTTCTCCGCACCGCTGACCGCCATGGGCGCCGTGTACTACTCGCTGCGTGACCGTTTCGGCATCTAAGTTACCTCACCGGCGGCGGTCCCCAAGACCCCGCCGGTTTTTTAACTGACGCACCGAAGCTAAAACTGTAGGAGTGAGCCTGCTCGCGATAAGGCCAAAACAGCCACCATCACTTTCCCTGAAACACCACAAACCCTGTGGGAGCGAGCTTGCTCGCGAAGGCGGCCTGTCAGCAAAAGGGATGTTGAAAGTGCCACCTCATCGCGAGCAGGCTCACTCCCACAGGTCTTGTGTTTACCCGGCAATCAACCTTGGCAGGCTCTTTTCCCCCACCGCCCATCGAACCTGCTGAGCAACACCACCAAACGTGATTTAATAGCCGCCTTTCACGGTTCCGGGACACGGGAGCAACGTGATCCGCGCCCCGGCGCGTCACCCGCCACCCACCCCCATCGCCCTTAAGTCGTTCTCACATAAGGCTGTCATGGATACGGGTTCTCGACTCAAACTAGTACGCGAAAGCTACAAACTCTCCCAGCGCGAGCTGGCCCGGCGTAGCGGCGTGACCAATGCCACCATCTCCCTGATCGAACAGAATCGCGTCAGCCCTTCCGTCAGCTCACTGAAAAAGCTGCTCGAAGGCATACCGATGTCCCTGGCCGACTTCTTCACCTTCGACCAGCCGCCGCGTGAGCATCAATACGTATTCCGCGCCAACGAACAGCCAGACCTCGGCCGTGATGGCTTGCGTCTGCTGCTGATCGGCGCCTCGGTGCCGAGCCGCCAGATGCGCTTGCTGCGCGAACAATACGCGCCGGGCGCGAGTTCCGGGGAAGAGCCGATTGTGCATGCGGAAGGCGAGGAGTGTGGGTTGGTGACTCGTGGGACTGTGGAGTTGACGGTTGATGGGGCGGTGAGCGTGTTGAATGCCGGGGATGGGTATTACTTCCCGACGACGCTGCCGCATAAGTTCCGGAATATCGGGGCGGACGAGGCTGAGATTATTAGTGCGAATACGCCGGCTAACTTCTGAATGGTTTTTAAGTAAAAACCATAAGTTGCAAGTAAATCCGACACCTTTTTAAAGGGTGTCGGATTTTTTTTGAGTCGAGGAAAAGTTTGTAGGATTGCTGGTTTTAATTTGTAGGAGCATTCTGAATGCTCGCGTGATGATGCAAGGTCGATGACGTTATGGTTTTTCTGGCATGGTTACATTGCTTGGTGCCATTTTTTCGTTTGTCGGGATTGCAGTGCAGCTTTTTTACGAGGTTGTTCTTACCTGTGTGTTCGGTTTGATTGTGTTAATGGTTTTCATGTTTTGGAGTTGGATTGTGAGGCTGGATGATCTTCGATATTACTTTAGCGTTGCAGGCTTGGTAGTCGCCTCTGCTGGATTTTACGCAATGATTTTTATGGGCGGTATGCGCCAGTTATTTGAAATAGAAGAGCCATTATTCTGGATTTTTTTCTGGATGACTTTTTTGGTTTTTGCGATTTTTGGTCTTGTTTACTATGTCCCTCGTCTTCGAAATGCCTATCGTGGTGAGAGGGTTGAGGATAAGTATTACAGCTTGCGAGCGGTTTGGATTCAGATAGTTGTTGTGTCGATGGTCGCAACCTATATATTTGCCCCTTATTTCAAAAAAAATGATCTGCTAGCTGGTGTTTCGGATTTTATAATTGCGGGAGGTTCGTTTTTGTTTTTTGTCGGGCTGTTTTGTTATTTGAGTTTTTATCAGCGATCATTTCGTCAGCGTAAATGAGGTAATAGGTTCAACGGTCTTTGATTCTTTTTCAATGGAGTACAACGTAATGCTGTCCGAAATTGCTTCGAGTGCCAACGCCAGAGCACCCGCCTGCTTATGTGCTCGTTCATAATTGATGGGGTCCTTGTTGAAGAGTTGCACGGAATGTTCTTTGCGAACAAAGCTCATCATCCCGTAAATGGATAGGTAAAGATCGACGGAGTAATAAGTCATGTTGCCCGTCTTGCTACCCAGGATATTCTGGTATGCCATTCTTATTGGGCCGGTTACTCCAGGTTCGCTGGGACCGTTATAAATGTTCCCAAAACCCTCATAAATATTATTTGCGCCATGCCCTAACAAAAAGGCGGACGGAACAAGAGATGTCCCTCGACTGGTTCCAAGTAGTACGGCGCCAGCCTGAAACTGTAAACTTCCTGAAACAACGCTCACGCCATTCTGGAAATAGAACATGGACTTGGTAGAAAGCGCTGAATACTCCTCCCTGAGCTCCTGCAACCCTTGCTTCGCACTGATAACACCTTCATCCACCGCACGAACAATCTCATTCGCATAAGCCGAAACGATCTCGCCAAACTTGAGCTGGGTGAAACTGTCGTACAACTGAGTTGCACCGATCTGGCATCCGAAAGCGACCAGATCGGAAGCTGCCCGTGTGACATCGTTAATGTCACACGAATCCTCATTCATCGTTATTTCCCCAGGAACTGAAACCGCTTGTGCCTGCCTGAATGTGTGTCCAACTGATCTCGCGATAAGTGAACGAGACCAATTCCTGCGGCTGTGCATCGTTTAAATGGATGGCGTGAGGAACCTGTAGGTTGATGTGCGCGATTTTTGCGCCGGCTATGTGGATTTTGAAGTATTTTTCCTGCGTGCCGGCGGGGGAGGTTCGATAGAAGAAGATTGTGCAGTCGAGCATTTCGCGCTCGTGAAGTGCGGTGGAGAGGAGGGGCGAGGATTTGTCGATGTTCTTGGTGATCATGATTGGCAGATGTTTGCCACGATCGGCGGTGACGCCGCCGTCATTGCCGGTGGTCATGTTGTGCGAATAGGCCAGAACCATGATTTCGTCGAGGTGACCTGACTGGCATTTGTTGCCGATTGAGTGGGTGCTGGAGCAGCCGGCGGAGATCAGTCCTTGCCGATTTCCGGTAATGCTCATGTAGCTGTGGTTGGCCATGGATGTTCTGCTGTATTGAATGGAAAACTCTTGTTTGAAGAGTAATCGTCAATAAAGCCAAGGCGCATAGACGCTGGTTTGCTTGTTACGATATTCGGAAGTGTCGTACAGCGTGAGCGGAAAGACGCTGGTGATTATTCTGAAATGCCTAAACCGAAAAACAGATGCCTGAACAGGCGTCGGTTTTTTTCACCCCTCCAAATCACCACTCGTCTGACACACCGCACCTTCGCCCCAACGGTTCTTCCAATGCTGTAACTCACCACGCAAAGGAAGAGCCAACATGCTGAATCAAAAAGTTGTGGCATTTACCCTGGCGGCACTCTTGTCTGGCAGCTCGTTATACGCGGTCGCTGCCGGCGAGACGCCAACACCGACAGCCAACGACGGCACCAGCCAGACCCGCCAGCCGGCACCGGAGTCGACGAACGCCGATCCTGGTGCCGCATCGCTGCCCAAAGGCGCGGACGGCAATACGACCGATAACGGGCCGACACCTGCGGGTTCCAAACCCAGTGGTGCAGGCCAATCGACTGGCAGCAGCAGCGGTGGCAACGGTGGTGGCTAATGCATCGTAGAAAGACCAGGCCCGGCACAGTGCCGGGCTTTTTTGTGGATGTTCATAAGTGACTATTTAGCCTTCCACTCGCCACCAGCGTTCTCACAATCAATCTTCGCCTGACTCAAATGTTCAGCCCCGTAGTAATAGGTGGTCACCTGCGCATTTTTCGGGATGTTCAGCGCCTTGGCGCTCTTGTCCTTACTGGTGGAATGCGGGTTTACCAAGGACTCCTGAGTCAGAGTAGCAATGCACGTCGCCTCATAGCGATCGGCGCATTGCGGTACTTTTTTCTTGGTGCTGTTGAGCATGTCTTTGCTTTCGTTACTGCACGACCAGTCGATGGCATCGACCGGCACGCCTTCGTATTCGTAGCAGCTGTGGGTTTCCACCGCTGGCACTGAAGGGCTGGAGGAGCGGGTCTGGACGTCGCAACCCTGGGCCATGACGCAACTCGGAATGATGCAAAACGGTGCGATCAGCAGCAGATGTCGGATGTTCATCGGCGGTTCCTCTCCAATGGCGCCGTGTCTGATCGTTGATTTGGCGCTTATTTGGTTTCGAGATTGCGCCGAGGGCCAAGGTTCAATCGGCTTTTTGATTTGCGCGGTGGCGCAGACTGAGAAACAATCGGAAACATCTAGTGCCAAGGATTGGAACATAACCCATGACTCAGACACTCGAACGCGCTATCGCCATCGCTGCTTCTGCGCATGCCGGGCAAGTGGACAAGGGCGGTGCGCCATACATTCTGCATCCGCTGAAGGTCATGTTGCGGATGAATACGCTGGAAGAGCGCATCGTCGCCGTGCTGCACGATGTGGTCGAGGATTGCGGCGTCAGCCTTGAGGATCTGCGCAAGGAAGGTTTCAGCGAAGAAGTGTTGAGCGCTATCGAATCGGTAACCAAGATCCCGGGCGAATCCTACGAGGATTTCGTCGAACGCGCAGCGATGAATCCGATTGGCCGGTCAGTGAAACTGGCGGATCTGGAAGAGAACAGCGACCTGTCGCGCATCGCCTCGCCAAGTTGGGAGGATCTGGAACGGATCGAAAAATACCGCCGGGCAATCGGAAGGTTACGCTCGTAAATACAAACACGATCCCCTGTAGGAGCTGCCGCAGGCTGCGATCTTTTGATCCTGTTTTTTCAAGATCAAGATCAAAAGATCGCAGCCTTCGGCAGCTCCTACAGGGGGGTATTTGATAGCCAGGAAGGCAACTATGAAATCCATTCTATGTTTGTTGATCGCCGCTGGTTTCGGCGCTGTGTTGCAGTTTGAAGGCGTACCCCACGGTTTGCTGTTGGGTTCGATTGTCGTCACTGCACTGGTCGCCAGCAAATTCGGTTTCGCCCCCGCAACGCCGTATGGCTTGGGCTACATCCAGGTCACGCTGGGCATTGCCACCGGGCTGATGTTCGAGGCGTGGGACAGTGAGACGGCGGCAACCATGCTGCCGAGCCTCGGCGTGTTGTTGATCTGCCTGACCGTGCAAATCGCGCTGGCTGCCTTGTGGCTGACTCGCGGCGCAGGCTGGAATCGCACCGATGCACTGTTGGCGGTTTATCCGGGAGCACTGGCGGCGGTGTTTGATCTGCTGGAGTCAGAAAAGGCCTCGAGCAAGGTAATCATCGTGCACTTGATACGGCTGTTGCTGATCACCGTGCTGGTGAGCTTTTTGATTCCGGGGCAGGCAGCGGTGGCTATTGCCAACGGTGATCCTTTAACGACAGGCATGGCGCTGACTGCGTTTTCGGTTATCGCGTTGAGTGTGCTGCTCGGTCGACTGCTGTTGGTGATCGGCGTGCCCGCGCCGTTCATGCTCACGGCAATCATCATCACCGCTGTGTTCGTCAAATCGGGATGGCTGCACGGCTTTCACATGCCGGAGTGGAGCCTGAATCTGGCAGCACTGATTCTCGGCGTGCGCATCGGTTCGCGCTTTCAGGGACTGGGAATCGCGGAGTTGGGGCGCCACGGACGTACGGCGTTGGTATCGGTAGGGTTGATGATCGTGGTTGCGGCAGCCTTCGCGGAAGTCGCGGCGCGGTTCCTGGGCAGCGATCCGCTGTCGCTGTGGCTGGCGTACATGCCGGGCGCGATTGAAACTATTGCCATCGTCGCGTTTGGCGGCGGGCTGAATGTGGTGTTTATCCTGACTCACCATCTGAGCCGGATGGTGCTGCTGCATTTCGCGCCGGCGTTGTTGGTGCAGGTACGGCGAGGGCGGGCAGGTGCCTGAGTACACAGGCACCCATAAAAATGACGTTATTCGTCGTCGTACATAAGCTCAAGCCTATTGATCCATTCTTCTGTGGCATTAAATCTCGCGTAATAGGCCTGTTTTTCATTGGTATTCAGGCTAGTAAAAAAAGGAAAAAAATAGTTGTTTTCATAATAGCCCTGAGCACCTTCCATGTTACCGCCCCACCATATGGGTTCATAACCTTGAAATGCTATCCATGGTGGCGGTGCGGGGAAATTTTTTTGACTCAGTAATAATAGAAATTCAGAGCTATTGGTAACTAAGCGGATCGTCGCAGAGTTGAATTCTCGAATAGATATAAAATATATCAATCGAAAGCTGGTTGGTGGATTTTTTAACTCGTATACAGGTAGACTGTTAAAGGATCTTTTGTTTTCTTTCTGGAAATTGGATGTTACGAGTGCTTCGAACTCCGACGTATCATTAAGGTCGACGAGAAAGCAGGAGTAGTAGGCGTTAATTCCCACATTGATCAAGGATGAAATGGAAGGATAATCAGGAAAGTCGAAAGCAGGCAAGGGGAGAGAGAACAGTTTCTCCAGTTCTTCCTTGCTGTATCCGACTATTTGCTCTTGTGGGGCAGGTTTTAGCGAAGAAAGTATCCGGCGGAAAAAATTCATAGTGGTCTTATTCCTGTATGTATTCAGTTAGCCAAGTTGCCCCTAGATATCCGGCTGTACCAAATACGATTCCACCGATCGCACTGCTAACGATCGCACCGGGTCCTGTTTCAATTCCAACTGCCGCTCCTGCTACCAAGCCAATCCTGGCGCCTGCGATAGCTGCCCCCCAGCCTCCGGCCTGCTTTACTGCTTCGACAGAGATCGGTTTTACGCTATTTTGTTTAAATGACTCTTCGGTAGCAATCTTGAGGTCGTATGCAGTGAAGGCAATGGCAAATACCCTAACTACTTTTACTCCTTTAATAAATGCACTTGTGACTTTTTGTGATGTCGGTGTGAAAATTGCACTCGCAGGTACTTTTTCGGATTTAACCAAAACCTCTTTGTCGATGTTTTTTACCCATTCTGCAATTTCATCGATTTTAGCGATGCTTTTCGGCGCGTTTTTTTTGTAATCTTCAAGCGCTTTTAAGATTTCTTCCGTACTGACTAATTTCGCACCGGCGGCTTTTGCTTTCTCAATATCGATGTATACGGTTTTTCCTTCGAATCTTGGTGAGCCGTTTGGATACTCTGAGCTGGTGGAGAGATAGCTGGATGGGTATTTTCGGCTACTATAGACATGTTGCGCCACTGTGGCACTTGAGTTGGGTGCTACGGGGCGCATTCCGTATTTTTCTGGCCATACTTCATTTTTTATCTGAAATTCTGGAAGGTTTTTGGCGACCAAATGCGGATTGTCAGGGGATGAATATATTTTTCGTACTAAGAAGCCGTCTTTACCTATCTCGTCAACTACAACAAATAAATGAATATTGGCCGGCATTAAATAGCCAGGCACGTTGCTGATAGAGTTTGCTTGTTTATTAGTTGGGATCTTGCAAGAAAACTCCGTCATGCATCACCCCATTTTTCCAGCGCAGCGACGCCGGTGGTGACTTCTAATGTTTCTTGCTTGCTTGTTGCAATTCTTGGTGTGTGACCTGTTTCATCAGAGAAACCGGTATAGACGCGACCGACTTCGTCCTTAATGTGGTAGGGCACGTTAGCGAGAGGCTGCCCGTCACCATTGACGATCCGAAACTTCTCATCAAACACCATCGCCCAGATTGGCATGATAGAAGGCGGTACGAACTCTGCTGGTGTGTGTGAGTTGCCGATGATCACCGTAGATGAGCCGCTTACAACGTTATTCCCATGTGCACCGACACTTCCCACAGTTGCGGCGGGCATACCATTGATGAGAACGGTGGAAGCTACTTCTCCTACGATAGGGCTGCCGCAAGCGCTCTTGTCGTTTTGGCGGGCGGCAGCCAAGCCGTCGAAAAAGACGTCGGGAGATCCCGCCGCAATTGGGTTCACGCCGTGGCCTGGAAGCGGGCAGGAAGTGGGGTCGGTAACTCGGGCGGCGGGTTTGCCAGACATTGCGAACATCCTTGTAAGATCGACTGTTCCTGAATTGTTACACATTACGGCTGAAACGGGCGACGCCTCTCACGAGCATGCCTGACTGTGCATTAATCCCCTGTGGCGAGGGAGCTTGCTCCCGCCGGGCTGCGAAGCGGCCCCGATTTTGGCGCCTCGATCATCCTGATGTATCGAGGTGTCGGGTTTTGCGACGACTGCGTCGCCGAGCGGGAGCAAGCTCCCTCGCCACAGGGTTTATGCAGGTCTATCGGGTGTGGGCATCGAACCCTTCAACCCCCGGCGCAATTTCATCCTTCAACGTCAACGCCGGAATCTCATAATCCCCCGCATTCTGCTGCCGATACGCAATCGGCCGGGTGCTCCACAACTCATCCAGCCTCACGCCCAACTCTTCGCAAGTCGCGGCAAACTTCGCGGCATCCATTCGGCTGGTGCGATAGCTCACGAATGGTGGCACCACGTCGAAACCGGGGTAGTAAAGAATCCCGTGGTTGATCGGAAACAGCAGATCATCAATCGGCCCGTTGATCCCGCGAGTACTGTAGTGCGAATCCCAGCCACCGGTCGTGACCATCAGCATCGCCCGTTTGCCTTTCATCTTGCCTTCGCCATAACGCTCGCCCCAACGGGAGTCGGAGTGCTCGCCGACGCCATAGGCAAACCCATAGGCGTACACGCGCTCGACCCAACCCTTGAGGATCGCCGGCATCGAGAACCACCACAGTGGGAATTGCAGGATCAGCGCATCGGCCCATAGCAGTTTTTCCTGTTCGGTGGCGATGTCGGCAGCCTGGGTGCCTTGGGCGTAGGCGAGTTTCGAGTCGCGGGAGGCGTCGAAGGGGCGGTTGGTGTCGCGTTCCGGGGCGTCGTCGGCGTCGAGAGCGGCTTTCCAGTTCATCGCGTAGAGGTCGGAGACTTGCACGGTGTGGCCGGCGGCTTGCAGGCGCTGGACGGTGAAGTCCTTGAGTGCGCCATTAAGGGATTTTGGTTCAGGATGGGCGTAGACCAGTAGTACGTTCATGTTCGCGTTCCTTGGTTGAATGTAAGCAGGATCAATCCTTGACCGGTATATTGGAAATGAATGTCTGATATGTCTGGTATAGCCATGGATAATTTGAGACGCATCGATATCAACTTGCTGTTGACCCTAGACGTGTTACTGGCGGAGCACAACGTAACTCGCGCCGCAGAGCGCTTGAGCTTGTCGCAGCCGTCGGTGAGCGTGCATCTGGCGAAGTTGCGCGACATCTTTGGTGATCCGCTGTTGTTGCCCGGTCCACGCGGGATGCGCCCGACGGCGCGGGCTGATGAGTTGCGTGAGCCGTTACGCGAGGCACTCGAAGCGCTGGAGAGGGCGGTAGCTCCGGCCAGTCCGTTCGATCCGGCGCTGGCGACCCACACCTGGAAAGTCGCGGCAACGGACTATGGCGAATCAACCATTCTCCTGCCCGCACTCGGCGGTTTGCGGATGCAAGCGCCGGGTACACGTCTGGCGGTGCTCGATCTGATGCCCGCGCAACTGGTGAAACAGGCCGAGCAGGGCGTGTTCGATCTGGCGTTGCACATCACCGAAGAGGCGCCGCTGGAGCTGCATCAGCGGATTCTGTTTACCGAACGCTACGTGCTGGTCGGTCGTCATGGGCATCCGCGATTGCAGAGAAAACCGACCCGCGAGCAATTCTGCGCATTGGAACATGTGCTGGTGTCGCGTGAGGGCGGAGGCTTTTTCGGGGTGACGGACAAGGCGTTGGCCGAGGTCGGGTTGTCGCGGAAAGTGGTGCTGTCGGTGCCGCACTTTTTGATGGTGATGTCGGTACTGGCCAGCACCGATCTGGTGGCGATGCTGCCGTCACGCCTGGTGCGTGACAATCCGGCACTGCAAGTGGTCGAGGCGCCGTTGCCGGTGCCCGGTTACGAGATGGCGATGTTCTGGGGCGAACGTTCGCATCGCGATCCGGCGCACAAATGGCTGCGTGAGCACCTGGCGGCGTCGGTCTGACGGCTCAGGCGTGGCCCAGGGCAATCGCAAACGACACTACGATCAGACACGCAAACGCGAAATTGATATTCATCAGCTTTTCATCCTGAGCCTTTTTTGAAGTGCTGCCATTGTGAACAGGCCCAAGGCAAAGAAAAAATTCGGCTTGTTGATTTCGATGATCGAAACAATTGATACCAGCGCGTTTGTGTTTGCCTGAGGCTTTGGCTAATCTCGTACAAACCTGCAACTACAAGCACAAACAGGCAAAACCATGCACGACCACTCCGTCACCGAACTGCCGTCCCTGCGCCGGCAGAAAATCCTGTTGATCCTCGAACGCGACGGCAAGGTCATGGCTTCCGAGTTGAGCCAGCACTTCGCGGTGTCCGAAGACACCATCCGCCGCGACCTCGCCGAACTGGATAACGCCGGCCTGGTGCAGCGCGTGCACGGCGGGGCGTTGCCGCGTCCCAAGGACACCGGCAAGGATTACTTCACGCGACTGGACGAGACCGATGAAGTGAAGATTCGCCTGGCGCAGTTGGCGGCGCAGAAAGTCGAGGACGGGCAGATTGTGTTGTTCGATTCCGGCTCGACGACTTTGCAGATCGCCCGTGCGTTGCGTGCTGATGTGAGCATTACGGCGGTCACGGCGTCGCCGATGATCGCGATTGCGTTGTCGGAATTCAAAGAGGTGAAAGTGATTCTGGCGGGTGGGCAGTTGAACCCGCGCACGATGTCGGCGGGTGGGCATGAAACGCTGCGCATGTTGGCGGGAATCAGGGCGGATCTGGCGTTTACCGGGGTCTGTGCGATTCATCCGGAGGTGGGCATTACCTCGCTGTATTTTGATGAGGTGCCGGTGAAGCAGGCGATGCTCGATGGTGCGGCGCGGGTGATTGCGGTGACCACGGCAGACAAGCTTGGTGCGGTTGAGCCGTTTGTGGTGGCTCCTTGTAGTCGCCTGCATACGCTGATTACCGAGCGGCATCTGGCGTCGGGGAGTGTCGAGGATTATCGACGGTTGGGGATTGAGGTTGAGCAACTGCCCGAATGAGGACTTGTGTTGCAGTTGAGGGCCTCATCGCGAGCAGGCTCACTCCTACAGGGGAATGCATTCCAACTGTAGGAGTGAGCCTGCTCGCGATGGGGTCGGTGAACTCAGCGAAGTCGTTCAAGCATCTGGTAGTACCACATCCCCGCAGCCAGCAACGGATTGCCCAGCAAATCCCCCATCGGTACGCGAATGTGCTGGCACGCGGCAAACGTATCGAACTGTTCAAGTTGCCCGGTGATCGCCCGGCTCATGATTTCACCCATGATGTGCGTGGTGGCGATGCCGTGTCCCGAGTAGCCCTGGCAATACCAGACGTTGTCCGAGAGCTTGCCCAGTTGCGGAATGCGGTTGATGACGATGCCCATCGCGCAGCTCCACTGGTAGTCGATGGCCACGCCTTTGAGCGCCGGGAAAGTCTGTTCGATGCACGGGCGCAATTCAGCCGCGATATCCCGTGAATCCTTGCCGCTGTAGTTGGCGCCGCCGCCAAACAGCAAGCGGCCATCGGCAGTGAGACGGTAGTAGTCGAGGACGAAACGGCAGTCGTATACCGCGAGGTCTTCAGGGTTGATCTGTCGCGCCAGATCACCGAGCGGCGCGGTGGTGACGATGCCGCCCATGGCCGGGAAGATCTTGCCCTTGAGTTTGTCCGGTTCGAGCTTGTGATAGACGTCGCCGGCTAGCATCACCTGATTGGCGTCGATCTGGCCGTGAGCGGTGCGCACACCGGGCGTATTGCCGTGAATGATCTCCAGCACCTCACTGTTTTCGAAGATCAGCGCACCGAGACTCTCTGCCGCGCGTGCTTCACCGATGCACAGGTTGAGCGGGTGCAGATGCATGTTGCGCGTATTTTTGACCGCGCCGTGATAGAGATCGCTTTGCAGCAGATCACGCACCTGGCTGCGGTCGAGCAGGCTGACTTCATCGCCCAGTCCACGGCGCACGGCTTCTTCGTAATCGTCGCGCAAACCGACCATGTGACTCGGCTTATAGGCCGCGTGCAGGTGACCGTGTTTGAGGTCGCACTGGATGCCATATTTCGCGACGCGCTGCTTGATGATTTCATGCCCGCGCCAGCGCAGGTGCCAAATGAAGTCATCGACCTCATCGCCGAGTTTCGGGCGCATCTGTTTACGCATCGCGCCGTCGCCGGAGAGGCTGCCGGTGACTTGCCCGCCGTTGCGCCCGGTGGCGCCCCAGCCGATTTTATTGCTTTCGACGATGGCCACTTTCAGGCCTTTTTCGGCGAGTTCCACAGCCGTGGCGACGCCGGTGAAACCGCCGCCGATGATCACCACGTCAACCTTGTGCCGCCCTTGCAGCGTCGGGTAGTCGGTGTCCTGATTGAGGGTGGCGGTGTAGTAGGAATTGCAGCGTTCGGTCATGTCAGTGTCCACACGAAATTCGAATTCGGTATGCGGTCCCCTGTAGGAGTGAGCCTGCTCGCGATGAGGACATGTCAGTCACATCATTGGTGAATGACACAGCGCTATCGCGAGCAGGCTCACTCCTACAGGATTTAGTGGCGATTCATCAGGCTTCGGTCAGATACCAACGCCAATCCTGTTCGCCTACTTCAGCCATGAACTGCCGGTATTCGGCGCGTTTCACCGCCAGATACACCCCGAGAAATTCCTGACCCAAGGCATCGCGTGCCCACGCTGAATTCTCCAGCGCGGTCAGCGATGTCAGCCAGTCGGTCGGCAGCAATTCCTTGGCCTGCGCATAACCATTGCCTTGCACCGGTTCGCCCGGGTCGATGTTTTCACTGATGCCGCGATGGATGCCGGCAAGGATCGCCGCTGCCGCCAGATACGGATTAGCGTCGGCGCCGCAGATGCGGTGTTCGATGTGTCGGGTGTTGGCCGGGCCGCCCGGTACGCGCAGGCTGACGGTGCGGTTATCGACGCCCCAGGTTGGCGCCAAAGGCGCGTAGCTGTTGGCCTGAAAGCGGCGATAGGAGTTGGCGTTCGGGCAGAACAGCAGCAGCGAGTCGAGCAAGGACGCGAGCATGCCGCCAATCGCCGTGCGCAGCAGCGGAGTGCCGGCCGGGTCTTCGGAGGCGAACAGATTGCGCCCCTCGGCATCGGCGAGGCTGACGTGCATGTGCATGCCGGTGCCCGCCAGATCATCGAACGGCTTGGCCATGAATGTCGCCTGCATGCCGTGCTTGTGCGCCACGGCTTTGACCAGCCGCTTGTAGCGCACCGCTTGATCCATCGCTTCCAGCGCATCGCCATGTTCAAGGGTGATTTCTACCTGGCCCGGCGCGTACTCGGAGATCGCCGTGCGCGCCGGAATGCCGTGCAGTTTGCAGGCGCTATAGAGGTCGGCGAGGAACGGTTCGATCTGCTCCAGCTCACGCAAACCGTAGACCTGCGTGTGTCGCGGTCGGCCACCGTCGGCGTCGAGTGCCGGTTGCGGGCGACCGTTGTGATCGCGTTTGGCGTCAAGCAGATAAAACTCCAATTCACACGCCATGACCGGGTGGAAACCCTCGGCTTTCAAGCGATCGACGATCTTGATCAGCAGGTGACGCGGGTCGGCAATGCTCGCTGGCATCCCTTCAGTCGGGTGCATGCTGACTTGTACCGCAGCGGTCGGAATCTGCCGCCATGGCAGGCGCACCAGACTGCCTTCCAGCGGGTAGGCGCGGCAGTCGATATCGCCGACGTCCCAGACCAGACCAGAGTTTTCGACGTCTTCACCCTGTACGGTCAGACCGAGGATGGTGCTCGGCAATGGGCGACCGCTTTCGTACACGGCCAGCAGTTCTTCGCGATGCAACAGCTTGCCGCGTGGCACGCCGTTGGCGTCGAGGATGAACAACTCGATCATGTCGATATCGGGGTTCTGTTCAAGGAACAGGCGTGCGTCTTCAATGGCTGCGAATTTCATGACAATCACTCAGGGTTGCGCCGCACAGGCGCACAGATTCGGGCCGGACGCAGCTATGGCATCCAGGCAGGGATATCAAGGAATTGATCCGTCAGTCAGACGTGACACATAACTTGTGGCGAGGGAGCTTGCTCCCGACGGGGCGCGAAGCGGCCCTCAAAAGACAGGACTGCTGCGCAGTCCAGCGGGAGCAAGCTCCCTCGCCACAATGGATCTTTGCTGACTGAAAGAAATCAGCGGGCGATATCCGGCGGGCGTGCGGAGTGACGCAGCTTTGAACGGAGCAGGGCCATGGGGAGATTGACGATACGATTCATACGCCGCCCCTGTGAGAGAGGGCGCGCAGAGTAGAGACGTTCAACGATTTTCGTTGTTGTGGGGACGTGCTCATGACGCGTGTTTCCGTTGGCGGAAAACGTCGGTGGCGGGAGAGTCCCGCCGACCGGTGTGGCTGGATAGTAAGGGGGAAGCCCCGGATAAGTAAATGACTGATTCCGGGGTATGCGAGGCTTCCACTGGTTCAGCGCAGCAGATGAAAGCCCAGCCCGGCGAGTGCGCAAACGATCAACACGGTGATGACACCGCGCTTGAAAACAAACAGCGCAAGGGCCGCCATTACCGCCAAAACGATGGAAAAAACGTCCGGCCGGACAGCAAATCCGTTCGGCCAGAACACGTGATAACCGAAAAAACAGGCAAGGTTGAGGATCACCCCGACCACTGCTGCGGTGATCGCGGTCAACGGGGCGGTGAACTTCAGTTCGTTGTGGGTCGACTCCACCAATGGCCCGCCGGCAAGGATGAACAGGAACGAGGGCAGAAAGGTGAACCACGTCACCAGCGTCGCGGCCAGTGCTCCGGCGGCGAAAGCGTGCTCAGGGCCGAACACCGGTTGCACATAAGCACCGACGAATCCGACAAACGCCACCACCATGATCAGCGGCCCTGGCGTGGTTTCGCCGAGTGCGAGTCCGTCGATCATTTGCGTCGGTGTCAGCCATCCGTAATGCCCGACCGCGCCCTGATAAACGTAGGGCAGCACGGCATAGGCGCCGCCAAATGTGAGCAATGCCGCTTTGGTGAAGAACCAGGCCATCTGCGTTAACGTGCCGTCCCAACCGAACAGCGCAGTCAGCAGCGCCATCGGCAGGCACCACAGAACAGCGCCAATCAAGGCGAGCCGCAGCAGCTTTGGCAGACTGAATCGAGCATGGGCAGGAGGTGGCGTGTCATCGTCGATCAGCGCCGGGCCGTAGGTTTTTCCAGCACTGCGATTTCCGCCACTGTTGAAGCGCTCGGGTGCCAGGCGTCCGCCGAAGTAACCTATCAAAGCGGCGCCAAGCACGATCAGTGGAAACGGCACATTGAAAGCAAAAATCGCCGCAAACGAAGCCCCGGCAATCGCCCACAGCCAACCGTTCTTCAACGCTCGCGAGCCAATGCGATGGGCTGCGTGCAGCACAATCGCGGTGATCGCCGGTTTGATCCCGTAAAAGATGCCGGCCACCACCGGCACGTCACCGAACGCGATGTACACCCACGACAGTGCGATCAGGATGAACAGCGACGGCAGCACAAACAGTGCACCGGCCAGCACGCCGCCCCACGTGCGATGCAGCAACCAACCGATGTACGTCGCCAGTTGCTGCGCCTCGGGGCCGGGCAGCAGCATGCAGTAGTTGAGCGCGTGTAGAAAACGCCGCTCGGAAATCCAGCGCCGACGCTCCACCAGTTCCTGATGCAGGATCGCGATCTGCCCGGCCGGGCCACCGAAGCCGATGCAGCCAAGCTTGAGCCAGAAACGCCAGGCCTGGCGCAGGCTGACCGGTTCGGGGCGGAGTGAGTCCGGCGTTTTGCTCAAGTGCAGCTCCTGAACACATTCTTGTTGGAGCCGCTATCTAATCAGGCTTTTGTTACCAAGTGCCAGTTAGATTGAGTGTCGCAAAACCTCAAGGCTGACACTGCTTTTGTGGCGATCGATGATGTTGATTGAGTATTGATTTTTTGCCGACGAAACGAGCATGAAAGCTACCGATAGATCGCGTCGATAATGTGGTAGGTCAGAGTGATTAGACAGTACTGATAGGTGGCACTTAGGCTCCCGCGCTAATTGGACCGATAACTGCCGGAGATTCCCCCATGAGCGCAAAAGCGGAAGCCCTGTTTGTCCCGCTGAACATTGCCGCACTGACCGTCAGCGATACTCGCGATTACGCTTGCGTGCCGCGCGGATGAGTCGGAAACCGTTGATGCCGGTTGAGGACGCCCTCGGTCAACTGCTGGCGATGGCCAATGAGCAACGTTTGCCGGACAGCGAAACCGTGCCGCTCGATGAAGCTTGCGGGCGGGTGCTGGCGAGTAATCTGGTGGCGACCCTTGATCTGCCGCCATGGCCGAACAGCGCCATGGATGGCTACGCCTTGAACCTTGCGGATCTGCATCGCCAGCCGTTGAAGGTGTCGCAAAAAGTCTACGCCGGCCTCGCGCCGGATGCGTTGTTGCCCGGGACCTGTGCGCGGATCTTTACCGGCGCGCCTTTACCGCCCGGCGCCAATTGCGTGGAGATGCAGGAAAATGTCGAAGTGCTGGAGGGCGGTCAGATACGTTTTCTGCAACCGCTGAAAGTCGGGCAGAACATTCGCGCGCAGGGCCAGGAGAATCGCGTCGGCGATATTTTGCTGCGCGCCGGCAAACGCCTCGGCCCGTTCGAACTCGGGGTGGTGGCGGGACAGGGTCAGGCGCATTTGCACGTCGTTCGGCGCCCGCGAGTCGCGCTGCTGTCGACCGGTGACGAGTTGGTCGAACCGGGTCAGCCGTTGCGTCCCGGCAGCATTTACAACAGCAACCGCGTGCTGCTCAGCCACTGGTTGCGCGAGCTGGGTTGTGAGGTGATTGATGCTGGAATTCTGCCGGACCGTCCGGCGCAGACCCGCCTCAAGCTTGAGCAGCTGCAAGTGGCCACGGATCTGATTCTGACCTCGGGCGGGGTATCTGCCGGCGATGCCGATTGCCTTGGGCAGGTGCTGCGTGACAATGGCAAACCGTTGTTCTGGAAGCTTGCGATCAAACCCGGCAAGCCGCTGGCGGTGGGGTATTTTGGAACGGTGCCAGTGATTGGATTGCCGGGTAATCCGACTTCGGCGCTGGTGACTTTCGGTTTGCTGGCGCGGCCTTATCTGCTGCGGATTCAGGGGGTCGAAGAGGTCACGCCGTTGGGGTTTACGGTGAATGCCGGATTTGACTGGTTGAAATCCGGTAATCGTCGTGAGTATCTGCGTGCGCGTCTGGAGGCGGGCAGGGCGGTGCTTTATCCGAATCAGAGTTCGGGCGTGTTGCTCGGTGCGAGCTGGTCGGATGGGCTGGTGGAGATTACTGAGAACAGCACACACAACGTCGGTGATCCGCTGCGCTTCATCCCGTTCAGCGAATTGTTCTGAAGCCAAGAGCAAAACCTGTGGGAGTGAGCCTGCTCGCGATTACGGTGGCACATTCAATATCTCTGTTGACTGGTCGACCGCTATCGCGAGCAGGCTCACTCCTACAAGGGTTTTGTGGTGTCTGGGGAGTGGGGTTCAGCTCAGGACGTAGTCGACGGGCTTGAGTGGCGGTGGCAGTTCGGCGCCGAGTTCCGAGAGGATGTCGCGCTCGATGGTGCGCACCAGCGAGTCGGTTGCCAGATCATTTTCATCACGGCCAAACGGGTCTTCCAGTTCATCGGCAATCGCGTCCAGACCAAAAAATGTGTAGCTGACAATCGCTGTGAACAACGGCGTCAGCCAGCCCAGCGGTTCAGCCATGGCGAACGGCAGCAGGATGCAGAACAGGTAAATCGTGCGGTGCAGCAGCAAGGTGTAAGGGAAGGGCAACGGCGTGGTTTTGATTCGCTCACAGACCGCTTGTGCCTGGGTCAGGCTGGTCAGGTGATTGGCCAGCAGCATGTAGCGCCACTCAGTCAGTGCGCCAGATTGCTGCAGATCCGAACATTGCTGACCGACCTGCTGCAAAATTCGCCCGCTATAGTCCGGCACCTGCGCATCCGGTTTCGGTGTGACCCATGCGCTGCTCGCCGCCGCTTCGTTTTCATTGCGCAACCGCGCATTCAGCGCATGGGCGAACCCGCAGAGGTTGAGCAGCAGTGGCCGACGCTCGCTAGACTCGCGAATAATCTGCGTCTCGCGAATCACCGAGCGCACATGCACGATCACCTCACCCCAGGCCTTACGCGCTTCGTACCAGCGGTCATAGCAGGCGTTGTTGCGAAAGCTCATGAAGATCGACAGCGACAAACCGAGCAAGGTGAACGGCGTGGCGTTGACCTTGGTGAAGTTGCTCGGGTGGAGGATTTCCACCAGCACGATGGCCGACGCCAGCAGCGTCACCATCAATGTGCGCAGGGCAATACGTTTGGCAATCGAACCCTTGAGGGTAAAGAGGATGGCGAACTGGTTGACCTTGGGTCTGATGATCATGCTGTGCGATCCCGATTACGCATGGAAGTGACGGCTCGGCCGCAGATTATGAGCAACGCTGAGGGGCGTCCAATCACTCTTGATTAACGAGTGATTGACGGGATCGATGATGCACTTTTCTGCGCCTGAATTACTGCGCGCCAAACATCGCAGTCCAGTAGATCCCCGCATCGCTTTTTGGGTCGGTCGCATAAGCGGCGCCAAGTTCGCGGTATTGCGGGTTCATCAGGTTGGCGCAGTGGCCGGGACTGGCCAGCCAGCCGTCGACGACCTTGCGCACGCTGTCCTGGCCGGCGGCGATGTTCTCGCCGGTCTGCTGGCCGCTGTAACCGGCCAGCTCTGCGCGATCGCCGGGAGTGCGGCCGTCAGGGTCCTTGTGGTCGAAGTAGTTCTTGTTGGCCATGTCACGACTGTGATCCTGCGCAACCGTCCCCAGCGTTGCATTCCACGCCAACGGTGCAGCAGCGGCGAAGGCCTGAGCGCCGCATTGACGCGCCTGACTGCGGGCGACGTTCAACTGCTCCAGCAGCTTTTGCCCTTCGCTCTGTGCGTCGCCGAGTTTGGCCGACAGCAGTGGTCGCGCCAGCACAATCCGCCAGTCACGATCAGCGCGGCTGACACCGACATCGACAAACTGCGGATCAAGCACCACCTGACAGAAACTCTCCTGAATCGCCGTCATCGCCGACGCCGCATCACGCGGCCCGTTGAGAGTAATCGCCTGCACCTTGTTCATCGGATAACTGGCGCGAACCATGGCCTGTTGCAGATCGACGGCGCCGCTGGCTGGCAGAATCAATCGCGGATCGCTCGACAGCGGCGGCAGCTCACTCGACGCCTGACTGCCACAACGCTGCGGTTCGCTGCGGTATTTGTTGATCGATTCGACCAGTTGCGATTCATCGGTCGCCAGCGCCGAGGCGGCAAATGCCAGGCCAGCGGACAACGCAGCAAAACGCAAAACGGATGGCATGAAGCGCATGGAAATCTCCCTCGAGCTGAGTGCGCCCATGATGCGCGAAAGGCCCCCGGTGAGTGCAATGTCTTTTTCTTCATTGAGGGTGATTTGTTGCGGAACGTTGTGTCCAGGTTTGCCGTCTACACTCTCCGAAGACCCCGCAAACCGGGCGTCTCCCCCACGAAACACCTTGCCCCAAGCGGGCGCTGCCGGAAGCACTGACATGGGATTGAAATGGTTGGCTGGCTGTTTCGCATTAACCCTGATGGCTGGCGTGGTCATGGCCACCGATCAGGCCCCGGTCAAGGAGAAGGCTGAAGCCAAGGCCCAAGTGCTGGAGGAAAAAGCCGCCGACAAAGTCAGCGCTGCGCCAGCACCGAAGTCCGAGGCGATTACCCCCACCGAAGTGCAAGCCGTCGACCCGGCTGGCACCGCGCCGCTGGATGATCCGATCACCTGCCTGGCACGCAGTATCTACTGGGAAGCCAAGGGCAAAGACACTCCGGAAATGGAGGCCGTGGCCAACGTGGTGATGAATCGCCTCGGCCACGACGGCTTCCCGGGCACCGTGTGCGAAGTGGTCAAGCAAGGCTCGGAAACCAAGAACTGCCAGTTCTCGTGGTGGTGCGATGGCAAGTCTGACCAGGTCAAGGAAGACGCCGAATACGCGCTCGCCAAGGAAATCGCCGGCAAGGCGTTGAACCGGCAACTGCCGGATCGCACCCACGGCGCCTTGTATTTCCATGACCGCAACGTGCATCCAAGCTGGGCCAGGCAGTACAAGAAGACCGCCGAAACCAAGAAGTTTCTGTTCTACAAACCGGCCGACGGTGATGCGCGTTAGGCGCAGACTTCCCGCACACAATTACGCAGCCAGCGATGGGCTGGGTCGGCGTCCATGCGCGGATGCCAGAGCATGGAGACGCTGATGTCCGGCATCGTGAACGGCAGGGCAAAACTGTGCAGGCCCATTCGTAGCTTGCTGGTGTGACGTTCCGGGACGGTGGCAATCAGGTCTGATTCCCGGACCAGCGTCAGTGCCGCAGAAAATCCGCCGAACGAAGTGACGATGTCCCGCGTCAGCCCCGACGCAAGTAACGCTTCGTCTACCGGGCCGCTGCTGCGCCCGCGTCGAGATATCAGAATGTGCTGGCCCGAGGCAAAGCGTTTGGCGCTGAGCTTGCCCGAACTCAACGCATGTCCCTCGCGCACCACGCCGATCCACTGATCCTGAAAGAGGATACGGCTGTGCAGCGTCGGGTCGGTGCTGTCGTCGACCACGCCCGTCTCCAGATCTACCCGGCCTTCGCGCAGCAGCGTGCTGTCCTTGTCGGCTTTCTGCACAAAGCGCAGACGCACGCCGGGCGCCTCTTCAGCGATGCGAGCGAGCAGGGCGCCGGCAAAGGTTTCGACGAATCCGTCGGTGTTGCGCAAGGTGAATGTGCGTTGTAACTGGCTTGGGTCGAGCACCTCGGCGGGACGTAAAACTGCCTCGGCTTCCTGCACCAACAGACTGACTCGCTCACTCAATTGCAGCGCACGCGGCGTCGGCACCAGGCCGCGACCGGCGCGCACTAGTAACGGATCACCGGTGGTTTCGCGCAGACGGGCCAGCGCACGGCTCATGGCCGATGGGCTCAGCCCCAGGCATTTGGCGGCGCGGGCGACGCTGCCTTCGCGCAGCAGCACGTCGAGGGTGAGCAGCAGGTTCAGATCCGGCGAGGTCATGACATGGCGTTCTATGCAGGTGTTGAGTGCAAAGCATGCGTCTTGCGCCGTGTATTGTCGAGGCTCAGGCTATGGCGCATGACCTTTGCCATGAGAGCGCCCCATGCCCCGACAACCCCTGAGCACCACAGCCCGCTGGGCGCTGACCAGTCTGGCGCTGTCGATGCTGATGCCATCGCTGGACACCAGCATCGCCAACGCCGGATTGCCGACACTGGCGACGGCGTTCGACGCGACGTTTCAACAGGTGCAGTGGATCGTCCTCGCTTATCTGCTGGCGATCACCACGTTGATTGTCAGTGTCGGGCGTCTGGGGGACGGGTTCGGTCGGCGGCGATTGCTGTTGATCGGCATCGGCATTTTTACCGTAGCGTCGCTGTGCTGCGCGCTGGCGCCGGGACTGGGCTGGTTGATTGGCGCCCGAGCGGTGCAAGGCCTCGGTGCGGCGATCATGTTCGCGTTGACGCTGGCGCTGGTAACCGATGCGGTGCCCAAAGAGCGAGCGGGCAGTGCGATGGGATTGCTGGCAACCATGTCGGCAACCGGCACCACCCTCGGGCCGTCGCTGGGCGGGGTGTTGATGGCGCATGTCGGCTGGCAGTCGATATTTTTGCTCAACGTGCCATTGGGTTTGCTCAATGCGTGGCTGGTGTATCGCTATCTGCCGGCAGACCGCACGGCAGGGTCGCGTGTCGCGTTTGATTATCTCGGCACCGGGGTGCTGGTGATGACACTGGCGGCATACGCGCTAGCGATGACCCTTAAAGGTTTCACATTGGCATTGCTGTTGATCAGCCTGTGCGGCGCGGGATTGTTCATCGTGGTCGAGATGAAGGCCAAGGCGCCGCTGATTCGTTTATCACTGTTCGCCGATTTGCGCTTGAGTAGCAGTCTGGCGCTGACGTTGCTGGTGACCACCGTAATGATGACCACGCTGGTGGTCGGGCCGTTTTATCTCAGTCGAGGGCTGGGCCTTGCCAGCGCGACGGTCGGGTTAGTGTTGTCGGTCGGCCCGTTGTTGGCTGCGTTTGGTGGTGTACCGGCCGGACGGCTGGTGGATCGCTTTGGCGCACGGCGGGTGGTGCCGGGCGCATTGCTCGGGATGGTCTGCGGTTGCGGTTTGCTGGCGCTGTTGCCGATGAGTTTCGGACTGCCGGCGTATCTGCTGCCGATCACAGTAATTGCCGCCAGCTATGCGCTGTTCCAGGCGGCCAATAACACCGGGCTGATGACCGGCGTCAGCCAGGATCAGCGCGGCGTGGTCTCGGCACTGCTCGGGCTGGCGCGCAATCTGGGTTTGATCACCGGCGCGGCGGCGATGGGCGCGGTGTTTGCCTTCGCCACTGGCGATCCCGTCGAGGCGCCTGCCACGGTCATCGGCAGCGGATTGCACATCACTTTCGGCGTCGCCACCGCAGTGATGGTCATGGCCCTGATCATCAGCCGAACGCAGACCAAATCCCGGGCCGAGCTTGCTCGCGAACACCTCACGTAACTGATACACCACGATCTACTGTAGGGTTTTGTGTGGGTCAGTTGGGGTTTTGGCGGGCGGGGAAGTAGAGTTCGAAGCAGGTGATGCCATCCGCGCTGCTGGCGCTGTAGCGGCCATGGTGCAGTTGCATGATGGTCGCGACGATGGACAGGCCGAGGCCGTTGGATTGCGCCGAGCGCTCGCGGGACGGATCGACGCGATAGAAACGCTCGAACAGCCGCGCCAGATGTTCCGCCGGGATGGTCACGCCGTGGTTGCGTACCCGCAGATAGCTGCCATCGGGTTCGGAAATCGCCTCAACCTGCATCGTCGAATCCGCCGCGCCGTACTTGATCGCGTTGGCGCACAGATTGGCCAGTGCCCGCCGCAGCAACATCGGCTCAGCCCAGATCACCCCGCTGCCACGCGCCTCGATGTGTACGCCGACATCCGCCGCCAGGCCCTCAAAATAATCAGCGATGCGTTGCATCTCATCCGCCGCGTCCAGCTCCTGACGTTGGCTCATGGCGCTCGCCGGATCAGTACGGGCGAGGAACAACATGTTGTCGAGCATCCGCGTCAGCCGCTCCAGCTCTTCAACGTTGGAGGCGAGCAATTGCTGATAGGCCTCGCTGCTGCGTTGCTGTTGCAGCGCGACCTGGGTTTCGCCCAGCAGATTATTGATCGGCGTGCGCAGTTCATGCGCCATGTCGGTCGACACCTGGCTCAACTGCGCAAAGCCCTTGCCGAGTCGGTCAAGCATCGCATTGAAGGCATCGATCATCGGCACCAGTTCGCGAGGCGCGCCTTGGCTGTCGAGGCGTTCGTCGAGGTTGCCGACGCCGATCCCGTGCGCATGCCGGGCCAGTCGGCGCAACGGCAGCAGGCCGCGATACACCAGCAGACAACCGATCAACGCCAGCACGATGGCTGCCAATGTCGCCAAGCCATAAACGCTGAGGCGATAGGTGGCGAGCATCGCCGTGCGCTCGCTCATCAGCCGCCCGGTGAGCACTTGCAGGTTGCCCAGCTCTCCGGAATCGATGCTCGCCACCACCGCCGAAAACGGCACGCCGTTGACGCTGGGCAAATGCTGCACATCTTTCAGCGACATCGGCTGATCAATGGGCACGGCGGGTAACGTGGGCATATTCAGATTGCCGGGGTTGACCACCAGCAGCGGCGGTTGCCCCGGCGCACCGATGCTCAGCAGCGCTTCGCGATTGCCGAGCATGTTCTGGAACAGCGCCGGTTTGTTCTTGATCAGCTCAAGGGTGTTGCTGTCGTTGAGGAACGTGCGCAACTGATCGACGCGGCTGACCAGCGAAATGTCGTCGCGCCGAATCAGTTGTTCCTCGAGCTCGCCATACAGCGCCGCACCGAGGCCGGCCAGCGATGCAAAGGCGAGCAGGGCGAACACCAGCGCCAGGCGCAGGGTCAGGGAATAGGTGCGAGCTGTCTTCATGGTTGAGTGTCGAAGCGGTAGCCGATGCCGCGCACGCTGTGGATCAGCTTGAGCTGGAACGGGTCATCGATTTTCGCCCGCAAGCGCCGCACGGCGACATCGACGACGTTGGTGTCGCTGTCGAAATTCATGTCCCACACCCGCGAGGCAATCAGCGAGCGCGACAGCACCTGGCCGGTGTGAGTGGCGAACAATTGCAACAGCGCAAACTCTTTATTGGTCAGGGTGATCCGCGTTCCGGCGCGGGTCACGCGGCGCTTGAGCACGTCGATTTGCAGGTCGGCCACTTGCAGTTGTTCTTCTTCATGAATCGGCCCGCGCCGGGTCAGGGTGCGCAGGCGCGCCACCAGTTCGGCGAAGGAAAAAGGTTTGATCAGATAGTCGTCGGCACCCAGCTCCAGACCTTTGACGCGGTCGGCGATGTCGTCGCGGGCGGTAAGGAACAGCACCGGCGTATCGGCTTCCTTGCGCAGCCGGCGCAGCACTTCCCAGCCATCCATTTGCGGCATCATCACGTCGAGCACGATCACATCGAAACTGTGCTCCAGCGCCAGGTGCAGACCGTCGGCGCCGTTGCGCGCCAGGCTCACGCTGTAACCCAGTTCCTGCAAGCCATTGAGCAGGTAATTGCCAGCCTTGGGTTCATCTTCGACTACCAGAATATTCATGCGCGATCAGTCTCAATGGTCATTGGTGCAGCCGCTGCCTTGCACGTCATAGTTCAGCACATGCTCGCGGCCCTGGTGATCGAGGTAGTTGAGTTTCGCCGGAATCACACCGCAGGCCTGGGAAATATCGGTGCTGGACAGAACTTTGTCGATATCCAGATGGACGAAGAAACCTGTTTTGTCCTGAATTACGCTGGTGTCAGGCATGGTCGAGGCAAACACGGAACCGCTGGCGAGGAGGGCGGTGAAGGCGAGGATCAGGGTTTTCATGATGGGTTACTCAGTGTTGAATGTTGATCGGCATTGGCGCCGGGACAACTTCAGGCTACCGAGCGATCCGCTCGGCAAACCGACAACTGAATGACAAAACTGTAATGAAAGAGCTGTGGGGAATTTATCTGGTTGAACTCGATCACTGTGGGAGCTGGCTTGCCAGCGATGGCGGTGGTTCAGGCAACATCAGTGCTGGACGTGCCGGCCTCATCGCTGGCAAGCCAGCTCCCACAGGGTTTTGCGTGTTCTGGTTAGCTACCGTGGGTGTTGAGGATGCTCGCCACCTGTTGCGGATGGCAGTTGAGGTACGGCGAGGTCTTCAGCCAGCGTTGATCCGGGTACCAGGAAAACATGTACTGGCCGTCCTTGAGTTTGTCGATCACCTGTTTCGCTATTTGCGGACGAACTGCCGGGCAGCCCTGACTGCGACCGATGCGACCCTGACGCTTGCTCCACAGCGGATTCACGTAATCGGCGGCGTGGATCACAATGTCTCGGTCGCGGGCCTGATCGTTGAAACCCGGCTCCAGACCGTCCATGCGCAACGAATAGCCGTGGGTGCCTTCGTAGCTTTCCTGGGTGCGGAACAGCCCGAGGCTCGACTGATAACTGCCCATGCGGTTGGAGAACTGGGTGGCGAAGTTTTCCCCGGAATTGGAGCCATGAGCGACCAGATCGCGCAGCACCAGTTTTTTCCGGGTCAGGTCGAAAATCCACAAGCGGCGCGCCGTGGACGGTTGCGAATAATCGATGATCGCCAGGTGACGGGACTGCTTCGCGCCGTTGTTGATCGCGCATTGCATGGCGTTCAATGCACCTTTCAGCGCCTGGGGATTGAGTTCCGGCGCGGCGTGGGCGAGGCTGTTGTAGAGAACCGGCGATGGTTTGCCGGCGGCAAAAACTGGACTGCTCACCACGACAAGGGCTGCGGTGCTCAGAAAAAGTCGGCGCAAAAACGTCAACATTTAGAGAATTTCCTCACGAATGACTCATTTGTTACTTTTTCTCCTGACTCCCAGTCATACCGGCGGGACCGCAGAAACGAAACTGACTGTGCACCGCGCCTGATGTAAGGTTGACCGTCATCAAGACGGCCATGGATTGGAGTAAAGCAGTTGTTCAAAAAGTACGCATGCTACTTGAGCATTTGTCTGATCGCTGCGCCGTTTGTCGCTTGCGCCGAAGAGCCCTTGCCGCCGCTCGAAACGCTGCCTGCGCCGGTGCCGGTCGAGCCGCAAAGTCCGTTGCAGGCAGTGTTAATCGGCTTGCCGCAGGCCTGCCCGGCGATTGCCGCCAATCTCGGGGCGGCGGCGTTGCAACAGTTGCAGGCGTTCTATCAGCAGCAGGACTGGCTGCCGGTGTGGGCGGTCGAGTCCGGACGTTTGCCGGCCTTGCATGCGCAATTGCAGTTGTTGGCCGACGATGGCCTCAATCCGAAGCGTTATCCGGTGGCGATGAATGCGCCGCAGGACGGCGAGTTGTGTGCCGATATCGAGATCAGCCGTTACTACCTGCAAGCGCTGCAGGATCTGCATTACGGTCGTCTGCTGCAATCGCATTTCGAGCCGTTGTGGCATGCCGATGAAACCCCCCGTGACCGTCAGGCCGAATTGCTCGCCATCGCTGTGCCGGGCATGCATGACATCCCGGCGGCGTTCGATCAGGCGCGGCCGCGTCTGGCGCAATATCAGAATCTGCGGCATCTCTACGCCAAACAACGCGAACAGGCCTTGCCGCGCTGGCAATCGGTCGGCAACGGGCCGCTGCTGCGCCCGGCGATGGAAGACAAGCGCGTACCGGAACTGGCGCAGCGTTTGTACAATGAAGGCTATCTGGCGCACATCGTCGGCACTCCCGACAATGCGTACGAAGGCGTGCTGGTCGAAGCGGTGAAAAGCTTTCAGGCCAACCATTCGTTGCAGGCTGACGGCGTAGTCGGGCCGGGGACGATTGCCGAGCTGAATATCAGTCCGTTGACCCGTCGCGAACAACTGCGCGTCAACCTCGAACGCTTCCGCTGGCTGGCTCAGGACATGGAGCCTAATGGTTTGCTGGTCAACGTCGCCGCCGCTGAACTGACCCTGTATCAGGGCGGCGTACCGGTGTGGCAGACCCGCACTCAGGTGGGCCGCGCCGAGCGTCAGACTCCGCTGCTCAAATCCCGCGTTACCCGCCTGACCCTGAACCCGACCTGGACCGTACCGCCGACCATCTGGAAAGAAGACAAACTGCCGGCGATTCGCAAGGATCAGACCTTCCTCAGCCGGCAGAATCTGCAAGTGCTCGACGCCAATGGCCATCCGCTCGCGGCGGCGGATATCGACTGGGATAACCCCGGCAACATCCTCCTGCGTCAGGACGCCGGGCCGCGCAATCCGTTGGGGCAAATGGTCATCCGCTTCCCCAATCCGTTCTCGGTGTACCTGCACGACACGCCGAGCAAGGCGCTGTTCGACAAGGGCCCGCGTGCCTTCAGTTCGGGTTGTGTGCGGGTCGAGCACCCGATGAAACTGCGTGATCTGCTGCTGACGCCGGCGGAAGTCGCGCGTACCGACACCTTGCTCGCCACCGGCACTACTCACGAATTCCGCCTCGCCGCTCCGGTGCCGATCCTGATGACGTACTGGACGGCGCAGGTCGACAGCGCCGGACGCGTTCAGTACGCGCCGGACATCTACAGCCGTGACGTGGCATTGCTCGCGGGGCTGGATCGGGCGCATTGAGCGTTGGCGGTTGAAACGCAATCCAAAGATCGCAGCCTTCGGCAGTTCCAGCACTGACCGGTGTGATTCGGCAATGATCCGCAGCGTCTAGCCCCAGTGTCCCCGCGATCCCATGGGGCGAGACTTCGGAACCCGGCATGCAAGCGCTGTTGAACGAGATCCTTGAAGCTGTCCGGCCATTGATCGGGCAGGGCAAGGTGGCTGATTACATTCCTGCCCTCGGCACGGTGCCGGCCAACCAGTTGGGCATCGCCGTGTACGGCAATGACGGCGAAATGTACTGCGCCGGTGACGCCGAGACGCCGTTCTCGGTGCAGAGTATTTCCAAGGTGTTCAGCCTGGTGCAGGCCATCGATCATTCCGGCGAAGCGATCTGGGAACGCCTCGGCCATGAGCCATCCGGCCAGCCATTCAATTCGCTGGTGCAATTGGAGTTCGAACGCGGGCGTCCGCGCAATCCGTTTATCAATGCCGGTGCGCTGGTGATCTGCGACATTAATCAATCGCGCTTCGCCGCACCGACGCTGTCGATGCGTGATTTTGTCCGGCGTCTGTCGGGTAATCCGCAGGTGATGATCGACGGCAAGGTAGCCGATTCCGAATACCAGCACCGCGCACGCAACGCGGCGATGGCTTATCTGATGCAATCCTTCGGCAACTTTCACAACGACGTTGAAGCGGTGTTGCGCAGCTATTTCAGCCACTGCGCGATGCGCATGAGCTGCATCGACCTGGCCCGGGCGTTCTGCTTTCTGGCCAATGACGGTTTCTGTAAACACAGCAGTGAACAGATCCTCAGTCGCCGCCAGACCCAGCAAGTGAACTCGATCATGGCCACCAGCGGGCTGTATGACGAGGCGGGTAACTTTGCTTATCGCGTCGGGCTGCCGGGCAAGAGCGGTGTGGGCGGCGGGATCGTCGCGGTGGTGCCGGGGCAGTTCACGGTGTGCGTGTGGTCGCCGGAGCTGAATGCGGCGGGTAATTCGCTGGCGGGGATGGCGGCGCTGGAAATGCTCAGCTCGCGGATTGGCTGGTCGGTGTTCTGATCAGGGCGCTGTAATTCCTGTGGGAGCTAGCCTGCTAGCGATTGCTGAGTGTCAGCTGGCATTAATTTGCCTGATCGACCGCATTCGCTAGCAGGCTAGCTCCCACAGGGTTGTGTGTCGGTTCTGCAAGGTAAGTCCCACAGGGTTTTGTGTTGCTTGAGGGGCAAGTGTTCCTATACATTTTCCGGCCGCCCTCTGCATGGTGAATCCGTTTTATGTCTCTCGCGCTCGAACGTCTGGTCGCTGGTACGCCGATCCCTTTCGCTGGTAACCGCGTCACCGTGGTCAGCCCCGAACTGGCCGCGCGCTTCCAGCCCGGTGACCACCTGCTGGTGGAGCAGGTGAGTGGCGAGTTGTTGCTGATTCCGGTGGTCGATCAACAAGCGGCAGCAGTGGCCATCGAACGCGCGGCGGCAGCCTTTACCGCGCTGTCGGCGGTGTCTGATGAGGCGATCAGCCGTTTCTTCGATCTGTTTGCGCAGCGTCTGGAATCCGCGGAATGCTGGGCGCAGATTGAAACCGCCAACCTCGCCGACATCGAACGCGCCAAGGCTCGCGGGCGCTCCACCACCCGACTGTTCGCCGATGAGCGCATGCGCCGCGACATGATCGCCGGTCTGCGTGCCTGGCGTGACGCGCCGGCCACTCGCGGCAAAGTCATCAGCAGCGTCGAACATGACGGCTGGAAGGTCGAGCAAGTTGTCTCGCCGCTGGGCATCGTCGCGTTTGTCTTCGAAGGTCGACCGAACGTTTTTGCCGACGCCGCTGGTGTTCTGCGCACCGGCAACACCGCCGTATTGCGCATCGGCAGCGATGCGTTGGGCACCGCAAAAGCTATCGTCAGCCACGCACTGAACCCTGCGTTGGCCGAGGCCGGACTGCCGGTGGGCGCGGTGTCGCTGGTGGAAAGTGTTAATCACGCGGCTGGCTGGGCAATGTTCGCCGACCGTCGTCTGTCATTGGCGGTGGCTCGTGGTTCGGGGCGTGCAGTCAGCCAGTTGGGCAGCATCGCCCAGCAGGCCGGCACCGCCGTCAGCCTGCACGGCACCGGTGGCGCGTGGCTGGTCGCGGACCGTGATGCCGACGCCAAACGCTTTGCGGCGGTGGTGCGCAATTCGCTGGATCGTAAGGTTTGCAACACCCTCAACGTTTGTCTGATTCAACGTGAGCGTGCCGCTGAGTTGGTGCCGCTGTTTCTTGACGCGCTGAAGCAGGCTGGCACCGCACGGGGGCAGGGTTGCAAGTTGCACATCGTCGAAGGCAGTGAAGGTTATCTGCCGACCGATTGGCAGAACGCGACGGTCGAGGTCTATCGCGCCGAGGGTTATCAGACTGAAGCCCTGGCCGAATCGTTGGCGGAAAGTCAGTTGGGCCGCGAGTGGGAGTGGGAAGAAACCCCGGAAGTCAGCCTGATGATCGTTGATGATCTGGATCAGGCGATTGGCTTGTTCAACCGCTACAGCCCGCAGTTCACCGTGTCGCTGATCAGCGAAGATGCGCAGGTGCAGGAGCGTTTCTACAACGCGGTCAACGCGCCGTTTGTGGGTAACGGCATTACCCGTTGGGTCGATGGCCAGTACGCGCTGAACAAGCCGGAACTGGGGCTTTCGAACTGGGAGAGCGGGCGGTTGTTTGCGCGCAGCGCGATTCTTTCGGGGGATGGCGTGTTTACCGTGCGCAGCCGCATGACTCAAATTGACCTGACGGTAAAACGCTAAACTTGATTGTTAACCTGTGGCGAGGGAGCAAGCTCCCTCGCCACAGGGGTTTTCCGTTGTTCTTTCAGGCGGCGTTGGCGGTCGTTGCCTGGATGGCGCACGTTGCAGGTTGATCAGCCAGCGATACAAACGTGCGGCGGTCTGACGACAGCGCATCGATCGAGCCGGTCTCGATGTCATACACCCAGCCATGCAAATTCAGCAGGCCTTTCTCCTGGGCCAGGCGCACGCTCGGATGCGTCTGAATGTTCGCCAGTTGCGCGATCACATTCTCACGCACCATCGAACTCAATTTCGCCGCTTCATTAGCATGCGGGCGGGACTCGTTGACCACTTTCGCCGACTCGGCGTGTTGCAACCAGCCGCTGACGGCGGGCAGGTGATCCATGCATTTGCACTGGGCGATGGCGGTCATTGCGCCGCAATCGGAGTGGCCGCAGATCACGATGTCGGTCACGCCGAGCACCGCTACCGCGTATTCCACGGTCGCCGAAACCCCGCCCGGATGCGGACTGTAGGACGGCACGATATTGCCGGCGTTACGGACCACGAACAGTTCGCCGGGCTCTTGCTGGGTCAGCAGTTCAGGCACGACACGGCTGTCGGAGCAAGTGATGAACAACGTGCCGGGATGCTGGGTGGTGGCCAGGTGTTTGAACAGTTCGGTGCGTTGCGGAAACGCTTCGTTCTGGAACTTCAGGAAGCCTTCGATCAGGGTTTTCATGGTGTTGTCCTCAGGGGCTTAGTTGGAGCAGCCGGTGCCGAATTCGCTGTAGTGCAGGGTGTGTCTGCCGCCGTTCGAGTCGAGATAGACCATGTCCACCGGGACTACGCCGCAGATGTCAGCGACCGGGCTGATGCTCACCACTTCGGCGATGTCCAGGTCCATGCCGTAGCGATAGGCGACGGCGTCTGAATCAGCGTGGGCCTGGGCGGCGAAACCGGCGAGCAGGGCGAGGGCCAACAGAATTTTTTGCATGGGGCAGCCTCCAGACGAATGTGGTGACGACTTCAGAATTCGGGTTTTGGGGTGGCCCGCACCGAGGGTGCGGGCCGGGATGGATCAGAACGGACGCAGTGGCAGGAACTTGCCGTCGAGGGTGACCACGGCGCGGGAGCCGCCTTCCGGGTCTTCGACTTTTTTGATGTCCAGTTTGAAGTTGATGGCGCTGATGATGCCGTCGCCGAACTGCTCGTGAACCAGTGCTTTAAGGGTGGTGCCGTAGATCTGGATCATCTCGTGGAAACGGTAGATGGTCGGGTCGGTCGGCACACCGCTGAGGCTGCCGCGCAACGGGATGATCTGCAGGGCGGCGACGCTGTCGGCGTCCAGTTCCAGTTTGTCGCCAACCACTTGGGCAGCGTCTTGCGGCAGCGGGTGTTGGCCGAGCAGGGCAGCGGTGACGTAGGCCAGGCTCAGGCCAGTGCCGTCGGCAAGATCCTGCCACGACAGATTTTTGCGCGCCTTGACGTCGAGAATGTGGGTAGTCAGGGCCAGGCTGGTGTCGTTGTAGGCGTGGGACTGTTGCATGGTGTCACTCCTTTCAGGGGTTGGCTTGCTGTGTGTGGGGTTCATCTTCTGCCGATTGACCCATAGCGTCCAAGACCGATATACAATGCTTCGCATAAGTCCTGCCTATAGATGGTGTGCCCCATGCTGTTACGACATTTGCGATATCTGCTGGCCGTTGCCGATCACGGCGGCTTCACCCGTGCGGCCGAGGCGCTGCATGTGTCGCAGCCGACGCTGTCGCAGCAGATTCGCCAACTGGAAGAAACCCTTGGGGTGAACCTGTTCGACCGCACCTCGCGCACGGTCAAGCCAACCGATGCTGGCATGGCCTATATCGAATGCGCTCGGCGGGTGCTGGTGGAGCTGGAGGCGGGCAAGCGGGCGCTACATGATGTGAAAGATCTGTCCCGTGGCAGCTTGCGCTTGGCGATGACGCCAACCTTTATGGCGTATCTGGTCGGGCCGTTGGTGCGCGATTACGCGGCGCGGTTTCCGGGGATTCATCTGCAGATTTTCGAGTTGTCGATGGACGACATCGAGGCGGGTCTGGCGGATGACTCGCTGGACATCGCGATTGCGTTCACGCCGGTGCGTCACCCGGATATCGAGTGCATTCCGGCATTTACCGAGACGTTGGGGATCATGGTCGGGCGCGAGCATCCGCTGTACGACAGCACGGCGGTACTGACGGCCAATGATGTAGCGCAACTGGACTTCGCCTTGCTGGCGCCGGACTTCATCACGCGGCTATCGATTGACGAGTATTTCCGTCAGCACGGGATCACGCCCACGGTGCGGATCGAGGTGAATTCGGTGAGTACCTTGCTGGAAGTGATCCGCCATGCACCGATAGCGACGATGTTGCCGGAGGCGATTGCGACTGAGGATCGGGCGTTGCGCAGGTTGCGTGTCGAGAGTGAAGCGCCACAGCGTGGGGCCGCGTTGTTGCGGCGGCGGAACAACTATCACAGCGCGGCGGCGGTAGCGTTTATGGAAATGCTGCTCGCCCCCGGAATCTGATCAACAACGCCAATCCCCCTGTGGGAGCTAGCCTGCTAGCGATGGCAGTGTGTCAGGCAATGCGAATGCTGGATGTACCAGCCTCATCGCCAGCAGGCTGGCTCCCACAAGGGGGGGTGTATTTCAGATAATAAAAAGGGCCTGCTCCGTATTGGGAGCAGGCCCTTTTTGTTATGTGTAGTGCGGATCAGTAGAACCGATCAATCACCCGAACTTCATTCTTGTTCTGCATCGAGTCCCATGCGTGTTTCAGAGTTTGCAGAACATTGCCGATGAAATCCGTGTCGGCTGCGGCTTTCTTGCCGACATAACCGTGGCCGCGACGGTACATCTTCAGGCGGGCCAGCAGATTCTGGTGGTTCTGGTCGAACTCTTCTTCACCAGCATGCGGCGACAGGCAGTCGATATGCACCTGGCCCGATTTGCTGATCCACAGGATATGGCTGTCGTGGCTGTCTTTTTGCGCAGCGAACATACGAGCCAGTTCTTCGATAGTCGGTTGATTGTTCAAATTCATGATTGTGCCCCTTGACCAGTTTGGTGATCGTTCAAAGTTGATTCGCTAATACAGGTAGCCCATCGGTTAGTTGATCCCTGGCACCGAAACCAGGACGTCAGCGGTCGCCCGTGATAAGCACGGGGTCGTGCATCTGTTGCATGTAGTCGTGTTGAATAACTGCTACGCAATAGCGTCACAACGAGGAGAAGCAGCGAAAACCGTAAGGCCCCATGTCGACGTTTTCAGGGTCGACGCACAAGCATCTTGAGAATTTTCGCCAGCATTCTCGTCCTTGTACTGGACGTTCAGGCCAGGTCAGCTTCTTCAATCTGCCTTGTGGGCAGCGTGTATCCGGAAAAAACAACTCGGCGGTCAGACGAGTTTGCTCAAGCGTGTTACCAGTGTTCCCGATCGGGGAACGTCCTCATCATGCAAAAGCAAAACGACGCCGTCAACGGTTTTGTAGTGATTATTTTCAAGCACTACATATTGTCGGACAAAGCTGTTTTGGAATGAGAAAGGATCTGCTCAAGCCGCAGAAAAGCGGCCTGGAAAAGCGTAGAAGGTGCACGGATAACCGTCCACTTCGCGGTGATGCAGGCTGAATTCGCCGCCGCTCAGGTCGGGGATGACCCTGGCCCAGAAGCGCCGTGCCGGCAGGTTCGCGTCGATGTGGAAAATTTGCCACTGACCGGGGAAACGGTTCAAGAGGGCAGAGACGACAAACTGCGCGACGCCTTGGCCACGAAAGCGCCGGGTGATGAAGAAGTAGCCGATGTTGTGTTCGGCGCCGTCGATGTGGGTTTCGTCATCCACGGTGACGAATCCGGCCAGTTCACCATCAACCTTGATCAGGAATGGGCGGGTGGCGGGTTGGCGCCAGTAATCGAGTTTGGGCTGGATGGGGAAGAAGCCATGCTCGGCGAGTGTCAGCGGCAGCCATTCGCTGAAGTCGTGCATGTAGAACTGCATCAGGTTTTCGATGGTTTCGAGTTCATCGCGGTGGGCGGGGTGCAGTTCGATGTTGGGCATGCTGGATGAACTCCAAAAAGGACACTCGCGAAACCTGTGGCGAGGGAGCTTGCTCCCGCTGGGTTGCGAAGCGACCCCAACATCTGCAATCGCGGTGTATCAGGATAACCGGGGTTACAGGTTTTGCGACTGCTGCGCAGCCGAGCGGGAGCAAGCTCCCTCGCCACAGGATCCCCTCACAAACACAGTTATTTGGCCTTGGGTTTGGCCGTGCGTTTGGTGGTGCTGGTGGTTTTGCTTCTAGTCGATTTGCGTTTGTTTTTCCAAGGCGTCGCAGCCTTCCCGGCAGGTGGCGGGCCGCTGATGGTCAGGCTCAGCGCCGAACAGCGGACCACTTGTTTGCTCATCCACGCAGCCTGTTTGGTGACGAACTCTTCCAGACTCATTTCGCCACTCTGCACCATGTCCAGCGCCTGTTCCCAGATCGCCGTGGTGCCCGGGTCGGCAATTGCCCTTGGCACAGCGTCGATCAGGCTGAAAGCCGCAGGCGTCGCGGCCAGGGCCTTGCCGTTCTTCACCAGATACCCGCGATCCAGCAAGCCCTGAATGATCGAAGCCCGGGTGGCCTCGGTGCCGATGCCGGTAGTGTCCTTGAGCTTTTGTTTGAGCAGCGGATCTTCAACCAGTTTGGCGACGTTTTTCATGGCCTTGATCAGATCGCCCTCGGTGTAGGGCTTGGGCGGTTGCGTCCACAGGTCCTTGAGTTTCACGTCCGCCACTGCGCACTCAATACCTTGGGTGAGAGTCGGCAGGGTTTGCGGTGCGGGGGCCTCGCGGCCCTTGGCCGGCGCCAATGCTTCGGGCAGTGCGCGTTTCCATCCCGGTTCGACAATCTGCTTGCCGACCGCCCGCAACGGCTGCCCCGCGCAATCGAAATCGGCCTGGGTGCGGTCGAATTCATGATTGGGCAGAAACTGCGCCAGATAGCGTGCGCGAATCAACGTATAGACCGCACGATGTTTGCCGGTCAGGCGTTCAAGGTTTTTCGCCGCTGCGGTAGGGATGATGCCGTGGTGCGCGCTGACCTTGGCATCGTTCCATGCCCGCGAGCGACGCTGCGGTTCCAGATGACCTTGCAGCGCTTCAAGACTCGGATCGGCCTGACGCAGCGCGGCGAGTATCCCCGGTGCCTCGCTGTGCTGGCTCAGCGGCAGGTAACCGCAATCGCTGCGCGGGTAGGTGACGACTTTGTAGGTTTCGTACAGCGCCTGAGCGATGTCGAGAGTTTCCTGGGCGCCGAGGCCGAGCTTCTTCGAGCAGACTTCCTGCAAGGTGCCGAGATCGAAGGGCAGCGGCGCCACTTCGCGCATGCGCTCGGTGCGCAACTTGACCACGCGGGCGCTGGCGGCGCTGCTGATGGCGGCGGCCGCTTGCTGCGCCAGTGCCTGATTCAGGCAGCGATCCTGATCGTCACAGGCATCCGACGGCGCGCGCCATTGCGCGGTAAATGCCGTGCCTTCGTGCAGCAATTGCACATCGATGGCCCAGAACGGCACCGGCACAAAATCGGCGATGCTGCGGTCGCGATCCACCACCAGCCGCAGTGTCGGCGTCTGTACCCGACCCACCGGCAACACACCTTGATAGCCCGATTGCCGCCCGAGCAAGGTGAACAGCCGGCTCATGTTCATGCCGATCAGCCAGTCAGCGCGGGAGCGACCCAGCGCCGAGTGATACAAGCTGAAAGTCTCGGCGCCGGGTTTCAGCGCGGCCAGTGCCTTGCGAATCGAAGCCTCGTCCAGTGCCGACAGCCACAAACGACGAATCGGCCCGCGATAACGACAGTGCTCGACCAGTTCCCGGGCAATCATTTCGCCCTCACGGTCGGCGTCGGTGGCGATGATCAACTCGCTGGCCTCACCAAGCAGGCGTTTGACTGCCTTGTACTGGCTGGCGGTGCGCGGCTTGACGGTCATTTTCCACTTGTCCGGAATGATCGGCAGATCCGCCAGCACCCAGCGCTTGTAGCGGGCGTCGTAGGCATCCGGCGGCGCGGTTTCCAGCAAGTGGCCGATGCACCACGTCACTGTGACGTCCGTTCCCAGCCAGCAGCCGTCGCCCCGGCGCTTGGCGCCGAGCACGGCCGCAATATCCTTGGCCTGGGAAGGTTTTTCACAGAGGTACAGCCGCATAACCACCATCGTCGATCGGGTCCGAAGAGGTGCACAGAATGGCCGGAGTTTGGCCTCGGGGCAACTTTTATCTGTATGGATATACAGATAAAAAGCATTGCCGCAAATGACGGGCAAAGTGGGGACACGCCGGGCGCTATCGAGAAATTGATTAGCGAGGGAGCAACGGCTATGTCAGGTTTTTTGCGCCCTCTTTCACCATGAAGCAGGGCGAGTGGCAGGACGATCTCGCCAGAAGATCGCCGTGGTCTGTCGGACACTGACTCTTTTGAAACAAGGAAGTACACGATGCTTCAAGCAACCTCCAAGGCCAGCAGCGCCTATACCGCAGTCGACACTTTCAGCCACCTGTATGACCGTGGCGGCAGTGAACTGGTCAACGGTAAACCATCGTTCACCGCCGATCAGGCTGCCGACGAAATCCTGCGCAAGAATCTGTCCTGGGGCGACAAAAACGCTGATGGCAAGATCGACCTCAGCTACACCTTCCTGACTGACAAACCGGCGAACTACAACGCCAAACTGGGTAACTTCAGCGAATTCAGCGCCCAGCAAAAAGCTCAAGCGGTGTTGGCCATGCAGTCGTGGTCGGACGTAGCCAACGTGATCTTCAGCGAAGGCAAGGGCGGCGACGGTCACATGACTTTCGGCAACTACGACGTCAGCACTGGCGGCGCCGCATTCGCTTACCTGCCGAGCGGCAGCAGCTATGACGGCCAGTCGTGGTATCTGATCAACAACCAATATCAGGTCAACAAGACCCCGGACACCAACAACTACGGGCGTCAGACCCTGACCCACGAAATCGGTCACACCCTCGGCCTGTCGCACCCGGGCGCGTACAACGCCGGCAATGGCAACCCGACTTACGGTGACGCCAAATACGCTGAAGACACCCGTGGCTACAGCCTGATGAGTTACTGGAGCGAAGCCAATACCGACCAGAACTTCAGCAAGGACGGCAGTGGAGCCTACGCCTCGGCGCCGTTGATGGATGACATTGTCGCGGTGCAGAAACTCTACGGCGCCAACTACGAGACCCGCGCTGATGACACTACGTACGGTTTCGGTTCCAACGCTGGACGCGATTTCTACAGCGCCACTTCGGCGTCGTCGAAAGTAGTGTTTTCGGTGTGGGATGGTGGCGGCAATGACACGCTGAACTTCTCCGGCTTCAACCAGAACCAGAAGATCAATCTCAACGAAGGTTCGTTCTCCGATGTCGGCGGCCTGGTCGGTAACGTTTCGATCGCTCACGGTGTGACCGTGGAAAACGCTGTCGGCGGTTCGGGCAACGATCTGCTGATTGGTAACTCGGCGGCCAACCAACTGGTGGGCGGTGTCGGTAACGACATCATCTACGGTGGCGGTGGTGGCGATACATTGTGGGGCGGCGAGGGCGCGGACACTTTCGTCTTCGGTGCTGCCAGCGATTCGACCATGACCGCGCCGGACTGGATCATGGATTTCACCAGCGGCCTAGACAAGATCGACCTGTCGGGCATCGCCGGTTTTGCCTCGGCCGCGGCCACGCTGAACTTTGTCAGCGGCTTCACCGGGCACGCGGGCGACGCGATCCTGACTTACTTCGCGCAGACCAATCAGACCAGCCTGATGGTCGATCTGACCGGCCAGGGTTCGGTGGATTTCGCGGTGGGTGTGGTCGGGCAGGCGGTGGCGGCTGATATCGTTGCGTGATCTGAAATTGACAGGGTCATAGCCGGTAAACCGGTGCTGTGGCGAGGGAGCTTGCTCCCGCTCGGCGGCGAAGCCGTCGTAAACTCGGAAATCGCGTTATACCTGACACACCGCGATTGCTGATTTTGGGGCCGCTAAGCAGCCCAGCGGGAGCAAGCTCCCTCGCCACAGTCACTTCCATGACCCTGGAGAAGCAGATGAAAACGTCCGGTCCCAACCCTGTCATCACCCTCGAAGAACTCCCGGCCTGCCTGGTGGTGAAATTCCACGGCATCCAGGTCGCCGCTTCCTCGCACGTACTCGTACTGAAAGAGGCCAATTACCCGCCGGTGTATTACGTCCCCCGTGAAGACATCGACGAAAAGTATTTCGCCCGCACCGACCACACCAGCTATTGCCCGTACAAGGGCGACGCCAGCTATTTCAGTCTGCAAGTCCCGGGCGCCGAAGGGGCGAATGCGGTGTGGACTTATGAGAATCCGAAAGTCTCGGTCAAGGACATACAAAACTACGTCGCGTTCTATCCCGATCAAGTGAAGTTCGAGATGATCGAAGCTGAGGCTTGAGGTCAATCGTGACGGCTCGTCATGAGCGACGAGCCGCATTCTTTCAGTGAGCAGGCAAAACCGGGTCTGCTCAGGCTCTCAACAACAGCAGGGCCACCATCGGGTAATGCTTATTGTCGTGACTGCGGGTTTTCTGCGCATTCTCCGGGGTGATCCAGGCGAGTGCGTCACTTGGCAGCGCATGAAGCATTTCCTTGAACGCCTGAATTTGTTCAGCTTCAGCCTCGACGTCTAACGAGTGAGGCGCGACAAACACCGCTCCCAAACGAGGTTCGTGATAATCGAGCCGGCCTGCATCGTCAGTGGCTAAAGCGCACTTTTCGAGAATTCGCTTCTGGGCATTCAGCAGGTCATCGATAGCGACGTAGCAGACCTTGGCCTCGATGCAATATCCCCATTCATCATTGGCGATGTACAAGTCATTACGGCCAATCGAGGTGGTTTTCTCACTCGCCTCGGTCGCGATCTTGCTGATCTGGTATTCCTCGATGGCCGTCCAGTCAGCCTTCCAGGCCGCGCCGGCCAAAATGCTGACGTTGGCCTGTTCGTTGTACCAGTAAGGCAGGTCATCGGCGTCCCAGACACGGACATAGCGCTCGGTGCAGGCGATCCAGCTCTGCAGCACCGGTTTGAGGGGGACTAAAGTCGGGCAGGAAATGCGTACGTATTGATCGTTCATCGGGACTGATCCTTGTCATGTGACGGAGTGATGCAAAGTGCGCGGATGATATTTAAAAGCCATCACTCTGTCGACGTCGGCACCCGACATAAAAAATCCGCTTCAGGACAAACCTGAAGCGGATCAAGTGCAGCAATCAGTTCTTGTCCAGATCGATATTCTTCGTCTCACGCAAACAGATCATCCCCACCACCAGGCTCACCCCGGTCACCACCACCGGATACCACAGCCCGTAGAAAATATCCCCGGTGTACACCACCAGCGCAAACGACACGGTGGGCAGGAATCCGCCGAACCAGCCGTTGCCGATGTGGTACGGCAGCGACATCGAGGTGTAGCGGATGCGCGTCGGGAACAGTTCGACCATCAGCGCCGCGAGCGGTCCGTAGCACATCGCCGAGATGATGATCAGTGCCACGATCAGCGCGACAATCATCGGTTTGTTGATCTGCTGCAAGTCAGCCTGTTGCGGATAACCGGCGAGGGTCACCGCGCCGCGCAGGGCGGACTCGTCGAAACCGTCGAGCTTCACGTCACCGACGCTCACCTGCACGCCGCTGCCGGCCGGCGCTGCGACGCTGGAGTAGGGCAGGCCTTGTTTGACCAGGAAGGTTTTGACCTTGTCGCACGGGCTGTCGAATTTCGCCTTGCCCACCGGATCGAACTGGAAGGTGCAAGTCGCAGGGTCGGCGAGCACGGTGATCGGCGCTTGGCGGCTGGCCTGATCGATGGCCGGGTTGGCGTAGTGCGCCAGGGATTTGAAGATCGGGAAGTACAGCGCCGTCGCCAGCAGCAGGCCGAGCATCAGGATGGGTTTGCGTCCGACCTTGTCCGACAGCCAGCCGAAAATGATAAAGAACGGCGCGCCGATTACCACGCTGATGATCAGCAGAGTGTTGGCCACCGCCGGGTCCATTTTCAGGAACTGGGTGAGGAAGAACAGCACGTAAAACTGCGCGGCATAGAAGGTCACCGCTTGCCCGGCGTTGATGCTGAACAGGGCGATCAGCACTACTTTGAGGTTTTCCCATTTGCCGAAAGATTCGCGGATCGGCGCCTTGCAGGTTTTACCTTCCTCTTTCATTTTCAGGAACGCCGGCGACTCGTGCAGGCTCAGGCGAATCCAGGTGGAAATCCCCAGCAGCACAATCGACAGCAGAAACGGAATACGCCAGCCCCAGACTTCGAACTGATCGCCGGTGAAGTAGCGGCAGCCGAGCACCACCAGCAGCGACAGCAGCAGGCCGAGGGTCGCGGTCGACTGAATCCAGCTGGTGTGGAAACCGCGTTTACCGATTGGTGCGTGCTCCGCGACGTAAGTCGCAGCGCCACCGTATTCTCCGCCCAGCGCCAGACCCTGGAGCATGCGCAGCACCACCAGAATGATCGGCGCGGCAATGCCGATGCTGGCGTAGGTCGGCAGCAGGCCGACGCAGAACGTCGCGATGCCCATCAGGATAATGGTCGCGAGAAAGGTGTATTTGCGCCCGATCATGTCGCCCAACCGGCCGAACACCAGCGCCCCGAATGGCCGGACGACAAACCCTGCGGCGAACGCCATCAGCGCGAAGATGAACGCCGTGGTGTCGTTGACCCCGGCGAAAAACTGCTTGCTGATGACTGCCGCGAGGGCGCCGTAGAGAAAGAAGTCATACCACTCGAACACCGTCCCTAGCGATGAAGCAAAAATGACTTTCTGCGTGGCATTGCTGGTGCCGGCATCGCTCGTGGCGTCCAGCGGTTGAGCGTGTTCTGACATATCGGTATCCCTCACAGTGATTGTTTTTGTTGTTCCACTGGTGAATCAGATGCAAATCCCTTGTAGGAGCCAGCCTGCTGGCGATGGCGGTGTATCAACTGACATAAATGTTGAGAGTTACTCCGTCATCGCCAGCAGGCTGGCTCCCACAAGGTTTGTGGTTACAGCCGTAGGGTTGAGGATCAATTGCGCCGCCTTCTCCGCAATCATCAGCGTAGGCGAACAAGTATTGCCCGAGGTAATACGCGGCATGATCGACGCATCGGCAATCCGCAAACCCGGCACCCCATGCACGCGCAACTGCGCATCGACCACCGCCTCAGCGTCATTGCCCATGCGGCAGGTACCGACCGGATGGAAAATCGTCGTGCCAATCGCCGCCGCCGCTTCGTGCAATTGCGCTTCGGTTTGCAGGCTCGCCCCAGGCAAATATTCCACCGGATTGAACGCTTGCAGGGCAGGGGCGCTGACGATCCTTCGGGTCAGGCGAATCGCATCCGCCGCCACGCGCAAATCTTCCGGATGGCTCAGATAATTGGGCTGAATCAGCGGCGCGGCTTGCGGGTCTGCCGAATTGATTTCAATGCGTCCGCGACTCTGCGGACGCAAATCACACACCGAAGCGGTAAATGCCGGGAAGCTGTGCAACGGCTCGCCAAAACGCTCCAGCGACAACGGCTGCACGTGATATTCGAGATTCGCCGAAGCCTGCTCCGGTCCGGAACGGGCAAACGCGCCCAACTGACTCGGCGCCATCGACAGCGGTCCGCTGCGGTCGTACAGATAACGCAGGCCCATGCCCATCTTGCCCCACACGCTGCCAGCGATCTGGTTCAGCGTGCGCGCATTTTCCAGCTTGTAGATCAGCCGCAGTTGCAGGTGATCCTGCAAATTGCCGCCCACCCCCGGCAGCTCATGCATCACCCCGATACCGAGGCGTTCCAGCAACGGACGCGGGCCAATTCCGGAGCGCTGCAAAATGCCAGGCGAACCGACGGAACCGGCGCACAACACAATCTCCTGGCGCGCCTTGAAGCGTTTGACCTGACCTTCATGCCGCGCACTGACTGCCGAGGCACGACCGTTTTTCAACAGCACCCGATCCACCTCAACCCCGGTCAATACCGTCAGATTCGCCCGATTACGAATCGGCTTCAAAAACGCCTTCGCCGCGTTCCAGCGCACCCCGGCCTTCTGATTGACCTGGAAGTACCCGCAACCCTCGTTATCGCCCTGATTGAAGTCATCGATGCTGGCGATGCCGCTTTGCTCGGCAGCACTGCGAAACGCATCCAGAATCGGCCACGACAGACGCTGCTGCTCAACCCGCCATTCACCCTTGGCGCCGTGAAATTCAGCGGCGCCGGCAAAGTGGTTTTCGCTTTGTTTGAACAAGGGGAGGACATCGTTCCAGGCCCAGCCCGGATTACCATCCGCTGCCCAGCCGTCATAGTCGCCGGCCTGGCCGCGCATGTAGATCATACCGTTGATCGAGGAACAGCCGCCGAGCACCTTGCCGCGTGGATAGCTCAGGCTACGGCCGTTCAAGCCTGACTGCGCTTGGGTCTTGAAGCACCAGTCGGTGCGCGGATTACCGATGCAGAACAGGTAACCCACAGGAATATGAATCCACGGATAGTTATCGCGCCCGCCCGCTTCAAGCAGCAGCACGCGTTGTTGCGGATCGGCCGAGAGCCGATTGGCCAACAGGCAACCGGCCGGACCGGCGCCGACCACGATGTAGTCGAACTCATCGAGGGAAGTCTGCATTCCCTGACCTCACTTATTGTTTTTGTTGTCAGTCATCCTAGTTGTTAGCTTTCGTCAAAAGAATGTTAGTTTTTGCGCAGCCGCTGTGCGTTTTTAAACAGCACTTACAGACCATAGCCCACAAGGACTGACGATGTTCGACTGGAACGACCTGCGGTTTTTTCTTGAGCTCCAGCGTAGCGGCCGCCTGCTGACCGCTGCCCGCCGTTTGAACACCACCCACGCCACCGTCGCCCGCCATATCGAAGCCATCGAAAAAAGCCTCGGCACCGCACTGTTCGTCCAGCACGCCCAAGGCTACGAAATGACCCCGGCGGGCGAAGCACTGCTGAAACACGCCGAAGCCATGGAAAACGTTGCGCTGCTGGCCCAGGAAGAGATCACCCAATCCACCGCGCCATTGGGCAAAATCCGCGTCGGCGTCACCGAAGGGCTCGGCGTGATGTTCCTCGCCAGCCGCATGATCGGCCTGTTCGAGCGCTACCCGGGTCTGGAAGTGGAACTGGTCGCCGTGCCGCGCTTCGTCAGCATCCTCAACCGCGAAGCGGAAATCAGCATCCACCTCGAACGCCCGGCCGCCGACATGCTGGTCACGCGCAAACTCACCGACTACCGCCTCGCGCTCTACGCCAGCCAAAGCTACCTCGACAACGCGCCACCGCTGCGCAGCCGCGAAGACCTCGGCCGCCACGCGTGGATCGGCTACGTCGACGACCTGCTGTTCAGTCAGGAACTGGTATTCCTCAACAGCTTCTGCCGCAACCCCCGCGTGGTATTTCACAGCACCAGCGTCATCGCCCAGCAACAGGCGGCGAGGTCGGGAATGGGCATTGCCGTGCTGCCTTGTTATATGGCCGCGGATGATCCGGAACTGGTGGCGTTGTTGCCGGAGGAGGGGATTCAGCGCAGTTACTGGATCAGCACCCGCAGGGAGTTGCACAAGTCGGTGCGGTTGCGGGTGGTCTGGGATTATGTGGTGGAGTTGTGCGAGGCGGAGCAGGGGTTGTTACTCGGTGGATCTTCATCCACCAACGATTGATCGATATCAACCTTGCGTCGGTGGCCTCGGAGCAGTCTATAAAAGGTGCTGAACTCACCTAAACGAACTGTGCAGGAGAATCACTCATGGCCATGATGAAAGCGGCGATTTTCGTCGAAAAAAACCGCATCGTCCTTGATGACAAGCCAATCCCCGAGATCGGTCCACTGGATGCGCTGGTGCGGATCACCACTACCACCATCTGCGGCACCGACGTGCATATCCTGCGCGGCGAGTATCCGGTTGCCAAAGGTCTGACCATCGGTCACGAACCGGTGGGCGTGATCGAGAAGCTTGGCTCGCAAGTGCGTGGATTCTTCGAAGGCCAGCGCGTGATCGCCGGCGCCATCACCCCCAGCGGCCAGAGTTACGCCTGCCTGTGCGGCTGCGGCTCGCAGGATGGTCCGGACACCCGCCATGGGTTTCGTGCCGCCGGCGGCTGGAAATTCGGCAACACCATCGATGGCTGTCAGGCGGAATATGTCTTGGTTCCCGATGCACTGGCCAACCTGTGCCCGATTCCCGATGAACTGAGCGACGAACAAGTGCTGATGTGCCCGGACATCATGTCCACCGGGTTCTCCGGCGCCGAGCGCGGCGAGGTCAATATCGGCGACACCGTGGCGGTATTTGCACTCGGCCCGATTGGCCTCTGCGCGATTGCCGGTGCGCGGCTCAAGGGCGCGAGCATGATCATCGGCGTCGATGCGGTGCCTGAGCGCATCAGCGTTGCCCGCAAACTGGGCGCGACCCATGTGGTCAACTTCAAGGATGGCGACGTCGTCGAACAGATCATGGCGCTGACCGACGGGCGCGGTGTCGACGTGTCCATCGAGGCATTGGGCACCCAGGGCACCTTCGAATCCGCGTTGCGCATCCTGCGCCCGGGTGGACGGGTGTCGAGCCTCGGGGTTTACTCCTCCGACCTGCGCATTCCGTATGACGCTTTCGCCGCCGGACTGGGCGATTACAGCATCGTCAGCACCCTGTGCCCGGGCGGCAAAGAGCGCATGCGCCGCTTGATGGCCGTGGTGCAAAGCGGTGGCGTCGACCTGTCGCCGCTGGTGACCCATCGCTACAAGCTGGAGGACATTGAGGCGGCGTATGAACTGTTCGCCCATCAACGCGACGGCGTGATGAAGGTAGCAATCAGCCCTTGAACCCATGCTGCCGGAGGCTGCGATCTTTTGATTTTCAACACATCAAAATCTGAAGGTCGCCCCAGCTCCCCTGTAGGAGTGAGCCTGCTCGCGATGAGGCCAGCCCAGCCACCACATCTCAGTCAGAAGAACGGCGACCACAACCACGCCACTGCACAAACCTTCTAGCCGAACCCGACCATTTGTGGATTACTACCCCCAGCCCATCACCGTACCCAAGCCATGAGCAACTGGATCAACCTCGCCCACGACCGGGAAACCGGGATCGAAACCCTGCACGCGCACTTCGCCGGGCACGCGCACGCGTACGATCCGCACTGGCATGAAACCTATCTGATCGGCTTCACCGAGCAAGGCGTGCAGCGCTTCAACAGTCGCAGGGCGCGGCATGACAGCACGCCGGGCAAGGTCTTCATGCTCGAACCCGGTGATATCCACGACGGCGATGCGCCCAGCCCGGAAGGCTTCACCTATCGCATGCTCTATCTCCAGCCCGCGTGGCTGGAACAGGCAATGGGCGGATTGATGGACGGTGCGGGTGGCGGCTTGCCAGGCATCGGCAGCGTGCTCAACGACGACCCGGCACTGGCCCGGGCAACCTTGCTCGCCTTCAACGCGCTGCATCAGCAAGACGTGCGCATGGTGCGCGAAGTGGCGCTGGACTCGCTGCTGGAACGGCTCGCCGTGCACCTATACAAACGTGCGCAACCACTCGCCGCCAACCGCGCACCGCTGATCGCCCGACAGGCCCGGGATTACCTCATGGCCTATCACGAACAAGACATCAGCCTGCACACGCTGGCCGAGGCGTGCGGCACCGACCGTTTTCGCCTGACCCGAGCGTTCAAGGCAGCCTACGGACTGGCGCCCCACGCCTGGCTGATCCAGCTGCGCCTCAGCCGTGGCCGGCAGATGCTCGCCGCTGGCGTACAGCCAATAGACGTCGCCAGCCGACTCGGTTTCGCTGATCAAAGCCACTTGGGCCGCTGGTTCGTCCGCGCCTACGGCATCACCCCGGGCGCCTATCAACAGCGCGCCATTGGCGTCAGCCGTCGCTGAACAAACGTTCAAGACTGCCACGCCCCGCAACCGACACAGTACGCCCTCAATTCCTACAGGGCCGTGCCATGCTCGCGTTTATCCTCTTTGCCTTCGTCGCCTCCATCACCCCGGGCCCGACCAATCTGATCGTCCTCAGCACCGCCGCCCGACGCGGCTGGCGACCCTGTCTGCCAATCATCCTCGGTGCAGGCGTCGGCGCAGCGTCACTGGTGTGGGTCGCTGGTGCCGGCGCCAGCACGCTGATGCTGCCCGGCGTGCGCCCGATCATCAGCGGCCTCGGGCTGTGCTGGATGTTGTGGCTGGCGTGGCAGATCTTCACCGCGCCGGTCACCGCCATCGACCCGGTCGCCGGCGAAGAAAAGCCCGAAATGGGCCTGATCGGCGCAGCGCTGTTGCAATGGGTCAATCCCAAGTCATGGATGATGGCGATTGCCGTGATCAGCGTATTCACCGCGCAAGGGCAGGGGCTGAACGCACTGTGCCTGGCGTTTTTTCTGGTATCGCTGCCGTGTCTGGCGATCTGGGCACTGCTCGGTCGAGGCGCTGCGCGATGGCTCAGTAACCCGGAGCAGTTGCGCTGGATGAACCGGATATTGGCGGTGCTGTTGGTCATCTCATCGAGTGCTGCGTTGTTGCACGGGTGATCAACTCTAATTCTTGAGCGAGCAGGGCATTCCCCAGGTAACCACAATCTTGTGGGAGCCGGGCTTGCCCGCGAAGTGGCCAGCCCAGTCACCATATTTCAATCAGAACAATGAACATCTGCGCTCCAAATCAGGTATCCATCAATGCAGTTGTATTGAACGGATTGCTCGCGATAGCTTTGATGCCCGTTCTGAAACTCGAGCCGCTACCGATGCCATTACATGAATGCCCGCATACCTTTGAAGAGCTGGCCGCAACCGTTCTGCCGGCACATATGAGCCGAATGCAGAACGCCCTGAAAGATCCACGAGAGATGAGCGCGTTCGCGGCGTCAGGTATTGGTGTTCAGTCATTGCTCAAACGGTTCGATCTTCCCCGAGATTTTTCCGGTTGCTACGTTTTGATAGACCAGGGCTCGCCAATCTACGTTGGTATCTCCAGAAGTGTGATCAGTCGCCTTCGCCAGCACGTCTTTGGCAAAACACATTTCGACGCGAGCTTGGCGTTTCGCGTTGCGATGGCCAAACACCCCGACCGGACAATCACCAAACTCACCAGAGCGAAAGCGATGGACGATCCATTGTTTGGGACCTCGTTCGCTGAGGCGCAGACCTATCTGAGGTCGCTACAAGTGGCGGCCATTGACATCCAGAACGCGCTTGAGCTCTACGTTTTTGAACCGTATTGCGCACTGGCTCTAGATACGCACCAGTGGAATTCTTTTGAAACCCATTGATGTGCAGTCCGCTCGAGATATCTGCGCTGGAGCTGTTTCCTTGCAAGACAGGTGGGGCTTATGGATCAGTTACCCCACTCTCGGTAAGTACCGGCGTGCAGGGCGAGGGCAGCCAGATGGTGGTCAGTTTCCCAATTTTGACATTCACGCGCAGAGGTTCCATCTGCATGGCGGCGGCGCCGGGGTGGATGAGTTTTCGAGCAGAAGGGGGAGGGTGGCGAAGTCGTTCATGGCGCCGAGGATGGCGCCATGATGAGGGAGGTGCAGCCTGTATTAAGTGTAGGGGGTACAACATCTCAAATTTAGTCGATAACAATATCGATTGCGGCGTCGATCCCTATTTCCTTAAGTTGCTCCAAGAATGAGGTTCTTGGTATGGGGTAGGGATGAATGTAAACGATCACTCTCCCCTTTATGTCGGCGAGGCGTACATTATCTGTCAAAGTTGATCGTTGGTCTGGCTGCACGCCTACTGCCGGATTCTGGCCGTGTTTTTTACCATCGAGTACACTGGTAAATCGGTTGGCTGAATCAAACGCAAGTGAAGTGTTTTTCTTGGAGTCGTTAACCCGTTTAATCAGCTCGTCAGGCGTGAAGGCATTGGTTGACGCCATGGGAGTACCTTGGGGCTGAGCGCCAAGTTGGTTGGTTAGTGCGCTTCTCAGTTGTTTAACTGTTGTATTGTTTGTGTCCAGTGTGAAAATTGCAGCTTGAAAGTTAATAAAGGTGTCATGCATTCGAACGACGGCTATTTTCTCAATTTTTTTAGGGCGAAGATATTTCAGGCGCTCGGCTTCGGCTTCTTTAAGGTCTGCCAAGCGTTTGTCTTCGTGCTCTTGTTTCCTATCCGCTTCTAGTTCTTCGGGGCTGCGAGGTGAGAGGCCTTTTTCCATTAGGTTTTTTAGCCAATATTTATAGGCGGCAGGGTCAACGAGAACTCCGTCTAGAATCAGCCAAGAGTCAGTTACTTCGTCTGGAATAGTTATAAAAAGTATACGTTGGGTATCGGCGTAATTGGTTATGTTATATTTTTTCTTTAGGTAATTGGCGTTGGATAATGAAATTGGGTCTTCGGCTGTTTCAGGTGTGTTGATGGGGGTTAGATTATTTGCTTGGAGTATTAGCCCGAGTGCTTCTTTCTTTTCGTCTGATGATACGGGGGGGAGTAGTGTTATCTCCCCAAAAATAGATATTTTCGAGAAGTCGTTGGTTGTATTGGTTGCATGGCTATATCTTTCAAGACCTTCAAGAAGGGTCATGTATGCTAGCTGGCTCATGATGGCGCCGCTCTGAGGGATGGATAGCTATTCTTGTTTGTTTGGTACTTTGTTTGCACTGTGATAACTGACAGTTTTTTATGTTTTTTGGAAATTGGTGCTATACCATTCAGAACTATTTCACCTCGAAGAGTCAGCTAAGGTGAGGTAATTCGGCAGTGCTTAGATGAGTGAGTAGTCCATCGCGGATCAAATTTCGTTTCCGTAGACCCCAGCACTTCTCGGTTGTCTTTCACCAGCGCATTCCATTTCGCCACCGTATTGGTGGACCCTGACAATCTCGCGCCTCTTATCGAACGGCTGAAGATTCTGGCGTCGATGGAAGCTCATAAATCGATGCTGCAATTCCATCCAGGAACACGGGTAAGCTTCGACTCACCCAGTGGTGAGCGCCCGCCCGGTACCGTCATGCAGCTCAACTGCGAGACCGTCAAACCTGATGCCACCCCCGTAGGAGCTGCCGAAGGCTGCGATCTTTTGAACTCAACTCCCATTCAGCAAAGATCTGCATCGCTGCTCTAAACAGCAAACCCCGAGGCTGTTTAAAGCGAATGCTCAGTCACTACCGGTTGCCTACAACGCCTTGCGCCATCGGCTACGACTAAGCCAGAATCCGCCGGCTTGTGCGTCTGGGGCGCGGGTTCTATCGTTTGCCGGTCACTGAAAAACAGTGATCGGGTTTGGTAGCCCGGTGTTAGATGTACAGGTCCATCATCGCCGAGATTCTTTGTCTCGGATTTATGGTGGTCATGTACAGGGCGTCCTAGGGCGCGCCGGAACCTAACACCCGGTCTACCAACCTGTGCATGGCCGCCACCCTTCGTTTGGTAGCGAAAGGGTGAAGCCTCCACTAAATGTGTTAGGAGCTTCATCAATGATCAAACCAACACCCAACCCGCCAGAATCAGATCCCGTTTCCCCCTACGAATCCCTCGATTCCAAAAAACTCCACGAAGCCGCCGAACGCGCCCTCGATCATTACCTCACACCCGCCAGCCTGATCATGGCCAGCACCAACAAACCCGAACCGATGTACCTCGCCAACCCCAAGTGCGACACCGAATCCCTGCTGGCCAACGCCAGCGAAACCCTCGGCTCGGCCACCACCATGCTCAACAACTTCGCCGCGCTGCTCGACAACTCACACCGCAAAACCGCACTCGGCATCGCGCAAATAGTCATGTTGAGCGAACTGGCCGTAAATCAGGCGCTGGACAACGTCGAAATCCCCAACTGACACCCGCGAAGACGAGGGGAAACCCTCGTCACGAATAGCCGACCTGGTAGCCGGCACAGAGGCATCAACCGGTGGGCTAATTTGAATGATCGATGACTGGGGGCCTGAACCAATCAACCCTAACGCCACAACCCCTGTAGGAGCTGCCGAAGGCTGCGATCTTTTGACCTCAACCCCCATTCAGCAAAGATCTGCAACGCTGCTCTAAACGGCAAACCCCGAGTCTGTTTAAAGCGAATGCTCAGTCACTTCCGGTTGCCTACAACGCCTTGCGCCATCGGCTACGACTAAGCCAGAATCCGCCGGCTTGTGCGTCTGGGGCGCGGGTTCTATCGTTTGCCGGTCACTGAAAAACAGTGATCGGGTTTGGTAGCCCGGCATAACTAGTCGCATAGCGCACCGTTCTCAGACCTCATTCGGTCTGTGCTCAATGGTGGCCATGCGCAGGGCACCTTCGGGTGCGCCGGGTTCCTAGTTACCGGTCTACCAACCCGCGCATGGCCGCCACCCATCGTTTGGTAGCGAGGGTGAAGGCTCCTTTTAGTAATTAGGAGTTTCACTATGTTCAAAGTCACGCCCAACCCACCAGAATCAGATCCAGTTTCCCCATACGAATCCGTCGATTCGAAAAAACTCCACGAAGCCGCCGAACGCACCCTCGATCACTACCTCACACCAGCCAGCCTGATCATGGCCAGCACCAACAAACCCGAACCGATGTACCTCGCCAACCCCAAGTGCGACACCGAATCCCTGTTGGCCAACGCCAGCGAAACCCTAGGCTCGGCCACCACCATGCTCAACGACTTCGCCGCACTGCTCGACAACTCGCACCGCAAAACTGCACTCGGCATCGCGCAAATAGTCATGTTGAGCGAACTGGCCGTAAACCAGGCGCTGGACAACGTCGAAATCCCGAACTGACACCCGCGAAGGCGAGGGGAAACCCTCGTCACAACACGTTGTCTGAGCAGGGCTGGCACTCGGCCACGCCTTGCGCCACCCAGCCCCGACTGTCACCCTTCGGGCCGTTCTTCAAGGATCAGAACAAGGAATCAAGGATTGAGTGGCTACGTTCCCAACCCCCCGAAAAACTTCCGCTACGAAGAAGCCAAACCCGTAGATATTCACGCCCAGCGCTGGGCTGAGTACGAAAAACACGGGAAAGAACCCGCACCCGAACCCGAGAAAATCGGCATCGCGCTGAGGATTGGCGTGTTCTTTGACGGCACTGGCAACAATGCGAATAACACGGCAGCTGGGCTGCTGTGCGGTGCGCAGCATCCGATTGCGCCGCAGGATATTCCGGCTAGTTGTCAGCCTTATATGAGTGATCCGGATAGCAGCTATGGTGCTGGGCTCACCAATGTGAAGAAATTACATTCCCTATATAAAAAAACCCAAAAAGCCCAAGGTGATAGCTCTCTCAAGTACGTATCACGTCCTGTCTATGTCGACGGTATAGGTACCGTTAACGATAAAAAAGACAGCGCCATGGGTTCTGGGTTGGGACGGGGTGCTACTGGTGTTTCAGGTCGTGTACAGGCGTCTTTCGCTCAAATCAAAGAGGCTGTTGAGGACGTTCTACAAGATAATCCCGACAGTGAAATAGTCTCTCTGACTTTTGATACGTTTGGCTTCAGCCGTGGCGCAGCTGCAGCACGGCACTTTTCGAACGAAATTGTCAGAGGCAAGCAAGGGCCGTTAGGAGACTTGCTTAATCAGAGCGCCAAAGACTTCAGCCGAAATTTTGATAGTCAGTATGGAAGCGGAATCAATATGGGGTTTATCGGACTATTCGATACGGTGCCCTCTATTGCCGGTTTCACTAATTTTGGTCAGGTGCAAAGCCCCATCGCACCCGGCGTTAAGCTGTATCTGGATCGCAGGTTTTTCAAAGATGTTGTCCATCTTGTAGCCCGTGATGAGTGCCGCGCAAACTTCGCTCTCAGTCGAGTGAAGCCCGATCACCCGGAGTACACGCTTCCTGGTGTTCACTCAGATATCGGTGGCAGCTATCTCGATGAAGTCGAGGAGTGCGTATTGGTCAGTCCTATGCAAACACTCACGGTTTCCCTCTACACCGACGTTACAACCACATCGATCTACCATGACGCTGAACGCGTAAAAAGCCAGTGGATCGGTAAAGGCTGGCCTGCTCATTTACTGGAAGTTGTCACCCCTACCGCGGTTGAGCTCCCAAAGGATAATCAAGACAGACTCGCGCCTAGAGAGAAACGCGTGTACGCCGCTCTACAACTCAAACGCCCAGTCAGCGGTAAGCTCTCAAGAATTTATCTCAGAGTGATGTATCAACTGGCAAAGGAAAAAGGCGTTCAGTTCGCCGACATGCCCGCAGATGCCGAGCATTCCATTCCTCAGGAATTGCAATCCCTGTGCGACCGCTTCGTCGCCGGTGACTACCGCACCACTCCAGAAGAAGAAAAACTGCTGATGCTGAACTACATCCATACATCCGCTAACTGGAATCATCCTCTTGGAAGAAAGGATGGCAGTGGCATCGATGCTGTTTACATCAACGCCCCGACGGAAGACGCAGTTCGCGTACAACACCCACATGTACCTGAAAGGAACCTTTGGTAATGAAGGCAATGATCGCGCTGCTGGGCGCTTTATTCTTGGCAGGCTGCCAGAGTGCGGGTTCGGAAAGCGGTGAGAGTGACCCCAAGTCTCCCTCGTGGGAGCTGGGTTTCATTGAGCCCGACTACATGAAGGTCTGGGTAGAAGACAGCTCAGTTAAGGACATCAATAATAGAGTGTTTTTCAGAGTGGGCGGGAGCTCTGCTGCTGGGGGGGAACCAGAAGATGGCACGCCGTCTGCCCGGGGTTGGGGTCCAGTGAGTGGCTCCGGAATTCCAGTGACAGGCTCGGATCTTCCAAAGCTGATTTTCGTCCGTTGGCAATCCATATCAGAGCAAAAAACCTATAAAGGTTTCATTGATATTCCAGAAGAAGCCAGGCAGTTAATGGTGAAATCAACACACCAACGCTGTCCGGAGACTCCTGAAAAAACGGCACGATACATGGCAACGCTTTACGTGGGGTTGGCCCCTGGTGGTGTGCTGCAAGCGTGGGTCAGAGACTCATGTCGACGTCCGATCAAAGTCGCTCGAGCTCAAGGTGAAATCGAACCACTCGGCCCGGAGCAGGGGAAGAATGGGGGAGGATATGCCTATCCCGTCAGCCAGAATGCTAAGCGGTACATCGAGAAATACGGAATTCCGTATGAGAGCTGGTAATAGCCACACAAGTTTGGACTCGCGGATGTTGAAAGCCACGGTTTCCCTGCTGGGCTGTTTACTGTTGGCAGGCTGCCAGGCCGGAGGCGCCCATACGGGCAAAAATGACCCTAAATATTCATGGTGGGAGTTAGTGTTCGTTGAGCCGAACTATATGAAGGTTTGGGTAGAGGACAGCTCCGTTCAAGATATTAATGACAAGGTCTTTTCCAGAGCAGGAAAAAGCACTGCCGCTTCGGGAGAGCCCGACATTGGCACCGAGTCGGCTCGAGGCTGGGGAGCTGTGACTGGATCGGGAATGCCGGTCACAGGTGCCGATCTGCCAAAACGGATATCTGTACGCTGGCAGTCGATAACAGAGCAAAAAACCTATCGCGGTTTTATTGATATTCCTGAAAAAGCCAGGCAATTGATGATGAGCTCCACGCACGAGCATTGCGCTGAAACACCCGATAAAACAGCTCGATTCATGGCTTCACTTTACGTAGGCCTCGCCCCCGGGGGCGTACTACAGGCATGGGTAAAAGACTCCTGTCGAAATCCGATTAAGGTTGCTCGTGGCCAGGCAGAGATTGAGCCACTAGGTGCACAGCAGGGGAAGAATGGCGGTAGTTATGCCTATCCAGTAAGTGAAAAGGCGAAGAAATATATTGAGAAGTACGGCATCCCTTATGGGAGTTGGTAGTACCTACCTGACTGGACGCTTTGGTAATGAAATTTCTTGTGACCCTGCTTTGCATGGCTTTCATGGCTGGCTGTCATGCTGATCCACTTTCAGCAAAGAACGATCCGAAATCTCCATGGTGGGAACTCGCCTTCACAGAGCCTCGCTACATGAAGGTGTGGGTTGAAGACAGTGCCGTTGAGGACATCAATGGAAAGATGTTTGTGCGTACTGGCGGTGGAACTGCAGCGGGTGGCCAACCAGAAGACGGCACAGAATCTGCTCGTGGATGGCACGGCTTGGGCGCTTCGGCAAAAGCAGTAGTAGGTGCAGACCTTCCCAAGCGAATCTATGTCCGCTGGCAATCTATCGTAGAGCCGCAAACCTACAAGGTCTGGATAGACATCCCCGAAGAAGCCCGGCAGGCAATGCAGGAATCGGTAAATCAACGTTGTGCGGAAACCCCAGACCAGACAGCTAGCTACATCGCATCTATCTACCTAGGGCTTGCTCCAGGTGGGGTTGTGCAAGTCTGGGTCAGAGATTCATGTCACCGTCCTGTCAAAGTTGCTAGAGCCCAAGCCGAGATTGAACCGCTAGGTCCGAGTCAGGGTAAAAATCAGGGGCGCTACGCTTATCCCGTCAATGAGAAGTCAAAGCGTTACATCGAGAAATTCGGTATTCCGTATGGGAGTTGGTAAGCCGCCAACTCATGAAACAGTTAATGATTCTGCTATGCGTATTGTTGGTTTCCGGTTGTGAGACTGATCCACTATCAGCAAAAAACGACCCCCAGTCACCATGGTGGGAACTTGGGTTCGCCGAACCGTACGACATGAAAGTTTGGGTCGAAGACACGGCTGTGGAGGACATCAAAGGTAAGACCTTCCTGCATACCGGTGGCGGGTCCGCCTCGGGCGGCCAGCCAGAAGAGGGAACAGAATCTGCGAGAGGCTGGCACGGCGTGGGTAGCAACGGAAAGGTAGTTGTCGGAGCCGACCTACCAAAATGAATCCCGCGGAACTCATCGTGATCTCGGAAAAATTGATGGCCTACGCGCAGGGCAAAAGCAAAACGCCCGGGCTGAGTTCTCAAGAAGGAGAGTTGCTGTTCCAACGATATGTCCACCTATCAGAAAATTGGAACGCCACCAAAAATTTGAATAATAGCGATCTAGACGTGGTTTTTATCAATCGCCCCAACGATGAGTCCATTCGCACGGTGCACCCTAATGAATAGTGTTTTGCGTATCGTCACTACCTTGCTGTTGCTCAGTGGCTGCACCGCTGCCAATAGCGCGTCATTGCCCTACGACGCTTGGCGGCTTGGATTCTCTTCACCGAATTATATGGAGGTCTGGATCGAGACAGCGGATGTCATAGATATGCAGGGGATTGTCTATAGACGTGCCATGAGTGGCGTCTCTGCTATTCAGACGCCCCCCAACAATTCTGGAGATCCTAGAGGTTGGCCTTTACGACCCGGCTGGGGTAAAGGTAAGTATGTAACGGGCGCTGACTTGCCAAAAAAAATATTTGTCCGCTGGCAATCATTGGTCGAGCCCCAAACGTACAAAATGTCTATCGATATTCGTGACTCAACCAGAGAGATTATGCGAAAGGGTGAAAAGACTTTCTGTGCGGCAGATGGAAAATGGATTACGGGCTATCGTAAGGCGATTGTTATCGGTCTCGCTCCCGGTGGCATTGCCAAAGTATGGGCAACTGGACCTTGCCTGACGCCCATTGAAATCACACGGGTACAAGCCGAAGTTGATCCACGTGGGCCATATGAAGGCAAGGCTGGAGGCGAGTACGATTCACTCTCCGATGAGTCCAAGGCATATGTCGAAAAATTTGGCGTGCCATACGGTTCATGGAAGTGACAGCGAGTGGAATACGGACGGACATTCTGTACGCACCGTGCACCCCAATGACTAACTTGATCCGTATCGCGCTGGTTGCGTTTCTACTCATTGGCTGTACTTCTGCTCACAGCCAGTCAATGCCTTACAAATCATGGTATCTCGGGTTCACTGCACCTGATTACATGGAAGTCTGGATCGAAACGGCCGATGTCGTCGATATTCAGGACCATACGTATCCACGTGCGATGAGCGGGGTGGCGTCCATATCAACGCCGCCTAACAACTCCGGTGATCCCAGAGGCTGGCCGAAAATAGCTGGTATCGGTAAAGGTAAAAATGTTACTGGAGCCGACTTACCCCAACAGATTTATGTCCGCTGGCAATCACTGGTCGAACCGCAAACCTATCTGATGGTGATTAAAATCCCGGAGGCGACTCGGGAGCTGATGCGCAAAGGTGAAAAGGTCTTCTGTTCATATGGTGGAGAAGGGATCATCGGTTATCGTGATTCAATCGGCATAGGGCTGGTTCCAGGAGGTATTGCCAAAGTCTGGATAGGCGGCTCCTGCCTGACACCAATCGAGGTGATGACAGTGAAAGCCGTAATTGATCCGCGTGGGCCATATGAAGGCAAGGCTAGTGGCGAGTACGATTCACTCTCCGATGAGTCCAAGGCATATGTCGAAAAATTTGGCGTGCCATACGGTTCATGGAAGTGACAGCGAATTGAATATGGACAGACATTCTGTGCGCACCGTGCACCCCAATGACTAACTTGATCCGTATCGCGCCGGTTGTGCTTTTGCTGAGTGGCTGCACTTCAGCCAACAGCCAGTCAATGCCCTACAAAGCATGGACGCTGGGGTTCTCTGCGCCAGATTACATGGAGGTATGGATCGAAACAGCCGATGTGGTCGACATTCAGAACCATGTGTTTCAACGTGCGGCAAGTGGTATCGCGTCAATGCAATCTCCTCCCAACAACACGGGCAATCCACGTGGTTGGCCGAAAAGAGGGCCTGTAGGTAGCGGCAAACGTGTCACAGGCGCTGACTTGCCCCAACAGATTTATGTCCGCTGGCAGTCGCTGGTTGAACCGCAAACCTACCTGATGGTGATTAAAATCCCAGAGTCGACTCGGGAACTCATGCGCAAGGAGGAAAAGGCGTTCTGTTCATTAACTGGCGAATGGACAACCCGTTATCGTGATTCAATCGGCATAAGGCTGATTCCTGGAGGTATTGCCAGAGTCTGGGTTGGCGGTCCTTGTCTGGCACCTATCGAGGTGACTACGGTGAAAGCAGTGATTGATCCGAGAGGCCCGTATGAAGGAAAGTCTGGAGGTAAGTACGATTCACTCTCCGATGATTCCAAAGCCTATGTTGAAAAATTTGGTGTGCCATACGATTCATGGAAGTGACAGCGAATTGAATATGGACAGACATTCTGTATGCACCGTGCACCCCAATGACTAACTTGATCCGTATCGCGCTGATTGCGTTTCTACTCAGTGGCTGTACTTCTGCTTACAGCCAGTCAATACCTTACAAATCATGGGAGCTCGGGTTCTCGGCACCTGACTACATGGAGGTCTGGATCGAGACAGCCGATGTCGTCGACATTCAAAATCATGTGTTTCAACGTGCGGCGAGTGGTATCGCATCTATGCAATCACCTCCCAACAACGCGGGCAATCCACATGGCTGGCCGAAAAGAGGGCGCGCCGGAGGAGGAAAACGTGTCACAGGAGCTGACTTGCCACAACAGATTTATGTCCGCTGGCAATCCTTGGTCGAACCGCAAACCTACCTGATGGTCGTTAAAATTCCTGAGGCGACCCGGGAAATCATGCGCAAGGGGGAAAAAGCTTTCTGCACCGCCGACGGGAGATGGATCACTGGGTATCGTGACTCAATCGGCATAAGATTGGTGCCCGGAGGCATCGCCAAAGTCTGGGTTGGTGGTCCTTGCATGACGCCAATCGAAGTCACTACAGTGAAAGCCGTGATTGATCCACGTGGACCTTATGAAGGCAAGTCCGGGGGGCACCATCGGCCTCTTTCAGCCGCTTCAAAAGCCTATGTCGAAAAATTTGGTGTGCCATATGATTCATGGAAGTGATAGCAAGTTGAATATGGACGGACGTTCAGTACGCACAGCGCCCCCCTATGATTAACTTGATCCGTATTGCACTGATCATTTTCCTGCTCAGTGGATGCACTTCTGCTCACAGCCAGTCAATGCCTTACAAAGCATGGGCGCTGGGGTTCTCGGCTCCTGCCTATATGGAGGTCTGGATCGAAACAGCCGATGTCGTTGACATTCAGAATCATGTGTACCCACGCGCGATGAGTGGCGTAGCGTCAATGATAAAACCTCCGAATAACACTGGTGATCCGAGAGGCTGGCCGAAAAGAGGGGCCATCGGCAGCGGAAAACGTGTAACAGGGGCCGACTTACCCCAGCAGATCTATGTCCGCTGGCAATCGCTGGTCGAACCGCAGACCTACCTGATGGTGGTTAAAATCCCGGAGTCGACCCGGGAACTCATGCGCAAAAGTGAAAAAACCGTCTGCTCATCTGGGGAATCGATCACTGGTTATCGTAATTCAATCGGCATAAGACTGGTTCCCGGTGGTATCGCCAAAGTCTGGGTCGGCGGTTCTTGCATGACACCGATCGAGGTGGCTACGGTGAAGGCCGTGATTGATCCGCGTGGCCCGTATGAAGGCAAGTCTGGAGGTCACCACCGGCCACTTTCAGAAGTATCCAAAGCCTATGTCGAAAAATTTGGTGTGCCATACGATTCATGGAAGTGACTTAATGGCGAGTTGAATATTGGTTGTCGATCTGTAGGTACGGTGCATCCAGATGCATGACTTTTCCCGTGCCGCACTAGCCGCTTTCCTGTTCAGTGGCCTCACTTCTATAAGGAAGTCTTGATCTAAACGGCTGACGTCATCGACATTCAAACCATGTGTACCTGACTAATCGATTTAGTAATGAAATTTCTAGTGTCCTTGCTTTGCATGGCTTTCATGGCTGGCTGTCATGCTGATCCGCTTTCAGCAAAGAACGATCCCAAGTCTCCATGGTGGGAACTTGGGTTCGCCGAACCGTACTACATGAAAGTTTGGGTCGAAGACACGGCTGTGGAGGACATCAAAGGTAAGACCTTCCTGCATACCGGTGGAGGGTCCGCCTCGGGCGGCCAGCCAGAAGACGGAGCAGAATCGGCGAGAGGCTGGCACGGCGTGGGTAGCAACGGAAAGGCAGTTGTCGGAGCCGACCTCCCAAAACGAATCTACGTTCGTTGGCAATCCATCGTTGAACCGCAAACTTATAGCGTCTGGTTGGAAATACCCGAGGACGCCAGACAACTAATGTACTCATCCGTAAATCGACGCTGTGCAGCGGCACCAGAGCAAGAAGCACGTTCTATCTCGTCTCTCTACCTGGGCCTCGCTCCCGGTGGCGTCGTGCAGGTCTGGGTGAGGAACTCGTGCCACCATCCCATCAAGGTAGCGAGAGCCCAAGCGGAAATCGAACCGATGGGACCGAGTCTGGGTAAGAATCATGGCCGGTATGCGTACCCGGTAAGTGAAAAGTCCAAACGTTACATCGAGAAGTACGGTATCCCGTATGGGAGTTGGTGAAATTCTGGAGCAGGGTGCGAATCATTTTTCAGCAGTTTCTATTTTGAGTTCTCTTGTTTTTTGACAGGTTTCGATTCAATGGATTGGCTTAGCCAATGACTGCTTTCGGCCCATAGTGTGTAAAAATGTTTTTCAGCGCGATTGGTGTCCAAAGTAGAACCGCAAATCGTGTTTCTACGCAAAATCTAGGTCTGCCAACCAGCCGATAAATTTCAGATTTGGCATAGAAGCGCCAACTTCAATTTTAGCTCAGCGTTTTTACACACTCTGGGCCAAAAGCTGACGATCCTGTGATGCATTGATAGTCTGTATATGGGCTCGCCGGCTAGGCCTTTTTTTCTTAAACTAATCAGGCTTCACACCCAGCACCGAACGCATGAACCAAGGATATCCCGATGACCCTGGCTGACTTGAAACGGCTATCAATATCTCAAAGCGAACTGGTTCTTCCTTATCCCCACGCGCTTACAGCTTTGCAACTCCTGGAGGCAACTGGCGCTATCCTGATGGGTTGGGAGGGATGGTTACGCTATCCAGACGGCAGGCTGGGACATTCGGACGTGCACCAGGGCACCACTGACACTTCAGCGATTTCTTCATCAGAGGCGTATAGCTGGACCATGGCTTCCATGACCCTGTCGCATAAGGAACACGAACTCCAAAACGAAACTACCGATATCAAGCTGCTTTTTTGCATCGTTGTAAATGCTTGAAAATGCCCCGCTGAAGTCGACCGGTTGAATCCGGCCAGAGCGGTCATCCAGGTTGGGCGTCATCCGGATTGATTTCGTCTTCGACGTCAAATCTACTCAACAATGTGGCTCCATCCGAAACACCAAGAATCTGATCAATTGCGGCTATTTTCTGGGTCACACAGTCGAGTTGAAAGTCAGCGTTGCTGTATGCAGCCTCCGCCTCATTGTGGAGTGCATAGGCCATATGGGCCGCAACACGGACGCTCAATGGAGCATCTACATCACTGCCCAGATAATCTGCAAGCAACGTCCTGATCTCTATCAGTGCAAGCGCGAGTAGCCTGGTTTGAGCAGTCTGCATAAAGGTATCCCGGGTATTACAACGAATTTGCGAACGGATTTCGCGAAGTTACATAAACTTTCAGACTGTCAAAAGCGAAAGACCGCTTTGGGTCGATATCTGCCTGTTTTCGCGTGCTGCAACCGACTCGACAGTGTAAACCGCCGGAGTCAGTGGTGAAGCCTGGGCTCGCGCCTTATTCGCCCCTGAGAGCCATCGTGCTTACCACGCCAAGATGGGAAATACATCGCGCCGCGTACTTACGACATAAGACTCCAATCCATTTTTCTCGGGGAAGATTTTCAAGATCATTTTCGTACTGAAGGTGATGGTTAATACCCTAAAGTTATCAATTGAAAAAGCTTCCACGTCGAGGTTTAAAAATTCAAACAGCAAAGGGCTTGTGGTAGCGTCTTCACCATGCCCCCACTTACATGTCCTACTAATATCACTGACGAATGGACACTGAATTAACACGCTAGCTGTATCACCAAAAAGCAGGATCTGCGAACCGATCCCGACAGTTACACCCGTTAGCGCGGAAGGAACCATTTCGGCCAAATCTAAATCACTTATCATCATGCCGTGCTCTGTTCATGCCGTTGGATATCGAAAAATCATAAATCTGAATCGCCTCCCATTTTATAGGCAGATCATATATCCATTTGTTATGAATTCCACCCAGTCTGAATGCCCGATTCTTCCGAAGGAGGCTCGGGCGAAAGTCTGCTTCTGGCCGAAAGCGGTTTGCCCGGGGCGGCTGCTTCCAGCCAAAAGCGGTTTGCCCGGGGCGGCTGCTTCCAGCCAAAAGCGGCCCCTCATAGGAGGTTGCTTTCGTGCCCTTTGAAAGGCATCTTCAAAGTGTTAGCGATTCGGGCCAGGATCTTTGTGCATCCCTCAGAAACAACCAGCGGTGGCTCATTAATCATGTAAAGCAGGTGTTCAAACGCTACGCCAGTCTCGTTATGATCGACATAATCCAAAACGATTTCACCCCCATTCTCCAAACCTGCTTGAGCTAGCGCATGACCATCGGGTAAGGGGCCTGCTTGTTCGTACGTGATGGACATTAACGTGGCGATTTCCTCGAGCGCTTCAACGAAGTCGGGTCTCAAGTTGTTGTCATGGCAGTTCAATAAAATATGTTCCCCGACTAAGGTAACTCACGGTCAGCCTGCTTCTGGTCGGGCGGCCCGCAGAGAACAATTATCCAATATCAATCAGGCGTCTTTCGCAGGCGTGCTGGCTGAAATTATTGATAGAGTCGTCGAGATTGTCCTCGAGCATCATCTAAATGAAAATGCCAAGTTTTGATGTGCCCTACAGCAAGCGCTGAACCTAGCGATAACCTGTTCGGCGACTGATGCCGAAACAAGCGTTTTGCCCATGGCCCTCTATCGTTAAATGGAATCCCAATGCATCACCGCATCCATGCCGCTTACCATCAAGCCAAATGCAGCCGCAGCAGCTGTGCCTGGCTGTTTATCGACAACACACCCATCGAAGAATGGCTCAACAATCACCTCGACTACCCTGATCTCGACTTGAACGGTCTTTCACTGATGTGGTTGCTGGATGAGGAAGAGGACGCACTCGCCCAACGGCGTTTCACACCCGCGGAGGACGGCACAACGACACCGGTTCCGCTGCTGGTCTGCGGCGATGACATGGACTTTGATTGCTTTGTTCTGATGACCGAACAGGTGATTGACGGCACTACTTTGCACTGGCGCCGTTTTGGGCATAGCGTTTCCGCTGGTCTGGAAGTCGGTATCAATACTCAGTGGGGCTCCGAGAACCGCTCGGTCAGTTTTTCCCTGGCGGACTTTCACGAAGCGTTGGCGGAGTTTTACAGACTGATGAAAGCCTGAAGGGCTAAGTGATGCATGCGAATTCCCACTAATCGGTACCGCGCTACGATGCCCGTACGCTTAAAGGTAGATTAATTTATGGCTAGAAGCGACAGGCTCCAAAAAAAACTTCACGCGCAGCATCTGATGGCAACGGCTGAAGCAGTCGTACTTGATGACGGTCTTGTTGAAAAGCTATGGGCGCTCAATCAAGGTGATAGATTTGAGCTGAATTCAGCGTGCCTCAGTTCGGCAGCTATCCAAAAGTACCGCTTGGAGTACTTGGTAACGAGAGGCCCTATTCCCGGACACTGGCTATACAAGAAATTTAACCCAGAGGAACTTACATTATTTTTTACGGCAAAAGACTTTGACGGCATTTGCCATGGCTGGACTCTATTTGACAAATGAAAATCTCAGGTTTAGTTCTCCAAAATGCAGCTTCTGGCCGAAATTGGACCTTACAATGCCCTCTCTTTTTTCCTGGTTTTGCCAAATACACTCCCGGCCACTCTGACCCCTCACTCCCGGACAATATCAAACCCCCCACCCCCCAAAACCACCCCATTAACCATCACCCGAACCCCATGCCGCCCAACAAAATGCTTCCGCGTAGTGAAATCCTTAATCACCTGCCTCCGACTAACAAACTCGCTACCACCCCCCGCCAACACCATCCCCTTCAACTTAAATACCTTAGCCGAAACCCCGCCATTAGCCTTCACATAGTCAATCGCATAATCAATCACCAACCGCTGTTCTTCAGCCACCGTCGAGCGCACCGTAAACGACAACGTAATCGTCTCGCCCAACCTCACCACCGCCGGCTCAACCCGCACGTCCAGCAACTCAACCTCAGCCTTCGCCCCGGCACCAATCACCGTCAACGCCCGCAAATCCCCCTGTTTGATCAAGCTGCGCAACGCATGCCTGGCAATCCACGCGGTGTGCTTGTCCTCCAGCGACCATCCCTCAATCGCATCCAGCACCCACTCCGGATGCTCTTTCGTCACGTCATTCAAATGATTCGCCACGGACTTGCGCACGTACAGGCTGTCATCGGCCTTCAACCGATCCAGTATCCCCGCCGCCAATCGTGGATCTGCCTGCACCGCTTCCAACCGGAACGACCAGGGCAGGCGAGGGCGGCTGCCTTCGCTGGCGAGTCGTCGCACATGGTGGTTTTCGTCCCCGGCCCAGTCGTGCATCAGTTCCAGCGAGCGCTCGAGGTCACTGCGTAGAAAGTGGCGGATGGCGAATTCCGAGGAGCCGAACGTGGTGAAGTATTTCAACGCGTCCATCGATGTATCGAACGCATCGCCGCCATAACTGGCGACGTAGTGCGGCAAGCACATGCTGACGAATCCGCTGTTGAGGCGTGGCGCGAGTTCGCGCAGTACGTCGAGTGAATCTTCGTAACCCAGCGGCAACACGGCGTGCAGGCTTTCGCTGACGCGGGCCATGCGTTGCATTACGGATAACTCAGCAAGGCCTTCGTTGGCGTGCTTCAAGAAAGCCTTGGCCTTGAATGCCGGGTACACGGCGCTCATTTCGCGGGCGATGTGTTGCAGGCGCTCGGCGTTGAAGATTTCTTTCAGCGCCGGAGCGGTGGTTTCGGGGGCGGTACTCATGGTTCAGGCCATCGGGCTGTTGATGAACGCTTCGAGTGTTTCGGCGTAGGCGGTGTATTGGGCGATTCGCGGGAAGCGGGCGGCATCGACCTGGTCGGGGACGACGAGGTTGGTGAAGCTCCAGGCGACGGCGACGCTGATGCCGTCTTGGGCGATTACGTCGCCGTCGGTGGGCAAGGGCTGTTTTTGCAGTTCGGCTTCGAGGGCGGTGTAAGCGGCGGCGAGTTGGCTTTCGACGCGTTCGACCCACGGTTGGTATTGGATGTCGGCCGGACGCAGGTTGCGTTCGTAGTAGATCTGTACGGATTTTTCGCAGGCGGCGAGGCTGAGGCCGATCAGGCGCAGGGTGCGGGCGCGTTGTTTGAGGTCGCTCGGCAGCAGGCTTTTGCCGGCGACGGCTTCGAGGTAATCGAGGATCAGGGTCGAGTCCATCAACACTTCGCCGTCGTCGAGGACCAGCGTCGGCGCCTTGACCACCGGGTTGATCTGCTGGAACTGCTCGAAATGCCGGAACACCGAGACCGACTCGTGTTCCAGTGCAATGCCCAGACGTTTGGCGGAGATCGCCACGCGCCGCACGTAAGGGGAGTCCAGCATGCCGATCAGTTTCATGACGCGTTCCTTCAAGTCGAACCGGGAAGGCATAACCTATCCGAGCTTGAAGGAATTGTCAGTCGTCGAATCCGACCTGTTCGTGAATCTCGTCCACCTTCAGCTCCAGCCGATACGCCACGGCGATAAACAACGCCTGACACAAGCACAGCGTCGCACTCAACGAGCGGAACGCGAACGAGCTGCCTTCGTTGACCAGCAGCACGGTGTTGGCGCGTTTGGCCAGCGGCGAAAGGTTGCTGTCGGTGAGGATCAGGGTTTTTGCCTGATGGTGCTGGGCGATGCGCAGGCAGTGTTGGGTTTCCTTGGCGTACGGGGTGAAGCTGATCGCGATGACGAGGTCGTTGGCGCGCACGCTGCGCATCTGTTCGCGGTAGCTGCCGCCGAGGCCGGAGACCAGGTGGATGCGTTTGTTGGTGTGTTGCAGGTTGTAGACGAGGTAGTCGGCGACCGCGAAGGAGCGGCGCACGCCGACCACGTAAATGTTGTCGGCGTTGACTACAAGATCGACGGCTTTTTCAAACGCGGCGTCGTCGAGTTCCAGGCCCAGGCGCTCGATGCCGGAGAGGGTGGCGTCGACGCATTCGCGGGCGAGGTCGCCGGCGCTGGCCTTCTGCGACTTGTTGGCGATCATGCTGCGGATGCGTTGCTGGTAGTTCTGCACCGGCGTGGCTTTGTGCGTGTAGGCCTCGCGGAACAGCGCCTGCATTTCGCTGAAACCGCTGAAACCGAAGCGCTGCGAGAAGCGCACGATGGCCGACGGGTGCACTTCGCACTCGCGGGCGATGTCGCTGATGCGGTCGACCATGATCCGGTCGCTTTGCTGGCTCATGTAGCTGGCGATGCGTTTGAGCTGGCGCGGCAGGGCTTCGTATTCTTCGGTGATCAGCTGCAGCAGACGCTCGGCATTGATCGGGGGGCTGGCGAGGTCGCTTTCGGCGGGGCGCTCGTCGGTAGCCGGCTGATCGGTGCGGGACATAGAAAATCCTTCTGGCTTGTTCTTATAGGCCTGGGTTGGTGCGCAGCAGGCCCTGACAATAGGTTGGCTGTGCGCAGTCTACAGGGTAGGCCCTAATAAAATCTTGGCTTGCGCGGTCGGCGGTCGATGCTGAATCGATGCACCGCGTCTGGAACGCTCGTACAAAAGTGTATTGGAAAAAATATTCCACGTAAAAAATATTTGGAATAAATATTGATTATTGCTGCCAGAGCGTTTTAGTCTGAGTCCACTCAATGTGTTTTCTTCGACGTATCGGGGAAAACCACGGCTGATAAAAATAACAGGAGCCAGCATGGGCCAGACTCGTTTTGCCAGTGAGCGTCAATTGGATCTGATTTGCCTCGGGCGCCTTGGCGTCGACCTCTATGCGCAGCAGGTCGGGGCGCGGCTTGAGGACGTTTCCAGCTTCGCCAAATACCTCGGTGGCTCGTCAGCCAACATCGCGTTCGGTACGGCGCGATTGGGCCTGAAATCGGCGATGTTGAGCCGGGTCGGTGACGATCATATGGGACGTTTTCTGGTGGAGTCACTGGCCCGTGAAGGTTGTGACGTCAGCGAGATCAAGGTTGATCCCGAACGCTTGACCGCGATGGTCCTGCTCGGTCTCAAGGATCGCGAAACCTTTCCCCTGGTGTTCTACCGCGAGAATTGCGCCGACATGGCGTTGCGCGCCGAGGACATCAACGAGGCGTTCATTGCTTCCAGCAAGGCGCTGCTGATCACCGGCACGCATTTCTCCACTGAGTCCGTCTACAAGGCGAGCATTCAGGCGCTGGATTACGCCGAAAAACATAACGTCAAACGTGTGCTCGATATCGACTACCGCCCGGTGCTGTGGGGCTTGGCCGGCAAGGCGGATGGCGAGACGCGGTTTGTCGCTGATCGCAATGTCAGCCAGCACGTGCAGTCGATCCTGCCGCGCTTCGATCTGATCGTCGGCACTGAAGAAGAGTTTCTGATTGCCGGTGGCGCTGAGGATTTGCTCACCGCGCTGCGCAATGTGCGGCGCTTGAGCAATGCGACGCTGGTGGTGAAGCTCGGGCCGCAGGGTTGCACGGTGATTCACGGGGTGATTCCGGTGCGGCTTGAGGATGGCGCGATCTATCCCGGCGTGCGCGTCGAGGTGCTGAATGTGCTGGGCGCCGGCGATGCCTTCATGTCGGGCTTCCTCAGTGGCTGGATCGAGGACGCCACGGACGAGCGTTGCTGCCAGTTGGCCAATGCCTGCGGCGGGCTGGTGGTGTCGCGCCACGCTTGCGCCCCGGCGATGCCGACCCGTGCCGAACTCGATTATCTATTCAACAGCCCGGTGCCGATCACCCGGCCGGATCAGGACGTGACGTTGCAGCGCCTGCATCAGGTCAGCGTGCCGCGCAAACAGTGGAAACCGCTGTTCATTTTTGCCTTCGATCACCGCTGGCAGTTGGTGGAACTGGCGCAGAAGAGTGGGCGCGATCTCGCGAGTATCTGCGCTTTGAAGCAACTGTTTATAAAAGCGGTGGAACGGGTTGAAGCCGATCTGCGTGAGCAGGGTGTCGAGGCGGATGTCGGGCTGCTGGCGGATCAGCGTTTTGGGCAGGACTCGCTCAACGCGGCCACCGGTCGCGGCTGGTGGATCGCTCGGCCGGTCGAGGTGCAGAACTCGCGGCCACTGGCGTTCGAACACGGGCGTTCGATTGGCAGCAATCTGATTGCCTGGCCGCAGGAGCAAATCATCAAGTGTCTGGTGCAATTCCATCCTGACGACGAGCCAATGTTGCGGCTGGAGCAGGAGGCGCAGCTCAAGGGTTTGTATCAGGCGTCGCAGGTCAGTGGGCATGAGTTGCTGCTGGAAGTCGTGCCGCCGAAGGATCATCCGTCGGCTCACCCGGACGTGCTCTATCGCGCCTTGAAGCGTCTGTACAACCTCGGCATCTACCCGGCGTGGTGGAAGATCGAAGCGCAGAGCGCCGAAGAATGGCAGCAACTGGATGCGCTGATTGAAGAGCGTGATCCGTACTGCCGTGGCGTGGTGCTGTTGGGCCTGAATGCACCGGCAGCGGCGCTGGCCGAGGGTTTTCAGCAGGCCAGCGCGAGCCGCACTTGCCGAGGGTTTGCGGTAGGGCGAACGATTTTTCAAGAGCCGAGCCGGGCGTGGATGGCCGGCGAGATCGACGACGAAACGCTGATCCGCCAGGTGCAGGGCACGTTTGTCGAACTGATCGACGCCTGGCGCAAGGCCCGAAGCTGAAGAATTCACACGATCCCCTGTAGGAGTGAGCCTGCTCGCGATTTCGGTGGCACATTCCAACATCTGAGTTGGCTGATGCACCGCTATCGCGAGCAGGCTCACTCCTACAGTTGGAAGGTGACGGACTCAATGATTGATGGAAAACAATAAAAGGTGCAGCCATGCCCGCAATCCGAATTGGCATTAACCCGATTTCCTGGAGCAACGACGATCTCCCGTCCCTCGGTGGCGAGACGCCGTTGAGCACGGCCCTGAGTGAGGGCAAGGAAATCGGTTACGCAGGTTTTGAGCTCAACGGTAAATTTCCCAAGGATGCCAAAGGCGTCGGTGACGTGCTGCGGCCTTACGATCTGGCGTTGGTTTCGGGCTGGTATTCCAGCCGACTGGCGACACGTTCGGTGGCCGAGGAAATCGACGGCATCGCCAGCCATGTCGAGTTGCTGGCGCAGAACGGTGCGAATGTTCTGGTGTACGGCGAGGTCGCCGATTCGATCCAGGGTCAGCGCATTCCATTGGTCGAACGGCCACGCTTTCATAGCGAACAGGCGTGGCAGGCATACGCCGACAAGCTCACTGAACTGGCGCGTTTCACCCTGTCCCGGGGCGTGCGTCTGGCGTATCACCATCACATGGGCGCCTACGTCGAATCGCCGTCGGACATCGACAAACTCATGGCCCTGACCGGTAGCGAAGTCGGTTTGCTGTTCGATTCCGGTCACTGCTACATGGGCGGTGGCGAGCCGTTGCAAGTCCTGAAAAAACACATCGAACGCATCTGCCACGTGCATTTCAAGGACGTGCGCAAACCGGTGGTGCAACTGGCGCGCAACAATCTGTGGAGCTTCCCGGATTGCATCATCAACGGCACGTTCACCGTGCCCGGCGATGGCGACATCGATTTCGCCGCGTTGCTGGATGTGCTGGTGGCCGCCGATTATCACGGCTGGCTGGTGGTCGAGGCCGAGCAGGACCCGGCGGTGGCACCAAGTTACATCTACGCGAAAAAGGGCTACGACACCCTGCGCGCACTGCTCAACGAAAGGGGGTTGTGATGAGCCTTCTGGTCAAGAGTCAGGCCCGTGGCCGTACCATGGTCGAGCTGGAAAAGGGGCGTCTTGAGTACGTCGGTTTCGCCGCGTATCGCCTGAGTCTCGGCGAAACCCTGCCGGTGACGGCGGGCGATCAGGAGTTGTGCCTGGTGCTGCTTAGCGGTCGCGTCAGTATCAGCGGCGAGGCGCCGGGGCAGGGCGGATTCGAGTGGGACAACCTCGGTGACCGGCAGTCGGTGTTCGAAGACAAATCACCGTTCGCCGCCTATCTGCCGCCCGGCAGTCAGGCGCAAGTAATTGCGCTGAGTGACACGCAAATCGCCGTCTGCGCCGCACCCGGTTCGGCCAGCGCCAATCTCGGGCCACGGCTGATCCGCCCGGAATCAATGAAGCGCAGCGTGCGCGGCAAGGGCGCCAACACTCGTTACGTCTGCGACATCTTGCCGGACAGCGAGCCGGCGCATTCGCTGCTCGTCGTGGAAGTGCGCACGCCGTCCGGGCATTCGTCGAGTTACCCGCCGCACAAGCACGACACCGATGACTTGCCGCACCAGAGCTTTCTCGAAGAAACCTATTACCACCAGATCAATCCGCCGCAGGGTTTTGTCTTCCAGCGCGTGTATACCGACGACCGCAGTATCGATCAGGCCATGGCCGTGGAAAACAGCGATCTGGTGGTGGTGCCCAAGGGTTATCACCCGGTCAGCGTGCCGTACGGCTACGAGTCTTATTACCTGAATGTCATGGCCGGGCCGAAACGTGTCTGGCAGTTCCATAACGACCCGCAGCACAGCTGGCTGCTGGATCTCTGACTTCCCACGTTTTGAACGGAGCGCGACAACAATGAGCAATGCCCCGGTAATCGGCCACTACATCGATGGTCAGGTGCAGGACAGCGGCGAGCGGTTCAGCAATGTGTTCAACCCGGCCACCGGTGTGGTGCAGGCGCAAGTGGCGCTGGCCAGCGTCAAGACCGTGGAAGAGGCTGTCGCGTCCGCGCTGAAAGCCTTCCCGGCGTGGTCGGAGCAATCGTCCCTGCGCCGTTCGCGGGTGATGTTCAAGTTCAAGGAATTGCTCGACCGCCATCACAACGAGCTGGCGGAAATCATCACCCGCGAGCACGGCAAAGTGCTGTCCGACGCCAAGGGTGAGGTCACGCGCGGCATCGAAATCGTCGAGTACGCCTGTGGTGCGCCAAACCTGCTCAAGACTGAATTCAGCGACAACATCGGCGGCGGCATCGACAACTGGAACCTGCGCCAGCCGTTGGGCGTATGCGCAGGCGTTACGCCGTTCAACTTCCCGGTGATGGTGCCGCTGTGGATGATTCCGCTGGCGCTGGCTACCGGTAACTGTTTCATCCTCAAACCTTCGGAGCGTGATCCGTCGGCGAGTTTGCTGATGGCGCGTCTGCTGACCGAGGCCGGGCTGCCGGACGGCGTGTTCAACGTGGTGCAGGGCGACAAGACTGCGGTAGATGCGCTGTTGCAGCATCCGGAAGTCGAGGCGATTTCCTTTGTCGGTTCGACGCCGATTGCCGAGTACATCCACCAGCAAGCCACTTCACGCGGCAAGCGTGTACAGGCGCTGGGCGGGGCGAAAAATCACATGATCGTCATGCCTGATGCCGATCTTGATCAGGCCGCCGATGCGTTGATCGGCGCGGCTTACGGCTCGGCCGGTGAACGTTGCATGGCGATTTCGATTGCCGTGGCGGTCGGCGATGTCGGTGACCGTTTGATTGCCAAACTGTTGCCGCGCATCGACCAGCTCAAGGTCGGCAACGGTCTGCAGGGCGACAGTGAAATGGGTCCGTTGGTGACCGCTGAACATAAAGCCAAAGTTGAAGGATTTATCAGCGAAGGTGTGGCTCAGGGCGCGCAACTGCTGGTTGATGGCCGGGGTTTCAAGGTGCCGGGCGCCGAGGGTGGTTTCTTCGTTGGTGCGACGCTGTTCGATCAGGTCAGCACCGAGATGAGCATCTATAAGCAAGAGATTTTCGGCCCGGTGCTGGGCATCGTCCGCGTAGCGGATTTCGCCAGTGCCGTGGCGTTGATCAACGCCCATGAGTTCGGTAACGGTGTGTCGTGTTTCACCAGCGACGGCGGCATTGCCCGGGCGTTTGCTCGCACTATCAAGGTCGGCATGGTCGGTATCAACGTGCCGATTCCGGTGCCGATGGCCTGGCACTCCTTTGGTGGCTGGAAGCGCTCGTTGTTCGGCGATCACCACGCCTACGGTGAAGAAGGCGTGCGTTTCTACAGTCGCTACAAAAGCGTGATGCAACGCTGGCCCGACAGTATCGCCAAAGGCCCTGAATTCAGCATGCCGACTGCCAAATAATTCGTCTGTGCGGAGAACAACAAGAATGACTCAGCCCCTGCGTTTTGCTCTTAATCGGATGGTCGCCCCACGACTTTCCCTGCCCGAGTTCATTGATCTGGCGGTAAGCCTCAAGGCCGACGCCATCGAGATTCGCAACGACCTAAAAGGCGTTGAAATCGAGGACGGCACTGCCCCGCAAACGGTTCGTGAGTTGTGTGCGGCGAAAGGCATCAGTGTGTTGTCGATCAACGCGCTGTACCCGTTCGATGTGTGGAATGACGAGCGTCGTGCCCAAGCCACCAAACTCGCCGCGTATGCCCGGGATTGCGGGGCGCAGGGTTTGGTCATGTGTCCGCTGAACGACACTGGTGACGTGCGTACTCAAGCGCAACGCGCCGTTGGCCTGCGCACGGCGTTGACCGGGTTGGCGCCGATCCTTCGCGAGTACGGGATTCTCGGCTTCATCGAGCCTTTGGGTTTTGAAGAATGCTCGCTGCGGCGCAAGCGTACGGCGGTAGACGCGATCCAGGCGATTGGCGGGCTGGATGTGTTCCGACTGGTGCATGACACCTTTCACCATCACCTCGCCAGTGAGCATGAGTTTTTCCCTGAACTGACCGGGTTGGTGCACATCTCCGGCGTCGAGGATGCCGAGGCGCCGCTGGCGAGCATTCGTGACGGCCATCGGGTGTTGGTGGGCGAGGGCGACATTCTCGGTAACGCGGCGCAGATCGACACGCTGCTGAGCACGGGTTACAGCGGCTATCTGTCATTCGAACCGTTCGCCGACAGCGTCCATGGTTTGCCGGATATCGAACAAGCCATCAGCGCCAGCATGGCTCACCTGAAAAACTCCCTGACCTGACAAAAAACCTGTGGGAGCGAGCCTGCTCGCGATGACGGCAGCACATGCAGCAAAGATGCCGCCAGTTGCACCGCTTTCGCGAGCAAGCTCGCTCCCACAATGGTTTCTTCGTGTATTGAAGGATCGGATATGACCACAACAAGACTGACCATGGCCCAGGCCCTGGTGAAATTTCTCGATAACCAGTACATCGAAGTCGATGGCGTGCAGAGCAAGTTTGTTGCCGGGATCTTCACGATTTTCGGTCACGGCAATGTGCTCGGCCTCGGTCAGGCGCTGGAGCAGGACAGCGGCGACCTGATCGTCCATCAGGGCCGTAACGAGCAGGGCATGGCCCACGCCGCCATCGGTTTCGCCAAACAGCATCTGCGCCGCAAGATCTACGCTTGCTCCTCGTCGGTAGGTCCGGGTGCGGCGAACATGATTACAGCAGCGGCCACCGCGACGGCCAATCGCATCCCGTTGCTGTTGTTGCCCGGTGATGTCTACGCCAGCCGCCAACCGGACCCGGTGCTGCAACAGATCGAGCAGTTCCACGACCTGAGCATCAGCACCAACGACGCCTTCAAAGCCGTGAGCAAATACTGGGACCGGATCAACCGCCCCGAGCAGTTGATGACCGCTGCGATCCACGCCATGCGCGTGCTCACCGATCCTGCCGAAACCGGCGCTGTGACTTTGGCGCTGCCGCAAGACGTGCAGGCCGAAGCCTACGATTACCCGGATTACTTCCTGCAAAAACGCGTGCACCGCATCGAGCGCCGACCGGCCACCGAAGCGATGCTCGGCGATGCGCTGGCACTGATCAAAGGCAAGCGTAAACCGTTGCTGATCTGCGGCGGTGGGGTGAAGTATTCCGGCGCCAATGCCGCGTTGCAGGCGTTCGCCGAACGCTTCGGTATTCCGTTCGCTGAAACTCAGGCGGGCAAGAGTGCGGTGGTTTCCAGCCATCCCCTGAACCTCGGCGGCATCGGCGAAACCGGTTGTCTGGCCGCGAATCTGCTGGCGCCCGAGGCGGATCTGATCATTGGTGTCGGCACTCGCTACAGCGATTTCACCACCGCGTCGAAATCGTTGTTCAAGCATCCGGACGTGCAATTCCTCAACCTCAATATCAGCCCGTGCGATGCGCTGAAACTCGACGGCGTGCAGCTGCTGGCCGACGCGAAAACCGCTTTGGAGGCCCTGAGCAACATCCTCGGCGACTACCGCGCCGAGTGGGGCGATCAGCCGCGTGAGGCCAAGGCGCAGCTGGACGCAGAGGTTGACCGGATTTATCAGGCCGAATACCAGACTCAGGATTTCGTCCCGGAAATCAACGATCACATGGACCCGGCGGTACTGCGCGAATTCATCGAGCTGACCGGTTCATGCCTGACCCAGAGTCGTGTGCTCGGCGTACTCAACGAAACCCTGGCCGATGATGCGCTGATCGTCGCCGCCGCTGGCAGCCTGCCCGGTGATTTGCAGCGCAGTTGGCGCAGCAAGGGCGTCAACACCTATCACGTCGAGTACGGCTATTCGTGCATGGGCTACGAGGTCAACGCGGCGCTGGGCGTCAAGCTCGCCGAGCCGGATCGCGAGGTCTATGCGCTGGTCGGCGACGGCTCTTACATGATGCTGCACTCAGAGCTGGCGACCTCGATTCAGGAGCGCCGCAAGATCAACGTGGTGCTGCTGGACAACATGACTTTCGGCTGCATCAACAACCTGCAAATGGAACACGGTATGGACAGCTTCGGCACCGAGTTCCGCTTCCGTAACCCCGAGACCGGTAAGCTCGATGGCGGTTTTGTCCCGGTGGATTTCGCCATGAGCGCGGCGGCCTACGGCTGCAAGACCTACAAGGTGAACACGGTTGCAGAGTTGCAGGCGGCGCTGGCCGATGCGCGTTTGCAGACGGTGTCGACCCTGATCGATATCAAGGTTCTACCCAAAACGATGATCCACAAATACTTGTCGTGGTGGCGGGTCGGTGTGGCGCAAGTGTCCACCAGTGCCCGCACCGATGCAGTCGCGAAAACCCTTAATGAACGGTTGGCCAAGGCCCGCCAGTACTGATTGTCCTGAAACCCGAAATGGAGAATGTTCATGTCTTTGAAGCTTGGCGTTATCGGTACCGGGGCCATCGGCCAGGATCACATCCGTCGTTGCAGCCAGACTTTGCTTAATAGTCAGGTCGTCGCCGTCACCGACATCAATTTGCAGCAGGCTGCCAAGGTTGTTGCCGATCTGAAGCTGACGGCCGAGGTTTACCCGGACGGTCACGCGCTGATCAAGGCGCCAGAGGTCGAGGCGATCCTCGTCACCTCCTGGGGCCCGAGCCACGAAGAGTTTGTGCTGGCAGCGATTGCCGCGGGCAAACCGGTGTTCTGTGAGAAGCCGCTGGCAGTCACCGCCGAAGGTTGCCGCAAGATCGTCGAGGCGGAAGTCGCCCACGGCAAGCGTCTGGTGCAGGTCGGTTTCATGCGTCCGTACGATGAAGGTTATCGTGCGCTGAAAGCGGTGATCGACAGTGGCCAGATCGGCGAGCCGTTGATGCTGCACTGCGCGCACCGCAACCCGAGCGTGGGCGAAAACTACAAGACCGACATGGCAATCACCGACACGCTGATCCATGAGCTGGATGTGCTGCGCTGGTTGCTCGACGACGATTACGTGTCGGTGCAAGTGGTGTTCCCGCGCAAGTCGAGCAAGGCGCTGGCGCATTTGAAAGACCCGCAGATCGTCCTGCTGGAAACCGCCAAGGGCACGCGCATCGATGTCGAGGTTTTCGTCAATTGCCAGTATGGCTACGACATTCAGTGCGAAGTGGTGGGGGAGACCGGCATCGCGAAACTGCCGGAGCCGCAGCAAGTGCAAATGCGCAGCGGCGCCAAGCTGTCGAACGCGATTCTGATGGACTGGAAGGATCGCTTCATCGGCGCCTATGACGTCGAGTTGCAGGCGTTCATCGATAGCGTGCGCGCAGGGCAGGTCGGTGGCCCATCGGCATGGGACGGTTTCGCCGCTGCCGTTGCTGCCGACGCGTGCATTGAAGCCCAGAACAACGGTCAGATAGTAAAAGTAACCCTGCCTGACCGCCCACACTTTTACGGATAACCCAATCCCCTTGTGGGAGCGTGCTTGCTCGCGAATTCGGTGGTTCAGGAGCCACCGATGTTGAATGACACACCGCTTTCGCGAGCAAGCTCGCTCCCACAGGGGACGTGGTGCAGGAGAACAAGAACATGCGCATCGCACTAGATCCCTACATGTACCGCAATCTGTCCCTCGGCAAGATGGTCGACAAGGTTGCCGAGCTCGGTTACGAACACATCGAGCTCTCGCCCCGCGAAGACTTTCTGCCGTTCTACAAAGCCCCGCGCGTCGACAAGGCGCGGATCAAGGAGTTTCGCAAAGCCTTGAGCGACACCGGGGTCAAACTTTCTTCCTTATTACCGATGTACCACTGGGCCGCCGCCGACGAAGGCCTGCGTGTGGCCGCCGTGCGCAACTGGAAACGGGCGATCCAGATTGCCGTGGAAATGGACTGCGAGCTGGTCAACACCGAATTCACCGGTCAGTCGGACAACCCGCTGGTGTGCGAAAACCAGTTCATGCGCTCGATGGATGAGTTGATGCCCGAGTTCGAACGCGAAGGCATCAAGCTCGACATTCAGGCGCACCCGTACGACTTCTGCGAGCGCAACAACGAGTCGGTGGACATCATTCGCGGGCTTGATCGCGACTGGATCAACTACCTCTACGCCGCACCGCACACGTTTTTCTATGACGACGGCGTTGGTGACATTGCCTCGATGCTCAAGTACGCCGGGTCGAAACTCAGCCACTTGATCATCGCCGACACCTACAACCACAAGGCCTCGTCGGGGTTGCGCTACATCGTCAATCCGCCGGGCGTGACTGCCACCGTGCATCAGCATCTGGACATCGGCCAGGGTGAAGTCGATTGGGAGGCGTTCTTCAGCACCTTGCGCGAGATCAAGTTCGACGGCATCGCCACGGTCTCGGTGTTCGCCTGGGAAGACCGGCCGGATGAGTCCAACCGGATGATGCTCGAACGGGTCAAAAGCGAACTCTGCCGCTGATCCTGCACGCAATACCTGTGGGAGCGAGCTTGCTCGCGAAGGCGTCAGTACAGCCAATATCGATGTCGCCTGACACATCGCTATCGCGAGCAGGCTAGCTCCCACAAAAGCCGCATTTATCCAACAAGCGGCTCACAGAACAATAAGAAGGAGTCGAATCATGCGTATCGGACTTGTCGGTTACGGCCATGGCGGCCGGTTTTTTCATGCGCCGCTGCTCAGCAGTCTGCCCGGCGCGACGTTTGCCGGTGTGGTCACTCGCTCCCCGGAGCGCCGACAATTGCTGGCCGCTGAATACCCCGGCGTAGCGGCGTTCGACAGCATTGGCCAACTGGTCGAGGCCGGCGTCGATGTGTTGGTGATCTCCACGCCGCTGAAGGGCCGTCCGGCGCTGGTGCTCGATGGTCTTGAGCATGGGGTGATGGTGGTCAGTGACAAACCCTTCGCCGCCGATGCGCAACAGGCACAAACCCTGATCACCATGGCCGAGCGCCAAGGCGTGCGGCTCAGTGTTTATCAGAATCGACGCTGGGATTCGGACTTTCTCACCGTGCGCAAACTCATCGAGTCGGGCGCGCTGGGGCAGGTCACGCGTTTCGAATCACGGGTCGAGCGTTACTCGCCGCAGTCGGTGAACAACGGCAGCGGAGGCGGTTTTCTGCGCGATCTGGGTAGTCATCTGGTTGATCAGGCGTTGTTGCTGTTCGGCCCTGTCAGGCAGGTGTATGCCGAGCTGGACTACCAGGACAAAGACCAGACCTACGACAACGGTTTTTTTGTCTCTCTGACCCACGCCAACGGGGTCGTCTCGCACCTCGGCGGCAGTTGCCTGCAAAGCACGCCCGGCCCGCGCTTTCGCGTCACCGGAACCCAGGGTTGCTACAGCGTTGATGGCCTCGACGGGCAAGAGGCTCAGGCGCTGGCAGGGCTCTCGCCAAAAACCGAGGGTGAACGTTGGGGCGTTGAGGAACATCGCCGCTGGGGCTGGTTTGAACACGCTGACGAACGCGAGCGCGTGCCGTCGGAGCGGGGTTGCTGGCAACAGTTCTATCTGCAGCTACAAACCGCGTTACAGACTGGCGGCCCATTGCCGGTCGAGGCCCATGATGCACTGGCGACCACCCTGGTTCTGGACGCTGCGCGGCAGAGCTTCAAGCAACGTCAGGTGGTCGAACTGAGCCCGATTGGAAGCCATGGAATAAATTTAGAATAAAATTCTAAAATGAGTTGATATGGAAAATAAATTCCAATAGAGTCAATTTTGCCTACAGAAATCGTCACGACTGATCCATAAAACCAACAAGAAATGTGGAGAAAGACAGTTCATGAAGACCCATCTGCGTTTTGCCTCGCTGGCCCTGTCCTTGATGTTTGTCAGCGGCGCTGCCCTTGCCGATATGAAGATCGGCGTCAGCATGTCCCAGTTCGACGACACTTGGCTGACCTACCTGCGTGAATCCATGGACAAGAAAGCCAAGTCCTATCCCGATGGTGTGCAACTGCAATTCGAAGACGCCCGCAGTGACGTGGTCAAGCAGTTGAGCCAGGTCGAAAGCTTCATCAGCCAGAAAGTCGATGCCATCGTGGTCAACCCGGTGGACACTGCCGCCACCCGGAAAATCACCGAAGCCGCCGTAAAAGCCGGCATCCCGCTGGTCTACGTCAACCGTCGCCCGGATGACCTCAAACTGCCAAAAGGTGTGGTCACCGTAGCCTCCGACGACCTTGAGGCCGGCAAAATGCAGATGCAGTACCTTGCCGAAAAACTCGGCGGCAAGGGCGAAATCGTGATTCTGCTCGGCGACCTCGCCAACAACTCCACCACCAACCGCACCAAAGGCGTCAAAGAGGTGCTGGCCAAATACCCGAACATCAAGATCGAACAGGAGCAGACCGGCATCTGGCTGCGGGATAAAGGCATGACGCTGGTCAACGACTGGCTGACCCAGGGTCGCAAGTTCGACGCTGTGGTTTCCAACAATGACGAAATGGCCATCGGTGCCGCCATGGCCCTGCAACAGGCCGGCGTCGAGAAGGGCAGTGTGTTGATTGCGGGTGTCGACGGCACGCCGGACGGCTTGAACGCAATCAAGAAAGGCAACATGGCGGTCTCGGTGTTCCAGGACGCCAAAGGTCAGGCAGACGGCTCCATCGACACCGCAGTGAAAATGGCCAGGAACGAGGCGGTTGAACAGAACGTCTGGGTACCTTATCGCCTGATCACCCCGGAAAACGTCGATACCTTCAAGTAATACGTCGGTTCAATAACAACAATAATCCTGCAGGGTTGCTGCCGCGACCTTGCTGATGGAGTACCTGAACATGTTCGCTTCAGCGACCGCTTCGAGCACCTCGTTGCTGGATATCCAGCCAACTGCAACACCTGTCGATGAGCCGTACCTGCTGGAGATCACCAACATCAGCAAGGGTTTTCCCGGTGTGGTGGCTTTGTCCGATGTGCAACTGCGTGTGCGTCCGGGTTCCGTACTGGCGCTGATGGGCGAGAACGGCGCGGGCAAGTCGACGTTGATGAAAATCATCGCAGGCATCTACCAGCCCGATGCTGGCGAGCTGCGCCTGCGGGGCAAGCCGGTGGTTTTCGAAACGCCGCTGGCGGCACTTCAGGCGGGGATCGCAATGATCCACCAGGAACTCAACCTGATGCCGCACATGAGCATCGCCGAGAACATCTGGATTGGCCGCGAGCAGCTCAACGGCCTGCACATGATCGACCACCGCGCCATGCACCGTTGCACCGCGCAACTGCTGGAGCGCTTGCGCATCAACCTCGATCCCGAGGAGCAGGTCGGCAACCTGAGCATCGCCGAACGGCAGATGGTCGAGATCGCCAAAGCGGTGTCCTACGACTCCGACATTCTGATCATGGATGAGCCGACCTCGGCGATCACCGAAAAGGAAGTCGCGCACCTGTTCTCGATCATTGCCGACCTCAAACGCCAAGGTAAAGGCATCATCTACATCACCCACAAAATGAACGAAGTGTTCGCCATCGCCGATGAAGTGGCGGTGTTCCGCGACGGCGCTTACATCGGTCTGCAACGCGCCGACAGCATGGACGGCGACAGCCTGATTTCTATGATGGTCGGACGCGAACTGAGCCAGTTGTTCCCGGTGCGCGAGAAGCCGATTGGCGATCTGCTGATGTCGGTTCGCGATCTGAAACTCGACGGCATATTTCAGGGTGTGTCGTTCGATCTGCACGCCGGGGAGATTCTCGGCATCGCCGGGCTGATGGGCTCGGGCCGCACCAACGTCGCCGAAACCATTTTTGGCATCACTCCTAGCGACAGCGGTGAAATCCGCCTCGATGGCCAAGTGGTGCGCATCACCGATCCGCACATGGCCATCGAGAAGGGTTTCGCGCTGTTGACCGAGGATCGCAAGCTCAGTGGCCTGTTCCCGTGCCTGTCGGTGCTGGAAAACATGGAAATGGCCGTATTGCCGCATTACGCCGGTCACGGTTTCATCCAGCAGAAAGCCCTGCGCGCGCTGTGCGAAGACATGTGCAAGAAGCTGCGGGTGAAAACTCCTTCGCTGGAGCAGTGCATCGACACCCTGTCTGGCGGCAATCAGCAGAAAGCCTTGCTCGCCCGCTGGCTGATGACCAATCCACGAATTCTGATTCTCGACGAACCGACCCGTGGCATCGATGTCGGCGCCAAGGCCGAGATCTATCGGCTGATCTCCTTGCTCGCCAGCGAAGGCATGGCGGTGATCATGATTTCTTCGGAGTTGCCGGAAGTGCTCGGCATGAGCGACCGGGTGATGGTGATGCACGAGGGCGACCTGATGGGCACCCTCAGCCGCGACGAAGCCACCCAGGAACGGGTGATGCAACTGGCCTCGGGCATGTCCGTGGTTCACTAATTGATGCCGGTGTTGGCTGTGGCCGGCACTGGCGGTGCGATAGAAGGGTGAGTGGTTATGAACGCGATACTGGAAAACAAGCCTGCAACGGCACCGACCAAGAGTCGTCGGCGCTTTCCAACCGAACTGAGCATTTTTCTGGTGCTGATCGGTATCGGTCTGGTCTTCGAAGTATTCGGCTGGATCGTCCGCGACCAGAGCTTCCTGATGAACTCCCAGCGTCTGGTGCTGATGATCCTGCAAGTGTCGGTGATCGGCCTGCTGGCTATCGGCGTGACCCAGGTGATCATCACCACCGGGATCGACTTATCATCCGGTTCGGTGCTGGCGCTGTCGGCGATGATTGCCGCCAGTCTGGCGCAGACCTCGGATTTCGCCCGGGCGGTGTTTCCTTCGCTGACTGACTTGCCGGTGTGGATTCCGGTGATCGCCGGGCTCGGGGTCGGGCTGCTGGCGGGGGCGATCAACGGCAGCATCATCGCCATTACCGGGATTCCCCCGTTCATTGCCACCCTCGGCATGATGGTTTCGGCGCGCGGTCTGGCGCGTTACTACACCGAAGGTCAGCCGGTCAGCATGCTCTCCGACTCGTACACCGCGATTGGTCATGGGGCGATGCCGGTGGTCATCTTCCTGGTGGTCGCGGTGATTTTTCATATCGCATTGCGCTACACCAAGTACGGCAAGTACACCTACGCCATCGGCGGCAACATGCAGGCGGCGCGCACCTCGGGGATTAACGTCAAACGCCATCTGGTGATCGTCTACAGCATCGCCGGTCTGCTGGCGGGACTGGCTGGCGTCGTCGCATCGGCCCGGGCTGCGACGGGGCAAGCCGGGATGGGCATGTCCTACGAACTGGATGCGATTGCCGCCGCGGTGATTGGCGGTACCAGTCTGGCCGGCGGTGTCGGGCGGATTACCGGGACGGTGATCGGTGCACTGATTCTCGGGGTGATGGCCAGCGGGTTCACCTTCGTCGGCGTCGATGCCTACATTCAGGACATCATAAAAGGCCTGATCATCGTGGTGGCAGTGGTCATCGACCAGTACCGCAACAAGCGTAAACTCAAGCGCTGAAACCCTGAAAATCACGAAAATGCGCCACACCCGACCGGTGTGGCGCAGCCGTTTGTCTTCTATATACATCCGCTCGACTGAATTTCTTGCTATAAACGCACTCCGATAATCGCCGTGAAGCCTGTATCAGAGCAGTTTCCGGGCTTTGTCGGACAAATTTGCTGGATTTCCAGTTGCTGAGGCCTCAAGTCGGCCTTAGACTGCCGCCCCTCGTAAATTGAGTGCCGGGTGGCGTTTGCCATAAACGATGCCTTTCCGATGACCGAAGACGGTTTACCGGAACGCTCCCTTATTCGCCTTAATGCACGTTTTTTTATAGAGATATCAATGACAAAGGACAAGTTGCTGGCCATGCCGGCAGATGACTACATGAATGCCGAGCAACACGCTTTTTTCAGCGCGCTGTTGCAGAACATGAAAGTCGAAACCCACGAGCGCATTGAGCAGAACCGTATCGCCATTGAAAGCCTGGACACCCCGGCTGACCCGGCAGATGCGGCATCGGTTGAAGAAGAGCGCACCTGGCTGGTAAACGCGATCGATCGCGACCAGCGTATGTTGCCGCAACTGGAACAAGCCCTTGAGCGCATCAAGGAAGACAGCTTTGGCTGGTGCGACGACAGCGGCGAGGCCATTGGCCTGAAACGCCTGCTGATCAGCCCGACCACCAAGTACTGCATCGAAGCTCAAGAGCGTCACGAGCAGATCGACAAGCACCAGCGTCAGGCTTGATTCCTGAGACGACCCGCCATTTGCGGGCGTCCTGAAAAGATCGCAGCCTTCGGCAGCTCCTATATGGAGCGGCTGAAGGCTGCGATCTTTGCTTTTGCTCGTCTGCGATATTTCACGTCGTTCCATTGACCTGCCACAGACCCACGACTAACGGACCATGGATAATGGCCTTGTAGTGGCGTTTAATGCAGTCACAATAATGAGAACAAGCGTGGGGTGTTGATATGACGAGAGATGGATCTCTGGTTGGGGCTTTGCCTGCACCAGTGCTTTTGCCGAAAAACCGCTGGCTTTCGCCGACCTTGCAGAGCATCGCCCTGATGCTGCTGTTAGCCGGTATGACGCTGGGTGGATGGTCGTTATACGTTGGCATGCCGTTGGCGGTGCTGATTGTCTGGCTGCCGCGCCTGCGTTCCCGTGCGACACCCGATGTGCAGCCTGCCGAATCCGGCAATGCCATGTCCGAACTGACTCGCGACCTTTCCTACACCACCAGTCACAACGCCTTGTCGGCTGCCGGCGTAGCCTTTTCCGTCAAGGAACTCGCCAGCAAGCTGCAATCGCAACTCGACGCGGCAGCGCGGATCGTCAGCAACGCTGAAGTCATGATCACCACTGAACAGGCCACCTCGCAGCTCAGTCGCGAAGCACTTGAGGCTGCCAGCGAGGCTCATCACAGCAGCGCGGCGGGCCGAACTGAACTGATCGATTCGATTTCACGCATGCATCAGCTCAGTCAACGCGCCAATGCCAGCCGGGAACTGATCGAAGCCCTGAGCCAGCGTAGTGACGACATTCAGCGCGTGACGCTGGTGATTCAGTCCATCGCCAGCCAGACCAATCTGCTTGCCTTGAACGCGGCAATCGAAGCGGCCCGGGCCGGTGAGCATGGCCGTGGTTTTGCGGTAGTGGCGGATGAGGTGCGCGGTCTGGCAGCGCGTACGGCGTCGGCCACCGGCGAAGTGGGCGAGATGGTCGCAGATATTCAGCAGCGCACCGCGCAAGTGGTGGAGCAAATCCGCGAACTGTCGGGCGACCTGCAAAGCGGCGTCGAGCAGGTCGAGCATACCGGTCAGCATCTGGAGAACATCGCCCGGTTGGCGGCGGGCGTGGAAAGTCAGGTCGGTGAGATCGCCCGTGGCGCGCAGACCAATCGCGAGCAACTCGACAGCCTGTTCAAGGCCATCGAGCAGATGCGCAGCGATCTGGCGATCAGCGACCAGCAGACGCGACGTCTGGCCGAAGCGGCAGTGCAGATGGAAGGCCAGGCAGAAACCATCAGCGAACGTCTGGCCGAAGTCGGTCTGGATGATTACCACCAGCGTATCTACGACCTGGCGCGTGAGGGAGCGAGTCAGATCGCCGCGCGTTTCGAGGCCGATGTCGAGCAGGGGCGGATCAGCCTCGAAGATTTGTTCGACCGCCAATATCAGCCGATTTCCGGCACGCAACCGGCGAAGTTTCAAACGCGTTTTGACCGCTACACCGATCAGGTGTTGCCGGCGATTCAGGAGCCTTTATTGCCGCGTCACGAAGGATTGGTGTTCGCCATCGCCTGCACGCAGCAAGGTTATGTGCCGACGCACAATCAGGCGTTCTGTCAGCCGTTGACTGGCGATGTTCAAGTGGACGCGGTGGGCAATCGCACCAAACGCAAGTTCGCCGACCGCACTGGAATTCGCTGTGGCAGCCATCAACAACCGGTACTGCTGCAGACTTACACCCGCGACACCGGTGAGCTAATGCATGACCTGTCGGTGCCGATCATGCTCAAGGGCCGGCACTGGGGTGGATTGCGGTTGGGTTACAAACCCGAGAGTCCGCGCTGATCATTGTTACCGCATCTGTAACTGAGCTGTGCATCGTGGTTGCTGTTTCTGCTGCGTCGAAGTCATTAACATGCCGATATAGTTAGGCTGCTAATTAATTTCGGAGGTCAACATGCAGAGCAGAGTCGATGTTGCGGTGATGATTGGCAGCGGCGTGCCCGCCGGATTGCGCGCGATGGGGCAAAGCGTGTGTTGGGTTGTATTGCTCAACGGCGAGCGGCGCGGCACCGCGTTCGCCAGCCGGGACGAGGCGGAAGAGTGCAGGGCTGCCTGGCTCGCGCAATTGGAGACTGAGCACATGGGCAGCCTGCACTGACTGTTTTCAACGGCCGTCGTGCAGGCGTACGTTCAGTTCATCGACCAGAATCGCTTCCTCGCCATCAGCGCGTAGCCACTCTTTGAGTAGCTGTGCCTGGGACGGCGTCCAGAATTCGGCATCGATCAGCTTGGTATTGGCATCCAGCGGATGCGCTTCGATGAAGTCATCGATTGCCGTACCTTCCGCAGGCAGCCCCAGTTGTTCGAACAGGGTTTTCAGATCAAATGCAGGCAGTTCCATCGTGTGCTCCTTGAAAGTGGTCGATCATTCTTTTATCTGAGGCGGTCGCCGCTCAGGAGTTCGATTCGCATTTCAAGAGAACGGGCGAGGGCGCAGGCTTCGTTATGATCTTCGCGGAAACCTCTTACGCGGCCGGTGGATGATTCTTTTATGTGAAAGAACGCGGTACCGGCCGGTACTACACGAAAGCGTGGTGCCGCCATGCCCGGTTCCATTGCAGACGACACCTGCAAAGCCGCGACATGCAGTATGTCAGTGGGCTTGATGCGCAAATCGGTGGACGGTACAAAGTGAGTAAGAGTGCACATATGAAGTCCTTTTCATGGGTTAGCCGACATTTACTGGTCGGTTCGGGTAGTCGTGAGGAGCAGCGCTGCTCTAGAATCGCCAATACCTGTTGGCGACAGGTGCTTATCTAAAGCAATTTTTTACGTGCGATATGTCGGAAAAGGGCTTTTTTTCGTCAGTTTTTTCCTTAAAGTTTGTAGTCAGCCTTCTTTGGTCTTCATTGACGATTTTTCCTTCAAGGTTTGGCGAACATTGAGGCAAGTTTCGCGAGTGACTTTCCAGTAGTCTTACGAACCTCGCGACGATTGAGCGCTCTGCTCAATTCAGGCTTTTACTTGAGTCATTCGGCAACACCATCGGCCTGGCCGTTTTTTATGCCGTGCGCGTTTTCCGTGTACGGCTTTTTTCAGATGTGGGGATGGTTCTTTGGCAGTCAGTAATCTCGATATGCATGCTTTGTTCGTGCTGGGTGATTTGCGCGCAAAGCTGGTCAAGCTGTTTCAATCGCGTTTCGTTTACATCACCGAGCAGAATGCCGAAGGCATTTATGTTGCCGAAATCGACACCGAAAGTGCTTTGGTGGTCGATGACAAACCCGGGCTCAAACTCAAGGTCGGCGATCACTTCAGCGCCTCGGTCCTGCCGAGTCGCGAAGGCGGAAAAATGGATATTCGTTTCCGCGAGATCAAATTGACCGTTTACGGTCTGGGCGATTACGCCTTTGTCACCACGGCGGACGGCGAAGCCATTCTGTTCAAGGAAGGCCACAGCGTGGTGACGGTATTTGCCGCGCACCAACAATTGCAGGAAGGCCTGACCAAGACCCTCAAGGCTGTTACCGGTAAAGCCGCGAAATGGCGCAAGGGCGAGTTGATCACTTTCAAAGCCAGCGAGTGAGCGGCGTGAGTCGCGCCGATTTCCACTCGCAGAACCTCGACCAGGCTCTTGAGGAAGCACAGCGTCTGTTCGCCGCCAAGGCGCAGATGCAGGGCGCCTGGCTGGGGTGGGTTGCGTCCGAGATCTACTCGTTGCGCCCTGCGGAATACGCCGGGATGGTCAGACGAGAGCTGCAACGCTTGCAGGAAATTTCTGAAAAGTAGTCCCCGCACCTCGTATCACGCTTAAAAAGCAGGAACCTCTACTACAGTCAGATGACTTAAGTATTCAGAGGCTTGCCGGTCTTCTGTAGGCCATCCTGCCATTGCTGTGAACCGCACGAGGTGCAATGCATGAACGGATTTCAACGGCTTGTTGCCGCCAGTCTTGCCACATTCGGCTTGTTGACGTCGGCGTCGGCGGTCAACGCTGCGCCAGCGCCGATCCATTTTGCCGACCTGAACTGGGAAAGCGGCAGCCTGATCAGCGAGGTTTTGCGGATCATCGTCGAGAAGGGCTATGGCCTGCCGACCGACACATTGCCCGGGACTACCATCACTTTGGAGACCGCACTGGCCAACAATGACATTCAGGTCATTGGCGAGGAGTGGGCCGGTCGTAGTCCGGTGTGGGTCAAGGCAGAAGCCGAAGGCAAGGTCGTCAGCCTAGGCGACACGGTCAAGGGCGCCACCGAGGGCTGGTGGGTGCCGGAATACGTGATCAAGGGCGATCCAGCCAAGGGCATCAAACCGCTGGCGCCCGACCTGCGCAGTGTCACTGATCTGGCGAAATACAAGGACGTGTTCAAGGACCCGGAAAGTCCGAGCAAGGGGCGCTTCCTCAACAGTCCGATTGGCTGGACTTCAGAAGTGGTCAACAAGCAGAAACTGACGGCTTACGGCTTGCAGGATGACTACACCAACTTCCGTAGTGGTTCAGGGGCGGCGCTGGATGCCGAAATCACTTCATCGATCCGTCGCGGCAAGCCGGTGCTGTTCTACTACTGGTCGCCGACGCCGTTGCTCGGCAAGTTCAAACTGGTTCAGCTGCAAGAGCCGCCGTTCGATGCCGAAGCGTGGAAGACCCTGACCGACGCTGACAATCCCAATCCGAAACCAACCCGTTCGCTGGCGTCGAAACTGTCGATTGGCGTGTCTACGCCGTTCCAGAAAGAGCATCCGGAAATCGTGGCGTTTTTCAGTAAAGTGGATTTTCCGATTGATGCGCTGAACAAGGCATTAGCCGAAATGAGCGAGAAGCACACCGCGCCTCGGGATGCGGCGCAAGCCTTCATGAAGGCGCATCCGGATGTGTGGCAGGCGTGGTTGTCCAAGGATGTGGCGGACAAGGTTTTGGCTGATCTGAAATAGACGGTGTTTCGGCTGGCCTATTCGCGAGCAAGCTCGCTCCCACAGGGGAACGCATTCCAATGTGGGAGTGAGCCTGCTCGCGATGCTTTTAGAACCGGGTTTGTACTGCCAATTCGAAGGTGCGCGGCGTACCGAGGTAGTACGCCGGTGACACATGCGCAAACTCGGCATACACCTCGTTGGTCAGGTTACGCACGCGACCGGTGACGGTGGTGTGCGAGTCGACCTTGTAGCTGAGGAAACTGCCGAACAGCGTGTAGGACGGCACCGTCATGGTGTTGGCATTGTCGGCAAACACCGAGGCCACGTAGCGGGCATCGACGCCACCTTGCCATTGCGAAGAAAAGTCATAGGTCAGCCACAGGTTGCCGACGCGGTCCGGGACGTTGGTCGGCGTGTTGCCCTTGCGCGATACAACCACGCCAGCGGCATTCTTCTCGTTGAACTCGTCGTACTGCGCATCGACCCAAGCGAAGTTACCTTCGGCCAGCAACTTGTCGGTGATCCGCAACGAGCTGGCAATCTCGATGCCTTTCGACGTTTGCTGTCCCACCGGGATGCTGCTGGTCGGGTCCAGTGGATCGGTGACCGCGAAGTCCTTGCGCTCGATGGTGTACGCCGCAACCGTCGCCGAACCTCGGCCGTTCAGGTAGTCGAACTTGCTACCGATTTCCCATTGTTTGCCGGTCGAAACATCGAAGTCCTGCGTGCCGTTCGGCTGTTCGGCGGCGGTGCTGTATTGCACATAGACGTTGGCTGAAGGAATGAACTGATAGGTCAGGCCAACCCGGCCGGTCAGCGGTTCCCAACTGCGTTTGAGATGGCGAGGATTGCTGGCGGTCACCGTGCGATGGTTGGTCACGTCGAGGTCGATATCGTCGTAGCGCAGGCCGGTGAGCAGGGCGAGTTTGTCGGTCAGGGCCAGACGGTTTTCGGCGAACAGCGCTTTGGTGGTGACTTCGTTGGTCTTGTCGCTGACGAAGCCCGGTTTAGTGCCGGGGATGTCGTAGAAATGCCCCGGGCGATAGTTGTTCGGATCGACAGTGTTCGTACCTTTGACGTTGAGCGGCGAGTTGGTGGTCTGGTTGACCTTGTACTCGAAGCCGCCCGACCAGGTGGTGGCCAGACCGAACAGCGTATTGTCGTGACGCAGTTCGAACTGGTTGCCGTTCTGCTCACCCTGATGGCGCACCTGATAGGCCGTGGAGCGGTTCACTGCGCTGTTGTCGGCGTTGTATTGATAGGTTTCCAGGTTGCGGTAATCGCGCTGACTGTCGAGGTGATACAGCGTGTTGCGCAGGGTGGTGCTGTCGTTGATCCGGTAGTCGATGATCGAGCGTACCCAGATCGTGCGCTGCTCGTAGCGTCCGTCCTCGACGTTGTAGTTGTTGAAACGATTGTGCTTGTCGATCTTCAACTCGCCGGCCTTGGGGTTGAGCACCGGCGTGCCCCAGTACGGGCTGTCTTCGTGCTCGTCCTGATATTCCAGCGCCAGGGTGTGCGACAGGTTCGGCGTCAGATCGCTGAGCAGCGAGAACGCCACGCTCCACGCATCGCGTTCCTGACGATCAATGTAGCCGTTGCTGGTGTTGTGACTGACGTCCAGCCGCGCGTAGTGCTGCACGTCGGCGCCGGGCTCGGTGAGCGCGTGGTTGAGGCCGAACGCGGTTTCCGTGGTGTCGTAAGTGCCGTAGCTGACTCGGCCTTCCAGCGCTTGTTCGTCGCGGGTCGCCAGTTTGGTCACATAGTTCAGCGAGCCGCCCACCGAGCCGGCGCCGTTGATCAATGACGACGGGCCGCCGACCAGTTCCACCCGATCATAGATCCACGAATCCACCGGACGGGCGAGGCCGCCGGAGACGTTGATGCCGTTGAACATCTGGGTGATCTGACTGCTGGTGAATCCACGATAGGAGACAAAGCCGCCGAATCCCGGTGGTGCGCTGGAGTTAACGCCGGGCAGGGTATTGGCGGCGTCCTGGAAGTTCTGCGCGCCGTGACGTTCGATGTCGTTGCGATTGGCGATGGCCACAGAGGCCGGTGTGTCGCGTACGCTCAGGCCAAGGCGTGAGGCCATGCCGCTCGATTGGTCGAGGCTTAGTCCCGGCTCGTTGCCGGCTTCGCCATCAATGGTGATCGGGGCCAGATCGACAGTCGATTGTGCCCAGGCGTTAACGGACAGGCAGCCGCACAGGCTCGCCAGCAAAGTAAGATTTTTCATCAATGAATCCTGAATGCTCGTCTAGGAATCAGCGCACAGACAAACGCGGCGCGTTGGCGCAGTGGGCTGAACAGAAAAAGGCAAAGACACTCAGGCGAGCGGTGGGGCGCGGGGGTTGGCTGACGGCCAGGTGAAGCGGGCAGGGAGGTCGGCGCTGATGATGGGTGCCAGCGGCGGGCTGTGTTGTTCCGGCAGGATCGCCAGCGTCAGGCTAGAGTTGAACGCCGGGCCCATGCCGCCAGTGGAGCACAGCGGACAGCCGAAGGCCTTGGCCAGGGTCGGCAGTTTTTCTTCGGATGGATTGGTGGTTTGCGGCGCCTGGGTTGCAGGGTCTACCGCGCAGAACTGACCGCCGATGCCGTTGAGCTGCATCCCGACCATTTGTCCGTGACCGATGCTGCAGGCGAACACGTTGAACAGGACGCAGCAATAGAGCATCCAGGCCAGCAGTGAGCGATCGGAACGGTTGAATTTCATGGGGCGGCACTTTAACCCACCGCCGATCGGTCGTGCACTTCAAAAAATGCCGACTAGGATGTTTTGTTCAGATCCCTTTCAAGGATTCTCGACCATGACCTTTGCGTTGGCTCAATGGCTGGTGACGATATTTGCGGCAATCAGTCTGGTACATGTGTATTGGGCGTTGGGTGGGCAGTGGGCGGCGGCAGCGGTTGTGCCGCAAATCCCGGTGGATGGCTCAGGTTTGAAGCTGCGACCGGCGTTCAAGCCACGGGGCTGGATTACGTTTCTGGTGGCGGCTGCTTTGTTGGTGATTGCGGTTCTGGTGTGTCTGCGGGTGGGATGGTGGCTGCCGGCGGTGCATCACTGGTCGCTGCAATGGCTGATCAGTGCGATTGCGTTGTTGATGTTTGCGCGGGCGATTGGCGATTCGAATCTGGTGGGGTTTTTCAAGGAGATCAAAGGCTCGCGGTTTGCGCGGCTTGATACCTGGGCGTATTCGCCGTTGTGTGTAGTGCTGGGGGCGGGGTTATTGGCAGTGGCGTGGGTTTGAGGCTGATCTGGATTATCTGTTGATCAGACCGGCCTCTTCGCGGGCAAGCCCGCTCCCACAGTGATTGATGGTGTGCACAAAAGCCAGCTTCACCGAAAACCCTGTGGGAGCGGGCTTGCCCGCGAAGAGGCCCGCTCAGACACCGAAAATTGCGGATCAGCTACCGCTTTCAGTACGACGACTACTCACCTCAGCCGGCACATCATCCCCAGCCATACGCTTACGGAACAACGCCGCCCGCGCCAGCAGCAGGGTGGTCACCGGAACCGTGATCGCCAGCAGAATCGGAATCAGCCACGCATGCAGCACCGGCCCGGACTTGAGCGCCGAAAAGCAGATGATCGACGCCAACGCCACGCACCACGCGCCGATGGTCGAGGCCAATGCTGGTGGGTGCATGCGCTGAAAGTAATCCTTCATTCGCAACATGCCGATTGCGCCGATCAGCGCAAACACGCCGCTGAGGACCAGAAGAATCGCCACCGGGATTTCCACCCACAGAGACAGTTGTTCGTTCATTCGATCACCTCGCCACGCAGCAGGAATTTCGCCAGGGCAAACGAGCCGACGAAGCCGAACAGCGCGATCAACAGCGCCGCCTCGAAGTAAGTGTCACTGGAATAACGAATGCCCAGCGTCAGCATCATCAGCATCGCGACGATGTACAGATAGTCCAGCGCCAGTACCCGATCCTGCGCCGACGGCCCTTTGAACAGGCGGATCAGGGTGAGCACCATGGCCATCGAAAACAGGAACAGCGTCAGCAGGATCGCGTTCGACAGTAATGGGCTCATTCGAAAATCTCCATCAACGGTCGCTCATAAGTCGTCTTGAAGTGCTCGATGAATTGCGCCTCGTCTTCCAGATCCCAAACGTGCAGTAATAAAATGCTGCGATCCAGCGCCAGTTCCGACCACACCGTGCCGGGCACCACCGTGCAGATCATCGATAACGCCGCGAGGCCGTGGGCTTCGCGCAGGTCCAGCGGCACTTTGACAAAACGCGAGCGCGGTGGGCGACGACCGGCGTTGAGCACGCCCCAGGCCACGATCAGGTTGGAGGCGATCACGTCGCGACCAACGAGGAAGAACAGCCGCAGGATCGTCAACGGCCGGCGCACGCGTACTTGTTTCGGACGCAGCTTGCGCATCATCAGTGGGGCGCAGAAACCCAATATCGCGCCGAGCAACAGGTTGCCCGGGCTGATCGACAGGTTCAGCACCAGCCACAGAATCCACAGCGCCAACGCCAACCACGGAGCAGGAAACAATCGCTTCATGGTTGCACCTCCAGCATGGCCGCTTTGCTTTCCGGACTTGGCACCGAGCGGGTGCCGAGCACCGCCATTACGTATTGCTGCGGATTGTTCAGTGCATCAGCTGCCGCCTGGGTGTAACGCATCAGCGGTTCGGCCTTGAAGGTCAGCGCGATGCTGAGCCCGAGCAGCAGGAAGATCGGCGCGCATTCGAGTTTACGTAGCAGCGGCGACGGGCGCTCCTCGGGCGTCCAGAAGCGCTGGATGCCCATGCGTGCGAAAGCCATCAACGAGGCCAGCCCCGACAGGATCAGCAGCGCCAGCAACGCCCAGGCAGCGTTCGATACTGGCTCGCCCGAGCCCATGCCCAGTGGATTGAGCAATGCACTGATCAGGTTGAGCTTGCCGATGAACCCGGACAGCGGCGGCATGCCGATGATCAGCAGGGCGCAGGCGATGAAGCTCAGGCCGAGGAACGCCATCGTCCATGGAATCACCTGACCGACCACGGCTTTCTGTTCGTCGTCGAGGTTGATGCCTTTGGGCGGTTGCAGCGATTCCTGCGGGCGCGGTAGCAGTTCGCTTTCATCCTCCAGCGGAATCTCGTTGGCCGAGCGCGAACGCTCGATCAACTCCGACAGCAGGAACAGCGCGCTCAGCGCCAACGTCGAGCTGACCAGATAGAACAGCGCCGCGCCAATCAGGTTCGGCTGAGCGAAACCGACCGCCGACAGCAGAATACCCGCAGACACCAGAATGCTCAGGGCGGCCATGCGCTCCAGACGCTGCGCGGCGACAATCGCCAGCGCAGCGCAAGCCATGGTCGCCATGCCGCCGTAGATCAGCCATTCGCCACCGAAATACGCCGAGGCTCCGGCCTGTCCGGAAAACAGCAGCGTCCACAGGCGCAGCAAGGTGTACACGCCGACCTTGGTCATGATCGCGAACATTGCCGCCACCGGCGCACTTGCCGAGGAATAGGCTGGCACCAGCCAGAAGTTCAGCGGCCACATGCCGGCCTTGGCCAGGAACGCCACCGCGAGAATCCCCGCGCCGGCGTGCAGCAAGCCACGGTCGGCTTCCGGCACCAGCGGAATCTTCAGCGCCAGATCGGCCATGTTCAAGGTGCCGGTAACGCCATAGATCAGCGCCGCGCCGATCAAAAACAACGACGATGCCAGCAAGTTGATCGAGATGTAATGCAGCCCCGACGATACCCGCGCCCGACCCGAACCATGCAGCAACAGGCCATAGGAGGCGGCGAGCAGCACTTCGAAGAACACGAACAGGTTGAACAAATCCGCCGTCAGGAACGCGCCGTACAGGCCCATCAACTGAATCTGGAACAGCGCGTGGAAGCTCGAACCGGCGCCATCCCAGCGCGCCATCGCAAACAGTAACGCGCTGACGCCGATGATTCCGGTCAGCACCAGCATCAACGCCGACAGGCGATCCACCACCAGCACGATGCCGAACGGCGCCTGCCAGTTGCCCGGCAGGTACACGCCGATGGAACCGGGCACGCCGGTGGTATTGGTCCACTGCAGCAGCATCACGGAAATGAACAGGCCAACCAGACTGGAGAACAGGTTGATCCTGGCCTTCAGCGGCCGGTGCTTCTCGCCGAGCATCAACATGATGGCGGCGGTCAGCAGCGGCAGCAGAATCGGTGCGGCGATCAGGTGAGTCATCGCCATCATTCTTTAGGCTCCCGGCCGTCAACGTGGTCGGTGCCGGTCAGGCCCCGGGAGGCGAGCAACACCACCAGAAACAGCGCGGTCATGGCGAAGCTGATAACGATAGCGGTCAGCACCAGCGCTTGCGGCAGTGGATCGGTGTAATGCAGCAGATCCTGGGTGACGCCGTCCTTGATCACCGGCTCCTTGCCGATGAACAGGCTGCCCATGCTGAAGATGAACAGGTTGACGCCGTAGGACAGCAGGCACAGGCCCATGACCACCTGAAATGTCCGTGGCCGCAGGATCAGCCACACGCCGGACGCGGCGAGCGCGCCGATGGCGATTGCGATGACTTCTTCCATCAGACGGCTCCTTTGCTGGCGACGGATTTGGGCAGGGATGCAGTCTTGTGACCTCGCACCGATTGGTGGGCGAGGGCGGTGAGGATCAACAGTGTCGAGCCGACCACGACGGCGTACACGCCAATGTCGAAAAACAGCGCGCTGGCGATATGGATGTCACCCAGCACTGGCAACGAGAAATGCCAGGTGTGGGTGGTGAGGAACGGATAACCCGCCGCCATTGCCCCGAGCCCGGTGACGGTGGCGAACAGCAGTCCGGTGCCCATCCAGCGCAGCGGCCGCAGGCTCATTTGTGCTTCGACCCACTGAGTGCCAGCGACCATGTATTGCAGGATGAACGCCACCGACATCACCAGACCGGCGACGAAACCGCCACCCGGCTGGTTGTGCCCGCGCATGAACAGGTAGAACGACACCACCAGCGCAATCGGCAGCAGCAGTCGCACCAGCACCGCCGGTACCATCATGAAGCCCAGCGCGGTATCCGTTGCCGAACGCGGGTTGACCAGATCGGTGACCACGTCCGGTGCCAGCAGACGCTGTTGGGCCGGTAGTTGCAGGCTTTCTTTCGGTGGGCGGAAACGCCGTAGCAGGGCAAACACGGTCAGCGCCACGGCGACCAGCACGGTGATTTCACCCAGCGTGTCGAAACCACGGAAGTCCACCAGCATCACATTGACCACGTTGCTGCCGCCGCCTTCGGGCATGGCCCGGCTGAGGTAGAACGAAGAAATGTCGTTCGGTGTTTGCCGAGTGAGCATGGCGTAGGACAGCAACGCCATGCCGCCACCGACTGCAATCGACAGCAGCAGGTCGCGCAGACGCCGGACTCGTGCCTTGCGCAAGCTGCTCGGCAACGGTGAAACCTCTTCGATTCGACGCGGCAACCAGCGCAGGCCGAGCAGGATCAGCACCGTGGTCACGACTTCGACCGCCAGTTGCGTCAGCGCCAGATCCGGCGCCGAGAACCAGACGAAGGTCACGCAGGTCATCAGGCCGCAAACGCTGACCATGGTCAGGGCCGCGAGACGGTGATACTTGGCCTGCCACGCGGCGCCGAGGGCGCAGGCGATCGCCAGCAGCCACAGAGTCACGAACACGATGGAGCCGGGGATCTTCGGCCGGTCGCCCCAGCTCAGACTGCTGTGCAACATCGGGATCAAACCGGCGAGCACCGCCGCCAATACCATCAGGAACAGTTGCGCTTGCAGGCGCTTGGTGCCGATCCGTCGCTCTACGCGGCGGGCCAGACGCATCATCACCACCAGACTGCGCTCGAACAGACGCTTGCCGTTGAAGCGTCCCACCAGCGGCGGATACTTGAAACGGCCATGCTTGAACTGGTTACGCAGCAGCAGATAAAGGACGATGCCGCCGGACATGGCGATCAGGCTCATGATCATCGGCGCATTCAGACCGTGCCAGATCGCCAGGCTGTACTCCGGCAACTCGCCGCCGACCACCGGCATTGCCGCCGCAGCCAGTATCGGGCCGACCACTTGCGCCGGGAAAATCCCCACCAGCAGGCAAGTGAACACCAGCAACTCGACCGGCGCACGCATCCAGCGCGGCGGTTCGTGCGGGGTGTGCGGCAGATCGGTAGCAGACGGGCCGAAGAACACATCGACGGTGAACCGCAGCGAATACGCGACGCTGAAGGTACCGGCGATGGTCGCGACAATCGGCAGTGCCGCTTCGACCCACGCGGTGGCGTTGATGAATACGGTCTCGGCGAAGAACATTTCTTTCGACAGGAAGCCGTTGAGTAACGGCACCCCGGCCATCGAAGCACTGGCAACCATCGCCAGCGTCGCGGTGAACGGAATCAGTTTGATCAGACCGCTGAGTTTGCGGATGTCGCGGGTGCCGCTTTCGTGGTCGATGATGCCCGCCGCCATGAACAGCGAGGCTTTGAAGGTCGCGTGATTGAGGATGTGAAACACCGCCGCGACTGCCGCCAACGGACTGTTAAGGCCCAGCAACAGCGTGATCAGGCCCAGATGGCTGATGGTCGAGTAGGCCAGCAGACCCTTGAGATCGTTCTGGAACATCGCGCAATACGCGCCGAGCAACAGCGTACAGGCACCAGCGCCGCTGACGATGTAGAACCATTCTTCACTGCCGGACAGCGACGGCCAGAGGCGTGCGAGCAGGAACACCCCGGCCTTGACCATGGTCGCCGAGTGCAGATAGGCCGAAACCGGTGTTGGCGCCGCCATCGCGTGCGGCAGCCAGAAATGGAAGGGGAACTGGGCGCTTTTGCTGAGTGCGCCGATGAGAATGAGGGGAAGCAGAATAGGGTAGAGGGCATGTGCGCGAATCAGATCGCCGGCGGCCAGGACCTTGTCCAGGTCATAGCTGCCGACGACATGGCCGAGAATCATTACCCCCGCCAGCAGGCATAGTCCGCCCGCGCCAGTGACCATCAGCGCCATGTAGGCGCCGCGACGTGCGTCGGCGCGGTGGTGCCAATAGCCGATCAACAGGAACGAGAAGAGGCTGGTCAGCTCCCAGAAGAACACGATCTGGATCAGGTTGCCGGAGATCACCAGACCGAGCATGGCGCCCATGAACGCCAGGAAAAACGCGAAGAAGCGCGGCACCGGGTCGTCCGGCGACATGTAATAGCGGGCATATAGAGCGACGAGGGTGCCGATGCCAAGGACGAGCATCGAGAACAACCAGGCAAAGCCGTCCATGCGCAGGACAAAATTCAGGCCCAGGCTGGGCAGCCACATGAACTCTTCACGAATTACGCCGCCGTGGGCGATTTGCGGGTACAACAACGCAACCTGGACGGTACCGATCAGAGCGACCAGACCCGCCAGCAGGGACTCGGTATTACGCGCGTTGTGTGGCAGCACGGCTGCCAGACAGCTGCCGATAAAAGGCAGAAGCAGTAGAACTATCAGGGACATAGGCTTCTAATCTGCGGAAGTTTGTGAAGCATCATACGTGCCAGCTCCCCGATCACCAAACGCCAGGATGTCTCAGAATCCTACAAAGTAGTCTCAAATTTTCTGTTTGGCATTATTTCGGGGGAAGGGATATTGCCTGTACCGGCCTCTTCGCGGGCAAGCCCGCTCCCACAGGTTTCTTTGTAGTACACAAAATACGGGTGCACCTCGAATACTGTGGGAGCGGGCTTGCCCGCGAAGGCTTACGCAAGAACACTATTGAAAGTTGGTGTTAACCCTTAACTTCCTGATCCAGTTCGGCAGCGGCTTCTTCAGCCTTACCCTTGGTCTTCAACTCACTGACAATCACCGCCGCCACAATCAACCCGGCGCCGAGCAGGGCAATCGCCGGCAGCCGCTCCCCGGCGATTCGCCCGACAATCCCGGCCCACACCGGCTCCCCGGCATAAATCAACGTGGCGCGAGTTGGTGAAACACTTTTCTGCGCCCAGTTCATCGCCACTTGAATCGCCGCACTCGCTGCGCCCAGGCCCAATGCGGAAGCCAGCAACAACCAGGAAAAGTCCGGAATCGCCTCACCGGTCGGCACCACCATCAGAAACGCCAGCACCGAAGTCACCGCCAGTTGCACCACCGTCACCCGTCGCACATCGACCAGACCTGCGTAGGTGCTGATCAGGATGATCTCGGCAGCAATCGCGATGGCGCTGATCAACGTGGCGATTTCACCGGGACTGAAATTCAGCGATGCACCAGCAGGGCCCGACAGCAGCATCAGCCCGGTAAACGCCAGCATGATGCCGATGCTTGGCATCAACCCCGGACGACGGCCGAGCACCATCCATTGCAGCAGTGGCACGAACGGCACGTACAGCGCGGTGATAAACGCCGACTGGCTGCTCGGAATGGTCTGCAAACCAACCGTCTGCAAGCCATAGCCGAGCATGATCGCCACACCAATGAACGCACCAGCCTTGAGTTCGAACAGGGTCAGGTCACGCAGGTGGCGCCAGGAGAACAGCGCGACGATGCTCGCTGCTGCGGCAAAGCGCAGGCCGACGAAGAACATCGGGCCGCTGACGGTCATCGCATGTTGCACCAGCAGGAAGGTGCCGCCCCAGACCATGGTAATCAGCACCAGCACGCACTCGGCCTTGCTGAAACGGGAGAAGCGGAGCGGGGTTTGGGGGCTGTTCACCGACGTCATGACCTTGCGCACTATAAAAGAGAGGCCGCACAATGCGCCCAACGTTGCGCAGTATACTGCCCAACCTCACCGAGTGAGCAATATAGTGCACAAAGATTCCACCCAACGGGCGTCCGTCCTGCAACACGTCAGCCAGAACGTCCGACGCCTGCGGCATGCCGCCGATATGAGCCAGGCAGCGCTGGCGGAAAAATCCGGGGTCAGTCGGCGGATGCTGGTGGCGATCGAGGCGGGCGAGAAAAATGTCAGCCTGACCACCCTCGACCGCGTCGCCGAAGCGCTCGACGTTGCTTTCAGTGATTTGATTCAGGCGCCGGACGCCCGCGACACCAGCCGCATCAACGAAGTGGCGTGGGCCGGCGTAATCTCCGGCAGCAAAGCAGTGTTGCTGTCCAAAGCTACCGCGACGCGAGAGGTGGAGCAGTGGGAGTGGTGCCTGCAACCGGGAGAGATCTATCCCTCACAACCGGATGCCGATGGCTGGAGCGAACAAATCTACGTGTTTGAAGGCTGCCTGACGTTGACGGTGGGCGATGTGACCAACACGATTTCGGCGGGTGAGTTTTTCATGTTCGCCAGCAACCAGCCGCACGGCTATCGCAATGATGGGCAAGTGGCGACGCGATTCGTCCGTAACGTGGTGATCTGAATGAATCAAAGCTCCAGCGACAAGCGCAGCGCAGATATCCTGATTATCGGCGGCGGCCTCAGCGGCACGATGCTCGCGGTGCAACTGCTGCGTCAGCCCGGCCAGCGGCAGATCCTGATCATCGAACCGCGTGCGGAACTGGGGCGTGGCGAGGCTTATAGCGCTGTCGAACTGGGTCATACGCTGAACGGAAATGCGGCGCGGATGAGCGTCGATCCGGACAACGTCGACGATCTGACGCAATGGCTGACCGAACATATTGCTGGCGGACGCTGGCCGGAATCTGCTGAGCAGAACGTGCCGGTCAGCGAGTTATTCCCACCGCGCGGTCTGTTTGGTGTCTACGTGCAGCAACGGCTGGCCGAAGCGCGAGCCGTGGGCGCGCAGTACGGCTCGACGGTTGAACACCTGCGTGCCGAGGTCGTTGACCTTCAAGTCGCCGCTGATTCGGTGCAACTCACTCTGAGCGACGGCCAGCGTTTGCAAGGCGCGCATGCCGTCATTGCCACCGGAATGTTCCCCGCTGCGCGCACTCCGCAGAAAGAGTCCAGCGGACTCAATGCCGCCGCGCTCGATCCGTGGGATGTCGCCGCCATGCGTCAACTCGATCCGCAATCAACGGTGCTGATCATCGGCTCGGGCCTGACCATGGTCGATGCCGTGGTGTCGCTGGAGCAGGCCGGGCACCGAGGGCCTATCGAGATTTTTTCCCGCCATGGATTGCTGCCGCATGTGCGTCGGCAACCGCCGGCCTGGGTGGATTTTCTCGCTGAGGATCACAGCATAGGTACGCCGCGACAGTTGTTGCGGGAGTTGCGCCGCCAATGCTGTGAGGCCATCGCGCAGGACATCGATTGGCAAGCACCGCTCGACACGGTCCGGGCGCATATTGGTCGGTTATGGAGTCAGGCGACCGACGTGCAGCGTCGACAATTCGTACGGCATGTGCGGCCGTGGTGGGAAAGTCATCACCATCGTTCGCCTCCACTAAGTGCGGCACTGGTTGCGCGTTTGCACCATGAAGGGCGATTGCAGATTCATGCGGCGTCGTTCAAAGGGCTTGAGCCGGACAGGGAGGGCGCGGTGAGTATCCGCATCCGTCGTCGCGGCGAGACTGAAACCTGCGTGGTGCGCGCAGCGGCGCTGATCAACTCCAGCGGCATCGAATACGACTGGCGTCGAGTGGCGCGGCCGTTGCCGCAGCAGTTGCTGGCTCGCGGATTGGTGCAGCCGGGACCTTTAGCGCTTGGGATTGCGGCAGCGGTGGATGGCGCGGTGCTGGGTGCCGAGGGGCGGGTTGCTGAGCGGTTGTTTGCCATGGGGCCGCCGTTGCGTGGGATGTGGTGGGAGAGCACGGCGGTGACTGATGTGGCGTTGCAGGCGAAAGCGCTGGCGTTGCGGTTGCTGAGGTGAACATTGAGTTGATCTCTCTGGCCTCATCGCTGGCAAGCCAGCTCCCACAGGGGGCTATGGTGTATATGAACTCTGAATTCAACCCGCAAACCTGTGGGAGCTGGCTTGCCAGCGAAGAGGCCGGTTCTGTCAGCGAAGATCATTGATCAACGCGGAAGGGCATTCACCAGCCACCGCTGGCGCATCTGCTCCAACCGCCCATTCGCCCGCAATGTATTGAGCGCCTGCTGCCAGCGCGCAACCTGCTTCGGATCGGTCTGCAACGAAAAGGCGATATAGGTGTTCTGTTTCATTAGCGGAATCTGATACTGCAAGCGACCAGGCTCCATGCCCTGCGCGCGTGCCAGCGATGCGCTGGACAGGGTATCGGACACCACGAAATCGGTACGGCCGAGGCTGAACAGCCGCATCATTTGCTCCGGAGTTTCCACGCCGTATAGATTGCTCAGGCCTTGTTGCTGCAGGTAGCTGTAGACCAGCCATTTGCGCGGCGCGGTAATCCTGCCCAGATGATCCGCCTCTTGCAGACTCTGCACCCGGGGATGGCGATTCTCTTGTGCGTAAAGCGCGGTTTCAACTTCGATCAGCGGCCCGACCCATTGGTAGCGGTCATCGCGTTCTTCGGTGCGCAACACGGTGAAGACACCTGTGTCCGGTGTATCGACCGCCATGCGCAGGGCGCGCAGCAGCGGCACTTGTTGCAGATTGATGTGGTCGCCGGTCTGTTCAGCCAGCGCCCGCACCACGTCCACCCCGTAACCCACCAGTTGATCGCCTTGTTGAAAATGCAGCGGCGGATGGTTGTCGGTGAGCAGTTGCAGATCCGCCGCGTTGGCCGCCAGGGCCAGGCATGACAGCAGACACGCGCCAATCCGTTTCATGAATCATCCCTGACGAAAACAAACGCGCAGCTTAGTACGGGCCAGTGGTGGCTGTCGTGGGGAATCTGTGGGGCTTTTGTGTCAGGAAGCAGGACTGATTGGCAGTAGAGAACAATGTGGGAGCAACCTTGCTCCCACATCGGTTGTGTAGCGCTTGAAAAGGTTACGCCACCACTTGATAGCACGGCACATACGCCGCGCCGCCCGGCAGTTTCATCCGGTGTTGGGCGACGAACGCTTTGAGCAGCAGATCCAGTGGCTGCATGATCGCCGCGTCACCACGGATCTGGTACGGGCCGTGTTCTTCGATCAAGCGGATGCCCTTGTCCTTGACGTTGCCGGCGACGATGCCGGAGAACGCCCGGCGCAGATTGGCCGCCAGTTCGTGCGGTGGCTGGTCGCGGTGCAGTTTGAGGTTGGCCATGTTTTCGTGGGTTGGATCGAACGGGCGCTGGAAGCCTTCGTCGATTTTCAGCAGCCAGTTGAAGTGGAACGCATCGGCGCGCTCGCGGCGGAACTGCTTCACGGCTTTGAGGCCCTGAGTCATTTGTCGCGCCACTTCGGCCGGGTCGTCGATGATGATCTCGTAGTGCTTTTTCGCCGCTTCGCCGAGGGTGGCGATAACGAAGGCATCGAGTTGTTCCAGATACGGCGCGGCATGCTTCGGCCCGGTCAGAATCACCGGAAACGGCAAGCCCTCGTTGTCCGGGTGCATCAGGATGCCCAGCAGGTAAAGGAACTCTTCGGCGGTGCCGGCGCCGCCCGGGAAAATGATGATGCCGTGGCCGACGCGGACGAAGGCTTCGAGGCGTTTTTCGATGTCCGGCAGGATCACCAGTTCATTGACGATCGGGTTCGGCGCTTCGGCGGCGATGATGCCCGGCTCGGTCAGGCCGAGGTAGCGGCCGCCGTGAATGCGTTGTTTGGCATGGGCGATGGTCGCGCCCTTCATCGGGCCCTTCATCACACCCGGACCGCAACCGGTGCAGATGTCGAGGCTGCGCAGGCCCAGTTCGTGGCCGACTTTCTTGGTGTATTTGTATTCTTCGGTATTGATCGAGTGACCGCCCCAGCAAACGACGATTTTCGGCTCGACGCCTGGGCGCAGGGTGCGGGCGTTGCGCAGCAGGTGGAAAACGTAGTCGCTGATGCCTTGGGAGGTGCTGAGGTCGATGCGTTGGCTGTCGAGTTCGTTTTCGGTGTAGACGATATCGCGCAGGGCGCTGAACAGCATTTCACGGGTGCTGGCGATCATTTCACCGTCGACGAACGCGTCGGCCGGAGCGTTCAGCAGCTCCAGGCGCACACCGCGATCCTGCTGGTGAATGCGGATTTCGAAGTCCTTGTAGGCTTCGAGAATGGTCTTTGCGTTGTCGACATGCGCGCCGGTATTGAGGATGGCCAGGGCGCACTGGCGAAAGAGGGTATAGGTGCTGCCGGTTCCGGCTTCGCTCAGTTGCTGGACTTCACGTTGAGAGAGGGTTTCCAGGCTGCCTTTCGGGCTGACGGAGGCGTTGATTACGTGTCGTTGGGTCATGCAATGATCCTTAAAACGATGTCATTCCAACAGCAGGCAAATGGCATCCGAATAATATGTATCCATGAATGAAGATGGCACGATCTGCGTGGTCCCGCCATGTCTCCGTTGAACGATAAAAAGATGAAAAGGGACCCCAGCATAGCTAAATCCCCCCTCGATGCGATAATGCGCCGGCCTGTTTTTTCCCATAGCCCAAGGAAGCCCCGAGTAATGTTCGAGATTCAGCCGATGGACGCCGTCACCTTTCGCCGGGAGACCCGACGCAGCACGATCATCATCGCGGCGCTGTTCCTGGTGTTGGCCATGCTGTTTTCGACCGCCGCAGTTGCGCTGTTTGGCGAGCCCGGTGGTGACAATCTGCGCTTCAATGTCGGCGGCGTGTTTGCGGCGTTGCTGTTGACGGCGGGGCTGTTGCGCGGACGTTTCTGGAGTCAGAGCTGGATGGCGCCTGCGGTTTATAGCTGGCGGCTCAAGCGCAATCTGATGAGCGTCACCAATGTGATGCATCAAGTGACTGCGGCGGTGGAGAAGGACGATCCGACGGCGATGAAAGTCTTGCGTTTCTATCATCTGGGATTGACTCAGATGCATGAACTGGACGGCAACTCCAGCGATCATGCGCAGTTACACCGGGAAGTCGAGCAACTGAAAGAGCGGATGCAGGCGCTTGGCCTGGACACTCAACAAACCCGACTTGACCCGGCATGGCTGGAAGCGCTGAAGCAGGCGCCGCGCTAAAGCTTCTGCCGTTTCGGCGGCAGTCAGTGCGACTGCCGCGACTTAAGGATGTGAAGCGTTGCGCCGCAGTTTCCACAGGCGCAGGCAGCGGCCATACACCAGCAAGTTAACGGCGAGTACCACGCTGCCAAGCGCCAACTGGATCTGCGGAGTCAGTCCGGCGGGGTAGATGATCGGCCAGATGTAATGCTCGATGAAGCCACCGGCGTACTCGGTTTGTCCGGCGGCGTGGCGCATCAGGTTTTCCCAATACGTCAGCGGACAGGTCAGGTGCAACACCTCGACCGCCACGCCCCAGGCCGCTGCCGGCAGGTGCAGCCACATGATCCGTGGCCATTTCAGCACGAGCAGCCCGCCGAACAGCACGAACAAAATGAACAGCAAATGAAACAGCACCAGCCCGTCGGCGGCAATTCGATAAAGCATGTCGTCTCCCTGACGCGTTTGCGAATGGCGTAATGGTACGCCGCCGGCCGGTGCAATTGCGCAAGATTATTCAAGCCAGCGCGAGGCGTTTGCTGGCACAGTCTGTGGTCATTTCCACGGTTGAAGAGCGATATGTCTGACTCACTTATGCCGCGCAGTGCGTTTTTGCGCGGAGCTGCGGCGATCATGCCGTTATCACTGGCGACCGCTCCCTGGGGGCTGCTGGCCGGCTCCATGGCGATTGAAGCCAATCTCACTCCGCTGCAAGGGCAGGGCCTGTCGAGCATCGTGTTTGCCGGTGCCGCGCAACTGGTGGCAATCGGCATGCTCAAGGGTGGCGCCGGAATTTTCTCGATTCTGCTGACCACCGTGCTGCTGACTTCGCAGCACCTGCTGTACGGAATGAGCATGCGCTCAGTGATTTCGCCGTTGCCCGGTCGCTGGCGCATCGGGCTCGGTTTTCTGTTGACCGATGAACTGTTTGCCCTGACCAGCCAGCACGACCGGCAGCAGTTCAATCGCTGGTACGCCTTGGGCGTCGGGCTGACGTTCTACGTTGCGTGGAACCTGTTCACCCTCGCTGGCATCGTTTTGGGCAGCAGTATCCCGGGGCTCGAACATCTGGGCCTGGACTTCTCGATTGCCGCGACGTTTATCGCGCTGATCACCCCCGTGGTGCGCAATGTGCCGACCGTGGTCTGCGTGGCGGTGTCGCTGTTCTGCTCGGTGCTGTTCAGTTATTGGCAGTGGGGCTCGGCGCTGGTGCTGTCGGGGCTGGCCGGGATGACTGCCGGGTTTATCTGCAACAAGCTGTATCGGGGGCGCACATGATGGTCTGGGCAGTAATTTTCGGCATGGGGCTGTTGGTTTTTCTCAACCGCTATGTGTTTCTCGAACCACGCTTGCCGGTGCGCCTGAGCAGCAATGCCCGGCAGTTTCTCGGCTTTGCGGTACCGGGAATGTTGACCGCGATCTGCGGCCCCATCGTGTTCATGCCGGACAAACAACTGAATTTGCAGTGGGATAATCCATATCTGCTTAGTTCGCTGGTGGCCATCGGGCTGGTGATTTACACCCGTAGTACCTTGGTTAGCATGCTGTTGAGCATGGCGTTCTTCTTTCTGTTGCGTTGGTGGCTGTAAGTTGCCGGCGCAAAACTGTTCTACGCTCTAAGGATCAGGTTTCCTTTATAACGGCGAGGTGGAGATGGCGAACGAGCCGACGCATCCAGATGTGAATGAAGAACTGGAAGAAGATGTGGATGAACCCACTGAAGAAGAAATCGAGCGTGAGAGGCGCAAAGAACAAACGTGGAAACACGATGATGGCAAAGAGCTTTCAACCCCTGATCTGAAACGCTGATCATCTGAATACGAAAAAGCCCCGCTTGATGCGGGGCTTTTCGTTGTTTCAGAGGTCTTCCAGCTTCGGGAAATCGGGGTGGGAAGCCCGGTAGCCCAAGGTCTTGTCGATCCAGGCGTTTAGCTCGTTGACCATCACCGGCGCATGGCCGGGATACCCGTCAAGGGTCGTGCGCAAGATCCGATCAATATCGGGGATTGAGCGCAGGTTTCGAGTCTTGATGTAGTGGCCGATAAAACAGTCGAGTTGAAAGCGTTCTGTCATGGACAGATAAATACACTCCAGGCCGTTGGCCTGTTTGATTGCAAAATCGTCGCGCAACTTAGTTCTCTGCAAGGCTTGTAAAGTTGTAGTGGATTCCTGGTTTGTTGACTCTTTGGTCAACTGGTATGCCAAACGGAAATGCGGCGCGCATGCTATCCGTAGTATTACGAATTGTATCTAACGCTCTTCAAGAGTCAGACAAGCGGTTAGTTTGCTCAGCCGAGTGTGCCGTCAGCAATGTTTCAAGATTGAAACAATGCCTGTAAATATCGCGCATCAACTGTGATTAAACGTGCGGGGCCGGCAGATTTTCAGGGTGTCTCGGCAATCAGACAGGGGCCCTGATTGCGTGCATTGCCCACCGCTTTGTCGACCTTGTACCACTCAAACACTTCACTGCCTTCGCCTTCGAACAGCAGCATTTGCTCGGCACGTTCGGCGGCCGTGCCGGGGTCGAGCCATTCGCGGGCCAGTTCTGCGGACAGAACCACCGGGCGCCGATCATGGATATCGAGCATGCCGCCGACGCTGTCGGCAGTGATGATCACGAAGCCGTCGTCATCGCGCTCTGGTGTTTCGGCTGTGGGAAATTGGCCGATGGCGGCGCAGAAAACTGCCGAGCGATCCGCTCGTCGAATCAGCCAGGGTTGGCGTCCGTTGTCCGGCGTATCGACCCATTCAAACCAGTTGTCGATGGGCACAATCAGCCGATGACGCCAGATCGCCCGAAAGAACGCCCCATGGGCAACCTTTTCGACTCGCGCATTGATCGGCGCAGCGCGATCTTTGGCCCAATGCGGACGCCAGCCCCAGCGCAAGTTTTGCGCGAAGAGTTGCTGTTCTTGCTGATGAAAAACCGCCAGCGGGGTGGTCGGTGCGGCGTTGTAGCGAGCCAGTGGCGCGTCGCCGACGTGGTTGATCAACGCATCGGGAATGCTCAGCACCGCGACAAAATCGTGGATGCCGCGATATTGCGAGAGTCTTCCGCACATGGCCGAACCTCCATCTGGACAGGTTCAGCTTAGTCGCAACTTTTAGCTCAATCCTGACTGCCCTGACCGGTGAACGTATCGCGCCACGCCAGCGAGCGGCGCTCCACAATCGCGAGCAGGCCATCGCTGAGTTTGCCGAGTAACGCGAGCACGATAATTGCTGCCAGCACGATGTCCGGTCGTGAGGTTTCACGACCGTCGCTGAGCAGATAGCCCAAGCCCTTGGTCGCGGCGATCAGCTCGGCGGCCACCAGAAACATCCACGCCAGGCTCATGCCGCTGCGCAATCCGGTGAACAGGCCGGGCAGGGCGGCGGGCAGCAGAATTCGTCGCACCAGTTGCAAGCGACTGAAGCCATAGATGCGGCCTACCTCCACCAGTTTTCTATCAATATTGCGGATCGCCGCAACGACATTGACGTACACCGGAAAGAACGCGCCGATCGCAATCAGGACAATTTTCGAGGTCTCATCGATCCCTAGCCACAACAGCAACAGCGGTACCCAGGCCAGGCTCGGAATGGCCCGCAGTGCGGCAAAGGTTGGTTCCAGATAAGCCTCAGCCTCACGACTCAAGCCGACCCATGCGGCGAACACCAACGCCAGACCAGCGCCGATGGCGAAACCGAGCAGTACACGCAACAGGCTGGCGGCGATGTGTTTCCACAATGTGCCCTCGGCGAGGTCGGTCAGGGTTACGGCGATCTCGCTCGGCGCGGGCATCTGGTAGGACGGCAACCACCCGACGCGTACGATTATTTCCAGCACGATCACGATTGCCAATGGCAGGGCCAGGCCCTTCAAGCGTCGCTGCCATGCAGGGTTTATGAAAGAACGGCGCGATCTCGGCACAGCGAGAGGCGCTGACAAGGTTTTGCTTTGACTGCTCATGGTTTTGGCTCCGCTCACGACCAATCCGCGTCGGGCGCGGATTGGTCGTGAGCCTTATCAGTTACTGGCGGGCGACGGCTTGCTGCACACCGCTGTCGAGCAATTGATCGATGACCTGATCGACATTCACCCCACGTCGCACCAGTTCTTCCGAGACCAGAATCGGCGCCGCAGCCTTCGACGCGAGTACGTCGTTGGCAGTCAATTGCGGACTGCTCAGATCGGTGCGAGACAGTTGCAGCTTGGCCACGTCCAGCGGCAAACCTGACTCCTGGGCGAGCAGGGCGGCGAACTCGTCGGGATTCTTCAGCGCCCATTCCCGGGCTTGCTCGTAGGCTTTGATCACGGTGTCGATGGTCTGCGGATGCTCCTTGGCGTACTGCTCGGTAACGCTGACCACGCCATAACTGTTGAAGGCGGGATTGCGATACAGCAGGCGCGAACCGGCCTGCACTTGACTGGCGGCCATGTGCGGATCGAGCCCGGCCCAGGCGTCGACATCACCTTTTTCCAGCGCGGTGCGGCCGTCCGGATGCTGCAAATGCACCAGTTCCACGTCGTCTTTTTTCAACCCGGCCTGCTGCAGGCTGCGCAAGGTGAACAGGTAGGGATCGGTGCCTTTGGTGGCAGCGATTTTCTTGCCCTTGAGGTCGGCAATGGTTTTGTACGGTGAGTCTTTGCGCACCACCAGCGCTGTCCATTCGGCGCGGCTGTAAACGTAAACCGATTTGATCGGGCTGCCGTTGGCGCGGCTGAGCACAGCCGCGAGGCTGGCGCTGGACGCGAAATCGACGCCGCCGCTGTTGAGGTACTCCAACGAACGGTTGCTGCCCTGGCTCAACACCCAACTGACTTTGGTTTGCGGCAAGGCTTTTTCGAGGAAACCGAAGTGCTTGAGCACCAGGCTGACGGGCGAATAGTAGGCGTAATCCAGGTGCACTTCGGCCGGAACGGTTTCAGCGGCGTGAGCGACGGGTTGCAGGCTCAGGGCGATGGCGCTGGCAACCAACAGCGTTTTGATGCGTGAAAAATGGAAGATCGATTTCATTGCGGCGCTCCGGCAACGGCACTGTTGGTTATTTCCAAATATTTTTATTGGCTGCGTCCTGCATGAATGGAATATTGCAGGCTCTGTGCCATGTGCTTTGAAGCCCCGTATTTATTGGGATTTGCCAATGTTTTCGGATTTTTTAGTGTTGCTGCAGGAACAGTCTGGTAAGCGACTGTTGCTAGAGAGACAACGCAAATTGGTGGTGATGAGCTTATGCATTAATCGAATTTAAAATCAGGACATTCAGAGCGTTATGGTCTATGCAAATCCCTCTCGCAGGACCCGCCATGAAGCTTTCTCGTTTCCTACGCACTGCGCTGACCGCTGCACTGTTCGCCGCGCCGCTTTCTTACGGCGCCGAGCCTTTGGTCCTGCATGTCGGTGATCAGAACTACTACAACATTCGCGCTTCGGTGGAGGCTTCCGGCGTCCTGAAAGACGCGCCTTACACCGTCGACTGGAAACATTTTCAGGCTGCCGCGCCGCTGGCTGAAGCGCTGCAAACCGGATCGCTGGATCTGGGTTTTCTCGGCGATTCAGGGTTTCTGTTTCTCGCGGCCAAACAAGCACCGGTGAAACTGATTGGCGTGTCACGACAGAACCCGGACACCATCGCCTTGCTGGTGCCGAAGGATTCGCCAGTCAAAACCATCGCGGATCTAAAAGGCAAAAAAGTCGCCTACTGGCCGGGCGCGTGGAGTCAGCAATTGACCTTGCGGGCGCTGGAGCAAGGCGGTCTGCCGGAGGATTACGTCGACTTCGTCAAACTGATGCCGATAGATGCGGCAGCCGCGCTACCGCAAGGCAGCATTGATGCCTTCCCGGTGTGGGAACCGTACATCTCCCAACAAATCGTGTTTTCCGGAGCGCGGCCCATTCTGACCGCGAAGAACCTGATGCCGGGGCTCAGCGCCATTGCGGCGTCTACGCCGTCAATCGACACTAAGCGCGAGGCAATTGCCGATTTTCTCGGACGCCTGAAGCAGGCTCGCGCCTGGGTCGACAGCCACACCGATGAGTACGCCGATCTGTGGGCGAAGAAAGCCAATCTCGATCAGGAAGTTTCGCGGCACTGGTTGCGCCAGGCGCACATGACGGTGGGGCCGGTCGATCAGCAAGCAGCGACGGACTTGCAGAGCACGGCGGATTTTCTGTTCAAGGTCAAAGCGCTGCCGGCACCGCTGGCCACCGCAGGCATTATCGACACCTCCTTTCAGCAGGTTCTGACGCACTGAGCAGCATTTGAACCAAACCCTGTGTAACCTTATCCAACCTCGGCTCGCACACGCGGGCCGCAGGGAGGAAGTAAAGGCGAGGGAGTTTTGCCAATCGACAACATGACCGCAGTGGTCGGGCTCAAGGCAAAACATGAAATCCTGGTTCAAGCTTTTCTCTGCGGCCGCTATCGCCTTAGGGCTGGTCGGCTGCATCGCAGCGCCCATCGAAATGACTGCACAGACCCAAGCGCAGCTCAAGGCGCAGGCGCCGGTGCGGTTTCTGCTGACGTTCGACGACGGTCCTAGCGCTTCCAGTTTCTGGAATCCGAGCGCCACCGTACTCGACAGCCTGGCGGATAATCCGCTGCAACCGCACATCAAAGCGGTGTTCTTTGTGCAGACCCGTGCGCCGAGAGCCGGCAACAGCGATATCGGCCGGCAAATCATGCATCGCGAGCATGACGAAGGGCATATTTTGGGTTTCCACACGGCAACCCACTGGCACACCAATCACCGTTCGCTTGATCCGCAAGAGCTGGAGCAATCGCTGAGCAACGGTGAGGCAGACATCAAAGCCATTACCGGTGCGGCGCCGACGCTGGTACGCCCACCGTTCTGGAACTACGACAAACGTACCTTCGCCGCTTATCAGCAGCATGGCATGCACATTTTGCTCACCGATCTGAGCGCCAACGACGGCAAGATCTGGGGCTTCAATGGCAGCCCGCGACGTCGGGCAAACATGTTGCGGCAGTTGTCGGAAGTGCGAGAGCAGATCGCCCGGGGTGAATTGCCGACGGTCGACGGAGTGATTCCAGTCGTGGTGACATTCCACGACCTCAACCGTTATTCCGCCCGCCACGCTCGCGAGTATTTGCAGATTCTGGTCGATAGCGCGGCGGCCACTGGCGTGCGGCTGGCGGACAAACCGTTTTATGACGATCACGACGCACTGCTGCGAGCCGCAACGGCGCGCACCGTGCAGAAAAGCGGGGATTCGGTGCACCTGCCGGGCATGTGGAACTGGATCTGGGGCCACGACGCACACTGAAAATGTGTGAGCTGGTTGGCATTTTCGTCGATTCTGTCAGGCGCGGAGTGCGAAAAGCTCATCTATGCTCTACCGGTCGATCCCCGACTTATCGCCTGCGAGGCGTTCGCCTATGGTTGCCATTACCGAGATCTGCCGGATCATTGAATCCGGCTTTTCGCCGTTGAACTGCAACTGCACCATCACCGCGCAGGGTCATTTGCAGATCAAGGTCTATGAGGCGGACAGCGGGCGAGTGGACCTTTTACTGAATGGCGTATCCCTCGAACATCTGGTCACTGTTCGTGACATTTCCAATTTCATTGGCGAATTACGCACCGAAATGAGCGCCGGGCGCCGGGCATTCGCCGGATAATCCCTTACAGCCTGCGCTTGAATGCCTGGACGATACGTAGCGTCGCATCACTGGCATTCAGATTCTGCACTGCATCCAGTGGATGCCAGATGCACTCGGCGATTTCGTTTTGCGGACGTACCTGGTCGATGTTCAGCACCGAAGCTTCGTAGACATGATGGCGTGTGGCGCCACTTTGCAGTTCCATCAAGTACAGCAGGTCCTCGGCGTCCAGCCCTGTTTCCTCCTGCAACTCCCGCGCGGCGGCTCCCACTTTGGTTTCTCCGGGCTCGACCTTGCCGCCCGGTAATGTCCAGCGACATCTGGGTTTGCGCACCAGCAAAACATGCCGGTCCTGTTCGCAAATTACGGTTGCACGTACTTTCATCTGTTACCTGTTTACTGCCTGTCACAAATAAGTAATAAAACTGCAATATTCGAGCCGAGGCCTGATTTAAAGGTTCCGTTGGGTTTTTGAGCGGTGAATTCAGCGAAAAGTGCCAAGGGGCTGGCGCTGATTGGTGCGACGTCTGGTCGGCACACAGGCGCGCGCCGGGTGTAAGGTAAAAGCGTAAAGCTGAATCAATGCCAGCAGACAGGAGGTATCCATGAGCATTCCGATGCTGAATAAAATGCACATGAATGGCTATGACGTACTCAGCGTAAACCATGGCCCGTGGCGGGTTTGCACCCAAGGCGACAGACTGGCGTCGTTTGCCAGCAAAGAAGAGGCGTTGGCCTATGCGGCTGCGTTGCCTGGTTACAGGAGTCGCTCGCCAGGCAAGCGAAGTCACAGATCGAGTTGATCGGCGTAACGCAAAAGCCCCGGGGAATCCGGGGCTTTTTGTTACGGGTCAGCGCAGATTCAATGGACTTTCGTTCGGCTGATCGCCCGCGCCTTGACTTCTTTGGCATACAGTTGCAGGCGTTCTTCGTCGCTTTGCAGCACTACACAGGATCTGAGTACCGCTTGTGCGTCCGCTTCATTGCCGGACTTGCGCAGTTGCTCGGCGATGCGTTTAAGGTCGACCGCTGACCATCTCAGGTCCGATGCGACACTTTGCAGGTCGCGCTGAAGTTCGTGTTCGTATTCATTGAGCCGCATGATCACCTCCGGAACATTCTCGGTACAAAATAGTAGCCGGATTTTTTTGCGGCGGGACGCATCTCGTCAGTCTTCGGCTGAACGGATGTAAAAGTTTGTCCAATATTGGCCAAAGGCACGGAGCCACGATGGATGTGTCTGCGGTTACAGGCTACATTCGCTTTTTTTCAGATCAGGGAAACACCATGCGGATATGGATCGGGGGGTTGGCGTTGGCAATGCTGGCGGGTTGTTCATTGCCATCGTCGTTGGTGCCGGGTGAGCCAAATCTCAGCAAGACCAGCACCAAAATCCCTAAGGACTACGCCGCCTGTTTGTTGCCGTTGTGGCAGCAGGACGTTTCCAAGACTACGCAAACGTCGATTTCCAACGGTTACCGCATCACCGCGCCGAGCGTCATCACTGCTGACGAGATTCTCGATGTCGTGAAGTACAAGGACGGCAGCCGGGTTTCGCTTTATCAAGGACCGCCGTGGGCCAAGTCCGGATCGTTGCGCAAAGCGGTGCGTGACTGCCTCTAAAGGCTTTCAAGGCGTCCACAAAAAAGCAGAAACCACGGTTTCTGCTTTTTTTTGCCTGAAGGATGGCTGCGGTCAGTCTGAGATGTCGGTGAGCGGGATCGAGCCGACGTTGCCTTTTTTCTCGCGGCGGTCCTGCATCCAGTCTTCCAGTTTTACCCCGAATTCAGCCGGCGCCTTGCGCCCGACCTTTCTCGCGATGTCGAGAATGGTCTGCTGGGCGAGGGCCTCTTCCATGCGCTTTTGCGCAGTCATCATCGCCCCGTGAATCGAGCAGGTGCCTTCCAGCGCCCAGTCTGGCGGGTTGCCGTCGAATAATGCGCAACGTCCGCGAATGTCCCGGCATTCGAAAATGTTCTTGCGTCCGTCGATGGCGTTGACGATATCGAGCAGGGTGATTTCATCCGCCGGCCGTGAAAGACGAAATCCGCCGCGCACGCCTTCAGTGGAAACCACCAGTTTGCCTTTGGCCAGTTTGGTGAAGATCTTCGCCAGATAGTCCAGCGGCACGCCCTGCAGTTCCGCGAGGTCGCGCACGCTCGCTTCGCGACTGTCGCCGCCATTACCGACCAGGAACACCAGGCAATGGATGCCGTACTCGACTCCTGCACTGTACAAAGACATCGTTATCTCCGACTTGATTTGTCGCCAATGTTAGCAGGTGAGTGATGGGCCGGCAATCTGCAAAGGTTTGCGCTTTAGCTGGCATGGCCCAATAAATTGGCGGTTTTTGAGGTGTCTACCCAATTTATAAATCGACAGGTTCGATCATAAACATCGAATTATCTGACTTGTTGATTTTATATCCGACTAATACAGTCGCCGTTATCGAATTCAAACCCAGTGACTTTCTCTCCCGGAGACAACAATGAAACAGCACATTCTGGTAATCGGCGCGGGTTTTGGCGGTATGTGGAGCGCGTTGAGCGCCACGCGTCTGGCCGAGATTCATGGTCGTGACAACGTTGAAGTCAGCGTTCTGGCGCCTCAGGCCGAGCTGCGCGTGCGTCCACGCTTTTACGAGCCGAACGCGCATCAACTGGCTGCGCCGCTGGGCGAACTGTTCGAAGTAGTCGGCGTTAACTTCATCAAGGGCGCTGCCGAGAAAATCGACGTGCAGCAAAAAACCGTCGCTTACACCGATGCTTCTGGCGCGAAGCAGTTGCTGCACTTCGACAAACTCGTGCTGGCGACCGGCAGTGGTCTGGCGCTGCCGAACACCCCGGGCGTGGCGCAACATGCTTTCGACGTTGACCGCATCGAGTCGGCGATCCGCCTGGAAAAACATTTGAAAGCGCTGGTCGATCAGCCTGAAACCCAGGCTCGCAATACGGTAGTGGTGGCGGGCGGCGGTTTTACCGGGATTGAAACGGCCACGGAAATGCCGGGACGTCTGCGGGAAATCCTTGGTGAGCAGGCCGACATCAATGTGATCATCGTGGATCGCGGGCAGAAAATCGGCGCTTCGATGGGTGAAGAAATCAGCCACTCGATTATCGAGGCCAGCGAACAACTGGGCGTTGAATGGCGTCTCGGTGTCTCGGTGGCAGCGGTCGATGCAAGCGGCGTGACGCTGTCGGACGGTCAGCACATTGATGCGAACACCGTGGTCTGGACCACTGGCGTGCGCGCCAGCTCACTGACCGAACAGATCCCCGCCGAGCGTGATGCTCAAGGTCGCCTGCACGTTGATGCGAACCTGAAAGTCATCGGTCAGGACAACATCTTCGCCACCGGTGACGTGGCCTACGCCGCTTCCGACGCCATCGGCAACCACGCGCTGATGACCTGCCAGCACGCGATTTCTCTGGGGCGGCATGCCGGCAACAACGTCGCGGCGCAGCTTCTGGGGGTTGATCCGACGCCGTACAGTCAGCCGAAATACGTGACGTGTCTCGACCTTGGCGCCTGGGGCGCGGTGTACACCGAAGGCTGGGATCGTCAGGTGAAACTGGTCAAGCAGGAAGGCAAAACGCTGAAGACCCAGATCAACACCCAGTGGATTTACCCGCCTGCGGCTGATCGCGTCAGTGCATTGGCTGCCGCAGACCCGATGATTCCTGTGGTTGCGTAAAGCGCAGGTTGCCTACCACAAATCCCGCTCAGGTGATCCTCAGCGGGATTTTTTGCAAGGCCTTCCGGCAGGGGCGCATGGGCGGGTAATGAGATGTGACACTTCCTGAAAATGGATTCACTGAGCGGGGCTAGGCTCTAACGTGCGGGCCATCAATCGGGCCGGCATGTCTTTCAAGGAGCCGTCGATCATGGATGATCTGGTCAAAGAAGTTATTCCGTTGTTGCAGTATTTGATCCCAGGGTTTTTCTCGACCTGGATTTTTTACTCGCTCACTGCGTTCAAGCGACCTGAAACGTTTGGTCAGATTGTGCAGGCGCTGATTTTTACGTTTGTGATTCATGGTGCGGTTTTGGGTGTTGGCGCCCTCTGCTTGTGGATCGGTTCCAAGGGCTTTTCTGTCGGGAGTTGGGACGGCAAGGCTGAGGCGCTCTGGGCGTTTATTGTTTCGGCATGTCTCGGTGGACTTTCATGTTGTCTGGCTTCCAATGACAGACTGCATAGGTGGTTGCGTAAGCGGAACCTGACTCGGAAAACTTCCTACCCAAACGAGTGGTACAGCGCTTTTGCGAGGCAGAACCGACTTGTCACATTGCATTTGAATGATGAAAGGCGATTGTTTGGCTGGCCTTTCGAGTGGCCGTCAAGTCCGGTGGAGGGGCAGTTCATCATGTCGAATCCATACTGGCTCGACGATGATGGCGGGATGCTGTCTTTTGGCGCTGAATTATTGGTGATAGATTCATCGAAGGTTCAGTGGGTTGAGTTCACCCGCGTCGAAGAGGTTCCAGGATGAGCGCTAAAGCACCAACACCTATGCCGGCGTACATTGCGCGCCTCTTTGCTGGCCCCGACGGCAAGCCGTCGCCACAGTTGAAAGGCCCCAGCGCTCCGCCGCCGCCAAAGCGCTGATGCGCGATAAAGCCCCCCAAAAAACGCCGCTCATTGAGCGGCGTTTTTTATTGCCCGTGCAAAGATAAATACTTTCCTGATGCATCCACTGTCAGCGTTGCTCCGTATGTAGTTCAGAAGCACGCGTGCCTGCGTCTCTGGATGCAGGTGTCCAGCGGTCATACCTTGGATGATCAATGAAATGCGCCTGTCAGGGACTGTCGAAGAAACATTGCATCAACCGGACGATGTTGGCTTTCTGGATCGCTTGCTCAAAGGTGAGCAGCAGGCCTATGTCGATCTGGTCAATCGTTATCAGGGCGCCATGCGGGCGGTGGCGACGGCGATTGTCGGGCGCAAACACATGGATGATGTGGTGCAGGAAGCCTGGCTGGCGATTGTTCGCGGGCTGGCGGGATTTCAGGGGCGGTCTAGTCTCAAAACCTGGATTCTGACGATCACCGCCAATGCTGCGAAATGCCGTTACGGCCAGAATCGCCGCGACGCTGTGCTTGACGATCTGCCGGCGTCATTCGGCGGAGTGGGTGAGGAGCGATTCAGCACCGATGGACGCTGGTCCGGCGTGCCGCAGCCCTGGCATGAAGACACCCCCGAAGCGCTGCTGCGCGAGGAGCAATTGCGCGAATGTCTTGAGCAGGCTTTACGTGAGTTGTCTGATGCGCAGAGCAGTGTGCTGTTGCTGCGGGAACGTCAGGGGCTGGAACTGGAAGATATTGCGCAATTGCTGGATATCTCGCTGACCAACACCCGGGTACTGCTGCATCGGGCCCGGCTCAGTGTGTTTGCGGCGGTTGAGCGTTATCAGTCCGCTTGAGGGCCTCTTCGCGAGCAAGCTCGCTCCCACACGGGATTTGTGTTGCTCATCAATCCAGTGTGGGAGCGAGCTTGCTCGCGAAGGCATTGTAAGCAGCGCTACAACCCCAACTTACAACGTATGCAACAACCAATCGCAAAACGCCTTCAACGATGGCAACGCCTCATTGCGCGGCGGATACACCAGGTAATAGCTGCGCCGACTGGTAATCGGTTCTCCCAGTTGCAGCAACTCCCCGTTGAGCAATTCATCCTCGACCAGAATCCGTGGCACCAGACCGACGCCAATATTGGCGCGCACCGCTTGAATCAAATGCGCAGTCATCTCGAAACTCGGGCCGATGCGCATGCTGCGGTGCGGCAAACCGTGATGGCTGAACCACTCGGCCCAGGCCTGCGCGTTGCTGCTGACATTGAGCAGCAATTGCCCGGTGATGTGCTGTTCGGCTTCGCCGCGTTCGCTGGCGGACAATTGCGCGCTGGCAATCACCACCAGTTCTTCGGTGTGCAGGGGCAGGGCGGTCAGCCCCAACCAGTCACCGCCGCCGACACAAATTGCCGCGTCGATCTCGCTGGTGTCGAAGTCGATGGCTTCGATGCGCGAATGCAAGTGCACAGTCATGCCTGGGTGCGCGGTGTAGAAATCCTTGAGCCGTGGCAGTAACCATTTCGAACCGAACGTCGGCAGCGTCGCCAGGCGCAGGCTGTGAATGCCGGAACCAAATGCCATGGCTTGCAGGGTCGCGCTGCGGATCTGCCCAAGGGCTTCGGCGAGTTCGCGTTGATACATGCGCCCCACATCCGTCAGCACCACTTGCCGGCCTTCGCGACTGAACAGACGCATGCCGAGCATCTTCTCGAGAATCTGCACCTGACGACTGACTGCGCTTTGCGTCAGCGACAGCTCATGAGCCGCGCGGGTGTAGCTTTCGTGGCGGGCGGCAGCCTCAAAAGCCAGCAATAACGACATGGAAGGGGTGAGCGTTCGCGGATTCATTCGTTTTAGTCATGGATTGCGGGTCGATTTTACGTTTGTCCCAGCAGCGTTCTGCGCTGAACATGGGCGTATTAGATGGCGGAGCCTGACGCAATCATTCGTTGCGTACAACAGTTCACCGCCACACGGCCCGAATTTGAACCGAGATTCACACCTGATGATTGCCCAACTGTCACCCGCTAGCGCCCTGACCAGCGATTACCAACAGTTTCTCAACGCCCTGAAGGCCAGTGGTTTTCGCGGCGAGATCAGCGCCGATTACGCCAGCCGCGTGGTGTTGGCCACTGACAACTCGATCTATCAGCGGCTGCCGCAAGCAGCGGTGTTCCCCATGGATGCCGAGGATGTTGCGCGGGTTGCGCGGCTGATTGCCGAGCAGGCCTATCAGCAGGTGGTGATCACGCCTCGGGGCGGTGGCACCGGGACCAACGGCCAGTCGCTGACCGACGGCATCGTTGTCGATCTTTCGCGGCACATGAACCGCATTCTGGAAATCAACGTCGAGCAGCGCTGGGTGCGGGTGCAGGCCGGGGTGGTCAAGGATCAGCTCAACGCGGCCCTGAAGAGCGCCGGGCTGTTTTTCGCCCCGGAACTGTCAACATCCAACCGCGCCACCGTCGGCGGCATGATCAACACCGATGCCAGCGGGCAGGGCAGTTGCACCTACGGCAAGACCCGTGACCATGTGCTCGAATTGCAGATGATTCTGCGCGGCGGCGAACATTTGCACGGTCGTGCGCTGGAGGAAACTCAGCTCACCGAATATTGCGCCCGCGAAGATCGGGTCGGCGAAGTCTATCGCTGTGCGCGGCAGATCATTGATGAGCAGGGCGAGTTGATCAAACAGCGCTTCCCCGATCTCAATCGTTGCCTGACCGGTTACGACCTCGCGCATCTGCGTGAGGCCGACCAGCGTTTCAATCTTAATAGTGTGCTGTGCGGCGCCGAAGGTTCGCTGGGGTTTGTGGTCGAGGCCAAGCTGAATGTATTGCCGATCCCCAAACACACCATGCTGGTGAACATCCGCTACGCCGGGTTCATGGATGCGCTGCGCGATGCACGGGCACTGATGGCGCTCAAGCCGCTGTCGATTGAAACGGTCGATTCCAAGGTGCTGTTGCTGGCGATGCAGGACATCGTCTGGCACGGCGTCGCGGAATACTTCCCGCAGAACGCCGAGCGGCCGACGCTGGGGATCAATCTGGTGGAGTTCTGCGGTGACGATCCGGATGATCTGCAACGCCGGGTCGAAACCTTCCTCGAACACCTGAGCAGCGACCGCACTGTCGAACGACTGGGGCATACGCTGGCCGTCGGTCAGGCGGCAGTGAGCAAGGTCTACGGCATGCGCAAGCGAGCGGTCGGTTTGCTCGGCAACGTCGCTGGCAAAGCACGACCGCAGCCGTTTGTCGAAGACACCGCCGTGCCGCCGCAGCATCTGGCCGAGTACATCGCCGAACTGCGCGAGCTGCTCGACAGCCACGGTTTGCAGTACGGCATGTTCGGTCACGTCGATGCCGGCGTGTTGCACGTACGGCCGATTCTCGACATGAAAGATCCGCAACAAGCGGCGCTGGTTCGTCCGGTGTCCGATGGCGTCGCCGCACTGACCCAACGCTATGGCGGACTGTTGTGGGGCGAGCACGGTAAAGGCCTGCGTTCGGAATATTCACCGGCATTTTTCGGTGAGCTGTATCCCGCGCTGCAAGCGTTGAAGGCTGCGTTCGATCCGTTCAATCAGTTCAACCCCGGCAAGATCGCCACCCCGGCCAACGTCGCTGCGACACTGTTGAAGATCGATGAAGTAACCCTGCGCGGTGAGCTGGATCGGCAGATCGACGAAAAAGTCTGGCAAAGCTACGGCGCGGCCATGCATTGCAATGGCAACGGCGCCTGCTACAACTTCGATCCCGATGACGCGATGTGCCCTTCATGGAAAGCCACCCGCGAACGTTCACAGTCGCCCAAGGGCCGGGCGTCGTTGATTCGCGAGTGGCTGCGGTTACAGGGCGAGGCGGGGGTTGATGTGTTGTCGGACGCTGTCCGGCGACCAGCGTTTTTCAGCACGCTGTGGCAGCGCTGGCGTAACAGCCGCACGCCGGCAGCGGATTTTTCCCATGAGGTTTACGACGCCATGGCCGGTTGCCTGGCGTGCAAATCCTGCGCGGGACAATGCCCGGTGAAGGTCAATGTGCCGGAGTTTCGCTCGCGGTTTCTCGAGCTGTATCACAGCCGCTATCTGCGCCCGGCACGGGATTATCTGATCGCCTCGCTGGAATACAGCATTCCCTACATGGCGCGGATTGCGCCGCTGTACAACGGCTTGATGGGCGCCGCGTTCAGTCGTCGGATGCTTGAACGACTCGGCGGGATGATCGACGTGCCGTTGCTCAGCCGTTTCGATTTCCACGCGGCGATGCGTCGTTGGCAGGTGCAACCGGCCACGGTGCAGAACCTGTCAGCGCTGACTCAGGCGCAGCGCGAGCGCAGTGTGGTGCTGGTGCAGGACGCTTTCACCCGCTACTTCGAAGCGCCGTTGCTGGCGGATCTGGTGGAGCTGATTTCGCGGCTCGGTTATCAGGTTTATCTGGCGCCGTTCAGTGCCAATGGCAAGCCACTGCATGTGCAGGGCTTTCTCACCGCGTTCAACCGCGCGGCGTTGCGCAATGCCGGGCAACTGCAAGAACTGGCGGATGTCGGCGTGCCGCTGGTAGGGCTGGACCCGGCGATGACTCTGGTTTATCGCCAGGAATACCAGAAAGTGCCGGGCATGCAGGCGTGCCCGGAGGTGGCGCTGGTACAGGAATGGCTGCTCAAAGTGATGCCCGAGCAAACCGCTCAACGCAGCGCTGAGGCTTTCCGGCTGCTGGCGCATTGCACCGAGAAAACCAACGCCCCCGCCGCCACGCGGCAGTGGGAGCAAGTGTTCGAACGCGCCGGGCTGAAACTGGCGACACAGGCCACCGGGTGCTGCGGCATGTCCGGCACTTACGGCCACGAAGCGCGCAATCGCGAGACTTCGGCAGTGATCTACGAGCAATCCTGGGCACGGCAGATTGAGGCGCCAGCGGAGCAGGGCGAGGCGCTGGCCACCGGTTATTCGTGCCGCAGTCAGGTCAAGCGTCAGTCGGATCGGGCGGTGCGTCATCCGTTGCAAGTGTTGCTTGATGTACAGCGCCGCTGATGATCGTTGTTAAAACTATGCTGTAAGCAGTGCAAAACACTGTGGGAGCGAGCCTGCTCGCGAAGGCGTACGGTCAGTCAACTCACTGTTGAATGTCAGACGGCTTTCGCGAGCAGGCTCGCTCCCACAGTGGGGTTACGTTTTTTCTCAGCGACGATCCAGCCACACGGTTTGTGCGTTGCAGAATTCGCGGACGCCGAAGTGCGACAGCTCGCGGCCGAAACCGCTTTTCTTCACGCCGCCGAAGGTCACTCGTGGGTCGCTGGCGGAGTAGCCGTTGATGAACACGCCGCCGGTTTCCAGTTCGCTGGTCAGTTGCTGGGCCAGTTGCACATTGGCGGTGTAGATCGTCGCGGTCAGGCCGAACTCGCTGTCGTTGGCCAGTGCGATGGCATGCGCGCAATCGCGGGCGGTGATGATCGAAGCGACCGGGCCGAACAGTTCCTGTTTGAACGAGGTCATGCGGTCAGTGACGTCGGCCAGCACGGTCGGCTCGTAGTAGTTGCCCGGTCCTTGAGCCTTGCCGCCGCCGAGCAGCAGGGTCGCGCCTTCTTCCAGAGTGTCGCGTACTTGTTGATCCAGTTCGTCACGCAGATCGAAACGCGCCATCGGGCCGATGTAGGTGTCGGCGGCCAGAGGATCACCGACTTTCAATTTGCGCGTGGCTTCGACGAATTTGCGGGTGAATTCTTCAACCACGCCTTCTTCGATGATCAAGCGTTTGGCTGCTGCGCAAACCTGGCCGGAGTTCTGGTAACGGCCGATGACGGCGGCCTGTACGGCTTCATCCAGATCTGCGTCGTTGAGCACGATGAACGGATCGGAACCGCCCAGTTCCAGCACGCATTTCTTCAATGCTGCACCGGCCTGTGCGCCGATGGCCATGCCGGCGCGGACGCTGCCGGTCAGGGTCACGGCGGCGATGCGCGGGTCGGCGATGGCGCTGGAAACGCCTTCCGGGGTGACGTTGATCACTTCAAACACGCCATCGGCAAACCCGGCGCGGGTAAAGGCGTCGCGCAGCAGGTAAGCGCTGCCCATCACGTTTGGCGCATGCTTGAGCACGTAGGTGTTGCCGGCGATCAGCGCTGGCACCGCGCCGCGCAGCACTTGCCAGATCGGGAAGTTCCACGGCATCACAGCGAGAATCGGGCCGAGCGGGCGAAACTCGATGCGCGCCTTGCCACCTTCAACCTGCGTCGGTTCGGCGCTGAGCATGGCCGGGCCGTGTTCGGCGTACCACTCGCAGAGCTTGGCGCACTTTTCTATCTCGCCACGGGCCTGAGCGATCGGCTTGCCCATTTCCAGGGTGATCATGGTCGCCATGGCTTCGGCGGTTTCACGCAAGGCACCGGCTAGAGCGGTCAGGGCACGGGAACGATCTTGCAGCGGCTTGCGTTTCCACTTCGAGAAACCGAACGCGGCGCGGGTCAGTGCGGCGTCGAGGGCTGCCTGGGATTCAAATGCGTAGTGGCCGATCTGCTCGCCGGTGGCGGGGTTGATCGAGATAGCGTGGGTCTGGCTGGAAATCTGGCTCATGGCTTTGTCCTGCATGTTCAGTGGATGGGCCTAGAGTAGGGTGGCGTTTGTTTTCTGGAAACTGAATAATAAAGATCGTTTCGTTCACGATTGGAGAATGACTGTGGATCTGGTGCAGCTGGAAATTTTCAAAGCCGTTGCCGAACACGGCAGTATCAGCGCCGCCGCGACGCAGATTCATCGCGTGCCGTCGAACCTGACCACGCGAATCAAACAGCTTGAGCAGGACTTGGGTGTCGATCTGTTTATCCGCGAGAAAAGCCGATTGCGCCTGTCGCCCGCCGGCTGGAGCTTTCTCGAATACGCGCGGCGGATTCTCGATCTGGTGCAAGAAGCCCGCGCCATCGTCGCCGGCGAAGAACCGCAAGGCGCGTTTGCCCTTGGTTCGCTGGAAAGCACGGCGGCGGTGCGTATTCCCGAATTGCTCGCGGCGTATAACCAGCGCCATCCCAAGGTCGATCTGGACCTGTCCACCGGGCCCTCCGGGACGATGATTGACGGTGTGTTGTCCGGGCGACTGGCGGCGGCGTTTGTCGATGGACCGGTGCTGCATCCGACGCTGGAAGGCATCCCGGCGTTCGAAGAAGAAATGGTCATCATCGCGCCGCTCAACCATGGGCCGATCAAACGGGCGGGGGATGTGAACGGTGAGAGCATCTATGCCTTCCGTTCGAATTGCTCCTATCGCCATCACTTCGAAAAATGGTTCAGCACTGACGCTGCGGTGCCGGGCAAGATCTTCGAGATGGAGTCCTATCACGGCATGCTCGCCTGCGTCAGCGCCGGTGCCGGTCTGGCGTTGATGCCGCGCAGCATGTTGCAAAGCATGCCCGGTTGCGCGACGGTCAGCGTCTGGCCGCTGGCACCGGACTTTCGCTTTTTGACGACCTGGCTGGTGTGGCGCCGGGGCACGGTGTCGCGCAGTTTGAGCATGTTTGTGCGCTTGCTGGAGGAGCGCGGTGTGATGCGCGCAGAAGGCAATTGACACTCTGTGTCATGGCTGTATCTTGATCGCTGTTTCGCAATATAAAAAACTATACAGCGCAGTGATGAGGATTTCGTAAATGACCACAGCCCTGAGCGGCAAAGAAGCGGTAGGCGAGCGTTTTGTGCTGGAAACCATGCGCCACGCGCAGCAGTTGACCTGGAACGCCGTCGACGCGATTGCCAAGGTAATCAAACCCGGCATGCTGGAATCCGAAGCACAGGCGCGCGGCAAGGAAATCCTCGCCGAACTGGGCATGGACCGAATCTGGCATCCGCTGCTGATCCGCTTCGGTGCCAACACGCTGAAGGCGTTCAAGGAGCGCTCTGCGGGTGATCCAGTGTTAGGTGAAGACGATATTTTCTTCATCGACATGGGTGTGGTCTGGCAGGGGCACGAAGGCGATGCCGGAGCGACGTTCACCACCGGCTCCGACCCGCAAATGATCGCCTGCGCCGCCGCTGCCAAAGAGCTGTTCGGCCGGGTCGAGGCCTTCTGGCGCGAAGGTGTTTCCGGCGTCGAGTTGTACCGCTACGCCAGCGATCAGGCTGATGCCATGGGCTGGAAGCTCAACCTCGACATCAAGGGCCACCGCGTCAGCGATTTCCCTCACGCGATTTATCGCGGTGGCAATCTGGGGGATTTCGATCAGAAGCCGAATGCCGGCGTGTGGATTCTGGAAATCCAGATCGCCCACCCTGAGCGACCATTCGGTGCGTTCTATGAAGATTTGTTGATCTGATCTCAGAAAATGTTGCGCTGTAGTTGTTTGTACATAGCGCTAAACTTGATGATGTACGCCGTTTCCTAACTCCAAAGTCAAAAAAAGGACGTCCCGTCATGAAAGTCAGCGCACGCAACGTATTCAAAGGTCAGGTCAGCCAGGTTCAGCCGGGTGCAGTCAACGCCGAAGTGGTTCTGACCCTGGCCGGCGGTGAGCAACTGGTTGCAGTCGTGACCATGGAAAGCGTCAAGAACCTCGGCATCGCCGTCGGCAAAGAAGCCGTCGCGCTGGTCAAGGCGCCTTGGGTGATGCTGATGACCGAGTCCAGCGACATCCGCCTGTCGGCTCGCAACTGCCTGCAAGGCAAAGTGCTGAGCGTGACCGATGGCGCCGTCAACGCCGAAGTGGTCATCGAACTGGCCGGTGGTTCGAAGGTGTACTCGATCGTGACTCGCGATGCGGTTGCCGAGCTGGGTCTGGCAGCGGGCGTGAGCGCCACTGCGGTGATCAAGGCTTCGCACATCATTTTGGGCGTTCCAGCCTGATCTACTGATCAGGTCAATGAAAAACCTCTGATTCCAGATGCTGGAGTCAGAGGTTTTTTTCGTTATGGCGTACCGTTTCTGCCGTGCAGGCGGAAACCTTCGCGCTGGGTCAGGCGCTCGTAATAAGCATTGACTGCCTCGTACTCCGGGTGCGCGAGCGGCGTTTCAAACCAGCGGTTCACTGACAATCCAATCGGGATGTCGGCCAGTGAAAACACTTCACCAGCGACATAGGCACCGGTTTTTTTCAGTTGCTGATCAAGGATGCCCATGCTCTTCGACCACTGCTTGATCCCGTCATCCAGCGCGCTCTTGTCCTGATAGTCAGGCGACTGGCGCACCAGCGACATGAACGCATACGACCACGATCGGTTTAGCTCCGAGGCCTGCCAGTCGATCCACTGATCGACCCGCGCCCGGGCCTTGGCTTCGGCCGGATAAAGTTGTGCGCCGTCGTACTGCGCTGCCAGGTAACGAATGATCGTATTCGATTCCCACAGGGTGAAATCACCGTCCTGAATCACCGGCACCATGGCGCAAGGATTCAGCGCGAGAAATTCCGCTGACTCTGTCGATTTGAATCCCGAGCCCCAATTTTCGCGTTCGAACGGGATCTGCAATTCTTCGCAGGCCCAGAGGACTTTGCGCACGTTGATTGATGAAGCCCTGCCGAGAATCCGTAGCATGTCGCGTCCTTGTTACTTGTCGGGAGCAAAAAAAATAGCACACTGCCGATGGCGCATCCACTGAACGACAAAGGCCCTCACATTGGAGGGCCTTCGCTTTTATCGATGCAGCGTTTACAAGCTGTTGACCAACTTGCCGCCGGTCATCCGCCGACGATAAGCGGTATCACGGCTGGCCAGCCAAAAGTACAGCGGCGACGTCACCAGCAACCCCACCAGCCACGACAGATCCGCACCGTTGATGTGTGCCGACACTGGGCCGACGTACAGCGGGGTGTTCATGAACGGAATCTGCACCGCGATGCCGATCGCATAGGCCAGCAACGCTTGCGGGTTGTAGCGCCCATAGATGCCGCCGTCGAACTGGAAGATCGAGCTGATGTCGTACTTGCCTTTGTGGATCGCGTAGAAGTCGATCAGGTTGATCGCCGTCCACGGCACCAGCACCACCAACAGCACCAATACCATGTCGACGAAGTGCCCGATGAAGTCCGCCGAGGCACCGACTGCCGCGACGCAGCAAGACAGCAGGACGATGATCGAAATCACCGCACGGCTCTTGGCAGTCGGAATCCAGCGGTAGGCGAAGGTCTGCACCAGGGTAATCAGCGACAGCACCGCGCCATACAGATTGAGCGCGTTATGGCTGATTACGCTGAGCAGGAACAGCACCAGCATCAGCGGGCCGATGGCGCCGGTCGCGAGTTTGACCGCGTCCATGGTGTCCATGCCCACGGGCGTCGCCAGCACCGCAACGGCGCCGAAGATGAACGACAGGCTCGAGCCCAGCGTCGAGCCGAGATAGGTGGTCCAGAATGTCGAAGACACCTTCACATCGGCCGGCAAGTAGCGTGAATAGTCCGAAACATACGGCGCAAACGCGATCTGCCACAACGCCGCCAGCGACACGGTGGCCAGCCAGCCGGACAGGTTGAAGCTGCCACGGGTGAGGAAGTCGGCGGTTTGTACGTGGGTCAGGATGTAGCCGAAACCGACGACGATGCCGATCCCCAGCACCCAGGTGCCGATACGGTTGAGCACGTGAATGAAGCGGTAGCCAATGATGCCGATGATCCCCGAACCGAGCGCACCGATAACGATGCCGACCGGCACCGGAACGCTATCGACCACGCCATGCAGCGACTTGCCGGCGAGGACGATGTTGGAGGCGAAGAAGCCGATGTACATCACCCCGGCAATCAGTACCACCAGCAAGGCACCTAGCGAACCGAACTGCGCACGGCTCTGGATCATTTGCGGAATGCCCATCTGCGGGCCTTGCGCCGAGTGCAGCGCCATCAGCACGCCACCGACCAGATGGCCGACCAGAATCGCAACGATGCCCCACAGCAGATTCAAGTGGAACAACTGCACGCCCAGTGCGCCAGTGACGATGGGCAACGGTGCGATGTTGCCGCCGAACCAGAGCGTGAACAGATCCCTGACCTTTCCGTGGCGATCTTCGGGGGGCACGTATCCAATCGTGTGTTTTTCAATGAGCGGGGCCGACGTTGTTGCAGGGGTAGCCATGACGAACTCCAAGGCAAGTATGAGTACGTGGACGTACTTCGGTAAGCGCCGGCACGGACGGCGCATTTCTTGTTGAAGCGATCATGTGCAAAGCATCGGGATAGATAAATTAGTAAGTTTGTTGCTTCAGACCTTAAAAAATATATGCCCCGGGTTTGTGGGGTGTCGGGTATGTTTCACCTCAACATTCAGTGCCCCGTGGCGAGGGGATTTATCCCCGTTGGGTTGCGTAGCGACCCCTGAAAAAGGGACTGCTGCGCAGTCCAGCGGGGATAAATCCCCTCGCCACGGATAAATCCAGTCACTACAGATAAATTGCATCACTACAAAAAACATTGCCTGACCTGATTTCGCCGGAGGTTCCCATGGCCGCCTACAACCTGCGCCAGCTCAAATACTTCGTCACCACCGCCGATTGCGGCAGCGTTGCCGAAGCCTCGCGCAAGCTCTATATCGCGCAGCCGTCGGTATCGACCGCGATCAAGCATCTGGAAGAAAGCTTCGGCGTGCAGTTGTTCATCCGCCATCACGCCCAGGGCGTCTCCCTGACGCCCAGCGGTTCGCGGTTCTATCGCAAGGCGCTGGAGTTGTTGCGGGTCGCCCATGAGTTCGAGCAGAACGCCCTGGCCGACAACGATGTGGTGGCCGGGCAGATCGATATCGGCTGTTTCGAAACCGTCGCGCCGCTGTACCTGCCGCGGCTGATAGCCGGTTTCAAGGAGCGTTACCCGGGCGTGGAAATCCGCATTCGTGACGGCGAACAACAGGAACTGGTGCACGCCCTGACCGCCGGCAGCATCGATCTGGCGATGCTGTTCGAACACGACCTCGACAGCACCATTGAAACCACGCCACTGATGCCGGCACAGCAGCCGTATGCCTTGCTCCCGGCCGATCACCGCTTTGCGCAACAGGCGAAAGTCTCGCTGCATGATCTGGTGCTGGAGCCGATGATCCTGCTCGACGTGGTGCCGAGCCGCACCTACTTCGTGAGTATTTTCGAGGAGTGTGGACTGACCCCGCACATCGTCTTCAGCTCGCCATCAATCGAGATGGTGCGTGGCATGGTCGGTCGGGGTTTTGGTTTTTCGATTCTGGTGACCAAACCGTTCAGCGACTACACCTACGACGGGCAGAAAGTCGTGTGCGTGCCGCTGGCTGAAAGCGTCACCGGTTCGGGCCTGTCAGCCGCGTGGCTGCGACGGGTGCAACTGACCAAACCGGTGCAGTTGTTTGTCGATCATTGCCGAGAAGAACTGGCCCGGCTGTACACCTGAATGGCGTACGCAGCCGGGACGTTTTTAGCTGCGAACAGAAGCCAGCAAGCGCTGCAACATCGCATCGCAGGCATGCAGTTGATCAAGGCTGACAAACTCGTCCGGTTTATGGCCCTGATCCATGCTGCCAGGGCCACAGACCACGGTCGGGATTCCCGCCGCATCGAACAGTCCGCCCTCGGTGCCAAACGCCACCGTGCCGAATTCCCGTGAACCGCAGAAGGCTGCAATCAGCTCCGCAGCCTGACTTTGCGCATCGGTGGCCAGCCCCGGATACGCCGACAGTTCGCTGAAACGGATATCACTTTGCTGATTGACCGCACGCATGCGCGGCAGCACCTGTTGCTCGGCGTAGGCCTGCAACTGCTGCGCGACCACGCTCGGGTCCTGCGAGGGCAGGGCGCGGATTTCGAAGTCGAAGCGGCAGTCGGCCGGGACGATATTCAAGGCTTTGCCGCCGCTGATCACGCCGGTCTGCACCGTCGAATACGGCGGATCGAAACGCGCATCATGCTGCTCCGGGGCTTTGAGTTGTTGGCCGATACGCCCCAGTTCGCCGATCAGTTCGGCAGCGTATTCAATGGCGTTGACCCCGAGCGGCGCATACGCCGAATGGCACGGATGACCGTGGACATCGCAGCGCATCGCCAGTTTGCCTTTGTGCCCGAGCACCGGTTTGAGTTCGGTCGGTTCGCCAATGATGCACAGCAACGGTTTGATCGGACGCTGTTCCAGCACCTTGAGCAACGAGCGCACACCGAGGCAACCGACCTCTTCATCGTAGGACAGGGCGATATGCACCGGCATGCGCAGCGGCGCGCTGAGCAGTGCCGGCACCAGCGCCAATACGCAGGCGATGTAGCCTTTCATGTCCGCCGTGCCACGGCCGAACAGTTTGCCGTCGCGTTCGGTGAGGGCGAAGGGCGGCACCGTCCACGGCTGGCCATCGGCGGGCACCACATCGGTGTGCCCGGACAGCATGATGCCCGGTTGATCGACCGGGCCTATGCTGGCGAACAGATTGGCCTTGCTGCGCTCATCGTTGTAGATCAGCTCGCAAGGCACATCGAAGCGGGCGAGATAGTCGCGCACGAACTCGATCAATTGCAGGTTGGACTCACGGCTGGTGGTGTCGAAACTCACCAGCGTCTTGAGCAGTTCGACGCTGCTGCTCATCGATCGTCTCCGGCGACTCCATAACCCGGGGCTTTAGCCGGATCGAGAGCGCGGTCGATGTAATCCTGCAATTGCGGACGGTAGGCGTTCCAGAGTTTCTGCAGTTGCCCGATCGGGTCTTCATCGGCCCAGTCGACCCGCAGATTGACGATCGGCCAGGTCTGTTCGCCGACCACCACCACCGCCGCCGAATGCACCGGGCCGGCTTCGCCACCGAGGGCTTGCGCGGCGTGCAGGGCCTTGAGCAGACGGTCGGCGAGTTGCCCTTCGCCGTCCTCGAAAGCACCGACCATCGCTTCGATCACCGAGCGTCCGGCGAGCATATTGCCGGCGGCGACGCACTGTTCGCCCGATACCGCGTTGTGCACGCCCAGGGTTTGCCCGCCGCTGAAATGCGCGCTCTGGCCGAGGTGGTTGATCGCGGTGATTTGCCGGTACTGACTGTAGCCGTTGCGGGTCAGCACTTTGTCGAGTGCATCATCGGGCGCCAGACCTTGTTCCATCAGTGCGAGGACTTCCGGGCCGAGGGACGGCAGGGTGATGTTCTGGCTCGACACCGCGCCGACACCCGGCAGCAGCCACGGGCAACGGGCGCCGACGGCGATGCTTGAGGAACTGATGGCGACGCCGAACTGGCCGGTTTCGGCGCAGCGGGCTGCGATTGAAAAGGTCATGGTCTTGCTCCTTGTTCGTTTGGGCTGGCCTCATCGCTGGCAAGCCAGCTCCCACAGGAATCTATGTCGTTCACAAAATCTGTGGCACACATAAAACCTGTGGGAGCTAGCCTGCTAGCGATGGCCGCAACTCGGTGAACCTGCTTACTCAGGAATAACCGCAATCACATCAATTTCCATCAGCCACTGCGGCTGCCCCAGCGCCGACACCACCAGCCCGGTCGAAATCGGGAACACGCCTTTAAGCCACTTGCCCGTCTCCTGATACACCGCCTCGCGATAGCGCGGATCGATCAGGTAAGTGGTGGTCTTGACGATGTGGCTCATGTCGCTGCCGGCTTCTTCCAGCAGTTGCTTGACGTTGCGCATCGCCTGTTCGGTTTGCGCCCGCGCATCACCGAGGCCGACCAGATTGCCGTCGAAATCAGTACCGACCTGACCCCGTACATACACGGTGTTGCCGGCGCGCACGGCCTGGCACAGATCGTTGTCCAGGGTCTGATTCGGGTAAGTGTCTTTGGTGTTGAACATACGAATGCGCGTGTGGGTTGGCTTGCTCATGTGCAGCTCCTGACAAATATGGAACCGGCGCTCTCGGCGTCGGCACGGAAGGTGGGGATCAAGCGTCGACGGTGTCGGCGGCTTTGCTGTGCGTGGCGTCGCGTTGCTCGGCATCGCGATAGCTCAGGTATTTGCGCTGGGTGGCGATGTGGTCGGCCACGTGTTTGGCGTCGTGCCACACGCCCCAGATGAACGAAGAACCACGGCGCGACTGCCACGGCAGTCCAAGGAAATAAATCCCCGACTCGCTGGAAACCCCGCGCTGATGCTGCGGTTTGCCATTGGCGTCGAACGTGTTGACCTGTAGCCACGAGTAATCGACAGCGAAGCCGGTAGCCCAGATGATCGAAGTGATGCCGGCCGCTGCCAGATCCAGATCGGCCAACGGGTTTTTCACGCACTCAGGGTCTGGATAGGTTTCGCGAGCCTCGGGCTCCAGCGGCAGATCCAGTCCGTTGCGTTCGACGTAGGCATCGGCGGCATCGAGCAGGGCCAGATAGTTGTCATCGCCGCGCTTGAGGTTGTCGAGCAGATCCTGCTTGAAGGTCACCACGCCGTTGTTGAACGACTCGGTCACGCCAACCAGCGTCATGCCGCGATGGGCCAGACCACGGAAGTCGATAGTGCGCCCGCCATGGGCGCCGCTGACGGCGATGGTCACGTGCTCGCGACCGGGTTTCATCGCCGCCTGATCCCACTCGCCCAACACCCCCAGCCACCAGCAGAAATCCCGGTTGCGATAGGCGCGAGGCGGGCGGTCGTGGGCGCCGACCGAGAGGTAAACCTGTTTGCCCGAGCGTTGCAGTTCATCGGCGATCTGCACCCCCGACGAACCGGCGCCAACCACCAGCACTGCGCCTTCTGGCAGTTGCTGCGGATTGCGGTAGTCGGCGGAGTGGATTTGCAGCAAACGTTGATCTTGCGGGGCAATGGCCGGGATCACCGGACGCTGGAACGGGCCGGTCGCCGCGACCACGCGGCTGGCTTCGATCACGCCTTCGGAGGTCTCGATGGTGAAGCCCGGACGCCCGACATTGCGCTCAACTTTCTTCACCTCGACGCCGGTGCGGATCGGCGCGTTGAATTTTTTCGCATAGGCTTCGAAGTAGTCCGCTACGCGCTCTTTCGGAGCAAAACCATCCGGGTCGACGTCGTCGAATTCCAGGCCTGGAAACCGGTCGTGCCAGGCCGGACCATTGGCCACCAGCGAATCCCAACGCCCGGTGCGCCAGCGCTCGGCGATACGGCTGCGCTCCAGAACAATGTGCGGCACACCGAGTTTGCTCAGGTGCTCACTCATCGCCACACCTGCCTGTCCGGCCCCCACAACGAGCGTGTCTGTTTTTATTATTTCAGTGGTCATCTCTACATCCTTCCTGGCAAGGCACTTGGATTCGGACCGCGCGGGGCTTGTCCTCTTTGCGTGGGATCAGACTAGGGAGGGGGCGGGTATCGGTAAAATATTATTAAGCTGGGATGTGAATATAAAATGCTGATGCAGAGGGACAAGGCCCTTTGAAACCGGGCCTTTCAGGCGAGGGGAAGGTTGGCCCGGAGAAGAAATCCGGGCCAGTAACAGATTTTTTTCTCAAGTCAGCGCTGTTGTGCGTCTCTGGTTAACGTACTCGGAGCGATTCCCAGCAGTCCGGTCAGGGTGTTCATGATCTCCTGTTGGCGCGCGCGATCAGACAGATGCACGGCTTCAGCGGCGGCGACATCGGCATCGCAATGCGGGCAAATCGTTTCGTCAGGCTGGATGTACTGCATGCAATGGCGGCAGAGACTCAGTTGCGTGGCGATTCGTCCTTCCTCCGGCGATTGCTGTCCCTGATTGATCCACGCCAGTTTGATTACCTGACCACTGTCACTGACGCTACTGACCTTTTCGCCGTTGTCGATGCGTTCGGTAATCAGGTCAAAACGCCCGACGGCGAAGGATTGCTGTGCCGCGTCCTCGACCTTGACGATGCGCTCGCGCAAGCCGCGTTTCTGCAATTCCAGTGCACGGTAATGGCAGTAAGGATTGTTGCCGGGTTTGCCGAGCAGTGAATGCGAAGTCCAGGTGCAACCGCCGCGACAGACGTCGTTGTAGTAGCAGCCACGGCAGTAGCCCCACAGATCATCCACCGAGCGCAGACGGCCGAAGTGCATGCCTTCGCTGTAATGCCAGATATCGTGCAGGCTCATGTTGCGCACATTGCCCCCGGAGAACCCGACGGTGGCCAGTGACGGGCAACCTTTCACCGTGCCGTCGGCCTCCAGCGCCAGCACTGTCTGGCCGGCTGCGCAACCGGTCCAGTGCACGCGTTCGTCACCGAACCCGCGCCACAAATGTTCATACGGGCCGTAATAGCCGATGTTATTGCCGACGTTCATCAGCAGGCCGCGATCAAGTCCCTCGCGGTAAAGCCGTGCGAGCAACGGCATCACTTCCAGCAACTGAAACGGCTGCATCAACAATTCGGGGTGATCCACCGCGTTGCCCATCGCGACCGTCAACTGGATCTGCCAATGGGTCGCACCGAGTTCGATGATGGTGTTCATCAGCTCAGGTAAATCCGGCAAGGTTGCCGCACCGATCTGCGTGTTGACGCTCACCGCCAGTCCCGCAGCCTTGGCCCGGCGCAGGGTGTCCACGGCTTTGTCGAATGAGCCCGCGACGTTGCGCACCGCGTCGTGCAGCGGCGCCAGTCCGTCGAGGGAAATGCCTACACCGTCGAGGCCCGCGTCGATCGCGGCCTGCATCTTCGCCGGCGTCAGATTGCGCCCGCCGGTCTGGATCGCGCAGTACATGCCGTGGTCGTGAATGGCGCCGATCAACTGCGTCCAGTCCTTGCGCAAATAGGCTTCGCCGCCGATCAGGGTGACTTCGCGAGTGCCGAGCGCAGCCAGTGAATCGATGACGTCCAGGCATTCGCGGGTATTCAGCTCATCGGGACGCCGATGGCCAGCACGGGAACCGCAATGCAGGCATTTTAGATCGCAGGCCAGAGTGATTTCCCAGACCACGTGCACCGGCACGTAGCGTTTGAGATCGGTGTCACTGAGGTAGCGGGCGGGGAGTTGGTCTGACATGGGAAATCCTTGCGCAGCAGACTGTGCGCGACACGAATGGATTGACCGTCGTTGAAAAACAAACGGGCGGAATCAGCGATGATCCCGCCCGTTTGAGGCCGGTTAGCGCGCTTCCAGCCGCGCGATTTCCGCGTGCAATTGCTCAAGGGCGCTGCGCAACGTCGCTTGATGAGCCAGTTGCTGCTCGCCTTGCTGCACCACTGATTTGAGCTGCGCCAGATCGCCGCTGGCTTGGGCTTGCTGCACCGCTACGGCATACAGCGGCAAGACTGGATGCCGCACGGGTTGCGGCTCTACCGTCGGCGCCTGATGCACGGCGACGTGTTTGACGTCGTGCCACTGGCCTTGCTCGTTGTAGCGGTAATCGACAAAACCGCTGGCCCAGTCACCACCGAGAATGCCTTTGAGATGGAAGGTCTCGGCAATCTGGCTGGTCGGGCCACTCGGGCTACCGTCGAGGGTGAGGATGATGTGGTTTTCGACGTTTGCCGTCAGTTTCGCCTCGGAGAAAGTGCCCCAGACCCGCGAGCGAAAATTGACTGTGGGCCAGGTGCTTTGAAAGACGCTGGCAATCCCGCTGACTTTTTTATGCGCGGTATCGACCAGCAGATCGAGGTTCAGGACCGGCGCGCCGAGCAATGAATTGCTGATGATGAGACGGGTGTGAAAAAGTCCAATCGACATGGTGCTACTCCCTTGAATGAATGCAAACGAGTCAGGCAGACGGGGCGCCCGGTTCAGCGGCTTTGCAGGCGGCTGATCTCGCTCTTGGCCGCTTCCAGTGCGCTTTTCAGTTGCGGTTGCTGGTCCAGTTGCTGTTTCGCCAGTTGCGCCAGATTTTTCATCTGCGCCAGATCACCGCTGGCAATCGCGCTTTGAATCGGCGCGCCGTACAGCGGCACGATTGGCGTGTGCGGATTGATCACCGGGCCCGGTTCGAACGGCGGGAACGCACTCGAACGCACCGAATCAACCATGCGCGCCGGGGCGTTGTTGACCTCGTGCCAGCGCTGCCCGTCGAAATATTGATAGTTCGCTATGCCGTCCTTCCAGTCGGTGCCGACCACCAGATGCAGCTTGAAGGTCACTATCGAGTTGGAAGCCGGGCCGCCCTGATTACCTTGGGCAGTGATCAGGATTTTGCTGACACCGGGCGACATGACCGTCATGTAGGTGTACCCGCCCCAGACATCGGCATGCAGATCGAGCGGTGGGTTGGTCGCCTGAGTGACAACGGATGTGCCGGTGACTTCAAGCTGGGGCGTGGAAACCAGCAGGTTAAGCGCCAGGCTTTGCGCGCCGGGTTGTCCCGTGCCAATCCGATAGCAGACCGGGAACAAGCCGACGTTTTGCTGAGTAGAACCAGACATAGTGATTGCCTCCATTGCAATGTGGGAAATGGCCTAGGGTTTTTCCAAACGGGAAATTTCCCCGGCCAGTTTTTCGTACGCAACTTTCAGATCTTTCGATTCCGGGTTCGCCGCGTCGCGTTGCTTCAACAACGACTTCATGTGTTGCAGATCGCCTTGGGAGATCGCGCTTTGGATCGCGACGCCGTAAGGGGGCATATTTGCCGTGGAACGGGTCATATCGAGGTTTCCTCATCAGTGCCGTGCAACCGCTCCGTGATGAACAGGAGCGTCTTACCTGATAGACAGGCAGCAGCGGTCGGCGAAAAAAACCGGCAACAGTTTTTCTCGGCGAGCAAACAGCCTGATCCGTCGGGATCTGATCAAACAGGGGTTTTCAGTGGGTGCAGAGGCGGCTTCAAAAGCGCCGGTTTCTGCACCGGCATCGTCAGCCGAAGCCGTTGGGCTTTGCTTCGGGAGCGTCGCGAGATGCCTGCCAGAGCGGCAAACATGGGGATTTCGCCTGTACGTTGGTCATCTTTCTGTCCTTGATAGAAAACAACGAAACACAGGGATCAGTTGAGCACTCCTCAAGAGTGCATAAAGAACCGCAAGCACCAAAACCATCCCTGATTTCTTACCGGATGCTGCTACGGACGAGCGTCCATCCAAGGCTCGTCAGTTCGCTGGCATATCGCCAGCCACGCAACCCTAGATCCGATTTTGCAGGCCTGCCAGAGAAAGCGCCGAACGGTCGTGTGCATTACGTTGGCGTTACCTGAAGGGCAGTCGTTGAGGGCTATCAAGGTTTTGATTTGCCGGGGTTTTGCGAGTTTTGGCGATTGTAGGAAGGCGACAAGAGGCTGGTGGATTCGTTTGCAATAAAGAATCCACCTGTCAGGCATTTTTCGTCGGTGCCCAGATCAAACCTTTGCTCCGGCGCATTAATTACCGTCAGCAACCTTGCGCTCGATCTCGTCGGTTTTGCGCTTGAGTTCCTCGGCAGCCTGTTCCTTGGCGTGGGTGGATGTCGGCGTTATTACCTCATCCACGACTTTGCTTTCATCGTCGGCAGTGGGGACAGGCTTGAAATCGTCGGTGCTTTTCATTTTTCATACCTCCATTGACCTGAACATTGGATACAGAGATATGACGCGAGTTCGAGATTTTTCAGGGTTGACCGATCCCTGCGCGAAACTCACTTTAAAGCAGACTCCATGAAACCCCGACATACACCCCCAAACCTTCACCCGGTGTAGACCGCGCCGCATCCAGCCCCTTGTCGTCATACCCCGGTGTGACGGTCGCGGCGTAGCGCTTGTCGGTCAAATTGCGGATGTCGAGCCAGGTTTGCCAGTCGTCCTTCGGCGCGTTGTAGCCCAAGGTTGCGCCGAAAATCGCATAAGGATCGGCGTAATAACTGTTGGCGTAATCGACTGCCACTTTCGAGACCATTTGCGTGTTGAATGCGGCGAAGAAACCCTGCGGCCAGTCGTAGCGCAGTTCGCCCTGGTAGTAGTGCATCGGCAGGCCCGGCAGGCGGTTGTCGCCGAAGCGTTCGTCGTCGCGGTAGTGGAAGTCGCTGAAGGTGTAGCTCTGGCGCAGGCTCAGTTTGCCGCCGTCATCGGGCGTCCACAGGGTGCTTTGCAGGCTGGCTTCGATGCCCTGATGCACGGTGGGGCTGGCGCTGAGTTCGTAAGGGGTGACGGCGTTGGCATCTGGCAACACCGAGAGCAATTCGTGGCGCACTTGCGCGTAGTACCAGGCGAGGCTCCACTGGCCGAGTGTGCTGTCGCCACGGCCGCCGAGTTCGAGGGTGGTCGCCGTCTGGTTTTGCAGTTTGATCGGATCGCTTTGCGCGCCGGTCGCCGGGCCGTTGCCGGCCGGGAAGCGAATGTTCGAGCTGTAGATCAGCGACCACGGATGCGGCGCTTCGACCGAGCGGCTGAGATTGCCGAACAGTTGCAGGTCAGGCGTCACCTGATAGCGCAGGCCCAGACGCGGCGCGTAGTCCCAGTCGTTCATGCTGGTCTTGCCGCCACTTTGCGGGTAGGTGACGTCGCTTTCGCGGCGGGTGTAAATCGCCGCGAGACCGGTGGTCAGCCACAGGTCGTTGGCGATTTCCAGATCATTGCCGACGTGCAGGACGGTGTCCGAACCCTGATAGGTGAAGTTGCGAATGTGTGTGCCCGGCGCGTAACCCGCCGTGTTGCCGGTGGGGATGCGCACCAGTTCGCTGGCGCCATCGTTGGGCAGGTGTTTGGTGGTTCGCAGGCCAATGATGCTTCGACTTTCCATGCCCCAAAGGGTATCGCGACGTTTGTAGTCAAACGTGCCGCTGACATCGGTGTACGCGACTTTCAGGCGATTCGGGCCTTCGCGCAGATCCATCGGATAGTCGTGATAGACGAGGCCGGTCTGGATGCTCGAATCGTCGTCGATGTAATAGGTGGTCTTGTTGCCGATGAAGGTGCTGCCCGGCTGTTTGCGACTGTCGTCGCGATTCACGTAGGCGGGGTTGGCCGCCCTTGGATCGTGCTCGATGGAGTGTTTGGTCACCCGTCCGGCCAGATCGTTGTCGGTCTGGCGATAGCGCATGTAGAAACGTGTTTCCAGGTTCGGGTTGAAGCGATAACCGAAGTTGGCGATCACGCCCTGGCTCTCGCTGGCGGTGTGATCCTGATAACCATCGGCGTTCGAATCGGTCATCGACACGTAGTAGTCGAAGTCGCCCAGCACTTGCCCGGAGCTGACCTGGCGCTGCTGATAACCGTGACTGCCGGTCGCGTAGCGCACTTGCAGCTTCGGTGCGTTGTACCCGGTGTGGCTGACGTAATCGACAGCGCCACCCAGTGCCAGCGCGCCCCGATCAAAACCGTTGGCGCCGCGCAACACTTCGACATGATCGAGCCACAGCGGCTCCAGCAATTCATAAGGCGTGCCGCCGGGGCCGGTCAGCGGCAGACCGTCGAGCATCGTGTACAGCCCCGACGCATGAGCCCCCGGCGCACGGTTGATCCCCGAGCCGCGAATCGAAATCTTCGTCCCTTCATTGCCCGCAGACTGCGCATAAACCCCCGGCTGATAAGCCAGCACATCCTGATTGCCGGCCAACCGACCCTGTAACGGCTGACGCATGTCGACCACATTGGTGCCACCGGGCACCTGCGCAAGCCGCGCCTCGGCTTCGGCGACGGAGGCGTCTGCGCCGCTTTGCTCCTCGGCCGAAATCAGCACCTGCCCCAGTTCCATGCCTTTCGGCTCCTCGGCCATGGCCGGACAGGCAAGGGCCAGCCCCAACAGAGCAGTGGGCAGGGATTTGGGCGCGGGCATCGAAAACTCCAGGCAGACAGAAACAGGCAATGAACAGTGCGACGCAGGAAGAGACGAGGGAAACACATGGGGATTTTGCTTTTTTGTCTGCCGGTTTACTTCAACGGTACATAAACATCTGTCTGCCATTGCTCCTGCGGTGTCTGCGGAAAGACGCTCAGGTAATGGAAAAACAACGGATGATCGCGCAGTTCTTCGCCGCTGGCGGGCAGCCAGTCGCGGTAGACCGGATAGATCGACTCGCCGATGTGGTCCGGCGAACCCACATGCCGCACCACCACGCAACGACCACCGGGAATGACGATTTCCCGCACACCGAACGTGTTGGGCGCGACCGACTCGTGAATCTCACCACAAATGTCGAAGCGAAAATCCTCTGGCGGCGTGGTGTCGGGGTTGTTGTAGGGAATGCCGAAGGTTCGACTCGACGCCACCGGCGACTGGCCACTTTGCATGCGCCATTCGATGAACTTGCTCACGCTTTGCTGGACCAGCCCCGGCGGGCCACAGTGCTCAAGCGCAGCGACCCTGACGGCGGGAAACTCGACGATTTTGGTGTGCATGATGACGCTCCTGGAAAAGTGAGGGATAGCGAACACCGCATTCCATATCTGCCAGTTCGGCTGCTTCCTGAAGGCACTCGGCGCCATGCCGAAGTCCCGTCTGAACGCGCGGCTGAATGCCTCCGGACTTTCGAAACCAGCGCCAGACGCGGCGTCGAGTATCGAGTGCTCCGGCTGCGTGGCCAGCCGATGTGCCGCTCGACGCAGGCGCATCAGTTGCACGTAGCGCGAAACCGGTACGCCGACGAACGCGCTGAACTGTCGATGGAAGTGAAACACCGAAAAATTCGCCACCTGACTCAACGTACTCACCGACAAGTCGCCCTCGAGATTGGCATCAATGTAGGCGAGGACGGCGCTGAAGCGCCTGGTGTATGCGAGGTGGGTCGGCATGTCAGACACGGGCGAAAAACTCCTGGAAGTGCGGTCTGCGATAGCGTCACCGATAACGGCAGGGGAGCGCCTAGCCGGGCTTGCTCAAGTTACCCCTGTAGATACTCTGTTCACGGTCAAGCTTTTGCGAGGTGTTTGTCGCTAAAAAGCTTGGCCGTATCAAAATCTTCACCCGCTTGCATGCAGGCCCACAGTCCGGTCAGGTACTTGCGCATGACCGCGACGATGGCCTGCATCTTTCTTTTTCCTCGCCCGATCAGCGCCTCGTAAAACGCCTTCACGTTACTGTCGCAACGTATGGCGCTCAGTGCAGGCATGTACATCGCCGAGCGTAGGTAGGCGTTTCCTCCCTTACTTATCCGTCCAGGTTTATCGATGCTGGTACCTGATTGCGTCAGTCGAACATCGAGTCCCGCATGTCGGCTGACTTGTGCGGACTTAAGCGTCACAGGCAAGGTCGTCAATTCCGCCAGTGCCGAAAATACTGAAATTTCGCCCATGCCCGGCGCGGCGATCATGTGTCCGAACTGAGCGCTTAGTGTCGGGCAGTTGTCGATCAGCGCCCGACCTGCGAGCCTGAAACGCTCAATTCGTTTGTCAAACGCGGCGATCGCTTCTTCTTCGTCTTCAATCAACATTGTGAGCGTTGTTTGAGTAGCCTTCAGCGCATGCAACTCGTTCTTGGCGCGGGTGCGGTGACACGTCAAACGATTGATATGCCTTCCGATAGCCCGCAACTCCAACTGTATGGCAGTGGGTGGCGTCCACAATCTTGGGCTCATGCGTTCGCCGTATTCGGCCAGTAACTGGGCATCGATTGCATCGGTTTTACTGTTTTTAAGCATCAGTTTGGCAAAGTTATGAAAGCTCTTGGGGTTGATCACCGAAACGGGCAAACCCGCAGCAGCGAGCTCCATGGCCAAATCCAGGTAATAGATGCCGGTGGCTTCCATCACCACGGATAAAGGCTTGAGCTGGAGCAACTTGTTGACCGCTGCCTTGCGCCCGGCGGGCGTTTGGTCGATGTTGCATGCACCTGCAAAACGACCGTCGTTGCGCCAGCCCATGGCCGTTGTGCGAGATCCCACATCCAAACCGACATGCATGCTCATGCTTTCAACTCCGAGTGAACTGGGTTAAAAATGCTTCCTGGTTCCCCTGACCTCGAACTTCATGCCACTGCAACCTTGTAATGCGAAGTCCGACTTGTCGGCTTCTCGATACTCTTCGTGGTGGGCAATGAGGCGGGGGGACCTCTCTACAGACAAGGTCAGGAGCAAGTCCTGCCTTCAGGAGCGATCGGTCTCCCCCAGAAACACATCTTCGTATGTCCGCACCAGCGAGCTTAGACTCACTCGACTGGTGTGGGAGCAACATACAAGGAGCAGCCTTCGGCAGCTCCTACAGGGGTATGCGTTTTTTCAGCTATCGTGCGCTGCGGCTGCCAACTGTCGGCGTTATCACTCGTTTACACCTTTGAGCTACTTTTGATGAAAAAGGCGCCGTCGACCAATACCGCTGTGGGCATGCTTTCTTCCTGATAACAAAACGCCCAAGGGTTTGGCACGTCCTGGATGGTTAGGACGGCTTACTGCCTTGGGCGGGATGGGGGCAGATTAGGTCTGGCTGACGGTGGCGTCAACCATGCCTTTTCAGTTTCACTTCGTTGCTCAGCAGTGACGACCAAACGATAAAGCTGAAGCACTTAGCGAACAAGCCGGCGCTTTCCGGGAAATTTGTAGGCAAAGGCGCATGGTTTTGTAGTCACGCAGTTTAAAAGTTACCCGCCCAATGCTCAGCGCCCATGCGCAGCGGCTGCCAACTGCTCGGTATCCACCCGCACAAACACCGAATCCCCAATCGCCGTCAGCACATCCCCCGCATACACCTCGCAGATCACCCGCGTCTTACGCCCGGTTTCACCTTCGACTTTCGCTCGCAAGGTCAGCGTTACGCCCATCGGCGTCGGTTTGATGAACTTGATGCCAAGGTTTCCGGTGACGCAGTCGATGCGTGGCAAGCTGCCGGGCTCGCGTTGTTCGGCGCGATAGTGGTGGGCCATCGCCGTCCAGTTGGAGTGGCAATCGACCAGCATGGCGAGCAAACCGCCGTAGACCAGATCCGGCCAGCCGCAGTATTGGGCGTCGGGGTTGTGCTCGGCAATCACATGGATGCCGTCCTCGTGCCAATGGCTTTTGATGTGCAGGCCGTGCGGGTTGCGGCCGCCGCAGCCGTAGCAGATGCCTTCGGGCGCGGCGAGGTCTTGCAGGGAGGTCTCGGGATTGTTCATTGTTATATTTATCCTGGAAATTTGAGTCCGTGGTTCATGCGCAGGCTGTCGCGACCGCCGCGTTTGGATTCGTAAAGCGCCAGATCACCTTGCTCAATCAACGCCGTCAGGCTGGCGGGCGGATGCTCGAACAAGGTGGCGCCGATGCTCAGGGTCACCGCGGCGGGCGTAGCGAATGTCTGTGAGGCGCTGCGCTGGAACTGGTCGCGCAGGGCCTTGCCCAGTTCGACCACGCGCTCGCTCGATGCGTTGTTCAGCAGAATCACGAACTCATCACCGCCCAGCCTCGCCGCCAGTGCATCTCGCGGCAGGGCCGAGCGAATCATCTCGCTCAGGGCGATGAGCAAACGGTCGCCAGCAGTGTGGCCGTACAGGTCGTTGACCAGTTTGAAGTTGTCGATGTCGATCAGCAGCAACGCGCCCGGGCGAGCGGGGGAGGCGTCGTGCAACAGGCGTGGTGCGCGCATTTCCAGCGCTCGCCGGTTGTACAGCGCGGTCAGCGGATCGCGGGCGGCGAGGCGGGCGATCTGTTGTTCGCGGCGGTAGCGCTCGGTGCCGGTCATCGACAGGGCGATCAGCATCACCGCCATCGCGCCTTCGACCAGCGAGATCTGAATGATTTCGCCACGAAACGCCGCCAGATCAATCAGCGTGCCCGGAATCACCACGGTCAACGCTTTCGCCACATAGAAAATCCCGTGCATCAGCAGCACATAGCGTAGCTGCACCGCGCCGACACTCAGCGACTTGCCGTGCGGGCGCAGCAGAAAACTCGCTCGTAGCGTCGACAGCGCCACCAGCAGCGAGTTGGCGACCAGCATGACCTTCGACCACTGCGGCCCGTCCGGCAACAGCAGCATGCCAAACCAGACGACGAAAATCAGATACCAGCCACGGGATAAACGCGTCTGAGTGAACCGCGCCACGCCGAGTAGAAACAGGAAATGCGCGGTGATCAGCAAGCCGTTGGCGAACCAGATGCCGATCAGCAAAAAGCCACTGACACGCAGCAGAGCGAGAGTCGAGCCCACGGAAATCGTTGCGAAACCGGCGCTCCAGAACAGCAGCGAAGGTTCACGAATGCTGCGCCATTCCACCGCCAGATACAGCGCAGCGGCTGCGGCGAGGGCGATGGAGAGCGTCAACATCGTTGGAGGGTCGAGCGGCATTTCTTGACTGGCCTGTCTGATGGGCGGTGAGAGAACGATTGTAAGCGTATACGCCGACTTTTCGCAGGGCTCACCGTCGTACAGACCGGCCACGCCAATTAATTTACTGACTGGCGTCCAGCACCACGCGGTAACGCGCCTTGCCGCTGCGCAAGTGATCAACTGCCTCGTTAACCCGGCTCATGGGAAACATTTCAACCTGCGGCAGAATCTGATGCCGGGCGCAGAATTCGAGCATGGTTGCCATGGTGCCGGGCGAGCCGACGGGTGAGGCGGACAGTGATTTCTGTTGCGGAATCAGATCGAAAACATGCACCGGAATCGCATTCGGCACGATGCCGACGAAATGCAGCCGACCATTGCCGCGCAAAGTGGCGAGCATCGCCGGCCAGTCGAGGTCGGCGTTGGCGGTGATCAACAGAAAGTCGAGGGTTCCGGCGATGGCTTTCAGCGCCTTGCTGTCGGTCGATGCGACTACGTTATGCGCGCCCAGACGCTTGGCTTCGTCCTGCTTGTTCAGTGACGAGGTGAACGCGGTGACTTCGCAACCCCAGGCGTTAAGAAAGCGCAGCGCCAGATGGCCGAGTCCGCCAATGCCGACCACGCCGACACGATCAGTAGGCTTGACGCCAAATTGCAGCAGCGGATTGAACACCGTCGAGCCAGCGCAGAACAACGGCCCGACCATTGCCGGATCAAGGTCGGCAGGCACCGGAATCGCCCACGCCCAGTGCGAACGCAAACGGTCGGCGAAACCGCCGTTGCTGCCAATAATGGTCGGTTGCGCAGTACCGCAAAGTTGCTGCGAACCGGTGATGCAGGAAGAGCAGTGCATGCAACTGCCCTTGTACCAGCCGATGCCCACACGCTGACCCATTTGCAGACCGCGCACCTGACCGCCCATACGCACGATGCGGCCGACCACTTCATGCCCCGGCACAAACGGATAGCGACTGATGCCCCAATCGTTGTCGATCAGCGACTGATCGGAATGACAGACGCCGCAGTATTCCACTGCGACTTCGACCTCTTCTTCGCCGAGCGTGCCGGGATCGTAGCTGTAACGTTCCAGAGGCGCACCCGCAGCGGTGGCGGCCCAGCCGTTGAAGGTAGCGGGTTCGGTGCTGTTGCTCATGGGTCACCTCCAGATCACAAAACCCAGGCGTTATCGCCCGGGTGCTGCGGCGCAGCCCGAGAAGTCTAGCTGGAGATCCGGTTATTTCCCGGCAGTTTGCCTGGGAATATCCCCGCAGAAAATATCCACGCCACCATCGGTCGCCGCTGAGCGCACCACCACCGAATAATCGCCAGCGAGCAATACCGACAGCGCAACCGGTGCGGTTCTGGAGAACGACCAGCCGCGCACCGCCTCGCGTTCGGTTGTCAGTCGGTCATTCAAGGCGTAGGCCACCGGACCGGGTTGCGCGCAACTGCCTTTATTGATGAACGCCGAGAGGCGCAAGGGCAGGGAGGCGCCGCTAGGTGTGCCGCTGACGAAGAAGTTGAAGCCGGTTTGTTTGCCCCAATCGGCGAGCGTGACATTGCCGATCTGCCCGGTGTTTTGCCGGGTGGCGTTCAACGTCACGCTCACTCCGGGGTTTGATGAGGTGGCACAGCCGAACAGGCTGGCGCCGATCACGAGCGAGGTAAGTGCGTTTCTGAGCTGCATGGCTGACCTCTGTTGTTGAGGAACTGCAATCGGCGTATCAATCAGAGCCATTCAAATGTCATTGGATTGTAGGTTGAGTTGGCGATTTTGCTGGCTTCCGGTTCGAGCTCCCATTGCTCTGAATCGCCGGAGACTTCACGCAGTATCCATTGCTGCGACCCGGCCCATGACAGCTCGATATATAGGCCTTGCAGCTCTTTTTTAGCAATCAACAGAGCAACTTCGTCCGCCGGGCCGGGGCACATGCCGCCGATGGCTAACGGCACACGCTGCTGGATCAGCTGTTGCAGCCTGGACAGAAACCGGGGACGAGAAGTGAAGGGCTCTCGATGCTCGCCGGCACCGGAAAATATGAATTCGCCTGACTCGGGGTTCTCCCAGTCGATCGACGCCAAATGTGTTGGAGGCGTGCCCGAGCCTTTCGTATAACGTAGTTTGATCACGGCGCGCTCCCTTTAAAAAGCTGTCCTTCATCAATCAAAACCTCCTCCATCGGCCAGCGGGTTTTCAGATTTTCGATCAAGTAATCGATGAACGCCCGGACCTTGGGCGTCAGCGCCGCACGCTCCTGCACGCAGGCGTAAATCTCCATCGGCTCAAAGTAGGTGTGCGTCGTCGATTGGCGGGTTTCAAACAGTGGCACCAGTTGTCCGCGCTTGATATAGGGCGCTGCGACAAACTCGGCGAGGCGGGTGATGCCCGCTCCGGCGATTGCCATTTGCGCGAGCACATCGATGTCGTCGCTGATTGCCGTTGCGTTGATCGGTGCGTCAAAACGCTGTCCAGCGCGGATAAAACTCCAGCGCAGAAAACGCCCATCCAACGGATAACGAAACGCCAGGCAGGCGTGGTGTTGCAGGTCTTCCGGGGTCTGCGGCCAACCGGCGCGTTGCAGATAGGCCGGTGCGGCGCAGAAGATGAACGGCAGCGAAACGATCTTGCGGGCGACGATGCCGTCTTCCAGCTGCGGCTTGATCCGCAGGCTCAGATCCACACCGTCCTGGATGTGGTTGATTTTGCCGTTGCTGACCGAGAGTTCGAGTATCAGCCGTGGATGAAGGGCGGCGAAACCGGCAATCAAAGGCGCCAGCACATGTCGGCCAAATGCCGAGGTGGACGCGATGCTCAAACGTCCCTGTAATTCGGATTCGGCACTGGTAATCGAGCTTTGCGCCGACTCCAGATCAGCCGCGATGCGCCGGACTTTTTCGTAATACACCGCGCCGTTTTCCGTCAGCGCCATGCTGCGGGTGGTGCGCTGCAACAGACGTACGCCAAGATGCGTTTCCAGACGATTAATCGTCTGACTCACGGCCGCCGCACTGACGCCCAGAGTCTTCGCCGCGCCGACAATCGAGCCTGCTTCGACCACTTTGATAAAGCTCGCAATCGCCGCTAACAGATTCATCCGTGGCCTGCCGTGAAGGGTTGATTCGTAAGTTCTGCTTTATAAAGCACCTGTGATTGGCCGTCTAGTTGAGGGTTTTTCGCTTTGCTAAGGTGCGGGCTCCCTGTCAATGGATGGAAAAGCCCTATGAATCAAAGAACTTCCTCGGATGCGCTGGTTTTGAGCCGGCGAAGACTGTCGGCGCGTGCGACGCCTTATGTGTTTGCGCTGTATATGGCAACGATCATGGCGTTTCTGATGTCGCTGGTGATCACCGCCGCCAACTCCGGAATTGATAACGACTACCTGAGCAATGCGCTGCACGCCTACAAGCTGGCGATGCCGGTGGCGTTTCTGTGCATTCTTGTTGTTCGTCCCATTGTGATCAAACTGGTGGCGCTGACTGTGCATCCGCATCGTTGAAAGTTATTTGATCCAGTATTGCCCGAGCGCACCGCCAGCACCTTGCACCGGGTCCTCGTCGGGGAATGGCAGTCCGTCGATATTTTCCAGCTGTTCACGGCTCGGCGCCTCACGGCAAATATCGGCATGCTGCCTCGGCGGATAGGCACCCACCACCAGAAAATCGTCGCTGGAACTCAAGCTGCAATGACCGGTGCCCGCCGGCAACAGCAAAACATCTCCGGCGCTGACTTCCAGCTCCTGACCATCCGGGCCACCGAGCACCAGTCGCGCATGACCGCTGGCGATGCCGAGCACTTCATGACCTTCGGTGTGATAGTGGTGATAGTTGTAAATCCCGTAGCGCCATTGCGGCGGCCAGCCATTGGCGCTGAACGTTTGCTCGAAGAGTGCCGCCGGGTCGTTGCCCTCGAGGGCAATCGCGCCGGGATAAATTAGCACCGGCAGTTGCGGGTTATTTGGCACCCAGCCATTGCGTTGCAGGAGCAAGGGTTGCACGGGAGTCGGTTTCGGGTCGGTCATTGCAGCCTCCGCCAGTCATGTGTTTTCAAGTGACAGCGGAGGCGGGCGATTGCCTCAAAAAAACTCGTCCAGCGATTGGCAATCAATCGAAACTTCGCGCTTCAGCCAACTGTCCAGACCTTTACACCTCCCGGCGGATATTCACGCCGGGAGCTTCACGAATCGGTGAAAGGCGAGGATCGAGATGACAACGACAGTGGGCGATTTTCTGGTCGAGCGGCTCAGTCAGTGGGGCGTGACGCGGATTTTTGGTTACCCGGGTGACGGCATCAACGGCGTGTTTGGCGCGCTCAGCCGGGCCAAGGGCAAGATTGAATTCATTCAGGCGCGGCATGAGGAAATGGCCGCGTTCATGGCCTCGGCGCATGCCAAGTTCACTGGCGAGTTGGGCGTGTGCATCGCCACCTCTGGCCCTGGCGCCTCGCATCTGATCACCGGGCTTTACGATGCGCGGATGGATCATATGCCGGTGCTGGCTATCGTCGGTCAGCAGGCCCGCACGGCGCTTGGCAGTCATTATCAGCAGGAGCTGGATCTGGTCTCGATGTTCAAAGACGTCGCAGGCGCCTTTGTGCAGCAGGCCTCGGCGCCATCGCAGGTGCGGCACTTGCTTGATCGGGCGGTGCGCACTGCCGTCGGCGAACGCCGTGTCACGGCGATCATCCTGCCCAATGATTTGCAGGATCTTCCCTACGAAGCGCCGGGCAGAGCGCATGGCACTGCGCATTCCGGGGTCGGCTACAGCAAGCCGAAAGTGGTGCCCTATGAGGCGGATTTGCAGCGGGCAGCGGACGTGCTGAATGCTGGCGAAAAAGTCGCGATTCTGGTCGGCGCCGGCGCCTTGCAGGCGACCGATCAAGTGATCGCCGTGGCGGAAAAACTCGGCGCTGGGGTCGCCAAGGCGCTGCTGGGCAAAGCTGTGTTGCCGGACGATCTGCCGTGGGTTACGGGCAGCATCGGCCTGCTAGGGACCGAGCCCAGCTATAAACTGATGACCGAGTGCGACACCTTGCTGATGATCGGTTCGGGATTTCCCTATTCCGAATTCTTGCCCAAGGAAGGCCAGGCGCGTGGCGTGCAGATCGATTTGCAGCCGGATATGCTCAGCCTGCGTTATCCGATGGAGGTCAATCTGCTTGGTGACGCCGCCGAAACCCTCGCGGCACTGCTGCCGCTACTGGAGCAGAAAACCTCCGGTAAATGGCGCAAGAAAGTTGAAGGCTGGCGCGGCACATGGGAGAAAACCCTTGAGAGGCGCGCAATGGCCAAGGCTGATCCGGTCAATCCGCAACGGGTGGTCTACGAACTGTCACCACGTCTGCCGGATCATTCGATTATCACCAGCGATTCCGGCTCCTGCGCCAACTGGTACGCCCGCGACCTGAAAATCCGTCGCGGCATGCAGTGCTCGTTGTCCGGTGGCCTGGCTTCGATGGGCGCCGCAGTGCCGTACGCAATTGCCGCGAAATTTGCCTATCCCGAACGCCAGGTGATTGCGCTGGTCGGCGACGGTGCGATGCAGATGAACAACATGGCCGAGCTGATCACCGTCGCCAAATACTGGCGCCAGTGGCAAAGCCCGAAATGGATTTGCGCGGTGTTCAACAACGAAGACCTCAATCAGGTCACCTGGGAGCAGCGGGTGATGGAGGGCGATCCCAAGTTCGAAGCCTCGCAGAGTATCCCGGACGTGCCGTATCACCTGTTCGCCATTTCCATCGGATTGAAAGGAATCTTCGTTGATCGCGAAGAAGACGTCGCCGCTGCCTGGGAGCAAGCACTGGCTTCAGATGTGCCGGTACTGATCGAATTCAAGACCGACCCTAACGTGCCGCCGCTACCGCCGCACATCAAACTCGAACAGGCAAAAAAATTCGCCACAACCCTGCTAAAAGGCGACCCCGACGAAACCGGCGTCATCCTGCAAACCGCCAAACAGGTCCTGGCCAGCGTCCTCCCCGGCAAAAAATAATCCCCCACAAGCGCTCCCCTGTAGGAGCTTACAAGCGAAGCGAGGCAGCGATCTTTTGATCTTGATTTCCCAGAAGCCAGATCAAAAGATCGCTGCCTCGTTCTACTCGTGAACTCCTACATGACGATGGATGAAATTCCCGTCGCCATTGAATCCACCACCGCTCCCTGAAGGAGCCGTCGAGCGGAGCGAAGGCTGCGATCTTTGATCTTGATTTTCAACCGCCAAGAACCGACAGGAGTCTCTTAGAAGTCGGTCAGTCGGGCATCGAGCGGATGATATCGGCCAAATCATCCTTTGTGATTTCATTGGCTTTGATTGCTGCAGCGATGTCTTTTTTGGAAAGCGGGAAACGCTTGAATATTTCTTTCAGCGTATCTTCATCAACATTAGACAGCCATAGAGGGTCAATAAAAGAACCACCATATTCAGGCTTCATTAGGACTTCTTCGTGGGCAATAGCACCTTTATGGTTCAGGTAAACTACATAGCGATCATGCCCTTCAGGAAAGCTTTTATCGTGATATAGCGTAGTGCCAAGTGGTAGGACATAATAATTTTCGTCACCATTTGGTCCTTCAATCAGTAATGGTTCTTTAGTTTTAATCATTTTCATGTCGTGCGCCCTCGTACTATCGTAAAAAAATAAAAAGCCAAATATCAAAGCATTTAAAATTAAAGCTGCCACCAGCCATAAGCCAACGTTTCTACTTGTAAACGTTCTTCTTGTCATAGTGCGCCTCGGTGTTTCCTTCGAGCATGGCTTGCAAGTCCGCAGGCATAAAAATCCCATCCTTTGGAGTTTTCTGTGTGCGTGCTGCTTGTCTTTCAATGAATGATAGGCCCCGCATTTCGCTATACTTAGAAGGGTTCTGGACGATTGGCTTGCCCGAAATGTTAGCGCCTGCAATTGTCACTGTTGTGCAGTTATTAACGGTCGGATGATAGTCGGATGGAAGCACGTAGCGGGTTGATGTTGCATTCTTTTTTCTTAGCTCTTTTTTTTGAGCGACGATACCGTCAAAGTGGACAATAACAGCCTCGGCTTTTGCATTGTCCAAAAAATAAACAAACCCAGTCGTTGTGCGCCCCAAGCTGTTTTCTCCGGATATGTACGCCTTGAAGGATGTCCAAACATTCAGTACTCCCTCTCCCTCGCTGTCGAACGTCCCCCAGGTTTTCCCGTAACGTCCAAAATCGTAGGTAATGTCTTTACTACCGACTACGACATGTAAAGCCGCGTGTCCAAAAGGATGCTCTTCGTTGTCGCGGGTGTAGGGGCCACCCACTAGTATTTCCATGTAAGCCCCCGACACGACTATTTGATTAGTCTTCGTCGTTTTTCCTGATGCACCTGAATTTTTTGCTGCCTGCGTTGTATTGGTAGTTCTAGTAGGCTGAACCATTAAAGACGTTCCGTATCTTCAAGTTTCGGAAATTTTATACTGCAACTTCCCCTTGGAATATTTGCCACATGGACGAAGCCATTTTCGTCAAGGGCGCCTGTCATCAATGTGCCATCGGGAAGCGTTAATTCGTACGTTTCGTTGGCGATTGGCTCATCTCTCTCATTAAGTAACTGAAACTCGACAAAAGTCTTTTCTTTCAGGAATTGCGAGAGGAAGCTGGTAGGAGCACCACCTCCTGATTCACCGACGAAGGTATCGGGGGAGCCAGCTGTGATCGTCGCGCCACATGCTGTCAGCGAGCCGACATGCGCAACGTCTTTGCCTAAACCGAATACATGGGGAGCGCCCGATGTTATTGGATTGCTGCCATGAATTGGACAGGAATAGATATCTCCTACCAAAGCCACGGGCATTGAGTTAACAAAGATGGGGCTAGATCCGGTGGTAATATTTCCGCCGTGACTTCCCGGATCCCCGAGTCGTGCGACTGGCTTTCCTGCCATGCTTTATCTCCGTTGAATGCCACAATCTATGGATGCTACCTGATTTTTGATGACTCTTGAACGAGCGATATTCGAACCGGAAACTGCTTGTAAAATTTGCAGAGTTCTCTGACGCATCAGCGTGTTGACGGCCCTACGTTCGCTGCCTTTACACGAGGCGAACACGTCGATCACCATTTTTTCACCCTACAAGCATATATTCCCTCACTCGACGCCATTAAACACGCCACGTTTTACCTTAGTTGCGCCGAAGCTCTAGCCCAAGAGGCGTATACCTTCGCCCGTACACAACACAGCGGGTAGCTGTTCTGGATCAGTGAGCAAACGATCAACATTGCTCACGCTCTGGTGTGATATTTGATCAACAGTTTGTACGCGGCTCTCGTTTCCCCCCAAGCATCAGTCGACTTGCTTCATGCCAGTGCGGCCCGCCGCTTTCTCGTAGCAACACAGATGATAGAAAGTCTATAAGCCAGATCAAAAAATCACTGCCTCGTTTCACTCGTGAGCTCCTACAGACATCAATTTGCGTAAAAAATAAGAACTCCTGCGCGTAAACGTAGCCGAAGCTTTTAGGACATGAACATTGGAATCCGGCGATGGCGCAGATTTTCAGCCGCTCGGCCGATACCTGGCTGCGCCTGGGGCTGCTGATGCTGTTTGTCGGTCTCGCAGGAGGCTTGCTGGTGGCATTGGCTCTGGATCGCTCCGACTACCGAACCGGCCGTAATTGGGTGGTCGAGCAGCCGTTGCCGTTCAGCCATGCCCACCATGCCGGCGAGTTGAAAATCGATTGCCGCTACTGCCACAGCTCCGTGGAGTCCTCCGCGATGGCCAGTCTGCCGCCCACTGAAACCTGCATGAGCTGCCATTCGCAGATCTGGAAAAATTCCGATCTGCTTGAACCCCTGCGCAAAAGCCTCAGTGATAACCAGCCGCTGCATTGGCAGCGCGTCGTCGAAGTGCCTGATTACGTGTATTTCCATCACGCGGTGCATGTGAATGCCGGCGTTGGGTGCAGTGAATGCCACGGTGCGGTGGATCGCATGCAACTGATGTTCAAGGCCGAGCCACTGAGCATGGGCCAGTGTCTGGCCTGTCACCGTGATCCGGCGTCGCACCTGCGCCCGGTTGATCAGGTGACGCAGATGCAATGGCACACCGACGAAGACCGTCGCGTTCTCGGCGAGCGCTTGATGAAGGAGCGCAAGATTAATCCGCAAGGTTTGACCGACTGCGGGATCTGCCATCGATGAGCACCCCATCGCAGGATTTCGCCGCGCTGCGTGAACAACTCACCGGGCTCAAAGGCCCGGCGTATTGGCGTGGCGTCGAAGCGTTGGCGGCGACTGCGCAGGGGCAGGCGTTGATCGAGGCCGAGTTCCCCGGCAGCGCGCCGCTGATGGATCGCCGACGCTTTCTGCAATTGATGGCTGCTTCGTTGGCCATGGCCGGGCTCGCCGCTTGCGGCAAAACACCTGAGCAAGCGGTGCCGAGCGTTCGTCAGGCCGAGCAACTGACGCCTGGCATCGCCACTTGGTACGCGACAGCGATTGCCTTTGCCGGCGTCGCGCAACCGGTGCTCGGTAAAACCGTCGCCGGACGCCCGATCAAGCTGGAAGGCAATCCGCAGCACCCGATGTCCGGCGGTGCCTGCGATGCCGTTACCCAGGCGGCGATCCTGCAACTGTACGACCCTGACCGCTCGCAGTCGCCGCGATTCAAGGGGCGTGAAGCCAGTTGGGACCAAGTGCGTGCGGCACTGGCCGAGCAGTTGGCGTTGCTTGATGCCAACGCCGGCAAAGGTCTGCACATCGTTTGCGGCGCCAGCAGTTCACCGACCCTTGGCCGACAACTCGAAACCCTGCCTCAGCGCTGGCCGCAAGCGCGGCTGTACCACGGCGAACCGTTCGCTGACACCGAATCCCTGCGTACCAGCGAGCGTGTGTTCGGGCAACCGCTGGCCGCTCATCGAAACTTGCAAAACGCCGAAGTGCTGGTCTGTCTGGAGGACGATCCGCTGGGCAGCGGCCCTTATCAGACTCCGTTGCAGCGCGGCTGGGCCGAGCGGCGCAGGCAGGCGGCGCAGGGGCAGGGTGCGGCGCTGTGTTACGTCGCCGAAAGTGTCCCGAGCCTGACCGGCGCGGCGGCAACCAGAAGGCTGGCGATTGCCCCGTCACTGCTGGCGGACGTGGTGCTGGCGCTCAGTCAGGCATTGGGCGAAACCATCAATGGTCAGTCGCGCCTGAGTGCGCGGCAGTTGCAGTGGGTCAACGCGACGGCGCAGGCTCTCAAGGCGCATCCGGGACGCGGACTGATCTGCCTGAGCAAACAAGCGCCGCAGGATGTGCAAGCACAAGTCATGCGCCTTAATCAGCTGCTCGGCGCGCATGGCCAGACGCTGGAATGGCATAAGCCACCGTTACTCGGCTACGAGCCCGGGCATTTTCATGAATCACTCGATCAACTGAGCAAGCAACTGGCCCAGGGCAATGTCAGTCAACTTTGGCTGCTCGACTGCAATCCGCTGTACACCTCGGCGCCGGAGCCAGGCTTTGCCGCGATGATCGAGCGAGTACCGCTGCGCCTGCATGCGGGCCTGTATTACGACGAAAGCGCCGCCCAGTGTCACTGGCATTTGCCGCTCAATCATCCACTCGACGGCTGGAGCGATGCGCGGGCAGCGGATGGCAGCGCGTGCATCGTTCAGCCGCTGATCGAGCCGATGTATTCGACCCGCACCTTGCATCAGGTCATCGAGCTGCTGATGACTTCTGGCGACAGCGATGCCTTGAGCCTCGTCCGTGAAACCTGGCGCCATGTCCCACAACAGCAATGGCGTCAGGCCTTGGCCGATGGCTGGATCGAACCGGCCGCCACTTCGGTCGAGGTGCCGCCAGCCGCTGCGGTAGAACTGAACCTGAACGAGATCGGTGACCTCGACGCCGTGGTGCGTCCCGACCCGTGTGTGTGGGACGGCCGATTCGCCAACCTCGGCTGGCTGCAGGAGTTGCCCAAACCGATCAGCACGCTGACCTGGAGCAACGTCGTCGGCCTTTCGCCGCGTCTGGCCGAGCGCATCGGTGTGCGCAATGGTGACGGCGTCGAAGTGCTGATGCCTGGGCAAATAATACGCGGCGCGGCGTGGCTGCAACCTGGGCAGGCTGATCAGGTAATTGCCTTGTACGCCGGTTATGGTCGTAGCTACGCCGGGCGCGTCGGCAATGCGCTGGGCTATGCGGTACGACCTATCGAGACGTTGTCTGTCGGGGCTTCGCTGCGCGCCAGCGGCGAGCGTCATGCCTTGGCGTTCACGCAGTCGCATCATCAATTGCCCGAGGATGAAGAACCACCGGTTCGCGTGGTCCAGCGTCAATCGCCGCAGTTGCCGGCGCAGCAGATTCCGGTTTCGCTCTACGCGCCGGCCACCGACAGCGGCCCGCAGTGGGGCATGGTTATCGATCTCGATCTGTGTACCGGCTGCAATGCCTGCGTCACCGCGTGTCAGGCGGAAAACAACATCGCTGTGGTCGGTGCCGAACAGGTGGCCAACGGTCGCAGCATGCACTGGCTGCGCATCGACCATTATTACCAGGGCTCGCTGGACGCTCCGCGCTCACGCTTTCAACCGTTGCCGTGCATGCATTGCGAGCAGGCACCGTGCGAAACCGGTTGTCCGGTCAATGCCACGGTGCACAGCCGCGATGGCCTGAATCAGATGGTCTACAACCGCTGCATCGGCACTCGCACCTGTGCGTCTTACTGTCCTTACAAAGTGCGGCGCTTCAACTGGCTGGACTGGAGCGCCAACGCTGCGCCGTCGATTCAGGCGCAGCGCAATCCGCAAGTGACGGTGCGCGCACGCGGTGTGATGGAGAAATGCACCTACTGCGTGCAACGCATCAGTGCCGCACGTATCGACGACAAACAACAAGCGCATGACTTCGATCCGGCAAGCGTCGTGACTGCATGTCAGCAGACTTGCCCGAGTCAGGCGATTCGCTTCGGCGACATCAGCGACCCCGCCAGCGCGGTCAGTCAGGGCCGACGCGATCCCCGGCATTACCGCTTGCTCGAAGCCCTCGGCACCCGTCCGCGCACCAGCTATCTGGCGCGGATCGAGGAGGGGGATGCCAGCGATGAAACCTGAGCCGCTGCTGCATGACACCGCGCATTTTCTGCCACCGGATCTGACCGATCAGCAAGTGTCGCAGCAGGTGTTCGGACCCTTGCAGCAATTCCCGCGCCGGGTGGCCTGGCGTTGGCTGTTCGGTATCGGCATTGCCTTGTTGCTGATGTACATCGGCGCCGCTGCGGTGTTGCTGACCAACGGCGTTGGCATGTGGGGCAATAATCAGCCGGTGCACTGGGGCTTTGGCATCCTCAATTACATCTGGTGGCTGGGCATCGGCCATGCGGGCACGTTCATTTCTGCCTTGCTGTTGCTGATCGAACGGCCATGGCGCAACAGTCTGAATCGACTGGCAGAACTGATGACGCTGATGGCAGTGATCTGCGCGGCGCTGTATCCGATCCTGCATCTGGGGCGGCCGTGGCTGTTTTACTGGACCATGCCGTACCCGAATGAAATGGGCCTGTGGCCGCAGTTCAAGAGCCCGACGGCCTGGGACATGTTCGCGATTCTGTCGTACCTGACGGTATCGCTGCTGTTTCTCGCGGTGGGCGCGATACCGGATTTCGCCACCGCTCGCGACCGCGCCAAAGGCCCCATCGCCCAGCGCCTGTACGGCTTGCTGGCGTTGGGCTGGCGTGGTTCGCAGCGCAACTGGATGTTGTGGCGGCGCACCAGCCGAGTGTTGGCGATCCTGGCGATTCCGTTGGTGTTTGCGGTGTCCAGCGGCTACTCATTCCTGCTGACGATGGGCCCGCAAAGCGGATGGCATTCGACGCTGTTCCCACCGTATTTCGTGGCCGGTGCAGTGTTTTCCGGGTTTGCGCTGGTGGCATTGCTGGCCATCGGCGTGCGCTGGCTGTTGTGCATCGAAGCGTTGATCACCCTGCGCCATCTCGACATGCTCGCTCGCCTGTTGCTGGCCACCGGTTGGCTCACGGCTTACGGCTATCTGGCGGATCTGTTCATGCCGTTCTACAGCGGCGATGCCCACGAAATCGAGATTCTGCTGACCCGCCTCAGCGGCCCGCATGCCTGGAGTTACTGGCTGGCGATGGTCTGCAACGTCGGGGTGCTGCAACTGTTGTGGTGGCGGTCGATGCGCCGAAGTCCGGCGGTTTTGGCGGCGGTGGCATTGGCGGTGCTGGTGGGCATGTGGGCCGAGCGTTTCATGCTGCTGATCCCGCCGCAGACTCACGACTTTCTACTGGCGAGTTGGGGCGAGTACAGCCCGACGCTGTGGGACTGGACACTGTTCATCGGCAGCTTCGGCGTGTTTCTGGTGCCCTACAGCCTGTTTCTGCGCTACGTGCCGATGGTGTCGGCGTTCGAGGTCAAGCAGGTACTGCATCAGGAGCGCGGCGATGAATGACACGCGCGGCTTGCTCGCCGAATTCGCCGCTGTACAGCCCTTGGTCGATGCAAGCCGCCAGGCTCGGGCTTTCGGCTATCGGCGTCTCGATGCATTTGCGCCGTTCCCCATTGAAGCGCTGGAGCCATTGCTGACGGTAAAGGCACGCCGGGTGCCGCGAATGGCATGTGTGGGTGCGTTGCTCGGCATCGCATTGGCGTTGTGGATGCAGATCGGTTCAGTGCTGAGTTATCCCTTGAACGTCGGCGGCCGCCCGTTGATCGCTGTGCCGTCGATAATGGTGGTGACGTTTCTGTTCGCTGTGGTGGGAGCTGCGCTGGCGGCGGTGTTGACTTTGTTGTGGGGCAGCCGTTTGCCGCGCTTGCATCATCCGTTGTTCGCACTGGCGGCTTTCGAAGGCGCCAGTGATGACCGCTACTTTCTGTTCATCGATGCCGCCGATCCGCTGTTCGACGCCGAACTGACCCGGGCCTGGCTGGCCGAGCGGGCGCTCGATGTACACGAGGTGCAACCGTGAATCGCTGGCCGTGGGTGCTGTTGCTGGCCTTGGCGTGCAGCGGCTGCGATGACATGTCGCGTCAGGCGAAGATTCAGCCGCAGCGCCCCGGCGCCTTGTTCGAAAACGGTTTGAGCAGCCGCACGCCACCCGCGGGCACCGTCGCTCGTGGTCAGTTGCAACAGGAAGCGATCATCGGCCAGCGCCCACCGCTGACCGCTGAATTGCTCGCGAAAGGTCAGGACGCTTATCAGACCTTTTGTACGCCTTGCCATGGATTGGCCGGGCAGGGCGATGGCTTGGTGGTCGGGCGTGGATTTCCGCCGCCCCCGGCATTGGCCGATGCGCGCCTGCTCAATCTCAGCGACGCGCAACTGATGCAGACCATCGCTGATGGTAAAGGTCTGATGGCCGGTTACGCCTCACGCATTCCCCCCGCGCAACGCTGGGCAATCGTCGCCCATGTGCGGTTGTTGCAACTCAGTCAGCACGCGCCGCTGGGCAGCTTGCCCGATGCATTGCAGCATGCATTCGAGGAGGGCAAGTAATGCGTCGACTGTCGCTGCTCGCCATCCTCGGGATCATCGGTTTGCTGATGCTTGGAATCTGGCAGCCGCAATGGCTCGGCGCCGGGGCGTTGGCGGCTGCGATCAACGCCAGCAATATCGCGCTGGGCTGTTTGTTGTTGGGGCTGCTGACGCCGTTGATCAACGGTCGCTGGCAAACGCTACTGGCTCCCGGCAGTCGTTTGGGGCGTAGCGCATTGCTGCTATTGGTGCCGATGTTATTGCCGGTGTTGCTGACGCTGAAATGGATTTATCCATGGATGCAGGCTGATACATCAGGCTTTCGCGGGTTGTGGCTGTCGCCGTGGTTTTTTGTCCTGCGAACGCTGTTGTACGAAGGCATTGCGCTGCTATTGCAACGCTGGACCTTGCGCCGCGAGCGCTGTGCGCCGGGGCTGATCGTGTATGCGCTGCTCGCCAGTCTGGCGGCGGTCGACTGGCTGATGTCGTTGCAGGCGGAGTTCATTTCCAGCCTGTTTGGTCTGTTGTTGATCGCCCGGCAGCTGTTGGCTGCGCTGGCATTCGCCGGGCTGTGTGTGCTGTGCTGGAACGTCGTGCCGCTACCCGTTGCGCAACGTCAGGTGTTGCGCGGCTTGCTGGTCAGTGCGCTGGCGTTCTGGGCGTACGTGCATTTTATGCAGTACCTGATTATCTGGTCGGTAAATCTGCAACACGAAACGCGGTGGTATCTCCAGCGTGAAAACGGTGGTTGGGGTGTGCTCAGCGGCTTGTTGATCGGCGGCCAGTTGTTGTGCCTGTTCGGGCTGGCTGCGCCTTGGGGCACCCGACGCGGCATCCTCGTCGGCGGTTGTGTGGCGATTTTGCTGCTGGGAATGCTTGAGTCGATCTGGTTCAGCCTGCCGTCGATCTTCCCGGAATTTTCCATTGGCGCCGCAGCCATCGCGCTGCTGTGCCAGGGCGTCTACGCTCTGGGTTTGTGCGGTTGGTGGCGGTGGCATTGGCAGAGGAGGCGCGATGAAAGCTGAAACGCGGCGCGGCTACGAAGCCAATCGAGTCGATAGCGCGAGGGTCTGGAGCATGCTTGCGTTATTGCTGGCCGCAGTCGCGTTGTGCCTGACCGGGATCGCGTGGTGGCTGCATGGCGAGCAGCAGCGCGGTCAAGCGCAACAGCCGTCATTAAGCACGCTCGAACGTGAGCGCCTGCTGCCGCCCGAACCGCGTTTGCAATCCCGGCCGCGACAGGACGGTGAACGGCAACTCGACGCTCAGCGTATCCATCTCGACAGCTTTGGCTGGGTTGACCAGCAACAGCGCATCGTCCATCTGCCGCTGGATCAGGCGCGGCAGCTGTTGCTGGAACGCGGTTGGCCCAACGCCGGGGAGCATGCCAATGGGCCTTGAGCGTTTTATTCTCGCGCTACTACTGATGCTCGCGCTGCCCGTCAGCGCTACCGAGCATTTCGACCCGTTTTCCGCTGCCGGCATCGATACCACGCGAATCGGCGAAAGCGTGGCGATGCAGGCGCAGTTCACCGATCAACAGGGGCGCACGGTGCGCATTGGCGAGTTGCTCAATGGCCGCCCGACATTGCTGATTCCGCTGTACTTCCGCTGTCCGAATGTCTGTGGCGCGGCGCTTTCAACGCTGTTCAGTCAGTTGGCGCATCAACCCTATCGAGTGGGGCGCGATTTTCAGGTGATCGCTTTCAGTTTTGATCCTCGCGAGGACGTCAGCGCCGCCCGCGAAGAGCTGGACAAGCTCACGCAACGCTGGCCGACACTCGCCACCGACCCCGGCCTGCATCTGCTGACCGCAAGCGCCGAGGCCAGTCAGGCGCTGGCGCAGTCGCTGGGTTTTGGATACCGCTTCGATGCGCAGCAACAGCAATACGCGCACAGTTCGGCGGTCGCGGTGCTGACCGGCGATGGGCGACTGTCGCGCTGGCTCTACGGCCTCGGCTATCAGGATGATGATCTGCGCCTAGCGCTGACTGAAGCCGGGCAGGGCAAGCTCGGAACGCTCACCGAGCAGTTGCTGTTGCTGTGTTATCACTACGACCCGCAAAGCCGCACCTACAACAGCCGGATCATGTTGTGGCTGCAAATCGCGGGCGTGGCGACGACGCTGGGGATGGGTCTGTTCATTGGCCTGGCATTGCGCCGCGATCGACGGAGGCAGGCATGAACGAGCGCTTCCTGCATTTGTGGCCGGATCAGGCTTCGGACTATGCGGCGTCCGTCGATTGGCTGGTGATCGGTTTCACCGGGATGATGGCGCTGTTCGTGGTGCCGGTGTTCGTCGCGCTCTGGTTGTTTATCTGGCGTTACCGGCGCGGGCGCAAGGCCGATCGCGATCACCGCCCGCAGAGCAATCTGCCGATCGAACTGGCCTGGATCATCCTGCCATTCATTGGCTCGCTGGTGATTTTCGGGTTTTCTGCGCGGCTGTTTTTCTATGCGCGCACGCCACCCGCCGATGCTCTGGAAGTGCAGGTCACGGCCCGGCAGTGGATGTGGAAGTTCCAGCATCAAGGTGGACAGCGCGAGATCAACACCTTGCACGTCCCGGCGCGGCGCCCGGTGAAGCTGACGATGATTTCCGAGGACGTGATTCACAGCCTGTTTTTTCCCAGCCTGCGGATCAAGCAGGATGTGCTGCCGGGGCGCTACAGCATGCTCTGGTTTCAGGCCGAACACGCCGGCACCTATGAAGTGTATTGCGCCGAATACTGCGGCACCGACCACGCCGCGATGCTGGCCCGATTGGTGGTGCTCGACCCCGGCGACTACGAACACTGGCTGGCCGCCAACGGCAGCGCTGCTGATCTCGCCAGTCAGGGGCAAACCCTGTACCGCCAGTATGGTTGCGGCAGTTGTCACGATTCGGGCAATGCGCCGCCATTGGCCGGGGTGTTCAACCGTTCGGTGCAGTTGGCCGATGGCAGTCGCGTCACCGCTGATGATGCTTATCTGCGTGACAGCATCATGTTTCCGCAAAAACAATTGGTCGCCGGCTACCTGCCGATCATGCCGACTTACAGCAACTTGTTGGACGAAGAGGCGGTGCAGCGTCTGCTGGCGTATCTGCGCTCATTGCCTGCGACGCCGTCCGGGGAGCATCAATGAGTTCGCCCAGCTATCTGCACAAACAGGGTTTGTGGTCGTGGTTTCTGACCCGCGACCACAAGCGCATTGCGGTGCTGTACATGATCACCGTGACCTTCTTTTTCTTTGTCGGAGGTCTGGCAGCGAGCCTGATTCGCATCGAACTGGTCACGCCGCAGGGCGATCTGCTGACCGCCGATGGCTACAACCGTGCCTTCACCCTGCATGGGGTGATCATGGTCTGGTTCTTTCTGATTCCGTCGATTCCCAGCGTGTTCGGCAACTTTCTGGTGCCGATCATGATCGGAGCGCGAGACATGGCATTCCCGCGCCTGAACCTGTTCAGCTGGTATCTGCTGCTGGGCGGTGGCTTGTTCACCTTGCTGGCGCTGTTGCTCGGCGGGGTCGATACCGGCTGGACCTTCTACACGCCGCTGTCGACGATGTTCAGTAACGGGCATGTGGTGGCGGTGATCTGCGGAGTGTTCATTGCCGGATTTTCTTCGATATTCACCGGCATCAACATCATCGTCACCGTGCATACCCTGCGCGCGCCGGGCATGACCTGGATGCGCCTGCCGCTGTTCATCTGGGCGATGTACGCGACTTCGATCATCCTCGTGCTGGCCACGCCGGTGCTGGCAATCACGCTGCTATTGGTCGCCGCCGAGCACTTGTTCAATATCGGTGTGTTCGACCCGAACCTGGGCGGCGATCCGTTGCTGTTCCAGCATCTGTTCTGGTTCTACAGCCATCCGGCGGTGTACATCATGATCCTGCCGGCGATGGGGGTTGTCAGCGAGCTGATCACTGCGTCAGGGCACAAACGGATTTTCGGTTATCGATTTGTCGCCTGGTCGAGTGTGGCCATCGCGGTAATCGGTTTTCTGGTGTGGGGACATCACATGTTCGTCGCCGGGCAGTCGATGTACGCCAGCCTGGTGTTTTCGCTGTTGAGTTTCCTGGTGTCGATCCCGTCGGCGATCAAGGCCTACAACTGGAGCGCGACGCTGTACAAGAGCGATCTGACCATTACCGCGCCGTTTCTGTTTGCCCTGACCTTTATCGGTCTGTTCATCATCGGCGGGGTGACCGGTCTGTTTCTGGCGTTGCTTGCGGCTGATCTGCATGCTCACGACACCTATTTTGTGGTCGCGCATTTCCACTACATCATGGTCGGCGCAGCGGTGGCGGGGTACTTCGGCGCACTGCATTTCTGGTGGCCGAAAATCACCGGGCGCATGTACTCGCAATTGTGGGGAAAGATCACCGCGATCCTGATTTTCTGCGGTTTCAACCTGACGTTTTTTCCGCAATTCCTGCTCGGTTATCTGGGCATGCCCCGGCGTTATCACAGCTACGATCCTGATCTGCAATTTCTCAATGTGTTGTCCTCCGCTGGCGCGTCGATTCTCGCGCTGGCCTATGTGCTGCCGTTCTTTTATCTGCTGGGTTCGCTGCGTTGGGGCGAGCGGGCGTTGATGAACCCGTGGGAGGCGGCCGGGCTTGAGTGGCGTGTGCCATCGCCACCGCCGGTGCACAATTTCGAAGCACTGGTGACCGTCGATTTCGAGGCCTACGACTACTCGCCCGAGGCGCGTCGTGATCCGCTCTGAGCAAAAACCGGCCGAGCCATTCAGCGGCTGGTCACAACAGCGCGAAGCAGCGCGGCTGGGTATGTGGCTGTTCCTTGCCAGCGAAGCGATGATGTTCGGCAGCCTGATTCTGGTGGCGTGGTTCTATCGCTGGCAGCACCCGGACGGCGTGGCGCAGGCAGTACGCGGTCTGCATTACCTGTTGGCAACGACCAATACGCTGATTCTGCTGACCAGCAGCCTGTTGATGAACCTGGCCCTGACCGCCGATGCACGCCGGCAACGGCGCCGTCAGATGGCGTGTCTGCTGGGCGCGGCGGGGTTGGGTCTGTTGTTTCTGGCCTGCAAGGGGCTGGAGTATTTTCTGGAGTATCGCGAAGGTCTGCTGCCGGGGTTTACTGCGGTGCAGGCGCTGCAATTGCCCTCGGCCAGACTGTTCATGAATGTTTATTTCTTCACCACCGCCCTGCATGGCGTGCATGTGCTGGTGGCCGTCGCGCTGGTGTCGGGGTTGTATTGGCGGATCAGGACAGGGCGTTTGACGCCTCGGGCACAAGCCTCTCGCCTGGAAATGATCGGGCTGTATTGGCACTTGGTCGATGCGATCTGGCTGCTGTTGTTTCCAACCCTTTATCTGGTGGGGCGTTGAACATGCGGCAGGCATCGTCGTGGCGGATTTATGCGCTGTTGTTGCTATTGCTGGCGCTGGAAGTCTATGCGGCGAACAGCGGCTGGTCGTGGCGCAATGCAGTGATCATCATCACCGCGTGCATCCAGTTTCTGCTGGTGCTGATTTTCTGGCTGGGACTGGCGCGAAATCGCGGCTGGGTCCGGCTGTTCGGCTGGATGTACCTGTGCTGGCTGGGGATCATGGCGCTGTTCATTCTTGGTGAACAACTGACGCGCTGACTCGCCATTGATCGACTGTTCTCACGGAAAAAATGAACGCCAACCTGCGTTCACAGGCCTTAATTACAAGCCTTTTCCAGAGACGGAAGCGATTGCCCGATGAACAAAAACGTCAGCGCCCACGACCTGCACATCAGCCTCGAGCCCGTCACCGAAGAGGGACTGTTCAAGTGGCTGCTCGCGAGTTTTCTGATGGGCAAACGCATTCAGGCCGAGATCGCCGCCGAGGCGTTTCGGGTCATCGCCGACAAACATCAGCGTGATACGCCGCGCAAACTGGCGAACTGCTCGCACCGGCAACTTGTCGCCATGCTCGGTGAGGCGCATTACGTGCGCTACGACGAAACCACGGCGGAGCGCTTGCTGGCGCTGGCGAAAAAGCTCAACGAGGAATACGCCGGGAAGATCAGCAACATGGTCGAAGCCAGTGCTGACCGAGCGGATTTTGAGCGGCGTCTGGCAGAGTTCGAAGGCATCGGGCCGAAGACTGTGGAAATCTTTATGCGGGAAGCGGCGAGGGTGCTTTTTTGATGTTCATCGGCTGCGCAGGCTGGAGTCTGGGGCGAGAGTATTGGCCGCAGTTCCCGGCAGAGGGCACGCATCTGCAGCGTTATGCCGCGCGGTTCAATGGCGTGGAGATCAACAGCTCGTTCTATCGTCCGCATCGTCGGCAGACTTATGAGCGCTGGGCGGCGTCGGTGCCTGAGGGCTTTCGTTTTTCGGTAAAAGTGCCCAAGCACATCACCCATGAATTGCGATTGGCGGACAGTGCCGAGGCGCTCGATGAGTTCCTGGGGCAGTGCGGTGGATTAGGTGATCGACTGGGCTGCCTGCTGGTGCAGTTGCCGCCGTCGCTGGCGTTTGACCAACGGATAGCCGAAGCATTTTTCGCAGATTTGCGACAGCGCTTCGACGGCACGGTGGTGCTGGAGCCGCGACACGAATCGTGGGTGGCGGCCGAGCCGATGTTGATGGCTTATCGAATCGCACAAGCCTTGGTCGATCCCTCACGAATCAGTACTGATTCTTCAGCGTACGGATGGATGGACGTCAGGTACTGGCGATTGCACGGTTCGCCACGGATTTATCACAGCGCTTATGACGTGTCGTATTTGCAAAGGTTGGCGCAAGACATGCAATCAGCTGCTGCCGAAGGCGCCACTGTCTGGTGCATCTTCGACAACACCGCCAGTGGCGCCGCGTCAGGCAACGCGTTGACACTGGCGGAGCTGATTCAGGCCTGATATCAGACGGACAAGTGCTCATACAAAATCGTCGCGCCGACGATCATCAGCACCACACCACCGACGATTTCCGCGCGCTTGCCGACGATAGTGCCCAGCACTCGGCCAAGCATCACACCGATGGTTACCATGGTCATGGTTGCCAGGCCAATGGCCGCCGCCGCAACCCAGATGTTCACATCGACAAACGCCAGACCAACGCCAACGGCGAGGGCGTCGATGCTGGTCGCAAATGCGGTGACCGCGAGGACCATGAAGGAGTGTTTGCCAGGTTTTTCCTGTTCCTCTTCTTCGTGCTTCAGACCGTTGTAGATCATGTGCAGGCCGAGAATCAGCAGCAGGGTGAAGGCGATCCAGTGGTCCCATTCAGCGACCCAACGGGTAGCGGCCTGGCCGATCAGCCAGCCAATGATCGGGGTGATGGCTTCGATGACGCCGAAGATCAGACCGGTGCGCAGCGCTTCGCGCAGGCGTGGTTTGTGCAGGCTCGAGCCTTTGCCGATGGCGGCTGCGAACGCATCCGTGGACATGGCCAAAGCGAGGAATATGAGGGAAACGGGATTCACGGGAATACTTCCAGTCGGGCTATGAGTCAACGACACAACCACACGCCCGACTTTAGGCATGGATGTGTCGTCGGTCTCACCAACCAAAAGGTGTTCGCACCACGGCATGTTGCCGAGAATGTTGATACGAACGCTTTCGACGGAATCGAAAGCAGGCTACTCCCCAACGAGGGGCGTGATGGTAGACGGGCAAATATGAAAATTTCGTTAAAATCGCAAACTGATACTGATTTACAGACTTCAATCTGCTTTTGTGGCGAGGGGATTTATCCCCGTTGGACTGCGCAGCAGGCCCGTTCTTTCGGAAAACGGGGGGGGGCGCTTCGCACCCAACGGGGATAAATCCCCTCGCCACGAAGGTAGCGTCAGGCCTCAACATTGTTGGGCTTCGTTGATCCGCAGCTCCGCGCATAGACCGCCCTGCGGCAGGTTGTACAACTGCAACGTGCTGCCGATCTTGCCGACGATCATCTGCACAATCGCCAGCCCCAGCCCGGCGCCATTGCCGTGGCCGTGGCTGTAGAAACGCTCGAACAGTCGCGCATACTCTTGCTCATCGATGCCGGGGCCGGCGTCTTCGACGCTGATGTACACCGCGCCGGACGCTTGCGGCTGGACCTGCACGCGCACTTCGCTGCCCGGCGGAGCGAAGTTCAGCGCGTTGGTCACCAGATTTTGCAGGGCGATGGCCAGCGCCACCGGATCGGTTTCCACCGGGCAATGGTGGTCGCTGTCGAGGATCAGTTCGACGTCTTTTTCCAGCGCCAGTGGCGCCAGTTCAGCCAGTTCTTCTCGCACCAGCGCGGTCAGTTCCACCGGGCTTCTTTCCGGGTTGGCCAGGCGTGGTTCGATGCGCGCCATGGTCAGCAGTTGACTGGCGATGCGCGTGGCGCGATCCACAGCGCTGACCAGAAACTCCAGCGCTTCCTCACGTTGCTCTGGCGTGGCGGCCAACTGTGCGTTTTGTGCGTGTATGCGCAGGATCGCCAGTGGCGTGCGCAATTCATGGGCGGCGTCAGCGATGAAGCGCCGTTCCCGGGCCAGCAGATTGTCGATCTGCTGCAGCAAGCGATTAAGCGCGGTTTGCATCGGTTCGAGATCGTGGGGCAGGGGGCTGAGGTGCAGCGGTTTCAGCGTCTCGGTGTCGCGTCCGCGAATGCTTTGTGCCATTGCGCGCAATGGCTGCAAGCCCCAACCGATGGTCAGCCAGATCAGCGCCGCCAGCAGCGGCACACCGATCACGCTCGGCCACAGGGTATGGCCGACGATGCGTTCGATCAGATCCTGACGAATGTCGTCGCGCTCGCCGACCCAGATCAACAACCCCTGTTGCGGGTCCTTGAGCAGGAAGGCGCACCAGTCGCGGCCGTTCTCCACCAGGTCATGCGAACCGAAAGTGGTGGGCGGCTCCTTGAGTTCCGGGGCTTCGGCAGAACGCATCAACAATTGGCCGTCGCTGCGCCAGACCTGGAACGTCAGGCGCGTCTCGTAAGGGTGCGCCGCTTCGCCATCGCCGACGCGGCTCATGGCTGCGTCGAACGCCTGATACAACCGCCCCCAGTCGTTGTCGCCGGGTGCGCGTTGCGCCAGGACGCCTTGCAGCAGACGGGCGCTTTGCGCGAGTTGGGCGTCATACACTTCTTCGATTTCATGGTGGCTGTCGCGCAGCACCAGCCAACTGATCAGCACATCGCCGATCAACAGCAGAATCAGTACCGGCACCAAGATGCGCGTACGGATCGAATTCATGGTTTGAGCTCCAGCACATAACCGACGCCGCGCACGGTGCGGATCAACTCTGTCGAGAGTTTTTTGCGCAGGTTATGGATCAGCACTTCGAGGGTGTTGCTCTCGACGCGCTCCTGCCAACCGTACAGCGCCTGCGACAGGCGTTCGCGGGTGACGACTTTGCCCGGGCGCGCCAGCAGTTGATGGAGTAACTGATACTCCATCGGCGTCACCACCACGTCGTTGCCTTGCCAGGAAACCTGTTGGCTGACCGGGTCGAGGCACACGCCGGCATGTTCCAGCACCGGTTGCGCACGGCCCTGACTGCGCCGCAGCAGGGCCCGAATGCGCGCTTTGAGTTCGTCGACATCGAAGGGTTTGATCAGGTAGTCGTCGGCACCGGCATCCAGCCCGGCAATGCGCTCGGCGGTGCCGTCGCGGGCGGTGAGAATCAACACTGGCAAGTCCAGTTGTTCGGCGCGCAACTGTTGCAGCAACGCGAGACCGTCGAGCCTTGGCAGGCCGAGGTCGAGCAGCAGCAAATCGAAACTTTCACTGCGCAGGGCATGCAAGGCGCTGACCCCGTCCTGCAACCAGTCGAGGGTATAGCCTTCGCTGCCGAGGGCGACCCGGATGCCTTGACCGAGGGCACGGTCATCTTCGACCAGAAGTAGGCGCATGGCGGGTTCTCTGTAGGAAATAGGGCGCTGGATCGGCGGCATCATGCCGCTGCGAGAGCAGGCGTGGCAGGCCATCCGACGAGAAAGATGTAACCACTCGTTGCCAACTAAGCTTTCACTAAGCTTGGTTTTGCAAAGTGAAGCCTTTCCTCATCTAGCGAGAGTGTTTCCATGCGCAAACTTCTGCTGTTGTCCCTGATTGTTGCCAGCCCACTGGCGATTGCCGGCCCGCAATGCACCACGGCGGAACGCTCGCAATGGCAGGACCAGAAGGCGTTTCAGGAACAGCTGAAATCCCAGGGCTACGAGATCAGCAAATTCAAAGTCACCGACGGCAATTGCTATGAGATCTACGGCTTCGACAAGGACAAACGCAAAGTCGAGATCTACCACGATCCGGTCACGGGTAAAGCGGTCAAGACCGAGATCAAGGGCTGATGCCGAGCGACACCCTGCGACTGTGGGACCCCGTGGTGCGGCTGTTTCATCTGTCCATCGCGGGTGTCTTCGTCGCCAATTACTTTTTCAATGAGGCCGGTGATGACTGGCATGTCTGGCTCGGCTATTACGCCATGGGCTGGCTGCTGGCGCGCTTGTTGTGGGGATTTGTCGGGCCGCGCAGTGCGCGCTGGTCAGACTTCTGGCCGACGCCGACCAGGTTGTCGGCGCACGTTCGGTCGCTGATTAATGGCCGGCCCGAGCATCGTCTCGGGCACTCGCCGATCGGTGCGCTGGTGATGCTGCTGATGCTGCTGGCGCTGCTGACCGTGGGGCTCAGCGGCTGGGGCATGGAAGAGGTCGACGCGTTGTGGGGCGCCGACTGGCCGTTGCAAGTGCACGAAACTGCCGCCGATATTTTGCTGGCGCTGGTGTGTATCCACATTGCCGCCGCCGTGTTTGAAAGTTTTCAGGTCCGCGACAACTTGCCGTTGTCGATGCTCACGGGACGCCGTCGCCGATTACCGGACGATACGACGCGCTGACAAGGATGTTTTTCCGCTGTTTTCCATCCTGCATTTGCCATGAGCTGACTATGCGCGCGTTGTCCTTTCGCTTGAAATTCATCGCCGGTAGCCTGGCGTTGAGCCTGATTTTTGTGGCTGCCTGGCGCAGTCATCCGGAGCATGTGCTGGCGCCTTTCGCGTTGGCGACGCCGCCGGTTGATGCTTTGCTGCAAGCGCCTGAGCCGCTGTACAACAGCCGTTTCGTGTCTTCCGAACTCAAGGATTTTGTCCATTCTTCTTCCGTCACGGCGCTGCCCGGCGGTGATCTGATGGCGGCGTGGTTTGCCGGTTCGCGTGAAGGCGCCGCCGATGTGCAGATCCGCACCGCACGCTTCGATTCCGACAGCGGCGAGTGGGGCGCCGAACAGGTGCTGGCGACTCGCGAATCGACCCGCGACGGCACGCGGCGCTACATCCGCAAACTGGGCAATCCGGTGATCGCGCTGGCACCGGATCAGCGTCTGTGGATGTTCTACGTTTCGGTGTCCGTGGGCGGCTGGGCCACCAGTGCGATCAACGTGATGGTCTCCGATGATTTTGGCCGCAACTGGTCGACGCCAAGGCAATTGATCACCTCGCCATTTTTCAACATCAGCACCTTGGTGCGCGCCGCGCCGGTGTTCCATGCCGATGGCTCGATTGGCTTGCCGGTGTATCACGAATTTATGGGCAAATTTGCCGAATACCTGTACCTGAGCGCGGACGGTCAGGTGATCGACAAATTCCGCATCAGCCGGGGCAAGCACTCGTTGCAGCCAACCATCGTGCCGCTCGACGGACGACGCGCCGTGGCAATGTTGCGTTATGCCGGTGAGACCCATCACCGCGTACTGGCCAGTCGCACCGAGGACGCCGGACAAACCTGGAGCGAGCCGTATCCACTGGAACCGGCCAACCCCAACTCTTCACTGGCGGCGGTCGGTACTGACGATGACGGTTTGTTGGTGGCGCTCAACGATCTGCAGGACGGGCGCTTCAAGCTCAGCCTTTACGGCACCGATGCCAATCTTGAAAACTGGCGCAGTGTGATCGACCTTGATCAGTCTCCCGATCCGCTCGGCCAGCCGTTCTCGCCACAAGCCTACAAAGCAATCATCGGTGAAGGCTTTCGCGCCTCCAGCGGAGCACAGCGCTTGCCGCTGGAGCAACGTTTCCTGAGCAATCTGGATTACCGCGTGTGCAAGCCGCGAGGCTGTGATTTCGAGTACGAGTACCCGTACTTCAGCCGTGGCACCGATGGTCTCTATCACTTGGTGTATTCGTGGAATAACACCTTTATCAAACATGTCAGCTTCAACGATGCCTGGTTGGCGGAGCGCCTGTAATGCTGTTTCTCTGGCAAGCCCATTTGAGTTTCATCCTGCTCGGTTTTGTTCTGCTGGGCTCCTTCGGCTTTACCCGACGCTGGCGTCCGTGGCTGTTGCCGGCGTTGGCGCTGGTCAGTTTCATCTCGGTTAATGATCTGCCGCTGGCGGCTTACGTGCGCAGTTTTACCGACGATCTGGCGATCACCACGCTGGTGCTGCTGGGCTGGGCCAGCCTGTTGCGATTGGGCGTGGTCAAGCCGCTGCCGGCGCTGAAACGCGCTCAGTTGCTGGGCTTGTTTGTACTGCTGGCGGCGGTGCTGTACCCGGCGACGATGGGCCTGACCTATGTCGATCCGTATCGCTGGGGCTTCAATCCGCGGCCGATGATTGTGTGCATCGGCGTGGTGGCATTGGCGCTGTTGTGGCTGCGCAATGCGCTGGCGGTGTGGATGCTCGCGCTCGGCACGCTGGCCTTCGCGCTGCGCCTCAAGGCTTCGGAAAATTATTGGGATTACCTGATCGATCCGCTGCTGGTGGGTTACTGCCTGTTGGCCGGCATCACCCTTGTAATCCAGACAGTCTGGCAGCGCTTTCGCAGCGCACCGGCCGTCGCGGCACCGTCTCTTTAAACCACTGACATTGAGGTCAACGATGGGCTGGTTGCAATCACGACGTCTGCGCTATGGCGTGGGCGCGGCGGGCTTGGCATTTTTGCTGTTTGCCTTGCTCAGGCTGGCATTTGTGCTGGGCTTTTCCGGCATCGATGTCGCGCAACTCGCCGACAATCCGCAACTGCGCGAAACCCTCGGCATCGGCCTGCGCTTCGATCTGCGGCTGGCGCTGTTACTGATGTTGCCATTGGCAATACTGGCGTGGATGCCGCGCTGGAACCTGACGCGCGTGCCGTGGTTGCGCATTGTGGCGCGGTTCTACTGGCTGCTGGCGCTGGGCGTTGTCGGGCTGGTGTACATCATCGATTTCGGCCATTACGCCTACCTTGGCGTACGGATCAATGCGACGGTTTTACGCTATCTGGAGGATGCGCAGATCTCGCAGCAGATGGTTTGGGAAACCTACCCGGTGCTGTGGATCGCGCTCGGCTGGCTGGCGGTTCTCGGCCTGTGGTTCTACGGGTTTTTGCAGCTGGAACGCCTGACGCTGGCACGCGAGCCGAAGGTCATCCGCCGCACCTCGCTGGTAGTCGGTAGCAGCCTGGGATTCGTCGTTGTGTTGCTGGCGCTGTTGGGCCGGGTGGACAACCTCAATCTGGAAAACCCGGTGCCATTGCGCTGGAGCGATGCGTTCTTTTCCGGTAATACGCAGATTGCTGCGGTCGGGCTCAATCCGGTGCTGTTTCTCTACGACACGCTCAAGGCGGGACAGGCGCAGTTCGATGAAGCGCAGGTGCGCGAGCATTACCCGGTTGTTGCGCGTTATCTTGGCGTCGATCAACCTGATCCGCAGACCCTGACCTTTGCGCGCCATCAAGCTGCGCAACCGTATCAAGTGGCAGGTGCGCCGAACGTGATGTTCGTCATGCTCGAATCCCTGGGCACCAGCGCCGTCGGTGCGTACGGCAATCCGTTGAACCCGACGCCGAACCTTGATCGCCTCGCCACCGAGAGCTGGTTCTTCAAGCACTTCTATGTGCCGGTCACGGGCACCGCGAAAACCGTTTGGGCGAGTATCACTGGCGTGCCCGACGTCACCCGCCAGGAGACCGCCACCCGCCATCCGCTGATCACCCGTCAGCACACGCTGATCAACGACTTCACCGAATACCAGAAGCTCTACATGATCGGCGGCAATGCCGGTTGGGCCAATATCAATGCGTTGATTCAACAAAGCATCGACGGCGTGCGCCTCTATGAAGAGCGCGACTGGCGTTCGCCACGGGTCGATGTCTGGGGCATATCCGATCTGGATCTGTTCAAGGAAGGCGACCGGATTTTGCGTGACCTGCCCAAGGACCGGCCGTTCTTCGCCTATATGCAAACCTCGGGCAACCATCGGCCGTTCACCATTCCCAAGGATAATGATGGTTTCGAGATCAGCAAATTGTCGCTGGAACAGGTTCAGGCCGCTGGTTCACGCAGCGTCGAGCAATACAACGCAGTGCGCCTGCTGGATTTCAACATCGGCAAGTTGATGGAAATGGCCAAGGCGGGCGGTTACTACGACAACACGATTTTCGTGTTCTTTGGCGACCACAACACCCGCATCAGCCAGATCCCGCACATGCCGCCGGCCTTCGAGCAATTGGGGCTGGAAAGCAATCATGTGCCGATGCTGATTCACGCGCCGGGCCTGCTCAAGCCTCGGGTGATCGACGAAGCCGTAGGCCTCGCAGACTTGCTGCCAACGGTGGCAGGCATGGCCGGTGTCGCCTTCACTCAAGGCGCGATGGGACGGGATATTCAGCAGCCGGCCCCTGAAGGTGAGCGAGTGGTGCCGCTGGTGTTGCGCGAAGGGACTTTCCCGCTGATCGGCGGCGTCACCCAAAACCACCTGCTGCAAATGCAGCACGACGGCAGCTCTCCGACAATGCATGACCTGGCGTCGAACACGCCGCTGGATGACGTCGCCGCGCAGCATCCGCAGGAGTTTCAGCGCTTGCTGGAACTGACCCGCGGGCTGCATGAAAGTGCGCGGTTGATGCTCTATCGAAACGTTCGCTGACCGGATGCAAATCCGGCCAGCGCTGCATCTCAGCGGTTGAGGAAGGCCAGTAAATCCTCATTCAGTGCTTCGGCGTGCGTCACCGCAAAACCGTGGGGCGCACCGGCGTAGACTTTCAGCTCAGCACCCTTGATTTGCGCGGCGGCCAGTTTGCCGGTGGTTTCGAACGGCACGATCTGATCGCCGTCACCGTGGATCACCAACGTCGGCACGTCGATCTTGGTCATGTCCGGGCGGAAGTCGGTTTCCGAGAACGCGGTGACGCAATCCACGGTACCTTTGAGCGAGGCGAGCAGGGCGACGTTCAGGGTCTGGGTCAACACGCCATCGGAGACTTTCTGGCCCTGATTGGTGCCATAGAACGGTGCGGCGAAGTCGGCGATGAATTGCGCGCGATCCTTCAGCAGGCCGGCCTTGATCCCGTCGAACACCGACTTGTCGACGCCTTGGGCGAAGTCCGGTTTCTTGCCGAACAGCGGCGTCACCGCGCCGAGCAATACCAGACCGGCAACGCGTTCACTGCCGTGGCGGGCGATGTAGCGGCTGACGTCGCCGCCGCCCATGGAGAAACCGACCAGCGTCACGTCGCGCAGGTCGAGGTGATTGATCAGCCCAGCGATGTCATCGGCGAAAGTGTCGTAGTCGTAACCGGTCCATGGCTGGTCGGAGCGACCGAAACCACGGCGGTCGAAAGCAATCGTGCGGTAGCCACGGCTGCTCAGGTATTCCATCTGGTATTCCCACATATCGGCGTCCAGTGGCCAGCCGTGACTAAACAGCACCGGTTTGCCGCTGCCCCAATCCTTGTAATAGATCTCGGTGCCGTCTTGCGTGGTGAATGTGCTCATGGAAACTCCTTGCGTAGGGGGTGCGGTCGAGTGCCGAAGTGGCGCGATTGACTATCCGCGTAAATCGGCTCGACAACTTGTACGCAAGTGCTGGGTTGCTGCGTTGTCCTTTACGCAGGTTGCAGTTGTAAGATGCAACCGCGAGGCCTTATAGCTGATAAAGGTCTGGCCAATACTTTTCAACGGAGTAACACGACGTGAAGCGCAAAAGCCTGCAAGGCAATGCCTGCCCGATTGCCCGGACGCTGGATCTGATCGGCGACTGGTGGTCGTTGCTGATCATTCGCGATGCGCTGGATGGCATCCGTCGTTTCAATGATTTCCAGAAAAGCCTGGAGATTGCGAAAAACATGCTCAGCACCCGGCTCAAGGGCTTGGTCGAGCAGGAGATTCTGCAACTGGTGCCAGCATCTGACGGCAGCGCCTACAAAGAGTACGTGCTGACCGAGAAGGGCAAGGCGTTGCAGACCGTAATCGTCGCGCTGTCGCAATGGGGTGGAGAGTTTATGTACGAGCCCGGCGAGCCCGGTTCGGTCATGGTTGATGCGCAAAAACGCCAGCCGATCCGCAAGCTAGAGCTGTTGTCCGCTGATGGCCGCCAGTTGGCGCCGCAAGAAGTCGCTACCCAACTGGGTGTTAAACACTGACAGACGGTTAAACATATGTTTGACGTCAAAATGATGGCCATCTAATATCGCGCCACTATTTTGATGTCATTCTCCGTCTCGAGGGATCGAACATGTACTCACCCGCCCTTGCGGCGAGGTTGTGCCTGGCTTTGCTGTGCCTTTCTCCGCTCCAGTCTGCAGTTGCTGCACCCACCCCCGGTGAAACCGACCTGATCCGTGAACGCCAGAATCGCTTGCTCGAAGAGCAACAGCGGCGTCTCGAAGAGCTCAAGGATCTGCCCGGCAAAGAAGCCAAGCCGGCGCAACCGGTGGCCCCGACCGACACCCGTTGTTTCGAGATCAAGGACATCGAACTCAAGGGCGCCGACAGTCTTTCCGACAGTGATAAAACGCGCCTGCTGAAGCCGTACATCAATCAGTGTCTGGGTGTGCCGCAGCTCAACGAACTGTTGAAAGTCATCACTGACCATTACATCGAAAAAGGTCTGGTCACCAGCCGTGCGTACCTGCCGCAACAGGATTTGTCCGGCGGACATCTGAAAGTGTTGGTGGTCGAGGGCAAGCTTGAAGGCATGAAGGGCGCCGAGAACAGCAAGCTCTCGAAGCGCGAACTGGCGATGGCGTTTCCGGGTACGACCGGTGAGCTGGTCAACCTGCGCGAGATCGAGCAGATGGTCGATCAGCTCAATCGCTTGCCATCCAATCAGGCCAAAATGGAGCTGGCGCCGGGTAAGAACGTCGGCGGCAGCGAGGTGTTGGTCACCAACTCCCCGCAGAAGCCGTGGCGAGCCGGGTTGTCGCGCAGCAACGACGGCCAGCGCAGCACCGGTGAGCAACAGTGGGGCACGACGTTCGATTGGGATAGCCCGTTGGGCCTGGCTGATCAGTTGAACCTGCGCGGCGGTCACGATGCGATGACCGATCACCAGCACACCTCCAACAACGCCATGCTCAATTACAACGTGCCGTGGGGCTGGTGGAATTTCAACTACAGCTACAGCCAGAGCGAGTACCGCTCACAGATCGCTGCCAACGGCTACAACTTCAAGCAGACCGGCGACAGCGAAAACCATCAAGTGCGCGCCGAGCGGGTGATCTACCGTGACTCGGTCAGCAAGACCTCGCTCAGCACCGGTCTGTCGTACCTGCGCACCAACGCGTACATCGAAGACAGCAAACTCAAGCTGAGCAGTAACCGCATCAGCGAAGCGCAGTTCGGTTTCAACCATGGTCGACGCATCGGCAGTGCCTTCGTCAACTTCGACGCCGGCATGCAGCAAGGCATTGGCGCATTCGATGCGCAGGGCAGCCACGATCCGGGCCCTGGCGAACCGGACGCGCGCTATCGTAAATACACCGCAACCCTGAGCTATCTGCAACCGTTCAAAGTGCTGGGCGAGTCCTTCAGCTTCAGCAGCCTGATGACCGGGCAGCACAGCGAAGACGTGCTGTTCAGCTCGCAACGCACCAGCCTCGGCGGGTCGTCATCGATCCGTGGTTACAAGGATCAGTCATTGTCCGGCGACAGCGGCGGCTACTGGCGCAACGACCTGCGCTGGTCGCGTCCGGTCACCCTCGAATGGCTGCAACCGGTATTCGCCGAATACGGCAGCAGCCTCGGTTACGACCAGGGTGTGATCGAGAACGGTCGCTACAACGGCAATCAGCACGGACGCATGTCGAGCAACTCGCTGGAGTTGTTTGCCCGTGGTCAGCACGTCGCCGCCAGCGTGACGTTTGCCCATTCTCTGGAAAGACCGGACGCACTCACCGAGCGTGAAGCACCGATCTATTTCCGTCTGGATTTCTTCCTCTAAAACCTATTTTCCAGAGACCATCGACATGGATGTTCGCCAATTTGCCTTTCTTGCAGATCAGCCGACTGCGGCCGTAAAAAACCGTGAGACCTTTTTGGGCATGCCCAAACGTGGTCTGGCTTTCCTGCTGGCGAACGTCATGTTCTGGCAACCGATGTGGGCGCAGGCCGACGGCATCGTCGTGGCCAACCCGAATACCTCGCTGGATCGAGCCGGCAACGGCGTGCCGATCATCAATATCGCCACGCCCAACGGCAGCGGGCTGTCGCACAACCAGTTCCACGACTACAACGTCACGGCGCAGGGACTGATCCTCAACAACGGCTCGACTCAGAATTCCGTCACGCAGTTGGGCGGGCACATCATCGACAACCCGAACCTGAAGAACAGCGGTTCGGCGCAAGTCATTCTCAACGAAGTCATCAGCGGCAATCCGAGCCAGCTGCGCGGTTATACCGAGGTGGCGGGGCAATCGGCGCGTGTGATCGTGGCCAACCCTTACGGCATTACCTGCAACGGCTGCGGTTTCATCAACGCGCCACGGGTGACGCTGACCACCGGTAAACCGGTGCTCGACAACGGTCGACTGGATCGTTTTCAGGTCGATCAGGGCAGCGTCGCTATCGAAGGCGCAGGCCTTAACGCGACCAACGTTGATCGGTTCGAAATCATCACCCGCAGCGCGAAGATCAATGCGCAGCTCCAGGCACAGAACCTGACGATTGTCGCCGGTCGCAACGACGTCAACGCGCAAACCCTGAATGCCACCGCCCGGGCCGATGACGGTAGCGGCAAACCGCAACTGGCCATCGACTCCTCGGCCCTCGGCGGCATGTACGCCGGGGCGATCAAACTGGTCGGCACCGAGGCGGGCGTCGGGGTGAAACTCGACGGCAAACTGATCGCCAGCGGCGGTGATATCCAGCTCGATGCCAGCGGCCAACTGAGCATGGTTGATACCTCGGCGACTGGCGCGGTGAACGTCAAAGCTGCCAGTCTCGATGCACGCGGGCCGGTGTACGCCGGCACTGCGCTGAACGTGCAGACCCAGGGCAACCTGACCAACCGCCAAACCCTTGCGGCCCGCGACAGCATCAACCTTAGCGCCGGTGGGCAGATTACCAACGCAGGCGCAATCGAGGCCGGCGTCAATGCTGACGGCAGCCGCAACACCACCGGTGACTTGAGTCTCAGTGCACAAAACCTCGACAACACTGGCAAGAGCCTGATCGCGAGCCGCAATCTGACGGTCAATACCGCGCAAACCCTGAATAACCTGGGTGGCACACTCAACGGGCAAACTACCGCGATCACGGCGGGAACCCTGGACAATCGCAACGGCGAAGTGTCCAGCAGCGGCACCACTCGGCTCAACGCCGGTACGGTGAACAACCGCAATGGGCAGATTCTCGGTGATCTGGGCCTGTCTATCGACCTCGGTGGCGCGCTGGATAACCGTGCTGGCTTACTTGGTTCCGGCCAGTCGTTGAATCTCAACGCTGCCAGCCTGGATAACCGCGATGCCGGTGTAGTGGTCAGCGATGGCAACCTGACGGTGCGCGTCAGCGGCGTGCTCGACAATCGCAACAAAGGCCAGGTCACCGGCAAGGCCGGTATCGCTTACACGGGCACACGTCTGGATAACAGCGGCGGCCTGATCAGTGCTGTCGGGCCGGTCAACCTCAAGGCCGACGAAGTGCAAAACGCCGCAGGCCGGATCTCAAGTCAGAACGACCTGACTGCAGCGATCGGTCTGCTGCAACAGCAGGGCGGTGCAATGGCCGCTCTGGGTAACCTGAGCCTGACCGGCAAGACCCTCGATAACCGCAACGGCGGGGTGATCGGCAGCAAAAAAGCACTGAGTCTCACAGTCGATGACATTGATAACCGCACAGGCGAAATCTCCGGCAGCCTGCTGATGAACATCAAGGGCCAGCGTCTGGATAACAGCGACGGTGGCAAAGTTCTTGCCGGTAGCGACCTCGGGCTCACCGTGGGCAAACTGATCAACCAGAGCAAAGGTTTGATCACCGCCAAGGGCGCAACCACCCTCAATGGCAACTCTCTGGACAACAGCGGTGGACGATTCGACAGCCTCAACGGTCTGGTGATCACCCTCGACGATGCCTTGGTCAACGCTCAAGGCAACATCAGCAGTGAAGGAACGCTGACGGTCAATGTCGGGCGACTCGACAACAGCGGCGGCAGCCTCGGCAGTGCCGGCAAGCTGTTGATCACGAGCCGTGGCGCGTTGCTCAATCGGGCAGGATCAATCAGCACCGACCGCACGTTGAGCCTCAACAGCGGCAGCCTGGATAACAGCCACAAAGGCCTGATTTTCAGCAAAGACGTCAGTCAGATTGATACCGGCGACCTGGACAACAGTCTCGGTGGGAAGCTGACCAGCGAGGCGTCTTTGAAGCTCAAGGCCGCTCAAGTCAATAACGCTACCGGGCGGATCGCCAGTCAGCAGGCAATGGACGTGTCGGTCACTGGCCTGGATCAGCAGGGCGGAGAACTGTACAGCAAGTCCGGTCTGACCCTGGATCTGAACAACGGTCAGTTGAACAACCAGAAAGGTTTGATCAACGCCCCCGGCACGCTGTTGCTGAAAAACCTCAATGGTGTAAACAACCAGGGTGGTGAAATTTCCAGTCAGCAAGCGTTCACGCTCGCCGCCCACGACCTCGACAACAGCAACGGTAAACTGATCAGCCAGCAGGGCCTGACGTTGCGCATTGCGCAAGCGCTGAACAACGTCAAAGGCTCCATTTCCAGCACATCGCTGGACAGCCATAGTGACAGCCTCGACAACCACGAAGGTCTGATCAGCAGTCGTGGCGTGTTGCTGTTGACCACGGACAAGACGCTGGACAACCAGCTCGGCAGGCTCATTGCCGACGGTCAACTCACGCTCACAGCGGATGAGCTGGATAACCGTGGTGGCAGTATCGCCGGCATGTCGGATGCGACCGTCAAGGCAAAAAGCCTGAACAACCAGAAAGGCAAGTTGGTCGCCACTGGCGCGCTCGAAGTGAACGCCGATGTAGTCGATAACCGTCAGGCGGGTTTGCTCGGTGCAACCAAGGCCCTGACCTTGACTGTCGATGATCTGGACAATCGCGGCGGCGAAATCAGCACCAATAGCGATCTGCAAATCACCGGTAAAAAACTAGATAACAGCGATGCCGGTAAAGTCTTCAGCGGCAACGCGCTGACCCTGACGGTCGATGATCTGCTCAACCGCAAAAAAGGCCTGATCAGTGCGCAAACGTTACTGACTGTGCAGGGGCATTCGCTGGACAACAGCGCTGGCGAATTGCTCAGCCAGCAAAACATGCGCCTGACCCTCAGCGGTGCATTCGATAACACCCGGGGCAAAGTCAGCAGCGAAGACGCGTTGACCGTAAAGACCGGGCAACTGACCAACACGCTGGGCAGTCTTTCCAGTGCTGCGGATCTGAAGCTCGAAAGCGATGGCAAGGTCGACAATCAGGGCGGCCGCATTGTCACTGATGGTGCGTTGGTCCTCGCCAGCGCCAGCCTCGACAATCGGCAAAAAGGCACGCTCAGTGGTAAAGGCGCGGTCACCGTGACCACCGGCGCCTACGACAACAGCACCGGTACGCTCAGCAGTGCCGACACCCTGAGTCTGGTCGCAGGACAAGTCACCAATAACGATGAAGGCAGTATCGGCAGTCAGCAAGCGCTGACCGCATCGGTCACCGGGCTTGATCAACAGGGCGGCAAGCTGTTCAGCAATACTCGCCTGAGCCTGGACCTGAATAACGGCCAGTTGAACAACCAGAAGGGTTTGATCAACGGCCCGGGCACATTGCTGCTCAAACAACTCAATGGCGTCAACAACCAGGGCGGCACGATCTCCAGCGGTGAAGCGTTCACCCTCACCGCGCGGAGTCTGGACAACAGCGACGGCAAGCTCTTGAGCAATCAAGGCCTGACCTTGCGCATCGCCGGGGCGCTGGACAACGTCAAGGGGCTGATCGGTGCAGCATCGATTGATGCGCGTGCTGCCAGCCTGAACAACAGCGGCGGCAAGCTGGTCAGCCGAGGCGATCTTGATCTGACCGTGGATGGCTTGTTGCGCAACGATGGCAAAGGCCTGATCAGCGCGGCGCAAACGCTGCACATCGGCAGTGCTGAACTGAACAACCGCGACAGTGGATTGATCAACAGCAAAGGCAACCTGACGCTGAGCGCAACCGGTGTGGATTCCAGCAGTGATGGCGAAATTTCCGCCAGCGGCGATATCGACCTTACGCTGACCTCGTTGACCCAGAACGGCGGACGGCTGTTGGGTGACAAATCCGTCACCGTGGATTTCGCCAATGGCGATCTCGACAACCAGAACGGTTTGCTCACCGCTAAAGGCCCGTTGATCCTCAAGCGCTTGCGAGACCTCAAAAACCAGAACGGCGAACTCTCCAGCAACCTCGGTTTTGACCTCATCACCCGGGCGCTGAACAACTCGGCCGGTAAAATCATCAGCGGCGAGAAGTTGCTGCTCACCGGCACATCTCTGACCAACCAGAAAGGTCTGATCTCAGGCTGGCAAGGACTGACGGTCAACGCTGACAGTCTGGACAACCGCGATAACGGCACGCTGTCCAGCAAGTTCGCCGATGTGTCGGTCGATCTCAAAGGTGCTTTGCTCAACAGCGGTGCCGGCGCGGTAGTTGCGCAGAACAGTCTGAGCATCAAAGCCGGCAGTCTGGACAACAGCAACAAAGGCAATCTCAGCAGTGGGGCGGGGCAGACCCTGACCCTGAGCGGAGCACTCAACAACAATCAGGGTGGCCTGATTGCCAGTGGCGCGGCGCTGGATATCGTCAGCACGGCCTTCACCAATGCCGGCGGCGCCATCAATGCGCAGCAGGCCATTAGCGCCACGGCTTCGCGACTGGACAACAGTGGCGGGCAGATCGCCGCCAACGGCGCTATCACCCTCAATCTGAGCGGCGACCTGAACAACAACGCCGGCAAACTGGCCGGTGCCGGTCCGATGCTGATCAAGGGCGTAACCGATTTCACCAATCAGAATGGTCAACTTGCCAGCCAGAACACTTTGGGTCTGCGTACCGGCTCGCTGAACAACAGCAACAAGGGCACCATCGCCGCCAAGGATGATTTGCAGATCACCGCCAGCGGTGAGGTGCGTAACAGCGCCGACGGTTTGATCTACAGCCAGAATGCGGGTCTGCAACTGACTGCCGCCAGCCTGATCAACGCCAAGGGCTCGATCCAGAGTGAAAAGGCGCTGACGCTCGAGGTCAGCGGTGACCTCGATAACCAGAGCGGCAAAATCATCGCGCAAAACGGTGATGTGACGATCAAAGCGGCCAATATCGATAACCGTGGCGGGACGCTTTCCAGCATCAAAGGTGCGTTGGAGGCACGCACGGTCGGCGTTCTGCGTAACGGTTTTGACCTGAACAACAATCGTCAGGGCGGCATCATTCAGGCGCAAGCGTTGACGCTCTCGGCGTTGGCTGGCCTGAGCAACAACGGTGGGCGCATCTCTGCGCAAGGTGCTGATGCGAGCATCACTACCGCCGCGCTGGATAACCGCAACGGCGTGCTGTACGCAAAAGGGCTGCTGGGTGTCAGCGGTTCCAGTCTGGACAACAGCGCTGGCCAGATCGCCGCCAACCGTATCGACTTCGGTCTCAGCGGCGCGCTGAGCAATGGCGCGGGTGTCATCGAAAGCGATACCCAACTCACCGTCAAAGCGGCCAGCGTCGATAACCAGAACGGTCGCCTGCGCTCGCTGGGCAACATCGGCAAGACCCTGTTCCAGATCGGCGGTTTGCTTGACAACCGCAACGGCGTGCTGGAAACCGCCAACACTGACATGACCCTGGCCGTCGGCAGTTTCCTCAATGGCGGCGGGCAGCTTAACCACGTCGGGCGCGGCAAGTTCGACATCTCTACCGCCAATGTATTGGGCGCGGGCGGCAGCATCACCACTGGTGGGTTGCTGGAACTCAATGCTGATACCTGGAGCAACTCCAGTGTCATTCAGGCCGGTCGCCTGAACGTCAACGTTGGCCAATTCACTCAGACCGCCAGCGGCAAACTGCTGGCTTCCGAACATCTGCAAGCGCGCGGTGGAAACTGGATCAACGACGGATTGATCGCGAGCGATGGCACCATCGATATGCAGTTGAGCGGTGCCTATAGCGGCAACGGACGACTGTCGAGCCAGCGCGGGACTTACCTGACCGCCGCACAGATGAACATTGGTGCGGCCGGGAGTTTTGCAGCGGGGGCAACATCGACCATCGGTATCGGCGGACAACTCGTCAACGCCGGGCGCATGACTTCCAGTGAGGACCTGACGATCAACGCTGGCAGTGTCGTCAACTACGGCACTTTGGGGGCGGCACAGAACCTGAACATCAGCACGCCTTCATTGCTCAATGATCGCGGGCTGATTTTCAGCGGCAATAACATGACGCTCAGCGTCGGCACGCTGACCAACCATTACGGTGATCTTTACGGTCTGGGCGATGTGGTAATCGGTGGCTATGGCGGCGCGGCCCGGGCGGCGGGGGTGTACAACATTTCCGGCTCAATGGAGAGCGGGCGCGGGTTCACGCTGAGTGCCGATGTGTTCGAGAACCGTACGGAAGGGCCGACGGCATCGGTTGAACGCAAGTTGATCTCAGGACTGATCGCGGCCACCTGTGGGGATTGCGTCGGCGGCACCTTCAACAACTTCCTCGCCACTCGCGAGACTTACCAGTTCTTCGACACGGATAGCAGCCCCTCTGCGATGTTCAACGTCGGCAAGGATTTCACTTTCCAGGGCGGCACCTTCCTCAACAGTAAAAGCACGGTAGCGGCGGGCGGCAACATCAACATCATCGCCGACAGCCTGAAAAACATTGGCGCCAAGAGCGGGACCGTCGAAGTGACGCGCCAGTACAACTTCGAGATGGGCACCGGCACCACGGCGCGGTTCATGGCCAACGTGATCATGCCGTACAACCAGCGTAACAACCCTGATTTCCCCTTTGTGTATTACGTCATCGCGCCGGAAGGCCTGATCCGTAAAGCAATCGCCAAAACGGTCGGCGACGGTATCGTCATCGTCGACGCCGAGACAGGCGAAAACGTCGGAAGCCGCAAATATGGCCGGGCCATGTCCGGTTACAGCGCTGGTTTCGAGACTTCCACACCATCGTTGTATGACCCGAATAATCTGCTGGCAATACCGAGTGAACTGGCGCCTTACGAAAAGGGTATTGCTGTCGAAAAGCCGGTTAACAGCACGGGTACTGCCGATACCACGAACTCTCGCAACGCTGTGATTCAGGCCGGCGGCAACGTTTCGATTACCGCCACCCGGGAAGTTGAAAACAGCGTTATCCATCAGGACTACAGCTCAACCGGTGGCACCAACAAAGTTTCTGATACCGCAGTCGGAAACAGCGGCACTGTCGTTGTGCGCATCAACAGCCAACTGCCGCCGGACCTTGCGCAACAGCAGGTCAATCCGCTGAGCCTGCCAGGCTTCTCTTTGCCGACGGGCGAGAACGGTCTGTTCCGGCTGAGCGGGCAGGGCACCAGTAACGCTGCATCTGGCAACACCGGGCCAGCACCGACGTGGACGGTCGGCGCTGAGTCGGTGGATACCCCGAACCACACGGTCGCCATCACCAGCGGCGGCCCACGCAATTTGTTTATCGATGCCCCTACTGAGGTGTCCGACAGCACGCGCGCGGTGGACACGTTCCACCGTACTCCAGCGTCGGTTCAGGCAGTTGCCAGTACGGTCGATGTCAATGTTCCGGAAAACTCCTCTGGCACCGGCATTCCCACTCGTGGCAATGACATGAAAGAGTCGAACGGCATTCCTCCGGTCACTCGTGTCACCGGCCTGCCAGACACTACGGCTCCGTCCAACCCACATAAATACTTGATCGAAACCAACCCGGTACTCACCGACCTCAAATCGTTCATGAGTTCGGACTACCTGCTGGCCAAACTCGGTTACGACCCTGACCAAAGTGCCAAACGTCTGGGCGACGGTCTCTACGAACAACGCTTGATTCAACAAGCCGTCACCGCGCGCACCGGCCAGGCCTTCCTCGACGGCCAGACCTCCAACGAGGGCATGTTCAAGTACCTGATGAACAACGCCATCGCCAGCAAAGACGCGCTCAATCTTTCCGTGGGTGTTGGCCTCTCGGCGCAGCAAGTGGCCGCGCTGACTCACGACATCGTCTGGCTCGAAGAGCACGAAGTGAATGGCGAGAAAGTGCTGGTGCCAGTGGTGTATCTGGCTCAGGCCAACGGCCGCCTCGGCCCGACCGGTGCGCTGATTGCCGGTAACGACGTGACGCTGATCGCCGGGGAAAATCTCGATAACGTCGGCACGTTGAAAGCGACCAATAACCTGTCGGCCACGGCGGGCAAGGATCTGGTCAACAGCGGTTCGATCGAGGCGGGCAATCGTCTGGATCTGTTGGCAACCAACAACATCGTCAACAAGGCCGGCGGCATCATTGCCGGCAAAGACGTCAGCCTGACCGCCCGCACTGGCGATGTGATCAACGAGCGGACCATCACCTCGATGGACGACCAATATGGCACGGTCACCCAGCATCACGATTTTGCCGATAACGCCGCGCGGATTGAAGCCGCCAACGACCTCACCGTCAAAGCGGCCAAGGATATCAACATCGTCGGCGGCGTTCTGAAAAGCGGCCAGGACATGACCCTGAACGCTGGCCGCGACCTCAACGTGGCGGCAGTGCAGGTCAACAACAGCGCCTCCTTGGGCTGGCGAGGAACCGTCAGCAGCGTTACGCAACTGGGCGCCGACATCGATGCCGGACGTGACTTCAAGGCTGACGCCAAGCGTGACATCAACGTCATAGCCAGTCAGATCGATGCCAAGCGCGATGTCGCGATGACAGCGACCGAGAATATGTTGATCACTTCGGCGGCGGATGAGGAGCACTCGCAGGCGAAGAACAAGCACATGACACGTCAGGAGGATCATGTCACTCAGGTCATGTCGGGTATTACGGCGGGTGGGGACGTCAGGCTGGATTCGGGTAAAGACCTGAGTGTGATTTCCAGTCGCGTCACGGCGGGTGATGAGGCGTATCTGGTGGCCGGTGATAACTTGCAGATCCTGGCCCTGCAGGACACGGACTATTCGCTCTACGACATGAAGAAAAAGGGCAGTTGGGGGAGTAAGAAAACCCAACGCGATGAAGTGACCGATGTAAAAAACATCGGCAGCCAGATCAAGTCAGGGGGCAACCTGACATTGGTCAGCGGCGGCGACCAACGCTACCAGGGCGCTCGACTTGAAAGCGGCAAGGACATCACGCTCGACAGCGGTGGCAGCATCACCTTCGAAGCGGTGAAGGACTTACATGATGAGAGCCATATTAAAAGCAGCAGCAATGCTGCTTGGTTCTCAGCTGAAGGTAAGGGCAGCACCGACGAAACGCTTCGTCAAACTCAGATGGTGGCTGGCGGCAGCATTGCGATCAAAGCGGTTGAAGGGCTGCACATTGATCTGAATCAGATCAATCAGGACACCGTGAGTCAGTCCATCGATGCGATGGTCAAGGCCGATCCGCAGTTGGCCTGGTTGAAAGAGGCCGAAGCTCGCGGCGACATCGATTGGCGGATGGTCAAGGAAATCCACGAATCGTTCGATTACGACAATTCGGGGCTTGGGCCAGCGGCACAGCTGATCATTGCTATTGTCGCCAGCATGTTCTTAGGGCCTCTGATGGGGGCAATGGCCAGTAATTTCGCAGTCGGTACGATCAACGGTGGTGGTGATCTGGGAGCAGGCTTTAAGGCCGCCACAAGTAGCGACGCGCTCAAGGGGTATGCCACTCAATGGGCGACCGCTTATGCGTTGGGTTATATGGACAGCGCCGTTGGTGGTTGGAAAGTAGACGGTGGGCAGATTCTCAATGGCAATGGGGTTAATAATCCAGGCTACTCATCGAGCCTCCTGAACTGGGACACCGCAGTGCAAAATGTACTGCGTAGCGGCTCGCATGTGCTGGTAGCAGGCGGGATTAACACCGCCATCAACGGCGGCAGCCTGAAGGATAACTTGGGCAAGGCCTTCGTCTCTGAAGGGCTCGACTTCCTAGCCGCCTTCGGCAACAAACAAGTGGGCGATCTCGCAGACTACTTGAACGTAGATCCAGGTACAGCAGGCAAGATTTTGATGCATGCGGTGCTGGGTGGTACGCTGTCCGCAGCACAAGGAGGAGACTTTAAGACGGGGGCCCTGGCGGGTGCTGCGGCTGAAGGCCTGACGCAGCTCACATCGGACGCCTTGGGACGCTATCTGGATGATCGATTTGCTACCGATGATCAATTTAAGATCGGTACTGCGCAGATTATCGGTGTTTTGGCAGGCGCGTTGGGTGGTAGCGGGGATGCGGCGACTGCAAGTTGGGTAGCGGGCAATGCCGAGCGCTATAACCAGCAAGTGCATAGAGAGGCCGCCGCCCGTTTGGAGAAAGGTTTCGCCACCCTGCACTACCAAGGACAGTTTCTGGATCTGCAACCACAGGATGTATTGGCTGACCTACAGAAAATCGTAGATGGTGAGAAAGACCCTTTAAAGCTAAATCCAAGGACCGTTGAGTTTCTCAATCAATTCTCTCCGGCGGAGCTGCGGGACATTTTCTTTGAGCCGACCCTGACGGAGCAAATCGTTGGGTTGGGAATCGATCTTTTTTTCCCGACACCAACGGGTAAGACTAAAGCAGCGGCTACAATAGCCGGGCCCGTAGGCCGAGAGATTCTGGAGTCTTTGGAGAAGAAATTCGGCGCAGCTTTGGCCGAGGGGGCTGCAAAAGGCGTTAGTGACGCTGCGTCTATTGGCGGAAAGACTTGTGTTTATAGCTGTGTTGTTGATGGCATGACTCGTTACGTGGGAATAACTGACGACATCGTTAAGCGCGGTCAGGCTCACCTAAGAGAAAAAGGTATAGTAATTGAAGGTCTGCCGGGGTTGGAGAACCTTTCACGTGCTGATGCTCGTGCAGTGGAGCAAACACTGATTGATTACCACGGCCTTGGCAAGGATGGCGGGGATTTAATCAACAAGATCAACTCAATATCGACGATTAAAAACCCAACCAAGTATGAGCAAGGTTTGATTCGCGGCGCTGAGCTGCTGAACAAAGCGGGATACGAAGGATTTTAAATGGCTAAGAAGGTAAAGCTCGGCGACATTTTGCAGGTGTTGACCTCGCAGGGTGTCGCGTATGCGCAAGTCACTCATAAAAATCCGGAGTACGGATTTCTAATTCGTGTTTTCCCTGGGTTTTATAATCAGCAACCAGTAGATTTTTCGACGGTGGTTAATAGCGAACCGCAGTTTTCTGCATTTTTTGTTATTCAAAGTGCGGTGAATCAAGGCCTGCTGACCGTTGTGGGAAATGTTCCTGTTCCCGAAAGGTTGCAAGTGTTTCCTACGTTCCGCTCAAGGGCAGGAGGACCGGGAGGCTCTCTCTGGTTGTGGAATGGAAACGAGTTATCTCGACTGGAGAGAGCGCTAAATTCAGAGGAGCAGAAATACCCAACAAGGGGAATTATCAGTGCGCCATTGCTTGTTGAGCGCATTGAAAAAAATTACAAATCTCAGACCCATGAGGTCTGGTGAGTTATAGAAGTTTCGGCTTGATCTTGTTTTGCTGACATCGACCTCGCGCCGATGTTGTGTTATCGGTCAAGCTTTTGATTCCTTTCGGCTCGCCGCCGGTACGCTCTTTAAAAATGTCGTGCTCTACAGTTTTCCGTTCTCGCCAAACTCCCTCGAAAATTAGCCATAGGGTTGATTTAGAGCGTGCTGTCACGGACTGGAAACCCGCGTCTGGGGGGGGGGTAGACCGGCGTGCAGACCACGCCCCTTCTGAGCGTTGCGCACCTCTACAACAAAATTCGCCTCGGGCGATCCCCTTGAAGGAAAAGTGGTTTCGGCAACCTGAAACTGCAACACGACGAAGTCACCCAGACCACCCACGCAGGGAGCGAAATCAAGACCGGTGGCAACCTCTCGCTCGTCAGCAAGGGCGACCAACGCTATCAAGTGGCCAAGCTCGACAGCGGCAAGGACATCACGCTGGACAGCGGCGGTTCCATCACCTTTGAAGGGGTGAAGGATCTGCATGACGAGAGCCACACCAAAACCAATAACAACGCAGGTTGGGTGTCCTCAAAAGGTCGCGGCAATACCGACGAAACCTTGCGCCAGACCCAGATGATCGCCAAGGGCAACATCGTGCTCAAGGCCGTCGATGGCCTGAAAGTCGACATTAAACACATCAATCAGCAAAGCGTTAGTCAGACCATTGATGCAATGGTAAAGGCTGATCCCCAACTGGCGTGGTTGAAACAGGCTGAGGTGCGCGGGGATATCGATTGGCGACAGGTCAAGGAAATCCACGAGTCATTCAAATATGAGAACTCGGGACTTGGGCCTGCTTCGCAATTGATCATTGCGATTGCATTGGCAGCCGTGATGGGGCCTGCGATGGCAGGGATAAGCACTATGTTGCAGTCAGTGGCCGTGAATGTCGCTACCACCGCCACAGTGAGCACCATTAATAATCGCGGCAATTTGGGAAGAGTTCTAAAAGACGTTACCTCGAAAGAGGCAATTAAAAGTTATGCCGTGTCCGCCGCGTCCGCCGGCGTCGCTCAGGGGCTTAATTACAATCCCGGTTCGATGGGATTCAATGCCGAGAGCTACAAGCTCATCGCGATGAAGGTCGGTGCTGATGCGTTGATCAAAACGGCTGTCTATGGTGGTAGTTTCAAAGACAATCTCGCCAGTTCGGCAGCGGGTACGGCAGCAAGCATCGGCGGGGCGATAGGTGCGGGGAAGATTGGAGACCTTGATCTCGCAGATATCAGCCTGACCAAGATCGCACTGCATGCTGGGTTGGGAGGCTTGCTGGCGGAAGCGATGGGGGGCGACTTCCGTACCGGCGCCATTGCGGGCGGAGCCAACGAAGTATTAGTCGGGTTGCTGGGGGAAAAGCTATTACCTTCGAACTATGTGATGGGCTCTCCTGAATACATTCAGGCTCAAGCCAATATCCTCGCTCTTTCACAGATTGTGGGCGTGCTTGGAGCCACGTTATCTGGGGGCGATGTAGGCACAGCCGCGGCCGTCGCGGCGAACGCAACGCAGTACAATTTTCTCGGAGATCATGCCAAAGCAAAACGCGATCAAGCGCGGGAAAGATTCAACGAGACTCATGGAATCGAACCCGCCAGGCAATTGGTAGAGTTAGAAGGCTCGGATCATCGTAGTGACAATTTGTTAGATAAATATCGAACGGACTACGGCTCGATGACGTATGCGGAGCGCGCTGAGCTGAATGCTTATCTGCAAGTGTACAGCGCAGATATGTTGAGCCAACCGGGTGCTACCAAGGAGTCGGTCGAGGGCGTCGTTCTCAAACTGCTTAAAGAGGGACCAACTACCTCAGGTGTCTATCTGTATGCAGGTACTACGGAAGCAAAAAATGCTTCCGCAGACGCCATGCGGGCTCAATTGGATGGCTGGTTTGATCAACTCGGTTGGACCAGGCCGAAAACTGAAAACGAGCTGGTTTATAAAAATGCGCAGGGTTATCTGCGGATCAATAACGAACAGCAGGGTTTGTCGAATCTGGGAGGTCCGGCAATTTATGGTCTGACCGGTCCCTTGGGTACGAGCATCCGTATGGCGGCTGCGGCCAATGGTGTGCTGCAGATAGGTGCAGGTGGAAAGCAGGCGCTTAACGGAGACCTTTGGAACGCCGCTGGAAATATCGTTACCGGGGCGCTTGCGGTGGCTGGGGCGGGGCTTCCTGGAGTTCGTTTGTCAGGTTCATCTGCGATTGATGAAGTTTCGGTGGTGAATCCCAAGCCGGGTAGTACACTTGGTGCAAAAGGCGCAGGTACCCATTGCTAATGCAGAGAGAGGGACGTTAACAGAAGCAAATTTTGCTCAAAATAAAATCAAGTCTGATCGATCCTTTAGTGAGGATGGGCAAAAGGTATACTCAGAGCTCGTTGGCACACCGATCAAGACAGTTGATGACTTAGCCGGCGCTTTGAGGGCTGGGACAATTAAGCCGAATCAGCTTCCCGTTGATTATGTAGATATGAATGGGACTCGCCTTATTTTGAATGCGCGAACTTCTACCGCGCTTGAGCAGGCAGCTATCCCTCGAAGTGAGTGGTTCGGGCGAAATCAGACAGGTGTTGAGGCTTATCCAGGTAAGACATTCAATGATTTGGCAGCAGATCAGTTAAAAAATAACAAATTGCCGCCGACAGGTGCAGAGCAATTAAAATCGGTGCGTCCATGAAAATAGGTCAGCCAAAATTAATACTAGATCCATATGAGTGGCTGCCAGGATATGGTGAGTCAAGAGTATCATTCCACTCCGTTGGCTCGGATGTGATACTTGATATTGAGTATGAGAAGGAGGTTGTAGTTGATAGCGAAGAGGTTGTACTGGCTTTAAGGCGGGAGGTTGCGTTCAAGTCTGTGCGATGCTTTATTCGGGAGCCATTCCCTGGAGGTGCTATTTTTGAGTTTGATGGTGATCCAAGTGAGTTTCGGTTGGGTAAGTTGACCGAGTTTATAGACTCCGAATTGGTAAGGGGTAACTTGAAAGCATGGCGTTCCGTGTCGAGTCACGAACCGCCGAAGTTGAGGCATTTCAGCATTCAGTTTTTGTCAGAGAATCTTACTTTTCATGTGCTGGCTGTAGATGTATTTTTATCCAATGAGCTGTCGGGCAGTTGATTTTGTTTTGAAATAAAATTAACGGGAACCGCTTCAGTTAACCAAACACTATTTTCAGCCTGAAAAAATTTAAATCCCTGTTGGTGCATCCGCAGGGATTCAATCTTCAGAACCACTGGTTTACCGTAGCGCTGTCCGACAGCGATAGCCGTCAGAGTCTCCTGCGATAGATGCACATGGTGGCGTGAACCTGCAATCAATCCTTGCTGAAGAATAGATTCAAGAAAGCGTGTTGCAGTGCCATGGTAGAGGAATTCTGGCGGTTCTTTCTCTATGTGTTGGAGGTTTACGTCTGGTGCTGAATGTCCCTGTGCGGCTCGAATACGCTGGCCATCGTCGGAGAGGGTAAAGCGTTTCTTGTCACTGCTATTTACTACTGTCTGAATTATTGCCTGGTCAAGTACGCGGCCTTCTTTCGCTGCGCCGGTAATCAAAGAGTTGATGTCTGCCCAGCCTTCTGCGTCGAGTTGCAATCCGATAGTGTGAGGCTCATGGCGCAAGATATAACTTAGGAACTTGCTTGTTTCGTTCAGTTGCTTGTTATTCATGATTGTCCTGCATGCATTTTTTGATTTTTCAGGATTTAGTCGCAGTCTTTTTACTTACTGCAAAATCTCCCTTCCTTCGCTGCTAGCTTTAGTCGTGGCCTGAGCGATTAGGGCATCGAGCATCTGCGCAACGAATTTCTGTTGGCTCTTAGGTAGCTGGTCGATGGCTTCCAGTTGCTGTTGCCATTTCGGAGCGGGGCCACGTTTACGCACAGCAGGTTTCCTGCTGCTGACCAAACAGCTCTTCAAGTGTGGTCGAAAGCAGCCGGGCCAGCTCTGGCAGCGCCGCTACCTGGATACGCCGCTTGCCGGACTCATAGGCTTGGATGGTCTGCTGGGACACGCCCAGCCGTTCAGCCAGTTGGGTTTGGCTGATGCCGTGTTCTTTGCGCAAGCGGGCAATGCGCTCGCCCAGGGCGATGAAAAATTCACGTTCTTCGGTGGTGATGCTCATGGCTGTCGTCGACGCGATCTGTAATAGGACGGCCATTAACGTACTCCAGGTTTTACCACTTCAATGGCGGATCCGTCAACGCCGGCAAGCCTTTTCGGGGCACTATTGGTGAGGGCTATTCAGATATATGGCTGGCCTTGCAGTCAAAAGATATTTTTGAAAAGTTTTATGACTCCGAAGATCTTCAGGAGTGGCAGGATGTGTTAGGGGGAGCCCCGCAGAAATTGATTGAAGTTGACTTGGATCATACTGAACACGCCAAGTTAATGTACGTGAAGGTCTTTTTGAGTTTTGCAAACAGATGGCCTTGTATTTTATATGACGTGGACGATGCCATTCTGTCCATTGATTCGGTTTCTGAAAGATCCAAGAACCTGAAAGGTGGATATTGAGAGGGACGTCTTGACAGTGCAACTTTTTAAACGCTTTCCGCAGTTGGAAGTGCAGGCCGATACCGATTTACGATGTTACCCCAGCCGAAACAGCGAACTCCGGTGACGAGTTAACCCGGCTCTCTTTCCTTGCACAGCGGCAACGATACGACCCTGGCAGGTGCACAAGTTCGAGCCGACAGTATCAAGGCTGTGATCGACGGCAACCTCAACATCACCTCTCGTCAGGACATCGAGACCCAGAGCAGCAAGCAGGGCAGTGCCGGTATCGGCGCGAGTATTTGTATTCCGCCATTTTGCTATGGTGCGCCGGTCACCGGGTCGGCAAGTCTTGCCGCTGGCAACATGAACAGCGACTACAAGGCCGTGACCGATCAGAGCGGTCTGTTCGCCGGCCAAGGTGGATACGACATCACTGTTGGCAAAAACACCACCCTGCAAGGCGCGGTCGTTGCCAGTGAGGCGACACCGGACAAGAACCTGCTCAGCACTGATCGCCTGTTCGTCAGTGACATCAAAAACACGAGTGATATCAGTGCCCAGTCGGCCGGCATTTCCCTGTCTTATGGCGGCAAGTCCGGCACCAGTGTCGGCGGCAGTATTCCGCTGGCGCTTGAAGATTCGGATCAGAGCAAGACCCGCAGTGCTGTCAGCGAAGGCACCATCATTGTTCGTAATACGGCAGGCGTGAATGATCTGGTCGGGCTGAATCGCGATACCGCCAACGCGAATGAGGGCCTGGACAAACCTGATCAGAAAGCCATTCAAGAGCGGATTGATCTGATTCAGAGCACGGTCTCGCTGTCGAGAAACATCATCGGCAAAGTGGCCAACGCCCAGCAGCAAGCGGCCGCTGACAAAATGAAGTCAGCCACTACTGCCGAGGAGCGTCTCGCGGCGCTTATTGAGTACAAAAGTTGGGACGTGGGCGGCGACAAACGCATCATGGCGGATGTTGCGGCAGGTTTGATTGCTGTGGGGCTGGGAGGCGTGGGCGGCACGACGGCCATCGGTATCGTCGCCAACACCACGGCCAACGATGCGTTCAAAAAAATCGGGGATTACGCCGACAAGCAGGCTCGCGATGCTACTGATGACGTGACGCGAGCGGCGTGGGGCGAAGGCGGAGCCGCACGCGTCATGCTGCACTCGCTGTTTGGTGCGGTGATGGGGTTGTCGGGCAGCAGCGTCGCCGCCGGCGCATTGGGCGCAGGCGTTTCTGCTGCTCTGATGCCAATGATTGTCAAGGCACTGAAAGATAGCGGTCTGAATGACAAGCAGCAGGATGCATTGGCCACCTTGATTGCTTCGGGTCTTGGCGCGGCAGCGGGGTCTGGTGGCGGAGCAACGGGCGCAACGACTGCGGTTACCAGTTCAACTGGTGTTGAGATGTTCAACCGCCAGTTGCACAAGCAGCAGGAAATCCCGCTGCTGAAGAAGAAAGCTGAGGAGCTTCAGGGCTTGCTCGGGAAGCCGCGTTCGAGCGCTCGCTGGGAAGATTTGTTGATGCTCGCCGCCGGTGCAGAAGTTGATGCTGTCGGTCTGGAACATCTGAAAAGCGTAATGCAAAAGGCTGTCGGTAATGACCCGGAGTCCTTCGCCTTCGCTGAGGATATGGATCACGCCTATGCGGCAATGAACCAGTTGTCCAATCAGAAAATCCCGCTGACCTGGAGCGATGGACGACCGATCATTGCCAACGGTGCACCGGTTTATGCGTTCAGTGCGACAGACGCACAATTCAACGACTCCACCTTGTTCAACGCTGCTGGGACTTATGGCCCGGGAGCGGTTTACCAGCACTGGAGCCAATTTGGTAGGGACCAGACCGCTCAGTATGAAAATGAACTGTCTAGTATTTCCACCTACGCATCTGATATAGCGGATGCTGCGGATCGGTTGTCGTCAATCGCGAACAAAGGAATATTGTCGGTCACTATTATCGACGATGTGCTCCTTTCGATGACCGGGATTCGGAGTGGTAAGGTCGTTGTCGATGCGTTCCTTGAGGTGCTGGCAAAGAGGCAAGCAGCGAAAGATCTTGTTACGACTGCAGGTCCAAAAGGTATTTCTCCGGTTGTCACCGCAGAGGGAAAAATTGGAGATGCGGCATTTACTGATGTAAACCAAACAGCTCGTCCAGTAGCTCAGGCAAATCCAGATGAGCCAACTCTGATAGCTGATCGAGTAACGGCCAAAACTGAAGCAACAGGAAAATCTTTGCCGAATGGAAATATGGCTGACGCTCATGCAGAAATTGGCGTCATACAGCAGGCATATAATGCTGGCAAGACTCAAGGTGCTGATATGGCTATGAGCGTTACAGGTAAAGATGTATGTGGATTTTGCAAAGGTGATATAGCGGCCGCTGCGGAAAAATCCGGATTGAGTTCTTTGACTATTCAAGCGATAGACGACGTAACTGGATTACCAAAAAAATATAATTGGGTGCCGGGAATGCGATCGATTAAGGAGGTGCCATGAGTATGGTTTTTGGCGGCTATATTGTTGACGCTGATGGATATCGCCATCAGTTAGAAGCTATCATGGATCCCGAAGGATTGGATGTTCGAGGGGTATTGACTTCCATTGGTAAAGGCTCCGGCGTTATCAAGATGCGGTGCGAGTCTGAATCTGAAGGTCGCCCCTATGAATTGGCGCTTTATGTTGAAAGTGAAAATTTTTTACTGATGCTTAGCGAGTATGATAAAGATGGTGAGCATGTCGTCAGAACTATGACTGATCTCAACTCAAAAAACGAACTCGTCAGCATTTTAGGGGAGATGTATCCTGCTAGAGCGGTCATACATGATGTGGAAATTGTTTGTGCTATTTTTATAGAGTTTGCTCGCTCAGGAAATGTGTCTGTGGATATCATGGCGTAAGTTTCACTAAATATCGTCTGACTAGTTGGTCCAAAAGTCGTATCGACTAATCCAAGTAAGGCTTTTTTTTGGTCTGGCCGAACTGATGGAGTTGGTGGTGCAGATATAGCCCAGCAGATTGCTGCGCAACAAGGAGGGACAACTCTCGAAGCATTGATGGCTCAACGTGGCATACAAATGCCTGCATGGGATGCTACAAATCCGGCTGTTGTGAAGTCCTGGCAAGATATCTCTGCGGAGTATGCAAGTGGAGTCTCTGGAACGGTGCGTGCAGTAATCGGGCAGAGTTTGCGATCTGGAAATGTTTGGGAAACAGCAGAGTTGCCTGCGTTGATGAAAAATCTTAAAGTAGATAAAATTATTACTATTGATCCCGTAACAATGGGCGAGAAAGTCATTTATGTGAGGGGAGATCTATGATTCTTGAAGTTTCTCGGGGTCATGTCCAAGTAAAAATTGGAGATAGAACGGCGACCGTTCAAGGTGAGATGTTCTTTCCTGGTAACGATAAAATTGGCTTTTTGTTGTGCAGGGGATCTTTGAGGTTTTGGAATGCGCCTAACCAAAATCAGATTATGACTGTCGCTGATATCGATATTATTATTGCTGATATTCGGGCGGATTTCTCCCAGGGGGGGCATACCTTAGAAGTTGAAAACTAGTTGGTGCAAAGGGAACTACGACTGCTGGCGAAGTGGGGGGGAGGGCCCAAAAATCCATTGCTTGATGATTCGATTACAAGAAATGGTGATCGTTTGGCTTTTGTTACCTAGACATCCCTCGGAGGGCCTTCATACATGAAACTGTCTCGACTGCTGCTGTCTATTATTCTCACATTAACCGGCTGCCATTCCAACGTCAGAGACTCTTCCCCCAGCCTCCTGAAAAACGGCTTGCAACTACAACAAAGAACTGTCACGCCAGATACGCAACACGCCAAAGTCATCATGAGAGCCACAGGTTACACATACCCTGTCGAGTTCTCGGTTCGCCGAGCTTCAGATCCCGATCGGCGAATGGAAGTGCTGGGTACCGTGGTGGATTCCGGGCGAGGCAAGGTGTTAGGCTGGATCGCCAAAGTCAGCGAAGCGGCCAATAGCGCCACGTTCAAGCACTTCCCTCAGCTGGAAACGCAAGCCAATGCCGACGAATCCTTCGAGGTGTCAGGGCGTTCCAACGGCATGGGCACTGGCAATACTTATAGCTGCGGGCCGCTGAACAGCACTTTTACGCCGGAGCGAAGCACGGTCTACCTGGTGGAGTTTCAGTTTGCCGGGCAGGGTTGCGAGCAGCATGTTTACGATGTCACCCGGCCGGGTCAGCGTACTCTCATCGGGGCCTGACTCACTTGAAATTAAACATTAAACTCCCTGAAAACCTCGTCACTGACGATTCACTCAGAAAGCAGCGTATTCCTTGCCTTTGCAAAATTTCAACGCGGTTCGAAATTTCCTTCTCGGATACAGGCCCGGAATCGATCGGGGTCGTATTCGGTTGGAGTCGCCGGGGCGGGTGTATGCCAACAGCCTGATTACATTAAGCAAAGTTGGCCAAGACCTTTACGAGATCATTGATCTTGAAATGTTCTACCGTAGCTTTGGCTGGTGCACTGTTTTACAAAATGGACAATACGCATCTCCCGGAAATTTCTGGGACGAAGAGTTCACTAAAAACTAAAACGCCCCGAGCACTGTCGGGGCGTTTTCATTTGTCATTTCTACTAAATCAGGTATTCACCGAAACGCCGGCACCACATTCTTGATAAACAGCTCCAGCGACTTCTTCTTCTCCGCATGCGGCAAGCTGTTATCACACCAGAAGCTGAACTCATCCACTCCCAGTTCCTGATAGTACTTGATCCGCGGAATGATCTCTTCCGGCGTACCAATCATCGCCGTCTTGTGCAGGCTCTCCAGTTCTAACTCCGGACGTCCTCTTCCGGGCTCGGGGCAACGACGCCAAAGAGGCGAACGGTATTCGTCCGGTCACTCGTGTCACCGGCCTGCCAGACACTACGGCTCCGTCCAACCCACATAAATACTTGATCGAAACCAACCCGGTGCTCACCGACCTCAAGTCGTTCATGAGTTCGGACTACCTGCTCGGCAAACTGGGCTACGACCCTGATCAGAGCGCCTCTATGAACAACGCCTGATTCAACAAGCCGTCACCGCGCGCACCGGCCAGGCCTTCCTCGACGGCCAACCGTCAGCTCCATCAAAAAGAAGTCTTGGCGTTGGAAAAACCGCAAAAAGAGAATCCCGAAAAAGCGTACCAACTTAAAGCGGCAGCTTGCGCTCTGGTTCATTGCAGCGCCTCGGTTCACCCGGATGACCAGGATAATTATGAGGCGCTCACAAAACTGGAAGCCGATGGCAGAGGCTTCAAGGATGCACAAAGTGCGCTTTTCGCTACCGGCGCCTTTGATGAATATTCGAAATGGGATCAGGTCAACGATGGCTTGGTGCGCAATGAAGAAAGCGCTCAACGCACTGGTAATGCCCTCTAGGCAATATTCGCAGGTGCGGGCGCTGTAGCGGGTTACGGTGGGGCGATAGCAACAAGCCCGGCTTGCGTCACTGTCATTGGTTGCACCCTGCCTGCATTGTCCGGAGCAGCGGGTGCCGCCTCCTTCCTGGAAAGCTGGGAAGCTACCGGGCGAGTGTTTGCACCTTACGAATATACCCAAGGCGACAGGGTACTTGCGTCCTTAAGCAGTGAAACCTATCCAGGCGATGTGAACCCGCTTCGTGATTACGGGAGTGAAGCTGCGAAAGCTGCACTGGAAATGCTGCTGCTCAAGGGCGCCGGGAAATACCTGGAGAAGACCACCGGGTCTTTGATTCTGGTTTCGGGTGTGAAGAAGGAGGGGGAAGTAGCTGACGGCATTAGAGGCGCGTCGAATGCCGATCAGACGATTCTTCCAGCGTGGTACCGCGAAGACAGCTCAGCAAGCGCCTTCTTCAATAAAACAGGCGACCTGCCGGACGGGTACCGCCGTGTGTTGAATACCCGAACGGGTAATGCCGAGATTCTTGCGCCAGATGGGCAACTCTATTTCGACACTGGCAATGGACTGAAGCCCAAATTGGGCGGTAATCTTGCTGAATTGGCGGAGGCTGAGCGGCGGATTAATGGTGCAAAAGCGACTGGTGCAGTTGAAGTGCCGGCTACTTCTGCAATTGCGCGTGTTGGACTGAGAGACGATCTGGCCATCCAAGCAGGGATTCCTCGAAATATTGCTGAATCGCCTTCGAGCATGTGGGGTAAATCGATTGATGATATCAAGCAGTCGCTAACGCTTGATGGCGCGAGCGTTACGCCGAAAGCACCATTGGCTGGTACCTCAGGTAAAGCACAGGTCTTTAACGTTGAAGGACACCCGACAATAAAAGAGGTAGAGTTCCATCCGGGCGGTGGAACCCACGGTGATAGTCCGTACTATAAGCTTGTTAGTACTGAGAAGATTGGCAATAAAAATATAGAAATACGGGTAATTGATCCGTCGCCTGATTTTAGTCCGGGCACTATTACGCGTTATCAACAATACTATGATACCCAAGGAAATCGTCTGAAATATGAGGGCGGTGAGTGGAAGGGCTGGAAGTGATCTATGAGAAATTTATTCCCTGATTTGTACTCTGATCTTGTTCCAGGTATGTCCGCAGCAGGATTCTCTTTAGGTGAATCGTTTTCCAATGTTAGCGAAAAAGTTGGGGTGGTTGAGTGGTACGGTCCGGAAGTACCTGTTCGTGACATTCTCCTTCAGAATACCTCCTGGGTTGGAATTAAGAGAAAGATCGGTTTTGGTAATGAGCTTTTATTTTCATATCGATTTATGAATGAGGCGGTCTCGCTGCACTTCGAAAATAGCGGAAGGCTTTATAGAATTGCCGTAGGTGAAGGGTATCGTGGAAAATTTAATAGTGTCAGCGTGGGGGATGATCTTCGGAGCTTAGAAAGGGAGTTTGATGTTTTGTTTAATGATGCGGATGATGACTTTCTTCTAAAAAGAAGTGGAGGCATATTGACGGGGATTAGTTTTGTTACAGACTACAGAGCTTCCTTAGACGATGCGCCGGAACAAGTTATCAAGTTTATATCAATACATGACTGGTCCCTTCGATAAAAATAGTGGCCAGACCACGTTTTTCATAATCCCATCAAAATAAATAGGTGCAAAAGGCGCAGGTGATGCAGCGAAGCTTCGTGGACAGCTGGCTGGACAAGAGATATCTGGTGGCCATGCATTCGAAAAGCATGTGATTCAGCGGGGTGAATACAAAGATCTGGGCATAACCACTCGAGAGCAGTTTGCCTCGCACATTGAAAGCGTCGTTAATAATCCAACTTCATTTCGTGAGCTAAGTGGTGGGCGTACTGCTTACTGGGACAATATCAGTGGTACGGTCGTTATTAGGAACCCTAAAGCGGTCGATGGCGGCACTGCATTCCGCCCTATGAATGGGCAAACCTATTTTGATGGTTTGAGGTAGTTACTGTGAATACGATTAACTCTTCGCACGATTTAGCGAATGTTAGCTTTAGCCGAGATGAGCTTTTGGTTTTGAATGCGGCTTTAAATGAAATATGTAATGGGGTAGATGTGTTCGAATTCGAGACGCGGATTGGAGCAGATCGTGAATTTGTAACTGGTTTACTTCAAGGGATTGGTTCGTTGCTTGATAACATGGATCAGCTATCCAGCTGATTTTCGATCACCTTGCTCTACTAACACCGGCCTCGTGCCGGTATTTTTTTATCTGCTTTAGCCTTTTTTCTTAGCTGCTCGCTTGGCTGTTGCTGCCTGTTCCCATAATCCGCGATGCCTGGTACTTGAGAATCATCCCATCGAGCAGGGCCTTGATAACCGATTTCTCGGCTTCGGGCATATGGCTGACAGCCTCGAAACGCAGGCGCAAATCGTCGGACGGCCCGGGTTCCCCTTCTGCGAACACCAAATCATCCAGACTGACGTGTAGGGCCTGAGCGGACCTCTGCGGAGCAGTGTGTCGAGACACGAATGCACTGCGCGAAAACTTGAACAGCCGAGGTTACGACTCAAAGCTTGTTGATGAGACAATTCAAAAAATTGTGGAAAGAAATCGTGAAATTGGAGTTATCAAATGATGAGTATTTGGTCTGAACTTATTAAAGCTTTAGGGCAAGATGAAAATGGAACGGTAGTAATGGACCTCCGGTGGAAAATCCAGGAGCCGCCAACCATTTCTGAAACACCTGACAGCTATAATGATCCGGATGGGAAAACAGTTTTTTATAAATTTATAAAATCCGGTTTGGAGTTTGGATTTCGTTCGGGGAGGTTGAATCATGTTCATTTTTTTGTGCAGCCTCACGAAGGCTATTCAGCGTACAGAGCCGATGTGCTTGGCCGCGTAGCCCAGGCATGGACACTTCAAGATGTCGTGAGAGAGTTAGGGCCTGCGAATAAAGGTGCGCCAGCTAGAGTTGATATGTTGATTGGAAAAGTTCAGCGGTGGTCGAAATATGAGTTTGTGGCGCATGACTTGCGCATGGAGTTCTCTGAGGATGGTCATCTATGGAAGGTAACCATAGTGGCGAAATTTTAAGGGGAGGGGGCGAGCCTTTGGACCCGGTCAAACCTGACACGTTGACCATAGATCGAAATAATTTGGCAACACGTAGACGTGAGTCTTTGTGTGGAATTGGAACATAACAGGGCCTTGATCTTTGCGATGATCCAAGAGGGTGGTGAAGGTGCTGGTAAGGCATATCACTCTGGTGACAACCGTGCGGGCAGGGAGGCTGCGGGTTTAGTGTTCTGGAACATGAAGGCTGTCTGTCGTTTATAAATGGTTTTAGCAAGTTTGGTGTTGAAGTTTCTTTGGTTGAGATGAAGTTTTGATGAGGTGTCGCGTCGCATTCAGGCGATTGGGGCAGGATGCAAAAAAAGGGACGAATTCACGCCGATGAATTCGTCCCTTTTTTGTAGTTCGCACGAACCGCCGTAGAGTGAGACTGCTCGCGAGATCAATCCATATAGATGTCGACCGTTAGTCCGCCATCGCGAGCAGGCTCGCTCCTACAAATTTTTGTCAAGCAGGCCGATCAGCGAAACGCCGGCACCACATGCTTGATAAACAGCTCCAGCGACTTCTTCTTCTCCGCATGCGGCAAGCTGTTATCACACCAGAAGCTGAACTCATCCACTCCCAGTTCCTGGTAGTACTTGATCCGCGGAATGATCTCTTCCGGCGTACCAATCATCGCCGTCTTGTGCAAGCTCTCCAGTTCTAACTCCGGACGTCCTCTTCCGGGCTCGGGGCAACGACGCCAAAGAGGCGAACGGTATTCGTCCGGTCACTCGTGTCACCGGCCTGCCAGACACTACGGCTCCGTCCAACCCACATAAATACTTGATCGAAACCAACCCGGTGCTCACCGACCTCAAGTCGTTCATGAGTTCGGACTACCTGCTCGGCAAACTGGGCTACGACCCTGATCAGAGCGCCTCTATGAACAACGCCTGATTCAACAAGCCGTCACCGCGCGCACCGGCCAGGCCTTCCTCGACGGCCAACCGTCAGCTCCATCAAAAAGAAGTCTTGGCGTTGGAAAAACCGCAAAAAGAGAATCCCGAAAAAGCGTACCAACTTAAAGCGGCAGCTTGCGCTCTGGTTCATTGCAGCGCCTCGGTTCACCCGGATGACCAGGATAATTATGAGGCGCTCACAAAACTGGAAGCCGATGGCAGAGGCTTCAAGGATGCACAAAGTGCGCTTTTCGCTACCGGCGCCTTTGATGAATATTCGAAATGGGATCAGGTCAACGATGGCTTGGTGCGCAATGAAGAAAGCGCTCAACGCACTGGTAATGCCCTCCAGGCAATATTCGCAGGTGCGGGCGCTGTAGCGGGTTACGGTGGGGCGATAGCAACAAGCCCGGCTTGCGTCACTGTCATTGGTTGCACCCTGCCTGCATTGTCCGGAGCAGCGGGTGCCGCCTCCTTCCTGGAAAGCTGGGAAGCTACCGGGCGAGTGTTTGCACCTTACGAATATACCCAAGGCGACAGGGTACTTGCGTCCTTCAGCAGTGAAACCTATCCAGGCGATGTGAACCCGCTTCGTGATTACGGGACTGAAGCTGCGAAAGCTGCACTGGAAATGCTGCTGCACAAGGGCGCCGGGAAATACTTGGAGAAGACCACCGGGTCTTTGATTCTGGTTTCGGGTGTGAAGAAGGAGGGGGAAGTAGCTGACGGCATTAGAGGCGCGTCGAATGCCGATCAGACGACTCTTCCAGTGTGGTACCGCGAAGACAGCTCAGCAAGCGCCTTCTTCAATAAAACAGGCGACCTGCCGGAAGGGTACCGCCGTGTGTTGAATACCCGAACGGGTAATGCCGAGATTCTTGCGCCAGATGGGCAACTCTATTTCGACACTGGCAATGGACTGAAGCCCAAATTGGGCGGTAATCTTGCTGAATTGGCGGAGGCTGAGCGGCGGATTAATGGTGCAAAAGGCACAGGCGATTGGGCAAAACTGAGTGGTCAACTCAGTGAGGCTTCGAAAGGTAAAGGTAATTTCGGCATTGGGTCAGGTACAAGAGAACAAGCTGAGGTTATGGGGAAGGCTTGGGTTGGCGATGGGTATAAAGTTGCTAGTGATGGAAAAACCTTAGTTAGTCAGGATGGCTTAAGGCAATATAGGCCACCTACTTACAAGCCATATCAGCAGGGGACTCAGGCTAACTTTGAGCAAAGATTTCCTGGGCAGGAGACAAAGAAGTGGCAGTCTAATGGTCATTTGGATATCACGGACTAAACTATGAACGCGAAATTAAAACGGCTTCATAGCCCCGACATTTACAATCTTGAAAATTACCAGCCGGAATGCGCAGGCAGCTTTTGCTTTCTTCTTCAGGCTATGATTGGCCCCGAAGGTGAAGAAGGCGAAGAGTCCTTTGATATAGAGGTTTGTACTCCGGCATGGATTGAAAAAAATCTCGGGTTGGACGAGGTTCTTGTTGGACAACATTACCTTATTGTCCGTGACTACAATTATAAAAAAATTGTTCTTTCCATTGAAAAATTTCTACAAGGCTGTTCGGGTAAAAATTGGAATGAAGTTTCAAGAAAGGTATCAAGGTTAGGTTTGTGGGAGTTCGAGGGATACGAAGATGGAAGCGTTTGAGTCAAGTATTTAATGATTTTGCTCCACTGACACCGGCCCTGCGCCGGTGTTGTTTTATCCGCTTACTGCAAAACCTCCCTTCCTTCGCTGCTCGCTTTAGGAGTGAGGGATGGAGAAAAATGGAAGTAAGTCACCGTCTACCTAGCGGAGAAAATATAACCATCCACTACCAGTACAACTCCGTAACCGGTAAAGCATACGATATGAAAATTACTACGCCGCAACAGCTGCCCCCTGTGCTGCAGCCCGGTAGGACTATTGAGTGATGTGTATATGATTATTCGAGAAATTGGGCGAGAAGAGCCTGTACAGGTGTTTGGGATTTACTGGATAGAGAACGAGCGTTTTTACTGGGTCATTCCTTATGATGGCTACGGTGGCCTCATGGCACTCAGCGATAGAGAAGTCAATGTTGTTGACTCTTCTTTGTCAAGTGATCTCATCCTCTGCAAGGATGGGGGGGGAGGGGACATGATTCTGCATTGGGCAGCGGAAGATTTGATTGAAGAGCTTGTGGAGCGTGATCCACTAGCAATAGTAGAGTTCTTAGAACGCATAAAAGGCTGATGGTGCAAAAGGTAGCTCCGGGGCTGAGAGCGCTATCAATCAAGGCAGACGCAACTCTCAGCTCTTAGCTGAAGAGGTCGCAAGTGGACATGCTTTCCACAAACATGTTGTGTCGGTTGGGATAACTACATTAAGTCTCAAGTCCCCAGAAAATGAATGAGCCTGTTAATGAACAAGATTATATTAATTTGAAAATTACACCAAGAGAGCTTAGATATTTTGTGTCGTGCGGATTGGCTCTAATTAAAAATGTTCCAGATGAGTCTCTGTCGACATATTGCGGCCTAAGTAAAGATGAGATCATTGAGGTTTCTCTGCGACTGAGGGAGGTCGCTGACAAATTAGGTGTTGATATGTGATTTTGGGGGCAGGTAAGCGAGTTTAGTCGCTTACCTGTGGTGCAAAAGAGGCTGCCGCCGCCAACTGGCTGGCCCACGACGTTTTGGGCGCACCCTAGACGAACTACCGCCGCAAACGCGGCGTTTGCTGGAGCATCCCGTTATCTTGAAAAAAGGAAACACCGCGTGAAACGTAGCGTGCGCTTGCCGGATATCTACACCTACAAACTGACTTGATGCCGATACGGTGCATTACACCAATGTGGCCGCAGACCCTTCCGGCGATTGTCATGAAGAGTATGACTTCACGGAGCGCCGCATTCGCGGTTAGCTCAAGTGAGGCTATTGCTTTTAAACACAGCCTTTGACGTCGCTCCTCATCGCCATTTATCCTGCGCCACTATATTGATATCGATTCAGCTCGAGACTCGCGAAATCAGAGACAACTGGTGTCCAACCTGTTGATCAAGCCAACTGGTCTCCTTGGCCCATTGATCGCCTCCTGCCAACTCGCTCGGCGTCAGCCCGCCCTCCTTGAGGTTCTTCGCAAAAGCCGTGGCCAGACGGTATTAAGCTGGGGGAGTCGTTATATTACTAGAGACCTTGATGGGCATAATTGTGGTGCTCGGAAGATGGCAGATTCAGTTAAGGCTCTTGGTCGTAAAGAGACACGATCAGCAACCTTCGATGCAAACTTAAATCACATTGGAGATTGATATGAACGATAAAAAAACTCCCGACTGGATTGGTCGGGGGAAAACCATTAAGCAACTTATCGCTGAGTTGCAATCTTTCGAAAATAAAAATTTGTTGGTTGAAATATCAACTGATGATGGTGTGACTAAAAAATCGATTAGCTTGGTTGTGAAGTCTGGTGATGCTTGCGTATTAGTAAATTGCGAGCAGTAGAATAAGGGGGGCGGATTTATTTACCTAGTCGTTCTAGAGGCAAAAATGAAGCTGTCCATTGGTCTTTGAATGAGTGGTTGAGTTGAGGCGTCGGCGATATGTGGGATGCGAAAAATGGAGCTTGGTTGCCGGGAGGTGGTCATCAAGTTAATTTCTTGGATAAGTCTCCTCGGACTAATCCAGAACTTTATGAGGTTGATTTGGATTCGGTGAGGTCGCTGAAATGACAGCGCTGATAAATAAAATCATTACTGTTTTAGAGCTCGAGAATGGAGTCGTATTTGAACGATTTGTTCGTTGGGATGGGGTGCGCACTTGCTTTGAAGATATAAAAAAATATATTCTCTGTTCGGGAAAATATGAAGTAATAAAGCGTCGGCAATATTTGGTATTGGATAATGGCGCTGAAGTCGAAATCCCAGTGCATGAAGTGCTTAATCTGCTACCCGATAGAACAGGAGTGTTGGTGGTTTTTGCAGAGGAGCCGTCAAAATTCAATTGTCCGGAATTTCCTTGGTTTTTTAACTTTCCTAATAATGCAGCAATTTATAATGCTGATGGATCATTGCGTTTTCAACTGCAAAGCTCTCATGGTGAAGGCAGCTATATAGGTGCTGTGCATTACGCTGCAATGACCAATAATCCTGATGCGTTAGGTGTGTTGGTAGGCTCTGTAGGTCATGACCCCGAGTGGCTTTATTTGGTTAATCCTAACAATTCGAAATTAATTCCTACCGGGAACTGGATTCGATATTGATTTCAATAGATAGTTGGGTCACCTTAAGTACGTCATGAATGGCGAAAGAAAGGGGGGATCTGATATAAATAGATCGGTCACCTCTATCCCATTGTTTTAATGCTGCCGAGGCTTATGGACAAGGAGTGGTTTCTGATCAGTGGGACCAATTTTGCTGGGACCAGACAGCTCGATATTGATGGGGTCCAAGTAATCAGTTCGAGTCAACTGAAATGAAGCTAAAAATTATTGATTTGACTCTTAAGCGAATGATTGAACTTCTTCGCGCGGGCGGGGACGTGGAGGCTTGAGTCGGTTCGGGCATATTTTTCAGCGATCCTAAGTATGCCTCTGTTCATTGATTGACGGATAAGGTATTGGATCAGCCACTTACAATGACTGTGACCATTAACAAACAGCAGTATGAGCAGATGCAGAGGAGTTAGCTTCTGGAAGAAACCCGCCCTCTGCTCTGGGGGGCACGGATACTCTGATAAGCTCTGTCGCGGAGGTTCGAAATAAGCTTGCAGTTTCTGAGGAGTTTAAAAACGGGACATTGTTTCAAGTCGAGTTTACGGTTAAACCAGGCGAGGGGATTCGTGGGGGGGCCGTGGGCGACATGTGGGGCGCGCTTAATGGAACTCGCTTGCCTGGTGGTGGACATCTGGTGAATTTTATGGATAAGTCACCCCGTACTAATCCTGAGTTATATGAGGTTGATATGACGTCCATGAGGTCATTGCGGTGAGCTATTTGATTGATGAAGTTAGGACGAGGTGGGAGTTCGATAGTGGGCTGCTCCTTGAGCAGTATGTTCGTTGGGACGGGGAATGTACCAGTTTCGACGAAACAAAAAAAATTATGGTATACGCGCAAAAACATGTGGTCGTAAGTTTTAAACGAGTGTTGGTCTTGGATGGTGGCGCTGAAGTTGTTATTCCAATAAATGAGACGCCTCATATTCTTCCCGATAGAACAGGGGTGTTGGTGGTATTCAACAAAGTTCCTTCCGCGTCGTGCTGTCCGGAGTCCCCCTGGTTTTTTAACTTTCCTAATAATGCGGCAATCTATAATGGTGACGGGTCATTGCGCTTTCAACTGCAGAGTGCTCATGGTAAAGGTAGCTATATAGGTGCCGTGCATTACGCTCCTGAGCCCAATCATCCTGATGCATTAGGTGTTTTGGTAGGCTCAGTAGATCATAATCCGGAGTGGCTTTATTTGGTTGATCCTAACAATTCGAAATTAATTCCTACCGGGAAGTGGATTCGATATTGATTTCAATAGATAGTTGGGTCACCTTAAGTACGTCATGAATGGCGAAAGACAGGGGGAATCTGATATAAATAGATCTGTCACCTCTATCCCATTGTTTTAATGCTACCGAGGCTTATGGGCAAGGAGTGGTTTCTGATCAGTGGGACCAATTTTGCTGGGAGCAGACAGCTCGATATTGATGGGGTCCAAGTAACCAGTTCGAGTCAACTGAAATGAAGCTAGAAAATATTGATTTGACTATTAAGCGAATGATTGAATTTCTTCGCGCGGGCGCGGGCGCGGAGGCTTGAGGCGGTTTGGGCATATTTTCTCAGCGATCCTAAGTATGCTTCTGTCCATTGATTGAGGGATAAGGTAGTGGATCAGCCACGTACAATGAGTATGACCATTAACGAAAGTCAGCTTCTCAGGATGAGGGCCGAGATGAAGAATGGTGGAAATCCATCCTCGGCTCTCGGGGGAGGGGGGCGACTGACATGCCAATAAAATCTGTAGCAGACGTTCGGGATAAAATCGGAGTTTCCGAGGAATTCAAAAGTGGTAAACTGTTCCAGATTGAATTTACGGTTAAACCGGGTGTGGGTACTCGAGAGGGTATCGTAGGCGATATGTGGGATGCGCTCAATGGAGTTCGCTTGCCTGGAGGAGGGCATCAGGTGAACTTCATGGATAAGTCACCTCGAACTAATCCTGAGTTGTATGAGGTCAATATGAAATCGCTGAGATCGTTAGAGTGAGTAATTTAATTAGTGAAGTGAGAACAAGGGGCGAGTTTGAAGACGGACAGACCTTCGATGAGTTCATTCGTTGGGATGGCGCGAGCACGAGTTTTGAAGAGCAGAAAAAAAATATGATCTATGCTCAAGAGCATAAGGTGATCAGTGTTCGACAGGCTTTGGTACTTGATAGTGGAGTGGAGGTTGATATTCCAATTCACGAGCCGCTTAATATTTTGCCAGATAGAACTGGTGTGCTAGTGGTTTTTAATAAAGTGCCTTCTAAGTTTAGCCGTCCCCAAGCTCCCTGGTTTTTTGCTTTTCCTCATAACGCTGCAATCTATAATGCAGACGGCTCATTGCGCTTTCAATTGCATAGCCGTGAAGGTGAAAGCAGTTACATTGGTGCCATCCACTGCGGTGCGATGCCCGAACACCCGGAAATGCTAGGTGTTTTAATTGGTACGGTTGGCCATGATCCAGAATGGCTCTATTTGGTTGATCCTGGTAGTCCGGAGCTAATCCCTACAGGGAAGTGGATTCGATATTGATTTCAATAGATAGTGTGGATCAACTCAAGTACGTCCTGAATGGCGAAAGAAAGGGGGCGATTTATTTAATATAAATAGATCTGCCACCTTTTTCCCATTGTTTAATGCTGTCGGGGTGGGCTAAGCATGTCGTTATCTGCAATGATCATCTCATCGGAAAAATTGACCGCGGAAGATTTTGAAGAAGTTCTCCAGTCCAATGGCGGATCCGTCAACGCCGGCAAGCCTTTTCGGGGCACTATTGGTGAGGGCAATTCAGATATATGGCTGACCTTGCAGTCAAAGGATACTTTTGAAAAGTTTTATGACTCCGAAGATCTTCAAGAGTGGCAGGATTTGTTGGGGGGGACCCCGCAGACATTGATTGAAGTTGATCTGGATCATACTGAACCCGCCAGGGTAATGTACGTGAAGGTCTTTTTGAGTTTTGCAAACAGATGGCCTTGTGTTTTATATGACGTGGACGATGCCATTCTGTCCTTTGATTCGGTTTCTGAAAGACCCAAGAACCTGAAAGATGGATATTGAGAGGGACGTCTTGACAGTGCCACTTTTTAAACGCTTTCCGCAGTTGGAAGTACAGGCCGATACCGATTTACGATGTTACCCCAGCCGAAACAGCGAACTCCGGTGACGAGTTAACCCGACGCTTCAACGAAATTTGTCTTTAGTTCATCACGAGAAACGTAGCGTGCGCCTGCCGGATATCTACACCTACAAACTGATTGATGCCGATACGGTGCATTACACCAATGTGGCCGCAGACCCTTCCGGCGATTGTCATGAAGAGTATGACTTCACGGAGCGCCGCATTCGCGGTTAGCTCAAGTGAGGCTACTGCTTTAAAACACAGCCTTTGACGTCGCTCCTCATCGCCATTTATCATGCGCCATCATATTGATATCGCTTCAGCTCGAGATTTACGAAATATGGATCTTGAGCCTTGTCTGCACAGCATTCCTCTGAACAATTCCCCATTTCGGCCGTAGCCAGTGCCTCAGGTGTAATAAACGTGTCTGTCCCGAAAATATCCGTCGTCATTCCCACCTATAACGTTGAGTCTTACATCGCCGAAACACTTGATTCGCTGCTCAATCAGCCAGTAGCGCTGCACGAAATCATTCTGATCAATGACGGCTCGACCGACGGCACCTTGGCTGTACTTGAGGCAGGTTATGCCAATCGTGCCGAGGTGAAGGTCGTGACGCAGCAGAATCAGGGCGTCGGTGCTGCGCGTCGCAATGGTTTAGCGATGGCGTCTGGTGACTACGTATTTTTTTGTGATCCGGACGATGTGGTCAGTCCTCAGATATTCACGACACTGGTCGAGCAGGTTGAAGCCAATCCTGCGCTGGAGTTGTTTTACTTCTCCAAACGCTCGTACGTCGAAGTGGACGGTGAGCGAAAGTTGTTGCGTCGGAACACGGCGGCCAGTCGTAGCGGATGGTTCGACGCGGGGCGTGATCTGCTTCAGGACTTAATACTGTCCGGCAAGTATCACGCGGCAACCTGGCAGTACATTTTCAAGCGTTCGGTGTGCGAGCGTTTCGCGGTTCGTCTGGAAGGTCGTGCGCATGAGGATCATGTGTTCAGCATGAACATTTATTTGCATAGCCAGGGTACGTTCGCAGTAGCACAGGATTACTACTTTCAGCGAGTCAGGCAAGGTTCGCTGACGCAAAGCCATAAAGATGTCGAGTACGTGCTCGGCAGTTACGCCGCCTACCGCGATACCCTGGATGCGTTGAAAAAACATATCGGCAAGTTCGGTGCCGGGCGAACCGTGGCGTTGAACTTCATGGAACGTAACGTCGATGCGCTGATCACCAAGTGCATTAAGTATGGTGTGGAACTGCCGCAGCAAATGACCTCGATGACACGGCAAGACAGCCGCGATTGCGGAGTGCACGTGCATCCACGGTGGACGCTGTTGTTTCCACGCGTTGCTTATGGGGTGCGCAAACTGCGTTTCTCCTTGAAGCAACTGCGCAAGAATCACAGGGCGTCTGTTCAGGAGTAGCATTGACCCACGGCGAGCTGGCATGTAGTTCAACGTAAACGCCCCGAGCTAGGTCGGGGCGTTTTCATTTGTCATTTCTACTAATTCAGGTATTCACCGAAACGCCGGCACCACATTCTTGATAAACAGCTCCAGCGACTTCTTCTTCTCCGCATGCGGCAAGCTGTTATCGCACCAGAAGCTGAACTCATCCACCCCCAGTTCCTGGTAGTACTTGATGCGCGGAATGATCTCTTCCGGCGTACCAATCATCGCCGTCTTGTGCAGGCTCTCCAGTTCTAACTCCGAACGTCCTCTTCCGGGCTCGGGGCAACGACGCCAAAGAGTCAAACGGCATTCGTCCGATCACTCGTGTCACCGGCCTGCCAGACACTACGGCTCCGTCCAACCCACATAAATACTTGATCGAAACCAACCCGGTACTCACCGACCTCAAATCGTTCATGAGCTCGGACTACCTGCTCGGCAAACTCGGTTACGACCCTGACCAAAGTGCCAAACGTCTGGGCGACGGTCTCTACGAACAACGCTTGATTCAACAAGCCGTCACCGCGCGCACCGGCCAGGCCTTCCTCGATGGTCAGACCTCCAACGAGGGCATGTTCAAGTACCTGATGAACAACGCCATCGCCAGCAAGGACGCGCTCAACCTGTCGGTCGGCGTCGGCCTCTCGGCGCAGCAAGTGGCCGCGCTGACTCACGACATCGTCTGGCTCGAAGAGCACGAAGTGAATGGCGAGAAAGTGCTGGTGCCAGTGGTGTATCTGGCTCAGGCCAACGGACGTCTCGGCCCGACCGGGGCATTGATTGCCGGTAACGACGTAACGCTGATCGCCGGGGAAAACCTTGATAACGTCGGCACGCTCAAAGCGACCAACAACCTGTCTGCCACTGCAGGCAAGGATCTGGTCAACAGCGGATCCATCGAGGCGGGTAATCGTCTGGATCTATTGGCAACCAACAACATCGTCAACAAGGCTGGTGGCATCATCGCCGGGCGTGACGTGAGCCTGACCACTCGTACCGGTGATGTGATCAACGAGCGGACCATCACCTCATCCGACAACAGCACCCGATATGGCACTCAGCACCATGACTATGCCGATAACGCTGCACGAATCGAAGCTGCCAATGACTTGACCGTTAAAGCGGCCAATGACATCAACATCTCCGGCGGCGTGATGCAAAGCGGTCGGGACATGGCATTGAGTGCCGGCCGCGACGTCAATGTGTCGTCCGTGCAAGTCAACAACAGCGTGTTCCAGGACGCGAAGCACAACACCAGCGATGTCACGCAACTGGGCGCCGATATCGATGCCGGGCGTGATTTCAAGGCCGAGGCCAAGCGCGATATCAATATCATTGCCAGTGAGATTGATGCCAAGCGTGATGTCGCGATGACAGCGACCGAGAACATGGTGATTTCCTCAGCGGCGGATGAAGAGCACTCGCTGTCCAAGAGCAAGAAAGTCACTCGCCAGGAAGACCATGTCAGTCAGGTGATGTCGGGTATTACGGCGGGTGGGGATGTCAAGCTGGACGCGGGTAAAGACCTCAGCGTGATTTCCAGTCGCGTTACTGCGGGCGACGAAGCTTATTTGGTGGCAGGTGAAAACCTCAATGTCCTCGCTTTGCAGGACACGGACTATTCGCTCTACGACATGAAGAAAAAGGGCAGCTTCGGCAAGCTCAAGATGAAGCACGACGAGGTGACCGACAACAAGCATGTCGGCTCCGAGATCAAGGCTGGCGGTGATCTGACGCTCAAGAGCGGAGGCGATCAACTTTACCAGGTCGCCAAGCTGGAAAGCGGAAACAACATCACGCTGGACAGTGGCGGGGCGATTACTTTTGAAGGGGTAAAAGACCTTCATGATGAAAGCCACACCAAAACCAACAACAACGCCGCATGGGTATCGGCAAAAGGTCGCGGTAACACCGACGAAGCCCTGCGCCAGACCCAGATGATCGCCAAGGGCAACATCGTGCTCAAGGCCGTCGATGGCCTGAAAATCGACATCAAGGACGTAAACCAGCAATCCGTCAGCCAAACCATCGACACCATGGTCAAGGCTGATCCGCAACTGGCCTGGTTGAAAGAAGCCGAGGCGCGAGGGGATGTAGATTGGCGGCTTGTGAAAGAGATTCACGAGTCGTTCAAGTATGAGAACTCGGGGCTAGGCCCGGCGTCGCAGATCATCATCGCGATCATCATGGCGGCCGTGGTTGGACCGGCAGCCCTGACAGCCTTTGGCGGGATGGGGACGTTCTGGGCCGCGACCTTTGCTGCTGTGGCGACTGGAGCTGCCACCAATGCCACGACCAGCTTTATCAATAACGGCGGAAACCTTGGGGCTGTATTTGCGGACGTTACGTCGTCCGACGCACTGAAGGGCTATGCGATTTCCGGCCTTACAGCCGGGTTGATGTCTGAGTATCTGACCAAGCTGACGGGTATGAAATACGATCCCGTCACTAAAAAGCTGCTAGGACCCTCATTAGCGACATGGGAGGGAGTTGGTAGATTCGCTGGAAGTCAGATCATCCAAGGTGGTACCTCTGCGCTGATCACCAAGGCAGCTGGAGGCGATGCAAGCGTTGGTGATGTTCTAAAAACCGCGCTTTTCAACACCGTAGCCGCTTTCAGCTTCAACATGGTGGGCGATCTTACAAAAAACGTTATGGATGATGGCTCGGCGGGCAAAATCATCATCCACGCTGCGGTAGGCGGATTGTTGTCAGAAATGACCGGTGGTGATTTTGCGACAGGCGCACTGGCGGCTGGCGCGAACGAAGCACTCGTTGGAGAGATGAACAAATGGTTCGAGGGCAATCCTGATCTATTGCTCATGGGCTCGCAGATTGTTGGGGTGTTGTCGGCGACTGCACTGGGTAACACGGACGCCACCACGCTGCAACAAACAGCATGGATTACCAACAACGCTACTCAGTACAATTTTGCAGGGCATCAAGAACTAGACGATTTGGAAAATGCTGCACGCACCTGTGAGGCTAAGGGCACCTGTGAGGAGGTCAAGAAATACATCCGAGATCAGTCGGTTGCAGACGACGATGCCCTGTCTTCATTGTGCAAAAGCAGCCCGCAGCAATGTATTCAGTACTATGGAGATCTAGTACACGATCGCTTTAGCTTGCAAGAACGTCTTGCGCATATGTATTTTGACGACAGTATCCCTTCTATGTTCAAGGAGGATCTGCACCGCCTTCAACTCCAAAACAACACAGCTATTGCTACGTTAACTCAAGCGCAGTCACAGCTCGACTTGATAAATAGCGGGGTGTCACCAGAGAAAGCCGGGTGGCTCAGTGATCTGCTGGCCGTCATGGGTGGAGTACTAAGGGGCGGTAAAGGAGGAGGTGCAAAAGGAATAGGGAGCTCTACAGAGGCTGGCTCTGTTTTTACTCAGCAACGTAATTTTTGGTCAAAAGATCCTATTCAGTTTAGTGGGAATAAGGTATATCAACGGAATGATTTATTTGATCCTAATTTGCAAACTAGTTGGCGTGAAGGTGGCAAGGTCATAACAGGTAGTAATGCTGAGCGTATGGCCGCGCCCATCGGTGTAGATGGCAAGTCGGTGAACCTGCACCATATGACGCAAACACAGTCAGGGCCTATTGCAGAAATGACACAAAGTTTTCACCAAACCAATAGCGCAACTATTCACATTAACCCTAATACAATTCCTTCTGGTATTGATAGGGCAGCTTTTGATAAATGGAAAGTGCAGTACTGGCAGCAACGATCTGCAGATTTTAGGAATTGAAAATGAGCCAAGTTACGACGCATCAAATTGAGGATTTAGTATCACAGCATCCTGATATCGTGTGCTTTGGTAGTCAGGCCGATTGCGTGGGTGATGACTGAATTGAGAAGGCCGAGCAGCGTCTAGGGCTTGAACTGCCAGGGTCGTACAAGTGGTTTTTAAAGACGTATGCGGGTGGCGAGATTGGTACTGAAGAAATTTACAGTATCTATGGCGTTGACTTTGAGAGTGTCAATGGGGGGGATATTGTCTATCAGCATATTGTGGGCATAAAAAATAATCTGGTAGATGGCAAAAAGCTTGTGATTAGCGAAACTGATATGGGGGAAGTCTTTTTCTTTGACTATTCGAAGTTTAAAGATGGTGAGTGCCCCGTGAGTCTTAGGCTTCCGTCTGGCGAGAATGTTAATTACGCTTCAGATTTTTATGAGTTTTTATATAAACGAATTTCTGCTAATATTTGATAGATATCCTCATCCTACACCGATCATGCGCCGGTGTTGTTTTATCTGCTTACTGCAAAACCTCCCGTCCCTCGCTGCTCGCTTTGGTCGTGGCCTGAGCGATCAAGGCATCGAGCATCTGCGCAACAAATTTCTGTTGGCTCTTGGGTAGTTGATCAATGGCTTCCAATTGCTGCTGCCATTTCGGAGCAGGTCCACGCTTACGCACGGTGGTTTCCTGCTGCTGACCAAACAGCTCTTCGAGTGAGCTCGAAAGCAGCCGGGCCAGCTCTGACAACGCCGCGGCCTGAATCTGGGCCGATTGACCGAACCGGAATACCTGCTGTTGCACTGCTAGGGACTGGCCCATTGATACACCCTCACGTATGACGGCAAGAGCGGTAATCAACCGCACTTGATGGGCCTGATGGATGCCGACCTTCTCGCCAGTTCATTGGCTCACGTTGTGAGCAGCATGTTTACGTGTTTCCCAGCCGAAACAGCGAACTCCGGTGACGAGTTGATCTGGCGCTTCAACGAAATTTGTCTTTAGTTCATCACGAATAACGTGAGATTCCCGGTCCCTCGGCATAATCCCGTTATCTGGAAAAAGGAAACACCGCGTGAAACGTAATTTCTCTCTAGCTCTGATCGTCCTGGCCGTAACGCTGGGAGGCTGTGCCTCCAACAAGCCAGCGGTTGACCCGTCGCTGGTTGGTTCCTGGAAGGGCTTGCGGGCAGAAACCGGTAAATGCCAGTTCCTGTCCTGGAAGAATAACTTCAAACCTGACGGCACTTTCACCATCACCTTTTTCCGTGATGCCGAACAGACCCGGACAATACAGGCTGAGCATGGAACATGGTCGGCTGCCAATAGCAAGAACGAGTTGAGAACCGATGGCGTGCGTTTGCCGGATATCTACACCTACAAACTGATTGATGCCAATACGGTGCATTACACCAATGTGGCCGCAGACCCTTCCGGCGATTGTCCTGAAGAGTATGACTTCACGGAGCGCCGCATTCGCGGTTAAGCCCAGTTACGGGATGCGGAAAGGGACGAATTCACGCTGATGAATTCGTCCCTTTTTGTAGTTCGCGCGAGCAGGTTTTATGTCAAGCAGGCCGATCAGCGAAACGCCGGCACCACATTCTTGATAAACAGCTCCAGCGACTTCTTCTTCTCCGCATGCGACAAGCTGTTATCGCACCAGAAGCTGAACTCATCCACCCCAGTTCCTGGTAGTACTTGATGCGCGGAATGATCTCTTCCGGCGTACCAATCATCGCCGTCTTGTGCAAGCTCTCCAGTTCTAACTCCGGACGTCCTCTTCCGGGCTCGGGGCAACGACGCCAAAGAGGCGAACGGTATTCGTCCGGTGACTCGTGTCACCGGCCTGCCAGACACTACGGCTCCGTCCAACCCACATAAATACTTGATCGAAACCAACCCGGTACTCACCGACCTCAAATCGTTCATGAGTTCGGACTACCTGCTCGGCAAACTGGGCTACGACCCTGATCAGAGCGCCAAACGTCTGGGCGACGGTCTCTACGAACAACGCCTGATTCAACAAGCCGTCACCGCGCGCACCGGCCAGGCCTTCCTCGATGGCCAGACCTCCAACGAGGGCATGTTCAAGTACCTGATGAACAACGCCATCGCCAGCAAGGACGCGCTCAACCTGTCGGTCGGCGTCGGCCTCTCGGCGCAGCAAGTGGCCGCGCTGACTCACGACATCGTCTGGCTCGAAGAGCACGAAGTGAATGGCGAGAAAGTCCTGGTGCCAGTGGTGTATCTGGCTCAGGCCAACGGCCGCCTTGGCCCGACCGGGGCATTGATTGCCGGTAACGACGTGACGCTGATCGCCGGGAAAAACCTCGATAACGTCGGCACGCTTAAAGCCACCAACAACCTGTCGGCCACGGCGGGCAAGGACCTGGTCAACAGCGGATCGATTGAGGCGGGTAATCGTCTTGATCTGTTGGCGACCAACAACATCGTTAACAAAACTGGCGGCATTATTGCCGGACGCGATGTGACGCTGACCACGCGCACGGGCGATGTGACCAACGAACGAACCATCACCAAGATGGATGACCAATACGGCACCGTCACCCGGCATCAGGACTTTGCCGACAACGCCGCCCGAATCGAGGCCGCCAACGACCTGACCGTCAAAGCAGCCAAGGACATCAACGTCATCGGCGGCGTCCTGAAGAGCGGCCAGGACATGACGTTGAACGCCGGTCGCGATGTCAATGTGGCGTCTGTGCAAGTCAACGACAGCGCGTCGCTGGGTTGGAGGGGAGCTGTTAGCAGCGTCACGCAACTGGGCGCGGATATTGATGCCGGGCGTGATTTCAAGGCCGAGGCCAAGCGCGATATCAATATCATTGCCAGTGAGATTGATGCCAAGCGTGATGTGGCGATGTCGGCGACTGAGAATCTGGTGATCACCTCAGCGGCGGACGAGGAGCATTCGCGCTCTAAAAACAAGAACATGACTCGTCAGGAGGATCATGTCACTCAAGTCATGTCCGGCATCACGGCAGGCGGCGACGTCAAACTGGATGCGGGTAAAGACCTCAGTTTGATTTCCAGTCGCGTAACGGCGGGTGATGAAGCCTATCTGGTGGCCGGTGACAACCTAGAGATTCTGGCTAAGCAGGATACTGACTACTCGCTGTACGACATGAAGAAAAAGGGTAGCTTTGGAAGCCTCAAGACCAAACATGATGAAGTCACCCAAGTAACTCACGTGGGCAGTGAGATCACTTCCGGCGGTAACCTGACGCTCAAAAGTAATGGCGACCAGCGCTATCAAGTCGCGAAACTCGAAAGTGGCAATGACATTATGCTGGACAGTGGTGGCTCCATTACCTTTGAGGGGGTGAAGGATCTGCATGACGAGAGCCATACTAAGAGCAACAGCAATGCCGGTTGGAATTCGGCCAAAGGCAAAGGCAATACTGATGAGACGCTGCGTCAGAGCCAATTGATCGCGAACGGCAAACTTGTCATCAAGGCTGTTGACGGGCTCAAGATCGATATCAAGCAGATTGATCAACAGAGTGTCAGTCAGACTATCGACACGATGGTGGCGGCTGATCCGAAACTCATTGGCTGAAAGACGCCGAGTTGCGCGGCGACGTTGATTGGCACCGTGTGGAAGAGATCCACAAGAGCTTCAAGTACTCGACGTCGGGGCTCGGTGTCGCTGCGCAACTGGCGTTGGCGATCTTGCTGGCTGCGGTCACAGGTGGCGCTGGCGCTGGTTTGATCGGAGCTACCGCAGGCACGTTTTCGGCAGGCTTTGCCAATGCGGTACTGATTGCAGTCGAGACGACGGCAGCCAACAGCGCCATCAGTAACAAAGGCGATTTGGGTTCAGTGCTCAAAGACGTCTTCAGCAGTGAAAACCTGCAGGGTTATGTGCTTTCGGGGATGTTGGGCGGTATCGGCACTGGCCTTGGCTACAGTCCAACTGACCTCGGGTTCGACTGGAACAGCGCCGGGCAAGTTGTTCTCAAAACAAGTGCTGATACCTTGGCCCAGACCGTACTACAGGGCGGCAGTCTGGGCGACAACTTCGTCAACAATTTGTTGGGTGCTGTGATCGATATTGGCGGCGCTATCGCGGCTAATAAGGTCGGCAACCTCAATCTGGTGGACGGCAGTCCAACGAAAATTGCGGCGCATGCTCTAGTGGGTGGCTTGAAATCCATGGCTCTGGGCGGCGACTTCAAGACGGGCGCGTTGGCTGGTGGTGCCAACGAAGCCATGGTCCAGTACCTGGCGGATTTGATACTGCCCGACAACTACGACCCGAACATGCCGGGAGCAGGACAGGACAAAGCTAACTTGTTGGCCATGTCACAGTTGATCGCTGTGCTCTCCGCCGTGGTCGCGGGTACCGACCCTAACATCGCAGCGAATATTGCAGCGACTGCGACCCAGTACAACTTCTTGTCGCACTCGGATCTTGAGCGAGCTGCAAAGGAAATGAACGCCTGCGGAAATGACCAGGCGTGCGCGAAGCAGAAATACGCGGAGTACCACGAACTCAGTCGCAAGCAAGACATTGAAGCGGTTGCTCAATGTGCAGCTAATCCAAACAACTGCAAAGGATTCTCAAGTCTTGTCGCAGATGCAGAGGCCAAAGCACAAAAACTCAAAGATTTGGCTGCCACCGCATCACCTGAAGCTGAAAAGCTCTTTAATCTTTTGATTACTGAGAACAATGGTTTTCAGAACATGCTTGCGGGAATCACCGCGGGGCACTCTGTCGCGGCAATTGCAGATACGCTCGTTCAAACACTAGGGATCAGCCATGAGATGGCGATGGCAGCCGTTGAAGGCTTGGCGACGTCTGTATCGGCGATGGGCTCAACGATCAAGACGGCGGGAGGCGGGAAAGATAAACCCAAGGGTGGCACGACTGGAACAAAAGAAGAGGCAGGCTCCCCAGGTACAAAAGGTGGCGCCGGTGATGCCAAAGGCGAATCTCCGGATGCGGTGACTTACTTTCGGGTCGAAGGAGGCGGATTTGGTAATAAAACCAGCCAGAACCGAATTACTGCAAACGAGGATGGAAGCATTACCATTAACCCGGGATGTACGGGGCAACTTTGTGTCAGCGTCGGTAACGCAGACCATGCCACATACTACTTGACGAACAAGCGTTCTGATGGCTCTGTAGTGGTTTTCGAAATTGATGCGAAAACCCATAAGGAAATCATGGACAAAGTAATACCTCAGCATACAGATGGCCCAAGAGATCGCGACACCCCCAAGAGAGTGGATGAAGGGCAGCCGGGTTATTCGCTTGAGTTACCAAAAATGTGGGAGTCAGTGCTCGAAAATAATTCGAGTAATGCTCGTGTTTATACCCAGGAAGAATTTTTTAAAGAGTTCAAAAAATGACGGTGAGTCAGGAGATTTTTGATGACTTATGGGATGGCGAGAAAAGCATCGGTTTTTTTGTGCATTCGGGGAAATGCTTCTGGATTGTGGATGAGAAATGCAACTTCACTCTAGATGTAGATATGAGCCTTCGTGCCTCTCTGCAAAATGGAAGCATTACTCCGGAACAATATGAGCGATCCAGCCAGAAGTTCAGAGGAGGAGTTGTGAAAATGACTGCGGAAAATTTCCCGCAGTATCTCCATGATTCAAAGGAGAAAATACTATCTTCATCCGATCTGAAAGGTTTTATTGGGGCGGATGAGAACGTTTTTGAGCAGATCGAGCAGTATTACCTGACGGGTGAAGGTTTAACGCCTGAATTGTTTAAGCGTGCCAATGTCGTTCACTCGAGACTTCCAAGGTTCTACATAAATTTTGATCGAAAAATACACATGCACATGGACGATGGTCGCTTTCATGAAAAATATGTCTATCCAGACTGGATCGCTGATTGCTGTGATTTCAGTTTTTTGATTCCAGTTCGCGAGAGATTTTGGGTAGTTGCCGGCAACGATTATTGGAAGTTTCGCTTTCTATAATAGGGAGCCAAAATGCTGTGCGCTGGTAGGAGGGTTCTGCCTGTCAAGGCGGAAAAGCGGAAAAGCGGACTGATTTATTTTTATCTACGCTGACTTCGCAGGTTAAAAATAAATCTGTCCCCTTTTGAAAATCCTGTCGCTGAACGGGTAAGTCAAACTCATAAAAGAAACTCGAGGTGGAGTCCTTGGCGCTTGAGCAAGTAGTCCATTGTTTTTTTAATTACGCGAATGAGCAAGGGAAACCCTATAAGGCGTTTCCCTTAGGGATCGAAATAGAGGAGTTTGGTGCGCCCTATATTGAGATCTCTGACGCTGGTAAATTTGCCCTTGTGGCGAGAGATCGCGGTGTCGAGCAGCTTCGGAAGGAAACCACGTCGCCGGAAATTCTGGCGAGGTGGATTTTTGAACTATTCAATCACTAAGGTTAGTGGGCTGTGAGCGTTTGTTGCCGTAATTGAAATAGAGATGAGAAATCGGACAGACCCTGAGGGATTCCCACAAATCTACTCTAATCTCTGCACTTGATGATGCACCTCATCACGCAGAGCTTAGGTATCTCCAACATTTCAAGACGTTCACCCCCCACCCAAATCAATGCAGCTACGCCAGTATTCCAAGCCTGGCCGCCATAGTGAAAGCAATGTTTTCTTCTGAGGCTGTTGCTTTTATAGCGCCGTTCCAAATGACTTTCACGCGCTTGAAGCTTCGTTAAAAAGATGAGGTAGGTTGCTAATACGGTAATTATTCAGGCATCGCCTGCCACAGGCGTCCACCCTGAAGTTGCGATCTAGATGATCGGTGGAGACTATCTGCCAGAGGCGTTCAGCCTTACTTGGAAGAGCAACCCAAAGGCTGCCCGATTTATTTCATTCAGACGCTTGAGCCTGCAAGCGTTTGCCGATCACATCCATCAAGTCACAGCCATCGCGCAGCGGAATCGCCAATAGCTTGGAAAAGTCGGAGAGCACCACGGTGTCGCAACCAATTTCAGCGCGGAACGCGATGTTTTCCAGTACTTGGGTGACGGTACGAATGCGGTAGTCGGCCATGGCGTGCAGGACGTCTAGTGGAGCTTGTGTGTCGATGAGCAGGGAGGCCGGGATCTGGTCGATGCTGGTTAAGGGGATATATCTTTGCACTGGGTAAAGCCTCGTTTAGTGGGTGAGGCTGACATCCCCCGTCGCCAAACGATGGGTGGCAGCTGTACGCAGGTTGGCGAACCGGAAACGAGAAACCGGCAGACCCGAAGGTCTCCCGCGCACAACCGCCATTACACAGCAGTTTTGCGGACGCGCAGACACCTGCAAACAAGTAGATAGCCCTCGCACTCGTTATGTCAGGTCGCCAAACCCGAGTTGTCATTTGGGCAACGGGCGGACTATAAGCCTCAACGTTCCAGCCATGCAAGGCAGCCGCTTCCGACGATGTTGTAGTCTCTTGCCGATAGCCAAAAATAAAACGCCCCAAACACTGTTGGGGCGTTTTCATTTACCAGGCTCAATCAGCAGAACACTCAGCGAAACGCCGGCACCACATGCTTGATAAACAGCTCCAGCGACTTCTTCTTCTCCGCATGCGGCAAGCTGTTATCACACCAGAAGCTGAACTCATCCACCCCAAGTTCCTGGTAGTACTTGATGCGCGGAATGATCTCTTCCGGCGTACCAATCATCGCCGTCTTGTGCAGGCTCTCCAGCTCAAACTCCGGACGTCCGGCAAACTTCTCTTCCGGGCTCGGTTCGAGGAAGCCATTCACTGGGGTTTGTTTGTTGCCGAACCACGCATCGAAGGTGCGATAGAACCGCGAAATCGCTTTGGCGCCGACTTGCCAGCCGTCCGGATCGTCTGCGGTGTGGACGTGGGTGTGGCGCAGCACCATCAACTGTGGGCGTGGCACGTCGGGGTTGTTGTCGAGTGCGGTCTGGAATTTGTTTTTCAGGTCGAGGACTTCTTCGTCGCCCTTCATCAATGGCGTGACCATCACGTTGCAGCCGTTGGCCACGGCGAAATTGTGCGAGTCGGGGTCGCGGGCGGCGATCCACATCGGCGGGTTTGGCTTCTGAATCGGCTTCGGCACGCTGGTCGACGTCGGGAATTTCCAGATGTCGCCGTCGTGGGCGTAGTCGCCTTGCCATAGGGCGCGCACCACCGGGACCATTTCGCGCAAGGCCTGGCCACCGCTTGAAGCGGGCATGCCGCCAGCCATGCGATCAAATTCAACTTGATAGGCACCGCGTGCCAGGCCGACTTCCATGCGTCCGTTGCTGATGACGTCGAGCAGCGCGCATTCCCCGGCGACCCGCAACGGGTGCCAGAACGGCGCGATGATGGTGCCGGCGCCGAGGTGGATGGTGGTGGTTTTTGCCGCGAGGTAGGCCAGCAGCGGCATCGGGCTCGGCGAGATGGTGTATTCCATGGCGTGGTGTTCGCCGATCCACACGGTGCTGAAACCACCGGCCTCGGCCATCAGGGTCAGTTCGGTCAGGTCTTCGAACAGTTGGCGGTGGCTGACGCTTTCGTCCCAGCGTTCCATGTGTACGAACAGGGAAAATTTCATGACGCTACCTCGGATCTTTTGTTGTTGGCCGGTCGCTTGCGGGCCTGTCTAACTGGCGTGAGCGTTGGACGCTCGCGAGTCTTATCACCATTCAAGCACGCCTTTGAGGACGGCTGGTCGGCTGATTGAATATTGGTATACCATAATACGGAATATCCGCAAAATATTTCTGACCGACACTTCGAACAAGGAAGGCGCAGTAGATGAACATAAAACAAAAATTGACCTTGGCATTCGCGGTGATCGCCAGCGTGCCGGTGTTGCTGGTGGCTGTGCTGATCATCCTCAACGTGCGGGATGGGGCGCGTGACAATTTTATCGACAGCACCGGGCGCGAGGTGCGCCAGGTCGAGAACGCGATGCAGCTGTTCTTTGAGGGCATCAGCCAGAACGTCGCGTATCTGGCGGAACACCCGCAGTTGCAGGGCATCGACGGTAACCTGAAACGTTATCTGGGCAGTGATGCGGCGCAAGTCACGATGGGCGTGCAGGATCAACAGATATTCCAGTTGTTCGCCGGGCTCGCCAAGGCGCATCCGGCTTACGCGTATCTGTCGTTGGGGACGGAGCAGGGCGGCTATGTGTTCTGGCCGGGCGATCCGAAACTCGCGAGTTACGATCCGCGTACCCGTCCCTGGTACAAAACGGCGATGGCCAATCCCGGCAAAACCCTGCGCACCGATGCTTATTACTGGGCGGCAGATGACGTGGTACTGGTGAGTACCGTGCGCAGCTTCAACAATCAGTTGGGCAGCAACGCCGGGGTGGTCAACATCGACGTGTCGCTCAAGCAATTGACCGATCTGGTCAAGCAGATCCGCCTCGGCGACAGCGGTTATCTGCTGCTGATGGAGGCCAACAACACGGTGTTGGTTGACCCGAGCGATCCAGCGCACAACTTCAAAAAGCTCACCGATCTCGGTGACGGTTATCAGCAACTGGCGGCGGCCGGTAAAGGTCTGGTCGAGGTTGAGTTGGCGGGCGAGCGCTACATGGCGTTTGTCTGGCCGTCCGAGAAACTGGGCTGGCGCTTTGTCGGGGTGGTCAAGGCCAGTGAAGTGATGGCCGGGGCTACGCGGCTGACTTGGGTTATTGCCGCCATTGCTTTGGTTTGTGCGTTGCTGTTTGCGACGGTCGGAGCGTGGTTTGCCGGGTTGATGGTCAAGCCGATTCGTGGGGTGGCGAGTGGTCTGGAAGGCATCGCGCAGGGCGAGGGTGATCTGACGGCGCGACTGGATGTGCGCGGGCAGGACGAAACGGCGCAACTGGCGGGATGGTTCAACCAGTTTCTGGAGGCGATTCGTACGCTGATCCAGAGCATCGGTCAGGCGGCGGGGCAGATTCACAGCAGTTCCGGCAGCGCCACCGAAGTCTCGGCGGAAATGGCCGAAGTCGCTTCGCGCCAGCGTGAGGCGGTGGACATGGTGTCGACGGCGTTCCATGAAATGGTCGCCACTTCCAATGAAGTCGCGCGCTCGTGCAGTCAGGCGGCGGACTCTGCGGACAACGGCCAGCGTCAGGCTCACACCGGGCAGCAGCAGATCGATGCGGCAGTGAACAACGTCGGGCGGTTGAGTCAGGAGATCGGCCACAGCGCCGAGTCGATGCAGCAACTGGAGCAGGACAGCAACGACATTCAGTCGATTCTCGGCACCATCCGTTCGATTGCCGAGCAGACCAATCTGCTGGCGCTGAATGCCGCGATTGAGGCGGCGCGGGCCGGTGAGCAGGGACGTGGTTTCGCCGTGGTTGCGGACGAGGTGCGGGCGCTGGCCAAGCGCACGGCGGACTCCACCGGCGAGATCGATGCCTTGCTCGGCAACCTGGCGCGGCGCACGCATCAGATGGGCAAGCAGATGCATGCGAGCCTTGAGGTATCGCAGGAAACCGTGGTGTCGATCAACGAAGCGCGGGCGAGTTTTGGCTTGATTCGTGAGTCGGTGGACGTGATCCGCGACATGAACACGCAAATCGCCACGGCAGCTGAGGAGCAGCATCAGGTGGCCGAGGACATCAATCGGCATATCAGCCAGATTCATGGGGATGCGCAGTTGGTGGCAAGTCTGGCGGATTCGACACGCGAGGATGCGCAGAACCTGACGGCGTTGTCGCAGACGTTGAATCAGTTGGTGAGTCGGTTCAGAACGTAATACCACCAGCATTAACAACACAAAAACCCTGTAGGAGTGAGCCTGCTCGCGATTGCGATGTGTCATCCAACGTTGATGTTGGCTGACTTGACGCTATCGCGAGCAGGCTCACTCCTACAGTTGATTTATGGTGTTCTGAAATTCTGGATCAGGCGAAAACGGGAAGGGCACCCATCTTGCCGTGGCAATACACCAGCGGCCCGGCGTTCTGCTCGGGCACGATCAGATTCTTCACCGCGCCGACCATGATCGCGTGGTCGCCACCTTCATATTCGCGCCACAACTCGCACTCGATGACCGCCGTCGCGTTGGCCAGAATCGGGTTGCCCAGCTCGCTCAATGTCCACTCGATGCCTTGCGCCTTGTCCTTGCCTTTACGGGCGAAGGCGTAGGCCTCGCTTTGCTGGCCGCCGGACAGGAAGTGGATCGCAAAGCGCTTGTTCTTGATCAGCACCGGGTAGGAATCAGAGCTGTAGTTGGGGCAGAACAACACCAGCGCCGGCTCCATCGACAGCGAACTGAAGGCGCTGGCGGTCAGGCCGACGATTTGCCCCTCTTCGTCCAAGGTGGTGATGACGGTTACGCCGGACGGGAACGAGCCCATGACTTGTTTGTAAATAGCGGCATCGATCATTGGGCAGTCCTCGGGTGGTGTGACGCGATTTTTATGGTTTATTCGTCTGATGGTATACCGTAATACTTTCTTTGCAAGGCCTTTTCAGGTGAACCGATAAACGTGATGACTTCGTCGGAAAGTCAATGTTTACGGGGCTTTCGACTGGCAAGAGGGCGTTGATATCAGCGAGGATAGCGGATCAGATAGCGCTGGAGACTACGGATCAGTCTTGTGAAAAGTTTGGAATACCATAATATGGCTCGCATCTGAGGGGCGGCCAAAGAGTCCCCTCGGTTTGGCTTCATACAAAGATAAGAACAGACAAACTCGAGTTCATACCCATGTCCCAGATGTCCCGGCAAGATCCGTTGATCGAGAATCACACGGTCGACTATGTTCCACTCGCGGAACGCCACGGGAAGGCCCGCGACCTTTTCACCCTTTGGTTCAGCACCAACATTGCGCCACTGCCCATCGTCACCGGCGCCATGGTGGTTCAGGTGTTCCATCTCGATCTGCTGTGGGGGCTGCTGGCGATTGCGCTGGGGCACATGATCGGCGGAATCGTGATTGCTCTGGCGTCGGCGCAAGGCCCGCGCATGGGCATTCCGCAGATGGTGCAGAGTCGTGGCCAGTTCGGCCGTTATGGCGCGCTGCTGATCGTGTTCTTTGCCACGATCATCTACATCGGCTTTTTCATCTCCAACATCGTGCTGGCTGGTAAATCCATCGTCGGCATTGCGCCGTCGGTGCCGGCGCCATTGAGCATTTTGATCGGCGCCCTCGGGGCTACGGCCATCGGTGTGATCGGCTACAACTTCATCCATACCCTCAACCGCATCGGCACGTGGGTGATGGGTAGCGCGTTGCTCGCCGGTTTCCTTTACATCTTCTGCCATGACCTGCCGGCTGACTTTCTGACTCGCGGCAGCTTCAACCTGTCCGGCTGGCTGGCGACAGTGTCGCTGGGGATCATCTGGCAGATCAGCTTCTCGCCCTACGTCTCGGACTACTCGCGTTATCTGCCGGCGGATATCGGTATCGCCAAGCCGTTTTTCGCCACCTATCTGGGCGCGACGCTGGGTACGATTCTGTCGTTTTCCTTCGGCGCGGTAGCGGTGCTGGCGACGCCGGAAGGCAGTGACGCAATGGCGGCGGTCAAGCAGTCCACCGGATGGCTCGGGCCGATTCTGATGGTGCTGTTTCTGCTCAATATCATCAGCCACAACGCGCTGAATCTGTACGGTGCGGTGCTGTCGATCATCACCTCGATTCAGACCTTCGCCAGTCAGTGGACGCCGAGCATCAAGGTGCGCGTGATGTTGTCGAGCGTGGTGCTGGCGGGTTGCTGCGTGGTGGCGCTGGGCGCGTCGGCGGATTTCATCTCCGAGTTCATCGGCTTGATTCTGGCGTTGTTGCTGGTGCTGGTGCCGTGGGCGTCAATCAACCTGATCGATTTCTACCTGATCAAGCGCGGCGCGTATGACATCACCTCGATCTTCCGTGCCGATGGCGGCATTTACGGGCGCTTCAACCTGCACGCGATCATCGCCTACTTCATCGGCATCATTGTGCAGTTGCCGTTTGCCAATACTTCGCTGTACGTCGGGCCCTACGCCAATCTGGTGGATGGCGCGGATCTGTCGTGGCTGGTCGGGCTGATCGTGACGTGCCCGTTGTATTACTGCCTGGCGACCCGTGGCCAGACGCAGCAGAGCAGGGCGGCGAAACTCGGCTACACCGACTGAAACTCCTCTCCCGGTCAGGAGGGGGATTTTTCTCCTCCTGACAATTGGCCATATCGATCCCCTTTTGGCCTACCTCCCACTGTGATCTCACAGCGCTGTCAGCAAGAATCAAACTGTCGAAGAACAATCAGATCTTTGCTGCGCCTTACCCTGGCTGTCTTACAGCCGCTGCCGTGTACAGAACAAAAACCATCGAACTCACGCCGCAATCGGGGAAACAAACCATGGTCACGATGAAACGCATTCTGGGCGCCACTGTGTGTGGGCTGACGCTGCTGGCCAGCGCCGTGCACGCCGAACAGCGCGAGCTGCGGGTGTACAACTGGGCGGATTACATCCTGCCTTCCGTGCCCAAGGATTTCGCTGCGAAAAGCGGCATCAAAGTGACCTGGGACACCTTCGATACCAACGAATCGCTGGAAGCCAAACTGCTCACCGGTAACTCCGGGTATGACCTGGTCGTGCCGTCGAACCAGTTCATCGATACGCAGATCAAGGCCGGCGTTTTCCAGAAACTCGACAAGTCCAAACTGCCGAACTGGAGCCACCAGGACCCGGCGCTGCTCAAGCTGTTGGATGCCAATGATCCGGGCAACCAATACGGCGTTCCTTACATGTACGGCACGGTGCTGATCGGTTTCAACCCGGCCAAGGTCAAGGCTGCGCTGGGCGACAACGCGCCGGTGGACAGCTGGGATCTGGTGTTCAAGCCCGAGAATATGGAAAAACTCAAATCCTGCGGCGTAGCGATGCTCGATTCGCCGTCGGAAATTCTGCCGCTGGCCCTGCATTATCTGGGGCTCGATCCGAACAGCCAGAACCCCGCCGATTATGAGAAAGCCAAAGAGCTGATGCTGAAGATTCGCCCGTATGTCACCTATTTCAACTCGGCCAAGTACATGACCGACATCGCCAGCGGCAATATCTGCGTGGCCATCGGTTACTCCGGCAGCTTCTATCAGTTCGGCAATCGCGCCAAAGAGGCGGGCAATGGTGTGGTGGTGGATTGGCGTCTACCGAAGGAAGGCGCACCGATCTGGTTTGATACCTTCGCCATTCCGAAGAGCGCGAAGAACGTCGAAGAGGCGCACGAATTCCTCAACACCTTGCTCGATCCGAAAGTCATCGCGCCGATCAGCGACTTCCTCGGTTATCCGAACGTGAACAAGGATTCGATGCCGCTGGTCAACAAGGAGATCACCGGTAACCCGAACCTGACACCGACCAGCGAAGCGCTGAAAACCCTGTACGTGGTCCAGCCATTGCCGCAAAAACTGGAGCGCGTACGCACCCGCGTCTGGACCAGCATCAAGTCCGACAAATAGGACTCACACGATCCAAATGTAGGAGTGAGCCTGCTCGCGATAGCGTCAAGTCAGCCGACATCAAAGTTGAATGACACAGCGCAATCGCGAGCAGGCTCGCTCCCACAGGTTTTGTGTTGTGATCAAAGCATTCAGTGTTGCCACGGACATTGTGGGAGTGAGCCTGCTCGCGATAGCGTCAAGTCAGCCAACATCAAAGTTGAATGACACATCGCTATCGCGAGCAGGCTCACTCCTACAGGTTTTGTGTTGTGATCAAAGCATTCAGTGTTGCCAAGGACATTGTGGGAGCGAGCCTGCTCGCGATAGCGTCAAGTCAGCCAACATCAAAGTTGAATGACACAGCGCAATCGCGAGCAGGTTTTGTGTTGTGATCTAAGCATTCAGTGTTGCCACGAACATTGTGGGAGCGAGCTTGCTCGCGAAGGCGTCGTGTCAGTCGAAGCATTAATAGACTGACAGATTGCCTTCGCGAGCAAGCTCGCTCCCACAGGTTTTGTGTTGTGATCAAAGCATTCAGTGTTGCCACGGACATTGTGGGAGTGAGCCTGCTCGCGATAGCGTCAAGTCAGCCAACATCAAAGTTGAATGACACAGCGCAATCGCGAGCAGGCTCGCTCCCACAGGTTTTGTGTTGTGATCAAAGCATTCAGTGTTGCCACGGACATTGTGGGAGCGAGCCTGCTCGCGATAGCGTCAAGTCAGCCAACATCAAAGTTGAATGACACAGCGCAATCGCGAGCAGGCTCGCTCCCACAGGTTTTGTGTTGTGATCAAAGCATTCAGTGTTGCCACGGACATTGTGGGAGCGAGCCTGCTCGCGATAGCGCCAAGTCAGCCAACATCAAAGTTGAATGACACAGCGCAATCGCGAGCAGGCTCACTCCTACAGGTTTTGTGTAGTGATCAAAGCATTCAGTGTTGCCACGAACATTGTGGGAGCGAGCTTGCTCGCGAAGGCGTCGTGTCAGTCGAAGCATTAATAGACTGACAGATTGCCTTCGCGAGCAAGCTCGCTCCCACAGGTTTTGTGTTGTGTCATTGAGTGCTTTGGGTTGGGTCTTCTTTGCGAGTGATGATCAAGCTCAGCAGCACCGAGCCGAGAATCACCGCGCCCACCACCGCCAGCGACCACTCAACCGGCATGTGAATCCACGGCATCAGCACCATCTTGCCGCCAATGAACACCAACACAATCGCCAGCCCGTACTTGAGCAGATGAAACCGGTCCGCCATGTCCGCCAGCAGGAAATACAGCGCCCGCAAACCCATGATCGCGAAGATGTTTGAAGTGAACACAATGAACGGGTCAGTGGTGACGGCGAAGATCGCCGGGATGCTGTCCACGGCAAACATCAGGTCGCTGGCCTCGATCAGCACCAGCACCAGAAACATCGGCGTGGCCCAGCGCACGCCGTTCTGCAGCACGAAAAAGCGCTCGCCATGAAAGCCACTGGTGATGCGTAAATGTGAGCGCACCCAGCGCAGCAGCCGGTTGTTATCCAGATCAGGTTGTTGCTCGGCAAACACCAGCATCTTGATCCCGGTGATGATCAGGAACACCCCGAAGGCATACAGCAACCACTCGAACTGCGTCACCAGCCAGACGCCGGCGAAGATCATCGCCGCGCGCATCACAATCGCCCCGAGCACCCCATAAAGCAGCACCCGACGCTGCAACTCCGGTGGCACCGCGAAGTAGCCGAAAATCATCACAAACACGAACATGTTGTCGATCGACAGTGACTGTTCGATCAGATAACCGGTGAGAAATTCCAGGGTTTTGCGCTGGGCAATTTCAGGCCCGAACGCGCCGTTCAAATACCACCACAACAGCCCGGCGAAGGCCAAAGCCAACAAACACCAGGCCACCACCCAGCACGAAGCCTCACGCACTGAAACCCGATGCGCCTTGCGCCCGCCGAAGACAAACAGATCCACCGCCAACATGACGAGGACAAAGACAATGAAGGCGGCCCACATCCAGGGCTCGCCAATGTTGAGATGCTGCATGCCGTTCTCCCTGACTGAACATGAAGAGGGTTGGATGCGGTCATGCTAGCGGGAGGATTGCGTAGAAGAAAAATCGGTTATTTCTGAGGGATAGTTCGGGAAAAACGAAGTGTTGGCATGTAGGCGTATTTCGCGGCGAATGCAAACGGGGCCATGACGGCCCCGAGTTATTTCAATGCACTTACTTCAACGACGGCGTACGCGGCGGCACCCGACGTTTCGACCCGGTCGCCTCAAACGCCGAAGCCAGTCGCAGCAACGTCGAATCGTCATAGGCACGACCGGCAAACGTCAGGCCGACCGGCATGCCGATATCGGCCATGATGCCCATCGGCACGGTCACGGTCGGCACGCCGAGGTGGCGGATGGCGAGGTTACCGTTGGCGACCCAGATGCCGTTGCTCCAGGCGATGTCGGCTGAAGCCGGGTTGACGTCGCAGTCTGCCGGGCCGACGTCGGCATTGGTCGGGAACAGCACCGCGTCGAGTTTCAGTTCATCCATCCAGTCTTCGAGGTCGAGCTTGCGGGTTTGCTCCAGACCGCGCAGGCCGTCGGGCAGCGTCGGGATCTGATCCCACGGCGTGATGCCGCGCTCGGCCATGCGCACGTATTCGTCCATGCCGGCAGCGAGATCACCTTCACGGTTGGGCAGGGTGCCCGGGTCGTGCGGGAAGATTTTCGGCCCGTCGACATCCGCCAGACGATTGAGCTTTGGATCGCCGTTGGCGCGCAGGAAATCATCAAACGCCCAGGCCGACAGATCCCACAATTCGTGGTGCATGAACTCTTTGGAGACAATGCCGCGATTGAACACGGTCGGCGCGCCGGGGCGGTCGCCTTCGCAATTGGACACCAGAGGGAAATCGACTTCGATGACTTCGGCGCCAGCGGCTTCGAGGGCTTTGCGGGCTTCTTCCCAGAGTGCGATAACCGATGGACGAGTATTGATGCGCTGACCGGTCGGGCCGCCGATGCCGGGTTCTTCGCTGGTGCCGGCTTCAGGATCGGCATTGATGTACATCTTCGGCACGCCCAGACGTTTGCCGGCGAGCGCATCGGGCTGCACCGCCAGTTCGGCGTAGGAGGCCGGGCGCACGGACGCGACGCTCGGGATCGGCACCCATGGCTGCAAGCGCCACAGATCGCCACGGGTGTCAGTGTCTTCGGCAACCACCACGTCCAGCACTTCGAGCAGGTCGGCCATGGTTCTGGCGTAGGGCACAACCACGTCCATGGTCGGCGTCAGCGGCCAGTTGCCACGCACCGAAATCACCCCGCGTGACGGAGTGTAGGCGCACAAACCGTTGTTCGACGCCGGGCCGCGACCGCTCGACCAGGTTTCTTCAGCCAGACCGAACGCCGAGAAACTTGCGGCAGTGGCGGTGCCTGCACCGTTCGACGAGCCGGAAGCGAAGGGCGCGGTCAAGTAGTCGGCGTTGTAAGGACTTTCGGCCCGGCCGTAGACGCCACGTTGCATGCCGCCATTGGCCATCGGCGGCATGTTGGTCTTGCCCAGGCAGATCGCCCCGGCAGCGCGCAGACGTTCAATGGTGAAGGCATCGCGATAGGCAACCAGATCGGCAAACGCCGGGCTGCCGGACGCAGCGGTCAGCCCTTTGACCAGATAACTGTCTTTGGCGGTGTAAGGAATGCCGTCCAGCGGACCGAGTGTTTCGCCTTTGGCGCGGCGGGCATCCGAAGCTTCGGCTTCTTTCAATGCCTGCGGATTGCGCACGACCACCGCGTTCAGCGCGGTGTCAGTGTTCGGGCCATCGTAGGCGTCGATCCGCGCCAGATAGGCCTGAACCAGTTCAACCGCCGTGGTCTGGCCGGATTCCAGCGCCGAGCGCAATTGGGCAATAGAAACTTCAGTGACGTCGATCATGCGATTACCGCCGAAAAAAGGTTGTTCATGATTGTTAGGTGTATGGCGCGTCAAAAATTCTTGATGGATGAAACTCTACCCTGAAGTTTGGGCAAATGCTCGCGATAACTCGATAATTATCGGTATTATTCAGCGGAAAAACTCTCCGGGGGTCTCACCGAACTGCTGGCGGAACGCCGCGATAAACGCTGAAGTTGAATCGTACCCGCAAGCCAAAGCCACGTCCGTGACGCGTTCGCCCTGTTCCAGCGGAGTCAGCGCACCGAGCAGACGCAGACGCTGGCGCCAGGCGCGAAAGGTCAGCCCGGTATCGCGCAGGAACAGCCGGCTCAGGGTTTTCTCGGTCACGCCGAACTTGTCGCTCCAGTGGCTGAGTGTGGTCTGCTGCTCTGGATGTTGCTCCAGACTCAGATAAATCTGCCGCAAACGCGGGTCCTGTGGCAGCGGCAGCATCAGATCGATCTGCGGTGCATCGGCCAGTTGATCGAGGATCACTTGAGCCAGTCGGCCATGCGCGCCATTCTGATCGTACTCGACAGGTATCTGACTAAAGGCACGAATCAGTTCGCGCAGCAAATCGCTGACACCGAGCACATGACAGCGCTCGATCGCCCAGGGCGCCACACTGCAATCGATGTACAGGCTGCGCATTTCGGTGTGCGGCGCACTGAATACCCGATGCGGCATGCCCGCCGGAATCCACACCGCGCGCTCCGGCGGCGCAACGAAACGACCGGCGCCGGTTTGCACCTCAAGTACGCCCTGAATCGCGTACGACAATTGCACCCACGGGTGACTGTGGCGCCGGGTCAATGCGCGATTGGGCAATGATTCGGTGCGTCCGTACAGCGGTCGCGGCAGGCTGGGCAGCCCGGGAATGCTGCGCCGGAAGCTTTTTTCATGTCCTTTAGGCGGCATCTGCTGGCTCATCGGCGTTAGTCGGTAATTGCTCACCACGTTAGAGTCGCAATCACGTACTGGCAACCCCCGGATGACCAACCCCATGACCCGCCCAAGATTCTTGCCCGACAACTTCACCCTGACCTTGATCGGCGTCGTGCTGTTCGCCAGTTTCCTGCCCGCCAGCGGTCAGGTTGCGGTGGGCTTCGGCTGGCTGACCAACATCGCCATCGCGCTGCTGTTTTTCCTGCACGGCGCCAAGCTCTCGCGTGAATCGATCATTGCCGGTGCCGGCCATTGGCGTCTGCATCTTTTGGTGTTCGGCCTGACCTTTGTCCTGTTCCCGCTATTGGGTCTGGCGCTGAAACCGCTGCTGTCCCCGCTGATCGGCGACAACCTGTACATGGGCATGCTTTATCTGTGTGCGCTGCCTGCCACCGTGCAGTCGGCGATTGCCTTCACTTCGCTGGCCCGGGGCAACGTTCCGGCGGCGATTTGCAGCGCGGCGGCGTCCAGCCTGTTCGGGATTTTTCTCACGCCGTTGCTGGTGACGTTGTTGCTGAACGTGCATGGCGACGGTGCCTCGACGCTTGATGCGATTCTGAAAATCAGTGTGCAACTGCTGCTGCCGTTCGTTGCCGGGCAGATCGCTCGTCGCTGGATCGGCGCGTGGGTCGGGCGCAACAAGAACTGGCTGAAGTTTGTCGATCAGGGTTCGATTCTGCTGGTGGTCTACGGCGCGTTCAGCGAGGCGGTCAACGAAGGGATCTGGCATCAGATTCCGGTCATCGATCTGCTGGGGCTGGTGGTGGTCTGCTGCATTCTGCTGGCGCTGGTGCTGTTCGCCTCGACGTTGCTGGGCAAGGCCTTCGGGTTCAGTCAGGAAGACCGCATCACAATTCTGTTTTGCGGTTCGAAGAAAAGCCTCGCTACCGGCGTGCCGATGGCCCAGGTGTTGTTTGCCGGCAGCACCATCGGCGTGTTGATTCTGCCGCTGATGCTGTTCCATCAGATTCAACTGATGGTCTGTGCGGTGTTGGCGCAGCGTTATGCAAAACGGCCGGAATCAGTGCCGGAGTTGATGGCGCAGGTCGATCCGTGAATTTCAGGTGACGAACGGCTGCTAATGTTGGCTTAATGCCGCTCCGTTGTTATCGGCGCCCCGTTAGCAGTCTTTTTCACGACTACACTCCAGCCCATGAAACGCTATTTGCGGTTTTTCCTCATTTTCGTCATCAGCCTGGCGCTTCCCCTCAGCGGGATGGCGGGCGTCGAGGCGCAACCGTGTCCGATGCAAACCATGGGCATGGCGATGATGGATGGCATGGGCGCCGACTGCTGCAATGACATGGCAAGCTCCAGCAAAAAGGGCACTGCCGATCACGGCAAACCCTGCAAGCCTGGCCAAGAGTGCAAAAGCGGTGGGCTGCTGCAAGTTTCTATGGTCAAACCGCCGGTAAATCTGTTCAGCCCTGTTGCATATTCAATCTCCAGCGACTTCCTTCCTGTACCGGCGCCGTCCGGGCCGTGGCGCCCCCCGCGCGTCTGATTCCTGTTTCACGATAAGCCTCATTCCGCCTCAGCGGGATGTCTTGCTGCGTGTTTGCCCGTTGGCTCGCGCAGTGGATGATCACAGGAATCGAACACATGAATTTCAAGTGCTATTGCACGGGCTGGCCGCTATGGGTCGGCCTGACGGCAAGCGTACTGGCGTTGCCGAGCCTAGCTGCGTCGTTGACCCTCGACGAAGCCCTGCGACTGGCCGAAACCCGAGCGCCGTCGCTGGCCGCGCAGGATGCCGGCATTCAGGCGGCTTCCAGCGCAGCGATTCCCGCCGGGGAATTGCCTGACCCGAAGTTGCTGCTGGGGTTGCAGAATTACCCGATTGGCGGCCCGGATCGCTGGAGCGTCGATCAGGATTTCATGACCATGCAGATGGTCGGCATCCGCCAGGAAATGCCCAACAGCGACAAGCGCAAGGCGCGGATTGACGTGGCTGCGGCCGGGGTTGATCGCGCAGTGGCCGAGCGACAGGTAGAGCGCCTCAAAGTGCGTTTGGCTACCGCGCTGGCGTGGATCAGTCGCTATTCGGTGGAGCGCAAAAACGCGCTGTTTCAGGACTTCTATCAGGAGAATCGCCTGCTGAGTGATGTCGTCCGCGCGCAAATTGCCGGTGGCCGTGCGCAACCGGCGGATGCCGTGACGCCCAAGCAAGAGGCGGCGCAACTGGCCGAGCAGCAGGATGAGTTGCTGAGTCAGCAAGCCTCGACCCAGGCAGCACTCAAACGCTGGATCGGCGCGGCTGCCGCAGATAAACCGGTCGGAAAGCTGCCCGACTGGCCGGTCACACCTGCGGATTATTCCCGTCATTTGCAACACCATCCCGAGCTGGCAGCCTTCGAACCGATGACCCGTGAAGCGCAAGCCAAAGTGCGTGAAGCCGAGGCGCAGAAGCGTTCCGACTGGAGCTGGGAACTTGACTATCAGCGCCGAGGCCGTGAGTTCGGCGACATGGTCAGCGTGCAGTTTTCCTGGGATCTGCCGCTGTTTCCCGAGACCCGACAGAACCCGGTGATAGCCGCCCGATACGCGCAACTCAACCAACTGGAGGCCCAGCGCGAAACGCTGTCACGCGAACACACCGAGCAACTGGAGGATCAACTGGCTGACTACCAGCGGCTGGATCGCTCGGTGCAGCGCAATCAGCAAACTCTGGTGCCACTGGCCAAGGAAAAAGTTGAGCTAAGCCTCGCCAGTTATCGCGCTGGCAAAGGCGATTTGAATGCTGTGGTCACCGCTCGACGCGAGCTGATCGAATCCCGCCTCAAACAGATCGATGTTGAAGAACAACGCGCGCTGACCAGTGCCCGTCTGCATTTCACCTATGGCGAGGTCGCACAATGAACGGCGCAATATTCAAAGGCGCGGCATTGACCGCGCTCTTGCTGGCCTTGGGCGCCGCCGGTGGTTACTGGCTGGCGCGACCGTCGATCAATGCAATGCCCAATTCCATGCAGGAGCAAAGCGCCAAGGCCCCGGGCGAACGCAAAGCGCTGTACTGGTACGACCCGATGTTCCCGCAGCAGAAGTTCGACAAACCCGGCAAATCGCCCTTTATGGACATGCAACTGGTGCCGCGTTACGCCGATGGCCAGGCGAGCGGGGCGGCCATCACGATTGATCCGGCACTCACGCAAAACCTCGGCATGCGGCTGGCGCCGGTCAGTCGTGGGCTGTCGGTGACGAGTCTGGATGCGGTGGGTGTGCTGGCGTTCAACGAGCGGGACATGGCGGTTGTTCAGGCGCGTACGGCGGGATTTGTCGAGCGGGTTTACGGCCATGCTCCGGGGGATGTGCTCAAAGCCAACGCGCCGTTGGCGGATATTCTGGTTCCAGAGTGGACCGCGGTTCAGGAAGAGTTGCTCGCCCTCAAACAGCATGGCGACACGGGTTTACTGGCGGCTGCACGTCAACGGCTGCAACTGGCCGGGATGCCGGCATCGTTGATTGCCAAGGTTGAACGCAGCGGCAAAGTGCAGTCGAACTTCACGGTCGTGACGCCCATCGGTGGGGCGTTGCTGGAACTGGATGTGCGCGAAGGCATGACGCTGACTGCCGGGCAAACACTGGCGCGGGTCAATGGCTTGAGCCGTGTCTGGCTCGATGTCGCGGTGCCCGAAGCGCAGGCCGGATCAATCGCGCCGGGACAAAAGGTGCAAGCGCGTTTTTCCGCGCTGCCGGGTGAGCTAATTCAGGGCACGGTCAGCGCGATTCTGCCGCAAACCCGCGCAGACACTCGCACGTTCCAGGTACGCATCGAACTGCCCAATCCGCAGGGCCAGCTCCGGCCGGGCATGAGCGCGCAGGTGAACCTTGAGCGCTCGACGCAACAGAGCGTGTTGTGGGTGCCCAGCGAAGCGGTGATTCGCACCGGTCGCCGTGCCTTGGTGATGCTCGCCGACGACGCTGGCCGTTATCGGCCGGTCGAGGTGCAGACCGGATCGGACAACGACGGCAAGACCATTATTTTGCAGGGCCTGCAGGAGGGGCAGCAGGTTGTCGCTTCCGGGCAGTTTCTGCTCGATTCGGAGGCCAGTCTGAAAGGTCTGGTCGCCCGTCCGCTGGACAACATGATGGATGCAGAGCCTGCGCAAAACAGCGGGGTGCAGCCATGATCGCCGCGTTGATTCGCTGGTCGGTGGGCAACCGCTTTCTGGTGCTGCTCGCCACCCTGTTTGTCACAGCGTGGGGCGTGTGGGCCGTGCAAAGCACTCCGATTGACGCGTTGCCGGATCTGTCGGATGTGCAAGTCATCATCCGCACGCCTTATGCGGGGCAGGCCCCGCAGATCGTCGAAAATCAGGTCACCTATCCACTGGCAACCACCATGCTTTCGGTACCGGGGGCGAAGACCGTTCGTGGTTATTCGTTCTTTGGCGACAGCTTTGTCTATGTGTTGTTCGAGGACGGGACGGACCTGTATTGGGCGCGCTCGCGGGTGCTGGAATACCTCAGTCAGGTGCAGAGCCGTTTGCCCGCCAATGCGCGGCCAGCGCTGGGCCCGGACGCGACCGGCGTCGGCTGGATCTATCAGTACGCACTGGTGGACCGCAGCGGCGGGCATGACTTGGCGCAGTTGCGCGCCTTGCAGGACTGGTTTCTCAAGTTCGAACTCAAGACCCTGCCCAACGTCGCTGAAGTCGCAAGTATCGGCGGCATGGTCAAGCAGTATCAGGTCCAGCTCGATCCATTGAAAATGGCCAGCCTTGGCGTTACTCAGGCCGAGATCAGCAGTGCTATTGGCAAGGCCAATCAAGAAACCGGTGGCGCGGTGCTGGAAATGGCCGAAACCGAGCTCATGGTGCGGGCTTCCGGCTATTTGAAAAGCCTCGAGGACTTCCGCTCGATCCCGCTCAAACTCGCCGCTGGCGGTGTACCGGTCACGCTCGGTGACGTCGCGACGATTCAGTTGGGCCCGGAAATGCGCCGCGGCATCAGCGAACTCGACGGCGAGGGTGAGGCGGTCGGCGGGGTGGTGATTCTGCGCAGTGGCAAGAATGCTCGCGAGACGATTGCCGCCGTTAAAGACAAACTCGAACAACTGAAAACCAGCCTGCCGCCCGGGGTGGAAATCGTCACCACCTACGACCGCAGTCAACTGATCGACCGTGCCGTGACCAACCTCAGTCACAAGCTGCTCGAAGAGTTTCTGGTGGTGGCGCTGGTCTGCGCGGTGTTCCTCTGGCACCTGCGTTCGTCGCTGGTGGCGATCATCTCCTTGCCCGTCGGCATTCTGATTGCGTTCATCGTCATGCGTTATCAAGGTCTCAACGCCAACATCATGTCCCTGGGCGGCATCGCGATTGCCATCGGGGCGATGGTCGATGCGGCGGTGGTGATGATCGAGAACGCGCACAAAAGGATTGAACAGTGGCATGTGCGTCACCCGGAACAAACGTTGCAGGGTGAGCAGCACTGGAAGGTAGTCACCGAAGCGGCGGCGGAAGTCGGGCCAGCGCTGTTTTTCTGTCTGTTGATCATCACGTTGTCGTTCATTCCGGTGTTCACCTTGCAGGCGCAGGAAGGCCGATTGTTCGGGCCGCTGGCCTTCACCAAGACCTATGCCATGGCGGCGGCTGCCGGTCTGTCGGTGACGCTGATTCCGGTGTTGATGGGCTATTGGATTCGCGGGCATATCCCCAGCGAGCAACAGAATCCGCTCAATCGCTGGTTGATCCGCCTCTATCAACCGCTGCTCGATGCGGTGTTGCGACGGCCGAAAATTACCTTGGCCGCTGCTGCACTGGTGTTCATCAGTGCGTTGTGGCCGATCTCGCGTCTGGGCGGTGAGTTTCTGCCGCCACTGGACGAAGGGGATCTGCTGTACATGCCGTCAGCGCTGCCGGGACTTTCGGCGCAAAAGGCTGCGCAACTGTTGCAGCAAACCGATCGTCTGATCAAAACCGTACCGGAGGTTGAGCATGTGTTCGGCAAGGCCGGACGCGCCGAAACCGCCACTGATCCGGCGCCGCTGGAGATGTTTGAAACGACCATCCGCTTCAAGCCTCACGAACAATGGCGCCCGGGCATGACTCCGGAAAAACTGGTGCAGGAACTGGATCGGGTGGTGCAGGTGCCGGGGCTGACCAACATCTGGATTCCGCCGATCCGCAACCGCATCGACATGCTCGCCACCGGGATCAAAAGTCCGATTGGGGTGAAGGTTGCCGGAGCCAGCCTGAGCCAGATCGACGCGGTGACTCAGGCTGTCGAGCACGTCGCGAAAACCGTGCCTGGCGTCAGCTCGGCACTGGCCGAACGGCTCACCGGTGGGCGCTACATCGATGTCGATATCGACCGCAACGCTGCTGCTCGTTATGGGCTGAATATTGCCGATGTGCAGTCCATCGTTTCCGGTGCCATCGGCGGCGAAAACGTCGGCGAAACCATCGAGGGGCTCGCACGATTCCCGATCAATCTGCGTTATCCCCGCGAGTGGCGCGACTCGGTCGGTGCGCTGGAGCAATTGCCGATCTACACGCCGCAGGGCAGCCAGATCACTTTGGGCACAGTGGCGCAGATCAGGATCAGCGAAGGCCCGCCGATGCTCAAAAGCGAGAATGCGCGCCTCTCGGGGTGGGTGTACATCGATGTGCGAGACCGCGATATCGCTTCAGTGGTGTCTGATTTGCGGCAAGCGGTCAGTGAGCAGGTGAAATTGCAGCCCGGGATGAGCTTGAGTTATTCGGGGCAGTTCGAGTTTCTTGAGCGTGCGAATGCCAGGCTGAAGTGGGTAATTCCCGCGACGTTGCTGATCATTTTTGTGCTGTTGTATCTGACGTTCAGTCGACTTGATGAGGCGCTGCTGATCATGACCACGTTACCGTTTGCGCTGTCGGGTGGGGTCTGGTTCTTGTATCTGCTGGGCTTCAATCTGTCGGTAGCGACGGGCGTTGGGTTTATCGCGCTGGCCGGGGTCTCGGCGGAGTTCGGCGTGATCATGCTGCTGTATCTGAAAAACGCCTGGGCCGAGCGTGAGGCGTTCGGCGACCACAGTGAGCAAGGACTGACGGACGCTATTCGCGAGGGCGCAGTGCAGCGGGTTCGACCGAAAGCGATGACGGTGGCGGTGATCATCGCCGGGTTGCTGCCGATCCTGCTGGGTAGTGGCTCGGGCAGCGAAGTGATGAGCCGCATCGCCGCGCCCATGGTCGGTGGCATGGTCACCGCGCCATTGCTGTCGCTGCTGGTGATTCCAGCGGCATATCGGCTGATGCGCCGTCGGGGGTTAACGCGCTGAGATAACCGTCCTCCAGGCACCACCCCAAACAGTAGGAGCTGCGGCACGCTGCGATCTTTTGACTATTTTAGAGGCAAGATCAAAAGATCGCAGCGTGCCGCAGCTCCTACATGGGGGCCGTCACCACAGATGATGTCGAGGGAACTCAATTCTGTGGTGAGGGGTGTGTTTTTGGGCTTAATCCTGGGTTACATGCTTCGGCCCGGCCAGGGCCCACGCTATCAGACCGAGCAGTGGCACAAACACGATAGCGACGATCCACACGCCTTTGGTGCTGCCTTTGCCGGCGCTTTTGCGCACCCGATTGATGGCCCACAATTCGATGATCACGAGAACGGTCGCGAGTACGACCCACATTGTTTCGATTTGCATAGGCTACCTCCTGATGGTCTATCAGTTAGGTCAGCATCGACGCTCAGGGTTCATTTTGATATTCGACGGTCAAAGTTGAATGAACGCCGAGTCGCTCTGGTCGTGAACGGACTGTCGCAGTTCGGCTAGCAGTTCAGGTGTGTATTTAATCGGGAATCCATGCTGGGTCAGACGGCTACAGGCGTGCTCGACAAAACTGCGCATGCCGCGGCGGTACTGTTTGCCGTCGATGGTGTAGGGGCGGTAAAACAAGCCTCCTTCCAGGCTGCACAGGGGCATTGCGTTGGCCAGGTAGCCTTGCTCCTTGTACTTGCGCTTTAACGGATAGCCCGCAAGTTTGCCGCCCTTCACTACATCGTCGGTGCGATAGGCCCAGACCTCGATCCACAGCGGTGCCGAGTCGATTATGAAGTCAGCCATCGCCCGGCCTCCGCCGTATCCCGGAAAACTTTCTATTTGTGGATGGTCGACAAATTCGTAGTCGGCGAGGTGCAGCAAGTTCGCCACAATCGTTTCCGGCAGGGAGTCGTAGCGAAAGCCGTTCAAACCCTTGTATATCCCCCAACTGAACTGCTTGGAGACCTCGCGTACCCAGTTTTGCGAAGCTGCGTATTTATAAGAGCCGGGTGATGAAGCATGCCAATCCGAGGACGACGCGAACTCGCTATCGCGTATGTGCTGAACCAGATCGTCCAGGCTCATGCCCTGCCATACGGTCGGTTGCTCAAACCCCTGTCTGGCACACAGGTCGGCGGTCAGGTTTCTCTCTCGGATATTGCGTATCAGGCTGCCGTAGGCTCGTTCCAGCTGGTTCAGACTGTCGAGTTGTTCGGCGCAGCAGAGTCGGGCGCTTTCATCCAGCATTTGCTGGTTTGTGAGACGCGAATAGTTGACCAGCGGTATCCAGCCAAATTCGGCCATGACATCTTCTTTGAAACCTTGGTCGATGATGCTGCCGCTTGCGCCTGGGTAGCGCGAGACAAACTCTCCCCAACTCATGCTTTTTGTATCTCGCACACAATCGATGGCATCACTGAGCGTGGCTATCTCATAGCTGCGCTTGAAACGCATGCCCATGCTGGCGAGCACTCGATGATGCACAAAATCCCCGGCAATCCTGCGCCGGCTAATGAAGTTGTTTATGTTGTTAGGTAGCTTAGACCGGATATGACCGATGTTTGTGGCGCCATCATCAACCAGGCTCTGAAACACCGCGCGAAGTTCATCGTCGGTGAAGTCCTCGATACGAGTGTTCGATGGCAAATCCAGCGCTTCTTGTACGACTTCATATTTGCGTATTGTTTTTTTCGCACCTTTCGGGCTGGCGTCGGACGGTTGTTTCAGATAGCGCATCGACTTCGGGAACAGTTTTTGGCCGTCTGCAAAGTTCTTGATGCCGTTCTCCCTCAACAAGTCGATGTAGTACTGATCGCTTTTACCTGTCTTGTCTTCCGGTAGATAAGTATTGCGGCAAGTCGGGTTGTCGCAATAGGTAAAACCACGGTAGCGGATGAGGTCGTAACTGCGTGCCTTGTTTCGATGGCTACAGGCTCTGCAGGTAATCGCAATGGCCTGTTTACGCTTGACCTGGGATCTTTCTTCCATCAACTCGAGCGTGCCTTCAAACGCCATTTCGAAGTCCAGCAAGAACGCTTTGAACGCGTCCAGGGCGATTCTTTCGAAAGGATTGCAGTAAGGGCATCGATCCTCGGTCCAGCTCTCGAGCTCAATAAACCTGAGCGCGATTTTGCCGCCACACTCGATGTGTATGTATTCCACCTTGTCGGATCGGCGGGCGGGCACGAGGGGCGGAGAAACAAGGCGCTTCGGTGCGCAAAGTTCATTGAGCGCTGACAGTGTGAGCTCGGCGGATTTTGATTTTCGTCGGGTTTCGTCAGGTTGGAAAAAGGTGCCTTTCTTGGAAGAGAGGGCGCGTGAGCGAACCGTATGCCAACTCTGCGTCATCACAGCGTCACCCTTACGCCAGTGCAGCATGTCGTCGGCAGAAATCGTCAAACGGTTAAGATCTGTTTGTTCTTCTTGTCCCTTTTCCAGCGTAACGTCATCCAGCCCCTGCTGTTTGGCGATGGACTTCAAATACAGCAGGCTCAGTTTGCCCCGTCGATGGCAGGGAATAAAACCGCAGCCACGTTTATCACTGAGCAAAGTCTTCGAGTTCTTCAGATTTACCATCCCGCATGAATGTACGACCTCATGCAGGGAATAGCCGTTTTTGTGTTCACCACTAAGGCGCTGATAGCCGGCCTCGTGGATGATTTCAAGGATGTGTTGGTCGCTGTATTCGGATAGTCGGGACATGATCTATTGAAAGGCTCAAGGTGGTTTTCAGTCTTGCAACAAGTCAGGTGTTGTTCACGGCATGCACCTTAGCACTCGACGCGCGCTTTGCCTGCCGATGGGGGGCGGGTTTTGACGATTGCCGTACAAGGACGTTACCCATGAAGTTCGAGAAAAACACCGAACTCGATCAGGCGAATCTGCGCATTATCATCGCCGGCATTGCGGAGCCGGCCGAAAAAGCCTGAATCAACACTTGCAGAGCAAGTCCTGAGTAACGGTAGTTTGCAGGCAGTTGTACTGACCCATGTTGTGGCAGATATTTTTCTCCGACCTTGCTCAGCGGCACGACCGGCACCGGATCAAAGGGCATTAGGCGTTTGGATTACTTGAGGGAGTTCGCTAAAAGGAATTCGGTCTAAAAACGCCGGTGCAGTGTTCGAGCGCTTTGCTAGGCTCAAAGGTGTAGGCGAAGACGCAGACTGATGCGCAAGCGGATAGCAAGGGCGCGTGGGGCGCGCTCCGAAGGGTACACGGTTAGAAAGATCTCCGCGCTGAGATCCAGCCCTTATGCCGTGTGAAGCAGCCGAGGCCGTGCCTTTTTACTTTCGCCCGGTACTGTGAGAAGCCCGATAAACCTTGTAAGCCAGAGACCAGCACTGGCCGCCTACTCGAACACCAAAGCCCGCATTGTTGCGGGCTTTGTCGTTCGTGGCCGGTCAGATGGTCGCGAGGGCCCGCGCCAGATCGGCGCGCAGGTCTTCGAGGTCTTCGACACCCACCGACAGCCGCACCAGACTGTCGCTGATCCCCAGTTGCGCGCGGGTCTCTGGCGGAATGGTCGCGTGGGTCATGATCGCCGGATGCTCGATCAGGCTTTCGACGCCGCCGAGGCTTTCGGCGAGGGCGAAGATTTCGACGTTTTCCAGGAAGCGCCGGGCGCCCGCCAGATCACTGTTCAGATCTACCGAAATCATCCCGCCGAAACCGCGCATCTGCCGCTTGGCCAGTTCATGTTGCGGGTGCGACGCCAGGCCCGGGTAGTAGACGTGTTTGACCTGCGGTTGCTGCTCCAGCCACTGCGCCAGTGCCAGCGCATTGCTGCAATGACGCTCCATGCGCAGTGCCAGCGTTTTCACCCCGCGCAGGGTCAGGAACGCATCGAACGGCCCGGCAATCGCGCCAATCGCGTTTTGCAGGAAGCCCAGTTTCTCGGCCAGTTCGGCGTTTTGCCCGACGACAGCGATACCGCCGATCACGTCCGAATGCCCGTTCAGGTACTTGGTGGTCGAGTGCAGCACGATGTCGAAACCCAGCTCCAGCGGACGCTGGATATAAGGGCTGGCGAAGGTGTTGTCGGCCACGGTGATGATCCCGCGAGCACGGCAGATACGGGCGATGGCGGCGAGGTCCGACAGGCTCAGCAACGGGTTGGTCGGGGTCTCGACCATGACCATGCGCGTGTCGTCCTGCAGCGCTGCTTCGAACGCTGAAAGATCGGTCAGATCGACATAGCTGAAACGATGCCCGGCGCTGCGCTGGCGCACCTTGTCGAACAGGCGAAAAGTGCCGCCATACAAGTCATTGCCGGAAATCACATGCGAGCCGGCGTCGAGCAATTCCAGCACCGTGGAAATCGTCGCCAGCCCGGACGCAAAAGCAAAGGCGCGGGTGCCGCCCTCAAGATCCGCCACGCAGCGCTCCAGCGCAAAACGCGTCGGGTTGTGCGAGCGGCCGTAGTCGAAACCCTTGTGCACGCCGGGGCTGTCTTGCAGATACGTGGAGTTGGCGTAGATCGGTGGCATCAGCGCCCCGGTGGTCGGGTCCGGTTCCTGACCGGCATGGATCACCCGGGTAGCAAAACCCTGGGCCGGGGCGTTTTTGTCGTGCTGGCTCATGCGAGGGATCTCCGTAATTGGTTGAGCATGTCGACGCGAGTGATCAGGCCATGGAAGCCCGAAGCGTCGGCGATGATTGCCACGAGACCGCGGCTGAGTACGTTTTCCAGATCGGCAAGGGAAGCGCCGGGCGCAAGGGTTTGCAGCTTGTCGGTCATCACGCTGGCGACCGACTGGCTGAAGCGTACGGCGTCTTCGTGAACAGCCAGAAGGATGTCGGATTCGTCGATCACACCGACCAGTTGTTTGCCTTCAACCAGCACCGGAAGCTGCGAGACATCCGCCAGACGCATGCGCTGGAACGCCGTCAGCAGTGTGTCGTCAGGGCCAACGCTGATCACCCGACCATCCTCGAAACGCCGGGCGATCAGATCGCGCAGGTCGCCATATCCCTTGCGATGCAGCAGACCCTGATCGGTCATCCATTGATCGTTATAAACCTTCGACAGATAGCGCGTGCCGGTATCGCAAACGAAGCTGACCACGCGTTTCGGCTCGGTCTGCTCGCGGCAATAACGCAGCGCGGCAGCGAGCAGGGTGCCGGTCGATGAACCGCCGAGGATGCCTTCGGCGCGCAGCAACTGACGGGCGTGATCGAAGCTTTCTTCGTCGCTGATCGAGTAGGCGTGGCGCACGCTGGAGAGGTCGGTGATCGACGGAATGAAATCCTCACCGATGCCTTCGACGGCCCATGAACCGGGCTTCGTCATATTGCCGCTGCGGCTGTACTCGGCCATCACCGAACCGACTGGATCGGCGAGGACCATTTCCAGATCCGGTTGTACGCGTTTGAAGAAACGCGTCAGGCCGGTCAGCGTGCCGGCCGAACCGACGCCGACCACAATGGCGTCGAGGTCATGCTCGGTCTGCGCCCAGATCTCTGGTGCGGTGCTGCATTCGTGGGCCAGCGGGTTGGCCGGATTGTTGAACTGATCGGCGAAAAATGCGCCGGGAATGTCCTTGGCCAAACGTGCGGCAACGTCCTGGTAATACTCGGGATGACCCTTGCCGACATCGGAGCGGGTGATGTGCACCTCAGCGCCCATGGCCTTCAAGTGCAGGACTTTTTCGGTGGACATTTTGTCCGGCACCACCAGCACCACGCGGTAGCCTTTGGCGCGACCGACCAGTGCCAGGCCGAGACCGGTATTGCCGGCAGTGGCCTCGACGATGGTGCCGCCCGGTTGCAGGCGACCATCGCGTTCGGCGGCATCGATCATCGCCAGACCAATGCGGTCCTTGATCGAGCCACCGGGGTTTTGCGATTCAAGTTTGAGAAACAACGTGCAGGGGCCGGTATCGAAACGAGTGACTTGAACCAGCGGAGTGTTGCCTATCAGCCCAAGTACCGCAGGGCGTGATTCCTTTGACATTTCTTCACCTCTTGATGGTGTTGATCGCGTTCCGTTCGCGGGGGAAAAGCTCGCCTGCAACATAGGCTCAGACATGTTCTGTCGCAACCTTTAGTCCGCCGCAAATACAGCCATTTCGATCTAACCATAGATCAAAAACAAAGCGCGTAAGGGGCGAGTTTGAGCGGGTTTATATCGAGGCGTCATTGAGTATTCAAAGGGCGTCTTCATCGTCGCGAACCGCTTGATCTGCAGACGCTTTTCCTGCAGTGCAAACCGATCAATAACGCATGAATCGATTTTTGTTCGAGGACAATCAGCAATCATTTGATCATGAGAAAATCTCGCGATCATCAAGATTAAAATGAGTTTGTCTCACTCATGTGCAAGTAACGACAATGGCCGCCATCAACAAGACATTGGAGTTGTTTGTTATGGCACTGGCCCATTCCCTTGGATTTCCGCGCATCGGTCGCGACCGCGAACTGAAGAAAGCGCAAGAGGCGTTCTGGAAGGGAGAACTGAACGAGGCAGGCCTGCGTAAAGTCGGCAGCGAGCTGCGCAAGGCCCATTGGGACCTGCAGAAAAACGCTGGCATCGAGCTGCTGCCGGTCGGCGATTTCGCTTGGTACGACCAGGTGCTGACTCACTCGCTGATGTTCGGCGTGATCCCGGAGCGCTTCCGTCCGCATGACGGCAAAGCTTCTCTGCAAACCCTGTTCGGCATGGCGCGTGGCGTCAGCGACAGTTGCTGTGGCGGTGCGCACGCCCAGGAAATGACTAAGTGGTTCGACACCAATTATCACTACCTCGTCCCCGAGTTCAGCGCTGATCAGCAATTTCAGCTCGGCTGGGAGCAGTTGTTCGAAGAGGTCGAAGAGGCCCGCGCGCTGGGGCACAACGTCAAGCCAGTGGTCATCGGCCCGCTGACTTACCTGTGGCTGGGCAAGGCCAAGGGCGCCGGGTTCGACAAGCTCGAACTGCTCGATCGCCTGCTGCCGCTGTACGGTGAAATCTTCCAGCGCCTCGCCGCTCAAGGTGTTGAGTGGGTGCAGATCGACGAGCCGATTCTGGTGCTCGACCTGCCGCAGGAATGGAAAAACGCCTTTGAGCGTGCCTACAACCAGATCCAGCGCGATCCGCTGAAGAAACTGGTCGCCACCTACTTCGGTGGTCTGGAAGAAAACCTTGGTCTGGCGGCGAATCTGCCGGTCGATGGTTTGCACATTGATCTGGTGCGTGCGCCGGAACAGTACCCGACCATTCTTGATCGTCTGCCGGCTTATAAAGTGCTGTCGCTGGGTGTGGTCAACGGCCGTAACGTCTGGCGTTGCGATCTGGAAAATGCCCTCGCCACTTTGCAGCATGCACATGAGCGTCTGGGTGATCGCCTGTGGGTCGCGCCGTCCTGCTCGTTGCTGCACAGCCCGGTGGATCTGGGGCGTGAAGACAAGCTCGATGCCGAGTTGAAGAGTTGGTTGGCGTTCGCCGTGCAGAAGTGCGAAGAAGTTGCCGTGCTGGCACAGGCAGTCAACGAACCTGAGGCGCCGAAAGTGCTGCGGGCACTGACTGAAAGCCGTTCGGTGCAAGCGGCCCGCGCTGCTTCGCCACGTATTCACAAACCCGCGGTGCAGGCGCGTGTTGCGGCAATCACCGCCAAGGACAGCCAGCGTCAGTCGCTGTTTGCCCAGCGAATTGCCAAGCAGCGTGCTGGTCTTGATCTGCCGTTGTTCCCGACCACGACCATCGGTTCGTTCCCGCAAACTGCTTCGATCCGTCTGGCGCGTCAGTCGTTCAAGCAGGGCAAGTTGAGCGAGGCCGAATACACCGAGGCGATGCACAGCGAGATCCGCCATGCGGTGGAAATCCAGGAGCGTCTGGGCCTCGATGTACTGGTACACGGTGAAGCCGAGCGTAACGACATGGTCGAGTACTTCGCCGAGCAACTGGACGGCTATGTGTTCACTCGTTTTGGCTGGGTACAGAGCTACGGTTCGCGCTGCGTGAAACCGGCGGTGATCTTCGGCGATCTGAGCCGTCCGAACGCCATGACTGTCGAGTGGATTCGCTATGCGCAAGGTCTGACCAACAAGGTCATGAAAGGCATGCTGACCGGGCCGGTGACCATGCTGATGTGGTCGTTCCCGCGTGAAGATGTTTCGCGTGAAGTGCAGGCGCGGCAACTTGCGCTGGCGATTCGTGACGAAGTGGTTGATCTGGAAGCTGCCGGGATCAAGATCGTGCAGATCGATGAAGCGGCATTCCGTGAAGGTCTGCCGTTGCGTCAGGCGCAGTGGCAGCATTACCTGGACTGGGCGACCGAAGTGTTCCGGCTCTGCGCCTCGGGTGTGCGTGACGAAACCCAGATCCATACGCACATGTGCTACAGCGAATTCAACGACGTGATCGAGTCCATAGCGGCGATGGATGCTGACGTGATCACCATCGAAACCTCGCGTTCGGACATGGAGCTGCTGGACGCCTTCGAAGCCTTCGCATACCCGAACGAAATCGGCCCGGGCGTCTACGACATCCACTCGCCACGCGTGCCGGACGCCTCGGAAATGGCTAATTTGCTGCGCAAGGCTGCCAAACGCATTCCCGCCGAGCGCCTGTGGGTCAACCCGGATTGCGGCCTGAAAACCCGCGGCTGGCCGGAGACCGAAGCGGCGTTGGTGCACATGGTGACTGCGGCTCGTCAGTTGCGTAAAGAACTGGCCTGACGTTTTAAAACAACATCACCAACCGGAGCACCCCACGGTGCTCCGTTTTTTTGCATCTGCACCCAATACCAAAGCCCAACCCTAACCCCAAACCTGTGGGAGCTGGCTTGCCAGCGAAAGCGGTGGGTCAGTCGACACAGATTCAACCTGTGCAGACGCCTTCGCGAGCAAGTTCGCTCCCACAGGGTTATGTGGTGTGAACACAGTATTCAGCTTCGCCCCGAAATCCTGTGGGAGCTGGCTTGCCAGCGAAAGCGGTGGGTCAGTCGACACAGATTCAACCTGTGCAGACGCCTTCGCGAGCAAGCTCGCTCCCACAGGGTTTTGTGGTGTGAACACAGTATTCAGCTTCACCCCGAAATCCTGTGGGAGCTGGCTTGCCAGCGAAAGCGGTGGGTCAGTCGACACAGATTCAACCTGTGCAGACGCCTTCGCGAGCAAGTTCGCTCCCACAGGGTTATGTGGTGTGAACACAGTATTCAGCTTCGCCCCGAAATCCTGTGGGAGCTGGCTTGCCAGCGAAAGCGGTGTGTCAGTCGACACAGATTCAACCTGTGCAGACGCCTTCGCGAGCAGGCTCACTCCTACAGGGTTTTGTGGTGTGAACACAGTATTCAGCTTCGCCCCGAAATCCTGTGTGAGCTGGCTTGCCAGCGAAAGCGGTGGGTCAGTCGACACAGATTCAACCTGTGCAGACGCCTTCGCGAGCAAGCTCGCTCCCACAGGGTTTTGTGGTGTGAACACAGTATTCAGCTTCGCCTCGAAATCCTGTGGGAGCTGGCTTGCCAGCGAAAGCGGTGGGTCAGTCGACACAGATTCAACCTGTGCAGACGCCTTCGCGAGCAAGTTCGCTCCCACAGGGTTATGTGGCGTGAACACAGTATTCAGCTTCGCCCCGAAATCCTGTGGGAGCTGGCTTGCCAGCGAAAGCGGTGTGTCAGTCGACACAGATTCAACCTGTGCAGACGCCTTCGCGAGCAGGCTCACTCCTACAGGGTTTTGTGGTGTGAACACAGTATTCAGCTTCGCCCCGAAATCCTGTGTGAGCTGGCTTGCCAGCGAAAGCGGTGGGTCAGTCGACACAGATTCAACCTGTGCAGACGCCTTCGCGAGCAAGCTCGCTCCCACAGGGTTTTGTGGTGTGAACACAGTATTCAGCTTCGCCCCGAAATCCTGTGTGAGCTGGCTTGCCAGCGAAAGCGGTGGGTCAGTCGACACAGATTCAACCTGTGCAGACGCCTTCGCGAGCAAGCTCGCTCCCACAGGGTTTTGTGGTGTGAACACAGTATTCAGCTTCGCCCCGAAATCCTGTGGGAGCTGGCTTGCCAGCGAAAGCGATGGGTCAGTCGACACAGATTCAACCTGTGCAGACGCCTTCGCGAGCAAGCTCGCTCCCACAGGGTTTTGTGGTGTGAACACAGTATTCAGCTTCGCCCCGAAATCCTGTGGGAGCTGGCTTGCCAGCGAAAGCGGTGTGTCAGTCGACACAGATTCAACCTGTGCAGACGCCTTCGCGAGCAAGCTCGCTCCCACAGGGTTTTGTGGTGTGAACACAGTATTCAGCTTCGCCCCGAAATCCTGTGGGAGCTGGCTTGCCAGCGAAAGCGGTGGGTCAGTCGACACAGATTCAACCTGTGCAGACGCCTTCGCGAGCAAGCTCGCTCCCACAGGGTTTTGTGGTGTGAACACAGTATTCAGCTTCACCCCGGACCTTGTAGGAGTGAGCTTGCTCGCGAAAACGGTGTGTCATTCAACATAGATTCCGCCAGTGCCGACGCCTTCGCGAGCAAGCTCACTCCCACAGGTTGTGCGGAACGAACATGCACCTGATGGCACTCTCTTAATGCTTGGACATCAATCCGTGCAGCACACCGAGCCTCAGCCCCGGTTCGGACGGCACCATCTGCGAAATCCCGAACACCTTGAACGCCGCCAGCATCAACACCAGACCACCCGGCAGGATGCTCTGGCGATGCGGTTGCAGGCCGGCGAGTTTCAGTTGCTGAACGTTATTCACTTTCAGCAGCAGCAACGACAAACGCAACAACCCACCATAAGTAATGCCGTCCTGGCCGAAGTCGTTCAGTCGATTGGCCTTGAGCACTTTGGCGAGCATTCGCGCCGTGCCCGATGAGCCGATGGTCTGCTGCCAGCCCTGAGCACGATAGCGTCGGGCGACTTTCTCGAATTGCACAATTGCCACGCGCTCGGCTTCCTGCAAAGCCGCCGCGCAAATATCGCCATCACGAAAGTAACGGGCACCGAGAGTGCCACTGCCGATGGCGATGCTTTCAGTGAGTAACGGTTGCGCACCTTGACCCAGAATCAGCTCGGTCGAACCGCCACCGATATCGACCACCAGCCGCATATCCTCGGCACTGGGGATGGTGTGAGCCACGCCGGCGTAGACCAGCCGTGTCTCTTCATGCCCGGAAATGACGTCGATGCTGAAGCCCAGATGACGCTCAGCACTGGCCAGAAAAAGCTGCGCATTGTCCGCCTCGCGTACCGCGCTGGTCGCCACGGCTCGCACACGTCCCGGCTCGAAACCGCGCAGCTTCTTACCGAACCGCGCCAAGGCCTGCCAGCCGCGATCCAGTGCCAAAGCATCCAGCGCGCCGCCGTCAAAGCCTTCGGCGAGACGAACCGGCTCACGCACGGTTTTCACTTCCTGGATCATGAAGCCTTTTCGGCTGCGCACCGACTGGCCGATCATCAGGCGAAACGCATTCGAGCCCAGATCGATGGCGGCAAACAGCGAGGCGTCTTCTTTCATGGGAATCCTTGCGAAGTCTTCCGTCGAAGGCTCAAGACGGTTTGCGAGGATTCTGCCGTTATCTTGATGACATCCTGATGACGGGGCGGGGGCGGGGGCGGTTCAGTGAATTGTGGGTTGTCATGACACTGTCATTATCCGGCGCCAATACTGAGCCCAATACATCGCGTGTTCTCAAGTTTTCGCTGCCATATCTGGCAGCTTTTTTTTGCCTGAAATCTGTACACATCACCTGTAGGAGCTGTTTTCGGCAGCTCCAACAGGCCTTGGCTCAGCAGCCTTGCGGGGTTTCACCACGGGCCAGACGCGCATTGATGTCCTCGATCACCTCCGGCAGATCGGCGATGGTATCGATCAGGTAATGCGGACGTGAAGGGGCGAACATCTTGCCGATTCGCGCCCGTTCTTCGGCGAGTCGATCCGACGGCAGCGCCTTGTACTGCTCGTAAGTCAGGCCCAGCGCATTGCCGGAGCAAGTCAGCGCCACGGTCCACATGCCCGCGCTGCGACCTTCGAGAATCCCCGGCCAGGTGTCATCGACCTTGACGCACGCCGCCACATCATCGATGCCCAGCGCAATCACGTTGGCCAGTGCCTGCGCCGGATGAGGGCGACCATTGGGCACTTCATCGGTGGCGACGACATGGTCGGCGATGTAGCCGTTCTCTCGTGCCAGCTCGACAACCTTGGCCATCACCACTGCCGGATAACCTGAGCAGGAACCGATTTTCAGGCCCTTGTCACGCAACGCCGCGATGGCTTCGAGGGCGCCGGGGATCAGTGCCGAATGCAGGGCGATTTTCTCGATTTGCAGCGGCATGAAGCGCTCGTAAATCGCCGTCACATCCTCGTCACTCGGCGAACGATCGAACGCTGCGCGATAACGTTCGGCAATCTGCGGCAGGTTGCACAGCGTGCGGATGTGATCCCACTTGCCCATGCCCATCGGCCCGCGCGCTTCTTCCAGCGTGACCGCGACGCCGAACTCGGCGAAGGCTTCGACAAAAATCTGCGTCGGCGCAAAGGAGCCGAAATCGACAACGGTGCCAGCCCAGTCGAGGATGGCGGCTTGCAGGTGAGTCGGTTGCTTGTACTGCATGGTCAATCTCCGTTTTCAGGTAAGCGTTGGCCGTCCCTCGGTCATGAGGTAGGGCGTTTGAACGTGGGTTTGCATCAGTTCATCGGTGGGGCCGAGTCGAACAGTTCGGCGATCACCGGGCGGTTTCTGCGGATGCCGAGGCAGCACAGGTGGTATTCGATGAAAAACGGGTGATCGACAAAAGTGATCGGTTTGGTGCCCGGGGTTTGCGCGTACTCGACGGCGGATACCAGACCGATACCGATGCCCTTGGCGATGGCGTGCACAATGGCTTCGCGGCTGTTCAGCTGCATCACGCAATTAAGTTCGACGTCGAGGCGTTTGCAGGTTTCTTCCACCAGTTGTCGGGTGCGCGAACTCTGTTCGCGCAGCACCCATTTTTCACTGCTGATCTGGCTGACGTGGACTTGCTCGAGACTGGCCCACGGGTGGTCATCGCGTACCACGGCAATGATCGGATAACGGTGATAGAGGTGCGTGTGAAAGCGCTGGTCGAACTCCGACAACGCGAGGATCGCCACGTCGATATCAAAATTGAACAACCGCGCCAGGGTTTCCTTTTCCGAGGAAAACGAGGTTTCCAGTTCGATATCCGGGTGCCGCTGCATCAGCTCGTAAGTCAGGTTCATCGCAATCGGCGGCGACACCGCGCCGAGGCGCAGCATGCCGTTCTTGCGCTGTTTGAAGCTCTGTAGCAGTTGCACCGCTTCATCCTCCTGGCCGAACAGACCCTGAGTGATTGCGTACAGTTTGTGCCCGGCGGCGCTCATCTCGATGTAGCGTCCGCGCCGATGGAACAGCTCGACCGAGAAGGTTTTCTCCAGCGCGTTGACCTGCTCGCTGACGGTCGGCTGACCGACACACAGATACTCGGCGGCGAGGGTGAAACTGCCGGTCTTGGCTACCGCATGAAACGAACGCAACCACTTGTGGTACTGGTACATGCAAGCCCCGTCAGCGTCGGATGAACATTGCCACCGCCGCGCTGCACAGGCAGGCGCTGGTGACCACAATGAAAATAAGAGACGTATTTGCGCTGGAGTCAAGCAGACGGCCGATCATTGGTTCGGCCAGGCCGGCGAAAAGGTAGGAGGAAAAGTTCATCACGCCAGTCGCGGTACCGGCCCGCTTGGCACCGACCAGGTCCGGGCACAGCGCCCAGAAACTCGATGCCGGGCCGTAGACGAAGAAGCCGCAAAGGAATAACGCCACCAGACCGGTTGCGCTGTGCGGCGGCAGGCTCCACATCCACAGGCTGGTCGCAGCGCCGACCGCCATGCCGACGGGGAGGGCGACGGTGATCCATTTGGGATCGATCATGCTGTCGCCGCTTTTCCAGTTGGCGCCGAGAAAATGCACCGGCACCCAGACGATCAAGCCGTAGCGCGCGGCGTTCTGAAAGCCCAGCGACACGGCGGCGATGATCAGCCGGGCGTTTTTCAGCACGGCTTTGTAGCGTTGCGCCGAGGTTTCGACTTCGCCATAAGCGGCTTCCTGAAGTTTGTCATCAGTATTCGCCACGCCGGTATCGGCCAGCGGTTCGAAGCCCATGTCCTGCGGCCGTTCACGGGCGACCAGATAGAAAATGATCCCGCCGGCAAGCATCAGCAGCACTGGCAGGCGAAAGATCCAGCGCCATTCCAGTTGCAGCACTTCGAGTACGACGATGGAGGTGACGTACGACAGAATCGAAGCGCACCCGGCGGCGAAGGTATAAAAGCCGTAGACCTTGCCGCGCTCGCCGGCGCTCCACCAGTTGGAAATCAGGCGGCTGCCCGGTGCCCAGCCCAACGCCTGGAAGTAGCCGTTGACGCCCCACGGCAGAATCAGACTGGTAAAACCGCCAGCAAAACTGGTAACCCAGTTGGCCGCACAGGACAGCACCGCGCCGAGGGTCATGATCCGCCGGCCACCAAACTTGTCGGCGAGGTTGCCGTTGATCGCCTGACCGATGGCATAGGCCCAGAGCATCGCGGCGGAGGCCCAGCCGAGAGTTTCCTTGCTCAGGCCGAACTCGGCCTGAATTCCCGGAATGGCAAAACCGAAGGTCTGCCGGCCGGTGTAGAAAAACAGGTAGCAGAACATCGCCGCCAGCAGCATTCGCCACTGGGCGACCCGAAACGAGGCAGTACGTACGGCGAGACCAGGCATGGTTTGGGCACGATTCATGATCTTTTCCTTATTGTTGTAGGTTCCCGCCGAATGTCGTCGGCGGGTGCACTCTTTCTCGGTGCGGCAGGAAATCACCGCAGCGTTTTACGCCGCTGGCTGTGCTTTGTCTGTTTGCGTTGGTTGGTCGGGTTCAGGTGGCTTGTGAACCGATGAAGTTCTTGCCGCGCGCGCCCTGCGTGGCGAGGTGAATGATGTCTTCGGCATCCTTGGCCGAGACACCGTAGTCGGCAAACTCGGTCTTCACGCCAAGGCTGTGCAGGAACTCGCGCAATTGCTGTTGGGCTTTGCTCAGGTCTGTGCCGAAGATCCGCTGCAAGGTGCGGTCGCGGGTGGCGTCATGCCCCCAGGCCAGGCCCAACACCAGCGGCAACGTGAAGGAGCAGGCGATACCGTGGGGCAGGCCGTGGCGCAGGGTCATTTCATAAGAAATGGAATGTGCCAGCGCGGTTTTGGTATTGGAAAACGCCAGCCCGGCCTTGAGTGCCGCCAATGCCATGCGCGTGCGCAACTCTTGGCTGGCGAGGTCCTGATGAAGGCGCGGCAGGCATTCGAGAATGTCTTCGATGGCCGAGATCGCGAAGGTGTCGGAGACCGGATTGGCGTTGACGTTCCAGATCGCTTCCAGCGCATGCGACAGCGCGTCGAGCCCGGTGGAGACGGTGACACTGGCCGGCACGGTGAGCATCAGTTGTGGATCAATGATCGCCACGCGTGGCCAGGTGCAATCCAGATGCAGCGAATATTTCTTCTGGCTGGCGCTGTCCCAAATGGTTGCCCACGGCGTGACTTCGCTGCCGGTGCCTGCGGTGGTCGGCGCGGCGATCAGTTGTTTGCAGCGCGCCGGGGTGAACGGTTTGCCGGTGGCGAGCAGGGCGAGCAATTCGTCGAAACGAGCGGACTCGGTGCCGACAATCAACGCCTTGGCAGTGTCGATGGCGCTGCCGCCACCGACCGCAAGCACCACGTCACAGGTGCCGGCATGCTCCCAGAAATGCTCATAAGTGCTGCGCAGATGCGCGACATCTGGATTGGGCTGGACGTCTTCGAAGATGTAAACCAGACGTTCGCCCAGCAACGCTTGCAGGCGATCCACCAACCCCAGCCCACGGGCCTCGGGGAAGGTGACGAGCGCCACGGTTTGCTGCTCGGTTAGGCTGGCAAGTTCTTGCAGGCTGCCCCAGCCGAAACGGGTGTCGACGGGGTTCTGGAATCGGGCAGTCATGGTGGACCCTTCTTGTTGTTGTCGGTGTGGCGCCATACTCAGGCGCCGTCGACAACCGCTCAAATCGATAATTCGCAGGTTTGAATCGGCTGAGGCGATAACAAAATCCGCAGCCGTTTGACGGGCGTTGGAGCTAGTGCGCCGAACCGCTCTGGATCGCGGCCCGCAAGCGACTGGACACCGCGTCGGCGACGATCACCATGAAGGTGATGACGATAATGCAGGTGGCGGTTTCCTGATATTTGAACAGCTTGAGGCTGCTCACCAGTTCGAAACCGAGGCCGCCGGCGCCAACCATTCCCAGCACCGTGGCCGAGCGCAGGTTGACTTCGAAGCGGTAGAGGATCACCGCAATCCACGCAGTGATGACTTGCGGCAGCACGCCGAACACGATCACTTGCAATGGCCGTGCACCGGTCGCCTGAAGGGCTTCAATCGGGCCTTGGTCGATCTCTTCGATGCTCTCGGCGAAGAACTTGCCGAGCATGCCCAGGCCATGCAGCGCCAGCGCCAATACGCCGGGGAAGGGGCCCAGACCTACCGCCGAAACAAAGATCAGCGCGAGGATCAGTTCGTTGATGCTGCGGGTGAAGTTCAACGCCTGGCGAGTGGTGTGAAACACCCAGCGGTTGCGGCTCAGATTGCGTGCCGCGAGAAACGACAAGGGAATCGCCAGCAATACCCCGAGCAAGGTGCCCCAGATGGCGATCTGCAAGGTTTCCACCGCTGGCGCCAGCAGACGCGGGAGGATGCTCAAATCCGGTGGAAAGGTGCGTGAAAGAAAGTCGCCAATCTGCGGCAGTCCCGCCGCCAGTTCGCCGAGGCTGAGTTGCGCGCCTTGTGCGCTCCAGTTCAGCGTCCACAGCACGATCAGGACGATGGCGCCGCTGGTCAGCCAGCTGCGTGTGCCTCGGGGCCGGTCGCCGACCCACTGATAATTTTGCGATTGCATGCTCAGGCCCTCGAAGCGGCGCGGTAGGTCAGGGTGGGCGTCACGCTGGTTGCGGATGGCTCCGCAGACTGGCCCGGATAGATTCGGCCAAGATCCGCCTCGGTCATGCTTGAGGCTTTGCCGTCAAACACCAGACTGCCGTGGGCCAGACCGACCACGCGGTCGCCGAACTCGCGGGCGTATTCAACCTGATGCAGGTTGCACAGCACGGTGATCCCCAGTTCGCGGGTGGCATCGCGCAAATACTGCAAGACCAGCCGCGCGGTTTTCGGGTCGAGGCTGGCGATTGGTTCGTCCGCCAGAATCACTTGCGGTCGTTGTGCCAGTGCGCGGGCAATGCCCACTCGCTGCTTCTGCCCGCCGGACAGTGAATCGGTGCGCTCGCCGGCCTTGTGCGCCAGTTCGACGCGCTCCAGACATTGCATGGCCAGCGCCACATTGTCACGGCGAAACAGCTGCAAAATCGAGGCGAGGGTGCCCACTGAACCGAGGCGCCCGGTCAGCACATTTTTCAGCACGCTCAGGCGTGGCACGACGTTGTGATGCTGGAAGATCATCGCCACTTCACGGCGCAGCACACTGGTGTCCCGGCAGGCGAGGGCGTCGATGCCGGCCACGTTCAACGTGCCGCTATCGGCTTGGGCCAGACGATTGATGCAGCGCAGCAGCGTCGATTTACCCGCGCCGGACTGACCGAGCACCACAACGAATTCACCGGCAGCGACCTCAAGGTCAATGCCGCGCAACACCGGGTTGTCGCCGTAGTGTTTGGTCAGTTGGCGGATGCTGATCATTTCATGCTCCGCAAATCCAGATCGAGCACCTTGGCGGTCTCGCGCACCACGTTGTAAGCCGCGTCAGAGGTGGGCTGGAAACCGTCGAGCTGGCCCTGATCGCCCCACGGCACATCCTTGATCCCCGCCAGCGCGGCGGCGACTTTTTTCTTCAGTTCCGGATCGAGTGCCTTGCGCCAGACCATCGGTGATTCGGGAATCGGACGCGAACTCCAGACCACTTCGAAGTCATCCTGCTTCACCAGACCTTTGGACACGGCGCTGGCAAAAATGCGGTCGGCCACGGCGGCGGCGTCGACCTTTTTGTTGGCCACGGCGAGGATGCTGGCGTCGTGGGAGCCGGAAAAAATCACCCGTTTGAACAATGTGTCCGGGGCAAAACCGGCCTGTTCCAGACCGGCCTTGGGGAACAGATGCCCGGACGCCGAACTTGGATCGACGAAGGCAAAGGTGTGGCCCTTGAGGTCGGCCAGGGTATGAATGCCGCTGTCCTTGCGCGCCAGGATCACGCTCTTGTAAGCGCTCTGACCGGTCTTTTTGGTGACCGCCACCGAGAATGCTTCGACGTCCGCCACCGAGGTCGCCAGTACATAGGAAAACGGTCCCAGATAGGCGACGTCGAGCTTGCCGGCGCGCAGGGCTTCGATGATGCCGTTGTAGTCGGTGGCGACAAATGGCACCACCGGCATGCCGAGTTTCTCCTGCAAATCATCCAGCACTTGTTTGCTCGACTCGATCATCGCCTGGGAGTCTTCGGAGGGAATCAGGCCAATGGTCAGTTTGTCTTTGGCCCAGACATGGCTGGCGCCGAGGGCAAGCAAGGTCAGGCTGGCGGCACGCACAAACTTGTGAATTGTTTTCATGGCATTCCACGGGGTGGTTGGGAGTTGCCACAGGCTAGGTCTGTCACGTGACAGTCATTCAATCAATTCAATATGCGAAACAGCGGTTAACTATTGATGGAGTCTATGGATGTCGAGCGCCAAACTGCGTGCGTTTCTGGCGGTGGCCCGCCACGGCAGCTTCAGCGCCGGAGCCCGGGCCTGCGGGCTGAGTCAGCCGACCCTTACCACCCAGGTGCAAAGCCTGGAGCGTCAGCACAATGTCGAGTTGTTCCACCGGCGTGGGCGGCGCATTGAGCTGTCGGATGTCGGGCGGCAATTGCTGCCGATTGCGCAACGCATCGCCTTGCTGGAACTGGAGGCGCATAACCTGCTGCGTGACTCCGGGCGGCTCGACAGTGGTCAGCTCAAGCTCGGTGCGGTGGGGCCGTTTCATGTGATCGAAATGGTCGACAGCTACCTGCAACAGTATCCAAACATTGATGTGTCGATCCGGGTCGGCAACTCGGCGCAGGTGCTTTCTGATCTGGAAAACTACGTGACCGATATCGCGGTGCTCGCGGGGCGTCAGGATGACCCGGCGCTGTCTGCGGTGCGTTATGCGCGACACGCGATCATTCTGTTTGCCCATCACGAGCATCCGTTGGCCAACCGTGGCAGCGTGCGGCTGGAGGAGCTGGAAGGGCAGCGTTTGCTGCAACGCGAGCCCGGTTCGACCACGCGGCTGGTGCTAGAACAGGCGCTGAACGCCGCGCAGGTCAAACCGCGTATCGCTATGGAAATCGGCAGTCGCGAGGCGCTGCGAGAAGCAGTGGTACGCGGTTTGGGGTTGGGCGTGGTGTCCGAGGCGGAGTTCATCGCCGACCCGAACATCCGCACCATCCGCATCGAAGGCGAGGCGCTCTACACCGAGACTTATCTGTATTGCTTGGCCGAGCGGCGATCGAGTCGACTGATCTCTTCGTTTTTCGATGCGGCGTTGGGCTGATTTGCATTTCTTCGTCAGGCTTGGCTAATATACGAACCATATACATTTCATATCGGATATTCGCCGTGGGCATCGTAAAGATTTCAGAGGACATGCATGAGAATCTGCGCATCTCCAGCAATGCACTCAGCCGCTCGATCAACGCGCAGGCCGAGCACTGGATGCGCATCGGCATGCTCGCTGAGCTGCATCCGAACCTCGACCACAGCGCCATTTGCCGCTTGCTGATCCGCGCTGAACAGAACGGCGGGCTGGATCTGCAACAACTGACTCAGGAAGCAGTCACCGCATGAGAAACCAGATCAAGATCAACACCCCGGCGGACATCGCCCAATCCCGCGCGGCCGGCAAACTCGCCGCCGAAGTGCTGGCGATGCTGGTACCCCACGTCAAGGCGGGCGTGACCACCGATGAACTGGATCGGCTGTGCAACGACTACATCGTCAATGTGCAGAAAGCCATTCCGGCCAACGTCGGTTATCACGGCTTTCCGAAAACCGTTTGCGCCTCGGTCAACGATGCGGTGTGCCACGGCATCCCTAACGCGAAACCGCTGAAGGATGGCGACATCGTCAACCTCGACATCGCGGTGATCAAGGATGGCTGGTTCGGCGACACCAGCCGCATGTATGTGGTGGGGGAAGCGACACCTGAGGCGCAGCATTTGATCAAGACCACCTATGACGCCATGTGCGCGGGCATTCGTGCAGTTCGACCGGGCGCGACGTTGGGCGATATCGGTTTTGCGATTCAGAGTCTGGCGGAGAAGGAAGGCTTCAGCGTCGTGCGCGAATACTGCGGCCACGGCATCGGCAAGGTGTATCACGATGAGCCGCAGATTCTGCATTACGGCTTTCCCGACCAAGGCATGAAGCTGAAGGCGGGGATGATTTTTACCATCGAACCGATGCTCAATGCCGGCAAGCGTCATGTGAAGAACATGCCGGATGGCTGGACTGTGCTGACCAAGGATGGTTCGTTGTCGGCGCAGTGGGAGCATATGGTCGCGGTGACGGAGAGCGGGTTTGAAGTGCTGACGGCATGGCCGGATGCAATCGAGGGTTTCACCCCTATCACCTGACCACAGCAATACCTGTGGGAGCTAGCCTGCTAGCGATGGCGGTGTATCAGGCGACTTTGACGCTTGCCTGTAAATCACTATCGCTAGCAGGCTAGCTCCCACAGTTGAAATGCAATCCTTTGCTGGATTTTCAGTGAGCGCCAGCGGCTTTGTTCAGATCGCTTTCGGTCCACTCGGTATAGACGCAAGCATCTGCGGTGGCCCAGCGCACTTGCACCGGATCACCCGCCTTGAGCGGCATCCCCGCAGCCGACAACGCCTTGACCGTCATCGAAGTCCCACCCGAAGTCACCACGCTGCACGTCTGGCTCTCGCCCAGGAACAACACTTCCACGACCTTCGCCGACACTTCGTTCCAACCTGCGGCAAGCGGTTCGGCGGCAGCCTGTTGCGTGCTCAGCGCCAGGGCTTTTTCCGGACGCACCATCAGCAGCACATCCTGCTCGCTGCGCAGACCCGCCGTGAGGCGGATCGACAACGATTGCCCTTCAAAACTCGCCGCGCCATTGCCCTGCGCCTTGAGTTTGAGGAAGTTCGAGTTGCCAAGAAACGATGCGACAAAGGCGTTCGGCGGATTCTGGTACAGGTCATAACCGCTGCCCAGTCCCACAATCTTGCCGTGACTGAAAATCGCGATGCGCTGCGACAGGCGCATGGCTTCTTCCTGATCGTGTGTCACGTAAACGATGGTGATGCCAAGTCGGCGATGCAGTTGGCGCAGTTCGTCCTGCAAGTCTTCACGCAGTTTCTTGTCCAGTGCGCCCAGTGGTTCGTCCATCAGCAAAATACGTGGTTCGTAAACCAGCGCACGGGCGATGGCCACGCGCTGCTGTTGGCCGCCGGACAGTTGCGAAGGGCGGCGATGGGCGAATTGCTCAAGCTGCACCAGTTTCAGCATCGCATCGACACGTTTTTCGCGCTCGGCCGCCGCGAGTTTGCGGATCGCCAGCGGGAAGGCGATGTTGTCGCGCACCGACAAGTGCGGGAACAGCGAATAACGCTGGAATACCATGCCGATGTCGCGCTTGTGCGGCGGTACATTCACCAGCGATTGGCCGTTGACCAGAATCTCGCCGCTGCTCGGGGTTTCAAAACCGGCGAGCATCGACAGCGTGGTGCTTTTACCCGAGCCGCTGGAGCCGAGGAAGGTCAGGAATTCTCCGTCCTTGATGTCCAGCGAGATGTTGTCCACGGCAGCGAAGTCGCCGTAGTGCTTGTTCAGATTGCGCAGGCTGACCAGGGGTTTGTCGTTCTGCTGGGATGCGTCTTTGATCACGGCACTCATGTCGTACTCCTGGGCGCTCAGGCGCTGATTTCGTTGCGCCGGCGCAGGGCGGCGGCGATCACCATGACCAGAATCGACAGGCCGATCAGCAACGTCGATGCGACGGCGATCACTGGAGTCAAATCCTGACGCAGGGTGGTCCACATTTTCACGGGAAGGGTTTGCAGGGTCGGGCTGGCCATCATCACGCTGAGCACCACTTCGTCCCACGAAACCAGAAAGGCGAAGAGGGCGCCGGCGACCATGCCCGGACGAATCGCCGGGAATGTCACCTTGAACACCGCTTGCAGGCGCGAGGCGCCGCAGATCACCGCCGCATCTTCAATCGACTGATCGAACAGCTTCAGCGAGTTGATGATCGAGATGATGGTGAATGGCAGCGCGACGATCACATGGCTGACGACGAACGCGAACATGGTCCCGGTGTAACCGAGCTTGAGGAACAGCGCGTAGACCGCCACGGCAATGATCACCAGCGGCACGATCATCGGCAGGGTGAACAGGCCGTAGAGCATTTCGCGGCCGGGGAAGCGTCCGCGCACGAGGGCAAACGCGGTTGGCAGACCGAGAGCCACGGCGCAGATGGTGGTCAGCACTGCAACCTTGAGGCTGGCCAGCGCGGCGTTCATCCAGTCGGCGTTGGAGAAGAACTGGCCGTACCATTTCAGCGTCCAGCCTGGTGGGGGGAACACCAGCCACTGGGATGAACCGAACGACAGCAACACGATGAAGACGATCGGCAACAGCAGGAACAAGCCGATCAGCCCGGTGGTGGTATAGAGGCCGAAGCGCATCCGGCGGCTCATGGCATTGGGTGTCAGGAGCATGGCGGCTTACCTCGCGTTACTGGCGCCAACCGGGGATTCCGGCTGAAGCTTCAGGTAGAAGTAGAACAACACCAGGGTTATCGCGATCAGCAACGCGGCGCCGGCACTCGCCAGGCCCCAATTGAGGAACGATTGCACCTGCTGAATGATGAACTCCGGCAGCATCATGTTCTGTGCCCCGCCGAGCAGCGCCGGGGTGACGTAGTAACCGAGCGACATCACGAACACCATCAGTCCACCGGAAAACAGCCCCGGCCGGCACAGCGGCAGGAACACCCGGCAGAAGTTGGTCCATGGACTGGCGCCGCAGATCGAACCGGCCTGCAGGATCATCGGGTCGATGGCCTGCATGGTCGCCTGCAACGGCAACACGATGAACGGGATCATGATGTAGCTCATGCCGATCACCACGCCGGTCAGGTTGTGCACCATTTCCAGCGGTTGATCGATGATGCCCATGGCCATCAGCGCCTTGTTGATCACGCCCGAGGCTTGCAGCAAAACCAGCCACGAATAGGTGCGGGCGAGCAGGCTGGTCCACATCGACAGCAGCACGATGTTGAGAATCCAGCGACCCCAGCCACGCGGCACCAAGGTGATCGCCCAGGCCAGTGGAAAGCCCAGCAGCAGGCTGAACACGGTCACCAGACCGGCCACCGAAAAGGTGTTGAACAGCACCCGCGCATAGGCCGAGTTGGCGAACAGTTGTTCGTAGTTGCCGAGGCCCGGGGTCGGTTCCAGCACCCCACGCAACAGTAGGCCAATCAACGGCGCAAGAAAGAACAGGCCGAGGAACAGCAGCGCCGGGACAAGATTACCGGCGCCGCGCCAGCGTTGTTTGAGCGATGGAGCTTGCGGCATCGCAATCGCCTTTTTTCCGTTGGCCGGACCGGCAGCGCTCGCGGCGCTCCCGGTGGCAGTGGAGGGACGGGACGCGGTGGCCGCCATTTTCATTTGACCAGCCATTCGTTCCACCGTGTCGCGATGGCCTGGCCGTTTTTGGCCCAGTACGCGAAATCAAGAGTGATCTGATCCTTAGCGTAGGCAGTCGGCAGGTTCGGGGCCAGCACCGAGTCCAGGCGCGCCACGCTGTCGACGTTGACCGGGGCGTAAGCGGTCAGGTTGGAGAAGTCGGCCTGGCCTTTGGCACTGCTGGCGTTGGCCAGAAACTTCATCGCCGCGTCCTTGTTTTTCGAGCCTTTTGGAATCACCAGAATGTCGGCCATGACCAGGTTCTGTTTCCAGCTCACGCCAACCGGAGCGCCGTCTTCTTGCAGGGCATGAATCCGCCCATTCCAGAACTGGCCCATGCTCACTTCACCGGACGCCAGCAGTTGCTGCGACTGCGCGCCGCCGCCCCACCAGACGATGTCTTTCTTGATGGTGTCGAGTTTTTTGAAAGCGCGATCCAGGTCCAGCGGGTAGAGCTTGTCGGCGGGAACGCCGTCGGCCAGCAGCGCCAGTTCAAGCACGCCGGGGCTTGGCCATTTGTAGAGGGCGCGTTTGCCGGGGTAGGTCTTGGTGTCGAACAGGGCGCTCCAGTCTTGCGGCTTGGCGGCACCGAGCTTGCCTTCGTTGTAGCCGAGGACGAAGGAGAAGAAGAACGAACCGACGCCGTAGTCGCTGACAAAGCGCGGGTCGATCTTGTCACGCTGGATGACTTTGAAATCGAGGGGTTCGAGCAGGCCTTCCGCCGCGGCGCGCAGGGCGAAATCGGCTTCGACATCGACCACGTCCCACTGCACGTTGCCGCTTTCGACCATGGCTTTGAGTTTGCCGTAGTCGGTCGGGCCGTCCTGCACGACAGTGATGCCGCTGGCCTTGCTGAACGGATCGGCCCAGGCCTGTTTCTGCGCGTCCTGGGTGCTACCGCCCCAGCTGACGAAGTTCACGCTTTCGGCAGCCATTGCAGCCTGGCCGGTGACGCTGAGCAGTCCCGCAAAAAAGATCGCGGTTGCAGCTTTGTTCAACACCATTTTTACGCCCTCATTGTTGTGTTTTTGAGCGGGCTTGCGTTGTTGCCCGCCTGACGGGAGCAGTAGATGGACGTTCGTTGGAGTGTCCGGTCTATGGAATATCATATTATGGTATTCCAAACTTTGTGCAAGCACTTTGCCTTACCGGCTATCTGCTGAAAATGAGTTTTCGTTCTTCATCAGGCGTTTTTTGCTAGATGAAAAACCTGTGGCGAGGGGATTTATCCCCGTTGGGCTGCGCAGCAGCCCTGTGCCCGATGAATGCGGTATGCCTGATGGATCGCGTTGGCAGGATTTGGGGCCGCTTTGCGACCCAACGGGGATAAATCCCCTCACCACGGGGGGGCACCGATTTCTTTGGGTTATTCGGAGAACGGGATGCTCTCGACCACTTCCAGGTCGTACCCGGTCAGCCCCGCGTATTTCAGCGGCGGCCCCAGATGCCGCAGCTTGCCAACCCCAAGGTTTTGCAGAATCTGTGCCCCAGTCCCGACTTCCGAATAAATCCGCGATTGCGAGCGACTGAACTGCCGTGGCGGCTGAGTCAGTTGCGGCACACGTTCCAGCAACGCTTGCGAAGATTCATGATTGGCCAGCACCACGACCACGCCATGCCCTTCGGCCGCGACTCGCTGCAACGCCGCCCACAGCGTCCAGTTAGTCGGCCCGCTGTACTCGGCGCCGACCAGATCACGCAGCGGATCGATCACATGCACGCGCACCAGCGTCGGTTCTTCACGGCGCAGGTCGCCCATGACCATCGCCATGTGCACGCCACCTTCGATGCGGTCTTCGAAAGTGATCAGACGGAAGGTGCCATGCACCGTTGGCAGTTCGCGTTCGCCAATGCGTTCGATGGTGTGCTCGGTGCTCAGGCGATAGTGGATCAGGTCGGCGATGGTGCCGATCTTGATCCCGTGCTTGTGCGCAAATACTTCCAGATCCGGGCGGCGGGCCATGGTGCCGTCGTCGTTCATCACTTCGACGATCACCGAAGCCGGGGTGAAGCCGGCCAGACGCGCCAGATCGCACCCGGCCTCGGTATGACCGGCGCGGGTCAGCACACCACCTTCCTTGGCGCGCAGCGGGAAGATGTGGCCGGGCTGCACCAGATCTTCAGCGCGGGCATGCGGCGCCACGGCAGTCGCCACCGTGCAAGCGCGGTCGGCGGCGGAGATGCCGGTGGTGACGCCGATGGCTGCTTCAATCGATACGGTAAATGCGGTGCTGAACACGCTGCCATTGCTCGGTACCATTTGCTCCAGGCCCAAGCGTTGGCAATGATCGTCGGTCAGGGTCAGGCAGATCAGCCCGCGCGCCTCGCGAGCCATGAAGCTGATCGCTTCGGCTGTGCAGCGGTCGGCGGCCAGCAGCAGGTCGCCTTCGTTTTCGCGGTCTTCGTCATCGACCAGCAAGACCATTTTGCCGAGGCGATAATCTTCGATGATTTCTTCGATGCTGTTGAAGGCCATGCTGGACTCTCAGGGTTTGTTGGAAATAGTATTGGTATACCATAATACAAAATTAGCGGAGAGGTCACTATGAAGGCGTACTGGATTGCTCATGTGGACATTGCTGATGCCGAGCGCTACAGCCAATACACGCAGCGTGCGCCCAAGGCGTTTGCCGAGTTCGGCGCGAAGTTTCTGGCGAGGGGCGGGCGCAGTGAGGCGATGGAAGGGCGCAGTACGCCGCCGCGCAGTGTGGTGATCGAGTTTGAAAGCTACGAGCAAGCGGTGGCGTGCTACCACTCGGCGGCGTATCAGGAGGCGAAAAGTTATCGCGAGGAATGGGCCACAGCGGAAATCATCATCGTCGAAGGCATCGCCCCAATTTAAGCCACAACACTAAACACTGTGGGAGCGAGCTTGCTCGCGAAAGCGGTCGATCATTCAAAATCTGTATCGACTGACACGACGCCTTCGCGAGCAAGCTCGCTCCCACATGGGATAGACGTTGTTCAGCGCATGAAGTGGATTTTGCCGCTGTCGTCATTGCCCATGTAGATGCCATACACCCCGGCCTGCCGTTCCTCGATGTAGCGTTCGAGGATCTGGCGGATTGCCGGGTAGTAGATTTGCTCCCACGGGATGTCTTCGGGGGCGAAGAATTTGTAGTCCAGGGTTTCCGGGCCGCACTCGCCGGTGATTTCCACGGCGAGGGCGCGGAAGATGATGTAGACCTCGCTGATCTTCGGCACGCTGAAGATCGAGTATGGCGAGACGATTTCCGCGCGTACGCCGCTTTCTTCCCAGACTTCGCGCAGGGCTGCCTGTTCGGTGGTTTCGCCGCTTTCCATGAAACCGGCCGGAAGCGTCCAGGTGCCCGGACGTGGCGGGATCGCCCGTTGGCACAGCAGGTATTTGCCGTCCTGCTCGATGATGCAGCCGGCAATGATCTTCGGGTTTACGTAGTGGATGTAGCCGCAGCCACGGCACATCAGGCGCTCGTGCGTATCGCCCGGCGGTATCTGCTGACTGAGGTCAGGACCACCGCATTTCGGGCAATAGCTCAGGCTGAACATATCAGTGACCTATACGAGGTTCTTTCAAAGCGATGGGCAGGGTGATCGCAGGCGTGGCGCCGGTCTCTTCCTGTTTGCGCTTGAGGTAATCGAGGGCCACAGCGGCGGCTGCGCGGACGTGATCGACGCAGGCCTGATGCGCCAACAGCGGATCGCCGCTCTTGATTGCGGCGACCATTTTTTCCATTTCCTGATTGCTCGCGCCGCGACGGTTTTCCTGCGAAACCGAAGTCGCGCGCAGGTAGCTGATGCGCGCCTGCAACTGGCGCAACTGAGTGGCCGCCACATGGTTGCCGGAGCCTTCGAGCAGTACGTCGTAGAAGCCTTGTACCGAGTCGATTACCTGTTGCAGTTCGCCGTCCTTGAGCGCCTTGCGGTTGTCGTCGAGGGCTTTTTCCAGGGCTTTGATGTCCTTGGCCTTGGCGCGCAGGGTGAACAACTGGACGATCAGGCCTTCGAGCACGCAGCGCAGTTCGTAGATATCGACCGCATCGGCGAGGGTGATGATGGCGACGCGTGGGCCCTTGGCGTCGGCGAACTCGACCAGGCCTTCGGATTCGAGGTGGCGCAAGGCTTCGCGCACCGACGTGCGGCTCACACCCAGGCGATCACACAGATCGCGTTCGACCAGACGGTCGCCCGGCATGAGCTGGAAGTTCATGATGGCGCTTCGCAGTTTATCCAGCACGATTTCGCGCAGGGTAATGGGGTTGCGATTGACCTTGAAGCTGTCGTCGAGTGGCAGGCGTTTCATGGGGTCCGCTCTTTAATATGGCTGTCCATGCCAGACGGGCATCAAAACAGCCGAGGGGTTAACTGGAGGCCTCGGCATCGGCTTCGGCGAACGCTTCACGGGCGAGCCGGAAACTGTCCACGGCAGCGGGAACACCGCAATAAATGCCGACCTGAAGCAGAATTTCGCGTATTTGCTCACGACTCAGGCCGTTACGCAAGGCGCCGCGCACATGCAGCTTGAGTTCATGCGGCCGGTTGAGGGCCGAGATCATCGCCAGGTTGATCATGCTGCGCTCTTTGAGCGACAGACCCTCGCGTCCCCAGACATGGCCCCAGCAATATTCGGTGACCATTTCCTGTAGCGGGCGAGTGAAGTCGTCGGCGTTGTCGATGGAACGCTGGACGTAGGCTTCGCCGAGCACCTGGGTGCGGATCTTCAGGCCTTTTTCGTATTTTTCGTTACTCATAAATCCTCCTCACACCACACATCCCCTGTAGGAGACAGCCTGCTGGCGATGGCGTCAGTTCAATCAAATTGCTATTGAATGGAAAACCGCAATCGCTAGCAGGCTAGCTCCCACATAGGCTTTTCCTGGGGGCATCAGGCCAGCGTTGGCAACGCGCCCAGCTTGCCCTTGTGATAAATCATCGGCGTCACCGGTTGCGCAGGCAGGATCAAATTCTTCACCGCCCCAACGATGATCGCGTGATCGCCGCCATCGTATTCACGCCACAACTCGCACTCGATGATTGCCGTGGCTTTGGCGAGGATCGGGTTACCGAGTTCGCTCAGATGCCACTCGATGGCTTTCGCCTTGTCCTTGCCTTTGCCGGCGAACGCATAGGCTTCGGCGGTCTGCTCGGCGGAGAGCAAGTGAATCGCGAATTTCTTGCTGTCGCGCAGCACCGGGTAGGTATCCGAAGCATAGTTGGGGCAGAACAGCACCAGCGCCGGATCAATCGACAACGCGCTGAAAGCGCTGGCGGTGATGCCGACGATGCCGCCATCCGGGTCGAGGGTGGTGACCACCGTGACCCCGGACGGAAACGAACTCATGACGTCTTTGTAAATGCCGGGTTCGATCATTTCTCAGGACTCCTAGCGCATCACAAACGGATCAGGCATTGGCGCCTGAGACAGGTTGATCCACACCGTTTTCAGTTCGGTGTAGGCCAGCACCGAATCGATGCCGCTTTCGCGTCCATAGCCACTGTTCTTGAAGCCGCCAATCGGCGCCATCGCCGAGACGGCGCGGTAGGTGTTGACCCAGATGATCCCCGAACGCACATCGCGGGCCAGTCGATGGGCGCGGCCCAGATCGCGGGTCCAGATACCAGCCGCAAGGCCGAACTGCGAGTCGTTGGCGATGGCCAGCGCTTCGGCTTCGTCTTTGAAGCGGATGACCGAAGCCACCGGACCAAAGACTTCTTCCTGCATGATCTTCATTGAATTGCGGTCGCACTCGAACAGCGTCGGTTCGTAGAACCAGCCGTCACCGAGGCCAGAAGGACGCTTGCCGCCGAGGCGCAAACGCGCACCTTCAGCGATGGCATCGGCGACCAGTCCTTCCACCACTGCCAGTTGCTGCGCGGTGGCCATCGGGCCCATTTCGCTGCTGTCTTCCTGCGGGTTGCCGATGCGAATGCGCTGGGCGCGTTCCACCAGACGGTTGACGAATTCGTCGTAGATTTCGTCCTGTACCAGCAAGCGTGAGCCAGACACACAGCTTTGCCCGGACGCCGCGTAGATCCCGGCGATGGCGCCGTTGATCGCGCTGTCGAGGTCGGCGTCGGCGAAGATGATGTTCGGTGATTTGCCGCCCAGTTCCAGCGACAGCTTGGCGAAGTTCTCGGCGCTGCTACGCACCACATGACGCGCCGTGGCCGCACCGCCAGTGAAGGCGATTTTGCGGATCAGCGGATGGCGGGTGAGGGCGGCACCCGTGCTCGGGCCGTAACCGGTGACGACGTTGACCACACCCGGCGGGATTCCGGCTTCGAGCGCCAGACGCGCCAGTTCCAGGATGGTTGCCGAGGCGTGCTCGGACGGTTTGATCACGATGGTGTTGCCGGCGGCGAGGGCCGGAGCAAGTTTGATCGCGGTCAGGTACAGCGGGCTGTTCCACGGAATGATCGCCGCGACGACGCCCATCGCTTCATGCACGGTGTAGGCGAACAGATCGGGTTTATCCAGCGGCAAGGTGCCGCCTTCGAGCTTGTCGGCCAGACCTGCGGTGTAGTGGAAAAATTCCGGCAGATAACCAACCTGACCCCGGGTTTCGCGGATCAGTTTGCCGTTGTCGCGGCTTTCCAGCTGCGCCAGTTGTTCTTTGTTCTCGGCGATCAAATCACCGAGACGGCGCAGCAGTTTGCCCCGTGCGGTGGCGGTCAAACCGCGCCAGGCCGGGCTGTCGAAGGCCGTTTGCGCGGCTTGCACGGCGCGTTCGACATCGGCCTCATCGGCGTCCGGCAATTCGGCCCAAGGTTCGGCCAGGGCAGGATTGAGGCTTTCGAAAGTCTTGCCGGAGAGGGCATCGACCCATTCTCCGCCGATGCACATCTGGAAGCGTGCGAGTGTCATGCAACGATCCCCTTTATATGGTTTTGTCGGGAGTGTGCGAATTCGAGAAATTCCAGCAGCATCTGGTTGACCAGACGCGGCGACTCTACGGGCATCATATGCCGTTGCTCAGGCAGTACGGCAACCTTCGCACCGGGTATGCACCGGGCCAGTTGCTCAGCCATTTCCGGGGTCGAACCCGGGTCCAGCTCGCCGGTGGCGATCAGCGTCGGCGCCTGAATGCTGCCCAGGTCGTCGGCGCGATACATGTCCTGGGTGGCGAACAGTTCGTAGGTGGTCAGGTAGCCCTGCGGATCGTTGTCCGCCAGGGTTTGCCGCAGCGCCGCGATCTGCGCCGGGTTGGCGGCCTGATATTCACGGCTGAACCAGCGCGACAGCGCAGCCTCGGCATTGGCGTCCGGCCCGTGTTCGGCGGCTTGAGCGGTGCGAGCAATAACCCCGGCGCGCTGCTCTTCGCTGCGATTGAACACACTATTAAGCACCACCAGACTTTTCAGGCGCTCGGGGTAGTGCAGGGCAAACGCCCGCGCCACCAGGCCGCCCATGGAAAAACCGATCACCGATGCCAGCGGCAATTGCAGGTGGTCGAGCAGCTCCAGCAACTGATCGGCGTAACCGAGCAGGTCGGTGCCGCTGGCCGGTCGCGGACTGGCGCCATGGCCGAGCATGTCGTAGGCGATCACTCGGTACTGGGTGGCCAGGCCAACGATTTGGCCGCCCCACATTTCTTTGTTCAGGCCCACGCCGTGGATCAAAACCACGGGCTGGCCTTGGCCGGTCGCCAGGTAACTGGTGCCAGCCGGGGTGAGTTCAGCGGTGAGCCGAATCATGGAGCGCTCCTGCAATGCCTTTTTATTGTCGTTCTGCTGAATGATTACTGGGCCTTTTCGGCGGCCAGTTCTTCCAGATCGATGTAACGGTTGCCGATGCGCGGGTGCAGACGGCCACCGTCGGCGCAACCCAGAACCACGACGATTTCGTCGGCGCGCGGCGCGTCTTCGATCTGCATTTCCAGGGTGATGTAGTGCGAACGCAGGCCTTCGTCGTCCTTGTGCATCATCGGGATCTGAATCGAAGTGCCCGGGCCGCCGCGCTTGTTGGTGAAACTCAGGTAGCTCTTGGCTTTCACCGCTTCGCGGTAATGGTTGCCGAAGCGCAGGGTGTGGATCACGGCGGAGGCGTGTTCGATCTCGCCGTCGGCACCGACCACCGCTGCTTTGCCGTAAGCCTCGATCTTCTCGGCGCCACCGATGATGCCCACCAGACGCTCGACCATCATCGCGCCGAGGTCGGAGCAGTTGGCGCGGATCTGCGGTTTGAGGTCTTCGACAAAGCCGTTACCCACCCAAGGGTTTTTCATCACGACAGCCAGGCCGACCATGGTCACCGGGGTGTCCGAGGCTTTGCCGCCTTCGATGAAGGTTTCTTCGACATAGCTGACGATCTTGCGAATTTCGAAACTCATGAGCTGCTCCGTAGGGGGATTGAGAGTGTCTGTGCGTCTGATGGTATACCATAATACCGATCCTGCAAGTCCCCCACGCAAGTTTTGCGTCATCCATCCGGCGAATGGCTACGCATTCACCCGCCACCACAAATCCCCCGCACACCACCAACCCCTGTGGGAGCGAGCTTGCTCGCGAAAGCGGCGGGTCAGCCAATAAAGATGTTGATTGAAACGACGCCTTCGCGAGCAGGCTCGCTCCCACACGGGAATACAGGCGTCAGTTGGTTAACAAAAGATAACGTGGCGCCGATTGTCAGACGTTTCCAAAGCCCGATAGGATGAGCCAGCTTCCGAAGGGGCTCTGGGTTGCGGGTTTCAGGACTATGCTTCTGACCAGTCAATCGCCCGAGCACCCTTGCGGCGCCCTAAGGCCGAATGGCCTAACAATAATAAATAGGGGAAGGTCTATGAGTCGTTGCCGCCCGCCGGCGTTTCGCAACACCGCGTTGCTGGCCACAGCACTCTCCATGCTGGGCTTTGCCACGTTGTCGGCGCCCGTTCTGGCTGCCGAAGCGCCTGCCGATGTGGTCTATGCCACCGAATCGGCCAAAGCCGCGAAAAGTCTGATGCTCGATGTCGTCAAAGCCGGGACCCGGCTAGTGGCGGTCGGGGATCGAGGGCACATTCTCTATTCCAACGATCAGGGCGGTTCCTGGACTCAGGCCAAGGTGCCGAGCCGGCAACTACTGACGGCGGTGTACTTTGTCGACGACAAGCACGGCTGGGCGGTCGGCCATGACGCGCAGATCCTCGCCAGCGACGACGGCGGCCTGACCTGGACCAAACAATTCGAAGACCTCAAACGCGAAGCACCGCTGCTCGACGTCTGGTTCAAGGACGTCAACACCGGTCTGGCCGTGGGCGCTTACGGGGCATTGCTGGAAACCACCGATGGCGGCAAGAACTGGCAGGACGTCAGTGACCGCCTCGACAATCAGGACCAGTTCCACCTCAACGCGATTGCTGCGGTGAAAGACGCCGGGCTGTTCATCGTCGGTGAGCAGGGCAGCATGTTCCGCTCCGCCGACTGGGGCCAGACCTGGGAAAAACTCCACGGTCCGTACGAAGGCTCGCTGTTCGGTGTGATTGGCACCGCACAACCGCAGACCCTGCTGGCTTATGGCTTGCGCGGCAATCTCTATCGCTCCACCGATTTCGGCAGCACCTGGCAGCAGGTTGAACTGAAGGCTGCGCGCGGTTCGCTGGAGTTCGGTCTGTCCGGCGCCACGCTGCTCGACGACGGTTCGATTGTCATCGTCGGCAACGGTGGTTCGGTGATCAGCAGCAGCGACAACGGCGAAACCTTCAGCATCTTCAATCGCCCGGACCGGATTTCCCTGTCGTCGGTCACCGCTGCCGGCGACGGCAATCTGATTCTGACCGGGCAGGGTGGCGTCCACACCACCACGCCAAACGGCGCCGAGATTAATAATAAGAAGGCGGGGCTATGACTTCCTTGAGCAATCATCATCAGGACAAGGCGACGTTTCTCGAACGTCTGATCTTCAACAACCGCCCGGCAGTGATCCTGATCTGTCTGGTGGTGAGTATTTTCCTGTTCTGGCAGGCCACGCTGATCCGTCCTTCCACCAGTTTCGAAAAGATGATCCCGCTAAAGCATCCATTCATCGAGAAGATGATGGAGCACCGCAACGATCTGGCGAACCTGGGCAACACCGTGCGGATTTCGGTTGAAGCCAAAGACGGCGACATCTTCTCCAAGGAATACATGGAGACCCTGCGTCAGATCAACGACGAGGTGTTCTACATCTCCGGCGTTGACCGCTCCGGGCTGAAATCGCTGTGGAGCCCGAGCGTACGCTGGACTGAAGTGACCGAAGAGGGTTTCGCCGGCGGTGAAGTGATTCCGCAGAGCTACGACGGCTCGCCGGACAGCCTCGATATGCTGCGCAACAACGTGCTCAAGTCCGGTCAGGTCGGGCGTCTGGTGTCCAACGACTTCAAGTCGAGCATCGTCGATATCCCGCTGTTGGAGTCCTACCCGGACCCGCAGGATCAGGGCAAATTGCTGCCGCTGGACTACCGGAAGTTCTCCCACGATCTGGAGGAGAAAATCCGTGACAAGTTCGAAGCGCAAAACCCTAACGTCAAGATTCACATTGTCGGTTTCGCCAAGAAGGTCGGCGACCTGATCGATGGCCTGGTGATGGTGGTGCTGTTCTTCGGCATCGCGTTCGTGATTACCCTGATCCTGCTGCTGTGGTTCACCAACTGCCTGCGCAGCACCGTGGCGGTGTTGAGCACGACGCTGGTGGCGGTGGTCTGGCAACTGGGGTTGATGCACTTTTTCGGCTTCGGGCTCGATCCGTATTCGATGCTGGTGCCGTTCCTGATCTTCGCCATCGGCATTTCCCACGGCGTACAGAAAATCAACGGTATCGCCCTGCAATCCAGCGAGGCGGATAACGCCCTGACTGCGGCGCGACGGACTTTCCGGCAACTGTTCCTGCCGGGGATGATCGCGATTCTGGCGGATGCGGTGGGCTTCATCACGCTGCTGATCATCGACATCGGCGTGATCCGTGAACTGGCCATCGGCGCGTCCATCGGCGTGGCGGTGATCGTGTTCACCAACCTGATCCTGCTGCCGGTCGCGATTTCCTATGTCGGTATCAGCAAGCGCGCCATCGCCCGCAGCAAGAAGGATGCACACCGCGAGCACCCGTTCTGGCGCCTGCTGTCGAACTTCGCCAGCCCGAAAGTGGCGCCGATTTCCATTGCCCTGGCGCTGGTCGCCTTCGGTGGCGGCCTCTGGTACAGCCAGAACCTGAAAATCGGCGACCTCGACCAGGGCGCGCCGGAACTGCGTCCGGACTCGCGCTACAACAAGGACAACAACTTCATCATCAACAACTACTCCACCAGCTCCGACGTATTGGTGGTGATGGTCAAGACCAAGACCGAAGGTTGCTCGCGTTACGAGGCCATGGCGCCAATCGACGAGCTGATGTGGAAGATGCAGAACACCGAGGGCGTGCAGTCGGCGATCTCGCTGGTGACCGTGTCCAAGCAGATGATCAAGGGCATGAACGAGGGCAACCTGAAATGGGAAACCCTGTCGCGTAACCCGGACGTGCTGAACAACTCCATCGCCCGCGCCGATGGTTTGTACAACAACAGTTGCTCGCTGGCGCCGGTGCTGGTGTTCCTCAACGATCACAAGGCCGAAACCCTGGATCGTGCGGTGCATGCGGTGCAGGAGTTCGCCAAGGACAACAACAAGGACGGTCTGGAATTCATCCTCGCGGCGGGTAACGCCGGGATCGAGGCGGCCACCAACGAGGTGATCAAACAGGCCGAGCTGACCATTCTGATCCTGGTCTATATTTGCGTGGCGGTGATGTGCATGATCACCTTCCGTTCGTGGGCGGCAACCCTGTGCATCGTGCTGCCGCTGGTGCTGACCTCGGTACTCGGCAACGCGCTGATGGCGTTCATGGGCATCGGCGTCAAGGTTGCGACCTTGCCGGTGGTGGCGCTGGGTGTGGGGATTGGCGTCGACTACGGCATCTACATCTACAGCCGCCTGGAAAGTTTCCTGCGTGCCGGTCTGCCGTTGCAGGAAGCCTATTACCAGACGCTGAAATCCACCGGTAAAGCGGTGCTGTTCACCGGTCTGTGCCTGGCCATCGGCGTGTGCACCTGGATCTTCTCGGCGATCAAGTTCCAGGCCGACATGGGCCTGATGCTGACCTTCATGCTGCTATGGAACATGTTCGGTGCGCTGTGGCTGTTGCCGGCACTGGCGAAGTTCCTGATCAAGCCTGAGAAACTGGCGGGGCAGAAGGGCAACTCGCTGTTTGCCCACTGATCTGCCGAGCTGAAATGACAAAGCCGCAACCTTGAGGGGTTGCGGCTTTTTTTATCCCGCAAATGTCACGCTAAACCCCTGTGGGAGCTAGCCTGCTAGCGATTGCGGTCTATCCATCACACTTGTGTTGCCTGACACACCTCAATCGCTAGCAGGCTAGCTCCCACAGGGTGCGGTGGTGTTTCAGGAGAGTTCGGTGCCCAGCACCGTACTCAACGCACTGCGCGCGTCATCCAGCTGCACCAGCGTCGCATGCCTTGCGCCCAGCGCATCACGGTTCTCGATGGCCGTGAGGATCGCCTTGTGTCGCGGCAACGCCAGTTCATGCAGATTCGGCCGCTGGTTCGAATGCTTCAACGCTTCGGCAATCGCCACCGAAAGCATGTTGCACAGATTCGCCAGCAGATCATTGTGTGTCGCATCGGCGATGCGGCTATGGAAATCCAGATCCGGTTGCAGCAAGGCTTCCGGCGTCGGCGCCGCTTCCATGCGCTGATACGCTTCGCTGATAGAGGCAATGTCGGCATCGGTTGCATGTTGGGCGGCGAGGGCGGCAGCGGCGGGTTCGATGATGCTGCGCACGCTGGTCAGGACATTGAAGAACTCATTCTGCGGGCTGCTTTGCATCAGCCAGTGCAGTACGTCCGGATCGAGCATGTGCCATTCGCGGCGGGCCTTGACCACCGTGCCGACTCGCGGCTTGGAATACACCAGACCCTTGGCCACCAGCACCCGCGTGGCTTCGCGCAATACCGGCCGGCTGACGGCGTACTCCTCGCACAACAAGGCTTCGGCGGGCAGTTTGTCGTCAGGCAGAAAACGCCCGGAAACGATCTGCATGCCCAGCTCCTGGACGATGCGCGAGTGCATGCTTTTGCGGTCGGACGGTTTGCGGTAATCCATGGGGAACGGCGCGATCCTGAGCGATGAAGATGCCGCGCATCATAGCAGGCGTGATGCAATCTTGAGGCGCAACACAAGCAAATGTAGGAGTGAGCCTGCTCGCGATAGCGGTCTGTCAGTTGATATCCATGTTGACTGAAACTCCGCTATCGCGAGCAGGCTCACTCCTACAGGGAAATGCATTCCAATGTAGGAACTGCTGAATGCCTTAATGGGAGTGGCGAGGTACCTCAGCCCCACGGCAGCCCACCAGGAAGTCGAAGTCGCAACCCTGATCCGCTTGCAGCACATGATCGATGTACAGCTGACGATACCCCCCCAACAGCAATTGCTGCGGCGGTTGCAGATCAGCCATGCGCGCCGCCAGTTCGGCATCCGGAATATCCAGATGCAGACGCCCGGTGGCGCAATCGAGTTCGATCCAGTCGCCTTCCTTCACCGCCGCCAAAGGCCCGCCGGCTGCGGCTTCCGGGGCAACGTGCAGCACAACTGTGCCGTACGCGGTGCCGCTCATCCGTGCATCAGAAATGCGCACCATGTCGGTCACGCCTTGGGCCAGCAACTTGGCCGGCAAGCCCATGTTGCCGACTTCGGCCATGCCCGGATAACCCTTCGGCCCGCAGTTCTTCATCACCAGAATCGAGTTCGCATCAACGTCCAGTTCCGGATCGTTGATCCGCGCCTTGTACATGTCGAAGTTCTCGAAAACCACGGCGCGGCCGCGATGCTGCATCAGTTCCGGGGTGGCGGCGGAGGGCTTGAGCACCGCGCCGAGTGGCGCCAGATTGCCGCGCAGCACGCAGATGCCGCCGTCGGCGCGGATCGGGTTGTCGAGGGTGCGAATGACTTCGTCTTCGCCGTAGATCGGCGCGTCCTTGGTGTTCTCGCCGAGGGTTTTGCCGTTAACGGTCAACGCATTCGGGTTGGGAATCAGATTGGCCTCGCCGAGACGGCGCAGCACCGCGGGCAGGCCACCGGCGTAGTAGAACTCTTCCATCAGGAAACGTCCCGACGGTTGCAGATCGACGATGGTCGGCATGCCGCGACCGATGCGCGTCCAGTCGTCCAGATCCAGCTCGACGCCAATCCGACCGGCGATGGCTTTCAAGTGAATTACCGCGTTGGTCGAACCACCGATGGCGGCGTTGACGCGAATCGCGTTTTCGAAGGCTTCCTTGGTCAGGATTTTCGACAGTTTCAAGTCCTCGCGAACCATCTCCACCGCACGCATGCCGGACATATGGGCCAGCACATAACGCCGCGCATCCACCGCAGGAATTGCCGCGTTGTGCGGCAGCGAAGTGCCCAGCGCTTCGGCCATGCAGGCCATAGTCGACGCGGTGCCCATGGTGTTGCAGGTACCGGCCGAGCGGGACATGCCGCCCTCGGCTGCAAGAAAGTCGTCAATGGTGATGGTGCCGGCCTTGACCTGTTCGCTGAGCTGCCAGACCACCGTGCCGGAGCCAATGTCTTTGCCTTTGTGTTTGCCGTTAAGCATCGGCCCGCCGGTGACGACGATGGCCGGCACGTCGCAACTGGCCGCGCCCATCAACAGTGCCGGAGTGGTTTTGTCGCAACCGGTCAGCAGCACCACGCCGTCAATCGGGTTGCCGCGAATCGCTTCCTCGACATCCATGCTGGTCAGGTTGCGGGTGAACATGGCGGTCGGGCGCAAGTTCGATTCGCCGTTGGAGAACACCGGGAATTCCACCGGAAAACCACCGGCCTCGATCACCCCGCGTTTGACGTGCTCCGCGATCTGGCGGAAATGCGCGTTGCATGGGGTCAGTTCCGACCAGGTGTTGCAGATGCCGATGATCGGCTTGCCATGAAACTGGTGGTCGGCGATGCCCTGATTCTTCATCCAGCTGCGGTACATGAAGCCGTTCTTGTCGGCCGTGCCAAACCATTGGGCGGAGCGCAGGGTGGGTTTCTTATCAGACATGATCGATTCTCTTATTGTATGACTATAGTGTTCGAGTTGTGGCTAAACATAAGCTCAAATTCGCCGGTTTGGAAGTGTTGTTGCTTAAATAGTATTACTATATAGTCATTTTCGACGGAGGGATCGGCCCTGGCGGTTTTCCGCGAGAGGCGTCCCCCGAGGTTCTATAAAAACAACAATCGGAGACCGATCCCATGAACCAGGAATTGCGGCTTATTCGCCGCATCACGCTGAAACTGATTCCCTTCCTGATCCTGCTGTACCTGATCGCCTATGTGGATCGCTCCGCCGTCGGCTTCGCCAAGCTGCACATGGGCGCCGACATCGGGATCGGCGATGCCGCCTACGGCCTCGGCGCCGGGCTGTTTTTCATTGGTTACTTTCTGCTGGAAATCCCCAGCAACCTGATGCTCGAACGCTTCGGCGCGCGGCGCTGGTTTGCGCGGATCATGATCACCTGGGGCGCCATCACCATCGGCATGGCGTTCGTCCAGGGCCCGCACAGTTTCTACGTGATGCGTTTTCTGCTCGGCGCGGCGGAGGCGGGGTTCTTTCCCGGCGTTCTGTACTACATCACCCAATGGTTCCCGGTGCGCCATCGCGGCAAGATCCTCGGGCTGTTCATCCTTTCCCAACCCATCGCGATGATGATCACCGGGCCAGTGTCCGGCGGTTTGCTGGGCATGGACGGCGTGCTGGGTCTGCACGGCTGGCAGTGGCTGTTCATCGTCATCGGCACCCCGGCGATCCTGCTGACCTGGCCGGTGCTGCGCTGGTTGCCCGATGGCCCGCAGCAAGTGAAATGGATGGATCAGGCCGAGAAGGACTGGCTGACCGGCGAGCTGAAAAAGGATTTGCAGGAATACGGCCAGACCCGTCACGGCAATCCGTTGCATGCGCTGAAAGACAAACGCGTGTTGCTGCTGGCGCTGTTTTATCTGCCGGTGACCCTGAGCATTTACGGCCTCGGTCTGTGGTTGCCGACCCTGATCAAACAATTTGGCGGTAGCGATCTGGTCACCGGGTTTGTGTCTTCGGTGCCGTACGTCTTCGGGATCATCGGGTTGCTGATCATTCCGCGCAGTTCCGACCGATTGAATGACCGTTACGGCCACTTGGCAGTGCTTTACGTGCTCGGCGCGATTGGCCTGTTCCTCAGCGCCTGGCTGTCGATGCCGGTGGCGCAACTGGCGGCGCTGTGTCTGGTGGCGTTTGCGCTGTTCTCTTGCACGGCGGTTTTCTGGACATTGCCAGGGCGCTTCTTTGCCGGAGCGAGTGCGGCGGCGGGGATCGCGTTGATCAATTCGGTGGGCAACCTCGGCGGCTATATCGGGCCGTTCGTGATTGGGGCGCTGAAGGAATACACCGGCAATCTGGCTTCGGGGTTGTATTTCCTGTCAGGGGTGATGGTGTTCGGTTTGATTTTGACTGGCGTGGTTTATCGGTTGCTGGAGCGCAAGCACGTGCTCCCCGCCGACCAATTCGCCGCAAGCGCCCGCGGCGCGACCCGCACCTGACACCAATGCAGCAATCACCGCCGAACCTGTGGGAGCTGGCTTGCCAGCGATAGCAATCTTTCAGACACATCAATGCTGAATGTGCCGCCGCCATCGCTGGCAAGCCAGCTCCCACAGGGTTCTTCGCTGTTTAGAAATTATGCTCAAGGGAGAAAATCATGCATCTGGTTCAATTCGAATTAAGCAACGGCGAGCGCCGTGTCGGCGTGGTCGAGCAAGGTCTGGTGCGCGAAGTGCAGGATGCGCGCAGCGTGCGTGATCTGGCGCTGGCGGCCATCGAGTCCGGCAACAGCCTCGTGCAGCAAGTGCAGACCCACGGTCTGGGCATCAGTCATGACTACACCGAACTGCTGACCCAGCTGCGCATCCTGCCGCCACTCGATCACCCGGACCCGGCGCACATGCTGGTCAGCGGCACCGGCCTGACCCATCTCGGCAGCGCCTCGGCCCGCGACAAGATGCACCAGCAGGCCGGCGATGAAGCGACGATGACCGACACCATGCGCATCTTCAAATGGGGCGTGGAGGGCGGCAAACCAGCGGCGGGGCAGGCCGGTGTGCAACCGGAGTGGTTCTACAAGGGCGATGGCAGCATCGTCGTGCGTCCGGGCGAGCCATTTCCGCTGCCGCCGTTTGCTGAAGACGCTGGCGAAGAACCGGAAATGGCCGGCCTCTATATCATCGGCCACGACGGCAAACCGTATCGCCTCGGCTTCGCGGTCGGCAACGAATTCTCCGATCACGTCATGGAGCGCAAAAACTATCTGTACCTGGCGCACTCGAAACTGCGCAGTTGCAGTTATGGCCCGGAACTTCGCGTCGGTGAATTGCCTCAACATCTGGCGGGCAGTAGCCGCATCCTGCGCGACGGCGAAGTCTTGTGGCAGAACGAGTTCCTCAGCGGCGAGGCCAACATGTGCCACAGCTTGGCGAACCTCGAATACCACCACTTCAAGTACAGCCAGTTCCTGCGTCCGGGCGATGTACATATTCACTTTTTCGGCACCGCGACCCTGTCGTTCGCCGATGGCATCCGCACCCAACCGGGCGATGTATTTGAAATCAGCCAGGCCGAATTCGGCGCACCGCTGATCAATGGCATTGCCCCGGCAGAAGCCGTTTTCCAACCGGGCAGCATCGGCACCCTTTAAGGAGATCCCATGACTCAGATTCTCGGTCACAACTACATCGGCGGTCAGCGCAGCGCTGCCGGCAGCGTCAAACTGCACAGCGTTGACGCCAGCACGGGCGAGCAATTGCCGCACGATTTTATTCAGGCCACTGCTGAAGAAGTCGATGCCGCCGCCAAAGCTGCCGCCGCCGCGTACCCGGCGTATCGCAGCCTCAGCGCTGAGCGCCGCGCACAGTTTCTCGATGCGATTGCCGATGAACTGGATGCGCTCGGCGATGATTTTGTGGCCGTGGTCTGTCGCGAAACGGCGTTGCCGGCCGGGCGGATTCAGGGCGAGCGCGGGCGCACCAGCGGGCAGATGCGTTTGTTCGCCAAAGTGCTGCGTCGGGGTGATTTTTACGGTGCGCGCATTGATTCGGCATTGCCGGATCGTCAGCCGTTGCCGCGTCCGGATCTGCGCCAATACCGCATCGGTCTCGGCCCGGTAGCCGTGTTTGGCGCGAGCAATTTCCCGCTGGCGTTTTCCACGGCGGGCGGCGATACCGCTTCGGCGCTGGCCGCCGGTTGCCCGGTGGTGTTCAAGGCGCACAGCGGCCACATGGCCACGGCAGAGCTGGTTGCCGATGCAATCATCCGCGCCGCGGAAAAAACCGGCATGCCGGCCGGGGCATTCAACATGATTTACGGCGGTGGTGTCGGCGAATGGCTGGTCAAACACCCGGCGATTCAGGCAGTCGGCTTCACCGGTTCGCTCAAGGGCGGACGGGCGCTATGCGACATGGCTGCCGCTCGGCCGCAGCCGATTCCGGTGTTCGCCGAGATGTCGAGCATCAACCCGGTTATCGTCTTGCCTCAGGCACTGGCGGCCCGTGCTGAAACCGTCGCTCGCGATCTCACCGCATCGGTGGTGCAAGGCTGCGGGCAGTTCTGTACTAATCCGGGTTTGGTGATTGGTATTCGCTCGGCGCAATTCAGCGCTTTTATCCAGCAAGTTGCAGGGCTGATCGGCGATCAACCGGCGCAAACCATGCTCAATGCCGGCACGCTGGGCAGTTATGGCAAAGGTCTGGAGAAATTGCTGGCGCACGCTGGCATCGAGCATCTGGCGGGTAATCCGCAGCAAGGCAATCAGGCGCAGCCGCAACTGTTCAAAGCGGATGCGAGCCTGCTGATCAACGGCGATGAAGTGCTTCAGGAAGAAGTCTTCGGCCCGACCACGGTGATCGTTGAAGTGGCCGATCAGGCACAACTCAGTGCCGCGTTGAACGGCCTGCACGGGCAACTCACCGCGACGATCATTGGTGAACCAGCTGACTTCGAACAGTTCGCCGAACTGACGCCGCTACTGGAACAGAAGGTCGGGCGGATTCTGCTCAACGGTTATCCGACCGGTGTCGAGGTCTGTGATTCGATGGTGCACGGCGGGCCATACCCGGCGACTTCGGATGCGCGCGGCACCTCGGTGGGCACCTTGGCGATCGATCGTTTCCTGCGCCCGGTGTGCTTCCAGAACTATCCGGACAGCCTGCTGCCGGAACCGCTGAAAAACGCCAATCCGCTGCGCATTCAACGGCTGGTCGATGGCAAGCAATCCCGCGACGCGTTGTAACTGACAACACATTACCTGTGGGAGCTAGCCTGCTAGCGATAGCGGCCAATCAGTCGACATCACCGCCGCCTGACACAACCGCATCGCTAGCAGGCTAGCTCCCACAGGGGGTTATGTGGCGACATTGAGCTATCATTGGCCCTTTCCCCCTTTTAAAGACTGTTTGCCATGACTGCCGAAACCGAATCCCTTCTCAACGCCCTCGAACACTGCGACATGGTCGAAATCGACGGCTTGCATGCTTTCGAATCCTCCCTCTACGAAGACGACAGTCTGCACATCGAACTCATGGACGGTCGCGTGTCGAAACACTGGGAGTTCAGCCCGGAACAAGTCAGGGCGGCAACTTTCGACAATGAGCTGCAGAGCTGGCTGATCGTTGGCGACTCCGGCGAGCATCGTCTGGTGGTCATGCAAGCCTTCGGCGGCAGCAACGACGAGGAAGAACCGAATGAAAATGCGTAAATTCTGGCCGTTGCTGATGGCCGGCAGCGTGGGCGCGATGGGCATTTCCAGTGCGTCCGCCGAAAATTTCCAGTTGCTCGTTGGTTCCTACACCGCCAATACCAGCCAGGGCATCTATCGAATGAACTTCGATAGCGCCACCGGGCAGATTGACGCCAAACCGCTGCAAGTGGTCAAGAGCGAAAATCCGTCGTGGCTGACCCTGTCGAAAGATCAGCACCGACTGTTCGTGGTCAACGAAAACGGCCCGGGCCAAAAAGACCCGGTCGGCCGCGTCAGCAGTTACGCCATCGATCCCAAGACTCATGCCCTGAGCCTGATCAGCCAAGTGCAGAGCCTGGGCAACGAGCCGACCCATTCGAGCCTCAGCGGCGACGCCAGCCATCTGTTCGTCAGCAACTACTCGGTGGTTGAAGACCCGGGCGGAACCCTCGCGGTATTGCCGGTCGGTGCCGACGGCAAACTCAAGCCCGTGGTGCAGATGAGCGCTCACCCGGCGAGCCGCGTGAACGCCGAACGTCAGGCGTCGAACCATGTGCATTCGACGATTTCCTCGCCGGACGGTCATTACGTGTTCTCCAACGACTTGGGCGCGGACAAGGTTTTCATCTACAAATTCGACCCGAAAGCCAACCCGGATCTGCCACTGACCCCGGCGAAAGCCGCTTCCGTGGCCTTGCCACCGGGCAGCGGTCCACGGCATCTGCTGTTCAGCGCCGACGGCAAGCATGCCTGGCTGACCATGGAGATGAGCGCGCAGGTCGCGGTGTTCGACTACAACGACGGCGTGCTGACCCAGACGCAAATGGTCGATCTGGCTGCCGGCCAACCGACCTCGGACAAGGCTGGTGCGGCGTTGCACGCTTCGGCTGATGGCAAATTCCTCTACGTCAGCAACCGTGGCACCGCCAATCAACTGGTGGTCTTTGCGATTGATCCGGCGACCGGCCAGCTCAAAGAACTGCAAAAACGCTCGGTGGAGGGTGATCACCCGCGTGAGTTCAGTCTCGACCCGAGCGGTAAATTCCTGCTGATCGCCAACCAGAAGAGCAACGCGATTATCGTTGTCGAGCGCGATGCCAAGACCGGTCTGCTGGGCAAAACCGTGCAGAAACTGCCGATGGACGCCCCGAGCGACCTCAAGTTTCTGGTGCGACAATAAGCCACAGGCCCCGGTTCACGGGGCCTGTCTCTATGTATTAATCGCGCTGATAACAGCTAATGCTACAAAGCATTTCAAGCAGGCGACCCTCGAGCGTTAAGTTTGCTTCACAGCCCAACCGGGCAAGCAAGCCAACCGAACACGAGGGTTACCGCCATGAACTTCAATCTCTTCTCGATTATCGCTGCTTCCGCCATCTCCGCTACCGTTGCTCTGCCAGCCAGCGCCAGCGTTGAAGTCAGCAGCAAAAAATCCCACACCCAGAGCTACACCCAGAAATACCTGCAACAAAGTGCCAACTTCTACGCCGCACTGGATCACAAAACCCAACACTGAAATTCCCGCTCAGAAACTCCCTGTTGGGGCTGCCGAAGGCTGCTATCTTTTGACTTTCAAAATCAAAAGATCGCAGCCTTCGGCAGCTCCTGCATGTGTGCGTTTGGCAGCTCGATAGAGTTTATTCAGCAAAGCGCACATTGCTCGGCGCTGGGCATGTGCGAAGCCCTTACTTGAGCATCCGCAGATTTTTCTGAGGTGTGAACACTTCTGTGGTGAGGGGATTTATCCCCGTTCGGCTGCGAAGCAGTCGTAAAATCTGCCACTAAGGTGCATCGGGAATATCTGGCTTGCAGGGTTTGGGGCCGCTTCGCAGCCCAACGGGGATAAATCCCCTCGCCACGGGTGTTGTTTAAGCAGGAAGGGTTGGTTACTTTTTCATGATGGCGGTGAACAGGTCGGAGTCGAGGAAGCGCTGTAGCCACGACTGCAAGCGCACATAAGGCGTCTGCGCAAACCACTCGCGATCAACATGGGCGAACTGCCTAACGAATGGCAGCAGCGCGATATCGGCAAGAGTCGGATGCTCGGTCAGCAAATAATCGCGATCCTTCAGCAACTCATCCAGCTTCTGCAGAAACAGCGAACCCTCACCTCGATAGAACTCCATCGGCTGCTCCGGATAGCGTTCAGCGTACTTGTAGCGATTCAAGTGCACCTTGAACACCTGATCATTGGCCTGGATCAATTCGGCAATCCGCGAATCACCGTCGAGCAACCAATTATCCGGATCATTCTGCGCCAGCGCCCAGCGCATGATCTCCAGACTCTCTTCCAGCACCTGACCACCGGCATCTAGCACCGGCACCGTACCTTTCGGCGACAGCGCCAGCATCTCGGCCGGTTTCGCCTTCAGGCTGACCTCGACAATGTTCACCGCCACGCCCGAATAGCGCAGCGCCATCCGTGCGCGCATCGCGTAAGGGCAGCGGCGGAAAGAGTACAGCGTGTTCATTTCACCTCCAGTGTGCTCAAACCATTGCCCTGGCGCTGCACCTGAATCTGCACCGGAATCCGCTCGTGCATTTCCTGTACGTGCGAGATCACCGCGACCTTGCGGCCCTGCGCCTGCAAGCCGTCGAGGGCGTCCATCGCCAGTTGCAGTGATTCCGGATCAAGGCTGCCGAAACCTTCGTCGATGAACAGCGATTCGATCTTCAGCGTGCTCGACGCCATCGACGCCAGACCCAGGGCCAATGCCAGCGACACCAGGAACGTCTCGCCACCGGACAGCGAATGCACCGAGCGTAGTTCGTCGCCCATTTCGGTGTCCATCACCAGCAATCCAAGCATGCTGCCGCCACGTTTCAGGCGATAGCGTTTGACCAGTTGGCGCAACTGCACGTTGGCGTGATGCACCAGCAAATCGAGGTTGTACGCCTGGGCGATCTTGCGGAAGGTGTCGCCAGTGGCCGAGCCGATCAGCGCGTTGAGACGAGCCCAGCGTTGATACTCGGTGTAGGCGTCGGCAATCTGCTGCGCCAGCGCCTGATTGGCGTTCTGCCGACGTTGGTCCTCGGCTTGCTCGGCGCGCAATTCGGCGCATTGCTGCTCGCTGACGGTGAACTGGTTTTGCAGGTCGGCGAGGGCGCTTGCCAGTTGTTCGGCATCGAGGTTGCCGTTGTGCTGCGCCTGATGATCGAGCAGACGCAGATCACGTTCCTGCACCAGCACTTTGGCCTGTTCGATGGCTTTTTCGTTGTGCTGCAAGCGCTGACGCAATTCGCTGACTTGCGCGTCGTCGATTCGCAGCAAGTCTTCGAGGCCACCGTCATCCAGCTCAGGATGACGCGCACGCCAGTCGGCGATTTTGCCGGCCAGTTCGCGGTCTTCGGCTTCGATGGTCTGTAAGCGATCTTGCTGCGCCTTGAGTTCGGCGGCGATCTGCACCAGTTGCGTGCGCACGCTTTGCAGTTCTTGGGCCGTCGATGTCTGGGCGTTGCGCGCCTGTTCCACCGCTTGTTCAAGCCGGGTTTGCCAGTGCTCGGCGTTGCTGTGCTCGCCGAGCAATTGCGCGAGTTTTTCCTGGCAGGCCTGTTGTTGCGCGGCCAATGCGTCGAACTGCTGTTCAGCGTTTTGCGCTTGCTGCACGCGGGTCTGCTGACGATCCTGTTCCATCTCCAGCGTCTGCTGGCGTTGTTGCTGCTCGCTGAGTTCTTCTTTCTGCTGATCGACTTGGGTCAGGCGCTCGGCGATCTGCCGGTCGAGTTGCATAAAGGTTGCCGCTGGTTCAACCCGCAACGCTTCAAGGGTGTCGGCGGGCAGCAGATTACCGAACGCAGTCAGCTCTTCGTCGAGCCGCTGACGGTCGCTGCCCAGTTCGCGTTGCTGATTGCTCAGGTGTTGCGCCGCTTGCTGGTGGGCGGTTTCGGCGTGACGCAGTTGCTGAGTCAGGCGCGCCGCATCCTGTTGCAGCGTGAGCAGGGCGCTTTGGCGCTGTTCGTCCTGCGCGATGCTCTGATTCAGCTGATCGTTCTGCCGCGTCAGCCAGGCGCTGCGTTTGTCGGCGTCCTGATTGAGCAACTGAGCCGCCTGCGGATGGGCTTCGAGGCTGGAGGTCAATGCCTGTTGCCGGGCGGCAGACTGCTCCTGCTGTTGCAGCAATTCTTTCTGTTGCGAGATGACCCCAACCACTTCGGCGCGCAACTCGGTGAGCTTTTCCTTGAGCTGATCGACCACTTGCTGCGCGTTGGCCTGTTCGCTCTCATCGTGGCGACCGAGGCTTTGCAGCAGCGCTTCGGGCTGGTGATACGGATGCTCGTTGCTGCCGCAGACCGGGCACGGCTGATCGTCCTGCAACTGCGCACGCAGCTCTTCGACGCTGGCACTGCGCGCCAGTCGCTGACGCTCCAGCAAGTCACGGGTGACGCTCAGGGTTTGCTCGGCGACGGTCAGTTCGGCTTTGGTCTTGACCCCGTCCTGAGTCAGGCGATCACGTTCCTGTTGCGCGCTGAGCTGACGTTGTTGCAGCTCGGCGCCGAGTTTGTCCATTTCCTCCTGACTGGCCCACAGGCGCGTCAGATCTTCGATGGCGCGCAGTTGTTTGCGGTTGTCCTGCAACAGATTGCCGAGTATGCCGATCTGTTCGGCGACGGCATCCGGCTCGGCACCGGCCTCTTTGAACAACACGTCCAGTTGCTGTTTGTGCGTGGCCAGCTCTTCGGCGCAGCGGCTGGCATTCTGTTCAAGACTGGCCAGTTCTTCTTGGCCCTTGTTAAACCGACCACTCACCAGCATCAGCTGTTGCAGGCGATCGCGATAGGCATTCCACGCATCGCTCAACGGTGCCAGATGGGCACTTTGCTCAAGCCCGGCGGCAATCTGCTGCAAGCGTTCAGCGACCTGACTTTGCTTGTCGAGCAAGGTCTGTATCGAGCTCTGGCCCTGAGTGCAGGCCTGTTGCGCTGCCTGTTTGGCTTCGACGCTGAGCGCGACATCCTTGGCCAGACGGGCGAGGGTGCTTTGTTCTTCGAAGGCCTGACGCAGTAGCGGAGCACTGTCACTCTGGCGCTGTTGCGCTTCGCTCAGGGCCAGTTGCGCTGCGCCGAGATTCTGTTCCAGCAATGTTTGACGTTCGCCCAGTTCGACATGCTGTTGGGTGTGCGCGGCAATCTGCGCGGCCAAAGGACTCAGTTGCGCGTCGAGTTCGGTTTTGCGGGCGAACTGGTGGCGTTGCGGGGCCAGTTGTTCCAGACGCGTCAGTTTCAGCCGATCAGCGCTCAGCGTTTCCCAGTGTTGTTGGGCACTTTGCAGTTGTTCGGCGGCGGCGTGTTGCGCGTCCTGTAACTGACGTAAATCCTTGAGCCAAGTGTGCTGCTGCTCAAGCTGTTTGAGCTGCGACTGTTGCAGCTTCAGTTGCTGTTGTGCGGTGTTGAAGCGTTCATCCAGCTCAGCGCGGGCTTCCGGCGTCAGCGGCGTGACGCCGGTCGCTTGATCCTGCAACAGCTTATGCGCCTCGCGGGCCTCTTTGGTCTTGTCGAAAGCGCGACGACCGAGGCGAGTGTAGAGCGCGGTGTCGGTGAGCTTTTCCAACAACTCGCTGCGGTCGTTGTCGTCCGCTTTGAGGAAGGCACTGAACTCACTCTGGGCCAGCAACACGGCGCGGGTGAACTGTTCGAAGTTCAGGCCCAGCGCGGCTTCGAGTTGGGTTTTGTACTCGCCTTTCTGGCTGGCGAGCAGTTGATCCTGATCGATATCGCGCAAGCTCTGACGGCTGGCCTGCAACTTGCCGCCAGCCTTCTCACGGGCGCGATTGGCCTCCCAGCGCGCACGATAACGACGGCCATCGACGCCGACAAAATCCACTTCGGCATAACCTTCGCCAGTACCGCGACGGAGCAAGGTGCGCGGGTCGCCAGTGGCGATTTCGCCGTCGGCGTCCGGTACTTTCGCATCGCGACCGGTGTTGTTCAGACGCGGCACGGCGCCGAACAATGCCAGGCACAAAGCATCGAGCAGGGTACTTTTGCCGGCGCCGGTCGGCCCGGTAATCGCGAACAGACCGGCGCTGGCCAGCGGTTCAGCGGTGAAATCGATTTCGAACGGGCCCGCCAGCGAGGCGAGGTTTTTCAGGCGAATCGCAAGAATCTTCATGGCTGCTCCGCCTCCATTTGCACGTCTTGCAGCAACTCGGCGAAGTCCTTGAGCGTCTGTTCATCGACCTCATTGCCGTAGTTGTCGAGCCAGGCGCGGCTGAACAGCTCCTGCGGCGTCAGTTGATCGAGTTCGATCAGCGTGCTGCCATCGTCGGCGCCGTCGCGGCCACCGTTGCCGGCATATTCGGCGGCGATCCGTACCAGACGCACGGCTTTGCCTTGCAGGGCGCTTTCGACTTGATGGCGCAGATCCGGCTGCGGCTCGTCGAGGCGCACACGGACTTCCAGCCACGGTTGGCGCTGGGTTTCGGCGAGCAGGTCGATGTTTGGCAGGTCCGCCAGTTGCACGAGGATTTCCGCCAGCGGCGCCGGGCCGATGCGTTGCAGATTGACCGAACGCGGAATCAGTTTCGGCTCTACGCTGACCAGGGTTTCGCCGTCCAGGGTGATGTCGAGAATCTGATGCTGATAGCCGATTTCCGAGAACGACAATGGAATCGGCGAACCGCTGTAGCGAATCCGCTCTTCACCGTTGACCTTCTGCGGCTTGTGCAAGTGGCCGAGGGCGACGTAGCTGATGCTCGGCCCGAACAGACTGGCCGGCAGCGCCTCGGCGTTGCCAATGATCAGACTGCGCTCGGAGTCTTCCGAAACCGAACCACCGGCCATGTGCGCGTGGCTGATGGCGACCAGCGCCTGACCGGGTTTGCGTTTGGCATTGGCCGCTTCGATCAGCCATTCATGAACCTGACCGATACCGCGCAAATAGTTATCGCCCAAGTGCGCGCCAGTCACTTCGGCAGGGCGCAAGAACGGCAGCGCCAGGCACCACGCGGCGATTTCGCCGGAGGCATCCGGCAGTGGCAGCAACAGACGCTCGGCGTCGAGCTGGCCATCGTCCAGCCACAACACCCGACCCAGCGCATGGGTGCGCAACCGGCGCATCAACGGCGCGGGCAGTTCAATGCGCGAGCCGGAATCATGGTTGCCGGCGATCATCACAATGGTCAGCAACGGTTGCTGTTCGTGGGCGCTGACGATGAAATCGTAGAGGCGTTCCTGGGCTTTGACCGGCGGGTTGACCGTGTCGAATATGTCCCCGGCGATCAGCAGCACATCAGGCTGCGCCAGTTGCAGTTGACGCAGCAGCCATTCGAGAAAACAGGCGTGCTCGAAATCGCGCTCCTGGCCATGCAGGTTTTGCCCAAGGTGCCAGTCGGAGGTGTGAAACAGACGCAAGGTGGACTCCGCAACAAAAAGAGGTGATGGCCGCAGGAAATGGATGGCGGCGAAAGTGCGGAGAGTTTACTGGCAAAAACGCTGACTGTGGTCGAAGTGAGCTTCTGTGGTGAGAGTGGCAAGCGCCCTCACCACAGAAAGTCGTCTCATCCGCTAACTTTCATGCGCCGAACTTCGGCAAAAATCTCGGTGATTGCCCGGTGGGGCAGGCGTTTGTGCAGCTTTCTGACCTGTTCGCTCATGCGCAGCAGTTCTTCGCTCGGTTTGACCCACTGTTCCTTTGGCAGCGGCTCTGACCATCGGCGCATCACCTCGGGCAGTATGTGTTGGCCTCTGGCGTTGATGCGGCGGATTTCCCATTCGACCAAGTGGTTGGGCACGGTCCAGAAGGTCATGACGTGGTACAGGTACCAGAAAAACCCCGACACCCGGCCTCGCTCGCCATCACGAATTTGCTGATGCATGCGCGCGCGGGCGTTGTGGAAGGTGTGAACGCCTTCGTGAGGCGGGTCGTCGGGGCCTTGCAGGTCTTGCTGATACTGGATGGATTTGAGGTCGTTGACTTCGTATTCCATGTAACCGCGGATGGCTTCCCAATGGCTGATGGCGATGGGCAGGCCGGAGCAGGGGAATTCGACGCTGGTGAGGGTTTCGCCGTGCTGGAAACCGATGCCCATGCCGTATTGGCGGCGAATGCCGTGCTGGGTCGCGCTTTGGGCTTCGATGACCCAGGCTGAAAGCGATTCCCAAGGGGCGAAGACCGGTTCGGTGGCGTCTTCGGGCATGAAACAGACTTCGCGGCGCTGGCGGTTGAAGCGGGTGGGGATGATTTCGGCGCGTTTGTTGTGGACGTTGAGCCAGACGCAGAGGCCGATGAGTAGGGTGATGAAGCCGGTTACCAGCGCATACCCATAACCTTCGTGGAATATACCCTTCATTGAGTCCCAGATAGCTTCCTTGTCGTAACCGAAAACAATCCCAAGAAACCCAGTAAATAGCGGGAATAGGAAAGCAATCATAAACGCGCCACTAAAGGGTAAGCCCAAAATGACTTGCCAGGAGAACACCTGAGGCGATCCCAACCCGAAGTCCATGTACACGTCATTCAACTCCCCAATATGAGGGCCGTGAGGTGGCAATGGAGTAGGAAGCGGCAATGGCGCGAGATAGGTGATCTTCCCGCTTGGAAAGGGCTCGATATCTCCTGCCTTACGGGATTGATCAAGGTGTGGTGTTTGGACGGTGTCATCACGGTTTTTGGACATGGTCGACCAGCTCCAGTAAACGGGTTTCAACCAGCAACAGGGGCGGATGCTCGGTGACGGATTTGAGGGGCAGCGAAGGGAACAGACTTCGTCTCGAGGCGCTCAATTTCATGCGCGATCTTTGTTGCTGGCGTTCAACCGCTGCACCTCGGCAAAAATCTCGGTGATCGCCCGGTGAGGCCGGCGTTTGTGTAGCTTTCTTACCTGTTCGCCCATGCGCAGCAATTCTTCGCTCGGTTTAGCCCATTGGTCCTTCGGCAGCGGCTCTGACCACTGGCGCATTACCTCGGGCAGTATGTGTTGGCCTCTGGCGTTGATACGGCGGATTTCCCATTCGACCAAGTGGTTGGGCACGGTCCAGAAGGTCATGACGTGGTACAGGTACCAGAAAAATCCCGACACCCGGCCTCGCTCGCCATCGCGAATTTGCTGATGCATGCGCGCGCGGGCGTTGTGGAAGGTGTGCAGGCCTTCGTGGGGCGGGTCGTCGGGGCCTTGCAGGTCTTGCTGATACTGGATGGATTTGAGGTCGTTGACTTCGTATTCCATGTAACCGCGAATGGCTTCCCAATAGCTGATGGCGATGGGCAGGCCGGCGCAGGGGAATTCGACGCTGGTGAGGGTTTCGCCGTGCTGGAAACCGATGCCCATGCCGTATTGGCGGCGGATGCCATGCTGGGTCGCGCTTTGGGCTTCGATGACCCAGGCTGAAAGCGATTCCCAAGGGGCGAAGACCGGTTCGGTGGCGTCTTCGGGCATGAAACAGACTTCGCGGCGCTGGCGGTTGAAGCGGGTGGGGATGATTTCGGCGCGTTTGTTGTGGTTGTGGAGCCAGACGCAGAGGCCAACGAATAGGGAGCAGAAACCGGTTATTAACGCTGTGTCATATGACACCAGGAAAATTCCCTCTACAGAACTCCAAGCTTCCTCCCAGCCATATCCAAGCACGAGCCCAAGAAATCCGCCCACCAACGGAAATAGGAAGGCAATCATAAATGCCCCGGTGAATGGTCCGCCTAGTGTCACTTGCCACATGAAGACTCCGGGTGACCCCAAGCCAAAGTCCATGTGTACATCATTCAACTCTCCGATATGAGGACCGTGAGGCAGCAATGGGGTAGGAAGCGGCAGCGGCGCGAGATAAGTGATCTTCCCGCTTGGAAAGGGCTCGATATCTCCGGCTTTACGGGATTGTTCCACGCGTGGTGTTTGGACGGTGTCATCAAGGCTTTTGGACATGGTCGACCAGCTCCAGTAAATGGGTTTCAACCAGCAACAGGGGCGGATGCTCGGTGACGGATTTGGGGGGCAGCGAAGGGAAACGGCCTTCGCCTCGGGGATTCAAGTGAATGATGTGGGTACGAGAGATCCACTCGCCTTTGGCGTTCAACCGTTGCACGCAAACCCCCAACTCCATTGTATCGATCACGGGCGACGTCGGAGCCTCACGATTTAGCGGGTATTGCAGGCATAGAATCAGTGGGTTTGCTTGCACGATCTGCAAGCTGTCCGACACCTCATTACTGATCACATCCTTGCGTTCACGCGCGGTGCCGCGGCTTTCGAGTGGGCGGAACAGCCGATGGGCACCGATGCCCAGGCGCAGGGATGGTTTGCCGCTGAGTGGCGGCTGGAAGTCGCTCAGTTTCACCCCCGGCAACTCGAGGTGAATATCGCTGGGTTTCGCCCGCAAAAAAAGCTTCTTCAGCGAAGTGTCATGTTCGTTCAGACCCAATGTTGCAAAAGGGGCATGGATTAATTCGCCGAGGTAACTCTGGTATTCGTCCAGGGTGTAGTTACCGCGTTCATCGCCGTCCAGACTCCAAGGTGTGGTTTTGAGCCATTTGTCGTGAGCGCTGATGTTATAGCGGTTGTGCAGCCAGGTACCGCTTAGTTCTAATACTGTGAACAATGCACCAGCCAGGTTTGCTCGGAAAAACACGGTTGACAGGCGAGTACCGGCTGCGGTCCATGCGGCTGTTCTTGCGGCAGCGTCTTTAGCAATCAGAACCATGTAACCCGAATGTAAGGTTTGACCAAAACCATAGGCATTGATGCTCGTCATGCCGGCTGCTCCTACTGTGGCAAGAGCAGCACTGCTCTGGGCTGCGCGGTTGCCACTTCGCATTGCTTGCTGCCAATTTTGCTGGTGGGCATTTAGGCTGGCCAGGGAAGATACAAAACCGAACAAGTACGTAGCGAAACCCAATCCAACATGCATCTTCCCCATCTGGACATGCACACTCTCCAAAGCGTGATATTGACCTGCCGCGACCAACTTATCGCTATGTGCCTTCAGCGCAGTGTCTGCTAGGTTCTGTGCAGCGGAAAATCCTGCGGCACCTGTGGTTGCTACTGCGTTAGCAAATGGCTTCCAAACTCGTTCGTTCCCGGTTTGCTTCAACATCTCCCGATAAACCACCACCAAATTCACCGCCTGAGCCAAAAACACCAACAACCCAATCCCCTCACTCTTAATCAAATCCGCCCTCGGCACACTCTGTATCCCCAACCGAATATTCTTCAGCAAACTCCGCACTTCCTGCTGCTGCGCCGGGGCAAACACTACCGTCACTCCCGCCCGGGACGGCGTTGCACCGTAAGTGCGAACAGAGGCATCCGGCAGTTCTGCAATCGGGCTCATCGCTCCCGCCAGTCGACCTTCGAGCTGTGTCAATTGCGCCCGTACCCGCACGATCTCGGTCTGCAACTCCATCGCTTGTGGTGTCTTGTGCCCCGCGAGGTTTTTGTTGTGGGTCAGCCGATTGCGTTCCTTGGTCAGGCTTTTGAGGTCCGCCCGTTCCCGGAGCACGTCCTTGATGTCGGTTTGCAGCGCCGCGTGTTCCGCCGGGGTGGCGACGGTGAAGGTCACGCCTGTGCTTCGCGCCGCATCGAGAATCCGGGCCGGCAGTGCTTTGGGCAGATGGCGAAACAGTTCGTCGAGGTCGGGGACTTTTCCTCCCTCCAGATCGAAACCTGCCAGTGCGCGGCTCAGGCCCAGATTCAGCGCCGGGCTGTAGCTGTGCTGCACCGCGTCGGCGAGGGCGCTGGTGTATTCGGGAAATGAATCGAGGGCAGGCAGGTGCGGTTGTTCGGCTTTTCGCAGGGTTTCCAGCCAGTGCGGCAGCTTGCTGTACAGGCTGGTTCCCGCATTGGACAGCAGGCTGTATTGCGCCAGCAGCTCAGGCCTGACCCGCAGCGGCAAGGTGTAAAACGCAGGGCGTGTCAGCTCCGGGTGTTCTTCCAGAAAAGCCAGCATCTTTTCACTGGCGTGATCGCTGCGGCAGATGTCTTTGATGCAGGCGTATTCGGCGGCGAAAACCTCGGCCAATTGCTGTGGTTTATGCGCATCGTAGTACCAGGCCGAGCGATGGAAACGCCCGGCACAGACCAAATCTGTACGGTCTTCGGTAATGCGATCGAGCAAGCGATTCCAGCGTCCGATATCGGCGCGATGCTGGAACAGCATGTCGTCCATGGCGGGTCGATCAATGAAGTCGTTGATCCCGCGTTTACCGGTGAAACTGGAGCCCTCGATCACGTCCTCGATGCGCTTGTTTTGCTCCTTGCCGAGCTTGACCAGCGTCTTCAAGTGGCGCTCGACGAAGTCATCGGGAGCCATCGAAAAGTGCTCGCGGGTGTAGTAACTGCGGTCCGCGTATTCTATGGCGCGGCTATGGGCCATGATGTCTGGAGCGCCACCCTGATACCTGAGCATCTTCCGTGCTTCGGCTTGGGCTTCGTTGCGTAATTGCACCAGCGCAGGCGGGAGGGGCACCTCGTCCAGCTCGACCTTGCCGCCCTTGTTCAGGTAGTCGAGCAAAGCTTTGCGCGTGTCTTCCCGGGTCGGTTCAGGCAACTGTTGCAGATCGCCAAGCAGGGCTTTGACTGCCGGGTCGTCGCTGACCTTGTCGAGGTTGCCGACGTCAGCCGGACTGAGCTGACTCAAGGATTCGATATAACAGGCCAGCAAATAATCCCGTTCGTTGTGCCCGTTATTGCTCCAGTGATCAATCCAGCCGACCACCGTGTCTTGATAGTCAGCCAGATCACGCAGTACGCCGAGGTCGTCCAGCACCACAAGGAACAACGTGTCGTTCTGATAAGCCGGGCGCACTGAACCGAGGAACTCGCCAATATGCGCATCGCGAAAGCGCCGGGGTTGTTCCCACAGATACGGTTCGCGCTCGTGCTCGGGGGCGTTGCTGACGTGCACCGTGGGCATCAGGACGGCGTCTGGCGGCGAGTCCTGCTCCAGGCTGGCGCGGTCTTTCTCCAGCTGCGTCTGTTGCGCCGGCACCGTCGCAATCTCCGCCAGCCACTGCCCGGCCTGTTCCACCGTCAGCAGATGTTCGCCACCGGTTTCGCAGTTCACCGGACCAAGGTCTACGGCCTGCATGAAGTGTTCGCGCTCTTCGCGGCTGTCAGTCACTTGCGCGCATTTGCCGGCGCTCCATTGAACCTCGGCGAAGCACACGTGCAACTGACTGCGCCGGGAAAACACCAGCGCCGGAGACTCCTCGATGGGCGTGCGTTGATCGCCGGCTACCTTGGCGCCCTTGTGCAACAAGGCGCTGACCAGACCATTGCGAATCCGGTATTCATGCAAATGACCGGTGACGCTGTCGATCACATACAGCCAGCCATCGCGCAGCATGCGAATGCCCAGCGGTCGCGTTTTCAGGGAGTAGGGCAGTTGCAGCGAGGCACTTGGGTCGAGGGGGTTTTCCACCAGCCCGTAACGCAAGGGCAGCAGTTGCACATGGGTTTGACGCAAGGGGCAGGCGCCGGGTGAGCCGATGGGGGTTTTCGGGGCCGCAGCGGCGGCAAGGTTGGCAGGCGAGTTCATGGGCGGCCCCGTTGGCTGGCCCAGTCGTGGGCAAGGGTAGCGGCCAGCGCAACGCGCTCGCCGGGTGATTGCAGCGATGGCGAATGCAGTAATCGATGGATGTGCGGGTGCTGGTCGAGCGGGGAACCGTCCAGCGAGGCCAGAACATTGGCGTAATAGAGCAACTCGGATTGGCTGCTCAAGCCCAGGGCTTGCGCCTGCGTAAAAAGCTGTTCAAGCGCTGGCCAGCGCAAGGCCAGGGTTGCGCCGCGTTGCTGTTGCGGGAAGTAGCTGAGTAAATGGACATCGAGATCGAGCAGCGCACGCCGTTGATCAACTCGATCCAGTGCCGAGTTCTGTTCCGGCGTCAGGCGATAGGGGATTGGCAGGTCAGGGCTGTCGGATTGCCGAGACTGGTGACGATGCCAGCTCGCGCCAACGCAATCGGGGGTGACTACCGAGCAAAGCGGACCAAATAACCGTGGATCACCGCTGCCAAACAGCGCCCGCGCAACGGCGGCGTCGGCCAGTCGCAGCATCACCGGCAGACCTTCCGGCATTTCCACCGTCAGCAGTTTTCGCAGGTGTTGAGCGACGCCATGTGCGTGCTCCGAGCTGAACAGCAACACTCCCCATTCTTCGTGCGCATGCGCCATGTAGAACTGAAACACCGCCGACTCAGGGTGTTCGATTGTCACCAGCAGTGGCGAGATATCCCGCAGTTCAGTGAAGGGCGGGCAGTCGAACAATGCGATGCTGCTGAAGCCGGGACAGTGCTGTTGCAAGCGCTCCGGCAAATTGATTTGGGTTGCGCCGTCCAGCAATACAAAAGCCTGTTGCTCATTCCACGGCAAGTCAGTGGGCAGTGAGGTCGAAAGATTCATGCCTCGGCTGCCTCGCACATCAGGCAACGTGAATTGCGCGCCGCGACCATTGTTCGGCGCTGCTGGGGCGGATCGACCGCTGCACTCAAGATCGGCAACGCTCCCGGCATCAATGGCGCCGCTGACAGCCCGACCGCAGGCGCGCCGCCCTGAACGATCGGCACGCTGCTGCAAATGCCCTCCGGCCCCAGCGTCAACCAATGGCCACCGGCCTTGATCGTCACGTGGGCACCGCCATCGATGACCACTTGCTGGCCGGCGCCGAAGTGGATTTGCTGGCTCGCACTGAGCCGCTGACTGGTGACGCGAATGTGCCGGTCGCCTTGCACCCACAGGTGATCGTCCTGCTTGAGTTCGGTCAGGCGATTGCCGTGGGTCAGATGGTGTTCGTCGCTGCGCAGGTCATGGCTGCAAATGCCGCCGACCACCACCGAGCGCTGATTGTCGACCTGAACCCGTTGGTCATTGAGCACCAGTTGAACAAAGTCACGCTGAGCACGGATGGCGATTTCTTCGGCGCCTTTTCTGTCCTCGATCCGTAGCTCGTTGTAACCGCCACCTCCGGGGCTGCTCTGACTGCGCCAGATGCTGCGCGTCTGTTCGGCGGGCAAGTCGAGTGGCACCGGCGTCACGGCATTGGGCAGGCAACTCTGGATAAACGGTTTGTCGGGATCACCTTCAGTGAATCCGACCAGCACTTCCATGCCGACGCGGGGAATCTGCACGCTGCCGTATTGGTCATGAGCCCAGCCTGTGGCGACTCGCAGCCAGCAACTGGATTGCTCATTGAGCTGACCTTCGCGATCCCACAGCAATTGCACTTTCACGCGGCCATAGGCGTCGCAGTAGATCTCCTCGCCGGACGGACCTGTCACCACCGCGTGCTGGTTGCCGTTCACCCGTGGTTTCGGGTGTTCCAGCGCGGGTCGGTAAATCACCTCCCAAGGCGTGGCAACAAAGTCATTGCGGTAGCCCTGTTGGAATCCATCTTCGCTGCCAGCGTCAGTCGCCGACTCCTCCAGCACTTGCGGTTGTTTGCCAGTGTGGTCGACGCTGGTCAGCAGCCATAAACCGTTAAAGTCAGCGCGTGGGTGCTCGCACAGGTCGAGGAAACTGCCACTGCGCAGCAGGCTTTGATTGCTGCGACCTTGTCCCTGGCGGTAATCGGCGCGATGGCGCTCAAGGGCGCGCTGGCTCAGATGAGTGCCGCGTTCACGATGGATGAACTGCCCCGGAAAGGCGTAATCCTCAAGTGCGGGAAGCCGCGTGTCCCGGGCCTCGGCGTCCAGTTGCACAGTAGGCCGTTCGAAGTGATAGTCGCGACGACTGACGTGGCTGGTACGGGTTTCCAGGCGTACGTTGAAGCGATCGATTACCGAGGTGTCGGCCACCATGCCGCTGTCTTGTACGTACACGGTCGGGGCACCGGGTCTGGGGAAAACGGTCTGGTCCTCGCCAAACACCAACAGATGTCCAGCGCTGCTGTGCTGGAAGTGAAAGTGCAGACCTTCTTCCTCGCACAAGCGCTGGATGAAGTGCAGATCCGTCTCGTTGAATTGCACGCAGTACGGACGTGGCGGGTATTCCGCGCTCAGCTGGAAACGCCAGGCGTCAGCCTGCATGCCGTGGTCGAGCAACACCTTGGCGATGATCTGCGGCACGCTCTGCTGCTGAAAGATTCGCTGGTTATGGCGGTGGCCGAGATAGGCCAGATACGGCACCAACACGATCTGGTAACGCGTCAGACGTGTGCCGGAGTCACCTTGGCCGATTCGATAAATTTGCCCGTGAAGGCCGGCGCCATTGGCGCTGAAAGAGAGAAAGGCCGGACGGTGCAGCAGAGACTCGAGATCAAGGTCGCGACGTTCGCTGACCAATTCGAGTTCGACCTTGTAGGTTTGGTTGAGCGCTTCCTTGGCTCGGAACTCATGTACCTGAAAGTCGTGGGTAAAACCTTCGATATCGAGTCTGAAAACGACGGGTTTGCCAGCAGTAAGCATCCACTTTTCCCTGTGTCTGTTTAAGGCACAGGACTTTGTGTGGAGCGACCCAATCAGTGAAGTCAGACAAATCGAAGTTTGATGTAGGGCTTTTCTGATTTGGCGGAAAAGCACGCCATCAGGCTATAAGTCCTACAGAAATTACTTAATTGCGCTGGATCAGGTAGGAGCTTTATTTGGGGTAGAGGGGGGGGAGGCTGCTGTCGGTTGTCGGGTCTTGCACGCGCTCGGCCATCGGAATTGTGCGGATTGCCCGCCACAAATCCTCACCCTGCCAATGCTGGCCGGTTTCGCTATAGAGCGCGCCGTTGAGGCCGTCGAGGGCGTCGGACAGCGGTACAAAACGCGCGGCCATGTCGGCCAGGGTTTCCGGCTGCTGGCGTGCCCAGGCATCGAGTGCCTGCCGGGTGGCTTGCGGGTCGTTGGCCTGGCTTGCTCGTTTGATGTCATCCAGCAGCGTGCGCGGGCTCGGGCCGGTTTGTGCAGCGCGCAGGATCGCCGGTTGCCAGCGCGCCCGCCACCACAAGCCGAAGCCGAGCAGGGTGGTGCAGGCCAGAATCAGTGTGCTGAGTTTCCACCACCACAGTGCATCGCTGTCGGCAGTGCTCATGGCTGGCGAGTTGCCGGCCGGGGTATCGACTTGCAGGCTCGGATTGTTCGCCACTTGCAGAGTGCGCGCCGGGAGGCTGCTGTGTTCCAGGTGATCCTCGAAGGTGTTCCACCAGATCACATCTACGGTCGGCAACTCGATTGAGCCGCTGCGGCTCGGCACCAGTGCTTCGCGTTCTTCGCGGGTGCCGATCAGGCCACGGTCGCTGCTCTGGTTGCTCAGCACTGGTTGATCCGGGTAGCGGCGCAGGCCGTTGGCCTCGGTGCCGGGCAGCGCCGGCAGTTGTGAGCTGGCGAGGCCTTCGACTTTCAGTGTCAGAATGCGAGTCAGAGAATCACCGACCTGAGTGTGATCCGGCTCCGGGTTCCAGCTCTCGCTAAGAGTCAGGCTGCGTGCCGGCAGCCAAGGCGCATCGGCGGGGTAAGTCAGCGGTTTCGGTTTGACTGTCAGCTCCATCGGCGTGGAGTTGATGCGCAGCAGCTTGCCGGTTTTCGGTCCCTGCGCGTTGGCATCCTGTGTCGATTGAGTGTCGACCAGTGTGGCGCTGAAGGTCTGCGGCGCGATAGTCAGCGAACCGCTGTGTTGCGGATAGATCGCATAGCGCATCTCGATCACTCCGTGGCGCATGCCGTTGATGTCTTTTTCGTAGGTGCGGGTGTCGCCCAGTTGTTCGACGCGGGCATCGGTGACTTCCAGCGGGGTCAGGCTGCTGTCGTCATACAGCGAGACCGAATGGTAAATGCGCAGGGTCAGAATCGCCTGCGCCTGCACGTAGACGCTGGGCTGATCGAGGCTGGCCTGGATAAACACCGGATCGAGACTGTTTTTGTCTTCGCGGGTATCGCTTTCGACCACTTGCACGGTGATCGGCTGGCTCTGCACGTCGCCCATTTGCAGCGGTGGAATCACCACGCTGCCGTTCTGCCGGGGCAGCAGGGTAATGATCCAGCGCGTGGTCGCGTGGCTGTCGGCATTGAGCGTGTTCAACTGGTTGACCTGCCGCGTGCCGCGCACTTCGAACAGCGGCTCCAGCGGTGTCAGGTCAGGTTTGCCGAACTGCGTGACGTCGTTGGATTCGAGGGTGAGTTCGACCGTCTCGCCGGAGTTCAGGCGACTGCGATCCACGCTGGCCGTCAACTCGGCCGCGTTGGCGGCGGCCGTGCAGATCAGCAGGGGCAGCAAGAGAGCGGTGAAACGGGTCATCGGGTTTTTTCCTGATCCTGATGTTGTTGCTGTTCGTACCAGAATTTGCGTCGCAGCAGTTCGCCCGGATTGTCCGGGATTTTGCCCAGCCATTGTTCCAGTGCCTGACGTTGTTCGCCTTGAAGATTATCTTCGTAGGGATGCAGCGTCGGCGTACTGCTTTGTTCTTCGTCCGGCTCGTTGTTCGGCACTTCGTTCGGGCCTGGCAGCGGCGGCGGGGTGGCGGTCGGCGGTTCGCTGGCCGGCTCGGCGGTTTGCGCTTCGCTGTGGTTTTCACTGTTGACCGCCGTTGGTGGCGCGGTCGCTGGCGGTGGTTCGTCGCCCGGTATGCTTTGTTGCTCGGGTTGTGGCTCCGGCTCGGCGGGTGGCGGGGTGTTTTTCTGCTTGAGCAGATTTTCCACCAGCGCCTTGTTGGTCAGTGCCGGGCGCAAATCCGGTTGCAGCTCCAGCGCCTGTTCGTAGGCATCGATGGCCGCTTCCAGCTCGCCGCTTTTCGCCAGGGCGTTGCCACGATTGTAGTGGGCGCGGGCATCGCTGCCTTCGGCAAAGCGCTGGGCGGCGCCACTGTAGTCGCCGGCCTCGTACAACGCCACCCCTTGCCATTGATGATCTTCGAAATGTTCCGCCGCTTCGGCCGGACGTTTCTGCTTGAGCAGGTGCAGCCCTTGTTGATCGGGGCGCAGCCACAGATCCTGAAAATCAAAAGCGTAGCTCGGTTGCGGCAGGCACAGCAGCAATGGCAGGCAGAACAACCAGCCACGACGCCCCGCGCAGGCCGCCAGCAGCAACAGCGGCAACAGCAGCCAATAGCCCTGATCCGCCCAAGTATCGAGACGCAGGATCTGCCCGTCGTTGCGCAAGCTGCGCGGGCCGTCGAGCAAACCGAGGGCTCGCAAATCAGCTTCGTCGAGCCGCGCGTTGTGGTATTCGCCGCCCACACTATTGAGGAAGGCGCCGAGGCCCGGGCTGTCGAGTTGCGGCACGCGGATCGCGCCTTGGTCATCCTTGAGGAAACTGCCGTCCTCTTGCGCAATTGGCGCGCCTTCAGCGGTGCCGACACCGAGCATCAGCAGTTGCGCGGATTGTCCGCTCAACGCGCGGCGTATGCCTTGGCGTTCTTCTTCAGAGAGCGATGAACCGATCAACAGAATCCGCCCCTGACCGAGCGCGCCCTGTTTCAGCAGTGCCAGCGCTTTGCTCACGGCAAGGTCGGCGCGATGGCCGCTTTCGGGCATCAGCGATGGCTTCAGCGCATCGAGCAGATTGCGACTGGTCGCCAGGTCATCCGACAACGGCACCAAGGTATGCGCGCTGCCTGCGTAAACGACGATGCCAGTCTGCGAATCACTGCGCGCCTGCAACAGGTCGAACAGCTTGCGCCGGGCCTGTTCCAGTCGGGTTGGCGGCGAGTCGGTGGCGAGCATTTCCGGGGTCAGCTCCAGCACCACCACCAACGGGTCTGCGGGTTTCTGGCTGGTTTGCTCGACGCGCTCCCAGCTCGGCCCGAGCAACGCCAGCATCGCCAACAGCCACGCACCGCCGAGGACGATCCACGGCAGTTTACTGTCGCGTCCGTTGCCGCCGCTGAGCAGGGTGGCGTGGAAGGCTGGCGGCAGAATCATCTGCCAGCGTCCGGCGCGTTTTTGCCGGTGCCAGAGTTTCCACAGCAGCCAGCCCAGCAGCGGCAACAGCAATAGCCACCAAGGGCGGAACCAGTGCGGCCAGAGCGCAATCATCGGCGCCTCCGCAGACGCAGGCGCTTGAGACGCTCACGCCAGTCGGGCAACGGACTTTGCAGATACAGCTCCTTGGTGAACAGGCGTTGCAACGGGTTGTCCGGCCACAATTCGCGCACGACCAGCAACAGACTCAGCAGCAAGGCCAGTGCCAGCGGCCACTGATACAACGCTTGCGCCGGGCGGGCTTGCGTCGGTTGCTGAGCCACGGGTTCGAGCAGGTCAAGGGTGTCCTTGATCGCTTGCAGTTCTTTACCGTCACGGGCGCGGAAATAGCGGCCACCAGTGGCGTCGGCAATCGCCTTGAGCGCCGGCTCGTCGAGATCCAGGCTCGGATTGGTCCCGAGCAGGCCGGTGCTGCCGCTGGCTTCAGGATCGGCGCCGATGCCGATCGGGTAAATTTTCACGCCTTCACTGGCTGCCAGTTTTGCCGCAGTCAGCGGGTCGATTTCACCACCGTTATTGGCGCCGTCAGTCACCAGAATCAGCACGCGGCTTTGCGCGGGTCGCAGGCGCAGGCGTTTCAGGGCGAGGCCAATCGCGTCGCCGATGGCGGTGTTCTTGCCGGCAATACCGATGCGTGCTTCGTCGAGCCAGACCCGTACCGTGTGGCGGTCAAAAGTCAGTGGCGCTTGCAGATAGGCCTGACTGCCGAACAGGATCAGCCCGACCCGATCACCCTCGCGGCTTTCGAGAAAGTCGCCGAGCAAATGCTGAACCAGCGACAAGCGGCTGACGTCTTCGTCTTGCCACTGCATGTCGGGGAAATCCATCGAGCCGGACACGTCCACCGCCACCAGCAAGTCGCGACCGCTGGCGGCAATCGGCAACGGTTCGCCAAGCCATTCCGGGCGCGCCGAGGCGATCAGCAACAGCAGCCACAACAGGATGAACGGCGTTTGCTGACGCCAGGCCGGCAGATTGGCCCGCGCACGACGGCGGGCCAGACCTTCGAGGTCAGAGAGGAAACTCACCTTCAAGGCCGGCTCGCCGCTGTCGGCCACCGGCAGCACGATGCGCATCAGCCACGGCAGCGGCAGCAGCACGAAGATCCACGGCCAGGCGAACTCAAACATGTTTGCGAATCCAGGTGTCGACGGCTTGAGTCAGACCAGCAATGGCCTTGTCATCGAGTTTGCATTCGGGTTTGTACGCACCTTCCACCAGCACCATCCAGCGCGTCAGGCCAGCTGCCGGGCAACGGTTGTCGAGAAACGCCAGCCATTTGCGGCCATTGAGCGTATGGCTCTGGCTGTAGGGATAGTGATTGCGACAGAGACGCTTGAGCAGGCCGTTGAGTTGTTGCAACCACGCGCCGGCCGGCGCGCCATCGTACGGTTTGGGCATCTGCGCCAGTTCGACGAGGGCGGCGATGCGCACCGGATCGAGCGGCTGTTCGGCGCGCACGATTGAGCGTTTCTTGACGGGAATGAAGCGGCGCAAACGCCACACCGCAAAACCGAGCAGCGGCACCAACAGAACCAACAGCCACCAGCCCGGTGCCGGTGGCCAGAAGGCAATCGGTGGCGGGGAAATCAGCGGTTGCAGTTGCTCGAGGCCGTTCATCGACCTTTCCCCGGGCGTTGCGGATTGAGGAACTCGCGCATCTGCTCGACCATTTCACTTTGCGTGCTCAGTGGCATCAACAGCACCCGCAGTTTTTGCGCGAGCAATTCCCAGCGGGCGATGCGTGCTTCAGCCTGGGCGCGGTAAGTCTGGCGCAGCTCAAAATTCAGCGTGTCGAGTTCCAGTTGCGCGCCGCGCTCGGCGAACCGTAGCAGTCCGGCGGCGGGCAGGGCGTGGTCCAGCGGGTCGGACAGCGGCAGCAGCAACAGGTCGCAATGCCGCGACAGCAGGCCCAGCTGTTGCTCGGCGCTGTCGGACAGTGCGCGTTCGTCACAGATCACAATCGCCAGACTGCCCGGGCGCAGCACTTCGCGGGCACGGCGCAGGGCCACACCAAAGGCATCACGATCCGGCTCGCGCTCGGTGTGCAGCGACTGGTTGACCTTCACCAGACGGTTAAGCAGTTGCAGCAGGCTTTGTTTGCTGCGCCGTGGCTTGATTTCGTAATGCTCGTTGTCGCCAAACACCAGTCCGCCGACACGGTCGTTGTGGCCCAGTGCGGCCCAGCCGATCAGCGCTGCGACTTGCGCGGCGAGTACCGATTTGAACATCAGTCCGGAACCGAAAAACAGCCGCTGGCTCTGCTCGACCATGATGAAAATCGGTCGTTCGCGTTCTTCATGGAACATTTTGGTGTGCGGTTCTTGCGTGCGTGCCGTAACGCGCCAGTCGATGGTGCGTACGTCGTCGCCGGCCTGATAGACCCGAACCTGATCGAAGTCGACGCCGCGCCCACGGAATTTCGAGTGGTGCAGACCGATCAGCGGGCTGCGCTGGCTCGGCGTCGAAAACAGCTGCACTTCACGCACGCGGTGACGCATCTCGATCAGCTCGGCGAGGCTGACGCGAATACCCGGTTCGGACGGCAGAGGGGCGTTCATCAGGGTCAAGCGACGGCTACGACGTCGAGAATCCGCTGCACCACCCGATCCTGGTCGATGCCCGCTGCTTCAGCTTCAAACGACAGGATGATGCGGTGACGCAACACGTCGAACAGCACTGCCTGAATATCTTCCGGGCTAACGAAGTCGCGACCGGCCAGCCAGGCGTGAGCCCGGGCGCAACGGTCGAGGGCAATCGAGCCTCGCGGGCTGGCGCCATAGGCAATCCACTCGGCCATCTCCGGATCGAACTTGGCCGGGGTGCGCGTGGCCATGACCAGTTGCACCAGGTATTCCTCCACCGCGTCAGCCATGTACAGACCGAGGATTTCCTTGCGCGCGGCGAAGATCGCCTGCTGGCTGACCCGGCGTTCGGGTTTGGTTTCGCCGTTCAGCGCTTCGCCACGGGCCTGTTGCAGGATACGCCGCTCAACGGCGGCGTCCGGGAAACCGATCTTGACGTGCATCAGGAAGCGGTCGAGTTGAGCTTCCGGCAGCGGATAGGTGCCTTCCTGCTCGATCGGGTTCTGCGTGGCCATCACCAGAAACAGCGGCGATAGCTCATAAGTGCTGCGCCCGACGCTGACCTGACGTTCAGCCATCGCTTCGAGCAATGCCGACTGAACCTTGGCCGGGGCGCGGTTGATTTCGTCCGCCAGTACCAGATTGTGGAAGATCGGCCCTTGCTGGAACACGAAGCTGCCGGTTTCCGGGCGATAGATTTCGGTGCCGGTGATGTCCGCCGGCAGCAGGTCTGGGGTGAACTGGATGCGATGGAACTGGGCTTCGATGCCCTCGGCGAGTTCTTTGATCGCTTTGGTCTTGGCCAGGCCCGGGGCGCCCTCGACCAGCATGTGGCCGTCGGCGAGCAGGGCGATGAGCAAACGCTCGATGAGCTTTTCCTGGCCGAGAATCTGCGTTGAAAGAAAGGTTCGCAGCGCCAGTAGCGCTTCACGATGTTCCATCGGTGACTGTTCCTGGAAAGGGTGGCCACGGGCGTTCGAATAATGCCGGGGCTGGGGGCGTTACTTTAATCCATCGAGGGGGGTGGCGACTAACGGCATTTTTCGCAAAGTGCGGGAAATGACCGCAGGAGTTGTTGGATTTTTGTAGCGCCGGGGAGGGGCGGTGTTCTTTCGGGCCTCTTCGCGAGCAAGCTCGCTCCACATTTTGAGCGGCGTACATCCGTCAATGTGGGAGCGAGCTTGCTCGCGAAGGGGCCAGCCCGGACACCATCAAATCTGGCTGATAAAGGTGCCAGTGCCATCAAGGATGTTCTTCAGGGTTTCTTCAACTTCCGCCAGATCCGCTGCATCCGTGCTGTGGGTGATCTCCAGCACATCATCGCCATTCAGCGCATCGGCATCGCCGGCAGCAATTTCGATCTTCAGCAGGGTCGAGGTCAAAGTGACCTTCACGCCATCAAGGGTCGAAGGCTCGCCATCCAGGGTGATTTCCAGTTCGTCTTCGTCCGGGTAGCGGCTCATCAGGAACATGTCGCCCTTGTCGCTGTGACAGCAGAGCATGGCCATGTTGTCTTCTTCGTCGTCGCACGGGTTGACGATCAATAGGGCGGTGGTCATTTGCATGGGAAATTCCTGATTCGACAGGCGTGGTCAACGCCGAAAACGCAATTCTGCCAGTCCGGGGGAATTTCTGCATGAACGACTGTCAGACAAGGGGCGTGAACGCTCAGAGTGTTGCTGGTCATTTCTAGTACCAGAATGTTGCAAAACCGCTCTGAAAACACCCGTTGCGCCCCGTGGCTGCTAGTGTTGTTGCCCAGCAAAGGTCGCTGTTTACGTGCCGATGACCGAATATGTCGCAGCACCGCAAGCAGACACATTGTCGCACCCATTAAGCTGCGCAACGGATGAGCACCCGTAAAGACATTGTCGGCAGCCCCGGCAGTCGTTTTTGCAGATGCCCATTCAATGGAAGGTGAATGTGACCTGAGTGTCTCGTCCAGCTTCACCCACCTGTCACCCTGTTTCCTCTGCCCGAGAATCAGGAACAGGGCGACGGAGGCCCCGAAAAGGGGTTTTGCAAGCGACGCTTTCCATCAATAACAAGCCCCAAGCGGAGTACCACAGATGGCGTTCTTCACCGCAGCCAGCAAAGCCGACTTCCAGCACCAACTGCAAGCGGCACTGGCGCAGCACATCAGTGAACAGGCACTGCCACAAGTGGCGCTGTTCGCTGAACAATTCTTCGGCATCATTTCCCTGGACGAGCTGACTCAACGTCGCCTCTCCGACCTCGCTGGCTGTACTCTTTCTGCGTGGCGCCTGCTTGAGCGCTTCGATCACGCGCAACCGCAAGTGCGCGTCTACAACCCTGATTACGAACGCCACGGCTGGCAGTCGACCCACACCGCGGTCGAAGTCCTGCACCACGACCTGCCATTTCTGGTCGATTCGGTCCGTACCGAACTGAACCGTCGCGGCTACAGCATCCACACCCTGCAAACCACCGTGCTCAGCGTACGTCGTGGCAGCAAGGGCGAGTTGCTGGAAATCCTGCCGAAAGGCACCTCCGGCGAAGGCGTATTGCACGAATCGCTGATGTACCTGGAAATCGACCGCTGCGCCAACGCGGCCGAATTGAATGTACTGAGCAAAGAGCTGGAACAGGTTCTCGGTGAAGTCCGCGTCGCGGTCGCCGATTTCGAGCCAATGAAAGCCAAGGTGCAGGAAATCCTCACCAAGCTCGACAACAGCAAGTTCGCCGTCGATGCCGACGAGAAGACCGAAGTCAAAAGCTTCCTGGAATGGCTGGTGGGCAACCACTTCACCTTCCTCGGCTACGAAGAGTTCGTGGTCACCGATCAGGCCGATGGCGGCCACATCGAGTACGACCAGAACTCGTTCCTCGGCCTAACCAAACTGCTGCGCACCGGCCTGACCTACGAAGACCTGCGCATCGAAGACTACGCGGTGAACTACCTGCGCGAACCGACCCTGCTGTCGTTCGCCAAGGCTGCGCATCCGAGCCGTGTACACCGTCCGGCTTACCCGGACTATGTGTCGATCCGCGAGATCGACGCCGACGGCAAAGTCATCAAGGAACACCGTTTCATGGGCCTCTACACCTCCTCGGTGTATGGCGAGAGCGTACGGGTCATCCCGTTCATCCGCCGCAAGGTCGAAGAAATCGAAACCCGTTCCGGCTTCCAGTCCAAGGCTCACCTGGGCAAGGAACTGGCGCAGGTTCTCGAAGTGCTGCCGCGTGATGACCTGTTCCAGACTCCGGTCGACGAACTGTTCAGCACCGTGATGTCGATCGTGCAGATCCAGGAACGCAACAAGATCCGCGTGTTCCTGCGCAAAGACCCGTACGGTCGTTTCTGCTACTGCCTGGCCTACGTGCCGCGCGACATCTATTCCACCGAAGTACGCCAGAAAATCCAGCAAGTGCTGATGGAACGCCTGAAGGCTTCCGACTGCGAGTTCTGGACCTTCTTCTCCGAGTCCGTTCTGGCTCGCGTACAGCTGATCCTGCGTGTCGATCCGAAGAACCGTCTGGACATCGACACGCTGCTGCTGGAAAAAGAAGTGGTTCAGGCCTGCCGCAGCTGGCAGGACGACTACGCCGCACTGACCGTTGAAAGCTTCGGCGAAGCCCACGGCACCAACGTGCTGGCTGACTTCCCGAAAGGCTTCCCGGCCGGCTACCGCGAGCGTTTCGCTGCGCATTCGGCCGTGGTCGACATGCAGCACCTGCTGAGCCTGAACGAAAAAAATCCGCTGGTGATGAGCTTCTATCAACCACTGGGTCAGGTCTCCGGTCAGCGCGAACTGCACTGCAAGCTGTATCACGCCGACACGCCGCTAGCGCTGTCCGACGTGCTGCCGATTCTGGAAAACCTCGGTCTGCGCGTGCTGGGTGAATTCCCGTACCGCCTGCGTCACACCAATGGCCGCGAGTTCTGGATTCACGACTTCGCGTTCACTGCCGCTGAAGGTCTGGACCTCGACATCCAGCAACTCAACGACACCCTGCAGGACGCGTTCGTCCACATCGTCCGTGGCGATGCCGAGAACGATGCATTCAACCGTCTGGTTCTGACCGCCGGCCTGCCATGGCGCGACGTTGCGCTGCTGCGTGCCTACGCCCGTTACCTGAAGCAGATTCGTCTGGGCTTCGACCTCGGTTACATCGCCAGCACCCTGAACAACCACACCGACATCGCTCGCGAGTTGACCCGGTTGTTCAAGACCCGTTTCTATCTGGCGCGCAAGCTCACCGAAGACGATCTGGAAGACAAGCAACAGCGTCTGGAACAAGCGATTCTGACGGCTCTGGACGATGTTCAGGTGCTCAACGAAGACCGCATCCTGCGTCGTTACCTCGACCTGATCAAAGCCACACTGCGTACCAACTTCTATCAGACTGATGCCAACGGCCAGAACAAGTCGTACTTCAGCTTCAAGTTCAACCCGCATGCGATCCCTGAGCTGCCGAAGCCAGTGCCGAAGTTCGAAATCTTCGTCTACTCGCCTCGCGTCGAAGGCGTGCATCTGCGCTTCGGCAACGTTGCCCGTGGTGGTCTGCGCTGGTCCGACCGTGAAGAAGACTTCCGTACTGAAGTCCTCGGTCTGGTGAAAGCCCAGCAAGTGAAGAACTCGGTCATCGTGCCAGTGGGTGCGAAGGGCGGCTTCCTGCCGCGTCGTCTGCCACTGGGCGGCAGCCGTGACGAGATCGCGGCCGAGGGCATCGCCTGCTACCGCATCTTCATTTCCGGTCTGCTGGACATCACCGACAACCTGAAAGACGGCGCACTGGTACCGCCATTGAACGTGGTTCGCCACGACAATGACGACCCGTACCTGGTAGTCGCAGCGGACAAGGGCACTGCGACCTTCTCCGACATCGCCAACGGTATCGCCATCGACTACGGTTTCTGGCTGGGTGACGCGTTCGCTTCCGGTGGTTCTGCCGGTTACGACCACAAGAAAATGGGCATCACCGCCAAGGGCGCGTGGGTTGGCGTACAACGTCACTTCCGCGAACGTGGCATCAATGTTCAGGAAGACAGCATCACTGTGGTCGGCGTCGGCGACATGGCCGGTGACGTTTTCGGTAACGGTTTGTTGATGTCCGACAAGCTGAAACTGGTCGCGGCTTTCAACCACCTGCACATCTTCATCGACCCGAACCCGGAAACCGCTTCGAGCTTCGCTGAACGTCAGCGCATGTTCGATCTGCCGCGTTCGTCGTGGTCGGATTACGACACCAGCATCATGTCCGAAGGCGGCGGTATCTTCTCGCGCAGCGCGAAGAGCATTGCCATCTCGCCACAGATGAAAGAACGCTTCGACATCCAGGCTGACAAGCTGACCCCGACCGAACTGCTGAACGCCTTGCTCAAGGCGCCGGTAGACCTGTTGTGGAACGGCGGCATCGGTACTTACGTCAAGGCCAGCACCGAAAGCCACGCCGATGTCGGCGACAAGGCCAACGATGCTCTGCGCGTGAACGGCAACGAACTGCGCTGCAAAGTAGTGGGCGAGGGCGGTAACCTCGGCATGACCCAACTGGGTCGTGTGGAATTCGGTATCAATGGCGGCGGTTCCAACACCGACTTCATCGACAACGCCGGTGGCGTTGACTGCTCCGACCACGAAGTAAACATCAAGATCCTGCTGAACGAAGTGGTTCAGGCCGGTGACATGACCGACAAGCAGCGTAATCAGCTGCTGGCGAGCATGACCGACGAAGTCGGCAATCTGGTGCTGGGCAACAACTACAAGCAGACTCAGGCCCTGTCCCTGGCGGCCCGTCGTGCCTACGAGCGGATCGCTGAGTACAAGCGTCTGATGAGCGATCTGGAAGGCCGTGGCAAGCTGGACCGTGCCATCGAGTTCCTGCCGACCGAAGAGCAGATCAACGAACGCCTTGCAGAAGGCCACGGCCTCACGCGCCCTGAGCTGTCGGTGCTGATTTCGTACAGCAAGATCGACCTCAAGGAGCAGTTGCTGGGCTCGCAGGTGCCGGACGACGATTACCTGACTCGCGACATGGAAACGGCTTTCCCGCCGAGTCTGGTGAGCAAGTTCTCCGAAGCCATGCGTCGTCACCGCCTGAAGCGCGAGATCGTCAGCACCCAGATCGCCAACGATCTGGTCAACCACATGGGTATCACCTTCGTTCAACGACTCAAAGAGTCGACCGGCATGAGCCCGGCGAACGTGGCGGGCGCTTACGTGATCGTGCGTGACATCTTCCACCTCCCGCACTGGTTCCGTCAGATCGAAGCCCTGGATTACCAGGTTTCCGCCGACGTACAACTGGAGCTGATGGACGAACTGATGCGTCTGGGCCGTCGCGCTACGCGCTGGTTCCTGCGCGCTCGCCGTAACGAGCAGAATGCTGCCCGTGACGTCGCGCACTTCGGTCCGCATCTGAAGGAGTTGGGCCTCAAGCTCGACGAACTGCTGATCGGTCCGATCCGTGAAACCTGGCAGGCCCGTTATCAGGCCTACGTTGAAGCCGGTGTTCCGGAACTGCTGGCGCGTATGGTTGCGGGCACCTCGCACCTGTACACCCTGCTGCCGATCATCGAAGCCTCCGACGTCACTGGCCAGGACCCGGCAGAAGTGGCCAAGGCCTACTTCGCCGTGGGCAGTGCGCTGGACATCACCTGGTACCTGCAACAGATCAGCGCTCTGCCGGTTGAAAACAACTGGCAGGCTCTGGCCCGTGAAGCGTTCCGTGATGATGTCGATTGGCAGCAACGTGCGATCACCATCTCCGTCCTGCAACAGGGCGACGGCACTCAGGACGTGGAAGCACGTCTGGCGCTGTGGATGGAACAGCACGAAGGCATGATCGAACGCTGGCGCGCGATGCTGGTCGAGATCCGTGCAGCGAGCGGCACCGATTACGCCATGTACGCAGTCGCCAACCGCGAACTGCTGGACCTGGCGTTGAGCGGTCAAGCGGTAGTGCCAGCCACTGTCTGATTGAGCGTTGAATGAAAAAGCCCCGGTATCGAGAGATGCCGGGGCTTTTTTGTGGCTGAGGGTTTTTTGTCGTCTGATCTGGCCCTATCGCTGGCAAGCCAGCTCCCACAGGTATTGCGAACACCACAAAAACTGTGGGAGCTGGCTTGCCAGCGATGAGGCCCTAACTATCAATACACCTTAGACTGTTGATTAGTATCAAGCATCGACACTTTAGCTGACGACCTGGTCAATAAATTACCGAGCGACTGGTCAAACTTTTGCAACGCCCGAACTTGCACATCTTCCTGCTGATTAATATCCGAAACAATCTCCTCCGAACGCTTGAAGTCCGCCCAGACTGGCGTCAATTCTTTCGCATCCGAACCTTTGGCGGTCCCGATATAGTTAAACTTCGCATCATAAAAATCCGCGCTCACATCCGCCTTGATGTCGGAACTGCGCGAGGTCATCAACTGGCTGTGGGTATCAACAATCGCCACCACATCCGGGTGTGCCGCACTCATGCTCTGCATGTCCGGATACACCGTGACCGAGCCGAACTGACGTTGTAGCGAGGCCTTGACCCAATCCACTGCCATGTCCGGTTTGGAGGTGGCGACATAGGCGTCGTGGATCGGCTGCACCAGCAGGCTCTGGCCGAAACCGGTGCCGGCGTTGGCTTGATAGTCGCGCAGGTATTCACGATTGGTCTCGGTGCTCGGGCTGTAGACGATGCCCAGCGAAACGCCGGGACCGCTTTTAACCTGAGCGGCGCTGCTGCGTCCCACCGGCTGGGTGAAGAGGCTGTCGAGTGACGACACCGCTTTTGGCGCGGTGGGTACTGAACAGGCCGACAAGGCTAAAACCGATAACGCCAACGTACTGGCTAACGCAAGTTTCATGGTGTCTCTCCTGCGAATTAACTTCAATCGGAAAGTCGGAGTTGCCGCTTATGGTCGGCAGTAAATTCAGACTAAACCCGCGAAGCTGTTAGCAAGCTGACAATTTGGCGAGTTATAACCCGCGCCATAGTTTTATTTGCTGTAACCGAAAGTTGTTAATTGCGCCGGGAAATAAAAAGGCGCAAATCACCGATTTGCGCCTTTTTATTTATGGCTGGTTAAACAGTCATCAGTTTTTCAGGGGGATCAACACTTGCTCGTCCGGTGACAGCACCATGAACACCAGCAGCTTGGCAGGTTTGGTCTGACTGGCGTTTTTCGACACCAGGTGCGCGGAGCCGGCCGGCTCGTACCAGAACTGGCCTTTCTTGTAGGTGATCGCCTGTTCGCCTTTGACCTGGGAGATGACTTCGCCTTCGAGCACATAGGCCATCGCAGTGCCGTCGTGTTTGTGCGCGATGGAGGACTGGCCTGGTTTGTAATCGACTTCGATCATCATGGCTTTTTTGCCCGGCACGTTTTTCAGGGCCTGATCCTGCAGGATCGTGACTTTCTCCGAAGGATCGTGGGCGAAGGCCGAGGCGCATACGGTCAGGGCGAGGGCAGCGGTGAGGGCGTGCAGGATTTTCATGGTGGTCACCTGAGGAATAGGGGATGTCGGTGACCACAGTAGTCCGCGAGGCGGGGCATTCAAACGGCCAATATTCTGGAAGATCAGGTGACCAATCAAAAACAATTGTGGCGAGGGAGCTTGCTCCCGCTGGGGTGCGCAGCGCACCCAAAAACAGGCTAACCGAAATATCACGTTGACCGGATTGGCGTCTGCTGCGCAGCCGAGCGGCAGCAAGCTCCCTCGCCACAGGGGCGCTTTACACGATAGGGAAGCTGTTGAAATCGACGCTATTGGCCAGTCGGCTATCAATCAGGTCGATAAACCCCTGCGCCTCGGGCCGGGAGAAGTGCGCCTGCATTGCCGCTTCCGACTGCCAGTGCGCGCTCACCGTCCAGCGGTGGCTGTCCTCGGGGCAGCGGTCGACCATATAGGAGTCGCAGCCTGGCATCTCGCGCAGGGTTTCGACGATCTTCTGCAACTGCTTGCCGAGTTCTTCCGAACGGCCGGCGGCAGCCTGCACCTGTACGGTGTTGATCACTTCGTGGGACATTGCTCACACTCCTGAATCAGGCCGGACGAATCCTGCTCACTGAGGGATAACGCCTGTGCAGAATAGGCCTGCACCCCGCGATCACCAATAACCAATCAGCGGTTAGTTGGTTAGACCAATGCTCAGGCGACCTGCTGCAGAATGTCGCGCAAGCGGTCCAGCGCGATGTCGATGTCCAGCGTCTCGATTGCGCCGAAACCGAAGTACAAACCGCTTTTCGCCGGTTGCTGGTAATAAAAGCCACCGATCTCATACAGCCCGACCTCGACCTTTTTCGCCAGTTCGATCACCAGCGGCAGATCAATCGGCACCTTGCACAGCACCGCCATGTGGAAACCGGCGGCGGACGGCACAGCGTCAAGCCACGGCGACAGGTCAGTGGCCATGCGCGCCAGAATCCGCTCACGGCGCTGGGCGTAGATCGCGTGGCAGCGGCGGATGTGTTTGAGCAGACAACCTTCGGCAATGAACTTGGCCAGCGCCCATTGCGGCAGGGTCGAGGCGTGCAGGTCGGTGAGTTGCTTGGCGCGGATCACCGCTTCGAGAATCGCTGGCGGCAGGATCGCGTAGCCCAGACGCAGCTCGGGCAACAGGGTTTTCGAGAAGGTGCCGACGTAGGCGACGATGCCGCGTAGGTCGAGACTGTGCAGCGAATCCGTCGGACGGCCTTCGTAGCGGAATTCGCTGTCGTAGTCATCCTCAATGATGATCGCGCCCAACTCGTGGGCACGGGCCAGCAAGGCCTCGCGGCGCGCCTGACTCATCGGCATGCCCAGTGGGAACTGGTGCGACGGCGTCACGTAAATCAGTCGCGTGCACTCGGGAATGTGCTCGACTTGAATCCCCTCGGCATCCACCGGAATCCCGACCACCGTCGCGCCGTGAGTGCCGAACAGCAGCCGCGCCGGCGGATAACCCGGGTCTTCCATGGCCACCAGACTGCCGGGGCGTATCAATACGCGAGTGATCAGGTCCAGCGCCTGTTGCGCGCCGTTGCACACCACAATGTCTTCGTCCTGACAGTTGATCCCCCGGGAAAACGCGATGTGCCGGGCAATCGCATTACGCAACGCCGGCAAGCCTTCGGGCACGCTGTAGAAACCCTTGGACGCCGCCATTTGCCGCATCGCGTGCGAAACACAGCGCCGCCAGTCATCGTGCGGAAACTGCCCCTTGCTGGTGGCGCCGCCGATGAAGTCATAACGCAACGAGCCTTGCAGCGTCGGGTGCCGCAGGAACACCGGCAGGCTGCGCCAGCTCTCGATCACCTCGGCGCTGGCCAGTTCCGAATGCGACTGTTTGCGCTGGGTCTGCGCCGGACGCGCATTGACGTAGGTGCCTTTGCCGATCACTCCGGTGAGGAAGTTTTCGTAGGTCAGTTGCGCGTAGGTATCGGAGATGGTCTTGCGCGAGATGCCCAGTTGTTCGGCGAGCAAACGGCTGGGCGGCAACTGGGTGCCGGCGGTCAGGCGCCCGGATTCGATGGCGCCACGCAGTTGTTGGTACAACTGACCGGCGAGATCCTTGCGGCCGTTGATCACGACATGAAGTTCCATACCGACGCGGCGCTCCGAGGGCAGTTGAAGTGTCGGCCAGATTACTCCCGTTTGGTTGTGGGGCAGTAGTTGCGCAGTACAAATACCAAAAATTGGCGCAATCCCTGTGGGCTCGGGCTTGCCCGCGATGGGGCCACCAGATCCAGAATCAATGTCGGCAGATACACCGTCATCGCTGGCAAGCCAGCTCCCACAGGATTTGTGTGTGTCCGGGAATCAGTGGAGTAGCGCTTTTCCGTGGAATTGGGGCTGTAACGTCGGCTTATCAGCGCTTAACGTGATAATCAATCTAAGTCCCATGAGAACCGCCCATGTCCCCGCGCCTGGATTACTACAGCGCATCGCCCAAAGCCATGAAAGCGATGATCGCCATGGAGGCGTTGACCAGCAACCTGAGCATCGAGGCGCCATTGCTGCAACTGATCAAAATTCGCGCCTCGCAACTCAACGGCTGCGCGTTCTGCACCGACATGCACTCGGTGGATGCACGGCGGGCCGGGGAGAGTGATCGGCGGCTGTATGCGATTGTGGTCTGGCGCGACAGCGGCTTCTTCAACCCACGCGAACGCGCGGCGCTGGCGTGGGCGGAGGCGGTGACGCTGTTGGCGGAAAGCCATGTCCCGGACGAGGTTTACCGGCAGGCCCGCGAGCAATTCAACGAAGGCGAACTGGTCGACCTGACCATGGCCGTGACCACCATCAACAGCTGGAATCGCCTGGCAGTAAGCTTCCGCCAAACCCCAAGCGACTAAAGTTCACACCATCCTCGTGGCGAGGGGATAAATCCCCTCGCCACGGGTGTGTGAGTTCCCTCCCTGCAGGTGGGTGAGTCATTTATTGATGAGTGGAGAGGTTCCCGTGTTGGCTGGTGGGCGCTGCGGTTTTACCGAGGTGCCGAAGGTGTTGCCCATCCGCGTGCTGGTCGCGGCAGGCGTCGCCAGGCCTACCTGATTGGGCTGGCGTTTGTTCACTGGCACATTCAGCGCTTCCTGATTCTTTTGCTCGGCGGCCGCGCCTTCAGGGTTGTTGCCCATCTGCTGGCTCAGACAGTCGTAATTCGGCGCCTTGTAACCGCCGACAGTCACTTCCACGCAACCCAGCGGTTCTTCGGCGTAAGCGGCCGTGAGCGCGCTCAACAGCAGTCCGCCAAGGGCGATTCTCCACAGTGATTTCATACAGGCCTCCTGGCCGGCCCGAGTGGGCCGCTCTAGTGATTGAGTCTAGTGCAAGCCTTGCGCAATTCCCGTGATGGTTTTTTTGCACCGCCCGTCACACCAGAGTCATAAACAGCCATCAGGATGACGGTTTTCAGGGGTACGTCAGTCGTGCATCGAGGCAGAGCCAGGGACGGTATTCAGCGTTCAGCGAGTCTTGTGCGTCAGGGGTGCCTGGGGCTGCTGCTTGTTTTGGTGGCACGCAATGCCATGGCTGATGCCGTGCCGTCGCAGTTGCGCATGACGTTGCACATCCCGGCGCAGGAACTGTCGGCAGCGCTGGATCAGTTCAGCCGCGCCACCGGCATGGCGGTGCTGGTCGACAGTCAGTTGAGTCGCGGCCGTCGCTCGTTGGCAGTGGACGGCGAATACACCGCCGGCCAGGCCTTGCGTCATTTGCTCGGCGGCAGCGGCCTGATGGCCAAGTACGCCCGCGACGATGCGTTCACCTTGCAGGTGGCGCAGGTCGAGGACGTGCCCACGCCGATGGAAAAACCGACCGCTGCCAGCATCGCGGTCAGTCGTAATTACGCGACGGCGGTGCAGACGGCGATTGAACGCAATCTGTGCCGTTCGCCGCTGACCCGTCCGGGCAGTTATCGGGCGGTGTTGCAGGTTTGGGTCGGGCGCGATGGCGTGGTGCAGCACAACCGTTTGGTCACCTCGACCGGCGACGTGCGGCGTGACGCGGCGCTGGTGGACAGTTTTCGCAATCTTCGAATCGACCGGCCGACGCCCAGTGCCTTGCGTCAGCCGGTCACGTTGCTGTTGTTACCGGAATCGTCAGGGAAACGCATGGAATGCAATCAGTGGGAAGGAGTTTCCGGGGGATGAAAGACACCGGACCGGGTTCGATGGTCAATCTGTTCCTGACGTCCTACGAGGACTTTCGGGTGCGCCTGCGTCGCCGTCTCGGCTCGGAGGATCTGGCCAACGACGTGCTGCACGAAACCTACCTGCGGGTCGACCGCATGGAGACGCCGCCGAACATTGCGCGGCCGAATGCCTACCTCTATCGCATGGCGCTGAACATCGCCGCCGACCGACGTCAGGCCGATGCACGTCTGCTCACCGGCAGTGAAGTCGAAGAGCTGTTGCAGATCGGCGACGAGGCCCTCGACCCGGCGCGGGTGGTCGGCGGGCAGAAGGAAATCCAGTCATTGCTCAGTGCCCTTTATGAGCTGCCAGCGCGTCGTCGCAGGATCTTCATCGCGGCGCGGCTGGAGGAAGCGCCGCATCTGGAAATCTCGCAACGCTTCGGCATTTCCACGCGCATGGTCGAGAAAGAAATCAAAGCCGCGCTGGGGCATTGCGCCGCCCGGCTGGAAAGAAAAGTGTTTCAGCGGTTCGGTCGCGGCGCCGGAAAACCGTCTTGAGAAAAGAAGCCCGATTAATTCGCTGAGAATCTGCGCGTTTGAACATCTTTCGACTGACACCTGCCGAGCCAACGGCTGCCGAGCGTCTGCAAAGCGAAGCCCGTGATTGGTTGATCTTGCTGACCTCCGGACGTGCCACGGTCGCCGACGCCCGGGCGCTGCGCCAATGGTGTGCGCAAAGCCCCGAGCACGCGCACGCTTTCGAGGAATGCAAAGCCATGTGGCATCTGCTGCAACCGGCCGCTGAACGTTTGCAGGCGCCGCGCAGGTTCGGGCGTCGGGCGTTTCTCGGTGGGGCGATTGCGGCGTCGGCAGCGTTTCTTTTGGTGCGCGGGACGATTCCGGGTGGCTTTGAAGGGCTTGGCGCTGATTACATTACCGAGGTCGGGCAGCAGCGGCGCGTCGAGCCGGCGGATGGTGTGAGCCTGGAGCTGAACACGCAGACCCGGATCAATCAGCGTTCGGCGGATGATGGTGTGCAGGGTTTTGAATTGCTCAGTGGGGAAGTTGAGGTGCAGACCGCGCGGATTCCGCTGGCGATGCAGGCTGGCAGTGGTTGGCTGCGGGCGAGTCAGGCGCGGTTCAATCTGCGTAATACCGATCAGCAGGTTTGTGTGACGTGTCTGGATGGTTCGGTTGATGTGAGTGTTGATGGCCGTAGTCTGCGTCTTGAGGCGGGGCAGCAATTGACTTATGACGCGCGGCAGATTGGCAGTGTGCAGAGTGTTGATACGGCGGCGGTGATGAATTGGCGGCAGCAGGTGTTGGTGTTTAATGGCGCGACGTTGAGTCAGATGATTGATGAGATTAATCGCTATCGGCCGGGGATGTTGTTGTTGCTTAATCGTGAGCTGGGTCAGCGGCGGGTGCAGGCGCGGTTTAGTCTCGACCAACTCGCGGGCGTCGCACTGCTGATCCGCGATGCCTACGGCGTTAAATGCACCGAGTTGCCTGGTGGGGTTGTCGTTCTCAGCTAATCCTCCGTTGGAGCTGCGGCACGCTGCGATCTTTTGATCTTGGGCATTGTGGCGTTTTGGCGGATTTTGGGGGGCTTATCCGTTGCTGCGGTGATGGCTGCTTAGGGTTCCGCCCTTACGGCGGGTCACCTTTTCCAAACGCCGAAAAGGTAACCCAAAAGGCTTTATCCTGACGTTCGGCCCGCTCGCTGGGGCTCGGGGTTCCTTCGCTCCGGGATTCATCCGGGGGCATCGCCTACGGTTTGCTGCGCTGCACCTCCTCTCGATGCATTTGGCTGCGCCAAACGGCGCTGCGCGCCCACCCCCGGATAAATCCCTCCACTCAGCCTGCCGACGGACCTTCAGATCAAAAGCTGCAGCCGAGCTAACGCTCATCCTGTTGAGTGGTGGTGGAGCGAAGCGGCACGTGGCGGCCTGACAGCCGACCAGTCTCCAACTGCCTGCCCCAATCCAACTGTGGGAGCTGCGGCACGCTGCGATCTTTTGATCTTGGCGTTTTGGCTGATTTTGGGGGCTTATCCGTTGCTGCGGTGATGGCTGCTTAGGGTTCCGCCCTGACGGCGGGTCACCTTTTCCAAACGCCGAAAAGGTAACCCAAAAGGCTTTGTCCTGACGTTCGGCCCGCTCGCTGGGGCTCGGGGTTCCTTCGCTCCGGGATTCATCCGGGGGCATCGCCTACGGTTTGCTGCGCTGCACCTCCTCTCGATGCATTTGGCTGCGCCAAACGGCGCTGCGCGCCCACCCCCGGATAAATCCCTCCACTCAGCCTGCCGACGGACCTTCAGATCAAAAGCTGCAGCCGAGCTAACGCTCATCCTGTTGAGTGGTGGTGGAGCGAAGCGGCACGTGGCGGCCTGATAGCCGACAAACTCCAACTGCCTACCCCCAATCCAACTGTGGGAGCCAGCCTGCTGGCGATGGCGCCCCACCAGACAACCAATCTCTAACTGCCTGCCCCAATCCAACTGTGGGAGCTAGCCTGCTGGCGATGGCGCTCCACCAGCCAACCAAACTCCACCTGACTGCCCCCAATCCAACTGTGGGAGCCTGGCTTGCCAGCGATGACGGCCTGCCAGTCAACCAATCTCTAACCGGTATTCTCATACCCAGAAAACAGTCAGCTCTCAGTCCAACGGCCCAACCACCTGCCGATATTTCTCCACCCCCTGCGCCGTCTGCCGCGTCAGGCGAATCTCCAACCCCAACGGCTCCTCCCGCCGATTACCACTCAACTGCCGCCAGCCCTTATCCACCTCCCAAACCCGCACCTGCACATCACTCACATCATTCAGCACCGCAACCCCGCCAGTCGGCGCCGGCAACGGATAACGACTCCGCGCCGCAGCAACCGCACGATACAAAGTGTCGCCCTTGACCCACCATCGCACCCGCTGCAAAGCCCCAGGCTGATCCGCAGCGCTACGAATAATGTCCAAACGAAATCCCTTGCTGTCACTACTACGCACAGTGATCGCAGGCGGAGCACTGGGAGCCTCATCATCAACCCCAACTTTCCTCGGCTCACTCAACTCAACCCCCGCCCGCATATCAACATCGCGCTGCAACTGATTCAGCGTCCGCAACAAACTGTCACTCTGCTCGCCGCTAGCCTGCAAATGACTGTCAGCCCGAGTCACACTGTCCAGCCCGCGCCAGGCAATCAGACTCACCACCGCCATCAACAAAATCGCGACCATCACCTCAATCAGCGTAAACCCTTGTTGGTTCTTCATTGCACACTGATCCGGCCAGTGGCGTCACGCAGCACGCTTAGACGATTGAGCCCATCGGACAAGGTCAACTGCAACGGCGGGTTGATCCACTCGGCGTTCAACACGACTTTCTGTTTCGGTTCCACGCGCACATCGATTTTCGGACTCTGCCAGGTGCGCGGACGCAATTGCCCGTCATCGCTGAAATGCTCGAAACCCTTGCCGCTGTCACTCCGACGGCTGAACCGAAACCCCTTGGCATCACTCAGCCAGACAATCGGCCGACCATCCGCCCGCGCTTCGGCCTGCGCCACTTGCAGCAATTGCGCCACGCGGTCGGCGTCCTTGCGCAGCAACTGCAACGGATCGGGCTTGATGCTCAGGCTGATCGCCGCACTGGCGATGCCGATAATCACCAGCACCACCATCAACTCAATCAGGGTGAAACCGTGCTGCTTGTCCACGTTCATCGGATGCGCGCTCCTTTGCGTCCTGCTCATGCTGCACGGCGAACATGTAAGGCGTGTGAAATAAAACCGTGAGAATTGCCGTGTAGGCTGCAAACAGGGATAAAAAGGAGATTCAGCCCATGAGATTCACCGCACGCTTTTCCCCACCGCAAATGATTCAGGCCGCCGCAATGCTCGCGGCGCTGGCCGGCGTGGCGACGTGGTCATCGCTGCTGCTGACGTCCGCCGAATCGCATACCCCGGCAGCCGCCCCGCAATTGCTCGCGGCACGCAGTGACAGCCCGGCGTTGCAGTGGTTTTCCAATCAGACGGCGCCGGTGGATATCAAGGTGAGCGGGGTGATGGCGGGGAGTCGGGGGGCGGTGGCGATTCTGAGTTTGAACGATGGGCCGCCGAGGAGTTTTTTGCAGGGGGAGCGGGTTAGCCCGGGGGTGAAGTTGTTGGCGGTGGAGGGGGATGGGGTGGTGATTGAGCAGGGTGGGGAACAGCGGCGGCTGGTGCTGGATAGGTTGCCGGAAGGGCCGGTGTTGCCTAGGCTGACGAGGCCATGATTTGCAGGGTTTGAAGTCAGTGATTTTTTTGCCGTTTAGTCGGGTACCAGTTCAAGTGCCTCCGTAGAAGAGAGCAGGCAGCAAAGAGTATTCGTGGTCACTTTTGGCAAGAAGCGGACGGCCTTTAATATCCGCTTTCCACCAAAAGCTGTCACTCGTCCGAACAAATCGTATTAGCCAGACGCAACAATCCAAGGACACTCGTGACCTCAGCTAGTCTCAAATTGAATTGCTTCAAACTCCTCATCAACAAACCAGCCGCTAGTTTCAATTCGGGCGAGGGCCGCTGTGGGATCAGACGACCAAAGCACAAGGGCCAGCGATTCTTTAGCTCGACTGCAAGTGACGTACAGCAGGCGCAACGTACGGTCGATAGCCGTTTCCTTACCCTTTCCTATGTTTTCCCTGTCAGTTTTACTGAGCCCCGCACCACCAAAAATTTTGTCGTAGGAGATCTGATTGCTACCAGCTAGCTTGTCGTCCATCACTACCATGACATGCAAGAACTCAGAGCCTTTAACTACTTGGTGTGTAGCTAGCAACGAATTCCCAGCTAGGTAGGTGCGATACTTTTGCAACTGATTCCAAGGGCAAGCGAACAGAGCGCACCAGCCGCGACGCATCCGGTCTTGTTTGGATTCGTCTTCGCCTCTTCCCGGAGTCGGAGGAGGCGGCGACTTGTCCATATAAGCCTCCATTAGGCGATGATCAATATCAAATAGATTCGCCCGCAGGACTGGCTCAAGCACGTCTTCTATTGTTGCAACTGGATTAGCACAGGCGGCGGCGAAACTCTCAATGGCTTTAAGCATCTCGTTGGTATGGCTTGCTCTCTCTTCCGGGTTCTCTGGCATCTGATCTAGACGACCGAAACGCCTGAAAACTTCTGTGGCCCTGAACTCATCAACAACATTTTCAGCATCAGCACACGCCTCTAGTTGGGCTAGTTCATTAAATAGAACCTGTACGGCAGCGGGGCCTTTGTTTTCGCCGCTTCCTGTAGGCGCAGCAGCATTCGGATCAAGTAGAGCCATAGCACTGTAAACATCGAGAAACGAGCCTCGCGTTGCGACAAGTTTGTGCTCCAAAGCGAGCGTCTGATACCCGCTCTGGCCCCAGGCTACAGATCCGCTCGCTTCTAGCATCTGCTCTGCGCACCAACGTTCACCGAGCACCTTATCGTCCGAGGAACGCGACGTGTCACCGACGAAAATCCGGACAATCCCACCCGTTTTTTCATTTCGATGCTGCTGTTCCACTCCGTTTGCAGGCTGAGTCCGACCCTCAAGCTTCGCGCCCCATATTTTGTTTATGAGGGTGACAACTCGGCGCTGGCTACGATGGTTCATTTGCAGTTCCGGCGTCGCCCAGTTCGACGGTACCAAACTTGGTAGGTCAATGTGCCCGTCCTGGTAGATGCGTTGCCTGTGATCACCAAGCAAGCCGAGAGTAAGACCTCTCCCCCTTGGCTCCGCAAGCTCCATCAAAACATCCAGCATCCTCTTCGTCGTATCCTGTGATTCATCGATGAGTACGATGGGGTGCCGGTCTTTGAGGATGATCTGGAGCGTAGGTCTTTCCCTGAGGAGCCAAGCAGTTGCGTCAAGGACGTGCTGATGAGCAAGTGCACCGGGGCCATACGTCTCGCGATCCGGGTGGTAAAGAAACACATCCGTAGCTCTGAACGCCGCAATGTCATCCTTGATTTCATCTAGGTCCCGCTGTTTTGCCGGCGTGATTCCTCTCGGTTTCTCTAACGCTTCAGCCGTTTCCTTTTGAAGTTGAGCTTCCTTGAGTGCTATGAGCGCCGTGCGAATGTCATCATTGAACCCGCTGATGAGCTCCCAGCAGAACGCATGGATGGTAGAAACACCCACCAAATCGTTATCTCCGAGGCGACTCTTGATGACTGAGACCGCATTTTTCGTATATGTCACCACACGTATCGAGCGTCCATGCATCCGCAGACGCCGAGCGAGCTGACCGCCTTTCTCATGTTCTACGACACCAGTCATCCGCCGCAACACTTCTACTAGCGTACGTGTCTTCCCTGACCCGGCGCCGGCGAAAAGGAAGTAGCTGCGCGCTGGATTCTCAGTGAGATAGCCGCAGATTTCTTCGACAACTCCAGCATCGATATTGTTGTCAGTAAAAATGGGAGCCTCACTCATCGCCTAGACTCCTGGCCTGGCTCTAATTGCGTCTGCAGCCAAGCTAATGCATCAGCAATGTATTTTGGACATACGACCGGCTCACCCGAGGAAACCCTCTCGAAAATGCTTGCAGCAAAGTCACCTTTATTAAACGAACTGTGCATCAAGGTATGAAGCGCGCCTAACAGCTCTGAGGCACTTGTGGCCTCGGCAACTTTCTTTGCGACTGATGCAAGTGCCCCCGTGGGCACTTCAACTTCCGCACCTTCCTCATCAACCTTCTCATTCATCAGTTCCTTGAACCAGGGAATGTTCGTAAGGACGAGTGAGTCTTCAAAAGTGCTAGGCCAGTTGCCGTCCGCTTCGGATATAGGTAATTGCCAAGCGAATCGCACAACGCAATCTGCAATCTCAGTCCAGACCAACTGGGCGTCTGTGGGGCTCTTGAAATCATCAAGTTGCTGCAGCTTAGGATGCCAGCCACGAAGAGTTGGATTGCCACAGTGCAGACCTACTTGTCCCATGTTCGCAACCGCGACGAGTTTTTTGGTCGGGTCGCCACTCTTCGTCAGCTTTCCGTCTTTTTCCTCGGCTGGGTCTATGTCGGTAATGATGACTGTAGGAATTCGAAGCTTCTCAACGAGCGGTTTGAGCCGATGGGCATGACTTCCCCCGATGTCAAGAAAAGACACGTACCGGCTGTTCAATGCATTGAAGTCGCGCTCGATGAAGAGCGGTACAAGCATACGTTCCGCAACGCCCTCTACGAAAATAGCCGCGTTAGCAAACAACAGGTCCGTGTGCTGAACGCGGAAGTAGCGTTCAGCAAACTGGCGGGTCTTTTTATCATTACCAAAGACCTGCCCAAGATTGACTACCTCAGTCGTCGGCATCGGACTCTCCGCACTCTTCGCGATACGGCGCACGTATCGGAGCCGGTCAAAGCTTTCAGCGTGGGCAAGATGACTTGAATGAGTACTGATGAGTAATTGACTTTTGAGTCCCGACGCGTCCTTGTCATTCGGACTGATGAGGTTGTGCGCCTTTCCCGGAAAAATCCGCTGAACTTGAACGTGGAGGTGCGCTTCAGGCTCTTCGATCATTACCAGATGAACGGGGGCAGGAGAACCTTTTTCAGGCTTGAGTCGGGCTGCTTTGAAGGAAACCAACTGATAGCTGAGGGACTGGAGATTTTGATATCCGAGTCCGATAGAGTACTCAGGTAGAAGTTCTTCAAGTGATTCTTTTTGCATGCTGTATTGGACAGCGGTTCCATGGTCAAGCAGGTCCGCTGTTTGGATGCGGGTACGAAAGCGAATCTCCTGAGGATCATGCAGTCCTGGATAGCCCAGCTCCTTCACTTCCTCAACGGAGTCTGCAATGGCGTCATGAATCTTCTTGTCTAGCTCTCTCTGCGCCTCAGCGACAGCCTTGATAAGATCTGCGCGGTGACCGTGTCCGGTGCTGGCGACGTTCAAGTGCTGTCTGGCAAACTTGAGAAGTTGGTTAGAAAACATGCCGACCCGATGTGGTCCCGAGGCAGAGCGTGAATCTGCTTCTTCGCTTCCAAGTCCACGTTGAGCGGCGACAAAATCAACACGAATCAATCTCGACAGGTACTTGCGTTCAATTGGACAAGCATCTGCAAGTGCCTGAGTCTCGTAGGTTGAGAAACTCGTCAACGGGTTGTTTTCAGCGTCTAGCTTGTATGCGCGAACTTGGCCGAGCTTCGATGGTTCTCGTAGCCAGAAATCAAGAAGGTCGATAGGCCACGCAAGCGAATCTGCCCCCATATCTTTTATTGGCGAACGCGCAATGTGATAAGTCCAGGCCAGTTGCTTGATCTCATCAATGCTCGCTGCGGGCTCGAGCTTGAGGCGAACGCCGACTGCGCCGCCCTTCCAACTGAGCTTGGAAAGAAATGGTGCGACATAGTGGTACATTCCAGCCTCGGCATCGAACCACAGGTCCAAGGTAGGCATGGCCCCAAGAAGTATCTGAAGCTGCTTATCCCACTGATCTTCTGACCCATCTACCGTTGAGGGGTCTTCAGTAAGCGATTCCCAAGCCTTGCCAAGCTCTCGCAGTTTCGGCCACTGCGACAGGCTGATGTCGAAAGCACCAAAGGGGGATCCATCTGCAAGGAAGTGACGCAGGGCAGCAAGAATCGAAGTCTTTCCGCTGTTGTTAGCACCGACCAAAATAGTGGTGCTTTGGTCAATGTCCACTTGAACTTTACCCAGCCTACGAAACTGACAAAGCTCGATGAATCGAAGCTTGATGTTGCCGGATGCTGGGACCATCGGGGCTGCTTTTGGCATTGACACGCCTCCATGCGAAGTATTGGATACCCGATGTACAAATGGCCGGGCGTCGAAACAATCCTACACGTGATTGATGGCAACAAGCCATGTCGTCACACGATATAGCGGTTGAACGCTGAAGTGATAAGGGGGCGGATCTATTTAACGCGGAGACGACGGAATCAGGCCTCGATAAACACCAACGTTTAAAAAGAAATCTCCAGACACTCACTCAGGCTACACACCCTTGCGCCTTTGCCTACAGCTACGCCAGAATCCGCCGGCTTGTGTGCCTTGAGGGTGAGTTCTATTGTGGTCGGGTCGCTGACGAATCAGTGATCGGATTTGACCGTCCGCCCAACATCAAGGCGCGCCAGCGTTCTGCACGTGTTCAGGTATTGTCTGAAATCATGTCGCGGTGGCTGTGCGTGGGACACCTTCGGGTGTGCCGGAGTCCTTGATGTCCGGTCGGTCAACCCGCGTACAGCTGCCACCCTGTTTGTTTGACCGCGAACGGTGGCGGCTCCAATCATCAAGGAGCTTCACCATGATCAAACCAACACCCAACCCACCCGAAATCGACTCGTTTTCCCCCTACGAATCCATCGATTCCAGAAAACTCCACGATGCCGCCGAGCGCGCGCTCGACCATTACCTCTGTCCGCCCGGTTCCACCCCGCCGCCACGTAAAACCCGCGGGATGTATGCCGTCACCGCAGACACCAAAAACGAAGAACTGCTGGCCGATGCCAGCGAAACACTCGCTTCGGCTAAAACCATCGCTCAGGACGTCGCCAGCCTGTTGCCCCCGGCGCAGCGTCGGGCGTTGTTGGGGATTGCGCAGTTGATCATGCTCGGGGAGCTGGCGGTGAATCGGGCTCTGGATAATTTGCAATTGCCGGGTTGATGGCTGTGACGGGATCACCTGGTGATTGATTGGGTGTCTGTTCTGACGTATTCGCGGGCAAGCCCGCTCCCACAGGGTTTCAGGTTGTTCACAGATATTGTGTAGGGCGCTGAAACTTGTGGGGGGTGGGCTGGCAGTGATCCTGGACGTCAAGGTCAAAAGATCGCAGCCTTCAACAGCTCCTACAGTTGTCGGCTTAGTAGGGTTTCTAGTCTGGCCAGTGGCGGGGCGTCCTGGTTGCGGTCGAATACTTGGATGCCAATCTTGAGCAGTCCACTTGGGCCGTTGGCAATGACTTGCTCGCAGCGCAACAACAACCGCCCCTGATCACACTCCTGCGCTTTCATGCCCATCGGCAATTTCCCTTCCAGCCGCAACTCCGCCATGCGGCTTTGCGCCGCCAACAACGCAATCGAACGGTCCCGCAGCAAGCCGCTGCTCTGCGTCATCAACCCCGACACGCGCACGGCCGCTGACATCGCCACGGCGATGATCGTCAATGCCACCAGCACTTCAATCAGGGTGAATCCAGCTTCACGGGCAGGCGTTCGCATCAGGTTCTCGGGGGGCGGAAAGCCTTTGACGCTAACGCCCGCGCTTGACCGCTTGACGACTGAAACACCCGAGGATTTTCAACATCCCTGACATATCTTCTTGCAACACTGCGCGTCGAATCGGATCAAGCCAAGGGAATGTCTAGATGGATATCGCACCGTGCAAACAGCTCAATCACCCGCCGCGTGTGCCCCGTGGGCAGCAGGGTTTTACCCTGATCGAGATCATGGTGGTGGTGGTGATTCTGGGGATTCTTGCGGCAATGGTGGTGCCGAAAGTGCTCGACCGGCCGGATCAGGCGCGGGCCACGGCGGCCAAGCAGGACATCGGTGGTTTGATGCAGGCCTTGAAGTTGTATCGCCTCGATCACGGCACTTATCCGAGCATGACTCAGGGTTTGAAAGTGCTGGTCGAGCGCCCGGCGGATGCGAAGAACAGCAATTGGCGTTCGTATCTGGAGCGTCTGCCGAACGATCCGTGGGGCCGTCCTTATCAATACCTGAACCCCGGCGCCAACGGCGAAGTGGACATCTTTTCCCTCGGTGCCGACGGTCAGCCTGACGGCGACGGCGTGAATGCCGATATCGGTTCCTGGCAACTGTAAGGCCGCCATGAACAGCCATTCGCCCATGCCGGCGAAACAACAGGGGATGGCGATCATCAGTGCGCTGCTGATTGCTGCGGTGGTGGCGGTGATCGCTGCCGGCATGCTGACTCGCCAGAGCATTTCGACTCGAAGCCTTGAGGCCGAACAGTTGCGGGTGCAGGGCCGCTGGGTGTTGCACGGTGGTCTGGAACTCAGTCGTCAGTTGCTGTGGGACGGGCGTCAGCGTGATCCGTTGACCCGGCTCGATCAGCCTTGGGCGCAGCGCTTGAATGCGCAGGGTTTTGATGGGCGGCTGGAGGATGAGCAGGCCAAGTTCAACCTGCGCAATCTGGTGGCCAACGAGCGTATTGATGAGGCGCAGGTGCAGGCGTTTCGGCGTTTGTGCGAGCTGATCGGGGTCAGCGGCGGGTTGAGTCAGCGCATCAGTCAGCGGGTCATTGCTTCGTATCCGTACCTGTTGAATCCGCAGATCGCGGACAAGTCGTCGCATAAAAACGCATTCGACAGTGGCCGTGCCACCTCGCCAGATGCTGAGCGAAAACCGCAGAAGCCGAGCTTGCCGATGCTGCGCAGCATCGATGATTTGCGCAGTGTCGATGGCGTCAGTGATGCGCTGATCGCGAAAATGGCGCCGTACGTGACGGTGATTCCGGCGACTACCTGGCTCAACGGCAACGCCGCCAGCGCTCCGGTGCTGGCGGCGTATGTGCCGGGCTTGTCGCTGGAGCGCGCCACGGCGCTGATCGCCGAACGCGATGCCGGGCGCTGGTTTATCAATCGTGGCGATTTCGTCAACCGCTTGCGACTGCCGCAACTGGAGATGGCCAGCATCAAGGTTGGCATCACCAGTGACTGGTTTCGCCTGCGTGGCGAGGCTCGGCGCGAGCAGCGGCGGGTCAGTCTTGATGCGTTGTTGCATCGCAGTGAGGATCGGTTGCCGCAGGTGATCTGGTCGCGGGTGGGCGTATGAGCCAGTTGCGCGTGAGTCTGCCGCCGCTGGCGCAATTGAGCCTCGACAGCGAAGTGAGCTGTGCCTGGCTGGATCGTCAGGGGCAGGTCAGCCGTGAGCAGAATCTGACGTTGGTGCAGTTGGGGCAGATGCCGAAGCCGCTAGCGCTGATCTGCTTTTTGCATCCGCTCGACAGTCTGTTGGCGAGCATCGATTTGCCGCCATTGCCGGCGAACAAAATCGCAGCGGCAGTGCAATGCGCGGCGCAGGCGTTGATGCTCGGCGACAGCGCTGACATGCACATCGCTCACAGCCCGCGTGATGAGGCGGGGCGGGTGCAGATTGCCTGGGTGTCCCGCCAGCGCTTGCAGGATCTCGGTCAGTTGTTGCGCCAGAGCGGGCTGACTCTGCGTGGTCTGTACCCGGCGCCGTATAGCCTGCCGGTGCTGCCCGGCACGGTTGCCTGTTTGCACGACGGTCATTTGTTGCTACGCGAAAGTCTGCAAGCGGCGCGGGTGCAGCCGCTGTATGACGACGGCGTGGATGATTGGCAAATGGAGCCCGGGACGGTGCTGCACTGGATCGGCGCTACGCCTCCGCCGGATGCGGAATTGCCGATGAGTACCGAGCAGCGTTGGACCGGTCCGCTGCCGGGTTGGGGTTTGCACGGTGCGGTTCAGCAGCCGGGCAGCGAGCATCGCGGCTGGGGCAGGGCGCTGGGTTGCTGCGTATTGGCGCTGGCGGTGTGGGTGATCGGGTTGAATCTGTACGCCGCCCGCGAAGCGAGTCAGGGCCAGCAACTCAAGGCGCAAATGAATCAGCGCGTAAAACAGGCGTTCCCCGAATTGCCGGTGGTGCTCAATCCTTTGCAACAGGCTCGCCAGCAATTAGCGGCGCGTCAGCAAGGTGCGGCGGATGATCCCGGGCAACGCTTCAATCGCATGGTGTTGCAGGCTGGCAGCGGCATGCCGTTCATGGCCGGCAGCGTGCAACGTCTGGCGTTTGCCGACGGCACGTTGCAGTTGAGTCTGCTGGCCGAGGCTCGACGCGGTAGCAATGACAAGGACAAGGATTGGCAAAGCAGCCTGAGCCAGGCCGGCATCAGTGTCACCGCTGATGACGAAGGCTGGACGTTGCGTCCGGTCGGCGAAGTCAGCGCCAACGAAAGCGAAGACAACAGCGAGGCAGAGGATGAATAAGGCATCGCTGGCGATTTACCGTGCCCGCTGGCAACGCACCAGCGGCCAGTTGCAGGTGCGTTGGCAGGCACTGGCGCTGCGGGAAAAACGCATGGTCGGCGGCATGGCGTTGTTGTTGGGTGGGGTGCTGGTGTGGGTGGCGTTGATCCAGCCACCGCTGAAAAAAATCGCCTTGTGGCAGGTCGAGACGCCGAAGTTGCGGGCTCAGGCCGAAGCCCTCGAAGTGCTGCTGCGCGAGGTCAGCGTGCGCCCGAGTGGCCAAAGTGTTCAGCAGTCGCTTGAGCAAACCTTGCAGGCCAGCGGTCTCGCCGGGCATTACCAGTTACAGGCCGCAGACGCCGGTGCATGGCAGTTGAGTTTCGACGCGGCGCCTGCCGACGCGGTACTCGACTGGCTGCTCAGCAGTCCGGGGCAATTTTCATTGCAAGTGATTGAAGCCCGTTTGCAACGCGTAGACGAGGGCAACACCGATGTCACCGCCGGCACTCTGTCGGGCACCGTTCGCATGGATCAGGCGCTGGGCGCTAAGGAAGCTTCATGAAGGGGTCACGATCCAAACCGGCACGCATGGCACTGCCGATGCTGCTGATGGCGTTGAGCGCGTGCAGCAACAACAGCACACCGCAGAACCAGCCGCCGTTGCTGGTCGACAGCGAACTCGGCCGACCGTTGGCCAACACCCAGCGCAGCGGCGACGCAGTGCTCGACCGCGAGCGGGCGCAGGCCCAGGCGCGACCTGCGCCAAAGCAACTGCACAACATCAGCGAGCGTGGACGCAGCGGCGGCACCGCGCGCGGGACGACGCTGCCGAGCAATCCGCTGGGCGAGCAACCGGTGACGCTGAATTTCGTCGAGGCTGACATTCAAGCGGTGGTGCGCGCGCTGTCGCGGTCCACCGGGCAGCAGTTTCTGGTCGATCCTCGGGTCAAAGGCAACCTGACGCTGGTCTCCGAAGGTCAGGTGCCGGCGCGTCAGGCTTACGACATGTTGTTGGCGGCATTGCGCATGCAGGGTTTCAGCGTGGTTGATGTCGGTGGTGTGGCGCAGGTGGTGCCGGAGGCCGATGCGAAACTGCTCGGCGGGCCGATTTACAGCGCCGACAAACCGGCCGGTAACGGCATGCTCACCCGCACCTTTCGCCTGCAATACGAGAACGCGGTCAACCTGATCCCGGTGCTGCGCCCGATTGTTTCGCCGAACAATCCGATCAACGCCTACCCCGGCAACAACACGATCGTCATCACCGATTACGCGGAAAACCTGACCCGTGTCGCGCAACTGATTCAGGGGATCGACACGCCGAGCGCCATCGATACCGACGTGGTGCCGATCCAGAACGGCATCGCCGCTGACATCGCGCCGATGGTTGCGGAATTGCTTGATGCACCGGGCAATGACCCGACGCAGAAAATCGCGGTGATCGGTGATCCGCGCTCCAACAGCATCATCATCCGTGCCGGCAGCCCCGAACGTACGGAGCTGGCGCGTAATCTGATCTATAAACTCGACAACGCGCAGAGCAATCCGAGCAACTTGCATGTGGTTTATCTGCGCAACGCCCAAGCGGCAAAACTGGCCCAGGCGCTGCGTGGATTGCTGACCGGTGAAAGCGACAGTGGCACCAGCGACAGTGCGCGTTCGGTGCTCAGTGCGATGGGCAGCAGTGGCAACAATGGCGGTTCGAGTAACCAGAGCGGTACGCAAACCAGCGGCAACACATCGACCACTTCGAGCAATGGCAGCACGGGTGGCAGTTACGCGCAGGGCAGCACTGCGACCAGCAGCGCCGGTAGTCAGGCCACTGAGCAGAACGTTGCGTTCAGCGCGGGCGGTGTGACGATTCAGGCCGATGCGACCACCAACACCTTGCTGATTTCCGCACCGGACCCGTTGTATCGCAACCTGCGTGAAGTGATTGATCTGCTTGATCAGCGTCGAGCGCAAGTGGTGATTGAGAGTTTGATCGTCGAAGTCGGCGAGGACGATGCCAGCGAGTTTGGTGTGCAGTGGCAGACCGGCAATCTTGGCGGCAAAGGCGTGATTGGTGGGGCGAATTTGGGTGGTTCGGGGCTTAACCTCAACGGTAAAACCAGCCTCGATGTGCTGCCGCAGGGGTTGAACCTGGGCTACGTCAACGGCACCGTCGATATCCCTGGCATCGGAAAGATTCTCGATCTGAAAGTGCTGGCTCGGGCCTTGAAGAGCAAGGGCGGCACCAACGTGTTGTCGACGCCAAATCTTCTGACCCTTGATAACGAAGCCGCGAGTATTTTTGTCGGCCAGACCATCCCGTTTGTCAGCGGCAGTTACGTCACTGGCGGCGGTGGTACCAGCAACAATCCGTTCCAGACTGTGACCCGTGAAGAGGTGGGCTTGAAGCTCAATGTCCGCCCGCAGATTTCCGAGGGCGGCACGGTCAAGCTCGATATCTATCAGGAAGTCAGCAGCATCGATGAACGCGCATCGAACAGTGCGACGGCTGCGGGTATTGTCACCAACAAACGTGCAATCGACACCAGTATTTTGTTGGACGACGGGCAGATCATGGTGCTCGGTGGATTGCTGCAGGATGGCTACAGCCAGAGCAATGATGCGGTGCCGTGGCTGGGAAGTCTTCCGGGGATCGGCGCATTGTTTCGTAATGAACGCCGGGCGATCACCAAGACCAACCTGATGGTATTCCTGCGCCCCTACATCATTCGCGACAGCGACGCTGGGCGCAGCATCACCCTGAACCGCTACGACTTCATGCGCCGCGCCCAAGGTGGTTTGCAACCGGAGCGCAGCTGGGCGATGCCGGACATGCAGGCACCGCAGTTGCCGAATGCAGCGCAGGGCGTGCCAGCATCAGGGCCGCGAGCAACGATCAAAGCCGTACCGATCCAGCCAGGCTCGCCGCTATGAAATACACCCTTGTGGTCGACAGTTTCCCTGTGGCGAGGGGATTTATCCCCGCTCGGCTGCGCAGCAGTCGTAACCCCAGCGCACGCGGTGTATCAGGAGTATTTGGGTCGCAAATTTTGGGGCTGCTTCGCAACCCAACGGGGATAAATCCCCTCACCACAGGAAATCTCAGTGCCACAGACAGCCTCATTGCCACAGGACATTGCACCCAATCGGCGAGGGCGATTTCATGGACTCTCTAACAAACCGTTTCCCTGTGGCGAGGGGATTTATCCCCGTTCGGCTGCGCAGCAGTCGTAACTCCGGCGCACGCGGTGTATCAGGAATATTCAGGTCGCAGGTTTTGGGGCTGCTTCGCAACCCAACGGGGATAAATCCCCTCGCCACAGGAAATCTCAGTGCCACAAGAGACCTCTGTGCCACAGGTAGCCTCAGGGCCACAGGAAATTGCACTCAATCGGCGAGGGCGATTTCATGAGTTCTTTGCCCTACGCCTGGGCCAAGGCCCAGCGCATTCTGTTGTGCGATGGGGTGCTGACGGTGTGCCCGTCGACGCCGGGCTGGTCGATCAGTGAGGTGCGCCGGCAGTTCGGCGAGGCGCGGCTTTCGCGGGTGCGTGATGATGAACTCGATGGTCTGCTCGCCGCAGCCTATGCCGACACCGGCAGTGCGGCGGCGGTGGTCGGCGCTGCCGAAAACGAGGTCGATCTCGACCGCTTGATGCAGGACATGCCGGAGATCACCGACCTGCTCGACACCCAGGACGGCGCGCCAGTCATCCGTATGATCAACGCCTTGCTGACCCAGGCCGCGCGCGACGAAGCCAGTGATATTCACATCGAGCCGTTCGAAACCCATTCGGTGGTGCGCTACCGGGTCGATGGCACCCTGCGCGACGTGGTTTCGCCACGCAAGGCGTTGCACGGCGCGCTGGTGTCGCGGATCAAGATCATGGCGCAGCTCGATATCGCCGAAAAGCGCCTGCCGCAGGACGGGCGCATTGCGCTGCGGGTTGCCGGGCGGCCGATCGATATTCGCGTCTCGACCGTGCCCACCGGCCACGGCGAGCGTGTGGTCATGCGGTTGCTCGACAAACAGGCCGGGCGCCTGCATCTGGAAACCCTGGGCATGGACGCGCAGGTGCTGGCCAAACTCGATCATCTGATTCGCCAGCCCCACGGCATCGTGCTGGTCACCGGGCCCACCGGCAGCGGCAAAACCACCAGCCTCTACGCGGCGCTGGCGCGACTCGATGCGAGCACCAGCAACATTCTTACCGTGGAAGACCCGGTGGAATATGACCTGCCGGGGATCAGCCAGATTCAGGTCAACGCGAAGATCGACATGACGTTCGCCTTGGCATTGCGAGCGATTCTGCGGCAGGACCCGGACATCATCATGATCGGTGAAATCCGCGATCTGGAAACCGCGCAAATCGCCGTGCAAGCCTCGCTGACCGGTCACCTGGTGCTGGCGACGCTGCACACCAATGACGCGGTGTCGGCGGTCAACCGCTTGATCGACATGGGCGTCGAACCGTTTCTGCTGGCGTCCTCAATGCTCGGTGTTCTCGCGCAACGGCTGGTGCGGCGTCTGTGCAATCAGTGCAAACAGGAAGATCCTGCGACCCCCGGCACCTGGCGCCCGGTCGGCTGCGCAGCCTGCAATCAAACTGGCTACAGCGGGCGGACTGGCATTCATGAGCTGTTCTGCATCGATGACGATATCCGCACTTTGATTCACCAAGGAGCAGGGGAGCAGGCCTTGCGCGCATCGGCGCAGAAGGCCGGGATGTTCAGCCTGCGTGAGGACGGTGAGCGCTGGATTCGCAGCGGTGCCACGTCCCCCGAAGAAATCCTTCGTGTGACACGGGACGCCTGATGAATCGCTATCGTTTTGAAGCCGCCGACGCCACCGGCAAGATCGAATCTGGGCATCTGGAAGCCGACAGCCAGGGCGCCGCGTTTGGCGTGTTGCGCAGTCGCGGGTTGACCGCGTTATCGGTGCAAAAGGAAAGCAATGTCGCCCAACATGGCGGTGGCGGGCTGTTCAGCGCCAGGCTTTCCGACAACGATCTGGCCTGGGCCACACGGCAACTGGCGAGTCTGCTTGGCGCCAGTCTGCCGCTGGAGGCCGCATTAAGTGCCACGGTCGAGCAAGCCGAGAAAAAACACATCGCCCACACCCTCAGCGCGGTACGTGCTGATGTGCGCAGTGGTATGCGCCTGGCAGAATCACTGGCAGCGCGTCCACGGGACTTTCCCGAGATTTACCGGGCGTTGATTGCGGCGGGCGAGGAGTCCGGCGATCTGGCGCAGGTGATGGAGCGTCTGGCGGATTACATCGAAGAGCGCAACAACCTGCGCGGCAAGATCCTCACCGCGTTTATCTATCCGGGCGTGGTCGGGCTGGTGTCGATCGGGATTGTGATTTTCCTGCTCAGTTACGTGGTGCCGCAGGTAGTGAGTGCGTTTTCCCAGGCGCGACAGGATCTGCCGGGGCTGACGCTGGCGATGCTCGCGGCGAGTGATTTCGTAAGGGGTTGGGGCTGGTTGTGTGCGGCGCTCATGGCCGGGGCGTTCTGGAGTTGGCGCCTGTATTTGCGTAATCCGGCGGCGCGTTTGAGTTGGCATCATCGGGTGTTGAAGTTGCCCTTGATCGGGCGGTTCGTGCTGGGGCTGAACACTGCGCGATTTGCTTCGACGCTGGCGATTCTTGGCGGCGCTGGTGTGCCGTTATTGCTCGCGCTGGAGGCGGCGCGGCAGACCTTGTCCAACGACCGTCTGAGCCTGAGCGTCAACGATGCCACGGCCAAGGTGCGTGAGGGCGTTAACCTGGCGGCGGCGTTACGGGTCGAGAACGTGTTTCCGCCGGTGTTGATTCATTTGATCGCCAGCGGTGAGAAAACCGGTGCGTTACCGCCGATGCTGGAGCGTGCGGCGCAGACCTTGTCGCGGGATATCGAGCGGCGGGCGATGGGCATGACCGCGTTGCTGGAGCCGTTGATGATTGTGGTGATGGGCGCAGTGGTGTTGGTGATTGTGATGGCGGTGTTGCTGCCGATCATCGAGATCAACCAGTTGGTGCAATAGCCGGGATTGATGTTGTCTGCCAGGGCCTCTTCGCGGGCAAGCCCGCTCCCACAGGTTTCTGTGTTGTGAAGGTGACTGCATTGACAACATCGGTCCCTGTGAGAACCAGCTCCCACAGGGGCCAGTGTTGTTAATGCAATCTGAGTCACAACACAAATAACTGTGGGAGCGGGCTTGCCCGCGAAGAGGCCGGTCAGGGCAATAAATAATTCAGGCATTTTTCAAAAACTCCAGCATCACCCGACCCTCGTTTCCCCCATCCTCGGGTTCTCTTTTCTGTCATCTGCAACGGCCCTTCAACGGCTGTAGCCAATCCTCCGAAAAAGCACCGCCCAGCGCCCACGCAAACCGCCAAAAGCACCCGAGAAAATCCCAAGAAAATCAGCCTTCAGCTCCCGAGGTTTTTTCCTTTATCTGTCACCGGAACCTGCGAATTTCTCAGTGCGACTTAACCACGGCCAACGCTAGCGAGAGCCCGGTGAGTCTTCCCAGTGTCATGCAAGTCATCCGAAAACCTGTGTTCACACCCTAGTTGAAAAGGAGATTCTTCATGTTCAAGCGCACTCTGATCGCCGCCTCACTGACCGTCGCCGCTCTGGCTTCCGCCCAGGCCATGGCCGCCAACGTTACCGGTGGTGGCGCGACTCTGCCTGCCGCTCTGTACAAAGGTTCTGCCAACAGCATCCTGCCAGCCAACTTCAGCTACCTGGGCACCGGTAGCGGCACTGGCAAATCGGCTTTCCTGACCAACAACTCGGCGCTGTTCAACACCACCGGCAGCGTCCACTTCGCCGGTAGCGACTCGATCCTCAGCGCCAGCGAGTTGAGCACTTACACCACCAACTTCGGCACTGCATACGGCCCGCTGATCCAGTTGCCATCGGTAGCCACTTCGGTAGCCATCCCTTACAAGAAGACTGGCCAGACCACGCTGAACCTGACCAGCGCGCAACTGTGTGATGTGTTCTCGGGCACTGTCACCAAGTGGGGCACTCTGCTGGGCACTTCTGACAACACCGATATCCGTGTTGTTTATCGCAACGTTTCCAGCGGCACCACCGAGATCCTCAGCCGTCACCTGGCTTCGATCTGCCCAACCAAGTTCACCACCAACTCGACATTCACCAGCGCTCGCCTGCCAGCCGGTTCCGCGCTGCCATCGAACTGGGTCGGTGTTGCCGATACTGCCAACGTAGCGCCGACGGTGAACCTGGTTGACGGTTCGATCGGTTATGTCGGTCCGGACGGCGTGAACGCTTCGAGCAACGCTTTGGTTTCCCGGGTCAACGGCATTCAGCCAACCCAGGCCAACGTGACTGCCGCACTGTCGACCGCCACCTTGCCAGCCAACCCGGCCAAGCCTGAGCAGTGGGTTCCGGTGGTTGCCAACCCGGCAAGCGGCTACCCGATCTCCGCCTATACCAACTTCATCTTCGGCCAGTGCTACGCAGATGCGAGCGTTGCCGCTGATGTCAAAGCGTTCCTGACCACTCACTACAGCGTGCCAGGCAATGCTGCAGCGACCCTTGCTCACGGCTTCAGCAACGTTCCGACCAACTGGAAAAACGCTGTGACTGCCAACTTCGTCACCAACACCACTGGCAACAAACTGGACATCAACAACGCCAGCGTGTGCAACGCCATCGGTCGTCCATAAGCCTATCGATTCACTCGGCAACAGCGATGGCAGCCCCTTTTGGGGCTGCCATTTTTTTTGCGTTGGCGCGCCGTTACTCCGCAAACATGAAGTTTGTGTGACATCCGTTCGGTCGCGGCTCTCGCCAACCGCCTATGACGTAACAGCAGATTGTTGCCGACCTGCGGCTATCAAAAGGATCTCGTAGTGATGCTCGCTCGCCCATCCCGTCGTCGTACCCACGTCCAGTCCTTCAAGCGTGATGCCGTTGATCCGGCATTGTGGCTGCTCAAGCCGCTGGCCCAGGCGGTGGCGTTGTGTCTGGTGGCGGGCAGTGCCCATGCGCAAACCGCGTTCAGCTCCGGCTGGTTCGCCGCCAAGGGCGCCGCGCAGCAAACCGCCGCGTCACGTCCGGGCGCTGGCGGCTTGCCGGGCATGACGCCGCCGTTGGCCCAGCAGCAAAAAGCCAATCAGCAACTGCAACGCTCGATCCAGACACTGAACAACACCGTGGCCGCAATTGCCGCACAGCAAGCGGCTCAGGCTGCCGGACGTACGGCGGCGTTGGGCACGGTGCAGTTTGTGCCGGACGGCCTCGGTGAGGGCGGGTTGAAGGTCGATAACAGCCTCACGCAGGGTTGGCAGAACGCGAAAGGGCCGCAGCAGACGCAGGCCGATGGCAAGACCACGGTGAAGATCGAACAGACCGCCGACAAGGCGATTCTCAACTGGGAAACCTTCAACGTCGGCCGCAACACCAGCGTCGAATTCGCCCAGCAGTCGAACTGGGCGGTGCTCAACCGAGTCAATGATCCGAGCGCTCGGGCCAGTCAGATTCAGGGCCAGATCAAGGGTGACGGCACGGTGATGCTGATCAACCGCAACGGCATCGTGTTCAGCGGCACCAGCCAGGTCAACGTGCGCAACCTGGTGGCGGCTGCGGCCAACATCACCGATATCCAGTTCCGCGACCGTGGCTTGTACTTCGACAGCACGGGCAGTCAGCCAACCTTCACCGATGCTGCCGGCAAGGTGCTGGTGGAGCGCGGCGCGTCGATTACAACCCACAAACCGGCGACCTCCACCGATGCCGGCGGCTATGCCTTGCTGCTCGGCAACGAGGTGCAGAACGACGGCAGCATCAGCACCGCCAAGGGCCAGACCGTGCTCGGCGCCGGCGAGCGGTTTTACATTCGCAAAGGCTCAGGCACCGAAGGCAACGGCTTCTCCACGACGTTCGGCAACGAAGTGATTCCCGGCTTCAAGGCTGATGGCAGCACCGGCAAAGTCAGCAACAGCGGTTTGATTCAAGCCGCGACCGGCGACATCACCCTGACCGGGCACGACGTGCAGCAAAACGGCGTACTGCTGACCAGCACTTCGGTGGCCACACGCGGCACCATTCACTTGCTCAATCCGGCCAGCGACAGCCGTGGCAGCGTCACCCTCGGTGAGGGCAGTGCCACGGCGATCATGCTCGACAGCAGCGATCTGACCGCGCTCGACAGCCAGCACCAGGCGGCATTGGCCAGCGTCAACGCCAACAACCGCGTGCGTGGCGACCAGTCGCGCATCGAGATTCAAAGCGGTGGCAGCGTCGAGTTCCAGAATGGTTCGATCACCCTGGCCACGGGCGGCCAGGTCGCCGTGGCGGCGGGGCGCCGGAGTCTGGTGCGTGACGGCGCGATGATCGATGTGTCCGGTGCCATCGGCGTCAAAGTCGCGATGGAATCCAACAACATCAAGATCAACGTGCAGGGCAACGAGCAGCGCGATGCGTCGGTCAACCGCGAGAAAGGCGCACTCAACAGCAATGACGTGTGGGTCGACGTGCGCGAGTTGGTCTATGTGCCGGCCGGCACCAATGGCTATGCCACGGATCGTTGGTACACCGCTGGCGGTTTGCTTGAAGTCGGCGGTTATCTCGGCACTCAAGGCCATAGCGTCGGCGAGTGGATGGCCCAGGGCGGTTCGGTGAATTTTGCCGGCAACGATCTGGTGACCGAGAAAGGCTCGCTGATCAATCTGTCCGGCGGCACCCTGGATGTGCAGAGCGGCGAGATTCGCCAGAGCTGGCTGCGCGGCGCCGATGGTCGACTCTATGAAGTCTCGAAAGCACCGGGCGACATCCTCTACAGCGGTTTGTACAAAGGTTATGAAGACAGCAGCAAACGCTGGGGCCAGACCAATTATTACTACAGCCCGCTGATTGCTCCGACCAAACGTAGCGAGTCGGGTTACACCGTGGGCCGCGATGCCGGGCAACTGGTGATAGCCACCCGCAACGCGGTGCTCGATGGGCAGATGCTTGGCGAGGTCTATCGGGGCGAGCGCCAGACCCAGACCCCACGTGCGACGCTCGATGGTTATGAGCAGAGCCAGACCGCAGCGGCGCGCCGTGCGCAACTGATCGTTGGCAGTTATGACCCTGCGTATGTCGCCTCGGCCGGCGGCTTGCTGTACAGCCTCAATCCGTTGTTCGATCAGGTGCAGATTGGCGGTTTACGACCGGTCGCTGCCGATGATCTGGATTTGACTACGGCGGTGTCCGAAGCGCGTCAGGGCAAGCTGTTCCTCGACGCCGATCAACTCAATGGATTCCAGCTCGGCGCGGTGAAGGTATCGGCAAAAGAGCGGATTGAAGTCAACGACAGGCTCGCAGTGGATGCCGGTGGCGACATCACGCTTTACGCGCCGGATGTGCAGGTCAATGCCGATCTGAGCGCCCGCAGCGGCAGTCTGCGGCTGGGCAACGTGCTCAATCAGCTGCTGACAAACTCGCGCACTGACACGCTGCTGGCTGCAAAAACCGGCAAGCCGACGCAAGTTACGGTGGGTGAGGGTGTGCAACTCGACACCCGTGGTGTGTGGAGCAATCTGGGCACCAACCCGCAAGATGGCGCAAGCCTGGCTTATCTGAACGGTGGCCTGATCTCGATCCGCAGCAGTGGCGACATCGACGTCAGCGCCGGTAGCCTGCTGGATGTTTCTTCTGGTGGTGCGCTACTGGCGAACGGCAAAACCCGGGGCGGCAAGGGCGGCGATCTCACGCTGGAATCCAACGCCAATACGGCGGCGGGTGCCACACATCTGACCCTCGACGGCGAGGTGCGCGGTTATGGCGTGAGCGGCGGCGGAGCCCTGAAGATTCAGGCCAACAAAGTGTTGATCGGCGAATCCGATAAAGCACCCGCCGAGCAAACCTTGCAGTTGGCTTCCAGCCTGTTCGACAACGGTTTCTCGGCGTATAGCGTGATCGGCCTGAAGGGTCTGGACGTGGCCGACGGCAGCGTTCTCGATGTGACGATGCCGGTTTATCGCTTCGCTGAATCGGCGACAACTCAGGTCAGCGGCAGCGATCCGTGCACCGCGCTGGAACTGTGGACGCCAGCGCTGTATCAGGAAGATCCGCTCAAGGGCCAATTGACTCAGCGCGGCGGCGCCAGCCTGTTGCTGCAGGCCGGCGCGAGCAGGATTGATCTGATCGATCCTGCCAACAGCACGCTGACCATCGGCCAACAGACGCGGATCAGTGTCGATCCGGGGCAGCGCATCGATCTGCGTGGTGGCGGACAAATCACCGTTGACGGTCAACTGAATGCCTGGGGCGGCACCATTGATATCCGCCAGCAACAGTTCGCTTCGATCGACCCGGCGACGTTCGCGCAAAACTTCGATCCGCAGGCCCATGACCGCTCGATCTGGATCGGCGAGCATGCCGTACTCGATGTCGCCGGACGTGCGGCAACTGCCACGGATGCCTTGGGCCGTACCTACGGCAAGGTCGACAAGGGCGGCAGCATCATCATCGGTGGCGAAATCAATTCGAAGCAGGCCACCGCGACCGCTGCCGATGCCTACGTCATCATCCGCGAAGGTGCGCGACTGGAGGCCAGTGGCGCTCAAGCCGTGCTGGATATCGCCGGACAAGGTTCGACCCGGGTCGCCAGCGATGGCGGGCGGATCAGTTTGAGTTCCTACAACGGCCTGTTCATCGACGGCCAGTTGCAGGCGGCTGCCGGGGGCGTCGGCGCGGCGGGTGGTCAGCTGGACATCGCACTGGAAACCCCGCTGTACCGTTTGAACAATGCTGAGAACGACGTGCGCCTGCCTCGGGAAATGATCATTGGCCAGTCAGCGGAGCAAGCGCTGTTGCCGGCCGATCTGCAACCGGGCGAGTCGGCGACGGACCTGCAATATGGTCGTGCGCGCTTGAGCGCCGAGCGTTTGATGTCTGGCGGTTTCGACAATCTCGGCCTGCTCAGCAACGGTCTGCTGTCGTTTGACGGCGATGTCGATCTGCACATGAACCAGAGCCTCAATCTGTATGCCGGCGCGTTGTCGCTGGCCGAGCGTTCGAAAGATAACGCGCAGATCAATCTGACCGCGCCTTACATCCGTCTTTCCGGCGTGGGCAATTATTTCAGCATTCCGGGTTCCCTGCGCCCACGGATCATCAACAGTCCGACCACGCATTTGTCCGCCGCGCAGTTCAATGCGAGCGCCGATTTGCTGGACGTGGTCAACAGTCTGTCGTTCGGCGCGCAGGGCACGATCCAGCAGCTCAACGCAGCGGCCGCCGACATCAGTCGTCGCGGTTTTGATCGGGTGTCGCTCGACAGCAGAGGTGATTTGCGCTTTCTCGCACCGACCGACAATCAGGTGAAGTCGCAGTTGTGGACGGCGGGCGACCTGAACCTCACGGCGGCGCAGATTTATCCGGCCAGCGATACCGCTGCCGAAGTGCGCGTCGGTTATCAGGGCGGCACCGATGACCCGGTGCGCACGCTGCGCGTCGGTCAGCATGGTCCGGCTCCGGCGGCGCTGCCCTATTCGGTGTTCGGCAGTCTGTCGCTGATCGCCGGGAAAATCGAACAGGGCGGGGTGATTCGGGCGCCGCTCGGCGCCATCAGTCTGGGCGATGAAATCTTCACCAAGACCCGCGAGCTGAACCTGTTGCCCGGCAGCGTTACCTCGGTCAGCGGCGCGGGACTGGTCATGCCGTATGGCGGCACCACTGACGGTATCGACTATCGCTACGACGGTAAGTCAGTGGTGTTGCAAGGGATCGCTGGCGGTCCTGCAGGCGTCACGCTCAAATCGCAATACGTCGACGTGCAGAACGGCGCAGTGATCGATTTGTCTGGCGGCGGCGACTTGCGCGGCGCCGGTTTTGTGTCCGGGCGCGGTGGGTCTACGGACGCCCGATTCAATCCGCTGGTGCGCAATGCCAACGACGGCACCTTCAGCTTGCCGGGGCTGAGCAGCAACCCGGTGTATGCCATCGTTCCCGGCAACCAAAGCACTTATGCGCCGATGCTTGGCGAGGCTGGCGCGGTTGATCCGCGTATCGGCCAACAGATCACCATCGGTGCCGGTGTTCCGGGCCTGGCGCCAGGCACTTACACCTTGTTGCCATCGACCTTCGCCTTGCTGCCCGGCGCGTTCCGGGTCGAGGTCAATCGCCAGACGCCGCAGAGCCTGACGAGCACCGCGCTGCAAATGCGCAATGGTTCGTGGAGCAGCGCCGGGCAGATGTCGATTGCCAATACTGGCCTGCGCGACAGTGTCGCCAGTCAGATTGTCGTGACATCAGCCGACGTCTTGCGCCGCTATTCGCAGTACAACGAAACCAGTTTCACCCAGTTCATCAACAGCGATGCAGCCCGACGCGGAGTGCCGAGAGCACTGGCGCCGATGGATGGGAAAACCCTGAACCTGGAACTGTTGCAGGGCGGCGAACGTGTCGCCGTCGACTTCAATGGTCAGGTGTTGTTCCAGCCTGCAACGGGTGGCAGAAAAGGTGGGGCGGTGGTGCGTGGCGGGGCTTCGGAGTTCGAAATCCTCGGCGCCGGGCAGCAGCGGACAGCGGACTTCACCGGTGTTTCGTTGTATGCCGATACGCTGAACAGCCTGAATGCCGGCCGTTTGACCTTGGGTGCGCAACCGACGGTGGACTATCGCTCGGCCGGCAACATCATCTCGTTTCTCGGTGCGACCAATTCCATCACTTTGCGTGAAGGCGCGGTGCTGTCGGCGCCGGAAGTGCTCTTGCGTACCAACAACAAGGACGGCGGGATCACCGTTGAAGCCGGCGCCGGGATCAACACCCTCGGCCGGGGCGATGTGCCTTACGATTCCTCGACGGGTTATATCTATCAGACCGGCGCTGCCAGTCTGTTGCTGGCGTCGAACGGCTGGACCAGCGTTCTCGCTCCAGAGATCAGCAGCAGTTTTGCCGCTGGCAGTATCAATATTGGCGGCTGCCTGACTCAGGTTTGCAAAGAGCCGACGGTGCTGTACTCGGCGGGCAGCATCACCGCGGCCACCGACAAGCAGTTCGAACTCGGAGAAGCGGTGCGCTTCGGTACGCGTCATCTGACCCTGGCGGTTGGCGCCGTGAACTCCGGCAGCAGCGATGCATTGGCGGCAGCGGGTGATCGCGTTCCGGCGGGCCTGACTCTGAGCCAGAACGTGCTCGACCGTCTGCTGCAGGGCGACACGCAATATGGTGCCCCGGCGCTGGAAACCCTGAGCCTGACGGCCCGCGATTCATTCAACTTTTTCGGCAACGTGACCCTCGATACCCTGGACCGGCAAACCGGCCAAAACAAACTGCAGAGTCTGGTGCTGACCACTCCGGCGATTTACGGACAGGGTTTAGCCGACGACGTCGCGACCATCCGCACGGCCAATCTGATCTGGAACGGCGCACCGCAGAAACCGGGCGCAGTCGTCAGCGATGGCGCCGGTACCGGACAGGGCACGCTGGACATTCAGGCGCAGCGCATCGAATTCGGTTATGGCCCGAACCCGCAGGCGAGCGGTCTGGATCAGAATGATCGGCTGGCGCTGGGCTTTGCCAACGTCAACCTGACGGCCAGCGAACGCATCACCGCCAACCATAAAGGCAGTCTCGCGGTGTACCAGGAGCAGGGCGTCTATGACCCGGTCAAGGGTTACGCCTACAGCGGCGGCAATCTCAATTTGCGCACGCCTTTGCTCAGTGGTGAAGCAGCCTCGGTCAATACGCTCAAGGCCGGCAATAATCTGACCCTGTCGGGTGCTGGCGCGGTGGCGGTGGCCGATGCGCTGGGCGCGCAACTGACGCTCGACGCCCGCAGTGTGGTGCTCGACAGCCGTATTGCGCTGGCCAGCGGCAAGTTGCTGGTCAAGTCCGAGGGCGATCTGACCCTTGGCAGTCAGGCGCAACTGGATCTCGCCGGGCGCACGTTGCCGTTCAACGACGTGAAAAAGTACAGCTGGGGCGGCGATGTTTCGCTGTACAGCAACAACGGCAATATTCGTCAGGCGGCAGGTTCGCGCATCGACCTGTCGGCGCAGAATAATCAGGCCGGCAATCTCAGTGCCGTGGCGCTGGCCGAAGGTGCCGGGGTGGTTGATCTGCAAGGCGAGATTATTGGCGCCAGCAGCGGCTACTACGATGCCGGCGGTACGCTGGTGCCGTACAAGGCCGGCGGCGTAGACATTCGTGCACAGCAATTGGGCGGTGAGTTGAACGGGCAGTTTGCCGCGCTCAATCAGCGCTTGAATGCCGGTCAGGTGTTCGGCAGCCGCAGCTTCCAGCTCAAGCAGGGTGATCTGCTGATCGGCGACGGACTCAAGGCCGGCGAAGTCAATGTCTCGGTCGACAACGGCAGCCTGACCGTGACCGGTCTGATCGATGCCAGTGGCGAGCGGGTCGGCAACATTCGTCTGTCTGCGAAAAACGGCCTGACCCTCGCCGGCAACTCACTGCTCGATGCCCATGGCCGCGTGTTGCGGGTCGACAGTTACGGCAAGATCATCGACGCGCCGAACCGCGCCATGGTCGAACTCAATTCCGGTGAAGGCCTGCTGACGCTGGCCTCCGGGGCACGGATCGACCTGCGCCACGGCACCGATGCCGCCATCGGCAAATTGCCGGGGCAGAACGACGGGGTACAACGCGGCACGCTGGAACTGAATGCGCCGCGCCTCGGGGCAAACGACATCGCCATCGATGCCAGCGGCGTGCTGAGCATTCAAGGGGCGCGTTCAATCGGCCTGAATGGCATGCGGCGCTATACCGATGCCCGCGACGGTGTCGATCCAGCGGCCAGCGGTCGGCCGTATCAGGTGATCGATCAGGCGATGTTCGAGCGTATCAGCGGCGACAGCGAGACCTTCATCAATGCGGCGCTGGGTAACGCTGACCTGCTGCAACGCAAACTCGCCGGTCTGAATAATTCGACCTACGCCGATGCGTTCCATCTGCGCCCAGGGGTTGAGATCGCCAGCAAAACCGCCGATGGCGACTTGTTGGTGGAGGGTGATATCGATCTGTCGCGTTACCGTTATGCCAGCCTCAATCCACACACGCAAAAGACCTCGGTGTATGGCTCGGGCGAGGCTGGCAGTCTGGTCATTCGTGCTGGCGGCAACCTCGATATTTACGGCAGCATCAACGACGGTTTTGCCCCGCCAGCGGAAACTGTCGACGACGCCGGCTGGAAACTGCTGCCGGGGGTTCAGCCATTTGGCGGCGATCTGACTGTGCCCGGCGCCGGTGTCAGCCTTGCCGAAGGCACACAATTCCCGGTCGGCACCACGCTCAATTACGACTTGCCGATCCAGGCTTCCACGCTGGCTGGCGGTACCTTGTTGCCAAGCGAAGGCGTTTTGGCCAGCGACTACACGTTCAATGCGGGAACCGTGTTGTCGGGCGCGGTACATGATGCTTCGGGCAATCTGTTGTATGCCGCCGGCACCTTGCTCAAGGACAACCTGATCGTGCCCGCCGGCAGCCGACTGGGCGCTGGCACCCGTTTGAACAGTGCTGCGGCCATGCAAGCGATGCTCTGGCCCAAAGGCGTGCCGTTGCCGGGCTCGATCGGTGCTGACAACGTCACCGAGGGCGTGAAGTTGAGCGGCGTGCTGGCGTTGTTGCGCGGCTCGTTGATCCCGTCGATGACCAACGTGGTGTTGGCCGATGGCAGCGCATTCATCGAGCTGCGCGGCTATTCCAGTACCACGCAACAGGGCAGTAACTGGGCGGTGGCGAGCATGTTGCCGTCGGGCAGTGCGTCGTGGTCGATGCGCGCAGTGGCCGGGGCCGATCTGGACGCCGCCGACAATCGTGCAGTCAAACCGTTGACCACCGAGGGCAATCTGCGTCTGGCCGATACCCATTACGGTTTGACCGTGACCGAGAAAAAACTCGAGACCACCTGGGCGGAAAACCCGTGGGGCTATACACCGGGCGACGTGGTCAGCGACGACGATCTGTACATGTGCGATATCGCGCCCGGGGTTTGTCTGATGCCGGCCCAATTCTTGTGGGCGGTCGACAACCAGGCCGGCATGCCGCCGGGAACGCCGGTCAGCGCCGACGACAACTGGTGGTGTGATGCCGACCCGGCGTCCTGCACGCCGAACAAGGGTGGTATCAGCGTTTCGCCACACTCGCAGATGTTCAGCGTATTGCGCACCGGTACCGGTGACCTGGATCTGATCGCGGCCGGTGATCTGAGCATGGATTCACCGTTCGGCGTGTACACCGCAGGTACCCAGTCCCGCGATGTCGATCCGCGCTACAACCAGCCTCGCGGACGTTTGTCGGATGACGGTTCGGTGCTCGGCAGCAAAGGTGCCGACTATGAAAAATGGGTCAATGGCGGTAGCGAAAGCCTGTATCAAGCCTGGTATCCAGAGCTTGGCGGCAACCTGACCATCAATGCCGGTGGGTCAGTGTCCGGGGATGTCGTGGGACGGCGGGGCGTCAATTCACAGGCCGACCTTCGCGAACAGGTTGCCAGTGTTTCGGTGGGCAACTGGCTCTGGCGTCAGGGCTCCGGCAACAGCGATGTGCCGACCGCCTGGTGGATCAACTTCGGTAGCTACGCGACTCAACCGTTGGCCGATCAAAGTACCGATACCGGACCGTATCTGGTGGGCTTCACCGGGTTCGGCGCCCTCGGCGGTGGCAACGTCAGCCTGCGTGCCGGTGGCGATGCCGGCATGCTCAAAGCGCTTGGCGACACACAGCTCAATCCTCGCAGCCAGGGCTTGATCGTGGCAGTCGGCAGCACGGGTCGGGTTGGCAATGACGGCAGTCTGCAACTGACCGGCGGTGGCGACATGGACATTCGCATCGGCGGTACGCTCAACCCGTCACTGCAAGCGCGGGCCGGGCAGAGTGGCAGCGCCAATCCGCGTCACGACTTGCAAGGCGCATTGATCAACCTGCGCGGTGCGGCGCAACTCACGGGCGGCGCCCTGGGTGGAATCAATCTGCAATACGGCGCCGCGTCGGTGTTTCAGGACCCTCGCGAAACCCGTGCGCTGGATGCCTTCACCTCAACCCTCGGCAGTGCGTCCGGCGGTCTGGTGTTGATTCCCGGCGACTCGGGCATGCGCCTGAACACTCGCGGCGATCTGGTATTGGGTGGCGCAACGGACCCGGGCCGCGTGCGGTTGCAAAACTCCACGCCGTTCATTGACCAGCAGGGCGTCGAACACGCGGGCGGCGGACTGGCCGGATTCTCGTTGTGGACCGAACACACGGCCATCGATCTGTTCTCGGCGGGGGGCAACCTGACGCCGGGCACCCAACTGGCCGAAGTCAACGAACAGGGGCCGGTCGCCAACCGCAATACCTCACCTTCCGACGGACGTTTTGTCTATCCGTCCATCCTGCGTGCGGTCGCCGGTCAGGGCTCGATCTATGCCGGCCCTTCGGCAGCGTACAGTCAGGGCAGTGGTGTCACCCCGGCGACCAGCTACTCGCTGTTGCTGGCGCCTTCGAATGCCGGACAACTCGAGTTGCTGGCCGGCGATTCGATCTACGCTGGCGGCTACGCGATCAATCAGTCGGGTGCCAGCCTGTCGGCCATTGCCACACCGTTTGCGCCGGCGTTCAGCGGTTACGCACAGTTTGGCTCCAGCCAGCCGGTCATGAGCAATTACAACGTCGATGGCGTGGCGCCGAATCTGAATGTCAGTTACCCGTTGTTCGCGTTTGGTGCCGACAGTTATTCGGCATCCACCGGTGCCCGGGTGCCGGCGCGGTTTTATGCACTGACGGGTGATCTGGTGGGAGTTCGCAGCGGGGAAACCTTGCACTTCAATACCTCGTTGCGCACCTGGTATGAAGGCGCGGCGCCGGTGTGGATGCTGGCCGGGCGCGATATCGTCGCTTCCGGCACCAACCTGGGTCAGCCGACGGCGGCACCGACGCAAATGGGCTGGAACAACGAAGCCATCACCTCTTCTGGCAACCTGTTCATCCATAACGATCCTCGCGATGTGTCGCGGGTTTCGGCGGGACGCGACATCCTCTACAGCAGCTTCGACATCGCCGGCCCCGGTCTGCTGGACATCAATGCCGGGCGCAACATCCTGATGGAAGATCGCTCCAGTATCACCAGCCTCGGGCCGATAGTGGCGGGGGACAACCGGCCCGGCGCCAGCGTGGTGTTGCAGGCGGGTGTGGGGGCGCAAGGTCCGGATTATTTGCGATTCGTCGCGCGTTATCTGAATCCGCAGAACCTTGCCAATCCGGATCTGGCGCTCAGTGGCCAACCGGGCAAAGTCGCCAAAACCTACCTGGATGAACTGCAGAGCTGGCTGACCTTGGGCTACGGCTTCAGCGGCGATGCCGAGCAGGCGCAAGCATTTTTTGCCGCGCTGCCAAACGTCGAGCAAGCGGTATTTGCCCGTCAGGTGTATTTCGCCGAACTGCGTGCCGGTGGTCTGGAGTACAACGATGTCGACGGCCCACGCAAGGGCAGTTATCTGCGGGGTCGCAACGCCATTTCATCTTTGTTTCCGACGACCGATGTCGCCGGTAATCAGCTGCGGTATGACGGCGATATCACCCTTTACGGCGGCGCCGGGGTCAAGACCCTGTTCGGCGGCGACATCCAGATGCTCACGCCGGGCGGTGGTCAGGTGTTCGGTATCGAAGGCGCAGCGCCACCGTCCACGGCGGGGATCATCACCCAGGGCTCGGGCAACATTCAGCTGTATTCGCAGGGCAGCATCCTGCTCGGCCAGAGCCGGATCATGACCACGTTCGGCGGCTCGATTCTCGGCTGGTCAGCCGAGGGCGATATCAACGCCGGTCGTGGCTCGAAAACCACCGTGGTCTACACCCCGCCGAAACGCGTGTACGACAAGTGGGGCAACGTGACGTTGTCGCCATCGGTGCCAAGCACGGGTGCCGGTATCGCCACACTCAACCCGATTGCCGAAGTCGCGCCGGGCGACATCGACCTGATCGCGCCGCTCGGCACCATCGATGCGGGCGAGGCGGGGATTCGTGTCTCGGGTAACGTCAACATCGCTGCACTGACGGTGGTCAACGCCGCCAACATCTCGGTGCAAGGCAAGGCGAGCGGGGTGCCGGTGGTGTCGGCGGTGAATACCGGTGCAATCACCTCGGCCAGTTCGGCAGCCTCTTCGGCCACGCAAGCGGCGGAAGATGTGGCGCGTCAGCAGCAAGCCGCATCGCGACAGAATCAGGCGTCGGTGTTCACCGTGCAGGTGTTGAGTTTTGGCAGTGAACAACTGGCGCCGTCGCGCGATGGCGCCAGCCGCGCACCGGCCCCAGGCTACAACCCGAACAGCCCGGTGCAGGTGTTGGGCGCCGGGGCGCTGGATGAACAGGCGAAGCAGCAGTTGACCGAGGAGGAACGTGGGCAACTGACGCTGTAAAAGACTCTCGTGTAGTACGTTTGGGCGGCCTTATGGTCGCCCTTTTTTTGGCTGGAGAGGTTACGGGTATTTCCTTCGAGCATGGAGCACTGTCAGTATTCTGATGTGATCGGTAACCTGATAAACCAGCAGGTAGTTCGGGTTAATCACCATTTCGCGAGTGCCGGATATTCGGCCGAGGCGAAAGCCATGAGGGATTGAAGAAATCTTTTGTGCTGCCGTTCCCAGCTTGTGGTGCAACGAAACTGCAGCAGGAAAGTTGTACTGTTCTATGTAATTGATGACGTCAGCCAGTTCTTCCAGAGCCTGTTGGCTCCATTTAACCGGCAGCGCGTCGATTCTTGCGATTCTCTTCGATCATCTGATCGAGCATTACCATGGCCTCATCGTGAGGAATGCCTGGACTCGGATCGTCAAGTGCGGCCTGTACTTTGGCGCGATACCAACGGTCATAGCTCGCAGCCTCTTCGTCGGTTTCGAAGTCTGAAACGATGGGTGAAAGTTCGGCGCTCATAATGACCTCCATGATCAATGCCAAGCAGTCTAAGGGGGATAAGGCTCGCTGTCGTCACTGGCAGACGAAGTGCCTGAAGTATCCCGAATGGCCGAAATTAATGCTGTCAGACGTTTCCTTGCCTCGGCTCGGAATTTCAACCGAGGTTGTAGCTATCAACCAAATCCCTTGTAGGAGCTGCGGCACGCTGCGATCTTTTGATCTTTAAAAACAAAAGTCAGAAGATCGCAGCGTGCCGCAGCTCCTACGGGTTTGGGTCAGAAGGCGTAGGGGATGCTGACCTTGGCCCAGAGCATGTCGCCCTCCGGCCGGTTTTCCACGTCGAATTCCTTGGCCCAGCGGATCTCCGCGCTGGCGTACTTGAGGAAAGTCAGGTGCAACGCCGGACCAATCGCGAACACCTGCCCACGCACGCCGTCATCCACATCTTGCCCGGCAAACTGCACGGTATGCCCGTATTGTTTGTCGTCGGTGGTCTGTTTCAGGTAGTAGCCGTTGATACCGAACATCAAATCGTCGGTGATTTTGTAGCTGGCCGAATAATCGAAGTGGAAGATCTGCCCGGACTTGTAGTCGGTGTCCTTGTTCTTCGCGTTGAAGCTGTAGGTGGTCTTCATCGACACTTCGGTTTTATCCGTCGGCAGCCAGGTGAAGGAGAACAGTGGTTTGTAGGTGTAGAAATTGTTGCTGGTGTTGGCCAGCCGGTCCACGGCGTATTCGCCAGTGGGCACCGTGACTTCGAGGGCGGCGCCGAGGGTCAGGTTCTTGCCCATGTCCCACAGAATGATCGGTGCGACGGTGGTATCGCCCATACCTTCGCGGGTGTCACTCAAGCCGTACACCGAGACTTCCTGTTTCAGCCACGGCTGGGCGATGTAGCCGGCCAGCCGCCCGCCGAACACGCGCACCGGGCTCAGGTAGTCCAGACGCGGGATCACCGCGGTGGACTCGATATCGACATTTGGCACTTTGCCGCCGAGCGAGCTGATGTTGAGCTTGGTCGACTTGTAATGGTTGTAGTAGAGGTTGAACGCGACCATGTTCTCCGGAAGGCTGTTGACGTCCAGCGGCAACATGAAAAAACCGTCGGTGCCGGGGCCGATATTGTCGACGCCAGCTTCGGTCGCCAGTGCCGGCAGGGATGCGGCGCAACCCATCATTGTCAGGGCCAGGCGTAGGGGGAATGTCGCGCGGTTCGGGTTCATATCCGTCCTCATTATTATTGTGTTTTTGGCGCAACGCCGGCACGCAGAACGCCCGGCACTATAGAAATAAGCGCTTGGCGCCCAATGGGGCAGGGTATTGGCGGACACATAGGGGGACTTCTGCGGACAGCCCGCAAACCCTGTGCTAACTTCCTTGGACATAACCGGTTACAAAAATAACAATCAAGCGTGCTCCGGAATGTCTACCCCCATGAATATCAAAGTCGTCGATCCCACCTACGAACTGGCGCTGGTATCGCCGTTTCTCCTGCAAACCCTTGCCGAAGTCGCTGAACTCAAAGGTATCCAGCCCGAAAGCCTGTGCCGTGGCCTGGGTTTTACCTTCGACGATTTGCAGGACCCGGCGCAGCGGATTTCCTATCGTCAGGCCGTGGCGATGATTCAGCGCGCGCTGAAAGTGCTGCCCAATCAGGGGCTCGGTTTGTGGGTCGGGGCGCAGAACGTGCTGGGTACGTTGGGGTTGCTCGGCCATGTGCTCTCGCTGTGCAAGACCTTGCGCGACGCGTTTGCCTTGGGCATTCGCCATCAACACACCTGCGGCGGGATCGTGGTCTCCAGCGTCGATGTGGTGGGCGATCAGGTCTATGTTGATGCCGAATGTCGTCTGCCGTTTGCCGAGGTTCAGGTGTTTGCGGTCGAAGAGTTTTTCGCCAGTCTGCTGGTGTATGGGCGGGCGTTGGCCGGCGCCGATTTCATGCCGATTGCCGTGGATTTCGTGCATGCCGCGCCGGATTATCTGAGTGAATATCATCGTTTGCTTGGCACCGAAGTGCGCTTCGGCTGCCTGCACAACCGCATGCTGATCGACGCGCGCTGGCTCGACGTCAACCTGCCCAATCATAATTCGCTGGCGCTGCGTCAGGCGGTCAACTTGCTGGAGCTGGAAGCGGCGCAAGTGCATCAGAAACTCGACCTGATCCAGGCCGTGGAGCGGGCGATTGCCCGGGATCTGAGTTGCGGCAGTCACATCGAAAAGATTGCCGGCGACCTGAACATGAGCAGCCGTACCTTGCGCCGGCGCCTGACTGAGCATGCACTGACGTTTGAGGTGCTGCTGGAACAAGTGCGTCAGGCGCGGACGATGAGCCTGCTGGCGAACCCGGACATGCCGATTGAGCGAATTACCGAGGAAGTCGGCTACAGCGATGTGCGCAGTTTTCGTCGGGCGTTCAAACGCTGGACGGGGATGAGCCCGAGTGCGTGGCGCAGTGAGGGGACGGCATTGGTTTAGACGCTTCAACCCCACAAACTGTCTGGCTACAGGTAAACTCCGCGCACTTTCCCAAGGAGTTCACATGAGTTATTACCAGCCGGGCATTCTCGCCACCCCCGTTCCGCTACAAGCACGTCATCTGTTTTTCGCTCTTGAATCGGTTGAAGCACTGCCGCAAGCGATCGACAACCTGCTGAATCTGGTGGACGGCAAGTCGGCGGTGGTCGGTTTCGGTAAATCCCTGGCCAAGGCCCTCAACGTGCAAATCGAAGGCCTGCGCAGCTTCCCGGCCATGTCCGGTGTTGGCGTGGAAAACCCGTCGACCCAGCACGCGCTGTGGGTCTGGTTGCATGGCGTCGACCGTGGTGACCTGCTCAACCGCTGCAATGCCTTTGAGGCGGCTCTGGCGCCGGCATTCAGTCTGGCGCAGATGCAGGAAGCCTTCCGCCACAAGGACGGCCACGATCTGACCGGTTACGAAGACGGCACCGAAAACCCGCACGATGAAGCCGCCATCGCCGCTGCCTTGCAGGGTGAGGGCGCGGAAGGTCTGGTCGGTGGCAGCTTTGCCGCGATCCAGCAATGGCAGCACAACCTCAAAGGTTTCCATGCGCTGTCCGCCGAAGACAAAGACAACATCATGGGCCGTCGTCTGAGCGACAACGAAGAGATCGACGACGCGCCGATCTCCGCCCACGTCAAACGCACCGCGCAGGAAAGCTTCGCCCCTGAAGCGTTCGTCGTGCGTCGTTCGATGCCATGGATCGAAGGTGATCGTGCGGGCCTGATGTTCCTCGCGTTCGGCTTCTCCCTCGATGCATTCGAAGCACAACTGCGGCGCATGAGCGGTCTGGAAGACGGCATCACCGATGGTTTGTATCGCATCAGCCGGCCGATCACTGGCGGCTACTACTGGTGCCCGCCGCTGAAGGACGGCCACCTGGATCTGCGCGCTCTGCGCATGGGTTAACGCATAAGGAATGGCGATGAACGTGGTCCGTTGGGGCATGATCGGTTGTGGCAGCGTCACCGAGCGCAAGAGTGGGCCGGCCTTCTACAAGGCGCCCGGTTCGGCGCTGGTGGCAGTGATGGGCCGACGTCTTGATGCGGTGACCGATTACGCCGCGCGCCACGGAATCGACCGGGTTTACACCGATGTCGATGCGCTGATCAACGACCCTGAAGTGGACGCGGTGTACATCGCCACGCCGCCTGACAGCCATCACGCCTACAGCCTGAAAGTCGCCGCCGCCGGCAAGCATTGCTGCGTGGAAAAACCGATGTCGCTCAACGCCGGGCAAAGTCGCGAGATGCAGCAGGCGTTCGCCGACGCCGGTTTGCACCTGTTCGTTTCCTACTATCGCCGTTCGTTGCCGCGCTTCCAGCAAGTGCGGCAGTGGCTGGCGCAGGGGCGTATCGGCGAGGTGCGGCACCTGAGCTGGACGCTGACCAAGGCGCCGTCGCCGATGGATCTGGACGGCAGCAACAATTGGCGTACCGATCCGGCGGTGGCGGGCGGTGGTTATTTCGCTGATCTGGCCAGTCATGGTTTCGACCTGTTCCAGTACCTGCTCGGCGACATCGTTGAAGTTGCTGGCTTCACTGCGCGTCAGGCCGGGTTGTATGCGGCGGAAGACGCGGTCAGCGCCAGTTGGCGGTTTGCCTCCGGGGCGCTGGGAATGGGCTGCTGGAGCTTTGTCGCGGATCGGCGCGAGGATCGGGTCGAGATCATCGGCAGCCTCGGGCGCATCAGTTTTTCAGTGTTTGATGAGCATCCGTTGCAACTGCACGCGGATGAAAGCATCAGTCTGGAAATCCCGCATCACGAGCACATTCAGTGGCATCACGTACTGGGCATGAATGCGCACATCCGTGGTGATTCACAGCATCCGGCGATGGCCGAACAGGCACTGAAAACCGATTGGGTGATGGACCAGATTCTCAAGCGTCACTGAAAACCCCCTCTTTCAGACCAAAACCTGTGGCGAGGGGATTTATCCCCGTTCGGCGGCGCAGCCGTCGCAAATCCAGGCAACCCGGTAGTTCAGAAGGGCTGTATTGGCAGGGTTTGGGGCTGCTTCGCAACCCAACGGGGATAAATCCCCTCGCCACAAAAGCCGACGCAAGCTGCGTCTAAGGTTATGCCCATTCGGTATTTCTCAAACTTGTCATAACGTCTCTAAGATCACGTCATAACTCGTTATAACAAGTGATCCCCTGATGACCGATAACGTTCTTTCCCTCAGCAGCGTTCCGCTGCACACCCAACTGCGCGACGTCCTGCGTGCGCGGATTCTCGACGGCGAATACCCGCAAGACAGTCAGATGCCCTCGGAAAGCGAGCTTGGCACGCTATTCAAAGTCAGCCGCATCACCGTGCGCCAGGCCTTGGGTGATCTGCAAAAAGAAGGGCTGATCTTCAAGATCCATGGCAAAGGCACTTTCGTCGCCAAACCCAAAACCTTTCAAAATGTCAGCAGCCTGCAAGGCCTCGCCGAGTCGATGACCGGGCGCGGTTACGAGGTGATCAACCGTCTGCGCAGTTTCAAATTCATCGCAGCGGACAAACGCGTCGCCGAGCGTCTGCAAGTCGCCGAAGGTGAAATCGTGGCGCAGATCAAACGGGTGCGGTTGATCAATCGCGAGCCGATCTCGCTGGAAATCACCTACCTGCCCAAAGCCATCGGCGAGCGTTTGGAGAAGGCTGATCTGGTCACCCGCGACATCTTCCTGATCCTCGAAAACGACTGCGGCATCGCCCTCGGCCATGCTGATCTGGCTATCGATGCGGTGCTCGCCGACAGCGATCTGACTCAGGCACTGAACGTCGAGGCGGGCTCGCCGATCATGCGCATCGAACGCCTGACCCACGACGCGAACGGCCAGCCGCTGGACTTCGAACACCTTTACTACCGTGGCGATGCGTTCCAGTACCGCTTGCGGATCGACCGGCAAAAAGGGGCGTGACATGACCCGCAATACCTTGGAACAGGAATACGACATCGTCGTGATCGGCGGTGGCACCGCTGGCCCGATGGCGGCGATCAAGGCTAAAGAGAAGAACCGCGATCTGCGCGTGTTGCTGGTCGACAAGGCCAACGTCAAACGCAGCGGCGCGATCAGCATGGGCATGGACGGCCTCAACAACGCGATCATTCCCGGGCACTCGACGCCGGAGCAGTACACCAAGGAAATCACCATCGCCAACGACGGCATCGTCAATCAGGCGGCGGTGTATGCCTATGCGACCCACAGCTTCGAAACCATCGAACAACTCGACCGCTGGGGCGTGAAGTTCGAGAAGGACGAAACCGGCGATTACGCGGTGAAAAAAGTCCATCACATGGGCGCCTACGTGCTGCCGATGCCGGAAGGGCACGACATCAAAAAGGTTCTTTATCGTCAGTTGAAACGCGCTCGGGTGAGCATCACCAATCGGTTGGTCTGCACGCGGTTGTTGACCGACGAGGAGGGCACGGTCAACGGCGTGATGGGTTTTGATTGCCGCACCGCCGATTTCCATGTGATCAAGGCCAAGGCAGTGATTCTGGCGTGCGGCGCGGCCGGGCGCCTCGGTTTGCCGTCCTCGGGTTACCTGATGGGCACCTACGAAAATCCGACCAATGCCGGCGACGGCTACGCCATGGCCTATCACGCCGGGGCTGAACTGGCGAACCTCGAATGCTTCCAGATCAACCCGTTGATCAAGGATTACAACGGCCCGGCCTGCGCCTACGTCACCGGCCCCTTGGGTGGCTACACCGCCAACAACAAGGGCGAACGCTTCATCGAGTGCGACTACTGGAGCGGGCAGATGATGTGGGAGTTTCACCAGGAGCTGGAAAGCGGCAACGGCCCGGTGTTCCTCAAACTCGATCACTTGGCCGAGGAAACCATCCAGAACATCGAAGAGATTTTGCACAGCAACGAACGCCCGAGCCGTGGCCAGTTTCACGCCAATCGTGGCACCGATTACCGCACGCAGATGGTCGAGATGCACATCTCCGAAATCGGCTTTTGCAGCGGGCATTCGGCGTCCGGTGTGTGGGTCAACGAACGCGCCGAGACTTCGGTGAAGGGCTTGTACTCGGCGGGAGACATGGCGGCGGTGCCGCACAACTACATGCTCGGCGCGTTCACCTATGGCTGGTTTGCCGGGCATAACGCCGCTGATTTTGTCGCTGGCCGCGAGTTTTCCGCGCTGGATGCCAAGCAGGTCGAAACCGAAAAGGCCCGGGTCTACGCGCCACTGGATCGCGAGCACGGCCTGCCGCCCGCGCAAGTCGAATACAAGCTGCGACGCTTCGTGAACGACTACCTGCAACCGCCGAAAGTGACCAGGAAAATGCAGATCGGCCTGCAACGCTTCAGCGATATCGAGCGTGATCTTGATCAGATGAAAGCCAATAACGCCCACGAACTGATGCGCGCCATGGAAACCAGCGTGATCCGCGACTGCGCCGAAATGGCCGCCCGCGCCTCGTTGTTCCGCGCTGAAAGCCGCTGGGGTTTGTACCACTATCGCGTCGATCACCCGCAACGCGACGACGCTGAATGGTTCTGCCATTGCCACTTGAAGAAGGGCGATGACGGTCAAATGACCAGTTTCAAGAAAGCCGTCGAGCCCTACATCATCCCGCTCGATGCCGAAGAAATGCAGGCCTACGACCGCTTGCGGGTTGGCGCCTTCGCCGCGTGATGCATCACTGACAGAGAGCCCGAACCATGGCCTATCAAGCCCAGGAAATCTTCTTCCGCTCCAACGCCCCGGTCACCGTGGACGAGGACAAATGCATCGCCGAAAAGGGCTGCACCGTGTGCGTCGACGTCTGCCCGATGGACTTGCTGGCGATCAATCCGGCCACGCAAAAAGCCTACATGGCGTTCGACGAATGCTGGTACTGCATGCCGTGTGAAAAGGATTGCCCGACAGGCGCGGTGAAAGTCGAAATCCCCTATCTCCTGCGCTGAAACCCACCCCACTGTGGGAGCGAGCTTGCTCGCGAATGCGGTGGTTCATTCAGCATTGATGTCGACTGGCAGGACGCTTTCGCGAGCAAGCTCGCTCCCACAGGGATTTGTGGCTACTTGAAAAGCCATCCGGCGAACCCCGGACGCTGGATTCAAAGACACCCCTCGTTTCCCACCGCGCCCTGATCGTGGCGGAGACGAACATCCAATAAATGATTCGAGGGGAAACAACCATGTTGCGTGCAGCAATCGCCGGTCTGGTACTGGCATCGTTCAGTTTGTCGGCCTCGGCCGAAACCATCCGCATCGCCATCGGCACCCAGGACACCACCATCAACTGCGCCGCTGGCGGTCTGTTGATCCGTGAACTCGGCCTGCTCGACAAATACCTCCCGCACGACGGCCAATACAAAGACGCCCAATACGACGTCCAGTGGAAAAACTTCACCAGTGGCGCGCCGCTGACCAACGAGATGGTCGCCGGCAAACTCGACTTCGGTGCGATGGCCGATTTCCCCGGCGCCTTCAACGGCGTAGCGTTTGAAACGGCGGGCAAGCACAGCCTGTTTATCAGCGTGTTGTCGGGCAGCATCAAGGGCAGCGGCAACGGCATTGTGGTGCCGAGCGCGTCGAGCGTGCAGTCGCTGAGCGAACTCAAGGGCAAGACCATTTCCGTGCCGTTCGCCTCCACGGCGCACGGCATGTTGTTGCGGGCGGTGGCGGCGCAGGGTTGGGACCCGCTCAAGGACGTGAACATTATCGCCCAGCCGCCCGAAGTCGCCGGCTCGGCGTTACAGGCCGGCAAGATCGACGCGCATGCCGACTTCGTGCCGTTCGCCGAACTGTTTCCCAGCCGTGGTTTCGCTCGCAAGATCTACGACGGCGCCCAGGCCAATGCGCCGACTTTTCATGGGGCGCTAGTGGATCAGGCTTACGCGAAAAAGTACCCGGAAATCGTCGTCGCCTATCTGCGTGCGAGCATCGAGGCCAATCAATTGCTGGCGGCGGAACCTGAGAAGTACAGCGAGCTGATCGCCAAAGTCACTGGCGTTGATGCCGAGGTCAATTACCTGTTCCACGGCCCGCTCGGCGTGCAGACCCGCGATCTGAGCTGGAAACCTGAATACCGCCAGGCTGTGGGCACGGCTATCGATACGTTGAAGCTGTTGAAGAAAGCCGATCGCGGACTGGATTTGAACAACTTCATCGACGATCAGTACATCCGTGCGGCGTTCAAGGCTTCCAACCTGGACTACACGGCGCAACTGGCCGATTACGCGCAAACGCCTCTGAAAGCCGTGGATGCGGCCACCGGCAAGCCGATCAGCGACTTCAGCCATGTCGCTGAAATCTGGGTGCGTGGCGAGGACAAGGTGCGCCAGTACGCCTCGGCTGAATCGGCGTTCACCGCGTTGGCCGGCCTCAAGCAGGAAGGCAAAACCATTCGTGCGGTGTATGCGCAGGCCGGGGACAGCGGGATCAAGTTGCTGGCGGAACAGGCGTGGTTTGCCAGTGATGCCAAGGGCCGGTTGAGTGCGTTCCTGCTCAAGGGCCAGGCCCAGCAATATGCGGCGGCGCAGGGCGGCAAGGTCTTCGACTTCACCGACGCCACGACCCAGGCCGTGGCCTCCCGCTGATTTTGAACGCGCCATATTCCCCTGTGGGAGCGGGCTTGCCCGCGATGGCGGACTTACATTCAGCAAAAATGTTGGATGTACCAGCCTCATCGCGGGCAAGCCCGCTCCCACAGGGTTCTGGTATTGAGGAAGAACTATGCTCACATCCATTACACGTTGGGGATCAAGGACAGCCTCGCTGCTGCTCTGCCTGCTGTTCTGGCAACTCGCCGCCAGCCACCACTGGAACCTTGGCCTGGTCACCTTCGCCAACGTTCCCACCCCCGTGGCCGTCATTGAAGCCGCGCTGGGCCTTGGTGACTCCGGCAAACTCGCCCAGCACCTGACCAGCAGCCTCAGCCGGGTCTTCGCCGGATACCTTGCCGCACTGATCATCGGCATCGCCCTGGGCCTGGCCATCGGCCGCTCGAAGTGGGCCGAAGACCTGCTGCTGCCGCCGCTGGAAGTGCTGCGCCCGATCCCGGCCGTGGCATGGATTCCACTGGCGATCCTGATGTTTCCGTCCTCCGAGCTGTCGATGGTGTTCATCACCTTCACCGGTGCGCTGTTCCCGATCCTGCTGAACACCGTGCACGGCGTTGAAGGCGTTGACCCGCGTCTGATCGCCTCGGCCAGAAGCCTCGGGGCAGGGCGGCGGGCGATTCTGCTGGAAGTGATTCTGCCGGGCGCTGCGCCAAGCATCATCACCGGCCTCGCCATCGGCATGGGCACCTCGTGGTTCTGTCTGGTGACCGCCGAAATGATCTCCGGCCAGTTCGGCATCGGCTACTACACCTGGGAGTCCTACACCATTCAGAACTACGCCGACATCGTCGTCGGCATGCTGCTGATCGGCGTGTTGGGCATGGGCAGCAGCCTATTGATCAAACGCCTTGGCGGGCTGTTCACGCCGTGGCATCGCCCACGAGGAAAAGCCTGATGACTGCGATGCAAACCCCGGAAGGGCGGATCGATATCCGCCAATTGTCCATCGTGCTTGGCGAGGGCCAGCAAGCGTTCGAAGCGTTGCAAGCGCTGGATTGCCAGATCGAACCGGGCCAGTTCGTGTGCATTCTCGGCCCGTCCGGTTGCGGAAAATCGACGTTGCTCGGCGCCTTGGCCGGTCATCTGCAAGCGCATGCCGGCAGCCTCAAGGTTGATGGCAGTGAAGTGTCCGGGCCGTCACCGCAGCGCGGCATGGTCTTTCAGCACCACACGTTGTTCCCGTGGCGCACGGTGCGCGACAACGTTGCATTCGGCCTGAAAATGCGCGGTATAGGCAAGACCGAACGCCATCGCGCCGCTGATGAAATCCTCGCGCTGGTCGGTCTCGACGGCTTTGCCGAACGCTGGCCCGATCAGCTCTCCGGCGGTATGCAGCAACGGGTAGAGATCGCCCGGGTGCTGGTCAATCGTCCGCGCCTGTTGCTGATGGACGAACCGTTCGGCGCACTGGATGCGCTGACTCGACTGAACATGCAGGAACTGCTGCTGGACATCTGGACGCGCATCCGCACCACCGTGGTGTTCGTCACGCATGACATCGACGAGGCGCTGTTTCTCGCCGACCGCTTGCTGGTGATGAGTGCGCGTCCGGGGCGAATCATCGAAGACTTGCGTCTGGATTTCCCACGTCCGCGCACCACCGAACTGGTCACCAGCGCCGAGTTCACCCGCCTTAAACGCCATTGCCTCGACTTGCTGCGCCACGACAACGACCGGCCGCTGCCACGCTTGAATCCGCTCGGCCTGCCTCCTGAAAACCCTTTGCCGCGATTTGCCCTATGACCTCATTTTTTGCTGTGACCGATAACGCTGAGATTCTTGCCCTGCAACCGCGCCTGACTGCCGAGGACGCTGGAGTACGGCGCATCGCCCTGATCGATCTGGCCGACCTCGAAGAACCGGACGGTTTGCTGTGGCTGGTAGAGCGCCTGACGGATGATCCTGCCGAAGAAGTTCGCGCCGAAGCGGCGCGGTTGCTGGAGGCCTGGGAGGACGGACAGGTGATCGAGGCTTTGTGTCAGGCCCTGACTGATCCGGCCCCGGCGGTACAAGCCGCCGCCGCACAGAGCCTAAGCCTGCTCAAGACTGAAGCGGCGGGCGCGGTGATTCTGCCGTGGACAGCGCACGCCGAAGTCGCGGTGCGGATCGCTGCGTTCCGGGCTTTGCGTGAATTGCGCTTTGCCGATGCGGCGCCTGCTGCGCTGCTGGCGTTGAACGATACCGATGCCAGCGTGCGCCGCGAAGCTGTCGGCGTGCTTGGCTGGCTCAAGCAACTCGACGCCTTGCCGGCGCTGGCACGTCTGGCCAGTGATGACCCCGACACTGAAGTGCGTCGCGCCGCCACCGGTGCTCTGGGTCTGGCGTCCGGCGCCGAAGTGCTGCCGGCGCTGCGGCAGGCTTTGCAGGATTCGGCATGGCAGGTGCGCGAAGAAGCGGCGACGACGCTGGGCAAGGTCGGCCATGTCGACGCGGGCCCGGCACTGGTCCAAGCACTGGCAGATGATTACTGGCAAGTCCGTTTGCGCGCCACCCGCAGCCTCGGTCGTTTGCGTTTCGCCCCGTCATTGCAAGCGCTGATCGAAACCCTGAGCCATCGCATCAGCAATCTGCGCAAGGAAGCGGCGCTGGCCTTGGGTGAGTTGAATGATCGCGGCGCAGTAGCGGCGTTGCAGGCTGCGGCAGATGACGGCGATCCGGAAGTGCGCAAAGCCGTGCGCATCGCCCTGAGTCAGTTGCAATGAACCCGCTATCGGTCGCCAACTCGCAAAGCGAGAAAACCCTGCGCCTGAGCTGGCCGGACGGTCGTGAATCGGTACTCAATCACGCCGAACTGCGCCGTCAGTGCCCGTGCTCACAGTGCCGCGCATTTCGCCTGCGTGGCTCGACGCCGATGGTTGATGAGCGAGTGCGGATAATTGAGCTCAACCCCCAGGGTTATGGCCTGCAACTGGTATTCAGCGATGGCCACGAACGCGGGATCTACCCGTGGCCCTATCTGGCGGACCTAACTGTCTGAACCCACCAAAAATCCCCGTGGGAGCTAGCCTGCTAGCGATAGCAACCTGTCAGTCGACATCTGTATTGCCTGACATACCGCTTTCGCTAGCAGGCTAGCTCCCACAGTTCGGGATGGTGGTGTTTGGATTATTGCGCGGCGGTCATGGCTGGGCGGCAGCCGTGGAAGATGTCCAGCTCCGGCTGATACAGCGAGGTTTTTACTTCGAACAAACCCAACACCGAATGAAACAGGTTGTCATGGCTCAGATCTGCCTCATCGCGTTTGTCTTGCAGACAATTCCGATCAATCCCTTCATGGGTCAACGTACTTTCACCAAACCACATCACCATCGGCACATGCGTCTGTGCCTCAGGCGCCAATGCATACGGCGCGGCATGCAGGTACAGGCCGTTTTCGCCCAGTGATTCGCCATGATCGGAAACGTAGACCATCGAAGTGTCGAGGTTGTCCTGATTGCGCTTGAGCAACTCGATCACCTTGGCCAGGAAATGGTCGGTATAGAGGATGGTGTTGTCGTACACATTCACCAGTTCATCACGGCTGCAACTGCCCAGTTGATTGGTGTGGCAGATCGGTTTGAAGCGCTCCAGCGTTTGCGGATAGCGCTCGTAATACTCGGGGCCGTGGCTGCCGTCGGCGTGCAGGACGATGATCGCGTGGCCTTTCAGGCTGTCGATATAGGCCTGCAGATCGGCCAGCAGCGCCTCGTCGAGGCAGTTATTGCCGTCGCAAAACGGCCCCGGCTGATTCTTCGCGATATCACGGTGCGGCACGCGCAGGCAGGTGCCTTTGCAGTCGCTGTTGTTGTCCAGCCACAGCACTTGCACGCCGGCCCGTTGCAGGATGTCGAGCAGGCCTTCGTAGGTTTTGCCTTTCTTGTCGCTGTAGTCCTCACGCGGGAACATCGAGAACATGCACGGCACCGACACCGCCGTCGATGTGCCGCAGGAATGCACCTTGGTGAAGTTGAGAATATCGAGCTTGCTCAGTTCGGGATTGGTTTCGCGCTCATAACCGTTGAGCGAGAAGTGATCGGCGCGGGCGGTTTCGCCAACCACAAAGACCATCAGCGATTTCTTCTCGCGGCTGGCGGCTTTGGCGCTCATCACCGCGTCTTCACCGATGGCCTGCACCACGAAGTGCTTTTTGATCCCCAGACGCTGCTTGGTGTATTTGCTGATCGCGTAGATGTAGTTGGTCGGGTTGATGAAGTGGGTGAGCTTGTCTTCCTGACGGAAGATCGGCGCGTAGGTGGAATAGAACGCAGCCACCGAAGCGGCAATCACCAACACGCAGGCGATGATCACCAGCACCTTGTTCAGCAATCCGCGAAAGAACGGTCGATAACTCACCGGCCAGCGCCAGATCAACACCGCCGGCAGCACGCCGAGCAGCAGCAGGTAAGTCAGCAGTTTGCCGCTGAACAGCGCCGTGGCTTCCGCCGGGTTGGTTTCGAAGACGTTCTGGATCATCACTGTATCGATGGTGATCCCGTATTCGTTCATGAAATACGCCGCGCAGGCCGAGAGCAGGGCGACGACGGTCAGCGCCGGTTTCAGCGTCCACTTGAACGACACCAGCGTCAGCAGCAGGGTAATGGCGGCCCACAGAAACAGTGCAAAGGAAGCAAAAAACGCCAGTTTGTGCGCGCCTTGCAGGGTGATCAACGTACCGAGCGCCTTCCAGGTCGCCAGGTTGTACAACGCCACCAATGCCAAAGAAAACAGCAGCACCAGTCGGGTAGGAGTGATGGACGGTAAATGCAGTCCTTTGCCCAAAGCCATTCAAAACGTTCCTCTACTGAGATAGAAAACACACACGATTACGCGCGTAACTGTAGAAGAACGTTAGTAAAAATTCTGTAAACATCCAGTAACAATCACCCGCATCCGAATGCGGCCCTTGTAGGAGCTGCGGCACGCTGCGATCTTTTGATTCTGCTTGAAAAAACAAGATCAAAGGATCGCAGCGTGCCGCAGCTCCTACCAGGGATTGTGGTGGGTTAGAAGGATTTGTTGATGCTCGCCACCAGCGTCGCGCTGCACACATCCTTGTAGCCCCAGTTGCTCTGGCACTCGGTTTTTGAGACGTCGGTATCGATGTAGCTCAACCCCAGCACCACCCCGGCCAGGTTGTGCGTGACTTTGATTTCCCACTCGCGATAGGACGCATCGCCGTGACCCGACGACGAGTACATGCGCGGGTCCTTGAAATCCATATTGCCGTAACGCAGTTTCAGCCCTGATTCGAAGGGCAGTTCGGTTTCATAACCGATGTAGCTGTACATCGAACTTTGCTTGCTGTCTTCGCCTGGCGCATCGCTGGAATAGTACGCGCCGAGTTTCACCCCGTAGGCGCCGAGAATGCCGTAGACCTCGCTCTGGTTGAACTGACTTTCCTTGGGGTAGGCGTATTTGATGTAGCCCAGATCGAGACTGACCGCCTCGGTCGCCTGCCACAGCCAGCCGGCGTAGTAATCGACTTCCTGACGGGTTTTCAGATCGTCGCCGAAATCGACGTTGGAACTCCAGGCGCCGATGTACAGACCGCTGCTATGCGCCAGGGTCAAACCGGCTTGTGCGGCGGGGTCGTTGAGGGTCTGCGAGATGCCGCGAGTGCGGTAATCGCTGGCCAGGGTCAAGTCCACCGCCACCGAGAAGTCATCGTTCAAGGGCACGGCGTAGCTGCTCAAGGGCAGCAGACTCAAGGAAGTCAGGGCGAGCAGGGGCAAGGCTTTCATGTGAAGTCCCGTTGTTGTGATTTTTATTGGGCACAAAGAAAAACTGTAGGAGTGAGCCTGCTCGCGATAGCGGTGGATCAGTCGACATCACTGCTGGATGTCATACCGCTTTCGCGAGCAAGCCCGCTCCCACAAGGGGATCATTATTGTTATTGGGTGGCGGTGTAGACCTGACGGCCGCCGAACCAGGTTTGCAGGACCTGGGTGTCGTGCAGGGCTTTGTTATCGACGCTGAACACGTCGCGGTCGACCACGATGAAGTCAGCCTGTTTGCCCGGTGTCAGCGAACCGATCTGCTTGTCCAGACCAATGGTTCGTGCCGCGTTGACGGTGTAGGCGTAGAACATGGTCTCGCGGTCCAGACGTTCATCGGCGTTGAGCACGCCCAGCGGGCCGACGCGGGTGATGGCCTGCGCCATGGCGTTGAACGGATTCGGCGAGGACACCGGCCAGTCACTGGCACCGGCAATGGTCGCGCCCTGTTTGAGCAGCGAATGCGCCGGATATTGATAACGGAAGGCGAGGGCGCTGACGTAAGGCTTGATCATGTCGGTGGTGTAGTCATCGGCGCTGGCCCACAGCAGTTGCATCGACGCGATCACGTTCAGCGGTTTGAACCGGGCGAACTCTTTCGGATTGACCATTTGCAGGTGAGTGATCGAGTGGGTAATGCCGCTCTGCCGATCCTTGCGCGCCTGAGCGATGCCGTTCAGTGATTCACGCACCGCGCGGTCGCCGATGGCGTGGATGTGCACCAGCCAGCCACGCTGGTCGATGGCGCTGACCAGTTCGCCGAAATGCGCCGGATCGATCAGCAACTCGCCCTGTTTGTGCGAGTTGCTGTACGGATCGATCATCGCTGCGCTCTGCGCCGGGAATTCAATCACACCGTCGGCGAAGATCTTGATCCCCGGCAGCGTCAGATTGGGAATGCCCTGAAACTGCTGGCGCACTTTGTCGAGGGTATCGAGGTCGGCGGGCACGCTTTTCGAATTGGCCACCAGCAGCGCCGCAACGTGGACGCTCATCTGGCCGCTTTCCGACAGCGCCTTGTAGGCCGGCAGCACGCCGACGGTTTTCTCGGTGGGTTTGAGGGCGAATACCGGTTCGCCCGGCGCGGCGTTGGCGGCGGGGTCCATCCACGCCGTGATGCCCAGGCTGTTGTTGTAACGCACCGCCGATTGCGCGGCTTTCAACATGTCGGCGGGGCTCGGTACCGGCATTTTCGAGGCGACGCGATCCCAGCCTGCATCCACTACAAAGCCATTGGGTTCGCCGTTGGCCAGTTTGCCGATGGTGTCTTTTTCAGCGTCCGGCAGGTTTTTCAGAAGTGCTGCATCAACGCCCGAGCGCTTGAGCATGGTGTTGTTGGCCCACGCCGTGTGGTGGTCGCTGCCGATAAACACCACCGGCACGCTGGCCCATTCGCCGTTGTTGAAGGTTTTGCCCAAGGCCTCGGCCTGGGCCCAATATGCCGAGCTCATGCCGGCGATACTCAGCACGTCGCCATGTTTGGCCTTGCCGTCTTCACGCCAGGCACGCAGGCGTTTTTCCAGCTCGTCGAGGGCGACGACTTCGTCTTCCATGTTCGCCGAGACCATTTCCAGTCCGCCGAAAATCGCGTGGGAATGGCTGTCGATCAGGCCGGGCATCAACGCTTTGCCGCCGAGGTCGATCACTTGAGTGCCGGGGCCGATCAAGGCTTTGATCTGCGCGTCGGTGCCGACTTTCAGCACCTTGCCGTTCTCCACGGCCAGGGCTTGAACCTTGGGGTGAGCGCGGTCGGCAGTAAAAATCTTGCCATTGAGCAGCACCAGATCGGTGGCGGCCATGGCTTCCATCGAGGCAAAACTTACAGCGACTACCAACAGACTCGGGATGAATCTTTTCATTGAAGATTTCCTTGTTATTGCGTCTGATGGCGAGATTAGTGACTGTCAGCGCCTGACAGAACGCCTCCCTCACGAAAAACGTTTTTGCCTGAATGGAAAAAGCATGGACAAGCTGGGTGCACTGAAAATGTTCGTGGTCACCGCGCAGCTCGGTAGTTTCAGCCGCGCCGCCGAGCAACTGGGCAAGACCCCGTCGGCGTTGACCAAAGCGGTCAATCATCTGGAGTCCGAGCTGGGTGCGCGGCTGTTCGAGCGCAGCACGCGGCGGATTTTGCTGACCGAAATCGGTCGGCTGTATCTGGAAACCGCGCGGCAGGTGTTGCAACGGCTGGATGAAGCCAGCGAGGAAGTCGAGCAACTGCAGCATGGTCTGCGCGGCAGCCTGAAAATCACCGCGCCGCTGGCGTATGGGCGGGCGTTTCTCGATCAGGTGTGTGACGGTTTTTTACAGCAGTATCCGCAGATCAGCCTGCAAGTGGATTTGTGCGACGAGTTCGTCAATCTGCTGGAAAGCGGCTACGACCTGGCGTTGCGCGAGGGCCACGACAACTTGCCGGGGCTGATCGCGCGGGTGGTCGGCAGCAATCGACTGGCGTTGTGCGGCAGCCCGGAATATCTGGCGCGCAAGGGCTTTCCGGTGACGCCGCAAACCCTCGAACAACATGAATGGCTGTTGTATCGGCATCCGTTGCTCAGCCGCGAATTCTGGTGGGCCGAGCGTGACGGTCAACGCCTGAGCCTGACGCAACCTTCGGCGCCACGATTGCGCAGCGACAATTACGACTTGCTGCTGGCCAGTGCGCTGGCCGGGCGCGGTTTGCTGCACACGCCGTTGTGGAGCGCTGCGCCGTACATCGCTGATGGGCGACTGGTGCGGGTGATGGCCGATTACGATATCGACCCGGACAGTTTTGGCCCGCACATTCTCGCGGTGTATCCGAGCCATCGGCGGGCCACGGCCAAAGTGCTGGCGTTTATCGACTTCATCACCCAGTTTTTGGCTGAGCGTGATTTGAGCTGATTTTCCCTGTAGGCGCTGCGGCACGCTGCGATCTTTTGATCTTGTTTAGCCAGCCTGACTGGCGGTCGTTGCCAGAAAAATCGCAAAAGAGTACAAATGTACTCCATGACGACTCTCACTCCCCGCCGTACCGCCATCCTGACTTTTATCCGCGATCGAATCGCCGAACACGGTCAGCCCCCAAGCCTCGCTGAAATCAGCGAGGCTTTTGGTTTTGCCTCACGCAGCGTGGCGCGCAAGCACGTGCTGGCGCTCACCGAAGCCGGGTTTATCGAGGTCAATCCCCATCAGGCCCGGGGCATTCGTTTGCTGGGGCAACCTGCACGTCCGGAACTGCTGGATATTCCAGTGCTTGGCCGGGTGGCTGCCGGTGCGCCAATCAGCGCCGATGCCGACATCCATAACCGCCTGATGCTCGACCCGGCACTGTTCTCCCGAACCCCGGATTACATGCTGCGGGTGCAGGGCGACTCGATGATCGAGGACGGCATTCTCGATGGTGATCTGGTCGGTGTGCGGCGCAATCCCGAGGCCGTCAACGGGCAGATCGTCGTCGCGCGGCTGGACGGTGAAGTGACGATCAAGCGCTTCGAGCGCGTCGGCGACGTGGTGCGGCTGTTGCCGCGCAACCCGGCGTATCAGCCGATTGTCGTGCGTGACGATCAGGATCTGGCCATCGAAGGGGTGTTCTGCGGTCTGGTGAGGCAAGGTTGATGGGCGCCGTCGTTGCGTTGGATACGCTGTTCAATGGCGGCCAGGTCTGGAAGGGCCGACCTGCGCCACCGGCTGCCAGCCCGCAACCCACCGGGCACGCCGCGCTGGATGCGGCGTTGCCCAGCGGTGGCTGGCCGGAAGCGGCACTGAGTGAAATTCTGCTGGCCGGGCCCGGTGTCGGCGAACTGCAACTGGTGTGGCCGACGCTGGCGCGGCTGTCGGCGGCGGGCGAGCGCATCGTGCTGGTGGCGCCGCCGTTCGTGCCGTATCCGCAGGCGTGGGAGAACGCCGGGGTCGATCTGCGCCAGTTGTCGGTGATTCAGGCCAGCGAGCGCGATGCGTTATGGGCGGCGGAACAATGCCTGCGCTCAGGCAGTTGCGGCGCAGTCCTGTGCTGGCCGCATAAAGCCGATGACCGTGCGTTGCGGCGCTTGCAGGTGGCGGCGGAAACCGGCCAGACCCTGGCGTTCGCGTGGCGCCCGTTGAGCGAAGCGGTCAACCCGTCGCCGGCCGCGTTGCGCATCGCCATCGACGCACGGCCCGCGCAACTGCGAGTGCTCAAGTGTCGTGGCGGTCTGGCACGTACGGCGCCGATTGCCTTCACTGTGGGGCACTGAGGTCATCATGCGTTGGGTGTGTATTCTGTTCCCGCAATTGGCGCTCGACGCGGTACTGCGTCAGCGTCCTGATCCCGATCAACCCTTGGTGTTGCTCAGTGGCCCGGCCCAGCGTCGGGTGCTGCAAGCGGTCAATCCGGCCGCCCGCGAACTCGGTTTGCGCCCCGGCCAGTCGATGACCGCCGCGCAAGCCTTGAGCAAAGGCTTTGCCACCGCTGATTACGATGTGGCGGAAGTCGAGCACTGGCAGCAGTTTCTCGCGGCATGGGCCTACCGTTTCAGCGCGCAGGTCAGCGTGCATTATCCGCGCACCGTGGTGTTTGAAATCGAGTCCAGCCTCGGGTTGTTCGGTTCCTGGACGCAATTCGAGGCACGCCTGCGCAGCGAACTGACGGAACTGGGTTTTCGTCATCGCATCGTCGCCGCACCGAATCCGGTGGCGGCGCGGGTGCTGGCCAACGCCTATGACGGCTTGGTGGTGCCCGACGTCGAGGCGTTGCAGCATCATCTCGGCCAACTGCCCATCGACCGCATCGGCCTGGAACCACCCGTGGCCACGGCGCTGTCGCGCATGGGCCTGCGCAATCTGAGTCAGGTGCAGAACCTGCCGCGTCAGGCCTTGGCCCGGCGCTTCGAGGCGCAGATGCTCAAACATCTGGATACCCTGTGCGGCACCCGTCCGCTGGCGCTGGCGTTCTATCTGCCGCCGGATCGCTTCGATGTGCGCATCGAACTGAATTTCGACGTGCAATCGCATCAGGCGTTGCTGTTTCCGTTACGACGGTTGACCGGCGATCTCTCGGCGTTCCTTTGCGGACGTGACAGCGGCGTGCAGCGTTTCGATCTGCATCTGGAGCACGCCGGCCTGCCGGACACACTGATCAAGGTCGGTTTGCTCAGCGCCGAGCGCGATCCGGCGATGCTCTTCGAACTGGCCCGTGGGCGGCTGGAGCAGGTGCAGGTCGAGGCGCCGGTACGCGGTTTCCGTTTGCGCGCCGAGGATCTGCCGAGCTTCGTTCCGCAGTATCAGGAGCTGTTCGATGACCGCCCGCAGCAGACTTTGCCGTGGGAGCAGTTACGCGAACGCCTGCGTGCACGCTTGGGCGATGACGCGGTGCAGGGGCTGCGGTTTCAGGCGGATCACCGGCCGGAAAACGCGTGGCAGAACGGCGTCGACAAACAGCGTTGCGCCGGGCTACCGAGTGTCCATCGCCCGGGCTGGTTGCTCGGTGAGCCACATGCCGTGGCCGAAGGTTCGGCGCGTATCCTCATGGGCCCGGAGCGCATCGAATCCGGCTGGTGGGACGGTGACGATGTGCGCCGCGACTATTACCTGATTCAAAACCGCTCCGGCCAGCAGGGCTGGGCTTATCGGGCGGTGGGTGAGGGCGGCCCGTTGTGGTTGCAGGGCTGGTTTGCATGAGCGACGGCTATGCCGAATTGCACTGCCTGTCGAACTTCAGTTTCCAGCGCGGAGCCTCCAGTGCGCTTGAGCTGTTCCAACGGGCAAAAAAGCACGGTTATCAGGCCTTGGCGATCACCGACGAATGCACCCTGGCCGGGATCGTCCGTGCCTGGCAAGCGGCCAGGTCGGTGGAGCTGCCGCTGATTATCGGCAGCGAAATCCGCATCGACAACGGCCCGAAACTGGTGCTGCTGGTGGAGAATCTTGAGGGCTATCAGGCGCTGTGCCGTCTGATCACCCGCGCCCGACGCCGTACGCAGAAAGGTCAGTATCAAGTGCTGCGCGAAGACTTCAGTGAACCGCTGCCCGGTTTGCTGGTGTTGTGGGTGCCGGACTCTGTCGATGATCAGGAGGAGGGCCGCTGGCTGCAACAGACCTTCGGTGAACGCCTGTGGCTGGCGGTGCAACTGCATCGCGGGCAGGACGACACTCGGCGGCTGGCGGCGTTGTTAAGTCTGGCGGCTGAGCTGCAGATTCCCGCCGTCGCCAGCGGTGACGTGCACATGCACGCTCGTGGCCGACGTGCCTTGCAGGACACCATGACCGCGATCCGCCATCACGTCCCGGTGGCTGGGGCCGGGTTGCGTTTGCATCCGAATGGCGAACGGCACTTGCGCAGTCTTGAGGCATTGCGCGAACTGTATCCGCCGAGTTTGCTGCAAGCGTCAGTCGATCTGGCGCGGCGCTGTACCTTCGATCTCGGCCAATTACGTTATCAATATCCGAAAGAACTGGTGCCTGATGGCCACACGGCAAGCTCCTGGCTACGGCAGCTGACGAAACAGGGAATCGCCTGGCGCTGGGAGAAAGGGGCGACGTTCACGGTGCTGCGGCAGATCAACAAGGAACTGAAGCTGATTGCCGAACTCGGCTACGAAAGCTACTTCCTGACGGTGCACGACGTGGTGGATTTCGCCCGCAAGCAAAACATCCTCTGTCAGGGCCGTGGTTCAGCCGCCAACTCGGCGGTGTGTTTTGCCTTGGGTATCACCGAAATCGACCCGGATCGCACCACGCTGCTGTTCGAGCGTTTCATGTCCAAAGAGCGCAACGAGCCGCCGGACATCGATGTGGATTTCGAGCACGAACGCCGTGAAGAAGTCCTGCAATACGTGTTTCGCCGTTATGGTCGGGGCCGCGCCGCATTAACGGCGGTGGTCAGCACGTATCACGCCGCAGGCGCGGTGCGCGACGTGGCCAAAGCCTTGGGCCTGCCGCCGGATCAGATCAATGCACTGGCTGATTGCTGCGGTCACTGGAGCGATGAAACGCCACCGCATGCGCGCCTGCTCGAAGGCGGATTCGACCCGGACAGCGCAATTTTGCGCCGGGTGCTGAGCCTGACCGGGCAACTGATCGGCTTCCCCCGGCATCTGTCGCAGCACCCCGGTGGTTTCGTGATTTCCGAAGAACCACTGGACAGTCTGGTGCCGGTGGAAAACGCGGCGATGGCCGAGCGCACGATCATTCAGTGGGACAAGGACGATCTCGATGCCGTCGGGTTGCTCAAGGTCGATATTCTCGCGCTCGGCATGCTCAGCGCGATCCGCCGCTGCTTCGATCTGCTCAGCCGCCATCGCAATCAGAACCTGACCCTGGCGACGATTCCTGCCGATGACAAACCGACCTACGAGATGATCAGCCGCGCCGACACCATCGGCGTGTTCCAGATCGAGTCGCGGGCACAGATGTCGATGTTGCCGCGCCTGCGCCCGGCAAATTTTTACGATCTGGTCATCGAAGTGGCGATTGTCCGCCCCGGGCCGATTCAGGGCGGCATGGTGCATCCGTACCTGCGCCGTAGAAACAAGGAAGAAGAGGCAACCTATCCCTCGGAAAAACTCAAAGCAGTGCTGGAGCGCACCCTCGGCGTGCCGCTGTTTCAAGAGCAGGTGATGCAGATCGCTATCGTCGCCGCCGATTACAGCCCCGGCGAGGCCGATCAGTTGCGCCGCTCGATGGCCGCGTGGAAACGCCATGGCGGACTGGAACCGCACAAGGAACGACTCGCCGCCGGCATGAAGAAAAACGGCTACACCGCGGAATTCGCCGCGCAGATCTTCGAGCAGATCAAGGGCTTCGGCAGTTACGGTTTCCCCGAATCCCACGCCGCCAGTTTTGCCTTGCTGACCTACGCCAGTTGCTGGCTCAAGTGCCACGAACCGGCGGCGTTCGCTTGTGCGCTGATCAACAGTTGGCCGATGGGTTTTTACAGCCCGGATCAGATTTTGCAGGACGCTCGTCGGCATCAATTGCAGATCCGCGCGGTGGATGTGCGCGCCAGTGACTGGGATTGCAGCCTTGAGCCGATCAGCGGCGCACAACCGGCGATCCGTATGGGCTTGCGGATGATCAAGGGCTTTCGTGAAGACGATGCGCGGCGCATTGAAGCGGCACGTGCTCGTGGGGCGTTTGCCGATGTCGCCGACCTGGGTGAGCGGACGATGCTGGATAGCCGGGCGCAGGCGTTGTTGGCCGACTCCGGAGCATTGCGCGGCTTGGCCGGGCATCGACATCGTGCACGCTGGGAGGTGGCCGGGGTGCAGAAACAGCTTGGGTTGTTTGCCGGATTGCCGAGTCAGGAAGAACCTGACGTGATTCTGCCCAAACCGAGTGTCGGTGAAGATCTGTACGCCGACTACGCCACGGTTGGCACCACGCTGGGGCCGCATCCATTGGCTCTGTTGCGCAGTGAACTCAAGGCCCGGCGTTGCCGCAGCTCTCAGGAATTGCAGGATGTCGAACATGGCAGGCCAGTCAGTATCGCCGGGCTGGTGACCGGTCGGCAGCGTCCGGGCACTGCCAGTGGCGTGACATTCGTGACCCTGGAAGACGAGTTCGGCAACGTCAACGTGGTGGTCTGGCGCGATCTCGCCGAGCGCCAACGGAAGGTGCTGGTCGGCTCGCAATTGCTCAAGGTCGATGGCCGCTGGGAGCGCGTAGGCGAAGTGCGGCATCTGATCGCCGGACGCCTGAGCGACTTGAGCCCGCTGCTCGATGGCGTGCGCGTACAGAGCCGCGATTTCCACTGACGCCACAAATCCCCTGTAGGAGCTGCCGCAGGCTGCGATCTTTTGATCTTGCTCTTAAAGATCGCAGTCTGCGGCAGCTCCTACAAGGGCGGTGCGAGCTAGTGATTGCCATGTGGCGCATGGGAAATGCAAGCCAAATCACTGACGTCAAAAAAATCCTGTCATCAATGATGGCACTTTGGCATAATCCCGCCCCCTTTCCCCGCCCGCCGCAGATTACCGCGTCGGGACACCCTGTTTTTCAATAAGGAATGCACTGTGAGAATGATCTCTCGGATGTTGGTCTCAGGCGTTGCGATTGCCGTACTCGGCACGCTGGCCGGCACTCTCTCCGGATGCGCAACCGAAAGCTCCCGGGCACTGCCGGTAGCCAAGGTTGAAAGCGCCAATCAAGTCTGGACCGGCGTTCGCGTGCCAATGGCCGTGGGCAAGTTCGACAACCGCTCCAGCTACATGCGCGGGATCTTCTCCGATGGCGTTGATCGCCTCGGCGGACAGGCGAAGACCATCCTGATCACTCACTTGCAGCAGACCAACCGGTTCTCCGTGCTGGATCGCGACAACATGGGCGAAATCCAGCAGGAAGCCGCGATCAAGGGCCAGGCCCAGCGCCTCAAAGGTGCCGATTACGTGGTTACCGGTGACGTCACCGAATTTGGCCGCAAAGAGACTGGCGACCATCAGTTGTTCGGCATTCTCGGCCGTGGCAAGACCCAGGTCGCCTACGCCAAGGTCAACCTGAACATCGTCAACATCAGCACTTCGGAAGTGGTGTATTCGACCCAGGGCGCAGGCGAATATGCCTTGTCCAACCGCGAAATCATCGGCTTCGGCGGCACCGCTGCCTACGACTCCACCCTCAACGGCAAAGTACTGGATCTGGCCATGCGCGAGGCGATCAATCGTCTGGTTGATGGCATGAACGCCGGTGCCTGGAAACCGGGCAACTGATCAACGCCCATTGCAAGGAGCAACACTCATGAATTTGTCCCTATCGCGGTCGTTACTGGCCCTGACGCTGGCCGCCAGCGCCTTGCTGGCCGGTTGCAGCAGCCCGAAAACCCTGTACCAGTGGGAAGGCTACGAGCCGCAGGTCTACGAATACTTCAAAGGTGAGACACCGAAGGAAGCCCAGGCTGAAGCACTGGAAGCCGATCTGCAAAAGATCCGCTCCACGGGTAAAAGCGTGCCGCCGGGTTACCACGCACACCTCGGTCTGCTGTACCTGAGCATGGGCAAGGATGACCAGATGGTGCAGCAGTTCCGCACCGAGAAAACCCTGTTCCCCGAGTCCGGCACGTACATGGATTTCCTGCTTAAAAACGCCAAGACCGGAGACGCGAAATGATTCCGCGTTCTTTGAAACTGCTGGCCGGCGCCCTGGCGCTGACCCTGCTCGGTGGCTGCGTCAGCCCCAAGACCGTGGACTATTCGGCTTACAAACAGGCTCGCCCGAAGACCATTCTGGTGCTGCCGCCGCTGAACACTTCACCGGACGTCAAGGCATCGTACAGCCTGTTGTCGCAAGTGACGTTCCCGCTGGCCGAGGCCGGTTACTACGTGCTGCCGATTGCGCTGGCTGACGAGACGTTTCGTCAGAACGGCCTGACCACCCCTGATGATATCCATCAGGCACCGGCCAACAAACTGCATGAAATCTTCGGCGCCGACGCCGCGCTGTACATCACTGTGACTGAGTACGGCACCCGCTACATAGTGATCAGCAGCGAAACAGCAGTGACTGCCACCGCCAAACTGGTCGACCTGAAAACCGGCGCCACGCTGTGGACCGGTTCGGCGCGGGCGTCGAGTGAAGAGGGCAACAACGGCAATGGCGGCGGCCTGATTGGCATGCTGATCACTGCGGCGGTGAAGCAGATCATCAACAGCTCCACCGATGCCGGTCACCCGATTGCCGGAGTGGCGAGCAATCGTCTGTTGTCGGCCGGGCACCCGGCGGGTTTGCTGTACGGGCCACGGTCGCCGAAGTATGGTACCGATTGATCGTTCAGTCAGTGATCTGACTTGTGGCAAGGGAGCTTGCTCCCTCGCCACAAGTTCTATGTCAGTCAGCCTGCATCTTTAAGCAAAAAGCAGATATTCTGCCCGACGCCAAAGGAGCTTTCGAATGACCGAGAAGAAACTGGAAACCACGGTCGACCGCGTCTACCAAGGGGTTTACGCGGCGATCAGCAAGCGTTCGTTGCGTCCCGGAATGAAGCTGGGCGAGGCATCGCTGGCAGAGTTATTCAATGTCAGCCGCACCTCGGTGCGTGCCGCGCTCAAGCAACTGGAGGCCGATGGACTGGTCACCACCGAGCCGAATAAAGGCGCGTCGGTGTCGCTGCCGAGCGACGAAGAGATTCGCTCGCTGTTCGAAACCCGTCGTCTGATCGAGATTGGCATCGTCACCGAACTGTGTCGGCGCAAGGACAGGCTGGCGATGCAGGATCTGCGCGATCATCTGTTGCTGGAAGATGAGGCGCACAAGTCGGGCGATCACGAACGGCTGATTTATCTGCTGGGCGAGTTCCATCTCAAACTGGCGCGCAGCCTGAATAACCCGGTGTTGCTCGACTGGTTCCAGAAGCTGATCTCCCGCGCCTCGCTGTACGCTGCAGCGCTGGATGACGACAGCCACGAAGTTTGCCGTGATGACGAACACCTGCGGCTGATCGAGTACATCGAAGCCGGCAATCAGAGCGCCGCCATCGAGTTGACCTGCATGCACCTCAACGGCATCGAGAAGGCGATTCTCGATGTCGCCGCGAAGATGAAGACCGGCTACCATCCGCTCAAACACCTGATCTCGCTCTGACCCTCGAACGAGGGTGAAATCGGCTATACCTCTTATGAAACCATTGACGCTGAAGATGCTCGAAACAGACGGGCGCAGCGTCAATGGGCGAAGCGGTTGATCGGTCACACAACACAGGAAACCGGGTCAGTCGATGCAGTTCTTATCCGATAGCCATGGCTGTAACGGCTGGCAAGGCGAGATGGCCGGACGCATTTGTGCGTTCGACTGGAGCGACACCGAGCTGGGGCCGTTGCAGAACTGGCAGGCCAGTCTGTGCGGCACCGTGCAACTGATGCTCGCATCGCCGTTGCCGATGGTCATGCTCTGGGGCCGCTCCGGGTACATGATCTATAACGACGCCTATTCGATATTTGCCGGTGGCCGTCATCCGTATCTGCTGGGTGCGCCGGTCGAACTGGGCTGGCCGGAAGTCGCCGAATTCAACCGGCACGTAGTTGATACCTGTCTGGCTGGCGGCACCTTGTCCTTCCGCAACAAAGAACTGGTGCTGCTGCGCGACGGCGTTCCCGAAGATGTCTGGATGGATCTTTATTACAGTCCGGTGGCCAATGACGCCGGAGTGCCGTCCGGCGTGTTGGCGATGGTGGTGGAAACCACCGAGCTGGTGACCTCCGAACGGCTGCGCCAGAACGCCGAAACCGCCTTTCGCGCCGACAATGAACGGGTACGTCTGGCGTTGAATGCCGGCGCGTTGCTCGGCTCGTTTGTCTGGGATGTGAAGAACAACGTGTTGTCGGCCGATGAGCGCTTCGCCCGCACGTTCTCCTATCCGCCGGGCCAGGACCTGAGCAATCTGCCGCAGGACGTCACGGAGGCAAAGATCCATGCGGATGACCTGGCTTGGGTGCAGGAGCGGGTCAACCATGCGGTGCAAAGCGGCGAGCCGTATAACGCGGAATACCGCGTGCTGCGCCCCGACGGCAGTTATCTGTGGGTGCTGGCCAGCGGCGGTTGCGAGTTCAATGAGCAGGGCGAAGCGTTTCGTTTCCCCGGGGTGTTGATCGACATTCACGAACGCAAGAACGCCGAAGAATCACTGCTCAAATTCACCCGCAACCTCGAACAACGGGTGGCCGATGAGGTAGAAGCGCGGCTGGCGGCCGAAGAACAATTGCGTCAGTCACAGAAGCTCGAAGCCATCGGCGGACTCACGGGTGGCGTGGCTCATGACTTCAATAACCTGTTGCAGGTGATCGCCGGCAACCTGCATTTGCTGGCCCGCCACGAACGCGATAACGCCAACGTGCAGCGCCGGGTCAGCGCCTCGCTGGCAGCGGTCGAGCGCGGTGCCAAGTTATCTTCGCAATTGCTTGCGTTTGCCCGCCGCCAACCGCTGTCGCCGGCAGTCTGCGATCCGCAGCAAATCTTCGACGGTGTCGGTGAGTTGTTGCAGCGGGCGCTGGGTGAAACCATTTTGATCGACGTCCAGCTGCCGCATGATCCGTGGCACATCTACGTCGATCGCAATCAACTGGAAAACGCCATCCTCAACCTCGCGATCAATGCGCGGGATGCCATGCAGGGCGAGGGCACTATTGTGCTCAGTGCGGCGAATACCCGTCTCGACCGCGAATTTTGTGCCGGTAAAGGCATTGTCCCCGGCGAGTTCGTGCGGGTGGCGGTGAGCGACAGTGGTGCGGGTATCCCGCCGCAAGTGCTGGAGCAAGTGTTCGAGCCGTTTTTCACCACCAAGGCTGACGGGCAGGGCACCGGGCTCGGTTTGAGCATGGTCTTCGGTTTCGTCAAACAAAGTGGCGGCCATGTCGAGATCGACAGTCAGGTCGGCGTCGGGACGCAAGTGAAGCTGTATTTCCCGCGCAGTCTGCGACCGGTTAGCGAAGAGGCTCCGAGCCTCGACAGGCAGCAGGGCGGCGGTCATGAACGGGTTCTGGTGGTCGAGGACAACGACGCGGTGCGCGCCTCGGCGGTCGAGTTGCTCAGTGAAGAGGGTTACCGCGTGCTGACGGCCAGCAACGGCGACATCGCCATGAAGATGCTGCTGGAAGGTAGTGAAGTGGACCTGATCTTTACCGATGTGGTCATGCCGGGGCTGATCAAGAGTTCCGATCTGGCGGCCTGGGCCAAGGTGCAGACACCGCCAGTGCCGGTGCTGTTCACCTCGGGCCACACCCGCGACATCATCTCGCGCAATCATCAGCTCAGCCCGGATACGCATCTGCTGGGCAAGCCTTATGGCCCTGAGGCGTTGTTGCAGATGATTCGGTCGGTGCTGAGTGCTTGACCTCTAAAGGTGAGCACAGTTTTTGTGGCCAGATAAATTACTTGTGGCGAGGGGATTTATCCCCGTTGGAGGGCGCAGCACTCCCTGCATTTTTCAGCTAGACCGCATCCTCAGGTCTTGCGACTGCTGCGCAGCCGAACGGGGATAAATCCCTTCGCCACAGAGAGTATCCATCCTTCAGACAAGGCATCCCGATGACTGCAAAACGTACCTCCCAGGCACCCACCGGCATGGTCCGGGTGCGTGGCGCCCGTGAGCACAATCTGAAGAACGTCGACGTCGATATCCCTCGCGATGCGCTGGTGGTGTTTACCGGCGTGTCCGGCTCAGGTAAGTCATCGCTGGCATTTTCGACCCTGTACGCCGAGGCGCAACGCCGTTATTTCGAATCGGTGGCGCCCTATGCGCGGCGGCTGATCGATCAGGTCGGTGTGCCGGATGTCGATTCCATCGAAGGTCTACCACCCGCCGTCGCCCTGCAACAGCAGCGCGGCACGCCGAGCACTCGGTCATCGGTCGGCAGTGTGACGACCTTGTCGAGCCTGATCCGCATGCTTTATTCCCGCGCCGGCAGTTATCCACCGGGACAACCGATGCTGTATGCCGAGGACTTTTCGCCGAACACCCCGCAGGGTGCTTGCCCTGAATGTCATGGCCTTGGCCGGGTTTACGAAGTGACCGAAGCGCTGATGGTGCCGGACCCGAACCTGACCATCCGCCAGCGTGCCGTGGCCTCCTGGCCGCTGGCGTGGCAGGGGCAGAACCTGCGCGACATCCTCGTGACCATGGGCATCGACGTCGATATTCCGTGGCGCAAGCTGCCGAAAAAGCAGCGTGACTGGATTCTGTTCACCGAAGAGTCGCCAACCGTGCCGGTCTACGCCGGGCTGACCCCGGAAGAAACCCGTGTCGCCCTCGAACGCAAAATGGAACCGAGCTATCAAGGCACGTTTACCGGGGCCCGACGTTACATCCTGCACACCTTCACTCACTCGCAAAGTGCGCTGATGAAAAAGCGTGTTTCGCAGTTCATGCTCGGCAGCCCTTGCCCGTTGTGTGACGGCAAACGGCTGAAGCGCGAAGCGTTGTCGGTGACCTTCGCCGGTTACGACATTGGTGAACTGTCGCAGATGCCGCTGTTGCAAGTGGCCGAGGTGTTGAAACCGGTGGCGGCTGCCAGTTATCTGCAGCAGATCGAAGAGAGCGGCGAAACCCTCAGCCATGCGCAAACCCGCGAGGCCCGTGAGCAGCGAGTGGCTCACGGTGCCAGTGGCCACAGCAGCGCGCCGGACGTGCGGCACACGCCGAACCTGTCGCTGGAAAAACGCCTGGCGGCGCAACGCATTGCCGAGGACTTGCTGGAGAGGGTCAGTACCCTGACTGATCTGGGCCTGGGTTACCTGGCGCTGGAACGCAGCACGCCGACCTTGTCTTCCGGTGAGCTGCAACGCCTGCGGCTGGCGACGCAACTGGGCTCGCAACTGTTCGGAGTGATCTATGTACTTGATGAGCCTTCCGCAGGCTTGCATCCCGCCGATGGCGAGGCGCTGTTTGAAGCCTTGCAGCGGCTGAAAACCGACGGCAACACGCTGTTTGTGGTCGAACATGATCTGGAAACCATGCGCCGCGCCGACTGGTTGATCGACGTCGGCCCGGCGGCGGGCGAGCAGGGTGGGCAAGTTTTGTACAGCGGCCCGCCTGCGGGGCTGGCCGGTATTGAGCAATCGCAGACCCGAGCCTATCTGTTCGGCGAATCTCTGCGCCAAACCCGCGTTGCGCGCAAACCTTCGGGCTGGCTGAAACTGGCGGGGATCAGTCGCAATAATCTGCACAACCTCAGCGCCGAGTTTCCCTTGGGCTGTTTTACCTCGGTCACCGGAGTTTCCGGTTCGGGCAAATCAAGTCTGGTCAGTCAGGCGTTGCTGGAACTGGTGGGTGCACAATTGGGGCGGCCGACGGTTGAGCCCGAGCGGGAGGAACTCAGTCTGGAGGATGACGCGCCGCAGGCCAGTACCGGTCAGGTTGTCGCTGGGCTGGAATCGATCAAGCGTCTGGTGCAGGTCGATCAGAAACCGATTGGCCGAACGCCACGCTCGAATTTGGCGACCTACACCGGGTTGTTCGACGACGTGCGCAAGTTGTTCGCTGCCACACCCGAGGCGCGAGCGGCGGGGTACGACGCCGGGCAGTTTTCCTTCAACGTTGCCAAGGGCCGTTGCCCGACATGCGAAGGCGAAGGTTTTGTCAGCGTTGAATTGCTGTTCATGCCCAGCGTGTACGCGCCGTGCCCGACCTGTCATGGCGCACGGTATAACCCGCAGACGCTGGCGATTCGCTGGGAGGGTTTGAGCATTGCCGAGGTGCTGCAACTGACGGTTGATCAAGCGGTGGAGGTGTTTGCCGGGCAGCCGGGGATCCGTCGTTCGCTGGAGGTGCTGCGCGATATCGGTCTGGGTTATCTGCGCCTTGGCCAACCGGCCACCGAGCTGTCGGGTGGTGAGGCGCAGCGGATCAAACTGGCGACCGAGTTGCAGCGCAATCAGCGTGGCGCCACTTTGTATGTGCTGGATGAACCGACTACCGGGCTGCATCCACGGGATGTCGATCGGTTGCTGGAGCAACTGGATATGCTGGTCACGGCGGGGCATACGGTGATCGTCGTCGAGCATGAAATGCGCGTGGTGGCGCAGAGTGACTGGGTGATTGATCTCGGCCCGGGGGCGGGTGATCAGGGGGGCAAGATTGTCGCAGCGGGCACACCGCAGAAAGTCGCCGCGAGCAAGAAGAGCCGGACGGCGCCGTTTCTGGCCCGGGCCTTGAGCCGATAACGGCGGCGTCTAAACGGGCCTCTTCGCTGGCAAGCCAGCTCCCACAGTGTTTTGCGTCGTTCACAGATGATGTGTACACCCATGAACCTGTGGGAGCTGGCCTGCCAGCGATGGGGCCATCAGCCATAGACCATTGCTGTCTGATCAACTGCCATCGCGAGCAGGCTCACTCCTACAGGGGATCTCAGGCGCCGTCGAGGGTGCGGCGGACTTTGTCGAGCAGTTCGTTGATCTGGAACGGTTTGATCAGCATGTCCATGCCGGTGCCGAGAAACACCTGCCGATTGATCGCGGTTTCGGCGTAGCCGGTCATGAACAGGATCGGCAGGCTTTCACGCCAGCCCCGTGCGACATCCGCCAACTCCCGACCGCTCATGCGCGGCAGACCGACATCGGTCAGCAGCAGATTGATCGACGGATCATTCTGCAAACGCTCCAGCGCCGTTTCGATGTCGCCCGCCTGGGTGCAGCGATAACCGGCATCTTCCAATACTTCGGTGACAAACATCCGCACTGAAGGCGTGTCCTCGACAATCAGCACATGCTCGCCAGCCCCCTGGGAATCGACAGCCGACGGGGCGACATCGGCACCGGTCGGGTCGCTGGTGGCCGGCAGCATGATCGTCACTTCAGTACCGCGCCGGGCCACGCTGCGGATGTGCGCATCGCCGCCGGACTGGCGGGCGAAACCATAGATGGTCGACAGCCCCAGCCCGGTGCCCTGGCCCAACGGCTTGGTAGTGAAGAACGGATCAAACACCTTGTCTATCACGTTGTGCTCGATACCAGTGCCGTCATCGCGTACCGATAACGCCACATAAGCACCATCAGCCAGATTCGGATCGCCATGGGAGTACGCCGCGTACGTGTTGACCCAGATATTGCCCCCCAGCGGCAGTGCATCACGGGCATTGATCACCAGATTCAGCATCGCGCTTTCCAGCTGAATCGGATCGACCAGCGCAATCGCCGGTTTATTCGTCAGCTCCAGCTTGAGGGCGATGCGTTCACCAATGGTCCGCACCAGCAGTTCCTCCAGCGAGCGCACATGCTCGTTGATGTCCACCGGTCGCGTATCCAATGGTTGCTGCCGGGCGAAGGCGAGCAGGCGATGAGTGAGGGAGGCGGCGCTCATCGCCGAGTTCAATGCAGCTTCGGCGTAGAACTGCACCTTGTCGAGACGTGCGTCGGCCACGCGTTTCTGGATCAGCTCGAGGCTGGTGATAATACCGGTCAGTAAATTATTGAAGTCGTGAGCGATGCCGCCAGTGAGCTTGCCCAGTGCATCCATTTTCTGCACTTGCAGCAGCTGTGATTCAGCGCGCACGCGTTCGGCGACTTCCTTGGCCAGTTGTGTGGTGGTGTCATCCAGCCGTGCCAGGTGGGAGCGCTCGCGGTGGCGGTGTTCAGTGACGTCTTCGACAAACACCAGGCTCAGTTGCGGCGTGCGATAGGGTGAAATCTGCCACTCGGTTTCGCGAGTTTGCCCCTGCACACGCATATTCAGCGTGCCTTTCCAGCGCTCGCCATCGACCAGCCGCAGGCGCAGCTCATTGAGGATTGCGCCCTGGCCCGCTTCGAAGCACTGGTCAAGCGTCTCGGGATCGAGATTGTCTTCGATCAGTTGCGCAAAAGCATGGTTGCACTCATGGACCTTGAGGTTCGCGTCAAGCACCGCAATCGGCGCCGAGACATTGATGAAAATCTCGCGAAAGCGTGCCTCACTTTCACGCAGTGCGTTCTCGGTGTCGCGTACCCGCAACAGAGTACGCAGGGTCGCCAGCAACACGTCCGGATCGACCGGATGAATCAGGTAGGCATCGGCCCCGGCATCCAGGCCGGTGATGATGTCGCCGGTCTGGATCGAGGCCGCCGAGACATGGATTATCGGCAACAACGCGGTGTGCAGATCGGCGCGCAGAATGCGCACGATATCGAAACCGCTCATGTCCGGCAGATTGACATCGAGGATCAGCGCATCGAGCGCTTCGCTGTCGATCAATGCCAGGCCTTCAGTGCCGGTGCCGGCCTCCAGCACTTCGTAGCCGTGACGTTCCAGCCGCCGGCGCAAGGCGTAGCGGGTGGCGACGTTGTCGTCGACGATCAGCAGGCGCATGTCACGTTTCATCGACGTTCTCCAGAGCAATCGCCAGCGGAATGATCACGAAGAAGGTAGACCCGGTTCCCGGGGTGCTCTGTACACCCACCTCACCACCCAGCAGGGCCGCGAAACGTTTACACAGTGACAGACCGAGGCCGGTGCCGCGCAGACGTTTTTGCAGCGGCGAATCGACCTGGGAAAAGTCCTCGAACAAGGCTCCGTGCAACTCCGGGGCGATACCGATGCCGGTGTCACTGACCGCGAAGCGCACTCTGTCCAGACCTTCGAGCTGGGCCGAAACCCGCACTTCGCCACGGGTGGTGAACTTCAGCGAGTTGGAAATGAAATTGCGCAGGATCTGCCCGAGTTTCTTGTCGTCGGTGAACAGGCGCGGCAGACCGGCCGGTTCCTCGAAAATCAGATCCACGGCGGTCGCATCGACGATTGGCCGGAACATCCCGCGCAAGGCGGAAAACAGGTCGAACATGTCGAACCAGGCCGGGGAAATAGTGATACGCCCGGCCTCGATCTTCGCCAGATCAAGCAGGTCATCGACCATGTCGCTGAGTTCGCGGGCGGCGCTGCTGACGAACGCCACTTGTTTGTGTTGCTCGGGGCTGAGGGGGCCGTCGAGCTCATCGGCCAGCAGGCTGTTGATGCTGAGGATCGAGCCCAGCGGCGTGCGGAACTCGTGACTCATGTACGACAGAAAGCGGCTTTTCAGATCCGAGGCCTGACGCAACTGGTCGGCCTGGGTGTCGAGTTCGGCGTACAGCGCGAGCACGCCCTGATTGGTTTCATCAAGTTCTTCGCGCAGGGCGGCGGTCTCGCTCTGCAACTGCGCAATGAGCGCGGCCTGCTCGGCATTGCTCAAGGTTGGCGACTCAGCCATGGGCGGCCTCCAGGGCAACGACCAGCACCGTTACATCGTCGCGCCCGCGACAGAAGTCGCGGTGCAGGACGGTGGCTATCACGGCCGGATGACGGTGCACCAGGCCGGGATAGTCTTGAAGATTCCAACGGGATTGCAGGCCGTCGCTGTACATGATCAATAAATGTCCGTTTACGTGAGCATAGTCAAAGGGCTGGGCTTTCCGGTACTGCACGCCGACGATGCCCGGGTGCGAGGCCAGACCACGGGACTTGTCCGCTGCGATCAGGCTCGCCCCGATGTTGCCGACGCCAGTAAACGTCAGGCTGCCGCGCCCGGCGTCGAACTGGGCAATCGCTGCCGCGCCACCACGGGTGCCGATCATATCCCGGTGCATGTCATCCATCAGCATCACCGGGGTGGTGAACGGTGCCAGGGCGAACGGACGTTCTCCAGCCCTGGCCGCGCGTTCAGCTTCCTCGCCATGGCCGAGTCCGTCGATCACCAGCGCGCTGACATTGTTGTCGTTGAACGCCAGATGCCAGACATCGCCGCACGCCGGGTCGTCGTGCAGCGAGTGCTGACTGACACCGTAACGCAGATCCGGCTGGCGGTCGGTGCGCGGATACACCCGCGCCAGCAACACCGCGCCACGGGCATCGGCATACACGTCGAACAGATCTGTCTGCCGCGCCACTGCGCCGAGGCCGATGCCCTGGGTGCCGCCCGTGGAGAAACCGTCCGCCAGACAGGCATCCAGATCAAAACCCTGAGCGCGATCAACCGCGAGCATTTCAATGCCGAAGCCGTTGGCACGGGGCAGGGCGCGCAGGTGCAACTCACCGCGACTGGCATGCTTGAGCACATTGCTTGCCAGTTCGGTGGCCACCAGAGCTACGCGCCCGGCGTCGGTTTCATCAAAACCGTGCTGCTCGGCGAGCTTCTGGGCCGTACGCCGGGCATAACCGATCTGGCTGCTGTCTTCAACCAGCAGCACCTGGGTCATCGACCCACCGATATTCATGTCCATCGGGTGATCGTGATACGGGTGCCCTTACCGGGCTCGGTGTCCAGTTCGAATTCATCGACCAGCCGTTTGGCGCCGGTCAGGCCGAGGCCCAAACCGCTGCCCGAGGTCCAGCCATCGGTCATCGCCAGTTTGATATCGGGAATGCCCGGCCCCTCGTCGCGGAAGGTCAGGCGCAGACCGACCTTGCCGCTTTCATCGAGGATCTGCCAGTCCATGTCGCCGCCACCGCCATAGACCATGGTGTTGCGCGCCAGCTCGCTGACGGCCGTCACCAGCTTGGTCAGGTCAATCAGGCGCATGCCGCACTCGGTGGACAGTTTGCGCGCGGTCTGGCGCGCCAGCACCACGTCCTGCTCAATGTGAATCACTTGAGTACCACTGCTGCGCACGGTCATTGCTGGCGTACTCGTTCCTGCAGCAGTTTCATCCCGCGCTCGACGTTGAGCGCGGTGCTGACGCCGGGCAGGGTCAGGCCGAGTTCGACCAGCGTGATCGCCACCGCCGGCTGCATGCCGACCAGCATGGTTTCGGCGTCCATGATTTTCGACAGGCCGGAAATGGTGCCGATCATCCGCCCGATGAACGAATCGACCATGTCCAGCGCCGAGATGTCGATCAACACCCCGCGCGCCGAGGTTTTGCTGATGCGTTCGGACAAATCATCCTGCAGGGTCAGGGCGAGTTGGTCATGCATGTCGACCTGAATGGTGACGAGCAGGAAGTCGCCCATTTGCAATATAGGAATGCGTTCCATCGGCTTAAACCGGTTTGCCGAGGCTGATGCCCAGGCGCGTCAGGGCGAGTTTCAGCGCATCGGCCAGATTGGCCTTGGTCACCACGCCTTGCAGATCGAGGCCCAGATGCACGATTGTCTGGGCGATCTGCGGACGTACGCCGCTGATGATGCAGTCGGCGCCCATCAGGCGGATTGCGGTCACGGTTTTCAGCAAATGCTGAGCCACCAGGGTGTCGACGGTCGGCACGCCGGTAATGTCGATGATGGCGATTTCCGAACCGGTATCGACGATGCGTTGCAGCAGCGATTCCATCACCACTTGCGTGCGTTGCGAATCGAGGGTGCCGATCATCGGCAGCGCCAGTACGCCGTCCCACAGCTTGACCACCGGGGTCGAGAGTTCGAGCAGTTCTTCTTGCTGGCGTTTGATCACCGCTTCACGGGATTTCTGAAACGTACGGATGGTGTGCAGGCCGAACGCGTCGAGCAGTTCGGAGATTTCCCAGAGTTGTTCGGCGAGCTGCGCCGGTTGTTCTTTGTAATGACTTTGCAGCAGGGTAAAGAGCGGGCCTTTCAGGGCAAAAATGAAGCTGGCGGTCTGTTGCGAGTCCTGACCGAGCAGGGCGCGGCTGTGTGAGAGTTTTTCGAGGAACTGACGAGTTGCATCCCAACCCGACGCGGCTACATTGGTGCCGTTGTCGTTTTCCAGGCCAGTGACCACCAGTTGCAGAAACTCGGTAGTTTCCTTGTGGATGTCCTGTTCCTTGAGATTGCGGGTGGCACCACTGGCTTCAAGTCCTTTGATCCAGTCGCCCAGCAGCTGTGCTTGTTGTTTTTTCATCGCATCGAGTGTGCTGTTCTGCAGTGCTGCCATGTGCCTGTTGCTCCTTAACGAATGGGGGGCCGATTTTGTAAAAAATGACCGGCGCAATGTCAGTGACATTTGCCGTTCAAAATAGTTGTTCGTACCGGCGAGGATATTTTTGATCTGACGCAAGAAACGTCTCGCTAACTCTAGTCGGCGTGGCTGCAAGCTGCGAAGTTTTGAACGTTTGCCCGGTAGCAGGCTTCGAAACTACAAGGCTCGACGGATTCAGGTCGTGCTGGCTTAGACCAACGAGGTGGCTATGAACGAGCAATCGCCGCAACAGCAGAACCAGGCTGGAGAACCGATCAACCGCAACGATCCTGCGATTGATCCGCAAATCCCGGGACAGCCTGCGCCCACGCAGCCCGCACAAAAGCAGGGTGATACCGACCAGGCCCAAAGCGCCGACCCGGCGGTGGATCAGAAGAACAAGAATACGGATAACGACAATGAGTTCAGCCCAGGCTTCGAACCTGATCCGGACCGAGCGAAACCGGGTGAAGAGACCGATGCCGATATTGATACCGATGGCGGTTAAAGCGCGCTGAAACGACAAGAGGCCGCATTCATTGAATGCGGCCTCTTTGTTTGCAACGAGGGTTTATTTGCTCGGATGTTTGGCTTGCAGTTCTTTTGCACCGGCAAGGTGTTTTTCCAGCGCCGGGAGCATTTTCTGGGCGAAGGCTTTCAGCTCCGTCGCGCCTTTGGTTTTGTCATCGGTCACGGTATTGGCTTCTTTCTTGAACAGTTCAATGGTCTCTTCGTGCGCCTTCACCTGATTGTTGGCATAGGCCGCATCGAAGGATTCATCGCGCATGTCGAGGATCTTTTCCTTGGCCTGTTTGACCAGGGTGGTGGTGTCCGGAACCTTGATGTCATTGGCCTTGGCAATCGTGGCCAGTTCATCGTTGGCCTTGCCGTGGTCGGTGATCATCATGTTGGCGAACTCTTTGATGTCGGCCGAGGAGCTCTTCTCCAGCGCGAGGCGACTGGTTTCGATTTCGGCAATGCCACCGGCGGCAGCGTTATCGACAAAGTTGTTCGAAGTCGCGGCAAAAGCGCTGCCCATACCGCTACTCAAAACGACAGCCAGAGCGAGGTGACGCAGTTTGAATCCGTCCATTAGCGTATCTCCACACAGGTTTTTGTGATCGTTATGCAATGGAGGCAGCGCGGCGAAAAAAGGTTTTATCGCATTTGCGACAGGGCGACGAACGGCCACCGCTGGTCTGACAGGTGGTCGACAGAACCGTCCGACCAAGGCCATTCTGATAACTGGCTGACGCAATCAGTCGCGTTGGCTGCCGATCAACTGACGGAGGTGTTCCATGCCGGTTTCCCATGACCTGTATCAGGACTTGAGCTGCACGAAGGAAGAGATCCAGCAAAAACGCTCCAAGGACCCACTACTGGATTCACTGCTTACCAAGTATTCCCAGGCTGACGCTGAAGTGGTCGATGCGGAAAACGCGAAATCAGACGATGACCTCGTGCGAAAACTCAAGGAGAAACGCTTGCTGGTCAAGGACAAGATCGTCAGGCAGTTGGAGTCTCCAGCCTGACCGACGACTGATCCGCCGACCATCGGTGGCGGATTGACTGGAACGACGCGCACGACCGGCACCTCGAATGTTCAGAGTCCGAATTCATCGACTCCTTGCGAGGTGCCTCATGAACACAGACAAACCCAAATTCCCCAGTGAACAGCAGGGCGCATTCGACCCGGTGCCGACCCATCCTGAGCCCAATAGCCCGGCGCATACCGCCGAGCATCCCGAAGAAGATCCCGAGCTGGATGATTTGCCGAAAGACGAAGATCCGGACAAGTTCGATATATCTGGCAACTGAACCAATGTCATCGCTAGCAGGCTAGCTCCCACAGTGGATTGCATTCCAAATATGGAGCAGGCTCTCTGGGGGAATTGCATTCCAAATATGGAGCCGGCTCTCTGGGGGAATTGCATTCCAAATATGGAGCCGGCTCTCTGGGGATTGCATTCCAAGTATGGAGCAGGCTCTCTGGGGATTCATTCCAAGTATGGAGCAGGCTCTCTGGGGATTGCATTCCAAGTATGGAGCAGGCTCTCTGGGGATTGCATTCCAAATATGGAGCAAGCTCTCTGGGGATTGCATTCCAAATATGGAGCCGGCTCTCTGGGGATTGCATTCCAAGTATGGAGCCGGCTCTCTGGGGGAATTGCATTCCAAATATGGAGCCGGCTCTCTGGGGGAATTGCATTCCAAATATGGAGCCGGCTCTCTGGGGGAATTGCATTCCAAATATGGAGCCGGCTCTCTGGGGATAATGCATTCCAAATGTGGAGCAGGCTCTCTGGGGATAATGCATTCCAACTGTGGGAGCTAGCCTGCTAGCGAAGAGGTCAGTCAACTCAGTGAAAATCCAACTGGCTCACTTCAGCGCCTCAGCCAACGGCAGCCGCGCCATATGCGAGGCTTTCAGCGACCCGAAATACAACCAGTCGCCATACTCACGCACCGTGGTAATCGGCGAATAATTGCCCTCACTGCTGTCCTGTAAATTCGCAATGACCTTGCCATCCAGATCCAGCCCCAACACAAACCCGCGCTTCTCCACCGGTTTCGGCAGCACCATCATCGCCCGCACAATCATCTTGCGAATGAAGGGATGCCCGGCGGTGCGATCCAGCAGCGAATTGCGCGGCGTATACAGCGCCACCCAAAAGCGGTCATGGCCATTGAACGCAAGGTTGTCCGGCAGCCCCGGCAGATTGTCGATAAACAGGTCATGGGTGCCAGCCTTGGGCCCGCTCAGCCAGTAGCGGCTGATGCGATAGGCGCCGGTTTCGTTGACCAGCACGTAAGCATCATCCGGGCCGAGGGTCACGCCGTTGGCGAACTCCAGCTTGTCCAGCAGCACACTGGTTTTACCGGTCTGGAAGTCGTAGCGCAGCAGGCGTCCGTCGCCGCCATGCTCGATGATCGCCTCTCCGTCATGGCCGTAGCCCCAACGGCTGGTGGCGTCGCTGAAATAGGCGTAATGCCCGGACTTATCGATAGCCACGTCGTCGGTAAAACCGAACGGCGTGCCATTGGCCTCGGTCGCCAATGCGATCAACCGGCCTTGCGCATCCAGCGACAGCAAGCCTTTGACACCGTCGGCAATCACCAGCAAGCCATTGGGATGACGCGCCAGCCCCAGTGGTCTGCCGCCCGTGTCGGCGAGAACTTGGCGTTCCTTGCCATCAAGGCTGGTGCGCAACAGTCGGCCGTCATGCAGTCCGGTCAGCAGAAACTCATTTTCCAGCAACAGCGCTTCCGGGCCTTCGATGTCGCCGGGGCCAACCTGAGTCGTGCCTTTGAGTCGTTGGTTCTCGGCGTAGACACCTTCGCTGAGGGATGGCGCGGGTGAGGGCGTCCACGCGACGGGCTCGACTTTGGTCGGCATCAACAACAGAAACGCGACAATCACGATCAGCAGCAGTAACAGCCAATGACGCATCCTCATGCGTTGACGCTCGACGGTGTCAGATGCCTGACCGCCATGTCGCGCAGGGCCAGCATCGAGGCGGCGGATTCGCGGTCGATACGGCGTTTCAACAGCAGCTTGTTGGCGATGCGCATGCCCAGCCCGGCGAATTGATAATCCAGGGTTCGCACAAACCGCGTGCCATTACCTTCGGCCGAGCATTGATAGGTCAGCAGCAACGACAGACCATGATCGCCCTGAGCCTGTGCGCACCAGCGCCGACCGGGCAGGTATTCGGTCACTTCCCAGCTCAAGTGGCCCGCGCGGCCGCCGGCATGAATGTCCTCCTCGAAACGCGATCCAGCGTGCAGCGGGCCTTGCGGGCCGATAATTTTCAGCGACGACGGATGCCATTCGGGCCAGTAGTTGACGCTGGCGGCATAGGCGAGCACGGCAATCGGTTCGCCGGCGATATCGATCTGGTGCTGCATGCGGGTCATGGTGGTACTCGACGGGGTCAAAGGGGCGGGTTCCGGCTCCCAGTAAAGGGTGCCGAACAGGTAGTCCATCAGCGGAAAGACGATATTGAAATTGCGCTCCTGCATGCGCTCGCGACGGTGATGCAATTCGTGCAGACGGCGCATCTGGCGAACCCATGGCAGGCGCGTCAGCGGGTTTTGCGGCGGCAGATGTTCAAAGGCATGGAACACTTCGTAGCTCAGATAACCCAGGACCATGCAACCGCCGAACAGCCCGGCAACGTTGGCGTTGACCTGCGCAAACAACCACCACAGCGGCAGGGTGATCACCAGCGTGTGCAGGACGATCAGCCACGCCGGGAACAGAATCACCCGCCAGTCGCGAGCGCCGTCGTAGGTCATGTGGCCGGGGGTGAAGAAGCTGTGATGGTCGCCGGCATGGCGGGCGTAAAACAGCTTGGCGTAGCTTTTCTTGTGATGCCCGAGATGACGGTGCACCACGTAAACGCCAAAGTTGAAAAACAACAGGGTCAGGGGCACGGTCAGCCATTCCAGCAGCCGTACTTGCTGCACGCTGCTCCAGAACGCGCCGATGGCCAGCACGCCGAACAGCAGCACGAACGCGCCATGCAGCCACGGGTTGTAAAAGGGATGGATCGCCGCACGATAACGGCTGCGGAATGCCTCGGTGGTCTGCCTCAATGCGCTCACCTGCGGGTATTGTTGTTATACCCGGCAGAGTAGCCGATCCGGCGATTTGTGCAGGTCGAACCTAGAGGTCACAAGCGCCATGATTCGCTGCAAATTGGCCGCTTCAGATTGATTCAGCTCAACGGGTTCCAGCGTTGTGACCAGTCATCATCGGTCTCGATCACCTGGCGCAGCAGATCGAAGGCTTGTTGCAGCGTCGCCGAGTCGCGATCGCGGGAGTACACCAGATAAGTCGGATAGCCGAATTCCGGGGCTTTGGTCACCGCCTCCAATGCTCCAGTCTCGAGAAAACTGCGTACGACGCGAGTGCGGAAGTAGCCGCTGCCGCCGTTTTCGAGAATGTATTGCAGCGCCAGCGGGCCGAGATTGAAGCTCAGCGCAGCCTTGGCTTTTTCCGGCAGGGCGGCGTCGTGCTGACGACGGAAGTCCGGGCCCCAGTCGATGTAAACGTACGGATCGGGGCGACCGGGCGTGCGCACCAGAATCAGCTTTTCTTCCAGCACTTGCTCGACTTGCAGACCCGGCCAGTATTCCGGTTGATAGACCAGCGCGGCGTCGAGCACGCCGAGTTCCAGTTGCCGCAGGAGGTTTTCGCCGTCGCGGATTTCCATGCGCAGGGCGTGGCCCGGGATTTTCTCGCGCAGTTCGGCGGCCCAACTGAGCATCAACGGATTGCACAGGCTGACTTCGCCACCGATGTGCAGCACGTTGTGATAACCCTCGGGCAGCGGCAAGTCGCGGCGCGCAGCCTCCCAGGTTTGCACCAGTTGGTTGGCGTAGACCACGAACGCTTCGCCATTGGGCGTCAAGCGTGCGCCGGCCCGATTGCGCACGAACAGCGTGCTACCCAACTGACTTTCGAGTTTCTGCACCCGGGCGGTGATCGCGGTTTGCGTGACGAACAACTTCTCGGCAGCCGCCGCGAGACTGCCGTGGCGGACGATTTCCAGAAAGGTGCGAGCGAGGTCGATGTCCATGGGCGGGCCGGTGTTTGAGAGTGCGGGCATTGTAAGTGCCCGCTCGACACCGCGTCATCGTTCATTGCGAGCAGGCTCACTCCCACAGGTTTTGTGCTGTTCACACAGTACTCGGCAACTCCCCGATCATTGTAGGAGTGAGCCTGCTCGCGATTGCGCAATGTCGGTCGACAACGATGTCGAAAATGCTGACCCTATCGCTGGCAGGCCAGCTCCCACAGGGGTTGAGGTGTACCCGGATTTTAAGGACACCCGCAGAACCTGTGGGAGTGAGCCTGCTCGCGATTGCGCAATGTCAGTCGCCACGATGTTGAAAGTACCGGCCTCTTCGCTGGCAAGCCAGCTCCCACAGGGGTTGAGGGTGTACCCGGATTTTAACGACACCCGCAGAACTTGTAGGAGTGAGCCTGCTCGCGATAGCGCAATGTCGGTCGCCACGATGTTGAAAGTACCGGCGCCATCGCTGGCAGGCCAGCTCCCACAGGGATTGAGGGTGTACCCGGATTTTCAGGAGACCCGCAAAACTTGTAGGAGTGAGCCTGCTCGCGGTAGCGCAATGTCAGTCGACAACGATGTTGAAAGTGCCGGCCCCATCGCTGGCAGGCCAGCTCCCACAGGGATTGAGGATGTACCCGGATTTAACGACACCCGCAGAACCTGTGGGAGCGGGCTTGCCCGCGAAGAGGCCCGAACGGTCGGCGAAGATTACCCGGCCAACTCTGCCTCACGCACCCGCGCCCAATCCGCCACCAATCGCTGCGGTGTCCCGCATACTTTGCGTTTGTAGACGAAATGGCGGCACTTCTCGGCAAACTGATTGCGGTTGTAGAGCATGTCTTCCTGCATCTCTTGCAACTCGCTTTCGCGGCATTCCTGCATCAACTGATGATCAAGGCGCAGCTTGCGTTCACGCACCGCCGCATAAGTCGGATCGGTCAGCGCACCATTGGCTCGTTGCAGCAGCCACAAGGCAAACTCATCCGGGCAACGCGGGCCGATTTCCTGAACCATGCCCAACTGCAAAGCCTGACTGGCACTCACCGGCAGACACGCCTGAGTCAATTGCTCGGCCATCGCCGGACCGACCGCACGTGGCAGGCTGTAGGTCCAGTATTCCGAGCCATACAGACCCATGCTTTTGTAATGCGGATTGAGCACGATATCGGCCCGGGCAAACACGATATCGGCGGCCAGTGCCAGCATCACACCGCCGGCTCCGGCATTACCGGTCACACCGCTGACCACCAGTTGCCGCGCACTGAGCAACTCTTCGCAGACATCGTCAATCGCCTGAATATTCGCCCAGGCCTCGGCGCCCGGGTCCTGCGCAGCCTGAATCACATTCAGATGCACGCCATTGGAAAAACTGCCGCGCCCACCCTTGATCAACAGCACCTGAGTGTCGCGGGATTTGGCCCAGCGCAATGCCTCAACCATACGCTGGCACTGCTCAGTGCTCATCGCGCCGTTGTAGAACTCGAAGGTCAACTCGCCGACATTCCCGGACTCGCGATAACGAATCGGCTGATACGCCTCGCCACTGAACGGCTGACTGGCAATCGTCCAGTGCAGCGTCGGCACGCCCGCAAGCAGACCGGCCAGTACGTGCCGCGCCGGTTGCTTGAAGGTTTCCTCGCCGGGTTGCGGTTTGCATCGCAGCGAGCCGATCCACAGGCTGTGATCGCCAGTCGCGACCAACACCGCATCGTCATGCACTGCGAGAATTTCCCCGGGCGTACCGGTGCGCACATCAAGGTGCGCGTCATAAACGTAATACTGGTTACCTTCCAGACTCGCGAGCACACCCGGCTGACCGTCCGCCGCATCGATGCTGCGTTTGATGAACCGCGAACAGTCATGCCAACTGAAGCTGCGATCATCCTGCTTCATGTTCGGTTGCAGCCGCCCGCGCACCTTGGGATCGGTGTAGTCCAGTGCCACCGGTTGAAAGCCATCGATAAACTTTTCGACCACTTCGCGAATGCAGCGCATCGCCGCGTCGCTGACCCGCCCGTTGTACAGCTCGGATTTGCGCAGTCCCGCGGGCAGATTGAATTCACAAGTGGCCCAGACCGGTCCGGCGTCCATTTCTTCCACGGCTTGCAGGGCGGTGACGCCCCAACTCGACAGTTCGTTGCTGATCGCCCAGTCCAGCGCACTGGCGCCGCGATCACCGACGATGCCGGGATGGATGATCACCACCGGACGCACCGGATTACTCCAAAGCGCTTGCGGCACCCGATCCTTGAGAAACGGGCAGATCACCAGATCCGCTCCGCTGTTTTCGATCTGCTCGCACACGGCGTTTTCGTCGGTAAACAGCACGACACTGGGCGAGTGCCCGGCCTGACGCAGCTCCAGCCAGGCACGTTGGGTCAGACCGTTGAACGCCGAAGCCAGCAGAATGATGTTGAGTGATCGCATGTGAGTTCTTCCTTGAAGGGGATCAGCCGCGGGCTCTCGGTGAGCCGTCCTTGGCTTTCGATGGAGCGGGAAGATTAGACAGAGGCGGGATCGGCATAACTGATAGAGGTCAACGTTCTGTTAACCAGTGTTTACGCGGCGACGGAATGTCTTATGGCTAAAAGTTTTGTTGTGCTGATTTTTTATTCCTTCAAATGTATCCAGTGCTATAGCAAAGTCGCCCCCTGATCAGTGCCGGACGATCCCGGTAGAACGACGGTTTTCGCAGCGGGTAGACCCCGTTTCAGGGAGCAAGACATGGGTGGAGTTCATAACCCGCATTACCAGATCATTGGGCAGATGTTCCAAAAGGACTATCGCTGGCTGTGCGCGGCCGTCAGCCGCACGCTCGGCTGCCCACACAGTGCGCAAGACATTGCCTCGGAAACTTTTTTACGGGTGCTGGCATTGCCGGACCCGGCGGCAATCCGCGAACCGCGCGCGTTGCTGACCACCATTGCGCGGCGGTTGGTGTACGAAGGCTGGCGGCGTCAGGATCTGGAGCGCGCCTATCTGGACAGTCTGGCGCTGGCACCGGAGCCGGTGCATCCGTCGCCGGAAGAGCGGGCGTTGGTGATCGAAGCGCTGCTGGCGGTTGATCGGTTACTCAACGGTTTGTCGGCCAAGGCCAGAGCGGCGTTTCTCTACCATCAACTCGATGGCCTGACCTATAGCCAGATCGGCGAACGCCTCGGCGTATCGACCAGTCGCGTGCAGCAATACATGGTCGAGGCATTCAAGCGTTGCTATCAGGCGATGCAGGTATGAGGCCTGACGAAACGGTAGTCGATGAGGCCGCGCAATGGATGGCGCTTTTGCAGTCGGGAGAGGTCAATGCAGGCGAGCGGGCCGCGTTCGAGGCCTGGCGTGCTGCCGATCCGCGCCATCAGCAGATCATCGAGCAAATGGGCGGCGGGCTGAATCTGCTGCGCAATCCGACTTTGCGTGGCGTGCCGCGCAACAGTCTGCTGCACAGTCTCAATGCGCCTTCGAGCCGTCGTCGATTTATCAGCGGTAGTTTGAGTGTGCTCGGGATTGCACTGTTGGCCGGGCTGCTCGGCCGGCGTTATGGCTGGCTGCCCGAGGCAGGGGAGTTGGCGACCGGTACCGGCGAGCGCCGTGACTTCACGCTGGAGGACGGCAGCACCTTGACTCTGAATGCGCGCACCCGGGTGATCACCCGATTCGATGCCATGCAACGGTTGCTGACATTGCGCGCCGGCGAGTTGCTGGTGGATGTGGCCAAGGATTCTGCGCGTCCGTTTGTGGTCGAGACCGAACACGGTCGGATGCGCGCCTTGGGGACTAAATTTCTGGTGCAGCAGGAAGACGACGCTACGCGTTTGGTGATGCTCCATTCGCAGGTCGAAGTGGTGACTCGCGGCGGTGCCCGGCAAGTGGTGGAGGCGGGCGAGAGTCTGTTGTTCGACGCTCAGAATATTCTCGCGCTGGAACGCAGCAACGGTCACGAAAGCGCCTGGGTGCAAGGTCGCCTGGAAGTGCGCGACCGCCCGCTGAGCGAAGTCATCGACGGCTTGCGTCGTTATCGGCGCGGCATTCTGCATCTGAGCCCGGAGGTTGCCGGTTTGCGCTTGAGCGGTCTCTATCCACTGGATGACAGCGACCGCACGTTGCAGTTGCTGGAGCGTTCGCTGCCGATCCGCGTGACCTGGCATAACCCGTACTGGGTGAGCATCGAGCCGCGCTCATAAACTTCAGAAACTGCGCTGACACCTGTAGGAGCTCACGAGTGCAACGAGGCAGCGATCTTTTGATTTTGGCGCCGGTTATAACGCCATAACTTCTCGGCCTAATCGGCGCCCTATAAAAAGCCTCGGCCCGCTGCTCATTCCCTGCAGATGCCTTCAACAGGGAAGCCCCTCGATGTTTTCATTCAAACAACAATTACCTCGATTGACCCTCGCCGCTGCGTTGGCCATGGGCCTGGTGCCAACGACGGGTTTCGCCGCAGAGCCTGCCGCCCAACTATTCACGTTCGATATCGCCAGCGGCCCACTCGACGAAGTGTTGCTCGACATCTCGCGGCAGACCGGTGTGCCGATTTCCTTCAGTCAGAATCTGGTGCAAGGCAAGCGCAGTAGCGCTGTGCGCGGTGCGTTGGGCGGACGGCAAGCAGTGGAGAAAGCATTGCTCGGCAGCGGCTTGCAGGTCGATCAAAGCACCCAAGGCTTGAGCGTCCGTGAAGGCGAAGCGCCGGCCAAAGTCACTGCGGTTACCGCGCCGGCCAGCAGTGCCGATTACCGCATGGAAAAAGTCACGGTCACCGGCTCGCGCATCGCCCGTGCCCAGAGCGATGGAGCGACCCCGGTCAACGTCATCACCCACGAAGAGATGGAAGCGCGCGGCTACAAAAACGTCTACGACGCCTTGGCGACCCAGACGCAAAACACCGGCATGACCCAGGGCGAGGACTACGGCAATACCTGGCAGCCTGCCGCCAGCGCGATCAATTTGCGCGGGCTTGGGCCCAATCACACGCTGGTGCTGATCAACGGCCGGCGCGTCGCCGATTACCCGTCGGCGTACGACGGCAAGGTCAACTTCACCAATCTGGCTAACATCCCGTCAGCCGTTATCGACCGCATCGAAATCCTCAGCAGCGGCGCCTCGGCGATCTACGGCTCGGATGCGATTGCCGGCGTGGTCAACATCATCCTCAAGAAGCAAATCAACGGCATCGATGTCAACCTCAAGGGCGGCACAACCGAGCGCGGCGGTGGTGACAATCAGCGCTTGCAGATCAGCGGCGGCGGTAGTTGGGGTGATTTCGATGGTTTGTTTGGCGTCGAACTGACCAACCGCGATCCGATCTGGGCCGATGACCGTGGCTTCATGCAAAGCGGCCCATTGGCCGATGTCGGCTACCGTCGCGACCTCACCAACAACCGTTATCTCGGGCCCGGTTGTGGCGCGTATCAGGGCACGTTCGACAACAAGTTGTTCAACAGCGGTGGCCGTTGCCGCACCGATCAGATGTACAACGATTACTGGACGATCCAGACGCAGAAGGAAAACTACGACGGCTATAGCCGTGGCACCTGGCACTTCAGCGACAGCGGCCAGGTGTTTGCTGATCTGATGTACGGCCTCGACCATATTCAGAACAACACCCGTGGCCCGACATTCACCTCGCCGGATTTCATCAATCAGAACACCGGCAATCTGGAACGTTGGTATCGGCGTTACGGCGAAGAAGAGATCGGCGGGCGCACCAGCAACAACAGCAAGTGGCGCGACACCTCGTGGACCGGCACTCTCGGTCTCTCGGACAAGATCGCCGACACTGGCTGGAACTACGATCTGGCGGCCAATCGCTCGGAATATCGCAGCGTCAGAACCACGCGCTACACGCCATTGGCGTCGATTCAGGATTTCTATCTTGGACAACAACTAGGCACTCGCGGCGGCTACCCGGTGTTCGCTCCGGATGCTTCGCGCCTCGACCGGCCGCTGACGCCGCAGGAATGGGATCAGTTTCGCAGCAACCTGACCCAGACCAGCAAGTCGGTCTCGACCAGTTACAACGCCTCGGTCAACGGCGACCTGTTTGATTTGCCGGCCGGCCCGGTCGGATTCGCCGGAGTGCTGGAAGCGGGCAAGCAGGAATATCGCATCGATCCGGACGGTGGCCTTAATGACGGCACCTTCTACGGCACAAGCCCGGCGCAAAGCTCCGGCGGTTCGCGCAAGCGTTATGCGGCCGGTGGCGAGTTCAGCATTCCGGTGACCGACACGGTTCTGGCTACCGCCGCGGGGCGTTGGGATCAGTACAAATTCAGTGGTCGCACCGAGCAGCAAAAGACCTACAACCTCGGTCTGGAATGGCGTCCGCTGACCAGCCTGTTGCTACGCGGCAGCTACGGCACCAGTTTCCGTGCGCCGGACTTGAACTACATCTATCAGTCCGACAGCAACGGTTATTACCCGGCGCAGATCGACTACTACGGCTGCAGCAAAGGCGTGGATGGCGCGTGTGATCGTGGGCGGGTCGACTACACCCAGAGCGGCACGCCTGATCTGGAATCCGAGCGCGGCAAATCCTGGACTTACGGCTTCGTCTGGTCGCCATCGCGCAACTTCGATTTCTCCACGGATTTCTGGCGAGTCGAGATCGACGACCTGCTGACCACCGTTGATGAAAACCGTCTGTTGCAGGACGAAAACGATTGCCGCAACGGCGCCCAGGACATCAACTCGGCGGCGTGCCAATCGACCCTGGCACGCATCGACCGCAACGCGGCGAATGCCGCTGTCGATCCGAATCAGTTGCAGCGGGTGCGGGTCAATGCGATCAACGCGGCCAGTGAGCGGGTCAGCGGCCTCGACTTCAAGAGCAACATCCGCTGGGGCGCCGGGCAGTATGGCGCGTTCAGTTCAGCGTTGGGTTACACCCTGGTGCTTTCGCATTACTACAAGGAATCCGAAGAAGCACCGACGCAGGACTTGCGAACCTCGCGCAGCAACTACGACTGGCGCAGCAAGGTCAACGCCAGCCTGACCTGGGATTATCAGCAAGCCACGGCGACGTTGATGGGCATTCGTTATGGTTCGGTCACCAATGGCGCCGGGGATGGTCGACTGTCGCCATGGACCGTATTCAATGCCAGCGCACGCTACAAGCTCAACGACCGTGCCAGCGTCGGTCTGACTGTGAACAACGTGCTGAATCAGATCAAACATGATGACTCGGCAGGCTGGCCGTATTACCCGACGGGCAACTATGACCCGTACGGGCGGCAGTGGTGGCTGGATGTGAGTTATCACTTCGGCAGTTGAGTGCGAAGCGTCCTACGGAAACGGGCAGTCTTTTGGCAAAACAGCGGATATTTCCGACGACTTTTTCAGGTTGGTCGTCGGACGCGTGATCTATAGCATTGGGCATGACATTGAAGTCGCTCACGGCTTGGACGCTCAGGCCTCTGAAAACGGATGGATCATGCGAACACCACACTTGGAATACGAAACGCCTGTTTATCCCTCTCGCTATCACTGGCGCGACGATCGTGCCAGATGCCCTATGGAGGATGTCGCGGTGCCTAATGCAAAAGTAGCGAGGCTTACGGGACTGAAAAGGGCCGAGGGCAAACCTGTCGATTTGCTCGTGCATGGTCAGAACATCGGAGACGACGCCATGCGGATCGTTGACCTCACCGATGAAGGTTTTGAGTTGAACGACGTAGTCAGCATGCTTTCAACTTCAGATCTTTACCTGCAAGGCGACATGGTCAAACGTATAACCGGCAAGTCTGTCAGAACCGTGCGGCGGCTTTTGAAGGAAGGCAAATCGGTGCGGCTTGACCCGCTGCAGAGCGTCATCGCCTACCAACATGCGCTGGTGCTTGAAATGGCCACTCGGGCCTTCGGACGTCAATCGCGGGCAGAGGAGTGGTTGCAGAAGCCCACTCCTTACATGAACGGTCGCGTGCCGCTGGAATTGATTCGGCATTTTCTGGGTTTCCAGATGGTGGAACAGTACCTGGGTCAGGTCATCTACGGGGTTTACACATGAATCCCTTGCCTTGGGATGAGCATTGGTATGCCTGGCGGCTGGATCCCGAGATCTACGGATGTACGTGGGACCGCGGGATTGGTTCAAATCTGAATGGTGGTCGATGGAACATCCCCGGCCGGCGAGTCATTTACGCGTCAGTCGATCCGTCCTCGGCCATTCTGGAGGTGGCAGCCAATAGCAGTTTTGACAAGTTGGACAAGGAGGCTTATGTCTTGACGTGCTTTGAGGTCATCAGCGACGCGAAGGTCAAAATAGTGCAACCAGAGGATGTGCCGAATCCTTACTGGCTGAGCCCGGCAAAGCCGTCACCCAATCAACGGCTATTTGCCGATGCTTTACTGGCTGAACATCCGTTTGTGCTGATCCCTTCTGCGGCAACCCGACATTCCTGGAATTTGTTGGTGAGCTGCGAACTGGCAGAGGGGCAGTTCAGGATGGTTTCCCAGGAACGGTTTGGACTGGATACCCGGCTGCTGAGGGAAATGGTGCTAGCGTGAAACGCATTTGCCAATTGTGCATAACCTCATCACCCAACGGTCTAACCGGACCTCTATAAATCCTCATTCGCCGTCGCACATCCCTGCATAAACCAAAACGCAGGGATGGCTGTTCATGATTCGATTTTCACCCGTTAGAACCCCGTTGAGCCTGGCCTTGCTGATGGCAATCAACACCTTGCCGGCAGTCGCTGCCGACGAGCCCACTACTCAGCTGCAAAGGGTGGAAGTCACCGGTACGGCGATTCGCCGGGTCGATGCCGAGACTGCGGTGCCGGTCACCATCCTGCGGGTTGAAGAACTGCGCGAGCAGGGAGTAACAACGACCGAGGAACTGGTCAGCCGGATTTCCGCCAACCAGTCCTCGGTCGGCTCCGGTCGTTCGGTGGGATCGAGCAGTGGCGGGGCGTCGTATGCAGACTTACGTGGCATCGGCCCGAACAAGACATTGGTACTGCTGAACGGTCGACGTCTGAGCAACAACGCGACCAACGCCATCAATGGCTCGGGCGTCGATTTGAACACCATTCCGTTCGCCGCCATTGACCGCGTTGAAGTGCTGCGAGATGGCGCCTCGGCGTTGTACGGCACCGACGCCATCGGCGGGGTGATCAACTTCATCACCAAAACCAGCCTCACCGAAGGCCAGATCAGCACCAACTACGACACGCCGACACATTCGGGTGGCGGAGAAAGCCATAACTTCAGCGGCAGTTGGGGTTTTGGTGATTTGCAGGATGACCGCTTCAACGTGTTCGGCGTGGTCAGCTACGACAAACAGCAAAGGCTGGCGGCCGATGATCGCGGCTACACCTACAACTATCAGCCCGCTCGCGGCCTCGATTACACCTCCGGCACGGCGTCACCGGCCAACTGGAGCCAGGGCAGCAACGCCACCAACCCGCTGGCGGGTTCCGGTTGCAACTCGCCGGGGCTGCTGGCGCGCAACGGAATCTGCCGACAAAGCCTGTGGAATTATCTTGATCTGGTGCCGGAAACCGAAAAGACCTCGGCCTTTGCCAAAGCCACCGGCAAACTTTCGGACGATCACAACGTCAGCCTCGAATACTTCTGGGCACGCAATGAAAACCGCACGCAGATCGGCCCCGGTACTTTGATGGGTAATCAGGTCAATCCCGGCACCACGTTCTATCCGGGTAACGGCATTACGCCCGGGCCGAGCGGCTTTGCCCTTGATCCGACGCAACCGGTCGATGTGAACTGGCGCGAAACAGCAGTCGGTGCTCGTCAACATGAAGATGACAACGTTGGTCAGCGTCTGCTGCTGAATTTTGATGGCAGTGTGGTCGGTTGGGATTACAACGTCGGCGCGTCGTACAACCAGAACAAAGTCACCAACAGCATCGACAGCGGATACGTAAACGATCATGCGATCAGCGCAGGGATCGCCAACGGCGTGATCAACCCGTTCGGCGCGCAAACTGCCGCCGGACAAGCACTGTTGGCGGCCAACGCGGTGGACGGCGACTACGCCACAGCCGTAGGGCGGGTGAAAGCGATTGACGGGCGTATCAGCCGCGAAATCGGTGACTGGTTCGGTGCCGGCCCATCGGGGCTGGCCTTGGGTGGCGAGTACCGCAAGGAAGACTTCCATCAGGACTTCGCACAGTTTGCCGGTGACGTGCAAAGCCTCGGTGTCGATCCAAACGGCAGCGTTGCCGGGGATCGCAGCGTCTCGGCCCAATACGCCGAGGTCAATGTGCCGGTGCTCGACAGCCTGGAACTGTCCGCCGCCGTACGCCATGACAAGTACAGCGACTTCGGCAGCACCACCAACCCGAAATACTCGTTTCGCTTCCAGCCGTTCAAGGAGTTGGTAGTACGCGGCGCCTACAGCGAGGGTTTCCGTGCGCCGTCGCTGTATGAACTGTACAACCCGAACTACACCACATTCACCAATGCCAATTACAACGATCCGCGACTGTGCGCCGGCGGCAATCCGAGCAATGGCGGGATCGCCAACCGTGACTGCGCGCAGCAGTTCAATCGCAGCACTGGCGGCAACACCGATCTGAGTCCGGAAACCGCTCGTAACGTCACTCTCGGCTTCGTTTACCAGCCGTTCGAGCGCCTGACCACCGGGCTGGATTTCTGGTGGATCGACATCGCCAACCAGATCGCCGAGTTCCCTGAATCGGCAGTGTTCGAGAACCCGGAGCTGTACCCGGATCGCCTGATTCGCAAGCCTGACGGCTCCATCGATCACGTTGTTACCGGTCTGGCCAACCTCGGCAAGATCAAGACCAATGGCGTCGATGTCAGCTTCGATTACCGTTTGCCCAGCACGCCGTACGGCAACTTCGGCATTGGCCTGCAAGGCACTTACGTCACCCGTTATGACTACCAGCAACAGCTCAAGGGCGACTACATCGACAAGCTCGGTGATTTCCGTGGCGGCGACTTTGCCTCGGCCGGCGCCGTGGCCCGCTGGCGTCACAGCCTGACCGGCAGCTGGAACTACGGTCCGTTCGGCGCGGCGCTGACCAACCGCTACACCAGCGGTTATCACGATTCGGATCGTGAGACGCACGACTACGTCGGCTCCTACAACGTCTGGGATTTGTCCGGCACTTACACCTGGCGCAAGACGCTGAGTGTGACGCTGGGTGCGAAAAATCTGTTCGACCGCGAGCCGCCATTCAGCAATCAGACCTACACGTTCCAGAGCGGTTACGACCCGAAATACGGCGATCCGTTTGGGCGAACGCTGTTCTCGCGGGTGACTTACAAGTTTTGAAAATGATCAGTCGGGGCGATGGATAGTCACTTTTTGGTCTAAAGCCTGCCCTATAAAAATTGCTGGCCTGTTGCACATCACAGGTAGGCAGAAGGTGTTTTGACTGTTCGGCCCCCTTCGCGAGCAGGCTCGCTCCCACATTGGTTCTGTGGAAACACAAATCCTCTGTGGGAGCGAGCTTGCTCGCGAAGAGGCCAGTGGCAGCACCGAGAAACAAGGAACTGTCGCATGTTCAACAGAGCAAACTTGCTGGGCTTCTGCCTGCTACTCAGCCCAGCCACATTCGCCGCCCCGCAAACCGCGCTCACCGTCTACGGCGAAGCCCCCAAGTACACCCCGGACTTCCAGCACCTGGCCTATGCCAACCCCAATGCGCCCAAGGGTGGCAGCCTGCGCCGTTCCTCGCTGGAAAGCGGCCCGTTCGATCACCTGATTCCTTACATCGACAAAGGCACTGGCGTGGCCGATATCGACGGATGGCTCTACGCTCCGTTGGCTTATCGCAGCAAAGACGAGCCTTACAGCGTCTACGGACTGGTCGCGCAAAAAATGGAGCTGGATACAGATCGCCGCTGGCTGCGGTTTTACCTGAATCCCGCCGCGCGCTTCGACGATGGAACGCCGATTACCGCCGAAGACGTGCGCTATACCTTCGAACTGCTCACCACTCAAGGCAGCCTCAAATACCGCCAGCAGTTTCGTGATGTCGCCGAAGTGCTGGTCGAGTCTTCAACCCAGGTGCGCTTCGTGTTCAGCAACAACGACAGCCGCACCTTACCGCTGGATCTGGCGACGCTGCCGGTACTCCCCGAACATTGGTGGCGCACGCGCAATTTCGCCGATGGCGCGGGTTTCGAGATTCCTCCGGGCAGCGGCCCGTATAGGATCAGCGCAGTGGATGCCGGGCGCAGCGTGAAATTTAAGCGCGTCACGGATTGGTGGGCCAAGGATCTGCCCATCAATCGCGGCCTCTACAACTTCGATCAGTTGAGCGTTGAATTTTTCGCCGACACCGACGTTTCGCGTCAGGTGCTCAAGTCGGGCGGCTTCGATTACAACCGCGAATTTTCCGCCACCAGTTACACCATCGGTTATGCCGGCGCGGCACTGGACCAAGGCAAATTGCTCCGAGAACATCTGGCGCCCGGTGCGGCGCAAGGCGCGCAGGGTTTCGTGTTCAACCTGCAGAAACCGCTGTTTCAGGATCGTCGGGTACGACAGGCCATCGCCATGCTCTGGGATTTCGAATGGAGCAACCGGCAGATGATGCGCAGCATGTACCTGCGCCAGCGCAGTTACTTCTCGCACAGTGCGCTTTCGGCCACCGAGCTGCCCGACGCTGAAGAGCTGAAAATCCTTGAGCCATTGCGCGGAAAGATCCCCGACGAAGTCTTCAGTCAGGTGTTCCAGGCACCGAAAAGCGACGGCAGCGGCAACATCCGCGCTGAACAATTACAGGCGTTGAAACTACTGGAAGCCGCAGGCTGGAAACCTCGGGGCGATCAACTGGTGAATGCTGCCGGTGAGCCGCTGCACTTTACCTTTCTTAACGGCCAGAAGGGTTTCGAACGGCTGCTGTTGCCGTTCAAGCGCAACCTGGCGCAGATCGGCATCGGCTTCGATATTCGTCAGGTCGACACTGCGCAATACACCAACCGTGTGCGCAATCGAGACTACGACATGATCGTCGCCGGGTACCCGGTCAGTCAGGCGCCGGGGCGCGAGATGTTCAATTATTTCGGTTCCGATGGTGCCGATGATCCGGGCTCCAACAACTACATGGTGTTGCGCGATCCAGCAGTGGATGCGCTGCTCGAAGGTCTGGTGCAGGCCGCTGATCGCGACAGTTTGCTGCGCCACGCGCGTGCGCTGGATCGGGTGTTGCAGTGGGGATACTACTGGGTTCCCAACTATTACCCGCCGGGTATTTCCACGGTGTGGTGGAACCGTTTCGGCCGCCCGGCGATTGCGCCGCTGTACGACGCCGGCCTCGACACATGGTGGGAAATCAGCCCCAGCGCATTGACCCAGTCGCAGATGCAGCAACAACAAAAGGAATACGTCCATGTGGGGTTATAGCCTGAGACGCTTGTTGCTGATTGTGCCGACGCTGTTGGCGATTCTGCTGGTGAATTTCGTGATCGTGCAGGCCGCGCCCGGTGGGCCGGTGGAACAAGCAATTGCCCGTTTGCAAGGTATTGGCGTTGGCGCTGCGGTAGGTGCTGCGCATGTCGAAACCATCGGCGGTGAATCCCGCGCCACTCGTGGCCTCGATCCCAAACTGGTAGCGGATATCGAACGTCAGTACGGCTTCGATAAACCGGCCAGCGAACGACTGTGGTTGATGCTCAAAAGCTACGCGCAACTGGACTTCGGCAAGAGTTTCTTCCGAGGCGCCAGCGTCACTGAACTGATCTGGCAAAAGCTGCCGGTGACTTTGTCGCTGGGTTTATGGGCGACGCTGATCACTTATCTGGTGTCGATTCCACTGGGCATTCGCAAGGCTGTGCACAACGGCTCGGCCTTCGATGTATGGAGTAGCGCGGCGATCATTATCGGCTACGCGATGCCGGGTTTTCTGTTCGCCTTGCTGCTGATCATCGTATTCGCCGGCGGCACCGCGCTGGACTGGTTTCCGGTGCGCGGTCTGGTTTCGGACAACTTTGCCGAGTTGTCCTTGTGGGCCAAGGTTGCCGATTATTTCTGGCACTTGGTGCTGCCGGTCAGTGCATTGGTGATCGGCGGTTTCGCCACGCTGACGATTCTCACCAAGAACAGCTTTCTCAACGAGATTTCGCGGCTCTACGTGGTCACGGCGCGAGCCAAGGGTTTGAGCGAGCGGCAAGTGTTGTACGGCCATGTGTTTCGCAACGCGATGCTGTTGGTGGTTGCCGGATTGCCTCAGGCGTTGGTAACGGTGTTCTTCGGTGGTTCGCTGCTGATCGAAGTGATCTTCTCGCTGGATGGCCTCGGCCGGCTCAGCTACGAGGCGGCGGTGTCCCGTGACTATCCGGTGGTGTTCGGTTCGCTGTTCATCTTCACCTTGTTCGGCCTCTTGATAAAACTGCTCGGCGACCTCTGTTACACGCTGGTCGACCCGCGTATCGACTTCACCGCGAGGGCTGCCTGATGCTGACGCTTTCTCCCATTGCTCAGCGTCGCTGGGCACGTTTCAAGGCACATCGCCGGGGTTGGTGGTCGTTGTGGCTGTTTCTCGGGTTGTTTGGGTTGAGCCTCGGCGGCGAATTGATCGCCAACGACAAGCCGCTGCTGGTGACCTTTAAGGACGAATCATATTTCCCGGCGTTCAAGCGTTATACCGAGCAGGATTTCGGCGGCGAACTGCCGTTTCAACCGGACTATCGCAGCGCTCAGGTGCGGCAATTGATCGAGGGGCAGGGCGGACGGATGTGGTTCGCGCCGATCCCGTTCGGCTTCGATACGGTGAATTACGACCTGACCGAACCGGCGCCGAGTCCGCCGAGCAGTGCCAATTGGCTGGGCACCGATGATCAGGCGCGGGATGTGCTGGCGCGGGTGATTTTCGGCACCCGGGTCTCGCTGTTGTTCGCGTTGGCGCTGACGGCCGCGAGTGCACTGATCGGCATCGCCGCTGGCGCATTGCAGGGTTACTACGGTGGCTGGATCGATCTGTTCGGTCAGCGCTTGCTGGAGGTTTGGTCGGGCCTGCCGGTGCTGTATCTGCTGATCATTCTGTCGGGGTTTGTCGAACCGGATTTCTGGTGGTTGCTGGGAATCATGGCGCTGTTTTCCTGGCTGAGTCTGGTGGATGTGGTTCGCGCCGAGTTCCTGCGTAGCCGAGGGCTGGAATATGTGAAAGCGGCGCGGGCGCTGGGCGTGGGTGATGCTCAGGTGATCAGCCGGCATATTTTGCCCAACGCCATGAGTGCGACCCTGACCTATCTGCCGTTCATTCTGACCGGGGCGATTGCGACCTTGTCGGCGCTGGATTTTCTCGGTTTTGGCATGCCGGCCGGCAGCGCCTCATTGGGCGAGTTGATCGGACAGGGCAAGAACAATCTGCAAGCACCCTGGCTGGGGCTGACCGCTTTTTTTGCCTTGGCGTTGATTCTCTCGTTGCTGGTTTTCATCGGCGAAGCCTGCCGTGATGCGTATGACCCAAGGACTTGATATGAGCGAGAACCTGATCGAACTGCGCGACTTGCGAGTCGCATTCAATGGCCAGGAAGTGGTGCGCGGTATCGACCTCGATATCCGCCCCGGTGAGTGCCTGGCATTGGTCGGTGAGTCCGGCTCCGGCAAATCGGTGACCGCGCACAGCATTCTGCAATTGCTCGACCCGGCGATCACGCGGATTGACGGCAGTATTCGTTATGCCGGCGAAGAGTTGCTAGGCGTACATGAGCGTTATCTGCGGCAATTGCGCGGTAATCGGATTGCGATGATTTTCCAGGAGCCTATGAGTTCGTTGAATCCCTTGCACACCATCGAACGGCAACTTGGTGAAAGCCTTGCGCTGCATAAAGGCCTGGCGGGTGCAGCGGCACGCAAACGTATTCTGGAATTGCTGGAACTGGTCGGCATCCAGAAACCCGGCGAACGGCTCAAGGCTTATCCGCATCAGCTCTCGGGCGGTCAGCGACAGCGAGTGATGATCGCCATGGCGCTGGCCTGCGAGCCGCAATTGCTGATCGCCGATGAGCCGACCACGGCACTGGATGTCACGGTGCAGCGCAAGATTCTGATGCTGCTCAAGGAGCTGCAACAGCGGTTGGGCATGGCGCTGCTGATCATCAGTCATGACCTCAATCTGGTGCGCAATATTGCCCAGCGAGTAGCCGTAATGCGGGGTGGCGTAATTGTCGAGCAGGCGCCTTGCGAGCAATTGTTCAGAACACCCCAACATCCTTACAGCATCGAATTACTGAATGCCGAACCGGGCGGTGAGGCGTTGTCCCGGGATGTCGCGGAGGACTTGCTTGAGGTGCGCGATCTCAAGGTTCATTTCCGATTGGGCGGAGGCTGGTGGCAGCCCAAGTCGTACCTCAAGGCTGTCGATGGCATCGATTTGAACCTGCAGCGCGGCAAGACCCTGGGGATTGTCGGTGAGTCGGGCTCAGGCAAGTCGACACTGGGCCAGGCGATCCTGCGGCTTATTGATGCCCAAGGCTCGATTCGTTTTCAGGGCGAAGCGCTGGAGCAAATGAGCGGCAAACAACTGCGGCCGTTACGCAAACGGCTGCAAGTAGTATTTCAGGACCCGTTTGGCAGCCTCAGCCCGCGCCTGTGCGTGGAGCAGATCATCGCCGAAGGATTGCGCGTGCATACCGATCTGAATGTTGTTGAGCGCGAAAGGGCAGTAATCGATGTGCTGCATGAAGTCGGTCTCGATCCCTCGACTCGCCACCGCTACCCCCACGAGTTCTCCGGTGGTCAGCGCCAACGCATCGCGATTGCCCGGGCTCTGGTGCTCAAGCCTGATCTGATCCTGCTGGACGAGCCCACTTCGGCGCTGGATCGCACGGTGCAGAAACAGATCGTTGCGCTGTTGCGGCGACTGCAGGAGGAACACGGTCTGACGTATCTGTTCATCAGCCATGATCTGGCAGTGGTGCGAGCGCTGGCCCATGACCTGATTGTGATGAAGGACGGTGAAGTGCTGGAGCGTGGCGAGACCACAGAGCTGTTTCGCTCGGCACAGCATCCGTATACGCGGGAGTTGCTGGCGGCTGCGTTTGTAAATGCCTGAGGCTTGAAACGACAAATCCCGCCACAAGGGCGGGATTTGTTTGCTACCGACTGACGTCTTACGACGGGAACAGTTCGGACAGTTTCATTGCCAGCATCATGTCGCCTTCAGCGCGCAGTTTGCCGCCCATGAACGCTTGCATGCCGTCGGTCGAACCGTCGACGATGCCTTCCAGGGTTTCACCGTCCATCACCAGAGTGACCTGGGCATCCGGATTCACGCCTTCCTGCAGCTCGCAGGTGCTGTCCTTGACGATCAGCGAGAAGTTCTTTTCTTCGTCGATGCGGAAACCGAAGACCAGATCCAGACCGGCAGCAGCGGCTGGGTTGAACTTGGCTTTCATTGCTTGTACGGCATCAGCTACGGAGGTCATGGTTCGATCCTTATTGGGTTGATTGCAGCAGGGTCACAGTAATCCGGACTCAGCGAAAGGTGATGAGTTCCGGAGCCTTCATCAGTTGCAGGTGTGCATGACTGTTGAAGGAAGCCAGAGAAACCTCGCGACCGCGGAATTTCAGCTGGTTGAGCGAGGTGTTGACGATTTGCCAGTTCAGTTCGAACGCCTGTCTTGCAGGCATTTGCGTAATCAGGTGGATCAGCGCGGTGATCGTGCCGCCGGAGGTAAACACGGCAATTTTCTGGTTGCCGTCGGCCTGTTCGAGAATGCGTTGCAGACCGCCCTGAACCCGTTCGACGAACCCCAGCCAGCTTTCCAGACCCGGCGGGTCGTAGGTGCCGGACAGCCAGCGTTCGATGATCAGCGCGAAGATCCGCTGAAACTCGCCACGGTTTTGCGCAGCGTTGCGCAGAATGTCGAGGGCTTCCGGTTCATCCGGCAACATCGCCGGGAGCAGGGCGCGGATCACTGCCTCGGCATCGAACTCGTTGAACGCGGCATCGGTTTCCAGAATGGGTGCGGGAAGGCCGGCAGCGCTGAATTGCTCCAGCGCGCTATTGGCCGTGTGCTGCTGACGGCGCAGGTCGCCGGCCAGGCACCGATCAAAGCTGATCCCCAGCTCGGCCAGGTGTTTGCCGAGTATTTCTGCCTGACGCACACCGGTCGGCGAGAGGACGTCATAGTCGTCTGCACCAAAGGAGGCTTGGCCATGTCGAATCAAATAGATGCTGCCCACGTCCGCGTCATCCCGGTACGTTGAAGGTTTGGCGAGGTTATGAGCATGAGCATGTGCTGTCAATGAAAAAACATACGCTTGTTTGAATGACCCGTCGCAAGCTTGTTGCCAGAGGTTTCATGGCTGGTCGCCGAGCGGGTGCATGGGTATGCTGGAGCCATCCCGCGCGTGTCTTGAAGCCGCGCATCGTTTGAAGGAGTCTCTGTGGAGTTTTTTGTCGAATACGCCAGCTTCCTGGCCAAGACCGTAACCCTGGTGGTCGCCATTCTGGTGGTGCTGGCCAGTTTTGCCGCGTTGCGCAGCAAAGGCCGGCGCAAATCGGCCGGACAGTTGCAGGTCAGCAAGCTCAATGATTTCTACAAAGGGCTGCGTGAACGCCTCGAGCAAACCTTGCTCGACAAGGATCAATTGAAGGCATTGCGCAAAGGCGAGGCCAAATCCGAGAAAAGCGCGAAGAAGCAGAAGAACAAACCCGAGGCCAAATTCCGAGTGTTTGTGCTGGATTTCGACGGTGACATCAAAGCGTCAGCCACCGAGAGCCTGCGTCACGAAATCACTGCGCTGCTGACCCTGGCCACGCCGAAAGATGAAGTCGTGCTGCGTCTGGAAAGCGGCGGCGGCATGGTTCACAGCTATGGTCTGGCCTCGTCGCAACTGGCACGCATCCGCGAAGCCGGCGTGCCGTTGACCGTGTGCATCGACAAGGTTGCGGCCAGCGGCGGCTACATGATGGCTTGCATCGGCGAGAAGATCATCAGCGCACCGTTCGCGATTCTCGGCTCCATCGGCGTTGTAGCGCAGTTGCCCAACGTCAATCGCCTGCTGAAGAAGCACGACATCGATTTCGAAGTGCTCACCGCTGGTGAATATAAACGCACCCTGACCGTGTTTGGCGAAAACACCGAAAAGGGTCGGGAGAAGTTCCAGGAAGATCTGGACATCACCCATCAACTGTTCAAGAACTTCGTTGCGCGTTATCGCCCGCAACTGGCCATCGACGACGTGGCTACCGGTGAAGTCTGGCTCGGCGTCGCGGCGCTGGACAAACAACTGGTGGATGAACTCAAGACCAGCGACGAATACCTCGCTGATCGGGCGAAGAAGTCCGAGGTCTACCACTTGCATTATGCCGAGCGCAAAAGCCTGCAAGAGCGCATCGGCATGGCAGCCAGCGGCTCGGTGGATCGCGTGCTGCTGAGTTGGTGGAGCCGGTTGACCCAGCAACGCTTCTGGTAAAACAGTCAGTCATAAAAAACGCCGGTCAGTGACCGGCGTTTTTTTATGCAGAATAAACCCGAAGGTTTATCGACGACGGAACAGCGGCAGCGGCTCGTCGGTGGCGGCCTGATAGGTCACCGAGAAGTCCTTGAGGCTTTCAAGGGCTTCGTACGGGTCTTTATCGGCGCGCAGGGCAAACGCATCGAAACCGCAACGGTGCAGGTAGAACAACTGATCGCGCAACACATCGCCGATGGCGCGCAGTTCACCCTTGAAACCGTAACGGTCGCGCAGCAGGCGCGCGTTGGAGTAGTTGCGGCCATCGGTAAAGGCCGGGAAGTTCAGGGCGATAACCTGGAACTCGCCCACGTCTTCACCGATTTCCTCGGCTTCTTCATCGGCGTCCAGCCACACACCCAGACCGCCGTCGCGAGCCTTGAGTGCATGCGCATGCTCACGCCACAGGGCCAGCGGCACGATCAGGTCGTCGCAGTTGGAAATACCGTCGAGGGTCGCGTCCTTTGGCAGCAAGTGCCAGGTTTCGTCGACCACCGCGTTGTTCTTAATGATTCGCTGCATAGACGCGTTCCTTGAAGAGGTCGATGCCAATACGCTGGTAGGTGTCGATGAAGCGCTCGTCTTCGGTACGTTGTTCAACGTAGACGTCGATCAGCTTCGAGATCACGTCAGGCATGGCGTCCTGTGCGAAGGACGGGCCGAGGATCTTGCCCAGGCTGGCATCGCGGCTGGCGCTGCCACCGAGGGACACCTGATAGAACTCTTCACCTTTCTTGTCCACCCCGAGGATGCCGATGTGGCCGACGTGGTGGTGACCGCAGGCGTTCATGCAACCGGAGATGTTCAGGTCCAGTTCGCCGATATCGAACAGGTAGTCCAGGTCGTCGAAACGGCGCTGGATTGATTCGGCAATCGGGATCGACTTGGCGTTGGCCAGGGAGCAGAAATCACCGCCCGGGCAGCAGATGATATCGGTCAGCAGGCCAATGTTCGGTGTGGCAAAACCTTGCTCGCGCAGTTCGCCCCACAGGGTGAACAACTGGCGCTGTTCGACGTCGGCCAGAATGATGTTCTGCTCGTGCGAGGTGCGCAGTTGAGCAAAGCTGTAGCGCTCGGCCAGATCGGCGACGCCATCGAGTTGCTTGTCGGTGATGTCGCCCGGTGCAACACCGGTCGGCTTCAGAGACAGGGTCACGGCGACATAACCCGGCTTCTTGTGCGCCAGGGTATTGCGACTGCGCCAGCGAGCGAAGCCCGGATGTTCTTTGTCGAGTGCGGCCAGTTCGGCGGTCTGGTTATCCAGCGCCAGGTAGTCCGGGTCGACGAAGTGCTTGGCGACGCGATGCAGTTCGGCTTCGGTCAATGTGGTCTGGCCACCGCGCAGGTGCTCCATTTCCGCATCGACTTTCTGGGCGAACACTTCAGGCGTCAGTGCCTTGACGAGGATCTTGATCCGCGCCTTGTACTTGTTGTCGCGACGGCCATAGCGGTTGTAGACCCGCAGAATGGCATCGAGATAGCTCAACAGGTCCTGCCATGGCAGGAACTCGTTGATGAACGCGCCAACCACCGGAGTACGGCCCAGACCGCCACCCACCAGCACGCGGAAACCCAGTTCGCCAGCGGCGTTGTGCACTGGCTCAAGACCAATGTCGTGGACTTCGATCGCGGCGCGGTCGGAAGTCGAACCATTGACGGCAATCTTGAACTTGCGCGGCAGGTAGGCGAATTCCGGGTGGAACGTAGTCCATTGACGGACGATCTCGCACCATGGGCGCGGATCGATCACTTCGTCGGCAGCGACGCCGGCAAACTGGTCAGTGGTGACGTTGCGCAGGCAGTTGCCGCTGGTCTGGATCGCGTGCATCTGCACGGTCGCCAGTTCAGCGAGGATGTCCGGGATGTCTTCGACCGCCGGCCAGTTGAACTGTACGTTTTGCCGGGTACTGATGTGGGCATAGCCCTTGTCGAAGTCACGGGCAATCTTCGCCATCATTCGCGTCTGGCGCGAAGTCAGCTGGCCGTAAGGCACCGCCACTCGCAACATCGGCGCGAAACGCTGGATGTACAGGCCATTTTGCAGGCGCAGAGGGCGGAATTCTTCTTCGCTCAGCTCACCTGCCAGATAGCGTCGGGTCTGATCACGGAACTGCTTGACGCGGTCCTCGATGATCCGCTGATCGTACTCGTCGTATACGTACATATAAGTCCTGTTCTCAGGCTTGGGGCTACTCGGAAAACGCTGCGTTTTTCGCTTGCTGGAGTCCGATTGAGCCTCTGCAATTCTGCGCGCACGGTCGCGCACTCCCTAACGGAGCCGGGGCAATATACCCGTTTGCAGTTATGCGCAAAAGTGATGTTTGAGTATATGTAAAGAACCAAATCGCCTAACGAGAATGGCTGTCAACTAATCCACATTTGTCGTGCGGACAATCATCGTCTTAACTGTGGTCGAGTCTTTCTGCAATCACCGATAAAACCGACAAGAGGCGATGCAATGAGCAACCCAACCAAAGCAAGGAAAAGCGATAGTAGCGTCGATGCTTGGGCCATTTTGTTCCTGATCATTCTGGTCGTGGGCACGGCGATATTCTGGGTTAGTCACCAGTAAACGACCCTGTCCGGGCCCGCCTCTGACGATTGTCGGACAAAAAACGGGAAATGCGCAGTTCGTCGATGGATCGATGGCTATAATGCGCAGCCATTTTTCCGGGGCCCGGATGATTCATGCACAAGTTTTTCTACTTAAGCCTGGCACTGTTCAGTGCGGTTTTCGGTTCTGCCGCGCGCGCAGAGTCTGTGCTGTTTCTGAATCCGGGTTCGACCGAAGAAACCTTCTGGCTCAGTTATTCGCAGTTCATGCAGGCCGCAGCCCGGGATCTGCAAATCGATCTGAAGATTCTGTACGCCCAGCGTAATCCCGAGTTGACCCTGGCCCAGGCTCGACTCGCGCTGCAAGGTCCGAACCGCCCTGATTATCTGATCTTCGCCAATGAGCAATACGTTGCCCCACAGATTTTGCGAATGGCGCAGGGCAGTGGCGTGAAGCTGTTTATCGTCAACGCCGCGCTCACGGCCAATCAGCAGAGCCTGTTGGGGGAGCGTGAGGAACATATCGGCAGCCTCGTGCCCAATGACGAGGAGGGTGGCTATCTGATGATGAAAGAGCTGATTCGCTTGCATCCGCCAGTGGCCCCGGGCGAGGTGATTGAAGCGTTGGCGTTCTCCGGGTTGAAAATCACCCCTTCGGCGCAGTTGCGTGAGCACGGCATGCAACGCGCATTGGCTGAACATCCGCAGGTGCGCTTGCGCCAGTTGGTCTACAGCGGCTGGACGCAAGAACGCGCCTATGAACAAGCCAGGCTGTTATTTGCGCGATATCCGAAAGTATCGCTGGTGTGGTCGGCCAATGATGAAATGGCTTTTGGCGCCATGCGCGCCTTGGAGGAGACCGGCAAAACCCCCGGGAAAGATGCGTTGTTCAGTGCGGTCAATACCTCGCCTGCGGCGTTGCAGGCGCTGGTCGACGGCCGTCTGAGTGCCTTGCTCGGCGGCCACTTCACCTTGGGCGGCTGGGCTCTGGTGGAAGTACATGACGATAATCAGGGGGTGAACCTGGATCTGTACGGCGGTCGCGACCGGCAGATCCCTTCGCTTCAATTGATCGACAAGGCCCGCGCCCGAAAGATGCTGGCCATGGGCGAGTCACCGGATTACGGCATCAGTTTTCGTCAATTGACAGCCAAAGGGCGTCCGGCGTCGTATCGCTACCCGTTCACGTTGCAAACCCTGATGCGCTGAGACGTTTCAGACGCCCGCGAAATGCACCACCAGTTTGACGATGGCAAACAGCGTCAGGGCGAATACTGCCGTGAACAGAATGCCCAGAATCAGAAAATGGCTGGGTTTGCCATGAGTGAAGTCCCTTGCCCGGTTTTTCCCGCTCTGCACACCAAACGCTGCCGCCATGACGCTGTGCAGCATCTGCCAGAAGGTTGGTGGCTTGTTGTCGACTGGATCGTCCATAAATCCCCCGTCTGAAATGATTGTCCCGAAAGCATAGCCAATCCACCGTTTTGTGCCCCGCACGTCAGGTCGTTTCGACGTGATTGGAAACAACTCGGTACCAACACGATAACTATGTACCGCAGCAAGGGTGTTCGAAAGTGATGTTCTGTCAGCTCACTTTGCAGGAGAGACAGGATGTCCACTCACCCCCCGACGTCGCACGTCGTGATCAACGTCAATGCCCCGATTTCCGCCAGTGGCAACCTCCACGCCAAGCTGCTTGAACAGGGGATGCCCGGCTGGTTGCTCAATGCAACTTCGGCACGCCGTGCCGCGCTAAAGGTAGCGCAAACGCAGTTACCGGATTGGTATGCAGGCTTGTCCATCGACCAGCGGAACAAGCTGAAGACAACGGCCTCCAATGGTTTTCTTGCTCAATCCCGGCTGGACAAGACAATGTCAGCGCTCGAAAGCGTCGAGGCATTCGCGGAAAAACTGCTGAAGAAGGCCCTCAAGGATCAATACAACGTCGTTGTCGATGTCAATAAAACCCTGGTGTGTCTCAGGCATCCGCTGGAAGTCAGCCTGCTTGAAATAGAGATTTCTTCGTTCGAGGTGTTGAAGCTTTCACTCGTGCAGTCTGCGCTGCATAACTTCGAAGCGTACGAGTGCGAGGAGGGTGCCTTCCACCGCAGATCCGGGTTTGTTATCGAAACATCCACCCCTGGCACGTTCGAGGTGGCTGATATCGGCATCACTGTCAGGCAGTTTCTGACGCTTTGTCGAACCCTTGATATCGGTACGCAATATCAGGCTCGTCTACAGACGTTCTTTCAGTCGACGAACACTCTGCGCGAGGAGTTCATTGCCAGCCACAAAGCCGCGTTGCGAGCCGCAGCCGAAATGGCGTTGATGAAAAAAGATATCGAGCCTGCTGACTACAGAATGATCCTGACGGTAGTAGACGGTGAAATCCATCCCGTGCTCGGTGACAAAAAAGTCTGGTTTCGCGACCTCAGCTTGATGAAGCGCAGAATGACCGGGTGTGTCGTATTTAGCGTCAGTGAGCGCTATCGCTATACCAGCGACTTCATTGTCTACATCCCGCATGACCCTGAACATCCGCTGAAACGCTATACCTCGGCGCAGATGCGCACGGCGTTCAAGGGCAAGTTCACTGCCATGGATAATTCTGCCCCCCCGGGGGACGCGACGCCCTATCAACGGTTCTTCAGCCAGTTTGTCGCCTACTCCGACCATCCCTACTATTTCAGCCAGTTCACCGCTGAATCGGCGGATACGTCATCAGACCCGTTGCGTTCGGTCTGGGTGAAAGTCGCGCAAATGATTCCGCCGTTTTCCAATGTAGCGCGCATCAAGGAGCTTCCTCCCGAGCCTCGGGGCCAACGCCAGCCCCTGGACAATCCGTATCTCGACCCGTTCGGCGTCACGCGCTCCGGCGCGGCTGGCATCTGGGCTGCCAATACGGATCTGTGGGATTACCTCTACCAGCAGAACCTTGCCAAAGTCATCGCCGATGCACGCGCCCATGCCGTACCTACGGCGGATGTCGATGCGAAGGCGAGGGCGGAGAAGCTTAACCATCTGCTGGAATTCGGCATGCTCGCCTTGAACATGGTGTCGATGTTCGTACCGGTGCTGGGCGAAGTCATGATGACGGTGATGGCTGGGCAATTGCTCTATGAATCGTTCGAGGGGGCAATCGAATGGTCGGAAGGTGATCGCAAGGCAGCCAGGGCGCACTTGGTTGATGTCGCGGAAAACCTGGCAATGATCGGGGTTATGGCCGCCGCGGGTAAAGGCATTGGCAGGCTGATCGCCGTGAAACCCGAGCCTGTGATCGAGTCCCTGCAACCAGTACGACTGCCTGATGGCAGCACCCGACTGTGGAGGCCTGACCTTTCGGTCTACGAAAGTACTGCGACTCTGGGTGATGGGTCTGTTCCCGACGCACAAGGCCTGCACTGGGTTGACGGCAAGTCTTACATGCGTCAAGGCGGTAAGGTCTACCAGACGTTATTCGACGAAAGCCTGAATAAATGGCGCATACAACATCCTGGCAATGCCTCGGCTTATCAACCGATTCTCGAACACAATCGATTGGGGGCCTGGCGTCATTCGCTGGAGCGTCCGCTCACCTGGAACCGTTTGACGTTGCTGCGGCGTATCGGATACACCACAGAGGCATTTTCCGATGAGCAACTCCTCAATATCGCGGATATCAGCGGTGTCAGTGACGACGCCTTGCGCCAGATGCATGTAGACAATTCTCCAGCTCCGCTGGCATTGGCCGATACGTTGCGGCTGTTCGAGACCGAGCAGGGCGTATCGCGGATCATCGATCATGTCGAACGAGGTTTGCCGCTCGATGATCGATATCTACGGACGTTGTCTTTGTTGACCGAGATGCCGCGATGGCCCGTCGGCAGAGCGCTTGAAGTTTTCGACGGGCAGGAGTTGTTCGGGACGAGTGTCAAATATGATGCCGGGTCGCAATTGTCCGATAACACTGTCAAAGCCTCGATTCAGGTCACTCGAGCGGAGGCGTTGAATGGTGACCTGGCCGAGCGCATTCTGACTGACCTGGATGAATCTGAAACGCTTTGGCTGCTGGGTGCGGAATCCTCGCGTATCGCCGAGTCCAGGCCGCTGGAGCTCAGAAAGCAAATGGCAGAGTTCCTGCGAAGTCGGCAACCGGCACTGTTCGAGCAGCTCTATTTAGAGCCACAACTCAAGGACCCGCAGATCGCGAAGCTGCAACGAGCGACACCTGGGTTGGGCAGTTCAGCTGCGTCAAGGGTATTGCTGAACGCCAACGCCGAAGAACTCGGCCGATTTCGGAACAGTGCGAAAATCCCGCTCAGGTTGCTGGAAGAGTCGCGTGACTATGCGCAGCAGCGCCGCTTTGATCACGCGATTGCAGGCCTGCACATGGAGAACCTGGCAGCCGCCCAGAGTAAGTGGCTGGCCTTGCGTGTGCTGGAAAGATTGCCGGGATGGAGGAACGACATTCGTCTGGAAGTCCGAGAGGGCACTATCGATGGTTTGCTGATCGACAGTATCGGCAGCCGTAGCGCGACGCAGCGCAAGTATCTGGTCAAGCGCGGGGCGTCCTATCAAGCGTTCGACGAGCGCGGCGAGGCGCTTAATGGAGTGCCTCGTCAGGGTGACAACTTTTTCGCCTCGGTCATGCATGCGCTGCCGGATCGAAGCCGTCAGGGCCTGGGGTTTGACGATGTCTCGCAAAGCGCGAACCTGCGCCGGACGGTGATCGATCATGCCATTCAGCATCGTGCCGAATTGGCGCATCTGGCCTCCCGTCGCTATTTCGTGAACAAAATATTCAAGCCTCCGGTACGTGTGCCGGCGCATGGTCTGGGTTATTACGCAAGCGGACGCGGTCAGGGGGTAAACCCTTTATTGGTGAACCGGGTGCAAGACGTTTATCCGGCGCTCTCCGATACACAGGCCGGCGGATTCATCCTTGAACACCTGTCGATGGGCAAGAACGACGCACAGATTTACGAGTTGCTGCAAAGGCGCATGCGCGAATGGGAGGAGCTTGAGTCGACCCTCGCCCAGTGGGAAGGTGTACCGACGCTCAATCCCACACTGGAGTCGATGATTGGTGGAAAGTCCCGTGCAGTACAAAGTATCAGGCAGAGCTGGCGTAACTCGCCGTTGGCGGACGTCCAGCCGCGGTTCAAACAGTTGGATTTGAACTGTGATGAACCACTGCCAGCGTTGTCGGCCGACTTTTCACACGTACAGGATCTGAGTATCCGGGGGCGTTGCATCACAGACGCAAATGCTGATGCGTTACTGGTCTCATTCCCAAAACTGAAATACCTGCGCATCAATGCCACCGGTGAAGCGTTCGGCAACATACCTCAGTCGTTACAGGAAATGCCTCAACTGACCGATCTGACGCTTTATAGCGCGATGCCGTTTGCCGCGGACATGCCTGCCCGCTTGAGTCTGTTGACCCGGCTTGAAGAGCTGACCATCTGTTCGTCGAGCTATCAGCCGATCAGCTTCGATGTCACTCGTTTACGCCGCCTGCGCAAGTTGGACATTGCGGCCTATTCACTGCTGGAGTGGCCCGCTGGTGTACTCGACTTGCCAGAGCTCGAACGCCTGAACTTGCAGCGCACATGTATCAGTACGCTGCCCCGGGGACTGTTCAGTGGACATGAAAAGCTCTGGTCGGGGCTGTCGCTCGACTGGTCCAGATTCTCCCGCGAAAACTTCACGCCTGCCTATGAATATGTCAAGTCGCACCCCGAGCACCTGATCGACCGAGAGGCAATGGTCAGGGATTACTGCAAAGGTGAGTTAAGGCGTTTGGGCGAAGGCGTGAACGAGTCTCCGGAAGGCGTGTTCAACCGGTTCTTTGAACAGTCGCCGAGCGAAGATCAGCGTTTCGCCGTAATCGAAGCCTTGAGTGAGCAATACGAGGCGCTGGACAGGCAACTCCATGGATGGTTGCAGCAGGTAACGGTGTCGCAGGAAACGCTCTTCGAGATTCTCGGGCGATCAAACGCAGCACATGCGCTCAGAACCAATTGGCGCAGAGGGATGTTCAGCCGTTACGGATCGACGATTGCTTCCTCGACTCTGGACTTGTCGGGTTTGATGCTCAGCGACCTTCCGTCATTGCCTGATGGCGCGTTCACCCATGTGCGTACGTTGCTTCTGCAGGGGCAACGGTCCGGAGTCGCACAGCTGCGTGGTTTTCTCAGAGGCTTCAGCGAAGTGCAAACGCTCGATCTGAGAGATAACCGCCTGCATGAGCTGCCGATTGATGCGGGCGGGCTGTCCAGGCTGTCCCGACTGTACCTTTCCGATAATTTGCTGACTGATACGTTAGCCGTGCAACAGGGGTTGGAAGCGATGCCGGCCCTTGAATATCTGGATTTACACAACAATCCCATGACTGGGTTGAACGTCAGTGGCTTGCGTCGCCTCAGGGCGCTCAGCCTTGAAGGCACGGATGTGCAAGCATGGCCTACAGGGGCTGAAAGCCTGCCGCGACTGACTTGGCTGGATTTGCGCAATAGTAAAATCACGACGCTGCCTCAAGCGGCGCTGGAAAATAACGCGTTGGTCAATGCCAATCTGACCGGCTGCCCTTTGACTCCGGCTGCGACTGCTGCGCTGCGAACGGCACAGCAGCGGATCGAATCTGAAATCGGCCTGCCCGACGGTGCGCTGGAAGCATTTGCCCGGGAGCCCCTGCCGTCTGTTTTCCCTCCACCGGAGGACGGGCTCACGATTGCCCGAAACTTGCTGCCACTTGCCTTGGCGCCAGAAGGTGAGGGTGATGCATTGATGTGCAAAGGGATTCAACGGATGCAACCGGCGTTCGACGATGAGCAGGCGTTGCAGGTAATCGAACAGTTACGTGGGGGTGGAGCCACGGATACTGAAATCGCTGAGCGGATTGCCGGGTGGAACCAGACCTTCGAAGCGTTGGTGCGTCAACTGAACGGCTGGGTGTATACCCGCGAAATCCGGGGTACCGACTGGGTGATTTCGTCTCAATCCCGGAATCTGGCTGCATGGCGCATCCTCACATGCTGGCGCGCGAGGCTGCCTGGCGCCAACGCTGCGACGGATGTCGTGTTGGATCTCAACGGTCTGCAACTGGGGGATATTCCGGCGCTACCGGATGACTTTGCGCATGTCGGTACGTTGAGCATGACGGGGGTAAGGATGACTGCCGAGGGCTCGAACGGCTTTCTCAATGCTTTCACCCAGGTGCGGACACTGGCACTCAATGGCAACGCAATGGAGGCAGTACCTGAAGCGGTTCGAGATATGACGGGGCTGGAGCGGCTGGAGCTCTCGGCGAACAATTTCTACGATCCTGAGCGGTTGTACAGTGCCTTGTCCAGTCTTGAGCATCTGACCTGGCTGGATTTGAGCTACAACAATCTCGAATCATTTGATGTCAGCTATTTGCAGCGTCTGGAGGGGCTCGATCTGCGCAACAACAATCTGATCGAATGGCCCGCCGGGTCCCTGGATACTGCGCACTTGCGAATCCTGAATCTGAGCCGTAATGACATCAGCACAATTCCTGAGCAAGCCCTTGATGGAAGTCATGATCATTTGATGGCGGGAACTGATCTGACCGACAACTACAACCTTGCGCAAGAGTCCATCGAGCGGCTTCGCACGTATCAGGCATCAGGACAGCGCGAGCGGGTATTGGGATTCTCACACTCCGATCTTGAGGAGATGGCCGACGATGTTGCGGGCGGACTCAGCGAAACGACGGAAAGCATCGAGTCGGACGAGACCCTCCCACCCGATCCGTCTCAAATCCAATACAAAACCCCTTGGCTGGCCAACCTTGCGCCCGAGCAGTTGGCTGACAGGAACAAACTCTGGGATCAACTGGCAGCGGAACCAGATAGCGCTGCGTTCTTCCATCTGCTTGAACGTTTGCAGGACACTCGCGAGTTTCGGGTTGCCAACGCCGATCTGACCCGCCGGATGTGGACGGTCATGGAAGCGGCCGCCAGCAATACCGAACTCAGGGAAGTGATTTTCGCCGGTTCCACGACTCACGGTACTTGTGTGGATGGACGCATCCTCACTTTCAGTGGCCTGGAGAGCAAAGTGTTTACCTATAACGCGCTGCTCGATTTGCCGGTCGGTCGTCCAAGGCTCAAAGGTGCGGCGTTACTGATGTTGTCACGTCGACTTTTCCGGCTGGACAAGGTAGATGAGTTGGCGAAATCAGCAGCGGCAGGCAACGGTTTTGACGAAGCAGAAGTGCGCCTGGGTTATCGAATCGGTTTGACCAGTGGGTGGCCTGACGGACTGGAACTCCCCGGGCAGCCGAAAAACATGACATTCGCGTCAGGCGTTTCCCCTCAGCAACTGGTGGATGCGCGGCTCGAGATAATCGCAGCCGAACACTCCGACAGGTTCCTGGAGGATCTGATGCAGCGCGATTATTGGCTCGAGTATCTCAAGGAGCAGCAGCCTGAAGAATTCAGGAAACTGGATGAAGCGCAATTGCTGGGGGAAGATGAGGATGACGAACTGAGTGCTGATGATCCTGTGTATCTGAGCAGGCTGTTTGATCGTGCGGCTGAGCGCAACGCCAAAATAATCGAACTGACGCGAGAGCAAATCAAGGCGGCGGGTCTGGTTGCCGCGGTGCCCGATTCATCGAACATCTGATCAGCACCAACAGCGCAATCGCAATTCGATTCTCGACGACGGTACGCCCGGCGCCGAGAATCGAGTGCGTTATATCAGTTGTCGTAACCGAGGTTAGGCGCCAGCCAGCGTTCGGTTACGCTCAGGTCCTGACCTTTGCGCGAGGTGTAGCTCTGCACTTGATCCTTGTCGATCTTGCCTACGGCGAAGTATTGCGCCTGCGGGTGAGCGAAGTACCAGCCGCTGACCGCAGCTGCCGGGAACATCGCGTAGTGCTCGGTGAGGAACACACCGCTGCGGCCGGCACGCATTTCTTCGGCTTCCGGGTCGAGCAGGGCGAACAGCGCGGCTTTCTCGGTGTGATCCGGGCAGGCCGGGTAACCAGGTGCCGGGCGGATACCGGAATACTGTTCTTTGATCAGCGCGTCGTTATCCAGCACTTCGTCCTTGGCGTAACCCCAGTGTTCTTTACGCACTTGCTGGTGCAGCCATTCGGCGCAGGCTTCGGCCAGACGGTCGGCCAACGCCTTGACCATGATCGAGTTGTAGTCGTCGCCAGCATCCTGATAGGCCTTGGCGACTTCTTCCGCGCCGATCCCGGCGGTGGTGATGAAACCACCGACGTAGTCGGTCACTTCGCTGTCCTTCGGTGCAACGAAGTCGGCCAGCGAGAAGTTCGGTTTGCCGTCGGTCTTGATGATCTGCTGACGCAGGTGATGCAGCTTGGCCATTGGCTTGCCGTCTTCACCGTACAGCTCGATGTCGTCGTCATGCACCTGATTGGCTGGCCAGAAACCGAATACGGCGCGGGCACTGATCAGCTTCTCGTCGATCAGCTTGGTCAGCATTTCGCGAGCATCCTTGTAAAGCGAGGTGGCGGCTTCACCGACCACTTCGTCTTCGAGGATGCGCGGGAATTTGCCGGCCAGGTCCCAGGAAATGAAGAACGGCGTCCAGTCGATGTACTCGGCCAGAACGTTGAGGTCGATGTTGTCTAGCACCCGCGAGCCGGTGAAAGTCGGTTTGACCGGGGTGTAACTTGCCCAGTCGAACTGCGGCTTCTTGGCAATTGCGGCCGGATAGCTGAGGCGCTCGGTACGGGCGCTGCGGTTGGCGGTGCGCTCGCGGACATCGATGTAATCGAGGCGGGTTTTCTCGACGAAACCGGCTTTCAGTTCCTTGGACAGCAACTGCGTCGCCACGCCCACGGCGCGGGAGGCGTCGGTGACGTAGATCACTGCGTCGTTGCTGTACTTCGGCTCGATCTTCACCGCCGTGTGCGCCTTGGAAGTGGTCGCACCACCGATCATCAACGGCAGGTGGAAGTCCTGACGCTGCATTTCGCGGGCTACGTGAACCATTTCATCCAGCGACGGGGTAATCAGACCGGACAAACCGATGATGTCGCACTTCTGTTCTTTGGCGACCTGCAGAATCTTCTCTGCCGGGACCATCACGCCGAGGTCGACGATGTCGTAGCCGTTACAGCCGAGTACCACGCCGACGATGTTCTTGCCGATGTCGTGGACGTCGCCTTTCACCGTGGCCATAAGGATCTTGCCCTTGGCTTCCGGCTTGTCGCCTTTTTCCAGTTCGATGAACGGGATCAAGTGGGCTACGGCCTGTTTCATCACGCGGGCGGATTTCACCACTTGCGGCAGGAACATTTTGCCGGCGCCGAACAGGTCGCCGACGATGTTCATGCCGGACATCAGCGGGCCTTCGATCACTTCGATCGGGCGGGCGAACGACTGACGGGATTCTTCGGTGTCTTCAACGATGTGGGTGGTGATGCCTTTGACCAGCGCATGCTCCAGACGCTTGTTGACCTCCCAGCTACGCCATTCTTCGGTCTCGGCTTCCTTGACGCTGCCGTCGCCCTTGTATTTGTCGGCGATGGCGAGGAGGGCGTCGGTGCCTTCCGGCGTGCGGTTGAGGATCACGTCTTCAACGGCGTCGCGCAGTTCTTGCGGGATCTGGTCGTAGATTTCCAGCTGACCGGCGTTGACGATGCCCATGGTCAGGCCGGCGCGGATCGCGTACAGCAGGAACACCGAGTGGATCGCTTCACGCACCGGGTTGTTGCCACGGAACGAGAACGACACGTTGGACACGCCACCGGAAGTCAGCGCATACGGCAGCTCGTCACGGATGTAGGCACAGGCATTGATGAAGTCCACAGCGTAGTTGTTGTGTTCTTCGATGCCGGTGGCCACGGCGAAGATGTTCGGGTCGAAGATGATGTCTTCCGGCGGGAAGCCGACTTCGTTGACCAGAATGTCGTAAGAGCGTTTGCAGATCTCTTTCTTGCGCGCTTCGGTGTCGGCCTGGCCGGATTCGTCGAAGGCCATCACCACCACGGCCGCGCCATAGCGCTTGCACAGTTTGGCGTGATGAATGAACTGCTCGACGCCTTCTTTCATGCTGATCGAGTTGACGATGCCCTTGCCCTGGATGCACTTGAGGCCGGCTTCGATCACTTCCCATTTCGAGGAGTCGATCATGATCGGTACGCGAGAGATGTCCGGCTCGCCGGCGATCAGATTGAGGAAGGTCACCATGGCCTTCTTCGAATCGAGCATCCCTTCGTCCATGTTGATGTCGATCACCTGCGCACCGGCCTCCACCTGTTGCAGGGCGACTTCCAGTGCTTCGGTGTAGTTGTCTTCGCGAATCAGTCGGGCGAACTTGGCGGAACCGGTAATGTTGGTCCGCTCACCGACGTTGACGAACAGCGAGCTGCGGTCGATGGTAAATGGCTCAAGGCCCGACAGGCGGCAGGCTTTCGGAATGTCCGGAATCTGTCGCGGCGCGTAACCGGCCACGGCGTTGGCGATGGCTTCGATGTGGCCCGGAGTGGTGCCGCAGCAGCCGCCGACGATGTTCAGGAAACCGCTTTGGGCGAATTCTTCGATGACTTTGGCGGTTTCCGACGGCAGTTCGTCGTATTCGCCGAATTCGTTCGGCAGGCCGGCGTTCGGGTGTGCGGAAACGTGGGTGCTGGCCTTGTTCGACAGTTCTTCCAGATACGGGCGCAATTCACTGGCGCCGAGCGCGCAGTTGAGGCCGACCGAAATCGGTTTGGCGTGCGCCACCGAGTTCCAGAACGCTTCGGTGGTTTGCCCGGACAGGGTGCGGCCGGAGGCGTCGGTGATAGTGCCGGAAATCATGATCGGCAATTCGAAGCCCAGCTCTTCAAACACGCCTTGAACGGCAAAGATCGCGGCTTTGGCGTTGAGGGTGTCGAAGATGGTTTCGATCAGGATCAGGTCGGCGCCGCCCTCGATCAGGCCTTTGGTGGCTTCGGTGTAGTTTTCCACCAGTTCATCAAAGGTGACGTTGCGGTAGCCGGGATTGTTGACGTCAGGCGACAGCGAGCAGGTACGGCTGGTCGGGCCGAGCACGCCTGCGACAAAACGCGGCTTGGCCGGGTTTTCCAGGGTCTTGGCATCAGCGACCTTGCGCGCCAGGCGTGCGCCTTCTACGTTTAATTCATAGGCCAGACTTTGCATGCCGTAGTCGGCCATGGAAATCTGCGTGGCGTTGAAGGTGTTGGTTTCCAGAATGTCGGCGCCGGCATCCAGATAAGCCTTCTCGATGCCACCAATCACGTCAGGGCGGGTCAACACCAGAAGGTCGTTGTTGCCTTTGACGTCGGATGGCCAGTCGGCGAAGCGTTTGCCGCGATAATCCTGCTCTTCGAGCTTGTAGCTCTGGATCATCGTGCCCATGCCGCCATCGAGTATCAGGATGCGCTCTTTGAGAGCTTGCTTGAGAGCTTGAAGGCGAACGCTGCGATCGGACATTGGGACTACTCGAAAAGACCATTACGAAGGGCCGGAATCATAACAAACCTGCGCGCTATTGGAGCATGTGCTGGTTTTGCATGAATATCGCTCATGTTGGTACGGGCGTCATAACGGTAGAATCGCGGCGTTTTTTCAAGCATCGGGATCAGGTCATGTCGTACCGCGTCATCAGCATCGTATTGTTGTTCCTGAGCTGGGGCGCCGCTGCGCAAGATCCCGTCATCTCGTACACCCGCGACATTCAACCGATCTTCACCGAAAAATGCGTGGCCTGCCATGCATGCTACGACTCCGCCTGTCAGCTCAACCTCGGTAGCGGCGAAGGCGTCGGCCGGGGCGCGAGCAAAATGCCGGTCTACGATGGCGAACGCACGCAAGCGGCGCCGACCACTCGGCTGTTCTACGACGCTTTCGGCAAGCGTGCCTGGCAGCAGAAGGGCTTCTATTCGGTACTCGACGCCCAAGGCAGTCAGGCCGCATTGATGGCGCGCATGCTGGAGTTGGGGCACAAAACCCCGCTGACGCCTAACGCCAAGCTGCCGGCAGACATCGCCCTGGGGCTGAATCGCCAGAACATGTGCGCCATGCCCGCCGAATTCGACGGTTATGCCGGCGCCCATCCAAAGGAAGGCATGCCGCTGGCAGTCACCGGGCTGACCAATCAGCAATACCAGACGCTACAGCGCTGGCTGGCGTCCGGCGCACCGATTGACGAGCAAGGCCTGGCGCCGAGCGCCCAAGAGGCGTTGCAAATCGTCCAGTGGGAAAACCTGCTCAACACTCCCGGCGCTCGTGAGAGTCTGGTCGGGCGCTGGCTGTTCGAGCATTTGTACCTCGCGCACATCTATTTCAAGGACGGCGAACCGGGGCATTTCTTCCAGTGGGTCCGTTCGCGCACGCCGACTGGTCAGCCGATCGATCTGATCGCCACCCGGCGTCCGAATGACGATCCGGGCACGCAGGTGTATTACCGCTTGTGGCCGGTGCAGGGGGTGATCGTCCATAAAACCCACATCACCTATCCGCTGAGCGCGGCGAAGATGGCGCGGGTCAAGAGCCTGTTCTATAGCGGCAACTGGCAGGTCAACGCGTTGCCGGGTTACGGGCCGCAGAGCCGCGCCAATCCATTCTCGACCTTCGAGGCGATTCCGGCGCAGGCGCGGTATCAGTTCATGCTCGACAATGCCGAATACTTTGTACGTACGTTCATTCGTGGGCCGGTGTGTCGCGGTCAAATCGCCACAGACGTGATTCGCGACAACTTCTGGGCGCTGTTCCAGGCCCCCGAACACGACTTGTACATCACCGACCCCAACTATCGCGGCCAGGCCACTCCCTTGCTGGCGATGCCCGGGCAGAACGACGACGTCGGCAGCGTACTGAGCCTGTGGCATAACTACCGCAACAAGCGTAACGAGTACGAAGCCTTGCGCCGCGACAGTTACGCCGATCAGCCGGCGCCGAGCTGGTCGACGCTGTGGGCCGGCAACGACAACGCGTTGCTGAGCATCTTCCGTCACTTCGACAGCGCGGCGGTGACCAAAGGCCTGATCGGTCAGGTGCCGCAGACGATGTGGCTGTTCGACTATCCATTGCTGGAACGCACGTATTACCAGTTGGCGGTCAACTTCGATGTGTTCGGCAACGTCTCCCATCAAGCGCAAACGCGCCTGTATTTCGACCTGATCCGCAATGGCGCGGAACAGAACTTCCTGCGCCTGATGCCCGCCGATTCCCGTGATGACTACCTAGACGATTGGTATCAGAGCAGCGGCCAATTCAAGATGTGGCTGGATTACGAGGCGATTGACGACGACAAACCGACCGCGCTGAAACTTGACGAAAAAGACCCGAAATCGGATTTCGCCAAGCAGTTGCTGGCGCGCTACGGTGACCTTAACGCAAAGCCAGATCCGATCAATCGCTGTGACAGTGCTTATTGTTCACGGGCCAACATCGATCCGGCGCTGCAAGACGCCGAACAAGCCTTGAGTCGGCTGACAGCGCGTCCGGCAGCAGGTTTGAAGGTCATCGATCAACTGCCGGAAGCGAGCATGCTGCGCATCGAAACCCGCAGCGGCAAACGCGAAATCTACAGCCTGCTGCGCAACCGTGCGCACAGCAACGTGGCGTTCCTGCTGGGCGAGTCGCTGCGTTATCAGCCGGGCCTGGACACCCTGACGATCTATCCGGGCGTACTCAGTAGCTATCCGAACTTCATCTTCAACATCCCGGCCGATCAGGTGGCTGAGTTTGTCGATGCCATGGAAAGCGCCAAGGATGCCGCACAGTTCGAGAAGATCGTCGAGCGCTGGGGCATCCGTCGCAGCCATCCGCAATTCTGGTTCTACTTCCACGACCTGAGCCAATACCTGCACGAGACCGACCCGGTGGAAGAGGGCGTGCTGGACATGAACCGCTACGAGAATCTTTGATCTTTTGATATGGGCTTGCTGTCCCACTCTTCGGGCACCACACAAATTTTCTGTGGGAGCTAGCCTGCTAGCGATAGCGGTGTGTCAGCCAATATATGAATTGCATGTTGCATTGAAATCGCTAGCAGGCTAGCTCCCACAGAGAGGGACGATGATGTTTAAAGGGTGTGATGGAGGCAGTCGATGTTGATTTCAGTGCAGGCCCTGCGGGCGCTCGCCGCGTGGACCGTGGTCTGCCATCACTTCATGCAGATCTTTTTCGATTTCGAGGCCCACGGCCCGATAGGGCAGTTGTTTGTCGATAAAGGCGCGGTAGGCGTCGATATCTTCTTCGTCATCAGTGGTCTGGTGATCTTTCTGTCGACCAAAGAGAATCCACCGGCGCCGGGCCGATTTCTGTTGTATCGGCTGTTCCGCATCGTGCCGGCCTACTGGCTGTACACCCTGTTGATGGCGCTGTTGGTGGTATTCGCCCGCCCGGTGTTGCCGGATCAGACGCTGGATTGGAACCATCTGCTGTTGTCGCTGCTGTTCATCCCTACGCAAAACCCCGGTGGATACGGGTTTTATCCAACCCTGAACGTCGGCTGGACGCTTAACTACGAAATCCTGTTTTACCTGCTGTTCGCCTGGGCGTTGCTGTTTCGCTTGCAGGTGCGCCTGCTGGTGGTCGCGGCGCTGCTGTTTGCGGTTTCTCAGGCGTGGACCGGGTTTGGCTGGATCAGCGAGTTCTACCGATCGGACATCGTTTATGAGTTCCTGCTGGGTATCGCTATCGGCATGCTCTATCGCAAGGGCTGGATCGGCGCTGGCTTGTGGTTGCCGCTGATTGGGATTGGCGCGGCGTTGCTGGCGATCTATCACCTGGCACCAGCGCCGAGACTGCTGAACTGGGGCGTGCCGAGTGCGGTGCTGGTGATGGCTAGCATGGCGCTGGAGCGCTATTTCCAGCGCAGCCGGGTGCTCAAGTTGCTCGGTGACTGCTCCTACTCGGTGTATCTGATGCATGTGCTGGTGCTGTCGGCCGGTGGTTTTGTGGCGCGGCGCTACGGGATCAATCCCTATCTGATGTTCGTCGTGTGCGTGCTGGCCATCGGTGTTGGCTCATGGTTGAGCTACGAATGGGTCGAAAAACGCAGCTATCAGTGGCTTAAAGCGCGAATCGAAGGCGAACCGGTTGCAAAGCGTGTCGAGAACCTTTCCCGACAAAAATACTAGGACTTTGTCCGGCGCGATGATTGGCGTAAACTGCGCCCAAGCCTGCGAGGAGTTTCCATGACCGCTATTACCATTACCGACGCCGCCCACGATTACCTGGCTGATCTGCTCTCCAAGCAGAACACCCCGGGCATCGGCATCCGCGTCTTCATCACCCAGCCTGGCACCCAGTACGCCGAAACCTGCATTGCCTACTGCAAGCCGGGCGAAGAAAAATCTGAAGACACCGCGCTGGGGCTGAAAAGCTTCACCGCCTATATCGATTCGTTCAGCGAAGCGTTCCTTGACGATGCCGTCGTCGACTACGCTACCGACCGCATGGGTGGGCAACTGACCATCAAGGCGCCAAACGCCAAAGTGCCGATGGTCAACGCCGAAAGCCCGGTCAACGAGCGCATCAACTATTACCTGCAAACCGAAATCAACCCGGGGCTCGCCAGCCACGGCGGTCAGGTCAGCCTGATCGATGTTGTTGAAGACGGCATCGCCGTTCTGCAGTTCGGCGGTGGTTGCCAGGGTTGCGGTCAGGCCGACGTGACCTTGAAGGAAGGCATCGAGCGCACCTTGCTTGAGCGTATTCCTGAGCTCAAGGGTGTTCGCGACGTGACCGACCACACGCAGAAAGAAAACGCTTACTACTAAAGCGTTCGCTGCAGACATAAAAAACGGCGCCCGTGAGCGCCGTTTTTTTATGGGGATCGAAAACCTGTGGCGAGGGGATTTATCCCCGATGAACTGCGCAGCAGTTCCCTTCTGATTGATGGTGGGGGCCGCTTCGCAGCCCATCGGGGATAAATCCCCTCGCCACAATTGTTTTCAGGGCCTGTAAAGGTGCGCATGCCCCGCACGATACAGCGATGACTCACTGAAATGATCGCTGCCCAACACCCGCCCAACCAGTATCAGCGCCGTACGCCGAAACCCCTTGGCGGCAACCTTCCCGGCAATATCCTCCAGCGTCCCCGTCACCCAATCCTGATCCGGCCACGTCGCCCGATGAATCACTGCAATCGGGCAATCCGCGCCGTAATGCGGCAGCAATTCGGCGAGAATCTTCTCCAGATGATTGACCCCCAAATGAATCGCCATGGTCGCGCCATGCTGCGCGAGGCTGCCAAGTTCCTCGCCAGCCGGCATCGCGGTCTTGTCGGCATAACGGGTCAGAATCACGCTTTGCGACACATCCGGCAGGGTCAGTTCCGCGCCCAGCAACGCTGCGCAAGCGGCAGTGGCCGTCACGCCGGGGATGATTTCAAAAGGAATGTCCAACTCGCGCAGATAGCGAATCTGCTCGCCGATCGCGCCATACAGGCTCGGATCACCCGAGTGCACCCGCGCCACATCCTGTCCTTTGGCGTGGGCGGATTTGATCAGATCAATGATCTGTTCCAGATGTAATTCAGCGCTGTTGACCACCGTTTCCGCCTGATGACCTTCCAGCACCGCCTCGGGTACCAGCGAGCCTGCGTAGATGATCACCGGGCAACTGCGAATCAGCCGCTGGCCTTTGACGGTGATCAATTCCGGGTCGCCGGGGCCGGCGCCGATGAAGTAGACGGTCATCGTTGAATCCTTCGAAAAACAGGGCAGGGTGGCGCTTCACAGGGCACTCAGATGAAGAATGCTCATGATCAATGGCGCAGATTATCGGGGTTTTACGCGGCGCCGGCCAATGCCAGCGTTGCCTGAGCGTACTTTTGCCGGGAAATCAGCAGTTTTGCCGGTGCCTGAATCAGCTGTTCGGCCAGTGCCAGAGCGGCGCTTTCGGCGACACCGTAGCAACCGGTTCGCTCGTAGGCGATTTGTGAATGATGGCTTAGTCGCGCCTGATAACTGGCGAGTTCTTCACTGCTGAAATACAACAGCGGCAACGCCAACTGTGCGGCGAGTTCCTGCAATCCGGGTTCGTCGCGTTTCAGATCGATACTGGCCAAGGCCTTGATCGCCTGAAGGTCGATGCGATGGGCCTGCAAGGCCTGATCGAGTAATGCGCGCAACGTGCTGACGGGGCAGCCGCGCTGGCAGCCCAGGCCGACCACAAAGGTCGGCGCTGCGCTGGCATCGGTCATGCGTGGTATTGACCAGGATTTTTGCGGCGGAACAACCACGCGCTGATCAGGCCCAAGGCCAGCCAGAACGCGATGTTGGTCAACTGCGAGGCGATTTTGAACTGTGCTTCCAGCGCTTCCGGCGCCAGCATCGAATGCACTTGCGGTTGTGGCGCGCCGAGTACATGCGGCACTGCCAGAATCGCCACACCGAGGATCTTCATCAGCCAGTGACGACTGAACACGATCAACGCCAGGCCGACAGCCGTGGACGCTGCAGTGCCGATCCACCACATCTGTCGCGAGGCCAGATCCGCTGCGGCAGTGCCCGGCAATTCAGGCGGCAGGCCCAACGTCGGAGCCAGAACGAAAGTCGCGTAACCGGCCAGACCCCAAAGCAGGCCCTGGGAGGTTTTGGTCGGTGCGCGCAGGGTATAGAGGCCCGCGAGCATCAAGGCGAAACCGACCGCTACGACAAGATTGCCGCCGGTGGTCGAGACCACGCGTTGCCAGCCATCCGCCGGCTCCCAGGCTTCGGCGTCGTGAGTGTGCGCAGCCACGGCGCCAGCGGCGTGTTCGTGGACTTCAACGGCAACCGGTTCGGATTTTTCGTAAGTCTCGGCCTGCAAAATCAGCGGCGAAACCCAGAAACTTTGCAGCAGAGTGAGAAGCAGGGCGGCCAGCAGACCGGTGAAACCTGCGGTTTGCGCAATACGCTTGATCATGTCGGCAGGTCTCAGTGGCACGGGAACGCGGCGCTGTGGCGGGTATCGTGAGCGGCGTTGTGTACCGCTTCGATGTGCGAGAAACCGGCGAAATACACTAGGCAGGCGCCGAGGATCGACGCGCCAATGGCGGCGATCAGGCGTTGGCTCAGGGTGGTAGTGCTGGAGATTTTGTCCGTGTTGCTGCCGGTGCTGCTGATGATCGACATGGCGCTTCCCTCTGAAGTGTCAGCGGACAGGTAGAGCGCATGAAAACCCCTGCGAGCCGGGCACGCAGAGGTTCAAACAGCGCCCGCCCACCGCGGGTTGTTATGTTCAGTGGCGATTTCGCGCACTGTGTGTTGCGGGCCGGTCTCCGGGCTCACGAGGGGTTGGCGTTCAGCCGACCTGCAAGCATCACCTTCCCATGCCTTCGGCACAGTGGATCTGACGCTTCGCTCGCTTACCGTTGCGGGGGCAGCACCGGACTGACATGCGCTTGAGTAAAGCACATGATTCACCGGTTTCCCGTTTCACCCAGTAAAGGGCACCCGTAACAAGGCGCACAGGAGACCATGGGCGGGGGATTTGAGTCAAATTGACATGGGCGTTCGTCTTGAAACCGAGTCGCTACCTTCGCGAGCAGGCTCGCTCCCACATTGGAAAGCGCTACCTGTGGGAGCGAGCCTGCTCGCGAAGGCGTCATTCCAGTCGGTACGAACCTCGCTTGGACATTGACCCGCTCCCAAGCGATGCGTAGCCTTGCGCATTCGAGGTTCTTCGACACTGTCGAAGCTAAGAAGGGAACGCGGTTCAAGCCGCGGCTGCCCCCGCAACTGTGAACGGCGATGTTCGCTGCCACGCCACTGCCAGGCTCTGCAAAGAGCCGGCGGGAAGGCGCAGTGAATGCCAGGCTCAATGCCTGAACGCCGTCAGCCAGGAGACCTGCCTCGTCACAGATTCTCACTACAACCGGGCGGGGTGATCCGGTGGCGAACTCTTCTGGCAGGCGCGACCGCGTTGCCGGTCCTCGTCCCGTTGCCCGCCACCTTGCCAAAGGGCATCGCGATGAAAACACTGGCCAAACTCCCCGTCACCATCGTCACCGGTTTCCTCGGTTCGGGTAAAACCACGTTGCTGCGGCATATGCTCGACAACGCTCAGGGCCGCCGCATCGCGGTGATCGTCAACGAGTTCGGCGAACTCGGCATCGACGGTGAAATCCTCAAGCAATGCACCATCGGTTGCACCGAAGAAGAGGCCGTTGGCCGCGTTTACGAGCTGGCCAACGGCTGCCTGTGCTGCACGGTCCAGGAAGAGTTCTTCCCGGTGATGCGTGAACTGGTCGCGCGTCGCGGTGATCTCGACCATATCCTGATCGAAACTTCGGGTCTGGCCCTGCCAAAACCGCTGGTCCAGGCCTTCCAGTGGCCGGAAATCCGCAGCGCCTGCACCGTTGACGCGGTGATCACCGTGGTCGACAGCCCGGCAGTTGCCGCCGGTACGTTCGCCGCATTCCCGGATCAGGTCGATGCCCAGCGCAAACTCGACCCGAACCTCGATCACGAATCGCCGCTGCATGAACTGTTCGCTGACCAACTGGCAAGCGCTGACCTTGTCATCCTCAACAAGGCCGACCAGACCAGCCCTGAAGACCTGGCTCGCGTACGTCTTGAAGTCGCCGAAGAGCTGCCGCCTGCAGTGAAAATCATCGAAGCGAGCAACGGTCGCGTGCCGCTGGACGTGCTGATCGGCCTCGGTGCCGGCTCTGAAGAACACATCGACAGCCGTCACAGCCATCACGATCACCATCATGGTGAAGGCGATGACGACCACGATGACCACGATCACGACGCCTTCGATTCGATCTCCATCGAACTGCCGCAAGCTGATGAAAGCCTGCTGCTCGACGCCCTGACGCAACTCGTGGTCAAGCACGGCATCCTGCGCGTCAAAGGTTTCGCGGCGATCCCGAACAAGCCGATGCGCCTGCTGATTCAAGGTGTGGGCACGCGTTTCGACAAGCACTTCGACCGTCAGTGGGGCGCCGATGAAGCGCGGGTCACGCGTCTGGTTCTGATCGGCCAGGAACTCGACGCCGTTCAACTCGAAGCGCAATTGCGCGCCGCGCTCAGCGTTTAACCCATGCACCTGCTCAGGACCCAGCCCGGCGGTTTCGTGTCGGATGACAACATCGCCGACCTTGGACAAACCCCCGCCGAGCTGGTGATCCTGTGCAGCGGCGATTCCAGCCTGGCGCTGCTCGCTGAAGCCGCGCAGCAATTGCCCGAGGACTATCCGAGCCTGCGTCTGGCGAACCCCATGCAGGTGCAGAACCACGCCTCGGTCGACCTCTACGTCGATGAGGTGCTGCGTCACGCCAAGGTTATTCTGATCTCGCTGCACGGCGGCATCGCTTATTGGCGTTACGGCGTCGAGCGACTGATCGAACTGTCCGAGCGCGGTGTGCAGGTGATTCTGGTGCCGGGCGACGACCGTCCCGACCCGGAGCTCAGTGACTTGAGTACCGTCGGTGCCGAGGATCGTGACCGGCTCTGGCAGTTTTTGCGTCAGGGCGGCATGGGCAACGCGCTGGATTTTTTCCGTTGTCTGGCCAATCGCTGGCTGGCCCGGGATTACGTCTGGGCCGAGCCGCAAACCTTGCCACGCACGGCGATTTACCATCCACAGAAAAACACCGCCGCACTGAGTGACTGGCAAGCCGAATGGCTGCCCGGTCAACCGGTGGCGGCGGTGTTGTTTTACCGCTCGCATTTGCAAGCGGCGAACACCGCGTTCATCGATGTTTTCTGCCAGCGTCTGCAAGCGGCGGGGCTTAACCCCTTGCCGATTGCCGTGGCCAGTCTGAAAGAGCCCGGCTGCCTGACGGTGGTCGAGGATTGGCTGGATGAGGTCGAAGTCGGGGTGATTCTGAATACCACCGGTTTCGCCCAGTCCAGCCCTGAAGCGCCGCATCTGCGGCCGTTTCGCCGCAACATTCCAGTGATTCAGGCGATCTGCGCCCAGGACAACGAGCCCGGCTGGCGCGCAAGTGAGCAAGGGCTCGGTCCACGGGATCTGGCGATGCACATTGCGCTGCCGGAACTCGACGGGCGCATCATCAGCCGTCCGATCAGCTTCAAGGATCTGGCCTGGCGCAGTGAGCGCAGCCAGTCCGATGTCGTCTGTTACCGCGCCGCACCTGAACGCATGGACTTTGTCGCTGATTTGGCGCGACGCTGGATCGATCTGGCGCGGGTGCCGAATGGCGAAAAGCGCATCGCGCTGATTCTTGCCAACTACCCGACCCGCGATGGTCGAATCGGTAACGGCGTCGGCCTCGATACCCCTGCGGCAGCACTGAATATCCTGCGGGCGATGCAGGCGGAAGGTTATCCGCTGGCGGCTGAGCTGCCTGCCAGCGGCACCGAACTGATTCAGCAACTGCTCGGCGGGGTCAGCAATGACCTCGACACCCTTGATCAGCGTCCCTGCCAGCAAAGTCTTGGCATGGATGACTACCTGAAAATGTTCGAGGCCTTGCCCGAAGCCAACCGCGCCGCCGTGCTGGAGCGCTGGGGCACACCGCAAAACGATCCGATGTGTCGCGACGGGCGAATGATGATCGCCGGCTTGCGTTTCGGCCTGACCTTCGTTGGTATCCAGCCGGCCCGTGGTTATCAGGTTGATCCGAGTGCGGTTTACCACGATCCGGATCTGGTGCCGCCGCACGCTTATCTGGCGTTTTACTTCTGGTTGCGCCAGACCTACGGCGCTCATGGCGTGATTCACGTCGGCAAGCACGGCAACCTTGAATGGCTGCCGGGCAAGGGCGTCGGACTTTCGGAAAACTGCTGGCCGGATGCACTGCTCGGGCCTCTGCCGAACATCTATCCGTTTATCGTCAACGACCCGGGCGAGGGCGCCCAGGCCAAGCGCCGCACCCAGGCGGTGATCATCGATCACTTGATGCCGCCGCTGACCCGCGCTGAAACCTACGGCCCGCTGCGTAATCTGGAGCTGTTGGCTGACGAATATTACGAAGCGCAATTGCTCGATCCACGTCGTGCTCGCGAGTTGCAGCGCGACATTCTGCAGTTGGTGCGCGACACGCAGATTGACCGCGAACTGCAACTCGACGCAGCGCTCGACAGCGACGCCGATGCAGCGATCTGGCTACCGCGTCTCGACACTTATCTGTGTGATCTGAAGGAATCGCAGATTCGCGATGGTCTGCATATTTTTGGCGAGTCGCCGACCGGGCGTTTGCGCATCGATACCTTGCTGGCCTTGCTGCGGATTCCGCGGGGCGACGGCAAGGGCGCGCAATCGAGTCTGCTGCGGGCGCTGGCCAAGGCGTTTGAGCTGGGTTTCGATCCGCTGGATTGTGCGTTGGCCGAGCCGTGGATCGGACCGCGCCCTGAAGAACTGCAACGGGTCAGCGATGAAGTCTGGCGCACAGCCGGTGATACCCGCGAACGCCTCGAACTGTTCGCCGCAGAGTTGATCTCCCAAACACTCCATAACACCGATCACTGCGATCCCTGTGGGAGCGAGCTTGCTCGCGAAAGCGGAGTGTCAGCCAGTACTTCTTCGTCTGACACTCTGCCTTCGCGAGCAAGCTCGCTCCCACAGGAAATGTGTTCGCCGGAGGTGGACGCCATCATTACCCATCTGCGTGAAGTCGTCGCCCCACGCCTCGACGCTTGCGGCCCGGCAGAAATGCGCGGCCTGCTCGACGCCCTCAGCGGTCGTTTCGTCCCCGCCGGGCCAAGCGGCGCGCCGAGTCGCGGTCGTCTCGACGTGCTGCCGACCGGACGTAATTTCTACTCGGTGGACGTGCGCAACCTGCCGACCACCACCGCGTGGCGCATCGGTTTCCAGTCCGCCACGCTGATTCTCGAACGGCATTTGCAGGATCACGGCGACCACTTGCGCCAGCTCGGCCTGTCGGTCTGGGGCACGGCGACCATGCGCACCGGCGGCGATGACATCGCACAGGCCATGGCGTTGATGGGCGTGCGCCCGGTGTGGGCCACCGGCAGTCAGCGCGTCGATGACTTCGAAATCCTGCCGCTGAGCTTGCTCGATCGGCCACGGGTCGATGTCACGTTGCGGGTCTCGGGATTCTTCCGCGACGCCTTCGCCAATCTGATCCGCCTGTTCGACGCAGCGGTGCAAGCGGTGGCGGCGCTGGATGAACCTGACGATCTCAACCCACTGGCCGCCAAGGTGCGCGCCGAGCGGGAAGCATTGCTGGTATCGGGTCTGGACGAAGAGACTGCACGGCGTCAGGCCGGTTGGCGGATCTTCGGCGCCAAGCCTGGTGCCTATGGCGCAGGCGTACAGGGCGCCATCGACGGTCGTTTGTGGCAAAGCCGCGAGGATCTGGCCGAGGTGTATCTGAACTGGGGCGCCTACGCTTACGGCGGCTCGGATGAAGGCACTGCCGCCCGGGAACAATTCGTCCAGCGTCTGAGCCAGGTACAAGCCGTACTGCAGAATCAGGACAACCGCGAGCATGACTTGCTCGACTCCAACGACTATTACCAGTTTCAGGGCGGCATGCTGGCGGCGGTGGAAACCTTGCGCGGCGAAGCAGCGGCCAGTTATCACGGCGATCACAGCCAACCGGATCTGCCGAAAATCCGTACCCTGAAGGAAGAGCTGAACCGGGTGATTCGCTCGCGAGCAGCCAATCCCAAGTGGATCGACGGGGTCAAACGTCACGGCTACAAAGGGGCGTTTGAACTGGCGGCGACAGTCGATAACCTGTTTGCCTTCGACGCCACCACGCAGTTGATCGACGATCACCAGTACGCCTTGCTGGCGGATGCATATTTGCTCGATCCGGCGACCCGGGATTTTGTCCGTGAGCATAATCCGCATGCGCTGCGCGATATGACCGAACGGATGCTTGAAGCTCAGCAACGCGGGATGTGGCAGGAACCGGGGCTGTATAAAGAGGCACTGGAAAACCTGCTGCTGGATATAGAAGAAGATGGCTGACACACCGCAGCCCCTGTGGGAGCGAGCCTGCTCGCGATAACGTCGGTTCAGTTAATAGAAATGTGACTGATGAAACGCTATCGCGAGCAGGCTCACTCCTACAGTTGAACGCCTTTCACCGACCATGACCGAGTACCGAAAATGAACGACACCCCGCACTTTCCGCTGTCCGCCGTGGTCGGCGCCGATGATCTGAAACTCGCGCTGTACCTCACCGCCATCGATCCAAAAATCGGCGGCGTGCTGATCGAAGGCCCACGCGGCATGGCCAAGTCCACGCTGGCTCGCGGCCTCGCGGATCTGCTTGCCAGCGGCCAATTCGTCACCTTGCCACTGGGCGCCACCGAGGAACGTCTGGTCGGCACCCTCGATCTCGACGCCGCCCTGAGCGAGGGACGCGCGCAGTTTTCCCCCGGGGTTCTGGCCAAGGCTGACGGCGGCGTGTTGTACGTTGATGAAGTGAATCTGCTGCCCGATCATCTGGTGGATCTGCTGCTCGATGTCGCGGCCAGCGGTACCAACCTGATCGAGCGCGACGGTATTTCCCATCGGCATTCGGCGAAGTTTGTCCTGATCGGCACCATGAACCCGGAAGAGGGCGAGTTGCGCCCGCAATTGCTCGACCGTTTCGGCCTCAACGTCGCCCTCGGTGGCCATACCGTACCGAGCGAGCGTGGGCAGATCATTCGCCGTCGTCTGGATTTCGACAGCGACCAGCAGGCTTTCTGCGCGCAGTGGGAAACCGAGCAACAAGCCTTGCGTGAACGTTGCGAGAATGCGCGAAAAACCCTGAACAATATTCCTCTCGACGATGCCGCGCTGGCGCAAATCACCGAGCGTTGTTTCGCTGCCGGCGTCGATGGCTTGCGTGCCGATCTGGTGTGGCTGCGAGCGGCCCGCGCGCATGCGGCCTGGCGTGGGGCTCAGGCAATTGCCGAGCAGGATATCGACGCGGTTGCCGAATTCGCTCTGCGTCATCGTCGTCGCGAGCAATCACCGTCCGCACCGCAATCACCTGCGCAATCCTCGCCAAACAGTCAAAGCAATCCAAGCGACGGCCAGGGCCAGTGGGGTGAAATGCCCGCGCCTGCGTTGGCCACCGGCGCCCGCCGCGAAGTGCCGAGCTGGCCAAAAAAGCCTTAGGCATTCGCCCCCGATCCGACGTGGGGGCGAATGCCAGACCCCGTGCCGGAAAACTCGATGACGGCCGCCAGGGCAAGCGTCATGCTGCACGCAGCGGGGCGGTGAACTGGCCGGAAACGCTGCTCAACGGACGTCCGCAGACACGAGCCGATCTGCGCTTTCAGTTGCGCACCCGTTCGGCTCATCAATTGTGGCTGGTGATTGTCGATGCGTCGGCATCCACTCGCCGTCATCAAGCGCTGAGCGATGCCAAGGGGTTGCTCGCGCAATTGTTCGATGATGCCTATCGGCAGCGTGCGCGGTTGGCGTTATTGACCGCCAGCGGTGCCACGCCGAAATGGCAGGTGCAAGGTTTGAAGGCGTCCAGCGGATTGTGTGTCTGGCTGGAGAATCTGGGCGCGGGTGGCGGCACGCCGTTGCTGTCGGCGCTGGATCAGGCGCAGCAATGGTTGACGCTACGGCGCAAGCGGTTTGCGGCGGAGCAGCAGCGTTTGCTGGTGATCACGGACGGGCGCTTGAAGGAATGGTCGGGCCTGACGGCGCTGGAGTGTCCGGGGCTGTTGATCGACATCGAGCGCGGGCCGATTCGGTTGGGGCGGGCGAAGCAGTTGGCGAAGGCGCTGGAAGCGGATTATCGGCATATCGATGACCTCTGATATCTTCGGCGCCTGAAAGGGCCTCTTCGCGAGCAAGCTCGCTCCCACATTTGAAATGCGTTCCCCTGTAGGAGTGAGCCTGCTCGCGATGGCGTCGACTCTGTTTCGGAATGATCTGGTAATTCAGCATCGACGCTCTATGCTCCAGCGCAGCCATTCACAAGGAGTGAACCCATGCGCGTACTGGTCGCGAACCCTCAGGACGATTTTCGGGTCAAGGCCTACGCCGGCACCAACGGTGTGCTGCTGGCCATGGACCTGGCCGAGCCCCGGCGCAAAGGCTTGCTCGGGTTTGCGATTGAAAAGCAGCAGGGCGACAAACCCTGGTTGTTCCTGTTCAACAGCCTGACTTTTCCCGGCAAAACCCATACGTTCCCCCAATACCACGCCACACCGAGCGACAAAGCACCGTTGCAAAAATTTCGCTGGGCCGATTACGCGGTCAATCCCGGGACGACCATGCACTATCGCGTGCATCTGGCGTATGGCACTGCCGATGCGCCGGTTTTAGGCGAATCGCTGGCGCTGAGCATCACTTCCGACGATGGACACCCGGCCAATCAGAGCGTGATATTCAACCGCGCGGTGGCTGCCAGTCAGGCGTTCCAGCGCAAGTTTCCCGATCTCGATGCGCAGATCAGCGCCAACAAAAACATGCCTATAGAAGCGTGGCCGGATGCGGCACGCTTATGGCTGGAAAACGGTTTGCTGGAGCGTTTGTTGGGTTTCATCGCGCGCGCAACGGACAGTCAATGGTCGCTCGATATCGCGATCTACGAGTACCAGTTGCAAGCGATTGTCGACGCGGTCAACGCGGCATTCGCCCGTGGCGTGCAGGTGCGCGTGATTTATCACGCGCGCCCGGATGACGAGGACACCACGCTCAACGAAACGAATCTGGCGAAAATTCCGGCGGCGAACAAATGCGCGCGCGTCACGCACAACATCTTCCACAACAAATACATCGTCCTCAGCCGCCTCGCCGCCGATGGTCAGCGCCAACCGCAAGCGGTGTTGTGTGGCAGCACCAATTTCACCGCCAATGGCGTCTATCGCCAGGCCAACGTGGTGCATGTACTCGACGACGCGGCGATTGGCGCACGTTATCTGCAAGCGTTCGAAGAAGTCTGGGCGACTCCGGCTGATGTCGGCGCAACCCGTACCTGGATCACCGAACACAATCCGATGGACCCGACGCAGCCACTGTTCGCCGGATTCTCGCCACGCACTGGCGGTGCTGATCTGCGCGAGTTCGTCAAGATCATCCAGGCAGCGAAAAAGGATGTGCTGTTCGTCACCGCGTTCACCTTGCCCGACGCGATCCTCAACGCTTTGCTCGGCGAACCTCACGACGACATTTTGCGTTTCGGCCTGCAAAATACCGCCAGCCGCATCACCGGATTCCACGCCGACCGTACTGCCGAATTTGCCGCCACGGCATTGCTCAACACCGGGCTGGAAGGCTGGCTCAAGGAAAACATGAAGGGCCAGAAGGGCAACCTGCTGGTACACACCAAAGCGGTGGTCACCGACTTCACCAGCGATGCGCCAACCATCATCAGCGGCAGCCATAATCTCAGCGCCTCGGCCAGTAACGGCAATGACGAAAACTACCTGATTATCCGTGGTGATACTGATCTGGCGGATCGTTATGGCCTGGAATTACTGCGGTTCTACGAGCATTACCGGTTTCGCTATTTCGCGAAGAAGCTGGCATTGAAACAGGTGCAGCCGTTGGCGGTGGATGATACGTGGACCAACGACTATTACGTGGAAGGTGATCTGCGACAGGTGGCGCGATTGCGCTTCGCCGGACGTTAAGCGCGCGATTCGTTATGCGTCCATCGCCCGCCGATACTGCCGAGTCCGTCGACCTATGTACAACTGATCGAGAATCAACGCCCAGACTGCCGAGACCTTGGGATGCGGTTTGCGGCCGCGACTGAGCCGCTGGATCTGAAAGCGCACCACGGCCATGCTCGCCAGTGCCGCCAGCGGTTTGCGTTTCCAGCGAATCGGCGGCAACTGCGGGTGGCTGTCAGTGCCTTCACGCCACTGTTTAACCAGCCCCGGTTCAACGGCCAGTGCTGTAGCGATACCGGCCATGGCGACGCCGCTATCCAGCACTTGCTCGACGACCGCGCGGCGCCTGATGCCGCCAGTCACCATGACCGGCATGCGCGCCACGCCTGCCAGTTCGCTGGCCATGTCCAGAAAGTATGCCTCACGCGCGAGTGTCCGGCCGTCGCGGGCTTCACCTTGCATGGCCGGCGCTTCGTAGCTGCCACCCGAGAGTTCGAGCAAGTCGATGGCTTGCTCATTGAGCCATTCGATCACCTGCCGCGCATCATCGGTGTCGAAGCCACCACGCTGAAAATCCGCCGAGTTGAGTTTGACCGCCACGCAGAAGTCTGGCGAAACAGCCTGGCGAACGGCCTCGATGACAGACAGCAACAGGCGTGCGCGATTTTCCAGCGAGCCGCCCCATTGGTCTGTGCGGCGATTGGTCAGTGGCGAGAGAAACTGGCTGAGCAGATAGCCGTGCGCCGCATGAATCTGCACGCCAGTGAAACCGGCCTTTTCCGCGAGTACGGCGCTGGTGGCAAAGCGCTGAATGACTTCTTCGATGTCGTTTTCGGTCATGGGTTTGGGTTCGGCGAACATCTTCGAGAACGATCCCAAATCCATTGCCACCGCGGAAGGTGCCCAGGCTTGTTGGCCCAGATTGGCCTGGGTCTGGCGTCCGGGATGATTGAGTTGCATCCAGAATTGCGCACCGCCGGCGCGGCCAATGGTTGCCCATTGCCGAAAGCGTTGCAGATGACGTTCGTCCTCCAGCACTACGCCACCCGGGCCGGTCATGGCCCGGCGGTCAATCATCACGTTGCCGGTCAGCAACAATCCCGCGCCACCCTCGGCCCAGGCTTGATACAAGCGATACAGCGCGGCGCCGGGTGCCTGTGCTATGTCGGCGAGGTTTTCTTCCATGGCGGCTTTGGCGATGCGATTGCCGATGGTCTGGCCGTTGGGCAGTTGCAGGGTTTGGAAGGGTGACATGCTTGACTCCTCGTCGGTAATGCAGTGAGGCTAAGCTTAAAGTTAACTTTAATGTCAAGCGTAGAGAACGAGGCCGCAATGAAGATCGGTGAATTGGCGCAAATGAGCGGCTTGAGTGCTTCGCGCATTCGTTTCTATGAGGCGCAAGGGCTGATCCCCAAGGTCGAGCGTGGTGGCAACGGTTATCGGCGTTATCCGCCGCAAGTCCTGCAATCGTTGAATATCATTCGGCTGGCGCAGCAGGCCGGGTTCAGCCTTGAGGAACTCAAGGTATTACTGCCTGACGCGGCGACCGGTGAGTTCAAGGAAGACGAACTGATTGCCGGTCTGACGCGCAAAGTCGAGCAGATCGAAGCGATGCAGTTGCAACTTGCGCAAAACAAGGCGCGACTTCTCGGCGTGATCGACGACATTCGCACCCGGCCGGAGGGTATGGGTTGTGGCGCGAATGCGGAGCGAGTGATGGGGAAACGCGATCTTTGAGGGCTGGCTTGCCAACGATAAGGACGAGCGAGGTGTAGTTCATACAGATTTTGAAATGATTTCGCGCTGGGGATTCAGGCACTACAGCCTGTACTCTCCAAGGCCAATTTTGATTCAGGATTTGCATGAACACCCTCTCGGAGCCTCCCGGTTATCTGACTCCCTCGCGCCACGGCGCGGTCTTGACGCACTCGCAACATCCAGTCTTTCGACTTCCGACTATCGTACTCAACGCAGCCCCAGAGCTTTCGCGTTGTGTTTTGCCGTGTCTGGCAGCCTGAATTCACTGATTAGAGATCAAGACATTTTATGGAATGGATAGCTGACCCCACGGCCTGGCTTGGCCTGTTGACCCTGATCGTGCTTGAGCTGGTGCTGGGTATCGACAACCTGGTGTTCATCGCGATTCTCGCGGACAAACTGCCGCCGCATCAGCGTGACCGGGCACGAATCATCGGCCTGTCGCTGGCGCTGATCATGCGTCTGGGCCTGCTGGCGAGTATTTCCTGGCTGGTTACTCTCACGCAGCCGCTGTTTGAAGTGTTCGACAAGAGCTTCTCCGGTCGCGACCTGATCATGTTGTTCGGTGGTGTGTTCCTGTTGTTCAAGGCAACCATGGAACTGCACGAAAGGCTCGAAGGCCATGTCGGTGAACGCTCGACCAACACCGCTTATGCGCTGTTCTGGCCAATCGTCGCGCAAATCGTGGTACTGGACGCGGTGTTCTCGCTCGACGCAGTAATTACCGCTGTGGGTATGGTTGATGAACTGGCGGTGATGATGATCGCCGTGATCATTTCCATTGGCCTGATGATCGTTGCGAGCAAGCCGTTGACCCGTTTCGTCAATGCGCACCCGACAGTGATCATGCTGTGTCTGGGCTTCCTGATGATGATTGGCTTCGCGCTGACCGCTGAAGGCCTGGGTTTCCACATTCCGAAAGGCTATCTGTACGCGGCCATCGGTTTCTCGATCCTGATCGAGGTGTTCAACCAGATCGCCCGGGCCCGTCGCAAGCGTTCGATGCAGGGTTTGAAACCGATGCGTGAGCGTACGGCGCATGCGGTGTTGCGTTTGCTGGGTGGCCGCAAACTGCAGGAGGAGGAGGTTGGCGAGGAGATTTCCGACCTGCTCGATAATGGCGAAGCACCGAGCACAGAGCTGTTCGACCGTCGTGAACGAGTGATGATCAGTGGCGTGCTGCAACTGGCCGAGCGGCCGATCCGTGCCCTGATGACCGTGCGTGCCGATGTCGACACGATTGATCTGGCCGACGACGCCGAAACCATTCGCACACGCCTGATGCATTCGTCCTACTCGCGCTTGCCGTTGATTCGTCACGGTGTGGTGGATGAACCGCTGGGCTTCGTCCACAAGAAGGAGTTGCTCAAGGTTTACCTGGCTGGCGAAGAACCGAACCTGGAGCATCTGGCGCGCAAGACGATCAATCTGCTCGACAGCTATTCGATCCTCAACGCGCTGGAGCAGATGCGTCAGGCGTCGACCCACATTGCGTTTGTGGTCAACGAATTCGGCGACTTTGTCGGCGTGCTGACCATGACCGACATTCTTGAGTCGATTGCCGGCGAGCTACCGGACGCCAGTGAAATCGAAGGCCCTGATGTGGTTGAGGAGCAGGGTGGTTTTATCGTCAACGGTGCACTGAATCTGATGCGCGTTCGTGAGCGCACCGGGTTTGGTGCGCAGCCGACCGAGGACTACCAAACCCTGGCCGGGCTGGTGATGAGCCTGCTGGATCGATTGCCTGTGGTGGGTGATCGTCTGGAGTACGAGGGCTGGCAGATGACGGTGGTGACGGTAGAGGAGCGGCGGGTGACGCGGGTGTTGCTGGTGCGTGAGCCTGGGTAAATCCCCGGGATTTTCATCGACTTTGGCGGCCGCATCGCTAGCAGGCTAGCTCCCACATTTGATTTGTGTGATACGCAACTCCTGTGGGAGCCAGCCTGCTGGCGATGGCGTCTAGTTGGACTTCCCAGGAGTCATCAGTGAAAGGTAAGTCTGTCTTTCCCGCTATGCTTTGACTCATATAACGCTTCATCGGCCTTGATCAGTGCCTGATTCAGGATGTCCGCGTCCTCAACCCGGGCCAGACCGATACTGATGGTCACCGGATACAGGGTCTGCTGTTCACGGACTACCGGCTCAACTCCCCAGCCAGCACCTCGAGATCCTCGCGGCGCACGCTGGCCAGATAAATCGCAAAACAGCATCGACAGCCAGGTGTAGCCCTGGCCGGCAACGAAACTGACAATCAGGTCGAACACCACCCAGACGCTGATGCTTGTAATGTAGATCAACAGGCAAAACGGGTGCAGCCGCTCGAATTCATGCTGGATGAACTCTTTCCTCAATTCGGCGGGAGCGGCTTTTTCAGGACTTTGTCTTCAATGGGTTTGAACATCGCTGCTCTGATGCTTGAGTTGGTTGTCGAGAATCACACGGCCCCATGGCCGGTAGCGCAAGGAAAATACCGCGCTCTGATGACAGCCGGTCGAGGCTGCGTCGGGAGCTGCCGGTTCAGCGCGAAACGCCTGGCCATCGCGGCTGACCTGACGGAACGCCTCACGCACGATGCCCACGGAACAGGGCAGAGCACTGGCATAACCGTTACGCACCAGCGGCGCCAAGCGACCAGTACCGGCACCGTCCTGCCACCAGACTTGCATACCGACCTGACTCATATCTGCAAGCCACTTGGCGTTGACTGTCGGCGCGAGCTTACCGGCGCTGAATGCACTGATGTGCAGCGGCGCATCAAGTTTTCCGGCGAAATCCTTCAACTGTCGTTGCAGGGTGACCCGGCGATCCACCGCCAGAAAGTGGTAGTCATCCAGCTCCAGTGGCAGATACCAGCCAGTGACCGGCAGCTTCCAGCCTTTGCGCAATTTCTGTTGTTGTGCCAGTGACTGACCAAGCTGAGCCTGCCAATAACCGGCGAGCCCCGCGCTGTCCAGTTCGTCGATGCGTTGGTAGTAGGCCGGGTCCATCGCCAAACCCAGTACCAGCTGCAATCTCTGCTGTTGAGCGAGTTTCAGGCTGTTGGCGAGCCAGCCAGTGGCGCCGCCGAAGTCCGAATCACCGTACGCGGTCCATTGCACGATCACGGTTCGCGTGCCTTGTTTCGCCGTGTCCTGCCAGATCTTTTGCCATTGCGCCTGACTCAGGCCGGCATCGACATTCAGCGGCTGATAGAACACTCGCTCATCGGCTCGCGCAACCACCGCGTCGAGCATCAGGCAGAAGAACAACATCCATCGAGCCATCAGAAATTCCACTCCACGCCCAGCAGCACACCATTGCCGCCTTCATACAGATTGCCGCCCAGCGACTGTTGATATTCGGTGCGCACCGTCAGCTTCGAGCGGTAGGCGTTGTAGCGGTCATCGTCGTACCACCACTGCCAGCGCAGACCGACACCGGTGCGTAGATCCTGGCGCCAGTCGTTGCTCGGGTCCTGACTGGCAAACTCAAGGAATCCATAAGGCATCAGGGTCTGTGCGCCATTGAACGGCAGTTTCCAGGTGTGACCTTGCTGGAAGCGTGACAGCCACTGGTGATCGCCTGCCTTGGTCCACCATGCGGCATCGAGGTAGAGGAAACGTTCGTCCCAGTCGCTTTCATCAACTCGCCAGTCGTTGCGGTATTTGCCTTGGTCGAGGAACGAGGCAGTAGAGCGCAGCAAGTAATCGGTGGTGGTGTGGCCGTCCTTGCGATGGTCGTCGAGTTGATCCCACAACTTGCTTGGATTGATCAGTTCACCGAGGCTCAAACCATGATTGTCCTGATCATCGAACTGGCTTTGTTTGTAGATCTCCGCATAGAAATTGATATTGGTCGTGCCCCACGGTTTGTAGCGCAGGCCCACGCCAGTGGCGAGTGACTCCGCATAGGTGGAGCGGCCCTGACCACCGAGCAGCACCCGGCCATAAACCGAGAGCGTACTGCCGGCGCGGCTGGGTTCTTCACCCAGGGCGTGATCCCACATGGCCATTTGCACGTTCTGCGAATTTGCACTGCGGCGAGATCCGTTGGATTCATCCGGGCGCAAGAAGTCGTTGGTCGACACCCCGGCCGGCGACCAGGTGCTGGCAATCGTGAAGTTGTCACGCCGCGAAAGCGCTTCATGGGCGCGCCGCTGACGGTAACGCCGGGCTTCCATGCTGCCGTCTTCATCATCGGCAGCCACCGGATTCTGTTCCAGATCGATCACGCGGCGCAGTTCCTTGCGCGCCGAGGCACTGTCTTCAACTTCGTCATAACGCCAGGCGAGGGTCTCACCGAGGCGATAATCCTCAGGGAAATCACGGGTGGCCTGTTGCAGATACGGGATGGCGGTGGCGCGCTCCTTACGATCCTTGGCACCGGACAGGCGCATGCCGTAATCGGCCCGATAACGCGGATTGTTCGGGTCGCGGCGTACGGCTTCGGCCAGCCATGCGGTGCTTTGCGGCAGATCCCCAGCCTTTTGCGCCGTGACCGATGCCGCATAGAAGTGCCCGGCATCCGGAGCTTTTTGCAGCGCCTGACGTTGCCGTTCAAGAGCCTTAACATGATCGCCACGGGCGTCGGCAATCGCCGCGCCGAGCGCCCATTCGTTGGCACTGCGCGTCGTGCTTTGCTGCCAGTAACGTTCTGCGCTCTGACTGTCACCGGCGTTAAGTGCGCTGCGACTGGCGGTCAGTCGAGCATTTTCGCTGAGGTCAGCGGCGGGGATGCTGCGCCAGATCGCCAGTGCGCCAGCGGAATCACCCGCCGCCTCAAGGGCGTAGGCCAGTGGTAAACGGCTGCCACGGTCACCGAGTTTTTCCGCTTGCTGGTAATAGACCACGGCTTCACCGGGCCGATCAGGCATTGCACAGCGTCCGAGGGCTCGATAATCCCCGGCAGCTTGCGGATGGTTGCCGATGGCTTGCTGTACTGCATCGCACTGACCGGTTTCGGCCAGTTGGGCGAGCAATTGCCCTCGGGTAGCGCCGTCGACATGGCCGAGCAGGGCGGCCATGCGCTGCTGTTGCGCGGGGGTTGTGCTGTTTGACGAAGCGTACAGCCCGGCCAGACGTTGCAGCGCAGTGGCCGGCAAACGTGAACCGTGACGATCGTAGGCGTCTTCCAGCAATTGTTGCGCGTGGTCACGACGGCCAGCATTGAGTGCCAGATAGCTCGCCTGATTCAGTGAAGCGAGGTTACCGGTCTGCCGATAATGACGCTCCCACAGTTCAGCAGCTTCGTTGTTGCGACCGAGGCTTTGCACCAGTTCGGCGCGGCGCTTGATCACATCGGCGGTTTGCGGCTGACTGGCGAGCCAGGCCATGACTTTGTCGCTTTGACCCTGTTCCTGCCAGACATCGAGCAGTTGCTGACGGCGGCGACTGTCCCACGGCTCAGGCAGGCGAGTCGATTGCAGTAGCTCTGTGGCTTGCAGGCGCTGGGCGAGCACCAGCCAGGTTTGCGGATCGTCATTCGGCTGGCAACTGCGGAACTGCGCAGCGGCGGCTTCCGGATCATGTCGCGACAGCCATTCGACGGTCTCCAGGCACGGCCGCTGCAAGTCGCTGCTAAGACGCTGCACGGTTGCTGCATCTTCCGTCTGCCGCGCCAGTTCCCACAGACGCTGACGTTGCGCGGGATCGGCCAGATCGGCGGCCGGCAACGATTGCAGCCAGCGTTGCGCCTGTTGATCGTGACCCATGGCGATGGCGCGGTCGACCATAGCCAATCGGGTTTTGCGCGCTGCTTCGGGGCTTGGTGCCTGTAGCAACAATTGCTGCAACGGTTTCTCGTCGAGACGCTGCACGTAGGCATTGGCCAACCGTTGCCAGCCTTCGGCATCCAGTTGTTTGCGTGCGGCAAGTGGCGCCAGTTGATCGATGGTGCCGCTCCAGTCGCGCAGTTGTTCCGACCAGTTGGCACGGGCCAGACGCAGGATGTTGTCGTCGCCCTTGGGCGACAACTGTGCGAGCCAGTCGTGGGCCTTGGCTGCACCACCGAATTTGGCCAGGCTCAGGCTGTAGGCCTGCCACAGTTGGATGCGATCATTCAGGTTGCTGGTGGCCATCCACTGTTCGACTTGCGTGCTGCTTGGCGGGTCTTGCTCGATCCAGGTCAGGCGCAGATCGAGCAGTGCTTCGCTGTCGTCGGGCAGTGCTTGCACAGCGTCCTTGTAGCGGCGTTGCTTGGCCAGCGATTGCACCAGCAATGCGCGGGCCTCATCGTTTTTCGGGACTTTTTCCAGCAAGTGACGCACCAGGCGTTCGACTTCTTTCCAGTTGCCTTTCTTGGCCTCACGGTAGCTGCGATCCATATATGGATAGCTACGGAACTGTTCGAAGTCGCTCAACGGTGCGGCCTGTATCGGGTGCGCCACACTCATCGCGAGCAGCAGGCTGCTGGTCAACAGGGTTTTACGGTGGGCGATTTTCATGCGGCAACCTCCCGAACGATGCGGTAGGCGGCTTGTTGCTCGCTGGCCTGATCGGCGAGCGCTTGTTCGAGCACTTCTTGAGTGATCATGCCCCGGGATATCAGGTGCTCGCCGAGAGACATCTGCTCGGCATCGAAGTCGATCAATGCCTGATTGAACAAGGTCGGCGGCACCATGCCGCGTACTTGCAGCAGATTGCCGAGCAGCACTTGATGGCGACCAACGCGCTCCATCAGGGCTTCATCGTCCTGATGTCGCTCAAGCACTTGCAGCATATAACGCACTTCCTCACTTTGGCGGGGGCTGGCGTACCAGTAACGAATCCCCAATGTCACACGGCCCTGCGGCGCCAGACGGCATCGCACCGGGCGCTTCAATTGACGGCTGATGGCGCCCAGCGAGACCTGACTGACCGGACCTTCGGCGGCCAGCACCAGCGTGTCGCCTTCTTCGGCGACCGGCAGCACGCCGTAGTGCGAGGCGACGCGGCGCGGAACCGCCTCGATCAGACGTTTATCGAGTTTGAATGGGTTGAGCGGGGCCCATTCCAGATCAAGCTGTTCGGCCAACGTCTGCACAAGCTGGGTGCTGTCGATGTACTCACGCAGCAACAATTCGCGACCGAGGCGGCGACGTACCGGGCTGGTAATCGCGGCTTCCAGTTGTTCTTCGGTGAGCAGGCCTTTTTCCACCAGACGATGGCCGAGTGGAGTGCGTTGCGCCTTGGTCAGTGCCGGGAATTCGTGAGTGGTCTTGTCCCACGCCACGCGCCGCGAGTCGCCCATTTCCATGACCTGTTTGAGTGCGCGCAGGTTGGCGAAGAAATTGACGAAGTTGCTCCACATCATCCGTGGCGCTGACAGCAGGCCTTCGATCAGTCCGTAGTAACGGGTGACGAACCAGCAGCGCTGGAATAGCCGGTTAAGTAACATGAAACCGTTGAGCCACAGCAGCACCGAAAGCAGCGCGCTGTCCGACAGAATCGATTGAAAACGCCATGAGTCAGGTGAAATCACCGTCACCAGCCACATCACGATCAACACCACGAACAGCAGATTGACCAGGAAACTCAGCATGTAAGCGATCAGGCCGCGACGGTCGCGCCACAGGAAGTAATTGAGCAGGCCTTTGCTGCTCCAGCCGAGGTTTTTGGTGCCCTGGAATACGATGCCGACGATCCAGCGCGATTTCTGCCGGATCGCGTGTTGCAGGTCTCGAGGGAAATGCTCGCGAACGCAGATCACCTGGGAGAACTCGCGGTTCATGCCGAACGCCCAGGGTTGCTCCAGCGCCAGCTTCGGATCGGTGACCGAGTAACGGGCGAAAATACACTTCATGCCTTTTTGCTTGAGGCGGAAACCGATGTCGTAGTCTTCGGTGAGACTTTGCACATCGAAAGCGATGCCGTCACCGTCTTCGAGCAGGGCGCTGATGGCCTTGCGGCTGAAACAGGTGCCGACACCCGCGCTTGGCACCTGACCGGTCAAGGCCTCGCGAACGATGACGTCCTTGCCGTGATTCTCGGCGAACTCATCGACATAGTGGCCGGCGGTAAAGCCTTTCCATTCAGGTGCATACGGGTAAACCGGGATCTGGATCAGGTCCTTGTTCGGCAAAAGGTAGTTGTAGAGGCGCAGTTCCATCGGCGAAATCACGTCTTCGGCGTCATGCAGGATGAACCCGGAAAACTGGATTTTCGCTTCGCTTTCAAAACGCAGGATCGCGTCGATGATGTTGTTCAGGCAGTCAGCCTTGCTGGTCGGGCCGGGGCGGGCGCACACCACTTTATGCACGTTGGGATAGTGCTGGCAGACCGCATCGACGTCCGACTGAGTCTCGGCGTCGTTGGGATAAGTACCGACGAAAATCTGATAATTCTCGTAATCGATGGTCGAGGCGGCCAGGCGCGCCATTTCGCCGACCACGCCGACTTCATTCCAGGCCGGCACCATGATCGCCAGAGGTTTTTCCGGGATCGCATACAGGCGCTCTTCATCGGCGCGCTCGAATTTTTCGTAGATCCGCCAGCGCCGGATCAGTTTTCGGCCCCAATAAACAAGATCGATGAACAGGTCATCCAGGCCGAGGATGAACATCAACAGGGCAAGGGTGATTGCCAGATATTTAAGACCAAACAGCACATACGTAAAAAAGTCGACCCAACCCAGACTCATACCCCGTTCCCCGCCGAGCGCGCGCTCAGCCAGGCGTGGAGGCGGGTGGCGATCAACTCGCTGGCGTGGCCGTCGCCATAAGGGAAATGGATGCGACTCATGCGGCTATAGGTGTCTGCGTCATCCAGTAACTGGCTGGCTTCCTTGACGATGCGTGCCTTGTCGGTACCGACCAGCAGCATGGTGCCGCTTTCCAGCACTGACGGCCGCTCCGTTACGTCACGCAGCACCAACAACGGTTTGCCGATGGCCGGGGCTTCTTCCTGCACGCCGCCGGAGTCGGTCAGGATGAAATGCGCACGGCCCATCAGCCAGACGAAGTTCGGGTAGTCCTGCGGGGCGACCAGATAGATGTTGGGTTTGTTGGCTAGCGTGCCGTACACCACTTGCTGCACCAGTGGATTGAGATGCACCGGATAAACGAATTGCACATCCGGGTAGCGCTCGGCCAGTTCAGCCAGCGCCTGACATATATTGTCGAACCCGCCGCCGAGATTCTCCCGTCGATGGCTGGTGACCAGGACCATCCGGCGCTGGTCGTCGAGTACCGCCAGCGGCGAGTCGGCGGCCGGGTGCCAATTAATTTGCTCCTGGTGCGCGCGCATCCACAGCAGCGCATCGATCACTGTGTTACCGGTGATTTCGATGTTGTCCTGGGGCACACCTTCGCGCAGCAGATTGGCGGCGGATTTCGAGGTCGGCGGGAAATGCAGGTCGGCAATCACCCCGGTCAAACGCCGGTTGGCTTCTTCCGGCCATGGCGCACGCAGGTTACCGGTACGTAAGCCCGCTTCGACGTGGCCGATGGGCAGTTGCCGATTGAACGCGGCGAGGGCGGCGATGAAGCTGGTTGTGGTGTCGCCGTGGACCAGCACGATGTCCGGCTTGACCCGTTCGTAGGCTTGATCAAGTTGGGCGAGCAAATTCTGCGAGAGACCGTTGAGGGTCTGGCCCTGGGTCATCACTTGCAGGTCTTCGTCGACTGTCAGCTCAAAGGCGTCGAGCACCTGAGTGAGCATCTCTCGATGCTGGCCGGTAGAGCAGATGTTCAGTTGGATGTCAGGCCAGTGACGCAGAACCCGAGCCAAAGGGGCCATTTTTATGGCCTCCGGGCGAGTACCGAAAACCATCATGACTTTAAAAGACATTGACCCCTCCTGAGACATGGCAGCGCGGTGGCCAGGTGGCCATCAGCGTGTGTTCTCTTACTGAGAAATAAATGAAAGCAGCCGGATGGGAGCTTGTCCAATCCGGCAAGACGCTTGATTGATACCGATCATGTGGAACAAAAGTGCCATCGGTTGATGGCTCTTAGCCGGCACTTTCAGGAAAAGTTCCATCGGCGTGCACGCTGGATCGTGCAGAGGGTGCGCAAGGCGCGGCGGAGCCAGGCCAGATCATGCTGCGGTTTACGCTTGTCGGTCGGTGCTTTGGTCTTGCCGATGTGGTTGGCGAAGTTTTTGGCCAGTGTCTCTTCGGTGCCAATGCCTTTGAGTTTTTTCAACAGTTTGCCGTTCTTGTAGAACAGCACGGTCGGCGTGCCGGTGACCAATGGATGGCGCGGCGACTCACGGGTGTTAAGCATGTAGATATTGGCGCGATGCCGGTACGGTTCGGCGACCTGACGAAATACCGGCCCGGCGAACTCGCAGGCAGGGCAGTGCTCATTGGCGAAATACAGGATCACCGGGCGCCAGGTTTTCAGGGCTTTGCGGTAAACCGGGGCCAAGAGGGAAGAAGAGGTCATCGTGCTCACTGTTATCTCCTTTTCAGTGACCATCCGAGAACGATTCGAAAGTTAAGAGCAGAAACCAAAGCGTGTCTACTGTCAGACCTGACAGGTGTGCGAATACTTTTTTGAGCGCTGAATGAATGGGCTGCTTCCTGAGCACATTGATTCCCAATGACGCATGGAGGTGTTCGACTCAAAGACAGGACCTTCAAACATGAGTGCAGAAAATCTGATTCTCAATGGTGATTTTTCTCAAGGCGAAAAGCACTGGGAAATTTATAAGCCAATTCACAATCCAAGAGCGAAGGCCGAGTTCCGTGACGGTTATTGTCATGTCGAGTGGGGTGTCATGGTGAGCCAAACAGTGAAACTGGAAATCGGCAAGTACCGTCTGAGCTTTGAATCTCTTTTTCGCGAGGCTTCCGAGAGCTATGTAAATCTGGCTCTGGAGATGACGGGTTACCGGCAAGAACTAAAAATTTGGCCTGGGAGTGATTACTCACACAACGCAATCGAGTTCGAGGTTACTAAAGTTGCAGATGATGAAAAGGATTGGTTTTCATTGGGGCTGAATGGGCACCAGGCCGGCGGGAAGTTTCGCAAGATCAAGCTCGTTCAGATTTCTTGACCCTTAACGACTGAAGCGCAGAGTAAGAAGCTGATTCTCACAGAAAAGATCTTGTCGGGAATCGGATTCAATCCAATCCGATCCCGACAACCCTGAAAGGGTGCTGAGTGCTCACCAAACGTGTCACCAATGCCCAACTTTGTAGCTAATCGTAGCGCTGGATTTTCCTGCGTCTGCGTACCACCGTTACCTCTAAACTGTAACTCGCTGATTCAAAACACGTTTTTTTATATGAGACGGTCACTGAGACCTGTGGCACACTTTCTGCTGTCTATTCCGTAGTAACAAACCGAGTTCCGGTATAGCGGAATAAACACCATCCTGGAGTGCTTGCCATGCATCGCCGACCTTCCTTGTTCAAAGCGTGTGTTTTTGTTCTTGCGGCTTCGTCCGCTGTCATGGGTATGGCGCAGGCCGCCGACAGCAAGCTCGACAGTGTTCTGGCTCGCGGCAAATTGATCGTGGGCACTGGCAGCACCAACGCTCCTTGGCATTTCCAGGGCGCGGACGGCAAGTTGCAGGGGTTTGATATCGACATCGCCAGGATGGTGGCCAAAGGGTTGTTCAACGATCCGAGCAAGGTTGAGTTTGTCGTGCAGTCGTCCGATGCGCGGATTCCCAATCTGCTGACCGACAAGGTCGACATGAGCTGTCAGTTCATCACTGTCACCGCCAGCCGTGCGCAGCAAGTGGCGTTTACCCTGCCGTACTACCGTGAAGGTGTTGGCCTGTTGTTGCCGATCAACAGCAAGTACAAGGAAATCGAAGACCTGCAAGCGGCCGGCGACAGTGTGACGGTGGCCGTGCTGCAAAACGTGTACGCCGAAGAACTGGTGCATCAGGCGCTGCCCAAGGCCAAGGTCGATCAGTACGACAGCGTTGATCTGATGTATCAGGCGGTGAACTCCGGTCGCGCCGATGCCGCTGCTACTGACCAGTCCTCGGTCAAATACCTGATGGTGCAAAACCCTGGCCGCTATCGCAGCCCGAGCTATGCGTGGAGCCCGCAGACCTACGCGTGCGCCGTCAAACGCGGCGATCAGGACTGGCTGAACTTCGTCAACACCGCACTGCATGAAGCCATGACCGGTGTTGAATTCCCGACGTATCAAGCCTCGTTCAAGCAGTGGTTCGGTGTTGACCTGCCATCGCCCGCGATCGGTTTCCCAGTCGAATTCAAATGATCCCGTGAGAGTGGGGCGATACAAGTCGCCCCGCTCAAGGTACTGCTGACCATGAACTATCAGTTGAACTTTGCCGCCGTGTGGCGCGATTTCGACACCTTGCTGGCGGGGCTCGGTCTGGGTCTTGAGCTGGCTCTGGTGTCGATCGCCATCGGCTGCGTGATCGGCCTGCTGATGGCGTTTGCCTTGTTGTCCAAGCATCGCGTCTTGCGGGTGCTGGCATCGGTGTATGTGACGGTGATCCGTAACACGCCGATTCTGGTGTTGATTCTTTTGATCTACTTTGCGTTGCCGAGCCTGGGAATCCGTCTGGACAAGATTCCCTCGTTCATCATCACGCTGTCGCTGTATGCCGGGGCGTACCTGACCGAAGTGTTTCGCGGTGGCTTGTTGAGCATCCCCAAAGGGCAGCGCGAAGCCGGGCTGGCCATCGGTCTCGGCGAGTGGCAGGTGAAAGCCTATGTCACGGTGCCGGTGATGCTGCGCAACGTTCTGCCAGCGCTGTCGAACAACTTTATTTCGCTGTTCAAGGACACCTCGCTGGCCGCCGCAATTGCGGTGCCGGAGCTGACCTATTACGCGCGCAAGATCAACGTGGAGAGCTACCGGGTGATTGAAACCTGGATGGTCACCACGGCGCTCTATGTTGCGGCCTGTTACCTCATTGCCATGCTGCTGCGTTACCTCGAGCAGCGTCTGGCGATCCGCCGATAGGAGGCTGCGATGTACGAATCTCCCAGTTGGTTACATGAATTGTGGATAGCGCGGGACGTGTTGTGGCAAGGATTCCTGACCAGTGTTCAGGTCTCGGCGCTGGCGATTCTGTTCGGCACGATGTTGGGTGTGGTAACCGGGCTGGTGCTGACTTACGGCAAGTTCTGGATGCGCGCACCGTTCCGTTTATACGTTGACCTGATTCGCGGTACGCCGGTGTTTGTGCTGGTGCTGGCCTGCTTTTATATGGCGCCGGCGCTGGGTTGGCAGATCAGCGCGTTTCAGGCCGGTGCATTGGGCCTGACGCTGTTCTGCGGCTCGCATGTCGCCGAGATCGTGCGCGGAGCATTACAAGCCTTGCCTCGCGGACAGATGGAAGCGGGCAAGGCGATTGGTCTGACGTTCTATCAGTCCCTCGGCTATGTGCTGCTGCCGCAGGCGTTGCGGCAGATCCTGCCGACGTGGGTCAACTCGTCCACCGAAATCGTCAAGGCTTCGACCTTGCTCTCGGTGATCGGCGTGGCCGAACTGCTCCTCAGCACTCAACAGATCATCGCCCGGACCTTCATGACGCTGGAGTTTTATCTGTTCGCCGGTTTTCTGTTCTTCGTCATCAACTACGGCATCGAGTTACTCGGCCGGCACATTGAAAAGCGGGTGGCCCTGCCATGACTCAAGCACCAGTTTCGAACGTTAACAACGGCCAGCCGCTGCTGGATATTCGTGGCCTGCACAAGCAATACGGCGCGGTCGAAGTCCTCAAGGGCGTGGATCTGAGCATGCAGCGCGGCAATGTCGTGACGCTGATCGGCTCCAGCGGATCGGGTAAAACCACGCTGCTGCGCTGTGTGAACATGCTCGAAGAATTCCAGGGCGGGCAGATCCTGCTCGACGGCGAGTCTATTGGCTATGACGAGGTCAACGGCAAGCGCGTACGTCATGCGGAAAAAACCATCGCCCGCCATCGCGCGATGACTGGCATGGCGTTCCAGCAATTCAACCTGTTCCCGCATCTGAGCGCTTTGCAGAACGTCACCCTGGGCTTGCTCAAGGTGAAGAAAATGCACAAGGACGAAGCCGTGGTGCTGGCGGAGAAATGGCTGGAGCGCGTCGGCCTGCTGGAACGGCGCAATCACTTTCCCGGTCAGTTGTCCGGCGGTCAGCAACAGCGCGTGGCGATTGCCCGGGCGATTGCGATGAACCCGAGCCTGATGCTGTTCGACGAAGTCACTTCAGCCCTCGATCCGGAATTGGTTGGCGAAGTGCTCAACGTGATCAAGGGTCTGGCCGACGAAGGCATGACCATGCTGCTGGTGACCCACGAAATGCGTTTCGCCTTCGAGGTCTCGGACAAAATCGTTTTCATGAATCAGGGGCGGATCGAAGAGCAGGGCCCTCCCAAGGAGCTGTTCGAACGCCCGCAATCACCGCGGCTGGCAGAGTTTCTCAAAAGCACGCGGTTCTGACTTTTCACTTTTGTAATCAGGAGAAACACCCATGAGCATTACTCGTTACGGTACCGGCAGCACCGCCGCTGGCGGCCAGCCGCGTCCATTCGCGCGCGCCGTTGAAGCCGATGGCTGGTTGCACGTTTCCGGTCAGGTGCCGGCGGTGGATGGCGAGATCATTGTTGGCGGCATCGTCGAGCAGACCCACCAGACCATGAAGAACCTGATCGCGATTCTCGAAGAGGCGGGTTATGGCCTGGAAGACGTGGTGCGTGCCGGGGTTTGGCTGGATGATCCGCGGGACTTCTCCAGTTTCAACAAGGTCTTTGGCGAGTACTTCAAACCTGAGCATGCACCGGCCCGGGCCTGCGTGCAGGCGAGCATGATGGTCGATTGCAAGGTTGAGATCGACTGCATCGCTTACAAGAAAAAGGCCTGAACCGAGTTGCGCCCATCGCGGGCAAGCCACGCTCCCACAGGATTGTTGGTGTACATGCATTCTTTGGCTGTGCACAGATCCTGTGGGAGCGTGGCTTGCCCGCGATGGCGGCCTAACGGTCGACGCAGCACTCTCGGTAAACTCCCGGTACTTTTATGGGAACCACTGAAATGACCGAAGACACCATCAAACGCCGGGCCCGCGGTCTGGACCGGGCGTTCGATATTCTCGATTTCCTCAAGGAGATCGGCCAGCCGCTGCGTCCGAACGACATTGCCAATGGCATCGGCAGCCCGAAATCCACGGTCTATGAACTGGTCGCGTCCCTGCTGGAACGACGGATTCTGGAGCCGGTGGGCAAGGACGGTCACGTCTATCTTGGTCGCCAGCTGTACTTTCTCGGTCGGGCGCATCTGCGTCATTTCGACCTTAGCCGTGAAGCCGATCATGCTTTGCAGGAGATCGTCAGCCAGACCCGCGAAACCGCGCAAATGTGCCTGCTCAACGGTCGCAAATACACGGTGGCGCTGATGAAAGAGGGGGAGCGGCATTTCCGTATTTCCTCAGACATTGGCGAAAACGCGCCGATTCCATGGACTGCTTCCGGTCGTTTGCTGCTCGCGCACTTGAGCGATCAACAGATCAGCGACCTGATCGACGCCGATGATTACATTCTGCCGGGCGGCGAACGCCTGCCGATGGAGCGTTTTCTCGCGGAAATCCGTCAGGCCGGGATCGACGGTTTCTTCTCGTTCGACAGCGTTGCCGACACCTTTACCCATTGCTTCGCCGCCCCGGTCAAAGACCCCAGCGGTGTGGCTATTTGTACGCTGTGCATCGTCGCCCCGCGCGCCGACGCCAAAACCAATTACGACGACTATCGCCGGGTTCTGATCGAGAGCGCCAACAGCCTCGCCCGGCGAATCAACGAATAAACGCGGCTGCCTGCAACCGCGACTGTGAGGAGTTCGACCATGACGACTGCCATCAATACTGCTGTGGAAAAAGGCGCCGCCGCCATCGGCGCGCATCTGGCGCGTGACGTCAGCCTGCCGGCGCTGGTGCTGCACCGCGAGGCGCTGGAACACAACATCCGCTGGATGCAGAAGTTCGTCAGCGACAGTGGTGCCGAACTGGCGCCACACGGCAAGACCAGCATGACGCCTGCGCTGTTTCAGCGTCAGCTCGATGCCGGTGCCTGGGGCATCACCCTCGCCAGCGCAACCCAGACCCGCGCCGCTTACACCCACGGTGTGCGTCGGGTGCTGATGGCCAACCAACTGGTCGGCACGCCGAACATGTCGTTGATCGCCGATTTGCTGGCTGATCCGACCTTCGACTTCTATTGCATGGTCGATCACCCGGACAACATCGCCGATCTGGGCGCCTACTTCGCCTCGCGTGGTGTGCGGCTCAATGTGATGATCGAGTACGGCGTGGTTGGCGGCCGCTGCGGTTGCCGCAGCGAGCAGGAAGTCATCGTACTGGCCAAAGCCATCAACGCCCAACCGGCGCTGGCGCTGACCGGGATCGAAGGTTATGAAGGCGTGATTCACGGCGATCACGCGGTCAGCGGCATTCGCGAGTTCGCTGCTTCGCTGGTGCGGCTGGCGGTGCAGTTACAGGACAGCGGCGCGTTCGCTATTGCCAAACCAATCGTTACGGCATCGGGTTCGGCCTGGTATGACCTGATCGCCGAATCGTTCGAAACGCAGAATGCCGCCGGACGTTTCCTCAGCGTGTTGCGCCCGGGCAGCTATGTGGCGCACGACCATGGCATCTATAAAGAAGCGCAATGCTGCGTGCTGGATCGTCGCAGCGATTTGCACGAAGGTTTACGTCCGGCGCTGGAAGTCTGGGCGCACATGCAGTCGATGCCGGAGCCGGGTTTTGCAGTGATCGCCCTCGGTAAGCGTGACGTGGCGTTTGACGCGGGTCTACCGGTGCCGTTGCTGCGTTACAAGGCCGGTGTGCTGCCGGCGGTTGGCGAAGATGTCGGCGCGTGCAAGGTAACGGCGGTGATGGACCAGCATGCGTTCATGACCGTGGCGCCGGGTGTTGATTTGCGGGTGGGCGACATCGTGTCCTTCGGCACTTCGCACCCGTGCCTGACGTTTGATAAATGGCGAGTGGGGTTGTTGGTGGATGAGCAACTGATGGTGATCGAGAACATGGAAACCTGTTTCTAAGGTTCAGACCGCGTTGCGGCCATCGCTGGCAAGCCAGCTCCCACAAGGTTTGTGTTGTTTACAGATTTAGTATTTCAACACTGGATTTGAGGAAGTTGGCAAGCCAGCCCTACAAGGTTTGTGTTGTGTACAAATGTTCTATTTCAACACCGCCCCTGTGGGAGCTGGCTTGCCAGCGATGAGGCCTGCCCAGACGCCACAGCTTTCAACAGAGACCCTGTACTCATGAACACCCTAAGCCCGCTGGGCCCCAACACCCCGCGTATCGCCCTGATCGGCGAGTGCATGATCGAACTCCAGCAGCGCTCCGACGGCAGCCTGCAACAAAGCTTCGGCGGCGACACGCTCAACACGGCGGTCTATCTGTCCCGCGCCATGGGCGAGCAGGCGCAGGTCGATTACGTCACCGCGCTGGGCGACGACAGCTTCAGCGACGCCATGTGCCGCATCTGGGCCGACGAAGGCATTGGCCTGGATCTGGTGCAGCGCCTGCCGGGCCGCTTGCCAGGCTTGTACTGCATTCAAACCGATGCCGCCGGCGAACGACGCTTTCTGTATTGGCGCAACGAAGCCGCAGTGCGCGACTGCTTTACCACGCCTGCGGCCGAGCCGATTCTGGCGGCACTTCCGGACTACGACGTTTTGTATTTCAGCGGAATTACCCTGGCGGTACTGGGTGCAAAAGGACGTGAAAGACTCATCCAGACCCTGATCGAAGCCCGTCAGCGCGATGCGCGAATCGTCTTCGACAACAATTATCGGCCTCGCCTGTGGGCTTCAGTGGAAGAGGCGCGGGCGGCCTATCGCAGCGTGTTGCCGCATGTTGATCTGGCACTGTTGACCGTCGATGACGAGCAGGCGCTGTTTCAGTTTGCCGATGATGCGGCGGTGTTCGACGCCTATGCGCAGATCGGCACGCCGGAAGTGGTGCTCAAGCGCGGGGCCGAGGCTTGTTTGATTCGGTGTGACGGCGAGACATTCGAAGTGCCGGCGCAGAAGGTCGAGAAAGTCGTGGATACCACGGCGGCGGGGGATTCGTTCAGCGCGGCGTATCTGGCGAGTCGATTGCTCGGTGGCAGCCCGGAGCAGGCGGCAGAGGCGGGGCATCGGTTGGCGAGTCAAGTGATTCAGGTGCCGGGCGCGCTGATTCCAAAGCAAGCGCTTTAATAGCCGCTTGCTGAGCAATCGGATCGCGGGCAAGCCCGCTTCCGGGAATTTACGGTTAAACGCGGAACTGGCGAAGCAGGCCGTTCAGTTGTTCGCTCAGTTGGCCAAGGCGCACGCTCGCCGCGCTCGACTGTTCGGCAGCAATCGCGGTGCTGTGCGACAGGCCCGCTGCCTGGGTGACGTTCTGGTTGATGTCCTCGACCACATGCGCCTGTTGCAACGTGGCGCTGGCAATCGAGGCATTTAGCCCGTTGAGATTACGCAACGCCTGGCCAATGGCATTCAGGCTGGCACCGGCCAGCCCGGCCTGTTCGATGGTCAGTTGCGAAGCCTTGCTGCTGTCGCCGATGACCTTCACTGCGGCCTCGGAATGATTTTGCAGGCGCTCGATCATCGACTGGATCTCTGCTGTCGACTTCTGTGTGCGTTGCGCAAGCAAGCGCACTTCATCAGCCACCACAGCAAAACCACGACCCTGTTCACCGGCACGCGCCGCCTCGATGGCGGCATTGAGCGCAAGCAGGTTGGTCTGCTCGGCAATTGAGCGGATCACTTCCAGCACGCTGCCGATCTGCGTGCTTTCAGAGGCCAGGGTGCGAATCACTTCCACAGCCTGATCGATGGTGCCGGAGAGTTTGTCGATCTGTTGCAGGCTGCCGTCGATATTGATCTGGCCCTGTTGTGCCTGCGCTTCGGCATCACGCATTTCGTTGGCAGCGTGTTCAGCGTTTTTCGCCACGTCCTGCACGCCGTAGGTCACCTCGTTGATTGCGGTGGCCACCAGTTCCATTTGCTGCGATTGCTGCTGGCTGCGCAGTTGCGCCTGGGCGGCATCGTTACCCAGTTCGCTGGACGACTGACCGAGCGCGCTGGCCGATACCTGCAACTCGCCGATGACCCGGCGCAATTTTGCAGTGAAGGCGTTGAAGTGATGAGCCAGTTGCGTAACTTCATCCTGACCATGGGTGTCGAGGCTGCGGGTCAGATCGCTTTCGCCGCTGGCGATATTGGCCATGGCGTTCACGCTTTCCTGCAACGGGCGCACGATGCTGCGGGCAATCAGAATCACCAGCAACGCCATGATCACGGCAATCACCAGGCCGATCACCGAAGCCTTGATCACTTGGCCCTGAAACTCGTTCTGCACGTCGTCTATATAGACGCCCGAACCGAGCACCCAGCCCCATGGCTCGAACAGTTTGACGTAGGAAGTCTTCGCCACCGGCTCGCTTGCGCCGGGTTTCGGCCAGCGGTAATCGACCATGCCGGCGCCCGTGGCCTTGGCGATGGCAACCATCTCGTTGAACACCGCGAAACCGTCCGGGTCACGAATCGCCGAGAGGTTCTGGCCCTCAAGCTTGGGATTGGTCGGGTGCATGACCATCACGGGCGTGAGGTCGTTGATCCAGAAGTAATCGCTCTGGTCATAGCGCAAGCCGCGAATGGCGGTCAGGGCCTGTTTCTGCGCTGCCTCTTTGCTCAATGTTCCCGCAGTTTCCAGGTCATGGTAATAGGTCAGCAGGCCGCTGGCAGTCTGCACCACATGCTGGGTTTTCTGGGCCTTGGCGTGGTAGAGATCGTCGTGGATCTGCTTGAGCATCAACACGCCCAAGGTCAACAACATGACCACCGCCACAATCAAGATGAGCCACAAGCGTCGGCTAATCGACACACTGCGCAAGCTGTTCATAACGCTGTCACTCCGGATTCTTTTTCTTGTAATAAATCATCGCCAGCATCCAACCACGTTTCGCTGGTCGGGCATACGCGACGCAAGTCGTAGAACGCGGCAGCGCTATTACGGCTTGTCTGATAGGATTTCGGCCCCGCGCGTGAAAACCTGAATCCAAGTTGATATTTCACGGAATTTTGACTGTTTCGTGTAGATCCTGTGCGCGCGGAATGTCAGCTACATTGATCGCCGTGAACGCTAAAAAATACTATCGGGGCATGCCGGTGCGCATCGCTCTTTGGGGGATTGATGGATCTTTGGACCGCCTTGCAGGCAGTGATTCTAGGAGTTGTAGAAGGGCTTACGGAGTTTTTGCCCATTTCCAGTACCGGACACCAGATCATTGTTGCCGACTTGCTCGGGTTTGGTGGCGAGCGGGCCATGGCGTTCAACATCATCATCCAGCTCGGCGCGATTCTCGCGGTGGTCTGGGAGTTTCGTCGCAAGATTCTTGACGTGGTCATTGGCCTGCCGACCCAGCCAAGTGCGCGGCGCTTCACCGCCAATCTGCTGATCGCGTTTTTGCCAGCGGTGGTATTGGGAGTGATTTTTGCCGATCTGATTCACCAATACCTGTTCAACCCGATTGTCGTGGCCACGGCACTGGTGGTGGGTGGCGTGATCATGTTGTGGGCCGAGCGTCGGCAGCATGAAGTGCATGCCGAAACAGTTGACGAGATCACCTGGAAGGATGCGCTGAAAGTCGGCTTCGCTCAGTGCCTGGCAATGATCCCCGGTACTTCGCGTTCCGGCTCGACGATCATTGGCGGGCTGCTGTTCGGCCTGTCGCGCAAGACCGCGACCGAGTTCTCGTTCTTCCTGGCCATGCCTACCATGGTCGGTGCAGCGGTGTACTCGGGCTATAAATACCGGCACATTTTCGTCCCTGCGGACTTCCCGGTGTTCGCCATCGGCTTCGTCACGGCATTTATCTTCGCGATGATCGCCGTGCGTGGCTTGCTCAAGTTCATCGCCAGCCACAGTTACGCAGCGTTTGCCTGGTACCGGATTGTCTTTGGTCTGGTGATCCTGGCGACGTGGCAGTTCGGCTGGGTTGACTGGTCGGCGGCCAAACCATGAGTGACTCCCGCGCACGTCGCCCTGATGGACGCCCGTCTGGCGGCAACATTCAGCATCTGAAACTCAAGTTGCTGGTGTTGGTACTGGTCTGTGCGTTGCCCTTGTCCGGTTCGCTGTCGATGTGGCTGCGCGGGATCTCGCTGGTGCCGCTGTCGGCTTACGGCATCGTCAGCGTGCTGGCGTTCTTTCTATATTGGGCCGACAAGCGCAAGGCCCGCGCCGATGCCTGGCGTACGCCGGAGAACGTCCTGCACGCGGTGGAACTGGCCGGCGGCTGGCCCGGTGCGCTGATTGCCCAGCAGGTATTCCGGCACAAGACGCGCAAGGTTTCGTATCAGATCCTGTTCTGGGTTTGCATCAAGTGTTCTGGATCGACCAGCTATTCCTCGGCTCGAACCTGCTGACCCTGTTCTAAAACACCCCTTGTAGGAGCTGCGGAACGCTGCGATCTTTTGATCTTGTTTTTTAAAAGCCAAATTCAAAAAATCGCAGCGTGCCGCAGCTCCTGCGGGGATTTAGAGCAGCAGGCCGATCTGGGTTTTCTTGGGGAGTTTGCTGACCACCAGTTGATGCGAGCGCTGTAGCAAACCCTGCAACTCCTCGGCGCCCAGCGGGTAGGGCGGGTGCATGATGATCCATTGCGCCCGGGCCAGATACGGCGCCGGATGAATGCCGGGACGGTCGCAATGCCCGAGAAACAGGTCCTTGTCGACCTTGAACGCCAGCGAGTCCCCGCGCAGTCCCTGCAAGGCAAACATCTTGTTGCCGGCAATCGAAAACACCCGAACGCCACCCCATTTGTAATCTTCCCGGGCCCCGGGCAATCCCAGGCAAAATTCGGCGACTTCCGCTTCGTTGATTTTTCCCTTTTTCATAACAGCCGCTCCCCACAGGCATTGAACGATTCGACCAGATGATCGATCCAGGCGCGCACCGCCGGCATCACACCGCGTCGATGCGGATACACCGCTTGCAGCCAGCCACCGGGCAGCGACCACTCCGGGAGCAATTGCACCAGCGTGCCGTTCGCCAGTTCCGCTTCGCAATACATCATCGGTAGCAGGGTGAAGCCCTGACCGGCCAGCACGCAGGCCTTGCGCACGATAAAGTCGTCGATGCCCAGCCGCGCTTCCATGCTCAGTTCGAAGCTTTCGCCCTGTTGATCCAGCAAGCGCAGATGCACCAGACGATCAGGTTCCAGCGCACCCAATACCGGGAAATTTTTCAGATCCTGCGGATGGCTTATGGATTGGCCCTGCATGAACGCCGGGCTCGCCACCACGACCATTTGCGCCTGACGCAGGCGCCGAGTCACCAGTAATGGATCTTCATCTCCCAGTTCACGCACACGCAGGGCGACGTCGAAACCTTCAGCGACCAGATCCACCCGCCGATTGACCAGCACCATCTCTAGCTGCACCTGCGGAAATTTGCCGAGAAACTCGCTGATGACCCACGGCAGCATTTCATGGGCCAGCCCGGTCGGGCATGACACCCGCAGGCGGCCTCGCGGCTCGCTCGACATACTGGCGACTGCTTCGTCGGCCATTTCCGCTTCGAGCAGCATGGCTTGGCAGTGACGTAGATAACGTTCGCCGACCGCCGTCAGTTTCAATTGGCGAGTGGTGCGTTGCAGCAGGCGTGCGCCGAGGCGCTCTTCCAGTTCGGCGATACGCCGAGACAAGCGTGACTTGGGAATGCCCAGCAAGCGGCCGGCAGCGGCGAATCCGCCGGCCTCGACCACTTTGGCGAAATAGTAGAGATCGTTGAGATCTTGCATGGAATCAACCGTTGTTCTATCAGTGGGACGAACTATCGCATTGTCGGCGACTAATCAGCTATTGGTTTCGTAGGTAGGATTGTCTCCATTCCGTCGCCACCGGCGATTCTTTCCAGGAGATTCCAAATGAAACTACTGCACATCGATTCGAGCATTCTGGGCGACAACTCGGCTTCCCGTCAGTTGAGCAGCGAAGTCGTCAAAGCCTGGCAAGTGGCCGAACCAACCGCCGTCGTGACTTACCGCGACCTGGCCGCTGACGCCATCAGCCACTTCTCGTCTACCACTCTGGTTGCCGCCGGCACCACCGCTGAGCTGCGCAACGCCGCGCAACAGCACGAAGCCGAGCTGAGCGCTTCGACCCTGGCCGAGTTCATCGCCGCCGACGCCGTGGTGATCGCCGCACCGATGTACAACTTCACCGTACCGACCCAACTCAAGGCGTGGATCGACCGCGTTGCCGTTGCCGGCCAGACTTTCCGTTACACCGAAGCCGGTCCAGAAGGACTGTGCGGTGGCAAAAAAGTGGTGATCGTGTCCACTTCCGGTGGCATCCACGCCGGTCAAGCGAGCGGTATCGCCCATGAAGAGTATCTGAAGCTGGTATTGGGCTTCCTCGGCATCACCGATATCGAAATCGTTCGCGCCGAAGGTCTGGCTTACGGTGACGAAGTGCGCAACAACGCCATGGGCGCCGCGCACACCCGCATCAGCGAAGAACTGTTCGCCGCAGCGTAAGACTTGCGTAAAGACCAGCTCTCGTTCAGGTAACACCTCAAAAAACTCTGTATTCTGGTTCCGCAAGGGCCAGATGCGGAGTTTTTTGTTTCTGACTGTTGCATAATCTGGCCCGGGTTATGCAGTCAAACGATCAACGTCTGAGTGCACCGCCGCGCCGGATCACCGAACCACGGGGTTTCGGGCGTCGGAACACAAAGGATCATTCGATTGAGTAACACCAGGGTGGAGCATCCCATGATGCGTCTTTGTGCAACGTTACTGATTTGCCTGCTCGGCAGCCTGAATTCAGTGCACGCCGCTCCAGGGCAGCACCCTGTCTGGAGCGTCGGCTATCACGAGATGACGTTCCTCGATCCGCTGGATCTGCAACCGATGCGTGCCATTGCGTTCTATCCCTCCAGCGACCGCGAGCACTCCAGCCTGCTTGAGGGCTACACGGTTGCCGCTGGCGAAGACACCAAAGTCGCCATCGGCCGCTTTCCGATGCTGATGCTCTCCCACGGCAACACCGGCACGCCTTTGGCGCTGCACGATCTCGCCACTTCACTGGCTCGCAAGGGCTTTGTGGTGGTCGCGGTGATCCATCCCGGCGACAACTCCAAAGACCACAGCCGCCTCGGTACGCTGAGCAATCTTTATGGACGGCCAATCCAGATTTCCGAAGCGATCACCGCGACGCTCGGCGACCGCATGCTTTCACCTTTTGTGAATGCCGATCAGGTCGGCGTGATCGGCTATTCGGCGGGCGGTGAGACGGCGTTGATCCTCTCGGGTGCGCAACCGGATCTGGATCGCCTGCGCCGCTATTGCCAGGAACGTCCCGACGACCGCGACGCCTGTAACACTCAGGGCGAGTTGATCGTCGACCGCGACGACTTGCAACCCGTTGCCGACCCGCGTGTGCATGCCTTGTTACTGATGGCGCCGCTGAGCTTGAAGTTCGGCCGCCACACTTTGGCCGATGTACATGTGCCAGTGCTGCTGTATAGCGGTGATGGCGACAAGTTGGTGGCCTTCGACAAAAACGCTGCGGCACTGGCGCGCAAGCTGCCGACCGCACCGGACTTCAAATTATTGGCTGGGGCAGGGCACTTTGTGTTCATGGCACCGTGCAACGAGGAACAGATCCGCGCGATGCCGGCGCTGTGTACCGATGCTGATGGTGTGGATCGGGAAGACATCCATCGCAACTTGATCTCCGAAGCGGGACGGTTCTTCTCCCATGCGCTGGGCAAGCCGACGCGTGCAGGCATGCAGACCGCCGATCAATAATCTTCAAGTCGCTACAAAACCCTGTGGGAGCGAGCCTGCTCGCGATGACGGTTCCACATTCACAATCTTTGTTGAATGACAGACCGCTATCGCGAGCAGGCCCGCTCCCACAGGTTTTGTGTCAATCTTTTAAGCCATCGCCCGGCGTTTGAGCAGCAGGGTTAATCCCAGCCCCGTAACCGACAGCAACGCGGCACAGAAGAATATCCACGAATACCCCAGATTCAACGCCACCGCGCCCATCAATGGCCCGGCAATCGCCAGCGCCAGATCGAAGAACACCGCATAAGCACTCAATCCGGCGCCTCGGCTGGAACTTGGCACCTGCTTGATCGCTTCAACGCCCAGCGCCGGATACACCAGCGACAGCCCGAATCCGGCCAGTCCCGCGCCGATCAGCGCAAACGCGGTAGTAGGCGCCAGCCACAGCAGCGCCAACCCCGCGGTTTCGATGGTCATGCAAGCGATCGCCGAGGTGAACCCGCCAAACCGCGCAATGGCGGAGATAAACAGCAGGCGCGACAGAATGAAACACACGCCAAACACCGTCAGGCAATACGCCGCACCGGTCCAGCCACGATTCAGGTAATAAAGAGTGATGAACGTGGTCAGCGTGCCGTAGCCGATAGACGCCAGGCTCAGGCTCGCACCGAACGGCGCAATCCGCCCAAACACCGCCCAGAATGGCAGCCGCTCGCCGCGCACAACCGGTACCGAAGGCTTATTGCGGATCAACAACAGCGCAGCGGCAGCCAGCACCGACAAGGCAATGCCGAGACTGGCGAAGCCGTAGTCCGCGACCATCACCACGCCCAGCGGCGCGCCAATCGCGATGGCGCCATAGGAGGCGATGCCATTCCAGCCGATGGAGCGCGCGGTATGCTCGGCGCCGACCTGGCCCATGCACCAACTGATGGTGCCGACCCCGATCAGCCCCTGCGCAATGCCCAACAACAACCGGCCAGCAATCAGGATCGACAGACTCAGCAACGGATATTCTTGCAGCAACGTCGAAATCAGCGTCAGCAACCCACTGAGCACAATCCCCGACAAGCCATAGACAATCGCCCGCTTGGTGCCGACGTTGTCCGACATGCGCCCGGCCATTGGCCGACTGAGCAGGGTAGCGAGGTATTGCGAGCCGATGGTCAGCCCGGCAATCACCGCACTGAAGCCCAGTTGTTCATGGACATAGCCCGGCAACACCGCAATCGGCAAACCGATGCAGAGGAAGGCGATAAACGTATAGAAAACGATGGAGACGATCTGCAGGGTGATCGCCATGGAGCTTTGCGGGGGCAGTTGCTGCGCAGACATGAGGACTCGTTCGCGGGCGGCGGTAGGAGAGTCGGCATCATGGCTTGGGCGAGAAATAAAAGGAAGCAGGCTAACGATTAAAACCTGAAGATCAAAAGATCGCTGCCTCGTTTCACTCGTGAGCTCCTACAGGTATCTCGCGCTGCCCTTGTAGATACTCTGTTCACGGTCAAGCTTTTGCGAGGTGTTTGTCGCTAAAAAGCTTGGCCGTATCAAAATCTTCACCCGCTTGCATGCAGGCCCACAGTCCGGTCAGGTACTTGCGCATGACCGCGACGATGGCCTGCATCTTTCTTTTTCCTCGCCCGATCAGCGCCTCGTAAAACGCCTTCACGTTACTGTCGCAACGTATGGCGCTCAGTGCAGGCATGTACATCGCCGAGCGTAGGTAGGCGTTTCCTCCCTTACTTATCCGTCCAGGTTTATCGATGCTGGTACCTGATTGCGTCAGTCGAACATCGAGTCCCGCATGTCGGCTGACTTGTGCGGACTTAAGCGTCACAGGCAAGGTCGTCAATTCCGCCAGTGCCGAAAATACTGAAATTTCGCCCATGCCCGGCGCGGCGATCATGTGTCCGAACTGAGCGCTTAGTGTCGGGCAGTTGTCGATCAGCGCCCGACCTGCGAGCCTGAAACGCTCAATTCGTTTGTCAAACGCGGCGATCGCTTCTTCTTCGTCTTCAATCAACATTGTGAGCGTTGTTTGAGTAGCCTTCAGCGCATGCAACTCGTTCTTGGCGCGGGTGCGGTGACACGTCAAACGATTGATATGCCTTCCGATAGCCCGCAACTCCAACTGTATGGCAGTGGGTGGCGTCCACAATCTTGGGCTCATGCGTTCGCCGTATTCGGCCAGTAACTGGGCATCGATTGCATCGGTTTTACTGTTTTTAAGCATCAGTTTGGCAAAGTTATGAAAGCTCTTGGGGTTGATCACCGAAACGGGCAAACCCGCAGCAGCGAGCTCCATGGCCAAATCCAGGTAATAGATGCCGGTGGCTTCCATCACCACGGATAAAGGCTTGAGCTGGAGCAACTTGTTGACCGCTGCCTTGCGCCCGGCGGGCGTTTGGTCGATGTTGCATGCACCTGCAAAACGACCGTCGTTGCGCCAGCCCATGGCCGTTGTGCGAGATCCCACATCCAAACCGACATGCATGCTCATGCTTTCAACTCCGAGTGAACTGGGTTAAAAATGCTTCCTGGTTCCCCTGACCTCGAACTTCATGCCACTGCAACCTTGTAATGCGAAGTCCGACTTGTCGGCTTCTCGATACTCTTCGTGGTGGGCAATGAGGCGGGGGGACCTCTCTACAGACAAGGTCAGGAGCAAGTCCTGCCTTCAGGAGCGATCGGTCTCCCCCAGAAACACATCTTCGTATGTCCGCACCAGCGAGCTTAGACTCACTCGACTGGTGTGGGAGCAACATACAAGGAGCTGCCGAAGGCTGCGATCTTTTGACTTTGAAAAAAAAAGCCCCGTCACAAAGGACGGGGCTTTCAATTACCGCAAACTGCTACTTAGAACACCACGCCCTGACTACGCAGGTAATCATCGTAGGTGCCGCTGAAGTCAGTCACGCCATCCGGAGTCAGCTCGATGATACGAGTAGCCAGGGACGATACGAACTCACGGTCATGGCTGACGAAGATCAGCGTGCCCGGGTAGTTTTCCAGCGCCAGGTTCAGCGCTTCGATGGATTCCATGTCCAAGTGGTTGGTCGGTTCGTCCATGATCAGCACGTTCGGCTTTTGCAGGATCAGCTTGCCGAACAGCATGCGACCTTGCTCACCACCGGAAATGACCTTGACCGACTTGAGGATGTCGTCGTTGGAGAACAGCATCCGGCCCAGAGTGCCGCGAATCATCTGCTCGCCCTGAGTCCACTGACCCATCCAGTCGAACAGGGTGACGTCATCTTCGAAGTCGTGCGCGTGGTCCTGAGCGTAGTAGCCCAGCTCGGCCGCATCGGTCCACTTGATGGTGCCGGCGTCCGGGGTCAGTTCGTTGACCAGGGTGCGCAGCAGAGTGGTTTTACCGATACCGTTCGGGCCAATGATCGCCACGCGCTCGCCGGCTTCAACCTGGAAGCTGAAGTCCTTGAACAACGGCTTGCCGTCGAAACCTTTGGCCATTTTTTCGACCATGACAGCCTGGCGGTGCAGCTTCTTGTTCTGATCGAAGCGGATGAACGGGCTCACACGGCTCGAAGGCTTGACCTCGGCCAGCTGGATCTTGTCGATCGCCTTGGCGCGGGAAGTGGCCTGCTTGGCTTTCGAGGCGTTGGCCGAGAAGCGGCTGACGAACGATTGCAGCTCGGTAATCTGCGCTTTCTTCTTGGCGTTGTCCGACAGCAGTTGCTCGCGGGACTGGGTCGCCACGGTCATGTACTCGTCGTAGTTGCCCGGGAACAGGCGCAGCTCGCCGTAGTCCAGGTCAGCCATGTGGGTGCACACGCTGTTCAGGAAGTGACGGTCGTGAGAGATGATGATCATCAGGCTGTTACGCTGGGTCAGGATGTTTTCCAGCCAGCGAATAGTGTTGATGTCCAAGTGGTTGGTCGGTTCGTCGAGCAACAGCACTTCAGGATCGGAGAACAGTGCCTGCGCCAGCAACACGCGCAGTTTCCAGCCCGGCGACACTTCGCTCATCGGGCCGAAGTGTTGCTCGATGCCGATACCCAGACCCAGCAACAGCTCACCGGCGCGAGATTCGGCGGTGTAGCCGTCCATCTCGGCGAATTCGGTTTCCAGTTCGGCCACGGCCATGCCGTCTTCTTCGGACATTTCCGGCAGCGAGTAGATGCGATCGCGCTCGGCCTTGACCTTCCACAGCTCTTCGTGACCCATGATCACGGTATCGATCACGGTGAATTCTTCGTAGGCGAACTGATCCTGGCGCAATTTACCCAGGCGCACGTTCGGCTCGAGCATCACTTGTCCACCGGACGGATCAAGATCACCACCGAGGATTTTCATGAAGGTCGACTTGCCGCAACCGTTGGCGCCGATCAGGCCGTAGCGGTTGCCCGCGCCGAATTTGACCGAAACGTTCTCGAACAGCGGCTTGGCGCCGAACTGCATCGTAATGTTAGCTGTAGAAATCAAAGGTTTTTCCTGCGAAGCATTCAGAGTAGCGAGGGTGCGGCCGGGGCGCTGGGCCCGAGTCGAAGTGCGCCGAGGCGGGGGACATTCCCGTCATCAACCAGGGGAGGCACGTAAAGTTTGGCGGCGATTGTACTGGTCTGGCTGCCTAAACGATAGGGCGAATACGCCGCAGAGGACGTTTGGCACAAACGCGGGACAGATTTTCACAGATGAGGTTCACCATTGGTTACAAACTGCGGCTAAAATGCCATCCATTCGTCCAATGACCGCTAACGGCATGGGCTCACCGGTATTTATGCCACTGCAACAGCCCCTTCGCCGCAGGCCGGCCAAGCGCGCAGTGTGTTCACTTTTGACGTGTGACGATTTCCTTGAAACTCATCATTGCTGCTATTTATGTCATTTCCATTGCATACGTTCACTTGCGTGGGCGTGTGCGGCACAAGCTGGGTCGCCAACTGAGCGACCACTCGACGTTTCTGGCGCCGATCAATTGCTTCCTTTATCTGTTCTCGAAGAAACCGAGCCAGCCCTATCTTGATCCGGCCGAGTTTCCTGATTTGAGCCCGTTACAGGCGCATTGGGAAGAAATCCGCGAAGAAGGGCAGAACCTGCTGCGTGCAGGCGAGATCAAGCGCTCGAATCAATACGACGATGTCGGTTTCAACTCGTTCTTCAAATCCGGCTGGAAGCGTTTCTATCTGAAGTGGTACGGCGAGAGCCATCCGTCAGCGATGAAGTTGTGCCCGCGCACCACTGAACTGGTGCAGAGTATCGGTTCGATCAAGGCTGCCATGTTCGCCGAACTGCCGCCGGGCTCGAAACTGGTACGCCACCGCGACCCGTATGCCGGTTCGTACCGTTACCACCTCGGTCTGGAAACGCCGAACGATGCTGGCTGCTACATCAATGTCGACGGCGAGAGTTATCACTGGCGCGACGGCGAGGCGGTGATGTTTGACGAAACGTTCATTCATTACGCGGAAAACAGCACCGACAAGAACCGCATCATTCTGTTTTGCGACGTCGAGCGGCCGCTTAAGTATCGCTGGGCGGCAGCGTTCAATCGCTGGTTCAGCCGGACGGTGATGTCTGCTGCCGGCGCGCCAAACGATGTCGGCGACCGGACGGGTGGTATCAACCGTTTGTTTACCCGAATCTACAAGATTCGTTTGCGCGGCAAAGAACTGAAAAAGCGTAATCGAAAGCGCTACTACATGGAAAAGTGGGCGATCTTCGGTGGTTTGCTCGCGATATTCATTCTGATCTGATTGGCCCGGTGTCCGGGCTGACGCCATCGCTGGCAAGCCAGCTCCCACATTGGTCGCGGTGTAGCAATGATCGTTGCACACCCCGGACCCTGTGGGAGCTGGCTTGCCAGCGAAGAGGCCCTGACATTCCCCCCACCAACATCTGACCCAGTCAAATATCTCAAGAAGCCTTTTTAGTCCTCTCCCACATTGGTCGCGGTGTAGCAATGATCGTTGCACACCCCGGACCCTGTGGGAGCTGGCTTGCCAGCGAAGAGGCCCTGACATTCCCCCCCACCAACATCTGACCCAGTCAAATATCTCAAGAAGCCTTTTTAGTCCTCTCCCACATTGGTCACGGTGTAGCAATGATCGTTGCACACCCCGGACCCTGTGGGAGCTGGCTTACCAGCGAAGAGGCCCTGACATTCCCCCCACCAACATCTGACCCAGTCAAATATCTCAAGAAGCCTTTTTAGTCCTCTCCCACATTGGTCGCGGTGTAGCAATGATCGTTGCACACCCCGGACCCTGTGGGAGCTGGCCTGCCAGCGATAAGGCGCTGACATTCATCCCATCAACACCTGATTCAAGCGAACATTTCAAGAAGCCTTTTTAGCCTTCTTCGCTGGCGCAGCCTTAGATGCTTTCTCTGCTTTAGCCTTGGGCCTGGCTGCCGCTTTGCCTCCCAAACTGCGTTTAAGCAGCTCGGTCAAATCGATAACATCGGCAGTCTTGCGCTCTTCCTCGCCACCCACCGTCTCGACATCCTCAATCTTGCCTTCATGGGCTTTTTTCTCCACCAGCGCCATGATCTTGTCTTCAAACTCATCTTTGTAGTCGTCTGGACTCCAGTCGCCGCTCATGTCCTCCACCAGCCGTTTAGCCATATCCAGTTCACCCTTGGCCAATTGCGGTTTGGTCACCTCGCTGCCAAGTTCCAGTTCGTCGAGACCGCGTACCTCTTGCGGCCAACGCAGCTTTACCAGCACCAGCGCTGATTCCAGCGGCATCAACGCCGCCAGATACTGGCGCGTATGCAGAACCACGCGGGCAAGGGCGACCTTGTTGGTCTTGGTCAGGGTTTCGCGCAGTAATGCGTAGACCTTGCCGCCGCGTTTGTCCGGTGCCAGGTAATAAGGGGTCTCGATGTTCTGCAAAGGGATCTGCTCGGCATCGACGAAGGAAAAGATATCTATTGTCTGGGTTGAAACCGGGTGTGCCGAGCGAATTTCTTCCTCGCTAAGCACTACATAGCGACCCTTTTCGTATTGCACGCCTTTGACGATGTGTTCCTTGGTGACTTCTTTGCCCGTGACCTTGTTTACCCGTTTATAGCCCACCGGGTCCATGTTGCGGCTGTCGAGCCAGTCGAAGTCGACCCCTTTTGATGAGGTCGCGGAAACCAGCGCCACAGGGATGTGCACCAGTCCGAAGCTGATCGCGCCTTTCCAGATTGCCCGAGCCATGGTGCCGTCCTCCAAGTGATGATCAGGTGACCAGTGACCCGGCGCGAAAGTTTCCGGCGTTTATCGCGGTCAAGCCGTGTTACATCTTGTTTAGCGGTGATGGGTTAATAAATCCGAACGCTCGGCGTAGCGTGGACTCGAAGGCTCTATCACCAGCGAATCGAGAGGCCGTCCCATGAACCGAGTTTTGTCTGGCGTCTTTGTGCTGCTGCTCAGCGCAGGTCTGGCGCATGCCGACGTCACGTCGCCGACATCGTCGCTGTTGCTCGCGCAAAGTCCGACGGGTACCAGCAACAACCCTTACAACAGCCCGATTCGCCGGGCCAATCCAAACAGCATGCAGGGCACCCAGCCCAGCGCCCCGATCATTCGCGGGCCGAACACGGTGCCCGTACCAAGACAGCCAACCGTTGAAAATCGTGGCATCGGCAATGGTCAGTCACAGCGTTCGGTGCCGAGCACTCCACCAAAATTCATCCCCAATCCACCGCCGCGAGATGGAGACGACAACCGTTGAATGGCAGAACCGGGTTCTGTCAGCCTTTCAATTGAACAAAAGGAATCGTGCATGTTGCGTAAAACCCTTCTAGCCAGTCTGTGCGCGGGCGCACTTGTCAGTCTCCCTGTCTTTGCTGCAATAGCGCCCAAAGAGTTGAAAAGCGAGCAGGGCACACTCGAAGTCACCACGATCAGCCAAGGTCTGGAACATCCCTGGGCGCTGGCATTCCTGCCGGATCGCCAAGGCATGCTGGTGACCGAACGACCGGGCAACCTGCGGGTGGTGGGGACTGATGGCAAGTTATCGGCTCCAATCAACGGCGTGCCGAAGGTGTGGGCCAAGGGGCAGGGCGGTCTGCTCGACGTGGTGCTTTCTCCGGATTTCAAAGAGGATCGGCTGGTGTATCTGTCCTACGCCGAGGGTGGCGGTGCAGGCGACAAGGCCGGGACGGCGGTGGGGCGTGGACGGCTGTCGGATGATTTGACGACGCTGAAGGATTTCAAGGTGATCTTCCGCCAGGAGCCGAAGCTGTCGGTCGGCAATCATTTCGGCTCACGCCTGGTGTTTGATCGCGACGGCTATCTGTTCATCACCTTGGGTGAAAACAACGACCGGCCGACTGCGCAGGACCTCGACAAGCTGCAAGGCAAAGTCGTGCGCATCTACCCTGATGGCAAGGTGCCGGACGACAATCCGTTTGTCGGCCAGTCCGGTGTGCGTCCGGAAATCTGGTCTTACGGCCATCGCAATCCACAAGGCGCAGCGCTCAACCCTTGGACCGGCACTCTGTGGGAAAACGAACATGGGCCGCGCGGCGGTGATGAAGTGAACATCATCGAGCGCGGGAAGAACTACGGCTGGCCGCTGGCGACCCATGGCATCAACTATTCCATGCAACCGATTCCGGAAGCGCAGGGCAAAACCGCCGAAGGCACTGTCCCGCCGCATCATGTCTGGGAGAAATCGCCCGGCGTCACTGGCATGGCTTTCTATGATGCGGATCGCTTCAAACCGTGGCAGCACAATGTGTTTATCGGTGCGCTGGTCACTCAAGAGTTGATCCGGTTGCAGTTTGACGGCGACAAGGTTGTGCACGAGGAGCGATTGCTGGGTGAACTCAAGCAGCGCATCCGTGATGTTCGACAGGGGCCTGATGGGTATTTGTATGTGCTGACAGATGAGGCCGATGGTTCGCTTTACAAGATCGGCCTGAAATAACCGATCTCCGGCATTCATATGTTTTTGTGGCGAGGGAGCTTGCTCCCGCTTGAGTGCGCAGCGCTCACAGATTTTGGGGCTGCTTCGCAACCCAACGGGAGCAAGCTCCCTCGCCACAAAAGATTGCGAATACTGGATTCATTTTCGGGCATGGATCACCACCGCAGCCCTCAACTTGCCTCGACCAAACCGGCACATCTTCTCGAATTCGTCATGACTGACCGGTACATGCTGGCAGTCCATCGGTTGTCGATGCTGGCTGTGATCTACATCCGGGTCGTGCAGATACACGAAGTCCTCGTCGCAATCGGTCACCATCACCCAATGCGGCGACTTGGAGCGGGTCAGTCGATAGCTGCTGATCAACACCAATGGCTGGCCACCGGCGGCCAGCACCGCCGGCAAGTCCAGTTGCGCGCCGATCAACTTCTCGACATCGGTCTCGTGCAACTGCGCGATGAACTCGTCATGCACCAGGCGCATGACGTCTTTTTTATGCTCATCACGCACACCGTCGAGGAACAACGGCCCGGCCAGACTTAACTGTAACGTCACAGCAAAACCTCGACGCCACGCCGCCAACGCCAAACCTTGCGGGCTGCAACCACCGTGGCCCGAAGTCATGAACACCGTGGTTGCCTCACGCCAGATTTGCAACTCTTCGCGCCGCTCCAGCAAACGCTCGGATTGCAACGCGCCAATGGCCATCAACAAGCAGGCAGGGCCACAAGTGAAGTCAGTGGTTTGCGAATAGAACGGCACCCGGATGCTGCGTGAATCACGGTGTTGAAGGATGCGTTTCTCCAGGCGCAATGCGTCTGCATGATCTTCGTAGTAGTCGTGGATCAAGGCGAAGCGCCGATAGCCGTTGCGTTCGTACAAGGCAATGGCGGCGGGATTATCTGTGCGCACTTCGAGTCGTAAGTAAGCACAGTCATGCTCAAGTGCACACGACTCGATGCGCTGCAGCAATTGTTTGCCAAGTCCCGTACCACGGGCGTCACTGGCAGTCGCAATGGAATACAGGCGTGCCAGTGAGGTGCCTCGGTGAAAAAGCACCAACGCGTAACCCAGCAACTGGTCATGGCGCTCGGCTACCAGCAGTTGCGCATGGGCGCGGGTGATCATCCATTGAAAGCTGCGACTGGTCAGCCGGTCGGTGGTGAAACATTGCATTTCCAATGCCAGCAGCGCCGGCAAATCTTCAACTACTGCCAAACGAAAAACAGCACTCATATGACCACCGTAAAAGTTGCGTAACGAAACGAGACTTTCGAAAAACTTCGTGCTTAATAGAAAAGGTCTTGTTCTCCAACGGATCAATCTCTATGTCAGCGGTACAGGGTCATTGGCGCGAAGTATCCGGGCAAAGTTTGCCAGCGGCAACTTATTTAAACTCAGCGGCGAGAACTTCAAGTCAAGTGCTGATCATTGTCGAACGCAAGGAAGACTGGGCTTCGTACTTTCCCAGTGAGGACATCATCACCGCGCAGGAATATCTGGAGCAACCGCCGGATAGCGAGCCCGGCAAGCGGGTGCAGGTGATCAACCTGTGCCGCAGCTACAAGTATCTTGGGCACGGCTATTACTGCTCGTTGCTGGCCGAAGCCCGTGGGCACAAGGTGATTCCGTCGGTGCGCACCATCAGCGAACTGACCCGCAAATCACTCTACGGCCTAGCGCTTGATGATCTGGATAAAACCCTGGAAAAAGCCCTCAGTCATCATCTCTACAGCGATACTGAAGGCTTCACCCTGACACTTTATTTCGGCAGAACACATATTGAGCCGCTGCAGGATCTGGCACGTCAGTTGTTTGAAGTGTTTCCATGTCCGATTCTGCTAGTTGAGTTTCGCCGGACTAACGGCTGGCATATCGAGGGTATAAAGTCCGGGGCGTTACATAAGTTGCGAGATGATCAGGAGGATCAGTTTGCCAACGCGCTGGACGGTTTCAGCCGAAAAATCTGGCGCATGCCGCGTTCCCGCCAAGTGGCCCGTTACGACCTGGCCATCCTGCACGATCCACAGGAAGCGCTGCCGCCATCGAATGCTCGCGCTCTGGATAATTTTGTCCGGGTTGGCAAAAACATGGGCATCGACGTCGAGTTGATTGAACGCAAGGACTACGCACGTCTGGCCGAGTACGACGGCCTGCTGATCCGCGAAACCACCAGTGTCGACAATCACACTTATAGATTTGCCAAGAAGGCCGAAAGTGAAGGCCTGGTGGTGATGGATGACCCGACGTCGATCCTGCGCTGCACCAACAAGGTCTATCTGACCGACCTGCTCAACAGCCACCAGTTGGGCATGCCGGCCACTGAAATCCTCTACAAGGAACGACCCGAAGACTTCGAACGGGTTGGCGAACGTCTCGGTTTTCCTCTGGTGCTGAAAATCCCCGACGGTTGCTTCTCGCGCGGGGTGATCAAGGTCGAAAGCCAGCAGGCGTTGCTCGAAGCCACCGCCGAACTGTTCGAACATTCGGTGCTGTTGCTGGCGCAGGAGTTTTTCTACACCGAGTACGACTGGCGCATCGGCGTGCTGAACCGCAAACCGATTTTTGCCTGCCAATACTTCATGTCCAAGGGCCACTGGCAGATCTACAACCACAAGGCCAAGGGCCAGGACGTCAACGGCGAGTGCCGGACCATGGCGATCCATGAAGCGCCGCGAGCGGTGGTGGAGCTCGCAGTTAAAACCGCCAACCTGATCGGTGATGGTCTCTACGGCGTCGATTTGAAACAGGCCGGCGACAAAGTGGTGGTAATCGAGGTCAACGACAACCCGAACCTCGACGCCGGCATTGAAGACGCGTATTTGCAGGACGATCTGTATTCACTGGTGCTGGAAGAGTTCGTGCGACGGCTGGAACTCAAGCGTCGCGGACAGGCATGGTGATCAGCCGATGATCAGCAGTTTTGCGTTGAGTCACGGCGCCTTGCAGCGGGTTGAACGACTGGACGCCGAGGTGATGCTGTTCAGCAATCCCGATGCCGCCGAGCGCGATTTGCTCCACAGTCACTACAAGGTCGATGAGCATGCGCTGGCATCGGCGCTGGACCCGGACGAAGTGTCGCGGATCGAGTTTCATCCCGACCATTTGTTCCTGATCTGGAAACGTCCGGAAAACTATTCCGGTGGCGGTAGCCTCGCGTTCGAAGTGTCGTCCTGCGGTTTGCTGTTTTCACCGGGGCAACTGTTAGTGATTGCGACCGATGACACGCCGCTGCACGGTCTCGGCACTCGGCAACCGTTGAATTCACCCTTGGATGTGCTGCTCGACTTGCTGTTCAGCAATATCCATCACTACCTCGGGCACCTGAAGGTGATCAAACTGGTCGCCCGTGAATTGCAGCAGAAATTTAACGCATCGATGGAAAACCAGCATCTGGTGCAGATGTTCAACCTCAGCGAAAGCCTGATCTATTACATCAACGCGCTGCACAGTAACGGCGCGGTGCTGACGCGGTTGCGCAATCATGCGGACAAGCAGCATTTCGGCAGCGAGGCGATTGGTCTGATCGACGATCTGATCATCGAAAACAACCAGTGCTACAAGCAGGCAGAAATCTACTCCAACGTGTTCTCCGGGTTGATCGACGCACGCGGCAACCTGATGAACAACAGCATGAACAACCTGCTGCGCAAGCTGACGCTGATCAACGTGGTGTTTCTGCCGCTCAACCTGATCGCGAGTATTGGCGGCATGTCCGAGTTCAGCATGATGACCGCCGGGACGCCGTGGTGGGTGTCGTACCCGGTGTTTCTGGTGGTGATGTTGCTGGGGGCGGGCGGGATGCTGTTTGGGCTGCGGCGGTTGGCCAAGTGATTTGTTCTGAACATTCTGCCGCCTTCGCGAGCAGGCTCGCTCCCACAGGGGGAATGCGTTTCAAACTGTGGGAGCGAGCCTGCTCGCGAAAGCTATTTTGAATACACTGAAAAAGCCTGATCAGTTCACCTGAGGTGCATCAACAGACTTCTTCCTGTCTTGAACGCCACGAACCACCAGATACAACAACGGCCCAATCGACACAAAAACCGCTGTCAGCAGCAAATAAGGCACCACCGACCAGCCAGTCTGCCCTCGAGACCGGGCATCCTTGACCATCCAGACCCCGGCCAATATCGCCAGCAGATACAGATCAATCACCACCTGCGCGGTATCCGGCCGCGACATCAGGCTGATGCCAAAGTCGATCAATGATTGTTCGGCCTGGAGCATCACCGAAACCGTATACCCGGTGAAGGCAATCAAAGCGGTGAGGGGCAGGGCGATAGACATCATGCAGTCCTTCCTTGGTGTGATGAGCAGAATCACCAGCCTACCGCCGCGCCGCAAAAAACGCCATTGACTAACCTGCGGCGCCCGCGCTAATTTCAGCGCATGACTTCCACAGTATTGCGCTGCCAGCCAAGCATTATTACCGCCATTCCTCATTTGGCGGGCTAGCTCACGACTGCAGCACCCAACCCGCCCTAGTGGCGGGTTTTTACTTTCTGTCTCCGGGGTTTCGATTCAAACGTCAGGAGACGACCATGCGCCCCAACCCTGCCCAGCAAGTCCTGCTTGAGCTGTACGTGAAAAAGATCCTGGCTGCGCCGGTTTACGACCTGGCGGTGCGCACGCCATTGCAGGACGCACCGGCGTTGTCCGAAGCCTTGGGCAACCGGATTCTGCTCAAGCGCGAAGACTTGCAGCCGACGTTTTCCTTCAAGATCCGCGGCGCCTATAACAAGCTCGTGCAGCTAAGCGACGAGCAAAAGTCACGCGGGGTGATCACGGCTTCGGCCGGCAATCACGCCCAAGGTGTGGCGCTGGCTGCGCGTGAACTGGGCATCTCGGCGACCATCGTCATGCCATCCACCACGCCCGAACTCAAGGTGCTTGGCGTGCGCAGTCGTGGCGGAGAAGCGCTTCTGCACGGTGAGAGTTTCCCCTTTGCACTGGCTCACGCGCTGCAACTGGCGGAGCAGACCGGACGCACTTTCGTGTCACCGTTCGATGACCCGGACGTGATCGCCGGGCAGGGCACCGTGGCCATGGAGATTCTGCGTCAGCATCAAGGCGCACTCGATGCGATCTTCGTTCCCGTAGGTGGTGGCGGCCTGATCGCCGGCATCGCGGCGTACGTCAAATACCTGCGCCCGGAAGTGCGGATCATCGGTGTCGAATCCGAGCACTCGGCTTGCCTGAAAGCAGCAATGCACGCGGGGCAGCGGGTGGTGCTACCCGATGTCGGCACATTCGCCGATGGCGTGGCGGTAGCGCAGATCGGCGAATACGGCTTCGCCGTTTGCCGCTTCTGTGTGGACAAGGTAATCACCGTCAGCAATGACGAGTTGTGCGCCGCGATCAAGAATATCTACGACGATACCCGCTCGATCACCGAGCCCTCCGGCGCACTGGCAGTCGCTGGCATCAAGCAATACGTGGCGCGCAGCGGCGTGCGCGATCAGGTCCTGATCGCTATCGACTCAGGCGCCAATATCAACTTCGACAGCTTGCGGCATGTGGCCGAACGCGCCGCTGTATGCGGCGCCCCGGTTTCGGACTATTCCTGAATGGCCGTTCCGACCTTGTCCGAAGCTGACCAGATGCGATAGCGCACTTCGACGTCTTTCGGTGCGTAGATCACCAACGGTAGTTTGCTGTTGTAGCGCAGCATGAAGCCGTCACCCACAACAGGCACGAACGCGCGTTTTTTCTTGAAACCTTCAGGGCAGCCCATCAGCGTGCTCATCGGGCCAATGACTTTTTCAAGTCGGTAGTAGGAGTAACCCCAGCCTTCGAGATTTTTCTCGTCGAGAACGCCACCCAGACGTTGTCGGTTGCAGTCCACTTCAAGAGTCTTGCCGGCCAGCACTTCGACCTGGAAGTTGTCTTCCTGATCCTGTTTCGGCAGATAAATAACCTGACGGCTAAAACCGGCCTCGGCCTTTGGGTATGGCGCGACGTCTTCGAGTTTTGCCGCGTGGGCGAAGGTGGACAGGCTGGCGATGATCAGCCCGGTGGTCGCATAAACACGTAAAGAACCCATGAAAGCCTCCTTGCGGGCGTAGTGTGGATGGCGAGCATTCTTACCCTCACGGCCGATGAATGCAAACCGCTGAACAATTGCAAATTGCAGGGCTCAAGAGAGGCTTTCTTGCATTTTGCAAATAGCAATATGCTGGCCACATCGCCAAGTGCTTGATTTTTGGAGGGTGAAAACCAACCGATGAAAGGCATGCTTTATGCGTCTATTTGGTGCGGCGCACCGGGTTCGGGCGCCTACACTCCAACAGGTATTTCGCAGTACCGCCTTATGTCGCACCCAAGGAAACAGCGGGGGATACACTCGTGTAGGGGCAGCAGAAGGTCAACGTGAATACTTGATTGGTGGTCTCACAAAAAGGAGAGTGTTAGCCATGTTTCTATCTGCCCTGGAACTTCGCAATATCATTGAAAGCAGTTTTCTGCCGAAACGCTGCCAATGCACGCTGTCGCCGGATTTGTCGATGACGGTAAAAGTGTTTGGCGATCACCGCACCGATCAGGTCGAGTTGTCGGTCAGCGGCATTGATGCCAGCCATCTCAATGGCTGTCGTGAGATCAACGAATTGATTGCAGGGTTGCGCTCGGATCTGAGCAAACAAGCTGAGATCCAGCACTACAGTCCGCGATCCCGAGCTGTTTAACCCAGCGTTTCACTCAGTTCGACCGTCACGCGCCGGGCCTGCAAGAAGCCAAGGCCCAGCGCGAGCTCGACCAGCACCGCCAACAGAATCGCCGGGCCGGCGTGGCCATTCAGCCATTCGCCGAAACCCAGCACAGCCAAGGCAAAACAACCGACCATAAATCCGTTGCTCAGTGCGTTGCGCGCCACTGACGGCGGCGCATTGCGTGCCAGATAAAACATCACTCCGATTGCTGCGAACAGCACCGCACTGCGCCGTGCAACGAAACCTGCTGCGGGACCTGCTGCGGGTGAGGATTCAATGCTCCAGATCGCCAGCAAGCCATCTGGCATCAGGCCCCACACCAGCGCGAGCAGAAAACACAACGAAGAAGTAATGCCTGACAACGTGCGAAACGACAACTGCATGGCCAATCCTTGCGGCAGTTAGGAGGGCCCCGAGCATACCGTCAGGAGCCCGGGTCCGCCTACCGCAAACCGGCAAATCAGAAATTTCTGTCAGTTCTGGAAACTACAGGCGTCAGACAGCTTCCTGTAGGTGATCTCCTCAGGCTTGCCTGCGTTATCGATGTACTTCATGTCAGCGGTAATGACCTTGCAATTCTGCGTCTGCGGCTCGGTCATCGAGATCACTTTGTTCACGTTCAACGGCATCCCGTACTGGTACGGAACCGCTTTCGACGTAGTTGAAGTGTCAGCAGCCTGAGCCAGTCCGGCAAAAGCGGTGCAGGCGAGGGCGGTAGCGAGCAGAATCGGACGAATGTTCATGGTGAGACTCCCGAGCGACGGAAAGAAAGCCCGGCATGGTGCAAGCCGGACCTGCCGCACCTGGCGTCAGAAAGAGTCTGAGGGCGTGCGGTTCAGTAGAGTCTTTGACTACGGCGTTAAGCGATGGTTAAGCCAGCTGAACGCCGGCTGTCTGGGCGGATGGCAAATTTCCGAGAAATACAGGCCGTATTCCTACAAGCACAGATGCCTTATCGACTTTCGCCACCCGGTGCGTGGCGACTATTGTTCACCACCGCTGTAGATCAGCGGCCAGGCTTGGCCAGCACAAATCAAAACCGCACATTAATTACAATTCCAGCGTGAGTAATCCGTATGCCGATTCTCAATCCATTACCAAACCGTTATCACCCACTCAACTCCGGCGTCACGGAAAGCGCCCCGCTGGTCATCGACACGGAAGCTGATCCGAAAGATATTCTGGAAGCCGCCGTTCAACGTATCCGCGCTTGCAGTGATTTGCTCGAAACGTTGCATTGTTTGTGCTTCAAGCATGCGGATGTGCAGGATATTCCGCACCTTACCCATGCGCTGTATTTGTTGGCGCAGGATGGCAATGATTTGTTGCAGGTGGCGCAGCAGCGGATGGTGGGGTGGACGGCGCAGGGGTGAAGATTTACTTGTGGTTGGACAGTAATGGGCTGAGAGCGCCCCTGTTTGTGTTTTTTCGATTGCGAACTCCTCCGAGAAGTCCCTGTTCGGGATTCTCTTACTTGTCGGGCCGCGATTCAAACGGACTGTATAAGTCGGGACTCCAACCCAGTCTTACGGTGTTCCCAGGGTCGAACCTAACGTGTAAGTATTGGTCGTTAGGGCCACGCTTTGGGAGCGGAAGATCAATTTCATGATGCTCTTCTACTGCACCTTGCAACTGCTGTTGGCGAGTCATATCCAGGGTCCACTTGATCTTTATAGTGTCTCCCTCGAATCGTGAGCAGCACATGATGCCTCCGCCTCCCTTTGCCATGAGGTTTCCGCCCCAGAAACCATTGGCCCAGAAGCCAAAAATTGGTCTGTCCATGTGGTTTTCAGACGTCAACATCGCGCCCGGGGTACGAAATTGATTATAAAGATAGGCCCCAATCAACGGCATCAGCAAAATAAATATTCCAATGACTAAGTTGCGGCGGCGCCAGTTTCTTTGCCGTTTCATATTCATAGCTTCGGACATTTCGTTATCTTCTTGCCTTGCCATATTGCTTAAACAGTCGAATGGCTTGGTTACATATGCAGGATCGATTTCTGCATTCAACCCAAAATTCGAAGTTAAGTGTTCAGACTGTAGAGGGAATAATCTATACGGCGCCCATAGTGTGGCGTTCGGAAAAATCTCCCTGTATTTACCTGGTTGTTTAAGATTGAGCTCCTTGAGGTGCTGCAGTATCAGTCATAGATTACATCTTTTGCATTTTACTGATGCAAATGTAATGTGCTACATAATTCTAATGTTCGGAAGTTTGCTCAAATATTTAAATGGTTATATGATTTTGTCTTTGCTGGTGCGCATGACTCCAACTAAGTCGATTAGTGAACTAAAGTTAACAAGTGACACAGCTAGGCGCTATGCCTGTTCGTATGAATTAGCGGCCTGGCTTTTCAGGGAAAAATGAAAGCGGTGGGTGAGTGTCTTTCCATTCTTTAGCCACCGCTTTAGAACTTTCAATTTGTTCGGAGGTCATCTTGCTTCCAATCTCGTTGAGAGTGTCTTCGACGAAATCTTGAATTGCGCCGCCTCCATCCAGCTCTTTGAGCAACGAGATCAATGCGTAGCCTTTTATCAAGTCTAAAGGATAGCCAACTTGATTGGGCGTATGCGCGAGGTAAGAACCATAACTGCTGATGGCTTTTTGATCACCTGCTTCAGCTGCTGTTTGAAGCCAATGGCGAACACCTTCAAGGTCGCCTTCCTTATATAAGATTTCAATGTAGTCCATCATTGCTTTCGTATTGCCGCCTTCAGATGCCTCTTTCAACCATTTCCTGACAGCCTCTTCTCTCTTTCCTGGAATAAGGAAAAAGCCCTCGCCTTGTCGATCTCCAATGGCCATCCAATATTGTGCAAGAGGGTAGCCAGCATTCGCAGATTTTTCTAGCCAAGTGCGATCAAAAGTTATTTCATACATTAAATATAGAGATTCAGGATCACCTTCATTTGCCCTTGGCAGAACTAGCCTTTGGGCTGAAGCGATCCATTCTGCTTGGGGTTTTTTATCTGAGGGGCAGTTCCCCATTTTTTTGCAGAGATCGTTTTTTGTGTGACCAAGTTGAATCATCGCATATAAATAGTTTTGGTCTGCTGCCGATTCGTACCAATGTTGTGCTTCTGGAGTCATATAGCGGTTTTTCTTTCGCAGGGCCTCAGCTAGATAATATTGTGATTCTGCTTTGCCCGTGTTCGCTTCTTGTTCTAATCTGGGGATGGCAATATCAAATTTTAACTGATTGTACAAGACGGTGCCTGGAGTTGCTTGGCGCGCGAGCTCCGACGCAACAATAGGTGGGGCGAGGAATGATATTGTTGCTACTAGAAAATATCTGTATACCCTCAATGGTGTTAATATCCTAGTTTGTCAGGAAAAAATGAGAGCGGAGGGTGAGTTGCCTTCCAGTTTTTTGCGAGCTTTTTTGCTTCTGTTATTTGTTCTTTTGACATATTTTTTTCAACTTCTGGCAGTACATCTTTCACATTGTTTATCACGTTCCCACCACCATCAAGCTCCAAAAGATTGTATAGTAAGGCATAGGATGTTACCGGATCTGATACGAATCCATATTTTGGTTCGCCTTCGCCAATATATGAAGCATAACCAAAAACTGCTGATACATAGCCTAACGCCGCAGCGTTCTCATTCCAAATTCTAAAACCCGAAAAATCTGATTTGTTTATTCTGGCTGCTGCTAACCCCATCATGGCAGGAGGATATCCATTCTCTGCAGAAGCCTTCATCCACTTTTCAATTGCATCTAACCTTTTGGATGGCAGTAAAAATATCCCGCCTCCCTCTTGATATTTAGTGGCTAAACGAAACTGCGCCAAAGCGAAATTGCTTTCTGCAGATTTTTCTAGCCAGTCATCGTTCCCTGTTATTTCCCATAACAGGTACATCGATTCAGCGTTTCCTTGGGATGCTTGTTCAATCGCTAGATTTTTAGCTTTTTCCATCCACTCTACGGCCGATAGTTCAGAAGGAGAACAGTTTTTCATAGTTACACACAAATCATCATTTGCTCCTCCGAGTCGAATCATAGAGTAGATGTTGCCTTTTTTTGCGGACTCCTCGTATGCCTTTAGTGCCTCTTGAGTGATATACCTATTATTTTTTCTTATCGATTCTCCCAGATAGTATTGCGCTTCATCATCTCCAGCGTCGGCGGCGATTTTCAAAAACTCAATTGCAGATATGGCTTTGTATTGGTTGTAAAGTTCGATGCCTTTATTTTTGGCTTCTTCTTGATGTTGCGTAAGCGCGGCATTCGCGGTTTGGCAGATTAAGATAAAAAATATGTAATAAAAAAATTTCAATATCTTTGTGGTGTTCAATTTCATCAGCTCTCGGAGCTAAAAACTTAACGGACAGCTTTGGTCAGTAACTACTTCGCCGCCAGTCCTACTGTCTGTTTCTGTTTGCTTTAAGTCGATGGTTGTGTTGGAGGTGCTGATGGTTTTCGTGTTGTTTGCTCCAAGTAATCGGGTGACATGCCTTTCGTTTTATTCAGGCTTGGCATGTCGAACTCCCGAACTCGGAAATACTTAGGTATCGGGGTGGCCGAACTCTGCGGAATTTGTTGAATCATGTATTGATCGTTAACGTAAAACTCCAGCATATCTTCTAGGTCAAAACTAAGACTTTTTGGTACTGGGCTGTACCACTCGTCTAACAAGGCCTTAATAGGCGCTGAGGGGAAACTGGTTTGCAACCTCCATGCTTCGCGGTCAACGTCTTCGAGCCAACCAAGGTCTGCGCGTAACGCGGCCTTGCTTTGCTGTGTTTGTTTTAGGGCTTGATTACGTTTAGCTGCTTGAGCGTCGCTCTCACCGCTCATTCCTAACGCTCGTGCAATTGAGCCTTCTTTACCTAGAATAGGACGCTGTAGCCGCTCTTCTTCGTCATCATAGGCTGTGTGTTGTCCGCGATAGAGTTCCCACAGACCACGCAAACGTTGAATATACAATCGTCGGTGGGCGAGGAAGGCTTCTGCAGTTGGTTTTTGATTTCCTGCTTTACTCATATATCTTTTGCTTGCTTCAATCGCACTGATACCATTGATGTGGTCATTTAATTGAAAGTACTTCGAAACCAACACCGCTTTCTCTGGGAGGATTTCCATGGAAAAAAACGGCACACCTGCTCGGTATGCTGCGTTGTACATTTGATGCAAACTAGCTAAGTGAAGTTCCCGGCTATGTGGCACATCACTTTTTGGTAATCCTCCACCCACGTCAGAGCTAGTACCAGGGATAAGTCTTTCTTCCCAGCGAGGAGTTGATAACCCAGTACCGATTAGTCGTGACCTTCGAGCGTCTTGACATTCATGTACAGCAATCAAGTGTAAAGCCGATTTCACTGGGCCTGGAAGACACTCTCCATCGTCAACTTTATTCACAAAAGGCACTAGATACTCAAGGATGATGGAGTCTTCTGCACTGCGATCGACTGCGTCAAAGAGTCCTACGAATATAATTTCAAGGTTTGCCCCCTTGAATACTGTTGTGGCCGGGTCACACTCTTCGAGTATCTTGTGCGAAAAAGCACGAGCAAGAGTGGCTCCGTAGTCGAACCCAAAAATAGAAACCGAGATCTTTTTCACGGGTGCTGTATTTTGCTCATTTGCTTTCGTGAGCGTATTTTCCATCGCATTGAAAGTGGCTTCCAAGCGAGTATCTACACCAGTTTTAAAAAATGTTGTTGTGATTGGATTGTCACGAGTGAAACCGAAAATATCCAGTGTTGCTGGGGCCGCAGCTTTTATAGCTGAAGTAATAATGTTGCCAATCTTAAGGTTGTTAAGTAAGCTTTCCCACCATTTCTTTCCGGTAAGAACATCTTTAGCCGCATCTAGGTGGCTCTTGGAGATAGTATCTTCGGGGGACTTCATGATGCTGTCTTTGGCTTTGCTTTTGGCACCATCAAGCCCAGATCCGCTCGCTGCGTCTGCACCGCCGAGCGTCGGATCAAATTCGGTAGCCAATCCGGATATATAAAAGCGTTTGCTCTGCACTAGTGATTCAGATGTCTCCGAAAGTTCTGCGTCTGGGTAAGCCATAAAAAGCCGCGCTACATTACTCAGCCGGTCTGCTGGAAGGTCTTCTTTCAGACTTCGGCCAAAACCATCAAAAAAGAACCCAAGGTGCAACGTAGAATCGCAAGGTAATACAGGTGTTTTTGCGTCACCTCTAAAAATGTTGGATTTGGTGCTTATGGCTTCTGCGCGATTGAAGTTTGTAGTGGTACTCATAGGTTACGTCCTTGTTCAAGGCTTGCTTTTTTCTTGGGGGCGCGATTCGAACGGACTATATAAGTCGGGACTCCAACCCAGTCTTACGGTGTTTCCAGGGTCGAATCTGACGTGCAAGTATTGGTCGTTTGGTCCGCGCTTTGGGAGTGGAAGCTCAATTTCATGATGCTCTTCTACTGCGCCTTGCAATTGTTGTTGGCGAGTCATATCTAGGGTCCACTTGATCTTTATAGTCTCTCCCTCGAATCGTGAGCAGCACATGATGCCTCCGCCTCCCTTTGCCATGAGGTTTCCGCCCCAGAAACCATTGGCCCAAAAACTAAAGATCGGCCTATCCATATGATTTTCAGACGTCAACATCGCGCCCGGGGTACGAAATTGATTGTAAAGAAACGACCCAATAAACGGCATCAGCAAAACAAATATTCCGATGACTAAGTTGCGGCGGCGCCAAATGCTTTGCCGTTTCGTGTTCATTATCAAGGTCATTCTTGTAATTTCCTTATCCTGCGATATTTCTTAAACAGTCGAATGATTGCGGATTCAAACTTGGAAAATTGATTTTACGTCCAGCCCGAAAATCATTCCGACAACTCCCGCATCACAACTCCTAGCGGTAGCTTTTCACCAACAGTGCGCTCTTTGGCCTTTTCCCACATCGGCCAATTCGCTGGAAACTCACGATCCATCAATAGCAGGCTGGCAAACAGGCTGACATCTTCTGACTCGGTCAAACCCTGGTCGCGCCCAGCCTCCAGTGCGACTTTGACCTGATTCAATCGATCACCGTGGCAGGTGCTCGTGAACACCTCTGGCGCTTCCTTTTCCAGTTCAGTAGTGAGGCTGTAGGGCAGGGGGTCGATCTCCATGGCCGTCCATAGCTTGGCGTCCAGAAAAATAGGCTGATACTTACCCGGTTGGGCAAGGTTGAGTCCCTTAAAGCACTGCCACTTAGCATCGGCGGAAGGAATCCACCATTCCTCTAGTGGACCAAATAGCCAGGCATGCCATGACAGATCTGCGCGGGCGTAGAGCATCGGCAGCACTTCGGGTGCATAACTGCGGATCATCAGGACTTCGCCCGCTTCATTTTTTGCCAGTAATGCATCACTTAAATGCGCTGCAAGCTTCTCGGCTGGACAGTCGGTACGTATCCAACTCGTCATTGCGGTGCAACCGGTGAAGTACTCGTGGGCGAGAAAGGCCTCTAACGTCATATGGCTGACGTCTACTAGCCAAGGGCCGTAGTTGCGCAATTCGGCGAACTCCGGTTGTAGCATTAATGGTCGTCGGGAGGGGTCGGACTGAAGGAATTGCTGCCGAGCAGGTTCAGATAGCAGGCCTGTTTCAACAATGGCGAATAGTGATTGTGTTTTTTTTTGCGCTTCGATCCAGGCTCTCGCTGCGTCGCTCATCATCAATTAGCCCCTGACTGCAGAGCCAGTTTTTCACGCATGGCCTTCTTCAAACATTCAACACAGATACCTTTCGGCGCTTTCAGCTTTGGCGTTACTGCTAAGGATTCAGCGTCCATCATTTTGTTTACACGGGTTTGCAGCAAGCGACCGGCGTTATCGAGGGCAGCGAGACCTGGAATGAATGGTGCGAGTATCTGAATCCCGGTGCCAACCCCCGGCGCACCCCCGGTATTAACTTTCACCTCGGCCCCGCTGATCGTCACCCCACCGGCATCAACCTTCACAAAACTGCCGCCAGCCTTGGCCGTCAGTTCCATGCCGCCTTCGACGACTACCTTTTCCCCGGCGTAGTAGTGGATCTCGCTCCCGGCTTCAACAAACTGTCCGTTCCCAACTTTCAAATGTCGAGTCACGCCAACCGTCAGGTGATCATCCGCGCGCATTTCACTGACGCGATCCAGGTAAGTGATGCGGTGTTCTTCGACCTTGAATTCGCTCAGGGTGTTGGCTTCGACGGTGTCATGCCGTTCATTACCAACGCGGATTTTCTGGTCGTGCTCGATGTTTTCGTCCCAGTCGCGCTGGGCGTGGATGTAGATCTGCTCTACGCCCTTTTTGTCTTCGATGCGGAATTCGTTGTAGCCCTTGCCGCCCGGGGAACTGAGGGTCTTGAAGGTGCTGCGGGTTTTGTTTGCCGGCAGGTCGTAGGGGACGACGTTTTCCTTGTGGTACAGGCAGCCAGTCACCAGCGGTTGATCGGGATCGCCCTCAAGGAAAGTCACCAAGACTTCCATGCCTACGCGCGGGATGGCAATGCCACCGTAGGCTGCGCCCGCCCAACCGCTGGCGACGCGCATCCAGCAGGTGGTCTGGTCGTTGGACTGACCATCGCGGTCCCAGTGGAATTGCACCTTGATCCGGCCGTACTGGTCGCAGTGGATTTCTTCACCGGGCGGGCCAGTGACGATGGCGGTCTGGCTGCCGAGGACTTTCGGTTTCGGGTGTTCGAGGGCAGGGCGGAAGTGCGCTTCCCACGGGGTCGCGAGAAAGCTGTTGCGGTAGCCCTGGTGGAAATCGCTTTTGTTGTCGGTCACGTCGCTGGTGACGTTTTCACCGAGCACTTGCGGCTGTTTGCCTTCGTGGAGGACTTCCAGCAGCAGCCACAGATCATTCCACTCGGCGCGGGGATGCTCGGCCAGGGTCATGAAGTGGCCGCTGGTCAGCGTTGGTTCGTCACCTTTGCCTTCGACCAGTTTGTAGTCGCTGCGATGGCGCTCAAGGGCGCGGGTCGAGAGCAGTTTGCCGCGCTCGCCCGTGGTGAAACGTCCTGGGTAGTCGTAGTCTTCCAGATCCGGCATGAATGCGGACTTGACCGCGCTTTCGGGCAGGATCTTCGGTTTTTCGAAGTCGTAGTCGCGGCGGCTAACGCGAGTGGTACGGGTTTCCAGGCGCAGATTGAAACGCTTGATCACCGGTTTGTCCGCAGCCATACCGGAGTCTTGCTGGTAGATCACTGGCTTGAGTTTGCGAAACACCGTCTGGTCATCGCCAAACACCAGTTTGTGCCCGCTGCTGCTGTGCTGGAAGTGGAAGTGAATGCCTTCTTCTTCGCACAGACGCTGAATGAAATGCAGGTCGGATTCGTCGTACTGCACGCAGTAATCGCGTTCCGGATACTCGGCGCCAAGCTGGAATTTGTAGGCGTCAGCAAGAATCCCGCGATCCTCCAGCACTTGGGCGATAATCTTTGGCACGGTCAGATGCTGGAAAATCTGCTGATCATGGTTGTGCCGCAGATAGGCCAGTTGCGGCACCAGACTGATGCTGTAGCGGGTCAGGGTCTTGCCGGAATCACCTTGCTCGATGCGGTACACCAGACCATGGATCTTGCCTTCGCCGGTGGCGCCGAACGTCAGGCAGGCTGGTTTGTGCAGCAGCTCTTCGAGTTTCAGGTCGGGGCGGCCGCTGACCAGTTCGAGGTCGAAACGGAAAGGCTGGTTGAGTGCTTCGCGGCCAGTGAAACTGAGCACTTGCAGATCGACGGACGCGCCTTCGATCGTGAGGGTGATGTGAGTTGCATTGGCGTCCAGCATGCCTTAGTTTCCGTCCTTTGGATAAGCAGAGGGGGGATGTTGCAGGATTAGCCTGCACCGTTCAAGGCGCAAATGCCGTAGGAATCGTCCTAAACAAGCCTAGGGGATTCCCTTAGACATAACGTTTGGACCAATAAAACCGGCGTTTTTTGCCTCCGATCAGAAAGCAATTTACCGCGTTGCGATCATCTGTCAGCCGAGAACAATCAGTCAGTTTCAGACTAAAGTCGCCTTTAACCCGTAAAAGCCATCTGCCACCATTGCCGCTTACCCACCTGCATTTCACTTTCTCCTGGCTCTGAATTGATCCGGGGCGGGAGCTATTTTTCTGGCTTATTGCGCTTGTGCGCAAACGCTGCACTGTTGGAGTTTTTCATGCGTCCCCCATTTCCCCTCATCACCCCGCGCCAGTCGTTTGGCTTCGGAGCCTTTGTGCTGTGCGCAGGTTTTACCGCGCAGGTTCAGGCCAGCGGTTTTCTGGAAGACACCACGGCGAAGATCGAGTCGCGCACGGTGTATTTCAACCGCGATTTCCGTGATGGGCACACCAGCAACGAGCAGGGCGCGTCCAAGCGTGAAGAGTCGGCGCAGGGTTTCATTCTCAACCTGCAATCGGGCTACACCGAGGGCACCGTCGGTTTTGGTATCGATGCGCTGGGCATGCTCGGTTTTCAGCTCGATTCCAGCCCTGATCGCAGTAACAGCGGTTTGCTGCCGTCCAGCGGCGACAACCCGCGCGGCTCGAAAGGCCAATACGCGAAAATGGGCCTGACCGCCAAGGTTCGCGTTTCCGACACAGTGTTGAAATACGGTGCGCTGATGTCGGACTTGCCGCTGCTCAAGTACAACGACGGGCGCCTGCTGCCGACCATGTTCAACGGCGCGATGCTGACTTCCAAAGAGGTCAAGGATCTGACTTTCATGGCGGCGCGTCTGGACAAGTACACCGCGCGTGACTCGACTGATTCGCAAGACATTCGCGTGCACTGCAAGAACAAACGTTATGCCTGCAACATCACTGCCGATCATTTCGACATGTACGGCTTCGACTACAAGATCAACGACCGGCTGACCGCGCAGTATCACTACGCTGAGCTGGAAGATATCTATCGGCAGCACTTCATCGGTCTGCTGGGTAATCAGCCGTTGGGCGAAGGTGTGTTGAAGGCTGACCTGCGCGTACTCAAGAGTGCCGACAGCGGTGCGCAACGCGCAGGCTCAATCGATAACCGCGCCTTGAGCGGCATGCTTTCGTATGCGATCACCGGCCATACGTTCAGCGCCGGCTGGCAGCGCATGAACGGCGACAACTCGATGCCGTACCTCGATGGCACCAACCCGTATCTGGTCAACTATGTGCAAGTCAACGACTTCGCCGCTGCCCAGGAGCGTTCGTGGCAGTTGCGTTATGACTATGACTTCAAAGCCATCGGCATCAATGGCCTGAGTTTCCTGACCCGTTACGTCAACGGTGACCACATCAAGGTGTTGGGCAGTGATCAGGAAGGTAAGGAGTGGGAACGCGACAGCGAGCTGAAGTATGTGATTCAGAGCGGTACGTTCAAGGACGTGAGCTTGCGTTTGCGCAACGCGACCTACCGGACGAACTACGAGAAATTCGCCCGGGATGTCGATGAGACCCGGTTGATTGTGAGCTACAACTTTTCAGTGCTGTAGGTTCGAGGCTTTTAGCGTCTGATCGACCGTCATCGCGGGCAAGCCCGCTCCCACAGTTTTCTCTGGTGTTCACAGCGACTGTGTTCACTGGAAAACCTTGTGGGAGCGGGCTTGCCCGCGATGGCGTCCTTGAAGATATTTAGAGCCAGTGCCAGAACCGGCTCCAGAAGCCGCGATTCAAATCATCCTTGCACGCCGCATATTGCTGGCCATACATATTCGAACGCGTCTGCACCTTGCCGGCAGTAGTCATCAGCCACGCCTTGCTGGCGTAGGTTTTCTGCCGGTAGCCGCCCCAGCCTTCGTGGTAGTTGAGGTACTGGCCGTAAGCGTCGTATTTGTAGACACCGTTGATCGAGGTGGTCTTGTCCATGTACCAGCCGACGAAGTCGATGGCGTCATCGAAGTCGCCACGGTCGGCCCAGTTTCGGCCGGTGCTTTTCTGGTAGTCGGACCAGACTTCATCCTTGGCCTGCGCATAACCCTTGGCGGTCGACACCCGGCCCCACGGAATCACCCAAAGCAGATATTTGCGTGGGGTCTTGGCGTCGTAGCGATAGCCGGACTCCTGATACATGATCGCGAAGGGCACCTGAATCGGCACCCCCCATCGCTTTTGCGTTACTTGCGCGGCGTCGTACCAGTCGCTTTTTTCCCGGAAGATCTCGCAGATATTCTCGGGCGAGCGCGGCGGTGATGTGCCGCACCCGGTCAAGAGTGCCGCGAGTACCAGTAGTCCAACTGTCTGCCCTGAGTTCAAAAGCCTTTATCCCGTGGTGCGCAAAAAGGGCGACAGTCTACGCGTTCAGGACAGTTGATGACGATAAGGCAAATCCGGACCGGTCTTGCTGCAAGTCATGGCAGCGGCCTGCACAGCAAACTTGAGCATGGCGTCGATCTGCTCGCGATTGAGTTGCTGCACACCCTCCACCGAATCCAGCCCTTGCTCGGTCAGCCAGGTAATCAGCGCTGCCTGGAAGGTATCGCCGGCACCCACGGTATCGGCAATCTTCACCGAGCATGCCGGCACCGACCATGAACCGTGTGCGCGGCTGAAGACCGTTGCACCCTCGCCGCCACGGGTGAGGAACACCACTTGGCAACGATGCTTCAGCCAGCCTTCGATTACTCGCTGTGGATCCTGCTCGGGATACAGCAGGCTCAAGTCTTCATCGCTGACTTTGATCAAGTCCGCCAGTTCTACCAGCGTGGCGATTCGCGAACGCCACAGGTCGATATTCGGCTCAGGATTGAGGCGCACGTTAGGGTCGAGGGTGATCAAACGCTTGCCGCTTTCACGCTGCACCAGTGTCAGCAGTGCATCGGCAATCGGCTGCACCACCAGCGAAAACGAGCCGATGTGCAAGCCACGAACCTCCGGCCCCAACGATGGCATGTGCGCCACGCTCAATTGCCGATCCGCGCAGCCCTCGCCACGAAAGCTGTAGTGCGGCGAGCCATTGGCACCGACCGCGACCATTGCCAATGTGGTCGGCGCGGCGAAATCCACCAGATAGTCAGGCCTTACGCCTTCGTCTTGCAGCACTTGCTGCAAACGTCGGCCGAGGTAGTCGGTCGACAGCCCGGCGAACAGCGCCGAGTCCACACCCAAACGGCGCAATCCCACCGCAACGTTGAACGGCGAGCCGCCGGCAATCGCCTTGAAATTCACTTTCGACGCCAGACCGCTGGCATCGTCTTCGCTGAAGAAATCAAACAGGGCTTCGCCACACACCAGGTACATAGTTGTTTGCTCTTTATAAGGTTGCGACATGCTGTTGATAGCGTTCATAAGCCTGCTGAAACGCCGCGACATTGGCGGCGACCGGCAGGGTTTCACTTTGCAGATCGAGTTTGACGCAGCGCTGGCACAGATCCGCCAGCGTGTCCTCGTGACCGTTCGACCATGACTTGCACCAAGCGGCCTGAATCGCCGCCCCAAGGGCGGCGGCTTCGCTTTGTTCGGTGCAGATCACCGGGGTGTTCATGATGTCGGCAACGATCTGTCGCCACACCGCGCTTTTCGAGCCGCCGCCAATCAGACAAATACTGCGGCTTTGTAAACCATTGTGGCGCAACAGATCCAGTCCGTAACGCAAACCGAAAGTAGTACCTTCGACCACCGCGCGGCACAGATTGGCCTGGGTCAGGTTGTCGATGGTCAAACCGTGCAGGCTCCCGGTGGCGTGGGGCAGGGCGGGGACGCGTTCGCCGTTGAGGAACGGCAGCATACTCACGCCCTCGGCGCCGATGGGGGCTTGGGCTACTAGATCGTTGAACTGCTGCAAGTCGAGCTTGAACAAATCACGAATCGCGCCGGTCGCATTGGTCAGGTTCATGGTGCAGATCAGCGGCAGCCAGCCGCCGCTGGAGGAGCAGAACGTCGCGACCGAAGCATCCGGGCTGACTTTCGGCGCATCGGAATAAGCGTAAACCGTGCCGGAGGAACCGAGGCTCATGGTGATCGCGCCGGGCTGAATATTGCCGGTGCCGATGGCGCCCATCATGTTGTCGCCGCCGCCACTGGAGACGATGGCGTCGGGGTTGAGGCCAAGTTGTTCGGCAATCGACGGCAAAATCGTGCCGACCGCTTGATGCGCGTCGATCAGTTCCGGCAGCGCCGCTTGCAGACGTCCGCTGGCGTCGATGTCGCGTAGCAGTTGCAAGTCCCACTGGCGGCTGCGCACGTTGAAATAGCCGGTGCCGGAGGCGTCGCCGTACTCGCTGCAGGCGCGACCGGTCAGCCAGAAATTCAGATAATCGTGGGGCAGCAGAACGCGTGCGATGCGCGAGAACACGGCGGGATGTTGTTCTTTGGTCCACAGCAGTTTCGAAACGGTGTAGCCGGGTGCGATGACTACTCCGAGGCGTTCCAACGAGCCTTTCTCACCGCCCAGATAAGTGAGCAGACGGTCGTTTTCAGCCGCGGTTTCGGTGTCGCACCAGAGTTTGGCCGGGCGTAGTACCTGGCCTTGGTCGTCGAGCAGAACCAGACCGTGTTGCTGGCCCGATACGCCGATGCCGAGGATGTCCTTTCCATCGACCTGTGCCGCGAGCAGGGCGCGACGGGTAGCGAGCGCGAAGGCGTCCAGCCATTGCTGAGTGTCTTGTTCGCGACGGCCATTGGCGCCGCTGATCATCGTGTGCGTGGCGGCGCCTTGCCCGAGGACTTGACCGCTGCTGGCGTCGAGGATGATCGCTTTAGTGCCTTGGGTGCCACAGTCGATGCCGAGGAAGAGTTGTCGGATTGTCATAGGTGATCCTAAGGGTGTCAGCTCAGTTCTAGTGAAGCCTTTCGCGAGCAAGCTCGCTCCCACAGGAGTTGCGCTGTACCTGTGGGAGCGAGCTTGCTCGCGAAGACGCCGGTAGTGTCACCGCCGAACTTAGCTCAGCATCCGCTCCAGCGTCCGCGTCACACCCTCTTCACGCAAGCTGTTACAGCACCACTCGAACGCCGCAACAAACTCCGCCGATTGCGGAATCGCCGTGCCGAAAATCTCCTCGACCGCCAGCAACCGCTGAGTGATCAACGCATCATCCGCCACCAGCGCCTGACAAAACGCCGCCCGCGGATCAGGAATCGAATAGGCATCGCCATTCTCGTCGACACCCTTCAAATACAGCGCCCAGGCCGCCACCACCAGTGCCGCTCGCTTGGTCTCGCGGCCATCGGCGATCAACCGATTGAGAGTCGGGATGGTGAACTTGGGAAACTTCGACGAACCATCGGAACACACTCGCTCCAGTTGATCGGCAATCGCCTGATTGGAGAAACGCGCTACCAGCGTGTTCTTGTACTCAGTCAGATCAATACCCGGCACCGGCGCCAGTTGCGGGGTGACGTCGAGGTCCATGTAAGCGCGCATGTAGCGCACAAACAGCGGGTCGTTCATGGTTTCGTGAACGAAGCGGTAGCCCTTCAAAAACCCCAGATAAGTTAGCGCCAGATGGCTGCCGTTGAGCAGTTTGATTTTCATCTCTTCATACGGCGAGACGTCGTCGGTGAACTGCACGCCAACCTTTTCCCAGGCCGGGCGACCGTTGACGAATTTGTCTTCCAGCACCCATTGCACGAAAGGCTCGCAAACCACCGGCCAGGCATCGTCGACTCCGTGCTGATCGGCCAGTTGCAGGCGATGCGCGGTGCTGGTCATCGGCGTGATGCGGTCGACCATGGCGTTAGGGAAGCTGACGTTTTGCTCGATCCAGTCGCGTAGCCCAGCGTCGCGCAAAGTGGCGAATGCGAGCAGTGCTTTACGAGTCACCGCGCCGTTGTGCGGCAGGTTATCGCAAGACATCAAAGTGAACGCCGGAGTGCCTGCGCCGCGACGTTTCTCCAGCGCAGCGCAGAGAAAACCGAACACGGTTTTCGGTGCCTGCGGATGCGCCAGATCGTGCTGGATCTGCGGCAGATGCGCCATGAATTCGCCGTTGCTGTCGTCGATGCAATAACCACCCTCGGTGATGGTCAGCGAGACAATGCGGATCTGCGGATCGGCGAGTTTGTCGATCAACGCTTGCGCGCCATCCTCGGCCAGCAGCATGTCGCGGATTGCGCCGATAACGCGAACTTCGGTGTCATCGCTGTCGCCGAGTTCGAACAGGGTGAACAGGTAATCCTGCTCCTTGAGATCGTCGCGGGCGCGGCGGTCTTCGGCGCGCAAGCCGACGCCGCAGATTGCCCAGTCCAGCGCTTCGCCAGTGTTCATCAAGGCATCGGTGTAATACGCCTGATGCGCACGGTGAAAGCCACCGACGCCGATATGCGCAATGCCCTGACGGGTTTCGTCAAGGCTGTAGGCCGGCAGTTTCACCTCAGGCGCGAGGCGGTTAAGGTTTTGTTTGTTGAGCTTCATCAGAGAGTCCCGAAATCAGGCCGCAGCACGCAGCGGGCGGGTCAGCGCCACGCCGTCGGCGTCGAACAAGTGGCAGTGGCTGGCGTCCAGATGCAGATTGAGTTTTTCGCCGTAACGGCTGGCCAGATCACCGCGTACGCGCATGGTCAGGGCCTCGCCGACGTTGGTCACGACGTGGCAAAAGGTGTCGCTGCCCAGGCGTTCGCTGACGTCGGCGGTGACTTGAAGGGTGCAGTCGCCGGATTGCGCCAGCTCCAGATGTTCCGGGCGAATGCCGAGGGTCACGGCGCTGCCGACACTCAGATTGGTGGCGTTCAATGGCAGGGTGATGCGCGTGCCGGCGTCCAGCGAGACTTCGCAGCTCTGGCCGTCGACCCGGGCGATCTTGCCCTTGAGGAAACCCATTTTCGGCGTGCCGAGGAACCCGGCGACAAACAGGTTGGCAGGCTGGTGATAGAGATCCAGCGGCGAGCCGACTTGTTCGATCTTGCCGCCATTGAGTACCACGACCTTGTCGGCCATGGTCATTGCTTCAACCTGGTCGTGGGTCACGTAGATCATCGTCGCTTGCAGGTCTTTGTGCAGGCGCAGCAACTCAAGGCGCATTTGCACCCGCAGCGCGGCGTCGAGGTTGGACAGTGGTTCGTCGAACAGGAAGATTTTCGGGTTGCGCACAATGGCGCGACCGATGGCGACGCGCTGGCGCTGACCGCCGGAAAGCTGTTTCGGTTTGCGTTCGAGCATCGGGCCAAGTTCGAGAATACGCGCCGCTTCGCCGACTTTTTTCTCGACTTCGGCTTTCGGTACGCCGGCCAGATCGAGGGCAAACGACATGTTCTTTTTCACGGTCATGTGCGGATACAGGGCGTAGGTCTGGAACACCATCGCCAGATCGCGCTTGGCCGGGCTGACTTCGGTGATGTCGCGGCCATCGAGTTCGATGGTGCCGCCGCTGACTTCTTCAAGACCGGCGATCAGCCGCAGCAGGGTTGACTTACCGCACCCCGACGGGCCGACGAATACCACGAATTCCTTGTCGTTCACTTCAAGGTCGATGCCCTTGATGATCGAGAAACCTTCGAAGCCTTTTTGCAGATTCTTGATTTTCAGGTTGGCCATGATGATGGGCCTCCGCTTGTTTTTATTCAGTTGAACCGGGCAGGTTTTTATTGTGGGAGCGAGCCTGCTCGCGATGAGGCAGCATCAATCGACACTTTCGTTGAATGACACGCCGCCATCGCGAGCAGGCTCGCTCCTACAGAAATCTTTATTTCACCGCGCCGAATGACAGGCCGCGCACCAGTTGTTTTTGGCTGATCCAGCCGAAGATCAGGATTGGCGCGCACGCCAGGGTCGAGACGGCCGACAACTTGGCCCAGAACAATCCTTCGGGGCTTGAGTACGAGGCAATCAGCGCGGTCAGTGGCGCGGCTTTCGAAGAGGTCAGGTTCAGCGACCAGAACGCCTCGTTCCAGCACAGGATCAGCGACAGCAACACGGTCGAGGCCAGTCCGCCCTTGGCGATTGGCAGCAGCACGCGGACCATTTCCTGCCACAGGGTGGCGCCGTCGAGGCGGGCGGCTTCGAGGATGTCTTTGGGGATGTCTTTGAAGTAGGTGTAAACCATCCAGACCACAATCGGCAGGTTGATCAACGTGTAGATCACGATCAGCGAGATGCGCGTATCGAGCAGGCCAAAGGTCTTGGCCAGCAGGTAGATCGGCATCAGCACGCCCACCGGCGGCAGCATCTTGGTCGAGAGCATCCACAGCAACGTGCCTTTGGTGCGCTGGGTTTCGTAGAACGCCATCGAGTAGGCGGCTGGCACCGCGATCAACAAGCACAGGGCAGTGGCGCTGAAGGAAATCACCACCGAGTTCCAGGCGAAACTGAAGTAATCACTGCGCTCATTGATGTGCAGATAGTTCTCCAGCGTCGGCGTGAAGATGAACTGCGGCGGTGTGGCAAAGGCGTCGATTTCGGTCTTGAAACTGGTCAGCACCATCCAGAAAATCGGGAAGAAAATCACGATGGCGATGGCCCAGGCCAACGTGCCGAGAAACAGGCTTTGCAGACGACGGGATTGTTGAAGAGTCATGGCAGGCCTCAGGCTTTGTCGGTCAGGTTTTTGCCGATCATCCGCACCAGAATGATTGCGGCGATGTTGGCGATGACCACGGCAATCAAGCCGCCCGCCGACGCCATGCCGACGTCGAACTGCACCAGTGCCTGGTTGTAGATCAGGTACGCAAGGTTGGTCGAGGCGTAACCGGGACCGCCGTTGGTGGTGGTGAAGATTTCGGCGAACACCGACAGCAGGAAGATCGTTTCAATCATCACCACCACGGCAATCGGGCGGGCCAGATGCGGCAGGGTCAGGTGCCAGAAGATCGAGACCGGGCCGGCGCCGTCGAGGCGAGCGGCTTCTTTCTGTTCCTGATCCAGCGACTGCATGGCGGTCATCAGAATCAGGATGGCGAACGGCAGCCATTGCCACGAGACAATGATGATGATCGACAGCAGCGGGTAGTGCGCCAGCCAGTCCACCGGTTCGGCGCCGAACAGCCGCCAGACGTAGGCGAGGATTCCCGAGACCGGATGGAATATCAGGTTTTTCCAGATCAGCGCGCCGACCGTGGGCATGATGAAGAACGGCGAGATCAGCATCACCCGCACGATCCCGCGACCGAGGAACTCGCTGGCCTCAAGCAAGGCACTGATCAAAACGCCGAGCACTACGCTGATCAGCAATACGCTGCCAACCAGCAACAGAGTATTGGTGGCGCCGGGCAGGAAGCCGGAATCAGTCAGGAAGTAGGTGAAGTTTTCCAGCCCGACGAACTCGTTTTCTCCGGGGTTGAGCAGGTTGTAGCGGATCATCGAAAAGTAGATGGTCATGCCCAGCGGCACGATCATCCACAGCAGCAACAGGGCCACCGATGGACTGACCAGAAACCAGCCAGGATTGGCCACGCGGCTTTTGCGCTGCGGCTGGGACAGGTCGATGTGGGCTTTGGCAGTTGAAGTATTCATGGCGATCAGAACCGATTGGGTGCAGATACATGTTCAGGACAGACAACATTCCTGACATCGACGCGGACCCTGTGGGAGCGGGCTTGCCCGCGATGGCGGTGTATCAGCCGACACCAATACTGGATGTGCCGGCCTCATCGCGGGCAAGCCCGCTCCCACAGGTTTAGTGGCGGGTTACTTGGGATAACCGGCGCGCTTCATCTCGCGTTCAGTGGTTTGTTGCGCCGCGGCCAGCGCCTGATCCACTGTGGTCTGGCCGATCAGCGCCGCCGAGAACGACTTGCCGACCTGAGTGCCAATCCCCTGGAATTCAGGAATGGTCACTAGTTGAATGCCGATGTACGGCACCGGTTTGAGCGTCGGTTTGCTCGGGTCAACAGCCTTCAGCGATTCCAGCGTGACCTTGGCGAACGGCGCGGCTTTCATGTACGCCTCGCTGTAGGTCGAAGCGCGGGTGCCTGGCGGCACGTTGGCGATGCCGTCGGTCTTGGCCACCAGCTCGCCGTATTCCTTGGAAGTCGCCCAGGCACTGAATTCTTTAGCGGCGTCCTTCGCTTTTGAGCTGGTCGGAATCGCCAGCGCCCACGAATACAGCCACGCCGAGCCTTTGTCGGTGACTTGGTGCGGGGCGAAGGTGAAGCCGACATGATCGGCGACCTTGCTTTGAGTCTTGTCGGTGACGAACGAGCCGGCAACGCTGGCATCGACCCAGATCGCGCACTTACCGCTGTTGAACAGTGCAAGGTTTTCGTTGAAACCGTTGCTTGAAGCACCCGGCGGGCCGGATTTCTTCATGGTGTCGACATAGAAATTCAGCGCGTTTTTCCATTCGGGACCGGTGAATTCAGGCTGCCATTTTTCATCGAACCAGCGCGCTCCATAGGCGTTGGCCACGGTGGTGATCAGCGCCATGTTTTCGCCCCAGCCGGCCTTGCCGCGCAGGCAGATGCCGTACTGTTCTTTGTCTTTGTTGGTAAGTTTTTCGGCGAACCCGGCGATCTGTTCCCAGGTTGGACGCTCAGGCATGGTCAGACCGGCATCCTTGAACAGGTCGGTGCGGTAGTAGGTGATCGAGCTTTCGGCGTAGAACGGCAGGGCGTAAAGCGAACCTTTTACCGACAGGCCTTCACGCACCGACGGGAACACATCGTCGAGGGCGTAACTGGCCGGCAGATCCTTCATCGGTTCCAGCCAGCCCTTGGCGCCCCAGAGTGCGGCTTCGTACATGCCGATGGTCAACACATCGAACTGACCGCCCTGAGTGGCGATGTCGGTAGTCAGGCGTTGGCGCAGCACGTTTTCTTCCAGCACCACCCAATTGAGCTTGATGTCCGGATGCTCGGTCTCGAAGGTTTTCGAGAGTTTCTGCATGCGGATCATGTCGCTATTGTTGACGGTGGCGATGGTCAGGGTCTGGGCGCCAAGGCTGACGCTGCTGAGGGTCATGCAGGTGAGAGCAAGCAGAGCTTTTGCAGTGGGTTGCATCGTGCACTCCTTTTCTGCACCCGTGGGTGACAGAAGGACAGTTATTGTTTTTGTGTCTTCCTTGGCAGGAAGAATGTGCACTGATTACAGCCTTCAATCGCAGGACTGACAACTCATCCGTCGCACTTAAACCAATACTTTTTTGCACTGGACATAAAGCAAAAATCGCAGCGTCGGCAGTTCCCTACAGGAACTGTCGAAGACTGCGATCTTTTGATCCTGCTTTCATGCGTGATTTTGTTCAGTCAGCCGCTGTACCGCCAACCGCCGATAATGCGAAGGGGTCATGCCCTTGAGCTGTTGAAAGCGCCGGTTGAAATTGGAAATGTTGTTAAATCCGGACTCAAAACACACGTCAGTCACTGGTTTGTCACCGTCAGCCAGCAATTCGCATGACTTGCTGATGCGCAGGCGATTGACGAACTCGATGAAGGTTCGCCCGGTGGCCTGCTTGAACACGCGGCTGAAATAGGTCGGTTTCATGCCCAGATGCTCGGCCACTTCCTCCAGCGTCAGCTCCCGGGCGTAGTGGGCAAAGATGTAATCGACTGCGCGGTTGGTGCGGTCGATGTTGTGCTCATCGGCCAGTTGCGTATTGGTCGCGCCGGAGAGCAATTGATAATCGTCGCTCGCCGCCAGCAGCTCCATCAGGATAAGAAAATGCCCGAGGCGCGTGATGCCCTGGGTATCGGCGATTCGCTGCATCAGCGTCATGGCCTGGCGAATGGTCTGCGGGTTGCGAAACTCGATGCCGTACTGGGCACGCTCCAGTAATGGGGCGAGGGTCTTGAGTTCGGCAAACACCTGATGACCGCTTTCGAACAGCTCATCGGTGAAGTTGACCAGCATGTCGCGTTTGGGCACTACTTCATCTTCGGCGACCTGACTGATCCAGTTATGCGGCAGATTGGGGCCGGTGAGGAACAGTGTCTGCGGATAGAAGTTGCCGATATAGTCGCCAATAAATACTTTGCCGGAACTGGCGACGATCAGGTGCAACTCGTATTCCTTGTGGAAATGCCAGCGCACCAGCGGGCACGGGAAACCATGCTGGCGGTAGATGATGGACAACCCGTTATGGTCATCCATCAACTCGTAAGAAGGGTCGGTCACGCGGGCTGTTCGGGTCATGTCAGTACGCTTTTTTTGTTATTGCTGACCGATCATGCCCCTTTCTGCATCTACCGCGCCAGTGCACGAGAAATACTGTTTAGTCAGACTCGTGTAATGCACGTCCGTAAACCGCCTTCATGCTGCAGGCTACCCAGCAGTAATGGACGATCTCGGACTCGTCAAAAAAATCGGTGCTGATGATGCTGCAGCGCGTTACCCAGTCACGAGAAGAGTGGAACCAGGCATTGATGTAGCGCTTGATGTCTGCTGGTCCTCCGAGCAGTGAATAGCAGGTCGCTGGCAGTGACCAGATGAACGTGTCATACGGCGCGTCTTCCAGAGTGGCCTGGATATGTCGTTCGAGGGTGATGGTGTCGGTAAAGACTTTACGGTTCCATTTGTGCGTAATCTGCGGCCAGAAGTAGTTGTTGTCCTGTTCCGATGAATAGCCTGCGGCCATGATGATGCGGCGTTTTGAGCTGGAGCCCTTAAGCTCCGCTATCGTACTCGTTGAATGCGAAAAGGGGATTAGTCGAGAGCCCAGTCGAACGAGCAAAAGCTCACTCAGTAACTTGCGGTCGAAGGGCTTGTTCCCGTCCCCCAGTTGGTGAAAGTCCAGAACGATGAACTCGTCGGGATTACGATCCAGGAAAGCGGAAACCGCTTCAACCAGTTCGTCGAGCGTGCGGTGAGACTGATAGCCGTTGTGGTGAAAGTAGAAGGTCGGTCGCTCCAGTCCCGGGGTAAACCCCAAGCGAATATCAAATGCACGCGCACCATTTTCGAGTTGCCACGCGAACGAATCGTTTTGGCAGGTCGTCCAGTTCCCGCTCAAGACATCGTAATTGGACGCCTTTTTATCCATACCGCTGTTATGCGCTCCGGGCCAAACGATGTCGGTCAATTTGAGTTGATCGATGTCCAGAACTTTGCTCATCCATTTCTGCTTGTCGAGTGTTGTTGTCACTTTGCTCATGTTGAAGACTCCTTGTTGAGCTACTTCACCCCATCCATGAGGCGAAGCTGTTGAGCTGGCAGGCGACGCTCGAGGGGCATCTGCCTGGTCCACCGATTGTCGGAGAACAGCGTCTACAGCATACAAATATGCACCGGCATTACTAGGCTCGGCAATATTTGCTAAAAAATAGCCAATGTATGGCACACGTCTGCAGTGGTCAGAGTCCTTGCGCCTTGATCATGTTCGCTGTACGGCAAAATGATACAAGTCTGGACTCTTCGATAAAGTCGACATTGACAATATTGCATTTGAGAAGCCAGTCGCTAGTGGCAGGGTTGAACCATCGATCCAGATCAGTATGGATGTCTACCGGGCCGCCCAACGCCCCGTAACTGGTAGCCGAAAGCGACCAGACTTGATAGGCCGATGGTGGTGACGCCATGACGTTGGCAATGAAGTTGTAAATATCACTGGCGCTCGGAGTTTGGGTTCCAATCCATTCGTGCTGCACCTTGTGATTGAACCAGGTACCGTCAAGTTCCGGGTATGAGTCCGCGTGAACAAAAATTCTTTGCTTGCGGCTTATGCTCTTCAATTGACCCAGGTTGAGATGATGATTTCTGAATGGAATGATTCTGTCATTCAGGAACTTCAAGAGTACTTTGTTGAACCAGACATAATCAAATGTATAGGCATTTTTGTTGAGCTCGTGGAAATCCAGGACAATGAATTCGTCCGGGTTTTCCGATAAAAAGTTATTTACGTCTGTTATCAAGTGGCCCAAGACCCGAGAGGACAAAAAACCATTGTGCTGAAAGCGAAACTTCCCGAGCCCTTCACCTTTCTGGTTGTTGACAAGCCTTAAATCCAATGCTCTTGCGCCATTGATCAACTGATCGTAAAAGGATTTGTGCTGGCAGGCCAGCCAGTGAACACCAGGAATCAGCGCGTATGAGGCTTGCCAGTCGCAACCTGCATTGTGTGTTCCGGGTAGTGCCAGTTGATTGATTGACAGTTTGTCAATGGTCGGCGTGACTGCCATCCAGTTGTTAAGTGCATAGTCGCTGAGTGTGTTGTTCATTCATGCATCCTTATAGAGGGTCAGTAAGTAATTCACCACTCGTGGAGAATGGTGACTTGCTTATAGTTAGAGCTAAAGGAGGCAGGCGTGCAATACATCGATTGATACCGGGTGTATGTTGTCTGTAGCGTTATTCTGTTGTTGGTAGAGTGTTCTGGTTTTTTGCCTCAATCCACTGCGACATGTACTGGGTGCTTTTATGATGGTGGTGACGCAACATGCTGCCGGTAAAATTGAGTTTTCTAAGTTGCTTTATGTTTTTCAGGCAAGCGTGAAGTTTTTCGATCAGGGCCGGGCCATGCACTGTTCGCTGGTAGCGGTGCGCTAACAGAGCGTCACCTGCCTGACTGGCTTCATTCCAAAGTGCTTGATCACGGTAGATATGAACGGCGCGATCGGCAAAATCCTGCGCGGTGCAGGCAATTGCCCCTGGCCAGGGTTGGTCACCGTGCATGGCTTCAGCGCCGATGGGCGTGGTAATCGATGGTGTGCCGCAGAGCATCGCGTCAACGATTTTACCTTTGATACCGGCTCCAAACCGCAGAGGAGCCAGACACACCCGTGCGGCTGACATGACTTGCAAGGCATCTTCAGCCCAGTTCATCACATGAAATCCTTGCGCGGGATTATGCAGGGCGGTGGCTTTGGGCGGCGTGTAGGCGCCGTATATGTGCAACTGCGCCTGTGGCAGTTGTGCGCGGATCAATGGCCAGATTGTGGTCTTCATCCAAAGCACGGCATCCCAGTTAGGTGCGTGACGGAAGTTACCGATGCTCAGGAAGTGCGCCCGATCCCCGAATGAGCGATGCTCGCCTACTGGCAAATCAATCATTAACGGGCACCAATGGAGCAGCGAACGTGGCAATCCGAACTGTTCGACCAGCAAATCAATTTCAACTTCTGAAATCATCAGATTCAGATCGCAACGATACAAAGCAGCGATCTCCCGTTTGGCAATATCACTGTCTGACATCAGCTCGAATTCTTCGAGCAGCGCCGGTGCGTACAACGAGCTGAAATCCTGAAGGTCCGGGGCGCTTTTCAGGCAATCCTTGAGTCGCTGATGACGGGCATGTCGCAGGCTCTGCAAATCGGAAGTCTCAAGAACGCGCAGAGCATCTGGACAGCATTTTTCGACACGCCAACCAAACTGCTCCTCCATCATGAATTGGTCGAATAACACAATATCCGGAGCAAGCTCAGTCACGAAGATGTCGAAACTACCGTTGTTGAGTTCGATGGGGACTTCGCGGATACCCAATCCCGCCAGATCCGCCTTGTGCTCACCGTGGCCGGCAGGGCTGCTGAATGTAATGTCCCAGCCTTGCTCGAGAAAGGTTTCAAGGATTTGCATCACATGCCCACTCGCGGCGGAAGAGCGTGGTTCCGGCCAGACATAGCCGATGACCAGGACTTTGGTGGTGAGGGGCAGTTTCATAAGCGGGTTGACCTTGAGGCAGACGGAGCAAAAACGGGGCGCAATTAAAGCACAGCCCTGCAATCTCGCCCAAAATACAGGATCAGGAACTCACAAAAAGCTCACCAGCGACGGCACGTCGATGCTGCCAGGGAATCTGATGTCGCTCAGTCCAGAATGCCTTTGACCTTGTCACGCAACTGCTCAATCGAAAACGGCTTGCCGATCACATGCATATCCGCCGGGACCTCAATGTTTTCGGCATAGCCGCTGGCGAACAGGATCGGCAGGGCAGGACGAAGTTTACGGGCTTCGCCGGCCAATTCGCGGCCATCCATGCCCGGCAGACCGACATCGGTCATCATCAGATCGATCTGCTTGGCACCATCACTGAGAAACTCCAGCGCCTGCTCGCTGCCATCCGCCTCCAGCACACTAAATTCCAACTCCTCGAGTACATCGACGATCAGCATACGCACGATGTCATCGTCTTCTACTACAAGGATGGTGGAGGCTGGGGTGGACATAATGAAGGCTCTCAAGAGTGGAATTCAGGGGGTGTAGGCCGATCGAAACTGCCGGCCTCTTGCATGAGTAAGTGGCGCTAGGCCACAAGTTCCCCATTCGCTATAAAAAGAATAGGCGCTCCCAGCGGCCAAGGATAACCGTTGATACCTTCGCAGGCTCTGGCAAATGTAGGAAATTGCTGCCGAATCCGTCAGAAAATTGGATCGATCGTACCGTTTTGGGGCAAACTCCCACGTTTCAACAGTTCGACAAGGCTGCCCCATGTCCTCTCCGTCTTCGGTTGATGAACGCCGGTTTCGTAAGCTTCTGACCCGCAACATTGCTCTGCCACTGGGCGTCGGCGCTATCAGTGCGATTTTTTTCGTCTCGCTGATTACCTATTTGCTGTCGGTGATCCAGTGGGTCGAGCATACCGACCGGGTGATCAATAACGCCAATGAAGCTGTGAAGCTCACGGTTGATCTGGAAACCGGCATGCGCGGTTTCCTGCTCAGCGGCGACGAGCACTTCCTCGACCCGTACGAAACCGCCAAGCCGCGGATCAACGTGGCGCTCAACACCTTGCTCGAACTGACCGCCGACAACCCGGTGCAAACCGACCGTCTGCGTCGTTTGCAAGCGTTGCAAACCGAGTGGAGCACCTACGCGCAATCGATGATCGATCTGCAGCGATCCAGCGGCGATTACAAAGCAGCGGTCAAGGCCGGACGCGGCAAGCGCCTGACGGATGAAATCCGCAATCAGTTCGAAGACGTGATCGACATGGAGCAGCAGTTGCGCACCACGCGTAACGAAGAAGTGCGCCGTACGACGATCTGGAGCATCACCCTTTATCTGCTGTTTATTGCCGGTATCAGCGGTTTGCTGGCGTATATCGGCCGGCGTGATCTGGTCAGCCTGTCGGAAAGCTACAGCGCCAACCTCGCAGCGCAACAGGCCAGCGCCCAGCGTCTGGAGCGTCAGGCTTGGATGCGCAGCGGTCAGACCGAGCTGGCAGAGCAGGTGCTGGGGCAACTGACGCTGAATCTGTTGGGCCGCAACATTCTGCAATTCTGCGCGCAATATCTCGGCACGGCTGTGGCGGCGCTGTATGTCCGCGAAGAACACGGCGGACTGAAACGCGTGGCGTCCTACGGCTTTTCCCGCGAGCAGGAAGAGCAGGACCAATTGATTTACAGCGGTGAAGGCATCGTTGGCCAGGTTGCCCAGCAGGGTCATTTGATTCGTCTGGATTCGGTGCCGACGGACTACTTCAAGGTCAGTTCGGGTCTGGGCGAAGGCCTGCCGCACAGCGTGCTGGTGGTGCCAACCAGTGACGATGACCGAGTCAACGGCGTGGTCGAGTTAGGCTTTCTGCGCCCTCTGACCGAGCAAGATGTGGAATTGCTGGAGCTGATTGCCGGCAACATCGGCACGTCCATCGAAGCGGCGCGTTATCGCCAGCGCTTGCAGGAAGTATTGGCCGAAACCCAGCAACTCAACGAAGAGTTGCAGGTGCAGCAGGAAGAACTCAAGACCGCCAACGAAGAGCTGGAAGAACAGTCGCGGATTCTCAAGGAATCCCAGGCGCATCTGGAAACCCAGCAGGTCGAGCTGGAACAGACTAACGAACAGCTTGCCGAACAGGCGCAGATTCTCGGCGAGCAACGCGACGCGATGGATCTGAAAAACACCGAACTGAATCAGGTTCAGGTGCAGCTTGAAGAGCGCGCCGAAGAGTTGCAGCGCTCCAGCAAGTACAAATCCGAATTCCTCGCCAACATGTCCCACGAACTGCGCACGCCGCTGAACAGTTCGCTGATTCTCGCCAAGCTGCTGGCCGAGAACCCGCAGGACAACCTCAGCGCCGAGCAGGTCAAGTTTGCCGAGTCGATCTACTCCGCCGGCAATGACCTGCTGAATCTGATCAACGACATCCTCGACATCTCCAAGGTCGAAGCCGGCAAGCTCGAAGTGATTGCCGAAAACACCAGCGTCGCGCGTTTGGCCGATGGCTTGCGTGGCGTATTCGAGCCGCTGGCCAAAGATCGCAAACTGGCGTTCAGCGTCGATCTGCAACCGGACGCGCCGATCATGCTGTACACCGACCGTCAGCGTCTGGAACAAGTACTGAAGAACCTCCTGTCCAATGCCGTCAAGTTCACCGAGCAAGGCACTGTAAGCCTGACCATCACCGGCCAGCCTGATGACCGCATTGCCTTCATCGTGCGAGATTCCGGGATCGGCATCGCAGCGGATCAGCAGGAAAGCATTTTCGAAGCGTTCCGCCAGGCCGATGGCACCACCAACCGCAAGTACGGCGGTACCGGGCTCGGGCTGTCGATTTCCCGCGATCTGGCCTTCCTGCTTGGCGGCTCGATCAGCGTCAGCAGTGCGCCGGGGCAGGGCAGTGTGTTTACGCTGGTGCTGCCGCAGCAGTACCTCGAACCCGGCGAATCGCCACGTGAGCCGCTGACCTTTACACCGCCGCCCCAAACTTCGGCTCCGGTTACGACGGTGCCGGTCGCGGTTTCGCCGATGGCACCGGTCAACATTCCGCGTTTTGCTGACGACCGTGGCAATGCACCGTTCGCCACCCGCTGCATTCTTGTGGTGGAGGACGAACCGAACTTCGCCCACATCCTCTACGACCTCGCTCACGAACTCGGTTACCAGTGCCTGGTCGCCCATGGCGCGGACGAAGGTTATGACCTGGCGCGCGAGTTCTTGCCGGACGCGATCCTGCTCGACATGCGCCTGCCGGATCATTCCGGGCTGACCGTACTGCAACGCCTCAAGGAACACGCCGAAACACGGCACATCCCGGTGCATGTGATTTCGGTCGAGGATCGGGTCGAAGCCGCGATGCACATGGGCGCCATCGGTTATGCGGTCAAACCGACCACCCGCGAAGAACTCAAGGACGTGTTCGCACGTCTCGAAGCCAAGCTGACCCAAAAGGTCAAACGCGTGCTGCTGGTCGAAGATGATGACTTGCAGCGTGAAAGCATCGCCCGCCTGATCGGCGATGACGACATCGAAATCACCGCCGTCGGTCTGGCACAGGAGGCGCTGGATAAACTGCGCACCACGATCTACGACTGCATGGTGATCGACCTGAAACTGCCGGACATGCTCGGTAATGACTTGCTCAAGCGCATGTCCACCGAAGATATCTGCTCGTTCCCGCCGGTGATCGTCTACACCGGGCGCAACCTGACCCGTGATGAAGAGGCCGAACTACGCAAGTATTCGCGCTCGATCATCATTAAAGGCGCACGCTCGCCGGAGCGTTTGCTGGACGAGGTCACACTGTTTCTGCACAAAGTCGAATCGCAGTTGTCCCATGAACGGCAGAAGATGCTCAAGACTGCGCGCAGCCGCGACAAGGTCTTCGAGGGTCGAAAAGTGCTGCTGGTGGACGACGATGTGCGCAACATCTTCGCCCTGACCAGCGCGCTGGAGCACAAAGGCGCAGTCGTGGTGATTGGTCGAAATGGCCGTGAAGCGATTGAAAGGTTGAATGAAGTCGAGGACATCGATCTGGTGTTGATGGACGTGATGATGCCGGAGATGGATGGTTTCGAAGCCACCATCGAGATCCGTAAGGACCCGCGCTGGCGCAAGCTGCCAATCATCGCGGTAACGGCCAAGGCCATGAAGGACGATCAGGAGCGCTGCCTGCAAGCGGGCGCCAATGATTACCTGGCCAAACCCATCGATCTGGATCGCCTGTTCTCGTTGATTCGCGTGTGGTTACCGAAGATGGAACGCATTTAGTGGAAGGCAGTCACCCAACTGATCGAAACAGCGAAATCGAACTGCGGTTGCTGATCGAGGCGATTTACCTCAAGTACAGCTACGATTTTCGCGATTACTCCGGCGCTTCGATCAAGCGCCGGGTGCAACACGCGTTGAGCCAGTTCGAGTGCGCGACGATCTCGGCGTTGCAGGAAAAGGTCCTGCACGATCCGACGGCGTTCATGCAGTTGCTGCAATTGCTGACGATCCCGGTCAGCGAGATGTTCCGCGACCCGTCGCACTTCCTCGCTATCCGCAAGGAAGTGGTGCCGTTGCTGCGCACCTATCCGTCGCTGAAGATCTGGATCGCCGGGTGCAGCACGGGCGAGGAGGTCTACTCGATGGCGATCCTGCTGCGCGAAGAGGGCTTGCTTGATCGCACGATCATTTACGCCACCGATATCAATCCGCGTTCGCTGGAAAAGGCCAAGCAGGGCATCTTCTCGATGGAGAACGTGCGTGCCTACACCGCCAATTACCAGCAGGCCGGCGGCCAGCGCTCGTTTGCCGAATACTACACCGCAGCTTATGGCTACGCGATTTTCGACAAGAGCCTGTGCGAGAACGTGACCTTCGCCGACCACAGCCTGGCGACCGACAGTGTGTTCTCCGAAACACAGCTGATTTCCTGCCGAAATGTACTGATTTACTTCAACAAGAAACTTCAGGACCGTGCCTTTGGTCTGTTTCAGGAGTCGCTGTCTCATCGCGGCTTTCTGGTGCTCGGTAGCAAGGAAACGCTGGATTTTTCCAGTTATGCGAACCAGTTCGAGCCATTGGTCAAGCAAGAACGGATCTACCGCAAATTATGAATGGTGTTGTGGACTTGCCTCGGGTCGAGGCCATCGTCATCGGCGCTTCGGCCGGTGGCGTCGAAGCGTTAATCAAGCTGCTGGAGCCACTGCGCTCCGGTTTTGTGCTGCCGATCATTATCGTGCTGCATCTGCCTGAAGAGCGGCGCAGTCTGTTGGCCGAAGTATTTGCCCGGCGCCTGAACCTGCCGGCGAAAGAGGCCAACGACAAACAGCACATCGAGGCCGGCACCGTGTATTTCGCTTCGCCCGGTTATCACTTGTCGGTGGAGCAGGATCGCAGCCTGTCGTTGAGCCTTGAAGACCGCCTGCATTACTCGCGGCCTTCGATCGACTACCTGTTTGAGTCCGCCGCCGACGTCTACGGCAAAACACTGGCTGCCGTGCTGTTGACCGGCGCCAATCACGATGGCGCGCGCGGTCTGGCGCAGGTCAAGCGGCACGGTGGTTTGACCATCGTGCAGGACCCTGAAGAGGCGCAAGTCGCAACCATGCCCCAAGCTGCATTGAACATTCAGCAGCCGGATCATGTCCTTAACATTAACGGCATCGGCCGAATGCTTGTCGAGCTGGAACGAATCGCATGCTGAGTAATATTCAAGCCAAATTGCTGATCGTCGACGATTTGCCGGAGAACCTGCTGGCACTTGAGGCGTTGATCAAACGGGAAGACCGCACGGTCTACAAGGCCCTGTCGGCGGACGAAGCGCTGTCGCTGCTGTTGCAGCACGAATTCGCCATGGCCATCCTCGATGTGCAGATGCCGGGCATGAACGGCTTCGAACTTGCCGAGTTGATGCGTGGCACCGAAAAAACCAAGAACATCCCGATCATCTTCGTCAGCGCCGCCGGCCGTGAACTGAATTACGCGTTCAAAGGTTACGAGAGCGGGGCGGTGGACTTCCTGCACAAACCGCTGGATATCCATGCGGTGAAGAGCAAGGTCAATGTCTTCGTTGACCTGTACCGCCAGAGCAAGGCGATGAAGCAACAGGTCGAAGCACTGGAACAGAGCCGCCGCGAACAGGAAGCGTTGCTTGAGCAATTGCAGAGTACGCAATTGGAGCTTGAGCAAGCGGTGCGTATGCGTGACGACTTCATGTCAATCGTCGCCCATGAGGTGCGCACGCCACTTAACGGGCTGATACTCGAAACCCAGTTGCGCAAGATGCACCTGGCGCGGGACAACGCTGCGGCGTTCACCCTCGACAAGATGCACGCGATGGTTGATCGCGACGAACGCCAGATCAAAAGCCTGATCCGGCTGATCGAAGACATGCTCGATGTGTCGCGCATTCGCACCGGCAAACTGTCGATCCGGCCGAATCGCTTCGATCTGGTGAAGCTGGTGAGCACCTTGCTGCAGAATTTTGCGCAGCAGATGGAAGCGGCGGAAACCGAAGTTTCCTTTACTGCACCTGAGCCAGTGGAAGGGAATTGGGACGAATTCCGTATCGAGCAAGTGGTCACCAATCTCCTGACTAACGCCTTGCGCTACGGCGGCAGAAACCCGGTGCAGGTGCGGGTCTATCGCGAAAGCAATGAGGCCCGGGTTGAAGTCCAGGACCACGGCATCGGCATCAGTGAGGAGAATCAGAAGCGTATTTTTCAACAGTTCGAGCGAGTTTCCGCCAAGACGGTAGTGGCTGGTCTCGGGCTGGGTCTGTTTATTTCCGAGCAGATCGTCGCCGCCCATGGCGGCTCAATCGTCGTCGAGAGTGAAATCAACGAGGGCGCCCTGTTTCGCGTTTGTCTGCCGATCGAGGAAAACGGCAAATCCGACGCAACCTCTGATTGACCGCACGGTCGTATCAGCAGCTATTGACCGAACAAAGGCTTCCCATGAGCGTAGATGCACAAGATGTAGTACTCATCGTCGAGGACGAACCGGTTATCTTGATGGTGCTGACGGACTATCTGTCGGGCCTCGGCTATCGAGTGTTACAGGCCGAAAACGGCGAGCAGGCGTTCGAGATTCTCGCGAGCAAACCGCATCTGGACATGTTGATTACCGACTTCCGCCTGCCCGGTGGAATCTCCGGGGTACAAATCGCTGAACCTGCGGTAAAACTGCGACCGGAACTCAAGGTGATTTTCATCAGCGGCTATCCGCAGGAAATTCGCGAGACCGGCAGCCCGATCACCCGCAAGGCGCCGATCCTCGAAAAGCCGTTCGACCTGGACGTATTGCAGGAAAAGATTCAGGAACTGCTGGCCTGATACTTGTTGAAACGGCTGACCCGATCCCAATTGGAATGGTTGGCCCGATCTCTGTAGGAGCTGCGGCACGCTGCGATCTTTTGATCTTTCCCCTAAAAGATCGCAGCTCTGCGGCAGAGCTTTAGCTTTTGATCATCTCGCGGACTTTTGCCGTCAGCAGATCAAAAGTGAAGGGCTTAGTGATCATCTGCATTCCCGAATCAAGAAATCCACCACGCACCGCAGCGTGCTCGGCATAACCGGTAATAAACAGAACCTTGAGCCCAGGCCGGAATTGCCGGCCGATTTCCGCCAGTTGCCGGCCGTTCATGCCCGGCAGCCCGACATCGCTGATCAGCAGATCAATACGCTGCGGCGAATCCAGAATCGGCACCGCGCCATCAGCGTCGCCGGCTTCAACGAAGGCATATCCCAATTCACTCAATACCGCGCTGACCAGCACGCGCACGGCCGGGTCGTCTTCGACGATCAGCACGGTTTCGCCGTCGAGGGCATCCGGGGGTTGCTGGACAATGGAAGTGGGCTGCTCAAGTTCTTCGCCACGGAAACGCGGCAGATAGAGTTTGACCGTGGTGCCTTGGTCGATTTCGCTGTCGATGGAGACATGGCCGCCAGACTGCTTGCTGAAACCGTAAATCATCGACAGCCCCAGCCCGGTGCCTTGGCCAATCGGCTTGGTGGTGAAAAACGGATCGAACGCCCGACTGATCACACTTTGCGGCATGCCGCTGCCGTTGTCGGTGACGCTGAGCATTACGTATTCGCCGGGCTCAAGGTTGCTGTAGGTCTCGGTGAGTTCGCGACCAAGCACCTGATTGCTGGTTTCGACCACAAGCTTGCCACCCTCGGGCATGGCGTCGCGGGCGTTGATCACCAGGTTCAGCAGGGCGCTTTCCAACTGATTGGGGTCGGCTTCCGCGACCCACAATTGCTCGCTCAGACGCATGTCCAACTGGATGCTTTCGTTGAGGCTGCGTTGCAGCAGTTCACCCATCGACAGCACCAGCGTGTTCATCTGCACGGCTTTGGGGTCGAGCGATTGCCGACGGGAAAACGCCAGTAGACGGTGGGTCAGGCCTGCGGCGCGATTGGCTGAAGTCACGCCAAGATCGATCAGGCTGTCGAGGTCATCGGTGCGCCCGCGTGCCAGACGCCGACGCAGAAGTTCCAGGCTGCCGATGATCCCGGTGAGCATATTGTTGAAGTCATGGGCGATGCCGCCCGTGAGTTGGCCGACCGCTTCCATCTTCTGTGACTGGCGCAGCGCTTCTTCATTGTGGCGAAGTTGTGCGGTGCGTTCTTCGACCTGTTGCTCGAGGGTTTCCAGAGTCGATTGCAGGCGCCGTTCGCTTTCACTGAGATCGATCAGCCGGTCGCGTGCTTCGTACTGTCGTCGTCGACCGCGCAGGGCGGTCGACACCAGGCTGACCAAGGTCGCCGGATGAAACGGCCGCTCAAGGAACGTGACATTGCCCAGCAGATCGCTGAGGCGCGAGGAGGGCGCCTGTTCCGGGCCGCCGTGATGCGTCAAGAGCACAATCGGCATATCCGACCAGGCCGGTTGTTGCTCCAGATACAACAGCAGTGATTCCAGCTCCGGCCCACCCAAGGCTTCTACGGCAATCAGCAGTAAACCGGCGCCGGGCTCAAGCTCGGCGCACAACGTGGCGAGGTCCGGGGTGATCAAACCGCCGTAACCCGCCTCGTTGAGGATCATCAGCGCAATCTGACTGTCCCGGCCCATTGGCGCGAGGATCAGCGCCCGTTCCGGCAGCGATTCGCTGACTGTCACAAGTTATCCTCCCGCAGCAGCGGATTGCTCGCCCCAAGGTAAGTCGGCACGCCGCGCAACACGCCCTGGAAGGTTTCCAGCGGTTCTCCAATGGTCATGCCCTGCGCAGAAATGCGGTATTCACGAATGGTCGATTCATGGCTGCCGGTACGTTTCTTGATGATCGAGATCGCCCGACGCACTTTGCCCAGCGCCTCGAAGTAACGCAGCAGAATCACCGTGTCAGCCAGATAGGTGATGTCGACCGGCGCCTGCATGTCGCCGACCAGACCGTGTTGGGCGACGGTCATGAACGTCGCGGCGCCTTTGCGGTTCAGGTACAACAGCAATTCATGCATGTGCAGCACCAGCGCATTTTCTTCCGGCATCGCAGCCTGGTAACCGTTGATGCTGTCGATCACCACGGTTTTGATGTCGAGTTCGTCGACACAACGGCGCACGCGGTGCGAGAACTCGCCGGGCGACAACTCGGCAGCATCGACCTGTTCGATCAGCAAATTGCCGGTGGCTTGCAGGGCCTTGAGGTCGATGCCCAGGTTTCTCATGCGTTCAAACAGCAAACCCAGCTCTTCATCGAAGATAAACAGCGCCGCTTTTTCCCCACGCGCCACGGCCGACGCAGCGAAGATCATCGAGATCAGCGATTTGCCGGTACCGGCCGGGCCGAGAATCAAGGTGCTGGAGCCGGTTTCGATACCGCCGCCGAGCAATGCGTCCATCTCCTTGATGCCGCTGGTCAATTGCAGTCGTGGGTAGTCGCCACGGTGTTCAGCGGCCACCAGCCGAGGAAACACATGTATGCCGTCGCCCATGATGGTGAAGTCATGGAAGCCGCCGCGGTATTTTTGCCCGCGATACTTGACCACCCGGATGCGCCGACGTTCGGCGCCATAATTAGGGGTCAGTTCTTCCAGACGAATCACCCCGTGGGCGACGCTGTGCACGGTTTTGTCGAGGGACTCGGTGGTCAGGTCATCGAGCAACACCACCGTGGCGTCGTAGCGCACGAAGTAGTGTTTGATTGCCAGAATCTGCCGGCGATAGCGCAATGAGCTTTGCGCCAGCAAGCGAATCTCCGACAGGCTGTCGAGGACCACTCGCGTTGGTTTGAAGCGTTCTACCACTTCGAAAATCTGCTTGGTAGCTTCGCCCAATTCGAGGTCGGAGGAGTACAGCAGACTTTGCTGGTGCTCGGCATTCAGCAGGCTTTCCGGAGGCGTCAGCTCGAAGATTTCGATGTTGTCGTCGAGCTCCCAGCCGTGGGACAACGCACCCTGGCGCAGTTCGCGCTCGGTTTCCGAGAGTGTGATGTACAACGAGCGTTCGCCCGCCATCGCACCGGCTCGGAGGAAATGCAGAGCGACCGTGGTTTTGCCGGTTCCGGGTTCACCTTCGAGCAAAAACACATGCCCACGAGACAAACCACCGGCCAGGATGTCATCCAGACCCACGATGCCGGTAGCGGCTTTTTCACTGATCAACGCGTTAGATGTAGACAAAAAATGCCCTCTCATGACTAGGGGAGTCGAGGCGGTTTATTGAAACCGATCGCCTGAATTACTTGACCCCTGGCCGTGATGGCAGTTCCGAAGTATCGCTGAAAATCCCTCAGAGCCCTTGCTGCAACGCCGGATCATCCGGATTCATCTGCTCCAGTTGAGCCAGCAAAACCTGCACATTTTGCAGTTGGCCGGTTTCTTGCCAGTAGTTGATCAGCAAGACCCGCGCCTTGCGGTCAGCCGGGTGGCGCTGGACGATTTCCTGCAATTGCTTTTGCGCAGCTTCAAGCTCCTCGGCTTTGTGCAGGGTCGTGGCGAGGTCGTAGCGATACTCTTTGTTGTCCGGTTCCAGCTCGACGGCTTTGGACAGGCCGAGCAGGGCGAATTCCTGCTGGTCATGGTGCAGCAACCACAGCCCGAGAGCGTGTTGCAAATAAGCGGAATCGGGTTGGGCCTTGAGCTGCTGAGCCAATAACTGCCTTGCTGCGTCGACCTGGCCCTGGCGGTCGAGAACGTCGATCTGCATCACCAGCGCCGGCAGGTTACCCGGTTCCAGACGCAGGGAGTTTTCCAGCGCTTCCTGTGCCTGTTTCAGTTCGGCATTGTGCAGATGCAGTCGCGCCAGTTGTGCGTAGGTTTCGGCGCTTTCCGGTTGTCCTTTGAGCACTTGCTCCCAGCCATCGATTGCCTGCTGCAACGGTGCGAAATAAAGACCGAGTTCATCTGGCGACAGGCCGAGCAGGGCGTTGATCGCAGCGAAACGCACGGTTTGATCCTGATCTTCGAGTATCGGCCCGAGCAACAGGCTGCGTTGTCCGCCGGGCACCAGACCCACCACGCTCTTGATGGCGGCCAAACGCACTTCGGGGGCTTCGTTTTGCAGGTCGGCGTCCGCCAGTTTCAAGGCTTGTGGACTTGGGTAATTGGCCAATTCGGCGTGCAACCAGACTCGACGTTTGACCGACAGATCCGGGCGCCCAAGCTGCTGATACAACTGGCGTGCGGCACCCGGCTGGCCTTTTCGTGCGGCATCCAGTGCTTCGCTGTAGCCATGGCGGATCGCCTCGGGCACCACTGGCGTGGTACTGCGCAGGGCCAGCCAGCCAACAATGATGACAAGCACGAGGCCGAGGCTGATGAACAGGTAGCGGCGGGACTGAGACATGCAGGTTTCCGGGAGCTGTCGTTCTGGAGCGGAAGGGCAAGCTTCGGTCAGCAAGGGCTGTGAGTCAAACCCTGCTTAAGATCGCCACCCATTACTCGCCGCCCATGCAGGAGCTGCGGCACGCTGCGATCTGTTGATCTTGCCTTTGTTGGTGGGCACAAAAAAGCCCCGCGACCGAATGATACGCGGGGCAAAGGAATTGGTTGGTTGCGGCCAACCAAAGGAGCTCACAAAAATCTGTTACTTGCTGGCGACAGTCTCCGGTTGCCAGCCGCCACCCAAGGCTTTGTAGATCGCGACGATGCCGCGATACAGATCGACTTCGGCCTGGGCCTGACTGTCTTCGGCGTTCAGGCGCTCACGCTGAGCGTCGAGCAGCACCAGGAAGTCAGTGGTCCCTTCGCGGTAGCGAATCTCGGCGAGGTCGGCAGCCTTGCGGCTCGATTCGCTCTGACGAATCAGCGAGATCAGACGTTGCTGACGTTTGCCGTAATCGCTGAAAGCGTTTTCCGACTCTTCCAGCGCCAGCAGGACTTGTTGCTCGTAGGTCGCCAACGCGCCTTCGGCATCCGCATCGGCGCCGCGCAAACGGGCCCGTACGCTGCCAAGGTCAAACGCTGCCCAAGTGATGCTCGGGCCCAGCGCCCAGGAGTTGGCGGCGGCAGAACCGATCTGCGAACCACGCCCGGCCGTCCAGCCGAGGAAACCGCTGAGGCTGACCCGAGGGAACAGATCAGCCTTGGCCACGCCGATACGCGCCGTGGCCGAAGCCAGTTTGCGTTCAGCGCTGAGGATGTCTGGACGCCGTTGCAGCAGTTCGCCCGGATCACCGATCGGCAAAGCCTTGGCAATCGCTGGCAGGTCTTTCGGGCTCAGGTCGACGGTCAGCTTGTCCGGACGCTCACCCAGCAGGGTAGCGATGCGGTTTTTCTGCCGAACCTGTTCCGCTTGCAACTGCGGCACGCTGGCTTCTACCGCCGCCAGACGCGCATCGGCACGCTCGACATCGAGCTGATCACCGACGCCGGCATCACGCAGGCTGATGGTGATCTTGCGCGATTCCTGCTGGTTCTGCAGGTTGGCCACGGCGATCTTTTCCCGCAGCTGCGCGCCACGCAGTTGACCGTAGGCGTCCACCAGTTCGGCAATCATGGTGACTTGCAGTTCGTACAGATCAGCCTCGACTGCTTGCTGCTCGGCGTCGGCCGATTCCAGATTGCGCTGGATGCGGCCAAACAGATCGATCTCCCAAGCCATGTCCAGCCCGAGGTCATAGCGCTCGCTATTCACCCGTTTGGTGGTCTGGCCGGGGATTTGTCCCTTGGCCAGATCGCTGCTGGCCCGGCTGGTGATGGTCGGCATGGCGTCATTACTGACGTCATCGCGAATCGCCCGGGCGGCTTTCCAGCGCGCGAAAGCCACGCGCAACTGGCGGTTGCCTTGCAGCGATTGAGTCACCAACTGGTTGAGGGTCGGATCGTCGAATTGCTGCCACCAGATGCCTTCGAATTTCGAGCGGTCAAAGTTCTTCTGACCGGCAGCGCCGTCGGTGGCGGTGGTGATGTTGGCCGCCTCCGTTGCCGGGGTCTTGTAGTCGGGGCCGACGGCGCAGGCGCTCAGGGCCAGTACCAGCAGGCTCGGCAGGAAGACTTTCAGTCTCATTGTTGCGCCTCCAGTGGCTTTTGAAGATTGTGCGCTTTGGCCGCTTTGCGAGCTTCGCCGCGTTCGACAAAGTTACGGATCAGTACGTAGAACACTGGCGTCAGCAACAGACCGAAGAAGGTCACCCCGAGCATCCCGGAGAACACCGCCACACCCATGGCGTGACGCATCTCGGCACCGGCACCGCTGGAGAACACCAGTGGCACCACACCCATGATGAACGCGAACGAAGTCATCAGGATCGGCCGCAGACGCAGACGGCAAGCTTCGAGAACCGCAGCCAGGGGATCGAGACCTTCCTGCTGTTTATCCTTGGCGAACTCGACAATCAGAATCGCGTTCTTGCACGCCAGGCCCACCAGTACGATCAGGCCGATCTGGGTGAAGATGTTGTTGTCGCCACCCGAGGCAATCACCCCGGTAATGGCCGACAGCAGGGTCATCGGTACGATCAGGATCACCGCCAGCGGCAGGCTCCAGCTTTCGTACTGCGCCGCGAGTACCAGGAACGCCAGCAATACGCAGAGCGGGAACACGAACAACGCGGTGTTGCCGGACAGAATCTGCTGGTAGGTCAGGTCGGTCCATTCGTAGGTCATGCCGTTCGGAAGTTCATCCTTGAGCAGTTTCTCGATGGCTTTTTCTGCCTGGCCGGAGCTGTAACCCGGAGCTGCTGCACCGTTGATTTCCGCGGTGATGAAGCCGTTGTAGTGCATCACGCGATCCGGGCCCGAGGTGTCGCTGACCTTGATGAAGGTCGCCAGCGGGATCATTTCGCCCTTGTTGTTACGCACTTTCAGCTGACCGATCTGATCGGATTCGAGGCGGAACTGTTGCTCGGCCTGAACGTTGACCTGATAGGTGCGCCCGAAACGGTTGAAGTCGTTGGCGTACAGCGAACCCAGGTAAATCTGCAGGGTGTCAAAGATGTCGCTGACGGCCACGCCGTGGGTCTTGGCTTTTTCCCGGTCGATAGCAGCATCGACCTGCGGCACGTTCACCGTGTAACTGGTGAACAGGCCAGCCAGTTCCGGCACGCTGTGGCTCTTGTTGATGATGTTCATGGTTTCTTTGTACAGCTCGTCGTAGCCCAGGTTGCCCCGGTCTTCGATTTGCAGACGGAAACCACCAATGGTGCCCAGACCTTGTACCGGCGGTGGCGGGAAGATCGCCATGTACGCTTCCTGAATGTTCGCGAATTGGCCGTTCAAGGCACCGGCAATTGCACCGGCAGACATGCTTGGGTCTTTACGTTCGTCGAACGGTTTCAGGGTCACAAACACGATGCCGGCGTTCGGGCTGTTGGTGAAGCCGTTGATCGACAGGCCCGGGAACGCTACGGCGCTTTCCACGCCCGGCTGTTTCAGCGCTAGGTCGGACATACGCTTGATCACGTCTTCGGTTCGATCCAGGCTCGAAGCGTCCGGCAATTGCGCGAAGGCCACCAGGTATTGCTTGTCCTGGCCGGGTACGAAACCGGTAGGGGTATGGGCGAAGCCGAAGAACGTCAACACCATCAGGCCTGCATACAACAGCAAAGCGATGCCGCTGCTGCGGATTACCCGGCGCACGGTGCCGACATAACCATGGCTGGCACGATCAAAGAAGCGGTTGAACGGACGGAACAGCCAGGCACCGAAGATCTTGTCGAGCACTTTGGAGAAGCGGTCTTTCGGCGCGTCGTGGCTCTTGAGCAACACCGCAGCCAATGCTGGCGACAGGGTCAGCGAGTTGAACGCCGAGATCACTGTCGAGATCGCAATGGTCAAAGCAAACTGCTTGTAGAACTGACCGGTGAGGCCGGAGATGAACGCCGCCGGGATGAACACCGCACACAGCACCAGTGCCGTGGCGACAATCGGGCCAGTCACTTCACGCATCGCACGCTTGGTCGCTTCGACCGGCGTGAGTCCGAGTTCGATGTTCCGCTCGACGTTCTCCACCACCACGATGGCGTCGTCGACAACGATACCGATGGCCAATACCAATCCGAACAGTGACAGCGCGTTAAGCGAGAAGCCGAAAAGGTGCATCACCGCAAACGTACCGATCAACGATACCGGCACCGCCACCAACGGAATGATCGAGGCGCGCCAGGTTTGCAGGAACAGAATCACCACCAGAACCACAAGAATCAGTGCTTCGAAGAGGGTGTGAACCACCGCTTCGATCGAGCCGCGCACGAAGATGGTCGGGTCATAGACGATGCTGTAATCCATGCCTTGCGGGAAACCTTTCTTCAGCTCTTCCATCTTGCCGCGAACTTCGTTCGAGATCTCGATGGCGTTGGAACCCGGGCGCTGGAAGATCGGGATGGCTACGGCTGGCTGGTTGTTCAGCAACGAACGCAGAGCGTACTGGCTGGAGCCGAGTTCGACGCGAGCGATGTCTTTGAGGCGAGTGATTTCACCGTTATCACCTGCGCGAATAATGATGTTTTCGAACTCTTCCTCAGTCACCAGACGGCCCTGAGTGTTGACCGACAGCTGGAAGCTCTGGGCATTCGGGGCAGGGGGCGCGCCCAGTTGACCGGCAGCGACCTGACGGTTCTGTTCACGAATCGCGGTCACCACATCGGTCGCCGTCAGATTGCGCGAAGCCGTCTTGTTCGGGTCGAGCCAAACGCGAAGCGAGTAGTCGCCCATACCGAACAGTTGCACGTCACCCACACCACCGAGTCGCGCCAGCTCATCCTTGATGTTGAGGATGGCGTAGTTGGACAGGTAGAGCATGTCGTAGCGTTTGTCCGGCGAGGTCAAGTGCACAACCATGGTCAGGTCGGGCGAAGCCTTGTCGACGGTGATACCGATGCGCGTCACTTCTTCAGGAAGTTTCGGCTCGGTACGGGTCACCCGGTTTTGCACCTGCACCTGCGCGTTGTCCAGGTCGGTGCCCAGGGCGAAGGTGATGGTCAGGGTGATCTTGCCGTCAGCGGTGGACTGCGAGGACATATAAAGCATGTTCTCGACGCCGGTGATGGCTTGCTCCAGCGGAGCGGCCACGGTTTCACCGATGACTTTAGGGTTGGCGCCCGGGAAGTTGGCACGTACCACCACGGTTGGCGGCACGACTTCCGGGTATTCGCTGATCGGTAGCTGGAACAGCGAGATCGCACCGGCGATCAGGATCAACAGCGATAGCACCGCTGCGAAGATCGGCCGTGAAATGAAGAATTGGGAAAAATTCATCGGATTTGTCGTCCCTTAACCGCGTGGGGTCGTAGCAGCCAGCTTCACAACCGATCCCGACGCGCCTTTGGCAGGTGCGACTTTGGGCAGGTTGCTGGCTTCCAGCGCTTGTCGTTGTTGAGCCAGAGCAGCAATGGTTTGCTCGCTGGCCATCGGGATCACTTCAGGTGTTACCGGCGAACCCGGACGTACCCGTTGCAGACCCTTGACGATGATCGTGTCGTCCTTGTTCAGGCCGGTGCGCACGATGCGCAGACCTTCGATCTTCGGACCCAGCTCGACAGAGCGGTAGGCAGTCTTGTTATCGGCATCCATCACCAGCACGAACTTCTTGCCGAGGTCGGTGCCGACCGCTTCGTCATTGATCAACATGGCGTTGTAGGTGCCGCTGCCGACCAGTTTCAGACGTGCATACAGACCCGGGGTATAGGTGCCATCGCTGTTGTCGAACACCGCGCGACCACGGATGGTGCCGGTTTTCGGGTTGACCTGGTTGTCGACGAAGTTCATCTGGCCGAGGTGCGGGTTGCCGTCCTCGTTGGACAGGCCCATGTACACCGGAGTGGTCGCGCCGCGCTGACCCTGACGGGCGAGTTGGGTGTATTTGAGGAATACACGTTCGTCGGCGTCGAAGTAGGCGTAGACCTTGTCGGTGGAAACCACGCTGGTCAGGGGAGTGGTGTCGGCGGTCACCAGGTTACCGGCGGTGATCTCGGCACGGCTGACGCGGCCACTGATCGGCGAGGTAACGCGGGTGAAACTCAGGTTCAGCTTGGCCAGATCCAGTTGCGCTTGCAGTGCGCCGACAGCGGCGCGGGCTTCTTGTGCGGCGCTGGTGCGCGAGTCCGCCAGTTCAGCGGAGATGGCGTTGCTGGCACGCAGGCGTTCACCGCGTCCGGCTTCGTTTTCACTGCGGGTGGCGTTGGCTCGGGATTGGGCGACCAGGGCTTCGAGGCGGCGCACCTCGGCCTGGAATGGGCGTGGATCGATCTGGAACAGCAGGTCACCTTTCTTGACCAGAGCACCCTCGGTGAAGGCGACATCGTCGATCTGGCCGGAGACCCGTGGACGGATTTCAACGGTTTCCGGCGCTTCGAGGCGCCCGGTGAATTCGTCCCACTCGTTGACCGGTTGTTCCAGCACCTTGGCCACGCTGACTTTGGCAGCGGGCATGGTGGCGGCAGTCTCCGGAGTCTTGCCGCAAGCGCTCATCACCAGCACGGCCAACAAGGCCAACGGGAAGCGCAAATGTTTGAGTGACTGTTCCATGGATGCATCCGCCAATGTATTGAAGATGGGCGGATGATGCTCGGCGAGGTGTGATGGCACGAATCGAATGAGGCAAAGGTAACTATCATTCGGAATGATATAAGACCCGGGCAAGCCCTCTAGCATGCACCTTTCGTTAGGGTGCTATCAATCTGATTGATGACAAATCTGTGTTGCGGTGCGTGCAAAGGTCTGACTCTGGAGCACTTTGCCGCTGCTCTACTTCTTCGGCATGGTGGAGCGCTTTACCGGGCCCTTGCTGCTCAAGATACGCCGCGCGGCATGGACCGCGCGCTCGGAAAGCGCCTCCATGCGTGGCGATTGCAGTTCCCAGGCATGCCAATAAAGCTCGATATCGGTGAAGTGTCCTGGGGCCACATCCACCAGATCCCGACTTTTCAGCAAATCGCTGACCTGCATATACGGCACCATGCCGTAACCGAGGCCACGACGGATGGCTTTCAGGCGTGCCTCTGGAAGTGACAAGTAGTGAGTGGGATAGGCGTCTGCGTGCAGGCCGAAACGTGATTGCATGAAATCAGACTGCAATGTGTCCTTGCGAGAATAGGCAAATACCGGTGCCTTGCGCGCAGCGGAGCGATTCAGTCCTTTGGCAAACCAGCGTTGCTGAAAGTCTGGCGATGCCACCAGTTGATAACGCATCGAGCCCAGCAACTCTGCAAAGCATCCACGCATTGGCTGTGAACGCGTGCCGATACAGCCGATCACCTGGCCACTTTCCAGCAGTGCGTAGGTGTGATCCTGATCGTCGACCACGACGTCGAGCAGAATCTTCTCACTGACGAATATCTCGGCCAGCGCCGGAAAGAACCACGTCGCCAGCGTGTCGCCATTGACCGCAATGACCACGCGCAGGTGATCCTGCTCGTCGCCGGTCAGCTCGTTGAGCAGTTCGTCTTCGAGTACCGTCGCACGGCGCAGATAGAGCATCAATTTTCTTCCCGCCTGCGTCGGTTCGCATGGCCGGCCGCGAACGACCACTGAACACCCCAGACGAACTTCCAGCGCGTGTATCCGTTGCGAAACCGCTGACGGCGTGACGTTGAGACGTTCTGCGGCTTTCTCGAAACTGCCGCTGTCGACCACGGCCAGGAAGGCTTGCATCTGCTTTGCATCGAGCTGCATGGTCGTCACACTCGTTAAGTATTTCTAATCGATACTGAAAGATACTTCGTTTTTCTTCATCTCCAAAGCGAACTGCTCAATCATTGCCTGACGGCGACATTGAGCGGCTTTGACCCGCGCAATGCGCCGCTCCGGCGTCATCGAAATTCTGGATGACTGCGTTATTGACCCCGCAGGGTGAACGTTATGAAGAATCAAATATCCAGCGTCCGATACTTGCCATGAAACTCAACATGATTATTGCCGTGAGCGCTGTCGCATTGGTCTGCAACTATGCCTGGCAATCCCACGACTTGAAGCTGGGTCCCTACGAATATCAGGCGTCGGCAGACTCATTGCTGTCGAGACACACGCATGAGGGGGCACGGCAGTTGGCCCTGAACAATGCGAACAGGAAGTGCGCATCGCTTGGTAAACAAGTCGATGTATTTGATGTGCAATCACGCTTGCCACTGGATTCGGCAAAAGAAGTGGTCAACGTGACGTTCGGTTGCAAGTGATCTGCAACATGACGTCCCTTAATTTATAGGCGGTGTAAACCATGAAGTTATTAATTATTGCGGTACTCGCGACGCTGTTGAGCGCCTGTGTAACCTCTGTTCATGACTGGTCGAAGTCAGGCGCAAGTGCCTCCGAAATCCAGCATGATCAAGCGCAATGCCAATATCAGGCCAAAGCTGCCACTGCGAGTTACCACTCGACACCGGCGGCAGACGACAAGACCCACGGCATGGGAAGCGCAGTGGGGGATGGCATCGTCATTGCGGAAAAACAGATCGATCTGACGAACGATTGCATGCGCCTGAAAGGCTACGCTGGTCAATGAGCATCGCGGATTGAGTCACTCGGCACTTAAGTGCGCGCCTGACGCCGTGATCCTGCTGGACAGGTCACCATTTCTTTATAGTAAAGTCGCCATCGAGCCAACGGTCGTCTGAAGACTTTTGGCAATGGATGTACAAAAAACCGACGACTGAGTAATACGACTTTTAAATGAGCAATCCTACGGCTACAACCAATGGCAGTTGGTACCCGGTCATTGCGCTGGCCCTGGCTGCGTTTGTGTTCAACACCACCGAGTTTGTGCCTGTCGGTCTGCTGAGTTCGATCGGCAGCAGCTTCGACATGTCGACGGCGCAGGTCGGTTTGATGTTGACCATCTATGCGTGGGTGGTGTCCCTGACGTCGCTGCCGGTCATGCTGATGACGCGTAACGTCGAGCGGCGCAAGTTGTTGATCGTGCTGTTCGGCATGTTCATCGTCAGCCACATCCTGTCGAGTCTGGCGAACAGTTTTGGTCTTTTGCTGGTGAGCCGGATCGGCGTGGCGTTGGCGCATGCGTTGTTCTGGTCGATCACCGCCTCGCTGGCCGTGCGCCTGGCGCCACCGGGCAAACAGGTTCAGGCCTTGGGCTTGCTGGCAACCGGTACGTCTCTGGCGATGGTGCTGGGCATTCCCCTTGGCCGCCTATTGGGCGAGGCCATGGGTTGGCGCACCACGTTCATTGTCATTGCGGTGATGGCCACGGCGCTGGTGTTCTGTCTGGCAAAAGTGCTGCCGTTGTTACCCAGCCAGAACTCGGGCTCGCTCAGAAGTTTGCCGGTGTTGTTGAAGCGCCCCGCGCTGGTCGCGCTGTATATCCTCACCGCGGTCGTCGTGACGGCGCATTTCACCGCCTACAGCTACATCGAGCCCTTCGTCCAGGAAGTCGCAGGCATGAGCGGTGATGTGGTGACCCTGATCCTGTTGTTATTCGGCGGAGCGGGTATTTTCGGTTCGCTGCTGTTCAGCTGGCTGCACCGCTATAGCCCGCAACGCTTTCTGATCGTGTGTGTGTCGTTGCTCGCCCTGTGCCTGGCGCTGATGTTGCCGTTGAGCGGCAAGGTCTCGTACCTCGGCGCGTTGAGTCTGTTCTGGGGGATGGCGATCATGGGATTCGGCCTGGCGTTGCAGTCCCGGGTTCTGGTGCTGGCTCCGGACGCGACCGATGTGGCGATGGCGCTGTTTTCCGGGATTTATAACATCGGCATTGGCGGCGGTGCGCTGTTGGGGAGTTGGGTGGGCAGCCAGTTCGGCTTTGCGTTTACTGGCGTGGTTGGCGGGGTGTTGGCGGCGATGGCGTTGGGGTTTTACTGTTTGTCCGTCGTTCGGTTGAATCGGCCCGGGGCTTCTGCATGAGCTTGTGGGCCGTTTGATTGAGCAAGGACTTAGGAGTATTCGGTGAGCCTCATCAGAGGCTATCCGGATCACCAAAAAACATCTGAATCCGCGACCTTAACCAACGCTCACCCGGATCATTATCCTGCGACCCACGCCAAGCCATGTGCAGCTCAAACGTACGCGTCGGCAATGGCGGATCTTCCGCCCGAACCCCACCCGCAGCCGTCAGCGCATCAGCCGTGTAATCCGGCACGGTCGCAACAATATCGGTCCCCGCCAGCAACGTACTCAACCCGTTGAATTGCGGCACAGCCAGCACCACGTGCCGCTTGCGTCCGAGTTTCTCCAGTTCTTCATCAATAAAGCCACTGAGGTCGCCAGCAAACGACACCAGCGCATGCGGGCGGGCGCAGTAGTCGTCCAGGCTCAACGGGCCGGGCACGGTGTCGGCGCGCAGCAGTTTTGGCTGGCTGCGACGTAGCACTTTGCGTTTGGCGTTGGCCGGCAGGTCGGTGGTGTAGCTGACGCCAATCGAGATTTCGCCGGAGGCCAGCAGGCTCGGCATCAGGATGTAATTGACGCGACGCACCACCAGCACGATCCCGGGGGATTCGGCGCGCAGGCGTTTGAGCAGCATGGGCAGCAGGGCGAATTCGACGTCGTCCGACAAACCGATGCGGAACACCGAGGTGCTGGTGGCCGGGTCGAACTCCGACGCACGGCTCACAGCAGTGGAGATGGAGTCGAGAGCCGGGGAGAGCAGAGCGAAGATTTCCACCGCACGGGCGGACGGTTCCATGCTGCGCCCGGTACGCACAAACAGGGGGTCATCGAACAGGCTACGCAGGCGCGAAAGCGCCGCACTGATCGCGGGTTGACCGAGAAACAGCTTCTCCGCTGCCCGGGTCACACTGCGTTCGTGCATCAATGTTTCGAATACGATCAACAGGTTCAGGTCGACACGACGCAGGTCATTACGATTCATCTGGAGTCCTGGCAGAGTCATCAAGCTTGACGAGGGCGGCCATATGAGAACAATGGCCGGCATGAATCTTACGGGGAAAGGCTGGTACTCTGCACCGGAAAATTCAGCTTTACTGAAACGATGGCAACAGTTTTTCATGGATTTTGCCAATGCCGCCCATACTGCGGAATCAATGACAGGCATGTCGACTATTAATAGCCACTGATAGTCTTGGGTTAAAAGCCCAGATAGAGTTCAGGGCATTAGAGGTTACTTTGACGAGGTTTGCGATGTCCCGCACGATCCGTTTTCACAAGTTTGGTCCAGCCGAGGTGCTCAAATGCGAAGAGCATGCGGCTGCTCAGCCAGGTCCTGGCGAAGTGCAGGTGCGTGTCGAAGCGATCGGCATCAGCTGGTACGACATTCTCTGGCGGCAGAATCTGGCCTCGTCCCAGGCACGCCTGCCTTCCGGCCTTGGCCATGAAATGGCTGGCGTGGTGACGGCGGTCGGTGATGGCGTCGATGACCTGTCGGTTGGCGACAAGGTTGCCAGTTTTCCGGCAGAAAGCCCGAACGACTACCCGGTGTACGGTGAGCAGATCGTGCTGCCACGCACTGCGCTGACCCGTTACCCCGATGTGCTCAGCCCAATCGAAGCCAGCGTGCATTACACACCGCTGTTGATCGCCTATTTTGCCTACGCCGATCTGGCGCGGGTCAAGCCTGGTCAGTTTGCGCTGGTGACTGACGCCAGCCATTGCGCCGGGCCGTCCTTCGTTCAATTGGGCAAAGCTTTGGGCATCCGGGTGATTGCGGCGACCAAAACCGAAGAAGAGCGTGAGTATCTGCTGTCTCTCGGCGCCGAAAAAGTCATTGTTACCGAAGAAGAAGACCTGTTGATGCGGATCAACAAGATCACTGACAACCGTGGCGTCGATGTGGTCTTTGACGGTCTCGGTGGCCCGCAGATGTCGCTGCTTGGCGATGTGCTTGCGCCACGCGGCAGCCTCGTGTTGTACGGCCTGCAAGGTGGTAATCAGACGCCGTTCCCGGCCTGTGCCGCGTTCCAGAAGAACATCCAGTTCTTTGTGCACTGCATCGGCAACTTCACCGGCAAGCCGGAACTGGGCATCACCCAGGATCATGTCGCGGTTCAACGTGCCCTGCGTGACATCAATCAGTTGACCGCCGACCGCGTGCTGTTGCCACTCAAGACTCGAGTGTTCCCGTTCAACGAGTTTGTCGAAGCACATCGCTACATGGACGAATGCCCATGCCGCGAACGGGTCGCCCTTCAGGTCGAACCTGCGTAATTTCCCCCTCTCAGAGTCCGTGGCCCCACGGACTCTTGTGTAGCCCCCTGAAAATCCGAATATTCCCGCGCCCCATGCTGCGGCGGTTTCGCATCTGAACCGGTTTTTGCTCCTGATCTGTATCTTCTATTCGCCATATAAGCCCTGATAATTGAATGATTACTTTCATCTCAAGGAATGAGCCATGGCTGTGCATTCTATTTATTTCGGCACGTTTAAAGTTGTTAACGGATGGCGATATGTCAATTTCTGTTTAATAGCTGTAGGGCGTTGCCTACTCCCCTTCTTTTTTTCTTGTGCTCAATATCCGAAGGATGATGTAAGACGTTTCCTAGGATATTTTTATATTCAAAAAAACACTTTAAATACAGAGCATTACGTCGCGCCTTCGACTGCGCGTGGTATCTGGGGTGCTCAAGTGTTTCAAATAACTACAAAAACGTAAGTGTTAGTATTCAAGCGTCTATTACTTATTGATGATTTATTGCGCGCCAGACTCTTTCGGTGCGCGGTATGGAATTTTTTACGCCGGGTAAAGTACTGATGAGCACGATCCACGATCAGGCAATGAACCATGTCTATCAGCAAGTATTGCAACGCCTGCTGAGTTTCTTTTCTCGAGCCGAGCGCACGGCCTTGCAGTTATTGATTCAACGGCTGGTGGTTGCAGCAGGTGGCTTCGAGCGCATCGGTGAATACAAGGTGTTGGTGACGCCGACAGGAGGGCGCGATAGTTCCTATGCACTGGCATTGATGCGTGCCGCGCAGTTGAGTCTTGCGGGTCGCGCTCCGGCCACTTTTCAATTGCGTGTTGCCACGTTGCGCTGGAACGGAACGGGAGAAGTGGCGCTGGACAACATGCATCGCAGTTTCAGCGCGCTGTTTCTGTATGACGATCCACGCGTCGAGTTGCTGATGGTGGATCATCGTGAAGTGCGGCCTTTCAATCATCTGGCTGCGCTCAGTGATGATGGAGCGGATGCCAATCGCAGAAACCTGCTGATGATGGGCCATCGTCGTAACCGGGATGAGGCACTTGAACTGTGGGACGACACCTGTCTGGCCACGGCCGAGTTCTATGGGCAGGTCGCGCGCTGGAACAACGGGGTCGATGCACTGGTTTCCAGCGAGCCGCCGCGACGTCAAATGCAATTCATGGACACCCTCGGCCGTGCCGTGCGCAAAGCCGGAATGGGGGTGTTGCCGTCAGGCTTGTCGGGCTGTGAAGGGCTGTTTGCCGTACTCGACGGGTTGGGAGGGGATCTTTACCGCGGTTTTTATACGGAGGCCGAACGCATCGGCTGGCGTCCCGAGGGCGAGTTCGAGTCCTGTCGTCGAGCGACATATCTCGACATCCACGACATGGTGGTTGGCAAGCTTGAAGATCGTTGGCCGCTACTCAGTGAGTTTCTTGGGTTTCAGGCAGTGCAATGGGCACTGCATCAGAGCGAGGGCGAGCACGCTGATCCTCTGGTTGAGGCTCATTTTCGAGGCCTGGAAGCCGAGTACATCGAAGGTCGATCGTATAACGAGGGCTTTACGGAGCATGTCCATAAAGACCTGGAGATCATGCGCCGCACGCAGGTGCCGGAGCCTGTCTGCGAACAGTTGATCTCAGGACTTGGTCATCTGTCAGACCTTGACGACCTTCGTCAGCAGGCAACGACTTCGCTGCACAAGACTTTCGGTCTGAGCGAGGCGCAACTGGTGTGTTTGTTGTTCGCGCCTTTCATCGAGCACGGCGCCGGTCTGGAGCGCTTCCTGCGTACCTGTCATCCCGGCATGCTGGTGGCAATGCCGGATCTGCATCGCGCCATGCAAGGGCTGCACGCCCCGGAGCAGGTGATGCAATGGATGACTGATGTCAGCGGATTATCCGTCAGACTGGTTGGCCATCTCTATGCAATGAGCCCGCTGCAAGTCGGCGAAGCGTCGTTAACAACATCTGAAATCGTGCTCGATCACGTCGGACACGACGCTGCCCCGGGTGACCGGTCAGCGGAAGGTTGACGTGAGAGGTCTGACTTTCCCTGCGGCGGTATCACTGAGATCCGTCACATGACGGCAGTACGGGAAACCGGCTTCGCATATCAGGCTGTTTACCGCTACCTGATGCAACTGATGGCTGATTCCAGCGATAGCGGCCACACCCGACTGCCTTCGCTGCGTCAGTTGGCAAACCGGCTGAATGTGTCGATTTCCACAATTCAGTACGCTTATTCACTGCTGGAGAAGGAAGGGCGCATCTATTCCGTGGCCAAGTCCGGGTATTACGCTCGACCAGCGTCATGCACGGTGCTTACGGGCAATGGTAGCGACTTGCTCGAAACGGTCTATGTCAACGCGAGGCATCCGGGGATGCAGGTGCTCAGTGCCGAAGACCCGGTTTCAGTGCAATCGCTGGATCGTCCGTTGCTTTTGCTTGAGCGTGAGTTACTGCGCCAATACCCCCGGCAACCACAATTGCTCGATCAGCCTTGCGGCGAGATAGAACTCCGTACGGCGCTGGCGGCGCGTTACACCACGTCCCCCACGTATTGCTGGCACGCAGAGGATGTTTATATCGGTGCCGATTTACGCGGGATGCTGGAGATACTGATCGCCGTGCTCGAACTCAAGCATGCGACCATTCTGGTCGAGTCGCCGTGTGACTGGGTGATATTGCGCTTGCTGCAGGCTGCCGAGGTACGCGTTATCGAGTTGCCGTTGCAAGCTTGCGGTGGGCTGGAGCCGCAACGTCTGGCAGCGCTCCTCAGCACCGAAAATGTGCGCCTTATGCTGCTGTCCTCCGGGTTGAGTATGCCGCGCGGCACTCAGGCGCCGACAGATAACCGGCACGCCATCGCACGATTACTCGACGAGCATGGCACCTGGGTGCTGGAAAACGACTGCTACAGCGAGCTTGCCGACGCAGCCGATGGCGCGCGTTTGCGTGACTTGCTGAATCCTGAGCGCCTGCTGGCCTTCTCAAGCTTCGAGAAATTCATTGGCATTGAAGCTCCTTACGGCTATGTGCTGTCGCGTCAATGGAAGGGCGAGTTGCAAAGGCATTTTCTGCTGCGATCATTTCGTCTGTCTCCGATTCGGCAGAAAGCTATTGCGCGTCTGTATGGTAACGGTCGAATCGACCAGCATCTGCAGGTGCTTCGACGCCTGCTCAAAGAGCGGCGCACGCCGATGATCCATTTGCTGCGTGAGCGCTTGGGGGATGCATTGCATGTGGTAGAACCACAAGGAGGCGCGACCGTCTGGGTGCAGGCTTTGCGCCCGGTTGACATGCGCGATGTGTTTCAACGCATGCTCAAACATCAGGTGGTGATCGCCCCGGGCGAGCTATTCAGCTTGCAAGGTCTGCACAATCGTCACTTGCGCCTGAATCTGCTGGGTCACGGCGAACACGATCTGGCGGGAGCCATCGGTCTGCTTGGCGATGCATTGCGTCTCGCACCGCTGGAGTGACAATTCATAACATCCAGCTATTGCCGGATAGATCCCGTCGCGCTGCGGTCCAACTGTCAGTAAACTGCGCTGTATTTCCTGAACCACTCTATTTCAGAGGTTTTGCATGACACTCAGTCCTTTTGCGGGCAAACCGGCACCGGCAGAACTGTTGGTCGATATCCCGCGACTGGTGACGGCCTATTACACCGGCCAGCCTGACGCTTCGATCTCTACCCAGCGTGTGGCGTTCGGCACATCCGGACACCGGGGCAGCTCTTTCGACCTGAGTTTCAATGAATGGCACGTTCTGGCGATCAGCCAGGCCATCTGCCTGTATCGCGAAGCCCAAGGCATTACCGGTCCCTTGTTCGTCGGCATCGACACCCATGCTTTGTCGACCCCGGCCGGCGCCAGCGCTCTGGAAGTGCTGGCAGCCAATGGCGTGACCGTGATGATCGCCGCAGGCGACGAATACACGCCGACCCCGGCGATTTCCCATGCGATTCTCTGCTACAACCGTGGTCGCACTTCGGGGCTGGCCGACGGCATCGTCATTACGCCGTCGCACAACCCGCCACAAAGCGGCGGTTACAAGTACAACCCTACCAATGGTGGCCCGGCCGATACCCACATCACCAAGTGGATCGAAGCCAAGGCCAACGAGCTGCTGCTCAACAAACTGGCCGGTGTTAAACGCATCAGCTACGAGCAGGCACTCAAGGCCAGCACCACGCACCGCCACGATTACCTCAACACCTACGTCGCCGACCTGATCAACGTGATTGATTTCGACGCCATTCGTGATGCCAAGCTGCATCTGGGTGTCGATCCACTGGGCGGCGCGGGCGTGCGTTACTGGTCGGCCATCGCCGAGCATTACCGTCTGGACCTGGAGGTGGTTAATAAACAGGTCGATTCCACATTCCGTTTCATGACCGTCGATTGGGATGGTCAGATCCGTATGGACCCATCGTCCAGCCACGCCATGCAAGGTTTGATCGGTCTCAAGGAACGCTTCGATGTGGCGTTTGCCTGCGATCCGGATCACGACCGCCACGGTATCGTTACGCCGTCCGGCGGTCTGTTGGCTCCGAACAGCTATCTGGCAGTGTCTATCGATTACCTGTTCCAGAACCGCCCGCAATGGCGCGCCGATGCTGGTGTCGGTAAGACCGTGGTCAGCAGCGGTCTGATCGATCGCGTTGCCAGGCGTCTGGATCGTCGCCTGTACGAAGTGCCGGTTGGCTTCAAGTGGTTTGCAGATGGCCTGTTCGAAGGCTCGCTCGGTTTTGGCGGGGAGGAGAGCGCAGGTGCGTCGTTCCTGCGCAAGGACGGCGGCGTCTGGAGCACTGACAAGGACGGTCTGATTCCGGCCCTGTTGGCCGCAGAAATGACCGCTCGTACCGGGCGCGACCCAAGCCAGGCTTATCGCGCGCTGACTGATGAGCTGGGCGAGCCATTTTCGGTTCGTGTCGATGCCAAGGCCAACCCTGAGCAGAAGGCACTGCTGAGCAAGCTGTCGCCGGATCAGGTCAAGTCGACCGAGCTGGCAGGCGAGAAAATCCAGAGCATTCTCAGTCATGCACCGGGCAACGATCAGGCAATTGGCGGCTTGAAAGTGATGACCGAAAACGGCTGGTTCGCTGCACGCCCGTCGGGCACCGAAGACATCTACAAGATCTACGCCGAGAGCTTCATTGGTGATGATCACCTGAAGCAATTGGTGGCTGAAGCACAAACCTTGGTGGATGGCGCGATTTCCACCAAGTGATTGCGGGACTGTAGTTAAAAAAGGGGCGACCATGACGGCCGCCCCTTTTTTCGTCCGCGATTCAGCCGATCAAGCCAGATCCACCAGCACAATCTCGCTGTCTTCAATCGCCGTCACGGTCAGCACTTGCTCTTGAGCAACGGCCACACCGTCCCGAGCTTGTGCACGCAAGCCATTGACTTCAATCACGCCAGTGGCCGGCACCAGATACGCCCGGCGTCCTTCATCCAGACGATATTCCGCCGTTTCCCCGGCTTTCAGATTGGCCGCAACCAAGCGGGCATCAGCGCGGATGTGCAAGCTCTGATCATCGCCTTCCTTACCGCTGGCGAGGGTCACGAACCCTTCGCGCAAACCTTTTGGAAACGGCTTGGCGCCCCACGATGGCGGTGCGCCAGTTTCCGTCGGCAGAATCCAGATCTGAAAGATCCGGGTTTCAGTCGCTTCCAGGTTGTATTCGCTGTGGGCGATGCCGGTGCCGGCGCTCATTACCTGAACGTCGCCTGCTTCGGTGCGGCCCTTGTTGCCAAGATTGTCCTGGTGAGTAATCGCACCTTCACGCACGTAAGTGATGATTTCCATGTCGCGGTGCGGGTGCTGCGGAAACCCCGTGCCTGCGGCAATCACGTCGTCATTCCATACCCGCAGATTGCCCCAGTTCATGCGCTGCGGATCGTAGTACTCGGCGAACGAAAAGTGGTGATGGGCATCCAACCAGCCGTGATGGGCGCCGCCAAGCGAGTTGAAAGGTCTGAGTTCAAGCATGATCGTCTCCTCAAAAGGTTCGTCATGGGGCACGATGCCTGAGCCACGAAGCGAGACCGTTGGTTTATGGGCCGCATCATCCATCAGCTAATAATCGATAAAAAGCGTAAAAATTGCCGTATTCCCATCGAATCGATTGATATGAATAAAGCTCTAAACACTATCACCCCACTTTCAATTCATCGCCTAAACCAATGACCTGAAAGCATTTCGCTAGAACTGAAAGGCAAATAAAGACACCATAGCCCTCATCAGCCTCACCCCCTGGAGTCCGTCAGCGTGGCGCAACACACCCCCGATCTTCCTCCCGATCTTCGTCCTATGGCCGAGATGCCATGGTTCAAACGTCTGGCCGCTCGTTTCTTCGGGCATGGCTTGACCCGCCTGCGCGCCCAGCACCGTGCTTCGTGGTTGCATGGTCAGGCCGATGGTTTCCGCAGTGGCCATACGGCAGGCGTCGAGTACGGCTATAACGAAGGCAAACTCGAAGGGTTGGAAGAGGGGCGGCAGGTATTGCTGATTCGTGACAGTCGCAACACCGAACATCGCCCGCCGAGTGTCGACAATCACCTGTTCGATGACTGGCGTCTGCCGCTCAGCGCCGAACTGAAGAAACGCATGAAAGCCGACGTCGCACGCCTGCTGCCGGATCATGCCCAGCCTAGCGCCGCGCAATGGAAAATGATCTTCAGCGATACCCCGTCAACGTCGGTGGTTGCCGGCGCCGGAGCGGGTAAATCGACCACGCTGGTGCTGCGCATCCTGCTGCTGACGCACTATCTTGGCTTTGAACTTGATTCGATGACCGTGGTGACCTTCACCCGCGAGTCGCGCAAGGATTTCATCAACAAACTAATCGAACTGTTTGCCCTGTGGGGTAAAGCATTGAGCCAGAAGCAGGCCCGTGAGCTGGTGCGCACTTTCCACTCGCGCATTCTGCCGATGGTCCGCAGTCTGCCGGGCTTCGAGCGTTTGCGGGCGTTCGAGAACCTCAGCCATCGCGTACAAGGCGCGGATGATGAAGTCGACAGCAATCCGTTCGACTTGCGAATCAACGACGCGCAGCGCCAGCAACTCAACGCCTGCTACCACCGCTTGTTCAGCGAAGATGAGCGTTTTCGTCAATTGATCCAGCCGTTGTCCCGGCATGCCTTGCAGCTCAAGGAGCTGGAGCGCGATCACCCGGATGTGCAAAAACGCATGGCTGTGACTGAATTGGCAGCCAAACGCGACGAAGAGTTGTGCGATGTCATCGAAGATCTGTGGCTCCGCGCCGGTGCCTGGCCGATCAAGGGTATCGAACCCAACCGCCAGACCTTCGAAATCAACGGCTCGACTTTTCATTGCCACGGCTACATCCCGAGTCTCGATGCATGGGTGGTGCTTGGTTTCGACCCAAAGGAAAACCCGCAAGTCTGCCGACCAAACGCCAAACTGACAGTGCGTGCGGAATGGGCAGTAAAGCGCACCCTGTTTCAAGCTTTCTGTCGTAAGCCATTGATATGGATAGATAGTTACGAGTCATCTAAGCGCGTTTTGGCGACGCTGGCAGGCGATGCCAGCGCTGGCCCGGGCTTCGATTACAAGGTCAAAGGCGAACTGTCGTCCGCGCCATTGCTTGATTGTTTTGTCGCCGCCGCCGGCTTCATCGAGAACCTGGGGCTGGATGTGCCTGACGCTGTCGGTCGCATGAGCTTCGCCAAAGACGACCCTGACCGGTTTTTCTTCGAAGCGCTAAGCCTGTTCTGGCGAGCGCTTGAGGATCATCTGCTCGACCAGAAACCACCAATCATGACTTACAACCGGATGTTCGCGCTGTTCAGCGAGCATTCGCCAGAGAACCTGAAACTGCTCAGTGATGAGTTGCTAAGGCCAATGTCACACCTGATGATCGACGAGTTTCAGGACGTATCGCCGCAAATCGTCTCGTGGATTCGCGCCAGTCTTGCGGAAATCCGCAGCCGTGGCCCGGCCATGCACGTCGGGCGCGGGGCGCAACGCTCATCGTTGCTTTGCGTTGGCGATGACTGGCAATCGATCTATGGCTGGCGCGGCAGTTCGCCGAGCTACTTCATGGAATTCAACAAGGAATTCCCGTCGCCAAGTACGACGCGGGTGATGCTTAGCGACAATTACCGTAGCCATCAGCACATCATCGATGCGGCCGAGCACATCGTTCGCGCTGCGCCAGCGATTCCCGGCAAGAAGGCCAAGGCCAGTGGTGAGCCCAAGGCGCTGCAACCGGTCAACGTGCTGGAGCGTGATGATCAAGCGCTGGGGCAGCGCTTGGCTGAACACTATCGGCGCGGCGATTCAATCTTGATGCTTTATCGAAAAAGTAGCGATAAGTCATTGATTGAAGAGCATATTCAGTCAGTAGTTAATGTTGATTCGAGCTTACCTTACGAAGCCAGAAGACTGAAACAACTGACCTATCACAGTGCCAAGGGCTTGCAGGCCGACGCGGTGTTCCTGCTCGGTGACTGTCAGCACCTGACCAGTTCGCCGTACAAGAATCAGGTCTATCGCATGGCCGGTTTGGGCAAGTCCGGTGACAGCGAGCCGTATGACAGCGCGCAAAAGGACGAAATCCTGCGCCTGGCCTACGTCGGGATCACGCGGGCGGTCAGCCATTGCTATTGGTACGTTGAGCCGCAAGATGCTCAAGCGGTGAACATGCCACGTGCTTCCGAGCGGATTGCCAAGGGCAAACCATTTTTCGTCGATCATCGCCCGGACAAGCAAAGCGCCTAAAATCGACGCCCACAAAAAAGCCCGCAATAAGCGGGCTTTTTTATGTAAATCAAAACGTTATGCGTAACTTCTAAGCGATTCTGGAGGTATGAAAGCCTCAAGTTCATCTTCCACGGCTTCGATAATCCGCTCGACATCCGCCGCATTCATCACGGTGGCGCAAGGGATACCGGCGATGGCGATCAACGTCTCGCCGCTGACGCGATCAAACAGACGGGCAATCATGCTGCCCGGCGCATCCATCGTCGCCTCGAAACCCATGGGATGAAAATGCCAGCGCATCAGCTGGCAAGCATTGGGGAACGTGACTTTGCTTGACCCTTTATTCATTGTGTTGCCCGCCTTCATCATCGAGCGCTTCCTTTTGCTCATGTTAGGTGGGAAGAGCCTTCAATGGCTCAACCGGTGACTGACATTAAAAGTAGCATCCGGATGTGAATTTTCCGTGAGATTTTTCAGTTCATTTGGCGATTGCTGCGGATTTTTTGATGTAAGTCACGTTCGGCGCCTCATCGCCAAAAGGCCACTATCGATTAACCATTGCTGCCTGTGGCGAACTTCGGCAAGCTCGGTTCTTTTGCACCGAGCCACCTATGCACGCCGATGACGACGGACCGGAACAGACCCGGGCCACGGCTGAAACGGTCATGCGCTACCACCTGAGCTGGAAACACCGGGATCTGGACAGCGTCATGGCGCTGTATCACCCGGACATCCAGTACAACGATTTTTTCCAGAACCGCGTGCTCGGCCTCGACGAATTACGCGAGTACGTGCGCGTCAGCATGCCGCGTGAATCCGACGAAGCGCTCGAGCATTGCGACCGAATCCGCATTGATGGCAACACCGCCTTCATTCAATACGAAGTGACCTTGCGCGGCGGCGATGGTCTGGTGTCGTTCCGTTCCAGCGAAGCGATCACGGTCAAGGACGGGCAAATCTGGCGCGTCAATGAATATGCCTCGCTGGTTCGCGCACAAACCAGCGGCGCGGCAGCCCCCAGTCAGCGTCCGGCGGTCAGTCGACTGGGATTGTCGCCGCGTCAGTTAAGCTTCATGGCGGAGGACTTGCAGCAGTATTTCCAGCGACAGCAGCCGTACCTCGATCCCGAACTCGACCTGCAACGCGTGGCGAAGGAGTGCGGGTACAGCCGCAATCAGATTTCCTACCTGTTGAATCAGGTGCTGGGGCAGAGCTTCTATCGCTACGTCAATCAGGCGCGTCTGCAACATTTGCTCAGAACCCTCGACAATGCCGTGCCGCCACTGCGCATCGATGAGCTGGCGTTTGCTGCCGGATTCAACTCGCTATCGGCGTTTTACAGCTGTTTCCGCCAGCACACCGGCCAATCGCCCAAGGCTTACGCGAAACAAATTTCTTTGCGGACACGCGCGCAAGACATCTCCTGAGTCCACGCACTAGGATCGACGCCATCGAAGGTTTTCAGTGGCGGAGTCTTGCATGCCGGCGTGGCGCAATATCAGTTTGTGGATGGATCAACTCGACGAGCCGCTCACCGCGCGCCCGGCGCTGGAGCAGGATCTGGACGTCGATGTGGCAATCATCGGCGCCGGTTACACCGGGCTCTGGACCGCGTATTACCTGAAGAAACTCGCCCCCGGCCTGGACATCGCCATCGTCGAAGCGCAAACCGCGGGTTTCGGCGCGTCCGGGCGTAATGGCGGCTGGCTGATGGGCAATCTGCTCGGCGAAGATCGGCTGTTGGCCGGGCTGTCGCCGCAGCAGCGCCGGGCCTCGTTCGATCTGCTGCACAGCATTCCCGATGAAGTTGAAGTGGTGCTCGAGCGCGAAGGCATTGACTGCGACTACCGCAAGGGCGGCGTGCTGTATTGCGCCGCACGTTATCCGGAGCAGGAAGCCAGCCTGCGCGAGTACCTCGATCAATTACATGCCCAAGGCCTGACCGACAACGATTACCGTTGGCTCAGTCCCGAGCAACTGGCGCAGCAGATTCGCGTGGCCAAGCCTTATGGCGGTATCTATGCGCCGCACGTGGCGACGATTCATCCGGCGAAACTGGTCCGGGGTCTGGCGCGTACCGTGCAGAGCATGGGCGTGAAAATCTACGAAAACAGCCCGGTCACGCACTGGCAGTCGGGCAGTTTGCGCACCGCCAAGGCCAGCGTGCGCAGTCGCTGGATCGTTCCGGCCGTCGAAGGTTATTCGGTAACGCTGCCGCCGCTGGGGCGTTATCAATTGCCGGTGCAGAGCCTGATTGTCGCCACCGAGCCTTTGTCGGCAGCAACCTGGGACGAAATCGGCCTCAATCGCGGACAGGCCTTCAGTGAGTTCAGCCGGCAGGTCACCTATGGCCAGCGCAGTGCCGATAACCGTCTGGTGTTCGGCGCGCGGGGCGGTTATCAGTTTGCCGGTCAACTGCGCCACAACTTCGACCTGACCAAGGATGAAGTGCAACTGCGCCGCTATCTGTTCGGCGAACTGTTTCCGCAACTGAAAAACGTACAGATCACCCACGCCTGGGGCGGCAATCTTGGCATGTCGCGGCACTTCAAACCGCACATGCTCTGTGATCGCGCCAACGGCATCGCATTGTCCGGCGGATATGGCGGGGAGGGTGTCGGCGCGAGCAATCTCGGTGGCCGCACCCTGGCTGATCTGATTCTGGAGCGTGACAGCGAATTGGTGCATCAGCCATGGGTGCTACCGGATGGCGGGATTCACGCGCTGCGCGCCTGGGAGCCGGAGCCGTGCCGCTGGCTCGGTTACAACGCGATCATCAAAAGCTTCGTCCATGAAGACCAGACCCTGGCCAATCCGGCCACTGCACCTTGGCGGCGCAAGCTCGCCAGCAAAGTGGCCGGATTCATGGAAGGTTTCATGCACTAAACGTCGTTTATTTCCAAAACAGGTAACGCCATGAGCATCACGCAGTTCAAAAACACCGCCAGCCTGCAACTCGATGAGTCCAACCCGGTGGCGGTGCCCCTCGGCACGCCAGTTGCCATTGCTTCGACCACCCGCGTCGAGCGCGACGACGGTGTTGAAACCGGCGTCTGGGAATGCACCCCGGGCCGCTGGCGCCGGCAGATCGTCGCTCAGGAGTTCTGCCATTTTATTTCCGGTCGCTGCACGTTCACCCCGGATGACGGCGGCGAAACCCTGCACATACAAGGGGGCGACGCACTGATGTTGTCCGCCAACTCGCTCGGGATCTGGGACATCCAGGAAACCGTGCGCAAGACCTACGTGCTGATTTTCTGATTGTTTGATCCTTTTTGATTGCCTGCCAACAACAATAGCCATTACAGGAATCGACCCATGATCCAGAAAGTACTCACTTTGGCGCCGCTGCTGCTGGTCGCCTCGATCAGCCACGCCGCCGAAACGGTCAAGGTTTACAACTGGTCCAGCTACATTGCGCCGGATACCACCAAGAATTTTCAGAAAGAAACCGGCATCGGCGTCACCTACGACGTGTACGACAGCAACGAAACCCTCGATGGCAAGTTGATGACCGGCAACTCCGGTTACGACGTGGTGTTTCCGTCCAACCACTTCATGGCGCGGCAGATTCAGGGCGGGGCGTTGAAGAAACTCGACAAGAGCCAGTTACCCAACTGGAAAAACCTCAACCCGGTATTGCTCAAGGCCTTGCAGACCAACGATCCGGGTAACGAGCACGGTTTCCCGTACCTGTGGGGCAGCACCGGTATTGGCTACAACGTGGCGAAGATCAAAGAAGTGCTGGGCGATGACGCGCCGGTGGATTCCTGGGACCTGATCTTCAAGCCTGAGTACATGGCAAAGCTGCAGAAGTGCGGCGTGGCGATCCTTGATAACGGCCCGGAGCTGCTGCCAGCGGCGCTCAACTACTTGGGGCTGCCACACCACAGCAAGAATCCCGAGGATTACAAGAAGGCCGAAGCCTTGCTGATGAAGGTTCGCCCTTACGTCAGCTACTTCCATTCCTCGAAGTACACCAGCGATCTGGCCAACGGTGATATCTGCGTGGCGGTCGGGTTCTCCGGCGACATCCTGCAAGCCGAAAGCCGCGCCAAAGAAGCCAAGAATGGCATCGAAATCGGCTACGCGATTCCAAAGGAGGGTGCAGCGATCTGGTTCGACATGGTCGCCATGCCCGCCGATGCCCCGGACGAGAAGGCCGGTTACGCGTTCATGAACTACTTGCTGCGCCCGGATGTGATGGCCGACATCAGTAACTCGGTGCATTACGCCAATGGCAACGAGCAGGCCGACAGCCTGATCGACCCGGAAATCAAGAACGACACCAAGGTCTACCCGAGCCCGGAAATGATGGGCAAGCTGTTCGCACTGGAAGCGATGCCGCTGAACATCGACCGGATTCGCACCCGCGTCTGGAACAAGATCCGTACCGGTAGCTAATCAAGCCCCAAACCCCCTGTAGGAACTGCCGAAGGCTGCGATCTTTTGATCTTGTTTGAAAGCAAAATCAAAAGATCGCAGTCTTCGGCAGCTCCTGCTTTTATGCGCTTAAAACCTTGATATCAATACACTGGCATCGCACTAATAAAGTGCAGAAAAGTGAGACGCACCCGACAAAATACAACTTACCGATATTTAATATTTAAATAAGAAATCGTCAGACAATTAGGCGATTTGACCTAACTTACAAACTTCTTTCGACTGCACGGGCATTGTTTACGGGCACTTGCCGGAACAGCGCAATTGGATCTCAAAAAAACGCTAGACGTCTCATTTCAAATTGTGTCAGGTTTCTGATGCCTTCATTGGGCGAGTGATAGGACGATCTCGCCAGAGATTGTCGCTATCGGACAAAAACTGTTCCATTGCTAAACAAGGAAGTGTGTTTATGTCGAAAGTAAAAGCTAATGCTATTGATACCGCCGAGCAGGCTTTCCAGCTGTTCGCAGCGCCACAACCACTGGCCGCAGCCAGCACGGCGTATAACCAGATCAATAGCTTCAGCCATCAATATGATCGTGGCGGCAACCTCACGGTCAATGGCAAACCCTCCTTTTCCGTCGACCAGGCCGCTACCCAGCTGCTACGCGACGGCGCTGCCTACCAGGACAAGGATGGCAGCGGCAAGATCGAACTCACTTACACGTTCCTGACTTCGGCATCGTCCAGCACGATGAACAAGCACGGGATCACCGGGTTCAGTCAGTTCAATACCCAACAGCAAGCCCAGGCCAAGCTCGCCATGCAATCCTGGGCCGATGTCGCCAACGTCACCTTTACCGAGAAAGCCACCGGCGGTGACGGTCATATGACTTTCGGTAACTACAGCGGCGGTCAGGATGGTGCGGCAGCGTTCGCTTACCTGCCAGGCACTGGCGCCGGCTATGACGGCACCTCGTGGTACCTGACCAACAGTAGCTATACGCCGAACAAGACGCCTGATCTGAACAACTACGGTCGTCAGACGCTGACTCACGAAATCGGCCATACCCTGGGCCTCGCGCACCCTGGCGACTATAACGCCGGTAACGGGAATCCGACTTACAACGACGCAACCTACGGGCAAGACACCCGCGGCTACAGCGTCATGAGTTACTGGAGCGAAAGCAATACCAGCCAGAACTTCAGCAAGGGTGGCGTCGAAGCCTACTCGTCCGGCCCGTTGATGGACGATATCGCTGCAATCCAGAAACTTTACGGTGCCAACACCACCACCCGTACCGGTGACACCACCTACGGCTTCAACTCCAACGCCGGTCGCGATTTCCTCAGCGCCTCGTCGTCGAGCGACAAGCTGGTGTTCTCGGTTTGGGATGCGAGCGGCAAGGACACTCTGGATTTTTCGGGTTTCACTCAGAACCAGAAGATCAACCTCAATGAAGCCTCGTTCTCCGACGTTGGCGGCCTGGTGGGTAACATTTCCATCGCCAAGGGCGCAATCATCGAGAACGCCATCGGCGGTTCGGGTAACGACCTGCTGATCGGCAACTCGGTGTCCAACGAACTGAAGGGCGGTGCCGGCAACGACATCCTCTACGGGGCTGGCGGTGCGGACAAACTGTGGGGCGGCGCAGGTTCGGACACTTTTGTGTTCGCGGCCAGTTCCGACTCCAAACCGGGTGCGATCGATCAGATTCTCGACTTTGTCAGCGGTCTGGACAAAATCGACCTGACCGGTATCACCAATGGCGCAGGCCTGCACTTCGTCAGCTCCTTCACCGGCGCTGCGGGCGATGCGGTTCTGACCTCGTCGGGCGGTAACAGCCTGCTGTCGGTGGATTTCTCCGGGCACGGCGTTGCGGACTTCCAGGTCAGCACCGTTGGCCAGGCAGCGACCAGCGATATCGTAGCTTGATGTAACACAGGAAAGCGGCGCGTCATGCGCCGCTTTCTTTGCTTGCAGCGGAATGTCCTGTAAACAAGGCTACGGGCCGGAGCGAAATTTCCTATGATCCGAAGCGCTTTTACCTGCACAACGACGGCGTGGCTGATGGCGGCGCTGATGATGATTTCTGGAGAGACAACCATGGCAAGCAGCCTCAGACTCGAAGAACCCTCGGTATTTGCCGGGCGCTGGCTGGCAACGCTGAACGTTCGCAATGAAGCGCCCGAAACTCAGGCACTGCAAGACAAGCCATCGAATACCTGCACCATTGAGCTGAAGTCCAATCAGACTCTGGGCGAGGGCAGCGATTGCCTGGGCGCCTGGCTGGAAGAAGCGCCGATCGGCTGGTTTCCCGATCCGGACGGGATCTCGATCACCGGCAAGGAAGGTTCAAGAATCCAGTTCTTCAGTCGACAACGTGACGGGTTATATCTGGCGAATTTGAAGTCGGGGTTGAACATCAAGCTTGAGCGAGTTACGCCATAGCCCAAACTCGATATGCCGTAACAGACCGTATATAAAGAATCGCGCCGTGGTCATAAGCAGCGCTTCGGTGCATGTCGGCTGTACTGATGGCTGAAAGTTGTTATTAAAGTGTAAGCGGGTAGTTGCAATGTATGTCCAGGCGTCGCGTGGATAATTAATGAAGCCTCGCCAAAGAGTGGCGGGAATATCTTTCAGGGAATAACCAATGAAGATGGCGCAGGCCCCAGCCACCGCTCCCTTATTCAAGGCACTGGGTGACTATAAAAGCATTCTGATCAGCGTCGGATGCTTTACCGCACTGATAAACGTGCTGATGCTGGTGCCGTCGATTTATATGCTGCAGGTCTATGACCGAGTGCTGTCTTCACAGAACGAAACCACTCTGGCGATGCTGTCGCTGATGGTGGTCGGGTTCTTCGTCTTCATTGGCATGCTGGAAGTGGTGCGCAGCTTTATCGTGATCCGCATCGGCAGCCAGTTGGAGCGCCGCTTCAATCTGCGCGTTTATCAGGCTGCATTCGAGCGCAACCTGTTCAAGGGCGAGGGCAACGCCGGGCAATCGCTGGGCGATCTGACCCACATTCGTCAATTCGTCACCGGTCCCGCGCTGTTCGCGTTTTTCGATGCGCCGTGGTTCCCGGTCTACCTGTTTGTGATTTACCTGTTCAACGTCTGGCTCGGCGTGCTCGCCACGGCGGGTGCGCTACTGCTGATCGCGTTGGCGTGCCTCAATGAATACATGACCAAGAAGCCGCTGGGTGAAGCCGCCGGCTACTCGCAAAAGTCCAGCCAGTTGGCCACCAGCCATCTGCATAACGCCGAAACCATTCAGGCGATGGGAATGCTCGGTGCACTGCGCAAACGCTGGTTTGGCGTGCACTCGCGTTTTCTTGGCCTGCAAAACCAGGCCAGTGATACCGGTGCAGTAATCAGCTCGGTCAGTAAAACCCTGCGTCTGTGCCTGCAATCGCTGGTGCTGGGGCTTGGTGCGCTGCTGGTGATCAAAGGCGACATGACTGCCGGGATGATGATTGCCGGTTCGATTCTGATGGGACGCGTGCTCAGCCCTATCGATCAATTGATTGCGGTTTGGAAGCAGTGGAGCGGGGCGAAACTTGCGTACCGTCGTCTCGATGCGTTGCTGCAAGCCTATCCGCCAAGCGATGAAGCCATGGCGTTGCCTCCGCCGAAAGGCCAGATCACCTTTGAACAGGTGAGTGCCGGGCCTCCGGGCCAGCGCGCCGCGACGTTGCACATGGTCAATTTCAATCTGGGTGCCGGTGAAGTGATGGGTGTGCTCGGCGCTTCCGGTTCCGGCAAATCGACCCTGGCGCGGGTGTTGGTCGGCGTGTGGCCAACCCTCGGCGGCACTGTGCGTCTGGACGGCGCCGATATTCATCGCTGGAACCGCGACGATCTCGGCCCTTATATCGGTTACCTGCCGCAAGACATCGAACTGTTCAGCGGCAGCATCGCCGAGAACATCTCGCGTTTCAGTGATCCCGATCCACAAAAGATTGTCGCTGCCGCGCAGCAGGCTGGCGTGCACGAAATGATTCTGCGCATGCCGCAAGGCTACGACACTCAACTGGGCGAGGACGGCAGCGGTCTGTCCGGCGGCCAAAAGCAACGTGTTGCCCTGGCGCGAGCCCTTTACGGCAACCCGAGCGTGGTGGTTCTGGACGAACCGAACTCCAACCTCGACACCGTCGGCGAAGCCGCACTGTCCAGCGCCATCGTGCAATTGAAGGCGCAGGGCACCACGGTGATTTTGGTCACGCATCGTTCTTCGGTGTTGGCCCAGGCCGACAAATTGCTGGTGCTCAACGATGGTCGTTTGCAGGCCTTCGGCCCAAGCCATGACGTGCTCAAGGCACTCTCAGGCGCCCAGGAACAACAACGGGAAAAACCTGCGCAAGCACCGGGCGGGCTCAGCATGAGCCGGCAGTATCAGCCCACGACAAGGAATTCGGGTGTATGAGCAGCGCGAGCATGAACACTGAAAACGAAGCAAGTATGGAGCACGCTTACGTCGCCGAGCGCCCTGAGCGCGATGCGAAATTCTTCGCGCGTATGGGCTGGATTCTGGCAATTGTCGGCGCCGGCAGTTTCTTCACCTGGGCGGCATTGGCGCCGCTCGATCAAGGGATTCCGGTGCAAGGCACGGTGGTGGTGTCGGGCAAGCGCAAAGCCGTGCAATCGATGAGCAGCGGCGTGGTCAGCCGGATTCTGGTGCGCGAAGGAGAAATCGTGAAGCAGGGCCAGCCGCTGTTCCGCCTCGACCAGACTCAGGTCGCCGCCGATGTGCAATCGCTGCAAGCCCAGTACCGCATGGCCTGGGCCAGCCTCGCACGCTGGCAGGCCGAGCGCGACAATCTCAAACAAGTGACCTTTCCTGCGGAGCTGAGCAACGACCCCGACCCGCGTCTGGCGATGGTGCTTGAAGGTCAGCGACAGTTGTTCAGCAGCCGCCGTGAAGCGTTTTATCGTGAGCAGGCCGGGTTGCGCGCCAGTATCGAAGGCGCCACCTCGCAACTGGCCGGCATGCGTCGGGCACGTACCGACATGAATGCCCAGGCAGACTCTCTGCAGCAGCAGTTGAGCAACCTGCAACCGCTGGCGGACAACGGCTACATTCCGCGCAACCGCTTGATGGAATATCAGCGTCAGCTGTCGCAAGTGCAGCAGCAACTGGCAGAAAACACCGGTGAAAGTGGCCGTGTCGAGCAGGGCATCCTCGAATCGCGCCTGAAGCTGCAACAGCACGGCGAGGAATACCAGAAGGAAGTCCGCACCCAACTGGCCGACGCGCAGCTGAAAAGCGTCACGCTCTCCGAACAACTGACCTCGGCCGGTTTCGATTTGCAGCACAGCGAGATCCTCGCGACGGCCGATGGCGTGGCAGTCAATCTCGGCGTACATACCGAAGGCGCCGTGGTGCGTCAGGGCGAAACCCTGCTGGAAATCGTCCCGCAAGGAACCACCCTGGAAGTTGAAGGGCATTTGCCGATCAACCTGATCGACAAGGTCGGCTCGCACTTGCCGGTAGAAATCCTGTTTACCGCGTTCAACCAGAGCAAAACCCCGCGTGTACCGGGCGAAGTCAGCCTGATTTCCGCCGACCAGATGGTCGACGAGAAAACCGGCGTGCCGTACTACGTATTGCGCAGCAGCGTCAGCGACCAGGCCATGGAAAAACTCAACGGACTGGTGATCAAACCCGGTATGCCGGCAGAAATGTTTGTGCGCACGGGTGAGCGCTCGCTCCTCAACTATCTGTTCAAACCGCTGCTCGACCGGACCAACTCTGCGTTGAACGAAGAATAAGGATGTTCGGTTGTATGAATAAGCTTTCGATGCTGGGGGCGGCGCTTGCGCTGCTCGCGGGCAACAGTGCATGGGCGGCCATGGGGCCGTTCGATATCTACGAACAGGCGTTGCGCAATGATCCGGTGTTCCTCGGTGCGATCAAGGAGCGTGACGCGGGACTTGAGAATCGTGCCATTGGCCGCGCCGGGTTGCTGCCTCGGCTTGGGTACAACTACAACAAGGGCCACAACACCTCGAAGGCCACTTCGCTGGACGAGCGGGCTCGCAATAAAACCGATGACCGCAGCTACAACAGCTATGGCTCGACCTTGACCCTGCAACAGCCGTTGCTCGACTACGAAGCCTACGCTGCGTATCGCAAAGGCGTGGCGCAGTCGCTGTTCGCCGACGAAAACTTTCGCGGCAAGAGTCAGGAACTGTTGGTGCGGGTGCTCGACAACTACACCAAGGCACTGTTTGCTCAGGATCAGATCGACATCGCCCAGGCGAAGAAAAAGGCCTACGAGCAACAGTTCCAGCAGAACGAGCACATGTTCAAGCAGGGCGAGGGCACGCGCACCGACATTCTTGAAGCTGAATCGCGCTATGAACTGGCGACGGCGGAAGAGATCGAGGCGCGCAATGAACAGGACGCCGCGTTACGTGAACTCGGTGCGCTGGTCGGCGTGCCGGCCGTAGACATCAGCGACCTCGCGCCGCTGGATCAGAACTTCCAGACGTTCGCGCTGATGCCGGCAAACTACGACACCTGGCATGAACTGGCGATCAGCAACAACCCGAACCTGGCGTCTCAGCGTCAAGCGGTGGAAGTCGCGCGTTATGAAGTGGAGCGCAATCGCGCCGGGCACTTGCCGAAAGTCAGCGCCTACGCCTCGATGCGTCAGAACGAATCGGAAAGCGGTAACACCTACAACCAGCGCTACGAAACCAACACCATCGGTTTTGAAGTGAACGTGCCGCTGTATGCCGGTGGCGGCGTGTCGGCATCGACGCGTCAGGCCAGCCGCACCATGGAGCAGGCCGAGTACGAACTGGACGGCAAGACCCGCGAGACGCTGATCGAATTGCGACGCCAGTTCAGCGCCTGTCTGTCCGGGGTCAACAAGTTGCGTGCGTACCAGAAGGCACTCAGTTCGGCTGAAGCGCTGGTGGTTTCGACCAAGCAAAGCATTCTCGGTGGTGAGCGGACCAATCTGGACGCGCTGAACGCCGAACAACAACTGTTTACCACCCGCCGCGATCTGGCCCAGGCGCGTTACGACTATTTGATGGCGTGGACCAAGTTGCATTACTACGCGGGCACTTTGAGCGAGCAGGATCTGGCTCGGGTGGATGAGGCGTTCGGCCAAGGACCCAAAAGCAATCCGCGTTGATGGTTTTGTACTGACCTGTGGCGAGGGGATTTATCCCCGTTGGGCCGCGAAGCGGCCCTGTAGCTATTCAGGCAGAACGATTCGGCTGGGATAGCGACTGCTGCGCAGTCGAACGGGGATAAATCCCCTCGCCACAGGGAAGCGGTGTTTCCCTTGGCAAACAACTCTAAAAACATAAGAAAAGTGAGTGGTAAACATGGACGTACGCATCAAGCCGGCAGCGGTCGGTACCCTTTTGCTCGCAGTTTCTATTGCGCAGGCTCAGGCGCAATACCTGGAGTCAGGCAAACCCGGTGATCCGGCCAGTTGGCGCAGCGCCGAATTCCTGCGCGATTGGGGACTTGAGCGGATGCAGGCCGACCAAGCGTACGCCGCCGGTATCACCGGCAAAGGCGTGAAAATCGGCGCGCTGGACTCAGGCTTCGATGCCAGCCACCCGGAATTCGCCTCCGCGCGTTACCACCCGGTCACGGCCAGCGGCAGCTACGTCGACGGCTCGCTGTTCAACGTCGATGGTACCCTCAATCCGAACAATGACTCCCACGGCACCCACGTCGTTGGCACCATGGGCGCCAGCCGCGATGGCACCGGTACTCATGGCGTTGCCTACAACGCGCAAATCTACGTCGGCAACACCAACAACAACGACAGTTTCCTGTTCGGACCCAATCCCGATCCACGCTATTTCAAAGCGGTCTACGACTCTCTGGCCGATGCCGGCGTGCGCGCGATCAACAACAGTTGGGGCAGTCAGCCACCGGATGTCAGCTATCGCACAATGGCTGATCTGCACGCCGCCTACGCCCAGCACTGGAACAAAGGCACGTGGATCGATGCCGCCGCCGACGTCTCACGTCGCGGGGTGATCAACGTGTTCAGCGCCGGCAACAGCGGTTACCCGAATGCCAGCGTGCGCTCGGCGCTGCCGTACTTTCAGCCAGACCTCGAAGGCCACTGGCTCGCAGTGTCGGGGCTGGATCAAAGCAATCAGCAGAAATACAACCAGTGCGGCCTCGCCAAATACTGGTGCATCACCACACCGGGGGCGAAGATCGACAGCACCATTCCCGGTGGCGGTTATGCGATCAAGTCCGGCACCTCGATGTCCGCGCCACATGCGACGGGCGCGCTGGCACTGGTGATGGAACGCTATCCCTACATGAACAATCAGCAGGCACTCGAAGTGCTGCTGACCACCGCCACGCAACTCGACGGTTCGGTCACCGATGCGCCGACCGAGCGAGTCGGCTGGGGCGTGGCCAACCTGAACCGGGCGATGCGCGGACCGGGGCAATTGCTGGGTGCTTTCGATGCGAATCTGGCGGCCGGGCAGAGTGATGTCTGGAGCAATGCGATCTCCGACAAGGCGTTGATCCAGCGCCAGAGCGAAGACCTCGCCGAACACAGCGCCTGGCAGCAGACCCTGCAAGACAAAGGCTGGCAGAGCGGCGTGCCGAGTGGTGCCAGCCAACAGGATCAGACCGATTACGCAGTGGGCATGGCTCGCGATGCTGCTGCGGCAAATCGGGTTTATCAGGGCAGCCTGATCAAGTCCGGAGCAGGGCGCCTGATCCTGACCGGCGACAACACTTTCCGTGGCGCGACCACGGTCAATGGCGGCTTGCTCAGCGTCAACGGCTCGCTGACTTCAGCGGTTACCGTGAATGACAGCGGCACCCTCGGCGGCTCCGGGCGAGTCGCCTCCCTGACCGCCAACAGTGGCGGTCGCGTGGCGCCGGGCAATTCGATTGGCACTTTGAACGTCGCCGGCGACGTGACATTCGCCCCGGGTTCGACCTATGCCGTGGAGTTGTCGCCCACCAGCAGCGACCGAATCGTTGCCGGCGGTACTGCTACGGTCAGTGGCGCAACGGTCAGTCTGTCACTGGAAAACAGCCCGACACTGCTCAGCGCCACCGAGGCAAAAAGTCTGCTCGGGTATCAGTACGACATCCTGCAAGCGGCGGGCGGCGTTCAAGGTCAGTTCGGCGCCGTGGTGCCGAATTACTTGTTCATCGGCGGCAGCCTCGATTACGCCGGCAACGGCATTCAGCTCAACATTGAACGCAATGCCACAGCGTTCGCCAGCGTCGGCCAGACCCCGAACCAGCGATCAGTGGGTGCAGCGGTTGAAGACTTGGGCGCAGGCAATTCGGTGTACGAAAGCCTGCTGCTGTCGGAATCGGCAGCCTCGGCGCAACAGGCGTTCCAGCAACTGAGCGGGGAAATCTACCCGGCGCTTGGTTCGGTATTGATCAACGACAGCCGCCAATTGCGCGACGCGGTCGGCGAGCGTCTGCACGATGCTTCAGCGAAGCAAAACAATGGCTGGATCAAGGCACTCGGCGCTTGGGGTACCACCGATTCGAGTCATGACACTGCGGGTTACAGCACCTCGATTGGCGGCTTGCTGGCGGGTGTCGATGGCGCGCTGGACGAGCAGACGCGTATCGGTCTGGTCACCGGTTACAGCGACAGTTCATTGAGCATGGGCTCGGGCACGCATTCATCGGCCAAGGTCGACAGCTATCACCTCGGCGCTTACGCCGGTCACGACATCGGCGCATGGCGTTTGAGCACAGGCGCGGCTTACAGCTGGCATCGCGCTGATGTGAAGCGCGATCTGCAATACGGCGACGTCAGCGCCAAACAGAAGGCCAAGGTTGATGCCGCGACGACTCAAGTGTTCGGTGAAGCGGCGTATCGACTGAAGCTGCAACCGGTGGAGCTGGAACCTTTCGCCAACCTGGCCTACGTGCATCTCGACACTGATGGTTTCACCGAGAAAGGTGACGCAGCGGCGCTGAAAAGTAGCGGCGATCAACGCGACGCGGTGCTCAGCACCCTCGGCCTTCGGGCGATCAAGACGATCAATCTGTCGGCGCAACAGCAACTGGACTTGAGCGGCCATCTCGGCTGGCAGCACAGCCTGAGCGACATCGAATCGGAACAGCATTTGCGTTTTGCCAGCGGCAGCACGCCGTATTCGGTTGAAAGCTCGGCATTGGTGCGCGATGCCGCGCTGGTCGGGGTGCAGACGAGTCTGGCATTGACGCGCGATGTTCGGGTCAACCTCGATTACAGCGGGCAGTTGGCTAGTCGCGAGAAGAGCCATGGCGTGGGGCTGAGCCTGAACTGGCAGTTCTGAGTCTTCTCAATGGCTCCAGCACATTTTTGTGGCTGATCACTTTCCTGTGGTGAGGGGATTTATCCCCGTTCGGCTGCGCAGCAGTCGCAATGCATACAGCTCGGTTCAGTTGGAGGAATGCAGGGGGCGCTTCGCGACCCAACGGGGATAAATCCCCTCGCCACAGGGGCTACAGCCAATTTTTTGAAACGGATTTTTTCGCAACATCACTAAGGAAGGTCGCTGGATGAATAACAACAATACCCCCGCGCAAACGGGTGGCCGTTTTGCCTTGAAAACCCTGCACTGCGCGGTCCTGTGCGCGTTGACTTCCTGGGGCTCGGCGCACGCCGCACCCTATGTGGAAAACGGTCGTACGGGCGATCCCGCCAGTTGGCGCAGCAAGGAATTTCAGGCCGATTGGGGGCTGGGCGCGATTGGCGCCGATTATGCCTACGCCGCTGGCTACAGCGGCAAAGGCGTGAAACTGGGGATCTTCGATCAGCCGGTTTACGCCCCGCATCCGGAGTTTTCCGGCAGCAACAAAGTCATCACTCTGGTCACCAGCGGTATCCGCGAATACACCGACCCGTACATCCCGGTGAAAGCCGGGGACGCGTTCCGTTATGACGGTTCGCCCTCGATCGGTTCCGACGGCAAACTCGGTGCCCACGGCACCCACGTCGGTGGCATCGCGGCCGGTAGCCGCGACGGCGGACCGATGCACGGTGTCGCGTTCGGCGCGCAGATCTACAGCGCTGACAACGGTGACCCGGGCCCGGAAGACGGCATTATCCGCGGCAACGACGGCGCGGTGTACAAGGCCGGTTGGGATGCGCTGATCGCCAGCGGTGCGCGGATCATCAACAACAGTTGGGGCATCGGTATCACTGACCGTTTCGACCTCGGCGGTCGCAACCCGGCGTATCCACACTTCACCGTCAACGACGCGCAATTGCAGTTCAACGAAATCCGCACGCTGCTCGGCACCAAACCCGGTGGCGCGTATGACGGCGCGATTGCCGCCGCACGCAGTGGCATCGTGACGATTTTTGCTGCCGGTAACGACTACAACCTGAACAACCCGGACGCTATCGCCGGCCTCGGCTATTTCGTCCCGGAAATCGCGCCGAACTGGATCACCGTTGCCGCATTGCAGAAGAATCCGGATCTGACCAGCGCCGATCCGTACACCATGAGTACCTTCTCCTCACGCTGCGGCTACACCGCGAGTTTCTGCGTGTCGGCACCGGGAACGAAAATCTACAGCGCGATCATCAGCGGCACCAACGCCGATAACCTCAGCACCGGTTACGCCAACTACAACGGCACCTCGATGGCCGCGCCGCACGTGGCCGGTTCGATTGCAGTGCTGATGGAGCGCTTCCCATACATGACCGGCGATCAAGTCGCCAGCGTGTTGCGTACCACGGCCACCGACCTTGGCGCACCGGGCGTCGACGCCTTGTTCGGCTGGGGCATGATCAACCTGCGCAAAGGCATCGATGGCCCGGCCATGTTGGTCACCGAGAAGGATATTCCAGAGGAATTCCGCATTGCCGGCGCCTATGGTTCAGGGCAGTTCGTAGCGGATCTGCCGGGGATCGGCGCAATTATCGACAAGGGCAAATCCACCGAGCGCGTGTGTAACGACATTACTTGCGGTCTCGATACCTGGCGCAACGACATTTCCGGTCACGGCGGCCTGACCAAGCAAGGTCTCGGTACGCTGGTGATGACCGGCGCCAACACCTACAGCGGCCCGACGCTGGTCAATCAGGGACGCCTGGCAATCAACGGTTCGCTGGCCTCGGCGGTGACCGTGAATGACAGCGGCATCCTCGGCGGTAATGGCCATATCGGCGCACTGTCGGTCAAAAGCGGCGGTACCGTGGCGCCGGGCAACTCCATCGGCACCATGAACGTGGCCGGCGACGTGACCTTCGAACCGGGTTCGACCTACGCGGTAGAAGTCTCGCCAACCAGCAGCGACAAGATTGTCGCCGGTGGCAAAGCAATCATTGACGGCGCAACAGTGACCATGTCGCTGGAAAACAGCCCGACGCTGTTGACCACGACTGAAGTGAAAAGCCTGCTCGGCGCTCAGTTCAACATCCTGCAAGCGGCCGGTGGCATTCAAGGGACATTCGGCCAGGTGCTGCCGGATTATGCGTTCCTCGGCGGTACCCTCGATTACTCGGCGGGTGGCGTGCAACTGGACGTGGGTCGCAACGGCGCTTCGTTCGCCAGTGTCGGTCTGACGCCGAACCAGCGTGCAGTCGGTGCGGCTGCCGAGCGTCTGGGCGCGGGCAATGCGTTGTTCGAAACGCTGCTGCTGTCGCCAAATGCCGCTTCGGCGCAGCAGGCGTTCCAGCAGTTGTCCGGCGAGATTCACCCGGCAATCGGCACGCTGCTGATCAACGACAGCCGCTACCTGCGCGAAGCAGTCGGCGAACGTCTGCGTGAGCGCGATGTGCTCGACTCCAGCGCACCAACCGACGACCGCAGCAATGCCTGGGTCAAGGTCTTGGGTTCGTGGGGCAAGAGCGATGGCGGCAACAAAAATGCTGACAGCACCAGCTCCATCGGTGGCTTGCTGGCCGGTGTCGATGGCTTGATTGCTGAAGATACGCGTCTGGGTTTCGTTACCGGTTATAGCGACAGTTCTTTGAACATGGGCAGCGGCACGCATTCGTCGGCCTCGGTCGACAGCTACCACTTGGGTGCCTACCTGGGACATCAGATCGATGCACTGCGTCTGAGCGTTGGCGGCGCCTATAGCTGGCACCGCATCGACGCCAAGCGCGAATTGCAGTTCGGCGATGTCAGCGGCAAACAGAAAACCAAGCGTGATGCGAGCACTACGCAATTGTTCACAGAAGCCGCTTACGATCTGCGCCTGCAACCGATGAACCTGGAACCGTTCGCCAATCTGGCTTATGTGCACCTGAACACCGACAGCTTCACCGAGAAGGGTGATGCGGCGGCACTCAAGGGTGGCGAAGACAATCGCGATGTGGTTCTGTCTACCTTGGGCGTACGGGCCAAGCGCTCGTTTGCGCTGTCGGACAAGCATCAGCTGGAACTGGGCGCAAGCCTGGGCTGGCAGCACAATCTGAGCAGTGTCGATGCTGACAGTCACTTGGCGTTTGCCAATGGCAACAGCGCGTTCAATGTTCAGAGCGTGTCGATGGACCGCGATGCCGCGGCAGTCGGCGTACGCGCCGGGCTGGCATTGAGTCGTGATATCCGGGTCAACCTGGATTACAACGGACTGATCGGTTCGAACGAGAAGGACCACGGCGTGGGTCTGACCCTCGACTGGCAGTTCTGACTTTAGGGAAGAGAGAGTACGACATGGGATTGTTCGATTATAAAAATGCCGATGGCAAAGCGCTGTACAGCGATGCCATCGCGCTGACGTTATATGCCTACACACCGACCGGCCAGGCATTGCCAGCCACCGGTTGGGCGCCGGTCAACGCCAAGGCGCTGGGTTATCAAGGCAAGGTCGGTGCGCAAGGCACGTTCTTCGGCGAGAAGGACGGCTTCACCAACGCCGAGGCCGAAGTGCTCGGCAAGTACGACGCGGCGGGCAAGCTGATCGGTATCGGCGTGGCCTTCCGTGGCACCGGCGGACTGGGTTACAGCGACACCTTCGGCGATATGAAAAACAACCTGCTGGCCGCCGTCGGGCCATCGGATTACGCGAGCACTTACGCGAAAAACGCCTTCGACAACCTGCTCAAGGCAGTTGCGGCGTTCGCCATCGCCAACGGTATCGCGGCCAAGGACGTGCTGTTCAGCGGCCATAGCCTCGGCGGTCTCGGGGTCAACAGCGTGGCGGAGTTGAGCGGCAGCAACTGGGGTGGTTTCTTCAAGGATGCCAACTACATTGCGTTCGCCTCGCCGACCCAGAGCAACACCGGCAACAACGTGCTGAACATCGGCTACGAGAACGATCCGGTGTTCCGCGTGCTCGACGGCACCACGTTCAGCAGCAGTTCGATGGGCAAGCACGACAAGCCGCATGATTCGACCACCGACAATATCGTCAACTTCAACGACCATTACGCGTCCACCGCGCAGAACCTGGTGCCGTTCAGCATCATCAATCCGCTGAACTGGTCGGCTCATGGCTCGCTGGGTTATGCCGATGGCTTGAACCGGGTGATCGACTCGCGCTTCTACAACCTCACCAGCAAGGACTCGACCATCATCGTCTCCAATCTGGAAGAGTCGTCGCGCAGCAAGACCTGGGTCGAGGATCTGGGCCGCAGTGGCGAGCCGCACACCGGCACCACGTTCATCATCGGCACCGACAGCAATGACTTGCTCAAGGGCGGGGCGGGCAACGACTTCCTCGAAGGCCGCAACGGTGATGACCGCTTCCGTGATGACGGCGGCTTCAACATCCTGCTCGGCGGCAAGGGCCACAACACCTTTGAGCTGCAAAAACCGCTGCAGAATTTCAGCTTCGCCAACGACGGCGACGGCACGCTGTATGTGCGCGACGCCTACAGCGGCATCAGCATGACCCGTGACATCGGCGCGCTGGTGAGCAAGGAGTCGGGGTCGTGGTGGAGCAGCAAGGAAATCACCTGGGGTGTGTCGGCCAAGGGTTTGACCAACGGCAGCGAACTGACTCAATACAACCATTCGCTCAACGGCGATGCATACGGCAACACGCTGCACGCCAGCGCTGACGGTGACTGGTTGTTCGGTCTGGCTGGCGACGACAAGCTGATCAGCGACAAGGGACATGTGACCTTCGTTGGCGGCGCGGGCAATGACGTGCTGACGGCGGTGGGTGGCAACAACACCTTCCTGTTCAGCGGCGCGTTCGGTTTCGATGCGATCAATGGTTATCAGGGCAACGACAAACTGGTGTTCATGGGCGTCGAAGGCGCGGGGCAGGGCTACGACTACAAGCAACACGCTTCGCAGACCGGCGCCGATACCGTGCTGAAGATTGGCGACTATGCCGTGACACTGGTAGGGGTAGGAGTGACTAACCTGTCGGACTCCAACTTCGTCTTCGCCTGAAACCTGTAGAAATGAACTCTGTGGTGAGGGGATTTATCCCCGTTGGGTCGCGTAGCGGCCCCGCTGGTTCGCGACTGCTGCGCAGCCGAGCGGGGATAAACCCTCTCGCCACGAGGTCAGTTTTCACATGAAAAAGTAGTACTGAAATGCTCCGGGGCGTCCCGCGAGGGGCGCCCTGGCTGTGAGCTATCTCTGAACAATTCCAACAAAGAGAGAGGCAATAGCAATGGGTGTGTATGACTACAAGAACTTCGGCACAGCAGATTCCAAGGCGCTGTTCAGCGACGCCATGGCCATCACGCTGTATTCCTATCACAACCTCGATAACGGCTTTGCCACCGGTTATCAGCACAACGGCTTCGGCCTCGGCCTGCCGGCCACATTGGTCACCGCACTGATCGGTGGCACTGACTCGCAAGGGGTAATCCCCGGTATTCCGTGGAACCCCGATTCGGAAAAACTTGCGCTCGACGCAGTAAAACAGGCGGGCTGGACGCCGATCACTGCCGCGCAACTGGGCTATGACGGCAAGACCGACGTTCGCGGAACCTTCTTCGGCGAAAAGGCCGGTTACACCAGCGCCCAAGTGGAAATCCTCGGCAAGTACGACGCCCAGGGCCATCTGACTGAAATGGGCATCGCCTTTCGCGGCACCAGCGGCCCGCGTGAAATTCTTATCGGTGACTCCATCGGCGACGTAATCAACGACCTTCTGGCAGCGTTCGGACCCAAGGACTACGCGAAGAATTACGTCGGCGAAGCATTCAACAATCTGCTCAGCGATGTGGTGGCTTTCGCCAAGGCCAACGGCCTTACCGGCAAAGACATTCTGGTCAGCGGCCACAGCCTCGGCGGACTGGCAGTCAACAGCATGGCGGACTTGAGTAGCGGCAAGTGGGGCGGCTTTTTCAGCGAATCCAACTACATCGCCTACGCCTCGCCAACTCAAAGCGCCACCGACAAAGTGCTCAACGTCGGCTACGAAAACGACCCGGTGTTCCGCGCGCTCGATGGCTCGACCTTCACCGGCGCATCGGTCGGCGTCCACGACGCACCGCATGCCTCGACCACCGACAACATCGTCAGCTTCAACGATCACTACGCCTCGACCGCGTGGAATCTGCTGCCGTTCTCGATCGTAAACATCCCGACCTGGATCTCGCACCTGCCGACCGGTTACGGCGATGGCATGACCCGGGTGCTGGACTCGAAATTCTATGACCTCACCAGCCGCGACTCGACCATCATCGTCGCCAACCTCTCGGACCCTGCGCGGGCCAACACTTGGGTACAGGACCTCAACCGCAATGCCGAAACCCACAAGGGCAGCACCTTCATCATCGGCAGCGACGGCAACGATCTGATTCAGGGCGGTAGCGGCAACGACTACCTCGAAGGTCGTGCCGGCAACGACACCTTCCGCGACAGCGGCGGCTACAACATCCTGCTCGGCGGCGCGGGCAACAACACCCTCGACTTGCAGCAGTCGGTGAGCAAGTTCGATTTTGCCAATGACGGCGCCGGTAACCTGTACATCCGCGATGCCAACGGCGGGATCAGCATCACCCGCGACATCAGCAGCATCGTCACCAAAAAGCCGGGATTTCTCTGGGGGCTGTTCAAGGACGATGTGACCCACAGCGTGACGGCCAGCGGTTTGAAGGTCGGCAACAACCTCACGCAGTACGAGTCCAGTGTCAAAGGCACCAGCGGCGTCGATACGCTCAAGGCGCACGCGAGCGGTGACTGGCTGTTCGGTCTGGACGGCAACGATCACCTGATCGGCGGGGCGGGCAATGACGTGTTTGTCGGCGGCGCCGGCAATGACCTGATGGAGTCGGGCGGCGGGGCGGATACGTTCCTGTTCAACGGCGCGTTTGGTCAGGACCGGGTGATCGGCTTCACGGCCAACGACAAACTGGTGTTCCTCGGCGTGCAGGGCGTGTTGCCGAACGACGACTTCCGCGCCCATGCCACGTCGGTGGGGCAGGATACGGTGCTGAAGTTTGGCGGGGATTCGGTGACGCTGGTCGGGGTGTCGCTGAGTAGCCTGAGCAGCGATGGCGTAGTGATCGCCTGATGTTGATGTGGTGTCGATAAGGGCGCCATCGCTAGCAGGCTAGCTCCCACAGGGGATCTATGAGCTCTGAAGATCCCCTGTGGGAGCTAGCCTGCTAGCGATTAAAAGCAATTCGGTTTATGAAGTGACTCATTGGCCACTACCTGACTCAAACACCTGCACCAACAGGAATCGGCACTAAAGCCAACACATGCGCATACGTCATGTAGAGGCTGCCATTGAGTACAGGAGATTCAAACGTGAAAGGTTACAAAGGCTATATCGGGGTTCTGGGACTGGCGCTGTTGTCGGCCAATGTCTGGGCCGATCTGCCTCAAAGCTCGATTCTCAGCCGCTACGGCATCAGCACCGATCAATTGCCTGCACCGGCAAAGTCCGAGATCGTTGAACCCGTCGAAGAGAAAAGCCGCTTCCAGATCCAGCCCGAACAGCCATTGGTGAACGTCCGCCTGAGCGAGGGCGCGCCGCTGGAAATGACCGGTAATCCAAGTATCGACCATATGACGCAGCTGGACTTTGAACGTTGCCGACGACTGCAGGACGAACTGCGCCGACGCGGCGATCAATTCGTGACCTGCGACAACAGCATCCCCGGTCAACTCCCAACGCGATAACACCAAAATCCTGGTAGGAGCTGCGGCACGCTGCGATCTTTTGATCTTGTTTTTCAAAACCTAAAGTCAAAAGATCGTCCGATCGCGGCCCGAGCGTGCCGCAGCTCCTGCAGTTTTCAGTCCTCCTTGCGGACGGTGGCCACTTCATCAGCCCGTACTTTCACAGTGGCACCGGAAATATCCTCGAACTCGTAAAAACCATCCTTGCTCTTGGTTTTCGGCATGTCCTTGGTCAAATACTGGGTGCCGTTCTGCAACGTCACCACGGTCGGGGTCGAGCAACCGCCCAGTGCCAACAGGGCCGCTACTGCCAGGGGCAAGCCCAGAGTCTTGATTTTCATACCCACCTCAAATTCCTCATGCCGTTCAAGCTGACTATTGTCGGCCTTCTAACGCGGTTGGTGCCATCGCATCGAGAAAAGTTCGATCAATCGGTTAAAAAAACCGCTGGCCGCTGCCATTGATCCTTTTCCGTTTGCGTCCGGCGGGGCAGAACTGTTATCTGTACGCATAACCAGTATTCGCTCGCCATGGCCCATAATTCCCGTGACCGCCAATCCCCTCGACGATCCGTTCTATTACCTCAACAACTTCCGGCAAGTGCTTGATTGGCTTGAGCTTCGTTACGCCGATGTAATGAGTGAAACCGAGCACGGGTTTATCCGCGACTTCAAAGCGCTGCCTCAGGCTTCGCAGGGGCTGTTGGTGCGGATGGTGATGCGCAAGGGCGTGCATTTTCGGGCCGGCAAGCTCAGCTATGCGGAAATCGGCGACATCGCCCTGGCGGCGCAACCGTTGCTGGATCGTGGCTGGCTCGATGAGCATGCATCGCTGGCGATGGTGGAACTGTTCGATGTATTGCTCAAAGCCGAGATCCTTCAGGCGTTCGGCGCATCTATCGCACAACCCAAGGGACGCAAGGACGACTGGCTGATCGTACTGGCCGAGCAGTTTGCCGATCCACGCACCTTGCGCGACTGGGCCCCGGCGCTGCACGACCGGTTGTTCAGCCTGACCATCATGAATCTGTGCGACCGTCTGCGCCTGATGTTCTTCGGCAACCTGTATCAGGACTGGTCGGAATTCGTGCTTGCCGACCTTGGCATCTTTACCTACGAAAAAGTCGAGTTCTGCGCCGATTCCCGAGGTCTGCGCAGCCGCGCTGACGTGGACGCCTGCCTGTTCCTGCACGATTGCCAATTGCGTTTCGAGGCTGGTGAGCCGCTGGAGCCCATCGTCGAGCAGGTCAGCGCGTTGCATTTCGACAACCCGTGGCTGCAACGGCGGCGTGGCAAGGTGTTGTTTCAGATCGCGCAGTATTGCGAGCGCATCAGCGAGTTCGCCCTGGCCCTGAGTATTTACCGTGATTGCGCCTACCCCGGCGCACGCTTGCGGATGATCCGCGTGCTGGAACGCTGCGGCGAATACGCCGTGGCGCTGGAACTCGGCACGCTCGCCAGCCAGGCGCCGGAAAGTGCCGCCGAGCAGCAAGGCCTGCAACGCATCGTGCCTCGGCTGCAACGCAAGCTCGGCGGGCCGCCACTCAAACGTGCCAAGGCGCGGGAAGTGGAGCGGCTCGATCTGCATTTGCCCCGCGTTAATCCGGCATTGTCGGTGGAACTCCATGTGCAGGCGCACCTGCATCAGGACACCGGGCCAGTGCATTACGTGGAAAACAGCCTGATCAACTCGTTGTTTGGTTTGCTCTGCTGGCCGGCGATTTTCGCGCCGCTGCCGGGGGCGTTCTTTAATCCGTTCCAGCGTGGGCCGGTGGATCTGCTCAGTGAAGACTTTATGGAACGCCGCGCCGAACTGTTCCAGGCCTGTCTCGAAGAACTCGATGATGGCCGTTATGCCGAAACCATTCGTGCACGGTTTCTCGCCAAATGGGGTGTGCAATCTCCCTTCGTATTCTGGGGCGCGCTGAATGAGCAACTGCTGGAACAAGCCTTGATCTGTTTACCGGCGCAGCATCTCAAACACTGGTTCAACCGCTTGTTGCTGGATATCAAGGCCAATCGCGCCGGCATGCCGGACCTGATCCAGTTCTGGCCGCAAGACAAGACCTACCGGATGATCGAGGTCAAAGGTCCCGGTGACCGCTTGCAGGATAACCAGATGCGCTGGCTGGAGTTCTGTCACGAACACCAGATGCCGGTCGCGGTGTGTTACGTGCAATGGGCGGAGCAAGAGGCTTGAGCTACAGCGTTGCAGTGCGGGCGCTGTGCGAGTTCACCGCCAAGACCGGTGATCTCGACTTGCGCTTTACGCCGTCGCCGACTGCGCTCGAGGGCATCGCCGGCCACCGCACCGTGGCTTCCCGGCGCAGCGACAGCTATCAAAGCGAAGTGGCGCTCGAAGGTGATTTCCTGCAATTGAAGGTCAAGGGCAGGGCGGATGGCTACGACCCGGCGCAAAACTGCCTTGAAGAGGTCAAGACCTATCGCGGCGATCTGAGCAAGCAACCAGCCAATCACCGCCAGTTGCATTGGGCGCAGGCCAAGGTCTACGGCTGGCTGATGTGCCGCAAGCTCGGGCTGGAGCAGATCAATGTCGCGCTGGTGTATTTCGATATCGTCAGCGAGAAGGAAACCTGTCTCGTCGAGGCATTCAACGCCGAAGTTTTACAGGCGTTTTTCGAGCAGCAGTGCCAGCTGTTTCTGCAATGGGCCGAACAGGAAATGGCTCACCGCGAAGCGCGCAACCAGGCCGCGCAGCAGTTGAGTTTTCCCCACGCCGATTTCCGTCCCGGCCAACGGCATCTGGCGGAGTCAGTGTTCAAAGCCGTCAGCACCGGCCGCTGCCTGATGGCGCAGGCGCCCACCGGGATCGGCAAGACCCTCGGCACGATATTCCCGATGCTCAAGGCCATGGCGCCGCAGCAACTGGACAAGGTGTTTTTCCTCACCGCCAAGACCCCGGGGCGCAAACTGGCGCTGGATGCAGCCCAGGTTTTGCTCGACCGTAACGAAACGCTGCCCTTGCGGGTGCTGGAAATGGTCGCCCGCGACAAGGCTTGCGAACACCCGGACAAAGCCTGCCACGGTGAATCCTGCCCGTTGGCCCAAGGCTTCTATGATCGTCTGCCCGCCGCCCGTGAAGCCGCCAGCCACGTCAGCCTGCTCGATCAAGCGGCGATGCGTGAAGTCGCCCGCCAACATGACGTCTGTCCGTATTACCTCAGCCAGGAAATGGCGCGTTGGGCTGACGTGGTGGTCGCCGACTACAACTATTACTTCGATTTCAGCGCGCTGCTGTTCGGTCTGGCCCAGCTCAATCAGTGGAAAGTCGCTGTATTGGTCGACGAGGCGCATAACCTGGTGGAGCGCGGGCGACAGATGTACAGCGCCAATCTTGATCAGGCGACGCTGACCAGCGTGCGCAAGAGCGCGCCGCAACCACTGAATAGTTCGCTGCAACGGCTCAACCGCGAATGGAATGCGCTGCATAACGGCCAGATCGCGCCGTATCAGGCCTATGACAAGGCGCCGGAAAAGCTTTTGCATGCGCTGTCTCTGTGCACGGCGAGCATCGGTGATTACCTCAACGATCATCCGCAAGGGCTCGACAGCGGATTGCAGAACTTCTACTTCGAGATGCTGCAATTTGGCCGGGTCGCCGAGCTGTTCGACGAGCACTATCTGTTCGATATCAATAAACGCGATCTGGATCGCAAACGGCCGCTGTCGCAACTGTGCCTGCGCAACGTGGTGCCGGCGCAGTTCATCCGTCCACGGCTAACTGCCGCGCGCAGCACCGTGATGTTTTCGGCGACCCTGAGCCCGCGCAACTATTACGCCGACCTGCTCGGTACAGCGGAAAACACCGTGTGGATCGACGTTGAGTCACCGTTCAGTGCTGATCAGTTGCAGGTTCATATCGTCAGCCAGATATCGACCCGATTCACCCATCGCCAGGCCTCTCTGGAGCCGATTGTCGAGCTGATTGCCCGCCAGTTCAGCGAACGCCCGGGCAACTATCTGGCGTTCTTCAGCAGCTTCGATTACCTGCAACAGGTCTCGCAGTTGCTGGCCGAGCGACACCCGCACATTCCCCTCTGGCAGCAGTCGCGGGGCATGGCGGAAGCACAGAGGCAGGAATTTCTCGACCAGTTCACCGCGCACAGCAAGGGAGTGGGGTTTGCCGTGCTGGGCGGGGCGTTCGGTGAGGGGATCGATTTGCCCGGCGCACGCCTGATCGGCGCATTCATTGCCACGCTGGGGCTGGCACAACTGAACCCGGTCAACGAACAAATGAAACGGCGCATGGCAGCGATTTTTGGTGCCGGTTACGACTACACCTATCTGTATCCCGGCATGCAGAAAGTAGTGCAGGCTGCCGGACGGGTAATCCGCACCCGCGAGGATCGCGGCGTGGTAATGCTGATCGATGACCGTTTTGCCGAGCAGCGGATTCAGCAACTTTTACCGGGTTGGTGGGCAATCAATAGTGAGCTACCAGCTTCCCAATTGGCTGGATTGACGCATACTCCAACGCATAACAATGTTCGGTGAGTGTGATGAGCGAAAACAACAAGACCACGTCGATTGAGGAAATGCGTTTCCGACTGTTGATCGACGCAGTGGTCGACTACGCGATTTACATGATCGACCCTGAAGGCGTGATCATCAGCTGGAACTCAGGCGCCCGGCGCTTCAAGGGTTACGAGGAAGCAGAAATCCTCGGTCAGCACTTCTCGCGGTTCTACACCGACGAAGACCGAGCGGCCGGCATGCCGCGACGTGCCCTCGACACCGCTATTGGCGAGGGCCGTTTCGAAGGCGAGGGCTGGCGGGTGCGCAAGGACGGCACGCATTTCTGGTGCCATGTGGTAATCGACCCTGTGTTCAGCCCCGCCGGGCAATTGCTCGGTTTTGCCAAGATCACTCGCGACCTTACTGATCGCAAGATGGCCGAGGAAACCCTCAAGCAAAGCGAGCAGCAGTTCCGCCTGCTGGTACAAGGTGTCACCGACTACGCGATCTATATGCTCAGCCCCGAAGGTCGCGTCAGCAACTGGAACCAGGGCGCGCAGCGGATCAAGGGCTACCGGCCGGAAGAAATCATCGGTCAGCATTTTTCAATTTTCTATACCCCGGAGGATCGTGAACTCGGCGAGCCACAACGGGCGCTGGAGATCGCCACTCGCGTGGGGCGCTTCGAAAACGAGAGCTGGCGGATGCGCAAGGACGGCACGCGGTTTCTGGCGCATGTGGTAGTCGATGCGATTCGCGGCGAAACCGGCACTTTGCTCGGTTTTGCCAAGATCACCCGCGACGTGACCGAAGCCCATGAAGCACAACAGGCACTGGAAACGACTCGCGAAGCGTTGTTCCAGGCGCAAAAGATGCAGGCCATCGGGCAACTGAGCGGCGGCATCGCCCACGATTTCAATAATCTGCTGACGGTGATCCTCGGCAATCTGGAGATCGTACGCAAACGCATCGGCGAAGACCCGAAGATCAGCCGACTGCTGGAAAACGCCACCCAAGGAGCGCTGCGCGGTGTGTCCCTGACCCAGCGCATGCTGGCATTCGCCCGACGTCAGGAACTCAAGACCGAACCGGTTGATATTCCGCAACTGGTGCAAGGCATCACCGGGCTGCTGCGCAGCTCCCTTGGGCCGACCGTCAACATCGAAACTCGATTCCCCGCGGATCTCGAAGCGGTGCTTGCCGATTCCAACCAACTGGAACTGGCAGTGCTCAATCTGGCGACCAATGCCCGTGACGCCATGCCCGAAGGCGGCAGCGTGACTCTCAGTGCGCAACCGGAAATCGTGCTTGAACAGAACCATTCATTGGTCAAGCCTGGACGTTATGTGTGCCTGAGTGTCAGCGACACCGGGGAAGGCATGGACGAGGCTACCTTGAGCTCGGCGATGGACCCGTTTTTCACCACCAAAGGCCTCGGCAAGGGCACCGGGCTGGGACTGTCGATGGTTCACGGATTCATCGAGCAGTTGGGCGGTCGCTTCATCCTCAAGAGTACAAAAGGCGAGGGTACCCGGGCCGATCTCTGGCTGCCGGTCGCCAGTGCCGACGCCAGGATTGAGCCGTTGGAGCAGCCTGCGGAAACCTCGCGGGTGCCGCGACTCAGTGTGCTGGTGGTGGATGACGACAGTCTGGTGCTGACCAGTACCAGCCTGCTACTTGAAGACTTGGGCCATCGGGTCATCACGGCAGCGTCCGGTGCGCAGGCGCTGGCACTGATCGATCAGGGTGAAGTCGTTGACCTGATCATCACCGACATGGCCATGCCACACATGAGCGGCGCCGAACTGGCGCACGCCATCCGCGTGCTCAAACCAGATCTGCCGATCATTCTCGCAACCGGTTACGCCGAGCGGCTGGAAGGGTTTGCCGCGCAACTGCCGAGGCTGGCCAAGCCGTTTACCCAACTGAATCTGGTGGAGATCATTGCGCTGTCGATCAAGTGAGCCTGGCCGGCAATCAGGCTGAACTTGTCCACGGAGGAAGCCCTCAAAATGGTTTCCAGACCCGAGGGCGCCAACGTTGCCGCGCATACTGACTCAGCCCACAGCCGAAGAAACCCTGACCGAACACGACGCCAAGATGTTCGGTTCACCCAAGGAAAGACTCGATTTCTACCGTCGGGAAATCCAGTACGAAACCAGTATTCTGGCCAACCGCACCGATGCCTACCTGGCGGCACAATCGTTTCTAGTGATTGCCTTCGCCTCGTGCATGGCCAACCTCAATCCTGAATGGGGCAAGTTGTTCACCTTGGTGGTGCCGCCATTTCTGGCGTTACTCGGACTGCTCAGCTCGCTTAACGCCTGGCCCGGAATCCGGGCGGCGTATGACATCATCGATCACTGGCATTTTAAGCAAAGTCATCTGCTGCTCAGCGAACCGCTTATGGGACTGGCGTATGACGAATCGCCGCTGTTCAGCGAGATGGAATCGAGCCACAAGGGATATCGCAAGTCGTTGCTGTTCTCGGTGCGCACGCCGTGGATTTTTGCGATTTTCTGGATCATGTTGGGCAGTTATGCCGTGTTCATCCAGGTGACCAATCCGGGAGCCTGATCGACAGACAAAGAAAAGCCCGGCTGACAATGCCGGGCTTTACTTTGCTCGATTACGAACTGCTTTCAAGCTGCCTGCGCAACACCTGCGAATTGTGCGCAGACATCGGGATCGGCGGGAAATCCTCATTTAGCACGCACAAATGCTCAATCGCCTGCGCAAACAGCAAATCAGCTTTTTTACGCATCGCCCGATAATGTTCGAACTCTTCGATATCCAGATCGTGACCTTCCAGCAACTCATGCGCCGCTCGATTGAGCGCTTGTGCTTCTTCGAACAGTTGACGATTACGCTCCAGAGCCATAGCCCTGCAAGCCTTGATTTGCGCGGGAGTCGAGCATTCTTTCATGACCGTAACCTTATTTTCCGAGATTCCTTTTCATAGGCGCAATGCCGCAGGGGAACCGAACCTGCCGGGCCCCGCTGAACGTATCCAGCGAGGGGTTATGCTTGTGACTGTCGGCAATTGCGTCGGTATCCATTTTTTTCTAGAAAAAAATTTGATGGTTCGCAGCTTGAATCTGCAAACAAAAATCAGTTTTTTTGATTTTTATGCTGTTCGTAGCGGGCGAGTATCGGTTGCGTGCTGACGCCGTGCAGCAGAATGCTCAGAGCCACCACTGACAGCGTCAGGTTGGTACATAGCGCGGCGAGCGAATCACTCAGCCCATGGTTCAAGGCGTAGAACAGATAGAACAGGCTGCCGATCCCGCGAATGCCGAACCAGCCGATCAGCGAGCGCTGCCGGCGATCCAGTAACAAGCCCCATGGCATCAACGCCACGCAAAGCGGGCGGATTACGCAGAACAACACGCCGCCGACCCACAGCGCCCGCCAGTCCCAATGCGCGATCAACACCATGCCGAGCAGCGTCACCAGAAACACTTCCATTGCCCGTTCGACCAGACCGCCGAAGGACAGCATGTCGCCCATCATGATCCCGGCGGCGACCTGGCTTTCCGCTAGCTGTCCGGTATCACCATGCACGGCTTTTTCAGGTTCGATGTTCAGGTGACCGACCACTGGCTGCACCAGATGCTCGGCCGGCGGCTCACTGATTCCGGTGGATTTCACTTCTTCCTGACGCAAACCGAGGCCTGCGGCGAATACCGCCAGGAACCCGTATCCGCCAATAGCCTCGGCCAGCACATAGGCCAGGGCAATCAACGCCAATGCCAGATAATCGTTGGGGCTGAGCGTGCTGTCGTCGTTATGAATACGCAGCAACAGCGTCACGCGACCGATGCCGCGGCCCATCCAGTAGCCACTCAACAATCCGGCGGGAACCGCCCACAACAGACTGCGCAGCACCCAATCCGGCCACTCGCCGGAATGGCCGCTGCCACCCAGCAGCAACAGACCGAGCAGCACAAACGGAAAGGCAATCCCATCGTTCAGACCAGCTTCGCCGGACAGCCCGAAGCGAACGCTATCGACATCTCGCGAATCATTGACCTGTACCAGCGCCGCCAGCACCGGGTCGGTGGGTGCCAGAATTGCGCCGATCAACAGCGAAGGCCCCCACGGCAGTTGCAGACCCCAATGCAGCAACAGGCAAACTCCGGCTATGGTCAGCAACATCACCGGTCCGGCGAGCCCGAAGGCAATCCGCCAGCGCTTGTCGCGCAACGGCAACCGTAATTTCAGGCCACAGACGAACAGCGAAAACAGCACCGCGACTTCCGTCAGATGGCCCATCCACAGCGAGGCGTCTTCCAGTGAAAGCTTGAGCAAGCCGAAACCGCTTGGCCCGATGCCGATCCCCAGCAACAAACACACCGCTGAGGTCGTCACCGGCATCCAGCGCAAGTAGGAGGAGGTCAATGCAAGCGCAAGCAGCACGCCGCCGAGCACCGCGACCCAGACGATAAAACTCATGGTTCAACAACCCCGGGCAACGACTTCTTCGTGGCGGATCTCGATCATGACGACCTCCTGATCGGGAATGGCCGTAATGGATATAAAAGTATTGAGAGACGTCCTGTCGCTGCGTTCAATTTTTTTGATCTTGTGGGAGCTGCGGCACGCTGCGATCTTTTGATCTTTTTAAAACCAAGATCAAAAGATCGCAGCGTGCCGCAGCTCCTTGTATGTTGCTCCCACACCAGTCGAGTGAGTCTAAGCTCGCTGGTGCGGACATACGAAGATGTGTTTCTGGGGGAGACCGATCGCTCCTGAAGGCAGGACTTGCTCCTGACCTTGTCTGTAGAGAGGTCCCCCCGCCTCATTGCCCACCACGAAGAGTATCGAGAAGCCGACAAGTCGGACTTCGCATTACAAGGTTGCAGTGGCATGAAGTTCGAGGTCAGGGGAACCAGGAAGCATTTTTAACCCAGTTCACTCGGAGTTGAAAGCATGAGCATGCATGTCGGTTTGGATGTGGGATCTCGCACAACGGCCATGGGCTGGCGCAACGACGGTCGTTTTGCAGGTGCATGCAACATCGACCAAACGCCCGCCGGGCGCAAGGCAGCGGTCAACAAGTTGCTCCAGCTCAAGCCTTTATCCGTGGTGATGGAAGCCACCGGCATCTATTACCTGGATTTGGCCATGGAGCTCGCTGCTGCGGGTTTGCCCGTTTCGGTGATCAACCCCAAGAGCTTTCATAACTTTGCCAAACTGATGCTTAAAAACAGTAAAACCGATGCAATCGATGCCCAGTTACTGGCCGAATACGGCGAACGCATGAGCCCAAGATTGTGGACGCCACCCACTGCCATACAGTTGGAGTTGCGGGCTATCGGAAGGCATATCAATCGTTTGACGTGTCACCGCACCCGCGCCAAGAACGAGTTGCATGCGCTGAAGGCTACTCAAACAACGCTCACAATGTTGATTGAAGACGAAGAAGAAGCGATCGCCGCGTTTGACAAACGAATTGAGCGTTTCAGGCTCGCAGGTCGGGCGCTGATCGACAACTGCCCGACACTAAGCGCTCAGTTCGGACACATGATCGCCGCGCCGGGCATGGGCGAAATTTCAGTATTTTCGGCACTGGCGGAATTGACGACCTTGCCTGTGACGCTTAAGTCCGCACAAGTCAGCCGACATGCGGGACTCGATGTTCGACTGACGCAATCAGGTACCAGCATCGATAAACCTGGACGGATAAGTAAGGGAGGAAACGCCTACCTACGCTCGGCGATGTACATGCCTGCACTGAGCGCCATACGTTGCGACAGTAACGTGAAGGCGTTTTACGAGGCGCTGATCGGGCGAGGAAAAAGAAAGATGCAGGCCATCGTCGCGGTCATGCGCAAGTACCTGACCGGACTGTGGGCCTGCATGCAAGCGGGTGAAGATTTTGATACGGCCAAGCTTTTTAGCGACAAACACCTCGCAAAAGCTTGACCGTGAACAGAGTATCTACAGGGGGTGTGGTGGGTCAGAGGATGGGTTTGCCGCCGGTGACGCCGTAGCGCTGGCCGGTGATGTAGCTGGCTTCGTCCGAGGCCAGCAGCACGTAGATGGGTGCAACTTCCACCGGTTGGCCGGGGCGACCGAGCGGGGTTTGCGCGCCGAAGTTCTGCACTTCGTCGTCGGGCATGGTCGAGACGATCAGCGGTGTCCAGATCGGCCCCGGCGCCACGCAGTTCACCCGGATATCCTTGGGCCCAAGCATCTGCGCGAGACCACCGGTAAAGTTGGCGATGGCACCTTTGGTGGTGGCGTAGGCGAGCAGGGTGGCCTTGGGCATGTCCGAGTTGATCGAACTGGTGTTGATGATCGATGCGCCGCGATTCATGTGTTTGATCGCTGCCTGGCAGAGCCGGAAGATCGCAGTGATGTTGACGTCGAAGGTCATCTGCCATTCGTCATCGGGAATTTCTTCAAAGGTTTTGTGGGTCATCTGGAACGCGGCGTTGTTGACCAGCACATCGATGCGGCCGAAGCGCTCCACGGTTTGATCGACCAGCGACTGGCAGTGGGCTTTTTGCGCGATATCGCCGGGCAGTAAAAGACACTGACGACCGGCCTGTTCGACCCAGCGAGCGGTCTCCTTGGCATCCTCGTGTTCATTCAAATAGGCCACAGCCACATCAGCGCCTTCACGAGCGAACGCGATGGCCACCGCGCGACCGATACCGCTGTCAGCGCCGGTAATCAGCGCGATCTTGCCGGCCAGCCGTCCAGAACCGACGTAGCTTTGCTCGCCGCAATCGGGATACGGCTCCATCTTGCGCTGGGAACCGGGAACCGGTTGTGCCTGTTTGGGGAAGGGTGGTTTTGGATAGTGATTCATCGCCGATCTCCTGGCTTCAAGACAAGTGTTCCGGGTTGACCCGGAGCGTCTGGCTTGAGTTCGATCGGATTTACCCTGACTGTTTCAGAGGGTACACAGAACCTGTGGGAGCTGGCTTGCCAGCGATTGCAATCTATCAGTCGATATCAAGGTGAATGTCACACCGATATCGCTGGCAAGCCAGCTCCCACAAGTTTCAGTGGTGGGTCAGAGGGGGCGGGTGTTCAGGGCGCGTTCCACGCGGGCGATGCCTTCTTCGAGCAGCGAGCGCGGGCAGCCGAAGTTCAGGCGTACGAATTGCTGACTGTGATCGCCGAAGTCGAGGCCGGCGCTGAGGCCAACTTTCGCCTGTTCGAGGAAGAACTGCTGCGGGTTATCCAGTTGCAGCGCCGAGCAATCGAGCCACGCCAGGTACGTGCCTTGCGGCACGTTGATGCTTACGTCCGGCAGGCGAGTGCGAACGGCATCGACCAGCCAATCGCGGTTGGCTTGCAGATACTCTTTCAATTCCTTCAGCCACGGCGCGCCTTCGCTGTAAGCCACGCGGGTGGCCTCCATGCCCAGCGGATTGACGCTGTCGACCATCCCGCAACGCGCATGGTTGACCCGCTCACGCAGCGCCGCATCCTGAATGATCATGAACGAGGTTTTCAGGCCTGCGATGTTGTAAGCCTTGCTCGCCGACATCAGGGTGATGGTGCGCTGAGCGATTTCCGGGCTCAGGGATGCAGTCGGAATGTGTACGCGACCGTCGAAGCACAGCTCGGCATGGATTTCGTCGGAGATGATCCACGCGTCCTGTGCCACGCAGATATCGGCCACGGCTTGCAGCTCTTCGCGGCCGAACACCTTGCCGATCGGGTTGTGCGGGTTGCTCAGCAGCAGTGCGCCGCCACCGGTCAGGGATTCACGCAGGCTGTCCAGCGGAGAGGCGTAGGTGCCATCGGCCTGCGCGACGAATTCCAGCTCGACCTTGTTCAGACCCCAATGCCCCGGCGCATGGCGCAGCGGCGGGTAGTTCGGGGTTTGCACCACGACGTTCTGCTGGGGTTGCACCAGCGCCTTTAGCGCCATGTTGAAACCCGACTCGACGCCCGGCAGGAAGATCAGCTCTTGCGGTTTGACCCGCCAGGCGAACTTGGCCCACAGATCAGCGACGATGGCTTCGCGCAGGTTGTCCTGAGCCACGCTGTAACCCACCAGCGGGTGCAGCAGACGCTGCTGGAGTGCTTCGATGATTACTGGCGGCGCGGCGAAGTCCATATCAGCGACCCACATCGGCAACACGTCAGCCGGGTAACGGCTCCACTTGGTGCTGCCGGTATTGTGGCGGTCGAATACCTGATCAAAATCGAAAGTCATGCGCGGTCTCGTGAAGGCGGGGTTGAACGTGGGCGACATGATAAGCCCCAACCCCTGTGGGAGCGAGCTTGCTCGCGAAAGCATCCAGTCAGATAGCCTATACGTTGAATGACACACCGCTTTCGCGAGCAAGCTCGCTCCCACTGGGAATGGTGTGGAATCAGTTCCGACAAACGGCCGACGGTCGGTTTTCACACAAACCGTGTGGGCATTGTCTACAGTCAAAGGGTCGGCAGACTCTGCCGCAACCGTGATTGTCCAGAACAAACCCGGCACCAGTACCGGGTTCCACCTGATCAGGAGTGCACGATGGATCTCAGCCGTCGTCAGTTCTTCAAGGTCGCCGGTATCGGCCTTGCAGGCTCTAGCCTGGGCGCGTTGGGCATGGCCCCGACGCCGGCCTTCGCCGAGCAGGTGCGTCACTTCAAGCTCACCCACACCCATGAAACCCGCAACACCTGCCCGTATTGCTCGGTCGGTTGCGGTCTGATCATGTACAGCCAGGGCGATGCCGCGAAGAATGTCGCGCAAAGTATCATCCACATCGAAGGCGACGCCGACCACCCGGTCAATCGCGGCACCCTGTGCCCGAAAGGCGCCGGCCTGCTCGACTTCATTCACAGCCCGGGCCGCTTACTGTATCCGCAAGTGCGCAAACCCGGCAGCACTGAATGGACGCGCATCGGTTGGGAGGAAGCGCTCGACCGCGTCGCCGACCTGATGAAGGCCGACCGCGATGCCAACTTCATCGAGAAAAACGAGAAAGGCCAGACGGTGAACCGCTGGCTGACTACCGGGTTTCTTGCGGCATCAGCGGCGTCCAACGAAGCCGGTTACATCACTCAGAAGGTGATTCGCAGTCTCGGCATGCTGGGGTTCGATAACCAGGCGCGTGTCTGACACGGCCCGACGGTGGCAAGTCTTGCCCCGACGTACGGCCGTGGAGCCATGACCAACACCTGGACCGACATCGCCAACGCGAATCTGGTTCTGGTAATGGGTGGCAACGCAGCAGAAGCGCATCCGTGCGGCTTCAAGTGGGTGACCGAGGCCAAGGCGCACAACAAGGCGCGGCTGATAGTGGTCGATCCACGGTTTACCCGTACCGCTTCGGTGGCCGATTACTACGCCCCGATCCGTACCGGCACCGACATCGCCTTCATGGGCGGGTTGATCAATTACCTGCTGACCGAGGACAAGATCCAGCACGAATACGTGCGCAATTACACCGACGTGTCGTTCATCGTCAAAGCCGGTTATGGCTTCGAAGACGGGATTTTCAGCGGCTACGACGCGGCCAAGCGCACCTATAGCGACAAGTCCGGCTGGGGCTACGAACTAGGCGACGACGGCTTCGCCAAAGTCGACCCGACCCTGCAAGACCCGCGCTGCGTCTATCAATTGATGAAGCAGCATTACAGCCGCTACAACATCGATCTGGCGAGCCAGATCTGCGGCATGCCGGTCGATGCCATGCAGAAAATCTGGGACGAAATCGCCACTTGCTCGGTACCGGGCAAGACCATGACGATTCTCTACGCACTGGGCTGGACGCAGCACTCGATTGGCGCGCAGATCATCCGCAGCGCGGCGATGGTGCAACTGCTGCTGGGTAATGTCGGCATGCCGGGCGGGGGCGTCAACGCCTTGCGCGGGCACTCCAACATTCAAGGGTTGACCGACCTCGGCCTGCTATCCAACTCGCTGCCGGGTTACCTGACACTGGGCAGCGACGGTGAGCAGGACTACAACACTTACATCAACAAACGCACGCAGAAACCGTTACGCCCCGGACAGCTTTCCTACTGGCAGAACTACAGCAAGTTCCACGTCAGCCTGATGAAATCCTGGTACGGCGCCAACGCCACGGCCGAGAACAACTGGGTCTATGACTACCTGCCAAAACTCGACATCCCCAACTACGACGTCCTGAAGATGTTCGACCTGATGAGCCAGGGCAAGGTCAACGGCTACATCTGCCAAGGGTTTAATCCGATTGCCGCGTTGCCCGACAAAAACCGGGTGATGGCGGCACTGGCCAAGTTGAAATGGCTGGTGGTGATGGACCCGTTGGCCACCGAAACCTCGGAGTTCTGGCACAACGTCGGCCCGTATAACGATGTGAACAGCGCCGAGATTCAGACCGAAGTCATTCGCCTGCCAACCACCTGTTTTGCCGAGGAGGACGGCTCGCTGGTCAATAGCAGTCGCTGGCTGCAATGGCACTGGAAAGGCGCGGATGGCCCGGGCGAAGCGCAGACCGACATCCGCATCATGAGCGAATTGTTCCTGCGCCTGCGCAAGCGCTATCAGGCCGAGGGCGGCAAATTCCCTGATCCGCTGCTGAAACTGTCGTGGCCCTACAAAGTCACCGATGAGCCGTCGCCGGAAGAAATCGCCAAAGAGATCAACGGCTGCGCCATCACCGATTTCACCGACGCCACCGGCGTAGCGGTCAAGGGCGGGACGCAACTGGCGGGGTTCGGTCTGCTCAAGGACGACGGCAGCACTGCGTCCGGTTGCTGGATTTTCGCCGGCAGCTGGACCGAGGCCGGCAACCAGATGGCCCGGCGTGATAACGCAGACCCGTACAACATGCATCAACATCTGGGCTGGGCCTGGGCGTGGCCGGCCAACCGGCGGATTCTCTACAACCGCGCCTCGGCCGATGTCTCGGGCAAACCGTGGGACCCGAAAAAGCGTCTGGTGTGGTGGAACGGCAAAACCTGGGGCGGCACCGATGTGCCGGACTACAAGGCCGACGTGCCGCCGGAAGCGGGGATGAATCCGTTCATCATGAACCCCGAAGGCGTGGCGCGGTTCTTCGCCGTCGACAAGATGAACGAAGGGCCATTCCCCGAGCACTACGAGCCGTTCGAAACGCCGATCGGCATCAACCCGTTGCATCCGCAAAACAAGAAAGCCACCAGCAACCCGGCAGCGCGGATCTTCGATTCGGTGTGGGAATCCCTCGGCGAGGCCAAGGACTTCCCGTACGCCGGCACCAGTTATCGATTGACCGAGCATTTCCACTTCTGGAGCAAGCATTGCAAGTTGAACGCGATTGCTCAACCGGAGCAATTCGTCGAGATCGGCGAAGTGCTGGCGAAGGAGAAGGGCATTGCGGCCGGAGATCGGGTGCGCGTCAGTTGTAAACGCGGCTTCATCGAGGCAGTCGCCGTGGTGACGAAAAGGATTCGGCCACTGCAGGTCAACGGCCAGATCGTGCATCAAGTCGGCATCCCGCTGCACTGGGGTTTCACCGGCCTGACGCGTCACGGTTACCTGACCAACACCCTGGTGCCGTTCCTCGGCGATGGCAATACACAGACCCCGGAATCCAAGTCATTCCTGGTTAACGTGGAGAAAATATAGATGGCCAGCCAAGACATCATTGCCCGCTCGGCCACCACGACTGTGCCACCGTCGGTGCGCAATCAGGAAGAAGTGGCCAAGCTGATCGACACCACCAAATGCATCGGCTGCAAGGCCTGCCAGGTCGCGTGCTCGGAATGGAACGAGTTGCGCGACGACATCGGCCACAACCACGGCACCTACGACAATCCGCAGGACTTGAGCGCAGAAACCTGGACGTTGATGCGCTTTACCGAGCACGAAACCGATGCCGGCAATCTCGAATGGCTGATCCGCAAGGACGGCTGCATGCATTGCGCCGAGCCCGGTTGCCTCGCGGCATGCCCGAGCCCCGGCGCGATCATCAAACACGCCAACGGCATCGTCGATTTCGATCAGGATCACTGCATCGGCTGCGGTTATTGCATCACCGGTTGCCCGTTCAACATTCCGCGTATTTCGCAGAAGGATCACAAGGCCTACAAGTGCACCTTGTGTTCGGATCGGGTCGCGGTGGGACTGGAACCGGCGTGCGTGAAAACCTGTCCGACCGGCGCCATCGTTTTCGGCACCAAAGAGGACATGAAGGAACACGCCGCCGAACGCATCGTTGATCTCAAGAGCCGTGGTTTCGAGAACGCCGGTCTGTATGACCCGGCGGGTGTCGGCGGCACTCACGTGATGTACGTGCTGCACCACGCCGACACGCCGACAATCTACGCCAACCTGCCGCAAGATCCGGCGATCAGCCCCTTGGTCGGGCTGTGGAAAGGCGTGAGCAAACCTTTGGCGCTGCTGGCCATGGGTGCGGCAGTGCTGGCCGGGTTTTTCCACTATGTGCGGATCGGGCCGAACCGTACCGAGGAAGATGATCAGCCGAGTCCGCCAGACACTTCGGTGCATCAAGTCGACCCAGCGGTGCATACCTTCGATCCTCGCGGGGAGGGCAGGCCATGAGCAACAAACCAATCCTGCGCTACACCGCCAACCAGCGCACCAATCACTGGCTGGTGGCGATTCTGTTCTTCATGGCCGGGCTGTCCGGGCTGGCGCTGTTTCACCCGGCGCTGTTCTGGCTGAGCAATCTGTTCGGCGGCGGGCCGTGGACGCGGATTCTGCATCCGTTCATGGGTGTGCTGATGTTCGTGTTGTTTATGGGCCTGGTGTTGCGCTTCTGGCGCTCGAACTTCTTCATCGGCAACGACTGGAAGTGGCTGCGACACATCGACCGGGTGCTGGTCAACGATGAGGAAAGTGTGCCGGCCGTTGGCAAGTACAACGCCGGGCAGAAGATGCTGTTCTGGACTTTACTGCTGTGCATGCTCGGGTTGTTGTTCACCGGACTGGTGATCTGGCGTGCGTATTTCAGCGCCTACTTCGGCATCACGCTGATCCGCTGGGCGATGTTGCTGCACGCACTGGCCGGGTTTGTGCTGGTGCTGAGCATCATCATTCACATCTACGCCGGGATCTGGATCAAGGGTTCTGTCAGCGCAATGATGCATGGTTGGGTCAGCCGCGCCTGGGCGAAAAAACACCACGAACTCTGGTATCGCGACGTCACTGGCGACGCAACGCGGGACGAGCTGCCGGAACGACCGATCACCAAAAAGGGCTGACACTTGGCGACCATTCTTGAACCTGGGGAAATCGAAGCGGCGGCCAGTTCGCCGCCGTTTCTGCACCTGCCACCGCAGACTCTTTTCACGCTGCGCGCGCAACGCCTCGAACGCCTGGCCGAAGGGCATCCGCTGGCTGAATACCTGCGGCTGATCGCCGGGCTGTGTCGGGCTCAACAGCAGGTTTTCGATGATCCGCCGTTGCCCGCGCCATTCGATACACAGCGCATCGAAGCGTGTCAGCAGCACGGTTTGCCGCCGTTCGCTGCTGACACGTTGATCCGTGAGGATGCATGGCAGGCTTATCTGGACGCCTTGCTGCAACGCTATGTGCCTGCGGAACAACCAGCAGTGATCGACGCCTTGGCGACATTGCGGGGCGCTGATTCCGGCCAGTTACGCAGTTGGGGCGTGGCGCTGGTCAGCGGTCAATATTCGATGGTGCCGGCGCAGTTGGTGCCGTTTCTTGGTGCTGCGCTGCAAGTGGCATGGAGTCATTGGCTGCTGAGCACACCGAACCTGCAACTCAAACCCGGTGACAGCCTCAGCCAATGCCCGGCCTGCGGATCGCCGGCCATGGCCGGGGTCATTCGGCATCGCGCCAAGCACAATGGTTTGCGCTACCTGGTGTGTTCGCTGTGTGCCTGCGAATGGCATGTGGTGCGGGTCAAATGCGTGTATTGCGAGCAGAGCAAAGGCCTTGATTACCTGAGCCTTGAAGATGATCGGCATGCCGCGAATCAGGCTCCGCTGCGCGCCGAGATTTGCCCGAGTTGTAACAGTTACCTGAAATTGCTGTATCTGGAGAACGACGCTGAAGGCGAGGCGTTGTCGGGGGATCTCGCCAGTTTGCTGCTGGATATGCGTCTGGCGCAGGACGGTTATCAGCGTCTGGCACCGAATCTGTTGCTGGCTCCGGGAGACGAATGACCACAGCGTCTACACTCGCCGAACAGTCTTTTGTTTTCGGGGGAGTGGCTGATGTCGTCGAGTGTTGCCCTGCGTTTACCTTCCATTGATGGGTTGTTGCGTCACCCGGCCTGCCTGCCGCTGGCCGAGCGTTATGGTCGCGAGTCTTTGCTGACATGCTTGCGGCAGTTGCTCGATGAGTTGCGCACCGATGTGTTGAACGGGCAATTGGCGGCCATCGAAATCAGCCCCGAAGTGCTTGCCGGTCGCGTTGGCGAACGTCTGTCGATGCAGGCACGCAGCAACGTGCGTCGCGTGTTCAACCTCACTGGCACCGTGCTGCACACCAATCTCGGTCGCGCCTTGCTGCCCGATGAAGCCATCGAAGCGGTGCAGATGGCAGCGCGTTATCCGCTGAATCTCGAATTTGATCTGGCCAGCGGCAAGCGTGGTGACCGCGATGATCTGATCGAAGGCTTGATCCGCGAACTGACCGGCGCCGAAGCCGTCACCGTGGTCAACAACAATGCCGCCGCCGTGCTGCTGACCCTCAACAGCCTTGGCGCCCGCAAGGAAGGCATCATTTCTCGCGGCGAGCTGATCGAAATCGGCGGCGCCTTTCGCATTCCCGACATCATGGCCCGCGCCGGTGTGCGGCTGCATGAGGTCGGCACCACTAATCGCACCCACGCCAAGGATTACGAGGCAGCGATCAGCCCACGCAGCGGTTTGATCATGCGTGTGCATGCGAGCAACTACAGCATCGAAGGTTTTACCGCGCGGGTGCCTACCGATGAATTGGCGGAACTGGCGCACCGCAACGGCCTGCCATTGCTGGAGGATCTGGGCAGCGGGAGCCTGCTGGATTTGACCCGTTGGGGCTTGCCGGCGGAACCGACGGTGCGTCAGGCACTGCTGGATGGTGCTGACATCGTGACTTTCAGCGGTGACAAATTGCTCGGCGGGCCGCAGGCGGGGTTGATTGTCGGGCGCAAAGAGCTGATCGCGAAGATCAAGAAGAACCCGCTGAAGCGTGCGTTACGCGTGGACAAGCTGACCTTGGCCGCGCTGGAGGCGGTGCTTGGTCTGTATCGCGATCCGGATCGTCTGGCCGAGCGCTTGCCGAGTCTGCGTCTGCTGACCCGCCCGCAAACCGAGATTTTCGCTCAAGCCTTGCGCTTGCAACCGTTGCTGGCTGAGGTGCTTGGCGAAACCTGGAGTGTCAGCGCGGTGCAGGCGTTGGGCATGATCGGCAGTGGCAGCCAACCGGTGGCGCGTCTGCCGAGTGCGGCGTTGTGCATGCGTCCGCAAGTGTCGAAACGTTTGCGCGGGCGTTGTCTGCTCAATCTCGAAGCGGCACTGCGGGCGCTGCCGATTCCGGTACTCGGGCGGATTGACGACGATGCGCTGTGGCTGGATCTGCGGCAACTCGACGATGAGCCGGCGTGGCTGGCGCAGCTCGGGCGGCTCAAAACGTGATCGTCGGCACCGCAGGGCACATCGACCACGGCAAGACTTCGCTGCTGCAAGTGTTGACGGGGCAAAGCGGTGACCGCCGGCCGCAGGAGCGCGAGCGAGGCATGACCATCGACCTCGGTTATCTCTACGCCGAACTGGCGCCCGGTGCCGGGCTGACCGGGTTTATCGACGTGCCGGGGCACGAGAAATTCACTCACAACATGCTCGCCGGGGCGCAGGGCATTGATCTGGTGTTGCTGGTGGTCGCGGCGGATGACGGCGTGATGCCGCAGACCCGCGAGCATCTGGCGATTGTTGAACTACTGGGCATCCCCCGGGCGTTGGTGGTGATCACCAAGTGTGATCGGGTCGAGGCGGGCAGGGTGGTGGAGGTTCGGCGGCAGGTTGGCGATTTACTCGCGCCCGGGCCGTTTGCCGACGCGCCGCTGCTGGACGTTTCGAGCGTGACCGGTGACGGCGTCGAGGCTTTGCGTGATGCGCTGATACGAGCGCAGGCCGATGTCGAGGATCGCGGGGTTATCGGCGGCTTTCGTCTGGCGATTGATCGGGCGTTCAGTGTGGCGGGGGCAGGGATTGTGGTGACGGGGACGGCGCTGTCGGGTTCGGTGGCGGTCGGTGACAAATTGATCCTCGGGCCATCCGGCAAGACTGTTCGTGTGCGCGGGTTGCATGCGCAGAATCAGCCCTCCGAGCAGGCCTTCGCCGGACAACGGGTAGCGTTGAACCTCAGCGGCGAGAGGCTGGAACTCGCTCAGATTCATCGCGGCCAATGGTTGCTGGCCGAATGGCTGTTTGCGCCGACGCAACGGCTGGATATCGAGTTGCAGTTGTTGGCTGACGAGCCTCGTACCTTCGAACACTTTCAACCGGTGCATGTGCATCTTGGTACGCAGGATGTGATCGCCCGGGTTGCGTTGCTTGAAGGGGCCAGCCTGAAACCGGGCGGGCGGATGTTCGCGCAATTGCTGACCAATGCGCCGGTGCATGCGGTGAAAGGTGATCGCTTGATCATTCGCGACCAGAGTGCGCAACGGACGCTTGGCGGCGGGCGAGTGCTGGACCCGTTTGCCCCGGCGCGACAACGGCGCAGTCCCGAACGGTTGGCACAATTGAAGGCCCTGGCCGAGAGCCACAACCTGGAACAAACCCTGCCGGTATTGCTCAATCACAGCGTCGCCGGGCTTGATCCGCAACGACTGGAACGCCAGTTCAATCGCCCTCGCGCAGATTGGTCATTACCGCAAAACGTACGCATGATCGACACGCGACAAGGCCCGGTGCTGTTCAACGCTCAGCGTTGGGCTCGGTTGAAATTCACCCTGCTTGAGCAACTTGCACGCTTTCATGAGCTTGAGCCCGATCAAATGGGTCCGGACCGTGATCGTCTGCGGCGTTTCAGTGCGTTGCCGCTGGAGCGTTCGACGTTCGCCAGTCTGCTGGATGAGTTACGCGCTGCCGGTTCAATCGACGCCAGCGGGCCGTGGCTGCATCTGCCGGATCATCAGGTACGCTTGAATGCCGAAGACGAAATACTCTGGTTGCAACTGCAACCGCTGTTTGAACTGGCCGGTTTTGATCCGCCGTGGGTGCGCGACGTTGCGAAAGTTTTGGGCCAGGAGGATGCCGTCGTGCGTCTGTTGCTGCGCAAACTGGCGCGACTCGGCTTGATGCATCAGGTGGTGCGCGATCTTTTTATCAGCGACACGCAACTGCGGCGGATGGCGACGGTGCTGCTGCATCTGGCAGAGGAAAATCCGCAGATCCAGGTGACAAGCTTCCGTGATGCGCTAGGCTTGGGACGCAAACGCTGTATTCAGTTTCTCGAATACTTCGACCGCATCGGCCTGACCCGGCGCATGGGCGAGTCCCGGCTGATCCGCCATGACAATGCGCTGGCAAGCAGCGGCGCAAACTGATTTCAAGGAAGGCAATCGCGCCCGGTGGCGCGGCCGGGCTTCAAACCCGGTTGGGGACGGCATCCGTTCCCGGGCAGGTTCGACTCCGGCTGCCTTCCGCCAATTTAAAGTCAAAAGATCGCTGCCTCGTTTCACTCGTGAGCTCCTACAGAAAGCAGGCAGTCACACAGGTCTTAGAAATTCAGTGGGTACTGGATGACCATGTAAATCCGGTCGATATCGTCGCCCGCTTGGGCACTGTTGGCCCGGTGTGACACGTGTGACAACTGCAACGACAGATCTTTGGCTGACCCGGACTGGACGATGTAGCGCAAATCGATATCACGCTCCCAATGTTTGCCGCCTTCGCCTTGTTGCGGTTGGTATTCGCCGCTTTGCGCATCGAACGGATTGTAGGCGCCACCCTTTGGCGCGTGAGTGCCGTCGATGTGGCTGCCGGAGACGTAGCGGGTCATGAAATTGAGGCCGGGAATGCCGAAGGCGCCCAGATCAAAATCGTATCGAGCTTGCCAGGAGCGTTCGTTGGCGCCGTTGAAGTCGGCGTACTTGATCGAGTTGGCCAGATAAATCGAGTCGCCTCCGACAAAGTCGAACGGCGTGTCGCCGATGATCCGTTGCCAGCCCAGCAGCACCGCGTGCGGGCCGAAAGTGTATTTGCCCGAGAGGCTGAACGCTGTGTTGTCGATAGCGCCGGCCAGCGCTTGGCCGGTGTCGCGGGTGTGATAGAGATTGGCGTCGAGCAGCACGCCGGACTGTTTGAAATGCAGAATGGTGATTGAGCTGATTGCTGCATTGTTGCAGTTGTCAGGTCATGAGGCGGTGAATGTGCTGACGCTATCGCTGGCAGGCCAGCTCCCACATGGGGCAGGGTGTGCCCACCGATGATGGCAGCACACAAAAAACTGTGGGAGCTGGCTTGCCAGCGAAGAGGCCTGCACATTCAACAATGATTTGTCTGACCCACCGCTATCGCTGGCAAGCCAGCTCCCACAGGGTTCAGGGTGTGCCCACCGATGATGGCAGCACACAAAAACTGTGGGAGCTGGCTTGCCAGCGAAGAGGCCTGCACATTCAACGATGATTTGTCTGACCCGCCGCCATCACTGGCAAGCCACTCCCACAGGGGGCAGGGTGTGCCCACCGATGATGGCAGCACACAAAAAACTGTGGGAGCTGGCTTGCCAGCGAAGAGGCCTGCACATTCAACAATGATTTGTCTGACCCACCGCTATCGCTGGCAAGCCAGCTCCCACAGGGTTCAGGGTGTGCCCACCGATGATGGCAGCACACAAAAACTGTGGGAGCTGGCTTGCCAGCGAAGAGGCCTGCACATTCAACGATGATTTGTCTGACCCGCCGCCATCACTGGCAAGCCACTCCCACAGGGGGCAGGGTGTGCCCACCGATGATGGCAGCACACAAAAAACTGTGGGAGCTGGCTTGCCAGCGAAGAGGCCTGCACATTCAACAATGATTTGGCTGACCCACCGCTATCGCTGGCAAGCCAGCTCCCACAGGGATTCAGGGTGTACCCACCGATGAGGGCAGCACACAAAAAACTGTGGGAGCTGGCTTGCCAGCGAAGAGGCCTGAAAATTCAACAATGATTTGTCTGACCCTCCGCTATCGCTGGCAGCCAGCTCCCACAGGAATTCAGGGTGTATCCACCGATGATGGCAGCACACAAAAAACTGTGGGAGCTGGCTTGCCAGCGAAGAGGCCTGAAAATTCAACAATGATTTGTCTGACCCACCGCTATCGCTGGCAAGCCAGCTCCCACAAGGCTTGGTGGTGGTTACAGAGGACAGATTCCCTCTCAACCCGTTACAGGATTCCGTATTCCTGTGCGGTGCGATCTACCGCGATGCGGGTTTTGTCGACCAGTTCATCCAGCTCTGCTCGCGTGGCAACCAGCGCCGGCGCCATGATCATCCGGCCCAGGGTCGAGCGAATGATCAAGCCTTCTTCAAAGCCAATCGTGCGGCAACGCCAGGCGATGTCGTTTTCGTTGGCAAAACGCTTGCGGGTGGCCTTGTCCTCGGCAAACTGCAAAGCCGCCACTAGACCTAGACCCTGAATTTCCCCAACTAGCGGGTGATTGCCGAACACTTCGCGCAGGCAGTTTTGCAGATACGGGCCGGTATCGGTTTTCACCCGGGTAACCACACCTTCATCACGCAACGCCTTGAGGTTGGCAATCGCCACCGCCGCCGCAACCGGGTGCCCGGAGTAGGTGAGGCCATGGGCAAACACGCCACCTTTTTCCACCAGTGCCTCGGCCATGCGCCGCGACAGAATCAGGCCGCCCATAGGGATGTAGCCGGAGGTCAGGCCCTTGGCGATAGACAAAGTATCCGGTTCAAAACCGAATGCCTGATGCGCAAACCATTCGCCAGTCCGGCCGAAACCGCCGATCACTTCATCGGTACAGAGCAACACATCATATTGGCGGCAGATGCGCTGGATTTCAGGCCAGTAAGTCGCTGGCGGGATGATCATGCCGCCAGCGCCCTGGAACGGTTCGGCGACGAACGCTGCGACCTTGTCGGCGCCAAGTTCGAGAATCTTGTCTTCCAGTTGCCGTGCGGCGCGCAGGCCGAATTCCTCGGGGCTCAAATCACCTTCGTGAGCGAACCAGTACGGTTCGTCAATGTGCGCGACGTCTGGAATGGTGCCGCCCATTTCGTGCATGAACTTCATCCCGCCCAACGCCGTCGCGGCCAGGGTCGAGCCGTGGTAGCCGTTCCAGCGGCCGATCATGATTTTCTTCTCGGGCTGGCCCATCACCTGCCAGAATTTGCGCACGGTGCGGATCAGCACTTCGTTGGCTTCGGAGCCCGAGTTGGTGTAGATCGCGTGGCTGTAGTGCTTCGGCAGCAGGCTGAACAATAGCTCCGACAGCTCGATCACTGCCGGGTGAGTGGTGTGAAAGAACATGTTGTAGTAGGGCAGTTGTTCCAGTTGCGCGGTCGCAGCGGCGGCGAGATCCTTGCGGCCATAGCCGAGATTGGTGCACCACAGGCCGGACATGCCGTCGAGATAGCGATTGCCGTCGTTGTCCCACAATGCCAGACGATCACCGCTGACCATTACTCGCGGGCCTTCTTCGTTGAGGGCTTTCTGGTCGACGAACGCGTGGATATGGTGAGCGGCGTCGGCGGCCTGATAATCGCGAGTGGTACGGGTCGGATCGAGTTCGACAGACATGGCTGATCTCCAGGAAAACAGGGCGGGTGGGTGCATTGGGTCTGCACTGCACGAGCTAATATTTGTCACCTTAAAATATTTTTGTAAAGAAAATAATTTGTTGTTAAAAAGAACAATCTTAAGCTGTCACCCATCAAGCAAGGCACGGCAGAGGCAAGATGAGCGGACTCAGAGAGCGACAGAAAGAACAGCGCAGGCAAGACATCGCTCAAGCAGCGCTGGAGTTGTTCAGAGCCAATGGCTTTGGCGCGACCACCCTGGAACAGATCGCCAATCAGGCCGGTGTGTCGGCACCGACCGTGGTCAATTACTTCGGCGGCAAGCAGGAAATTCTGCTGGCGTTGCTCAAGCAACCCGACGAGCAGGCCATGCGCGACGCCCGGGCCAATCTGGATGAGCAGAGCGATCCGCTCGACGCGCTGTGCGAATTCGAAGGCTTGATGACCGACTACCAACTGCAAGCCATGCCCGCATCGCTGTGGCGGGAACTGGCGCCATTTCTGCTAACGGGTGAACTGGCTCAGGCATTGAGCCCGTGGAATGCAGCGGTAATCGAAGAGACCAAGGCACTGCTGGAGCATTTTCAGCGCGCAGGCAAAGTGCGTGAATCGATCGATATCGACGTCGCCGCGACGCTGTTCAACCAGTACGCCAACATGGCGTTTATTCGTCTCGCGACCGAAACCACGCAGGATAGACAAGCGCATGCCCTGCACATGCGTAGCGTGTTGAATCTGCTGTGCCATGGAATGCTCGAGAACCCGGTCTGACAACCGCTCATCGCTGAACTACGCTGCCTTACGTATCCCTCACTGACCGGGCGTAAGGAAAAAGGCGCATGCGCAGCAAGCTGTTGGCGGTATCGATGGTGGTGTTCGCAATGCTCTGGTCCGGGCTTCTCTGGGCTGTCGATGAGACGGACAAACCGGCGAATGAAGCGGTGGAACTGAAGATCGCCAATCGCAGCATCATGCTGTTTCGCGCAACGATTCTCGGCGAGGCGCCGGCATCGCGGGTCAAACGGGCGAAGGTGGTCATCAGCGAAGCGCTGGATGAAACCGACAATCTCAATGTCACGGTCGATCCGATCCAGAACAGTTACATGGTGCTGCTGGGCGACAAGCGTGCATTCATCGTTTCACCCAAGGATGTCGATGCACTCGAATACGCCTCGGTGCAACAAGCCGCCGAAGGTGCTGCGGCGAAACTGCGCCAGGTTGTCGCCGAAACCCAGGAAGCGCGCAGCCTGCATCTGATCCTCAGATCCCTCGCGATGGCCGCCGTGGCCACGCTGATTTACCTCTCATTGCTCTGGTGTCTGGCGTATCTGCGCCGCCGCTTGCTGACAAAACTTCCCGAGTTGATGGAACGTCACACTCAGGCGCTGAAAGTCGGGCGGGTGCAACTGATCGATGCCAACTACCTGTATCCATTGGCCAGCCGTTTGCTGTTGCTGCTGCGCTGGTTGGTCATCCTGCTGCTGACTTACGAGTGGCTGGGATTTGTCCTGTCGCGGTTTCCCTACACCCGGCCGTGGGGTGAAAGTCTCAATAACTATCTGCTGGAAGTGGCCGGTTACTTGCTGCAAGGCATCGTCGGGGCGATTCCCGGGCTCGGTGTGGCGCTGGCAATTTTCTTTATTGCCCGTGGCGCCACCGCGTTCAGTCGGCGGGTGCTGCGACGCATGGCGACGCCGGGAACGTTCAGTTGGCTGAACAGCGAAACCCTGCAACCCACCCAACGCCTGACTTCACTGGCGATCTGGTTGTTTGCACTGGCGATGGCCTATCCGTACTTGCCGGGTGCCGGAACCGATGCGTTCAAAGGCTTGTCGGTGTTGATCGGCCTGATGATTTCGCTGGGCGCGACCAGCGTGGTCGGGCAAGCAGCGGCAGGGCTGATCCTCACTTACACGCGCACCTTGCGCCCGGGCGAGTTCGTGAAAATTGGCGAATACGAAGGCACCGTGACGGAGCTGGGCATGTTCACCACGCGCATACGCACGGGCCTCGGCGAAGTGCTGACACTGCCCAATTCGATGATCACCGGCACCGTTACCAAAAACTATTCGCGCACAGTGCAAGGCCCGGGCTATGTGGTCGACACGGTGGTGACCATCGGCTACGACACACCATGGCGGCAGGTCGAGGCGATGTTGCTGGAAGCCGCCAAACGCACCCCCGGTATTCTCGAAGACCCGGCGGCGCAGGTGTTCCAGACTGCCTTGTCAGATTTCTATCCCGAGTATCGACTGGTGGCCCAGGCGATTCCGAGCCAGCCACGGCCACGGGCGGTGCTGCTGAGCATGCTGCACGCGAACATTCAGGATGTGTTCAACGAGTACGGCGTGCAGATCATGTCGCCGCACTATCTGGGTGATCCGAAAGAGCAGAAGTGGGTGCCGAAAGACCAGTGGTTTACCGCGCCTGCGCAAGAACCGAAAGATCCGCAACCGCCGCAGTAGGCCCGGTTCAGGCCTTCGGCAACCATGGCTGCATCTGCTCCAACAAGCCACGTCCGCCACGGCGCAATCCACCGGCCAGTCCCAGCCAAGACAGGTCGGTGATGATCACATCGGTTGCGCGCAGCATTCGCACTTCGCCGGCCGTGCCGCCACCCGGCCCACCGTCGGGCATGTACACGGTCAACCAGTCACCGACGCTTTCCAGCACCAGACACAGACGCCAGCCTTGTTCTTCGGCGACCATGCCGACCTTCGAAGCGTCGGCATTTTCCAGCCCGGCGAGGCGGGCAGTGGCGTCCTTGATCAGTTCATAACCCGGCAATTTGCTCAGCACTTTGTCTTCGCTGGCCTGAAGCGCCCGAGCCGCCGTCGAGGTTTTTGCCAGCAGCCCGGCGAGAAAGCACAGCACGATCAAACCAATCAGGGCCGCCAGCGTTACCAATGTCACGCCGGCAATGTCGTGGCCAGCAAACATCGGCAGCAGTTTTTCCACCGGCCCGCGCAACAGGTGAATGGCTTTTTCTATCAGGACGAAAATCAACACCAACGGCAGAATGAACAGCAGGCCGCCGATCACCGTGGTTTTAACGAACTTGAACATGACAGCTCCTTGAGAACGACCTTCAGTGATCCGGTTCAAGGCTAGCTGATAAAAAATCAGGAGGTAGACTGGTGCGATTTGAGTTGTCTTCTGAGGATTTGCTTTGGTTGCTTGAGCATCTGGTGCGACTGCATCCGGATCACGAGTGGGTTCGAAGAATCAAAGTGATCGGTATCGCCAATGGTAGCTCGGAGGGGGAAGCCAGTCGGAACACTGATGGGTAACTTTTCAGAATCGCCTCATGTCCGCAGAGGGGACACGCACAAACAATGATCTGTCGAAATTGCTAAGGCAGATACACTTTTGTGCGTGGGCCATCACAAGGTTTCCAGGCAACCGCAGGTTTTCTGTTGATTGCAGACGCGAGCGCGCCAAGCATAAGACGAATCTTAAAATATGCCTGTGTATTGGGCCATAAGGCTCAACGCAGCAACCTCAAACAATATCGTCGATCAGGATGTGATGCTGGCCGCGACTGCATTGCTCGATTCGCGCCTCGACCTTGTAGACGTTACGCAGCATCAACTCGGTGATTACCTCATGACTCGGCCCGCTGCCCTGCGCGGTGCCATCGGCGATGACCAGCACTTGATCGGCAAACCGTAACGCCTGATTCAGGTCATGGATCGCGATAAACACGATGACCGAGCGCTTGCGCGCCAGTGCACGCATGAAGTTCAGTACCTGCACCTGACGATGCATGTCGAGTGCGCTGGTCGGCTCGTCCATCAACAGGATTTCCGGTTCGCGCACCAGTGTCTGGGCAATCGACACCAATTGTTGCTGACCGCCGCTGAGTTCGCCGAGATTGCGGAAGGACAGTTCGGTGATGCCCAATGCGCCGAGGATGTCGTCGACCAGTTTCAATTCGTCATTGTGGACGACCCAGCCAGGCGTCAATTGCTTGCGCGCCAGCAGGACCGACTCGTACACGGTCAGTCGGGCACTGGCGTTCAGACCCTGGGGCATGTAGCTGATGCCCTGCGCGCCTTTTTTCGAGTCCTGCAAAATCACTTGGCCGGGGCCGTCGATCAACCCGGCCATGCGTTTGAACAGAGTCGATTTGCCCGCCGCATTCGGGCCGACCACCGCGACTACCTGGCCGCCGCTAAAGGTGCCTGTGCTGACGCCGCTGATGATCGTGCGTTGACCGTAACGCGCGCCGAGATTCTCCAGCTGAATCTTCACCATGAGTTTTTCTTCCCGCCCAGAATCAGAGATATGAAGAACGGCACGCCGATCAGTGACGTGACCACACCGATGGGAAAAATCGCCCCCGGGATCAGGGTTTTGCTAACCACCGAACTGGCGGACAGGATCAACGAACCAGTGAGCAGTGAAGCGGGCAGGAAGAATCGCTGGTCTTCGCCGATGAGCATACGGGCGATGTGCGGGCCAACTAATCCGATAAAGCCGATGGTGCCGACAAACGCCACCGGAAACGAAGCGAGCAGGCTGACCATGATCAGCGTCTGAAAACGCAGGCTGCGCACATTGATGCCGAAACTCGCGGCTTTGTCATCGCCCAGGCGCAAAGCGGTCAGTGCCCAGGCGCGCTTGGCGAAAATCGGCAGGGTGATGAGGATCACCAGACAAATCACCCCAAGTTTCGGCCACGTCGCTTTGGTCAGGCTGCCCATGGTCCAGAACACCACGGCAGCCACGGCTTGTTCGGTGGCAAAAAACTGCACCAACGCCAGCAACGCGTTGAAGGTGAATACCAGCGCAATGCCGAGCAACACGATGGTCTCGGCCGTCACGCCACGGCGCATGCTCAAGAAGTGAATCAGCAGCGCTGACAGCATGGCCATGATGAACGCGTTCACCGGCACCATGTATTGCGCCGCAAACGGGAACAGCGCGACGCCAAATGCCAGGCCCATGGCCGCGCCGAAACTGGCGGCAGCGGAAATGCCCAGGGTGAACGGGCTGGCCAGCGGATTGTTGAGGATGGTCTGCATCTGCGCACCGGCCAGCGACAACGCGGCACCGACCGCGACGGCCATCAGTGCCACCGGCAAGCGAATTTCCCACATCACCACCCGCACTTGCGGCGAAGCGCTGTCCGGCGAAAACAGTGCGCCGAGCACTTCGCTGAGGCTGTAACTCGCCGGCCCCAGTGCCAGATCAAGCAGCACGCTGCACATCAGCAGCAACACCAGTGCGCCGAGGATCAGTCGTTTGCGCAGCACCAGTCGGCGGTAGGTATCGCGCTGCACGACCATGGCTTCGTTCAGCGAACTCATGGTTTGACCTCGGGTTTCAGGCTGACAAAGTAACCGGGCTCATAGGGCACAGGCAGGAAGCGCTCATGCAGTTCGCGAAACGAGGCGTCGGGGTCGAGATCGGCAAACAGCGTCGGGTGAAACCACTTCGCCAATTGCTGGATCGCCACGAACTGATAGGGGCTGTTGTAGAACTGATGCCAAATGGCATGGAACGCTTGATCGTCCTGCGCCTTGATGCCGGCGTATGCCGCACGCTGGGTGTACCACGCGAGTTTTTTCCGGGCTTGTGCCATGTCCGCGCCCGGGCCGACGCCAACCCAGTGGCCGCCGGGGGCAAAGGCTTCCCAGTTGGCAGTGGTGACAACCACATGGTCTGGATTGGCGACGATCACTTGCTCGGGGTTCAACTGGCCGAACGTGGTGGGAATGATGCGTTTGGCGATGTTGTTGCCACCGGCCATCTCAACGAAACGACCAAAGTTTTCATTGCCAAAGCTCAGGCAGCAATCGTCGGTGTAGCCGCCAATGCGCTCGATGAACACGTTGGGCCGGGCAGGGTGATTGGCCTCGATCACATCGGTGACGCGACGGATCTGCTGGTTGCGAAAATCGATGAACGCTTCGGCGCGCTGTTCTTTGCCGAAGAGCTGGCCGAACAGGCGCATGGTTGGCTCGGTGTTCTGCATCGGGTTATTGCGAAAATCGACGTAGACCACCGGAATGCCGAGGGCATCAAGCTTCTCGATATAGCGCGCATCTTCAGTGGCGTGCTGTGCCTCGACGTTGAGGATAATCACGTCGGGACGCTGGGAGATCGCTTGTTCGATGTCGAACGTGCCGTCCTCAAAGCCGCCAAAGGTCGGGATCTTGGCGATGTCGGGAAACTTTCGCAGATACGCGCCGTAGGTGTCCGGGTCAGACTGGATCAGATCCTTGCGCCAGCCAACGATGCGCTCGATGGGGTTTTGCGTGTCCAGCGCGGCGACCAGATAGAGCTGGCGACCTTCACCGAGGATCACCCGTCTGACCGGCAGATGCACTTTGACCTTGCGTCCGAGCAAGTCAGTCACTGTGCTCAGTGCTGGATCAGCGTCGGCTGCCTGTGCGCTGCGAGGTGCAAGGGATAACAACGCCACGCCAGACAAAATCGCCAGCAGCAGTGCAGCGAAGGCGTGGCTGCGTCGAAAAATAGTAACCATGATTAATGCCTTTGCAGAAGCCGGATCAGGTAACGGCAAACACTGCCGCCAAGACTCGGTGGTTTAGAAATCGACAGTGGCCGACAGCAGCAATGTGCGTGGCGAACCTTGAGAAAACGCGCCGTACGACGCCACGCCAGACCAATACTCGCGATCGAATACGTTCTGCACAGTGGCGCGGAATGTCGTTGGTCGCTCGGCGATGCGAGTGGCGTACCGCGCGCCGACATCAAAACGGGTCCAGGCATCCAGCTCCTGGGTGTTGGCCTGATTCACGTATTGGCTGCCGGTGAAGATCGCGCCGCTAGTCAGGGTCAATCCTTCGACTTGCGGGGTGTCCCATTCGGCCCAGAGGTTGGCCTGGACTTCAGGCACGCCGACCGGCTTGTTGCCTCGATTGGCGGCAACCCCGGTTTTGGTGAGTTCGGCATCAAGCAGGGTCACGCCGCCCAGCAGGCGCGTGCCTTTGGCGACTTCGCCGAACATGTTCAGCTCCACGCCGCGATTGCGCTGTTCGCCCTGTACCGAGAACACCCCCGAGGTCTGTTCGCCGCTGGGTTTCTTGATCTGGAACAGCGCGAGAGTCGAGGTGAAGGTGCCGTAGTCGACCTTGACCCCGACTTCATGTTGCCGGGACACGTAAGGCGCAAAAATCTCGCCGGCATTCGATGCGGTCGAGGGCGCGATATCGCCTTTGCTCAGGCCTTCGATGTAGTTGTAGTAGAACGAAACGTGATCCCAGGGTTTGACCACAGCGCCGAACAGTGGCGTGGTCTTGCCGTCATCGTAGGAGGTGGTGACCACGCCGGCCGGGTTGTAGTTGTCGGACTTGATATTCTGCTTGCGCAGGCCAGCGGTGACTTTCAAACGCTCATCCAGCACCGACAATGTGTCGGCGACGGCCACGCCGGACAATTCGGTTTCGGAGACTTTCAACGCGTCCGGCGTAGGGATATCAGGTTTCGGACGATCAATCGGGTGGTAGATGTTCGACAGGATGGCGGGCCCGGAAATAATCCCTCGGGACAATTCATCGCGATAACGCGTGACCTGAAGGGCGGTGCTGTGGCTGATCGGTCCGGTGTCGAAGCGCAGCCGTGCTCCGGCGTCGATTGTGTAGCGCTCGACTTCGAATTTGTAGTAACCGGGGATCGACGAGGTATCACCCGCCGCGTTGATGATGGTCGGCGTCTGATCGGACATGCGCGCGACGTTCGATCTGCCGGCACCGGCGTGAGCAAATATTGTCAGGTCGTCGTTCAGATCATATTCACCACCGAGCAACGCCGATTTGTCCCGGGTCCTCGACCAGCCCCAGTCCTGGCTGACGTTGGTACGGCCATTGGCCGCCGAGGGAATGTCGACGCCGCTGGCGATCAGAAACGGTCGGGATGCGGCATCGATTTTTTCCTTCTGGCTGAGCAGATCCAGGGTGGTGCGCAAGCGGTCACCCTGATAGTCGAACGAGATGGCGCCGATATCGACATTTCGCGATTGCTCGTCAATGGCCGTGTTGCCCTGTTGCGTGCTGCCGTTGATGCGCACCCCGAACCGACGCTCAGGGCCAAAACGCCGACTGAGGTCGAAGTGGCCGCCGAGCTGTGTGTTCATCGCATAACTGGCGGTGAATCGGGTCAGGTCTTCATCGAGAGAGCGCTTTGGCACTACGTTGATCACGCCGCCGACGGCGCTGTTCGGAGACATGCCATAAAGCAGAGCGCCGGGGCCTTTGACCACTTCGATACGCTCGGCGAACTCGGTGAACACTCGATAGTTGGGCGCAACGCCGTAGACACCATCGAAGGCTATCTCGCCGAGATTGCCTTCACCCACCGGAAAGCCACGAATGAAGAACGAGTCGACAATCCCGCCGGTCTGCCCGGTGGAACGCACCGAGGAATCGCGTTCGAGCAAATCGCCGACGGTAACGGCCTGCTGATCCTTGATCATTTCCGAGGTGTAGCTGCTGACGCTGAAGGGCGCGTCCATCACATCGGTGTTGCCGAGCATGCCGAGGCGTCCGCCCTGGGCGACCTGATTTCCCGAGTACACCGCAGGCAGGCTGTCACTGCTTTTATCGATGCCGCCGATGGTGGTTTCGCTCAGCGTCAAACTGCGTGGCGCCAGGGTGTAGCTGCCATCGCTGCGCGCAAGCATGTCCAGGCCGCTGCCGGCCAACAACCGGGTGGACGCTTCCTGAGTGGAATATTTGCCGTAAAGCCCCGGGCTCATCAGACCTTCGGTAACCGAGGGCTGAAACGACAGGGCAATGCCGGCGTCCACGGCAAAACTCGACAGGGTTGCACCGAGCGGGCCGGGAGCGATGTTGTACGAACGCACGACCGCCGAGTCGAGTTGCACCGGCACCGCGGCGAGCGCTTGCGGGCTCGCGGCACAGACCAGGGCCAGGCTCAGCAACGCACTGCAAATAGCGGGCTTGAGCGGGCAATCCGGGCGCAAGGGTCGTGCAACGAGCATGAATGGATGGCCCTGTAGGCGAGAGAAAAAGGTTGTTCCTTTCATTGCCAGTCGAGATCGAAAAAAGTATCAGCAGCGCAGTGAATATTTTTCTGCGCAGCTTTTTCAGATCAGGCGGGCGACAGCGTCACCCAATAGCCACTCAGGTGGCCAGAGACAAGGACCGGGTAGGTTTGCGTCAGCATGTTGAGCGTGCGCTGGGTATCGCTGATCGGGTACGCCCCGGAAATGCGCAGGTCTCCAATCGCCGGGTCGCAACGTACGAACCCTCGGCGGTAGCGCGCCAGCTCCGCGACGAAGTCGGCGAGGCGCATCTTGTCCGCCATCAACATGCCTTGCGTCCAGGCGCCGACGTAGCGATCCGTCAGGCTCACCTGGCCAAAGTCTTGTGAGGAAAAATCGGTACGTTGCCCGGCATTGACGATCAGCGGGGCGGTTTGCCCGCTGTCTGCCAGCACCACTCTTACCGCGCCTTCAAGCACGGCGAGATGGGTGCGGGGCTGAAGTTCGCGAACGGTAAATCGCGTGCCCAAGGCTTGCATTCGGCCTTGGCGGGTACTGACCAGAAACGGTCGTGGCAGCGGTGCGGCGTCTGGCGCGGTCTCGACCAGTATTTCGCCTTCGCGCAAGTTGATCAGCCGTTGATTGGCATCGAACAGCACGTCGATGGCGGTGTCGGTATTGAGCGTGATGCGTGAGCCGTCGGCCAGGGTCAACTCGCGGCGCTGGCCCACCGCCGTGCGGTAATCGGCGGTCCATTGCTGCGACTCCGCGAGTTTCCAGCTGCCCCAGCCAGCTGGCAGCACTGCAAGAATCATCGCCAGTTTGCCAAGCGCCGCACGACGTTCCGGATTGCTCGGACGGTCCAGCGCCGACATCGCCAGGGAAGGGGGCAGGCCGCCGAGTTTGCTTTGCAGCAGTTGTGCCCGCGACCATGCGCGATTGCGCTCCGGCGAGCTGACTTTCCAGCACTCCCATTCGGCATGCTCGGTGTCGCTGAGATCGTTTTCACTCAAGCGCATCAGCCATTCGGCGGCTTCTTCGAGAACCTTGGGGTCGAGCGGTGGTTCATTGCGGCGAGCGAACATTTATTCCACCAGCATCAGGCACTGCACGAAGGCTTGTTTCATGTAGCGCTTGACGGTGATCAGCGACACATTCAATTGCTCGGCGATATCGTCGTACTTCAAGCCGCTGATCTGCGACAACAGGAACGCACGCTTGACCAGTGGCGGCAGGGCGTCGAGCATCGCATCGATCTCGTGCAGGGTTTCCAGAACCATGAAACGCAACTCTGGCGAAGGCACTTCCGGCGCAGGCAGATGCGCAAGGGCATCGAGGTAGGCGCGCTCCAGCGCCTTGCGCTGATACCAGTTGATCAGAATGCCCTTGGCCACACAGCTCAAGTAAGCCCGTGGCTGCTCGATGACGGTGACCTGCGAGGCGAGGATGCGGGTGAAGGTGTCTTGCGCCAGATCCGCCGCATCCATGGCGTTGCCGAGTTTTTTCCTGAGCGTGGCGTACAGCCAGCCGTGATGGCCGCTGTACAGGTCTTCGATCACGCGCAGATGATTGTGGTTATTCGCGGGAAGAGATTCGCTCATGGCAATTGTTTTGTGCAATTGAGAAGTATTCCCAATGCTAATTGACAACGCCTGCGCCGCGCAAGCGCGATTCGGTATCGCGTGTCAGCTTCGTGGCATGCGCAGCAATGCTTCAATCATCTCGTCGATTTCAGCCTCGGTGTTGTAGGCGTGCAGCGATGCGCGACTGACTTCAAGCAGGTTGCGTTGTTGCATATCAAGCATGGTCGAACGGAACGTCGAGGTGCTGACGTTGATCCGTTTGTCCCGTGCCGCCAGCCATTGCTGCACTTGCACGGCGCTGCTGCCCTGACAGGTGAATGTGACGATACCGGACTTGATGATGCCCGAATCCGTGGGTTTGATACCGGCAACCTCGCCGAGCCGATCACGCAAATACGCCGCCAAATGCTGAATGCGCTGCCACATCGGTTCGAGGCCTTGCGCCAGTGCGTAATCCACCGCAGCACCCAGGCCCAGTTTGGCCACTACGTTGCATTCCCAGTTTTCAAAGCGCCGGGCGTCCTCACGAATCTTGAAGGTCTCCGGGGTCAGCAGCGAGGCAGCATGCAGGTCAAGAAACGCCGGTTCCAGGTTCTGACACAGCGACTTTTCGACATACAAAAATCCCATGCCCCTCGGCCCACGCAGGTATTTGCGGCTGGTGGCGGCGAGCATATGGCAACCGATTTTCTGCACATCGATCGGCATCTGCCCGACACCCTGGCAGGCGTCGAGCAAAAACAGCACCCCTGCGGCCCGGGCCAGTGCACCAATCTGCTCGATAGGCTGCACCGGCCCGCCGTTGGTGGCGATCACCGGCAAAGACACCAGCGCGACCCGATCATCGCCGAGCATATCTTTCAGGGCCGACAGTGAGACCTGCCCCTGTTCATCGTTGGGGATGATCCTGATTTCGATGCCGCGGCGCTTTTTCAATTGCAGGTAGGGAATGTAGTTACCGGCGTATTCGGTGGTCGACGTCAGCACCACATCGCCGGCTTGCAGCGGCAGTGAATAGAACGCCATGTCCCAGGCTCGGGTGGCGTTTTCGATCACTGCAATTTCGTCAGGGCAGGCATTGATCAAGCGGCCAATGGCGCCATAGACGTTTTCCAGTTCCGGCAAATGCTGCGCCGCCGCTTCATAGCCACCCAGTTGCGCCTCAAGTTGCAGTTGGCGGGTCATGACCTCGATCACCGGTTTGGGCATCAGCGCTGCGCCGGCGTTATTGAAGTGGATCAGTTGCTCGACTGCCGGCGTGTCGGCGCGCAATTGTTCAATGTTCAAAACGCAGTTCCTTGATCAATCCCCGGGCGGAGCGGGGCTGGGTTGCATGGCCACCGGCCAGAAGCGCAGCGCGACAATGGGAATCAACGCGAGCACGTACGCCAGACACACGAACAGGTAAGTGTATTGCAAGCCATAAACCTGACTGAGCAAACCACCGGCTGAGATCCCGGCAATCGAAGCGAACTGCGCGGTGCCTTGGGCAATGCCCAGAACATGACCTTGTTGCGAGCTGTCGGCGGTTTTTGAGATCAACGCCATCAGCACCGGCGTCGTGGCACCCAGCAGCACGCCCCAAATGAAGTAGGCAATGACGAACACCAGCGGATTTCGGGTGATGCCGGCCACGGCGGTCAGGGCGATGCAACCAATGACGATGTAGGTGATGCGTTGCAGGGTTTCCTGTTGGGTTCGATGCTCGAAGTAACGCGACCAGGCCGTTGCCGAGAGAATGAAACCCAGTGCGAGTAAGCCGTAGCACAGGCCGACCACCGAGTTGCTGACCTCGAAAATCGAACTGACGTACAGCGAGAACGAGGTCTGCGGAAGCATCCGCGCCAGCAACAGAATGCCCATGACGCCCAGCAGCGAGAGCAACGGTGAACCCTGCCAGAGACTGCCGGAACGAGAGGGCGGCGCCGCGTTATCGGCCACCGGGGCTTTTTTCACTGGTGGCACATCCGGCAACGTCACGGCCGCCACCACGGTACAAATGGCGCACAGCACCGAGGCGATAATGTTGATCCAGAAGAACGTCGCGTAATCGAGGATCAGGCCGCCAACAACCGCTCCCAGCAGCGAGCCGACGTTGGTCGATATCTGCAGAATCGCAAACAGCCGCGCCCTTCGCGAAGGCGCTTCGATACTGACGCCGTAAGCCTGTGCCGGCGCGATATACCCGGCAAACGCACCTTGCAGAAACCGCAGGATCAGGATGATCCAGATATCGCTGAACAGGGCCAGCCCAAGCTGGGTCAAGGACAAACCGGCGAGGGCGCGGATCATCATCAATTTGTGGCCGTAACGATCGCCGATACGGCCCCAGAATGCGCTGGTCAGAATAATGCCCAGCATTGGCCCGACGTACACGGCGATGCTGGCGAAACTGAAAACTGACTCCGAGTCGGTCAGCCCACGCAGGTGGACGGGCCAGAACGGCCCGCTCATTTCCATCGCGCCCATCGAGATGAGCTGAATGGCAAATAGAAGATAAATCAGGATTCTTACTCTCGAACCCTGGATGGCACCTGCATGGGACATGAGTCAGCCTCGGTGGTTAAACGGCGTCGAGCGGGTTGGTCAGGGTGTGCTGTAAACGATAGTTGGAGTACTGCATCAAATGCATGCGCAACAACGACCGGGTTGGCCACGGGTCCTGAATGAACGCTTTGCGTTCGACTTCCCACAGCGCTGGCGAGACACGCTCACGCACAGCGGCGAAGGCGTTTTCGGTTTCCTCACGCAACACTTCCCACATGCGATTGTTGTCCAGACCGTATTCTTTCGTCAGCCACAACGCCATTTCGTGCAGGTGGGTAAGGAATGCCGCGTCGAGCACAAACATGCGCACCGGCTCGATATCTCCGACGAATACAGTCGGCAGGATACCGGGCTGAACATGCGGCTGTAGCGTGTAGCCGCGCGCCTCCAACAGCGGCGCGTAAGTGCGGCCATCGCCAAAATCACGGATCAGCAGACTACGTGCTTTGCCATCGGGAGCAAACAGCACCATGGTGTTTTGCTGATGCGCCTCAAGCCCGACGCCGTACATCAAGTAGATCGCCACCACCGGATGAGTGACGACTTTGGCGTACTCGCGAAACCAGCTCTCGACGTTTGCGGCACTGGCCCGTACACCGTCGCGCTCGATCAGATCGGTAAACAGTGGCCGACCATTTCCAGGCAAGCGGGTGAACAATGAGGCCACGGTAATCGGCAGGCAATCGTCACTGCGTTCGAACGCTTGCTGACTGGCACGATAGACCACCGACAAATGCCGCCCGGGCGCATCGTCCTGGGTGACTGCGTTTTTATAGCGAACACCGATTTCCTCGGGGAAAATCTCCAGGCGCTGATCAAAGCCGTTTTCAGCCGCGAGAATCTGGCTGATTACCGTACTGATGCGCGGCCCCATGTGAATCGACTTGGCTTGCAGACTGCGCAGTTCGCTGGTCATCCACACCGCAATCGGCAGTTTGATCAGCGGCGCGCAGTCGTCCAGCACCGGCATCATCGTGCGATAAGACATGGTCGGCAGGGTGACGATGTCGGGGCCGTCGGTGATCAGGATGCCTTCTTCAATCTCGGCGGCAAACGTCTTGAGGACGAAAGCCTGCAAGTGCCAGGCGTGAATCGGTAGCGGCAGCCATTGGCGTTCATCCAGCCCTTTGCTGTTAAGCGAGGCTTTCCATTGCTCCCATTGCACCGGGAAATTGCTGGCGAACCAGTCGTGGTAACTGGTTACGTGCGGCATGCTTTCGCTTTTCGCGTTGTCGGCACGCAACGCCGCAATGCGCAACGGCACCTGCGCGTTGAACTCGGGGGACAGTTGCTCGACTTCCTCATCAGTCAGCCCCGGGCGCGACTTCCACGTCGGGTAGTACGGATGGCCTTCCAGCGAACCCCATTGATCCAGCAGGATAGCCGCGTCCTTGGTCTTGGCATGTTTGCGCAGGTAGTCGGTGAAGCTATCGAGTCCCTGATCCTTGGCCGCCTGATGCAGTCGGGCGTTCCACTGCTGGCGATGCTGACGGGCGTGCGCGTCATTGGTCAGGCTGTTTTCCATGTCGGACTTGAGCCCGGCGACGCCTTCGTCGGTGGGTTCAAAGTCGAAGCTGTCGCGCAGCACGTCGAGCATGTCCTGATGGCTGGTGATGCTCTGGCGTACGCCTTCATCGGTGATCAGCACCACGTCACCCTCATTGACCACGGTGTCGGCCGGGCCTTTGCTGATGTCGGAAAAGGCCAGATGCGCGCGGCCGGACTTGAGCGGGTACGTCGCCCGGTTGCCCTCGACGGCAAAGCTCAGGGCCGCACGGTCGAGGATGTTTTCGGCAAAAAGGCAGCGAATCAAGCGGCGCATGGCGTTCTTGCGGGAGTAGGCGATCAGTGTCTTGAAGTCATCCATATCAGCGGTCTGCTCGTCGAAAATTGAATTGAGAAATCAAGCGGCGGCGTTTGCCGGGCGTGGCCAATGGCTTGGAAAGTAATCGAGGGCCGAGTCGCGCAGGCCTTGCATGTAGCCAACGCTCCACTGCAGGACTTCTTCGATGTAAGGCACCTTGAGGTCGAAACGCCGGGCCATTTCCACCAGCAGCACCAGGCCGTAGGCGACGTCTTCATTGAAGGCGCGGCTTTCACGCTCGATCACATAACCGGCGCGGTTGTCATCGGCGGGCACCATGGGCGCGAGGATGTCGTTGTAGGCCTGATTGGTCCGCAGAATCGCCAGCATGCTGCTCTGGTCGCGAATCTGCTCGCCGTACGCCTCGACAATTTCCTGCTTGAGGGATTTCACCGAAGACAGATCGACGCCCATACGCTGGCTGATGACCGCGCACAGGTCCTGGCTTTCCTGATCCATGCGTTCAAGGAAATACGCGCCCAGCTCGGGGCACTCGGTCCACCAGCACATGCGCTGCGGGAAAATCTTGCGATGCCACTGTCCATAAGGGCCGATCAACCCGTAAATCACCGAGCTGTGCATGATCGGATTGCCCGGTGTCAGGGTGATTTCGAGGTAGTTGTCGAGCATCGTCACGCACGGCCCGTAAAGCAGGGTGAGCATGTCTTGCAGGTGCTCGCGGGATGCCTGCGATTCACGGGCATGCATTGCGACATACAGCTGACTCTTGCCGCCGCCCATCTTGATCGACAGCCCGGGTTTCAGATCAAACGCGGTGTGCGGGACATCTTTCATTCCCCAGATCACCACGTTCGGACGTTCGGTCAATTGCGCTTCGGCCAGCCAGTCGAAGCCGCAGAACCCCGGAATGGCACCGACGTAAACCGGTTTGCCGGTGGCCAGATGCGGTTCGATGGCTTGCAGGGTTTGCGGTCGGGCATGCGCCGGGACGGTGATGATGACGATGTCGGCATCCTCGACGGCAGTTTTGGCATCGGTGGTGACCCGATCCAGTCGTGCGCTCAGTGTCGAGCCGTCCGGCAACAATGCCTGCATCGGTGTCTGACGGGCATGTTGCTCAATGATTTCAAGGTTGCTGGTGAGCATCGAAACCTGAACATCGGGGATCTGTTTGAACAGGACGGCATTAAGGTGTCCGGTTCTGCCACCGCCACAGATGGCGACTTTCAGCAGTTTCATCGAGAGGCGTTCCTGTGTGGGAGGAGGGTTATGCGACGCTCAATTGCAGTGGCGCAGAACTGGATTCCAGCCATTGAGTCTTGCCCAGCCAGTTATCCAGTTGCGGGGCGACACTCGGGTCGAGCAAGTCGCGCTCTTGCAGCCAGTTCTCGTTGAACACGGTGTGCAGATACTTTTCGCCGCCATCGGCAATCGGCACCACGACATTGCCGGTCAGCACGCCTTTGTGGATCAGTTCCAGTGCCTTGAAGATCGCACCACCGGTTGATCCGCCAACCAGCAATGCCAGGTTGCGCGCGATGTATCGAGCCGTTTCGAAGGCTTGCGAATCGGTCACCTGCACGCCGAGATCGATGCAGCTGTAGTCGAGCACCAGGCCGACGGTGTCACCTGCGGGCGTGCCGGTACCCGATTGGTAGTACGGATAACCGGGGTGGCCGAAGACGATTGAACCGGCCGGTTCAACGGCGACGGTGACTGTGTCCGGGTTGTGCTGTTTAAGACCGCGAGCGATGCCGGTCATCGAGCCGCCAGTTCCGACGCAACCGACATAGGCGCCGATGGAGCCTGCTGACTGGGCGATGGTTTCGCGGACAAAATCGCTGTAACCGCCAGCGTTGGCGGCGTTATCGGATTGGTTCATGAACACTGCGCCGGGGATCTGCTGCGCGAGTTCAGCCGCCAGGCGCTGACGCTCGACCACGGCGACTTCATCTTCGCGGTAGGTGCCGGCGACAAACCGAATGTCGGCGCCCAATGCCTTCATCACCGCGATCTTGTCCTGAGCTGCGTGGTGATCGACCACGGCAATGAATTGCAGACCGAACTCAACGGCGGCCATGGCCAGACCGATGCCGGTATTGCCCGAAGACGATTCGACCACCACACCACCGGGTTTCAGGCGACCCGACTTGAGCGCGCCCAACACCATATTGCGTGCCATGCGGTCTTTTATGCTGCCACCGGGATTGTTCTTCTCGATCTTCAACAACAGTCGGGCGTTGGTATCCGGAATATCAATACCCAACATTGGAGTGTTACCAATAAGGTCTGAAACTTTATTCAGTATCATATGAAGTATTCCCTTTCAGTAGTCAGGTGAGAATGCGTAATTACCTTCCGTACAACAGGTGGCTTTTATTCGTTGGGGCAGGGGGTGGCGATGGAATTCATTTTCCAGCAAGTCCATCTGATACCCGGCGGTATTGGCATATACCAATAGATCGCCAGCGTTTGGTGTGCAATTGAAGTTGATCAGTCGGTGGGTGATGACGTCGTCATCCAGACAGCTATGGCCGGCAATGTAAGCCTGCATCGGTTTATGTGGCGAATGTTCAGCACTGATCAATATCGGATCAACCAGATACTCCGACGAAAACCATGTTTCACAAGCGCTGAAACTACTGCCTTCAATAAAAATGACGGTCTTGTTTTCAGCGAGCTGCTTGGTGCGCGTCACCCGAAACACCGATATTGCCGCTTGATCCACCAGACTGCGCCCGGGTTCTAGCGCAAGTGTAATGTTGTTTGATTTCAAGTAATTCGCGATGGATTGTCCCGGCGAATGTTCGGCCTCAAGGAATAACGTCAACCACTGACACGCCGTCAGGCTACTGCCATAAGGGTAATAAGAGCCGGGGACGCAGCCGTTGTAGTAATGACTGGCTACATTGTCATTCTGCAAGAAATTACTGTACGTCTGTGGTTCGACATAACGCATCGGCAAACCACCGCCAATATCGATCATGCTCGGGTTCAAACCCATTTCCCTTGCGGCGGTGATGAACGCAGTCACCTCGCGAAAAGCTTGCGCCCGAGATTCAAATCCGTAGCCGCCGAGGTGGAAATGCAAACCTTCGAAGTGAAATTTGTCGCGCTCTCGCGTCAGAATTTGCAGGCATTCAAGCAAGTCATCTGCGCCCATGCCGAATCGGCTGCTCGGACAGCTGCTTGGTCTGTAACGCAGTAAAATCCTCGGTTTCACGGCGCCTGGCAGTGCTTCGAGCAAAGTATTCAGGTGGCTGAATTCTTCCAGTGAGTCGACGCAAATCAGCGATCCTCCTTCCACCAAAGCTTGATGAAACTCGGTGGTCTTGGCCGGGCCCGTGGCACATAGCCGCTGCGCCGGAACGCCCGCACGAAGCGCTGCGTGCAGTTCATGGATGCTCGAAACATCGACGCCGATGCCCGAATTGCTGGCCGCTTCGAGTAAACACTGGGACTTGTTGGCCTTGGCGCCGTAAAAAATAGCGTAATCGACTTTATATTGTTTCAACACTGCAAGCAGGGCGGCCGCATTCAACTCAAAGGCATGTGGCCACACCAGATTAAATGGCGATCCGTACTGCGCGGCTAACTCAAACAAGCTCTGTGATTTATTGTGGATCAATTGCGAAACAACGGAGTCCAGCAACGGCGGGAGCATCTCGGGTGTATGGACTTTAATACAGCTGTCTATTGAGGTCGGAATTATATTAGGCATGGCAAACCCCTGGCGCCGAATATCTCGCCATTGATGCATCGATAACTGATCGCTATCAACAGGACTATTTTTTCTGCCCGTCAGGCATAAACGAATTTCGACTTCGGTGGCGGATGCCAGACCAGGCCTGAAAATAACTTTAAGCCATCGATCGTAATAAATGGTTCACAAATATCTGACATGAGAACCCCGTTCCATAAGGTTTATACGGATATAGCCGTCAGCCATTAGTTCCTGGCCTTTGCGTTGTGAAGAACCATTAACTGACATTCAAATGACATCACTGCTGGGCACTTCCGGTGAACATTACGCTTCGCATTGATACGAGATTAGTTTCACTTGGCGGCGTGAACAATATTGCGAACGCGAACAGTTATCAAGTAAGGTTTTCAAATATTTTTCAATAAACACCTGGCGAGGCGACGTACAGAGACGTGTATTTACACGCTCTTGTACTCGTTCGTCCCGACATTAAAAACTCCCTTAATACCTTGATGAACAAGGCGTTAAGGCTCGCTGAAACCCGCCCGCGCCGGCAGTGAAATTTGCTTGCTGTCGACAGCGGAAAATTTTTGAAAAACCACGACTGACGCACGCCAAGGAGAGATTCCATGAAAACTGAACGTCTCAACACCATCGCCAGGCTTCCGATCAGCTACCTGTTCGTCCCGGGCAACCGTCCTGAACGCTTTTCCAAAGCGGTTGATGCCGCTCCGGATGCGATCATTCTCGACCTGGAAGACGCCGTTCATCCGGACAGCAAATCGGCGGCTCGCGCTGCAATCTGGGCCTGGCAGGAACGCACGCCGAGCGTCGCCTGCCAGCGCTATATCCGCTTGAACAGCGTCAGCAGCGCACTGTTTCGCCAAGACATGACGTGGCTTGGGGACATGCGATATCCCGAGCGCTGCGCCGGTATTTTCCTGCCCAAAGCCGAATGCCCCGAGGCCCTGTCGCAAGTGGTCGAGCGCTTGTTGGCGTGGAATCCGCAATTGCAGATTGTCGCCATCATCGAGACCGCCAAAGGCCTGCAACAGGTCGAAACGATAGCGGCGATTCCCGGGCTTGCGCGCCTTGCATTCGGCTCGCTGGATTTCTCGCTCGATATCAATTGCAGCCAGATTCCCGAAGCGTTTCTGTACGCCCGCAACCGGATCGTACTGGCTTCGCGAACGGCGCAGCTGCCGGCGCCCATCGACGGTGTGACACCGGCAATCAGCGAGCTGGCCGTGGTCAAGCAGGAGTCGCATTACGCCCGATCCCTGGGGTTCGGCGCCAAGCTGTGTATTCATCCCGCGCAGTTGAGCACCGTGCAAAAAGCTTTCCTGCCCGACGCCCGACAACTGGCCTGGGCAGACAGGGTGATGCGAGCCGTGGCCGATGGCAGTCACGCGGTGCAGGTGGACGGCGAGATGGTTGATCTGCCGCTGATTGAACTCGCGCAACGATTGCTCGATGTCGCCGACCAACACTCACTCGTGGCCAAGGCCTCAGCCTGCTGAGCCGGGTTTAGATCAGGAGGCAAACCATGGAACACGGTTATCAGATTTCGCTGCGGCCACTTTCTGAGGTGTTGCAGTCCGAGCAGGTCGATCCGGCCAATGTGCTGATGCTCCGCGAATCGATTTCGCGGGCCGGGCATTGGCTGGAACCGATCATCATCGAGCGCATGTCAGGCATCGTCATGGACGGCAATCATCGTTTCAACGCCGCGTTGCAATTGGGCTTGAAGCGGGTGCCGTGCATCCAGCTCGATTACACCGATCCGCGGGTCCGTGTGCGGCATTGGCAGACCGGTCAGGCGTTCGAGGTCTCGCGGATTTTCACCACGATTGCCCGGGGTGAGCTGTTTCCGTACAAGACCACGCGGCACGCATTTGAGCCGGCGCTCCCGGTTGTCGCGATCCCGCTGGACTGCCTGTATGGCTGACGATGTGATCGCATCAGCTACCACCGCATAAAAATATCGGACGAGGGTGATACTTTTTCGCAAGTCGACTGGCATTAGGAGTGATTCCCATTTTCTCTCGTTGAAAGGATCCTCACGTCATGCCTGTTGTCAGTCGACCTTGCGGTGAGCGCGTGTTAACACTCGCCATTCGTACCGCCATGCTGAATTTTGTTCTGGTCGCAGGAAGCGCCAATGCCTGGGCGGCAGCCCCTGAGCAGCAGGAAGTCGCGGCGGATCAGGCCGCCGACATTGCGGCCAATGCGCCGGCCGACGCCAGCGCCGAGGGCCTGACTCTCGATGTCACCAACGTCAATGCCCGTTACAACAGCGCAACCGCGCTCCCGGAAGTATTGGCCGGAGGGCAGGTGGCCCGTGGTGCGCGGCTCGGTATGTTGGGCAACAAAGACGTGATGGACACACCGTTCAGCGTAACCAGTTACACCGCCAAAACCTTGGCCGACCTGCAAACCGTGACTGTCGCTGATGCTTTGGAGCGTGATCCTTCAGTGCGCTCCACGGGGCAGACCGGTGGCATCGTCGACTCGTTTTTCATTCGTGGTTTTGCGATTGGCGAAGGCAACATCGGTGAACTGGCCTACGACGGTGTTTACGGCGTAGCGCCCAACTACCGGGTATTCACCGAGTACGCCGAGCGCGTCGAAGTGCTCAAGGGCCCCGGCGCCCTGATGTACGGGATCTCGCCAAACAGCGGCGTTGGCGGGGTGATCAACATCGTTCCCAAGCGTCCATTGGCTGAAGACCTCACGCGGTTCACCGGTACCTACGCTTCGGATTCACAAGTCGGCGGCCATCTGGATATCAGCCGGCGTTTCGGTGACCAGAACCAGTTCGGCGTGCGTTTCAACGGCAGCACACAAGGTGGCGACACCGCCGTTGATAACCAGGAACGCGCGCTCGATATCGGCGCCATCGCCCTCGATTACCAAGGCGAGCGACTGCGCCTGAACCTCGATTTCATCAGCCAGAAAGAAAGTTTCGACGCCGCCTCGCGCCCGTTCACCATCGCGCCGGGCGTCGATGTCCCGTCTGCGCCTAACGGCCGCACCAACCTGTCACAGGATTGGGGCTGGTCGGACACCAAGGAACAGTCGGCGTTGCTCGGCGGTGAATATGACCTGAACGATGCAGTCACCGTATTCGCCCATGCCGGCGGCGGTAAATCCGACGTCAAGCGCATGTCTGACCAGGTGCCGAGAATCCTCAACGATGCCGGCGATACCAGCAACATTCCGGGTTACTACAAATTCAACGTTGATCGCTCGACCGCCGATGTCGGTATTCGCGGCATCTTCGCCACCGGGCCTGTCACGCACACGACGACGGTCATGGCGACGCGGTATCAGGATGAATTGTCCCGGGGCATCAACAACGGTACCGAAATCCGCTCGAACATCTACCACCCGATTGACGCGCCGAAGCAGTACATCAACTCGCCAAAAGTGCTGCGGGTTTCCGAGTCGGAACTGTCCGGCGTTGCAGTCACCGACACCTTGTCGGTGCTGGATGATCGCATTCAACTGACCCTCGGTTTGCGTCGTCAGGACATCGAGTCGCGTAACTATGCGGCGTCGGGTGCGGTCAGCTCCCGTTATAACGACAGCGCCACATCGCCGCTGGTTGGCGTGGTGGTCAAGCCTTGGGAAGACGTCTCGCTTTACTACAACTATGTAGAAGGCTTGAGTAAAGGTGACATCGCCCCGGGCACTGCGGCTAACGCCGGCGAAACCTTTGCGCCTTACGAGTCCAGACAACATGAAATCGGCGTCAAGTATGAGCACGGTACGTTCATGACGACGCTGGCGTTGTTCCAGATCGAGAAGCCCAGCGGCGAAGTGGGCGCGGGCAATGTGTTCTCGGTACAGGCCGAACAACGCAACCGTGGTGTGGAGCTGAGCATGTTCGGCGAAGTGGCCAAAGGCACGCGCCTGATGGGTGGCGTGACCTTCCTCGATGGCGAGCTGACCGATTCGGCAACTGCCGCGAACCGTGGCAACAAACCGGTCGGCGTGCCTGACGTGCAAGCCAATATCTGGGCCGAATACGACACGCCGTGGCTGGAAGGCTTCACCCTCACCGGCGGTGCGATTTATACCGACAGCCAATACGTCAATCAGGCCAATACCCAGGAACTGGACTCCTGGACACGTATAGATGCCGGCGCGCGATACGCGACGAAAATCGAAGGTCGCCCGACGACATTCCGCGCCACCGTGCAAAACGTCTTTGATCGTGAGTACTGGTCGGGCGTAGCGTCGTATGGCGCGTTCTCACCGGGCTATCCGCGCACGCTGCAGCTGTCGGCCACCGTCGATTTCTGACGCAAAAGAGCAGGGCGCCTGCGGGTATCCCGGGTCTGAGCGACGAAGGGTTGATTCTTTTAGAGTCAGACAGAAACTACCGATTTACCGCAGACGCCTGGGCAACGCTCAAGCGTCTGCAATGAATCGTTAATTGGCCTTGAGCGTCAGCACGGTGAAGGTGCCTGCGTGAAACACCGGGTCCGGCTTGGGTTGTTCCTGACTCGGGGCAGGCTGGGTGAAATCCGCGCTGAGCAGATAGGCCTGCCCGCGCTTGGCATCCAGCACCATGTTGTGTGCCCAGGGACGAGTGCCAATCGCGCCGAGCACTTGATACTGCCCTAGCGGATCACGCTGGATAACGGTCAGGCTGGCATCGGCGCCACTGGGTACCAGCAACTGATCGCGCTGATGATCGTAAGCCAGCGTATTGACCGCACGGCCAATCGGCAGAGTGCTGAGCGCTTTGCCCGTGAGCAGATCTGCGACGACCAGCGTGGGATTGCCGCCTCGGCAGGCTACAAACAAACGCTGGTGTGCTTCATCCACCGCGATTGCGCCGGGCTTCTTGCAGGCGTCAAACTTCCAGAACGTCTGTTGTTGCAGTTTTGTGCCGGACAACACCGCCACTTGATCCTCATCGCGCATCGGCACAATAAAGGTGCCGTTTTCGAGAATGACCGGGCCATCGAGTTTTTCAGCCGGCAGGTCGACCGAGGCTTGTAACTGGTCGGTTTTGGCATCGATCAGGTACAGCGTCGAATGATCGCCACGGCGACCGCTGGTGACGATCACCCGGTCGCGGCTCGCATCGTAAAGCAGATTATTGAGGTTGCCCGAGTCGAGCTTCAGACGCTGCACGACTTGCAGACGATCCAGGTCAACGATGCCCAGCGAGCCGTCCATATTGGCGACATACGCGCGGTTATGCCGGGGCACGAATGCGACGGCATTGGCACCTGCGGAATTGTCGAGGGTCTTTAGCAAGCGTTGCTGTTCGACATCGAACACCGACAGGCCATTCTCCCGTCGAGCGATAAACAGATACGGTCGCGCCGACTCCAGCGCAGCGAATCCCCAACTATGACCTTCACCCGGCAAGGCGCGGGCCGCGTCGACGGTGTACAGCAACGGTTCGGCCGCACGGGCGGATTCAAGGCTAAGCAGGCACGCGGTCAGGCTCGCAAGCACCAACCACTTTTTTGGCAATGACATCAATGGCCCTGGAATTTCAGAATGGATGAGAGGTTTCAGGGCGCAAAGGCAAAGCCGCAGGTACGCCATAAAGAATGGCGAATGATGGAGCGCGGCAACGCGGATTTCAACGTTCGCGTTACATTTTGCGCATACCGTCACGACGCGCTGATGGCTCGGTCAGAAGCTTTTTCGATGTGCCTGGATTGGCAGGCAATTGATCACTGAGATCCCAGATCTCAAGCATCTTGGCGTATTCGAACGCGTGACGCGGGTCGAGCTGAATCCACTCCTGAAAAGCCAGGCGCTCTTCGCTCGTGCAGGTTTCTTCCTGCAAACGCATGCACCAGAGGGCGGCTTGATTGAGAATTTCGTCTTCGATCTCGCCAGGGCTTTGAGGATTCATTGACGGCTACCTGTAGGGCTGGGGTACGCCACCCTACGAATCTGATTGGAAAAAAAACGTCAAAAAAGCAGCAATTTTTACAATTGGTTTTGAACGCCGGGATTTAAAAGAAGCGCGCTTGTTGCCGAAGGCTTTTTGCCGAGTAAATCGATTTGGCAGCCCGGTGCCGCATCGCTGACCGCCAATTGCATATCGTGCAAGCGGGCGACAGCCGAAACCATGCTCAGCCCCAGGCCATTACCCGGTGTATGGCGACTCGATTCGGCGCGGTACAGGCGACGCAACACCGCTTCGCGTTCTGCCGGTGCAATCCCCGGGCCGTTGTCCGAGACGCGAATGCCGACTGCCGAATGCTCAGCGATCACGGTCAGGCGCACCTGACTCTGGTCGGGGCAAAACTTGATGGCGTTATCCAGCAAGTTGCAAATTGCATCGAACATTAGTTGGGCGTCACCGGCAATGATCGCTGGCGTCTGGCTCTCAGCAAGCGTCAGCTGGATACCGCGCTCTTCGGCCAATGGCTCGTAGAGTTCGGCGGCGTCGGCGCAGATCAGGTTCAGGTCGAGCGGCGCAAAATGACTGCGACGGGCGCTGTTTTCAATTTCCGAGATGCGCAGCAAGGCCTTGAACGTCAGCAGCAGGGCTTTGGCTTCGGTTAATGCCGCGTTGATGCTGCCGGCGTATTGCTCTTCATCGAGCCCGCGCCGTTGTGCGCGCTCAAGCCCGGCAATCAACCGGGTCAGCGGCGTGCGCAAATCGTGGGCGATGTCATCGCAAACACCCTTGACCTCACTCATCAGGCGCTCGAGTTCATCGAGCATGCCGTTGACCACGGATGCGAGACGGTCGATATCGTCATTGGTGCCCTGAATCGGCAGGCGCCCGGTCAAATCGCCCTCGATGATGCCTTTGATCGAGCGACTGACCTTGTCCAGGCGCCGATGAGCCGAATAACCGAGGGCCACCGCACCAAACAATCCAACCACCAATAACAGAATGCCGCCGGAAATCAGCGCATTGATCAGCAGTTCGTCGAACTCGCGAATGTCATGGATATCCTGCGCCACCAGCAGAATCTTGCCGTCGGCCTGACGATGGACGATGAATCGTATCGTGCGGTGATGACCGTTGGCTTTGAGCCAGCGAAACTCCTGCGGCTTGTCGAAGGCAGAGTAGGGCGGCAACTGATGAATCGCCCCGGCAATGAACTTGCCGTCCGCGTCGAACAGACTGTGCGGCAAGCGTGCCTCGGCATCCTGCACGGCATGCTTGCGGATCTCCAGCAGTTGCAAGTCGGGGGCCTGGGCGCTGCGGTTTTCCACCTGACGATAGAGCGCTGTGTCGGCCTCGGTTTTCAGGTAGAACGCAGTCTGCCAATAGATATAGCCGAACAGCGCGAGGAACGAGCAACCGAACAGTGCGAGAAACAGCAAACCGGTGCGAAAGCTGATGGTGCGCGGTATTTCACTCAGGTGAACGGAGAACATAACCGGCTCCACGAATGGTATGAATCATCGGCGGTTCGCCTTCACCGTCGATCTTGCGCCGCAAGCGGCTCATATGGACTTCGATGACATTGGTGCGCTCGTCGTAGCTGTAATTCCACACGGCTTCGAAGAGCATGGTGCGGGTGACCACTTGGCCGGCGTTGCGGATCAAGTGCTCAAGCAAAGCGTATTCACGGGGCACCAGATCGATGATTCGCTCGCCGCGTCGCACGGTTCGGCTCAGCAGATCGACCTCAAGACTGGCCAGCCGCAGACGTGTCTCCTGGACTTGCGAGGGCGGTTCGGTGCGGCGCCGGTTCAAGGCATCCAGACGCGCAGTCAACTCGATGAACTCGAATGGCTTGGTCAAGTAATCGTCGCCACCGGCTCGCAAGCCACGCACCCGTTCATCCAAAGCGCTCAGAGCGCTGAGAATCAGCACCGGAGTGCTGACGCTGGCTGCCCGCAACGCGGTCAATACGCCCAGTCCGTCAAGGCCACCGGGTAACATGCGATCGAGCACGATCAGGTCGAACGGTTCGCTCAAAGCCTTCAGCAGGCCCTCGCGACCATTATGGACGCAGCTCACCGTGAAACCGTGGTCACACAAGGCTGCTTCGATTTCACGGCAAGTCGGCAAGTCGTCTTCGACGACCAGAACATGGGTCATGGCAGTTGAACCGCTCACATTGTCAGGCAGAGGTGGCATAGTGTGGCAAACCCCGGGGGCGCGTCACGTTCCCGTCAGTTAAATAAAAGTTCAGGTTCGATTCATGGAGACGGTTACTTGCGCATTCTAGTGGTTGAAGACGATGCCCAAACTGCCGGATACCTGTTGCGCGGGCTGACTGAAAGCGGGCATGTCGTCGATATCGCCAGCGATGGCAACACCGGCCTGGGCATGGCCCTTGAACAAATTCACGATGCCCTGATTGTCGATCGTCGCTTGCCCGGCCTCGACGGCATTGGCCTGGTCAAAGCCGTGCGTGCGCAACAACTGCGAGTGCCAATCCTGATGCTCAGCGCGCAAGCGTCCACCGAGCAAAAGGTCGAAGGCCTGCAAGCCGGTTGCGACGATTACCTGGCCAAACCTTACGCGTTCGCCGAAGTGCTGGCACGACTCGAAGGCTTGCTGCGCGGTCGCGATCAACCCAGCGGCCCGGTGCGCCAAGTGGAAGTCGGCGAGCTGAAACTCGACTGCGCAACCCGTACTGCCACGCGCGCTGGCCGGGTCATCGCCCTCCAGCATCGCGAAGCGCTGCTGCTGGAAAAGCTTATGCGCCATAGCGGTCAGGTGGTCACCCGCGACATGTTGCTCGACAGTGCCTGGAACTACGCCTTCGATCCCAATGACAACGTCATCGACAAACACATCCATCGTCTGCGGCGCAAACTCGACGAGGGTTTTGCACATTCGCTGATCAAAACCGTACCGGGTGCCGGTTACAGCTTTCAGGTGACACCGGTCGAGGAACGCTAGTCATCAGTGCCGAGCTTCAGTGATACCGAGACGCATAGACCGCTGTTTTGCGTTTCATCGCTGTACGCCAGGTCAATCCGCGCACCGTTGCGCTCGGCTATCGCCTGAACAATCGACAAGCCAAGCCCGGAGCCGGCTTCATCAGTCCCAAGGCTACGGTAAAACGGATCAAACACCCGCTCGCGTTCTTGCGGGGCGATTCCCGGGCCGGTGTCCTTGATTTGCAGCAACGCGGCGCCATTCACGACGCTCACCGAAAGATCGACCCGGCCACCGGGCGGGGTATAACGAATGGCGTTATCCACCAGATTCTTCACCAGCGTGTGCAGCTCGGATTCACTGATGCGCACCTGCGCGTCGGTCTCGCCTTCAACTCCGATGTCGATCTGCTTGAATTCGGCCAGCGGCAGTAGGTCTTCCAGCACCTGCCGATAGACCTGATGCACCGAAACCGTCAAAACCTGCACCGGCAACGCCACACGATTGTCGGCTTGCGCCTTGGCCAGATTGAGCAGTTGATCGACCAGATTCCTGCCGCGCTCGATGCCTCGGCGTAGCGGCAGCAAACGCTCATGGGCCTGCGCCGACATGTCGGCGGCGGCCAGACGTTCGGCCTGCAGTGACAACGCGGTCAACGGTGAGCGCAGTTCGTGGGCCGCATCGGCGACAAAGCGGCGTTGGGTTTCCAGGGTGTTCGCCACGCGTGCGAGCAAGCGGTTGATCGCGACAACAAATGGCCGGACCTCGGTCGGCAAATGGCTTTCATCGATAGGGTGCAGTTCCTGTTCGGCACGCTGATCGATTTCCGCCGAGAGTGTCGCGATGGGCCGAAACAGCTTGCGCACCAGATCACCAACCACCAACAGCAGCACCGGAAACAACACCAGAAACGGCAACAGACTGCGCCAGGCACTTTCCCGCGCATCGGCATCCCTGGCGCCGGTTTCCTGGGCGACGGCGATGCGCTCGCCATGGGCGGTGGTTCTGACCAGAACGCGAAACGCTTCGCCACCGACATTGACCGTGGACAAACCATCGGCCAGCGTCGTCGGGAAGGGCAGCGGGATCGCGTCATCATCAACTCCGGAAGCATTGCTGCCATCGGCCAGATACTGAATGATCAGCCGCGACTCCTCATCGTCGCCGAGCGTGTTTTTGCCTTCGGGATACTTCAGCGTCATGTGTTGCCGATCAAACAGCACTGCCACCTGACGCAAACTTTCATCCTGCATTTCGTGGGCTTCGTCGAACGCAGAAACGAAGGCAAAGACTCCTGCCAGCAGCGCGACGATCAGGATTGCCAGCGACAGGGTGACGGAGAGCCTGAGTTGTACCGATTCCCTCAAGCGCTTTTTGAAACCATCCATCCCACACCCCTGACGTTTTTGATCACCTGACTGCCGAGTTTGCGTCGCAGTGCGTGGATTAAAAATTCCACCGCGTTGCTTTCCACTTCATTACCCCAGCCATAGAGGCGGTCTTCGAGATCGCTGCGCGAGAGAATTGCCCCCGGGCGAATCAACAGCGCCTGCAACAAAGCAAATTCACGGCTGGAAAGCAGCACGCCCGGGTTCTCCGCCGTCGAGGCTTCTTTCGAAACCAGATCCAGCGACACCACGCCGTTTTCCAGAACCGAGAGCGCGCTGCCACCCTTGCGCCGCAGAACCGCGCGCATACGTGCCAGCAACTCGGCAATATCGAAGGGTTTGAGCAGGTAATCGTCGGCGCCGCCGTCGAGCCCGCGCAGACGATCATCAAGGCTGTCGCGCGCGGTGATGATCAACAGCGGGACCGGGTTGTTATTGGCGCGAATCCGGCTCAGCACTTGCAGACCGTCCTTGCCGGGCAGTCCCAGATCGAGCAGCACCAGATCGTAATGTTGCGTTTCCAGCGCCGCCAGTGCCGTGAGGCCGTCCTTTACCCAGTCAGCGGCATAGCTCGCGTCATTCAGGGCACCGTGAATCGCATCGCCAATCATCGGGTCGTCTTCGACCAGCAATATCCGCATGTCCACTCCAGAAAAAAAGGCGCGAAGGTCATGACCCTCGCGCCTGTATTGAAGCATCTGTGCTCGGTTACTGCTTCCCTTTCATCGAGTCGAAGGCCTGCAGCAATTCATTCATGGCCGACTTGCAGTCGCTCTGTTGCGGGCTGCCGGCACGCAAGGCACTGAGTGCGTGGTCGATGGCTTTGTCCAGAACATGCCAGTCGCTCGCGGCGCGGGGCTTGATTCCGGCTTCGGCCGAATCCCACGAGGTTTCCAGATCCTTGATTCGCGTTTTGGCGGCCGGCAGGTCGTTTTTATCGACCAGACCGGCGACGTCGGCGGCAATGTTGCGGAACTCCGACAAGTCGCCCAGTTTCGAGCCCGCACCTTGGGTCATTGCCGCTGGCGAGGTGGCGTCGGTCTTGGTTTTGTCGGCTGGTTTCGAGCAACCGGTGGCGACGCTCAGCAAGGCAATGGCGGACATGATGCAAACGTGACGAACGAAGTTTTTAATCGGGCGCATAAAGAGTCCTTGAGGGTTTGTTAAATGAATTTACTGAGTGATGGATTTGCGCTGGCCGACGCTGATCTGTGCGACGCCTACCAGAATCACGATGACGGTCAGAAATAACGCGCTGGTCCAGGTGGCGCCCATGCCGAGGCCGCCATAGGTCTTGGCCTGGGTCAGCAAGTCGCCGAGGGATGCGCCGAACGGACGGGTGAGGATGTAGGCGATCCAGAAGGTCAGCACCACGTTGCCGCCCAGACGCCAGGCGACCAGAGTGGCGGCGATCAGTGCACCGAAAATCACCGCACCGACGGTAAAGCCCAGGCCCAGCGCTTCGGTCGCCAGGTCGCCGGCGGCGGTGCCAAGCGCAAAGGTGCAGAGAACAGTTGCCCAGTAAAACAATTCGCGCCGTGGCGTAACGATTTCGCGAATCGACAGGGAACGCTCGGTTCGGTACCAGACTAGAAAGTTGATCACCAGTAACACCGAAAACACTGCGGTGCTGGTGTAGAGGCTGACGTCGAGCATGTCGGTCAGAATGTCGGTGATCTGCGTGCCGACGATGCTCACCAGCACCACGGTCAGCCAGTAGATCCAAGGGGTGTAGGCTTTCGTGCGCATCTGGCAAAACAGCGCGATGGCCAGCAGCGCAGCCATGCCGATGCTGGTCCAGCCAGCGCCGAAACCGGCATCGACCGCAAGAAAGTCCGCTCCGGTTTCACCGACGGTCGTCGACATGATCTTGATCACCCAGAATGACAACGTCACTTCGGGTACTTTGTTGAGCCATCCGGCTGTGCTGGAATTCATCTGTGGGGCCTCTCCTGAGCAGTGCATTGAGTGCATGGGAGAGAGGCTACGGCGCGAAACTTAGCTGAGACTGAGGGGACGCAAATTCTCTGGCTCAGGCGCATTTAAATAAAAGTTTATCTGCCGGCGAACGCTCTGGCAGGCGGCCCTCGCTATCTTCGACGCATTCGTGGAGCAATCCACTGCGGCTCTAGCGGGGGATAGCGTGCCCATGTCGGTTTCAACCTTGGCGATGCGCAGTATGCGCGTCGCGTGTCACTCACCTGTTTCATTGATGCTGCTCGGGGCTTTACTGCTCGGCGGCTGCTCGATGGTGCCCGAGTATCAGCAACCGCCGTTGCCGCTGGCCCGGCAATGGAACGACGCGGCCAACAGCCAAGCGGCGGCGGGAGGGCAGTGGTGGACTGAATTTCACAGCGCGGAACTGAATGCATTGATTGCGCGTGGCCTGGCCTCCAACTACAGCCTTAAAGCGGCGGTCAGCCGAATAGACGAGGCACGAGCCTCCGCGCAAGTGGCGGGCGCGGGGCAATACCCGGCGCTGAATCTGGGCGGTAACTTTCAGCGCCAGAACAATTACGGCACCACACCAAAGCGCAGTGTGTTTGCCGAGGCCACTTATGAAGTGGATTTCTGGGGCAAACAACGGGCCGCTACGGATTCCGCCGACGCCTTGGCCAAGGCCACGGTTTTTGATGCCAGTACCCTGCGCATGAGTCTGGGGGCGAGCATCGCCGACAGTTACTTTCAGGTGTTGTCGCTGGAAGATCGCTTGCGCCTGGCTCAGTCGATTGCCAACGATGCACGACAAGTCCTCGCCCTGGTCGAAGTTCAGGCCAGTCAGGGCGCGGTGTCGAATCTGGAAGTTGCCCAGCAGCGCAATGCCATGCAGACCTTCGAGGCTGCGATGCCGCCGCTGCGTCAGCAACGGGATCTGGCGTTGTATCAATTGGCGGTACTGGTCGGTGCGCCGCCTGAAGGTTTTCATCTGCAAGGCAACGGGCTGAACGCCCTGCAAGTTCCGCAACCGGCGACCGGACTGCCGATCGGGTTGTTGCGCCAGCGCCCGGACATTCAGGCCGCCGAGGCGCGGCTGATGTCGGCGAACTTCGATGTCGGGGTGGCTCGCGCCGCGTTCCTGCCCAATCTGTCGCTGGACTTGCTCGGCGGGATCGACACGATTGCCGGCGGGCAAATCTGGAGCGCTATCGGCACGCTCAGTCAGCCGCTATTCGCTGGCGGCCAGCTCAAGGGGCAACTGCACTTTGATCAGGCCCACGTCCAGGAGCTGACCGCCAGTTACCGCGAGTCAATCGTCGAGGCCTTGCAAGACGTAGAAACTCAGCTCAGCGCTGCCCGCGAACTCGACAAAAGCTACGCACTGAATCAGGCCGCCGTCGACTCGGCGCGGGAAGCGGCGCGTTTGGCGCAAGTGCGTTATCGCCTGGGCTCCACGGATTTCCAGACGCTGCTGATCGTTGAGCGCACTCAATACCAGGCAGAAGACACCTTGCTGCAAGTACGCCTGCAACACCTGCAAGCCGCCGTCGGCCTGTTCCGCGCACTGGGTGGAGACTTTGCGCCGAACACCCTCGCTTCCCAATCTCCTGCCCAGGTGGCTCACCCATGAATGTCCCGTACTCACGTCGTCGCGTTGTTTTCTGGAGCCTCGCCGCCATTTCGCTGGCCGTGGCCTTCAGCGGGTTTCAATGGATCAGACATGCCCAGGCCGCCCCGGTGAAAACCGATCCCGGCGCGGTGCCGGTGCAAATGGCGCAAGTCAGCGTCGAGGACTTGCCGATCTGGATCAGTGCCATCGGCAATGTGCAGGCGCTCAATAGCGTGAATGTGCGGGTGAGGGTGGATGGCGAACTGCAAAAAGTGTTGTTCAGCGAAGGGCAAGCGGTGACGGCCGGCAGCCTGCTCGCGGTGATCGATCCTCGGGTCTATCAGGCTCAAGTCGCTCAGGCTCAGGCTTTGGTGGCCAAGGATCAGGCGCAACTGGCGAACTTGCGGGTCAATCTGGATCGCGCCAGCAAACTGGCAGCCGCCAAGGCCGGGCCAACACAGGATGTCGACACTTTCCGGGCGCAACTGGCTGCCCAACAAGCCACTGTGCAGGCCGATCAAGCAGCGCTGGACAACGCGCGCCTGCAATTGGAGTTCACTCAGGTCAAGGCACCGTTGACCGGACGCACCGGGCAGCGCCTGCTGGATGTCGGCTCGATTGCCCATGGCGCCGAGGCCACCGGTCTGGTGACGATTACCCAGATGAACCCGATCTCCGTGGCGTTTGCCGTGTCGCAGGATGATCTTGCAGAAATCCTCGAAGAAAACGCCAAAGGCGCGTTGCAGGTGGTCGCCATGACCCGCGATGGCCGTCAGGAAATCGCCCGGGGGCAACTGAGTTTCATCGACAGCCAGGTCACGGCGGCCAGCGGCCAGATTCAGCTCAAGGCGCAGTTTGATAACGCTGCGGCAAAACTCTGGCCGGGCGAACTGGTCAGTGCGCGCTTGCTGGTGCAAACCCGACGCAATGTCGCAGTGGTGCCCGCCGATGCGGTGCAACTCGGACGGCAGGGCAATTTTGTTTACGTGGTCGGTGCCGATCAGCGCGTGCAACCGCGTCTGGTGGACGCTGCTGCCGTGGTCGGCGGCAAACAATGGATTCGTCAGGGCCTGGCGGCAGGTGAGACGGTTGTGGTGCAAGGCCAGTCGCGGATTGCTCCGGGGCTGAAAGTCATGCCAGTCAAAGCCGACACAACCAGTGATCTGGCGGAGGCGAGCCGATGAATGCCCTGACCGGATTGATTCAACGCCGTGTGGGCCTGTGCCTGTTGGCGCTTGGGGTCATGTTGCTGGGTGCTTTTGCGTATTTTCAACTGCCGGTGGCGCCGCTGCCGACGGTGGATTTTCCGACGATTCAGGTCACCGCGAAACTGTCCGGCGCCAGCGCCGAGACCATGGCGTCCTCGGTGGCAACACCTCTGGAACGCGCCTTTGCCGCCGTGCCGCAAGTAACCTCGATGACTTCATCGAGTGCCGCCGGCAAGACTCAGGTGGTGCTGCAATTCGACTTGTCCCGAGACATCGATGGCGCAGCGCAGGACGTGCAGACCGCGATCAACACCGCTACGCCTAACCTGCCGAAAACCATGTCCAGCGCGCCGACCTTCAACAAGGTCAACCCCGCAGAAGGTACCGTGCTTTCGCTGGCCGTCACCTCGCCAACCCGCACCTTGCCGGAACTCGACCGTTACGCCGACAACTACATTGCCCAGCGCCTGTCGCAAATGCCCGGCGTGGGTCTGGTGGATTTTCATGGCGAACAGAAACCCGCAGTGCGCGTACAGATCGATCCCGATGCATTGGCCGCGCGCGGTCTGACCCTGGAAGATGTGCGCAGTGTGATTGGCGTCAGCACGCTGGATCAGCCCAAGGGCAGTCTCGATGGGCAAAGTCGTTCAATCACTCTGGGTGCAACCGATCAACTGCTAGATCCGCAGCACTATCGCGATCAGGTCATCGCCTACAAAAACGGGATGCCGATCAAGCTGGGCGATCTCGGCCGGGTCATCGCCGGCGCCGAGGACACTCAGCAAGCCGCGCAGTTGGGTGCCGAACCGACGGTGATCGTCGACATTCACAAGCAACCGGGTTTCAACCTGTTGTCGACCATCGCCACGATCAAGGCCAAATTGCCCGAACTGACGGCCTCGTTACCCCGGGACGTGCAGGTCCAAGTGGTGGGGGATCGCACCCAGACCATCGAAGCCTCGGTCAATGACATGCAGTTCACTTTGCTGCTGTCGATTGCCCTGGTGGTCGTGGTGATCTTCGTCTTTCTGCGCAAAGCCACGGCGACGCTGATTCCCAGCCTGACCATTCCGCTGTCGCTGGTGGCCACGTTCGGCGTGATGTACCTGTTGGGCTACAGCCTCGACAACCTGTCGATCATGGGGCTGGCGATTGCCGTCGGGTTTGTCGTCGACGATGCAATTGTGGTGATGGAGAACATTGTCCGCCATCTGGAGATGGGCAAAACGCGCCTGCAATCGGCGGTTGATGGCTTGCGCGAAGTGGCGTTTACCATCGTTTCGATGACGGTTTCGCTGATTGCGGTGTTTCTGCCGATTCTGCTGATGTCCGGGATTGTCGGGCGTCTGATGCGCGAGTTCGCGGTGACTGTCAGCGTTGCGATCATCATGTCCTGCATCGTTTCCCTGACCATCACCCCGATGCTCTGCGCCTGGTTGCTCAAACCCCATGCCGAGAGTGAGGACGGACGTTTTGCCCGAGCCTGTGAACGTGTATTCGACGGTTTGCACAACGGTTATCGCCGCAGTCTGGACTGGGTGCTGGATCACCAGCGCATAACGCTGGCGGTGGCCATCGCCACGCTCGCGGCGACGGCGGTGTTGTATGTCGCTATACCCAAGGGTTTCTTTCCGCAGCAAGACAACGGCTTGATTCAGGGCGTGGCCGAAGCGGCGGCGGACATTTCGCCGATCGCCATGCGTGCGCAGGTCAACCGCGCTGCCGAAGTCATCGGCCAGGACCCGGCGGTGGCCCGCGTGTATTTCTGGATCGGCCCGAACCCGACGGTCAGCCAAGGCAAGGTGATGATCAATCTCAAGCCGTTCAGCGAACGCACGGTCAGCGCCGGTGAAGTCATCCGCCGCCTGCAACCGGCGCTGGATGCGTTGTCCGGGATCAAGGTTTACATGCAGGCCAACCAGGACATCCAGATCGGCGGCCGGGCCAGCAAGACCCAATACCAATACACCCTGCAGGATCCGGACAGCGCCGAACTGGACCACTGGAGCGGACTGCTGCTGGCCAAACTCAAAACGTTGCCGCAACTGCAACATGTAACTTCCGATCAGCAACAGGCGATCGCGCAATCGACGCTGGTCATCGACCGGCCTACCGCTGCGCGACTCGGGGTGACGGTGCAGGCAATCGACGATGTTCTATACGACGCTTTCGGTCAGCGGCAGATCGCGACGATGTTCACTCAGCTCGATCAGAACCATGTGATCCTCGAACTGGACCCGCACTGGCAAACATCCACGGCCACACTGGAGCACCTGTTTGTGCGCGCCAGTAGCGGCGGGCTGGTGCCTTTGAGCCTGTTGGCCAGTGTCAAGGCCGAGCAAGTGCCGATCATCATCAACCATCAGGGGGTGTTTCCGGCCATTACCCTGTCGTTCGACCTCGCCCCCGGGCAAGCCTTGGGTGACGCAGTCAATGCGATCAACCAGGCATCGCTGGCCATCGCGCTGCCCGATACCGTGACGGGCAGCTTTCAGGGTACCGCGCAGGCATTTCAGGATTCTCTGAAGTCGCAACCGTGGCTGATTCTGGCGGCGATTCTCACGGTCTACATCGTGCTCGGCGTGCTCTACGAAAATGCCATTCACCCGCTGACAATCATTTCCACGCTGCCATCCGCCGGATTCGGCGCACTGCTGGCGCTGATGCTGTGCGGGCAGGATCTTTCGGTATTGGGGATGATCGGCATCATTCTGCTGATCGGCATCGTCAAGAAAAACGCGATCATGATCGTCGACTTCACTTTGCAGGCCCAACAGCGCGGGTTGTCACCGCGTGACGCGGTCAGGGAGGGCTGTCTGTTGCGCCTGCGACCGATTCTGATGACCTCGCTGGCCGCACTGCTCGGGGCCGTACCGCTGGCGTTCGGTCATGGTGCGGGGTCTGAACTGCGGCAACCGCTGGGTATCTCGATAGTTGGTGGGCTCGCGGTGTCGCAGATCCTGACGCTGTACACCACGCCGGTTGTCTACCTGTGGTTTGAACGTCGACGTCGTAAAGTGCAGCCAGCCAGCCAAGAGATTGCGGTTTGAATGGGCAGAGGATCTATTTCGGTCGATCCAGGCGCTTGCGCATCGTGTAGATCGCCACGCCGGCAGCCAGAATCCCCGATGCCGCGCCGACAGCGAGTGCCCAGCGCGGCCCCAGATTGTCGGCGACCCAACCGACAATGGGCGCACCAATCGGCGTGCCGCCAAGCGCCACGCCGACGCGCAGCGCAACCACTCGCCCGCGCATCGCCGGCTCGGTGCTGAGTTGCATCAGGCTGTTGGTGGTGTTGCTGAAGGTGAGAGCGCCGACGCCGATGATCACCAGCGCTGCGGCGAACAGCCAATAGTTCGGCGCAACGGCGGCCAGTGTGCAGCCGAGTCCGAACACCGCTGCACCGATCAACAATGACTTGAACTGCGGCCGTTCGCGACGGGCGGCGAGCAGTGCACCGGCAACGGTGCCGATGGCCAGCGTCGATGACAGTAAGCCGTAACCACGCGCATCGGTATGAAAGGCACCGACGGCCATGGTCGAGATGAATATCGGGAAGTTCATCCCGAAGGTGCCGATCAGGAACAGCATCAGCAGAATCGCTTTCAGATCAGGCCGGCCCCACACGTAACGCAGGCCTTCGGTAAGGCTGCCTTTGGTTCGCAGCGCCCGCAGATTGGCATGCAGCCCCGAGACGCGTAGCAGAAACAACGAAGCCAGCACCGCGAAAAAACTCGCGCCATTGATCAAAAATGCCCAGCCAGTGCCCACCGAAGCGATGGTCAGGCCGGCCACGGCTGGGCCGATCATCCGCGCGGCGTTGAACGAGGTCGAGTTGAGTGCGATGGCGTTCGACAGGTCTTTTTCACCCACCAGTTCCGCGACGAACACTTGCCGCACCGGCGCATCGAACGCCGAGGCGCAACCGGACAAAAAGGCAAACAGGTAAACGTGCCAGAGCTGCACGATCCCGGTCAGGGTCAGCAACCCCAACGCCAGAGCCAGCGCGCCCATCAAGCCTTGGGTGATCATCAAAAGTTTGCGCTGGTTGTAGTGATCGGCAGCGAAACCGGTCCATAGCAACAGCAGAAGTTGCGGGCCGAATTGCAGCGCCATGACGATCCCGACTGCCGAGGCGTTGTGCGCGGTGAGGTGGGTCAGCACCAACCAGTCCTGAGCGGTGCGTTGCATCCACGTGCCGATATTCGACACCAGCGCACCGGCGGCCCAGATACGATAATTGACGCTGCGCAGCGAGCGGAACATAGCCATGCCGCTTACGACGACTGCGGTGTGTTGCCACCGTGAAACTGGCCAGAATGGCGTGCGTTCAACAGGCTCATGATGAGCGCAGTGTCTGGATCAAGTGAAGTAAGGGCCATGCGATTGCCTCAAACAGGTTTGGAATGACTCAGAAATCGGCGAGGCGCTCCAGCAGTTTGACTGCCGCAGCGAGCTGGTCTTGCTCTTGAGGGGAGAGTTGTTCTTGCAGGGCACGTAACAGCCAGTCGTCTTTCGCTGCCCGGCTGGCGTTGAGGTGTTTGCGGAAATCCGGTGTCAGCTCAATCAGGGTTTGCCGTCCATCGCCGGGATCAGGTTTGCCGCTGACGGCCTGCATCGCCTCCAGCCCGGCGACGGTGACGCGCATTGACTGTGGACGAACGCTTTCCGCCCGGGCCAGAGCAGAAACAGTGCAGGGGCCGTCACGATCCAGACGCAGCAACACTGATTTCTGCGCGGAGGTGAAGTCGTTCGGATGGGTTTGCTCTCGCAGCCTGCGGATCAGCTTGCCCAGCGAGATACGCAACTCGGCAGCCAGGGCGGCTGATTGGGTTGCGGAGTTGATCGAGGATTTGGTCATGCGCCGACGATAGCATCAGCGCAGAAAAACTGTACAGTCTGGCTGTATTGTTTTTGATGATCGAAACGCTCAAGTGGATTGAGCTTTTCTACCGGTTTGAGCCGGGTCAGCGGTGAACCGCGACATAGGATTCACGCAAATCACTGGCCCAGCCATCGAGCACAGCCTTGACGTTGTCGGCGGTCATCACCTGCTTATCGTTGTCCAGCGCTACACCGGTGCCGCTGCGGAGCACTTCGGCAACGACGTCGCCGGTCGTACCGTCTTCCAACGATATTTCGGTGGTGATTTCACTGTCCTGATCGCGGATACCGGTGGCGGTGCTTATGCCGGCCGCGACCAGCGTGATCGGCAGCCACTCATAAAAACGCAGGCCCTGGGTGCTGGTGGCGACCCGGGTAATCGCCGGTCTCACCGTCAGCGTATCCGGCCCGGGTTTTGCTGCCAGTTGCACGATTTTCCCCAGCTCAAAGCGCAACGCCTCGTCGTAGTAGCCGGTCACGCTGGTGAGCGTGCTTTGCGGAATCCGCTCAGTGGGCGTCGGGGCCGGGTAGAACTGGCTGGGCGCAAGATAGATCTGCTTGTATCGGCCCCGTGCCAGTGCCGGGCTGAACCAGCTCAATGCGGTTTGTCCGGATTCGGTCTGTTGCTCTTTGAGGACGCTGTAGTCACGCAGAAAACCGCTTTGCGTTTCAGGCTCGATTTTTTTGCTGCTGCATCCAGACATACTCAGGCTGGCGGTGCACAGCAGGGTCATTAAGCAATGGCTTCTCATCAATACCAGGTTCCTTGTTTTACTGGACGGTCGGCGCTTTCAGGCGCGGGCAGATTGTGGCGGGGTTTCTTGCGAAGACTCGATGCGCAACTGGCCATGGCTCATGATCCAGTGGATGAGGTCGGCGGTCGGAATGGAGTGGACGTATTCCACCCAGCGAGAACCGGACGGGCTGTAACGCTCGTAGTAGCGGCGCAAAACGATCTGGCTCTGATCGTCGCTCAACCCCAGGCATGCTTCCTGGAACAGGATCGGCGTATCGTGTTCGGGTGCCGTGGTGCGCTGGCTGAGAATCAGCGGACGCTGGGTGGCGTTGCCCTTGGCGATGTACCTGCAGTTCAAAACCTTCATGAGTGCCCCCTCGAATGGAATGCGTGCAGGGTGCCCGAGGGGTTTTGCCGGACGATGTCCGGTTGATGTCTACGACGTAGAAATGTTGCTCGATTGAAATATATGACCCGCAGGCCAGAATGGTTTTAGAGTCGCTGCTTTTTTGCCCGCCAAGGAAACCGTAAACGTGAGCAGACTGCTGATCGTCGACGACGATGTGGAAATTCTGTCCCTGCTGAAGAAGTTCTTCGTCCAGCATGCCTATGACGTCGAGGTGGCTGCGGATGGCGAGGCGATGTGGGCGTCAATTGCCCGGCAACGTCCGGACACGATCATTCTCGATCTGATGCTGCCCGGTGAAGGCGGCCTCAGCCTGTGCCAGAAAGTGCGGGCACAGATGTCGATACCGATCATCATGCTCACGGCCATGGGCGAACTCAGTGATCGAATCGTCGGTCTTGAGCTGGGCGCCGACGACTATCTGACCAAACCCTTCGCCCCACGGGAGTTGCTCGCACGGTTGCGTGCGGTGCAGCGTCGTGCAGGCGATCAGCCGAGCCAGGCCAGCGAGCCCTCGCGGCCGGTGATCGGCTTCGCCGGTTGGCATCTGGATATCACTTGCCGTGAACTGCGCTCGCCGGAGAACGTGATGATTCCGCTGTCCGGTGGCGAGTTCGATTTGCTGGTGGTGTTTCTCGACCATCCACAGCGCATCCTCACGCGAGAACAACTGATCGACCTCACTCACGGCCAGGGCCACGAAGCGTTCGACCGCAGCATCGATGTGCAAGTCAGCCGCCTGCGCCGCAAGATCGAACCGGACAGCAAACGCCCGGACCTGATTCGCACCGTGCGCAATGGCGGCTATATGTTCACCGCCAAGGTCAGCCGCTGATGATCCGCCGATTCCTGCGCCGCGATACGCTGAGCCGACGTATTGCTCTGACCATCGTTGCGGCCATGCTCGCATCACTGGCGCTCAATGCCGTGTTCGTTCAGGTCGCGGGCATTTGGGCGCGGCCGCCGATTGAGCGCACGGGTTTGCTCGAGCAGATTGCCGCGACCGCCCGGGTGATCGAAGCCGCCCCCGCGAGTTTGCGACCACAACTGGCGAGCGCGGCCAGCAGCCCGATGCTCGACGTTTTGTGGAAAGCACAACGAGCCGAATTTGAATTGCCCGGCGATGGCAGTCAGATTCAGGCGGGCAGGGTGCCGGTGCTGCAACAATTGTTGGGCGATGAACGCAAGATCGAAGGCTTCAGCCCCGGCGATTGGCCGGCTGGCAGCCCTCGGGCGCACTATGTTGCGATGGTGCAACTGGTCGATGGCAGTTGGTTGTCGTTCACCCCGCCGGCACGCAGTTGGGGTCTGGAAATTGGCACGCGGATCGCGGTGGTTATTTTCCTCGGGCTGATCGCAACGCTGCTGGTTGCCTGGATCGCCACGCACCAACTGGCGAATCCGTTGCAGCGTTTCGCCAATGCTGCGCGGCGTTTCGGCGGCGATCTGCGCGCACCTCCGATCAAAATCGAAGGCCCGGAGGAGATACGCCAGGCGATCATCGCTTTCAACGTCATGCAGGCGCAGATCCAGCATTTCATTGGTGAGCGCACGCACATGCTGGCGGCGATCTCCCACGACCTGCGCGCACCGCTGACCCGGATGCGTTTGCGCAGCGAGTTCATGGAGGATCTGGATCATCAGCAGAAACTGATTCGCGACATTGAAGAAATGCAGTCGATGATCAACTCGGCGCTGACGTTTTTCCGCGAAGACACCCAGCGCGAGCAGCCGACCGCGTTTGATCTGTCGGAGTTGCTGCAAACCATCATCGATGACTACCGCGACCAGAATATCGATATCGACTTCAACGGCCCGGCGCATCTGGTGTATGTCGGCCGGCCATTGGGCATCAAGCGTGTGGTGGTGAATCTGCTGGAAAACGCGGAGAAGTATGCGCAGCGTCCACGCATTGACCTGATGGTTGGCGAGGACCAGATTTGCATTGAGGTCAGCGACGATGGGCCGGGGATCCCCGAAGATGCGCTGGAGCGGGTATTCGATCCGTTCTTCCGTCTGGAAGGCTCGCGCAATCGTGACACTGGCGGCGTTGGACTGGGGTTGTCGTCGGCGCGGGCGATTGTGCGCGAGCAGGGCGGGGAACTGACGTTGAGCAACCGCAAAGGGGCAGGGTTGGTGGCACGGGTCGAGTTGCCGGGGCGTTAGTCGCGCGGTGCACTGGCAGGGTGATTAACCGCTGTCAGTGCACGCGCTTTACAGGTTATTCGCCGTGGAACGGGTAATCGACATAGCCTTCGCCGGTGCCGCCATAGACGGTGGCCGGGTTGAGCGAATTCAACGGCCAGTCGTTGGCGATTCGCGCCGGCAGATCCGGGTTGGCCATGAATGGGCGTCCGAAGGCAACGAAATCTGCCAGACCTGAATCGAGCAACTTTGCACCTGATGCGGCGTTGTAGCGCCCGGCGTAGATGATCGCGCCGCTGAAAGTGTTGCGCACCGCACGACGGAAGTCTTCCGGCATCGCTGGCGCATCGTCCCAATCCGCTTCGGCAATCGACAAGTAGGCGATGCCGACGTCTTCGAGCACTTTGATCGCTTCGATGTAAGTGGTGTGCGGATCTTCCTCGACCATGCCCAGATAGGTCCGCGCTTCATCGGTGGTGGTAAATAGCGGCGCGAAACGCACTCCGACTTTTTCCTTGCCGATGCACTCGGCCACACCCGACACCACTTCACGCAAAAAGCGCAGACGATTGTGCAGCGAGCCGCCGTATTGGTCGTCGCGTTGATTGCTGTGAGCGGAGATGAACTGGTTGACCAGATAGCCGTTGGCGCAGTGCAGTTCGATGCCGTCGAAGCCTGCTTCCATCGCATTGCGTGCAGCTTGAATGTAGAGCTGAACCAGTTCCTGGACTTCATCGCTGCTCAGCGCGCGCGGAGCGGATGGCGTCACCAGTTCACCGGCACCCGGTGTGGTTTCGATGAACACGCTGACGCGGTCAGTGGCAATCGCGGAGGCTGACACCGGAGCGCCGCCGTTCGGCTGCAACGCAGTGTGCGACACCCGACCCACGTGCCAGAGCTGGGCGAAAATCACGCCTTGTTTGGCATGCACCGCTTCAGTGACTTTGCGCCATCCGGCGATTTGCTCGGGCGTGTGAATACCGGGGGTCCAGGCATAACCTTGGCCACGGGGTTCGATTTGCGTGCCTTCGGTAACGATCAGACCCGCACCGGCGCGTTGCTGGTAATACTCGGCCATCAGTTCATTGGCGATGTTGCCCGGTTGCGTGCTGCGCTGGCGGGTGAGCGGTGGCAGGACGATACGGTTTTTCAGGGTGTGGTGACCCAGTGTGGCTGACTTGAAGAAACTGCTGTTGGTCATGGGAATGCCTTTTTGCGTAAATCTCGCGACTAATTAGACCAGTCGACTATTAACCGGGCGAAAAATAAAGAACACCGTGCAAGACACTCACGGTGTTCGGATTTGTAGCCAAGGGAGAGGGGTGAATCAGCCGAGCATTTTCAGCAGTTTTTCGGCGACTGCGGCGGAGCTGGCAGGGTTCTGGCCGGTGACCAGTTGCCCGTCGACCACCACATGAACCTGCCAGTCGCCGACTTTCGAATAGAACGCGCCAAGGCGTTGGAATTCGTCTTCAATCAGGAATGGCACCACATCAGTCAGACCGACCGCAGCCTCTTCGGCATTGGTGAAACCGGTGACTTGGCGATGCTGAATCAGCGGCTTGCCGTCAGCAGCCAGGACGTGGCGCAACACACCTGGTGCATGGCAGACAAAACCATGCGGTTTGCTGGCGCGGTCGAACGCTTCGATCAGGGCAATCGACTGCTTGTCTTCGGCCAGATCCCACAGCGGGCCGTGGCCACCTGGATAAAACACGGCATCGAAATCATCCGCGCTGACGTCACTCAAAAGACCGGTGTTGGCCAGTAACTTCTGCGCGGCCGGGTCATTACGGAAGCGATCGGTCTCGGCGGTTTGCGCACCGGGCTCATCACTTTTTGGATCAAGCGGTGGCTGACCACCGGCCGGCGATACCAGCGTGACGTCAGCGCCGGCGTCCTTGAAGGCGTAGTAGGGCGCAGCGAATTCTTCGAGCCAGAAACCGGTTTTCTTGCCGGTGTCACCGAGTTGATCGTGTGAAGTCAGAACCATCAAGATTTTCATAGAGCACCCTGGATTTGGTCAGGTGTCATGGATGGGCGATGGATTCGCACATCGTCGGCACCGGGGGAAAGGTTGACGGGACACAGCATAGTTATCAATTAGACCAGTCGTCTAGTAATTTTTTAACCTTGGTTTTTTCGAGGGCTGCTGTGGCAAACTCTCAGTCCTCCGAAATATACGACTGGTCTAGTACTTGCGCCCCATGAAACCGACCTACGACGATACCCGCCAACATTTGCTCGATACCGGCCACCGGATGATGGCCGAAAAGGGCTTCACCAGCGTTGGCCTGAACGAAATCCTGCAAACCGCTGGCGTGCCGAAAGGCTCGTTCTATCACTACTTCAAATCCAAAGAAGCCTACGGCCAAGCCTTGCTCGAGGATTACTTCGTCGGTTATCTCGCCGACATGGAACGACGTCTGACGCTACCGGGGCTGAGCGCCTATGAGCGCCTGATGGATTACTGGCAGGGCTGGCAAAACCGCTGCACCCTTGAGGGCCACGGCGACGAGTGTCTGGTGGTGAAATTGAGCGCCGAGGTTGCCGATCTGTCGGAGTCGATGCGCCTGACATTGCGTGATGGTGCAGAGCAAGTGGTGTCACGCATTGCCGTATGTATCGAGCAGGGCCTGAACGACAAGACCTTGCCTGAAGTCGATGCGCGGCAAATGGCCGAAACCCTTTACCAACTCTGGTTGGGCGCGAGTTTGCTGAACAAGTTGCAGCGCACGGGGCAATCGCTGGAAACATCGATGGCGATGACCAGGCAATTACTGGGCAGCACCTCTGTAATACTTTGAAACATTTGAGCGTGGCGAGGGGTCAACAGCTCACATTCCCGATAAGAAGCTTCCATGAAAACCCCTCGGCCATCCGCACGTCTTGAACCGCTCTCGCAACTTCGCAATCTGAAAATGGCCCGATCCGCCCACGCCTATGTACGCGGCAGCACGGTGCAGTTTTATGAATGGCTGCACAGCCAGCCCGGGCGTAGCCTGCCAAAGGGGCCGGCGGTGTGGATCTGTGGCGATTGCCACGCCGGGAATCTCGGGCCGACGGGCGATTTGAAAGGGCGGATCGATATTCATATTCGGGATCTTGATCAAACCGTCATCGGCAATCCTGCGCACGATCTGGTACGGCTGGCGCTGTCGCTCGCCACGGCGGCCCGGGGCTCTGATTTACCCGGCGTTGCCACCGCCCGAATGCTTGAGGAGATGATGCGCGGCTACGAGCAAGCGTTTGAAGGCGATCTTGACGAAGAGCCGTCCCGACCGGCCCAAGTCAAGGCCGGCATGCGCAGTGCGGTGCGCCGCACCTGGAAGCATTTGGCTGAGGAGCGCATCGAGAACACCAAACCGACCATTCCGCTGGGTAAACAATTCTGGGCGCTGTCGCGCGATGAGCGCGCAGCATTGAAGACGCTTTGCGCCACGCCGGAAATCCATACGCTGGTGACTTCGTTGAAGGGCCGGTCAAAAGACGATCGAGTGAAAATGCTTGATTCGGCGTATTGGGTCAAAGGCTGCAGTTCGCTTGGATTACAGCGTTATGCCGTGCTACTGGGCGTGGGTGATGGCGACGATCAGGAATATTGCCTGCTCGATATCAAGGAAGCCGTGGGCGCCGCCGCACCGCGCGCAGCCAGAGCCGCGATGCCCAGGGACAACGGTAAACGGGTGGTGGAGGGAGCGCGTTTTCTGTCACCGGGCCTGGGCAACCGGATGATTGCGACCCGAATGCTCGATCACGGTTTTTTTGTTCGCGAGTTGCTGCCGCAAGACATGAAACTTGAACTGGATCAGTTGAGCCAGCGCGACGCGATGCTGGCGGCCGGATACCTGGCGCGGGTTGTCGGGCACGCCCATGCGCGGCAGATGGATTTGTCCACGCGAGCAGAATGGATTGGCGAACTGCAAACGCGCCGGTCGAAGACACTCGATGCACCGTCATGGCTTTGGACAAGTGTCGTGCAGTTGGTCGGTAATCATGAGCGAGGCTATCTGGAGCACTGTCGCCGGTATGCGTTGCAGCACTGAGCCGAGCGGCTCGGTAAATCAGGTTAAAGTGTCTATCAATGGCTGTTCATTCGAGTGAAGGAACAGGCGCAAAACCATCTATCTATCATTAAGTGAAGAATGAATCGTCCGCTGTTTGTTTCACTGGATGGGCCCAAGGGAACCGGCAAAACCACGCTGTTGGAAGCCGTCACCAAAGCACTAAGGGCCGACAACAAAAAGGTGATTCGCCTTTGCGAGAAAAAAAGCGATCCCTTCAGGGGTGAAACCATGGCCCTGGTCAACAAACTTGCGAGAAATCCTGATCGGGATCTTGAGCTGGAGGTTTGTGGGCGCTTTGCTGATAGCCGCACCTGGATTTCCGAACATGTGCTGACCAGACAGCCATCCGACAGCATCATCCTCATCGATCGCTGGTATCCCTCTGAAGCCGCGTTTCGCCGGTTAGTACCGTTTGCAGAAATCCTGCAGTTGAACCTTGATCGAAACGTGCGGGTGCCAGATCTGCATGTCGGGGTGGTCACCGATCCCGAGATTTCGTGGGCCAGGGCAGCGGCACGCCAGCGCGGGCTGAGCAGCACGGTGATCCATCAACTGGAAGAACACGTCGCTTGTACCCAGGCGTTCGAACGAGCGGTTGCCGATCACGGCTGGGTTTTATGCCGTAACGAAGGTACGGTCGAAGACGCAACGATGCACGTGGTTGCCGAGATTTATCGCGTCCTTGAATGCCCTTAGGCGAAATTGGACCCGTTACTCGACATGACCCACCCGCTCTAAAAAATGAACCGGGCAGGTCATGCTGATACTGACTTTCGTCAGCGTCAGAGCGATGCTTTTACTTGCAATCCCACCACCAACGCATTGTCGATGTCCTGCCCGGAAAACGCACCCGGTTCGATGATGTATTGCAGGTTCGGCCGCAAGGTCAGCCAAGGCGTGGCTTGATAGCCGTAGCCGAGTTCGATCAATTGTTCGGCGCTGTCCAGATTGGAAAGCGGTGTGCCATTGGCCAGCGCCGCATCTTGCTGCACATCGCGACTACGTGGGTTAGGCACGGCGCGGCCGTAGCCCAACGCAAGGGTGTCACGCGGGCGACCTTCGAACGGTTTATACAAAACCACGCCCGTGCCGTACCACTTGGTGAATGGCGAAGCCGCCTCACTGGCAGCCGAGTATTGACCGAAGGCGTGCAGGCTGCGGCCCTCGGAAGTCGCAGAGCTCCAGACGGCCTGATCGATCAGCAGATAATGGCCGCCGCGACCGGACACGTCTTTGTCGCTGCCAATGCGTTTCACGTCGGAGCTGTCGTAGTAGTAACCGAGCTTGTATTCACCCGGCAGGGTGCCCGCGTGCTTGTACACCAACTCGATTGGCACCACGGTACCGGTCGTGTGTTTGGGGTCCAGGTGCCAGGCGCGGCTGGAATTACCGTTGCTTTCCGGATCAACGTTGAACGCGGCCACGCGCAATTGCCAGGCTGACGACAGGTCGTATTTCACCCGCACACCCAGACGTGCGTTGGGGTAGTTGGTCCAGCCGCTGCCGCCGGACATGTTCAGCGGATGCCCGCAGAAACCGGCGTTCATGAAGTTGCAGAGGATGCCGCTGTCGAGGCCGCCAAGGTCGTTGCCCATGGCCATGTAACCGAGTTTGACGTTGAGCGCCGGGGTGAACAGCGTGCGCTCGTAACTCAGTTCGGTCAGGCGGGTGTAGAGACCACCGTAGTTTTCCTGAATCGGCAGACGGTTGCCGACCAGATCGTCGGAGGCGCTATTGCCGCGACGGTCGTTGATCGTCAGCTGGATCTTGCCTGCGTTGTCTACGCCATACAGTTTGCTCAGGTCGAATTGCGCACCGAGCTTGATGTTTTGCGAGTAACGGGCCGAACGGTGCAAGCCGCCGTCGGCGTTGTAGGCGGTTTCACCGCTGTAGTCACCGGTGAACTTGATGCCGTCATCATCAAGTTGGTGGCGCAGTCCGCCCCAATCGCCGGTCAGGGTGTTGCGGGTGAACAGGTTCGAATCGGTGTCGGCGAGGGCGGGCAGGGCAGTGCTGCAAGTGAGACCGAACAGCACACCGGTGATCACGCCGGAGTGAGAAATGCGAACAGCCAATGACATGTGAATCTTCCTGCTGAAATCTTGAGCGAGACACAGAAAACGGCGCGGCACCCGAAGGTGCCGCGCACAACTGCAATGAAGGGATGAAGCGGCTTACGGCAAGGCGTAAGCCATCACGTAGTCGCCGCGATCCGTCGACTGACGGGCGCCACCGGCGGTGATGACGACGTATTGCTTGCCGGTTTTCGGCGACACATAAGTCATCGGGCCGCCCTGACTGCCGACCGGCAGACGTGCTTTCCAGATCTCTTCACCGTTGCCGCTGTTGAACGCGCGCAGGTAGAAGTCCTGAGTCCCGGCGATAAAGATCAAACCACCTTGAGTCGACAGCGTGCCGCCGAGGGTTGGCAGGCCGATCTTGATCGGCAGGTGCATACGAATGCCCAGCGGACCGGTGTCTTCAACAGTGCCGACTGGCACTTGCCAGGCGACTTTCTGCGTCTTCATGTCGATGGCGGTCAGCGTGCCGAACGGCGGTGCCTGGCACGGAATGCCGGCCACCGACAGGAAGCGGTTTTTGTTGACTGCGTAAGGCGTGCCTTTCAGCGGAACGGCGCCCATACCGGTGTTCAGTGATTCGCCACCGGAAGCCGCCTGAGCTTTGTTTTGCGACGGAATCATCTGAATCCACAGACCCAGACGCATGTCGTTGACGAAGATAAAACCGTGCACCGGGTCAGTGGAAATGCTGCCCCAGTTCATGCCGCCCAGCGAACCCGGGAAACTCAACGATTTGTCGGTGCCCGGCGCGGTGTACAGGCCGTCGTAGCGCATTCCTTTAAAGTCGATGCGGCACAGCAACTGGTCGTAAGGGGTTGCGCCCCACATGTCGGATTCGGTCAGGTGCTGAGCACCGATCTGCGGCATGCCCAGCGATTTCGGCTGGGTTGGCGAATACGGTTCGTTAGGAATGTTCGCCGCTTTGACCGGTACTTCTTTAACCTCGGTCAGCGGTTTGCCGGTGGCACGATCAAGCACGTAGATCTGCCCGGCCTTGGTGCCGATGACCAGCGCCGGCACGCTTTTGCCGTCCTTGGTGAAGTCGATCAGGCTCGGCTGCATCGGCAGGTCGAAGTCCCAGAGATCGTTGTGAACGGTCTGGAATACCCAGCGTTCTTCGCCGCTGGTGGCGTCCAGCGCCAGGATCGAGGCGCCGTAGGTGTGATCGAGTTTGCTGCGCTCGACACCATAGATGTCGGTGGATGAACTGCCCATCGGCAGGAATACGGTGTTGGTCGCCGGGTCATAGGACATCGGCGCCCAGCTGTTCGGCGTGCTGCGCACGTAGGTGCTGCCATCGGCTGGTGCATTGCGATCCTGCGGGTTGCCCGGGTCGAAAGCCCAACGCATGGTGCCGGTGATCACGTCGAAACCACGAATCACGCCACCCGGCATGTCGGTCTGAACGTTGTCGGCTACGCGACCGCCAACCACCACCGTCGTGCCGGCCATCAACGGCGCGGAAGACAATTGGTAGTAGCTGTCCGGGACATTACCCAAACCGGCTTTCAGATCGACCTGGCCATTGTTGCCGAAACCCTGGCAGAACTCGCCGGTGTCAGCATCGACCGCAATCAGACGCGCGTCGATGGTGTTGGTCAGCAAACGGCGTTGGCAATTGGCTGCCGGCGCAGGTTTGGCTTCGATAATGGATGAGTTGCTCGGCTGAGCGATGCTCTTCGTGGCGTCGAAATAGGCCATGCCACGGCAGCGTTGCCAGACTTTCGACTGGGCGTTGATCGAGTTTTTCCAGAGTTCCTTGCCGGTGTCGGCATCCAGCGCGATCAGGTTGTTGTGCGGGGTGCAGATGAACACTTTATTGCCGATTTGCAGCGGGGTGAGCTGGTCTTCGGCGCCGTTGCCATCGCTTTCCGCGACGTCACCGGTGTGATACGTCCACGCGACTTTCAGCTTGTCGACGTTGCTGCGATTGATCTGGTCCAGCGCAGCGAAGCGGCTGCCACCTTCGGTATTACCGTAGTGAGCCCAGTCCTTTTGCGCATTGGCCGGCTCGACCGGCGTCAAGCCCGGACCGGTACCGGTTGCAGCAACGGTCGGGTGCGCGACGAACATGTTGCCGGCCGCGACGGCCAGGCCAACCGCCAGCACCGCAGCAACGCCGTAAGCACCACGGCCCGGCACGCCACCGCTGGCACGCTTGAGCAATGGATAGACCAGCGCAACCGCCAGGCCAACCGCGCTGAACATGAACAGACGCGAGAACACCGGCCAGAACACCAAGCCTGCATCGCTCACGGCCCAAATCGCCGTGCCCACCAGGAACGCGGCGAACAACCACGCACCGGCCGGCTTGTAGCGAGCAATCAGCAGACCGGAAACGGCCATCACCAGCCCACCGACCAGGAAGTACCACGACCCTCCCAGGCTGACCAATTTCACGCCGCCAGCAGCAAGCGCCAAGCCGAGCAGGGCGATGATCACGCCCAGTCCGACCAGAATGAATCTTGATATGCCCGAGAGGCGTTGACTCTGCTTCACGTTGAATGTCCCGTTGAAATGAGGAACGCATTATATAGTTAGGTAACTACCTAGTTAAATCACTAATTCAGATTGAAGCGTAGACTGCTGCTCAATCTCCCGTTCTACGGGGCAGGAGAACTGTTTCAGGGCCTGGAAGGCATTTCTAAACGATGGAAAAAAGACCAGATCTGTCTGATAAATTGTGATTTTTGACAGTTCTAATAAGCAGTGCACGTTGCGCCCGGAGGCTACTCGACCATCGTTCATCCGTTGACAGGCCGCGTCGTAGTTAAGTTGCACCGCCGCCGCAAGACCGTTCCACACGAGCGTTCATTTTCAAATCGACTCGCCGTTATCGATGCGCGCCAACAGGTTCTGCCCGCGTTGCCACAGTGCTTGCTGCTTGGCGTGAGGCATGCGGTCGAGGTTCTTGTACATCATCGCCATGCGCTGATTGCCGCGCAGCAGATCACCGTGGCGCATCAGAAAATGCCAGTACAACGAATTGAATGGGCAGGCATTGTCCGCGGTACTTTCGCTGACCTTGTAGGCGCAGCCACGGCAGTAGTCGGACATGCGATTGATGTATTGGCCGCTGGCGCAATAGGGCTTGGAACCGAGATAACCGCCATCCGCGTGCATGACCATGCCCAAGGTGTTGGGCAACTCGACCCAGTCGAAGGCATCCATGTAGATCGCCAGATACCAATCACAGATCTGGCTCGGCGCGATGCCGGCGAGCAGGGCAAAATTACCGGTGATCATCAGCCGCTGAATATGGTGCGCGTAAGCGTGCTGCAAACTTTGCCCGATGGCCTGGCGCATGCAGTTCATCTGCGTAGCGCCCGTCCAGTAGAACTCGGGCAGTGGCCGACTGTTGCCGAATGAATTGCCCAATGCGTAGTCCGGCATTTTCAGCCAGTACACACCTCGCACATATTCACGCCAGCCGATCAGTTGGCGAATGAATCCTTCGGCAGCATTTAGCGCAATCCTTCCGGACCAATAAGCCGACTCGACATCGCTGCACAGCTGCCGCAGATCCAGCAGACCAATGTTCAGCGCGGCGCTGATGCGCGCATGAAACAGGAACGGTTCATCACTGGCCATCGCGTCCTGATAGTCGCCGAATCCTGCAAGACCATAATCCAGAAAATACTCCCATAGCGCCTGCGCGTCGGCATGGGTGACCGGGTAGTTGAAGTCGTCGAGCGCGCCGTAATGATGGCTGAATCGCGTCTTCACCAACGCAAGCACTTCACGAGTGATGGCGTCGTTGCTGAAGCGGGCCGGGTAGGGGGCTTTCACCCCTTTGGGCAGTGCCTTGCGATTCTCCGCATCGTAATTCCACGCGCCGCCCACGGGCGTACCATCGCCATTGAGTAGCAACCGACTCTTGCGCCGCATCTCGCGGTAGAAGAACTCCATGCGCAACTGCTTTTTGCCAGCCGCCCATGCGACGAACTCTGTGCGACTGCAAAGAAAGCGTGTGTCGACGTGCCAGTGGATGGGCAAGCCACAGTCACTGATCGCCTGCTCCAGCCGCCAGTCCCCGCACTCGGTGACGTGCACTTCCTCGGCACCCAACAGCGATTGCCAGCGGTGTAGTTCACCCGGCACCGAGCCGCTGTTGTGCTGGTTATCCAGAGTGACGTACTCGACGCGCCAACCCCGGTCTTGCAGGGCTTTGGCGAAATGGCGCATGGCACTGAAGATCAGGGCGATCTTTTGCGGATGGTGGGGCACATGGCTGGCTTCCTCCATGACCTCGACCAGCAACACTGTGTCGCGCTCGGCATCAAGCGCCTGCAATGAAGCCAGGTCGAAGGAAAGCTGGTCGCCCAGCACCAGGCACAACCGACGGAGCTTGTTCATTCAATGCGGTCTGAAGGATAGGGCAAGGTGAGCGAGCTGTTCACTGGCTTTCTCCCGCGATTTGGCGACGGAAGAACAAGGTCACCTGGCCAACTTCAACGCCGAGCTTGGACATGCTGGTGCGGTTGATCAACGTGTCCTCGTCCATCTGGTACATCCAGTCGTCCATGCTCATTTCATAGGTTGAACCGTCAACCGGCAGATTCAGGCGATAACGCCAGTGCAGCGCATTGCCAGCGATCTGACCCTTGGCCACACCCACCACATCATCCGCGCGACCGCTCCAGCGTCCCTGACCCTCGGGCGTCAGAGTCCAGACCCGGCGTTGGCGAGTACCGTCGCTGTACAGGAAGCGCTCATCGAGAATCAGGTTATTGCCCTCACGACGGCTGACGATATTGACCTCGAAGCGCTTGGCCACTTCCCCGGAGCGCTTCTGAAACATCCCCCAGGCTTTGACGGGCTTGCTGAAAAAGCGCTCCAGATCTAACGCTGGTCGCTGATCCGCATAGTGGGTGACATCCACGCTGCCACAGCTCGCAACACTGAGTAGCAGAGCCAGCAAAAGCAAAAGTCGGGTCATTGCCTTTCTCCCTGAGTGCACAGGTGTGAGGGGGACAGATGGGAAATACTTTCTTGTACGGGTTGATTTTTTTGTACAGGTTTACAGTGCCTGCCGAAGGTCAGAAATCAACTTCGCCGACCGATCAGGTGCGATCCATTCACCAATCGTTGTACAACAGAAAGAATCCTGTATAGGTTTTATTCAAGATAGGCTGAAAAAAACCACCTGACAATGAGTCAGCAATCTTTTTGTGTGGATGCGAGGGCGTCTTGTTGTATCGATAAAAAAAACCGCCCGAATTGGGCGGTCTGCTTTTGGTTCAGCCGTCTGACTATTGATGTTTGACGATGTTTTGAAGAATCAGCGGACCGCCCAATCCCAACAGTTTGCCGCCTTCATCGATCGTACCAAGCGATATCGGGGCGAAGCCCAACTGATCGACCAGTTTAGTAATGATCGTGTTGGCATCTTGATCTCGGCCCCATACAAACATCACTCGCCGTCCACCATCCTGCACAGGGTCTTTGGCTAGCAGTGCCGCGGGCAGTTGATTGAAGGTTTTAACCACCTTGGCGCCTGCGAACGCGCTGGCGACGACATCAGTCGAGGCTCGGCCGCCCAGCTCTTCAAGGGGCACACCATAAGTATTCATCGCATCGATGACGATTTTATCGTTCCAGTTTGCGATCTTCCCTGCGATGTCCCGATGAGCGCTGAAAGGGATGGCCAGAATCACAATGTCCGCGCTGAATGCCTCTTCAAGGGACTGCGCAACGATGCTTTTGCCCAGTTCGTTGGTGAGGGCTGCAAGGCTGAGTGGGCCTCGGGTGTTGGCAATCCCGACAGGAATGCCGTTTCGAGCAAATTGGCGGGCGAGGGCGCTGCCCACTTTGCCGGAACCAATGATGGAGTAAGTCATTTTGCGCACCTCAAGAGCGATGAAAGTTTAAGGACAGTTCGTGATCACGCATGGATGGCAGCAATGTCTTCAAGTGCTTGATTGATCGCTGCATCCTTGACCTGCGCACTAATGGCCAAGCCTTCAGCGCGGATTACCGTCGGATGCTTGATGCCGAGGAACCCCAGCAGGCCGATCAGATAGCTTTCCTGATGCTCAAGAGGGGCAGCGGGATTTCCCGGTGAATACATGCCACCGCGAGAGGAGGCGATGTAGGCCTGCTTGTTTTTCAGCAAACCTTCAGGGCCTTTGGCGGTGTAGTGAAAGGTTTTGCCGACCAGCGCGATGCGGTCGATCCAGGCCTTGAGTGGGGTGGGGATCGTGAGGTTGTACATTGGCGTACCGATGACAACGATCTGCGACTCCTGCAGTTCTTCCAGATAAGCGCTGCCCTTGAAGAGATCTTCCGTCAGCAAACTGTCTTTGGCTCCGGCGCCTTGCCAGGCCGCTAAATGTTCACTGGAAAGGTGCAAGGCGGGATCGCGGGCGAGATCCCGGTAGATCACGGTACTTCCAGGGTGCAGAGCCACCAGCCGCTTGACGATGTTGGAAGACAGGATGCGGCTGATAGAAGCTGCCCCCGAAATGCTGGAATCGAGATGGAGAATTTGCATGGTTAAGTCACCTTGTCGTGTGGATTAAAGCGTCCAAGAGAAGATGAGCTTCTTCGGTGCATCTGAAAAGACGGTATATTGAGATGGGCAGTATCTATATTTAAGATGGAATGGAGGCGCAATGCTCGACGGCGTATCACTTGATCAACTCAGAACCTTCATCGCAGCGGTGGACGAAGGCAGCTTTTCGGCGGCGGCCAGAAAACTCTACAGAGTGCAGTCGGCGGTGAGTGGCTGGGTCAGCGGTCTGGAGGATCAGATCGGCGTCGTGCTGTTCGACCGCTCCGGACGTTTCCCGAAACTGACGCCGCAAGGAGCACTGTTGCTCACGGATGCGCGCAACATCGTCTCTGGCGTGGACACCCTGAAGGCGCGCGCCAAGCTCATGGCTTCCGGGCTTGAGCCGGAATTGTCGGTGGTGGTGGATGTGTTCTTTCCCACCTCGGCGATTACGGCGGTGGTCAAAGAGTTTGCCGAGCGCTTTCCGCTGACCCGTCTGAAAATATTCGTCGAAGGCCTCGGCGCTGGGTATCAACCGATATTGGATGGCCGATGCAGTCTGGGCATCCTTGCATCGCTGCCCATCAATTTCCCAACCTTATCCAGCGAGCGCATCGCAGACTTTTCGCTGGTGATGGTCGCTGCCATCGATCATCCGCTGTCGCGGCTGAGCGGCAAGATTCCCAAGCGCGAATTGGCCAGACACATTCAACTGGTACTGACTGATCGCTCGGAAATGTTGGCAGGCCAAGACTATGGTGTGATGTCACCACTGACCTGGCGCTTGGCCGACCTCTCGACCAAATACGCTTTTCTCAAGGATGGCGTGGGGTGGGGCAGTATGCCGTTGCATATGGTCAAGCAAGATTTAGCGGCGGGCACCTTGGTAATGCTGGACGTTGAGAGCATTCCCAGGGAGGGGGTGAAGATCGATATTTCTGCGGTTCACGCGACCAGCACGTTGCCCGGGCCCGCCGGGCGGTGGTTGATTGATCGGATAAAAATCACGCCGATTGGCTAGTGTTCCTGCTTGATTAAGGTTCGCCCAGCAACAGTAATGTGTTCAACCAAGCGTAAGAGGTTTTTTCAGCGACCACTTGGAGCCCATGTTTTGATCGGGGCTCCAGGTTTCTGCTTAATTGCATTTGTTGCCGCGACTGAACTTGCAGGATGTGTTCCTTGAACTCTTTCGGTATGTGCTGCGGGCAAGAAAAGGCTTATTTAACGGTCACCTCATCCAGCGCCTGCTCAAGCGTGCTGATCGTGCGCTCGATATTGTGCAGTTTTTCCAGCCCGAACAGCCCGATGCGAAAGGTCTGGAAGTCGGCAGGCTCGTCGCATTGCAACGGTACTCCGGCAGCGATCTGCAGGCCGTGGCTGGCAAATTTCTTGCCGTTTTTTATGTCGGCATCATCGGTGTAGCTCACCACGACACCAGGGGCCTGAAAGCCAGCAGCGGCTACGCTTTTAAAGCCTTTACCGGTCAACATGGCGCGCACCCGATCGCCCAGAGCCTGCTGTTCGCCGCGTACCTTGTCGAAACCGTAGGCTTGCGTCTCTTTCATCACGTCGTTAAACCGCGCGAGGGAATCGCTGGGCATGGTCGCGTGGTAGGCATGTCCGCCCTGTTCGTAGGCCTGCATGATCTGCAGCCACTTTTTCAGGTCGCAGGCAAAGCTGCTGCTTTGCGTGTGCTCGATGCGTTCGAGGGCCAAAGAGCTGAACATCACCAGCGCGCAGCAAGGGGAGGCGCTCCAGCCTTTCTGCGGGGCGCTGATCAGCAGGTCGACCGCGCATTTGTGCATATCAACCCAAAGCGTGCCCGAAGCGATGCAGTCCAGCACAAACAGACCACCCACCGCATGCACTGCGTCGCCGACGGCCCGCAGGTACTCGTCGGGAAGGATAATCCCGGATGAGGTTTCAACGTGGGGGGCGAAGACAATCTGCGGCTTGTGCGCCGCGATGGCTGCCAGCACTTCGTCCAGCGGCGGTGGAGCGTAGGCAGCCTGGTGACCGCTATCGACCGGTCGGGCTTTCAGCACCGTAGTGGCCGCCGGGATGTTGCCCATCTCAAGGATCTGGCTCCAGCGAAAACTGAACCAGCCGTTGCGTATTACCAGGCATTGCTGGCCGGTCGCAAACTGTCGCGCCACCGCCTCCATGCCAAATGTGCCGCTGCCCGGCACCACCGCAACCGCCTCGGCGTTATAGACCTGTTTCAGGGTCTGGGAAATGTTCTTCATCACTGCTTGAAAGGACTGCGACATGTGGTTCAGCGAGCGGTCCGTGTAGACCACTGAGTACTCGATCAACCCCTCGGGATCGATACTTGGATATAGCTTCGACATGGCGTAACTCCTTTGGCAGAGATGTCAGTGGTATCGACCCTGCCTTAAGCGTTGGCAAATGACAAGGCCGCACAAATGGGGGTTGAATCTGAACGAATCGATTCAATCCAGACGGCGACATGAATAAGCGTGGGTCTGATAAGGGAACTCGATAGTTTCGCGCCCGCGTAGCGCCGGATGGGTCTGAATCAAATTCATTAGTTGATCAGCTACTGTCTTTTTCTCTCCAGCAGGGAGTGCCGCGATGAAGCTGACTGAGAGGAAACGATCAAGGATCACAGACTTGGCGCTGCCTGAATGGGTGTAATTAAAGCAGGTTAAATCGGGCTCCGAGAAGCGGCCGTTGTTGAACGGTCGCCGCCAGTCACCGGTATGAAAGCGCGGGGTATCGCCTTCGTAGGGAGTGATGATTTCAGTGATGGCGGCCACCCAGTCGACTGACTCATCGCGCACGTTCCAGATAAGTCCAAGCCGCCCGCCCGGTGTGAGTACTCGGTGAATCTCACTAAGCGCCGTTTCATTTGCAAACCAGTGAAACGCCTGAGCACAAATAAGCGCCTGCGCCGCTCCAGCTTCGAGTGGAATAGATTCGGCCATTCCTTCCAGAATCCGGGTGCCCGGCAAATGCTTGGCGAACTCGACTCGCATGGCCTCAACCGGTTCGACGGCAATGACATCAACACCCATAGAGTCCAGTAAGCGAGTGAGTTTGCCGGTTCCGGAGCCTAAGTCGATAACTGTCGATCCAGGGCTGATGTTCAGCGCGTCTCTAAACCATGTTTGTACTTCAACGGGATAGTCCGGGCGCCCCTGCGCATAGGTTTTGGCGTCTGTTGAGAAACCTGCCTGAGCAGCTTTATGAACAATTGCCATTTCCAGAGACCCTCTAGGTGGATGATCGAGACACGCATTATGCAGAGTGTTTGAACATCCCCGCACTCCGTCCATCCTTTCACTTGCCATTTATCTCAACTGCTGTTGATATAAATCGCGACTGGACGTAGGCTCCTGAAAAGCCGGATACGTAACGTCGTCGACCTAAAGCTCCAGCGCGAGTGCCATTACAATAATAAGGACACAAGAGATGAAACGTTGGTCAGTACTTGTTGGGTGTTTTCTCGGAATGAGCATCGCGTCGCCGGCCATTCTGCTGATTCCGCTGGGCCTGTTCATGAAGGCGGTGACCGCCGAGTTCGCTTGGTCGCGTACCGATTTTGCGATCATCATTTCTGTCGCGTCGATCTGCAACGCGCTGGTGATGCCACTGGCTGGCTTCCTCGTTGACCGCTTTGGCGCGCGCCGTGTCGCGCTGGTCGGTACGGTGTTGGGATGCGGCAGCTACATGTGCCTGTCGCTTATTCACTCGTTCCCCGCGTTCGTTGCGATCACGGCGATGAGTGTGGCGTTCGGTAATCTGGCGAGTTATCCGGCCTTCCTGTTTTTGACCCAGCGCTGGTTCGATAAACACTTGGGATTGGCCTTTGCTATCACGTCATCTGGCCTTGCGGTCGGCACCGGCGCATTCTCGTATCTGATTTCGCAAAACATCGTATTGAACGGCTGGCGCGAGGCGTTTCAGGTGGCTGGGGCGACTGCGCTGGCGATTGGTCTGGTCAATCTCGCAGTGTTTGTTCGTGACAACAACGGGCCGATCCCGGAGGCCGAACGCCGCGCTGAAAAAAGTCAGCTTGAGGTGATCGGCATGACATTGCGGGAGGCCATGGCCACCCGTGATTTCTGGCTGTATTCGTTGGCCTTTGTACTGGTGCTGTTTGGCGTCGTGGGGGCCAGCGTGCACTTGCCGGCGATGCTCTCGGATTGGGGCGCATCCGCCAATCAGATTGCCGGCATTGTTGCGGCGGGTTCTGCCGGATCGTTGTTCGGGCGACTGTTTGGCGGTGCCTTGCTCGATCATCTGCACACCCGAACCGTGGCGGGGATTTTCCTCAGCTGCCAGTTGTTTGGCTTTCTGATGTTGCTGGACGGGCTGCACTGGGCGCTGGCCGCCAGTTTCCTGATTGGCGCGACCCAGGGCGCCGAAATCGACATTCTCGGTTATCTGATTTCCCGCCGCTTTGGCAAATTGGCGTATGCGCGGATCTTTGGCAGCGCCTTTTCAGTGACTTTGCTGGGCGCCATTATCGGCCCGTTCGTGTTGGGCATGGTGTTCGATAAAAGCGGCTCGTACCGCACAGCTCTGGTGCTGTTTCCGATACTTCCGGTCGCGGCGTTTGGTTTGTTGTGCCTGTCTGCCAAGTCGCCCGGTCAACCACAGCGGGTGATCGCGCCTGAAGCCACCTAGTAAAAACAAGCAATACGGCCACGGTGCGTGCCTGCGCCGTGGCCGGCTGTAACGCTAATGACTACCTAAAATAAGAATAAAAGGAAATTGTATGCGGCCCCATCAAAACGGGACGAACCGAGTCCGTAAGCATGCGCCTGAATTTGTCCGCGTGACGCTGGCGGCACTGTTGGCAATCTGGGCGGCTCACTCTCTGAATGCTCGTGCCGAAACAAACCCAACACCGCAAAACGTTGTGGGGCAGGTTGCCCCGGAATTGAAGCAACCGGCGAAAAGCCTCGATCAGGAGGCTACCCAAAAAGCCTTGCCCGACAGCCAACTGCTGGGCCACATCATCGAACGTAAAAAGCAGTTCGCGAAGATCGATGCACTGGTTGAACACGGTCAATTGACGGAGCTGCCGCCACCGTCGGAAAGCATCCTCGGTGACGCCGGCGGCTTTCGCAGTGATCTGGCTGATCACGGCATCGGTTTCAACATGTTGAACATGACCACCTTCGCCAATAACTACCTCGATCACGACCGTCATAAACCGCAAGCTTATAGCGGTGAGCGCCCGACGTATTCCTCAAATCTCCTGGTCGGATTCACCTACGATCTGGGGCGGGTCGGTCTCGATAATGGGCAGTTTATTTTTGGCGTCGGCAGCTATTACTCCAGCTGGGATGAAGTGAATCCATCATCGAAATTCAGCTTCACGCGCATCGCCTACTACCAGAGCCTATGGGATAAAACCGTCGAATTCAAAATCGGCGTGCTGCCCAACGATCTGGAATTTATCGGCCCGTTTACCGGCGGAACCTTGGTGGGCGGCACTCAGGGTTTACAAGCGGTGATCCCGTTTCAAGTGGGTTTGAGCCACGCGCCGGTGTCCAGCCCTGCAGCCAACGTCACATTGAATTACGGCAACTTCTATAACAAATTCGGCGTTCAACGCTCTATCAGTCCTGATGGTATGGGGCCGGAAATCGACCGTCATGCTGGCGAGCTCGATCTGCACGTCGATCACGCCGGCGCGCTGTACATCGATGAACTCGGCTACAAACGCGCGTCTGCGCCGGGTACACCGTACGCGTGGCTACGAGCCGGTTACATCCATAACACCTCGCAATACACGCAGTTCCTCAGCAACGAGCGCAGTGATGACAACTACGCCGGCTACGTGCTGGGCGACTACCAGTTTTATCAATTCGACAGCGCCATCGCTTCCCGTGGCCTGTACGCCGGGTTTACCTGGATGACCGCGCCTGAAGATCGCAACCTGTTTGACCTGTATTACGGCTTGCGCGTGTTTGCAAAAGGGCCGTTGGACTCGCGTCCATTCGACATGGTCATGCTGGAGTACGGCTACACCAGCTACAGCGATGACGCCAACAAAAAGCTCGATACCTTTCATGTGTCCAATGCCGACGACTCGAAATCGACAACGCTCGCCTACAACATGCGCGTTGCCGCCGGCACCTATGTTCGTGCGGGGCTGAGTTACGTCGAACATCCGGCATTCAGTCCGGACGTCAAAGACGCCCTCAACCTGCAAGCCAGTTTCACGCTGTTTTTCTGAACCTTGATTGACCCAAGCACTAATTGCCCCGGTGGATACCGGCGACAGAAAAGGGAGTCTCACCATGAGTGATACGCAAAAAATCTACACACCTTCCACGCCACTGCCACCTGCCCGAACGGGCTTATTGACCGCTTTCGAGCCGGGCACGCGCACGCTGGAAAAAGGCTTTCAAATCGCCCCGCAGTTTCGCCCGATCCCCGTCGACATCGTGTTCGAGAAGGACGTCGCGGTGCAGTTGCGCGATGGTGTGACGATTTACGTCGACGTGTTCCGCCCGGCCGGTAGCGAAAAAGTGCCGGTGATTGTTGCGTGGAGTCCTTACGGCAAAGGGCAGGGCACCTCCGTCAGTGTGATGGGCGTGTTTGGTCTGGTCGGTTTGAACAACAACATCGTGTCCGGGCTGGCCAAGTTCGAAGCGCCGGATCCTGCGTATTGGTGCGCCAACGGTTACGCGATCTGCAACCCGGACATTCGCGGCTGCGTTGATTCCGAAGGCAACAGCGTGCTTTGGGACCGTCAGGACGGTCGCGATTGCCACGACCTGATCAACTGGCTCGCGGAGCAGCCGTGGTGCAGCGGCAATGTCGGCATGAGCGGCACCTCGTACCTGGCCGTTTCCCAATGGTTTACCGCTGCCGAGCAGCCTGCGGCATTAAAAGCCATCAATCCGTGGGAAGGCGTCAGTGACGTGTACCGTGACCTGGTGCTGCGTGGCGGCATGCCTGATCTCGCCTTCGCCGGGATGTTGCAGAAAGGCAGTTTCTTCGGCAAGAACCAGAAAGAAGACATCCTCGCTGAAGCCGCGCGCTACCCGCTGATGAACGAGCTGTGGGAGAACAAAATCCCCGATTTTTCGCGCATCAATGTGCCGGCGTACATCGTCGCCAGCTATTCCAACACGCTGCACACCGCCGGTACGTTCCGCGGGTGGCGACGGATTGCTTCGCAGGACAAATGGCTGCGCATCCACAACACTCAAGAGTGGCCGGATTACTACGACGAAGCGAACGTCGATGACCTGCGGCGCTTCTTCGACCGTTACCTCAAAGGCCAGGCTAACGACTGGGAATCCACCCCTCGCGTGCGTTACGCCGTGCACGACTTCAAAGGCGGCGACCAGGTTAACGTCGCGGCTGAAGAGTTTCCGCCTCAAGGCGCGGTATCGACCAGGTTCTACCTTGACGGTCGCTCGCGCACGCTGACCTGCGAAGCACCGTCGGCCGATGTCGCGGTCTCCTATGGCGTTGCCAACAATCCGAATGCAGTCTCGTTTATCACCCGTTTCGATCAGGTCACCGAGCTGGTCGGCTACCCCAAAGCGCACCTTTGGGTAGAAGCCAAAGGCGCCGACGACATGGACCTGTTTGTGCTGGTGCAGAAACTGGATGCCTATGGCACGCCACTGCAGCAGTTCACCACGCCGAATCACAGCGCGATGATTCACGATCTCACCGATCACGGCGCGACCATTCTTCGCTACAAAGGCTCGGACGGCCGCTTGCGTGTCTCGGCGCGGCATCTGGATAAAGCGCTTTCAAGCGTAGACGTACCGGCCCACAGCTTTGATCGTGTGGAGAAACTCGCTCCGGGCGAGATCGTCGATGTCGAGATCGACCTGTTGCCGCTCGGCATCAAGTTCTACCCCGGCGAACAGCTGCGCTTTGTCATCAGCTCGCGCAACCTGATGGGTACGATGATGCCCGGCATCGCCGAGTACACCGGCGCCAACAGCGGCGAACACGTGATTCACACCGGCGGTGAACACGCCTCCTATCTGCAACTCCCCGTCAAACTCAGTTGATCCTGGTGTGCGCCGTGCTCTTCAAAGGGCAGGGCGCACTTCACCTGTGGCGTTGAAAAGCTTGTATCGATCGCGCCATGGTTTCCTTTCAGGAGATAAATCCATTGATTCTTATCACCTCGGCCAACGGTAACCAGGGCAAACGGCTGGTGCCCAAACTGCTAACGTCCGGCCATCAAATACGGGCGTGCGTCAAATCCGAATCCTCCGCCGAGCAACTGCATAAGCTCGGCGTACACCAAGTGCTGGTAGGCGATCTAGCTGATCCGGCGTTTATTGCCCAGGCCATTAAGGGCGTCAAAAGCGTGTATCACATCGGCCCGACACTGCATCACGACGAGCGCGCGATGGGGTTCGCCATGATTGATGCCGCCAGAGCAGAGGGTGTCGAGCACTTCGTGTTCAGTTCTGTGCTGCACGCGATCGCCAGCGACTTGATCCAGCACGAAATCAAGCGTGACATTGAAGAGCACCTGCTGTCTTCCGGGCTCGAATACACCATTCTGCAACCCGCCAATTACATGCTGCCTACACGATTGAAAGCGGTGTTCGAGGAAGGCGTGTTCCGCTTGGCGTGGTCGCTGGACAGACGCCAGTCGATGGTCGATCTGGAAGACTTTACCGACGTGGTTGCGTTGGTGCTGTCTGACCGCGAGCGTCACGGCGGGGCAACCTACGAGTTGGTCGGCCCCGGCCGTTTCACCGCGCATGAGATTGGTGCGGTTGCTTCGCAAGTGGTGGGTCGCGAGATCAAGGTCGAGCGCTTCGACGTCGAGGTCTTTGTCCGTGAACGTTTCGGTAATCTTGAGCCCGAAGCGCTTGCGCATATGTTGCGGATGAACCTGGCGATCGCCAGGTATTACAGCAACCACGACTTCGTCGGTAATTCCAATGTGCTGTCCTTTCTGTTGGGCCACGCGCCGACGACGTTCGAAGCGTTTGTCCGCAGGGAATACGCGAGTTTCAAGGAAGGCCTGAAAACCCTTTCCGATTGAAGCTCCGAGCGTATTTCTATTCCCTGAGCCGCTCGTGCAATGCGACGGCTCACGTGTAAATCCAAGGCTATTAGCGTTTCAACTGACTCCCATCTTTATTGGCCATTGGCCGAGCCGCACGCCTACGCGATAGGCTCCAAACGTTAGAAATGCAGCGCCTCTGAATCCAAAAAAACAACAACAAGAAGCCCTCATATGCTCAGTTTGCCTTGGTGTTCTCTGCCGTTTCCGTTCGGCTTCGGATTTGCCTCGCCAGCGTGCCAAGGTGCGTTCCGATGATGGGCCGCGCACTCGGCAATCTGTCGGTTGGCAGCAAGCTGTGGCTGGGTTTTGGCTTGGTGTTGTTGTCCACATTGGCCGTAGCAGCGACAGCGTTTTACGCTTTCAACGTACTCGAAACCCGCGCCAGGAAGATGAACGATGTCGCCGCCGTTGAATCGTTGATTCTGCAAGCCCAGGTCGCGGTCAAGGCGTTCGGTCTGAACCTCGCCGAGGACGAAGCCAACAAGGTCGCCGGGCTTACCGCTGAGCTGGTGGCGTTGCTGGAAAAATCGCAAATGGACAAGGGGCAGGGCGCCTCCAAAGAAGCCACCCACGATTATCTCGCCCAGTTCGAACGGTATGCCCAGGCCCAGCGCGATGCCCGCGAGGCTCGCCTGCGCATGCAGCAACTGGCTCAAGTGGTGGGTGAACGTTTCACGGTGGTAATGCTCGATCAACTCGACGCGGTCAACCTGCTGGCTTCGCGCGCTCAGCCGGCGGACGCGGTACGCATGCTGCAACTGGAACAAGCCTCCACGCTGCGCGACAAACTGGCGAACCTGCGTGACAGCGAACTCTATTTCACCCTGCAAGGCAGCACCGAAGAGCACAACGCCTGGGAGGCGCGGGTCATTGAACTGCGTTCTTACATGGAAAACCTCGAACTGCGCCTCGAAGGCTCCGAGCGCGAATCGCTGACTCAGGCCCGTACAGCGCTGGATGAATACCGCGCCGCGTTCAATGGTTACGCCGCGAGCCGTGAGCAAACCAGCGACAGCCAGACGGCAATGAACGGCGCCGCTGACAAAGTCAGTCAATTGCTCAGCGAAGTTCGCGCCACACAGGTTCAAGCCTCGCAGGCGATGGGGCAGTGGGTATCGCGGCTGTTGGCGGGGATGGTGCTGTTGGCGCTCGCCCTTGGCGTCGGCGCGAGTGTGTTGATTCGTCACTTGATCCTGCAACCGCTGCGCCAAGCAGTTGAGCTGACCCGCCGCGTAGCGTCGGGCGATCTAAGCGCACAGATCGATTCCGCAGGACGCCGTGATGAGCTGGGCCAGTTGCTCGGCAGCGTCGGCGTCATGCTGGAAAGTTTACGGGGGCTGATTGGCCGGATTGGCCAGGGCGTCGGGCAATTGAACCTCGCCGCCGACAGTCTGGCGCAGGTCACCGAGCGCACGCGTCAAGGCGTCGACTCGCAGCGTGAAGAAACCGAGCTGGCGGCCACCGCGATGCAACAGATGGCCGCAACGGCCCAGGACGTTGCGCGCAATGCCAGTCAGACCCGCCACGCCGTCGAACAGGCCAATGATCAGGCGCGCAAAGGTGAAGCACTGGTGCATCAGGCGACCAGCAAGATCGGGAACCTGGCCCAAGAAATGAGCGGTTGTTCCGACGCCATGGGCTCGCTACTCAACGAGAGCGCAGCGATCGGCAAGGTGCTCGACGTGATCAGTGCCCTGGCCGGGCAGACCAATCTGCTCGCCCTCAATGCAGCGATTGAAGCGGCACGGGCCGGCGAAAACGGTCGTGGTTTTGCAGTGGTCGCGGACGAAGTACGAAACCTGGCCCGGCGCACGCAAACCTCCACTGACGACATCGCCGCCATCATTCAACAGTTGCGAATCGTCGCTGAACACGCCGCCAGCCGCTTGCAGGGCAGTCAAGCGCTGACCGGCGAAAGCGTGGTGCTCGCCGCGCAAGCGTCACAAGCGCTGCAGGAAATCGCGGCGGCGGTGTCGACGGTCGAGCAGATGAGTCAGCAGATCGCGGCGGCGGCCGAACAGCAAAGCGCCGTGGCCGAGCAGGTCGGTGAAAGCATGCAACGGGTGCGTGCGGTGTCTGAACAAAGCACTGCTGCCAGCGGCTTGCTCGACGCTTCGGTGCGCGGCCTGGAACAGGTGGGCGGCGCGCTCAACGCAGCTGTTGGTGGGTTTCGCACGGTGTCTTGAAACAGGTTCATTTGCAGTCATGAGGCTGAGTACGGCGGCACGTTCTGTCGGTTCATCTCTAAGCAAACAACAACAAGAGTGGAGGCAGATATGAGTTCGCTAAATGAAAATTCGATTCCTGGGTCGTTGGCTTCACTGGATAGCGACCGGGATGAAACGCAGGAGTGGCTTGAGTCGCTGGAAGCCGTCGTGCGCGATGGCGGCTCCGAGCGCGGCCAGTTTCTGCTCAAACAGTTAGAGCAACACGCAAGAGCACTTGGCATCACCTCGCATGTGCACCCGTACTCGGCGTATCGGAACACAATTCCGATTGAACGGCAGGGTCCCTACCCAGGGGACCTTGCTGTCGAGGAACGGATCACGTCGATCATTCGCTGGAATGCATTGGCCATGGTGGTGCGCGCCAATCAGGCCTACGGGGATCTGGGTGGGCATATCGCAAGTTATGCGTCCGCCGCAGAAATCTTCGAGGTCGGTTTCAATCATTTCTTCCGTGCCCGCGACGAAAGTCACGGCGGCGATCTGGTGTTTTATCAGCCGCACTCGGCACCGGGGGTCTACGCCCGGGCGTTCCTGGAAGGCAGGCTATCCGAGGAACAACTGGCCAACTATCGACAGGAAGTCGGCGGCAACGGCTTGAGTTCCTACCCACATCCTTGGTTGATGCCGGACTTCTGGCAGTTCCCGACCGGGTCGATGGGCATTGGTCCGATCAGTGCGGTTTATCAAGCGCGCTACATGCGCTATCTCGAACACCGCAATCTTGCCGAAACCGCCGACCGTCATGTGTGGGGTGTGTTTGGTGACGGTGAGATGGACGAGCCCGAATCGATTGCCGGGCTCACGCTCGCGGCGCGGGAAAAACTCGACAACCTGACCTTTATAGTCAACTGCAACTTGCAGCGTCTGGACGGACCGGTGCGTGGCAACGGTCAGGTCATTCAAGAACTCGAAGCGTTGTTTACGGGCGCCGGCTGGAATGTAGTCAAAGTCATTTGGGGCTCGGACTGGGACCCGTTGTTTTCCCGGGACACCAACAACGCCTTGTTGCAACGCTTTGCCCAGACCGTCGACGGTCAATATCAGACGCTCGGTTCCAAGGACGGCGCCTACAACTTGCTGCACTTTTTCCAGCAGGATCCAGAGATCAAGGAATTGGTCTCGCACATGTCCGATGCCGAAATCGATGCGCTGAAGCGCGGCGGTCACGATTTCCGCAAGCTGCACGCAGCGTTCGCCGCAGCCAAAGCGCACAAGGGCCGGCCAACCGTGATCCTCGCCAAAACCAAAAAAGGTTACGGCATGGGCGGCGCCGGCGAATCACGGATGACTTCGCACCAGGCCAAGAAGCTCGATATCGATGCGCTGAAGGCGTTTCGTGACCGTTTCGCGCTGCCACTTTCGGACGATGATGTCGCGCAACTGCGCTTCTATCGCCCGGCCGAAGACAGTCAGGAAATGCGTTATCTGCGTGAACGCCGAGTTTCGTTGGGCGGCTATATGCCGGCGCGGCAGAAGGGCAGCGAGCACGTCGCCATCCCGGCGTTGGCTGACTACGCACGTTTCGCCTTCGAAGCCGACGGCAAGGAAATGTCTACCACCATGGCCGTGGTGCGCATGCTGGGCGGTTTGCTCAAAGACAAAGAACTCGGGCCGCGCGTCGTACCGATCGTTGCCGATGAAGCGCGCACCTTTGGCATGGCCAACCTGTTCCGCCAGATCGGTATCTACTCGCCGCTTGGGCAACTTTACGAGCCAGAAGATGCCGGTTCGATGCTCTATTACCGTGAAGCCCGTGACGGCCAGCTACTGGAGGAGGGCATCACCGAAGCCGGTGCATTGTCTTCGTGGGTCGCTGCCGCGACGTCGTACAGCGCGCACGGCAAACCGATGCTGCCGTTCTACATCTATTACTCGATGTTCGGTTTTCAGCGCGTCGGCGATCTGATTTGGGCTGCGGCCGATCAACGCGCTCGTGGCTTTTTGCTCGGCGCCACCGCCGGGCGCACGACGCTGGGCGGGGAAGGGCTGCAACACCAGGATGGCAGCAGCCATGTGGTGGCAGCGACCGTTCCCAACTGCCGCGCCTATGACCCGGCCTTCGCCGGTGAGCTAGCGGTGATTGTCGACCATGGCATGCGCCAGATGATGGAACGCGATGTCGATGAGTTCTATTACATCACCGTGATGAACGAGAACTATGCCCAGCCTTCTTTGCCGCCCGGTGTGGATGATCAAATCATTCGCGGCATGTATCGCTATGCCGTGACGCATGCCCCGGCGTCGCGTGGAACCGTGCGGTTGCTGGGCTCCGGCACTATTTTGCGCGAAGTGATCGCCGCATCTGAGCTGCTGGCAGCTGACTGGCAGGTGTCCAGCGAGGTGTTCAGCGTCACCAGTTTCAGTGAACTGGCTCGTGAAGCGCGGGAAGTGGAACGACGTAATCGTCTGAATCCCACTGAGCCTGAGCAAATCAGCCATCTCTGCGCCTCGCTGACTGGCAACGCGCCGGTGATTGTTGCCTCCGACTATGTGCGCGCCTGGCCGCAACTGATCGCCAGTTACGTCGAAGCACGCTTCATCGCCTTGGGCACCGATGGATTTGGCCGCAGCGATACCCGTGCCGCGTTGCGCAGCTTCTTCGAAGTCGATCGGCATCAAGTGGTGCTGGCTGCACTGGACGGTCTGGTGCGTGACGGCTGCTTGCCGCGTCAGGTGCTGGCCGAGGCCGTTGAACGCTATGGCCTGAAAGGTGATAGCCCGGCGCCGTGGACACGCTAAGCGGTTTTCTCTTCGCACGCGCTCAATGAGCGCTCCCTCCGTTGCGTGAGCGCGCAACGGATCTATTTCTGGGCGACCGTACGTCATGAGTGAAATCAGAGAAATTCATGTCCCTGACATCGGGGACTTCAAAGACCTGCCGGTGATCGAGGTATTGGTCAAACCGGGCGATAAAGTAGCGTTTGATGACCCACTGCTGACGCTGGAATCGGACAAGGCCTCGATGGACGTGCCGAGCCCTGGTGCCGGCACCGTTGTGGCGGTGACGATCAAGGAAGGCGATCGCGTTTCCATGGGCAGTTCGATCCTCACGTTGCAGATGGCGATTGATGAAGCGCCGGTTGTGCAAACGCCCGTCATTAGCCCGGTCGTGGCCCAATCCATCGTCGACATTCCTCCGCAGCCGGCCGCCGCCAAAGCGCCTGCGCCTTCGGTGAGTATTTGCGGCCCAAAACCCCACGCCAGTCCGTCAGTGCGCAGCTATGCGCGCAAGCTGGGCGTGGACGTCAGCCGTGCGATTGCCACCGGCAAGGGCGGGCGACTGCTTCGTGAAGATATCGAGCGTTTCGTCAAGGACGCTCTGCTGCGTTCGGACAGTTGCGCGCCGCGTGCCGATCAAACCGGTGGACTCAATTTGCTGCCGTGGCCGGACATCGACTTTGCCAAGTTCGGCACGGTCGAGAAGGTCGCGATGTCGCGTATTAAAAAGATCTCCGGTGCAAATCTCGCCCGCAACTGGGTGATGATCCCCCACGTCACCAACAACGAAGAAGCCGACATTACCGAGCTGGAAGCATTTCGCGTGCAGCTCAATCTGGAAGGCGGCAAGGACGCGATCAAGTACACCCTGCTCGCGTTTTTGATCAAGGCCGCGGTCGCCACCTTGAAAGCCTTCCCGTCGTTCAACAGTTCGCTGGGCAACGAAGACGGCGAGCCGATCCTGATTCTCAAGCAGTACTTCCACATCGGTTTTGCCGCTGACACGCCGAACGGCCTGGTGGTGCCGGTCATCCGCGATGCCGATCAGAAAGGCATTGGCCAGATCGCCACGGAATGCGCCGAACTGGCGCGCAAAGCCCGGGACGGCAAGTTGGGCCCCGCCGACATGAGCGGCGGAACCTTCACCGTTTCCAGCCTGGGCGGCATTGGCGGCACCGGGTTTACGCCAATTATCAATGCGCCGGAAGTGGCGATCCTCGGTGTCACCCGCGCGCAAATCAGACCGGTGTGGGAGGGCAACGCCTTCGCGCCGCGACTGATTCTGCCCATGGCGTTGTCATGGGATCACCGCGTTGTCGATGGCGCGGCGGCAGCACGCTTCCTCCAGCATCTGGCGGCTCTGTTGGCAGATTTCCGTCGAATTACGCTGTGAGGAAATGGCCATGAGTCAAATTATCGAAGTGAAGATGCCCGGTATCGGCGATGCCGCCGCCATGCCGGTGATTGAAATACTGGTCAAGGTTGGCGATGTGGTAGCAGTCAATGACGCGATCTGCACGCTGGAATCCGACAAGGCGACGATGGATGTACCGTCGTCTGCCGCCGGAGTGGTCAAGGAAATAAGGGTCAAGGTTGGCGAGAAGGTCGGCGAAGGCGCGGTGTTGTTGACGCTGGAGTCGAATGAGTCGGCCATTCAACCAACGCCAACGCCAACGCCAGCAGCGGCTGCAACCGGCGGCAGCGCTGAGTTGCAGTGCGACGTACTGGTGCTCGGCGGCGGTCCCGGTGGTTACTCCGCTGCATTCCGCTCGGCCGATCTGGGCCGCAAAACCATGATTGTCGAGCGCTACGCCGCATTGGGCGGTGTGTGCCTGAACGTCGGTTGCATCCCTTCCAAAGCGCTGCTGCATATCGCCTCGGTCATGGAGGAAGTCCCGCATCTGGCGTCACTGGGCATTGACTTCGGTGCCCGACAGGTTGATATCGACAAGTTGCGCGCGCACAAAGAATCGGTGGTCCACAAGCTCACGGGTGGCCTCGCCGGCATGGCCAAGGGGCGCAGTGTCGAGGTCGTGCGCGGTGTTGGCCGGTTCCTCGATTCGCACCGTATCGAGGTCGCTTTGTGTTCCGGTTCCGGCCAGGAGCACACGGGCGAGAAACAGGTGATTCGCTTCAAGCAATGTGTGATTGCCGCTGGCAGTCAGGCCGTCACGTTGCCGTTTATGCCGCAGGATCCGCGCGTCGTTGATTCCACCGGTGCGCTGGAACTCAGAGCTGTGCCCAAACGCATGCTGGTGGTGGGCGGCGGGATTATCGGTTTGGAAATGGCCACGGTTTATTCGGCGCTGGGTGCGCGTATCGATGTGGTCGAGATGCTGGACGGCTTGATGCAAGGCCCAGATCGCGACCTGGTCAAAGTCTGGGAAAAGCACAACAGCCATCGCTTCGATCATCTGATGTTGAACACCCGCACGGTGAAAGCCGAGGCCAGCGAGCAGGGCATCTGGGTGACTTTCGAGGGTGAAAAAGCACCCGCAGAACCCCAGTGCTACGACCTGGTGTTGGTCGCGGTCGGTCGTAAACCCAATGGCAACCAGCTCGATGCCGAGAAGGCCGGTGTCAATATCAATGAGCGCGGTTTCATCCCCGTCGATAAGCAACTGCGCACCAACGTGCAGCACATCTTCGCGATTGGCGACATCGTCGGCCAACCGATGCTGGCCCACAAAGCCGTTCACGAAGGTCATGTCGCCGCTGAAGTCGCGGCAGGTGAAGCCCTGAACAACGCAGAACTGGCGCGCAGCCGTTTTGATGCGTTGCAGATTCCCGGCGTTGCCTACACCAACCCGGAAGTGGCCTGGGCCGGCCTGACTCAGCAAGAAGCCAAAGACAAAGGCATCAAAGTCGAGGCCGCGGTTTTCCCGTGGGCCGCGTCCGGACGCGCGATTGCCAATGGTCGCGACGAAGGTTTCACCAAGCTTTTGTTCGATGCCGAAACGCATCGAGTGGTCGGTGGAGGCATTGTCGGCACCGGTGCGGGCGACCTGATCAGCGAGGTATGCCTGGCTATCGAAATGGGCGCCAACGCAGAGGACATCGGCAAGACCATCCATCCCCATCCGACACTGGGTGAAACGGTGGGGATGGCCGCAGAAGTGGCCCATGGCACTTGCACCGACTTGCCTGCGGCACGTCGCAAAGACGCGTGAAGGAGGGAATGACCATGAATGCCTGCAATGAGGCAAACCTGGCGGACTTGACCCACTGGGTGGGCCGCGAGGAGCTGCGTAGTGACTGCATCGATCAACGCACGGCACAGGCGCTGGCTGCGACGCTGGACCTTGATTCCGATTCAGTTCAAGTCGGCGCCGAGTTACCGCCCTTGTGGCACTGGGTGTACTTCTCGCCAAATGCCCGACACAGCGAAATTGGCGTCGACGGGCATCCGCAACGCGGTGGTTTCCTGCCGCCGGTGAACCTGCCCAACCGTATGTGGGCCGGCGGGCGCTTGAGCTTCGAGCAGCCGCTGCGCGTCGGTGAAGCCGTCACCCGGGTCTCGCGCATCCTGCGCTGCGAGCGCAAATCTGGCCGTAATGGCGAGCTGCTGTTTGTCACCGTCGAACACAAGGTTTCCGGTGAGCGTGGTGTGTGTGTGGTGGAGGAACAGGACATTGTCTACCGCCAGCCAGCGCCTCAAGGAGCGCCCCTTGCCGGCGAAGCGACGGAGCGCCTTGGCGAATTCCGCCGGCTGATTCATCCCGACCCGGTATTGCTGTTTCGTTATTCGGCACTGACGTTCAACGGCCATCGCATTCACTACGACAAGCCCTACGCCACTGGGGAAGAAGGCTATCCAGGCCTCGTCGTGCAGGGCCCGCTGGCCGCGACATTGCTGCTCGAAGCGTTTCGCGCGGCGCACCCGGACAAGCGCATACGACGCTTCGCTTTCCGCGCGATCGGCCCGCTGTTCGACACGGCGGACTTTGCAGTGTGCGGCCAGCTCACCGGCCCGGGCAGCGCCGATCTTTGGACCGACTGCAACAGGCGCTCGACGATGAAAGCTGAAGTCACGTTCGACTGACACCCAAGCGTTTTCAAAAAAGGTGCCGCTGTGCAGAAGCGCCAAGGGCACTGCTGCGCCGCGATCCCTACAAACAAGACAGGAAACCGACATGACCATGCTCTACGCCCCCGATGAACACCAGGAAATCCGCGACGCCGTCCGCGCTCTGTGCAGTGAGTTTCCAGACGAATACCACCGCAAGATCGACGAACAGCGGGCCTACCCGGAGGCCTTTGTCGATGCACTGATCAGCGCGGGCTGGCTCTCGGCGATGATCCCGGAAGAATACGGCGGCTCGGGTCTGGGGTTGACTGAGGCGTCGGTGATCATGGAAGAGATCAACCGTTCTGGCGGTAACTCCGGCGCGGTCCATGGCCAGATGTACAACATGAGCACGCTGCTGCGTAACGGCAGCACCGCGCAGAAAGAAAAGTACCTGCCAAAGATTGCCGCCGGCGAGTTGCGCATCCAGTCGATGGCGGTCACCGAGCCAACCACGGGCACCGACACCACCAAGATCAAGACCAACGCCGTGAAGAAAGACGGCCGCTACGTGGTCAACGGGCAAAAGGTGTGGATCTCGCGGGTGCAGCACTCCGACCTGATGATTCTGCTCGCACGCACCACGCCGCTGACCGAGGTGAAGCGCAAGTCTGAAGGCATGTCGATTTTCATCGTCGACCTCAAAGACGCCATCGGCAAGGGCCTGACCGTGCAGCCAATCCCCAACATGGTCAATCACGAGACCAACGAGCTGTTCTTCGACAGCCTGGAGATCCCTGAGGAAAACCTGATTGGCGAGGAGGGCAAGGGTTTCAAATACATCCTCGACGGGCTTAATGCCGAGCGCACCTTGATCGCCGCTGAATGCATCGGCGACGGTTACTGGTTCATGGAACGCGCGGTCAAATACGCCAACGAACGCGTGGTGTTCGACCGTCCCATCGGGCAAAACCAAGGCGTGCAATTCCCGATTGCCGACGCCTTCATCGAGATCGAAGCCGCCAACCTGATGCGTTTCAAGGCCTGCCAGCTGTTCGACGCACATCAACCCTGTGGCGCCCAGGCCAACATGGCCAAGTACCTCGCCGCCAAAGCGTCGTGGGAAGCCGCCAACGTTTGCCTGCAAACCCACGGCGGGTTCGGCTTCGCCAATGAATACGACATTGAGCGCAAGTTCCGCGAGACCCGGCTGTACCAGGTCGCGCCGATCTCCACCAACCTGATCTATTCCTACGTCGCTGAGCACTTGCTCGGGCTGCCGCGTTCTTTCTGAGGACTCCGTTATGGCTTCTACCCAACCGGTACTTGCGCTAGAAGGGATCACGGTGGTCTCGCTCGAACACGCCATCGCAGCACCTCTGGCCACGCGTCATCTGGCTGATCAGGGCGCTCGGGTGATCAAGGTCGAGCGTCCGGGCAGCGGCGATTTCGCCCGTGCCTATGACGCGCGCGTCGATGGTTTGGCCTCGCATTTTGTCTGGGTCAATCGCTCGAAAGAGAGCCTTGCGCTCGACCTGAAACAACCCGAGGCACAGGAGATTCTGATGAAGCTTCTGGCCGAAGCCGATGTGCTGGTGCAAAACCTTGCGCCGGGCGCGGCTGCCCGATTGGGGCTTTCGTACGAAGCACTGTCTGCGAAACACCCGAAGCTGATCGTCTGTGACATTTCGGGATATGGCGAGGGCGGACCGTACACCGAGAAAAAGGCTTACGACTTGCTGATTCAGAGCGAGGCCGGCTTTCTGTCGATCACAGGTACACCGGAAGAACAGGTCAAGGCCGGCATTTCCATCGCCGACATTGCGGCGGGCATGTACGCCTACACCAATATCCTCGCGGCGCTGATCCAACGCGGCAAAACCGGTCGTGGCCGGCGCATCGAGATCGCGATGATTGATGCGATGGTCGAGTGGATGGGCTTCCCGATGTACTACGCCTACGAAGGGCAGGAGCCGCCGCGCCGTACCGGTGCTTCCCACGCGACGATTTACCCCTACGGGCCGTTCTGCGCCGGTGATGGCCGTACCGTCATGCTCGGCCTGCAGAACGAACGCGAGTGGGCGGTGTTCTGTGACAAGTTACTGGGCGACGCAGCACTCGCCACGGATGCGCGGTTTGCCAGCAACGCGCTGCGCACCGCCAACCGCGAAGTCTTGAGCAAATTGATCGAGCAGAACTTCGCGAGCCTTAGCGCTGATGAAGTGATGACTCGCCTCGATGCCGCCGACATCGCCAATGCCAACGTCAGCACCATGAGCGACATCTGGAACCATCCGCAACTCGCCGCGCGTCAGCGCTGGACCACCGTGAACACGCCCGCAGGCCCGATACCCGCCCTGCAACCACCGGGCATGGGCGGTGAGCATCCCGCGCGCATGGGGCCGGTGCCGGCACTCGGGGAACATACCGCGGCGATTCTTCGTGAACTGGGTTATGCCGACCGCGCCGATGAACTGCGCGACAGGAAGGTAGTGTGATGGCGATTCGACAATTGAATCTGGCGCGGGCGCGCACCTTTCTGTTCGTACCGGCGAACCGTCCGGAACGCATTGGCAAAGCGCTGGCCAGCGGCACCGACGTCGTTGTGGTCGATCTTGAGGACGCGGTGGCACCGGTCGACAAACCGACGGCGCGCCTGGCCTTGTTGGCCTGGCTGGATGAGCATCCCGATGAGCGTGTGACGGTGCGCATCAATGCCGCCGACACGCTGTGGCATGAGCATGATCTGGCAGCCTGCCGGCACACCGGCATCGCTGCCGTGATGCTGCCAAAAGCCGACAATGCGGCGCAGGTGCATCACGCCCACCATGTCACCGGCAAACCGCAGTTGTGCATCATCGAGACCGTGCAAGGCATTGACGCCCTGGCGCATATCGCCAGTGCGCCGGGTTGCGCGCGGTTGATGTTCGGCAAGCTGGATCTGGCCGTCGAACTCGATCTGATCCCCGACGAATCAGACCCCGAAGAACTGGTGTTTCTGCCTTGGCGCGCCATGCTCGTACTCGCGAGCAAACGGGCGCGATTGCCGGCGCCGGTCGATGGCGTGTTCACCGCCATCGGTGATCAACCAGGGTTGGCCCGGTACGCCGCTCGTGCGCGGCGGCACGGGTTCAGTGGCCAGCTGTTGATTCATCCCAGTCAGGTCACGGAAGCCGCAGCGGGCTTCACGCCCTCGGCGCAGGACATTGAATGGGCGCAAGCCGTTTGCCAGCTCGGTGACGCGGCCGGCGGCGGGGTGGTGGTGCTCTACGGCCGGATGATCGATGCGCCGGTGATGGCGCGGGCGCGGAACATTCTTGCCTTGGCGGCGGAGTTTGGTCTCGCTACCTGAAGCGTCGTTCTTTTCTATTTCAGAACAACACTTCGGCCCATTCACAAATTCTTAAAAGTGGCCCATCTCAATACTATCGAGGTGTGGCAACCGCAGCCGAATTCGCCTTGCACCGGGTAGCCCCGCCGCAGGCCAAATGTTTCAAATGCAGGAGCATGACCCATGGAAAATAACGCAAACAAAAAACCGATGGCCATGAGTGGAGCCCGCAACGGAGTACGCAACGGGGCCGATTACATCGCCTCGCTGCAAGACGGTCGCTCCGTGTGGATTGATGGCGAGCGCATCAAGGACGTGACGGTGGATCGCCGTTTCCGTGGCGCGATTCAATCCATCGCTGATCTGTATGACATCCAGTGCGATCCCGCCCTGCAGGACAAGATGACCTTCGAATCACCGACCTCCGGTGCGCGCGTCGGTCGCTCGTTCATGTTGCCGCGTTCGGCTGACGATCTGCGTCTGCGCCGAGAAATGATGAAGACCTGGATGGACGCAGTCGGCGGCATGATGGGCCGCACGCCGGACTTCCTTAACGTCATGGTCAGCGCGCACGCCTCTGCGCACGAACTGTTCGCTGCCGGCGGTGAGCAATTCGGTCAGAACATTCTCAAATACCATGAGTTCATCCGCGAAAACGACCTTGCGCTGACTCACTCGCTGGTGTCGCCGGACATCGACAAGCGCCTGCAAATGTTCGAGCAGCCGGGCGACATGGTCATGCGTGTGGTACGCGAATCCGATGCCGGCATCTTCGTGTCCGGCGCGCGTTCGGTGGCCACCCTCGGCCCGTTGGCCAACGAAGTGCTGATCATGCCGGCGGCGGCGAAATTCCCGCTGGTGGCAGATGCCGAAGCCTACGCGGTGGGTTTCGCGGCACCTATCGATACCCCCGGGATGAAGATGATTTGCCGTCCTTCGTTGCCAGCGAAGGGCCGGTTCGCCAACGACCCGCTGACCGGACGCATGGACGAAATGGACGCCGTGCTGTGGTTCGAAGAGGCGTTTATCCCGTGGGAACGGGTGTTCATGTACCGCAGCATCAAAGCGGTTGAATCGGCGATGAAGTCGCCATCCGGCCCGCACGGTTCGCACCAGTCCGCCACGCGGTCGCTGGCGAAGATGGAGTTCCTGCTGGGCATCGCCTACAACCTGACCGAAGTGAACCACAGCCGTTTCCCCAACGTCATGGTGCAACTGTCGGAATTGGTCGCTTACGTCGAAACCCTGCGCGCGATGATTCGTGTCGCTGAAATCGACTGCGTGCCTGGCCCGGGCGGCACCGTTGTGCCGTACGAGCAACCGCTGAATGTGGTGCGCGCGCAATACCCGGCGATGCATGCGCGGGCGCTGGAAATCCTCCAGTTGCTCGGCGCTGGCAACGTGGTGGTGGCGCCAACGGTCGAGGATCTCTACAGCGAAAACGGCCCGGCCATCGAACGTTATTGCGCCGGGGCGGATATCCCCGCCGAACGCAAAATGCAGCTGTTGCGGCTGGCCTGGGACGCGTCCTGTTCGTCGTTCGCGGGGCGCCAGAACCTGTACGAAAAGTTTTTCTCGGGCGATCCATGGCGCAACGCGCAAATGCGTGGCGAACGCTATCCCGGTGCTCGTGAGGCGCAAGACCGCGTGTGGGCGTTCCTTGATCGCAATAGCGAATGGGATCAGCGCATCAACGGCCAATAAGCGAAACCTGCCGTAGCTTCGGCGATAACGATGCTGCGGCAAGCCAGCAAAATAATAATGTGCGGAGTTTTGTATGCCTCGTATCCAGCTGCCCACCCCCGACGAAGAACCCGAAGCCTTTGCGCTGCTGCGCGCCAAGCGTGGCCACGCGCCGAATGCGCAGATCTTTCGCACCCTGGCGACTTGCCCGGAGATTCTCGAGGTTTTCATTCCCATGGCCGACGCGGTGCGCAACGGCTGTGGCATCGATCCGAAACTGCGTGAGATGGCCATCGTCATGGCGTGCCAGACCATGGGCACCCATTACGAACACGATCCGCATTGGAATCGGGCCCTCAAGGAAGGCGTGCCAAAGGAACAGATGCAAGCGCTGTGGGACTTTGAAACGAGCGCGCTGTTCTCCGATCTGGAGAAGGCCGTGCTGCGCCTGGCCCGGGACGCAACCCGCGCGCCGGCGCAGGTCAGCGACAAGGTCTGGGAAGACGTTTACCTGGGCCTGGGGCAAAAGCAGAGCGTGGCGCTGCTGTTCAATATTGGTTGGTACAACATGACCGGTCGGTTGACTGGCCCCCTCGAGTTGAGCAACGAAGCCGATTTCACTCGGCTCTGAAAAGACATCAGGAGAATTGACATGCCATTGCCAACACCGGTCTATTACCCACCGTTCAATATCACCCGCTCAAGTCACGCCGTCATCACTTCGCGTGACCTGGAAGCCAGTCGCGATTTTTACGAACAGGTCATCGGCCTGGTGCTGACCGAACGCGATGCCGACACCCTGTATTTCCGTGGCCTGGAAGAGGTTTGTCACCACAGTCTGGTGATCAAGCGCCACGACGGCGAGCACTCTGCCGAAGCCATCGGCTTCCGGGTGTACACCGAAGAAGAGCTGGACAAGGCCGCGCATTTCTATAAATCCAAAGGCCTGCCGGCCCGTTGGATCGAAGTGCCGCATCAGGGCCGCACGCTGCTGGTCAATGACCCGGCCGGCACCCCGGTGCAGCTCTGCGCCACGATGACCACGACCCCTCGCGTGTACACGCAATTTCAGGACTTCAAGGGTGGCGCGGCGATGCGCTTCGACCACTACCAGATTCAAGTGCCGAACGTGCAGGAGCAGACCGATTTCTACGCAGAGATGGGTTTTCGCATCTCCGAATACATGGCGCTGGACGAGAAGTTGATTGCGACTTTCATGTTCCGTAAACCGGGCACCCAGGACATCGTGTTTCTGGAAAACCCGGGGCCGCGTCTGCACCACTTTGCTTACACCGTATCTGACTCCCACAGCATCCTGCGAGCCTGCGATATCGCCGGCAATCTGGGCATGGGCGATGTCGTTGAGCGCGGCCCCGGCCGACACGGCCCGGCCGGCGTGTTGTTCGTGTACTTGCGCGATCCCGATGGCCATCGGGTCGAGTTGTTCTGTGATCACTACCTGTTGATCGATATCGAGGTCGAGCCTGTCGCGTGGGACGTGCGCAAGCCCGGCCTGGCGCTGCGTTGGGGCATGCCGCCGCAGGAATGCTGGTTTAACGAGACCACCGCGTTCAGCGGCATTGCGACCAAACAGCTCGATCACGAGCGCGGCCCGTTGGTCACCCTTGAGACGTATCTGGCGGACAAGGCCCGCGTCAGAGCCGCCAAATAGCGCAGCAGGGGCGACTTCGGTGGCCCTTCGCAGCGTGGCGGTTTCGATAACAAGAAGACTGGAGGCATTCACCATGACGACACACACAGCAACTCAAACAGATCCTTCCAAAGCCGGGCCGAGCTTCGACAGCCGTGCGCTGCGTGACGCTTTTGGCTCGTTTGCCACGGGCGTGACGATTGTCACCACGGCCGGGCCTGACGGCGTCGACATCGGTTTGACCGCGAACAGTTTTTCTTCGGTGTCGCTGGATCCGCCGATGGTGCTTTGGAGCCTGGCGCGCACCTCGTTGAACATGGATGCCTTCCGCAACAACGGGCATTTCGCCGTGCATATCCTCTCCGCAGACCAGGAAGCGTTGTCTTCGCGCTTTGCGAGTAAAGGCATTGACCGTTTCGAAGGACTTACGCTGGATCGCGGCCCGGACGGCGTGCCGTTGTTGCCGGACTGCATGGCGCGTTTCACCTGCAAACTCGCCTATCAGTACGAGGGCGGCGATCACGTCATTTTTGTCGGCGAGATTGTCGATTTCGGTCACTCGGCGCGCAAGCCACTGGTGTTCCATGGCGGCCGCTACGGCATGTTGCTGCCAAAGCAAGCCGTCGCCTCCGTTGAATCGGCAGACGAATTCAGCAACCTTTCTTCCGATGATCTGCTGTATCAGGTTTCCAATGCTTACTTGCGCACGCGCCAGAGCGTGATTGAAAAGCTTGAATCGCGGCAGTGGACGGCCGAGGAGTATGCGGTGTTGAGCATCATCGGTCGTGAAGACGGCTTGTGCATGCCGGAAATCGTTGCGCGCAGCGAGAAGGTTCGCGGGCAGGGCATTTCCGCTGCGATCGTGCAACAGCTCATCGCACGTGGCTTGTTGGAGGAGGTGGACGCCAGTGACGGCCGTATTGCCGTCAGGTTGACTGCCGATGGCCGTCACGCGGTGCTGGAGCTGATCGCCATCCGCAAGTCGAGCGAAGCCGATGTGCAGGGCAAGCTCGACCCGAGTGAGGTGCAATTACTCAAGCACCTTCTGGCCAGGCTCGACGCATGAAGATCGCACGCTACCAATCAGCCGCAGGACCCGAACGGCTCGGCATCGTCACTGTCGCTTCGGGTCGAGAATACCTTGTAGATGTCGCCAAAGCGGCTGCTGTCCGGGGTGGTCCCGCCACGCCAACATCGGTGATGGCCCTGATCGAGGGTGGCGCAGCGGCGATGGACGCCAGCCGAGAGTTGCTCCGCTGGGCGGCGGATCGTCAGGACCCGCGGTGGATGGATGACCCCAATACCGTAGGGTGGCTGACGCCGGTGCCAGAGAAATCGATCTTCTGCGCCGGGCGTAATTTTGGCCGGCACAAGCTGGAGTCGATGAAGGGCAATGCCGACAACGCGAGCAAACTGCACAGCGATTTCCCGACCGGTTTCATCAAACTCGGGCGCACACTGGTGCCGCATAAAAGTCAGGTGAAGCGACCCGACGATGTGCTCGATTTCGACTACGAAGTCGAGATCGCGCTGGTCATCGGCAAGGCGATCGACGCGCGACGCGACATCGATCCGGCCAGCGCCATTTTCGGCTACACGATTTTCAATGACCTGTCGGCACGGGAATGGCAACTGCGCGAGATGCAGAACGGCATGATCATGCTCGGCAAGAACTTTCCGGGGTTTGGCCCGATCGGCCCCTACATTCTGACCGCCGACGAAGTCCCGGACCCCAAAGCCCTGGTGCTGTGGCTGAAGGTCAATGGCGAGTTGCGCCAGCACTCCGACTGTCGCGATTTGATTTTCGGTTTCGCCGAAATGGTCGCGTTCTGGTCCCGTTTCGGTCTGGTACCCGGCGATTTGATCAGCACCGGTACGCCAGAAGGCGTGGCCTTGCACCACAAGCCCGATCCGCGTGAGTGGTACCTCAAACCGGGTGACCGGGTGGAGGCGGGCGTCGACGGTATCGGCGTCCTCGAAACGTTCATCGTCTAGTCACCGCGTTGCCACGCCGACCTCACAATAAGGAATATTTTATGAAGCTGTTTTTTTTGCCCGGCGCCTGCCAGATCGGCATCCATGCCTTGCTTGCTGAAATCGGCAAGCCGTTCGAGATCGAAAAAGCAGCGCGCGCGGGCACGCCAGAGTTCGAGGCGTATACGCAGATCAACCCCAAGGGCAAAGTCCCCGCGCTGATTCGCGACGATGGTTCGCTGCTCACCGAATTCCCGGTGATCGCACTCTATCTCGCCCGGATGAACCCCGAGCGAGAGCTGATCCCGACGGACATCGAAGGCGAGATTCGTGTGCTGGAAATGACTGAATATTTGGTATCTACCGTGCACATGCAAGGCTACACTCGCGCTCGCCGGCCAGAGAAGTTTGCGCCGAGTGAAGCAGATCATGCGGCCGTGAAAGCGCAAGGTCTGAAGATATTCCAGGCCGGGCTCGACCGGGCAGAACGACAGATCAACGGCAAAGACTGGCTCTTCGAAAAAATGACCATCGCCGATTTCGCGCTCTTCTATCTGGAGCATTGGTGCGTGGTCAACGGCATCGGAAAGTTGGGGCAAAGTTGTCAGGCGCACCACGATCGTCTGTGGGCGAACGTTGAAATCCGTCGTGCGATCGAGTCCGAACTCATTACTTGATATTGAGCGCTTGACCATGGACATGCTGTTGAAGCTGAAGGCTTTCGTCGTCACCGCCGACACCGGTAACTTCTCAGCCGCTGCGCGCACCTTGTACACCTCACCCTCGGTCATCATGAAGCGGGTTGACGAGCTCGAATGGGATTTCAAAACCACCTTCTTCGATCGCTCGACCCGCCGTTTGACCCTGACTGACACCGGGCAAAGCTACCTGACTCACGCCCGGCAGTTGCTGCGCGCTTACAGCGACATGGCCAGTGGCGCGATCCTGAGCCCCGGCGCCATCGAAGGCCCGATCAGAATCAAAGCTCCGGCGGTGCTGATCCGCCAGGGCCTTGGCGATCTGTTTACCCGTTACCGTGCTGAGCATCCGATGGTGCAACTGGAGATTGTTGCGTCTGATCGGGGCGGTAATCCGGTGGAGGAGGGCTTCGATATCTCGGTCGGCATGGATCAGATGGCCTACTCGGATGTGGTCGAGCAGGTTATCCGGCCCTTTCCCCGGGTGATGTGTGCGGCGCCGGCGTACCTGGCGCGATGTGAAGCGCTGTTGCATCCTCGCGACCTGATCGATCACCCCTGTCTGTCGTTTTCCCTTGCGGGTTCGATTTGGGCGTTCAATTCTCCGGAAGGCCGGATAGAAGTGGACGTGCGTCCGGTGCTCATCACCAATGATGAAGGCTATTTGTGCGCCGCCGCCCGCGATGGTCAGGGGATTGTGCAACTGGCCTTGCCGATTGTTGCCGATGCTCTGACAGCGGGAGAGTTGGTGCCGGTGCTGGAGCAATTTCCTCTGGTGGAGCGCTGGGTGAAAATCATGGTGCCGACAGCGCGACTGGAACTGACGAGGGTGAAGCTGCTGTTCGACAAAATGGCGCTGCACCTGACTACCGACAACATCTAACGCGAACCCTGTGGTGAGGGGATTTATCCCCGCTGGTCTGCGACGCAGACCTAAACCCTGCGGATGCGGTTTCCCAAATAAATCCCGGGGTCTGATTTCGCGACTGCTTCGCAGCCGAACGGGGATAAATCCCCTCGCCACAATTTCTGCCACCCCTGCCAGATTCCGAACAGATTTCCTGCGTCTTTCCCTCTTGTATTCGCGCCTTTACGGCGCTCGCGGCCGTGCCTTTTTGTGCCTTCCCCTAACGAATCCGCGCCTTCATTGCACCATCAGTTTTCTGGCTGCGGTGTAGCGGGTTTTATCATTGTTCAGGCCGAAAAGGGCCTGCATATACTCGGGCCAACACAGAAACACCGTCAGGGCTGAGAACAATAAAACCATCTCAAACCCAGACTCTGTGTTGCCTGCACATGATTTGTCCGTGCATGAATTCAACCGGTACCACAACTTCATGGGAGGTTTTTCTTGTGGGTCGCTGTGACTGGCCAACGTTCATGTAATCGGGCAGATCAGCAACCGGAGTTCATGCGTCACACAATCCCTCTAGGTAGCAAAAATGCAAATAATAAAAATAAGATTTGCAGTGCCGCACGACGTTTTGTATCGCCAGAGTCTTCGCTCCATGCTGGTTGCCACCAGCCTGATGGCGGCAGGCTCGACGTTGGCCGCACCGATTGATGTGGGTAACCCTGACATCAAACTGCGCTGGGACAACACATTCAAATACTCTGCCGGGATGCGTCTCAAGGATCAGGACGACACGCTGACTCAAAACGTTCCTGCCACGCCTGGTGGCGGCAAGGGACCGTCGGCGCTCAACGCTGACGATGGTGACCGTAACTTCAAGAAAGGCCGGCTGATTTCCAACCGCCTCGATGTGTTGTCCGAGATGGATCTGGTCATTCACGACGATTACGGTCTGCGTGTGAGCGGTGCGGCTTGGTACGACGACGTTTATAACCAGAAAAACGATAACAACTCGCCTGCAACCAACAACTCGTTGTCGGTACCGAGTGACCATTTCACCCACGACACCCGCGATCTGCACGGTCGTCAGGCCGAGATTCTCGATGCCTTCGTGTTTGGTGGCACCGATGTCGGCGACGCGCGAGTCAGTGGTCGACTGGGCCAACACACCGTACTGTGGGGCGAGAGCCTGTTCTTTGGCTCCAACGCCATCGCCGGCACCCAGTCTCCGGTGGATGCAGTGAAGGCCTCCTCGGTACCCGGTTCGACCACTAAAGAAATCATCCGGCCGGTGGGCCAGTTCTCGGGCCAGATCCAGTTCTCGCCTGCGCTGACCCTGATGGGTTACTACCAATACGATTGGGAGGCTACCCGCTTGCCAGCGGCTGGCAGTTATTTTTCGGGCAACGACTTCATCGGTGATGGTGGCGAGCGTATTCGTTTTGCGCCGGGTTTACCGGGCGTTGGCTTGTCGCGTGGTCAAGACATCAAGGCCAAGGATAACGGCCAGTTCGGTCTTGGTTTGCGCACACAGTTGGGCGACTGGGAGTTCGGTGCCTACGCGATCCGCTACCACGCAAAAACCCCAGTGGTGTATTCCCGTACTCAGCGCACTGCCGTTCCTGGTGCGGGATTCGGGACGTACCAATTGGTGTATCCCGAGGACATCAAGGCGTTCGGTGTCAGTGCCACCACTACCGTGGACACGGTTAACTTTGCCGGTGAGCTTTCCGTGCGTCGCGACACGCCGCTGACCAGCCTGCCGCAGGAAGCGGGTACGTCCGGGGCGGATAATAACAACCATGCGCTTTATGCCATCGGCAATTCGGCGCATGCGAACGTGTCGATGATCTGGAGCATGCCTCGCAACTTCATGTCCGACGAACCCTCGTTAAGCATGGAAGTGGCCTACAACCAACTGACCAGTTGCACCAGCAATTGCAGTGCGATGGATCCTGGTCTGGATCGCCGTGCAGCCGCGGTGCGGGCCTTGTATGCCATACCTCAGCGTAATGTGTTGGACGGCCTGGATATCACGCCATCCTTCACGGTTGGCTACAACCATGGCAAGTCACCCGTGGTGATCATGGGCCCGAACAATGGCGGCGACATGACCTTCACGCTGGCCGGCAACTACCTGACGGTGTGGGATTTCACGATGGCGTACACCCATTACTACGGCGGCGAAAACACGGCCACGTATGCCTCGACCGACCCAAGCGTCAACGGTACGTACACCTTCGCGCAAACCTTGAAAGATCGTGATTTCGTCTCAGTCTCGCTGCGTCGCACCTTCTAAGGGAAAACAATAATGACTATTTTCAATCGCATGACCTTGCTGGCTCTGGCGTGCGCCGTGCTGACGGCGCCGGTTGTCCAGGCCGCTGTTTCGGCAGATGAAGCCGCCAAGCTGAAAACCACGCTGACGCCGCTGGGCGCCGAGCGTGCCGGCAATAAGGACGGGACGATTCCGCCTTGGGAAGGGGGCTATCCGGTCGACAACGCGTACAACTCAGCGGCGATTCCGGATCTGTTTTCCAAGGATAAGCCGCTGCTGACCATCACCGCGCAGAATGCTGATCAGTACAAAGACAAGCTGACAGAGGGCACCCTGGGCCTGTTGAAGCAGTTCCCGAGCTTCAACGTTCAGGTGTTCCCGACCCGGCGCACCGCAGCGGCACCGCAGTGGGTTTACGACAACACCTTCGCCAACGCCACTCGGGCGACGATGGATCCGTCCGGCGAACTCGGTCCTTTCCCGAAAGGTGTCTACGGCGGCATCCCGTTCCCGATTCCGAAGAATGGTGAAGAAGCGATCTGGAACCACTTGCTGCGATGGACGACTCCCGGCTACCAGACAGCGCCCAGCCTCGCTCGCGTGACCCCGGAAGGCAAAGTGATTCCGGTCTCGCAGAACATCGCCAAGAGCTCGTTCCCTTACTACGACCCGAACAGCAACCTGGACAAATGGCACGCCGCAGGCTCCAACTTCAAGGTCGTTCGGGTTGACACGTCCGGCCCACCGATCCGTGCCGGCGAGATCCTGCTGCAACGCGTCAACATCAACGACATCGAGTCGAAAACCTGGGTCTACCTGACCGGCCAGCGTCGCGTCCGTCGTCTGCCGCTGACCTGCTGCGACGTACCGAGCCCGGTAGCGGGTGGCATCCTCAATTTCGACGAAGTCGAGGTCTATTCCTCGTCCATCGGACGTTACGACTGGAAGCTGGTCGGCAAGAAAGAAATGTACGTGCCGTACAACACCAACAGCTATCACCAGGCGCCGTCGCTCGACAAGCTGATGTCTGAAAAGACCGTCAACCCGGACTTCGTGCGTTTCGAGCAGCATCGGGTGTGGGTGGTGGAGGGCACGCTCAAGGCCGGTCAACGCCATGTGATTCCGCGCTTGCGCGTGTATCTGGATGAAGACACCTGGATCGCAGTCGCCGGCGAACGTTGGGATGCCCAGGGGCAACTGTGGAAGGTGACGTACAACTTGCCAACCGTGTTCCCGGCAGGTCCCGGCACCATCGTCGCCGGCTATATGTCGTACGACCTGATCGGCGGCGGCTACTTCGCCTCGGCCTATTTTCCGCGTGACAAACAAGTCGACCTGAAGGCCACGTTGCCAGACCGCATCTTCACGCCTGAGTCCCTGTCTGGAGAGGGCGTGCGCTAAAGACTGTATCTGGCTTGAACGATGAACCTGATGAGATGACCGGTATGAATAACAATAACAATGAAGGCGTCGACGTATCCCGTCGCGGGCTGTTGCTGGTGGGGTTGGGCCTGGGTTTGCAAGTGTTGTTGGCCCCGACTCTGGCCTCTACCACGGTAGCGTTCGCTTCGGCAGCCATGCCTGGTCTGCTCGGCCAACCGGCGACCATGACCCCCCGGGCAGCACAGGCTGTGCTGACTCGCGTGGTGGTGGCCGGTGACCGCTTGGTGGCGGTGGGCGAACGTGGCATGGTGGTGCTGTCCGACGATGGCGGCCGACATTGGCGCCAGGCCCGCGTGCCGGTGAGTGTGACGCTGACATCAGCGAGTTTTGTCGATGCCCGTCAGGGCTGGATCGCTGGCCACAGTGGCGTTGTGTTGCATACCTCTGACGGTGGCGAGAACTGGTCCATTCAGACCGATGGAATCGCCCTGGCACAGGCCAGTCTCGTTCAGGCACAGGCGTTGCCCGACACCGATGCCGATCGCGAACACCGCGTCCAGCAGGCCGAGCGTCTGGTGGATGACGGTGCAGACAAACCGCTGCTGTCGATCTGTTTTGCCGATGCGTTGCACGGGATGGTGGTGGGCGCCTTCGGCCTCGCCGCCAGCACCGATGATGGCGGCAAAACCTGGACGCCTTGCCGCGAACGTCTGGCCAATCCCATGAGCATGCATCTGTATACGATTGCCCATCACGCCAAGACCTGGGTGGTGGCGGGCGAGCAGGGCGTGCTGATGCGTAGCGACGACGATGGCGCGAGCTTCACGGCATTGGCGGCACCTTCCGAACGCACCCTGTTCACCGCAACGGCCACGCGCGGTGGGAGTTTTGTCTTCGCCGGGCTGTTGGGGGCTGCGTGCCGCATCGACTCGGGGAGTACAACCGTGAACGCTATCGAACTGGCAGCGCCGTTGACGATTCTGTCCAGCGTTGAACTGCGCGATGGCCGAGTGATGCTGTTGGCACAGGGCGGGCGAGTGCTTGGAAGTCACGACGGTGGTGTCCATTTTGCCGAACAGCAACTGCCGCGACGCTTGCCGCTGACCTCGCTGGTCGAAGCCGCAGACGGTGGGCTGGTGGCCACCAGCATGGGTGGAGTCTCCCGGCTTGGTTGACGACATCCACCTGCACGCTCACTCGACGCGCCTTATAAGAGTCTAATGACATGACCACAGTGAAACCTGCTGAGACCGGTGCTTGCCGGCTCGAAGACTTTGATCCGCGCTCGGGCAATGCGCTCGAACGCGCCGTGTTCAACCACCGCATCCTGGTGCTGTGTTTGTGCGTGCTGGTCACCGTCCTGTTGGGCTTCAGCGCGCTGAGCCTGAAGCTCAATGCCAGCTTCGAAAAGACCATTCCGACCGGCCACCCGTACATCACCAATTATCTGGAGCACAAAAAAGAGCTGACGGGCCTGGGTAACTCGGTGCGCATCGCGGTGGAGGCTCGCAAGGGCGACATCTACAACGCGCACTATCTGGAAACGCTGCGTCAGGTCAACGATGACGTGTTCATCCTGCAGGGCGTGGATCGCGCGTTCATGAAATCGCTGTGGACGCCGAACGTGCGCTGGACCGCGGTGACCGAAGACGGTCTGGACGGTGGTCAGGTGATCCCTGCGCACTACGACGGCTCGCCAGCGAAGATCGAAGAGTTGCGCATGAACGTGCAGCGCTCGGGCGAAATCGGCCAGTTGGTCGCGGTCAACGGCGGCTCGACGGTGATTCAAGTGCCGCTGCTGGAACATGACGCGGCCGGCAAACCGCTGGACTACGCGGCGCTGTCCAAGCAGCTGGAGCAATTGCGCGCCAAGTACAGCAGTGACGAGGTGGCCATTCACATCACCGGGTTTGCCAAGCTGTCCGGCGACCTCATGGATGGCATGCAGGAGGTGATCGGCTTCTTCTTCATCGCACTGATCATCTGCGCGGCAATGGTGTTCCTGTACAACCGCGATGCGATCAGCACCGCACTGGTGGTGATCACATCGTTAACCGGCGTGCTCTGGCAACTGGGATTGCTGCCGCTGTTGGGTTACTCGCTGAACCCGTACTCGATGTTGGTGCCGTTTCTGATCTTCGCCATCGGCATCAGCCATGGCGCGCAGAAAATGAACGGGATTCTGCAGGACATCGGCCGTGGCACGCACCGCTATGTCGCGGCACGTTTCACCTTTCGCCGCCTGTTCCTTGCAGGCCTGACTGCTCTGTTGGCGGACGCCGTTGGCGGACGCCGTTGGCTTCGCGGTGCTGCTGATGATCGACATTCCGGTAATCCGCGAACTGGCCATCGCCGCCAGCCTCGGCGTGCTGGTCCTGGTGATTTCCAACCTGATCCTGCTGCCGGTGTTGTTGAGCTACGTCGGTGTCAGCCGTAAAGCCGCCGAACGCGCCGTGCGCCGGGAATCGGCGACCGCCGCCGGGGAGAGCAGTGCGTTCTTTATCTGGCTGGTGCGCTTTACCGAAGGCCGTCGTGCAACGGCAGCGATCGTCACGGCGGCGGTGCTCGCGGTGGTCGGCGTGGCCGTCGGCACGCAACTGAAGGTCGGCGATCTCGACCCTGGCGCTCCTGAGCTGCAAGCCGATTCGCGCTACAACCGCGACGTCAGCTACCTGACCACTAACTACGGCGCGAGCAATGATCTCTTCGCGATCATGGTCAAGACATCCGAAGGCAACTGCAGCCAGTACGACGTGTTGCGTCGGGTCGACCAACTGGAATGGGCGTTGATGGATCTTCCTGGTGTCGAATCCACCCAGTCGATTGCGCGTCTGCAACGGCGCCTGATGGTCGGCATGAACGAGGGCAGTCCGCTGTGGTACGACCTGTCGAGCAATCAAAGCATGCTCAACACCATCACCGCCCGGGCACCGCGTGAGCTGTACAACGAAGAATGCAACCTGCTGACGGTGTACGCCTACCTGCGTGATCACCGCGCCGAGACCCTGCAGCAAGTGGTCGACCTGGTCGAAAGCTTCGCCGCTAAAAACAATGACAAGGACGCCACCTTCCTGTTGGCGGCCGGTTCCGCCGGGATCGACGCGACCACCAACATCGTGGTTCACAAGGCCTGGTACCAGATGTTGTTCATGGTGTACGGGGCCGTGGCGCTGCTGTGCTTTGTGACGTTCCGCTCATGGCGAGCGGTGCTGGTCGCGATGCTGCCGCTGATGCTCACCTCGATTCTCGCCGAAGCGTTGATGGTCGCGCTGGGCATGGGCGTCAAGGTGGCAACCTTGCCGGTGATCGCCCTTGGCGTCGGCATCGGCGTGGATTACGCGCTGTACGTGTTGAGCGTGACGCTTGCGCAAATGCGTGCCGGAGCCACGTTGAAACAAGCCTACGCCACGGCGCTGCAGTTCACTGGCCGGGTGGTATTGCTGACCGGTATCACGCTGGCGGCAGCGGTCGCGACCTGGCATTTTTCCAGCATCAAGTTCCAGGCGGACATGGGCCTGCTGCTGGCGTTCATGTTCTTGTGGAACATGCTTGGCGCTCTGGTACTGATCCCGGCACTGGCGCGCTTTCTGCTGCCCGGCGCACGCGTCGGCGCCGTCGTCGAGGTCACCGATCAAACACCGCCGCCAGCGATCTCAGCACCCTTCTCCGCAACCAAACCCGAGAAGCCGGTATTCGAAAGATGCCTGCCGTAACCCGTCCACCTGACTTTTCAAACCACCAACAATAAGGAAACACCATGGATCGCTATATCAATCGCCTGTTTCACGTGTGCATCACCGTTGCTGATATCGATGCTGCACTTGAGTTTTACTGCGGCGTGCTCGGCCTTGAGTCCATCGGCAAACTGCGCCACGAAAGGGCGCCCGGTGAAATCCTTGGTTTCCCGAACCAGATCATTGAAATCCATGCCGATCACCTCGTCGGCAAAGACAAGGACAACGCCACGGTTATCGACCTGATCGAGTTCGTCGAGCCAAAAACCGTGGTCAACAAAAACACTTCTGCGCCGCTGAACCACGCTGGCATCAACCGTATGGCGTTTGGTGTAGACGACACCGATGCCATTCATGAGAAGCTCAAGGCACGCGGCGACATCGTTTTTCTCTGCGAGCCACAAGTGGTGATCGCGCCAACCGGCGGTAAATTCAAGATCCTCACGTTCAAAGATCCGTTCGACAACGTTCTGGAAGTGATTGAGTACTGCAAGTAACCCGTGTTTGTAGAATTTATTACTCGGAAAAATCGGAGAATTTAAATGAGTGTCACACAAGACAAGTCCGAAATTATTGATGTCATCAACCTGTATGGCGTCGCGTTGGACGCTCACGCCTGGGACTTGCTGGACGAGGTGTTTACCGAGGATGCCCACGCTGATTTCGGGCCGGCCGGCGCCGTCTGGAAGTCGGTCGGTGCGCTGAAGTTCGCCTTCAAGGACTTTCACGAAACACTGACCAATCACATGCACACCATGACCGGTTCCTGCGTACACGTTGATGGCGACACAGCCTACGCGCTGACCTACGGTGACTGGCTGCTGTCCCGTGATTCGGCAGTGGGTGGCCCTGACTGGGTTGGTCGTGGCTGGTACGACGATATTCTGGTGCGCACCGACAAAGGCTGGCGCATCAGCAATCGTGTGTGCCGGCTGATTTCCTGGACAGGCAACCCGAATGTGCCTGAACCCGCGTACGAACAGCATCCGGTGATGACCACCCACACGCTGCGCAGTCATCGCGAAGAAGGCAAGGTCCGGTTCTTCGAAGCCATCGCCAAAAAGTAATCAGTTAATAGCAACGACGGATCCACTTCCGATTGTTTGACGGAAGTGGTCTGGGGTTTCTATTGCCCGAAATTCCATTGTGGGGCTCTGGCGAAGAGCAACTTTTTATATTGGGAACTAATCATGAATGACCAGAGCGTTATCTGGACAGTGGGCATCAATTGCTCAGCGGAAGACGAAGACAAGTTCAATGTTTGGTACGACGACGTGCACGTACCGATGTTGATGCAGGGCGACTGCGTGAGAAAAGTCAGCCGCTTCAAACTGGCCGAAGAGACCTATCACGTCGGCGTAACCACCCAGCCGTGCCCGACGTACCTGACGATTTATGAATTCGACAGCCAGGAAAAATTCGAAGACTGGATGAAGAGCCCGTCGCGCATTGAAGCTGGTGAAGACAAGACAAAGACCTGGGGCGACAAGGTGTATGACGTCCAATGGGCAACGCGTTACGACCTCACTAACACCTGGAACGGCTAATTAAAGGGCGGTAAAAGTCATGAACGCACTGGTTAAAAAACTGCTTCACGTTTGCATCACCGTCCCGGACGTTGATCAGGCTCTCAAGTTCTACCGCGATGTACTGGGTTTTGTTTCGACCTTTGAAACCAGAACCGATGAAGCGGATGGCCCGCTGCTGGGTTTCGCCGAAGATGAGATCAGCATTTACGCCCATCACATCCTCACAGCAGGCGCCGATGCCAAGCACGCCACCGAAATCAACCTGATCGAGTACACCAAACCGGCAACGATCATCGGCGATGGCCCGTATGACTTGATGAATCAGGTCGGGATTACCCGTCTCGCACTGCTGGTTGAAAACACTCGCGAAGCCTTTGAAAAGATCAGCGCGTACGAAGGTGTCGAGGTGGTTTGCGAGCCCAAAGACATCATCATCCGTAAGCCGGGGCAAAACCTGACCATGACCTGGTTCAGCTTCAAAGACCCTTACGGCGTGTTCATCACCATCGCCGAACCACCAAAAGCTTAAGCAGCCCCGTTCAACATCGCGGTTCAGCTTGGGTCGGATCGCCTCATTCCAGTTCAGGAAAATCCAGGAGATAACATGCAGATCGATGTTCTGGTGGACGTAAAAACCACCATCGGTGAGGGCCCTGTATGGGATGTGCAGGAGCAGCGCCTGTACTGGATCGACGTGGTCGGCGGTCGCATTTATCGCTGTACCGCTGACGGGCGCGAGGTGCGTACGTGGGAAATGCCCGACACCATCGGATCGATGGCGCTACGTCGTAATGGCGGCGCCATTGTGGCGCTGGGTTCGGGGTTTCACTTCCTCGACTTCGACACGGGCGAGACACAGCTGATCGTCAATCCCGAGGCTGACAAGCCGCATAACCGCTTGAACGATGGCAAGGTTGACGCGCGCGGGCGTTTCATCGTCGGCAGCATGGACACCCGCGAGGGCTTCGCCGATGGCACGCTGTTTCGTATCGACCCGGATCTTTCGGTGCATACGCTCGATTCAGGTTTCGCGATTTCCAACGGGCCATGCTGGAGCCCCGACGGTTCGACGTTCTATTTCTCCGATACTTTTTCCGGTGAAATCTGGGCGTATGACTACGACCTCGAAACCGGCGGCATTGCCAACCGCCGCACCTTCACCAAAGCAGGCTTTACCGAGGCGACAGCCACTGACGGCTCGACTGTCGATGCCGAAGGCTACCTTTGGAATGCTCAGGTCTACGCCGGAAAGTTATGCCGCTTTGCGCCGGACGGCAGCCTCGATCGGGTCATCGAAATGCCGGTAAAGAAGGTCACCAGCGTCAACTTTGGCGGGCCTGACATGGACACGTTGTTTGTCACTTCGATGGCCAAGCCGCCGTTGCCACGCTATCCAGGTGACAACATGATGCGCGGGAGTCTTTTCGCCGTGCGTGGTTTGGGGGTGCAAGGGCTGCCAGAGCCGCGCTTTGGTGGCTAACCCTGACCTTGCCGCGCTACTCGATAGTGGCGCGCGGCGGGGCAACGACAACCTTTAACCTTTGGGGTAGATGCCGTGCAAACCCATAAAAATCGCGTCGCAGTTGTTTCGGGCGCTGCCAAGGGCATTGGCCAGGAACTGGCGATTCAACTGGCACAACGTGGCGCCGCTCTGGCACTGCTGGACATCGCCGATCTTTCGCAAACCCGCGAGCGGATTGAGGAGGCGGGCGGCCAAGCTATTGCCGTTCATTGTGATGTCAGCCAGGAAGCCGACTGGATCGCTGCCGGCGAAATCGTCAAAAACCACTACGGACGCTGCGACATTCTGGTCAACAACGCCGGGATCTACCCCAATGTGCACTTCGATGAATTGGAATTCAAAACCTGGCGGCGCACTTTTGAGATCAATCTCGACAGTATGTTTTTGAGCGCAAAAGTCTTCGTGCCGATGATGCGCGCTAATGGCTGGGGGCGCATCGTTAACGTCTCTTCGACATCGATCGTCACCAACGCCATCGGCGTCAGCCATTACATGGCAAGCAAGATGGGCATCATTGGCTTCACCCGAGGACTGGCGAATGATCTGGGCAAGGACTTCATTACCGTCAATACGCTCGCGCCCGCACTGACAGCGACACCCGGCACCAGCCATATACCCGAGGTCGTACGCGATAGCATTGTCAATTTACAGGCCTTCAAGAGAATGGCGGTGCCCAACGATATTGTCGGACCAATGCTGTTTTTGACCAGCGAGGACGCACAGTTCGTGACGGGACAGGTGTTGGCTGTCGACGGCGGCATGATGAAAACCTGCTGAACCGTCATCCTCCGGATCATGGACGATCGGCAAGCATAGTCTTGCCGTCGTCTCCCTCGTTAACCCCTTTTTTTCCCTGTCCGGAGCCTGTGATTTTGTGCCTGTTCATCGAGGTTGGATCAGGGCTGGCAAGCCATTCCCGATATGGATAGAGTACGAGCCACCTATAAATTGCTGGCGGTGATCAGCAAGCATAATAAGAGACGATTCCGCGCATGATGCTCCCCAAGCTGATGCACATCCGCATGTTTGTTGCCGTGTACGAGGAAGGCTCCTTCACCGTTGCTGCCAGCCGCGAAGGGCTAGGACAGTCCGGCGTGTCTGCGCATGTTCGGCAGTTGGAAAATCAATTGGGCGTGCGGCTGTTCGCCCGCGACCGCACGATTATTCCCACGCCTGCCGGGCATGCCTATTACCAGCAATGTGTGCAGTTGCTGCGTCAGCACGAAAGCGCCTGCAACGCAGTCGGTCATCGCGCAGAGCCGTCGGACGGTTCGCTGCGTATAGGCATGATCCCGACCATGACGCGTTCGGTATTCAGCCGCGCACTGCTGGCTTTTGAAGCCGCTTATCCCAACGTTTCCGTGCACCTTACCGAAGGCGCAGGCAGCGTGATTGCGACCGCAGTGCGTCGTGGCATGCTGGATTTCGCCATCACGCAACGTATGTCTTACGACGGCGGTGGCGGGGCGGTCGGGCTGAGTACATCGTTGTTCACGAGAACACCGGCGTTTCTGGTGTCATCACCTGACTCAGGCTTGCCGCACTGCGAACCGGTGCGTCTGAGCGACATCAAGGATTTGCATCTGGTGCTGCCGATCGGACGACGACCGCTGCTGGAGCAGTACCTGATCGATCACAAGGTGCAAGTCGTGCAGCGCCTCAACTGGTTCGAGTCCATGCTGGGCGCCATGGACCTGGTGCGCTCCAGCCACTGGGCGGCGATTATTTCTGGCCTGTTTATCGCCGACGATCTGCGGCGCAAGCGTTTTACGCTTAACCCGCTGGCCGATCCGATTCTCTGGGACGAAATGCTGCTGGTAGAGCCGGCGCGCAAACCCTTGTCGAAGATTGCCCAGAACTTCATCGAGTTTTTGAAGAAGGCTACCGAAGACATCAACGCGATACCGATCCGTATCGCCCATGGCGAGCAGCCGTCAAACGCAGACTTCAATGAGATATCGCGCCATGAATGACTCGCTGCCCGGTTTGCGGGAAATGCAAATGTTCGTGGCGGTGTACGAGACGCGATCATTCACGGCGGCGGCAGCACGTGAGTTCGCCACTCAGTCGGGCATCTCCCAGCACATCAAACAGATCGAAGAAATGCTCGGCGTGCAGCTGTTTGACCGACTGAAAGGTGTAGAGCCTACCGCTGCGGGCACCTCCTTTTATCAGCACTGTCTGGAGGTGGTGGCGGCCAATTCCAGGGCACTGCGGTCGCTGGATACATTCGAGCAGGGCCTGCCCGGCGAAGTTCGCTTCGGGGTAACACCGACGCTGGCGACCTATCAGCTCGCGCCGGCCTATTTGCGTCTGATGTCGCAGAATCCCAATGCCTCAATCGCAGTGATCGACGCCCCGAGTAACATGCTGATCGACATGGTGCGGGCCGGCGAACTCGACTTTGCGATCATCCCATCGATTTCGCAGCCACCGGCGGATCTGTCCACAACAGTATTTGCCGCCACACCTGCGTTTCTGGTCTCGTCAATCACCCATGACAGTGGCTTCGAGCATGGCGAACTGATTGAGCTCGACGAGCTGACGGGGTTCAAGCTGTTGGCCCCTGACAGTCGCGAGTATGCGCAGTGGATCGGATCACAACTGGAAGCTCTTTCGGGGCCTGGCCCCTGTTACCAGCTTGATGCGGTGCTGGCCACGCTCGACCTGATCAGGCAGAGCGAGTGGATGGCGATTCTTCCCGGCCTGCTATTCGTTCACGATTTCAGTGTTGAACCTGCAGAGCGGGACTTCAGGATCAACCCCTTTGCCGGTGCCGGCCTGACGCTGGAGCTGCTGTTGGTGCAGCCGACCGGGCCAAAGCCTTCAGCGCTGATGATGGCGGCGATCAGTACAATCCAACAGGTGACCCAGGAGCACATTCAACTGCTCAGCCGTTTCCGGTTTGGTAACCAGCCGGCCGTTCGCAGGTTGCAATAATCGCGGCGTTTTGCGGGGGAGGGTGCAGAGGGGCATTGCCCCTCTGGTGTTCGTCGATCAAGCGTCTGCGAGTGATTTTTGCCCGATCGGGGTGCCCGAATAACCGGCCACCTTGCGCAATACCCGATCAGTGCCGTCACGCGGACTGCCGGAAGCGTCTGGATGATCGTCGAACCAGTTTCCCTTCGGATAGCGGTACATCAAATCGACCATAAGGCGCCGCTCGGCAATCAGCCAAACACCGTCACGACGTTCAAATCGATCAAAATAGCGCGCCCATAATTTAACCGTATCGCCTTTCCAGTGATGACGCTCTGAAGCGGCGTGGTCAGCCTGTAGGTAGGTTTCCACGAACGCAATCTCGGGGCCATCGAATTCGACCAGGCTATTTCCGAGGAAATGCTGAGTACGGTTAAACCGCGGCATTTCGTCAGTCAGGAACTGAAAAAACCCCTCGGCGCCGCCGACATGAAGGCTTTCTGGAAAGTGGATGTAGGCGTCTTTATGGAAAGCGCCACGCACCAGTGACATGTCAATCCGGTCGAGGCCACGGCAATAGCGCAGCAGGACATCGTGAATTTCGGTGCGCGCGGCAAGTTCTTCGAGCGTCATAGCTATCTCCTGTACTCATTTTTGTTAGAGGTGCAACGGTGCTTTCGCTGGAACAATCGGAAGCTGAATAAAACCCTGGCGATCCGGCCCGCTGTAGACCGTGTTTCGCGCTCCGTCGTGGCAGGCGCTGTCATATCCGTGCCGAGGGCCGTGATCGACACCGTCGAAAGGCTGGATATCCACGCGCAGGCGGTAACCCTTGCGGATCAACGCTGTGTTGGGAATGATCTCGATTTCAACCATTACCACTTCATCGCTTTCGAGCGGTGCATGGTCGGCTTTAAGGTGCGTGTGCTTGACCGTGTACTCGGTGGTACGCGATGCATCCACTTGGCGATGCGACGCCTTCAACCAGCCCTTGGCCAAGGGATAGTTGGGCACATTCATGCCCATTGTGGTCGGGCCGGCGTAGTCGACTTCCAGGCCGTTTTCATCGAGTACACGCAGGCTCACGAAGATATCCATGTCCTCGCTGGTGGAAGACACCCACAGCCGCGCTTTGCCATACCCCGCGAACACCATGTCTTGCGTCACGGGATCACTGATGAACGAAATGCCGGTTTTCCATATTTCCAGTACTGAAGGGGGTTTGACGGGAAGAAAGCACGGCGGGATGCCCGTGCGCAGCGCCAAGGGAATTTGCGCGGAGTAGTCGGCCTGCCCGTTGACGACAGGAGGGGTCAACGCCAGACGCAGAAAGTCGTCGCGGTGCTCGTCGCCTTGCCAGTCTGATGGTGTGGCGTCGAAGAACCATTGTGGATAGTTCGTTCTTGCGATGGGCCATTCGTGCTCTTCCTGAATGTAGGAGGCGCCATTGCCACTTCGAATCTCAAGACGCACCGGAGGGGTGTCCATGATGCCGTTGTCGATGCCTTTCAACCAATGGTCAAAAAACGCCCGATGATCGGCGATGGCGGTTCGCGAATAGGCTTTGGTGAACCAGTCTTCCCAGAAGTCGATCTTCTTCGACGCCGTGTTCGTGGCCAGATAAGCCTCGCTGCTGCCGAGCTGATGGAAATGCGCCATGTGCGTTGTGCAGGCAATGGACCACAGCGGCACGTTCACTTTGCTCATGTCCGGGTTCATCAGAATCGTCGAGTGTGGGCCGAACGCCTTGGCGGTATCCGAATCCTTGAACGTGGCCTCCTTGAGCATGCCGATAAAGTCGACTGCATTTGGCTCACCACACACCGCAGCCAGTACGCCGGCCTTGTACCAGTGGCTGAAGAACTCCTCGTTGAGAATGCCACCGGTATAGGCAACCTCCTCGTACAGATCAACATCGGTGCCGATGGCGATCATTGCTTTCAGATGCTGCGGCTCAAGGCTTGCCGCTGCGTGCTGGCTCATCGCGTAGTACGACATACCCCACAGCCCGACATTACCGTTTGACCAGGGCTGTACTCCCGCCCAGTCAATCGCATCGCGAAAGGCTTCGGCCGTTTCTATGCCGAATGGCGCAAGTGTTCCTGGGTTTTTGCCTGAGCCAGGGCCATCCACACGCACCAGTACATAGTCATGCGGCACCCAATCCACCGAGTTGGCTGTTTCGTGATTCTCAAACACTTGCCCTTCGGGATTGCCGTGGAAATAGCGCTCCTCCATGTCCTCGTGGGCGACAAAGTCGGCGTCGTCGGTAATCGAGTGATGGTAGAACGCCCGGCCATAAGGGCCGCAGTTCATGATGACCGGGAAGCGGCCTGGCTTGGCCGGACGGAACACGTCCGCGTACACGTGCAGGCCGTTTTTCAGGGGGATTCTGACGTCCTTGAAACGCAGAATACCGAGAATGTTTCGCCGGACTTCATTGCGTGCCGTCGCCGCATGGCAGAGCTGGCGCGGTGTGCGATCGGTAAAGACGCCGGCGGCCGAAAGCTCGGCGAACACCGATGCGATCAAAGGGTCCTGTTCAAACTCAAGCACCGGGTTCAACGCGAGGCCGGCAAAGGAAATATCGTGGCGGAAATTGAGGCGATACTGGCCGATAATTTCGTGTGCTGCCGGGTCGATGCAGATGCCGCTATCCAGATTTCCTTCGCGGTCGAGCGAGCAGAGGAAGCGGGCAATGTTTGTCAGCCCGGCATCGAGCAACTTGTTGATGTTGCCGTCCACGCGGCTGACGATGTCTGCCAGATTGAGGCGGGGGGCGCCGAGTGCGGAACCGATCGGTGTGTTACCCACCAGAAAGGCAACCCGCTCGCCCTTGCGGTAGTGGAATTCACCGTGTTCGTTCGTCAGCCCGCTGAAGGTAGAAGTCTGATATCTGAGGCCGGCAACCGGACCGGAAAACACACCGGTTTGCAACTTGCGGACATTGTGTCCGCTATCGCCAGCAGGCAGCGCCGTGGCGTGAGTAAAAGTCTGCAGGGTATCGCTCATGAAGAGGTCCTCTTGTAGTGCAGATCTTGGTTTTGCGCAGTGCAGCGGCGCGAGTGTAAGTCTGATTTCTGATTAACTCAACACGTGTTGAGTTTTTATGTATAGCATGTATCTCGACATACCGAACACAGAAAAATGAACACGCACAGGGAAATATCGGCGCCATGAAAACCACAGAAGAACCCACCACAGCTGATGCCCGTGAAATCAAAACCGGGCGGCGCCCTGGCTCGGGAAACAGCCGCCAAGCGGTGCTTGAAGCGGCACGCGGGCGTTTCGCCAGCGACGGTTTCGGTGCGACCACGATGCGCCGCGTGGCCGCCGATGCCGGCGTTGACGTGTCTATGGTCATGCAGTTTTTCCGCTCTAAGGACGAGCTGTTTGCGGCGGTGATGAATATTCCGGAATCAGCTCTGGAGAAGCTCAGTGCTGTGTTTGCCGGCACCGACGAGCAACTTGGAGAGCGCGTGGTTCGAGCGTTTCTACAAGCGTGGGAGGGCGCGCCCGAGGAGTCGGAGCCGCTGATGGCGATGCTCAGAAATGCGATGGTCAACGAGCAGGCGCGTCATCAACTGCGCGACTACATTGAGTCGCGGTTGATCGCAGGCGCAGGCGAATCGCTTGGGCAAGACGCGCGCCTGCGCGCAGGCCTGGCGTTGTCCATGCTGGTGGGAATAGTGACCGGACGACAAATCATCGGCGTGCCGATTCTTGCCGCTACCGATCGGGAGACCTTGGTGGGGTTGGTCGCCCCGGCGATTCAGCACACGCTGCTGCCACCCCCAAAGTGCGCAAGCGCCACTGACTGATGGGGGGCATGGTTTCACCTCATTACGGCAGATGGACCATGCCCACATTCAAGGCTACAACGCTTGACCAGTCAGGGAACGATCGGTAGTTGCAGGAAGCTCGGGTACTCCGGCCCAGTGTAAATGCGGTTCACGGCATCGACGTGATAGCTTTTGTCATAGGCGCGAACCGGTACGCCGGCCGGCGCATAGGGCTGGATATCCACCAGCAGACGGCAGCCTTTGCGGATCATCGCGGTGCTCGGGTTGAGACCGATTTCGACCGGCACAATGTCTCCTTGCTGAAGTGGTGCGCAGTCTTTCTCCAAGTGAGTGTGCACCGGCCAATACTCGGTAGTGCGTTCGGTGTCCAGCGTTCGGCGGGACACTTTCAGTAAGCCATGCCCAACCGGGTGGATGTGCACCGGATCCACCGGCAGCACCACGGATTCGTAGCGAATTTCGCGATCCTGCTCATCGAGAACCCGAAGCGACACAAACACGTCCATATCCTCGCCGGTGGACTCCACCCACAAACCGACCTTCATGTAGCCAGCGAGAGTCATGTCTTCGCTCATCGGCTCGCTGACAAACGAGACACCTGTCGACCAGCGTGGCGTGCCGTCACTGGAGCCCGCCGGCGCGAGAGTTGGCGTGCCCAGATCAAGGTGCGCGTCGTATTCGGCGCGGCTTTGCCCGGTTGGCACGGTTTCAGTGATGCGCAGCACATTGGGACGACGACCGTCGTTTTGCCAGTCTGAAGGGCGAGCATCGAGGTACCAGCGACGGTATTCGGTACGCGCAATCGGCCACTCGTTTTCATGCAGGACGAAATGGGCACCGCTGCCGGTTCGCACCTGCACCCGCACCGGCGCTTCGTCCATCACTCCGTTGTCGATGCCCTTGAGCCAGTAATCGAAGTAACGCATGTGTTCGGCGATCGATTTGTTGCTGTAGGAATCCGGGAACCAGGCATCGGCGAAATCGAATTTGCGCGCTTTGGCAGCGGTGGAACGGATGTAGGTTTCACTGCTGCCGAGTTGGTGAATGATCGCACCGACTTGTGGGCCGACGATCCACACCGGGGCGGTGGCTTTGCTCATGTCCGGCCGCATGAAGATGCTGCCGCGCGGGCCGTAGGCGTTGATGTCGTTGAACGGTGTCGCCAGTACGCGTGCCATCCAGTCGGTTTCCGGACGCTCGCCACAGTGGTTGTTGCCTGACCAGATCTTCCACCACCAGTTCCAGAAGCCTGAGCCGAAGATGCCGCCGCCGTACAGGGCTTCGTTATAGATATCCGCGTCGGTGCCTTGCGCGATCATGGCCTTGAGGTGCGAAGGTTGAAGGCTGGCGACACTGTGCTGGGCCATCGCCAAGTACGACATGCCCCACAACCCGACGTTGCCGTTGGACCAATGCTGAGTGCCTGCCCATTCGATGGCGTCGTAATAATCTTCGGCTTCCTGAACGCTGAAGGGTGCTTGCAGTCCTGGGCTTTTGCACACACCACGCGCGTCGACGCGGATGCACACATAGCCTTCCGGCACCCACACCGAGGTGTCGACGGTTTCGTGGTTTTCGTATTGGGCGCCGTCCGGGTTGCCGGAGAAATAACGATCCTCCATTTGTTCCTTGCGCAGGACGTCGGCCTCGTTACATATACAGTCGTGGTAAAAGCTCTTGCCGTAAAAGCCCTTGCTCATGACGATCGGGTATTCGCCTGGCTCGGCAGGACGGAAGACGTCGGCGCAAACGTACGAGCCGTCGCGCAACGGAATGCGCACATCGGTCATCTTGATGATGCCGCGAATATTGCGGCGTAATTCGTTACGGCTGGTGGCTGCATCGCACAGTGTGCGCGGTGTTTTGTCGGTGAACACACCGGGCGTGGCGTTGAGTGTTTCGAGAATCTGCAGCAGCGTCGGATCGTTGGCAAAATCGACCACGCCGCCTTGGCCCATCGGCATCACCGGTGGACTGAAATTGATCGGTGTGGCGCAAATCAGCTCATGCACAACCGGCGCAATTTTTACGCCTGACTCGATGCTGCCTTGCTGATCCAGGGTATGCACGAAACGAGCGAGGTTGGTGACCGAAGGATCGAGCAATTTGTCGATCTTGCCGTCGACACGATTGGCCAGTTGCGCGAGATTCAGGCGTGGTGCGGCCGGTATGGCGCCCAACACGATCCCGCCGACCCGGAAGCTGATGGCCTCGCCGGCGCGGTAGTGAAATTCGCCATTCTCCGAGGTCACGCCGGATAGCGTGGGTGTCTGGTATTTGAGTCCGACGATAGGGCCGGCAAAAATACCTGTCAACACGGGGCTCAACGCAGGTGCAGGAGACAGACTCATGCTGGATTCCTTATTGTTCTTGATTATGGGATCGATTCCAGTAAGGTACGGCGGACGAGAAATTAATTCAACACTCGTTGATATGGACGATGTTTCGTAATAATTTGGATATGACTATGAAGAAAGAAACCACTCCTGCGCCGCGTCGTGGGCGTCGACCAGGCCCCAACAGCACGCGGCATCTGGTGCTCGAAGCGGCACGTGCGCGTTTCGCCAGCGACGGTTTTGCCGCCACGACTATCCGTCTGATCGCGGCTGACGCAGGGGTCGATGTGGCTCAAGTGATGCAGTTTTTCCGCTCCAAGGACGAACTCTTCGCGGCGGTTATGGCAATCCCGGCTTCTGCTCTGGAGCGGTTCGACGCGCTCTATGAAGGCCCGGACGAACACTTGGGCGAGCGAGTAGTACGCGCGTTTCTCACCGCGTGGGAGGGCATCCCGGAAGAGTCGGAACCGTTGATGGCCACGCTGCGTGGTGCCTTCGTCAATGATCAGGCACGCGATCAGCTACGCGCTTTCATTCAATCGCGATTGCTCGGTGGTACTCACGAGCATCTGGAGCCTGAAGCAAAGCTGCGATCCGGTCTCGCGGCGTCGTTGCTGGTCGGCATGGTGGTCAGCCGACGCATCATCGGTGTGCCGATGATGGTGGCCGTAGAACATGAAGAACTGGTGAGGATTATCGGTCCAGCCATTCAGAAGATTTTGGTACCCGAAATCTGATCGATTAAGTACGGCGGGAAGCGCCACAACGATCGGCCCATGCATTGGAAGAGGAGGGAACATATGGCCAAATTTTCTGCCGCCAGCTTCAAAACCGTCCACCTCGGAATATTGCTTGGGCTGACGGCCACGCTGAAAGATCGGTTGCTGGATCGACACCTGATGCCGCTGGGCATCACCGCCGCGCAACTCAAAGTGCTGAGGATTGTGGGGCGCGGCGATGACACGGCGGTCGCGCTATGCCGGCACCTGTCCATCCACAGTGCTTCGATGACGCGAATGCTCGATCGTCTAGAGCGTAAAGGACTCATCGCGCGTAGTCAGGACGGGCAGGATCGACGTCAGGTGCGTCTGATGTTGACCGATAAAGGCGAAACATTGAGATCAATGTTCCCGCCGATGGAGGCCGCCGCGATGAATGAATTCACGGAGTGCCTCTCGACTGAGGAGCTGAAGTGCCTCGAGAGCCTGTTGGGAAAAATGCTCTCAGACGTTCCGCAGTAGCGTGATCACCAACGCAACGTGATCCGCTACCGAGGTAACGCCTTGGCTCAAACGCTTAAAACTGCTCCGCCGGCATCCTGAACAACGCGCCACTACCCGCACGGATGCACTGTTCCAGGCTATCAATCCGTGGCAGCAGGCGTGTGAAGAAGAACTCCGCCGTCGCCAGTTTCGCTTGATAGAACGCCGCGCTGCAGTCGGGATTGCTCTGCGCCGCCTGGGTCATACGCGACCACATGTACGCGTATGCCACGTAGCCAAAGACTTGCAGATATTCCACGCAAGCACTGCCGACCAGATTGTCGTCGAAGCTGGCTTTGTCCAGTAACCAGTGGCTGAGGTTATTCAGCCGTTCGGCGGCGGCGGCCAGTTCGATGCGGTATGGGCCGTCTTTTTGCTGGGTGAACTGTGCAATCTCATCAGTGAACAGGCGCAGGCTGACGCCACCGTTGCCAACGACTTTGCGCCCCAACAGATCCAGCGCCTGGATGCCATTGGTACCCTCGTAAATCTGCGCGATGCGCACGTCTCGAACCAGCTGCTCCTGCCCCCATTCGCGAATGTAGCCGTGGCCGCCAAATACCTGCTGACCGGTCACGCAGCTCTCTAATCCGCTGTCGGTAAAAAACGCTTTGGCCACGGGTGTCAGCAGGGCTACCAGCGCAGCGGCGCGTTGTTGTTCTTCGGTTTCCTCGGCAAATTTCGCTAGATCAAGTTGCTGACCGACGTAGCAGGCAAACGCGCGTCCACCCTCGGTCATGGCTTTCATGCTGAGCAACATTCGACGCACGTCCGGGTGAACGATGATCGGATCGGCAGCCTTGTCCGCCGCGACTGGTCCGCTGGGTGCGCGACTTTGCAGCCGATCAAGCGCATAGGCGCGGGCATTCTGGTACGAGGCTTCTGCGCAACCGAGGCCCTGAATGCCAATGGATAATCGCTCGTAATTCATCATGGTGAACATGGCGGCGAGACCTTTGTTTTCCTCGCCAATCAACCAGCCACCGGCACCGTCAAAGTTCATCACGCACGTTGCAGACGCCTTGATTCCCATCTTGTGCTCGATGGAGCCACAGCTGACGGCATTGTGGTCCCCTAGCGATCCGTCATCGTTGACCAGCCGCTTGGGCACCAAAAACAGAGAGATCCCTTTTGCCCCTGACGGCGCGCCCGGCACTTTGGCCAGTACCAGATGAACGATGTTTTCAGTCAGGTCCTGCTCACCACCGGTGATGAAAATCTTGCTGCCGCTGATGCGATAACTGCCGTCCGCTTGCACCTGCGCAGTCGTGCGGATCAGCCCTAAGTCTGTACCGGCGTGCGCTTCGGTCAGGCACATCGAACCGGCCCAGCGCCCCTCGTACATCGGCGGCAGGTATTGGTTTTTCAGTTCTTCGCTGGCATGCGCATCGATCGCCAGGCAGGCGCCGGAGCTCAACGCTGAATAGAGCGCGAAACTGCAATTGGCGCCGTAAAGCATCTCCTCGAAACACACCGCGAGCATTTTTGGCATGCCCATGCCGCCGAACGCTGGATTACCGCTAAGCCCGACCCAGCCACCTTCGGCATAAGTTGCGTAGGCCTCTTTGAATCCAGCAGGTGTTTGCACCTTGCCTTCGCGCCATTGCGCGCCTTCTTCATCGCCGCTGCGATTGAGCGGGGCGATCAGGCCGCCGGTCACTTTTGCGGCCTCTTCGAGAATTGCATCAGCGGTAGCGGCGTCGATCTGCTGCGCCAGTGCAGGCAAGCGAGCCCATATCGCAGGCGCCGAGAAAACCTCATGAAGCAAAAAACGCATATCGGTGAGCGGGGCGTTGAATTGGGGCATTGCACAACCTCTTTTGTTATTGGTCATGGCTGAAGGCGGCCATGAACGGTTGGATAACGTGCTTTACAGCGTTTTGAAATGTAGTGATTCGGGCGTTGAAAATGCTGCAAAAGAAAACAATTGAATACTGTCTCATTTTTGTAGAGGATATCAATAACACGTTGACGGCGCTTCTTCGCTGGACGTGGCGAACCCCAAAACAAGATAAAAACAGGTGAGAACATGACTTCGCTCCAACGCAGCGACCTACCCGGTAATGCCTCCGACACCTTTGGAAATAGCGCTAGCCTGTTGGCTCATGCGCGCTCGCTGGTACCTGCACTGAAAGAACGCAGCAAAGAAACTGCCGGTCTCGGACGCCTGCCGGAACTAACGCTCGCTGACTTGGATGCAGGTGGATTGCTGGGCATGACCATTCCGCGTCGTTACGGCGGCAGTCAGGTTTCGGTGCGGACGTTTCTCGATGTGGTCGCTGAAATCGGTCGTGGTGACGCATCGGTGGCGTGGGTCACCGCGCTGACCAACATTACCAACTGGTGTGCCGCGTCGTTCTTTGGCGAGGAGGCCGCAAAAGAGGTGTTCTGCGGCGCCAAACCGGCTCGGGTTGTCGGTGTTCTATCGCCACGTAAAGCCGTCGTACGCAAAGTCGAGGGCGGTTATCTGATCGAAGAGGGCGTGTGGGGCTTCAATTCCGGCGTCTACCACGCGACGTGGGACATGCTCGGTATTCCCTTGGTCGATGAGCACGGTAAAGTGCTGGACCAAGGCGCGGCGCTGATTCCGATCGAGCAAGTGCAGATCCTCAATGACTGGAACGTCATTGGTATCAGTGGCAGCGGCAGTTCCAGCGTGTCAGTCAGCAATGTGTTTGTGCCGGACTCGCGCATTGCGTCGGTCAGCCAGGCCATCGAAGGCAATTACCAGTCGACGCATCTGGAAGGCGAGTCGGCGTATCGCGCGGCGTGCATGCCGATGCTGGCGATCATTCTGGCCTTCCCTGCATTGGGCCTCGGCGTCGCGGCACTGGAAACATTCCTCGAAACGCTGCCACGTCGCGGCATCCAGTATTCCTGGTACAGCAAGCAGGCCGACGCGCCCGTCACCCATCTGGTGGTCGGCGAAGCCTCGGCGAAAATCGACGCGGCGCGGGTCATTCTTGAGCGCCACGCCGACACCATTGATGCCAGCGCCGCATCGGGCGTCTACATGGATTACCTCGAACGCGCCAAGGTACGCCGCGATGTTGGCTACGCCGAAACCCTGATCTGGCAAGCCGTCGACATGCTCGCGTCGGCCTCGGGTGGCTCGTTGGCCTCGGCCAATAACCCGATGACCAAAATCTGGCAAGACGCGCGGGTGGCCTCTTTGCACGGCATCGTCAACCCCTCTCTGAATTTCGAAACCTACGGCCGGCTTCTTTGCGGCAATACCGCCGGCACGCCGTTTATCTAAGCGCGCAACGCTGCGTATTCACCGGGAGACGACCATGCAAGCCAAAGCAATAGACGCGCGGGTTTTTCGCCGCGTGATGGGCAAATTCGCCACCGGCGTGACCGTGATCACCTTCATCCACGAAGGGCAATTCAGCGGCATGACGGCCAACGCCTTTATGTCTCTGTCGGTCGATCCGCCGATGGTTTTGATCGCTGTGCGCAATCAGGCGCGATTCGCTGGCGCGATCAAACCCGGCGAGGCTTTTGGCATCAGCTTTCTGCGGGAAGAACACGAAGCGCTGAGCAGTCACTTCGGCGGTCGGCCTGTGGCGGATCTGCCGGTGGACTATCGCCAACTGGGCGACGCCCCGGTATTGGCCGGTGCTTTGGTGCAACTCGCGGTGCGCGCCAACGCGGTTCACGAGGGTGGCGATCACCTGATCTATACCGCCGATGTACAAGCCGTGGAAGAGTCGGACGGTCGTCCGTTGCTCTTCTATTCCGGCTCTTACAAGCAACTCCATGCTCTCGACCCTGCGACCTGCTGGTTCGATCTCGGCTAGCTGACAACTCCATCTCAACAATTACAAAAGGAGCACGCCATGATTGCTGTACGTGATATTGCCTATGTTCGCTACCAGGTCGAAGATCTCGACGCTCAAGAACAGTTTTTGCGCGATTTCGGACTGCTGCCGCACGTTCGAACTGCCGACACTTTGCAGATGGCAACTTATAAGGGTGGTTACCCGGCCTACATCGCACAACGCGGCCCGAAAAAAGCGCTGGGCATAGGTTTTCAAATCGCCAGTTTTGATGATTTGAAACGCGTTGCCACTCACTTCAACAGCGACATCTGTGAAAACACTGAACTCGGCACTGGCTGGGTACTGACACTACAAGACCCAGATGGCCTGCGCGTGGACTTGCTCCACGCCGGCGACGTGATTGCGCCACAGACTGCACGGCCGCCGCTGTTACTGAACAACGCTGAACAACGCCCGCGCCTCGGCAAAACCAATCGCATCGACATCCAGCCTTCGCACGTCATGCGCCTTGGCCATGTGGTGTTGAAGACGGTCAATTTCGCGGCGATGTTCAGTTTCTATCAGGACCTGTTGGGCTTCCGTGTGTCCGACAGCTACTTCGCCGAAGCCCCGGAAAACACCGTCGCAACCTTTATGCATTGCGGTCTGGGGGACGAGTTCACCGACCACCACACCGTTGCGTTGATCAACATGGGCGCCGAAGAACCGGCGTTCGACCACTGCGCATTCGAAGTGCTGGATTGGGATGATGTGGCTTGCGGCAGCCAGTTCCTCACGCAAAAACAATACAACCACTCTTGGGGCATTGGCCGGCATGTGCAGGGCAGCCAGATCTTCGATTACTGGCTGGATCCGGCCGGCAACAAGATTGAGCACTGGACGGACGGCGATCTGGTCAACGACACGACCCCGGTCACCCATGAGCCGCTGAGCCTCGATGGTCTCTCGCAATGGGCACCGCCGCTGTCGCCTGAATTCCTCGCCTGACCCGCTGACCTCTCCAAAAAAACCTACAAGGAAATCCCCATGGCTGCCAAAGCGTCGAAAATTATCATCACCTGCGCCATCACTGGCTCTGTTCACACGCCGTCGATGTCGCCGTTCCTGCCGATTACGCCCGATCAAATTGCCCGCGCCTCGATTGAAGCGGCAGAGGCGGGCGCATCGGTTGTCCACCTGCATGCCCGTGACCCAGAGACCGGAATTCCGAGCCAGGATCCGAATCTCTTCGAGCAGTTTCTGCCACAGATCAAACAAGAGTCCGACGTCGTGATCAACCTCACGACCGGTGGCTCGCCGGCCATGACCATCGAAGAACGGCTGCAACCGGTCATGCGTTTCAAGCCCGAAGTCGCTTCGTTGAACATGGGCTCGATGAACTTCGGCACCTATGAACTGCTGCAGCGCTTCAAAGAGTTCAAACATGACTGGGAACAGCCGTTCCTGGAGGCCAGCGACGAGCGCATCTTCCGCAACACCTTCAAGGACATTGCGCACATTCTCGGCACCTGCGCGCAGAACGACACGCGCTTCGAAATCGAATGCTACGACATCGGCCACCTCTACACGGCAGCGCATTTTCGTGACCGCCAATTGGTCAAAGACCCGCTGTTCATTCAGTCGGTGTTCGGTATCCGTGGCGGCATCGGTGCGCACCCGGAAGATGTCATGCACATGAAGCGCACCGCTGACCGCCTGTTTGGTGACACTTACAACTGGTCGGTGTTGGGCGCGGGCGCTCATCAAACGCGCATTGTCACGCAGTCTCTGTTGATGGGCGGGCACGTACGTGTGGGCCTCGAAGACAACCTCTGGGCCGCTAAAGGCCGACTGGCGCAAAGCAATGCCGAGCAGGTTGCAGCGATAAAATCGGTGATCGAATCGCTGGGCTTCAGCGTGGCTACCCCGGATGAGGCGCGTGAGATCATGGGCTTGAAAGGGCGTGACAACGTCGCGTTTTAACGCTGGGTCATTGCCTGTCACAAACCCCGTCAGCCGCAGCGGCGGGGCTCTAAAGCCCGGTTTCTGTCTGGTGACAGTTGAATCGGGTATGCTTGGCCCCATTGAAAAAGTCACCTCTCGGTCACCCCAATGAATGAAATAGCAGCGCCTTCACCGCGATCGCCAAAGCGCTCAAAAACCGCTGCCCCCTCGCCAGAAAAAGTCGCTGATGATGCTGTGCCGACGACGGAAGTCAAAAAGCCGCGCATCAATGAGAAAGCCCGACTGCGCACGCGCAACAAACTCTTGCGTGCGGCGCGCACCGTCATGGCCGGCAAGGGCATCGAAGCAACGACGATCAACGACATCACCGAAGAGGCCGAGCTGTCCTTCGGTTCGTTCTACAACTACTTCTCCAGCAAGGAAGAAATTGCCCGCGCGGTGTTTATCGACGACGCGCAGTTGCTGGTCGAAGCGTTTGAAGCTGCTGTCACTCCGACCACCGGCATCGCCGAGATCGTCGGCACCAATTTCCGTCTTTGCGTACACCGTGGAATTTGCGACCCGATCTGGGGCTGGTTTCTGGTGTACTCGATTTACAGCATCAACGACATGCTGGCGATCATGGGTAAACCCTTGGCGCGTGACATCAGGATCGGCAATGAATCCAACGACTTTGACGTTGTGGATGTCGATGCCACAGTGGACTGCATTATTGGCGGCATGCTGTTTCTACTACGTCAGGTTTTGACCGGGACTCGTCCTGTGTCTGCCGTTGAAAGCGCAGTGCAATACGTGCTTCGAGGCCTGGGTGTGAGCCACGAAGAAGCTGCGCGCATCGTTCAGCTCGATCTGAGCAACGTTCTCTAATCCCGTGAAGCCGAGCTGTGGTGTGAGAGCAAGCTCTCTCACCACACATTATTCATTCGCCATAATTCCAGCACCGGTCAGTCACAAGTAAGGCTGATGCCATCAACAAGCACATGTGATTTCCCAAGTCCCGGCTGAAACGAGACTATTCGATAAGCGCTCGTTATATGGACGCGAAGTTCCCGTTTTAGTGACAGAGGCCCATGGATGGCTTCAAGTTCTGATTAATACATCCAAAAAAATAATGTTTGTCTTTGAAGACATCCTTATCACAAAAATAATAGGGGAGTTGTATGAAGAATTTGGCGTATTGCTGCGCGGCCGGTGCAGCCTTGACGTGCTATGCGGGTCTGGGCCTGGCAGCAGATGGACAAACCAGTGATGCCGAGTGGGCGAAAATCAACTCACTGACATGGCAAGCCCAAGGCTTGACGACCCGGTTCCCGCCGTTACAGGACTCTATCCTGGCGGACAGCGGTAGCTGGCGCAGTGAGTTGGCTAAACACAATATCGGCATCGAGCCACGTATTGTGATTAACGGCATCACTGACTTTAATCAGAACAACAATAAACCCAAAGACAGTTATGTCGGGCAGGGCGGCGATTTAATGGCCGGCACCTACTTTATTGACTTTGTTTATGGTCTGGACGACTTGGGGCTGCCGAACTCCAAGATCATGGCGTGCGTAAACTCGACCAACTCTTCTGTTGCGGGTAACCCACCGAACAATACGGCGGTCGCCTGCCTGAGTTACTTTCAAACTTTTCTCGACAAGAAAGTTGAGTTGAAAGCAGGTTTCGAGCCGAACTTGTATACCTATGTCGGTTTATTCACCGGTGGTGACGCGACGCTGACCAATACCCTCGGTTCGGTGATCCCGGTAGAGGCCGGTTTGAGTGATCCGGTAACCACGCCGCCGATGGTCAACCTGGCCTATAAGGGCGAGGATGGTTTCTATGCGCGCGGTGGCGTGCAGCGCAGCGTTTCGCCGAATGGGCGGGTGTATGAAGTCGAGAACAACGGCATCGGTCTGGATGCTTCGATGGAAGACGCCAAAGTTCTTTACGTCAGTGAAGTGGGTATAGATCGCAAACCTACACCAGGCGGTAACCGGCTGTGGGTTCGTGCGGGCGGTGTCTCGAACCCGACCAAATATAAAGCCTTTGAAGGTGGCGAAGAGTCCAACAAAGCCTACTGGGCATTGGCGGACTACCAAGTCACTCAGCCCGACAAGAGCATTCCGGTTCATGGTCTCTATGTAGGTGCATCGGCGATGTACGCGCCTTCCGATGTCAACCTGTACACCCAGAACTATGAGGCGCGCATGTACTACTATGGCCCGTTCAAGTCGCGTCCTTTGGACAAGGTTTCCTTTGTCGTAGGCAAAAACGTGTTCAGTCAGGAAGCCCAGGATACGTTGGCCGCCCGCAAAATCGACACTGCCTCTACGCAATTGAGTGCTACGGCGGCATATGCGATGCACGTTACCCGCGGCGTCTATCTGTCTTCAGCCGTGGGGTACACCAAAGATCCTTCGTTTACTGCCGATATCAACCACGCGCTGACGTTCAAGTTGGGATTGTTGTTCAACTTCTAAGCCGTATTACAGTCGCAAAAAAAGCCGTCGAAAGACGGCTTTTTCATTGGCTGGAATATCAGATTTTCCGACCCGCATCCTTGAACAGGTCCCGGATAAAACTATGTCCGGGATCAGAGTCATTGCGGTCCAGCCACACCAGCGACTCTTCCAGCGGTCTGATTTCAATCGGGCACTCCATGATTTTCAGATTCAGCGCGTGGGCCATAGCTTGTGCCATTCGGCGATGAATAGTCGCAACCAGCGGTGTGCCAGGCAGCATCATGATCAGGCTGGAAAAGCTTGGCGCCTTGGTGACGATGCGCGGTTCGATGCCGGCACGCAGCCAGCCGCGATCAATCAAAGTGCGCCAATCGCTGCCAAACGACACCTGGCCATGCGGCGCACCAATGTACTGTTCCAGCGTGATGTCATTGGTCGCGTCGAAATGCGCAGGGTCGACTACACAGACAAAGTCATCACGGAACAAGCCTTCGATCCGAAAGTGTTCGCTGGGTTTGTAGACCTTGTGGTTGTCCCAGTCGATCAGACCCACGCAAAAGTCCAGATCGCCACGCTCCAGACGGTTGTAACTGTCGGCATCCAGACGCTCAACATGGATCACTGTATGCGGTGCGGATTGCAGCAGCAGACGCAGCACGCTCGGCATCAGCACCATTGCCGCGTAATCCGTCATTGCCACTTTGAAGTGTCGTTGCTCGGTTTTCGGGTCGAACTTCGGTCGAACTTGCAGTGCCGTTTGAATGCTCGATAACGAGGTTTTCACCGGTTCCATCAACGCTGTTGCCAGAGGTGTCAGTTCGAAATTGCGACCGACACGCACCAAAAGTTCATCATCGAAATGTTCGCGCAAGCGGCGCAGTGAAGCACTCATCGCTTGCTGCGTGACGAAGAGCCTTTCGGCCGCCCGGGTGACGTTGCGTTCGGTAAGAAAAGCATCGAGGGAGCGCAGGAGATTCAAATCGAAATGTTGAAATTGCATGTGAAGTTCCGCCATTACAGAGTTCGATTATTTTTATTGGATGTTGCTGAGCCGTGAGGCGGCCCGAACCAATCGATAGCGAGCGTTTCGGGTTTTCGGAGGGGGGCTGCGACGAGGTAGGGATTTATTGCTGCGTCAATTCCTGGTACGTCGTTTCAGTGAACGTCGGGAACATTTTCGCCAGTCCTCTTGGCGGCGGATCGTTGAGCGCCGCTTTCACTTCATCGAGGGTTTTATGTTGCGCCACCAGTTGTTCGATCTCGGCTCGACGCGACATCGCGATTTGCAGGCGCTCTTGCAGATCCGCGCGCTTGAGCGGCTGACCATGGCCCGACACATAAACCTGCGCATTCAGTGCAATCAGCGCTTGCATGGTTTTGATCCAGCCGAGGGATGAACCGTGCTTGTTGAGGTGGATGCCAGGGTATTGGCTGAAATCCGGGGCGAGGATATCGCCGGTGAATACAACATCTTGCGCCGGCAGGTAGATGATCAAATCACTGTCAGTATGCGCGGGAGCCAAGTGCATCAGTTGCAGCGTCACGCCGTCGACGACAATGGTCTCGCTGTCTTTAACGGTTTTTGTGGGCAAGTAGTCCTTTAACTCTGCCGGCGTGGTCGTTGTATTCATCAACGGGTTTTGCAGGGCTTCCTGCATTTCCGGCCCGGTGTTTTCCTGCGCGATGATCTCCAGGCCACGCGGATAAGCCGGCAAGCCGTTGACGTGGTCTGGATCGCTGTGGGTGAGGATGATGGTGCTCACGGGTTTGGGCGTGATTTGCGCAATGGCCTTCAGGACTTTCTTCGCTGCTGGAGCGAACATCTGCGCATCGACGAGGATGACACTCGAGTTCGCCACGATAATCCCGCTATTGGCCATGCCACCGCTGACGTAATAAATGCCCTCACTGACGGGATGAACCGTGATGGGCGCTACCGCCGCATACATGGTCAGTAACTTGGCAAGAACGGGCGGAGAGGGCCTCGGCATGAAAAAGGCCACACCAGCCAGGACGGCTACTACAACAACTACGCCTACTGCTGTTTTACGAAACATCGTACTCACTCCGCCACATAAAATTACCGCCACTGTCCTCGTGCAGACCTGTTGGCTTAATGGCTTTTGTAGATTTCCAGCGCTTCTTTGAAGGCTGCCACCGGATCGGTTTTGCTCACCGGCGCGCGGTTGATGCCCTGGCTGCCAATGATCGAGTTACGCAGTACGCCGACACCGGCTATTTCCACTTCGCAGACGTCGCCTTCCTGCATCCACAGTTGTGGTTTACGGAACAAACCCACGCCTGCGGCAGAACCGGTAACGATGACATCACCCGGTTGCAGCTCGGTAAATTCGGAAATGTAGCTGATGATCTGCGGGAAGCTGTAGATCAGGTCCGCGTAGGGCATTTCCTGCACCACGTTGCCGTTCAAGCGCGTAGTAAGCGTCAACGTCGTCGGGTCGGTGATTTCATCGGCAGTGACCATCCACGGGCCGAACGCACCGGATTTAGGAAAGTTTTTACCTGCGGTGAACATTGGCGAGTGGCATTGATAATCACGCAACGAACCGTCGTTGTAGCAGGCGTAACCGGCGACATGACTGAGGGCGTCGGCCTCACTGATGTGCCGGCCAAGTTTGCCGATGATAATTGCGATTTCGCCTTCGAAGTCGTACAGCGGGCTGTTGTTAGGCTTTTCCATCGGTGTGGCATGGCCGACGTGCGAACGGGCGGTTCGAGTGAATACGTACGGCTTTGGCGGCACATGCTCATGCCCACTGAACTGCGCTACTTCCGCACAATGCGAGTGAGTGTTCATGCCCATGCAGAAAATTGCGCCCGGGTTGGTGATCACCGGCAGCAGACTGACCTGACTCAATGTGTAGTCGACCTGACTCGGCAGGGTAAGGTTGTCGAGGCAGGCCAGCCCATGTTCTAACAGCGCTTTCAGGCTAGCCACTTCCGGAAGTCGCGAGCTGAGATCGACGATGCCATCGGCACGTACCAGACCAAAACGTTCACGACCTTCTACGAGATACGAAGCAAGTTTCATGTTGATTCCTACGCATTGAATTTTGATGTGTTGAATTGTTCGGTATTGGGTTCATCATCACGCGCGCGGATGTGCCACGGCGGGCTGCGCTGCGTTGTCTTTTGACTTGGGCATGGACAGCAGGATCAAACCGGCAAGAATCGGCGCAGCCGCGAAGAACAGCGACACTTGGCCACGAGAAAACCCAGAAGCGAACATCCAGCCAGCCAGCGCAGGACCGACAACGCTGGACACGCGGCCGACGCCAAGAATGAAGCCGATGCCAGTCACACGGGTGTGGGGAGGGAAGGCCGAAGCCATGGTCGCGTAAAACACTCCGGTAGCGCCGGAGATGCAGAAGCCGGCGAGGGCGGCCACCAGAATCAACGTCGTCAGCACCGGCGGGGTGAAGCCAAACACGCCGACGAAGATACCGAAGCCAATCATCCCGAAAGAAGCCACCCGACCGGCGCCTACGCGAGTTGCCAGCGCGCCGAGTACGACCGCACCGATCATCCCAAGGGCATGACTGACAGCCGAAACACGGCTGCCTGTGGCCGGAGGAAAACCGGCATCAGCGATGAACTGAGGCATCCAGTTGAGCAAGAAATACATCGTCGTCGACGCGAGCATGAAAATCAGCGTCAGACGCACGGTGACACCAATGATTTCCGGGCCAAACAACGCTTTGTAGGAAGGCCGTTGCGATTCTCGTTTCTCAGGCAGTTCGCTCAGCGGAGGGTGCTTTAGATGCGCAAGCACACGGTTGATGCGAGCCAGCGCGTTGGCTGGACGACGGGTGAGCAGATACGCTGGGGATTCAGGCAAAACCCAAATGACAATCGGCACCACGATTGCGCCGGCGACAGCGCCGGAGATGTACACCGCGTGCCAGCCAAAGTGCGTCAGCAGCGGTGCCGCGATCAAGCCGCCCAGAATCGAGCCGAAAGTAAAACCGACCGTTGTGATCGCGACAGCGAAGGCCCGACGACGGCTGTTACAGAACTCTGCGGAAATCGACATCGTCAGGGGCACCATCACGCCGATGCCCATTCCGGTGATTACCCGGCACGCCGCCAGGGTCTGAATATTTTCGCAAAAAGCCGAGAGCAGTGAGCCGCCGATCATCAGTGCGAGACCACCAAACACCAATGGTCGACGCCCCCATACATCTGCCAGCGGCGACAGCGCCAAAGCACCGATTGCCATGCCGACCAGGCCGCTGGAAAGCAGCATCCCCAGCGTGGCTTTATCGATGTTCCAGGCCACGCTCAACGCCGGCGCGGTGAACGCGGTCGCCAATACGTCGTAACCGTCGAGTGCAGCCAGCAATACGGATAGGCACAGCACCAGAATCTGGGCGCGGCTCATGGGCATTTCGTCAATCGAGGGCAGTAGACCGGCCCCCTTGGTTATGATTGTCATCGCACGCTTCCTGTTGAGCCTGGGCCTTTCAGATTCGGCGATGCCGGACGCCTGAAAGGCTGGCTGTTTATTGTTGTTGGTGTCGAACAGCGTCATTGCCGGCTAGCGGGTGCAGCATCAAGCGGGTTGCAATGCCCTTGCCTCAGCAAGCCAGGCTTTGCCTTCGGCATACAGTTGATGGGTCGCTTCGGTGTTGTCGACGTATTGCCCGGGCTGAACGGCGAAACCGGTTTTGTTCAGCATGAAGCCCAGGTATTTGTATGCCGGGTCGAACTGGCTGGTGTCCATCCACAGGCTTTTGAACCAGAACACCAGCGATGGCTCGATGCTGTCGAGGCGGTCTTTCTGATAGATGCAGTAGCGGCGGGAGATCTTCCAGTTGCCGTTGTCCTTGACGATGAAGTCGTAGAACAGCGCCTCTGACGTCAGATCCAGACCGGGGCTGGCGACTTCCGAGCGGGCCATGATCGATGCCGGCGTGATCGCGATGGCACGGTCAGCGCTGACGTCGATGATCGAAGGTTTCATCACGTGCATGGTTTTCACCGGGCTCTTCGACATGCCTTTCGAGCCTTCGACAAAGCCCTGAATCGAACCGATGTACCAGGTTAGATGGATGGTCCCGTCATCGACGAACGTCGAGCGCAATTCGTCCCACATTTTATGGTCGCGAAAGAACCCCCAGTTCAACAGCAACTGGCTGATCTCGGTGATGTCCTGCGCGTTTGCCTTGTTCTTGTTGGTCATGGAAAAAACGCTTCCGGTCGGGTGGAAAATGAGTTGAGAAAGACGCTTTCTCAGGTTGTGCGGGGTTACTCAGTAAGGTTGCGAAATGGCCGTCAAGGCAGCCATCATCACCGCGCCGTTTTCGGTGGGCGGCGCTTTCCGTTGTTCCAGTTGCGAGAGCTTGACGCTGCTGTCGACGACGGTTTTTACCCGTTCGAAACGGCGTTGCATGAACGCATCGAGTGCTTCTGGCAATGAGGTGGCGGTTGCAATGCACTGGCCCAGCACTACTGCGTCTTCGAGCGCCATGCCGGCGCCCATACCCAAATGCGCGGTGGTTGCGTGGGCGGCGTCACCGATCAACAGGGTGCGACCGCGATGCCATTGATCCGGGACGAGAATCCAGTCGAACGGGCGCCCGATCAGTGCGGAGTCTGACTTGAGACGCTCTTGAAGGTGCTTGATCGGTGCCGCTGAAATCGAATCCAGCAAGCGTGTAAAGAGCCCGAGCACATCGGCGTCGCTCAGCCATGTGCGCTCGGGAATCGTCAGCACGGCAGGGACATACGTCAGGTTTTGATGCGGCAGATGGTAGAAGCCTACTTTGCCGACATCGCTTGTGTACCAGCCTTCGCCCTCGATGGCCGGGCCAGGAACCATCCAGCGAATGCTGATCTGGCCGGAGTACTCAGGCTCGCCAATCTCGGGGAAAACCATTTTGCGGGTGTGAGAGTGGATACCGTCAGCTCCGATCACCAGATCGAATGAGCGAGTTTCACCATCGGAAAAAGTCACCAGCGCTGAATCGCCACTGTCGTCGATGGCAGTGATCGTCAGGCCTTTGCGAATGCTGCACAGCGAGTTCGCGGTGTTTTCCAGAATCTGCGCAAACGCTGGACGGAATACGGCAACGCCATCCTTCGAACCTGGCCATTCTGGTCTGCGAGGTGCCGCGCGGAGCAGTTGCCCGTCAGCGGCGTAGAGCGAGGCAGCAGTCGAATCAGCAGCGAAAGTTCTGCCGGTGTCGCAGCACTCTTGGTACACCCCAAGTTCAAACAGGGCTTCGGCCGCACGACCGGACAAGGCCATCGAGGCGCCGTCAGGCTTGCCGTGGAGTTCGACCACTTCGCAATGCACACCGAGGCGGGACAAGGCGATCGCCACCGACAGTCCCGCAACTCCACCACCTACAATTAGCGCTTTCGAAATACAGGCCATTTTTCGACATTCTCATCTGGGTCAGACTGTTGTTGTAAGAAGCACCTCTGTCTTGAGGTTGCGCCGGTTCTGCGTGGTCTTCTGCCCGGTAAGCAAAGTCGCGAGAACCGGCACTACGGTGGAAACTGTAGAGCGCGGCTGATCTTGTCGAAAGATGGCAAAACACTTAGGGTGTTACCTGAAAGGTATATACCCCAGCAGCCTTTCTCTTTTGCCTCGGGAGGCTGTCACGCGATGAAAATGCACCACTTTCGTAACGTCGTAGCGGTCGTTGAACGCGGCAGCCTGCGCGCCGCCGCACGGAGTCTGGGCCTCGCTCAGCCGGTCGTGTCGCGAAGCCTTAAGGAACTGGAAGAGGAGTTGGGCGTAACCCTGTTCGAGCGAGGCAGGTTAGGAATGGTGCCGACCAAGGCGGGCGAATTGTTCGTGCGGCGTGCCAAGGCGATACAGGCCGAGTACCAGCGCACCCTTGATGAGCTGGATCAACATCGCGGCGTTGATAAAGGTTCTATCGTTGTCGCCTGCTCGGGCGCGGCGTTGATGGGATTGTTGCCCCTGACCCTGGATCGTTTTCGCCGGCGCTTTCCCGGTGTCCGCGTAAAGGTGATTGAAGGCACCTATCCCATGCTGGAGGCCGATATCCGCGATGGTTTGATCGATCTTTATTTCGGCCCCGTGACCAAACCGCAGCAGCACACCAACATGAGCATCAAACCGTTGATGATTAACCGCCGAATCATCGTCGGCCGGCGCGGTCATCCCTTGCAGCATGCAACCACGCTGGAAGAGCTGATTGACGCCGAATGGCTGACCACCCCGGTTGCGGAAAACATCGACGATGAAGTGCTCAGCGTTTTCAAACTCGCCGGGCTGCCATCGCCCAATATCGTCATGCAGGCCACCTCGAGCATGAGCGTGACCAGCATCGTTTCCTCATCCGATCTGCTTGCGCCGTTGCCGGAACAATGGCTCGGGTTTATCAATGCGACCAATTTGCTGAGCCGAATTATGGTGACGGGCATCCCCGATGCACCGCCCATTTGCTCGGTTTACCACACAGAGTTGCCCTTGACCCCGGCCGCACAGTTTCTGCACGACATGGCCGAGCAGGCAGCACTGGATAACAACGAAAAACTGTAGATTCTGCGGCAGCAGGCGCGCGTATACCTTTTAGGTAACACCCTGCAGATTTTGCCGTCTTTCGAAGAAATCAGCCCGACCTTAATGTTCAAGCCTGAATTCACAGACCCCGAACATTAAGAGGGATGAAATCTTGAACGAAACGCTTAGCGATCAAGCCATTGATCAACTGTTTTTAACCGCTCGGTCACACAACGGCTGGCTGGAAAAGCCCGTTGATGATGGGTTGCTCAAGCGTCTTTACGAAGTGCTCAGGCAAGGCCCGACCGCCAACAACTGCAACCCTGCGCGGTTTCTCTTTGTGCAGTCGGAGGAGGGCAAGCAACGTATGCTTCCGGCACTCAAGGGTGCTAATGGCGAGAAAGTTCTGGCGGCGCCAGTGACGGTGATTATCGCCATCGATACGCAATTTATTGAGTTTCTTCCCCAGTTGTTCTCTGCGTACGACCTGGCAGCCATGCTGCGCGATGATCCTGCAGCAGCCGCTACGATAGCTTTTCGTAACGGCAGCTTGCAGGGCGCTTACCTGATATTGGCCGCGCGGGCGCTAGGATTGGATTGCGGCCCCATGTCCGGTTTCGATAGCGCGAGGCTTGATCATGAATTCTTCCCGGACGGTCGCTGGAAAAGCAATTTTCTCTGCAGTCTTGGCTATGGCGACAGAGAGAAAGTTCGTCCTAAAGGGCCGCGTTTGAGCTTTGAGCAAAGCTGCGTTTTGGTTTAGCTGAAATAGCCCTCAGGCTGGAGCGGAGTTTGAGCATATCCCATGGCGCCACTGGGCCAATCCTTCCAGGGCAATGCCCATCGTGGAAGAGGGGCGGCCAGCGCAGTGCTGGCCGGGGGCGAACGCGTGTGCCAGGAATTGGGCCGCGGTAGCATGAGCGAGATTGGTCATTTGATAATCGCCTCGGAACGGGATTTTCATCTCGCATTTGGCTGAGACACTCTCGAAACGTTTTCCCGTCATGTCGTAAAGGTGATGGCCCACGTGATAAAGCCGGCGATAAATGTCGTGCAGGTCAGGGCGAACAGGAAAAGACCGTCGATAACCTTTTCCAACAAGTGATTGCGGTTCAACTGTCGGGTGCGCAAGGCCCAGTAGGAAAGCAGGGTGGTAATCAAGTAAAAGATGGCGTTGATTGCGAGCAAGTCATCGCCAATCGTGCCCTCTTTTCGTAACGTCGTGACGACTTGAAAAATCCCGATAACCGTAATGCATACGCCCACCATGGCGGCTGACGCGGTAAAGATATGAACGCAGATGTCTTCATTTAAACCGACCGGGGTTTTTGGTTCGCTCATGGCATTTTCCCTCGCAGGGGTTGGAAACCGACGAAAAAACAACGTGGCCGGTCCCTGTGGCCATTACTGATCAATCAAGTCGATGCATCTGTCTGCGCAGTAACGATTTGCCGTTCAATATCCCTTTCGTCCATCCCCCGATCTAGTGCTGCGCGACTACCCGTGCCTCGCTGCCGGCGCCTTCGACATACACGCTCATGCCTTTTGCCAACGATGGATTGATCGGTTGAGTCACCGAGACCAATACACCGCTGTTGGTTCTGACGATGATCTGTTGGGCATCGAGGGGCTGATCGTATTTGCGTTTTTCCGCGTAATTGCCGCCTGCTGCACCGGCGAGTGCGCCAGCGAGCATTGCCACATCGCGGCCGGTGCCATGCCCGATCAGACTGCCGAGCCCGAGCCCGCCGATACCTCCCAATATCGCGCCGACACCGCTGTCGTGGTTGGTCTGCATCTGGGTCTGGGTGATCTGCTCGATTTTCCCCGAGCGAATTTCCATTTCACCGGCTCCGCCGCTTGAGGCACCGACTGCAACACAGGCGCCAAGCGCCAGACCCAACAGCGTAATCGACAGCCAGGAAACGATGGTTTTCATGGTCAGACTCCAGCATTCAGGGGAAGTAAATCAGGCACAAGCACCCATTCACGTTAGTCGAAAAAGGCTGGAGCGGAGTTTGAGCGTATCCCGCAGCGCTACTGGGCCAATCCTTCCAGGGCAATGCTTATCGTCGAAGAGGGGTGGCCGGTGGTTTGGCTCGCAGACGAAACCGGCTGAGTCTGGCTGCGATAACTCTGGGGACTGCTGCCCAGTCGCTTTTGAAAGACCCGCCGCATGCGTTCCTCACGACCAAAACCGACAGTTTCGGCAATTCGCTTGATCGGTTCTCGGGTGGTTTTCAGTAGTTGGCTGGCGGCTTCAAGGCGCAAGTTCTCCACGGCTTGCGCGGGTGTTTCACCGGTAGCGGCAAGATACGCACGAGCAAAGTGACGCGGGCTCATGCCGAATTGCTCGGCCAGCCGTTCCACTCGCAAATCACCGTTGAGATTGCCAGCAATCCACGCATGCAGGCGCGCAATGCGCACGTCCGGATCAGTGCGCAAGGACTTGGACTGGGCGTTAAGCGAAGCACTGAGTTGCGGTTGCTCGGCGCTGCGCCACAGAAACACGGTGAAGTAACGCGCCAGTGCCAACGCCGCGTGGGCGCCGAGGTCCTGCTCGACCAGACCAAGCGCCAGATCAATTCCTGCCGTGGCACCGCCGCAAGTCCAGAGGTTGTCGTCATGCAGATAGAGCGTATCGGTTTGGCATAACACCGCCGGGTAGCGCGCCTGTAATTCCTCGGCAAACTTCCAGTGAGTCACGACTCTTCGACCATCGAGCAGGCCGGCGGCGGCCAGAGCAAACGTGCCGGTGCCAATCGAGCAAAGCCGGCGGATCTGCGCGGCGCGTTTGCGCAACCAGTCACAGGCGTGTTCATCGGCTTCGAGGGCTGCCATCCCCGGTCCGCCCGCGACAATCAGCGTATCGATTACGGGTGCCATCTGGTCGATCTGCTCAAGCGAACAGGTGGTCACGGTGATGCCCGAGATCGACATGACCTGACCACCCTGCGGCGAGGCGACCAGCAAGCGATAAGGCGGATTCGCGCTGAAGGAACCCGCCAAAACCCGTGGTATCGCGGCAAACACCTCAAGTGGTCCGGCCGCATTGAGCAGCAACAGATCATCGAACGCCAGCACTACAACCGTCCGCGGAAGCGGCGGCGGAATGTCCGATATGGCAGCAAAGGAGGGGTGTTTGGCATGGAGCGGCACGGCAGGCCTCGACATACTGAAATCAATGCATAAATGAGAGCACGACAATGCCGCTAAAACCTCCTGCTGCCAAGCACCCGCTGACTGCAAGGCTTAAAGCCCTGTTGTGCTGCGCGGCGTTGTTGCTCGCCCATCCTGCGTCCGCCGCGAGCGAGCCGTTGAAGATGGGCGATCAAAGCGGCCTGACTCAGGCCTTGCTGCATGCGGCGGGAGAGGACAAGGATCTGGCGTACTCGCTTTCGTGGCACCCGTTCCTGGCCGGCACAACCATGCTCGAAGCGCTCAGCGCCGGGGCGATCGATGCCGGCGTGGTAGGCAATGCGCCGCCAGTGTTCGCTCAGGCTGGCGGTTTCGACATTCGCATCATCGGCGTCGCGAGTGGCGCGCAAAACAATAACGCGTTGCTGGTGCCTGACGGTTCCAGTGCCCGGACGGTGGCGGATCTCAAAGGGCAACGAATCGCCGTGGCCAAAGGCAGCAGCGGCCATTATTTGTTGTTGGCGGCGTTGCATCAGGCAGGTCTCACGCCGCGCGACGTGAACATTGCCTACGTCAGCCCGGTGGATGCGCAGAATGCCTTTGCCAGCGGCAAACTCGAAGCCTGGTCGGTGTGGTATCCGTTTGTTGGTCAGGCCACTTCCCGAGGAGCGCGGATTCTGCTGGACGGCAGCGCCTGGCCGGAAACCGGTCTGAACTTTACGGTCGCCAGCAAGCGCGCACTGGAAGACCCCGAGCGAGCGGGGCAGGTCGGGGATCTGCTGGCCAGACTGGCGCGCGCCCAAGCCTGGGCCACCGCGCACCCCGCAGACTGGGCCGATGTATTCGCGCAAACTACCCGTCTACCGGTCGCGCTGGTGCAAGAAATGCTCGCGCATCAAGACCTTCGCTACGTGCCGATCCAGCCCTCGGTCATCACGTCGCAACAGCGGCTGGCGGACATGTTTGCCGCCGAGCGCCTGATCCCGCGCCCGTTGCAGGTCGAGCAGATATTCGACGACCGCTTCAACACCTTGCTACCAACGCCTTAACAACCCCTTCGACTTCGCCTGGCCGCTTTGCTGTCGGCCGGGATTTATACGCCTGGAGAAAAGCTATGCCCAATCAGGAACGCACCACCCTCAAACGCCGGAAAACCGGTTTGATCGCTGTCGATCATGCCCGCAGCGCCGGCGGTTACACCTTGTTCGCCCCGCAAACCGCGGATGGCAACGTGTACTTGATCGACCTTGACGGCGAGATCGTCCATCGCTGGAAACTGCCGCAACGCCCCGGCCGCGACGCAGTGATCCTGCGCAACGGCAACCTTGGCTACAACGGCAATCACCCTGATTCGCCGGATCTGTTTCCGGGCTGGTCGGTGTGGCATGGCGGTGCGTTCAGCGAAGTCACTCCTGAAGGTGAAGTGGTCTGGGAACACACCGATCTGCTTCATCACCACGACGCGCAATGGCTGGACAACGGCAATCTGCTGTACACCACCGCCGAGCCGTTGAGCGCGGAGCTGGCGCGTCGCGTAGTCGGCGGGATTCCCGGCAGCGAGGCGCCGGGCGGAGTGATTTATGCCGATGTGGTCAAGGAAGTCGATCGCCAGGGCAATGTGCTTTGGGAGTGGCGCAGCTGGGAACACCTGCGACCTGAAGACTACCCGCTGCACGAGTGCTTCGAACGTCATCACTGGCCAATGACCAACGCAGTGACGCCGGGGCGCGACGGCAAGGTGATTCTCAGCCTGCGCAGTGTCTCCTCGGTGATCGCCGTGCAACGTGGCAGCGGTGAAGTGTTGTGGCGTCTGGGTCACGATCTGGTCGCGCAGCAACATTGCCCGAGTGAACTGGAAAACGGCAACGTGCTGGTATTCGACAACGGCATTTTCCGTCCGCACATCAGCATGCCGCACTCGCGCATCGTCGAAATCAACCCAGTGACTCAATGCATCGAATGGCAATACGCCGACACTCCGGGCTATGCCTTTTTCACCCCGTTCATGGGTGGCGCACAACGCTTGCACAACGGTAACACGCTGGTGACCGAGGCCAACTTCGGCCGCTTGTTCGAAGTGAACCAGGCCGGTGAAGTGGTCTGGGAATACGTCAATCCGTTCTTCGCCAGCTATCCCGATGCACCTTCGCGCAGCTATTTGCCGGGGGAAAACAATGCAATCTTCCGTGCGCATCGCTATCAGCGCCAAGACCTTCCTTGGCTGCGTGACTGACCACGCGCTGACCCTGTGTTGGTGACTGAAACACTGCTTTGCCGGTTGCCGACATGAAAATTGTCCTGTAGTTTTTCATGAAATTATAAAAGCATAATTTCATGAGGCTCCGAATGTTTCAGCAATCCCAGCGCCATGTCGACAGTTACTACGCCCACAGTTGCGCCGATATTCTGAGCACTCGGCCCGTGCTGGAAGGGCAACATGACACCGATGTGGTGATCATTGGTGCCGGGTTCAGCGGTCTGCACACGGCGTTGCGCCTGGCGTTGGCCGGCAAACGCGTGACGCTGCTGGAGGCCAGTCGAGTGGCGTGGGCCGCCTCGGGGCGCAACGGCGGGCAAGCGATTCCTGGCTGGTCGTGCGATATGCCGCCACTGGAAGCTGCGCTCGGGTATGAACGGGCACGGCGCTTGTGGGACGGCATGCGCTGGGCCGCTCGGGAACTGCGCGAGTTGCCCGACCGCCATGGCTTCGACTGCGACTATCGCACCGGGCATCTATGGACATCGGTGATGCCGCGTCGGGTCAGTCTGTTGACCGAATGGCAACACGAGGCCAGTCATAAATGGGGCCACGATGGGTTGCAGTTCATCAGCCGCGAAGAGCTGCCGCAATGGGTGGCCAGCGAGCGTTATCAGGCAGGGCTTTATGACCCGGAGGGCGCACATCTCAATCCGCTGAAACTCGCACTGGGCCTGGCCGCCGCCATCGAACGGGCCGGCGGCCGTATCCATGAGCAAAGTAAAGCGTTGAGTTATCAGAAAGAGGGTGCCGGGTTTCGGGTAATCACCGAGCGCGGCTCAGTGCGCGCGGATGTGCTGGTGCTCGCCTGCAATGCCTATCTCGATGAACTCGATCCCAAGCTCGCCAGCCGCATCTTGCCGGTGGGCACCTACCAAATCGCCACCGCGCCGCTCACGGCGGAGCAAGCCACTGCATTGCTGCCTAGTAATGTTTGTGTCACCGACAACCAGTTCGTCCTCGACTATTTCCGGCGCACGCCGGACAACCGTTTGCTGTTCGGCGGTGGCTGCACCTATTTAGGCGGTATGCCCAAGGACATCGCCGCGGCGACCCGGCCTTTTCTCGAACGAGTGTTCCCGCAGCTCAAAGGTGTCGAGGTCGAATTTGCCTGGGGCGGCCACATCGATCTGACGATCAATCGCACACCGGATGTCGGCGGCGCGGGCAATCGTTATTGGCTACAGGGTTATTCCGGGCATGGCGTGTTGCCGACATTGGCGGCGGCACGCGCGGTGTCCGATGCGATTCTCGGTCACACGGATGAATTGACGTTGTATCAAGGCTTGAGCAATGGCAGTTTTCCCGGCGGCAAACACCTCGCCGCGCCGCTGGAAGCCATCGGCAAGGCCTGGTATCGACTGCGGGACAGCATCTGATGAGTCATTTACCGGAATTCCAGCCATGAATAAGCAAGAAGAAATCGCCGCGCTGGCGATCCTGATCCACGACCTGCGCAAGCACAAGAAATGGACCCTGAAGGAACTGGCCGACAAGATCGGCCGTTCGGTGGGATTTCTGTCGCAGGTCGAGCGCGGCTTGTCGCGGCCGACGGTGGCGGACCTGACGGCGATCAGCGAAACCTTTGGCGTGCCGACCACCTATTTCTACAGTTTGCCCAAAGCCAAGGAACTGCCGTGGGTAACCCGGCCGGACGAACGCCGCACGCTGTATTACGCCAACGGCATCACCGACATTCTGGTTTCACCGCAGATGCGCGCCTCGTTCTCGATGCTTGAAAGTCATCTGGAAGCCGGCGCGAGCAGCGGCGACCGGCACTTGAGCGACAGCTCGGAGCAGGGCGGTTACGTGCTTGAAGGCGAACTGACCCTGTGGCTGGGCGATGACGAGGAGCCTGCCACCTTAGTGGCCGGCGACAGCTTTCAATTCGACAGTCACACCCGTTGCCGCTACGGCAACCTCACCGACCAGCTCACCCGCGTGCTGTGGGTCTACACCTGATAACAATAAAAGGATCAACACGATGGACGCTGTCTGCGCTGACTTGCTGGCTGAAGTGCGTGCTTTTCGCCAACGCTACCCCGAGGTGCGTTATGTCGACCTGATTTCCCTGGACATTGCGGGGCACTTTTACGGCAAGCGCTACCCTGTAGACATGCTCGAAAAAGTCGCCGCCGGCAGCGCACTCAAACTGCCGCAAAACTGCGTATTGCTCGGCGTGCAGGGCGGGTTGTTCAAGATTGGCGACTACTGCTTCAACGACGGCGACCCGGACGCAGTGCGCCGATTGGTGCCGGGCACACTCAAACCGGTAACCTGGGAAGCCCAGCCACTGGGCCAGATGCTGATCACCTCGGACGGCACCGAAAAACCGATCGAATTCGAACCTCGCGAAGTGCTGGCGCAGGTGCTCAATCGACTGGCGTGCAAAGGCATTCGCCCCGTCGTTGCCTTCGAACTCGAGTTCTATCTGTTCGACAAAAAACTGCGTGACGGCTTACCGCAGTTCCCCCGAGACGACCTGACCGACGACGCCGACGATCAACCGAACATGCACATCGAGCGTTTGTCTCGCTTCGCGCCGGTGCTTGACGAAATGGTCGAAGCCACTCGCGCTCAAGGCATCGACGCCACCGTGATCACTGCTGAACTGGGCCCCGGCCAGTTCGAAATCAACTTCGGCCACCTCGACGACGGTTTACGCGCCGCCGACTGGGCCGCTCTGTTCTGCCGCAGCACCCGTGGCGTCGCCCTCAAGCATGGCTACCGCGCCAGTTTCATGGCCAAGCCGTATTTGCAGCATCCGGGCAGCGGCATGCATGTGCATGTCAGCCTCTATGACGCGACCGGCAATAATCTGCTCGCGGCCAATCAGCAACAACCGCTGCGCCATGCAATCGCCGGGTGCCTGGAACTGTTGCCCCACAGCATGCCGATCTTCGCACCGAACCAGAATGCCATGCGGCGTTTGGGCGGTACGGTGAACACGGCGACGAAAGCGAGCTGGGGTTATGAAGATCGTGATGCGTGTTTGCGCATTCCTGAGTCGGATGAGAAGAACCTGCGTATTGAATATCGACTGGCAGGGGCTGATGCGAATCCCTATCTGGTGTTGGCGACAATTTTGGTGGGGTTGGAACATGGGCTGGAATCGGGCCAGGAGCCGATCGCACCGTTGAATGAGGATCGCGGCAGCGGGGTTGGTTTTCCGACGGAAATGTTTGAAGCGGTGAGGGCGATGCAGCATCAGCCGCAGCTACGGGAAGGTTTGGGCGCCGAGTTTGTGGGTGTGTATTGCGAGAACAAACGCCAGGATCATTTGGCGTTTATGCAGGAGATCAGTGCGCGGGAATATCGGTGGTATTTGTGATGGGCGTTAGTAATCTCCAAAACCGTCACGAGCGGCAACGTTTTCGATATTTACACCCATTCTATGCTGCTAGACAATGCGCGCTCTGCTCCGGGGTAGTTCAGCGGTAGAACACTCGGCTCTTAACCGGGTGGGCGCTGGTTCGAATCCAGCCCCCGGACCCACTACATTGCAGGGTCAGAAGGGCGCATGTCCAGGTACGATAGGGAATCGGATGCAATGGTCGGCATTAACGCCGGTTATGCGGCCTTTCAGTTGTCTCGAGCATTGACCGCATCGGGTCTCGAAACTGACGCAAAAACGCTCGAACGGATTGAGCGCTGGCAGCGGGTAGTCGAGCACATGGTGCAGGGCACTGCGCGTTATGGCTCGCGCGCACCATTCGTGGATATGCCTGAATGGGTCACACTGGAGGTAGTCACGGGTGGTTTTGCCACTGGACAGTATCTGGCCGGTGGAGCACTGACCGACTACGAGCAACAACTTACCGCCTCAATCCCTGGCATCCGCCCTGGCTTTGAACGACTTGACCTCAACATCTGGCACCTTTCGGATGAGGGGATCGAAGCACTGCAAAAACAACTGAAGACCAGTGAGTATCGAATCGATGTACCAGAAGAGGCAGCGCTACTGTCTGTGGCTTGGCTGTTGGGCAAGCAGCGCACGGAGGAAGCGCGCAGACTGATAGAGTCGATTGCGCCTTTTTTTGAGCAACTGCGTTTCTTTCCGATGGCTTCTGACGGGCTGCCGATTGCGTCGGCGGAAGTGCAGATATTCGATGTCGGCGACATTGTAAAGCTGCTTTCAAAACTCCCAGCCCAGCAGCGCCTGGCGGCGCAAAAACATGTAGTCACGACTCGGTTACCTCTCTACGACGCAGCCATTTCGCTCTTCCTCTTAACATATCAGGATGATTGGCCTTGTCGGCAATATCCTGAAGGCTGGCTTGAGCAGGCGAATGCGCTAAATAGTCGGTTCGATACCACCGTCAGAAATGAGACCCTCAACATTGAACCTTTCAGGGATCGGGTAGGGGAGTTGTGCACCTTGCTGAGACTCTGCTCCCGTGATCCAGCTTCGCTCACAGGGCGTCAAGTCGGACGTATTCGGCGGATCGTCAATGATTTTGTGTGCAAACATGGTCATCCCGAATCGGAAGATCATCTACAGAACCGAGCGATGCAGCTCCATCAGGTGGCCGCGCCCGAGCATCATCTGATCGCCAAGGCGGTTTCCAAGCGTCTGACCAGTTATCCGAGATCGGAAGGCATCTCTGATTTTTCTTCCCTGTTGGAACCCATTACCAGTGAAGAAGCGAAGGCATATTCACTGGTAATAGGTGTTGCCATTCCTCCCGCAGTTCGCCGACGCCTCGAGCGCTGCCAAAAGGGAACCATCACTGAGTTGATTGACAAGGGATTGATCACATCTGGGGATACCGTGGCGCGAGTACTGCCAGCGATGACAGCCGAAATTTGCAGTGTCGGATTTCGCGATAAGACACTGCGTACGTTGTCTGTCGCAACGTACCGTGCTTTTCGGCGACGCCGCTCATTGCTGCTGCTCAATTTACGGAGCCAAGTAAAAATCGGTGAGTTGCCTTGGATGGCAGCCGTCGAAGGTGAACGTGAGACACACGCTGTCACAGTTGAGGGGGCCAGACAGGCCTTGATCGAAGCCTCGGCGATGACCCTCTCTGCTTTCCCTCAGGCAATCCTTCCGAACAAGCTACTTCAAGAGTTTGCTTCGCTTGCTGTCACAGCGAAGCTGAATCTTCCGTTTGTGGAGGAGGTCGCTGCGGACATTTTCATGGGAAACTTCTCGAACAAATTCGCGGAAGCTGCCAGGCGAGCGGCCTCAGTAATAGGTGGCACCCTTTACGCCCATTACTACGACATCGACACGAACCAGTTGGCGATCCTTCCCGATAAGCCAAAATCGAAGAGAAGAAACTATTTCCAGCGGGGCTCGGATTCCAGCGACGCAATGGCGAACCTGTGCGCACAGCGGGCTGATGCACCCCTGGGTGCATGGCACGCGGCAACCAACGGAAGAATAATCGAGCAACAACAGATTTTGACGACGCAAAACCTTTCACTTTTATTTGGTGAGCTCGGTTTAAAAACGCTGCTAAATCATCGCTTGGATTCACTTGCTCAGGAGTGTTTCCAATGGATATGTATGCGGCAGCAGATGGAAATCAAGTTCTACCATTCAAGCTTGGTGATGCTCAAAAATACCGCTTATGCCTGGCGGCAGATGGTGTTTTATTTATCCATGCTGGAAGACGCCAAGATGCGTTGCGTTATCGATAGCATAGAAGCTCATTTCGCGGCTCAACCCAAAGTATTCCGAGAGAGATTTCTACCGGCAATTACGGGATTGCGTGTGGCAGCTTCCGGGCTCCCATTGACCCTGAGCCGCCAGAAAAGTACGGGGGCTCAGGTTTTTCTTGGATGGACCACTGAACGACACTGGCTGTTGCCGCCGCAAACGGCTGGCATCAGTTGATGCGGTCGGCGGTCTATCAGAACTTTCATGGCATACGTCCGCAAAATCGAAAGCAGGGAGATTGACCCAATCATAGGGAGTTCTGCCCACACACATCATTTAACATAATATACATTACACGTAACAAAGTATTACCAGATAGCCCCGGTTGTACGCAGCAATTCAATCTCCTGCACAGCCCTCAATCTTCATCCAACGTCAGCTTTTCAATCAGTGCTCGATGCTGTGGAAATTGCGCTGTCAGTTTCTGACGATCCCCCATTTGCATATCCCCGAAATCAAACCCTGGCGAAACCACTTCGCTGATCAGACCAAACCCATTCGATCCATCCAGTAAACGTGAAGCTTTCCAAATGCCGCCAGGTACATGCATCTGTAAAAGCTGTCCCGCCAGAATGTCGCTGCCCATCACCAAGGTTTGCAATGATCCGTCGGCAAAAATCAGCGTGTACTCAAGTGCGTCGCCGGCGTGGAAAAAATGCAGGATGTCGGACTCGTTGAAATGAAACCGCCCAATTGGCGATTGCTCGGTCAACAAGTAATAAATCGACGTCATCAGGTAACGTTCACCGCGTTCTGTTTCCAGCATCGGGCGTTGATCGGCCTGAAAGGTTCTGCGGAAATATCCGCCTTCAACGTGAGGTTCCAACTCGAGCGCCGAGATCACTGCCTGGGCGTTGGGCTTATGCATGAATCCGTAACCTTCTGATTGATTTCTAATGAATTTAATATAACTAAACTAAACGGTCATTTAGTTTAGTTATACCAATAATGAATATATCTGAAGCCGATTACCCTGCTCTGCACAGATAATCAGCTCCTTTCCAATTTCGCTTCTACATTCTCATCTGCCAGCCATCTTTCAAATTCGAACAGCAAAATTCCCTGTTCCACCGGCGCGTAGTACACAAGACGCAGATGCTTTTCGACATCAACTGTCAACGTCGTATGTTCTAGCGTGACATCGCCGAACGATTCAATCGATAAATGCCGAATACCCTGGCAAGGTCCATGAATGTCGTGCCTTGACCACCAGCCCTTGAATTCCGGACTCGAATCCTCCAGTTCGTGCACCAACGACGACACATCACTTTCTTTAGACGCGTGAACATAATCTCTGCGGAAACTGGAAAGCATCTGAATCGCCTGATCGTCCCAAGGATTGAACAGCGATTTCATGCGTGCATCGTTAAACAGCATCCACAAAATATTGCGCTGCTCTGGCGCTTTATCAGAGAACTTGAAGATCTTGTCAGCCGCGCAATTCCAGGCCAGAACATCCCAGCGAAGATTCAGAACATACGCCGGTCGCAGTTGTAGATCCGTCATCAGGCGATGAATTATCTGGGGGACGGCGCACCATGTTCTGCCCTGCTCCACCGGTGGGCGCTGAAGAGAGAGTAGATAAAGATGCTTGCGCTCCATGGCGTCAAGCTTGAGGACTTGGCAGAGACTGTCCAGAAACGCGGGCGATACGCTGATGTCGCGTCCCTGCTCAAACCAGGTGTACCAAGACAGCCCGACACCCGCCAGCGCAGCGACCTCTTCGCGTCGTAACCCGGGTGTTCTGCGCCTGCCGGTATTCGGCAGACCAACCTCTGCCAACGTTATTCGCTCTCGACGACTGCGTAGAAACTCAGCCAGGTCCTGTCGAGTGCGCTGCAGATTCCTTTCCATTAACCAGTTACTCCCAGTAACACCATAAACAGTGGCCATTGTACTAACGGTCAAGCTGCTAAAGAATCCGCTCGGCCCGCAAACACAGGGTCGATGTTCATCCGCGAAGGATTATCGCGAGATTCGATACTACCAAGGAGTACACAGTATGAACCCGAAACTTGACGAAGACCTCGATCGCCAACAAGGAAGCCGTTCGGCTGCGGCGGCGGCGGTTTACTTGATCGCCACCGGCGCCTTCGCTTTGGGAATGGCGTCCTACGTAACGGCTGGCCTGATCCCGATGATCCAACAGGCCTTCGATGTGCAAGTGGCCGTCGCGGCACAACTGGTGACTGCATTCACGCTCGCGTATGGCATCGGCTCCCCGGTCTTCGTCGCCATGCTGCCGGCACAGCGGCAGCGCTTTGGGTTGCTGGTCGCGCTGGCCTTGTTCGTTATAGCCAACGTGGCGAGTGCCTTGGTCGATGACTTTGTTTCTCTGATGATCTGGCGTGCCATTGCCGGCGTCGGTGCGGGCGTCTATCTGGCAACCGGGATCGCGGCGTCGGCAGCTGTTTCGGCACCCGAACTGAGAGGCAAGGCGATTGCCTTGATCATGGGTGGCATGGCCAGCGGAACAGTGCTTGGAGTGCCAGTCAGTCTGCTGCTCGCCGAACGATTCGGCTGGCAGACGGCGCTGTGGCTGGTGGCCTTTCTTGGCTTCATCTCCTGGGTGGGTCTGGTCGTCAAGTTACCGGCAATTCCTGCGGAGCCAGCGATACCCTTCAGTCGCAAGCTCGCCTTGCTCGGCGATCACAATGTGCTGACCATTTTGATGGTTTCATTGCTGGCGGCCGTCGCCAGTCTCGGCATGTACACCTTTATGGTGCCGTTGATGGCAGCTGCGGAATATGGCGGAGTCACCAATATCACGCCCTATCTTTGGGTCTGGGGATTGGGTGGTGTTGCAGGCAGTTTCCTCGTCGGCCCGCTGGTCGATCGTATCAAGGGGCCTATGCTGACGTTCCTGATTCTGGTGACGCTCAGCGTTTCGTTGTTTGCATTACCGGCGGCCGCGGCAATCACGCCTTGGCTTGCCATGATCCCGATTGCCATTTGGGGTGCCGTCGGTTGGGCGCTGCAAGTGCCGCAGAACAACGAGCTGATCGCTGCGCGCGGTCACAAGGGTGATGGCAACCTTGCTGTAGCCCTGAATGAGTCAGCACTTTACCTGGGCAGCGCTCTGGGTGCGGCTGCGGGAGGATTTATCCTGCTCCTGCAAGTGCCTGGCTGGGTATTAGCTGTCAGCGCGGGTGCGGTATCTGTCATTGCTGCACTGTTGCAAATCTCGCGGTTAATACACGGGAATGTGCCTGTCGATTCCATCGTCAGGCGCGAAAAAAACTGTGCCTGACGATGGCGACAACTCTTCAGAAATCGACAGTGGCAGAAAGCAGATAGGTTCTCGGGGTCGCCAGGGTCAGGCCCGGTTCGCTGTCATCCGAGGCGCCGGCCGAACTCCAGTAGCGCTTGTCCAATACGTTCTCGATGTTGGCACGCAAGGTGATGTTCTTGTCATCGACCTTGAAGGCATATCGACTGCCGACGTCGAAGCGTTCCCACGAGTCGATCTCCTTCTGGTTGGACTGATCCAGATACTGCGAACTGGAGTAGATTCCGCGCCCGGTCAGAGTCAGGCCCTGCACGCTCGGCACGTCCCATTCGGCGCCAAGGTTGACGTTGTACTTGGGCGTTGCCGGTGCACGGTTGCCGTCGAACGTGCCGTTGGTGGTGTTGGTCAGTTCGCTGTCGATGTACATCACCCCGCCCAGCAGCCGGACACCCTTGAGCGGTTCGCCGAACACACTCAATTCAATCCCGTCGTTCTGTCGCTTGCCATTGGGCCCGAACACTCGTGTCGTGGCATTGGTTTCGTAAGCCGGCTGTTTGATTCTGAACACGGCGGCAGTCAATGCGTAGGCGCCGGCGTCATACTTCGCGCCAACCTCGACCTGACGGCTGATGAAGGGCGGGAAGATTTCATCCTCGTTCACCGACGTCGACGGCGCGATCTTGCCCTGGCTCAAGCCTTCCATATAGTTGGCGTACAGCGACAGTTTGTCGGTGGCCTTGAACAGGATGCCACCGGACGGTGAAACCTTTTCCTCGTCGTAAGCCGTGTCGCCTTTGACGTCATCGCTCCAGTCATCAACTTTCACCCGCTGCCAGCGCGCGCCGAGGGTCAACAGCAATCGATCGTCGAAGAAACCCAACGTGTCCGAGAGTGCCACGCCGCTGAAGCGATTCTCGGTGTAGACCTTGGCGTCCTGACGCGTCGGCCGATTCGGCGTCGGTGTGTCTACCGGGTTGTAGAGGTTGCTGGGCGCCGAAGCGTAACGTGCGCCGCCGTTTTCGAAGTCCATGTAAAAGTAGCTGGCGGCCAGATTGACCTCATGGCTTACCGACCCGGTATGGAACCAGTTACGTACACCCGCCGTGGCGGTGCGAACGTTTTCATCGCGGGTAAAATCACGCGGTTGCACGCTGAAGTCACCGGCATCGTTGGTCACCGAAACCGCATGGCGAAGGAAGTCGTGGTTGCTTTTGCGGGCACCGACGCCGCCGTACAACATCACCGAATCGCTGACATCAAACTCGCCGTTGAACGTGCCGAAAGTGTCTTTGGTGCGTGCCTGGCTCCACGCTTGCGCATAGTTGTGACGCACATCGTTGGCGCTCGGAACCCGCGCATTGGCGCCGACCTGCACCCTCTCTTGCGGCGCGTCGGTATCACGTTCGGTGTGGCCGACATCCGTAGAAAGGCGCAGACGCTCACCGCGAAAATCCAGTCCCAGCACGGCCATGTCACGATCAACACTCTGATGATCCCATTCCGTATCGCCGGACTGTTTGACCCCGTTGAAACGGAAACCGAACTTGTTGTCCTCGCCGAAACGCCGCCCGACATCCACCGCTCCGCCCAGTTGATTGTTGGAGGCATAATCGGCGGTCAATGAAGTGATCGGCTTGTCAGTGGCGCGTTTGGGCACCACGTTGATCCCGCCGCCAACACTGCCTCGCGGCGAGATGCCGTTGATCAACTGGCTCGGGCCCTTGAGGATATCCACGCGGTCTGCCATTTCCATGTCGATGGTGTAAGTCGGCAGCACGCCGTAAAGACCGTTATAGGAAACATCGCTATTGAACAGGCTCAAACCGCGAATGGTGAATTGCTCATAACGCCCGCCTGCCGGATTTGTTGCACGAACAGAGGGATCGCTGGCGACCAGATCCCCCAGGGTTCGCGCCTGCAGGTTTTCGATTGCCTCACTGGTGTAGGTGGTCATGCTGAACGGTGTGTCCATGAAATCTTTCGATCCCAGCAGACCTTGCGAACCACGCCGTGCCACCTGGCCGCCGGCGAAGGTCTCGGCACTTTGCGAGTCGTTGGCACCGAGGATCGAGGTCGGTGCCAGTTGCAGGCTGCTGCCCTCGGGAGCAGGCGTCAGGATATAAGCCTGATCGCCCACCGGTTGCAGTTGCAGGCCGGAGCCCATCAACAACCGGGCAAAGCCCTCCTCCACACCAAACTCACCGGACAACCCATTGCTGTTGCGGCCACTGACCAGCGCCGGGTCCACCGACAAGTTGACCCCGGACAGGCCGGCGAAACGCGTCAGCGCAGCGCTCAGGCTGCCGGCCGGCACTTGATAACTGCGACGCGGTGCGTCATCGGCCCAACTGGACGAAATCAATAACGGGCTGGTGCTCAAGCTCAACAGGAGGCTCAACTGCAACAACGGACGCAAACGACTTGGGAATACTGCGGGCATTGGAAGAAGCTCTCGATTTTGTTCACTTACCTGGAATGACCAGCGACGCGAAAAAAAGGGACAGGCTTCAGGCAATATTTTTTCGAGCAGTCAGCGTGACCCAGAATCGAGTGCGCGAATGCACCTCCAGCGGCAGACTGGCGGCCAGCAGCGCGAGCACTTTATCGGTGTCGTCGAGACGGAAACTGCCAGTGACACGCAATGAATCCAGTGCCGGTTCCCAACGCAACAGCCCCGGGCGGTAACGGCTCAGCTCAGCAAGGAAAATCCCCAGCGGCTGGTTTTGTGCGGTCAGCACACCGTCGCGCCAACCGGGCATATTCGCGTCGAAGCCAGATACCGAGCCAGCTCCAGAAGCTTGCAGACTAACCTGTTGACCTTCGCGCAGAACCAGAACCGGCCCGTGCAGCGGTTGCAACCTTACTGAACCGCTGACCACCGAGACATTGCAGTCCCGTTCGTTAAGACGTACACAGACCTCGCTGCGGCTGACGATGATCCGGCCGTAAGGTGCATTAATAGTCAGGGCCGCGCTGCCGGGGACATTCAGAGCCATTTCACCGCGCACCAGCGTTAACTGACGCGCCCCGAGATCGACATTCACCGCGCTGGCGGTGTTGAGTTGTAACGTGCTGCCATCCGCCAGCGGCATTCGCTTGTGTTCGCCGGTGCCGGTATGCAAATCCGCACGCCAGACATCCAGCGGCAGTTGCCGACTGATCAGCCACGCCGCTGGCACCAGCGCCGCCACACCGAGTGCGCGTTTGAGTGCCGCCCGACGAGCCGGGTCCGGACGATCCAGCGTAGCCATGACCAATGCCGATGGCAGCTGGGAAAAACGCTGGCGCAAGAATTGCGCCTTTTGCCAGGCTTGCTCGTGACGGCTGTCACTGCTGCGCCAGCTCTGCAGACGAGCGTGATCTTCCGCATCGGCCTCGCCCGCTTCGAGCAAGGCCAACCACTCGGCCGCCGCACGGGCAACTTCGCGTGCTTCGCTGGTTGGTGCAGCACGCATTACAAGTTCACCAGCAAGCAGTGCTCGTAGGCTTGTGCCATGTAACGCTTGATCGTGCGTTCGGAGACTTTCAGCCGTTCGGCGATTTCGCGGTAGCCAAGCCCATCAAGCTGACTCAGCAAAAACGCTCGACGTACCGGGCGCGGTAAACCGTCGAGCAACTCATCCAGCGCTTGCAGGGTTTCCAGTAATGCCCAGCGCAGCTCCGGCGATGGCACACTCTCTTCAGGCAAGTTCGCCAAGGCGCTCAGATAGGCTTGTTCCAGACTGCGGCGGGTGTAGAAATTGCTCAGCAGGCGTTTGCCCACGGTCAGCAAATACGCGCGCGGCTCGCGCATTTCGATAATCGATTGCGAGCTGCACAGCACACGCAGGAAAGTGTCCTGACTCAGATCGGCCGCATCCCAGGCATTGCCCAGGCGCCGCCGCAGCCAACTTTCCAGCCAGCCCGATGATCACGATACAGTTCGTCCAGGCTGTGCTGCGATGGCGTCGCTGCTTCAATCATGTCGAGAGACCCTGCGCGAAGTTAGAATTCAAATGAGACTGATTCTAATTAACTTGAATCGCGATACAAAGGTCTTTCTGCTCAATCGCTGACACAGGCGCGGTCAATCGCTTGATCAACCGCGCCCTCCCCTCAATTAATCATCAACGTGTTGTAGTCGGCACTCAGCGTATCCAGATGAACCCGATATCGACCAAGCAGTAAAGACAAATCACTCGGCGCATATTCAGTGTCCTTCAGCCGTGCCACCGCGACAGCAAAGCCCTTCCAGACATTGGCCACCGCCATGACTTCCTCACCGGCCACCCGCCGTTGACGGCTGATGTCGGCGATCGCATTGGCATCCGACAACACATCTTCAGCCAGATCCAGATTGCTGTTGAGTCCATCCATCAACTGGCTGATGGTCTGAATTTCCTTGTCCAGATTGTTGCGGGACGTCGCCAGTTCGCTGTACTTGATGCCATCCGAAATCACTCCCAGTACCTTGCGCACCAGTTCGATGCCCTGCTTCACCGCTTCCTTTTTCGGGTTTTCCATATCGATCTTGTCCAGCGCATCAGCCGATGGAATGTAGTTTTTGTACATGTCCGCCAGGTTGAACTCGCGAATCACATCCTGTGCCTTGACCAGAATGTCTCGCTGCTCAACGCACGTTGCCTTGTTGGAACTGTGTTCATTGAGCTGCGCGAGTATCCGCGCCTTGCGCTCTTTGGCGACCCGCAACGGTTCGTCGGCTCGTTCTTCGATTTCAACTTTGTAGACGCTGGTCACGTCATATTCCAGACGCTGCGCGCACTCGCGAAACCGGGTTTCGACCCGTTCGAGCATCGCTTCGATGTTGCCTTTGATGTTGCGAATTTCGCCGCCGATCAATGTGCGATCTTCCTGGCCAAGGTCTCCCCTGCCCAATGCTTCGCGCAATTCGTCGAGTGCAGCGAAGTAGCTTTCTCCCTTCGCATTGTTCAACGCGGTCAGCAGTACCGGAAATGACTCGCGCAGGGCTTGATCGGTGTTGTTCAAGTAAGCAGCGATGCGTTGCGCCCGCTCTTGCAAGACATCGGAGCGCTCGTTTCTGAAGCGCGCGAGTTTCGAAATATCGCGGATGGTCTGCACGATTTTCTTCGCATCGATGGCTTGAATGTGCACGGTGACGATAGGTGTTACGCCGTTCATGGCAATAATCCTCGAATCAAATGGGCAATCAGTTGAAGGTCTTTTTGTATTCTTCCAATGCATCGTTGAACGTCGCGACCAACTCGCCTGCGGTGTTTTTCACGTCGCGCCAAGGGTCGATCACCAAGGCAAACTCGGCGACAAAAGTGGTCAGGCGCAAAGCATCATTAATTCGCTCGAACTGCTGCGAGGAAGAGTCGATCTTGCTGAGCATCGTTTGCCACATCGTATTGAGAATGTTCAGCGCAGCCTCGGCGCCGGCCATGCGTATACCGATATCACCGAAGTTCGACATTGAGCTTTCAATCGCGCTCTGCAAACTTTCTTTGCCGCTGACGGCAGTTTCCAGAGCATCGACTTCGTCCTTGAGTGCATTGCGTTCCTTGCGCGCATTCTCGGCTTTGGGGCCGAAAATCGAGCCTGAAATGATCCAGAAAATCGGCAGCCCGCCAGAGAAAGACATACCGACGTAATAGTCGTAGTCCTTGTCCAGTTGGATGATCTGGGCTTTCTTGTCCTTGATCGCCTGTTTGCTGGTGGCAATCGACTCGATCAGATTATTGCGTTCCATCAAGTCGTACTTGCCCTTCACTTCAGACTGCAAACCGAATACCCGTTTGCCGCTCGACAGATCACCGCCAGCCAGTTCGATCTTGAAGTTTGAAATGCGATCCTTGAGCTCTTTGGTCGCGCCTTGTTGTCGCTGAATATCGACTTTCATCAACTTGATGATTTCAGCCACCGCCGAGGCAACTTCACCGTCATCGGATGTATAAGTGATGCCGGCCAGATCATTGCCACTCATTTGCCCGAGGGTGGTTCTGACCCGATCCATGATCGGCATTTCCTTGATTACGGAAATGATCTCGCCGCCGCTGCTGACAATATTCTTGGCGGCAGATGCCAGATCGATACTTTGCTGGAGAATCTTGCTCTCGACCGCATCCCAACTGGCGGCATGAATACGGATTTTTTTGAACAGAACCTGAATGTCCGCTGGTTCCAGACCGGCCACGTCGATGGTTTTGTACTTGAGATAGGACTCGACTTCAGGCAGTTCACCCGGCAGTGACAAGCCCTTTTTCACGTACTGTTTGATCTTGATCACATCTTCTTTGGTCAATAACCCGGCGTCGCGTGCAGCGCCTGGGTATTGCCCGGAGATAAGATGAACGACTGCTTGTGGAAGGTTGTTACTGCTTTCTGTTTCTTTCAATGGAACAGCCATCTTGATTGCCTCTTTTCGTGAAGGCCGATACACCCGCTGTACCGACCCGCAGAAAGCTAGATGACGTTTTTACGCAATTCAAAGAATGGATAAATAACCAAGTATCAACATAACCCGTTGATTAAAAATCATATTTTATAAAATGACAGTCATCAGGAAACATCGCGCCACATATGCAAGACACGTCCTACACACAAGACCTACAAACAAGAAAATAAACAATCAACAAGCAACACTCATCGAAATAAAACGCACGTTGCATAGTGCGTTTTATTTACTCGTACGCTTGAGCGTTTCACTCGGCAGTTCGTTGAACAGCGCCCGATAACTGCTGGAAAACCGCCCCAAATGCCAGAACGACCAATGCATCGCCACTTCGGCGACCGTGGTTTCCATCGGCCCGCGTTTGAGCAATTCACGATGGGCGCTGTTCAACCGGCGCAAACGCAACCAATGGCTAGGCGTCATGCCGGTGTAATCCTTGAACGCCTCTTGCAACTGGCGCAGCGAAACGCCGGCAACGTGCGAAAGCTCGAGCAGATTGATGGTGTCTTCCGGTGAATCCGCCGCCCATTCGCCCACGCGTTTCATGATCGTGCGTTCCTCGGTGCGACGCTGCAAACCGCCACGGTCAAGACCTGCACGCGCGTTATCGAGAAGAAACAGACAATCCTCAAGCAACTGCTGAGTCAGTGCTTCGCGACTGGGCGGATCGAAGGTTTGCGCCAACTGCGTCAGCGTCGTACTCAGCCAGCGGCTGAACAACGCGTTCTGTCCGCAATTGAGCGGCGCCATGAACAGCCCTTCGAGTTTCGCCACGTCCAGGCCATGTTGGCGGACGAATTCCGGACCGAACACCACGGCAATTTCCTGGTAGTTCTCCGGGGTGATCCAGATGTTGCGGCTGTCCTCATTGAGCAGATACAGCGCGTTGTCGCTGCGATCAAAACAGAACGCCAGGGCACCCGATGGCGCGCTGAAATTCTGCTCGACCCGGGTGTTCATCTGCTCTTCATAGACCTCGACACCCTGCAGGTCCAGATAGCGGATCTGCCCGGCGAAATGCCCCGGTGACATCTGCTGGTAATGCTGGACCCAGCCCGGCGTGGCGCGGACTTGTTCGCCGACATCGGCGGTGTTGAACGCTTGAACATGTAGCGGATTGCACGTTGTCATGGGGTGACCTTGCGCACTCTTTTGGTGCGCTTTGGTGCTGCTTAAAGTGGATAGATGGAACTGCAAGGCTCGCCCAAGATAGTCGTCAACGCGCCACAGGGGAAGGGGCGGAAGATGAAACCCGCCCTCCCCGGCGTCTATAAAACCAATAATGAGGTCTTTATGAATGCCCCTTTCGATCAGCTGTTCACTTGGCTGAAAGATCACAAGATTACCGAAGTCGAATGTGTGGTCAGCGACCTGACCGGCATCGCCCGCGGCAAGATCGCACCGACCAACAAATTCCTGCATGAGCGAGGCATGCGCCTGCCGGAAAGTGTGCTGCTGCAAACGGTAACCGGGGATTTTGTCGACGACGACATCTACTACGACCTGCTCGACCCGGCCGACATCGACATGGTCTGCAAGCCCGTCGCCGATGCGGTGTATGTCATTCCGTGGGCCATCGAGCCGACTGCGATCGTCATCCACGACACCTTCGACAAGTTCGGCAACCCGATTGAACTGTCGCCGCGCAACGTGCTGAAGAAAGTCTTGCAGCTCTACACCGATAAAGGCTGGAAGCCGATCGTTGCGCCGGAAATGGAGTTCTACCTGACCCAGCGCTGCGAAGATCCGGACTTGCCACTCAAGGCGCCGCTGGGTCGTTCCGGTCGTGCGGAAAGTGGTCGTCAATCGTTCTCCATCGATGCCGCCAACGAATTCGATCCGCTGTTCGAAGACGTCTATGACTGGTGCGAACTGCAAGGTCTGGACCTCGATACATTGATTCACGAAGACGGCCCGGCGCAGATGGAAATCAACTTCCGTCACGGCGACGCGCTGGATCTGGCCGATCAGATCACCGTGTTCAAACGCACCCTGCGTGAGGCGGCACTCAAGCACAACGTCACCGCGACCTTCATGGCCAAACCGATTGGCGATGAACCGGGCAGCGCCATGCACCTGCACCAGAGCGTGGTCGACATCGTCACCGGCAAACCGGTGTTCGCTGACGCCGACGGCAAGATGAGCCAACTGTTCCTGCATCACATCGGTGGCTTGCAGAAGTACATTCCGAAAATGCTGCCAATGTTCGCGCCGAACGTGAACTCGTTCCGCCGCTTCCTGCCGGACACCTCGGCTCCGGTCAACGTTGAATGGGGCGAAGAAAACCGCACCGTCGGCCTGCGGGTGCCGACCTCCGGCCCGGAAGCCATGCGCGTGGAAAACCGTCTGCCGGGCGCTGACGCCAACCCGTATCTGGCGATTGCTGCGAGTCTGCTCTGCGGCTACATCGGCATGGTTGAAGGCATTGAGCCTAGCGCTGCGGTCGAGGGTCGGGCTTATGAACGGCGCAATCTGCGCCTGCCGATCACCATCGAAGACGCGCTGACGCAAATGGAAGAATGCGAAACCGTCGCCCGTTACCTGGGAGACAAATTCGTCCGTGGTTACGTCGCGGTGAAACGCGCCGAGCATGAAAACTTCAAACGCGTGATCAGCTCGTGGGAGCGTGAATTCCTGCTGCTGAGCGTTTAACCAACACCAAAACCCCCTGTAGGAGTGAGCCTGCTCGCGATGGCGTCGGTACAGTCAGCATCTCTATGACTGACCCACCGCTATCGCCAGCAGGCTAGCTCCCACAGGGGAAAGTACCCACCTGAAAAACTCCAATAATTTGAAGAGGTGTCGATATGCGTCTATTGAAATCCGTGCTCCCGGTTGCTCTGACGGTTCTGTTCAGCGCTGTAGCTCAGGCTCAGCCACAAGTCAGTGTCTACAACTGGACCGACTACATCGGTGAAACCACCCTCGCCGACTTCCAGGCCAAGACCGGGATCAAGGTGATCTATGACGTTTTCGACTCCAATGAAACCCTCGAAGGCAAGCTCCTCGCTGGCCGTACCGGCTACGACGTGGTCGTGCCGTCCAACCACTTTCTCGCACGTCAGGTGAAGGCCGGCGCGTTCCTCAAACTGGATCGCGAACAACTGCCGAACTGGAAGAACCTCGATCCGAAACTCTTGGCGCTGCTTGAGAAAAACGATCCGCAGAACGCGCACTCGGTGCCGTACCTGTGGGGCACCAACGGCATCGGCTACAACGTCGACAAGGTCAAGCAAGTGCTCGGCATCGATCACATCGATTCCTGGGCCGTGTTGTTCGAACCGGAGAACATCAAGAAGCTGTCGCAGTGCGGCGTGTCGATGATGGACTCCGCCGATGAAGTATTCCCGGCCGTCCTCAACTACATGGGCATGGACCCACGCAGCGAGAACCCGGAAGACTTCAAAAAGGCTGAAGCGAAACTGCTGAGCATCCGCCCTTACATCACCTACTTCCATTCCTCCAAATACGTCTCGGACCTCGCCAACGGTGACATCTGCGTAGCCTTCGGTTACTCCGGCGACGTGTTCCAGGCCGCCAACCGCGCCAAGGAAGCCAAGAACGGCGTGAATATCGCCTATGCGATCCCGAAGGAAGGCTCGAACCTGTGGTTCGACCTGCTGGCGATTCCGGCCGACGCCTCTAACGCCAAGGAAGCCCACGCCTTCATCAACTACCTGCTCGATCCGCAAGTGATCGCCAAGGTCAGCGCCTCGGTCGGTTACGCCAACCCGAACCCGGCCGCCAAGCAATACATGGATGCAGCGCTGGTGAGTAATCCAGAGGTTTATCCGCCTCAGGAAGTGCTCGACAAGCTCTACATTTCCACCACCCCGCCTCAAGCGATCATGCGTCTGATGACCCGGTCCTGGAGCAAAGTGAAGTCGAACAAATGAACCAGTACACCCAAGAACACGCTCGCTCCTATTACGCCGCTTCGGCACGGGCGGGCACGCCCTACCCCGCGCTGGACGGTGATTTGAGCGTTGATGTCTGCGTGATCGGCGGCGGTTTCACCGGGGTCAACACCGCCATCGAAATCGCGCAGCGCGGGTTGTCGGTGGTGTTGATCGAAGCCCGGCGCATTGGCTGGGGCGCCAGCGGGCGCAACGGCGGGCAGTTGATTCGCGGCATCGGCCATGAGGTCGAAGGTTTCTCGCGCTATGTCGGCACTGAAGGCGTGCGCTACCTGCAACGGGCCGGGATCGACTCGGTGGATCTGGTGCGCCGGCGCATCACCGACAACGGCATCGATTGCGACTTGCGCTGGGGCTTCTGCGAGCTGGCCAACACCGCAGCGCAATTCGATGCGTTCAAGGAAGAACAAGTCAGCCTTGCTGAACTCGGTTATGAGCATCAGACGCGACTGGTCGAGCGTGGGCAGATTCGCCAGCAAGTGGTCGCGGCTGACGTTTATGCCGGTGGCCTGATCGATATGGGTTCCGGCCATCTGCATCCGCTCGATCTGGTGCAGGGCGAAGCGCGGCTGGCGGCGTCACTCGGCGTACGGATTTTCGAGCAGAGCCCGGTGCTCGAGCTGGTTCACGGCGAAACCGTGCAGGTGCGTTGTGCCGGTGGCACGGTGCGCGCGGGCAGTCTGGTGCTCGGTTGCAACGCGCATCTGGACGAACTCGAACAGAAGCTCAGCGGCAAAGTACTGCCGGCCGGCAGCTACATCATCGCCACAGAGCCGTTGTCGCAGGAGCGCGCTGAACAGTTGATCCCGCAGAATCTGGCGCTCTGTGATCAGAAAGTCGGCCTGGACTATTACCGGCTCTCGGCGGACCGGCGTTTGCTGTTCGGTGGTGCCTGTCACTATTCCGGACGCGACCCGGCGGACATCGCCGCCTACATGCGCCCGAAGATGCTCAAGCTGTTCCCGCAACTGGCGGACGTGCGCATCGACTATCAGTGGGGCGGCAAGATCGGCATCACCGCCAACCGCTTCCCGCAGGTCGGACGCCTTACGCAGCATCCGAACGTGTTCTATGCGCAAGGCTATTCCGGTCACGGGCTGAACGTCACGCACTGGTGCGCGAAACTGCTCGGTGAGGCGATTCATGCCGGTCACAGCCAAGGCATGGACGTATTCAGCGGTGTTCCGCACATGACCTTCCCCGGTGGCCCGGCGCTGCGCTCACCGCTGCTGGCACTGGGCATGTTCTGGTATCGCCTGCGCGAAATGCTCGGATAACCTGCGCAACAGCTCCCGCACAGCCCCTTGTAGGAGCTCACGAGTGAAACGAGGCAGCGATCTTTTGATCCTGCTTTTGCTCCGGCCCACACGTTTATTTGCTCTATCGCGAAGCACTTCTATATTGATGAGGTGCTTTTGCGTTCCTGACGCTCATTTGCCCAACACACCGAGGAGGACATGAATGAAGTCGTCAGCCACCGACGAGCCACGAGCACCAGGCCAGGCCCCGATCAAGACCCGCCGTTTCAGCGTATCGCTGGTGTGGATCGTGCCGATTGTCGCGGTGCTGGTCGGCATTTCGCTGGTAGTGCACAACCTGATGCAGGAAGGACCGACCATCGTCGTGACCTTCAAGACCGGCAGCGGTCTGACCGCTAACAAAACCGAGGTGAAATACCGCAACGTGGTGATCGGCCATGTTTCGGACGTTGATCTGAGTGATGACCAGAAAAGCGTCAATGCCACGATCAAACTGGTCAAGCAGGCCGAGACCTTCACTCGCGAAGACTCACAGTTCTGGGTCGTGCGCCCGCGAATCGGTGCCGGTGGCGTGTCCGGTATCGACACCCTGCTGTCCGGCGACTACATCGGCGCCGACATCGGCCAGGCCAATGGTCGTGCCAAACGTTTCAACGGCCTGGAGAATCCGCCGCCGATCACCTATGGCGAGCCGGGTAAACGTTTTATGTTGCACGCCCCGGACCTGGGATCGCTGGATATCGGCTCTCCGGTTTACTACCGCAAAATTCCGGTCGGCCAAGTCGTGACCTACGCCCTCGATCCTGATGGCAAAGGCGTGAATATCGAAGTGTTCATCCATTCGCCCAACGACGCCTTCGTCACCGAAAACACCCGGTTCTGGAACGCCAGCGGCATCGATATCAATGTCGGCGCCAACGGGTTCGCGGTGAAGACTGAATCGCTCTCGACATTGCTGGTTGGCGGCATCGCCTTCCGTGCTCCGGATTACAGCCCCAACGACGTCGTGGCAGCCGACGACAAAGATTTCGACCTGTTCGCTGACCAGTCGACCGCCCTCGCGCCACCTAACGGCAAGGCGCAATACCTGAGTTTGCGTTTCGATCAGTCCCTGCGCGGCCTCAAAGTAGATGCGCCGGTGGAGTTTCTCGGCATGGAAATCGGCCGCGTCGTCGCGATCAACCTGGATTTCGACCCGAAAAAACGCAGCTTCCCGCTTAACGTCGGCATCGTGATTTACCCGCAGCGTCTGGGTCAGGCTTACGGGAAGATGCTGACCACCTTCAAGCATGATCCCAACGACGAAGCCGCCGGTATTCGCCTGCTTGGCACGTTCGTTGACAACGGTTTGCGTGCCCAGGCCCGTAGCGGCAACCTGCTGACGGGCCAGTTGTACGTGGCGCTGGATTTCTTTCCGAAGGCCGAGAAAGTCGCCTTCGATCCGGCTGCCCGCCCGGTTGTTCTGCCGACCGTACCTGGCAGCCTCGAACAGTTGCAGGAAAAACTCGAAGCGGTGGTCGACAAGCTGAACAAATTGCCGGTGGATCGCATCGCCAGCAACCTCGACAGCAATCTGGTCGAACTGCGTAAAGGCCTGCAACAGTTCAATGCGAAAACCCTACCGGGCGTGCAGTCCACCCTCGCCGATGTCAGCAAGACCTTGCAGTCGGCCAGCTCGACCCTGGCCGAGGATTCGCCGCAACGGGAAAAACTCAACTCGACCCTCGACGAACTTGGGCGCATGTCGCGCTCCTTGCGTGAGCTTTCCGATTACCTGGGACGCCACCCGGAATCGTTGATCCGTGGCCGTCCCGACAACGCTGCGCCACTCGATCTGCAAGGGCCGCCGCGCAATTGAGCACAGGAGCTTTATTCATGGCTTTACCGCTGAAGTTCACCGTGCTCGCTGCTTGTCTGTTGCTCGGCGCCTGCCGCAGCGATCCGATCAGCTTTCACACCCTGACCCCGGTGCAACTGCCCAATACCCGCGCTGGCACGCAAATCCCCATCGAGGCGATCACGGTGCCGCCGCAGGTTGACCGGCCACAAATCGTCATCCGCCAGGGCAACAGTGGCCTGGCGATTCTGGAAACCCAATGGTGGGGAGCGAGTCTGGCGGATGAGTTGCACAGTGCGCTGACCGATCAACTGAGCAATGCCGGCGGCCGCGGCAACGTCTCGGTACGCCTCGACGTACAGCGCTTCGATTCGATTCCGGGCCAGTACGGACTGATCGACGTCAAATGGCGCTTGCGGCCGGTCGGCGCCACTGACAGCGGCTTGCTGACCTGCCGCTCGACCCTGCAAACGCCATCCGGCCCGAGCATCGACGATCTGGTGAGCGCTCAGCAGAACAACGTCAAACGCTTGGCCGCGTTGATCAGTCAGGCCGCTGGTAATCCCGGCGTTTGCCCGCCTGCGTCCTGAGTTGCCGGCTTCAGCTCAACGATAAAGCGGCAGCCGTTGGGCTCCCGGGTGCTGAGTTGCACCTGCCATTGCTGCTGATTACAGATTCTCTGTACCAGCGAAAGCCCGAGGCCAAGCCCCTCGCCACGACGCTCGTCACCTCGAACAAACGGCTGGAACATCGCCTGACGTTGTTCTTCCGGGATACCGATGCCGCTGTCTTCGACCACGAAGCTGTTTTCACGCAGGGTCAGCCGCACGAAGCCCTTATCGGTGTAGTGCCAGGCATTACGCAACAGGTTGCCCATGACTGACTGCAAAAACGTCAGGTTGTATTGCCCGCTTCCGCAGGTTTGCGCGTCGTAGATAAATTCAAGGCCTTTCTCGCGGATCAACCGCCCCCAGACCTCGACTTGCGCATCGGCAACATCCTTGAGCGTGCATGCCGATTGAATACCGACCTCTTCCGGTTTGCGCGCCAGCATCAAAAAGGTTTCCACCAACTGGCGCATTTCATTGCTGGCCCGGGCGATGCGCTGGACTTGCGCGGTCGAGCGCGCCTCCAGCGACGGGTTGGCCAGCAGCAATTCACAGGAACTGGCGAGCACCATCAACGGCGTGCGCAATTCATGGCTGACGTCGCTGGTGAAGAGTTTCTCCCGGCTCAATGTGTCGCGCAGCCGGCCCAGGGTCTGGTCGAAGGACAGCGCCAGCGCGCCCACTTCATCTGCCGCATAATCGGGGTGCAATGGCGGCGCCAACTCGATCAGTTGATCACGATGGCGGACCTGTTGCGCCAGCCGGATCACCGGCGCCATCACCCGCCGCGCCAGCAACCTGCCGAGTGTGATGGCTAGCAGAATGCTGAGAATGAAACCGACGATCACCACGATGAACAACAACCGTTCACGCTGCTCCAGACTTTCCTGATCGCGCAGCAACACGTACTTGCGCCCGCCAACAGCCATGACCATTGCGTAGAAATCATCGCCGTCGAAGCGTATCTCCTGAAAACCGAACGGCAGCGCCGCGAGTTGCTCGGTGAGCGCCATCGTTCCTTGCCCACCCTCGAAAAAGAACAACTCACTCTTTTCCGGTTTGTGGCTCCAGCGACTGATGTCATCCATCGCCAATAGCCGGCGCAACCCGCCGCTCAGGGTGGTGCTGGTCAGTTTGCGCTCCACTACGTGAACGGTGGCGACAATCCCCAAGGCAAACACCCCTGCGACGAGCGCGCTCATCAGGGCAAATACGATCACGATCCGTTTGGTGAGGTTTTGCTTGAGATCCATTCGCTCAGGTGACTCCTCTGCTATCGTCAGTTTTCGGTTAACCACAGACCATTGCGTTGATTCGGCTCCAGGGACGGCAGCTTTACCTCGACGACCTGCGCTTGTTAAGTCCCGCCTTTGAACAAAATGCTATTTGAGTTTGTTTATCAAATAGCCTTTTTAATTAAAACGTGCCGCACCCTCGCAAATTTTTCACATGTTCTTCACCGCCCCGACACGACTCTGAACGTAGTGTTCAGCAACCATTCAAGTACACCTCCGTAAAGTTGCTCGCGTCATCAACCTTACGTTGCACTGAGTGAAAATTTCGCGATTCATAGGGGCAGCATCTTGGTTGAGTTAATACAACTAAACGTTCCATCTAAACGCTGGCATTTTTCTCGCCTGCGAATGCTGGTATTTGTTGCCTGCCTGACGCTGGTAACGGCTCTGGTTAGCGGCTTTCTCATCATTACGAGATCGCCGACTGATCTGGGGCATGCGGGACATTCCGACACCGCCCAGTGGATGAGCGCCTGGAAGGCTGGCGAAATTGTTGCGCTGGTGCGCCACGAAGAGCGCTGTGACCGCTCGACCAATGCTTGCCTGGGACCTGCCGACGGCATCACCAAATTGGGCAGTGATTCGGCGGCGAGCATCGGCCGTGGCTTCGTGAATCTGGGTATGCAGCAAGCGCAGGTGTTCAGTAGCCCACTCACCCGTACGATGCAGACCGCTCAATACATGTTCGGTGAAGAGGCCGTTGCTCAAGACTGGCTGGAAATTTGCGGCCCGACCTTTCGCAATGACATTGCTGCGCACAAGACCGCCCAGCGCAATCTGGTGTTGGTCACGCACAGCGGTTGCATCAGTGACTTCGAAAAGCAGACCGGTTACCCACACGCGATCCCTGCCGCGTACGGCAGCGCATTGCTGATGCGCATTGATGCAAAGGGCGACCTGAAAGTGCTGGGCATCCTGAATCCCGACGCTTGGGCACAATTTAAAAAGCAATAAACAGATTGATTTAAAGAAACATGCGAACAGCACCCAGTGTTACTCAATCGACTGCGCACTAATTTGTAATAAATGATGTTTTATGCAGTCGGTTAATTGACATTTCCCGCTTTCAAGCTTGTCTTTGCAGGATGAACTTCGAGCTGGAAGCGCGCTAGTTCGCTGAATGCAGGAAAAAGTCTGTAAGACATTTCGCACATGCATTCACTAAACCCAGTGACACCCTCGCGCAGGATTGCGTCGAGCGGTCATTGCAACAAGTACTCTGCTCTGCACCAAGGTCCAGTCATGACGTCTGAGAACAATCCGCTGCGCCACGCTGCCCATCATTTACCCCGAACGCAGCAACCGTCAGCATTCGAGCGCCTCGCGATACCCGGTCTGGTACTGGCGTTCGTGGTGTTTTATCTGCTGCCGCTGATGTCCCACGGCCTGTGGATTCCCGATGAAACCCGCTACGGCCAGATCAGCCAGGAAATGCTCCTGAGCGGTAACTGGGTTGCCCCGCATTTCATGGGCATTCGCTATTTTGAGAAACCGATTGCCGGTTACTGGTTGATTGCCATCGGTCAGGCCATTTTTGGTGACAACCTGTTCGGCGTGCGCATTGCTTCGGCGTTGACCACCGGGGTGAGTGTCTGGCTGGCCTACCTGATGGCGGGTCGACTGTGGAACAACCCACGGATCAGTGCGGCCGCTGCGCTGCTTTATATGAGCTTCGGCCTGATTGCCGGCCAGGCCGGTTACGCCAACCTCGATCCGCAATTCACCTTGTGGGTCAACCTGAGCCTGGTGGCGGTGTGGTTTGCCATCGACAGTCGTACCCCGCGTGCCCGTTTGGGCAGTTGGGCGCTGTTGGGACTGGCGTGTGGCATGGGCCTGATGACCAAGGGCTTTCTCGCCCTGTTGCTACCCGTGCTGATCGCCCTGCCCTACATGATCTGGCAAAAGCGTTTTGGCGAATTGCTGCGTTACGGCCCGGTGGCCGTCGTGGTCGCCGCACTGGTCAGCGTACCCTGGGCGCTGGCGGTGCACGTGCGCGAACCGGACTTCTGGCGCTTCTTCTTCTGGCACGAACACATCCGTCGCTTCGCCGCTGGTGATGCCGCACAGCACGCGCGTCCGTGGTGGTTCTATCTGCCGCTGCTGTTTGCCTCCACCCTGCCGTGGGCCGCTCTGCTGCCATCGACCCTGATTCGTACGTGGCGCGAAAAGCTTGAGCCGAAAACCGCGTTCCTTGCCCTGTGGTTCCTGCTGCCCCTGGTATTTTTCAGCCTGAGCAGTGGCAAACTGCCGACTTACATCATGCCGTGCCTGCTGCCGGTGGCCTTGTTAATGGCGCACACCGTGGTGAACTGGCTGGATAACCGCAATGCTCGCGTGTTGCGCGTCAATGGCATCATCAACACCGTGGTGGGGGTTGTCGCACTGGTCGCGCTGCTCTACCTGCAAGCGACCCGCGAAATCTACGAAAACACCGAAATGTTCAGCCTGTCGCTTGGCTACATCGTGCTGATCAGCTGGATCATCGCCAACGCACTGCAAGTGCTGCGACCATTGACCTTGTGGGCCGCGCCCGCGCTGGGGATCGGCATGCTGATCGCGCTGCTGCCGGCGGCGATGCCGGCACGGATCGTCGACAGTAAAATGCCGGATCAGTTTATTGCCGAGCATCAACAGGCCTTGAGCGAGACCTCGTCGTTGCTGAGTAACGATCTCGGCGCCGCGTCGGCTCTGGCGTGGCGTTTGAAACGTCCACAGGTGGACTTGTTCAACACCGTTGGCGAACTGAAATATGGCCTCGAAGATCCGGCCATGGCCGCGCGCAAAGTCAGCATGGATGGTGTCGGCCAATGGATGACTGAAGCGCGCAAGAAAGGCTCGGTAGGTGTCGTGATGCGGGTCAACAGCGTGCAAGAGGCGCAGGAGATCGAGTTGTTGCCGGTCGATGGCAAGCATTACCAACGCGGTAACCTGGAAATCTTCATCTTTGCTCAGAGCCAGCCATGACCTCGACTGCAAGTGATCGGCGGGCATTGCTGATTCTGCTCGCCGCCACAGCCCTGATGTTGTTGTTGGGGCTGGGCAGCCGCGAGTTGTGGGGCGCTGAAACCCGCTGGGCCAACATCGCTTTGCAGATGCTGCAAAGCGGCGACTATTTCGATCCGTACCTCAAGGGTGCGCCTTACTACGACAAGCCATTGCTGTCTTACTGGCTGATCACCGCGACAAGCTGGCTGACTGGAGGCCTGGGCCACTGGTCATTACGCTTGTCGTCGGTCATCGCTGCGTGGTTCAGCGTGTGGCTGGTGTATCTGCTTGGCGAACAACTGTTCCGCAAAGGCACTGGACTGATCGCCGGGTGGATGCTCGCAACCACCTTCTACTTCGTGTTCTGGGCAAGGGTCGCCACCGCTGACATCCTCACCGTGTGCGGCGTTCTGGCGGCGGTCTGGTGGTACTGGCGCGGGCCGGATGACACCCGGTTATGGCGTTACGTGGTGTTCTTCGGGTTGATGTCGCTGACTTCGCTGTTCAAAGGCCTGATCGGTTTCATCCTCCCTGGACTGGTGTTGCTGCCGCATCTGCTGAACAGCGGCCGCTGGAAACAACATCTGAACCTGCGACTGTGTGCGGCGATACTGATCGCCGGCGCGTTTTACATGGTGCCGTTCCTGCTGTCTCACCTCTACGGCACGCCAAACTACGAGCAAAGCGGCCTGGGGCTGGTTTTGCGTGAAAACGTAGTGCGATTCTTCCAGCCGTTCGACAACATCGGCCCGATCTACACCTACCTTTTATACCTGCCGGTGTACACCTTGCCGTGGGCGCCGTGCTGGATCATTGCGTTGTGGGTTGCCGTGCGTAACTGGCGGCACATTGAACCGGACACCCGCTGGCTGATTCAGGGCCTCGCCCTGCTGATGCTGTTTTTCACCGCCAGCGGCAGCCGACGCAGTTACTACGTGCTGCCACTGGTGCCATTCGCGCAATTGCTCGGCGCATGGTGGATCACCCGGCGGATGGAAGCGCGCAATAGCCAGGGACGCGGATGGAAAATCGGCTTCGCGGTGGCAACGGTCTTTCTGGTTGGCATATTGGGTGTTCTGTATCCATGGACCAACAGCGGTGGCGGCGCGATCCGTTTCGGCGAAACCGTGCGCGAACAGGCCAGCCAGCAGGCGCCGCTGAATCAATGGCGGATGGTCATGATTGAAGTGGACAACAAAGTACCGATGTACCTGCAAACCGGCGGTGCACCCTTCTATTACGTGGCGGAAACCGAGGACTTCCCGCGCACTGGCGACTCCGCCGCGATGTTCGCCTGGCTCGAACGCACCAGCGGTCAGCATTGGGACCCGCAACGCACAATTATTGTTGCGCAGTACCGTAACGGTGACGCCATGCCGCTGAACTACCTGGGTGTAGATCACACCGCCATTACCACCACGCCTACCCGTGGCGAACAGGTCTTCCATGGTCGCGAGGATCAAAGCGTGGCGTACCTGCCGCGTCCAAAGATGCAAAAAATGCTCGTTCAATCTCCTGAATAACGACGTTGTATGACGCACGGCAAGCGTGCATGTGGCGAGTTGCAGCTAATCTGAATGGCAATGACATGTATTAACGGTTGGTTTGACGTTTTTTTCTCATTTGCCTCTCTACATTGCCTGCGACTCAAAGCATGCAAATCATTCGCATTGACGAATTCGCGAATGCCTGCACATAACGTCTAAAAAATCAGGAGCGCCCCAGATGCATTCACCCTTTCCGTCGTTTATGAAGCAGGCATTGCTGGCCACCGCGTTGTTCGGTGCCGGCCAGGCGTTCGCCGCTGACAGCGTAGGCCTCGTGCTCTATAACGCTCAGCATGAAAGCCTGACCAAGTCGTGGGTTGCCGGGTTCACCGAAGAGACCGGCATCCCGGTGACCATTCGCAACGGCGATGACACCGAGATGGGCAACCAGATCATTCAGGAAGGCGCCGCATCGCCAGCCGATGTGTTCCTCACCGAAAACTCCCCGGCCATGGTGCTGGTAGACAACGCCAAGCTGTTTGCCCCGGTAGCACCGACCACGCTGGCTCAGGTGGATTCGGCCTACCGTCCGGCCAGCGGGCAATGGGTAGGAATTGCCGCGCGCTCCACCGTGTTCGTCTACAACCCGAGCAAACTGGCGGAGAAAGACCTGCCGAAATCCCTGCTCGACCTCTCTTCTCCGGCATGGAAAAGCCGCTGGGCTGCGTCGCCAGCCGGCGCCGACTTCCAGGCGATTGTCGCCGCAGTGCTTGAGCAAAAAGGTGAAGCCGCCACGCTGGACTGGCTCAAAGGCATGAAAACCAACGCGACGATCTATCGCGGCAACAGTGCGGTACTCAAAGCGGTGAATGCCGGGCAGGTCGACAGCGGCGTGATCTATCACTATTACAGCTTCGTCGATCAGTCGAAGACCGGCGAAAACAGCAAAAACACCAAGCTGCACTACTTCAAGCATCAGGACCCGGGCGCATTCGTCAGCATCTCCGGTGGTGGCGTGCTGGCCTCCAGCAAACATCAGGAACAGGCGCAGGCGCTGCTCAAGTACATCACCGGCAAAGAAGGCCAGAAAATCCTCGAGACCGGCAACTCGTTCGAGTACGCCGTCGGCAAGGACGCTACGTCCAACCCGAAACTGGTGCCGCTGAAAGATCTCGACGCACCGAAGGTCGATGCCTCGAAACTCGACAGCAAAAAAGCCGTAGAGCTGATGACTCAGGCTGGCCTGCTGTAAATGATGCCTGAAACGCTACCGGCGGAGGTCGCTGCGGCGTCCTCCGCCAGCCACTCACTCAAGACCCGCGCCCTCACTGGTCGCGGGGGTTCCTGGGTGGTCGTGCTCGCCGTTGTGGTTTCATTGCTGTCATTGCTGCCGATCGGCTTTGTGCTCGGCGTGTCTTGGTACACCGGTTGGCCGACTATTGAAGCCATGGTGTTTCGTCCGCGAGTGGCTGAACTGCTGATTAACACCGTGTTGCTGGTATTGATCACCCTGCCCTTGTGCATCTTGCTCGGCACGGCGCTGGCGTGGCTCACCGAACGCAGCAATCTGCCCGGACGACGTCTGTGGTCATTGCTGGCCGTGGCGCCATTGGCAGTGCCGGCGTTCGTCCACAGTTACGCGTGGGTCAGCCTTATTCCTTCGATTCACGGATTGCCGGCGGGGGTGCTGGTGTCGGTGATCGCTTATTTCCCGTTTCTTTATCTGCCGGTTGCCGCCACCCTGCGTCGACTCGATCCGGCCATTGAGGACGTCGCCGAGTCTTTGGGCCTGCGTCCATGGGCGGTGTTCTTTCGCGTGGTGCTGCCGCAACTGCGGCTGGCGATTTGTGGCGGTGCGCTGTTGGTAGGCCTGCATCTGCTGGCCGAATACGGCCTCTACGCGATGATTCGCTTCGACACCTTCACTACGGCGATCTTCGATCAGTTCAAATCGACCTTCAACGGCCCGGCTGCGAACATGCTCGCAGGTGTTCTGGCGCTGTGCTGTCTGGCGATGCTTACAGCGGAATCGGCCGCGCGTGGCAAGGCGCGTTACGCGCGCGTCGGTTCCGGCAGCGCCCGCGAGCAGCGCACCGTACGCTTGAAGCGTGGTGCAATGGCGCTGGGTCTCGGCCTGCAAATCTTTACCTGCCTGCTGGCGCTCGGCGTGCCGTTGCTGACGCTCAGTCGCTGGTTGATTGCCGGTGGCGTCGAGGTTTGGCAAGGCGGCGAACTGTTGCCTGCGTTGTTGCAGACCTTGTCGTTCGGCGTGGCCGGCGCGGTGTTGACCACTCTGGCGGCGATTCCGATTGCCTGGCTGTCGATTCGTGCGCCGGGCAAATTGCAGCGCTTGCTCGAAGGCTGCAATTACATCACCAGCTCGTTGCCGGGGATTGTTGTGGCGCTGGCGCTGGTGACCGTGACCATTCACTACGCCAGGCCGATTTACCAGACCACCATCACCGTGCTGTTGGCCTATCTGCTGATGTTTTTGCCACGTGCGCTGGTCAGCCTGCGCGCCGGTTTTGCGCAGGCGCCGGTCGAGCTGGAAAACATCGCACAAAGCCTCGGTCGCTCGCCGCTTCGCGCCTTGTGGCTGATCACTTTGCGATTGGCTGCACCCGGCACCGCAGCCGGCGCGGCACTGGTGTTTCTGGCGATCACCAACGAGTTGACTGCCACCCTGCTGCTCGCGCCTAACGGCACGCGCACGCTGGCGACCGGTTTCTGGGCCATGACCAGCGAAATCGACTACGCCGCCGCTGCGCCTTACGCGCTGCTGATGGTTCTGCTTTCGCTGCCGTTGACGGCCATTCTCTATCACCAATCCAGGCGTACTGCTGGCCGATGAACGCACTTGAACTGATATCCCTGAGCAAATCCTTCGGCACGCAAAAGGCGCTGGACAACATTTGCCTGTCCGTCCCCACCGGCAGCCGCACGGTGATTGTCGGCCCGTCAGGCTCCGGCAAAACCACGTTGCTGCGGATGATCGCCGGTTTTGAATTTCCCGATGCCGGCAGCCTGACGCTGAATGGCCAGACGCTGGTCGACGCCACCCATGCGGTGCCGGCGTATCAGCGCCAGATCGGCTATGTCCCGCAAGATGGCGCGCTGTTCCCGCACATGACCGTGGCCGCCAATATCGGCTTCGGGCTGGCGGACAGCGGATCAAACAGAACCGAACGCATCCTGCAATTGATGGACAGCGTGTCTCTGGACGCCAACATGGCCGGGCGCTGGCCCCATGAATTGTCTGGCGGCCAGCAACAACGAGTCGCCCTCGCCCGGGCCTTGGCGCAACAACCACGTCTGATGCTGCTCGATGAGCCGTTCTCGGCCCTCGACACCGGCCTGCGCAGCGCCATGCGCAAAATGGTTGCGCGGCTGCTGGAGAACGCTGGCGTCACCACGATTCTGGTGACCCACGATCAGGGCGAAGCCTTGTCATTTGCCGATCAGTTGGCGGTGATGCGCGCCGGGCGTCTGGTGCAGTCTGGGCATCCAATGGATCTCTACCGCTATCCGGAGGACGAGCAAACCGCGCATTTTCTCGGCGAAGCCGTGGTGATGCCCGCGCAGATCGAAGCCGGTTGGGCCAATTGCGACTTGGGAGCCGTCCCGGTAAACAGCAACGGTTTCAAAGGTCAGGCGCAGATCATGCTACGACCCGAACAGCTACAGGTGACCGATGCATCCACCGAAGGTCGCGGCTGCCACGCCGTGGTCACTGAGCGCGACTTTGCCGGCAACACCTGCACCTTGACCGTCGAGCTGCACTCACAGGCTGATCACGCTGCGCGCCGCTCATTTCTGGTGCGCAGCACCGGCATGCACGCTCCTCCGGCCGGGAGTGCGGTGCAGCTGTCGATTCTCGGCGCTGCCCACGTGTTTGCCCTGTCCTGATCAGAGATCGAAGCGATCCACCGCCCGCCGCCGCTCGTTGTCGTCACGCACATCGTAGGCGGCGGTTGTCTGGATATTGCTGTGATGGGCGAGTTTTTGCGCAATCGACAGGTCGTGCTCCTCGATCACCCGGGTAATGAACGAGCGGCGGAAGTCGTGGGGCATGATCTTCACGCCAACCTGTGTGCCGCGCTGACGGGCAATGTAGTAAATCGCATGCTTGGTGATGCGTTCGCGGGTGATGTGGCTACCGCGACGAATGCGATTGAACAGAAAAATGTCATCGCTCTCGCCTTCCTTGAGCTGTGAACGGCGCAACTCGAGCCATGCATCAAGCTTGGCAAACGCCCACGCCGGGGCGTACTTGATCAGTTGCTTGTTGCCTTTGCCGATGACGCACAGACTGCGCTCACTGAAATCGACCTGGTTCAGGTCCAGATCCACTGATTCCGACTTACGCATGCCGGTGCCGTACAGCAAGGCGATGATTGCCGCGTCGCGCAGGCCTTGCGGGCGCGGGTCGGCGGCGCAGACTTCCATCAGTTCGTGAATCAGCGTGCGCTTGAGATTGCGTCCCTGCGACAACCGCGTGCCGGCAATGCCTTTCACCGTACGCATCTTCAACAGATGCTCCTGAGTGATCAGGCTCATGCGCCATGCTTCGTTCATCACGCCACGCACCGCGTTGACATACAGCGATGAGGTGTTGGGCGCGTAGTTGTCTTCGCGCAACGCCGCAACTAACGCGACAACGTCCTCCGGCTGCAAAGCGTGCCAGGGGATTTCCTCGACATTCATGTCTTCGAAGCCCAAACGGTCGGCGGCATCTTGCAGGACATAGCGCATTGTCAATTGGCTTGAAGGTGCCAAACGCGCCAGATACACGGTCATCGGGTTGGTTTTCGGGGTTACGGAAGGTGCAGCACTCAAATCGATCAAACCTAGGACCTTGATTAAAAACTGTTCAACACAACAACTTATAAATGCAATGTACTTAATATAAATAGAACAACGCTGTAGGACTTTTCCACTAAAAAGCGTTGATAAACGGTAGAAGCCTGAACAGTCGCTGTATAGGCATCAGATAAACGATTCGCCGACCGGTTTTTCATGTTCCTTTCACAAAATCGAGCATAACCTTAAGTTCGATAGATCAAGCATCGGCAGCACCCAACCTGCCGCGCAGCGCCTGAAAAGTCAACCACACCCCGACACCTGATTTTCAAGCAACTTATTGATGCAAAGGATTTTTTTGCGTCTACGCTAAGGTTGAAACCAACGCTTTGGTTGATCCGTCCGTATTTTTTTCCATGAGGTATCCATGAGTCAGGCGTTTCTCCCCTTTTCCCGCCCAAGCATTGGTGATGAAGAAATAGCCGCCGTCGAGCAAGTACTTCGCTCCGGCTGGATCACCACCGGGCCAAAGAACCAGGCGCTCGAAGAACAGTTCGCGCAGTACGTCGGTTGCCGTCATGCCGTGGCGTTGTCGTCGGCCACCGGTGGCATGCACATAACATTGCTGGCGCTGGGCATCGGCCCGGGTGATGAAGTCATCACGCCGTCGCAGACCTGGGTGTCCACCGCCAACATGATTTCCCTGCTCGGGGCGACGCCGGTGTTTGTCGACGTCGACCGCGACACCCTGATGACCGATGCCGCACGCATCGAGGCCGCGATCACTCCGCGCACCAAAGCGATCATCCCGGTGCATTACGCCGGCGCCGCGTTCGATCTTGATCCGCTGTACGCACTGGCCGACAAGCATGGTATCGCCGTCATCGAAGACGCCGCCCATGCTGCCGGCACGCGTTACAAGGGCCGCCACGTTGGCTCCCAAGGCACGGCGATCTTCTCGTTCCATGCGATCAAGAACATGACCTGTGCCGAAGGCGCGATGTTCGTCACCGACGACGAAGCCCTGGCCAGTCGCGTGCGCATGCTCAAGTTTCACGGTCTGGGCGTTGACGCCTACGATCGCCTGACCGGTGGCCGCAAGCCGCAGGCGCAGGTGATCGAGCCGGGGTTCAAATACAACCTGAGCGACATCAACGCCGCCATCGCGCTGGTACAACTGCAGCGTCTGGACGACATCAACGCCCGCCGCACCGAACTGGCCAATGCCTACCGGCAGCGACTGGAAGGTCTGCCGGTTCAGCCGCTGGCAATCCCGGATTACCCGCAGCAGCACGCCTGGCACCTGTTCATCCTGCGCATCGACAGCGAGCGCTGCGGCATGGATCGCGAAACGTTCATGAAAGGCTTGCAGGACCAGGGCATCGGTACCGGCATCCACTTCATCGCCACCCACCTGCACACCTGGTATCGCCAGCGTGACCCTGATTTGTACTTGCCCAACACCGAATGGAACTCGGCGCGGTTGTGCTCGATTCCGCTGTTTCCCGACATGACCGGTCAAGACCTTGACCGCGTCGTCGGTGCCATTGAACACCTTATGGAAAAACGCCTGTGAAACCTTATCCAATCCGTAGCGTGTCGATCGTTATCCCGGTCTACAACGAAGAGGAAAGCCTGCCGGAACTGCTGCGCCGCACTGAAGCGGCTTGCCAGAAGCTGAACCATGACTTCGAAATTGTCCTGGTCGACGATGGCAGCCGCGATGAGTCGGCGAACATGCTTGAAGAAGCCGCCGGGCGCGAAAACAGTCCGTTCGTTGCAGTCATCCTCAACCGTAACTATGGCCAGCACGCAGCAATCATGGCCGGTTTCGAGCAGTGCAAAGGCGATGTGGTCATCACCCTCGACGCCGACCTGCAGAACCCGCCGGAAGAAATCCCGCGCCTGGTTGCTGAAGCTGAAAAAGGTTACGACGTCGTCGGCACCGTGCGCGGCAATCGTCAGGACTCGGCCCTGCGCCGTTACCCGTCGAAACTGATCAACCTTGCCGTGCAACGCTCCACCGGCGTTGCCATGAGCGACTACGGCTGCATGCTGCGCGCTTATCGCCGCACGATCATCGACGCGATGCTCGCCTGCCGCGAACGCAGCACGTTCATTCCGATTCTGGCCAACAGCTTTGCCCGTCACACCACCGAAATCGTTGTGGCCCACGCCGAGCGTGAACACGGCGACTCGAAATACAGCCCGATGCGCCTGATCAATCTGATGTTCGACTTGATCACCTGCATGACCACCACCCCGCTGCGTCTGCTGAGCATCGTCGGTTTTGCCATGGCCGGACTCGGCGCTCTGTTTGCCTTTGCGTTGATCGTCCTGCGCCTGGCTTTCGGTGCCGGTTGGGCCGGTGACGGCACTTTCGTGTTGTTCGCCGTACTCTTCGTGTTTACCGGCGGACAGTTCATCGGCATGGGCCTTCTGGGTGAATACCTGGGGCGCATGTACAGCGATGTGCGCGCCCGCCCACGCTTCTTCATTGAAAAGGTGTTGCGCAGCCAGCCGGCTTCCCCGGCGCCTGCCGTCACCGTTGATGGTCTTTCTTCTACTTCCACTTCTTCTGATCAGGTTCTCTCATGAGTGCAAAAACTGTTGTCTTCGCTTACCACGATATTGGCTGCGCCGGCATTGAAGCCCTGCTCAACAGCGGCTATGACATTGCAGCGGTGTTCACTCACGCCGATGACCCGAAGGAAAACGCCTTCTACGCCTCGGTTGCGCAATTGTGTGCCACCAAAGGCATCCCGGTTCACGCACCGGAAGACGCCAACCACCCACTGTGGATCGAGCGCATCGCCAAGCTCGACCCTGAGTACATTTTCTCGTTCTACTACCGCAACCTGCTGAGCGAACCGCTGCTGGCCCTGGCCAAAAAAGGCGCGTTCAACCTGCACGGTTCGCTGCTGCCGCGCTACCGTGGCCGCGCACCAGCCAACTGGGTGCTGGTCAACGGCGAAACCGAAACCGGCGTTACCCTGCACCGCATGGTCAAGCGTGCTGATGCTGGCGCCATCGTTGCTCAACAACGTGTAGCCATCGAACGCAGCGACACCGGTCTGACCCTGCACGCCAAACTGCGCACTGCCGCCAGCGACCTGCTGCGTGACACCCTGCCAAACATGCTGCAAGGCAAGATCACTGAAACCCCGCAGGACGAATCCAAGGCCACAGTATTCGGTCGTCGCACCCCGGCGGACGGCAAACTGGTCTGGGCAAAACCCGCAGAAGAGCTGTTCAACCTGGTTCGCGCCGTGACCCGTCCATACCCGGGCGCTTTCTGCGCCGTGGGCGAGCACAAGTTGATCGTCTGGAGCGCCGAAGTCGCCAAGGGCAACGACGGTCAGGCTCCGGGCCGCGTGATCAGCGTCGATCCGCTGCGCATTGCCTGCGGTCAAGACTCGCTGGTGATCAACGCCGGTCAACGCAACGACAACGGTCTGTACCTGAGCGGCCCGCAACTGGCCAACGAACTGGGTCTGGTTGACGGTTCGCTGCTGCGTGGCGCTGAATCCGGTCGTGCCCCGCGTCGCACTCGCGTGCTGATCCTTGGCGTCAACGGCTTCATCGGCAACCACTTGTCCGAGCGCCTGCTGCGTGACGACCGCTACGAAGTCTATGGCCTGGACATCGGTTCCGACGCCATCGACCGTCTGCGCAGCCACCCGAACTTCCACTTCGTTGAAGGCGACATCAGCATTCACTCCGAGTGGATCGAGTACCACATCAAGAAGTGCGACGTGGTTCTGCCGCTGGTGGCCATCGCCACTCCGATCGAATACACCCGCAACCCGCTGCGCGTATTCGAACTCGACTTCGAAGAGAACCTGAAACTGGTTCGCTACTGCGTCAAGTACAACAAGCGCGTGATCTTCCCGTCGACCTCCGAAGTCTATGGCATGTGCCAGGACAAGAACTTCGACGAAGACAGCTCGAACCTGATCGTTGGCCCGATCAACAAGCAGCGCTGGATCTACTCGGTCTCCAAGCAACTGCTGGACCGCGTGATCTGGGCTTACGGCGCCAAAGGCCTGAACTTCACCCTGTTCCGTCCATTCAACTGGATGGGTCCGCGTCTGGACCGTCTGGACTCGGCACGTATCGGCAGCTCCCGCGCCATCACCCAGCTGATCCTGAACCTGGTGGAAGGTACGCCAATCCGTCTGTTCGACGGTGGTGAGCAGAAGCGTTGCTTCACCGACATCGCTGACGGCGTAGAAGCGCTGGCACGAATCATCGACAACGATAACGACGTCTGCAACGGCCAGATCATCAACATCGGCAACCCGGAAAACGAAGCCAGCATCCGTCAACTGGGCGAAGAACTGCTGCGTCAGTTCGAAGCTCACCCGCTGCGCGCCAACTTCCCTCCGTTCGCCGGTTTCCGCGACGTGGAAAGCAAGGCGTTCTACGGTGCCGGTTACCAGGACGTGGAACACCGCAAGCCAAGCATCGCCAACGCCAAGCGCCTGCTGAACTGGGAGCCGACCGTTGAAATGCGCGAGACCATTGGCAACACGCTGGACTTCTTCCTGCGCGAAGCCATGCTCGAAATCGCGGACAAGAAGTAATGCAGGCAGGCCTTCGTATCGATGTCGACACCTATCGAGGCACCCGTGAGGGGGTGCCCCGGTTGCTGGAAATTCTCGACGAAGCGCAGGTCAAGGCAACGTTCTTCTTCAGTGTCGGCCCAGACAACATGGGCCGGCATCTGTGGCGCCTGATCCGCCCGCAATTTCTCTGGAAGATGCTGCGTTCCAACGCTGCCGGCCTGTATGGCTGGGACATTCTGCTGGCCGGCACTGCCTGGCCGGGCAAACCAATTGGCCGTGATCTCGGGCACCTGATGCGTCAGGCCCGGGATGCCGGTCATGAGGTCGGCCTGCACGCCTGGGATCACCACGGCTGGCAGGCCAACGCCGGAACCTGGAGCGACAAGCAACTGATCGAGCAGATCCGTCAGGGCGTCGACACGCTCAGCGATATTCTCGGGGAAAAGGTTGTTTGCTCCGCTGCCGCGGGTTGGCGTGCGGACGAGCGCGTGATCGAGGCCAAGCAAGCCTTCGGCTTTAGCTATAACAGCGATTGCCGAGGGCAAAGCCTGTTCCGTCCGCTGCTGGCTGATGGGACGCTGGGGACGCCGCAAATCCCGGTGGACTTGCCGACCTTCGACGAAGTCGTCGGCCCGACCGTGGCCGCCAAGGACTTCAACGCGTTCATCCTCGACCGGTTCCGCCCGGAACAACTCAACGTCTACACGATTCATGCCGAAGTAGAAGGGATTCTGATGGCTGACGATTTTCGCCGACTGCTGGCCGATGCACGCCAGCGCAACATCGACTTCAAGCCTTTGGGTGATTTGCTGCCCGAGTTTTTCAACACCTTGCCCGTTGGCCGCGTTCAACGCGGCGCTCTCGAAGGCCGCGAAGGCTGGCTGGGAGTGCAAGGCGCATGAGTAAACGCTGGGCATTACCACTGCTGTTGGGTTTCTTTCTGCTCGCCTATTTGCTGCCACTCGGCACTCATGGCTTGTGGATTCCCGACGAAACCCGTTATGCACAAATCAGCCAGGACATGCTGCTGAGCGGCAACTGGGTGTCCCCGCATTTCATGGGCCTGCGTTACTTCGAAAAACCGATTGCCGGTTATTGGATGATCGCCCTCGGCCAGGAATTGTTCGGCCAGAACCTGTTCGGCGTGCGCTTTGCGTCAGCGCTGAGCACCCTGTTGAGCGGGTTGTTGTGCTTCCTGATCGCCCGCCGTATGTGGAACGAGCCGCGTAAAAGCTTCATCTGCGCCCTGCTCTACATGAGTTTCACGGTGGTTGCCGGTCAGGCCGGTTACGCCAACCTCGATCCGCAGTTCACTTTCTGGGTCAATCTCAGTCTGGTTGCGCTGTGGTTTGCCGTCGATAGCCGCACCAGCGGTCAACGCATGGCCGGTTGGGGCGTGCTGGGTCTGGCCTGCGGCATGGGCTTCATGACCAAGGGGTTTCTCGCCTGGCTGCTGCCGGTACTGATCGCCCTGCCGTGGATGCTCTGGCAAAAACGCTGGCGAGAACTGCTGATCTACGGGCCGGTGGCGATTGCCGTGGCAATTCTCATCAGCCTGCCATGGGTACTGGCGGTGCACTCGCAGGAACCGGACTACTGGCGGTTCTTCTTCTGGCACGAGCACATTCGCCGCTTTGCCGGTGAAGATGCCCAGCACGATGCGCCTTGGTGGTTCTACCTGCCGTTGCTGGTAGCGTTCAGCCTGCCGTGGGTTGGCATGTTGCCGACTGCTCTCAAACAGGCATGGCAAACCCGCACCCAGCCCAGGATTGCGTTCCTGTTGCTCTGGCTGCTGATGCCGCTGCTGTTTTTCAGTCTGAGCAAAGGCAAGCTGCCGACCTACATCCTGCCGTGTCTGTTGCCATTGGCGCTGTTGTTGGGCCATGCACTGGCTGATCGCTTGCGTCTGGAACAAGGCCGCGCGTTGAGTATCAACGGCGTGCTTAACCTGCTGTTGGGTCTGGTCCTGCTGATTGCACTGGTTTATCTGCAACTGAAAAAACCGGTGTACGACCACGAACTGCACAGCATGGTGCTGGTGTTCATTGCGCTGATCGGCTGGATCATCGCCAACCTGGCGCAAGCGTTTCTGCCGCTGCAATGCTGGGCGGCGCCGGTACTCGGCAGTCTGCTGCTGATCGGAATACTGCCCGGGGCACTGCCCAAGTCGGTGGTGGCGAACAAAACCCCTGATCAGTTCATCCTGCACCACGCCAGGGAACTGTCCGACACCACGCACTTGCTGAGCAATGATCTTGGCGCTGCGTCGGCATTGGCCTGGCGCATGAAACGTCCGGATGTCGCTCTGTACAACACCGTCGGCGAACTGAAGTACGGTCTCTCCTTCCCTGAAGGTAGCGAACGACGGATCACCACCGACACTGTCCAGCAGTGGGTACGCGATGCCCGCCGCACCGGTTCGGTTGGCGTAGTGATGCGGGTCAAGGGCGACGACGAGTTGCACGAAGTCGACCTGCTACCGAAAGACGGCACACGTTACGAGCAAGGCAATCTGGTGATCATGGTTCTGCCCAAGGACCCATCATGAGTTGGCTGTTGTTACTGACTGCTTGCCTGCTGACGTGTCTGGGCCAGGTCGCGCAAAAGTTCGCTGTGGAGAGTTGGCGCGGTGTCGACTCGTCCTGGGCCGACAAACTGCGTTCGCCCTGGCTGTGGCTGGCCTTGCTCGCGCTGGGTTCAGGCCTGTTGGTCTGGCTGTTGGTGCTGCAACGCCTTGAAGTCGGTATCGCCTATCCGATGCTCAGCCTGAACTTCGTGCTGATCACGCTGATCGCCCGCTTCGTCTTTCACGAGGCAATCGATCGCCAGCACTGGATCGGTGTGGCACTGGTGATTGGCGGCGTGGTTCTGCTGGGGCAACAGTCATGAATCAGACACGAGGCATCAGCTTTGCCCTGGGCAGCGTGCTGCTGGTCAGCGGCGCCCAACTGGGCATGCGCTGGAGCATGACGCGCCTGCCGCAACCGGAACAGTGGTTGTCGGCGCTGAGCGCCGGCAGCGTTGATCTGTCCGCGCTGGCGGTGGTGCTGGCGGCCATTCTGGCTTACGCGCTGTCGATGCTCTGCTGGCTCGCCGCATTGCGCGACTTGCCGCTGGGTCGGGCTTATTCACTGCTGAGCATCAGCTATGCGCTGGTGTATCTGCTGGCGGCCAGTCTGCCGCTGTTCAACGAATCTTTCAGTTATTCAAAATCCCTTGGCGTGGCACTGGTCATGCTCGGGGTCATCACTATTAACACTCGTCCGGCACGTGCGCCCGATTTCAGGAGTGCTCCATGAAAATCACAGTATTTGGAAGCGGTTACGTCGGTCTGGTGCAAGCAGCGGTTTTGGCTGAAGTCGGCCACGATGTGGTCTGCATGGATATCGATCAGAAGAAGGTCGACTTGCTCACCCAAGGCCACGTCAGCATCTTCGAACCGGGTCTGTCGAGCCTGGTGCGTGAAGGCCTGGATTCCAAGCGTCTGCACTTCACCACCGATGAAAAACTCGCCGTACAACACGGTCGCGTAGCGTTCATCGCAGTGGGTACACCTTCAAGCGAAGACGGCTCTGCCGACTTGAAATACGTGCTGTCGGTCGGCGATGCGGTCGCACGCAATCGCGAACAGCCGCTGATTCTGGTGGAAAAATCCACCGTCCCGGTCGGTACCGGCGACACTTTGCGCGCACACATCCAGGCTGCGCTGGACAAGGCCGGTCGATCGTTGCAGTTCGATATCGTCTCCAACCCGGAATTCCTCAAGGAAGGCTCGGCCGTTTCCGACTGTCGCCGCCCGGACCGCATCGTCATCGGTTGCGAAGGTGATGAAGTGCAGGACGTGATGCGCGATCTGTATTCGCCATTCAACCGCAACCATGACCGCATTATGTTCATGGATCTGCGTAGTGCTGAACTGACCAAGTACGCCGCCAACTGCATGCTGGCGACCAAGATCAGCTTCATCAACCAGATCGCCGAACTGGCCGAACACTTGGGTGCGGACATTGAGTCCGTACGTCAGGGCATTGGCGCCGACACGCGCATCGGTTACCACTTCATCTACCCTGGCTGCGGTTACGGCGGTTCGTGCTTCCCCAAAGACATGCGTGCCTTGATCCACAGCGCCGAAGAAGCGCATTGCTCCAGCGACCTGCTGCAAGCAGTGGAAGCGATCAACGAGCGGCAGAAACACAAGCTGTTCGAGCGCATCAAGGCGTTCTACAAAGGTGAGTTGCGCGGCAAGACCTTCGCTCTGTGGGGCCTGGCGTTCAAACCGAACACCGACGACATGCGCGATGCACCAAGCCGTGTGTTGCTTGATTCGCTGTTTGCCGCAGGCGCCAGCGTTCGCGCATTCGACCCGGAAGCCATGCAGGAAACCCAGCATCTGTATCCGGACGAAAGCAAACTGATGCTGATGGGTACGCCGGAATCGGTACTCGCAGGTTCCGATGCACTGATCATCTGCACCGAATGGCAACAGTTCAAGGCACCGGATTTCGACCTGATCCAGCAACGCCTTAACGCCCCGGTGATTTTCGACGGTCGCAACCTGTACGACGCCGAACGTCTGACGCGTAATGGCTTCAAGTACTTCCCGATTGGCCGTGGTGATTCGCGCAAACTGCCGATCCCGTTGCATCAATGGCCTAACACGACGGAAGTCGCTTGATTACGTTGTCGCCTGCCATTCGCCGGCAGTCCCTGATCGCAGGGCTGCTGGCACTGTTGTTGTTCATTGCCGGGGTTTACGGGCAGGCACCCATAGGTTTCGATTCACGCTTTGTACTGTTTGCCCAGGAAATGCTGCGTCATGGACCGACAGTGTTTCCTACCACTTACGGGCAACCGTACGCTGACTATTCGGCACTCTCGACGGTGTTCGTCTGGCTGTTTTCGTTGCCGCTCGGCACGGTCAACAGCCTGACGGCGTGGCTGCCCAGCGCAATCGCCGGCGCGTTGATCGTGACGCTGATGTACCGCCTGCTGGCGCCGTACTCACATCGCTGGGCTGTGATCAGCATTGCCATGCTGTTGCTCACTGCGACCTTCGTCACCGAAGTGCGTGCGGTGTCTCAGGACTTGATGCTCGCCGCTGTGGCGTTCACGGTGTTCTACCTCGGCTACGCACACGATCACTTCGGTGCCAGTCGGCGGTTGCCGCTGATTTTCGTGTTGCTGTTGCTCGGTTTCGGTATTCGCGGCCCTATTGGCCTCGTCGTGCCGACCGGCATGCTGTGCAGTTATTACCTGCTCAACTGGCAGTGGGCGCGTCTGCTGGTGTTCGGCGCGCTGGCCTCGGTGATGCTGGTGGCGTGTGTCGGCCTGCTGTTGTGGGCGGCGCAGGTCAGTGGCGGTCCAGTGTTCCTGCAAGACGTGATCCGCATGCAGTTCATGGGGCGCATGGACGGCAGCGAGGGCGTCAGTGGTTCGCTGTATTACTTCACCAGCTCCATGGGCAACTACGCGCTGGCTTATCCGTTGGCGATAGTCGCGCTGGCGGCGGCATGGTTGAGCCGGCCTCATCAGCGTGGCCCTGCGTTGCAACTGGTGCAGTACTGCGCTGCGGCGGGATTGATCGTGATGATCGGGTTATCGATTCCGCAGGCGAAAAAAGCACGTTATCTGCTGCCGATGTTGCCGATGGCGGCGATCATTGCTGCGTATCCGTTCCAAGTGGCTCATGGGCGGATATTCCGCGCGTTACGCGGGTTGATTCAAGGTGTGTGGTTGTTGACGCCTGCGTTGTTGATCGCGGCTTTGCTGTTCGCCAAACGCCGCTTTCCGGAACAACTGACCGACATCCTCCCGGTGTTGATCGTATTGGGCGTGCTGCAATTGCTGGCCTTGTCGCGCTTGCTGCTTCCCAAGTTGCGTGCCGAAGTCTTGGCCCTGTGCTCGGTGTTGGCGTTGTGGTCAGCGTATGTGTTGGTATTCGAGCCTGTTGAACGGCGTCTCTACGACACGCAGACGTTTAGCCGCGAAGCGTTCGCTCAAGTGCAGAAAGACCCTGCACCGCTGGTGTTGCACGGCATGGGCAAAGACGCCAAGGCGATCAAGTTCATGGTCAACATCGAGCAGGATTTACAGCCGCAGTTCAGCGAAACGATCCAGGACCTTGAAGCCCTCAAAGGCCCATTGTGGTTAATGATGGATAACAAGGACTTCCAGGCACTTAAAGGCACTCCGCTGGAAACACTAAAACCAGTAGTTATCGGCAGTTTCGACAAAAACGACTACGTCCTGCTACACCTCAATCCTATGTAGAAGCTGCGGCACGCTGCGATCTTTTGATCTGCTCTTTTAGAGTCAAAAGATCGCAGCGTGTGCTCAGCCCCATCGTTGATGGACTCAGGCCAATGCCTTCAAATCCACACCCAACGCCTGGGCGAATGCCTTGACCAGCGGGCTGCGCACGGTGTTGTGGCGCAGGATCAGATTGAACGGCGTGACGATGTTGATTCGCTCCGGCAACACCGCCCGCAACTTCCCCGCTGCCACCATTGCGGCAGCATAATGCTCAGGCAGAAAACCCACGAAACGCCCGGTCCTGATCAACAAAGCCACAGCCTCGACTTGCGTTGCGGAAGCTGAAAAGCTGTCGTAGCGAGCGTAATTCAGCTTGTCCCGATGGATCGCATAGCGGTGGTTGATGCACTCGTAATCCTGCAACACATCGCCGCTCATTTGCGCCTCGGGCATGTCGAACAGCGGATGACCGACCGCGCAGTAAACCTGCGAGCGTTCCTCATACAACGGGTAATAATCAAACTCTTCACGACGCTGATAAACCGGAACAATCCCGGCAACTAACCGCCCCTCCACCACGCCTCGCTCAACTTCATCCAGTTGCGCCGCCTGAAGTTGAAATCGTACCTTCGGTGACTGTTCATTCAAGCGTTTAAGCGCTGCAACTAACGGTGAATTAGGATCGCTGATCGTGTTATCGATCACGCCCACTCCAAGGTCACCGACAAGTTCGTTCTGCGCAGAACTAAGCCGATCACGAAAGTTATCGACCGAGGTAAATAAGTCGATCGACGCCTGATACACCAGACGCCCCTCTTCGGTCAGATGGAACCCTTCCCGCCCCCGGGTACACAAGCGCATGCCGATGCGGATTTCCAGGTCGGAAATCTGTTTGCTGATGGCTGCCAGTCCCACGTTCAGCTCATTCTGCGCAGCACTGAAGCCGCCCGCCTCAACCACAGCCTTGAACACCTTGAGCAGTTTGAAGTCCAGTCCGCTCAAGGTCAGCGGTGCTCGGTGAGCCGTTTTCGGTGGCGGGTTTCCGGAATTGGAAAGTGGGGTTTCCATAATGCTTATTTACCTCTGGCGCACTGTTCAACAATCTGTATCCAACAACAAAAACATCGCCGGCTAATAATAATGACCACAGAAAACCAGGCTTGGCAACCGCCAAAATATCCCGAACATCAGTGCCAACTCGCTGATCTCGAAACATTAAAAGCTGACACTTCGATCAGCTCTCGCCCTTTTGCAACTGCCCTTTTGAAAACTGCTTTGGCTTGAATCCGTCCGCTGATTGTTCAGCCGGTTTCCAGGGCCATGCACATCGATTTCAGTTCGCGTTACCGACGAGGAAAACAACAAATGTCGCAAACCACCGACCGTCTCTGGGGCGCCCGTTTCAAGAGCGGCCCTTCCGTAGCCCTGGCGGCTCTGTCCCGTTGCCCCGAGCGCTATTTCCGCCTGACCCCGTACGACCTCGCCGGCTCCAAGGCTCACGCAGGAGAACTGCAACGTGCCGGCCTGCTGGATGCGCAGGAAACCCGCACCATGCTCGAAGCGCTGGACACCATCGGTGCCGATTTCAGCGCCGGGCGCATTGCCCCGACGCTCGATGACGAAGACGTTCACACCTTCATCGAGCGCCTGCTGACCGAGCGTCTCGGCGCCTTGGGCGGCAAGCTGCGCGCTGGCCGTTCGCGCAATGATCAGACCGCCAACGACCTGCGCCTGTTTCTGCGTGATCATGTGCGTACCCTCGCGGTGCAAGTCCTGGCCCTGCAACAGGCGCTGGTGGAACAGGCCGAGCAGCATGTGCAAAGCATCTGCCCGGGTTTCACCCACTTGCAGCAGGCGCAGCCGATCGTCTTCGCCCACCATTTGCTGGCCCACGCGCAATCGATGCTGCGTGACGTGCAACGGCTAGTGGATTGGGACGCGCGCACTTCGCTTTCACCGCTGGGCGCAGCGGCCATGGCTGGTTCTGCGATTGCTCGCCAACCGCAGCAATCGGCCAAGGAAATGGGTTACGTCGGGGTTTGCGAGAACTCCATCGACGCCGTGGCGAGCCGCGACCACGTTGCCGAATTCCTGTTTATCGCCAGCATGCTCGGGATCAACATCTCGCGTCTGGCCGAAGAGTTTTGCCTGTGGTCGTCACGTCAGTTCCGCTGGGTCGATCTGGATGACGCCTACGCCACTGGCAGCTCGATCATGCCGCAGAAGAAAAACCCCGACATCGCCGAACTCGCCCGTGGCAAGGCTGGCCGTCTGATCGGCAACCTGACCGGCCTGCTGTCGACGCTCAAATCACTGCCGCTGTCGTACAACCGCGACTTGAGCGAAGACAAGCACGGCGTGCTCGACAGCGTCGACACCTTGCTGTTGGTCCTGCCGGCCATGGCCGGAATGGTTGCAACCATGACCGTCAACGTTGAAGAACTGCGGCGCCAGGCACCGTTGGGCTTCACCCTCGCCACCGAGGTTGCCGACTGGCTGGCGATGCGCGGCGTACCGTTCAAGGAAGCCCACGAAATCACCGGCGCACTGGTGCAGGCCTGCGAGAAACACGGCATCGAATTATGGGATGCCTCGCCGGCGCTGCTGGCCGAGATCGACCCGCGCCTGACCGCCGATGTGCGTGACAGCCTGACCCTCGAAGCCGCCATCGCTGCCCGTAGCGGCTGGGGCGGCACCGCGCCACAACAAGTGCGTGAGCAGATCGGCCGGCTGAAAACCGCCCTCGCCGCCCAGCAACAGTGGACCGAAAACTATCAAGGCTTCCGCCTCTGAGGTTTCCTTTGTAGGAGTGAGCCTGCTCGCGATAGCGCCAGGTCAGCCAACGTTGATGTCTGAATGGCGACCGCAATCGCGAGCAGGCTCTTTCCTATAGACAGGTCTAGTTGGATTTGCAAGAACAGCGTACGGAGAAACACCATGAGCCAGACCCAGGCAGAACGACTCCAGGCGGAGCGTAAACTGGCGGAAAACCAGTTCGATATCACCCAGTACCAACACGTTCCCCGGCGTTATTACGGGCGGATTTTCTTCGCCACAATCATCGTGATCGCCATTTTCGGTCTGGTGCGGGCCTTTGCCGAAGGCAAGATCGAATGGTCGTACATCGGCCAGTTCCTCACCTCTCAGGCAATCATGTGGGGCCTGTTCAACACCATCATCATGGCGGTGCTGGCGATGGCGCTCGGGGTGGTGTTCGGAGTGATCACGGCGATCATGCGCATGTCGGCCAACCCGATCCTGCGCTACGTCGCACTGACCTACACCTGGCTGTTTCGCGGCACGCCACTGATTCTGCAACTGCTGTTGTGGTTCAACCTGGCGCTGATTTTTCCCACCATCGGCATTCCCGGGGTGTTTGAACTAGACACCGTGAGCCTGATGACCCCGTTCGTCGCTGCCCTGCTCGGCCTGAGCATCAATCAGGGTGCGTACACCGCCGAAGTGGTGCGCGCCGGCCTGTTGTCGGTGGACACCGGCCAGTACGAAGCGGCCAAGTCGATTGGCATGCCGCGCCTGCAAGCGCTGCGCCGGATCATCCTGCCGCAGGCCATGCGCATCATCATTCCGCCGGTCGGCAACGAATTCATCGGCATGGTCAAAATGACCTCGCTGGCGAGCGTGATCCAGTACTCGGAACTGCTCTACAACGCCCAGAACATTTATTACGCCAACGCCCGAGTCATGGAGCTGCTGATCGTCGCCGGTATCTGGTACCTGGCCACCGTCACTGTCCTGTCCTTTGGTCAAAGCCGTCTGGAGCGTCGTTTCGCTCGCGGCGCCGGCAAGCGCTCGTAAGCCGCGCAGGAGAATCGAACATGAGAAACATCGTCAAGGCTGTCGCCCTGAACAAATACTACGACCAGTACCACGCCCTCAAGGACATCAATATCGAGGTCGAACAAGGCGAAGTGCTGTGCATCATCGGTCCGTCCGGCTCGGGTAAAAGTACCCTGCTGCGTTGCGTCAATCAGTTGGAAAAGATCGACAAGGGCGGCCTCTGGGTCGACGGCGAACTGGTCGGCTATCGCATCGTCGGGCACAAGCTGCACGAACTCAACGAAGCGCAGATCGCTCGTCAGCGTCTGGCCACCGGCATGGTGTTCCAGCGTTTCAATCTGTTCCCGCACATGACCGTGCTGCAAAACATCATCGAAGGCCCGTGCCAGGTACTCAAGCGTTCGCCCAAAGAGGCGCACGAAGAAGCGCTGGAATTACTCGCCCGCGTCGGCCTCGCCGACAAGTGCAACAGCTATCCGATTGAACTGTCCGGCGGGCAGCAGCAACGGGTGGCTATCGCCCGCGCCCTGGCGATGCGACCCAAGCTGATGCTGTTCGATGAACCCACTTCGGCACTCGACCCGGAACTGGTCGGTGAGGTGCTGTCGGTGATGCGCGATCTGGCGCAGACCGGCATGACCATGATCGTTGTCACCCATGAACTGGGCTTCGCCCGTGAGGTTTCCAACCGCATGGTGTTCATGGACGGCGGCCAGATCGTGGAGGCTGGAAGCCCCGAAGAAATTCTAATAAGTCCACAAAACCCGCGCACCCAAAGCTTCATTTCTGCCGTTCGAACCTAAGCGTCGGTTGACGCCAAAACACTCATAAGAGAACGACCATGAAGAACTTCGTAATTCCAGCAGTACTTGCAGGCCTGATGGCTTCCAGCGTGAGCTTCGCCGCCGAATTGCCGGCCAGCATCAAGGCCAAAGGTGAAATCGTCGTCGCGATCATGCCGAATTATCCGCCGATGGATTTCAAGGACCCGGCCACCAACACCCTGACCGGTCTGGATTACGACCTCGGCAACGCCCTCGCCGAACGTCTGGGCGTGAAGATCAAATGGCAGGAAACCGGCTTCGAGCAAATGATCAACGCCCTGACCACCGACCGCGTGGATCTGGTGCTGTCGGGCATGACCGACACCGCCGAGCGTCAGGCCAGCGTGACCTTCGTTGACTACTTCACCAGTGGCCCACAGTTCTACACCTTGCAGAAAAATGCCACGACCAACGAGATCATCGATCTGTGCGGCAAGAAAGTCGGCACCAGCCGCCGCACCACGTTCCCGACCGAAATTGCGGCGTGGAGCAAAGCCAATTGTGAAGCGGCGGGCAAGCCTGCGATCAACGTGATCGGCACCGAAGGCTCGGCAGACGCCCGTGCGCAACTGCGTCAGAGCCGTATCGATGCGGCGATGCAGGGCAGCGAAACCCTGTCGTATCTGAAGACCCAGGAAAAGGACATGTACAAGACTGTCGGCCAGCCGATCTCGGTGCAGTTCAGCGGTCTCGGCGTCAGCAAGAAAAAGCCTGAGCTGAGCGAAGCGGTGAAGGTTGCGCTGCAAAGCATGGTTGATGACGGCAGCTATGGCGCGATTCTGAAGAAATGGGATCTGGAGTTGGGCGCGATCAAGGAAGTGACGATCAACGCCGGCAAGTAACGCAAGAGCTGAACACTTGAAACCTGTGGGAGCGTGGCTTGCCCGCGATGGCGGCGTGTCAGGCGATATCAATGCTGGACGTGCCGGCCTCATCGCGGGCAAGCCACGCTCCCACAGGAACCGCATTCGAATGAATGGAGCAACTGATGCTCGACTCCACCAAGCCTGTCTGGCCCGACCAGCACAAAGCCTGCCTCGCCCTGGCCTTCGACCTCGACGGCCCGACCGGCGATGCGATGCTCAACGGCTCGATCTGGCACAAGCCCGAATACTTCGGTTTCGGCGGTTACGGTCCATACCGTGCCTTGCCGCGAATCCTCGACCTGCTAGATGCATTCAACATCCCCACCACTTTCTTCGTCCCGGCGTGGGTCGTGGAAAACTGGCCGAAGCAGTGCCAGGCAATCGTCGAGCGTGGCCATGAAGTGGCCTATCACGGTTACAAGCACGAATCTTTCTACGCCCTGACCCTGGAACAGCAGCAAGCCGTGATGGAGAAATCCAAAGCGATTTTCTGGCAACACCTGCACATCCGCGCTGAAGGTTTTCGCACCCCGTCCGGTGATTGGCGCGCGGAGACTCCGGCGATGCTTGCCGACAACGGCGTCATTTATTCCAGCAGCATGCGCGGCGATGATCGTCCGTATCTGGTCAGTGTTCCCGGCCACAGCACACCGCTGGTGGAGATTCCCGGTCGTTGGGAAATGGACGATTACGCCTCCCTCGCCTATACCCGCGCACCGAATTTCCCGTCCGGCCTCGACCGCACTGCCAGCTACGACTTGACCCTCGATAACTGGAAACGCGAATACGACGGCGCGATGGACGAAGGCCTGTGCCTGACTACTCTGTTCCACCCGAAAATCACCGGAAAACCGGGGCGCATCCTGTTGCTGGAGCAACTGTTCGAACACATGCGTCAGCGCGATGACGTGTGGTTTGCCACCTGCCGCGATGTCGCCCACTGGTGGCTGAAGGAGCATCACCATGGCTGATTCCTCTCTCTGGCCCAGCGGCAAGCGCTGCGCGGTGGTGCTGACGGTCGATTACAACGACGTCCACGGCATTCTCACTCAGGCTCCGGAAGTTGCCGGGCGCGATAAATCCTTGTCGGTGTGGCGCTATGGCACGCAACGCGGCGTCGAGCGGCTGCTCGGTTTGTTCGCAGAACTCGGCGTGCGCAGCAGTTGGTTCGTCCCCGGTATCGTTGCCGAGGAAAACCCGCAGCACATCGCCGCGATTCAGGCTGGCGGGCATGAAATTGCCTGCGCCGGATATCGTCATCAGGATTACGACCAACTGGATCTGGCCGCGCAAAGCGCCGACATCGGCAAAGGTTGCGCAGCGCTGCACGCATTGACCGGTCAGCGCCCGAGCGGTTTTCGCATTCCTGCCGGCAATGGCGCGCCGGGGTTTATCGAGGCACTGCGCGATCAAGGCCTGCAATGGTCATCGTCATGGCGCGGCGATGACTTGCCGTTCGCCCATCCGACCGCGCCTGAGGTAATCGAACTGCCGCTGCACTATGAACTGGAGGACGAGCCGTACTTCGCCTTCAACCTCAGCCCTGCCGTACCGCCCGCACAATCGCGAATCGCCTCATACAGCCACACCCTGGGCAATCTGCAAATGGACTTCGCCGGGTTCCATCGTTTCGGCTTGTGCTACGTGCTGCGCCTGCACCCGGAAGTCATCGCCACACCGGGGCGAATCGGTGTTTTGCGTGAATTGCTGCAAGGCATTCAACAGCATGACGACGTCTGGATCGCCACGGGTGCCGAAGTGGCGCAGTGGTGGGCGCAATCGGGGAAACAGGTTGGCACGGATCATCCGGCATCGGTGTACGAGCGGCATTATCGGGATTATCCGGTATGACCGATCAGGGGCGGATGCAGCGTCTGGCCGGGTTCTGCGTCGAGACGCGGTTCGAACAATTGCCGCCAGCGTTGGTTGAACAGGCCAAACGGCACATTCTCGATACCTTCGGCGCGGCATTGGCCGGTGCTGATAGCGCGGTGGCCATTCAGGCGCGGCGTGTTTTGGTGGGCGAACCGGGCACCGCGCTGGTCTGGGGCACTTCAAATCGCGTCGGCGCCGGGCAGGCGGCTTTGCTCAATGGCATCGCGGCCCATGCGCTGGAGCTGGACGATACCGGCGGTTGCGATCACTCCGGCGCAGTGGTGTTGCCGGCGCTGATGGCGGCGGTCGCGATGGTCGACAAACCGGTCAGCGGTCGTGAACTGCTAACTGCCCTGGTGATCGGCTACGAAGTCGGCCGTCGAGTGCTGGAGGCATGCGGCGGCTACTCGGCGCATAACGGCGCGGGCTGGCACTCGACCGCCACTTGCGGCGTGTTTGGCGCAGCGGCAGCCTGTGCGCGGATCTTCGGTCTGGATGCACCGCAAACCGTATCGGCACTGGGCATCGCCGGCAGTTTCAGCGGTGGCCTGTGGGCGTTCATTCATGACGGTTCGCAAAGTAAAAAACTGCACAGCGGCCGGGCCGCCGAGGGTGGATTGCTCGCGGCGCGGTTTGCCCGGGAAGGTATCAGCGGGCCAGCGAAACTGTTTGATGACGTGTGGGGCGGTTTTCTCAAGACCCTCGCGTCGGCCACAGCACGGCCGCAAGCATTGGATGCTGATCTGGGCGTGGTGTGGAAACTCGCACGCTGCTCGATCAAGCCTTACGCGGCTTGCCGAGGGACGCATTCGGCGATTGATGCGTTGGGGCTGTTGCTGCAGCAATTGCAGGTGGATGCCGGGCAAGTCGAGGACGTTGCAGTGAGCTTGTGCGGATTCCTGCAAGACATGTGTGGCGGTCGCGATATCGACAGTCTGGCGGCTGCGCAAATGAGCTTGCCCTACGCACTTGCCGCAAGATTGGTGCATGGGCATTGCGGGCTTGAGGCCTACGATGAAGCGGCACGGCTTGATCCACGTATCGGCCAATGGCTGACGCGCATTCGCCTTGAAGTCGACCCGCAACTGTCCGAGGATGGCGAGCCGTGGGTGCATCTGCGCACGGTGGATGGGCGCAAGGCGAGTATGTGCGTCGAGGTGCCCTTGGGCGCACCGGGGAATCCGCTGAGTGATGTAGCGCTGGAGACGAAGTTTTTCAGCCTGGCGTTGCGGGTGTTGTCGCGGGAAAAGGCTGAGGCGCTGCTGGAGCATTTGTGGCGGCTGGAGACTCTGGATTCGGTGGGTGATCTGGATCGGTGTCTGACTTGATGAATATGTTGCTGGTGCGGGCCTTCATCGCTGGCAGGCCAGCTCCCACAGGTTTTTCGGTCGTACCGACGACCCCTGTGGGAGCTGGCCTGCCAGCGATGAAGGCGGCGCAATCTATAGCCGAACACAAGAACAACTGAAATAAGGACATTCGCACCACCGTGGCCACTTACTCGCTCGTTATCCGCCGCCTGATGATCGTCTCGCTGACCATCGTCGTCAGCCGCGCCATCACCAGCCCGCTGCTGACTTTGTTCCTCAGCCAGAAACTGGGGCTCAATCAACAGGACGTCGGCCTGCTGCTGGGCATTGCGGTGTTCATCGCCACCCTGCTCGCGCTGTACGGCGGTTACATCATCGATCGTCTGGAAAAGCGCCGGCTGCTGATCCTCGCCATGCTTTCCAGCGCCATCGGCTTTGTGTTGCTCACATTCGCCCAAAATCTGTACCTGACCACCGCAACACTGGTGATCACCGAAACCGCTTCAGCGCTGTTCCTGATCGGCTCCAAGGCGATCCTCAGCGAGAACCTGCCAATCAGCCAGCGGGCCAAGGCCTTTTCCCTGCGCTACACCCTGACCAATATCGGTTACGCCACCGGCCCGATGCTCGGCGTGGTGATTGCCGGGGTCTATCCGATTGCACCGTTCCTGATCGCGGCGGCCATCGCCGCCGGCAGCATTTTCCTGATGATCGGCATCCCGAAAGATGGCCCGGTCGCCGCCATTGGCCAGCCGCAGAGTTTCCTGAAAACCCTGATCACCCTGAAAAACGACCGCACGCTGATCATGTTCACCGGCGGCTGCCTGCTCAGCACCGTGGTGCACGGGCGCTTCACGTTGTATCTGTCGCAATACCTGCTGGTGGTCGAAGACTCGAAACGAGCGCTGCAAACCATGGCCGCCCTGCTCGCCTGCAATGCGATCAGCGTGATCCTCCTGCAATACCAGATCGGGCGTTTTCTCAACCGTGAGAAGTTGCGTTTCTGGATCGCCGGGGGCACGAGTTTGTTCATCCTCGGCCTGATCGGTTTCAGCATTGCCGACAGTCTGCTCAGTTGGTGCGTGGCGATGTTCATCTTCACTTTGGGCGAGATGATCATCTATCCATCAGAATTTCTCTTCGTCGACACCCTGGCCCCGGAAGAACTGCGCGGCAGCTACTACGGCGCTCAGAACCTGGCGGCGCTGGGCGGCGCATTGAGCCCGGTGATTTGCGGATTCCTGTTGATGCACACCCCGGCACCCACCATGTTTTATGCCTTGAGCGCGTTGACCGCGATGGGTGGATTCCTGTGTTTCATGAGCGGTCGGCGCGTGGCAATGCAGAAAAACCTTTAACCTCAAAAATATTGCACTCAACCTGCATTAATATGAATTTGTCAGCATCGAGTTTGAACGGCACACTGCGCACGTTCCTCCCCCAATAGTTGGAACACTTCGAGGGCTTTCCGAAACGGACAAGTCCTTTTTTTTGCCCGGATTTTGTCGTGAGGTTCAGATTCACATGCTCGCTCGCTGGTTGCCTGCCGCTATCAATACTCGTCCCTCGGAATGGAGCCGCGCGGCTATTGGCATGGCGCTGGGGACACTGTTCAGCGTCTGGGTCTGCAGTCAGGTGTTCGGGGTGGAAGTCGCCTATCACTTGATCGGCCCGTTGGGTGCCTCGGCGGTGCTGCTATTCGCCGTTTCCTCTGGTGCGCTCGCCCAGCCATGGTCGATCATCGGCGGGTATCTGACTGCCGGCATCGTCTCGCTGCTGGTAGCTCACGTACTCGGCCGAACCTTGGGTAGCGCCTGTCTCGCGGCGGGCATGGCGTTGATTCTGATGTGCTGGCTGCGTTGCCTGCATCCGCCGGCCGGAGCCTTGGCGCTGACGCTGGTACTGGCGGATCCGGCGACCGTCGCAATGGGCTGGAAAGCCCTCGAACCGATAATGCTCGCCGCCGCGTGCATGCTGATAAGCGCCCTCGCCTACAACAACCTGACACGCATTCGCTACCCGAAACGCCCGGCTGAGCCTGCACCCGTGAGCGCTATCGTCGACAGCCAGGCAATCACCGCCGAGGATTTGAAACTGGCGCTGGCCGACATGGAAGCGTTCATCGACGTCACCCCGGAAGACCTTGAACAGTTGATCCACGCCAGCGAACTGCACGCCAAGCGGCGCAGCATTGGCGAAGTGTTTTCCCGCTAAGCCTGGAAGATCAAAAGATCGCAGCGTGCCGCAGCTCCTACATGAACACGGTGTTCCTGTTGGAGCTGCGGCACGCTGCGATCTTTTGATTTTTAGCTAAGGTAAAAACGCAGACAGCACCTGCAGATATCCCGGTTGTACACGGCAAATTTGCACTGTTACGATCCGGTAACGCTCGCGCGCGAGCTTCTCGAATAAAGACAATAAAAGCAGGGAGTTAGTGATGACTGCTCAGGTTTCATCCCCGCGGACGCCGTCCATGGATGCCATGCAAAACGAAGTGCTGGCCGAGGTTCGCAATCACATCGGTCACCTGACCCTCAACCGCCCCGCCGGCCTCAACGCCATCACCCTCGACATGGTTCGCCAGTTGCAGCAGCAGCTCGATGCCTGGGCCAGTGACAGCAACGTGCGTGCAATTGTCCTGCGCGGTGCCGGTGAAAAAGCCTTCTGCGCCGGCGGCGATATTCGTTCGCTGTACGACAGCTTCAAAAGCGGCGACACGCTGCACGAAGATTTCTTTGTCGAGGAATACGCCCTCGACCTGACGATCCACCATTACCGCAAACCGGTGCTGGCCTTGATGGACGGTTTTGTCCTCGGCGGCGGCATGGGTCTGGTGCAAGGCGCCGATCTGCGCGTGGTCACCGAGAAGAGCCGTCTGGCGATGCCGGAAGTGGCGATCGGGTATTTCCCGGATGTCGGCGGCAGCTACTTCCTGCCACGTATTCCCGGCGAACTGGGAATTTATCTGGGCGTCAGCGGTGTGCAGATCCGTGCCGCCGATGCGCTGTATTGCGGCCTCGCCGACTGGTATCTGGACAGCAGCAAACTGGCCAGCCTCGATCAACAACTCGATCACCTGGAGTGGCACGACATGCCGCTCAAGGACTTGCAAAACCTGCTGGCCAGACACGCGGTGCAAACCCTGCCTGACGCGCCGTTGGAAACCTTGCGTCCGGCCATCGACCACTTCTTCGCCCTGCCGGATGTACCGAGTATCGTCGAGCAACTGCGCGCAGTGACCGTCGCCGATACACACGAGTGGGCAACCACCACCGCTGATCTGCTGGAGAGCCGTTCGCCACTGGCGATAGCGGTGACTCTGGAGATGCTGCGTCGCGGCCGGCACCTGAGCCTCGAACAATGTTTCGCCCTCGAACTGCATCTGGATCGCCAGTGTTTCGAGCGCGGCGACCTGATCGAAGGCGTGCGAGCCTTGCTGATCGACAAAGACAAGACGCCACGCTGGAACCCGCCGACCCTCGCTGCGCTGGACGCGGCGCACGTAGCGAGTTTCTTTGCCGGTATCGATGAGAGCGGGAGCTGAGCCATGCACGATCTCGAATTGACTGAAGAACAAATCATGATTCGCGACATGGCCCGGGACTTTGCCCGTGGCGAAATCGCGCCTCACGCGCAAGCTTGGGAAAAGGCTGGCTGGATCGATGATGGTCTGGTGGCAAAAATGGGCGAGCTGGGTCTGCTGGGCATGGTCGTCCCCGAAGAATGGGGTGGCACCTACGTCGATTACGTCGCCTATGCCTTGGCCGTGGAAGAGATTTCCGCCGGTGACGGCGCGACCGGCGCGTTCATGAGCATTCATAACTCGGTCGGTTGCGGCCCGGTGCTCAACTACGGCAGCGAACAACAGAAACAGACCTGGCTGGCGGATCTGGCCAGCGGTCAGGTGATCGGTTGCTTCTGCCTGACCGAGCCACAGGCCGGTTCCGAAGCGCACAACCTGCGCACCCGCGCCGAACTGCGCGACGGCCAATGGGTGATCAACGGCGCCAAGCAATTTGTCAGTAACGGCAAACGGGCGAAGCTGGCCATCGTGTTCGCGGTGACCGATCCGGATCTTGGCAAGAAAGGTATCTCGGCGTTTCTGGTGCCTACCGACACCCCGGGCTTTATCGTCGACCGCACCGAACACAAGATGGGCATCCGCGCCTCCGACACCTGCGCGGTGACTTTGAGCAATTGCAGCATCCCCGAGGCCAATCTGCTCGGTGAGCGCGGCAAAGGCCTGGCCATTGCCCTGTCGAACCTTGAAGGCGGACGCATCGGCATTGCCGCTCAGGCACTGGGCATCGCCCGTGCAGCGTTTGAAGCGGCGCTGGCCTATTCGCGTGATCGCATACAGTTCGGCAAGCCAATCAACGAACACCAGAGCATCGCTAATCTGCTCGCCGACATGCACATGCAACTGAACGCTGCGCGCTTGATGATTTTGCACGCAGCGCGTCTGCGTACGGCGGGCAAACCGTGCCTGTCTGAGGCCTCGCAGGCCAAGCTGTTTGCTTCGGAGATGGCCGAGAAGGTTTGCTCATCGGCGATTCAGATTCATGGCGGGTATGGGTATCTGGAGGATTATCCGGTCGAGAAGTACTACCGCGATGCGCGGATTACCCAGATTTATGAAGGGTCGAGCGAGATTCAGCGAATGGTGATTGCCCGAGAACTGAAAAACTACCAGCTCTAAAAGAACAAGCATCGCCAGCAGGCTGGCTCCCACAGGGGAACCGTGGTGTTCACAAACTCCCTGTGGGAGCCAGCCTGCTGGCGATAGCGTCAGTGAAAACGCCGATTATTTACCCAGAAACTCCGGCGGCCGCTTGGCCACAAACGCTGCCATCCCTTCCTTCTGATCCTGCGTGGCAAACGCCGCATGGAACACCCGACGTTCAAAACGCACGCCTTCAGCCAGATTCACCTCAAAGGCACGGTTGACGCTTTCCTTGACCATCATCGCAATCGGCAGCGACTTGCTGGCAATCACCGCTGCAACTTTCAGCGCTTCGTCGAGCAGCTCATCACTCGGCACGATCCGCGCGGCAATGCCGCAACGTTCGGCTTCCACTGCATCGATCAGGCGCCCGCTCAAGCACATCTCCATGGCTTTGGCCTTGCCCACGGCGCGAGTCAGACGCTGGGTGCCGCCCATGCCCGGCAGTACGCCGAGGTTGATTTCCGGCTGACCGAATTTCGCATTGTCACCGGCCAGAATGAAGTCGCACATCAATGCCAGTTCACAGCCGCCACCGAGGGCAAATCCGTTGACCGCCGCGATGATCGGTTTGCGCCGATTGGCCACGCGATCGCTGTCGCTGAACAGGTCATCCATGTATATCTGCGGATAGGTCAGCTCAGCCATTTCCTTGATGTCGGCACCGGCAGCGAACGCTTTTTTCGAGCCGGTGATGACGATGCAACCGATGTTCGCATCCGCTTCCAGACCATCCAGCGCCTGATTCACTTCGCTGACCAGTTGCGCATTCAGGGCGTTCAGCGCCTGCGGGCGATTCAGGGTGATCAGGCCGACGCGGCCTTGAATTTCCAGCAGAATCGTTTCGTAGTTCATGGATAGAATTCCTTGTTAAAGATTGCGCGAAATGACCATGCGCTGAATGTCGCTGGTGCCTTCGTAGATCTGGCAAACGCGCACGTCGCGATAGATGCGCTCCAGCGGAAAATCGTTGAGGTAACCGTAACCGCCAAGTGTTTGCAACGCCATCGAACAGACTTTCTCGGCCATCTCCGAGGCGAACAGCTTGGCCATCGACGCTTCGACCAGCGCTGGTTGACCACTGTCACGCAACGCTGCTGCGTAATGCACCATCTGCCGGGCGACGGCGATTTGGGTCGCCATGTCAGCCAGACGGAACGCCACTGCCTGGTGTTCGATGATCGGCTTGCCGAAGGTGTCACGCTCGCGGGCGTAATCCCGGGCGGCCTCGAACGCGGCACGGGCCATGCCCACCGATTGCGACGCGATACCGACACGCCCGCCTTCAAGGTTGGCCAGGGCGATTTTGTAGCCTTCGCCCTCCTCGCCCAAACGGTTGGCCACCGGCACTTTCACGTCCTCAAAGAGGATCTGGCAGGTGTCCGAGGCGTGCTGGCCCAGCTTGTCTTCGACGCGCGCGACTTTGTAGCCCGGCGAGTCGGTCGGCACGATGAACGCGGTGATTCCGCGCTTGCCAGCACTCGGGTCGGTCACCGCAAACACGATCACGATCCCGGCGTTTTGCCCGGAGGTGATGAACTGTTTGCAGCCGTTCAGCACGTAATGATCGCCTTCCAGCCGCGCCCGGGTTTTCAGGCTGCTGGCGTCGGAACCGGCCTGCGGTTCGGTCAGGGCGAAGGCACCGAGCATGGCGCCACTGGCCAAGGGTTTGAGGAAGCGTTCACGCTGATCGTCGTTGCCGAACTTGAGGATCGGCACGCAACCCACCGAGTTGTGCACGCTCATGATCGTCGAGCAGGCGCCGTCACCGGCAGCGATCTCTTCCAGCGCCATGGCGTAGGCGAGATAACCGGTGTCGCAGCCGCCCCATTGCTCTGGCACCAGCATGCCAAAAAAGCCCAGCTCGGCCATTTCGCCGATGGCTTCCTTGGGGAAACGGTGCTCGCGATCCCACTCGGCGGCGAACGGCTTCAGGCGTTCCTCGGCGAATTGCCGGGCCATGTCGCGGATCTGTTGTTGGTCGTCATTGGGAATCATGGTGAATCCTTAAAGTCCGGTTACGGCGCAGAACCTGTGGGAGCGGGCTTGCCCGCGATTGCGGTGGGTCAAACAACGAAATGCTGACTGACACGACCTCATCGCGGGCAAGCCCGCTCCCACAGTGAAAAGTGTGGGCCTTAGTACACGCATTCCACGGCCATGGCCGTAGCTTCGCCGCCGCCGATGCAAATTGCTGCAACGCCGCGTTTCAAACCTTTCTGGCGCAAAGCCGAGAGCAAGGTCACCAGAATCCGCGCCCCCGACGCACCAATCGGATGCCCCAACGCACACGCACCGCCATGGATATTCAGTTTGTCGTGAGGGATTTCCAGATGGGTCATTGCCGCCATCGCCACCACGGCAAAGGCTTCGTTGACCTCAAACAGATCAATCTGATCCAGCGACCAGCCGGTTTTTTTCACCAGTTTCTTGATCGCGCCAATCGGCGCCACCGGGAACAGGCCCGGGGTGTCGGCAAACGCTGCATGGCCGTGAATCACTGCCAGCGGTTTCAAACCGAGTTTCTGCGCTTGCGACTGACGCATCAGCACCAGCGCCGCGGCGCCGTCGGAGATCGAACTGGAGTTCGCCGCCGTCACTGTGCCGCCCTCGCGGAACGCCGGTTTCAGCGAAGCGATCTTGTCCAGTTTGGCTTTCGGCGGCTGCTCGTCGTGACTGATCAGCACTTGCTCCTTGCCGACCGTCACGGTCAGCGGGACGATTTCGTCCTTGAAGCTGCCGTCCTTGATTGCCTGCTGGGCGCGGGTGGTCGAGGCAATGGCAAAAGCGTCCTGCGCTTCACGGCTGAAATCGTTGGTCTCGGCGCAATCCTCGGCGAAGGTGCCCATCAGGCGGCCCTTGTCGTAGGCGTCTTCGAGACCGTCGAGGAACATCGAGTCGAGCACCCGACCGTGGCCCATGCGGTAACCGCTGCGGGCGCGATCCAGCAGGTACGGCGCGTTGGACATGCTTTCCATGCCACCGGCAATCACCACATCGGCGCTGCCAGCGAGCAGCATGTCGTGAGCAAGAATGGTCGCTTCCATGCCCGAGCCGCACATCTTGTTCAGGGTCGTGCAGCGCGTCGATTTATCCAGCCCGGCGCCCAGCGCAGCCTGACGCGCAGGCGCCTGACCAAGCCCGGCGGGCAGGACGCAACCGAACAGCACTTCATCGACTGCGTCGCTGGCAACACCGGCACGCTCAACCGCAGCCTTGATTGCGGCAGCACCGAGTTGCGGGGCGGTCAGACTTTTCAGTTCGCCCTGAAAACCGCCCATCGGGGTGCGGACGGCGCTGACGATGACAATTGGATCGTTGGCAGTGGTCATGACAAATACTCCTTACTTGGCGGCCATGCGCAAGGCACCATCGAGACGGATCACCTCGCCGTTGAGCATGCTGTTTTCGATGATATGCCGAACCAGCGCCGCGTACTCCGCAGGCTTGCCCAGACGTGACGGGAATGGCACCCCAGCCGCCAGCGAGTCGCGGACTTCCGGGGTCATGCCGGCCATCATCGGCGTTTCGAAAATGCCTGGAGCGATGGTCATCACGCGGATGCCGAAGCGCGCCAGTTCACGGGCGGCGGGCAAGGTCAGGCTGGCAATCGCGCCTTTCGACGCGGCGTATGCAGCCTGGCCAATCTGGCCATCGAACGCCGCAACCGAGGCGGTGTTGATGATCACGCCGCGCTCGCCATCGGCATTGGCTTCGCTCTCGGCAATCGCCGCCGCCGCCAGCCGCAGCATGTTGAAACTGCCGATCAGGTTGACGTTGATCACCTGACTGAAACTCGCCAGTGCATGCGGGCCGTTCTTGCCGAGGATCTTCTCGCCACGGACGATGCCGGCGCAGTTGACCAGACCGTTGAGGCTACCGAAGGCTTTCAGCGTGGCCTGCACAGCGGCTTCGGCGGCGGCTTCGTTGCTGATATCGGCGACCACGCTCTGTGCGCCGAGACGCTCGGCCTGCGCGGCAACTGCTTCGGCGTTCATGTCCACCAGCATCACTTTGGCGCCTGCGGCCACCAGCAATTCAGCGGTGGCGGCACCGAGGCCGGACGCGCCGCCAGTGACGATAAAAACCTTGTTCTCGATCTGCATGACTGTTTCCTTGGATTCAAGCTGAAACGTTGTTCGCGGCGGCCTCTTGAGCCTTGGCGATTTCCTGGTTGCGCAAGATAAAGCGCTGCAATTTGCCGCTTGGGGTTTTCGGCAACTCGCTGACAAATTCGATTTCCCGCGGGTACGAATGCGCGGCCAGACGCTTGCGCACGTGCTGACGCAGCTCTTCGGCCAGCTCCGGCGCGGCGCGGTATTGCGCACTCAGCACCACAAAGGCTTTGACCAGTTCGGTGCGCTCCGGGTCGGGTTTGCCGACCACTGCCGCTTCGACCACGGCCGGGTGTTCGATCAACGCGCTTTCCACGTCGAACGGACCGACGCGGTAACCGGACGTGGTGATCACATCATCACTGCGGCCGACGAAGCTGATGCTGCCGTCCGGGTTGCACTCGACGGTGTCGCCGCTCAGGTAGTAGTCGCCGACGAAGGCTTTGGTCGGTGCGCCTTCATAGCCGCCGAACCAGCACATCGGCGATTGCGGGCGGTCGATGGCGAGGATGCCCGGCTGGCCGATGCCGAGTTCGTTGTATTGGTCGTCCAGCACTACGATGCGATGCCCCGGCGAGGCAAAACCGGCCGCGCCCATGTGGATCGGGTGTTCGAGGCCATGGTGGTTGCACAGGACCATGCCGAGTTCGGTCTGGCCGTAATGGTCATGGATGATCACGTCGAGGTTGTCGGCGAACCAGCGGATGACTTCTGGGTTCAGCGGCTCGCCGGCACTGCTGACAATGCGCAATCGGCCCTTGATCGACTTGGCGAAGTCATTGCCGCCGGCAATCAGCAAACGGTAGGCAGTCGGCGAGCCAGTGAGATTGGTGATGCCGTATTTGTTGATCACCCGGCAGGTGCTTTCGAGGGTGAACGGGCCATCGTAAAAAGTGATCGGGTGCCCCATCGACAGCGGCCCGGTGACGCCGAAATAAATGCCGTAGGCCCAACCCGGATCGGCGACATTCCAGAACGCATCTTCCGGGCGCAGGTCAACCGCGTCGCGGGTGTAACTCTGGAACGCGACGATGGCTTTGAGCGGCACTGACAAGGCTTTCGCCGGACCGGTGGTGCCTGAGGTGAACATCAGCAAAAACGGGTCTTCGCCGGTCAGCATCACCGGTTCGCAGACGCTGGAATAATTGGCCAGTTCGGCCCAGAAACTGAAATCGCCACGGACAATGCCCTGGCCTTTGGCGCCACCGACGGTTACCACGGTCGGGCAATCGGCGACTTCCGCCAGTTTCGAGCGATTGACCGCGTCACTCACCACCACTTTGGCGCCGGAGCTGTTCAGGCGATGTTCGAGTGCTTTGGGGCCGAACGCGGTGAACAGCGGCTGATACACCGCGCCGATGCGCCAGGTGGCGAACACGGTGATCAACAATTCGATATTGCGCGGCAGCAGGCCGGCGACTTTGTCACCCTTTTGCACGCCTTGGGCGAGAAGGAAATTGGCGAAACGCGCCGCTTTGTCTAGCAGGTCATTGAACGTGTAGGTCGCGCTGGAGCCGTCGCGGCCTTCCCAGAACAACGCAATGCGCCCCGGCAACGCGTGACGGTCGCAACATTCGACGCAGGCGTTGAGCGCCTCAAGCGAGCCGCTGAGTGCGGCGTCCACGGTGTGCTGATAGCTGAACTGTTTGGTGGCAGACAAGTAATCGCGCATTGCCAGAATCCCTCTGTGTTTTTATTAGGCTGGGAACCGTAAACAACACAGGGATACTCGCTCTGCGGCGGGCATCGGGCAATGGTCAAAGCCATCAAATTGGCTGACTGGTTTGGCCAAGATTCAGGGTTAGCGCAGAACCTGTGGGAGCGTGGCTTGCCCGCGAAAAGGCCAGCCAAGGCAACACAAAACCCGGATCAGACCGCTTCGTTCAGAATCAAACTGCGGTAGTGCCCAGGGTTCGACCCCGACCACTTGCGAAACGCCTTGTAGAACGAACTCGCATCGGCAAACCCTAGCCGCGCAGCGATTTCGGCAAAACTGATCGAAGGCTCCGCCAGCCAACTGATCGCCAGTTCCTTGCGCACGCTGTCCTTGAGGCCCTGATAGGTCTGCCCTTCCTCGGCCAGACGTCGGCGCAGAGTCGAGGCCGACATGCACAGTTGCTGAGCCTGCGCTTCGGTTTCCGGCCACTGCTCGGCGGGTAACTGGCGCAAATCCTGTTTGATCCGGCTGGCGAGGCTTTGCGGATCGCGGTACTTCACCAGAATGTTGGCCGGAGCATGGGCCAGGAAGCGCTTGAGCTCTTCAACGCTGCGCTTGATCGGCAGATCTAGGCAATCGGCAGCGAAAATCATCCGTGTACGCGGCCGGTCGAAACGCAGGTTTTCCGAGAACATCACCTGATAATCGTCGCAGAAGTCCGGCGCCGGGCAGCGCAATTCGATGGCCAGAATCGGAATCCGCCGCCCCGCCAGCCAGCAGGCAACGCCGTGAACGATCATCCAATAGGTGAAATAGGTGAATGCGCGGCGGGGTTCGGCATCGTCTTCGAGCAAGACGATTTCCGCGAGGCTCTGCTGATGCAGCAATTGCGCGGGCATGCGTTCCAGCATCAATGACAGGAAATTCAACCCTGTGCTCAAGCCTGCGGCGAGGGTCGGCTGGGCCATGGCGCTGCGGCAGAGGAATTCCAGGCTGCCGGATTTCAGCTTGCGTGGGTCCATGCCAAAGAACTCGTCATCACCGCGCCGCGCCAGCAGACGCCATAACCGTGCGTACTGCGAGGCAGGCACCCGCCCATGCTCACTTTGCAGCAACAGCGGATCGATCCCGACCTTGCGCAAGACTTCGTCCGTGGCCGCGCCCGGGGCACAACTCTGCAATAGCGCTTCACGCACCAGTTGAATGGCGATGGTGTCTTTTTCCGACATGGAACGCGGTGATTCCTGTTGTTTTTGAATGCCCGGCATCTTACCGCAGATCCCTGTGGGAGCCAGCCTGCTGGCGATGGCGGTTGTTCAACCACTGCCATGTTGCATGTGTCGACCCTATCGCCAGCAGGCTGGCTCCCACATTGGATTTGAGGTGCTGCCTCCACACCGGCATCTGCGCCTACATGAGAATGGTTGTTCTTCAGGCTCGTTCAGCTAACGTTCAGCTAAATGTCAATCAACGGCATATGGGAATGAGTGTCATTATGTTACAAATTGCGTACTCACCCAGAACACTGATGGATACCCAATGCTCGTTCCCTTTCTGATCATGCTGCGCGAAGGCATCGAAGCCGCGTTGATCGTTGGCATCATCGCCAGCTACCTGCAACAGACCGGCCGTGGCCAATGGATGCCCGCCGTGTGGATCGGCGTGTTTCTCGCCGCTGCGCTGGCGTTGCTGGTCGGCGGTGGCCTGGAACTGGTCAGCGCGGAATTCCCGCAAAAGCAGCAGGAGCTGTTTGAAGGCGTAGTCGGCCTGGTCGCCGTGGGGATTCTCAGTTCGATGGTGTTCTGGATGCGCAAAGTCGCGCGTTCGATCAAACATTCGCTGCAAGCTTCGCTGGATCACGCATTGACCAGCTCCAAACACCAGGTCATCGCACTGATCGCCATGGTCTTCTTTGCGGTTGCTCGTGAAGGTCTGGAGACGGTGTTCTTCCTGCTCGCGGTGTTCCAGCAGAGCGAAGGCCCGGGCGCGCCGATCGGTGCGTTGCTCGGTCTGGTACTGGCAATCATCGTCGGCTTCCTGATCTACAGCGGCAGCATGCGTCTGAATCTTTCGGCGTTCTTCAAGTGGACCGGGTTGTTCATTCTGGTGGTCGCCGCCGGGATTCTCGCCAACTCGGTGCAAGCCCTGCATGAAGCCGGGCTGTGGAATCACCTGCAAACCGTACTCTTCGACTTCAGCGCGACGCTGCCGATGGATGGCCCGTTGGGCTCGGTGCTGGCCGGCATGTTCGGTTATCAGGATGCGCCGACCGTCAGCACCTTGGGTGCGTATCTGATTTATCTGGTGGTGGCGTTGGTGATGTTCTTCTATCCCGCCGCGCCGGCCACACCGACAACTGCCAAATCGACTTCCGCTTCCAGCCAATAAGGGCATTCATGTCAAAGCCTACTTCTCCTCAGGCCTCGCCTCCCCGCGCCTTGCGTTGGGCGGTGGCCGGCTCGGTGGTCGTGATGATCGCCGCCGGTGGCCTGTTCTACTACGCCTCGAAAATGGCCGCAGCCAAACGTCAGCTCAATCATGACGAAGTGGTGGTGAACATTCATTCCCACAGCTGCGAGCCAAACGCACTGACCGTCCCGGCGGGCCGCGCCAGTTTCCGCATCGTCAACCGCTCCGACCGGGCGGTGGAATGGGAAATTCTCGACGGCGTGCTGGTAATCGAAGAACGGGAAAACATTGCTCCCGGCCTGAGCCAAGTGATCAACGCCAATCTGCAACCCGGCGACTACACCATCACTTGCGGCTTGCTGAGCAACCCGCGTGGCACATTGCACGTGACCCCGACCGCCGCCTCCGATGCCGCCGCCAAAGCCAAGCCGTCGATGGTTGCCTTCGTCGGGCCGCTGTCGGAATTCCGAGTCTATCTGGCCAGCCAGGGCAGCGCGCTGATCAAAGCGGTGACCGCGCTCAATCAAGCAATCGAAAGCGGCGACCTGGCTCAGGCACAAGCGCTGTACCTGCCGGCGCGCGCGGCTTACCAACGTCTGGCCCCGGCGGCTCAGCGTCTGGCCGAACTGGATAACAACATCAATGCCCGCGCCGATTACTTCGAAAAGCGCGAGCAAGACCCAGCGTTCGTCGGCTTCCACCGCGTCGAATATGCGCTGTTCCAGCAACGCAGCCTCAATGAACTAGTGCCAGTTGCGCAGCGCTTGCTGACCGACGTCACCACGCTCAAGCAACAGCTGCTGGCTCAAACGCTGCCACCCGAGCAACTGGTGAGCATCGTCGTGCGCAACCTCAACACCCTTGCCGACGTGCGCGCTGCCAGCGGTGAAGAAGAACGCTACAGCCACAGCGACCTCAACGGTTTTGCCGCCAATCTGGAAACCGCACACAAAGTGGTCGAGTTGCTGCGGCCGATGCTGAGCAAATCCGCCGCCGATCTGCTGCCGAAAATCGACGCCGCGTTTGCCGACTTCGATGCCGAACTCAACAGCTTCAAGGTCAAGGACGGTTACACCAGTTACGACGCAGTCAGCGGCGAGCAACGCAAACAGCTCGCCGACAAGGCCCAGGCATTGGCCGACGCACTCGATGGAATCGATCCCGCCCTTGGCCTTTCCGGCCTGTAAGCAGAAGACCAATACCGATGAAAGATCTGGAACAACTGAACCTGCAACGTCGCCGTGTCCTGATGGGCATGGGCGCCGCTGGCGTCGCGCTGGCCGGATCGGCCCTGAGCTGCCCGGCGATGGCCGCTGCACCTGCGCAAGTTACCGAAGCACCGAGCAGCGACAAGACCGAAGACCGTCACGACTTCCATGGCACCCACCAGACCGGCATCGTCACCCCGCGTCCGGCGTCCGGCATGCTTGTGTCGTTCGACGTGCTGGCCAGTGATCGCGAGGATCTGGAGCGCCTGTTCCGCACCCTCAACGAGCGCATTGCGTTTCTGATGAAGGGCGGTCCGGTAGCACAGATCGATCCGAAACTGCCGCCGCCGGATTCCGGCATCCTCGGCCCGGTGGTCACCCCGGACAACCTGACGATTACCGTTTCGGTCGGTGAATCGCTGTTCGACGAGCGTTTCGGTCTGGCCGACGCCAAGCCCAAGCGTCTGATCCGCATGGTCGGATTCCCCAACGATGCACTGGAAGCCGATTGCTGCCACGGCGACTTGAGCTTGCAGTTCTGCTCGAACACCACCGACACCAACATTCACGCCCTGCGCGACATCGTCAAAAACCTCCCGGACCTGCTGCTGGTGCGGTGGAAACAGGAAGGCAGCGTGCCGCCGCAAGCCCCGGCCAAACCGGGCGTTCCGGCGCAATCGGCGCGCAACTTTCTCGGTTTTCGCGATGGTTCGGCCAACCCGGATTCCAACAATGCCAAGACCATGGACAGCATCGTCTGGGTGCAACCGGGCAGCGACGAACCGGCCTGGGCGGCGCACGGCAGCTATCAAGCGGTGCGGATCATCCGCAACTTCGTCGAGCGCTGGGATCGCACGCCGTTGCAGGAGCAGGAAAGCATTCTCGGTCGGGTCAAAACCACTGGCGCGCCAATGGGCGGCCAGCATGAAACCGAAGTCCCGGATTACAGCAAAGACCCGGAAGGCAAGCTGACCAAGCTCGACGCGCACATCCGTCTGGCTAACCCGCGCACCGCCGCAAGCCAGGCCAACCTGATCCTGCGCCGGCCGTTCAACTACTCCAACGGCGTGAACAAGAACGGCCAGCTCGACATGGGCCTGCTGTTCATCTGTTACCAGTCCGACCTGGAAAAAGGCTTCATCACCGTGCAGACCCGCCTCAACGGCGAACCCCTTGAGGAATACCTCAAGCCGGTCGGCGGTGGCTACTTCTTCACCCTGCCGGGTGTTACGAGCGACAAGGATTTCATCGGTCGCTCACTGCTGAACGCCACACAACCCAAAACAGCTGCCTAATCAAACCGAAAAAAGCCCCATCGGAGCCGTTCCATGAAAAAGTCGCCACTCGCGTTACTGTTGACCCTCGGTATGCTCAGCACCCCGTTCTCGGCTTTTGCGGCAACCGCGCCGCTGGATCTGGTGGGGCCGGTTTCGGACTACAAGATCTACGTCACTGAACAACTGGATGAGCTGGCCAGCCACACTCAGCAATTCACCGATGCAGTGAAAAAGGGTGACTTGGCCACCGCACAAAAACTCTACGCACCGACCCGCGTCTACTACGAGTCGATCGAGCCGATTGCCGAGCTGTTCAGTGACCTCGATGCGTCCATCGACTCCCGTGTCGACGACCACGAAAAAGGCGTGAAAGCCGAAGACTTCACCGGTTTCCACCGCATCGAATATTCGCTGTTCTCGGAAAAAAGCACCGAAGGCCTGACCGAACTGGCTGACAAGCTCGACAACGACGTCAAGGACCTGCAAACCCGCGTTGCCGGCCTGACCTTCCCGCCTGAAAAAGTCGTCGGTGGTGCTGCCGCACTGCTGGAAGAAGTAGCCGCGACCAAGATTTCCGGTGAAGAAGATCGCTACAGCCACACTGACCTGTACGACTTCCAGGGCAACATCGACGGCGCGAAGAAAATCGTCGACCTGTTCCGTCCGCAGATCGAGAAGCAGGACAAGGCTTTCATCGCCAAAGTAGACAAGAATTTCGCTGCGGTGAACAAGATCCTGGCGAAGTACAAAACCAAGGATGGCGGTTTCGAGACGTATGACAAAGTGAAAGACGCTGACCGTAAAGCACTGGTCGGGCCGGTCAATACCCTGGCTGAAGACCTGTCCACATTGCGTGGCAAGCTCGGTCTGAACTGAGTTTTGTAGCGCCAGCCAGGTCCTCATCGCGGGCAAGCCCGCTCCCACAGGTTCCATAGGTGTTCACAATATTTGTGTTCACTGAAGAACCCTGTGGGAGCGGGCTTGCCCGCGATGACATTTTCAGCCCCGCTACAAAATCCGGTACAGCAACCGCTCAATCCGCACCCGACTCACGCGCTTGAGGAACTTGGCCACTGCGCCCGGGTACTCCGGCAACGTCTGCAGAGTCTGGAAGCTCTCGATACGCGTGGTGTGCTGAAAGATATTCTCCTGCTCCACACGCCGCGGCTCCAGCCACTCGCCTTTCGGATCATCAATCAACAGCGCGTTTTCCAGATCCAGCCGGAACGCACGCGGGTTGAGATTGTTGCCGGTCAGCAAGGTGTAACGCTGATCGACCCACATCCCCTTCAGGTGATAGGTATTGTCGCCGTCGCGCCACAGGTGCAGGTTCAACTGCCCACTGTCGATGTTGCGCTGATGCCGTTTGGCAAAGCGGCGCAGGCTGATCTCGTACAGGTACGGCAGCGCTGCGATCACCTTGAACGGTTCACTCGGCGGGATATAGAAGTCGTTGGCGGTCTTGTCACCGACCACGATGTCGATCTTCACGCCACGCGCCAGCGCACGGTTGATCTCGCGAATCACCCCCAGCGGCAGGTTGAAGTACGGCGTGCAAATGGTCAGTTGCTTCTGCGCGCTGGCGATCAGTTCAATGATCGCCCGGTTCAGCGGGTTGTTCTTGCCGACACCCAGCAACGGTGTAACTGACAAACCGTCGCGGGCAGTGCTGCCGGCGCTGGTGTCGTAGGTCGCGTGCTTGAGGCGGCTGCGCAGGTCGCCGATGTCGTTGCGCAGGCTGCGAGTGGTCGGCAGATCCGGCAGGTCGAGGCGATGCACCGCTTTGGATTCAATCAGTCCGTGCTTGACCAGATGATGCATCGAATCCGCCAGCTCGCGGTTCTGCAACAGGTGATAACGGTCGAAACGGTACTTGTCGAACTTGTGCAGATAGACGTTGTTCAGACTCGCACCGCTGTAGATCACGCAGTCGTCGATCACAAAGCCTTTCAAATGCAGCACGCCGAACAGCTCGCGGGTCTGCACCGGAACGCCGTAGACCGGCACCTCACTGGCGTGGGTGCGGGTCATTTCCTGATACCACGCCGAGTTGCCCGGCTGCTTGCCGGCGCCGATCAGCCCGCGCTGAGCGCGAAGCCAGTCAACCACCACGACGATTTCCAGCTCGGGCCGTTTGAGTTTGGCGGCGTGCAAGGCATCGAGAATTTCCTGACCGGCCTCGTCGTTTTGCAGGTACAGCGCAACGATATAGATGCGCCGGGTCGCCTCAGCGATTTTTTCCAGCAGGCAACGACGGTAATCGGCAGCGCCGGGCAGAATGCTCACAGCCTCGGCGGTCAGCGGAAAGCTGCGCAGTTTAGGCAGCAGAGAACGTTTGAAAAGCAACGGCATAGGGCTCGCAATGGGTCGAATCCGAAGAACCCGAGAGCTTACACCATCGACTCGTTCGGGTCTTGTTACTGTCTGTAATGGCCCCTTCGCGAGCAAGCTCGCTCCTACAGGGGAATGCATTTCAAATGTGGGAGCGAGCTTGCTCGCGAAAGCAATTCTACAAGCTGCACTTGACCAAGGAGAACGATCATTCTACTGTTCGCCACATGAACGAAATCAGTGAAAGCCCAACCCGCGACATCATTCTGGATGTCACCGAAAAGTTGATCTACAAAAGCGGCATCGCTGCCACCGGCATGGATCTGCTGGTGAAAACCGCCGGCGTCTCCAGAAAAAGCATCTACCGCTACTTCGCCAACAAAGAGGAGCTGACCGTCGCCGCCCTGCAACGCCGCGATGTGCGTTGGATGCGTTGGTACAGAACCGCCGTCGATCAGGCCGAAACCCCGGCTGACCGCCTGCTTAATTTGTTCACCGTGCTCAAGGGCTGGTTCGCTTCGGAAGGCTTTCGTGGCTGCGCGTTCATCAATACCAGTGGCGAAACCGGTGATCCGCAGGACCCGGTGCGACTGGTCGCCAAAGAACACAAACAGAAGCTGCTCGACTACGTGTGCGAGCTGTGTACCGAACATGGCGCCGAAGATCCGCAACTGTTGGCTAAACAGCTGCTGATCCTGATTGACGGTGCCATTACCGTAGCGCTTGTGATGGGTGATCACAGTGCCGCCGATAATGCGCAATGCATGGCGCGGAAGTTATTGGACCTGTAACGCCTTATACAAGCCTGACATGTTGTTCAAATGTAATTTGATCGGGAGACTGACTATGTCTACTGCAGCCCAAACACGTCCGCCATTGCCACCGTTCAACCGAGAATCAGCCATCGAGAAAGTTCGTCTGGCCGAGGATGGCTGGAATTCCCGCGACCCGGAACGGGTATCGCTGGCTTACACCCTCGACACCCAATGGCGTAACCGTGCCGAGTTCGCCAACAACCGCGAGGAAGCCAAAGGTTTCCTGATTCGCAAATGGGCCAAGGAACTGGATTACCGGTTGATCAAAGAGCTATGGGCCTACTCGGACACGCGGATTGCCGTGCGTTATGCCTATGAATGGCACGACGATTCGGGCAATTGGTTTCGCTCTTACGGCAATGAGAATTGGGAGTTCGATGACAACGGGTTGATGTTCCAGCGTTACGCCTGCATCAACGATCTGCCGATCAAGGAAAGTGAACGCAAGTTCCACTGGCCGCTCGGGCGGCGTCCGGATGACCACCCAGGTCTGAGCGACCTCGGCCTATAACGTAACCAACATTCCCCTTGTGGGAGCTAGCCTGCTAGCGATGGCGGATTGTCAGTCAACGAGGTGTTGAATGTTCAATCGCTATCGCTAGCAGGCTAGCTCCCACAAGGGTTTTGGGGTGGTCAGGCGGCCTCGGTCAATTTTCTGGCTTCCAGTTCACGCACCAGCGGCAATACCCGTTTACCGAAATACTCCACTTCTTCCTGAAAATGCAAGAACCCCGCCAGCACCAGATCCACTCCCACCGCTTTCAACGCCACAATCCGCTCGGCAATCTGCAGCGGCGTGCCGATCAGATTGGTCTTGAAGCCATCGTTGTATTGCACCAGATCTTCGAATGTCGATTTCGCCCAGTTACCCTCGCCCTCCGGCGATGCCCTGCCCGCCTGCTTCGCTGCATCACCGAAGGCGTTGACCGCTTCCGGGTCTGCCTGATCAATGATCTGCGCCAACACCGCCCGCGCCTCTTCTTCGGTGTCACGGGCAATGACGAACGCGTTGACCCCGACTTTCACCGAATGATTGTTCGCGGCAGCTTTGACCCGAATGTCATCGACCTGCGCCTTGATCCCCTCGACGCTGTTGCCGTTGGTGAAATACCAGTCCGACACCCGCGCTGCCATATCCCGCGCCGCCCGTGAACTACCGCCCTGGAAGATCTCCGGTTTACCCAGTGGTTTCGGTTTCAGGCTGTAGTTGTCGAAACGGTAGAAGTCGCCACGGAAGGTGAAATTGTCCTGGCTCCAGACGCCTTTCAATGAGCGGATGAATTCTTCGGAACGACGATAGCGCTCATCGTGCTCCAGCCAGTGCTCGCCGATGGCCTGAAACTCGCCTTTGAACCAGCCGCTGACGATATTTACCGCGATTCGGCCATTGGTCAGTTGATCGATAGTCGCCAGTTGCTTGGCCGCCAGCGCTGGTTGCCATGGACCCGGCAGGATCGCGGCGATCACTTTGAGTTTGCTGGTAGCGGCGAGCAATGCGTGGCTGAAGGCGACTGATTCATGTTGAAACTCGGCGCCATAACCGGCGGTAAAACGAATCTGTGTCAGGGCGTATTCGAAGCCTGCCGCCTCGGCGAGTTGCGCCAGTTTGCGGTTGTAGTCGATGCCCCAGTCGGTGCGTTGCTCGATCTTGCTGACCACCAGACCACCACTGACGTTCGGCACCCAGTAGGCGAATTTCACGGCTTGCTGACTCATTGGCGTGTCCTCGGGACTTATCGGGAGATGAGAGAGGTAGAGCAGCAAGCGTGCCAGGCTGTAAATACCCGGTTTTGTTGGGTCTTGGAGTAGGGTTGATGTTCTGTGGAGGGAGATTTGTTGGCGGGTTGTTGTGTGGGCAACAGTTGATTCATTTGCTGGCTGCAATGCCTTCATCGCTGGCAAGCCAGCTCCCACAGGGATCGGAGTGAACAGTGATCTTGTGTACACAACAAAAACCTGTGGGAGCTGGCTTGCCAGCGATGGCGGATGATGGGTCGCCGCAACACCTGGAAATGAGTAACATGACCGACCTCCCCGCAGCCCCGATCTGCGCCCTGCCGAATAAGCCGATTCCATGCCTTTCGAACTCAGCGTTGACCTCACCACCCTGGCCATTCTGGCCCTCGTCGCTTTCATTGCCGGATTCATCGACGCCATCGCTGGCGGTGGCGGTCTGCTGACAACTCCGGCATTGCTCACTGCCGGTTTGCCGCCGCATCTGGTGCTGGGCACCAACAAACTCAGTTCGACCTTCGGCTCGGCCACCGCAAGCTTTACCTTTTATCGACGCAAACTGTTCCATCCTCGGCAGTGGGTACACGCAATCGTCGGCACATTGGTTGGCGCGCTGGCCGGCGCCATCGTCGCCCATTACCTGCCCGCCGAATGGCTGAACAAAATGCTCCCGGTGATCGTGTTTGCCTGCGGCGTCTATCTATTGTTCGGTGGCACGCCGAAGGCACCGCTGGACAGCGATGCGCCGATCAAAAAGAAATGGCAGTCAACCCAGGGTTTCAGCCTCGGTTTCTATGACGGTGTTGCCGGCCCCGGCACAGGCGCGTTCTGGACAGTCAGCAGCCTGCTGCTCTATCCAATCGATCTGGTCAAAGCCAGCGGCGTGGCGCGCAGCATGAACTTCGTCAGCAACATTGCGGCGCTGTCGGTGTTCGTGTTTTCCGGGCAAGTGGACTGGATCATCGGCCTGAGCATGGGCCTGTCGGTGATGGTCGGCGCATTCTTCGGGGCGCGCACCGCAATCAGCGGCGGCGCCAAGTTCATTCGTCCGGTGTTCATCACCGTAGTGTTGGGTTTGACCGTACGGCTAGCCTGGCAACACTGGTTCAGCGTGGCCTAAGCGCCGCGCCACATAGACGTCGATCAGGTAACGGGCAATCGATTTGGACGCCGGCAACGGTGGCAGATCGTGCACGTTGAACCACTGGGCGTCTTCGATCTCGTCTTCCTGACAGACAATCTCGCCACCCGCGTATTCGGCATGGAAGCCCAGCATCATCGAGTGCGGGAACGGCCAGCACTGGCTGCCCAGGTACTGGATATTCTTCACCTCGATCTGCACTTCTTCGCGCACTTCACGAATCAGGCAATCCTCGGCCGACTCGCCCGGTTCAGCGAACCCGGCCAGCGTGCTATAGACCCCGGTAACGAAACGCGGTGAGCGCGCCAGCAGGATTTCGTCGCCACGGGTCACCAGCACAATCATGCTCGGCGAGATCCGTGGATAGCTGCGCAAATCGCAAGGCTGGCAATACATCGCCCGCTCACGCGGCACCTGAGTCATGGCCTGGCCGCAGTTACCGCAAAAACGGTGCTCACGGGCCCAGGTGCCAATCTGCGCGGCGTAACCGAGCACCTTGTAGATCGTGTGATCGCCCTCAAGCATGAACGCCCGCAGACCTTTCCAGTTGCAACCCGGCACTTCGCTGGAACTGCGCAGCTCCAGCAAATACACCGGCTCGCCATCGAGATGGCCGATGCCGTGTTCGGCGAGGATCGACAAGTCCTGGCGCTTTAGCCATTCACGCGGGAACAGCGCGCCATTGTCGTCGAACAGGAAGCCTTCGGGGCTGCGCGCAACGGCCCAGCCGCCGGGTTGATCGGTGTCCAGTACTGCGGTGGTCCAACGAGATGTCATGGTTTCTCAGTCCAGAAATTCGGGTTTCTGTTTGCTCATATGGGCGGCCATGGCCACGCGCAAGTCGGTGGATTGCAGCATGGCGGCGTTCCAGGTAGCAACGTACTCAAGACCGTCGTCGATACGATGGTCACGCATGTAGCTGATCATTTCCTTGGTGCCGGTGACCGCAATCGGCGACTTGCCGGCGATGTCACGGGCGATGTCCATCACACCTTCGAGCAGCGCGTCCTTGTCAGCGTAAACGCGATTGACCAGACCCATGCTGCGCGCTTCTTCAGCGCCGAAGTTGCGACCGGTGTAAGCCAGTTCACGCAGCATGCCGTCTCCGATGATTCGCGGCAACCGTTGCAGCGTACCGACGTCGGCAGCCATGCCGATATCGATTTCCTTGATCGAGAATTGCGCGTCTTCAGCGGCGTAACGCATGTCGCAGGCGGCGATCAGGTCGATGGCGCCGCCCAGGCAATAACCCTGAATGGCCGCAATCACCGGTTTACGGCAGTTGTCGACCGCATTGAACGAGGCTTGCAGGGTGAGAATCTTGCGCCGCAGCAGGCGTGCGTTGCGGCCGACGTCTTTGCCCAGTTCATTGGCGACGCCGGCGAGCATCATCAGGTCGATGCCGGAGGAAAAATGTTTGCCGTTGCCGCTGAGCACTACAACCCGCACTTCGTCGGTGTCATCGATCCACTGGAAAATCTCGACGATCTCGCTCCAGAACGCAGCGTTCATCGAGTTGATCTTTTCCGGGCGGTTGATCTGCACATGGGCGATGTTGTTCGCCAGTTCGACGCTGAAGGCGGTGTATTGAGTCATGGCAGTGATCCTTTACCGGGCAGAAAATGAGGCCCGAACTATAACAAGGCATCGCCACGGCGGTTCGGCCAAATGCGGGACTGGCTGAAATGTACTTTGTCAGATCGGGCCCCATCGCGGGCAAGCCACGCTCCCACAGATATCGTGTTCTACGAAAACGTTGTGATCACTACGAATCCTGTGGGAGCGTGGCTTGCCCGCGATGCAGTCACCGCAGTTCTAACTGCCCTTCACCGCCACAAACGCCGCCGTCTCGTAAGGCACCGTCAACACATGCCGCCCACGCAACTCCGGCTCAGCCGCAACCAACGCCCGAATCTGCTCATCGACGCCATCACGCTGTGCCTGCGGTAGCGCGGCAATAAAACTGGTGGATCGCACGCGATTGAACAGCACATCCTCCGGCGAGCCGGTATGCCCATGATGAAAGCGCTGCACTTGCAACGGCCCAAACGCCTGATGCGGAAACGCCTCGCGCCACGCCCCGGTGTAATAACGCGGCGTATCGCCTTCCAGCGCATTGACGATGGCATCAAGCTTGGGCACCCAACTGACCTGGGTATCACGCAGATTCCAGATCAGCCCCAACTTGCCACCGGGCCTGAGTACCCGGGCGATTTCGGTCAAGGCCTCGGCACTGGCAAACCAGTGGAACGCCTGGGCGCAGATCACCACGTCCACAGATGCGTCGGGCAATGGCAGATCCGTCGCCGAGCCGTTCACCGCCAAAACGTCGGGCCACGCGGCGGACAACTTCTCCAGCATTTGCGGCACTGGCTCTACTGCAATCACTTGCGCGCCGGTCGCGACCAGTCGACCGGTGAACTTGCCAGTCCCGGCCCCCAGATCAATCACCGTCTTGTGGCCATCCAGCCCCAGCGTCCTGGTCAACCACTCGCTGACCTGCGGCGGATAGTCCGGCCGGCCTTTGACGTAAGTGTCGGCGGCGGTTTTGTAGCCGGTGGCGGCAGAATGGTGGACATGATCTTTCATGGCAGTTCCCCTGGGACTCGACGGTGGGCGCCCACGAGCATACCGCCAGATTTTGTGTCTACCTTGAACAGTCGCTGACAAACCAATGAATAAAATTCCAGCGTCGCGTGTTAACCGTACATCGACTATGAGGATGCGATATGACCACTGACTCCACCGACCTGCCCGTCCGTTACGACCGCCTGACCATGAGCCTGCACTGGCTGACCGCGCTGCTGGTGATTGGCCTGTTCGCCTGTGCACAAATCTGGGAACAACTGCCCAAGGGCACGCCGCTGCGCAAGGAATTGCAGGCGCTGCACATCTCTTGCGGGATTCTGTTGGCGGTAATCGTCGTTTGCAGGCTGCTTTGGCGGTTGCTCAAGGGGCGGCGCTTACCGGCGGCCAATCAGGGCGCGCTGAACATTCTGGCGAAAACCGCACATCTGGCCCTGTATGCGCTGCTGCTGAGCCAGATTGTGCTCGGATTCCTGTTGCGCTGGGCCCAGGCAGAACCTTTCAACTTCTTCGGCCTGTTCGATGTCCCAACCCTGATCAGCTTCGATAAAAGCATGAAATCGGTGTTCGGCGGCCTGCACGAACAGGTGGCCTGGGCCATCATCATTCTGGCGTCGTTGCATGCCTTGGTGGCGCTGGTGCACCACTACGGTCTGCGCGACAACACCTTGCGGCGCATGCTACCGGGACGTGATTTGAACTGAAACGCGACTTTCACTCTGGAGCCTTGCCCATGACTATCCGTTCCGTTATGTTCGCCGCCCCGCTGCTGCTGGCGGCTGCCTTGTCCAGCCATTTGGCCTTCGCCAATGGCGATGACGATGAGCCGGCCAAACCTAACTGCCCCAAAGGCCAGGTCTGGGACAGCAAATCGCAAAAATGCGTGTTGCAGACCAGCAGCGCGGTGCCGGATGCAGATCGCACCGATTACGCCTACAGATTGGCCAAGGACGGTCGATACGATGAGGCTCTGGCTCTGCTCGACACCCTGAAACAACCGAACACCGCCAAGGCACTCAATTATCGCGGGTATGCCACGCGCAAATTGGGGCGCACCGACGAAGGCATCGGCTATTACCTGCAATCGGTGAAACTCGATCCGCAGTACGCGCAAGTCCGTGAATACCTCGGCGAGGCCTATGTGATCAAAGGTCGCGTCGATCTGGCGCAAGAGCAGTTGCAGCAGATCAAATCGATTTGCGGCACTGGGTGCGAGGAATACCAGGACCTGGCGGAAGCCATCGACGGTTCGTCGAAAACCTGACCATCAATAAACGGAGGCCATCATCGTCAGCGATCAGGCATTCAGAGCGGAACTCGGACAGCATCTGGCGCGACTTTGGCGCTACGGCTTGCTGCTGTCGCGCAATCGGCATGTGGCCGAGGATCTGGTGCAGGCGACGTGCGTGCGCGCACTGGAGCGGGCCGGGCAATATGTCGCCGGTACGCGCATGGATCGCTGGCTGCTGAGCATTCTGCATTCGATCTGGCTCAACGAAGTGCGCGCCCGCCGCGTGCGCCAGGGTTCGGGACAGGTCGATGCCGATGGTCAGCTGGCGTTCGACGGTGAATACGCCGCGCAGACGCATGTGATGGCCGCGCAGGTGATCCGCCGCGTTGATGCGTTGCCCGAGACCCAGCGTGAAACCGTGTATCTGGCTTACGTTGAAGGCTTGTCCTACCGGGAAGTCGCCGAGATCCTGCAAGTGCCGATCGGCACCGTGATGAGCCGCCTCGCCACCGCACGCCTGAAACTCGCCGAATACCCGCCGCTGCAAGCGGTGCCAAAAGCCACCGGAGGAGACCGTCCATGAACACCCCTTCGGACGAACAACTGGTGGCGTATCTGGACCGCGAAATCGATCCCGAGCAACGTGCCCGGCTCGATAGCGCAATCAGTGAAGATCCGCTGCTCAGCCTGCGCGTGCAATGGCTAAGCCGAAGCAACCTGCCTTATAAGGACGCCTACGACGAACTGGCGCAACAGGCGCCACTTGATCGCCTGCAAGCACGCCTCGATGCAATCCCCTCGCCTGAGCGTCCGGGCCTCAGTCGTCGCTGGTTTATCGGCGCGGCGGCGGCAACCCTGGTGGCAGGCGGCGTGTTGGCTGACCGCTTGTTTCTCGGCTGGCAGACACAGCAATCGCACAATTGGCGCGGGCTGGTGAGCGACTACATGGCCCTCTATGTACCGCAAACCCTTGAGCACTTGCCTGCCGATGAAGCGGCGCAACGTGCGCAATTGCACACCGTCGATGCGCGCCTGGGCCTGAACCTTTCAGTTGCGGCGTTGAAACTGCCCGGCGCCGAATTCAAACGTGCGCAAATACTTGAATATGACGGCGTGCCGATTGCGCAAATCGTTTATCTGGATGCCCGGCACGGGCCTCTGGCGCTGTGCGTCACCCGCTCGAACAGCGGCAGTCAGCCGCTGGCGCATGAGCGCCGGCATGATATGAATGTGGTGTACTGGACCGAGCGCGAACATGCGTGGATGCTGATCGGCCATGACTCGCCGGCGGGACTGGCAGACAAGACGAACTTGTTGAGAAGTCGTTTAACGGTATGAGTTCAGCTGATCTAAGCTGGGTACGTGACTTTCCAGGGAGGACCCCACCGATGAGAATTTCGTCGCGCAGTGCATTGCTGGTCATCGACGTACAGAACGACTTTATCCCTGGTGGCAAACTTGCTGTGCCTGAGGGCGAGCAGATCGTGCCACTGATCAATCAACTCGCTGGTCAGTTCAAACAGGTTGTGATTGCTCAGGACTGGCACCCGGCGGGCCACGCATCGTTCGCCTCCAGTCACCCGGGGCGCAAGCCTTACGATGTGATTCAACTGCCATATGGCGAACAAACCCTTTGGCCTGACCACTGCGTGCAAAACACAGCGGGTGCCGAATTTCACTCGGGGCTGGACCTGCCCCACGCGCAACTGATTATCCGCAAGGGCTGCAATCCTGACATCGACAGTTATTCGGCGTTTCTGGAGGCTGATCGCAGCAGCACCACGGGACTGGCCGGTTATTTGAAAGAACGCGGTATCGACACGGTTTACATGGTCGGACTGGCGCTGGATTTTTGCGTGATGTTTTCTGCGCTCGATGCGCGTTCGGCGGGGTTCAATGCGTTCGTGGTGCTGGATGCAAGTCGGGCGATTGATCTGGATGGTTCGCTGGCCGTGGCGATAGAACGGATGCAGACGGCCGGGGTCGGCCTGATTCAATCATCCGAACTCATCTAACCGAGATCTCCCTGTAGGAGTGAGCCTGCTCGCGATAGCGTTGTGTCATTCGCTAGTTATTTAGACTGACCCGATGCTATCGCGAGCAGGCTCACTCCTACAGTTGGAATGCGCTGTTCAATCAACTTGGGGTTGGCAACCACAGTCTGAATCGGGCGCCGCCCAGCGGTGAGGCCTCGACCGTCAGCGTTCCACCCTGAGCTTCCAGGGCGCGGCGGCTGATCGCCAATCCCAAACCAAACCCACCCGTGGCCCGATCCCGACTGCGATCCAGTCGATAAAACGGCTCGAAAATGCGCTCCCGCTCGTCATCCGGTATGCCGATGCCATCGTCATCAACCCAGATCCCGCAACCATCGGCGCTGACCTGCACACCGATCTGAATGCGCTTTTCGCAGTAGCGCATGGCATTGCGCAGCAGGTTCTGAATAGCCCGGGCAGTCAAACGCGGATCAAGCGAAAAGCGTTCGAGTTGACCATGCAACAACACGTCGATAACGATTTCCGGCGATTCCAGCTCTTCATCGACACTACCGAGAATGCTGTCGATGAACTCATCCAGCGACACCTCGACCTGCTCGGGCAATTGCGCCGGATTCTGCAATCGGCTGTACGACAGCAGCTCCAGCACCAACTCATCCAGTTCACGAATGTGCGCGACCAACCCTTGCAGGCGCTCTCGGCTGGCTGCCGGCAAGTCATCGGACAGCGCCAATGCCAGGCCGAAATCCAGCCGGGTCAGCGGCGTGCGCAATTCGTGGGACACGGCGTTGAGCAAGTCGCGCTGCTGATTGAGCAGGTTTTCGATGTCGCCCGCCATGGTGTCGAAGACATTGGCCAGACTGCCGATGTTCGAGCTAGGAGCGATTTTCGTGCGTTCGCTCAAATGGCCTTTACCGAACCGTTCGGCTGCGCCTTTGAGCCGTTCCAGATCACGCCAGTGCGGACGCAGCCACAGCAACAGGCAGGCGAGCATGGTCGCCCCGATCAGCACGTTAATGCTCCAGTACAACAAATTGACGTCCATCGGGTCCGGTGGCACCACCATTTGCACGACGGAAACGTCATCCAGTGGTGTCACCGCCAGCGTACGCCAACCCCAGTCACCGATGCGCACCACGTTCTCGCCTTCTTGCAGACGACCACGTTCGAAGTCGGTGAACTCGGCGTCATCGATGCGCCCGAGGACGATGTGCAGCGGCTGGAAGTCCTTGTCCATCGACGCTGCCAGCGCTGGCCATTGCTCTTTCGACACCGCGTGAAACTGGCGGGTGATCAGCGATTGCAAGCCTCGCGAATAGTCGAGGTTGTAGGTGACAAACCGTTCCCTGAACGCCATCACCACCAAGTCCGGCACCAGATAGATCGCCGCGCTGTACGAGACAATCGTTACCAGATAGAGGCGAAACAGGATTCTGAACATCGACTCAGCATTCCCACTCGGAACGGCTGAACAGATAGCCCTTGCCCCACACGGTCTTGATCTTGCGCGCCTCGCCCGCGTGGTCGTCGAACTTGCGTCGCAGCTTGGAGATCGCCACGTCAACCGAGCGGTCGGTGCCGTTGAATTCGATGCCGCGCAGGCGTTGCAGAATCTGGTCGCGGCTGAGCACTTCGCCGGCATGCCGGGCCAGAACCACCAGCAAGTTGTATTCGCCGCTGGACAGTTCCACCGGTTGCTCGCGCCAGGTCACGGTGCGCTCCGACAAGTCGATGCACAGATTGCCCATGACGATGCGGTCGTTGACGGTCAGCGGTTCGCCGAGGCTGCTGCGACGCAACAAAGTGCGCACCCGAGCCAGCAACACCCGTGGCTCGCACGGTTTGGTCACATAATCGTCGGCACCCATTTCCAGGCCCAGCACCTGATCGTGGCTGTCGTCGCGGGCGGTCAGCATCAGGATCGGCAGCGTTGCCGAGTCGGCGCGCAGTAAACGGCAGACTTGCAAACCGTCGAGGCCCGGCAGCATCAGGTCGAGGATCACCAGATCCGGCGGATTGATCCGCGCCCGCTCACGTACATGGTCACCACGGCCGATAACGTTGACGGAATATCCGTTGCGTTCAAGGTAGCTGGAAATCAGTTCGGCGAGGGCGGTGTCGTCTTCGACCAGGAGGATGTTGGGCATTGGGGTGTTCCAGATATTGCTGTGGTGGATGTCAGACCCTCTTCGCGAGCAAGCTCGCTCCCACAATGATTCTGCGTCGATCACAAAACCCATGTGGGAGCGAGCTTGCTCGCGAAGGCGGCCTAACCGTCACAAAAGAATTCAAGGCGTAAAGGATATACGCCCTCACCCGTCCCTGAGTAAAACCCTTACACAATTTCACACAGCGCCTACAAAGCTTCACCGCTAATCTGCGCACCTGCCCGTAGGATGCGGACATTAAATCTGGGGGTTGTACATGTCGAAGAATCTGCTTGCCGGGCTCAGCCTGATCGCCATGGCGCTGACACTGAGTGCCTGCGACTCATCGTCCAAAGACGAAGAACAGGCGCCGCTGGCCACCGTTCGGGTCGAGACGCTCGAAGCTCGCCCGTTGTCGATCAGCAGCGAGCTGAGTGGGCGGATTGCCGCACCACGGATCGCCGAAGTCCGCGCTCGGGTTGCCGGCGTGGTGCTGGAGCGCAAATTCCGTGAAGGCAGCGACGTGAAAAAGGGTGACGTGCTGTTTCGCATCGACCCTGCCCCGTTCAAGGCCGACCTCGACAGCGCCGATGCCGCGTTGCGCAAAGCCGAGGCCAATGCATTTCAGGCGAAATTGCAGGAGCAGCGTTACGCCCAGTTGATCGACGACAAGGCCATCAGCGCTCAGGACTACGACAACGCCCGCGCCAACGCCTTGCAAACAGCGGCCGACGTTGCTGCCAACAAGGCTGCCGTCGAGCGAGCGAAGCTGAGCCTCGGCTATGCAACCGTCACCGCACCGATTTCCGGGCGTATCGGTCGCGCATTGGTGACTGAAGGCGCACTGGTCGGGCAGAACGAGACCACGCCACTGGCGCTGATCCAGCAACTGAACCCGATTCACGCTGATCTGACCCAGTCGACCCGCGAACTCAACGAATTGCGCCGGGCGTTCCGTTCCGGGCAGTTGCAGCAAGTCGGTCAGGATCAGATCAAGGCAACATTGATTCAGGACGACGGCAGCCTTTATCCGCTGCCGGGCAAGTTGCTGTTCACTGACATCACCGTCGATCCAGGCACCGGTCAGATAATCCTGCGTAGCGAATTCCCCAACCCGGATCTCGATTTGCTGCCCGGCAGTTTCATCCGGGTACGTCTGGAGCAAGCGGTCATTCAGCATGGCATCACCGTGCCGCAACGTGCGATCTCACGGGATAGCGCTGGTATTGCACAAGTCCTGACGGTTGACGATCAGATGCGCGTTGCCCTGCAACCGGTGCAATTGGGCGTGGTGCAGAACGACCGCTGGATCGTCACCGGCGGCCTCAAGCCCGGCGACCGCGTTGTCATCGAAGGCGTGCAACATGCCCGTCCCGGCGAAAAAGTGCAGATCGACGACACCCCTCTTCCACTTGCCCAGACCTCTGGTCAGTAAGCAGGACGCTTTTATATGCCGCAGTTCTTTATCGACCGCCCGGTGTTTGCCTGGGTAGTCGCACTGTTCATCTTGTTGGCCGGTGCGCTGGCCATTCCGCAATTGCCGGTGGCGCAGTACCCCGACGTGGCACCGCCGCAGATCGAAATCTATGCCGTATACCCTGGCGCATCGGCGCAAACCGTCGATGAAAGCGTGGTCAGCCTGATCGAGGAAGAACTCAACGGCGCCGATCACCTGCTGTACTTCGAATCCCAGAGCAGTTTGGGCAGCGCCACCATCAAGGCGACTTTCCAGCCGGGCACCAACCCGGAAATGGCTCAGGTCGATGTGCAGAACCGCTTGAAAGTGGTCGAGTCACGTCTGCCGCAAGCGGTGAACCAGCAAGGTTTGCAGGTCGAGAAGGTTTCCTCGGGTTTCCTGCTGCTGATCACCCTGACCTCCAGTGACGGCAAACTCGATGACGTAGCGCTCAGCGACTATCTGGCGCGCAACGTGATGAACGAAATCAAGCGTCTGGACGGTGTCGGCAAGGCCCAGTTGTATGGCGCCGAACGCGCGATGCGCATCTGGATCGACCCGCAAAAGCTGATCGGCTTCAACCTGACGCCGGCTGACGTCAACGCCGCCATCGTCGCGCAGAACGCTCAGGTTTCCGCTGGCAGCATCGGTGATCTGCCGTCGCCGTCTACGCAGGAAATCACTGCGACGATTCTGGTCAAAGGCCAACTGTCGACTCCGCAAGAGTTCGCCGACATCGTGCTCAAGGCCAATCCCGACGGTTCCACTGTTCGCATTGGCGATGTGGCGCGAGTCGAGATCGGCAGTCAGGAATACCAGTTTGGTACGCGTCTGAATGGCAAGCCGTCCACCGCGGTCGGAGTGCAGCTGTCACCAGGCGCCAACGCTCTGGCAACCGCGACGCTGATCCGGGCCAAAATGGATGAGCTGTCGCGCTACTTCCCGGCCGGTGTGGAATACAAGATTCCGTACGACACGTCGCCATTCGTAAAAGTCTCGATCACTAAAGTGGTGTACACCCTCGGCGAAGCGATGCTGCTGGTGTTCGCGGTGATGTTCCTGTTCCTGCAGAACATCCGTTACACGCTGATTCCAACGCTGGTGGTGCCGGTGGCACTGATGGGCACCTTCGCCACCATGCTGGCACTGGGATTCTCGATCAACGTACTGACCATGTTCGGCATGGTGCTGGCCATCGGTATTCTGGTGGATGACGCCATCGTCGTAGTGGAGAACGTCGAGCGGATCATGGCTACCGAGGGCTTGTCGCCCAAGGAAGCGACGCGTAAAGCCATGGGCCAGATCACCGGAGCTATCATCGGCATTACGCTAGTGCTGGTGGCGGTATTCATTCCGATGGCATTCATGCAGGGTTCCGTCGGCGTGATTTATCGACAGTTCTCGCTGTCGATGGCGACTTCGATCCTGTTCTCGGCGTTCCTCGCGCTGACCCTGACGCCGGCGTTGTGCGCCACTTTGCTCAAGCCGATAGCCAAGGGTGAGCATCACGAGAAAAGCGGGTTCTTCGGCTGGTTCAACCGTCGTTTCGAACAACTCACCGAGCGCTATCAGGGCTGGGTCGGTTACGCGTTGAAACGTACCGGGCGTTATCTGCTGATCTACGTCGTATTGTTGATTGGTCTGGGGCTGTGCTTTGCACGTCTGCCCTCCTCGTTCCTGCCGGTTGAGGATCAGGGTTACACCATCACCGATATTCAGTTGCCACCGGGCGCGACCAAGAATCGTACGGTGCAGGTGGCGGAACAGATCGAAACGCACAACGCCGGCGAACCCGGTGTCAGCGACAGCGTAGTGATTCTGGGTTTCAGCTTTTCCGGTAGCGGGCAGAACGCGGCGTTGGCCTTCACCACGCTTAAAGACTGGTCGCAACGCAGCAGCGACGATTCCGCAACATCGATTGCTGATCGCGCCAACATCGCCCTGAGTCAGATCAAGGACGCCATGGCGTTCTCCGTATTGCCACCGCCAGTAGACGGTCTTGGCACATCCAGTGGTTTCGAGTTCCGCTTGCAGGATCGCGGTGGTCTGGGGCATGCCACACTAATGCAGGCGCGCACTGAATTGCTCGCCGCGGCCGAAAAGAGCCCGATCCTGATGAATGTGCGCGAAAGCGCTCTCGCCGAAGCGCCGCAGGTGCAACTGGAAGTGGATCGTAAACAAGCCAACGCCTTGGGCGTCTCGTTCGCCGACATCGGCAACGTGCTGTCCACCGCCGTCGGTTCGGCGTACATCAACGACTTCCCCAATCAGGGGCGGATGCAGCGCGTCGTGGTGCAAGCCGAGGGTGACCATCGCAGCCAGGTCGACGACCTGTTGAAAATGCACGTACGCAACAGCGCCGGCAACATGGTGCCGTTGTCAGCGTTCGTCCAGGCCAAATGGACACAAGGCCCGGCGCAGCTGACCCGCTACAACGGATATCCGGCAATTTCGATTTCCGGTGAACCAACGCCGGGGCACAGTTCCGGCGAGGCCATGGCCGAAATCGAACGTCTGGTTGCACAAGGACCGAAAGGCCTGGGCCAGGAATGGACCGGTCTGTCGTTACAGGAGCGTTTGTCCGGCAGTCAGGCGCCAATTCTGCTCGGTTTATCGCTGCTGATCGTGTTCCTGTGTCTGGCAGCGTTGTACGAGAGTTGGTCGATTCCGACATCGGTATTGCTCGTGGTGCCACTGGGCGTGCTCGGTGCGGTGCTGGCAGTGACCTTCAGAGGAATGCCGAATGATGTGTTTTTCAAGGTTGGTCTGATCACGATCATCGGTCTGTCGGCGAAAAACGCGATCCTGATCATCGAGTTCGCCAAGAGCTTGTACGACGAAGGTCACGACCTGATCGACGCTACGCTGCAAGCGGCACGCCTGCGCCTGCGGCCAATCGTGATGACATCGCTGGCATTCATTCTCGGTGTGGTGCCGCTGGCGATTGCCACCGGTGCCAGCTCTGCGAGTCAGCAAGCCATCGGCACCGGGGTGATCGGCGGGATGATCACCGCGACGCTGGCGGTGATCTTCGTCCCGGTATTCTTTGTGGTGGTGATGAAGCTCGTACAACGATTCACCAGACACCACTAGTCTCTGTGGGAGCTGGCTTGCCAGCGATAGCGGTGGATCAGTCACCAGACAGATTGACTGTGCCGCCGTCATCGCTGGCAAGCCAGCTCCCACAATGTTTTTCGAACAATCAACTCAGTGGTCACACCCACCAGCGCTGGGCTAAGGTGTACTCACACCCTAGCCCAACGAGTCCTCATGCGCTTCCTCGCCCGCACCCACCCTCGCCTGTCAGCCGCCTTTCTGCTCGGTCTTGCCACCGGTCTTCTGGCACCCGCTGATTCAATCGTCAGCAAAATCCTCATTGGCTGGAACGCCGGCGTCTGGACCTACCTGATCCTGATGTTCTGGCTGACCGTCCGCGCGAAAGCCCCTGACGTCAAACGCATCGCCGAGATCGAAGACGAAAACGCCAGCCTGGTGCTGTTCGTGGTGTGCATCGCCGCGCTGGCCAGTCTCGCCACCATCACTTTCGAACTGGCTGGCAGCAAGGATCTGGACGCCACTCACAAACTGCTGCACTACGGATTCACCGCATTGACGGTGATCGGTTCTTGGTTGTTGATCGGGGTGATTTTCTGCGTGCATTACGCCCGCCTGTTTTACACCTGGGACGGCAAGGAGCCCGCGCTACGTTTCGCGGAAGGCCTCACTACACCCAACTATTGGGACTTTTTGTACTTTTCCTTCACCATCGGCGTTGCCGTACAGACTGCGGACGTCGGGGTCGGGACGCGAGACATGCGTAAGATCGTGCTGGCGCAGTCGCTGATCGGTTTTGTGTTCAATACCGCGATTCTCGGTTTTTCGATAAACATCGCTGCCGGGTTGTTTGGTTAAAAACGCTAAACGCCTTCAAAGCCCTCGTCCACCTGTCAACTCTGACAGTTACGTCCGTGTCCCCAAGCGAATAACCTCGTTTCGGTTGCCGAAATTGCGGTGCAGCGCACGGTTAATAACTCAAGGCGAAGGGACTGAAAAATGAACGACATAAAGATCAAGAATGCCAATCGGACGCTTACTGCGGATATCTGCTATCGAGGCTCCGACGAAAAATTTACTGCCGACAGTGACATCAGTATCGTGAAGCTTAAGAATTACTTTTACCTGCAGGCGCGCATGGATGGGCCATCTGATGATGAATACTCTTATCTGTCGTTTACCCGAATTGCTGCAAGTCTCGCCAATGATGGAAAGGAAGTTATCTTGCCTTTGAAAATGGAGCCGAGTCTGCCAACAGAGGCCCGAGCGAACTACGACAGGAGCACATCGGGCGGCATGTCTGGATATGGGTCACGATCTGGAGAACTCAGGATTCACTATGATTGGGCGAAGGCCCGGATGTGGGGAAATTTCCATTTTGAAGGCCAGGTCGCTGACACCCAAATTGAAGTGAGCAATGGCCAATTCGATCTGACCGGTATCAGCGACGGCGTTCAGAAACTCGCAGGCAGAGGGACTTTCAAGGCAACATCCGCGTCCTGGGGAACCTTCAATGCCAACGAGGTTGGTATCGAACTCAAGTCGATCCCTGGTGAACCTGCTCAGTACTGGGAGCTTGTCGGCCGTATGGACATCGACGACGCGATTCCCCCAAAACGGTCACACATCGCTGTGTTTCTCAAAGAACACGTCAGCAGTGGCGAGCACAATCTCAAAGACAACGATGATGTCTGGGTAAGCTGCTACAGACCTCTTGAAGGAGGTTTTTTTCATGCCATCGACGGTACCCTCACGCTCGAAGTGCACCCACAAACCGGCCACGCCAAGGGAAGGCTGGTCGCAAGTTTCATGGACGAAGAAACACCCGTATTAGTCAATGGCGAATTTGATATCTGCAACGATGCTGGTAACCGCTAGCACCGCCGCTCGGCTCTACGTTTCGCCGAGAGCGGAAGCCCCGATATATCGGGGCTTTTTTATGTCATTCGATCAGAAGAAGTGGCTGACTCTCAGGCTGGCGCTCCAATCTTGAGTAACGGTATTGCCTGTACCGCCACCGACTTCGCCCGCAACCTGCCATTTTCGCTGGGCCGGAGTCCACTTCAACCCCGCTCGGTACTCGACAGAGCTACTGGCACGATCATCATTGAAGCTGTCATCGTTGATCTTGATGTTGTTGGTTTTGACGAACTCATGATTGGCCCCCAACGACACACTTGGCTCCAGCAGACCACCGCTTTCGAGGCCCAGTACACGTCCCCCACGGACGCCGATGTTACCCTGCACCGAACGCATGGTGTCAGCCTTGACTTCAAGTCCATTGTCCAGCCGATAGCTGTCGCTTTGGGTCACACCCGTTGACAGGCCGACCTGCGGTTCGACAAACCAGTCGCCCTTGAGGCGAAAGTGTTTCCCCACGGCCAGCGAACCGCTGGCGCCCAAGGCTCGGTAATTGCCCTTGGTCCGCGCGCCGTCACTCATGGTGACCTTGGCCTTGTTGTCGAACTGGTTGAACTTCAGCATAGCGTTGACGAACACTTCGCTCTCAGGGTCGAACGTACTGCCGTAGATCCCGCCATTCAAGCTATCAACCGTCGCGCTGGAGCCGAACTTCAGGTCCATATCTGTGCGACTTGTGCCGACGAACCCGCCTACTACAACATCTCGTCCACCGATATTCACTGTCGTATCGGCACCACCGGTAATCCCTGTCTGATTTTGGGTATAGCCGTCGCCATAGGCATTTTTGACGTTGTATTGGTTGCCATAAGTGCGAACCCAGACACTGTTACTCAATTTGGTGGTGTCGCTGTCACTGGCTGCCCGCATCGACGCATCCGGTCGGAGACTGAGACCACGGTCGCCGAGCTGCGAATTGAGCATGTTCATTTCCGCATTCAACACACTGCGCGCACTGCCCGCGAGCGCGAGCGCGGTGTTAGTGGAGGTGCTGACGGTTTCCTTGTCCGGGTTGAGGTACAAGCCCTGCCCGTCCTGCTTCAATCGATAGACAAACGTACCAGCATCCACCGTGTCCTTGTTGCCCAGCGTGAAAGCGGCGGTGCCAGCAGCAATGTTGCCGATTTTCACAGGCTCCGCAGTAACAGGCGTCATACCAGTGGCGGAGACCAGCAATTGATGCTGACCACTGGCGGTGCCGGTCACGTTCAGGAAGTCGGTGCTGCCAGTCCCTAGGTCGGTGCCCATCACAAAAGTGCCGTTACCCGTAAGATTGCCGATGTTCAATTGCTGGAACTGCTCTTTGGTGCCCATTTGCACGACACCGTTGCTCATCCCCAGCTGCTTCACGGTGCTGTCACCCGTCATGACCCATCGTGCAGCATTATTGATGGTCAGGTTGCCCGTGTTGTTGATCTGGCCTGTGAGTATCGAGTTGTTATCCAGCACAACAGTGCCATTGCTATCGCTGTTGACGTTGCCAGTCAGTTTGCTGGCATTGTTCAGCGAAAGATTCGCTACATTCTCGACGTTGCCGTTGATGGCCGAGCCGTTATCCAGGCTGACGATTGCTGCCGTTCCCGCGACCGCTTGGACGTTACCGTTCAAAGTGCTGCCGGAGTCGAGCCTGGATTGCGTGACGTTTTGCAGATTGCCATTGAGCGTTGCAGCGTTTTGCAGCAGCAGTGCAACCGTACTGCCGGTCTCTGCGCTCACATCGCCTGTCAAGGTACTGCCGTTGACATTCAAGTCGGCAGTAGACCGGTTGATCGCTTGCAACACCAAGCCGTTGCCGCCAACCAGTTCGGAGGTGCCGCTGACATCAATAGTGGCGACAGTCCCGGCCGCACCTGAAGAGCCCAGCACAATGGCTGAACCGGTACTGCCTGTGACACGGGTATTGTTCAGCGTCACAGTGCTGGCGTTGATACCGACAGTGTCCGTGACGATTTGCAGGCCATCCTGCTTTCCGGAAATGGTGCTGCCTGTCGCTGATAGCGTTGCGCCGCCCAACTGGACACCGTAACTGTTCGCGCCTGTACCTGTGATTGTCGAATTTTCAACGTTCAATACCGCAAAGCCGACCGCACTTACGCCGCCGGGAAGACCGGTTATGGTGCTGCCGCCCTTGACCGTCGCACTGGACGATGCAGGTGTGCCGATGTTGCGCCCCAGCAAAAGGCCGAAACTGTTAGCACTGGTAACAGTCGTGTTGTCAATCGTGGCACTGCTATCAATAAGTTGTATGGCCCCCCTGCCGGTCACGCTGTTGATGTTGGCTTCGGAAAGATTAAGCACGGACGTATTGGCATCGATCCGTCGGCTCTGGCCACCGTTAAAAACGACATTGGCATTTTGAGAACTTATGGTGAGCGCTGTCGCGCCGTTGACGGTCAGTGTTCCTCCTTGGGAAACGACCCACGCTTCCGGTGCCGGCGGATTGGTGACTACTTCGCTTTCGCCTGGCAAGAGCGTTCGACTGTATGCCTGTGGAGCCGCGACCAAGGTCATCGCTATCATCAATTTGAAGGTGTTCGAAAATTTGAAAAGAGAAGAAGTGGGCATGGGTTGTTCCTCAAACCGGCACGATTACAGAAAGCTGTTATTGGTTGGTGTTGAAGCGCCCACCCAAAAACGTCCGATAGCCTAATGAGAAAAACGAATGTTTTATGTAGGAATAGTCCGTTTATGCACCGCGAATAATCCTTGCAGAACGTAGTCTTCATGAATTGAGCACTTTGGAATCGGCAAAAACATCGCAAAAGAGACGATTAAGTAACTTTTGCGATGCCAAAAACACTAACTATTATTTCTAAGCCAGAGCAGTCGGGGCCGCTGTCCGATCGCAATACTCGAAACTGTTATTGATGGTATCCAATGGTTTAATTAGCGGAGTCGATGATTGCAGACCACTCTGAGCGGTATACCAGTATTTGCCCCAAGCGAGTGCACCTCGTACCGGTTGCGCTGCTTTGAAGTTTGCCGGCGCGCCCACTGGAGCGATGTCAGCAGTTCCCGCCGCTGCAATGGTATAAGGCGCCGAGGCTGCTGTTCCGGCAATTAAATCTGTACCCGCGGCATTTCTATGAGCTTCAAAATGCACCGTGATAACAGTCCCCGGCGGCAGCAACGGATCCTTTTTAATCTGCAGTCCCAGTGCATAGCCACTGGTGGGGCTAGTCATCCCGTAGCATTCGATGTAGTCACGAACTGCCGCGTTCCGAACCTTGATTGTCGGATCAGGCAAGATAATTGGAATTGTTTTTACTTCAACTGTCTGCGGCAGTGATTTATTGACGTTTTTGCCCGGCGCACTTGCTTTCTCAATGGTCCAGCGAGCTTCGACGCTAGGCGGGGTCAGCGTGGACATTGTGCTCGCCGGAATTGGCACTTCAAACTTTTGTACACCTACGAGCGGACTAAAGTCCGTAAAAGGTGTAGTTGCGCTAACCAGGTAACATTTGACCAGGTGCTCCGAGGTAATGTCGGGATCTGTCAGACCAAGATCTACTTTGAATACGCCAGGCTTGCTGCGATCATCAGCGGAGATAATGTTCTGAACGTTGGAAGCGCCTGTCACCACGGGTAGTGGAGGATCCGGGTTTAGCAGATCAGGTGGGGTTGGAGGTTTCTTACCCGCAATATCGAATGCCAGCACAATAGTTGCAGCAGGTGAAACCGCATTCGGGATTCCGGGCCGCTCTATTTCATAGTGTACTGTTGCGTCTTTGGGTTCATCGGCATCGGAAAATATCTGATCGAGAGCTGCGAAGGTAAGATCAAATGTCAAATTGGCGTCAGTCCACGGTTGTTTCGCGGTCTCAACAAAATTAGTGACATCATCGGGATCAGTAATCACCACAAAAACTTGATCACCCGTCTGCGCATGTTCAATAAATGCGTTTTCGACGATAGCCGCAATCCCGCCATCAAAGTTATCCCAATAAAGCGGCTCGCTGTAATTCGGATCGGTTTCTGGCACCAGCGGTTCTTTCTTGGCCAATGGCGGTTGTGCGAGAGCCAAGGTCAGAATCGGTGCAGACGTAGCCTCTTCGCCTAGATTAGTCAGCCAGTCGTCCCACCGAAAACTGATATTAACGCGCCCATTCACGAAACCAAGCAACACGTTGCTAGGAACACTGAATGCACCAGAAGCGGGGACGGTGGCGCTATAGACCTGAATTTTTTGCGTACCTGAGCTAAACCAGACGGTCAGGATGTCATCAAGACGACGTCCGAAATAACCGACATTCAGCGTGAAATTCATATTCGGATTTGCAGTGATCCAGTTCGTATCAATAATCCGCTGCGGAAGCGGGGTACCATTGGCAAAAACTGGAGTGGGCGTCGGCTTTATTTTTCTGAAGGGGTTTTTGGTATTAACCGGCGCAAGTTGATCAGCTACGAACTCAAGGACATTTGACTCTTCCGAGTTACCACCACCGCCTTTGAAAAGCTCAATCATGAACTCCCAGACAGTAGGTCCAATTGACGTGGCTTTTTCAGCAAACAGACTTGCTTCCAAGGGCAGCGGGATAATGCCCACAGGCCGGCCACTAATCGGACCAAGCTCAATGGTGGCTGGATAATCAATCCATGCCGCGGCTCCTTTTTCACGATATTTCGCATCAATATTATCCCCATCCAACTCATCAGCTGTACGAGTGAAATTGATATTCAAGACACCGGAGTCAAAAACAGATTTCGCGAGAAAACCATCCGCCAATGTATCAACTGCAATATCTGAAAAAGGCCCAGCAGCTGAAACACCAGTAGAAGCCGACCTTTGTTTTTTAGATACAAACTTAATTGTCATTTTCGTCTCTCCTTGCGCATCTAGGCCGAAAGGGCCACTTTCACCGGGTATTACTTGGTCTATTTTCACTAATCCTTTCTGTGACTCTGCGATAACCCGTCCGCCACGCAGCAATTCGCACACGGCGACAGCAGAACGATTATCAAACAACAAACTTATATGATTTTGATATGGCACCACATAATTGAAGCCGTTTGTTATATCCGTACTTGAAAGTATTTTTGTCCAGCGACCATAAGCTTCCACGACTTCTGGACCACTGCCGTTAAGGGAAAAATGTCCCCGCCAGGTAATCGCCGCGGTATCTCCGGGCAGAGCAACGTCAGCGAGGGGCCGTATTCGTACAGTACCGCCACTGGTCAGGGGCGGAGCGGTATTATTATTCCAATATCCCCAAAGAGTTGCATGCGGAAACAAAGGTTCCAACAGCGTCAACGGTGGTGCGTGGTCAATGGTAAGTTGTCTTTCCGGTGAGGGGTCGTCATTCCCCCCGGAACCTTTCCACAGCGTGTAGTAAACAAATGCAATACCGTCAAGCGCCAAGTCTTGGGGAGTCAAGGAAAAATATAAGAACGGGACGGTTAGAGGCACCGGATAAGTAACTGTATAGAGTCTTTGTTCTGTACCGTTCTGACGCTTGATTACCCAAAGTAGGTCATTGGGCTGTGGATCTGCCCAATACGGAATTACTATACGAGTTCCAGTAATCAACAAGTTGTGCGGAACATGCCCTAGCGGATCATTATCGTCGACGCCCTCAACTGAAAGGGGCTGGGCCAATAACCTTATAGGGGCCTCGTTGGATTGACTAGTGGGCATCGAGGTCATTTGCTCTCACCGATTAATACACTTGATTCGTAAGATTCCGGCAATCTCAGTTGATATCCGGGCAAGGAAATTAGGCGCTTTTGGCCTGAGGTTTCCTACTGTCAGATCTGACAGGTTTTGCTACCGTCTGTCGGGTTTGCTAAGGATACTGCTCAACAGTGGAAGCATCTTCACTTGACGCAAGCAAAGACATTGGTGTTTCCTGAAACCGGTTTCAGATAATAAGAAGACTTTAACGTGAACGATTTCTCCGCCGCCCAACGCAGCCGCGTCACCATGCTCGACGTCGCTGAACACGCCGGCGTATCCAAGGCCAGCGTCTCGCGCTTTATCGGCGATGATCGCGCCCTGCTCTCCGATGCCATTGCGTTGCGCATCGAGCTGGCAATTGCCGAACTGGGCTATCGTCCGAACCAGATGGCCCGTGGCCTGAAACGCGGGCGCACTCGCCTGATCGGCATGCTGGTGGCCGATATCCGCAACCCTTATTCGATTGCCGTGATGCACGGGGTGGAAACCGCCTGCCGTGCCCACGGCTACAGCCTGGTGGTGTGCAACACTGACCGCGATGACGAACAGGAACGCCAACACCTGGCGCTGCTGCGCTCTTACAACATCGAAGGGCTGATCGTGAACACCCTGGGTCATCACCGCGATGAGTTGCATGAGTTGCAGCGAGAGATGCCGCTGGTATTAGTGGATCGCCGGGTTGAAGGACTGGATAGCGACATGGTCGGGCTGAACAACTCGCAAGCGGTGGAAATGGCGCTGGCTCACCTTGAACAGCGTGGCTATCGCGATCTGCTGCTGGTGACCGAACCGCATGACGGCACCAGTTCGCGGATCGAGCGGGTAAATGGTTTTCTGGCTCAGACCGCCAGTCGCCCGCAACTGAGTGGAGCCGTGCTCGAAACCGGTGATGCACTTGTTGCCGGTCTTCAAACTTTTTTAAACACTCCCGATTTCGGACCCAAGGCACTTTTCTGCGCCAATGGTGTGGCCGCGTTGGCCGCCACCCGTGCGTTGCGCGAAATCGGCTGCGAGTTGTTCGAGGATGTCGGGCTGATTGCCCTGGATGATCTGGATTGGTATCCGCTGGTGGGCAGCGGGATTACCGCCCTCGCCCAGCCAACGGCCGAGATTGGCGCGCGGGCGTTTGAGTGTTTGCTCAAGCGGCTGCGCGGGGATGTGAGTGAGGCGCGGGTGCTGGATTTTGTGCCGGTGATGGTCGAGCGGGGTTCTACTCAAGGAAATGGTGGTGGCTGATCTGAGGCCTTCGCTGGCAAGCCAGCTCCCACAGGGTTCGCGGTGTATATACGTTTAGCAACATCTGATTTTTTTGAACAAAAATGAAACCGGTTTCAGAGGTAGATAACAATGAATAAACCTGCCGTTTCCATCAGCCTTTCCAGCTACGGTGCCGAGCTTGTACGCCAACGTGGCCAAGGTTCTTTTATCGAGGTGCTGGCTGCTGCCGGCGCTGATCGCATCGAGTGGCGCGAAGAACTGTTGACCCGCGAAGACCCGGCGCAAATCGCCGATAGCACCCGCAATCAGGGGCTGCAAAGCATCTATTCCTCACCGACCGAGCTGTGGCTCGCCGGGCACGCTCAGCCCAATCCGGAACTGATCAACGCCTTGCAACACGCCGAGGAATTCGGCTCAAAGTGGCTGAAAGTCTCCCTCGGTTACTTCACCGACAACAACGATCTTCAGGCCCTCGGCCAACGCTTGAAACAGAGCCCGGTGCAACTGTTGGTGGAGAACGACCAGACCTTGCACGGCGGCCGCATCGAACCGTTCCAGCGCTTCTTCAATGCTGTCGAGCAACACAACCTGCCGATCAAAATGACCTTCGACATCGGTAACTGGCAGTGGCAGGACCAATCCGCCGCCAGCGCTGCACGCCTGCTCGGGCGTCACGTTGGTTATGTGCATTGCAAAGCCGTAGCCCGGCGCGCTGACGGCAAACTGGTTGCGGTACCGCCCGCCGCCACAGACCTGCATTTGTGGGAACAACTGTTGCGACATATGGCCCAAGGCGTTATGCGCGCTGCCGAATATCCGTTACAGGGTGAAGACCTGGTTGCATTGACCACGGAACACGTTGCCGTCCTCGCCCGCCTCGGCCAATCCCGTCTGGAGACCGTCCATGTCTGAGATCGATATTCTGTCGTTTGGCGAAACCATGGCGATGTTTGTCGCCGAACAAAGCGGTGATCTGGCGGCGGTCGAGCAGTTCCACAAACGGATTGCCGGGGCTGACAGCAATGTGGCTATCGGTCTGTCGCGACTGGGCTTCAGCGTGAAATGGCTGAGCCGGGTCGGCGCTGACTCGCTGGGACGGTTTGTGCTTGAAACCCTGGCTGGCGAAGGTCTGGATTGCAGCGCTGTGGAAGTTGATCCAGCGCATCCGACCGGGTTTCAGTTCAAGTCGCGCAATGACGACGGCAGCGACCCGCAGGTCGAGTATTTCCGTCGTGGTTCGGCGGCCAGTCGCCTGTCGCCACGGTCGATCACTGACACCTTGCTCAACGCTCGTCATTTACACGCGACCGGGATACCACCGGCGCTGTCGGCCTCGGCGCGGGAAATGTCATTCGAATTGATGACGCGCATGCGCGACGCCGGGCGCAGCGTGTCGTTCGATCCAAACCTGCGCCCGAGCCTGTGGGCCAATGAGCGCGAAATGATCCGCGAGATCAATCGTCTCGCCGCCCTCGCCCATTGGGTACTGCCGGGTTTGAGCGAAGGCCGCTTGCTGACCGGGTTTGAAGACCCGGCGGACATTGCCGCGTTTTATCTGGATCAGGGCGCCGAAGCGGTGGCAATCAAACTTGGGCCGGAGGGTGCTTATTACCGCACGCATCTGGATCAGGGGTTTGTTGCCGGTGTTCCAGTGGCGACGGTTGTCGACACGGTTGGTGCCGGGGATGGCTTTGCCGTCGGGATGATCAGTGCGTTGCTGGAGCACCAGAGTTTTGCCGAAGCAGTGCAGCGGGCGAACTGGATTGGCAGCCGTGCCGTGCAGAGCCGAGGGGATATGGAGGGTTTGCCGACCCGTTCCGAACTCTCTGCTGAATTTGAAATTGTCATTCGCGAGCAAGCTCACTCCCACATGGTCACGGAGGCATTCACTCAACCCTGTGGGAGCTAGCCTGCTAGCGATGAGGCCAGCCCAGGCGACTCATTTATTGAACCTGCTGCGACAAAAACAACAAGCTCAGGAGCAACACCATGAAAACCGCAACCCTCGCCGCCCGCCGCTGGTGGTACATCATGCCGATCGTGTTTATCACCTACAGCCTGGCGTACCTCGATCGAGCCAACTATGGTTTCGCCGCCGCGTCCGGCATGGCCGCCGACCTGATGATCACCCCGGGCCTGTCATCGCTGCTCGGTGCGCTGTTCTTTCTCGGCTACTTCTTCTTTCAGGTGCCCGGCGCGATGTACGCGCAAAAGCACAGTGTGAAGAAGCTGATTTTCGTCAGCCTGATCCTCTGGGGCGGGCTCGCTACCCTGACCGGTGTGGTCTCCAATGCCTACTGGCTGATCGTGATTCGCTTCATGCTCGGCGTGGTCGAAGCGGCGGTGATGCCGGCGATGCTGGTCTATCTGTGCCACTGGTTCACCCGTGCCGAACGCTCGCGTGCCAACACTTTTCTGATCCTCGGCAACCCGGTGACGATGCTGTGGATGTCAGTGGTCTCGGGTTATCTGGTGCAGCATTTCAGTTGGCGCTGGATGTTCATCATCGAAGGTCTGCCGGCGGTGATCTGGGCGTTTATCTGGTGGAAGCTGGCCGATGACCGTCCGGCCCAGGCCAAATGGCTGACCGAGCAGGAAAAACAGGATCTGGAAAGCGCATTGGCTGCCGAACAGGTCGGGATCAAAGCGGTGAAGAACTACGCCGAGGCGTTCCGTTCGCCGAAAGTGATCATTCTGGCGCTGCAGTTTTTCTGCTGGAGCATCGGCGTCTACGGCTTCGTTTTGTGGCTGCCATCGATCCTCAAGTCTGGCCTGCAAATGGACATGGTCGAGGCCGGCTGGCTGTCAGCGCTGCCCTATCTGGCGGCGGTGATCGGCATGCTCGCGGTGTCGTGGGGCTCGGACAAACTGCAGAAACGTAAACGCTTCGTCTGGCCGCCGCTGTTGATTGCCTCGATTGCTTTCTACGGCTCCTACGCACTCGGCGCCGAGCATTTCTGGTGGTCATACACCTTGTTGGTAATTGCCGGTGCTTGCATGTACGCACCGTACGGGCCGTTTTTCGCCATCGTTCCCGAGATCCTTCCGGCCAACGTCGCTGGCGGCGCGATGGCGCTGATCAACAGCATGGGCGCGCTTGGCTCGTTCGGCGGTTCGTATCTGGTCGGTTATCTGAACAGCACCACCGGCTCGCCCGGTGCTTCGTATCTGTTGATGAGCGGCGCATTGCTGTTGTCAGTGGTGCTAACGATTTTCCTCAAGCCAGGCGCCAGTGATCGCGTCGTGGCCAAAGCTGCTGCGCCGCGCCACACGCCGGCGCACTCCTGAATTGAAAGAGACCATCACCATGAAAAAGCAGGTTGTGCTGTACAAGAAACTCTCGCCAGAACTGATGGCGCGTCTGCAACAACAGACCGAGGTAACGCTGATCGAAAGCCTCGACAATCAAGGATTGATGAAACTACGCGACGCCTTGCCCCGCGCCCAAGGCTTGCTCGGTGCCAGTCTGAAACTGGATGCCGCGCTGCTCGATCTGGCGCCGCAACTCGAGGCGATTGCCAGTGTTTCGGTGGGCGTCGACAACTACGACATCGACTATCTGACTCAACGCAAAATCCTGCTGAGCAACACCCCGGATGTACTCACCGAAACCACCGCCGATACCGGTTTCGCGCTGATCCTCGCTGCTGCCCGGCGCGTGGTGGAGCTGGCGAACATGGTGCGCAGCGGTCAGTGGCATCGCAACATCGGCCCGGCGCATTTCGGCACTGATGTGCATGGCAAAACCCTGGGCATCATTGGCATGGGGCGGATCGGTGAAGCTCTGGCACAGCGTGGGCACTTCGGGTTTGGCATGCCGGTGATCTATCACAGCCAGTCACGCAAGCCCGCTGTCGAAGAACGTTTTGCTGCGCAGTACCGTAGCCTCGAAGACTTGCTGCAACAGGCCGATTTCGTCTGCCTGACTTTGCCGCTGACCGCGCAGACCGAGGGTTTGATCGGCGCCGAACAGTTTGCGTTGATGCGTCCGGAAAGCATCTTCATCAATATCTCGCGGGGCAAGGTGGTGGACGAAGCGGCGTTGATCGACGCATTGCGTCATCAGCGGATTCGCGCGGCGGGGCTGGATGTGTTTGAGCGTGAGCCGCTGAATCATGATTCGCCGTTGTTGCAGTTGAACAACGTGGTGGCGACACCGCATATCGGTTCGGCAACGCATGAGACGCGGGAGGCGATGGCGCGGTGTGCGGTGGAGAATCTGTTGGCGGCTTTGGCTGGGCAGAAGCCAGCGAATCTGGTGAATCCATTGGCGTGGCAGGACTGAGATTATCAGTGCCTGACTGGACCTCTTCGCTGGCAAGCCAGCTCCCACAGGGTTTTGTGTCGTTCACAAATGTTATGAACACTGAAGAACCTGTGGGAGCTTGGCTTGCCATCGATGACGCCAGTCCTGACAACACAAAACCCTCAGGCACTACGCGCCTGTAAAAGCTGCGCCGCACACAGCGCAATCCGCGCGCAGGCATCCGCCAGTTTCACCCGATCCACCACCAGGCCAATGCGAATATGTCCCGCCGCACTCGGCCCGAACGCCTCGCCGGGCAACACCGACACGCCATAACCTTCCAGCAAGCGCTCGGCAAATGCCTGCGCCCCGAGCCCGGTCTGACGCACATCGACCATCACAAACATGCCGCCATCCGGACGAACCGGCTGCAACCCCGGGCAACCGCGCAAACGCTCGCACACCAGATCCCGACGCAAGCGGTACTCATCACGCATCTGCGCCACTTCCGGCAGATCCTTTTCCAGCGCCACTTGCGCGGCTTTCTGGACGAAGTCCGGCAAGCCGAAAAGCATGCTCAACGACAGATTGACCAGGTGTTCGGACAGGGCTTTGGGACCAATCGACCAGCCGACTCGCCAACCCGTCATGGCGTGGGACTTGGACAGGCTATTGATGGTCGCGGTACGTTCGGCCATGCCCGGCAGACTCGCCGGGCTGATGTGCTGGCCTTCGTACAGCAAGTCGCTGTAGACCTCGTCGCTGATCAGCCACAAGTCGTGACGAATGCACAGCGCCGCCAGTTCCTGCCAGATCAGCAGTGACAGGCTCGCGCCGCTGGGATTGTTCGGACTGTTGAGCAACATCGCACGGGTCTTGGGGGTGATGCGTGCGGCGACATCCAGCGGATCGACCCGAAAGCCGTTTTCGGGACGAACCGGCACCGGCACAACCTTCGCGCCGCAAGCGCCGAACACACCTTCGTAGGTCACATACATCGGCTCGGCGACGATCACTTCGTCGCCCGGATCAAGCAGACATTGCGCCACCGAATACACCGCGCATTGCGCGCCGGGCAGCACGATGACGTGCTCGGCATCCACCACCTGACCACTGCGCTGCTGATGCCGTGCAGCGATCAGTTTGCGCAGCGCCAAGCGGCCACGCACTTCGGAATAATGTGTATCGCCAGCGAGCAAACTGTCGATGGCCCCGTGAACAATCGGCATCGGCGTATCGAAATCCGGATCGCCCACGGTCAACAGCAATACATCGACCCCCTCGGCAAGTAACGCCAGTGCCCGGTCGTGAATCTGCCAGGCAGCGGCGCCCTCCCCGGCAATGCGTTGGGTCAAGGCTGAATAGCGCATGCACGTCTCCTGATTGCGCGGTCTCCAGCCTTCACCCTATCTCAAATCACAAAACGCGCCACCATGGCGTTCAAAACCACCGCCAGACGCGACAGTTCATGAGTCGCAGCGCTGGTCTGGTTGGCCCCTGCGGCAGATTGCGTGGCCAGATCGCGGATGTTGACCAGATTGCGGTCGACTTCACGCGACACCTGCGCCTGCTCTTCCGAGGCACTGGCGATCACCAGGTTACGTTCGTTGATCTGATGGATCGACTGGGTGATCTGCTCCAGCGCAATGCCGGCAGCGCGGGCCATTTCCAGGGTGGAGTGGGTACGCTGGTTGCTCTGTTGCATCGAATTCACGGCTTCACCAGTGCCGTTCTGAATCCCGGCGACCATTTTTTCGATTTCCTGAGTCGATTGCGCGGTGCGATGGGCAAGTGCCCGCACTTCGTCCGCCACCACGGCAAACCCGCGTCCGGCTTCACCGGCTCGTGCCGCTTCGATGGCGGCGTTGAGCGCCAGCAGGTTGGTCTGTTCGGCGATGGCGCGGATCACGTCGAGCACTTTGCCGATGTCACGGCCCTGCGCGGCGAGGCCTTCGATCATCTGCGAGGTGTTTTGCACGTCGTGGGTCATGGTCTGGATCGCGTCGACGGTTTTCACCACCTGATCGCGGCCTTCACGGGCGGCTTGGGTCGACTGATTCGAGGCTTCGGAAGTCGAGACCGCGTTGCGTGCGACTTCTTCGACTGCGGCGGTCATCTCGTTGACGGCGGTGGCTGCCTGTTCGATTTCATTGTTCTGCTGTTGCAGGCCACGGGAGGCTTCTTCGGTGACCGCGCTGAGCTCTTCGGCAGCGGCGCCCAGTTGCGTGGCGGAACCGGCGATCTGCTCGATGGTTTTGCGCAGGTTGGTCTGCATCGCCGACAGCGCTTCAAGCAGGCGTGCCGGTTCGTCCTTACCGTCGATTTCAATGGTTTTGGTCAGGTTGCCGGCGGCGATGGTTTGCGCGGCGGCCACCGCACGGTTCAACGGAGTGACGATACTGCGGGTCAGCAACCATGCCAGCAACACGGTGGCCAGCGCGGCAACAATGGCCACGCCGACGATGCCGGTGATGGCGCTGTCGTAGTGGTCGCCGGCCTGATTGGAGGCGGTTTTCGCATCGGCTGCGTTAATCGCGATCAGTTTGTTCAGTTGCTCGCCCATCTGATCGGTGCCGTCCTTGATCCGTGTGTTGATCAGGTTGCGCATGTCCTCGATCTTGTCCTGGCGCGACAGGTCCATCATCTGACTTTGTGCTTGCAGGTAGTTGTCGAGGGTCGCCGCAAAGGCGTGGTACTGCGAGAGTTCTTCGCCGCCGGCGGGCAGCGCTGCATAACTGGCCTGAGCACTGCGAACCTTGTCCACCAAATCGTTGATGCGAGCCTGCGCATCCTGCAACGCCGCCGGCTCACGGTTGACCAGCACCCGGAACGATAAAATGCGCAGGCGCAGGACGTTTTCCGTCACTTTGCCGAGATAACCAACGCTGGGCAGTTGATTGGTCTCCATGTCGATGGAAGCCTGGCGGATGATCGACATTCGGTCGACGGCAAACACACCGAGCAGGATCACCAGCAAGGCGATAAAGGCAAAACCAAGGAAGGCACGCGGCGCGATATTCAGGTTACGCAAGGACATAGAGGGACTCTCGATAGTGGAGACTGCGAGCGTCCTTGCCGTAATCACTGGCCCCTTGGCGGGTTCAGCCCGGCGTCACTGTTCGAAGGGAGTCGTTGTGCGCCTGACCTCTATATCGGCCGGCCTTTAGGAAGATTTCGTGTAAAGAGAAAATATTTTTCAAGGTGTTACAAGAATGAAACACACCTCTGTCGAGCACTAGTCTGTGGCGAGGGAGCTTGCTCCCGCTCGGCTGCGCAGCAGTTGCGAGCCGCCAAACGTTTGGGGCTGCTTCGCAACCCAGCGGGAGCAAGCTCCCTCGCCACAGAATTGGCGTAGATCAGATTTTGTGTTTGGCCAGTTGCCAGACGCGGGCGATATCGGTTGCGCGTTCACGCAACAATCGCGGCGCCTCGGCGCACGCCTGCTCCAGGGTCATCGGGCCGCTGGTAACGGTGAATGCCGCATCGATGCCGTGCCCGTAGAGTTCCTGATATCCCTCGCCCAAGGTCCCGGCGATGACGATCACCGGCACACCGTGTTGCTTGGCGATTCGCGCCACACCGAACGGGGTTTTGCCGCGCAAGGTCTGCGCGTCGAAACGACCTTCACCGGTAATCACCAGATCCGCGCCTTGCACTGCTTCGGCGAGCCCTACCAATTCGGCAACCACTTCCACTCCGGCCTGAAACCTTGCGCCGAGAAAAGCCTTGGCGGCGAAACCCAATCCACCCGCCGCGCCACTGCCCGGTTCATCGCGCACGTCTTTGCCCAAGGCTGGCGCACACAAATCAGCGAAGTGCCCGAGCGCCTGATCCAGTTGCTGCACTTGCGCGGGCGAAGCACCTTTTTGCGGGCCGAAAATCGCCGAGGCTCCGTGCGGGCCGCACAGCGGGTTATTCACGTCAGCAGCGATGTCGAAACGCACCTCGGCCAGACGCGGATCGACTTCACTCAAATCAAGCCGCGTCAGTTGCGCCAAGGCCAATCCGCCCGGCACCAGTGTCTGACCCTGTGCATCCAGCAGTTTCACCCCGAGCGCTTGCATCGCACCTGCACCGCCATCGTTGGTGGCGCTGCCTCCGATGGCCAGAATCACTCGTTCTGCACCAGCGTCGAGCGCAGCGCGGATCAGCTCGCCAGTGCCAAAGGTGCTGCTGATGCACGCATCGCGCTGCCCCGGTGGCACCAGTTGCAAACCGCTGGCCTCGGCCATTTCGATGATTGCGGTGTGATTGTGCGGCAACCAGCCCCAAGCGGCTTCAACCGGCGCACCCAACGGGCCTCGCACGCGGGTGCGGCGCAACTCGCCTTCGCACGCGGCAAGAATCGACTCGACCGTGCCTTCGCCGCCGTCGGCCATCGGGCATTTGACCAATGTTGCCTGCGGCCATACCTGCGCCAGGCCCAATGCAATGGCTTCGGCCACGCCTTGAGCACTCAGGCTGTCCTTGAACGAATCGGGGGCGATGACGATCTTCATGCGAATTCTCCAGTTCCAATGCTCCTCATGCTGCCAGTCGGCATGCGCATTGACGCCTGTCCGCTGCACAAGCGGCGCAGGCGTTTATTGTTCATTTCTACAAAAGACCGGGCATTAGTGCTGAATGTGCCGCCGCCATCGCTGGCAAGCCAGCTCCCACAGGTTTGGCGGTATACACAAAACTCCATATACGCCGAAGATCCCTGTGGGAGCTGGCTTGCCAGCGAAGGCGCCCCCAAAAACACCTCAAGTAGATGCGTCAGTCTGGGGGAGTAGTTGCACGCCAAGATATAGCGCGAGCATGCCGTCCAGGCGCAGTGGGTCGACGCCGCTGAGCTCGGCAATCCGTTCCATGCGATAGCGCAAGCTGTTGCGGTGAATGCCCAGCGCATCCGCACAGGCCTGGCTCTGCCCGTCGTGATCACACCAACTGCGCAAGGTCGCCAGCAACTGGCCGTTGCCGTCCTTGGCGATGACTTTTCGCAACGGTTTGAGCAATTCATCGAGTGCGTCGTCATTGCGATGTCGCCAGAGCATCACTGGCAAACGATAGCGATTGAGCGTCAGTAACCGTGAACGCGGCAGAACCTCCCGACCATAGGCAAGCAGGTCGCCGACCCGTCGATAGCAACGACGCAATCCGCTCAGCCCATCAGCCTGCCCGCCGACGGCGATACGCAGAATGTTCCAGCCCAAAGCATCAAGTTTTTCCAGCAGGCGATCATGCTCGACGTTCTGACTAGCCGGACGACACCAAAGCAGCGATGACTTCGCCGAACTCACGCACCAGCTATCCGGATAGCGCGAAGTCAGCCACGCGCTCAAGGCCTCGACGGTTTGCCCCGAGCCATGTTCCAGACCCAGCTCGAACAGATACGGCACCCGCGTCAATTGCGGTTTTAGCCCCAATTGCTGAGCTTCATCGACCAGTCGCGGCGAGTCCCCCGCTTCGCTCAGCAGCAACGCCAGCAGATCATCGCAGCGCTGACGGCGCCATTGCTGCTCGGCCTGTTGATTGCGCTGGCCGACCAGCATTTCAGCGGTCATACGCACCAGTTCGGCGTAAGTGCGCAGTTGCTCCGGTTCGCCGGTGATGCCGAGTACGCCAATCAAACGCTGATCGAGCAACAGCGGCAGGTTGATCCCCGGCTGCACGCCTTTGAGATGCACTGCCGTCTGCGCATCGATTTCCACCACACGCCCGTTGGCCAGCACCAGTTGCGCGCCTTCGTGGCGGGTGTTGATGCGCTCCGGCTCACCACTGCCGAGGATCAGCCCCTGGCTGTCCATGACGTTGACGTTGTACGGCAAAATGGCCATCGCCCGGTCGACGATGTCTTGTGCCAGATCGTGATCGAGTTCGAACATAACGACTAGAATCCTTGAAAACACGCGCGGACGGTTGTTCACCCGCACAGGGCTTGGCGACAAACCCTGTGCTCAGGCACAAAGACAATCCGGCCAAAGGTGACCGAGACTCTCAGGGCGATCAACGTTACCCTTTGCATCGCAAAAAATCATAATAAAGAGAGAGCCGCCATGTCACAGAGCGCCGCTGCCACCCAGGCCATCGCTGACGACAAAAATGCCGTCTACAAACGCATTACCCTGCGTTTGATCCCCTTCATCTTCATCTGCTACCTGTTCAACTACCTCGACCGGGTAAACGTTGGATTTGCCAAATTGCAGATGCTCGACGCACTGAAATTCAGCGAAACCGTATACGGCCTCGGTGCCGGGATCTTCTTCATTGGCTACGTGCTGTGTGGCGTACCGAGCAACCTGGCCCTGAGCAAATTTGGCCCGCGACGCTGGATCGCGGTGATGATGATCACTTGGGGCACCCTGTCGACCTGCCTGCTGTTCGTTACCACCCCGACCGAGTTCTACACGCTGCGTCTGTTTACCGGTGCGGCCGAAGCCGGCTTCTTCCCTGGCGTCGTGTTGTATCTCTCGCAGTGGTTCCCGACGTTCCGCCGTGGCCGGATCATGGCGCTGTTCATGTCCGCAATCCCTGTGTCCGGTTTGCTCGGCAGCCCGTTCTCCGGCTGGATTCTCAATCACTTCGCTGCTGGCCAAGGTGGCCTCGCGGGTTGGCAGTGGATGTTCCTGCTGCAAGGTATTCCGACGGTAATTCTCGGCGCCCTCGCCTACTTCCTGCTGAGCGACAGCTTCGCCAATGCCAAGTGGCTGACGCCGCATGAGCGTGCGGTACTCGAAGCGGATCAGGCCGAAGACTTGGCGAACAAGCCGAAAACCACTTCCGACTCGCTACTGGCGGTGTTCAAGAACCCGGCAATCTGGGCGTTTGGCCTGATCTACTTCTGCATCCAGAGTGGCGTTTACGCGATCAACTTCTGGCTGCCGTCGATCATCAAGAACCTCGGTTTCAGCGATAACCTGGTGATTGGCTGGTTGAGTGCGATTCCATATCTACTGGCGGCGGTGTTCATGCTGGTGGTCGGTCGCTCGGCTGACTTGCGTAAAGAACGCCGCTGGCATTTGGTAGTGCCGATGCTGATGGGCGCTATCGGTCTGGTGATTGCAGTCAACTTTGCAGCTAACCCGGCGATCGCCATTCTTGGTCTGACCATCGCCACGATGGGTGCGCTGACCGGTCTGCCGATGTTTTGGCCGGTGCCAACTGCGATGCTCAGTGCGGGCGCTGCTGCCGGTGGTTTGGCGTTGATCAACTCGATGGGGCAAATGGCTGGTTTCCTCAGCCCGTACCTGGTGGGTTGGGTCAAGGACACCACCGGTTCGACCGATGCCGCGTTGTATCTGCTGGCGGGTGTGATTGTCGGCGGTAGCCTGTTGGCGCTGCGCATGACGCGTACGTTGCGGGCTTAATTCAGCAAGATCAAAAGATCGCAGCCTTCGGCAACTCCCACACTGGATTGATGTACATCCTGTTGGAGTTGCCGGGGGCTGCGATCTTTTTGCTTTAATTCACTTTGCCCCATGCGACGCTTCTGGTATTTGATGGAAGCTTTCCCATCGGCAAAAGGAGTTCGGCATGAGCTATCGCACACTGGGCCATTCGGGGTTGCAGGTGTCTACCCTCACCCTCGGGACGATGATGTTCGGCGAGCAGACCAGTACCGAAGATTCGCTGCGCATCATCGACAAGGCCTGGGATCAGGGCATCAATTTCATCGACACCGCTGACGTCTACACCAACGGTCGTTCGGAAGAGATCGTCGGTGAAGCGATTGCCGGCAATCGCCATGAGTGGGTGCTGGCGACCAAAGTCGGCTTCGGCCCGGCGGATGGAGTGCCGAACCGCAGCGGCTTGAGCCGCAAACACATCTTCAATGCCCTCGATGCCAGCCTCACTCGCCTCGGCACCGACTATCTCGACATCTATTACCTGCATCGCGAAGACCACAACACACCGTTGGAAGTCACGGTGTCGGCCATCGGCGATCTGATTCGTCAGGGCAAGATTCGCTATTGGGGTCTGTCGAACTATCGCGGCTGGCGGATTGCCGAGGTGATTCGCATCGCTGACAAACTGGGCATTGATCGCCCGGTCATTAGCCAGCCGCTGTACAACATCGTCAACCGTCAGGCCGAAACCGAGCAGATCAGCGCCGCCCAGACTTATGGCCTCGGTGTTGTGCCGTACAGTCCGCTGGCCCGTGGCGTGCTCAGCGGCAAATATGCGCCGGATGTCACACCGGACGCCAACAGCCGCGCCGGGCGACAGGACAAGCGCATTCTGGAAACCGAATGGCGGGTGGAATCGCTGCGCATTGCGCAGCAGATTCAGCAGTACACCCAAGGGCGAGGTGTCGGCATGGTCGAGTTTGCGATTGCCTGGGTGCTGAATAACAGCGCGGTGACGTCGGCGATTGTCGGGCCGCGTACCGAAGAACAGTGGGATGCGTACACCAAGGCGCAGGCCGTAAAAATCACCGCCGAAGATGAGGTATTCATTGATTCACTGGTGACGCCGGGACACGCCTCGACACCGGGATTTAATGATGTGAGCCATTTTGTGTCTGGCCGTAAACCTCATCAGGCCTAAAAGCATCGCTGGCAAGCCAGCTCCCACCGTGTTTTGTGTTGAAACACAGACTATCGTTCGACACATGACCTTGTGGGAGCTGGCTTGCCAGCGATGGCATTTCAACATTGGCCGCAATGTTGTAAATATTGAGCATCCGGCCAATATTCAGCACAAAAACCACGTATCCTTCGCGCCCCGTTTTACCACCACTCCGCGAGGACAGTTTGTCTAAAGGTATCGCTTTATCGGTTTCAGCCTCGGTGCTGTTTGCCGTCATGTATTACTACACCTCGCTGCTCACCCCTTTGAGTGGCGTGGAAATCTTCGGCTGGCGGATGCTCCTGACCGTGCCCTGCATGACCGTGTTCATGCTGGTATCCGGTGAGTGGCGGCGAGTGCTGGAGTTGCTGCGTCTGGTGGCGGGTTACCCGAAGCTGATCGGTGGCCTGCTCGTCTCGGCAGCGTTACTGGGCGTGCAGCTTTGGCTGTTCATGTGGGCGCCGCTCAACGGCTATAGCCTTGACGTATCGCTGGGGTATTTCCTGTTGCCCCTGGCGATGGTGCTGACCGGGCGCATTGCCTACGGCGACAGCTTGTCGTATCTGCAAAAGATCGCGGTGTTCTTTGCCACGCTGGGTGTTTTGAACGAGCTGTATCAGGTCGGCGGTTTTTCCTGGGCGACGATTGTAGTCGTGGTCGGTTATCCGCTGTATTTCGTGCTGCGCAAACGCTTGAAGACCGACCACCTCGGCGGATTGTGGGTCGACATGACCCTGATGCTGCCGGTCGCGTACTGGTTTGTGCAGGGTGGCGAGCAAGGTTTTGGCGTGTTCGATCAGTATCCGGGGTTGATGTGGCTGATTCCGCTGCTGGGTCTGATCAGCGCCTCGGCATTGGTGGTGTACATCATTGCCAGCCGCTTGCTGCCGTTCAGTCTGTTTGGCTTGCTGAGTTATGTTGAGCCGGTGTTGCTGCTCGGTGTCGCGCTGTTGCTCGGTGAAAGTATCAAGTCCGGGGAATGGCTGACTTACATTCCAATCTGGCTGGCGGTTGTGGTGCTGGTGTTCGAAGGATTCAAGCACCTGATGCGCCAGCGCAGATTTTAAGCCCGATGCAAAACAACTGTGGGAGCTAGCCTGCTAGCGATTGCGATCTGTCAGTCAACATCAATGTTGAATCTGAAGACGCTATCGCTAGCAGGCTAGCTCCCACAAGTTTCATCGGAGTAGCAGATTAGTCGGCCGTCAGTACACCACGACGTACCTGGTCACGCTCGATCGACTCGAACAGTGCCTTGAAGTTGCCCTCGCCGAAGCCATCATCGCCTTTACGCTGGATGAACTCGAAGAACACCGGCCCCATCAGGGTTTCCGAGAAGATTTGCAGCAACAGACGCTTGTCGCCCGACTCGGACGAACCGTCCAGCAAGATGCCGCGCGATTGCAGTTGATCGACTGGCTTGCTGAGTTATGTTGAGCCGGTGTTGCTGCTCGGTGTCGCGCTGTTGCTCGGTGAAAGTATCAAGTCCGGGGAATGGCTGACTTACATTCCAATCTGGCTCGCGGTTATGGTGCTGGTGTTCGAAGGCTTCAAGCACCTGATGCGCCAGCGCAGATTTTAAGCCCGATGCAAACAACTGTGGGAGCTAGCCTGCTAGCGATTGCGATCTGTCAGTCAACATCAATGTTGAATCTGAAGACGCTATCGCTAGCAGGCTAGCTCCCACAAGTTTCATCGGAGTAGCAGATTAGTCGGCCGTCAGTACACCACGACGTACCTGGTCACGCTCGATCGACTCGAACAGTGCCTTGAAGTTGCCCTCGCCGAAGCCATCATCGCCTTTACGCTGGATGAACTCGAAGAACACCGGCCCCATCAGGGTTTCCGAGAAGATCTGCAGCAGCAGACGCTTGTCGCCCGACTCGGATGAACCGTCCAGCAAGATACCGCGCGATTGCAGTTGATCGACTGGCTTGCTGAGTTATGTTGAGCCGGTGTTGCTGCTCGGTGTCGCGCTGTTGCTCGGTGAAAGTATCAAGTCCGGGGAATGGCTGACTTACATTCCAATCTGGCTGGCGGTTGTGGTGCTGGTGTTCGAAGGCTTCAAGCACCTGATGCGCCAGCGCAGATTTTAAGCCCGATGCAAAACAACTGTGGGAGCTAGCCTGCTAGCGATTGCGATCTGTCAGTCAACATCAATGTTGAATCTGAAGACGCTATCGCTAGCAGGCTAGCTCCCACAAGTTTCATCGGAGTAGCAGATTAGTCGGCAGTCAGTACGCCACGACGTACCTGGTCACGCTCGATCGACTCGAACAGTGCCTTGAAGTTGCCCTCGCCGAAGCCATCATCGCCTTTACGCTGGATGAACTCGAAGAACACCGGCCCCATCAGGGTTTCCGAGAAGATCTGCAGCAGCAGACGCTTGTCGCCCGACTCGGATGAACCGTCCAGCAAGATACCGCGCGATTGCAGTTGATCGACTGGCTTGCTGAGTTATGTTGAGCCGGTGTTGCTGCTCGGTGTCGCGCTGTTGCTCGGTGAAAGTATCAAGTCCGGGGAATGGCTGACTTACATTCCAATCTGGCTGGCGGTTGTGGTGCTGGTGTTCGAAGGCTTCAAGCACCTGATGCGCCAGCGCAGATTTTAAGCCCGATGCAAAACAACTGTGGGAGCTAGCCTGCTAGCGATTGCGATCTGTCAGTCAACATCAATGTTGAATCTGAAGACGCTATCGCTAGCAGGCTAGCTCCCACAAGTTTCATCGGAGTAGCAGATTAGTCGGCAGTCAGTACGCCACGACGTACCTGGTCACGCTCGATCGACTCGAACAGTGCCTTGAAGTTGCCCTCGCCGAAGCCATCATCGCCTTTACGCTGGATGAACTCGAAGAACACCGGCCCCATCAGGGTTTCCGAGAAGATCTGCAGCAGCAGACGCTTGTCGCCCGACTCGGACGAACCGTCCAGCAAGATACCGCGCGATTGCAGTTGATCAACGGGCTCGCCGTGGTTTGGCAGGCGACCTTCAAGCATTTCGTAGTATGTCTCTGGCGGTGCAGTCATGAAGCGCATGCCGATTTTCTTCAGGCGATCCCAGGTGTCAATCAGGTTATCGCTGAGGAACGCCACGTGCTGGATGCCTTCACCGTTGAACTGCATCAGGAACTCTTCGATCTGTCCGGCGCCCTTCGACGACTCTTCGTTGAGCGGGATGCGGATCATGCCGTCCGGCGCGGTCATGGCTTTCGAAGTCAGGCCGGTGTATTCGCCCTTGATGTCGAAGTAGCGGATTTCACGGAAGTTGAACAGCTTCTCGTAGAAGTTCGCCCAGTAAGCCATGCGGCCGCGATACACGTTGTGGGTCAGGTGGTCGATGATCTTCAGACCGGCACCGACCGGATTGCGGTCAACACCTTCGATGAACACGAAGTCGATGTCATAGATCGAGCTGCCTTCGCCGAAACGGTCGATCAGGTACAGCGGCGCGCCGCCAATGCCTTTGATCGCCGGCAGGTTCAGTTCCATCGGACCGGTTTCGATGTGGATCGGCTGAGCGCCGAGTTCCAATGCGCGACTGTAGGCCTTTTGCGAATCCTTGACGCGGAACGCCATACCGCACACCGATGGGCCGTGTTCGGCCGCGAAGTACGAGGCAACGCTGTTCGGTTCGTTGTTGAGGATCAGATTGATCGCGCCCTGACGGTACAGGTGCACGTTCTTGGAGCGGTGGGTCGCGACTTTGGTGAAGCCCATGATCTCGAAGATCGGCTCCAGCGTGCCAGGAGTCGGCGATGCGAACTCGATGAACTCAAAGCCCATCAGGCCCATTGGGTTTTCGTATAAATCTGTCATGGTGACGCCTCATCATTCTTATCAATTAACCAGGGTTATTTGTCAGTAATGCTGAGGTCGGCGGGAGGCGCGCAGGAGATGCCACGCACACTGCGGGCGAGGAAGTCACCGTAGATCAGTTGAAACCCGAATATCTTCATTGTCGACCCAAGGCTCTTGCGGGCGAGGCTTCTGCTGCCAGAAGACGATTATTATTGTATGCGTAAACCGATTCTACACAGCGTAATAGTGGTTGTCTGCCCTCTCTATAAAATCCGCTTTTCTGGCGTACGTGCAAGGGGTTTGTTGTTCCTCTGAGATCCTTCGACCGGCAGCATGAAACAATCGACGACGAGCGGCGCAAGCGACATCGGCCATCTATCATCCACTTGATTGATCTTCCTTGAGTTGCCGCGCCCTCGCCCGGCCTGCATTCGAGAGCCTCATTTTTCGCAACAGGATGCGCCCATGCCCCTGACTGTAAGACCCCGCCGCAATCGCAGCATCCGAATGCTCGTGACGCTGACTTGCGGCCTGCTTCCCTTTTTACTGGGTACCGCGATCCTCTATATGCAAGCTGGACGCTCTTTGCAGCAGAGCAGCCAGAACACCGCCGACGAAGCCTTGCGCCAATTCGAATTGATGCTCGACAACACCGCTCACGCAGCCCAGGAATTGCTGCCATTGGCTGGCAAACCGTGCAAAGAGGTGCAACTGGCCTTGCGCGAGCAGGTCACGCGCCGACCTTTCGTGCGTTCGACCAATCTGGTCTGGGACAACAACCTCTATTGCAGTTCGTTGTTCGGGGATTACCAGGAAGCGGTCAACCCGGGCGATTACGCACAGGGAAAATTGTGGCTGATGAACGGCAACCCGGTGACACCCAACACTGCGCTGCTGGTGTTTCGGCTGAGCGAAGGTCGGGGTGGCGCACTGACCACGCTGGATGGCTACCACTTGAGTAACATTCTGCGGCTGATCGGCCGGCATACGCTTTTGTTGCTGCAGGTCGGCGACGATTGGTTGGCTGCCGATGGCAAAGTGCATGAAGGTGCTCCGCCAGAGCTGCCGGTGGCACAAAGCACGCTGAATTCTTCGCGCTATGCCTTCAGTGTGTCCGCAGGTTTCCCCGAGGGCGAAACCTGGCGTTACATGCTCGTTGAATATCCGCCGCTTTTCAGCCTGTTGATGTTTTTTGGCGTGGTGTCAGGCGCTATCGGCCACATGGTGCAGAAGCGCTCTACTTCACCGAGCCACGAGATGCAGCGGGCGCTGGAGGCAGGCGAATTCATTCCGTACTTTCAGCCGGTGGTACACGGCGACAGCAAATTATGGTCGGGCGCCGAAGTTTTGATGCGCTGGAACCATCCCAAGGAGGGTCTGGTACGCCCGGATCTATTCATACCGTTCGCCGAGCATTCTGGCCTGATCGTACCGATGACCCGCGCCTTGATGCGACAGACTGCCGCCCTGCTTGGGCCGATCTCCTCGACTCTGCCCGCGCCATTCCATATCGGTATCAACATCACGGCAAACCATTGTCAGGATCTTGAACTGGTGGGGGACTGTCGCGAGTTCCTTGCAGCTTTCGCACCCGGCAGCATCGACCTGGTGCTGGAGTTGACTGAACGCGAACTGATCGAGCCGAGCGACATCACCCGGCAATTGTTCGACCAATTGCATGCGCTGGGCGTAAGAATCGCCATCGATGACTTTGGGACCGGTCACTCCAGCCTCGCTTACCTGCGCAAATTCAATGTCGACTTCCTGAAGATTGATCAGAGTTTTGTTGCCATGATCGGTATCGACGCGTTATCGCGGCATATTCTGGACAGCATCATCGAACTGTCGGCCAAGCTTGATCTTGGGATTGTCGCCGAAGGCGTGGAAACCCAGGCGCAGTCCGATTATTTGACCGCCCACCATCACGTCAACTTTCTGCAAGGCTACCTGTTCGGCAAACCAATGCCGGCAGCAGATTTCATTAACGCATTAAAGCACCATTAACTAAGAGATCTCTAGACAGGTGCGCCGACCGGGCGCACCAATTTGATACAAAAGTATGCTTTCGTTACATGAAGAAAAACTCAGGATTTACTCTTGCACCATTAACTACTACAATTTTTCATGCCTGACGCTAGATTCGCAGGTGAGCCATTATCACCGAGTCGCTTCAAGGCTCTTGGCTTATAGCTTTGTTTGCGGTTGGTATCAGCCAAACACACTATTGGAGTAAAGATATTGTCCAGACTCGCTGAATTTCGTGCAGCTGAAAAAGCCCTTCAGGAACAGCTCAAGCAGCTGGAATCGCTGAAGAACGATGCCGGGCTCAAGAAAGAAATCGAATTCGAAGAAAAGCTTCAAGGGTTGATGAAACACTACGGCAAAGGCCTGAAAGACATCATCGCCATCCTCGATCCGAACCCGGCCAAATCCGCCCTGCAGACATCCGCAGCGCCTAAAACCCGTCGTGCTCGTGTGGTCAAGGTTTACCACAACCCGCACACCGGCGAATTGATTGAAACCAAGGGTGGCAATCATCGCGGGCTGAAAGCCTGGAAGGAACAATACGGTGCAGCCACCGTTGACTCCTGGTTGCGCGGTTAATCTCTCGCCAACACCAAAAGCCCCGCATCATGCGGGGCTTTTTTATTGACATTATTTAACAAAAACAACGAATTTCGCCGAGAAAGTTGTGATGTACCTTGCTCATAGCGCTAAACATTTTGCGCCACGATGTTGCCAACGGAGCCGGAATTAAACTTTGTGCTTAATCCGTTCGCGTATCTAACACTCGCTGCGGCACAGAACAGATGATTAAAGTTTCAGACTGTTTCTCGCCGCCACTATTTCGCCTTCGCTGGCCTTATAAACCTCTGCCTGACCCGCGTAAGAAAGTACGTAAGCCTTATCGGCGTCAACGGCTGCGACCAATGTTTGCGACAACACATGCCGGCCGTTTTCAGTGATCGTGCAAGTGGTTTCCAGTGCCGACAAGGAACCCAGCGTCGCCGGATGCACTCGGTTACAGACACTCTGATAACCGCCCTGGAAAAAGTCCTTCTGGATCGACTTGCGCATTTCCAGCAAGACTCCCTGCAAGTTGACTTGATGGCCACTTTCCACCTGAGTCATCGTCAACTCCATCACCATGACTTGATTGCCATCCGCGTCGTTTTTCACCGCGCGTTGCCGGGAAACCTGAGGCGTCGCAGCGGGCACTGTCTCGACTTCCCACCCGACAGGCCAAGTGATTATCGGCTCATCCGCCAACAGCGGACCCGATATCAGAGACAAGCTGACAAAAACCAAAAGCCATTTGAACGGTCGGATCATTACCGGAAGCACTCGCAGATTGATCCGCAAAGTCTGAGGCCCGTCCGCGCTCAGGGCAAGCCGCGTATTCGGTTTGGCGATGCCGGCAGGCATGCGTATCATTGCGTCCATTCACTCGCCCCATTGTTACGGAGGGCCTATGAGCCTGCACGAACTGAACACTTTTCCTGGCGTTACCGCCACCCCGGACAGCGCAACCCGCAACTTCGTATTCAACCACACCATGCTGCGTGTGAAGGACATCACCAAGTCGCTGGATTTCTACACCCGCGTTCTGGGTTTCTCGCTGGTTGAAAAGCGCGACTTCGCGGAAGCCGAGTTCAGCCTGTACTTTCTGGCGCTGGTCGACAAGGCACAGATCCCGGCCGACGCCGCTGCCCGCACTGAATGGATGAAGTCGATTCCCGGCATTCTGGAACTGACCCACAACCACGGCACCGAAAACGACGCCGATTTCGCCTACCACAACGGCAATACTGATCCGCGTGGTTTTGGCCACATCTGCATCTCGGTGCCGGATATCGTTGCCGCGTGTGCACGCTTCGAAGAGCTGGGCTGCGACTTCCAGAAGCGCTTGAGCGATGGCCGCATGAAGAGCCTGGCGTTTATCAAAGACCCGGATAACTATTGGGTTGAGATTATTCAGCCAACACCGCTGTAACTGACAGCACAAACCAATGTGGGAGCGAGCTCGCTCGCGAAGGCGTCGCGGCAGACAACATCAGTGTTGACTGTAATGTTGCTTTCGCGAGCAAGCTCGCTCCCACAGTTGTTCGGTGCAGGCACAAAAAAACCCATGATCGCTCATGGGTTTTTTCGTTTCAGGCCTGACGCTTATGCCGGGGCCGAAGTGCGGATCAGGTGATCGAATGCACTCAGCGAAGCCTTGGCGCCCTCGCCCACTGCAATCACAATCTGCTTGTACGGCACGGTGGTCACGTCACCTGCGGCGAAGATGCCGGGGATCGATGTTTCGCCACGGTTATCGACAATGATCTCTCCACGCGGTGACAGCTCAATGGTGCCTTTGAGCCAATCGGTGTTAGGCAGCAGACCGATCTGCACGAAAATCCCTTCCAGCTCGACAGTACGCAGTTCGTCAGTGTTGCGATCCTTGTAACGCAGACCGTTGACCTTCTGCCCGTCGCCAGTCACTTCAGTGGTTTGCGCACTGGTGATCACGGTGACGTTCGGCAAGCTGTGCAATTTGCGCTGCAATACTGCATCGGCGCGCAGTTGAACGTCAAACTCCAGCAAGGTCACGTGAGCCACGATACCCGCCAAGTCGATGGCCGCTTCGACGCCGGAGTTACCGCCGCCAATCACCGCCACACGCTTGCCTTTGAACAACGGGCCGTCGCAGTGCGGGCAGTACGCCACGCCTTTGTTACGGTAATCCTGCTCGCCCGGCACGTTCATTTCACGCCACCGCGCACCGGTCGCCAGAATCACGCTTCTAGCCTTCAAGGTCGCGCCGCTGGCGAAATGGACTTCATGCAGCTCGCCGTTTTTGCCCGGAATCAGCTTGTCGGCGCGTTGCAGGTTCATGATGTCCACGTCGTATTGCTTGACGTGTTCTTCCAGTGCAGTCGCCAGTTTCGGGCCTTCGGTTTCCTGTACGGAAATGAAGTTCTCGATGGCCATGGTATCCAGCACTTGACCGCCGAAACGCTCCGCAGCAACGCCAGTACGAATGCCTTTACGGGCAGCGTAAATCGCTGCGGAAGCACCGGCCGGGCCGCCGCCGACGACCAATACGTCGAAAGCCGCTTTGGCGCTGATTTTATCGGCCTGACGCTCGATGGCGCCAGTGTCGAGTTTGGCGAGGATTTCTTCCAGGCCCATGCGGCCCTGACCGAAGTTCTCGCCATTCAAGTAGATGCTCGGCACGGCCATGATCTTGCGATCGTTGACTTCGTCCTGGAACAACGCGCCATCGATGGCGACGTGGCGGATGTTCGGGTTCAACACGGCCATCAGGTTCAGCGCCTGAACCACGTCCGGGCAGTTCTGGCAGGACAGCGAGAAGTAAGTCTCGAAGGTGAACTCGCCTTTGAGCGAGCGAATCTGCTCAATCACTTCAGCACTGGCTTTCGATGGGTGGCCGCCGACTTGCAGCAGGGCCAGCACCAGCGAAGTGAACTCGTGACCCATGGGGATACCGGCGAAACGCAGACTGATGTCAGCGCCCGGGCGGTTGATCGAGAACGATGGCTTGCGTGCATCGTCACCGCTGTCGATCAGAGTAATTTGGCTCGAAAGACTGGCAACGTCTTTCAGCAGTTCAAGCATTTCACGGGATTTCGCACCGTCGTCGAGAGACGCAACGATCTCGATCGGCTGGGTGACCCGTTCCAGGTACGATTTCAACTGGGCTTTAAGATTGGCGTCCAACATACGGGCGATTTCCTTTGTTTATTTGAGGCGAAAAAAAGCCCGAGCGAATCTCGCCCGGGCTTTTCTTGAGGGCGGTGCAGCTTACTGAGTAGGTGCGGAGTTCCGCCCTGAGTAGCGTGTCACAGACTTAGATCTTGCCGACCAGGTCCAGAGACGGAGCCAGAGTGGCCTCGCCTTCTTTCCACTTGGCTGGGCAAACTTCGCCTGGGTGAGCAGCAACGTACTGAGCAGCCTTGATCTTGCGCAGCAGCTCGGAAGCGTCACGGCCAACGCCGCCATCGTTCAGTTCAACGATTTTGATCTGGCCTTCAGGGTTGATCACGAAGGTGCCACGGTCAGCCAGGCCAGCTTCTTCGATCAGCACGTCGAAGTTGCGGGAGATCACCTGAGTCGGGTCGCCAATCATGGTGTACTGGATTTTGCCGATGGCTGGCGAAGTGTTGTGCCAGGCAGCGTGAGCAAAGTGGGTGTCGGTGGAAACGCTGTAGATCTCTACGCCGAGCTTCTGGAAAGCAGCGTAGTTGTCAGCCAGGTCTTCCAGCTCGGTTGGGCAAACGAAGGTGAAGTCGGCTGGGTAGAAGAACACTACCGACCACTTGCCTTTCAGGTCAGCGTCCGATACTTGAACGAAGTCGCCGTTTTTGAACGCGGTAGCTTTGAACGGTTTTACTTGGCTGTTGATGATAGGCATCGATGACTCTCCGTCAGGGGTTATGAAGTTGATGGGGTGAATCCTACCCACTCACTCGACGGATGGCTCATTGGCAAACCTGATGCTGCTGATTTGTTTTCGCTATTAGCTGACTGTATTAATAGAAGAAAACGATATCTAGGGCGAAGCCGGTTTATCCGTAATCCGAGCCATCCCTTGAAAGGGGCTGGCTTCAACATAGCGCATTGCCGACTTCATATCCTTCCAGCCGACGTAACTCATCAGCGACTTCAGATCCCAACCGCTTTGATGGGCCCAAGTGGCGAAGCCGCGACGCAGGGAATGACTGGTGTAGCGTCCGGCGGCGATGCCCGCTCGCTCCAGAGCCTGGCGCAATAAAGGAATCACGCTGTTGGCGTGCAGCTCCTCTTCGCTCAAATTGCCCCAGCGGTCGATACCGCGAAACACCGGCCCGCGTACCAGCGCGGCTTCGGTGATCCATTCGATGTAAGCCTGCACCGGGCACAACCGCAGGAGCGCCGGGGTTTGATAAGTCTGCCCGAGGTTTTCGCGGTCGCCCTTGCTGCGCGGCAAATACAGAGTGATCCCCCCGCCAGCGTGCGCCTGCACATGCTCGATCTGTAGGCGACACAACTCATCACTGCGAAAGCCACGCCAGAAACCGAGCAGGATCAGCGCCCGGTCGCGATATGCCCGGAGCAATGACGGGCGATCCTGTTGCTGTTTGGCCGTCAGGGCTTCCTGCTCGAGCCAATCAACCACGCGCTCCAGATCCTGCAACTGCAACGGCTCGGCCTGTTTCTCCTGTGCCGGATGCAGCGCACGAATGCCCTTGAACGCTTTGCGCACCACCGGCGCCTTGGTCGGATCGGCAAAGCCCTGGCTGTTATGCCACTGAGCGAGCGCCGACAAACGCAGCTTCAGCGTATTGATCGACAGCACACCCGCGTGCGCCACCAGATAACGCGCAACGCTGTCGGCCGTCGCCGGCAGAAATCCTCCCCAAGTCACTTCGAAGTGTTCGACCGCCGCGCGATAGCTGCGGCGAGTGTTGTCACGGGTGGCGGCTTGCAGATAGCGATCCAGATCGCTCATGGGCAGATTTCTCGCAGCTGTACTGATTACTGGGTTGAAAAGCGCATTTTGGCGCATGACATTGGGTAATACCAGTATATCCCGCACTATATAAATCATTCATTTAAACTTATTTTTAGCATGGTACACTGCGTACTTTAGTGGCATGTACCACAGTACGTAATTGTAGGAGTTCACATGGCCCGTGGCGGCATTACCAAAGCACTGGTGCAGATCGCGCGCACAGCGATTCTGGCTCGCGGCGAACACCCAAGCATCGATGCAGTACGCATTGAAATGGGCAACACCGGCTCGAAAACCACGATCCATCGTTATTTGAAGGAGCTGGATGACGGCAGCACTTCGGTTGAAGCCAGCGTCGAGCCTATTGATGATGAGCTGATGGCGCTGGTTTCACGCCTTGCGCATCGCCTGAAAGAGCAGGCGCAAGAGCCAATCGAACAAGCTCGCGAGCAGTTTGAGGAACAGCGTGACGCGCTCGAAACCCAGCTGAAGCAGACCCGCCTGACACTGGAAAAGCTCGAACAGGAACACGACATTCGTGGCGCAGCACTGGAGCGCGAATCCGAAGCCCTGCAAAACACCCGCTCGATGCTACAGACCGAACAAACCCGCAACGCCGGTCTGAATCAGGCGCTGGCCGATTTCGAATTACGCTTACAGGACAAGGACGAGCAGATCCGCTCACTGGAAGAGAAGCACCTGCATGCCCGCGACGCGCTGGAGCATTACCGCAACGCGACCAAAGAACAGCGCGAGCAGGAACAGAGCCGCCACGAAGGGCAAGTGCAGCAATTGCAGATGGAGTTGCGTCAGGCGCAACAAAGCTCGCTGGTGCGCCAGGATGAGATTACTCAGTTGCACCGCGATAACGAACGCCTGCTGACTGAAAATCGCGGCACGCTTCGTGAGCTGAGCCTGTTGCAGGATCAACTCAAGCACAGCAATCAGCGTCAGGATCAATTGCTGGAACAAACCAGCCGCGTCGACAGCGAACGCACCCTCCTCCAGGAACGCTTGCGTGTGGCGCTGCTGGAAAGCCAGACGTTCAAACAGAACGCCGACGAGCAATCGCAGCTCAATCAGTCACTGGAAAAGGAATTGAGCAAAGCTCAGGCGAGCCTGGAAGACAGCTTGCGTCTGGCGGCCACCGTTGCGGCGGCGCCAGACAAAGCCAAATCGAAAGATGCTTAAGCGCCGACCGGCGTACGCATGGTGACAAACTCTTCGGCGGCCGTCGGGTGCACCCCGATTGTGTCGTCGAAGTCACGCTTGGTCGCGCCCGCCTTCAAGGCAATCGCCAGACCCTGCACGATCTCTCCGGCATCCGGACCCACCATGTGGCAGCCGAGCACCTTGTCAGTCTTGCCGTCGACTACCAGCTTCATCAACGTGCGCTCCTGACATTCAGTCAGGGTCAGCTTCATTGGCCGGAAACGGCTTTCGAAGATCACCACATCATGCCCCTGCTCCCGAGCTTCTTCCTCGGTCAGACCGACAGTGCCGATGTTCGGCAGACTGAACACCGCCGTCGGGATCATCTTGTAATCCACCGGACGATATTGCTCCGGTTTGAACAGACGCCGCGCCACCGCCATGCCTTCAGCCAGTGCCACAGGTGTCAGTTGCACACGGCCGATGACATCGCCCAGCGCCAGAATCGATGGCTCGGTGGTCTGATATTGCTCGTCGACCTTGATGAAACCCTTGTCGTCCAACTGCACATCGGTATTTTCCAACCCGAGGTTGTCGAGCATCGGACGACGACCCGTGGCGTAGAACACGCAATCTGCTTCAAGTACGCGACCATCCTTGAGGGTAGCCTTGAGCGAACCGTCGGCCTGTTTGTCGATGCGTGCGATGTCTGCGTTGAACTGAAGGTCCATGCCGCGCTTGGTCAGCTCTTCGTGCAAGTGTTTGCGCACCGCACCGTCGAAACCGCGCAGGAACAGATCACCGCGATACAGCAAGGTGGTGTTGGCGCCCAAGCCGTGGAAAATCCCGGCGAATTCGACCGCGATGTAACCGCCGCCAACGACCAATACGCGTTTTGGCAGCTCTTTAAGGAAGAACGCCTGATTCGAGCTGATCGCATGTTCGTGCCCCGGAATTTCCGGAATCTGCGGCCAGCCACCGGTGGCGATCAGAATATTCCTGGCGGTGAAGCGCTCGCCATTCACCTCAACCTCGTGTGGACCAGTGATCTTCGCGTGTGCTTCATGCAAGGTCACGCCGCTATTGACCAGCAGATTACGATAAATCCCGTTGAGGCGATTGATCTCGCGATCTTTGTTGGCAATCAGGGTTGCCCAATCGAAATTGGCTTCACCCAGACTCCAGCCGAACCCTGAGGCCTGCTCAAAGTCTTCGGCAAAATGCGCGCCGTACACCAGCAGTTTTTTCGGGACGCAACCAACGTTGACGCAGGTACCGCCCAGATAACGACTCTCGGCCACGGCCACTTTCGCACCAAACCCGGCAGCAAAACGCGCAGCACGCACACCACCGGAACCGGCACCAATCACATAAAGGTCAAAATCGTAGGCCATTTCTATCTCCTCGGCAGGCGATCAGCATACCTGCTGGTATCAGTCGGGCAAGCGTTGCCAGCGTTATGGGGGCAGAAAACAAAAAAGCCACCCGAAGGTGGCTTTTTGTACAGACGAATCAAGCGCTCTTAGTAAGCCTTGCCAGTCTTGTAGAAGTTCTCGAAGCAGAAGTTGGTTGCTTCGATGTAGCCTTCAGCGCCACCGCAGTCGAAACGCTTGCCTTTGAACTTGTAGGCCATTACGCAGCCGTTCTGGGCTTGCTTCATCAGGGCGTCGGTGATCTGGATTTCGCCGCCCTTGCCTGGCTCGGTCTGTTCGATCAGGTCGAAGATGTCCGGGGTCAGGATGTAACGGCCGATGATCGCCAGGTTCGACGGTGCATCTTCTGGTTTTGGTTTTTCAACCATGCTGTGAACACGGTAGATGTCGTCGCGGATCATCTCGCCGGCAATTACGCCGTACTTGCTGGTTTCCTCAGGGTCGACTTCTTGAATGGCGATGATCGAGCAGCGGAACTGCTTGTACAGCTTGACCATCTGGGTCAGAACGCCGTCGCCTTCGAGGTTTACGCAGAGGTCGTCCGCCAGTACCACGGCGAACGGTTCGTCACCGATCAGTGGACGGCCGGTCAGGATCGCGTGGCCCAGACCTTTCATTTCGGTCTGACGGGTGTAGGAGAACGAACACTCGTCGAGCAGTTTGCGGATACCGACCAGATATTTCTCTTTGTCGGTGCCTTTGATCTGGTTTTCCAGCTCGTAGCTGATATCGAAGTGGTCTTCCAGAGCGCGCTTGCCACGACCGGTCACGATCGAGATTTCAGTCAGGCCAGCGTCCAGAGCTTCTTCAACGCCGTACTGGATCAGTGGCTTGTTTACCACCGGCAGCATTTCTTTGGGCATGGCTTTAGTCGCTGGCAGGAAGCGAGTACCGTAACCGGCTGCTGGGAACAAGCATTTCTTGATCATATAAGTCCTTGAAAGGGCTGTGTGTACGAGTTTCGGCGCAGTCTAATCAGGCGGCGTGCACCTTACAATGCCCCGCACTGGCTAACCGATGCCATCATAGAGAAATATTCTTGCCGATAGTTCCGTTGGCGACCTCAGGCAGCGAAATCAGCTTAGCTCAAAGACGCCGGCAAACTGGATAACCATACGCTGATCATCCCCCAATGCGAGCATTTGCCGGTATCATGGCGCCTTTGAACCAGCGAACGAGACAGATAGATGGCCGCGGTAAAAATCATCAACGGGTACGTGATCGACAAGAAAGACGGCAAGTGGACGCTGACCACTACCAATGGCGAACACATCGCCGGGCCTTTCGACAGCGAGCAAATGGCGACTGATGTTGCCTCGGTGTTCACCGACACTCCAGCATCGGCGAAGCGCCGTGGCAAAGATCAGGACGACTGATCTGCTGCGAACCGCCCCAAGCCCTGCCCGAGCGCAGGGCTTTTTTGTGTCGATACACAAATGAATGGCCAATCGCTATAACCTTTTCATGGCGGCGCTGTCAGAGCGTCTAGCCCCCTCGCTGAAGACGACATAAACATGAACAGATTATTGCCACTGATCGCAGTATTGGCCCTGAGCGGCTGCGCCACCTCACAACCCACTTACCTGCACAACGGCGAACAAGGCCTCACCATTGATTGCTCGGGCGAGGCCAATTCCTGGGCTGCCTGCTATGAAAAGGCTGATGCGTCCTGCGCGGGCACCGGTTATCGCATCGTCGGCACCGACGGCACGCCTGCCCCCAAGGAAAGCGACAAGACCCTGGGCGTTGACGTAGGGAACTACAAAACCCGCAGTGTGGTGGTGGTCTGCAAATAGGCCTTACATGTGGATTTCGGCGAATTTGATCCCGAGCCCGCGCACCACTTCGATCAGGTCATCGAGCCGATTGAAAGACTCGACTTCGTCGTTGTCGTCCACCAGGAAGTAGCTGCGCCCGGCGCTCTTCTTGAAAAACACGATCCATTCACCCGGATTCGCCGGGTTTTGAATCACATGGGTGGCAGAAATAAGGCCCTCTGCGTGCCGCTCCCGCACTTGCTCTCGCTTCATCGCGTCTCCAGAAATGAAAATGCCGTCAAAGCAGGGCTTTGACGGCATCGATGCTGACTGCTGACAGTTTATCAGCCAGAAATGCACGCGGTGGCAGCATTACGAACATCCCAAGGGCGCAATGGCACGTTGGACATCCGCTCATGCAGCTTGATACTGCTGCCGCCGGAGCGATCTTCGATATCAAACACCGCCGCCGGGCCAGACGAAAACTTGCCCGGAACGATTACCCGAACGCCGTCCTTGTGCGGCTGCATTTGCAGCGCGCCGCGGCTATCAGCCAGCTTCTCGGACAAACATTGAGCATATTCATGGGGCTTCTTGCCGGAAATCACGCTCATGGTCGGCAACGTTTCGTTGATCTCGGAAACGTTCGCGCAACCACCCATCGCCAATATCAACGGCAGACACACCACTCCCCACTTCATACAAATCCTCCAATAAAGACCCTCCGACAGCATAAATGCTGTTTTTCTCCAAGGTCCGGTCCATTTAACCCGCATCGAATCGCGAATAACTGTTTTTAATTGTCAAAGCGACGCCCGACGGCGGGATAATAACCCGTGCGGGCTGATAAACTGCGCCAATCGCCCATGCTATCGTTTTGATTTTGTAGAAAAAGCCCTTCTGGAGGCGCCCATGAAATATATTCACCAGCGCGAGCACCTCAACGAAGACGACATCGTCGTCATCCAATGCTCGCAAACCTGCAACATCCGTCTGATGAACGACGCCAACTTCCGCTCGTTCAAGAACGGCGGCCGTCACACCTATCACGGCGGTGCCTTCGACACTTTCCCGGCCCGTATTACCGCGCCGAGCACCGGTTTCTGGAACATCACGATCGACACCGTGAACCGCAAGGCCATCAGCGTCACGCGCAAGCCGACTCTGACGCACTCGATCAAGATCATTCGCCGCTCCAGCACCAAACTCAGCTGAGCCGCCCCGCCAACGCAGACAGGTAAGCATGACCGTGGCCCAAACGACCAAATACGTCATCAAATACAAACTCAACGGTGAACGCCGCTTCGAGTTCGCACAACTGGAAAACGGCACCGCCGAAGAAGCCAAAGCCGTGCTTGATGCAATGCACGACCAGGGCGACGATGTCATCACCGACATCAGCGTCAGCAAGGCGCTGTAAACACTGGCGAGCGCGCCATGCACCCGACGACCTTCGATCTGTTTGCCGATACCGAAGCCGAACAACAGCCCCGAGCTGATCAGATCGGCGAGCAATCGTGGGTGCTCCGAGGCTTCGCCCTGCCCTGCGTCGATCAAATTCTGACGGCGCTGGAAGCGATTCTCCTCGCAGCACCACTGCGCCACATGGTGACTCCCGGTGGTTTCAGCATGTCCGTGGGCACCAGCAGTTGTGGGGCATTGGGCTGGATCACCGATCGCAGCGGCTATCGCTACTCGACGGTAGATCCGCTCAGCGGCTTTCTCTGGCCGGAGATGCCGGAGGTGTTCAGTGAACTGGCGCGCAATGCTGCTTCGAAGGCAGGCTTTGCCGACTTCAACGCCGATTCCTGCCTGATCAATCGCTATATCCCAGGTGCGAAGATGTCTTTGCATCAGGATAAAGACGAAAAAGCCTACGCCGCACCGATCGTTTCCCTCTCGCTCGGCCTACCCGCAATGTTTCTGTTCGGTGGTTTCGCCCGTGGTGACAAGCCTCAGCGAATTCCGTTGCTGCACGGCGATATGGTGGTCTGGGGCGGAGTCGATCGTCTGCGCTATCACGGTGTTTTGCCGATCAAACAAGGTCATCATCCACGCTTGGCCGAACAGCGGATCAATCTGACGTTTCGCATAGCTGGCTGACCGCGAAAAGTTTGACCGCAAGGCCCGGAGTGTTGCAGTAATTGCCGCTGGTTAACCTGAATCAAACAGGTCAACGGATTACCCGCCATGAAAACGCTTTCGCAAACCATCAAGACTGAAGATGACCCACGCTGGACCGCTGTGGTCGCACGCGACTCGACGGCGGACGGGCAATTTGTGTATGCGGTCAAAACAACTGGCGTTTACTGCCGTCCGAGCAGTCTTTCGAGATTGCCGAAACCGCAGAACGTCGAATTCTTCTCCACTGCCGAAGACGCCGAGGCTGCGGGTTATCGCCCGAGCAAACGCGCAAGCAAGGACCAGAGTGAAGTAACCGCGCAGCATGCCGCCACTGTCGCGACAGCCTGCCGACAAATCGAATCCGCCGAAACCCTGCCCGCACTCAATGAACTCGCCGAGACCGCAGGTCTCAGCCCATTTCACTTCCATCGCGTGTTCAAAGCTGCCACCGGCCTGACGCCCAAGGGTTATGCCGCAGCCCATCGCTCGCGCAAAGTACGCGCACGGCTCGCGAATGGCGGCTCGGTAACCGCTGCGCTATACGACGCTGGTTTCAACTCCAACAGCCGCTTCTATGAAGCCGCGGATCAATTGCTCGGCATGACGCCCGGCGACTATCGTGCCGCCGGACAGAACAACGACATTCGCTTCGCTGTCGGCCAGTGCTCGCTCGGGGCGATTCTGGTGGCGCAAAGCGAACGCGGGGTCTGCGCGATCCTGCTGGGAGACGATCCGCATCAATTGGTCTGTGATCTGCAGGATCAGTTTCGGCGAGCAAACCTGATTGGCGCTGATAACGATTTTGAACAGCTAATCGCGAAAGTCGTGGGATTCATCGAAGCGCCGGCCATAGGCCTTGACCTGCCACTCGACGTCAGAGGCACCGCATTTCAGGAGCGGGTATGGCAGGCACTGCGCGAGATTCCAACCGGAAGCACCGCCAGTTACGCCGACATTGCCCAGCGAATTGGTGCCCCGAAAGCCGTACGCGCAGTAGCGCAGGCCTGCGGAGCCAACCGGTTGGCAGTGGCGATTCCTTGCCATCGAGTGGTGCGCAGCGACGGCAATCTTTCCGGCTATCGCTGGGGTGTGGAGCGCAAACGCGAGTTACTGCAACGCGAAACCCAGCCCTGATGGATGCCGATCTAAACCCGTCAGCGATTGACGTCCACTACAACTCGGCCGCGCAATTGACCGGCCAGCAGTTTCGGTGCGGCATCGATGGCTTCGCTGAGGCTGATTTCCTGACTGATCAAGTCCAGCAAGGCGAAATCCAGATCCTTCGCCAGACGATCCCAGGCTTGCACACGACGCGCCTTGGGCTGGGTCACGCTGTTGATCCCGGCCAGCGTCACGCCACGCAAAATGAATGGCGCGACCGACGCCGGAAAGTCCATGCCCTGGGCTAGGCCACATGCTGCAACGGTGCCTTCCGCGCGGGTGCTGGCGCAGGCGTTGGCCAGTGTGTGGCTGCCGACAGAGTCGATTACTGCCGCCCAGCGTTCCTTGGCCAGCGGTTTGCCCGGTGCGGACAGGGTCGCACGGTCGATGATTTCGCTGGCGCCCAGACGCTGCAAGTATTCGTGCTCGGAAACCCGGCCCGTGGATGCGACCACGCGATAACCGAGCTTGCTCAGCAAGGCTATGGCAAAGCTGCCGACCCCACCATTCGCGCCAGTAACTAACACCTCACCCTGCTCAGGCGTAACGCCGTTGCGCTCAAGCGCCATGATGCACAGCATCGCCGTGTAGCCAGCCGTGCCGATGGCCATCGCTTGCGCAGCGGTAAAAGCTTTAGGCAATGGAATCAGCCAGTCGCCATTGAGTCGCGCCTTCTGCGCCAGACCACCCCAATGACCCTCGCCGACGCCCCAGCCGTTGAGCAGCACCTGATCGCCGACTTTATAGTCGGGATGCGAGCTGACTTCGACCGTACCCGCCAGATCGATCCCCGGCACCATCGGAAACTTGCGCACCACCGGGCTGCTGCCGGTAATCGCCAGACCGTCCTTGAAGTTCAGCGTGCTGTACGCGACTTGCACGGTGACGTTGCCTTCCGGTAACTGCTCGTCGTTGATCTGTTCCAGTTCGGCGCGATAACCGTTGTCGTCTTTGTTGATCAGGATGGCGTTGAACATGACTGCCTCTCAATGAATGGATTCCAATGCTCGTGTGCTTGAAATAACACAAAGAAACACATTGCCCCACCCGACTTTCTGCCAATGCGCAAATCCGACGGGAATTTCTGTGGCGGGCGACTATGCTTTTCCGACGGCCTCGCTAACCCTGCGATTTCTGCCAAAGTAGTCCTGTCGACGGAGCTGACAATGTCTTACCCGCGTTGGTTTTTTGTAATGCTGATGCTCTGTCTGCTGTCATTGAGCAATGCCTGGGCGGCACCCGCGCCAGCTGCTGCGCAAACAGCCCCCGCCGAACCGAGCTGGCCGCAGGTCATCACCAGCGGCAATGCCAAATTGACCGTGTATCAACCGCAGCTCGATAGCTGGGACGGCTACACGCTCAATGCCCGCGCTGCTGTTGAAGCCACGGGAGCCGATGGCAAGTCGACTTACGGCATCGTGCAGTTCAGCGCCCATACGTTGGTCGACAAGGCCACGCGCTGGGTCGCACTCGATCAATACAAAATCATCAAGGCCGATTTCCCTGCCGACGCCAGTCAATCGGGCACTTGGCTGGCGGCACTGCAAAAAGACGCCGACAAGCGCAAGAAAACCATTTCCCTCGATCAACTGGAAGCGGCGGTCGGCGTCCTTTCGGCAGAGCAAAAGGCTGACAGTGCGGCGCTGGAAAACACACCGCCGACGATCATCAGTTCCGATGTGCCAGCCATGCTGGTTTACATCGATGGAGACGCGGCCTATCGCGCGGTCGATGGCACCTCGCTGCAACGAGTGATTAACACCCGGCCGTTGCTGCTCAAGGATGCGCAGGGCAAGCATTATCTGCATGTCTTCGATGGCTGGATGGTTGCCGACCAGATCAATGGCGAGTACACCCGCCTGGCAACACCACCGCCCGCCGATCTGGAGAAAGCCAAGCAGGCCGCGATTCAGAGTCGTCAGGTGGACTTGCTGACCGGACAGAGTGATCCGAAAGACAAGGTGCCAAGTCTCGCCAAACCACCCCAGCCGAAGATTTTCATCGCGACAACGCCTACCGAACTGATCGTTACCGACGGCGCCGCGCAGTGGCTGCCGATTCAGGGCACGCAGTTGCTGTATGTCAGCAACACCACCGGGCACATTTTCAAGGAAATCGGTGATCAGAACAGTTACGTGCTGATCTCAGGGCGCTGGTTTCGCGCCGCAGACATGAATGGCCCGTGGACGTTTACCCCGGCGGACAAACTGCCAGCCGACTTTACCAACATCCCCGACGACAGTCCGAAAGAGAACGTCAAAGCCTCGGTCGCCGGAACACCTCAGGCCAAGGAAGCGGCAATTGCCGCCACTATTCCGCAGACCTCGGCGATCAAGAAAAGCGCAGTAAAAATGACCACGCCGCAATTCGACGGCGAGCCACAACTCAAAGCCATCAACAACACACCGCTGCAATACGTGATCAACAGCGCCACGCCGATCATCCGTGTCGACAACAACAGTTGGTATGCGGTGGAAAACGGCATCTGGTTCACCGCGCCAACGGTGAATGGCCCGTGGACAGTCGCCAGTTCGGTGCCGGCGGTGATCTATTCGATTCCGCCAAGCTCGCCGATGCATTACCTCACCTACGTCAAAGTCTATGAGTCCAGCGGCGATACCGTAGTGGTCGGTTATACCCCCGGTTATCAAGGCTCGACGCTGGACCCGAACACCGGCGTGGTGGTTTACGGCACCGGTTATCCGTACACGCCGTGGGTCGGTAGCGTCTGGTACGGCCCGCCCGTTACTTACGGTTTCGGCGTCGCCATCCGCTATACGCCATGGACCGGCTGGACCTTCGGTTTCGGTTTCGGCTGGAGTTGGGGTGGTAATACCGCTGCCATGGGTTGGGGCTGGGGCGCCTATCCGTGGTGGGGCAATTACGGCTGGGGTTATGCCTGGGGCCCGCACTTGTATCCGGCGCCATTGGCGTGGGGTGGCGCTGCTTACGGCTATCACGGCGGCGCGGTTGCCTGGGGGCCAGGCGGATGGGCTGGTACTACCGGCAACATTTATCACCAGTGGGGTGATCGAGCGACTGTCAGCCGCACGGGTGCGGGTTACAACGCCTGGACGGGCAATCGCTGGGCGGGTCAGGTAGGTTCTTCCTATAACTCGCGCACCGGGGTTGCGGCCGCCGGCCAGCGTGGCGCGGTGCACAATGTCTACAACGGCAACTATGCGGCCGGACGCAGCGGCGTAGTGGCAGGACCCAATGGCGGAGCAATTGCCGGCGAGCGAGTCACCGCAGGCAATGCCCGCAACGGTACTCAGGTCACGGCCAATCGCGGTGCCGTGTACAACCCCAACACTGGCAACACCACTCAATATGGCGGGATTCACGGACGCAACGGTGGCGCGGCGCACTACGGAGACAACGTGTACGCCGGCCATGACGGCAACGTCTACAAGAAGACCGACAGCGGCTGGCAGTCGATGGTCCAGGGTGGCGCAACACGAACGGCGCCGGTCAACAACAATGCCCAGTTGCAGAACCTCAACCGCGAATCCGCTGCTCGTAACTTCGGCAATCAGCGGACCAACAATTTCAGCAACTCTTCGCAGTTCATGAATCATTCGTTCGGTGGGGGCGGCGGTGGCGGACTGCATCGCCGCTAAGCGCGTGCGAACGCTGAAACGGAAAAACAGGGCTGGCCTTGCATCCGGGTTTGCTGTTAAAAAAACCGGGCCAGCGCCCCTGCCCTGTTTTGTCGTCGGAGAGTTATTCCCATGAGCCAATGGCCAGATACCCGCATTCTTGATCTGCTCGGCATTGAGTTGCCGATCATCCAGGGCCCGATGGCCGGGGCCACCAACTCGTCGATGGTGATCGCTGTGTGCAACGCTGGCGGCCTCGGCTCAATGCCGGCAGCCATGCTGAGCATCGAGCAACTGCGCGATGAATTGAAGACCATCCGCCAACACACGAACAAACCGTTCAACGTCAATTTCTTCTGCCATCAGCCGCCTGCTGCCGATGAGCAGCGCGCACGCGACTGGAAGAATCTGCTGGAGCCGTATTACCGAGAGCTTGGCGTCGATTTCGATGCATCGACGCCAGTTTCCAACCGAGCTCCTTTCGATGCAGCCGCGTGTGAAGTGCTGGAGGAATTTCGCCCTGAAGTGGTGAGTTTCCACTTCGGTCTACCGGAAAAATCCTTGCTGGATCGGGTCAAGGCTACCGGTGCAAAAATCCTCTCCTCAGCAACCACCGTCGATGAAGCGGTGTGGCTGGAGCAGAACGGCTGCGACGCGATCATCGCCATGGGCTACGAAGCCGGAGGCCATCGCGGGATGTTTCTCAGCGATGATCTCAGCAGTCAGGTCGGCACCTTTGCGCTGGTGCCGCAGATTGTCGACGCGGTGACGATTCCGGTGATTGCCGCCGGGGCGATTGCCGATGCTCGCGGGGTTGCGGCGGCGTTTATGCTCGGAGCTTCGGCGGTGCAGGTAGGTACGGCGTATCTGTTCACTCCTGAAGCGAAAGTCAGTGGCTCACATTACAAAGCCCTGCGAACCGCCAAGGAAAGTCAAACCGCTATCACCAACATCTTTACCGGACGCCCGGCACGCGGCATTCTCAATCGGGTAATGCGCGAACTGGGGCCGATGTCGTCTAGTGCCCCGCCATTCCCGTTGGCTGGTGGAGCATTGATGCCGTTGCGCGCCAAAGATGAAGCAGACTTCAGTAACCTTTGGGCCGGTCAGGCATTCACTTTAGGCAAAGACTTGAGCAGCGCTGAATTGACTCGGCAATTGGCTGAAGGCGCGTTGGGGAAACTGGCTGCCAAACACGCTTGATCTGCTGGTAAAACAGGATCAAAAGATCGCTGCCTCGTTTCACTCGTGAGCTCCTACAGGTCGAGCTGCTGAGGGGTGCGATCTTTTGACTCACCACGTTTTCACCAATGCTTTCCGTTTAGCGGCATTTCGCTATATATTTCACTATATAGCGTTAACCCCTCGCATCGGCGCAGTCCACCCCTAACAATAACTGCCCTCTGCACTAGCCAACAACGGAGCTGTTACATGACCACTCGTGCCTCACGCTTTGCCCCAACCTGCCTCGCCTCCCTGCTAGCGGTATTCGCCATCGGCGCCGCTCAGGCCGATGACGTGCAGGTCGCTGTCGCAGCCAACTTCACCGCGCCTATCCAGGCCATCGCTGCCGACTTCGAAAAAGACACCGGGCACAAACTGGTCGCAGCCTACGGCGCCACCGGGCAGTTCTACACCCAAATCAAGAATGGCGCACCGTTCGAAGTGTTCCTCTCGGCAGACGACACCACGCCTGAGAAACTCGAAAAAGAAGGCGACACCGTCAAAGGCTCGCGCTTCACTTACGCCATCGGCACTTTGGCCCTGTGGTCGGCGAAAGAAGGTTACGTCGATGCCAAGGGGGACGTGCTGAAGAAAAACGAATACCAGCATCTGTCTATCGCCAACCCGAAAGCTGCGCCATATGGTCTGGCCGCCACTCAGGTGCTAGAAAAGCTGAAACTGACCGAAGCCACCAAAGCCAAGATCGTTGAAGGCCAGAACATCACCCAGGCGTACCAGTTTGTCTCCACTGGCAACGCCGAGCTGGGTTTTGTAGCCCTGTCGCAGATCTACAAGGACGGCAAAGTCACCAGCGGTTCGGCGTGGATCGTGCCTGCCAGCATGCATGACCCAATCAAGCAAGACGCGGTGATCCTCAACAAAGGCAAGGACAACGCTGCCGCCAAAGCACTGGTTGAGTACCTCAAAGGTCCGAAAGCCGCTGCCATCATCAAGTCTTACGGCTACCAGCTCTAAATGTCGCTGACGAGTGCCGACTTCGCGGCGATCTGGCTGACCCTGAAACTGGCGTCCCTGACCACCGCAATCCTGCTGGTCGTCGGCACTCCGATTGCCCTGTGGTTGTCGCGCACCAGCTCCTGGCTGCGCGGCCCGATCGGGGCCATCGTTGCTCTACCGCTGGTGCTGCCGCCCACCGTTATCGGTTTCTATCTGTTGCTGACGATGGGACCCAACGGTTTTCTCGGGAAGTTCACCCAATGGCTGGGCCTCGGAACGCTGACCTTCAGCTTTACCGGGCTGGTCATCGGCTCAGTGATCTACTCCATGCCGTTCGTGGTGCAACCGTTGCAGAACGCGTTCTCGGCGATTGGCACCCGTCCTCTGGAAGTCGCGGCGACCTTGCGCGCCAATCCATGGGATACCTTTTTCAGCGTGATACTGCCTTTGGCGCGCCCCGGTTTTATCACCGCGGCGATCCTTGGTTTCGCGCATACCGTCGGCGAATTCGGCGTCGTGCTGATGATCGGCGGCAACATTCCCGACAAGACCCGAGTGGTCTCGGTACAAATCTACGATCACGTCGAAGCAATGGAATACGCTCAGGCCCATTGGCTGGCGGGCGCCATGCTGGTGTTTTCATTTGTGGTATTGCTGGCGCTGTACTCCAGCCGCAAGACCCGCGCAGGCTGGAGCTGATTGATGATAGATGCGCGTTTGAAAATCGCTTATTCGGCGTTCAGCCTGGATGTCGACCTGCACTTGCCGGGTCGTGGCGTCACCGCGTTGTTCGGTGCCTCCGGTTCAGGCAAAACCACCTGCTTGCGCTGTATCGCCGGTCTTGAGCGAGCGGAACAGGGTTTCGTCCAGATCAACGACGAGATCTGGCAGGACAGCGACAACGGCATCTTCGTCCCGCCGCACAAACGTGCGCTCGGTTACGTGTTCCAGGAAGCCAGTCTGTTTCCGCATCTGTCGGTGCTGGCCAACCTGCAATTCGGCCTCAAGCGCATTGCCAAGTCGCAACGTCGGGTCGATATGGCGCAAGCCACCGAACTGCTGGGCATCGGCCACTTGCTGGAGCGTCATCCGCAGCATCTGTCCGGCGGCGAACGCCAGCGCATCGGCATTGCCCGGGCGCTGTTGACCAGCCCGAAACTGTTGTTGATGGACGAACCCCTCGCCGCGCTCGACAGCCAGCGCAAAAGCGAAATCCTGCCCTACCTGCAACGCCTGCACGACGAACTGGACATCCCGGTGCTGTACGTCAGCCATGCTCAGGATGAGGTGGCGCGTCTCGCCGATCATCTGGTCCTGCTGAGTGACGGCAAGGCCCTCGCCAGCGGCCCGATTGGCGAAACCCTCGCGCGTCTGGACTTGCCGATGGCCATGGGCGATGACGCCGGCGTGATCATCGAAGGTCAGGTCAGCGACTACGACGCCGACTATCAACTGCTCAGCCTGCAATTGCCGGATACGCGACTGACTATTCGTGTCACTCACGCACCGATGAAGGTCGGTCAGGCATTGCGCTGCAAAGTGCAGGCACGGGATATCAGCCTGACGCTGCAAAACAGTGAATTCAGCAGCATTCTCAATCGGCTGCCGGTGACAGTGGTCAGCGAGCAAGCTGCCGACAACGCCGCCCATGTGCTGATTCGACTCGACGCGGGCGGTACCCCGTTGGTTGCTCGGATCACACGGTTCTCCCGGGATCAACTTGGCGTGCACGCAGGCCAGCAATTGTGGGCGCAGATCAAGGCAGTCGCGGTACTGGCATAAATCCTTTGGCACGACGGCCATGGCGTGCGGTCAATCGCAGTAACAGACCGCTTCGTCGCCAGGGACACCGCCATGCCAGACACCGCGCAACTTGATGTGCTGCCGCCCGACCTGCATTACGTCGATGACACCCAACCGGGCATCAGCCGCAAAAAACTGCGCGGCAAATTCGCTTATTTCGATCCAGACGGGCAGCGCATCAACGATGCCGACGAAATCCAGCGCATCAACTCCCTTGCCGTGCCACCGGCCTACAGCGATGTGTGGATCTGCGCCGACCCGCGTGGTCACCTGCAAGCCACCGGCATCGACGCTCGTGGCCGCAAGCAATACCGTTATCACCCACGCTGGCGCGAAGTGCGTGATGCCGATAAATACTCGCGTTTGCGCGAGTTTGGTCTGGCCCTGCCCAAGCTGCGCAAACAACTTGAAACCCTGCTGAGCGCACCCGGCTTCAGCCGCGACAAAGTCATGGCCACGGTGATTACCCTGCTGGATGCAACATTGATCCGCGTTGGTAATACGCAATACGCCCGCGACAATCGTTCCTACGGCCTGACTACCCTGCGCAGCCGCCACGTCGAGGTCAACGGCAGTGCGATCCAGTTTCAGTTTCGCGGCAAGAGCGGCATCGAGCATCAGATCACCGTCAAGGATCGGCGTCTGGCGCGGATCATCAAGCGCTGCCTGGAAATTCCGGGGCAGAATCTGTTCCAGTATCTGGACGAAAACGGCGAGCGCCATACGGTCAGCTCCCACGACGTCAACACCTACCTGCAAACCCTGACCGGCGCCGACTTCACCGCCAAGGACTACCGCACCTGGGCCGGCAGCGCGCTGGCATTGGCGGTATTGCGCGAACTGCAATGGGAGTCGGAAGCCGAGGCAAAACGGCACGTAGTCGAGATGGTGAAAGGCGTCGCCAAGCAGTTGGGCAACACGCCGGCGGTCTGCCGCAAGTGCTACATCCACCCGGCCGTGGTCGAGCGTTTCATGCTCGGCGCGTTGGCGGAACTGCCCCGCCCGCGAGTGCGCAAGGGCCTGCGATCCGAAGAAGTGGCGCTGGCGATGTTTCTCGAACGAATGATCGACGCACCTTGATCGAGCACAAAACCTCGTTTAGGCTATCGACCTTTCCTCTCTCAGGACGACCGCAGAAGTGAACAACTAAGCCTTCAAAAATGTAATCGCGACACGCGCCAAGTAGCGCTTGTCAGTGTTCACGACATTTTTTGGAGGTGCCGATGACTCACGTCTCGCGTACGTCTGCACTCGTCTCCCTGAATCAATTGGGTTTTCAGTTCGCCAATGGCGAGACGATTTTCAATCAACTGAATTTGCAGTTTGATCACATTCCTACGGCTATTGTCGGGCGCAACGGCGTCGGTAAAAGTGTCCTCGCGCGGTTGATTGCCGGGTATTTCGAGCCTTCTGCGGGCAGTGTCACGCGCACGGTTTCGGTGACTTACGTGGCTCAAACCTTTATCGCCGAACCCGGACAGACTGTGGCCGATGCCACCGGAACTACCGCAGCTCTCAATGCGCTGAGTCGCCTGCAACATGGCAGTGTTGCGGCAGAAGACTTCGAGATCATCGCCGATCGCTGGGACTTGCCCGAGCGTCTGCGCCAACGCCTCGATGACGCTGGACTCCTCGACGTCAAACCCACCGACCTGACAAGCAATCTCAGCGGCGGCCAACAAGCCCGACTGGCATTGATCGGCGCGTTGCTCAGTCCGCAACATTTGCTGTTGCTGGATGAGCCGACCAACCATCTCGACGCCTCAGGCCGCCAGTGGCTCATCCAGCAACTGGAACAGTGGCGCGGCGGGTTGATCGTCATCAGCCACGACCGGCAATTGCTTGAACGTATGCAGCGCATTGTCGAGTTGACCCCGTTGGGCGCGACGGTATTCGGTGGCAACTACTCGGTGTATCAGGCGCAGCAGCAGATCCATCAGGCTGCCGCCCAGGCAATGCTCGATCACAGTAGAACCGAGCGACGGCGCGATCAGCAGCGTTTGCAACGCGAACACGACACCATCCAGCGCCACGCCGCCCGCTCCAAGCGCAATGCCGAAACGGCCAACGTTTCCAGAATCGAACGAGCGAGCATGAAAGGCGCAGCCAGGGAAGTCATGGGCAACGTGCGTTATGACCAGCAGAAACGTAAATCCGAACTCGATGCCCAAGTGCGCGAGGCTTACGCCAAGGTCCTGCCTGAGCAAGTCGTGCTGATGAATTTGCCCGGCAGTGTCATCCCTGCATCGCGCCAGGTCTTTACGTTGCTCGAAGCACGTTTGCCGTGGGTTCATTCGAGCCCGCTCACACTCACGCTCACTGGCCCCGTGCGCATCGCAGTCAGCGGGCCGAATGGCTGCGGAAAATCGACCTTGCTAAAGATGCTCGCCGCTGAACTCAAACCTGCCAGCGGAGAATGCATTACCCATGTGCCCATAGCGTTCCTCGACCAACATCTGACGCTGCTGGATGATCACATCAGCGTTGTTGAACAGTTGCAGGCACTGGATAGCCCATTGAGCGAAAGCGAACTGCGCAGTCAGTTGGCGCACCTGCAACTGGACGCCCGACGAGTCACCCGCCCCAGCGCCTCACTCAGCGGCGGTGAACGCCTGAAAGCCGCACTGGCGGTGGCGTTATGGCGCAAAACGCCAGCGCAACTGCTGCTGCTCGACGAGCCGACCAATCATCTGGATCTGGCCTCTGTAGAAGCATTCGAACAAGCATTGCAGACGTTTCCAGGGGCGATCGTTGCGGTTTCCCACGACCCGCACTTTCTTCAGGCGCTGAACCCGACTCATCACTTGAGTTGGCAGTACGGAGAATGGCTTCTGCAACCGACGAACTGACCTGGCTATTTTTTGCACGATTCGTCAGGTCTTCTATAGTTGAGTGGATACGAACCCGCCGCGGTGAAGCCATGGAAGACATTTTCGTCGTGAAGCGCTGCAACAAGATCGTCATTCATGGTCGACGGGAAGGAGAAACCCTCCACGAGCCGGCCGAAGCCAGCAGTTGGTATCGCATCAACGATACCCGCACCGGCGGATTCATTGGCGATGGCTATGATCTTGAAGAGGACGCAAAACGTGAGTGCCGGCGCCTCAACGAGGTCAGCTCGCCGCCAACTGTTCGAGAGTATTCCGGCCGCTGATATTTATGGGCGGGTCTATACTCAAATCAGCTGAAGGATCAGCGCCCCAACGGCAGATAGCTCGCACCCTTGCGGGCTTTTTGCTGCCCCAAAACGGTTTCTCTTAACGGAGGTGTTCCATGTCCGAGAAAGAGTCCATCACCACCCTCCTCACCCTGCTTGATGTTCGTCAGGTGCGCCTCGCTGCCGCCTGTAAGGAAATCGCCGACTGGGTCGATCATCAAGGCGGACACCCGACTGCCCTGCGCATTCGTGATCGCCTCAACGACATCGAAAAAGACACGCCGCAGATTCGCAGCACGCTGTCTGCGCTCAAACCGGTTGACCGGCCGCTGCCTCGATTCAGATAAGCCTGAACCGATAAGCAAGAGCTTCCAGGTGTGCAATTTGCCCGATGAAACGAACGTCCTTGGTCGCGTGCGGTCACTACTTATGCACGTCACCAAGGAGACTTTTCATGGTTATCCATTTCAAGGTAGCGGGTCATCTGGCCTGTGGTCACAAGGGCAGCAATCTTACTTCGAGCAATGAACTCAACCGAGTGAAATGCCGCAGCTGCCGCAACACCGACGCCTACAAGAATGCGCGAAAAGATCAACGTAACGCCGCGCGCCGCGCATCCCGTCGTACTCAAGCCGTTCATGGTGCCTCCAACTGGCGCTCGGAGTGGACTGAGCGGTTGACCGCCCTCGCCGGCCGTCAACGTCTGCCGAGAGGCTTTGCCGGACAAGCGTTTGTCTGAAGCTGAAGTCAAATATGCATAAAGGGCCGATTTTTCGGCCCTTTTCACGACTGTAGATGGCTGGATACTCAGCCGCAGAGTGCCGTTATTTGAAGCGTGTCACCCTAAGCGCAACTACCGCGATTCGCTCAACCAGTTCATACCCGGGCTCAAGCAGTTCTTCGCCGAACACATCCGGATCGAGTTCGCGATAGGTGCAGCCGAACTGCTCGCCGGATAACAATGGCTCAATCGCCTTGGCAAACGGGTCATGCCCCGCAAGCATCGCCACACCTGTATACAGCAGCAACGTCCCGCCGATGGTCAAGCGAGACAATGATTCGCGGACGATCCGCACCGACAACGCCTCGCCCAGCGCTCCGCCGCCATGGCGATAGGCCCGTTGATGTTGATCATTCATATACGGCGGATTGGCGACGATCAGGTCAAAATCCCCTTCAACACTTGCCAGCAAATCACTGTGATACGCCGTCACATTGCTGACACCCGCCAACTCGGCATTGACCGCCGTCAGGCGCAGCGCCTGTGGGTTGATATCGACTGCAACTACCTCCGCCTCGTGCCGCGCTCGGGCGATCAGCACCGCGCCGACGCCAGCGCCGCAGCCGATATCCGCCGCGCGCCGGATTGGTTCGAAACGCTGTTGCAGACAATCCTCGATCACCAAGGCGAATCGATAGGTGTCCGGGCCAAAAAACACCGAATCGCTTTGCGTGGTTGGATACGCCGAATGCGCAAACAACAGATCGCCCAGCGACGACCAGCGCACCGTACTGCGCCACAACGAACCACTTTGTTCGATAATTCCGGCCTGCTCCAGGGCACGCATTTCATCAGCCGAAAACAACTCGTTATCGAACGGCATCGACCAGCCGAAAACATCACGCTTATCCTTGGCCAATGGCGTGGCAAAGCGTTGATAAACTCGCTGATGCGTCAGCGGCGTCGGGGTAATAAATCGATACCCGTTGCTTTGCAGGCGCTGGCCAAGCTCCAGCAACCCTCGATCGACTGTTTCTTGTGCAGACATGGGTTCTCCTTGTTTCAACGCAATTGCGCACGCAACTGAATGAAGCGTCGGGTGGCGTAAAGCCCGGCCGGACGCCAGTGGCACCGCGGCGAAAGCCATGGGATCAGCGCGAGCAGTTGATCAGCCGGAGTCAGGTCTGCGAGGCGCAGCTTCAAGATGTCGATTTCCGGATCGGCTGCCTCGTCTTGTTCATCCTGAGCCTGCTTGCGCGGCGCACGCGGATAACGCTGCGAGTCTTGCGAACCATCGGCAATCCAGTCGCTCAACAGTTGTTTTTCATAGCCACTGAACACACCGAACATCGCCGCGTCACTGCCCTCGATCAGCTTCCAGAATCGACTTTCCTCGGGCGCCGCACCGCGCTTGATCCAGCCCTTGCGCTCAAGCGCGGCCAGGAAGCCGCTCATCTGGCCCGGCGTCGACAGCCATTGATTGATGGTGCGGTTTTCGACGCGGCAATAATCGGAATGCATGTGCTGCCCGAACAGCGCTTTGCGCTCAAGCATCGACACCACTTCACGATGCAGATCGAAGTCTTGAATGACTTCCGTTGAGCCGATTCCCAGATCATTCAGGCGATAACCCAACGTCACGCGCCGATAGAACTCATCGCGCCCTTCGCCGACCGGCATTAAGTCGAGCAACGATTGCACGGCTTTGCGGGCATGCCCGGTACTGGCGTTATCGATGGTCACGTGCAGTCGAAAGTAATGCGGGTCAATGCCCAACTCGCCAAGTTCATAGGCACTGATCAGCAAGTGCAGCGGCAATTGCTCGTAGCCGAGGTTGTAGCCGATAACCTCCGGTAAAAACTCGTCGCTGCAATGGCCCAGCGCCAGTTGCACGGCGCCTTGCAGAAAGTGCTCGTCACTCAGGTCGCGCGGATCGTCACAGGCGTTCTCCGAGAGCAATTTTCGGTAGATCACTACGTGATTCTGCCGCGCTACGCCGTCGCCCAACTCTTCGAGATACGTATCGATCAACCCGTCGAAGCGAACATCCCGCCAATGCTTCAAGACACCTGCCAACCAGGCGCCATCGACCTCCTTGGTCGGTGCGACATGCTGCAAAAAGTACAGCGCATGGGATTTGTCATGGAAGTAACGTCGCGGCGCACCTTGCTGCCGGGACGCCAGATACTCCGCATATTCGCGTGCAACCGCCGCACAACGGGTTTGCGACCATTGCAGCACTTGCTCGGCATCGGTGGGCAATTCGTTTGGCAGATCGGCAGCGCGAGCCAGTTGTCGCCGCAGGAAGCGCCGGCCCGCAACGTTAGCGTCCGGCACGTCCTTGAGCAGTTTTTCATACAGTTGGCGATTCGGGCTGTCAGCCGCGATCGATAGCGGGACATCGGCTCCAACCGGGGATTCAATCAGTGTCATGACGTCTACCTCAAGTTGGCCGCAACTACGGCGTCATGATCAAAAGAGCTCGGGGATTGGCGCAAATTCCATCTTTTTAACCAGCGTCCGACGTAACCGCTGGAAACGAATCGAACCTTGGCATGAGCGTTTTCGTCGATCAGATCCCTTGGATTGATCGAGATACGCTTGAACACCCGAAGGGTCCCCGGCTGGGCAAAAACGTCCTGAGCCAGTTGAACTGGCAACCCCTCCACAACTTCGAGGTTGCCGACGTGCGTGCACCAATCACGGAATACCTGCAAGTTCTGGCCATCAACCGCCCGGCTTGAGCACGACCTTGGTCCAGCCATTTTCGCGGGCATCGAAATGTTTGTAGGCGTCAGGGCCCTCGTCGAGGGTCAGACGGTGAGAGATGATCTGCGAAGGCTTGGCGCGACCGTGATGGATCAACTCGCCGAGACGTCGGTTGTAGGCCTTGACGTTGGCCTGACCGGTGCGGATCTGCTGGCCCTTGAACCAGAACGCGCCGAAGTCGAAGGCCATCTTGCCCTGCTTCGCCAACTCGTTTTGCGCCTTTGGATCTTGCGGAACAAACACGCCAACTACCCCAATACCACCGGTGGCTTTGGTCGAGGCGACGAGGTTGTTCATGGTCAAGTGATTGGCTTCGTGACCATGTCGGTCACAGCATTGATAACCCACACACTCGCAACCGCGATCCGTGCCTTTGCCGTGGGTTAGATTGAGGATCTGATCGACCGCCTCCTTTTCCACCGAGTTGATTGGCGTGGCACCCAGTTGTGCAGCCAGTTTCAACCGATCTGGATGATCGTCGACGACAAAAACCTGCGACGCGCCCTTGATCATCGCCGAGTGGGCTGCCATCAAACCGACCGGTCCCGCACCATAGATCGCAATGCTTTCACCGGGCAGTAATCCAGCGAGTTCGGTGGCGTGCCAGCCGGTGGGAAAGATGTCGGAGAGCATCACATAATCTTCTTCACGCTCCTGTGCGTCTTCCGGCAACACCAGGCAATTGAAGTCGGCGTAAGGCACTCGTAACAACTCAGCCTGGCCGCCCTGATAAGGGCCCATCTCGGCGAAACCATAAGCCGCCCCGGCGCTGCCCGGGTTGGCGGTCAGACAGAAACCGGTAAGGCCTTTTTCGCAGTTCTCGCAGAAGCCGCAGCCAATATTGAACGGCAAGCACACACGGTCGCCGACCTTGACGCGCTCGACGGCGCCGCCGACTTCGATCACCTCGCCCAGATTCTCATGTCCGAACACGCGTCCTTGCTCAAACGAGGTCCTGCCCTCGTACATATGCAGGTCGGAACCGCAGATATTGGTAGTGGTAATACGCACCAGAACGTCGGTTGGCTTCTCGATTTTTGCATCCGCGACGTTCTGCACGCTGACATCCCGCGGGCCGTTATAGACGATTGCTTTCATGTTGTTCTCCCATTGGCCGGACGAAGGAAAATTTCGTCTGCTCAGACTTATCTGTGTGAGCACAAGGAGCCTGCGTTCCAATATTTCGGGCCAATTAGTGACGAGCGGTTAATCGATACGCAACACGTCAGAACCCCGGAATCTTTTGCTGTCAGCGTTTTCTCTATCGGTTTGCTGTGTTCCGGCGACGAAACCAGGGAAGCCCTGCCGAGCAAGCGCAGTAAGATGGCTCGGAACGGAGGATCAATCATGGATCTGTTATTTCTCGGCACCTCGGCCGGAGTGCCCACCCGCAATCGCAATGTCAGCGCCACTGCCCTGATCGAATCATCGGGTCGGGGCTGGTATCTGGTGGATTGCGGTGAGGCGACCCAGCATCAATTGCTGCGTACGCCATTGTCGCTCGCTGAGCTGCGAGCGATTTTCATCACCCATGTGCATGGTGACCACTGCTTTGGCTTGCCCGGTTTACTGGCCAGTGCGGGAATGTGCGGGCGCACCAAACCGCTGGAAATCATTCTTCCGGGCGCATTGCATCCATGGTTGCTGCTCAGTCTGGCGGCCACCCAGTCTTTCCTGCCATTCGAGCTTCATTTGCACGACGTCGATACTCTGAAGGAGTGGCGCAATGGCAACGTGAAAGTCGAAACGGTGGCCCTGTCGCATCGCGTTCCTTGTCATGGCTACGTTTTTGATGAGATCAATCCTGAACCGCGCCTCGACCTGCAACGCCTCGAGGCCGACGAAGTGCCGCGCGGTCCGATCTGGGGCGAACTGGCGCATGGGCGGGACGTCGACCATGCGGGGCGGCGGTTTTGCGCCGAACATTATCAGTGCCCCTCGCGCCCCGCTCGCCGGATCATAGTCTGCGGTGACAATGACGCTCCGCAACTGTTGGCCGACGTTGCAGGCTCAGCGGATGTGCTGGTGCATGAAGCGACTTTCATTCAGTCCGCCATCGATCGCGCCCGCGCCAGTTACGGCCACAGCAGCGCTGCCGCAGTGGCGCGGTTCGCCGAGTCGGTGGGCCTGCCCAATCTGGTACTGACCCACTTCAGCGCTCGTTATCAGCCACATCCCGAGCGCAGCCCTTCGATTGAAGATGTGCGAGAAGAAGCCGCCACGCATTACAGCGGACGGCTGATTCTGGCACGCGATCTACAGCGGTATCACATCGACAAGACAGGTTGTTTGCAACCGGTAGAGACCGAGCGCAAGCGATAACATCCTCCAGACCATTCGGCAAATCCGCCGGAACGACTTCTTCTCGATGGCGTCAGCCAAGTTAGGCTCAAGGTGCCGGTGCACCTCGCAGACGTGAACAGATGGAGGTCTTTATGCCTGTTGATATCAGTCGCTTGATGATTACCACTCCTGTCCCGGTTTCAACCACCAACCCCATCGCTTTGGAATTAATGGGCAATGATGCGCTGGTGCGAATACCGGAATTTGTCAGCCGCCTGCCGGATGGTTCGATCCGTTTCAGCGCGCCCACGCTCGGCGCGTCGAGCAAAAGCACCCACCGCACCCGTTGCGAGTGGAAGGAGCCAATCTACTGGAGCCTGGCCAGTGCCGCGTTGCATGTGAACCGGCAGCGCATGACCCTGACGCAGGTCAACTCGGCGCAGAAAGTGGTGATTGCGCAGATGCACGTCAAGGACGACGACAGTCCCGCGATCAAGGTGTTCTGGAACAAGAACAAGATCACTTGGGGATTTCGCGCCAGCTTCAATCAGACCGAGCCGGTCAGCAGCACCATCATCGGCAACGTCGGCCTGAACACCCCGATAGACATTGAAATCAATGTCACCGGCACTGGTCGAGTGGTGATAACCATCACCAACAATGGCTTGACCACCTCGACACCACCCGCGCAACTGGACAACAACTGGGCCGCGCAGAATTTCGACTTCCATGGCGGCGTTTACAACCAGATCGATTACAGCGCCGATACGCTGGCGAGTGATGCTTCGGTCTGCATTATCCATGACCTGCAGCTCGTTCACGGCCAAGGCTGAAAGCCAGAGATTACGAGACAACCCCAAAGAGGTGAACGCATGAAAACGCCCCACACAACTGACCAGACCGAACACACCACCGATCAGCCAGAAAACCAGCTGCATATTCAGGAAGGCGAACCCGGACTGACCGATGATCAACGGGTCAGTCGCGAGGATGACGACCGCCAGGACGGCGCCAGAGTCGAGCCCGGACCGGCTGATAAAGATCGGCAACCGAAGCGGTGAATGATGGCTGCCACGCGTCGGATTGGCTGAACATCGGCGCTACACAGGTTTTCTACCGATCACAATTCGTGGAATCGCTGCCAATGTATGAAGATCGAAAACTGCAAGCGCTGGAAACCTGGCACAAGCTTCTGGAACATCCTGAAATCCGGATGAACGCCGAAGAACAGTACGAAGAGTTACTGCGGCTGGCGGATGAGTATCTGACGCAGGGATTCATTGACCGAGACGAGCGCAAGCAACTTGTCACTGAAGCGACAGATCGCTACGCCGCAGCCGTCGACGGTGTAGGTGGAGGCACTTAGCTGACCGCAAGTTGATTGCACTGGCAACGTGGCCAGCCTCGGTGAAGCGCTGCTACGACTGCGAGGCTATGCCTCAGAATGCTCAATCGGTTTGAACGCTACGCGGATGCTATCTTCTAAACGTTGGGTACTCGTTAAAGGCAGAGACAATGGATGCTTCCGCTCTTACCGCTCGCGTTTCCTCCCCTAGGCAAAGTGCCGTTACCAGACGCCTGGCTTTTGCAGTCGGCCTGCTGTTTATTGCCGGTGTCACAGCAGCAGTTGTTGCCTTGCTGACCATTGCCAGCCATCTGGATTCGGAAGATGTCCGCGAGAACCAGTTCTATTCGGCTCGCGCTCTGGAAAACCGCATTACCGCCTCCAAAAACTACATCACCAGCTATGCCGACTGGACGACCGCGTTCGAACGCCTGAGCGGTCCGGTCGATACGACGTGGGCCTACACCGACCAGAACATGGGAAAAACGCTGTTTACCAGCGACGGTTATGACGGCGTGTTTGTGCTCGACCATCAGCGGACGAAATACGCGATGATCAGGGGACAACTGGTCCAATCCGATATTTCTGCGTTTGTTCAAACTTCGGCGTCCTCGTTGTTGGATCAGGTACAAAACCAGGCGGATATCACCAAGCCAATCAGTACCTACTCGTTGTTCGAAGGATGGCCCGCGCTGATCACCGCTTCGGCGATTCTGCCCAACGACGAGCGACCGATAGCCGATTCGAAGACAACTTCGGTTCTGGTATTCGTCGATAAGTTGACTCCGACGAAGTTGCGCGCACTGGGCAGCGCCTATGGCCTGGACAATCTAAACCTTGCACCGGACGAAACCATCGACGAAAAACAACCTCGCGTCCCGCTGGACAGCACCGGATACAGCCTCATAGCGGATCTTGAGCGTCCGGGACGCCAGTTGCTCTGGTCATTACTGCCCACCCTGAGTGCAACGATGGTGGTGCTGATGTTGCTGACGGCCTATTTCTTTCGCCACGCGCTGCGCTCTTCCCGATATGTCGACCGCAGCTTTTCGGCCATGCAGTCGACCAATCAGGCACTCGAGGCCGCCAATCAGGCGCTTGAAGCCAGCGAAGAACGCTTTCGGGCGGTTGCGGAAGCGGCTTCCGACTGGATATGGGAAATCGACAAGCAACAGAACATCACTTACCTGTCCGGCCGCTTCAGCGCGGTCACCGGTTTTTCTGCCGAGCAATGGCTGGGGCGCAATCTTGAGCAATTGTTGTCTTGCGATACGACACCGCTTTCGCTGTGGCTCGGCAAGATGACCGAAGACGCCAATGCCAGCGACCTGCGCTGCACCTATCGCGACCATACCGGGCAGACGCGTTATTGCCGGGTCTCCGCGAGACCGATTATCGACAAGGACATCGTGGTCGGTTATCGCGGCACGGCCAGCGATATCACCGATGAAGTGGCCGCTCACGCGCAAATCCAGCATCTGTCGATGCACGACGCACTGACCGGCCTGCCCAACCGCAACAAACTCGCGCGTTTTCTCGAAGACGCATTGCTGCTTAAAGAACACGCCTCGCCGCTGTCAGTGTTGATGATTGATCTGGACAACTTCAAACCGATCAACGACTCGCTAGGTCATCCTGCCGGCGACGCGGTTTTGCAGGAGGTCGCAGGACGTCTGCGCGAATGTACCCGCGACCACGACCTGGTCGCGAGGCTGGGTGGCGACGAGTTTGTAGTGGTGCTGAGCGGAATGGACAGCCACAACGAGATCGACAAATTCTGTACGCGCCTGATCGGCAGCCTGCATCAACCCGTGATGCATGAAGGCAAGGCTCTGCACATCGGTGCGAGCGTCGGCATTGCCCTCAGCAGGCGCCAGGGATTCATGCCCAGCGAACTGATTCGTTGTGCGGACATTGCGCTGTATCAGGCCAAGTCGGATGGCAAGAACACCTGGTGCTATTTCGAGCCGCACATGAGCGACCAGATTCAGACTCGCCGGCAACTTGAGGATGATCTGCGCCGCGCGATGACCCGTGATGAACTGGTGCTGCATTACCAGCCGCGCTACAAGGTCGATGGCAAGGAAATCGTTTCCGTGGAAGCGCTGGTCAGGTGGCAGCATCCAACGCAGGGCTTGCTGGGTCCTGACTTGTTCATTCCGCTGGCGGAGCAAACGGATCTGATCGTACCCCTGGGGCGATGGGTACTGCGCGAGGCGTGTGAAACCGCGCTGACCTGGCCAGACGACGTGATGTTGTCGGTCAACTTGTCTCCAGCCCAGTTCACCCGCAGTGATGTAGTTGAAGACGTGCGTGAAGTCCTCGTCAACACGCGGTTTCCGGCCAGCCGACTTGAACTGGAAATCACTGAAAACGTCATGCTCAACGATACCGAGGGCGCATTGAAAAGCATGAACTCGCTAAAGGAGCTGGGTGTTCGCTTGAACATGGACGACTTCGGTACTGGCTATTCTTCGCTGGGCTATCTGCGCGCCTATCCCTTTGACGGGATCAAGATCGACAAGCGCTTTATCGCCTCCATCGGCAGCGGCGAGAATGATCGCGCGGTGGTGCAGGCGATCATCGGGCTCGGCAAGGCGCTGGGGCTGACAGTCACGGCCGAGGGCGTGGAAACCGAAGAGCAACTGGGCATTCTCGGCGAGGATCAATGCCAGGAAGTACAGGGTTACCTGATGAGCCGGCCAGTGGACAAACAGGCGTTTTCGAGACTTTTGCAAGCATCACGGCAAGCCACAGTTGCAACCGCGGTCAGGGCGAAACACTGAAAACTTGCCGAATGACCGTGCACTCCTATATTCATAGGCATCTGTATATCCATCGATGCTCGACGAGCGCGTCCATGCCAAGCCCCGACCATTTGATTATCTGCGAGCACTGCGACTGCGTTTACGAAAAAGTCCCGCTCGCCAAACATCAGAAAACCCTCTGCGTGCGTTGCGGCGGCGTGCTTCAGCGCTTCAATGGTTTGACTGTCGAACAGCGTCTGGCGCTGAGTTTTACTGCTGCGGTGCTGTGGCTCTTCGCCAACTTCTATCCAGTGATGAGCATCAGCATGCAAGGCCTGAAAAACAGCGCGACACTGTGGGACTCGGTGCTGGCGTTGAGTCAGGGACCGATCACCTTCATGGCCATGGTCGCAGCGATCTCGATCATCATCGCCCCGGCGTTCCAGCTGGTTCTATTGATTTGGGTATTGAGCTACGCCCTCTCGTCGCGCCGGGCTCCGGGCTTCAAACTGTGTATGCGCTGGCTGGAAACGCTGCGTCCGTGGAGCATGTTGGAGGTGTGTCTGCTGGGGGCGATGGTGGCGGTCTTCAAACTGGCGGGGCTGCTCGATGTGCTGCCGGGTATTGGCCTCTTCGCGCTGGCGGTGCTGAGCCTGATGATGATCCGGATCGCCGGCCGCGACATTCGTGATCTCTGGGACATTCTATGAGCCGGCCGCCGACTGCAAGCGAACTCAACCTGTGTCTATGCCACAGCTGCGGACTCGCCTGTGACATGAGCGACGAGCCGCACCAATGTCCGCGCTGCGACGCTCCGCTGCATCGACGCAAAACCAACTCGTTGAATCGCACTTGGGCCTACATGCTTGCCGCACTGGCGTTTTATGTACCAGCCAATCTGCTGCCGGTGATGAACACCACCATGCTCGGCAACGGCGCCGACAGTACGATCATGAGTGGCGTGCTGGAGTTTTGGGAAGGCGGTGCGTGGGACATCGCGCTGATCATCTTCATCGCCAGCATCGCGGTGCCAGGGATCAAGTTTGTCGCCCTATCGCTACTGCTGATCACCGTGCAACGCGACAGCGCCTGGGCACGCAAGCAGCGTTCGAAGTTGTTTCGTTTCGTCGAGTTGATCGGTTATTGGTCGATGCTCGATGTCCTGGTGGTCGCGCTGGTCGCAGCGCTGGTGAAATTCCAGACCTTGGGGGATATCGAGCCGCGACCGGGCATCCTGTTTTTTGGGTTAGTGGTGGTGTTTACGATGCTTGCTGCGATGAGTTTTGATCCTCGGCTGATTTGGGACAATCAACCCGCTGAAGAGGACTCGGATCAACTCACGGCTCAAGTTCAGAACAGCAACTGAAACATCTGCCACGGAGTCATCTTCATCACCATCACCAGTACAATCACAAACATCCCGGAAAACCCGACAACGCCCATCCAGAACCACTTCAGATAAACAGACCGGTACTCGTCATCAAGCCCCTGCCCGCTTGCAGCCGCAGCCGAACTCAAGGCATGCAAGCGTGTTTGCAGTCTCAGCACCGGTAACCAGATCGTCCCTATACACAGATAGATGATCAATGAGGTCATGACCCAGTCAGTGGTCATGGGCATATCGGCAACTTTCACCATCAGCCCACCCGACAGGATCTGAATGAAGCCTGCCGGCGTGGTGATCCAGGTATCGAATCGAATGACCATTTTGGCGACATGCGCGATCACTTGCGGATTGCCCGTTCGACTTGCGGCGATCAAATACAGGTAAGAGCCCATGCCGAAACCGAACAGGAAAATCGCCGCGATGATGTGGATGTATTTCAGGCTCAAATAGAGCATGTCAGCGCTGCCCGTCAGAAAAATCTACGGACAGGCTCAGGTTCTCTGGATCGTTGATCGCAGCCATGTACTCATTGACGCTGATTTCACCCACGCACGGTCGCGCGCCAGGTTCAGGCAAGTACCCTTTGAGCATTTTTTCCGCGAGGGCAACCGCAGCGCAGCTCGGGATTTCCGGGCCTTTATCGTTCAGCGCGGTGAGTTGAGCGGTCATCGACAATGGTTTGCCTTCGATCCCGAGGCCTTTGATGTCGATGTACATCGCACTTTTACCATCGCCGAAACGCTCAAACCAGATACCCAGCCGATGCAGTCTCCCGGCCCACAGGACGTGATCTTTAACCAGTCCTGTCCTCAGCGCCTGAGCAAGCAGGTAATTGGCAACGCCGCCAAGCTTGAGGCCAGCACCCGCCTTGAAACTTAGCGTCTGGGCGCCATAGCGGCTGGCAAAAATATCCATGTCCGGCACATCGACATTGGCCAGCACGCGAGAGCCCAGATCTTGCATCTTGCGCAGGGTCAGATCCTGCCAGCCCAACACTTCGTGCACTTGGCCATTCTTGAGCTGTTTGATCGGTTTGCCTGCGTAAGCCAGTACGCCTTCAATGGTCGATAGACCCGGCATTTTCGCCGAAGAGGAAATGCCATGCTCGATGGAGTCGATGCGCGAAAAGCGATGACGATGCTGATCGATGATGGCCGACGATAGCGTCGGCACCGAGCTGCAACCGCTTAGAATCGCCACTCCCGCCTGTTTCGCCCGCGCATCGAGTGCGCTCACGCCGTTAACAAAGGTGCGGCAATCCGACAGGTCGCAATAGTTCACACCAGCGGCAATGCAGTTTTCGGCAACCGCGTACGATTGCCCCTGAAACGGACCGCCGGTGTGGATGACCAGGTTGATGTTCATCGCACTCAGAGCTGTCTTGAAGTCAGCTCCCATTGCATCGCCACACCAGCCTTCGCAGTTTGCGCCTGATGTGGAACTCAGCTCATCGACTTTGTGTTGCAGCTTTACCGGGTCTCGACCAGAGAGCAGCAGAACGATGCCTGGCATCATCACCAAATGCTTGCACACAATACTGCCGAAATTGCCGTAGCCTCCGACCACCATCACCCTGAACGTCATTCAATTCTTCCCTAAAAACTCGATGGCACCGCGATCTTACTTGATGCTTGGCTCGCGGAGGCGCGAGCTTCTCTGATATCAGGTAGCCACGCAAGTGACGCTGCCACCCTCGCCCTATATGTCGATGATCGCGCGCAAAGCAGACCAATGCCGCGACCTCGTTGCTCACCCGACCCAATAACCCGAAAATACGCCAATACCGTGCAACGGCACGGAACCACCGCAGCAGCACTTACGCCATAGAAGGCAGGAGCCAGAATAATGTTGGAACACATGTGGCGCAGCATCCACTCCCCGGGCTACTTCCCCAACGTACTGGAGTGGATGATCCATATTCTCCTGAATCCTGTCATGGTGATTATGTGCCTGATGGTCGGAGCGCTGGCCGGTAAATGGTGGAGAGCATTCTTATACGGCAGCCTGATTTGTTATGTGATATTCCTGAGCCGATCGTCATTTTATCGGTGGGAAAGCATTTTCCCCGAAGCCGGTCTGCCTGCGCTGGCGATCGTTGGTGCACTCCTGGCCCTCCTTGGCTTCTATCTGAAAGGCGTACTCAGAACTCGCTCAGAAGCAAGACCCGAAGGCCACTGGCTGCGCAAGCTATATCAGAGCCTTAAAGTCGTCATGCTGACAGTCATGGTGATGTTCTGGGTAGTTGTCGTGCTGTTTGTCTTGGTCTTTACCATCTCGGTCGCTACCCAACCTTCGTTGGCGCACTGATCGACCTCCGGCTAGTTAGGACCGTTATGGCCTGAACCGGGTTCTGCAAGGAAAAACGCAGGCAAGGCAGAGAATCGAAGTCACGGGTCAATGGAAGGGTTTGATTGATCGAATCATTGCCCGGAAGCCTGGACATTGAGTCCGCTCGGGCCTGGAGTTGCGAACCAGTGTCAAAATTGCGACCCGGAAACAAACAAGGGTTTGCATTAGCTTTCGCTCGCAAACCCTTGATTTTAGATGGTGCCCGAAGCCGGAATCGAACCGGCACGCCCTTACGAGCGGGGGATTTTAAGTCCCATGCGTCTACCAGTTTCGCCATTCGGGCGGTAGCGCTGTGTTGCAGAGGGGGAAATATATACATCAGTTCCCGGTGAAGCAAGTTTGCGATGGCTGATTTCAAGACTAAATCTTGCAGCGCACTGCAAATAAAAAAGCTCCGTAAATCATGGATCTACGGAGCTTGTTTATAGTGGAGGCCGAGGTCTGAATCCAACTGGCGTCAGCGGACTTGCAAACCACACTATAAATTCAAGCAGATCAATAGGTTAGCATCAAATACGTTTCGTAGGCTACTGATCTTTAACGGCATCCGGACCGAGAACCCCAAAGGAAAGCTTCGGGGTTGCGTAGCGCGGTCCTCTTGGTCAATCCGGCAGCCAGGCGTTTCGCCATGCCAACAGATGTTCGTCCTTGAGCACCCAGTTATCGAGTACCACATTGCGCAAAGCATCTCCGGCCTTGGCGCTGGCATCGGGTTCGGCGAGGTGTTCGCGAATCGCGGCAATCCAGTATTGCGATTTGTTCTTGACCCTCGTCACCGGGAAATCGTCCCGGTAACAGAGGATGTCTGAGCAAATCACGGGGAAACCACAGGCGCCATATTCCAACAACCGTAAATTGCTTTTGCAAATGTTGAAAAAATTGTCCTTCAGAGGTGCCAAGGCCAGGTCCAGGTTCAAGCCAGCCAGTTTTGCCGGGTAATCTTCGATCTTCACCCCCCTATGGAACTCATGAACATAGGGGCGAAGAGCCTGTGGGCACATACCCATGAACACCCATTCAACCTCCCCTGCCAGCTCGCGAACCACTTCGGCAATGACTTGCAGGTCGCCGCTGTGACTTGAGCCGCCTGCCCAGCCGACCCTTGGCTTGCGGCCTTGTTGGCGATGGCTGGTCAGGTCACTCCACCAATGGCTTGGCAGACGGTTTTCCACCACCCGGATGTCAGCGTTGAAACCCTTCAGCGCATTGGCCAGCGGCTGAGTCGATACCACCAGCCGATCGCACAGCCCTACGGCTTTCTTCAAGCGTTTGGCGATGTCTTTAGGAAGTAATTCGAGATTTAAGTTACCGGCGGGTACGTCAAGAATGTAGTCATCCAGTTCGTAAACCTTGAAGGCATTGGAGAACGACTTGGCGTCCTGCATAGACTCCAGGTCAGGCGTTGCGTATTGCTCCTGGAAAATGATCGTATCCGGCGCCATGCGCTCCAGTTCCGTCGGTTGAAGTCCCTCGTCGGTCACCCACCCCCCGATCAGTTTCGCGGCTTTCAGGGCAGCGAAGGGCTGACGCACCCGATAATGTCCGCAGCCGAAAGAGTCGAGGGGATGGCACAACACATGAGGCAACTCACGACTGGCGAACGGGTGCCAGTCAGTATCGCGGTAGTATTTGGAGGAGAAGCCGCTACCCTCCAAGGTCAGGTTGCGGTTGTAGGCCGGGTCGCTGGCGATTTGCGCAAGCCAACGCTGGTACATCACCGACTGTTCCCGCTTGAACCGCTTGCGCTTGGCTTCTTGCTTGGTCGTGTCGACCTTGTTCTGGCTCACGCTGGCTTCATGAACCAGCACCGCGTACGGCGTCCAGACAATCAATCGCCCAGCCTGGCCGACTTTCAGGCACAGATCCACGTCGTTATAGGAAATGGCCAGGCCGACCTCGTCCATTCCACCCACTTGCTGGTAGAGCTCGGTGCTAATCATCAGGCAGGCAGCGGTTACAGCGCTGTAGTTCTGATCAAGATGCAAGCGATGAAGATATCCGTTGGACTGCATTGAGTCGCCGATAAACGGGTGGTCTGCGACGCCACGCAAACCCAGCACCACGCCTGCGTGCTGAATAGTGCCATCAAGGAATAACAGCTTGGCGCCTACTATCCCCACTTCCGGCCGCTGGGCGTGATGGAGCATCGCACTAATCCAGTCGCCATCAATGATCGCGGTATCATTGTTGAGCAGTACAAGGTATTCACCACGGGCATGGCTGGCGGCAAAATTATTAATCGCCGCATAGTTGAAAGGATGCGGGTAACGCAGGATGCGTACTTTGGGGTTATTCAAGTGCTCCATACCGTTGAACCAATCCCGGGCCTCGGCGGTTTCACTGTTGTTATCAACGATGATCAGTTCGTAATTTGTATAGCTGGTTTTCTCCATGATGCTTTCGATGCAGCGAAGCAGCATCGCCAGGCAGTCCTTGGTAGGAATAAGGATGGAGACCATTGGCTGTTCCGCGTGTTGGTAGATCACACGGTTAGCCATTGGCAAAGGTCCGGCCTGCAGCTCATGAGCCACGCCCAGTCGCTGCAAGTGCGCCTCGACGATGGCCGCCGAGTTCGCGATAACCTGGGGCTCACCGAGCCACTGGGAGAAGTTGATTGTCTGGTGCACCAGCACATCAGCAAGGTGCCCAACCGTGCCCAGTCCATGAGTTTCAATCAGCCGATAAAGCAAGTCATGGGGGGCCAGTTCACTGAAGGCGGGATCAAAGCCTTCTGCAGCCAACGCGGACTCGCGACTGAAGGCCAGTGCGCGGCCGACATACGGATAACTGCGCAACATATCCAGGTTCAGATCTGGCTTGAATACCGGGTCTTGGCAGCCGGTAGCGGTCAGTGAGTCTTCATCGCTGTAGCAAACGCTGACGCCGGGATTCAGGGCAATGCCTTCGGCCAGTAAAAGCAGTGCGTGGGGATCAAGTTCGTCGCCGCCCCGCAGCAGATAACACCAGTCAACATCAATGTCCTGCAACAGCTCGTTAAGCTGGCTCGGCCAGGATGTAGCCAGCGGCAGCCAGACAAGATTAGCCGCCGGTGTCACCCCTACTGGCTCGGCATTAGAGAGCACCACGATCGCCGCCGCCCCGTAAAGCTGGCGCTCGATGCTTTTCAGGCTGGAACGCAACAACCCGATGTCGCCAGTGGTATCAGTTAACACCAATAACACGTCCGGCTGCCGTGTCCAGCTCGCTAGCCGCGCTGGTAACCCCTCAATCTCGACAGCAGCCAGTTGCCGAGTAGCTAACCAGCGCCGATAAAGGTCAATACTGCGCTGCTGTCGGCCAACATTGGCCAGCACGCCGAAAAAAAGCGCTAAAGAGTGTGCCAAGGTACCGTCGAGCTGACCGCATTCAGTTTCGAAATCTTTCTCCGCCAGCTGAATACGTTTCAGGGGCGCAAACATTTCCACGCGCGCCATGAACATGGTGCCAGCAAAAAAATCCGCCTCGTCGATTCCCTGTGGATCAATGCCCGCTCGCTCGGCCAAAGTGACAAGCAACGTGTAGTTGATTTTATTAACGTACTTGGCAACTGGCAGCTGGTATCGCGGAGTACCCAGCATTGGAGCGAGCATCGGGTCGCAAAGGTGCTCTAGCGATCGGCGAAAACGCACCGGGTTGAGCAGGTCATCGAAAAGTTCAAGGCCCCAGTCGCTCTCCGCGCCCAGGTGCACCGAACGCTTGGTATGCAACTTGACCAGCGTATGGATGTTATCGGCACGCAAAAAGGGCAGCACCCTCAGAAACGGCAGAACGTCCCTTCCGTGGTTAGATACCCGGTATAGCGAATAACTCAATCCGCTGGCCTCTAGCTGAGCACATACCCCATCATCATGTCCGGCCACGCAGGTTACGTAGAGATGCAGTCGCTCGGGCAGCCTGAGCAAACGAACCAAGATGTCTCGTAGCACTTCGGGATAATACGCATGGATAACCACACCTACTGGCGGCTCACCGTCTTCAAGTGGTGGCTGCTGCGCAACCAGCACTTCGCACCCATTGAGCAAGTCCGGGCTGCTGCCCGAAATGACTGGCTGAACTTCAGTAGTCTGGCAAACAGATTGGGTTATTGGTGGAATTATCATGTTTAAACCAAATTAAATAGAGGGCGAAAATAGAGCATCGCTGGATGCGCCTTCTCAGCGGAGGCGATCGTAGGTATCCGCTTTAGTGACAGCACTGCCCCATCGCTTGGCAAAAAATAATCGACAGTAAACGAAGCTCTCGCAGCTGTTCGCAGCTTAACAACGACGGCACTTTATCCTCTGAAGGCGTCTTAAAATTCGTCGGCGAGTGTAAGCACCAGATCTTTAATGTCGGCAGTGGCGGCATTTTCTTCAAAAATCATTTCACATCCAAATGATGTCGCCTGCATGGCGCGCTTCAAAGGCTTGGATAAGGCCACTAATACTTTAACGACAGCATAATTAATAGCCCATATGAAATCTCGCCCCTGATCCGATTATCCCGCTGTTAAAGCGGATGCCACTCCAGGGCACGTCCGTACCCATGAATATCCATGAGTGAAAAATGTCAAAGCGCAGACTTTCGTATAAATGCAGCGATTGGCAACGGTGAAGACTAACCAACTGAAAGAACTTAAAGCGTGCTCGTAATCTTGTGGGTCACAGTGGTGTAACTTCATTTTGCGATAGCTGGCACGCCACCGAGACCACCGTTGATCCTGCGAGTAATTGCTTTGACTTCATTTTGAGACTGCAGAGCAGGTTTTTGGATAGTCGGGATGACCTGATTGATCAGAGATACGGCCATGCGAAAGCTGGCAACGGATTTTGAAGCAGCATTGATCAAACTCTAAAAATCTTCCGTTCTTAAGCAGCCGAATGGAGGAGCATCTGCAAAAATTTGCGGAACACCCCACTTTTTCGCAGGCAATAAAAAACCCCGTAGATCACTGATCTACGGGGCTTTTAATAGTGGAGGCCGAGGTCGGAATCGAACCGGCGTAGGTGGATTTGCAATCCACTGCATAACCATTTTGCTACTCGGCCTCAAAACGATCGCTGTCAGTAGCACAACAACAACCGCGTACAAATTGGAGCGGGAAACGAGACTCGAACTCGCGACCCCGACCTTGGCAAGGTCGTGCTCTACCAACTGAGCTATTCCCGCTTGGTGATGCGCATTCTATAGAATTAAGAAGGCTCGTCAACCCCTTGATTCAAAAAAGTTTTATTTCTTTTGAACGTCGGTCTTCAGATGCGGCCAGGCAGCGCGCAGGTATTGCACCATCGACCATAACGTCAGGCCAGCCGAGATCATCAACAAGGCATAACCCAGCAGGACCCAGAGGCTGAAGTCCCGTGGACTACCCAGCAGGATCACCAATGCAAGCATCTGCGCTGCGGTTTTCCACTTGCCAAGATTGGAGACTGCAACATGAGCGCGAGCACCCAGTTCGGCCATCCACTCACGGAGTGCCGAGATCACAATCTCGCGACCGATGATAACTGCGGCTGGAAGGGTCAGCCAAAGGTTGCCATGTTCCTGCACCAGCAGCACCAAAGCCACTGCCACCATCAGCTTGTCGGCGACCGGATCGAGAAAGGCTCCGAAAGGCGTGCTTTGCTCCAGTCGACGGGCCAGATAACCATCCAGCCAGTCCGTCGCCGCCGCAAAGGCGAAAACCGAGGCGGAAGCCATGTAACTCCACTGGTAAGGCAGATAGAACAGCAAAATGAAGATCGGGATAAGCAGGACGCGTAGAACGGTAATCAGATTAGGGATATTCATCGGCACAACTGGCTACGAGGTGAGTTGGCATTCTACTCGCTATGCAGGTTCGCATAAATCGACTCAGCGAGCTTTTTACTGATCCCCGGTGCTTTGGCGATCTCTTCGATGCTTGCACGAGACAGCTCCTGCAATCCACCAAAATGTTTCAACAAATCGCGACGCCGGGTTGGCCCTACGCCTGCAATCCCTTCAAGCGTCGATGTGCGGCGGGTTTTGCCACGTCGCGCACGGTGTCCGGTGATCGCAAAACGGTGAGCTTCGTCACGAATCTGCTGGATCAAATGCAATGCTGGCGAATCCCCACGCAGGGTGAACTCGTGTGCAGCATCATTAAGATACAAAGTTTCAAAGCCGGCCTTGCGCGTCGCGCCCTTAGCGACACCGAGCAGGATCAGGTCCGGTACCGCCAATTCGTTGAGCACGTCACGGGCCATCGACAACTGCCCCTTGCCACCGTCCACCAGAAGAATATCTGGCAGCTTACCCTCGCCGTCCTTCAATTTACTGAAGCGACGAGTCAAAGCCTGGTGCATGGCGGCGTAGTCATCGCCCGCCGTGACACCTTCGATGTTGTAGCGACGATAATCGGATTTGATTGCCCCTTCCGGGCCGAACACGACGCACGACGCGACAGTCGCCTCGCCACTGGAGTGACTGATGTCATAGCACTCGAGGCGCTGCGGTGGCTCGTCCAGGTTCAGCACCTCTGCCAGCGCTTCAAAACGCGCAGCGGTGTGCTGACGGTTGGCGAGACGCGCACCCAATGCCTGTTCGGCATTGGTGACGGCCAACTGCTGCCATCGTGCACGAGTGCCCCGCACCCGGTGGCTGATGGTCAACTCGCGACCACGCAGCTCGTGAATGGCATCGATCAATGCGGCAGCGTCTTCGGGCACCACGTTGACGATCAGTTCGCTTGGCAGGTCGCGTTCCGGACTGCTGATGAAATACTGACCGAGAAACGCCGCCATGACCTCGGCAACTTCCTCTTCAATACCGACCTGCGGGAAGAAGTTTTTGCTGCCCAGCACTCGCCCGCCACGCACACTGATCAAGTGGACGCAGGCACCGCCCGGGTTGACGAACGCCGCGATGACATCGATATCCCCCGTCCCGCCTTCCATGCTCTGCTGATCCTGGACTCGGCGCAGCAGCGCGATCTGGTCACGCAGTTCAGCGGCACGCTCAAATTCAAGATTGACCGCAGCTTCCTCCATCGCACTGGAGAGTTCGTTGGTCAGGGCATGACTACGCCCTTCCAGGAACATCACCGAATGGCGCACGTCCTCGGCGTAGACCTCAGGCTCGACGAATCCGACACAAGGCGCCTTGCAACGCTTGATCTGATATTGAAGACAGGGCCGGGTGCGATTCTTGTAGTAGCTGTCTTCGCATTGGCGAACGAAAAAGGTCTTTTGCAGCAGACTGAGGCTTTCACGTATCGCTCCGGCACTTGGATACGGGCCGAAATACTTGCCTTTGGCTTTCTTGGCGCCGCGATGAATGCTCAGCCTTGGGAATTGGCCATCAGAAAGAAATACATAGGGGTAGGATTTATCGTCGCGCAACAGAATGTTGTACGGCGGCCGCCACTCCTTGATCAAAGTCTGCTCAAGCAGCAGCGCTTCCGTTTCGTTGGCAGTAATGGTCGTCTCGACCTGTGCGATACGCCCCACCAGCGCTGCGGTTTTAGGCGCCAGTCCGGTCTTGCGGAAATAACTGGCCAGACGCTTCTTGAGGTTCTTGGCCTTACCGACGTAAAGCAGACGCGCATCGCTGTCGAACATGCGATAAACGCCCGGGCGCCCACTGACAGTGGAAAGAAAGGCGCCGGAATCGAATGTTTCAGTCATGGTCAGAGGCTGGCATCGACCATGCCATGGCGAACCGCCAAAAGCGTCAACTCGACATCACTGCTGATCGAAAGCTTCTCGAAAATCCGATAGCGGTAGGTGTTGACCGTTTTCGGCGACAGGCAGAGCTTGTCAGAAATAATCTGCACTTTCTGACAACCGACGATCATCAACGCGATCTGGATTTCGCGTTCGGACAAGGCGTCAAACGGCGAATCATTGCTCGGCTGGAACGACTTGATCGCCAGTTGCTGGGCAATCTGCGGGCTGATGTAACGCTGCCCTGCAAATACAAGCCTGATGGCCTGAACCATCTCCGGCAAACCTGCACCCTTGGTCAAATAGCCAGCGGCACCAGCCTGCAACAGACGTGTAGGAAATGGATCTTCTTCGCACACCGTTACAGCAACGACTTTGATGTCCGGATGACTGCGCAATAGCTTGCGAGTGGCTTCAAGGCCACCGATGCCAGGCATCTTGACGTCCATCAGCACTACGTCCGGCTTCAATTCCCGGGCCTTGATCAGGGATTCTTCCCCGGACTCGGCCTGACCAACCACCTGCAAGCCATCGATATCGGCCAACATCCGTGTAATGCCCGTGCGAACGAGATCATGGTCATCGACCACTAGCACCCTAATCAAGCAGACACCTCGCGAAATGGTCTTATTGGGATGCCGGACACCTTAGCAAAAAGAGTCGGACAGACCTAGCGGCAAGCAACATATAAAAAGTTTCAATTCATCATGCAGGGCTTGTAGGCCGTGCGTTTCAGAGCACACCTGTACTGAAATCCCGCTGCATTCTCAGAAAAAATTCGTCCTTTCCCACTACATTCAGGCCTTTGCGCTCATACAGAGCACAGGCGGGATTATTTTCGAACACGGTGAGCCGCAATGCCGGACGCCCTTCCTTCCGGGCGATTGCAACAACCTGATCGATCGCCCAGGAACCTGCCCCCATGCGCTGGAATGACTCATCTATTTGCAATTCACGGATGTACAGCGCTCGCGCATCGCGACTCAGACTGAAAAAACCCACTTGCGCGCCATCTTGCACAATCATTGCGTTTTCGCGTCCGGCCCAACCCACATCGAACGCTTCGTCCTGCCATAGCAGGTCGTTCTTAATATAGTAGGGCAACATGTTCCTGCAGGTCAGATCGCGGGCAAAGGCCAAGTCATCAGCCATTGCAGGGCGCAACTGAAACTGTTTCATACTGGCAGGCAATACCTCGACGACTCGACCTTGCCACACCCCGTCATCGCGCTGAGCAATGACCAACCGATCACCGGGGCCTGACGCGGCGGCGATTAGCGCTCCGTCAGGCGCCCATATTGCGCTGCGCCCCGCAGAAACCCAGCCACCCGTGGTTCCACCATGATTGGCCAGCAGCACCGCCATCGAATGCTCACGCGCATATCCCTGCAGCAAGCCAGTGTCCGTTGCGTAACCGTTCTCGCTGATCAGGACGCCTGCTGCGTATAGATTCGCGCCTGATTGCGCAGCAGTAGCGGCATGGCTGGCGTGAGTGAAATCGGCACAAACGGCCAGCGCCACGGTGTCATCGCCAATGTTCAGCATCGACCCGCCATGGCCTTGGGTAAATACAAGCTCTTCGCCCGCATGCAGATGCTGCTTGCTATAGATGCCTAACGTGCCATCCGGGTGCAAGACCAATGCACCAATCAATACTGCCGGGGTGTCCTTGAGACGGATCGGCATACCAACGACGGCCGTGATACCGAGTTCTCGAACAAGATCCCTTAACGGCTGCAAAACCGCGTCTTCTGGATCAATCGCCAGATTCGCCGCCGTTTCGCCTTCATAACCGGTCAGTGACAGTTCAGGAAATACCAACAACTCGACGCCCTGCTCCGCCGCCACTTGGATAAAAAGCAAATGATGTTTGATATTGGTGGCTAGATCGCCTGCGACGGAAATCGATTGAGCGGCAGCGATTGTCAGCGATGACATGGTTCTTCCTTGGGAAATCGGGCAAAACGCAGATTGAGGCACATCGTAGATGAACTCAAGCAATAGCCAACTCCCCGCACAATCGATAGCATTTTGTGATTGCTGACGCGTACCCGCCTCTAGTAAGCTCGGCGCATTCATTGGAGAAACAGCATGTTCAACGCCCTTTCACAGCTTCTTACCGCCAGCGCCCCGCGCTCGGTTGCGGCTGCCCGGGCAAATGAACTCAGCGTTCCAGTAAACTTTTATTTTGGGTATTGGTTTAGCCACTGGCGCGCCTGATACCCAAACGGCGCCCATACAAACGGGTCGCCTACCAGAGAATTCTCAACCCCCGGTCGGCCTCCCGACCGGGGGTTTTGTTTTTTCTGGCCCCAACCTTTTTAGCAGTACACCAGACACTTTGAGGATTCACGACATGAACTACGCCACTTATTACCGTTACGACTTTTTTACCGCTTGGCGATTTACCAGCCTCCGCTCGGGACAGCCTGCCGCCTCCGATCGGTCACCTACAGGTGGCAAGCAAACACACGTAGCCAATACGGCCAATTGTCGAACACCCCACTAGGGCCGAGTGAGCGGGAAGCACCCGCCACCAGCCCAGGAAGCCCGAATATGAACTCGTCCATCTCTGCTTTGCCGCTGTCCATCCTGAATTCTGCCAACGAAGCGCTGACCCAGCGTCTGCCCAGCTCGTTGCAACTCAAGCAACAATTGCCCCTGAGCAATGCCCTCACCCAGCAAATCACCGCCCACCGCCAAGCGGTCCGCGCGATTTTGAACGGTGAAGACCAACGCCTGTTGGTTATCGTCGGCCCTTGCTCGATTCACGACCCACAATCCGCTATCGAATACGCCGAAAAGCTCACCCGACTGGCCCATGATGTCAGCGACGAAATGCTGCTGGTGATGCGTGCCTACGTCGAAAAACCCCGTACCACCGTCGGCTGGAAAGGCCTGGCCTACGACCCGCATCTGGACGGCAGCGATGACATGGCCGCTGGCCTGACGCTGTCCCGTGAATTGATGCTTGAAATGACCCGTCTCGGCCTACCCGTCGCGACTGAATTGCTGCAACCGATGGCAGCCGGTTACTTCGACGATTTGCTCAGTTGGGTTGCCATTGGCGCACGTACCACCGAATCACAGATCCACCGGGAAATGGCCAGCGGTTTGAGCATGCCCGTCGGCTTCAAAAACGGTACCGACGGTGGTGTAACGGTTGCGGTAGACGCCATGCGCTCCGCCGCACATCCGCACCGGCACTTCGGCGTCGACAGCCAGGGCCATCCGGCGATCATCCAGACGCCAGGCAACCCTGATACTCACTTGGTACTGCGCGGTGGCCATCAAGGGCCGAACTACGATCGCAACAGCGTTGCCCAAATACGCACTGACCTGGCCCGTGTGAAGATTCCGAGCCGGATCATGGTTGATTGCAGCCATGCCAACAGTGGCAAGGACCCAATGCGTCAGCCTGCGGTATTCAATGATGTACTTGAGCAGCGCCTGCAAGGTGATCGCTCGTTGATCGGCATGATGCTCGAATCCCACCTGTTCGAGGGCTGCCAAGCGCTCAGCCCAACGCTGCGTTACGGCGTGTCGGTGACTGACGGATGCTTGGGGTTCAGCGATACCGAGCATTTGCTGCTGAACGCTGCTGCTCGTCTCCGGTTGCAACGCTGAGCTTGATTACGAAACAGCCTTTCCGGGCCCGGAAAGGCTGAATCACTTGTTCGCCCGTCTATTCAAACCTACGCCCGCACACGTATCCGCGTTTCGCCGGAGGCTTGGCTGACATCGTCCAGCCGCTCCACCGTGTAAGAAACCTTCACTATCGTTTCCCGGTGTTCTCGCCAGAATCGGTGAGGCACGATAAATACCAGGGGCTGCCCGGCGTTTTCCCGGGTGATATCCCGATCATCGCGATGATTGAAATACTCGCCGTCGCATCTTAGATAAACCAGTTCACCCTCCACCGCATGAGCATTGCCAATTACCACTGTGACGCCGTCCACCGAGTCCGCCGCTTCCAGCTCGCCGTCTGGCGCTTCCAGCACCACTGGATCAGCAAGCTCGCCGCGAACCAGCGGTGCCAACAACATCCGCGTTGAAGCCGAGTACCTTGCTTTGCCATCGATCGATTCCACCCGATAGCTGACCTCGATCTTTTCCCCGGCATGTTCAGCAATGCAATCTCCGGTAATCCAGAAAGAAAATGCCTGGCCAACAACAAAAGGCTCGACGACCAATACATCACTGAAGGCTAACTGCCCCGATGCGCTTTTCCATGTCAGTACGACTCGATCAGCCGGGGCCATTCGGGCATAGGGTTGCAGGGTTAAACTGGTGCCTTCAGGCACGCGCTCCGGATCAAGCGTCTCGCCCAGCGCCTCGTCGACAATCGGCGCGAGCAGATAAGACTCTGGATCACCTACATCCAATTGCAGTCGACTGGATTCCAGCGGCTCGAGCAACGCAACGCTGTGGAGAGTCCAGTAAATTTCTACCGAACCCCGCTCCAGCACCGCGATCTGAGCTGCCTTTATAACGAACACAATTTCTTCGCCTACCCGCCCCTCACTGATATGCCGGGCAGTCTCATATTCATGAGTCATCCCTTCGTCATCAATGCCGCGCCAACTCAAGACCAGTTTGTCACCGCACGCCATGTTCGGATAAGGCGCAACTTTGACAAACGCTTTACTCAGATTGGGATCAAGCATGCCGCCCTCAAGCACTTCGGTCATTGGAGCAGGCAACTGCAAGACGCTCGGTGTGACCGCAAGTCGAGTGGCCCGATAGCTGAACTCAAGGTTCCCACTTTCCATCTTGAAACTCAGGTTAGCGTTCTCACCAACCTCGCTGAGTACATTGATCCCATCCGCTGCCAGCTTCACAGAAGAGTCGCTATTAGCTTCGTGCATTGTCATTCGTGCCTCCATTCCTTGGATAAACACCGCCCATTGAAGGCGGCGTCGAACGACATCCATTGAACACCACCCTTCAGGCAAGCGCTGTCAGCTCAATGCCTTGCATGCGACGGGCAAACGCACCGGAGCACGTAGGCCTCCGCCAATGAATACGCCACAACAGCGTTAAAGATTGCTGAATATTCCGACAGTCCCCTCAAACACCGCCGAAAAATCGTACGTAATTTAGTCCAATTTCCCCTCGATATCAGGGCATCTTCAGACATCGTCTGCCTATCGGGGTGTTTTACAGTGGCACACCGAAATCACCGATGAAGTTCTGCAAAAGAGGTAGAAACATGCAACGGAATGCAACAACCCGCCACCCGATCCTGTTGGTCCATGGCCTGTTCGGATTTGACCGAATCGGCCGTTTCGAACTCTTCCATGATGTCAAGCAAGCGCTCAGGGATGCAGGCGCGCAGGTGTTTGTCCCGCAGCTGTCCGCCACCCATGACAATGAAGTCCGCGGACAACAGTTATTGACTCAAATCCAACGGGTACTGCAAGGGACAGGTGCTACACGGGTCAACCTGATCGGGCACAGCCAAGGCGCTTTGGCTTCTCGTTATGCAGCCGCACTTGCGCCAGACCAGGTCGCTTCGGTGACCTCGGTCAGTGGCCCCAACCACGGTTCGGAACTGGCGGACTCATTGCGCAAAGCACTGATTCCAGGACGTCTCGCGGAGCATGTCGCACAAGATCTCGCTACACACTTTGCGCATTTTCTGTCCCTGCTCAGTGGCCAGTCGGCTCTGCCACAAAGTGCTGTCGCGGCGCTCAATGCCCTTACGACCGAAGGTGTAGGCCTGTTTAACCGGAAATACCCTCAAGGCCTGCCGTCTGTCTGGGGCGGACAAGGGGCCGAGCAGGTGAATGGTGTTCACTACTATTCATGGAGTGGCACGCTGCAAGATGATTTGATTGCGAGCCTCGATCCGGTGCAGAACTTGTGCCGCGCACTTTCTGGCCACTTTGTCGCAGACCAAGGGCAGAACGACGGCTTTGTCGGCCGCTTCAGTTCGCATCTGGGCAACGTGATCCGTTCCGACTATCCACTCAATCACCTCGACAGCCTGCGACGCACAAATGGCTTTCGCCAACTGAGCCCCGACCCGATCGACCTCTATACTGAACACGCCACGCGCTTGCAGGCAGCAGGCCTGTAAACCGACACCCAGCATATCTATTGGAACTTTGCCGGGAAATCGCCCACTGAATCCGGTAGGCTCCACATTTTTACTGAAATAGATCGGAGATTTTCCCCATGGCTAAAGCCACTGCCCGCCACATCCTGGTTTCCAGCGAAGACAAGTGCAACGAACTCAAGGCCCAGATCGAAGGCGGTGCTGATTTCGCCGAAGTCGCCAAAGCCAACTCGACTTGCCCATCTAGCCGTCAGGGCGGTGATCTGGGTTCGTTCGGTCCTGGCCAGATGGTCAAGGAATTCGATACCGTGGTTTTCAGCGCGCCGATCAACGTCGTGCAAGGCCCGGTGAAGACCCAGTTCGGTTATCACCTGCTTGAAGTCACCAGCCGCCAGGACTGATCCCTCGTCCGGTTTGCTGTGCAACGGCCCGCCTTTTGGTGGGCCGTTGTGTTTCGGTTACATGATACGGCTGGCGACTGGCGCGCCGCTGGCGTACAACTTGCGCTTATCGATCACCCGGCTTTAAGGCTGACAATGCGACTGGTTTTCCCCACATTGATGTTCACTGCCGTGGCCCTGCTGCTGAGTGCCGCTGGTGTGAACGCCGCACCGCAACATGCGTTGACTGTCTATGGCGAACCGGCCAAATACCCGGCCGGATTCAGTCACTTCGACTACACCAATCCGCAAGCGCCCAAGGGCGGCACCATGCGCCGCTCGGCGGTTGAAATCGGTCACTTCGATCACATCCTGCCGTACATCGACAAAGGCATCGGCGTGTCGCAGATCGACGGCATGCTGTACTCGCCTCTGGCTCAGCGCTCGATGGACGAGCCCTATACCGTCTACGGGCTGGTGGCCAGGCAGATGGAGCGCTCGGCCGACGGCTTGTCCCTGCGTTTTTTCATCGATCCCAAGGCTCGCTTCGCTGACGGCAAACCGATCACCGCCGAAGACGTGCGCTACACCTACGACCTTTTGATGACTCAGGGCAGCCTGCGTTATCGCACCCAGTTCGCCGACGTCAAAGGCGTTGAAGTGGAAGCGCCGCTGACCGTGCGTTTCGACTTCAAAAGCAACGAGAACCGCACCTTGCCGCTGGACATCGCCACCCTGCCGGTATTTCCCGAACATTGGTGGAAGACCCGCGATTTCGCCGGCGGTGGCGGCTATGAACCGCCGCTCGGCAGTGGCCCTTACCGGGTTGGCAAGGTCGACTCCGGGCGCAGCATCACCTTCGAACGTAATCCCGACTGGTGGGGCAAGGATTTGCCTGTCAGTCGCGGCCTGTACAACTTCGACCATTTCAGCATCGAGTACTTCGGCGATACCGACGTCGCCCGGCAGGTGCTGCGCGGCGGTGCCTACGATTACAACCGTGAGTTCTCGGCCACCGGCTATTCCATCGGTTACGACAGCCCGGCGCTGAGCGACGGCCGCTTGCAGAAAGCTCACTTGGCGACCGAGGCGCCACAATCGGCCCAAGGTTTTGTGTTCAACACGCAAAAGCCATTGTTCCAGGATCGCCGCGTACGCCAGGCGCTAGCCATGCTCTGGGATTTCGAGTGGACCAACCGGCAGATGATGCGCAACATGTACATCCGCCAGCAGAGCTACTTTTCCAACTCCGAACTTGCTGCCCGGGAACTGCCCGACGCGGCTGAGCTGAGCATCCTTGAACCGCTGCGCGGACAGGTACCCGAGGAAGTTTTCAACAAAGTCTTCGAAGCGCCGAAAACCGATGGCTCTGGGCTGATCCGCGACAAGCAATTGCAGGCGCTGGAGCTACTCGAGCAGGCTGGCTGGAAACCCGATGGCGACCAATTGGTCAACGCCCAGGGTGAGCCATTGAGCTTCACCTTTCTGGTCAGCCAAAATGGTCTCGACCGCATGCTGCTGCCGTACAAACGCTCGTTGAAGCAGATCGGCATCGACCTCAACATTCGTCGCATCGACTCCTCGCAATACGTCAATCGCCTGATGAGCCGGGATTACGACATGATCGTCACCGGCTATCCGGTCACCACGTCACCGGGCGGTGAGCTGCTCAACTACTTCGGCTCGGTTTCAGCCAACGATCCCGGCGCCAACAACTACATGGTGCTAAAGAATCCAGCGGTCGATACCTTGATCAACGGCCTGATCCGCGCCTCGACCCAGAGCGACATGCTGCACTACGCCCATGCGCTGGATCGGGTGCTGCAATGGAATTACTACTGGATTCCCAACTATTACCCGCCGGGCACCTCGACCGTCTGGTGGAATCGTTTCGGCATGCCGGCGACTCAGGCCAGTAATGACGAAGCCATCGAGAGCTGGTGGGAAATCAGCAGTACTCCGCTGACCAACCAGCAGATGACCGCCGAAAAAATCGGCCGTGGCAGACCCGGAGGGCCTCACTGATGTGGGCTTATATACTGCGGCGCCTGCTGCTGATCATCCCGACGCTGGTGATCATTTTGCTGGTCAACTTCGTGATCATCCAGGCCGCACCCGGTGGCCCGGTCGAACAGGCCATCGCCCATTTGCAAGGGATTGGCGGCGCCAGTGTCGGCGGCAGTTCCAGCGAGACCATGAGCAGCACTTCCCGCGCCAGCCGCGGCCTCGATCCGCAACTGATCAAGGACATCGAAAAACAATACGGCTTCGACAAACCGGCCCACGAACGCTTGTGGCTGATGCTGAAGAACTACGCGCAGCTGGATTTCGGCAAAAGCTTCTTTCGCGGTGCTACGGTCACCGACCTGATCCTCGAAAAAATGCCGGTGACCATCTCCCTCGGCCTGTGGGCGACGTTGATCACCTATCTGGTGTCGATCCCGTTGGGCATCCGCAAAGCCGTGCGCCACGGTAGCCATTTCGACATCTGGAGCAGCACGGCGATCATCATCGGCTATGCGATGCCGGCGTTTCTGTTTGCGATGTTCCTGATCGTGGTATTTGCCGGCGGCACGTCGCTGAACTGGTTCCCGGTGCGCGGACTGGTTTCGGATAACTTTGAATCACTATCAACCCTCGGCAAGATCGCCGACTACTTCTGGCATCTGGTGCTCCCGGTAACTGCGTTGGTGATCGGCGGTTTCGCGACCCTGACAATTTTGACCAAGAACTCGTTCCTCAACGAAATCACCCGCCAGTACGTGGTGACTGCCCGAGCGAAAGGTTTGAGCGAGCGCCGCGTGCTCTACGGACACGTATTCCGCAACGCGATGCTTTTAGTGGTTTCCGGAATTCCTCAGGCGTTCATCAGTGTGTTCTTCGCTGGTTCACTGTTGATCGAAGTGATTTTCTCCCTCGACGGCCTTGGACGCATGAGCTACGAAGCTGCGGTCTCGCGTGACTACCCGGTGGTATTCGGCTCGTTGTTCATCTTCACCCTGTTCGGCCTGCTGATAAAACTGATCGGCGACCTGTGCTACACGCTGGTCGATCCGCGTATCGACTTCGCCGCGAGGAACGCCTGATGTTCAAGCTCTCGCCTCTTGGGCGTCGCCGATTCGAGCGATTCAAGAAAAACCGTCGCGGCTGGTGGTCGCTGTGGCTGTTCATCGGCCTGTTTCTGTTGAGCCTCGGCGGCGAAATGATCGCCAACGACAAACCGCTGGTCGTCAGCTATCAGGGCCAATGGTATTTCCCGGTATTCAAGCGCCACACCGAGCAGGAGTTCGGCGGACAGCTGCCGTTCCAGGCCGATTACCGCAGCGACTACGTGCAGAACCTGATCCGCAAGGACGGTGGCTGGATGCTGTTCCCGCCGATCCCGTTCAGCGACGACACGCCGAACTATGACCTCAACCAGCCTGCACCAAGCCCGCCCTCCTCGGTCAATTGGCTGGGCACCGATGATCAGGCGCGCGATGTGTTGGCGCGGGTGATTTTTGGTGCTCGGGTGTCGATTCTGTTTGCCTTGATGCTGACTTTTGTCAGCGCACTGATCGGCATTGCCGCTGGTGCGCTGCAGGGTTATTACGGCGGCTGGGTTGATCTGATCGGGCAGCGATTGCTGGAAGTCTGGTCAGGGTTGCCGGTGCTGTATCTGCTGATCATTCTTTCCGGTTTCGTCGAGCCGAATTTCTGGTGGCTGCTGGGGATCATGGCGCTGTTTTCATGGCTGGCGCTGGTCGATGTGGTGCGCGCCGAGTTTCTGCGCGGGCGCAACCTCGAATACGTCAAAGCCGCCAGAGCGCTGGGCCTGACCGACCGCAAGGTGATTTTCCGGCACATTCTGCCGAACGCCATGAACGCCACCTTGAGCTACCTGCCATTCATTTTGACCGGGGCGATTTCCACGCTGACGGCGCTGGATTTCCTCGGGTTTGGCATGCCGGCGGGCAGCGCCTCCTTGGGCGAACTGATCGGCCAGGGCAAGCAAAACCTGCAAGCGCCGTGGCTCGGACTGACCGCGTTTTTCACCTTGGCGCTGATTCTGTCCTTGCTGGTGTTCATTGGTGAGGCGCTGCGCGATGCCTTTGATCCACGATCCTGATTTTGCAAAAGCGAGCCGGACACTGATATGAGTGAAAACCTGATCGAAATCCGCGACCTCAATGTCGCTTTCCACGGCCAGACCGTGGTGCGCAACCTGTGCCTGGATATTCGCCCCGGCGAGTGTCTGGCGCTGGTTGGCGAGTCGGGTTCCGGCAAATCGGTGACTGCCCATTCAATTCTTCAATTGCTCCCCGAAGGCGATGCGCAAACCACTGGCAGCATTCGTTATCGTGGCCAGGAAATTGTCGGTGCCGACCCCAAGGTCTTGCGCGAACTGCGCGGCAATCGCATCGCGATGATCTTTCAGGAGCCAATGACCTCGCTGAACCCGCTGCACAGCATCGAAAAACAGATCGGTGAAACGCTGCTGGTGCATCGTGGCCTCGGCGGCAAAGCGGCGCAGAAACGCATTCTCGAACTGTTGGAACTGGTGGGTATTCAAAAACCGAAAGAGCGACTCAAGGCCTATCCGCATCAATTGTCCGGCGGCCAGCGGCAAAGGGTGATGATCGCCATGGCCCTGGCTTGCGAGCCGGAGTTGCTGATCGCCGACGAGCCAACTACCGCCCTCGACGTCACTGTGCAGCGCAAGATTCTGCTGCTGCTCAAGTCCCTGCAACAACGACTCGGTATGTCACTGCTGCTGATCAGTCACGACCTGAATCTGGTGCGCAGCATTGCCCAGCGAGTCTGCGTGATGAAGGCCGGGGAAATCGTCGAGCAGGCTGAGTGCGAAACTCTGTTCACCGAACCGAAACACCCTTATAGCTGCGTGCTGCTGAACGCTGAGCCGGAGGGTGAAGCGCTGCCTCGGGACGAGCGCGAGAATGTGTTGGAAGTGGAAGATCTGCGCGTCGATTTCGTTGTCGGCGGCGGACTGTTTCAGCGTAAGCAATACCTGCGCGCCGTGGACGGGATCAGCCTGAATATCCAGCGAGGCAAGACGCTGGGGATCGTCGGCGAATCCGGCTCGGGCAAATCGACGCTGGGTCAGGCGATCCTGCGTTTGCTTGACTCCGAAGGCAGCATTCGCTTTCAGGGCGAAGCGCTCGACGGTCTCGATCAGAAGCAACTGCGACCGTGGCGCCGGCAGATGCAGGTGGTGTTTCAGGACCCGTTTGGCAGTCTCAGTCCGCGAATGTCGGTGGCGCAGATCATCAGCGAAGGTCTGGAGGTGCATTGCCAATCGACTGCCAATGAGTGCGATGACCAGGTAATTCGTGTGCTCAAGGAAGTCGGCCTCGACCCGGAAAGCCGTCATCGTTATCCCCATGAGTTTTCCGGCGGCCAACGCCAGCGCATCGCCATCGCCCGTGCTCTGGTGCTGAAACCGGCGTTGATTCTGCTGGACGAGCCGACTTCGGCGCTTGATCGCACGGTGCAGAAACAGGTGGTTGCCCTGCTCCGCGACCTTCAGGAAAAACACGGTTTGACCTATCTGTTCATCAGTCACGATCTGGCGGTAGTACGTGCACTGGCTCACGACATGATCGTGATCAAGGATGGCAAAGTGGTTGAGCGTGGGGCCAGCCATGATGTGTTTGATTCGCCGCAGCATCCTTACACCAAAGAGCTGTTGGCGGCGGCGCATCCGGGATAGGCATAATCGGCGCTGGACTTTAGACCGAGGCGCGGCCTTCGCGGGCAAGCCCGCTCCCACAGGGTTCTTCGGTGTATACAAGCCTCCTGTGGGAGCGGGCTTGCTCGCGAAGAGGCCCTCAAAAACAACCCAAAATCCGGATCTGCCAGCCCATGAACACCACCGAAAGCCTCAAGGATTACCAACGGGTTCGCACGCTGGCGATCCGTTCGTTGTTCGAGATCATCGAGCAGTCGAGCGAAGGCACGGTGATCGTCGATCGCGATGCAAACATTGTCTGGATGAACGAACGTTACGCACGCCGCTTTGGCCTTGAATCGGCCGCGGGTGCGATTGGCAAACCCTGTGAAAGCGTGATTCCCGGCAGCCTGTTGCGTGAAGTCGTGCGCAGCGGCCGACCGATTCTTCTGGACATGCAGGACACACCGAAAGAGCCGCTGGTAGTGATGCGCCTACCAATCCATGACGATGCCGGCGCCGTGATCGGCGCCATCGGCTTCGCCCTGTTCGACGAATTGCGCAGCCTGTCTCCCATGCTCAAGCGCTACCTGAGCATGCAGGAAGAACTGGCCTCGACCCGCTCACTGCTGCGCGCCCGCCAGACCAAATACAACTTCGCCCACTTCATCGGCACCAGCGCCGCCAGCCTCGAAGTCAAACGCCGCGCCCGACGCAGTGCGAGTGCCGAATCGCCGGTATTGCTGCTCGGCGAAACCGGCACTGGCAAGGAGTTGCTGGCTCAGGCGATCCACGGTGCGTCGCCCCGTGCACACAAGGCTTTCGTCAGTATCAACAGCGCAGCGATTCCCGAAGCGCTGCTGGAAGCGGAGTTCTTCGGCACAGCACCCGGAGCCTTTTCCGGAGCCGACCGCAAGGGCCGCACCGGCAAGCTGCAGATCGCTCAGGGCGGCACGTTGTTTCTCGACGAAATCGGCGACATGCCGCTGCCGTTGCAAAGCAAACTGTTGCGGGTTTTGCAGGAAAAAGAGTTCGAACCGGTGGGTTCCAACGAAGTGATTCAGAGTGATGTGCGAGTGATCGCCGCAACCTCTACCGATCTGGAAGCAGCGATCAAGCGTGGGGAGTTCCGCGCTGATTTGTACTATCGCCTTAACGTGCTGCCGATCAACGTTCCGCCGTTGCGCGAACGTCTGGATGATCTGCCGGCGCTCAGCGAGGCGATCCTGGAAGAATTGCGCAGCCAGCATGAACTCGACCGCGAAGCATTGAGTCTGCTTGCAGAGCATGCCTGGCCGGGGAATATTCGTGAGTTGCGTAACGTGCTGGAGCGAGCGGCGTTGCTCAGTGATGACTTGGTGCTGACGGCCAATGACATCCGCGCAGCGATTGGCACATTCACGCCCGTGGAGCGTGAGTTGATAGCTGCGCTGCAACCGTTACGACGAGAGACGTTCAGCGAGGCACGCGAGCGATTTGATCGGCAGTTGATTCAATCGGCTCTGGCGCAATGCGGGGGCAAGGTCGTTGAGGCGGCTGAACGGTTGGGGCTTGGGCGGTCGACGCTTTATAAGAAGATGGTGGCGTTGGGGATCGTAGAGTCTCAATAAAGAGACTTGAGTCTTCTTTTATAGACGGTATTTTAAAGATCAAAAGATCGCAGCCTTCGGCAAGTCCTACTGGGTTGATACAAGTCCCATGTAGGAGCTGCCGAAGGCTGCGATCTTTTTTGGCGCAAAGAAAATCTCACTATTGAGACATAAATACACTCAGTCAACTGCCGAAAAGCAATAAACCTATACATTTCAATAGGTTATTAAATTGGCACACATCTAGCTATCGCTCATCCCCACCCAGCAACACCCACAAAAATAACAATTCGAAGGAGCACACCATGAGTGTGATCATTGCCTTGGCAGCCCTCGCGCTGCTGATGCTCGCCGCCTACCGTGGCTACAGCGTTATCCTGTTCGCCCCGATTGCCGCCCTCGGCGCTGTCCTGCTCACCGATCCTTCCGCTGTCGCTCCCGCCTTCACCGGGGTGTTCATGGAAAAAATGGTCGGATTCATCAAACTGTACTTTCCGGTATTTCTGCTCGGCGCCGTGTTCGGCAAGCTGATCGAACTGTCCGGGTTCTCGCGCTCGATTGTCGCCGCCGCCATTCGCCTGCTCGGCACTCGCCAGGCAATGCTGGTGATCGTGCTGGTTTGCGCCCTGCTCACCTACGGCGGTGTGTCGCTGTTCGTGGTGGTGTTTGCGGTGTATCCGTTCGCAGCAGAGATGTTCCGCCAGAGCAATATTCCCAAACGCCTGATCCCGGCGACCATCGCCCTAGGCGCGTTTTCGTTCACCATGGATGCCCTGCCCGGCACGCCGCAGATTCAGAACATCATCCCCAGCACATTTTTCAACACCACCGCGTGGGCGGCGCCGTGGCTGGGTTTGATCGGCACTATTTTCGTGTTCTGCGCCGGCATGCTGTTCCTGCAACGTCAGCGCAACAAGGCCCAGCGCGCCGGTGAAGGCTACGGCACCGAGTTGCGCAACGAGCCGGAAACTGCCGCAGACCTCAAACTGCCGAACCCATGGCTGGCCATTTCGCCGCTGTTGGCGGTGGGCATCATGAACCTGTTGTTCACCCACTGGATTCCGCAGTGGTACGGCAAAACCCATAGCCTCTCGCTGCCGGGCATGGCCACCCCGGTGACCACCGAAATCGCCAAACTCACGGCAATCTGGGCGGTACAAGCCGCGCTGCTGGTGGGCATCCTGATGGTGTTGGCCTTCGGCTTTCAGGCGATCCGCAGCAAACTCGCGGAAGGCAGTAAAAGTGCGGTCAGCGGCGCATTGCTGGCGGCCATGAACACTGCATCGGAATACGGTTTTGGTGCGGTGATTGCCTCCCTGCCGGGGTTTCTGGTGTTGGCCGACTGGCTCAAAGGCATTCCGAATCCGTTGGTCAACGAAGCGATTACCGTCACGCTGCTGGCCGGTATCACCGGTTCGGCGTCGGGTGGCATGAGCATCGCGCTGGCGGCGATGTCTGAACAGTTCATCAGCGCTGCCCATGCGGCGAATATTCCGCTGGAAGTCCTGCACCGTGTGGCCGCGATGGCTAGCGGCGGCATGGACACCCTGCCGCACAACGGCGCGGTGATCACACTGCTAGCGGTGACTGGCCTGACGCACCGCGAAGCCTATAAAGACATTTTCTGTATTACGCTGATCAAGACCCTGGCGGTCTTTGTAGTGATCGGCACTTTCTACGCCACTGGCATTGTGTGAGGTATTGATGACGACTCTTTCGGGCAAAACCGCACTGGTTACCGGCTCCACCAGCGGCATCGGTCTGGGCATCGCGCTGTGCCTGGCCAAGGCTGGCGCCAATCTGATTCTCAATGGTTTTGGCGATGCCTCGAAGGTGATCGCTGAGGTCGGCCAGTTCGGTGGCAAGGTCGGGCATCACCCGGCCGACGTCAGTGATCCGGCGCAGATTGCCGACATGATCGCCTACGCCGAACGCGAGTTTGGTGGCGTCGACATTCTGGTCAACAACGCTGGCATCCAGCACGTTGCCGCCGTGGAGGAGTTCCCGGTGGAGCGCTGGGATTCGATCATCGCGATCAATCTGTCGTCGGTGTTTCATAGCACCCGGTTGAGTCTGCCGGGCATGCGCAGCAAGGGCTGGGGGCGGATCATCAACATCGCTTCGGTACACGGCCAGGTCGGTTCGACCGGTAAAGCTGCGTATGTGGCGGCGAAACATGGGGTGATCGGTTTGACCAAAGTGGTCGGTCTGGAAACCGCGACCAGCAACGTCACCTGCAATGCGATCTGCCCGGGTTGGGTGCTGACGCCGTTGGTGCAAAAGCAGATCGATGATCGTGCGGCCAAGGGTGTTGATCCGCAGCAGGCGCAGCATGACTTGCTGGCGGAGAAACAGCCGTCGCTGGAGTTTGTTACGCCGCAGCATCTGGGGGAACTGGTGCTGTTTCTGTGCAGCGAGGCTGGCAGCCAGGTGCGTGGCGCGGCGTGGAATATTGATGGCGGCTGGCTGGCGCAGTAGCAATAACTATTGTGGCGAGGGAGCTTGCTCCCGCTGGGTGGCGAAGCCGCCCTCTGCATTTTCAGGATTACGACTGCTACGCAGCCGAGCGGGAGCAAGCTCCCTCGCCACAAAAATGTCTGTGTGCACCAACAAGAATAAAAGAGGCAACCCATGTCCGAAATCCTTTGGCAGCCCGACGCCAAACGCATCGCCGAGTCCCGCATGGACAGCTTCCGGCGCCTGATCAATCAGCGCCATGGCTTGAACCTGACTACCTATACCGATCTGCACTCCTGGAGCATCGAGCAACGCGAAGCGTTCTGGCAGGCCATCGTCGACTGCTTCGACATTCGTTTTCATACCCAACCCGATGCTGTGCTGCGCGAGGGCAGCCAGATGCCCAGCGCCGAATGGTTTCCCGGCGCAACCCTGAACTTCGCCGAGCATCTACTGCGCCGTCGCGACGATGCCGTAGCAGTCATCGCCGTGGCGGAAAACGGCCAGCGTGAACAATTGACCTGGGCTGAACTGGCAGAACAGGTCGCCGGTTTCCAGGCCAGCCTGCAAGCGGCTGGTGTCGGCCTCGGCGACCGGGTGGCGGCGTGTATGCCGAACACCTGGCAAACCCTTGTGGCCATGTTGGCGACTACCAGTCTTGGGGCGATCTGGTCGTGTTCTTCACCGGACTTCGGCACGCACGGGGTGATCGACCGTTTTGGTCAGATCGAGCCGAAAGTGCTGATCACCTGCGCCGGCTATCGCTATGCGGGCAAAGAAATCGACCAGACCGCCAAGGTCAACGAGATCCTCGAACGACTGCCATCGTTGCAGCAGTTGATCATCGTGCCTTACGCCAAACCGCAGGCCCGCGCCGACGATTATCGGACCGATGCCAACGTCACCTTGTGGGACGATTTTTATCAGTCCGGTGGCGAACCGCACTTTGTACCTGTGCCGTTCAATCATCCGCTGTACGTGCTGTATTCCAGCGGCACCACGGGTGTGCCCAAGTGCATCATTCACAGCACCGGCGGCGTGCTGCTGCAACATGCAAAAGAACATGGCCTGCATGTCGATCTTGGCCCCGGCGACCGTTTGTTCTACTACACCACTTGCGGCTGGATGATGTGGAACTGGCTGGTCTCGGCGCTGGCGGTCGGCAGCGCGGTTGTGCTGTACGACGGTTCGCCGTTCCATCCGGGAAACGAGCGCTTGCTGGAGTTGATCGGCGATGAGCGCATCAGCGTGTTCGGCACCAGCCCGAAATACCTCGCTACTCTGGAAACCAGTGGCATCAAGCCGCGTGAACAGCATGATCTGAGCAGCCTGAAGACCCTACTCTGCACCGGTTCCGCACTGTCGCCGCAGAGTTACGACTTCGTGTACCGCGATTTCAAATCGGACGTGTGCCTGAGTTCGATGTCTGGCGGCACCGACATCGTTTCCTGCTTCGTCAACGGCAATCCGCTGTCGCCGGTACGCCGGGGCGAGAACATGGGCAAGAGCCTGGGTATGGCGGTTGAGGTGTGGAACGACGCGGGCAGTCCGGTGACTGGCGAAAAAGGTGAAATGGTCTGTACGCGTCACTTCCCCGCGATGCCGATTGGCCTATGGAACGATGCCGACGGTGAAAAGCTGCGCAAGTCGTATTTCAGCCTGTTTCCAGGAGTCTGGGCGCAGGGTGATTATGCCGAGCAGATAGCGCATGGCGGGATGGTCATTCATGGCCGTTCGGATGCGGTGCTTAATCCCGGTGGCGTTCGCATCGGTACCGCGGAGATTTACCGTCAGGTCGAGAAAATCCCGCAGGTTTTGGACAGTGTGGCCATCGGACAGCAATGGCAGGACGACGTGCGAGTGGTGCTGTTTGTGCGTTTGCAGGATGGGCTGGTGCTCGACGATGCGCTGCAACAGCAGATTCGTCAGGTGATTCGGGCCAACACAACGCCACGGCATGTGCCGGCCAGAATCCTCGCGGTTACCGATATTCCGCGCACCATCAGCGGCAAGGTAGTGGAGTTGGCCGTGCGCAATGTGGTGCATGGTGAGCCGGTGAAGAATACCGATGCGCTGGCGAATCCCGAGGCGTTAGAGCAGTTTCGCGACCGAACGGAATTAGCTGACTGACCACCCGATTCACTGTGGGAGCTAGCCTGCTGGCTCCCACAGGGGTCAGCTTTAATCCATCAAGCCCCAATCGCCCGATGTTGGCGGTGCGCAATGTGGTCCATGGTGAGCCGGTGAAGAATACCGATGCTCTGGCAAATCCCGAGGCGTTAGAGCAGTTTCGCGACCGAACGGAATTAGCTGACTGACCACCCGATTCACTGTGGGAGCTAGCCTGCTGGCGATAGCGGTGTGTCTGTAAGAGATTATGAAACTGACACACCGCTATCGCCAGCAGGCTGGCTCCCACAGGGGTCAGTTTCAATCCATCAAGCCCCAGTCGCCCGATGTGGGCGGCGTCGGGGCCGGTGCCGTGTCGGCATGCAACTTCAGCCTTAGCCGCAAATTGTTCTGCGAATCGGCATGTTTCAGTGCCTCTTCCTCACTGATCGCCCCCTCCAGCACCAGCCGGTAAAGCGCCTCATCAAAGGTCTGCATGCCCGCCTCGGCGGATTTCTCCATGATGCCCTTGAGCTCACCGAATTCGTTGCGGCGGATCAGATCAGCAATGGTCGGCGACCCCAGCATCACCTCCACCGCCGCTCGCCGCCGCCCATCAATCGTGCGTACCAGCCGCTGTGAAACAAACGCCTTGAGGTGATTGCCCAACGCATGCAGCAACTGCGGACGGCGCTCGTCGGGGAACATGTTGATGATCCGGTCCAGCGCCTGATTGGCGTTGTTCGCGTGCAGCGTCGAGAGCACCAAGTGCCCGGTCTCGGCGAATGCCAGCGCATGATCCATGGTTTCACGGTCGCGGATTTCGCCGATCAGCACCACATCCGGCGACTGGCGCAGGGTGTTCTTCAGCGCGGCGTGGAAGCTGCGGGTGTCGACCCCGACTTCGCGCTGGTTGATGATCGACAGTTGATGGCGATGAATATACTCCACCGGGTCCTCGATGGTGATGATGTGCCCGCTGCTGTGACGGTTGCGATGGTCGATCAATGCCGCCAGTGAAGTGGATTTGCCCGAATCGGTAGCGCCGACAAACAGGATCAGCCCCTGCTTGAGCATCACCGATTCCAGCAAAACGGGCGGCAACTTCAAATCCTCGAAACGCGGAATGTCGAGTTTGACGTTACGAATCACGATCGAAACGTCATTGCGCTGCTTGAAGATGTTGACCCGAAATCGGCCAATGCCGGTGCGCGAAATCGCCAGGTTCATTTCCAGATCCCGGTCGAACTCGCGGTGCTGTTCGGCGTCCATCAGGAATACGGCGATGGCCGCGACCTCCCCGGGTTTGAACGGTCGGTCGCTCAACGGTGTCAACACGCCGTCGAAACGCGCACTGGGCGGCGCCCCGGTGGAGAGGAACAGGTCCGAGCCATGCTGACTGGCCAAACGAATTAACAGTGCGTCGATTTCCATGGCAAAAAGCACCCGCTAAGCTTTCAGTGTTCAGACATGACCCGCCGTCGTGACGCAATCGGCCGTTGAGCGTCTATCGTCCTGCAAGCATAGTAGACGCCGCCTTACCGACAGATGCCCAGGATACAAGTGATGAACGCTGCACCCACCCACGATGACGCCCAGGCATTGATCGCCCGTACCGACTGGAGTCGCAGCCCGCTCGGTGACGCCAGCCTATGGCCGCAGAGCCTGCGCACCGCGGTCGACATCGTTCTCCACTCGCCGATGCCGATGCTGTTGCTCTGGGGGCCGCATCTCACGCAGATTTACAACAACGGCTTTGCGATGCTCGCCGGCAGCAAGCATCCGCACGCTTTCGGACAGCCTGCACACCATATCTGGCCAGAACTTCGGGAATTCACTGACCCGATTTACAGCGCCGTCCTACAAGGCCAGGTGCGCTCCTACAATGAACGGCGCTTTACCTTGCAGCGTGACGGCAAGGAATCCGACTTCTGGCTAGATCTGACCTACAGTCCGATTCGCGACGAAAGTGCGCAGGTGGCCGGGATTCTGGTTACCGCCATTGAAACCAACGAGCGCCGGCGGATTGCCCTGGAACTCCACCAGCGTTCGGAAAACAGCCTCAAGGCCCAGCGTGAAACCGAGGAACGCCTGCAATTGGCGCTGGCCGCCACCGACGCCGTCGGCACCTGGGATTGGGATATCGGTGAAGACCGCTTCATCGCCGACGCGCATTTCGCGCAACTGCACGGCGTTGATCCGGCCCTTTCCGGCAAACTGCCAATCAGCGATTACCTGCAAGGCGTGCACCCTGAAGACCGCGCCCTGATTGCGCGCAGCATCAAGCACTGCATCACCCACGGCACTGAATACGCCGAGGAATACCGTTTGCTGCAACCCGACGGCACGCTGCGCTGGGTGTTTGCCCGGGGCCGCTGCTACAAGGATCACCATGGCCGGCCGGTGCGTTTTCTCGGCGCGGCGCTGGACCTGACCGAGCGCAAGCACACCGAACAGGCATTGCGGCAGAGCCAGACCGAGCTGCAACTGATCATCAACGCCATGCCGATCCTCATCAGCTATGTCGATCAGGAAGAACGCTTTCGCCTGAACAACGCCGCGTACCTCGACTGGTACGGTTTGACTCCGCAGGAGCTGTACGGCCGGACCATTCGCGAGGTGATCGGCGAAGAAGCCTACTTCCTGCGCGCGCCTTACATCGCCGAGGCGCTGGCCGGGCGACCATGCTCGTACAGCCTGTACACGCCGCACCGCGACGGCAGTTCGCGGCATGCACTGATGAACTACCTGCCGCGTCACGGGCCGGATGGCGCGGTGAACGGTTTCTACATTTTCGTGATCGATGAGACCGAACGTAAAAAAACCGAGGAAGCCCTGCGCAACCTCAACGAAACCCTCGAAGAACGGGTCAGCGCCCGGACCGAGCAATTGGCCAAGGCCAACCAGCGTTTGCAGAATGAAATGTTCGAACGCGAGCGCGCCGAGGACGCCTTGCGTCATGCGCAGAAAATGGAAGCGGTCGGCCAGCTCACCGGCGGCATCGCCCATGACTTCAACAACATGCTGACCGGGATCATCGGCAGCCTCGATCTGATGCAGCGTTACATCGCCAATGGCCGCGCCGACGAGATCGGCCGCTTCACCGAGGCAGCGGTGTCATCGGCCAACCGTGCGGCAGCGCTGACCCACCGACTGCTGGCGTTCTCCCGCCGCCAGTCGCTCGACCGCAAGACCCTCGACGTCAACGAGCTGATTCATTCGCTGGAAGACCTGATTCGCCGGACCAAGGGCGATCCAATCGAGCTATCGCTGAACATGGCCGACGACGTCTGGTCGATCAGCACTGACGTCAGCCAATTGGAAAACGCCCTGCTCAATCTGGTAATCAACGCACGCGATGCGATGCCCGAAGGCGGTGAACTGCTGATCGAGACCGCCAATGTCTACCTCGACGGCACCGACATCACCACACTGGAACCGGTGCAGGCCGGGGATTACGTGATGATCGCCGTCAGTGACAATGGCAGCGGCATGACCCCCTCGGTGCGGGCCAAGGCGTTCGATCCGTTTTTCACCACCAAACCGATCGGCCAGGGCACCGGGCTGGGGTTGTCGATGATTTATGGCTTTGCCCAACAGTCTGGCGGTCACGTCAGTCTCGACAGCCTGCCGGGTCAGGGCACTTGCGTGCGGCTGTACCTGCCTCGACTTTATGCGATGCCAGCACAGACTGAACCTGTCGCTGAAGCGTTCGAAACGCCAGCGGCGATTGCCGGGGAAACCGTGGTGGTGGTCGAGGACGATCCGGCAGTCAGAATGCTGGTGCTCGATCTGCTCAAGGAGTTGGGCTATCGCGCTTATGAGGCCGAGGATGCGAAATCTGCGCTGCCAGTCCTTGAATCCAGTGTACGTGTGGATCTGCTGGTGACGGATGTCGGGTTGCCGGGAATGAACGGCCGCCAGCTCGCGGAAATTGCCCGTCAGCACCGACCCGGACTGAAAGTGCTGTTCATGACCGGCTATGCGCAGAACGCCGCCGAGCGACAGGGATTTCTCGAGGAGGGCATGGACATGGTCGCCAAACCGTTTGCCCTGGAACTGTTGGCCAACAAGATTCGCGCGATGATCGGCCAAACGCCCTGACTTGAGGCATAATCCCGCGCCCCGCCGTCACCCCGTTATCAGGTACCGCAAGATGAAAGCCCAAGCCCGCCACATTCTGGTGAAAACCGCCGAAGAGGCCGAACAGCTCAAACAACGCATCGCCAAGGGCGAAGCTTTCGATGTGCTGGCCAAGAAATTTTCCACCTGCCCGTCCGGCAAGCGCGGCGGCGATCTGGGTGAAGTGCGCCCGGGACAGATGGTCGGGGCGATTGATGCGGTGATCTTCAAGAAACCGTTGCGCACGGTGCACGGGCCGATCAAGAGCAAGTTTGGCTATCACCTGGTGCAGGTGTTTTACCGCGATTGAGTAATTGGCTTAACTGCCAGATCGCAGGCAAGCCTGCTCTTACAGTTTTTCCGGGTACAATCCGCGCCCTCTTCTTTTACTCCGCCAAGGAGCCTCAATGTCCGGGCTTGAACTGTTTGCCGCCGCCCTCGGTGTGATCGCCGTCTGGCTGACCGTCAAACAGAATCCGTGGTGCTGGCCGATCGGGCTGGTCATGGTCTTGCTGTACAGCTGGGTCTTCTATGACGTGAAGCTCTACTCGGACATGTTGTTGCAAGTGATCTACGCCGCCCTGCAAGTTTACGGCTGGTGGCAATGGACCCGGGCCGGGACGATGCACGACGGACGCGAAGTCAGTCGCCTCGACCGGCGCTCGATCTTGCTTGGCCTGTCGGCCGGAGCCCTCGGCAGTCTGCTGCTCGGTGCGGCCATGGCGCACTGGACCGACGCCGCACAGCCGTGGCTCGACGCCGCACTGACCGGTTTCAGCCTTGTCGCACAACTGTGGATGGCGCAGAAGCGCCTGCAATGCTGGATGCTCTGGTTCGTACTCGATGTGATTTTCGTCGGCCTGTTCCTTTATAAGGGCCTGTACCTGACCGCCGCCCTATATGCCCTGTTCACCCTGATTGCGGTGCAAGGCTGGCGCGAATGGCGTGCCGACCCGGCGTTGCAGCGATGAAAGTCGTTGTCCTCACCGGCCCGGAATCCACGGGCAAGAGCTGGCTGGCGGCAGGTCTTCAGCAGCAATTCGACGGCCTGCGGGTGGACGAATATGTGCGCTGGTTCATCGAGCAGAATCCTCGTGATACTTGCCTGGCCGACATCCCGGAAATCGCCCGTGGCCAGTTGCAGTGGGAAGACGAAGCGCGGGCGCAACAGCCTGCATTGCTGATTCTCGACACCCATCTGCTGAGCAATATGCTGTGGAGCCAGACCCTGTTCGGCGATTGCCCGAGCTGGCTGGAACCCGAGTTGCTGGCGCGGCATTACGATCTGCACCTTTTATTGTCGCCGGAGCAGATCGACTGGACCGACGACGGCCAGCGCTGCCAGCCACAACTGAGCGAGCGCCTGGGGTTTTATCAGGCAACCCGAGATTGGCTGGAGCAGCACGGCCAGCCACTGCAAATCATTCAGGGCAACTGGGACGAACGGCAGGCGCAAGCCTTTGCTGCAGTTGCTCGCTTATTGGCAGATTAACCACCTGATAAGTCGTATCCAGCCGCTGTTTCAGCGGCAAAGTGTCCATTTCTGAAACACTCGCCTATGCGCAAAGTCCCCGTCTGAACGCCCTTCATCGCTTTGTCATACGACTTGTTAAGGCGATGAAACACTACCGCGCAAACCCCCGTCCCAGAGCTGTGTGCCGTCCCTGGCTCGCGACGGCACTTGAAGCCTGTTTCATTGATGAAACAGGTTTTGTTTCAACTTTGCACCCCTCCTCGTTAACTCGTTGAATTCGTAAAACAATTCAAAAGCGGCACAGCTTTCGCTCTCTCCTTCCCAACGCTGACAAGTGCCAGCCCACTGAAGAAGGAATTGCCGCCGTGGGGAACTTCAATAAAGGCTTGACCTGCCTTCTGCTGATTGGATCAGCAGCCAGCACACTCATTAGTTTCAACGTTCAGGCAGAAGGCAACGGCGTGATTGTGCTCAATCGCGATGTTCAGCCGATTCCTATTGGCCGCAGCGGCGGCAAAGACCCTTACCCGACGACCGTCAACGCCAACCCTTCGGCGCGCATCAATCAAGCGATGACCAGCACCGAACTCAACGACGGTGACTTTGCCAGTGTAGCCAGTGGCGCCAGCATCAGCGGCCTCGTCACGACACCCAGCGCCACCCTGCCCGGCATGAACGTCCTGACCAACCCCAACGGCCTGCCCGGCATGAGTTCCGGCCATGGCGGCGGCGGTGGCGGTACGATTTCCAACACCATCAATCGCTCGCTGAGCACCGGCCTTGCGCCACTGACCCGCATGGCTGGAGGTCAATAAGATGAATCGCACACTGATCCTGCTCGCACTCCTCGGCTGCTCCAGCGCCATGGCTGACCCGAGCGCTCTGGACAACGCCAATATTCAGAACAGCGGCGTGCAATACAACGGCAACCTGAACATCAACCAGGCTGCCGGCGATCAACAGCAACAGACCAACACCCGCGCGATTGCCATCGGTACATCGGCCAGCGCCACCACCATCATTCAGCAAAAGATCAATACGCCCGCCGATCGAAACATCAATGCCAGCTCGACCATCGGTGGCACCTCTTTCAGTAACGGCAACGGCGTCCTGGGCGTGAACCAGGGTTCCGGCGCCAACAACCAAATGGCCAACGCCATGCGCATCAGCATCAGTGGTGCACCGCAAAGCGTTGACGATAGCGCCCTGTCCCAACAGAACGTGGCGCTTTTACCGAGCTCAGGAGCAACTGGTACCTCACCCGGCAGTCGCCAGGTCACCACAAGTGATCAGGCCTTCACCGGCAGCCGCGGGGTAATCCAGGTGAACCAGAGTGCCGGGGTGGGGAACCGAATGGCCAACACCCTGAGCATCCGGGTCGCAGACTGACCCAAATAAAAAGCAGTGCAATTAGAAAGTACCAACACTTAACCAACTAATAAGCACGGAGAAACACCATGAAAACTACAATGGCTCTCAAACCACTGGTTTTCGCTCTTGCAGCAGTTATGGCAATGGCAGCTCAAGCAGGCGGCAACGATCATGGTAACAACGGCGGTCATGGTCACCAGCCTCCTCCACCAAAAGGCCCTACCCTGGAAGAGCTGCTGCAAATCGGCGCAGGTGCCGGTGCCGCAGTACTCGACGTGCAAAGCAGCGGCGGCAATGCCGTGCTGAACCAGGGCACCCAAAACAACGCCAACATCAGCGGTTCGGCTAACGGTACCAACGGCAACGTCGGTATGAACAACACCGCTGGCGACGGTAACCAACAAGACAACGCTGCAGCTCTGGCGACTGCTGACGAAAGCTTCATCTTCGGCTCCGCGGTTTCTGCTTCAAGCGCCACCCAGGTCAACGCCAACAATGCTGTAGGCAACTACTCCAGTACTGCCAATGCCAGTCTGAACAACGTCGGTAACGGCGGTTCCGGCAACATCGGCGTGAACAACAGTGCCGGCAACTTCAACCAACAGAAAAACAACCTGGCAATCGCTGTGTCCGGTGGTCGTGTGGCTCAGGCTGCAGCTGCTGCCAACCAAAGCTCCTCTGGCCTGACTGTTGCGAACAACGGCACTCAGACCTTCAAAAAAGACACACTCACTGGCACTGTTGCCGCCGTCGGCGTGTTCGGCGCAGCCGGCACCGCAACCACCAAAGGTGACGATCATCACAGCGGTGGCGGCTATGGCAATGACGACAAAGGTCATGGCGGCAGTGGCGGTAGCCAGGACACCAAGTCTGACTTCGTTGCCGTGGGTGTCTTCGGTCTGGCTGGCGTAACCACTCAACAAGTGATGACCCCAGATGGCTGGAAAAACCCTGTGACCAACAACGCCAATATCTCTAACGTTGGTAACAACTTCTCCGGCAACGCTGGTTACAACAACGCTGCTGGTGTTGGTAACCAACAAAGCAACTCGCTGTCCATCGCCGCAGGTTGCAAAGCCTGCATGTAATCGCGATCGAAACGAAAGCCCCGGAAACGGGGCTTTTTCCTCAGTCCGCAAAGGCGTATCGATCATGCGTAAGACTGCCCTTATTGCCCTGCTTTGCCTGTCCGGCCTGACCCAGGCTGCGCAGATGCCCGTCGCTGCCCTGCCGGGTGGCACGCTCATCTACAAGAACGTGCAAAGCATTCGTGAGCGCAAGTTTTCCGACATCGTCGAACAGAAAACCGATTTCAGTTGCGGCGCCGCCGCACTGGCCACGGTGTTACGCCAGGGTTATTGGCTCGACGTCGATGAGGAGCACATCATCAAAGGCATGCTGGTCAATGCTGACCAGGACCTTGTTCGCACTCAAGGTTTTTCCATGCTGGACATGAAGCGCTATATCGAAAGCATCGGCATGCGCGCCAGGGGCTACAAAATCCCGCCGGATAAACTGGATGCTGTAACGATCCCGGTGGTGGTACTGATGGAAATTCGCGGCTACAAGCATTTCGTGGTGCTACAGCGTTCGGACAAGAATTGGGTTTACATCGGAGACCCGGTTCTAGGCCATAAACGTTATACCCATGATGACTTTGTCAAAGGTTGGAACGGTATCGTCTTCGCCATCGTCGGCCCCGGTTATGACAAAACCAATGCATTGCGCAGTCCACCGACACCGCTGACCGCGAAGAACAAGCTGGATAACTTCAACCCTGTCAGAGATGCCGAATTGATGGACTTCGGGTTCATACAGAGCGACTTCTTTTAATCGCCGATTATAAAGAATGGGACTGGATGTCCCGGGAGCAGCAGATGAAAACCTCATACTGGCTGGCCGCCGCCTGCCTGGCAGCGAGCGCGTCAGGCTATGCCAATGCAGGATTCAAACCTATTGAAGTACAGGACCAGGAGCTTTCCCAGCTGCGTGGTCGGTATGTGATGCCGGGGCGGATTATCAGCTTCGGCATTGTCATGAGCAGTACCTGGCGCAACGCCAGCGGTGATTTGATCGGGGCTGCGACCTCGATGCAGCTACAGGCTTCAACCATCAAACCTGAATTCTATGTCTCGACCATCAAGGAACATGGCAACGGCACCACGCCAGACGTGGGTACCGGCAACATCATTGGTGGTGCGGGACTCAACAGCTCGCAAGGCGTGACGCAAAGCGTGCGTGCCGCAGGCGACGGCAACACCGCCAGCAACAACGTCGCAATCAATGTCTCGGAGGCCAATCAGCCCCCTGCAATCGTACCCGCACAGGGACAAGCACTAATGGCTGGTCAAACCATCGGTGGCAGCAACGCCGCCGGCAGCGTGGCAGTTTCGGCCACCAACGGTGGCGTACAAATGGCCATTCAGGCGTCCGGAAATCAAGGTACCGCCCTGCAACAGGTCGCTCAAGGCGGATTGCTGCAAAACACCCGTCTGCTGGGCAGCGCCAACGTGGTCAACAACATGACTCAACTCAACGTCGTACTGAACAATAACGGCATTAGCGCCGGCGCACTGGACTGCAACCTGAGTCAACTCAGGGCACTACGCAATATCGGATATTGAACTACGCTGAGTCTCGATCATTGGGCTTAAAGGGACGGCTTATTCATGTATCGATCAGTACCACTGCGCGCAGCTTTATGTTTGAGCACTCTTCTACCGGCGGCAATGCTCCAAGCAGCACCTGACGCTGATGTAGAGACCCTGAAACAGGAACTATTGGAGCTTAAGCAGCGATACGAAGTACAACAAAAAGCCCTGGCGGTCCTCGAGCAACGAGTCCGTCAGGTTGAAGATCAGCCAGCCGCTCCTCAACCAAAACGTCTGGCAAAATCGCCAGCCGACTTGAAGGGCAATCCAAAAGTGGCCACAGGGACCGGGGCCGCAGCAGCGTCGGGGGGCGCAGCCGGGGGAAGTGGCGCCTCTTACGGTCAGTCGCTGGCCGACGATTCGCAACCGGCGCAGAGCGTGTCCAACCTTTATGACGAGGCCAGCGGCTTCTTCGGCGGCGGCAAGTTCAGCTTTGAGACCGGCGTAACCTACTCGCGTTATGACACCCGTCAGTTGATCCTCAACGGGTTCCTGGCGCTGGACTCGATTTTCCTCGGCAACATCAACCTTGACCGGATCAAGGCTGACACCTGGACACTCGACCTCACCGGCCGCTACAACTTCGACAACCGCTGGCAGTTCGATCTGAACGTGCCTGTGGTCTACCGTGATTCGACGTATCAGTCCGGCGGCGGCAACGGCGGCGCCTCCAACGTCACCACCGAACAGGACGTGTCACGCGACCCGACCATCGGCGACGTCAACTTCGGCATCGCCTACAAGTTCCTCGACGAGTCGGCCAATACCCCGGACGCCGTGGTTACCTTGCGCGTCAAGGCACCGACCGGCAAGGACCCGTTCGGTATCAAACTGCGTCAGACCGATGCCAACTCCAACCTGTTCGTGCCTGATACCCTGCCGACCGGCAACGGTGTCTGGTCCGTTACCCCAGGTATCTCGCTGGTCAAGACGTTTGACCCGGCCGTACTGTTCGGCAGTCTGTCCTACACCCACAACCTGGAAGAGTCGTTTGACGACATCAGTTCCACGGTCAACCAGAAAACCCCGGGCAAAGTACAGATCGGCGACAGCTTCCAGATTGGCGCTGGTATCGCTTTTGCACTGAACGAGAAGATGAGTATGTCGTTCTCGGTGTCTGACTTGGTGCAGCGCAAGAGCAAGTTGAAACAGGATGGCGGTGATTGGCAGTCGGTGGTTTCCAGTGATGCCAACGCGGGTTACTTCAACGTCGGCATGACCATTGCCGCCACTGATAACCTGACCATCGTGCCCAACCTGTCCATCGGCATGACTGATGATGCACCGGACTTTTCCTTCAGCCTGAAATTCCCGTACTACTTCTAAAAGGCAGATCAAAAGATCGCAGCCTTCGGCAACTCCTGCATCGGGTTTGTATACACCCTGTAGGAGTTGCCGAAGGCTGCGATCTTTTGCTTTTCAGCGGATTTGATGTTTATGCAACAACCGATAAAACGTCGGCCGCGAGACCCCAAGCACTTTCGCCGCGATGCTGAGATTGTCACTGTGCCGATTCAACACATCACACAGCGCCTGGCGTTCCGCGCGAGTCTTGTAGTCTTCAAGGGTGCCCATCGGAGTCGCGATCGAATGCTGGCTGATCAGCCCGAGATCCCGCGCCTCGATCTGCCGACCTTCGGCCAGCACCAGCCCCCGACGCACACGGTTCGCCAGTTCGCGAACATTGCCGGGCCAGTCATGTTTACCCATGGCAATCAGGGCATCTTCACTGAAGCTGCGCGGTCTGCGCCCGGTTTCATGGCTGTAGAAATGCGAGAAATGGTTGGCCAGCATCGATAGATCGCCATGCCGTTCACGCAAGGGCGCAGTAACTACCTGCAAGACATTCAGTCGGTAATACAGATCTTCGCGAAAACGTTTCTTCTCGATGGCAGCTTCAAGATCGACGTGGGTTGCCGCGAGCACTCGCACATCGACCGGAATCGGCTGACTGCCGCCCACACGTTCGATGTGTTTTTCCTGGAGGAAACGCAGCAGATTGGCCTGCAGTTCCAGCGGCAGATCACCGATTTCATCGAGAAACAGCGTGCCACCGTTGGCCGCCTCGATACGCCCGACTTTGCGCTGGTGCGCACCGGTGAATGCGCCCTTTTCGTGGCCGAATAACTCTGACTGAATCAGATGTTCAGGGATCGCCCCGCAATTGATTGCTACGAACGGCTTGCTGTGACGCTGGGATTGACGGTGCAACGTGCGCGCGACCAGTTCTTTGCCGGTACCGCTTTCACCACGGATCAACACCGGGGATTCAGTCGGCGCCAATTTACTCAATAACTTGCGCAGTTCGCGGATCGGTTTGCTGTCACCGAGCAACTCATGCTCTGGCTGATCAACGTGAATCGTGCCCTGCCCGCGCAAACGGGCCATGCCGAAGGCTCGGCCAAGGGTTACTTGTACCCGCGAGACATCAAACGGCAAGGTGTGGAAATCGAAAAACCACTCGCAAACAAAGTCGCCGACGTTCTGCAAGCGCAGGACTTCCTGATTCAACACGGCGATCCATTCGGTGCCGCTGCGGCTGATCAGTTCCTTGACCGCTTCGGGACGTTCGAGGTGAAAAGGCTGTAATCGCAACAAGCCGACATCACAACTGCGGTCGGCAGCATTTTCCAGAGTACAACTGTCGACATCCCAGCCTACCGCGCGTAATCCGGGCAATAGGCGGTGACAGTCGTCGCAGGGATCGACCACCAATAAACGTCGTAACGCAGGCGCTTCGCTCATGACTGTTCCTTGGCGCCAAATTTAAGGAAATGAGTGTAAAAACAGTCATTTGGCTCACCTGGCTGTAACATTAGCAAGATTTTGACAGTGCCTTGTATCGTTTGCTTATAGGTGTACAAGCTATTGAGTTATAAGTAGCTTCTTTGTTAGTTAGCTATCGACTCGAATCTTTCATCCAGCTTTCAAAAACTGTCGGAAAACTGAGTATATGAAAGAAAGTTGAAATTTCTTTCGCCTGAGTGTGACCCGCCACCGGGTTGCGTGCATCAGTACAAGTATCCAGCCGAACGGTAAGCCCAACCGACGGCACATCACTTGATTGGGCACTACAGAGAGAAGACCCCATGACCGCCCCGCTCCGTATCAACGAAGCTCTTATGATTGCCAACCACGCATTTGAACCGTTCCAATGCGTAGCCTGGGCCCCACAAGACGGCAATGGCGAACTGAACCTGAGCGTCATCGACCGTACCAACTCGCATATCGGACGTACAAAAATTCCGAGCAGCGCCTATTCCGATCCAGCGCAACTTGAACTGCTGTTGCAGCAAGCCCGCGCCGAACTGAGCAAAGAAGGCCACCAACTGCAATCGTGGTCGATGCCACATTGATCGAAACCTAAAGCGGATGACTTTTTAGTCATCCGCTTTTTAGTTGGCAAATCCTTATTGATCTTCCGCACTTCTGTATAACTTCCTCCCACCGATTCGCGGCTTATTGCTTGGCAGGCTTGCGATTGGTTCAAAAAGACACTGTTCTGGCACAGTCTGACCCTCCACCTGTTAGTTATGTCAGTTGTAGTTCGGTGTATTCAGGCGTTGAATGTTCCGCTCATGCAGTTACTCACTCGGTTCCCGGGTCGGGCCAACTTGCAAGGAGAGGCATGCATGTCCACCCAGAACGCCTACGCACTCCCGACGCTAGCGAATAACGCCGGACAACTAGACAAACGATTTGCCAATACCGGCGTTGCCCAGGTGTATTTCGCCGGCAGTGTGTCCAGCATGACTCAGGGTGTTGCCCTGGACCCGCAAGGACGCGTACTGGTCGCCGCCAAAGTCGGCACCGCCGAAGGCAGCCGTTTCGGACTTGCCCGCCTGCTGGCTGATGGTTCGGCTGATCTGGGTTTCGGTCACCAGGGCAGCGTGATCGGCGAGTTCGCTCGGGGTTTCGAAGCCATGGCTGGCAAAGTGCAGGTGTTGCCTGACGGAAGAATCCTGCTGGCCGGCCTGCATTATGAAAATGCTCACCGCACCCTGCCCGCCCTCGCCATGTTCGATGATCGCGGTTTTCCCGACCAGTCATTTGGCGACAACGGTCGACTGGTTGTGCGCCTGCCGGGCGACTTGTCCATGGGAACTCGCGATGTCTGGTTGCCGCCGGGGGTTCCGGGCGCCGAGGCCTGTGATATTGCCGTGCAGCCCGACGGACACATCCTGCTGATCGCCAACCACCACTTCGAATTGGCCGACCATGCCGGCATGCTGATCCGCCTGACCCCAGACGGTAGCCTCGACAACACTTTCAACGGCCGCGGCTTCGTGATGATCCGTCATTTGCTGCTCAATACCTGGCTCAACAGTCTTTTATTACAGGACGACGGCCGCATTATTGTTGCCGGCTCCATCGACTTCCCGCAGCAAGGCCTGGTGGCGCGTTATATGCCGGATGGACGTCTTGACGAGCGCTTTGCTGAGGACGGCTTCATGGCGTTCACCGCGCGCGGCAAAAGTGCTCAGGTCAGTCAGGTCATCGAATCCATGGAACATCTGCATTGTTTCGGCAGCAGCCGCGACCCGATACGCTGCCTGTCGCTAAGCCTGCACCTTAATGGTCGAACGGAACTGCACAGCAACCATGGCCATCCGCAGCTGTTGGATATCGGCCCCAGCGGCTGCCAATGGAGCGCCGCCCAACGCATGGCTGACGGCCGAATCTTGGCGGTCGGCGCGACGATTGGCGGGGTCGAAGCAGACTTCATCGTTGCTCGATATCTGGCCGACGGCGCGCTCGATACAAGCTTCGGCAACGGACACGGCTGGTTGCGCACGCGTCTGGGCCGTAGCCTCGATACCGCCAACTCACTGGCAGTGCAACCGGGAGGCGAAATCCTGGTCGGCGGTTATTCGCTCGATGGCAACTACCGGGCAATGGTTGCGCGCTATCTGAATCGATAGCGGAATACTTGCTGTACTTGAACTTGTTCGAAAGTTACGGCAACTTGCGCGCTTCTTAAAGATAAGGAGCAGCCGATGTCCGGCTCAATCGCCCAGGCGTTCGCGCACAACTTTCTTGGGCACTCGCCCCGCTGGTACAAGGCGTGCATCGTCGGGTTCCTGATCCTCAATGCGCTGGTGCTATGGACGGTCGGTCCGGTGGCGGCCGGCTGGCTGCTGGTGATCGAGTTCATCTTCACCCTCGCAATGGCGCTCAAATGCTACCCGCTGATGCCCGGTGGCTTGCTGTTGATCGAAGCGCTGCTGCTGAAGATGACCACGCCGCAGGCGCTTTACGATGAGCTGCTGCATAACTTCCCGGTAATCCTGCTGCTGATGTTCATGGTGGCCGGCATCTACTTCATGAAGGATCTGCTGCTGTTTTTGTTCTCGCGGCTGCTGCTCGGCGTGCGTTCCAAGGCAATTCTGGCGTTGATGTTTTGTTTCCTGTCGGCGTTTCTATCGGCATTTCTTGATGCGCTGACCGTGACGGCGGTGATCATCAGTGCTGCTGTCGGCTTCTATTCGGTTTATCACCGTGTCGCCTCGGGTAACGATCCGCGACAGGACAGCGAATTCAGCGACGATCAGCACCTGCCAACCCTGCACCACGAAGACCTCGAACAGTTCCGCGCCTTTCTGCGCAGCCTGCTGATGCATGGCGCGGTCGGTACAGCGCTCGGAGGTGTGTGCACGCTGGTGGGCGAGCCGCAGAATCTGTTGATCGGCCACGAAATGGGCTGGCACTTCGCTGAGTTCTTCCTGAAAGTCGCCCCGGTTTCCCTGCCGGTGCTGGTCGCCGGTCTGGTGACCTGTGTGCTGCTGGAGAAACTGCGCTGGTTCGGCTACGGCACGCTGCTGCCGGACAACGTGCGCGCCGTGCTAGCCAACTACGCCGAAGAAGACAACGCCGAACGCACACCGCGCCAACGCGCCGCGCTGCTGGTGCAAGGCGCCGCTGCGCTGATCCTGATTGCCGGGCTGGCGTTCCATATCGCTGAAGTCGGCCTGATCGGCCTGATGGTGATCGTGTTGATCACCGCGTTTACCGGCATCACCGACGAGCATCGTCTCGGCAGTGCGTTCAAGGACGCCATGCCATTCACTGCGCTGCTGGTGGTGTTCTTTGCGGTGGTTGCGGTGATTCACGATCAACAACTGTTTGTGCCGTTGATCCAGTGGGTGCTGGCTCTGCCGCCAGATCAGCAACCGGGCATGCTGTTTATTGCCAACGGCTTGCTTTCGGCGATCAGCGACAACGTGTTTGTCGCGACGATCTACATCACCGAAGTTAAACAGGCGTTCCTCAACGGCCACATGAGCCGTGAGCATTTCGAAACGCTGGCGATTGCGATCAACACCGGCACCAACCTGCCGAGCGTCGCCACGCCGAATGGTCAGGCTGCTTTCCTGTTCCTGCTGACGTCGGCGATTGCGCCGCTGGTGCGTTTGTCGTACGGGCGGATGGTGTGGATGGCGGTGCCGTACACCGTGGTGATGGGCTTGTTGGGCTGGTATGCAGTGAGTTACTGGCTGTAACTGCACTGGATAAAATTGTGGGAGCTAGCCTGCTAGCGATTCGGGCGTGTCAGACAAGCTATCTGTCGAATGACACACCGCAATCGCTAGCAGGCTAACTCCCACATTTGTTTTGTGGTGCGTTAGTGACGCAGGATGTACTTCTCGATGGCTTGGGCGACACCGTCCTCGGTGTTTGGCCCGGTGACCACGTCAGCCTGACGCTGCACCGCGTCCTCTGCCTGGCCCATGGCAATCGACAACCCCGCGCAATGAAACATCGCCGGGTCGTTGCCGCCGTCGCCAATCGCCGCCGTCTGTTCCAGCGGCACGCCCAGGTATTCGGCGATTGTCGCCAGCGCCGCGCCCTTGTTGGCCTCCAGCGCCGTGACGTCGAGATACACCGGTTGCGAACGCGACACCTGCGCCAGACCATTGACCTTCGGCAGCAACTGCGCCTCCAGTTCGATCAGCAACTCGGTGTTGTTGCTGGTAGCGACGATCTTGTCAATCCGTTCCAGATACGGCTCGAAGCTCTCAACCACCACTGGCGGATAACCGAGCCCGTGTTGTTCACGCGGGACCATCGGCCCATGGGGGTCCTTCAGCAGCCAGTCACCACCACTGAACACCCAGATTTCAACGTCCGGTTGATCAACGAACAGCGCCAGTGCCGTCAGAGCCGCAGCGACCGGCAGATAATGTGCGACCAGTAGCGTGCCGTCGGGGTTGACGATGGTCCCGCCATTAAACGCTGCCGTCGGCAAATCAACGCCCAAGGCTTCGATCTGCTGCAGCATGGCCTTGGGCGGTCGCCCGGTAGCCAGGCTGAAAAACACCCCCGCCTCGCGCAATGCACGAATTGCGTCAATGGTGCGCTGGCTCAGGCTGTGATCGGGCAACAGCAACGTGCCGTCCATGTCACTGAGCAGAAAACGGATGGGTTGCTTCGGCAAGTTACTCATCCCAGACCATGCCAGACGCGACCATCGCGAGTCAGCAGGTCTTCAGCCGCTTGCGGGCCATCGTCACCGGCCGCATAGCTTTGCACGCTCGCGTCCTGCTGCCAGGCATCGAGGAACGGTTGTACGGCGCGCCAGCCGTTCTCGATGTTGTCGGCGCGCTGGAACAGCGTCTGATCGCCTGTCAGGCAATCGTAGATCAGGGTTTCGTAGCCGGTGGACGGCTGCATCTCGAAGAAGTCCTTGTAGGCAAATCCCAGCTCGATGTTGGCCATGTTCAACGCCGGCCCGGGACGCTTGGCCAGCAGGTCGAACCACATGCCTTCGTTGGGCTGGATCTGGATACGCAGATAGGTCGGCTGCAACTCATCGACCTCGGTATCGCGGAACTGCGCATACGGCGCCGGCTTGAAGCAGATGACGATCTCGGTGTCACGCACGCTCATGCGTTTGCCAGTGCGCAGATAGAACGGCACGCCGACCCAGCGCCAGTTATCGATCATGACTTTGAGCGCGACGTAGGTTTCGGTGCTGCTGTCAGGCGCGACGTTGGGTTCCTGGCGGTAACCGGTCAGCGGCTTGCCATCGACTTCACCGGCACTGTATTGGCCGCGAACCGAGTTGGCTCGCGCTTCTTCGGTGGTCCATGGGCGAATCGCGCCGACTACTTTGGCCTTCTCGCCACGTACCGCATCGGCGCCGAACGCGGCCGGCGGTTCCATCGCGACCATCGCCAGCAACTGGAACAGGTGATTGGGCACCATGTCGCGCAATGCACCGGTGTGTTCGTAAAAACTGCCACGGGTTTCGACGCCGACGGTTTCGGCGGCGGTGATTTGTACGTGGTCGATGTAATGATTGTTCCAGAAGGCTTCGAACAGGCTGTTGGAAAACCGGCTGACCAGAATGTTCTGTACGGTTTCCTTGCCCAGGTAATGGTCGATCCGGTAGATCTGCTTCTCGCTCATCACCTTGAGCAGACAGGCGTTCAACGCCTCGGCGGTGTGCAAGTCGGAGCCGAATGGCTTCTCGATCACCACCCTTCTGAACGCTTCCGGGGTTTCTTCGAGCAAACCGGCGGAGCCGAGACGGCGCACCACTTCACTGAAGAACCGTGGCGCGGTGGCCAGATAGAACACCGCATTGCCCGTGCCGCTGTCGGCGATTTTCGCCGCCAGCGCTGAATAAGTGCTGTCATCCAGGAAATCGCCCTGAACGTAGCTGATGCCTTTGGCGAGCTTGGCCCACAAGGCCGGATCAAGCATCTGATCGCCCTTGCCGACCTTCGCCGCGACTTCGGTACGGATGAAATCTTCGAGCTTCTGCGCGAAGGCTTCATCGGTAATGGCGTTGTGGTCAACGCCGATGATCCGCAGGCCATCGTCAAGCAGGCCGTCGCGACTCAGGTTGTACAGCGCCGGCATCAGCAAGCGCTTGACCAGGTCACCGTGAGCACCGAACAGAAACAGCGTGGTCGGTGGTGCGGGTTCTGCCTTGGATTTCCTGCGGATCGTATGGGTCATTTTTTCGGTGTCTCCACATGGCCGCCGAAGCCGAAGCGCTGGGCTGAAAGGACTTTGTCGCCAAACGTGCCCTGACCACGCGAACGGTAGCGAGAGAACAGCGAGTTCGACAGCACCGGTACCGGCACTGCTTGTTCCATGGCCGCTTCGATGGTCCATTGACCTTCGCCGCTGTCCGCGACGGAACCGGAGAAACCGTCGAGTTTCGGATCGCTGGCCAATGCATCGGCGGTCAGGTCGAGCAACCACGACGAAACCACACTGCCGCGACGCCAGACTTCGGCGATGTCGGCCACGTTCAGATCAAAACGCTGATCTTCCGGCAGACGTTTGCTGGACTTGGTCTTGAGAATGTCGAAACCTTCGGCGAACGCCGCCATCATCCCGTACTCGATGCCGTTGTGAATCATCTTCACAAAGTGCCCGGCACCGGCAGGGCCGGCATGAATGTAGCCATGCTCGGCGCGATGGTCGTCGGACTTGCGGTCCTTGGTGCGCGGAATGTCGCCCATGCCCGGCGCCAGTGCAGCGAACAGCGGATCAAGACGGCTGACGGTTTCGGCATCGCCGCCGATCATCATGCAGTAGCCGCGCTCCAGGCCCCAGACGCCGCCGGAAGTACCGACGTCAATGTAATGCAGGCCCTTCTCGGCCAGGGTCTTGGCCCGACGAATATCATCCTTATAGTTGGTGTTGCCGCCGTCGATGATGGTGTCACCGGCTTCAAGCAGATTGCTCAGGGTTTCGATGGTGTCTTCGGTCGGCGCGCCGGCCGGCAGCATGACCCAGACCGCACGCGGCTTGGTCAGACCGGCAACCAGTGCCGGCAGATCGGAAACGCCTGTAGAGCCCTCGGCGGCCAGGGTGTCGACAAAGGCGGTATTGCGGTCGAAAACAACGGTGCTGTGACCGTTGAGCATCAGACGCCGTGCAATATTGCCGCCCATGCGGCCCAGTCCAATAATCCCGAGTTGCATGTGCTGATGCTCCTTACTACAAATAAATGTGTGTCAATGGTTATAGCCCAACGCGACTAATGGAGGTTAGTCCAGAGCGTTGCGATGAAGTTTCCGGGCATTGTGCCCGATCCAGACTGATAACGTCGGGAATCGTGCCGAAGACACACCGACCATGAAAAATAAAAAAGTTCCATTCATGGACAAAAGAAATCAAAATTGGCGCCGATAGTAAGTCAGCACCCCAAATCGGGGGCGATTTACAGTTGATGCACGCCATTTGCGAGGTGAGCAATGGGCACAGTACACACAGCAATGCCTCCACAGACTTTGTACGTCACGATCCGTCGCGATGAATTGCGCCAGTTGAAAGACGAGCGTGACCAGTTAAAGCAAGAACTCGCGCAACTGCGCCTGATGATGCACGGCGAGCAGCCCAAGCCGCTTCCGGTCGTCCAGCGTCACCCGCACGCCTGATCCTCGCCTGATTCGGGAACAGCACTGCCTGTTCCCGACATGATTCACCCCTGCCCGCTCAGCTCAATTAACAAATTTTTCACATTCGCTTGCGGATACTTCGACCCCATTCTGGCCGTACCTTTGCGTACGGCTTTCGTTCGTCGGCTTCATGCTCTGGTTTCAAGAAGCGTTCCGGCGGGTTTGTCTTGTAATAGCTGGAGTGCTGAATGGCATTGTTCAAACGCAGCAAATCGACTGCGGCAGGTTTCGACTGGGCCGGTCTGATTTGGCTGTTCGTCTTCTTCTGGTATTTCTCCGGTATCACTCAACTGCTGATCCAGCTGACCGGCACCTCCGGTTTCAGTGGATTCCGTCAGGCGTTCTTCATGAGCGCGCTGTGGCTCGCGCCGATGCTGCTGTTCCCCAAGCGTACCAAGTTGCTGGCCGCAATAATCGGCGTGGTGCTGTGGGCCTGCTCGATGGCCAGCCTGGGTTACTTCTTCATCTATCAGCAGGAATTTTCCCAGAGCGTCATCTTCATCATGTTCGAGTCGAACATTTCTGAAGCTGGCGAGTATATGACCCAGTATTTCGCCTGGTGGATGATCCCGGCGTTCCTCGCGCATACCGTGTTCGCCTACTTCCTGTGGACCCGCCTGCGTCCGGTGTACATGCCTCGTGGCCGCGCATGGGTCGCGGCCACGGCGATTGTGATCGCTGTGGTTGGTTATCCGCTGGTCAAGCAAACAATGCGCATGGGCTCCTTCGCTCAGGGTTTCGAAAAGTTTGAAACCCGCATCGAGCCAGCGGTGCCTTGGCAAATGGCCGTGGCCTATCACCGTTACGTTGATACTCTGGCCGATATGCAGGACATGCTGCACAGCGCGAGCAAGATTCCACCGCTGCATAACCTCAAGGATGCCGGCGCCAATCAGCCTGCCACCCTGGTGCTGGTCATCGGTGAGTCGACCAACCGTCAACGCATGAGCCTTTACGGTTATCCGCGAGAGACCACGCCGGAACTCGACAAGCTCAAGGATCAACTGGCGGTGTTCGACAATGTCGTCACCCCGCGTCCTTACACGATTGAAGCGCTGCAGCAGGTTCTGACTTTCGCCGACGAAGAGAATCCGGACCTGTATCTGTCCACTCCGTCGCTGGTCAGCATGATGAAACAGGCAGGTTACAAGACCTTCTGGATCACCAACCAGCAGACCATGACCAAGCGCAACACCATGCTCACGACCTTTTCCGAACAGGCCGATGAACAGGTGTACCTGAACAACAACCGTAATCAGAACGCCGCGCAGTACGACGGTGATGTGATCGAGCCATTCAACAAGGCCCTGACCGATCCGGCGCCACGCAAACTGATCGTCGTGCATCTGCTCGGTACTCACATGAGCTACCAGTACCGTTATCCGCCGACTTTCGACAAGTTCCAGAATCGCGACGGCGTACCGGCCGGTGTGCGTGATGACCAGGTGCCGACCTACAACAGCTACGACAACGCGGTGCTGTACAACGATTTCGTGGTTTCCAGCCTGATCAAGGATTACGCCAAATCCGATCCGAATGGTTTCCTGTTGTACCTCTCCGACCACGGTGAAGACGTGTTCGACTCGGTCGGTCATAACACCCTGGGTCGTAACGAGAACAAGCCGACCGCGCCGATGTACACCATCCCGTTCATGGCCTGGGCCTCGCCGAAGTGGCGTGAAACCCATAACTGGAACCTTGCCGGTGATCTGCAACGACCTTACAGCAGCTCGCATCTGATCCACACCTGGGCGGATCTGGCGGGTTTGAGCTTCGATGAGCTGGATCACAGCAAAAGCGTGGTCAGCGACAGCTTCAAAGCTCGTCCACTGCTGATCGGCAACCCGTATGAACGCGAACAACGCGCCTTGATCGACTTCAGCCTGATGAAGCCGAAGAAGGCGGAAACACCCGCAACACCGGCCCCCGGGGTCGCGCAAAAGTAAAACCGACAAGGGGCTGAAAGGCCCCTTTTTCATGCCTTGAAACTTCCACAAATAATAATATTTCTCGTTTGTTACTAAATCGCGCGGCTCCTTCTCGTCTCTGAATCAATGGATTTTTCCCTCGACGACAAGGAGTCGGCTGCGATGTTCGCGCCTATCACCCGTTCCATGACCCTCACTCTTGGCTTGTGCAGCGCTGCATTGAGTGCTGATCTGCTGGCAGAAACCGATGCCGAAAAACAGCCAGAGTCAGCCGCCACGGCTTTGGAGCTGGCGTCCACCAGCGTTACTGCCCAAGGCCTGGGCACCAACACCGAAAACACCGACGCCTACACCACTGGCGCGATGAGTACCGCGACCAGGATGAATCTGTCGATCAAGGAAACCCCGCAATCGGTGTCCGTGGTCACGCGCCAGCAGATGGATGATTTCAAACTCGGTACATTGTCCGAAGCCATGCGCCAAACCACCGGCATCGTCGTCCAGCACAACGACTCGGACCGGGTCAGCTATTCGTCGCGCGGCTACTCGATCAACAATTTCCAGATCGACGGGATGCTGAATACCTTCAGCTACATGAAGTCCGACGCCGACACGATTATCTACGACCGCATTGAAGTAGTACGCGGCGCGACCGGCCTGACCACGGGTGCCGGTGATCCTTCAGCGACCATCAACATGGTGCGCAAACGCCCGACCGCACAGCTTCAAGCCCTGGCAGGTGTCAGTGGCGGCAGCTATGACAATTACTACAGCTACGTTGATGTCGGCGGGCCGCTGGCCTTCGATGGGCGACTGCGTGGGCGTACGGTGTTGGCCTACCGCGACAGCCAGTCGTTTCGCGACAAGTACGCGCAGCAACGGGAAGTCGGTTACGGCATTCTTGAAGCCGATCTGACCGAATCCACGGTATTGGCGGTCGGTTACGACTATCAGGACAAACAGGTCCAGGGCACCTCTTGGGGAACCACGCCTTACTGGAATGCGGATGGCAGCAAAGCGCACCTCGGCCGCTCGACCAACATGGCGACTTCCTGGAGTTCATGGCCGCTGCGCGACAAAACTGCGTTTGCCACTCTGGACCAGCAACTGGCGGGAGGCTGGCATCTGAAGGCTGCCTACACCCACCGCAAAAGTGACGGTGACGGCAAGATCTACTACGCCGGCAGCGGCTTTCCGGAACCCGACCGCAGCGGCATGACCGCTACCATCGGGCACATGGTCGGCGACCAGACCATGAAGGCCTACGACCTCAATGTGTCGGGGCCCTACTCCCTGCTGGGCCGCGAGCACGAATTGATGTTCGGCTACGGCGAAGCCGAACGCACCTCTAACGATCCGTATGCCATTGATGGCCCGCGCGCGGACGATTACACAAGCGTACGTGACTGGAAATACATGGGCGGTATCGGCAAATTCCCCGACACAGTCACCGGGCTGACCGGTTTCAAGGACAGCACACGCCAGAAGGCCGGTTACCTCGCCACCCGCCTGAGCCTCACCGACGAACTGCACGCCGTGCTCGGCGGCCGTTACGGCAGCTGGGAGGCCTCCAGCACCACCAACACCTATGACCAGGCCCTGCAAAAAACCGGCGTCGACCACAGCAGCCAGCAACACAACGACATGTGGACACCTTACGCCGGTCTGCTCTACGACCTGACGCCCGAATACACCGCCTACGTCAGCTACACCGACATTTTCAAACCGCAAAGCAACCGTGACGCCAGCCGCAAATACATCGACCCGGTGGTCGGCAGCAACTATGAACTGGGCCTCAAGGGCAGCCTGCTTGAAGAGCGCCTGAACGTCGCGACGGCAGTGTTCTGGAGCAAGCAGGACAACGTCGCCGAAGTGGACAATTCGGTACTGCCGGACCCTGTGACCGGCGAGCAGTTCTACAAATCGGGCGGCAAGGGCAACAAGGTCAACGGCTTTGAAGCCGAGGTCTCGGGCGAAGTGCTCGACGGCTGGAACATGACCGCCGGGTACACCTACACCCACTCGGTCAACGGCGAAAAAGAACGCACCAACACCCGCCAGCCATTGAACATGCTCCGGCTGTCCACGGCGTATCGCTTGCCGGGTAACTGGCATGCCTTGACCGTGGGTGGCGCGGTGAATTGGCAGAGTGACATTTACGGCGATGCCAACCGCCCGGTCGGACGCGGCGCGAATGGCCGGATCGTCACCGAACGTGCGCGGATCAATCAGGAGGCCTACACCGTGGTCAAACTGATGTCGCGTTATGAGTTCGACAAACACCTGTCGGCCTCGCTGAACGTCGATAACCTGTTCGACAAGAAATATTACGACAACGTCGGCTTCTACAACGGCGTGTACTGGGGCGACCCGCGCACGGTCACGCTGAGTCTCGACTGGAAGCTCTGAGGCTGCGGTGAAGAACCTGCACCCCTCGACCTGTGGCGAGGGGATTTATCCCCGTTGGGTCGCGAAGCGGCCCCGTCTTGATCCATACAAGAGGGCCTGCTGCGCAGTCCAACGGGGATAAATCCCCTCACCACAGGTTTACTGCCGTCCTTCAACGCGTTAACCCCGAGTTAATTCGCATGCCGGACACTGCTCCTCGTACGCTGATTCATGGATGAAAGGCTCCGACTTTTCCAGTGGAGGCACCATGAAAACCACAACTGCAATTCTCGCCGGGCTACTCGCCCTCGGTTCCGCCAGCGCATTCGCTGAAGGTGGCGCCGAACGCATGCTGTACTACTACGACAACTTCCCGGTTCACCACGCTCAAAGCGAGCAGAAAGCCGACACCAAGGCCCCGGAACTGCGCGTTCCGGACGACCAGACGGCGCAGATGACCGAGACTTATCGCAACTGATTTACCGATCGACCTTTTTACCGATGGACCTTCCGGCTCCGCTCTGGCCTGGAAGATGACAGTTGGGCGCCCTTTGCGGGCGCCTTTTTTTATGCCCGCGATTTGTCTGCGGTCAGGACTTCAATGGCCCCAGATCAGCTCTTCGGTCCAGCCCAGTTCGGCGAAGTCGGCGGCTCTGAGCCCTGCTTCACCCGCACAGAAAAACTCGTCGAGTTGTGGTGGTTTCACCGCAGTGTCGCTGAGCATTGTGTGCACCTGACCACGGTGATGGATCTGGTGTTCGAACAGATGCGAAAGCATGCGCAGACGGCTGTCGTGCTGCGGCGTATCGCGGGCGATGGTGACGACTCGTCCTAGATCGGCATCACGCAGTTGCTCGCAATAGGCGATCAGCCGTCGATCAACGTGCGCCTGTTCATCACGTAATTGCAGCGCGTCAGTGAACGGCTCGTCAGCGTTGAAAAACACGTAGCAATCGGGATGCGGATCATCACCGCGCAACTCACGCTCCAGCGCATCGACGTAGAACCAGTCGCAAGTGAGGATGTGATTGAGCGTCAGGCGAATCGCGGGAAAAAAACCAACCCTCGGCGCGGTCAGTTCGTCGTCCCCGAGCTGCGACCAGGCTTTGGCCAGTCGATGATTGGCCCAGGCGTTTTGATAGGCCATGGTCAACAGATGATGCGATAGCGGCTGGCTCATGTTCGCGCCCTCTTCACTTCAAGCTTCGGCAAAACGCTGTAGCTGCATCTCCTGCAAACGGCTGAGCGTGCGGCGAAACGGAAACTCCAGATAACCTTCGGTGTACAGCGCATCCATCGGCACTTGCGCCTCGATGTACAACGGCACTTTACGGTCGTAACACTCGTCGACCAATGCGATGAAACGTCGAACTCCGTCGTCGTGGACCGACAGTTGCGGCAGCTCGCGGTCACCTGCTTCCACCCGCGCCGCGCCGTCTTCGGTGCCGCGAGCGATACGCCCCTCACGCTTTTGCGCGCTGAGGTTCGGTACATCGCTCAACAGAATAGTCCGATAGGTGTCGCACAGCGCGATGAAATCCATCGCGGCGAACGGCTGCTCGCAGAGATCGGCGTAACGACACCAGAGCACCGTTTCGCTGGCTTGCACCACGTTTAATGTCCGGTGCCCGACCGGGATCGGTTCGGCACTGGCATGTTGCCCGGCGGCCAACGACTGAAAGACTTGGCGCAGGGCACTTTCCTGCTCCGGCAGCGCGACAAAATAACGCTGCTGTCCTGCGCCGGGATGCAGACGGTGATCTTCGGCGCCATTCACCGCCACCACTTGCATGTGCGCCTTGATCGCGGCGATAGCCGGCACAAAACGGTCACGATTGAAGCCATCGGCATACAAGTCATCCGGCGGCAGGTTGGAGGTGCAGACGATCACTACGCCTTCATCGAACATCACCTGAAACAGCCGACCAAGGATGATTGCATCGCCGATGTCGTTGACGAACAGCTCATCGAAACACAGCACACGCACTTCAGCGGCCAGTTCTTTGGCCAGGGCGCGCAGCGGATCGGCGATTCCGGTCAACTGGAATGAGCGCTGGTGTACCCAGCCCATGAAATGATGGAAATGCTGCCGCCGCGCCGGCACCCGCAGGCTCTGATAGAACTGATCCATCAGCCAGGTCTTGCCGCGCCCGACCGGGCCCCACAGGTAAACGCCAGTGACCGAGCGGGCACCGGCGTGCAAGGCTTCATGGCATTTTTGCAGCGCCCAGACGGCGTGTTCCTGGGCTTCATCCTGGATGAAGCCCTTGTGCTCGATGGCATGCTGCCAGGCGCTTAACGGAGAGTCGAAAGTCATGCGCGGCAGTATGCCACGATGAATGTAAGGAAATATCCCCATGAGGGAGCTTGCCTGCTTGCCACATCAATGCTGACTTGACCCAGGTCAGCTCTCACACTGGACTTGCAACGCCATAGATCCCTGTGGGAGCGAGCTTGCTCGCGAAGGCGGTGTGTCAGTCGATATCTCTATTGGCTGAACTGACGCTTTCGCGAGCAAGCTCGCTCCCACAGGGGATGTACGGGGTTTAGAGGTCGACTTTGTGTTTGGCGGCGTACAGGCAAAGCATTTCCATTGCCAGTGTTGCTGCGGCCAATGAGGTGACTTCTGCGTGGTCATACGCCGGCGCAACTTCCACCACATCCATGCCCACCAGATTGATCCCGCGCAAACCGCCAAGAATCTCCAGCGCCTGCACCGTGCTCAAGCCACCACACACTGGCGTACCCGTACCCGGCGCAAACGCCGGATCGAGGCAGTCGATATCAAACGTCAGGTACACCGGGTTATCGCCGACCCGCGCCCGAATCGCTTCGACAATCGCCTCACAACCGCGCCGATGCACCTGCCGCGCATCAAGCACCTGAAAGCCCTGATGATCGTCATTGGTTGTGCGCAAACCGATCTGCACCGAGCGCGCCGGATCAACCAGACCTTCGCGCGCCGCATGCCAGAACATGGTGCCGTGATCGACGCGCTTGCCCTCTTCATCCGGCCAGGTGTCGCTGTGCGCGTCGAAGTGGATCAGCGACAACTTGCCGTGCTTGCGCGCATGAGCCTTGAGCAACGGGTAGCTGATGAAATGATCGCCACCAAAGGTCAGCATCGCGCTACCGGAAGCGAGAATCTTCTCGGCGTGGGCCTCGATGCTGTCCGGGATGGTGTGCGGCGAGCCGTAATCAAAATCGCAGTCGCCGTAGTCGATCACCGCCAGATGATCGAACGGGTCAAACGCCCACGGCCAGTGCCGTTCCCAGGCAATCCCGGCAGAGGCGGCGCGAATCCCGCGCGGCCCGAAACGCGCGCCCGGGCGGTTGCTGGTGGCGGTGTCGAACGGCACGCCGCTGACCGCGACATCGACGCCGCGCAAGTCACGGCTGTAGCGGCGGCGCATGAAACTGGTGATCCCGGCGTAGGTGCTTTCGGCGCTGGTGCCGTAAAGGCTGTCGCGGGTTATCGCTTGATCGTTATCGACTGGCACGTCCATCGGTGTGCTCCTGTTCTTATTGATGGCTACGGAAAGTGGTCCACATACGCGTGCGCTGACGCATGTCCTTGAGGCTCATGCTGCGGTCGGCGTACAAACGATCGCGCACTTCAGGCAGCGGATAGATATCGGGGTCGTTGCGCACCGCTTCATCCACCAGCGGCGTGGCAGCCTGATTGGCGGTGGCGAAAAACAGCGTGTTGGTCAGCTCGGCAACCGAATCCGGGCGCAACATGAATTCAATGAAAGCGCGGGCGGCTTCCGGGTGCGGAGCATCTTTTGGAATGGCCAGGTTGTCCTGCCAGATAATCGTGCCTTCCTTGGGAATCCGATAAGCGACTTCGAACGGCTTGTTGGCCTTGCGCGCCTGATCGGCGGCCATGCTCGCGTCACCGTTGTAAGTCAGCGCCAGACAAACGCTGCCGTTGGCCAGATCGCTGATTTGCCGCCCGGTAGCGACGTAAAGCACTGATGGCTGCAACTGCAACAACAGCGCTTCGGCAGCGGCCAGATCAGCTTTGTCGGTGCTGTAAGGGTCTTTGCCGAGGTAGTGCAGCGCCAGGCCGATGACTTCCTGCGGCGAATCGAGAATCGCGATTCCACAGTCCTTGAGCTTGCTGGCGTATTCAGGTTTGAACAGCAGATCGAGGGTATTGAGCGGCACATCCGGCAGACGTTTTTTCACCGCCTCGACGTTCATACCCAAACCGAGCGTGCCCCAGGTATACGGCACGGCGTAGCGGTTGCCGGGATCGACCGCCGCGAGTTTCTTCAGCAGATCCGGGTCGAGATTGCCGTAGCCCTTGAGCCCTTCGTGAGGAATTTCCCGCATGGCCCCGGCCGCCAGACCACGCGCCAGCACACTGGACGACGGCACGACCACGTCGTATCCGCTGCCACCCGTCAGTAGCTTGGTTTCCAGCACTTCGGAGGTGTCGAAGGTGTCGTAGCGCACATGAATGCCGGTTTCCTTTTCGAAACGCTGCAGGGTTTGCGGCGGCACGTAATCGGCCCAGCTGTAGAAGTTGAGGGTTTTGTCTTCGGCCTGTGCGCTGATGGCCACAGAGAGAAACAGCGCGGGGAAACACAGCTTGAACGCAAGAGCCATGACGAACACCTGACCGGAGGAAGTGGTGGCAGAATGCGCCGCGCGATACATTACAAAAATACTTAGATTGTTAACCTGACTTTAGCGTGGGGTAATGTGATGCTCGGTCAGCTTCACGATATTGATCTGCAATTGCTACGCCTGTTTGTGCGGGTGGTCGAGTGCGGTGGTTTCAGTGCAGCTCAAGGTGACTTGGGCTTGAGCCAGTCGAGCATCAGTCAGCAAATGGCCAAGCTCGAAACCCGCCTCGGTTATCGGCTGTGCAGCCGTGGCAAGGGCGGTTTCAGCGTCACGCCCAAAGGCGAGCAGCTATTGCTGGCGGCGCGAACGCTGTTTGAATCCATCGAAACCTTTCGCCACCAATCCAACGGCGTGGCCGGGCGGTTGATTGGCGAGGTACGGCTGGGGCTGTCCGAAGCGGTCGATCAATCGGTGCTGCAACGGGTGGCCGAGGCGATCCGGCGCTTTCGCGAGCGCGATGAATCGGTGCGCATCGAGCTGATCAGCGCAATGCCCGGCGAGATGGAACGCCTGCTGCTGCAACAGCGGCTGGATTTGGCGATTGGTTACTTCTCGCAGGTGCAGAGTGCGTTCGATTACCGCCAACTGTTCAGCGAAATCCAGCATCTGTATTGCGCGGCGGGTCATCCGCTGTTCACTGACGATGCGCCGGATGAAGCGGCGTTGCAGGCCTGTGACCGGGTTGATCATCCGTACCGGTTCCTGCGCAGTGACGAGCCGTTTCAAGGCAAAGTGTGTTCGGCGCGTTCGGAGCAGGTCGAAGGCACGTTGTCGTTCATTCTGTCGGGCAAGCATGTGGGTTATCTGCCGGATCACTATGCCCGCAGTTGGGAGGACAGAGGATTGCTGCGGCGAGTGCGTCCGGGCGAGCTGAGTTTTGAAGTGGCGTTTCATCTGGCCCGGCATCGGGCGCTGGTGCCGGGGGATGCGCAGAAGGCTTTTGAGGAAGACCTGCTCACCGCATTTACCTGACCTCCGATGAATTGTGGCGAGGGAGCTTGCTCCCTCGCCACAGGGTTTTTAGTGGCAATGCCCGTATTTCCTGACCTTTCAGGCAATTTTTGTTCGTTGCCCTCGCCGCTCTCTTACGGCATCCTGCGCCTCCATTTTCTGACCCGGCCCCGCTTCGCGGCACGCAAATCACCATGACCGTCTCCGAAAAAGCCCCGCGCAACAACGATTTGATCTACGGCCTCAACGACCGTCCGCACCTCACCGCCACGGTGTTTGCCGCGCTGCAACACGTGCTGGCAAGCTTCGTCGGGATCATCACCCCAACCCTGATCATGGGCGGCGCCCTTGGTCTGCAAAGTGAAATCCCCTACCTGATCAGCATGGCGCTGTTCGTTTCCGGTCTCGGCACCTTCGTCCAGGCCAAGCGTTTCGGCCCGATCGGCTCCGGTTTGCTGTGCCTGCAAGGCACCAGTTTTTCCTTTATCAGCGTGATTCTCAGCGCCGGTTTCATGGTCAAGGCCCGTGGCGGCGGTACCGATGAAATCCTCTCGACGATTTTCGGCGTGTGCTTTTTCGCAGCGTTCATCGAAGTGGTGCTGAGCCAGTTCATCGGCAAACTGCGCATGCTGATCACCCCAGTGGTCACCGGCACCATCATCACCTTGATGGGCCTGTCGCTGATCAAAGTAGCGATGACCGATATTGCCGGTGGCTTCGGCGCGCCGGACCTGGGCGGTGCCAGTCACCTGTTCCTGGCGGCGCTGGTGTTGGGCACCATCGTCGTGCTGAACCGGGTCGATGTGCCGTTCCTGCGGCTGGGCGCAATTGTCATCGGCCTGACCTTCGGTTACGTGGTCGCCTGGCTGATGGGCACCGTGGATTTCGCCACCATGCCCGAGGTGCCACTGTTCAGCGTGCCGGTGCCGTTCAAGTACGGGTTCTCCTTCGACTGGGTGGCGTTCGTGCCGGTGGCGGTGATTTTCCTGGTCTCGCCACTGGAGGCCGCAGGCGACCTGACGGCCAACTCGATGATCTCGCGGCAACCTGTGAAAGGCCCGTTGTACATCCGCCGGATCAAGTCCGGGCTGCTCGCTGATGGCCTCAACTCGGCAATGGCCGCGGTATTCAACAGCATGCCGATGGTGACCTTCGCGCAGAACAACGGCGTGATCCAGCTCACTGGCGTCGCCAGCCGTTACGTGGCGTTCTTCATTGCCGGTCTGCTGGTGGTGCTCGGGCTGTTCCCGATGATCGGTGCCGTATTGCAACTGATGCCGAAACCGGTGCTCGGCGGCGCCGAACTGGTGATGTTCGGCACCGTGGCCGTGGCCGGGATCAAGATTCTCGCGGAGGCCGGCCTGCATCGTCGCAACATGCTGATCGTGGCGATCTCCCTCGGCATGGGCCTGGGCATTGCAGCGGTGCCGGAAGTGTTGCGCGAACTGCCGCAAGCGCTGCGCAACATCTTCGAATCGCCGATCACCGTTGGCGCGTTGTGCGCTATCGTGCTGAACATCTTCCTGCCGGAAGAGTTCATTGAGCTGGAAGAAGATGACTTCGATCCCGAAGCGTCCATTCTCCAGGTCATGGAAAACCCGGATGTGCCCGCCAAAGGTGAACCTGCCCAACCTGCGGCTGTCGCACAGTTGAACCGCTAAGGTCGCCCGCCCCTGAAAACGGGGCCAGAAAAAGGGCTGAACCGTTGCCGGTTCAGCCCTTTTTTGTTGAGAGACTGTTTATGCGCCGCGTCCACGCCGTCATCCTGTCCTTGCTGTTACTGTCCCTCAGCGCCTGCGCGCTTTTCCCCAACCGTGATCCGGTGAACATCAACGTGGTCGGCATCGAACCGCTGCCGAGCCAGGATCTGGAAGTGCGTTTCGCAATCAAATTGCGCGTACAAAACCCCAACGAAACCGCCATCGACTACAACGGCATTGCCCTCGACCTGGACGTCAACGGCCACTCGCTGGCGTCAGGCGTGAGCGATCAGAGCGGCAGCATCCCGCGTTTTTCCGAAGCGGTGGTCAGCGTGCCGGTCAGCGTTTCCGCGTTCTCGGTACTGCGCCAGACCCTCGGCCTGAGCCAGACGCAAACCCTCGACAACCTGCCCTACGTCCTGCGCGGCAAGCTTTCGGGCGGACTGTTCGGCACCATGCGCTTCGTCGACAGCGGCACCCTCAGCCTGCCAAAAACCAGCGCCGCAACCTGGTAGTGCCCAGCTCTGAAACTCAGCAGAAATCCCTGTGGGAGCTGGCTTGCCAGCGATGAGGCATATCAGCCAACATCACCGTTGCCTGACACACCGCCATCGCTGGCAAGCCAGCTCCCACAGGGTTCCCGTTCTAGTCAGGCGCTCATGGACACGGCAGATTTTATGGAAGCTACCCCCACGCTCTACACCGAACGCTTGATCCTGCGCCCACTGCAACTGGCCGACGCCGAAGCCGTCCAGCAGCAATTCGCGCATTGGGATGTGGTGCGTTACCTGAACAACGTTGTGCCATGGCCTTACCCGGATGACGGCGCGCTCACCTACCTGCGCGACATTGCCCTGCCGGCGATTGCTGCCGGTCACGAGTGGCACTGGTCGATTCGTCTCAAGACCGCACCGGAGCAATTGATCGGCAGCATCGGCTTGATGGATGAACCGGAAAACAACCGTGGGTTCTGGCTGGCACTTGCATGGCAAGGCCAGGGCCTGATGACCGAAGCCAGTTCAGCGGTGACTGAATTCTGGTTCAACACCCTCGGCCGCGCCGTCATGCGCGTACCCAAAGCGGCGCCAAATATCGGTTCGCGCAAACTCTCCGAACGCGCCGGCATGCGCCTGATCCGCTGCGATGAAGACGATTTCGTCGGCGGGCGGTTTCCTCGGGAAATCTGGGAAATCACCCGCGAAGAATGGCTGCAACAGATCAAGCGGTGAAACGCACGCCGGGTTTGGCGCGTTCGTCGACGCTCAATTCAAATACGTCCGGGCGCGCGTAGTGCCCGACCACGTCGTAGTCGTAGCGGGCGCGGATCAATTCGTCAGTGTCGATTTCAGCGGTCAACAATCCTGCTTCGCCGCGCAACGGCCCGGCCAGTATGTCGCCCATCGGCCCGATGATCACACTGCCTCCGGCAATCAACGGGCGATCTGCCGGCCAGTTGGCAATCTCCACGCCGAGTTCGTTCGGCGAGGCCTGCACCTGACAGGCACTGACCACGAAGCAACGACCTTCATGGGCGATATGGCGCATGCTGGCCTGCCACATCTCGCGCTCATCAACCGTCGGTGCGCACCAGACTTCGATGCCCTTGGCGTACATCGCCGTGCGCAGCAGCGGCATCATGTTTTCCCAGCAGATCACCGCGCCAAGGCGTCCGACCTGAGTGTCGAGCACCGGCAGAGTCGAACCGTCACCCTTGCCCCAGATCAGTCTTTCAGTCCCTGTCGGCATCAGTTTGCGATGCTTGGCCGCCAGTCCTTGCTGCGGATCGAAATACAGTGCCGTGCAATACAGTGTGCTGCCTGAACGCTCGATAACGCCGATCACCAGATTGGCGCCAGTACGCGCCGCCAGCCCTGCCAGCGCTTCAGTTTCGACGCCGGGCACATCAATCGCATTGGCGAAGTATCGCGCATAGGCTTCGCGCCCTTCAGGCAAGCGATAACCCAGTTGCGTGCCGAAGCCCTCACCTTTCGGATAACCACCGAGCAACGCTTCCGGCATCACCACCAGCGCCGCACCGGCCTCGATGATTGCGGCTTCCCAACTGAGGATCTGTTCCAGGGTTTCGCCTTTGCCACCGGGCAAGGCACCGATTTGCAGCGCGGCAACGATTGATTTTGGCATTGCGGTAACTCCGTGAGATCAGGTGTTGCTGATTCTCCGGCGTCACGGGATCATGAATAAAGCCCGATTCACTGCTGAATGATATGAGCCATATGAATATCGCGAACGTCGATCTCAATCTGCTGAAAGTCTTTGAAGCCCTGCATGAAGAATCCAGCGCCAGCCGCGCCGCGCTGCGTCTGGGTGTCACGCAATCGGCAGTCAGTGCGGCGCTGCGGCGTTTGCGTGAAGTGTATGGCGATCAGTTGTTCGTGCGTACCGGTCGCGGACTGGCGCCGACACTCAAGGCCAATCAGTTGAAACCGGTGGTCAGCGATGCGCTGAACAAGTGCCGGCAAAGTCTGGCGATGGTCGATCCAGCCGCCCACCACTTTGAAGGCCGTTCGGTCACCCTTGGGCTGTCGGATGATTTCGAGATTGCTTATGGCCGGCGCCTGATCGAAGAGATCGCCTGCCGTGCACCGAAGCTGCGGCTGATCTTCCGCCAGACCCACAGTCAGATCGTCGCTCGGGCGTTGATGGAACGCAGCATCGATCTGGCGATTACGGCGGGAGGATTCGCGGAGCGCCTGCTCAGTCGGCAGGTGCTCGGCGAAGGGGGATATGCGTGTTTGGTGGACCCGGCGAGTCTGGCGCCCGATCAGCGCGAGATCAGCCTGCAAGAGTTCGTCACGCGCGAGCACATTCTGGTGTCGTCCGGCGGGTTTATCGGTATCACTGATGAAGGGCTGGCCGCGCTGGGCATGAGCCGCCGGGTCTGCGCATCGACCACGCATTTTGCCGCGCTGCCGTTCTTGCTCAAGGGCAGCCAAGCCGTCGCGACGATTCCGGCGCATGCCGCGCAGAGCATCGCCGTACTCAGTGGTCTGGCACTGCTGCCCTGCCCGCTGGCGCTGCCGCGTTATCCGATTGAACTGGGCTGGCGCACCAGCACGCAGGTCGATCCTGTCGTGGTCAAGGTGCGCGAAGCGATTGCCGCGTGTTTCGAGGTGAGCTGAGGCGCGTTACTTGTTCGCGGCCATCAGCCGGTTGACCTCACTGCGCACCATGTTGGCGAATTCCGGCGGCGACATGCCGTCGAGCTCGGAGCGGACCCATTCAGACCACTTGCCTTTGCGCTTGCTACGCTCGCCAAACAGCCGGGAGGCTTCGCCCTTGGCCTTGCCGAGGTTGTTTTGCCAGAGTTCGAACAGACGGGATTTCTCATCTTCCAGCGCGGCGCGCTCTGCGAGGGATTTGTCGGCCAGATTGAAACTCATGGGGAATTACCTGCTGCGTAAAATAGGCGACATCTTACACGCTAGACGGAAATCTCCTGCGCTGGTTTTCAACCCGGAACAAAATCACTGCAACTTTTTGCGCCGCCCTACACTCCATTGTTCACTGTCCATTCACCAGCAAGGAGTCACCCAATGGCCCGTAAAACCGCCGTTCAAGCCGCCGAAGACCAAATCAAGGATCAGGCCTTCAGCGAACTTCAGGCTCTGATCGAAGAGTCGGACAAACTGCTCAAGAGCAGCGCCTCACTGGTCGGCGAAGAAGCGGAGACCCTGCGTGGGCAAATCGCCCTGAAATTGCAGCAGGCACTGGACTCGGTATCCAGCGTGCGTGATCGCACCAAGCCTGCCGTCGATGCGACGGAAAACTACATTGGCGGACATCCGTGGCAAACCGTGGCGATCTCGGCCGGTTTTGGCCTGGTGGTGGGTTTGTTGCTCGGTCGTCGTTAATCTTCTAAAGATTCACACCCCATCTGTGGCGAGGGAGCTTGCTCCCTCGCCACGATCAGTTCGCCAACCCTTTATTCAGCAGTGGGCTGCTATCCCCCGGCCAGTTCCCGCAGCTGTGCCAATATCTGTGCATCCAGCACAATGCCTTCAGCCATCGACCGCGCGCGTTGCAAGTGCCGACGATCACCCGGCAAACGCTTGAGCCCTACTCCGTGCATCTGCCGCACCAGTTCCTGACTGCGCTCGGCAAACCCTTGTCCGGCGGCTTTGCTCGGATCGATCACAATCAGCAACTGCCCGGTCCACGGGGTTTTCGCGCCCGGATGGTTCGACCAGTCGAACTCGAAAGAGAAATTCCCGCCGGTCAGCGCCGCTGCCAACAGTTCGACCATCATCGACAGCGCCGAGCCCTTGTGGCCGCCGAACGGCAGCAATGCGCCGCCCTCCAGAATAGCTTTCGGGTCGCAGGTCGGTTGACCGAGGCTGTCTACGCCCATGCCCGGTTCCAGACGCTCACCCGCTCGCGCCGCAATCTGCACGTCGCCGTGGGCAATGGCGCTGGTGGCCAGATCAAAAACAATCGGCGCGCCATCGGCCCGTGGTGCGGCGAACGCAATCGGGTTGGTGCCGAACAGCGGCCGATCAGCGCCATGCGGCACCACGCAGGTCATGCTGTTGACCACGCTGAGCGCCACCAGACCTTCCTCGGCGAACGGCTCGACGTCCGGCCACAATGCCGCAAAGTGATGCGAATTGCGGATTGCCAACACCGCGATCCCGGCGCTACGGGCCTTTTCCACCAACAGCGGGCGAGCGGCGGCCAGCGCCGGTTGAGCAAATCCATTGCCGGCATCGACCCGGACAAAACCGGAAGCCACGTCTTCGACCTGCGGCACAGCCTGGCCATTGACCCAGCCGCTGTTCAGCGTCGATACATAACCGGGAATGCGGAACACGCCGTGGCTGTGCGCGCCATCGCGCTCGGCGTTGGCACAATTGGTCGCCAGTGTGCGGGCGACAGACGCCGACGTGCCATGGCGCAAAAAAACCGTTTCGAGCAGTCGCGTCAGCGCGTCGAGCGAAAGCGTGGATGAAACAGGGGTAGACACAGCATCGTGTGGCGCAGACATCTGAAGCTCCAGACTAATTATTGGAGGGAACAACAGCGTACGAACAACTTGACACCGATTAATCACGTCAGGCGCTGTTGCTGTCAACCGTCCAGATAATTCTCGCCGTCAGTCGCAGGCATATTTACTCATCGCCCGTGCAATAACTATGTACCACCTTCGTCCGGCGTTTGGCTTTTAGTCTGGCGTCTCAATCCACCGGCGTAATCAATCACGCCCTGATCGAGACCCCATCATGCCTGTTTCCATACCTCCGTTACTGTTCGCTCCCGTCCTGCATTCCCCCGGACTGTGGAGGGCGCTTGGTGATGTTCACGGCCTGTCGTCAAGGGATTTTCAATGGCTGGGTAACGTACAACTGGCGACCCAGAACCTGCGCAGTCAGCAGACCGATCCGATGCTTGCGCATCGCATAGTGCTCAACACTGAAGGTCAGGCGGCAGTGAACCTCGCGGGCTGCTTCGTGCTGAGTTTCACGCCGACTGATCGTAGCGTCATGCTCTACACACCCTTCGATGGGCTAAAAAAGTTCGCCAACCTCACAGCATTGACGGAACACCTTGAGGAACGTCTCGGCCGAGCCAACGAAGAGGACCGGCTACTGGCATTCCTCGCCATCTCGCAACGCAAAGACCTGGCGGAAAAGCGCGGAATCAGCGTGACATACCAGCTGATTGAGGGCGATGTGTTCGATGATCAACGAGCAACCATCGATGAATCCCTTAATCTCAATGCCCGGACAATGCTCAACGAGTTGATGAAGCTGCCTGAACTCGGCACTTCGCTTGAAGCCGTATTGAATGGCCTGCTGGCCTCGACAATGCCTGGGGTCAATCAAGCGGAAACCCGAGTCACCACGAACAACGCCGCCGGGCCGCTCGATAACGCATTGCACGAGCGTAATCCACGACGCAGGCTGGATTCACTGACGCTCGGCGCAGCGGTGTTGTTGCGTTACCGTCACATCGGCTGGCCCAGCGGTCAGCCATATGAGTTTTCTCATCCACGCACAGCTGCGCTCGCCAGCAACCAGGCGGTTTGGCGAAACGCGATAGAGACCGCTGCTGGCAAACTCCTCCCGCTGCTGTTCAAACAAATGGAAGTGTATTGGAGCGGCGCTTCCGAGGACGGCAGCGCACGCCGAGACTATTTTGGTTCAGCCATCCGCCAACAAGCCCTGGCTGACGTGATGCTCAAGCGCGAAGCCGGCATCATTGATGCCGGCGAATTCGACAACATGCTGCCCTGGCTGGAATCGGGCAACAGTTCCCCGCGACGAGCCACGCTAGAAACGGTACGCCTTTGGGAATACCAGGCCAATTATGTGGAATTGGCGGGATCACTGATGATCAGCCAGTCCAACGCCTGCCTTTACACCCCCTCTCAAGGGTTGCAGGTGCTCAAAGACTATCAGGACCTGAAAGACACTCTGCTCAGCAAATTAGGCTCCATTGGCCTCAAGGATGAACTCTACGGTTTGCTCAACCTTGACGAACAACATCGTTTTCTCGGATTCAGCGAGCCTCACGTCTCGGGAGAAACGATTGCGGGGGACATTTTCAATGTGCTGCTCGAGGCCGTCATCACCAAGCAGCGCCAGAATATCGAGCGTGCCTTGCAAGTCTTTCGCCACAGCGAGGGCAAGATCGATATCGCTGCCTTGTTCGATAAGGCACTGGACATCCGCTCGATGATTCATGATCGGCTACTGACCCTCGATACCAAGGGCCGCTGGAGCACCCGGCCGACACTCAGTGGCAGTCAGCTGCCATCGATGGTGCTGGCCGATACCGCAGGTATTGCAGTCAAGAAGTTCAACAGTATCCTGCCGTTGATCACCACTAACTTCGCCATGCAACCCTTCACCACGCCTGCTCTGCAACGTACGTATCTGGAAAGCCTGAAGCCAAACATCGCGCACTCCCTGTATGTCGGCATTTGCGGCGAAGCGAAGCTGCGGGTACTCAAGGGTGAGTTGCACCAGGATGAGCAAGCCGTTGTCGACACGGTGTTTGACCCCGACAGAGCGGGTCGTAATCAACGCAAGGGGCTCAACGGATTTCGTCCCGATGCCTGGTCACTTACGTTGCGAACGCTCAAACAGGACACCCCCTTGCCACTGGCCAACTGCGTGTTGTTGACTGAGCGCGGGGGGCTGGATGCAGTGCATTCGGGCCGCGCAATCTTATGGACGCCAGCCACGGGACTGAAGGCATTCGGCTCGGTTGAAAGTGTCCGGAAAACCTTGAACCAATGGTTGTCAGAGCCTGAAAAAAGACTTGCTCTACTCGAGAACCTGTCGCCACTGATTGATGGGATTCATCAGCAATACGTATTGGGTGACTTGCGGCTGATCACTGACAACGTATTGCACGATCGCACGCAATCGGCTATCGAGCAGTTTCTTGAACGCAGTGAACGTGTACGTCGCCTGGATTTGCAAAAGCCCAATCAAGAAAAACTCTTCAAAGCCTTGAGCGCACAAGTGATTGAAACCAATCTGCAACGCGCCACAGCGCAGGCCAAGGCTCTGGCCACGCAGCAGTCATTGCCAGCCTGGCTGGGCATGGCTGGTCTTGACGAACAGCAGCTGCATCTTGAACTGCTGGAGCAGTGGCGCAACAGCGTCAACGATGACAAGGATTATCTCCATGCCATACCGACTCTGAATGAATATGCTCATCAGACGTTGAAACAGTTGCTGGGCAATCGATTCCGCGACGGCGAGCTTGACCCTGACCTGATCGAAATCACCCCAGCACTGGCGCTGGCCGGTCCGGCCATGAACCTCACCCGGTTCGCCTTGGACCACTCTCATACAGCCCAGAAAGCCGGCTTCACGATTTCATCGGGCAGCGAACGCGACCTGCCTGCGGGACTCAATCAAAGCGCAGTCAGAAGCCTTTTGCTGTCCCTGAACATTGGGTCGACTTTCGCCAATAACGTCACCGCTGCGCTATCGGGCAGCGATGCCGAAAGTCGCAAGCAGCGTTTTGTCAGGCAGTTACCCTGGCAGTTGCTGCAACACGCCCACCAACTCAAACTTCAACAGCGACTGACTGCAGGCGCCTTCGATCTCATTACCCAAGTCCTTGACATGCCTGATGCAATCGCCCGGGCCACGGTGGAAGGGGCTCATGCGATGATTCGCCCCCTGGAATTGCTCAAGACGCCTGGCGCGGCGGCCGTAAAGGCACTGGGGCTATACCTGATCGGCCCCATAACCGGACAGACCGGCCCGCAGGTTTTGTATTCGCCCTATCATGGCGAACACGTATTCACCGAATTCGAGAGTGAAATAGAACTCATTGCTGCGCTGAACGCACCTGGCGTTCTTCAGGACATGCTGGTGCGACGTTTGCCCGAAAACCAGAAATCGGGCTTTATCACGCTGTTCGAGTCCGACAGAGGAAAAACGAGCGAGATAACCCTGGCGGCGAATCCGGTTGGAGGCAATGCGCTCATCCAATTGTTCAATGACAATCTGGCATTGTTACCACGATTGCTGAGTACTCATTCACTGCCGTCGGCACAACAGGATTGGGAGGCAGCGAAAAACCTTTTCAGCTCCGGCATCAAAATGATCGGAGGATTGTTGCCGGGCAAACTGGCGTATGTGCAGTTTCTCTGGCAAAGCTTCAAAGACTTCAAGGACTCCGCCGAAGCGTTGCAGGACCATCATTGGAAACGCGCGCTGGGAGCGTTCATTGCCGGTGCAGTAGAAATGGTCACACTGGGGCGCATGTCAATGGAGTCGACTCTGGAGACTCAAGTCGTCGAAGCTCCGCAAAGCTCTGCCCCCGTGCCCGTCAGCCCTCCTCGCTGGACTGACATAAAGCCCACTGCGGCAAAACGCACCTCATTGCAAACATTCGAAACTCCAACAACCTCACTGAAGGATCTGACTCGAAATCCGGCCAACGGTACCTACGAGGATCTGTCAACGAAGGCCACTTATGCGCCTGTCGCGGGCAAAGTCTATCCCGTGGAACGCCCGGGAATCGTCTGGCAGATCAAAGGCACCGAGCAGGACGGACCAGTGTTGCAACACACGACATCAGGGCAACTGGTGCTCGACCCTGATCGACATACCGTCCATTTTGGTAAAGCCCTGTCAAAAATGTACAACCGTCACGCCAATGATCGTGAAACCAGACTCTGGTTGAATATCGAGGCACAGGGTATGACTGAAATTCGTGCGAAGCATCCGGAGAAAGCGCGCATGCTGATGCAGGCTGTCGATCTGGCTCGTTTTTATGCGTTCAACAGCCTGCACAATATGGCCCAGCTCAACAACTACGCCCCCGGCAGCCGACTGGATCAATTCCTCAAGGCGTTTTTTGACACCCACCGGATCGACTCCGACATTCTGGCCAAAGTGAAGCAGGCCATCGTGCCGATCTGCAATGCATTGGTGGACCCTGCCGAAGACCTGATGAACACCGATCGCTTTGTCGTTGGCTCGAACAAATACCGGCAAACAAATCTGATTGCCTTCGTGCTGGAGAAGGACTCCCGCAAAAAAGTGCATTTCACCGAGAAGTTCTTCAATCAGGAACTGGACTGGTACAAATCTGCGTTGACTGAACCGTTCAATGTCGAAGGCCATGCGCAAGCCTCGACGTTGATCCACGAGTTTGCTCATCAGGCGAGCAAGGCTGTGGACATTGCGTCCATGGAAGCCCGGCGGCCCTTTGCCGACTTGATTGCCACCGTAACGGGTTACGGCGCTGCCATGAAAGCGAGTCAGACACGCTTCCAGCGTGAGGCACTGTCGTTGGCTACGCCCCGCGAGGAACTGTTCTCACGGTGGAGCCACGAATTGCGCGAATGGGTCAGTCTGGATGATATTCCCGGCACCGCTCACATTGGCAAGGCCATTCTCAAGGCCACATTAAGTCCGACCATGGAGGATGCCCGTACGGCATTTTTGAACACGCAAAACCCGCACCCACGTATCGACACGATTTTGCGCAATGCTGACTCGATTGCATTTCTGATCTGTGAAATGGGTAGGAAACTGGATCCGGTAATCAACCCGAGCGGCGTACTCACCTGAACCGCAGACAAAAAATGCGCAGGCAAATCTGCCTGCGCATTCAGTTATCGATTTCCGGCGTCAGTCTTTTTGATCGCGCAATACATTGCCCGATGCACCATCGATACGGAACTCGTAAACGACGCCATCGGCCTTGCGCCCTTCGCCTTTCCAGTAGCCGCTGTTATCAGCCTCGATTTCATAGACTTCGACATAGCCGGCCTTGGTTTTAACGATCTCGATAGCTTTTTCGATAGTGATCCATCCGGCTCCCGGCCGATCGGCCATGGCAGCACCAGCGCTGAACAAGGCTGCTGTAGCGATGATCGCGGCAAAAGTTCTTTTGATCATTTTTTCACTCCATTCATGAATGATGTTCCTCGGATGTCCTGTTTTTGGGCGTCCGGAGAAAAAATAAGTTCCACTTTGATGGGCAATTGCCATGACGGTTGTTCTCGGCACCTTGCCCGCAAGGTTAGAATGCAGGAAACCAGGACGGATCAATGACCCAAGAAACCCTCTCGGAAGCCGAATACGATGCGATCACCGATGCCGCCGCGCATTGGTGCATGCGTCTGCACGCTGTCGACTGCTCCGCAGAGGAGCGTCTGGCATTTGAGCAATGGCGCGACGCTCATCCGCTGCATGCATTCGAATATGAAGCCATGCTGGAAATCTGGGATGTCGCCGGGCATTTGCCGCGCCCTGAACCAGTGGTCACGTTGCCGATCAGCAAGCCCAGCTCCGTCTGGCGTCAATACACAGTGGCCGCTGCGGTTTGTGCACTCGCGTTGCCGCTGGCAGCGGTCGCCGGGTGGAACATGGGGTGGCTGCCCAACAGTTACCAGCACTTTGAATCAACCGGCAACTTGCGCCAGGTCACCTTGAATGACGGTAGTCAGGTTGAACTGAATCTGAACACCGAGCTGACCTACAGCAATTACAAGGATGAACGTCGTGTCACGCTGAAAAAGGGTGAGGCATTTTTCAGCGTCAGCCACGATGCCTCCCACCCGTTCGTTGTCAGGGCTGGCGACGGCAAAATCCGTGTGACCGGCACCCGATTCAACGTCTGGCTGTATGAAGATCAGGTGCGGGTCAATCTGGTCGAAGGTTCGGTACTGGTCACCAGCAATGCTGCATTGCCCGGTGACGGCCTGCGCCTCGGCCCGTCCATGAATGCCCAGTACAAACGCGGCGACTACATGCCGCAGATCAGCCAGACCTACGCCAACGACAATTCGCTGGCCTGGAGAAGCGGCAAACTGGTGCTCGACAACCTCGCACTGAACGACGCCTTGCCGCTGATCAATCGTTACCTGAGCAAACCGTTGATGCTTGCCGATAACAGTACCGGCACGATCCGCGTCGGTGGCGTCTACAACATCAAAGAGATCAACGGCCTGGTCAACACCCTGCCGCGGGTACTTCCGGTCTACCTGACCCGCAATACCGAAGGCAACCCGGTCATCAATTCGATGCCACGGCAGCCGCCAAAAGGCTAAAATCCCGAATGTTTATCCCATAACAAAAAAGCCGTTACCCCTGAAACAGGGCAGCGGCTTTCTTGTTCCTGCAATATCCGATCGTTTACTGCGTAGCAACCTTGGCAGACTTGCCCGCCACCTCGCGAACCGTCTGCACCTGATACTGCGGATCAGCCTCGATCTGCTGTTCAGTAAACGGCAACACGCTCCACTGTTTTTTCGAGAACGCCTCGGTCTGATCCCGCGAGTATTTCGACTCAGGATCGCTGGACAACGAGAACACCAGCAAGCCCTGAGCATGCGGCCCCTTGTCGTCAAAGGTCACCACTTGCAGATAGCTGGTGCCGCTGACCACTTCAAGTTTGCCGTCTTCACGCGGCACGCTCTGAATGGCGTTATAGATGCCCAAGGTACCCGGCCCGCCATGAATCGATGTTTGCTGGCCACCACTGTTCACCACCTGAATATCGCCCCAGCGCGTATCTGGTTTCAGACCCGTTTTTGTCGTCAACTCGACCGAGGCCAGCATCGCCTCACGCAGGGCCTTGGTCACCGCCGGTTGCTCGATAGCCAGACCTCGCGGCGTGTTTTGCGGGTCCTTTGGATCGAACGCCACACGCCAGACCTGCGGAGACTGTTGCAGGGTTTGCATGATGTTCTGGAAATGTACAAGGCCAATGCCGGAATCCAGGTTCGCTCGGCCATCCCACGTCTTGAGACTGCCGCACATCGCTTTCAAGGTAGCGGTGTCAGCGCCCAGATCACCGGCACAGAACTTTAATAGATCGGGCAGCACTTGAGTCGCCAGATACACCTTGTCATCCATCACCATGTGTTGCAGATCGGCCACCGCCAGCGGGCCTTTCTTGCCCAAGGCGTTCAGTCGATCCAGAGCAAATCGCGAGCGCATCCCCAGTGGCTGGTTTTCCTGACTGATCAGCGGCGAAAACCCGGTCAGCGGTTGCGCCGGGTTGGCCAGCCATGCCGAATCGTTGGAGTGCTGGACGAAGTCCTTGCGCATCAGTTGCGGTAACTGCGCCGACGCATAGATACCCTTCTGCGCGGCTTGCGGATCGACATCCCAGGCACATGCACTGTTGGAACCGTCGAGCACGATCATCTGCAAGCCAATACGCGGATCGCTGCACTTGGCCAGTTTCTCGGCACTGACGTTCGGCACCACCGACAGATTCATGTACAGCGTCTGGCCCTTGTCATCCACTGCCAGGGTGTTGACCCACGGGATGCCCTGAATCTTGTGCACCGAATCCTGCAAATCCTTGAGATTGGTTGCCTGATTCATCGCATACCACTGCTTGAGCACACGATCGTTTTCGATGTTGGCATCGCGCAGGCTGTAAGCGTATTGATTGTCCCAGTCGAGCTTGCCCGGCCACTGCACAATCGGGCCGAACTGCGAACTGTAGATATCACGCGATACCGGCACGACCTGGCCGTCAGCCTGTTTGACCTGCACGGTCACGGTCTGCTTGTTCAGCGGCAGCGACTTGCCATCCAGCAGGTAACGCGTTGGGTCTTGCGGATCAAGCTGCAACCGATACAACGTGAAATGCTTCGACGAATCGACCGTGTGAGTCCACGCCAGATGTTGATTGAAACCGATGTTGATCATCGGCAATCCCGGCAACGCAGCGCCCATGACGTCGAGCTTGCCGGGGATCGTCAGATGCATCTGGTAGAAACGCATGCCGCCGACCCAGGGGAAATGCGGATTGGCCAACAGCATTCCGCGACCGTTGAACGAGCGCTCGCTGCCAACTGCCACGGCATTGCTGCCGCGATCCAGAGCAAAGCGCTGCATGCGTACATCCGCCAACTGATAGGCGCCTGCATCGTGTCGAGTTTGCGCTGTGGCCTGTGGTGGCGTGGCACCGACGAGGGCTTCGGCAAACTGCCCTACCCCGCCCTCCACCAGCAACCGACGGGTCAGTTTGACCAGGTCCTCGGCGGCAATATCACGCACCCATTCGCCCTGGCATTGTTGCGGCAGGCCCTGCTGACGGCGCTCGGCGAGATAACGGTTGTAACCCTCGACATAGCCTTGCATCAGGTCTTGCACTTCGACGGGTTGTGCCTGCCAGAACGTCTTCACAGCCTCAGGCGTATTGAGCCAGGTGAAGAACACATCGCTGACGCGGTTTTCACGCTGTTCAACGGTGAACTGCTCCGGGCCGAAATAGCGTGAACGCTGACCATTGACCGTGATGATTTCATTGGCGAGCAGGCAAAGGTTGTCCTGCGCATAGGCATAACCGATACCGAACCCGAGGCCACGCTCGTTTTCAGCGCGAATATGCGGCACACCAAAACTGGTACGACGAATATCGGCACTGGTTGATGCAACGGGACTGAGCGCATGTGCCGACAGGCTGAGCCCGAAAAAAGTACCGGCGAGGGCCAACCCGGTTAACTGCCTGAAAATAATCACGCTCGCTCCTGATCAATAGGAAAACCGCCGTCTCGGGCGTGCCGCGATAAAATCTGCGGGCGCATTGGAGTCGGCCTGAAATTCACGCAGGCGCTTCAAGGCGCAATGCGGCTGTTCAGGAGACGAATTAGAAGAAAAAAATTTAGCCAGCCCGATAGGCTTTTCGAGCAGTCATTACAGGGAAACAACGAATCTGCGACAAATTTTCTACATATTTTCTTTCATGATTTGTCGTGCTGAAACGTCTTGTTTAGAGAGAGCACCCAAACCCGTTTCCTGATCAGGCTCTGAAAAGGAGTAATCGCATGTACAACTCGCAACTACCAACGGACGGTAGCCAGGCGCCACAAGGAGCTTCCATGGACCCACGCGCCAGCGATTTCGGGCAACGCATCGAGCGTCACGGCAATGAACGTATCCGTCTGCTGCTCAAGAGTTTCGGTCTGCGTACCAGCCTGATTCGCCTCAAGGTCATCGACGCTTTGTTGAGCGCCGCTCACAGCGAGCGTCGACTGGGCGTACGCGGCGTACACAGCTATCTGCTGGATCTGGACATTCCGCTGTCTTTTCTCAGCGTTCGGGAAGTTTTGAAGCGCTTGTGCGCCGAAGGTGTAGTCACCTTCAACGCAGACAAGAGCTACAGCCTGCATCCGCAAGCCGCGGCGGTACTCGACAGCGAGTGACGCTGACGGCAGACGCCGTCAAGGCTTGACCTTGCGGCGTATCACCCCGTTGATCACAACCACCACCACTGCGACGCCAATGGCGATGTACTGGAACGTCTTCTCATCGATCCTCCCGGTGCTTTGCAGCCAGGACAGACCGAGCATGGTCGCAAGTACTGCAAGGGCAATCAGAATCGAGTATTTCAAGCGTTGCTTCTGGGTCATTGCGGGTTCCTGAAACGTTCAAATGTATCCGGTTTGTATCCGTTTGCATGCCATGCACTTACCGTTTCAACGGGATGAGATGGCGCGGGCGGGGTCTCATGTTACAGCCGATGAAGAGTTTTGGCTTCATGACGGCTTAACCATGAGGATTTTTGAAATGTTCCGTCGAATCACCTGGCTGATTCCTGTACTCGCAGTGCTGGCCCTCAGTGGCTGCATCATCTTCCCCCACGGCGGCTGGCACGACGGCCATCGTTATTACCAGGAAGGTCCGGGGTACTACCATCGTTAGATGAGAGCGTTCTGAATATCCATATCAACTTGTTTCCCTACAACGATCGCGCCAGCAGCAATGTAGGCGCGATTTGTAGTTCATATGCCATGCGCCTGTAGGACATTTCACATACATTTGTAGCCATTGTTCATTCGTAAATATCCTTTCATATTTTGAGATATTTGGTCATATCAGAGACATTTGATCCGTCGACTTCCCGCCCTACTCTCTGCCGCCCTGACATTGAAACTCCAGAGCGTCTGACAGCATGCACCGAACACTCATCAACATCGGTCCCAGGCAAACACTCGGGTTCTGTCTGGCGATAACGTTCTTCGAACTTCTAACGTACATGGCCAGTGACATGATCATGCCGGCCATGCTGGCCGTTACCGAAGAATTGAAAGCTGACGTCCGACATGTTCCCAACGCGTTCAACCTGTACCTTATCGGCGGTGTCTGCCTGCAGTGGCTGATCGGCCCGCTCTCAGACCGTTTCGGCAGACGACCACTTTTATTGATCGGCTGCGCGCTGTTTGGCGTGTCTTGCGCGACGGCGTTCATGACCCAAAGCATTGAGGCGTTCAATGCATTGCGCTTGCTGCAAGGGATGGGGCTGGGTTTTGTCGTCGCCGTCAGCTACCCGGCTCTGCAGGAGGTATTCTGCGAAACCGATGCCGTGCGACTCATGGCGCTGCTGGGCAACGTTGCATTGCTCTCGCCGCTGCTCGGCCCGTTGATTGGTAGCCTGCTGCTCGAATGGCTGAGTTGGCGCCAGTTGTTTCTCGGGCTGGGTGTTTCGGCCGCCGTCACCTGGCTGGGATTGTTTGCCTGTATGCCGGAAACAATTGGCGTGATCCGGCGCGACGGGAAACGACAGGCAGCGCAAGCCTTCTCGCCGAAAGAAATTCTACGGCGCTACCTGACGCTGATTGGCAATCGCAAATTCGTCGGCGCGAGCCTGGCGCTGGGCTTGATGAGCCTGCCTCTGATCGCGTGGATCGGCCTTGCGCCACTGCTGTTGATTCAGTCACTGGGATTATCTGTGCGCGAGTACGGTTTGTGGCAGATCCCGATCTTTTCAGCAGTCATCGCCGGCAATCTACTGCTCGACCGACTGCTGCTCACTCACTCGCTTACCCGCATCATTGGCCTGGCCGTGTGGCCGTTCTGTCTCGGTCTGCTGAGCATGATCGCAGCCGCCCTGATCGACGCCTCCCTCGTCTGGCTGATCGCAGGTCTTGGCGTTTATGCGCTGGGGCTGGGTATGAGCAACGCCGCGCTGTATCGGCTTGCACTGTTCTCCAGCGATGACAGCAAGGGGCTGGTCTCGGCGATGATCGGCATGCTGTCGATCGCTGTCATGGGTGCTGGCGGATCACTCATCGCAACGATTGGCGGTTCACAAAGTATCGAATCGTTCGCCGTATGCGCTGCGCTTGGCGGCCTGTTCTGCCTGCCTTTTCTGTATCGGCTATTGCGCAACACTCCGGCGCTTCAAGCCCCGTCTGCCTCCCGTTCCTGAAGGACTATCGATGATTCATTTACCCCACAGCGACGCGCTCTGCGCGTTGACGCAACCCTATTGCCCGGAATCCGTACCGCAAGGCTTGTTCAATCAGGCCATGGCTGAAATCACCCGTTTTCATGCCGAGCATACGCCCGGCTACGCACATTGGCTCAACGCCAATGACATGCAGATCGAGGAGCTGGATCAACTGGACGACTGGGCACGACTGCCGCCGATCTTCGCCAGTTTTTTCAAGCGACACCTACTGCTCAGCCCTACAGGCGAAGATGCGCTGGAGTTGACCTCATCCGGTACCAGCGGCCAGAAAAGCCGCATGCGCTATGACCAGCGCAGCCTCTCGGCCGCGCAGTACATGGTCGAAAGAATTTTCCACGAGTACGGCTGGAACACCCCGGATACACCCTGCAACTACCTGTTGCTGAGCTACGAGCCCGAAGGGCAAATCACCCTGGGAACATCCTTTACTGACCAGTTCCTGTGTCGCTTCGCCCCGGTCAACCGCGTGGTTTATGCGCTGCGCCATAACGGCAACGGTCATCAGTTCGACCTGTTCGGGGTCATCGCAGCCTTGCAGGCATTTGCCGAAGAAGGCTTGCCGGTACGAATTTTCGGCTTCCCGGCGTTTCTCTGGCAAATCCTGCAACGCATGCAGGCTACCAGTGTGGCGAATGTGCAACTGCCGGCCGGCTCGCTGGCGTTTTTTGGCGGCGGCTGGAAAACCCAAGCCGCTGACGAGGTTCCCAAAGCGCAGTTGTATGCGCGAATTCAACAGCAACTGGGGATCGCCGCGCAGGACTGTCGTGACGGTTTCGGCGCGGTCGAACACGCCGTGCCCTACGTCGAATGTGCGCAGCATCACTTCCATGTACCGGTGTACTCGAAAGTGTATGTGCGCAACCCGGTCGATCTTTCTGTCCTGCCGTATGGCCAGCGCGGTTTGCTCGGTTTTGTATCGCCCTACATTTCATCGAGTCCGGCACACGCGGTGGTCATGAGCGACCTCGCGACCCTGCATCCGGGCACAAGTTGCGACTGCGGCCTGAGCAGCGACTGGTTCGAACTGCATGGCCGCGCCGGCACCGACGCTGGCCGAAGCTGTGCCATGGCGGCCTCTGAATTACTGGGGACTCACTGATATGTACTTGATCAACGGACAACTGCGCGCAGACTGCGACCTCGCCAGCGCCCTGGAACAACTTCATCGGGATCTGCCACAGAGGCTGGGCACGCCGCTTGAAACTGCAACGCTGATGGCCGCAGTTCAGGCGTTCGCCGAGCATTTGGCAAGCGCCGAGCCGAGTCTGGACACCGAACAACGTCAGGCGCTGATCGACTTTTGCCAGCCCCTGGCGCTGCAATCCAAGCTTGAGCGTGAACTCGGACTTCAGCCCCACTCCATGCGCCGCATTGACTATCGACAGGCGCGCTTCGAACGCTGGAGCCCACTCGGCCTGGTGATCCACATCACTCCCGCCAACGCCCCGCTACTGGCATTTTGCGCGGTGGTTGAAGGCCTGTTGAGCGGTAACGTCAACTGGCTGCGTCCCAGCAGCAGTGATAACGGATTCACAGCCCGTCTACTCAATACATTGGTGCATTGCGATGCCAGCGGCCAGGTCAAAGACTATGTTGCAGTGCTGCCGGCGAACACGGCGCAAATCGGCCAACTTTGCCAATACGCCAACGGCGTCTCGGCATGGGGTGGTGAAAAGGCGCTACAAGCGATTCGCCAACAGCTCCCGGCCGGCTGCCGCTGGATCGATTGGGGACATCGCATCAGCCTCATTTATCTGACGCCGGACAGCGCATCGCCATCCGTGCTCGATGCGGTGGTGGACGAAGTGTGCCGCCTCGATCAACAAGCCTGCTCCAGTCCGCAATGGCTGCTCGTTGACAGCGACGATGCCGAAGTCTTGCGTGACATCGGCGCCACACTGGCCGAAGCCTTTGAACGACGCGCCGGACAATGGCCCGCGCTGGCACCGACACTTCAGGAAGCTTCGCAGATCACCACCCAGGTCACTATGGCCCGACTCGCGCAAAGCTTCACCGCACAGACTGGCCAGATCTGGAGCACATCGAACTGGCGGGTCATCTGGAGTCACGATCAGCAGTTCGAACCCTCGCCGCTGTTTCGCAGCCTGATGCTCAAACCACTGCCGCGCGCCCTTGTCACCCGCACGTTGTTACCTTGGCGTAACGTCTTGCAAAGCTGCGCCTTGCTGTGTCCCGAAGCAGAGATTGCAGAACTGTCGCAGACACTTATCGCGGCTGGAGTCACGCGACTGGCGCCAATCAACGCCATCCATGACGGCTACGACGGCGAACCCCATGATGGCGTCTACGCCCTGCAACGTCTAAGCCGGCGAGTGTCGGTCAGCCTGGCACCATCGGTGCTGGCGACCCACGCCACGCTCGACCGTCAGCCCGCGCTGGCAACGTTGATCGACGCGCCGATCATGAGCAAAGAAGCCTTCGTTTCGCAGCCATTCAACCCGGTAACACAGTTGTATTTCCGCTCTGGTGGCAGCAGCGGCGTACCCGCGTTGTCAGGGTTCAGCTACGTGGATTTCCAGCGCCAGATGCGCGCAACTGCCGACGGTCTGCTGGCCGCCGGCATCGACCCGGGGGGTGACAGAGTCATGAACCTGTTCTTCAGTGGCGGGTTATACGGCGGATTTTTCAGTTTTGCCAAGGTGCTGGAACTACTCGGCGTCACGCATCTGCCGATGGGCGCGCCGACCGATGAGGACTACAGCGAAATCGTGCAACTGATCGTCGAGCAGCAGGTCAGCGTGTTGATCGGCATGCCAAGTACCCTGCATCGCTTGTTTATCGACGAACAGCAGCGCCTGCGGGCCTACGGCGGCATCCGCAAAGTGTTTCTCGGCGGCGAACACATCAGTGAGTCCTGTCGCCAATTGCTCGAAAGCTGCGGCGTGAAGCTCATTCGCTCAGCCATTTACGGCAGCGTCGATGCCGGTCCGCTTGGACATGCCTGTCACGCAACGGCGGATGGCATCTTTCATTTGATGAGCGACATCCAGCAACTGGAAATCGTTGATTTTGATCATGATCAACCGTTACAGAACGGTGAAGTCGGTCGCCTGTTGATTACCTCGCTGGCGCGTCAGGGGCAATCCGTCCGGCGCTACGACGTGGGCGACAGCGGACGCTGGGTACTGGGGGCATGCGCATGCGGTCTTGGGTCGCCACGCTTCGAACTGCTTCAGCGCCACGGCAAGCTGATCCGCATCGGCACTGACTTCATTTCTCTGGCGGAGCTGGCGCAACAGCTGCAAACCCGGTTTCAGCTGATTCTTGACCACGCACCTGATGGACTGGAGCGCATGCGGATTCGCAGCGAACGGCAAGCGGCGGATGTCCATCAACGGCTGTCGGGCTACTCGACGCTGAGCACATTGGTCGAGACCGGGTTGCTGGCGGTAGAAGTTGAAACCTGCGCAATCGAAGCATTCTCTCGCAACAAACACAGCGGCAAGACGCCGTTATTGATCGATATGCGCCGCCAAGAGCATTGATCGCACTCGATACAGCCATTTTTTATAAGAACGACAGAATGAACACGACCGTTGATTTGAACAGCCTGATCGGCTTCGCCCGACAGCACTCGAACTACTACAAGGAACACTTTCGGGAAATCCCGGAGGGCGTGAACACACTGGCCGACCTTCCTCTGGCAGACCCTGCACAATATTGGCAAGGGAGTCAGCAGCTTGAGCAGTGGCCAGTGCTGACATCCGCCATTGGCAGCGCATTGGTCTTCAGAACCGGCGGGACAACCGGTTCCGGCAAGCTGTCGATATACACCCGTGACGAGTGGCAAACACTGGTAAGCGACTTTGGCACTCATCTCACCGCACAGCTGAACGAGGGTGATCGGGTCGCCAATCTGTTCTTCGTCGGTGATCTTTATGCCAGCTTCATGTTCACCCACGACTCGCTTGCGCATGTAAAAGTGGGAGTCACCGAGTTCCCGTTCACCGGAGATGTGGATTCCAGCGTGCTGGCCGATTCCATCCATGCCTTTCGGATCAATGTGCTGGCCGGCGTACCGGCGCACTTGCTGAAATTTTCCGCATGGATGGAGCAAAGGTCACTGACGCTTGAAGGCGTGCAGACCTTGCTCTACGGCGGTGAAAGCCTGTTCCCAGCGCAACTGCAGGTGCTCACACGGGTATTCCCCAATGCGCGGATTGCCTCCATCGGCTACGCGAGCGTCGACGCCGGTTTAATCGGCACCAGTGAGCGCGATTGCGCCTTGGGTGAACACCGCATGCTTGAACACCACAGCGTGCTGGAAATCATCGACGAGCTGACGGGCGAGGTGATTGAAGAATGCGGTCGCAACGGACTGCTGGTAATGACCAACCTCACCCGTCAGCTAATGCCGTTGATCCGCTATCCGGTGGGCGACCTCGCCTGCTGGCGCGAACCCGGCGCAACTCCCCGGCGCAAGTTTGCGCTGATGGGCCGCAGCATGAACAGTCAGCGCGTTCGGGTGAGCATATTGACCTTGCAGATCTTCGATATAGGCGAAATCGTGCAACGCCGCGTCGCCAGCGATGACTGGCAACTGGTCATCGAGCAGCGCGGACAGAAAGATCTGCTGACCCTCAAGTGGGTTCCGGCCGCCGAATTGAGAGACAGCGACGATGCCAGTGATTTGCTCAAGAGCGCATTGATCGAGCGTTACCCAATGATCGAACAACTGACTACCGATCATCTGCTTGAGCTACACGTAACCGGTTGCACGGGCGATGACCTCGCCTGCCATCCGCGCTCCGGTAAACGTCAACGGGTGGCGGATCTGCGCGAATATGATTGTTTGCCCCAGAGGCAGACATGATGGATAACCTGACGCTGCGACGCTATCGCGTCAGTGACGCCTCGGCCGTGAGCTCGCTGTTCCGCAGGATCTACGGAGATCATTACGCTCAACCTCACGTGTATCTGCCGTGCATGTTCAGCCAGAACCACAAAGAAGGTCGCTGGCATTCACTGTTGGCCGTGGACAACGAACAAATACGTGGGCACGCGACCTTGTTTCGCGAGCTCAGCCGCAGTGCTTCCAAAGGGACACGAACGGCAGAGCTGGCGTTGAGCGTGGTTGATCCAGACACCCGCGGACAGAACATTGCAACGCGCCTGGGTCAGAAACTACTGATTCATGCACAAGCACTCGATTGCCACAGCGTTACCATCAAACAGGTAACGCAACATCCTTACACCCAACGCATGGCGAGCACTCTGGGGTTTCACAGTACCGGTTTGTTGCCTGACTATGTGGCCTCGCCATTTGGCGAACTGAACCGGGAAACCCTCGTGCTCGGTTTCCAGCCGATCGATGGCTATCCGCGCCCTCTCCCCGCGCTGGTCTGGCCCGAGGACTGTCGCGAGCTCATGCTGCACTTGAGCGCGGTATTCAGCACGCAGGAAACCCAATCCCCCTGGAAAGGCCCGAGCGTGCATTTCGATGAATCATCAGGCCGTTATGACATCCGCATCAAAGAGCTGGACGCCAGCTTGCTTGATCAATTGCGGCAACTCCCGGCGCATTGGTTGATATCGCTCAGGCTGAGACTGGCGAAGGGCTTTACCGACGCCATGCAGCAGCTCTCGACGCTGGGTTTTGCATTCACTGGAGTTGCCCCGGATGACCGGAGTGAGGGATGGCTGGCGCTGTTTCACCGAGGATATGGGGCGCGCAAACTGACATTGCATTGCCCACACATGCAGCGCTTGCATGACCGCGCGCAACAGCAGGCGGGTCTGTTTGAGGGGTGAAAATAATCGAGGCCCGTCCAGAGTTGAACGGGCCAGGCATCGAGCTTACGCCTTGGCTTTGACGCCGGCGTCCACTGGTTTTGCCGCGTTGCCTTCGCCATACGTCTTCAGGTTCTGAAGCACATAGATGGCTTTTTTATACTCGGGGATCAGCGCCTTGCCGTAGAAATTGCCGTTCAGGCCATTGGTCTGGATGGCATCCAGCTGAGTCGCAAAATACGCCAATGCATCGAACTTGGCGTCAGGGTCCTGCACGCCGAAACGGTCAAACTTGTCACCGGCATTGAACAGGCTGATCGAGGTCACCTCGGAGATCAGCCCTCGGCCACGCAGAAACGAACTCAGATTACCCAGTTGTTTTGCCGTGACGTTCGTAGGGTCGAAGCCCTTGATCTGCTTGCGCAGGTTCTGTTTATCCATCTCGGCAGTGTTCAGCGCGTTCGGATCGTTGCCGACCATGGTGAGCATCTGCTGGACCTTGACGCTCTGAGCGACTTGTTTTTTCGCGCCCGTATTGCGTACCAGAACACCAGCCTTGGCCTGCCAGGTACCGGTATAGCCGATAGTCATGAGAGGACTCCCTGTGAGATGACCATGAAAACGTCCTTTTGAAAGACTCGAATGCCGCGAGTATCTACCGGCGAACTGGTGGCACCAAAACTATAAATGCCTTTCTTTACAATTCTTATACATTCTCGATACAAATGCCAAGAGCACTGTAAATGCTGGCCCGCCGCTCTTTTGAAAGTCCTTAGCCATAGTTTTTTTGTTCTAACGATCGAGCTGGCCGGTGTCCTTGTATCAGATCTGATACCTGCCATCGGTCGATATCGGAGTTTCCTGGACGAAAGTACCTAAAGCTTCCTCATTCACCGACGATACGCTGACATGCCCCCGCGCCTTTTCTCCTCGCCCCCACAATAAAAACGCAGCACAAGGACCGGTTTCCATGCCCGCATTCCGCACCATTCAGGCTCGCTACACGCTGTTTCTGGTTCTGTTTATCCTGCTGCTATCGGTATTGACCGTGGTCGGTATCAGCCAACTCGTTGCACCCAAACTGCGTCATACCGAAGAACAGGTGGTGCTCAACCGCATCGCTGAAGTCGCCGAGCAGATTCAGGGCGAGCTGAACAAGGTTCAGGCGCAACAACGCAGCATCACCCAGACCATTCCGCTGCTCGACAGCGCGGCCATCGACACGGTGTTGCCGGGTCTGGTCGATCAGTACGGCGAGTTGAAAGTGTTCGGTGGCGGTATCTGGCCCCTGCCCGGTCAGCGTGAGGCGGGACGCAACAAGTTCAGCACCTTCTGGCATCGCGATGCCTCGGGCAAACTGGCGGTCAACACCTTCTGGAACAGCGACGCAGCGCCCAACTACTACGATCAGAGCTGGTACAAGGGCGGCATGCAGACCCCGCGCGGCCAGTGCGCCTGGGCTGCAGCCTATAAAGATGACGCGAGCGCCGAGCCACGTACCAACTGCGCCATGGCCATCCAGAAGAATGGCGTGTCCTGGGGCGTATCGACCATCGACGTGACCCTCGGTTTCTTCAATGATCTGGTGGCACGCAAGGAAAAAGACCTCAACGCTGAAATGCTGATCGTTGAAGCCGATGGCAAGATCATTAGCAACAGCTCACGCATCAGCGGCCCGATCGTGTTGAAGAACATCAGCGATCTCGCCTCAAGTTCGACCTTTGCCAGCCAGGTTAAAACCGGCCTGCAAAACCGCGATCAAGCGCAGCGCGTCGAGTTCGACAACAACGGTGAAGCCAGCACCTTCTTCATGCGTCCAATCGAAGGCACGCCGTGGTTCCTTGCCACTGCCCTGCCGACCAAGATGCTCACTGCCCAGCGTGATGATGTGCTCAGCACCTTGAGCCTGTTGCAGATTCCGCTGGTCATTCTGCTGGTGCTGTTGCAGGTCTATGCGATCCGTCAGTTGGTTCAGCGCATGAAAGCCCTGAAAGCCAACATTGATTTGCTGTCCAGTGGCGATGCCGATCTGACTCGGCGTATCACTATCCGTGCCGAAGATGAACTCGGTGCCATCGGTCACTCGATCAACGCCTTTATTACATACCTGCAAAACATGATCGGCGAAGTCACTCAAGCCACCGGCGCCATGGCCTCGAGTCTCGACGGTCTGCAACGCACCTCGGCGCACACCAGCCAGATCCTGCTGCGTCACGCTTCGGAAACCGATCAGACCGTGACGGCCATCACCGAAATGAGTTCCACCGCTGAAAGCGTCGCGCAAAATGCCGCCGAAACCGCTGCGTTCACCCAGCGCGCCAACGAAAACGCCGATCGTTCCCGCGTGGTCGTTGGTGAAGCCTCCAGCAGCGTAATCGCACTGATCGACGAGGTGGCCAGCGCCACCCACAAAGTCGAAAGCATGCAACAGGACGCCCAGCGCATTACCGAGATTCTCGGGGTGATCGGCGCGATTGCCGGCCAGACCAACCTGCTGGCGCTCAACGCCGCCATCGAGGCTGCGCGTGCCGGTGAACAAGGTCGCGGCTTTGCAGTGGTGGCCGACGAAGTGCGCGCCCTCGCCGCCCGCACTCAAGCCAGCACTTCGGAAATCAACGAAATGCTGGCTCGTCTGACTCAAGGTGTGAGTTCTTCGGTTGCCGCCATGGAAAACACTCAGGCCAGTTGCCAGTCAGCTGCCGACGCTACCGCACGGGTCAACTCGGGTCTGGATGAAATGGCCGGTTCGGTCAGTCACATCAATAGCCTCAGCACTCAGATCGCCACCGCCGCCGAGCAGCAAAGCGCGGTGACCGAAGAGATCAACCGCAGCATGGTGCAGATCCGTCATATGGTTGAAGAACTGGTACAAAGCGGTCACGCCAGCGAACTCAACACCCGGCAGTTGCTCGAAGCCAACAGCCGCGTCAGCGCGATCATGGGCCGCTTCAAAGTCCGCTAAATTGCCAATTGAACATTGTGGCGAGGGAGCTTGCTCCCGCTGGGTTGCGAAGCAGCCCCAAAATCTGCCATCTGTCTCGGCAGATAAATCGGGCAATCCTGAACGACTGCTTCGCAGCCGAGCGGGAGCAAGCTCCCTCGCCACAGAGGTTTGGGTTCTGAATCTGACAGATTTGTAATCTCGTACTCAGTGGGCTGTCAGGCTGGATCGACGATCATCCTGCCGACTTGCCTTGTATCAACTTGAAACACTCCGTTGATGCCGTGCAGGATAATCCGGTCAAAATGCTTTCCTTTTTGACCGTCATCCTTGTCGAGAATCCATCATGCGAACCTCCCTGCGACTGGCCGCCCTGAGCGCCCTGTTCATCTCTTCCCTGGCCCAGGCCGCCGATCTGATCCCGATTGAAGTGCACCGTGACGCCAATTGCGGTTGCTGCAAGAAGTGGATCAGCCACCTGGAAGCCAACGGCTTCAAGGTCGAAGATCACGTCGAAGCCGACATGAGCAGCTTCAAGCAACAACATGGCGTACCACCGCGTCTGGCGTCGTGCCATACCGGGATCATCAACGGCAAATTCGTCGAAGGCCATGTACCCGCCGACCAGGTGTTGGCGCTGAGCAAACGCGACGACCTGCTGGGCGTTGCCGCGCCAGGGATGCCGATCGGTTCGCCGGGAATGGAAATGGACGGCATGAGCGACGCTTATCAAGTGATCGGCCTGACAAAGAATGGTGCTGATGTCGTGGTGGCGGATTACCCGGCCCACTGATGGCGGTGGCTTATTTAGGGCTGTTCTTCGCCGCATTCGGTGCGGCGACGCTGTTGCCGCTGCAATCTGAAGCGCTACTGGTGGGGTTGCTGCTCAGCGACCGTTATTGGCTATGGGGCCTGCTGGCCGTGGCGACGCTGGGCAATGTGCTGGGTTCAGTGGTCAACTGGTGGCTGGGGCGCCGGCTTGAGCAATTTCAGGATCGACGCTGGTTTCCGGTCAGTGCCAAGCACATGGCCAACGCGCGCAAGCATTATCAGCGTTACGGGCATTGGTCGTTATTGCTCAGTTGGCTGCCGATCATCGGCGACCCGCTGACCTTGATTGCCGGTGTGATGCGCGAGCCGCTCGGGCGTTTCCTGCTGATCGTCACCCTGGCCAAAGGCGCACGTTATGCGGTGCTGGCGATGTTGACCCTCGGCTGGGTCGGTTGAACGATTGAGCGCGGACATTGCCTGTTTTTAACGTCGCCCTAATCCAGCCGTTCCAGCATCGGCCGATTTCAATGGAGTTTGCCCCTATGTCCGTCACGTTTCCCCGCTGGCTGCCCGGCCTGTTCCTGACCGCCGCCCTGCCGTTGATGGCGCATGCCGAAGGCCCGCAATACGGCCCGGAACTGCAAGGTTTCGAATACCCCTACACGCTTAAACACTTCGCCTTCCAATCCCAAGGCAAATCCCTGCAAATGGGTTACATGGATGTCGCCGCCCATGGCAAAGCCAACGGCAGAACCGTCGTACTGATGCACGGCAAGAATTTTTGCGGCGCAACCTGGGACAGTTCGATCAAAGCCCTCAGCGAGTCCGGTTACCGGGTGATCGCACCGGATCAGATTGGCTTCTGCACCTCCAGCAAACCGGATAACTACCAATACAGCTTCCAGCAACTGGCAACCAACACCCAGCAACTGCTCAAAGCGCTGGGCATTCAGAAAGCCACCCTGTTGGGGCACTCCACCGGCGGCATGCTCGCCACCCGTTACGCACTGCTGTTCCCGGATCAAGTCGATCAACTGGCGCTGGTCAATCCAATCGGTCTGGAAGACTGGAAAGCCCTCGGCGTACCCTATCGCACCGTTGACCAGTGGTATCAGCGTGAACTCAAAGTCACCGGCCAAAGCATTCGCGACTATGAGCGCACGACTTATTACGATGGTCGCTGGAAACCCGAATTCGACCGTTGGGTCGACATGCTCGACGGCCTGAGCAACGGCCCGGGCAAAACCCAGGTGGCCTGGAACTCTGCGCTGATCTACGACATGATTTTCACCCAACCGGTGTATTACGAATTCAAGAATCTGAAGATGCCGACGCTGCTGCTGATCGGTACGTCCGACACCACTGCCATCGGCAAAGACATCGCACCACCCGAGGTGAAAGCGAAGATCGGCCACTACGAAGTACTCGGCAAGCAAGTCGCGAAGCTGATTCCGCAGTCCACGCTGGTGGAATTCCCCGGCATGGGCCATGCACCACAAATGGAAGAACCGGAGCAATTTCACAAGGCGTTGCTCGACTGGCTGAACAAAACCAATCCCGTGCGTTGATGAGGTAAGGCTGATGGCGGTGCAGATTGCAGTGATCGATGACTGGCAGGACGTGGCCCGCGAGGTGGTCGACTGGTCGGTGCTGGAGAGTATCGGTGAGGTGACGTTCGTCCACGACTACCCGGCGGACAACACCACGATGGCCGAACGACTGGCCAGGTTCGAAGTGATCTGCGTCATGCGCGAACGCACACGTTTCGATGCGGACCTGCTTGAACGCCTGCCCAAGCTGAAATTGCTGGTGACTGGCGGCATGCGCAACGCGGCGCTGGACATCGCGGCAGCGACGAAGCTCGGGATCAAGGTCAGCGGCACCGACAGCTACAAACACGCGGCGCCGGAACTGACCTGGGCGCTGATCATGGCCGCCACGCGCAATCTGGTGAACGAGGCAAACTCGTTGCGCGCCGGCAAGTGGCAGCAAGGCCTGGGCGGCGACCTGCATGGCAAGACTCTGGCCATTCTCGGTTTGGGCAGCATCGGCCAGAAAGTAGCGAAGTTCGGGCAAGCGTTTGGTATGCGCGTGATCGCCTGGAGCGAAAACCTCACCACCGAACGCGCTGAACAGGCCGGCGTTACTTATGTCAGCAAGCAGCAATTGTTCGAGCAGGCCGATGTGCTTTCGGTGCATCTGGTGCTCAGCGAACGCAGTCGAGGGCTGGTGGATGCGCAGGCGCTAGGCTGGATGAAACCCACGGCGTTGCTGGTCAACACTGCGCGTGGACCGATTGTTGATGAGGCGGCGCTGATCAAGGCCCTGCAGAAACAGCACATTGCCGGTGCAGTATTGGATGTATTCGATGAAGAACCGCTGCCGCCGATGCACCCGTTTCGCACACTGGAAAACGTATTGGCCACCCCGCATGTCGGCTATGTCAGTCGCAAGAACTACGAACAGTTCTTTTCGCAGATGATCGAAGATATTCAGGCGTGGTCAGCGGGCAAATCAATTCGCCCACTGAACTGAGTTTGTCCTGACTGACGCCATCGCGGGCAAGCCCGCTCGCACAGGGATCGAGTCGTACACAACATTTGTGAACGCCGCCAAACCTGTGGGAGCGGGCTTGCCCGCGAAGAGGCCCTGACAGTCAGCCAATCAACAAACTGCCCGCACCACAACAGTGCAAACGCCTTCCCCGCTAGCACAAAACCATGACCACCCAGTCACCGTTTTAGCCCATCCCGCCAAAAATACCTGCCCTTCGTCGGTGCGTATCACCCCCACCCTCTGCGAATCACGCTGCCCGCAAACCGATTGTCGAACAATTTACCTTTTTGCCCGGGCCCGCTCTAGGATCTGGCCTAGACTGGATTTCGCGGGGTAAAACCGGCTGGTCACAAACTGGAAAAATTCTCGAAACTTTTGCAGATCGCGACGGGTCATCAGAAAGGTAGCGTCAACGCGACTGGTGCAATCCTTGCAACGCCCCCTTCACCCATTCTGCTTGCGCGTGTTGGGTAGCGTTTGCTCACCGATGCGTGGCGCGTTTGCGCCTGGCCACAGGACTCTGGCCACGGAAATCGCTTGTTAAAGACAAGAATCAGATCAACGACACGGGAGATTCATATGATCAGTGCGGCATTGGATATTCAGGGAGAGCGTGCTCAACCATCGATTGGCGAATCGAGCACCGTGAGCGTTCCCGGCAGCCGGTCGATCAACGTCCCGAGCACCAGAACGCTTGCCCCGGTGGCCAGTCAGAATCCAAACAAGAAGAAAGTGTTGTTCGTTACCTCGGAAATCGCCGATCTGGTCAAGACCGGTGGCCTGGGTGACGTTTCTGCCGCCCTGCCCCGCGCCATGGCGCACCTGCATGATGTTCGCGTGCTGATCCCCGGTTACCCGCAAGTGATGCACAGCGAAAACCCGATCCACATCATCGGCGAACTCGGCGGCCATGCGGCGCTGCCACCTTGCCAGATCGGGCGCATGGACATGCCTGACGGTCTGGTGATCTACGTACTGATCTGCCCCGAACTCTACGAGCGCGAAGGTTCGCCTTACGGCGCCAACAATGGTCGCGACTGGCCGGACAACCATATTCGTTTCGCCCGCCTGGGTCTGGCCGCTGCCGATATCGCTGCTAACCTTGCACAGATTCACTGGTGTCCGGACCTGGTGCACGCCCACGATTGGCCTGCCGGTCTGGCGCCTGCTTATATGCACTGGCGCGGGCAGCGCACGCCAACGCTGTTCACCATCCACAACCTCGCCTATCAAGGCGTGACCAGCCTCGGCTCGTGCCCGGAGCTGGGTATTCCTCACCATGCCCTGCAACAGGAAGGCATGGAGTTCTACGGCAAGATGTCTTTCCTCAAGGCCGGCATGGCGTATTCAAGCCATATCACCACGGTCAGCGCGACCTATGCGCAGGAAATCACTACCCCGGATTTCGGCTGCGGTCTCGACGGTTTTCTTGCCGCCAAGACCCAGCAAGGTTTGCTCAGCGGTATCCCCAACGGCATTGACGAGAGCTGGGATGCGGCCACCGACCCGCACCTGTTCGCGCCATTCGCCATCGGCGACTGGGAAGGTAAAGCAGTAAACGCGGCGCATGTTCGTGAACTGTTCGGCCTCGCCGATTCCGAAGGCCCGCTGTTCGCCGTGGTCTCGCGTCTGGTCTATCAAAAAGGTCTGGACCTGACTGAAGCGGTGTCCGAATACATCGTCGAGAACGGTGGCCAGATCGCAATCATCGGCCGTGGCGAGCCGGAAGAAGAACAGGCCATGCGCGAACTGGCGCTGCGTTTCCCCGGCCAGATCGGCGTGCGTATCGGCTTCAACGAAACCGATGCCCGGCGCATGTTTGCCGGCAGCGATTTCCTGCTGATGCCTTCGCGGTACGAGCCCTGCGGCCTGAGCCAGATGTATGCGCAGCGTTTCGGCTCGTTGCCGGTGGCGCGCAATACCGGCGGGCTGGCCGACACCATTGAAAACGGCGTCACCGGATTCCTGTTCGACGAGTCCACTGTCGAAAGCTACCGAGAAGCGCTGAGCCGCGCCTTCAAGGTGTTTGCGTTCCCCGAACTACTCAATGCCATGCGTTGCCGGGCGATGGCCGCGCCGTTCAACTGGTGCAAAGCGGTCGAACCCTACGCCGAACTCTACGAGCAACTGGTGGCCAAGGCACTGGGTAAAACCGGCCACAAATAACCAGGGAGGTTATCAACGATGCCGTTACGGTCCCTTGAAACCTGGCCCCACGGCGCGATCATGCTGGACGCCGAACACACGCAATTCGCGTTGTGGGCGCCGGATGCGTTTTACGTCAGTGTGGAGCTTGAACACGGGCAATCCCTGCCGATGCTGCCCCAGGGTGACGGCTGGTTCGTGATCAAGGCCCGCTGCCCGGCCGGTAGCCGTTACCGCTACAACATTGATGGCGAACTGGAGGTGCCCGATCCGGCCTCCAGAGCGCAGGATGGCGATATCGACCGCCACAGCGTTGTTGTCGACCCACTGGCCTATCAGTGGCGACACAGTGCATGGCACGGTCGGCCATGGAGCGAGGCAGTCATTTACGAGTTGCACGTCGGTGCGCTCGGCGGTTTTGCCGAAGTCGAACAACATCTCGCACGCTTGGTGACGCTGGGTATCACCGCCATTGAACTGATGCCGCTGGCGCAATTCCCCGGCGAGCGCAATTGGGGTTACGACGGCGTATTGCCCTACGCGCCGCAAGCTTCTTATGGCACCCCGGAACAACTCAAACATCTGATCGACAGTGCCCACGGCCATGGTCTGGCGGTGATTCTCGACGTGGTCTACAACCACTTCGGCCCCGACGGCAATTATCTGAACCGTTACGCCAAGGGCTTCTTTCGCGAAGATCAGCACACGCCTTGGGGCGCTGCCATCGACTTCCGCCGTCGCGAAGTGCGTGAGTTCTTCATCGAAAACGCATTGATGTGGCTACTGGAATACCGCTTCGACGGCCTACGACTGGACGCCGTGCACGCGATTCAGGACCCGGATTTCCTCAGTGAAATGGCCCAGCGCATCCGCCAGCAGATCGACCCGACGCGGCATGTCTGGCTGACCGTGGAAAACGAGCTGAACCAGTCGAGCCTGCTCGAATACGATTACGACGCGCAGTGGAACGACGACGGGCATAACGCCCTGCACGTCCTGCTGACCGGCGAAACCGATGCCTATTACGCCGACTATGCCTCGCAGCCCACCGAACAATTGGTCCGCTGCCTGAGTCAGGGTTTTGTATTTCAGGGCCATATCACCCGCCACGGTGAACCGCGCGGCGAACCCAGCGAACATCTGCCCTCGACCGCGTTCGTGCTGTTCTTGCAGAACCATGACCAGATCGGCAACCGCGCCTTCGGCGAGCGCCTGCATCAACTGGCCGATCCCCGAGCGTTGCAGGCTGCCACGGTGCTGCTGTTGCTCTCGCCGATGATCCCGTTGATGTTCATGGGGGACGAGTTCGCCGCCGAACAACCGTTTCTGTTCTTCACCAGTCACCACGGCGAACTGGCCGAACTGGTACGCGAAGGCCGGCGCAATGAATTTGCCGCGTTCAGCGCATTTAAAGATCCACACAAACGCGAACGGATTCCCGACCCCAACGCCGAGCAAACCTTTCATTCATCGCAGCCACGCCTGATCGGCAACGGCTCGGCGATTCAGCAGCAAACGCTGGCGTTGTACCGGCAACTGTTGCAACTGCGCCACCAACACATCATCCCGAATCTGTCCGGCACCCAGGCGCTTGGCGCACACATGCTCGGCTATGGCGCGGTCAGTGCGCGCTGGCGCCTGGGCAACGGCAGCGAGTTGCGAATCGACCTGAACCTCAGCGACACGCCGGTGGTCAACCCTGAACAGACCGATGCGGTGTGGCTGTTTCAGCAGCCTGCCGCCACTGATCTGTCGGAACCGGGTGTACTCGCCCCGTATTGCGCGCTTGTCAGCCTCACGGCCGCAACCCCTTTGCAACCTCTGAATGGAGAGCGCCTATGAGCGATGCGCAACTGGAAATTCTCGCCAGCCGGGCCGGCCTTGCCGTCGACTGGATCGATGCCAACGGTCGCCCGCAAAAAGTCGCCCCGGCGGTGCTGCGCAATGTCCTCATCGGTCTTGGCCACCCGGCCAGCACGGCTCAGGAAATCGACGCCAGTCTGCTTGAATTGCAACAAGTGCAACAGGATCGTCACCTGCCACCGTTACTGACCAGTGACGTCGGCGCCGGGCTTGATCTGGCCCGCTATTTCGAACCTGAAACGCCCTGCGAAATCCACCTCGAAGACGGCTCGCGGCTGAACCTGAAGCTCGACGCCCAAGCGATATTGCCCGGGCTGATCCCTGCGGGATATCAACAGGTACACATCGCCGATCAATATTTCACCCTGGCCGTCGCGCCCGAACGCTGCTTCAGCGTCGGTGATGCGGTGGACAATCCGATCCCCCGCGCCTGGGGTCTGAGCGTGCAACTGTATTCGTTGCGTCGGCCCGGCGATGGCGGTTTTGGTGACACTCAAGCGCTGGAAGAACTGGCGCGAGCGGCCGGCGAACGCGGTGCCGAAGCCTTGGCCATCAGCCCGTTGCACGCGATGTTCAGCGCCGACACCGGACGCTACAGCCCTTACTCGCCGTCGAGCCGACTGTTTCTCAATTCCTTGTATGCCTCCCCCGGCGCGATCCTCGGCGAACGTGCTCTGCGCGATGCCATTGAAACCACCGGGCTGGCCGAACAATTTGCCCAACTGGAAGACCTGAAGCTGATCGACTGGCCGAGCGCCGCCGATGCCAAGCAAAAACTCCTGCAAGCCTTGTATGAAGGCTTCACCAGCGGCGATCACCCGTTGCATCCGGACTTCGCCAGTTTTCGCCACACGGGTGGCGAAGCACTGGAAAACCACTGTCGTTTCGAAGCGATCCAGGAAATGCGCGCCGCCCGTGGCGAAAGCCTCGACTGGCGCGAATGGCCCGAGCACTGGCACGACCCACGCGGCGCCGCCCTCGAAGCGTTTGCTGAGGAATACAGCGAGCGCATCGGCTACTTCGCGTTTTGCCAATGGCTGATTCATCGCTGCCTGGAGCGTGCGCAAACCGCCGCTCGCAGCGCTGGCATGGGCATAGGCCTGATCGCTGACCTCGCAGTCGGTGCCGATGGCGCCGGCAGTCAGGCCTGGAGTTTTCAGGATGAATTACTCGCTTCGCTGACCGTTGGCGCCCCGCCCGATATTCTCAACCGCTCCGGCCAAGGCTGGGGGATTTCTGCGTTTTCCCCGGAAGGTCTGGTGCGTAACGGTTTTCGCGCCTTCATCGACATGCTGCGAGCCAACTTCGCCCACGCTGGCGGGTTGCGCATCGACCACGTCATGGGCCTGCAACGGCTCTGGGTGATTCCCAACGGTGCGATCCCGGCTGACGGCGCTTACCTGTATTACCCGGTGGACGATCTGTTGCGCCTGCTGACCCTCGAATCCCATCGCCATCAGGCCATCGTCCTCGGTGAAGACCTCGGCACTGTGCCCGACGGCCTGCGGGAAAAACTCATCGCCCGCTCGATGCTCGGCATGCGCGTGCTGTTGTTCGAACAGGACAACTGTCATTTCAAACCGATTCTCGACTGGCCGGACAATGCCTTGGCGACCACCAGCACCCACGACTTGCCGACACTCAATGGCTGGTGGCATGGCAAGGATATCGACTGGAACGCGCGCTTGAATCTGGTCGACGCCAGCGGCGAAATCGAATGGCGCCGCCACCGTCAGCGTGAACGCGAAGGCCTGCGCAGCGTCTTGAGCCAGGACCCGCAGAATTTTCGCGAGGAATCCCACGAAGCCGATCAGGTTGTCGACGCCGCCGTGCGTTTCCTCGGCCACACCCGGGCGCCGCTGGTGCTGTTGCCGCTGGAGGATGCGCTGGGCATCGAGGAGCAAGCCAACCTGCCGGGCACCACAGACACGCACCCGAACTGGTCGCGACGTCTGCCCAACAGCAGCGAAGCGTTGCTCGACGGCGCGGATGCTGCGCGACGTCTGGAATTGCTCGCCTGCGCGCGCCTTCAGGCAGCCGAGCGTGATCAATGAACCAAACGCTTATCCGCCCGTTGCGCGCCACCCTGCGCCTGCAATTTCATAAAGGCTTTACCCTCGAACAAGCGGTGCCGCTGGTGCCGTACTTAGCCAGTCTCGGCATCAGCCACATTTATGCCTCGCCGCTGCTCGCGGCACGCTCCGGTTCGATGCACGGCTACGACGTGGTCGATCCGACCCGCGTTAACCCGGAACTAGGCGGCGAACCGGCGCTGCGGCGTCTGGTCGGCGCGTTGCGCGAACACGACATGGGGCTGATCCTCGACATCGTTTCCAACCACATGGCGGTCGGCGGCAGTGATAATCCGTGGTGGCTCGACTTGCTGGAATGGGGTCGACTGAGCCCGTACGGCGAGTTCTTCGATATCCAGTGGCATTCGCCGGACCCTCTGATGGAAGGCCAGTTGCTGCTGCCGTTTCTCGGCAGTGATTACGGCGTGGCGTTGCAGGAAGGCACGCTGAAACTGCACTTCAATGCGCAGACCGGCAGTTTTTACGTCGAGCACTACGACCACCACTTCCCGATCTGCCCGAGCGATTACGGCGAACTGCTGAAACCTGTCGAAGCACTGAGCTCCCTCGCCGAGCGTTTCAGTACCCTCAGCTACCAGACCGACGCGCATTCGCTGGCGCTGCCGCTAAAGGAAGAATTGCAGCAACTGGCGAGCGACCCGCAAATCCTCGACGCAATCCAGCGCAATCTCGCGCACTACGATTCCACCAGCGACGAAGGTTTCGACAAACTGCATCAGTTGCTCGAACGCCAAAGCTATCGCCTCGCCAGTTGGCGCACCGCTGCCGATGACATCAACTGGCGGCGTTTTTTCGATATCAATGAGCTGGGCGGTCTGCGGGTCGAGCGGCCAGCGGTGTTCGAGGCCACTCACGGCAAGATCTTCCAATTGATCGAAGAAGGCCTGGTCGACGGTTTGCGCATCGATCATATCGACGGCCTCGCCGACCCACGCGGTTATTGCCGCAAGCTGCGGCGGAGAGTCGATCTGTTGGCGCCGGGACGGCACTTGCCGATCTACGTCGAGAAGATTCTCGGTGCCGGCGAAACCCTGCGCACCGACTGGGCGGTGGACGGCACCACCGGTTACGAATTCATGAATCAACTGTCGTTGCTGCAACACGATCCTGATGGCGAATACGTCCTCGGCGACTTGTGGCAGCGGCGCACCGAACGCCCCGCCGCGTTTATCGAAGAAGCGCAACTGGCGCGTCAGCAGATTCTCAACGGCTCGCTGGCCAGCGATTGCGAAAGCGTCGCTCAGGCGCTGTTGCAAGTGGCGCGGGATGATTTGATGACCCGTGACCTGACCCTCGGCGCGATCCGTCGCGCCTTGCAGGCGTTGATTGTGCATTTCCCGGTGTACCGCACTTACATCAGCGCACTCGGGCGTTCGGCGCAGGACGAGGTGTTTTTCCAGCAAGCCATGGACGGAGCGCGGCAAACCCTCGGCGAGAGCGATTGGCCGGTGCTCGACTGTCTGGCCGGTTGGCTCGGCGGTCAGCCGTGGCGACGCAAGCCTCGCGGGCGTTCACGGAAAATCCTCAAACACGCTTGCGTGCGCTTTCAGCAACTGACCTCACCGGCAGCGGCGAAAGCCGTGGAAGACACCGCGCTGTATCGCTCGGCGGTGTTGTTGTCGCGCAATGACGTCGGCTACAACACCGAGCAGTTCAGCGCCCCGCTCAGCGACTTTCATGCGGTCAATCTGCAACGTCTGGCGCAATTTCCCGACAACCTGCTGGCCACCGCCACCCATGACCACAAGCGCGGTGAAGACACCCGGGCGCGTCTGGCGGTGCTCAGCGAGCGCAGCCACTGGTACGCCGAGCAGGTCGAGTTGTGGCGTGCCCTCGCCCGGCCATTGCGCGATGACGATCAACTGCCGTCGTCCGGCGATGAGCTGATTCTTTATCAGGCCTTGCTCGGCAGTTGGCCGCTGCAACTGCGTGATGACGATCAGGCGGGTTTTGCCGATTACGCCAAACGCATCTGGCAGTGGCAACAGAAAGCCCTGCGCGAAGCCAAGCTGCAAAGCAGTTGGAGCGCCCCCAACGAAGCCTATGAAAACGCCACGCAAACCTTCACCGAAAGATTGCTTATCGGTGATGAAGGTGAACTGCTGCGCGCAGCCCTGATCAAGACCGTCAGTAGCATTGCCGCTGCCGGCGCGCTGAACAGCTTGGCGCAAACCTTGCTGCGCATGACAGTGCCGGGGGTGCCGGATCTGTATCAGGGCAACGAGTTCTGGGATTTCAGCCTGGTCGATCCAGACAACCGCCGGCCGGTGGATTACGCCGCTCGCGAGCAAGCCTTGCATGCGCAAGTCGCAGTCGAGGAACTGCTGGCGAACTGGCGTGACGGGCGCATCAAGCAAGCCTTGATCGCCGAGGTGCTGCGCCTGCGCGCCGAACATGCCGGGTTGTTCCGGCGCGGCTCGTACCAGGCCCTTGAGGTGCTGGGCAGCCAGGCGCACAACGTGCTCGCATTTGCTCGCGAGCACGAGGGTCAACGGGCCATCGTGATCGTGCCGGTACGTTGCGCGACGCTGCTGGAAAACAGTGCCATCCCTCATGTGGATGCGCTGCGTTGGGGCGATACGCGGGTGGTTTTACCGTTCCTCGCCTGCGACGCAAACCTGAAGGGACTTTTTGCAAACGCAGCAGTCACAAAAAACAGGGAGCTGAACGTCAGCGACGCGCTGGGGAATATTCCGGTCAATCTCTTTATCCAACACTTAACGTAAGTACAAGTTCAGCTCAGGAGCATTGCGATGAGTACCGACGATAAACGCATCCGCGAGTTCGCCTATCAGATCTGGGAATCCGAAGGGAAACCTGAAGGTCATGAATCACGGCATTGGGAGATGGCGCGCAAACTGGCAGACGCCGAGGCGCTGGCGCCGAAGAAATCACCGAAAGCGGCCGGTAGTAAAACCGCCGACGCCAAGACGCCTGCGGCCAAGCCTAAAGCGCCCGCAGCGGCCAAAGCCAAACCGGCCAGCGCTGCCAAGGTGATTCCACCGGGCGAAAAAGCCGCCGAGAAAAAGCCCCGAGCGACCAAGAAGCCCCCGGCCAACTGACGCTTTCCGGATATCCGAATTGAACAACCGTGTGGCGGGTTCGCTCGCCACCAGGGGCGCACTCGCCCTGAAGAAATACGTACCCCCCTGTAGGAGTGAGCCTGCTCGCGATAGCTGTTTGACAGTCAACATTGCTGTCGCCGGATATACCGCTATCGCGAGTAGGCTCACTCCTACAGGGTTTTATGTGATCCCGTAATCCCAGTTTTGCAGGAGCAACCATGACCAATCCAAAAAAAGCCGCACCCGCACCTCATGTCGAGGCCTCGAGAATTCGTGAAGGCCTGCCCTTCCCGCTCGGTGCGACCTGGGATGGTCTTGGCGTCAATTTCGCGCTGTTTTCCGCCAACGCGACCAAGGTTGAACTGTGCATCTTCGACGATGCCGGTGAAGTCGAACTCGAACGCATCGAACTGCCCGAGTACACCGACGAGATCTACCACGGCTATCTGCCCGACGCCCATCCCGGTCTGATCTACGGCTACCGCGTATACGGCCCGTACGACCCGGCCAACGGTCATCGCTTCAACCACAACAAACTGCTGATCGACCCCTACGCCAAGCAACTGGTCGGCCAGCTGAAATGGTCCGAAGCGCTGTTCGGCTACACCATCGGTCATCCTGACGCTGACCTCAGTTTCGACGAACGCGACAGCGCGCCCTTCGTGCCCAAGTGCAAAGTCATCGACCCGGCCCACACCTGGGGCAACGACCATCGCGTCAGCGTGCCGTGGGACAAGACCATCATTTATGAAACCCACGTGCGCGGCATCAGCATGCGTCATCCCTCAGTGCCGGAAAATGTGCGCGGCACCTTCGCCGGGCTGATGGTCGATGATGTGCTGGAACACATCCGCAAACTCGGTGTTTCAACCGTGGAACTGTTGCCGATTCACGCCTTCGTTAACGACCAGCATCTGCTGCAAAAAGGCATGACCAATTACTGGGGCTACAACAGCATCGCGTTTTTCGCCCCGGACCCGCGTTATCTGGCCAGCGGCAAGATCGCCGAGTTCAAGGAGATGGTCGCGCACCTGCACGAAGCCAATCTCGAAGTGATCCTCGACGTGGTCTACAACCACACCGCCGAGGGCAACGAGCAAGGCCCGACCCTGTCGATGCGCGGTATCGACAACGCCTCGTACTACCGCTTGATGCCCGACGACAAGCGCTTCTATATCAACGATTCCGGCACTGGTAATACGCTGGACTTGAGCCATCCGTGCGTACTGCAAATGGTCACCGACTCGTTGCGTTACTGGGCGAGCGAGATGCATGTCGACGGCTTCCGCTTCGATCTGGCGACGATTCTCGGGCGCTATCACGACGGTTTCGACGAACGCCACAGCTTCCTCGTCGCTTGCCGCCAAGACCCGGTATTGCGTCAGGTGAAAATGATTGCCGAGCCATGGGACTGCGGCCCCGGTGGTTATCAGGTGGGTAATTTCCCGCCGGGCTGGGTCGAGTGGAACGACAAATTCCGCGACACCGTGCGCGCCTTCTGGAAAGGCGACGACGGCCAGGTTGCCGATTTCGCCAGCCGCATGACCGCCTCTGGCGAGATGTTCAACGAACGTGGACGGCGGCCGTATTCGTCGGTGAACTTCATCACCGCACACGACGGTTTCACCCTCAACGATCTGGTGTCGTACAACGACAAGCACAACGAAGCCAACGACGAGAACAATCAGGACGGCAGCAACAATAATCTGTCGTGGAACCACGGCGTCGAAGGCCCCACCGATGATCCCGAAATCAATGCGCTGCGCCACCGGCAGATGCGTAACTTCTTCGCCACGTTGCTGCTGGCTCAGGGCACGCCAATGTTGGTGGCCGGCGACGAGTTCGCCCGCACCCAGGATGGCAACAACAACGCGTATTGCCAGGACAGCGAGATCGGTTGGGTCAACTGGGACCTGAGCGAGGACGGCAAAGCGCTGCTGAAATTCGTCAAACGCCTGATCAAGTTGCGCCTCGCTTACCCGATCCTGCGTCGCGGACGTTTTCTGGTCGGTGAATACAACGAAGACATCGGTGTGAAAGACGTGACCTGGCTGGCGCCGGACGGCACCGAGATGACCACCGAACACTGGCATGACGCGCACAACCGTTGCCTGGGCATGCTGCTGGATGGTCGCGCGCAGGAAACCGGGATTCGCCGCAAAGGTGCCGACGCCACCCTGTTGCTGGTGGTCAACGCGCATCACGACATCGTCAATTTCAAATTGCCGGAAGTGCCCGAAGGCAGTTTCTGGACGTGCATGATCGACACCAATCAGCCGTCGATTCGCGGGCAGGAACGCTTTGATTTCGGCCATGAATACTCGGTTACCGGGCGTTCGCTGCTGCTGTTCGAACTGCAACGTGAAGAAGAAGACTGATATGGACCTGCAAAGCTATCTCGCCCGTCGTCCACCAGACTATGCCGACACCGCCGCACTCGGCCAGTGCCTGCGGGCGATGGTCGAGGCCGGACTGGATCGTTTGCCGCTCCCCGGCAGCGGTCGCACGCTGGAGCGCTTTCGCGCGCTGGCGGATGTCGGCGGGCATGATCTGGGGCTGTGCAAACTCTATGAGGGCCACACCGACGCGCTGGCGATCATCGAGCAACTCGGTGGCACGCCGACGCCGGGCAGCACTTGGGGGATGTGGGCCGCTGAACCGCCACAAGCGCGGGTGCAGGTCAGTCCGCTCGGGCACATGGTGGCGCTAAACGGGCGCAAGGCATGGTGTTCGGGAGCCAGCGTGCTCAGCCACGCGTTGCTCACCGCATGGGATGGCGATCAGCAACAGCAACTGGTCGCGGTCGCACTTGATCAACCGGGGGTGACCATCACCGACCAAGGCTGGAACGCCGTCGGCATGGGCGCCACCGGCAGCGTTGAAGTGCTGTTCGACGGCGCCGAAGCCCAGGCTATCGGTAACCCCGGCGATTACTTGCAACGTCCGGGTTTCTGGCAAGGCGGGATCGGCATCGCCGCGTGCTGGTACGGCGCGACACGACAGATCGCCGAGCGCTTGCGCCAACACTGCGCGCAACGTGAAGAACCGCATGCCCTCGCCCATCTCGGCGCGGTCGATACCGCATTGCAGGCTGCCGCCGATGTGCTGCGCTGGAGTGCATTAAAGATCGATTCAGCCCCGGACGAAAACGCTGAACTGCTGGCCCGACGCGCGCGCGCTGTCATCGAACAATCCGCCGAACAGGTGATGCGCGACGTTGGCCGCGCCCTCGGCGCCGGACCGTATTGCAAGGATCGGCACTTCGCCCGGCTGATCGCTGACCTGCCGGTGTTCCTGCGACAGAGTCATGCCGAGCGCGATCTCGCCGCCCTCGGCCAATTGATTGCCGGCCAGCCCGGTGAGGCATGGACGCTATGAAAACCAATCCGATTGTCGGCCAGGGCACCACCCTGCACCAATGGCAAAGCTCGCGGCATCTGGCGGAGCTGGGCAACATCGACATCCTCAGTCTGGTGCCGCCCGGTTCCCGTGCGGTCATCGTCGCCCCGCACCCGGACGACGAAGTGCTCGGTTGCGGTGGGTTAATGCAGCTGTTGGCGGCTGCCGGGCGTCCGTTGCAACTGATTTCGGTGACTGACGGCAGCGCTAGTCATCCGGGCTCCCAGCGCTGGCCGGTGCAGCGCTTGAGCGTGATTCGCCCGCAGGAATCCGCCGAAGCGCTGCGCCGACTCGGCCTGCCGATGCATCGTTTGAAGTGGTTGCGCGCAGGCTTTGCCGACACACAAGTGGCGGCTCGCGAAGATCAGCTCAGCGACTTTATCGAAAGCCATTTGCGCAGCAGCGACGTGGTTTTTACCACCTGGAGTGAGGACGGCCACTGCGACCACGAAGCCGTTGGCCGCGCCAGCGCAGAAGCCGCGCGACGGGTTGGCGCAACTTGCCATGAATTGCCGGTATGGACGTGGCACTGGGCGACTCCGGAAGACGCGCTCGTGCCTTGGCAGCGCGCCCGCAAGATTCTGCTGTCACCCGAACAGATCGCCCGCAAGCGCCACGCCGTACATGCCTTCGCCAGCCAATTGGAAGGTGACCCCGACGTCGGCCTCGGCCCGGTGCTGGCGCCCTACGTGCTCGATCGACTGTTGCAGCCTTTTGAAGTGGTGTTCCTGTGAGCGTTGAAGATCGCTATTTCGAAGGTCTGTTCGCCGGCAATGACGATCCGTGGGCGTTCCGCGAGCGCTGGTACGAACAACGCAAACGCGCGATTACCCTTGCCGCCCTGCCGCGTCCGCATTATCGATCGATTTTTGAAGCAGGCTGCGCCAATGGTGAGCTGAGTGCCGAGCTGGCGGGTCGCTGTGATCGACTTCTGTGCTGCGACACCGCCACGGCGGCGGTGAAACTGGCGAGCACCCGCCTGAGCCTGTTCGAGCACGCCGAAGTCCGCCAAAGCCGCCTGCCCGAGGACTGGCCGGAGGAAAAATTCGACCTGATTGTATTTAGCGAAATCGGCTACTACCTCGACAGTAAAGATCTGACAGAAGTTATCCAGCACATCAGTCAATCCCTGACCGCCGACGGCCAGTTGCTCGCCTGTCATTGGCGTCCGCCGATTGATGGCTGCCCGCTGAATGCGCGGCAGGTTCACGACATGCTCCACGAGCAACTGCATCTGCCGCGTCTGGTGCTGCATCAGGAAGCGGATTTCATTCTCGAAGTGTGGAGCCGCGAGCCACGTTCGGTGGCGGCGCTGGAGGGTTTGCGATGATCGGCATCCTGATTCCGGCGCACAACGAAGAAGACTTGCTCGACGCCTGCCTGAGTGCGGCGTTGCGGGCCAGCAAACATGGGTTACTGGCCGGCGAGCCGGTGGAAATCCTTGTGGTACTCGACAGTTGCACCGACCGCTCCGCACAGATAGTCAGCCAGTATCCAGTGTCGTGTCTGAGCATCGAGGCGCGCAATGTCGGTCAGGCCCGCGCTGCCGGGGCCCTGCATTTGCTGGAGCGGGGTGCGCGGTGGATTTCCTGTACGGACGCCGACAGTCGCGTGGCCGATGACTGGCTGGTGGCGCAGCTTGGGCTGGGCGCGGATGCGGTGTGCGGCACAGTCACTGTCGAGCGCTGGCATGAGTCGTTTGATGAGGCGGCGCAGATCCGCTATCACCGTCACTACCGGGCCTGTGACGGTCATCGGCATATCCACGGCGCCAACCTTGGCATCAGCGCCGATGCCTATCGCTGGGCTGGGGGATTTGAACCGCTGGCCTGTGATGAGGATGTGCAACTGGTTCGTCAGCTGGAACTCAGCGGCGCCAATATCGCCTGGAGCCATCGTCCGCAAGTACACACCAGTGCTCGACTCGACAGTCGTGCTCGCGGCGGGTTTGGTGACTACCTGCGAAACCTAGTACAGACAGACTAAAAAAAAACGTATCAGAATGATCCGTTACGAGACGAATCGTCCTTATTGAGCAATACTCTGCTCGCAGCAATCCAGGGTTCGGAGCGTTGCGCGTTGCTATCAAACTGCCTTCACGGGTCGGCCAGATGTGTTGAAAAACAGCTCGTGTGCGCGATTGAAGGCGAGACTCAACAAGGACGTAGCACCTATGAAAACGTTATCCCTCAGCGAAAGCACCCTGCCTGCACAAATCTGGAACAACGCCCCGCAACTGGAAAACATCCCGGTCATTGGCACTCACAGTCTGGTCCCTGCTGGCGCCCGAGCCGTGTTGATCGCGCCGCATCCCGGCGATGAAGTGGTGGCCTGCGGTGGTCTCCTGCAATTACTTTCCGGCCTTGGCCATCCTTTGCAATTGCTGTCGATTACCGATGGCAGCGCCAGCCATCCCGGTTCACGGCAATGGTCGGAAAAACGCCTGAGCGTGTTCCGCCCGCAGGAAAGCGTCGAAGCCCTGCGCCGCCTCGGCCTGCCGATGCACAGCTTGAAATGGGTGCGTGGCGGTTTCACCGACAATGCGTTGTACGACCAGGAAAACCAATTGGTGGAGTTCATCGGCCGCTACCTGCGCCCGGGCGACGTGGTTTTCAGCACCTGGCGTGAAGACGGCACCGACGACCATGATGTGGTGGGTCGCGCCAGTTTCAGGGCCGCTCAACAGGTTGGTGCGACCTTCTATGATTTGCCGGTCTGGGCCTGGCACCGTCCGGAACGTGAGCAAAAACAGATTCCCTGGGAACGTGCGCGCAAGGTGCGGCTGGATACCTGGACCGTCGCCCGCAAAAGCCACGCCGCCCACGCCTACGCCAGCCAGCTCAACGGCGACCCGACCATGGGCATTGCCCCGACCTTATCGCCGACGCTACTGGAACGCATGCGTTTACCCTATGAAATCGTCTTCGTCTGAACCGTTACATCCCTGTGGGAGCGAGCTTGCTCGCGAAAGCGGTGTATCCGTCAGCAGAAATACAAAATGTGCCGACGCCTTCGCGAGCAAGCCCGCTCCCACCATGGGTTTGTGGTGATTGAAGTGAACTGCGGTCGCCGGGATCAGTCGCATGAATAAGCCACCCCGATTCAGAGGAGCCAACGTGTCCAGCGATCCCGAGCGTCATGCTGTCGATGCCTCAGTCGTCCATCGCCTGCGCGTGCTGACGGTCAATACCCATAAGGGCTTCACCGCGCTGAACCGGCGCTTCATCCTCCCCGAGCTGCGCGAAGCGGTACGCAGCACGTCGGCAGATCTGGTGTTTTTGCAGGAAGTGGTCGGCGAACACGAAAGCCACTCCAACCGCTACAACGAGTGGCCGCAGACTTCGCAATACGAGTTTCTCGCAGACAGCATGTGGAGCGACTTCGCCTATGGGCGCAACGCGGTCTATCCCGATGGCCATCACGGCAATGCACTGCTGTCCAAGTACCCGATTCGCGAATTCCGTAACCTCGATGTTTCGATCACCGGCCCCGAACGCCGGGGTCTGCTGCACTGCGTACTGGATGTGCCGGGGCATGCCGAAGTCCACGCGATCTGCGTGCATCTGAGTCTTCTGGAAAGTCACCGGCAGCTACAACTGGAGTTGCTCTGCCAGTTGCTTGAATCGCTGCCGGATAACGCCCCGGTAATTATTGCCGGCGACTTCAACGACTGGCAGTTGCAGGGCAATACTGCCCTTGCCCGCCGCGACTATCTGCATGAAGCTTTCGAACGCCATCATGGGCGCCCGGCCAAGACTTATCCGGCGCGTTTCCCATTGCTGCGACTGGACCGGATCTACCTGCGCAACGCCAGCAGCCACGACCCGCAGATCCTTGGCAACAAGCCGTGGACTCATCTTTCTGACCATTTGCCGCTGGCGGTTGAAGTGCATCTTTAATTGCGGTTTTGACAGAACCGTTCGTCAGTCACGCCCCCGCCTGCGGAAAAACCATCTACACCTTAAAAAGCTCTAAGGAATAGCGCTTTCAATCCGTTAGGGTACGGACTTCACGTAACTCGTTAGCTGTAGATCCGACGGAGTTTCAAGGATGAATTCCCCTGAATTGAAGTAGGGAATTTCCGTCATGAAGCGATCCGTCCTGTCCTTGCGAATTCTGCCGAGCGCTCTTTTCCTCCCCGCTTCGGTACTCCTTGTGTTCAGTTCGCCGGCATACGCAGCCTGTACGCTAGTGCCCGGGCCCGGTAATGACTCGTTTACCTGCGATAGCGGCACCAGCGGTTCACTGACCGATCTGGCAGGCAACAACAGCCTGACTCTTCCCACCAACGGCACCGGTCGAATCAACGGCAGCGTGACGTTTGGTGCGGGTGCCGACAGCGTCAACATCGCCTCCGGGATCATCACCGGGGCTGTCAGCCAGGGCGCTGGCATTGATGATTTCGTCATGAGTGGCGGTTCGATCGGTTCGCTTGCTCAAGGCGATGGCCGCGACACGTTCCTGATGACTGGCGGCACCATCGTTGGCGCATTCGAAGACGGCGATGTTGCCCGGATGACCGGCGGCACAATTGGCCGGGTCGACATGAAACTCGACAACAACATCTTCGACATGTCCGGCGGCCAGATCATCGGCAATCTGGTGACCGGTTTCGGCGCCGATACCATCATCGTCTCCGGCGGCCGTATCGGCGGCAATATCAGCGTCAGCGGCGGCAACGACAGCATCACCGTGACCGGCGGGGAAATCGTCGGCGAAATCCGCGCCAGTGTCGGCGATGACACGCTGGTGTGGGACGGCGGCGGGATCATTCGCTCGGCAATTCTGATGGGCGATGGCAATGACAGCGCCACCCTGCGCAATCTCGACGACAGCATCCTCGCGCTGACGCCGAACGTTGATGGCGGCGCAGGCAATGATTTACTGACCTTCGACCACACCATCACCGCACTGCCCGGCCGCTTCACCAACTGGGAAACGGTCAACCTGAACAACGGCTCACAAATGGATCTGGGCTCGGGCAGTCTGGTGCTCGGGGATGCAGCCAGTGGCAGCGGCACGTTGAATGTCGATGCCAGCAGTTCGCTGTTTTCCACCCAGGGCGCCGTTTCCTCCGCAGTCGCCGGGCAAGCGGTGACACTGAACAACGCCGGCACGATTGATCTGACTCGCGGTAATAGCAACACCAACGACACACTGACCGTGCAAGGCAACTACGTCGGCAACAACGGCCGATTACTGCTGCAAAGCGTGGTCGGCGGTGATGACTCGCCGAGCGACAAACTGGTGGTCAATAACGGCAGCCTGAGCGGGGCGACTGCGATCACCGTAAGCAATCTCGGCGGCCTCGGCGGGTTGACTCAGGTCAACGGCATCCAGTTGGTGCAGGCTCAAGGCAGCACCGTCAGCAACAACAGCGCGTTCACGCTGAACGGCCCGGTGTCTGCGGGTGCCTACGATTATTATCTGTTCAAGGGTGGGGTCACCGCCGGCACGGAAAACAGCTGGTACTTGCGCTCAGCCGTCGTTGCGCCACAGACCGTTAGCGTGCCCAATCCCGACCCGACACTTCCGCCGATTCTGGTACCCGTCGTGGCTACGCCAGTGGCCGCCGCCATCAGTCCTGCCAGCGCACCGACAACCCCGGGGCAACCTGCACCGCCAGTCGCCGTTGCGGTGATTCCAGTGCTTCCTGCGGCCGTGCCGGGAGCAGAACCGATCCCGCTGTATCGTCCGGAAGTACCCACCTGGTCAGTGTTACCGCCCGCTGCCGCGCAACTGACACTCAATGCTCTCGGCACCTTTCATGACCGTCAGGGCGATCAGCGCCTGCTCACCGAAACCGGCGCGTTCGGCGCAGGATGGGGCCGGGTCTACGGCAAGAACCTCGAACAAACCTGGGCCGGCACCGTTACCCCGCGCCTCGACGGTTCGCTCAACGGGTTTCAGGTCGGCAACGATCTGTACAGCGCGGCGACCTCCGGCGGCCAGACTCAACGCATCGGTTTCTTCGTCGGCCACAGTCGACTGCAAGGCGATGTCGACGGCTTCAACGAAGGTTTTGAAGACAACAGCGCCGGCAAGATCAAACTCGAAGGCGACAGCTACGGCCTGTACTGGACGCTGATCGATCCGCACGGCTGGTACATCGACACCGTGGCGATGGGCACGCGTTTCGACGGCGACAATCGTTCGGATCGCGGCCTGAAACTGGACAACCGGGGCCATGCCGTGACCCTGTCAGCGGAAGCCGGTTATCCGTTCGCGCTGAATGACACCTGGGTGCTCGAACCGCAGGCTCAGGTCATCCACCAGAAAATCTCCCTCGATACCCAGAACGACGGTATCTCGAAAGTCTCGTTCGATTCCGACGGCTCCTGGACCGGTCGCCTCGGCGCACGGCTCAAGGCCAACTATCAGGTCAACGGTCTGCCGCTGGAACCGTATCTGCGTGCCAACCTGTGGCACACCTTTTCCGGCACAGATTCGGTGACTTTTGGTGATGCCGATGTGATCAGTACCGAGCAAAAGTCCTCGACTGCTGACGTCGGCCTCGGCGTCATTCTCACCCTCGACCGCGCCGTCAGCGTCTACGCCAGCACCGATTACAGCCGCAATATTGACAGCAATGAGCAGCGCGGCGTGGTCGGCAACCTCGGGATTCGAATCAGTTGGTAGGCCGTCAGAACGTTTGCAGTGTTTCCTCATACAAACAATGGCTTGGATATATGCAGAAAAACAGACGCTTGCACCGCCTGATTTACTGCCGATGACAACGATCTGAACGGGCTGATCGGCAGCCTCGGGGTGTGGATGCGTTGGTGAGTAAATCAAAATAAACTCTGTGGGAGCGAGCTTGCTCGCGAAGGCATTTTGTCAGTCAATTTATGTATCAACTGACACACCGCCTTCGCGAGCACGCTCGCTCCCACAGGTTTACGTTTATTCAGGTTTGAGGATCAACACTGCCAGCGGCGGTAGATTCAGTTCCAGCGACAGCGACTGCCCATGGCTCGCCACGTCTTCGGTAAACGCCCCGCCGCCATTGCCATAATTGGAACCGGCATAAGTATCGGCATCACTGTTGAGCAATTCCGTCCAGCGCCCGGCAAACGGCACGCCGACCCGATACGCCTGACGCGGCACTGGCGTGAAGTTGGCCACCACCAGCACCGGTTTGCCATCCTTGCTCCAGCGCAACCACGCATAAACGCTGTTGATCGCATCATCACCAATCAACCACTGAAAGCCCTGCGGCGCATCATCCTGCTCATGCAACGCCGGCTCTTCGCGGTACAGCCGATTGAGGTCGCCAACCAGTTTCTGCACGCCTTTGTGTTCTGAATACTGCAGCAGATACCAATCCAGTTGCTGATCATGATTCCACTCGCGCCACTGGCCGAACTCGCAACCCATGAACAGCAGCTTCTTGCCGGGATGGGTCCACATGAAGCTCAGATACGCTCGCAGGTTGGCGAATTTCTGCCAGCGGTCGCCAGGCATCTTGTCGATCAGCGAATGCTTGCCGTGTACCACTTCATCATGGGAAATCGGCAGGATGAAACGCTCGGACCAGGCGTACACCAGGCCGAAACTCAACTCGTTGTGATGATGCGCGCGGTATACCGGGTCCTGCTGAATGTAATGCAGCGAATCGTGCATCCAGCCCATGTTCCACTTGTAGGCAAAACCCAACCCGCCCTGCTGCGTACTCTGGCTGACGCCCGGCCACGCCGTGGATTCTTCGGCAATCACCAGCGCGCCCGGTGCCTCAAGCGCCACCACGTCGTTCAAGTGCCGCAGGAAGTCGATGGCTTCAAGGTTCTCACGTCCGCCATGGCGGTTCGGCACCCATTCGCCAGCCTTGCGCGAATAGTCGCGATAAAGCATTGAGGCCACCGCATCAACCCGCAGCCCATCGATATGAAAATGCTTCAGCCAGTGCAACGCCGAGGCGAGCATGTAGCCGTGAACTTCGGTGCGGCCGAGGTTGTAAATCAGCGTGTCCCAGTCCTGATGGAAACCCTCCAGCGGGTTGCCATACTCGTACAGCGCAGTGCCATCGAATTGCGCCAGACCGTGGGTGTCGGTCGGAAAATGCGCCGGCACCCAATCCAGAATCACCCCGATATCGGCCCTATGGCAGGCGTTGATGAATTCGCCAAACTGCTCCGGCGTGCCATAACGCGCACTCGGTGCGAATTGTGACAGCAGCTGATAACCCCACGAACCGCCAAACGGGTGTTCCATGATCGGCATCAGTTCGATGTGAGTAAAACCCAGCTCCTTCACGTAAGGAATCAGCCGCTCGGCCAGCTCCGGCCAAGTGTATTGCCGGGCGACTTCACCGAGGTCATCAAGCTCGCATTGCCAGGAACCGGCATGCAACTCGTAGATCGACAATGGCGCGGTGTGGCTTTGCCGTTCATGACGGCCGGCCATCCAGTCCTGATCCTGCCAGTCGATCTGCAATGGCGCGGCGACTTTCGAGGCGGTGTCTGGTGGCAGGCTGGTGGCCAGCGCCATCGGGTCTGCCTTCAACGGCAGGATGCCGTGGGCGCCGAGAATTTCGTATTTGTACAACTCCCCTGCTTGCAGGCGCGGGATGAACAGCTCCCAGACGCCGGACGGATGGCGCAGCCGCATCGGATGGCGGCGGCCGTCCCAGACGTTGAAATCCCCGACCACCGACACCCGCCGCGCATTCGGCGCCCACACGGCGAAACGCACGCCGTCAACGCCGTCGATGGTTTGCAGTTGCGCGCCGAGGCAACTGCTCAGGTCGCGGTGATTGCCCTCGGCGAACAGATACAAATCCATTTCACCGAGCAACTGACCAAAGCTGTAAGGATCTTCCGCGACTTGTTCGCCACCGGCCCAGCGCGTGCGCAGCACATAAGGTCGCGCCTGATCGAAGTGCCCGACAAACAGTCCCGGGGTTTCGCTCTGCTCCAGCGCGCCGCGCTCTTCGCCGCTGTCCTTGTCGAGTACCACCACGCTCAACGCACCGGGTAAATAGGCGCGAATGAACTGCCCGCCGGCACCGTCGTCATGCGGGCCGAGGATGGAAAACGGGTCGTGATGTTCAGCGCGAACCAACGCGTCGATATCTTTTGGCGTCGGCAGCAAGGCTTCTTTGGCTTGCCCCTGTTCCTTGTTCGAGTGTTCTTTGTTTGACCAGCTCATGACTACTCTCCACCAAGATCGGAAAAGGGTTTAAGCCCCCTCAATAACCCATACAAACCGTGCAACGGCACGGGCAGCCACGTCGGGCGATTTTCGGCTTCATAGGCCACTTCATAGGCCGCCTTCTCCAGACCGAACAACGCAAGCGCGGCGTCGGCACCTTCAGGATCTTGCCAGGCATGCTCTAGACTAGTTGCTGCCCGGCGATATGCTTCGACAAATGCCTCACGCGCTTCACGCAAGTAGCGTTCGGCAACCCGCTGACGCGCCGCCTCAGACTCGGAACTGTGATCGACGTTGTGCACGTTGATGGTCATCGCTGCCGCGTAATCGAATGAACGCAGCACGCCGCTGACATCCTTGTACGGGCTGTGCTTGCCACGACGTTCGGACAATGGCCGCGCCGGTTCACCCTCGAAATCGATCAGATAGGCATCGCCCTTGATCACCAGCACTTGCCCCAGATGCAGGTCGCCGTGGACGCGAATGCGCAAGCCGCCGACGGCTTTCTTCGCCAGATCCTGCACATGGCTGAGGATGGTTTTTTTGTTGTCGAGCAGGCGTGTGACCAGATTCTGATCCGCTGCGCCGAGAGTGCCCTGATGCTGCTTGAGCAGTTTCAACGCATGCTCGACCTGCGCCGCGACATCCTTGCCGGACGCCTGTGCATCCTTGGCGCTGGTGACTTGCGGGGCAAAGTCCGGGTTATCGGTTGATGCAGCGAGCACCTGATGCATTTCACCAAGGCGCTGGCCGAGCATTCCGGCAAAATCCTTCAACTCGCCCAGCGCGTTGTAATGCTGTTCCTGCTCGGACATGGCGTCCGCCAGTTCATCACGCAAGGCGCGTTCGAGGTTGTTCTGCGTCCACTCCCAGGCATCGCCCTGATTGCTCAGATAGCCTTGGGCAATCATCAGCAGATTGTCTTCGCCCTTGGCATCGCGACGAACCACCGAACCGAGCAGCGGCGAAATATTGGCAAAACCGGCCTCAGTCAGATAAGCGCTCATCTCCAGTTCCGGGTGCACCCCGGAGGCGACTTTACGGATCAGTTTCAGCACCAGGCTATTGCCGATCACCACCGAACTGTTCGATTGCTCGGCCGACAGATAGCGCACTTCCGACTCTGTGCCGAGACCGAGTTCCTCAAGCAGCGGCGTCGGTTCGAAACGGATATCGCCTTCGCTCGACGACAGCACGGTGTTGGCTTGCATGCCTTGCAACACGGCGCGGATAAACGATTCGAGGCTGAACGCATCGGTGATCAAACCGACCTGCCGTACGCGGCGGACACGGGACAACGCCAGTTGCTGCGGCAAGGCCGGACCGACCTGATCTTCGGCGATAAAGCCGAATGGCAGTTGATAACGACTGACCTGCCCGCCGCTGGTGACTTCGATTTCACTGAGCAGCACCGGATGCTGCGCATCGCCAAAGCGCACGCCGTAAGCCACATGCACCTTGTCGATACCCGCATCCTTGCCGGCAAACCAGCGGCGATTTTGCAACCAGCTCGGCAGAATGCCCTGCTCCAGCGTCGAGCGTGACGGCGCTTCGAGCAGTTCTTCCATGCGTTTTTTCAGTACCAGCGTGGTGAAGTCCGGCAGGCTCTGCGCCGGTTCGACGTGCCAGCTCGGCATCTGGTTTTCCGCCGCCAGCGCGAACCAATAGAAACCGTACGGCGCCAGAGTCAGCAGGAAATTCAGCTGGCCAATTGGCGGGAATGCATTGCCGCCGAGCATCTCCACCGGAACCATACCGACGTAGGCCGACAGATCGAGTTCCGCCGCTTGCGCGCTGCGCGAGACGTTGGCCACGCAGAGAATGATTTCGTGCTTGCCATCAGCGTCGGTGAATTCGCGGGTATAAGCGAGAATCCGCCGATTGCTCGGCGAGAGCATTTTCAGCGTGCCACGCCCGAACGCCTTGGATTGCTTGCGCACCGCGAGCATGCGCCGCGTCCAGTTGAGCAACGAATGCGGATCGCCAGCCTGGGTTTCGACGTTGACCGACAGGTAACCGTATTGCGGGTCCATGATCGGCGGCAGCACCAGACTCGCCGGATCGGCGCGAGAGAAACCGCCGTTGCGGTCGATCGACCATTGCATCGGCGTACGCACGCCATCGCGGTCGCCAAGGTAGATGTTGTCGCCCATGCCGATTTCATCACCGTAATACAGGGTCGGCGTGCCAGGCATCGACAGCAACAGGCTATTGAGCAGCTCGACGCGACGACGGTCGCGCTCCATCAATGGCGCCAGACGCCGACGAATACCGAGATTGATCCGCGCACGCCGGTCAGCGGCGTAGTAATTCCACAGGTAGTCGCGCTCCTTGTCGGTGACCATTTCCAGGGTCAGCTCATCGTGGTTGCGCAGGAAGATCGCCCATTGGCAATTGGCCGGGATTTCCGGGGTCTGGCGCAGAATATCGGTGATCGGGAAACGATCTTCCTGCGCCAACGCCATGTACATCCTTGGCATCAGCGGGAAGTGAAAAGCCATGTGGCATTCGTCGCCATTCTCGCCAGCGGCATCGGTGTCACCGAAGTACAGCTGGGTGTCTTCCGGCCACTGGTTGGCCTCGGCCAGCAGCATGCGATCGGGATAGTTGGCGTCGATTTCGGCACGGATCTGCTTGAGGACGTCGTGGGTTTCCGGAAGGTTTTCGTTGTTGGTGCCGTCGCGCTCGATCAGGTACGGGATCGCATCCAGCCGCAAGCCGTCGATGCCCATGTCCAGCCAGTAACGCATTACCGACAGCACAGCTTTCATCACTTGCGGGTTGTCGAAGTTCAAGTCCGGTTGATGCGAATAGAAGCGGTGCCAGAAGTATTGGCCGGCGACCGGGTCCCAGGTCCAGTTGGACTTTTCGGTGTCGAGGAAAATGATCCGCGTGCCGTCGTATTTCTGATCGTTATCCGACCACACATAGAAATCCCGCGCCGCCGAGCCGGGTTTGGCTTTGCGCGCACGCTGGAACCACGGGTGTTGGTCCGATGTATGGTTGATCACCAGCTCGGTGATTACCCGTAAGCCGCGTTTGTGCGCTTCGGCGATGAAGCGCTTGGCGTCGGCCATGGTTCCGTAATCGCTGTGCACTCCACGGTATTCGGCGATGTCGTAGCCGTCGTCGCGGCGTGGCGATGGGTAGAACGGCAGCAGCCAGATGGTGTTGACGCCGAGTTCGGCGATGTAATCGAGCTTGGCGATCAGGCCTGGAAAGTCGCCGATACCGTCATTGTTGGAGTCGAAAAACGATTTGACGTGAACCTGATAAATCACCGCGTCCTTGTACCAGAGCGGGTCTTTGATGAAGGTGGCTGACTTGGGTTTCTTCGCCATGTGAAACTCCTGTTCAATTCTCTGAAGCCACACGGATAAACCCTGTGGCGAGGGGATTTATCCCCGTTCGGCTGCGCAGCAGTCGTCAATTCAGACAACTCGGGACAGCTGAAAAAAGCGGGGCCGCTTCGCAGCCCAACGGGGATAAATCCCCTCGCCACAATGTTCGGTGCAGGGTTTATGACGCGGTAATTCGCCAAATCCCGAACGGCTGATACGACGGATCTATCCGCATGAACTGGTACTTGCCGTGCCAGTCCCAGCGATGGCCGTTCATCAAGTCTTCGCCGTGGGTGGTCGCGTCATCCGACAGGCCCATTTCCCACAGCGGCAGTTCGAAATTCGCCTCCTGCACGTTACGCGGGTCAAGGTTGACTGCCACCAGAATGAAATTGCTGCCATCGGCGCTGCGCTTGCCGAAATACAGAATGTTGTCGTTCCAGGCGTTGTAGATTTTCAGCCCCAAGTGAGTGTGCAACGCCGGGTTCTGCCGACGGATGCGGTTGAGCTGGGCGATCTCGGCGATGATGTTGCCGGGGGCATTGAAGTCGCGGACACGGATCTCGTATTTCTCCGAGTCGAGGTATTCCTCTTTGCCCGGTACCGGCGCGGCCTCACACAGTTCATACCCGGAATACATGCCCCACAGGCCGGAGCCCATGGTCGCCAGCGCCGCCCGAATGAGAAATCCCGGGCGCCCTGACTCATGCAGGAACGCCGGGTTGATGTCAGGTGTATTGACGAAGAAGTTCGGCCGGTAGCACTCGCGCCACGGCGACTGATTGAGTTCAGTGAAGTATTCCGCCAGCTCGGCCTTGGTATTGCGCCAGGTGAAATAGGTGTAGCTCTGGCTGTAACCCACCTTGCCCAGACGCGCCATCATTGCCGGCGTGGTAAACGCCTCGGCGAGGAACATCACCTCCGGATGTTTTGCCCGAACATCAGCGATCAGCCATTGCCAGAACGGCAGCGGTTTGGTGTGCGGGTTGTCGACGCGAAAAATCTTCACGCCTTCTGTGACCCAGCCGACGACGATGTCGCGCAGCTCGACCCACAGGCTCGGAATTGAGTCCGGCGCATAGAAGTCGACGTTGACGATGTCCTGATATTTCTTCGGCGGGTTTTCCGCGTATTTGATCGTGCCGTCCGGCCGCCAGTTGAACCAGCCCGGATGCTGCTTGAGCCACGGATGGTCCTGGGAACACTGGATGGCAAAGTCGAGGGCGATTTCCAGACCATGCTCGGCGGCAGCGGCCACCAGGCGGCGGAAGTCTTCGCGGGTACCGAGTTGCGAGTGGATCGCTTCGTGTCCACCCTCCTCGCTGCCGATCGCGTAAGGACTGCCCGGACCATCGGGCCCGGCAATCAGGGAATTATTGCGGCCCTTGCGATGGCTGCGGCCAATCGGGTGAATCGGCGTGAAGTACAGCACGTCGAAGCCCATGTCCTGAATCATCGGCAGCCGTGAATGCACGTCATTAAAGGTGCCGTGACGGTGGGGATCGTCGGTGATCGAACGGGGAAACAGTTCGTACCAACTGGCGAATTCCGCCAGTTCGCGCTCGACGTCCACCGGGAATTCGGCGCTCAGGCTCAAGTAGGCGCGGTGATCGGCCTCGGCCATCAGTTGCGCACTGTGCGAGTGCAAGAACAGCGCGACCTGCTCGGTTTCGAGCAACCCGGACAATTTTTGATGCAGCGCAGCCAGTTGTTCGCTGAGCTGACCGTCACTGCGCTCGGCGGCCTGTTGCACCATCGTGCGACCTTCTTGCAGCTCCAGAGAAACCGGAACCGCTGCGCTGTGTTTCTTTTCCAGTTCGTACTGGAAACTGGCGAAATGGTCGATCCACGCTTCGATACAGAACACATATCTGCCCTGCACCTCAGGGCGAAAACGCCCTGCCCAGCCGTTATTGCCTTGATCGCTCATGACCTCGCTGTGCCAGGTGTCATCGACACCGTCACGCCAGCGGATGCGCACCGCCAGTTTGTCGTGACCGTCAGCGAAGACTTTGCTGGTGACCACGATTTCGCGGCCGACGACGGCTTTGACTGCGAACTGCCCGCCATCGAGGGTCGGCATGGTGTTTTCGATCACGATGCGCGGCAACAGCAACGCCTGCGACAGCGGCATGTGCGGGTTGTAGCTCAGCTCTGAGGGTTTTTCAGCAGTCATCGAGCATCTCTCCTTAACGCCCCAAGGACGCTCTTGTGCCGGATCAGTGTTCACAACGAAGCAGCCGCCCCGGGATGAACTCACTTAGTTTCCGAGCGACCAGCGCGGGGAAAAGTTCACGGGGATTTGCCTGCGGATAAAAGCGGATCGAATTCGTCATCAAGTGGTCAATCCACTTAAGCACTTCTCACGCCATGTGCCACACGGAGGTCATCAGATGAATATCCCGATCCCGGCGGAAACGCCTGATCCGAACATCGACAAACCCACCTTGCCCGAGACCGAACCGCAGCCGATCCCGGAACAGGAGCCGCCTGGAACCACGCCGCCACCAAAAGAAGAACCCCCAACCACCATGCCCCCGGTCATCGTCTGACTACCCAAAGCAAAATCAAAAGATCGCAGCCTTCCGCAGTTCCTGCAGAACCCCTGCAGGAACTCACGAGTGAAACGAGGCAGCGATCTTTTGATCTTTAGCTACAGGACTTATGTGTCATTCCTGATCTTTTTCGAAGAGTTTGACGATCCGGGGCATCACGCTGAAAACCCCCAGTGCCAGCAACGTACTGAGCAACGCCGTCGCCTCTTTACCCAACCCGGCCGCCACGCCAATGGCGGCGGTCATCCACAATCCGGCGGCGGTGGTCAGGCCTTTGACGTGGCCCTCGTCACCTTCGTGATTCTTCAGGATGGTGCCGGCACCAAGAAAGCCGATACCGGCAATCACCCCCTGCACCACCCGACTCATCGCGTCAGCCTGTGCGCCTGACACCTGCGGCACCATCACAAACAACGCCGCGCCGAGCGCCACCAGCATGTGCGTACGCACCCCGGCAGCCTTGCCCTTGTGTTCACGTTCAAAGCCGAGAATCCCGCCCAGCACCGCCGCCATCAGCAACCGCACGGTAATCCGCGTCAATTGCGAGGCATCGCCGATGTCGGCAAATTCTTGTTGTAGCGTGTCCAGCACTTCCTGCCACCAGGCGTTCATCGCGCGATCCCTGAGAGGTCGATAGAGCATGGACAGCAGCGACCATTAATCGGTTGCGTAGAACGATCATCCGCCGCTGCGCCCTAACCTTTCAGACACCTCCGAAAAAAGGACAGCCCCCATGACCGTACGCATCGAAAACCAGACCTGTTTTTTTGCCACTGAAAACGGCGAGCAGATCCGTCTGTGCGGCGACTTGACGGTGATCACCGACAGCGAAAAAGCCATGTCGGCGGTGGAAATCGAAGGACAGCGCATCTACATCACCGAAGTAGAGGCCGATGCATTGACCGTAGCAGGCGCCACTGACGGTCGTAAGCATCTGAAAGCCGATGAGAGTGATTCGGTGATTTGACTGACCCTGATCAACACCCGGCGCAGACGCCTGCGATAGGCGTTTGCGCCCATTGTGGCGGGCTGCTTCAAGTTGTCGCAGGGACTGGGTAAAAGCGCATCTGATACGCTTTTTATTCAAATAGCTGAGTCTGTTATGCAAACAGATCGGCGCTCATAGTGCATCGGCCTGATGGAGGCTGATGAGCGAAAGACCATGAGCGAACAAATCCCCGTCCGAACCGTAGAAGCAACGCCAACCATAAAAAGTATTCCTGGTCGCCCAATGAAGGCAAAGGCCAGAGCCAGCGACAACCAGATCCACACCCGCAGCTTTACCGGGCTGTTCCGAACTCTGCGCATGAGCGGCACCGGGGTTCTGTTTCTGCTGTTTTTCGGCACTGTGTGGCTGAATTGGGGCGGACGTCAGGCGGTGTTGTGGGACTTGTCGGAAAGCAAATTCCACATCTTCGGCGCCACTTTCTGGCCGCAGGATTTCATCCTGCTGTCGGCGCTGCTGATCATTGCCGCGTTCGGCCTGTTCGCGATCACCGTGTTTGCCGGACGAGTCTGGTGCGGTTACACCTGCCCGCAGAGTTCGTGGACGTGGATTTTCATGTGGTGCGAGAAAATCACCGAAGGCGAACGCAACCAGCGCATCAAGCTGCAAGCCGCGCCATGGAGCCTGAACAAACTGGCCCGGCGCGCCGCCAAGCACACCTTGTGGCTGGCGATCAGCGTGCTTACCGGCCTGACTTTCGTCGGCTACTTCACCCCGATCCGCCCCTTGGCTGAAGAACTGCTGACCCTGCAAATCGGCGGCGTTTCGCTGTTCTGGGTGTTGTTCTTCACCGCCGCCACCTACATCAATGCCGGCTGGCTGCGTGAAGCCGTGTGCATGCACATGTGCCCGTATGCGCGATTCCAGAGCGTGATGTTCGATAAAGACACGCTGGCGATTTCCTACGACGTGGCCCGTGGCGAAAACCGGGGCCCGCGTAAACGCGACGTCAGCCCGACCGAAGCCGGCCTCGGCGATTGCATCGACTGCCACTTGTGCGTGCAGGTCTGCCCGACCGGCATCGACATCCGCGACGGTCTGCAAATGGAATGCATCGGCTGCGCAGCGTGCATCGACGCCTGTGACTCGATCATGGACAAAATGAACTACCCGCGCGGGCTGATCCGCTACAGTTCCGAGCGCGAATTGCAGGGTGGCAAGACTCACCTGCTACGACCGCGACTGATCGGTTACACCGTGGTGCTGTTGCTGATGATCGGCGCGCTGGCATTGGCACTGGTCGAGCGGCCGATGGTTTCGCTGGACGTAACCAAGGACCGTGGCCTGTTCCGGGAAAACGCACAGGGCCAGATCGAAAACATCTACAGCCTCAAAGTCATCAACAAAACCCAGCAACGTCAGGACTATCAGCTCAGTCTGGTGGACGGCGACGGCTTCCAGTTGCAAGGCAAGACCGAGCTGAGCCTGGCGCCGGGCGAGATTGTTGATGTTCCGGTATCGGTGGCGATGACCACGGAACGCCCGGCGAGCGGCTCGCAGACCCTGAGCTTCAAAGTGACTGACAGCGATGAGCCTGAGGTTAATAGCGTGGCCAAGAGCAGGTTTGTTGCGCCGATGAATCGCTGAGCCTTTAAGATGCTGTCATTTTGAAGCTATTACGATCATCTGTGGCCAGGGAGCTTGCTCCCGCTGGGCTGCGAAGCGGCCCCAAAAAACTTGTGAGCGCTGCGCACTCAAGCGGGACGATGCGGCGATCCGACAAACCCCCTTGCCACAGAAGCAATTCGAATTCAGTCCATCGCGAGATACCGATGAAACGCTACGAAAAATTCGCCGAAGACATCGCTGAACTGATCCGCTCCGGCGTCCTTGGCCCCGGCCAGCGCGTACCCTCGGTGCGCTACGCCAGCCAGACCTACGGCGTTAGCCCGTCCACGGTGTTCCAGGCTTATTACCTGCTGGAGCGACGTGGCCTGATCCGCGCCCGTCCGCGTTCCGGCTATTTCGTCAACGCTCACGCGCCGAGCCCGTTTTCCGAGCCAGTGATCAGCAGCCACGTCAGCGATTCCACCGAAGTCGATGTCAGCGAACTGGTGTTTTCCGTGCTGGAATCGATCAAAGACCCAAGCACCGTGCCCTTCGGTTCGGCATTCCCCAGCCCGACCCTGTTCCCGCTGCAACGCCTGTCCCGATCACTGGCCAGCGCCGCCCGCGAGATGGACCCGCGCATGGTCGTCACCGATATGTCGCCGGGCAACCCGCAACTGCGTCGACAAATCGCTCTGCGCTACATGGTCGGCGGCCTGATGTTGCCGATGGAAGAACTGCTGATCACCAACGGCGCCCTCGAAGCCCTCAACCTGTGCCTGCAAGCCGTGACCGAGCCGGGCGATCTGGTGGCCATCGAAGCTCCGGCGTTCTACGCCAGCCTGCAAGTGCTGGAACGCCTGAAGCTCAAAGCGGTGGAAATTCCGGTGCATCCGCGTGACGGCATTGATCTGGGTGTGCTCGCGCAAACCCTGGAGCGGCATCCGATCAAGGCCTGCTGGTGCATGACCAGTTTCCAGAACCCGATGGGCGCAACCATGCCCGAGGCGAAGAAACAGGAACTGGTCGAGCTACTGCGCAAGCATCAAGTGCCATTGATCGAAGACGACGTCTACGCCGAGCTGTATTACGGCCAACAAGCGCCGAAACCGGCCAAGGCTTTCGACACTGAAGGATTGGTGATGCATTGCGGCTCGTTCGCCAAGAGCCTGGCCCCCGGCTACCGCATCGGCTGGGTCGCCGCCGGGCGCTACGCGCAGAAAATCGAACGCCTGAAACTGATGACTTCGCTGTGCGCGTCAATGCCGGCTCAAGCGGCGATTGCCGACTATCTGCAACATGGCGGCTATGACCGTCACCTGCGCAAATTGCGTTATGCGCTGGAAGAACAGCAAAGCGCCATGCTCGCTGCCATCGCCCGTTACTTCCCGGCGCAGACCCGTGTCAGTCAACCGGCGGGCGGCTACTTCTTGTGGCTGGAACTGCCACCGCAGATGGATTCGTTGAAGTTGTTTCAGATGGCTTTGGCGCAAGGCATCAGCATCGCGCCGGGGCCGATTTTCTCGCCGACCCAGCGCTTTCGAAATTGCATTCGATTGAATTATGGCAGCCCGTGGACCGAGGATTCGGAGAAGGCAATGGAGACGTTGGGGCGGATTGTGCGGTCGTTCTGATGGTTTGATGTTGATTGCGCTGGCCCTATCGCTGGCAGGCCAGCTCCCACAGGTTTCGATGTCGTACACAAAATTTATGTTCAACATCAAATACTGTGGGAGCTGGCCTGCCAGCGATAGGGCCCACCAATACAACCCTAATCCATGGGCCTAACGCCCCCCACCCAAATCAACAAAAGTCCCGGTGGCATACGAAGCCTTGTCCGACAGCAGCCAGACAATCGCCTCCGCCACTTCATCCGGCCGGCCGCCACGGGCCATCGGGATTGCCGACTCAAGCTTGCTGACCCGATCCGGGTCGCCGCTCAGCGCGTGGAAGTCGGTGTAGATAAAACCCGGACGCACCGCGTTGACCCGAATCCCCTCGCCCGCCACTTCCTTGGACAGACCGATGGTGAACGAATCCAGCGCGCCTTTGGAGGCTGCGTAGTCAACGTACTCATTCGGCGAGCCGAGGCGCGACGCCACCGAAGACACGTTGACGATGCTGCCACCCTGCCCACCGTGTTTGGGCGACATGCGCAGGATCGCGTGTTTGGCGCAAAGGATCGGCGCCAAAACGTTGGTTTTCATGGTTTTGAGAATGCGGAATTCAGACATTTCATCGACCCGCGACTTGTGTCCGACGGTGCCGGCATTGTTCACCAGTGCGGTGACCCGGCCTAACTCAGTGTCGATACGTTGATACAAACCGATCACTTCATCTTCGATACTGACGTCAGCGCGAACCGCAATGGCTTGCGCGCCCAACGCGCGAACTTGCTCCAGCACACCTTGTGCGGCCTGTTCGTCTGACTGGTAGTTGATGCAAATCCGATAGCCCTGCCCGGCTGCCAACAGCGCCGTAGCCGCGCCAATTCCGCGCCCGCCGCCGGTGATCAAAACGACTTTATCCATGCTGGCCTTCCCCCGATGCACACGTAACAGTCGGGGCCAAGAATAACCGGCATTGCCGGGTTTTGCATGGGCTCTGCCAAAACCAATCCTGTGGCGAGGGAGTCAGGTCACACCGCAGCGAGTTTCTCGCCGCGCACGATGTCGAGCATGAACTTGTCCGCCGGCATCGGATGCCCCAGCAGATAACCCTGCAACGAATCACAACCCAACTGGGTCAGGAAATCCTGCTGCACGCCGGTCTCCACGCCTTCAGCGACAATGCGCAAACCCAGCGCTTGCCCCAGCGCGACAATCGCCGAAACAATCGCTGCGTCATCACTGTCATGCTCCAGATCACGCACGAAACCACGGTCAATCTTCAGTTCGTTGGCCGGCAGACGCTTGAGGTACATCAAGCTCGAATAACCGGTACCGAAGTCATCAATCGACAGGTCAACGCCCATGTCCGACAACTCTTGCAACACTGTCATGCTCGCATCGGCATCGCTCATGGCGGTGGTTTCGGTGATTTCCAGGGTCAGGCTGTTGGCTGGCAAATGATGCGTCGCCAGCGCTTTGGCGACGCTTTGCACCAGCCCGGTATGGCAGAACTGCAACGCCGACAGATTCACCGCAATGCGCCAATCGGTGTAACCCAGCACGTACCACTCGCGCATCTGCCGGCAGGCTTCGTTGAGCACCCAGTCGCCAATGGCGATGATCAGCCCGGTCTTCTCCGCCAGATCGATGAACTTGTCCGGCAACAACATGCCCTGCGTAGGGTGCTGCCAGCGCAACAGCGCTTCGGCACCGACCGGACGACCATTGGCGGCGTCGAACTTGGGTTGGTAATACAGGCTGAACTGGCTGTGTTCCAGCGCCGCACGCAAGTCCTGTAACAGTTGCAGTTGCTTGCGAGCGTTGTTGTTCATCGATACATCGAAAAAGCTGTAGCCGTTTTTGCCGCCGCCCTTGGCGTGATACATCGCCGCATCGGCGTTCATCAGCAGTTCCTGGGCGCCTTCACCATTGCCCGGATAGACCGCGATGCCGACGCTGGCGGATATCTGCAAATCATGTTCAGCCACGCGGAAAGGGCGAGCAATCAAGCCAACCTGGCGCGCAGCCAGTCCCAGCGCATCATCAGGCTCGGTCAGGCGCACCAGCAACACGAACTCGTCGCCGCCGATACGCGCCAGCGTGTCCTGACTGCGCAAGTCTTCACGCAGACGCAGCCCGACCTCACGCAGCAACTGATCACCCATGTGATGGCCAAAGGCATCGTTGACCGGTTTGAAACCATCCAGATCGATGAACATCAGCGCAAAACAGCCGCCCTGCTCATGCACCTTTTTCATCGCCTGATTGATTCGGTCGTCCAGCAGCATGCGGTTCGGCAGACCGGTGAGGGTGTCGTGCAGTGCCAGTTGGGTCAGTTCACGGTTGGCCAGCGTCAGCGAGTGCGCAAGGTCGGCAGTGCGCGCTTCGAGACGGGCGTCAAGAATCGAGGTCAGCAAGGCAATCGACAGCACTGCCAACGTGGTAATCAACACCAGACTGTCGAGGCCGTTACCCTTGAGGCCGTTGAGCGTCGCGCCGCAAAAACTGCCTTCGGGAAATTGCGCCGCCGCCATGCCGGTGTAATGCATGCCGACAATCGCGACGCCCATGATCACCGCGGCGCCGCCGCGAATCAGCCGAACATAAGGCGAATGCTGACGCAGGCGGAAAGCGATCCACAAAGCTGCAGCCGAAGCTCCGACAGCAATCAGCAATGAAGCGCCAAACAGTGTCGGATCGTAATCAATCCCCGGGGTCATGCGCATGGCAGCCATGCCGGTGTAGTGCATCGCACTGATGCCGGCGCCCATGATCAATGCGCCGAAAGCCAACTGGAACACCGGCAGCTTCGGCTGACTGACCAGCCACAGGGCAAAACCGCAGGACAGCACTGCAATCAGCAGCGACAGTGCCGTGATGGCGATGTCGTAGCCCAGATCAATCGGCAGTTTGAACGCCAGCATGCCTATGAAGTGCATCGACCAGACACCAACACCCATGGCCAATGCGCCACCCGCCGTCCAGAAATGCACCGCCCGGCCTCTGGCCGTGGCGATGCGCCCGGTAAGGTCAAGTGCGGTATAGGACGCGAGAATCGCCACACACAGCGAAATGAAAACCAGGGTGAAGGAATAACTACCAGTGAGCATGGGAATTCTCTAGGCCACCCCGCCGTACTGCGTCCGTTCTCGGTAGGGGAAAATGCGGCGATTGTACTGATTGCGCAGAAGAACGCACTGACAAAGTAAGCAAATTGCCATCAACCCGATGAAACGCTTGTTTGATCGCCCTACAACGCTCTAAGCCGCCCCTCACAGCCTGCGAAAATCCCGTGTAGGAGCTGCGGCACGCTGCGATCTTTTGATTGTTCTTTTGCAGATCAAGATCAAAAGATCGCAGCGTGCCGCAGCTCCTACCGGTTATTCGGTGGGCAGATTTCCATCCCAGCCGCCGCCCAGTGCCGCGATTAATTGCACGCTGGCGATCAAGCGGCTTTGCAGGATATTCAGCACGGTTCGTTCGTTGTTCAGGGCTGTGGCTTGCACCACCACCACGTCGATATAGGCGATCAGCCCGGCCTTGTACTGGTTCTGCGTCAACCGTAACGAATCGCGAGCGGCATCCAGTGCTTCCTGGCGAACAGCGGCTTCGTCTTCATACACCTTCAGTTGCACCAGATAGTTTTCCACCTCGCGGAAACCATCGAGCACGGTCTGCCGGTATTTGGCCACGGTCTGGTCGTACAGCGCTTCATTGCGATCAACTTCTGCCGAGCGTTGGCCGCCATCGAACAGCGGCAAATCGAGCTTCGGCCCGACCGACCAGAAGCGGTTCGGCAGGCTGATCAGGTCTTTTGAGGTACTGCTGCTGTAACCGCCGCTCAGGCTCAGGGAAAAGTCCGGGTAGTAGGCCGCTTTGGCCACGCCGATATTGGCGTTGGCGGCAATCACCGAGCGCTCTGCAGAAGCAATGTCCGGCCGACGCTCCAGCAATTGCGACGGCAGGCTCAGCGGAATCTGTGGCAGGTTCGGAATGGTCTGGATCTCGGCAATGCTGAACTCGGCTGGTGCCTGTCCGGTCAGCACGGCAATGGCGTTCTCGAACTGAGCGCGCTGCCAGATCAGATCGACCAGATCGCCCTGGGTCGACTTCAATTGCGTCTGCGCCTGCGCCACGGCATCGCGCCCGGAGATCCCGGCGCGGTATTGGTTCTGAGTCATCTGCAACGAGCGTTGGTAAGCCGTCACCGTCGACTCAAGCAAACGCTTCTGCTGATCGATCACCCGCAGTTGCAGATAGTTCTGCACCAGTTCCGACTGTTGGCTCAGGCGCATCGCCGCCAGATCGGCAAAGCTTGCCTGAGCGCTGGCCTCGTTGGCCTCAAGTCCACGGCGCAATTTGCCCCAAACATCCGCTTCCCAACTGACGCCCACTTGCGCGTTGTAGGTATCACGAATACCGCTGGAGGAACTGCTCAGGCTTGAACTGCTGCTGCCGGTGCCCTGACTGGAGCGGGTCTTGCCTACGCTGAGGTCGGCACTCGGGAAAAACGCTCCACGTGCGCTGCGCACCAGAGCCTGCGCCTGCCGGAACTGGGCTTCGGACTGGGCGACGGTCTGGTTCGAGCTGTTGAGCTTCTCGATCAACCCGTTAAGTTGCTGATCACCGTACAACTCCCACCAGGCGCCACGCGCCAGCGAATCGCTCGGGCTGGCCTGACGCCAGCCTTCGGCCTCTTTGTACTGGGCAATTTCAGTGGTTTGCGGGCGCTGGTAGTCCGGGCCGACGGCGCAGGCACTGAGCATCGCCACGCACAGTGACAGGCTCAACAAACGCGAGCCCCGAACAGTGGCCAGATTGATAAGCGAACGGTCAGTCATAGCGGAGTTTCCAGAGCTGCATCGGTACGTACGCCACGCCATTTATTGAAGCGATGGCGCAGTTTGTCGAGATAGAGGTAAACCACGGGGGTGGTGTAAAGGGTCAGCACCTGACTGAAGATCAAGCCACCGATGATGGTCAGGCCCAACGGCTGACGCATTTCGGCGCCCTCGGCACGGCTGAGCAGCAGCGGCAAGGCACCGAGAATCGCCGCCAGCGTGGTCATCAGGATCGGCCGCAAGCGTTGCAGACAGGCACTGCGGATCGATTCCAGTGGAGTCATGCCCTGATGACGCTCCAGTTGCAGCGCCAGATCGATCATCAGAATCGCGTTTTTCTTTACCACGCCGATCAGCAGGAACAGACCGAGCAACGAAATCAGGCTGAACTCACCGCCGAGCGCATAGATCGACAGCAACGCGCCGACGCCGGCTGATGGCAGGGTCGAAAGGATCGTCAGCGGGTGAATATAGCTTTCATACAGCACACCCAACACCAGATACACCGCCAGCAGAGCACCCAGAATCATGAACGGCTGACTCTTCTGGGTCGCAGCGAATGCATCGGCGGTGCCGGCCATTTTCGCGATCACATCTTCCGGCAGACCGACTTTGGCAATCGCCCGCTCGATAGCGGCACTGCCCTGCTCCACCGTCACGCCTTCAGCCATATCGAAAGAAATATCTTCCGAAGCGAACTGGCCTTCATGGCTGACGCGGTCGTCTTCGAGGCTGCTTTCGTAGTGGGCGATGGTCGACAGCGGAATACGCGCACCATCAGCGGTAATCACCTGAACCTGCTTGAGCGTTACCGGGTCTTGCGCATACTTCGGATTGACCTCCATCACCACTTGATACTGGTTGAGGCTGTCGTAGATCGTCGAAATCTGCCGCTGGCTGTAGGCGTTGTTCAGCACCGAGGTGACCATGTTCATGTCCACGCCCAGACGCTTCGCCTGATCACGGTCAACAATCAGCGTCACCTGTTGCGCGCCGCGACCTTCGCGGGCATCGATGGCGGTCAGTTCAGGCAAGGCTCGCAGCGCCGCAACCACTTTTGGATACCACTCGCGCAACGAGCCGAGGTCACCGCTTTGCAGAATGTAGCTGTACTGCGAGGTAGTCTGCTCGCGGCCACCGCCGAATTGCAGATCCTGATCCGCCATCAGCATCAATTGCGCACCCGGCACCTTGGGCATTTCCTTGCGCAGGCGTTCGATGACCTTCTGCGCCGACATCTGGCGCTCTTTGATCGGTTTCAAACGCACCAACATGAAGGCGTTATTGGTGCCGTTGGTGCCGCCAATGAAACCGGCGACACTTTCCACTGCTTCGTCCTTGAGCACGGCGCGGCGGAAGATTTCCATCTTCGGCTGCATCACGCTGAACGACAGGCCATCGTCGCCCCGCACAAAGCCGATCAACTGGCCGGTGTCCTGTTGCGGCATAAAGGTTTTCGGCACCACCACGTACAGCGCGACGTTTACGCCGACAGTGACAAACAGGCTCAACAGTGTCAGGCGTCGATGACGCAACACCCAATCAAGGCTGGTCGCATATTTCGCGACCATCCACTCGTTGGTGCGGCGGCTCCAGCGCTGAAGGCGGTTTTCCTCGCCCGGCGTGTGCGGCTTGAGCCAGCGGGCGCAAAGCATCGGGGTGAGTGTCAGCGAAACCACCAGTGACACCACGATTGCTGCGGCCAGGGTGATGGAGAACTCGCGGAACAAACTCTCGATAATCCCGCCCATGAACAGGATCGACAGGAACACCGCCACCAGCGAAACGTTCATCGACAGCAGGGTAAACCCGACTTCCTTGGCCCCAAGATAGGCGGCCTTCATCGGTTCGACGCCTTCGTCGATGTGCCGGGAGATGTTCTCCAGCACCACGATGGCATCGTCCACCACCAGACCGGTGGCGAGAATCAGCGCCATCAGCGACAGGTTGTTCAGCGAAAATCCGTACAGGTACATCACGGCAAAGGTGCCGACCAGCGAAACCGGTACCGCGAGTGTCGGGATCAGCGAAGCACGGAAGTTACCGAGGAACAGAAATACCACCAGAATCACCAGTGCCACGGCGATCAGCAAGGTCATTTCCGCTTCATGCAGCGTGGCCTTGATCACCGGCGAACGATCCATCGCCAGATTCAGTTTGACGCTGGCCGGCAGCACGGCTTGCAAGGCCGGCAACTGCGCCTTGATCTCGTTGACCGTCTCGATGATGTTCGCGCCGGCCTGCCGGTTGATCACCAGCAATACCGCCGCATCGTCGTTGAAGAAACCGCTGTTGTAACGGTCTTCGACGCCATCGCTGACCTTGGCTACATCCTTGAGGCGCAGTGCGGCGCCGTTGGCGTAGTGGATGATCAGCGATTCGTAATCCTTGGCTTTCTCCAACTGGTCGTTGGCCTGAATCTGCCACAAGCGCTCGCCATCTTCGACCGAGCCCTTGGGCCGGCGCACGTTGGCATCGGCAATGGTCTTGCGCACATCGTCCAGCGCCACACCGTATTGATTCAGTGCCTGCGGTTCGAGTTCGATGCGCACTGCCGGCAGCGAACTGCCGCCGATCTGTACTTCACCGACACCCTGCACCTGGGACAGGCTCTGGGACAGGATGGTCGAGGCCAGATCGTAGAGTTGACCCTTTTCCAGCACATCCGAGGTCAGCGACAGCACCATGATCGGCGCCTGCGACGGGTTGACCTTCTTGTAGGTCGGCATGCTGCGCATCCCGCTCGGCAGCAGATTGCGCGAAGCATTGATCGCCGCTTGCACTTCCCGCGCCGCGCCGTTGATGTCGCGGTCGAGGTCGAACTGCAGAATCACCCGGGTCGAACCCTGGCTAGACCGGCTGCTCATGGTGTTGACCCCGGCGATGGCGCCGAAGGAGCGTTCCAGCGGCGTGGCCACGGTAGACGCCATGACCTCCGGGCTCGCACCGGGCAGGCTCGCCTGCACCACGATCACCGGGAAGTCCATTTGTGGCAGCGGCGACACTGGCAGCAGACCGAAGCTGACACCGCCCAGCAGCATGATCGCCAGGCTCAGGAGCATGGTCGCGACCGGGCGCTTGATGAAAGGACCGGACAGGTTCATTGACCGCAGTCCCCTGCTTCACGCCACACTTCTGTGGGAGCTAGCCTGCTGGCGATAGCGGAGTGTCTGCTTGCATTGATGTTGCCTGTGCCTGCCCTATCGCGAGCAGGCTCGCTCCCACAGGGATTGAGGTGCGTCAAAATCATGCTTCCACCTCTTTGGCTTCGGCCTTGCCCCAGCGCCGACCGAGGCGGTCGAAGTACAGGTAGATCACTGGCGTGGTAAACAGGGTCAACACCTGGCTGACCAGCAACCCACCGACCATCACCAGACCCAGCGGCTGGCGCAACTCTGCGCCGGAACCGGTGGCCAGCATCAAGGGTATTGCACCAAACAACGCCGCCAGCGTGGTCATCAGAATCGGCCGGAAGCGCAGCAGCGCCGCCTGATAAATCGCCTGCTCCGGTGCCATGCCTTGCGTACGTTCGGCGTCGAGGGCGAAGTCGATCATCATGATCGCGTTCTTCTTGACGATGCCGATCAGCAGAATGATGCCAATGATCGCAATCATCCCCAGGTCATTACCGCTCAGCAGCAGCGCCAGCAACGCGCCGACCGCCGCCGATGGCAACGTCGACAGAATGGTGATCGGGTGGATGTAGCTCTCGTAAAGCACACCGAGCACGATGTACATGGTCACCACCGCCGCCAGAATCAGCAGCAAGGTGCTCGACAGCGAGGCCTGGAACGCTTCGGCCGCGCCCTGGAACTGTGTCTGCACGCCAACCGGCATGCCGATGTCCTTCTGCACTTGCTCGATAACGTCCACCGCATGCCCCAGCGCCACGCCGGGTGCGAGGTTGAACGACATCATCACTGCCGGGAACTGGCCGATATGGGTGATCGCCAGTTGTGCCTGACGTTCTTCGACATGCGCCAGACTCGACAGACGCACCTGCGCGCCGTCCGTGGTCTTGACGTGAATCTGATCCAGCGCCTGCGGGCCGATCTTCTCTCCGGCCTGAGCCTGCAATACCACGCGGTATTGGCTGGCCTGGGTGTAGATGGTCGAAATCTGTCGCTGACCGAAAGCGTCGTACAGCGCATCAGTGATATTCGCCACCGAGACGCCAAGGCGTGAAGCCGCATCGCGGTCGATCACCAGATAGACCTGCAAACCCTTGTCCTGCAAATCACTGGCAACGTCGGTAAGTTCCGGGCGCTGCGCCAGTGCCTCGACCAGACGGCCGCTCCATTGACTCAACAACTCGGAGTCCGGAGAAGACATGCTGAACTGGTACTGCGTACGACTGACCCGATCTTCGATGGTCAGGTCCTGCACCGGCTGCATATACAGGCGAATACCGACCAGTTTGTTCAGTTGCGGCTGCAGGCGTGCAATCACCTGCGTCGCGCTCAGATCACGATCGCCATGGGGTTTGAGGTTGATCAGCAAGCGGCCGCTGTTGAGCGTGGCGTTGTCACCATCGACGCCGATGTAGGACGACAGGCTTTGCACCGCTGGGTCTTGCAGGATGATCTTGGCCAGTTCCTGCTGACGCTCGCCCATGGCCGCGAAGGAAATCGACTGCGGCGCTTCGGAAATACCCTGGATCACCCCGGTGTCCTGCACCGGAAAGAAGCCCTTGGGCACGATCATATAAAGGAAAACAGTCAGTGCCAGCGTTCCGACGGCGACCAGCAACGTCAGTGGCTGGTGCTTGAGCACCCACTGTAATCCACGTCCGTATTTGGCGATCATCCAGTCAATGCAGGCGCCGCTGGCCCGATAGAAGCGGCCCTGCTCGTGTGCTTCCGGCTCACGTTTAAGCAAGCGAGCGCACATCATCGGCGTCAGAGTCAGTGAGACCACGAGAGAAATCAGGATCGCCACCGCCAGAGTGATGGCGAACTCGCGGAACAGCCGGCCGACCACGTCAGCCATGAACAGCAGCGGAATCAGTACGGCAATCAGCGACAGGGTCAGAGAAATCAGGGTGAAGCCGATCTGCTTGGCGCCCTTGAGCGCAGCCTGCATCGGGCTGTCGCCCTCTTCTATGAAGCGCGCGATGTTTTCCAGCATCACAATCGCATCGTCGACCACAAATCCGGTGGCGATGGTCAATGCCATCAGCGTCAGGTTGTTGACCGAAAACCCGGCAAGGTACATCACGCCAAAGGTGCCGATCAGCGACAGCGGCACGGCCACCGACGGAATGATCGTGGCGCTGGCGCGACGCAGGAACAGGAATGTCACCATCACCACCAGTGCGATGGCGATCAGCAGTTCGTGCTGCACGTCCGTCACCGAGGCGCGGATGGTCTGGGTACGGTCGGTCAGCACAGTGACTTCGAGGCCGGCCGGCAAGTTGTCGGTGATGCTCGGCAGCAATGCCTTGATCCGGTCGACCACTTCAATCACGTTGGCGCCCGGCTGACGCTGAATATTCAGCAGCACTGCCTGGTTTTCATTGGCCCAAGCGGCGAGACGTTCGTTCTCGGCACCATCGACGATTTCCGCCACGTCCTTCAGACGCAACGGCGCGCCGTTCTTGTAGGCGAGGATCAGGTTGGCGTAGTCCTTGGGCGACGTCAGTTGATCATTGGCATCAAGCATCGACACCCGGGTCGGGCCGTCGAAGTTGCCTTTTGGCTGGTTAACGTTGGAAGCACCGATCAAGGTGCGCACGTCCGACAGGTTCAGGCTGTTGGCGGCCAGTGCTTCCGGGTTGACCTTGATCCGCACGGCCTGCCGCTGGCCGCCAGCGATGCTGACCATGCCGACGCCGCTGATCTGGGCGATTTTCTGCGCCATGCGCGTATCGACCAGGTCGTTGAGCTTGGGCAGGAGCATGGTTTTCGAGGTGATAGCCAGAGTCAGCACCGGGGTGTCAGCCGGGTTGACCTTGTTGTACACCGGCGGTGCCGGCAAGTCGGTCGGCAACAGATTGGTCGCGGCGTTGATCGCGGCTTGTACCTGTTGTTCGGCGACGTCCATATTGATGTCGAGGCTGAAACGCAGGGTCAGCACCGAAGCGCCACCGGAACTGGTCGAAGCCATTTGCGTCAGGCCGGGCATCTGTCCGAACTGGCGTTCAAGCGGCGCGGTGACCGCGCTGGTCATCACGTCCGGGCTGGCGCCGGGGTACAGCGTCATGACGCGGATGGTCGGGTAGTCGACCTGAGGCAAGGCCGAGACTGGCAGCAAGCGGTAAGCAATCAGGCCGGCCAGGACAATGGCCAGCATGCTCAGGGTAGTGGCTACCGGACGGAGGATGAACAGCCGCGAAATGTTCATGCGCCCTTCTTGGCCTTTTCAGTGGCTGGGGCATCTGGTGTGCTGGCGGCGGACTTGCCTTGCAGGTGTTCGGTCGGCGTAGTCGGTACGGCGTTGCTGTCATTGACCACTTCGACTTCGCTGCCTTCTTTCAAGCGGTCGGTGCCTTCCAGCACCACGCGGTCGCCGGCAGCCAGGCCTTCGGTGATTACGGTGTTGTTGCCGTCACTGGCGCCGATTTTCAATTGGCGGATGGTGACTTTCTTGTCGCCGTCCAGCGCATAGACGAAGGTGCCATTGGTGCCGAACTGAATGGCGGCCGACGGCGCCAGAACCACGCCTTTCAGGGTGTCGGCCAGCAGGTGAACGTTGACGAACTGATTGGGGAACAGCGATTGATCGCGGTTTTCGTAACGCGCCTTGAATTTCAGGGTGCCGGTGGCGACGTCGATCTGGTTGTCGAGGCTTTGCAGTACGCCGGTGGCTTGCAGTTTGGTGTCGCCGCGATCCCACGCTTCAGCCGGCAGTTTGGCGCCGCTGCGATAACGCGCGAGCACGGTTTCGAGGCTGTTTTCCGGCAAGGTGAAGGCGACGCTGATCGGTTGAGTCTGGGTGATCACCGCGAGAAACGTGGTGTCGTTGGCCGCCACAAGGTTGCCGACATCAAGCTGACGCAGGCCGACACGACCGGCAAGCGGTGCGCGGATCTTCGTGAATTCGAGATTGAGCTTGGCATCGTTGACCGCAGCCTGATTGGTCTTGACCGTGCCCAGATATTGGCCGACCAGTGCCTCGGCGGTATCCAGCGTCTGTTTGGCGATGCTGTCTTCCTTGAACAGACCACGATAACGCTCGACATCAACCTGGGCGTTTTTCAGTTGCGCCTGGTTCTGCAGCAAGGTGCCTTCGGCTTGAAGCAAAGCATTCTGGTACGGACGCGGATCGATCTCCGCGAGCAAGTCGCCCGCCTTGACCATCTGCCCTTCTTCGAAATTGATCTTCACCAGTTCGCCGCCCACCCGGCTGCGCACATTGATGGTGTTAAGCGCGGTGACCGTGCCCAGCGCCTTGTAATACAGCGGGAAATCCCCCGTGACCGCTGGCGCCACACGAACCGGTATCGGCCCCGCCGCCCCGCCAAAGCCCGGACGCATCATGCCCGAACGCCCGGCGTGCCCGGCCTGCGCCTTCGCGGCGGCATCCTTGTGGGCTGAGCTGGCAGGCCAGAATTTCCAGCACAGGCCGGCAATGATCAGCAGCACAAGCAGGCTCAACAGCCAGCGACGGGAGTTACGAGAGGACGATTGCATGGATTGATTAACCATTGGGCGCGTGGGCTTCTTTTTACGGGAGGCTGAACGATAAGCACTGATGGAGATTAAGCAAAGCAGCTTTACCGGCTATTTACTTTCAACTTACGTTTCAAGGTGTGTGGCAAGACACTGATACACAAATGAAAACGGCCTGGACAGAGCCAGGCCGTTAACAATTGTAAAAGCGCTTTGTGAATCGATTACTTCAGAACAGCCAGAGCTGCTTCGTAGTTCGGTTCTTCAGCGATTTCCTTGACCAGTTCGCTGTGCAGGACGTTGTCATTTTCGTCCAGAACAACGACCGCACGAGCAGTCAGGCCTTTCAGCGGGCCGTCAGCGATGGCCACGCCGTAGTTCTCGATGAACTCTGCGCCACGCAGGGTCGACAGGTTCTGGACGTTTTCCAGACCTTCGGCGCCACAGAAACGAGCCTGAGCAAACGGCAGGTCAGCCGAGATGCACAGAACGACGGTGTTGCTGATGTCGTTGGCCTGAGCGTTGAACTTGCGCACCGAGGTAGCGCAGGTCGGAGTGTCGACGCTTGGGAAGATGTTCAGCACTTTGCGCTTGCCGGCGAAGTCTTTCAGGGTGACGTCCGACAGGTTGCCGGCAACCAGGGAAAAGGCTGGCGCCTTGGAACCGGCTTGTGGCAACTGGCCGTTGACTTGAACCGGATTGCCTTTAAGGGTGACTTGAGCCATGACTTGAGTCCTTCTGAACGTTTTGATTGGAAAGCATGCAAGAGGCCGAAGTTAACCACGAAATTGTCCTACGACCTATGCCCCGAGCAAATTTGTCATTCTTTGAAACGCAAAATTGCATACAACTTCAAACCCTGTGGGAGCGAGCTTGCTCGCGAAAGCGGTCTGCCAGTCAACACTCTATGCTGAATGTGACGCCATCTTCGCGAGCAAGCTCGCTCCCACAGGATCTGCGGCGATATCGAATACACAATTCTTTATTTATAAACGCTGTCGATTCCAAGTGTTCCCATTCGACTATCCCGTGAATCCCGCACATTCTCTGGAGATATCACCATGCGATTCATGATCCTAGTAAAAGCCAGCGCCGACTCCGAAGCCGGCATCATGCCCAGCGAAGCACTGATCACCGAGATGGGTAATTTCAACGAAGAGCTGGTCAAGGCCGGCATCCTTATCGACGCCGACGGCCTGCATCCCAGCAGCAAAGGTGCGCGCGTGAGATTTTCCGGTGACAAGCGCACGGTGATCGATGGGCCCTTTATTGAAACCAAGGAACTGGTCGCCGGTTACTGGATCTGGGAGGTGAAATCGAAAGAGGAAGCCATCGAATGGGTCAAACGCTGCCCCAATCCGATGCCAGGCACCGAAGCCGAGATTGAAATTCGCCAGATATTCTCGCCAGAAGACTTCGGTGCAGAGTTCACCCCCGAGGCCCGCGAACAAGAAGAACGCATCCGCGAACAAGCCAGGAAAAACGCCTGATCCCGTGTAGGAGCTGCGGCACGCTGCGATCTCTTGATCTTGAAAAACAGAATCAAAAGATCGCAGCGTTTCGCAGCTCCTACTTTTTTTGCGCTGATCATTAACTTTTTAGTACACACGCCAAGTGTGCGCTTGTACACAAAACCAAAGAATTAATACATTCGACTGGCTTACTGCGGATAAGCTGCTAGCGTCAATCAGACGCGTCCTACAGGCTTGAAAAGAAAGGATTTACGCGTAACGGCCGAGAAGTGCCGAGTCGTCCAATAAGCCACCAGGGAATCGGGGACCATGTTGAAAAGATCGGGGATGTGCGCCTTGCTGCTGGCGAGTTCGCTGGCGCCTGTGTTTTGCGTGCAGGCAGACAACGCTGAGACAGCCAACAAAAGTAACAACCCGTTGAACCTCGCTCCCGGTGCCAACCTTCAGGATTACTACACGCCCAAGCTGTTCGACAGTAACGTCCACACCAACGACGCCTTGCTGCGCGGAACGCTGCCAGTAGCACCCAACGATTTCATCGGTGTGCCGCAATTGCTCCGCGCAACCATGCCGATCAGCACCCGTCCCGATCCGCATGGCGGCTACAGCACCGGCATTGGCGACCTCAACCTCTTCGATATTTTCCTGCTCAAGACTGACGGCGTGCAGTTGGGCATCGGCCCGCAGATCACCGCGCCGACGGCTGCCGAAGATGAGCTGGGCACCGGCAAATGGCAGGCCGGGCTTGCCGCTGTGGCGATCGACTCATCCCCTCGTGGATTGCTCGGCGCACTGGTGCAGTACCAGAGTTCGTTCGCCGGCGACCATGATCGCGCCCACGTCGAAACAGCGACGATGCAGCCCTTCATCATCCATAACCTGCCCAAGGGCTGGTATCTGCGCTCCACCGGCACCTGGACGTTCGATCTGAAAAACGACACCCACTACATCCCGATCGGTCTGGGTGCGGGCAAGGTCTGGAAGTCCGGCAGCAACATCCTCAACGCCTTCGTCGAACCGCAGTGGACGGTCGAGCGCAAAGGCGATGGTGTGCCGCAATTCACCCTGTTCGCCGGTATCAACGTCACCTTCGGAAAATAAGGACATTCCCATGCACATTGCTCTTCGCGCAGCCGGTTTCAGTGTGATGGCCCTGTTCGCCAGTTGCGGTGTCGGCGCCCAGGACCTTGATACGCGCATCGGCAAGATTGCGATGGAAGGCGAACTGCCGGCCCACGAATCGATTGCCAAACTCTACGCTGAACTGGATTTCCAACAGGCGACGCAGAGCTATCTGTGGGCATTGCCGCTGGTGTCCTACGCGCAATGGCAGGAAGAATTTCGCGACAAGCTCGGCGCGCACAGCGGCGATCTGATGGTGCTCAACAGCTACGAAGACAAACTTGGCGTGATCACCGCCAACGCCACCACGCCATACATCCTCGGTTTCGTCGACCTGAGCGAGACCGGGCCGCTGGTGATCGAACTGCCGCCCGGCCCGACTGCCGGCGGCATCGGTGATTTCTGGCAACGAGCAATCATCGACATGGGCCAGACCGGCCCTGACAAGGGCCAGGGTGGCAAGTATCTGGTATTGCCACCGGGCGCCGAGCCTCCGGCAGATGCCGGTAAATATTATCTGGCCAAGTCGGAAACCATGAACGTGCTGGTGGGCTTCCGGGTGCTTGATCCTGATCCGGCCAAGGGCAAGGCGCTGGTCGAAAAATTCAAGATGTATCCGTACGCCAAACGCAACGAGCCAAGCACCACCCGCCTGCTGTCGCCCGGCGGCAAACCGTGGTCGGGCACCCAGCCACGCGGCATCGCTTACTGGGAACGCCTGCATCAGATCATCCAGAAGGAACCGGTCAACGAACGTGACCGCTTCTATATGGCGATGCTCGCCAGTCTCGGCATCGAGAAAGACAAACCCTTCAACCCCAACACCCAGCAGCGACAGGCACTGGAGCAAGGCGCGCAGATCGGCGAGTTGATCGCCAAGGCCAACACCTTCGCCAAGCGTTTCCCTGATGCCCAGTACTGGCCTGACCGTCATTGGGACACGGTACTGAACATCGCCGAGCCGTCACAACGCGTCGCTTATTACGACCAGCTCTGGGAGCGCAGCGCGTGGTTCTACGAAGCGGTCACCAACACCAAAGGCATGGTTTCCAAGACCCCGGGCCTGGGCCAGACCTATCTGGGTGCCTACACCGATGCCAAAGGTGACTGGCTCGATGGCGGCAAGACTTATCGCCTGCACGTCGGCACCCCGCCGCCGGCCAAACAGTTCTGGTCGATGACCGTTTACGACATCGATAGCCGTTGCCTGATCGACAATCCGCAGCGCAAGGCCGACCTGTCGTCACGTCAGGATCTGAAGAAAAACGCTGATGGTTCGGTCGATCTGTATTTCGGTCCGACCGCGCCCAAAGGCTTCGAGAACAACTGGGTGCAAACCCTGCCGGGCAAGCACTGGTTCAGTTACTTCCGGCTGTATGCGCCAACCGAAGCCTATTTCGACAAGAGCTGGAAACTCGACGACATCACCGTCGTACAGTGATCAAGGACAACCCATGAATACACGCAATCTGTTGCTGACCGGCCTGACGCTCGCTTTGAGCAGCAGTGCCTGGGCGGATTTCAGCGCCAGTCCCGAAGAGGCCCGCGGTATCGCCAAGGAAGCCTATCTGTACGGTTTCCCGGTGGTCGAGATGTACAAGACCCTCTACACCCAGGCCGTCGACAGCAAGAGCCCGAACTACAAGGCGCCGTTCAACCAGATCGGCAACACCGCCAAGGCCTTCACCGCCAAGGACACTGCGTTCGTTACGCCGAACGCCGACACACCTTATTCGTTCATCTGGATGGACCTGCGTAGCGAACCGCTGGTGCTGACCCTGCCGCCAATCGAGGAGCACCGTTACTACTCGGTGCAATTGATCGACGCCTATACGCAAAACTTTGCTTATCTGGGGACCCGCAGCACCGGCAACAACGGCGGTCACTTCATGATCGCCGGACCGGAGTGGCAAGGTCAGCAACCGGTTGAAATCGACCGTCTGCTGCGCAGTGAAAGCAACATCGCTTACGCGCTCTACCGCACGCAACTGTTCGACGAGAAAGACCTGGGCAAGGTCAAGCAGATCCAGAAAGGCTACAAGGTCGAAACGCTCAGCCACTACGTCAAACAGAAAGCCCCGGCACCGGCGCCAAAGATCAGTTGGCCGAAACCGACGCCAACCATGAGCGAAACGCCAGACCTGTTCCGCTACCTGAACTTCATGATGGCTTTCACTCCGCCCCAGGATGTCGAGAAAGACCTGCTGGCACGCTTTGCGAAAATCGGCATCGGCGCTGGTCAGCCGTTCGATCTGAAAAAACTCAGCACTGAACAGCGCAAGGCCCTCGAAGACGGTATCAGCGATGCCAAGGCAGAATTTGCCGCGTTCAAGAAGGACAAGGTCGATAGCCACGAAGTCAGCAGTGGCGACCTGTTCGGCACCCGCGACCGCCTCAAGGGCAATTACCTGTACCGCTACGCTGGCGCCAACATGGGGATTTTCGGCAACTCCGCCGAAGAAGCGAACTACATCGGTTATTTCGTCGACAAGGATGGCCATCCAGTCGATGCGTCGAAACACGATTACACCCTGCACTTCGACAAGGGTGCCCTGCCCCCGGCCGACGCGTTCTGGTCGCTGACCATGTACGACGGCAAAAACAAATTGCTGGTGGCCAACCCGCTCAACCGCTACCTGATCAACTCACGGATGCTGCCGGATCTGAAGCTCGATGCCGACGGCGGCCTGACCTTGTACGTGCAACAGAAAAACCCCGGCAAGGACAAGCAAGCCAATTGGCTACCTGCGCCAAACGGGCCGTTCTATGGGGTGTTGCGTCTATATCTGCCAAAACCGGAAGTGGCCAGTGGCGAGTGGAAAATGCCGTTGCTGACCCCGGTCAACTCAAAACAATAAGCGGAGTCAGTGATGGTCAAGCCTTACGTTGTGCGCCCCCTGCTGGCGCTGTGCATGCTCGGTAGCCCGCTCCTCTATGCGGCCGAGGGCGGCGTTGGCCGGCCGATTACCGGCCAGCAGGTGTATTCGAATGCCGGGATCATCCCGCCAGAACCGGGCTGGGTGGTTTCGGTGACCAGCATCTGGTACGACGGCTCGCTTAAAGGCAGTCGCGGCGCGCCGATTTCCGGTGAAGTCAGCGCCGGGATCGACATGAAAGTCTCCTACACCATGACCAACCTGACGCACATCTGGGACACCGGCAAAGGTCCGTGGAATTACGCGTCTGCCATTGGCATTCCATTGCAGTACACCGACATCGATGCTGCGGTGACCGGACCGCGTGGACGCACCCTCGGCACCAGCGACTCGGGCACTCAGTTTGCCGACGCCCTGATCACGCCGATTGCCGCCGGTTACCACTTCGACGAGTTGAACCATATTGCGTTCTCCCTGCCGATTTACGTGCCGACCGGTGCCTACAATGAGAATCGCCTGGCCAACCCGGGGCAGAACAACTACACGTTCATGCCGACCGTGGCCTTCACCCATCTCGATGGCAAGGGTGGCGAACTCACCCTGTCCAGCGGGCTTGAGTTTTCCACCGAGAACACCGCCACCGATTATCGCAACGGCAATATCTTTACCCTCGACGCCCTGTGGACCCACGGTTTTGGCAGTGGCTGGAGCGCCGGTCTGGCAGCCGGTTACATCCAGCAAATCACCGACGACAAAGGCGATACCGCTGATGCACTGAATGGCTTCCGTGGCCGTTCGGTAGGCGCCGGACCGGTAATTGGCTGGGCCGGCAAGTTTGCAGATTCCCAGGCCAATATCAGTGCGCGCTGGGTGCCGGAGTTCGACACCAAGAATCGCCCTGAAGGCAACGGCATCAGCGTCAACATGACCCTGGCATTTTTCTAAAAGGAGCCAGGGATGGCCATCGCACATCGCTTGACCCTATGCAGTGCGCTTGTCAGCGGTCTGGCGTGTGCTGCCGGCGATTTGCCGACGCTGGGCAGCACGCCCGCGCCCAACGTCATCAAGGGTGACCCGGAAACCTGCCAGCGCCTGCAACAGGATTTCGACATCGACCTGAAAAAAGTCGTCGCCGCCGGTTGCGATCCCTCCACCGAACAGATCGCCAAGCTGATGGATAACCCGGTCGGCAATCTGGTGCTGCTGTTCAATCAATACGACTACACCGCGCTCAAGGGCCCGAACAGCAACGGCACGCGGATGCTCGGCAAATACAGCTTCATGCCGACCTTCCCGATTTCCATCGGCGAAGACTGGAACCTGATCAACCGACTGCCGATCAGCTACGTCAGCGCGCCGGTCAACCGCAAGGCCGGCAATCTGATCGGCATGGGGCCCAACGAGTTGCTCCACGACCGTGGCGATTTTGCCTCGGTGATACAGGACCCGTTCGACCGTACCAGCGGTTTTGGCGACCTGGCCTATGTCGGCGTGTTCTCGCCCAAAGAGCCGATCCGCTTTGATGGCGGCGGCAAAATGGTCTGGGGTTTCGGCCCGACCGCGATGTTCCCCACCGCCGAAGAAGACGTGCTCGGCACCGGCAAATATTCGCTGGGCCCGGCGTTCGTCGCCGCCTATCTCGGCCCTGACTGGACGCTTGGCGTGTTCCCGCAGCACTGGTGGTCAGTCGGCGGTGACAGCAAACGCAAAGACGTCAGCCTGACCAACGTGCAGTACTTCATCCAGCGCGCCATTCCCGGGCCGGAGCAATGGCGGATCGGCATGACCCCGAACGTCACCGTCAACTGGAAAGCCGAGGGCGGCAACAAGGTCACCTTCCCTATCGGCCTCGGCGCCGGGCGGATCTTCAACTTTGGCAAGTTACCGGTGCGGATTTCCGGGGAGATCCAGTATTCGGCCATTCACCCGGAAGACTTGATCAGCAGCCGCTGGAACTTCCGCCTGTCGTTCATTCCGGTCATCCCGACTTTCATGTTTTGAGAAGGAAGCACAAGCCATGACAGCACTCAGCGACCTCAACGCCCTGCAAGCCAGCATCGCCGAAGCGGTACTCGGTCAGGATCAGGTGATCCGGCAGATCCTGCTCGGCCTGCTGGCCAACGGGCACCTGTTGCTGGAAAGCTTGCCGGGGCTGGCCAAGACCCGCACCGTCAAGGCGCTGGCCAAACATCTCGATGCGAAGATGAGCCGGATTCAGTTCACCCCGGACTTGTTGCCGTCTGACATCACCGGCGCCGAAGTGCTGCATCAGGTCGCGGGCCAGAACGAAATCCGCTTCCAGCAGGGGCCGCTGTTCGGCAACCTGATCCTCGCCGACGAGATCAACCGTGCCCCGGCCAAAGTCCAGGCGGCGTTGCTCGAAGCCATGGAAGAACGGCAGATCACCGTGGCCGGCGTCAGCCATGCCTTGCCGGAATTGTTCATCGTGGTCGCCACGCAAAACCCGATTGAACAGGAAGGCACCTATCCGCTGCCCGAAGCGCAGATGGACCGGTTCCTGATGAAAGTCCTGCTCGATTACCCCAGCGCCGACAATGAAAGCCAGGTGCTGCGCATGTTGCGCACCGAAGAGTTTGCCCAGAGTGCGAGCACCGCACCGACCAAGGGTTTCAGCCTTTCGCAGGAAGTGATTTTCGCCGCTCGCAAGGAAGTCAGCGCGGTGCATGTCTCGCCAGCCATCGACCGTTATCTGATCGACTTGATCAACGCCACTCGGCACCCGGCGGATTACGACGAGGACCTCGGGCGCTGGATCGACATCGGCGCCAGTCCACGCGGCGGCATCGGTCTGGATCGGTGTGCCCGCGCCGATGCGTGGTTGCAGGGTCAGGATTTTGTTTCGCCGGACAACGTGCGCGCCGTGGTGCATCCAGTGCTGCGTCATCGCCTGCATCTGAGCTACGACGCGGTGGCCGACGGCGTAAGTGCTGATCAAGTGCTCGACCGCTTGCTCGATAAAGTGGCGATTCCCGCATGAACAGTGACGGTCTGGTCTACGTATCTCTCGCGCAATTGATGGCGCTGGAGTTCAAGGCCCGTGACCTGAGTTTTATGGCTCGCCAACCGCGCGGCAGCATCCTTGCCGGCAACCATGCCTCACGTTTGCGTGGTCGCGGGTTGAACTTTGATGAACTGCGCCGCTATCAACCGGGTGACGATCTGCGCCACCTCGACTGGCGTGCCTCGCTGCGTACCGGCAAACCAGTGGTGCGCACCTTCACCGAAGAGCGTGACCGACCAGCGCTGATCGTGGTCGATCAGCGGATGTCGATGTTCTTCGGCTCGCAGCGCAGCTTCAAATCCGCCGTTGCTGCAGAACTGGCAGCGCTGACTGCCTGGATCGTATTCAACGCTGGCGATCGGGTCGGCGGTCTGGTGTTCAACGACCAGCGCATCGATTGCATCGCGCCGCTGCGCAGTCGCAAACGGGTTGAAGCGTTGTTCAGCCGGATCGTTGAGCAGAATCAGGCGCTGAACGCCGCCAATCCCGACGCCGAAGATGAGGATCAACTGGACAAGGCCCTGCAACGCTGCGTCGCACTGGCCGGACATGACCATCTGATCTGCATCGTCAGTGACTTTGCCGGGGCCGGCGAACGCACCTTGCAATTGATGCGGCAACTGGCGGCGCACAACGATGTGATCGCCCTGCAAGTCTATGACCCGCTGGCGTTGAAGTTGCCGAGCAATGGCCGGCTGCTGGTGACTCAGGGTCAATTGCAGGTGGAACTGGCCGTCGAGAAACGCAGCGTGCATCAGCCGTTGGGTGACTATTTAGGCGGTCGGCTCAAGGACGTCGCGACTTTGTTGCGGCGCAGTCAGGTGCCGCTGATGATGTTCAGCACTGCCGAAGAGGCGCACGCACAATTGCGTGCCGAACTTGGCAAATCCGCCGGCGCACGGCGATGAATCCGAATATTCCGAGCATCGATCAACTTCAGGAGTTGGGCCTGCCTGCGCCGGTCAGCTATGCGCCGCAAACCTGGGGTTGGTGGGCGCTGCTCGCGTTATTGGTCGTTATAGCGCTGGTGGTCGGTGTTCGGCGCTACCTGCAATGGCAGCGTGATCAATATCGACGCGAGGCGCTGGTTCGCCTGGCGCAACTGCGCAGCCGCAGTGATGACCTGAATGCTCTGCGCGAATTGCCCGAGCTACTGAAACGCGTAGCCCTTTCAATGCCCGTAAACAAAACTCACAGATGGGACACAAAACCTGTGGGAGCGGGCTTGCCCGCGATGAGGCCATCACATCCAGCATCTGAGCTGTCTGACGGGACGCCATCGCTGGCAAGCCAGCTCCCACAGGGGCCGGCGGCGCTTGGGAAAGAGGAGTGGCAAGCCTTTCTGCAGCAGCACAGCAAAAAGCCGCTGCCCAACGATTTCAGCCAGCAACTGGGCCAACTCGCCTACGCCCCCGACGAAACCCTGCGCGCCCTCCCCGCACAGCAACGCCAGACGTTGTTCGACACCTGCCAACACTGGGTGGAGCATCATCATGTGGCAGCTTGATTACCCATGGCTGTTACTCCTGCTGCCGCTACCATGGTTGGCTTACCGCTATCTGCCCGCCTATCAGGAAGCTCGCAGTGCCGTGCGCGTACCGTTTTTCAGCGCCATGAGCCGTGCTGTTGGTCAAGAACCCACGCGTGCCGGCAGTCGTCACAACAACTGGCAACTGTTGCTGAACTTACTGGTATGGGCACTGATTCTGCTCGCCGCTGCGCGCCCGGTGTTTGTCGAAAAACCTATCGAACGCCAGCAACCCGTGCGCGACCTGATGCTCGCCATCGACATCTCGCAATCGATGGAAACCGAAGACTTCACCAACGCCAGTGGCCAGAAAATCAATCGTCTGGCGGCGGTAAAAGAGGTGGTCCAGGGTTTCATCGACAAGCGCAAGGACGACCGCCTCGGCCTGATCGTGTTCGGCAGCGGCGCCTATCCGCAGGCGCCGCTGACCCTCGACCACGCCAGTCTGTCGCTGTTGCTCGACGACACCGGTATCGGCATGGCCGGGCCCAACACCGCCATTGGCGATGCCATCGGCCTCAGTCTGAAACTGCTGGACAAGGCGCATGAACAGGAAAAAGTGCTGATCCTGCTCACCGACGGCAACGACACCAGCAGCGCCATCACCCCGGATCACGCCGCCGCGATGGCCGCCGCCAAAGGCGTGGTGATTCACACCATCGGCATCGGCGACCCGACGGCCTCCGGTGAAGCCAAGGTCAACTTGCCGGGCCTTGAGCAGATCGCCAAAACCACCGGTGGCCAGTTCTTCCGCGCCGAAGACCGCAACGCGCTGGATCAGGTCTACAGCACCCTCGATCGCCTGACGCCGCATCAAGTGAAAACCCTCAGCCACCAGCCGCAGCGCGAGTTGTTCTACTGGCCATTGGGCGCGGCGCTGGTGTTGTTGGCGCTGTATCACCTCGGCGCGATGTTGCGGCCACGTTTGGCAATTGCTCGCCAGCGGCAGGAGGCCTGAGATGGAAATCAACCTCAGCGACTTCCATTTCCTGCGCCCGCTGTGGCTGCTGCTGGCGGTGTTCGGCGCCTTGTTACCGCTGATCTGGCGCCGGGGTCGTGACCTGCAACGCCGTCTGCGCGGCAACATTGCCGAGCATCTGCTGCCGCATCTTTTGGTCACGCCGCAGGATCATCAGCGCCTGCGCCCGGTGCATTTACTCTGCGCGGTGCTGATTCTCGGTGCCATTGCGGCGGCCGGACCGACCTGGGAGCAGGATCGCCCGGATTTCCTGGAAAACCGCGCGCCGCTGATCGTCGCCATCGATCTGTCGCCGTCGATGGATGCCGATGACGTCCAGCCAACCCGACTGGAAGCGGCCAAACACAAACTGCACGACTTGATTCAGCGGCGTGCCGGTGCGCGCACCGCACTGATTGCCTACGCCGGCACTGCGCATCTGGTGTTGCCTCCGACCGATGATCCAGCGCTGCTCGACACGTTCATTCAGGCGCTGGGCACTGGCCTCATAGATAAACCGGGCAAGAACGTCAGTGCGGTGATCGATCAGGCCAAACGCCTGCTCAGTGCCGAAAAAGTCCCGGGCAGCCTGCTGCTGATCACCGACGGCGCCGATACCGGGCAACTTGCCGGCCTCGATAAGCAACTCGATGGCAGCCAGTTGCAAGTTCTGGTGCTGGCAGTCGGTAGCGAGGACGGCGGGATCATTCACGATGTCGGCGGCCAACCGCGCACCGACTCCAACGGCCGCCCAGTGCTCGGCAGTTTCGATCAGGCCGCGCTCAAGCAATTGGCCTCCGCCGTCGATGCGCCACTGGGTAGCCTGACCCTGAATGACGACGATCTGGACTGGGTCGAACTGCACGCGCAACAACATTTCCAGAGCACCAGCGCCGAACAGCGCGAATTGCACTGGAAAGACGCCGGTTACTGGTTGTGCTGGCCGCTGTTGCTGTTGGCGCTGGTCAGCGTGCGCAAGGGCTGGAGCGTCAACTGGATGGCCGCGCTGTTGCTGGCGGTGGGCCTCGGCGGAATGCCCGCACCAGCGCAGGCCAGCGGACTGACCGACGCTTTCTTCACCCGAGATCAGCAAGGTCGCTGGGCTTTCGAGCATCAGCACTTCCCGCAAGCGGCGGCACTGTTTGTCGATCCATACTGGAAAGGCGTAGCCGCTTATCACGCTGCCGATTACGACCTGGCGCTGGCAACGTTTGCGCGGCTGGACACACCGCAGGCGTATTTCTATCTGGGCAACATTTACGTGCGCCGCTTCAAGTTCGATCAAGCAATTGCGGCCTATACCCTGGCGTTGAAACTGCAACCACAATTCCCCGAGGCCACAGCCAATCTGGCACTGGCGCGAGCATTGCTGACAGACACCGACAGCGCCGAAAAGAATGCGCCCAAGGTCAAGCCTGACGAAATCAAAATGGACAAGGCACCGGGCAAGGGCCAAAGCAAACCGGTGCAGACCGAACAAGCGGCGTCGGATGAGCTGTGGCTGCAAAACCTCACGACCTCACCGGCGAAATTCCTCAAGCAGAAGTTCAGCTTGCAGGATCAGGCGGGGGGCAAGCCATGAACCGAGTTACGGCCATCGCTAGCAGGCTAGCTCCCACAGGGAATTCGCATACGCCACAAGTACCTTGTGGGAGCCAGCCTGCTGGCGATGGCGCCTATTTACTCAGCACAAAACTCGGCACCCTGCTGCTCGGTTGCCTGTTCACCATCCAGGCCTTTGCCGCCGAACCTCAACTCAAGATCCAGGCCCACCTGCAACCCGCCACTGGAGCCATGGTCGGCGGCCTTGTCGAACTGCAAATCGATGTCCTCACCGACACCTGGTTCACCAGTGCGCCCACCCTGCCCGATCTGAAACTCGACGGAGCACTGGTCACCCCACCTGACGGTCAGGCCCAACACCTGAACCAGACTCTCGACGGCCAAGCCTTCAATGGCATGCGCTACAGCTACCTGATCACCCCGAATGTCGCCCAAAACTTCAACATTCCGCTGTTGACGGTAAAAGCCACGCCCGCGCAAGCCACTGGCGAACTCAGTGCGCAGAGCCCACCGTTGCAATTCAGCGCCACCCAGCCGCCCGGCTTCAAGCCTGGTGAAGCGCCGTTGGTAGCCAGCGCAGTGCGTTTCAACCAGACAGTGACCAACTCCTCGATCGCTCTGAAAGTCGGCGACAGCATCACCCGTCAACTGACCTTGCAGGCCGATGGCGCGCTAGCCATGGCACTGCCTATCCCCACACTCGGTGATATAGAGGGCCTCAGCCGTTATCCGAAAACCCCACAGGTCAGTAACCTCGATGACGGTCGCGGCAACCTGCTCGGTGGCCAGCGTATCGATGCCGTCAGCTACCGCATCGATGACGCAGGCTCGTACACCCTGCCGGCCATCGACGTGAAATGGTGGGATTCGCGCACTCAGCAAACCCGCACCGCACAAGTGCCAGCGGTGACTTTCACAGCAGCAGCCAACAGCGCCTACAAGCCAGTTTTCTCCATCGCCGAAGACCTGAAACAGCTAGGCCAGAACAATCGACTGCGCTTCTCCACGCAATGGCTGGTGTGGTTATTCGTGCTGGGCGCGACGCTTGTGCTGGGTTACCTCGGCCACCCGTATTTCCTGCGTGCCCGCCATCAATGGCAAACGCAAAAGCAAGCCCGACACAATGCCTGGCTGCAATCCGCCGATTACGCCTGGCAACAGATCCCGTCACAACTGACCAGTCGGCCCGCGCAATTGAGCGCCGTGTACCTGTGGCTCAAACGCAGCGGCTCAGGCCTGAAACTGGCCAGCCTCGGCCCACGCCTGCAAACACTGTTGCGCGCCTGTTACGGCCGCGAACCGACCGAAGATCAAGCGCTGGACCAACTGCGCCAATCCTTGACTACGCTGCACAGTCAGGCCCAGACGCGCGCCGCAATCAAGACCCCGGCATTGCGCCCGCTCAACCCCGTTCACGAGAAGGATTTCCCATGATCAATCCGATGCTGCATCGCCAACGTTTCGGCCTGACCCTGTTGTTCGGGCTTGCGCTGCCACTGCTGGCCCAGGCCAACGAGCCGCTGCCGTCGTGGAACGACGGGCCGGCGAAAAAGAGCATCATCGAATTTGTTCAGGCCGTGACCGACCAGACCAGCAAGGACTTCGTCAAACCGGCTGAGCGTATCGCCGTGTTCGACAACGATGGCACCTTGTGGAGCGAGCAACCGGCGTATTTCGAACTGTTGTTCGCCTTCGACGAGATCAAGCGCAACGCGCCGCAGCACCCGGAATGGAAAACCACCCAGCCATTCAAAGCGGTGATCGAAAACGATCACAAGGCGCTGGCCGAATCCGGCATGGACGGCATTCTGAAAATCTTCGGCGCGACTCACACCGGGATGACCACCGAAGCCTTCGATGATTACGCGAAAACCTGGCTGACTCAGGCCCGGCACGCGAAAACCGGCAAGCCCTACACCGAGATGATCTTCCAGCCGATGCTGGAGATGCTCGACTACCTGCGCAGTCAGCAATTCAAGACCTACATCGTTTCCGGTGGCGACACCGCGTTCATGCGCGCCTTCGCCGAGAAGGTCTATGGCATTCCACCGGAGCAGGTGATCGGCACCACTTTCGTCACCGCGTTTCAGTTCAAGGACGGCAAGTCCTCGATCCTGCGCACACCGAAACTGGCCCACAACGACGATGGCCCGGGCAAACCGGAAAGTATTGATGCGGTGATCGGTCGTCGACCGATCCTCGCATTCGGCAACTCCGATGGCGATTTGCAGATGCTGCAATGGACCGCTGCCGGCGCCGGCAAACGATTCATGGGGCTGGTGCATCACACCGACGCCAAACGCGAATGGGCGTACGACCGAAAATCTCAGATAGGCAAGCTGGACAAAGCCCTCGACGAAGCGAATTCCCGTGGCTGGACGGTAGTGGACATGGCGACCGAATGGCGCCGGATCTACCCGTTCGATGCCCCGTTACCCGAGCAAGTGCAATAAAAAGAAGCGTGAAGCAGGACTGCAATAAACGTAAGTCGCACCAAGCGACACCCCCGCGCAAAAGGAGCAAGTCAGATGACTCGCATACGCAAGTGGCTACCGAAACTCGCTCTCGTGGCGACCTCGGTAATGGCACTGTCGGCAACCGCCACAGCTGCCGAAAAACCCAACATTCTGGTGATCTTCGGAGACGACATCGGCCAGACCAACATCAGTGCCTATTCGATGGGTGTGGTCGGCTATAAAACGCCGAACATCGACCGGATTGCCAAGGAAGGCATGATGTTCACCGACTACTATGCGGAGAACAGCTGCACTGCCGGACGCTCCTCGTTCATCACCGGCCAGACGCCGTTGCGCACCGGGCTGTCGAAGGTCGGTATCCCCGGCGCTCCGGTCGGCCTGCAAAAGCGTGACATCACCATCGCCCAGGCCCTCAAAAGCCAGGGCTATGCAACCGGTCAATTCGGCAAGAACCACTTGGGCGACAAGGATGAATACCTGCCGACCAACCACGGTTTCGACGAGTTCTTCGGCAACCTGTATCACCTCAACGCCGAAGAGGAGCCAGAGCGTCCGTACTGGCCAAAAGACGATGCTGAATTCGTCAAGGCCAACACCCCGCGCGGCGTGATCCACAGCTTCGCTGACGGCAAGATCGAAGATACCGGCGCGTTGACCACCAAGCGCATGGAAACCATCGACGACGAAACCACTGCCGCTGCACAGGCGTTCATCGAGAAGCAGGCCAAGGCGGACAAACCGTTCTTCGTCTGGATGAACACCACGCGCATGCACGTGTTCACCCACGTACGCGATTCGATGAAGGGCCAGAGCGGCATGCCCGGCAACGAATACGCCGACGGCATGCTTGAGCACGACGGTGACGTCGGCAAACTGCTCAAGACCCTCGATGACCTGAAAATCACCGATAACACCATTGTCGTCTACACCACCGACAACGGCCCGAACCAGTTCTCCTGGCCGGACGCGGCGACCACGCCGTTCCGTAACGAGAAGAACTCCAACTGGGAAGGCGCTTATCGCGTGCCGGCAATCGTCCGCTGGCCGGGCAAGATCAAGGCTGGCGAAGTGTCCAACGAGCTGTTCTCGGGCATGGACTGGTTCCCGACCTTGCTGGCAGCGGCAGGTGATGCCGACGTCAAAGGCAAGTTGCTCAAAGGCTGGGCGCCGACTTCCGGAGGCACCAACTTCAAGGTGCATCTGGACGGGTTCAACCAACTCCCGTACCTGACCGGCCAACAGCCTAAAGGCGAGCGCAAGGAGTTTTACTACTTCAACGACGACGGCGTGCTGGTGTCGATGCGTTTCGATAACTGGAAAGTGGTGTTCTGCGAACAGCGCGAACCGGGCGGTTTCCGGGTCTGGAGCGAACCGTTCGTCTGCCTGCGCGTACCGAAAATTCTCAACCTGAGAATGGACCCGTACGAACGCGCCGACGTGGTTTCCGATCAGTATTACGATTGGCAAACCAAGAACGTCTACCTCGCCGCTCAAGCGGTACAAAAATCTGCAGCGTTCCTGCAGACCTTCATCGAATATCCGCCAAGCCAGAAACCGGCAAGCTTCAGCATCGACCAGATCCGTGCTGCGGTTGACGCGAAAATCGCTGAAAAAATGAAAGCTGCACCGGCTGCACAGTAAGACCGCTGGACCGCCGCCCGCCTTAATTGGCGGGCGGCCTTTATTTTTACTTGGGACCGTGTTGGCCCAATCGCTAGCAGGCTAGCTCCCACAGGGGATTTTTTGGGGTTCACAAGTCCACTGTGGGAGCTAGCCTGCTAGCGATTGGGCCGGCACAGTTGCAGTCTTTATTTTGAATTGAACCAAGGCAATCCGCATGTCCACACGAGTCGCCAGCAAGTCGTCGGCCATACCCGTCCAACAAGCCGCCAGCCCGGCGTTGCTGATCCCTGCACTGCTGCTGTGTATCTCCGGCGCTGCGGCTTTGGTGTATCAGGTGCTGTGGATCAAGCAGTTGTCACTGGTGGTCGGCGTTGAGGTGTATGCGATCACCACCGGCATCAGCGCGTTTTTTGCGGGCCTGGCGCTGGGTGGCTGGCTGTTCGGACGGTGGGCTGATCGCCTGCAGCAACCGGTGTTGCTCTACGCCGGGCTGGAAGTGCTGGTGGCTGTGCTGGGTGTCGGTGCGACGTTTGCCATGAGCCTGGCGGCGAGTCCTTTCGCCTGGTTGCAGGATCACGTCGGCCTGCTCGCCTGGCTGCTGCCGTTTCTTCTGGTTGGCATTCCTGCGGTATTGATGGGCGGCACCCTGCCGGTGCTGGTGCGCTCGCTGGCGGCTGATCCGGGCAAGGCCGGTGGTCAGCTGTATGCCGCGAATACGCTCGGCGCGATTATCGGCACGTTGCTCGCCGCTTTCGTGTTGATCGCCAGCCTCGGTGTGCGCGGCAGTGCATTGGCTGCGGCGATGCTCAACCTGTTGGGCGCTGCCGGGGCGTTGTGGTTGCAGCGTCAGCATCCGACACCGGTTGCAGCCCCGGTCAAACATCACAGCGAAAAGGCTCCGGATCGCACGGCGCTGTGGTTGTACTCAATTGCCGGTGGCGTGGCCCTCGGCTACGAAGTGGTCTGGTCGCAATCGATCGTGCAGTTCATGAGCACGCGCACCTACGCATTTGCCGTGGTGCTGGCGACCTACCTGACCGGGCTGTTCATCGGCAGCGCCCTGCTCGCGCGGCGCGTAGACAGGATTCGCGATCCTTGGGGCGTGTTCGGTTTGCTGATCGCCGGCGCCGGTTTGATAGCTCTGCTGGAAGTCGCCGTCCTCGGCCGCTGGCTGGTGCTCGCACAAAGTCAGGCAGAAACCTGGTTGCTGGCGATGGGCGCCAGTGAACTCGCCGGCATGAGCGCGCGTTTCGCTGTGGCAGCGTTGAGCATCGTGTTTGTCCCGACCTTGTTGCTGGGTGCGGCGTTTCCGTTGGCCTTGCGCCTGAGTGTCGGCCATGAGCGGATCGGCCGCGATGTCGGTGCGGTCGTGGCGTTCAATACGCTGGGCGGGATCATCGGCGTGATGCTCTGCGGTTTTCTGCTGATCCCGCTGCTCGGGTTGGTCCGCACTCTGGGCCTGTTGGCGATTATTGCCGCTGGCATCGGCTACTTCGCCGTGCGCAAGGGTCATCACGTCAAGAAAGGCCGACGCCAGGTCGTGGTTGCGCTCGGTTTCTTGTCTGTCGCACTGGCAGCCCTGACACCGGCCGACAAGTTTGCCAGCCTGTTGCCCGGTGCGCGCAACGGCACATTGGCGTTCTATGAAGAAGGTCGCGGCGGTACGGTGGCGGTGGTTGCGCAGGGCAAAGGCCAGAACCTCTTTCATCGCCTGTACATTCAGGGCGTTTCGAATACTGGTGATGCCATGCCGTCGCTGCGCTACATGCGCATTCAGGCGCTGCTGCCGCTATTGATTCACAACGGCGAGCCGCGTTCGGCGCTGGTGATCGGCTTCGGCACCGGCATCACCGCCGGGGCGTTGCTGCGTTATCCGGGGCTGGAACATCGAGTGGTTGCCGAGTTGCTGCCGTCGGTGGTCAAAGCCGCGCCGTTGTTCAAGGGCAACTTCAATGCGGCCAGCGATCCGGGTGTGGATGTGCGTCTGCGTGACGGTCGTCAGGAGTTGCTGCGCAGTCCGCAAACCTACGACTTGATCACCCTCGAACCACCACCGCCCTCCGCTGCCGGCGTGGTCAATCTGTACTCGCGAGACTTCTACCAGTTGGCCGCCAGCCGTCTCCAGCAAAACGGTCTGGTCGCACAGTGGCTGCCACTGCCAACGCAGAACATTGATGACTCGCGTTCGCTGGTGCGCAGCTTCCTTGATGTCTTCCCTTACGCCAACCTCTGGACCAGCGAATTCCACGAGATGCTGCTTGTGGGTTCGATGCAGCCTATCGCACTGGATGCGGCGAAAATCACCGAGCGCTTCCAGCAGGACAGTGTGCGCAGCACTTTGCAGGATGTCGGGATCGGCTCGGCGGCGGCGTTGCTGTCTACGTGGGTGACTGACCGCGATGGTCTCGAAACCTTCGCTGCCAATGCGCCCGCCGTGACCGATGACCAGCCGCGAATCGAGTATGCGCCGTGGGTGCGAGCCAAGGAGATCAGCCGCGTGTTGCCGGCGTTGCTGGATTTGTACAAGGCACCGCCGCTGGTAAATGCCGACGCTGGACTCAATGAGCGGATGGAGGCGAACCGTCAACGCCTGATGCAGTTTTATCGGGCAAGCCTGCATGCCTATGACGGTGATCGAGATGCGTGGGCGCGGGATATTCGCGAGGTGATGCAGGGGGATCGGGCGAACCCGTATTTCCGTTGGTTTGTCGGGCAGTGATGGGGTGCTTGATACACCGCCATCGCTAGCAGGCTAGCTCCCACATTGAATTTGTGTACGCCACATTTCACCTGTGGGAGCCAGCCTGCTGGCGATAAGGCCATTAGCCTCAACGCATTACTTGGATTTGAGTTTCAGATACGACTGATGCATATCCGAAGCCCAGCCATCGATCACGGCTTTGACGTCATCGGCCTTCATCACTTGGGTGTCGTTTTCCAGCGGTTTGCCGGTGCCTTTGCGCACGACCTGAGCAACCACTTTGTTGGTGCCGCCGTCGAGGAACACCGCTTCAGTGGAAAGATCGGTTTCCTGATCGCGGATACCGCTGGCGGTGCTGACCGCTGCGGCGACCAGTGCAATCGGGATCACTTCGTAAGGTTTGAGGCCTTCGGTCTTGCTGCTGACAGCGGTGATTGCCGCACGCACCACGATCACGCCCGGACCAGGGCCGGTGGCCAGCGGTAGCGATTTACTGATTTCACGCTTGAGCGCCTGATCGTAATAGCCGGTGATGCCATTCAGGGTTTGCTGAGGGATTTTCACAGTCGGTTGTGGTTTGGGATAGAGCTGGGTCGGTTCGACGTAAACGCTGGTGAATTTGCTGACATCAATCTTCGGATCGACCCAGCGCATGACCTCTGCACCCGATGGCGATTTGGCTTGCTTGAGTTGACTGTAGTCCTTGAGAAAACCGGAGTACTGGTCAGGCTCCACGACTTTACTGGAACATCCCGCAACGCCAAGCGTGGCAATGCAAAGGGTGCTCATCATTAGTGCAAGCTTCATGCGGTAACTCCTGTCAGAAGGCCAAAAACGTTTTGCTTGGGGAGGAGTTACAGTTATAGCCAATAAGCCGGGAATTGCGATCAATACATACAAGATTCACACAAGGCTGAGCGGTTGATCACAGCCGCCATTTGACAGACGCCGGCCATCCGGCAAAGCTGCACCGAGCTTGAACGCACGCCTCACGGCAAATGCACATGGACCACGGAAGTCGCAATGCCCAAGCATAAAAATAAAGCAGTACAAACCGACCCTGATTCGTCTAAATCTGCAATTTCACGCTACTTTTTTCCTGTCACTATCGGCCTGCTGCTGGCAGCCGTGGCGGGCATCGGCTGGTTTCTGTTCAGCCCTGCCCCGACAACCGCACCGGTAAAAACTGCGCCCGTGAGTTCGCCTGCCGCACCGACAGCAAAACCTTCACTTCCAGTGGTCGCAAACAAACCTGCGACGATGGTTGATGAACAGCAATGCCAGGGCTGCCACAGCGAGCAGGTCAAGGACTGGCAAGGCTCGCATCACCAGTTGGCGATGCAGGGGGCGAACGCCGAAACCATGCTCGGCGACTTCAATAACATCACTTTCAAGGCAGAAAACGAGACCACGCGTTTCTCGCGCAAGGGCGACGATTTCTGGGTCAACACCCCGGGGATCGACGGCAAGAATGCTGACTTCAAAGTCGCTTACACCTTTGGCATCGCTCCATTGCAGCAATACCTGATCGAGGTCGGCGACGGTCGCTTGCAGGCGCTCGGCGTAGCGTGGGATACCGAGAAGCATCGCTGGTTTCACCTCTATCCTGGCCAGGGCGTGAACTTCAAGAATCCGCTGCATTGGAGCAAGCCGAGTCAGAACGCCAACTTCATGTGCGTCGAGTGCCACACTACCGGTTTCAAGCGCAACTTCGATGCGCAGACCAACAACTTCGCCAGCCACTGGAACAGCCTCGGCGTCGGTTGCCAGGCCTGTCATGGTCCGGCGTCGAATCACCTGGAATGGACGGCGAAGAAAACCGATTTGATCCATGCCGGTTTCGCCGTCGACCTCAAGGACAAGAACGCCACCGTCGAAATCGAGACTTGCGCTCGTTGCCATGCACGCCGCGCGCCGCTGGGCGATGGTTACACCGTCGGGAAACGGCTGATGGATGACTACCTGCCGAGCACCCTCACCCGCGAACTGTATGCGCTGGACGGCAAGATCAAAGATGAGGTGTTCGAACACGGCTCGTTCCTGCAAAGCAAGATGTTCGACAAGGGCGTGCGTTGCAGCAACTGCCACAACCCGCACAGTACCGAACTGAAAGCACCGGGCAATGCGGTGTGCCTGCAATGCCACAACACCGCCGGAAAGACTTCGGTCGAAGGCGTCGATGGCAAAGGCCTGCAAGCGAAGAACTACGACTCCATCGAGCACACCCGCCACACCATGGGCCAGCCCGGTTCGCAATGCGTGGATTGCCACATGCCCGGCAAGTTCTACATGGGCAATGACTTCCGCCATGACCACAGTTTCAGCATCCCCAACCCGGAACGTGCGCAGAAACTCGGCACACCGGACGCCTGCCTGACCTGCCATCAAGGCAAGGCCGGCGACAAGGTCACTGCGCAGTTCAAGCTGTGGGGTGCCTCGACCGAGCCCCAGGCGCCGCGTTATGACGAGAGTCTGTGGCTGATCCGCAACGGCCAGCCCGGCGCGGCAAACGCGCTATATGAGCAGTTGCAGCGCAGTAATTTGCCGGCGATTCAGCGGGCAACGTTGCTGGCGGAACTGCCGCTGTACCCGAGTGAACAGGCGCTGAAACTGGCGACTCAAGACCTGAAAAATCCGGAACCGCAGGTTCGCGAAAGCGCAGTGCGGGCGATCAGCGCGTTCCTTCCGCCACCAGAGCGAGCGCCGCTGTTGACGCCGCTGCTGGGTGATCCGGTAAAAGCCGTGCGCATCGTTGCCGCCCGCGATCTGCTGAGTGTGGCGCGCAATGGCATGGGCGCAGCGCAAGCCAATTGGGACGCGGCCATCGCCGAGTATGAGGATGTGCAGAAAAGTCTGGCGGAGCGTGCCGAGGCCAATCTGAATCTGGCGATGCTCTATCAGGCCAGTGGTCGCAGTTCCGAGGTTGAGCCTTTGCTGCGCACGGCGCTCAAACGCGATCCGGACTTCTATCCGGCGCTGGTGACGCTGGTGCAATGGCTGGAGGCCAACGGGCGTGGCCAGGAAGCGCAGACGCTGCTGGACGACAACCTCAAAGCACACCCGGATGCGGCGCTGTTGCAGCACACCCGAGGCCTGTCGCTGATTCGTGCAAGCAAGTCGGCCGAGGCGATGGTGCCGCTGCGCAAAGCCGCACAACTGGAACCACAGAACGCGCAATACGGTTATGTGTACGCCGTGGCGCTGCATGAAAGTGGCAAGGTGGCTGAGGCGTGCGAAGAGCTGGAGCGCTTGCTGAAAGTGCAACCGGCGAACCGCAATGCGCGGCTGTCGCTGATCCAGTATTACCTGGAAAACAATCAGGAGCCCAAGGCGCAGGTGCTGTTGCAGGGCTGGAAGACGATGAACATGGGTGATCCGGCGCTGAAATAATCCGGGGTAACAATTCAAAGACCCCTTCGCGGGCAAGCCCGCTCCCACAGGTTCATCAGTGACCTTGTGGGAGCGGGCTTGCCCGCGAAGACGTCAGTGACGCCAACGTAATATCTGGATCAACTCACCAGGAAGACGTCGCCCCGGTCTTCAACGCCATCTCTCGCCGACTGTTCGCACGCATCGCCTTGATCAGCGACACCGATCCCACAAGCAAGATCGCCGCACCGAACAGGAAGTCGATGTTGTACAGCTGGAAGTCCTGCACCGGCCCGACCAGCAGCACCCGCGCCACGGCAATCGCCACCAGCGTCGCCAAAAAATCGATCCCTGGCTCGTCACGGTAAAACACCAGCAGCAACGGCAGGCAAATCACCAGCAGAAACAACAGCACCACGACCTTGAACGAGCCTTTGCGCTCGACGCTGAATGCGCATTCGTGGGGGCCGTAGGCTTTGTAGTCTTCGTCGCGGATCATCGAGTTTTTCTCGTTGATGTAGTCGACGCGGTTGTACTTCTGGATCGGCGTGAAGGTGTTGGACATCTCCATCAGCGTGGTGATGTTCTTGAAGCGCAGATCGATGCGCTCGCTGCCCTTGAGGTAATACAGCACCGGTTTGTAACCGTAGCGGTAGGTGTCGAACGGAAACTCGGCAACCTGACCCTGAACCCCAATGGGCCGTGGCTCAAGTTCGGCATAGGCGCTTTTGTTCGGCGATGCGAGGTTGCGGCTCAGTGGCTGGACCTTCACTTGCTCAAGGAAGATCGGCGTCACGCCGTACGACCACTGCAAGGGTTCCAGACGCAGGCGCAACTCGTTGCGACCAAGGTCGTAGCGGTTGAAAGTCCGTTCAGACACCAGCAGCGAACCGCTGAGCATGAACTCGCCGCGCAGGTTGTTGGTGACGCGCAGGGTCAGTTGATCCTTGCCCAGCAACGCCGCTTCGCTGGACGGCGGCGTACCGCACCAGGCCGTGCTTTCGCCGGCACCGCCGAGCTGACCGTCGCGGTTTTCCTTGAACACATAGAAGTAACTGGCCCACAGCGCCACCATCAATAGCAACGCGGTGAGACCCAAGATTTTTTTACCCACACTCACTGACCAGACTCCCTTCTTCGCTCCGTCGTCCAGCCGAAAACCCGCTGGCGTCGGCGACTTTACCAAAAGGCCATCAGTGACCCAAGGAAAAATCCCCGAATGGGCTTGGGTCTAGGGGTTTCCCTTGCATGTCATGGGATCTTTTGTGATGAGGGGGCTCAGCGTCGACGGAACAGCGGGCGAGGCTCGATGACTGAGCGGCCATACAACACGCTCATCCCTGCCAGGCCCTTGAGTGCGTCCTCGGCGGACTTGTCCTCACGCACCGCAAAGCTGTCAAAACCGCACTGGCGCATATGGCTGAGCTGATCGCGCAAGACATCGCCAATCGCCCGTAACTCCCCTGCCCAACCGAATCGGCTGCGCAGCAGATAAGCCTGACTGTAAGCGCGACCATCGCGAAAACTCGGGAAATCCAAAGCAATCAGCGGCAACGATGTCAGCCACGGCACCAGACTTTCAACCTCATCGTCCGGCCCCAGCCATACCGCATCAGTCGAAGGCGATTCCAGCCAGTGCGCCAGCGGCAAAATCAGCATGCCTGCCGGTCTTGACGGCTCAGGCTCGCGCAGCAGGGTCCATGGATCATCCGCCACGATGCGCGCGACTCCCTCTTCCAGCCGCAGCAGATTATTCATGCCGAGGCCTCCAGCACTTTCGGATAAACCCGTTCCTTGAACGGCTCCAGACCAATGCGCGTCAACGTATCGACAAACAACTCCTCACTCTCGCGATAACGCACGAAGGTGCCGATGATGCGTTCGATCACCTGCGGAACCTCGGCTGCACTGAACGACGGGCCGATGACTTTGCCCAGCGCGCTGTTCTTGCCCTGCGAGCCACCGAGGGTGATCTGATACCACTCGCTGCCGTTCTTATCGACGCCGAGAATGCCGATATTACCGATGTGGTGATGACCGCAGGCGTTCATGCAACCGGAGATGTTCAGACTGATATCGCCCAGGTCATGCAAGTAGTCGAGGTTGTCGAAACGTGCCTGAATCGCTTGGGCAATCGGGATCGACTTGGCGTTGGCCAACGCGCAGAAATCGCCGCCCGGGCAGGCGATGATATCGGTCAGCAGGCCGACGTTGGCGCAACCCAGCCCTCGCTCGCTCGCCTCTTCCCACAGCGCATACAGATCGGACTTGGGCACATCCGGCAGCACGATGTTTTGCTCGTGGGCGATGCGAATCTCGCCAAAACCGAAGCGCTCCGACCACTCCGCAACCGCCATCATTTGCAAGCCTGTGACATCGCCCGGCGGTGAGGCCAACCCCGGTTTGGTCGACAGCACCACGCTGGTGTAACCCGGTTTCTTGTGCGGCTGAACATTGCGCGCAACCCAGCGAGCGAAGGCCGGGCTCTCGGCCAGACGTGTGCCGAAGTCCAGATCAGTGTCGGCCAGGGTGTGATAGATCGGCGGCACAAACGCGCTGGCGACCCGTTGGTATTCGGCCTCGGTCAATTGCGCCGGGCCGTCCTTGAGGTGCTGCCATTCCTCTTCGACTTCCTTGGCAAACGCTTCCATGCCCAGCGCCTTGACCAGAATCTTGATCCGCGCCTTGTACTTGTTGTCGCGCCGGCCATGCCGGTTATACACGCGCAGCACTGCCTCGACGTAGGACAGCAAATGCTGCCACGGCAAGCCTTCGCGGATCTGCAAACCGAGGATCGGCGTACGCCCCAGACCACCGCCAACGATCACCCGCAGGAGCATTTGCCCATCGCGTCCCGGATAAAGATACAGGCCGATGTCATGCATCATGATCGCCGCACGGTCCTGCTTCGCCGAGCAAATGGCGATCTTGAATTTACGCGGCAGGAACAGGAATTCCGGGTTGATCGTTGACCATTGCCGCAGGATCTCCGCCAACGGGCGTGGGTCGATCATTTCGTCCGCCGCGACTCCGGCAAAGGCTTCGGTGGTGATGTTGCGCACGCAGTTGCCGGAGGTCTGGATCGCATGCATGTTGACCTGCGCCAGACGTTCGAGGATGTCCGGCACCTGGGCCAGTTCGATCCAGTTGAATTGCATGTTCTGCCGGGTGGTGAAGTGTCCATAACCGCGGTCGTAGTCGCTGGCAATGCTCGCCAGCGTGCGCATCTGCTCGGCGCTCAGCGTGCCGTAAGGGATCGCGACGCGCAGCATGTACGCATGTTTTTGCATGTACAGGCCGTTTTGCAGACGTAGCGGCAAAAACTCTTCTTCGCTCAATTCCCCGGCCATGAAACGCTCGACCTGATCGCGAAACTGCGCAACGCGCTCGAAGACCAAGGCCCGGTCGTAATCGTCGTACTGGTACATGCAGCGGCTACCTCATCAGTTGAGCGCAAATTCAAAACTGTGGGAGCGAGCTTGCTCGCTCCCACAGGATTTTGTGACTATGCGACAACGGCGCAGCACGTTACAGATTCACCTGAAACGTTAAAAACCGTATCAGGGCGCGGCAGATGGCCGCAGGCAGCAGATAAATCTGATCCGCATAAATGAAATATTCCTGAGCCTGTTTTGTTTTCGGTGGGGTTCCTACAGTGCAACCCATGCCAGACCGGGTGGCCTGGCAAGACTTTGCAACCGTGGATGAACTGACCATGAGTACAGCAACAATCGGACAGGCTTATAACTACAAGGTCGTCCGCCAATTCGTTATCGCGACGATTTTCTGGGGTGTCGTGGGCATGGCGATGGGGGTTTTGATCGCCTCGCAACTGGTGTGGCCGGAGATGAACCTCGACCTGCCATGGACCACGTTCGGCCGTTTGCGCCCGCTGCACACCAGCCTGGTGATTTTCGGTTTCGCCGGCAGTGCGCAATTCGCCGCCAGCTACTACGCGGTGCAGCGCACCTGCCAGGTGCGGCTGTACTCGGACACCCTCGCCGCATTCACTTTCTGGGGCTGGCAATCGGTGATCGTGATCATGCTGATCACCTTGCCGATGGGCTACACCACCACCAAGGAATACGCCGAGATCGAATTCTCCGGCGCGGTGTGGATGGCCGTGGTCTGGATCGCGTACGCCGTGGTGTTCTTCACCACCGTGGTGCAGCGCAAGACCAAACACATCTACGTCGGCAACTGGTTTTTTGGCGCGTTCATCGTGGTGATCGCCATGTTGCATGTGGTCAATCACCTGTCGATCCCGGTGGACTGGTTCAAGTCCTATCCGGTGTACGCCGGGGCTACCGATGCCATGGTGCAGTGGTGGTACGGGCACAACGCGGTGGGTTTCTTCCTGACCACCGGGTTCCTCGGGATGATGTATTACTTCGTGCCGAAACAGGTCAATCGCCCGGTGTACTCGTATCGGTTGTCGATCGTGCACTTCTGGGCGCTGATCACCCTGTACATCTGGGCCGGCCCGCATCACCTGCACTACACCGCGCTACCGGACTGGGCGCAATCACTGGGTATGGCGATGTCGCTGATCCTGCTGGCGCCAAGCTGGGGCGGGATGATCAACGGCATGATGACCTTGTCCGGGGCCTGGCATAAGTTGCGCACCGACCCGATTTTGCGCTTCCTCGTGCTATCGCTGGCGTTCTACGGGATGTCGACGTTCGAAGGCCCGATGATGGCGATCAAAACCGTCAACGCCCTCTCCCACTACACCGACTGGACCATCGGCCACGTACATGCCGGCGCTCTTGGCTGGGTTGCGATGATCACGTTTGGCGCGACCTATCACATGGTGCCCAAGGTGTTTGGGCGTGAGCAGATGTACAGCACGCCGCTGATCAACCTGCACTTTTGGCTGGCAACTATCGGCACCGTCCTATATATCGCTTCGATGTGGGTCAACGGCATCACCCAGGGCCTGATGTGGCGGGCGATCAACGAGGACGGCACGCTGACGTATTCGTTCGTCGAGGCGCTGCAGGCCAGTCATCCGGGGTTCATCGTGCGCTTTGCCGGGGGGGTGTTCTTCCTCACAGGCATGTTGTTGATGGCTTACAACGTCTGGCGCACGGTGCGGGTTGCGGACGTGGCAATGGCCAGCCGTGAAGCGCAAATCGCCTGAGGCAGGGAGCCGCTCGTGTTCGATATTTTCTTGAATGTGTTGGGCGTGGTGTTTCTGTGGCTGGCAGTCGAGTACTGCCTGCGGCATGAGACATCGCAAAGTCTGGATGACGCAAGCATGGTGCCGTTTGCCGATGATCCGGAGGTTGCGCGGCGGGTGGAGTTGGCGACGGGTAAGACTGTGAAAGCAGTTGCACCGGAGCAAGCCAAACGAGGCTGGATCAACCTCGATATGTAAAACCCCACACTCCCCTTGCAGGAGCTGCGGCACGCTCGGGCCGCGATCGGACGATCTTTTGATCTTGTCTTTAAAAACAACGTCAAAAGATCGCAGCGTGCCGCAGCTCCTACCAAGGGACCGCGTTCAGGTCAGGCGCGATCTCGGGGGATCAGGCTTTGCAACTGCTGCGCCAGGAAGTTCGCATCAAACACAAACGTATCAGGATCTTTCAGGCCATTGGTTTTGCGCCATTGCCACTCTCCGCCCGGTAGCCCGACCAGCGAAATGCTGCCATAACGCGCCGCCGTCAGGCCCATCACCGCCAGGGAAATCTGCCCGGCATTGCCCATCACATCCGGCACGAACTCCACCGGTTTTCCGGCGATCACAATGCTCAGTTTTTCGGTCTTGAAGGTCGAGGTTTCAACCGGCGCGCTCGGCCCGAACGCAACGTACGCTTCACGGCTGACCTCCAACAGATTCGGTGCCTGCACCGGTTCCAGCCATTGCTGAATATCGGCGAACAGCGCGGTAATCCGGGTCGCCCACGCCTGCGACTGGGTTTCGAACAATTGCTTCTTGTGCGCTTCACTCTCGGCGTAGTGACGAAGCATCTCGCCCAGCTGTTGTACGTCGTCCATAGCGATATTCCCTGAAGGTACTGCGGACATCGAGCATGGCAGATGCCGGCCCCGGGCGTACGACTAAAAGCGCGAACGGTACTGACCTGGGTCACGGGCGGATTTATTGATAGATCGAACGGAGAAGCCACGCGATACTCCGGACAAAGCCCGCGACAACTACAGGAGCACCGCATGCGTACCATCGGCCTTATCGGCGGCATGAGCTGGGAGTCCAGCGCCGAATACTATCGCCTGATCAACCAACAAGTGCGCGACCGCCTCGGGCCGCTGCGCTCGGCGCAAATCTTGATGTACAGCGTCGATTTCGGCCCGGTCGAACAGGCCCAGCACGCCGGGCGCTGGGACGATGCAGCGGCAATTCTGGTGGACGCCGCGCGCAGACTTGAGGCCGGTGGCGCCGAATGTGTAGTGCTGTGTACCAACACCATGCATAAAGTCGCCGTGCAGATTCAGGCGGCGATCAGCATTCCGTTTTTGCACATTGCCGAACCTGCCGCGCAAGCTGCGTTGGCAATTGATGCACTCACGGTCGGCCTGCTGGGCACCGCATTCACCATGGAGCAGGATTTTCTCAAGGAGCGCCTGATCGCTCAGGGCCTGACGGTGCTGGTACCGAATGATGCTGAGCGCAAGGAGGTGCACCGGATCATCTATGACGAACTGTGTGTCGGGGTGATCAGCGAAGAATCGCGGCAGATCTATCAACGAGTGATCGAATCCCTGACCGCACGTGGCGCGCAGGCGGTGATTCTTGGCTGTACGGAAATCGGCATGCTGGTCAAACCCGAGCACAGCGCCCTGCCCCTGCTCGACACCACCGAGCTGCATGCGCAGGCTGCGGTGGCGTTCGCTCTGGGCGACTGAATCAGGCTTTGGAGCGGTTGCGCAGACGGGCCATGCTCAAGGTGTCCACCCATTGCCCGTCACGCACCGCGTAGTCGCGGAACAGGCCTTCGGTCTCGAAACCGAACTTGCGATAGAGACCGATGGCCGCCTCGTTATCGGCGTACACGCTGAGTTCGACGCGGTGCAGATTCATCCAGTTATCGGCGACATCCAGCGCCGCCGCCAACAGCTTCGAACCCACACCTTTGCCCTGCCAAGCCACCGCGACGCCCATGCCGAGACTGCCCGCATGGCTACGGCGAACCCGCGAATACGCCTCCAGACCCAGCTGGCCAATGACTACGCCCTGATGCAGCGCAACCAGTTTCAGCGCACGCTCATTGTCGGCCATCACTCTTTGCCGCCAGACTTCAGTCGACTGAAACGGCATCTGCAACACCTGCCGGGTCACGGCCGGGTCGTTGTAGAGTGCGGCAACGCCTTCAATATGGGATTCACTGAAGCGTTCGAGATGAATGGCGGGGTCGTGGTCAGGCATGGCGATTCGTCCGTGATCGTAATGTGGCCGACCACTCTAAACCGCTGTCCATGCGTCTGGCGAGTATCAAATGTGGGAGCCAGCCTGCTGGCGATTGCGGTTTATCAGACGCAAATGATGTCGGACAAGGCATCGTCATCGCTAGCAGGCTAGCTCCCACAGGGAAGAACGGGTCAGGTCTGAAACCATTCCTGGCGTTCGTTGAAGGTGCGGTGGATGAGTTCGGTCAGGGTCTGCACTTCGGCGATGTCCTGCGAATCGGTATTCACCGCCAGCCAGGCCTGTAGCTGCATCGGCTCATCGAACAAACCCGGCAACGCCACCAATCCACGGTCATAGCGACTCATGTATGCCGGCAGCAAACCGATGCAGGCGCTGCAACGGATCATCTCCAGCATCAGCTCGTAGGACTGCATCTGCACCACCCCGGCCAGGCGTTGTTCGACGAGGTTGTTCCATGGGCGAAAGCTGTCGATCTGCCGGTCGTGTTGCCATTGCACCAGCATGAAGTCGGCGAGGTCGTCAGGGGTGTCAGGGCGTGCAGTGACGCGGGAATAGCGTTTGGCGATGTGTGGCAGATAATCCAGACGCGCCAGACGCTGCGGTTGGCTGGTGGCAAACGCCGGGCCGGGACTGGGAGTTTCACCGTGAGCCAGCCACAGTACGACGTCGGCGCTGATGCTTTGCAGCGCCAGTTCACTGTCGAGGGCGATGATTTCCAGGCGCACGCTGGCGTTGCGGCGCAACAGCGCGATCAGGTCGCGACCGAGGATGTCGTGCAGGATCGATTCGGCGACCGCCAAGCGAATCAGCGGCTGTTCGACCACCGGCAGTTTGCGTTCATGCGCCAGCGCGACCAGTTTTGCCTGCAATTGCTGGCCTTCGCGGGTCAGGCTCAAGGCGCTGCCCTGAAAGCTGAACAGCGCATGCTCCAGCTGTTGCTCCAGCAGCGCCAGTTGTTTGCGCAGCAAGGTCGAACGCACATTGAGGCTGCGCGCGGCCTGCATGAAACAGCCACAACGGGCACTGACCAGAAAATATTGCGCCACCTCATCGTCGAGTGCGACGGCCTGCGCCAGCCAGGGTTCGGGCTTGTCTTGCGGCCAGCGGTAATCGGGATTGCCCGGTCGTCCTGCGGGTTCGGTGAATGACATCGATGACTCCCTGTCGATCTTTGTTGTTTGGTGGCTTCCAGCACTTTGAAAATCTTCTGAACCCAATGCAAAACCTGTGAGAGTTGGCTTGCCAGCGATGAGGCAGTCACTTTCAACCTATCTGTTGCCTGACACTCCGCTATCGCTGGCAAGCCAGCTCCCACAGGGTTATTTATTGATCTCGAGGGCCTTGTTCAGCTCGGCACCGTCAATGCTCAGCGTTGCGGTAGTGAGCATGCCGTCCAGATACGCCTGGGCAATCTGTTCCTGACGCTGGGCACGCAAGGCTTGCGTCAACTGATCGCGCAATTCATCGAGGGTCGCCGTACGCGCCGGTTGTTGCTCGGTCAGTTTGATCACATGAAACCCGGCAGGACTTTGCAGAGGCTCCGAAACCGCGCCGACCTTCAGCCGCGCCACCGCGCCACGCACTTGCGGCACCAATTGCTGCAACGGTTGCAGACCGCTATCGCCGCCACGCTCGGCGGTCATGCGATCCTGCGAATACTGGGTCGCCAATGCGGCAAACTCCCCCGGCGCCGCCTGCGCTTTTTTGCTCAGCTCGGTCGCTTGTTTGCGCACGGCTTCCAGACTTTGTGCATCCGGCACCGCCAAGAAAATCTGGCTGACCCGATACAGTGCCGGCGTCACCCAGTTGGCTTTACCGGCGTCATACGCCTGCTGCAAATCGGCCGCACTCGGATAGTCCACTGGCACCTGACTGACCGACTGCAAATAATCACGGAAGACTATCTGCTCGGTCGCCGCACGGGTTTGACGCAGCACCTCCGGGCGCTGCGCCCAACCTTGCGCGTCGGCCTGCTCGAGCACCGCTTTCTCCGCCAGACGTGCACGAATCCAGCGCTCCAGTGCCTCACGATTACCGCGCAGTTGCTCGCGGGTCTGCTCCGGCACCGTCGCCAGCAATGCCTGCAACTCCTCAGGCGAAACCTGCTGATTACCCAACCGCGCCACCGCAGGCCCCGTAGCAATCGTCGCCACCGACGACGATTGCTGGGCGGCGACCGGGTCATTACCCGGTCGCACCACCAGCGCCACGGCCACCACCAACAGCGCTACAGCAGCAGCGCTGATCACCATGGCAGGCTTTTTCACAGCGCGACTTCCTCTTGCTCGGTCACGGCGACTTTGGCCGTTTGTGCCGCCGCGCCGTTCTGGGCGAAGTCGCGCAGATAGACGATGAATTCCTGCAACAGGCGATCCCACAATTCGAGGTTGCCGCGCAGGTGGTCATTGCTGACACCGGCCGCAACCACCACATCCATTTCCATCACCAGAAACTCGCCCTGCAACGACAGACGCGCGAAACGTCGCGAAGCATTCCAGCGCTCGGCGACACCTTCAGGCAACTCGCCCTGCACCCGCAGCGCGCAACTGAACGTGAAATCAACGTAGCTGCCCTGCTCCACCGCCGGATTGCCGAAACGCACGGCGTAACCAATGCCCTGACTGGCACTGAGCAACTGCACGATGCCGTTCTGCTCGGTCTGATTGACGCGATAACCGGCCGCTTGCAGGACTTCGGTCAGGGATTGCGGGGAAACGTGGCTGATCAATTGAGTCATGACTTCTTCCTTGTTCATCAGTGTGCGAGCGCCGCTTGTGGCGCATCAAATTGGGTCTTGTAGAGGTCGTCGCCAAAACCCTGGGCCAGTTCGTCGAACTTGACCCGGGCGCTGCCCGCGAAGGGCTGGCGGATTTTCATCACCTCGGCCACATCGATGTTTTCGTAGGCGGTGAGAATCTCTTTGGCGACGCCGTACATCTGCTGATTCTTGACTGAACATTGCTGCACTTGTGTGTCACGTTCAGCCAATTGCGCCTGAAGCTTAGACCGTTCTGCCTCTTTGGCACGGGCCATCACCAACAGCTCGTCATAGGCCTTTTTGAACTTGCCGGTCTGCTCGTTGCTGGCCGCGACTTGCGCCTGAGCCTGGCTGTGCAGGCTTTGCTGCTGACCGGCCAGTTGCTCGGCGGTACCTTTGACCCTGGCCAGTTCGGTGGTCAATTGCTTGATTTGCGCCTGCGCAGCCTTGGCCTCGTTCTGCGCCGCCAGTTGCGCGGCGCTGGCCTGAGCCTGCTGACTTTGCAGGGCCTGCAACTGTTGCGTGGTGCTGCGCAGCTGGGTGCGCAGGCGCTCTTCCATGCCTTCTGCGCTCGCCCCGGTGGCGATCAACATCCCGAGTCCCAGCAAGACAAAACGCGTTTTCATAAGCCTCTCCCGGCGCCTTAGAAGCGCGTGTTGATCTCAAGCTGCAAGACATCGATGTCGAATGGCGCACCGTACACCGCTTCGGTGCTCATCCAGCGACCGGTCGCGTAAACGTTCTTCGCCAGACCGTAATTGCCGCCGAGGAAATAGCCCTTGGCGTTGGTGCCGCCGAGGTGGAACGAGGAGTCGTTGAAGCCGTCCGGCAAGGCATCCGGCTGGATGTATTTGTAGCCGGCGAACATATTCCAGTCGCCCTTGCGCTTGAGTTCCAGCGCGTTGCCGAGCGTGAACTGGACCATCCACGCGTTGGCGCCGCTTTCGATATTGCCGTTGCTGTCGAGGTTGTTGACGAGCTGGCCCTCGGAGCGTTTGCGCATGTCGCCTTCGTCGTAACCCAGGTTGTGGATGTAGTTACCCTGACTGCGCAGCTTGAAGTCTTCCGGCAGATCGGCGTCCCACACCAGGTTCAGGTCCAGCAGATTGAATTCCGAGGCGAGGCCGACGAATTGCGGCTGCGGCGTGGTCGTCGGGTTGAGCGGGTTCGGCGTGATGTCGCGCAGCAGGAACACGCTGTTGCCCTTCTGCATGAATGCCACGCGCGAGCCATCGCTGTCGCAACCCGGTGCTCCGGCCCACGGCTCGCAAGGGCTGGAGCGCTGGCCCTGAATGTCGTCGAAACGGTAATAGGCCAATGCACCCTTCAAGCGGTTGTTGCTGTTGATCGCCCACTTGGCGCCGATCTGCGCTCCGTACAGCCACTTGTTGTCGCTTTCTTCTTTGTCGAAGCCGTTGCTGCTGGCAGTGTCGTTGGTGTAATCCACCGGGAATGCGCCGACCGTACCGAACACGCCCCAATCACGGTTGAGTTTGTGGTCGAAAATCGCCGCCACACCGTCGAAGTTCAGGTCGTTGGAATAGAGCATGTCGGTGGACATGAACGGGTTGGCGAAGCGGCCACCGGTCAAGGTCAGCTCATCCGTCGGTTTCCAGTTCAGATAACCCTGATCGAGCCAGATGTCTTTCTTGGCGAAGCCGCCACCGAGGTTCTGCGTGGTCGACACCGGGTTGTTGTCGGAACCGGTGCCGATGCGAATGCCGGCGGTCCATTCAGGCGCGATTTCCGCTTTCATGCCCAGGCGAGCGCGCAGGCGGAACAGATTGGTGCGGTCTTCGCGGGTGTTGAGCAACGGCGGCAGGCTGGTGCTGCTGTTGGGGTTAACGTCGTACGGGCCATTGTTGTTGAGCTTGGCGAAGTCGACGATCTCGTTGCTGTTGCTGTCCGAGTAGTAACGCGATTCGTCACGCAGGCGAATGTCGCCGTCGAAGCTGATGCGCGAAATCCAGTCCGGAAAGGTGTTGGGCGCTGCCCAGTTTTCCTGCTTGGCGGTGGCCATGACTTCGGCTTTGACTTGATCGCGAATCTGGTCGCGAACTGCTGTCGGCACGTACTGCACGCGCACATCCCCCGGCGCCGTGACCGGCCCGGCCGCGACGGCGGTAGACGCGGCGGCCTGTTTGGCTTGGGCCGCTTCGTTCTGCGCCTGAGCGATCAGCGCGTCGGCCTTGTCCTGTTTCAAAATGCCCTGCTCGACCAGCAAGCGGATCAGATTGATCGTGGCGTTCTCCGAGGGCGCAGGCGCTGCCGCGGCCTGACCGACCAAGGTCGCGATGACCATGCCGACCGCCAGGGACAATCGATTCACGTTGGAAATCATCTGCACACAACTCCTTTTGGCAAAATCTGAAAAATTCGGTTAACCCGGACGCCGCCCTTGCAGGGACAGGCGCACAGGCAAAGTCATGGAGGCCGGAGGCCGTTCGCTTAAATGCGGCGCAGCGCGCAACGCGGCCAGCACCTGGGTATCGATCTCGGGATTGCCGCTGGACTTGATCAACTCGACACGGGTGATCTCGCCGACACTGCTCAGCCACACATCGGCCTGTAGCGAAAACGCCAGGTTGCGCAGCTCGGGGTTCTCCCGCAGCAAGCGCTGGAAGGTGAACGCAAGAAACTGGCTGTAAGTGCCGGTACCCAAGCGCCCGCCTCCGGCACCGGCCATGCCGCCGCCCTTGCCCGCGCCGATGTTGAAAGCGTCGTTGCCGCTCTGGGCGTCGCCGTCCATTTGCATCGGGTTGGCCAGGTCGTCCGCCGGGGATGGCGGCGCTTCTTCTTCAGGCTTGACCTCTTGCGGCTCAGGCGTTGGTTCCGGTTCGACGATTTTTTCTTCGACCGGGGTTTCCGGCTCTGGCGGTTTTTCCGGCGGCGGAGGTGGCGGTGGCGGCAACGGAATGATCGTCGGCACCTTCGGCGCTTCACGGCGCACGCCGCTCATGTCGTTGGCCCACTGCCACAGAAACCAGGCCGCGAGCGCGCCGATCAGCAATCCGGCGCCCCACTTCACAAAGCGCAGCGGTGACTGTTTGACTGGCAATGGCTCGACTGGAAGTTGTGCAGTCATGGTCAGCCCTGCGTCGGTTTGCCGGTCACCAGACCGACTTGAGACAGTTCGAGCCGGCGCAACAGATCCAGCACCTCAATCACTTTCTGGTACTGCACCGTCGCATCACCGCGCACGATCACCGGGAAATCCGGGCTCTGCGCTTTCTCGATGCGCAGGCGTTCTTCAAGCTCGGCAAGCGTCACCGGGTAGGCATCGAGGAACACCTGGCCGCCGTCATTGACCGAAATCGCCTTGGTCTTGGCCTCGGACAACGACACCGAAGCGCTGGCCTTGGGCAGGTTGATCTGGATGCCGGAGACCTGCGCGGTGGCAGTGAGGATGAACATCACCAGCACCACCATCAGCACGTCCACCAGTGGCGTGATGTTGATGCTGTCCACCGCTGCATCTTCGTCATCGTCGTGTGAGGTATTTACGGACGCCATGTCAGTGCTCCTCAGGCCGGTACGGAGTGGTTGGCATGGTGGCCGCGCTGGTGCGACGACTCACTGAACTGGCTCTCGCCGTGCATCTCCGCCAGACGGGTGATGAACTCGTCGACGAACACGCGCATGTCGGCGCTGACTTCCTTGTTGCGGGTGATCAGGCGGTTGTAGCCAAACAGCGCCGGGATCGCGACGAACAGGCCCATGGCGGTGGCGAGCAACGCGGCGGCCATGCCCGGGGCGATCGCATTGATGTTGACGTCACCGGCCATCGCGGTGCCCAAAAACACCACCATGATCCCCAGCACGGTGCCGAGCAGGCCGATGTACGGGCCACCCGCGATTGCGTTGGACAGGGTCGAGAGTTTCGAACTGAGTTGCTGGTTTTCCCGGGTACGCACGCCGTCCATCGAGCAGCGGATGGCTTCGATGGTCGCGGCGGAAACCGAAGAGGTGTCGGCGCCCTGCTCGCGGCGAGTGCGGATTTCTTTCACCGCCACCGAATACAGGCGCCACAGCGGCGAATACTGCAAACGCTGAGCGAGTTGGGTGTCGTCGGCGAACATTTCCAGGCGTGTGCCAACCTTGGCGAACTGCACGCGGAAGTCTTCGTTGGCCTTGCTGACACGACTGAGCGTGCGGTTCTTGCGCAGCATGATGACCCACGACTGGAACATCATCAGCACCAGCACCGCGATGATCACCCAGGCATCCACCGGCACTGCGTTAAGCAGGAAACCGAGACTGCCGAAACCGTAACCGGACTGTTCCTCATCGACGCCGTAAGCCACCAGTTTCGATTCGGCGCCCTGCGAAGTGGCGTCGGCCAGCAACAGCGGTGCCGGACGTGCGACTTTCGACAGGCGCAGTTCGTCGATGGCGCCGGCAAACGGCTGGAACGGGCTTTCGTGCAGGTCGGCGCCAATCGCCATGACCGAGTTGAACGCCGGCATGGCTACCGCCAACGTGGCGCTTTCGCGACCGGCGACATACAGCGTGACCTTGGTGCCTTCGGCGGTCAGTGCCAGATGCTGCCATTGCCCGGGATTCAACGGTTGGGTGGCGACAGCGCGCTGGCCGTCGATTTCCACGAACGGTACGCCTTGATTGACGCCGACCAGCAAGCTGTTGGCGCCTTCGCGGCGGGCCAGAATCAGTTGCTCGCCATTGGCCTGATCCAGTCGTAGCCAGGCACTGAAGGTGAACGCGCTGCCAGCGTTGTGTTGCAACGAAGGGCTGGCGGGCAGCAGCAACGGCTGACCGCTGAACTGCAAGGCTTTGCCGACCACACCTTCAATCGCCGCGCCGGTCGCACTTTGCGCGGTGTTGCCATAGGCGGTGGTGTCTTTGGCCGGAGTGCCGGTGGCGCCGTCGAAGTGATACAGCGCGGTGTAATTCGGGTCGAACGTCAGTTGGCCGTTGCCGGTCGCCGGGGCTTTCTGGTTGCCGTAATACATCCAGATGTCTTGACGCTGGCCGCCCTCGACATTCGGCACATCGACCCAGATCAGCGCCATGCCCATCAGCGCATCGAAGCTTTCGATCTGATGGTTGAGCACGGTTTTGTCATCGGCGGCGACGAAGCGCAGGTCCGCGCCGTCCTCTTTCACACCATCAAAGGTGAAGTTGCCAGTGTGCAGGCGCATCAGCAATGCGGTGCGGCCCAGGGGTTGATTGATCCCGGCGCCTTGTGGCGTGGTGTCGACGGCGATCTGTTTGCGGTAATGCCAGTCGTCCTGCCACCAGGCCTGAGCCGTGGCCGGGAGCACGAAGCCCAGGCAGATCAACAACGAAAGGAAGAGGCGCTGCATGTACGTGCTCCTTTAAAAAGTGGCTTGAAGGTTGAAGTGCAGGCGCGATTCCTGCTTCGAGGTGTTCGGCCCTTCGAGTAGCGGGTAGCCCCAGTCGAGACTGCCGGACAGCCATTTGCTCAGGCTGGCGCGGGTGCCGAGGCCAACACTGGCCAAGGCGTAATTGGCGTCCTGATCCGGCAGTTCGTCGCGCAGATACAGTTGCGCGCCTTCGGCAAAGGCGTAGAACCGCCAGTCCTGCATCCAGCTGCCGGCGTACTTGGCCAGCGACGGCGTGCGCACTTCCTGACTCAGCAGCACGCCGTCATCGCCGGTGCGTTCGGCTGCCAGATAGCCGCGTACCGAAGTCGCGCCGCCGGCAGAAAACTGTTCGTTGGAAACCAGTGGCCCGGACGCCAGTTGGAACGCGGCTTTGCTCGCGCTCTGCCAGTCGCTGTCGAAGGTCCAGGTGTAATTGGTGTCGCCCTTGAGCACGGCGAAACTCGGGTTGGCGCGGTAGCGTTTGTAGTCGAAGTCTTCGTCGGAACTGCCGTAACCGAAGATGCTGCGCGTTGCAGCGACCAGACTCAGGCCGAGGCCGAGCTGGCTCTTTTCGCTGTAGCGAAAGCCGTTGTAGGCGAAGGTGAACGGCGCGTACTTGAGCGGGACTTTGTCGCTCTCGCCGGACAGGGTCAGGCGTTCGTCGAAGTCCTTGAAGTCGATGCCTGCCGACAGCGAGTTCGACCAGTTGCCGCTTGACGGAATTGTGTAAATAGCCGAGACCCCGTACGAGTGGCCCTTGCCCAACACATTGCTGCCACCAATGGTCGCGACGTTGCTGTCGGACTGGTAACCGGAGAACTGCACGCTCCAGCGATCAGTCAGCGGCGCAGTGTAGGAACCCGACCAGACCTTGGCGTTGTCGGTGTCTTGCGGCGCGGTAAAGAAGGTCAGGTTGACGCTATGACCGAGCTGCCAAAGGTTGTTGTAGCCAAGGCTGGTGACGGCGCGCAGCTTTTCGGTGTCGGCGCTGTAATCGTTGTTGAGGCCGACGCTGGCAGTCCACGGATTCTGGTCTTCGACCTGCAAATCGACGTCCATGGTGCCGGGGCGTTGACCTTCGCGAACCAGCGGCATGACTTGGCGGCCCGGCGTTTTGTTCAGTTGCGCCAGTTCACCCTGAACCTTGGCGAAGTCCGGCACCTCGCCTTCCTTCAATGCCGGGACCTCGTCGCGGATGTCCAGCGGCGAATAGTGTTTGGCGCCAACCACGCGCACCCGGCCGACCTTGGTTTCGCTGACTTGCAGGTAGACGATGCCGTCGGCGACCGCTTGCTCCGGCAACTCGACGAACACCGATTGATAGCCGCGTGCCTGATAGACCTTCTGCAAGGCGTCTCGCGCGCCTTCGATATCGTTCATGCCTTTTTGCGGGCCGAGAAACGGGTACACCGCCTCTTCAATGGCGCGCGCATCGAGCACGGTGTTACCGCGCACGAAGTATTCGTTGACGTCCACCAGACGCTGCGCTGCTGCGGTTTCGGCCTCTTCGGCCAATGCCGGCTGCGCGCCCGCCGTCACCAGCAGCCAGCCCCACAGCGCCAGCCGTGACGTGAAAATATGCTCCACACTACCCCCTGAATTCGCGATGACCTGTTGGCGCACGGCGCCGGTTTTTTTGCGTCAATTGCTGGCTGTCGATGGTTGGTTTTCGAGGCAGCCGGCGTGCTTGCCCAGCCAGGTGTGCAGCAACGCGAAGTTCAAGGAGAACTCGGGCATTTGCAGCAAGGCACCGCAGAACACTTCGCCGATGATTTTTTGAATCAGCTGCACCGCCTGCGGGTTATTCAGCAGCGTGGCGATGTCACGACTGAGGACGTTGTAACTCCAGACTTTCTGGTTCAGGCCCAGGCCGACGAACCAGCGGAACAGCAGGTTGTAATTGAGCTGTTCAAACAGTTGCTGCTCGCTGGGCACCGAATACAGAAGCTGCAACAGCAGGATGTGCATCACCGTTTGCGCAGGGATCAGCATGCCGGGCTCGGCATTGAGGTCATGCAGGAGGTCGCGGTGGTCGTCGAGCAAGTCGTCGATCTGCGGGCGCAGCAATACCAGAGAGTGGCCCGGCGGAATGTAGCTGGAGACCTCTTTCAAGGCGCCTTGCCAATCGTCCTGCGAGACGATCCACACCCACGGCGCGCCATAGCGATAGACCGAAACCGGCTTCTTGCGCGCGGCCTCGACGATCTTCGACAGGCGCTGATCGAGTTCCTGCATGCCCACTTTCGAGTAGCGTTCCATAGTCCCCATTGCCTCACTCCCGGCGTCCCGCCTCGGCTTGTGAAAAGCGCCCCGAAAGGCCCCTCAAGCGCGTTACATAGGCATGACCGGACTGGCGATGTGCTACCGAACTTTTGTCACAAAAGCTTCATTACTGAAGTTTGTGGATGGGATCTGGAATGCACCACAATCCCTGTGGGAGCTGGCTTGCCAGCGATGGCGTCAGGTCAGCATCTTTTTACTTCGCTGACAGATCGCTATCGCTGGCAAGCCAGCTCCCACAAGGGGCGTGGTGTTTGGGTGGAATTCGTTTTCAGGTGTAAACCGGCCAGGTGTCGACGATTTTGCCGCCGCGCACGGCCAGCAGGTCGCCGAATTGCAGGAGTACCGCTTCGGTCTGGGTCGGGCGCAGGAAGACCTGGTCTTCGATGGTCAGGCCGACTGCATTCGAGCCGTTGACCATTTCCTGATTCGAGCTGCGGCCATACACCACGTTGCTCTGCAACCCCGGCGGCGATTCGAACTCGGCCATCCAGTTGCCGCCGTAGATGAAAAAGGTTTGGCGCTGATTGGTGTCCCACCACGAGAACAATTTCGACTTGTCATCCAGCGCCGGGATATTCACCGCGCCCGTGCTCTTCAATACCGGGGTAGCGATGTAAGTCGCGGGCACGTGATCGACCAGCGACGGCAGATCATAGTGAGTTGGCTTGAGCATCGCCGTGCCCACCGAAACTTCCGTGCTCAGTTTTTCGTTTTCATGCATGCGATAGCTCGGGCTACCCGCCGTGTTCAGGCACAAGCCTTCGTGCCACAAACCCGGAAACTGCTGCCGGGTAAAATCGACGCAGCGCTGATAAATCACCATCACTTTGCCGAACATCTCTTCGGGCGAACCGAGAATCCCCGGCACGCCCATGCCCACGAACGGGTCGTAACCCATGAACCCGGCGAACTCCAGATGCTGCGGGTTGGCGCTGATCAGCGTGAGCATCTGCCCCAGCACCTGTAAATCACTGACGCCACCGCGATGCAGGCCGACATCCAGCTCGATGTTGACCCGCATCCGCGTATTCAGCCCTTGAGCCAGCGCGAGGTATTGCTGCAAACGCTCGGGACCGTCGAGCAGCCATTGCAGCTGTTTCGCCGGATCGAACGGGCCTTTGTGGGTTTGATAGAACAACTCGGCGGAACGCACTGGCAGCGGCTTGCCGAGCAAGATATCGGACTGCGGATACACCTGCGCATCGTGATTGAGAAACGGCTGATGAAACGACATCAAGCGCTGTGTCCCGGCACGCTGGCCGATGTAGCTGAGCAGCTCCGGCGCCGGCAGGGACTTCTCCACCAGCCGCAGGTGCTTGCCGCTGCGTTTGACCGACTGCACCACCACGTCGATGTTGTGATCGAGTCGATCCAGATCGATCAGCAGCACTGGGCGCATCGGCCCGTGCTCCTTCAGTTCACCATTCAGCGCGCGAAAATAATCACTGTACGGCCCACCTCGATCACCCGGTCGCAGCCAGGCGCCAACCCCCGCCAGCAAGACTCCTACACCCAATGTGCCCAGCATGAAATTGCGTCGATTGACCGCCATCAGCTCACTCCCAGAATCGATGTCAGGTGCGCATTCAAAAACTTGCCGCTGGGGTCGAGTGCCTGGCGCACATCGACAAATTCGCGCCAGCGCGGATACAGCGGTTGTAGATTTTTCGCATTCAGAGTGTGCAACTTGCCCCAGTGCGGCCGGCCGTTGTACTTCCAGAAGATTGGTTCGACGGCGGCGAAGAAATTGTGGTGATCCATCTGGTAATGCTGATGCACCGAGATCGAACAGGTATCGCGGCCCTCGAACATGCTCAGCGGAATATCGTCAGCCTTGACGTAGCGGTACTCGATGGGAAACCAGGTGCGCAGATCCTTGTCGCGGATCAGTTTGAGAATTTCACGCAGGCACGCCGGGCCGTGTTCCGCCGGCACCGAATATTCCATCTCGTTGAAGCGCACGGTGCGTACGTTGGCGTAGATGTCGAAGGAGTCGCCGACGCGGTCATCGAAATTCGCCAGATGGCGCAGGCTGTTGAGCAATGAGCTGCGCAGGTCAGGGAAATCGCTGCCGTACTTGTCGATCTTTTCGATCAGGGTCACGAACTCGTTACCGCCCTCCTCTTCAGGGGGAATCGGTGGTGTGGCCGGGTCCACGGTTTCGTTGAGGGCGATGGACAAGGCGTAGTCGGAATGGGTGACGACGAGCATTTCCCAGTGCTGGTTTTCGCGGGTGTTTTTGTCGATGTCTTCCAGCAGTTCTTCGGTCTTGGCGATCCACTGGCGTTCGCGCAGGCGATAGGCCGGGCGGTTTTGCAGACGGATTTTGGTCGCGACACCGAGAGCGCCGAGGGAAACCCGAGCAGCGTTGAACACTTCTGGATGGCGCTGGCTGTCGCAGTCCAGCACTTCGCCGCTGGCGGTTACCAATTGCATGCCGCAGACGTGGGCGGAATAGGACTGGAAGGTTTTGCCGGTGCCATGGGTCGAAGTCGAGATCGCCCCGGCGAGAGTCTGGTAATCGATGTCGGCCATGTTCTGCAGGGCCTGACCGACGTCTTTCAGCGGTACACCCATCCGCGACATCGGCGTGCCTGCAGCGAATTCGGCTTGCAGGGTTTTCGGGTCGTGGTCGAGCAGCCCGGTGAAATAGCTCAGCGACAGCAGCGTGCCGTCGGTGGGCACCAATGCGCTGAAGGAATGCGCGGAACCGACCGGACGCACCTTGCCTCCGGCCTGGCGGATAACCTGGGTCAATTCATCGAGGTTCTTCGGCGCCAACCGCGCCGCTGGCAGGCAACTCTGCGCGCCCGACCAGTTGCGCCACGGAATCAGCCGAGGCGCTCGCATCAATTGGCCCAACGCCGGGTTACTCGCCAGCGCGCTGAATGCGCCGACGATACTGGCCCGTTGCAACAACTGACGCCGTGTCAGATCCATCGTCATGCAAGCACCTGTTGTTTTTATTGTGGGAGGGGTTGGTCGGCCATGAAGCTGATCAGTTGCAGGAATTGCTCTTCGGAGCACTCCACGCACTGGCCCATCGGCGGCATGCCGTTGTAGCCGTTGATGGCGTGGTCGAGCAGCGTGTCGGTGCCCTGCTGGATGCGCGGCTCCCAGGCCTTGCGGTCACCGGTCAGCGGTGCGTTGGCAGCGGGATTGGCGTGGCAGAGCTGGCAACTGTTGGCATAGATCTGCGCCAGTGCCGGGTCTTGAGGAACGGCATGGCTGGCGATGTTGTTGGTGGCCGCCGGTTTGGCTTTGTCGCCACAACCGGGCAACGCCATGGCCAGTGCCAGCAGTAAAGAGATTCGGATGGCCCGCATAACAATCCTCGCGTGGGATGCCGCTTATTGTTGTGATCACACAGTAAGGCAGCGGCGCCGGAGGCTTGAGGGCATTGCGGGACAGTGAGGGGGGCAACCGGGGACAGTTAAAAAACCTGTCACACCGCAAAACCTGTGGGAGCTGGCCTGCCAGCGATATCGGAGTGACAGGCACCAGATGTATCGACTGAGACGACGCCTTCGCGGGCAAGCCCGCTCCCACAGTGTCTGCGGTGGGGCACAAATCTGTATGCAACCCAAAATCCTGTGGGAGCTGGCTTGCCAGCGATAGCGGTGGGTCAGGCACCAGATGTATCGACTGAGACGACGCCTTCGCGGGCAAGCCCGCTCCCACAGTGTCTGCGGTGGGACACAAATCTGTAAGCAACCACAAAATCCTGTGGGAGCTGGCTTGCCAGCGATAGCGGAGTGACAGGCACCAGATGTATCGACTGAGACGACGCCTTCGCGGGCAAGCCCGCTCCCACAGTGTCCGCGGTGAGGCACAAATCTGTAAGCAACCACAAAATCCTGTGGGAGCTGGCTTGCCAGCGATAGCGGTGGGTCAGACGCCAGATGTATCGACTGAGACGACGCATTCGCGGGCAAGCCCGCTCCCACAGTGTCTGCGGTGAGGCACAAATCGGCAAGCAACCACAAAATCCTGTGGGAGCTGGCTTGCCAGCGATAGCGGTGGGTCAGGCACCAGATGTATCGACTGAGACGACGCCTTCGCGGGCAAGCCCGCTCCCACAGTGTCTGCGGTGAGGCACAAATCGGTAAGCAACCAGAATCCTGTGGGAGCTGGCCTGCCAGCGATAGCGGAGTGACAGGCACCAGATGTATCGACTGAGACGACGCCTTCGCGGGCAAGCCCGCTCCCACAGTGTCTGCGGTGAGGCACAAATCGGTAAGCAACCCAGAATCCTGTGGGAGCTGGCCTGCCAGCGATAGCGGTGGGTCAGGCACCAGATGTATCGACTGAGACGACGCCTTCGCGGGCAAGCCCGCTCCCACAGTGTCTGCGGTGAGGCACAAATCTGTAAGCAACCACAAAATCCTGTGGGAGCTGGCCTGCCAGCGATAGCGGTGGGTCAGGCGCCAGATGTATCGACTGAGACGACGCCTTCGCGGGCAAGCCCGCTCCCACAGTGTCTGCGGTGAGGCACAAATCGGTAAGCAACCCAGAATCCTGTGGGAGCTGGCCTGCCAGCGATAGCGGAGTGACAGGCACCGGATGTATCGACTGAGACGACGCCTTCGCGGGCAAGCCCGCTCCCACAGTGTCTGCGGTGAGGCACAAATCGGTAAGCAACCCAGAATCCTGTGGGAGCTGGCCTGCCAGCGATAGCGGAGTGACAGGCACCGGATGTATCGACTGAGACGACGCCTTCGCGGGCAAGCCCGCTCCCACAGTGTCTGCGGTGGGACACAAATCTGTAAGCAACCCAGAATCCTGTGGGAGCTGGCCTGCCAGCGATAGCGGTGGGTCAGGCGCCAGATGTATCGATTGAGACGACGCCTTCGCGGACAGGCCCGCTCCCACAGTGTCTGCGGTGAGGCACAAATCGGTAAGCAACCCAGAATCCTGTGGGAGCTGGCCTGCCAGCGATGGCGGTAGGTCAGTTGCCGGATTTATTGACTGAGGCTACGCCTTCGCGGGCAAGCCCGCTCCCACAGTGTCTGCGGTGAGGCACAAATCTGTAAGCAACCCAGAATCCTGTGGGAGCTGGCCTGCCAGCGATGGCGGTAGGTCAGTTGCCGGATTTATTGACTGAGGCTACGCCTTCGCGGGCAAGCCCGCTCCCACAGTGTCTGCGGTGAGGCACAAATCTGTAAGCAACCACAAAATCCTGTGGGAGCTGGCCTGCCAGCGATAGCGGTGGGTCAGGCGCCAGATGTATCGATTGAGACGACGCCTTCGCGGGCAAGCCCGCTCCCACAATGTCTGCGGTGGGGCACAAATCGGTAAGCAACCCAGAATCCTGTGGGAGCTGGCCTGCCAGCGATAGCGGTAGGTCAGTTGCCGGATTTATTGACTGAGGCGACGCCTTCGCGGGCAAGCCCGCTCCCACAATGGGTTTTGTGTGCACCTTCCAGCTCTGTTCCGCACTTCTGAGTGACATTTGCCTGACATTTGCGGGTTTAAATTTCGGCGCATTCAGGCGTATAACCTGTACAGACTTTTCCAATCTGCACGCCGACATCAAACACGGGGTAGCGACATGACCACAGCAAATATCCTTGGCAATCTGTTCCCTACAGCCAGCGACATCCCGGAAAAATACCGCCTCGACGGTCAGGTCGAGCAGCGCGAATATCTGGTCGATGGCGAATTGCGCCGCTGGGACGGCCCGCTCGCCACTGTGCGCAGCCCGGTCTACATCCACGGCGAAAACGGTGATGAACAGGTAATCCTCGGCAGCACGCCACTGCTTGATGCCGACACCGCACTCACTGCACTCGACGCCGCTGTCCGCGCCTATGACCGAGGTCAGGGCCTGTGGCCGACCATGCGCGTGGCCGAACGCATCCAGCATGTCGAAGCCTTCCTCGGGCGCATGCGCCAACAGCGCGACGCCGTGGTGAAATTGCTGATGTGGGAAATCGGCAAGAACCTCAAGGACTCGGAAAAAGAGTTCGACCGCACCTGCGACTACATCGTCGACACCATCAATGCACTCAAGGAACTTGACCGCCGCTCCAGCCGTTTCGAGCTGGAACAGGACACGCTCGGCCAGATCCGTCGCGTGCCGCTCGGCGTCGCACTGTGCATGGGGCCTTACAACTATCCGCTGAACGAAACCTTCACCACGCTGATCCCGGCGCTGATCATGGGCAACACCGTGGTGTTCAAACCGGCGAAACTTGGCGTGTTGCTGATTCGTCCGCTGCTCGAAGCGTTCCGCGACAGCTTCCCGACCGGCGTGATCAACGTCATTTATGGCAGCGGCCGCGAGACCGTCAGTGCGCTGATGGCCAGCGGCAAGATCGACATCTTCGCCTTCATCGGCACCAACAAGGCCGCCAGTGACCTGAAAAAACTGCACCCGAAACCACACCGTTTGCGTGCTGCGCTGGGTCTGGACGCAAAAAACCCGGGCATCGTGTTGCCGGAAGTCGATCTGGATAACGCCGTCAATGAGGCGGTCACCGGCTCGCTGTCGTTCAACGGCCAGCGCTGCACCGCGCTGAAAATCCTCTTCGTCCATGAGGACGTGGTGGATGCCTTCATCGAAAAATTCAACACCAAACTGGCTACGCTGAAACCGGGCATGCCGTGGGACAGCGGTGTATCGCTGACGCCTTTGCCAGAGGCCGGCAAGGTCGATTACCTGCACGGTTTGCTTGAGGATGCGCGCAGCAAAGGTGCCGAGGTGGTCAACCCGAATGGCGGCGAATCGCGGGAATCGTTCTTCTATCCGGCGGTGCTTTACCCGGTGACGCCGCAGATGCGCGTGTACAACGAAGAGCAGTTTGGTCCGGTGGTGCCGATCGTGCCTTACCGTCATCTCGATACGGTGATCGACTATGTGCTGGAGTCCGACTTCGGCCAGCAGTTGAGCATCTTCGGCACCAATCCGGTGGCGGTTGGCCGCCTGGTCGATACCTTCGCCAATCAGGTCGGACGGATCAACCTCAATGCTCAGTGCCAGCGCGGGCCGGACACTTACCCGTTCAATGGCCGGAAGAACTCCGCCGAGGGCACGCTGTCGGTACACGATGCGTTGCGGGTTTTCTCGATCCGTACGCTGGTGGCGACCAAGTTCCAGGACAGCAACAAGGATCTGATCAGCGAGATTATTCGCGGACGCGATTCGAGCTTCCTGACTACCGACTATATTTTCTAAAACGCTTCTGACGAGGACCGTGCTCTGAGTACATTCAGCACCCACCGACTGCCACCGCTGCTGCGCCGAATATCGCGTCCTTTACTGGACCCGTATCGGCGCTACCGGCACGCCCGATTGATCCACGCGGTGCGGGTGGCGTTGGGGTTGCTGGCGACGATCCTGCTGACTACCGGCATCAACCTGCCCCACGGTGAGTGGGCGTCGGTGACCATGCTGGTGGTGATCGGCGGCTTGCAGCATCACGGCAACATCGGCAAAAAAGCTGCCGAACGCGCTACCGGTACCTTGATCGGTGCCGGCGTCGGTCTGCTGCTGGTGGCGCAACAGGCGTGGCTCGGCATGCCGTGGCTGACCTATTTCGCCATGGCCGTGGTCTGCGGTTTTTTCTCTTATCACGCCATCGGTAAGGGTGGCTACACTGCCCTGCTCTCGGCTATTACTGTCTTTATTGTCGCTGGGCACGGCGACAATCCAATCACTGACGGGCTGTGGCGCGGGGTCGATATCCTCATCGGTATTGCCCTGGCCCTGGCCTTCTCTTTCGCGCTGCCGCTGTACGCGGTGTATTCGTGGCGCTACAACCTGGCCGACGCCTTGCGCGATTGCGCAACGGTTTACGGGCGGATCATCAGCGGCCAGGCGGTCAGTGCCGATGAACATCTGAAGCTGATGAGCCGCTTGAGCGCGGTGATGGTGCAACTGCGTTCGCTGATGCCTTCGGTGTCCAAGGAAGTGAAGATTTCCATGACCGAACTGGATGCGATCCAGCGCAACCTGCGCATGTGCATCAGCACCCTGGAAATCCTCGCCAACACCCGCCCGGACGCCAGCGATCCACAAGCCATGGCGCATCTGCAATCAGCGTTGAAGGCCGAGCACCGGCAGATTCGCGTGCAGTTGATCGGCATGGCTCGCGCCTTGAAGACGGGCGCATCGCAGCGTCTCGAACGGCAAATGGAACTGCCGGCCGCCGACCTTGATGCGCCGGTCTACAGCCCGCTCGACGGCTATCGTTTGTTGACTCTGCAACTGGCGGCGAACATCGGCGAAATGCGCCAGCGCCTGGCCAAGACCGCGCCGCGCTGGAGTATTTAAGACTTACTGCGCGGCCAGGCGCCGCGCTTTAAATCCCCAACCTTGTTGCATGCCGGCCGCCGCCAACAGGATCGCCGCCACGCCAACCCATTGCAGGGTTTCCAAGCGATGGCCGAAGGCGAACCAGTCAACGAAAATCGCTGCAATCGGGTAGATAAACGACAGCGCGCCGGTCAATGCGGTCGGCAATTTCTGGATCGCGCCGTACAACAGCACATACATCAAACCGGTGTGAACAATGCCCAAAGTCAGCAAACTGGCCCAGGCACTCGTGCCCTGCGGCAGTGCCGAAAGATGCGCGAACGGTGCGAGCAGCAATACCCCGGTGCAGACCTGGATCAGCGCAATCAGGTGCGGTGGCGTGCCGGTCAGGCGCTTGATGATCAACGCGGCAATCGCGTACAAAAACGCCGCACCCAATGCCAATGCAATGCCCACCAGATAGTCATTGCCGCCCTCGCCCTGTTGCCCGTGGGCACTGACGATTGCCAGCATCCCCATGAAGGAAACTGCGAGCCAGAAGAGCTTCTGCAAGGTGATTTTTTCCCCGAGAAACAGCGCCGCCAAACCTACCAACATGAACGGCTGCACGTTGTACACCGCGGTGCCGATGGCTATCGATGCCCGGGAATACGAGGCGAACAGCAACAACCAGTTGCCGACAATCGCCATCCCGCTGAGAACGGCCAGCAGGAATGTGGTTCGGGTGAGAATCCCCGGCCGCAGAAAGCCGAAAGCCGCGCAAATCAGCAACAGGGTTCCGGCGCCAAACACGCAACGCCAGAACACCACATCGATTACCGGTTGCCCCGACACCAGCACGAACCAGCCTATCGTCCCGGAAATCAGCATGGCGCCGGTCATTTCAAATGAACCGCGACGCAGGTTGTTGTCCATCAATACTCTCCCGTGTTTATGGCAAAAGTATGCCAAGCAGGCGCAGGTCTTCTCCAGCGCATAAAGCAGGCTAAACTCGGATTCTGCCTTTTTTATCGAGGGTGGATTTCAACAATTGCCTAATACCGGAGTGATGCCATGACCGACGATATCGACCAGATCCTGATCAGCGCCTTGATGGAAGATTCACGCCGTTCGCTCAAGGCCTTGGCGCAGATCAGCGGATTGTCCTCGCCGAGCGTTGCCGAACGCTTGCGTCGTCTGGAAGAGCGCGGCGTGCTCAAGGGTTACACCGTCGAGATCGATCCGAAGTGCTTCGGTTATCAATTGCAGGCTATCGTTCGGGTGCGCCCGTTGCCGGGGCAGTTGCAGGAAGTCGAGCGGCAGATCCAGTCGATTCCCGAGTTCACCGAATGCGACAAGGTGACCGGCGAGGACTGCTTTATCGCGCGTCTGCATGTACGTTCGATGGAGCAACTCGACACTCTGCTCGATCGCCTTAATACCCTGGCCGAAACCAACACGGCCATCGTCAAGAAAACCCCGGTCAAGCGCCGACTGCCACCAATGGCTTAAGTGCTTTTTCTGCACGTTCGGCGTAGATTGAGGTTTTTCCGGCGAAGGATTCGCGGTGATGAAAGTTCAGGTATTGATGTTGGCGGTGCTGATGCTTGGTGGATGCGGGACAGTACAGACCGTGGCATTCAGTGATCAGAAGGCGGCGCAGTCTTTGAAGGATAACAAGACTTACTGTGGCGCCGTGCCACGAATCTACAGCGGCGTGACCTACGATTTTTGCATGCTCAACGCAGAGCTGAAAGACGGCGTAGATGCCTTCGATTACAAGAATGCGAATCCCGGCTTGCTGATTGATGCCGCAGCGTCAGGCATTCTCGATACATTCCTGTTGCCCTACACCATCTACAAACAAGGCGCCGACGGCAGCATCATTATCGAATGATGAAAACCTCCGGATGCACGGCATCCATCCGGAGGTTACTGCGGTTTACTCAAGCAGTTGTTGCAGGCTTGGGTCACGCATGACTTTCTGCTGAGGTTGCGAATTGTCGTCGCCAGCCTTGAGCATTTTCAGCTTCAGGTTAGGCACTTTGCTGCAAGCGTTCTTGCCATCGGCATAGATACCGCTCATATCGCATTTCCATTCGAAGTAATTCACCAGACCGCCGGCCAATTGCAGGCTGTAATCCGTGCTCTTCGTCCCCGCAGTGAACGGATGCCCGGCCGGAATGTTCTGGAACCACTTCATCCATTCAGGCGAGCCGACTGGCGGCGGATTGGACTGGAACAGCGGATTCATGATTGCCACTTGTGGCGACTCCCCGGTGGCGTGGCAACTCAGACATGAGCTGTTCGGGTTGTCTACCGGACCATTCAAGCGACCATTCCAACCCAGGTGAGTCGGTGGCAGCTCTTTGGTGTCGGCGTTGATCGCCGTTTGCTGCAGCGCACTGTTGATCTTGGTGACGGTTGGCGTCGGGTTGGTGAAATCGTTGCCGGTTTCCTTCGGATCGTTACCCCACATGATCCCCACGGGTACCAGATTGTCCCAGCCGGCCTTGCCAGTCTTGGCGCCGTTGTATTGGAAGGTGCCGAAAATCCAGCCAGTGTCGCTCATGCGCGTATCACGCACGGCAATGTCCATTTGAATCAGCGCGACATCCTTCAACTTGCGGTTGGCAGAGGTGAAAGTCTCGGTGATATAGCCTTGCCACAGCACCGGGTTGACCAGAAACGGTACCGTGCTGCGGTCGACATCGGCGAACAGCGCCTTACAGACAACTGTGCCGTTAGGGAAACTGTTGGGCTGTGAGGTGTAACTCGGGTCAGGGTTATTCGGGTCCTTCCAGACCTGGCCAATGGTGTAGGAACCGATGTCGTTGTAGATGCCCACCGCGTACGTCTGCCCGGTGGCGACTTGCGTGGGAGCCAGTTGCTTGACCCCGATCTGTGCTTCCTTGGTCAGACCATGGATACCTTCACGCCCCAGCGGCCCGTAATGCTGCCACGGCATGTGATACCACTGGCGCAGCTTGTTCTTCTGCACATCCCAATTGACCTCGACGTTGCCTTCGAGGCAGTAATTCTTGACGTCCTCCATGTAGGCACGCCAGGTCTCGAAGTTGTTGTCCGGCTTGGTCGGCAGCTTCTTGAAGAAGCCCGGCAGCGGCACTTGCGGCGCCTTGGTCGGGTAATTCTGGCTCAGCTCGAACTTGGGTCCGGTATAGCTGGGAGGTGGCGCATAACCATAATCGGGATAAGTACCGGCCTGAGCGCCGGCACTGAACAGAGCGGCCGCGACGGCCAATGCTGCAAACTTTCCTTGGGACTGGTTCATCGATGATCTCCTTGATAGGGACAACGCCTGCCATGGCCCGGGATTTACGCCCGTCCTGGAGGGCCTCCTTTGTTGTTTTTGGTATCAGGGTCTCGGTTCGAACGCCGAGATCGGTTCACGGTTGAGCAGGGTTTCGGGTGGCTCACCTCCTTGATCGGGATGAATTGGCGGGCACAGTCAAACCGGACCGGATGACCAGGCATGACATGTGAGGGAAACGGGTATGGCGCAGGGTTTTCGGGGGATATTGCACACCGACTCCTGTCGATCACTTGCCGTTCTTCCTTGCTTACAGGTGTAGGTCAATTTCAGAAAAGCGCCATCCCTCTCCAATCATTTGGCTTCTAAATGGCCACTACGCTTTTTGGCAGGCGAAAAAAAACCCGCCGAAGCGGGTTTTTCATCAACGTCCGAGCTGCGATCAGTCGTCGCGGCTCATGATGCCGAAGATCTGCAACAAGCTGATGAACAGGTTGTAGATCGATACATACAGGCTGATGGTCGCCATGATGTAGTTACGCTCGCCGCCCTGAATGATGGCGCTGGTCTGGAACAGAATGCACACCGACGAGAACAGTACGAAACCTGCGCTGATCGCCAGTTGCAGGCCGCTGATCTGGAAGAAGAAGCTTGCCAGCGTTGCACCCAGCAACACGAAGAAACCAGCGGTGATGAAACCACCGAGGAAGCTCATGTCCTTGCGGGTGATCAGTACGTAGGCCGACAAACCACCGAACACCAATGCAGTCATCGCGAACGCGGAGCTGACCACTTCAGCGCCGCCCTGCATGCCCAGATAACGATTGAGGATCGGGCCGAGCAGGAAGCCCATGAAACCGGTCAGGGCAAACGCCGACACCAGGCCCCACGCGGAATCACGCAGCTTGTTGGTAAGGAAGAACAGCCCGTAGAAACCGATCAGCACCACGAAAATATTCGGGTAGCCGACTCGCATCTGCTGGGCAACAAAAGCCATCACGCCGCTGAATGCGAGGGTGAGAGCCAGTAGGCCGTAAGTGTTGCGCAGGACGCGGCTAACCTCTAGCTGCTCAGCCTGCACGCCGTTATTAACTGCGTAATCCTGTTCGCGCATGGCGACACTCCTGTTGGTTTGAAACGTTCAGTCGCAAAGATCATAACAGACGCTCTGTAACAAGCCATGCAGAGAGTTTGACAGTGTGTTTCATTCAGGTATTATGGCGCCCGCAACGCAACGGAGGTGTGGCCGAGTGGTTTAAGGCAACGGTCTTGAAAACCGTCGACTGTAACAGGTCCATGAGTTCGAATCCCATCGCCTCCGCCATATTTGTACCGACAAAGCCCTGATTATTCAGGGCTTTGTCGTTTCTGGGGTTTGGGATTTTTGCCGCAGCCACTGAGGCGTTAAAAAAGACTTTCCGCCTTTCTTCCCTTCTCTGGCGTCCTGCCGGAGGTAAAACACTCTTCATGTAATACGGTGACGCCGGGGTCTTCCGCGGAGGAAACCGCATACCAGATTCAGCTCTGCTCACTTCTCTGCTTTTCAAAATCAACCAGAACCAGCTCGCACTTGAAGCCGCCATCATGAAGCTCACCAAGTGGGTCGAAGAGCGCGGGTCATCGGACGTAGCCGAAAACGTTCGCGGCGAGTTATACGTGATCGATCACAACGGAGAGTCCATCAAAATGAGTCTGGCTGTTCTGATGGCTCCTGACTGATTGCTATAGGCCAAAAGCAGTCACCTGGATCGAGTGCATTGCGCCGGAAATTTTGGCTTCGTAGTATCACGACAGCAAACACCAGCATTCGAGACATGCCTTGGAAATTAAAATAACACTGGAAATTGAGAGAACGGCCTACGAGGAGTTCCTTAGGCTTGTAGACAGCGGTAAGTTCCAGCACCAAAGATTGGGGCAAGCGTTCTACAATCATTTCCGCCTTCATCATCTCAGCGACCAGCTAATGCTGCAGGGCCTTTACGAATCTGACGGTAAGAAAGCCCTCGGTATGATTGCTGGTATCTTCGATATTAGGTAACCAGCCCCACTCGCTCGCCTGACTCGTCGAACAGCACGTATTCGTGCTTTGCGTCCACCACACGCACGGCATTCTCGTATTCGAAAGAACGTCCATCGTGCAAATCAATTTGAACGGCCATATCTACATCCTTGAATAATGGAGAAATGCCTATGGCACATGGGCTCCGATCGTCAAGGAAGCACCTTATGCTCACAGCAACCCAAATCGATTGCTCTGCACTACGCAATAACAACCCGAAAAGCGAGCGAGTGCCGCGCGAGGTCAGGATACTGAAGGATGTCACTGCTGACCCTATGCCCAGCATCGGGCTCGCCTACTTCAAAGGCGAAGTGTCGGTGACAAAAGTCGGCCAATTCTATCTGGCATGGACGAATAGCCACGGCACCGTCGCGGCGGTAATGACGAGCGGCAGTCACCTCGGCTTGTGTCCAGCCGAGGTCGAGGTCGTTAGCTGGTACGGTCTTCCACCGGCTGCAGCACAGTCAGGCGTCACGCTTCAGAGCGATCGCAAAACTGTTTGTACCTTACAGGTCCTATGGTTGGCTTCGAGACTTCAACTTCCCAGCCTTCACCAAGATGACCACCGACCTGCGCACCCAGGGCTGCACGGTCGAGAACCCAACCGAGCACGGGTCTTCGACGGTGCGGAGTGGGCGGACTACATGGCTTACGACCTGCCCCGCCTCGGCCTGATGGTGGTGAATACCCATGATTTGGTAACGGAGGAACTATCGCAGTACCAACATCCACCGACTGATGTAAAAAGCACAGTCGCTATTTCACCCAAGCTCGGGACGTCAGCCAAAACATGCAGATCACTCGCACTGGAACAGTTTTAACTGGTGAACATGCCGGCTGGACCATGAGCGTTCACGACGATAGCACGGGTGAAACTGGTGGCTATTTCCTTTACTTGTTACAGGGCAAGCTGAACGGTTTTGATTCCTGGTTCGAAACCATAGAACAGTTAGAGCGCGAGATTTCAGAGTTCCACGTTCGCTGGGACTAGAGCTTCACCGCTTCATTTATCCCATCACCTCTCTTCAAAGTCAGACAAAAATCAGGAGGAATTTAATATTGAAGAAAATGATGATGATCGCCGTCAACAAGCCAGGTGAGCGCATAACACCCAGTAGGACGTAGATAAAGGGGTTCAACACTGCGCCGATCATGAAAAGAATCCAGGCGGGGAATCTTAAAGGGGCGGGGTCAAACAGCGCCCAGATCGTGAGCCCAAGCCAAACAGCCCAAAAAGAATACATCGTTACGCCATCTACCCGGAAAAACGCCCGCTTGAACGTGTGTACAACCTTGTCTGACTCGTTGAGCATCTGGGCCACCAAAATAACTAATTCATATCGATAGTAGCCGTAGCTTCAAAAACCTCTACTCCCTCTTCCTTCAAAGTCAGGCGCTAATCCCGGCGTTTTTCATCGTCTTTGCCTGAACTGGTTACACGACTGCGCGACAGGAGAATCTGTTGCATTGCCAGATGTGCGTCAGGATCTCCGCATTCAGCCATGCACTCAAGACAATCGCCCCCACAGTCCTGGAGCTCTGGAGAAGTATCGAGAGGTCGCTTGCAAATATTGCATGTACGCATTCTAGATTCCTGCCTCAGGGTTAAGGCTAATTTGGATACGGTCAGTTAGGCAGAAAAAAACAGCACGATTAAACACCAACTGAGCAACTGATGCGAAATACGCGCTGGCCTCCCACTACACCTCCATCTTCAAAGTCAGCCGCTATAGCGGCCAGGACGAAGTCATGCCTGAAGAAAAATTGATTGGCCCTGTCGAAGTCGTACGAGACGGGCACGGGCACGGGCACGGGCACGGGCACGGACGTTGGCAAACCCCTTGATGTACAGCAACCAAGGATGATATTCATCGGAGTTACCGAGAAACCTGAATGGAATCTCGCCCTGAGGACACACGGAAATGAGTGCGCGAAAAATCTTGGTCACGGGTGCTGCGGGCAAAATCGGCAGTGCCTTTTGGACAGCGTATGGCGATGAACTGGACTTGCGTTTAGCCGACGTCGATGTAAGTGGATTTCCGGATTCAGTAGAGCGCGTTGCCCTCGACATCCGGGATCAAGGCAACTGCCTTGCGGCCTGCGAAGGAATAGAAACCGTTATTCACCTGGCGGCTGACCCTAATGCAGATGCCGACTTCATGACCTCCGTGCTGCCGGTGAATATTGTGGGCACCTACAATATGCTGCTCGCGGCGAAGGCGCAGGGTTGCAAGCGCTTCATATTTGCCAGCAGTGCTCAAGCCATCGAAGGTTATCCCAAAGATGTGCAAGTACATGAATTCATGGCGCCTAGACCTGGCAACCTTTACGGCGTCGGCAAAGCGTTCGGTGAGGCACTGGCATCGATGTATGCAAATGATGGTCAGATGACGACCGTCGCGGTGCGCATTGCCAACGTAGCCGAATTTCATCCCGGCGAGACTCACAGCCCCAGGGATGTCGCGGCATTTATCAGTTCGCGGGATGTCGTCGCGTTACTCAGAAACTGTGTTGAGGCCGAGCTGAGCGGATTCCACGTTATCCATGGAGTTTCGGACAACAGATACAAGCGCCTTGCTATCGATAAGACCAGAGAAGTTGTTGGGTACCAGCCCCGTGATGATGCATTTGGGATTCTGGAGGGGCGCGTCCAGCCTGATTGACTGTGATTTCGAACTTGAAAGCCGTCGACTGTAAAAGCTCCATGAGTTCGAATCACATCGCCTGCGCCGTTTTATCTATTACAAAGCCCTGATTATTCAGGGCTTCGTCGTTTCAGGGGTTTGACGAAATTCTTACTGACCTTCTGATTACTGTCGCTCAAACAGAATCCTTATCGGGCTCAGCTCTCAAACTGGAAGCGCCCAGAAAGTAAAACAAGCCACCCGCAACAATGAAGAGCACGAGCATGTAGAAGATGTAGTGAGGACGCTGGGTCGCCAGTACCACGCCGCAAAGAACCGGGCCCAGTGCAGCTCCAAGGTTTGCAAGGTTTTGTGCGCCGTAATACATGCCGCGCAGGTTGTCCGGAGCGATCTTGTCGATGAACATGTATTCGGCGGGAAACACGATGATCTCGCCGAGCGTGAAGATGGCCATGGAAATGACCCACAGCAGAATAGACGTCGACAGGGCAAAACCCGCCAGACCCAGCATGAACATGCTGAGTCCTGCCGCAAGCCAAAGATTCAGGTGTTTGTGGGAGATCTTTCTGCCGATGGAATATTGCAGTCCGATCACCATCAGCGCGTTGGTAGCCACAACGGTACTGATGATCTGGTAGGTAGATTCTGGCGTGGTAGTGACCACCAGATACTGCGAAAGATAAGCAGTGAATTGGCCAAAGACCACTGCACTCAACAGTCCCCCAAGGGTGAAACAAACCAACCGATAATCCTGGAGCAATAGTTTTCCCACTGCCAGAAACGGTACGGTTTTCCGGGTTTCATCAGCGGCATTCAAGCCTCTATCGCCCCAAACGAAATAGATAAAGAAAAATCCCGCCCCCAGCCCGGCAGATAACAGGAATGGCAAGCTGATATCCAGTTTGGCCATCCCGGCGCCAAGAAAGGGGCCGACGGCATAGCCGATATTGGTCAGCGTGTATTTGATCGAGAAAACTTCGCCACGCTCGGTGACGGGAAGCAAACTTCCAAAACCGGATTTGACTGCGATATCAATGACCGCATAAGCCAGGTTGATCAATATCAGGCAGCCGTAGAACAACCAGATATCGCGAGCAACAAACGTCCCGAGAAAACCCAGCGCAAACACTGCGGTGAGGGCCAGGATCAGCCGGTAACTGGAAACCCTGTCGACCAGAAAGCCACCATAAAGGCTCAATAGCGACCCGATAATCAGCGTGCTGCCAATCACCAGACCGATATCGGCGACGCTCAGACTGAAGCTTCCGGAAAGGTAGATAACCAGATAAGGCAGGGTGATCGCTCGCGCCAAGGTCAAAATCAGCGACGCTGACAGCAGCAGATTTACCGTTGCCGGATAGTTTTTTAGCGTGGTCAGCATCCTTGCCCTCTTCGTTCAGCAGATTGTTTTTATGGCATTTGTCTGGCGCATCTTATTGATTGATGCGCTGAAACCAAGCTTACCGGGGAACTCAATTCTGATTTATGATTATTTTTACTAGCGATACGGAACTGAATTCATCAATTTGAGGCATCCATGTTTTCCTCCGAACGATTAAAAGGCATCGATGTTTTTGTCTGCGTCGCAGACTGCGGCAGTTTCCAGGCAGCTGCCGAGCGAATGAGTCTGACCGGGTCGGCAGTCAGTAAAGGCATCGCACGACTGGAAGGCAGGCTTGGCGTTCGGCTGTTCCATCGCACCACCCGACGCTTGTCATTGACGGATGCGGGAACCGCGTTTTACCGCACCTGCACCGGGGTGCTGTCGGACCTGGAAGAGGCTGAACTGTCTTTGCATGCCGAAAACAGTGAGCTTCGGGGCAGAATTCGTATTGATCTTCCGGGTGCCTTTGGCCGCCAGCAGGCGCTCCCAGTGATAATGCGGTTTGCTCAGGAACATGCGCTGCTGGTCCCGCACATCACGTTCTCCGACCGTTTCATCGACCCTGTCGAGGAGAATGTCGATATCGTTGTGCGCATCGGCGGCTCAGACATTTGGCCCGATACGCTGGGGCATCGCTACCTGGGCAGTGAGTGGCATATCTTCTGTGCGTCGCCCGCCTACCTGAGCAAACATGGCACGCCGGTGACCGAGCGTGATCTGCAACAGCATCAGTGCATCGCTTACGGCTGGACGGATGGAACCGTTAACCCCTGGAGTTTTTCAGGAAAGCACCCGGGCGAAATTGTACGCAGGGCGATAGACGCAAAGTTTGTTGTCGGGGATGGCGAAGGTCTGGTGATCGCGGTAGCGGCGGGATGCGGGATCGCCCAGTTACCTTCGTGGCTGGTCAAACGCCAGCTTGAAGAAGGGACATTGGTTGAGGTGCTTCCCCACTTGGCAACCAACGGCCTGGCGATCAATCTGGTGTGGATCAAAAGTCGACAAGCACTTCCCAAGGTCAGCGCCTTAGTGGAAACGCTTGCCGCTAATTTGATGCCGTCTGCGAACAACATCCAATGAGCATCTCTGCCCGATCAGGGTCGTGCCCCTTCTCGCTTACGCCTGATCCATCGCCTCGACGACGCCCTTGTCCTCACCCAAAAAACCACCGCTCTGATGCTGCCACAACCGCGCATAAACGCCGTTTTTCCCAAGCAACTCGGAATGAGTACCCTGCTCAATAATGCGCCCGTCATCCATGACGATTAGCCGGTCCATGGCCGCAATCGTCGACAGTCGATGGGCAATCGCGATAACGGTCTTGCCCTGCATCATTTCATCGAGGCTTTCCTGAATCGCTACTTCAACTTCCGAGTCCAGCGCGCTGGTGGCCTCGTCAAGCAGCAGGATCGGCGCGTTCTTGAGCATCACCCGGGCAATCGCGACGCGTTGGCGTTGTCCACCCGACAGCTTGATACCGCGCTCACCGACAAGCGTGTCGTAGCCAGAGTGACCTTGCCGATCGCTGAGTTGGCTGATGAATTCATCGGCCTGCGCGTTCATTGCGGCGCGGCGGACTTGCGCGTCGCTTGCATCCGGACGGCCGTAGGCGATGTTGTCGCGAATCGAACGGTGCAACAACGAAGTGTCCTGCGTGACCATGCCAATGGCAGCCCGCAGGCTGTCCTGGGTCACGTGCGCGATGTTCTGGCCGTCGATGCGGATCTCGCCGCTGTCGACGTCATAGAAGCGCAGCAGCAAGTTGATCAGCGTGGATTTGCCAGCGCCAGAGCGCCCGACCAGACCGATTTTTTCGCCCGGACGGATGTTCAGGCTCAGGCCATCGAGCACCTGGCGTTCGCCGTTGTAGTTGAAGTGCACCTTATCGAAAGTCACCGCACCGCCAGTGGTCACCAGCACGCCGGCATCCGGAGCGTCTTGCACCTTGGCGCCTTGGGTCAGCGTTGCCATGCCGTCCTGTACGGTGCCGATGCTTTCGAACAGCGAGGTCATTTGCCACATGATCCAGTTCGACATGCCATTGATCCGCAACGCCATGGCGGTGATTGCCGCCACGGCGCCGGCGCCGACATCCCCCTGATGCCATAGCCACAAGGAATAACCACCGGCCGACATGATCAACCCGACCACCAATGCCTGATTGACGATTTCGAACTGGCTGACCAGACGCATCTGGCGAAAGCCCGTCTGCTTGAAATCCTCCATCGCGGCACGGGCGAAATGCGCTTCGCGATTGGAGTGCGAGAACAGTTTCACCGTGGTGATGTTGGTGTAGGCGTCCGAGATACGCCCGGTCATCATCGACCGCGCGTTGGCCTGCTCCTGCCCGACTTTGCCCAAGCGCGGCACGAAGTACCACATGGCCAAGGCGAACAGCACCGCCCAGCCAATGAACGGCAGCATCAGCTTCAAAGCGAAACCGCCGGCCAGTGCGATGATCGCAATGAAATAGACCCCGATCCCGGGCACAATTTCGATCAGGGTGAACAGCACGTCGCGCACTGCGAGCGCCGTCTGCATGACCTTGGTGGTGACCCGACCGGAAAACTCATCGGAAAAGAAAGAAAGGCTTTGCCGCAGCATCAGGCGATGGAAGTCCCAGCGCAGCCGTAACGGAAAATTAATCGCCAATATCTGGTGCTGCACCATGGTCCGTAACGCCACCAGTCCGACGCTGGTCACCATGACGATGCCCATGCCCCACAACACCCGACTTTCCATCACAGCCGCTTCACCGCCCGCCTGCCAGGTCGAGAGCAGGTCGACGACCTGACCAAGGAAGGAAAACAGCCAGGCTTCGTAAATCGACACCGCGGCACTGAGCAGCGCCAGCGCCAGGATGTAACCGCGAGCGCCACGCGTGCAGGCCCACAGAAAACGCGCCAGTCCTACGGGTGGCGGCGGTACCTCGTCGGGAGGAAAAGGGTCGAGTCTTCGTTCAAACGCACGAAGCATGGTGGTCTCCAAAACGATCAAGTAGAGGAGATTCTGCCATTTAATAGTTGCTTTGAGGTGCCGCAAGCACGTTAGTGAAAATTCGACGCATAAAGCCTCCCGGCACCCCGCATAATTTTTATGCCTTATAGGCATCGTACGCGCAGGCTTTGTCCTACCGCTCATATGCCAAAAACAAATAAATAAATCTTTTTTTATTATTTTATTCCGTCATGCGTGCGCCGCTATATGTGCGCCTTCGATCCGGCACTTCGCTGGAGTTTGCAGGAGCATTCGTGTGATTCGAACGACGACGCTGGCCAGAATCCCCCTTTCGAAGATTGCACTTTCGTTGGCCGCATTGCTGGTGTCCAGCCTGGCACTCGCGGGCCAGGTCAAAGAAATTCGTATCGCGGTACCGGACATCAGTGCCGGCCCGACGCCCAGTGGCGCAGGAATTGTCGATGTGTTGCGCGACCGGCAAGCCCTTGAGAAAGAGTTTGAAAAGGATGACATCAAGATTCGCTGGGACTTCTTCAAGGGTGCGGGACCGGCAATCAATGAAGCCCTGGCCAACGGCCAGGAAGACTTCGCGTATCTCGGGGACTTGCCGGCAATCATCGGCAAGGCCAGTGGTCTCGACACCCGTCTGTTAAGTGCTACCGCCCGAGACGTCAAACTCTATCTCGCGGTGCAACCGGGTTCCGGGATCACCACGCTCGAAGCATTGAAAGGCAAGCGCGTAGCGATTTTCCGTGGCACCGCCACTCAGCTTTCGTTCGCTTCAGCGCTGGCACATCAGGGCCTGAAAGAGAGCGATTACAAGGTGGTCAACCTGGATTACAACGCTGCCAACGCGGCGCTGGCCGCCAAGCAGATTGACGCAACCTGGTCCGGCGCCGGCGTGATTGCCTTAAAGGCTCGTGGTCTGGCCGAACTGCCACTGACCACTGTCGACCTTGGCGGAGCCGGCAGCATGCAAGCGGTATTGCTGGGCCGTGGTGCCTTCGTCGACGAGCATCCGGAACTGGTTGCACGATTGATCAAGGCGCAGCAGCCAGCCATTACCTGGTTGCGCAACGACGCGCACAAACAGGAATACATCAATCTGGTCTCACGGCTCGCAAGTTACCCGGCGGACATATTGACGACGGATGCCGCCGATCAATCGCTGGTGAGGATTTTCGAGCCACGTCTCGATGCTCCGTTCCTCGACAACCTGCAGCGCAGTGTTGATCTGGCACTGAACGCCAAATTGATCCGTAAAGGTTTCGAGGTAAAAAACTGGGCTGAACCGAGATTCCTGAATGCTGCGCTAGAACAGACAGACACTGCCACCCAAACCCCACAAGCCAGTCGCTGAAAAAGGATTTCACATGACCACTTTGTTCATTTCCCCAGGTGCCTGCTCGTTCGCCGCCCATGTGCTGATCCACGAGTTGCAACTGCCTATCACCGTCGAGCGGGTTGCGCTCGGTCGCGAGGATTCGCCGTATCGCCAAATCAACCCGAGCGGTCGCGTGCCCGCGTTGTTACTGGATGACCAGACCCTGTTGACGGAAAACACCGCCATCCTGCCGTACCTGGCTGACCTGCAACCCGGTACGGACTTGTTCGCAGTTGCCGGATCGGTCGAGCGCGCACAGATTCAAGGCTGGCTTGGCTATGTGGCGACCGAAGTGCATGTCGGCGCGTTTCGCCCGATCAATCGCCCAGAGCGCTACAGCGTCGATGAAGCGGCGTTTCCTGGTATCCGCCAGCGAGCATTGCAACAACTGACGAACGCCCTGAAACCCATCGAAGCGCGACTGGCACAGACGGATTATCTAGTGGGAAATCGTTTTACCTTGGCCGATATCTACCTCGGCGTGTTCGCAGGCTGGAGTGCTCGCGCAGGGGTGTTGGCGGACTTCCCTGCGCTACAGGCGTTTCTCGGGCGCTATCGGGCGCGAGAATCGGTTTTGCAGACACTCCACTCCGAAGGCCTGGCCTGAGCATCACCGCAGCCCCAAATCTGAGCAGCCCGGAGAAACACCATGCCTACCACCGATACCATTGCAACCTGGGCCCAGGTTATCGCTCGCACGCTCGAATCACAGGGCATCGCCGCTGCGCCGCTGCTGCAAGAGGCAGGTATCAGCCGGTGTAATCTGCATGATCCCAACCAACGCATTGCACTCCCGTCCATGAGTGCGTTCTGGCGTGCGGCGCGGCGAAGCAGTGGTGACGAATGCTTTGGCCTGCAAGTGGCGCAGCACAGTTACCCGACAGATTTTCATGGGCTGTTTTTCGCCGCGCAAAGCAGTTCAACAGTGATCGAGGCGCTGGAGCGTGGCGTGCGTTTCGCCCCGGTAATCACCACGTCGGCGGCGATGAGCCTGGTACGAGATCCGCACACCACACGGATGATCTACGGGGTGGTCGCCGGTGCCGAGGTCGAGCAGATCGCCACCGAGGCGTCGATTGCCTGTGCGGTGCGATTTACCCGTCAGACATGGCTCGATCTGCCAATCGTGCAAAGTGTGCGACTGGCTCGCCCAACCCCGCAAGACCCACAGCGCTGGGAGCGACTGCTCGGTTGCCCGGTACGGTTCGACGCCGGAGAAAATGCCGTTGAGTACGCCAATCGCTGGCTGGATGCGCCGCTGACTACGGCCAATCACGCCGTGGCTCAGGGGCTGGACAGCGTGTTGAACGATTACCTGGAGCGCCAGCGCCGACTCAATTTGCCGGAGCGGGTCCGCGCGGTCATCATCCGCTACCTGCCCTTGGGGGAGGTGCAGCAAAGTCGCGTTGCAGATGAACTGGGCATGAGCGTGCGCAATATGCACCGGCACCTGCTCAAACATGCGACCAGTTTCAAAACACTGCTCGATGATTGTCGGCGGCAACTGGCGTTCAGCTACCTGCGCCAGACCGATTGCTCAATCAACGAAATCTGCTATCGACTCGGGTTCAATGAGCCGAGCAGTTTCAACCGTGCGTTCCGTCGCTGGACCGGGGAAAGCCCGGGGAAATGGCGTCGCGAAGACGTACCGTCATTGCCGGAGTTTTACGCGCCACGGCCGGTTCCTCAATCCCGGGCGTTTTCCATCGCCGTCTAGCTATCTGTCTGCCGCGGACCACAGGTTGTCCGCGCAGGCCCCTTTTCACTTCAGCGCAATCCTTAGCATGACAGTCCTACCGTGCCCGCCCTATAGCGTCGCGCGGCAACAAGGAGTTCCCTGCCCATGCTATTACGTTACGCGGCCACCACGACCCATCGCCTCAAGCCTCTGAGCTTTTCATTATGGCTGGCGCTGCCGGGTGCCCTATGCACAACCCCAAGCTTTGCCGCCGATGAAGTCGACACGTCTGCGGCAACCACGGCCCAGCTCGACAATACCGCTCCACGGCTTGAAAAGGTGACGGTCACCGCGCGCCGCCGCGAAGAACAGTCGCAGGACGTACCGACGCCGATCACAACCCTGAGCGGCGCCAACCTGGAAAGCCAGCGCATCTACAAGATCCAGGATCTGCAACAGGCCTTGCCCAGCGTCAACGTCGCTTATGTCCACGCGCGAGTGTCCAGTTTCGCGGTACGCGGCATCGGCAACAACCCGGCCAGCGATGGCCTTGAAGGTAGCGCCGGGATTTATCTGGATAACGTCTACCTCGGCCGACCCGGAATGGCGGCGTTCGACATGCTGGACGTCGAACAACTGGAACTGTTGCGCGGGCCACAAGGCACTTTGTTCGGCAAAAACACCACGGCCGGCGTGCTGAATATCACCACCCGCAGTCCGACGTTCACCCCGGAGCGCAGCCTCGAAGTGTCGGGCGGCCAGGACGGCTACTTTCAGGGCAAAGGCACGGTATCCGGACCGTTGACCGATACCCTCGCCGGCCGACTTTCGTTCTATCGCACACGAGATGACGGCTACCTGAACAATCGCCATGATGACCGCACCTTGCTGGGCGGTGAGCGTGAAGGTTTGCGTGGGCAATTACTGTTCAAGCCGAACGACGATTTCAGTCTGCGCTGGATCAACGAGTACAACACTGAAAATTCCAGCAGCGGCAGCAGCGTGATCTACGGCGGCGGCCCGCAATTCTGGCGGCGAGCGGCATTGGTCGGGGCACACCCTGCCGTCGGCGAAAGCAACATCGATGGCCGGCAGAACGTCAGCGTGCATCAGAATGCAAGCTCCGTCGAAGCCAACTGGAACCTGGCCGGCGGCTACACGCTGACCTCGATCAGTGCCTACCGTTATTGGCACTTCAACCCCGCCAACGACGCCGACCAGTTGGATGTCCCGGTCATCAATGACTTTGGCTACGAAGTGCACGACCGCCAGTTTTCTCAGGAAATACGTCTGGCGTCGCCCAAGGGCGAGTTTTTCGACTACGTGCTGGGCGCCTATGCCTTCAAGCAAAACCTGGGTAACCGGATCTTCACCAATCTGGGCCCGCTGGCAGATCTCAACCTAATCGGTACCAACCTCAATGCCCTCAACAACGTCAACAGCAAGGTCAACGGTAAGGTCGACACCGAGAGCTATGCACTGTTCGCCCAAGGCACCTGGCATCTGACTGATCGCCTCGACTTCAGCGCCGGCATACGTGGCACTTATGAAGAGAAAGACGCGAGCGTCCAGCGCTTCGCACCCACTGGCGGTGGTGCACCGGTGGTGATTCCCGGGGTAGTGGATGGCAATGCGGTACGAGCGAGCCAGGTTGGTGCCTACGACAGCGGCGACCTGCACATACACAACGCGGCGCCATCGTTCCTGACCAGCTTGAGTTACCACTTCAACGATGACGTGCTCGGATATGCCTCGTTGTCACATGGCGAGAAATCCGGCGGCGTCAATCTGGCAGTTGGTTCGGCACCCAGTGCCGGCGCAGAGTCGCTGCTGGTCGGACCGGAGCGTGCCAACGACGCCGAACTGGGGATCAAAAGCCAATTGTTCGACCAACGTTTGCAGCTCAATGCGAACGTATTCTGGACCGGAGTGAATGGCTATCAGGCCACCACGTACTACCAGCCGCCCGGCTCATTGACCGGCTATCAGCTGCTGACCAATGCCGGCACGGTGCGCTCACGCGGCGTCGAGTTTGAGGCGACCACCGTGCCTGTGCGCGGTCTGACCTTGAACATCAATGGCTCATTCAATGACGTGACCTACCTGTCGTTCAAGGACGCTCCCTGCCCTGCGGAAACGTCCGGGGGGACGACCTGCGACCTGAGCGGTCAACGCGTGGCGGGGGCTTCCCGCTGGATCGGCAACGTCAATGGCGAATACAAATGGCCGCGTATCGATGGCATCGAACCTTATGTCACAGGCAGCTATGCCTATCGCTCGGACAGTGAAGGCACGCTGGACAACTCTGACCTCTCGAAAATCGATGGCTACGGCCTGGCGAACTTCTCGGCGGGCGCACGCGTGGACTATGGCGATGGCCTGCTGGACGCGTCGTTGTGGGTCAAAAACGCTTTCGATCGAGAGTATTACCTGGCTGTCGGCAGTAGTTCCAATGGCCTTTACACCGCCTCACCCGGCCAGCCCCGCACCGCCGGTGTGACTTTGCGTTATGACTTCTGAGGGAATTATGAAAACGACACAGATGAGCCTTGGTGCATTTCTCATGAGCAGCGGTCATCACTTGGCCGCATGGCGCCACCCTCGCGCATGGTCGGGCGGCGGGCTGGATTTCCAGCACTTCAAGAATCTCGCCAGGACTGCCGAGCGCGGCAAGTTCGACGCGATATTTTTCGCGGACAATCTTGCCCTGATGGGCTCGCCGGAACTGGGTCAGTACACCACCGCCGGCGACGTGTTCGATCCGCTGGTGCTGTTGTCGGGACTGGCCGCCGTGACCGAGCGTATCGGCCTGGTGTCGACGGTTTCGACCAGCTACAACGAACCTTATTTGCTGGCGCGAAAATTCGCCTCCCTCGACCATCTGAGCGGAGGACGCAGTGGCTGGAATCTGGTGACCTCGGCGACAGATCTGGAAGCGCTGAACTTTGGCCGCGAACGGCATTTCGAACACGATGACCGCTACCGGCGTGCTCAGGAGTTCATCGATGTCGTAACCGGGCTGTGGGACAGTTTTGAAGACAACGCCTTCGTGCGAGACAAGGCCAGCGGGGTGTTTTTTCAGCCCGACAAGTTGCATGTACTCAACCACAAGGGCGAGCATTATCGGGTACGCGGGCCGCTGAATATCCCTCGCACCCCTCAGGGCTACCCCGTCTTGATCCAGGCAGGCTCTTCTGAACCGGGCAAGGCATTGGCGGCACGCACCGCCGAAGTAGTGTTCACCGCTCAGCAGACGCTGGGCAATGCGCAGGCGTTCTACACCGATGTCAAAGGTCGCCTCGCCAGTTACGGACGCCGCCCTGAGCAGTTGAAAATCATGCCGGGGATTTCCCCCGTGATTGGCCGCACGCAGAGCGAAGCGGAAGATAAATACCAACAATTGCAGGATTTGATCGAGCCGCGTGTCGGACTTGCGATGCTCGCGGGCATGGCTGGAGGTTTCGACCTGTCCGAATATGATCTGGACGGTCCTTTACCCGAACTGCCGCCGAGTAATTCGATGCAAAGCCGTCAGGCATTGTTCATTGATCTGGCCCGCCGGGAAAACCTCAGCATTCGTCAGCTGTACCTGAAAGTTGCCGGTGCCCGAGGACATCACACGGTGATCGGCACGCCGAAGACAGTCGCCGATACGCTGGAGCAATGGTTCGTCGAGCAGGCTGCCGATGGCTTCAACATCATGCCGCCGTTTCTGCCGGAAGGTCTGGATGACTTTGTCGACGGCGTAGTTCCCTTGCTGCAACAGCGCGGACTGTTCCGCCGAGAATACAGCGGCGCCACTCTACGTGATCATTTGGGGCTGGAGCGGCCGGCCAATCGCTACGAGCGATAACCAGAAAACTGCGTTGAACAAGCGCTGTGAAGGCCGCGAATTTTGGCCTTCCAGCGCCCTCTGTTTACTGAGTGACCACAATCTTCCCGATCATCTGCGGATGCAGCGCACAAAAATACTCGAATTCTCCCGGTGTATTGAACACCCAGGAAAAGCTGTCATCGGTATCCAGCGCTCCCGAGCGAAACACCTTGTGGGTCTCAGCCACTGTGTGCGGAATCTGGTCGTCGTTGACCCACGTCACCTTTGTACCGACGGCCACAGTCAGATCCTTGGGCCCGAACATGAACTCCTTGATATCGATCTTCACCTCCTGCGCCCACACCGGCATCGACAACATCAGGCACACCAGCGGCAACAGTCGCGTTTTCATCGGATCGCCCTCCCCTAGACCAGTGTCGAATCGATCAGCGCCAACGGATGATCACCCTGTGTCGCCCGTACATCGGTGATCCCCAGATAGTTGCGTAACTGATCAGCCGCCACCGTCATTGGCCCCGGTGTCGGCGCCGCACCCGGTGCAGGTTGCGGATACGCCGTGCCCCGCGCGGTATGAAAGGTGATATTGCCCTCGACCTTCTGGATGACCTGGTGGATATGCCCGTTCAGCACCGTCACCGAACCGTACTTGCGCAGCATCGCAATCGCCTGATCGCCATCCTCGGTGCCCCAGCCCCACGGCTGGTAAATCGTCCACAACGGAATATGGGTGAACACGACGATGGGTGTACTGCTGGTCACCGCGCGTAAGTCATCGGCCAGCCATGCCAGTTGATCGGCGCCGAGAGTGGCTTCATGGCCAGCCTGGAAGTTGAAGACATTGACCAGCGCGATGAAATGCACACCGTGGTCATCGAAGCTGTACCAGCCGTTGCCTTTGGTGCCCTTGCCGTAACGCTCCAGATAAAGTTTGCCACCGCCCTCGTCGAGGGTGTCGTGTTCACCCGGCACGTAATGCACGGTCGATGGCAGGCCTTTGAGCACCTGATCCGCTGAATCGAACTCCTCGGCTTTGGACAGGTGCGTGATGTCGCCGGTATGCAGGATCAGCGCTGGCCGTTTTGGTAGCGCGATGACCTTGTCGATGGCCACTTGTAGCGTCTTGAGCGGCTCAGGGTTGGCTTCCTTGTTGAAGCCGATGTGCGAGTCGCTGATCTGTACGAAGTGGAACGTGCTGGCCATTGCCTTGGGATCGATGACGTTGCCTGCCTCATCCAGCGCAAAGGCCCGGGGAATGCCGCCGTGCAAGGCCCAGATCACCCCGGCGCCGGCCCACGCCGAGCACTTGAGCAGCGTTCGGCGGTCAGGGTTGAGCAATGTGTCGGTACGCCGTGGTTGTTTTGCTTGAGTGTCCATCGGTATGTCCTCGCTGGCGGACTACAGTGATGTAGCTGACACGAGTTAAACCTTGCAGGACGGGCGTTTATTCCACGCTGAAAAATAGATTTTTTTCGCGGAATAAAAGACCACGCATCACGGTTATAGAGGTGTGACGGTGCGGAACCGACTATGAAGCGATTTGAGGAACTGATTGCGCCCCATCTGGACGCCGCCTACAACCTCGCCCGCTGGCTGACTGGCAACGACAGCGCCGCCCGCGATGTCGTGCAGGAAAGCGCTCTGCGGGCGTTCAGATTCTTGCAGCGCTTTGCCGATGGCAACGCCAAGGCCTGGTTCCTGTCCATCGTGCGCAACGAAAGCTACACCTGGCTCAAAGCCTCGGCCGGTCACCATTGGGTCACTATCGACGACGACATGGGCGATGACGTTGCAGCCCTGAGCCACGGCCAGACCCCGGAACTGCTGGCGATCCACACGGAAAACGCCGCCCTGCTCCAGCAAGCCCTGAGTGCCCTGCCGCCAGTCTTTCGAGAGGTGATTGTGTTGAAAGAACTCGAAGACATGCCTTACAAGGACATCGCCATGGTGGTGGATATTCCCATCGGCACCGTCATGTCGAGACTGGCCCGGGCCCGCGCCATGCTCAAGCTCGAATTACTGAAGTTGCACGATCATGAATGAACTCGACTGCACCGTTTGCCGGACAAGCTTGCACGGCTATCTGGATCAGGAACTGGATACCGCGACGGCTGCGGATGTGGCCGCGCATCTGGCTTCATGCGCCGAGTGCACGCGCCTGCATGATGAGGTGAAACTGCTGAAAATCAGCGTGAAGAGACTGGCAACGCACTATCCGGCGCCAGCATCGTTGGCCGCCAGCGTATTTGCCGTTGATAAGCCCGCGCCCGGTTTCATGGAGCGCTGGCGCAAATGGTTTGCACCGGCGTTTTCTGCGGCGGCGCTGGCCTTGGCGGTGGTTATTTACGTAGCAACACCGAGCGGCGAACAACCGTTGATGGACGAGGCTGTATCCAGCCATGTTCGCTCTCTGATGGGTGAACATCTGAATGATGTGGTGTCCTCGGATCGTCACACCGTGAAGCCCTGGTTCACCGGCAAACTCGACTTCTCGCCACCGGTCTTCGATTACTCGGCTCAGGGCTTTCCATTGCTCGGCGGTCGGTTGGACTACTTGCAACACCAGACCACGGCGGCCCTGAGTTACGGCCGGGCCAAACACATCATCAACGTGTTTATCCTGCCCACGCAGCAGGCCGATTCACCACGGCAAAGCCAGACGATTCGTGGCTTCAACGTCGTGACCTGGCAGGCCAGTCACATGCGTTTCGTGGTGGTTTCCGATGTGGAAAAAAGCGAACTGGAGGCGTTCAGCCAGTTGCTCAGGGGTGGTATTTGATAGGGTGTTGAGGCTTGCCAGATGAAATTATTTTCATCTGGCTCTCATGGCTGAAAAAAAACGAATTACGCCGCGGCGGATGTGTCCATTTGTTACAGACAACAAGGATCTACCGCCATGAAATTCTCCAAAATCTGCCAAACACTTTGCAACTGGTCAGGAAGCCCGAAAGTCTTCCTTTCTGCGGTGGTGTTGATCCTCATATGGGCTAGCACCGGACCGGTATTTCACTACAACGACACTTGGCAACTGATCATCAATACCTCGACCACCATCATCACTTTCCTGATGGTGTTCCTGATTCAAAACACCCAGAACCGCGACAACGACATCCTGCACCTGAAAATCGACGAATTGCTGCGAGCGAACAAGGAAGCTCAGAACGCCGCACTAAGTCTTGAAAAAAAGGGCACCAAGGAACTCCGTGCATTAAGGGAGGAATACTCGGCGATGGGCGAAAGCGAGACGATCCAGGTAAATGCGCCCCCAACCAACGCCGAAGCAGCGAGCATCCCTTCCGCGCCCCAGGTATAGCGCCCCGGCGCCTATCCGTTGAAGCCGAGGCTGTCCTTTTATTAAACCGCGCTGGCCGCCTCGTCGATCAGCGCCGCCACCTCAGCCGCATGCGACGCCAGCGACGCATGGCTGGCATTCAGCGTGATGACTTTTTTCGCCCCTAGTCGCGCCGACATCAGCTTCTGATTATCCGGATGGATCATGTGATCCTCGCTGGAGATCTGATACCACGACGGTTTGTTCTTCCACGCAGGATTGCTGATCGTGTCGCCAAAGGTGCTGGCCAACGGCGCCTTCTGGGTCACAGCCATCACCAGCGCTTCATCGGCAGTCAGATCCTGGCAAAAGCTTTCATGGAATTTGTCGGCCTTGAGCCAGAGAAAACCATCGCTGTCAGGGGCAAGATTCGGTGCCGCCGCCGGAGGGTGCTGCTGAGTCAGCCCCCCGGGGCTTTCACCGGCATCCGGTGCGAACGCGGCGATGTACACCAGCCCGACGACATTTGGCTGATTACCCGCCTCGGTGATCACCGCCCCGCCGTAGGAGTGCCCGACCAGCAGCACCGGGCCGCCTTGTTGCGCGATCATTTTGCGGGTGCGCTCGGCGTCATCGGCCAGCGATGTCAGCGGCATTTCCACCGCATGAATGTCGGTGTAACCCTTGCGGGTCAGCTCGATAATCACCTTGGCCCAATGTGCGGCACCGCCCCAAAACCCGTGTACCAGCACGATTGTCAGTTTGTTACTCATGGCCCTGCTCCTGTCCGTGAAGAAAAGATGGAATGCCAATTGCCGGCGCAGTATGGAACCGATCTGCGGTTCCAGCCATGTGCGGATGCCACTCATTTGGCTGTAAGCCCCGTGTTACAAAGGCTCCGGCTAAAAATTCTTTTCTGGCTAAATCCCGGTTCGAATCTACGCTCTTGCCGGGGATACATATTTAAAGAAAGGTCGGGGGGCCTGACTTCGCTACTTATGCAAGTACGCAGGAGCACCTCATGAACCGGACAAGACTCTCCAGGCTATTCGCTGTTTCAATGCTGTTATCCGCAATGATTGTTCCCGTCACCACGCACGCTGCCGATAAACCCCCACCCAACATCGTGGTGATCATGGGCGACGATGTTGGCTGGTCGAATATCGGCGTCTACAACCAGGGCATGATGGCCGGGCGCACGCCCAACCTCGATCAGCTCGCGGCTGAAGGCATGCGTTTTACCGACTATTACGCCGAAGCCAGTTGCACCGCCGGACGCGCCAACTTCATCACCGGCGAACTGCCGATCCGTACCGGCATGACCACGGTCGGACAGGCAGGCTCACCCATCGGCATCCCCGCCGAAGCGGTGACCATCGCCACCGTGCTCAAATCCATGGGTTACGCCACCGGCCAGTTCGGCAAAAACCACTTGGGCGACCTCAACGAATTCCTGCCCACCGTACACGGGTTCGATGAGTTCTTTGGTTACCTCTACCACCTCGACGCCATGGAAGACCCCGCGCATCCCAACTATCCGAAAGAGCTGCTGGACACTGTCGGGCCACGCAACATGGTCCACAGTTGGGCGACCACCTCCGACGACGCCACCGTGATGCCACGCTGGGGCAAGGTCGGCAAACAGAAGATCGAAGACGCTGGCACGCTGTATCCGGAGCGCATGAAAACCGTTGATGACGAAATCCAGGCGAAAGCCTTCGCCTTCATCGACAAGGCCAAGCAGGACAATAAACCGTTCTTCCTCTGGCTCAACCCGACCCGCATGCACATCGTCACGCACCTTTCCGACAAGTACCAAGCCATGCGTAATTCACAGAATGGCTGGTCGGAACAAGAAGCAGGCATGGCGCAGCTAGACGATATCGTCGGCGACGTCATGGCCAAGCTGAAAAAAGACGGCATGGACGACAACACCATCGTGATGTTCACCACCGACAACGGCGCTGAAAACTTCACCTGGCCCGACGGCGGCACCACGCCGTTTGCCATGGGCAAAGGCACGGTAATGGAAGGTGGTTTCCGCGTACCGGCGATCATTCGCTGGCCGGGGCAAGTGCCGCCAAATACCATCTCCAACGGCATCATGTCCGGGATGGACTGGTTTCCGACCTTCGTCACGGCGGCCGGCAACCCGAATGTCTCTACCGAACTGCTCAAAGGCAAACAAGTCGGCGACACCACCTACAAGGTTCACCTCGACGGCTACGACCAGACACCAATGATCACTGGCAAAGGCCCGTCCAACCGGCATGAAATTTTCTACTTCGGCGAAAGCACCCTGGGCGCTATCCGGATTGATGACTTCAAATACCGCTTTATCGATCAGCCCGGTGGCTGGCTAGGGGCCAAAGTGGCTTTGGACATGCCGATTCTGACCAACCTGCGACTCGACCCGTTTGAACGCATGGGCTGGCCGGAAGATCAGGCTGCAAGTGGCTCGCTGGAATACTTCCAGTGGTTCAAGTTCCAGTTCTGGCGCTTTGTGTTTGTCCAGGATCAGGTGGTCAAACTGGCACAGACCGCGGTTGAGTATCCGCCGATGCAGAAAGGCGCGAGCTTCAACCTTGATGCGGTCAAGGCCAAGATCGAAGCCGCGCGGGCGGCCATGAGCAAATAACACTGCAAGTAATTGGCGGGTGACCGGTAGCGGTCACCCCTGTTCTTGACGGACATTTGCCGAGGTAACGCCCATGCGCACCAAAAGATCTGCCCTGCCCGCGTTTGCGCTACTGAGCCTGTGTATCCAGCAAGCCCACGCGGGCGGCATCATGCTTTACGAGATCGGTACGGATAACACCGGCCTGGCCAATGCCGGCGCCGCCGCCCGGGCGCAAGGCCCCTCAACCATCGCCAGCAACCCGGCGGGCCTGAGTTACCTGCCCGGCACGCAAATCACCGGGGGGTTGCAGGTGCTGTACGGCAACCTGACCTTCAACCGCGATTCCAACACCAATGGCACGGGCAACGGCAGTGGCAATGCACTTGACCCGATTCCCGGCGGCAGTTTCTTCATCAGCCATCAACTCGACGAACACTGGAGCGTCGGTTTTGGCAATTACGGCGACTTCGGTCTGGCCGCCAACTACGACAACAACTGGTCCGGGCGCTACTTCGCGCAGAACGCCAGCCTCGCCGGTTTATCGTTCGTGCCGAGCGTGGCTTACCGCTTCAATGATGAGTGGTCGGTGGGCCTCGGCGTCAAAGCCATGTACGGCATGCTTCAGGCGCAAACCGCTATCGACCGCTCGCCCTTCGGCCTGACGGATCGCAGCGACGGCCAGTTCAAGTACAAGGACAACGACTGGGGTTTCGGCGCCAATGCCGGGGTGATCTATGCCCCGCAGGCCGGTACGCGCATCGGTCTCGCCTACACCAGCAAGGTCGATCTGAAGTTCGAAGACGGACTCGACGTCAAGGGCAACGGTCCGGCGCTGCAACGCCTCGATGGCCTCAACACTCAGCTCGACATGACCGTGCCGCAAACCGTGACTTTGAGTCTGTTCCAGCAACTCGACTCGAAATGGGCGCTGCTGGCCTCGGCCAACTGGCAGGACTGGTCAGAGTTCGGCGACATCGCCGTACAAGTCGACACCACCGCAGTCGGCGCCCAGTCGACTACGATCAACGCGCACTTCAAAGACACCTGGCAACTGGCGCTCGGCGCCCAGTATCAGGCCACTCCGCAACTGCTATGGAATGTCGGCATGGCTTACGACAGCAGCGCCGTTTCGGACAGTAACCGAACCTTCACCGTACCAATGGGCGCGTCCTGGCGCATTGCGACAGGCGCCACCTATGCTCTGAACAAGGACACCGACGTCAACGTCAGCTGGGCGATGGTCTGGCTCGGTGACATGCCGGTCGATCAGACCAAATCCACCTCGGGCACGCGAACTTCCGGACAGTTCGACAATGCCTGGATTCAAGCCCTGACCGGAAACATGACCTGGCGTTTCTGATACTGCACAAAAACAACTCGACCTGATCCAAGGAGCACACATGAACGTTTCTCGAAAAATGCTGATCGGCGCGGCAATGGCCAGTCTCTTGCTCGGTGCCTGCACCTCGAAAGTCACCGAGCGCGAGCAATACTCAGGCTTCCTGCCGAACTACAACAACCTGCAAGAGGTGACCACCACCAGCGGCGAAAAAGCCATGCGCTGGGTGATCCCGTCGTGGAACCCGAACGCCTATGACACCGTGGTTTTCAACCGGCTGGAGCTGTATCCGGCGCCGCAACCGAATGAGCGGGTCGACCGCCAGACCCTGCAAGACATCCAGAACTATATGACCAGCAGAGCCCAAGGCATTCTGGGCCAGAAGTACCGCGTCGTGAGCAACGTGCAATCCGCCCCGCGCGGCTCAAGAACGCTGATTTTGCGTGCAGCGATTACCGGGGTGAATGCTGAAAACGAAGGTATGAAATGGTATGAGGTCATTCCGGTCGCGGCGGTAGTGGGCGGCGTCAGCGCCGCCACCGGCCATCGCGATCAGGACACCACGCTGTTCATCGAGGCTGAATTTATCGACGCCAGCAACCAGCAGACTGTAGCCAAAGTGGTGCGCAAGGTCTTTGGCACGCAGCTGTCGAACTCCAGTCAGAAGATCACCGCGAAGGACTTCAAAGTCGCCATCGATAAGCTCGGCTCGGACATGCAGGCGTTTATTCGCTGACATTCAAAAAATGCGCTCTGTGGCTGACAGTTATCAGCCACAGAGCGCATTTCACCGTAAACCGAGAAGCTGATCATGGCCCTGACGCTCTATTACCATCCGCTGTCCTCGTACTGCCAGAAAGTGCTGGTCGCACTTTACGAGCATGGAACTCCATTTGAAAAACACCTCATCGACCTTTCCAGTGACGCTGACCGCGCCGAACTTCAGGCGCTGTGGCCGCTCGTCAAGTTTCCGCTGATCCGCGATCACGCCAGGCAACGCAATGTGCCGGAGTCGAGTGTGATCATTGAATACCTCGACCACTTCCATGCCGGAAAACATCCATTGATTCCCAGCGACAGGGATGCAGCGCTGGAGGTGCGTCTGTGGGACCGGTTCTTCGACAACCATGTGCAGACGCCGATGCAGCAGATCGTCAGTGATCGCCTGCACGGCAAGAATGGCGATGTCTCAGGCTATCGCAATGCCCTGCTGAGCGCTTACAGCATCCTTGACCGCCAATTGGCATCGCGCACCTGGGCGGCGGGTGAAACGTTCAGCATGGCCGATTGCTCGGCAGCACCCGCGCTGTTTTACGCCAGCACACTGGTGCCATTTACCGACGAACATCGCCACTTGAGCGCCTATTTCGAGCGGTTGGTTCAACGTCCGTCATTCCAGCGGGTTCTTGAGGAAGCCAAACCCTGCTTCGCGTTCTATCCATTTGCCGAGGCCATCCCCGAGCGATTTCGCTGAGTCATTTGACCAGCCGCTTTTCCTTGGACGGGCGATAGCCGAAATAGGAGCTGTAGCACTTGCTGAAATGGCTCGGCGAGACAAAACCACAGGCCACCAGCACCTCAACCTGCGACAACTCGGTGTGTTGCAGCAAACGCCGCGCTTCGGTGATCCGCAGTTCGAGGTAATAGCGCTGCGGCGTGGTGCCCAGTTGTTCCTTGAACAGGCGCTCCAGTTGCCGCCGCGAACGACCGGCATACACCGCCAATTGCTCAAGTTCCAGCGGCTCCTCAAGATTGGCGTCCATCAGCTTGACCACCTCACGCAGTGGCGCGCTGACGCAGATGTTTTCATCCGGTTTGATCCGCCGGTAACGCGATTCCTCAAACGCCAGAATGTCCTCGATGCCTTCGACCAACGCCTTGCCGTGCAGGCTCTTGATCCAGTCCAGCGCCATATGAAAGGCGCCGGACGGGCTCGACGCGGTCAGTCGGTCGCGGTCGATCACGTAGGGTTCGCTGCTGACGTGAGTGGACTTGGCGATTTCCGTCAGCGCCGGCCGATGTTCCGGGTGGATCGCGCATCGATAGCCGTCGAGCAGGCCCGCCCGGCCGAGAAACCACGCACCGTTCCACAACCCGGCCAGACTGATGCCACGCTCGGCAGCGGCGCGCAACAGACCGTTCAGTTCATCCGAGGCTTTGAGTTCAGTTCGATAGCCGCCGCAGACCACCAGTAAATCCAGTTCTTGTAGCGCAGCGGAGTTGATCCGCGCATCGGGACGAATGACCAATCCCAGATCACTGATCACCTCGCCTTCGCCCAGCCCGAATGTACGGGCAGCAAACAGCCCTGCACGCAGCAGGTTGGCGGTGATGATTGTATCCAGCGCCTGAGTGAAGGCCGGCAGTGAAAAGTGTTCGAGCAGCAGAAAACCGGTGCGGGTCACGCGGGTGGTGTCAGCGGAGGGCTCGTTGAGATAACGAAGGTTTTTACCCTTCATGCCTCCGCTGAATTGGCGTCTTTCGATCAAGGTCTGGCCCATCGGTTACGTTGTTATCCGCCGATAGTTGGCCTGATGCTGCCAAGAGTCAATCACGCCAGTGGCTGATGACTGGTCACACAGTGAATCCCGCCGCCACCGGCCGCGATGGCGTCGATGTCGAGCTGCTCGATCTTGCGTCCCGGATACAGCTTAGTGAGCAGATCCAGCGCCTTCTTGTCTGCCGCTTTGTCGCCGAACTCAGGCGCAATAATCGCGCCGTTGACCACGAAATAGTTGATATAACCGGCGGCGAAATCAGGGTTGCCTTTGTTGAACTTGCTGTTGCGTGGATTTAACGGCGGCGACATCGTGTGGATCTGCAATTTTCGGCCATCGGCATCCGTGGCGTTCTTGAGGATTTCCAGGTGCGCCAGGGTGACTTTGTGGTCGTAGGATTCAGGGTCGGTGTCGAGGTTGGCGATCACCACGCCCGGCTTGACGAATCGCGCATAAAAATCGACGTGAGCATCGGTGATGTCCTTGCCCTTGATTCCCGGCAGCCAGATGATTTTGCGCAGGCCCAACTGGGCTTTGAGTTCTTCTTCGACTTCGGACTTGCTCCAGTCCGGGTTGCGATTGGCGTTGATCCAGCTGCTTTCGGTCATGATGCCGGTGCCGTGGCCATCGACTTCGATGCCACCGCCCTCGCCCACCAGTTCGCTGCGCATATAGGTTGCCTGTGAATCGCTGGCGACAAGCTTGGCGATTTTCGCGTCTTTCGTGTGCTGTTGTTTGTCGCCCCAACCGCTGAAATTGAAGTCGACTGCGCCGAGGCCGCCCTTGTCGTCGATGACAAAGTTGGCGCCGATATCACGCATCCAGATGTCGTCGAGTGCGGTAATCACGTAGGTGACATTGCTGCTGCCACAATGCTTTTCAGCCAGATTGCGCTCGCTCTGACGGCAGAACACCGTGACCGGCTCATAACGGGCGATGGCGCGGGCGACACGACCAAGTGCGGCTTGCACATCGGCGGTGAAGTCTTCCCAGATCGCGTCCTGTGCGCCGAACGCAATGAAGGCCCGCTCGTGTTGATCGCCCTCATCCGGCATGAACCAGCGCCCTTCGCTGGCGGCCAACACTTGCATCGGCGACAGGCCGAGACCGATGAAAGCCGCGCTCGCGCCGGCGACTACCGAGACCTGTTTGATGAATTCGCGACGGGTCGACATGTGGTTTTTTTCCTGAAAAAAGTGAAGGCCGGCGCCTCGGGCGCCGGCCATGGATCACGGTTGAGTAGCGGTTTTGAATTTGGTCCAGGTACGCATCCGCGCCCGCATGTCGGCCTGAGGAATATCCTTGCCCGGGATCAATCGAGCATAGGTCGCTTCGTCGAGGTAGATGTCCGGGTTGTCGCGCATCGCTGCATCGACGTTCGCTCGCGCCTTGGCGTTGGAGGTCGGGTAACCGGTGAAATTGCTGATCGCGGCCATGTTCTCCGGGCGCATGACGAAGTTGATGAACGCGTAGGCGTATTCCGGGTGTTTGGCATCGACCGGAATTGCCATGGTGTCCATCCACACCGTGGTGCCTTCGCGGGGGATGCGGTACTGGAATTTCGTGGTCTTGCCGGCGCTGTCCGAGGTGCGCTGCGTCTGGGTCATGTCGCCGCTGTAGCCGAGCGACAGGCACAGATTGCCATTGACCAGATCAGTCACCGGTTGCGACTGGAACTTGCGGATGTACGGCCGCAACTTCATCAGCAGTTCACTGGCTGCCGCCAGATCCTCGGGTTTGCCACTGCGCGGATCGCGTCCGAGATAATTCAGCACCACCGCCAGCGCTTCATCCGGCGAGTCGATCATCGAAATCCCGCAGTCGGCGAACTTCGCCGCCAGCTCCGGTTTGAACAACATGTCCAGGCTGTTGACCGGTGCGTCCGGCATGCGCTTTTTGATCTGTTCGACGTTGTAGGTCAGGCCGATGGTGCCCCAGGTGTAGGGCACCGTGGCTTTGCTCGAATGCTCGTAATGGCTGCGCAGCTTCTGCAAACCCGGCTCGATGTCGGCCATGGCGTCGAGTTTTGACTGATCCAGCGGCATCAAGCTACCCGCGCGCATCAGTCGCTCGGCAACCGTGTCACCGGGGAAGATCAGGTCATAACCGCTGCCGCCCGAGAGCATTTTCGCTTCCAGGGTTTCGCTGCCGTCCATCACGTCGTAGATCACCTTGATCCCGGTTTCGGCGGTGAAGCGCGTCAGCGTGTCTTCGGCAAAATAGTCGGCCCAGTTGTACAGCCGCAGGGTTTTGTCTTCGGCATGTGCCAACGGCATTACACCGAGCAGGATCAGGCCCAGAGCACCGAGCAATCGTTTGTGGTGAGTGAGCATGTCAAACCCCTTGCGCGTTCCAGCGTGAATGAAGGTGACGGCCGTCCTGGCTGAGTAGTGCGCCGTACATCTCCGGGCGGCGATCACGGTAAATGCCCCAGCTCAGGCGTTCTTCGCGCATCGCCGCCAAATCGAGGCTTTGCACCAGCACGCCAGTGCTGTCGCGGTCGGCTTCGGCCAGCAATTTGCCCTTGTGATCGCAGATGAACGACGAGCCGTAAAAGCCCATTTGCAAGTCCGCATCGCTGGTCGCCACTTCACGTCCGACGCGGTTCGACGCCAGCACCGGCAGCAGATTGGCGGCGGCATGGCCGCGCATGGTCATCTGCCAGTGATCCCGTGAATCGAGACTCGCGCAACCCGGTTCCGAGCCGATGGCCGTGGGAAACAGCAACACTTCGGCGCCCATCAAGGCCAGGCAACGTGCGGTTTCGGGAAACCACTGATCCCAGCAGATGCCGACGCCTATCCGCCCGAACGCGGTGTCCCAGACACGGAAACCGGTATCGCCGGGGCTGAAATACTCCTTCTCCTGATAGCCGATGGCGTTGGGGATGTGGGTCTTGCGATAGACACCCAGCAGACGCCCGTCAGCATCGGCCACGCTCAACGAATTGAAGTAGGCGTTGCCAGCCTTCTCGAACCAGCTCAGCGGCAGCACCACGCCCAACTCCTTGGCCAGCGCGGCGAAGCGTGCGAGTACGCGGCTGTCGCTGTATTCCTCGGCCAACGCCAAGTGTTGGTGGCGCTGTTCGATGCAGAAATACGGCGTGGCGAACAGCTCCTGCAACAGGATCACCTGCGCACCCTTGCCGGCTGCTTCGCGGACCAACTGCTCGGCCTGATCAAGATTGCGCTGCAAATCCCAGGTACACGGCATCTGGGTGGTGGCGACGGTCAGAAGCGTCATCGATCAACCCTCCACCGGCCAGGCTGGCTGTTGCTGAGTGATGCAATGCACACCGCCGCCGCCATGCGCCAGATTGTTGATCCGTACCGGCACCACTTCACGACCGGGGAACGCTTGCGCCAATACTTCTGCCGCGACGCCGTCCGCCTCGATGCCGTAAGCCGGCATGATGATCGCGCCATTGGCGATGTAGAAATTCGTGTAGGACGCGCAAAACACTTCTGCTTCGGTGTCCACTGCTTCGCTGGCTTCATAGAGTTCGATCAGTTCGAACTTGCGGCCCTGCGCATCGGTCGCCAGTTCCAGCGCCCGACGGTTTTCCCGCGCCACTTCGGCGTACACCGACTTCTGGTCATGGGTCGCATCCACCAGCAACACACCGGGACGCGCAAAGGCGCAGACGCCATCGACATGGCCGTCAGTCATGTCACCGGTGACGTAGTCAGGATCGCCCGGCAGCCAGATGGTTTTTTTCACCCCCAGCAGTCGCGTGAAAATTTCTTCGATCTCGGCCTTGCTCACGCCCGGGTTACGGTTGGGATTGAGCAGTACCGATTCAGTAGTAATCAGCGTGCCTTCGCCATCGACATGAATCGCCCCGCCCTCGTTGCTCAACCAGGTGCCAAAGCAATCCAGCCCCAGGTGATTGAGTGCGCGACGCGCCAGACCTTCATCCAGCTCATGCGCCGACTTGCCGCCCCACGAGTTGAAGCGCCAGCTGACACCGGCCAAACCGTGCTGCGGATGACAGACAAAGCTTGGGCCGGAATCGCGGCACCAACTGTCGTTCACCGCCAGTTCAATCAGCTCGATGTTCGGCCCGCACAATGCTTTTGCAGAGGCGACTGCCGATGGATCGACGACCAGTTTCACCGGTTCGAAACGGGCGATGGCATTCGCTACCCGGGCGAAATCTTCCTGCACCGCTGGCAACGTCACACGCCAGCTCGACTCCCAGAGTGCCTTGTTATGCGGCCAGACCATCCACGTCGCGGCATGCTTGACCCATTCCGCCGGCATCATCCAACCACTGTTTTTATTTTCGTTCTGCTGCATGACAAGCACCTGTTAGTTAAGCCATTGTGTTCACGCCGGCTATGCTACGGATGCTAAAACAGGCAAACAAACGATGGATTTAGCGCAGAACTGATTAGAGGAACTTATCGATATGCTCAAGCACTGGCCACCGCTCAGCTCGTTGCGCGGCTTTGAAGCGGCTGCTCGACTGGGCAGCTTTCACAAGGCTGCCGATGAGTTGAGCCTTACGCAGTCGGCGATCAGCCAACAGATCCGCAGCCTTGAGGCGTACCTCGAACAGCCACTGTTTTTCCGCAGCGGGCGCAGCGTCGCACTCACCGATGCCGGCCACGATCTGCTCAGCACCACGCAAGCCATGCTCCAGCAATTGTCGGTGGGTATTCGGCGCCTGGGCCAATATCAGAAACCCAATCAACTGGTGCTCAACACCACACCCGCGTTTGCCCGGCACTGGTTGCTGCCGCGTCTGGCGGACTTTCGCCGCGAGCATCCGCAGGTCGATCTGTGGATTTACAGCACCGACGAAGTGCCGGACATGACCAGCCAGACCATCGATCTGGCGATGCGCGACGACATCAGTTCCCAGGCCGAATGCAGTTTCAAGGTGCTGCATGCCGATCGCCTCTATCCGGCGTGCCACCCGAGCCTTTTAGCGCTGCCCGCAGAGCAACGCACCACGCTGCATGGCGAGCGGGAAATGGACTGGAGTCATTGGGCGGTGGAGGCCGGAATTGACGTCGGCCAGCAGGATCAGGGGCTGAATTTTTCCGATCCCGGCTTACTGCTGGACGCCGCGAGTGCGGGGCTGGGGATTGCGCTGGTCAGCCAGTTGCTCAGCCGTCAGGCGCGCGACAGTGGTCTGCTGCAACCGCTAGTGGAGCAAACCATCCGTGGCCCGAACTGGGCGCTGCTGACGCACCGCGACAGTGAAAATGATCCGCTGGCACGCAGTTTCAGTGAATGGTTGCTGAGGAGTCTGGCAGCGACCGAGCAGTAACCCGGCCGCGTTGAAATTGACGTCGCGTCACGCCGGGGAAAAAACCCCGGAGCCTTGTCGACCTTCCAGACGGCCGAACAGCACATAGTGCTGATAACCACTGCTGAAGGAGCCGCCAGCGATCGCGTTTCTGACGTCCTGATTGACGTGCAGGTATTGCGCTTCATCGAAGTTTTCGGCGCTGACTTCGCCGTTACGACCCAACTGATCACTCTCAATGGGAACGCCCATGATGGTGTGTCGCTGAAAATCGATGATACGGTTGACCGCATGCGCCTCCAATGGCCCCTGATTGGGATACATCGAATAAACATGCAGCCCGTTTTTTGCACAACGGTTGCACATATCAACGCAATTTTTCTGTGTCGATTTAAGGCGAGTCAGCTGCGCCAGCGGCAGATCCAGATACTTGCCGACCTGATACTCGGTCTGATTGAAAATCGTGCAGCACAGGATCGTGTTGCCATTGCAGTCCAGTACCAGCCAATTGTCTTTCAGTGAGCACGATTGATTCGCATAGTGACGGACCAGATTGAGCAGGTCATCGTAGGGTGGCAAAGCGAGTCGTTTCAGGGTTTCACGATCGGTGTCCGTCACGGAAGGATCGCGTTCGGCAATCGCCAGTGACTTCTCCAATGGCATCATCACCGAGTAACCTGTGGTGAATCGGAAGCCCAGGCGCTCACTGAACTCGCGCATCAGGCCCTCTTCTTCCATGTTGTCGATATAGCGGTGGTAATACACCTCGATCAACGTCTGCAGACCATGTTGCTGCTTGAGTTCATGCAACCTGATCATGTTCTGCTTGACCACTTCGATATCGCCGCCGACGTGCCCCTGCTTGTAGGTTTCCTGATAAAAACCGGACAGCGAGACGCGGAAAAAACCCGGATTGGCCAGCATGGCTTTTTCCATGTTTTTAGCGAGATTCAAGTTGGAACTGATACCGCTTTCCAGGCCGGCAGCGTTGATGATTTCGATGAACTCGCCGATTTTTGGATGAATCAGCGGTTCAGTCCAGTTGTACAGAAAGATTGTTTGAATACCTTCTGATCTGGCCTTCTCGACGATTTTGGTAAACATCTCAACTTGCATGGCTTTCTTGAAGTTGACGTTTTCCGAGTTCCCCATCGGGCACGAAGGGCAGCTTAAATTGCAAGCTCCGACAATATCGATGTACATATTCATTGTAAGTGACGCTCCTTGAGTGAATAGCGGTGCCGTTCGAGCAGCTGCCCTAGGTTTATTGATTTACGCTATTTAATTGACACTCTCGGAGCGCGGATTAGCAATATTTGGGCCAGCTCCGTTCTGCGCCATCACTTCTGCAATCCAATCGATAAACACCCGCAACTTTTGGCTGATATGCCGGTTAGGCGGGTACGCGACATACAGCGGCATCGGTTGGAGTTGCCAGTCCTCGAACAGAGCTACCAACTCACCCCGCACCTCATGTGCCCTGGACATGTATTTCGGCAACCAAAGGACACCGAGCCCGGCGAGACCGGCTGACAGATAGGCGTTGCCATCGTCGACAGCAAGTATGTATTGCCCCTTTATGTGCAAGCTTTCACTCTGATTGCGCATTGCATACGGAACCGGTTTGCCGGTACGTGCCCACAGGAAACCGACCACCCGATGATGCGAATCTTCCAGCTCCCCTGGATGCATGGGCATACCTTCACGCGCCAGATAACCTGGCGCAGCAAAAACACCCAGTTCGAGATCACCGACCCGACGGGCGATCAGCGATTGGTCGAGCAATTCGCCGCCGCGCACCACGCAATCGACGTTCTCATCAATGATGTCGACAATGCGGTCGCTGACGCCCATGTCGATCTGGATATCCGGGTAGCGCCGATGAAACTCCGGCAGCGCCGGTATCAGAATCAAACTGGCCAGCGGACTCGGCACATCGACTCGCAAGCGGCCCTTGGGCAGTAACGAGGCGCCAGAGAGGCTGGTTTCGGCGTCGTCCATGTCGGCCAACAGCTTGATCACTCTTTCGTAATAGATCGCGCCATCGGCAGTGACGTTGACCTTGCGCGTGGTGCGGTTCAACAGCTTGACGCGCAAGCGTGCCTCCAGTTGTTGGACCAGTTGCGTGACCGTGGTTTTGCTCATGTGCAAGGTTTCGGCAGCCTTGGTGAAGCTGCCCGCCTCCACTACCCGGGCAAACGCCTGCATCGCATCAAAACGGTCCATTCGCACCTCAATAAGGCTTTTATTGTTTGGTTTTCACAAACAGTGAGCGCCAAGGTTGCTGGTTTATCCGCTGTACGCAAGCCCCTAAAGTGGCTTCATCACTGGTTTTCACTGACTGATGGAGAAATGTATGACGCAACGTGACGTAGTTTTCCCGCCCGGCCGCCAAGAACTTTATGAGCGTCATCGCTACTCGCCGGCTGTTCGCTCCAACGGTTTTCTGTTTGTTTCCGGACAAGTCGGCAGCACCGAAGATGGCTCGCCCGAGCCGGAGCTGGAAACTCAGGTGCGACGGGCCTTCACCAACCTGAATGCGATCCTCAACGCTGCCGGTTGCACGTTCGATGATGTGGTGGATGTCACCGTATTCATTGTCGATCCCCAAACGAAGTTCGAGCGCATCTGGAGTGTCGTGCCCGAGTTCTGGGGCGAGGCGCCGCATCCGACGGTCACGGCAGTGGGCGTGACCTGGCTGTACGGCTTTGAGTTTGAGATCAAGGTGATCGCGAAAATCCCCGAAGGCGCCTGATCGTCAGTTGGGTTTGCAGGGCGCGTCGGCAGTCTTCAGACTATCCGCCCTGCCAGCCCTTTTTTTACCACTCACATGTCCGACCTGTTATTGCAGCCAGTCTTGTCCGGCATCGCCCTTCGGCGCTGGCGCCTGCTGCATCGCGTCAAACAAAGCCATGCCGCTGAACTGTTCAACGTCACCCAGTCGACGATTTCCCGTTGGGAGAGTGGCGTGCTGGCCATGGATGTTGCGGCGCATCGGCAGCTTGAACAGTTGCTCGCTGCAAGACTCGATGGCGCCGCCGATCAGGCCCTCGCCAGACTGGTGCGTGAAAGTCTGCGACCGGTGCATTTGGTCTGCGATTTGACTCACCGTCTGCTGGCCTGCTCTCCTGCCCGCGCCGCGCAGTTCACCGGCCCGCTGAGCGAATTGCTGGGCGAGTCACTCTGGCGCTTCGCAACTCCGCAAATCCTCGACATGGAACTGGCGCTGGACGGCGTCGGCTGGCGGGAGCTTCAGGCACCGCCAGCACTGGAATTTATCACCGGCAGCAACGATTCCAGCCTCGTGCCTATTCATTCCAGCCGATGCCGCTGGACACGTATTGCGCTGTCCGACGGCAGCGCCGCACGCTTGGTGGAAACGCTCTGAATCAGCCGCCGCGCATATTTTATGCGTGGACGCCGCACGGCAGCGGATCTAGGCTGACAACGTAATCAATCCTGTCCGGACATCTTCATGGATATCGAAAAGCTCAAGGGACGCCTCGAATTTCTGCGCGAAGCAGAGAAGCTCAAGGACGTCCTGCGAAGTGCGCACACCTCCAGCGGACGTACCGAAAGCACTGCCGAACACAGTTGGCGCCTGTGCCTGATGGCGATTGTTTTCGCCGATGAAATGGCCACCCTCGATCTGCTGAAAGTGCTCAAGCTGTGCGTCATCCACGACTTGGGCGAAGCCATCAACGGCGACATTCCGGCGGTCAATCAGGCGGATTTTCCAGACAAGGGCGAGCAGGAGCGCAACGATCTGCTGCTACTGACCCGCTCACTGGACGACGCCTTGAGAAACGAGATTCTGGCGCTGTGGGACGACTACGAAAACGCTGTCTCTCCCGAGGCAAAAGCGGTCAAGGCACTGGATAAACTGGAAACCTTGTTGCAGCACACCCAAGGTCTGAACCCGGCGAATTTCGACTACGGCTTCAATCTGACCTACGGCCAGAAATACACCGTTACCGAACCGGTTTTCGCGGCGCTGCGCAGCCTTATCGATCAAGACACCCAAGAACGAATCAACATGACCCTGAATATCCGGCCCTGATGGAGGCGTCGCTGTAAGAGTAGTAGCGCCCTGCTCTAGAGCCTTGTAATGAATAGCATTGAACGATGCTGGTCTTTGATCTTTGGAATGCGTATAACCTCGCCGCTTCGTCTACCCTGAATGGGCGCCCGGTCGAGTCATGGTCCGTGGCGCTTAGAATGTGACGCTCATGAAACGGAGAATTCCATGCTCAAACGATCCCTGGCACTGACCGCAGGCCTGGCCCTGTCTTTTTCCGCTCTGATGGCGCAGGCCGCCGACGTCTTGCGGGTCAGCGCTATCCCCGATGAAGCCCCGACCGAGTTGCTGCGCAAGTTCGAGCCACTGGGTGCTTATCTGGAGCAGCAATTGGGCATGAAGGTGCAGTTCGTCCCGGTGGCCGATTACCCGGCCGTGGTTGAAGCGCTGGCCACGGATCGTCTCGATATGGCGTGGCTGGGCGGTTTCACTTTTGTTCAGGCCCGTTTGAAGACTGATGCCACCACTCCGGTGATCCCGTTGGTGCAGCGTGAGCAGGATGCGCAGTTCACCAGTAAATTCATCACCGCCGACCCGAACGTGAAAAGCCTCGCTGACCTCAAAGGCAAGACCTTCGCTTTCGGCTCGGTGTCGTCGACTTCCGGCAGCCTGATGCCGCGTTACTTCATGCTGAAAAACGACAACATCAAACCAGAAGCCTACTTCAGCAAGGTCGCCTACTCCGGTGCTCACGATGCCACCGTGGCCTGGGTTCAGGCCGGCAAAGTCGATGCCGGTGTACTGAACGCCAGCGTCTGGCAAAAACTGGTGGACGCCGGCAAGGTCGACACCAACAAGGTCAAGGTTTTCGCTACCACTCCGGCCTACTTCGATTACAACTGGACCGTGCGTGGCACGCTTGATCCGGCACTCCAGGCGAAGATCAAAAAAGCCTTCCTGGCGCTTGACCCGGCCAACCCGGAGCAGAAGAAGATTCTTGATCTGCAAGCGGCCAGCCGCTTCATCGAAACCAGCCCGGATAACTACAAGGGTATCGAGGAAGCCGCCCGCGCTGCCGATCTGCTGAAATGACCCTGAGCCTCAAACAAGGCACCCTGCGCCACGCCAATGGAGTCCACGCCCTGCGCGGTGTGGATTTGCAGATTGGCCCTGGCGAACAGGTGGCGATCATCGGGCCCTCGGGGGCCGGAAAATCGAGTCTGCTGAATCTGCTGGCCACCGCGTTACGTCCCAGCAGCGGCGAGATTGACGTGCTGGGACACAACGCCTGGACGTTGTCTGCGCACCAGCGGCAACGCCTGCGCGCGCGGATTGGTCTGGTGCATCAGGCGCCGCCGCTGCCTCCGCGTCAGCGCGTGGTCACCGCCGTACTGGCCGGCAAACTCGGCCAGTGGAGCCTGGGTAAAAGTCTGCTGAATCTGTTGCACCCGCTGGACATTCCCGGCGCCCGTGCGGCGTTGGCACGTCTGGACCTGGGCGACAAATTGTTCGCTTATTGCCAGCAACTGTCCGGCGGACAATTGCAGCGCGTCGGCATCGCTCGCGTGCTGTATCAGGCGCCGGAAATTCTGCTGGCCGATGAACCGGTGTCCGCAATGGACCCTGTGCTGGCCGGGCACACGCTGTCGATTCTGTCGCGGCATGCCCGGGAGCATAACGTCACGCTGGTGGCGAGCCTGCATGCGGTGGATCTGGCGCTGGCGCACTTTCCACGGATCATCGGCCTGCGCGACGGGCAAATCCTCTTCGATAGCCCCTCCGACAAAGTCAGCCGCGAAATGCTCGATGCGCTGTATGCCAACGAACAACTGCAAAGTCCGGTAAACCCGGCCACGCCGCTGATCGTGCAGATTCCGCGATGCTGAGCGCTGATTCACGCGACCCGGCTGCCGGGCCACGCTTGCTGCTGACCTTGTTGGCGATTGCCTTGTTATGGCCGGGAATCCAGCTCAGCGAGCTGAACCTTGGCGTGTTGTTTCAGGCTGACAGCCGCAGCGCCATGGGCAGCTTCGTCGCGGGATTCTGGCCTCCGGCGCACGACGGCGAGTTTCTTCGACTGCTGTGGACTGCCACTCTGCAAACCCTGGCAATCGCCACGGCGGGCATGGCCTTGGCGCTGCTGTTGGCGGTGCCGGCGAGCCTGATTGCCAGTCGCGCCTTGTCGCTCTCCGCTGCATCGAGAAGCGGTGTTCCCAGCCGTGTCGGGCGCCTGCTGCGCTGGCCGGTTCGCGGCTTGCTGATCTTCCTGCGCAGCGTGCCGGAAATCGTCTGGGCGCTGCTGTTCGTGCGCGCAGTCGGCCTCGGGCCAGCGGCAGGTGTGCTGGCCATCGCCATCACCTACAGCGGCATGCTCGGCAAGGTTTACGCGGAGATTTTCGAATCGACCGACCAGCGTCCGGCACACGCATTGATGCAGGCTGGCAGCGGTCGGCTGGCGAGTTTCGCCTACGGCATCCTGCCCAATGTCGCGGCGGAACTGCTGTCGTACACGGTCTATCGCTGGGAATGTGCGATCCGCGCTTCGGTGGTGATGGGGTTCGTCGGCGCTGGTGGTTTGGGCCAGCAAATCGATCTGTCGCTGCGCATGTTCGCCAGCGGTGAGGTCGCCAGCATGTTGCTGACCTTCCTGATTCTGGTGCTCGGCGCCGATCAACTCAGCCGCCTGCTGCGCTGGAGGCTGACATGAACCGTCTGCTCAATCTATTGCTGATCGCCGCAATTGGCGCAGCGGTCATCGCCTCGTTTGCCTACCTGGGACTTGATCTTGGTGAACTGGGCAGCGCCGCCAGTCTCAAGCAAATGGGGGTTTATGCGCAGCGTTTTCTCAGCCCGGACCTGAGCGCGACGCACCTGCAAGCGATTCTGCATGGTTCGATGGAAACCCTGGCCATGTCGGCCCTCGGCACCCTGCTCGCCGCCGTGGTCGGCATCCTCTTGGCCCTGCCCGCCGCAGGCCGATTTGGCTGGCCGCTGCAAAGTGCCTCGCGGCTGCTACTCAATGGCCTGCGCGCAATTCCAGAACTGGTGTGGGCGGCGCTGATGGTGCTTGCGGCCGGCCTCGGCCCGAATGCCGGCACGCTCGCTCTGGCGTTGCACACCACTGGCGTGCTCGGTCGGCTGTTTGCCGAAGCACTGGAAAATACTCCGCCCGAGCCCGCTGAAGCCATTCGTTTGCAGGGCGGCAATCCGGTGTTGGCGTTCTGCTACGGCACCCTGCCCAACCTCGCCCCGCAACTGCTCGCCTACGTGCTGTACCGCTGGGAAAACAACATCCGCATGGCCAGCGTGCTGGGTTTTGTCGGTGCCGGTGGTCTTGGGCAAATGTTGTATGTGAGCCTGAGCCTGTTTCAGGAAGCGCAGGCCAGTACGGTAATTCTGGCGATGCTGGTGCTGGTGCTCGGGGTCGATTCGCTGAGTGCGTGGAGCCGGCAGCGCTGGGTCAAGGCGTAAGCGTTCTAATGCCCCGTCGCCTGCCGATACTGGCGCGGGGTGAACCCGGTCGATGCCTTGAACTGGCGGGTGAAGGCGCTGTGATCGGTATACCCGCATTGCAGCGCCACTTCGGTGATCGGGATTTCACTGTGCAACAGCCGATGGGCATGTTCCAGACGCACCTTCTGGATCATCTGCCGTGGCGTCAGATGGAATACCCGCTTGCAGTAGCGCTCCAGTTGCGCCACTGAAATACCGGCGATGCGCGTCAGTTCACCGAGCGTGACGCGACGGTTGAAATGCGCACGAATGTACTCGTCCACGGCAGCCAGCCGCTGATAGGCCGGATGGGTTTCGCTGGCTGTTTGCAGATCGACTGAAATGCCTGCCAGACCGATGATTTCGTGGTTGCGATTGTATAGCGGCCGTTTGTGCGTCAGGCACCAACCGGGCTCGCGACTGCCGTACAAGTGCAGCTCCAGTTGATCCTCCAGAATCAATCCTTCCTCCAGAACCCGCCGATCCTGTTCGGTGTAACCCGGCCCTAATTGCGCCGGGAATACCTCGGCGCTGGTCTTGCCCAGCAGCGGTCGCAAGTCTTTCAAACCGCAGCGCTGCACCAGCGTGCGGTTGGCCAGGACGTAACGCGCCTGCACATCCTTGATGAAGATCGCCGCGTTGGGGATGACGTCGAGCATCGGTAACAGCAGCGCCATGCCCGCCAGCAAATCCTCGAGGGTTTGCGGCCGATTCGCCTCGTCTTGCTGACAGAGGATTGCAAATGCGTTCTGCGTCATGACGCTCACTTCCCACTCTGCGGTTCACCTGCCGCGCAGATTGCACGATGGCCGACAGCCTGTCGAGCCGGGCGTTCGCGCTTGGTAATTGTGCTGATTTCGTCATCGATGCCGGCAAAAAACATCAATCGCCGCGGTTTTGATCGGTTCACTGTATGGCCACTGCACGCCCCTCCAATAACCCAAAAAAAGGCGACGCTATGACAGGCCAAGGCAAGTTCAAAAAACAGCTCTCACTGATAGACCTGACGTTTATCGGACTGGGCGCGATCTTCGGTTCCGGCTGGCTGTTTGCGGCCAGTCACGTCTCGGCGATTGCCGGTCCGGCGGGGATCTTCTCCTGGCTGCTGGGCGGTTTCGCCGTGTTGTTGCTGGGCATTGTTTATTGCGAGTTGGGCGCAGCGTTGCCGCGTGCCGGTGGCGTGGTGCGTTACCCGGTTTATTCCCACGGGCCGCTGCTCGGCTACCTGATGGGCTTCATCACCCTGATCGCGTTTTCCAGCCTGGTGGCGATTGAAGTGGTCGCTTCCCGGCAATATGCCGCCGCGTGGTTTCCCGAGCTGACCAAGGTCGGCTCCAGCGATCCGACGACCCTCGGCTGGCTCGTGCAATTCGGCCTGCTCTGCGTGTTTTTCCTGCTCAACTACCGCAGCGTCAAGACCTTCGCCATGGCCAACAATCTGGTCAGCGTGTTCAAGTTCATCGTGCCGCTGCTGGTCATCGGCGTGCTGTTCACCTTCTTCAAACCGGCCAACTTCGAGGTGCATGGCTTTGCGCCGTTCGGGCTGTCGGGCATTGAAATGGCGGTGTCTGCTGGCGGGGTGATCTTCGCGTATCTGGGCCTGACGCCGATCATTTCGGTGGCCAGTGAAGTGAAGAATCCACAACGTACGATTCCGATTGCGCTGATCCTGTCGGTGCTGCTTTCCACCGCGATTTATGTGCTGCTGCAAGTGGCTTTCCTCGGCGGCATCCCCACTGAAATGCTCGCCAACGGCTGGGCCGGCGTCGCCAAGGAACTGGCCTTGCCCTATCGCGATATCGCACTGGCGCTGGGCATAGGCTGGTTGGCGTATCTGGTGGTCGCTGACGCGGTGATCTCGCCCAGCGGCTGCGGCAACATCTACATGAACGCCACCCCACGCGTGATTTACGGCTGGGCGCAGACCGGCACGTTCTTCAAGATTTTCACCCGCATCGATGAAAAGTCCGGCATCCCGCGTCCGGCGCTGTGGCTGACGTTCGGTCTGTCGGTGTTCTGGACCCTGCCGTTCCCGTCGTGGGAAGCGCTGATCAACGTGGTGTCTGCCGCGCTGGTGCTGAGCTATGCAGTTGCGCCAGTCACGGTTGCCGCCCTGCGCCGCAATGCGCCGGACATGCCGCGTCCGTTCCGGGTCAAGGGCATGAGCGTGCTCGGGCCGCTGTCGTTCATCATCGCTGCGCTGATCGTCTACTGGTCGGGCTGGAACACCGTGTCGTGGCTGCTCGGCCTGCAAATTCTGATGTTTGTCGTTTACCTGCTGTGCGGCCGTTTTGTGCCAACCCAACACCTCAATCTCGGCCAACAAGTGCGTTCTTCGGCATGGCTGATCGGCTTCTACGCGGTGACCATCGTGCTGTCGAAACTCGGCAGCTTCGGCGGCATCGGCGTACTCAGTCATCCCTTCGACACAGTGATCGTCGCACTCTGCGCCATGGGCATTTACTACTGGGGCGCGGCCACCGGCGTACCGGCGCACCTGATCCGTCTGGAAACCGAGGACGACGAAAGCGAAGCCGCCGAATCGTCTACTTCCAGCGCCAATGACCAGCGTCCTGCCGGCGCACATGCCTGACTTCGGCCCTCAATCTCACTCAATGGACCATTCCATGAAACGAGTTCACATCATCGATTCCCATACCGGCGGCGAACCCACGCGCCTGGTGATGAAAGGCTTCCCGGATTTGCCCGGCGACAGCATCGCCGACAAGCGCGATGCCCTGCGCGAGCATCACGACAAATGGCGCCGCGCCTGTCTGTTGGAACCGCGTGGCAACGACGTGCTGGTCGGTGCGCTGTATTGCGAACCGGTGTCGCCGGACGCGACGTGCGGGGTGATCTTCTTCAACAACGCCGGCTACCTCGGCATGTGTGGGCACGGCACAATCGGTCTGGTCAATTCGTTGCATCACTTGGGCCTCATCGACCCCGGCGTACACAAGATCGACACGCCAGTCGGCCCGGTCAGCGCCACGCTGGACGCTGACGGCGCGGTCACTCTGCGCAACGTGCCGGCCTATCGTTACCGCAAACAGGTGCCGGTCGAAGTGCCGGGATACGGTCGCGTGCTCGGCGATATCGCTTGGGGCGGCAACTGGTTTTTCCTGGTCTCCGAGCACGGCCAGACGCTGACCATGGATAACGTCGACGCCCTCACCGATTACACCTGGGCGATGCTCAAGGCACTCGAAGCCCAAGGCATTCATGGCGAGGACGGCGCACTGATCGACCACGTCGAACTGTTCGCCGATGACCATCAGGCCGACAGCCGCAACTTCGTCATGTGCCCGGGCAAAGCCTACGACCGCTCCCCTTGCGGCACCGGCACCAGCGCCAAACTCGCATGTCTGGCCGCCGACGGCAAACTCGCCGAAGGCCAGATCTGGACCCAGGCGAGCATCACCGGCAGCCAGTTCGAAGGCCGCTTCGAATGGGAAGGCGAGCGCGTGCGCCCGTTCATTACCGGCCGCGCCTACATGACCGCCGACGCCACGTTGCTGATCGACGAACAGGACCCTTTCGCCTGGGGCATCTGAGCGCCCGGCGATCCACTTACCTCTGAATCAATGTCCCAAGGAATCAAAACAATGAGCGACAACATCTTCACTGGCTGCATCCCTGCACTGATGACCCCGTGCACCCCGGATCGCAAACCTGACTTCGACGCACTGGTCGCCAAGGGCCGTGAGCTGATCGATATCGGCATGAGCGCCGTCGTTTACTGCGGTTCGATGGGCGACTGGCCGCTGCTGACCGAAGCCGAACGTCAGGAAGGCGTGGCTCGTCTGGTCGCCGCTGGCGTGCCGACCATCGTTGGCACTGGCGCCGTCAACAGTCGTGAAGCGGTGGCTCACGCAGCACACGCGGCCAAAGTTGGCGCGCACGGTTTGATGGTGATTCCACGAGTCCTGTCCCGTGGCGCTTCGGCCACCGCGCAAAAGGCCCACTTCGCAGCGATTCTGCAAGCAGCACCGGGATTGCCGGCGGTGATCTATAACAGTCCTTATTACGGTTTCGCCACACGCGCCGACCTGTTCTTCGAACTGCGTCGTGAGCACCCGAACCTGATCGGCTTCAAGGAATTCGGTGGCGGCGCCGATCTGCGTTACGCCGCTGAAAACATCACCTCGCAGGACGATGCCGTGACCCTGATGGTCGGTGTCGATACGCAAGTGGTGCACGGTTTCGTCAACTGCAACGCCACTGGCGCGATCACCGGTATCGGCAACGCATTGCCCCGCGAAGTCCTGCAATTGGTGGCGTTGAGCAAGCAAGCGGCCAAGGGTGACGCCAAGGCCCGGCGTCTGGCGCGCGAACTGGAAGCCGCGCTGGCGGTGCTGTCGTCGTTCGATGAAGGTTGCGACCTGGTGCTCTATTACAAGCATCTGATGGTGCTCAACGGCGACAAGCAATACGCCCTGCACTTCAACGCCAGCGATGCGCTCAGCGATGCTCAGCGCCGTTACGCCGAGACTCAATACGCACTGTTCCGCCAGTGGTACAAAAACTGGTCCGCCGAACAGAACGTCGCCTGACCGCTGCTTCAAGCCCCGCGTGCGTTGCAACTCCGGTGAAAGCGGCGGGGCCTCAATCTATTTATCAGGAAGCACCATGACTTTGACAGGCAACATGCTGATCGGCGGCCAAGCCATAACCGGCAGCCGCGAAGCGATCCGGGCGATCAACCCGGCCACTGACGAAGCGCTGGAACCGGCCTATGCCGGCGGCAGCGCGGAGCATGTCGAGCAGGCCTGCGCCTTGGCCTGGGCCGCGCTGGATCAATATCGCGAAATCACACTGGCGGCCCGCGCAGATTTTCTTGAGTGTATAGCCGAGGAAATCGAAGACCTCGGCGATGAACTGATCGACCGCGCCGTAGCCGAAACCGGCCTGCCGCGCCCGCGCATCCAAGGTGAGCGCGGACGCACTTGCCAGCAATTACGCACCTTCGCCCGTACCGTCCGCGCCGGCGAATGGCTGGACGTACGTGTCGACAATGCCCAGCCGCAACGCCAGCCGCTGCCACGCGCAGATCTGCGTCAGCGTCAGATTCCGCTGGGGCCGGTGGCGGTGTTTGGTGCGAGTAATTTTCCGCTGGCGTTTTCCGTCGCTGGCGGCGATACCGCGTCGGCGCTGGCCGCCGGTTGCCCGGTGATCGTCAAGGCCCACAGCGCCCATCCCGGCACCAGTGAACTGGTCGGTCGTGCAGTGGCGAACGCGGTGAAGAAATGTGATCTGCCCGAGGGCGTGTTTTCGTTGCTGTTCGGTTCCGGCCGCGAAGTCGGAATTGCGCTGGTTTGCGATCCGCGCATCAAAGCCGTGGGCTTCACCGGTTCGCGCAGTGGCGGCGTGGCATTGAGTAAAGCGGCGCAGTCGCGTTCGGAGCCAATTCCGGTGTATGCGGAAATGAGTTCGATCAATCCGGTGTACCTGTTTCCCGAAGCTCTGTCGCAGCGTGGCGATGCGCTGGCGCAAGGCTTTGTTGCCTCGCTGACCCAGGGCGCCGGGCAGTTCTGTACCAATCCCGGGTTGCTAATCGCCCGTCAGGGCCCGGCGCTGGAGCGCTTTATCGACAGCGCTGCCGAGCTGATCCGCCGCAGTCCGGCGCAGACCATGCTGACGCCGGGGATCTTCAGCGCTTATCAAACCGCCACCGGTTTGCTGGCCGAAAATCCTCGCGCTCAGGTCGTGGCGAGCGGTCTGCCGGGCGAAGGCCCGAACCAATGTCGGGCACAGTTATTCGTTACCCAGGCGCAGGATTTTCTTGCCGATCAGCGTCTGCAAGGGGAAATGTTCGGTGCCGCTTCGTTGATCGTGCAGTGCGCCAGCGACGCTGAAATCCTTCAGGTCACTGAACACCTCGAAGGCCAACTGACGGCGACGCTGCACCTTGATGAGTCGGACCTGCCAAACGCTCGGGCCTTGTTGCCGACGCTGGAGCGCAAGGCCGGTCGGCTGCTGGTCAACGGCTGGCCCACCGGGGTCGAAGTCTGTGATGCGATGGTGCATGGCGGGCCGTTCCCGGCGACTTCGGATTCACGCACGACCTCGGTCGGCACCGCGGCGATCCTGCGCTTCCTGCGTCCGGTTTGCTATCAGGATTTCCCCGAAAGCTTGCTGCCCGCAGCGTTGAAACAGGCGAATCCGTTGCTGTTGCGGCGCTTGCTCGACGGACAGAGGGAAGCCTAGAACATGCCTGACAACCTCAATCAGGACAGCGCCGATGTCGCGGTGATCGGCGCCGGCATCATCGGCGTCGCCTGCGCGCTGCAACTGGCCCGGCAAGGACGCCGGGTGGTGGTCATCGACCGCGACGAGCCAGGTCACGGCGCCTCGTTCGGCAATGCCGGGCATCTGGCGACCGAGCAGGTGTTTCCGATTGCCGACCTGTCGATCCTCAAACGCTTGCCAGCCATGCTCATGGACCCGATGGGCCCGTTGCGCCTGGACTGGAAGTACATGCCCCGAGCCTTGCCGTGGTTCACGCGGCTTTTGCTGAATCTGCGTCCGGCGCCGTTCCAGCGCACGGTCGCCGGCCTGCGGGCGCTCAACGAAAGCAGCCTGCCAGCCTGGCAGCGATTGCTGCAAAGCATCGCCCGTCCCGACTTGCTCAAGGAGGACGGCTCATTACTGGTGTTCGAACGCGCAGACTCGCGGCAGGCCATCGAAGCCTTGCAGGCGCGCATGCGCCAGCAACAGGTGCCAGTGGATTTCTGGGCAGCCAATGCGGTGCGCGATCAGGCGCCGCAACTCAGCGAGCAGATTCAGGGCGGCTTGTTCTTCCCGCGCACCGGGCACTTTCTCGATCCGTACCGGGTGGTCTGCGAACTAGTCGAAGCAGCCAAGGCCAGTGGTGTGCAGTTTTTGAAGCAGCAGGTTCTCGGCGGACAGTTGCAGGAGCACTGCGTGTCTTTGCATACCGATCAAGGCCGGTTCACTGCGAATCAGGTGCTGATCGCCTGCGGCGCGCACTCGGCAAAGCTCACGGCGGCCCTGACCGGCAAGCAGGTGCCGCTGGACACCGAGCGCGGTTATCACCTGATGCTGCCCCATGAACAACAGCGCCTGCCTTTCGCCGTCACTTCGTTTGAACGTAAGTTCATCATGACGCCGATGGCTGAGGGCCTGCGGCTGGCCGGCACCGTCGAGTTCGCCGGTCTGGAACGCCCGCCGGTGATGGAACGTGCGTGGCAGTTGCATCGGCTGAGCAAGGGCTTGTTCCGGCGTGACTTGAGCGCTGAAGGGGCGACGCCGTGGATGGGTTTTCGCCCGTCATTACCCGACTCGCTGCCGATTATTGACCGAGTGTGTGACGGCAAAGTGTTGCTCGCGTTCGGCCATCAACATCTGGGGCTGACGCAGGCAGCGGTGACCGCCGAACTGATTGCGCAACTGGCCTCGTCGCCAACCGCCCCGACGTTGCCCGGACTGCCCGAACTGGCGCCCTATCGACTGAGTCGCTTCTGAGATATCGATCAAGCGGGATTTGGTTTCATAATGGCGGCCGACCTTAGTCACGCGACCATGGAACTGTTTATGACCTCAGCAATGGACACCCGGACACCTGAGCCGCAAGCAATCGGCAACCCGATCACCCGCAGCGCGATCTTCATGGTCTTGACACTGGCGCCCGGCAGCGATGCCGCCAGTCAGGTGCGCGGCTGGTGTGGCGACATCGCCGCCCTCACCCGCTCGGTCGGCAAACGCGTGCCTGACGGCAATCTGTCGTGCATCTGCGGGTTCGGTTCGAGTGCCTGGGATGCGCTATTTGGTAACCCGCGTCCGGCAGCGTTGCATCCGTTTCGTGAATTCGGCGTTGCCGGGCGTCAGGCGATTTCCACACCGGGGGACATCCTGCTACACATTCGCGCCGAGCAGATGGACCTGTGTTTTGAACTGGCAACACAACTGATGGCCGCCCTCGGCGATGCCGTGGTGGTGGTCGATGAGGTGCAGGGTTTCCGCTATTTCGATATGCGCAGCATCATCGGTTTTGTCGATGGCACGGAGAATCCGGTCGGGCGCAAGATTGGCGACTTCACGCTGGTGGGTGACGAAGATCAGGCGTTTGCCGCTGGCAGCTACGTGCTGGTGCAGAAGTATCTGCACAAGATGGATGCGTGGAATGCGCTGACCGTCGAAGCTCAGGAACGGGTGATCGGGCGCACCAAACTGGCGGACATCGAGCTTGATGATGCGGTCAAGCCGAGCTGCTCGCACAGTTCGTTGACGACGATTACCAAGGACGGCAAGGAAGTGAAAATCCTGCGTGACAACATGCCGTTCGGCAAGCCTGGGGCTGGCGAGTTCGGTACTTACTTTATTGGTTATGCGCGCTCGCCGGAACCGATCGAACTGATGCTGGAGAACATGTTTGTTGGCAAACCCGTCGGCAACTACGACCGTTTGCTGGATTTCAGCACGGCAGTCACCGGAGGTTTGTTCTTTGTACCGTCAGCCGATTTGCTCGAAGAACTGGCGGACCGAGAGCCTGAGCAGGCGAGCGTGACCCCGTAGGATCACGCCTGCCCGTCACTCAGTGTGGTGCGCGCGGGATGGTTTTCATCAGGTCTTCGGGGCTGATGTGGCCAACCACGCTACCCAGTTGCGGCAGGTTGAGGATGTGGCCTTTCATCTTGCCGATGATGTGCATCTCGCAAGGCTTGCAGTCGAACTTCAGGGTCAGCACTTCGTCACCGTGAATCAGCTGCATCGGTGCAACCTTGGTGCGCACGCCGGTCACACCCTTGGCCTGTTTCGGGCACAAGTTGAACGAGAAACGCAGGCAGTGCTTGGTGATCATCACCGGCACTTCGCCTGATTCTTCGTGCGCTTCATACGCAGCGTCGATCAGCTTCACGCCGTGACGGTGATAGAAGTCGCGGGCCTTCTGGTTGTAGACGTTGGCCAGGAACGACAGGTGCGATTCCGGGTACACCGGAGGCGGCGTGGTCTCGGCTTTACGGCTACCACGCGGGTGCGCGGCGATCCGTGCGGCGGTCAGGGCTTCAATCACTTCGCGGCGCAAAGTCTTGAGCTGCGAATTCGGGATGAAGTAGGCCTGCGGCGCATCGAGCTTGATGTCGGTGGCGTGATACTGCGTGGTGCCGAGCTGGCCCAGCAGATCCTGCAACTGTTCCAGCGCCTGCTCCGGCTTGTTGGCAACGCCGAACGGGCCGTTCAGGGTGACGCTGGCCTTGATCCCTTCTTCGCTGGTGGCGGTCACTTCCAGCTGATCTTCACGCAAACGGGCAACCCAGCTCAGGGCCACACGACGCTCGGCGGAGGTCTTTTGCAGGGCCTGCTGCCAGTTGTGATCGAGGTTACGGTTCAGCGGATGATTCGGGCGCAGCTTGTACATGCCTTCAGGCATTTCGTTCGGCTCGACGCGGTAGCGATAGCGCTTCTCGCCGTCTTCTTCGAACTCGCCTTTCGGCTCGGCGATGTTGGCGCGGAAACCCACCACTTCACGCTTGACCAGCACGTTGAGGCCGTCGCCGTTGGACAGCGGCTCCTGGGTCACGACCAGCATGTCACGCTTGGCGACTTTCTCGACCACACCCACCGGCAGACCGGTGAACGTCGGCGAATCGAACGCGCCGATGTCGATCTTGCGGTCGGTGACGAAGTAATCGGTGCTGCCGCGATGGAAAGTCTTTTCCGGGTCGGGCAGGAAGAAGTGCGCGGTGCGGCCGCTGGAGGCACGAGCCAGATCAGGGCGGTCTTCGAGCACGTCGTCGAGGCGCTGGCGGTAATAGGCGGTGATGTTCTTCACATAGCCCATGTCCTTGTAACGACCTTCGATCTTGAACGAACGCACACCGGCCTCGACCAGGGCGCGGATGTTGGCGCTCTGGTTGTTGTCTTTCATCGACAGCAGGTGTTTTTCGTAGGCAATCACGCCGCCCTGCTCGTCTTTGAGCGTGTACGGCAAGCGGCAGGCTTGCGAGCAGTCGCCACGGTTGGCACTGCGGCCGGTCTGCGCGTGGGAGATGTTGCACTGACCGGAGAACGCCACGCACAGTGCGCCGTGAATGAAGAACTCGACGGCGGCGTCGGTTTCATCGGCGATGGCGCGGATTTCCTGGAGGTTCAGCTCGCGGGCCAGCACCAGTTGCGAGAAACCAGCCTGATCGAGGAACTTGGCCCGCTCAAGCGTGCGGATATCGGTCTGGGTGCTCGCGTGCAACTCGATGGGCGGGATGTCCAGCTCCATCACCCCAAGATCCTGGACGATCAGCGCATCGACGCCGGCGTCGTACAACTGATGGATCAGCTTGCGTGCCGGCTCCAGTTCGTTGTCGTGCAGGATGGTGTTGATGGTGGTGAAAATCCGCGCATGGTAACGACGGGCGAATTCGACCAGATCGGCGATCTCGCTCACTTCGTTACAGGCATTGTGGCGCGCGCCAAAGCTCGGGCCACCGATGTACACGGCGTCGGCGCCATGCAGGATCGCCTCACGGGCAATCGCCACGTCGCGGGCTGGGCTGAGCAGTTCCAGATGATGCTTGGGCAAGGACATATATTTTTTTAGTCAGACTGTCACGGTTGAGGCGCGCATTGTAGCCGCGAAACGCTAAACCGGCACGCCCGTGCTGCCAAGTGGCAACTGCCCCGCCCTTAGGGACACCGCATTCCCTGTGGGAGCTGGCTTGCCAGCGATAGCGTCGGCACATCCAACATCAATATTGACTGACACATCGTCATCGCTGGCAAGCCAGCTCCCACAGGGTTTTGGGTGTCAGGTCAGGCTTTGGCGGCCATGGCGGTGACTTCCACGCGCATGCCTTCGACGGCCAGGGAAGCCACGCCAACCGCAGCGCGGACTGGCCATGGTTTGGCGAAGAAGCGTTTGTAGACTTCGTTGAACGCGGCGCGGTCGGCCATGTCGGTGAGGTAGATGGTCAGGTGCATGACCCGATCTATCGAACTGCCGGCCTTCTCCAGCGCGACTTTCAGCGCTTGCAGGGTGCATTCGCTTTGCAGCGTGACATCGCCCAGCTCCAGGCTGCCGTCGGCACGGGTCGGGATCTGCGTCGAAACCAGAATGCCGCCGAAACCGACAACGTCGGAAGAAATGGAGTCTGCGTCAGGGTCTGGGGTGAAGGTGATGTCTTGGTTTGCCATAAGGTTCTCTGGTCGGAGGAATTTACGGGGCGCAGTTTACAACGGCTGACCAACAAATCGCGGGCATAAAAAAACGCCAGTTCTTTCGAACTGGCGTTTCTTGAATATGGCAGGGGCGGCTGGATTTGAACCAACGCATGGCAGGATCAAAACCTGCTGCCTTACCGCTTGGCGACGCCCCTATAACTCACACTGCGTAACGTGCTGTGTAAGCGTGGGCGGCAATTTAACAACATTTATGCGATCTGGGAAGCCCAATGTGAAAAAAATTTGTTTTAAAACAGCCAGTTATTCCTGAGACGTGCATTTACTTCGAAGTATTCAGCGCAATCGCCTCCAGAATCAGCGCCTTCAAGGCCTTCGCATCGACCTTGTCGCCCTCGTGAAAATCAATTGCCCGCCGGGTGTTGCCCTCAAGACTGGCGTTGAACAGCCCCGACGGATCAGCCAGCGCGGCGCCCTTGGCGAAGGTCACTTTCACCGCTGCCTTATAGGTCTCGCCGGTGCAGATGATCCCGCCATGCGACCAAACCGGTACGCCCCGCCACTTCCACTCCTCCACCACATCCGGGTCGGCCTGATGCATGACCTTACGGATTTCAATCAGCGTGGCGCCGCGCCAATCGTTCAATTCTGCGATTCGTGCATCGATCAGCGCCGCAGCGTCGATGTCCGGCTTGTCGGTTTGCATGGCAATCGTCCTCCTCATAAAGGTCAGAGCCTCCGTCGATTGCATCAATCCTAGCTCGCAAGTAAAAAAAAGCCCCGCGACCGAATGGGGCGCGGGGCAAAAAATTGGTTGGTTGCGGCCAACCAAAGGAGCTCGGTTAATACGTTTGAACGCTGGAATCAGATGCAGTCCTGAGCAGCACGCTCAAAAGTCGATGGCACCAGGTTCGAGGCCAGCAGGTGACGGTCATAGATGAACACCTTGCCGCCGGTGCCAGCCTTGTAGGCTTCCAGCACGTTGTCCGCCGAGATTTTGCTCGGGACTACGATGCGGTAGCTGCGCTGGGTCTGCGAAACGGTCGGGGCCATCGCGTTGCCCTGCAACTTCGGCACCACGCAATCGGCGTACTGTGCCGGGGTTTTGCTGGTCTGCAAGGTCATGGTCGGGTTATTCGGTGTCGAGGTACAGCCGACGAGTGACAAGACAGCGAAAGCCAGGGCAGGCAAAAACAAATTACGCATGGGTGAAATCCTGAAAACAAAAAATCGGTTCATTGGGCAACGGTTCAACGTCACGGGCGCTGCCGTTGCCATTCTTTAGGAGTCAATCAGCCGGCTCTCACCAAGGCTTTCAACGAATTATCAAACTGCTTCAAGGCATTGAGTTGCAGGTCACGCTGCTGCTCGATCTGCGCGGCAATCGCCGGTGCTGCCTTGTTGTGCACCCAGACCGAAGGCATTTGTTTCTCTATCGCGCCTTCAGCCTTGCCGATGTATTGCAGGTCGGCGTCGTAGAATCGGGCGGCGAATCGCGCCTCCACCAGGCTGTTTCGCTGGGTCAACAGGCGGTTGAACGTGTCCAGTTTCACCACCACATCCGGATGCGCCTGCAACAGCTCATCGAGGTTGTCGTAGACCGTCACCGACAGAAACTGCTGTTGCAGCGAATTCACCAGCCAGTCGATCGCCAATTCCGGATCGGAGCTGTTGACGAACGCCGCACGAATCCGCGGATCAAGCGCATCTTTTGCGCCGTTCACCGCTACGTCGTGGTAGCGCTCAAGGTATTGCAGGTTGTCCAGTGTGTTTTCGCTGTAGAGCACGCCGACCTTTTGCGAATGGCGTAATACCGCGCTACTGCTGCCAAGCGGCAGGAAATGGCACGATTGCGCATCATCCGCATAGGCCGGTGCGGTAACCCCCACCCCGCCCATCAACAGGGCAACTACAGCCAGTCGGATTAATGTGTTCATCGCGCAAATTCCTTGAGCTGCGTTTCGATGAAGGCGATTTTCCGCCTATCGGACGCAAAGCAAAACTTGCGTTTCGTGATGGTCACTATTACTTCTAGCGATAGTTGCGCGCATCGCAGACTGATGCACACTCAATGACAACTAATAAAACAACACTGAGAGGTCCCTGATTGAGAACTTTTGACCTGATCCGCGACGCCGTCCTTCCCGAATTCCGCGAGCGGGTAGCTGAATACCTGGTCGATTACGAAACCGCCCTGCGCAAGAACGCGCTCGATGCCGAGTCGGCACGCGAGGTCGCCAATCAACTGCGCGGTTACTTGCGCGGGCTGAATACCACGCGGGTATTGGGCATGGCCGATTGGGAAGAGCTGGATCGGCGGGTGGTGGAGACCTGGTTGAAGTAGCGTTGGCCGAATCTGAAGTGGCAGACGCTTGTTGTCGGCGGCTTGCGCTAAAGCTTGAAGATCACCGCATGCATTTTTCGATACGCGTCCACCAGTTGCTCAAGCGTGAACGCTCGATTGCGCCCACTGGGATTAGGCAACACCCAGACGGCCGCGTTGCCGAACGTCTGCGCCTGCGGCCCCCACGCCACGTCCTTCTGCCCTGATAACCCGGCATACGCGGCTTTACCGAGAAACGCCACGACGCGCGGCGCATGACGGGCGATCTTGCTTTCGAAATCCGCAGCCGCTGCGGTGAACTCCGCCACTGACAGTTGATCCGCCCGCGCCGTCGGCCGATCAACCACTGCCGTCAGTCCACAGCCAAATTGCAGAAGTGATCGATCATCCTCCGGCGGCACCTCATGTGGCGTGAACCCGGCCAGATGCAAGGTGCGCCAGAAACGATTGCCGCGCCCGGCGAAGTGGTGCCCTTCAGCCGCCGCAAGCAAGCCCGGATTGATTCCGCAGAACACCACCGCGAGTTCCTGCGCCAAAATATCTTCAAGTGCCATATACCCTCCCCCGCGATCCCAGCCGCTCAAACTATTGCAAGACCCGCCCGCCGCCAATCCCTAGAATGACTGCCTCATCCCTCTTGGTGAAATCGATGGACGTCATCCAGACCCTGCGCTTCTTCGTCGCCGTCGCCCAAACCGGCAGTTTCACTGCCGCCGCCGACCTGTTCGACACCACCACGACCAACGTCTCCAAAGCCGTCTCCAGCCTCGAAGCCCGGTTGCACACTCGCCTGATCAACCGCACCACCCGCCGCCTCGCTCTCACCGAAGCCGGCGTGCGTTACCTGCAACGCTGCGAAAAGATTCTGGATGACCTGCGCGACGCCGACGAAGAAGCCGGCACCGCCCAGACCCTGCCCGTCGGCCGCTTGAAAATCCACGCAATGGCCGCCATCGGCAACCACTACGTGATCAACGCCATCGCCCGCTACCGCGAGATTCACCCCACGGTGATGTTCGACCTGACCCTGAGCAATCGCCTGCCCGACCTGCTCGAAGAAGGCTACGACATGTCCATCGTGCTGGCCCGCGACCTGCCCGACTCAGGCTTCGTCGCACAACGCCTCGGCGTCACCTACAGCATCCTCTGCGCCTCACCCGGCTATCTCGCCAAACGCGGCAGCCCGGCCACGCCCGGCGCACTCGGCGAACACGACTGTCTGCGCATCGTCAACACGGTGATGCCAGCCGAAAACTGGGTGTTCGAAGGACCGCAAGGCCTGGAAACCGTCAACGTGCCCGTCTCGCCTCTGCACATCAACACAGCGGACGGCATGGCGACAGCGATCAAGAATGGAATGGGCATCGGCATTCAACCGATAGCGTCGGCCGTCGAGGGCCTGAGGGCGGGAGCCTTGGTGCGGGTACTGCCGGAGTACCATCTGGAGGAATACAACCTGTTCGCGATCTATCCATCGCGCAAATTCGTCGACGCCAAAATCAAGACCTGGGTAGAGTTCCTGAAAACCGCCATCCCGCAACTGCTGGCGTCCGATGAGGACATTGCCGGTTCAGCATCAACCCGCTGACGCCAAGTGCCGCAGACCTGGAGTGTCGACCCTCCAGTGTCAGCACGACGATCAACCGTTGGAACAACCGCTGCCCATCACTTGATACTGCAAGACATGCCGCGCACCGGTCGAGTCTTCATAAGTCATCTGCGCCGGCACCGGACCGCACTGGGTGCCCGTGTCGGAGATCGAGATCACATGGGCGACGTCGAGTTGGGTGGAATAGCTGTAGGTTTCAACCTGAGTGTAGGCCGGTTCGTCAGCGGCAAAGGCCTGCGCGCCGATAGTGCTGAACGCAAAAAGCAGAGCAATTTTTGAAAATTTCATGATGTTCACCGTCTCGATGGGACCGTGTTTGTTCACGGATTGGAGACGATGTTAGGGGTTGTGGCTGCTGGCAAAAATCGGTCGCCCGGACAAACACTGTGTCCAAAATGCACATGAATAACCTCAACCCCCACACCAAACTCACAGTTGCAACATCATCACCAACCCCAGAATCCAACAAACATAAAACTGAAAAAACACCGTCACTGTGGTGAGGGGACTTGTCCCCGTTGGGTCGCGCAGCGGCCCCCGATTTTCAGAAAAAAATCAAAATCCCGCGCCCCCAACAAGGCCTGTTTAATCAATTCCCCACCACCGTTTAAAGACACCCACTGTTACGTCATCCAGCCTACAACGCCTTGCGCCATTACCTACGACTACGCCAGAATCCGCCGGCTTGTGCGCCTTGGGCCCGGGTTCTATCGTTGGCTGGTCGCTGAAAAACAGCGATCGGGTTTGGTAGCCCGCCTCTACATGTGGCGCATAGCGTCACCTTATGCAGATGCTTTTTTGGCATTTGTCTTAATGGTGGCCATGCGCAGGGCGCTTTCGAGCGCGCCGGTTTTTCCATGTGTGCCGGTCTACCAACCTTCGTATGGCCACCACCCTTCGTTTGGTAGCGAGAGTGATGGTTCCCTTAGCCACATGTGGAGCGTCACTATGTTCAAAGTCACACCCAACCCGCCCGAAACCGATCCAGCCTCCCCCTACGAATCCCTCGATTCCAGAAAACTCAACGAAGCCGCCGAACGCGCCCTCGACCACTACCTCAACCCCACTGCCCAAATCATGGCCAAACCCTACGAACCCAACGCCATGTTCCTCGCCAACCCAAAAACCGCGACCGAAGAATTACTGGCGAACGCCAGTGAATCACTGGGTTCAGCGTCGGTAATGCTCGGGGATTTGGTGGCGCTGATGGAGGGGCCGACCCGCAAGACGCTACAAGGTATTGCGCAAGTGGTGATGCTGGGGGAATTGGCGGTGAATCAGGCGCTGGATAACGTTGTGCCGACGGAGTAGACGGTAGGCGCTCTGTGGTAGACGGCACGCCGATTACCACAGAGCGTTCAGCGTTGCACCGGCGGAAGCGGGCCCACGAACATCACCTTGAGCCGGGCGGGCCCGATGACGCGCGCCAATTCTGCGATCACGCAATACATGAATATCAACGTGATGAGCAGAATCTGTACCGCCCAAAAACGAGGAAAGTTCAATGAAGAAAAAAGTAGAGAGTTCGCACCTATGATGCTGTGTGCCTCTTTCCAGTATTCGTACAGTTGCTCCAGATAATGAACAACAAGCGCGACCACGGCATACATGAGTGTCTTCCAGCTGACATTCCAAATCAGCGGTTTGTCAGGAAACCTGTTTATGAAGGGCAGCATATCCGCGATTAACACCGACTTGCCGAGTATGAGGGAGGCGATCAGCACCGACGCCGAAACCGGAAGATCTATCCCCGTGCCCTTGATCATCAGCTCACGAATCAGGGCAACGATGTGCAGAATGACGAAAAAAAACAGGGTCGGCGGAAGTACTTTCAGGACTTCATGTTTGATCTTGAGTATTGCTGTGTTCATGTTGGCGCCCTTCCATCACGAGTTAGCGTAGCGTCACCAAACGAATCGAGCCCGGATCGCCCAGGGGTATCGCGTCCGTGAGGATAAAAACAGACTAGCCAATGATGACTGCCACCCGCTTGCCTTAATGCAGTAAAGCATCAGTAGCAGCGTTTGGAGTTGGTTGATCGCTACACTCCGATCGGCGCCCCACACTCTCGACAGGCAGAAATCGACCTTACATTCTCCGCGGCACGGCAGCCTTGTACATCGGTGCCCGGGCGTGCCAAAACCTCCGGCTCATTCACTGCAAAAAAATAAAGGCAGCGCCCGCTTTTGCGAGCACTACCTTCATCGACGGCCCTCTAATCAGGCCTTCTTGCCTGCCTCCTCCAGAGCCTTTTCAGCGTTGAACCCGTCAAAGTTCTCGAATACGCCCATAAAACCCGGCACGGTCACTTCTCGCGCCCAGTCGCGCTGCAGTTCGCAGTACATCTGCACCCGGCTGATGAGCTTCGCACCAGCCTGTTCCATTCTGCGCAACGCCGCCTCATGCGCAGCGAGCGATGTACCGCCGACCGCATCGACCGGCACATACACTTCATAGCCTTCCTGGATAGCGTCGAGCACCGGGAATGTCAGACAGGCTTCGGTCCAGAGCGCAGTCATGATGAGTTTCTTACGCCCAAGCGCCTTGACCGCCTGTTTGAATTCCGTGTCCTCCCAACTGTTGATCGAGGTGCGATCATAGGTCGGCAGGTGGCTGAGCACCTCTTGCAGCTCCTGAATCGGCGGCTTGTTGCGGCCGGTTGCTACATTGACGGTCGAGTGGATGATCGGAAGGTTGTAGTTGACCGCCGCCCTGGCGACGCTGGTGATGTTGAAGACCAGTTCGTCGCGCGGCATCGAGCGGATCGAGGAAACCTGAACAGGCTGATAATCGATGATGATCAACGCCGAGTTTTCCGGGGTCAGTAGTTGGTCGGTGTGGGGATTGCGGAGAGTCTCGCTTGCCATTGGCAAATCCTTTTTATGGGTGACGCACGTTTGTGAAAGGGCCGGAGCCCGTGCGGGTAATGGATTCCAGGGCACAAGCGAAGGATGCTGTGCCTGGAAAATCCATTGTGCTGTTCCCATGTTCGAGGCAGTAGTAGCATTGTGCGATGTGCTGTGTCGCGCAAAGGGGAACGCAAGCATGGATATCGAAGAACTACAGACCTTCGTGGAAGTGGCTGATGCCGGGGGTATTTCGCAGGCTGCACTGCGTCTTGGCGTATCGAAATCGATCGTCAGTCGCCGCCTGGCCCGGCTTGAAAGCGAACTGGGCGTGCAACTGCTGGCACGCTCCACTCGCGGTTCGGCACTCACTGAGGCCGGCGCGACATTCCGGGACTACGCCGCCAGAGTCTGCAACGAGATCGACATCGCGAAGGAAACGATCCTGCCTGCTGGCGCCCTTCGCGGCCGCCTGCGCGTGGCCGTCCCGCTGTCGTTTGGCCCGACTCACTTCGCACCAGTGCTGGCGGAAATGGCACGCCGCCACCCTCAGTTGCATATGCAGACTTGCTACAGCGATCGCTTCGTTGACCTCATCACCGAGGGCTATGATTGCGCCATTCGGGTGGGCTATCTGAAAGACTCCAATCTGATCGCAAGGCGCATTGGCCCGGTCTACACCAAACTCGTCGCGAGCAAGGACTACATCAAGGCGCACGGTGCACCCGAGACGCCGGACGAACTGGTCGACCATCAGGCGCTTCTGCAGGGCACCGAGGCCTGGCAATTCATGGACGGCGACAAAATCATCACGATTCGTCCGCAAGGACGCTTCAAGGCCGACAACGGCACCGCCCTCGCCGCCGCCGCGACCGCAGGCCTTGGCGTCGCCTACCTGCCCGACTGCCTCACCCATGAACACGTGGCATCAGGCGCACTGGTGCCGATCATGACAAACCATCCGCCCCCTCCGGCCGGTGCCTACGTCATTCGCCCGCCAGGTCCGCATCCCGCCCGGAAAATACGCGTGCTCACCGAACTGCTGATCGAGTTCTTCGGCGAATCTCCGCACCTGGCGGCGCAGCCGCTGTCACATCAGGAAGATGTGCCGGCGTATAGCTGAGCAAATCGGAGGGACGGATATGCCCCTCGGACAATGTGCTGATTGTTGTCGACAACCTCGAAGCGATGAAGGCAGGGTTGGGGCGGGTAATGATCGCTATGGTTGCAGCCAGTCAGAATGAAGCTGCGGAAATCGCTCTTGCAGCCACTCAATAAAAACCTGGACCTGCGGTGCCAGATGCGTCCTGCTTGGGTACAGTACCGACACAGGGCGAGGCGCTGGCCGATAGGGTTTTAAAATTTCAACTAAACCGCGACTTTCCAAATGCTCGGCCACGGTAATCCCTGGCGCCTGGATTATTCCGAAGCCCGACACGCCGCACTGAACGTACGCATTCGACTCGGTGACTGTGATGCCAGCGTTACTCAAAAACGCTCGATCCCGACCTTTTACCGAGAAATGCCAAGGCAATGTCCTGTTGCTCTGACCGGATAAGAAGTTGACGCCTCGATGGGAGGCCAGATCTTCGAGTGTCTCGGGTTCTCCATGCTCGTGCAGATAATCGGGTGCGGCACACGTCACCATGGTCGCCATCGCGATAGGACGTGCGATCAAGGTTGAATCCGGCAAGTCGCCGATACGCAACGCACAGTCGATGCCTTCACCGATCAGGTCGACAGCCCGGTCAGTTACGCCTAGAACCATGTTGATACCAGGATAGGAGGCGGTGAATTCTTTAAGGCTTTTGATAAATTCCATTTGCGCGAACGCGGTCGGAATATCGACGCGAAGTCGGCCGGCGAGCGTGGCCCCGGAGCGGTCGAACATCGTGGTAGCAGCAGAAATACCCGCCAAAATTTCCTGTACCCGCTCGTAGAACCTCTCGCCCTCGGCGGTGAGTGCCACCTTTCTCGTGGTTCGCTGGAACAGGCGCACGCCCAATGACGTCTCCAACTCCTGGATATACCGAGTGACCTGAGGTCGCCCTATGTCTAGCGATTCGGCGGCTTTGGTAAAACTGCCGAGTTCGGCAAGCCTGGCGAACAATCGCATCGATTGAAGCAATTCCATGACGCTTTCCTATGAACCCGGCCTGACTCAGGAAGTTGAACGGTGATTGTTGTCCAAGGATAGAACAATCATGTCTTTTTCCACGCATTTATTGCGCACCGTCAAAAACGGAAAATGCACACAAGGCAGAACCGACTCTGGTTCGAGGCCATTGACGTGTATTTGGAGATTCTCAATGAAAGCTTGGTTATTGAAAGATTTCGGACTCGACAACCTGCAATTGGGAGAGGTAGCGACCCCGCAACCAAAGGCTGGCGAGTTGCTTGTCAAGGTCGGTGCTGTCTCGCTCAACTTTCGCGACAAGGCTATCGTTGACGGCATTTATGAACCGCACATGGTACCCAAACCGCTGATCCCGGTCAGCGATGCAGCCGGTACGGTGGTAGCGGTCGGAGACAACGTCACGCGTTTTAAAGTCGGTGATCGCGTTAACTCGCATCTTTACTCACGTTGGCTGGACGGCGAGCCAGGTCCGAACGAACCCGATTACTGCTTCGGTTCGCCATTGCCCGGCGGTTTGGCCGAATACATGATCATCCATGAGGACAGCGCCGTCGGTGCTCCTGACAACATGAGCGACGAAGAGGCGGCAACACTTCCTATTGCTGCGCTCACGGCCTGGTATTCGCTGGTGGACTTTGGACAAATCCAGCCGGGCCAGACCGTATTGGTTCAAGGCACTGGAGGTGTGTCGATATTTGCCGTGCAGATCGCTACTGCGCTTGGCGCGACGGTAATCGCCACGTCGAGTAGCGACCAGAATCTGCAAACCGTGAAGGGGCTGGGAGCCGTGGCGGGCATCAATTACAGAACGACTCCGAAATGGGCGGACGAAGTGCTGAAGCTGACCGAAGGCAAGGGTGTGGATCTGCTACTCGATGTGGCCGGCGGCAGCGGCATCAATCAATCAATCGCAGCAACCAAGGCATCGGGGCGCATTGCACAGATCGGCTTTTTGACTGGGCAAACCGTTGAGCTCAATCTGATGCCACTCATTTTTCGCCAGACGACCATTCGCGGCATCGCCGTGGCGCCGCGCTCATCATTCGACCGGATGAACGCTTTCCTCAACGAACACAAGATTCGTCCCGTGATCGATCAGGTATATCCGTTTGAGAAAGCTCGAGAAGCTTATGAGCATCTCGCCAGGGGAGCACTGGGGAAGGTTGTGATCAAAATCACTTAATAATGTTAAGGCGCCAATTTGGCGCCTTTTTTGGCCTATATAAGTAGATTCAACCTCGGGGGCTGAGCGGAGCGAGACTCAAACGTACGTAATTGGCCGATTGCTGCTTGTCTCGAACGGCAGAAATCGGCCAAAAGCGGTCACTTACCGAAGGCAAAGTCGCAGGGGATTCTCACGGAATGCCCCTAGCTGCCTTGAGTGAATTGCGTGTTATCTAAGGTGCATCACCTTCGTCTTCGCCCTCATAATCGTAGTCAATCAAGCTTGCTGACACTTCACCAAGCTCAAATTTGCCTAAAGCTCTGGTGCCGAGCAGCACAGTATTTTTAATTTCGATATTGAATCCAATATCCCGACCGGGAACATCATCATCCCGTCTATGAGAGCCGCTTGCTGAACCAGTAAAAGTAACATTCAAGCCATCATCAAATGTAATAGAGTCCAATTCGCCGATTTCAATTTCGTCAAAGATAGTGTCAGATTCTGCGATGGGCCTTGAGAACTCATCACCATTAAGCAAATCATACTTAAGACTTTCGCAGATATCTCTACAAACCTCTTCTACTTGATCCTCGGTGAGTAATTTATATTCTAGATCTTCGAAGACTGATATCACATGATCAAATAGAAGGTCGGGCCCTAGGTTCTCGTTGTCGGTTCCGTCGTCTTGCACAATCGTTTCGAGGCTTGACGCAAACTCTTTAGGGTCGTAGTAGATGTATGACACTTGTGATAGCTTTTCATTGTTAAAATTTTCGTCGTGGACTAAGGAGTGAAAGTCTTTGTAGCCAAAAATCATCGCTACGATCTCACCTAGTCCAGCTAGAGATAATTGAACACCATCTGCTTTCAGGCTTTCTTCGATTGCCAGCATGAAGCTGTAAGATGATGGGAAACGATTTGATGCCTGTGCTGATTTTAGCTGAGCACTTGCCACATTGAACCGTTGTCGTTCAAGTGCAGCATTTTTCTGTTTTTTCTCTTCTTCTAGCTCAGCTTGATTCGCTCGGCTTTTGGCTTCCGCCGCTGAGGCTGTAGCCGCTTCCGATACCGCTATTGCCGCTTCGGCTTTTTCTTTTAGCCTTACACTCCTGAGCCTCAATTGTTCGATTGTTTCTTTTCGGCGGTCAATGTCTAATTGGACGTTTTGCTCTAAAAATTTCTTGTCAGGATCTGCTAGCAGCTTTTGTTTATTCAATATTTCCTGTTGCTTAACCTTGCCGACTTCGATTGATATGGCTTGCTGGTGCAAACGTTCATTTGCAAATTTTTGTATCGACTTCAGCGCGAGTGATGCCCAAGGGAAAGCAAACAAGAATAGCAGCGCCATACATAAAGGGATTATAAGTATTGTATTTAATCCAATTGTGTCGGTCTCTTTAAAGTACTTACCAAGAGCATTAATTCGTTCTGTGGCGGTTCCGTCGCCCCATATTAGGATTGCCAAATGACTCCAGTTGCAGACTATCCATGCCCCTATGAATGCGCCAATAAATGGATCTTCAACCTTTGTTTTCGTGTTTCCAGAGATTGACTGCATTATATCGTCGAGAAATTTCATTCCGTATGACCTGCTTTCCTATATTCAAAGTGACGCATGGAGTGGGCTCAAGGCGTATACGAGTATGGCGATTTTGGGGGATGATCGATACTGCCAGATGACTGCGAAGGCTCACAAATTCGTTACGGTACAGGCCGTACCTCTGCCACTCCTTCATTCAACACACTGGCCTGATAGAGAGAAATGGCTAGTGATCGCCAGGGGAACACAGCAAGAAGGACCGGATGCCTGAGCCAACATTGAGCCAAAGTGTCCGCTTTGGGTCGAAGGCGTTCGCCCATTCTCGCCAAATAGGCTCCCCGAAACGAATTCTTAGAGTTCAAAATGATTAGTCCGTTGTAATCTGGCTAGAATCAGTGCGGCGTCAGTCGTCTAGAGGTGAAGCATGGGTACAACGTCACTCGTGTCATGGATCGCTCTCGCGGTTTCGGCCTTCAGTTTCTTGTTCAACGTGATCGGATTCTACCGGTCTCGGGCAAAGGACCTTTTCAGTTTGCGCCAAGAGGTACTTACAAAAGCGGAAAAAACTCGGTCGTCTTGGGCTAGATCGATCCAGAACAACAAATCGCTGATTCACAAAGCAGAAGTTAACAATCGGCTTGAGCCAGAGTTGCAAACCATGCTCACTAATTTTCTAGGAAGCCATCAGGAGTTTCTGGAGCAATGTGAGGCAGATGCCTCGGCCTTTGCTAAGGATGTCTATGAGAACGGGGCGAAATTCACTGAGAGCAAATGCCGTGAATATCTAAGGATGCTTGATCCAAATCTGGAAGTCTTTGAGAGGACTGAAGGGGTAGCTGAACGTAAGTATATTGAATTGACGGAACGAGCCGAGGCCGCTGGGCGCATCTCTCCTGCCTAGTGTGGGCCGGGACCGATCACGTTCTGTTCTTAGCGACAGACCGCTAGCGGCCGATTCTGTTGAAAAAATCGACTTCGAATTCCACGGCAGAAAAGTACGCGTCTGAGATTGAAATCTGAATTTTTGGCAGTAGGTTCAGGACTCGGATTTCACGTAGCAGCGTGCAAAAAAGGTCTTTTCACCCATCAGTATTCGAGCGTTTTGGGCAAGCCGACTTTTTCAACACAATCGGCCAAAAGCGGTCACTCACACCTAAGTTAAGCGACGGGCCCGAGAGGGCATATCCACTTCAAAGAATGGTTAAAAACTACTGTTCATCTCTCCGACGAAACTCTTCAAGTTCCCAAACGGACAGAGTTCGCGTGCTAGCCACTTTCTTCAAATCTTGGACAGCTTGCGCATAGGCTTTGATTGAGTCACTCGTTGTCCAGTCATAGGAGATCTTTGCTTTATCCCGAACAATCCCGTCGATTGGACAATGTGGAGGCTCTCCAATATGACCGGTTGCCCATAGGTATTTCAGGTGCAAATTGATGAGTTTTTGAGCGACGCCGATCCTGAATCTTCCATTATGTAATTTATTTCCAAGTACTTCTGATATGTCGTCTGCGGTTTTTTGAATAAACTCAATGTGCTGTTTTTCTGTCACATTCCCCTTCGCGTATATGTGCTCCAGCTTTTCAAGAAATCCTCGAAAAACTTTTTTTTCTTTGGTTCGCTGATGGAACCCGACTCCTTTTGCGTACACTGGAGCTTCACCATTTCTGGTGGATAGCGCAGCGTTAAGACTGAGCAAGCCAAGCTCGTATCGCAGAAAACGCTTCTTATTGTTTTTGATTGACACGAATATCTCCTGTAGGTTTTTGCTGTAAGTAGATGGCAGAAATGTCGTGATATTTTATGCAATTTTTTTCACATAACCTTCTTCTTCCCAACGAGAACCCTCTTGAGTGAGCTGTGCCGAATGAAAGAGTCTCGACAACGACAAAAGAGAGAAAACGACAAGACCTGCCCCGAGAGTCCTAGATCTTCGGAAGCCATCTATGATCAAGCCTTCAAAACCTCTTAATATTATTTATTGCGCTTTATCCTTAGTGTTAGCAATAACCTCAATGGCCCGTTCGTATAAGCTAGCGGGAGCTTTTCCAAAAGAAACGTCCATGGGTGAAAATATTTCGAAAAACTTTACAGCTTTGTCGGGATCGCCATTCGACATCATTAGTGCACTTGCTTGGGAGTCGTAAAGCTCCGCCAACCGTGCGTAATACCTAAGGAAAGACATTCCAATTTGAATTCCTAAAACAAAAAAAGCGATTGCTCCAAATGTGAAGGCGATTGATGATACAGATGTAATTAAGTCGTTGCCGACGTTCGTATTCTCGGGGGCTTTGTTTTTGTAAGCTGCCTCCGCGCGCTCGTAGAATCCTACTAAAGTATTTACTTCATTTAAATAAACAGCCCTCTCTTCAGGAGACACCATCGGCGTCTTCTCTTCTGAACCATCTAGACGCTTACCCAAATAGACCAACCCGTCTGGATAGGCTTTATCCAGGAGACCCGTGGTTGTTTGCATAAAGAGGCTAGGATCTTGGGGTCGCTTGGCGGATATACTTTCTGCGATAGTCTGCCATGCCATCGCCGGACGAGTATTTAACGAAAATATTGCTACAACTGCAACTGTTACAATAGCCAGCATGCCTGCTGCAATCACAGTTCTGGACTTGCGCGCGCGCATTGCACGCTTTTGCAAATCCAAAACGGTAGTGCCGAAATTAAAATCAACCACGTTTGAATTAATATTTTCTAGTTTCATTATAAATTCTGCTGCTAGTGTAAAACTTGAATCAGACCACCATTGCATCCAACCTTGCCTGACGACTCACCTGACTGATCAGGAAAAACGGGATTGATGATTCCAGTCCCAAGGCGTGAAGCAGCGAGCACGGCACCCTGCACCATTGCCTAAACTTGCGTCAGAATCTACCGGCTTGTGCACTTGGTTGAGTATCTCTCAGGGTGCTCGGTCGCTGAAACCCGAGTGACCGGGTTTAGTGATTCGAGGTTGAACCTAACGTGTGCATTGACTTTATCTGACGGACGCCCTTATCTGTGCTTGAAGTGTGCCGTTAAGCTGGAGGTTCAAAGTCAACCCAGCGTACAAAATTAACTGTGCCGAACTGCTCTTCGATCTGTGAACGCATCTCTCTTGGCATGAATAGACATGTTGCCTTCATCTCATTGTAGAAGCACATATCTACAACATGCGCTATTTTACCACCCTCATGGCTCTCAGTTCTGTAAAAGAAAATCTCTTGATTATCGCCAGTTGAAAAATCAGGATCTATAAGCAGCTCATTAACTTTCGTTAAACTAACCCCGTCATCTGTTTCTAAGATTCCTAGAAAATGTGGCATAACAAATACAGCGCCACTCCACTGAACGCCCTTATCATAAAAAAGAGCACCTCGAGCAACAGCTGCTAGAAAATTACCGATTCGCTCATAGTTACTTTTTAGCTCGACGTGGTTTTTAGGGTCATACCAGTCAATACCTGATGTTCTAGCCTGACTATCAACTTCGGTAGTGATGGTTATCTGATCAGTATACTCGCGTAGAAAATGCGGCTTTCGAATTATAGTTCTGATGGTTTTATCGATATGCGGACGGAGCTTTTCGTAATCAAGCCCTTTCGCGCGAGCTGCAAAATAGACCATCATATACTGATCATCGCCAGACTTATTGGAGTTATGCAGATCACAAGAGGGAACCTTCATCAAGTTAACTCTGTAATTCTTTTTTGTACCTTTCGGAAATAAGCATTTTGGAGGTACGTGCTCCAATGTTTTAGATGGGGCCTTGCAGTAATAGCATGTTTTTTCCATGATCTCCGTCCTTTGAGTAACGCACTTTAAATTTAGTCAAACTATAGGCTATTAATTTTTATACTTCACTAACCCAATCGACATTGCATAGCCCCTTTTTTGATCGACCGCACGAATCAACATGAGGCCGCCAGGAACCTGAGTCGGGTGAACCAACTGAGTGGCGTTAGGCTACTACACATCTAGCCTCCACGCATCTCACTTCACCGACCGAATATTACTGCTTTCGCACCTCATGATTACCGGCAGCTTGTAGCCAATCGCAGCCCATCGCGACAGGCAGCTACTGGCCGATTGCTGCCTATCACCAATGCCCGCTTTGGGTTGCACACTTCGCGATCATGATCAGCCGCGCCGAGTAACCTTGAAGACGCCATGCTTACTAGCTAAGAGGATTCAACCAAGGAAATTTTTCCCTGGTTGGAGTTCGTGCCTCTGCTACTGTCAGCACAAACTCGCATGGATGAACGTTGATGGATACCCAACACACTGTGCTGCTCAAAGACCTTCTGTCCACTAGACGAAGTGTTAGATCTTTCAGTGAAAAGCCGCTGAGCCTGGCTGTTCTGGAGACATTCCTTTATGCCGGACAGGGGTGTACTTCTACGGACGGACGGCGAACCGCACCATCGGCGCACGCTCTGCATCCACTTGTATTGCGGGTGATCGTGCGTCAAGTAGAAGGGCTCGCCCCTGGGGTATACACATACGATTCCCAGTTAGGAAAGCTCTCCCATATCGCAGATCCGATCGAAATTGGATTGCTGAACTCAGCGGCTTTAGGCGATGAAAAGTGGTTGGAAGACGCACCTGCCGTTATCGCTATCGTCGCTGAACGAGGGCTCGCAATAGATCATTTCTCGGCTCAACAAGCGGACGGTCTAAGGGGCGCACGCTACGTTGATTTCGAAGCTGGAGCATCCGTTCAAAATATATATTTGGCGGTCACCGCAGCTGGTCTTGGCGGTGTAGTCGTGATGGGTTTTGACGACATTAAGATGAAGGAAGCTTTGTGTCTTGAACGGCCCCTTTTTCCGATCGCCCTTTTCTGCGTAGGGAATCCTCTCAAATAGAGCTTTGGCGCGAGAGGTTGTTGCCTCCAGTATCGATCATAGGCGTTGTAGCGAATGACCGCATATGGCCCAGAGTGTGTAAAAACGTCAGATTGGGTTTTCTATCTTCGACGCTAGGAGACCGTGCTCACGTTTCGCAAACTGATCAAGGTCACGACGCTTTCAAGAACAGTTAAAACAGCTCAGCAGCCTTTATAAGTCATTTGGCCGGGGTAAAAAAACCGGCTTTTACGCCGTTAACGCTTTCATCAAGCCAGTGGTGCCGATGATTTTCATGACCCTTTTCAGGTTGTAGGCGAGCACGTTCAAGCTCATCTCGGCGCTCAAGGGCGCCCCCACTCCTATCGATACGCAGCAAAAGAATTTGAACCGCTGTTGGGCACGCTCGCCTAATGATTAGCCTATGGATAATCCCACAGGCGATCTGCCAATACCGGCATGCTCCGAGAGGTGGTCAACGTGGCTAAAGACGAGAAAAAAAGCAAAGGTGAAACATCCAAAGCCAGCAAGGAGTTGAAAGACAAAAAGTCCTCACCGACGAAGAAAGCTGCTGCGGCTTCGGCCCTTTCGAAATCTTCGGATAAGAAAGACAAGAAAAAAGATGCTGAACCAAAAAAGTCCGCAAAAAAAGCTGATAGCAAACCTGAAAAAGCGAAGAAATCAGATAAGGCAGAAAAACCGGCGAAAAAGAAAAAGTAGCATTTCCAGTCTGCTAGGGCTTTGCGCCCTAGCTACTTCAGGCTGTGGTTCGAGCCGGGATGTAACTCAGCGGATGGCGCTGGGTGAATCACTTCCAACCTGTGGCGGACACTCTGAAGCGCGTCCGCCTGAACCGTTAAAATCAATTCGGCATCAGCACCGTATCGATTACATGAATTACGCCGTTGGATTGCATGACGTCAGCGATGTTAATGGCAGCCTTGCCTCCTTTGGCATCAACCAACCATAGCTTGCCATCGTGCAGCATCACGGTCAGCGACTCTCCCTGGACGGTTTTCAGCACGACTTTGCCGTCGTGCATTTTGGCCTCATCCATCAACTGTTTGGCAGTATGAGTGCCGGGCACGACGTGGTAAGTCAAGATTTTAGTCAGATCTGCTTTGTGCTCTGGCTTGACCAGCATATCGACAGTTCCGGCGGGCAATTTGGCGAAAGCCTCATTGGTGGGGGCGAAGACGGTGAATGGTCCTTTACTGTTGAGGGTATCAACCAGTCCGGCAGCCTTTACCGCTGCGACGAGCGTAGTGTGATCCTTGGAGTTGACCGCATTTTCGACAATGGTTTTCGTTGGATACATGGCTGCGCCACCAACCATCACACTGCTGGCGGCGAAGCTGAGTCCAATGCCAAGGCTCAGCACTGTAAGGCAGGTAACGGCGATGCGTTTGAAGAAAGTGTGCATGATGCGTCTCCTTGATTCTTCGACCCTTCGAGTGAAGGTATTGAATTTACGGAGCAGACGCTGAAATGGATGCAGCGTGGAGAAATTGTTTTATACCAGCGTCATTAGTCCTCCCTGGCCGAGTCGAGCTTTTTGCCAAAGACTTGTCCACCATTAAACGACATCGTCGAAATTCAAGGAATTGAACCGCGAATGAGCAAATTGGGTTGCAGATGCGGGCATGTAATTGTCGATCAGACTGACAGTTCGCCCTATAAAGCGAGTCTGCTTCGCGACGAGGCAGAAAATGGATTTTGGGATGAGGTGCACCGTGAACTCAAACCCTTGGTAGAGGCTGCGGAGTCCGGTGACAAGACTGCGGTAGCTCGGGCATTCGGCGAGTTCGCACACTGGTGCAGCGCCGCTGACGAACTGGAAGGCCGGATATCCAGCCACTACATTCACCGAGCGTCGACTGTCTACGAATGCCAGAACTGTGGACGCCTTTGGGTGCAAAGGGACGCCAGTGAAAGCTTTGTTTGTTATGTCCCGGAGAGTGAAGCATATGGGGCGATCCTGTCGGTTGCAGCAGGAGAGTCCGAGCATGGAAATTGAGTGTGCGTAACTGGTCGAAAGCGGCCATTTTCAAACTACTGCTATCGGCCAGGAGCAGACGTTCGAAAGCCGCTGGCGAACATCAAGTCGGCGCTTCGGATGATATGTTTCTGCTTTGATCTTGAGCCAATACGTAACCTTTCGCTGTCAGTTTGACCGTCAGGTACCGCAATGCTCGACGGAAGATCGGGTGACAGTCGGCAAACGGCAAATCATCGAGCGGAGCCCAAAAAAAGCTGAATGTATGGCCATGGTCATCGAGCGTGTGATGAGTCCATTGCTTCGGCAAAGGTGCCTGCGTGAAACACAGTTGAAATGACCATATCTGGTCGAGATGCCCGGCGTCCCAACAACCTATATCGCTGACAACCGAGACGGCTGCTATGCCTGATTCTTCGCTTAATTCACGCATAGCGGCCTGAGCTGGAGTTTCACCTTTCTCGATAGTCCCTTTGACCAGTTGTACGCCTGCTATTGGATGGCGGAACAGCAGGATGTGTGCGCCAGGAATACTGGAGAGGATGACGGGGCAAGCCTTGTTCGGTGACATGGCGATTTCCTTATCAGCAATGAAGCACACATCTTACGAGCTTATCCTTTGCGTGAGCGACCAGATATTCAAATGCCCGCTTTGGGTCGAAAGCTGTCAGCCAGGTACGGCAGCTTTCAATCAAAGCAGTCCTTCGCCTGCCAGTCACTCTACTGAGATTGAACAACCTTGCCAGAACGAAACACCCAATAGCACGCCACAACCAACATCCACGCAGCAATGCCTCCATACAACATCACCCAGCCAAACCCATTCGCCAAAGCTGCATTAGCGACATCAACAGGAATCGTCGTCCACTGACCAGTCTGCGCCACCCCCGCAGCGTTGCCCGCTGAAATACTCTCAGCCAGCAGCCTCAGTTGCCCATCATCGGACGGGCCCGGTAACTGGCTACGCAATGAAAACAGAATGCCTTCCACCAGGATGAAGCCCATCAGTGCGATGTTGATTGCGAGACTGATCATACGAGCGCTGATATCAATGCCCGAAGCCATGCCCGCCCGTTCACTCGGCACCGATCCGGTGGTGGTGTTGGTAACAGGCGTGTTGGTCAGCCCTAGTCCGATCCCGGCGATCAAGCAGCCAGGAAGCATCGTCAGCCAACTGGCGTCGGTGACACTGCTACCCCATTTCATCAGCAGGAACCCCAAGCCTATGACGAACAAACCTGCCGGGATCACTGTGTCAGGTCGGTAGCGGATCGCCAGTCGTTCGCCTAGCGGCGGGATAACCAGCGTTGGCAGCGTGTAAGCCAGCAGCGCCAAACCGGTGCCGACACTGGCGTAGCCCAGGCCATTTTGAAAGTACAGAGGCAGGTAGATCATGAATGGCCAGAAGCTGAAATTCATACCTGCCGACCCGAGCAAAGCACCCGAAAAGCGGCGGATGCGCAATACCGAAAAATCGAACATGGGATCAGCATTGCGTCGCTGCGCAACGACAAAAACGATGAAGCTGACCATTGCCACAATCAGGCTGGCGATCGCCAAAGCGTTGGAAAAACCCACCCCCGCTCCCTGAGTGATAAACCAGGAAAGACCCAACACTGCCAGTGACAGCGAAACAATGCCCAATACATCCAGCCTGCGACGCTGCGGATCGCGAGATTCATCGACACCAGCAATCACCAGCGACAGCGCCAGCAGCGCAATGGGCGCATGCACCAGGAACACCCATTCCCAACTCGACAACGCCGCGATAACAGACCCGATAATCGGACCGAATCCCAAGCCAATGCCGAACACGATCCCCCAGGCACTGAACGCTTTGCCGCGCGCAGCTCCCGACTGGAATCGGTGAGACAGAACGGCCACCTGACAGATCAACATGGCACCGCCAGCCATGCCCTGCAGGAAGCGGCTGGCGATTAGCACATTGACGTCGTTTGCCAATCCACAGCCCAAGGAAGTTATGCCGAACAGCACAAGGCTGATGACAAACACTCGCTTGCGCCCATACCGATCGGCCAATGTCCCGGTGGCCATCAACACCGTGGTGCAGGCGATGGTGTAGGCATTCATGATCCACTGCATATCTTTGAAATCGCTGCGCAGAACCGACTCAAGCGTGGGCAGGATTGCCGGCACGCTTGAGATTTCCAGCCCGAACATCAGCGAGGCGAGGCAAACGGCGGCTATTGTGAAAACATCTTTTTGTGAAGAAGAGAACTGCATGGTGATCTTCCAGATCGAGTTGATAGGCATCGGCAAGACCACGCTGAACACCGTCAGGGGGCAGACAGGACAGCATCGCCAGCGTCACCAGACATAACTCCAAGTGACCGGGCGCATTCTGGAAGTAATTAAAAAATGACAGAAATGATTTAATTTCGTAAGTTTTATTAATATTCGTCATGAGTTGGCTAAATGGACTTCGATCCCGCTCTATTGCGTGCTTTTGTTGCAATCAAGGAAACCGGTAGTTTCACTCGGGCCGCCGAGCGGCTGCACTTGAGTCAGTCAGCGATCAGTCATCAGATCCGCCGTCTGGAAGAACAGGCAAGCACCACGCTGCTGGTGCGTACCACCCGACGTTTGACGCTGACAGAAGATGGCGAAGATTTTCTGCGCCATGCCGAACACGTCCTCAAAGCGCAAGACGCCCTGTCCCGGCGTTTCCAGGGGTCATCGGTATCCGGGGCCGTACGCTTCGGCGTGCCGGCAAACTTTGTCGGTGACGGCCTGCCGCCCTTGTTGGCTCGGTTCGCCAGACAATTTCCTGCCGTACGCCTGGATGTAACCGTTGGCACTTACCTCGATCTGCGTTCGCTGGTCGATGCCGATGGGCTCGATCTGGCCGTGGTCATGGCATTGGCGGGCAGTCCGGCGGGCGGATCTGTGCTGCGCGAAACCCGGTTTGTCTGGGCTGCGGCGCAGAGTTTCGACTTTGCCGACGACTCTCCCTTGCCGCTGGCGTTCGCACCAGCGCCCTGCGTACACCGCCAAGTCGCCGTCGAGGCATTGGAGCATTCCAGCGTTGATTGGCGAGTGGCATTTACCTCTCCAAGTCAGCAAGGACTGCGAGCAGCGGTGTTGGCCGGGCTGGCCGTCACCGCCCTGCCGCTGGGCGATCTAGAGCCCGGCATGGTGGTGATCGACGGACAATATGGCCTGCCAGCGCTGCTCGATGCTGATTTCAGACTGATATGGAGCGCCACTGGGAAAACGCCTGCGGCCAATGCATTCGGGCAACTGCTGGTGGAGATGTCGGAGTCGCCATCGATCTAGAACAAGATGGCTGCCATTGGTATTTCAGGTTAAGTGCACTGCAGATTGTGAATGATGGCTCCGGAGCGGTATCCACTATTCATAACAGGCAGCAATCAGCTCGAAGCAGTTGTTCAAAATGAGCTTAAGGAGGTACTTCAAATTATGAGTCTATCCAGCATCGCTGTTTTATATCGATGGAAGCTGCACGCTGGTAAAGAAGAGGCTTTCAAGGAAGCCTGGACTTCAGTATCTGAGCAGCTGATACAGAGAGGCTCTCTCGGATCGCGGCTCCACCGTGCTGCTGATGGATTGTGGTACAGCTACGCGGCGTGGCCGAGCATTGCACACCGCGATGAAGCCTTTAACAGAGAACCTCTTGATGCTCGCGCTTTGAAGGTTATGAGTGAGTCTATCGCTCAGTCCTATCCGGAAGTCGTCATGGAGCCCGTTGCAGATCTTCTTCTCTGACGGATGTATTTGCCTGGCGTTGGCGTGTTGATATGAAGAGGGGCATTTCTGACGTGCGACTGTTGGCCAATTGCTACCGCTTACAAGCGACCGCTTCGACCAGAAGCGGACGTCCAGCATTGCTTCACAAAGAAACCCGGCTCTACGCCTTCGCTACGATCTCGTCCCACGCAGTAGGGCTGGAAAACAGCTCGTTCAGGAAGCCTACAAACGCCTTCACATTCGGGCTGCCCCGGCGGCTCTCTGGCCACAAGGCCGTGATGGAGGAACGGTCGACTGCGAACCGTGGAAATAGCGGCTTCAGTTCTCCCCGTGCAACATAGGGCGCGGCGACGTAGGTGGGCGAAATGCCAATGCCACCGCCAGCTGCAAGCACTGCGGCAACCGCGTCGCTGGCGTCGATGATGATGGAGGCGTCGGGCACTATCTCCACCATTTGGTCCCCCACGTTGAATGGCCAACGCAGGGCTTGGCCCGAACTCTGATAGCGAAAATTCACGCAGTCGTGGTCGGCAAGGTCGCTGAGTTCCAAGGGTGTGCCACGTTTGGCTAAATACGCTGGAGAGGCGAAAGCACAGATTCGATGCGGCCCCAGCGTGCGGGAGATAAGCCGCGAATCGGCCAGGTTGCCCACGCGCACAGCCACATCGATACCTTGCGCAACCATGTCCACAAACTGATCGCCCAGGCGCAGATCGATGGCGAGCTTGGGATAGCGCTCGCGAAATCTGGGAATCGCCGGCGCCAATATGTTCAGCCCGATAGGCGGCGGCGCGGTCACTTTCAAGATGCCGGAGGGCTCGGCGCGCGAGGCCACTGCGGCCTGCTCAATGTCCTCCACCTCGCGCAAAATTCGTTGCGCCCGTTCGTAAAGATCCTGGCCTTCAGGCGTCAGGGTCAACGACCGTGTGGTGCGGTTGAATAAACGCAGCTCGAAATGCTGCTCAAGGCGTTGCACGCTTTTGCTGATAGCGGACGGCGACACAGATAAATCGCGTGCTGCAGCGGTGTAGCTGCCTAAAGAGGCAGCGCGGGCAAAGGCAATAAGACCGGTAAGGCGGTCTAATCCTATTTGTTCCTTCATGGCACTAGTAAAGCGACTTATGGCCTGATTATCAATGTTGACTCTTATCTCTAGTCTTTGCCCAACGACGTCATTCAGGCAGTCAAGGAGATCGACCATGAGCCATTCCACCACCATCCAAACGGCTTTTACCCAGCAGCTACCCGCTAAACTTGAAGGACGTACGGTAGTGATTTTCGGTGGCACATCCGGCATCGGTTTAGCCGCTGCGATTCAAGCCAAAGCCGCCGGGGCATCGGTGACCGTGATCGGTTCCAATGCCGAGCGAGCCGAACGAGCGGCGACAGAACATGGGCTCGCCGGCTGGCGCGCCGCTGATGTCACCCACGGCGATGCCGTCTACGCGGCCTTGGCGGACATCCCTCACGTGGATCATCTGGTTCTACTCGCCGGCACATTTGTGGCGGGCAAGGTGCTGGACGCTGACATCGACTACCTGCGTCGGGCGTTCGAAGAGCGCATATGGGCTTCGTTGCACGCCATCCGCGCGCTGGGGAATCGACTGTCCAGGGACGGCTCCATCGTCTTTATCTCTGGCTGTCTGGCCGACCGGCCCAACGCCCATGGCACCGCTGTGATCGCTTCGGCATCGGCGGCAATGGAAGCGCTGGCACGTGGACTGGCCCTGGAGCTGGCGCCGATCCGCGTGAACACCCTGTCCCCAGGCCCGATCGACACCCCCATTTTTAGCAAAGCCCTCGGTGAAGGGCGCGATGCGTACGTAAACGCATGGGAGCAAGCGCTACCGTTGCATCGTATCGGCACCGCCGCTGAAGCAGGCGCCGCTACCGTTTTCCTGATGACCAACACCTTTATGAACGGCGCCACGCTAAACATCGACGGCGGTGCTCGGCTGGTCTGAGCTACCTGCCTCGCACTGAGGCTATTTCAAGAACAACGCCATGGCTGAGGTGGATACGTTGCGGTTCAGGATTGCTTGCGGCGAATAACGGCCACTTCGAGGGAATCAGACATCATGGCTACTGGCATCATGTCAGTGCTTCGATCCCGGCCGTTGCACTTTTCTGCATTTTGGCGCGGCACTGTCCAGCGCCCCTTGGTCGGAGAAATGAGCAAGCGCCATTGCGAGTGGTCGATCCGGGCTCTTTGGATAACAGGCAGATTTCGGCCAGAAGCGGTCGGTCGACTGTCTTGATTGAGATGGTTAAGCTAACGTGTTTTCACGTGCAGGGTTGGGCGCATGACAGAGGTATACCAAGGAAGCTGCCTATGCGCAGTAGTCAGTTACGAGCTACTCACTCCACCAAAAGCAGTGAGTCATTGTCATTGCAGTCAGTGTCGCAAAGGTCACGGGGCAGCATTCGCTTCGTATGGCAGCGTTCCCCGCAACGCGCTACAGATACTTGGCGGCGCCACCAGCATCAAAACCTATGCGTCCTCAGAGACAGTGTTACGCGAGTTCTGCGCGCACTGTGGTTCAACGTTGTTCTGGTCACGATCTCAAGGCGAATTTGCCGACTGGGTTTCGATAGCACTGGGGACGCTCGACACGCCCTTCACGCCTCAAAAGCAAAAACACGTTCATATCGAATCTGCAGTCCACTGGTACACACCACCCAAATTATGTCCCCAGGTCGACTGATTGCTTCGGGTCGGTTGCAGCCCTTACGGATAGGCAAAAATCGGCCAGAAGCGAACGTGTGTTGGCAGAGGCGCTAACGACTCCTGTTTCTAGACATGTTGTCGATGGCTTCGTAACCTAACCAATGTCTTGTACCTCGTTAAATTTTCACGGACGGTGCAAAGAGCTCGAAATAGTTCAATAGGACGGTCATGTACCCTTTCGCGATTAGAGAAGAATATGTCAGCAACAAACTGCTAGTTGAGTTCTATCCACAGCCATCGGACATTGGGTTTCAGGAGGCGCTCCGCACGGTATTAGTACCATTGGGACTCTCAGTCAACACCACTGAACATGGCATATGGGCATCTCACTCCCATCTAGAAAGTAAGTTCGGGACTTTCCGAATTGACAGCGACTCTTGGAGCTCTTTCGGAGAAGCCGACCACCCCACTCTCAATAGGCAACTAATTTATGAGCTCGGCGCAATACTGACCGCTAGCGGATTTTTCGAAGAGGTTCCGTGGCATTGCGCAGGCAAGACAGGTGGCTATACGTCTGTAAAAGGCTAGGGGTTGAGGACAGCTATCGGCCAGAAGCAGTCAATCAAACTGAACGGACTTTATTATGAAAATAGTAACAGTTACTCGCTTTGACGATACCGACCACGATGCTGGATATGATTACCGTGGTTTTAATTACGTCATACAGAAAGAAGAAGATGTCTTTCTGATCAGAACCTACGATGACGAACCCGGTAAAGCTACTGTGATTCGTCCAACGAACATGTCCGCGAACGCCAGACTCAGAGAGCTCGTTGAGTTTCTACAATCCGAGCTGAAGGTCGCTGGTATATGTCTCTACAAGGGCGAACTGGGAGCGCATGCCGAAATCGATCTTCACAGTTTGGCATTTCGCCCTGTTTGAATCTGATAAGGGCAGCAGCGTGCTTACACGCACGGCGAGCAGGTCTCAGCCCCCAAAAAGAAAAACATGAGAATCCGTAAAAAATATCGTTGAACGGGACATTCACCTCGGGCATTCTTCACGACGATTTTTCACGGACAACTTATTCTTATGCCAGCCCCTCGTATGGAAGCGCCTCCGCGCCCCTTTCCTCATTTGCTCCTCCGCAATTTGAAGCCCAAGGCCCTCGCAACCTAGTCGAGTTGCTGAAAACTCAAAACTAGCAAACGCTTTTTTGATTCCCTGCGCCCGCTCTACAACCGCCGGCGCCTACGACTGACATTTCGAAACGGAACTTCTTATGAGTGGAAAACCCGCTGCTCGCGTCTCAGATCCCACCAGTTGCCCACTTCCAGGACATGGAACGAATCCAATTGTCAGCGGTTCCCCCGACGTGTTCTTCGACGGCCTCGCTGCCGCCCGAATGACCGATAAATCTGCATGTGGCAGCCCAATTACCGGTGGCATAAGCAGCACAGTTTTCATCAACGGATTGAACGCCGCGACAAAAGACAGCACCGGAGGTCACGGCAACATCGTTGTCGGAGGTTCAGGAACAGTCATCATCGGCGACACCTTTGTATCAGCACCTTTTAGCGGTTTGATGCCAATGCCTGTCCATTTCAACGACAAGATCAAGCTAATCGACGGAACAACGGGCGAACCAATGCCCAACCATGGTTACGCCATTCAACGTGAAGATGGCAGCCTGGAGCATGGTGTCAGTGACTCGATGGGATTTACTCACATGGTGAGTTCGCACATTGCGGAAACAATCAAACTTTTCCTGGAAGACTAAAAGATGCCTGCAGAGCAAATTGTTCTTCCGAACGGCAATACCGCTAGCTTGGCAACTACGAAAAAATTGACGGCTGCAAATGACGCAACAGTCAAAGCAGTTCCAGTTCCGGAAAAGAAAGCAATCGTATTTTTTATTGGCGGCGCTGCAGACCAAGAGAAATATTACTTCCAAGGTGCCTACCACAACATCGATGCCGCAAGAACTCTTCTCGACAACAGAATAAGTCCAGTTGCAAAACTGAAACCAAAATACGAGAGTTGGGCGAGAGGCTATAACGACGCCAGAGGCACCGGAGACATCAAAACCAACTTCATTGATAAAATACCCAGCAAATCAAGTCCGGTCTATATTGTCGGCCATAGTTTGGGCGGGTGGAATGGTGCACATTTATCTAAAATTCTGTCTGAAGCCGGGTACACCGTTAAGTTCCTGGTGACGCTAGACCCTGTCGGCGAAGGCTTTTGGGTATGGCTAGGGTCAGATATCTATATGTCAGAACCACAACCTGTCGCTGAGACCTGGATAAATATTCGAGCTAACTCCAGCAAGCCCGATTCTTCTGACGGAGTCGCTGACTTCGGAGAGCGCTGGAACATAAAATCAGGCCCCACCATGAACAAAACTATCGACATCCATCACGCGTCAGCAGACTGGATGTTCATTCAACCCGTTCAAGAAAAAAAATCAGCCCTCGATCTGATATTTGATTCCATCAATGGAATTTTTGGCCAATGAATTTATATCGTGCTTTCATCTACCTGAGCATTCTCCTCAGCGCCGGCTGTGTAAGAACAGCGAGTATTCCACCAGCAGATCTAACTTTGTCGTCAGTTGAAACAGGGCCAAAAAATCTTCTAATAATAAATTTCAGCTCAACAGTGGACCTAGCCAACGCCTTCAATGCTTACGAAAACGCCAATCAGCTTACCCCGACACTGACCTGCTCTTTAGATGGGGATATGAATTTTTCGCCGGAGCATTCGATCAGCATGAGGGCTGAAGGCCTGGTAGCGACAGACAGCGAATTCAAATCAAATTTTGGATTTTATTCCGAGCTTGTTTTCTACAACACGAGAGCGGACGGAACGCAGCACGACCTGAATGATTACGAAGCTATTCGACCGCGTCTGGCTAATCAATCATCCATACCTTGCAAGGTGCGTATTACGGCGTATGGATACAAGGCCTACTACACCAACACTTTATTCGTTCCTACAAAACAAATTACGGAGCAAATATACAGATAACCGTAACTCTTCACGGACGTTACGAGCGCTTGCACATCAGGCAAAAAAAAGGGACAGATTTATCTGAAAAAACAGATCTGCCCCGTTGCTTGAAGCAATCTACTATTTTCTAACCATTGCCTTGCTGCTGGTACTGCATCACCAACCTATCCAAAAACCCAAAAAGCTTCAGACTCATCTCTTCATAGTCATTCCCACGCAACTCCCCCGACTGCTGCACAAACCGCCGCCCCACCGCCGCATCAAGCTCCTCACCCGAAGCAGCAATCAATTTCTCTACCACCTCCGCCGTAAACTCCATATGGCACTGAAACCCATAAACCAGCTCGCCATACTCAACAATCTGGCGCGGGCAGCCTTCGCTGTAGGCGAGGATTTTCGCGTCGGGTGTCAGGCCCGGCATGTCGTTGTGCCAATGCCCCACTTCAAGCACTTCGCCGAAATGCGCAACGCTGGCGTTTGCCCTGCCCGCCTCTGTCAGCAGGATCGGAAACTTGCCGATCTCTTTCTCCGGGCTGTGACCATGTGCAGCCCCCAAAGCCTCGCCGAGCAGTTGCGAGCCCAGGCAAACACCTATCACGGCTTTGTTGGCATTGATGGCTCTACGGATCAAATCGCACTCGGCCGCTGCGTCGAAATGCGGGCATTCTTCCTTAGTGGTCGCAGGTGATTGGGGCCCGCCCAGTACCACCAGCAGATCAATGTTCTCCACGCTCTCGGGCAAGGCATCGAATGCATGAACGTGCGAATAGCTCGCTTCGTATCCACGCTCCCGAACCCACGTCTCATAGGCGCCAGGCGATTCGAATGCTTCGTGGACCACGAAATGAACGTTCATTGAAATTCCTTGTTGGGGCCGGGATGGCAAGGTTTAGGTGACACGCGAAAGACTATATGACACTCAGTGTCATTTTCAAGTCTGGAAAGTATAAACTTTGTTTTTCGGCTCCCTTGTCAGTTGGCACCAAACCGACGCTGGTTTAGATAGAGCTCTTACGGCTGAATCCGGGACTCGCTCACAACGACTCCGTTGTCATCCTGCGCTTGGGTGACGAGGTTTCTGTCTTCATCTACTTGATATGGCACATCAGCCTCGACACCGTTGCTCCCAGTATTGACGACAACGTTGGTGTAACGCTTGCCATCCCAGCAACGAAAAACCAGAGTTGAGTTCTCCCCGCCTGAAAGCGTTGAGCCGAGGCTTCCAATCAATCTGCTGTCGGCGCCTGCGGTCAGGACGCAATTCTTGCCGGCCGTCAGTTTGCTGCGATCCCCGGCCATCAGTACACAATCGTCGCCGGCGGTGAGTTTGCTTCGATCGCCAGCAGTCAGGTAACTGTTGCTGCCTGCCAGAAGTTTGCTGCGGTCGCCCGCTGTCTGAGTGCTGTCTGCACCGGCAGTAAGCTTGCTGCGGTTACCCGCCATTTGAATGCTATTGGCACCGGCTATCAACGTGCTGCGAGAGCCCGCTGTTTGCGAGCTGCCTTTGCCGGCGATCAACATACTTTTATGTCCGGCAATCTGAGTGCTTTCATGACCCGCAATCAGGGAGCTCTTATGACTGGCAATCTGGTTACTGCCGTATCCCGCCGTCAGGCTACTGCGCACCCCTGAAGTCAGGCTGCTGCCATAACCGGCAGTCAGCACGCTTTGAAGCCCACTGATCAAAGTGCTGCCATATCCCGCAGTCAGATAGCTGCGCATGCCGCTGGTCAAACTGCTGCCATACCCTGCAATCAGCGAACTGTTCTGCCCTGCAGTACCGGTGCTGCCATAACCAGCGGTGAGCGTGCTATCGCGCTCTGCCATCTGAGTACTGCCATAACCTGCAGTCAACGTACTCTGGTAACCGGCGGTCTGCGAACTGCCATAGCCGGCCATCAAAGTACTGCCAAATCCTGCTATTTCGGTACTGCCGTAACCTGCGGTGAGCGTACTGCTGTCCAGAGCGGTGAGCGAACTGCCATAACCTGCGGTTAATGTACTGTCGTAGCCCGCCGTCTGAGTACTCCCGTAACCGGCGACTAATGTACTGCTGTAACCCGCCGTTGAAGTGCTCCCGTAACCGGTGGTAAGCGAACTTTCCTCCTGAGCCGTCTGGGTACTGCCGTAGCCTGCGGTAAGAGTGCTTTCATAGCCCGCTGTTTGGGTGCTGCCGTAACCGGCAACCAACGAACTTTGATAACCAGCCGTCGAAGTACTGCCGTAGCCCGTGGTCAGCGAGCTGTTGTCCTGGGCTGTTTGCGTGCTGCCGTAGCCCGCAGTCAGAGTGCTCTCATATCCGGTAGTCTGAGTACTGCCGTAGCCTGCGATCAACGAACTGTTGAATCCTGCAGTCGAGGTACTGCCATAACCTGCGGTGAGCGAACTGTCCTCCTGAGCTGTCTGAGTGCTGCCATAACCGGCGGTGAGTGTACTTTCGTGCCCTGCGGTCTGAGTGCTTCCATAGCCTGCGATAAGCGAACTCTCAGGACCGGCGGTGCTTGTACTGCCATAACCCGCAGTGAGCGAACTGCCTTCCTGTGCCGTCTGTGTACTGCCGTAACCGGCAGTCAGGATGCTCCCATGACCGGCGGTTTGCGTACTGCCGTAACCGGCGATCAACGAACTGTCGTAACCACCGGTTTCAGTGCTGCCGTAGCCGGCGATCAGATCACTGCTTTCCTGGGCTGTCTGGGTGCTGCCATAACCCGACGTCAGAATACTTTTGTAACCTGCGGTCTGGGTGCTGCCATAGCCCGCAATCAGAGCGCTTCCGTGACCGGCGGTTTGTGAGCTGCCATAACCGGCAGTTACCGAACTATCAGGGCCGGTGGTGGCCGTGCTGCCATAACCAGCGGTGAGATCACTGCCTTCCTGAGCGGTCTGCGTACTGCCATAACCGGCGGTCAGAGAACTTTCTCCGCCGGCGGTCTGCGTACTGCCATAACCGGCGATCAGTGAGCTATCAGAGCCAGCGGTGCTCGTGCTGCCGTAGCCGGCGGTAAGATCACTGCCCAGTTGAGCCGTTTGTGTACTGCCATAACCGGCAGTCAGGGAGCTGTCTCCACCAGCAGTTTGCGTACTGCCATAGCCGGCGATCAATGAACTGTCCGAGCCCGCGGTACTCGTGCTGCCGTAGCCTGCCGTGAGATCACTGCTTTTCCGGGCTGTTTGAGTGCTGCCATAACCTGCGGTCAGAGAACTTTCTCCGCCGGCAGTCTGCGTACTGCCATAACCGGCGATCAGCGAACTGTCGGACCCCGCGGTACTGGTGCTGCCGTAACCGGCGGTGAGTTCACTGCCTTCTTGGGCTGTTTGAGTGCTGCCATAACCTGCGGTCAGAGAACTTTCTCCGCCGGCAGTCTGCGTACTGCCATAACCGGCGATCAGCGAACTGTCGGACCCCGCGGTGCCAGTGCTGCCGTAGCCAGCAGTGAGATCACTCCCCACTTGAGCCGTCTGTGTACTGCCATAACCGGCAGTCAGAGAACTTTCTCCGCCGGCAGTCTGCGTACTGCCATAACCGGCAATCAGCGAACTGTCGGACCCCGCGGTGCCGGTGCTGCCGTAGCCAGCAGTGAGATCACTCCCCACTTGAGCCGTCTGTGTACTGCCATAACCGGCAGTCAGAGAACTGTCTCCCCCGGCGGTCTGAGTGCTGCCATAACCGGCGATCAGCGAACTGTCGGAGCCAGCGGTACCGGTACTGCCATAACCCGCGGTGAGATCACTGCCTTCCTTCGCTGTTTGTGTACTGCCATACCCCGCCATCAGCGAACTTTCATCTCCAGCGGTTTGAGTACTGCCATAGCCGGCAATGATCGAGCTATCGGAGCCTGAAGTTCCGGTACTACCATATCCCGCAATCAGAGTGCTGCTATCTCCCGCAGTTTCAGTGCTGCCGTAACCTGCAATAAGCTGGCTCTGATTGGCTCCGGTCAGAGTACTTCCATAAACGGCTGTTTCCAATTTATGCGTATTGCGCACCGTTGTACGTCGATTGACAGCATCTGGAGCGATTGTTGCGAGCGCTGGCAAGGCTGGAACGAGCGCATTCGTCCCTGATTCCAATTCAGGAGATACAGATATCTCAAGCAGATTGTTAGTCGAAGATTCGAATTCAGAGGCATTCTCGGAGATATAATCCATGGCACTGCTTCGCGTGCCCACGTGAACAACTTCAGCACGAGAAAATTTCACTCCTTCATCATCATCCAGGAAAATAAGCTCGGCTACTTCCACTTCGCACACAACCCATTGAGCGTCTGCCTGCATGCTTAACTGGGCACTTGCCCCTTGTCCCCAAAGCACACCGGCCAGGCCATTTTCGAGTTTTATTGTGGGCTCCCAAAATCTGCATTCAACCAACCCTGAAACAGGCCAGATCAAACCACAGTGATCGGACATGTTATTAGCACACGTGCGCAAAACTAAAACCTTGCCAGTTTTCATTTTCGACATCCTTACAGCATTACATCTCAAAATCCTTTGGAGTCAAACGTCCATATCAACATGCAGAATCAACAGGCACAGCACTTCGAATCCGCGACCCTTTATATCCCTGAAGATCAGCCTGAAACGGTATTTACATCAGCCGTATTGTTTCGCCATAAGTCAATGATCGAACGAATTGGGATTTTAGTGAAGAATTAATAAGTAATATTCAGTATCGATAAGAAAAACTTAATATGAATTTGATTGACGCTACACCTTCTTCTTGAACAACTTGTTCACGTAGTACTTCACACTCCAACGATCCTTGGGCCGTGGCTTGTAATGGGTTTTGTTCCGTTGCGAGGGATCAATCGCCTGCGCACTCGCGGTGTAGTAATAAAGCGCAATCGAGCGGCGGGTGATGTCTTGCGGCGTGGTCAATGGCTCTGGATGGCCGTGATTGCTGTCTTTGTCGGTGTTGAAAATGACGCAGCGGTTGTAGACGGGCAGGATTTTCTTGAGGCAGGTTTTCATGCCGACATCCCAGAGTTCGAGGTTGCCGCCGTACTGTTCTTGCCAGTTTTCAGTCAGGTAGATGATGACGTTGAGTCGGCGCTCGACGTTGAGCTTTTTGTTGAGTCGAAAGTCCGAGTGTACGCCTAGGAAGCCGCCGCTTTTGGTTTCGTGCAGGCCGCCGCCGCTGAAGTACGGGTCGGGGATCAGTCCCTGGATGCCGGTGAGTTTTTCGAGGAATTGCAGCATCGGTGCCGAGTTGAAGGTGTTGAAAACGCTCTTCAAGTACGGGGTGCATTCGTTGGGGCTGATTTGGCGTTTGAGTTGGCCTTTGTAGCCACGCTCGTAAATCATTTCATTGTTCGTCGGCTCGACCGGGAAATCCGAGCGGATGCTGGCGATCACGTCTTCTTGCAGGAAGTTGTCGATCACGATGTGCGGGAATGGCGTGGCCTGGGTGTAGTGATTGTTCAGCGACTCGCCAAAGGCGCTGGCGGCGTTCTGGTCGAAATCGAGTTCCGGGGACAGCGTGATCGGCAGTGTTTGAGAGTTGGCTAGCATTACCGCTCCAGTAAACTTGGATGAAGATTTTCAGGTCACGTCAAATCGGCTGAATCCTGCAAGGATCACGACACCGGCAAATCCGCATGCAGGTTGCCATGTCGGCAATGGCCTGCCGAGTCCCCTGTTCTGAAACTGGGCTTTGCGCTGTAACGCCATGTTTCCAGCAGTCACAAATCCGTCATCTCTGGTCTGCTAATCTGCACGACGCATCACTTCACACCCCTGTCCAAGAGCCCCAAATACAAGGTGCCACTCAAGGTGTTATCTCCTCCAACCCGCCAAAAAATCATTCTGCGCTCCAACAACCTTGGTTCCGATGACTTCGGTGCCCTGTTCTCCCGGCTCTTCGGCAATCGCTACGCCGACACCCCGCCAATCCCCTCGAACATCATCATCGGCGGCGTCTACGGCAGGCACGAAGGCGTCAGTTTCCGGCGCATGCACTACCACGGCGATTTCACGGTTTCCTTCCCCGATCCGCAGGACGAAATTACCTTCGTCATTCCCACGGCGGGCAAGATTGTCTTCAACCATGTCACAGAATCCGTCGGCGTCGCTCAGGTAGGTCTGGCCATCGACAAGGCTGACATCCGCTCGATGCACTTTCTCGACAATCATGCGCAGCACGGGATTTCGATCAATCGTGGGCAGCTCACCGAGCGTCTGTCGGAGCTGCTGGGTAAGCCGATTCTGCAGAAGATTGTGTTCGAGCCAATGGTGGATTTGAACGTTGCGGGGTTTCAGGGGATCAAGGCGTTGATCGATCTGGCGACGGGCACCGAGTTTGATTTGTTGATCCATGCCGGGACCTTGATGCCGTCGCGGTTGCGCGAGATGTTGGTGGATGCGGTGCTGGAGGCGTGGCCGCACAATTTCACCGAAGCGTTGCGCCGCCCTGCTCCGCTGATTGCGCCACGGCATGTGAAGTTGGCGGTGGAGTACATTCAGGAGCATCCGGACAATCTGGTCAGCGGCGCGGATCTGGCGCGGCTGAGCAATGTCAGTCAGCGCGCGTTGCAGGAGGGATTTCGGCGATTTGTCGGGACGTCGATTGTTGCGTATCAGCGTCAGGTGCGGCTGGAACGGGCTTATGCGGCGCTAAGTCAACCGGGCACGCTGTCGGTGACTGAGGTGGCGTTGCGTTTTGGTTTCAGTAATGTCGGGCGCTTTTGTCAGTATTTTCAGACGGCTTATGGGATGAGTCCTGCGGATTTGCGCTCGCGGCGTCAGGCTTGATAGCGAGTGTTGATCTGCGACAAGTTTGTTGGCTCGCGGCTGCCGTAATCTGTATTGGCTGAAGAAACAGCCGTGCAACCGCACGTCACGGGCAGAGACCCAAGGTGGCGTCAAATGAATAAGAATCGCATTGTCTGGGGGAGCATTCTCCTGGGCCTTCCGTGTGTCTTGCTTCCAGTGCTTTTGATGGGTTACGTCGCTTGGGTATTGAACCTGTCGGCAGCGCAGCAGCGTCTTGAATCGCTGGCCACCGTGGCTTCCAGCCGCGCCAACAATACCTTCCATGAAGCGGCCGGCGTGCTGAAGAGCGTCGCCGCGTCCAACCTCGCGCCCTGCACCCCGGAAAGCATCGATGAGATGCGTCTGCTGACCATCAATACGTTTGCGGTGAAGTCGATCGGCTATGTCGAGGAAGAGGTTTATGCCTGCGGTTCGTGGGGCGCGGTGGGTCACCGGGTGACGCCGTGGAGGGAGGATTTCATCACCTCCGACGGCGTGCGGGTGTCGCTGGGTGTGCAGGCGCGGATTGTGCCAGCCAAACCGATGATGGCGCTGCAATATGCGGCATTCAATGTGTTGGTCGATCCTGAGCAGTTTTTGCAGGTGATGGTCGAGGACGATGTGCACTTGATGGTCGGTACAGCGGCGGGCCAGTTGGTCGGCGCGTCGCGGCCCGGGGCCGAGCGGTTCATGAGTCGGGTGCACTTTGGGTCCGACTCGGCGCTGGAGGACGGTTACCTCTATACGCTGGTGCACAGCGGCGATTGGGTGGCGATTGCGGCGGTGTCGCGTCAGGAGTTGCTGCAAGGGCTGATCCGCAGGGAGATGCTGTTGCTGCCGATTGGTGGACTGCTCGCCGGCATGTTGGTGTTGCTGATCGTCCGGCGCGCCCGGAAGCGTTTGTCGCCGCTGGCGGAGCTTGAGTTGGCGGTGCGCAATCGTGAGTTCATCGTCCACTATCAGCCGATTGTCGATATGAGCGATGGCGCCTGTGTCGGCGCCGAGGCCTTGGTGCGCTGGCGTCGTCCGGACGGCAGCCTGGTGCCGCCCGACTCGTTTATTCCGCTGGCGGAACAGAGTGGTTTGATCCTGCCGATCACCGATCAGGTGATCGATAACGTGATGCAGGAGTTGGGACCATTGCTGGTCAAGGATCGCAGCCTGCACGTGGCGATCAATCTGGCGGCAGCGGATGTCAGCAGTGGGCGCTTTCTGCCTTGGCTCGAAGCGACGAGGCGCCAGGCAGATGTGTGGCCGAGCCAGATCTGGCTGGAGGTGACGGAACGTGGTTTCCTGAAAATCGATGCTGCGCGCTCGACGATCAATCGGGCGCGTGAGTTGGGCTATCTAGCCGCCATTGATGACTTCGGCACCGGATTTTCCAGCTTGCAGCATGTGCAGAAGCTGCCGCTGGATGTGCTGAAAATCGACAAGTCGTTTGTTGATGCGATCGACCCCGGCTCCGAGTCGGGTTCGGTGACGGAGCACATTATCGAGATGGCCAAGAGTCTGCGTCTGAGGCTGGTGGCCGAGGGTGTGGAGACTGAGGCGCAGCTGGATTATTTGCGTGGCCATGGTGTGCAGTTTGGGCAGGGTTGGTTGTTCGCCAGGCCGATGCCTGCTTCCCAATTTTTAGGATTCGTTCAGGAACACGCGGTTGTGGTCGCGCCAGTAGATCACGCGCTGGAATGCTCGTGAGTGCCGGCCGCCGAACTTCGACGGCCGACATCCTATCGTTTAGAACGCGTAACTGGCCTTGAGGCCGCCATTGAAGCCGTGGCTGTCGCCGCCACCATTTGCGCCAACCTCTGCACCCAGGCTCAGGGCGCCGAGGCTGGCCATGACGTTGACGCCGCCGCTGAACTGATCGCGGTTGTCGAAGGCGGCACGTTGTTCGATGTCGAGGCCCAGCAGTTGGCTTTGGCTGTCGACTTGGTTATTGCCCAATGTGCGTTCGTAACCCACCTGCACGCCCGGCACCAGTTGCCACGCGCCCATCGCCATCGGGGCGAAAGCGACGTTGAGGTTGGCGACAGCGCTGCGACGGGTTTCGGTGTTGTCGTCGACGTCGAGCGCCAGTTCGCTGCCCTTCTCCTGGAAGCCTTTGAGGTCGAGGTGGCTGACGCGGAAACCCAGGCTCGGCTCGAAAATCATGCTGTCGACCGGGACGCGGTAGCCCAACGCCAATGTGGCGCCGGTGAGGTTGCCGTGGGTGTCGCCCTTGGCTGAGCCGAGGCCACCGCCGAGGTCGCGTTTGCTGTCGTAATCGACGTAACCGGCGCTGGCGTTGGCGTCGACGAACAGACCGCGTTCCAGGCTGGTGAAGCCGTAGCGGGCGCCGATGTTGAGGAAAGTGAAATCGGTATCGGCTTCGCCACCCGCGCCACCGACCGTGCCTTTGCTGTAACCGAAACCGCCACGGGCGCTGAGTTGTTCGGAGAAACGCTGGGTGATGCCGACCATCAGGCCCTGGCTGTGTTCGTTGCTGCTTTCGGTGTGGGCCGAGCCGTCGGTGCCGAGGTAGCCGGCGAGCGCGGTGGTCCACAGGCGATATTGGCCGACCTTGAGGTCGGTGCCACTGGCGAACGGCGCGGCGGCTTGTTCGATCATTGCGTTCTGCCGCAGCAAGTAGCTGGCTGCGTCGGCGTGGACCTGGCCGCCGACCTGGGACTCGACGCCGCCGAGGGTGCCGGCATCGATCGCCGATTGCAGGTAGTAGTTGTAGGCGCTGTAGGTGCCGGACAGGTTGGTGTTCTGCAACTCGCGCAACAGCTCGGCACCGGCGGCGGCGTTGCCGATCAGCCCGGCCTGACCCGGCAGGCTGTTGTACTCGACCAGTTTGCCGCGCAGGACGTAGATGGTTTCCTGCGACAGGCCGAGGCCTTGTTTCAGGTAGTTTTCCATGCTGCCGTATTGCGCGGTGACTTCATCGAGACCGGCCTGCAAGTAGCTGGCCTGCACACCAAGCAGCGGCGCGTAGACCGAAGCCATGCTTGGCGGCATGGCTTTGAGGGTCGCGGCGACGCGGGCGGCGGTGTAGTCGTTGGTCGCCAGGTAGTTGGCCATGATCGTTGTGTTGTCGACGCCGGCGATGCTTTGCAAAACGGCGGCGGTCCAACCGGTGCGGTCCTTGCCGGCGGTGCAGTGAAACAGTTGCGCGGCATCGACACTCGCAAGGTCATTAAACAGTTTGCCGAACTGACCGCGCATCCCGGCATCGCTGACGAAGGCGCGGTTGGTCTGCTCCATCATGGCGATGGCGTCGGCAGCGCTTTTGAACGAGACGGTAGTGATGTTCGAACCGGAGGTGGTGCTGCCGATGATGTCGATGTTCTGGTAGGTCGCGCCGGTCAGCATGGTGTCGGGCGTGCCGGCGATTTCGCTCGGCGTGCGCAGGTCGTAGACGGCTTTGATGCCCAGGCTGTTCAGCGTGGCGAGGTCCGCTGCCGAAGGCGTGATGGCGTTGGAGCGATAGAACACGCCGCCGCGCATCGTGCCATCGTGGGCCGTGGTGTACGCGGTGGTGATGCCGGCGATGTCACGGAAGTTGTCGATGCTCTTCAGGTGCGGCGTATCAAGCTGCACGGAATCGGCAGCATGGGCAGCGGCGATGGACAGGCTCAGAACGGACAGCGAACACACAAGACGTTGGAACACGGTGCAGCCTCATTGGAATTAGCGTTGGGCTGGCTACTATCTGTATTGAAGTGATACTGAATATGACAAAACGAGTTCGAACGAAAATGGCTGCGCGATTGGTCCGGTGGCTGCGTTTTCTGTCCATGAAATGCTTTTTGCAGGAAGCTCACGAGTGAAACGAGGCAGCGATCTTTTGATCCTGGTTTTCAAGATAAGAATCAAAAGATCGCAGCCTTCGGCAGCTCCTACAGTTTTCGTGGTGTAACCACAAAATCCAGCCACGCCCCGGACACTGTAGGAGTGAGCTTGCTCGCGAAAGCGGTGTGTCAGCGGACAAATATTCTGAATGTACCGACGCCATCGCGGGCAAGCCCGGCTCCCACAGGTTTTGCGGTGTGAACACAGCATCCAGCCACACCCCGGACATTGTAGGAGTGAGCCTGCTCGCGATAGCGGTGTGTCAGCGGACAAATATTCTGAATGTACCGACGCCATCGCGGGCAAGCCCGGCTCCCACAGGTTTTGCGGTGTGAACACAGCATCCAGCTCCGCCACGGACATTGTAGGAGTGAGCCTGCTCGCGATAGCGGTATGTCAGCGGACAAATATTCTGAATGTGCCAAAGCCATCGCGAGCAGGCTCGCTCCCACAGGTTTTGTGGCATGAACGCAGCATCCAGCTCCGCCACGGACATTGTGGGAGCTGGCCTGCCAGCGATAGCGGTATGTCAGCCAACCAATATTTTGAATGTACCGACGCCATCGCGAGCAGGCTCACTCCCACAGGTTTTGTGGCATGAACGCAGCATCCAGCTCCGCCACGGACATTGTGGGAGCTGGCCTGCCAGCGATAGCGGTGTGTCAGCCAACCAATATTCTGAATGTACCGACGCCATCGCGAGCAGGCTCACTCCCACAGGTTTTGCGGTGTGAACACAAAATCCAGCTCCGCCACGGACATTGTGGGAGCTGGCCTGCCAGCGATAGCGGTATGTCAGCCAACCAATATTTTGAATGTACCGACGTCATCGCGAGCAGGCTCACTCCCACAGGTTTTGCGGTGTGAACACAAAATCCAGCCACGCCCCGGACACTGTAGGAGCGAGCCTGCTCGCGATAGCGGTGTGTCAGCCAACCAATATTTTGAATGTACCGACGTCATCGCGAGCAGGCTCACTCCCACAGGTTTTGTGGTGAGAACACATTACTCAACTGCGCCACGGACCTTGTGGGAGCTGGCCTGCCAGCGATAGCGGTGTGTCAGCCAACCAATATTCTGAATGTACCGACGCCATCGCGAGCAGGCTCACTCCCACAGGTTTTGCGGTGTGAACACAAAATCCAGCCACGCCCCGGACACTGTAGGAGCGAGCCTGCTCGCGATAGCGGTGTATCAGCCAACCAATATTTTGAATGTACCGACGCCATCGCGAGCAGGCTCACTCCCACAGGTTTTGTGGTGTGAACACAACATCCAGCCACGCCACGCACATTGTAGGAGTGAGCCTGCTCGCGAAAGCGGTGTGTCAGTCAACAGAGATATAGAATGTGCCGACGTCATCGCGAGCAGGCTCACTCCCACAGGTTTTGCGGTGTGAACACATTATTCAGCTGCGCCACGGACATTGTAGGAGTGAGCTTGCTCGCGAAAGCGGTGCGTCAGACAGCAGAGGTTCAACATGTGCCGATGCCTTCGCGAGTATGCTCACTGTCACAAGTTGTGAGCTGTCGATCAGGGAATTCCAATGCTTATTGTGTTCAGCGGTCTGCCAGGCACCGGCAAGACGACCATCGCGAGAACCCTCGCGACCCGTTTGAATGCCACTTGGCTACGCATAGATACCATCGAACAAACCATCCGCAACGCAGGCGTTCTGGCTCGGGATGTTGGCCGCAGCGGCTACCTCGTTGCCAATGAACTCGCGCTGAACAATCTGCGCCCCGGACACATCGTCATCATCGATTGCGTCAATCCGGTATCAGAGAGCCGACAGACCTGGAGCGATATCGCAGCTCGCAAAGGCACCACACTGCTGAACCTCGAAGTGACTTGCTCGGATAAACAGGAACACCGCCGGCGCGTAGAACAGCGACAGTCTGATATAGCCGGACTGACTCCCCCGACCTGGCAATCCGTCCTCGAACATGAATACGAACCGTGGGCCCCTTCCCCTCTGACACTCGACACCGCGATTCTGTCTGTTGATCAAGCACTGGAAATCATCATGCGCAACATCACATCAACCGATGAATAAGATAACCGCACGCCAACTGCAGTCATGCGCCCTGCTGTGCCTAATCTCGGCCACTCTGGCACTGACAGCCGGATGTTCAAGCAAACGCTATTCATCCGCAGGCTCAAACTGCTACGCAAAAGCCGTCCCCACCTCAGGCGAAGGTGGATTGGCTTGGGGCGATACCCTGAGCATGGCGCGTAAAAAATCGATGGATAATTGCATGCGTTATGCCACCCGCTCCGGAGGCACACCGAATACCTGTCAGGTAGTTTTGGCGCAGTGCAAGCGTTAGCAGGTCGCCAACAACTCGCTGATCCACCGTGCCTGCTGCTCGGTGTCTTGCAGTTTTGCCTCAGGCACTGCCTGCCTCGCCCGGGCTAAACTGCTCAAGGTTTTCTGCTTCTCGCGCAACAAACGCTGCCACTTGGCCAGAAACTCGGGGCTGCGCGCCTGCATCTGCAACGGGCCGAAGTACAGTTCTTCAGCCGTGTAGGTCACCGGCCCGGCCCGCTCGGCGACGATGATTTCGTAATCAAAACGGTTCTCCCGCAGCAGCTCTTCGCAGAGGATGCAGTAGCCATTCTCCATCAACCATTTCCGTAGCGGTTGCTCGCCACCGTTGGGTTGCAGAATCAGCCGCTCGTGGCCGCTGAGACGGCTTTTGCCGTGTTCAAGGATGTCGCGGATGGTCTCGCCGCCCATGCCGCAGATGCTGATCGCAGTGATCCCGTCACCTGGTTCAATCGCCGCCAAGCCACTGGCCAGACGCACGCTGATGTGCTGCTCCAGATCGTTGTCGCGCACAGTTCGCTCAGCCGCACGGAACGGCGTCATCGCCACCTCACCCGCCACCGCCGCCGCAATCGCGCCACGTCGCATCAACGCCACCGGCAAATAGCCGTGGTCCGAGCCGATATCAGCCAGCCGCGCCCCGACCGGCACGTGCGCAGCCACACGCTCCAGGCGCTTCGATAATGTGTGTTGGTTCAACTGCCGCCCCTTTTCACCACGAACGTCCGGCACCTTTGGCCGGATCGGGGCGCGACTCTGGCGAGCAACGGCGTGGATGTCAAATTCCGGCGACCAGAGCCCTGCGCCGATTTGGCGGTCGCTGCCATCTTTCTCTTACGCGCGCCCAGCTCATTGACTTAGTTTTCGTTGCCTCGGTATTCGCCAGCCAAAATCGGTTCAAGCAAATTAGTTTCCGCGACTCAACTAAGCACTCGCATAACTGAAGGGTTCCAGAAAAATCTGCGGATCAACCCAGATCCTTAACCCGTAAGGCATCACCGAATAGCCGTCATACCGCCCGGCAAACGTATCGGCCGCCGCAAATTCGAGGAACTTGCCACGTTTATCGTCTACGACGCGTATACCCGGGCAGCCCGGCATGGTGTATTTGATGATGGGTTTGGGTAACGATAATTCCCAAATCTGAATCTCGACATCTGAATCAAACTGCCAGATAGTCAGCTGCAGTTTGAGAGAGCCTTGCTCGACAAGATAGCGATGCGAAGTTTCGCATTCATCGTGAGCGGGAAAGACACCAATACGTCGACCAGATCAAAAGGGTCCCATGTAAGCAGTGGCATACTTTTCCTTTGCCGGTAGTCACGGCGCTTTAACGATAAAAAGCCGGTAGCGCACTTTACAGAACACCCTCCGTTTCAGGAAGAATACGCATCATGGAAGACACCATCACCTATCGAATAGCCAACATTGACGATGCCCTGACTCTGTGTGAGCTGGGCCAACTGCTCAATTCGATCCATCACACCGAGCGCCCTGATATATATGCGCCTGCAACTTCGGATGTCGCGCGTGACCTCCCACACTGGGCGAGTTTTTTTGAGAAACCACGTCATGTGGTTTTCATTGCAGAGATCGGCCAGATAGGGATTGCGTTCATTACTGCCAACCTGGCGACGAGCGCCGGGCCGCTGATGCAGCCGCTGGAAGTTGCTCGTATTGGATCGGTCTGTGTTAAGGAGACTTTTTGGGGTAAAGGCATCGGGCGCGGACTGATTCAACGCGTGCAGCACTGGGCAATCGAACACGGCGCGCAGGACATCAGATTGGCTGTGTGGGGGTTCAATGAACGCGCAGTTCACCTGTATACGGAACTGGGATTCGAAAATCGCGCCATCGAGATGGGAATGCGCCTGACGGCAAACTCGGCATCTGACTAACTTACCAAGGAAGACAAAAACAATGAAAATCACCCTCGGCGCCCTGCTACTCATCTGCATTGCCAGCAACGCACTGGCCGACGCCAACGCTGTCGGCTTCAAAACCTCGACGCTGGCAAGCTCCGACCGCCCGTTGGAAATGGTCGTCTGGTACCCCACCGCCAGCACCGCCAAACCAGAAGTGATCGGCGACAACCCGATCTTCGCCAGCGCGTCGGCCGTAAGCAATGCGCCGCCAGCAACCGGTGCTCATCCGCTGGTGGTGATTTCCCACGGATACCGGGGCAACTGGAGCAACCAGACGTGGCTCGCCAGTGCACTCGCGCATCAGGGTTACATCGTCGCGGCAGTCAACCATCCCGGCAGCACCACCCATGATCGCAGCCCGCAAGCGGCCGCGCAGTTGTGGCTACGGCCCGCAGATATAAGCCGCGCGATTGATGCGGTGTTGGCTCAACCGGAACAGTTCGGTGCAGTCGAGAAAGATCGGATTGCCGTCGCCGGTCACTCGCTTGGTGGCTGGACCGCTCTGGAAATTGCCGGTTCCCGTTTCGACACCGAGCGCTTTGCCAAGGACTGTGCTTCCCACCTGAAACTGGCCAGTTGCAAGGTCTACCAAACGATGAATCCTGTCAGCCTCCCTGACGCGAATTCCCGGCTGGCCGCCGACCTGAGCGACAAACGTGTCACCGCCATCATTTCACTGGATCTGGGCCTGTCACGCGGCATGACCGATGCCAGCCTTGCGGCGCTGCCAGTGCCGACATTGGTGATTGCGGCAGGTGTGCCATCCGAAGACCTTCCCGCTCAATTGGAGTCCGCGGACCTGGTCAAACGCTTGCCGCCAGCTTCGACGCGCTACGTCGAAATCGCCGACGCCAGCCATTTCAGTTTCATGTCGATCTGCAAACCCGGCGCGCAAGCGATGCTCGAAGAAGATGTCGCGGGCGACGGGATCATTTGTACTGACGGCGATGGCAAACGCTCGCGGGAGCAGATCCAGCAGCAGGTAACAGACTTGATCACCGGGTTTCTGAAGGGCTAACCCGGTCTGGTGAGCCAAGCAACACTATTGGCCAGTGCTCGTATGTGCCAGATTCGGTTCTGGCGAGTACGAGCGACTGTTACGACCGAATCGCAGCCCACTGTATCTGCTGCCAACCCATGACAACCGGATAGCATTGCGCTGCTCCTCTCCCAAGGAAATTGCGCCATGCCGGATGCCAGCAGTCTCTATTTGTTCATCGTCGCCGCTTTACTGTTGCTGATTGTGCCGGGGCCGAACATGGCGATCGTCACCAGTCATGCGCTGGCCCATGGATGGCGTGCCGGGTTCGCCGCCGCATTGGGAATCACCTTGGCTGACGTGCTGATGACACTCATGGTCAGCGCAGGACTTGGCGCGTTGGTGATGAGTTGGGCGCCGGCGTTCGACGTGTTGCGCTGGGCCGGAGCGTGTTATCTGCTGTGGCTCGCGTGGCAGGCGCTGAAGACCACACCTGCGGACACTGATGCGCCACCGGTACAAGCTTCGTTACGCAAGGTATTTGCTCAAGCCACGCTCAACAGTCTGCTGAATCCCAAGGCCCTGCTGTTCTTCATGGTGTTTTTGCCGCAGTTCGTCACCGTCGGTGCCGGCAGCATTACCCTGCAACTGATGTTCCTGGGGTCGTTGTTGGCGCTGATCGCGCTGATCTTTCATGCCCTGCTCGGATTTTGCGCCGGGCGCCTGCATGGGCGCTTGCGTGACGGCATCATCTCCAAACGCCTTGGCGCCTATGCTTTTGCAGCGGTGATGGCCGCGCTGGCCGCACGCTTGCTGTTGCTCAATAGACCAAGCTGATTGATGAGTCTGCTCATAAGACCATGCGGCTAACCGCCGGATGGACGTCTCAAGTCCGCTTGAGCACCGCCATCGAAACCCGTGGCCGGATCATGCCCAGCGGCACTTCAATGTCGAGTGTGGTGAAGGATAAGTCCTCTCACCACAAAACTCCCTCGTTACACCTCAACGCTCAATCAGCGATTCAGCCCTGCCGCTTTCGCCCGCGCCGAGTGCAGCTTTTTATAGCTGTCGATCAGGCGCAGATGACGGTCAAGCCCTTCCAGCTGCATGCTGGTCGGCGTCAGTCCGTAGAAACGCACGCTGCCGTCCACCGAGCCAATCGCCGCGTCCATGCGCTCGTTGCCGAACATCCGGCGGAAGTTGGCTTCGTAGTCGGCCAGGTGCAGATCGTCGTCCAGTTCCATCTCCAGCACCACGTTCAGCGCTTGATAGAACAAGCCGCGCTCGACGGTGTTGTCGTTGTACTGAAGGAACGCTTCAACCAGATCCTTGGCCTGATCGAACTTCTTCAGAGAGACGTAGATCAGCAGTTTCAGTTCGAGGATCGTCAACTTGCCCCACGGCGTGTTGTCATCGAACTCGATGCCGATCAGCGTGGTGATATCGGTGTAGTCGTCCAGCTCGCTGTCTTCCAGACCTTTGGCCAGGTTTCTCAGGCCGACCTTGCTCAGGTTGTGCAGGTTGAGGATGTCAGCGCGGAAGGCCAGGGCCTTGTTGGTGTTGTCCCAGATCAGATCGTCGACCGGATAGATCTCCGAATAGTCCGGCACCAGAATGCGGCAAGCGGTGGCGCCCAGATCGTCGTAGACCGCCATGTACACTTCTTTGCCCATGTCTTCGAGGATGCCGAACAGCGTCGCGGCCTCGTCGGCATTCGAGTCTTCGCCCTGACCTGAGAAGTCCCACTCGACGAATTCGAAATCGGCTGTGGCACTGAAGAAGCGCCACGACACTACGCCGCTGGAGTCGATGAAGTGCTCGACGAAGTTGTTCGGCTCGGTCACGGCCTGCCCCGAGAAGGTCGGTTGCGGCAAGTCGTTGAGGCCTTCGAAACTGCGGCCCTGCAACAGCTCGGTGAGGCTGCGTTCCAGCGCCACTTCGAAGCTTGGGTGCGCGCCGAACGAGGCGAACACGCCGCCGGTACGCGGGTTCATCAAGGTCACGCACATCACCGGGAATTCACCGCCCAGCGAGGCATCCTTGACCAGCACCGGGAAGCCCTGCTCTTCCAGACCCTTGATGCCGGCCAAAATGCTCGGGTATTTCTCCAGCACTTCCTGCGGCACGTCCGGCAGCGCCATCTCGCCTTCGAGGATCTCGCGTTTGACCGCGCGCTCGAAGATTTCCGACAGGCACTGCACCTGTGCTTCAACCAGGGTGTTGCCGGCGCTCATGCCGTTGCTCAGGTACAGGTTTTCGATCAGGTTCGACGGGAAGTACACCACTTCGCCATCGGACTGACGCACGAACGGCAGCGAGCAGATGCCGCGCTTGGTGTTGCCGGAGTTGGTGTCATACAGATGCGAGCCGCGCAGCTCGCCATCGTGGTTGAAAATCTTCAGGCAGTATTCGTCGAGGATTTCTTCCGGCAGCGCGTCTTTCGGGCCCGGCTGGAACCAGCGCTCGTTCGGGTAATGCACGAACTCGGCGTTGGCGATGTCCTCGCCCCAGAACTGATCGTTGTAGAAGAAGTTGCAGTTCAGACGCTCGATGAACTCGCCGAGTGCCGAGGCCAGCGCGCCTTCTTTGGTCGCGCCTTTGCCGTTGGTGAAGCACATCGGCGAATGTGCATCGCGGATATGCAGTGACCAGACGTTAGGCACGATATTGCGCCACGAAGCGATTTCGATCTTCATGCCCAGGTCGGCGAGAATCCCCGACATGTTGGCGATGGTTTGCTCCAGCGGCAGATCCTTGCCGGCGATGAAAGTGCCGCCCTCGGACGTCGAAGCAGGCATCAACAAGGCTTGAGCATCGGCGTCGAGGTTCTCGACTTCCTCGATCACGAACTCCGGGCCGGTCTGCACGACTTTCTTCACGGTGCAACGGTCGATGGAGCGCAGGATGCCTTGGCGATCCTTGGCGGAGATGTCCGCTGGCAGCTCGACCTGGATCTTGAAGATCTGGTTGTAGCGGTTTTCCGGATCGACAATGTTGTTCTGCGACAGACGAATGTTTTCGGTCGGGATGTTTCGGGTTTCGCAGTACAGCTTCACAAAGTAAGCCGCGCACAAGGCCGACGACGCCAGGAAGTAGTCGAACGGCCCCGGTGCCGAGCCATCGCCCTTGTAGCGGATAGGCTGATCGGCGATCACCGTGAAGTCGTCGAACTTGGCTTCAAGTCGAAGGTTGTCGAGAAAGTTGACCTTGATTTCCATGCGGGTTTACCAGAGAGCAAAAAACGAATTGGCCGCCATTATCCGGGTTTTCCGGCTGATGTCCTGTGCTTTTGCGTAATGCCCGCTGGGCGGGGTTTGCCAGCCGAACGACAAAAATGCCGCCAGCAGTGAATTATTTCGTGTCTTCTTGTATCTGAACGGAAAGAGCCCATGCCACCAAAACAGTGGCATCGAATCCGATCAGCTATGAGTAACCCGCATGAAATCTCGCAAGAACAGCGTCAACCCCATTGGATTGAAGGACATCACCATTGTCGACGACGCCAAGATGCGCAAGGCGATTACCGCCGCCGCACTGGGCAATGCCATGGAATGGTTCGACTTTGGCGTCTACGGTTTTGTCGCCTACGCGCTCGGCAAGATTTTCTTCCCCGGTGCCGATCCCAGCGTGCAAATGATTGCGGCACTGGCAACCTTCTCGGTGCCATTCCTGATTCGTCCGCTGGGTGGATTGTTTTTCGGTGCACTGGGCGATAAGTACGGGCGGCAGAAAGTCCTCGCCGCGACCATCGTGATCATGTCGCTCAGCACCTTCGCCATCGGCCTGATCCCCTCCTACGACTCGATTGGCATCTGGGCGCCGATCCTGTTGTTGTTGGCGAAAATGGCCCAGGGCTTCTCGGTCGGTGGCGAATACACCGGCGCTTCAATCTTCGTCGCCGAATATGCGCCTGACCGCAAACGCGGCTTCTTGGGGAGTTGGCTGGACTTCGGCTCGATTGCCGGTTTCGTTCTCGGTGCCGGTGTGGTGGTGATGATTTCCAGCATCATCGGTGAAGAAAAATTCCTCGAATGGGGCTGGCGCCTGCCGTTCTTCCTTGCCCTGCCGCTGGGCATGATCGGCCTCTACCTGCGTCATGCCCTCGAAGAAACTCCGGCATTTCAGCAGCACGTCGAAAAACTCGAACAAGGCGATCGTGAAGGTCTCGCCGCTGGCCCGAAAGTGTCGTTCAAGGAAGTCGCGACCAAACACTGGCGCAGCCTGATGACCTGTGTCGGCGTGGTGGCGGTAACAAACGTCACCTATTACATGCTGCTCACTTACATGCCGAGCTACTTGTCGCACAACCTGCATTACAGTGAAAACCGTGGCGTGCTGATCATCATCGCGATCATGGTCGGCATGTTGTTTGTGCAGCCGATGATCGGTTTTATCAGCGACAAGGTTGGACGCAAGCCCTTCATCATCATCGGCAGTATCGGCCTGTTTCTGTTCTCGATTCCGGCTTTCATGCTGATCAACAGCGGCAAGATCGGGCTGATTTTCTCCGGGTTGCTGATCATTGCGGTGCTGCTGAACTTCTTCATCGGGGTGATGGCTTCGACGCTGCCGGCGATGTTCCCAACGCACATTCGATACAGCGCACTGGCTGCGTCCTTCAACATTTCAGTACTGATTGCAGGCCTGACGCCGACTGCCGTAGCGTGGCTGGTGGAAAGCACCAACGATCTGTACATGCCGGCGTATTACCTGATGGTGATTGCCGTGGTGGGTCTGATCACTGGCGTGACCATGAAAGAGACTGCCAATAAACCACTGCGTGGCGCGGCTCCGGCGGCTTCTGACCTGGCGGAAGCCAAAGAATTGCTGCAAGAGCATCACGACAATATCGAGCAGAAGATCGAAGACATCGACAAGGAAATCGCCGAACTCGAAGCCAAACGCCAGAACCTGGTGCAACAGCATCCACGGATCAACTGACGGCTGATTCGCAGCAGCCCAGCGCAGGGCTGCTGCGGTTCAAAGCGTAAAGCCGTCGCTGATCATCTTCGCCAGCACCTCCCCCGCCTCGCTCAGTGCTCCCGGTGCCTGTATTAACCGCAGTTCATGCACGGGCAACTCGGGAAAGCCGTCATCGGCGCCCAATATCCGCATAAAGGGGCGCACCTGTGCGCGGTCGACAATGCCGATGGCCAATCCGGCGCCGATGGCAGTTTCCAGTGCTGAGGCCCCTGCGCTGGTGATCACCGCCCGCCAACGCCGCCCCTGCTCACTCAACGCATCCACCGCCACGGTTCGATACGGGCAACCCTTGCCATGCAGGGCCAACGGCACCGGTTTGCCGATGTCTGGCATGTAGTTGTGCGCGGCGACCCACACCGGTTGGGTGAACCCGAGCAGGTTGATGCAACGCGGCGATGGAGGCGCATCGGCTGGCATCACCAACAGCGCCATGTCCAGTTGTCCACGCTCAAGCCGCGCGCCCAATCGGCCACTCGCGGCGGTTTCGACTTCGAGTTCAATGTGCGGAAAATCTGCCGACAAATGCGGCAGCGTGCAGCCCAGCACCGCGCCCGCGTACTCATCGGAAATCCCCAATCTGATCCGCCCGCTGGCCAGCGGCGAGCTGAAGCTCGACAACATTTGGTCGTGATAACGCAACAGTTCAGCGCTTTGCAATGCGAAGCGCCGGCCCAGTGGTGTGAGGGTCACGGTCTGGTTGTCACGTTCCAGCAAACGCCCGCCCGCCAAAGTTTCGAGACGGCGCACATGCAGGCTGATCGCCGACGGGCTCTTGTTGAGAAAACTCGCCGCTGCGAGAAATTGTCCGAAGCGCACAATCGCCTGAAAGGTACGCAGCAGTTCGATATCAAGGGTTTCGGCCATGGTTGAGAAATCCTGCATCAGTGGTGCGAAACGTATCGTTTGAATGCATCAGACTTTGATTCATATCATCGAACTCAGTCCTTTGTCAGGTGCCATTCGATGAACGTCACGCAGACTCGCCTATCACTGTTGACCAGCGGATTGTTGCTGATGGCGATGGTCGTCAGCTGGAGTTCCGGTTTCATTGGCTATCGCTACGTGGCGGATCAGGGCAGCGTTTATCTGGCTTCGTTGTGGCGTTTTATTCTGGCGGCAGCGCTGTTACTGCCGTTTGCCTGGAATGGTTTGCGCCAGTTGCGCGGTCGGGATGTCGCGCATCAAGCGCTGCTGGGATTGTTCGCGATTGGCGGTTACATCGGGCCGATTGCCGGCTCGATTCAACTGGGTATTGCGCCGGGCACAGCGTCACTCTTTGCCAACCTGTTGCCGCTAACGATTGTGGTACTCGCCGGCAGCGTGCCCGGGCAACGTACACGGGGCTGGCAATGGCTGGGATTGGCGTTGTGTCTGGGCGGGATGCTGATCGCCAGCGCGGCCAGCATCGAATGGGCGTCCGCTGGCCTCTGGGTTTACAGCTTGCCGTTGTTTGCCGTGCTGTCATTGGCGGCGGCCACGTTGTACGAAAAGGCGCGGCCCGGCGCCTCGATGCCCGCTGCGACAGCGCTGTTGATTCAGGTTTGCGCGGTGATTCCGCTGTTCGCCGTGCTGGCCGGCCTTGAAGGACAAATGCGCCCGCCGGGCAGCGCCGGTTTTGTTGGCGGTGTGCTGTGGCTGGTGATTTTCGCGACTTTTGGCGGCTACGGATTCTATTGGCTGTGTCTGCAACGGTTCACTATTCAGCACATCAGCGGTGCGCTGTTCCTGACGCCGCCAGTGACGCTGTTGTGGGCGTGGCTGCAGTTCGGTGATCCGTTGAGCGTCAGCGCCCTTGTTGGAGTCGGCTTAACGCTGTTGGGCTTGCCATTGCTCACACGCAAAGCAGCTTCAACCAGAACCAACGGCGCAGATTTTCACGAAAAAGATCTTTTGAGCAAACGCCCTTCTGTGGTGTCCTGTTCAACAGGAACCCGAGATTTTCAATAACGGTTCAACCACTCTCGACACATTAACGATGAGGTCCGTTTCATGAGCAAAGCGTCCTACGTCCCTCCGAAAGTCTGGAAAAACACCGCGCCATCCGGCGGCCAGTTCGCCAGCATCAACCGCCCGACTGCCGGGCCGACTCATGACAAGACACTGCCGGTCGGCAAGCATCCGCTACAACTGTATTCGCTGGCTACGCCCAATGGCGTCAAAGTCACCATTCTGCTGGAAGAGTTGCTGGCGCTGGGGCACTCGGCTGCCGAGTACGATGCATGGCTAATCCGCATCAACGAGGGCGATCAGTTCTCCAGCGGCTTCGTAGAGATCAATCCGAACTCGAAGATCCCGGCGCTGCTCGACCACAGCGTACAGCCGCCGATTCGGGTGTTCGAATCAGGTTCGATCCTGCTGTATCTGGCGGAAAAGTTCGGCGCCTTCCTGCCCAAGGATCTGGCAGGACGCACCGAAACCTTGAACTGGCTGTTCTGGCAAATGGGCGCGGCGCCTTATCTGGGCGGCGGCTTCGGGCATTTCTACGCCTATGCGCCGGAGAAGCTCGAATACCCGATCAACCGCTTCACCATGGAAGCCAAGCGCCAACTTGACGTGCTAGATCGACGCCTCGGCGAGAGCCGTTATCTGGCCGGCGACAGCTATACCATCGCCGATATCGCAGTCTGGCCGTGGTACGGGCAACTGGTGCGCAACAATGTGTACTCGGCGGCGGAGTTTCTCGATGCCGGGCAATACAAGCACCTGCAACGCTGGGCCGAGGAAATAGCCAATCGTCCTGCGGTGATTCGTGGCCTGCGGGTCAATCGCACGTGGGGCGATGAAACGAGCCAGGTTGCCGAACGGCACGACGCAGCAGACCTGGCTTAAGAAGCGCAGCCGCCAGGAAATCAATTTCGGGCGGCTGCATCATTCTGGTTGGACTTTTTCGCATCATCAGGCGTCGTACCTTGAGACTGCAACGTGGTTTTCCGAAACCCGGATAGCCGGCCTCGGCCAAGGACTGATGATGACTTTTCTGATTTTTCTTCTCGCTTGCGGCGCCGCCGCAACCACCGGCGTTATTTTCAAACCCGGTGAATGGTACCAATCCCTCAACAAACCTGATTTCACCCCGCCCAACTGGGCGTTCCCGGTCGCGTGGACGACTATCTACCTGCTGCTCGCCTGGGCCGGATATCGATTGACCTTATTGCCCGGCAGCGAAATGCTACTGGCGTTGTGGGCGGCGCAGATTGCGCTCAACACATTGTGGACACCGGTATTTTTTGGCGCGCATCGTTTGTTCGCCAGTATGGTAATCCTCGCGCTGCTCTGGCTGGTTGTGGCGGTCATGGTGGTCATGGCGCTGCGTCTGGATGTGCTGACCGGGTTTATTCTGCTGCCGTATCTTCTGTGGCTGTGTGTAGCCGCCGCGCTGAATTTTTCAATCCTGCGCAATAACCGCTGATCATCAACAGCCTGCCGGACATGAGAGTACGTATTGGAAACCAACAAGCTTGAGTTTGCCGAGCGGGAACTGGAAGAGATGCGCCGCTTCAACAAGAAGCTGGCGTGGCTGCCGCGCTTTCGTATCCGCAATCGCGTCACGCCCCGTTTGATCCAGGCACTGTTGCGCGGCAGTCAGATTGTCGGTGCAAAAAGACTGCTCAAGCATGGGCTTGAGGCTGAAAGCACGGTTGCCCGTGTAAACGGTTCATCGGTGCCCGTACGAATCATTCGACCGCAGGGAAAACCCGCAGGCGTTGTGCTGGATTTCCATGGCGGTGGCTGGGTGATCGGCAATGCGCAGATGGACGACGACCTTAATGCGGCCATGGTCAATGCGTGCAATGTCGCAGTGGTTTCGGTCGATTATCGGCTGGCCGTCAATACGCCGGTTGAGGGTCTGATGGAGGATTGCCTGTGTGCTGCTCGCTGGCTGTTGAGTTGCGAAGAGTTTGCGGACTTGCCGGTTATCGTCGTGGGTGAATCTGCCGGAGGGCATCTTGCGGCGGCGACCTTATTGGCGCTGAAACACTGGCCCGATTTGCTGCAACGGGTAAGCGGTACGGTCTTGTATTACGGCGTCTATGACTTGACGGGAACTGCGAGCGTACGTGCGGCCACGTCTGAAACACTGTTGCTGGACGGCCCCGGTATGGTCGACGCTTTTCGCCTGTTGACGCCGAACATGAACGACCAGCAACGCCAGCAAGCACCGCTATCACCGCTCTATGGCGACTTTAGCGGCTTGCCGCCCGCGCTGCTGTTTGCCGGGGAGCTGGACCCGTTGCGAGACGATACGCTAGACATCGCCAGGCGCTGGGCAGAATCGGCAGCGGTTGAGGTGCATCTTCTGCCCTCCTCCGCGCACGGGTTCATTCACTTCCCGAGCGCAATGGCTGAACGTGTTCTGGCGCACAGTCGGGCGTGGATTTCGAAGCGAGTTGCCGCTTTCGGATAGCGCAAGACCGTTGGGTTGGCGTTGTTCGACATCACGATTTGCGGGAAGCGAGCTCCTCTACCTCGTTTGGATTACTCGAATTGTCGATGCTGATTTTCCCACTGTCGATATCGACAAAAAAATCATGCCGGGCGCCGGTCATAATTACCGGTGTCACACCCGGGTTCTTTTGGACCTTGGCCTTGCCTTCCTCACTGACATCGGTCTCCATCGCAACGATTGTGGTAAAGATGGCCGTCGATTCAGTTGAGCTCTGGTAATTGAACTTGTCACCATCTGCCGACGTGACGACAGGATGAGGTTTGACCGAACTGCCAAGTGAAGAGGTAGCCCTTAGCCGCTCCATCACATCCGGGTAAGGATGCGCCCATTTGGTATCAGTACTGATATAGGCAACCCGCGGCGCGGTGTGGCTGAGAAAACCCGCGCTGCCAGCCTGTCTCGATCCATGGTGACCCACGCGCAAGGCGTCGATATTCCTGATTTCGCGGGTACACTTTTCGAGTAATGCCTCTTCAACGCTTTGCTCGCCATCGCCCATCACTAAGTAAGTCGCGATATCGGGACCTTGCAGATGAGTAACACGGATCAATATCGCCAGGCTGCTGCAATTTTTTACGCTTTCGCTTGAATGCGTCGGAACCTGGTTTGCACTTAAGACCGTCAAATTCAAATGACCCAGCCTTAGCAGTAATTTGGGCAATTCGGCATGTGAATCAAGGAAGTACATCGAGCCGGTACACTTCCCGAGCAACGTCAAAAACTCCTTCGGATAGTCGCTTTCTTTTCCGCCTAAATATGCCTGAGTGCACTGGAGTGTGAATCCCTTCACTTTTACGTAAGCAAGCAATTTCTCGAACTGGTTGTAATGGTCACCATCGCCATGGGTAAAGCAAAGGAGATTGATCGTTAAAATCTTATCAAACGACCCGCTATACCGACCGCTCAACGTCTCGAAAATAAACTGACAGGCAGGTTCAATCGTAACGTCCGCATTCTTTTTCGAACCGAAATCAATTAGCGCCGAAACTCCGTAACTGTCATAAACGAAGGTGGAATCTCCTTGCCCGACGTCAAGCATGCTGATACGAACAAAATGTCGGTACTGCGGATCAAGGATGGTGCTGGTAATACCTCGAGGGACTGCCAGTGCACTATTGGTTGTCCCGTACTGTTTGAGGCCAACGTTGACGGGTATCGCACGAGCACGCGTTTTTTCGCTATTAAACTGCAACTGATAGTAACCACCTGGCTGGAGCTCTCCATCGAACAGCAATCCAGGCTTGAAGTAAAGAATGTGAGAGAACGGCGTCATGAATACGTAATTGCCATCCGCAACCCCTTTATAAACACCATCCAGCTGTTGTTCGACAAGCCAGCGTTCAGAAGCCATCCCTATACCTCGTCACAAATCGATCAACATTGAAATTTTTTGCTTATCGCGCTCAGCGTTGCATCATTGGTCTCACCCGAAGGGGGCAACTCACAGTTTTCCTGAAACCGCTTCAATCCCAGCGCCAGTTCTTCCTCGTTAGTCAGGTATGACAGGTTAGTCAAACGCTGCGCGCAACCTTCACCCTCAGTGATTGGGACAAGTCCGCCCAAGTCCAACGCATACTCTTCAGAATACAATTGCTCGATCAGAGTGAGCCGGCCACGTCGAGAGTTGGGAGGAATCCATTCGACAATCAGTCCATCGCCATTCGCCACTCCGACCCTGTCCGTAAAGGCATCGCCGGCGTCCGTCTCGATGTGCAAATGGTATAAAACATAAGAGCGAGGTGCGCCGTCGCTCTGCAGAAAACGCACTTTCAGCCGCTCCGGAACACCCTTTCTGAGAACGGTCACCAGTGTGCCGACGGGAATATCCGCAACAACTTTTTGTCTGAGCGCCGGGATGAAAACCTCATCGTCGGCATTGAGGATGTACATGCTTTCACGCTTATCGCGCAGCGCCTGATTTCGAGGGTGTTGCCATACCGTATCGGGGAAGAAGCCAGCCTCCTGTGCAATCGACGCGATGCATTCGCCAACCAGCACACGGTGCACACGACCATCCTCCGGCGTTACGGCCATAGAAGTCGCCCAATCCGCTCGGCCGGGACGCGAAGTATCCCCCGCTATGTTCTCAGTGCCAGTCACTTCCCATGCGTCTTGATCCAGACCCGGAATGCATAGCGAATAGGCACCCTCCGTCAAACCATTGAATACCCAAAGCCCGGTTGCGGATGTCTTGCTGGCAATGCGTCGTCTGGACCGGTCACGAAGTTCGATCGCAATACCCGGGAGGCCCGTGCCGTCCTCGCCAACGACCTTGACTGTTATGGAGGTGGTGAGATTGTTTTCCTGACACGGCAAGATTGATCCGCGCCACTGGTAATCATCGGGCTTCATGATTGGGTTATCTCTGCTGTTGGAGACAAACTGACCGGCGCAATTGCACCCAAACCAGAGTCCCGGGCAATGCTGGCGTTGGCAGCTATTGCGTTCTCTAGCGCATCGCAGCGGGTGATCAAGTGCGTCAAACGATCACTGGGAGACGTGAACGAGTTGTCCACCAGTGCAGCGGCCATCCATTCATTCCCGGGCTGATGTTCAAAGTCCCAGCCATACCGTTGGATCAATCCAAAATAGCCGTACAGATCGTGCTCGCTGGTAATCCCATAGCCGGATGCCTGACTCATAAACTCGCGTACTTTTACCGGAAGATCGGGCGACGCCTGACTGTACATGGGCGACATGAATTCCTGCATAGCGAGAAATAATCGGTTGCATCTGGCCGCCTCAAACTGCTCCAACTGCCGGGTTCTCAGAATGATCATGGATGCCTCATACATTCATAAACTGAAGACGTAATGCAGTGCGTCATCATCGACGTTACCCGGCATCATCACCGCCCCCGACTTGAGCAAGGTTTTGTGCGATGGAATATTTTCCTTGCGGACACGTGCGGTCAAACGCCCAACGCCTCGCTGCCGGGCGACCATCAGCAATATTTTCAATGCCTGAACACCAAACCCCTTGCGCTGATGAGCACTTGCAATCCAGTAATAGAATTGCGCCGCCTCAAGGGCATCGGTGCCAGGGTCTGGCCGCAGGCGTACTACACCAACCAGGCCGATCCGTGCCGACATGATGCCGATAAGGATATTTCCGTCCCGGTAGTTTTGCTCGATCCAGTATTCGACATGCAGCACGCTCGTCAGATGCTGGAGGGCCCCCAGCATTGCCTGCCGACCGGTCAGCTGTTTTCGATACACCGCACCGGCATGATGGGAGCCCAGAAGCAGGCCGAACACCTGTTGACCCTCGCCAGAGAAAACTCTTTCAGAGTCCAGTGACGCGAGACTTCGTTGCTGCCACAAACGGTTTCGTTGCTGCCACGCGGCAATACTGCGATCCAGCGCGGTGGTATCGAGATTTATTGTTCCGGTTGTACGGGCCTTGTCTGCACCAGACCGACAGGCATCATTCGAATGATCTAAATATTCGAGAGCCTTCGCATACCTGGCTGTATGGCTAAAAATCAACGACAGATTGAAACAGGCAATGCTCCGCAGGATGTCGCATGTTGCGACATTCGCGACATGCCGAAACAAAGCGGCCGCCAACGACCAGCGATAGTCCGCCGCAAGCCGGCTCGCGATATCGAATACCGGGTCTCGCACCCAGTAATGACTGTCGCGCGCTGAACCGCAAACATTGGTTTCTAATATACCGTTGCTCATCCTTGGCAATCCCTCGTCGAAGGCATGAGCATAGTCAAAACTTTTTATCTCACCTGTTTTTCAGAACCGTTGATAAATGGTGCAGGGATCGAACCAATCGGTCTTTTCCATCTGAATGTTGCGCAAGCTCAAAGTCTCCAGATGAGATGCGTAGAGCGGTTCCGAGAAATAGCTGATCAGAACTGAGCGCCGACGCGAGCCGACCAGATTCAAACTACCCGCATGCAGCAGATCTACATCGAACACCAGAATGTCCCCGGCGCTGCCTGAAAGCTGTACGACTCGGGACTCATCACTGAAGTCGAATGCAGGCTCTCGGTGGCTACCGGGAACAATGCGAGTCGCGCCATTCTCGGGTCCGTAATCGTCGAAAAAAGCCAGGGCATTAACGATGTCGCCGGGCCGCTGCGCCGACAGGTCACGGTGCAACTGCTGATAACCGCCACCTGCAAGCGGTTCGCGCCCCTCCACTTGCGATAGAAAAAATCGCTCGCCGATCAACTCGCCCACCATCGCCAGCATCTGCGGCAGACGACAGACGGCCCTGACCGTTGAATCACTGTCCAACTGTGAATGACGCCAATCCATGCCACGCGGCACCGGCCATTGATCCGACGGTTTTACGCCGACCTCAAACGCGGTGCGAAGGTCATCCAGCCAATCAGCGGGGATCGCTCGACGCAGCAATGCGTATCCATTTCGATGGAGTTGTTCGCAGTCATCCATTGCTTTCCTCAAGTTCCTTGCGACCAAACACCCAGCGTAGCTGTTGGAAAACCAATAGCGATCAGGGAGCGATGAACCAATGCAGAATTTCCGGCTTGCACAATACATATGGATAACCGTATATTCGGACTTCCATATGTAAGGCATTCGACATGATCACTCCCCCCGAAGTTTTCAAAAGCCTGGCCGACGAAACCCGCACTCGCGCTACGTTGCTGATCGCCGATCAAGGCGAACTGTGTGTCTGCGAGCTGATGTGTGCGCTCGAAGACAGCCAGCCGAAAATCAGCCGACACCTCGCTCAGTTGCGCAGCAGCGGTCTGTTACTGGATCGCCGTCAGGGCCAGTGGGTTTATTACCGTCTCAATCCGGACCTGCCCGCCTGGGTTCACGAAATCCTGCAAGTGACGTCGAAGGCCAACGTCGATTGGCTCAAGGACAACGCTGCTCGCCTGCAGAACATGGATGGTCGCCCTGTCCGCGAAGCCGCCTGCTGCTGAACCTTGATTGAGTGAGTCCTCATGCTTGTCGCTGTTGCTGTTTTCGTCTTCACCCTCATTCTTGTCATCTGGCAGCCCAAAGGCCTTGGCGTCGGTTGGAGCGCCACGCTCGGCGCACTGATTGCATTGGCAGTCGGTGCTGTTTCGCTGCAAGACATCCCCACGGTATGGGCCATCGTCTGGAATGCGACCGCCACCTTCATCGCGGTGATCATTATCAGTTTGCTGCTGGATGAAGCCGGATTCTTCGAATGGGCCGCGTTGCATGTGGCGCGTTGGGCCAAGGGCAGTGGCTATAGATTATTCGCGTTTTGCGTGTTGCTCGGGGCAGCGGTTTCTGCCGTGTTTGCCAATGACGGCGCGGCGTTGATCCTCACGCCTATCGTCATGTCCATGCTGCTGGCGCTGCGTTTTTCACCTGCTGCCACGCTGGCCTTTGTCATGGCCGCCGGGTTTATCGCTGACACCGCGAGTCTGCCGCTGGTGGTATCCAATCTGGTGAATATCGTGTCCGCCGACTACTTCGCACTGGGTTTCAGCGAGTACGCATCGGTAATGGTGCCGGTAGGTCTGGTCAGCGTGGCCGCGACTTTGCTGGTGTTGTTTCTGTATTTCCGACGGGACCTGCCACAACGCTACGCACTGGATGCGCTGCAAGAGCCCAAAGCGGCGATTCGTGACCGCGCCACCTTTATCGTCGGTGGCTGGACGTTGCTGATATTGCTGGTGGGCTTGTTCGCATTGGAGCCGCTGGGCATTCCCGTCAGTGCAGTGGCGGCAGTTTGCGCGGCCATCCTGTTTGCCGTCGCCGCCAAGGGCCAGAAGATTTCGACTCGACGGGTGCTGCGTGAAGCACCGTGGCAGATCGTAGTGTTCTCGCTCGGCATGTACCTGGTGGTGTATGGCTTGAAGAACGCCGGTTTGACCGATTGGCTCGCCGGGGTACTCGATCACTTGGCCGAACAAGGGCTCTGGACCGCCACCCTCGGCACCGGCCTGCTGTCGGCGTTGCTGTCATCGGTGATGAACAACATGCCCAGCGTGCTGATCGGCGCACTGTCGATTCAGGCCAGCGATGCGCAAGGCCTGGTTCGCGAAGCGATGATCTACGCCAACATCATCGGCTGCGACCTCGGCCCGAAAATCACCCCCATCGGCAGCCTCGCCACGCTGCTCTGGCTGCATGTGCTGGAGCGCAAAGGCATGCGCATCACCTGGGGTTATTACTTCAAGGTCGGCGCCCTGCTGACTCTCCCGGTTCTATTGATCACCCTCTCGGCGCTGGCCCTGCGCCTGAGCCTTTGACGTCCGCCCGATGCGGAAGGAGCAATTGATGCGAGTTCTGTTCATGTGCACGGCCAACAGTTGCCGCAGCATCCTTTCAGAAGCCCTGTTCAATCACTTGGCACCACAGGGTCTCGAAGCCGTCAGCTCTGGCAGCTTTCCCAAAGGACAGGTGTTGCCGCGCAGTCTGAGCACATTGCAGCAGGCCGGAATTTCGATTGACGGTTTGTACAGCAAAGGCAACGACGCCTTCGAAGGCAACCCGCCCGACATCGTCATCACCGTCTGCGACAAGGCTGCCGGTGAGACCTGCCCGGTGTATTTCGGCCCGGCGCTGAAATCCCATTGGGGCCTGGAAGATCCTTCCGACGTGAGCGGTGACGAAGCGGCAATTGACGCGGCCTTCCACTCGACATTGGCGACTGTCGAGCAACGCTGCAAAGCCTTCCTCGCCCTGCCCTTTGCCCGACTCAGCCGTGATGAGCTCAAGCGTGAGCTTGATCGAATTGGCACTCTCTAATCGAAGGAGGACTTATGTCCGAGCACCTGCCCAACCTTGATCCAAGCCTGTTTGAAGACATACGCACGTCGAATCCGGGTGAGCACAAACCGCGCATCCTGTTGTTGTACGGATCAACCCGCGAACGCTCCTTCAGCCGTCTGCTGGTGGAGGAAGCCGCACGCCTGCTGGAACACTTCGGGGCTGAGGTGCGCATCTTCAATCCATCGGGTTTGCCGTTGCCGGACGATGTTCCGGTCGAGCATCCCAAGGTTCAGGAACTGCGCGATCTGGTGCTGTGGTCGGAAGGTCAGGTCTGGTGTTCGCCGGAACGCCATGGCGCGATGTCTGCCGTATTCAAGGCGCAGATCGACTGGATTCCGCTGGAGCTGGGCGCGGTTCGCCCGACGCAGGGCAAAACCCTGGCAGTGATGCAGGTCTGCGGTGGATCACAGTCTTTCAACGTGGTCAATCAGCTCCGGGTATTGGGGCGCTGGATGCGTATGTTCACCATCCCCAATCAGTCCTCGGTGCCTAAGGCCTACATGGAATTCGACGATGCAGGCCGAATGAAACCGTCACCGTTCTACGACCGCGTTGTCGATGTAATGGAAGAACTGGTGAAATTCACGGTGTTGCTGCGTGACCGCCAGGAGTTTCTGGTGGACCGTTATTCAGAACGCAAGGAAACTGCCGAGCAATTGATGAGCCGGGTGAATCAGCGTTCGATCTGAACTCGGCCACCGGGCCGATCCTGAACGCCGCTTCATAACCTTCCCAGTAAATTCCTGGAGCAGCGTCGCTTTAAGCCTGCTCCAGTCGGCGCGCACGATAGCGCATCAACAATATCTGCGTGCTGCCTGAGCCCAGAACGATAGCCAGCAAAACCAGCAAGATCAGCCCCCAATCAGCGGGGCTTGGGTATTGGCCAAGGATCACCATCGAACTGAAAATGCCAAACACCGGAATCAACAGTGACAACGGTGCTACCCGCGAAATCGGGTACTCACGCAACAGCAGATTCCACCCCCAGTAGCTGAAGTGCGTGGCTGCGTAGACCTGGAAGGCGAGCGACAACAACGTCATCCCATTCAACTGCGAAGGCAGCGCGATGAAGGGCGCCGAGCCATACATGCCCCACGTCAGCAACAGGAGCGGAATCGGAGGAAACAGGCTGGCCCACACCACAAAGGCGAAGATCTCTCGCACCTTCGAAACCTTGATGATGACATTGCCGATGCTCCATGCCATTGCGCTGCCGATGACGAGCAATAAACCGGCCCTCGACGCATTGCCGGGGCTGCTCAGAACAAACCCCAACAACCCGGTGGCGGCCAGCAAGCTTGCAATCCATTGAGCCCGCCCCAGACGCTCGCCGAAGAAAAGCACACCCCAACCCAGCGTAAAAAATGCGCTGCACTGAATCAGCAACGACGCCGTGCCCGGTGGCACTCCCCAGGCGATGCCCTGATTGATCAACGCCCACATGGCAACGCCAAAAATCAGCCCGTAGGCGGCCAGCCAGCGGAACGCCACTTGTGGACGCTCGACGAAAAATACCCAGGGCAACGCCGCCAGTGCGAAACGCAATGCGGTCAACAACAGTGGATCGATGTCGGCGAGACCTAACTTGGTCACAGGGAAATTCAATCCCCAGACGGCCGTCACCAGCACCGCAAGTAAAAGATGTTTCTTCTGCATGCTCAGTCGTTCCCTCGCGCCGAGCCCAAATGCTCAAGCGTGAGGAAATATGCAATCAATCGTGATGGCCTGCTTTCAGTCACAGGCCAACTTTCATTAGAATCGGGCCATGCGAGAAATAAGCCTGCCGCCCTACCAGAACACACCCCGCGACGCGGTCGTGACCGCCATCGATTACGCGGACGGAACACTGTTTCCGCTGCATGACCATCCGCGAGGTCAGTTCGCTTATGCCGCCAGCGGGGTCATCACGGTGTTCACCGAGGCCGGCAATTGGGTCGTTCCACCTCAACGCGGCATCTGGGTGCCGGCGCAACTGCCCCATTCGATGCAGATGCGCGGCCCGGTGACGTTGCACAACACCTATATCCGTAAACAGGCTGCCCGACGGCTCGGGCTGCCGGGGCAATGTCAGGTACTGGAAGTGTCGCCGCTGTTGCGGCATTTGCTGCTCAAAGCAATCGACGTACCCACGCGATATTCCAGCCAGGGACGTGACGGCCATCTGATGGGGTTGTTGCTGCACGAGATTGCCGGCATGCCTGCGCTTTCTCTGAATGCCCCGTTGCCGGCAGAACCACGATTGGCGAGGGTGTGTCGCGACTTTCTGACCCAGCCTTCATTGGAGGTGGGTATCGACGAAATGGCCCAGCGCGCAGGAATGAGTCGCCGCAGCTTTACGCGATATTTTCGATCGCATACCGGAGTCAGCTACATCGAATGGCGACAGCAAGCCTGTCTGCTTGAAGCGATTGTTCTGCTGGGCAAAGGTCAGTCAGTCACGCAGGTGGCGATGTCATTGGGTTACAGCAGTTCCAGCGCGTTCACCACGGTTTTCAAGCAACGACTGGGAGAAGTACCCAGCCGCTACTTCGCAGAACAGCTGGTTTAGAGCGTCCGACGATCAAGCCGTCTGCCGGCGCATCGTCAAAATAGCTGCGCCAAAACCAATAAACGTCGTCCCCACTACCCGGCTGACCCAACGCGACAGCGACGGGCGAGTCAGCACGCCTTTGGCCCGCGAAGCCAGCGCCGCATACAGCGTCAGCGACGACACCGACAACGCACAGAAGATCGAAGTCAGGATCAGAAATTGCGGCAGCAACGCGCCGCTCTGATCGATGAACTGCGGAAACAATGCGGTGAAAAACATCGTCGCCTTGGGGTTGGTGACTGCCGTCAGAAACGCCGATTTGTACAATTTGCTGCGAGTGGGCCGGATCTTCTTCGAGCCGTCCTCAATGCCTTCCGCGAGCATCGGGCCTTTCTTGAACAACTGCTTCACGCCGAGATAGAACAGGTAACCGGCGCCGATGATTTTCACCGCGTTGAAAAGCAATTCAGAACTCGCCAGCAACGCGCCGAGCCCGAGCATGGCGGCGGCCGACAGGCAAAACAGACCGCTGGCATTGCCCAACGAAGACCACACCGCGCTGCGCTGACCGTGGGCCAGACTGTTGTTGATCGCCATCAAAGTTGCAGGGCCGGGGCTGGCGATGGCAATCGCGGCGACCAGGGTGAAAGTCAGAATCGAGTGAGAATCCATTTTCAGTGCTCGTGCAGGTGAGGTGCTGCATGTTAACGCAGAGCGTGTAACAACTGGCTAGGTTATGATCCGCAAGACCCAAACCTCGGACCCAAGCCCATGCCTGCCCCCCGAATTCGCCCTACCCCCGCGCCCTTGCTCAAACCCGGCGAGACCGTGGTTCTGTTCGACGGTGTCTGCAAGCTGTGCAACGGCTGGGCGCGGTTCCTGATTCGTCATGACCGCGACCACCAAGTTCGGCTAGCGGCGGTGCAATCGCCCGAAGGCCAGGCATTGCTGGCGTGGGCGGGTTTGCCGGTGGATCAGTTCGACACCATGGCAGTGATCCGCGACCGTCATTTCTGGGTGCGCTCGGATGCGTTTTTCGAAGTCGCCGCGCAACTGCCTGCCCGTTGGCAGCCGGTCAGGCTACTGCGTGTTTTTCCACGCTGGCTGCGCGATTGGGCGTACGACCGTATTGCACTGAATCGTTATCGGATCTTTGGCAAGTACGACACTTGTCTGTTGCCTGATCCCGATCATGAACGGCGTTTTCTCAAAGCTTCCGCATAAACCCCCTCAGCCGCATCCGCAGGATCGCGCATCGACAACGGAGGTTGATGTGAGCAAAAAAATCATCGTCATCGGCGCGGGCATCGTCGGCGCTTCATTGGCTTATCACCTCGCGGTGAAAGGTGCGCAAGTGATTGTGCTTGAGGCGGGTGAGATTGCGTCCGGCGTGACCGGGCGATCCTTCGCATGGATCAACACTTCGCACAGCGGACCAGATCCCGTTGCGCCGTTGCGCGCTGCGGCCATTGAAGAATATCGACGACTTGAGTCCGAACTGCCGGGGCTGAATATTCGATGGACCGGGGCACTGTCTTACGGCGACTGTGTCCACCAATTGCCAGGCATATCCCGCGCACAAATTCTCGATCTTGAACCCAACCTGAAACGTCCCCCGCAACGAGCGTTCTTTGCCGCCGAAGAAGGCGCGCTGCATGCTGTGCAAGCGACGCAAGCCTTGATCGCAGGTGCGCAGAACCACGGAGCGACTGTGTTTACGCAAACCCCGGTGCTCGGTTTCCAGACCTTGAACGGCAACGTCACTGGCGTGATCACCGCTACGGGCAACCTCGATGCGGACGTTGTCGTACTGGCGGCGGGAACCGCTATCACGCGGCTCGCAGACATGCTGGACGTTTCCCTGCCGATCGAGGCTTCACCTGCGATATTCATCCGCTACAAAACCCAGCCCCATCGAGTGAACTCGATCATTTCCAGCCCTGAAATGGAGATCAGGCAAGACGCCGACGGCAGGTTGCTGGCAGCAGAAGACTATCTGGATGACACACCGCAAAACTGTCCGGATGCTATCGCGCTGCGAACGGCCAAAGCCATTCAGCACGCACTTCACGGGGTAGTTTCCATAGAGACTGAAGTAGCGTGCATCGGCCTCAGGCCAATGCCTGCGGACGGTATTCCGATCATTGGCTATCTGCCGAACATCAGCGGTGCGTATGTCTGCGCTATGCATCCGGGGGTGACGCTGGCCGCAGTCGTCGGCCGGCTGGTCGCTGAGGAACTCATCGATGGCAGTTCTGCGACGGTGCTTGCGCCGTGTCGGCCAGCACGGTTTATCAGCGCAACACCTTGCGCATGAACACCCGTGCAAAGCCATTCTCCGTGGCGCGATGGATCTGCTGATAACCGAGCCTTTCGTAAATCGCGACGTTCTCGACCATCAACTCATGGGTGTAAAGCCGTATCGCCTCGCAACCGTTGCGGCGCGCATGCTCTTCACAGAACGCCATCAACTGCTTTCCGAAACCCTGCCCCTTATGCCGAGGCGACACCGCGACGTTGATCAGTAGCAGATCGCGGCCCTCCTTGCTCATCACCAGGACACCAGCAATAGCGGCGCCGTCCGCGAGCACGAAGGCATCGGTTTCCCGCACGACCTGCTGATAGTCATCGAGCATCGGCGCGGGTTTTCTGCCGATTCGCGGGATGTAGGGCGTGTAGGCTTCGTTGACCAGTGCGGCGATGGCGGTGGCATCTTCCGGCAGGGCTCGGCGGATTGTGTGCAATGTGTTCTCCAAAGCGGCGGCCTTTGATTTTTCTGAATGCGTCTACGCTCACTCAATCGCAACCTCAGCGTCAACCCGTCACGCCCACCACGCCCGGAGATACTGACATGAGCCGCCCGCTGCTGACCGCCCTCGCCCTGCTCGCTGTGAGCCTGCAAGCTCAGGCGGACGTCACGCCATATCCCGCGACTTTCCGGGTGCAGGAAATCCCGGTCGAAGGCGCGACGATGCATGTTCGAATTGGCGGCAAAGGTCCAGCCGTGGTGTTGTTGCATGGCTTTGGCGACACCGGGGATATGTGGGCACCATTGGCCGCTGATCTGGCGCGCGATCACACCGTGGTGGTGCCGGATCTGCGCGGCATGGGTTTGTCCTCGATTCCAGAGAGCGGCTACGACAAGAAGACTCAGGCCGGTGACATCCGCGCAGTGCTGAGCGCGCTGAAAATCGAACACTCGGTGGTCATCGGGCACGACATCGGCACCATGGTCGCGTTTGCCTATGCCGCGCGGTATCCGCAACTCACCGACCGCTTGGTGGTGATGGACGCCCCCGTCCCCGGCATCACCCCGTGGAACGACATCGTTCGCTCGCCGATGCTCTGGCACTTCGACTTCGGCGGCCCGGACATGGAGCGCCTGGTGGCCGGACGCGAGCGCATCTACCTCGACCGCTTCTGGAATGAATTCGCTGGCACTCCGGCGAAAATCGATGAAGGCACTCGCCAACACTACGCCGCACTCTACGCCCGGCCCGGCGCCATGCACGCCGCATTCGCGCAGTTTCGCAGCATCCGCCAGGACGCCCTCGACAACGCGCCCATCCTCGACAAGCGCCTGACCATGCCAGTGCTGGCGATTGGCGGTGAAAAGTCTTTCGGCAACAACGAAGCAATCGTGATGCGCAACGCCGCCGACAACGTCACCGAAGTGGTGATTCCGGCCGCCGGGCATTGGCTGATGGAGGAAGCGCCGGCGCCGACCATCAAGGCAGTTCGAGACTTTGTCGCGAAGTGAAGAACAGTCATTGCCTCAACCCGGCGCATACGTCAGGATTCCACCACTTTGATTGGGCGGGAGCACTTCCCCCCCAATCAAAATCTTTCACGCCGAGCAGAAAACATGAACCGTCAGAAAAAGTTGAAGCAGTTGTTCAAAGAAAAGGCCAAGAAGGCCAGCGCCAAACTGGCGCCGAAAAAGCCGAAATACATCAGCAAGGCTGAGCGCGCGAAACTGGACGCTGAAGGCGTACCGGAAGCGACCGAAACCACCGAGGCCTGAGCGCCCTATTCTCTCAGACGTTTTTACACGTCAGCCACGCGCCCCAGAAAAGCCTGCTGAAAAACCGCGTCGCCTCGCCAAATCCCGCCTCATGCAACAACGCCTGAACCGCTGCCTCGGAATGCGGCGGATCAGCGCCCTGCAAAATCTTCCCCAGTCTGGCCTGCACTTCCTGCGCCGTGCTAACGGCACCCACCACCAGCACTTTCGCCGGACGCCATTCGCCAAGCTGCGCCGCCAACATGCACGCGGCGAGATCGTGACAGGCGTCGTAACCGGCCAGGGCGATGCGGCTTTGAGTGGCGTATTCGTTGGCACGGGAGGTGTCGAATTTTGCTGCGGGGTTGTGGGACGGGGTTGAGGTCACGGCGATTCTCCTTGTCTTTGGAGCAAGCTACGCCGGGAATCGAGATATGAAAAATTCAATAATTTTATGCGCTGCATTCCTGTGGGGAATGGGGTTTGTGGCGGATTCTTTGTTGGCGTTTAAGGACCTCAGGGCTGGTGTTTAATCGACACCCCGCGTTACGTCCAGAAGGCTACAACGCCTTGCGCCATTGCCTACGACTAAGCCAGAATCCGCCGGCTTGTGCGCCTGGAGGGCCACCGGTAACTTGGTTCGGTCACTGATTCGCAGTGATCGGGTTTAGTAGCCCGTGGCAATTCATGCTGCACGTGCATCCGTCAGACAGGTGTTTCCATTCCTGTGTTCGATGGTGGCTGTACGTAGGGCGCCTTCGGGCGCGCCGGCTTAAGCTGAGTTCCCCGGTCTACTAACCTGCGTACAGCTGCCACCCCCTCGTTTAGTAGCTTGGGGTTGGCGCTCAACTTAGGGAACACAGCTTATGATTAAGATCACACCCAACCCACCGGAAACCGATCCGGCCTCCCCGTACGAATCCCTCGATTCGAACAAACTCCACGATGCCGCCGAACGCGCCCTCGACCACTACCTCAAACCCGCCGCCGCAATCATGGCGACACCCTACCAAATCAGCAGCATGTTCCGCGTCAATCCCGACACCGACACCGAATCCTTACTGGCCAACGCCTGCGAATCACTTGCCTCGGCAACCGTGATGCTCGGTGACGTCGCCGCACTGGTGGAAGGCCCGATGCGCAAGACGCTGTTGGGGATTGCGCAGGTGGTGATGCTTGGGGAGTTGGCGGTGAATCGGGCGCTGGACAGGGTTGAGTTGGTGAAGTAATCCGGTAGTCCGTGGCGCGTGGATGCCCTTTCGTCGCGGACTATTAATGAGCGTTTTGAAGAAATTCCATTTTCGAGCCTTTTGGAATTAATTTTCAAAACCATCGGTGATAAAAAACCAGACTAAAATTTCAGAAGGCAGGCCGCGGCGTGGGCTGAAAGCTGCTTCTAGCTGATGTCAGTTTTCGACCCAAAGCAGTCTGTGGCGACAGACAGCAATTGGCCGAATCAGACTAACTCAGACGCCCAATTATGGATCCTGTGGTTAATATGCGACTTTGAATCCCAAGCAAGAAACCCAAAATTCAGGATGCTTCCAGTGCGGTGGCCCTTAACTCGGAATCCAGTTTTTCGCTAACGCTAAAGTGTGCAACACATCCGATTAAAGATCGCTTACTCAACGGCCTGCATTACTCCACACACTGTTTTGGCGTGATCTGTATCTGTTGAGACAGCTCGCCATTTGATCCATCAGTACGCCATTCAGGCTCTTTACGGCTACTTAACTCGATAGGGTAAGGCCCGGTCGGTGCCAACGCTGCCTGTACTCGGGTAATAAATGCGTCGTCACTTAGAGCGTAGAAAATCCACTCCCGTTGATGTACACCAGTGACCGTGCACACCCACTTCGCTGACCCGCTGTCTGTCACGGTCGATTGTATCAAGCCTTCCATTTCAGCCATCCGTGCGCGATCCCGAGGCGCCAGCAACGAGGTTGCTGTGGTGTGTTTCCAAGTGACTTTGACCTTGAAGGGCAACGCCTGCTTCTCGCTCGCGGGTATCGAATGAACGATGCGGTAAATAGCGGGACTTGGCGAGTCAGGAAAGTCGGATAATTGAAAGGAGCTATCGTCCGGTTCAGCGAGTTGTAGTGGCCGGTCATAGGCAGGCCGATCGCCGAGAAGGGCTTTAAGTGCCTCTGCTATGCGTTCCTTCCGATCTGCTACGCAACTATCGTAGTCGGTACTTTTGGCTGGGCCTGCGTCCAGACATGGATCGCGTTCGACCGTTTTTGGGGGGGCATGGGAACATCCTGCGCTGAATACGCTTGCCAGCGTCAACAACAGAACGAGTGGCAATGCGGTTATTGGTTTTTCAGAAACGTTGGTGTTTGAGTGCTTCAAGTTGCCTTCCATGGAGGGTGTGGCGGGTTCAAGAGGTCAGCAAAAACGAGGACATTGCGGATGAACCGAGCGATGGTCTTTTTGCGGAGATATATTACTACTAGAAACCGATGTCCGCTTTGGCGCAAATACCATCCCTCAATCACTCCAGAAAACTAGCTACGCAAGACTGATGCGTCCTTACGTTGCCCAAGCACAAAGCGTCCCCAAATTCGCGCCGAGACTGGCATCCCCGCATTCACGGCTTGGCATCGCACTCGCCGCACGGTGTTGCGGATGGCCACTGCACCGGGGTTGAAAACCCTATTCGGAAAAATCCTTTCTCCCAAGGCCAATGTGATTGAGCTGCCGAGTTATTGAGCGAATCGGCTAAAGAGATCCCTCGTAACAGCACACCTTAAAAAAACAGGAAGAAAAATCCGGACCAGAGCATATTTGGACAGTAGTGACCTCCCCTCCTTCGAATAACCACTCAAGGAACAACCATGTCGATCTACGCAGTCACCGTCCCCACCTTCGCGCAGATGCTGCGATCCTTGTCAGCTCTCTTATCCAAAGGTGAGGCTTGCGCACTTGAACGCGGTTACGACCCGCAGGTTCTGCTCGAAGCACGTCTTGCGCCGGACATGCACACCCTCGCCCGGCAAGTTCAGCACACCTGTACTCAGGCGCTGGACGCGGTTCAGCGACTGACGCAACAGCCGCTGATCCCCCTCACGCTTCCCGAGAATCTGACCGCAGCGAAGGCGTTGATCGAACGCACGCTGGAACTGCTTGCTGCGGTGGACCCTGCGCAGATTGATGCCGGCGCGGATCGGCAAATCGCTATCGATTTGCCCAATGGCATCGCCTTCGACATGACCGGCAGCGAGTACGCCCTGAATTGGGCCATGCCCCAGTTCTATTTCCATCTGATCACCGCGTACAACATCCTGCGCCATAACGGCGTGCCGCTGGGCAAGGCCGATTACGTGCAGCACATGTTCGCGTATCTGCGGAAGTAATTCAGATCAGGCTCCGGGTCAATCAGCGTTGACCCGGAGCTCTTTCAGCAGAAATTCCAGCGACTCCACGGCACAGTGATGACTGTTCGCCGAGCGGTGCGCATCCCATGACATCGCGTCATCCACGCAAAAATCGCCAACACACTCCATGCTCAAATCATCGTCGAGCAGTCCGAGCGGAATCCACACGTAAGGCGATTCACGAAGTGGATTGGGCACGGTCGACCCGCAATGTGCGCAGAAGTCGCTTCTGTAGCCGCTGGGTTTGCGCCAACTGCTGATCGAGTCCTGCCCTGCTTCCCAGCGAAAGTCGCGAGCGTTGACCAGTGTCGCGAGGTTGTGGCCGACGCCGGTCTGCTTGCGGCAAAGGCTGCAGTGGCAGCGATAAAAGAAGCGCGGCTCAACGGTGAGCGAAAAGCGTACAGCGGCGCAAAGGCACTGCCCTGTTGTCATGGAGCTCTCCTTGGGAAACGTTGCTGCAGCGCTTGCTCGCCGCGGCTGAGTTCGTTTGAATTTTTCTCATTTCAATAATGCCCGGAACTCTGAACATGGACGTCATCAATCAGTTGCAACCCGAAAAGTGCGCAGATATGCAGAATATCCGCCTTGAAATCGATGCCCTTGACCAGAGCGTCATCAGATTGTCGGGCAAGCGTTTCAAGTACGTATGGGCCGCCTCAAAGTTCAAAAACCTCGGCATCCTCGGTACGCGCTCCCGAGCGTTTCTTGTCTCTCCGGCTCTATTGTCCAGGGCATTGAAATCCGCACGAAGTGTTGACTTCAATGCCCGGCAACCGAAGACTTGCCTGCTGCTCGCGGACCCGATTTGAAGCCGTGCGCCCTGGCGGCCCAGGCAATCGAAAAACCTGCCCCGATCAGCAGCACCATGGCCCATGGAAAAGAGGCCACGCCCCAGCTTTCCAGCAACACCCCTCCCATCACACCACTCCCGGCGATGGCACTGTTCCAGGCCACTACATTCAACGACAGTGCCACATCTGCCCCGTCCCCCGCCGCATCCGCCAGCGCCGTTTGCAACAAGGTTGCGGCCCCACCGAAACTCAAACCCCAAACCACTGCGCCGAGATAGATCACCTCAGGTTCGCGCCCCAAAAAGCCAAACATCACGGAAACCGCCGCGAATGTCGCAAGGCTCACCAACACAGTTTTGCGCAGTAGCGGTTCAACCAGTCTGGCAGTCATCCAAATACCCATCAACGCTGCAATACCAAACGCCAACAACACTAAATCCACACGATCCTCCAGTCCCGCTGCTGCCACGAACGGTGCAATGTAGGTGTAGAGAATGTTGTGGGCCAGCATCCAACTGATCACCACCGCCAGCACCGGCCGTACGCCCGGCGTCGTCAACACGGTGCGTAGCGATTTTCGCTGGTCTGCGGCTTGGGGTGCGTAATCAGGGACTCTCAACAATACCCAGACAATCAACAACAGGGTCAGCACCGACATGATGCCAAAGGTGGTCCGCCACCCTACAAGGCCGCCCAGCCAAGTACCGAGCGGTACGCCCAGCGACAACGCTATCGGTGTCCCGACCATGGCCAGCGCCAGTGCCTTGCCCTGTTGTTGAGGTGCAACCATGCGCCGGGCGTAGCCAGCCAGCAGACTCCAGGCCAGTCCCGCTGCTACGCCGGCGAAGAACCTTGCGACGAGGGTCACACCGTAGCTGGATGACAGCGCGGTGATGGAATTGAACAAAAGAAAACCGATAATGGTAAGTAGAAGCACATTACGCCGGCGCCAACCGCGTGTGGCGATAGTCATGGGAATGACTGCCAACACCGATCCCAGAGCATAGGCAGTGATCATTTGGCCGGCCATGGAGGGTGAAATAGCCAGCCCTTCGCTGATCAAAGGCAGCAGGCCCGCGGGCAACGTTTCGGTAACAATACAAATGAAACCGGTCATGGCGAGGGCGAGCAAAGCGCCAATGGGCAAGCGGTCGGATGATTCCGACAGGGTCATTGAGGGGGTCACGGGAAACTCCTGGCGTGAGGATTGCAGACTTAAATACTGATCGATATAAATGTTGACGGCAGTCAGTGCTCGTTGTCAACGACTTATGTATCGACTAGTATTTATCTCGTCATCCTGAGGAGTCTCTGAAATGGCGCAAATGGGCCGCCCCCGTACCTTTGACCGCGACCATGCCGTGGAGCAAGCACTGCACCTGTTTTGGCAACACGGCTATGACGCGACCTCCCTCGCTCAATTGAAAGCACAACTGGGCGGCGGAATTTCCGCACCTAGCTTTTACGCGGCGTTCGGTTCCAAGGAAGCACTGTTCGACGAGTGTGTGCAGCGTTACCTGGCGACCTTTGCCCAAGTCACAGAATGCCTGTGGGACGATAGCCTGCCGCCGCGGCACGCTGTCGAAACTGCGCTGCGCCAATCGGCGCGCATGCAATGTGAAGACGGTCATCCCAAAGGCTGCATGGTGACTTTGGGGTTGATGAGTGCACCGAGCCCGGAAAGTACGCGGGTGGTCGAAGCCCTCACTCAGTCTCGCGCTCGCACTCGTGCGGGAATTCTGGCTTGCGTTGAGCGGGGAATCGGGACAGGTGAACTGCCGAGCAGTATTCACGCCCCGGCGATGGCTGCTGTGTTTGACAGTTTCCTGCAGGGTGTTTCCATCCTTGCTCGGGACAACATTCAGCATGCGGTCATTGATGCGGCCATTTCTCAGATCCTGCTGACGTGGGACATCGCGGCCTCTGGCCTGCCGTCGCTTATCGAGCCGACGCTGGAGTTGGAATTGAAATCGCGATAAGTAAAAGCTCTCAAGTCACGTCGTCCGAACTTCCAGAATCATAGAGTGCCCGAGCCTCACGAAAGCCCTCTGCGTTCCCCGCTACCCACATCCAAAGCGGAATCATCTGCACCAAAAGGCCACGCCCCAGTTCCGAAAGCTCATAGTCGACACGCGGCGGGACCTCGTTGTAATCCCGCCGCAAAACCAGACCATCGCGCTCCAACTGACGCAAGCTGCGGGTCAACATCCGCTGCGTCACGCCGCTCATGCGTCTGGCCAGTTCCGCGTGCCGTAACCGCCCTCCCACTCCTAACGCATGGACGATGCCCAGCGACCAGCGATTCCCGGCATGGCTCAGCACTTCTCGTTTCAGACCGCCGTCTTCTGCACTCAGTGCATCGCACGCGGCTTGCGATTGCCGGATGATTTCTTCGTTGTCCATTCGCCCCTCAGGATCACTCGTGTACCTACTTATGGGCAGGCTTTAATCGTGACAGGATAACTGCCACTCACTGTTGAATGGCAAGTAGGAGACGATTGATGCAAGCGTCAAACCCTGTAAAAACAGAAAATATTCTGGTGCTCGGAGCCGGAGAGCTCGGCATGTCGGTGTTGCGCGAGCTGAAGACAACCAGTTCGGGCAAAGCGCAAATTGCGGTGCTGTTGCGCCCCTCCGCGGTCACTACTCAAGACCTATCCAAACGGCAGAACCTCGAAGAGCTGCGCAATTCAGGCATTGAAATTTTGCAGGCTGACGTCATCCACGATTCGGTGGAAGAACTGGCCGAAAACTTCGCTCGATTCGACACCATCATCAGTTGCCTGGGTTTCATCGCAGGGGCCGGCACACAGTTAAAACTCACTGACGCGGTACTTACAGCGGGCGTGAAACGCTATGTGCCATGGCAATTCGGCGTGGACTACGACGTGATCGGCAAGGGCAGCGCACAGGATACGTTTGATGAGCAACTCACTGTGCGAGAACTGCTCCGCGCACAGAACAAGACCGAATGGATCATTATTTCGACCGGGATGTTCACTAGCTTTCTATTCGAACCATCATTTGGCGTGGTTGATCTCGCTCGGAATACCGTGCACGCATTAGGAAGCTGGAACACGCAGGTCACTGTCACAACGCCGGAAGACATCGGCATGCTGACAGCAAAAATTATCTTTGCCGAACCCCGCATCGCCAACCAGATTTTGTTCGTCGCAGGTGACACGCTGAGCTACGCACAACTGGCGGACATCCTTGATGCAACACTTGGTCGTAAAGTGCTTCGAGTCGAATGGACCGTTGCCAGATTGGCCGACGATCTCGCAGCGTCTCCGACTGACCAGATCATTAAGTACCGGGCGGTTTTCGCAGCGGGCAAAGGCGTTGCCTGGGACAAGCAGCAAACCTTCAATGCCGCACTTGATATCGACTTAACGACTACAGCGGACTGGATCGCACAGAACCTGAGGTGAGAGCGGTTTCATGACCAATCGCATTCGCCGCCGCCAACACCACACTGCGCAACCACTTCGACGCCTGCGAACGATGCTTGCGCGCATGCCATAACTGGTAATACCGCAACGGTTGCGCAGGCACCGGAAACGGCTCGATCCGCAGCGGCAACAGTTCGGTGTAGTGCTTGGCGAATGAGCGGGTGGTGGTGAACACCAGGTTCGATTTGACCAGTACATAAGGCGCGATGCAGAAGTACGGCAAGGTGGTTTTCACTCGCCTGACCAGACCATTTCTTGCCAGTTCATCACCGATGGTGCCCTGCCCCGAGGCGTGGTTGGTCATGACCGCGAGATGGTCCGCTTCCATGTAGGCTTCGCGGGTCAGGCAGCCTGGCTGGATGGGGTGTTCTTCGCGCAGCAGGCACACCAGATCGTCGTCGCACAATGACTGAAGATAGAGGTGCTCTGCCGGCGTTCGCCAGTTGCCGATCACCAGATCGAGAAAGCCATCTTCCAGTCCTCGCGAGTAACCACCCTCGGCCTGCAAGTGCTTGAGTTCCAGCGTGGCGTGCGGGGCTTGGGCGTAGAAAAGCTCGATGATCGCCGGGACAAAGAACACGCTCAGATAGTCCGGCGTGCTGATGCGAAAGGTTTGTTTGGTGGTGGCGGGATCGAACAGATCGACCGGATGCAGTATCTGCTCGATCCCGTTGAGTGCCTGCGAGACAGGTTCGATCAGTGTCAGCCCGTGGGTGGTCAGCACCATCCGGCTGCCGCTGCGGACCAGCAGTTGATCGCCGGTAAGTTCACGTAGCCGGCGCAACGCAACACTGATTGCAGGTTGGGATTGCCCGAGCATTTCGGCGGTGCGTGAAACGCTGCATTCGGTCAGCAAGGTGTACAGCGTACGAATCAGTTGGGCGTCACAGTTAGGTAGAGAGTTGGACACAGCAGCCTCTTTTCTTATTGGGCAATTCCCTGTTGCCAACGATTTTGCGCGGGAAGCCTATCGCTATATAGATGACTATATAGCGATAGGCCCAAAACCGTCCATATCAGGACAAAGCAAGGTCATCAGTAGGTCGGCGCCCTCCTGCGCAAAACGCTTCAGCGCCAATCAGGCAGGGCTTTCAGCAGTTCGGCTTTCTCTTGGATAGCAGCGCCCATCAGCACGAAGCCACGCATCCGGTTTTGCTCATCGTGATAAGTGGATCGCACGTTGGCGATGCCCTTGTCGCAGTGCCCCGCCAGTTTGGTTGACCACAGCCCTTCAGCATCCATCGGCGAAGCCACGACTGTCGGCAACACGCTGGTTTTGATCGTCACCGGCATCGCCGGATAGGCAACCGCCGTCGGCTGCCCCGCCAGCGTCTGAGCCAAGGCGCGGGCCTGGAGCATGATCGGCATCACGTACGGCAACACCAGATCGTGGACTTGCGCGCAATCGCCCAAGGCATAAACATTGTTGGCGCTCGCCCGCAGCCAAGCGTCAGTGACGATGCCGTTGGACACCTTGATGCCAGCGGCACGCGCCAGTTCGACTCGCGGTTCCAGACCAATCGCACACAGCACATAGTCGACTTCAAGCACGCGACCATCAGCCATTTGCAAATGAAAACCCGCTCCATGACGCTGGACTGCGACAGGCGCATTACCCAGTTCCAGGCTCACGCCAATCGACTGCAACGCACTGGCCATCGCGTCTCCGGCCTCCGAAGGCAGCAGCCGACTCAGCGGCCAGGTGGCGCGATCAACCACGCACACTTCATGCCCGGCATGCCGCAGATCGTTGGCGAACTCGCAGCCGATCAGCCCGGCGCCGAGAATCGCTATGCGGCTATCAATGCCGATCTGCTGACGAAAGTGTCGGTAATCCTCCAGGTCGTTGACGGTGACGATGGCGTCGACCCCGTCACCTTGCAGCGCCGGTCGCCGCGCATCGGCTCCCAACGCCAACACCAGTGCGCTATAGCGCTGTGGCCGGCCATCGATGGTGATCGTTTGCGCTGCGGTGTCGATACGCTCAATCGAGGTGCGAGTCTTGATTTGCGCATGCAGTTGCGCCGCCATCTGCTCGGCGCTGGACGTGACCAGTTGATCCGGCAGGCGACCGGTCTGAAAGGCGTTGGACAGCGCCGGTTTCGAGTAAAACTCCCCGCCATCACGGGTCACGATCAGGATCGGTGTCTCGGCGTTCAACTTGCGCAGTTCGCGAGCCACGGTGTAACCGGCCAGGCCGGAACCCAGAATAATCACCGGATCAGGCTGCACAGGCGCCGGACGGTTTTCCTCTGCGCTCGCGGCGATTTTGATCATGTCAAAATCCGCTTTGCCAACCCCGCAATCCGGGCAGAACCAATCTTGCGGCACGTCCTCCCAGCGTGTGCCGGCAACGATGCCATCCTCCGGAATTCCCGCCGCCTCATCGTAAATGAAGCCGCACACCAGACATTCCCACTTGTACATGTTCGTTACTCCAATCAATCGATACGCGGCGGTGTTAGCTGGTGAAGGCTCGACCCAAACCGAGTGCGCTCAGGGCGCGACGATAAGCGGTGGAGGAACGATCGGCGGGGATATGGATTTCCAGCGACAGGTCCAGCGGCAGGTCTTCCGGGCGGCACAGTTCGACGATGTCGCGGTCCTCTTCGAACACTTGCTGGTTGAACGCGTAGACGTCCTCCAGTGGCATTTCCTTGTCGAAGTTGCGGGTGATCGCGCAGAACATCCGCGTCTTGCGCGCCGAGATCGGACTGGCGGCGTTGAGAATCACCAAGCGATGTTCCGGGTCGGGAAAATTGACGGTCAAACGCGCAGTGAACGGCGCAAAAACATCGAACGAACGGCTCCAGAGAAAATCGTCCGGCGCTCGATGCTGCATGCTTTTGGGGAAGTTGCTGACGTTACTGATGTACTCGGCATGAACCCCGTACGGCGTGACCTCGGCCTTGTAGGTCGGCACTACTGGATTGTCCCGCTCGGCAAAAGCCTCGTGGTGAATCCAGGCAAAGTGAGCGACATCGATAAAGCCCTCGACCTGGCGTCCGGCCGACGCGGCGATATCAATCGATGGCGGAAGGATTTGCTGGAAGTTGTCGTCATGCCACGACGGCATTTCAGCAAACGGTGCGCTGGCGCCATACATCAGCACCCAGATGATCCCGTAGTCTTCGCGCGTCGAGTACATCTGGATGCGATGACGCTCGGTGAGGTTGGCGTTCGGCTCCGATGGAATCCGCGTGCAGCGGCCATCCGTGCCGAAGTGCAAACCGTGGTAAGGGCAAATAATGTTTTCGCCCTGCACCAAACCCTTGCTCAGCGGCGCGCCGCGATGGCTGCAAATATCGCGCGCGGCATTCAATTTGCCGCCTGCGCGGTAAAGCACAACCGGTTCATCCAGCAAAGTGACGGCGTACGGTTTGTCGGTGACATCGGCAGAAAAAGCCACCGGATGCCAATGCTGGCTGAGAATCTCGCGGTCTTGCGCGGTGAAGGTGCTGGACTTGGTGATCGGGTTCCAGGTGACGGTCTGACAGGCTATCGCGGCCATGGACATGTGCTGTTTTCCTTATTTTGAAATGGCACTGAAAGAAAGCGAGTCCGCGAGCTGCTTGGCCAGCCGTGCGGACTACGAGTGCGAATTTCATGCTAGGGAGTTGAGCCGGTCGTGCCCATGTCGCGAGGAACATGTTGGTTATGTGGGATTGAACATGGTTGGTTTAACAGGACGCTAGAAAACTTGCCGCTGATTAAGCGCCACAGCATAAGCACTGAACATATCCGCCAGCCCGTCGGCACAAACAGCGATTTCCATCTCACTGTGCGGGCTACCGGAAAAATCTTTCCCCACCGAACTGAGCGTGGTCAGGATCAGATCGCAGGCCGCTTCGCGAATTGACTCGCCGACTTCTGGCAGCAACTCAAGCATGAAGCCAGCGAAAATCTGCCGCCCTGCTGCGCGCACTTCGTGAGCTTCGGGCGCATCACGATAGAGCGGCGCTGCGTCGTTCAACGCACCGCGCATCTGCGCTTCGTCGCACTCCGAACGGATAAACGCCTGCACCAAAGTGCGCAGGCGTTCCAATGGCGGCGCTTCGAGATTTTGCAGAATCCGCTGCAACATCTGCGTGGTTTGCAGCCACTCATCACTCTGTAACCGGAACAGGATCGCAGCCTTGTTGGGGAAATATTGATACAGCGAGCCAATGCTGACGCCAGCCTTTTCCGCCACCCGTGCGGTGGTAAAACGGGTGGCGCCGTGCTCGGTCAAAACCTGAATAGCCGCTTGCAGAATCGCCGCCACCAGATCGGTGGAGCGTGCCTGCTGCGGCTGTTTGCGTGAGGAAATACGGGCGGTCTGGCGATTGGTCATGGGCAACCCGGGCGTCGAGGGGAAACGCGAATAGCGGATGGGGTGAATCAATCGCATCATTTAAATGCGACGAATCACTCGCATCTTAATCCCCAACCGACGGAAATCAACCATGACAACCTTGACCACTGAGCCATTGGCGAGCCTGATCGAACGCCTCTACAGCCAAGCGTCCGCCGCTACCAGCCCGGTGCTGAGCAGCGTGTCCGATGAAGAACGTGATCGCCTGATGCACAGCAAGACCGACTACCTGAAACTTTACGAAATGCTCAAGGATCTGTGGCTGCCGGTCTCCCGCGACACCGGCAAATTGCTCTACATGCTGGCGCGCAACACCAAGGCGAAAGCCATCGTCGAGTTCGGTACCTCATTCGGCCTGTCCACCCTGCACCTGGCGGCGGCGTTGCGCGACAACGGAGGTGGCGTGCTGATCGGCAGCGAATTTGAACCGTCGAAAATCGAACTGGCGCGCCATCACTTTATTGAAGGTGGCGTTAGCGATCTGGTAGAGATTCGTGAAGGTGATGCGTTGGTCAGCCTGGCAAGCGATCTCCCGCAATCAGTCGATCTGCTCCTGCTCGATGGCGCCAAGGCGTTGTATGGCGACGTGCTGAACCTGGTCGAAAAGCACCTGAAACCGGGCGCACTGGTGGTCGCAGACAACACCGATTATTGCCCTGAATATCTGGCTTACGTGCGTGCGCCGGAGAACGGTTATCTGTCCGTGCCGTTTGCCGATGACATTGAGTTGTCGATGCGACTGGGCTGATACCGGCCTGTATGGGAGCCACCGATTGAAGGGTGGCCCCCCAATGACATTCAAGCGCGCTTCGGCAGCTTCCAGTTCGGGCGAATGAAGTGGCAGGTGTAACCATTCGGAATGCGTTCAAGGTAATCCTGATGCTCCGGCTCCGCTTCCCAGAACGGACCCGCCGGTTCGATTTCGGTGACGACTCGCCCTGGCCAGAGTTTTGAAGCGTCAACGTCTGCAGCGGTGTCCTCGGCGGTATCGCGCTGTTGCTCACTGAGGTAATAGATCGCCGAGCGATAACTCGGGCCAAGGTCATTGCCCTGCCGGTTGGCCGTGCTCGGATCGTGAATCTGGAAGAAGAACTCAAGGATCTGCCGATAGCTGATCACCGCAGGGTCGAAGACGATTTCGATGGCTTCGGCGTGATTGCCGTGATTGCGGTAAGTGGCATTCGGCACATCACCGCCGCTGTATCCGACGCGGGTTTGCAGTACGCCAGGGTAGCGCCGCAACAAATCCTGCATGCCCCAGAAGCAGCCGCCGGCAAGAATGGCAGTTTCGGTTTGACTGGTCATGGTCGGTGGTTCCTCTGGGGATGTTGGGTGTAGTCATTGTTATGAGGGCGGATTGGGCAATTCCAAGGTCGTGCGTGAACTGAAGTAGCTAGGGCGCGAAGCCCTAGCAGACTGGAGATGTTATTTTTTCTTCTTCGCGGATTTTTCTGTCTTATCTGATTTCTTGGCCTTTTCAGGTTTGCTATCAGCTTTTTTTGCGGATTTTTTTGGTTCAGCATCTTTTTTCTTGTCTTTCTTATCGGAAGATTTCGAAAGGGTCGAAGTCGAAGCAGCTTTCTTCGTCGGTGATGACTTTTTGTCTTTCAACTCCTTGCTGGCTTTGGAAGATTCACCTTTGCTTTTCTTCTCGTCTTTAGCCACGTTGACCACCTCTTGGATCATGCCGGTATTGGCACATCGCCTGTGGGATTATCCATAGGCTATTCATTAGGTGAGCGTGCCGAAGAGCGGTTAAAATTCTTTTACGGCGTAATGCGATTTGATACCCCTCACCTGATGAACATCACAACCGTTGCTCAATTGACAGCCAATGCCATGATGGACCAGCCCTTTCAACTCATCGGCACAGCGAATACCGCACTGGCGCGCGCAACTGTTCGCTCTCCCACATGCAGACTGACAGCCGCAAACGCGAGTTGACGTCCTTTCTTGGAGTACTCAAGACGTACTTCCAGCCACTCATTGATTTGCACTGCGCCGAGATAATCCAGAGTCATGCTCGCTGTGATCAATGGCTGCGGAGGGTCGCTGGAGAATGCCATGGCGTAGCCCATCCCCACATCGGCTAACGTCGCCAATACACCTCCATGCAAAGTGCCACGACCATTGGCATGTCGTGAGTCGGTCAATAGTCCCAGTTCCAATTGCGGTCCGCTGCCCTTCGCATAGATCGGGCCAAGTAAATCAAGTAGCGGACTGCTACGGGTAAACGGAGTAAAACCCTCGGGAATTGCTGTGGCGCCCATGCTTCCTCCCTGTGCCGGTTGCTGACCGGCATCGTTGACCTGAATACGTGGATTCAACTCAGAGGAGTTATGGGTAATTGCGCAATGCGGCAAGCACTATAGATCTGTGGAATTTACGAAGATTGATCAACGACCACCAACGAATTGGCTGGTCGATTGGAGTCTTGTAAGCAGCCTGCTACCCTCCAGAAACCCTTTTCTCACTGCCCTCCCCCATGAAAACCGGCATCATCTCCGACACCCACGGCCTGCTCCGCCCCGAAGCCATCGCCGCCCTGCAAGGTTGCGAGCGCATCATTCACGCTGGCGATATCGGCAACCCGCAGATCCTCGAGCAACTCGCCGCCATCGCACCGGTTCACGCCGTTCGTGGCAACAACGATCTGGACTTGCCATGGGCCTGTGACCTTCCTGATCAGCTCATCCTCGATCTGAACGGCTGCAAAACCCTGCTGATCCACGATATTGCCGACGTTCCCACCGAGCTCGATCCCGATATCAAACTGATCATCACCGGCCATTCCCACAAACCCGGAATCGAATGGCGCGGCAATATCCTTTACCTGAACCCCGGAAGTGCCGGTCGTCGACGCTTCAAATTGCCCGTCACACTGGCTTTGCTGAATGTGCAGAGCGATTCCCTGAGTCCGCAACTGATACATCTTCTCACCCCATCAACGTGAAACTTTTCCTCCCTGCCCGGCACGATCACCTAACCTCAAAGGCTATGTGATCAACCGGAGTCGGGCACGCTCATGCGTATTGCGTTGAAGTCGCTGTTTTTTATCGTGCTGACCCTGCTTTTCCCCGGCGGTGCAATGTTCTGCGCTGCGCAGTTGCCTGCGGCTACGGTGGTCACCGCGACGCCAGTGGTGGATGTTTCGCAAAGCGATCTGCAAGCCCTGCAACTGCGCCTCGACGGTCTGAAACAGCAGATCTCAGCGGCCAATAATTACAACCAGCTCGAAGGCCCACAGGATCGCGTGCAGGCATTCATTGCTGATGTTGATGGACTGTCGGCATCGCTGTTGCCGCAGCAGGCGCAATTGGCCGTGCAACTCAATGTTCTTGGTGCCGCGCCGGCAAACACTATCGCGTCGGAACAGGCCGATCTGGCAGCGCAACGAGGCGCGCTCGCCGAGCAGAAAAGCAAGGTCGATGCGACGCTGGAAAATCTGGCCGCGCTCAAGCAGAGCGCTGCCGACCTGATCACGCAGATTGCCGGTATTCGTCGCTCGCTGCTGGAAAGCGAATTGACCCTGCGCACCAGCAGCATTTTGAGCCCCGATTTCTGGGCGCCGCTGGTCAACCCTACGCTGGACGACCGTCAGCGCTTCGGCTCGTTTATCGATCAGATAGAACAGACCTGGGCCACGGTGTGGAAATCCGGTGAGCGCTTTTACACCAGCGTGCTGGTGCTACTGGCGCTGATTATCTGGCTTATCGGCCGCAGACTCGCAGAGCGTGGATTGGCGTGGTTGTGCATTCACCGCATGCCCGAGGGACGTCTGCGCCGCAGTTCTTTGGCATCAGCATCGGCACTGGCCACCATCGTCACCACCGGCATTGCCCTGCAAGTGCTGTTTTATGCCTGTACTCGGCATGTGCCGTTGACGCCGATCCTGGCGACCTTTTCCGACGAATTTGAAAAAGCCGTGTATGCCTGCGTGCTGATCACCGGTCTGAGCCGCGCCTTGCTATCGACCGAACATCCGTCATGGCGCTTGCCGGGGATTGCCGATCCGGTTGCGCTCGCATTGAAACCCTATCCCCTGATCCTCGCCGGAACACTGCTGGTGCTGGTCACGCTGGTGCAGGTCAGCAATGCCGTGGGCATGAGCAGTCAGATTGTGGTGTCCGAGCGCGGCGTCGTCGCGCTGGTGGTCATGATCATCATCGTGACGATGCTGTTGCGCGTCGGCAAAGTGCGCAAGGCGATGGTGGCTTCCGGCGACCCGGCGGCGACTGGCAACACCTTTGCCGGGGTGATCTGGTCAGCCGCAACGATCTCGATGGTGGTGTCGATAATTGCGCTGCTGACCGGCTATGTTTCGCTGGCGCGTTTCATCACCTATGAACTGGTCTGGTCGTACATCGTGCTGGCCGGTTTCTATCTACTGATCCAGTTGCTCAAGGACGGTTGCGAATACCTGTTCTCGCCCCGCCACTCCAGCGGCAAAGCGCTCAAGCAGTTGCTGGGCGTGGGTGACCGACGCCTTGAGCAAATGTCGACGGTGTTGTCCGGTGCCGGCCGCGCCGCTTTGTTGCTGCTGGCGGTGATCAGCCTGTTTGTCGGCGGCATCGGCACCACGCTGGGGCAACTGATCAGCAATATCCTGACGATCCTCGGCGGCGCCGGGCTGCGCAAACTGAACATCGTCCCGGCGCACCTGCTCAACGCCGTGCTGGCGCTGCTGATCGGCATCTATCTGATACGCGCACTGCGCCGCTGGCTCGACAACGAGTTCCTGCCCAAGACCGACATGGACCCGGGCATGTGCGCCTCGCTCAGCACGCTGTTCTCGAACATCGGTTACGCCGCTGTGATCCTGCTGACCTTGTCGTCACTCGGTGTGCGCTGGACCAATCTGGCGTGGATCGTCAGCGCCTTGTCGGTGGGTATCGGTTTCGGCTTGCAGGAGATCGTCAAAAACTTCGTCTCCGGGCTGATCCTGCTGACCGAACGCCCGGTCAAGGTCGGCGACCTGATCAGCATCAGCGGCGTTGAAGGCGACATTCGCCGGATCAACGTGCGCGCCACTGAAATTCAGCTCAGCGACCGCTCCATCGTCATCGTGCCCAACTCGCAACTGATCTCACAAAACCTGCGCAACGTCACCCTGGGCGGCAGCGCTCAGGGTGTGGCGACACTTGAGCTGATGTTCCCGCTGGATATAGATCCGGAACAGGTCAAAAACCTGTTGCTCGACACCTATGAAGAAAACCAGACCATCCTCGATAAACCAGCGACATTCGTGCGTTTCAGCAAGCTCTCGCCGGATGGGATTACGCTGACCGTGACCGGCTATGTCGGCAGTCCGAGGATTGTCGGAGTAACGAAAAGTGATTTGCTATTCGAGATCCTCAAGCGTTTGGGGGCTGCGGGGATTGAGTTGGCGAAGCCCGGAGCGGCAACCTGACGCCATCCATAAACAGATTTATACCCATACGCGAAATCGCCAATTTCACTTATATGTACCCGCGCCCTAGCCTCTCGCCATCTTTCCCCTTCCGCGAGAGGCTCCCATGCCCTTTGTCATCTACATCTTCACCCTCAGCGCCTTCGCGCTGGGCCTTGCCGAGTTTGTCCCGATCGGCCTCACCGACGTCATGGCGCGCAGCCTTGGCGTCGATGTCGAAGCGACCGGCGCAACAATTACCGCTTACGCCCTGGGCGCCACGCTGTCGGCGCCGATTTTCAGTGCGTTGACCGCGAGTTGGTCGCGCAAGAATGTCATGTTGGTCACGGCACTGGTGTTCAGTGTCGGCAGCCTGGCAGCGGCGTTTTCCACGACGTTGACGCTGATGCTGGTGGCGCGGTTCATTGCCGGGATGGGCCATGGATTGTTTCTCGCGGTGGCATCGAGCACGGCGGCGCGTCTGGCGGGTCCGGGGCGTGCCGGTAGCGCAGTGGCGGTGGTGTTTGGTGGATTTACGCTGGCGATGGCCATCGGTGTGCCGATCAGTACCTACCTCGGTGGCGTGATGTCGTGGCGTCTGGTGTTGGCGGCGATTGCGGTGTTTGGCGCCATTGGATTTTTCGGGCTGTTGTTCGGCATGCGTGATCCGCTGCCGACCTCGACTGACGGCGAATCGACCTTGCACAGCCTCAAGGCATTGCTCAACGGCAAGTTGCTGGCCGGTGCGCTGGTCACCGTGCTCGGTTATGCCGGCTCGTTTGTCGCGTACACCTACATCGCGCCAGTGCTGACTGAGGTAACCGGCACCACGGCGGCTACCGTCGGCGTGTTTATGTTGCTGTACGGCGTGATGGCGGCCATCGGCAATGTGTTGGGCGGCAAGCTCACCGATGCCTGGGGCGTGGACCGAGCCAGCGCAGCGTTGATCGCCGGCATCGTCGTAGTGACGGCGGGCATGTGGGCCTTCTCCGGTTCACCGTTGATGATGGGCTTGCTGGTCGCCCTGCTCGGCATGTTCAGTTTCGCCGCAGTACCGGCGTTGCAGGCGCGGCTGATCGGTGTCGCCGAGCGTCATGCGCCACATGCCCACGGTGTGGCGGCCGGGCTGAATATTGCTGGTTTCAATTCAGGGATTGCGCTGGGCTCGGTGCTCGGCGGGGTCACCATCAGCCAAGCAGGCCTGGGCTATGTCGGGCTTGCGGGCGCGGCGATATCTGCGTTGGGTCTGCTGCTGATCCTCAGTCAGATGCTGCGCAAGCCGCAGCAACGTTCCCCGGCATGCGCATAAACCGGCGTCATGGTAAAACGAACGACCACACGTCAGGCGCCGTCGCACCATGAGCCACCTCACCCATCTGCGCACGTTCCTTGAAGCCTACCGCGCCAAGTCGTTTTCCAGGGCTGCGCAGCATTTGGGTATCACTCAACCCGCCGCATCGATGCATATTCAGGCGGTTGAAGCGCTGATCGGCAAGCCGCTGTTTCTACGCTTGCCGCGCGGCGTCGAGCCGACTGATGCGGCAGATGAACTGGCGCGCTCCGTCGCGCCATTTCTCGATGGTCTGGAGAGCAAGATCGCCTCGCTGCGTCCGGGATTGATCAAGGGCGGCACGGTTCACCTGGTCGGTCCATCGGACTTCATCCACTCGCAGGTTGCGTCTCGCCTCGCACCGCTGATGAACGAAGGCTTTACCCTGCGCTTTCATACCGGTGCGAAAAAACGCATCTACGAGATGCTCGAATCAAAGCAGATCGACTTCGCGATCACCGCTTCGATACCTGACGAGCAGTCTCACGGTTATGCGCATCTGCTGACCGAGCGCATGTTGCTGGTTTACGCGCCGAGTCTGCTGGAGCGTCTTGGGCACAACCCCTCTCAGCAACAACTGACGCAGGTGCCACTGATTGCTTTCGATGAAGATCTGGCACTGGTGCGGCCACTATGGACGTCGATGTTTCAGGTCGCGCCGCAACTGCAAGCGGCGCTGACCATTCCCGATTTACGGATCATCAAGGAGCTGGTGCTCGGCGGGCACGGCTGGACCGTGTTGCCGGACTACCAGTGCGCCGACGCCATCGCTGACGGACGCTTGCTCACACCGACGCCACTGGCTGAAGCGCCGGTCAACGCGCTGTATCTGGTGTGGAGCAAAAGCGTGATGCACAGCCCGAGTCTGCTGTATGTGCGCGATTATCTGCTCGATGCGTTCACGACTCAGGCGGTCATCAAGTGACATGTTAATATGCCATCACTTTTCTCGCCGATGACGTGTAAACGCATGGATGCCTTGACCCACCGCTTCAAATGTTTGTCTTTGTTCACCATTGCCCTCGCGCTTGCCGGGTGCCAGAGCCCACCAAAGAAACAGACAGCTACCGATTTCGATGCAATGGGGCAGATGGCATTCGATGCGGCGATGGCAGGTCAGCCCGACCCGAGTTCCATTGTCCGTGAAGGCGATCACGTCACCTATGTCGTGATGTCGATCGAGGGAAACAACATCCGGCACCTCGTACGCTTTGATGCCGACTGCCACCTTCCGGACGCGCAAATGGCTCACCTCACTACCGCTGGAATGATGCGGTTTGCGGTGGATCGCCGCAGCGATACGTCAGAGGCCAGACAGATGCCGGCCGAACAGAAAAAACTGTTTCTGCAGAGCGCGCAATTGAAGCAGGTGTGCACTCAGGTACCGGCGCCTCAATGGCGAGTAATCTCGACGCCTGATCATCAGGACTGGCAGTTGATTGACCGCGCCAGCCTGATGCAAAAAGACCAGCAAACGCTGTTCTGGTCGGCCCGGGTTCCGGCTGCCGAAGCGCTGATGCCACGCAACGATGGCCTGTACGTACAAGCACGGCAACGCTGGAGTGCCGATTGTGCGCAGCAACGGTTGACCGCGCTCAGTACTTTTTACCTTGATAAGCAAAACCGCGTGATCGGCGGAGCGATGATCCAGCAGCCCGTTGCCCAGAAAACGCTCGGTGCCGATGATCGTCAATTGCTGACACTTGCCTGCGGTACGCAGACGTCGCTGGATCAATACAAGCCATTCGAAGGACGACACCAAACGTCCTTTGTTTTACCCGAGCCGCAATTGCCCGCCTCGGTGGTAAAAGCCATCGACGCCTTGCAGTTGCCCGCACCGGAAAAATCCATCCAGCACCTGCGCCTGTACTTCAAAGACTTCAATGAGGCTAGCGAGCAAAAAAAGGCCAACGAGTCGGGCCTCTCGTACGTTTACCAGAGCGATGCGAAACGCCGTGAGTTGGGCCGTATGGGAAGTGACATCGCTTATCTTCCATACGAACCCGGCAAACAACTGACCGAGCGGGTTAACGCCCAATCACGCCAACGGGTCACGATAAGTTTTCGAGGTTTGACTGAACTGGCCGAGGTTGAATACACCAATGAACATGACCTGATCAGAGTGAAAGAAAACGTAATCACCGACCTCAAGTTCCAGGGCGACTGGGCAACCATGACGGTCGGCACGCGTTTGAGTTACACGGTGCAAAGATCCAGCCCCCGATACAAAAAAGCGCCGGTGCTAGTCGACAGAAAAATGGAGTGCAACGTGGATTCGCAGAAACCTGCCAGCGAGTTTTATTCGTCGCTGAGCGGTACAGCCAAAGTCATCAGTTGCACCGGCGAGGATTACCACAACGGCCAAAACACTTCGACCTACGCTTACCTGCAGACTTATGGGATGTTTGTGCGTGTGGATCTCGGACGAACCGGTGGTTATGGTCAGTTCAAGATAGAGCGAGCCGAGTAGATACCGAGCGCTTCGGGGTTATTCCCGAAGCGCCTAGGAGCCTGCTTTTTAGGTCTTTATTGCCTGTCAAATCGCCCCCTTATACTCCGAGCGTTCACCTCTACGTTCGATAAGGATGCTCCATGCCTCAACGTCTTTTACTGGCGGCATTGTTTGTAGCAATCGCCGGTTGCGCCAGCCCTCCTGCTGCGTCCATCCACACCACAAATCCCGCCAGTTCGACCCTGCAAGGTGATGCCACGCGCCCGGCACAGGCGCAGTGGATTCGTACCGAGTTGTATTTTTCGGTGGGTTCGGTGGATGGCAAGGAAGGCGCTGTCAGCCCCGCGCGCTGGCGTGAGTTTCTCGACAAGGAAGTCACGCCGCGCTTTCCTGACGGTTTTACTGCGTTCGATGCTTATGGGCAGTGGCGGGATCATGGGGCGAAAGAGCCTGAGCGCTTGAGCACCAAAGTCATCGTGATCCTGCACGAGAACAGTCCGAAGCACAGCAGTGACATCGAGGCGATTCGGTTGGCGTACAAGCGGATTACCGGGGACTTGTCGGTGTTGCGTTTGTCGCAACCCGCTGAGGTTTCGTTCTAATCGGTGGTCTGCTCAAGAGCTTGCCGAGGCGTCGACGCCAGGCGGCTCAACACTGCCAGCAGTACCGCGCCCACCAATAAAACCCCAATCCCCAAAAACGCGCCCCACCCCACCACCGTCACGCTCGAATAGAGCATGTACAGGCACAAGCCGAAAAACAGCAGCGGCAACAGTGGATACAACGGCACTTTGACCGGCCTCGGCACATCAGGAAAACGTCGGCGCAGAATGATCAGCGCCACACTGCTCAAGCTCAGAAACAGCCAGTACACCGGAGTCAGATACTCGACCATGGTGTTGAATCCGCTCTGAGTAAAACTGCCGAACAACACCAGCAACAGCGCCACCGCGCCCTCCGCGAGCAAGGCTTTGCGCGGCACACCATGTCGCTCGTCCCAATTGCCAAAACTGCGCAACTGCGGCACATCGCGTGCAGCGGCATAAGTGGTACGCGCTCCGACCAGCAAGGTCGAGTTGATCGTCGCAATCGCCGCAATGCCGACCATCAGCAGAATCAGCATCACCCCCGGGGCGCCGAACGCACGGTTCAACAACTCCACGGCGGGTGCATTGCTTGCCGCCAATCCTGCGAAGCCCAGACCTCGGACGAACGCCCAGTTCAGCGCCAGATAGATCGCCATCAGCAGCGTCAGTGCGCCGAGCATGGCGATGAAAATACCGCGTCGTCCGTCGCGCACTTCCGCCGATAACGTCGCGGCATCGCTCCAGCCGCCGAAGGCCAGAAATACGAAAATCATCGACGCCGAGAATCCGGCTATACCGGTGTTTTCCGGCGTGACCGTCACGCTCGGTGCAGGCACTTCGATGCCCTGCCACGCCAGCCAGAGTCCTGCACTGACAATGCTCAGGAAACCCAACGCCAGCAGGCTCACCAGCAACGTCTGCGTGATGAACCCGATGTGTTTTCCAGTGAGATTAAGCAACACCAGCGCAGCAATTACCGCACCGGCAAACCACCCGGAGCCATGCTCACCCAGCGGCACCACCGCGTTGAAGTAATCAGCGAACATGAACGCCGACAAAGCAATCCATCCGGTATGCATCACCGAGAAACGCGACCAGGCGAACAGAAAACCCATGCGCTCGCCATACGCCGTACGCAGGAAGTGATAGTCGCCACCCGGGTGCGGAAACGCCGTAGCCATCTCGGCAAAACACAGCGCCCCGACCATCGACGACAAACCGCCAAGCACCCAGACCAGATAGAAATAATCCGGCCCGACGTTCTGCGCCACGGTCGGCGCGGTTTTCAGGATGTCAGTGGTGATCACCATGCCCAGCGTGATCAGCAATGCCTGGAAAACCGGCAGATGCCTGCCCGGTCCCGCGTCAGAAACCATAGGTAGCGCGAGCGTAGTAGTAGGCGCCGTTGGTACCGATTGGCGACAACACGTCATACGGCAGATTGCCGCCGTAGTTGATCGCCGAACCGGAGCGTTCCGGGTAGTTGTCGGTCAGGTTGTTGCCACCCAGGGCAATGTTGAATTTCGGGGTGAATTTGTAGGTCACCTCGGCGTCCAGTTGCCATACCGCGCCGTAGGTTTGCTCGGGTTGCGAGTCGCCGAAATCGAACACCCGAGTGGTCTCGCCCTGACGGGTCAGACGCCCGAGCAAGCCCCAATGCTCGCTGGCCCAGTTGGCGGAAAAGATGAAGCGATCTTTCGGTGCGGCGTCGGTCAGGGTGTTGGTCTCTTCGACGCCAACCAAAGCGTCGTTGCCGATGCCCAGTGCCGTCAGTTGCGACGGAGTGCCTTTGGTGCTGGTGACTTTGGTGTGGTTATAAGTGTAGGCGCCGGTCAGCCCCAGTTGTCCGTCATAGAGCGGCTGATGATAGTTGAGCACCAGTTCGGCGCCGTGAGTGCTGGTGTCAGCGGCGTTGGTGAAGAAGTTGACGTCGTGGACGCCCGCCACGCCGAAATTGTCGTTGATGTATTGCTCCATCGCATCGCTGCCGATGCGTTGCGACAGCGTGATGCGGTCTTTTACGTCGATGCGGAACACGTCCAGCGAGGCATCGAAGCGCTCGTTCAGCTGAAAGGTCAGGCCGAGGCTGAAGTTTTTCGAGGTCTCCGGATCGAGCTTTTCTGCACCGAGCGCACGAGCAATCGGGTCATTAACCGAGAGCACACGAATGTCGGTCAGCGTGCCGCCATCACCGAAGTTGCTGGTGGTGTTCTGGAAGCCGCTTTGCGCCAGCGAAGGTGCGCGGAAGTTGTTCGATACAGCACCGCGCAGCGCCCATTGTTCGGTCAGTTTGTAGCGACCGCTGAGCTTGCCGGTGAGTTTGCTGCCGGCGTCGTCGTAATGTTCCCAACGGGTGGCGGCATCGACGAAAAACCGATCAGTAAGATCACCGGACAACTCAGCGTAAGTGCCGAACACATTCCGGTCCAGGTCCGACTCTTCGCTCGGGCGCAGGCCGTTGGCGCCGTCGGCTCCAGAGCCAATGTAAGAAGCCTCGTCACCGGCGTACGTCAGGTAGTTTTCGTAGCGATATTCGCCACCCACCGCCAGCACAAACGAGCGCTCGCCGAGGCGCAGTTCACGGCTGAAATCGAGGTTGCTGGTGGTTTGGCGCAGTTCGTAATCGCCGGTATCGAACCTGGTCGGCGAGTCTTCGCCAAGGCTGACATTGAGCGTGCGGCGGGTCGAAGAATCGAAACGGTTGCGACCGTGGGTGACGCTGCTGTCGAAATCCCATTCATCGCCGATCATGCCTTTGAAACCAGCCGTTGCGGAGATGTCCTTGTTGTCGCCCAGCGATTGCGGCAAGTAGCCGTTGGGGTAGAACTGCGGCTGTTCGTACGGGTAGCGATAGAACTCGGCGCCCGTGGTGTGGCGCTGATTATAGGTGCCGAAGGAATAGGCCTTGCCCCCGGCCAGCGGCAGCTCGCTGTTGAACCAGAGGTTGACGTCCCGCGCCAGGCCATCGCCCATCACGTAGTTGCGCTGATCGGGCGTGTCGGCAAAACCGTCGAACCCGGCGCGGTTGGTCGGGTTGCGGTTCTTGTACTCGGTACCGCCACGAACAAACCCGCCCTCCTCGCCAAGGCGTGTGCCGATCTTGGCGGTGGTCACGCTGTTCTGACCGTCGGTGGTGGTCTTGTCGATGGCGTCCTGATGGGTGTGATAAGCGCCGTAACTGGTGGAGATTTCGCCGCCCTCGGGGGCGTCGTCGAGGATGATGTTGATCACCCCGGCGATTGCATCGGAGCCGTACTGCGCACCCGCACCGTCACGCAGCACTTCGATGCGTTTGATCGCGCTGATCGGGATCGAGTTGAAGTCCACGGGGGCGGTGCCGCGACCGATCTTCGACGAATCGTTGACCACCGCCGAGGTGTGCCGGCGCTTGCCGTTGACCAACACCAGCACCTGATCGGGACTCATGCCACGCAGTTGCGCGGCCCGAATATGGTCGGCACCGCCGGAGTTGGACTGACGCGGCAGGCTGAACGACGGCAGCAGCGTCTGCAATGCCGCGCCCAGTTCACCGTCAGCGGCGCCTGCGGACTTAAGGTCTTCGGCGGTCAGCACATCCACCGGCACCGGCGAATCGAGCACGGTGCGCGACGTCCCGCGCGTGCCAGTGACCAACACGGTACCCAGCCGTGGGTCATCGTCGCTGCGTGCGGAAGTTTCTTCGGCTTTTGCGGGAAGTTGCCAGATCGCACCTACAACAGCGACGGCCAATAACGAACGGGAACGGTAATGCATATAACAGCTCCTTGAATCGCAGCTAATACCCGGCCGCTGCCGACAATAAGCAGTCGACAGTCAATGCACGGCAATGTCTGCTGTAGTTTTATAAATCAGGAAATAACGCGAGCGCAGCGACCAACAGTGAGTACAACACCCCAGAAGCCCATGCTAGACGAGTCTTAAGCCTGGGCAAAAGAACCAATAACACTTAGGTTAGATCGGACTAGCGAACTGTAGTTAGAACAACACAAGTGTTGCCTGACAAACACCAAACCCAACTAACCACAATCTTATTTTGTTAATACAAGACCAATGTAGGAGTGAGCCTGCTCGCGATAGCGGTAGTTCAGCCAACAAAGATGCCAGCAGTTCCGGCCTCATCGCGAGCAGGCTCACTCCTACATTGAATGTGTGCAGCCTGATGTTTTTAGTTGGCCACGGGAATCCATGAGGCCTTCGCCACATTCGCCGTATCGCCAAACGCCGGGAGTTTCTGCGCTAGGTCACGAACGTTTTTCACGTCCAGATCGAGCAACTGCTGCCGGGTAATTAACGTCGGCGGCACCAGCACCTGATGCCCCGGATTTTCCCCGGCAATCAACATCGCCAGACTGCGCACACTGATCGCCCCGGCCACTTGCGGATTGACCGCCGCCGTCGCCGCCCACGCGCTGTCCGGCTCTTTCATGATCTGAATATCGGCAGTGGAAATATCGGCACTGTAGATTTTCACTTTTTGCCCCAGCCCCGCCTCATCCACGGCGATTTTCGCGCCTTTGGCGAACTCGTCGAACGGCGCGAAGATCACGCTGATCCCCGGATTGGCCCGCAGCACTGCGCTGGCTTGATCGGCCACCGAGTTGGCAATCGGCGGATTGAGCGTGCCGAACCGCGCCTTTTCAATGATCCCGGGATTCGCCGCTTTGACCTGACTCCAGATCTCGTCGCGGCGCTCCATCGGCGTGAAGCCGCTGATGTAGACGTAACCGGCATCGAACCGCGTGCCGTTGTCCTTGATCGCTTGCTCAAGCGCCAAACGCGCCAGTGCGTGGTGATCCTGCTCGACCTGAGTCACCTTCGCGCTGCCGATATCAACGTCGAACGCGACGACTTTGATGCCCTTGGCGATGGCCCGATCAATCGGCCCTTTCAGCGTTTCGGCCAGGCCCAGTTGCACGATGATGCCGTCGACGCCGAGGTCGATGGCCTGATCGATCATTTCGCCCTGACTCGCTGCCTGCTGCCGGGCATCGAACACCCGCAGATTGGCGCCCAGCGCTTCGGTCTGTTTCTCCACGCCGCGCAGATACGCCTCGGGAAAGTCTCCGGAAAACAGATAACCCACCAGGGCGATTTGCACCTGGCCCTTGTCGAACGGTGCCGGCGCGCCGGGCAAGGCCTTGGCCTGAACGCTAACGGCCAATGCCGACAACACGGCACCAGCGAGGCAATGACGGGCAAACTGCTTGATTGAACCGTGCATACAACTTCCTTGAATAAAAGCGGCTCAACACGCCCGATGCGCGAGGCCGAAAGTGAACATCAGGGCCAGTACCAGTACCAGTCCCTTGACGAAATCCTGCGCGTAATAAGGCGCGTTGAGCATGGTCAAACCGTTGAGCAACGAGGCCACCAGCAGCGCGCCGATCAGCGTGCCGAAAGCGTTGGGCTTCTTCGCGCCGAGCACGGCAAAACCGATCAGCGCGGCGCCGAGCGCGTCCAGTACCAGTCCGTTGCCCGAGCTGACATCGCCGCGCCCCAAACGCGCCGCCAACAACAAACCGCCCAGCGACGCGAGCAGCGCCGAGAGCACATAAGCCAGCAGTTTGAAGCGCTGCACTGGCGCACCGGCCAGCCGCGCGGCCTGCTCGTTACCGCCAATCGCATAGAACAACCGACCAATGCGCGTACGTTCGAGAAACAGCCACACCGCCAGTGCCACCACCGCCGTAATCAGCACCGGAACCGGCACCGTGTCCCATAGCCGCCCACGGCCAAGTGCCAGAAACGCCGCACTGAACGACCCCTCGGTTTCCACGCCACTGGGCAGAGTCATGCCCACCGCAATCGAGCGCCCGCCGGTAGGTATCAGTTGCACACCGATCACCAGAAACATGCTGCCCAGCGTCGCCAGAATGTCCGGCACCCGCAGCTTGACGATCAGCCAGCCGTTGAGCAGCCCGACCAGCGCGCCCCCCGCCAGACTCATCAGCACTGCCGGCACCGCGCCCCAGCCGAGCACCACCATCACGTAACTGGCGATCATCAGGCTCATGGCGGCCACCGCACCGATGGACAGGTCGAGACCGCCGACGGCCATGGTCAGGGTCACGCCAAGCGCCAGCAGCGCGACAATCGACACCGACTGCAAGATGCTGAACAGATTGCCGACACGTAGAAACGCCGGCTCGGCGAAGCTGAAAAACACCACGATCAGCACCAGCAGCCACAACAATCCATAACGAATAAACGCGTGCAGCAAGCGTTCGGCAGGCGCCGCAGCGCTCGGTAACAATGAACTCGAATCAGGCACTCGCTCTGCTCCTTGGCGTGGCTTGAAGGGGAATGGTTTCTACTGGAGTGCCGGCCAGTGCGCTGACCAGCGTTGCGCGCTCCAGACCGGCACGCGGGTATTCGGCGACCACCGCGTGATCGCGCACCAGCAGAATCCGGTCAGCAATTTCCAGGGCTTCATCGACATCGGCGCAGATCACCAGCGTTGCGCGGCCAGCGGCGCTGTTGCGCAACTGTTGGCCGATCTCGCGACGCGCGCGCACATCGACGCCCTGAAACGGCTCATCAAGAATCAGCACCCGCCCTTCCCCGATCAACCAGCGGCCGAGCACGACCTTCTGCTGATTGCCGCCGGACAGCGCGCTCATCGGCACATCGATGCCCGTGGTCTTGATTCCCAGCGCATCAACCTGCGCCTGCACCGCCGCCGCTTCGGCGCGATTGCGGATAAAACCGTAATGAGTGAAGCGCTCAAGAAACGGTAAGGTCAGCGTCCGCCGCAAAGAAAAATCCGCCACCAAGGACTGACTCGCGCGATCTTCCGCCGCGAGAAACACACCGCTGCGAATTGCCTGACGCGGCGAACCCGGCTGCCAGTCAACGCCATCCAGTTGCAGGCTGCCGGCCGCCGCCGTGCGCAAGCCGAACAGTACTTCGGCGATCTCGCTTTTGCCGGCGCCGAGCAATCCGGTCAGCACCACCACTTCGTTTTCGTGCAGGCTCAGATCGAACGCTGTCGAACGTGGCAGGACTTTCAATTCGCGCAGTTTCAACACTTCGCGGCCCGCAGTTCGCGGCGTGTAGACGTGCATTTCCAGCGCATGCCCGAGCATTGCCTGCACCGCTTCCGGCAACTGCCGCGCCGTGAACTTCCCTGCCAGTTTTCCATCACGCAGAACGATGGCACGGTCGGCCAGTCGTTGCAGATCGGACAGCCGATGCGAGATATACAGAATCGCCACACCACGGCTGCGCAGCGTGTCGATCAAGCCAAATAAGCGCTGCGCTTCGGCATCCGACAATGCCGCCGTCGGCTCATCGAGAATCAGCAGCCGTGGCTGCAAGGCAAACGCCCGGGCGAGTACCACCAGTTGCCGCTCGGCCTGACCGAGGTGTTCGATCGGCAGCTCCAGCGGCAAGCTCAGTCCGAGACCCGCCGCAATACTCGCCGCACGCTCCAGCAGCCGTTTACGGTTGAGCCAGAAGTCCGCATCGGGGCGGCACAGTTCATCGAGCAGCAGGTTTTCCGCCACGCTCAAACCGGGGGCAATCCCGTCGTTGATCTGCTGATGAACCGCGACAATCCCCACACGTCGCGCCGACAGCGGCGAAGTGAACTGTCGTGGCTGACCATCGACCCGCAACTCGCCGCTGTCAGCCATCTGACTGCCAGCAAGAATCTTTACCAGCGTCGATTTACCCGCGCCATTCGCGCCGAGCAGTGCAACCACTTCAGCGGGATAGATCTTCAGGCTGACCCGATCCAGCGCGCGGTTCGAAGCAAAGCTTTTACTCAGTTCATGCACCGCAATCAGCGGTTCGGATACCACGGCAACAGGCACACTCATACATTTCCTTAACGTCGATGAGCCAGAGAACGCACCAGCCGATCACCCAGGCTTTGCACGCCCTGGACCAGAATCACCAGCACCACCACGGTGGCGACCATTACTTGATTGTTGAAACGCTGATAGCCGTAACGGATCGCCAGATCGCCGAGCCCGCCACCGCCGATGACCCCGGCCATCGAAGAGAATCCGATCAGCATCACCAGGGTCAAAGTGATACCGGCGAGCAACGCCGGCAGCGCTTCGGGCAGCAGCACTTTGCCGATCACATGCCAGATGTCGCCGCCCATGGCGAGGATCGCTTCGATCCGGCCCTTGTCGACTTCATCCAGCGCGTTTTCGACGATGCGGGCGAAAAACGGAAATGCACCGATGGTGATCGGCACCACGGCGGCGGTGCTGCCGAGCGTCGTGCCGACCACCAATCGAGTCAGCGGAATCAGAGCAATCAGCATCACCACAAACGGCAGCGAGCGCCCGAGATTGACCAGTGCGCTCAATGCGCCATTGAGCCGTGGCAACGGATGCAGTCCGCCGCGACGGCTGATGAACAACAGCACGCCGAGCGGCAAACCGATCAGCAGCGTGAACAGCCCCGCCAGCAGCACCATGTACAGGGTTTCCCCAGTGGCGTTGAGCAGCAGTTGCAGGATTTCATCCCAGTTGATTGTGCGGTTCATGAGTGGGCCGCCCGCACGCCGTATTGCCTGAGAAAACTCAGCCCCGGCGCGGCATGCCCCAACGGCAAGCCGCAACTCGGTCGTAACGAAGCACCGAGACTTGATTGCGGATCAGCCAGCAAACGCGGCACCGGTCCGGCTTCGACCAGTCGCCCGTTAGCCATCGATGCCGCGTGATCGCAGATCGATTTGACCACCTCCAGTTCATGGGTGATCAGCACGATGGTCAGGCCCAACTGACGATTGATGTCGCGCAGCAGTTCGAGAATCGAGGTCGTGGTTTCCGGGTCGAGGGCACTGGTGGCTTCGTCCGACAGCAGATAGGCAGGACGTGCCGCCAACGCCCGGGCGATGCCCACCCGCTGCTTCTGCCCACCGGATAATTGCGAGGGAAACGCCTCGGCCTTGTCGCTCAAACCCACCAGATTCAGCAGTTCCCGCACCCGCGCCTGACGCTGTGGTTTGCTAACCTTGGCGATTTCCAGTGGCACGGCGATGTTGTCGAAAACGTTGCGTGAGTGCAGCAGATTGAAGCCTTGAAAGATCATGCCGATGCGTTGCCGCTGGCGGCGCAGATCGCTGTCAGACAGGCTGAGCAGATCAACACCGTCGAGCAGAATCCGTCCGCTGTCCGGCCGTTCGAGCAGGTTGAGGCAGCGCAGCAACGTCGATTTACCCGCACCGCTGCGCCCGATGATTCCGTAAATCGCACCGTCCGGAATGTTCAGCGACACCTGATCCAGCGCCGCTGCGCTGGCCGTCGGGTAAGTCTTGCTCAACTGCTCGACGACGATCATGGCTTGCCGTCCACCACTGGAATCACCGACCCGGAGAAGTTGTCCGTGATGTACTTCGCCACTTGCGGCGATGTCAGGTCTTTGGCCAGTTGCCGAATGCGCGGATCGTCCTGCAGTTTTGGCGTGGTCACGAGAATGTTGGCGTAGGGATTGTGCTCGGATTTCTCCAGCCCCAAGGCATCCTTGGCCGGCACCAGTCCGGCGTCCAGCGCGTAGTTGCCGTTGATCACCGCCAGATCGACATCGTCCAGCGCTCGCGGGATCTGTGGTGATTCGATTTCAAGGATTTTCAGCTGTTTCGGGTTTTCGGCGATGTCCTTGGGTGTCGCCTGATCCGCTGCCGGGTCGTTGAAACCGGGCTTGAGTTTGATCAGACCGTTGTCCTGCAACAGGTACAGCGCGCGACTCAGATTGGTGACGTTGTTGGGCACGGCCACGGTGCCTTTCTGCGGCACCTCGGCAAAACTTTTGTGCCGACGCGAGTAGATGCCCAGCGGCTCGATATGCACGGTGGCGGCTACGGCAAATTTCTCGCCGAGCGCCTGTTCCTGGGACTTGAGGTATGGCAGATGCTGGAAGTAATTGGCATCGACATCGCCATGGGCGAGCAGCTCGTTGGAGTTCACGCCGTTGGGGATTTCGATGACTTTGAGATTGAGTTGCGGATCGATTTTCTGGATGTACGCGAGAATTTGCGCATGCGGCACCGGGTCAGCGGCCACCCGCAGCGGCTCCAGCGCCTGAGCACTGTTGGCAGTCACCAGCGCAGCGAGGACGGCCAGGGTCAAACCTGTTTTTTTCAACATGTGCGAAGTCCTTGAGCGAGTGATGAATCAGGCGGATTGCGGCAGCAGCGCATCGGCATAGAAGCGCCGCGCGACATCGGGATGCGAGCGCAGACGTCCCTTGAGGTAGTTCCAGCCGACATCGCGAAACAGCGGATTGTCCGGATCACTCGCCGGCCCACGGGCCTCGCGCAGCAGCGCGGTTGGCAACGGATACAGCGGCACCACGGCATCCAGTTGCGCACCGAGGAAAAACGCGATGGACAGGCGCTCGCTGCCCACCGGCGGCGAAACCACCCGATGCACCGTGGCACGCAGATAACCGTTGCTCGCCAGTTCGAGCAATTCGCCGATGTTCACCACCAGCGTGTTCTCGCGGGGCAAGGCATCGATCCAGCGGCCCTCTTCGATCTCCACTTGCAGGCCGGCCTGCTGGTCTTGCAGCAGAAAACTGAGGAAACCGGAATCCTTGTGCGCGCCGACACCTTGATTGCTTTCGCCGGTCGCAGTGCCGGGATAGCGCATCAACTTGATATGTTCGTTGGGTTTGTCGCCGTACAACTGATCGAACGCATCTGCTCGCAGCGACAGTGCCTGGGCGAAAGCGCCGAGCAGCCGCAACGACATGCGCGTCATCGCCTGTTGCCATTCGAGCAGCAGCGGTTTGAGTTCAGGTAGCGTGGCTGGCCATTGATTAGGCCCCTGCAAGCGCGCCCAGAACGGACTGTCTGCTTGCAATGGCAGCGTTTCGCGCTCGGCACCCAGATCGAACTGTTCGCGCAAATCAGGTTTGCCGCGAGTGATCTCGGAAGCCGCACGGTTGTAACCGCGAAAATGCGGCGAGTTGATCATGCCGACAGCGGTTTTCTCGCCCTCGGGCAATGCGAAGAACTGGCGGGCGTGATCCTGCACCTGCTTGAGCAAAGCACTGTCGATGCCATGGCCGGTGAGATAAAAGAACCCGACGTCACGCGCGGCGTGACGCAGGTTTTCCAAAAACTCATAACGCTGTTGCGCGGTGCCTTCGAACAACGAAAGGTCCAGCGTCGGTAGTGCGGTGATATCGAGGGTATGCGGCATGATTCACTCCCGTGTGAACCAAACCTGAAGAGCCTTTGATCGATTCAGCGTGTGCCGTCATGGCAATCGGGGGTCTATCGGTTTGATGCGTTTGATTCGTCGTGAGACAAAACTAAACGATCTTAAAAACGCCGAACAAATACCTTTTTCGCATTAGCTTAGGTCTGAAGAAACACCGCAGCTCACACGAGCTTATCGTGGCGAGGGGATTTATCCCCGTTGGGTTGCGAAGCAGCCCCAAAACCGGCCACCTGTATTCTTCAGGTACACCGAGTGCTCAGACTTCACGACAGCTGCGCAGCCGAACGGGGATAAATCCCCTCGCCACAGAGATTCTCGCAACTACACCCCCTGTAGCGCTGCGGTACGCGGCGCCTACAGGGATCGCACTTCTTAGGTCACATTGTCGTAAAACGGTTTGACCGATACCCGGCTGCCGACAAAAAAGCTGTCCGCTACCAAACGTAGCGGCTGAAGGTCGAGATCGCTGGTTTTGTTGCCAATGAGTTGCTGGAAGTGCCGATAAACAGCCGCGTACTCGCCCTCCTCCGACACCGTCTGGCGCACGCCATCGATGCTCAGCAACGCGCCACCGTTATCGAGGCGCAGGGAGCCTTCGGCGCAGCGCACTTCGATACTCCAGAGTTCATCGTGACCGTGGTCGAAATCGAATTCGGCGCGGATATCGAGCTGGTTGGCGTCAGACATCTTGATCGAAGCGGCAATCGGCGACTGGCAGTTGTCGGGAACACGCAGCTCGGCGGACTCGACAAACAGCGGCAGCGCCAGCAGATGGGTGGCAATCGACAAAGCATTGATGCCCGGATCGAAGACGCCCAGGCCGCCGGGTTGCCAGATCCATGTCTGGCCGGGGTGCCATTTGCGCACGTCTTCCTTCCAGTCGATCCGAACGCTTTGCAAGGTGCGTGTTGCCAGCCAGTCACGGGCGGCGGCGATGCCCGGCGCGTAGCGTGAATGCCAGGCAAACAGGCCGCTGACGCCTTGTTCGGCGACCTGATTTACCAACGCCATCGCTTCGCCCAAGGTCGCGCAGGGAGGTTTTTCCACCAAGACGTGTTTGCCAGCGGCCAGCGCTTGTTGCACCAGCGCAAAACGCCCTTGGGGTGGCGTGCAGAACGCAATCGCATCGACCTGCGGGCCGTGCTCAAGCAGTTCGCCCAAACTTTGAAAGTTCTCCACTCCGGCGCAGGGCTTGCCTTGCGTGGCGACTGCCACCAGGTGAAACGCCGGGTTGGCGTGGATGGCGGGAACGTGTTGATCCTGGGCAATCTTGCCGTAACCCACCAGACCGAGACGGATCGGTTGCATCAGTGACTCCTGTTTTTTGTTCTTGTCTTGGCATGCGAATGGGCCAATGTACGTGCTTCCTCGCTGGCGCTCCAGAGCCATTGCGGACGGCGCATTGAATTCATCGTTATGAGCTAATAACGCCTTCATTAAACCGTAGCTCACACGTTGTACTAGGATAGGAACCAGTTCCTGAGTCTGGCCGTCGCCCAAGGATCTCGTCGACGGCCCCGCAGGAAGGTTTGTTCCACCCGTAACTCATGGATGAAGCATATGAATTCGCACTTGTTCCCGCACATCGGCAAAGTCATCGCCAGCACCGGCAGCCGGCACTTTCCGCGCATGCTGCATGACCTGATCCTCACCCAATTGGCGGTCGACGCCACGCACATCCGCCAGATGCGGGTCGACCCGGTGGGCCTGACATCCAGTCGCAGCGAGTTGAAAACCACCAAAGAACCGGGGCTGATGGCCGAAACCGTGTTCTCCGAGCACAGCGCCGCGCCCGCCAGCGATCTGCCGATTGCGCCTGAAACGACAACCGCTGATACCTCACAGTTGCACCTGACCCGGCGCAAGGATGGCTATCGCTACGTGATTTCGGTGTACCGCAGCGACCAGTCGCAACGCTTTTCCGCTCACGAGCGCAGTCTTTTGCAGGACATCTCTCCCGTGCTGATGCCGATGGTGGAAAACCACATCAACGCCCTGCAACCGGCAAGCATTGAGGCCGAGAGTCGGCCCGAGATAGCGCCTGGCACGCAACAAGGCCTGGAAACCCTGCGCCTGCGCTTCAGCGAACGCTTGCAGCAACTGCAACTGAGCCTGTCGAACCGCGAAACAGAAGTGTGCATCGGCCTGCTCGCCGGCCGCACCGCGCCGGAACTGGCCGAACAGTTGCAGTTGAAGGTCAACACCGTGGAAAGCTATCTCAAGCGAGCGGCGATCAAACTGGGGATCAGCGGACGACATTCGCTGATGCGCTGGATGTATTTGCCGGAAGACAGCGTCGCAATGCCAGGCTCCTCCAACGCTGCCTGACAATGGAATCAGCGTGGCACGGCCTCTACAGGGTTATGCGGGCCCCGGGAAATCTCTGTGGTGAGGGGATTTATCCCCGTTCGGCTGCGCAGCAGTCGTGAAGCCTGAGCACTCGGTGAACCTGAAAAAATACAGATATCAGGTTTTGGGGCTGCTTCGCAGCCCAACGGGGATAAATCCCCTCGCCACAATGAGTTCCTACAGGGAGGGGATCAGTCTCGGGCCAGTGCTTCGATGGGGTCGAGGCGTGAGGCGTTGCGTGCCGGGACGAAGCCGAAGACGATGCCGATCAGCGTCGAGCAGATCACCGCTGTCAGCACCGATGTCAGCGAGAACACCATCTGCCACTCCTTGATGAACAGCGTGAACAGATGCCCGATGGCATAGGACAGGGAAATCCCTATCGCGCCGCCGAGCAGGCAAACCATCACTGCTTCCACCAGAAACTGCTGACGAATATCCGATTGTCGCGCCCCGACCGCCATGCGAATGCCGATTTCCCGCGTCCGCTCGGTCACCGACACCAGCATGATATTCATCACCCCGATCCCGCCAACCACCAGCGAGATCACCGCGATCAACGACAGCAGCAACGCCAGTGAGCGACTGGTTTTCTGCACTGTCTGCATGACACTGTCGAGGTTGTTGGTGAAGAAATCCTTGGTCCCGTGTCGCTGTAACAGCACCTGAGTGACGTGTTCTTCCACCAGTTTGCTCGGCTGACCTTCCTTGATCCGCACGCTGATGCTGTCCAGATAACGCTGGCCCAGTAGCCGTCCGGCAGCGGTTTCGTATGGTACCCAGACATTCAATGTCTTGCCCGAGGCAAACAGGTTTTTGTTCTCTGCCGCCACGCCGATCACCGTGCATGGCAGGTTGCCGATCAGGATCACCTGCCCCAGCGGATCGACGCCTTCACCGAACAACCGCAAACCAGTGTTGTGATCGATGACCACGACCTGCGCCTGACGCCGGGCATCGCTTTCGCTGAAAGGTATGCCCGCCTGCATCTTGATCCCGCGCACTTGAAAGTATTGATCGCTGACGCCGTTGACCTGTGCATCGATGTCGATGTTGCGATAGCGCAGCAACATGCTGCGACCGACCATCGGTGTTGCGCTGTCGACGTAATACAGTTGATTCAGCGCCGTGACATCAGCGGGTACCAGTGTTTCGATGGATGACGCACGTTTATCGCCGAAACTGCTGCCGGAATAGACATCGATGGTGTTGCTGCCAATCGCCGAAATGTCCTTGAGCACGTAGTTCTTGGCGCCCTCACCGATGGCCGAGATCGACACCACCGAAGTGATGCCGATGACAATCCCGAGCATGGTCAACAACGTGCGCATCCGGTGCGAAACCAGCGCCACCCACGCCATGTTGAAGGCTTCCCTGAACAAGCCGAGGCTGGCTACCAATCGACGAGTTGCCGGCGGTTTACGCGGCACCTCGTCAGCATCCGGCAGTTGAGTGGTGTCGCGCACGTTGGCGCGGTCATTGATGATTTCGCCGTCGCTGACCTCGATGATGCGCTCGGCGTTGGCCGCGACTTTCGGGTCGTGGGTGACCAGAATCACCGTGTGCCCGGCGGCGTGCAGCTCCAGGAGAATGCGCATCACCTCTTTGCCGCTGGCGGTGTCGAGGGCACCGGTCGGTTCGTCAGCGAGGATCACTTCACCACCGTTCATCAAGGCCCGGGCAATACTCACCCGCTGCTGCTGGCCACCAGAGAGCTGGCTCGGCCGATGGCTCAGATGCCCTTCCAGCCCCAGCCGCGCCAGCAACTCGCGGGCACGGGCATGGCGCTGAAGCGGCGGCGTGCCGGCATAGATCGCCGGCATCTCGACGTTGTGCATCGCACTCAAGTGCGGCAGCAAGTGATAGCGCTGGAAGATAAAACCGAAGTAGTCACGACGCAGCTCCGCGAGGGCCTGATCGTCCAGGTCGCGGGTTTCCTGACCGTTGATTTTATAGCTGCCGGACGTAGCGTAATCGAGGCAACCGAGGATGTTCATCAGTGTCGATTTGCCGGAACCGGAAGCGCCGATAATCGCCACCATTTCCCCGGCATTGATCGTCAGATTGATGTTATTCAGCGCGAGAAACTCGCGATCCCCGGCAGTAAAACTACGGGTAATGCCGGTCAGTTGCAGCAGCGGTTCAGTCATGCTCAAGCCCCCGCTACGGCTGGCAATGGATCACCGATCACCACCCGGTCACCTTCGACCAAACCGTCGTTGATCTGCACTTTGACGTTGTTGTTGATCCCGGTCTGCACATTGCGCGATTGCGCGATGCCCTTGGCGTCCAGCACCCGCACCGGAAAACTGCCATCGGCATTGCGCGGTCCGAGCGCTGCAACAGGAACGGTCAGTACAGCTTTGGCGGTGTCGAGCACGATACGCACTTGCGCGGTCATCGAGATACGCAGGCGATGATCGAGATTCGGCACATCGAACAACGCGTTATAGAACACCGCCGTATTTTGCTTCGGAGTACCGGCGGGCGCGGTTTCGAGGAAGTTTTGCGGTGCCGGCTCGGTCCCGCGCAGCTTGCCGTAGTAACGTTTGTCCTCACCGAGGATGGTGAAATACACCTGCTGCCCCGGCGCAATGTGAATCACGTCGGCCTCGGACACTTGCGCCTTGATGGTCATGGTGTCGAGGTCTGCCAGTTTCAGCAGTACGGGGGCCAGTTGACTGGCGATCACGGTCTGGCCTTCCTGCGTGACGATGCCGACCACGTCACCATCGATCGGCGCGACGATTCGTGTGTAGGCCAGGTTGACCTTGGCGGTGTCGATCTGGATGTGTGCGCTCTTGATCTGCGCATCCAGCGACAACAGGTTGGCTTGCTGCACTTCGTAGTTCGACTCCGCGGTTTCGAAGTCCTGCCGGGAGATCGACGCGTCCTCCTGCAAGTTCTTGTAGCGCTCGTAGATGGCTTTGGTCTGCTTGAGCTGGGCCTGTGTCGCCCGGCGCTGGGCTTGCAGGTTTTCCTCATCGACCTGCGCCTGACGCAGAGTGTTTTGCAGCACCAGCGGATCGATTTCCGCCAGCCACTGGCCCTTCTTCACTTTGTCGCCGACCTTGACCTTGAGCGACTTCAATTGCCCGGACACCTGAGCGCCGACGTCGACCTGCTTGATGCCCTCGAGCAAACCGGCAGCCAGCACGGTGTTTTCGATATCTGCGCGCTCGACCGGCGCGGTCAGGTATTTCGGCGCTTCGGCCGGCGCCTGCACGGTGTAGAACACCAGCCCGGCCACCGCCATCAGCGCCATTCCCATAACGATTTTGCGCAACTTCAGCTTTTCCATAAATGACCACAAATCCGTTCAGGGACAAACCCGGCCAGCGACCGGGTTGCAATTGAAAAGCAAGCTTCAGGACAACACTTCGCCCGCCGTCACCGACAAACCGTCATGCCACCACGCCGCGAGACTGAAGACATTCGGAGCCTTGAGAATCGTGAAATGGTTGCCCGGCCCATACCACACCGCCAGATCCCTGACCTGACGCTGCCAGCCTTCCAGCATGGCCGCTTGCTCACGCTCGTTGTCCGCCGCGTCCAGTGTCGGGTCATCGACCAGTGCCAGCCGCACTGGCCCGTTATAGGCCTGACTCGGCTGATAAACCGTGCGCAATGCCGTGGCAAAGGTGCGTACCGGCCCATGCATGGCCTGCGGCGCAGCGCGGTGCGAAAGCACGCCGGCACGCACCATTCCCGCGTGCAGCAAGCGCATTTGCGTTACGTCGTCAGCCTCGGCGAAGGTCAGTGGGTCAATGCCCAGCGATTTGCCGCTGGACAACTGCAGCGTCTCGATCAGGCGCTGTAACGCGGCCGTCGGCGTGTAAGGTTTGCCAGCCGCGCCATCACCGCCGGGCGACTCGCTGTCGATCAATGTCAACGAAGCCACCACGCGCCCGGCCGCTTGCAACTGCGCGGCCATGGCGTGCGCGACCCAACCGCCGAAGGAGTGGCCAATCAAATGCACGGCCCCTTGCGGATAAACCTGCTCGATGGCCTTCAGATAAAACGCCGCAGCGGCTTCCACCTGACTGTGTGGCACGCCCGCACCGTCGAGACCACGAGGTTGCAAGCCGATAATCGGCCACTCGGGGCCCAGCGCTTCTGTCAGGTGAATGAACCCCGTCACGCTGTCACCGGCGCCAGGCACACAGTAGATCGGTGCATGCCCGGCGTACCCGGTTTGAATGGTCAGCAATGGCTGATACAACTCCGGTTCAGGCGCCGTCGCGGTTTCCAGTGCCCGGCTGAGCGCTTGCCCGAGTGCCTGGATATGCGGGTTTTTCATCATCGTCCGGTGATCACCGGGCACATCGATGCAATGCAATGTTACGCCGGGCAACTTTTCGCTCCAGCCCCTCGTCGGGTCAGGCGTTGACTGTCCTTGCATGAGTTCCTGAGCGCGGAACAGATGAATCGGCTGACGACTCGGGCTGAGCCGGTAATGCGCCAACGCCTGCCCGTGGGCGGCTTCACGATCAAAGTAATGCCATGCCTGCGCCGACGTCAGCGCAGACAATTCCGGGTCGGGCAAATCCTGCTCCTGACAGCGTTTGAAGAGCTCGTCGAACTCGATTCGCTCGACTTCAGCCGACAACAACGCCACACCCGCCAGCGCTTCATGGCTGTCTGCGCCAAGCATCATCGAGCGAGCACGGCAGTGATCCAGCAACTGATGGTTGTGCGAGTGCTCGCGGGTCCATTGCGCTTTGTTTTGGCTGGCATGATTCGGCGCATAAGTGTCGATCATCCCGACAAAAGCCACCGCCTCGTCCATACCCAGCAGTTGCTGGGTGACCTCATAGGCCAGCAGTCCGCCAAATGACCATCCCGCAAGACGATAAGGCCCATGCGGCTGTACTGAGCGGATGATCCCGACGAGTCGTGTTGCCAGACATTCGAAGGTGCGCAGTTGCGGTTGCCCAAGCGCGATGCCGGGCAATCCGTAAATCGGAAAATCACCCTCGATGTGCATGCCCAACGTCGGGAAATACACGTCCCTGCCGCTGAATTCATGCAGCAGAAACAGCGGCGTGCCGTGACCACTGGCACGCACCACGACCAACCCTTCCGGTTGTTCGGGAACCTCGCTGCGCTGGCTCAGGAGCGTACTGACAGACGCTACGCTCGGGTGTTGAAACAGCTCGGCCAATGTCAATTGCAACCCCGCACGCCGCATCAGATTGACCAGTCGAATCGCCAGCAATGAATGCCCGCCCGATTCGAAGAAATTGTCGTGGCGCCCGATCTGTTCAACGTTCAGCACTTCGCTCCAGATCTGCGCCAGTGCAATTTCAATCCCACCTTCTGGCGCCTCGAAAACACGGCTGAAAACGGCTTCATCCGCGGCTTTTGGCAATGCCTTGCGGTCGACTTTGCCGTTGGGAGTCAGCGGCATCACATCGAGGATGACGAAGGCAGCGGGCACCATGTATGCCGGCAATCGCTGTAGCACATGCGCTCGCAAGGTTTCAATGGTCGGTGCAGTGCCTTCGCGCAGGGTGCAATAGGCAACCAGCCGCTCATCGCGCACCAGCACCAGCGCTTCACGAACGAGCGGATGCTCGATCAACCGGGCTTCGACTTCCCCAGGCTCCAGACGCAGGCCGTGCAACTTGATCTGGAAGTCGTTACGCCCGAGGAACTGCAGGTTGCCATCGGTGCCGTAACGCACCAGATCGCCGGTCCGGTACAGACGATCACCGGGCACAAACGGGCTGTCGACAAAGCGCTCGGCCTGCGTTTGTGGCAAGCCCAGATACCCCCGGGCAACCCCGACACCACCGATGTGCAACTCGCCGCCGACACCGAACGGCACCGGCTGGTCATGCGCATCGAGCACATACAACCGGGTATTGCCAATGGCTTTGCCGATCGGCAATTCGGATGCCGGGACCGGCATGTGCGGTTCCAGCGTCCACACCGTGCTGTCGACCGTGGCCTCGGTCGGGCCGTAGACGTTGTGCAAACGTGCCCACGGCAAATGCTGACGCACACCATGGACCAGCGCAGCAGTCAGTTCACCACCGCCACAGAAAATGTCGGTGAGGCTACGGCACTCAGCGACATCCTCCACTTCGAGAAACTGTTGCAGCAGCGCCGGCACGAACTGGATAACCGTGATCCGCTGTTCACGGATCAGTTGCGCCAGGCCGGCCGGATCACGATGACCATCGGGGCGAGCCAATACCAGCCGCATACCGGCGCTCAGCGGCCAGAAAAGCTCCCACACCGAAGCGTCGAAACTCACTGGCGTTTTTTGCAGCAGCGCACTCTGCGCTGTCGGCGGGCAAATCTGCGAGCTCCAATGCACCAGATTGCACAAGCCACGGTGTTCCAGCATCACCCCTTTCGGCAGACCGGTAGAACCCGAGGTGTAGATCATGTACGCCAGATTCGAAGCGCTCAGATCGGGCACCTGCGGATTGCTCTCGGGTTGGTCCTGCCAGGTGCAGGCGTCAAAATCGATCAGCTTCAACTCGGCGTCGTCGAACAGCCTTCGAGTCGCACCATGCATCAGCACCGCCACCGGAGCACTGTCCTTGAGCATGTAGGCCAGGCGCTCCGCAGGATAAGCCGGGTCCAACGGCACATAAGCGCCGCCCGCCTTGAGAATGCCCAGCAGCCCCAACACCAGGTCCGGGCCGCGTTCGACGCAAATCGCCACCCGCGAATCCGCGCCCACGCCGTTCTGACGCAGGTGATGGGCCAGACGGTTTGCCCGAGTGTTCAGCTCGGCGTATGTCAGGCGCTGTTCACCTGCCACCACGGCGTCTGCCTGTGGTGTGCGCAACACTTGGGCTTCGATCATGGCGTGAATGGTTGGCTGCAGATCACAGGCGACATCGGTTGCGTTGAAGGCATAGAGCAAACGCTGCCGCTCGTCCTGCGAAAGCATCTCGACTTGTTCCAGCACCGCTTGATCATCGCTGATCAACACTTCGAGCAGCCGCTGGAAGTAACCGACAAACCGTTGCACCGTTGCTTCATCGAACAACGCCGTCGCGTAGTTCAAAGCACCGCGAACCCCTTCGCGGGTTTCGCCCAGACTCAGCGACAGGTCAAACTTCACGAAATGGCTAGCGCCGACTACAACTTCAAGGGTCAGTTCGCCCAAACTCAGCTCCGGTGCCACGCTGCTGTCCCAACTCAGCATGGTCTGGAACAACGGGCTGTGGGACAGGCTGCGAGCCGGCCGGGTGATTTCCACCACCTGTTCGAATGGCAGATCCTGATGCGCTTGCGCTTCCAGCGTGCGCGCCTTGACCTGCGCCAGCAGCGCTGCACCACTCAACGCCCCGCCGGTTTCGATGCGCAATGCCAGAGTGTTGACGAACATGCCGATCAACCCTTCGGTCTCCGCCCGGCTGCGGTTGGCGACCGGCGAACCGATTACTACATCGGTCTGACCCGACAGGCGACCGAGCAGCATCGCCCACGCACTCAGAATCACCATGTACGGCGTTACGCTATGTCGCTGACACAACGTTTTAAGCCCGGCACTCAGGCGCTCATCCAGCAGCACATCGACGCTGCCGCCGCTGTAGTCCTGCTGCGCCGGACGCGGACGATCCGTTGGCAACACCAGCAAGGCTGGCGCATCGGCCAGCGCCTGTTGCCAATATTCACTTTGGCGTTGCAACACGTCACCGGCCAGCCAGCGCCGTTGCCACACCGCGTAATCGGTATATTGCAGCGCCAATGGCGGCAGCGGATCGACCTGGTCATGACTGAACGCCTGATACAGCGACATCAGTTCGCGAGTCAGCACGCCCATCGACCAGCCATCGGAGATGATGTGGTGCAGCGTCAGCAACAGCACATGATGATCGTCGGCCAAACGCACCAGTCGCCCCCGAATCAATGCATCGTGCTGCAAGTTGAACGGTGCAGAAGCTTCGTCAGCAATCAGTTTTTGCAAGACATCCTCGGCTTGCGGGTGCTGACGCAAATCCTCGACCCGCAACAACGCAGCGGGCACATCCGGCATGATCAGCACCTGAGCGTGGTCATTGAACTCGGCGAAACGGCTGCGCAAGGTTTCGTGACGACTGACAATTCGCGACAGGCTCCGTTGCAGTGCGTTTTCGTCGAGCCGACCGCGCAAGCGCAGACCGACAGGGATGTTGTAAGCCGTGTTGCCGCCATCCATCTGCGACAGGAACCACAGGCGTTGCTGGGCAAACGACAACGGCAGAGTTTCGTCGCGTACCGCCGGCAAAATGTCTGGCAACGTGCTGCGCCCTGCCCGGCTCAGCACATCGGCGACGGCCGCCAGTTCCGGGTTGGCAAACAAATCGCCGAGGGTCAGTTCCAGCCCCAGCTGTTGGCGGACCTGGGACAACATTCGCATCGCCAGTAATGAGTGGCCGCCCAGTTCGAAGAAGCTGTCGCGACGTCCGACCTGCTCGACCTGCAGCACTTCGGCCCACACTTTTGCGAGATTTTCTTCGAGCACGCCGACCGGGGCTTCATAGGCTCGGCTGAGCAGCGCGTCCTGCGCGGGAGCCGGTAGCGCCTTGCGATCGACCTTGCCATTGTTGTTCAACGGCAAAGTGTCGAGCTGTACCCAGGCTGACGGCACCATGTACTCCGGCAGGCGTGCCTGCAATTGTCCGTGCAGGCTGGCGATGTCCAGATCAGCGTGCGCGGTGTAGTAAGCCACCAGACGCATGGTTTCCTGCCCGTCACGTCGCGCCAGCACTACCGCTTCCTTGATGCCCGCACAGCCCAGCAGGCGGTTTTCGATTTCCCCCGGTTCAATCCGGAAGCCGCGAATCTTCACCTGATCGTCATTGCGTCCAATGCACTCCATCTGCCCCGGTGCTTGCCAGCGTGCGAGATCCCCGGTGCGATAGAGCAGCGCATCGGGCCTGGTGCTGAACGGATCGCGAAGGAATTTTTCGGCGGTCAGTTCCGGCCGGTTCAAGTAACCCAGCGCCACGCCCTGCCCGCCGATGTACAGCTCGCCGGTCACGCCCATCGGCACCGGTTGTTGGTACCCGTCGAGCACGTACACCTGAGTGTTGGAGATCGGTCCGCCAATCGGCACGCTGTCGGCGTCTGCGGCCACGGCCTGGACTTCGAAAGTCGTGGCGTACGTGGTGGTTTCAGTCGGCCCGTAGCAATGCACGATCCGCAGTTGTGGCGCCTCGGCCAACAGTCGACGGAACGCCGCCGGATCACCCCGCTCGCCGCCACACAGCAGAATGCGCAGGGCTTTGAGCGCCTGCGGAATCAATTGCACGTACTGATTGAACAACGCCGTGGTGACGAACAGCACCGTCGCCCCCGAGGCGTTCAGTTCGCGACCGAATGCTTGTGGATCAAGCAACGTGGCATGATCGATGACCACCACCTGTCCGCCGTTGAGCAACGGCCCCCAAATGTCCATGGTGCTGGCATCGAACGCGGGATTCGAGGCGAAGACCACCCGGTCCTGCGCATTGAAATCGGCGTAACCGTTGTTGATCACCAATCTGCCGATGGCACGATGCGGCACCATCACACCTTTGGGCAGGCCGGTGGAACCTGAGGTGTACATGACGTACGCCAGCGACTGCGAGGACTGCGCCAGGCCCGGGTTGTGCGTCGGCTGACCGTCCAGCAGCAAAACATCCAGATCGATGCGGCGTACGGCATATTCGATAGCCTCATCGTCCAGCGTCAGCAACGCCACTGCCTGGCAGTCCTGCACCATGAACGCCTGACGTTCGGCGGGGGCATTGATATCCAGCGGCACGTAGGCCGCCGCGCATTTGGCAATCGCCAGTTGCGCGACCAGCAGATCCAGCGAACGTGGCAGCAGGATCGCCACCTGATCGCCCGGCTGCACGTTCTGGCCGATAAGGTAATGGGCCAGACGATTGGCGCGAACGTTGAGTTCTTCATAACTCAACGAATGCGAACCATGCCGCGCTGCCACGGCCTGTGGGCGTGTGGCTGCCTGCTGCTCGAAAAGCGCATGTACCGTCAGCGCCTGCGGATACTCGCGCTCGGTGGCGTTGAAATCGAACAGCAGGCGTTGCCGCTCTTCCTCTGCTAAAAGCTGCACTTGTTCCAGCACCGTCTGGTCATTGCCGACCATCGCCCGCAACAGCTGCTGGAAGTAGCCGATATAACGTCGGACGGTCGATTCATCGAACAACGCCGTGGCGTAGTTCAGCGAACCGCGAATGCCCCCCTGCACCTCACCCAGCGTCAACGTCAGGTCGAACTTGGCGATCTGGCTTGTGGCCGCGAGACCTTCGAGCACCAGGTCATCCAGACGCAGATTCGGGCCTGCGCTGCTGTCCCAGCTCAACGTCGTCTGAAACAACGGACTGTGCGCCAGGCTGCGCACTGGCCGGCTGATTTCTACCACCTGTTCAAATGGCAGATCCTGATGGGCCTGCGCCTCCAGTGTGCGGGCCTTGACCTGCGCGAGTAACGCTTCGACGTTCAGCTCGCCGGAAGTGTCGATGCGCATGGCCAGCGTGTTGACGAACATGCCGATCAAGCCTTCGACCTCGGCTCGGGTGCGATTGGCCACCGGCGAGCCGATCAGCACATCCGACTGGCCGGACAAGCGACTCATCAGCATCGCCCAGGCACTCAACATTGCCATGTACGGCGTTACACCGTGACGCTGGCAAAGCGTCTTGAGCCCGGCACTGAGGTTTTCGTCCAGCACCACGTCAACGTTGCTGCCGCTATAGTCCTGCTGCGCCGGGCGCGGACGGTCGGTCGGCAGCAACAGCAAGGCCGGTGCATCGGCCAGCGTCTGTTGCCAGTATTCACTCTGACGCTGCAACACCTCGCCGCTCAGCCAGCGCCGTTGCCACACTGCGTAGTCGGTGTATTGCAGGGCCAGCGGTGGCAGCGGATCGTCCGCGTTTTGACGGAACGCCTGATACAGCGCCATCAGTTCGCCGGTCAACACGCCCATCGACCAGCCGTCAGCGATGATGTGGTGCACCGTCAGCAACATGACATGCTCATCGTCCGCCAGACGTACCAGTCGCCCGCGAATCAGTTGATCGTTCTGCAAATCGAAACCTGTCGAGTTTTCCTGCTCGATCAGCGCCTGCAATGCCTCGTCAACCTGGGGGTGCCGGCGCAAGTCTTCGAGCCGCAGCAACCGGCCGTTGTCGGTCGGTACGATCAGCACCTGCGCTTCGTCGTTGACCCGTACGAAGCGGCTGCGCAAGGTTTCGTGACGAGCAACAATTCGGGCCAGTGCCTGTTGCAATGCTTCTTCATCGAGTCGACCGCGCAAGCGCAGGCCAATCGGGATGTTGTAGGCCGAATTGCCACCCTCCATCTGTGCCAAAAACCACAGGCGTTGCTGGGCAAACGATAGCGGCAGCGCGGTCTCACGCGGCGCCGGCAGAATATCCGGCAGCGTGCTGCCTGCGGCCCGGCTCAACTGGTCAGCGACCGCAGCGAGTTCAGGGTTGGCAAACAACTCGCTCAGCACCAGCTCCAGCCCCAACCGCTGGCGAACCTGCGCCACCATGCGCATCGCCAGCAGCGAGTGACCGCCAAGTTCGAAGAAGTGATCCTGGCGCCCGACCCGTTCGACTTGCAGGACGTCGGCCCAAACCTGTGCCAGGGCGATTTCCAGCTCGCCTTGCGGGGCCTGATATTCACGGGTAAACAGCGCCGAAAGGTCGGGCGCGGGCAAAGCCTTGCGGTCGACCTTGCCATTGGCGGTCAAAGGCATTGCATCGAGTTTGACGAAGGCCACCGGCACCATGTACTCCGGCAATCGGGCCAGCAGTTGCGTACGTAACTCGCCCACCAGCAGCGGCTCGACGTGCGCTTGCTCGGTGAAGTACGCCACCAGTCGCGGCTGACCAGGTTCGTCCTCACGGGCCAGCAACACGGCGTCCTGAACGCCCGGCAACTGGTTAAGGCGAGTTTCGATTTCACCGAGTTCGATCCGCATGCCACGGATTTTCACTTGATCGTCGTTGCGACCGAGATAGTCGAGCGTGCCGTCTTCGAGCCAGCGAGCGAGGTCTCCGGTGCGGTACATCCGCGCATCTGGCAGGTTGCTGAACGGGTCACGCAGAAAACGTTCGGCCGTCAGTTCTGCACGGTTCAGATAACCTCGGGCCACACCCGCACCGCCAACGTACACCTCACCCGGGACACCCATCGGCACCGGGCGCTGCTGTTCATCGAGCAGGTAAACAGAGCCGTTCGCCACCGGTCGCCCAATGTGCAACATCTCGCCCGCCGCAATGCGTCCAGCCGTGGCAACCACGGTGGCCTCGGTCGGGCCGTAGTTGTTGATCACCTCGAAAGACTGATCACGACTGAACTGACGCAGGCGATCACCGCCGATCAAAAGTGTGCGCAGGGTCGGGTGCCCAAGGTTCTGGCTGAAGGCATATTCGGCAATCGGCGTTGGCAGAAAGCTCACGTCCAGCGGCTGCGCACGCCACCATTCAAGCAGCGCATCGATGTCTTCGCTGCCCTCATGAACCGGCGCCAGGTGCAGGGTCGCCCCCGCACACAACGCCGGCCAGACTTCCCACGCCATGGCATCGAAGCCAAACCCGGCCAGGCTTGAGGTGTGACGTCCGGCCTGCAAATCAAACGCCTCGCAGTGCCAGTCCACCAGATTGGCCAGCGTGTGGTGTTCGACCATTACGCCTTTCGGCAGGCCGGTAGAGCCCGATGTGTAGATCACGTAAGCCAGATGCCGTGTCGTCAGAGCCGGCAACCAAGGGTTATGAGTGAACTGCGAGGGCCATGCACCGAGATCCAGATCAATCACCGGCACGGCCAGTTCCGGCAAACGTGCACGCAGATCGCTTTGAGTCAGGACGAGGGACGGAGCACTGTCGTCGAGCAAGTAGCTCAAGCGCTCGAGCGGATGCGCCGGATCAATCGGCACATAACCGGCACCTGCCTTGAGAATCGCGATCAGCCCGACCAGCGTGTCCAGGCCACGTCGCGCGACGATGGCCACGCGGTCGTCGGGCCGCACACCCGATGCGATCAGATGATGCGCCAGCGCGTTGGCTCGGCGGTTGAGTTCGGCGTACGTCAGCCGAGCGCCGCCAGCCACCGCTGCCAGCGCCCCGGGCCGCTCGGCCACCTGCCTTTCGAAGCGCTGGACAATCGTCAGCGCTGTCGAATAAGCCGCGCGAGTTGCGTTGAATGCGACCAACAAGCGCTGGTGTTCCTCAACCGGGAGGATCGACAACCGACCAAAGCTCTGATGTGGCTCTTGATCCAGAGCGTTTAGTAACGAAGACAATGCAGCTTGCAGGTAATCGCAGATTCGCCGTGCATCAATTCCGGCACCGGCCAGTGCCGTCAGACTGAAGCCTTCGCCGAGGTCGTCGACACTGAGGGTCAGGCGATAGTTGGTGTGTTCTTCGGCTTCCAGCAACTGCATACCGTGCCAGGCGGCTTCAACCTCGGCAGACACCGGACCCGCCGGTGTGCTGTGGCGATAATTGAACAGCGTGCTGAACAGCGGCGTGCCGGCGGCCATCGCGCTGCACTGCTGAATCTGCGCCAACTGTACGTGTTCATGCTGCAGCAACTCACTCAAGCGTTGATGCGTGGCCAGTGCCGCGCCTTTCACGCTGTGCCCGCGCAGATCGATGCGCAGCGGCAACGTATTGATGAATACACCCAATGCCCGCTCCGAGCCTTCACCGCCCTGCAATCGCCCGAGCATCACGGTGCCAAACACCACATCCTCGCGGCTCGACAGTTGCCCCAGAACTTGCGCCCAGGCCAGGTGCATCAGGCTTGCGGCGCTTACCCCCAAGCGTCGGGCCTGGCTGCGTATGCTGTGACTCAAAGGGCTTGGCAACGTGAGTTGTGCCTGCTCGGCTGGCCCTTCATGCGTCGAATTCAGGCCGTAGGGCAAGGTAGGCTCGCAGACATCGCCAAGCATCTCGCGGAAGAATGTTTGATGCGCTTGTTCACTCAGGCCTGAGCGGGTATGCGCGACATAGTTACGGTACGGCACCGGCTCGGCCAGACGTTGCGACTCGCCAAGCAGAACCGCCTGCATCTCCTGTTGCAGCACTTGCAGGGCAACGTGATCCATCACCAGGTGATGGAACAGCAGCAACGCCACCACGCGCTGATTGGGCGTATCCCGGGCGTACACCACGCGCATCAGCGGCGCCTGGTCGATGGCCATGCGATAGACACCGCTGTCGAACCGCTGACGCAACCGCGCCATCGCATCATCACTTTGCGCATCCAGCGGCACGGCTTCGCAGACCAGCGAAGCTTTACGCCAGACGACTTGCACCGGTTCCTCCAGAGCGTCCCAGAACAGCGAGGTACGCAGGATGTCATGTCGCTCAATGACCTTTTGCAAGGCCTGGGCAAAAGCGTTCAGCCGTTGCTCATCGGCAAAGGCAAACTGCGCCTGCAACACATACGGATCACCCGCCGGCGCCGAGAGGTGATGGAATAGAATGCCGGCCTGCAACGGCGCCAGCGGATAAATATCCTGCACATTGGCCGCGCCGCCGGGAATGCTGGCGACGATCCGGTCGATGGCTGCCTGCTCAAGTGCCACCAGCGGCAGCAACTCAGGGGTGATGCGTGTGCAGTCCGGCGTGATCAAATTGCGCGAAATTTCCGCTTCAGGCTCACCGCCCACCGCAGCGGCCAGAGCGGCCAGTGTCGGTTGACCGAACAGCACGCGAATATCGGCCGTCAGCCCTGCACGACGCATGCGTGCGACAAGGTTGACCGCCATCAATGAATGCCCGCCCAGTTCGAAGAAATGGTCGTGGCGCCCTACCCGCTCGACGTTGAGCAACTCGGCCCAGAACTGCGCCAGAGTGATTTCCACATCGCCAACCGGGGCGACGTACTCACGGGTGGCGAGTGTCGATTGATCCGGTGCGGGCAAGGCCTTGCGGTCGATTTTGCCGTTCGGGGTCAGAGGCAAATCCTGCAGATGCACAAACAGCGCCGGGACCATGTAGTCCGGCAAGTGCTCAAGTAACCGACTGCGCAGCACGTCGACATCCATTGGCTCGCCGGTGTAATACGCCACCAGACGCTGATCGCCCGGGACGTCTTCGCGGGCCAGCACCACGGCCTCCTGCACCGATTCGATGCGCGTCAGATGCGCCTGAATCTCACCGAGTTCGATGCGCAGACCACGGATTTTCACCTGATCGTCATTGCGGCCCAGATACTCGATATTGCCGTCCGCCAGATAACGCCCGACATCGCCAGTGCGGTACATCCGTGCATTGATATGGTCACTGAACGGGTCTTTGAGAAAACGCTCGGCCGTCAGCTCGGGCCGGTTCAGGTAACCACGGGCCACCTGCACGCCACTGACGTACAACTCGCCGATCACGCCGTGAGGCACCGGTTGCTGGTGGGTATCGAGAATGTACAGGCGAATATTGCTGACGGGCTTGCCAATCGGCGGCGCAATTTGGGGCACCGCCGATTGCGGTTCCAGTGTCCATACCGTGCTGTCGACCGTGGCCTCGGTCGGGCCATAAACATTGTGCAGTCGCACGTGCGGCAAGCGCTCCCGCACACGCTGTACCAGCGCAGCCGTCAGCTCACCGCCACCACAAAAGACGTCGGTGAGACTGCGGCAATCGCTCACCTCGTCCAGTTCGAGAAATTGTTGCAGCAACGCTGGAACGAACTGAATGACACCGATCTGTTGCTCATCGATAAGCCGCGCCAGACTGGCCGGATCGCGATGTGCGTCAGGGTTGGCCAACACCAGTCGCAACCCGGCGGTCAATGGCCAGAACAGCTCCCACACCGACGCATCGAAACTGAACGGCGTCTTCTGCAACAGCGCCGTACCCACCGCAAGCGGACAAAGCTGCGTGCTCCAGTGCAGTAAATTGCTCAGGCTGCGGTGTTCGACCATCACCCCTTTGGGGGTGCCCGTGGAGCCTGAGGTATAGATCACGTAGGCCAGATTTTCGGCGCTCAGGCCGGGCACCTGCGGATTGCTCCGAGGCTGGTCTTGCCAGACGCAATCATCGAAGTCGATCAGTGTTGTGGCGGATGCGTCCAGCAAACCGTGAGTCGCGGCGTGCACCAGCACCGCCACCGGCGCACTGTCCTCAAGCATGTAAGCCAGGCGTTGCGCCGGATACATCGGGTCCAGCGGCACATAGGCGCCGCCCGCCTTAAGAATGCCAAGCAGACCGACAACCAGATCGACTCCGCGCTCGACGCAAATCGCAACAGGGCAATCCAGTCCCACGCCTTGCTCGCGCAGATGATGGGCCAACTGATTGGCCCGGCGGTTCAACTCCGCATAGCTCAGGCGCTGCTCGCCCGCGACCACGGCGTCCGCCTGCGGAGTGCGCAGAGCCTGCGCCTCGAACAAGCCGTGAATGGTCTGCTCAAAATCGAATTCGACGTCAGTCGCATTGAGGTCCAGCAGTAAACGCTGCCGCTCCTCGTCCGCCAGTATTTTCGTTTGCTCCAGCACCGCGTGATCATTGCTGACCATCGCTTGCAACAGCCGCTGGAAGTAGCCGACATAACGCTGCACCGTTGATTCATCGAACAACGCTGTGGCGTATTCAAGCGAGCCGCGAATCGAGTCTTGCGCTTCGGCCAGCGTCAGCGACAGATCGAACTTGGCAAAGTGGCTCGGCTCGGCGACTCCTTCCAGGGTCAAATCGCCAAGGCTCAAGCCTGGGCCATGGCTGCTGTCCCAACTGAACATCGCCTGAAACAGCGGGCTGTGCGCCATGCTGCGCAGCGGTCGGGTAATTTCCACGACCTGCTCGAAGGGCAGATCCTGGTGAGTCTGCGCCTCCAGCGTGCGCGCTTTGACCCGCGCCAGCAGCGCCTCGACACTCAGCTCGCCCGAGGTGTCGATGCGCAAGGCCAAGGTGTTGACGAACATGCCGATCAACCCTTCTATCTCGGCGCGGCTGCGGTTGGCCACCGGCGAGCCAATCACCACATCCGGCTGACCCGACAACCGCGCGAGCAGCATGGCCCAGGCACTGATCAGCGTCATATACAGGGTTACGCCATGGCGCTGACACAGCGCCTTGAGCCCGGCGCTCAGGCGTTCATCCAGCACCACCTCGACACTGCTGCCGGCGTAGTCCTGCTGCGCCGGACGCGGACGATCGGTCGGCAACATCAGCAACGCCGGCGCTCCGGCCAGAGTCTGCTGCCAGTATTCACTTTGCCGTTGCAGCACTTCACCGCTGAGCCAGCGTCGTTGCCACACCGCGTAGTCGGTGTATTGCAGCGTCAGCGCTGGCAGCGGATCGGCCTCGCCGTGGCTGAACGCCTGATACAGCGCCATCAGCTCGCGGGTCAGCACGCCCATCGACCAACCGTCGGAGATGATGTGATGCAGGGTCAGCAGCAGAACATGGTGATCGTCAGCCATGCGCACCAGACGTCCACGAATCAACGGATCGTCCTGCAAGTCGAACGGCCCCGAGGCTTCACCCTGGATCAGTGCCTGCAAGGCTTCGTCGGGCTGCGGATGCTTGCGCAGATCTTCAACGCGCAGCAGTAGACCGCTGTCGACAGGCGCAATCAGCACCTGCGCTTCGTCGTCGAATTGCGCGAAGCGGCTGCGCAGGGTTTCGTGACGGGCGACGATCTTCGCCAATGCCTGTTGCAATGCATTAGCGTCAAGCCGCCCGCGCAGACGCAGGGCAATCGGGATGTTGTAAGCGGTGTTGGCCCCTTCCATCTGCGCCAGGAACCATAGGCGCTGCTGGGCAAAAGACAACGGCAATGCGCCGTCACGCGGCACCGGCAAAATCTCTGGCTGAGTGCAGCGACCGGCGTCACTCAGCACCGCAGCGACGGCGGCCAGTTCAGCATTGGCGAACAGGTCACCCAGTGCCAACTCGACCCCGAGACGCTGACGCACCTGTGACACCATGCGCATCGCCAGCAGCGAATGGCCGCCAAGTTCGAAGAAATGATCCTGGCGCCCGACCTGTTCGACTTGCAGCACGTCGGCCCAGATCTGCGCCAACGTGGTTTCCAGCGCGCCCTGTGGCGCCTGATATTCGCGGGTGAACAGCGCCGAACGATCCGGTTTCGGCAATGCCTTGCGGTCGACCTTGCCATTGGCGGTCAGCGGCAAAACCTCGAGTTTGACGAAGGCTGCCGGCACCATGTACTCGGGCAAATGCGCCAGCAGATGCGCACGCAGTTCGCCCACGGCCAGCGGTTCGACCTGGGCCTGCCCGGTGAAGTACGCCACCAGTCGCGGCTGACCGGGCTCGTCCTCGCGGGCCAGCAGAACGGCTTCCTGGATACCCGGCAATTGGTTCAGGCGCGTTTCGATTTCGCCGAGCTCGATCCGCACACCACGGATTTTCACCTGATCGTCATTGCGCCCGAGATACTCGACGGTGCCGTCCTCGCGCCAGCGCGCAAGGTCACCAGTGCGGTACATACGGGCGTTCGCGGTGTTGCTGAAAGGATCGCGCAGAAAGCGCTCGGCCGTCAGTTCAGGCCGATTAAGGTAACCTCGGGCAACGCCGGCACCACCGACGTAGAGTTCGCCGGTAACACCGATCGGCAGCGGGCGTTGCAGCTGATCAAGGATATACACCGAGGCGTTGGTCAGCGGTTTGCCGATGTGCAGCACCTCGCCCGCCTCGACCCGGCCCGACGTGGCAACCACGGTAGCCTCGGTCGGGCCATAGTTGTTGATCACCTCGAAATGCTGGTTGCGGCCGAACTGCCGCAGGCGGTCACCGCCGATCAGCAGCGTGCGCAAGGTCGGGTGTTCAAGATTCTGGCTAAAGGCATATTCGGCAATCGGCGTTGGCAGAAAACTCACGTCCAGCGGTTGCGCACGCCACCATTCGAGCAGTGCATCGATGTCTTCGTTGCCATCGTGAACCGGTGCCAGATGCAGGGTCGCGCCTGCACACAACGCCGGCCAGACTTCCCAGGCCATGGCATCGAAGCCGAATCCGGCGAGGCTTGAAGTGTGACGCCCGGCGCACAGATCGAAGGCCTGACAGTGCCAGTCGACCAGATTGGAAAGCGTGTGGTGCTCGACCATCACCCCTTTGGGTTGTCCCGTCGAACCGGAGGTGTAGATGACGTAGGCCAGGTGCCCGGTGGTCAGGCCTTCGACTTGCGGATCGAGTGAGGCACCGAGTGGCCAGGTGCGCGGATCAAGGTCGATCACCGGGACGTTCAGATTCGGCAGGCGCCCGCGCAGATCGTTTTGAATCAACACCGCCACCGGGGCGCTATCTTCAAGCAGATAATTCAAGCGCTCGGCCGGATGCGCCGGATCGATCGGCACGTAACCGCCGCCAGCCTTGAGAATCGCCACCAGCCCCACCAGCGTATCCAGCCCGCGCCGGGCGACGATGGCCACGCGGTCGTCAGGCTTGAGCCCCGATTCGATCAAATAATGCGCCAGTGCATTGGCACGCCGATTCAGCTCGGCATAGGTCAACTGCTCGCCGGCAAAAGTCGCTGCCAGTGCCTCGGGCCGTTCAGCCACCTGAGCCTCGACGCGCTGATGAATCGTCAGTGAGTTCGGGTAATCCACCTGCGTGGCATTGAAACCGCGCAATACTTGTTCGCGCTCGGTTGCCGGCAGAATCGGCAATTGATCGAGAGGTGAATCCGGTGCCTGTTCCAGCGCCTGCACCAGACTTTCCAGCGCGTAATGCAGGTAATGACAGACCCGCTGTGGCTCGATTTGCGTGGTCGCCAGCAGGGTCAGACGAAATGCATCGCCCAGATCATCGACGCTCAGAGTCAGCGGGTAGTTGGTGCGTTCCTCGGAGCGCAAATTGCTGATGCCTTGCCACGCCGCGATCGTTTCCGCACTCGCCGCTGAGGCGTTGTGGCTGTGTCGATAATTGAGTAGCGCGCTGAACAGCGGAGTCGGCGCCACCACGTTGCTGCAGCGTTGTGCCAACGCCAGCGGTGCGTGCTCGTGGCGCATCAGAGCGGTCAGCCGCGCATGGGTTGCATTGACAGCGGCGCGCACGCCCTGCCCATCGACGTCCACCCGCAGCGGCAAAGTATTGATGAAAATCCCCAGCGCCCGTTCAACCGCCTCGGCCCCTTGCATGCGCCCCATCAAGACTGTGCCGAACACGACGCTCTGCTTACCGGTCAGCACCGCCAATACCTGCGCCCAGCCGAGGTGAAACAGGCTGGCAGTGCTCACGCCAAGCAGACGGGCCTGGGTGCGTAAACGCTGCCCCAGCAGCGCTTCGACCGGCAAACTGACCTCGGCGATGTCGCCGCCGTCGCCCTGTACATCCTGCAAGCCGAACGGCAATGTCGGCTCATCGATGTCGCTGAGCATGTCGCGAAAGAACGTCTCGTGTTCGGCCTCACTGATGCCCAGCCGCGCCTGCGCCACGTAATTGCGAAACGGCACTGGTCGCCCCAGCAACTCACTTTGCCCGGTCAGGCAGGCGAGCATTTCATGGCGCACGACATCCAGCGCCGAGTGGTCCAGCGCCATGTGGTGAAACAGCAGCGTGGCGATCAGACGCTGTCCCGCCTCGTCCCAGGCGTACGCCAGACGCAATAACGGCGCGCAGCGGACATCCAGTCGAAAGTGGCGGATGTCGAAGCGTTCCAGCAGATGCGCCAGAACATCAGTGTCCGCATCGGGTAGCAGGACCTCCTCCACCGGCAGCCGTGCCTGACGCCAGACCACTTGCAACGGCGCATCCAGCCCTTCCCAGATCACAGCGGTGCGCAGAATGTCATGGCGATCGATCACGGTTTGCAAGGCTTGAGCGAATGCCTGGAAACGCTCATGACTGGCGAATGCAAAGTGCGATTGCATGACGTAGGGGTCGCCCTCACCGCCACTGACATGGTGATAAAGAATGCCTTCCTGCAACGGTGCCAGCGGATAAATATCCTGCACATTGGCGGCACCACCCGGCACATCGGCGACGATACGCTCGATGGTGGCCTGGTCCAGTTCGACGAGGGTCAGCATGGCCGGGGTAATGTGCGTAGTGCCGGGGATTATCCCGTTGGCCGGCACCTCGACCTGGCCATTCTTGACGGGCGAATAGTGCCCGGCCTTGATCAGTTCGATCAGCTCCGGTTTATGTTCCCGCAACAGCGCCAGCAACGCCGAATCGTTCAGTGCCTGTTTGTTGCCGTTGACCCGCAATTGGTCGTCCGCGACCGCCAGCTGAATATCTTTTGCCTTCAGTGTCGCCAACAGTTCGATCACGTTCACAGGACGATCTCCATTCTTTCGGTAATTGCGGCGTAACCGGCCAGCGTCGGTTGCTCGAACAACGACCTGACATCGGCTTCCATGCCTTCCTGACGTAACCGGCCGATCAGACTGACCGCCAGTAATGAGTGACCACCCAACTCGAAGAAATGGTCGTGACGCCCCACCCGTTCGACGTTGAGCAATTCCGCCCACAGCCGTGCGAGGGTGATTTCCACATCCCCCATCGGCGCTTCGTATTTGCGGCTGGTGATTGCAGACTGGTCCGGCGCGGGCAAGGCTTTGCGATCCAGTTTGCCGTTCGGACTGAGCGGCAGGTTGTCGAGACGGACGAATACCGCAGGCACCATGTAATCCGGCAGATGCTGGAGCAAATGACTGCGCAACTCATCGACAGGGACTTGCTGGCCGGTGTAGTACGCGACCAGGCGCTTGTCGCCCGGCACGTCTTCACGGGCCAGCACCACGGCTTCCTGCACGCCGCCGATTTGCGTCAAACGCGCCTGAATCTCGCCGAGTTCGATGCGCAAGCCACGGATTTTCACCTGATCGTCGTTGCGCCCCAGATACTCGATATTGCCGTCGGCCAGATAGCGCGCGACGTCGCCGGTGCGGTACATCCGCGCATTCGGCTGCGTATTGAACGGGTCGTTGAGGAAGCGTTCGGCGCTCAGCTCTGGACGGTTCAGGTAACCACGAGCCACCTGTACGCCGCCGATGTACAGCTCACCGACCACACCTTGCGGCACCGGTTGTTGTTGCGCATCGAGGATGTACATCCGGGTGTTGGCAACTGGTTTGCCAATCGGTGTGTTGTCTGGGGTTTGCTCTACCGATCCGGCGCAATGCCAGGCCGTGACGTCCACCGCTGCTTCGGTCGGACCGTAAAGGTTATGCAGCTCGCTGCCCGGCAGTTGCTGCTTGAAGCGCCGAACCAAAGAACCCGGCAAGGCTTCACCACTGCACATCACCTGACGCAGGCCGGCGCACCGCTGACTGTCGCCGTGGGCGAGAAATACGTCGAGCATCGACGGTACAAAGTGCAGCGTGGTGATGTTTTCGGCTGCGATCACTTCGCTCAGATACAGCGGCTCTTTGTGTCCGCCCGGGCGCGCCATGACCAGACGCGCACCTGTCATCAGCGGCCAGAAAAACTCCCAGACCGACACGTCGAAACTGAATGGGGTTTTTTGCAACACGCTGTCGGCGGCGGTCAGGCCATAAGCCTCCTGCATCCACAGCAAGCGGTTGACCACCCCGGCATGCTCGTTGATCACGCCTTTGGGTTGTCCGGTGGAGCCGGAGGTGTAGATCACATACACCGGAGTCTGCGGGCTCAATTCCGGAACCTGCGGATTATCGGCAGGCAGCGACTGCCAGGTCTCTTGATCAAGATCGATCACCGGCACTGCAATATCGCCGAGCAATTCACGTGTCGACCCTTGCACCAGTACGGCCGCCGGCGCGCTGTCCTCCAGCATGTAGGCGATTCGTTCCTGCGGATAAGCCGGGTCAAGCGGCACATAAGCGCCGCCAGCCTTGATGATTGCCAGCAGGCCGACGACCATTTGCAGACCGCGCTCAACGCAGATCGCCACTCGCAAATCGGCGGTTACACCCTGTGCGCGCAAATGATGGGCCAGACGATTCGCCCGCTCATTCAAAGCTGTGTAGGTCAGTGGCTGCCCGTTCGCTACAACCGCAACAGCCTGAGGCGTATGCCGGACTTGCGCCTCGAACAATCCGTTAATCGTCTGATTCAGGTCGTAGTCGACGTCAGTGGCATTCAACTCGAACAGCAACTTGTGGCGTTCCTGCTCCTGCAATATCGACAGGCGATTCAACGGCAGATGCGGCGTCTGCTCCAGTGCATCGGCCAACGCCGACAGCGCGCTCTGCATATAGCCGCAAATCCGCACAGCGCCAATGCTGGCAGGTGTCATCGCGGTAAGGTGAAAGCTGCTGGCCAAATCATCGACGTTCAGGCTCAGCGGATAGTTGGTGCGCTCTTCGCTGGAGAGATTCTCTATGCCTTCCCACGCCAGACGATTGCTCTGCTGTTGCTCCTCGCTGTCGCCGTGGCGGTAGTTGAGCATCGCACTGAACAACGGCGACGGCGCGGTCACGCCGCTGCAACGTTGCGCCAAAGCCAGCGAAGCATGTTCATGGCCGAGCAGTTCGGTCAGTCGAGCATGCGTGGCTTTTACCCCGGCGCGCACGTGGGTTTCGCCCAGATCCACACGCAGCGGCAAGGTGTTGATGAACATTCCCAGACCGCGATCAGCACCTGTCCCGCCCTGCATCCGGCCCAACAGCACGGTGCCGAATACCACCCGATCCTGACCGGACGTCGCCGCCAGCACTTGCGCCCAGGCCAGATGGAACAGACTGGCCACGCTGACGCCCATTTGCCGCGCATGTCCTCGTAAACGCCGTGCCAGCGCCTCGGGCACTGGCTGGCGGACTTCTTCAATGTCATGCCCGTCACCGCGCACATCGATCAGGCCGAACGGCAGCGTCGGCTCATCGACATCGCCGAGCATTTCACGGAAATACGCTTCGTGTTCCTGCTCGCTGACGCCCAGACGCGTCTGCGCCACGTAATTGCGATAGGGCACGGCGGCCAACAGTGGCTGGTTCTGACCGAGCAAGATCGCCTGCATTTCCTGACGAACGACGTCCAGTGCGGTGTGATCCAGCGCGATGTGATGGAACAACAGCATCGCGGCCACTCGGTGGTTGACCGGGTCATGCGCATACACCAGTCGAATCAGCGGTGCCTGGCTGAGATCAATTCGAAAGTGTCGGGCGTCGAAGCGCTCATACAACAGAGTCAAGACATCCCCGGACGCCGGGTTCAGCACTGCCTCTTGCAACGGCAAATCAGCTTCACGCCAGACTACTTGCACAGGTGTGGTCAAACCTTCCCAGACCACGCCTGTACGCAGGATGTCGTGACGTTGCATGACCTGACGCAACGCGGCGGCGAAGGCTTGAAGACGTTCGATATTGTCGAACGCCAGGCGCGATTGCAGCAGATAGGGATCGCCCTGCGCCGCACTCAAGTGGTGATAAAGAATGCCTTCCTGCAACGGCGCCAATGGATAGATATCCTGCACATTGGCAGCGCCACCCGGCACCGTGGCGACTATGCGCTCGATGGTCGGTTGATCCAGCTGCACCAGCGTCAACATGTCCGGCGTGATCTGCGTACAACCCGCAGGAATACCATTGGCCGGCACTTCGACTTCGCGTCCGCTGCCGACTGCCGCAGCCAGTGCCGCCAGCGTCGGCTGGCTGAACAGCACCCGCACGTCGGTGCTCAAACCGAGCTGACGCATCCGTTCGATCAGGCTCACCGCCAGCAACGAATGGCCGCCCAGCTCAAAGAAGTTGTCGTGACGACCGACTTGTTCGACCTGCAACACCTCGGACCAGATCTGCGCCAGCGCGATTTCCACCGCGCCCAGCGGCGCGGCGTATTCGTGGCTGAGCCATGCGTCCTGATCCGGGTCAGGCAAGGCCTTGCGGTCGAGTTTGCCGTTGGCGGTCAGCGGCAGCGATTGAAGCTGGACGTACGCTGCGGGCACCAGTGCCTGCGGCAGGCGGGCTTGCAAATGCATGCGCAACTCTTCGATATCCAGCGCAGTACGCTCGGTGAACCAGGCAATCAAACGTTCGTCGCGCACCAGCACCACGGCATCCTGTACCGCCGGATAACTGGCCAGCGCCGCTTCGATTTCACCGAGTTCCACGCGCACACCGCGCAGTTTCACCTGATCGTCGTTACGCCCCAGATATTCGATATTGCCGTCAGCCAACCAGCGTGCGAGGTCGCCGGTGCGGTACATCCGTGCTTGTGGTTCGTCACTGAACGGGTCTTCGAGAAAGCGCTCGGCGGTCAGTTGCGGCCGGTTCAAGTAACCCCGCGCCACACCCGCGCCACCGACATACAACTCGCCGGGTACGCCGACCGGCACCGGACGCAGTTGCTCATCGAGCAGGTAGATCCTGGCGTTGGCTATCGGCCGACCAATGTGCAGCAACTGTCCGGCCTCGACCGGGCCGGAGGTGGCAACCACTGTGGCCTCGGTCGGGCCATAGTTGTTAATCACCTGATAGGTCTGGTTGTGATTGAACTGACGCAAGCGATCACCGCCGATCAACAACGTGCGTAGCGTCGGGTGTTGCAGCTCGCGGCTGAATGCATATTCGGCGACCGGGGTTGGCAGGAAGCACACCTGCAACGGCTGCTTGGCCCACCAGTCAAGCAGTTCATCAAGATGCTCGTTGCCGATCGATTGCGGTGGCAGGTGCAGGGTCGCGCCGACGCACAAGGCCGGCCAGACTTCCCACGCCATCGCATCAAAACCGAAGCCGGCAACGCTGGCAGTGTGGCTGCCGGCGTGCAGATCGAACGACTCGGCGTGCCAGTGCACAAGGTTTTCCAGAGTCGCGTGTTCAACCATCACGCCTTTGGGCTCGCCGGTCGAGCCCGACGTATAGATCACGTAGGCCAGGTGTGCCGGGGTCAACGTCGGCAGTTGCGGATTGGCGTCGGACAGGTGCTGCCAGGGCTCGTGATCCAGATTGATCACGGGCACCGCGCCCAATAGATCGCGGGTCGAGTCCTGCGCCAGTACCACCACCGGATCGCTGTCCTGCAACAGATAGGCGATGCGCGCCGACGGATAGCCTGGATCGACCGGCACGTAACCGGCGCCGGCCTTGAGGATTGCCAACAACGCCACGAGCATTTGCGGGCTGCGACGCAGGCACACGGCAATTCGCTGATCCGGCTGCACTCCGAGGCTGAGCAAGTGATGAGCCAGACGATTGGCCCGTTGATTGAGCTGAAGATAAGTCAGTTGCTGGTCGCCCTGAATCACCGCCAGCGCCTGCGGATGACGCTTGGCTTGCGCCTCCACCAGCGCATGGATCGTCGCGCCACGAGGATATGCTGCTGAATGCTGGTTGAAGCCGACCAGCAAACGCTCCTGCTCCAGCACAGGAAGAATCGGCAAGCCGTTGAGTGGCGCTTGCGGCGTCTGTTCCAACGCCCGCACCAGATGCTCCAGCGCAGTGTGCATGTAGGCGCAAATGCGATGCGCGCCGATCCGGCTGACCGCCAGCACCGTCAGGGCGAAGCTGTCACCGAGGTCGTCAACACTCAGGGTCAGCGGATAGTTGCTGCGCTCTTCGCCACCAAGCAGGCGCACGCCTGCCCATATGCCCTGACCATCACGCGGCTGCGCTTCGGCCGCCGTGTGCCGGTAATTGAGCAGCGCGCTGAACAGCGGTGCCGAGCCGGGGATTGCACTGCAACGCTGCGCCAATGCCAGCGAGGCATGCTCATGCGCCAACAGCGCTGTCAGCCGCGCATGGGTGGTTTTCACTGCGGCACGCACGCCTGCGCCGGTATCGACCCGCAACGGCAAGGTATTGATGAACACGCCCAGCGCTCGATCAGCACCCTCGCCGCCCTGCAGGCGCCCCATCAACACGGTGCCGAACACCACGTCGTTGCGCCCGGACAGCGCCCCCAGCACCTGCGCCCAAGCGAGATGCATCAGGCTCGCGGGGCTGACCCCCATCTGCCGCGCCTGATCGCGCAAGCGCACATTCAATCCACTATCGACAGCTTGCAACGCTTGCTCGATATCGCCGCCATCGCCCTGTACATCCTGCAAACCGAACGGCAAGGTCGGCTCTTCGATATCCCCGAGCATCTCGTGGAAAAACGCCTCATGCTCCTGCTCGGCAGCACCCAGACGGGCCTGCGCCACATAGTTGCGGTAAGGCATCGGGGGCGTGAGGATGTCGGCCTGATCGAACATGAACGCACGCATTTCCTGCCCTACCACGTCCATCGCGGTGTGGTCGAGGATCAAATGCTGGAACAACACAATCGCCACTACCCGTTGCTGAGCCAGGTCCTCGGCATAGACGATGCGCATCAGCGGCGCCTGATGCAGGTCAAGCCGGTAATGACGGGCGTCGAAACGCTGGTGCAACTGCTCGAGAATATCGCCGTCCGCCGAGTCCAGTGGCACCTTCTGCACCACCAGTTGTGCCTGGCGCCACACCACTTGCTGCGGGCTCGGCAGACCTTCCCAGACCACGCTGGTGCGCAGAATGTCGTGGCGGGCGATGACTCGCTGCAGGTTGTCGGCAAAATTGCGCAGGCGCTCGACGCTGTCGAACGCCAGTCGCGATTGCAGGAGGTACGGATCACCCTGCGCGGCACTCAGATGGTGATAGAGAATGCCTTCCTGCAACGGCGCCAATGGATAGATATCTTGCACATTGAGCGCGCCGCCCGGCACCGTGGCGACGATCCGCTCAATGCTGTCCTGATCGAGTTCGGTCAGGGTCAGCATGTCCGGGGTGATGTACGCGCAGGCTTCGGGGATGCGGTTGGCCGGCACCGCGACTTCGCGACCGGTGCCCACGGCACTGGCCAGCGCCGCCAGGGTCGGCTGATTGAACAGCACCCGTACATCGGCATTGAGGCCGATCTGGCGCATGCGTTCGATCAGGCTCACCGCCAGCAACGAATGCCCGCCCAGCTCGAAAAAGTGATCGTGACGACCGACTTGTTCGACTTTCAGCACATCAGCCCAGATTTGTGCCAAAGCACTTTCAATCGCACCTTGCGGCGCCTGGTATTCACGGCTGAGCCACGCGCTCTGATCCGGTTCCGGCAAGGCTTTGCGGTCGATTTTGCCATTGGCGGTCAGCGGCAGGCTTTCCAGAAGCACGTAAGCTGCCGGCACCAGAGCGTCAGGCAAATGCGCTTGCAGGTGACTGCGCAGATCTTCGATGTCCACCGCCGAGCGTTCGGTAAACCACGCCAGCAAGCGTCCTTCACGCACCAGCACCACGGCATCCTGTACCGCCGAGTGACTACCAAGCACGGCTTCGATTTCACCCGGTTCGATGCGCACCCCGCGCAGTTTGATCTGGTCGTCATTGCGCCCCAGGTATTCGATGTTGCCGTCTGCCAGCCAGCGTGCCAGATCACCGGTGCGGTACAGGCGTGCCTGCGGGTCACTGCTGAACGGGTCATCAACAAAGTATTCAGCGGTGAGTTCGGGACGGTTCAAATAGCCCCGCGCCACGCCTGCACCGCCGACGTACAACTCACCGGCAACGCCGACCGGTACCGGTTGTCGCCGGGCATCCAGCAGATAGACGTTGGCGTTGGCAATCGGCCGCCCGATATGCAAAGGCTGCGCGGCCTCGACACGACCGGAGGTGGCAACCACCGTGGCCTCGGTCGGGCCGTAATTGTTGATCACCTCGAACGTCTGGTTGCGGCTGAACTGACGCAAGCGGTCGCCGCCGATCAGTAAGGTTCGCAACGTCGGATGTTGCAGCTCGCGCGTGAATGCATGCTCGGCCACCGGCGTCGGCAGGAAGCACACTTGCAACGGTTGCGCACGCCACCAGTCGAGCAGCTCATCAAGGTGCTCATTGCGAATCGACTCTGGCGGCAGATGCAAGATCGCACCGGAGCACAGCGCCGGCCAGACCTCCCACGCCATCGCATCGAAACCGAACCCGGCCATACTGGCGGTGTGGCTGCCGACGTGCAGATCAAACGCCTCGGCGTGCCAGTGCACAAGGTTTTCCAGAGTCGCGTGCTCGACCATCACCCCTTTCGGCTGCCCAGTGGAGCCAGACGTGTAGATCACATACGCCAGATTGGCCGGTGACAGCGACGATAACTGCGGGTTGACGTCAGGCAGGTGATGCCAGCCGCCGATGTCCAGATCGATGACGGGCACCGCGCCGACCAGATCGCGGGTCGAAGACTGCGTCAGCACCGCCACCGGGTCGCTGTCTTGCAGTAGATAGGCGATGCGTTCCAGCGGATAGGCTGGGTCAACCGGTACATAACCGGCACCGGCCTTGAGAATCGCCAACAGCGCCACCAGCATCTGCGGGCCACGCCGCAAGCACAGCGCGACACGATCATCGGGCTGCACGCCCAGTCCGATCAAATGCTGAGCCAGGCGATTGGCGCGTTGATTGAGTTCGCCGTAACTCAGTTGCTGATCGCCCTGCACCACCGCCAGCGCATCGGGACGCGCCGCCGCCTGCGCTTCGAACAAGCGCTGAACCGTCTGCGCGCACGGGTAGTCACGGCCGGTGATATTGAAGCCGACCAACACCCGTTGCCGCTCGCTCGGCGACAGAATCGACAGCTGATGCAGCGGTGTCTGCGGGTTTTGCTCGAGTGCCGTCACCAGGCTTTCCAGCGCTGTTTGCAGGTAGCCACAAACCCTAGGGCCATCGATCTGCGGTAACGCTTGTACGCTCAGGCGAAATGCTTCGCCGAGGTCATCGACACTGACCACCAACGGATAATTGCTGCGCTCGCGAGAGCTGAGTACCTGAATGCCGTCCCACGCCACGTCGGACGACTCCGTTGCACTGTGGCGATAATTGAGCAACGTGCTGAACAGTGGCAATTCACCCGAAACCCCGCTGCACCGCTGGGCCAGCGCCAGCGAGGCCTGCTCGTGCCCGAGCAATTGCGCAAGACGCTCATGGGTGACGCGCACGCCTTCGCGCGCGGACATCGCACCGGCACTGACACGCAACGGCAAGGTGTTGATGAACATCCCCAGCGCCCGATCTGCGCCCTCGCCGCCCTGCATGCGACCCAACAGCACTGTTCCGAACACCACCTCTTCGCGTCCGCAAACCTGTGCCAGCACCTGCCCCCACGCCTGATGCACCAGGCTCGCGACACTGATGCCGAGCTGCCGAGCCTGAAGGCGCAGACGTTTTGCAATCGCCGTGTCCAACTGCAAATGGCTGTCGACAATCGAACTGCCGTCGCCATGCACATCCTGCAAACCGAACGCCAGGGTCGGTTCGTCGATATCGCCGAGCATGTCGCGAAAGAATGCTTCGTGGGCTTCGGCACTCACGCCGAGCTGTGCCTGTGCCACGTAATTTCGGTATTGCACCGGGGCCGGCAGATCGCTCGGTTGCGCGTGCAAGGCGTCACTCAGTTCAGCCACCAGCACTTCCAGCGCGGTGTGGTCGAGAACAATGTGGTGTAGCAGCAGAATGGCGACCCAGCGTCCTTGCGCCGCGTCCTCGGTGTAGGCAAAGCGCATCAGCGGTGCGCGCGTGAGGTCCAGCCGATAATGTCGCGGATCGAAAAGTGCCTGCAATTGCTGCAACACATCGCCTTCCAACAGATCGGCATCAACCCGTTCCAAGGCCAGCGGGGCATGGCGCCAGACGACTTGCACCGGCTCTTCAAGGCCTTCCCACAGGACGCTGGTGCGCAAAATGTCGTGACGGGCGATCACCGCGTTCATCGCACGGACGAAGGCTTTGATCTGCGCCAGACCTGCAAAAGCGAATTGCGCCTGCAACACGTACGGATCACCGGCATCGGTGGCCAGGTGGTGATAGAGAATCCCGGCCTGCAACGGCGCCAGAGCATAGATGTCCTGCACATTGCCGACGCCGCCGGGCACTGTCGCCACAATACGGTCGATAGCAGTTTGATCCAGCACCGCCAGTGGCAGCATGTCCGGGGTAATGCGCGTGCAGCCCGGCTCGATCAGGTTGTCCGGGACAACGATGGTTTTCCCGCGGCTCAACGTCGCCGCCAATGCAGCCACGGTTGGCTGTCCGAAAAGCACCCGCACATCGCAGTGCAATTCGCGCTGACGCATGCGCTCGATCAGTTTCACTGCCAGCAGCGAATGGCCGCCCAGTTCGAAGAAGTTGTCGTGACGGCCGACCTGTTCAATTCCCAGCAAGGTCTGCCATAGACCCGCAATCAGCATTTCAACCTCGCCCAGCGGGGCCTCGAAACCACGCAGGGCGAAGGCTGCGCTGTCGGGTTGTGGCAAAGCCTTGCGATCCAGTTTGCCGTTGCCGGTCAGCGGCAGCGCATCGAGAAGCACAAACGCGCTTGGCAGCATGTACTCGGCCAGATGCGTCAACAGGTGATCGCGCAATTGCGCAGCGCTTGGTTCTGCGCCTTCAGCGGCCAGCCAATAGGCGACCAGACGCTGATCACCGGGGCTGTCTTCGCGGGCAATGACCACGGCTTCGCGCACGCCTTCACAGGCAGACAGGCGCGCTTCGATCTCGCCCAGTTCGATACGGAAACCACGGATTTTCACCTGATCATCATTACGTCCCAGGTATTCGAGACTGCCGTCAGCGGCCCAACGCGCGAGGTCGCCGGTCTTGTACAGACGCGCATCACTGCGTTCATTGAACGGGTCGCGGATAAACCGCTCGGCAGTCAGCGCCTCACGATTCAGATAGCCCCGGGCAACCCCGGCGCCACCGACGTACAACTCGCCAATCACGCCGGCCGGCAGTGGTTCACGTTGTGCATCGAGCACGTAAAGTTGCAGGTCGGGAATGCGTACGCCAATCGGACTGACACCGACCAGTTGCGCATCCGCTGCTTGCAGCGGTCGATAGGTCACGTGCACTGTGGTTTCGGTGATGCCGTACATGTTCACCAATCGCGTACCGGCATTGCCGACCCGCGCATACCAGGGCTTGAGCAGGCCGGGCTCCAGCGCCTCGCCACCGAAAATCACTTCGCGCAACGAGTGCTGCAACGGGCTGCGACCCTGTGCGGCGATTAGTTGGCGGAAGGCGCTCGGGGTCTGGTTGAGCACCGTCACGCCCGCCCGGCAAAGCAATGCGTAGCAATCGTCCGGCGAGCGGCTTACCGCTTGCGGCACCAGCAACAATTGCCCGCCAAACGCCAGCGCACCCCAGATTTCCCACACCGAAAAGTCGAACGCAAAGGAATGGAACAACGCCCCCACGTCCTGCGGGTTGAAGTTGAACCAGTCATCAGTGGCCGAAAACAACCGCGCAACGTTGCGGTGTTCAACCATCACGCCTTTGGGCAAACCGGTGGAGCCCGAGGTGTAGATCACATACGCGAGATGCTGCGGGGTCAGTTCAGGAATCTGCGGATTGCTGCTGAGTTCGACTTGTAAACCAGTATCGTTGAGGTCGATTTTCGGCACAGCGAGTGCCGCGACGCGATCTTCTGTGTTCGCCTGCATCAGCACCGCCGCTGGCGCACTGTCTTGTAGGGTGAAGGCAATACGCTCCAGCGGATACGCGGGATCAATCGGCACATAACCGGCGCCAGCCTTGAGCACGCCCAACAGGCCGATGATCATCTGCGGGCCACGTTCGACGCAGATGGCCACGCGCTGATCCGGGCGAATACCGAGTGCCAGCAAGTGATGCGCGAGCTGATTGGCGCGGCGATTGAGTTCGCCGTAACTGAGCGTGCAATCGTCGAAAATCAGCGCAGTGGCGTCGGGCCGGGCTTGCGCGTGGGCTTCGAACTGTTGATGCATCAACGGTGCATCCGCAACCTGCTCAAGCGTCGAGTTGACGCCGTGCAGCCAGTGTTCACGTTCCGCCGCCGGCAGCACTTTCAAGCCATGCAGCGGCGAGTCCGGCGCCGTTTGCAGTGCTTGCACGAGGTTTTCCAGCACTGCGTGCAGATAGCTGGCGATACGCTCGGCACCGAGAGCTGCCTGCGCCAGAGCGGTGATGCGCAGATCCTCGCCAAGATCATCCACGTTGACCGTCAACGGATAGTTGGTGCGCTCGCGGGCGCCCAACACCTGCACGCCGGGAGCAAGGTCGACGACTTCAGCCACTTCTTCGATGGAGCTGTGGCGATAGTTGAGTATCGTATTGAACAACGGCGTCGGCACGGCCACCGCACTGCAACGCTGAGCCAATGCCAGCGAAGTTTGCTCATGGGCAAGCAAGGCAGTCAGGCGTCGATGAGTTGCCAGCACAGCAGATTGAACGCCTGAGTCACCGACATCGACGCGTACCGGCAAGGTGTTGATGAACATCCCCAGTGCCTGCTCGCCGCCCTCGCCGGCCTCCATTCGTCCCAGCAACACGGTGCCAAACACCACCGCCGTACGGCCCGACAACTGGCCAAGCACCCGGCCCAGCGCGAGGTGCATCACACTCGCCACACTGACGTTGAGTCTGCGCGCCTGCTCGCGCAGTGTTCGGCTCAAGTCGCTGTCGAGCATCCGCGAGACTTCTTCGATGCCTTGACCGTCAGCCTGCACTTCCAGCAAACCGCAGGGCAAGGTCGGCTGGTCAATGTCGGCCAGCATCTCGCGGAAGAACGCTTCCTGAGCCTGTTCGTCCTGGCCCATACGCGCCCGTGCCAAGTGATCGCGATACGGCACCGCCGGCCCGACCTGCGCCGCATCGCCCGACAACCAGGCCTGAATCTCCCGGCGCACCACGTTGACGGCGACGTGATCCATGATCAAGTGGTGAAACAGCATCAACCCGACTATTCGACCATTGGCTGGATCTTGCGCATAGACCAGACGCAACAGTGGCGCCTGCTGGATATCGAGGCGGAAGAAACGTGGATCGTGACGCTCCAGCAGTTGCTCCAGTACATCAGTGGTATCGCTGAATTCGATCTCTTCGCAGACCAGCGTTGCATGGCGCTGAACCACTTGCAGCGGTTCGTCCAGCCGTTCCCAGATAAACGACGTGCGCAGAATGTCATGCCGTCCAGTCATCCATTGCAGCGCTTCGGCGAACGCGTCCAGCCGTTCGCGACTGTCGAAGGTGAAGCGCGCCTGTGAGACATAGGCATCGCCTGCGGGCGCAGACAAGTGCAGGTAAAGCATGCCTTCCTGCAACGGCGCCAACGGATAAATATCCTGCACGTTGGCGGCGCCACCGGGCACGCCGGCAACGATGCGGTCGATGGTCGGTTGATCGAGGTTTACCAGCGGCAGCATGTCCGGCGTGATCCGAAAGGCCGGGCTCAACCAGTCGCCGCCGTGGCTGGCAACCAGCTCCAGCAATTGCGCCTTGTGCTCGGCCAGGCTGTCCCACAACGCGTCATCCAGGGCATCGTCGCCACCGAGAATGACCAGGTCTTCATCTTCCTGTTGAAGGCGGATCGCGTGAGTGGAAATAACAGCCATCAGTTCGCTGAAATGCATGGGATAACCTGCTGTAAATACTGAAAAAAAGGAGCGCGCAGCAGCGAATCCGTGCGAGTTGCGCGCAGCCCGGAAAAACTAAAACATCGGGGCGTGGGTGTCTGACATGGGAAGCGGGGACAAGCCATTGGCTTGAGCACCGCTCCCACAGGATTTGGATGTCAGAGCCTTCGTTTGCGGTTCAGGGTGGGGATGGTGGTTGCCGGGATGTCGATCTTCTGCGCCTGATTGCGGGTGTTGGCCGCCAGTGCCGCCAGCGTCGGCTGACTGAACAGTGAGCGAGCGTCGGCGTGCAGTCCGGCCTGACGCATCCGCGCCACCAGACTGACTGCCAGCAACGAGTGCCCGCCAAGTTCGAAGAAGTTGTCGTGGCGTCCGACCTGATCGACCTTGAGCACCTCGGCCCAGATCTGTGCCAGTGCACTTTCAACCTGCCCTTCGGGCGCCTGATATGGCCGGTTGAGCACGGCGTCTGCCCCCGGTGCCGGCAAGGCTTTGCGGTCAACCTTGTCGTTGGGGGTCAACGGCAACGCGTCCAGCAGCACAAACGCACCGGGCACCATGAACTCCGGCAAACGTTCCAGTACGTGCGCCCGCAAAACTTCAAGGCTCGGGGCGGCAATTCCGGCGCGCACGGTGTACCAGGCGACCAGGCGTTCATCGCGCACCAGCACCAGCGCTTCACGCACGGCCGGATGTTCGATCAGCCGCGCTTCGATTTCTCCCGGCTCAAGTCGCAGGCCACGCAACTTGAGCTGAAAGTCGTTGCGCCCCAAAAACTGCAAGTTGCCATCGGCGTCGTAGCACACCAGATCGCCAGTGCGGTACAGGCGATCACCCGCTACAAACGGGCTGTCGATGAAGCGCTCGGCCTGCATCTCGGGCAGACCGTGATAACCGCGCGCAACACCGACGCCGCCGATGTGCAACTGACCGCTGACGCCGAGCGGCACTGGCTGATCGTGCTTGTCGAGGACGTACAACCGGGTATTGCACAGCGCCTTGCCGATCGGGATCACACTCTGCGGCACCGGCATGTGCGGCTCCAGTGTCCAGCCGCTGCTGTCGACGGTGGTTTCAGTCGGCCCATAGACGTTATGCAATCGCACCCACGGCAAGCGTTCGCGAACACGCCGGGCCAGCGCGACGGTCAGCTCGCCACCGCCGTTGAGCACATCGGTCAGGCTGGTGCACTGATCGACGTCGTCCTCTTCGATGAACTGCTGCAGCAGCGCCGGGACGAACTTCACCACGGTAATCTGCCGCTCGCGAATCACTTGGGTCACATAGGCTGAATCGCGATTGCCGTCCGCGCGCGCCAGCACCAGACGCAGGCCGGAGCACAGTGGCCAGAAGATCTCCCAGACCGAACTGTCGAAACTGTATGGCGCTTTTTGCAGCAGCGCGCCGTGCGGGGTGGGCGCAGAAATTTGTGAACCCCAATGCACCATGTTGCAGGCGCTGCGGTGCTCGATCATCACGCCTTTGGGCTTACCGGTAGAGCCGGAGGTATAGATCATGTAGGCCAGATTCGAAGCGCTCAGACCGGGCACTTGCGGGTTGCTTTCGGCTTGTTCGCGCCAGGTGCAACGGTCGAGTTCAATCAATGGCAGGTCGAGATCGCCAAGCAGGTTCCGGCTGGCGGCATGCACCAGCACCGCCACCGGAGCGCTGTCCTGCAACATGAAATGCAGTCGCTCCGGCGGATAGTCGGGGTCCAGCGGCACATAGGCGCCACCGGCCTTCAAGATGCCGAGCAAACCGATCACCAGATCGAGCCCGCGTTCGACGCAGATCGCTACCCGCGAATCCGGCTCTACGCCGAATTCGCGCAGGTGATGAGCCAGTTGATTGGCGCGCTCATTGAGTTCGCGGTAGCTCAGGCTAAGCCCGTCTGCCTGCAAGGCTATGGCGTCTGGCTTGCTCCGGACTTGAGCTTCGAACAACGCCTGAATTGGTTGTTGCAGAGGACAATCAACTTCCGTGGCGTTGAACTCGACCAACAGCTTTTGCAACTCTGCGTCTTGCAGGATCGGCAAACCATTCAAGGGCTGTTGCGGCGCGCTTTCGAGCGCCTGCACCAAGCCGCTCAGTGTCGCTTGCACGTAACCGCAAATCCGCTTTGCGCCGATACCCGACAAGGTCCTCGCGGTGATCCGCATGCCGTTTCCGAGATCATCCACACTCAAGGTCAGCGGGTAATTGGTACGTTCTTCGTTAGCCAGCGTCTCGATGCCGTGGCGGGCCTGACGGGAAGGCTCAAGCAATTCAGTCTCGGCAGTGTGTCGATAGTTGAGCAAGGCGCTGAACAACGGCGACGGTGCCGCAACACCGCTGCAACGCTGAGCAAGCGCCAGTGAAGCGTGTTCATGCCCGAGCAATGCCGTCAGTCGCGTATGCGTCGCCTGAACGGCAGCGAGCACACCGGCATCGACATCAATACGCAGCGGCAAGGTGTTGATGAATACGCCTAAGGCGCGGTCGGCACCCTCGCCCCCTTGCATGCGGCCCATCAGCACGGTGCCGAATACCACGCGATCCTGCCCCGACGTCACCGCCAAAACCCGCGCCCACGCAAGGTGAATCAGGCTCGCGACACTGACCCCCGACTGCCGCGCCTGACTGCGCAAACGCTGATACAGATCGCCGTCCAGCGTTTGCTGCGCCTCTTCGATACCGCGTCCATCGCCCTGCACTTCCTGCAAGCCGAACGGCAAGGTCGGCTCGTCGATATCCGCAAGCATCTCGCGAAAGAACGCTTCGTGCTCCTGCTCACTGACACCCAGACGCGTCTGCGCCACATAGTTGCGATACGGCACAGGTGCCGCCAGCGGTTCGGCCTGCCCCGACAGGCTGGCCAGCATCTCGCTGCGCATGCCTTCCAGCGCGATATGGTCCATGGCCAGGTGATGGAACAGCAAAATCCCGACCACTCGACCGAGCGCCGGATCACGCGCATACACCAGACGAATCAGCGGCGCCTGACTGACGTCGAGGCGATAGCGCCGGGCGTCGAAGCGTGCATGCAATTGATCGATGATCGCACCCTGAGCCGGGTCGAGTTCGACTTCCTGCACCGGCAATATCGCGTCGCGCCAGACCACCTGAACCGGCGTCACCAGCCCTTCCCAAACCACTGCGGTGCGCAGAATATCGTGGCGTGCCATGACCTTTCGCAGAGCATCGGCGAAGGCTTCGACGCGCTCGACACTGTCGAATGCCAACTGCGATTGCAGCAGGTAGGGATCACCCTGCGCGGCGGTGATGTGATGGTAGAGAATGCCTTCCTGCAACGGCGCCAGCGGATAAATATCCTGCACATTGGCAGCCCCGCCCGGCACTGTGGCGACGATTTGATCGATGTCCGTTGGCGTCAGTTGCACCAGCGGCAAAAGCTCCGGGGTGATGTGCGTGCAATCGGGCGGGATGAGATTGGCCGGGACTTCGACTTCGCGCCCGGTGCCCACCGCAGCGGCTTGCGCTGCCAGAGTTGGCTGACTGAACAGCACGCGCACGTCGCTGCTCAGATCAATCTGGCGCATGCGTTCGATCAGGATCACCGCCAGCAACGAATGGCCGCCGAGTTCAAAAAAATGATCGTGGCGACCGACCCGTTCAACCTGTAGCACCTCTGCCCAAATCTGCGCCAGCGCGGTTTCAACGTCGCCCTGCGGCGCTTCATAGACTCGGCGGATCAGCGCTTCCGGGCCCGGCGCTGGCAAGGCTTTGCGGTCAAGTTTGCCGTTGGCGGTGAGCGGCAGACTCGCCAGGCGCACATAAGCGCCCGGCAGCATGGCGCTGGGCAGACGGCTTTTCAGGTGCGCGTGCAATTGGTTGATGTCCAGCGGTTCGGACTCGGTGAACCAGGCCAGCAGTTGCCCGTCACGCACCAGCACCACGGCCTCCTGCACCGCGTCATGGCTACTGATCGCCGTTTCAATCTCGCCCAATTCGACACGCACACCGCGAATCTTCACCTGATCGTCATTGCGCCCCAGATATTCCAGATTGCCGTCGTCACGCCAGCGCGCAAGGTCACCGGTGCGATACATGCGGGCGTTCGGCTCATCGCTGAACGGATCACGCAGGAAGCGTTCGGCGCTCAGTTCGGCCTGGTTCAAATACCCACGGGCGACACCGACACCACCGACGTACAACTCGCCGGTAACGCCTGGCGGTAGCGGTTGTTGTTGCTCGTCGAGCAAATACAGCGTGGCATTGCTCACCGGTTTGCCAATGTGCAGCGCCTGCCCCGCTTCGATTTTCCCTGACGTGGCGACAACGGTGGCCTCGGTCGGGCCATAGTTGTTGATCACCTGAAAAGACTGCGCGCGGGTGAACTGGCGCAAGCGATCACCGCCAATCAACAGCGTGCGCAGGGTCGGATGCTCAAGGTTCTTGCTGAAGGCATATTCGGCAATCGGCGTCGGCAGAAAACTCACCTCAAGCGGCTGCGCGCGCCACCAGTCGAGGAGCGCATCGACATCTTCGTTACCGTCACTGGCGGGCGCCAAATGCAAGGTGGCGCCCACGCACAGCGCAGGCCAGACTTCCCACGCCATGGCATCGAAACCGAATCCGGCGAGGCTTGAAGTCTGCGAGCCGGCGCGCAGATCGAAAGCATCGCAGTGCCAATCGACGAGGTTGCACAGCGTGCGGTGCTCAACCATCACGCCCTTGGGCAAACCGGTGGAGCCCGAGGTGTAAATCACATAAGCCAGATTCGACGGTGTCAGTCCGGGTACTTGCGGATTAGCGAAATCAGTCGTCGGCCACGTGCGCTGGTCCAGTTCAATCACCGGCACTTGCAGCGACGGCAACTGCCCGCGCACAGCGCTTTGCGTCAGCACCGCCACGGGCGCGCTGTCGCCGAGCAGATAGCTCAAGCGTTCGGCCGGGTGCGCCGGGTCAATCGGCACATAACCAGCGCCGGCCTTGAGAATCGCCAACAGCCCGACCAGCGTATCCAGCCCGCGACGGGCGACGATGGCCACGCGATCATCCGGGCGCACACCAAGACCGATCAGATGATGCGCCAAGGCGTTGGCTTGCCGATTCAACTCGGCATAGGTCAGCCGTCGCCCCTGAGAGATCGCCGCCACTGTATCCGGCCGCTCGCACGCCTGGACTTCGATACGCTGATGAATCGTCTGCCCCTGCGGATATTCGACGCGAGTGGCATTCCACTGCTGCAACAGCGCGGTCTCCGCCGGAGTGCCAACGCTGAAATCGGTCACTGGCAAATCGATGTTTTCCAGGCCCTGCTCGAGTATCAACAACAAACGCTGAACGAACGCTTCGACTTCGTTTGCCTCGAAATACTCCGGGGAATAGACCAGATGCAGCCATGCCTTGTCGTTGAATCGATTGCTGCGCAAATGAATCGCCAGCGGGGTCGCTTCATGTTGATTGGAAACTTTGACCACATGCCCGGGGGCCTCGCCGTAGCGATAGTCATGGTCGTCCTGCTCATACGAGACCGACAGTTCGAACAGCTGCGAACGGCCTTCGCCCAATAGCCCGAGCGCCCGGTTCATCTCGCTCAGGGGATACCGTTGATGACGAAAATCCTGCTTCAAGTCATCGCCGATGGCCTTGATCAGCTCCGCGAACGACACGCTGCGGCCATAGCGCATGTGCATCGCGCTGACCTGCGTAAACAAGCCAAACATGGTCTTGAAGCGGGCGCCGGAGCGATTGAGAATCGGCAAGCCGACGATCCATTCGTCACGCTGCAAGGTTCGGCTGAAATACACATGCAGCGCCGCCAGCAGCACATGGAACGCCGAGCCGCGAAGCTCACTGGCAGCGTGTTTCATGCGCTCATGCAACATCGCGGGAAACGCCTGGATGTGCACGCGACTCGGCGCCACATCCTGCTCGGTGCTCACCCGATAGCGCGCGGTCAGCAAAGGTTCAGGCACGCTGCGGTACTTGTCCAGCCAGTACGCCCGGTCTTGCGCATAACGCGGCGAGTCGCGGTAGCGCTGACCATCATCGATAAAGTCGACATAGGACGACGCCGACCGCTCCGCCGGCTGCCCCTCGCCGAGCGCGCTGTAAATCTCCCCCACAGCCTTGAACAGCAGACCGAAACCCCAGCCATCGATGATCAGGTGATGGGCCTGAGCGGCAAGCCAGTAACGTTGGTGACTGAGCCGGATCAGGCAAAAACGGAACAGCGGTTGCCCCTCCAGCGCATACGCCTGCGCCATCTGCTGTTCGACCAGAGTCTGAGCTGCTGCCTGGGGATTGGCGTGGGTGGAAAAATCGTAATACGGCATCAACACCGGCAGTGACTCGGCAAACCGTTGCAATGGCAAGCCATCCGCGCCGGCACCGGGCAACAGCACGGTGCGCAACGCATCGTGCCTGGCCACCAGAATTTCGAGTGCTGCGGCCATCCTTTCCGCGTCCAACGCACCATTTAGCTCTACATAACCACCGATGTTGTACAAGGGTGAGTCGCCCTTGCTCAATTGATCAAACCAGATATCCCGTTGGGCGGCGGTCAGGGGGAACGTCTCGGAAGTCACGGACAGTTCGCCCGCCGCGTTCGCAGAAGTAGGCTGCATAAGATCCTTCTCATGTGGTTTTGGCGGGTATTCAAGCATCGGCCCCTTTGCCGACGTGACACCTGAAACCCGGACAACCCACGTGCTCGCACACGTCACCAACCTGAACCTTGCAGGCCAGATCTAAAAGCTCGGAGAGGAAAATCTGAAAAGTTTGTAGGAAATACGCCACACGCCAGCGCCGCCATTTACCCGCGTGTTGAACACTCGAAGAACATCAATTCCCGGTTTACGGGGCTTCGGCGTGACCACTCAGTCATCAGGGACGCCGTTTGTTTAACAAACCCCGCCAATATCCCAGCGCCAACTTTCAGAAATGCTGGCACTTTGTGTCCCTGATTTCCCCTACAGACGCAGGACAAATCCATAGGCTTAAATCCCGCTCCAAACCTGTTCAAGGAGAAATGGTTGCGTGAGCGGCTTTTGCATATACGGCGGACGACTCGGCGAAGACTCTAAATCAAGGATGACAAGGACATGAATCTGACCGGCAGCATTCGCAACATGGAAAACCCGCACTTCTACTGGCAACTCGGGGAATTGATCGCAAGCACTGGCGACGATCACTTTGCCTCCAACATGTTCCAGTTGGTCGACACGCTGGTGCCGGTCAACCGCGTCGATCTCAGCGAGTGGACCCTGGACGAACGGCAGGCCAGCGTCGTCGAGATCAAACCGCTGGGCAGCGCCGGCCTACCGCAGGCCTTTCCCCCGCCCGATCCGCTGGAGCGTCCTGACGATCATCCGCTGCTGGAAAAAATGATCGAGATGAATGACTCGCTGCTGATTCAACTCAAAGCCCCGCCCCGGCCCCGACACCCGCTGCACAGTGCCCATCAATGCAATCTGGTGTCGCGCACCTCGAACCGTCGCTGCGTTATCTCGTTTTACCGACCTCATACGCATCGGGTGTTTTCCTTGCCGGAGTTGTCGTTCCTCAAAAGCCTCTCCGACACCCTGCTGCCGCTGATTGAACGGCATGCGCAGATCAGCCGGCAAACCGATGCCAGACAACCGCGCCCGCTTTCGACAGATATGGAGCAGGCACCGTTGCAGCAGGTGTTCGACGAACGCCTGGCGTTGGGTGGAATTGTTTTATCGGCGCGGGAAAAAGAAGTCTGCCTCGGTTTGCTGACTGGCGGCACGGTGCCGCAGATGGCGCTGAAACTGCGGGTAAAAAACAGCTCGATCGAGACCTACCTCAAACGCGCGACCGCCAAGCTCGGAGTCAGTGGCCGGCATGGTCTGGCGAAATGGATGGCCGGCGCCTGAACCGGCTGGAACACACAAATAACTTGTTGCAAGCTCCTGAGTGACATCAGGCCATTCTTTATTAACGAGGTCGTTGATGCCCGCCTTGCGTATGTCTCTTCTGTCCATGGCAGTGCTGTTGGGCGGTTGTTCCTTGATTCCCGAATACCAGCGCCCTGCCTCGCCAAGTGCCGCGCAGTACCCGCAAGGACCGGTTTATCCAGCGCCGACCCGGGCCGCGACCATGAGCGCAGACTGGCGCACGCTGTTCAACGATCCGGCGCTGCAACAGTTGATCGAAAGTGCACTGGTGAACAATCGTGACCTGCGCGTGGCGGCACTGAACGTCGAAGCCTTTCAGGCGCAATACCGCATTCAACGCGCAGATCTGCTGCCCGCCGTGTCCGCCAATGCCAGTGAATCGCGCCAGCGGATGCCGGCCAGCGTGACCCGCAGCAAAGCGATGATCACTTCGACCTACGGGGTCAACCTCGGTGTCAGTGCTTATGAGCTGGATTTTTTCGGTCGGGTGCGCAGCCTCAGCGAGCAGGCGCTGCTGACCTGGCTGTCGACCGAAGAGGCCCGGCGCAGTGCCGAGTTGAGTCTGGTGGCCAACGTCGCCAATGCCTACCTGACCTGGCGCGCCGATCAGGAGCTACTCGAATTGACCCGCCAGACCCTCAGCGCCGACGAACGCAGCCTGCACCTGACCACGCGCAACCGCGAGGCCGGCAAGTCGTCGGCGCTGGATCAGATTCAGGCGCAGACCAGTGTCGACAGCACCCGCGCCAGCCTCGCCCGCTATCAGCGCCAGGTCGCGCAGGATCTCAACGGCCTGACCCTGCTGGTCGGTGCGCCGGTTTCCGAGGCTCTGCCGGGGCGCCCGCTGGCCAGCGATCTGCTGCAACAAGTGCCGGCCGGGCTGCCGTCGGATCTGCTGCAACGGCGCCCGGACATTCTCGAAGCCGAGTACAAGCTCAAGGCTGCCAACGCCAATATCGGCGCGGCGCGGGCGGCGTTTTTCCCGAGTGTCAGCCTGACCGCCAATGCCGGCACCTCCAGCCGCGATCTGTCCGGGCTGTTCAAGGGTGGCTCCGGCGCTTGGACGTTCCAGCCGCAGATCAACCTGCCGATTTTCAATGCCGGCAGCCTGCGGGCGAGTCTGGATTATTCGAAGTTGCAGAAAGACATTCTGGTCGCCGATTACGAGAAATCGATTCAGACCGCGTTTAAGGAAGTCTCCGACGGACTGGCCGCGCGCAGCACCTATCAGCAACAACTACAGGCACAACGCGATCTGGTGCAAGCCACGCAGGACTATTACGACATGGCGCAACACCGTTATCAGAGCGGCGTCGACAGCAGTCTGGTGTTCCTCGACGCTCAGCGTTCGCTGTTCAGTTCGCAGCAGGGCCTGATCACTGACCGGTTGGCGCAACTGGTCGCCGAAGTGAACCTGTACACCGCGCTGGGCGGGGGCTGGAGCGCCACAGATCCAAAAGTCAGGTGATTCCTCGTCACTTTTTCTTACACCTTTTGTCGCCCTGCGACACCCTGTCAGCCGATCGAAAACCGACTCGCCGGTTCAGTTTGGTATCATGCGCCGCTTTTACGGTTAACCCGCCCGCCAGTCCTGCCGACTGACGGGCTCCAAAGGGCGGTATCAGATGACGGCTTTGTTGACTCGCCGCAAGGTGCTTGCAGGAATGGGTGTGCTCGGGCTCGGCCTGCTCGCCGGCTGCGACACCCGCGGCGAACTGTCGTACAAGTACGGCAAGGATCTCAGCGACAAGATCCTCGGACGCACCTTCAAACTGAAGAACACTGACGGCGAGACCATGTCGCTGTCGAGCTTTCGCGGCATGATGCCGATGATCTTCTTCGGCTTCACTCAATGCCCGGCGGTCTGTCCGACCACCCTCGCCCGCGCGGCGAAAATCAAGAAGCTGATGGGCAAGGACGGCGACCGCCTTCAGGTGATTTTCATCACCCTCGACCCTGAACGCGACACGCCGCAAATCCTCGATGCCTACATGAAAGCCTTCGACCCGAGCTTCGTCGCGCTGTACGGCACACTCGAAGAAACCAAGGCCACGGCCAAGGAATTCGACGTGTTCTACGAGAAAGTCCCGGCCGGCGACACCTACACCATCTCCCACACCTCCACCAGTTACGTCTACGACTCCCGTGGTGGGTTGCGCATGGGGCTGTCCACATCGCTTTCGGCAGAAGAATGCACGGAAGATTTGCTTACTGTTATGGAGGTTTGCTGATGCACCCCGTTCTGAACAACATCAAACGCGCCGTGTTCGGCCTGTCGCTGCTGGGCCTGGCGTTCCAGGTATCGGCGCAGACCAAAGTCGACGACGCCTGGGTGCGTGCCACCGTGCCAGCCCAGTCCGCCAGCGGCGCGTTCATGACCGTCACCGCCGACAGCGACAGCAAACTGCTCAGCGTTGCCTCGCCAGTGGCCAAGGACGTGCAGATCCACGAAATGACCATGAAGAACGAAGTGATGAGCATGGGCCCGGTTAAATCCGTGGACCTGCCGGCCGGCAAGGCTGTCAGCTTCGACCCCAACGGCTACCACGTGATGCTGATGGGCCTGACCGGTCAACTGAAAGAAGGCGAAAGCGTCCCGCTGACCTTGACCGTGGAAGACGCGAAGGGCGAGAAGCAGACCATTGAAGTGAAGGCAGCCGTGCGCTCGCTGACCAACATGGAAGGTCACGATCACAGCAAAATGCATTGATTGCTGACTGATCGGTAATACCTGCGGGGCGGCATGATCGGTGATCATGCCGCCCCGTTTTTTTGAGGCCCTAACCCGGCTTACGGAAAGTGCTGATCGCAGCCCGGGTCTTTAAACAGCCTGAAACAATAAATCCCCTGGCGGGATGACTCCGCCACCCCGTCACTTTGCGCCTGACACGAGTACCAGCCCCGCTCTCAGCCAATCTGCCCACGAGGCCGATACCAGAGCAGCTATGTGTTTAAAAGGGCGATCAGACAGCCGACCCTTGGTATCATCGCGCACACTTTTATGACGTTTTAATGGCTGGAAGGTCTTTTTTTGTGAGCGTTCTTTTACACGCGTTGCGGCATCCTCATGCCCGCCTCTTTTCCCTGATTTTTCTGGTGCTGATCGTGCCCGTGTGCCTGCGCGCGGCACTCGGCTGGTCGTCGCCACTGGGTTATGTGTCGGATCTGGCCATTGGTTCGGCACTGGTGGTGCTTTTGCATCGTCGCCCACTGTGGCTGGCGCTGCCGGTGCTGTTGTTCTGGGGCCTGTTGGCGGTGGCGACGGCAGAATTGGTGAGCGCCGTTGGCAGGCTGCCCAACCCTTCCGATCTGCATTACCTGATTGACCCGCAGTTTGTGGAGAATTCGACCGGCGGCGGCTTTGCCCATCCGGCGCTGGCCATTGCCTTGCTGCTGTCACTGATGTTGTGGCTGCTGACCCGTTTCGCCAACCGCACCCAACCCGTCCCGGCCCTGCCCCGCGCAGCCTGGAGCGTACCGGTTGTACTGTTTGTCGCGCACTGGGGCGGGCAAAACCTCTGGCCGAACGACGCCGATGCATGGCGCCTGTACAACTTGCCGCATCAATTGCTGGCGACTCAGGTCGCCGATATGCAGATGCAAGCCGAGGAATGGCTCGATGGCGACGTCGTCGAGGAGGCGCCGGCCATGGCCGGCCTGACCGATCTCGACCTGAGCGGACACAAACTGCTGACCGCACCAGGCCAGGCGCGCAATGTGTTGATCATTACGCTCGAAGGCATTCCCGGCGCTTACATCGGCGCCAATCGGGAGGCCATTGGCAGCCATTATCAGGAAAACCTGATGCCCAACCTCAGCCGTTGGGCCGAACGCGGCATGAACACCCCGGATTACGTGCTGCATACCCACCAGACCATCCGTGGTCTTTACGCGATGCTTTGCGGCGATTACGACAAACTGAACAACGGCACGCCCAAAGGCGTGGAGATGCTGACCCAGCACGAACGCAATCAGGCTTGTCTGCCGGCGCAATTGCGCAAAAACGGTTTCGCCACGCACTACCTGCAGGGTGCCGGCCTGCGCTTCATGGCCAAAGACAAGATCATGCCGCACATCGGTTTTGATGCGACCCACGGCCTGGAATGGTTCACCAACGCCAACTATCTGGAATTCCCTTGGGGCAAGGATGACAAGGCGTTCTTCGAAGGTGCGCTGGACTATGTCGGCCAGCTTAAAAAGCACAAGCAGCCTTGGATGCTCACCCTGCTGACCGTCGGCACGCACCAACCGTATTCGGCGCCGGAAGATTATCTGGAACGTTACGAAACGCCGAAACAGGCGGCAGTCGGTTATCTGGACGATGCGCTGGACCAATTCCTCAGTGGACTTGAGCGTCAAGGCGTACTCAAAGACACACTGGTGGTTATCACCTCCGATGAATCCCACGGCATCGACGGCGTGCGCCTCGCTTCCTCCTGGGGTTTCAATTTGACGCTGGCGCCCGAGCAGGAACAGTTGCCGCGCTTGAACGCCGGGGTCTACGGTCACGTCGATCTGAGCGCTTCGATCCTCGACTACTTCGACTTGCCGGTGCCCTCCGCGCTAAGTGGCCGTTCGCTTTTTCGCGATTACGACTCGGGCCGCGAGATCATGTCGTACACCAACGGCAAGCTGCGCTATCACGACGGCCGAGGCATCCTCGCCGAATGCGACATGCCGCGCCGTTGCCGCTATTACGCCAGCGAAGGATTCATCGCCGAAAGCGCGACCTACAAAGGCAATGTCACCGGCCAGCGCGCCCGGCAAATCGCCGCTCGCGCCAACGCGTTGGACCTGTCGCTGCTGCGCTCGCCGCTGAATCATCAATACCAGTTCGGCAGCACCAACGTCATCCCGCTGCAAGCGCAGATCAAGGATGACTGGGCCGACAACCTGATCGGCGCGCAATATCTGGAAATGCCCAAAGGCTCGCACACCCGCGTGCGCCTGACCGTGCGCTCGGTCGATCCACAGCAGGCGGCGTACATCCAGCTCAAGGCCAAAGAGTTCGAACAGGACGTGCAACTCGGCCTGCCGACAGAAATGGTAGCGACGGCCGATCAGCCGCTGGAGATGGATTTCAGCTTCGACAATCCGCAACAGCGCAAAGCTTTTTCCTTCCACTTGCTGGGGTATGGGCTGGGCGCGGTTGAGGTGACGGATTTCAGTGTGATCACTGAACTGCCGGGGCAGGAAGATTTGATGGACGATGTGCCGGAAGATGACACCGCGCAGTCCAGCTGAGGATAGTGCCAACGTCACATCAGATAGATGTGGACGTTGGCTTTCTGATCAATGATCAGAACGTAGTACGCAACCCGACCTGAACGCTGCGCCCTGCTGCCGGCGCAACGTCGCGCAGGATCGAACTGGCATAGCGCACGGTTTGATTGGTCAGGTTCTCGGCATCGACGAACGCCAGCCATTTGCTCTGCCCGACATCGAAGTGATAACCGACACTCGCCCCCAACGTGGTGTAGCCATCGGTGCTGCTGTCGTTGGCCGGCACTCGATGCTGGGAACTGGCGTGCTCGACATCGATCCGCGCTTGCCAGCGATCCAGCTCCCACAGCAAACCACTGTTCAAACGTAGTGGCGCGATGCGCGGCAGATCTTCGCCACTGTCCAGATTCTTCGCTCGGGTGTAATCACCGGATAGCTCCAGCGCGAACTTGCCATAAGCGTTTTCGCCGAGGCTCCAGTGATCCTGCGCCTCGATCCCGCTGAAGCGTGCGCGTACGCCTGAATAGGTGTATTCGGGAATGCCGTCAGCATCCTCTTCGCCTTCATCATTCAAATTGCGCCCCGTACCCAAGAGGCCGATGTAGTTGGAGAAGTGGCTGTAGAACACGCCGACGCTGCCCTTGTGCGTGCCGTTGTCGAAGCGCAACGCCAGGTCGCTGGACACGGCTTTTTCTTTCGACAGGCCGGCATCGCCGACTTCATAGGTGCCGGTCGCGACGTGCGCGCCGTTGGCGTACAGCTCATAAAATGTTGGAGCACGTTCGGTGTAGCCCAATGTCGCGGCGACCGACCAGATCGGCGTCAGGGTATAGACCGCTCCGGACGACAGGCTGCCAGCGGTGAAACTGCTGGATTTGTCGGCATTGGCGAAGCGCTCGTTGCCCTTCGCATCCGGGTCGACGGTGGTGTGTTCCAGTCGACCGCCAAGGGTGAACAGCAGACGCTCGGTGGCTTGCAGCTCTTCGAGAATGAACAGTGCGCCGGCATTGGTATCGGTCTGCGGCACGAACGCTTCTTCGCCCAATGCGGAGAATTCGTTGCGATTGACCTGCGCTCCAATCACCCCGTTGAACGGGCCCAGCGGCTGATGCCGCGCCTCGACTCGCGCCTCGTAACCTTTGTTCTTGAACGTGGTGCCGACTTCTCCGCCTTCGATCTCGCGGTGCTGGTAATCGGTGTAACCGGCATCGAGTTTGACCGAGCTGAACGGCCCATCAAGATTGCGTATTTCGGAGGCGAACGCGTAGTGCTCCTGCTGCATGCGAATACGCACATCTTCTTCGGCCGGCGAGCCGTAATTCGAGTCGTAATTGCTGTACGACAGCCCGGCGTAACCGTCATCCCAGGTGTACGAACCGCCGACCGCCCCACCATCCTGGCGACCGTCGCTGTTGGCCAGCCGATGCTTGCTGGAATCACCGTCATCGGCGGCGCGTTCGCGACCGGTCTTGGCGTAGCCGGGGATTTTCAGGTCATTGAACTCACGTGCACTGGCGTCGAGGTGCAAGGCGAACTGGCCATTACCGGCCTCAAGTTTTCCGGCGCTGCTGCGCGTGGTGTCGGCGCCGCCGTAACGCAATTCGCCGGCACCGTGAATGCCTTCGATGGCTTCGGTCGGTATCCGGTTATCGAAGGTGTTGACCACTCCGCCGATGGCGCTGCCGCCGTACAACAACGCCGCTGGACCACGGACGATTTCGATACGTTCGACGTTGACCGGATCAAGCGGCACCGCGTGATCGTAAGACAGCGACGACGCATCCAGCGCGCCGACGCCATTGCGCAAGATACGAATGCGATCCCCGTCCTGCCCACGAATGATCGGGCGACTGGCACCGGGGCCAAAGTACGACGACGACACGCCGGGCTGCTTGTTCAGGGTTTCGCCAAGACTGCCCTTTTGTTGCAGCGTCAACTCATCGCCACTGAGTACAGTTGTGGGTGAGGCCAGAGTCTGGCTACCCAGCGGATTGCCGGTGATGACTTGCGGTTGCAATTCGAGGGTATCGGCGGCGAACGTGGGGGCAGCGATCAGCAGCGCGGCAGCCAGCGGAGTCAGTTGAAGGCGACGAAAACGGGGAGGCATTTCGAAATTCCGTAAGACAGAGAAGTGAGAGCAACAAGATGAAACGAATTTAATGTTATACAATAACATTTCAACTTGTCATCACGATTCTGTACTTATGTTTTTCAGCGAGCGCTCAAGGGCGGGGATTTCAGGGAGTCGGAAGGAATCAAAAGATCGCAGCCAGCGCACGCCGCGATCTTTTGATCTGTAAAAGACTGCGCCTATCGGCGTCCAATAGTCGGGCTATTAGCTGACTTGCCAAGTCGGGACTAGCCTTACTAGTCCGAAGTCGGCACGAGCCGGCCGCACAGACCTGATAAGGACCCGAACATGGCAAATGAATCGAAATGCCCGTTCAATCATGCTGCCGGTGGTGGCACGACGAACCGCGACTGGTGGCCGAATCAACTTAATCTGAAGATCCTCAGCCAGCATTCGCCCAAGTCCGATCCGCTGGGCAAGGACTTCGACTACGCCAAAGCCTTCAAGAGCCTCGACTTCCAGGCGCTGAAACAGGACATCACCGCGCTGATGACCCAGTCGCAGGACTGGTGGCCGGCAGACTTCGGCCATTACGGCCCCCTCTTCATTCGTATGGCCTGGCACAGCGCCGGGACTTACCGCACTGGCGACGGCCGTGGTGGCGCCGGTTCCGGCCAGCAACGTTTTGCCCCGCTCAATAGCTGGCCGGACAACGTCAGCCTCGACAAGGCCCGGCGCCTGCTGTGGCCGATCAAACAGAAATACGGGCGCAATATTTCCTGGGCCGACCTGATTGTCCTCACCGGTAACGTGGCGCTGGAGTCGATGGGCTTCAAGACCTTCGGCTTCTCCGGCGGTCGCGCCGATGTCTGGGAGCCGGACGAGGATGTGTACTGGGGCTCGGAAACCGAGTGGCTGGGTGGCGAAACCCGTTACGGCAAAGAACAGAAAATCATGCAGGACCCCGGCGACGGCACATTGGTGGCCGAACCCGCAGAGCACGGCCATGAACAGAGCCGCACCGACAACGGCGAACGCAATCTGGAAAACCCGCTCGCCGCCGTGCAGATGGGCCTGATTTATGTGAACCCGGAAGGCCCTGAAGGCCACCCGGACCCGGTCGCCTCGGCCAAGGACATCCGCGAAACCTTTGGCCGTATGGCCATGAACGATGAGGAAACTGTAGCGCTGATCGCTGGCGGTCACGCTTTCGGTAAAACCCACGGCGCCGGCCCCGCCGATAATGTCGGGCCTGAACCTGAAGCTGCCGGCCTGGAGGAGCAAGGTCTGGGCTGGAGAAACGCCTTCGGTACCGGTAAAGGTGCTGACACCATTACCAGCGGCCTGGAAGTGACTTGGACCACCACACCCACCCGCTGGAGCAACAACTACCTGGAAAACCTGTTCGGTTTCGAGTGGGAACTGACCAGGAGCCCGGCCGGTGCGCATCAATGGATACCGAAAAACGGCGGCGGCGCCGGCACTGTTCCGCATGCTCACGATCCGAGCAAAAAACTCTCCCCGACCATGCTCACCTCCGACCTGGCGCTGCGTTTTGATCCGGCCTACGAACAGATTTCACGGCGCTTCCTGGCCAATCCCGATCAATTGGCCGATGCCTTCGCCCGCGCCTGGTACAAACTGATCCACCGTGACATGGGGCCATTGTCGCGTTACCTCGGTCCGGAACTGCCGAGCGAAGAATTGCTGTGGCAAGACCCGATCCCAGACGTCAGTCACCCGCTGATCGACGCCAACGATGCTGCGGCGCTGAAGAGCAAAATTCTTGCCTCGGGGTTGTCGGTATCGCAGCTGGTATCCACTGCGTGGGCGGCAGCCTCGACTTTCCGTGGTTCCGACAAACGCGGCGGCGCCAATGGCGGGCGTCTGCGTCTGGCACCGCAAAAATCCTGGGAAGCCAACCAACCGGAACAACTGGCCAGAGTGCTGATAGCACTGGAAGGCATCCAGAACGAGTTCAATGGCGGCGGCAAGAAAGTCTCACTGGCCGATCTGATCGTGCTGGCGGGAAATGCCGGGGTTGAACAGGCGGCGAAAAATGCCGGGCATTCGGTGACGGTGCCGTTTTCACCAGGGCGTGCCGATGCGACGCAAGAGCAGACCGATGTCGAATCGTTCGCCTTCCTCGAACCCATCGCCGACGGCTTCCGCAATTACAGCAAAGGCAAATACACGGTTTCCGCCGAGGCGTTACTGATCGACAAGGCACAACTGCTGACCCTCACCGCTCCGGAAATGACCGTGCTGCTGGGTGGCCTGCGCGTGTTGAACACCAACGTCGGGCAAACCCGTCATGGTGTATTCACCAGCCAGACTGAAGCGCTGACCAATGACTTCTTCACCAATCTGCTGGACATGGGTGTGGAGTGGAAACCGACCTCGCGCGATGCGGACGAGTTCGAGGGGCGTGACCGAAAAACCGGAAACACAAAATGGACGGCGACACGGGTTGATCTGGTGTTCGGTTCCAACGCGCAATTGCGTGCGCTGGCCGAGGTGTATGCCAGTTCTGATGCGAAGGAACAGTTCGTGAAGGACTTCGTCGCTGCATGGACGAAAGTAATGAACCTGGACCGGTTCGACCTGAAGTAATTGACGTAACACTAAACCACTGTGGGAGCGAGCTTGCTCGCGAAAGCGGTAGTCCAAACGACATCTTTGTCGTCTGATACTCCCAATTCGCGAGCAAGCTCGCTCCCACAGTTTTAAGCAGTGTTAATCCAGCTTAAGCCAGGCTTTTGCTGACCACTTCGTACACGTCACTCGACAGCTGACCCGAAGCGAGAATCCGCTCCAGCTCTGCTTTCATCAGCGCCTGACGTGCGCTGTCGTATTTGCGCCAGCGAGTCAGTGGCGCCAATTGACGCGAAGCGATCTGCGGGTTGAAGCCATTCAACTCGATCACCAGATCCGCCAGGAAGCGATACCCGGAACCATCAGCCGCGTGGAAGTTGATCAGGTTCTGCCCGGCAAACGCGCCGACCAATGCCCGCACCTTGTTTGGATTCTTGATGTTGAACGCCGGGTGCTGCATCAGCGCCTTGGTACGTTCCAGCCCGCCCGGCAACGTGCTGCCGGCCTGCACACTGAACCACTGATCCATGACCAGCGGATTGTCCTTGAAGTGCTCGGCGAAACTCGCCAGCGCCAGCGCTTTCTGTTCTTCGAACGGCGAGTTGACCAGTACCGCCAGCGCGGTCAGGCGCTCGGTCATGTTGTCGCTGTTTTCGAACTGTTCAAGCGTTGCCGCCAGAACTTCAGGTTTGCCGCTGAGCATCAGGTACGACAGCGCGATGTTTTGCAGCGCACGGCGGGCGAAATGCTCGGCCTCGGCCACATACGGGGTTTTCTTCGACAGATCGCGGTTGGCCTGATAACGCAGCCACAGCGCTTCGAACAGGTTATCCGCCAACTGCTTGCGAGCAAATTCGCGAGCGATGTGGATCGCTTCGACGTCAGCCACTTCGCTGATTTCGGTCAGGTACGCTTCGCTTGGCAGCGAGAGCATTTCCGCGACCATTGCCTGATCCAGCGTTTCATCCGTCAGCACCGTACGCAATGCCGAAACCAGACGTGGATCGAGCACCAGCGCCTCACCCTTCTGCTGCTGGGCAACCAGCTCTTGCAGCACCTGCACCGACAGTTGCTGACCGGCGTCCCAGCGGTTGAAACCGTCGCTGTCGTGTTGCATCAGGAACATCAACTGATCGCGGTTGTACGGGAAGCTCAGTTTCACCGGCGCCGAGAAGCCGCGCAGCAGCGATGGCAGCGGTTGTTCGGCAATGTCGACGAAGGTGAAAGTCTGCTCGGCTTCGGTGACCGAAATCACTCGCGTCGTGCCTTGGGCGGTCGCCTCGCCAGCCAGACGCAGGGCAATCTCGTTGCCTTTACTGTCCAGCAGGCCCAGTTCGACCGGGATCACGAACGGCAGTTTTTCGACCTTGTCCGGGGTTTCCGGGCAGCTTTGACGGAGCGTCAGGCTGTAGGTTTTCGCCGCGGCGTCGTAGGACTCGCTCACCGCCAGACGCGGCGTACCGGCCTGGCTGTACCAGCGCTTGAACTGGGTCAGGTCAACGCCATTGGCATCTTCCATGGCCTTGATGAAATCGTCGCAGGTCACGGCCTGGCCGTCGTGGCGGTCGAAGTACAGATCGCTGCCCTTGCGGAAGCCTTCGGCGCCGAGCAAGGTGTGGATCATGCCGACCACTTCCGAGCCCTTTTCGTACACGGTCAAGGTGTAGAAGTTGGAAATCTCGATGAAGCTGTCCGGGCGCACGGCGTGAGCCATCGGGCCGGCATCTTCGGCGAACTGGTGGGTTCGCAGATAGGCAACGTCCTGAATGCGCTTGACCGTGGCCGAGTTCATGTCGGCGGAGAAGCCCGAGTCGCGGAACACGGTGAAGCCTTCCTTGAGCGACAACTGGAACCAGTCGCGGCAGGTCACGCGGTTGCCCGACCAGTTGTGAAAGTATTCGTGGGCGACGATCGCCTCGACGCGCTGGTGTGCAGCATCGGTAGCGGTTTCGGCGCGGGCCAGCACGGCGCTGGAGTTGAAGATGTTGAGGCCCTTGTTCTCCATCGCGCCCATGTTGAAGTCGTTCACGGCGACGATCATGAAGATGTCCAGATCGTACTCGCGACCGTAGACCTCTTCGTCCCAACGCATGGACTTCTTCAAGCTGTTCATCGCGTGCTGGCACTTGTCGATGTTTTCCGGCTCGACATAGATGCGCAGCGCCACGGTGCGCTCGGTCATGGTGGTGAAGGTGTCTTCGACGCACCACAGATCACCGGCCACCAGCGCGAACAGGTACGCCGGTTTCATGAACGGATCTTCCCAGGTCGCCCAGTGCCGGCCATCTTCGCCAGGACCCGAGGCAATCGGGTTGCCGTTGGACAGCAACACCGGATAGCTGTGCTGCTCGGCGACCACGGTGGTGGTGAACTTGCTCATCACGTCCGGGCGGTCGAGGTAATAGGTGATCTTGCGGAAACCTTCGGCCTCGCACTGGGTGCAGAACATCGTGCCGGACTTGTACAAGCCTTCCAGCGCGGTGTTGGTTTCCGGGTGGATCTTGACACTGGTATCGACCGTGAAGGTTTCAGCGGTCGGTTGCAGGGTCAGGTGGTTTTCAGTGACTTGATAGTCGTCGGCGCTCAGCTCCTGGTCAGCCAGGGTCACCGACAACAATTCCAGCTGCTGGCCGTCGAGCACCAGCGGCGGCAGGCCCGGGCCACGCGCCGGGTTGCGGCGCATCACCAGTTGCGCGTGAACCAGACTGTGGTCCTCGAACAACTCGAAGGTCAGGTGTGTTTCGTCGATCAGGTACTCGGGCGCCTGATAGTCCTTCAGGTAAATCATCTTCGGTTGTTCGGTGCGCATGCTGGAGTCCTTATTGATGCACGGCGAGCTGATAAGCCGTGTACTTACGAATGTTGATCACGCCGGTGTCGAAGATCAGGTACTGACCTTTGATCCCCAGCAGCGTGCCTTCGGCAATCGGGTTCTTGTCCAGGTTGAAGCTGACGATTTTGGCCGGGTATTGCTCGACTGGATATCGGATCTCCAGCGGTTCTACATCGGTAATTTTCTGAATTGCCTGTAGGCCGAATCGCTGTTGCAGGGTTTGCAGGCCTTCGCCGCAACTGTCGAACAACTGATCGCGCACCTGCGCCAGATCCACAGACACCGCATCGCCCTTGAGCAGCGCACGCCAGTTGGTCTTGTCCGCCACCTGACTGCGGAACAGGTCTTCAACGAAGCCTGACTGCTGGCGCGTCGACACGCGCATGATCGGCAATGCCTGACTGGCACCCTGATCGAGCCAGCGTGTCGGCAATTGCGTGGCACGAGTGATGCCGACCTTGACCCCTGACGAGTTAGCCAGATAGACCACATGATCGGTCATGCAGAACTGCTCGCCCCACACCGGATCACGGCAGGTGCCGGCGTCGAAATGGCAACGCTCCGGACTCATGATGCAGATATCGCACTGCGCCAGCTTAGTCATGCACGGGTAGCAATAACCCTGACTGAAACTGGTTTTGGTCTTGCGCCCGCAATGGGTGCAGTGGATCGCCCCCAGATATTCCAGACGCAGCGTGGTGCCGATCAACGGATTGACCGGCACCTCGACGTCATCCAGACGAAACGCGTATTGCACGTTCGGCCCGTCCAGGCGCGCCGACATTTTGCTGATTGCACCGCGGCCAATCTCGATCAATGGATGGCATCCGACTTGAACAGGATGTTCGGCACTTCGATCGACTTCGACGCACACTCTTGAGGCCCCATGTAACCGGTGCGCTCTTCTTCGGGCAGATTCTGGATCTCCCAGGCGATCATCGCTTGCAGCGACAGCTCGCGCTGTTCGGCGGTGAGCTTGCCACCGTCCGACCATTTACCGATTTCCACGGCCAGTTTCAGGCTCTCGTAGATATCCGGGGTGATGTTCTTGATCATTTCGTTAAAAGAGGACATCAGGGTCTCCGCGCTCTTTATTCACACAAAAATTTAAACGGCGAGTTTACGGCGGTTATACAAACCACCCAACAAACCGGTGAAGCATCCGATGAGTAACCCGCCGACGTGGGCGGCGTTGGCGATTTCGCCGAAGCCGATCATCGACACCAGGCCGGACAGGCACAGCAATAACCAGACCAGCATCATCACCAGCACGCCACGCGGCAGGCGATAGGCCGGGTTCGGCGCCAGCATCTGGAAGATCCAGCAATGCCCGAGCAAGCCGTAAAGCACGCCGGACAAGCCGCCGAACAGCGTCGCGCCGCTGAAATAATACTGCGCGTAGTTCGACACCAGGCTGAACAACAGCGTCAGTCCGATCAGATTGACGCTGCCCTGACGCGACTCGATGCGCCGCCCCAGTTCCCAGTACCACATGCCGTTCATGGCCAGGTGCAGGATGCCGAAGTGGATCAGCATCGGCGTGAACAACCGCCACCACTGCCCCGCCGCCAGACTGTCGCCCAGCGGCACAAAGTGGATGTACTCACCGACTACGCGGAAGTCGAGGAAGGTCAGCCAGCGCATCGTGTCGAGGTTGTCGCCGAGGAACGTCAGCCCGCCGACCAACAGGCTCAGCAGCAGAATGAATCCGGTGGCCTTGGCGTATTTCAGTTGTTCGACAAAACCCGGGCGCTGAAAGGTCGGCGCCACCGGAATATCCAGTTGCTGCTCGGGATCGCCCGCCGGAAAGCGTTCGTAGAGCGAGCGCACGTCTTCGCTGATCTCATAAGGCGCCCACAGCACTTGCTCGCCGGCCTCTTCGCTGACGCGATGCGGCACTTGCATGCGTTGCAGCAGTTTGACGAAACCACTCAGATCGGCCGCCAACGGCAGCCGCAGTACCACGACGGAACTCATTGCAGAACCTCTGGCCGTTCAACATCGACCCAGACAAATTTATGCGGATCGAGGCGGGTTTCCTGATCCAGACGATAGGCGACCAATTTGCCGTAGAGCACCGCGCTGTAATCCAGGCACGCGAGGTTCGGGCGGATCGGCGCCGGTTTGCCGCTGCGCCAGTAGTGGCCGACGAACAGCAACGGTTCATCAACGCCATAGCGCAGCAGGGTATTTTTTTCGCTGGAAGTCAGCGGCTTCTGCGCCACCGGTTCCGGCAGTGCATCGGGCTGGAAGACGATGTCGCCATAGGTTTTCGGATCGTCTTCCCAGAACTTGGTACGGAAGAACGAACGCACCAGACCGTCGCCGCTGGTCATGGTCAGACCGTCCGGCAAGCGCATGTCGGTGCCGCGCAGCAGGCGATCGAACACCGTGCAGGCGAAACTCTCGGGGACAGCCGAGGCCTGGAGGAAATGCTCGTCGATGCAGCCATTGGGGAACAGCGCCCGCAACGGTTCGATCAGGCCGGCATCCCAGCAGGCATGCACCACGCGGAAACGCCCGGCATCGACAAACAGCGGCAGGTCATAGAACCAGCGCTGGAAATCGTGCCAGTCGGCGGGATGGCCTTCGAACTGGGTCAGGGTTTCATGCAGCAGACGGGCGTGGCGCGGCGTGTGTTCGCGCACGAACTGCTTGCCGCTGCCCGGTGGCGCCGGCGTGCCCCAGCCGAGTGCGTTGAATTCGTGGTTGCCCATGATGCACAACGCCTGACCGGCCTCGACCATGTCGTGAACGATGTGCAGTGCCTCGCGAATTCGCGGGCCACGGTCAATGATGTCGCCGACGAACACGGCCATGCGCGAAGGATGCCGCCAGACGCCGCCCTGCTTGTGATAACCGAGACGGTCAAGCAAGTGTTCCAGCGTGAGTGCGCATCCGTGCACATCACCGATCAGGTCATAACTGCGCGCAGGATCGAGCATCAGTCGCCTCCACCACCCAACTTGCTGCCCCAGCCGAGCTTGGTGCGGCAGACTTCGTAGTAGTTGTGGTCGAGCGGATGAATCAGCCGCAGCTTCTGCGCTTTCTTGCTGACGGTGATGGTGTCACCCGGCGCGCAGGTGAAATGGTTCTGCCCGTCGCAGGAGACCTGCGGGTAGATCTGCATATTCTTCGACACGACGATTTTCAGCTCGCTGTTGCCATCGACCACGATTGGTCTGCTGGACAACATATGGGGATACATCGGCACGATCACAATGGCGTCGAGCTTGGGATGCATGATCGGCCCGCCAGCGGACAGCGCATACGCGGTGGAACCGGTCGGCGTGGCGACGATCAGGCCGTCGGCCTTCTGGCTGCAAACAAACTGGCCGTCGATGTACAGCTCGAATTCGATCATCCGCGTCGATTTGCCGGGGTGCAAAACCACGTCATTCAGCGCGTCGCCCTGGCCGATGGCCTCGGCGTGCCGGCGAACTTCGGCTTGCAGCAGGAAGCGGTTTTCCACCAGATAGTGGCCGTCGAGCACTTTGGCGACTTCGACTTCCAGCTCATCCGGGCGAATGTCAGTGAGGAACCCGAGGCTGCCACGGTTGATGCCGAGCACCGGAATATTGTGTTTCGCCAGTGCACGGGCCGCGCCGAGCAGGCTGCCGTCCCCGCCAACGACGATGACCATGTCGCAGACTTCGCCAAGCATCTTGCGCGACGAGGTCTGCAAGCCGTGGCCCGGCAGGACTTCGGCGATGGTGTCTTCGAGGATCACATGCAGGTGACGATCGAGCAGAAACCGTTTCAGTCGGCGGACGGTATCCAGCACCTGCGAACTGCCCAGGCGACCGATGATGCCGATATTACGAAATTGCTCCATGGGACCTCTGCGGACAATCGAAAACGCGAAAAACCCGATTATGGGCGAAAGCGCCAGATAGACAAAATCCTTTCAGCCTCAAGGGTGTGCCCGGGTTTAAGGCTATGCTCGCAAGATGATCCTATTTCCCGGTTTGCTCCAGTTGCCCCACCAATTACGCCATCCGGAAGTGCGCGATCTGGCGTGGGTGATCCTCGCCCCGCCCATGTTGGCCACAACCCCTTGGCCGCAGCGCCATCCGCTGGCCGGCAGTGACTGGGTCGGCGATCCCGAACGGCTGGAGCAGTGGCTGCGAGAACTCGACCGCGACAGCTATGGCTTGCTGCATTGGCTGTCGCAGGCACGCACCCGGCGCCTGGGCTTGTATTACGAGCGGCTGTGGCAGTTCGCAGTGCAACATGCGCCGGGCATCCAGTTGATCGCCGCCAACCTGCCGATCCGTCGCGAAGGTCACACCCTCGGCGAACTGGACATGCTGCTGCGTGACCGCGATGGCGTGCATCACCTGGAACTGGCGATCAAGCTCTACCTCGGGCCGCAGGATGGCGACGGCAGTGATTCGTCGCAGTGGCTGGGGCCGGGTTGCCATGATCGACTGGATCGCAAACTGGCGCATCTGAGCGAACACCAACTGCCGATCTCCGCCCGCCCGGAAAGCCGCGAAGCGCTGGCGGCGCTGGATGTCGGGGCGTTCAATGCGCATTTGTGGCTCGGCGGCTATCTGTTGTATCCGTGGCCGGGGCAGTCTGAATCGCCGAACGGAGCGCACCCGCAGCATTTGCGCGGCAGTTGGTTGCATCAGAAGGACTGGCAGGCGTTCGTTGCGCAGCGACCGGCCGGACGCTGGCAGCCCCTGCCCCGTCATGCGTGGCTGGCGCCGGCGCATTACCCGGTGGATCAGGTCTGGAGCGAGGAACATCTGCAGATGTGGCTGGACGATCTGCAACCCTTGGCCCCGGCGCAGTTATTGGTGCGCTTGATCGAGAATGCCCGAGGGGATTGGGAAGAGGCTGAGCGGTTGTTTCTGGTATCGGATCTTTGGCCGAATGTCCCCGGCCAAGCCTGAGTTGTGCTTTGCCAGGACTGGCCCAATCGCTAGCAGGCTAGCTCCCACAGGTTATGCGTGCACCTGAAACCTGTGGGAGCTAGCCTGCTAGCGATTGGGGCCGACACAGCTAAAGGGATAACCGCAAAGCCAAAGCCGCCAATGTCACCAGCAACACCGGCACCGTCAGCACAATCCCGACCTTGAAGTAATACCCCCAACCAATCCGAATCCCCTTGCGCTCCAGCACATGCAGCCACAACAACGTCGCCAGACTGCCAATCGGCGTAATCTTCGGCCCCAGGTCGCTGCCGATCACGTTGGCGTAGATCATTGCCTCCTTGACCACCCCACTCGCCTGACTGGCATCAATCGACAGCAACCCGATCAACACCGTCGGCAAGTTGTTCATGATCGACGACAACAAAGCCGTCAGCAGCCCGGTGCCCAACGCCGCGCCCCACACGCCGTACCCGGCGAACACGTCGAGCCAGCTGGCGAGATACCCGGTCAGCCCGGCGTTGCGCAGGCCATAAACCACCAGATACATGCCCAGCGAGAAAATCACGATCTGCCACGGTGCCTCCTTGAGCACCTTGCGCGTGGATATCTTGTGCCCACGGGCGGCGATGCCCAGCAACAGCGCTGCGCACACCGCGGAAATCGCGCTGATCGGAATGCCCAGCGGTTCAAGGGCAAAACACCCGGCCAGCAAAATCAGCAGCACCACCCAACCGGCGTAGAACGTGGCTTTGTCGTGGATCGCGGTTGCTGGCAACTCAAGCTGTTCCGGGTCGTAAGTCTTGGGAATGTCGCGACGAAAAAACCACATCAACACCACGAGCGTCGCCGCAACGCTGACGAAGTTGACCGGCACCATCACCGCCGCATAGCGGTTGAAGCCGATATGAAAGAAGTCTGCCGAGACAATATTGACCAGGTTCGACACCACCAGCGGCAGGCTCGCGGTGTCGGCGATAAACCCCGCACCCATGACGAACGCCAGTGTCGCGGTCTTCGAAAAACGCAGCGCCAGCAGCATGGAAATGACGATGGGCGTGAGTATCAGCGCCGCGCCGTCATTGGCGAACAGCGCCGACACCAGTGCGCCAAGCAGCACCATGAAGGCGAATAATCGCCGCCCACTGCCCCGCCCCCAACGCGCCACATGCAGGGCTGCCCAGGCGAAAAACCCGGCTTCGTCGAGCAACAGACTGATGATGATCAACGCGACAAAGGTGCCGGTGGCGTTCCAGATGATCTGCCATACCAGCGGGATATCGGTGAGGTGAACCACGCCGAAAATCAACGCCAGTATCGCGCCGAATACCGCACTCCAACCGACTCCGAGGCCTTTGGGTTGCCAGATGACAAGGGTAATGGTCAGCAGGAAAATCAATGACGCAGCAAGCATCCGCAACAGCCTTGTTCAATATTTCTGGAAGTGCAGCCTACTTGTGGCGAGGGGATTTATCCCCGTTGGGTTGCGAAGCGACCCCCTGCGATCGATAGTCATACCGAAATCACAGATTTGACGACTGCTGCGCAGCCGAACGGGGATAAATCCCCTCGCCACAGGGTTTAGCAAGTGAGGTTATTTCTTGTGTTGCTCTACAAACTGCCCATACGCATTGATAAAACTTTGCAGAAAAGGTTTCACCGACTCGCTCAACTTGCCTGATTCATCGAATGCCGTCCCCGCGCCGCCCAGATACGCCTCCGGCTGCTGCATGCACGGCACATTGAGAAACACAAACGACTGGCGCAGATGCTGATTCGCGCCAAAACCACCGATGGCTCCTGGTGAAACGCTGATCACCGCACCGGGCTTGCCGCCCCACACGCTCTTGCCATAAGGCCGTGATCCGACGTCGATGGCGTTCTTCAATGGCGCCGGAACCGAGCGGTTGTACTCAGGGGTCACAAACAGCACCGCGTCGGATGAGCCAACTTCCTGACGGAAAGTGCTGTAGGCTGCGGGCGGTGAATCGCCGTCGATGTCTTCGTTGTACAGTGGCAGATCGCCAATTTCGACAATCTTCAACTTGAGATTCGCTGGTGCCAGCTCTGCCAGCGCCAAGGCGACTTTGCGGTTGATCGAAGCTTTGCGCAAACTACCGACCACTACGGCGACGTTGTAGACATTGCTCATGGAAGACTCTCGACTGTCCGTGGGAAGAGCCAGTAGTTATAGATGATCCGGCGACGGTTCGACCAGAGGACGAGGGAAATTCCCGCGTCTCGATTATTTTTTTCCTGTAGGAAAACTTACGGCGCTTGCTGGCGGTCTACAAAGCCGCAAATCAAGCGTTTTATCTCCAGAGGTTCTAAGCAGATGGCAGCAGTACTCGTCGGTCAGTTCCATGCAAGAGATGCGGAAGGCCGCGTTTATTCCGTGCATGAATTCCAGGAATCCACCCCGTCGGCAGACGGTTCTACTGGCTCGGAGCCTGTCACCACCTACAAACTGGCCATTGGCGATCGCATCAACAAGGTCAGCGACACCGAATTCATGCTGGTTCAATCGGGCATCACCCTGACTCGCGAACCCGAGCCAATGATTGCTTCATAACTGCGCGTTATGAGCAGAAGTCATATGCGCAGACTTGGGGTAGGATTCAGCCACTGACCCCACCTGCTGAACATGGACTTCACGCATGCGTTTACGTCATATAGAAGTGATTCAGGCGCTCTTGCAGACCGGTCACCTGGGCACCGCAGCCGAATGGTTGCAGTTACCGGTGAGCGACGTCGAAGAGCGTTTGCGTGAAGCCGAGAGTCAGTTGGGTTTCATGCTGTTCGCCAGCGTGCGCGGGCGTCTGCAATCGACGCCTGAAGCACGGGCGCTGCAAGTCGAAATCGCTCATGTCTATGACGCGCTGAAACCCGTGCAGCGTCTGGCCAGCAGCCTCAAACAATACCTCGCCCCGCCCCTGCGCATCATCGGCACCCCGCCGCTGGCGCAACAACTGTTGCCGCAAAGCCTTGCCGCCCTGCGTCGGCGCCTGCCCGATGCGCCTTGCAGTCTGCTCAGCGCCGCCACTCGCGACATCGTCCGTAGCCTGCTGCTGCGCGAAAGCGATCTGGGCCTGAGCCTGCACGACCCCGAACATCCCGACATTCATTGCCAGCCACTGGCCCACGGCAAGCTGCAACTGCTGGCGCCTCACGGCTGGCTGCAACCGAAGCAAAAGTACATTTCCGTAGCGGATCTGGCCGGTCAGGCGATGGTCGGCCTCGAAGGTCAGGACCCGTTGAGCCCGGCGCTGGAAAACAAACTGCAAGCGTTGCGCCCGGCCCCGAGCATCCAGACCCGGGTGCAAACCCACCAGATGATGCGCAGCATGGTCGAGGCCGGTGAAGGTCTGGCCATCGTCGACCCGTTCACCGCCCTTGGCGCCCGGACTGCAGGGCTGGATGTGTGTCCGCTGTCGCCCGCCGTGCCGATCAGCCTGTATGCGCTGACTTTCAGGCACGCAACGCCGTCAGCGGCGATTCAGACCCTGCTGGGCATCATCACGGAACAAGCCGAGGCGATGCTGGCGAGTTGACGGGGTTTTCCAGCGGATTATCGAACAGTCGATACCAGAACAACGCCACTTCGGCGGTGTTCGGATCAATCCCGCGATAGCGCAGATGGTCGATACCGCCAATCTGATAACCACAGCGCTCATACAGCCGACAGGCGCCGAGGTTGTTGTTCTGGGTTTCAAGCATGATGCCCGGCAGTTTTTTCTTGCGGCTCCAGAATTGCGCGACATCCAGTAGCGCCTTGGCCACGCCGTGACGCCGCGCGGGTGCGTGTACCGCCAGCTCATCGATATGCGCGAAGCCATTCCAGTTGGTGCTGATCACCAGGTGGCCGACCGGCTCGTCGTCGAGATAGGCCATAAAGATCGCGCTGTCAGCGGCATCGCGAAAGCTGCTGAACTCCTCGGGATCGATGCCGTAGCACTTGCGGTACGGCACGATAGGCGTCACCGGCCATTGCTCGACCGGCTGACCAATGTGCGCCGTGCCATACGCGGCGACTTCAAAACTGAAATCGCTACCCCAGATGTAAGGCGCAAAACCTTCATCGGCGACCCGCACCGACAGCCCTGGGTATTTCGGATTCATGACCGGTTGCATACTCGGGAAAGTCCTCATTCCTTGACACAATCAACGGTGTATTGCCGTCCATTGCCTTCATCTTCGTGCTGCAGTCCGTGCACATCGGCGACAAAACCGGGAAAGCTGCTATCGAACGTACGGGCGAATTTCAAATAATCGATAATCGAGCGGGTTGATTCAGTGAAGCGCTCACCGGGCATGATCAATGGAATCCCCGGTGGATACGGCACCAGCATCACCGCCGCAATACGCCCCTCAAGCTCGTCAATCGGCACCGCCTCGACTTCGCAACGCACCAGATGATCGTAAGCGTGGGCCGGCTTCATGGCGATTTCCGGCAGCACGGTGTACATGCGCTTGAGGTGTTTGGCGGTGGCGTTGCTGCGGTAGCAGGCGTGCAATTGATCGCACAGATCGCGCAGGCCCATGCCGCGATATCGCGCCGCGTCCTGCTGCGCGACACATGGCAGGCATGTCGCGAGACTGACGTTGGCGTCGTAACTGCGTTTGAATTCCAGCAACTCGGTGAGTAGCGTGCTCCACTTGCCCTTGGTGATACCAATCGAAAACAGCACCAGGAACGAATACAGGCCAGTCTTCTCGACGACCAGACCCCGCTCCCAGAGAAACTTGCTGACCACCGCCGCTGGAATGCCCTTGTCGCTCAATGCGCCACCGGCATTCAGCCCCGGCATCACCAGCGTGACTTTGATCGGATCGAGCAGCACGTAGTCGTCGCTTACTTCACCGAAACCATGCCAGTCGGCATCAGGTTGCAGCAGCCAGTCTTCGGTCTGCACCCGATCGATGCCCTCGACGCCCGGTGGCTGCCAGATCGAAAACCACCAGTCGTCAGCGGCAATGTGCTGGCGCAGATTGGCCAGCGCCCGGCGAAAGCTCAGCGCTTCATCAAAAGTTTCCTGCAACAGCGAACGCCCGGCCGGGCCTTCCATCATCGCCGACGCGACATCCAGCGACGCAATGATGCTGTACTGCGGCGAGGTCGAGATATGCATCATGAACGCTTCGTTGAAACGATCCCGATCCAGTTGCCGCGCGCCACCGTCCTGCACATGAATCATCGACGCCTGACTGAACGCCGCGAGCAGTTTGTGGGTGGAATGGGTGGTGAACACCAACGGGCTGTCGGCACTGCGCGAGGTGGCCATGCCGTAGCGCCCGGCGAAGAATTCGTGAAACGCCGCGTAGGCGTACCACGCTTCGTCGAAATGCAGGACTTCGACGCTGTTGCCGAGGCTCTGCTTGATCAGCTCGGCGTTGTAGCACAGGCCGTCATAGGTCGAATTGGTGATCACCGCCAGTTTGACTTTCGGTTCACGGCCCTTGGTCAGCGGGCTGGCGTCGATCTTGGCCTTGATCGATTCGCGGCTGAACTCGCTCAGCGGGATCGGGCCGATGATCCCCAGTTCGTTGCGTTCGGGACACAGATACAGCGGGATCGCCCCGGTCATGATGATCGCGTGCAGTACCGACTTGTGGCAGTTGCGATCAACCAGCACCAGATCATCACGCCCCACCATCGAGTGCCAGACGATCTTGTTGGCGGTCGAGGTGCCATTGATCACGAAAAAGGTGTGATCCGCGCCGAAATTGCGCGCAGCACGCTCTTCGGCTTCGGCGAGCGGGCCGGTGTGATCGAGCAGTGAACCGAGTTCCGGCACTGACACCGACAAGTCCGAACGCAGGGTGTTTTCACCGAAAAACTGGTGAAACGCCTGCCCCACCGGACTCTTGTGATACGCCACACCGCCGCCGTGCCCCGGCGTGTGCCAGGAATAATTGGAGTCGGCCGTGTGCTGCACCAGCGCCTTGAAAAACGGTGGCAGAAGACCATCGAGATACTTGCGCGCCGCCCGTGCGACTTGTCGCGCCAGGAACGGCACGGTGTCTTCGAACAGATAAAGAATTCCGCGCAACTGATTGAGTTCGGCCATGGCATCGGCCGGAGCATTTTCCAGCGTGACCTGCTCGCCCAAGGCAAAGATCGGTAAATCCGGCGCCCGCACCCGCGCCAGGCCGATCAGTTCGGCCATGTTCTGCAACAGATGCGAGTTGGTGCTGGCGTCCTCGGCGGCAATCAGCATGCACGCCAAGCCATGATGGGTTGAAGCCACCAGTCGCCCTTCGGTGTAGTCAGTGGCCGAAACGATACTGAAACCTTCCTGCTCCAACTCTCGTGCGATGCCACGGATACGATCACCGGCGACCGTGTCGGCCTTGATGTCGCGATGGACGATCAACACCGGAAACTTCAAATCTTTGTACATGGGGCTCAGTGTCCTGAGGCGGCGGATTTCGGTCCGCCAATCAACTCAGGGTAGAGGGTTGCAGCGGATGTGGCGAGGGTGGCCACTTGGCTCCACGCAATGGAAAACCGCCAAACCTGTTTAGAGGGGAATTTGCCGAGCCGCTTTTGTGGCGAGGGAGCTTGCTCCCGCTGGGGCGCAAAGCGGCCCCGGGCGTTTCTTTCAGGCGAACGTATACGACTGCTGCGCAGCCGAGCGGGAGCAAGCTCCCTCGCCACAAAATATTTCTTACGCCTGAGCTTCGGCTTCGAGCAACTGCGTCCACAACGCCGGGGCGCCGGCCGACTTGGCGATGATTTCCAGACGTACCTGATGCGCTGCCAGCTCTTCCTCGGTCGCCCGAATGATCCGCGCCGGCACACGATCAGCCGGCAGACGACGGATTTCCGTGGCCGAATTATCTGAGCCATCACCCGAGCCATTACCGTCGGAAGCGTTACCGGCCAGCGACAGACTGGTCTGGCCACCGGTCATGGTCAGGTAGACGTCGGCGAGAATCTCCGAGTCGAGCAATGCGCCGTGCAGTTCACGGCCGGAGTTGTCGACGCCATAACGTTTGCACAACGCATCGAGGCTGTTGCGCTGGCCCGGGTGACGTTCCCGGGCCATCATCAGGGTGTCGAGGATCGAGCAATGCTGCGTGATGTCGGCGCGATCACGCTGGCCTATCAAGGCGAATTCGTTGTTGATGAAGCCAACGTCGAACGCCGCGTTATGGATGATCAGCTGCGCGCCTTTGATGAACTCAAAGAACTCGTCGGCGACTTCATTGAAACGCGGCTTGCCGACCAGGAATTCGTTGGTGATGCCGTGGACGCCGATGGCGCCTTCATCACTCTCGCGATCCGGTTGCAGGTAAACGTGAAAATGCCGGCCCGTCAGGCGCCGACCGATCAGCTCGACACAACCGATTTCGACAATCCGGTGGCCGTCGGTCACCGGCATGCCGGTGGTTTCGGTATCGAGTACAACGGATCTGGTGGCCATCAGTGCTCAGCTCTCAACGGGTCAATCGTGCAAAAGCGGCGATATTAACACGCTCATGGCGCGAGTCGCCCATCGGTGCTTGATCGGCACTCCTGCAGTTTTTAACAATCATTAGCAATCTTCATAAAGTCTGGCGGGAAGCCACTTGTTAGCGTGCGCGGCTTGTTTCTCACGGATAAAAACGCGTCATGAAGACTGCACACATTTTATTGATTGGCGCCTGCTTGCTGACCACCGAAGCCGGCGCCACCAGTTTTGTCATGAGTACCGACATCACCATGAGCCTGACGCTCAGTTCCAGCAAAGGCACCAGTGGTTCATTCAAGGACGACAAGATCGTGCTGGCCGCGAAGGATGATGCGGCGGCGTTTGTGGCCAGTCACGGGGAGATTCGCGGGGTGCGGATGGAGGCGGCGCTGGTGCGGATTCGCGAGGTATTGAAGGACTCTGCTTTCAGCGATCAGCAATTGGCTGAAGCGATTTTGATCTTGTAGGACCGCGTTATCGTTCTTCGCGAGCAAGCTCGCTCCCACAGGGAACTGCATTCCAAATGTGGGAGCGAGCTTGCTCGCGAAGGCCGCACCGCCGTAAATGAGAGGAATCAGTCCTGCTTGTAGCCACGGATTTCGTCGACGCCACGGTTGGCGAGCTGGTCAGCCCGCTCGTTACCATGATGTCCAATGTGCCCGCGCACCCACTTCCACGTGACCTTGTGGCGGTTGACCTGTTCGTCCAGTTCTTTCCAAAGATCAGCGTTTTTCACCGGCTCTTTCGCGGCAGTCTTCCAGCCGCGTTTCTTCCAGTTGACCATCCACTCGTTGATGCCTTTCATCACGTATTGCGAGTCAGTCACCAGCAGCACTTCGCAAGGCCGCTTGAGGGCTTCGAGGCCACGGATGGCGCCGAGCAGTTCCATGCGGTTGTTGGTGGTATTGGCTTCGCCGCCCCACAATTCCTTTTCGGTGCCCTTGCACACCAGCAACGCGCCCCAGCCGCCCGGGCCGGGATTACCTTTGCAGGCGCCGTCAGTGAACAGTTCTACGCTATCGACGCTATCAGTCATGCCAGTCAATCCAGAAAAAATGCACGGCCCCGCCGATCACGGATCGACGATGGCCCGGGCCGGGACACACCCGGCCACACAGAAAATGAAGGTTTACGGTTCGATGCGGCGTCGGTTGACCTTGGCCATCGGCAGCGGAATCAGCTTGCCCATCGGCTCGCGGCGCTCCTGACGCACGGGGCGCAGCCCGACCACAATCTTGCGCGCCACCAATAAATAGAAGCCTCCGCCCGACAGCTGCCAGTCACCGGCCTTGCGTTCCCAGCCGGCCAGACGGGCCTGCCACTTGGGCGACGCGAGCGGCGGACGATAGCATCCGAAGCGGCGTTTCTCCAGCGCGAACCCCAGCAGATTGAGCCAGTCGGCGACTCGTGACGGCGAGATACAACGGGCCTGACGCATGGCGTCATGGGTGAATACATGACGTAAACCCCAAGTGCTCCACGGATTGATGCCGACGATCAGCAGATGCCCGCCCGGCCGCACACTGCTCGCTGCTTCACGCAGCAAGCCATGGGGCGACAGGCAGAAATCCAGACCATGCTGCAACACCACCACATCGGCGGCATGCTCGCTCAACGGCCAGGCCTGTTCTTCACAGACGATCTCGACACCCGGCAATGGTGCACCGAGGCGCACATTACGCTGCACCTGCGGCGCTGACGGCGGGGTCTGCGCCGACGGGCCGTAATGCACCAGATAGCCGCCAAAGAACCGGCCCAACTCGTCTTCGAGCATACGCCGTTCTTCGTCCAGCAAAAATTGTCCGATGGGCCCGGACAGCCATTCCCGGGCAGCACTGATCAACGCCAGCCAGTCGGGGTCGGCCTGAGCGAACGCTTTATCAGTCATCGCATGCATTCTCCAAAGCCTCAGGAACCTCTAAGATGCGCCAATGTTTTCCGCTTGGCGAATCCGAAGATGATACAGATCAGTGCCCTGCCCGCGTTCACCGACAACTACATCTGGTTGTTACAGGATCACCGCACTCAACGCTGCGCCGTAGTCGATCCGGGCGATGCCGCGCCCGTGCAGGCCTGGCTCGATGCGCATCCCGAGTGGACGCTGAGCGATATCCTGATCACCCACCACCATCATGACCACGTCGGTGGTGTTGAAACGTTGAAAAGCCTGACCCGGGCCAAGGTCTATGGCCCGGCCAGCGAAAACATCCCGGGGCGCGACGTGGCGCTCAAGGACAACGACAAGGTCAACGTGCTCGGCTGGGACTTCGACGTCTATGCCGTTCCCGGCCACACCCTGGGCCACATCGCCTACTACCATCACGGCTTGCTGTTCTGCGGCGATACCCTGTTTGCCGCCGGTTGCGGTCGACTGTTCGAAGGCACGCCGCAACAGATGCACGAATCGCTCAGCCGCCTCGCCGCTTTACCCGAGGATACGCTGGTCTACTGCACGCATGAATACACGTTGAGCAACCTGAAATTCGCCGTGGCGGTAGAACCGGGTAACGCCGACATTGCCGCCCGTCTGGAAAAAGTCACCCAGCAACGGGAAAAAGGCGTCATGACGCTGCCCTCGACCCTGGCCCTGGAAAAGCTCACAAATCCGTTTTTACGCACCGGTGAAACATTAGTTACACAAAAAGTGGACGAACGGAATGGCGCTCAAAACCGGGCGCCGAGCGAGGTTTTTGCGGCTCTGCGGGCATGGAAAGATAAGTTCTAACACGGTCACCACTTGGTACAAAAATTCTGAATGGTTGACCTATGGGGGTACGCTTTCTAGAATCGCCCGACATTTTTGCCCGGAACTTACTTCCAGCCAATGTCGTCATCCATACGTAAGTCCGTCAATTCAGACACGTTGACCCGCCTGGCGCAAGCCATCGCGGTGGCTGTGTCCGCCACGCTGGCGGGCTGTTCCAGCCATGCTCCGCAGCCTGAGGCGAGCCATACGCCGAACATCGCTGCACGAGCCAAGCAGAAACCGATCTGGCTGACTGAAAAAGCGAGCCCGCAGGCACCTCAGGATGTCTGGGAACGCATGCGTCAGGGCTTCCAGCTTCAGGACGGCCTGGGTGTCAACCCGCGCATTGAGCAGCAGCGACTGTGGTTCGCCAGCAATCCTTCCTTTCTCGAGAATGCCGGCGAACGTGGCAGCCTCTATATCCATTACATCGTCGAGCGTCTCGAAGAGCGCAACATGCCGCTGGAACTGGCCCTGCTGCCAGTGATTGAAAGCGCCTACAACCCAATGGCCTATTCCCGGGCCGATGCAGTGGGCTTGTGGCAATTCATTCCTTCCACCGGACGCTACTTCAACCTGCGTCAGACCCGTTTCTATGATGGCCGTCGCGACATCACCGCCTCGACCACCGCCGCGATGGATTACCTGACCCGCCTGCACGACATGTTCAACGGCGACTGGCTGCTGGCCCTGGCGGCGTATAACGCCGGTGAAGGCACCGTCAGCCGCGCCATCGAACGTAACGAAAAACTCGGTTTGCCAACGGATTACTGGAACCTGCCATTGCCGGCGGAAACCCAGGCCTACGTGCCGAAGCTGCTGGCCCTGTCACAAGTGGTGTTGTCGCCTGAAGCTTACGGCGTCAACCTCAACCCGATTGCCAACGAACCGTATTTCCAGGTTGTCGAGATCAACCAGCGCATGGACCTGTCGAAGGTTGCTGCGGTGGCCAACATCGACGAAGACGAGCTGTTCCAGCTCAACCCGGCCTTCAAGCAGCGCACCACCATCGACGGCCCTCAGCATCTGCTGGTGCCGACGTCCAAGGCGCAATTGCTGACCGCCAGCCTGCAGACCATGCGTCCTGAAGAGCTGATCAGCCCGCGCTCGCTGAAACCGGTGTTCGAAGGTGCAGACCCAAGCGAAGTGGCGCAGCTCAAACGTGCTTACCGGGTGAAACGCGGAGACAACCTCGGTTCCATCGCCAAGGCCAACAAGGTCGAAGTGAAGGATCTGCAGCGCTGGAACAAGATGACCGGCAAAAACCTCAAGGTCGGTCAGACCCTGGTGATGCGCGACACCACCAAACGCAGCCCTGCAAGCAAATCCAACGGCCGCATCAACACCGTGGTTGCATCCAACAGCAAGGCTGGCGGCAAGGTCGAAAGCAAGAAGCAGCAGACCCAGTACAAGGTCAAGCAAGGCGATTCGCTGTACATGGTTGCCAAACGTTTCAACGTCGAGATGCAACATCTCAAGCGCTGGAACCCGGGCACCAGTAAAGCGCTGAAGCCTGGCCAGATGCTCACGGTTTATCAGCCGCATTGATGAAAGAGCCCCTGAATTTCAGGGGCTTTTTTTCGGCTGGCTAATTCCTGTGGCGAGGGGATTTATCCCCGTTGGGACGCGAAGCGTCCCTTTGTGTTCTTCAAAACCAAGGGGACCGCTGCGCAGTCCATCGGGGATAAATCCCCTCGCCACGGAGCAAAGCAGGCAAGCATTGCGCGCTGATTAACCCCGCATTAACCCCCTGTCTTTTTCCTGTCCAGACAAGCTGTTACTGTACGGCCCACAAAGCCCAAGCCGCCTGGATCGGATCTGACTTGAAGCGTCCCCTCCTCCTGTTCCTGATCAGCCTGGCCTTGAGCTCACCCGCAAGCGCGACAATCACCGAAAGCCACGGTTATGCGCAGTTCGGCACGCTCAAGTATCCGGCCAGTTTTACCCACTTCGACTGGGTCAACCCGCAAGCGCCCAAGGGCGGTACGTTGCGGGTGATGGCGTTTGGCACCTTCGATACGCTCAATCCGTACACTTTCAAGGGCACCAGCCCGGTTACCACGCCGAATTTCCTGCAATACGGCATCAACGAGCTGAACGAGCCGCTAATGGTCGGCACCGGTCAGTATTCGCCGTCCGGTGATGAACCAGCCTCCAGTTATGGCCTGATCGCTCAGTCGGTGGAATACAGCGAAGATCGCAGCTGGGTGGTATTCAATCTGCGCCCGCAGGCACGCTTCCACGACGGCACGCCGATCACCGCCTATGACGTGGCGTTCTCCTATCGTTTGCTGCTCAAGGAAGGTCATCCGCTATACCGCACCGCCCTTCAGGAAGTGTCGCGAGTCGATATCCTCAATCCGCAGCGCATTCGTTTCGTGATGAAACGCTCCGGTAACCCGCTGCTGATCCTGCGCCTGGGTGAGTTGCCGGTGCTGCCGCAGCATTACTGGAAGGGCCGCGACTTCAAGGCGACCACCTTCGAGCCGCCGCTGGGCAGCGGGCCGTACCGCATCACCTCGGTTACGCCGGGACGCCAGTTGATCTTCGAACGCGACAAGGACTATTGGGGCAAGGACCTGCCGGTCAATCGCGGCAAATACAATTTCGATCGCATGGAAGTCGAGTTCTACCGCGACAGCGACGTGGCTTTCGAAGCATTCAAGGCCGGCGAATTCGATATCTACATCGAGCATCAGGCGAAGAACTGGGCCAACGGCTACAACTTTCCGGCAGTGCGCCGTGGCGACGTGATCAAGGCGCAGATCCAGCACCAGATCCCGACCCAGAGCCAAGGGCTGTTCATGAACACCCGGCGACCGGCGTTTGCCGACGTGAAAGTGCGCGAAGCCATGGGCCTGATGTTCGACTTCGAGTGGACTAACCGCGCGCTGTTCAGCGACGCCTACAAACGCACGACCAGTTACTACCCCAACAGCGAATTCTCCGCCAGCGGCCTGCCGGTCGGGCATGAATGGCTGATGCTCAAACCATACAAGGATCAACTCCCGGCCAGGCTGTTCACCGAGCCGTTCACCTTGCCGCAGACTGACGGACGCGGCATCCCCCGGGAAACCATGCGCAAGGCGCTGGCGCTGCTCGCCGAGGCAGGCTGGAAGCTCAATGGTCAGCGCCTGCAAAACGCCGCTGGCCAGCCGCTGAGCTTTGAGCTGCTGCTGGTCAATCCGAATCTGGAACGCATCCTCCAGCCCTACATCGAAAGCCTCAACAGCATCGGCATCGACGCACGGCTGCGCACGGTGGATCGCGCGCAGTACAAACAACGTCTGGACCAGTTCGATTTCGACATGATCCTGATGACGCTCAACCAGAGCCTCAGCCCCGGACTGGAACAATGGCAGTACTTCCACTCCAGTCAGGTCGGGGTCAAGGGCAGCAAGAATTACGCGGGCATCGCCAATCCGGTGGTCGATCACCTGCTCGAACAACTGCTCGCCGCGAAAAACCGCGATGAACAAGTCGCCGCCGGCAAAGCGCTGGACCGGGTGTTGCTGTGGCAGCACTACAGCATTCCCAACTGGTACCTCAATTATCACCGTCTGGCTTACCGCAACCGGTTCGCCTTCGTCAGCACGCCGCCCTACACCCTGGGCCTGAGCGCGTGGTGGCTGAAATCTTCGGAGAAAGGTCAATGAAAGCCATCCGCGCCCTGCTCGTGCAGGCCAGCGGTCTGATGTTCGCCGGGCTGGCCTTTGCCGCCCCGCAACACGCCGTGACCCTGTACAACGAGCCGCCGAAGTACCCGGCCAATTTCAAATATTTCGATTACGTGAACCCCGATGCACCGAAGGGCGGAGTGTTCCGTCAGGCCGGGTTCGGCGGCTTCGACAGCCTCAACCCGTTCATCAGCAAAGGCGTGCCGGCGGACGACGTCGGGCAGATCTACGACACCCTGACCAAACACGGCCTCGATGAACCCTTCACCGAATATGGCCTGATTGCCGGCAAAATCGAAAAAGCCCCGGACAACTCGTGGGTGCGTTTCTATCTGCGCCCGGAAGCACGTTTCAATGACGGTCACCCGGTGCGCGCCGAAGACGTGGTGTTCAGCTTCCAGACCCTGACCAAGGAAGGCTCGCCGCTGTATCGCGGCTACTACAGCGACGTCGACGAAGCCATCGCCGAAGACCCGCTCACCGTGCTGTTCAAGTTCAAACACAACAACAATCGCGAGCTGCCGCTGATCCTCGGCCAGTTGCCGGTGCTGCCAAAACACTGGTGGGCTGATCGCGACTTCACCAAAGGCAACCTGGAAATTCCGCTGGGCAGCGGCCCCTACAAAGTCACTCAGGTGAAGGCCGGGCGTTCGGTGCGCTACGAGCGCGTCAAGGATTACTGGGGCAAAGACCTGCCGGTCAACCGTGGTTTCAACAACTTCGACGTGATGACTACCGACTACTACCGTGACAACACCGTCGCCCTCGAAGCGCTGAAGGCCGGGCAGTTCGACTACTGGCTGGAAATGACCGCGAAGAACTGGGCCAACGCCTACAACGTCCCGGCGGTTACCGAAGGTCGACTGATTAAGGAATTGATCCCCAACAGCAACCCGACCGGCATGCAGGGCTTCGTCTTCAATCTGCGCCGCCCGGTGTTCCAGGACGTGCGGGTGCGTCAGGCGTTGGGCCTGCTGTTCGATTTCGAATGGACCAACAAGCAACTGTTCAACGGCGCTTACGTGCGCACCCGCAGTTATTTCGAGAACTCGGAAATGGCCGCCACTGGCCTGCCCGACGCCGATCAACTGGCGATCCTCGACCCGTTCCGCAGCAAACTGCCGGCGCAGGTTTTCAGCGAAGCGTTCGACAATCAGAAGACCGACGCCAGCGGCATGATCCGCACCCAGCAGCGCGAGGCTTATCAACTGCTGCAAGAGGCCGGCTGGAAGATCGTCGATGACAAAATGGTCGATACCACCGGCAAACCGGTGGTCATCGAGTTTCTGCTGGCGCAGACCGAATTCGAACGCGTGCTGCTGCCGTTCAAGCGCAATCTGGCTGACCTCGGCATCGATCTGGTGATTCGCCGCGTAGACGTTTCGCAGTACATCAACCGCGTGCGTTCGCGGGACTTCGACATGATCGTCGGCAGCTTCCCGCAGTCCAACTCGCCGGGTAACGAGCAACGTGAGTTCTGGATGAGCGCCGCCGCCGACAAGGCCAGCAGCCGCAACTCCATGGGTCTGAAAGATCCGATCGTCGATCAACTGGTGGAAAACCTGATCAACGCCGATTCGCGCAAGAGTCTGGTGGCCCATGCCCGCGCACTCGACCGCGTGCTGCAATGGGGTTATTACGTGATCCCCAACTGGCACATCAAAACCTGGCGCGTGGCTTACTGGAACCACATCGGTCACCCGAAAGTCTCCCCCAAGTACGACATCGGCATTAACACCTGGTGGATCAAACCAGATGCGAAGCCGGCGATAGAAGTCGAAACCAAACTGCAAGCCGACCCTGCGGGAACGGAGTAATCAGATGCTGGCGTACATTTTTCGGCGACTGTTGCTGATCATCCCGACCCTGTTCGGCATTTTGCTGATCAACTTCGTGATCATTCAGGCCGCGCCCGGCGGGCCGGTGGAACAGATGATCGCCAAGCTCGAAGGCTTCGAAGGCGCCACCAGCCGCATTGCCGGCGGCGGTGCCGAAGTGTCGGTGGCCGGTTCCGCCTATCGGGGTGCGCAAGGTCTGGACCCGGCGCTGATCAAGGAAATCGAGCACATGTACGGGTTCGACAAGTCGGCCCCGGAACGTCTGTGGATCATGGTCAAGAACTACGCCACGCTGGACTTCGGCGACAGCTTCTTCCGCGACGCCAAAGTCATCGACCTGATCAAGGAAAAGATGCCGGTATCGATCTCCCTCGGGCTGTGGAGCACGCTGATCATGTACCTGGTGTCGATCCCGCTGGGGATCGCCAAGGCGACGCGACATGGCAGTCACTTCGACGTCTGGACCAGTTCGGCGATCATCGTCGGCTATGCGATTCCGGCGTTCCTCTTTGCAATTCTGTTGATCGTGGTGTTTGCCGGCGGCAGTTATCTGGACTGGTTTCCCTTGCGCGGGCTGACGTCGAACAACTTCGATGAGCTGAGTTTTGGCGGCAAGATCCTCGATTACTTCTGGCACCTGGCGCTGCCGGTGACCGCACTAGTGATCGGCAACTTCGCGACCATGACCCTGCTGACCAAAAACAGCTTCCTCGACGAAATCAACAAACAGTACGTAGTCACCGCCAAGGCCAAGGGCCTGACCCGGCATCGCGTGCTTTACGGCCATGTGTTCCGCAACGCGATGCTGTTGGTGATTGCCGGGTTCCCGTCGGCATTCATCGGGATTTTCTTTACCGGCTCACTGCTGGTCGAGGTGATTTTCTCCCTCGACGGTCTCGGCCTGATGAGTTTCGAAGCGGCGATCAACCGCGATTACCCGGTGGTGTTCGGCACCCTGTTCATCTTTACCCTGCTGGGGCTGGTGGTGAAACTGATCGGCGACCTCACCTACACCCTGGTCGATCCGCGTATCGACTTCGAAAGCCGGGAGCATTGAGATGAACCTGTCCCCGCTCAATCGACGACGTTTCGAACTGTTCAAGGCCAACAAGCGCGGCTGGTGGTCGCTGTGGCTGTTTCTGATCCTGTTCGGCCTGAGCCTCGGCGCCGAACTGATCGCCAACGACAAGCCGCTGGTGGTGCATTACGACAACAGTTGGTATTTCCCGGCAATCAAGCGCTACCCGGAAACCACCTTCGGCGGTGAATTCCCGCTGGAGGCCAACTACAAGAGTCCGTACATCCGCAAACTGCTGGAAGCCAAGAATGCGTGGGTGCTGTGGGCGCCGATTCCCTACAACTATCAAAGCATCAACTACGACCTGAAAGTCCCGGCCCCTGCCCCGCCCTCGGCGGACAATCTGCTGGGCACCGACGACCAGGGCCGTGATGTGCTGGCGCGGGTGATTTACGGTTTCCGGATTTCGGTGCTGTTTGCGCTGACACTCACCGTGGCCAGCTCGATCATCGGCGTGATCGCCGGCGCACTTCAGGGTTTCTATGGCGGCTGGGTCGATCTGGCCGGCCAGCGTTTTCTGGAGATCTGGTCGGGCTTGCCGGTGTTGTACCTGCTGATCATTCTCGCCAGCTTCGTCCAGCCGAATTTCTGGTGGCTGCTGGGGATCATGCTGCTGTTCTCGTGGATGAGTCTGGTCGACGTGGTGCGCGCCGAGTTCCTCCGTGGACGCAACCTTGAATACGTGCGCGCGGCGCGGGCGCTGGGCATGCAGAATGGCGCAATCATGTTCCGCCACATCCTGCCCAACGCCATGGTCTCGACCATGACCTTTATGCCGTTCATCCTCACTGGCGCTATCGGCACCCTCACCGCTTTGGACTTCCTCGGCTTCGGCTTGCCAGCCGGCAGTCCGTCGCTGGGTGAACTGGTGGCGCAGGGCAAATCCAACCTGCAAGCGCCGTGGCTGGGCATGAGTGCCTTCGCCGTGTTGGCGCTGATGTTGAGTTTGCTGGTGTTTATCGGCGAGTCCGCTCGCGATGCCTTCGACCCGAGGAAGTGAAATGAATCAGGACAATCTGATCGAAGTGCGCGACCTCGCCGTCGAATTCGGTTTCGGCGAGCGTCTGCACCGGGTCGTTGAAGGCGTGAGCTTCGACATCAAGCGCGGCGAGACGCTGGCGCTGGTCGGCGAAAGCGGCTCAGGCAAATCGGTGACGGCGCACTCGATCCTGCGCTTGCTGCCCTACCCGCTGGCCCGGCATCCGGCCGGCAACATCATGTATTCCGGGCAGAACCTGCTGGGGCTCAGCGAGAAAACCATTCGCCACATCCGTGGCAACCGCATCGCGATGATCTTTCAAGAGCCGATGACCTCGCTCAACCCGCTGCACTCGATCGAGAAGCAGATCAACGAGGTGCTGGGCATCCACAAGGGCCTGACCGGCAAAGTCGCGACCAAACGCACGCTGGAACTGCTGGAGATGGTCGGCATTCCCGAGCCGCACAAGCGCCTCAAGGCGCTGCCCCATGAATTGTCCGGTGGCCAACGCCAGCGGGTGATGATCGCCATGGCCCTGGCCAACGAACCGGAATTGCTGATTGCCGACGAACCGACCACCGCGCTGGACGTGACCGTTCAGCTGAAAATCCTCGATCTGCTCAAGGAATTGCAGGCCCGGTTGGGCATGTCGTTGTTACTGATCAGTCACGATTTGAACCTTGTGCGAAGAATTGCGCACCGCGTATGTGTCATGCAGCGCGGTTGCATCGTCGAACAGGCATCGTGCGAAGAGCTGTTCCGTTCGCCGCAGCATCCGTACACTCGGGAATTGCTCGGCGCGGAGCCCAGCGGAGGCCCGGCGACCAATAAAATCGGGCCGCCGTTGCTTGAGGTCGAGGACTTGAAAGTCTGGTTCCCGATCAAGAAAGGCCTGCTCAAACGCACGGTGGATCACGTCAAGGCAGTGGACGGCATCAATTTCAGCCTGCCTCAGGGTCAGACTCTGGGGATCGTGGGGGAAAGCGGTTCCGGCAAATCCACGCTGGGTCTGGCGATTTTGCGGCTGATCGGCAGCAAAGGCGCGATCCGTTTTGAAGGCAAGCAGCTAGACTGCCTGACGCAGAACGAAGTTCGCCCGTTGCGTCGGGAGATGCAGGTGGTGTTTCAGGACCCGTTTGGCAGCCTGAGCCCACGGATGTGCGTCAGCGACATCGTTGGCGAAGGCCTGCGGATTCACAAGATGGGCACCGCGACTGAACAGGAAGCGGCGATTATTGCGGCATTGAAGGAGGTAGGTCTGGACCCGGAAACCCGGCACCGCTACCCCCACGAATTTTCCGGTGGGCAACGGCAGCGTATCGCCATTGCCCGGGCTTTGGTGCTCAAACCGGCGCTGATCCTGCTGGACGAGCCGACTTCGGCGCTCGACCGGACGGTGCAGCGGCAAGTGGTGGAGCTGTTGCGTTCACTGCAAGCCAAGTACAACCTGACGTATTTGTTCATCAGCCATGACCTGGCTGTCGTCAAAGCGCTAAGCCACCAGTTGATGGTGGTCAAGCATGGCCAAGTGGTCGAACAGGGAGACGCGCAAGAAATCTTTGCCGCCCCTAAACATCCGTATACACAGCAGTTGCTGGAAGCCGCTTTTCTGGCACCAGCCACTGCGCAATAACCTGAAAGAGGAGCAACACATGGGTTTTCTCGCCGGTAAGCGCGTACTGATCGTCGGTGTCGCCAGCAAGCTGTCCATCGCATCCGGCATCGCTGCCGCCATGCATCGCGAGGGCGCTGAGCTTGCCTTCACTTATCAGAACGACAAGCTGAAAGGTCGTGTTGAAGAGTTCGCCCAAGGCTGGGGTTCGAGCCCTGAGCTGTGCTTCCCGTGCGACGTGGCCAGCGATGATGAAATCGCCAAGGTCTTCGAAGCACTGAGCAAGAAGTGGGACGGCCTGGACTGCATCGTGCACTCCGTTGGCTTCGCCCCGGGCGACCAACTGGACGGCGACTTCACCGAAGCCACCACCCGTGACGGTTTCCGCATCGCTCACGACATCAGCGCCTACAGCTTCGTGGCTCTGGCCAAGGCCGGCCGCGAAATGATGAAAGGCCGCAACGGCAGCCTGCTGACCCTGTCGTACCTGGGCGCCGAGCGCACCATGCCGAATTACAACGTAATGGGCATGGCCAAGGCTTCGCTGGAAGCTGGCGTACGTTACCTGGCCGGCTCCCTGGGCCCGGACGGCACCCGCGTCAACTGCGTATCGGCTGGCCCGATCCGCACCCTGGCAGCTTCGGGCATCAAGAACTTCCGCAAAATGCTGGCCGCCAACGAAGCGCAAACCCCACTGCGTCGCAACGTCACCATCGACGAAGTCGGCAACGCCGGCGCCTTCCTGTGCTCCGACCTGGCGTCGGGCATCAGCGGTGAAATCATGTACGTCGACGGCGGCTTCAACACCACCGCCATGGGCAACATCGAAGAGTAATCTTCGGTCAGCCACAAAAAACCCGCCGGTCTGGCGGGTTTTTTATGCCTGCGATTCCTGCAACACCATCCAAACTGTGGGAGCCGGGCTTGCTCGCGATGGCGTCGGTACATTCAGAATATTTGTTGCCTGACACACCGCTTTCGCGAGCAAGCTCACTCCTACAGTATCCGGGCCGGAGCTGAATGCTGTGTTTACACCGCAAAACCTGTGGGAGCCGGGCTTGCCCGCGATGGCGGTGGCACATTCAAAATCTCAGCTGACTGACACACCGCCATCGCTGGCAAGCCAGCTCCCACAATGTCCGGGGCGTTGCTGGATGCTGTGCTCACACCACAAAACCTGTGGGAGCCGGGCTTGCCCGCGATGGCGGTGGCACATTCAAAATCTCAGCTGACTGACACACCGCCATCGCTGGCAAGCCAGCTCCCACAATGTCCGGGGCGTTGCTGGATGCTGTGCTCACACCACAAAACCTGTGGGAGCCGGGCTTGCCCGCGATGGCGGTGGCACATTCAAAATCTCAGCTGACTGACACACCGCCATCGCTGGCAAGCCAGCTCCCACAATGTCCGGGGCGTTGCTGGATGCTGTGTTCATACCACGAAACCTGTGGGAGCCGGGCTTGCCCGCGATGGCGGTGGCACATTCAAAATCTCAGCTGACTGACACACCGCCATCGCTGGCAAGCCAGCTCCCACAATGTCCGGGGCGTTGCTGAATGCTGTGCTCACACCACAAAACCTGTGGGAGCCGGGCTTGCCCGCGATGGCGGTGGCACATTCAAAATCTCAGCTGACTGACACACCGCCATCGCTGGCAAGCCAGCTCCCACAATGTCCGGGGCGTTGCTGGATGCTGTGCTCACACCACAAAACCTGTGGGAGCCGGGCTTGCCCGCGATGGCGGTGGCACATTCAAAATCTCAGCTGACTGACACACCGCCATCGCTGGCAAGCCAGCTCCCACAATGCCCGGGGCGTTGCTGGATGCTGTGCTTACAACACAAAACCTGTGGGAGCCGGGCTTGCCCGCGATGGCGGCGGTACATTCAGAATATCTGTTGACTGACCCACCGCTTTCGCGAGCAAGCTCACTCCTACAATGTCCGGGGCGAAGCTGGGTGCTGTGCTCACACCACAAAACCTGTGGGAGCCGGGCTTGCCCGCGATGGCGTCGGTACATTCAGAATATTTGCTGACTGACACACCGCTATCGCTGGCAAACCAGCTCTCACAGTTTTTTGCGGCAAGCCCTTTCAGCGTCGTTTCAGCGCCTGTTTGTGCGCGTACATCGCGCCGTCCGCGTCCGCCAGCAGCCGGTCAACCGTGTCGTGGCGCTGCGCGTCGTATTCGATTTGGCCGACACTGAAGCGAATGTCATAGCCGCGAGCCAATGTGGCATTGCGCTCATCGAGGATTTCCTTGAGCCGCGCCATGATCACCGTGGTTTCCACATGGCTTGAGCCGGTCAGCAACGCGACAAACTCATCACCCCCCAATCGACCGATCACATCGCTCTCGCGAAACGCAATGCGCAACACGTCAGCGAAGGTTTTCAGCGCGCTGTCACCCTCGGCATGCCCATAAAGATCGTTGATCTGTTTGAAATCATTGAGGTCGAAAAACAGCAGAGTCGCCGGTTTTTCCAGGCGCGCACAGGCGTCCAGCCCGTGTTGCGCAAGTGCCTTGAAGCCACGGCGATTGGACAGCAGCGTCAGCTCGTCCATGCTCGCCATCTGCACCGCCATCAATTCCTGCTCGGCCATGCGCGCCAGATCACGCAGCAATTCGCGCTCTTCGTCGTCGAGGTGTCGCGGTTTGGTGTCAATCAGGCACAGCGTGCCGAGCTTGCTGCCATCGCTGACCTTGAGCGGGCAGCCGGCATAGAATCGAATCCGCGGATCGCCGATCACCAGCGGATTGTCATGAAAACGCTCGTCCAGCGTCGCATCGCCGATGTGCAGGATCTGGTCACCCAGGATCGCGTGGCCGCAAAACGACACATCACGCCCGGTTTCACTGGCACTGAGGCCCATGCATGACTTGAACCACTGACGCTCGGCATCCACCAGACTGACCAATGCGATGGGCACACCAAATACCCGGCGTGCCAGCCGTGTCAGCCGGTCGAAACGTTCTTCGGGGACCGTATCGAGGACGTTGAGCCCGTGCAGGGTTTTCACGCGGGCCAGTTCATTGACAGGTTTCTCAGGGGCCAGCATGGTTCACTCCATTGAGGTGTCTACCCCTTAGAGTAGACCACGCCCGTTCCATTACGCCTCAAGCCCTCCGCTGGTCAGATCCCGGCCACCGGACAAGGCCCTCCGGCATCCGCCCAGAGCTTGAACTGCTCGACGAAAATATCGTGCGGCACCGGTACCGGCGAGCGCCCTGCCCCGGGATTCCAGCCCCACAACACCAGTTTGTCCTCGCTGACATGTTTGATCAGCGCAGCGAAATCCCGGTCGCCATTACTCGACCGATCCTTGATCAGCGCGCAGAGCTTGTCAGGCGGCAGACCAATCCAGGCCATTTTGTGCGCCGCTGGCGGCAGGCTCCAGTGCGGCGCACCCGGTGGCGCATGGGGGCCGTAACTGGCGGGCGGATTGTTTTCCGCGTGGCAGGTCGCGCAAGGCAAACCGGCGGCGCCCTTGCCGTCCATTCCGCGCACCACGTTCATCGCGTGCGGCGTGCCGGCGTCGAACTGCAAGGGCGAATCGCCGGCGATATGACAGTTCTGACAGCGCGGACTCTGGAACACTTTCTGCACCGTGCCGAACGCTTTCAGCGCCTCCTGATCGTCCGCAATCAGATCCGAGGCATAAACGCCCAGGCCGACCAGCACAACCGTGCCCAACAGCAGATGTCGTTTCATCTCACACCCCCGACAGTTGCAGTGGCAGCTCGCGCAGGCGCTGCCCGGTCAGGGCAAACACCGCGTTGGCCACTGCCGGTGCGGTTGGCGGCACACCCGCTTCGCCGATGCCGCCGGGCTTGTCGGTGCTGGGCACGATGTGCACCTCGACCACCGGCATTTCATTGAGCCGCAGCACCTGGTAATCGTGATAGTTGGACTGCCTGACCATCCCGTCCTTGATCGTCAGTTTGCTGTGCAGCGCCATGCCCAGACCGAAGGTGATGCACGACTCCATCTGCGCGGCGATGCTCTGCGGATTGACCGCAATCCCGCAGTCCACCGCACACACCACCCGATGCACGCGAATCAGCAGATTGTCCTGCGACACCTCAGCCACCTGTGCCACGTAACTGCCGAATGATTCGTGCACCGCGACACCCAGCGCATGTCCGTCCGGCAGCGGCGCTTTCCAGTTGGCCTTCTCTACCGCCAGATTCAGCACGCCGAGATGGCGCGGATGATCCTTGAGCAACGTTCGCCGATATTCCACCGGGTCCTTGCCCGCCGCTGTAGCCATTTCATCGATCAGCGATTCCATGACGAACCCCGTGTGGCTATGCCCCACCGAACGCAGCCACAACACGTTGATCCCGGTCTGCGGCGAATGCAGTTCCACCTGATGATTGGCCAGCCCTTTCACGTAAGGACTGTCGGCCACGCCCTCGACCGAGGTCGGGTCGATGCCGTTCTTGACCATGGTCGCCTCCATCAGCGTACCGGTCATGATCGATTGCCCGACCAGCACATGTTGCCAGGCCAGAGGTAAACCATCGGCACCCAAACCAATGCGCGCCTGATGCAGGAACATCGAACGGTAATAGCCGCCACGGATATCGTCTTCACGCGACCACACGGTTTTTACCGGCATGCCGGCCGCTTTCGCCACTTGCACCGCTTCGGCGACAAAATCCGACGTCGGATTGGCCCTGCGACCAAAACCGCCACCGAGGAATTCCGTGTGTATCTGCACCTGCTCCGGTTTGAGCCCGGTGATCTTGCCGGCGACCATCTGATCGAGCGTCTGGAACTGTGTGCCAGTCCAGATTTCGCACTTCTCGGCGCTGATCTTCACCGAGCAATTGAGCGGTTCCATCGGAGCATGGGCCAGATACGGCACGCTGTACTCAACATCAATCTTCTTCGCCGCTTTGCTGAAACTGCCCGGCGCATCCCCCGCCTGAGCCGCTGACGTGCCCGGTGTTGCGGCCAGTTTGCGAAAGCTCGCCAGCAAACCTTCACTGCTCAGATCAGCGTGATCACCCAAGTCCCAATCGACTTTCAATGCATCGCGACCCAGCTTCGCCGCCCAGTAATGCTCGGCGATTACCGCGACCCCGGACGGCACCTGCACCACTTTGTGCACGCCCGGAACCGCAAGCGCTTCAGCACCTTCAAAGGATTTGACCGTAGCGCCGAACACCGGAGGCCGGGCGACCATCGCGGTCATCAGGCCTTCAAACTGCACGTCCATACCGAACTTGGCGCGACCGGTGATTTTCTCCGGCGTATCAAGGCGTTTGGTCGGTTTGCCGATGACTTTCCAGTCCTTGGCTTCCTTGAAGACAATCGATTTCGGATCCGGCACCGGCAGTTGTCCGGCGGCATCCGCCAGTTCGCCGTAAGTGGCGCGGTTGTCGCCAGCGATCACCACGCCAGATTCGGTGCGAATCGCCGACACCGGCACATTGAAACGTTTGGCCGCTGCTTCAACCAGCATCTGCCGCGCGGTGCCACCGGCCAACCGATAGCGATCGAACTCCATCCAGGTCGAGGTCGAACCACCGGTAATCTGCATGCCGCCAAACCCCGGCATGCCGTAGTCCGCCGCCGAAGCCGGCGAGTGTTCTACGCGAATCTTCGACCAGTCGGCGTCCAGCTCTTCAGCGATCAGCATGGTCAAACCGGTCCAGATGCCCTGACCCATTTCCGAATGGCCGAGCAGCACGGTGACGCTGTTGTCAGCGGCAATCCGCAAGAAGGCATTAGGCGCAAAAACCTTGCCTTCATTTTCCGCCGCCATGGCAAAACGATGAGCACCGGGTACGTTGAACGCCACCACCAGACCGCCGCCCAACACGGCGCTGCCCTTGAGAAATCCGCGACGCGATACAGGACTGTTCATCAGATACCTCCCGAGCGGGCTCAGCCGATTTCAGCGGCGCGTTTGACCGCCGCGCGGATTCTAGGGTAGGTGCCGCAGCGGCAGATATTGCCGGACAGCGCCTGATCGATATCGCTGTCGGTGGGCTTGGGGATTTTCGCCAGTAATGCAGCGGCGGACATGATCTGCCCGGACTGGCAATAACCGCACTGCACTACGTCGAGTTCGGCCCAGGCTTGCTGCACCGGGTGCGAACCGTCAGTGGACAAGCCTTCGATGGTGAGGATTTTTTGCCCGTGGGCCACCGCCGTGGCCGGGGTGATACAGGCGCGCAACGGTGCGCCATCGACATGCACGGTGCAGGCACCGCACTGCGCCATGCCACAGCCAAATTTGGTACCGGTCAGGTGCGCCACATCGCGCAGGACCCAGAGCAACGGCATGTCCGCCGGGACATCGAGCTCCTGATCCTTGCCATTGATATTCAAGGTCAGCATCGGGGGATTTCCTCAGACTCACGGTGTTCTGAAGGGGCGTCGCTGTGGCCATCAATGCCTACGCGCGCCTCGGCTTATCCCTTTCAGCAAAGCCTAATTTGCGCGCAAAGCCTGATGTTGCGACCACCGGTCATGCATTGCCGCTCTGGATGTCGCGTTTAATCCTACAGTTGATAACGGCTCGCAAACGAGCCAGCGCGAAACCGGTCCGCGAACGCATCGCGGGCCGCCCTCCACATTGGTCAGGAGTAGCGAACATGGGTTTGGTCACAACCAGAGATGGCGTCGAAATCTTCTACAAGGACTGGGGACCGAAAGGCGCCCCGGTGATTCACTTCCACCATGGCTGGCCGCTCAGTTCGGACGACTGGGATGCGCAGATGCTGTTCTTTCTGGCGCAGGGTTTTCGGGTGGTGGCGCATGATCGCCGGGGTCACGGACGTTCTAGCCAGGTGTGGGACGGTCACGACATGGATCACTACGCCGATGATGTGCTGGCGGTGGTCGAACATCTCGGTATCAAGAAAGCCGTGCACGTCGGGCACTCGACCGGGGGCGGCGAAGTCGTGCATTACATCGCCCGGCATGGTGAGGATCGCGTATTGAAAGCGGCGATTATCAGCGCCGTCCCGCCATTGATGGTCAAGACCGAGAGCAACCCCGGTGGTCTGCCCAAATCGGTGTTCGATGACTTGCAGGCACAGCTTGCGGCCAACCGTGCGCAGTTCTATCGCGATGTACCCAGCGGGCCGTTTTATGGCTACAACCGGCCGGGAGCCAAGCCCTCGGAGGGGAACATTGGCAATTGGTGGCGCCAAGGCATGATTGGCAGTGCCAAGGCGCATTACGACGGGATCGTGGCTTTTTCGCAGACTGACTTCACCGAAGACTTGAAGCGCATCAGCATTCCGGTGCTGGTGATGCACGGTGAGGATGATCAGATTGTGCCTTACGCGAACTCGGGGCCGTTGTCGGCGAAGCTGCTGCAGAACGGCACGTTGAAGTCGTATCCGGGGTTTCCGCACGGGATGCCGACGACCGAGGCACCGACGATCAACGCGGATTTGCTGGCGTTTATTCGCGGCTGAACACCCAGCAGCCCAATCCCACCACCAACCACTTGTGGGAGTGAGCCTGCTCGCGATGGCGTCGTTTCAGTCGACACACATTCAGGCTGTACTGACGCCTTCGCTGGCAAGCCAGCTCCCACAGGGTTTTGGGGTGACCGCAGATTCTGCAAACGCTGCCAATCATTGTGGGAGCTGGCTTGCCAGCGATGGCATTGGGTCAGGCAACATTGATGTCGCGGCTACCGGCCTCATCGCTGGCAAGCCAGCTCCCACAGGGTTTTGGGGTGACCGCAGATTTTGCAAACGCTGCCAATCATTGTGGGAGCTGGCCTGCCAGCGATGGCATTGGGTCAGGCAACATTGATGTCGCGGTTACCGGCCTCATCGCTGGCAGGCCAGCTCACACAGGGTTTTGGGGTGACCGCAGATTTTGCAAACACTGCCAGTCATTGTGGGAGCTGGCTTGCCAGCGATGACATTGGGTCAGGCAACATTGATGTCGCGGCTACCGGCCTCATCGCTGGCAAGCCAGCTCCCACAGGGTTTTGGGGTGACCGCAGATTCTGCAAACGCTGCCAATCATTGTGGGAGCTGGCTTGCCAGCGATGACATTGGGTCAGGCAACATTGATGTCGCGGCTACCGGCCTCATCGCTGGCAGGCCAGCTCCCATTGGGTTTTGGGGTGACCACAGATTTTGCAAACACTGCCAGTCATTGTGGGAGCTGGCCTGCCAGCGATGGCACTGGGTCAGGCAACATTGATGTCGCGGCTACCGGCCTCATCGCTGGCAGGCCAGCTCCCACAGGGTTTTGGGGTGACCGCAGATTCTGCAAACGCTGCCAATCATTGTGGGAGCTGGCTTGCCAGCGATGGCATTGGGTCAGGCAACATTGATGTCGCGGCTACCGGCCTCATCGCTGGCAGGCCAGCTCCCATTGGGTTTTGGGGTGACCACAGATTTTGCAAACACTGCCAGTCATTGTGGGAGCTGGCCTGCCAGCGATGGCATTGGGTCAGGCAACATTGATGTCGCGGCTACCGGCCTCATCGCTGGCAAGCCAGCTCCCACAGGGTTTTGGGGTGACCGCAGATTTTGCAAACACTGCCAATCATTGTGGGAGCTGGCCTGCCAGCGATGGCACTGGGTCAGGCAACATTGATGTCGCGGCTACCGGCCTCATCGCTGGCAAGCCAGCTCCCACAGGGTTTTGGGGTGACCGCAGATTTTGCAAACACTGCCAGTCATTGTGGGAGCTGGCCTGCCAGCGATGGCATTGGGTCAGGCAACATTGATGTCGCGGCTACCGGCCTCATCGCTGGCAAGCCAGCTCCCACAGGGTTTTGGGGTGACCGCAGATTTTGCAAACACTGCCAATCATTGTGGGAGCTGGCCTGCCAGCGATGGCATTGGGTCAGGCAACATTGATGTCGCGGTTACCGGCCTCATCGCTGGCAGGCCAGCTCCCATTGGGTTTTGGGGTGACCACAGATTTTGCAAACACTGCCAGTCATTGTGGGAGCTGGCCTGCCAGCGATGGCATTGGGTCAGGCAACATTGATGTCGCGGCTACCGGCCTCATCGCTGGCAGGCCAGCTACGCTGTTAATCCTGCGTGTCTAACCTGCCGAGGATGACTGCCATGCAACGCGTTCAAAAACTCACACCCTGCCTGTGGTTTGACGATCAGGCCGAAGCGGCTGCGAAGTTTTACTGCTCGATCTTCGATCATTCAAAAATCACTGCCCTGACCCACTACAGCAAGGTCGGCCAGGAATTTCATGGCCGCGAAGATGGCTCGGTGATGACCGTCAGCTTCGAACTCGAGGGCCAGACTTTCACTGGCCTCAACGGTGGGCCGCTGTTCAAGTTCAGCGAAGCGATTTCGTTTCAGGTCAATTGCCAGAATCAGGAAGAAGTCGACCATTTCTGGGGCAACCTGTCTGCCGACGGCCCGGTCGAAGCTCAGCAATGCGGCTGGCTCAAGGATAAGTTCGGTGTGTCCTGGCAGATCGTGCCGGTGGAGTTCATGGAGATGATGAAAGACCCGGATACCAGCAAGTCGCAACGGGCGATGCAGGCCATGCTGACCATGAAAAAACTCGACATTGCCCAACTGAAACGGGCCTTTGACGGCCAGAGCTAATACACTCCAGCCTGGCCTGCCGGGAATAATAACGATGAAACACGCTGCTGCCAGAAACCCTGAAAAAACTCCGCGCTTCTGGCGCGACGACGCCCTGCCCTTCATCGAGGCGCGGGCCATCGCCGATGGGCGTGAGGTCTGCTACTCGCGCCATTCCCATGCGCATTTCTCCATCGGCGCGATCACTGCCGGGCGCAGCATCTATGTGCATGAGCAGTCGAAGTTTGAAGTCACGGCCGGCACCGTGGTGCTGATGAATCCCGCTGATGTGCACGCCTGCAATCCGATCAATGATCAGCCGTGGTCGTACTTGATGCTGTACGTCGAGACGCCATGGCTGACGGATTTGCAGCATCAGCTCGGGTTCAGTGCGGATCTGGAGTTTCGGCGGTTTTCGACCACGCATCTGCATGATGCGAAGCTGTATCGCGACCTGACGGCGCTGTACGAAATACTGGTCGACGAGCAACAGGATGTGCTGTGCAAACACAGCGCGGCAGTGGAGTTTTTCAGCGATCTACAACTGCGTCTGAACCCTGCCGAGCAACCGTTGCGCGAACCGAACTTCAAGCTTGAACGCGCCGCCGACTTCATCCGCGAGCACTGCACCGACATGCTGAGCCTCGATGACATCTGTGCGGCGGCGCAACTGTCAGCGTCGTACCTGATCCGCGCCTTCAAACAGCATTACGGCATGACGCCACATGCGTTTCTGGTTAACCAGCGTATCCAGTTCGCCCGCGAACGTTTGCGCGGCGGCCAGTTGATTGCCGATGTCGCGCTGGAATGCGGCTTTGCCGATCAGGCGCATTTCCAACGGGCGTTCAAACAGCATCTGGCGATGACGCCGGGCCAATATCGCGGCTGATCACACACGTCTAACCCCATAAATCCCTGTGGGAGCGGGCTTGCCCGCGATGGCGTCGTGTCAGCCAACACAGATGCAGAATGTGCCGCCCCCTTCGCTGGCAAGCCAGCTCCCACAGGTAATGCGATCTGCCGTTCAGGGCAACAACAGATACCCCGCACTCACCGCCAACAACCCCGCCATCGCCCGATTGAACCAGCGCATCCCGGCCGGATTACCCAGATAACCGCGCAAAAACGTCCCGGCATACACCCAGCAACCCACCGACAGATAACAGATCACCAGATACACCGCCGCAAACTGCCAGACCAGCCGCGCTTCGCCATCGGCGACAAACGCGCCCATCCCCGCCACGCAGGCGAGCCAGGCTTTCGGGTTGAGCCATTGCATCACCGCGCCATACAGCATCGACGGTGCGCGCCCTGCTTCCCCGGTATTCAACTGCCCATTATCGGTCGCCAGTTTCCACGCCATGAACAACAGAAACGCCACCCCGGCCAGTTGCACCACACGGGTCAGCGACGGCCACAGCTTGAGGACCTCATGCAGGCCGAGCCCCATCAGCACCAGCAACAACACAAAACCCAGCGTCGCCCCGGCCACATGCCGTTGACTGGCGCGAAAACCAAACTGCGCCCCCGAACTCAACGCGACAATATTCACCGGCCCCGGAGTAATGGACGCCACCAGCGCAAACGCCGCCATCGAAACAATCAGACTCATCGCACACCTGCTTCAAAACGAGGAACAAGGTGCCCAAGTTATCTGCCACCCTGCCCACAGGTATTGAACAAAACTACCCCCGCTGGCGTGACAGCCGCACAGACTGCGCCGGCCAAACCAACTACTCTCTAGCTCACTGGCCAATTCCGGCCCGGGAGCTTGCCTGGATGATTCTGATTCTGTTGCCATCCGCCGATTACGACCCTACTGAAAGCAGCGTGCCGTGGCAGGCAATGCGCAACGCAGGCATCGAGGTCTGTTTTGCCACACCGGAAGGCTTGCCTGCCTACGCCGATCCGCGGTTGGTGAGCATGGGCTTCGGGCCACTGAATCCGATGCTGATGACCCGCAAGGCTGATCTGCACAGTTACGCGCAGATGATCGAAAGCCAGGCGTTTCGTCAGCCGCTGGCGTATGCCGATGTCGACCCTGCTCAGTTCGATGGCCTGCTGATCCCCGGCGGCCATGCCAAAGGGATGCGCAGCCTGCTGGAGTCCGGAACGGCCCGGCACATCGCGTTGCAGTTTTTCAAGGCACAAAAACCAGTGGCGGCGGTGTGTCATGGCGTGCTTTTGCTCGCCCGCACACTCGACCCGGACACCGGACATTCGGTGTTGTTCGGACGTAAAGTCACCGCATTGCTGGCGACGACCATGGAACTGCCGGCATGGCTGATAACCGCAGTTTGGCTGGGGCGCTACTACCGCACTTACGGGCAGACGGTAGAGGCGGAAGTCACCGCTGCGCTGTCACGAAAATCCGATTTTGTGCGCGGCCCCCGCATTGCTAAACGCGATAGCGCAGAGGCACCGGAGCTGGGGTTTACAGTGCGCGACGGCCAACTGCTCACGGCTCGCTGGCCGGGCGATTGTCATCGATTCGCCGCAGAATGGGTCGCCATTCTGCGAGCGCCCGCTCGACAGATTGAATGAGCGCCCCCCAGGAGCGGTCTCTGGCTGCGATTTTTTGACGTTCAAGTTTCACGACAACAACAGATAAAACGCGCTCGCCGCCGGCAACAAAGCCATAACCCGATTGAACAAGCACGTCCCCGCCGCATTACCCAGATAGTGCCTCATGCCCGCATACCGAACAAAATTACCCTCGACAATTACCCAGCAACTTAAAGTAATCTCGACAATTACAGCGAAGCAACTTTAAACACTTTCGGCATACCACAAATACCTCGAAACCTTTAATAACAACTCGAAACCAGAAATGAAAAAACAAAAGCGCAGCATGCTTTATATTTTCGATAACTTCGCAACCAGTCAATTCAACTTCGCCAAGAACTGTTTCACATCAACCCGAAACTGGAAGAAATCAATATGGATATTACCCGCAACCTTTTTGCCACCGCCCCTGCATCAGCCGATGAAACAGAGCGCCTGAACATTGCCGCGGCTCTGGAGAACCGAAATTTCCTTCTGCAAACCTTTCGTGTTGACGAAGACTTCATGCTACTCGCCACGGAGGTGATATCCGAGAGCCGGTTCGACAGTGAACACCTGGCCGGAAAATTATCTCTGCGCTCACTAACAAAACATCCAGACTTCATTAACCTCACTGACGACCTGAAGCTCCCTGCCGACCACTTCATTATGGTTCTAAGCAATGGGGAAATTTACGCGACCTCTGAAAAAATCGGCTCTACAGGTATTTACATTCACTACACCATCATTACCGATGACGTTTATGAAATCGAATCCTTGCGAGCAGACATTGAACTTCTGTCCGCTACGGCATGGCGAACAGGCGGCATTATTTCCTCCAGCACCATAATTCCCTTGCGCAACTGGCTTGCCTTTCAGGAAATCGATACGCCTCAAGACCAAACCGACATCGCGAATCTGATCGACCACCTGAACTTCAACATGCCGACAGCACCAAAATTCGGCAACTACTGGGGTATTTCCGATGACACACAGGACATCGCCCTGATTATCGAACCAGAACAATATCCGGTGATCTTGCAGGAAGTCCGAAAGCTGATGGCCGATTCGGGCCGGCATTCCGAACCTTTGATCAATTATCTTACCGATGTGCTACTCGAAAAGTGGAGCGGCGCGTTGGTGCAGGAAGATCCGCGCCTGGCGTGGGAACACTTGATGCAAACGCAAGAGGCACAGCGTTTTGCGCAAACCTGTTTCGACGCACTGCACACCCATGACTCGGGAAAGACAATAACCGAGATCACGCGCAGCCGATTGCTGCTCGCCGCTGTTGTGCTTGATCTGGACGTGGGTTCGCAAGAGCGGATCGAGACCCATCGTGAGGAACGCTATGCATCGCGGCATGTGCATGAGACCTCGGCACAGACACGCGTTCGTCTTAAGCGTCATTTTGAACAGATAAACTTTGCGACCCCATTCGCTGCACTATTCGCAGTGCATCTGGTTCTAGCGGGTCAATCCCCGGAGTTTCTGGTCGTCACCCCGCCGACACTGCTGATCAGTTCACCCGGATGGGTCATGTTGCGCAAGGCGGTACTTCTAACTGAAAGGATCGCTCCTGGGTTATCCCTGAGACTTTCTTATGACCAAGTGATGAAATTTGCCGCGCTCGCACCACTCAGCGATAGCCAAAGAGCACTGCATCAGCTACTCAATCTGCAATGTGTAATGGACTGGGCACGCATCAATGAACTTACGCCCCGTACGGACTCAGTATTATCCGAGGAACAAGTCGCAACAACCGCAATGAATGACTACAGCACTTATGCCAATGAACTAGAGGGTGCGCTGAAGTCGATAACCGCTGCACCGGCCAGTCGGCGGAAACTGGCAAGGCAAACGCTGTTCGACGCCGGCATCGACAATCATCGGGAAGTGTTTTCTTCGCCGCACAATAAAGGTGGGCTGATTAGCGACACGGTGATCAATTTTTATCTCGCCAACCAGCTACACCGTAAAAACCTCACCAGCAAATCGAGCAAACGCAATCTCTACGACGTGCACCCAGGCCTGGCAAGCCTTGCGCCCGTCAACGAGCTGTATGCCGAAAAACTCAAGCCGCAGCACGAAAACTTCAAGTCGGGGATCAGCACCATGATCCGACTGGCATTTTCCAATCTGCCCATGAGTGACCGAGAAGCGCTGACACAGGGCGCATCAACGCTCTATCTCGTGCGCGGAAATCGCAATATCCCCGATCACAGCGCAGACCACTTCTCCCCGCACGGCGTGGTGATCCTGTGCCGTCACAAGTCGAAAAACCATTGTTTCGAATTGTTCCCCTTACAGGGCCTATGCCGCAAAAGCGAGCGCTTGGCCGAGGCATACGCCGAAGCATCTGCGTTTAACGAAAACAGCGGAAGCTTCGAAGGCACGACCAACGCAGAGACTGGAAATTTTCCGCGCCTGACTTATCTGGAAAATATCGTTACCGAGCACGAAGCCTACTTCAAGGGCGCGGTACCTCGTCAGAGCGAACAGGCCGACATCAACACATTATTGCCGCGCCATCACTGGGAACTGGAAGATCATGCGCATATCCGCGAGTTCGGCATGCTGCTTGATCGACTGGGTGAGTTTGCAGAATACGACCAGGCTTCAGCCTGGTACACCTCACCCATGCAAAGTTATCAATCGCCCAGACTCAAGAGCATTGCCGATTTTATTGCGCAAAAGAACCCGCCCATCACGTACGGCGAATACTACCGGATGGGCTATGACCAGACTGAATACGAAGAAAAGCAGGAAGAATACGAGCGAATTGCCAACATCATTCTGAATATTTTCATTCCGTTCAGAGACTGCATCCAGCAACTGACTTCGGACGATCCGGATCAACGCAGTGGGGCGGCCTTCAGTTGTATCATCGATACTCTTGCCGTTGCCTTTGTCTTTATCGGGGCTGCTGGCGCGCTGGCAAAAGTAGTGGCCAGCAGTACCAAACTGTTAAGTCTCGGTCGCGTGGCCGGTAGTATTCTGCTCTCTATCTTCAACCCGATCGACGGTCTTCCCCAACTGGTCGTGGGCGCCGGGAAGCTGGCTGGCAAAGGCGCGCTGAAACTCAGCCAATACGGTAGTTCGATCAGCAAAGCCGGAGCTCGGCAACTGCGTCGACTCACCAGCACCAGCAGTGGCTCTTACGACCTGGTCAAAGCGTTAGGAAAAACCGGGGCTGCCGCCGAGATCCGCATGACACTGCCGACGGTGGCGCATGCGCGCGCACTGTTTAAGGATGATGCTCTGGAAACTGTCGAACAGATCGTCACACGACTGAGCCAGGACGTTATTTCCCTCCCCAAGGGCAGCAACGCGACAGAACTGGAGCATCTGTTCAACACTGCAACAAGAGAAGCGACTCAGTCATCAAAGGGCTTCCAGCAACTGGAATCGCTAATAGGTCATGCCGCAGCGAACGACGTACTCGTCACGTTCACCAAAAGCAAAGGCCCCAGATTCAACGGTAAAAAGTTCACCACAAACGCTCGTGACTATTCAGAAACACTCGAGGTAATGGCCAACATTGAATCAAAGAAAATCATCTACCTCAAAAATCATCAGCAAAAAGTCTTGAATCTGGATCTGGGCAAGCCGCCCTACACCGACGTAATGCCTGAGTCGGCGTTCAACCCGCAGGGTTTCACCGACCATGCTCAGAGAGCCGGAGCCTGGATGGTCAAAGGTTCGACCTCCGACAACGAACTGGAACACATGGTGGCGATCCTGCGTGAATACACGGGAAATAATAAATCGCTCACCGACGCGGCCGTGGTCAAGGAGATACACAGTCGACTGGTTCCTCAACTGGCGGGGACTGTGCGCGAGGCCGGAGCACCAACAAAATACGGCAGCAGCGTCAGCGGTTTTGCCTTGCTGGAACAACATTTGAAGACGCTCGATACCGCCCATGAGCACTTCGACAAACACCTGCTGGCGGCCATCGCCGGTTTTCAAGCCTTTGGCGACGGCAATGGTCGTACCGCCAGCGCGGTGTATGCGATCAGCCAGATGCGCAATAGCCGATTTACACCAATGCCGAAACACGTGTTCATGTCCTTGAGCGATCTGGGCTAAACGCTTAAATCCGCGCCTCGTTTAGCGAGGCACGGATTTTCTCATTCACCGGCAAGCATCGCCGGCACCGTAAACCGAAATTCGGTACCCTGCCCCGGCTCGCTGCTGGCCTCGATCCGCCCACCATGGGCTTCCACAATGCCTTGCGTGATGTACAAACCCAGGCCGGTTCCGGTCGGGTTGCCCTCCTTAACCGTCCAGTAACGATCAAACACCCGCGCCAGGTTCTCCTTGGGAATGCCTTCGCCGGTATCGCGCACGGTAAACACGATTTCCTCACCCGCCGACTTCGCCTGCACACCCACCGAACCTTTGCGCGGGGTGAATTTGATCGCGTTGCCGATCAGGTTCGACAGCACCTGAAACAAGCGCTCTGGGTCAGCATGGATTTTCAGCTCGGGATCGGCTTCGAACGAGATGCTGATGTCCTTGTCCAGTGCCAGTGGCCCGAGCAGTGACTGGGTTTCCTCGAACATCTGCCCGACATCGAGTTTCTGCGGCGTGATGGTGTAGCGTCCGGCGTCGATTTTCGAGGTGTCGAGCAAGTCTTCAAGCAGCGTATTCATACGCCCGGCAGCCTGCTGCATGGTATCGATGGCCGTGGTAATGCGTCGTGAAGTGTGCGGGCCGTCGGAGCTGAAAGTTTTCTGCATCATGCCGCAGAGCATCGAAATCACCGTCATCGGGTTGCGCAGATCGTGGGAAACCACTGCCACCAGCTCATCGCGGGCGCGTACGGCTTCCTGCTCACGGCGGACTTGTCGGGCCAGATCGTTTTCCAGTGCCGAACGGCGCAGATCATTGGCCGCGAACAGATCGCCGTGGCTCCATTTGGTGGAGATGCCGGCCATCTCGACTTTCCAGATCTCGAACGACGTACGCGGCCGCAAACGCAGACCCGCGTCGGAGTTTTCCAGATCCAGCGGTTTGCGCGGATCACCACTCCAGTTGATGTTCTCTTTGACCTCGGGGCGAAACCACAGCACGCCGTTGTCCACTGGTTTGGGCAGGCTCATGGCGAGCACACCGCTGGCCACCTGCTGAAACTGCTCGGCCGGTGGGTAAACGCTGGCCAGATGATGACTGGCAAACACCGACTCGCCGCTGTCCTGCAACCACTTGTGCAGCGCGCGGATTTCTTCTGGCTCCGGGCAGTTGCCATAACGATGCAACTGTTTGTCTTCAATGATCGCGATACCGCCAGCATTGGTCAGCGCCATCAGAACCTGCGGCTGATTGGCCAGGCCATCAAAGACGTTTTGCGGGGAATCGATCATCGCCTGATTGAGCAGCGCCAGTGCATCGACTTTCTCTTCACGCTGACGGCTGATTTCCAGCGACTCCATCGCACTGATCTGCAACGACAGCACCTGGCCGATGGTCTGGCAGGCACTGCGCAATTCATGCGGCACATGCAGCGGCTGGCGGTTGCCGCAGCTGATCAGGCCCCACAACTTATCGCCCTTGAGCAGGGAAATGCTCATCGACGACAGCACGCCCATGTTTTTCATGTACTGACAGTGAATCGGCGACACGCTGCGCAGCGTGGCAAAACTCAGATCCAGCGGCGTCTGCGTATCGGGGCGCAGTTTCGGCACCAGCGGCACTGGCTGGTAATCGGCATTGGGGATGATCCGCAGCCAATTGGTGCGGTACAGCTCGCGTGCCTGCTCGGGGATGTCCGAGGCCGGGAAAAACAGGCCATTGAACAGTTCCATCGACGGGTCGGAGGCCTCGGCGATCACCTGACCGTGACCCTCCTCCTCGAAACGGTAGATCAGCACCCGGTCGTAACCGGTCATGGCCTGGATTTCCTTGACGCTGATGTCGTACAGCGCCTGCAACGTAGTGGCCGCTTGCAGACGCTGGAGCATGCGCCCCAGGTTAGTGTTGATCCCGGCGACATTGCGCGGCTGGAAGTTTTCGACGTGGATTTCCAGTTCCAGAATCAACACGCCCTGATGCCGGTGCAGCAACCCCTCGAACGCCGTGCCGTTAAGGTGAAAGTGCAGCGGGTCGACATCGGCAAACGCAGGCTGGAGCAACGCCTCGCGTACAGCGTCGGCGTGCTCTGCGCCGATCAAGCTGTGCAGCGGCTGGCCGATCAGTTCCTGCGGCGCCCGCGCCAGCAGGGTTTCGACGTTGGCGCTGACTTGAATGATCTCAAGCCCAGGCTCGCTCAGGGTCAGCAGCAAACCGTGGGGCTGGATCGCGCCGGGAAAGCGGATCGGCTCGTCGGCACAGTTGGCCAGCAGCTCTTCAAAGGCTTCTTTATCTTGCGGAGTCATGCCAGTACCTCCCGGCTTTCGAGCCAGTGTTCGAAACTGCTGAATGTGGTTTGTGCCGCCGTGACGACGGCCGCGCGCTCGTCCGCATCCAGCGGTCGACTGCCCAGGTATTCAATGAAATCGCGCCAGCGCCGTCCTGTGGCCGCGCCGTAGATATCGAGAAACGCCGCGCCGTTGTCGGCATCCACACGCAGCCGCAAGGCGATTTCCCGGCGCAGGATCTGTCCGCCAAGCGTCGCCCCTTCCAGCACGTACAGCACACCCAGACAGGCAGCGCTGGAGTCGATCACGGGCAAGGATTGGCAGATCGGCAGGCTGTCGATGGCCTCGTTCGAAAGACTCAGTGCATGTAGATCGTTGCGTAAGGTCTGCGCTTTCATGCGCGCCGCCAGATCGAAATCGGCGGGACTGACACCGCTGCTCTGCAAGGCCGTTTCCAGTGGCAGATAAAAGCCGTAGTAGGCCTGCATCAACCGTTGAAAGGCGCTTTTATCCAGAGCATCGGAGAAAAAAGGAAGACGTTTTTCCAGTGCGATGTGCAACTCGGCAGTGCCGGCTCGCAGATCTTGCAGCACCGTTGGCACATAAACTTCACGGGCCTTTGCTTGCATGTATGTCGCTCTTGGTGAGGCCAAATGGGGCCAGATTTCTTCAGAGTGACTACACAAGCGAAAAGTTCGACCGTGTCGAGCCGTGCAGCCGGGCGCTGTACCGCGACAGCATCGCCTCACTGTATGGGTCGGACGATCCGGAGGGTGTGATAAAAATGCGTTTCGGTTTCTGGAGTACCGTTATGGACCTCGCCACGCTTTCGCTGTTTCTCCCGGCCTGCTTCGCCTTGAACATGGCCCCCGGCCCGAACAATCTGCTGTCGGTCAGCAACGCCACTCGTTATGGCTATCGGCGGGCTTGCTCGGCCGGCATCGGGCGCATTCTCGCGTTCGCCGGGATGATCGCCTTTGCCGGTGCCGGTTTATCGGTGGTGCTGCAAACCTCGGAATGGCTGTTCCATGCGATAAAGATCATTGGCGCGGCGTATCTGCTGTATCTGGCCTGGCAGCTGTGGCGGGCAAATCCTGAGGCCGAGCAGCAGGTGACTGGCGCAACGGTGGGATTCTTTGCGTTGGCGCGTCAGGAGTTTCTGGTGGCGGCAGGTAATCCGAAGGCGATTCTGTTGTTCACTGCGTTTCTGCCGCAGTTCGTTGACCCATCCCGCCCGGTGCCGGAGCAGTTTGCCGTGCTCGGCGCGCTGTTCCTGATGCTGGAATGGATCGCGATCAGCGCTTACGCCTGGATGGGCCTGCACATGCGCCGCTGGTTTGCCGAGCCACGGGGCAAACGCATTTTCAATCGTTGTTGCGCCGGGTTGTTGTCGGCGGCGGCCTCGGTGCTGCTGATGGCGAAACGCGCGTAAGCATTACGAGGCGCACGGCCCTTTGAGTTCAACCTGATTACCGTCCGGATCAAAGCAATACAGCGACAGGCCTTTGCCCTCGGCACCGAAGCGCTCGGCGGCTTTTTCAACGTTCAGACCGAACGTCTGCAAGTGCCGGGTCAGCGCTTCTTCATCGAACGGCTCGATGCGCAGGCAGAAGTGATCGACATTGCGCCGTTCGGTTCCGGCAGCGCCGCCGCCCTTAAGCCCGAGTTGGCCGTGCAAATCGACGAGGTCGATCATCGAAGTGCCGGCGCGCAGATGCACCAGCCCCAGGTGATCCTGGCGTTTGACCAGTTCGGCGCCGAATACCTGGCCGTAGAAATCGATGCTGCGCTGCAAGTCCTGAACGCGCAGCACAATGTGATCGATGCGTTGAATGGTAAAGGGATGCATGGATTAAACGCCTCACAAACCTACACGGTAGTTCAGGGGGGTTGAAAATTCACTGTCGATTTTTCGGTGGAGCCATCGAGAAACTGGTTTTACTCTCATGCCATGAACATACAAACCGCACTCCTGCCGCCCCACGCCGAGATGGTTCGCGCCATGCTCGAACGCGACACCGCTTATGAAGGCGTGTTCTTCACCGCGGTGAAAACCACCGGGATTTTCTGCCGCCCGAGCTGCACGGCGCGCAAGCCGAAACCGCAGAATGTCGAGTTCTTCGCCCATGCCGACGAGTGCCTGTCTGCCGGTTATCGCGCCTGTCTGCGCTGTAAACCGCTGGACGCTGCGGCCATCGCCCCGGACTGGGTGCAACAGCTGCTCAAAGCCGTCGATGCCGATCCCGAAACACGCTGGAGCGATGCGCAATTGCTCGCCGAGGGTATCGAACCGCTGAAACTGCGGCGCTGGTTCAAGCAGCATTTCGGCATGACCTTCCACGCGTGGCTGCGCACCCGAAGGCTGGGCATGGCTCTGGGCGGGATCAGGCAAGGCACCTCGATTGACCACGCCGCGTTCGATTCCGGCTACGAATCCCTGAGCGGGTTTCGTGATGCGTTTCAGAAGTCGTTTCACATCACGCCCGGACGTGCAGCGAACAGCGAGCCGTTGCTGTTCACCCGACTGACTACCCCGCTCGGGCCGATGATCGCCATGGCCGAGCGCCGTGGGCTGGTGCTGCTGGAGTTCCTCGACCGGCCGGCGTTGACCCGTGAAGTCGAGCAATTGCAGAACCGCTACGGTTACGTGGTCGCGCCGGGGCATAACGCGCACTTGCAGCAGATCGAACGAGAGCTGACTGCGTACTTCGCCGGCAAACTCACCGAGTTCGGCGTAGCGTTGCACCTGCCCGGCAGCGAGTTCGCGCGCCAGGTCTGGGATGAACTGCAGCAAATCCCCTACGGCCACACCAGCACCTACGGCGCCATCGCCGCGCAACTCGGTAAACCCGGCGCCAGTCGTGCGGTGGGTCTGGCCAACGGGCACAATCGGCTGGCGATTGTGGTGCCGTGCCATCGGGTGATCGGTGCGGACGGCTCGCTGACCGGCTATGGTGGCGGACAACCGCGCAAGGCGTATCTTCTGCGGCTGGAAAACGCCGCGGTACAGCTCACGCAACCACTGGCTTTCTGAACCCGTCGCTCTCAATAGAAAATCATCAACGACAAGGAATCTCGATGAACGCGTTCGACACTCAATTTCATCAGTTGCACCAGCAAGGCCTGCTGATCCTGACCAACGTCGCCGACGCCACAGGTGCGCGTCTGGTCGAACAGGCTGGCGGCAAAGCCGTCGCCACCAGCAGCGCAGCGGTGGCCTGGGCCCACGGTTACCCGGACGGTAATACCCTGCCCCTCGAACGTTTGATTTCCACCGTGGAATCCATCGCCCGGGTGATCAAAGTACCGCTGAGCGTGGACATTGAGGCCGGTTATTCCGATGACCTTGGACGAGTCGCTGAAGTCATCGACGCGGTGATTGGCGCAGGCGCGGTCGGGATCAATATCGAGGACGGTGCGGGCACTCCGGAGTTGCTGGCGCGTAAGATCGAAGTCGCCCGGCAAGTCGCTGCCAAGCGCGATGTGAAGCTGTTCATCAATGCGCGCACCGACGTCTATCTCAAGGGTCTGGTGCCGGCCGAAGATCGCGTTGCCGAAACCCTGCGCCGCTCAGCCCTGTATCAGGCTGCCGGAGCCGATGGGCTGTTTGCTGCCGGCGTCACTGCGGCCTATGAAATCGAGGCGATCTGCAAAGGCACTTCGCTGCCGGTCAACGTTCTCGGCTTCGCCTGCCTGCCATCGCCTGAAGAGCTGCAAGCACTTGGCGTACGCCGCTTGAGTGCAGGCTCGGGAATTGCCGAGTTCCTGTACGGCGCAATGGGTTCGCTGGTGAAGAGTTTCCTCGCCAGCGGCAAACTCGGCAGCCACGACCTCAAGGCGCTGACCTACGGCGAAGTCAACGGCCTGCTGAAATAACATGCCCGAGCGCTATAAACCTGCCAGCAAATTTCTGGCCTCGCTGGATGCCGACTGGCAGCGCCATATTTCGGCAGTCGGCCCGTGCCTGCATCAGCCGCACCCGGCGCGCGATCCGTATGAGTCGCTGGTGCGGGCGATTGCTTATCAGCAACTGCATGCCAAGGCTGGGGACGCGATTGTCGGGCGGCTGGTGGGGTTGTTTCCCGGTCAGTCGTTTCCTCGGCCCGAGCAGATTCTGGCGACGGATTTCGAGTCGATGCGCGGTTGCGGGTTTTCTGGCGGGAAGATTGCGACGATTCAGGGGATTGCCCAAGCGACGCTGGATGGCGTGGTGCCGGACTATGCCTGTGCGCTGGCAATGGACGATGAAGCGCTGATCGAACGGCTGGTCAGCCTGCGCGGGGTTGGCCGCTGGACGGTGGAGATGCTGCTGATTTACAGCCTGGAGCGAATGGACATTTTGCCGGCGGATGATTTTGGCGTGCGTGAGGGGTATCGGCGATTGAAGGGGCTGGAGGTGCAGCCGACGCGCAGGCAGATGATTGAGATTGGACTGGCGTGGGCGCCGTATCGGACAGTGGCGGCGTGGTATTTGTGGCGGGTTGCCAAGGCGTAGACCGAGTTATCGTTCATCGCTGGCAAGCCAGCTCCCACAGGTTTTGTGTCAGTACGGAACAACTGTGTTCACCATCGCTCACTGTGGGAGCTGGCTTGCCAGCGATGGCGCCAGTGCAATCAACACATCATCAGAGACCAGACTTGAGCCGGCTGAACGCCCGAATCAAAGCCCGGTTGAACGCCTTGCCATTGTCATTCTTGCTATACAACGAAGCCCGCACCTCAGTCGACGGATACGTCCCCGGATCATTGCGAATCGACGCATCAACCAGTCCATCCGCCGCCGTAATCGCGTTGGCGTAATGAATGGTGTCGGTGATCGGCGCAATCACCTCCGGCGTCATCAAATAATCCATCAGCGCCAGCCCCGCCTGCGCATGCGGCGCGTCCTTGGGAATGACCATGGCGTCGAACCAGATCAACGTGCCCTCTTTCGGTATCCGGTAACTCAGCTTGAACGGCTTGTTCGCCGCCTCAGCCTGTCCCGCCGCAATCGCGACGTTGCCGTTCCATGACATCGCCACGCAGGTGTTGCCGTTGGCCAGATCGCTGATGTTCAGGTCGTTATCGAAGTAGCGGATGTATGGACGAATCTTCGCCAGTTGCTGCTCGGCCAGTTTCAAGTCATCGAGGTTCTGGCGGTTGATGTCCAGACCCATGTACTTCATCACCGCCGCAAATACTTCGTTCGGATCGTTGAGCAGACTCACCCCGCAATCAGCGAATTTCGACACCACCGCCGGATCGAACAGCATCGCCCAGCTATCCCTCGGCGCGTCCGGCAAGCGCTGCTTGATCGCCTCTTCCTGATAGCCTACGCCGGTGGTGCCCCAGGCATAGATTCCCGCGTAGCGATTACCCGGATCGAACACCGCCATATGCTGACGGAACTCCTCACCCACGCCGGCAAAGTGCGGCACCCGCGCCTTGTCCAGCGGCTGGATCGCCCCGCTCTCGATCGCCCGGGACAGATGCTGGCCGGCGGTCAGCACCAGGTCATAACCGCTGCGTCCGGTGAGCAGTTTGGTCTCGACGGTTTCCAGCGAATCAAAGTGATCGGCGACCACATGAATCCCGGTTTGCGCTTCGAAATTTTTCAGCGTATCCGGGGCCAGGTACTCGCCCCAGATGTACAGATTCACCACCGGTTTTTCGCTGTCGGCGGCCTGCACACACAAGGGTGCAAGCACCAGCAATAACGCTTGAGTCAGTTTGTGCAGGCCCATGCTCAGGCTCCGTTCTTGTGGTTAGGAGTGCCGGCGTATTGCGGCATGGTGATGCAGGCGACGTTACCGCCGCCAAGGAGGATTTCCCGGGAGTTTTCGATGCCGACGATTTTGTGCTGCGGGAACAGTTCGGCCAGGGTCGCCAAGGCGACTTGATCCTGACGATCACCGAATAACGGCACGACAATCGAACTGTTGCCGGCGTAGTAGTTGATATACGACGCGCAGATTTTGGTCCCGGACTGACGGGTGTGGGTGCTGTCCTGCTGGTCGAGGCCTTCGGCTTCTTCAGCCGTCCATTCGAGCACGTCCGGTTGCGGCAGTTTGTGCACGATCAGCTCGCGACCACGGCTGTCGCGGGTGCTGCGCAGAATGTCGTAGGCCTCCTGATAGATTTCCCATTGCGGGTCATCGCGGTTGTCGGTCCATTGCAACACCACTTCACCGGGACGCACGAAGCACGCGAGGTCATCGACATGGCCGTCGGTTTCATCGAACTTGCAGCCGCGAGGCAGCCAGATCACCTGTTCGGCGCCGAGGTAATCGGTAAGACGACGGGTGACTTCGTCCTTGCCCAGATGCTGGTTGCGATTGCGGTTGAGCAGGCATTGCTCGGTGGTGAGGATGCTGCCCTGACCATCACTCTGGATGCCACCGAGTTCGGCAATCAACGGTGCGCGATAGCGGTCGAAGCGTTCAATTTCGAGGATTTTGCTGGCGATCTGGTCGTCCTTGTCCCACGGATAATACAAACCGCCATCGAGGCCGCCGTAGGCATTGAATTCGAAGTCGACGCCGCGTACCTCGCCGCTCTGATCGTTGACCACAAAGCACGGCCCGCTGTCGCGAAACCAGGTGTCGTTGCAGGTCATTTCCACCACTCGTACTTGCGGCGGCAACTGGCGCCGAGCGGTGGCGAATTGTGCAGCGGAGGCGCAAACGGTGACCGGTTCGCTCTGCGAGATGGCGGTAACGATCTGCACCCAGACCTTCTGCGCAGGCTTGGCGCCGTTGCGCCAGACGTCAGTGCGCTCCGGCCAGCCGAGCCAGCAACCGGACTTGGTTTCGAATTCGCCGGGCAGACGAAAGCCGTCCTGTTTCGGCGTGGTGTTGAGTGAGCGTGCCATGGTCAAACCTCGTTGTTCGGGAGGGGAATGACCACAGGCTACGGTCGCGGGCCGCCGCCCCGCCAACGATGATTATTTCGGAACAGTTGAATTAAACTCATCAATCGGCCAGCTGATCGTTGAACCATTCGAGCATTTGCGCTACTGCCGGACGCTCCAGCCGCAAGCGTTCGCAGACCAGCGCGTATTGCCCGAGCGCAGTCATGCTGGAGGTGAACGGGCGCACCAATCGGCCGCTCTGCAAGTCTTCCTGTGCGGTGAGATTGTCGCCCATCGCCACACCCTGCCCTTGCGCTGCGGCCTCCAGTGCCAGCCCGGCGTGGGCGAAATACAACTGCCGTTCGGGACGTTGATCGCCGGCATGACTGGTCAGCCATGCGGTCCAGGTCTTGCCGTCCTGATCGTCGTGCAGCAGGCAATGCCGGGCCAGATCTTTCGGGGTTTTCAAGGTGCCTTGGTTGAACAGGCCGGGGCTGCACACCGGGAAAAATTGCAGCGCTGGCAACGGTCGGACGAAGTACGCCGAGCTGTCCACCGGGCCGGTGCCGTAAGTGATCGCCAGATCGATGTCTTCCCCCGGCCCGGTGGCGTCGATCGGTTGCTCGTAAAGGTGCAAGGTGATGTGCGGATAACGTGCGTAGAAATCGGTGAGGCGGCTCATCAGCCACTTCTGCGCGAGTTCTGCGGTGACGGCCAGGCGTAACACCGCCAGCGAGGATGGATCGCGTAGTTCATCGCAGGCGTCGCCGATCAGTTCGAACGCTTGTTGCAGGCTTTGCATCAGGCGTCCGGCGGCGATGGTCGGGCGAATCTGCCGACCTTCGCGGATGAACAGCGAGACGCCGAGTTGTTCTTCGAGCTGACGAATCTGGTGACTGACGGCGCTGTCGGTGACACACAGTTCGGCTGCCGCACGACCGAAATGCGCGTGGCGGGCGGCGCACTCGAAGGTTCGGAGGGCGGCCAGTGAAGGTAGTCGGCGCATGGGTTTTGATCCCGGTTTTTAGATGGCCATGCTGACCGGGCTATTCGTGGGCGTCCAGTGCAACCGCGTTATCGTTCTTCGCTGGCAAGCCAGCTCCCACAGGATCAGCGCTGACCCAAGTATCTGTGTTCACCACCGCACACTGTGGGAGCTGGCTTGCCAGCGATAGCGTCTGCACATTCACTGCAAATCTTCTAGGCTGAACCAGACCATTCCAGCAAACCGGAGGCCCCCATGCACCTGGAAGGCTCTTGCCATTGCGGCGCAGTGACATTCTCCCTGACCAGCGCCCACCCCTATCCATATCAATGCTGCTACTGCTCGATCTGCCGCAAGACCCAGGGCGGTAGCGGTTACGCGATCAACCTCGGCGGCGATGCCAGCAGCCTGAAAGTGAAAGGTCGCAAGCACATCAGTATCTATCACGCGAAGATGAAGGATGAAGGCGAAAAACGCGCCCACCGCAGCACTGCCGAGCGACATTTCTGCGCGCAGTGCGGCAGTGGTTTGTGGCTGTTCAGCCCGGAATGGCCCGAACTGATCCACCCGTTCGCCTCGGCCATCGACACCCCGCTGCCGGTGCCGCCGGAACACACACACCTGATGCTCGGCTCAAAAGCTCCGTGGGTCGAAGTCGAGGCCAAACCGAAGGACAAGCAGTTCGAGGTCTACCCCGAAGAGTCCATCGCCCAATGGCATGAGCGCCTCGGTTTGACTCGCTGATCACGTTCACAGTCTTTGACAGTTTCCCGACAAAGCTGCCAAAGATTGCTGGCTACCACCCGCCTAGCATGGGCGCATCCAAATTCCCCTCGGGTGTCCCATGCCGGTTTCGTTACGCACGTTCTCGCTTTCTCTGACTTCCCTTTGCCTGCTGCTGCCGGGCGATTCGTTGCGCGCCGAAGACTGGCAAACGACCTTGCGTGCTGGTGCGGCCAGCACGCCGCGCTACAGCGGTAGCGACGAACGGGTTTTGGCGCCACTGGTGGGTGTCGAAATCGTCAGCCCTTACGGGTTCTTTCTCGACAGCAGTCGGGGTCTGGGCTGGGGCTTTGACGAGGACGATTTCGGTCTCAGCGTCTACGTCGGCGCCAGCGATGTGCGCAAGGATCGCAAGACCGGCTACAAAGGTTCGGACGATCTCAAGGGTATGGGTTCGATCAAGTCTCGACCGGTGATCGGGCTGGATGGTCGCTATCACATGGGGCCGATTGTTCTGGAGGCGAACTTCGAGCATGCGCTGGAAAAGGATGATGATGACCACGACACCGGCTCAGCGTGGAATCGCCTGAAACTCAGCCTCAATATGCCGCTGTATGAGGGGCGTTACGGCAAGGTGATTGGTGGGTTGAACAGCCAGTTTGGTGATGGCGACTATCTGCGCACCTGGTATGGCGTGAGCGCGGCACAAGCGGCGCGCAGCCGGTTTGGGGCGTACAAGGCCCATGGCGGGTTGATCAGTCGCGGAGCGGATCTGACCTGGACGATGCCGATTGATGAGCAGTGGAGTGTTTCGACGGTGCTGGCGGTGCAGTATCTGAACCATGAGGCGGCGGACAGTCCGGTTGTCGAGCGGCGGTTGCAGACTTCGTTGGCTGGGCAGGTGGTTTATACCTTCTGAGTTTGCGATGTGTCTGATGGCCTCATCGCTGGCAAGCCAGCTCCCACAGGGATTTGTGGTGTAGCCACTGAACCTGTGGGAGCTGGCTTGCCAGCGATGGGGTCGGGACAGGCAACATCACTCAATCCAGATGCGCCCAGGTCATGCGAAACGATGCCCCACCCCAATCAGACTCGCCCACCTCGACCTGCCCGCCATGCGACTGCGACACCCGTCGCACCAACGCCAGCCCCAGCCCGAAGCCACCGGTACGCCGATCACGGCTGGCATCCAGTCGCGAGAACGGTTCGAAGATCTTCTCCCGTCCATCCACCGGCACACCCGGCCCGTCATCGTTAACCCGCACTTCGTAATAATCGCCAGTGCGCACCAGGGTCACCTCGACCCGTTGCTCGGCATAACGAATCGCGTTGCGCAACAAGTTGATCACCGCCCGTGCCATGAAGCGTGGCTCGATGCGCACGGTTTCGAGTAGGCATTCACCGATCAGCAACTGCACTCCCGCTGCTTCCGCCTCCAGCGCCACACTGCCGACCACGCTGTCGAGCCAATTGGTCGCCTGGATATTCTCGCGTTTGATCACCGTCGCGCCGCGTTCAAGGCTGGCGTAGGTGAGCAGTTCGGAAACCATTTCTTCCAGCTCGCCAAGGTCGGCGTACATGTCGGCGATCAACTCGCGATTCAGGCTGGCATCCGGTTGCTGCTTGAGTTGATCAAGCTCAAATGACAGCCGCGCAATCGGCGTGCGTAGTTCGTGGGATACGGCGTTGGTCAGCTCGCGCTGATTGGCGATCAGGCTCTCGATCCGCGCCGCCATCAGGTTGAAGTGCCCGGCCAGATCACGAATGTTCGAGCGCTTGGACAACTGGATGCGCACTGCCAGATCGTTATCGCCAAAGCGCTCGGCCGCCAGCCGCAGTTTCTCCAGATCGCGCCAGTGCGGGCGTACCCAGAAGAACAGGACTATGCCGATCAGCACCGCGAGCATCATGTAGGCCGCGGTGATGTAGAACGGCATCAGGCTCGGCTCGGGCGGCAGCTTGATGCTGAGTAACTGGCTGCCACCGTCGATATTGCTGATGAACTGGGTGTAGTTGTCGCGGATCACCAGCAGGTTCTGCGCCAGCTCGGATTTTTCCTCGGCAGTCAGCGCCAGTTGATCGGCCTCGACCAGTTTTAGCGACAAACCATAATGCGGGCGCAGGGCTTCCAGTTGCTGCTCGCGCGCCTCGCCATGTTGTTCGCGCATGTGCTCAACCAGCGACCACGCCTGCCCGCGCACAGCTTCACGGTTGTAAGCCTGCATCTGGTTGTCGAGCAAGGCGTTGAAGGTGTGTTCGACCGTCTGCAATGCCAGCACCAGGCCGATCGTCATCACCAGAAACAGCCCGAAAAATAACCGCAGCATCTACAACTCCCAGGCAAACGGATTGAACAGGTAACCCTTGCCCCACACGGTCTTGATGCACACCGGTTCGCGGGGGTTGTCCTTGAGTTTGTTGCGCAACTTGCTGATGTACACATCGACGCTGCGGTTGAGGCCATCGAAGGCAATGCCGCGCATGCGATTGAGGATGTCATCGCGGGACAGGGTTTTGCCCGCCGCGCTGGCCAGCAACCACAGCAGTTCGAACTCCATGGTGGTCATTTCAATGATCTCGCCCGCCAGCCGCACCTCGCGGCAACTGCGATCGATGTTCAAACGGCCGAACTCCAGCGAACTGACCACGCCATTTTCCGGCACCTGACGGCGTTGTAGCGCACGCAATCGAGCCAGCAGCACCGGCGGTTTGATTGGTTTGATCACGTAATCGTCGGCACCGGATTCCAGGCCGAGAATATGGTCGAGGTCGTCTTCCTTGGCGGTGAGGATGACAATCGGCGTGTCCGACACGCTGCGAATCTCCCGGCAAACGTGCAGACCGCTCTGCCCCGGCAGCATCAGGTCGAGTACCACCACTTTGGGCTTGAATTCAAGGAACGCGGCCACGGCCAGATCACCGCGATGCACCGTGTGCACCTCGTAGCCATGCTGTTCAAGAAAGTGTGCGATCAACGCCGCGAGGCGCTCATCGTCCTCCACCAGAAGGACTTTGCCAAAACCCAGGTTATCCATAACGACCGTCTGCCAACCCATGTGTGAAGTGGGCGACATTATGGCGGCATTGCCGGTGCGACGTTTGCTTCACGCAGCAAAAACCGGCCACTGGGGCCGGTTTCTGGTGATGTTTCATACTCTTAAGAGTTTTTCACAATCTCAGGCAGGTACGCCGCTGTGGAAGCGGAATTCCTCGTCCGGTGATTCGATCAGTTCCTGCTCGGCAGCTCGCACTCGCTCGATCACCTGCGCGATGTCTTTCGCGTCGCCGTATTGGTAGGCCAGCTTCAGGTAACCCTGATAGTGCCGCGCCTCGCTTTTCAGCAGGCCGAAATAGAATTTGCCGAGTTCTTCGTCCAGATGCGGCACCAGCGCTTCGAAGCGCTCGCAACTGCGTGCTTCGATGAACGCGCCGACCACCAGCGTATCGACCAGTTTCACCGGCTCATGGCTGCGCACCACTTTGCGCAGGCTCGATGCGTAACGGCCGGCATGCAGCTGACGCAGCTCGATCTTGCGCCGTTTCATCAGGCGCATCACTTGTTCGTGGTGCACCAGTTCTTCCCGGGCCAGACGCGACATCATGTTGATCAGATCGGCGTGGGAATGGTACTTGGCAATCAGGCTCAACGCGGTGCTGGCGGCCTTGAACTCGCAGTTCTTGTGGTCGATCAGCATGGTTTCCTGATCGGCCAATGCAGCCTGAACCCAGGCATCGGGCGTGCGGCAACCAAGGAATTCGTGGATTTCGGGAAAGATCATGAGGCTCACGGCTAAAAAGGTGTTCGAGCGAAGGGCGCCGATTATACCGGCCTGCCCGCAGACCACCAGTCGCCATCGTTGATATGCATCAAGTCGCAGGCTGACAGGCAGCAACTATAGTTGTGCAACGCCGTGCCTTTTCTTTGCTGGAGACTCCGCTCATGCAAGCCATTCGCAGCATTCTGGTGGTCATCGAACCCGAACATTCGGAAAGCCTGGCGCTCAAGCGCGCCAAGCTGATCGCTGGCGTGACCCAGGCCCATCTGCACCTGCTGGTGTGCGACAGGAAGCACGACCACGCCGGGATGCTCGGCGTACTCAAAGCCGCGCTGGTGGCGGACGGTTACAGCGTCACTACCGAACAGGCGTGGAACGAGAGCCTGCACGAAACCATCATCGACGTGCAGCAGGCCGAAGGGTGCGGGCTGGTGATCAAACAGCATTTCCCCGACAGTCCACTGAAAAAAGCCCTGCTGACCCCGGCCGACTGGAAACTCCTGCGCCACTGCCCTACCCCGGTGCTGCTGGTGAAAACCTGCACGCCGTGGAAAGACCGAGTGATTCTCGCCGCTGTCGATGTCGGCAATGCCGACGACGAGCACCGGCATCTGCACACGACGATCATCGACCACGGCTTTGACATCGCCAGTCTGGCCAAGGGGCATTTGCATGTAATCGCCGCACATCCGTCGCCGATGCTGTCGGCGGCTGACCCGACGTTTCAGCTCAAGGAAACCATTGAGGCGCGATATCGCGACCAGTGCCGGGCATTTCAGGCCGAGTTCGATGTCGATGACGAACATCTGCACATCGAGGAAGGGCCGGCGGATGTGTTGATTCCGTTCATGGCGCACAAACTTCAGGCGGCGGTGACGGTGATTGGCACCGTGGCGCGCACCGGGTTGTCAGGGGCGTTGATCGGCAATACCGCCGAAGTGGTGCTCGACTCGCTGGAAAGTGACGTGCTGGTGCTCAAGCCGCAGGAGGTTGAGGATCATCTGGTGGAGTTGGCGGTGAAGCACTGAAATTGCGGTGTTTTTAAGATAGCCATCGCTGGCAAGCCAGGCTCCCACAGGTATTGCAATATCTTCGACATCACACCGAACCTGTGGGAGCTGGCTTGCCAGCGATGCTTTCAGGCGCCGAAGGCGTCCTTGAGGAATCCGGGGGCGATATAGCGCTGGTAGTGCGCTTCCGACAGCAGGAAAAATTCCCGATCAATGGCATCGCGCAATTCCGGCAGATTCCAGTCGCGAAACTCCGGCAGCAACACCATCCCGTAGGCATCCAGATTAATGATCACCCGTGCACCCCGGGCGATCAGTTGGTACGCCCAGCAATATTCCGACTGATGCGGCACAAAGCGGATCTTGCGCTGTTCCAGCTGCTGGCGCAGGCGTACCGAGTCGAAAATCTCGACCTTGCCGGCCATCACTTGTGACAGCAATTGTTCGAGTCGCAGCCAGACCGCGCGTTTTTCTTCCTCGTTGTAACCGTTCCAGTTGATCACTTCGTGATGGAAACGCTTGCAGCCACGGCACACCAGATCACCGTAAACAGTGGAGCAGAGGCCGACGCATGGGGTCTTGATGGTCTGATTGGGCATAAAGTAGACAAAACACTGAAACGCGGAACAGGTCGGCATGTTAGCCCTTTGTCTAACATTGATCACCCCTCAAACTTGAGGGCCTAACTTACCTTTAATTTTTTTTTGCCGTAGAATCAGCCAGCCTTTTAAGGCGCCAATGTCCGTTAGAAGCTGTTTTCAAAGCGTCACGAGCACAGTCGTTCCTTCAGAGCGGTGTTGGCGAAGGGTTTTTCCAGCGGGGAAAAGCCAATCGCCAACCCTCATCAGCTCCCCGTTCTGCAGGCGTAAAACTTTGAAAGCAGCTTCTGTAAGGAATGTCCGGTAATTCTGGCCAAACGACCCACAACGTCGTGCGGCGCATGAGTACGGTCATTTCGGGATGAGCGTCCCGGACACCCATTTGGGACCACTGATGAGGGTAATAACTGTGCTTGAAGCCTACCGCAAACATATCGAAGAGCGTGCAGCCCTGGGTATCGTTCCCCAGCCGCTTAACGCCGAACAAACTGCAGGCCTGGTCGAGCTGCTGAAGAATCCTCCGGCTGGCGAAGAAGAATTCCTCGTTGACCTGATCACCAATCGCATTCCACCAGGCGTGGACGAAGCGGCTTATGTCAAAGCCGGTTTCCTCTCTGCACTGGCCAAGGGCGAAGTTTCCTCCCCTCTGCTGGACAAGAAGCGCGCTGTAGAACTGCTCGGCACCATGCAGGGCGGCTACAACATCGTGACCCTGGTTGACCTGCTCGACGACGCCGAACTGGCGCCGGTCGCTGCTGCTCAACTCAAGCACACCCTGCTGATGTTCGACGCATTCCACGACGTGGCTGAAAAAGCCAAGAACGGCAACGTTCACGCTCAAGGCGTGCTGCAGTCCTGGGCTGACGGCGAGTGGTTCAAGAACCGTCCGACCCTGGCCGACAAGATCAGCCTGCGCGTGTTCAAGGTGACTGGCGAGACCAACACCGACGACCTGTCGCCTGCTCCGGATGCCTGGTCGCGTCCAGACATCCCGCTGCACGCTCTGGCCATGCTGAAAATGGCTCGCGAAGGCATCGTTCCTGATCAGCAGGGCGCCATCGGCCCGATGAAGCAGATCGAAGAAATGCGCGGTCAAGGCTTCCCTATCGCCTACGTCGGTGACGTGGTCGGTACCGGTTCCTCGCGTAAATCCGCTACCAACTCGGTTCTGTGGTTCTTCGGCGACGACGTTCCTTACGTGCCGAACAAGCGCGCTGGCGGTTTCTGCTTCGGCAGCAAAATCGCTCCGATCTTCTACAACACCATGGAAGATGCCGGCGCACTGCCAATCGAGTTCGACGTTTCCAACATGAACATGGGCGACGTGATCGACCTGTACCCGCATGCTGGCAAAGTCTGCAAACACGGCACCGACGAAGTCCTGACCACCTTCGAAATGAAGACTCCGGTGCTGTTGGACGAAGTTCGCGCTGGCGGCCGTATTCCACTGATCATCGGCCGTGGCCTGACCGAGAAGGCTCGCGCCGAACTGGGTCTGCCTGCGTTCGACCTGTTCAAAAAGCCTGATGCACCGATCGAAAGCACCAAGGGTTACACCCTGGCGCAGAAAATGGTCGGCAAGGCTTGCGGTCTGGCAGAAGGCAAAGGCATCCGTCCTGGCACCTACTGCGAACCGAAGATGACCACCGTAGGTTCTCAGGACACCACCGGTCCTATGACCCGTGACGAACTGAAAGACCTGGCGTGCCTGGGCTTCTCCGCTGATCTGGTGATGCAGTCCTTCTGCCACACCGCGGCCTATCCAAAGCCGATCGACGTGACGACCCACCACACCCTGCCTGACTTCATCATGACCCGTGGCGGCGTTTCGCTGCGTCCGGGCGACGGCATCATCCACTCGTGGCTGAACCGCATGCTGCTGCCGGACACCGTTGGTACCGGTGGTGACTCGCACACCCGTTTCCCGATGGGCATCTCGTTCCCGGCCGGTTCCGGTCTGGTCGCGTTCGCCGCTGCCACCGGCGTTATGCCGCTGGACATGCCGGAATCGATCCTGGTGCGCTTCAAAGGCAAAATGAAACCTGGCATCACCCTGCGTGACCTGGTTCATGCCATTCCTTACTTCGCAATCCAGAATGGCCTGCTGACCGTCGAGAAGAAGGGCAAGAAAAACGCCTTCTCCGGCCGCATCCTGGAAATCGAAGGCCTGGAAGGTCTGACCCTGGAACAGGCTTTCGAACTGTCCGACGCCTCGGCCGAACGTTCGGCTGCCGGTTGCACCATCAAGCTGTCGAAAGAGTCGATCACCGAGTACCTGAACTCCAACATCACTCTGCTGCGCTGGATGATCGGCGAAGGCTACGGCGATGCGCGTACCCTTGAACGTCGTGCTCAAGCGATGGAAGCCTGGGTTGCCAACCCGGAACTGATGGAAGCCGATGCCGACGCCGAATACGCCGAAATCATCGAAATCGATCTGGCCGACATCAGCGAGCCTGTGCTCTGCGCGCCGAACGATCCGGACGACGCCCGTCTGCTGTCCAGCGTTGCTGGCGAGAAGATCGACGAAGTGTTCATCGGTTCGTGCATGACCAACATCGGTCACTTCCGCGCTGCCGGGAAACTGCTGGATCAGGTCAAGGGTCAGCTGCCAACCCGTCTGTGGCTGTCGCCGCCGACCAAGATGGACGCTCACCAACTGACCGAAGAAGGCTACTACGGCATCTACGGCAAGGCCGGCGCACGCATGGAAATGCCAGGCTGCTCGCTGTGCATGGGTAACCAGGCACGTGTAGAGCCGAACGCGACCGTGGTGTCGACTTCGACCCGTAACTTCCCGAACCGTCTGGGCGACGGCGCGAACGTCTACCTGGCTTCGGCTGAGCTGGCGTCCGTTGCTTCGATCCTGGGTCGCCTGCCGACCGTCGAGGAGTACATGGAATACGCTGGCAAGATCGACAGCATGGCGGCCGATATCTACCGCTACCTGTCCTTCGACCAGATCGCCGAGTTCCGTGAAGCTGCTGCGAACGCCAACATCCCGGTCGTTCAAGCCTAACGTTACAACGCAATGAAAAACGCCGCCCATCGTGAGATGTGCGGCGTTTTTTTATGCCTGTTCCGGCCTCGGTGTTCACATATCTTGTGTTCGACATCGATCACTGTGGGAGCGGGCTTGCCCGCGATGAGGCCGGTCCATTCAACCTGGCTGACCGTTCAATTTGAGGGCCTGCTGCACCGCGCCATCAACGCTCAATCCACTGAGGATCACCCCGTTTGCCGTTACCTCAGGCAACGCATCCAGCACCACCATCGCCTCATGCTTCAGCCGCGCCAGAATCAGCCGCTTACCCTCCTGATGCACCCGCAGAAAAAACTCCTGCATCGCCTCGATACTGGTGCCGTCCAGATCCGGAGATTCCTCCAGACTCAAAATCACCGTATGCACCGGCACCGGCGAATGACGGATCAAGCGCAACGCCGCGCCGAGAATGCGTTCCACGTTGGCAAAAAACAGCGCCTCGCTGGGCCGAATAATCAACACGCCCGGTTCTGCCTGCGCAATCGGGTGGCGCTGCACATCGACAAAATCATGCCCGCCATCGATCCGCCCCAGCACCTGAATATCCGCCGCTGACATCTGTTTGAGCATCAGCAACACACTGATCGCCACCGACACCAGTAAACCATCCAGCACGCCAAGCACCAGCACCGCCGTAACTGCGCACAGCACCAACACCCGATCCCGGCGCCAGACGAAATAACGCCCCAGCGGCTGCAAGCTCAAACCGCGCCCCAGCGCATGCATGACAATCGCAGCCAGTACCGGCTCTGGCGTCAACGCGATCCACGGCAACACCGTCAGCACGATAATCAACACCACCAGCGCCGCCACCCCACCCGCCCATCGCGAAGTGGCACCCGCCGCCTCGTTCGCCGAGGTCGCCGAATACCCCGCCCCGGCCGGCATGCCGTGGAACAACCCGGACAACAGATTCGAAGCCCCCAGCGCCAACAAGTCGCGGTTGGAGGTGACGCGGTCGCCGTGTTTCAGCGCAAAGGAACTGATCGAGCCGTAAGACTCCGCGTACAGAATCATCACCAGCGCAAACCCCACCTCCCCCAGCCGCAACCAGTCGGCGAACGGCAGGACCGGCAGCCTGGGTATTTCCAGACTCAGATCGATCACACCGATCAGCTTCACGCCATACGCCGGTAAGTTCAGCCATTGCCCGGCGGCGATACCGATCACCACAACCAATAAACCACCAGGCAAGCGTGGAAAACGCGAAAACAGCCCCAACAACAGCAGCGCCGCAGCAGCAACGCCAGCCGCCGCCCAGTTCCACTGCGGCAGTTGCTCCAGCAGTTGCGGGGCGAAGCGCACCAGATTGGCGTCGGTCAGATGCACGCCGACCACACTGGCGACCTGCTTGAGAATAATCGTCAGCGCCAAGCCGAAGGCAAACCCGCGCAGTACTGGTTTGGCGATGAACGAAGTGACGCTGCCAAACCGGAACATCCCTGCCAGCAAAAACAACCCACCGCTGACCAGCACCAGGCCAATCGCCAGGGTCGAGCGCAGTTGCGGATCACCATTGGCCAACGTCGCCGTGGCCGCCGCCAGTACCGCTGCCGAGGATGACGTCGCCGAAACAATCGCAAAGCGGCTGGTGCCAAACAGCCCATAGCACAGCAAACCGGCGAACAAGGCGATAACCCCGGCCTGCGGCGCCAGCGCGGCAATGGTCGAATACGCCACCGCTTCGGGCAGCAGCAGCCCGGCGATCGACAGACCGGCAAGCACATCCTGCCAGCGATTAGTGGGTGCAACAGGTTGAGGGGCGCTCGACAATCCAATGTCTCCAGGCGAAAAAACCGCTGCGCGCGTGATACGCGTAGCGGCCTACTGTAGCTGAAAAGCCTAGGATCGCTGCCTGCCAATACAACCCTGCATCCCGGATACGTCCTACATAAGAAAACGATTCGGCCGACTGCGCGATAACGCAGACCCAAGCAAAGTCTTGTGCCTGAAAAGGACACAGGAAAATGTGCATGTTGACTGCTGGCCAACCCGATCTGCCTGACGATTTACCGTGGAAACAGCAGCAGGCCTTTCTGTTGTTTGACGGCGCGACGATCACCGATCTGCTTGTGCAGGTGAAACGGCTCAGCCCGGCCGCCAGCACTTTTGCCCTGTTCGACCAATCGCCGTTCGCGGAATTGCGCGATATATCGCCGTTGCTGGTGGCGATCGAACAGCCAGATGAACCCTTGATGCAGTTTTTTCTGCAACGCGCCCACGAAGAAAGTGGTTTGTTGTTGTTCAGTCCGGCGCCCGCGTATGCCGTGGCTGAGCATTTGCGAAAACTGGTGGCGGTCAAGCTACCGACAGACCAGTCGGCGCTGTTACGTCTGGCGGACGCGGCCGTGATGCGGGCGATGCTTGCCAGTGCCGATCAGTCTTTGTTCGGGCCGCTGACCTGTGTGGTCAGCGCTGACTGCGTCAATGTGCTTTGGCACTGCCAGCGGCCACGGCAAGCTGAATGTTCGACACTTGTCGCACCTTATCGGCTCAGCGTTGAACAAAATACGGCGCTGGACCTGGTCGACCGGCGTCGAACGCTGCTTGATCTCGATGCGCATTTGCTGAAGCACTTCCGCGCATTCCATGTTGGGGAAACGCCAGCCATGCGTTGGCCAATGCTCGAGCAGATTGCAACCCGATCCGACGCGCTTGGCCTGAGTAACAAATCCGAGTTGTTCAACTATGCGAATTTGATGGCCTGGCTCGACGGTCACGAAATCGCCCAGCACCCGCAAATCCACCATTTGCTCCACGCGCCCTCCCTGCAACCTGCCGGCGAGCGCGTGGCACGGGCAGCCGAGCTGGCGCTGCACTGGGCCAGTCAAAGGGCACGACCATGACTCACCCGGCGATCCTTGATGCGGCGGCGGCTTCAAAAAAACCGTTCGGCTCCATCGACTTCTGTCCATTGCGCCAGACTCATGTACAGCTGCTGCCACTGTCTTACGGACTGGTTGAAAAACACCTCGACCCGAGCGCCGAACTGACGCTGCCATACACCTTGAGCGCCCGGCCGATGGGCATTCGCCGCTTGCGCGACGGCTGGCTGTACATCATCGACGGCCTCAGTGGCGAGTTGTATGAATACCGGATGCTCGACGGCGCTGTCAGCGCGCTGCTGCACAAAGGCAAAACGGTGAGTGAAGATCTGCGCACGCCCATCGAAGAGCGGCCGGCACTGATCTTTTCCCGCAAGAGCACCTTGTACGTGACCTTCGCCGAAGTGCAGTGGACGGCGGGCAAATGTCATCAGGTGCTCGACAGTGCCGAGGAGCGCGAGCACTTCATGCAAGCGGTGAATCTCGGCCCGGTGAATTGCGAGACTGGCGGCGAGCACTTGCTGACCGTCGAGCAGGCCAGCCAATGGCTGGCGGAGCTGGCGACCTTTGCCGAACCGGTTAACAAGCCGGAGTCAGGCGAAACCTCACTACCGACGGTACACGTCAGCAACGCCCCCGAGCACGAGCGCATACCGTATCTCTGGGAAAAGCCCCAGCGTTTTCGCGAGGCACACATCGGCGAATTTCTGGGTCGAATTCGCGCGCCTTATCAGGACGACACGCTGTTTTTGCTGGTCGACGACCACCTCGGCGTGATGCGCGATCTGGCCGAGTATCAGGACACCGTGGTCGGTTGGGTCGAGGAATGGAGCAACACCGATAACAACGCACGCGATTATTTGTTGGCCGCTTATATCGAGTCCCTGAGCCAACTGAGTGCCGCAGACTTCGACAGTCTGGCCAAGGCCAGCGATCAGCCACAGGGCAAGGCACTGTTTGCCGATCTGGAACAACTGCCCGAACCGGAACGGGAAAACACCCGCAAGGCTTTGCTCGATTACCTGAACAAGGGCGGCAACGTCCAGCTAAGCAACGCGCCTGCACCGCCAGCACTACAGAAATTGCGCGCACAAGGTTTCGACGACGGGATGCAGCGCAATCGCTTGGCCCCCACGGAAGAAATCGATCGACGCTATTACACGCGAGAGCATTTCGACGCGGTCGCGCCAGCCGATTTCGTTGATAGACATCTGGAGACGCTGATCAGCCTCGGCAAGGATCAGGATAGCCATAGGCAGAACGTGCTCGAAGGTTCCGTGCTCAGTGGTAAACGCGGAATCAACGACCTGATCGACCGTCCGGCGATGGACGAGGTTCTGAACCGTCATCGTGACGATCTCGGACGCTGGAACCGTTTGCTCGACCGCATCACCGTCGACCGCACGCAATTGCTGTGCGACGGCCACTTCCACCGCTCGGCGTGGTACTACGACGCGCAAGCACCGGAGCAACTCGGCCCAGCCTTCGCAACTGAATACGCTTGCCTCAAGGACATCTGCCGCAGCGACGCGGCGAGCGAGCAAATACTTGGCTATCTGGAAGAACATCCGGAGCTGACCCGACCGCTGTTCTACACCTTGCCGCTGCGGGTCCAGCCCGAACAGGCCGGGCAATACTCGACGCTGTTCAACGCTGGCATGGCGACGTTCAACAACCTGCCGCAGTGGCTGGCCAAGCTGCAAAAGGTCGAGCAACCGCACCTCCCGGCCCTCGACGACTTGCCCGAACACACCCGCGCCGTCGCCGACGCGGTGCAGCAAAGTTACAGTCCGGCGCTGAACCTGGGGCTGAGCCGCGCACTGGAAGGTTTCGACCTCTCGGGCGAAAAGATTCCTGAAATGGATGAGTTGTTCCAGCGCCTGCCCAAAGCGTTGCGCCTACGTGTCTTCGACGCGGCGAAAACCAGCGGCGTGAGCTTCACCGTCGCCAGCCCAGCCGAACAGAGCGCATTGCAAACCGCGATCAAGGAAGTGCTGCGCGAGCGCGAATACCTCAAGACCCTCAACCGGGAGCGCAATCAACTCACCCACAACAAAAACCGCCCGGGACATAAAACACCTCGGGCGATGGAGTTGCAGGAAGAAATCGTGCGGGTCCGGGCACAACTGACGCAGATTGAAGGGCGATTGGCTGCAGCGTTGAGCCCGATTGAAGAACTGCCGGATCGCTCGGCACGGCTTTATGGTGCAACGCCTGCACGGGCCGGGGTGACGGTGGTATTTCCGCCGGCGCAGCAGGGGGAATTGAGGAGTTTGTTGGGGAATATACGGTTGGGGATTGGTGGTGTTTCGACAGGGAGTTTGGTGAAGACTGAGGGGATGGGGTTGGTAGTGGTTTTGGTGCAGGTGGTGAATTTGGTTGGGGTCGTGCGAGAGGTGTTTAGTCAAACACGGGACAAACGAAATCTAAAGTCGTTGATAAGTCCGGTTATGGTCACCAGCGCCGCAGGATTCACTGCCGCACAGAGTCTCGCGGAAACAGCCATGAAGGTTCGTAGTAACGCGCTTGTCGCGGGACTTCAGCGACAAGCCCTTATGAATGTGCATGTACAGATGGGTAAGTTGCATATTGGGTTAGGCATACCCACCTATCTTTTCGGTTTAATTTCGTCACTCAAAAGTTTGAACGACCATCTCCGAAATTGGCAGCAAGCGACACGTAGTGGTAACAAAGCTTCACTCAGTAGTGCTGCGCTGGCCGCAGTGGGTGCTGGCGGGATGACGACCGTAAATGCATATGGGTTGAGTGAAACATTACATGCCGGTTATACCGTTATTGCGGCGGAAAACAATGCAGCACGCACGGCCGCATGGGCTGCCGCAGGCACTCGCCTATCAACAGTGTTCTTCCGCTTCAACCTAGCTGGTGCTTTGTTTACAGTTTTGGAGTTGAGCGGTACGTGGCTGTTCAACCGTTACAACATCAGCGCGCACGATAAATGGCTGAGAATCACGCCCTGGAGCCTGGATGCCGAGATGCGCGGCGATCACTCACTGGATGACTATCAACGCTATCTGGCTTTTCTGATACACGCACCTTACGCCCAGCTTGGCCAAAACTCATACGACTCCTGGCTGAAAAACCTGCTGTTCAAAGCCCAGCCCAGCGATATCCATTTGGTGCTGCCAAGACTGGCATTGAATGATTTTCTGCCTCCTCTCGGAGGTAAGGCAACTCACCGTTTAGGCATCGGTGCGCACCGTATTTCCATTCCTTTACACAGCCAAGGAACACCACGAGAACGCAAGGACATCATTAGTGACGAGGTCGTCAGTAGTTTGCGCATCGTCAAGTCATCTGCAGAAGGATTGGTGCTCTGCCTTCAATACCCGATTGATCCGGGCTCTGAATTCACTCCTGCAAAAGAAACGCTTGAACTGGCCGTCTGCATTCAAAATTTGAACGCAAAAGGCGAATGGGCATCGCGAACTCAAGTGATACATCTGGACCCTCGGGGTGAGGGGCATTTTTCGGTAGTTTCTCCTCAGTTGGTGAAAGAGAAGCCTCCAGTTCTGCTCGTCGAAACCCAGTTTTTGGAACGAGCCGATCATGCCGAGTAAATGCTTCAAGACCATATGCCCAGAAAAAGCTGAACAACCACGAAAGGCTGGAGATATCGAGCCTTTCACGGGCGGAAAAATCACATATCTCGCTCCGCTACCGTTACCAACACCGATGCCACCTTACGGCCCACATATCGGCGAGCTGAACGACGTGTATATGGATTTCGGACTGGGCTCACCACAAGTCTTTATGTGGCAAATGACATTGGGCGGCCCATTTACCGTCGCGTTTATGATCGCGTTTCTATTCCCTCCTTTAATCGGATGCATAGGGTTGATGCTTGGTTACGACTTTGCATATACCCGGGAGCTCGTCGTAGACTTTTTCTTCGAAATTTACGGCCACGCCTTTCTTTCTCTTTTTTGCGGTCTACTCATCGGCCTGGGCGTCTGGCACCACAACCACAAAAAACGCGCCCATCTCATACCCACCCGCTTCAACCGCCAACGTCGCGAAGTCTGCTTCATGCCCAAAGGCGCTACCGAACCAGTCTTCGTCCCTTGGGAATCCCTTTGCGCGTGGACCATAGAAGCCCAAGGCGTCACCCAATACGGTGTCCACCGCCAATACGGCATGGGCATCGGCTTTTACCAGGGCGAAATCCTCACCAGCCTTGAATTCCCCTGCGCCGGCCTGTCACTAGCAATCAGTCATTGGGAGGCGATTCGTGGCTACATGGAATACGAAGTCAACGACCTCAAATCGATTCAGGACTTACAAGACCTGCAAGGCCCCGACGACCCTCCCCACGAAGGCCCGCACATTTTCCGCAACGCCCGCACACGCATGCACCAGCAAATCCGCGATGGCTCACGCACACGTTTGTCGGGCTTCTTTTGGTACCTGTATCACGTCATGACCTTGTGGACGATTCCCAACCACCTCGTCGAATGGGAAGTGCGCCGCCTCGAAAAAATCGGCAAACAAACCCTGCCCGAAGCCATGCGTGAATGGTCGGAACCGCTGCCGGAAGATCAATGGGCCAAACCCAGTGCGGAGCTGCTGCGACTTAGCGAAGAGGTACGGCAAATGCAAAAGCGCCAGCCACAACGGCCGATTACCGAGATATTTGCTGATGTTCAACGCTCGAGGCGTAGCGGAAAGTGTCGCGTATGACGGGATATTTTTCGGTAATGGCTCCTCAGCTGTTCAAAGAGAATCCTCCTGTTTTGCTTATCGAAACCCGATTTCCGGAGCGAGCCGATCATGCCGAGTAAATGCTACAAGGCCATCCGCCCAGAAAAAGCTGAACAACCACGAAAGGCTGGAGATATCGAGCCTTTCACGGGCGGAAAAATCACATATCTCGCTCCGCTACCGTTACCAACACCGATGCCACCTTACGGCCCACATATCGGCGAGCTGAACGACGTGTATATGGATCTCGGACTGGGCTCGCCACAAGTGTTCTCATGGCAAGTCATATTAGGTGGGCCGATCAGCTTGTCATTCATGGCGGTATTCTTATTCCCGCTAATTACCGGAGTTATGGGAGTTATTTTTGGATACGGACAGGAGGCTATATGGGAATCCATGGTCGGCATGTTTGAGACAGGATATGAGAGCGCGCTTATAACCGACCCTTTAATTTTACTCATCGGCCTGGGCGTCTGGCATCACAACCACAAAAAACGCGCCCATCTCATACCCACCCGCTTCAACCGCCAACGTCGCGAAGTCTGCTTCATGCCCAAAGGCGCTACCGAACCAGTCTTCGTCCCTTGGGAATCCCTTTGCGCGTGGACCATAGAAGCCCAAGGCGTCACCCAGTACGGCGTCCACCGCCAATACGGCATGGGTATCGGATTTTACCAAGGCGAAACCCTCACTAGCCTCGAATTCCCCTGCGCCGCCTTGTCACTCGCAATCAGTCATTGGGAGGCGATTCGTGGCTACATGGAATACGAAGTCAACGACCTCAAATCGATTCAGGACCTGCAAGATCTACAAGGTCCCGACGACCCACCCCACCAAGGCCCGCACATTTTCCGCAATGCCCGCACACGCATGCATCAACAAATCCGCGACGGCTCACGCACTCGGTTGTCGGGCTTCTTTTGGTACCTGTATCACGTCATGACCTTGTGGACGATTCCCAACCACCTCGTCGAATGGGAAGTGCGCCGCCTCGAAAAAATCAGCAAACAAACCCTGCCCGAAGCCATGCGTGAATGGTCGGAACCGCTGCCGAAAGATCAATGGATCAAACCGAGTGAAGAGTTGCTGCGACTGAGCGAAGAGGTACGGCAAATGCAAAAACGCCAGCCGCGACGACCGATTACCGAGATATTTGCTGAGGTTCAACGCTCGGACCCAATCGGAAAGCGTCGCGTATGACGGGATATTTTTCGGTAATGGCTCCTCAGTTATTCCAAGAGAAGCCTGCAGTTCTGCTCGTCGAAACCCAGTTTCTGGAGCAAGCCGATCATGCCGAATAAACTTGATAAGCAAATAGGTAATCCTCAACTTCAACAGTCACGAACAGCAGGTGATATCGAACCGTTCCCAAGCGGAAAAATCACTTATCTCGCGCCACTGCCACTACCAACCTCAATGCCACCCTATGGCCCGCATATTGGCGAACTGAATGACGTGCACATGGACTTTGGATTGGGATACCCACAAGTCTTTATGTGGCAAATGACCTTAGGAGGGCCATTTAGCGTTGCATGCATGATCGCCTTTCTATTTCCCCTGATCGTTGGTTTTCTGTTCTTTTTGTTCGGGATGGGGTGGGAAGATATTAGTCACGCCATACGAGGTATTTTTCACGAGGCGCATGGTAAGGCTTTTGTCGCTTTTTTTAGCGGTCTACTCATCGGCCTCGGCGTCTGGCACCACAACCACAAAAAACGCTCCCTCCTCATCCCTACCCGTTTCAACCGCCAACGTCGCGAAGTCTGCTTCATACCCAAAGGCGCCACCGAACCAGTCTTCGTCCCTTGGGAATCCCTTTGCGCGTGGATCATCGAAGCCCAAGGCGTCACCCAGTACGGCGTCCACCGCCAATACGGCATGGGCATCGGCTTTTACCAGGGCGAAACCCTCACCAGCCTCGAATTCCCCTGCGCCGGCCTGTCACTCGCGATCAGTCATTGGGAGGCGATTCGCGGTTACATGGAATACGAAGTCAACGACCTCAAATCGATTCAGGACCTGCAAGATCTACAAGGCCCCGACGACCCTCCCCACGAAGGCCTGCACACATTCCGCAATGCCCGCACACGCATGCACCAACAAATTCGTGACGGCTCACGCACACGTTTGTCGGGCTTCTTTTGGTACCTGTATCACGTCATGACCTTGTGGACGATTCCCAACCACCTCGTCGAATGGGAGGTGCGCCGCCTCGAAAAAATCGGCAAACAAACCCTGCCCGAAGCCATGCGTGAATGGTCGGAACCGCTGCCGGAAGATCAATGGGTCAAACCCAGTGCAGAGCTGCTGCGAATGAGCGAAGAGGTACGGCAAATGCAAAAGCGCCAGCCGCGACGGCCGATTACCGAGATATTTGCTGAAGTACAGCGAGGGATTTGAAGCCAGGAGGGAAAAACTGCGGGGGTCCGGGGTAGCGAGTTTTCGTCGCCCTGCCCCAGAGCAAAAGAAAAAGATCGCAGCCTGCGACCGCTCCAACAGAAAAACAACAAACCCTGTTGGAGCTGCCGCAGGCTGCGATCTCTTGATCTTTAAACAGACAACTTGTAAACCAGCGCCGAAATCGCCACCAGACCTACAGCGGTGACAAACACGTTCGACGCCTGACCACGATAACGGGCCATCGCCGGCACCTTGCGGATCGCGTACATCGGCATCAGGAACAGGATCGCCGCGATGACCGGGCCACCGATGGTTTCGATCATGCCGAGAATGCTCGGGTTCAGGGTCGCGACGATCCAGCACACCACCAGCATCAACGCTGCGACAATGCGATCCAGCGCCTTGGGGCTCGGACGCTTGCCGGTCTTGACGATCAAGCCTTTGAGGCCTTCGCTGGCGCCGATGTAGTGACCAAGGAACGACTTGGAGATCGCCACAAAAGCAATCAACGGCGCCGCAAAAGCGATGGTCGGGTTGCTGAAGTGGTTGGCCAGGTAAGACAGGATCGACAGGTTCTGATCCTTCGCTTCAGCCAATTGCTCAGGCGACAGTGTCAGCACACAGCTGAACACAAAGAACATCACCATCAGCACCATCAGTGCGTGGGCACGGAACAGGATCTGCGAGCTGCGTTCATCGGCATGCACGCCGTAACGGCGCTTCTGATCAACCGAAAACGCCGAAATGATCGGCGAATGGTTGAACGAGAACACCATCACCGGAATCGCCAGCCACAGCGTGTGCAGCAACGCCGATGGCGCCGGCACCTGCGAAACGGTGGTGAGGATGCCGCCGTTCCAGTGCGGGATCAGGTACACCGCCAGAAACAGCAGCGCGACGATGAACGGGTAAACCATCAGGCTCATCGCCTTGACGATTGCCTGCTCGCCGCAACGCACCACCGCCAGCAGACCCAGAATCAACACGAACGACAGCAGCGCGCGCGGTGGCGGCGTGATGTGCAGTTGGTGTTCGAGGAAACTGGCGACCGTGTTGGTCAGGCCCACGCTGTAGATCAGCAGAATCGGGAAGATGGCGAAGAAGTACAGCAAGGTGATCAGCGCACCGGCCTTGATGCCGAAATGCTGCTCGACCACTTCAGTGATGTCGGCGCCTTCGCGACCGGAGAGCACAAAGCGGGTCAGGCCGCGGTGTGCGTAGAACGTCATGGGGAATGCCAGCAACGCGAGGATCACCAACGGCCAGAAGCCGCCAAGACCTGCGTTGATCGGTAGAAACAGGGTGCCGGCGCCGATGGCCGTCCCAAACAGTCCCAACATCCAGGTGGTGTCCTGGCGTGCCCAGCTCGTTAGTTCAGCGGGTGCTGCAGCTTCTTCATAGCGTTGGTCGACGCTATTGGCCTGATCATTCATCCGGTCGGATCTCCGCATTCCGGTCACTTGCCACTCGGTCAGGACGCGTCGGAAAAAACCGACAGACATGCTCCGGCCGAAACAGGGGCGAGATTCTCCGCGATAAATGAGCAGAAGCAAAGACTTAGCTGAGGAATGGTTGTGCGGAGCAGATCAACGGATTGTCGTTTTCAGGAAAAAATCTGTCGGCAATGAGCATGATTAATGTCGCTTTCAGGAACGTAATCATCAAGCGTACCCGGATAAAAAGGCTCAGATGGATCGGGCCAATAACAGGACGACTGCAATCCCCACGGCAGCTATCAACATACCCAGACCAAACAGCAAAAACGTCTCACGCATTTCGGCCTTGTGAAAGGGTTCCATGGCTTCTCTGAACTCGAGTTCCTCTTGATACAGTCGCTCTATTCTGGCTCTACGTTCCTCTGCGTTCATACTGAACTCCTGTTTTTTTGGCCACTGACCGAATTGTTACTTAACCATTGTTGGGCAAAGGGGATGCGCAACGCTAACTGATTGCGTCCACTTAAAACTTTAGGAAAAGCCCTAAGCCGGTAGCGAGTGCGGTTAACACACCGGCGCCTACCACAAGCGGATACAAGACAGTTTCTCTCTTCAGCTTTGCTTCCTCCGCCAGGAACTTCAGTCTTTCCGCTCCCAATTTCCGGGTTTCCGTTTGCAACCTTTCGAGCTCCACGTTTTCGCGGTCATCAATATGCATGCGCCTTCCTTGGCTGCTGGTAGCTACCGCCCGGAGTGGTTTATCCAGTCCGGCCGCCTCCCTTGCTGCCATATAATTTCGCATTCATCGCCTTTGCAATAGCGGATGAATCTGTCGTATTCGTAGGCAAAATCCGGTAGTTGCGTAGGCAGCCTCATACAGAGAATGCCGCGAGTCCCGGCTATTTATCGGCTATACCCAATGGCGAAAGGTCTGACACGTCCCTGCCCCTTTAGCCCACGGAGCCCACCTCATGCCCCTCGTCCGCGTCGAATTAAAAAAGCGCCCCGACCCAACCTTTGCCAAACGCGTCGGCGAGCAAATCTACGCCGCCATGCGCAGCGCCATCAGCGTCCCGGAACACGACAACTTCCAGATCCTCGCCGAGCACGACGGTGAGCATTTCATCTTCGACCCCGAATACCTGGGCATCCAGCGCAGTGACCAACTGGTGATCATTCAGATCACCCTCAACGAAGGCCGAACCCAAGAGCAGAAAAAAACGCTGTACCAGACCATTGCGCAGAACCTGAATACGCATCTGGCGATTCGTCTGGAGGATGTGTTCATCAATCTGGTGGAAGTTAAAAAAGAGAACTGGTCATTCGGCAACGGCATCGCCCAATACGCCAGTTGACAGCCTGGCAAGTGCGCCAGCATGATCGGCCCATGAACATTTGCCCGCTGCACCTCACCCGTACCACCACGACCACCATCGGCGGGTCGTGGTGTTTGCGCCTGAGGTAAATCCAGCGCAGCAAACCCAAGGCCCCGCCAGCAATGGACGGGGCCTTGTTGTTTCTCCCGTCCCTGCGGCTGCAGTTGTAAACAGTCGAGTCACCCAAGGAGAAACACCATGTCCGCAGCACTGTTGATCATCGATATGCAGGTCGGTCTGTTCCACGGCCCGGAAAAACCCTACGACGGCGAACGCGTACTCGCCAATATCCAGCGTTTGATCGCACAGGCGCGCCAGCAAAACGTGCCAATCTTTGCCGTGCGCCATACCGGACCGAAGGGCTCACCAATTGCCTCCGGCAGCCCGCTCTGGCAGTTGCTGCCCGAACTTGAGCTGAACGCCGAAATCGACACCCTCTTCGACAAATCCAGACCCAACGCCTTCCACGGCACTGAACTGGCGCAGCAGCTTGAATCCAGAAAAATCGAGAATCTCCACATCGTCGGCATGAAGACGCAGTTCTGCATCGACAGCACCTGCCGCGCCGCCGCCGATCTGGGCTTCAAACCATTGCTGGTGGCGGACGCCCACACTTGCATGGACACCCCGGCACTCCTCGCCCAGGCCATCATCGACCATCACAACGCGACCCTCGGCGCAGCCTTCGCACGACTGATCAATAGCGCCGAAGTGAGCTTCTGACGAAGCGCGCACTCACTCCCCGCTTCAGCTCCTACACTGGCTGATGCGGGGCAGTCGCCAGCCATTGCCAAACCGCTCTGGAATCAGCACTCTGACACGACTTTCGCGACCGAAACGCCGACGATCACAGGAGCCGCGCAATGCCCGCCACCGTTCTGGTACTGGTTGAAACCATCAATGATTATTTGCCGATTCTCGAGCATCAAGGCTTTCACCTGATCCTCGCGCCAACGCCGGCCGAACGTGCGCAAGCCATCGCCACCCACGGTGTTCGGATTGATGCGGTGCTGACTCGTGGCCCGCTGGGCCTGACCGCTGACGAAATCGCCGCCCTGCCCGCGCTGAAAATCATCACGGTGATTGGCGCCGGTTACGAACATGTCGATCTGCAAGCCGCGAGTGATCGCGGGATTACCGTGACCAACGGCGCCGGAGTCAATGCCTCCTCGGTGGCCGACCATGCCATGGCCATGTTGCTGGCGTTGGTACGGGACATTCCGCGCTGCGATGCCGCCGTGCGACGTGGCGAATGGCCGAAGATCATGCGCCCGTCACTGGCCGGCAAACGTCTGGGTATTCTCGGCCTCGGCGCGGTGGGCATGGCGATCGCCAAACGTGCGGGGCTCGGTTTTGATATGCAGATCAGCTATCACAGCCGTCAGGTGCGCAACGACGTGCCTTACGCTTTCTGCTCGACGCCGACCGAACTGGCCAGAGCGTCGGACTTTCTCATCGTCGCGACGCCGGGCGGGATCGGCACTCAACATCTGGTCACGCGTGCGGTGCTGGACGCGCTCGGCCCGAAAGGTTTTATCGTCAATATCGCCCGCGCCAGTGTGATCGCCACTGCCGACCTGATCGTTGCACTTGAGCAGCGACGAATTGCCGGCGCGGCGCTGGACGTGTTCGATCACGAACCGCAAGTCCCCGAAGCGTTGAGAACCCTGAGCAACGTGCTACTGACTCCGCATGTCGCCGGCTTGTCGCCGGAAGCCACCCAGGGCACCGTCGAGTTGGTGGGCAAAAATCTCGTGGCGTTTTTCTCCGGCCAACCGGTGTTGACGCCGATTGCGCTCCCTCCAGGACTCAACAACCAGCGCGTGCACTGATAAACAGTGGCAGCGCACCTGAACGCTGTTACGCCCTGCCTATTCGGAACGCTGATTATCCGGCAACACGCTAACCTATAAGACCGCACCGCGCTTGTTAGCGACCCGGCGCGCCATTAGATTAGCCAATGATGTCTGGCCTCCAAAATAAGCAGAAGGGATAAGCATGGCGCTTACTGACCAGTCCACCCGTATCCGCTCTGGCGAAGAACTCGATGCCAGCCTGATCGATCCTTACCTCAAGGCACATATTCCGGGTCTGACCGGCACCCCGCAGATCAGCCAGTTCCCCGGCGGTGCGTCGAACCTGACCTACCTGCTGGAATACCCGGGACAGGAATTTGTTCTGCGCCGGCCGCCGTTCGGTCACAAAGCCAAGTCCGCTCACGACATGGGCCGTGAATTCCGCATCCTCAATCAACTGCGCGACGGCTTCCCGTACTGCCCGAAAGCCTACGTGCACTGCACCGATGAATCGGTGATCGGCGCCGAGTTCTATGTGATGGAACGGGTCAACGGCATCATCCTGCGCTCGGAGCTGCCGGCAGAGCTGGAGCTGGATTCGGAAAAGACCGAAGCCCTGTGCAAGAGCTTTATCGACCGTTTCGTTGAACTGCACCGGGTCGATTACCAGGCCTGTGGCCTCGGCGATCTGGGCAAGCCTGAAGGCTACGTCGCCCGTCAGATCAAAGGCTGGAGCGAGCGCTACGAAAAAGCCCTGACCCCGGACGCACCGCACTGGGAAGCGGTCAAAGCCTGGCTCAACGAGAAGATGCCGGCCGACCACCCGAACTCCAGCATCGTCCACAACGACTACCGCTTCGACAACGTGATCCTCGATCCGAACAACCCGATGCAGATCATCGGTGTGCTCGACTGGGAACTGACCACGCTTGGCGATCCGCTGATGGACCTCGGCAACACCCTCGCCTATTGGATACAGGCCGACGACCCGGCACCAGTGCAACTGATGCGCCGTCAGCCGAGCCACGCACCGGGCATGCTGACCCGCCGCGAGTTCGTCGATTATTACGCCGAGCGCTCAGGCATCCAGATCGACAATTTCGACTTCTACTACACCTACGGCCTGTTCCGTCTGGCCGGTATCGTGCAGCAGATCTACTACCGCTTCTTCCACGGCCAGACCCAGGACAAACGCTTCGCGCAGTTCATTCACATGAACAAACTGTTGGAGCAGATGAGCCTGCAGGTCATTGCGAAATCGAGCCTCTGACGGCCCACACCAAGGAACCCTTATGTCCAAGACTCAGTTGTTCGACCTCGATGGCAAGATCGCTTTCGTTTCCGGCGCCAGCCGTGGCATCGGTGAAGCCATCGCCAAACTGCTGGCCCAGCAGGGCGCGCATGTGATCGTTTCGAGCCGCAAACTCGACGGTTGCCAGCATGTGGCAGACGCGATCATCGCCGCCGGCGGCAAAGCTACTGCTGTCGCCTGCCACATCGGTGAAATGGAGCAGATCACCCAGGTGTTTGCCGGGATCAAAGAGCAGTTTGGTCGCTTGGATATTCTGGTGAACAACGCCGCGACCAACCCGCAATTCTGCAACGTGCTGGACACCGATCTGGGCGCGTTCCAGAAGACCGTTGACGTGAACATTCGCGGCTACTTCTTCATGTCCGTTGAAGCCGGCAAGCTGATGCGTGAAAACGGTGGCGGCAGCATCATCAACGTCGCTTCGATCAACGGTATTTCTCCGGGCATCTTCCAGGGCATCTACTCGGTGACCAAGGCTGCGGTGATCAACATGACCAAAGTCTTCGCCAAGGAATGCGCGCAGTTCGGCATCCGCTGCAACGCCTTGCTGCCGGGCCTCACCGATACCAAATTCGCCTCGGCGCTGGTGAAGAATGACGCGATTCTGAAGCAGGCGCTGACGCAGATCCCGCTGAAGCGCGTGGCCGATCCGAGCGAAATGGCCGGTGCGGTGCTGTACCTGGCCAGCGATGCGTCGAGCTACACAACCGGTGTTTCGTTGAATGTGGATGGCGGTTTCCTGTCCTGATCGCTTTTCGCGGATAACAAAACGGCAGCCTCAGGGCTGCCGTTTTCATTTGTAACACCGACAGGACCTTCGCAGAATTTTCGTTCCACACATTGCAATTAGAGAATTTATATTCCATAAATAGCCTTCCTGAAAACAATATTCCAAAAAGGGTCCCGGCTATGCGTGAACTCGGTATCGGTCTGATCGGCACAGGTTTCATGGGCCGTGCCCATGCCCTGGCGTTTCGCAATGTCAGCGCAGTCTTCGAATTGCCGCTCAAACTCAACCTTGCGGCCCTCGCCGACGCCGACCCACAGCGCGCCCGCCATTGCGCCGATGCCTGGGGCTTCGCCACCGCGCACAGCGACTGGCAGCAATTGATCGATGACCCCAAGGTCAATCTCGTCGCCATCACCACACCCAACCACTTGCACTACCCGATGGCGATGGCCGCCCTCGCCGCCGGCAAAGCGGTGTACTGCGAAAAGCCGCTGGCGGTGAACCTCGAACAAGCCACCGCCATGCGTGAAGCTGCCAAGAACGCGGGCGTGGTGACGCGGGTCGGTTACAACTATCAGCACAACCCGATGATTACCCTCGCCCGTGAACTGATCGAGAACGGCGAACTGGGCGAGATCATTAGTTTTCAAGGCGAATTCAGCGAAGACTTCATGGCCGACCCCACTTCGCCGTGGTCATGGCGTTGCGACCCGAACCACGCCGGAGGCGCACTGGCGGACCTCGGCAGCCATTTACTGTCGATGGCCCGCTACCTTATCGGCGAAGTCGAAGCCGTCTGCGCCGACACCCAGACCGTGCACAGCCAACGCCCGGAGTCGCCCGGCAGCACGGTGCTGAAACCCATCGCCATCGACGATCAAGTCCACGCGCTGCTGCGATTCGCCAATGGCGCGCGCGGCACGTTCAGCAGCAGTTGGTTGAAGCACGGTTACAAAAATCACCTGAGTTTTGAAATCAGCGGCACTCGCGGCACGTTGGCATTCGATCAGGAGCGCCTGAACGAACTGCGCCTGTTCCGCGCCGGGCAGGATGGTTTCCAGCGCCTGCTGGCCGGGCCGAACTTGCCGGGTTACGCAGCATTCAGCCCGGCACCGGGCCATCAGCTCGGCTACAACGAACTGAAAACCCTTGAAGTGCATGATCTGATCATGGCTTTAGCGGGCGACAGCCGAGGCGGCACCGATTTCGAACAAGCCTGGGCCGTCGAACGGCTGGCCACAGCGATTCGCCTGGCTGCACGGGAACAGCGTTGGGTCAGGATCGAGGAAGTGTAACGTTCAGGCACCGATAACCTTCGGCAACTGCCAGCCGAAATGCACCGAGAGCAGGCGCAGCAACAAACACGCAGCGCCTGCCAGCAACGCCGCCGCCACCGGCGACACGCCTAGGCGTCGGGCAATAACCAACACCGCCGCGCCAAAAAACGCCGAGCTGGCATACAAATCAACCTGCAACACCACCGGCACCCGCGCCAGCACAATGTCGCGAAGCACCCCGCCACCGACGCCGGTAATGGTGCCCATCAACATCGCCACAAACGGCGTGATACCAAAATTCAACGCCTTCTGCGCCCCGGCCACGGCAAACAACGCCAGCCCCGCCGCGTCCAGCACAATCAACGTTGAACCGGACCAACCCAGCACCTGCTCATGAAACACAAACGCCAGCCCGCCCATGGCGAAGGCCAGCACCGGATAACGCCAATCAGATACAGCATTGGGCGGCGCGGCACCGATCAACAGATCACGCGTGACTCCGCCGCCGAGCGCAACAATGAAGGCGATCACCATCACTCCGAGCAAGTCGAGCTGACTGCGCATCGCCGCAATCGCCCCTTCGACGGCAAACACCGCCACGCCGACGAGATCAGCCACCAACACAACCCGCTCGACCCGACTCCTCAACGAAGCAACGCCAACACTACTGCGTCACACAGCGCGTGGTGGTGGTGACCCGCGTCACCTGACCATCAGGGCCGCGCATCTCACCCAACACATCAGTGTTCTCAAGCGTCTGACAAATACGCACCGGCGGCGGTGGCGGCGCAGCAGGTGGAGGCGGCGGCGGACTTGCACAACCGCTCAACAACACCAGACCGAAGACCAACGACGACGTCGAACACACGCGTTTCCCAAGACTGTTCATAGGCTGACCCGCGATAAATGGAAGACAAAAATCCGCGCCTGCCCACGCAGAGGACTGGATGCGGAAAACGTGACCACTCATTCCTTATAGCCCAGTCGCCTGCAAGTGCCAGTGGAATGGAGATTGGATTGGGTGGGAGCTGTCGATTTCGGGGGGTGGTGGCTTAGGGTTTGTGGATATTTGATAAGGTTTGAATGACAGGAAGGTCATCTTCGCGAGTAGGCTCTCTCCCACATGATTGGGGTACATCTGATAGAAAATGGTTGGCTGTCAGGCCGTCTTCGCGAGCAGGCTCACTTCCACATGATTGAGGTACATCTGATAGAAAATGGTTGGCTGTCAGGCCGTCTTCGCTGGCAAGCCAGCTCCCACAGGGATTGAGTTTACCCGCCAGAGATTGGTCGGCTGGCAGGCCGCCATCGCGAGCAGGCTCACTCCCACAGAAAAACAAAAGCAAAGCAGCCCCGCGCCGCTTTTAACCACTCACAGGATGAGCGTTAGCTCGGCTGTGCTCTTGATCTTGATCTTGATCCACATGGCCCCATCGGCAGGCTGAGTGGAGGGATTCATCCGGGGGTGGGCGCGCAGCGCCGTTCGACGAAGTCGAACAGATCGAGAGGAGGTGCAGCGAAGCAAACCGTAGGCGATCCCCCCGGATGAGTCCCGGAGCGAAGGAACCCCGAGCCCCAGCGAGCGGGCCGCACGCAGGGGCCCAGACCTTTGCTTCCTTTGGGCTGGGCCGGCACTCCGGCGTTTGCCAAAGGGAGTCGCTGTAAAAGCGAAACCGCCAGCCGCAGCTACCGAAGCAACGGATATACCCCCAAACCCGCAAGAACCTGGTCGGCCCAAAGGCCGCCAAGGACAACCAACATCAAACCAAACCCGAATCCGTAGACCGCAAAGAATTACTCCCCAACTCATACCGCAACTCATCAATCAAGGCATCCACCGCCTCAGGCGTACGCAGCGAACCCAAATCCAAGCCGCTGATCACCAAATCAACCCGCCCAGACTCAGGATCAAAAAGCTTCACCGTCAACGAATGCTCCCCAGTGACAAGACACTCACAGGCAAGCGGTGCAAAACTGCGCTCAAGCTGGCTACGCAACTGCGCCAGATTAATCATTGGAGCTGTTCCTTTAGCAACATCGAAGGGCCACGATCCCAAGCCAAAGACTCGTATCGCACCTCACCAGCCTAAGAACTGCCCCACCCCACAAAAACCTCCATTTGCACCTTGCCAGCTAGTGCATTTGCACCCTACCGTTGACCGGTTCGCCACTCCCCGGAAAACAACCCCCGCTCCCGAGCCCAGACAATCGCCTCGCTGCGACTGTGCACATCCAGCTTGGAATACACCGTCGCCACATGATTACGCACCGTGTTCGGCGCCAGTTTCAGCCGCGCCGCAATCTCCTTGTCCGCCAACCCCTCACAGATCAACCCCAGCACATCACGCTCGCGCGCCGTCAGATCGGTGAACGACACACTCGGCAGCTGCGGCGAATTGACCTTCTTCACATTCGCCAGCTTCTCAATCAACGTACGACTGAACCACGAAGCATCCTTCATCACCTCTTCAATCGCCGCCACCAGCTCCAGCTCAGTGCGCTTGCGCTCGGTGATGTCCATCAGCACCAGCAGATAACAGGTGGTGTCCTGAATATTCACCGTATCCGCCGACACCGCGCACTCAAGCAAACCGGAATCCTTCTTGCACACCCGTACATCGACCCGATCAACCCGGCCATTCTTTTCCAGCGCGGCCAGCAAACGCGTACGGGCCGCGTTGTCATCGATAAACCCTAGCTGAGTCACGGTTTTGCCCAGCACTTCCTCGCCGTCATAGGCCAGGGTATCGAGGAACGCCTGATTGACGTCGATCACCCGTTGCTCATCGGCGCTACAGATCACAATCGGCACCGGCGTCAGGCGAAAAGCCTTGGCAAAGCGCTCCTCGCTCTGCCGCAACGCCACCTCGGCCTTGTGCCGCAACTCCATATCGACGAAAGAAAACAACATGCATTGCTCATCATTGAGCTCCAGCGGCTGACCCGCGACGATCACTTGCTTGCTGCTGCCGTCCGGCAAGCGCAACTCAGCCTGCATCTGCGGAATGGTCGCTACGTCGCGCAGGCGCTGGATCGCCAGGTCCTTTTTCTCGGCGTTCTCAAGGATGTCGATTTCATAAGCCGAGGTGCCGATCACCTGATCGCGGGTATAGCCGGTCATCTCCAGAAACCCCGGGTTGACCTTGATGTAACGCAAGTCGCTCAGCCGACAAATGACCGCTGGCGCAGGGTTGGCGTTGAAGGTTTTTTCGAAGCGCTGCTCGGCGTTGGCCCAGTCGGTGACATCGCTCATGATCAGCACCAGCGACTCGGGCTGACCTTCGCGATCGGTCAAAACCATGCTGCGCACGCTGTGCACCCAAGTGCGCTCTGGGTCTTGCACCGGGGTCACTTCGATCAGCACATCACTGAAGACTTCGCAGCGGGCGACGCGGCTGATCGGATAGTTCTCCGGCGCCAGGGTGTGATTGTTGCGATAACGCAGACTGAAGCGCTCGGCGTACTCGGCGGCGTTTTTGCCCAAGTCACCGATCCGGCTGACAGCATGCATGGCCAACGCCGCTTCGTTGGCCCAGAGGATGCTCTGATCCAGCTCCAGCAAAATCACCCCGTCGGACAGCCCGGCGATAATCTGCTGCAACTGGCGACGATTGGTTTCGCGGGTCAGGACTTCCTGGCTCATTGGCTCTCCACAGGGAATACGCGTGTGAAGAGTACGACCGCAGCCGCCACTGATCGTGCCACCCATCAACTTCAGCAACACCTGCGATGCCCTGTGGGAGCTAGCCTGCTAGCGATTACGGTGCTTCAGTCGATATCTATCCTGAAGGAGACATTGATATCGCTAGCAGGCTAGCTCCCACAGGGGTTCAGGGTTGGCTGGCGCTTTCGACCAGTTCACGCAACGTATCGAGAAACAGCTTGAGCACCGGCGAAGCATCGTCGGCGCGATAGGTCGCATACAACGGCACCTCCGGCAGTGCCGGAGTCAGGCGCCGGAACACCAGCCCCGCCGGGGCCAGTTGCTCGATGGACGCCGGCAGCAACGCCACGCCAAACCCGGCACGCACCAGGCTAAGCAAAGTCTGCACCTCGATCACCTGCTGGCGGATCTGCGGCGTGAACCCGGCCTGAATGCAGCACTGATAGAGAAAATTGGCAAACCGCGACTGCTTCAGCTCCAGCGCCACAAACGGCTCCCGCGCCAGATCCGCAGGCGCCAGCACTTCACGTTGCGCCAACGGGTGATCCGCCGGCATCACCACATGGATCGGCTCATAGATCAGCAGTTCATTGCGCAACTGCGGATCGTCATAACCGACACGAAACACGCAGGCATCAATACGTTTTTCCTTCAACGCCTTGACCTGCGCCGCCGGGGTCATCTCGTGCAGACGCCAGTTGACCTGCGGATAACGCTCACGAAACAGATGCAAGGCCTTGGGCAGCACGCCGACCATCACCGAGCTGATCATGCCGATTTCCAGTTCACCGAGCTGCCCGCGACCGGTCTGTCGGGTCAGGTCCAGCGCCCGTTCGAGCTGTTCGAACACCAGCGGCGCCTGCTCCTTGAGCATCTGCCCCGCCGCCGTCAGCTCGACCCGATGATGGCTGCGCTCGAACAGCGGCGTACCGAGTTCCTCCTCCAGCAACCGAATCTGCTGGCTCAACGGCGGCTGGCAGATATGCAGCCGCTCGGCAGCGCGACCGAAGTGCAACTCATCGGCCAAAGCCATGAAGTACCGCAACAGGCGCAGATCCATGGCGGGTTATCCCAGGGTCAGAGGTGTCGAACGCTGGCGCACACCGGTCAGGCTGAACAGCGCATTGGCGATGGCCGGCGCCACCGAGGGACTGCCCAGCTCACCGACGCCCCCGGGTTTGCCCGGTTCGCCATCCAGTACCAGGATGTCCGTGGCCGGCATGTCCGACATGCGCGTGACGCGGTAATCGTGGAAGTTACTCTGCACCACCCTGCCCTGTTTGATATCGAGCCGGTCGAACAACGCATGGCCCAGCCCCCACATCAAACCGCCGTAAATCTGTTCTTCGACACCTCCCGGCGATACCGCCAGACCGCAATCGACCACACAGGTCAGCTTCTCGACTGTCGGTTTGCCATCCACCGTCGCAACTCGCGCCACCACCGCAATAAAACTGGTGTAACCCTGATTGGTGGCAATCCCCAGCGCCGTACCGGGCGGCAGCTGTTGGCCCCAACCGGCGCGCTCGGCAGCCTGTTTGAGCACCGCCACATGTCTCGGTCGTTCCTGCATGTTGGCCAGCCGGAAGGCCAGCGGATCTTGCCCCGCAGCAAACGCCAGTTCGTCCATGAAACTCTCCACGGCGAATACATTGGGAATGAAACTTACCGAGCGATACCAGCCACTCGGCACGTTGCTTTCGTGCTTGACCCAGTTGAGTTCCAGATGCGGTGGACGATAGGCAAAATCCCATGCGGTGATCGCTTCAGTGGTGCTGTAATCCATGTGATCCGGGCGCTCGAAATAGCCCGGCTCCCACTGCTCCGGCGAGGCCGGCGACACCGCATGCAGTTGCAGCGCAGTGAGTTTGCCCTGCGCATCCAGCGCGCCTTTGGCCCGATGCAGGGTCGCCGGATGGTTGAACAACGCGTGCATTTCATCTTCGCGGCTGTTCAGCAACTTGACCGGCACACCGGTTTGTTGCGCCAGATACGCGACTTCGAACAACCAGTATTTGGCCTCCCGCGCACCGAAGCTGCCGCCGGATACCAGCTCATTGATTGTGACTTTGTCCTTGTCGATTCCGCACACGGTTTGCGCCGCTTCCAGCGCGCTGGATGGCACCTGAACCCCGCCCCAATAGGTGATCGCCTTGTCCTTGACCTGCGCGGTAATGCAGATCGGTTCCAGCGGGTTTTGCACCTTGTACGGCATGGCGTAATCGGCTTCGATCAGTTTCACGGCGTTCGGCCATTGTCCTGCGACATCGCCGTTGGTCATGGCTTTGACGGTTTGGATCGAAGGATCGCTGATCGCTGCGGCCTGGGCCTTGGACAGCTCTGAGCTGTCGAAACCGGCCAGCGCCGAATCGCTCCACTTGATCTCAAGCACCTTGCGCCCCTGCTGCGCCGCCCAGAAGGTATCGGCGAGCACCGCAACCCCTTCCAGATTGCCGCCGAGTACGTCCGGACGACCGGGAATCGCCAGCACTTTGCGCACCCCCGGCACCTGCAATGCGGCAGCCGAATCCACCGCGAGCACTTTGCTGCCAACCACCGGCGCACGTTGAATCACCGCCACCAACATGTCCGGCAATTGCACGTCGATGCTGTACTTGAAGCGTCCGCAGACCTTGGCCGCCGCGTCACGTTTGTGGCGCAGCTTGCCGATGTACTTGAACTGCGCCGGGTCCTTTAGCGTGACCTTTTGTGGCGCCGGCAGATGCGCCGCAACGCCGACCAGTTCGCCGTAACCGAGGCTGCGCTTGCTCGATGCATGCAGCACGCGACCGTCTTCAGTGGTGCAACTGTCGGGGCTGACTTTCCACTGTTTGGCCGCCGCCGCGATCAACAGCGCCCGCGCCGTGGCGCCGGCCATGCGCAGGCGATCATATTCCAGCGAAACACTGGTGCTGCCGCCCGTGGAGAAGACTTTCCAGATCGGATGAATGTAGGTTTCGAAGAACGGATCTTCCGGGGTGATGACCTGCACGGTCATCGGATTCACGTCCAGTTCTTCAGCGACGCACGCGGCCAGCGCGGTCTGGGTGCCGGTGCCGGAATCGTGTTTGTGCACCACCAGTTTCACGGTGCCGTCGGGGAAGATGCGCACCCAGGCATTGGGCTCGAATTCCGTTGCCGGCGCTGGGGCTTTCGGGTCGGTCGCGGCCATGCCGGATGGCAGGTACAAGGCAATCGCTAATCCTGAAGCAACGGTCGCAGCCTGCTTCAAAAACACCCGGCGCGGCAGTTCGATCCGGGTCTCGTCGAGGATGCTCATCAAGCCTCCTCCGGCGCATTGGCCGCGCGTTTGATCGCTTTGTTGATCCGTCCATAAGTGCCGCAACGGCAGATATTGCCGGACATGGCGTTGCGGATCGAATCATCGGTTACCGCCGCTCCGGTATTGAGCAACGCGGCGGCGGACATGATCTGCCCCGATTGACAGTAGCCGCATTGCGGCACATCTTCGGCGACCCAGGCCAGTTGCAGCGGATGGCTCTGAGTGGGTGACAAACCTTCGATGGTGGTGATGCTGTGGCCATCGACCGCCGCCACCGGCAACTGGCAGGAACGTACCGCGACACCGTCCAGGTGCACGGTGCAGGCACCGCACAGGCCCATGCCGCAACCGAACTTGGTACCGGTGAGTTTCAACTGATCGCGCAACACCCATAACAAGGGCATGGCGGGCGATGCCTCGACCAGCTCGCGTCGTTCGCCGTTAACCGTGAATGTAATCATTGTCAGGCTCCAAAAGAGCGGCCCGTCTATATGCGGGCCTGGTGACCGATTATTGGAACCCCGCACAAAACCCGGCCAGCGACGATTTCTGCCAACCGCTGTAAGCAGGACTAACAACATGTACAAGCGATACCCGTCGGTGCAGTCCATGAGCGCGTTTATCCATGCAGCGCGCAGCGGCAGTTTCTCCAGCGCTGCGCGCAAACTCGACCTCACGCACAGCGCCATCAGCCAGCAGATTCGCTCGCTGGAAGAATTCATCGGCCAGCCGTTGTTCGTGCGTGAAGGTGGCGGCAGTAACCTCACCGATGCCGGGCAGTTATTCGCCAGCGTGCTTTCGGATGGTCTGGCGCAGATCGACCGGGCGTTGTCATCGGTGAAAAACCGTAGCGTCGCGCAACGCCTGACGCTGGATGTGGACAGTGAACTGGCGCAGAGCTGGCTCAATCCGCGCCTGCCGGAACTGCTCGATGGCTTGCCGGATTACGAGGTGACGATGCTGTCGATGCCGCGCAGTGATCGCAGTACGTTCGAGCGCGTGGATCTGGCGTTGCGCTACGGTTATGGCGATTGGGATGACTGCGAGATGACGCAAATTTGCGGCGACCGGGTGCTGGCAGTGGCTTCGCCTGAGTTGCTTGAACGCTACGGTTTGCAACTGCCGCTGAGCCCGGCGCAGATTCTTGAGCTGCCGCTGTTGGGGTATACGCGGCGCTCGTGGATTCCGTGGCTGGATGCGGCCGGTATGCCGGCGGTTGAGCCGCCAGCGCGGATCATTTTCGACAACGCGGCCAATTTGATTGCCGCTGCCGAGGCTGGCGTCGGTGCGGGACTGGTACGCGGATTACTGGCGGCCGATGCCTTGCGCAGTGGACGGTTAGTGGCGTTGAACGAGGCGCAGATTGCCGCGCACTACAACCTCTACGCGGTGTGGCCGCATGGGCAGGCCGAGCGGGTGGCGCCAGTGGTTGAGGCGATCAAACAGTTGGCCCTGCATACACAACACTGACGCCATCGCTGGCAAGCCAGCTCCCACAGTGGTCGAGTTGTTAATCCGATCTGTGCCACAACACAAAAACTGTGGGAGCCGGCTTGCCAACGATGAGGCCCGACGGGCCAACACAAAACCATATCCCTGAAGTATCACCACCCCGCCCAATTAATATTGTACGAACCCAACCCCTCTTTCCAATACTCGTCCTCAGCAGCCACCCACCCGGGCCGGATGCGAACAGGCGAGGGAATGCGCGAATCCTGCGCATAGAAATGGCCGATTGCCCGGGACGTGGATGCTGTGAGCCGCAAGGCTCCCTTCCCCGCTATCAGGAGATCGACTGCAATGATCATCGATATCAGCTGCTATCCCACCGATCTGGTGGACCTCGCCTGGAGGCATGACGGTGACCCGTTCACCGGCGAGCGTCTGCTGGAGATGATGGATGGCCCGTACATGGTCAACGGCAAGCCTCGCCGCATCGACAAAGCCTTCATCCAGCCACCGCAAGGCAACACCATTTACACCTGGACCGACGGCGACCTGACCGGTCGCGAATCGATCGACGCCTACATGGCCTACACCCTGAAAATGGTCCAGACCTACCCGGATCGGTTCATTGGCTGCTTCGTCTACAACCCGCGCTGCGGCGTGGAGAACGGCGTCGAAGCCATCGAGCGTTACGTCAAGGAACACGGTTTCGGCATGGTGCAGATGCAGGCCAACATGCATGCCTACCGGCCTGACCGGGCACTCGACTGGGTGCGTCCGTGCTTCGAGAAATGTGCCGAACTGGGCATTCCGGTCAAGCTGCACACCGGCGACGGGCCTTACAGCATCCCGTCGGAATGGGTGCCGATGATCAAGGAATTCCCTAACGTCAATTTCATCATGGCGCACTTCGGCGTGCAGACCGGCGGCGTCTACGTGTTCGAACCGATGCAATGGGCGATGGAGCTGCCCAACGTCTACTGCGAATCCGGCTGGTGCCTGCAATCACGAATCGTCGAGTTCGCCAAGGTCCTGCCGACCCACAAAATCCTCTTCGGCACTGACACCCCGCCGAACGAACCGGGCATGTGGCTGCGCCTGCTTGAAGTGCTGTGTCATGAGCCGCCGCAGGGCCTGAACCTCGACGAGGACACCCTCGAAGACTATCTGGGCAACAACACCGCGCGAATGATCGGCCTCGAACCTACCGCGCCGCCCCGTTCCGTTTCCGAAGCAGAGGCGCAACTCAAGCGCCCCGTCACCACCCAATTGGCCAGGAGCTGAACCGATGATTATCGACACCCATCTGCACCCCACCAATCTGGTCGACGAGGCCTGGCGCCACACCGGCGAACCGTTCACTGGCGAGCGCATGCTCAAGCTGATGGACGGCCCGTACATGATCAACGGCAAACCGCGCCGCATCGACATGGGTTTCATCCAGCCGCCACCGGGCAACACTGGCTATCGCGACGGCAACCGCCGCGGCCGTGAGGGCGTGCGCGACTACATGTCGTACATCGCCGAGCTGTGCATGAAGTACCCGGACCGCTTCATTGGCAACTTCAACTTCAACCCGCGCTGGGGGCCGGAAAACGGTGCGGCAGAGCTGGAATTCCACATCAAGGAATACGGCTTCAAGATGCTCAAGCTGCACGCCAACATGCACGGCTATCGTCCGGATCGGGCGCTGGACTGGCTGCGTCCGGCGATGAAAGTCTGCGCCAAGTACAACATTGTGGTGCTGATCCATACCGGTGACGGCCCGTACACCATTCCGACGATGTTCTACCCGATCATCCGCGAGTTCCCGATGGTCAATTTCATCATCGGCCACTTCGGTATTCAAACTGGCGGCAACTACTCGTTCGAAGCGTTCTGGATGGCGATGGACACGCCGAACGTGTACTGCGAATCCGGCTGGTGCTTCCAGTCGCGGATCGTCGAGTTCGCCAAGGAACTGCCACGGAACAAGATCGTGTTCGGCACCGATTCGCCGCCGAACGAGCCCGGCATGTGGCTGCGTGAACTGGAGGTGTTGTGCTCACCGGCGCCGCAGGGGTTGGGGATTGATGAGGATCATCTCGAAGACTACCTGGGCAACAACATCGCCAGGTTGTGCGGGATTGAACCGACCCCACCGCCGAAGGATCTGGCCGAGGCGGATATACGCCTGACCACCACGTACTTGTAGCCAAACACAGAACCTGTGGGAGCCAGCCTGCTGGCGATAGCGGTGGATCAGTCGCCCTCATCGCTGAATGACACACCGCTATCGCCAGCAGGCTGGCTCCCACAAGGGGGCCGTGTTCAACACAGAGCAACACAGCGACTTTACAGGCACGAAGATGACCCGGCGTTCGCTCGACCGGCAGGCCAACGGCTTGTCGAACGAATGCCGCCCTCACCCCTGCGTGCCTGCTTTTTACGAGGTGAAACCATGACCCGTTCGACGCTCGGCGACACGCAGGACTTTCACGTTTTCATCGACGCCTATCGCCGTGAGTATCCGGACGATGTGCTGACCATCACCCAAGCTCTTTCTGCCGATCAGGACGTCACCGCCCTGGTCGATGCCCTCGCCGCACAGGGCCGCGATCCACTGTTGATCTGCGAAAACGTCGGCGGCCTCAAAGTGCCGGTGGCGACTAATCTGTTTGCCTCCCGCACTCGCATCGCCCGCCTCTTTGGCGTCACCCCGGCGCAGTTGCACGAAACCTTTCAGGCCCGCGCCAATCAGCCGATCCCGCCGCGTTATGTGGAAACCGGGCCGATACTCGATCAAGTATTTGAAGGTGAATCCCTCGACCTGGCGCTGCTGCCAATGCTCAAGCATTTCGACAGTGATCGCGGCCCGTACATCACCAACGCAATCATCATTGCCGAAGATCCCGTCACCGGCATCGCCAACATGAGCTACCACCGCTCGATGCGCCACGCCCGTCAGGCCCTCGCCACCAGCCTGCATTCGCGTGGACATCTGTGGCGGATGCTGCAAACCGCCCGTGACCGCGGCGAAGAATTGCGTGTGGCGATGGTGGTCGGTGCGCACCCGTTGTTCATGCTGGCTGCCGCTGCACGCTTGCCGTTCGGCAGTGATGAACGCGCCGTAGCCGGTGGCTTGTTCGGCGCGCCGCTGGAACTGGTCAAGACTCCGCGCTACGGCATCGGTGTCCCCGCTTACGCCGAGTTTGTTCTGGAGGGCGCCATCGACCCGGCGGCCTATGCCGAGGAAGGCCCGTTCGGTGAATTCAGCGGTTATTCCTCGGATCGCTCGACCAACAACGTGCTGCGCGTCGACACCCTGTTGCGGCGCAAGGATGCTTGGCTGGTCGATGTGATGGGCGGACGCTACGCCGAACACCTGACGCTGGCGCGGCTGCCTCGCGAAGCGGAAATGAGCGAGAAGCTCAAGGCGCGTTTCCCCGCCGTCACCGCCGTGCATTACCCGAATTCCGGGACGCATTTTCATTGCTACGTCGCACTGGATCAAAGCCGCGACGGCGAAGCGCGGCAGATCATGCTCGCCCTGCTCGGCTGGGACCCGTACCTGAAAACCGTGATCGCGGTGGACAGCGATATCGACATCAGCGAGGACAGCCAGGTGCTGTGGGCACTGGCCACGCATTTCCAGCCGCATCTCGATATGTTCATGATCGACGGCTTGCCCGGCAGTCCGCTCGACCCGTCGTCCTCGGTCAACGGCACCACCTCGCGCATGGGCCTGGATGCCACTCGCGGTTCGGGTTTTGACGGGATCAAGGCGCAACTTGATCAGGATGTGCTGGAGCGTGCGCGCCACCTGATCAAGAGTCTGCAAGCGTGAACCGCCAGCGGATGGTGGTCGGCATCAGCGGTGCGTCCGGCTTCATCTACGGCGTGCGTCTGCTGCAATTGCTCGCCGAACTCGACATCGAAAGCCACCTGATCGTCAGCCGTGCCGCGCTGCTGACCATGGCTCACGAAACCGACTACAAACTGGCCGACGTCACGGCGCTGGCCAGCCATTACCACCGCGCCGACGATGTCGCTGCCGGAATCGCCAGCGGCTCGTTTCGCTGTTTGGGCATGGTGGTCGCGCCGTGCTCGATGCGGACGCTGGCGGAGATCGCCACCGGCACCTCGTCGGGACTGATCGGCCGCGCCGCCGACGTCACTCTCAAAGAACGCCGCACCCTGGTGCTGATGGCCCGCGAAACGCCGCTGACCCTCGCCCATCTGCGCAACATGACCGCCGTCACCGAGATGGGCGGGATCATCGCCCCGCCAGTGCCGGCCTTCTACGCCCGCCCGGAAAACCTCGGTCAAATGGTCGACCACAGCCTCGGCCGCGTCCTCGACCTGTTCGGCCTCGATGCCGGCACCGCGCGCCGATGGAGAGAACACCCAGAACCCTGTGGGAGCGAGCCTGCTCGCGAAAGCGGCCGTTCAATCGGCATCACCGCTGAATGACACACCGTCATCGCTAGCAGGCTAGCTCCCACAGTTGATCGCACTCCGACAAAACAGGTAAGGAGCTCCAGATGAACACCCCATTCAATGCCCCAACCCGGAACACCAAAATCCCGGTCACCATCCTCACCGGGTTCCTCGGTGCCGGTAAAACCACGCTGCTCAACTACATCCTCAAGGAGAACCACGGGCGCAAGATCGCCGTGATCGAAAACGAGTTCGGCGAGGTCGGCATCGACGGCGACCTCGTCCTCAGCTCCGAAACCGAAGAAATCTACGAGATGGTCAACGGCTGCGTGTGCTGCACCGCCGAGGTTCGCGAAGATCTGGTGCGCATCGTCCGTGAACTGGTGGCGCGCCCGGTGCGACTCGATCACATCCTGATCGAGACCAGCGGTCTGGCTGACCCATACCCCGTCGCGCAGAGCTTTTTCATCAATGATCCGATTGCCGACGAAGTCGAACTCGACGCCATCGTGACCATGGTCGATGCCAAGCACATCGCCCAGCATCTGGAGGATCTGCAACTCGATGGCGTCGATAACCAGGCCGTGGATCAGATCGTCTGTGCCGACCGCATCGTCATCAACAAGGTCGATCTGGTCAGCCCTGAAGAAGTGGAAACCCTGCGCGGCAAGATCCGTGGATTGAACGCCACGGCGGATCTGGTGACTTCGACTCACGCGCAAATCGACCTGACCAAGATCCTCGGCATCGGCGCCTTCGAAGCCACGCAGAAGCTGATGGAAATCGGCGCCGAACACGACCATCACGCCGACGAACATCATCATGAACATGACGAACCCGACCACGCACACGACCCGAGCGTGTCGTCGGTGGGCATCGCCGTGGACGGTGCGGTGGACCTGATGGCGTTCCATCGCTGGATCAGCGAGTTGCGCGTGGCGCAGGCGGACAACCTGTACCGCATGAAAGGCGTGCTGGCGGTGGCCAACGAAGACCAACGCTACGTGCTGCAAGGCGTGCACAGTCTGGTGGAATTCCGGGCTTCGACCGCATGGGGCACGGAAGCACGTTCCAGCAAAATCGTGTTCATCGGCCGCGACCTGGATCGTGCGGCGCTGAATCAAGGCTTTGCCGCCTGCCTCGCAGGCTGAAACAAGGCATCGGAGCCGGTGGATGGCGGCTTCGCAGCACGAATGACTGATGCCAAACAACCTGCAGGAGTGAATTTTTGTGGCGAGGGGATTTATCCCCGTTGGGTTGCGCAGCACCCCCAAAACCTGAAATCGCGGAGTGTCAGACACGCCGAAATCATAGGGTTTGCGACTGCTACGCAGCCGAACGGGGATAAATCCCCTCGCCACAAAGGCTCACTCGTGCAAAGGATCGTCGAAGCTCCCTGGTTCGCAGGCATCAGAACGAATACCCCTCTCTACCGCATAAAAACAGCCAGAGGTGTTTCCCCATGTCGTCAGCCACTCCTTCCACCACCGTCCATCCCGTCGACCGCGTTCTGCCGGTGCGACAGATGCTCACCCTCGGCCTGCAACACATGGCCGTCTCGTACATCGGCGCCATCGCCGTGCCGTTGATTGTCGCCAGTGCCTTGAAAATGTCCCACGCCGATACCGTCGTGCTGATCAGCACCACGTTGTTCTGTTCCGGCATCGCCACACTCCTGCAAACCGTCGGATTCTGGAAATTCGGCGTGCGTCTGCCGATTCTGCAAGGCGTGGCGTTCAGCAGTGTCGGCCCGGTGATCGCCATCGGCAGCAACCCCGACGTTGGCTTTGCCGGGGTCTGCGGAGCGGTGATCGGCGCCGGGATCTTTACCATGTTGATGGCGCCCTTCGTCGGTCGATTGCGGCGATTTTTCCCGCCGGTGGTGACCGGTTGCATCGTCACCGTGATCGGCTTGCAGCTGTTCCCGATTGCCTATGAATGGGTCGGTGGCGGACGCAATGCGACTAACTTCGGTGCCCCGGCGTTTCTTGCCGTTGCGGTGGTGGTGTTGCTGACGATTCTGCTGGTCAACCGCTATGGCAGCCCGCTGCTGCGCAACATGGCGGTGCTGGTGGGGATGCTGGTCGGAGCCGGTCTGGCGTATGGCCTGGGCATGGGTAACTTTCACAGCGTCGAAGATGCACCGTGGCTGACCGTGCCCTACCCGTTCTACTTCGGTTTGCCGACATTCAGTCTGGTGCCCATCGCAACGATGGTGGTGGTGATGATCGTGCAGATGGTCGAGTCGATGGGCCTGTTCGTGGCCATCGGCGACATCGTCGACAAACCGGTGGAAGACAAACAGGTGATCAACGGCCTGCGCGCCAACGGACTGGCCAGCACCATCGCCGGGATGTTCGCCGCGTTTCCGTTCATTGCCTTCATGGAAAACGTCGGCCTGGTGATCCTGACCGGCGTGCGCAGCCGTTGGGTAGTCGCGGTCAGCGGCTTGCTGATGTGCTCGATTGCGCTGGTGCCGAAGGCCGGGGCGATCATCGCCTCAATGCCGACCGCAGCCCTCGGCGGCGCCGGTATCGCGATGTTCGGCGTGGTCGCGGCAGCCGGGATTCAAACCCTGGCCAAGGTCGATTACGAACGCAATCGCTACAACGTGCTGATCGTCGGTTTCACCATCGCCGCCGCGCTGGTGCCGGTCCTCGCACCGACCCTGTTCAAACAAATGCCCGAGTGGTCACAGCCGTTCCTGCACAGCAGCGTGGTCATCGCTTGCCTGGTGTCGGTGCTGCTCAACGCGGCGCTCAACGGCGTCAGCGTGCCAGAAACCACACCCGGCAAATCCGCTTCACACATCCTTTGACTGGAGCCTGCCATGACTCAACTGCAAAGCATTTTGATCAAGAACCCGGTCGCGGTGATGACCGGACTGCGCGGTCCGCGTGCCCGGGCCGGTGCCGTGGACATCCGCGTGGTCAACGGGCGCATCGCCGAAATGGCCGCCAACCTTGAGGCGCAACCCGGCGAGCGGGTGATCGACGCACGCAATTGCGTGGTCTATCCGGGCTGGATCAACACCCACCATCACCTGTTCCAGAACCTGCTCAAAGCCGTGCCCGAAGGCCTGAATCAGGATCTGCAAGGCTGGCTCGCCAGCGTGCCCTACCCGCGCCTGAACCGGTTTACCCCGCAACTGGCGCGGATCGCCGCACGCCTGGGCATGGTCGAGTTGCTGCTGTCCGGCGTGACCACTTGCGCCGATCACCACTACCTCTACCACGCTCACGGCAGCACCGAGACCGGCGACCTGCTGTTCGACATGGCCGATGAATTCGGCCTGCGCTTCGTGCTCTGCCGTGGCGGTGCGCTGGAGTCGGCGAGCGCGCATCCGGGCTTCTCGAAAACCGCGCTGCAACCGGAGTCGCTCGATCAGATGGTCGGCGACATCGAACGGCTCAAGTCGCGCTACCACCAGGACACTCCCGACGCGATGCGTCGCGTGGTGGTCGCGCCAACCACGCCGACCTTCTCGCTGCCGCCGACCTTGTTGCGCGAACTGGCGCACACCGCTCGCGGCATGGGTTTGCGCCTGCACACGCATCTTTCGGAAACCCAGAACTACGTGAACTTCTGCCGCGAGAAATACAACTGCTTGCCGGTGGAATTCGTCGCCGAACACGAATGGCTCGGCCCGGACGTGTGGTTCGCCCACGCCGTACACTTGCAACCGGGCGAAATCCGCATGCTCGCCCAGACCGGCACCGGCATCTCGCACTGCCCGGTGAGCAACGCACGCCTGGGCAGCGGCGTCGCCCCGGTGCCGCAAATGTACGAGGCCGGCGTGCCGATTTCCCTCGGCGTCGATGGCGTGGCGTCCAACGAATCCGGGAGCATGGTCGGCGAAGCCAACACCGCATGGCTGATCCACCGCGCCGAACAAGGCGCCTCGGCAACCACCGCTGAAGACGTGATTCATTGGGGCACGGCGGGCGGCGCGCAGGTATTGGGACTAGGCGCCGTCGGCACCCTGGAAGTCGGCCAGGCGGCAGATCTGGCGATCTACAGCCTCGACCATCCGCGCTTCTTCGGCTTCCACGACAACGCCGTCGCCCCGGTGGTCGCGGGCGAACCGATCAGCGTGAAATACAGCCTGGTCGGCGGCCGCGTGGTTGTGGACGACGGCGTGATCCCGGGTCTGGATATCGAACGCATGCGCGCGGAAGCGTGGGAAGGTGTGCAGGAAATGATGAAGGTGGACGACTGATTCACTGACATTGAAAAAACCTGTGGGAGCTGGCTTGCCAGCGATAGCGGACTATCAGCCGATGCAAATATCGACTGAACCATCGCCATCGCTGGCAAGCCAGCTCCCACAGTGTTTTGTGTTGGCCACACATGTGGTGACAGATCCAGAACCTGTGGCATTCGCGTTTCCGGGCTTTGTTGACTACCGTTAGTAGCTCATCGATATGAGCCCCTGCCAGAAACACCGGGCTCTTGGTCAAGGAGAGACTGATGACCCGTCACATCGAAAAGCTCTACCGCACATGGTCCAGCCCGATTCTGCTGGAGTTGAAAAAACGCGACCACCAGATGGCCCCGAAAGAACGTCAGGCGCTTGAGAATGTGCTGGTGGAAAGAAGGCTGCTGGACGTAGGTGCTCCCGATGGCGTCGAGCGCCGTCAGGGCAATAACAACAAATCTTCAGGTTGATTTGACAGGCCTAGTTTCAGTAATTCTTTACGCAGCATCGAGGGTTTGAGAACCGCCATTCCTGCCTGCCACTCAAGAGGCAGCAAACGGTTCAGCTTCTGTTGGCTGACCAGCGGATCGGCTAGCAGATAGCTTTTGCCTTCACTGATGCTGATCACGTTCAGCAGCCAGTCTGCGCCCTGCTCCACCATCCAGCGACTGATTGTCGGACGCTGCTTTTGCATCAGTACGTCAGCATCCCACACGGTCATTTGCGCGAAGACTTCGGGCAATTGGCTCTCGGGTTTCATCCGCTTCAAATCCGCTGCCAAGGCTTCAATCAAGTTGCTTTCGATGCTTGCTTGGCATTCGCGGAAATGCTGCGCGGGCCAATCCACGGGCAGTTTTGCCTGACGGGCAAGCACTTCGTAGGCGCGGATATCCAGCTCAGTGGTCATCTGTCCACTGAAATTCAGCGTGTTGTCGAGAATCGCTGTGGCCAGCAATGCGGCGCTGGGCTGGCTGATGCGAGGCAACAAACCGGCTGCCTCCCAGCGTTGGAAAACCTGGGTTGCCGCTGCGCCTATTGGCCGAATGTCGGCCGCAAAGCCGAGTCTCTGCGTCCAGTAATTTTCAAACCCAGGATGATGGTCGATGACTTCGACGACCCGGTCGAGCACCACCAACGGGTCGAAATGCTGGTAGTCGGAAACGTCCACCAGGACGAATTCATCGTGTGCAGCGGGAATGTAATCCTCAAGCCGGGACGGCCAGCCAAGCACGCTTTTCGAAACGCTGGCATTGGGTTTTGCGCTACTGACGGCGCGGGCAGGAATGCCTTGCAGATTCAACAATTCGGCATAGGCGATGCAGCAGGCATAGGCGTCGATATCCAGATAGGCCGAGCCTGAAGTGATGATTTTCATAGGGCGGCAACGTCGCATATTTTCATGACATCTGGGTGACAACAAAAAGATCGCAGCCTTCGGCAGCTCCTACAGATACGAACACAAATCCCATCTAGGAGCTGCCGAAGGCTGCGATCTTTTGATTTTCAGGCTACGCGCTGCCCCGCCGCGACCATCGCCGAAGCCGCCAGCATCGCTCGCAACAACACCGCGCAACCCGCCGCCAGATCATCCGGCGCGGCGTTCTCGATTTCGTTGTGGCTGATACCGCCTTCGCACGGCACGAAAATCATCCCGGCCGGGCCCAGTTCGGCGAGGAAGATCGCGTCGTGGCCGGCGCCGCTGACGATGTCCATGTTCGACAGGCCCAGACCTTTTGCGGCGCCGCGCACGGCTTCGACGCAGCCTTTTTCGAAGTACAGCGGTGGGAAATCCGCGGTCGGGGTCAGCTCGTAAGTCAGGCCGTGTTCTTCGCAGGTGGCTTCGATGACTTGTTTCACTTCGGCGATCATCGAGTCCAGCCGCGCCGGTTCCAGGTGCCGGAAGTCGAGGGTCATCCTTACTTCGCCGGGGATGACGTTGCGCGAGCCGGGATAGGCTTGCAGGCAACCAACGGTGCCGCAGGCGTGGGGTTGATGGCCGAGGGCGGCGCGGTTGACTGCGCCGACGATCACCGAGGCACCGACCAGAGCGTCCTTGCGCAGGTGCATCGGGGTTGGACCGGCGTGGGCTTCAACGCCGCGCAGTTTCAGGTCGAACCACTTCTGCCCCAGTGCGCCGAGCACCACGCCGATGGTTTTCTGTTCGTCTTCGAGGATCGGCCCTTGTTCGATGTGCGCCTCGAAATAGGCGCCGACCTTATGCCCGCTGACCTTGCGTGGCCCGGCATAGCCGATGGCATTCAGGGCTTCGCCGACGGTGACGCCGTCGGCATCGACCTTGGCCAGGGTTTCGGCGAGGGTGAATTTCTCGGCGAACACGCCGGAGCCCATCATGCACGGGGCGAAGCGTGAGCCTTCTTCGTTGGTCCAGACCACCACTTCCAGCGGTGCTTCGGTCTCGACGCCGAGGTCATTGAGGGTGCGCAACACTTCGACTCCGGCGAGCACGCCGAAGCAGCCGTCGAATTTGCCGCCGGTGGGTTGGGTATCGATGTGGCTGCCGGTCATCACGGGGGGCAGGTTCGGATTGCGGCCCGGACGGCGGGCGAAGATGTTGCCCACTTCGTCGATGCTGACGCTGCAACCGGCCTCCTTGCACCACTGCACGAACAGGTCGCGGGCCTGGCGGTCGAGGTCGGTCAGGGCCAGGCGACAGACGCCGCCCTTGACCGTGGCGCCGAGCTTGGCCAGTTCCATGAGCGAGGCCCAGAGGCGGTCGCGGTTGATGTGCTGATGGGTGGATTGCAGAACGTCTACGGCTGCGTTCATGGTGATCTCCTCAGGCAGTTTCTTATGGATATTGCTGTGGTGTCTGGCAGATCCTCATCGCCAGCAGGCTGGCTCCCACAGGGAGAATGCATTGCAGATTTCAAACCTGGAACACACACCATTGTGGGAGCTAGCCTGCTAGCGATAAGGCCAGCCGCTACACCGCCGATTTCACGACAGAAGGCTGCGCCCGCATCACGCACAACCCGTAATAAATCAAGCCTCCCAGCGCCGAGCCGGTAAACCAGCCATAGCTGTAGAACCAACTGAACGCATCGCTGCCCAGCGACAGCAACGTCAGCACCACCGGCACGCCGAACGCGATAAACCCGGCCAGATTCCACGCCGGATACACGTCATCGCGATACAGCCCGGCCAGGTCCAATTGCTGTTTCTTGATCAGGAAATAGTCCACAACCATGATCCCGGCAATCGGTCCGAGCAGGCTCGAATAGCCGAGCAACCAGTTGGAATAGACGCTTTCCAGACTGACATCGGAAACGATCCAGCCGAGTTTTTTCAGCAGTTCATGTCCCATCAACGCCAGCCCCACCACACCGGTCAGCAACACCGCTTTGGTGCGGTTGATCACCTTCGGTGCGATGTTCTGGAAGTCGTTGGTTGGCGAGACGATATTGGCGGCGGTGTTGGTCGAGAGCGTGGCGATGATGATCAGCGCCATGGCAATCGCGACCCAGACCGGGCTCTGGATGTGGCCGATCAGGGTCACCGGATCAGAGACGGTAACGCCCACCAGTTTTACTGAAGCGGCGGTCATCACCACACCGAGGGCGGCGAACAGGAACATGGTCAGCGGCAGCCCGATGATCTGGCCGACGATCTGGTCCTTCTGGCTCTTGGCGTAGCGGCTGAAGTCGGGAATGTTCAGCGACAACGTCGCCCAGAATCCGACCATCGCCGTCAGCCCTGCGGCGAAGTAACTGACCACGCTGGCGCCTTCCGGACGCTTGGCCGGGATCGCCATCAATTCCGTCATCGACACATTAGGCATGGCCCAGACCAACAGGCCGATGCCGACCGCCACCAGCAACGGTGCAGACAGGGTTTCCAGCCATTTGATCGACTCCGCGCCGCGAATCACCACCCACAGGTTCAACGCCCAGAAGATCATGAAACCGATCACCTCGCCGGTTCCGCCGAGGGATTTCCAGCCGTCGAACACCGAGCCGAGAAACAGGTGAATCGCCAGCCCGCCGAACATCGTCTGAATGCCGAACCAGCCACACGCCACCAGCGCCCGGATCAGACACGGCACGTTGGAGCCGAGGATGCCGAACGAGGAGCGCAGCAACACCGGAAACGGAATCCCGTATTTGGTGCCGGGAAAGGCGTTAAGCGTCAAAGGGATAAGGACGATGATATTGGCAAACAAAATCGCCACCAACGCCTCGCCGACGCTCAGGCCAAAGTACGCCGTGAGCACGCCGCCGAGGGTGTAGGTCGGCACGCAGATCGACATGCCGACCCACAGCGCGGTGATGTGCCATTTGTTCCAGGTTCGTTCGCGCACCTTGGTCGGTGCCATGTCGTGGTTGTAACGGGGACTGTCGAGGACGTCGCTGCCGGCTTCGAGCTCGAACAAGCCGTCGCGCTCGGTCACTTGCGATCTGATCTGTTGCATGGCCGCTCCACTGTTCTTTTGATTATTTTTGCTCATCAGGGGGCTGACGCACGGAGGCGCGAGCCGGACGATGGCCGGAGGAACTGACAACTTTCGTGTACCGGCCATGGTGTCAGCGGCGGCATCAATAAACGTGCCGGGTGCCCCGCTTGCGCATCGGGCCGTGTTTCAAACGCTTTGCAACTTACTGATGTTTATCAGTTTTAATTATTAACCTGGGGAGTCCGCGAAAACTTGTCCAGGCGCTCAGGCTAAACGTCGGGCAAGTTGTTCGAAGTGTCAGGACTCATTCTGGTGCACTGCACTTTTTTTCATCGTGAGCGATCAACCGCAGCTCAACTTCAAGCGGCTGATTTCACATAGGAAATGTTGACCATATTTGCATCCTGTCAAGTGCGTCAAAATGGTGAGCAGCCTCACCATTTTGGTGATTTTGTATTTTTATCGTTATTTATCAACTAGTTAAAACATGAATAAGCTTATAAAAATTTATCTTGCTCATTCTTAATTCTGCGACTAGCTTTTAATCCTGACAGCGCTGACAGGAATACATCGATCTGCGTTGCATTAATAAAACATCTAGAACCGGCACAAGTCGGTCATGCCTGCGAGGAACTCGGAATGTCTCTGTTGATCCGTGGCGCCACCGTTGTTACCCATGATGAAAGTTATCGCGCCGATGTGTATTGCGCAGACGGCGTGATCAAAGCCATTGGTGAAAACCTTGATGTTCCCGCAGGCGCCGAAGTGCTCGACGGCAGCGGCCAGTACCTGATGCCTGGCGGCATCGATCCGCATACGCACATGCAACTACCGTTCATGGGCACCGTGGCCAGCGAAGACTTTTACAGCGGCACGGCGGCCGGTCTGGCGGGCGGCACCACCTCAATCATCGATTTCGTGATTCCCAATCCGCAGCAGTCATTGATGGAAGCGTTTCATCAGTGGCGCGGCTGGGCGGAAAAATCCGCGTCCGACTATGGCTTCCATGTCGCGATCACCTGGTGGAGCGAACAGGTTCGCGAAGAAATGGCCGAACTGGTCAGCCATCACGGGATCAACAGCTTCAAGCATTTCATGGCCTACAAGAACGCGATCATGGCCGCCGACGACACGCTGGTGGCGAGTTTCGAGCGCTGCCTGGAACTCGGCGCGGTGCCGACCGTGCACGCGGAAAACGGCGAACTGGTTTATCACCTGCAACGCAAGCTGATGGCCCAGGGCATCACCGGGCCGGAAGCGCATCCGTTGTCGCGGCCATCGCAAGTCGAAGGCGAAGCCGCGAGCCGGGCGATTCGCATTGCCGAAACCATTGGCACGCCGCTGTATCTGGTGCACGTTTCGACCAAGGAAGCCCTCGACGAAATCACCTATGCACGCAGCAAGGGCCAACCGGTGTACGGCGAAGTACTGGCCGGGCATTTGCTGCTCGACGACAGCGTCTATCAACACCCGGACTGGCAAACTGCTGCCGGTTACGTGATGAGCCCGCCGTTCCGTCCACGCGGGCATCAGGAAGCGCTGTGGCACGGTTTGCAAAACGGCAATCTGCACACCACCGCCACCGATCACTGCTGTTTCTGCGCCGAGCAAAAAGCGGCCGGGCGCGATGACTTCAGCAAGATCCCCAACGGCACGGCCGGCATCGAAGACCGCATGGCGCTGTTGTGGGATGAAGGGGTGAATACCGGGCGTTTTTCGATGCAGGATTTCGTTGCCCTGACCTCCACCAACACCGCGAAAATCTTCAACCTTTATCCGCGCAAGGGTGCGATTCGCGTCGGCGCCGATGCCGATCTGGTGCTGTGGGACCCGCAAGGCACCCGCACCATTTCCGCCAAGACCCACCATCAGCAGGTGGACTTCAACATCTTCGAAGGCAAGACCGTGCGCGGTGTGCCAAGCCATACCGTCAGCCAGGGCCGCGTGGTCTGGGCCGACGGCGACCTGCGCGCCGAGCGCGGGGCCGGGCGCTATATCGAACGTCCGGCGTATCCGGCGGTGTTTGATTTGCTGAGCAAGCGGGCTGAGTTGCATAAACCGGTTGCAGTGAAACGCTGAAACCGGCCTGCGGCCTATCGCTGGCAAGCCAGCTCCCACAGTTTTTTTGGTGAACACAATATTTGTGTCCGACTTCAATCCCTGTGGGAGCTGGCTTGCCAGCGATGAGGCCCCCACAGACAACACAAAAAACCACTGCCCATCAGAGGCAGAGAACCTCAATAACCGTGAGGCAAAAAACCGTGATCGAGACCCTCAACCATCTTCCGCACCCGCATGAGAGCGCCGCCGCCCTCGCCGGCCATTTCACCGATCTGGCGCCGCCGCTCAACGCCCGGCAGGCGCATCTGGAAGCCTCGCGCTGTCTGTATTGCTACGATGCACCGTGCGTGAATGCGTGCCCGAGCGAGATCGACATTCCCTCGTTCATCCGCAATATCCATCAGGACAACGTGCCCGGCGCTGCGCAGAAAATCCTCTCGGCGAATATCCTCGGCGGCAGTTGCGCACGAGTCTGCCCGACCGAAATTCTTTGCCAGCAAGCCTGCGTGCGCAACAACGCCCAAGAGTGCGCGCCAGTGCTGATCGGCCTGCTGCAACGCTACGCCGTGGACAACGCACACTTCACCGAACACCCGTTCCAGCGCGCTGCCAGCACTGGCAAACGCATCGCCGTGGTCGGCGCCGGGCCTGCGGGATTGTCCTGCGGCCATCGCAGCGCCATGCACGGGCATGACGTGGTGATTTTCGAAGCGCGGGAGAAGGCTGGCGGCCTCAACGAATACGGGATCGCCAAGTACAAACTGGTCGATGATTACGCGCAAAAAGAGCTGGATTTCCTTCTGCAAATTGGCGGCATCGAAATCCGCCACGGGCAAAAACTTGGCGAAAATCTGAGCCTCAGCGAACTGCATCAACAGTTCGACGCGGTGTTCCTCGGCATCGGTCTGAATGCCAGCAAACAACTCGGCCTGCCCCACGAAGATGCCCCCGGCGTGCTCGCCGCCACCGATTACATCCGTGAACTGCGCCAGTCCGATGACCTCACGCAACTGCCGCTGGCCGAACATTGCATCGTCCTCGGCGCTGGTAACACCGCCATCGACATGGCCGTGCAAATGGCCCGCCTCGGTGCTCGCGATGTGAATCTGGTGTATCGCCGTGGTGCGGCGGACATGGGCGCTACCGGCCACGAACAGGACATCGCCAAGGCCAATCAGGTTCGCCTGCTGACCTGGGCGCAACCGGAGGAAGTGTTGCTCGACGCTCAGGGCCATGTGCGCGGCATGCGTTTCGCCCGTACTCATCTGGTCGACGGTCGCCTGCAAACCACTGGCGAAACCTTCGAGTTGGCGGCTGATGCGATCTTCAAAGCCATCGGCCAGTCTTTCGACGGCGGCGCCCTCGTTGACCCGATGGCGCGGGAATTGAAGCGTCAGGGCGAACGGATTCAAGTCGATGAAAACCTGCGCACCAGCATTCCCGGGGTCTATGCCGGTGGCGACTGCGCCAGTCTCGATCAGGACCTGACCGTGCAAGCGGTGCAACACGGCAAACTGGCCGCCGAGGCGATCAACGTTCAACTGATGCTTAACGTGGAGGCTGCGTAAATGGCCGATCTTTCGATTGTCTTCGCCGGCATCAAAGCCCCCAATCCGTTCTGGCTGGCCTCCGCGCCACCGACCGACAAAGCCTACAACGTGGTGCGTGCCTTCGAGGCCGGCTGGGGTGGCGTGGTCTGGAAAACCCTTGGCGAGGACCCGGCAGCGGTCAACGTCTCGTCGCGTTATTCGGCGCACTACGGCGCCAACCGCGAAGTGCTGGGGATCAACAACATCGAGCTGATCACCGACCGCTCGCTGGAGATCAATCTGCGCGAAATCACCCAGGTGAAAAAGGACTGGCCGGACCGTGCGTTGATCGTTTCGCTGATGGTGCCCTGCGTCGAGGAATCGTGGAAACACATCCTTCCGCTGGTCGAAGCCACTGGCGCCGATGGCATCGAACTCAACTTCGGTTGTCCGCACGGCATGCCCGAACGCGGCATGGGCGCGGCGGTCGGTCAGGTGCCGGAGTATGTCGAGCAGGTCACGCGCTGGTGCAAGACCTATTGCTCGTTGCCAGTGATCGTCAAACTCACGCCGAACATCACCGACATTCGCGTCGCCGCTCGTGCCGCGTATCGGGGCGGCGCTGATGCGGTGTCGCTGATCAACACCATCAACTCGATCACCAGCGTCGATCTGGAACACATGGTCGCCCTGCCCGTCGTCGGCAGCAAAAGCACTCACGGCGGCTACTGTGGCTCGGCGGTCAAACCGATTGCGCTGAACATGGTCGCGGAAATCGCTCGTGATCCGCAGACCCAGGGCCTGCCAATTTGCGGGATTGGCGGCATCGGCAGTTGGCGTGACGCGGCAGAATTCATTGCGCTGGGCAGCGGCGCGGTGCAGGTGTGCACGGCGGCGATGCTGCATGGCTTTCGGATTGTCGAAGAGATGAAGGACGGTTTGTCACGCTGGATGGACAGTCAGGGTTACGCCAGCCTCACCGAGTTTTCCGGGCGGGCGGTGGGCAACACCACAGACTGGAAGTACCTGGACATCAACTATCAGGTGATCGCCAAGATTGATCAGGACGCCTGCATCGGTTGCGGACGCTGCCATATTGCGTGCGAGGACACGTCACATCAGGCGATCAGCAGCCTCAAGCAGGAGGACGGGACGCATAAATATGAAGTGATCGATGATGAGTGTGTGGGCTGCAATTTGTGCCAGATCACCTGCCCGGTGGCGGACTGCATCGAGATGGTGCCGATGGACACGGGCAAGCCGTTTCTGGACTGGAATCATGATCCTAGGAATCCCTACCATGTCTCACCTTGAGGCAGGCAGCGTCTGAACTGACGCCTTCGCGGGCAAGCCCGCTCCCACAGGGTTTTCTGGTGTACACAGCACTTGAGGACAACCCAAAAACCTGTGGGAGCGGGCTTGCCCGCGATGAGGCCTGTAGCCATAACACACATCTCAGGGCTCCAGCCCGATCCCGCGCAGGATCACACTGGTCACCGTCTGCACCGCCCGTTCGAACTGCATGTCCGACAGCGGCTGATGATCATTGAGAATATTCACCTGATGATCGAAGTCGGCGTAATGCTGGGTCGAGGCCCAGATCATGTACAGCAGGCCCGACGGTTCCACCGGCAAAATCCGCTTGTCCTCGACCCACTGCCGAATCTTCGCTTCCTTCATCTTCGCCCAATCATAAAGACTGACGTCCAGCGCCTCGCCCAACGTCGGCGCGCCGTGGATGATCTCGTTGGCCCAGACTTTCGAGCCATACGGGCGGCTGCGCGAGTGGTTCATCTTGGCGCGGATGTAGCTGCTGAGCACCACCCGTGGGTCATCGAACATCTCGAAGCACAACGCATCCTGTTTCCACACTTCCAGCAGGTCGAACAGCACCGCGCTGTACAGCTCACTCTTGGTGCTGAAGTAGTAATGCAGATTGGAGCGCGGCAGTTGCACTTCGGCGGCGATGTCCGCCATGGCGGTGCTGCCGAAGCCTTTTTCGGCAAACACCTTTTCCGCCGCCAGAAGGATTTTCTCGACATTGCTGCGGCGAATTTCGATCTTGTGATTGCCCATGTGGGCTCCCTGACAACAGCGTTGCCCAAGACTAGCATCCGCTCAGGCACGGGGGCGACAGGCGAGAACGATTCTTCACACACCTGGGCTTTTTTCTGGTTTAGGATCGCCCTCCTTTCCTGGCAACCACTCGAAGGATCATGGCCATGAACATTCGAAAACGCATCCTGGCCGACGATCCGGCACTGGCTGCGCTGTGGGAGCGCTCGGTACGCGCCACCCATGATTTCCTCGGCGAAGACGACATTGATTTGCTGTTTTATCTGGTGCGCGATACCTATCTGCCGGCGCTCGATGTCTGGGTTCTGGAAAACCCCGATCAGACGCCGGCAGGTTTCATCGCCACCGATACCGACACCGTGCAGATGCTGTTTATCGACCCGGATTTTCGCGGTCAGGGTGTCGGTCGGCGCTTGCTCGATCACGTCACCCGGCCGCTGCTGAAAGTCGACGTCAACGAACAGAATCCACAGGCTCACGGTTTTTACCTGCACTATGGTTTCGAAAATATCGGACGCTCGGAAACCGATGGCCAGGGCCGGCCGTTTCCGGTTATTCATATGCGCCTGAAAGCGTTGTGAAGCACGCTCTATACTCTGCCCCGCGACTTCTTTGATAAGGAACTGCCCATGTTCGTGAAAAAACTGCTGACCGCCAGCGCCCTGCTCGCTTCGATGGTCATTGCCACTTCCGCTTTCGCCCACGCCCACCTGAAAAGCCAGACCCCGGCCGCCGACAGCACCGTCGCCGCGCCTGCGGATTTGCGTCTGACCTTTTCCGAAGGCGTGGAAGCCAGCTTCACCAAAGTCACTCTGACCAAGGATGGCGCCCCGGTAGCAGTGAAAGCCCTGGCCACCGAAGGCAGCGACAAGAAAACCCTGATCGTCACCCCCGCCGCGCCACTCAGCGCCGGCGAGTACAAAGTCGAATGGCACGCGGTGTCGGTCGATACGCACAAAAGCGAAGGCGCCTATCAGTTCAAGGTTGGCCAGTAATTCATGACCGAAGCGTTGGTGCTGTGTCGCTTTCTGCATTTCACCGTGGTGTTGATGCTGTTCGGGGCCTGGCTGTTCAGGCCTTGGCTGCTCAAGGGTGAAACACCAGAACTGGATCGGCACCTCGCCCAACTGGCGCGCTGGCTGACGGCTATTGCGCTGGTCAGCGGCGTCGTCTGGGCCTTGCTGATCACCGCGAGCATGGCCGGTTCGGCTGCGGCCGCGTTTGACCCGGACACGATTGGCGTGGTGCTGGGCAATACGTTTTTTGGTCAGGTCTGGCGTTGGCACTTGCTGATCAACGGGCTGTTGCTGGCGCTGCTGTTCACGCCGTGGCGCTCAAGCACACCGTTGCGATTGGGCTTGAGTGCGTTGCTGCTGGCGACGCTGGCACCCGTTGGTCACGGAGCGATGCTTGATGGTTTCAGCGGGCAGATGCTGATCCTCAATCAGGTCATTCATCTGACCTGCGTCGGTGCGTGGCTTGGCGGGTTGTTGATGCTGGTGATGATTTTGCGCCAGCCGAATGCGCCGCTGCGCACTGTTCTGCAGCGTTTCAGCGGAATTGGATATGTGTTGGTGGCGGGGTTGTTGCTGACTGGCTTGATCAACGTGCGAGTGCTGACCGGGCAATGGTGGCCGACGCCGTTGTTCTCGGGGTTTGCCCTGATTCTGCTGATCAAGGCTTTTCTGGTGCTTGGGATGCTTGGGCTGGCGCTGTTGAATCGCTTGCGGATCAAGGACTGTGAACAGCGGACCGAAGCGCTCAAGCGCAGCGTGATGCTGGAATGGTTGCTGGGGATTGGCGCGGTGGCGGCGGTCTCGCTACTGGGCACCCTGCCCCCGATGATTGCTGCCTGAGCGCCTATCCCTGTGGGAGCCAGCCTGCTGGCGATAGCGGAGTGTCAGTCGGCAACAGTGCTGAATACGAGTCCGCAATCGCCAGCAGGCTAGCTCCCACAGTTTTGATCTGTGTGGATCAATGTTTTTGGGTATCACCCGCCGCCGTATCAATACTCACCACCACCGACATCCCCGGGCGCAGTCGTTCTTCCTCCTGCTGTCCCTCATCGATAGTGATCCGCACCGGCACGCGCTGGGCGATCTTGACGAAGTTGCCGGTGGCGTTATCGGCCTGCAGCAGCGCGAACTCGGAACCGGTGCCCGGCGAAATATGCTGCACATGCCCGGTGAATTTACGGTGGTTCAACGCATCGACGGTGAAGCGCACGGGCTGCCCGACCCGCACGTTATCCATCTGGGTTTCCTTCATGTTGGCGATCACCCATTTCTGGTTCGGCACCAGCGCCATCAACTGCGCGCCGGAGTTGACGTAGGCGCCGAGGCGCACACCAATCTGCCCGAGTTGACCGTCGCGCGGCGCGACAATCCGCGTGTTCGACAGGTCGATCCGCGCCAGTTGCACCGCCGCCTCAGCGCTGGCCACTGCCGCTTCCAGCGAGCCGCGATTGACGATCACCGTTTGCAGATCCTGCCGGGCGATTTCCAGATTGGCCTTGGCCTGCGCCACAGCGGCGATGCCCTGGGCATTGGCGGCGAGCGTCACGTCCATCTCGCGTTTTGACACCGAACCGTCACTCACCAGTTCCTTGTTGCGCCGCAAGTCCGCCTCGCTCTTGCGCAACTGCGCCTCACTGTCAGCCACCGCCGCCTGACGCAGCTTGATCGTCGCCTCGGCACTGTTGCGCTGCTGCACCACGTTGGCCAGTGAAGCTTTCTGCACCGCCAGTTGCGCCAGCGACTGGTCGAGACGCTGTTGATAGATGCGGTCATCCAGTCGTACCAGCAGATCGCCGGCCTTCACATACTGGAAATCCTGCACCGGCACTTCATAGACATAACCGGCGAGCTGCGGGCCGATGATCGTTACCTGGCCCCGAATCAAGGCGTTCTCGGTGGTTTCCACCGCGCTGCTGAACGGCGGCAGTTGCCAGGCGTACAGCACGATCATCACGCCGACGATGGCAATCGCGGCAAAGCCCATCGAGGAAATTATCCGCACTCGCAACGAGCGCGGCTCGGTATTGGCTGATGCCGGCGGCGCCACGCCTTCGGGGGTGGCGGCAATGGCGTTGGTGGTCGTGGTGGTCGGTTCAGTCATTGAGAATTGGCACCGTTGGCAGCTGCGGGAGGCGTGGCAGTGATGGCCCGGGTGGTGCTCATCAGCCACAGCGCACGAATGGAAATCCAGATCATGGTCAGCACCGCGATTACCGCGATCAGCATGAACACATCGTTATAGGCGAGAACGTTGGCTTCGCGAGTGGCGGCGTTCGACAGGCTGCGAATGCCGGCCAGATTCCGCAGGCTCGGATCGGCCAGCAGTGAACCGTAAGCCGAGCCGCCGCTTTGCACCCGCGCCGCCACCAGCGGATCGGTCATCGTCAGTTGCTCGACGATGTGGCTGGAATGGAATTTTTCCCGGGCGATCTGAAAGGTGCTGAGCAACGCCGACCCGATCAACCCGCCGAGGTTATTGCAGATCCCGAACAGCACCGAAAAACTCACCAGATTACGCGGATTGGTCAGCACATTGCGCGTGCCGAGGACCATGGTCGGGCCAAGAAAAAACGTACTGCCGAACGCCAGCAGGAACTGGCTGAAATACATGTTCGAGGGGCGCGTCAGGTTGTTCGAAAAGCTGTCCATCACTGAGCCGGTCGCCATTAACGCCAGCGAGATAATCAACGGCATGAGCAAGTGCTTCGGGTTGATGGTCAGCGCACTGGTCGCCAGCCCGGCGACGCTGCCGATCAGCATCACCACGTAGAGACTGTGCAGTTGCTGACTGCTCATGTTGAGGTTCTGCATGAAGCCGACCGCGCCGGTGGATTGCTCCGAGGTGACCATACGAATCAGGATCACCGCCAGCGCCAGACGGATCATCACCCCGCTGCCGAGCCAACGGGTCATCAGCATCGGGTTGCTGCGGTTATGCTCGATGGCCAGTCCCGTGAAAATCAGCGCAATCGAGCCAGCCAGGGCGATGCCGATCCAGTCGGCTTCCAGCCACCAGTCAATCCGCCCGAGGGACAGCACCGCGCACAACAGCGCAACGCCAGTGGCGAGGATAGCGAAGGTAAGGAAATCCAGCGGTTCAAAGGTTTTGAAACGGTCACCGGGCGGCAACTTGAGCATGAATACGCAACCGAGCGACAGCAACGCCATGCCCAATTCGAACAGATACAAACCGCGCCATTCGGCGATTTGCAGCAAGTCTTCGGAGAACAGTCGCGCCAGCGGCAATGCCAATTGCGAAGTACCGAGCCCCAGCACCAGCGCCTTCATCCGCCATTTCGCCGGGAACGCCTGAATCATGTAATACAGGCCCAGCGAACTCAGCGCCGCGCCGACCATGCCGTGGGCCGCACGCACCGCGACTGCCGAATTCAGGTCATTGACGAACAAATGGCCGAAGGTCACCAGTGCGTACAGCACCAGAAACACCTCGGTAAACGCGCGCAAACCGAACTGCTGACGAAACTTCACCAGCAGCAGGTTCATCGACACGTTGGTCATCACGTACGCCGCCGGCAACCAGGCCATTTCCGCCGTGGTCGCGCCCAGCGCACCTTGCAGATAAGGCAGATTGGCGACCACCAGCGAATTCCCCAGGCCACCGGTCAACGCCACCAGCAGCCCGACCAGCGCATAGGCCAGACGCTTGGCACTGGAGTGCAGCGGCGTCGAGGGGGAACCGGGCAGGCTGGGCTTCTCGTGAGGCTGCCAGTCGTGCGGGGCGTATCGGTCCATTGAACAACCTTGTACGTGAAGTGCCGTCAGTTTGCCGTAAAAGCATCACTGACACACCCGCTCCCACCAAGGTTCTCTGCTGAACCCGCAAGTCATCGTATAACTTCCAGTTGACATTCCCGCAAAACGTAGGAAATATCCGCAACCATGTTGTACGACGACGTATGACAAATAATAAAAACAACAAGCAGCATGGAGCGCCACAATGAGCACATCCGTCCGCAATTCCCGTTCCACCCTCGTTCGCCCTTATTCCCCCCTGAGTCTGATCGGCTGCAGCAGCCTCGCCCTCGCCTTGCCCGTGACCGCCAATGCCGAAGGGTTTCTCGAAGACAGCAAAGCGACGCTGAACCTGCGCAACGCCTACTTCAACCGCAACTTCACCAACCCGAACAATGCGCAGGGCAAGGCTGAAGAGTGGACGCAGAACTTCATCCTCGATGCGAAATCCGGTTTCACCCAAGGCACCGTCGGTTTCGGTCTGGATATTCTCGGCACGTACTCGCAAAAGCTCGATGGCGGCAAAGGCAGCGGTGGCACGCAGCTGTTGCCAATTCATGATGACGGGCGTCCGGCGGATAATTTCGGTCGACTCGGCGTCGCGCTGAAAGCCAAGGTTTCGAAGACAGAATTGAAAGTTGGCGAATGGATGCCGGTGCTGCCGATCCTGCGCTCTGATGATGGCCGCTCCCTCCCGCAAACCTTCCGCGGTGGTCAGATCACCTCTACCGAAATCAATGGTCTGACGATGTACGGCGGCCAGTTTCGTGGCAACAGCCCGCGCAACGATGCGAGCATGGAAGACATGTCGATGAATGGCCGGGGCGCATTCACCTCAGACCGTTTCAATTTTGGCGGTGGCGAATACACCTTCAATGACAAGCGCACGCTGGTCGGCATCTGGTACGCCGAACTCACCGACATCTATCAGCAACAGTACTTCAACGTCAGCCACAGCCAGCCGTTCGGTGACTGGACGCTGGGTGCCAATCTCGGTTTCTTCACCGGCAAGGAAGACGGCAGCGCCAAGGCCGGCGACCTCGATAACAAGACTTCATTTGCCATGCTTTCCGCCAAATATGGCGGTAACACCTTCTACGTCGGCCTGCAGAAACTCGGCGGCGACGATGCCTGGATGCGGGTCAACGGCACCAGCGGCGGCACCCTGGCCAACGACAGTTACAACGCGAGTTATGACAACGCCAAGGAACGTTCGTGGCAGCTCCGTCATGACTACAACTTCGTCGCCCTCGGCGTGCCTGGCCTGACGATGATGAACCGCTACATCAGCGGCGATAACGTGCACACCGGCACGACCACCGACGGCAAGGAATGGGGTCGCGAATCGGAACTGGCCTACACCGTACAGAGCGGGCCGCTGAAAGACCTCAACGTCAAATGGCGCAACGCGACGATTCGGCGCGACTTCAGTACCAATGAATTCGATGAAAACCGGATTTTCATCAGTTACCCGATTTCGCTGTTGTAGCCCGTATCCGGGAGTCGACGAACACATCGCCTGCAGCCCAGTAGTGCATCCAGCTGCGGGTCTTGGGTTCCGGGCAGATCGATAACCCTCCGTCGTTTTCAACCAAAGTCGCGTTGACAAGACCCGGAAACCGTACCGATACTTCGACCCAAGTCATACGACAACCTACAACAACTCCAAAAACAAATATTGTCCAGGGATTGCCATGACGTTTACCTCAACAACCCCAGCACCCTTCAATCGCCTGCTGCTGACCGGCGCCGCCGGCGGTCTGGGCAAAGTCTTGCGCGAGCGTCTGCGTCCTTACGCCAACGTGTTGCGCCTGTCAGACATCGCCGCCCTCGCCCCGGCTGTCGATGAGCACGAAGAAGTCGTGCCTTGCGACCTCGCCGACAAACATGCCGTGCATCAACTGGTAGAAGGCGTGGACGCGATCCTGCACTTCGGCGGTGTGTCGGTGGAACGCCCCTTCGAAGAAATTCTTGGCGCCAACATCTGCGGCGTGTTCCACATCTATGAAGCGGCGCGCCGACACGGCGTTAAGCGGGTGATCTTCGCCAGCTCCAACCACGTTATCGGCTTCTATAAGCAGGATGAACACCTTGATGCCGGTTCCGCACGGCGTCCGGATGGCTATTACGGCCTGTCGAAATCCTACGGTGAGGACATGGCGAGCTTTTATTTCGACCGCTATGGCATCGAGACGGTAAGCATCCGCATTGGCTCCTCCTTCCCCGAGCCGCAGAACCGTCGAATGATGCACACCTGGCTGAGTTTCGACGATCTCACTCAACTGCTCGAACGTGCGCTGTATACGCCGAATGTCGGCCACACCGTGGTCTACGGCATGTCCGACAACAAGGATGTCTGGTGGGATAACCGCTTCGCCAGCCACTTGGGTTTTACCGCCCGCGACAGCTCCGAAGTGTTCCGCGACAAGGTCGAAGCGCAACCGATGCCGGCGGCTGACGATCCGGCGCGGATCTATCAGGGTGGCGCCTTCGTCGCGGCCGGTCCGTTTGGCGACTGATCACTCTGACAACAACACAAGGGATTGAGGATGCAAACCGAATTGATCGTCGACGCCCGCAACGCCGTGGGTGAAAGCCCGGTCTGGGTGACGCAGGAAAATGCGTTGTACTGGGTCGATATTCCCAACGGCAGCCTGCAACGCTGGAGCGCTGACACCGGACATGTACATGCCTGGAAAGCCCCGGAGATGCTCGCCTGCATCGCGCGCCACAGCCGTGGAGGCTGGATCGCAGGCATGGAAAGCGGCTTCTTTCATCTGCAGCCGCACACCGACGGCAGCCTCGACAGCGCGCTGCTCGCCAGCGTCGGACACAGCCGCGAAGACATGCGCCTCAACGACGGTCGCTGTGATCGGCTGGGTCGCTTCTGGGCCGGCAGCATGGTGTTGAACATGGGCCTGAACGCGCCCGAAGGCCGACTCTATCGCTACAACGCCGGAGCGTCTGGGGTGATTGAAGCGCAACTCGACGGTTTCATCGTGCCCAATGGCCTCGCCTTCAGCCCCGATGGCAAAACCCTGTATCTGTCCGACTCCCATCCCGACGTGCAATTGATCTGGGCGTTCGATTACGACACGGAGACCGGCACGCCGTCGAACCGGCGCGTCTTCGCCGACATGAACCACCTCCCCGGTCGCCCCGATGGCGCTGCTGTGGATGCTGAAGGTTGCTACTGGATCTGCGCCAATGACGCCGGCCTCATCCACCGTTTCGCGCCCGATGGCCGACTCGATTTTTCGCTCGAAGTCCCGGTGAAAAAACCGACCATGTGCGCTTTCGGTGGCAGCCGGATGGACACCTTGTTCGTGACCTCGATTCGCCCGGGCGATGACCACGACCCGCAATCCCTGGCCGGCGGCGTGTTCGCCCTCAACCCCGGCGTCAAAGGACTTCACGAACCCCTGTTTGACGATTCTCTGTAACACCTGCACCGCTGCGCCTTGAACACAAAAATAACAAGACTGGAGACTCACCCCCATGTACTTCAAACGCACCTTGCTCGCCGTCGCTTTACCGCTCGCCTTCTCCCTCGCCAATGCCGCCCAGGCCCTGGAAATCAAGTTCGCCGATATTCACCCCGCCGGTTATCCCACCGTGGTCGCTGAAGAAAGCATGGGCAAAGCCCTGACCAAGGAAACCAACGGCGACCTCACCTTCAAATACTTCCCGGGCGGTGTGCTTGGTTCGGAAAAAGAAGTCATTGAGCAAGCGCAGGTCGGCGCGATCCAGATGACCCGCGTCAGCCTGGGCATCGTCGGGCCGGTGGTGCCGGATGTGAACGTGTTCAACATGCCGTTCATTTTCCGCGACCAGGCGCACATGCGCGCGGTCATCGATGGCGAGGTTGGCGATGCAATTCTCGACAAGATCACTAACTCCGAATTCGGCCTGGTCGCCCTGGCGTGGATGGACGGCGGCACGCGCAACCTCTACACCAAGAAACCGGTGCGCAAACTCGAAGATCTCAAGGGCATGAAAATCCGCGTGCAAGGCAACCCGATGTTCATCGAAACCATCAACGCCATGGGCGGCAACGGCATCGCCATGGACACCGGTGAAATCTTCAGCGCACTGCAAACCGGCGTGATCGACGGCGCGGAAAACAACCCGCCAACCATGCTTGAACACAACCACTTCCAGAACGCCAAGTTCTACAGCCTGACCGGGCATCTGATCCTGCCTGAGCCCATCGTGATGTCGAAGATCACTTGGGAAAAACTCACCCCCGAGCAGCAGACGTTGGTGAAGAAGGCCGCCAAGGCTGCGCAGCTTGAAGAGCGCGTGCTGTGGGACGCGAAATCCGCCAGCAGTGAAGAAAAACTCAAGGCCGCCGGCGTTGAGTTCATCACCGTCGACAAGAAACCGTTTTACGAGGCCACTGCCTCGATTCGCGAAAAATACGGCGCGCCTTACGCCGATCTGATCAAGCGTATCGAAGCCGTTCAGTAACCCTCCCAGCTCCTTTTGAAGGCCCGGTACTGCGCGCATCGCAGTACCGGGTTACGGTGGAACCCGATGAAGAATTCACTGCTGCGCATCAACGACACGCTGTACATGGCCTGCATCTGGGTCGCCGGTTTGTCGGTGTTGGCCATTGCCCTGATCATCCCCTGGGGCGTCTTCGCCCGTTACGTCCTCGGCACCGGCTCCAGTTGGCCAGAGCCCACCGCCATTTTGCTGATGATGGTTTTCACCTTCATCGGCGCCGCCGCCAGCTACCGCGCCGGGGCGCACATGGCCGTCGCCATGCTCACCGACCGTATGCCTCCCAACCTGCGCAAAGCCATGAGCATCGTCTCGCAATTGTTGATGGCGACCATTTGCCTGTTCATGGCGATCTGGGGCACCAAACTGTGCCTGGCAACCTGGAACCAGTTCATGAGCGCATTGCCGACGCTACGCGTGGGCATCACCTACATGCCAATCCCGATTGGCGGCGCACTGACGCTGATTTTCGTACTGGAAAAACTCTTGCTCGGTGACCAGAGCAACCGGCGGGTCGTGCGTTTCGATCTGGTTGAAGAAAGTGAAGGGGCTGCCTGATGGACGCGCTGGTATTGCTGGGCAGTTTTATCGCTTTGATCTTGATCGGCATGCCGGTCGCTTACGCTTTGGGGCTTTCGGCGCTGATTGGTGCTTGGTGGATCGACATCCCTTTTCAGGCGCTGATGATTCAAGTCGCCGGGGGCGTGAACAAGTTTTCGCTGCTGGCAATTCCGTTCTTCGTGCTGGCCGGGGCGATCATGGCCGAGGGCGGCATGTCGCGGCGGCTGGTGGCGTTTGCCGGGGTGCTGGTCGGTTTTGTGCGCGGCGGTCTGTCGCTGGTCAACATCATGGCCTCGACGTTTTTCGGCGCGATCTCCGGCTCGTCGGTGGCAGACACCGCCTCGGTCGGCTCGGTACTGATTCCGGAAATGGAACGCAAAGGCTATCCGCGTGAATTTTCCACGGCGGTGACCGTGAGCGGTTCGGTGCAAGCGCTGCTGACACCGCCCAGCCATAACTCGGTGCTCTATTCGCTGGCGGCCGGCGGCACCGTATCGATCGCATCACTGTTCATGGCCGGTATCGTACCGGGCTTGCTGATGAGCGCGTGCCTGATGGTGCTCTGCCTGATCTTCGCCCGTAAGCGCAACTACCCGAAAGGCGAAGTCATCCCGCTGCGTCAGGCCCTGAAGATCTGCGGCGAAGCGCTGTGGGGCATGATGGCGATGGTGATCATCCTCGGCGGCATTCTCTCGGGGATTTTCACTGCCACCGAGTCGGCGGCCATCGCGGTACTGTGGGCGTTTTTCGTCACCATGTTCATCTACCGCGACTACAAATGGAGCGAACTGCCGAAACTGATGCATCGCACGGTACGCACCATTTCGATCGTGATGATCCTGATCGGTTTCGCCGCCAGCTTCGGCTACATCATGACCCTGATGCAGATTCCGGCGAAGATCACCACGCTGTTCCTGACCCTGTCGGATAACCGCTACGTGATCCTGATGTGCATCAACGTCATGCTGTTGTTGCTCGGCACGGTGATGGACATGGCCCCGCTGATTCTGATCCTTACGCCGATTCTGATGCCAGTGATCCTCGGCATCGGCGTCGACCCGGTGCAGTTCGGCATGATCATGCTGGTCAACCTGGGGATCGGGCTCATAACGCCACCCGTGGGCGCGGTACTGTTCGTCGGCTCAGCGGTGGGCAAGGTCAGCATCGAAAGCACGGTGAAAGCGCTGATGCCGTTCTACGCAGTGTTGTTCCTGGTGTTGATGCTGGTGACCTACGTTCCGGCGATTTCGCTGTGGTTGCCGCATCTGGTGTTGTAAGCCGATAAAAGATCGCAGCTCCCAGCGGGCTGCGATTTTTGCTTTACGCTTGCAACAACATGTACCCCGCCACCACCAGACAGACACTGGCAAACCCCACCTGCAACGCCCGCGCCGGCACCCGCGCGCACAGCTTGCGGCCAATGATCATGCCGACAACGCTGGCCACGATGAACGCCGCGCCCTGCCCGTCAATCCGTACGCCAGCGTGAAACGAGCCGATCACACCAATCGCCGAAATCAGGCTGATCACCATCAGCGACGTGGCGACGATGCCGCGCATCTGCACATCGGTCAGTTGCTTGAACGCCGGCACAATCAGAAAACCACCGCCAACCCCGAGCAATCCCGACACCACGCCAGTGACCGCGCCCAATGCCGCGAGGGTCGCGGTGCATTTGGCGGTCCAGTCGAAGCGTCCGGTTTCTTCATTGAGCATGCAGTTTTTCTGGCCCCAACTGGCGTGACCATGATCGCTCGGGCCCTCTTCCTGGCGTTCACGCCGCAGCATGCGCCAGGCAACCATCACCATCAGCAGACTGAACAGAATCATCAGAATCTTCTCAGGTAACTGATGGGCGAAATAAATCCCTACCGGCGAAAACACCGCGCCGAGCGCCGCAATCAGCAGCGCTGCGCGATAACGCACCAGACCGTGCCGCAAACCATCGATGGCACCGACCGCCGCCGCACTGCCGACCGCGAAAAGCGCCACTGGCGCTGCCTGCGTCATCGTCCAGCCCAAACCGAGCACCAGCGCCGGCACCGCGAGAATCCCGCCGCCGGCACCGGTCAGCCCAAGCACCAATCCCATCACCACGCCAAACAGACTTGCCAGCAACATAGTGATTTCTCAGTCGACCTTGGACAGGCTTGTCAGCCACTCGCGACCCTTGAGCATGCCGTTCCAGTAGAACCACGGCAGCAACGTCGCCTTCAGCCACCACGCCGAGCGGCGCGGCACCGTCGGGTCGAGGGGGAATGTCGGCAGCAATTTGCCGGCGTAACCGAACTCGGCAAGGATCACTTTGCCCTTCTCCACCGTCAGCGGGCACGAGCCGTAACCGTCGTACTTCAGCGGCAGCGGTTGTTGCTTGCGCTGGGCCAGCAGGTTTTGCGCGACCACGACGATTTGTTTGCGCACGGCAGCAGCGGTTTTCGCGTTGGTCGTGCCGCAGATATCGCCCAGCGCAAACACCTCGGGATAGCGCGGATGCTGCAGGCTGTGCGGATTGACTTCACACCAGCCAGCGGCGTCGGCCAGCGGACTTTGCGCGATGAAATCCGGCGACACCTGTGGCGGAACTACGTGCAACAGATCGAAAGTCTTCGCCTGCGTGGTGACGTTGCCGTCAGCGTCCTTGACCTCAAACCACGCGGTTTTCGCCGGGCCGTCGACCTTGACCAGATTGGAATTGAACACCAGCCGGGCGTTGTATTTCTCGATGTACTTCATCAGCGGCGGTACGAACGTCGGCACCCCAAACAGCGCGGCACCGGCCAGATTGAACTCGACCTCGACCTTGTTCAGCACACCGCTTTTCAGCCAGTGATCACAAGACAGATACATCGCCTTCTGCGGCGCGCCCGCGCACTTGATCGGGATCGGCGGCTGGGTGAACAGCGCCTTGCCGCCGCGCAGCTTTTGCACCTGATCCCAAGTGTATTGCGCGTGCTGATAGCTGTAGTTGGAGGTCACGCCGTGTTGGCCAAGACTTTCCTGTAGACCTTCGATCTTCTCCCAGGCGAGGCGCAGGCCCGGGCAGACGATCAGGTTCTGATAGCTGACGGTGCGTTGGTCGTTCAGCGTGAGTTGGCGCTGCTCGGGATCGATGCCGGTCACCGCCGCTTGCACCCAGTTGACCTGACGCGGCATGACCGAGGACATCGGCCGGACGGTGTCTTTGACGTTATAGGCACCGCCGCCGACCAGCGTCCACGCCGGTTGGTAATAGTGCTGCGCACTCGGTTCGATCACGGCGATTTTCAAGTGCGGATCGCGTTTGAGCAGGCTCGCGACAAAACCGATGCCGGCAGTGCCGCCGCCGATGACCACGATGTCTGCACTGATGGATGGGCCCCAGTGTTGATCGTTCATTGCTTGTTCCTTTTGCTGCACGCAAGGATTGATACCAGGTTCACAACAGACCCTGTGGGAGCTAGCCTGCTAGCGATGAGGCCGGAGCGCCAATATTAGTGTTGACTGAACCCCCGCCATCGCTAGCAGGCTAGCTCCCACAGTTTCAGAGTTGTGTAGTGGCTGGCATTTATTGCTGTTCCCAGCTTTTGAGCACGGCTCCGCAGTAGAGTCCGGACAGGGTTTTCATCACCTGAATCACTTCGTGACTGGCGAGCCCGTAAAAGATGTACTTGCCTTCACGGCGGGTCGCGACCAGGCCTTCATCGCGCAAAATCCCCAATTGCTGGGACAGCGTCGGCTGACGCACGCCGGTCATTGTCTCCAGCTCGCCGACATTGCGCTCGCCCTGGGTCAACTGGCAGAGGATCAGCAATCGATCTTCGTTGGCCAACGCCTTGAGCAACGAGCAGGCCTTGGAGGCCGAGGCGCGTAGTTGGGCGACTTCACATTCGGTCAGACTGGATTGCATTTGCAGGATGCCTTCAAGGTCACTTAAGCTGCGAACATTATGTTTTTAGATAAAGTGTTGCAACCCATTTCCCCTGTTCAGGTTCGTGTCCATGCCCGCGCTGATTGAAGCTTTCCTCGACCCCGCCTCCTCGACCTACAGTTACGTGGTCTACGAGACCGATGGCGGGCAGTGTGCAATCGTCGATCCGGTGCTCGATTACGACGGTGCCGCCGGACGTACCTGCACCGCACAGGCCGACAAGATCATCGCCTTCGTCCGCGCTCATGGTTTGCAGGTGCAGTGGCTGCTGGAAACCCACGCCCACGCCGATCACCTGTCCGCCGCGCCGTATCTGCGCCGGGAACTGGGCGGCAAGATTGCGATTGGCGAATCGATCAGCAAAGTGCAGAACGTGTTCAAGGCGCTGTTCAATCTGGAGCCGGAATTCTGCGTTGACGGCTCGCAGTTCGATCATCTGTTCGCGGCGAACGAGTCATTCAAGATCGGCAACCTCAAGGCCACCGCCCTGCACGTCCCCGGCCACACCCCGGCGGACATGGCTTACTTGATCGACGGCGAGCAGATTCTGGTCGGCGACACGCTGTTCATGCCTGATGTCGGCACGGCGCGTTGCGACTTCCCCGGCGGCAACGCGCATCAATTGTTTGCCTCGATTCAGAAACTGCTGGCCTTCCCTGCCAGCGTGAAGCTTTACGTGTGCCACGACTATCCGCCCGAGGGCCGCGAGTCGCAGTGCCAGACCACCGTCGGCGAACAGCGCAAAAGCAATATCCATGTGCATGACGGGATCGATGCGGCGGCGTTCGTCGAGATGCGCACCACGCGGGATGCCGGGTTGGGAATGCCGACGCTGTTGCTGCCGGCGATTCAGGTGAATGTGCGGGCGGGGAATTTTCCGGCGGCTGAAGATAATGGCGTGGTGTACCTGAAAGTGCCGATTAACAAGCTTTAAAGCAAAAGATCGCAGCGTTCCGCAGCTCCTACAGGAGATCGCGATCCTGTCGAAACTGCGGGACGCAATTGGAATGCGATCCCGTAGGAGCTGCGGCACGCTGCGATCTTTTGATCTTCAACTTCCAAGCGTCAAGCCATTCGCCGGCAACGGCAGCGCGGTCTTGTACCGAACCTGCTTCAACGCAAAACTCGACCGAATATTCGCCACCCCCGGCACCTTGGTCAGAAAGTCCATCATGAAGCGCTCCAGCGACTGAATCGTTGGCACCAATACCCGGATCAGATAATCCGGGTCGCCGGCCATCAGGTAGCACTCCATCACCTCGGGCCGATCGGAAATCGCCTCTTCGAAATGCTGCAACGCCTCCTCCACCTGCTTCTCCAGGCTGACGTGGATGAACACATTGACGTGCAGGCCTAGCAGATCCGCGTCCAGCAGGGTCACCTGCTCACGAATAAGGCCTAATTCTTCCATTGCCTTGACCCGGTTGAAGCACGGCGTCGGCGACAGGTTCACCGAGCGCGCGAGGTCAGCGTTGGTGATGCGCGCGTTCTCCTGAAGGCTGTTGAGAATGCCGATATCGGTACGGTCCAGTTTGCGCATGAGACAAAACCACCTGTTTTTTATGTTTATGCAGAATTTCTATCTGCAAATGGTCTCCAGCGCAACGAAACACAGATAAATATTCTTCTTGCCCGGGCCTATGATTGTTGTAGGACAAGATTTCTTCTACCGAAGAATGACTGCCAGCTCACTACAAGAAATTCACAAGATCGAGCGTAGAAGCCATGACCCAAGCGTATGAACCGCTGCGCCTGCACGTCCCTGAACCCTCGGGCCGTCCCGGCTGCAAAACCGACTTCTCCTACCTGCATCTGACCGATGCCGGCACGGTGCGCAAACCTCCAATCGACGTAGAACCCGCCGAGACCGCCGACCTCGCCCGCGGCCTGATCCGTGTGCTCGACGACCAGGGCAACGCCCTCGGCCCGTGGGCTGAAAACGTTTCGGTCGAGATCCTCCGCAAGGGCATGCGCGCCATGCTCAAGACGCGGATCTACGACAACCGCATGGTCGTCGCCCAGCGTCAGAAGAAAATGTCGTTCTACATGCAAAGCCTTGGCGAAGAAGCCATCGGCAGTGCACAGGCTCTGGCCTTGAACATCGACGACATGTGCTTTCCGACCTACCGCCAGCAAAGCATCCTGATGGCCCGCGACGTGCCATTGGTCGACCTGATCTGCCAACTGTTGTCCAACGAGCGCGATCCGCTCAAGGGCCGTCAGTTGCCGATCATGTACTCGGTCAAGGACGCCGGTTTCTTCACCATTTCCGGCAACCTCGCCACTCAGTTCATCCAGGCCGTTGGCTGGGCGATGGCTTCGGCGATCAAGGGCGACACCAAAATCGCTTCGGCGTGGATCGGTGACGGCGCCACCGCCGAATCGGACTTCCACACCGCCCTCACCTTCGCCCACGTTTACCGCGCGCCGGTGATCCTCAACGTGGTCAACAACCAGTGGGCAATCTCGACCTTCCAGGCAATTGCCGGTGGTGAAGCCACCACCTTCGCCGGACGCGGTGTGGGTTGCGGCATCGCCTCGCTGCGGGTTGATGGCAACGATTTCTACGCGGTCTACGCTGCATCTGCCTGGGCCGCCGAACGTGCGCGCCGCAACCTTGGCCCGACCATGATCGAATGGGTCACCTACCGCGCCGGCCCGCACTCAACCTCTGATGATCCGTCGAAATACCGTCCTGCCGATGACTGGAGCCACTTCCCGCTCGGCGACCCGATTGCCCGTCTGAAACAGCACCTGATCAAGGTCGGCCACTGGTCTGAAGAAGAGCACGCCGCTGTCAGCGCCGAACTCGAAGCCCAAGTGATCGCCGCGCAAAAAGAAGCCGAACAGTACGGCACCCTCGCCGGCGGCCAGATTCCAAGCGCTGCGACCATGTTCGAAGACGTCTACAAAGAGATGCCGGAGCACTTGAAGCGCCAGCGTCAGCAGTTGGGGATCTGACATGAACGATCACAACAACCAAATCCAGCTGGAAACCGCCATGACCACGACCACCATGACCATGATCCAGGCCCTGCGCTCGGCCATGGACGTGATGCTTGAACGCGATGACAACGTGGTCGTGTTCGGCCAGGACGTCGGCTACTTCGGCGGTGTGTTCCGTTGCACCGAAGGCTTGCAGAACAAGTACGGCACCTCGCGGGTGTTCGACGCGCCGATCTCCGAGAGCGGCATCGTCGGCGCCGCCGTGGGCATGGGCGCTTATGGCCTGCGTCCGGTGGCCGAGATTCAGTTCGCCGACTACGTCTACCCGGCGTCCGACCAGATCATCTCCGAAGCGGCGCGTCTGCGTTATCGCTCGGCTGGCGAGTTCACCGCACCGATGACCCTGCGCATGCCTTGCGGCGGCGGCATCTACGGCGGCCAGACCCACAGCCAGAGTATCGAGGCGATGTTCACTCAGGTCTGCGGTCTGCGCACCGTCATGCCGTCCAACCCGTACGACGCCAAAGGCCTGCTGATCGCCTCCATCGAGAACGATGACCCGGTGATCTTCCTTGAGCCAAAGCGCCTGTACAACGGACCGTTCGACGGCCACCACGACCGCCCGGTAACCCCGTGGTCGAAACATCCCGCCGCACAAGTGCCGGACGGTTATTACACCGTGCCGCTGGACGTCGCCGCGATCACTCGTCCGGGCAAGGACGTGACCGTGCTGACTTACGGCACCACCGTGTATGTCTCGCAAGTTGCCGCCGAAGAATCCGGTGTTGACGCCGAAGTCATCGACCTGCGCAGCCTGTGGCCGCTGGATCTGGAAACCATCGTCAAGTCGGTGAAGAAAACCGGTCGCTGCGTAGTTGTCCACGAAGCCACCCGCACCTGCGGTTTCGGCGCCGAACTGGTGTCGCTGGTGCAAGAGCATTGCTTCCATCACCTGGAAGCGCCGATCGAACGCGTCACTGGTTGGGACACCCCCTACCCGCACGCGCAAGAGTGGGCGTATTTCCCTGGGCCGTCCCGAGTGGGCGCGGCGCTGAAACGGGTCATGGAGGTCTGAATGGGCACGCACGTTATCAAGATGCCGGACATCGGCGAAGGCATCGCAGAAGTAGAACTGTCGCAGTGGCACGTCAAGGTCGGCGACCTGGTCGTTGAAGATCAGGTGCTGGCAGACGTGATGACCGACAAGGCGATGGTCGATATTCCGTCGCCAGTACACGGCAAGGTGATTGCGCTCGGCGGTCAGCCGGGTGAAGTGATGGCGGTCGGCAGTGTGCTGATCAGCATTGAAGTCGAAGGTGCGGGCAATCTGAAAGAGTCGGCTGCGCCTGCTTCCGTGAAAGAGCCTGTTGCGGCGAAAGTCGAAACTGTCGTGGAGAACAAACCCGCTGCCGCAGCGCCGCGTCCGGCGGCTGTTTGCCAAGGCCCGATGGTTGCCCGCGAGGCCGATGAGCGTCCGCTGGCTTCCCCGGCCGTGCGTAAACATGCACTGGATCTGGGTATTCAATTGCGTCTGGTACGCGGTTCCGGCCCGGCCGGTCGCGTGCTGCATGAAGACCTCGACGCCTATCTGGCGCAAGGTCAGTCGAACGCCTCGGCTCCGGTCGCGGCGGCTTACGCCCAGCGTAACGATGAAGAACAGATTCAAGTGATCGGCATGCGCCGCAAGATCGCCCAGCGCATGCAGGACGCCACTCAGCGTGCCGCGCATTTCAGTTATGTCGAAGAAATCGACGTCACTGCAATCGAAGAACTGCGCGCTCACCTGAATGAAAAACACGGTGCCAGCCGTGGCAAGTTGACCTTGTTGCCATTTCTCGTGCGTGCACTGGTCGTCGCCCTGCGCGACTTCCCGCAGATAAACGCTCGTTACGACGACGAAGCCCAGGTCATCACTCGCCTCGGCGCGGTGCATGTCGGCGTCGCCACACAAAGCGACGTCGGCCTGATGGTGCCGGTGGTGCGCCACGCCGAAGCGCGCAGCCTGTGGGACAGCGCCAGCGAAATCTCGCGCTTGGCCAACGCCGCGCGGAATGGCAAGGCCAGCCGCGATGAATTGTCCGGCTCGACTATCACCCTGACCAGCCTCGGCGCCCTCGGCGGCATCGTCAGCACTCCAGTGCTGAACCTGCCGGAAGTAGCGATCGTCGGCGTGAACAAAATCGTCGAACGGCCGATGGTCGTCAAAGGCCAGGTGGTGATTCGCAAGATGATGAACCTCTCCAGTTCCTTCGATCACCGCGTGGTCGATGGCATGGACGCAGCGCTCTTCATCCAGGCCATTCGCGGCTTGCTCGAACAACCCGCCACCCTGTTTGTGGAGTGATGGCATGCAAACTTTGAACACCACGCTGCTGATCATTGGCGGCGGCCCCGGTGGCTACATAACGGCGATCCGTGCCGGGCAACTGGGTATTTCGACGATTCTGGTCGAGGGCGAATCCCTCGGCGGTACGTGCCTGAACATCGGCTGCATTCCGTCGAAAGCACTGATCCACGTCGCCGAGCAGTTTCATCAGACGCAACACCACAGTCAGCATTCGGCGCTGGGCATCAGCGTTGCGGCGCCCACCCTCGACATCAGCAAAAGCGTCGAGTGGAAGGACGGCATCGTTGATCGCCTGACTACCGGCGTTGCCGCGCTGCTGAAAAAGAACAAAGTCCAAGTCATTCAAGGCTGGGCCAAGGTCATCGATGGCAAGACTGTCGACGTTGGCGACACGCGCATCCAGTGCGAGCACCTGGTGCTGGCCACTGGTTCGAAAAGCGTCAATTTGCCGATCTTGCCGATTGGCGGGCCGATCATCTCCTCCACCGAAGCGCTGACGCCAAAATCCGTGCCGAAGCGTCTGATCGTGGTCGGTGGCGGTTACATCGGTCTGGAACTGGGCATTGCTTACCGCAAGCTCGGCGCCGAGGTCAGCGTGGTCGAGGCGCAGGATCGCATTCTGCCCGCCTACGACGCCGAACTGACGCAACCGGTGCATGACGCGCTGAAGCAATTGGGCGTGAAGCTGTATTTGAAGCACAGCGTGCTGGGCTTCGACGGCAGCTTGCAGGTGCGTGATCCGAATGGCGACACCTTGAATCTGGAGACCGATCAGGTGCTGGTCGCCGTCGGTCGCAAGCCGAACACTCAGGGCTGGAACCTCGAAGCGTTGAATCTGGAGATGAACGGTTCGGCGATCAAGATCGACAGCCGCTGCCAGACCAGCATGCGCAACGTCTACGCCATCGGCGACTTGAGCGGCGAACCGATGCTGGCTCACCGGGCCATGGCTCAGGGCGAGATGGTCGCCGAGCTGATCAGCGGCAAATCCCGCGAGTTCAATCCGACGGCCATTGCCGCCGTGTGCTTCACCGACCCGGAACTGGTGGTGGTCGGCAAGACGCCGGACGAAGCCAAGACTGCTGGTCTGGATTGCATCGTGTCGAGCTTCCCGTTTGCGGCCAATGGCCGGGCGATGACCCTGGAGTCGAAAACCGGCTTCGTGCGGGTGGTCGCTCGTCGGGACAATCATCTGATTGTCGGTTGGCAGGCTGTGGGGGTCGGGGTTTCCGAGTTGTCGACCGCGTTTGCGCAAAGCCTGGAAATGGGTGCGCGGCTAGAAGACATCGGCGGCACCATCCACGCGCATCCGACCTTGGGTGAAGCGGTGCAGGAGGCGGCGTTGCGTGCCTTGGGGCATGCGTTGCACCTCTGATTGAGGGTGGCAGTGAAGGCCCCTTCGCGAGCAAGCTCGCTCCCACATTTGAAATGCACTATCCCTGTGGGAGCGAGCTTGCTCGCGAATTCTAGAGGTCACCACGATTTATCTGTCTGTCACCCGATAGTCCGGGCTGCGAAACCGCTCAAGAATGAAGTATTGTTGTGCCCATCCAAAAAACGTCAGAAGCCTTGAACCGTTTCGACGGTTGTTCAGTGATAGAGGGTGTCATGGGTAACGAGAGCATCAATTGGGACAAGCTGGGTTTTGATTACATCAAGACCGATAAACGCTATCTGTCGTACTTTCGCGATGGCGAGTGGGACAAAGGCACCCTGACCGAAGACAACGTGCTGCACATCAGCGAAGGCTCGACTGCCCTTCACTATGGTCAGCAGTGCTTCGAAGGCATGAAGGCCTATCGTTGCAAGGACGGCTCGATCAACCTGTTCCGCCCGGACCAGAACGCCCTGCGTATGCAACGCAGCTGCGCGCGTCTGCTGATGCCGACAGTCGACACCGAGCAGTTCATCGAAGCCTGTAAAGAAGTGGTTCGTGCCAACGAACGCTTCATCCCGCCGTACGGCACCGGCGGCGCGCTGTACCTGCGTCCGTTCGTGATCGGCGTGGGTGACAACATCGGCGTGCGTACTGCGCCGGAGTTCATCTTCTCGATCTTCTGCATCCCGGTCGGCGCTTACTTCAAAGGTGGCCTGACCCCGCACAACTTCCAGATCTCCAGCTACGACCGCGCAGCCCCACAAGGCACCGGCGCAGCCAAGGTCGGCGGCAACTACGCAGCCAGCCTGATGCCGGGTTCGAAAGCGAAGAAAGCCAACTTCGCCGACGCAATCTACCTGGACCCGATGACCCACACCAAGATCGAAGAAGTCGGTTCGGCCAACTTCTTCGGGATCACCCACGACAACAAGTTCGTGACCCCGAGCTCGCCATCGGTTCTGCCAGGCATCACCCGCCTGTCGCTGATCGAACTGGCGAAATCGCGTCTGGGCCTGGAAGTGGTTGAAGGCGACGTGCTGATCGACAAGCTGTCGGACTTCAAAGAAGCCGGCGCTTGCGGTACCGCTGCGGTGATCACACCGATTGGTGGTATCAGCTACAACGACCATCTGCATGTGTTCCATAGCGAAACCGAAGTAGGTCCTGTTACTCAGAAGCTCTACAAAGAGCTGACTGGCGTGCAGACCGGCGACGTTGAAGCGCCAGCGGGCTGGATCGTCAAGGTTTGATCTGACGGCCAGACGTAAAAAAGCCCCCATCGAGCAATCGCTGGGGGCTTTTTCATGGCTGCAGTTTCTGTAGCCACTCCACAAATACGTTTGTGTGCTCCGACGCCTGCGGCGCAACGCCGTAGTAATAACGTGGCAACGGCATACGTAAATCCGGCAACGGGCAGATCAGCCGACCACTCGACAAATGCGTGCCGAGCAACGTGGTCGGACACAACGCGATGCCCTCGCCCGCCACGGTGGCCTCAAGCACCCGGTGCATGTAATCAAACTGCCGGATAACCTGCGTGGTGCTCTGGTTCTGTCCAAAGTGCCTGGCCCAATGGTGCCAGTCTTCGCGACGAGCCCTGACGGTCAGCAGTGTATGAGCGCTCAGGCCCGCAAGATCGGCCAACGGTACGCGCTCGATCAACGTCGGTGCCGCGACCAACACCAACTCGTCTTCGAACAGCGCGTGCGCCTCAAGCGCCGGTGCCCAGTCGTCACGCCCGCGACGGATGACGATATCGAAGTCATCTCTGGCCGGATCTGGCGATTGGGTCTGGGTAATCACCTGCGTGTCGATCTGCGGATGCTGCGCCGAGAAGTCCGCGAGCCTTGGCGTCAGCCACAACAAGGCGAAGGACGGTCGGACATTGATTTTCAGCGTTGGCCGCGCAGCCTGCTGCTTGGCTTCGGCAGCAGCGTCGGCGATCTGCGCCAAACCGGCGCTGACCTGCTGGTAAAAGCGCTGGCCGGCCGGGGTCAGCAAGGACTGGCGGATTCGTCGTTCGAATAACAGAACACCCAAGTGCTCTTCCAGCAGTTTGACGTGGCGGCTGACGGCACTGTGACTGACATGCAGCTCTTCGGCCGCCAGACTAAAGCTCTGATGACGAGCAGCCACGGCGAAGGCACGAACAGCATTGAGCGGAGGCAATGGATTTTTCATGCGTCTAATTTAGTCACCTATGCGTTGCATTTAAAGCGTTTGTCACGCCTTTGTCGTCACGCCAATCTGCCTCCACACAGACATGCGATTCGACGGAGCAACACCATGCACAGCTACGGACTCTTTGTACTGTTCGCCGCCCTGACAATTCTGAGCCCCGGCCCGGGAGTAGCGCTGACGCTATCCAACGCCGTGCGCCTGGGCTGGACCGGAGCGTTGCCGGGAATTTTCGGGATCGCATCAGGCGCCTTGGTGGTTGCTGCCCTCAGTGCTACCAGTGTCGGCCTGATCCTCAGCGCCTCGGCGACAGCCTTTACCGTACTGAAATATGCCGGAGCGGCTTATCTGTTGTATCTGGGCTTCAAGAGCTGGCGCTCGGATCGTTCGAGTGCCCTGCAAAAAGTTCGCCCTTCACGCCCGGGTTACCGTTTTCTGGAGGGCGCGTCACTGCAGTTTCTCAACCCCAAGGCCATCTTCTTTTTTCTGGCGGTGTTCCCGCAGTTCATCGACACCTCGCAGTCGTTTTATCCGCAGTTTTTCAAACTAGTGGCTTCTTATGCGCTGTTGGTGATTCTGGTGCACGGCAGCTATGCGCTGCTGGCCAATGCTGCCAAAGGCTGGTTGTCGAGCCCGAAAGGCGCCTGGCTGGTGGCGAAAATCTCGGGCGTGACCTTCACCGGTTTTGGTCTGCTGATGGCATCGGCCAGTCGTTGAGCGGGCGGACTTCTCGCTGTCCGCCATCGACCTGTTTCAGGGTGATTCGCTTGCCCACCCGCCCGCCAATACCGCTGGCCTGACCGTTCTGTTGCTTGCCGGTGCGTGCCTGAGTAATCAGTCCGGGAATCAACTCGCCCTCCGGCAGGTTCTTCCAGAAGCGCACCGGAAAATGCCCTTGCATGACTTTCGGATTCAACCGCGCGGGGTTGAAGATGTGGCTGTAATAGGTCAGCCACAGGTCGCCATGCGGGTCGTCAACGTTCTGCGCCAGTTGCTGCCATTCCACCGGGCACTGGCGCTGATGAATCAACTGTTCGCCATCGTAATAAACCCCGTCACGCGGCGTGGCGATCAACCAGCGGTGGCGGCCCATGCGTCCGATGAAGTGCTCGCTGGCACTGTGCAGGATGTCGTGGGCCGGTTCGTGCCACGCGACGTATTGAGGGCCCGGCAGATCCTGCGGCCGTTCGATGAAACGCACGAACGCGTGCAAGTGATGAGCTTCGCGCTGCACTTGCTTGATTCGTCGCTGCAACTCACTGCCGAGTTTGTCGCCCGCCATCATTGCGGTGCGATCACCGTGACTGACTCGCCATAACACTTCGTAGAGCAGACTCCAGCGTTGATCGCCGCGATAACGTGCGGCTTGTTCCAGCGTATCGATCAGCGCGCGCGGGATGCGTGCCATAAACGGCCCTTGCCCCTCAGGCACAGCCACGTCACTGGCGAACAGATCACCGACACCTTCCGACGCCCAACTCACCAGACTCGGATCAATTTCATGACTGAGCAGCCAGCGCGCCTGCTGTCGCCAGGTCTCGAACAGATCATCACAATCGAGGTTGATCATCCCCACAGCCCCATCTGTTGCGGCGCGGGTCGGTCGCGCAATTGCTGATACAGCGAATGGCTGGTGACTTCCGCCTGCTGCGGGTGGTAGTCGCTGGTGATGAAAAAGGGCTTGGCCTTGGCCAGCACGCAGCGCATGCGCGCCAGGTCTTCGTAACGAATTCGCCGTTGCCGGCGCAGCTCTACCAAGCGCTCGGTGGTGCGCAGGCCGATGCCGGGAATACGGGCAATCAATGAGGCTTCGGCGCGGTTCAGATCGAGTGGGAACACCTCGCGATTCTGCAACGCCCACGCCAGTTTCGGATCGATATCCAGCGCCAGATTACCCGGCCCCTTGAGCAACTCCCCAGCGCTGTAGCCGTAGCTGCGCAAGAGAAAATCGGCCTGATACAAGCGATGCTCGCGCATCAGCGGCGGCGCGGCCAGCGGTACACTTTTCGGGCTGTCGGGGATCGGACTGAACGCCGAGTAATAGACCCGGCGCAGGCGGAAATTGCCGTACAAGGCCTGAGCGCCATGCAGGATTGTGCTGTCGTCGGTGTCATCGGCGCCGACAATCATTTGGGTACTCTGTCCGGCCGGCGCGAACTTAGGCGCCCGAGGCTCGTTGAGCACGGTTTGCTCGCCGGTATAGATGGTTTGCATGGCCTGTTTGATCGAGCCGATCTGTTTCTCGGGTGCGAGGATCTGCAAACTGGCATCGGTCGGAAGTTCGATATTGACGCTCAAGCGGTCGGCATAGCGCCCGGCCTCTGCAATCAATGCCGGATCAGCTTCGGGAATGGTCTTGAGGTGGATGTAGCCGCGAAATTCGTGCTCTTCGCGCAGCAGCTTCGCCACGCGCACCAGTTGCTCCATGGTGTAATCCGCCGAACGGATGATCCCCGAGCTGAGAAACAGCCCGCTGACGCAGTTGCGCCGGTAGAAATCCATGGTCAGCGCTACAACTTCTTCAGGCGTGAAGCGCGCACGCGGGACGTCGCTTGAGCGACGGTTGACGCAGTACTGGCAATCGTAGAGGCAGAAATTGGTCAGCAGAATCTTCAGTAAAGAAACGCAACGCCCGTCCGGCGTGTAGCTGTGACAAATGCCCATGCCATTGGTCGAGCCCAGCCCGCTCTTGCCTTCGGAGCTGCGTTTGGGCGCCCCGCTGCTGGCGCAGGAGGCGTCGTACTTTGCGGCGTCGGCGAGGATGCTGAGCTTGTCGATGATTTGCATGGCGGCGGCTCGATACTGGTTATGCGTACAGTATCGAGTCTATGGGATTGGCACAAGGTGCAAAGCGTGATCAAGATATCGCAGCGTTTAAAACGGGTACGCGATCTCCTGTGGGAGCTGCGGTACGCTGCGATCTTTTGACCTTATCTTCAATCGGCAACTCCACCCCAAACCGCTTCCCGAATTCCTTGCGCCCCAGCACTGTCAACGCCAACGCTCGGCTGTCCAGATCCTGCGTCACCCACTTGCGCTTCAACGCCGTCTGCAACAACGCCGCCCCCAGCGAACCGCCCAGATGTGGCCGACGCATGCTCCAGTCCAGGCACGGGCAGGCAAACTTGCGGCGCAACGTATTCAAGTCCTGCACCTCGATGCCCAACCCGGCGAACAAGGCCTCGCCGCTGTCGCTCAAGCGATAGGCCTGCTCATCGGTCTCGATCAGCCACCCCGCCTCGATCAAGCGGTCGTGCAGCAGAACCGCCAACGTGCCGGCCATGTGGTCGTAGCAAGTACGGGCAAATTGCAGACGATCCGGCGTGTGCGGTTTGAAGGTCGGCGCAGCGTTCTGGCCGATCACCATCAACGCCTCCAGCGCTTGCGCGACACGCTGGTCGGCGAGGCTGTAGTAACGATGGCGGCCCTGCACATGCAGGCGCACCAAGGCCAGATCCTTGAGTTTGGCCAAGTGCGCGCTGGCGGTGGAAGCGCTGACTTCGGCGATAACCGCCAGCTCGGTACTGGTGCGAGCGTGGCCGTCCATCAGCGAGCAGAGGATTTTGGTGCGCGCCGGTTCGGCGATAGCGGCGGCCACCTGCGAAACGCCGATGTCTTGATGTTCTGCGTGCATATTTCGCTCCCGGACGAATCGTCGCCGCTACGGACTGGAGATAGTAGCAACACTTTCCCCATCGACAAGGCTGCCGACCATGGACCCGATCATCGCTGCGACTCACACCGATCCTTATCCTTATTACGCTGAACTGCGGGCTCAGGGTGGATTGGTTTTTCATCCAGAGCTGAAAATGTGGGTCGCCAGCAGCGCCCGGTCTGTCTGCGCAGTGTTGGCGCATGCTGATTGCCGAGTGCGGCCGGCGCAGGAACCGGTGCCCAAAGCGATTGCTTCAGGCATGGCCGGCGAAGTGTTTGGCCAGTTGATGCGGATGAATGACGGCGAACGTCAACGCTGCCCGCGTTCGGCGATTGAGCCGTCGCTTGCGATGGTTGATCTGGATGAAGTCCGCGCACGGGTGGCGGCGCGGCTGATCACGGCAGATGCTGACGGCTTATATAAGGCAATGTTTCGCGGCCCGGTCTGCGTGGTTGCAGCGCTACTCGGCTTCAACCCGGCGCAGGCTCGAGCGATCAGTGAGCTGACGGCGGATTTCGTCGCGTGCCTGTCGCCGTTGAGCAATGACTTGCAACTGGCTGCGGCGCACACGGCGGCGGAACAGTTGCGTGGATATTTCATCGAGTTGCTGGCGGAATCGAAGAGCGGTTTGCTTTCAGGCATCAAGCAGCGATTTGAAGGCGATCAGGAAACGCTGATCGCCAACCTGATTGGTCTTTGCTCACAGACCTATGAAGCCACTGCAGGGTTGATCGGCAATGCATTGTTGGCGTTACGGGCTCAGCCAGAGTTGCGCGGTGAATCGATTGAATCGTTGTTGGCCGAGGTGCAGCGGTTTGATCCGTCGGTGCAGAACACTCGGCGTTTTGTCGCGCAGAGTTGTGATATCGATGGTGTGCGGGTCGAGGCTGGCGCGGTGATTCTGGTGCTGTTGGCTTCGGCCAATCGTGATCCGGCGCTGAATGAGGCGCCTGAGCGGTTTCTGCTGGATCGACCGAGTCGGCGCAGTTTCAGTTTTGGTGGCGGGCGGCATCAGTGTCCGGGGCAAGTGTTGGCGATGGGGATTGCGAGCACCACTGTCGGAGAAATCCTCGATCATGGTGTGAATCTGGAGCGGCTGGCCTGGCGTTATCGGCCTTCTCTGAATGGGCGTATTCCACTGTTCAGCTTCATTAGTGACTGATAGTCAGCCATCGCGGGCAAGCCACGCTCCCACAAGTTCTGGAGTGCCCGCACCTTTTGCGATCGACATAAAAACCTGTGGGAGCGTGGCTTGCCCGCGATGAGGCCCGGAAAAACGCAGCATCATTTTGCCTCCACCCAAGAGGCTACAGCGCCTTGTGCTTTTGCCTACAAACAAGCCAGAATCCGCCGGCTTGTGCGGTTTGGGGGGTGCCGGTAACTTGGTTCGGGTCACTGAATGTTCAGTGATCGGGTTTAGTCGCTCGGTGGTCTTACAAATCGTAAAGCGTCCATCTAGTCAGGTAATTCACATTCCTGCACTGAATGGTGGCTGTGCGCAGGGCGCTTTCGGGCGCGCCGGATATTGTGGGACCACCGGTCGACTAACCTGCGCATAGCTGCCTCCCACCGTTTAGTCGCGATTGGTTGGCAGCCTTAATATAAGGTCTCAAAAATGTTCAAAATTACACCGAATCCACCCGAAACAGACGCACCAACCGATTCCGATCCCACGTCGCCCTACTCCACCCTCGACCCCACAAAACTCAACGACGCCGCCGAACGCGCCCTCGACCACTACCTCAAACCGACCACCCCACAGCCACCGCGCAAACCCAGCGGCATGTTCGTCGTCGCCCCGCAAATAGACAACGAATCCCTGCTCGCCCACGCCTGCGAATCCATGGCCTCGGCCAGCATCATGCTCAGCGACTTCGCCGCCCTGCTCGACACGCCCTACCGCCACACCCTGCTCGGCATCCAGCAAGTCGTCATGCTCGGCGAACTCGCCGTAAACCGCGCCCTCGATAACCTCGAACCGCCAACCAGAAACTGACCCGTATCCCTGTGGCGAGGGAGCTTGCTCCCGCTCGGCTGCGAAGCAGTCGCAACCCCGACCGATGCCGGTTTGCCTGACACAACCGGGTGAATGGTTTTGGGGTCGCTACGCAACCCAGCGGGAGCAAGCTCCCTCGCCACAGGGGAAAGTGCATAAATTGAGGTAAACACTTGGCGAATAGATCCGTTCGAATCAAATCAGGCAGAATGAAGGGTGTTATTTTGATCCAACCCACTGACTAGAAAGCTTTGAATTCAAAACTTCCACTTTGAACATCCAACGATTATTTTCTGCGTGTTGTCCCATCAGTTCTGGGTGATCTGTGTAGGCTATATTGACGTCTTTGACAGTACCGCTGACTTTTGCTTGAAACTCGATTGAACTCTTGACCGATTCCAACTCGAAAGCGACATCACCCTCGCGCAATTGCATACCCGGTTTGAATTCCGCCGCATAGTTCAGATATTTAATGTCACCTACTTCCCCGAGCGCAAAATCTGTCAGTCCTATAACAAACCAATTGGTAACGGCTTCCATTCGACCCCACATTGATCCGTCGATCGAAATATACAGGGTATCCGTAAGATTCAAACTCATGGCTATTCCTCTCAAAACTATCGAAATACACTTTCGTAGTCTGGAAGAGGTTTTCATGGGTGACTACTGTCAGTTTTTACAGTTCTTTATTCTTACTGGTTTCATGCAAACGATTTAATAGCTATAAGGATTTCGTTCATCAATCCTCCCGAGTCAAAACTTCCAACAACTCAATCTCAAACACCAGATTCGAATTCGGCGGAATCTTGCCCATCGTCCGTTCGCCATACCCCAGGTGCGCCGGCACCAACAGTTTGCGTTTGCCGCCCACCTGCATGCCCATCAGGCCCTGATCCCAACCCTTGATCACACGCCCCGTGCCGATCACGCATTGAAAGGGTTTGCCCCGACTCCAGGAAGAATCGAACTCGCTGCCGTCCTCCAGCCATCCGGTGTATTGAGCGGTGATCAGCGCGCCTTTGACGGCGGCTTTGCCGTCACCCACCTGAAGTTCGATTACCTGCAGTTCATCATTCATGACATTCACTCTATTGTTCAGTGGCCCGAAGGCTCGATGGCCGCCGTTTTCCCAGAATTGCCGGGGATTGGCAACAAAAAAGCGAAGATCGGCGCTGTATCCGAACACGCTTGTGAAGAATTAAGATAGCCAACCGCCATCAGCTCACGGATCGATTTGCCATGCGCGCAGTTTCCAAATGACTCAACTGTGGATCAGCGTTGCCATCGGCGCCGGGATGCTTGCCGTGATCATTTGGCTGATCTGGCGGGTGCGTGGGCTGCAAAATCAACTGACCGAATACCGCGAATTACTCACTCGCGCCGTCGATGGCCAGAACATCCATCAGGACGGCGATGCCGAGCGCTTCAAGCGCAGTCAGTATTTTGCGCGAATCGGCACCTGGGATTGGGAGGTTGATACAGATCGGCTGTACTGGTCGGACGCGATCTACGGCATGTTCGGTTTCAAGATCGGTGAGATCACGCCCTCCTACGCGCTGTTCTGCTCATGCGTGCATCCGGACGACCGCGCCAGGGTGCGCGACGGTGAATTGCGCTGCCTGCAAACCGGCGAAAACCACGACGAGGAATACCGCGTGGTCTGGCCTGACGGCACTATTCGTTGGTTACGGGAAACCGGCAATGTGGTGCGCAACGACCACGATGCGGTGACCAAAATGATGGGCGTGGTGCGCGACATCACTGAGGAAAAAGCCTCGGCCAGTTACCTCAAGCACCTCGCACACTTCGACCCGCTGACCGGTTTGCCCAATCGACTGGTGCTCGAAGAACGCCTGTCCGAAGCCCTGGAATTGGCACGACAGAACAGCACCCGTGTGGCGCTGGTGTTTGTCGATCTCAACGGGTTCAAAGCCATCAACGATCATTACGGCCACGCCGCTGGTGACCGCGTGCTGATCACCACCGCCACGCGACTGAAACGGATTCTGCGCACCACCGACACTGTCGCACGCATCGGCGGCGACGAATTCGTGGTCATCCTGCAAGGCCTGGCTCCGGGCATCAACTTGCAGGATGAAGCCCGCAGCATTTGTCAGAAAATCTTTATCGAGTTGTCGCCACCGATCAGCATCGGCAACGACCAGCGCCACATCGGCACCAGCCTTGGGGTCGCGGTGTTCCCGGATCATGCGCCGAGCATGGATCGCTTGATCCATATTGCCGATCTGGCGATGTATGAGGCGAAAAGGAGTGGGAATAATCAGTATCGGTTGGGTGGCGGGCAGACGTTGAGCCATAGCCGGGTGGAGTGAAATCAAACCTGAGGTTTGCCAATCACAACACCGTTAAAGGTATGCGTGCAGCATGTACAGGTCGGCGTCATGTCCTCGGCCTTCAACTCGGGATTGACGATTCGCAGACGTTTTTGTTCATCGATGTACAAGCCGCTGAAGCAACTCGACTCACCCACGCCGAAGACCTCCCGTCGCTCATGTTCATGCTGTGCAACCATCCAGAACACCGGTTCCGGCCGATCAAGGCGAGAAACTGCCTCACTGAAAATCTCATCCCAATTGCCTCCGACACGAGATAACAGGAAACGAAACAACGGCGTGTAATCGTAGCCGTGATGCTTGATTCCGTGCATCGAACCGCGCAACGCCTTGCTGTTGCTTTCAGCCTTGGTGTTGCGTTCATACCGATAGTGCCCACCCGGGTTGTTGCGCCAGACGTTGTGGGCGGTAGTGTTTTCCTTGCGATAAAGCGGTTTCTTTTCCAACTTGTTGCTCCTGACATCCAGTCACACGAAACGCCCCACGGGTTTTACCAGAACGGCGCTCGTTTTCAATCGACCGTCCGTGGTCAATTGTTACCGGACGGCCTAACGCTCCACCGGTTTGATATCCACAATCGTCCCGTTGGTAATCTTCACCAGCACGTACTTGTCATTCATCTGCACCCACTGCGACTGTGCATCCGGCTGCTTGAGGCCTTTCTGCTTCCAGTTGTTCAGGGCTTTTTCGTTGCGTTGGTAGACGTCCGGGGCGCGGTCGCCGACTTTCAGTTCGCGGTCGCCGGTGGGCGAATGTTCGACGGTGTCGGGTGAGGTTTGTGCCGCTTGAACGAGTGGGCTGATCCCGGCGATGCCGGCGACGAGGGCCAGGCTGGCGATTAGGGTCTTGCTGTTCATCGGTGAACCTCCTGAGATGTGTGATACCTGAACTCCGACTGCGCGGGGTTGGAATCATTCCTTGTTTTTGCCTGGACTGGCTGAGGGATTGTAGTCGGCTGTCAGGCCGCCATCGCTGGCAGGCCAGCTCCCACAGGGTTCGGGGGCGGCTGCAGAATCAGTGTGTTCACCACAAAAAACTGTGGGAGCTGGCTTGCCAGCGATGGGGCCCGCAAATACGACATGTTCAATCGCTGACAAACCATTGATCCGCTTTGCACATCAATCCATGCCAACAATGCAATTAACATCCTGTTACACCTGCGCCACCATCCGCCTCAATAAAAACCGTGCGCCGCCTCCCCGTCGCGCACGTCATAAAAGCGGTGGAGTTCTTTTCTATGACAGCCTCAATCCCACACGGCGGCTCGCGGGCCGGCGCCATTTTCCGGGTGACCTCGGGTAACTTCCTCGAACAGTTCGACTTCTTCCTGTTCGGCTTCTATGCTACGCAGATCGCGGCGGTGTTCTTTCCGGCGAGCAGTGAATTCGCCTCCCTGATGATGACTTTCGCGGTGTTCGGCGCAGGCTTTTTGATGCGTCCGTTGGGGGCGATTGTGCTCGGCGCGTACATTGATGACGTCGGTCGTCGCAAAGGTTTGATCGTAACGTTGTCGATCATGGCCAGCGGCACGATCCTGATTGTGTTGGTGCCCGGATACGAAACCATCGGTCTGTTTGCTCCGGCGCTGGTGCTGCTCGGGCGGTTGCTGCAAGGCTTCTCCGCTGGTGCTGAGTTGGGCGGTGTTTCGGTTTATCTGTCCGAGATTGCTACTCCGGGCCGCAAAGGCTTTTTCACTGCCTGGCAGTCGGCCAGTCAGCAAGTGGCGATCATCGTTGCCGCCGCGCTGGGTTATGCGCTGAACGCCTGGATGGCGCCGGACATGATTGCCGCGTGGGGCTGGCGGGTTCCGTTTTTCGTCGGTTGCATGATCGTGCCATTCATCTTCTTGCTGCGACGCAATCTGGCGGAAACCGAAGAGTTCGCCGCCCGTAAACACCGTCCAAGCATGGGCGAAGTGTTCCGCACTCTTGGCCAGAACTGGGTGGTGGTGCTGGGCGGGATGTTGATGGTCGCGCTGACCACTACCGCGTTTTACCTGATCACCGTGTACGCGCCGACCTTCGGCAAAACCGTGCTGCACCTGAGCACTTCCGATGCGTTGCTGGTGACATTGCTGGTCGGGGTTTCGAACTTCTTCTGGCTGCCGATTGGCGGCATGTTGTCCGACCGTATCGGTCGTCGTCCGCTGTTGATCACCATGTCGTTGCTGGCCCTGGCCACGACTTATCCGGCGCTATCGTATCTGGTGCAGGCTCCGAGTTTCAGTCACATGCTGCTGTCGCTGTTGTGGCTGTCGTTTATCTACGGCATGTACAACGGCGCGATGATTCCGGCGTTGACCGAGATCATGCCGGTCGAGGTGCGGGTTGCCGGTTTCTCCCTCGCTTACAGCCTGGCGACGGCAATCTTCGGCGGGTTCACGCCGGCGATGTCGACCTTTCTGATTCAGTACACCGGCGACAAAGCCGCGCCGGGGTACTGGATGAGTGTCGGCGCGCTCTGCGCATTGTGCGCGACGCTGTATCTCTATCGTCGTACGGGCGGTCGTCTGCAACCGGTTGCGGCATAAGGAGCGCTCACCATGAAAAAACTGATCAAGCTGAGCGCCCTCGCCCTTCTCGCTTTCAGCGCTTTGGCCCAAGCAGAAGAGGTACGGGTGATGACCTCGGGCGGCTTCACTGCCGCCTATAAAATCCTCGGCCCGAAATTCGCGGCGGCCACCGGCAATACTCTCGACACCACCCTCGGCCCGTCGATGGGCAAGGCGCCGGAGGCGATTCCCAATCGACTCGCCCGTGGTGAGCACGCTGATGTGGTGATCATGGTCGGCTACGCTCTTGATGATCTGATCAAGCAAGGCAAGGTTGACCCGGCCTCACGCGTTGAACTGGCAGATTCGCGAATCGGTCTGGTGGTGCGTGAAGGCGCGCCGAAACCGGACATCAGCAACGTCGAGGCGTTGAAGAAAACCCTGCTCGACGCGCAATCGCTGGCCTACTCCGACAGCGCCAGCGGCGTGTACATCGAGCAGCAACTGTTCAAGACACTGGGCGTTGAAGATCAACTGAAACCTAAGGCGAAAATGATCCCGAAAATCCCGGTCGGCTCGGTGGTTGCGACCGGTGATTATCAGTTGGGCTTTCAGCAGGTCAGTGAATTGCTGCCGGTGCCAGGGGTGAGTTTTGTCGGCAAGATTCCGGAATCGGTGCAGTCGGTGACGCGTTTCGCTGCGGGAATTCCGGTCGGCGCGCAACACCCGGCTGAAGCCAAAGCCCTGCTCGCTTACCTTGCCGCACCCGCCGCGCAGGCTGATGTGCAAGCCACCGGGCTGGATTCGGTCAAGCGCTGACGATTGGCGTCTGTACCTTCATTTCCACCACCAGCCGCTCCAGTTCCAACGCTGCCGGGGTCAACGTGCGACCCCGGCGCTTGATGATGCCGACGCTGCGCATCACTTGCGGATCGGTCAGCGGCACCCGCGTCAGGATCGGATGATCCGGCCCGGGCATCGCCATCAACGGCACCGCCGCCACGCCCAGTCCCGCCTCCACCAGACCAATCATTGTCGTCACATGCCGGGTTTCGCAGATGCTCTGGCGTTGCGGCACCACGCTGCTCAAGGCCTGATCGAGCAGAAAGCGATTGCCTGAAGTCTTGTCCAGCGAGATGTAATCCTGCTGATAAAACTCGTCCCAGCTCACACTGCTGCGCCCGGCCAGCGGATGATCGCGGCGACAGGCAACGACATAGCACTCCTGCACAAGCGATTCAAAATCAACTTTGGCATCCTGCGTACCCAAGAAACTCAAACCGAAATCCGCCTCGCCATTGACTACAGCGCTCAACACATCGTGGGCGCTGGAATCGAGAACCTTGACCTTGATCCGCGGGAATTGCTGGTGATAGCGGGCGACCACGCGCGGCATGAAGTAGTACGCAGCGGACGGCACGCAAGCGACCGTGACATGGCCGAGCCGGGTCGAGGCCACTTCACTGATGCCCAGCAAGGCGACGTCGAGATCGTCCAGCAGTCGCTCGACGCTGGGCATGAAGCCGCGCCCGGCCTGAGTCAGGCTGACTTTGCGCGTGGTGCGTTCGAACAACTTCACGCCGAGGGCGTCTTCGAGCTTCTCTATGCGCCGGCTCAACGCCGGTTGCGACAGGCGCACAGTGTCGGCGGCCTTGCGAAAACTGCCCTGCTCGACCACGGCCCGAAAGGCTTGCAGGTCGTTGAGGTCGAAGTTGATGGCCATGGCGGAACTCGGTGGATTGATTCATTGAGACTATCAATGTAACCAATTGATGCAGCTTGTTACAGCGCCATGCCTCTTAGCGGGCGACCGTCGAGAATTGCCGCTGGATGGATGCCAGGTTCCTGCGTCGTATCCAGCCGCTGGCAAAGCGAATAACCAGCCAGTAAGGCGTAAACAACAGTTTGGTCCGCGTATTGGCGCAATACACGAAGGTTTCAGTGCGCAGTGTATAGACGCCACGGGCTTGCTCGATGACCTGAAAGCGCAGCACCAGTTTGGCAATGCGCGAGAGATCCAGTACCCCAAACTCCTCGGCACCGGGAATGTGCAAAGTGCTCAAATCCGGACGCCAGAAGCGTCCCGCCAGCCCCATGGAAAGTTCATGGGGAGTGCGCTGAAGCAAAGTGAAGGAATCAAAGCCAAACGGTCTGGTCTGTTGTTGCTGCGACCGTGTACCGAATTTACTCAGGATTTTCGATGGCAGTTCCCGAATCGATAACAGCGCATTAACGACGCGGTCATCGCGTATATCCAGCGCGTAAACCGCTGCGATAATGTCCTCCGGACGCGCACGGATGGCGCCCGACTCGTGAATCTCATAAAAATTGAACCGCGGAAGAAAAGGCGATGGAGACGCCCACTGCAAATTTGCTGTGCTTCTGATGATTCCAAGCGCCTTCCAAAAATTTTGCTTCATGAAATAGCGTTCTCGTGTGATCAGACGATATGAATCAAGGGCAAGTCGGCACCCTTGAGAATTCATACCGACATTGCCTCAAAGGTACCGTGTAGCGATTATCGGTTTATGCTCGCAAGCATTCCCCGGCACCCTCTGACTTGCTGTGGTCTCGGGTCTTTTCAGGCACGTCACATGGCGGCACGGCGTGCGTGTAGCGAAGGTCAACCTTCAACGCCCCCCAGGACAGACCCGCCCCGAATCCACACAGCACAACGTGTTCCGCCTGAGGCGTACCCATTGCGGGGTGGCGCGACAGTACGATGGGAATGGAAGTGGAGCTAGTGTTGCCGACACCATCGATGTCCACAGGCATTTTCTCCACGGCGACACCAATCATCCTGCGCAAATAATTGAGCATGAACTCATTGGCTTGATGCAGCACCAGCAGGTCAAGCGACGCGGGAGTCAACCCCGTTGCCTGGAGCAAGGCCTTGACGGTCTGTGGTACCCGGTTCAGCGCAAAGTTCATTACCGCCGTGCCATCCATCTGCAAGCGCTGGATAGTCGCACAGGTGTGACTGCTCTCATCTTTGGCGTAGGTGATGTCCGATTGCAGCGCGTCACCACCGCTGCCATCGGCGCCACATATGAATTCGAACGTCCCTTCACCCGGCTCGAGCAACGTGGCTGAAGCGGCGTCGCCAAACAACATCTTCACGTGGCGGTCGCGCTCATCAAGGATTTTGGTGGTCACATCCCCGGTACACAGAAGGACTTTTTTGCAGGCGCCAGATGAAATCAGTGCGCCCGCTTGAACCAGCGCGCTGACATAACCGGAACAACCGGCGGCCACATTCAAGACCAGGCAATGCTGCGGCAGGCCAAGCGCCTGTTGAACGATGAAACCGACACCCGGCACCCAGGAATCCGGTGTCTGAGTGACCACGATCAGGCCATCAATCTCCTGTGCGGAACAATGCCCTTGATCAATCAGGTTGCGGCACGCTGCGATCATCAAATCGGAAGTGTGCAAGGACCTGGTTTCCCTGATCGACTGGATGCCGGTGCTTTTCGCAATACGAGCCACCTCTTTGGCGCCGAACAGCTCTGCGAAGTCGTCCAGCGTCACAGACCGTTCGGGCAACGCGGCCGTAACAGCCCGGATGGCGACCCCGGCAATGGTCAGCATACTCATGCGGCGTCCTTGATCTTCAGGTCGATCAGATCGAAGAGATCCTGCACAGTGACGACGCTTTCGATCTCCTCTCCCGACACCGTCACCCCGGTTGTTTCGAACACCAGCGCCACAATCCCGATCCTTGCCATCGAGTCCCAGTTATCACTGTTCTCAAGTCGGGTTTCACCGTGCAACTGGTCCACAGGGATCAGCAGGATTTCAGCGATGTTTGCGCGCATTTTTTTCAAATCAACCATTTTGTTATTTCCTTATAACTGGATCAGTAAACCGGTCTTACGACTCGATGACGACGCCCGGATGGCGCATTTTTTTGAAGCGGCTGGTGTACAGCGGCGTATCCGCAATGGAGATCAACCGTGGCAGTTGTTCCTGCGCCAACACACCACGAATGTGCTGATACATCCGGGCCTTGAAAGCATCCAGCGCTTCCGGCTCTAGCAGGGTGAAACGCGCCGCGACTATCTGCCCGAGCAGCGGGTTGGGTTGCGCGTACACGACCACGTCGCAGACGTTTTCGATGCTCATGAGAACGCTCTCCACGTGTGACGGAAACACCTTCTTGCCGCCGACGTTAATGACATCGACCGCCCGCCCCGTGACGCGGAAAAACCCTGCGCTTTCTTCAGCCAGATCGTGCGTGATCAGATACCCGTCGCTCGTCAGATCGCCCGCGTTCGCAAGGTAACCCACCATATTGGTCGCTCCTCGAACCTGCAAAATCCCGTCAACCACCCGCACGCTGTAGTCTGGATCCTCGATTTTCATCCAGGCGCTGTCGCCGTCTTTGCCGCAGCACGGGAGCACACCGATTTCCGACATCCCGTACAACTGGCGCAATTTCACTTGCGGCAGCATGCTCGCGATCCGTCGTATGGATTCAACCGAACTCGGCTCAGAGCCGTAATAGATACGCTGCAGACTGCTCGCGTCCCACTTCTGAAACACCCCTGTTACCGTTGCCAGATTCAACAGAGTCGGGGATACGTGCAACGTTTCTACCTTGAACGACTCGATACAACGACCGACCTCTTGAGGTGAACGCTCCTTGGGCAAAATCAACGTTCCATGCGTTGCCAGTGCCTGTAAAACCGTAACCAGGCCACCGATATGATCGAACAACAGAAATGCCAGAATGGTGCCGCATCGCTCGGCACTCAGGTATCTGTCGAAGAACGGCGCGATGGTATGCACCACCCCTTTGGCCGGGCCTGTCGAACCGGAAGAAAACACAATGAACCCGGCCTGATGCTGCGACAGCAGCCCCTCTACCGTCGGCGGCACCTGAGTGCTCTCATGATCGATGACCGAGAAACCCTGCGGCGTCCCACCCACGACAGAAAAGCTGGCTCCCGCGGCGTTGGCCAGATGCGCGAGTTGCTCCTCACTTTTGGGCACAGAAAGCGCCACAACGTTGTTACTCATCCACAACGCAAACAGCATGCAAACACTGTTGAAGCTGTAATTATCGACCAGCAATACACAAGCGTTGCTGATGGAGCGAGACGCGAGGTCCTCGCCATACGCGGTTATCTGCTTGTGCAACTCGTCATAAGAAAAGCTTCCCTCATCGCTGACAATCGCCGGTTTGCTCGCAGCGTTTTTCAGATAACTCAAGAAATCGTCAACTTGCATATCCACCCCTCGATAAAAATCCCGCCCAAGACGCTGCGGTTGTTCAATCAGTTCGCTTGAGCCTGCAGAGCAGATTGCGCTGTGGCCGTACCCGCCGTATTCAACGCGAGCGTCAGCCTGTCCATGACGTAGGCGGCAAGCGTGCCGAGCGTGGCAAATGGCGTGGCGGATTCCGATAGATCGCTGGTATCGGCAAGGTGCACTTCGACACCGAGCTGAGTGCGGATCATCTCCTCGACGTCAACGATGATTGAAACGAGGGTCAAGGAGTCGATGGTGCCGTCGACGCCATACAGGCGACTGTCTTCACCACGGGACAAATCGATCGGTTCGCTCAACAACAGGTCCTGTTGCCGAATGGCTGACTCGGTCAGTGTTTTAACTTTATTCAACATTCCAACATTCCTTTATTGGTGATGCAGATCCATGCGTTCTCTAGGCTTGTGACAATGGGCCTTTGGATTTCCGGTAATCAGCCAGAGCGGTTCTCATGTCGACGAAAACGCCACTTTTCACTCCATAGGCAGCGGGCGCATCAATCACCGACTGGATGTCTGTTGCGCGCTGCATGGGCGAAACCATGTAACCGGGGGTCAAGGCTCTTTGCTGCAGCGCCTGAAGATCCGGAAAGTCGCCTGTTCTCTGGCTGAAGCTCACTTGTCTGGACAAACCGGTATCGACATTGCACAGGCCCAGTACGGCAAAGAAGATGTGCGGATTTTCTTCCGCGTAGACTCCGCCCAGAGCGGCCAGCGCTGCTTTCGACAGGCTGTACGGCAGCGTACCCGCACGAAATCGCACACCCGCCATTGAGGCCGACAGCACGCATGCCTTGGGGCGATGTGCGGACGAGAGCATCAGATCGAGAATGGCTTTATTGGCCAGCAGGTTAACGTTGAGCACCTGCTGAATGTCGTCTAGCGTGAACTCCTCGGAACGCGCCGGCACATTTCCGCTGATCCCGGCATTGAGAAAAAACACATCGACACCCAGCTCCAGGACATCGGCGAAATTGTCTTTGAACAGCTCGCCCATCGCGCTCGGTCTGGAGAGATCGAACGACCGAAAATGGAAATTCGGATGACTCATCAACCGATAAGGTTCTCGCCGGGACGTACCAAACACGCGATAGCCTTTTTGCAGATAGAGTTGCGCGAGCGCCTCGCCGATGCCGCTGCTCACACCGGTAATAAATGCCCGACCCGGTACGTTCTCGCGAGAGCCTGCGGGCGGCAGGTCGCGTTTTACCGTGTGCACTAGAATTTCCCGGCCGAAAAACCACCGTCTACCGGCATCACGGTGCCTGTGACAAACGATGATGAATCACTCAGCAGCCACAGGATCGCCGAAGAAATCTCACCTGGTTGGGCGAACCGTTTCATCGCCGTGACCTGAAGTTTGTGCTTGGTCGATTCCGGATTGGCTTTCAGGCGTTCTTCCGAATTCATGCCGCCCAGTGTCGGGCCAGGGCACACCGCGTTGACGCGAATCGAATGGCGCTCCGGCAACGCGTCTTCAGCGCATTCGATTGCGCAGACCTGGGTCAGCATATTCAGCGCCGCCTTGCTGGTGGAATAGGCGCTTTGTTTCGCGACGCCAAGCAGACCGGCGCAGGAGGAGACGTTCACAATCGAACCGCCAGCGTGTTTCGACATCAGGTTGGTTTCGTGCTTCATCAACAGCAGAGGGCCCAACAGGTTGATCTCCAGCACGCGTTTCCAGTCAGCGAAGTCCAGGTCCCGGATCAGTGCATGTTTTGAAGTGACGCCGGCATTGTTGACAGCCAGATCGAGCCGCCCGTGTTTTTCGTTGATGATCCGGAACAGCTCAATGACCGAGGCTTCGTCGGTCACGTCGCTCCTGATGAAGGTGCAGTTTTTGCCGAGGCGACTTTGCGCCGTCAGACCATCGTCCTCGTTGCGCCCGGTGATGTAGCAGATGCAGCCTGTTTCGACGAGCCGTTGGCTGACATCGAAACCGATTCCACGTGTGCCCCCGACAACAAGAGCGATTTTTGCGGTGAAGTTCATTTCAGGTTCTCCTCATAGTACAGCTGTAGTTTTTCTGGCCGCCGGTAGTCAGGGTTGACGCAGCAATACACGCGTTCGGCCATGGGCTCTTTTTTGTCGCGAAAACAAAAAGCATCGCCCTTGCAGCGCATGACCAGATCTTTTCGGCCCGCCAGTTCCTTGGCAATGAAGTGGTTGTCAGCCAGCATGGCGCGGCCGAACCCAACGAAGTCGGCATCGCCACATCCGATGATTTCATTCGCTTGCGCCACATCTTCGACCGAGCCGGTAAAACCGACCGGTATTCGTACGAAACTTTTCAGATAGCGGCAGCCCTCACGAGACATGGCCAGGGCCTTTTCCTTGTTTTTGAAAAAAAACCGAAACGTTTCGCTGATGCCGACGGAGCAAGTGATGGCTGACACTCCGCCAGCCTCCAAAGCAACCATGACCTCGCCCAACAGCGCGGCGTGTTGCCCCTCCTCCCCCAAGCCATCGTCCATGCCTAAACGGACAGTGATCGCCACATTGTCACCGGTGGCTTTGCGAATGCTTTCGACAATGGAGAGCAACAACCTGGCTCGTTTGAGAGGACTACCGCCCCATTGATCCTCGCGAAGGTTGGTCTTTGGCGACAGAAAACTGCTGACCAGATATCCATTGGAAGCCTGAATCTGGATCAACGAGGCACCGGCCTGTTGCGCGTGGCAAGCAGCATCCGTGAACTGATCGATGCAGCGCAGAATCTGCTCGTTCGACATCTCCACCGCACGTGCCAGGGGAAATGCATTGAGGATCGTGGAAGACGCGATTGCGCTCGGGCTCAAAATAATGCCCTGCTCCGAAGGCAGGGCCTGCGGACCGTAGTGCTGCAATTGCACGCCCAATGGAAAACCGCGCTTCCGGGCCGCCTCAAACAACGGCTGCAAGGCTTGTGCGTGGGCCGCAGACGTCAGTCGCAGACCGCGACTGTTATAACGCGCGCCTGCATCCACGCTGGCATTGCCAAGGAAACCAAAGCCGCAACCACCGTCCATCAACGATTCATAAACCGTGAAGAATTCTGGCCGTGGGAACCCGTTCTCATCACATAGATCCATACCCAGCGACGAAAAATACAGCCGATTTTTCGAGACGGCGTGAGCGCCAAAATGCAGCGCCCGGGTTGCAGGCATCAAGGTGTTGTTATTCACGGTTATTCCTTGAGCGCCGCGACGTCGGCTTCATCGAGGTGGACGAAACCGCGCTTGATCATGTCGCTCAAGACCTGAAGGCCGTTGAAGTCCACCTCCGAGAACTCCCATGTGCAATGTCGGCCCTGCCCGACGTTTCGCACTGAGCCGGTGAAGCTCAATTTGCCCTCGTACAACACATGCAGAGAGACCACTTCGGTCAAATCAATATCCGCCGCTGTCGTCACGCAACCGGCCTTGCCCAGGCCCTTGAGCATCACCTGCGCCTGGCGTCCCTCTCCGTCGCTGAGCGTGCAGACCAGCCTCGAAGGATGGATCGGCGCAAACCAGTCGTCAGCGTAAATGAAGATATTGCGTGTCTTCTCAAACAGACCGATATCAATGACGGTGGCTTTGGTATCGACCGTGGCGAAGAGCATCTGCCGCTGATAAAAGGCGACCCGCAAATGGATCTTCTTGGGCGAGAACGTATCGGTCGGGGTCATGTTGTCGACCACCAGTTCGATCGGATACATCAGTTCGGCGTAAGCGAAGAAACTTGCGTTCAACTCGTTGACGCTGACGGTGACGGAACCGCGTGCGTAATTGGTGTGATGGTACAAGTGGTGATAAACCGCTTGGCGCGCCGCTTCGATGAACATGGTTCCCGGAACGTGTTCATGTGCTTTGCGATAGAAAAAATAGTTGTCGGCGTTGTTGATCAACTGAAACGAACTGGAACGCTGAATGGCCGGAATCGATTCGCACAGCACCGACACCGCAGCCTCCGGGCTATCAATTGCAGTTGCGCTAGCGTCTGATTGCTTGAGTAAGTGCGGGGTGACGATCTGGTACGGAAGTGCCCTGACCTTGCTCCAGTCATCATCTGTGTCCACGCCCCTGGCAAACGCGCTCTCCATCGCGCGCTTGCCCAGCAGCTCCGCGGACATATCGAACTTTCTACGTCGGCTCGCGCATTCCACATAGTTGCGCAGGATCTTGCTGTGCGCACTTGACGCAACAGTCTCCTGGTTCAAATACAACGGTGCCGCGACTCTCGGCGCGCAGATCAAAACGTCGTCAGCCGAACCCTTATGCAGGAGATCGGGCGTTATGGTGTCGTTATTCATCGTTTGCTTGACTCATCCTTGATAATTTTGTGCTGCGGCTCTGGCATTGGCGACGGTCGCTAAATCACGAAGCCTCCATCACATCCGGCGCGGCGAGCTTGTCTGGCTGTGCGAGGTGAATCGTGGACGGAGCCCATGACTCAACACCTGCTACTTGCCGATGGATCAACTCATAGCCCTGGCCATTAGGTTGCGGAGGCGCGAGGATCTGCTCGATGAGTTTCTCCCCTCGCATACGTGCAGAAGCAATCGACTGATCCTTGACGTGTCCATACCCTCGAATCGAGTCAGGCAGGCTCGCCCAAGCGACGAAAAGCGCCAAATTGTCCTGGCTCAGTTTCGGCAACAGACGCTGCAAGGTTTGCTCATATTCAACCAGCAGGCGCCGCTCTTCACGGCGCTCGGCCGACCAGCCGAGCGGATCGAATCGGCTGTGGCGCAACACACGTCCCTTGGCCAGCAACCGTAGAAATGGCAACACCCAACCGGAGAACGCGATTTTCTTTTGCTTATTGCGCAGCAATGGCAGCGCAAAGTGGAATTTCAATTGCACGCGCCCTTCGAATTTTGCCTTCAGCGGTTCCATGAAACTGCTGGCGGTAAGCAGACGCGCAACTTCGTATTCATCCTTGTATGCCATCAACTTGAAGAGGTTGCGTGCGACTGCCTCTACCAGCGCGCATTCATCGCCGGCCAGCGGCGTCGAGCGAACAGACTCAAGCACTGTGCGGTAACGCTCGGCGTAGGCCGCGTCCTGGTAATCCGTGAGGAAGGCACTTCGCGTATTGACCATCTGCTCGATGCTTTCACGCTTGCCGGACATGCCGGCGATTGAAATCGCCGACTCTGCATCCGTTGGCTGATCAAGGTAGAGCACGACGAACTCGGCGTCCTGTGCCCACAACCGGCCCCAGGCAAATGCCAGATGGTTGGCTTCGGCGCTGCCGGCCAGATCAATCGCTTTTTTCAGTGCTTGCAGCGACACTGGCACCGTACCTAGCTGCCACGCGTAGCCCAGCAACAGCATGTTGGCTTGCATCGGATTGACCAGCGCGCTTGCCAGTTGTGCCGCATCCAGACGGTGATAATTACTGGCACCCACCCTTCGCTTCAGAAAGTCTTCAATGGCCTCGTTTTCAATACGCAGTTCGGTATTGCGTAACATCGCGCCGGTTTGGGTCTGAGCGCTGTTGGCGATAACCACCGTTTTGTCTTGCCTGAGCGTAGACAACGCATCGTCTTCACTGGCCACGACCAGGTCGGCAGCAAGCAACAGGTCGGCGCCACCCACGTCGATACGGTGCTGGTGCAGCGTATCGGCATCGTTGGCCAGCCGCACGTGGCTTAATACGGCACCGCCCTTCTGGGCGAACCCGGTGAAGTCGAGCACGCTGACTGCTCGACCATCCAGATAAGCGCCCAAAGCGATTGTGCGCGCCACTGTCACGATCCCCGTGCCGCCAACACCAACGAGCAGCATTTCGTAAGGAGTGTCGAGCGAACGCGTCGGTTGCGGCAAAGCCAGTGCTTCGGCCCGCGCCAGCACCAGCTTGTTGTCGCTAGGTTTTTGCTGACGCCGGCGCGGCTTGCCGGTCACCGTCACGAAGCTGGGACAGAAACCCTTGATGCACGAGAGGTCGTTGTTGCAGGAGTGCGGGTCGATGCGCCGCTTCACTCCGAAAGGTGTCTCGACCGGCGTCACCGACAAGCAATTGGATTTGACCTGGCAATCACCACACCCTTCACAAACCGCCTCATTGATGACCACTTCAGTCTTCAATACCGGCGCTGGCAGTTGCTTCTTGCGGCGACGCCCTTCGATGGCGCAGACCTGATCAAACACTAGAACACTGACGCCGCGGGTCTCGCGCAGTTGAAGCTGAACCTCCTCAAGTTTCTCGCGATGAAACAGCTCGACACCCTGAGGCAGGCTGTCTTGCGCCTGATAACGCGCCAGATCATCCGCCACCACCACAATCCGATGGGCACCTTCGGCTTTCACCAACTCTACGGCCTTCTTCACGGTCAGCGTGCCGTCGATAGGCTGTCCACCGGTCATGGCCACGGCATCGTTGTAAAGCAACTTGTAGGTGATGGTCGCGCCGGCCGCGATGGCCTGACGAACCGCGAGAAAACCGGAGTGGAAAAAGGTCCCGTCACCGATGTTCTGAAAGATGTGCGGCGTCTCGACAAACGGAGCCTGTCCCAGCCAGTCGACACCTTCCCCGCCCATCTGCACACTGCCACTGGTCGACCTTTCAGGCATACGCGCAGCCATCGCATGGCAACCGATGCCAAGTCTTGCCTCACTGCCTTTGGGCACGTTCGTCGAGGTATTGTGCGGGCAGCCGGAACACAGATACGGAGTACGTCGAATCCAGTCATTGATCCGCAGGACAGTAGGTATGTGCCAGAACTCGGGAATGCTCAGCGTGATGCCGAGGCCTTGCAGTCGTTGTTGGAGCATCGAAGCGATTCGGGACGGCCGGAGCTCCTCGTGATCCGAAATCAGTGCGTCGCCGTTTTCATCGGTTTTACCAATGATGACCGCGCGTTGATCGGACGCGACGTTGTAGTACTTCTGCTTGAGCTGCTCTTCAACGATGGCCTGCTTTTCTTCGATGATCAATACCTTGCCGGCTCGTTCCGTCCAGGCGTCGAGCAACGGCGACAACGGATAAACCAGGTTGATTTTCAGAAGCGCGACACCAGCGTTTTCAAGTTGTTGGAGTGAGATGCCACATTGCTGCAACGCCTGTCGAACATCGCCGTAAGCCTTGCCGACGGCGCCAATGACGAGGGCCGGTTGCGCCGGCGCCGTCACCGCGGTGTCAATTGGATTCGCCAGCGCAAAGGCGCGAGCCGCTTCAAACTTGAAGGAAGTCCGGCGCTCGATTTGCATGCCTGGAAGATCGGGCCAACGCCAGTGCAAACCGTCTGGACCCGGATTGATTTCGGGCGTGACGAATTCGGGTAACGGGGATGACTTGACCGACGTTGTTGCCTCGACCGTCTCGGTAATGGCCTTGAAGCCCACCCACAAGCCTGAAGCGCGAGAGAGCGCCCAACCCCACAAACCGCATCGTTCGTAATCGGCGAGTCCGGCCGGGTGAATCACCGGCAAGCCCCAGGCAATCAAAGTCCGGTCGGATTGATGAGACATCGACGAAGACACGCAGCCGTGATCATCACCGGTGACCACAAGAACCCCACCGTGGGGCGAAGACCCATAGGAACTGCCGTGTTTGATCGCGTCCCCCGAACGATCAACACCCGGCCCCTTGCCATACCACATGCCGAATACGCCGTCATACCGCCTCTTCGGGTCACTCTCGACGCGCTGGGTGCCGATCAACGCGGTGGCCGCCAGATCTTCGTTGATTGCCGGGAGAAAACGGATGTTCGACTTCTCCAGAACATCCCTGGCCTTCACCAGTTCCCGGTCCACGCCTCCTAGAGGCGAGCCACGATAACCACTGACAAAACCAGCGGTGCGTATGCCAACAGATCGATCAAGTGCAGCCTGGGAAATAAGCAGCCTGACGAGCGCTTGCTGGCCACTCAAAAAGATGTGTTCATTCGGCTCGGTGTTATCTCGGGAATACATCGAGCTATTGTCATAATTGCGCACCGGTCGCAACGAAGCCACGGCTTCACTCTCCCCCGCGGATGTCCTGGAGGGGTCCTGATCGGGCTGCAATCGCTGACGTTCTGGTCCAATGGAATCTATGTACACAGTTTCAAATCCTTATGAAAACTTCACATTAAATGTGCTTGTTTGCCCACCACAGCGCATACAGTCACGGCACTTTTAGTCTGTGTATTGACGAAAGCACCGAAGTTCCAGGTCAATAATCCCGAAAACCAACATCTCTGCCGGCGCCAATTTGACGCCAGGAAAAACACGCTCGACGAACGCCATACCATTTGGCTAAACATCAAGTTATTTCCATGTTCACGAGTGCATAACGACGAAATATTTTTTATATTTTTCACACTTCATCCGCCACTTCATGCGGCATACAAAATGTAGAAAAGCAGACTTCACCGCACAAAACAAAAAACAAACAAGTTCGCGTAAAAACCCTCAAAACCTTATGAGAACTTTACTTTTAATATGTTTGATTACGTGCCGCAGCGCTTTGGCCTCAAGGCTTGAAGCTGCACTTTGGCAGGAATTCCGAATGGATTGATACATGGCCAGCACGCGCGATCCAAGAGACGCTCGGATTCTCGAATGCATACTGGTTACGGGAAAGGATACGCACACGCCACTGAGTCGTCTTTGTCGACGTGCAGGAAGTGAACTGTCCGGGCAGAAACCAAGAATGATTGGGACCAACGTATTTCAAGTACAAAGTTTCAAATCCTTATGAAAACCTCACCTTAAAGCGGCATTTTGTACAGTGTTTTTCGACACATCTTGTGACCGACAAAAATAGTAGATTCGAAGTGATTACTTTGTCAATGCTGTAGCAAAAGTTTAATAGACATAAATTCATCACACAGCCACGACGGACAATTAACTAACTAGAACAACTACACGAAATATGACACTGGTATTTACTTAATTAATCATCAAGCCTCTAAGACGAAAGTATAACTTTACATCGCATCAATTTTCTTCGCCGCTGCAGCCCCCCCCCCCCCGAACCACTACATTCAATCTATTTGAAAGGTCTGCGCCTGAAAATCCGCTGCGTTTATCACGCCATGCGCAGGTGTATGTGGTGTGTCACAGGATCAGCCCTTATCCTTGTCGCCCCCGCCGTACCGTTGTCAGGAGTAGTCCCATGCCCCATGAAGGCAATTTGTTGCAAGCCGCCGTCGTGTTTCTGTTTGCTGCGGTGCTCACCGTGCCGTTGGCCAAACGGCTGCAACTGGGAGCGGTGCTCGGCTATCTGTTTGCCGGGGTGATCATTGGTCCGTCGGTGTTGGGGCTGATCGGTAATCCGCAGAGTGTCAGCCACATCTCGGAACTGGGCGTGGTGCTGCTGCTGTTCATCATCGGTCTTGAGCTGTCGCCGCGACGCTTGTGGGTGATGCGCAAGTCGGTGTTCGGTGTGGGGTTGGCGCAGGTGCTGCTGACCGGTTCGGTGATCGGCGTGCTCGCACTGTTCGCCTTCGGCCAGTCGCTCAATAGCGCCATCGTGCTTGGCCTTGGACTGGCGCTATCGTCCACCGCGTTTGGCCTGCAAAGCCTGGCTGAGCGCAAGGAGCTGACCAGCCCCCATGGCCGGTTGGCGTTTGCGATTCTGCTGTTTCAGGACATCGCCGCAATCCCGCTGATCGCCCTTGTACCGATGCTCGCGGGCGGCGATCACACCACCAGCGCCGCCGAAGATCTGAATCACGGTTTGCGAGTGCTCGGCAGCATCGCCGTGGTGGTGATCGGCGGGCGTTATCTGCTGCGACCGGTGTTTCGCATTGTGGCGAAAACCGGTCTGCCGGAAGTTTCCACCGCCACTGCGTTGCTGGTGGTGATCGGCACAGCATGGTTGATGGATCAGGTAGGCGTGTCGATGGCGCTGGGGGCGTTCCTCGCTGGTCTGCTGTTGGCGGATTCGGAATACCGGCATGAACTGGAAGCGCAGATCGAACCGTTCAAAGGTCTGTTGCTCGGGCTGTTTTTCATCAGCGTCGGCATGGGCGCCAATCTGAGTTTGCTGCTGAGTGCGCCAATCACCGTGCTCGGCCTGACCCTGCTGCTGATCGGCCTGAAGTTGCCGTTGCTGTTTGTCGTCGGGCGTCTGGCCGGTGGTTTGAACAAGGTCAGTGCGATTCGCCTGGGGATCGTCCTCGCGGCGGGCGGTGAGTTTGCCTTTGTGGTGTTCAAGATCGGCCGCGATCAGGGCCTGTTCGAACCGCGCCTGTACGACCTGCTGGTGCTGACTATCACGTTGTCTATGGCCGTGACGCCGTTGCTGCTATTGATCTGCGCCCGACTGGTCAGTCCCAAGGTGCAGCCGGTGGAAGTGCCGGAGAAATTCCGCGAAATCGATACCGATGCGCCGCGCGTGGTGATTGCCGGCATGGGCCGGATGGGGCAAATCGTGGCGCGGATTCTGCGCGCGCAGAACATCAAGTTCGTGGCCCTTGATACGTCGGTGGAGACTATCGAGTTGTCGCGCAGTTTTGGTGGGGTGCCGGTGTTCTACGGTGACCCGATGCGCCCGGAAATCCTCAGTGCAGCCAAGGTCGGCGACGCAGAATACTTTGTGATTGCCACTGATGATCCGGAAACCAATATCAAGACCGCCGAGATCGTGCGCAAACTTTACCCGCACATGAAAATCATCGCCCGTGCGCGTAACCGTCAGCACGTGCACCGCTTGGTGGATGTCGGCGCCGAGGCGATTCGTGAGACGTACTATTCAAGTCTGGAAATGAGCCGGCGCACGTTGGTCGGCCTCGGTTTGACCCAGGCCCAGGCTGATGCGCGGATCAAGCGCTTCAAGCATCACGACGAACAGGTACTGGAGGCGCAACACTCGATCTATGACGACGCGGCCAAAGTCCTGCAAACCGCCCAGGAAGCCCGGGCGGAACTGGCGCGGTTGTTTGAATCGGATCAACTGGAAGAAGAAGCGCGCAAGCCCTGAGAAGTCAGGCGCGGCTCAAGCCGCCATCGCGGGCAAGCCCGCTCCCACAGTGTTATTGAGTGTTCACAAAACCTGTGGGAGCGGGCTTGCCCGCGATGAGGCCCTCACATTCAACATCAATTCATGCAGGTCAGGCCATTTCCAGCTCTGGTTCCTGTTTGACCGGAGCAGTCTCAAACCGATCCGCCAGGAACGGCGTGATATCCAGCGGCAACGGCTCATCGTTGACCAGTTTATCCAGCAGCACGCCGGTAATCGCCGAGGTCAGAATCCCGGTGCGGAAGTGCCCGCAGGCATTCAGATAACCCTCCACCCCACGCATCGGCCCGAGGATCGGCAATTCATCCGGCGAGCCCGGACGCAGCCCGGCCCAGGTGCGTTTCAGATTGACGTCCTTGAGCTCCGGCAAACACCGCACCGCGCCCTGCACCAGCCCGGCGATTTCCGGGTAGGTGGTGGTGACGTCAAAGCCTTTGTCTTCGGTGGTGCTGCCGATCAGGATCTCGCCGTTGTCCTTTTGCGCCACGTAGCAGTCGCTGGTGGTCAGGCAACCGTTGAGGATTTTCGGCATGCGTTCAGTGAGCAGAATCTGCCCTTTCACCGGTTTCACCGGGATGCGGATGCCGCTGGCCCACTCGCTCAGATCTGCCGCCCAGGCACCAGCGGCGTTGATCAGGGTCTTGCAGTGAAATACGCCAGCCTCGGCAGTCTGCACACCAGTCACGCGGCTGCCGTGATGCAATACGCCAGTGACGTTGGTGTTGACGAAGATATCCACGCCATTCTGCCGTGCACCTTCGGTGTAGGCATCGGCGAGACGGAACGGGCTGACCTGATGGTCACAGAGAAACTCCAGCGCCCCGCGTGCTTCGTGACTGACGCTCGGCTCGGCCTCGCGCAGTTCTGCCTGATCGAGCCAGCGCACCTGATCGGCGAGATGCGGAATGCAGCCGACGATGTGCTCGGCGTAGAGCCGGTCTTCATCGTCATAAATCACAAATTTCAATCCGGTCTTCTCGAACTTGAAATCCATCCCGTGATTTTCCATCAACTCACGGTGCAATGCCGGGTACAGCGCGTTGGACTGCAAGGCGAAATCGAAGAACGAGTCCGGCAGGATATGCGGCGTACTGGAATCCACCGCGACTGCTGCGCCCTGGGTTTCGCGCTTGCGGTTGGCCGACATCATGCGGAAGAAAATCACCCCGCAGCCCAGCCCCACCGACTCGCCAATCGCCCACAAGCCACCGGCCGAAGCACGGGTTGCGTTGCCCGGACGCTTGGCGTCGATCAGCGCAACCTTGAGGCCTTTGCGCTTGGACAATTGATAGGCGCAGGACGCCCCGATCACACCGCCGCCGGCGATGACCACGTCATAGAACTTACTCATGGGAAGCGGCCTCCGTGCCGACGGATGTGAATGCGGAAAAAGGTATCGGATCAATCGGGAAGCGTGGACGCAGCCAACCGACGTTCTGACGCCCGGTGGCCTGGCGCAAGCGGTCGCTGCAATAGCCGACGCACATCCGTCCCTGACAGTCGCCCATGCTCACGCGGGTGCGCATTTTCAGGCTGGCGATGTCTTGCACGCCCTGCTCCAGCGCCCGGTCAATGTCGGCGCGAGTCGCGTGCTCGCAGCGGCAGATCACCGTGTCGGCGGCTGGCAGTGCAGTTTGCCCGACACCGCGTTCGGTGTAGCGATCCACAGCGGCACGGAAGCGCACGATGGACTTGAGCTTGCCCAGATAGCGGTCACGACGGACCCGCGCCAGTTCTGCTTCAATCACACCGCGTTGCAGCAGGATCGAGGTCGCGGCGATCTTGCCCGCCAGCATCGCTGCCTCGCCGCCGCGAATGCCGTTGACGTCGCCCGCCAGATGCACGTGCCGCTCGTTGCTTTGCTGCCAGACATTCGAGTTGGCGCGCAGGTAACCGTCGTCGCTGAAGCCGTGATCCAGCCCCATTTGCTGACTGAGTTGAGTACGCGGAATGAAGCCGTAACCAACCGCCAGTGTCTGCGCTTCGAAACGCTCGACCCGTGTCAGATCTGGCGCCCAGGTGGCCGAATACGGTGCGACGCTGACGCTTTTCAGCTCGCCCTCGCCATGGGCTTCAACTATGCCCCAACCGTAATTCATCGGGATGCCGTGCAGTTTCAGGTAGGCGAGCATGCTCAAACCGTCGAGAAACAGCTGCGGCTTGTTCAGCAGCGCCAGGCTTTCACGGGCGATCTTGCCGAAGGCGCAGGCTTCATACACGCCCGCCACCTTGACCCCGGATGCATGTAACTGCGTCGCCACCAGCGGCAGCAACGGACCGGTGCCGGCGATGATGACGGGCCCCTGCGGTTTGACCACGCCACTCTTGATTTGCAGTTGCAGACCGCCGAGCAGAATCACGCCCGGCAAGGTCCAGCCAGGAAACGGCACGCTGCGTTCATGGCAACCGGCGGCCAGCAACAATTGCGGATATTCGATTTCGTGCAGTTGTTCATCGGCGTCCAGTACCACCAGTGCGCGAGTGCCTTCAGCACCGACCACGCGATGGTTGAGAAGCACGTCGATCAGCCCGGATTGCTCCTGGAATTCACCATGCAGTTTGCTCAGGGCTTCGGAGTAGCGCGGCCCCAGATAATCCAGCTGCACACCGTCACGCAGCGGCCCGCGATAGACCACGCCGCCGAGTCGTGAAGATTCTTCGAGCAGAGTGCTGCGCACACCGTGGCGTGCCAGTTCGCAGGCTGCTGCCATACCTGCCGGCCCACCGCCGACGATTACCGGTTGCAGGCTCATACGACCTCCTGCGCGGCGACGCGGTTAACCTGGGTTTCGATCTGCATGCCGTCACGCACGACGGTCTGGCAGGCGCGGCGCTTGTGCCGGCCATTGATTTTCACCAGGCAGCACTGGCACACGCCCATGCCGCAGTAGGCGCCGCTGATCTGGTTGTGATCGTTGCGCGCGACCTGGCGCACGCCGAGGGCCTGGATGACACTGAGGACGGTTTCCCCAATGGCAGCGTTGACCGGTTGACCGTTGATGTGGACGGTCATATCCGCCTGCGCCAAAGGCTGGATATCGAAGGTTCTGTCTTGGCAGTGCATTGCAATGTTCATCCGTGAAGGTTCGGTTGAGGTTGTGTCAGCTCCTTGCTGCACTACACCTGATCGACGCATTTATTTCTTTGATTAGGGACGTCGACGCGGGTACTCCGTCAGCGCAACAAGGCGCGCGGGAGCACTGTAGCTCAAACACCAGCAAAGGCCTGGATCATTTAAGTTAGGTGATATTGCCAAAGGAAATATTGATCCAGGCCAGTGAAAGCCGTCGGATTGTTCAACGATCAGTTCGAGAAGACGAATTGTCCCTTGATCTTTTTCGCACCGATGAACCCGAGGTCAGGGAACAGCAGGGTTTTCAGCCACGCCGCGTAACCGACTATCGCCAGGGTAATGCCCACCACGATCAGGGTGGTCACCGGGTCTTCTTCGAAACCCTTGAACATGCGCGATAGCTGGCTGAGCGTCAGGATCACGTAGACGGTGTAAACCGACGCGATGTTCTTGTAGAAGCCCCAGGCAAACAGCAGTGGAATGCCACCGGCGATCAGCATCACCGTCAGAGCCATACCCGCGCTGAATTCGTAAAACAGGAAAAAGCCGGCCACCGCACCGATCAATGCCTGAATGCAGGTCAGCACGACGAGGATCGTGACTTTGAGTGAATGGCGCTCTCTGAGTGCCGGATCAGGCCGGCCACCAATCCATGCGGCCAATACACGATCCTTGACCTTCCCGCCCGAGAGCGCATTGAAGGTTTCGGTCCTGGAGCGTCCGGCGTCGAGCATTTCGACCAGTTGCCGTTTGATTTCCTTCTTGTCCAACGTGTTCATCCTTAAATCGCGGTGAAAGCGGCCAATCCACTTCCGCCGGCGATTCTCGCCGTTGGCCTCCAGGAAAGCAAAAAGCCGCTTGCACCGTGTAGTGCAAGCGGCCGAGACAGTGGCCTCAAGGGAGCATTCGATCAGTGTACGAACAGGGCAATCAGGATAATGATCGGGATCGGTACACCGAGGAAAAACAGCAGTAATGAGCGCATGGTGATGCTCCTTGTTAGCGGACTGGAGGCAGGGTGGTGGCTGTGGTGTAGGTGTCGACTTCAACGTACTCGACCGCATCCCGACGACGACCGCCGAAAGTGGCCGCGAAGCTGGCGAAGAACGCACCGATCAGCAGCGCAACGAACATCCACAGGGAAGTCAGCGCAGCAACTTTTGCAGCAGCGTCAGCGGCCTGCTGGGCTTTGACTTTGGCGTCGGCGATGGCTTTCTGAGTGCGAGCGTAGACTTCATCAACACGACGTTCGGCGTCGGCCTGAGTCAGGTTGGTGCGTTGCGCTACCAGTTGTGCGAGGTAGGTACGGTCTTCGGCACTGAGCTGACCGTTGGCCAGGCTCTGCGCAAAGATTCGCGCTACGGCGCCATGCGCAGCATCGTCACTGACAGATGCCGGACGGTCATCGCGAAACAGGCTGTCGATGAAGTAGCCGTACTGGTTGCTGTCGGTTTTGGCTGCTGCGGTACCCGCTGCTTGAGTCATAGCGCTGGCGGCGCCGCCGGCAACACTCGCACCGGCCTGAACGCCACCGCTGATCACACTGCTGACCGAGCCGACCACCAGAATCGCGGTCACCAGAGTCGCTACGCACCATGAGAGGAAGCCATGCGCGGTGTCGCGGAAATACACTTCGTCGCCGTGCATGTTCGCCCACTTCACCCGCAGGCGTCCGGCGATGTAACCGCCCATGCCGGAAGCGATGATCTGCGTCGCCGCCAGCCAGACTATGGTTGAAATGCCCAGGCCCTTGGCGCTGATGCCCTCCCCGGCCCACGGTGAAACTGCAGAGAAGCCAAGCCCGAAGCCCAGCAGCACCAGAATCATCGACAATGCGGCTGCCGCTGCCGCGCCAGCGAAGATCGCACCCCAGGACACACCTGAGACGTTGCTCGACTCTCCTTCGAAGGCAGGATAAAACCCATCTGAGGATCTATTCATTGTTGTTCTGCTCCAGGCATGAAAAATGGTGTTACAACTCGTCACGAGATGAATTGCAGCGACCGTGCCAGTCGTCAGAAATAAATAAATCCTTATTTTTCAATAAGTTATAAATAATGAACTTCCTTGAGCCGTGCAATTTGCAACAAGGTGCAGATATCAGCGGGTTTTATGCATTGGCACAAAGTCTGTTATTTGCGTTTGTGACAGGCTCAACATGAAAGTTAATTTAAAGCGTCACGGAAAATACTTGGCAAAATGCTGCCATTCCGTTTCAACCGATCAAGGCCTGCCCTATGACTCGTATTTTGACCATCGAAGACGACGCCGTGACCGCCCGGGAAATCGTTGCCGAATTGAGCAGCCACGGCCTGGATGTGGATTGGGTCGACAATGGCCGTGAAGGCCTGGACCGTGCCGTCAGTGGCAACTACGACCTGATCACTCTCGACCGCATGCTGCCCGAACTAGATGGCCTGGCCATCGTCACTACCCTGCGCACCATGGGCGTGGCCACGCCGATTCTGATGATCAGCGCCCTTTCCGATGTCGATGAACGCGTGCGCGGGCTGCGCGCCGGCGGTGATGACTACCTGACCAAACCGTTCGCCACTGACGAGATGGCCGCGCGGGTCGAAGTGTTGCTGCGGCGCCAGAGCACTGGCGGCACGCAACCGACCACCTTGCGCGTAGCGGATCTGGAACTGGACTTGATCAGCCACGAAGCGCGCCGCGCCGATCAGGTGCTGACGCTGCTGCCGACCGAGTACAAGCTGCTGGAATTCCTGATGCGCAACAGCGGCCAGATTCTCTCGCGGATGATGATTTTCGAAGAGGTCTGGGGCTATCACTTCGACCCCGGCACTAACCTGATCGACGTGCACATCGGGCGTCTGCGCAAGAAGATCGACGCAGCGGGCAATGTTCCGCTGATCCGCACGGTACGAGGCTCGGGTTATGTCATTGCCGAACCCGTCTGACGGTTGGCGTTCCTCCAGCAGCCGCTTGCTGGCGCTTTACAGTTCGCTGTTCGTGGCCTGGAGTGCGATCCTCATGGGGGTCATGTATTTCGAGGTGTCCGGGTATCTGGACAACCTGGCCAAGCACTCGCTGATGCAACGTCAGCACCTGTTCTCGCACTTTCGCGGCGAGCAACTGGAAGAAGCCCTGGCCGCTAGCATGACCTTTGATATTCGCGGCATCGACGCCTACGGCTTGTTCGACGCCGAGCAGCGCTACCTCGGTGGTGCATTGCAGCAAATCCCCGAAGGCCTGCCGCTCGACGGCAAGATCCACACCCTGGCCGATTGCGCCGACTCCGATGACCCGACCCTGCCCGCCGACAGTTGCGACGCGGTCGCGACCCAGACTCGTGATGGTCGCTGGCTGGTGTTGCTGCGCGACAACGGCTCATTGTTTGCCGTGACACGGATCATTTTGCACGCGTTGTTCTGGGGTGTTTCGCTGACGATTCTGCCGGGGATTGCCGGTTGGCATCTGCTGCGGCGGCGGCCACTGCGGCGGATTCGGGCGATTCAGGCCAGCGCCCAGGCGATTGTTGCCGGCGACCTGACCCATCGTTTGCCGCTGTCCAATCGCCGTGACGAACTGGACATGCTCGCCGCTATCGTCAACGCCATGCTCGAACGCATCGAGCGCTTGATGCACGAGGTCAAAGGGGTCTGCGACAACATCGCCCATGATCTGCGCACGCCGCTGACTCGTCTGCGGGCGCAGTTGTATCGCATGCAGCAACAAGCCGGTGAAGGCTCGCAGCAAGCGGCGCAACTGGATCTGGTGCTGGGCGAAGCGGATACGCTGATGGCGCGGTTTCGTGGGCTGTTGCGGATTTCCGAGCTTGAGGATCGGCAGCGGCGCTCCGGTTTTGTCGAACTCGACCCGGTGCAATTGCTGGAAGAACTGCATGAGTTTTATCTGCCGCTGGCCGAAGAAGACGAATTGCGTTTCGAACTGAACATGCCGGAAACCTTGCCGCCACTGAATGGCGACCGGGCGCTGTTGTTTGAGGCGTTGGCGAATCTGTTGAGCAACTCGATCAAGTTCACCCCGCCCGGTGGCACGGTGATTTTGCGCGGTGTGAATGACGGCGGACATACGCGCATCGAAGTGCACGATTCGGGCCCCGGGATTCCGGAAGCAGAGCGCGAGGTGGTGTTTCAGCGTTTCTATCGCGCCGAGGGCGGGCAACCGCAAAGCGGTTTTGGTCTGGGCTTATCGATCGTTGCGGCGATTGTCAGCCTGCATGGTTTCACGCTGGAAGTGGGCAGCAGTGATCTGGGCGGTGCGAAACTGGCACTGGATTGCAAACAGAGCCTGATTTCACAATCCTGAGGTTGATTGCAAACCTCCACCCTGTGGGAGCTGGCCTGCCAGCGATAGCGGTGGTTCAGTCGGCATAAATATTGACTGGACCGACGCCATCGCTGGCAGGCCAGCTCCGACAGGTTTTTGTGGTGATCAATCAGGCCGGGTAGTTGGCCCGCAGGGCTTCGAGGCCGACCTGGTAGATGCCGGTGAACAGCGACCCTGAGGTTGATTGCAAACCTCCAATTCAATACACCCCTTGTGGGAGCTGGCCTGCCAGCGATAGCGGTGGTTCAGTCGGCATAAATATTGACTGGACCGACGCCATCGCTGGCAGGCCAGCTCCCACAGGTTTTTGTGGTGATCAATCAGGCCGGGTAGTTGGCTCGCAGGGCTTCGAGGCCGCCCTGGTAGATGCCGTTGAACAGCGATCCTGAGGTTGATTGCAAACCTCCAATTCACGCCCCCCTGTGGGAGCTGGCCTGCCAGCGATAGCGGTGGTTCAGTCGGCATAAATATTGACTGGACCGACGCCATCGCTGGCAGGCCAGCTCCGACAGGTTTTTGTGGTGATCAATCAGGCCGGGTAGTTGGCCCGCAGGGCTTCGAGGCCGCCCTGGTAGATTCCGTTGAACAGCGACCCTGAGGTTGATTGCAAACCTCCAATTCAATACACCCCTTGTGGGAGCTGGCCTGCCAGCGATAGCGGTGGTTCAGTCGGCATAAATATTGACTGGACCGACGCCATCGCTGGCAGGCCAGCTCCCACAGGTTTTTGTGGTGATCAATCAGGCCGGGTAGTTGGCCCGCAGGGCTTCGAGGCCGCCCTGGTAGATGCCGGTGAACAGCGATCCTGAGGTTGATTGCAAACCTCCAATTCAATACACCCCTTGTGGGAGCTGGCCTGCCAGCGATAGCGGTGGTTCAGTCGGCATAAATATTGACTGGACCGACGCCATCGCTGGCAGGCCAGCTCCCACAGGTTTTTGTGGTGATCAATCAGGCCGGGTAGTTGGCTCGCAGGGCTTCGAGGCCGCCCTGGTAGATCCCGTTGAACAGCGCCACCACTTCTTCATCACTGACGCCATTGGCCGTGAAGCGCCCCGACCACGTTACCCGTGCGCCCTGCCCCTGAGCTTCGACTTTGATCGTCGCCAGATATTCCGTCGCCGGGAACGGTGCCTCTACAATCGAATAGCTGTAAATCTTCGCCGCATTATCAAACGTCTGCAGACGCTCGATCACCGTGCCGCCATCGGCGGTTTTCAGGGTGCGCACGCGCCCGCCTTCGCTCAATTCGCTGCTCGGAATGAACGGTAGCCAATCCGGCAAAGTGTTGAACCCGCCGATCAATTGCCAAACCTGCTCGGCCGAGGCCGGGATGTCGATGTACGCTGATGCAGTTGCCATAAATAAACGTGTCTCCAAAAATATTCGGGTTCAGATTGCCATGCTGTCGACCACACCACCATCGACCCGAAGGGCCGCGCCGGTGGTTGCCGAGGACAGCGGTGAAGCGATGTAGGTCACCAGATGCGCGACCTCTTCGACATCGGCCACACGCTGGATGATCGAGGTCGGCCGCGCCTTGCGCACAAAGGCGTCGGCTTCGTCGCGCAGGCTACGGCCGGATTCGGCAGCGGCGTCCTTGAGCATCTGTTCCAGGCCATCGGTAAACGTCGGCCCCGGCAGAATCGCATTGACCGTCACGCCAGTGCCAGCCAGACGCTTGGCCAAACCGTGGGACACCGCCAGATTGGCACTTTTGGTCACGCCATAGTTGAGCATGTCGGCCGGCGTCGCCACACCGGATTCCGAAGACAGAAAGATCACCCGGCCCCAGCCCTGCTCGACCATCGCTGGCGCGTAATGCCGCGACAGGCGCACGCCGGAAATCACGTTGACCTCATAGAAACGCGTCCACTCGCTGTCCGGTGTTTCGAAGAAATCCACATCATTGAAGATCCCGAGATTGTTCACCAGAATGTCCGCACGCGGTTCGGCGGCGAAGAGTATTTCCGCACCTTCGGCAGTGCCCAGATCCGCCGTCAAACCACGCAATTGTGCACCCGGGACTTTTTGCCGAATGCTCTCCAGCGCCTGATCGACTTTGCTGGTTTCGCGGCCGATCACCACTACCGTGGCACCGGCTTCGGCCAGCGACTGGCTGATACCGAGACCGATGCCAGCGGTGCTGCCGCTGACGATTGCAAGTTTTCCACTCAGATCGATTTTCATGCTTTCACCTCATCGATTGGCAATGGTGCACGTTCGGACACCAGTTTCGCTTCACGCATGGCCTGCCAGAAACCGGCCGGAATCACTGCCGACAGTGCTGCCATATCTTCAGCAATTCGCCCCGGTTTGCTGGCACCCGGAATCACTGCCGCCACTGCCGGATTGGCCAGCGAGAATTGCAGCGCCGCAGCTTTTACATCAACGCCGTATGCAGCAGCGATGTGTTTGATCTGTTCAACCCTGGCGATGATCTGCGGGCTGGCCTTCTGGTATTCGAAGTGCGCACCACCGGCAAGAATCCCCGAGCTGTAAGGGCCGCCAACGACGATTTCGACATTCTGCGCCAGCGCTGCGTCCATCAATCGTTGCAGGGCGCGGTCGTGATCCAGCAGGGTGTAACGGCCGGCGAGCAGGAAGCCGTCAGGCTGCGCTTCGGTCAGATCCAGCGTCAGTTCGCACGGCTCGACCTTGTTCACCCCCAGACCCCAGCCCTTGATCACGCCTTCTTCACGCAAACGGGTAAGAACTTTGAATGCGCCGGTGCGCGCCTGATTGAAATACTCCAGCCACTGATCACCGTAGAAATCCTGGGCGATGTCGTGCACCCAGACGATGTCCAGACGATCGGTTTGCAGGCGCTTGAGGCTGTCTTCAATCGAACGCATCGTGGCGTCGGCGCTGTAGTCGTTGACGATTTTGTTTGGGCGGCCGTGTTCGAAAACACCGCTTTTCTCGCCGAGATCACGGGCTGCAGCGTCTTCGACTTCGTCGAGAATGACCCGGCCAACCTTGGTGCTCAGCACGTAGTCGTCACGCTTGTATTGGGCCAGCGCGGCACCGAGGCGGATTTCCGACAGGCCTGAGCCGTAGAACGGCGCGGTGTCGAAGTAGCGCACGCCGGCATCCCAGGCTGCATGCACGGTGGCTTGCGCTTCTGCTTCCGGGATGGCGCGGAACATGTTGCCCAGTGGTGCAGTGCCGAAGCCGAGTTTGCCGGGCAGTTTGTCTTTCAAGCTCATTGGTTTGTCCTCGTAGGTGTCTGGGTCTGTGTGACCGTTGAGCAGATCCTAGATTGCGCAGCCGAGACCGTCCAAGACATAATCCGCAGCACTTGAGTCCCTACAGGTCTGACATGATCGACATCCGCCAATTGCGCTACTTCGTTGCCGTCGCCGAAGAAGAACACGTCGGCCGCGCCGCTGAACGGCTGCATATTTCCCAATCGCCACTTAGCCGACAGATCGCCCAGCTCGAAGAACGCCTGGGCCTGACCCTGTTCGAGCGCAGTCAGCAACGTATTCGGCTGACCCGCGATGGCCAGACTTTTCTCGCCGAAACCCGCGCTCTGCTGACGCACGCCAATCGCCTGGAGTCCCTTGGCAAACGTCTGGGCCGGGGCGAAGAAGGCGGTTTGTGCATCGGCTACATCGAAAACGCCATGCACGCCGGGGTCTTGCCGAATGCCTTGCGGGTGCTGCGGGTGGATCGGCCTAACGTGCACGTCGCGCTGTACAACCTGAGTTCCACCGAGCAACTGGAAGGACTGCGTCAGCGTAGTCTCGATATCGCGTTGGTGAACGAGCCGCCGACCTATGACGATCCGGATCTGCTGGGTTTTCAGGTGCTCGACGACCCGATGCTGCTGGCGCTGCCGGAACAGCATCCGCTGGCGCAGCAGGCCGTTTTGAGTCCTGCGGATCTGGCCGATCAGGAATGGATCGGCGTCCAGCCGCGTCAAGGCGCGGAGGATGACTTTGTGAGTGCCTGCATCCGCGCCGGGTTCACTCCGGATGTGCGCATGCAGGCAACAGAGCCGTTCACTGCACTGGGTTTGGTGGCGTCTGGGCTGGGGATTGCGATGATCCAGAAAGGCCTGAGCCACAACGCCCCACCCGGTGTGGTGCTGCGGGACGTGCCATGGCTGGCGTTCACGACACCGCTGTGGGCAGCGTGGCACCGGATCAATTTGCGGCCGTTAGTGGAGACCTTTCGTAAAGTCCTCACCGATACGCATCCCTGTGGGAGCCAGCCTGCTGGCGATTTGGCCGGCATATCCAGAATATCTGCTGGCTGATACGCCGTCATCGCCAGCAGGCTGGCTCCCACAGGTTTTACCGGGGATCTACACTTTATGGGAGAGTTGTCTGCCGTGAGGTGCCCATGAAAATGTCCGCACAAATGACTGTGGTCGCGGTGCTCGCCACCCTCGCCTACCTGGGTCTGGCGGTGTGGGGCATCGGCGGTCCGGCGATTTTCTTTGCCCATGGTTCGCTGGTGATAGTGGCGCTGGCGACCTTGCTGATGGTCGTCGCGTCCATGTTCACCGAGGTCAATCTGAGTTCAGGTGAACGTGAAGACCGCGCCAACCGCTGGGTGCTTCCGGCATTCGGGGTGATTGGCCTGCTCAGCGGATTCCTGCCGGCGTATTGCGACCGCATCGATTTCTGGACCTTTGGTGGCGAGGGCGTGCGTTGGCTGGGGGCGTTGCTGTTCATCATCGGCGGTGCGTTGCGCTTGTGGCCGGTGTTTGTGCTGGGGCGACGATTTAGTGGGTTGGTGGCGATTCAACCGGGGCATCGGCTGGTCACGGATGGCATTTATCAGCGTCTGCGTAATCCGAGTTATCTGGGGTTGGTGGTCAACGCTGTGGGCTGGGCGCTGGCGTTTCGCTCAAGCGTTGGATTGTTGCTCGCGGTACTGACCCTGATCCCGCTGATCGCTCGTATTCATTCCGAAGAAGCGTTGCTGCGCAGCCAGTTCGGCGCGGAGTACGACGCTTATTGCAGTCGCAGTTGGCGGCTGTTACCGGGCGTCTACTAAACACTACAAATCCCGTGTGGGAGCCAGCCTGCTGGCGATGAGGCCTGCAAATCCAAAAGCCTTGTCGCCTGACACTCCGCTATCGCCAGCAGGCTGGCTCCCACAGGGCTTTATCGATGCCGGTTAACGGGTTTCCAAACGCAATTTGCCGTCCGCGTCGACTTCTACGCTCAGCGTTTCATAGCTGGCCATCGTCGCGTGCTGCGTTTCAATCGGATGATGATGCGTGGTGGTGACGACCAACAGCGCAGCGCCGGCCGCTTCCGCCGCCTGAATGCCCACGGCCGCATCTTCGAAGATCAGGCACTCACTTGCCTCAAGACCGAGGCGTTTGGCTGCGAGTCGATAACCGGCCGGATCAGGTTTGCCAGCCGTAACGTCCTCGGCAGTAACCATCATCGCAGGCTCGGAAATCCCCGCCGCCGCCATCCTGCGCAACGCCAAATCACGCGGAGCAGACGTCACCATCGCCCAACGGTTCGCTGGCAACGAATTGAGAAACGCCTGCGCGCCGGGGATTTCGATGATGCCTTCAACGTCGTCGATTTCCGCTTGAGCGATGAACGCGGCTTGCGCTTCGGCATCCACGCCCGGCAGGTTCAGACGATTGATGGTATCGATGGCCCGCGCGCCATGAATGGTCGGCAAAAACGTTTCGACGTCCACCCCGTGACGTACCGCCCAGGCAGACCAGACGCGTTCGGCAGCGGCGATGGAGTTGAGGACGGTGCCGTCCATGTCGAACAGGAACGCGCCAAACGCGCGGTTGAAAACGGTGTCGTGAGCAGACAAAGGGTCGAGTCCTCTGGCAATGGGCCGGGCAGATTTGCCCGGCAATGTAGCATTAGCGCGGCGGATCGACCCAGCCTGTCAGTGCAAACTCGGCGCCTTGGACTTGAACGCGCTTTCCACACAATCAAGCAATTGGCCGATGGCCCAAGGCTTCTTGATGAACGCCACCGGACGCTTTACCCCGGAGGTCTCGGGGGTTTCATAACCGGACATGACCATCACCGGTTTGTCCGGCCAGCGCTCGCCGACCAGATTGGCCAGATCCGCACCGTTGAGGGTGCCGGGCATGGTGATGTCGGTCAGCAACAGCGCGACTTCCGGCGCGTGTTCCTCGAGATATTTACTGGCCGCATCCGCACTGGTCTGCGGCTCGACCAAAAAACCTTCCTCCTGAAGAATTTCGCAGAGAAACTCCAGAATCAACGGATCATCCTCGACCACCAGAATCAACCCGCCAGGAAGGTGCGCGCTCGCCGTCGGTGTTGGGCTCATGTAGTGGCACTCCCTGATTTGCATTAACGATTTAGCGGCTCAAATCCGCTGCTTATCTGGTATGAGCAGCAGGCCCGGCATTAATTCATTTTTGATACAGGTCTTTTCCAAATGGTCAGTCTTACGCTTTACCAGCGGACGTTCGCGACCGCTCATTTGTGGTTAAAATGCCGGCCCTTTTGCTTGCCGATCGTGACTGATGAACCCTGAAGCCCTCGCCACCCTCCGCGCTCACTTGTTGCCAGCCCTCGCAGCGGCGCCAAGCGAAACCCGTCGTTTGTTCCACGGGCGTGGACGTTGCTGGCCGGGCCTGGAACAACTCACAGTGGACTGGCTGCAAGGCGTGGTGTTGGTGTCGCTGTTCAAGGAACCGCCACCCGAGCAGCTCGAAGCACTCAAGCATTTGCTGATGGACCTCAGCACCAGCACCGAGTGGCAGCAGTCCGGCGCGCACACTTTGCTGATTCAACATCGCTACCTGCCGCAAAGCACCGCCGAATGGCTGTTGGGCGATGAAATCGATGAGATGGGCATTGTCGAAGGTGGCTTGCAGTACCGGGTCGATCTGGGCCGCAAGCAAAACGCCGGGCTGTTTCTCGACATGCGTTACGGGCGCAACTGGGTGCGCGAGCAGGCTGCCGGCAAGCGCGTGCTGAACCTGTTCGCCTACACCTGCGGTTTTTCCGTGGCGGCCATCGCCGGCGGCGCGAGCCATGTGGTCAACCTCGATATGTCCCGCGCGGCGCTGAGCCGTGGCCGCGACAATCATCGGGTGAACGGGCATGACGTGAGCAAGGTGAGTTTCCTCGGCCACGACCTGTTCAAGTCCTGGGGCAAGGTGATCAACAGCGGCCCGTATGATCTGGTGATCATCGATCCGCCGTCGTTCCAGAAAGGCAGTTTTCTGCTGACCAAGGATTATCGGCGCGTGCTGCGTCGCCTGCCGGAACTGCTCACTGCGCAAGGCACGGTGCTGGCGTGCATGAACGATCCGGCGTTTGGTTCGGACTTTTTGATTGATGGCGTGATGCAGGAAGCGCCGAGTCTGCGCTTCGAGCAGCGCCTGGAAAATCCACCGGAATTCCCCGACATCGACCCGGAAAGCGGCCTCAAGGCCCTGATTTTCAAACGTCTCGAATAACCCAATTCAAATACCTTTGCCAACCTGATCCCTGTGGGAGCGTGGCTTGCCCGCGATGGCGGTGTATCAGCCAACAAAGATGCAAGATTTGCCCGCCTCATCGCGGGCAAGCCCGCTCCCACAGGGGTTGATGTTGATTCAAGAGATTTGGGGGCGTAGCACCAGGGCGAACAGTTCGCCGTGTCCGGTGACATTCAGCTTGTGATACAGGTTGCGCCGATGGACCTTGACCGTCTCCGGCGAAATGCCCATCTGCTGCGCCATCGCCTTGCTGGAGAAGCCTTGCAGGATCAACCGGGCGGTGTCGATTTCCCGGGTCGTCAACCGAGCATCGAAGCGATCAAGCAACGTCGCCAGGTCACCCACCGGTACTTCGGCAATCGGCCCTTGCGGCGGCACCAGTTGCACATGCCGACGCATCGCCGCCAGCACCCAGTCCCGCACACAGAGCAAGCGCCCCTGCTCGGCCAGAGCAAACGCCGAGTCGCGCCCGAGTGACAAGCCGAGCACGCCACCCTCGACGTTGATCATGAATTGCAGCTCATCCGCGCCGACCACCGAGCGAAAGTAGCTCTGGTAATACTCGCTTTGTAGAAACTGATCCGGCGCCACCGAGGCCAGGCTGTGCAAGCCATCGGCAAGCCCCGCCGACGCTGCCTGATAAAACGGATCGAGCAGGTACATGCCAGCGCAATAACCGGCCAGATCCTCCTGCTCATCAGCGCGGCCCTTGCTGTCGAAGTCGATCAGCAAGCGTGGCGCCTGACCCGGCGACATCAGCGCGACCAGGGCGTTATCCAGCGGCACCAGCAATCGCAGCGTATCGACCAGCGCCCGCCAGAAACCGTCCTGTCCGACCCCGGCAAACACCCGCGCCAGACTTTGATGCACCGGCAACTCCTGCAACAACGCGTCCACGCTCTACCCCTTTTGAGTAACCCATGATGGGAATGGGTCCGGCGCAGCCCGCCCGATAGGCTGACGGCTCCTGTTCATCACCGGCCTGCACAGGCCAAGAGTGCCGCATCATGCGTCGTCATCACGGGTATATCAACCTGGGCCTGACTGCCTGCCTGTCTGCCGTAATCACCGCAAATGCGGCCGATGCGCCGACCGTGCATGTCTACAACTGGTACGACTACATCGGCCCCAATACCCTGCACGATTTCAAACGCGACAGCGGCATCGAACCGGTCTACGACACTTTCGACAGCGCCGAAGTGCTGGAAGGCAAATTGATGACCAGCCGCAGCGGTTATGACGTGGTGGTGGCGAGCAACTACAGCCTGCCGACCCTGATCAAGGCCGGCGCCCTCGCCCCGCTGCCCCGCGAGCAATTGTCTGGCTGGAAGAACCTCGACAGCGATCTGCTGAGCAAACTGGCCAACAACGACCCGGGCAATCAGTACGCAGTGCCGTATCTGTGGGGCACCAACGGCATCGGCTACAACGTCGACAAAGTGCGTGCCGCGCTGGGAGACAAGGCGCCGGTGGATTCATGGGATCTGGTGTTCAAGGAAGAGAACCTGGCCAAACTCGGCCAGTGCGGCGTGGCGATGCTCGACTCGCCGTCGGAGATGATCCCGGTCGCCCTGCACTATCTGGGTCTGCCGCCGAACAGCACCAATCCCGAGGATTATCAGAAAGCCGAAGCGTTGCTGCTGAAGTTGCGCCCGCATATCGCTTACTTCAACTCATCGAAATTCATCAGTGATTTGTCCAACGGCAACATCTGCGTAGCGGTCGGCTGGTCGGGGGCGATGCTCGAAGCCAAGACCAACGCCGAGCAGGCCGGCAACGGCGTGAAGATCGCCTACAGCCTGCCCAAGGAAGGCGCTCCGGTGTGGTTCGACACGCTGGTGCTGCTCAAGGATGCGCCGCATCCGGCTCAGGGCCTGGCGTTTATCGACTACTTGCTGCGCCCGGAAGTGATTGCGCCGGTTACCGATCATTTGTCCTACCCGAACGGCAATCGACCGGCGACTGCGTTGGTTGCCGAAGCCACTCGTGAGAATCCGGCGGTGTACCCGTCGGCCACGGCAATGGCCACGTTGTTCACCCTTGAGCCACTGCCAAAAGCCACCGAACGGGTGCGCACGCGGGTGTGGAGCAAGGTCAAAAACGGCCAGTAAAAACACCACACAACCACTGCAAAACTCTGTGGGAGCTGGCTTGCCAGCGATGGCGTCGTCCTGGTCAACATTTATACCGACTGAACCACCGCTATCGCTGGCAAGCCAGCTCCCACAGGATCGGTGACAAGCCCTACCTTTCTGTTAAGAGACAAAACCAATGAACCCACGTGCTCGTGACTTGAACATCCGCATCGGCCAGATGCAGCCCGGCCCGCTCAACGCCATCACCGATGTGCCCGGGGTGCGCGTCGGCCACAGCAATGTGCGTGGCCGCAGTGACGCCGGCCGCGATATCTGCACCGGGGTCACAGTGATCGAACCCCGCGCCGGTTCGACCAATCAGCAACCGTGTTTCGCCGGGGTGCATGTGCTCAATGGCAATGGCGATGCCACCGGGCTGGAATGGATTCGCGAGGCCGGATTGCTCACCAGCCCGATCGCCTTCACCAACACCCATAGCCTCGGCGTGGTGCGTGATGCGTTGATTGTGCTGGATCGTCAGCAGCAACCCGATGACGGTCGTCTGTACTGGAACATGCCGGTGGTGCTGGAAACCTATGATGGTCTGCTCAATGACATCAACGGTTTTCACGTACGCCCCGAGCACGTCGCCGAGGCGCTGCACAGCGCGCAAAGCGGCGCAGTCGAGGAAGGTGCGGTCGGCGGCGGCAGCGGCATGATCTGCCATGAATTCAAGGGCGGCATCGGCACCGCTTCGCGCAAGTTGAGCACAGCTCAGGGCGGCTGGACCGTCGGCGCGATTGTGCAGGCCAACCACGGCATTCGCGGTGAGTTGCGGGTCGATGGCTATCCGGTCGGGCGTTACATGGAACAGGTCGATTCGCCATTCCTGCGCGCCTCGTTACCGCATCCGGGCATGGGCTCGATTGTGGTTTGCCTGGCCACCGATGCGCCACTGTTGCCGCATCAATGCACGCGCCTCGCGCAACGGGCCAGCCTCGGTCTGGCGCGTACCGGCGGCGGCAATGAAGACCACAGCGGTGACATCTTCATCGCCTTCGCCACTGGCAACGACCACATTCAGCCAGCAGCCTACGAAGGCAAAGGCGCGCCGACCTGCGACGGTTTGCGCATGGTCAACAACGACCACATCAGCGAATTGTTCCTCGCTGCCACCGAGGCGGTTGAAGAAGCAATCATCAATGCCCTGCTGACCAGCAACAGCACCGAAGGCAACGGGCATTCGGTGCCGGGACTGGATGCTGAAACCCTGCTCGCGTCCCTCGCAAAAGCAGGCTGGCCCGGCGCCCGGTAATCCCACAGGGTCAGGTGAACATTTGGCTGCCGAGGTCATGCGCGGTTTTCAGGTGCAATGCCGGGTCTTGCACCTCGGAATCCAGCAGCAATGTCGAACTGATCACCTGTGCCCCGCTGTAATCGAAAATCCCGTGGTCGATCTGCGCTTTCATCGCCGCACCATAGCCGTGGCGTTCATAAGCGCGTGCATCCGCCCCGCCGAGGCCGACCAGATGCACGCGCATATGCTGGAGCTTTTTCACGTGCATCAAGTCACCGCCGAAATCGAACGCCCAGCCATTGCTGAACACCCGGTCGATCCAGCCCTTGAGCAGCGCCGGCATCGACCACCAATAAACCGGATACACCAGCACCAGCGCATCGGCGCGATCAATGCGCGCCTGTTCAGCCAACACATCTGCGGGCGGCTGTGCCTCGCGATGATGCACGGCGAAATCGGCAGCGCCGAAACGCGGTTCGAAACCTTCGGCATAGAGATCGGCGATTTCAAAAGTAGCGTCCGGATTGGCCTGAACCAGCCCTTCGCCAATCTGCCGGGCCAGCCCATGAGTCAGCGAAAGTGGCTCGTGATGGGCGACAACAATGAGTGCGTGCATGGGAATTCTCCTGTTGGTTTATACCGACCAAGGCTTATATACTCTTGGTAAGTTACGAACAGTAAGTTACGTTTGGTATATAAGCGATGTCAACCACTGAAAATCCCGAAACGGTTTCACCTGCCCAGCCGCGCCGACGCCTGTCCCGCGAAGACCGCCAACGCCAATTGCTCGACGTCGCCTGGCAGCTCATTCGCGCCGAAGGCACCGACGCCCTGACTTTGGGTTATCTCGCGGAAAAGGCCGGCGTGACCAAACCGGTGGTCTACGACCACTTCACTACACGTGCGGGTTTGCTGGCAGCGTTGTACCGGGATTTCGACAAACGGCAGACCACGCTGATGGATGCCGCACTGGCGAATTGCGCGGCGAATTTGATCGATACCGCGACGGTAATCGCCACCGAATACGTCGGTTGTGTGTTGCTTCAGGGAAATGAAATTCCGGGAGTGATCGCTGCGCTGGCAAGCTCGCCGGAGCTTGAGAAAATCAAGCGCGAGTACGAGGCGATCTTCCTCGAAAAATGCCGCAACGTACTGCAACCGTTCGCCGAGGGCGGCGTGATTACCCAAGCGAGTCTGCGAGCAATGCTGGGCGCCGCCGAGGCGCTTTCCAACGCGGCGGCGGGCGAAGAGATCAGTGCCGAACAGGCACGGGACGAACTGTTTGCCACGATCATTGCGCTGGTCGAACGTACCGCCACCCGGGCGACTAGCGGTACTTGAGTCGGCCCTTGCGCGCTCCCAGTATAAAGATACGCGGTCGTTTCACTCCTGAGCGGCTGCGTAGGGAGTGGGTGTTCTGAACCCCAAACAAGCCCACTCTTGTTTCACGCGCAGCTTGAGCCTCACGGGCTCTACTCTCCCCATCAAAGAGTCTTGAGGCTCTTTTTTATTTTGCGTTTCTCAAGCGTGCTCAGTGAACCGTCAGGCGCTGGCGGACAAATTCTTCGGTATGGCGGGTGACTTGGTCCAGATGCCGGTCGCGCTGTTTCTCGGCGTCGACCATGGCGCGCTTGCCATTCTTTTGCAGCAGATAGGTGTGAATCTGCTGCACTTCCAGTGAGCGGTAAATCGGCATGGTGTCGATAAAACCATGCAAGCCGTTGCTGCGGTAATGCCGGGTGCTCATCAGCACCTGCGTCTCGCGCTGACCGATCACCTCAAAACCCAGGTTCTCGAAGTACGGCACTTTGCCGACACTGCACGCCAGCTCAGCATGCGGATAACGCCCGACCATCTCGGCCAGCATTTCCCGCGCCACACCCTGGCGCCGATGCCCTTCGCGCACGGCCATGTAAGCAACGCTGCAGGCTTCCCAGTCGCCTTGCACCGGCAGGTACAAAAGGAAACCGGTGACTTGCTCCGGATCTTCCTCGGCAGTGGCAACCAGCAACTCCACCTCGATACCCTTCTCGCCGTTGAGCGCTTCCAGATACAGATGCATCTCGTAGCCAACCGCGTACTGATAGACGTTGTACAGCAGGTTGCTCGGGCCGAGACCGACCGCGCTGATGTCGGTCAGGTAATCGACCACCATCTGCAAAATCTGGCTGTTGACACCCTCAGGACACGGGGTTTTGAAATGGGTGATGCGTGGCATGGCAAACGGGCTCCGGCGGAAAACCGCAACATCATACCCTGAAGAAAATTTCATCTGCTGAAGATCGGACTTTTCACCGATTTGGCGTCCAACCCTTTAGCTGCGTTCACTTTTCGACGCAGGCCTTGAGGAGTCTTCATGAGCGTTCTGCGTTCTCTGTTCAAATGGCGAAAAGCCCTGCTGCTGGTGCCGTTGACCCTGGCCACGCTGGCGAGTGCGCCGGTGTTTGCGCAACCCGTGGTCATCGTCCAGCAAGCACCACCGCCGATGCGCATGGAAGTGATGCCCGGTGCCCGGCCCGGCTATGTCTGGGATCAGGGCCATTGGCGTTGGCAAGGACGCGGCTACGTGTGGATACCCGGGCACTGGCAACCGGTGCGATATGGCGCCCGCTGGAAACCGGGGCACTGGCAGGCTCGCGGGCCGAACTGGTTCTGGGTCGAAGGTCACTGGGTGCGTTAAGCCCCGATCAGCATGCAAACATCACTTACCGGAATCATCACCATGTCGCGAACCGTAAAAACCCTGATCAGCGCCACATTGCTGGCGATCACACTGTCCGGCTGCGTTGTCGCGCCGGCCCGCCCGCATCGACCACCACCGCCAGTGGAAGTGGTGCCGGTCATGCCCGCACCGGGGTATCACTGGGTTAATGGCCATTATCGCTGGGGCGGCAATGAATGGCGCTGGGTGCCGGGGCACTGGCGGGCATATTGATCCACAGCTACGACGTCACTGTTGTGGCGCCACTACCTTGAACCTGATGGCGATGTCTTTGGAAACCACGGTGTCGGCCCACTCGCCGGCACCGAGTCCGAAATCATCGCGCTTGAGCACCAGTTCGCCGTCGAAGATGCCGATGGCGTTGTCCGGTTTCAACTCCACCGGCACTTGCACCTCGCGCGTGATGCCTTTGACCGTGAGCTTGCCGGCAATCAGATAGTGATTGTCTTTGTCCTTAGTCACGCGGGTCGATTCGAACACCGCCAGCGGGTATTTTTCCGTGTCGAACCACGCCGGTTTCACCAGCTCGGTATTGGCGTCTTCACTTCCGGCGTCAATGCTGTTGAGGTCAATGTGCAACGTGGTGCGGGCGTTCGCGAGGTTGTCGGTGTCGAAGTCCAGCGTCGCGTCGAACTTGCCGAACGTGCCGTACATCCGCGAGCCCATCTGGTTGTAGGTGAAACTGATCTGGCTGGCGGTGGTGTTGACCCGGGTGTATTCGACCGCCTGCGCGACAGGTAAGACGATCAGGCAACAGGCGACAGCCAACAACAATCGGATCAACATGACGGGCTCCGGATGAGGCTTGCCTTTGAGGGTCTCGATTGACTTAAGCAAACAACCGGTGGTTACGCCAGTTATCCTCGGCCCTGGACGGGCTCTCAAATAGCTGCTTCACCGACTCGCGCCGAAGCCACGCCAAACCTTTCACCTGCACGAAATCGGTGACGAAGAACCAGGGCTGGCCGCTCAACGCAGTAATAGGACATGGCACTCAGAACAAAAGCCAGCGCCAACACTGTCGCGACTCTGGAGGAGTCATAGTCAGCCGGCCAGAGCGCATGCAGAAAGTACATCACCACATAATGGTTGAGAAACACCCCATAGCTGATATTGCCAAGCAGTTCGTCGATCCGGTGATACTTGAATCGGGTCAACAGATACACCGCTGGAATGCCCAGTGTGACACCGAGAGTGACTTCGGCATTGAAAGGATGGCGTTCGATCATCCCGGCCATGATTGCCGAAAATATCAGCGCAGCCAGCACAGTGGTGCCGACGGCAATGATCAAGCCCTTGGCTTGCGCTCGGTACAGATAACTGCCGCAAAGAAACATGAACAGCACGCCCGGCAACAGGCGATAACCGTAAATATCGGTGTTGATGTAGCCAAAGACCGCGACCATAAACACAGCAACAGACAGCGCAAACACAACACCGCGCAACTTGAAGATAAGCAGAAAAGGGATCACCAGATAGAAACACATTTCCAGCCCCAGCGACCATGCCGGGGGCAAAATCCAGGTACTGGCGAATCCGAACATGTAGAAGCCGAGCGGTACAATCGCAAGACTTGAGACAACGCGCTCCAATGTCAGCTCGGCGGCTTGTGGCGTATCCGGCAAAAAGAAATAAAGCACGGCGCAGGAGATGACGAAATACAGCAGGAACTGCGGATAAAGCCTGAGTGCTCTATCAAGATAGAACAGGCCGATTTTTTTCGGCGTGCTGTAATTGCGCTCAATGAGCGAAGTCATCACAAATCCGCTGATGATCAAAAAAGAAATTACCGCAACCACGCCCGGATTGAGCCCGACGATGGTTATCCCCATGTGAGACATGGCCACCAGAACGGCCAGCAACAGTCGATACGCCCCCACTTGCACCCTCTTACGTCATTGTAATTATGGTGCTTAACCTACGATGCTTTGCCGCTGAAAAAAAGCGTTTGCAGGTGTCAGAAACGCCAATTTACGGTCAATCAGTCAAACCAGGCGTTCGATCTTCTGATGCTGCCAGACCAGTTTGTAATACAGGGTCTGCAATACCAGCATCCCCAGATACGCCACCGGGAACGCCATCCACACACCCTGCAATCCATACTGCCCATCGAGCCAGTAAGCGGCCGGCAACTGAATGCCGACCACGCAGACAATCGCAATCGCCACGGGTACCAACACCGTGCCGCTGGCACGCATGATCCCGCCGATGATCGCCTGGAAGCCGAACACCAACAGGCTCCACAACATGATGTGCAACAAGTGTTCGGCCATCGCCCGAGTCGAATCCTCGGTCAGGAACAACCCGAGCAACCAGTGCGACAACAGATAGCCGAGCACGATCAAGCCGCCGGTCAAACACACGTTGATCAACAGCCCGGTGCGCAGGATCGGGCCCATCCGCTCCAGTCGCCCGGCACCGATGGCCTGCGCGCCGAGGATCGAGGCGGTGATCGCAATCGACAGCGCCGGAAACTGCACATAGTTGACGATCTGCGTTACCGCGCCATACGCCGCCGTCGCCTGGGAACCGTGCTGGTTCACCAGCGCCAGAATCACCAGTTCCGACAGCGACAGCACGATCATCTGCACGCCGGTCGGCAGACCGATGCGCAACACCTTGCCGAGAATCGCCCCGTCGAGTCGCAGCGCTTTGAAAAACTCCCGGTCCGGCGCCAGCGGATGGCCCTTGCGGATCAAGCGCCACGCCAGCCACGCCATCGCCGCCAGGTTACCGGCCAGTCCTGCATACGCCGCGCTCTGAATGCCCAGTTGCGGCAAGCCGAACCAGCCACGAATCAGCGCCGGTGTCAGCGCCAGCCCGACACTGGTCGAGACAATCAGCGCCAACAGCGGCGACAACGTGTCGCTGACCCCGCGCAACAACTGGGTGAACAGCACAAACACCAGCATCGACGGCAAAATCCACATCATCACATGCGCATACGCCACCGCATCGTCCAGCACATCAGCCGGCGTGCCGAGGCCCTGCAACGCCTGCCGCGCAAACACACTGCCCAGCACCGCCGCCGCCAGCCCGATCATCACCCCAAGCAACAACGTCGCCCCGGCGATAGCCTTGACCATATGCGACTCACGCGCACCCCACGCCTGACCGATCAACACCCCGGCGCCCGCGCCCAGCCCAATAACCAGTGCGATGAAGAAAAACACGATCGGGAACATCCCCGAGACTGCCGCCAGCGCCTGCGTGCCGAGCATCTGCCCGATGTAGATGCTGTTGATCGTGCCGGACATCGATTGCAGGAAATTCGACAGCACCATCGGCGCGAGAAACAGCAGATAGGTTCGCCAGAGTGGGCGTTGGGCAGCGGCGGCACTTTGCATGGGATTGAGGTCCATCTCGGCTACGGGTTGGCAGGTGAAGGATAGCTTCGACGAGTTGCCGCCAAGGTGCAATTAACATCTGGGACAGCTGATTATTTTTTCGGTTTTAAACGCGCATGCATCCGCCCAATCGTGATAAACAAAGGGCCTTTCGCCCCTATCGAGGTCTTGCCCATGCCCCACGCTCCACGTCTGCTGACTTGTGCCCTGCTCGCGCTGATCGCTGGCAGCGCCCACGCCGCCCCGGCACCCGAAACCTTGCAACCGTTGTTGGTCACGCTAAACGAACGCCTGAACATCGGTGATCTGGTGGCGCTGACCAAATGGGACAGCGGCAAGCCGATTCAGGACAGCGCTCGTGAAGCACAGGTCATCGCCAATGCCCGGACGCTTGCCAGCGAACGTAAACTCGATCCGGAAGATGTCGCGCAGTTGATCGCCGCCCAGATGGAAGCCAACAAACTGGTGCAATACGGGTTGCTCGCGCAATGGCAAGCAGCCGGCGCCGCGCCGAACACGCCGCGCCCGGATCTGGCCAAGCAGATTCGCCCGCGCCTGGATGAACTGCAAACGCGGCTTTTGCAGCAATACGCCGCATTTGCCCCCTATCGCCAAGACCCGGCTTGCCCGACCTGGCTGGCCAATGCGCGCAAAGGTTTGACCCACGACACGCTGCACGAGCTGGCCCTGACCCGCGCCACCGGCGAACTCTGCGTTCGAGCGACAGCCCGGTAAACCGGAGCCAAGGCATACATCGTTGGCGTCGATAGTCACCATCACGTCAATGAAGTTCTCATAAAAAATCCCGGGCGTAAGATCGGCTCCATACCAAACAACTACCCCCGGAGCACACGATCATGAAACGCCAAACCCTTCTCGGCCTCGCATTCTCGGTTTTCGCAATCAACGCTTTTGCTGCTGTTCCAGCTCACACGATGATCGCCGAAGGCGGTTCGGACAAACTGATCGAAAGCCGCGTTGCTGAAGGTGGCTCGGATCGTCTGAACGAGCGCCGTGTAGCTGAAGGTGGATCGGATCGTCTACTCGAACGTCGTGTTGCTGAAGGTGGTTCGGATCGTCTGAACGAGCGCCGTGTGGCTGAAGGTGGTTCGGATCGTCTGAACGAGCGCCGCGCTGTATAAATCGCTGGCTGTACCAACGGCAAAAAAGTAGCCCGGCCTGATCAGCCGGGCTTTTTCATAAGCGCAGTGGCTCCCAGCCATTACAAACGGTTATTTTTGCTGCAAACGCCCTCTCGGGTCGCGAAAGAGCGCGGTCCGTCCGCCACTAAAATGAGTGTTTTACCGACTCAGGTATTGGTCTTCAGCTTGGTCCACAACCGCGTACTCAGCCGCGCAATCGCAGCAGGTAACTCCTCGACGGTGAACAACTTCTCCAGCACGCTTTTTGGCGGATAAATCGCCGGATCGTCTTTAACGTCCGGATTCAAGAACTCATTCGCCGCCGCATTCGGGTTGGCGTAATGGATGCTGTTGCTAATGTTGGCAATCACCTTGGGTTCGAGCAGGTAGTTCATGTAGGCGTAACCGTTTTTCTCATGCGGCGCGCTTTTCGGCATGACCATCATGTCGAACCACAATGTCGTGCCTTCGTCCGGGATCGAGTAAGCGATGTCGATACCGTTTTTCGCTTCTTTGGCGCTCGCGGCAGCCTGGACGATATCGCCGTTGAAACCGATCACCGCGCACACGTTGCCGTTGGCCAGATCGCTGATGTATTTCGAAGCATGGAAGTACTGAATATACGGACGAATCTTCAGCAATGCCTGCTCGGCCTTTTTGTAATCTTCCGGTTCGTGACTGTGTGGCGGCAAGTGCAGATAGTTGAGGGTGATCGGCAGCACCTGGGTCGGGTTATCGATGAACGCTACACCGCACTGGCTGAGTTTTTTGATGTTTTCTTCATCGAAAAACATCTTCCACGAATGGGTGATATCAGTGTTACCGAAGATCGCCTTGATCTTTTCAACGTTGTAACCGATGCCAGCAGTGCCCCACATGTACGGATAACCGTACTGATTGCCGGGGTCGTTGACTTCAAGCTTTTGCATCAATACGGGGTCGAGGTTTTTCCAGTTCGGCAACTGCGACTTGTCGAGTTTCTGGATCGCTCCGGCCTTGATCAGACGCGACAGAAAGTGGTTCGACGGGCTGACCACGTCATATCCGGTGTTGCCGGTCATCAACTTGGACTCCAGCACTTCGTTGCTGTCGTGAATATCATAAGTGGTCTTGATGCCGGTGGCCCGGGTGAAGTTGGCCAAAGTGTCCGGGGCGATGTAGCTGTTCCAGTTGGAGATGTTGACGGTTTCGTCGGCGTAAGCGGCCGTCGAACTGGCTGCGAGTGCGACTGCCAGGGAAAGTGAGTTGATGCGCATGTTCTATCACCTGTGTTGAATGGCTTTTATTCTTGTGCGATGCGGAATTTCAGATTTCTGTTCTGGCCCTGACCGCCTCCACGCGCATGCGAAGCATGGCACCGATATCGAAGAAAGGACGTGGCGGCAGCCAGCCGGGCTCGGCCCGTTGCATCACCGATTGCAGAAGTGGCGAGTCAACGCCGCTCGCCAGTTCCGCGAGCAACCGTCCCCACAAGGTTCCGCGTGCCACGCCCGAGCCATTGCAACCGGCGACGGCAAACATGCCCTCTTGCACCCGTTCAAAAAAGGCCTGACCGCTGCGGGTCGCACTCAAATGGCCGGTCCAGGTGTACTGAATGTCTCGCTCGCCAAGGAACGGAAAGCGCCGTTGCAGTCCCCGAGCATGGTGTTGCCGACGTTGGGCCAGTTCGCTGTTGGACAGATCGCGCGTGCGGTATTCGGCAGTGTTGCGGATCATCACGCGCCGGTCAGGCGTTAACCGTACCGTCGCGCCCAGCGGTCGGGTCGAGAGCACGCCCCACGGCTCGACCGCGCCAATCGATTGAAACTCCCGGTCAGTCAACGGCCGCGTGAGGCTGGCGCTGAGTTCCATCGGGAACGTCGCGCTATCGCTGATCCCGACTCGGGGGATGAACGCATTCAGGCACACTAGAACCTGCTTTGCCTCGATGCTGCCATCGACAGCAGTGGCCCGCAGACGCCCATGGCTCAGGCGCTCAAGAGCGCTGATATCCGTGTTCTCGAAAACCGTGACGTTATCCGGCAACGCATCGAGCAAGCCCTTTACGTATTTGGCCGGCTGCAGCAGGCCGTTGCCCTGGCCGCACCAGATCGCCGATTCGTAGTGACGGGTACCGAGTTTCGCGGCCAGTTGTTCACCCTGCAAAAACTCGGCGCGGGCACCGAGTGCACGCAACGTCGCGAGTTTGGCGTCGACATGATCGAGCTTGGCCGGGTCATTGACCGCAAAGTAGTAACCGCTGTCACGAAAGTCGCAGTCGATGGCATGCCGGGCAATGCGTTGGCGCACTTCTTCGCTGGCTGCGCGGGAAATCTGCGTGTCGATTTCGAACCCGGCAAAGCCCGATGCACCAATCAGCTCACTTGTCGCCGGATGTTCGTGAGCCACGACAAACCCGGAGTTGCGTGCCGAAGCGCCTTGCGCCGCACGTTGCCGGTCCACAACCACGATGCGCGCCTGAGGGTGCATTTCAGCAAGTGTATGAGCGGCACTGAGCCCGGTGATTCCCGCACCGATTACCAGCCAGTCGGCGCGTTGCGCACCACTCAGGCGACCGCGCTCCGCTGATCCACCCGCCTGCGCGATCCAGCCACATACGTTTTCCATGCTCACCTCATTGACTATCGTACTGGGCTTGCTTCTCAACATCCGTCATGCGTGAATCGCATGCTCAACTTGAGAAGACTGCCGCCAGAGCTAAAATCTATAAGGTCTTCGCTGGACCAACCAACGTTATAAAATCATCGAGCCATTCTGAAAACGCATGGATAAAATTCGCCACGTTCCGTCGCTGCAAGCCATGCAAGCGCTGGTTGAAGTCGCTACTTGCGGCAGCTTCACCCTGGCGGCGCAGAAACTGTGCCTGACCCAAAGCGCCGTGAGCCGGCAGATTCAGCAACTGGAAAGTCATTTCAATGTCGCACTGTTGATCAGAACCAGCCGCAGCCTGCGCCTCACGCCGGAAGGTGAACAGGTATTGGCCAGCGCTCGCAGCATCCTTGAACAACTGAACACCCTCGAAGAACGCCTCGCCCCGCAGCAACGCCCGTTTCGCATTCGCATGCATGTGTCGCTGGCGGTGCGTTGGCTTTTGCCGAAACTCAGCGACTTCTATGTGAGCCATCCAGAGGTCTCGCTGGCGATTGAAACCGTCGCCACCGAAGTCGTCGAACCGGCCATCGACAGCGATGCCTACATTCTCTATCTGCCGCAAGCCTCCAGCGACCCGGATTGCCTGACGCTGTTTGAGGAAATGCTGGTGCCGGTGTGTTCACCCGATCTGGCAAATGCGCCACGCTCGATAGAAGAGTTATCGCGCTTTGCGTTGCTGCATCGCTCGGTGGATCGTCAGGCCTGGTTCGAATGGCTGACAGCAAACGACGGCAAACCGCTGGAGGATTACCGGCACATTCCATTCAACCTCGATGAACTGGCACTGGATGCGGCAGCACGAGGATTGGGAGTGGCGGTGACGGACATGACACTGGCGGCGGAGTCGATTGAACGTGGATTGCTGGTTGTGCCGTTCGGCGAGCCGTTGAACACCGGGGGGATTTATTCGTTGTGTTTGCAGCCTGCGGCGGCTTCACATCCGGCGACCGCGTTGGTCATGCAATGGTTTGCGGCAAAAGCTCAGCAGTAACACACGCGTCTACTGGGGATTGGCTTGTGCCGGCGGGGAAAAGGTTTGCAGATAGGCCAACAAGTTATCGAGTTTTTCTTCGTCACTCAGCCCCCAGAAGATCATCCGCGTTCCCGGCACCACACCTTTCGGGTCTTTCAGATACGCCGTCAGCGTTTCACGATCCCAGGTCACGCCTGAGTTTTTCATCGCGTCCGAGTAGACGTAGTTTTCCGATGTCCCGGCAGGTCGGCCGATGATCCCGTTGAGTTGCGGGCCGAAGCCCGGGCGGGCGGATTCGCCGACCTGGTGGCAACCGCCGCACAGGCGCGGGAAGATCTTTGCGCCGGCTTGCGGGTCGCCGGCTGCCAGCACGGAAGTGCTGAGCAGGCCATTGCAAAGGATCAAGGCAAGCATGAGTGAGGCGGTGTTTTTCATCTGGCGGTCCAAAACGGCGTAATGCAATCCGGGTAAGGCTAACACTTTGTGGCGAGGGAGCTTGCTCCCGCTGGGTCACGAAGTGGCCCCGCTCTTTTACTCCAGAGCAGGGCATGCTGCGCAGTCCGGCGGGAGCAAGCTCCCTCGCCACAGGGATCGGGGATTTTTACAGGTAGGCGGCGATGGTCTTTCTGACTTTGATCAATGCCTCGCGCAACTCGTCCATCCCCACCGAGCCCAGCGCCAGGCGGATCGCGTGCGGCACATGCGCCGACACCACAAAAGGCTCGGCGCTGGTGACTGAAACCTGTTCGTGCATCAATTCGACAACGACCTGATCGGTGCGGACGTCTTCCGGCAACGGCATCCAGACAAAGTACGACGACGGATGGGCAACGTAACGCAGCCCTTTGAGCAACTCGGCGGCCAGCGCCTGACGAGCCTGCGCGTCATCGCGTTTTTGCGCTTCGAGCACGGTGACGGTGCCGTCGTCGAGCCAACCGCAGGCAATCGCGGTCATCACGCCGGGAGTGTTCCAGGTGGTGGCGCGGATGATCCGTTCCAGCGCCGGCACGGTTTGCGCGGGCGCTGCGATAAAACCGACGCGCAGACCGGTGGCGATGCTCTTCGAAATACCCGACACATAAACCGTGCGCTCCGGTGCCAGATCGATCAGCGGACGCGGTGGGTTTTCGACCAGAAAGGCGTAGGCCGCGTCTTCGATGATCGTCAGATCATGCTTGCGGGCAATCGCCACCAATTGCTCGCGCTGCTCGATTGGCGTCACCCAGCCCAGCGGATTGTGCAGCGTCGGCATGCAGTAGATGGCCCGCACCGAGCGCTGGCGGCAAAGTTTTTCCAGCGCTTGGAGATCCGGCCCGTGCTCGGTGACAGGAATCGCCACCACCTCTAGATGCAGCGCTTCGGCCAGCACTTTGAAACCCGAATAAGTCAGCGCATCCGCCGCGATCACATCACCGGGTTTGAGCAGCGCCATCATCGTCACCGCGAGGCCCTGCTGGGCACCGTTGACGATCAGCACTTGCTCGGCATCAACGCTTACCCCACGGGTTTTCAGGTGTTTGGCGACAGATGCCCGCTCATGGGCGCGACCGGCGTGCGGCTGGTAACGCAGCAGAGCCTCCAGATCGCCGGACAATGCCAACTGGCGCAACGCGGTGCGTAACAAATCAGCCTGACCGGGTAATGACGGATAGTTGAAATTCAGATCGATCATACCGACCGCGACATCTTTCTGATCGATGCCCTGCCCCGGCGACAGCGAAGTCTCCCGAACAAAAGTGCCACGTCCGGACTCACCGCTGACCAGTCCCATCGCCTCCAGCTCCGCATACACCCGCGAAGCGGTGACCAGCGCCAACCCTTCGCGGGCGGCCAATTGTCGATGCGTGGGTAACCGAGTCCCGGGCGACAACAGCCCCGAACGGATGTCCGCCGCGTAAGCATCAACCAGCGTCTTGTAACGGGAGCGCGGCATGTCGACTGTATCCATGACGATTTTTTGATTGTGCTGATTCTCAGTCATAGGATTCAACCGACGCAACCCCACTTTCGAGCGTGATCGCACATGGAACGAACCTCGCACCTGCCTCACCCGGCACTGGAAAAAACCAGTGGCTGGATCAACGGTTTCATCGGCGTGCTGATCTTCAGCGGTTCGCTGCCGGCAACGCGCCTGGCGGTGCTGGAGTTCGATCCGGTGTTTCTCACGGTCGCCCGCGCCGCCATAGCCGGGGTGCTGGCGCTATGCCTGTTGTGGCTTTTTCGCGAGCGCCGACCGGCACGCGATCAGTGGCTGTCGTTGTTGATTGTCGCCATGGGCGTGGTGCTGGGGTTTCCGTTGCTGACCGCGCTGGCGCTGCAACACGTGACGTCAGCCCATTCGATTGTGTTTGTAGGATTGCTGCCGCTGGCGACGGCGATTTTCGCTGTGCTGCGTGGCGGTGAGCGCCCGCGCCCGGTGTTCTGGATCTTCTCGGTGCTGGGCAGTGCGCTCGTGGTCGGCTTCGCGATGTCCCGAGGTCTGACCGCCTCGCCTACCGGTGATTTGCTGATGCTGGCGGCGATTGTCGCCTGCGGTCTTGGTTATGCCGAAGGTGCAAAACTGTCGCGAACCTTAGGTGGCTGGCAGGTGATCTGCTGGGCGCTGGTGTTGTCTTTGCCGGTGATGGCGTTGTCGAGTCTGTGGCTGGCGCCCGCCACGTTCAGCGGCATCAGCCTTCCGGCGTGGCTGAGTCTGGCCTATGTTTCGTTGTTCAGCATGCTGATCGGTTTTGTGTTCTGGTATCGCGGACTGGCCCAGGGCGGAATCGCGGCGGTTGGACAGTTGCAGCTGCTGCAACCGTTTTTCGGCCTGGCGCTGGCGGCGACGTTGCTGCACGAGCAGGTCAGCCTTGGCATGCTCGCGGTGACGCTGGGAGTGATTCTGTGTGTGGCGGGCGCGAAGAAGTTCGCCAAATGAAGTTCAAGCCTCGCCAGCCTTCCACTCGCGCGGGCTGAGCCCGGTCTTGCGGCGAAACGCCCGGGCCAGTGCCGAAGGACTTTCGTAACCGACCTCCTCGGCAATCAACGCAATTGGCTTGCCTTCGCGCAGACGCTTCTGCGCCAGGCTGACCCGCCAACTCACCAGATAATCGGCGGGCGACTGGCCCACCACCCGACGAAATAGCTCGGCAAACCCGGCCCGCGACAGGTTCGCGGCAGCCGCCAGTTCGGCCACGCTCCACGGCGTGGCCGGCTGCTCATGCATCAGGTTCAAGGCGCGGGACAAGCGTGGATCGGCCAGCCCGGCGATCATCCCCGGTTGTTGTTCGCGACGGCTGATGAGGTGGCGCAACAGCAGAATGACCAGCAACTCGAACAACCGATCCAAGACCGCCATATGCCCGCAATGTCCCTCAAGCGCTTCCTTGAACAGCCATTCGAGAGTAGGGCCGAGTTCCGGAATTTCAGTCAGTTTCAGCACCAGATAATCCGGCAGCGCCGCCGCCAAGGCATTGCCCGAGCCGCCGTCGAACGTCAGCGTTGCGCACACCACTTTGGTGTCCATCGCCTCGTCGGCGAACATTCGGTGGGCAAAGGGTCTGGGAAAGAAAATCAGCGACGGCTCGTCCAGACGGATCTCGCGCTCAGTGCCCGGCTTGAGCAACAACTCACCCGCCTGCAACAGATGCACATGCCCGCACGGCTCGCCCTCATGGACGTTGACGCCGCAGAAGGTGCCGCTATGAAAGGTTCCGGCATTGACGCCGAAATGGCTGAGCAGCGTGGAAAGGCGATCCATGGGCAACTCCCGAGTACGATTCTGGACGATCTGTCGCATATCCTCGACGATATGCATCCAAAGCACCAGTCACGCTGAATAAGATGACCTCCATCCCCGGCGCACAACGCACCGGGATTCTGGAGAGTCAACATGAGCCGCATCAGCGCAATCAGCCTCGCCAACGCTACCGAAACCACTCGCCCGGTGCTTGAAGGTGTACAAAAGAAAATCGGTTTCCTGCCCAACCTGTTTGCAACGCTGGCCAAGGCGCCCGTGGCGCTCGATACCTACGTGCAAGCCTCCGCGACCCTCGGCAAGACCTCGCTGAGCGCCAAGGAAAAAGAGGCGGTGTACCTCGCCACTTCGCAGGTCAACGGTTGCGATTACTGCCTGGCGGCGCACACTTTGTTCGCGAGCAAGTCCGGACTTTCAGCGCAGAACATCGTGGCCGCGCGTCAGGGCGAACTGAACGCCTACGCCGCCCTCGCCTATCAGTTGACTGAAAGTCGTGGTCACTTGAGTGATGAGCAGATCGCCGCAGCCCGTGCTGCCGGAATCGATGACACAAAAATTATCGAAGTGATTGCGCTGGTCGCGGTGCAGACCCTGACCAACTACCTGAACAACACTGCCCTGACCGACATCGACTTCCCGGCCATCTAACCGCCGACCAAAACACAAACCCCCTGTGGGAGCTGGTTTGCCAGCGATGAGGCCGGTACATCCGACATTGATGCTGGCTGACCTGACGCCATCGCTGGCAAGCCAGCTCCCACAGGTATTTCTGTTGATTCATTAAATCTGGCGGGATCACCCAAGTCTTCAGGCGTGCTCGACCCCGGCGCGTTTGAGCAGCTTCTTGCAGCGCTCGGACAAGTGGAAAACCTGCAAATCCTTGCCAGCCTTTTCATAGCGCTCGCGCAAGGTTTTCAGCGCAGCAATCGCCGAGTAATCGACAAAGCTCAGATGCCGACAATCAATCGTCACCCGCGCCGGGTCATTGGCCGGATCAAATTGATTGAGGAACGGCGCGGTCGAGGCAAAAAACAATGTGCCATGCAGGCGATAGAGTTTGCTGCCGTCAGCCTCCAGATGTTCGTCGGCGTACAGTTCGCGAGCCTGCTGCCAGGCGAAGTTCAACGCGGCGATGATGATGCCGCACAGCACCGCCGTCGCCAGATCGGTGAACACGGTAATCGTGGTCACGGCAATGATCACCAGCACATCGTTGAGCGGTACTTTGTTCAGCACGCGCAACGAAGCCCAGGCGAAAGTCTGCTGCGACACCACAAACATCACACCCACCAGCGCCGCCAGCGGAATGCGCTCGATCAGCGGCGACAGAAACAGAATGAACAGCAGAATCAACACCCCCGCCACCACGCCGGACGTACGTCCGCGCCCACCGGAACTGAGGTTGATCACGGTCTGCCCGATCATCGCGCAACCGCCCATGCCGCCAAACGCACCCGACACCACGTTCGCCGCGCCCAGCGCCACGCACTCGCGATCCGGATAACCACGGCTCTCGGTGATTTCGTCGGTGAGGTTGAGGGTCAGCAGGGTTTCCAGCAGGCCAACCAGCGCCATCAAAATCGCGTACGGCGCGATGATGCGCAGAGTCTCCAGGTTCCACGGGATATCCGGCAGTGCGAACGTCGGCAGACCACCGGCGATGTGCGCCATGTCCCCGAGGGTACGAGTCGGCAAGCCGAACAGGTAGACCAGCAGCCCGACGCCAAGGATTGCCACCAAGGCTGGCGGCACGGCGCGGGTCAGACGCGGGAGGATGTAAACGATGGCCATGGTCAGCAGCACCAGCCCGGTCATCAGGTACAACGGCGTGCCGCTGAGCCAGTGTTCACCGGACTTGAAGTGCTCCAGTTGCGCCAGCGCAATGATGATCGCCAGACCGTTGACGAAGCCGAGCATCACCGAATGCGGCACCATCCGCACCAGTTTGCCCAGCCGCAACAGCCCGAACGCCATCATGATCAAACCGCCAAGCAACACCGTCGCCAGCAAATACTGCACGCCGTGCTGCACCACCAGCGCGACGATGACCACCGCCATCGAACCCGCCGCGCCGGAGACCATTCCCGGCCGACCGCCGAACAATGCCGTCAGCGTACAAATGATGAAGGCGCCATACAGGCCCATCAGCGGGTTGAGGTGGGCCACCAGTGCGAACGCAATGCACTCGGGCAACAGGGCAAAAGAGGTGGTGAGTCCGGCCAGGACATCGGCGCGCAGACGTTTAGCTTTCATGGTTTACCTGACTGGCGACCGACGGGAGTGGTCGCTGTTTTTCGCGGAAAAAGAGGGTGGCGAATGTTACGGAATTGTTCGGGATCGGGCCAGTCATCGCTGACATCAACGTGCCTGCGCTCTATGCTTGCGCGGTCTTTCCTGCCCATTGAGTTCGAACATGCCGCCACTTCTCACTGCTCGCGAGGTTTGTCAGCCCTTGCGCGATGCTGCGCTGGGGGTGCTGGCGCTCAGATTGAGCGAAACGCCTGCCGGAGCGGGACTGGTCGCGGTCGATATTGAAGGCTGGTGTCTGGTACTGGATTTTGAAGGTGGACGGTTGCATCACTGCGAGTCCGCTCGCTGCCCCGATGGACGCGAAGGTGCGCTCGACAGCTGGCAAAACTACGGCACCGATCCGGTGAGTTTGCTCAGTACCTGGGAGTTGGGGCAGATTGAACGCTTGCTCGCTCAACACGGCTGAGGCGGATCAACCCTGCCGCAAATCGAGCAGGTAGGTGTAGTAACCCGTATCCCGCACATAACCGAGCGACTCGTACAAACCCTGAGCGGTGAAGTTATCGGTCGCGGTTTCCAGCATCAGACCCTTCGCGCCGGTTTCCACAGCAAAATCCCGCGCTGTATTCATCAGCAGTCTGCCGACGCCCCGGCCACGGGCGACTTGGGCGGTGAACAGATCACTGAGCAGCCAGGTACGGTGGGCATCGATCGAGGAAAACGTCGGGTACAACTGCACAAAACCCAGTGCCTCACCACGTTCATCCTGGGCGAGAAAAATCGCCGATTCGCTGTTGGCCATGCGCTCGGCAATGAACGCCCGCGATTGCTCAAGGTTCGACGGTTGCTGATAAAACCCTCTGTATGCGTCGAATAACTGCGCCACCGCATCCAGATGGGTCGCGTCGGCCCGCAGTGCCTTAATCGTCATATCCCTGCCTCGTTCCTTTAAATGATCGACCCAGCATAGCGCTGTCCGTCGAGTAAGCTGGCCTGACCGCTATATAGTTTTGTATATTGCGAAACCGAAATCGCCAGAACCTGTCCATGCCGTCCATCAATTCCGTGTATCCATGAGCGCCATCCGAGTACGCAACGAGCAGTTGATCCTTGCCGCCGCCAGCGAAGAATTCGCTGCCAACGGCTTCGACGCCACCCAGACCCGCGACATCGCGGCCCGTGCCGGGGTGCCCAAGGCCAACCTGTATTACTACTTCCAGACCAAGGAAAACCTCTACGGCAAAGTGTTGCTGGGGTTTGTCGAACCGCTGCTGGAAGCTTCCGCCGTGCTGCGCGAAAGCGACGATCCGCTGATCGGCCTGCGCGCCTACGTCGCCGCCCGTATCCGTATCGCTCGCGAGCACCCGGCCATCGCCAAGGTATTCAGCGGCGAACTGCTGCTCGGCGGCCGCCAGTTGCCCGACGAATGCCGCGACCTTCTGCACGCCGAAGCCCGACGCAACGTCGACTGCCTGCGCAGCTGGATCGACCGTGGCCTGCTGGCGCCGGTTGATCCTGAACATCTGATGCTGTTTATCTGGTCGGCCACCCGCACCTACACCAATATCGGCTGGCAAATGGGCCGCATCACCGGCCGTGAGGAACCGCAGGATGAGGATTATCAGACGGCAGCGGATACGATTACGCGGCTGGTGCTGGAGGGGGTAATGGCGCAGAGGGTTGGGGAGATTCGCGGGGTTTTGTTTGCGACTTGAGGGCGGTCGGGGCTGCTGTGCAGCCCAACGGGGATAAATCCCCTCGCCACCGGGTTTTGCAAGCTCAGGGCATGAGGTCCAGTGGCAAAGTCTGGTCGCCCGATATTCGTTTGTGCCAGGCGAGCAATGCATTGGGTACTCGTTTTTTCCATTCCGGCACGTTGGTGTAGTAGCGAGCGCGGGATTCGCGCTGATCATCTAAAACCAGCAACACCAGCCACAGTCTGCCTTCCGGTGCGCGCATCAGAATCCCCGCGTTGCTACTGGCCAAGCCGCGCAGCCAGAATTCATCGACTTGAGCATTCGGAATATCGCTGGAGGCATCGCCCGACGCCATTGATCCGCTGTTTTGCAGCAATGTCTGGTAATCATCCTTGAGCAGCGCATGTAGCAGTTCATCTTCCTGCTGAGTTCGTGCCACGCCAAGGCTGAGCAGATCGTAGTCGATTGACTGTGATTGTTCCGACGCAACATAACGTCCGCCGTAGTAGACCCCCATCCCACCGCCGCAAGCTGGATCGGAGCCGTCTTGCGCAACGTCCAGCAAACCATTGAACGCACTGAACCTCAGCGAACAACCTGTTCCGCTGTAATGAGCTTCGGTGCCAACAATGGTGGCAATACCGTCCATATCGCCCGAGTTGGCGCCGGCCACCGCCGATATATCGAAAGATATGTGGTCGGCGTCGATGCGCTTTGTTTGCAACGTGGCCCCGGAGGATACGCCCCAGGGAATAATCTGCCAGGTGGCATCCCAACTGAACGGCTTGACCATGTATTCAAGCGCCTTGAGCCGCATCAAATACTCGCGACGCAGACACGGAACATCCTCGGCGCATTGATTGCGGTTTTTTAGCCATCCTCGCTGGTCGGCCTTCAACGCTTTCGGATCAGCGACTTTGGCCAAAGTCGGACGCCATAGAACACCCAGTTTCTTATCAAGATCAGAAATATAAGAATCGCTACAGATGGTTTTTTCAGTCTTGCTGGCAGCGCTGGCGCAATCGAAGCTGCTGGCGTGAACGACCGGGATAAATACCAGGGATGTCAGTAACAAGGCATAGCGGAGATTGAACGCGAGCATCGACAGATTCCATTCTTCAGACGGCGGCATTATGCATGCGCCCACCATTTTTGGGGCGCAACAAATCCCTGTGGGAGCGAGCTTGCTCGCGAAGACGTAGTGTCAGGTCACGTTGATGCCGGATGTGCCTAAGCCTTCGCGGGCAAGCCCGCTCCCACAGGGTTTACCGGGCTTTCAGAAAATGATGTCAGCGGCGGGTTTGACGTCGATACGGGCCATGGCGCCGGTCAGGTGGGCCAAATCCTTGTTGTGTTCGGCGATGATGTCTTCGGCTGACATGTTGCCGTTGTCGAGGGTGGAATGTGCATTTGCTGCCAGCACCACGTCGTAGCCCAGTTGATGGGCTTGGCGCACGGTGGCGTTGACGCAGTAGTCGGTTTGCAGACCACAGATCACCAGCGAATCGAAATCTTCCTTGGGCAGCAGTTTTTGCAGGTTGGTCTGGTAGAACGAATCCGGGGTGGTTTTGCGTACGCGCAGGTCTTTTTCCGAGGTTTCCAGGCCTTCGGCCAGTTGCCAGCCTTCAGCACCGTGTGCCAGCGGGCTGTCCTTTTCTTCGTGCTGAATCAGCACCACCGGCACTCCGGCCATGCGGGCGCGGGCGCTGAGGTGGTTGATGGTGTTGATTACGCGGGGGATGTCGTAGCACTCGTATTCGCCCGAGCAGAGGGCGCGCTGTACGTCGATGATCAGCAGTGCGGTGGCCATGGTGTGTCTTCCTTGATCGGAACTTGAGACAGGGACGGACGCGAGTCCGCCCCCTATTTACGCCTCTCAGTAACCCAGTGACAACCCTGTGTTGCGCCGTGGATCGTTGGCGCCGTAGAAGCGGTTTTTACCGACCGGTTTGCCACCCAGTGATGGCGCGCCGACCAGAATCGCCGCGATGTGGTTGGCATCTTGCGGCCCGGCAAACTTGTGGCCCCAGCTCTCGAGGATTTTCTTCGTGTCTGGACTGGCGGCGTAATCTTCGAGGTTGGTCTGCTCAGGCATCCACTGCTGGTGGAAGCGCGGCGCATCAACCGCTTCCTGCAAGCCCATGCCGTAGTCGATGACGTTGAGCATGGTCAGCAGCGTCGCGGTGATGATGCGGCTGCCACCCGGCGTGCCGACCACCATCACCACTTTACCGTCCTTGGTGACAATGGTCGGGCTCATCGACGACAGCGGCGCCTTGCCCGGAGCGATGGCGTTGGCCTCGCCCTGCACCAGACCGTACATGTTCGGCACGCCGACCTTGGAGGTGAAGTCATCCATCTCGTCGTTGAGAATCACCCCGGTTTTGCTCGCCATCACACCCGCACCGAACCAGTCGTTGAGGGTGTAAGTCACCGAGACTGCGTTGCCCCACTTGTCGACAATCGAATAGTGGGTGGTGTTGCTGCCTTCATGCGGCGCCACACCGGGTTTCAGTTCAGCCGAAACACCGGCCTTCTGCGGCTGAATCGCGTCGCGCAGCTTGGTCGCGTAGTTCTTGTCGAGCAGGTGCTCGATAGGGTTTTTCACGAAATCCGGATCGCCGAGGTAGCTGTTGCGATCCACATAAGCGTGGCGCATCGCTTCGATCTGGTAGTGCATGCCCTGGGCCGAATGGAAGCCCAGATCCTTCATCGGATAACCTTCAAGAATGTTCATGATCTGGCAGATCACCACACCGCCGGAGCTTGGCGGCGGCGCCGAGACCACGTGGTAACCACGATAGTCGCACTCCACCGGGGCCAGCTCGCGGGTCTTGTATTTGTCGAGGTCGGCCTGAGTGATGATGCCTTTGTTGGCCTGGCTCGACGTGACGATGGCGTCGGCTACCCAGCCTTTATAGAAGCCGTCAGTGCCCTTCTCGGAAATCGTCCGCAGGGTTTTGCCGAGATCTTTCTGCACCAGTTTTTGCCCGACCTGCATCGGCTCGCCGTTGTGCAGGAAGATCGAACCAGAGTCGCGCATGTCCTTTTTGAACACATCGGTGGCGTAGTCGAGCAGATCGACGTCGCCCTGTTGCAGCTCAAACCCTTCTTCCGCCAGTTTGATCGCCGGGGCAATCATTTCCTTGCGCGGTTTGGTGCCGTACTTGGTCAGCGCCAGCTCCATGCCCGACACGGTGCCGGGGATGCCGACCGCCAGATGCCCGCGAGTGCTCAGGTCCGGGACGACGTTGCCGTCCTTGTCGAGATACATATTGGCTGTCGCCGCCAACGGGGCTTTTTCGCGGAAGTCGAGGAACGTCTTGCGCCCGTCGGCCAACTGAATGGTCATGAAACCGCCACCGCCAAGGTTGCCCGCTGCGGGATAAACCACCGCCAGCGCATACCCCACCGCGACCGCCGCATCCACTGCGTTGCCACCGCTTTTCAACACATCGACACCGACGTGCGTGGCCAGATGTTGAGCGGTAACCACCATGCCGTTTTCGGCGGCGACCGACGCCACCGACGCGGCGTGGGCCATCAGACAGCTGAGTGCCAGGGAGGTCGCTATCAGCGATTTGGCTAAAGGTTCGTACTTCATGAGTCGGTCTCTTTTTTGTTTTTAGGGTCTGTGAACAACAGAGGGAGCGCTTCAAGAGCAACCAGCAGTATGGCTCCGTTTGCGTATTGCGCCTCCTCGGTCAGGCAGTATGCTGGGCGCCATTGCTGTCCTGATCCGGAGTTCGCCTGCATGTCTTTCACCTTCATCACCCTGCCCTCGCCCGTCGGCGAGTTGAAGCTGGTCGCGAACGGCTCACGACTGGCGGCCATCCTCTGGGAAAACGACAAACCGGGGCGAGTGCGTCTCGGGCCGATGACTGAGGCGCCAGACAATCCGGTTCTGGTGAAAACGGCTCGGCAACTTGCAGAATATTTTGCCGGCAGCCGTGACTGCTTCGATGTGGAGCTGGATTTTGTCGGTACCGAGTTTCAGAAAAAGGTCTGGGCGGCGTTGCTGACCATTCCGTTTGGCGAGACCCGAACCTATAGCCAGATTGCCGAGCAGATCGGTAACCCGAGCGCGGTGCGGGCAGTGGGTGCAGCGAATGGGCGGAATCCGATTTCGATTATCGCGCCGTGTCATCGGGTGATTGGTGCGTCGGGGAAGTTGACTGGATTCGCCGGGGGGCTTGAGGCGAAGGAACGGTTGTTGACGCTGGAGGGTGGGCAATGGTCAGTCGCGGGTAAAACAGGCGATCTGTTTGAGTGACCTGCGAGTAAGGATTGTGGCGAGGGAGCTTGCTCCCGCTGGGCTGCGTAGCGGCCCCAATATTTTTGCCAGCGCTGCGCACTGGAGCGGGAGCAAGCTCCCTCGCCACAAAGAGCGGTTTCAGGCCGCGAACAGGTTATTCATCGCCGCATATTGCAACAGCATGATGGTCTTGGCATCGCAGATCTCGCCGCGATGGAACGCCGCCAAGGCCTCATCGAAAGACCACTCCAGCACTTCCAGTTCTTCAGTCTCTTCTTCCAGACCGCCGCCAGCGCCGACCTTCGACGCAGAGTCGTATTCGGCAATAAAGAAATGCAGCTTCTCGGTCACCGAGCCGGGGCTCATGTAAGCCTCGAATACTTTCTTCACGTCATGCACGCGGTAGCCGGTTTCTTCTTCGGCCTCGTCGCGAATTCGTTGTTCCGGTGCGGCACCTTCCAGCAGCCCCGCCGCCACCTCGATCAACAGTCCATCATGGCCGTTGACGAAGACCGGCAGACGAAATTGTCGAGTCAGCACCACGCTGCGTTTTTCGCGGTTGAACAACAGAATCGCCGCACCATTGCCCCGGTCGTAGACCTCGCGGCTCTGACGTTGCCATTCGCCGTTATTGCGCAAGTAGTCGAAGGTAATCTTCTTCAGCAGATACCAGTCGTGGGACAACACTTGGGTTTCGACGATGTTGACCCGCTCGGCGGTGTTGGGCATGACGTTCGATCCTTCTCATCAATGGACGCCCATGGTCGAATAATTACGTCCATAAAAAAAGCCCGGCAGCGCTACCGGGCTTCTTTATTTTCAGCTAACGAGCAACGTTCGATAGCGCATCAGCCGTTTCCTTCGTGGCTGAAGCCGCGCCATGGATCAGCGACCCATAACGCCGACTGAACTCCCAGTTATACGGCACACGATCCTTGCTGGTGCCGTTGTCCCAGTTTACCGACCAGGTCATCAGGCCCTTGATCGGCAGTCCTTTGATTGCCAGACGCTTGAGCACGTTGCCCACGACGGTTTTGTCGATCACGTAGCCAGTGGCGGCTGCATCGATGTTGGCTGGCAGGCCGATGACAAACTTGTCGGCGGCAATTTTGATGAATCCACGGGTGCCGGTCACCAGACTTTCGGTCAGGTAGTAGAGGAAGTCCTCTTTCAGCGCGTCGTTATTCTGCGCGATCCACGCACCTGCGCCGTTGTTGGCCTCTGGCACCCAGACCCCATCGCCACCCTGGTTATAAAACTGCGGAGCGATGAAGTCGTAGTAGCCTTCGAGTGCCTGCAAGTAACCAACGTATTTACCGTTTGTGGTCAGATACGGAAACTCCGGGGCCATGCTGATGATGAAGTGCTTGCCCTGGCCTGCGTAGTGATCCTTGACCAGTTTCAGCGCGGCCGGCAGTACGGTCTTGTTGGCAGCGAAGTCAATCGCGCTCTGTTCAAGATCGATGTCCAGCCCATCGAAGCCGTAGGTTTCCACCAGACGGATGATCTCGCTGGCCAGCGGTTGCTCCTGACCGCTGCGCAATTCGATGTGCGCATCGGCGCCACCGAGGGAAATCAGCACCGCTCGTCCCTGACTGTTCAGCACGCCGACTTGACGGCGAAACTCGGCGTCGGAAACGTTGAACGGTTTGAAGGTCGGAATCCCGCTGCCCTTCATGAAGGCGACGGCAACCACGTTGTATTCCGTGGGCACATTCTCCAGGGAGACATTGGCGAATTGACCCCGTTGGTATCCGTCACTCGGCCCTGCTGGCCAGTTGTGCCAGAAACCCATGAGGATCTTCTTGCCGACGAGGCTCGGCATCAGCGAGGCAGCATCGGCTGCCAGATTTTGCATCAAGGTAAAGTCGATTTTAGACATGTTCTAATCCTTCAGAACGTGTGGGTTCAGCGTTACGGACTTATTTGAAGTCCACGTCGAATGCCTGGTAGAAGGCGTTGCCGGTGTTGGCGACGATCCACATCAGCACGATAACGTGATGACCTTTTTTGCCCGCCGGTAGTTTCACTTCGTGATTGACCTTGGCCTTCAATTCATTCGGATAGCTGTAGTACGGCACCTGAGTGTAGAAGTCCTCGGCGAACGGCTTCGCCTCAAGTTGTGCACGAGTGATGCGCTGCTGCGGGTCCCAGCCATCCTTGGTAATCAGCCAGCGATAACCACGAGTGGTGTGCGGCGCGGTGTAGTTCCATTCGACTTTGAACGTCTGGCCTGGCTCGACATTGAGCAGCGGCCAGGTGAATGGACGACCCAATTTCTGGCTCATCTCGGTAGCCGTGAAGTTCACGCAATCACGGGCGTCGGTCTTGCCGCCGCTGAGGATGAAGCCATCGGCAGGCGGCGTGACGCTGTCACTGTCGGAGCCGTACGGGGCAGGAAACGGGCCAGCAGTCAGTGCCGGAAAATTCTTGCCGCCTTCCATTTCGTTGACCTGCCAGGCACCAAGCAATCCTTGCTCGATAGCCACCGCACCGCGGCTGGATGGAGACGTGACACGACCGTGTCGCAGTTGGGTTTGAGCTTGTGGTTGATTCATGTTTTTCACTCCGTTGATTTAAGAACTCTCCTTCCCGAGGAGAGGCATTCAAGCTAACGGAGGTGATTTTTTTGTCCATCGGCGGATTTGTCGCAGGGCTCTCCGATTGCTCCAGCAAAACGCCGAATACACTGGATATAAACACAGTATATTGCGCCGACTCTTACCCCACCTATGGCAAAAGGAGTACAGCCCAAAGGTACGAAAACTCGCATTCGCCGCTCACGACAACTGCGACTTGAACTCCTTTTCGTATTGTCCGGCGAGCTGCTCTTTCTGCTTTTCGTCGAGCAACTTGCCAGCCATCTGGAAGAACTTCTGCTCTTCTTCCTTGAGATGGTGATGCACCTTGTCCGACAGTTTCTTCGCGGTGACCAGCCATGCCGGGCTCGACATCTCGGTTTCATCCAGCTCTTCCATCATTTCGTCCATCTCATGGTGCTCGGAAATAGCGTGGCGGCTGAGATCGACGCCGTTGTCGAACTCCATCAGCGGGATGTAGAAATGGCGTTCTTCAGCGGTTTCATGGGCCTGAAGCTCGGCCTTGAGCTGCTTGTAGGCCTCAACCCTTTCAGGGGTATCGCCGCTGGTTTCGATCAGGGTTTTGGCATAGCTGCGCTGGCGGTCATGGCTTTCGCGCAGGGCTTCGAAAATGTTCATGGGGAGTCCTCGACGGCTAGCGTTTGAAATGACGCTGTAAAGGCTAGACCCCGGCGTACAAGCAGCGGTTCCACCTCATCTAGACAGGATTGGTAGAAATCCCCGAGGCGCGATAGGCTGCGGGCTCACCGCCATAAGGATGTCGCCATGACTTTGCGTATCGAGCTGTCGCAAAACCCCACGGAAGAACAACGCCAAGCCATTCTCGCGCCCCTGCGCGCCCATAACGCGGCCAAGGCTGGCGCGACAACGCCTGAGCCGGTTGCGCTGCTGGTGCGTGATGAGCACGACGCGATCCTCGGCGGGCTGTATGGCCGGGTGTTTTATCAGTGGTTGTTTATTGAGTTGCTGTCCGTGCCGGAAGCGGGACGGGGCCATGGCGTTGGCTCGAAACTGATGCACATGGCCGAGGAGTTCGCCAGGAACAAGGGCTGCATAGGCATCTGGCTCGACACCTTCGATTTTCAGGCGCCGGAGTTTTACAAGAAGCTTGGGTACAGCGAGTTCGGGGAGATTGTCGATTATCCGCCGGGGCACAAGCGGCACTTTTTCCAAAAGCGCTTGATGGATTGACTGAGCCGGCCTCATCGCGGGCAAGCCCGCTCCCACAGGGATCCAGGTTGAACACCGATCGTGTTCCAACACAACAACTGTGGGAGCGAGCTTGCTCGCGAAGACGACCGATCAATCAACGCAAAAGTTGATTGTTCACAAACAGGTCGCCAACGCCGCCAACCGGCGCTTGGCGAAGAAGTCGTCCTTCTGCGCGTAATAGCTCAAAACCGTACCCGAGGCGCCAGCGTCCACATCGACAAACGATTCCGCCGAACGCGTGTAAACCGTCGAACCACCCTTCTTGCCCGGCTGCAGATACGCACCCGCATCAACCCCGAACACCGCCTCGTCCTGCCAGGCGAATTGCACGCACTGCGCCACGACGTTCTCGGGCTTGTCCGAGGTCAGGGTTTTGTAGGGGCTTTTGGTGCGAGCATCGTTCATTACCGAACCCGCGCAACCGGCCAGCACAGTCGCTGCCAGCGCTACCATCAGAATTCGCATTGCATTCGCTCATTCAGAAAAAAGCGGACTGTATCACCGCAGCCAGAAGAATCGTTCTGCTTTACTGGATTTATAGCGCGACAGGCACGGGGCGCTTTGGCACCCTAAGGTCATCAGCCTCACAAGGAGCACATATGGCGGCCACCGACCACCGACACGAACACGCCCTGCAGCTGTTTCTCGACGCACGTCCCGAACTGCGCGAAACCCTCGACCATCTCAACCCGCTGCTGGCCCAGGCCAAAGGTGAAACCCAGGCGCAATACCGTCAGGAACGCCTGGACGAAGCCTTCGAAGCCGAGGCTGAAAATCAGAAACTGTTTGCCTGGGAGTTGACGTTGAAGCTCACCGTCGCAACGCCCGAGGAGTATCAGGCGCAGCGTCTGGAGGTGCACCGCGAAGTCGCGGAAATGGCCGGCATGGACTGGCAGGAATATTGCGATTTATATGGCATAGAGCCGTAAACGCCCTTCAAGGAGACCTTCGCCGATGTTGCCTTCTGCTTCGAGCCATCGCGCCAGCCCCGGCCACCTGCACACGCAGAAGTGGCGCGGCCGGATCGGGCTCGCGCTGGTTGCCAGCCTGTCGGTACTGGCGGGAATGACCGACGCCATCGGTTTCATGGCCAGCGGCGATTTCGTCTCGTTCATGAGTGGTAATACCACGCGACTGGCGGTGGCGATCAGCGATGGCAATCTCGGGCTGATCTTGCGGCTGGTGATCCTGATTTTCACCTTTATCGTCGGCAACGCTTTGGGCATCGTCATTGGGCGGCTCGGCGGACGACGGGCACTGCCGTTGATGTTGTGCATCGCCACCCTGCTCTGCGCAGCGGCCGCCTGGCCGTATGACACGCAGCTACCGGCGCTGCTGGCGGCGATCATCGCCATGGGCATGCTCAACGCGGCGGTGGAGGAAGTGAACGGTCTGCCGGTCGGACTGACTTACGTGACCGGCGCGTTATCACGGTTTGGTCGCGGATTGGGCCGATGGCTGCTGGGCGAACGGCGCAATGGCTGGCGGGTGCAACTGGTGCCTTGGAGCGGGATGTTCATCGGCGCCATCATCGGCGCGGTGCTGGAGCATCATCTGGGACTCAGGGCACTGTTCGTCAGCGGTTTGCTGGCGGGCGTGGTGGCGCTGTTGTCGCTGAGCATCCCCCGGCGCTGGCAGCTCGGCTATATGCCGCGCTGAGGTTTCCTGTGACATCCCCCCTGCCGCCATCGCTAGCAGGCTAGCTGCCACTGGGAAGTTGTGATCGGCAGCGGTCAATGTGGGAGCCAGCCTGCTGGCGATGAGGCCGTGTGGGCAATATCGACTTCGCCGCCTCGCCGATAAAGCTTTATCATGGCCGCAGTTTTGCTGATCGAGTCCGTCATGAAGTTCGCCATTGCCGTGTTTTCCTCCGCCCATGCGCCCTCCTCGCGCCGTGCCCTGCTGTTCGCGCAGGCTGCACTGGCTGGGGGGCATGAGATTGTCCGGCTGTTTTTCTATCAGGACGGCGTTTATAACGCCTCCGATGCCGTGGTCACGCCGCAGGATGAGCTGGACTTGCCCAAGCAATGGCGCACCTTCGTCACCGAACAGCAACTGGACGGCGTGGTGTGCATCGCCGCTGCCCTGCGCCGCGGCGTACTCAATGACGAAGAAGCCAAGCGCTATCAGCGCGACGCGGTTGCTGTCAGCGCGCCGTGGGAGTTGTCCGGTCTGGGGCAATTGCATGACGCGGTACAAGACGCCGACCGTCTGATCTGTTTTGGAGGCGCATGACATGGCCAAATCCTTGTTGATCATCAGTCGCCAATCACCATGGTCTGGCCCCGGCGCCCGTGAAGCGCTGGACATCGTGCTGGCCGGTGGTGCCTTCGATCTGCCGATTGGCCTGCTGTTTCTCGACGACGGCGTGCTGCAATTGGCTGCCGGGCAAAACGCCAATGCTGTGCAACAGAAAGATCTCAGCGCCAACCTGCAAGCGCTGCCGATGTTTGGCGTTGAAGAGCTGTTCTATTGCGCCGACAGCGCCGGCTTGCGTGGCCTGCACGATGTTTCGCTGGACGAAGCGCAGGCGCTCGACGCCGAACAAATCACCGCCCTTATTGACCGTTACGACCAGGTGATGACCCTCTGATGTCGACTTTGCATGTGTTGTCTCATTCCCCGTTTGGCGATGATCGCCTGAGCAGTTGCCTGCGCTTGATCGGCGCCGCCGACGCCTTGCTGTTATCCGGCGACGCCGTGTACGCCTTGCAACCGGGCACTGCGCCGTTCGATACGCTGAACCAGCGCCGGGTGAAACTGTTCGCCCTCGCCGAAGACGCGCAGGCCCGCGCCATCGATGTTCCGGACTGGGCCGAAGCCATCGATTACCCGGCCTTCGTCGAACTGTCGATCCACCATGACAAGGTCAACAGCTGGCTATGAATTCCATCACCGTCGGCGCACGCACCATCGAACTGGACAAGGATGGCTTTCTGGTTGACTTGAGCGACTGGTCGCACGACGTCGCCAGCGCCCTCGCCGCCGCCGAAGAAATCGAGTTGAGTCCCGAACACTGGGAAATCCTCGAACTGCTGCGCAGCTTCTACGCTGAGTTCCAGCTGTCCCCGGCTACGCGCCCGCTGATCAAATACACCGCGCTGAAACTTGGCCCGGACAAAGGCAACAGCCTGCACCTGAACCGACTGTTCAAAGGCACCCCCGCCAAACTCGCCGCGAAACTGGCGGGCCTGCCCAAACCGACGAATTGCTTATGACCGACTATCCAGCGCTGACCCTCGAAACGCCTGCCGAACACCCGTTCGCCCAATTCGTGCGAATCCTCGGCAAAGGCAAGCGCGGCGCCCGCGACTTGACCCGTGAAGAAGCTCGCGAGGCGATGGGCATGGTGCTCGACGATAAAGTCGAAGAGACCCAGCTCGGCGCATTCCTGATGTTGCTGCGGCACAAGGAAGAAAGCGCCGAGGAAATGGCCGGTTTCACCGAAGCGCTGCGCGAACGCTTGCAAGCGCCGCCATTGAATGTCGATCTGGACTGGCCAACTTACGCCGGCAAAAAGCGCCATCTGCCGTGGTATCTGCTGGCGGCCAAATGCCTGGCGCAGAACGGCGTGCGCATCTTCATGCACGGCGGCGGCGCTCACACCGCCGGGCGTCTGTACAGCGAGCAATTGCTTGGCGAATTGAATATTCCGTTGTGCCGCAACTGGCAGCAGGTCGGTAGCGCACTGGACAACGGTGGTCTGGCGTTCATGCCGCTGATGGACTGGGCGCCGCAACTGCAAAAGATGATCGACCTGCGCAACACCCTCGGCCTGCGCTCGCCGATTCACTCGCTGGCGCGGATTCTCAATCCATTGGGCGCTCGTTGCGGACTGCAAAGTATTTTCCACCCGGGTTATCAGGCAGTGCATCGCGATGCCAGCGGCTTGCTCGGCGACACGGCGATTGTAGTCAAGGGCGACGGCGGCGAAATCGAGATCAACCCGGATGCCGACAGCCATTTGTATGGCACCACGGGTGGCGAAAGCTGGGACGAGGAATGGCCGCAACTGTCGGCGCAACGCCACGTAAAACCGGCCTCGCTGGACGTTGAACACCTCAAAGCGGTGTGGCGTGGCGACGTGGTCGACAGCTATCCACAAATGGCGCTGATTTCGACCATGGCGCTGGCGCTGCGCGGTCTCGGTCAAGATCGGGTTCAAGCCTTCACCACCGCCGAAAACTACTGGGCAGCACGGAACAAATCGATTTAGCCGATCATTCACGCCCGATCTTTGCGCTTTTTGTTCGAACTCAGCGGAATAGACTCGACTCCAACGCTTATTGGTTTCTGGAGTCTTGATCATGGGTTTATTAGTCGATGGCCGCTGGCAGGACAAGTGGTACGAAAGCAGCAAGGACGGTGCGTTCGAGCGCGAACAGGCAAAACGACGCAACTGGGTCACCGCTGACGGCCAACCCGGGCCGAGCGGTGAAGGCGGTTTTGCTGCCGAGGCCGGGCGCTATCACCTCTACGTGTCCCTCGCCTGTCCATGGGCGCACCGCACGCTGATCCTGCGCAAACTCAAGGGACTGGAAAGCCTGATCGATGTTTCCGTGGTCAGTTGGCTGATGCAGGAAAACGGCTGGACGTTCGACAAGGCCTTCGGCTCGACCGGCGACAAACTCGATAATTTTGAATTCATGCATCAGCGCTACACCGCCGATACCGCCGACTACACCGGCCGCGTCACCGTGCCGGTGCTCTGGGACAAACAGCAAAATCGCATCGTCAGCAACGAATCGGCGGAGATCATCCGCATGTTCAACAGCGCCTTCGATGCACTGACCGGCAATGATCTGGACTTCTACCCGGCACCGCTGCGCGGTGAGATCGATGCGCTGAACGAGCGGATCTATCCGGCCGTGAACAACGGTGTCTACCGCGCAGGCTTTGCCACGTCGCAACAGGCTTACGAAGAAGCGTTCGATGAGGTGTTTGCCGAACTGGATCACCTTGAACGGGTGCTGGGCGCCAATCGTTATCTGACCGGGGAATACCTGACGGAAGCGGACATCCGGTTGTTCACCACGATCATTCGTTTCGACGCGGTGTATCACGGGCACTTCAAGTGCAACCTGCGGAGGATTGCCGATTACCCGAACCTGTCGAACTGGCTACGCGAGTTGTATCAGTGGCCGGGGATTGGCGAGACGGTGGACTTTCAACACATCAAGCACCATTACTATGGCAGCCACAAGACCATCAATCCGACGGGGATTGTGCCCAAGGGGCCGGAGCAGGATTTCACCGTGGTGCATGACCGTGCGCGGTTGAGCGGGAAAGGGGTTTGGCGCCGGGGCTGATCCGAAGAGTACGGTGCTTTGAGGGCCTCTTCGCGAGCAAGCTCGCTCCCACATTGGATTTGTGAACGACGCAGATCCAGTGTGGGAGCGAGCTTGCTCGCGAATGAGGCGACTCGGTCTCAGACCTGCGCCTGAGCCCCTTCGAACCACGCCAGTTTCTCGCGCAGTTGCACCACTTCACCAACGATAACCAGTGTCGGCGCATGCACTTCATGCTCCGCGACCATTTTTGGCAAGTCAGCCAGCGTGCCAGTAAAGACTCGCTGATTGACCGTGGTGCCCTGCTGGATCAACGCCGCCGGGGTATCAGCACCGCGACCGTGTTTGATCAACTGTTCACAGATGATCGGCAGGCCCACCAGGCCCATGTAGAACACCAGCGTCTGCGCCGGGGCGACGAGGTCGGCCCAAGGCAGATCGGTGGAACCGTCCTTCAAATGCCCGGTGACAAAGCGTACTGACTGCGCGTAATCGCGATGGGTCAGCGGAATCCCGGCGTACGCCGCGCAACCACTGGCCGCCGTGATACCCGGCACCACCTGGAACGGAATCCCGTGTGCTGCCAGCTCTTCGATCTCTTCGCCACCACGGCCGAAGATGAACGGATCACCGCCCTTCAGGCGCACCACACGTTTGCCGGCCTTGGCCAGATCGACCAGTTGCTGGTTGATCTGATCCTGCGGCACCGCATGATCTGCGCGACGCTTGCCGACATAAACGCGCTCGGCATCACGACGGCACAATTCGAGAATTGCCGGCGCGACCAGACGGTCGTAGAGCACCACGTCAGCCTGTTGCATCAGACGCAAGGCTTTGAAGGTCAGCAGATCAGGATCGCCCGGCCCCGCACCTACAAGATAAACCTCGCCAGTAGTCACGGTCGCTTCGCCGTCGATTTTCGCCTGTAACAGGCGTTCAGCCTCGGCGCCCTGCCCGGCCAGTTGCCGGTCGGCAATCGGGCCCTGGAAAACGTCTTCCCAGAAACCGCGCCGCTGCTGCACATCCGGGAACAAGCCTTTGACCTGATCGCGGAAACGTGCGGCCAGACCCGCCAGTTGACCGTAAGTCGACGGAATCCAGGTTTCGATCTTGGCGCGAATCAAGCGTGCCAGCACCGGCGCATCGCCGCCGCTGGACACCGCAATGATCAACGGCGAACGATCGACAATCGCCGGGAAGATCACGCTGCACAGCGCAGGCGCATCGACCACGTTGACCGGCACGCAACGCCGATGGGCATCGCTGGAGACTTGCGCGTTCAACTGTTCGTCATCAGTCGCGGCAATGATCAGCCCGCAACCGTCCAGATCCGTTTCGGCGTACCCGCGCAGCAGGCACTCGCCGCCGCTGGCATCGACCAGTTCGCGCAGTTGCGGTTCGATCTCGGGTGCGACTACCCGCAGCAGCGCACCGGCATCGGCCAGCAGGCGGGATTTGCGCAAGGCAATTTCCCCCCCTCCGACGACCAACACACGACTGCCGCGCAGGTTGTGAAACAGCGGCAGATATTTCATTTAGCCGATGACCTCAAGGCCACCCATGTACGGCTTCAGCACGTCCGGCACGCGAATCGAACCGTCGGCCTGCTGGTAGTTTTCCAGCACGGCAACGAGGGTACGACCGACCGCCAGGCCAGAGCCATTCAAGGTATGCACCAGTTCAGGCTTGCCGGTTTCCGGATTGCGGAAACGCGCTTGCATACGGCGGGACTGGAAGTCGCCACAGTTGGAGCACGACGAGATTTCGCGGTACTTGTCCTGGCTCGGAATCCACACTTCAAGGTCGTAAGTCTTGACCGCGCTGAAGCCCATATCGCCAGTGCACAGTGCCAGGGTGCGGTAAGGCAGACCAAGCAGTTGCAGGACTTTTTCAGCGTTGGCGGTCAGGCCTTCCAGCGCTTCCATCGAGGTCGACGGCTCAACGATCTGGACCATTTCAACCTTGTCGAACTGGTGCTGACGGATCATGCCGCGAGTGTCACGACCTGACGCGCCGGCTTCGCTGCGGAAGCACGGGGTGTGAGCAACGAACTTGATCGGCAGCAGTTTCGAATCGACGATTTCGCCAGCAACAATGTTGGTCAGCGACACTTCAGCGGTCGGGATCAGGTACAGATCCGCTTCGCCTTCGCGAGCGATTTTGAACAGGTCCTCTTCGAACTTCGGCAGTTGACCGGTGCCTTGCAGCGCCGGGGCCTGAACCAGATAAGGCGTATAAGCCTCTTCGTAGCCATGCTCGTTGACGTGCAGGTTGATCATGAACTGCGCCAGAGCGCGGTGCAGACGGGCAATCGGGCCACGCAACAGGGCGAAACGTGCACCGGACAGCTTGGCGGCGGTTTCAAAGTCCAGCCAGCCGAACTTCTCGCCCAGGGCTACGTGGTCTTTCACTTCGAAATCGAAAGCAGTCGGCGTGCCCCAGCGGCGCACTTCGACGTTATCGTCTTCGTCTTTACCGACCGGTACCGACTCGTGCGGCAGGTTCGGGATGCCGAGCAGGATCGAATCCAGATCGGTCTGGATCGCGTCCAGCTCGACTTTACCGGCACTCAGCTCGCCCGCCATGCGCTCGACGTCCGCCATCAGCGGCGCGATGTCTTCGCCGCGCTGCTTGGCCTGGCCGATGGATTTGGAACGCGCATTACGCTCAGCCTGCAGTGCTTCGGTGCGGGTCTGGACGGTCTTGCGCTGTTCTTCCAGCGCTTCGATGCGCGCAACATCCAGGGCATAGCCACGGGAAGCCAGGCGGTCCGCTACGTCCTGAAGGTTGCTACGTAACAGTTTGGAATCGAGCATGTCGGTTTCTCGTTATCAAAGTTTGGTCAAAGACAGGCCAGCCCACGTCGCGAGCAGCCCGCCGAATACGCTGATCGCCGCATAGCCCAGGGCCAGCGGCACTTGCCCGCTTTCCAGCAAGCGCACCGTATCCAGTGAAAAGGATGAAAAAGTCGTCAGCCCCCCGAGGAAGCCAACCATCAACCCGGCACGCACCTCAAGTGGCACCTCCGGGCGTATCAAAAACAGGCCGTACAACACGCCAATCAACAGACAGCCCACGATATTAACGGCCAGCGTCGCGGTATAGAAGTGCCGCGGCCAATTGGCGTTGACCCAATTGGCCGTGCCGAAGCGCAACAATGTGCCGGCAACCCCGCCTGCGGAGACTGCAAGTATCAATGGAAGCACTATTTTCTCCGCTGCCGAGGGCTCAAACGATCGAGTTGAGCGAGGTGATTGAGCTTCTCGCCGATCTTCAACTCCAGGCCTCGCGGCACCGGTTGATAGAACGGGATCGGGTCGAGCTCTTCCGGGAAATAGTCTTCGCCAGCGGCATAAGCGTCCGGTTCGTCGTGGGCGTAACGGTATTCGTCGCCGTAACCCAACTGCTTCATCAGTTTCGTTGGCGCATTGCGCAGGTGCAGCGGCACTTCCAGCGAGCCATGTTCGGCTGCGGCGCGCAAAGCGGTTTTGAAGCCCATGTACACCGCGTTGCTTTTCGGCGCGCAAGCCAGATAAGTGATGGCCTGGGCCACCGCCAACTCACCTTCCGGGCTGCCGAGGCGTTCCTGCACTTCCCATGCGGCCAGGCACAGGCTGAGTGCGCGAGGATCGGCGTTACCGATGTCTTCGCTGGCCATGCGCACCACACGCCGAGCCAGGTACAGCGGATCGCAGCCACCGTCGATCATTCGTGCAAACCAGTACAACGCGCCATCGGGATTGGAGCCACGCACCGATTTGTGCAGCGCCGATATCTGGTCGTAGAACGCTTCGCCGCCCTTGTCGAAACGCCGACGGGTGTCACCGAGCAAGCTTTGCAGCAGGTCGGTGCCGATTTCGCTGTTGTCTTCGGCCAGATCCGAGGCGTTTTCCAGCAGATTGAGCAGGCGCCGACCATCACCGTCAGCGGCGGACAACAGCATCTGAAAACCTTCATCGCTGAGGGTCAGATTGCGTTTGCCCAGCCCGCGCTCTTCGGTGAGCGCGCGATGCACCAGTTTGCGCAGCGCCACTTCGTCGAGGCTTTTCAGCACGTAGACGCGGGCCCTCGACAACAGGGCGTTGTTCAGTTCAAACGAAGGGTTTTCGGTGGTTGCGCCGATAAAGATCAGCGTGCCGTCTTCAACGTACGGCAGAAATGCATCCTGCTGCGACTTGTTGAAGCGGTGCACTTCATCGACGAACAGAATGGTGCGTTTGCCGTACTGGCCGGCTTGCTGCTTAGCGATCTCAACGGCCTGACGGATCTCTTTGACCCCGGCGAGTACCGCCGAAACTGTTTCGAAGTGCGCATCAGAGACTTCCGCCAGCAACCGCGCCAGTGTGGTTTTGCCGACGCCCGGTGGCCCCCAGAAGATCATCGAATGCAGCGCGCCCTGCTCCAGCGCCTCACGCAGAGGTTTGCCGCGAGCGAGCAGATGCTCCTGACCGACGTACTCGTCCAGATTGGCTGCGCGCAAACGCGCGGCCAGTGGCTGGGCAATCGGTGCACTGCGAAACAGATCCATCACGTACCGTTGAAACCTCTGATTTTCTGAACCCCGGTGGAACCCTTGTGGCGAGGGGATTTATCCCCGTTCGACTGCGAAGCAGTCGCCGCTTACGGGGCCGCTTCGCAGCCCAACGGGGATAAATCCCCTCGCCACAAAAGCTCCCCCGACCAAAGGGCGATACAGTTTATTCCTGGATCACGTCCGCCCCCTTGGGGATGTCGAACTTGAACTTCGAAGCCGGGACTGCTTCGTTGGCCTTCACCCCGGTGAACAGGATGTTGGTGCGCTGGCCGACGCTGTCGATCAGTTGCATGTCATTGACCAGACCGTTGCGGAACGACAGGCGCAGGCTGTCGAACAGGGTGTCTTTGGTCTTTGGCTTGAGCGTGAAATCGATCACCCCGCCCGCCTCTTTTGCCGAGATATCGAAGCTCTGGTTGATCTTCGATACGTCGCCGGACAACAGCAGAGCCGGGGTTTGAGTCAGACGTACATCAAGGTTCTTGATGGTTGCCTGCTCCAGATCCGGGTCCCACAGCGTGACTTTCTTGCCGTCGGAAACCATGGTCTGTTCGTTCGGTGCTTCGGTGTGCCAGTAGAACAGGCCCGGACGCTGCAGCGCCATTTCACCACGGGTCTCCTGCAACTGGGTGCCGCTGCCGTCGAGGGTCAACTGCGAAAAATTCGCGGTCAGGGTCTTGGACGTTTCAAGCAATTGGGTCAGACGAGCCACGTCCTTGTCATCGGCGTGAGCAGTAAAAGTGGTCAGTGCCAGAACCGGCAACAGCATGCGGATAAGACGCATGGGAGTCCTCTTGAATATCCATGGGGAGAACGGACGGCGCGTCATTGCACCGTCCGGAGCATTCGTGTCAGTCGCGTACCGGGCCCGGGGCCAGAACTTCACGCGAACCGTTGGTGTTCATTGATGTGACGACCCCGGCCATTTCCATGGACTCGATCATCCGTGCAGCGCGGTTGTAACCGATCTTCAGCTTGCGCTGCACAGCGGAAATCGATGCACGACGGCTTTCGAGCACGAACTGCACGGCTTCGTCATACAGCGCGTCAGTTTCGGCATCATCGCCGTCGCCGCCACTGCTGCCTTCAAAACCGCTGCCCGCCTCTTCGACACCGTTGAGGATGTCGTCGTTGTATTCCGGCGCACCGCGCAGTTTCCATGCCTCGACCACGCGGTGTACTTCCTCGTCGGAGACGAACGCGCCGTGGACCCGGATCGGCAGGCTGGTGCCCGGTGGCATGTAGAGCATGTCACCGTGGCCAAGCAGTTGTTCAGCGCCGCCCTGATCGATGATGGTCCGGGAGTCGATCTTGCTCGATACCTGGAACGCCATACGCGTCGGGATGTTGGCCTTGATCAGACCGGTGATCACGTCCACCGATGGCCGCTGGGTTGCGAGGATCAAGTGAATACCCGCCGCACGCGCCTTCTGCGCGATACGGGCGATCAGTTCTTCAACCTTCTTGCCGACGATCATCATCATGTCGGCGAACTCATCCACCACCACGACGATGGTCGGCAGCTTGGTCAGCAGCGGCGCTTCGTCGTGAATGCTTTCGCGCTTGTACAGCGGATCGCTCAGTGGCTCGCCGGCATCCTGGGCTTCCTTGACCTTGGCGTTGAAGCCGGACAGGTTACGCACGCCCATCTTCGCCATCAGTTTGTAGCGGCGCTCCATCTCGGCGACGCTCCAGCGCAGGGCGTTGGCGGCGTCCTTCATGTCGGTAACCACCGGGCACAGCAGGTGCGGAATGCCTTCGTAGATCGACAGTTCCAGCATCTTCGGGTCGATCATGATCAGCTTGGCGTCTTCCGGGCCGGACTTGAACAGGATAGACAGGATCATCGCGTTCACACCGACCGACTTACCGGAACCGGTGGTACCCGCCACCAACAGGTGCGGCATCTTCGCCAGGTCAGTGATGACCGGTTTACCGCCGATGTCGTGACCCAGTGCCAGGGTAACCGGCGACTTGAAGTTGTCGTATTCGGGCGTCGACAGCACTTCGGAGAAGCGCACGATCTGCCGGTCTTCGTTGGGAATCTCGATACCGACGGTGGTCTTGCCCGGAATCACTTCAACCACACGCACGCTGGTCACGGCCAGCGAACGTGCCAAATCCTTCGCAAGGTTGGAGATACGGCTGACTTTGACGCCAGCGGCTGGCTGGATTTCGTAACGGGTAATCACCGGGCCCGGATGGATCGAATCCACCGTGACCTCGACACCGAATTCCTTGAGCTTGATCTCCAGCAAGTGGCCGACCGCAGCCAGGGATTCCGGCGAATAATTGAGTTGTTTCTTTTCCGCAGGATCGAGAATCGAGATCGGCGGCAAGGTGCCTTCGACCGCGCTGTCGACGAACAACGGCGCCTGTTTCTCTTTCTGCACGCGCTTGCTTGGCTCGGGCGCCTTGATCGGGGCCGGGGCAATCACTGGCGGTACCTGCTTCTCGCGGTCCGACATGTGCTTGCTCAGGGCCTGTTCGCGCTCGATAAGACGCTCCTTGACCTTGGCCTGCTCACGCTTGTCCGTGACCGTCGGAGCAACCACGTCATGCACGCGGTCATCGACTTCACGCAGTTGCGCGACCAGTTGCTTGCGCTCGGTACGTGCCGACCACCAGCGGTTGAGTGCGCCCTGAAACAATTCGAACAGATCGAGCGTGATCTTGCCGGTGACATCCATCACCTTGAACCACGACAGGTCGGTGAATACCGTCAGGCCGAACAGGAACAGCGCGATGAACAGCAACGTGCTGCCCTGAATGTTCAGCGCATTACGCGCCAGATCGCCAAGGCTCTCGCCCAGCGCACCGCCAGCACCCGCCGGCAGACCGGTGGCTGCGTGGAAATGGATATGCGCCAGCGCCGCGCCGGACAGCACCAGAAACACCAGCCCGATCAGGCGCCAGGAAAACAGCCAGCCGCTCCACTGCCACGGTTCGTGGCGTTGACGGAAGATCTGATAGGCCTTGATCGCCAGCAGCAACGGGAAGATGTACGCAAAATAACCGAGCACCATGAACAGGATATCGGCGCTGTACGAGCCCGCCGGGCCGCCGAAGTTCTGCACGTCGTCGATCTTGCTGTTGTGGCTCCAGCCCGGGTCGTCCTTGCCATAGGTCAGCAAGGCCATCATCAGGAACAGGCACAGGGCGCCAATGGCGATCAATGCACCTTCCTTGAGCCGGTAGTGCAACTGTTGGCGCCAGAGCGGAACGACTGTTTTTGGTGCTGCGGTGGATTTCTTCAAAACGCTTCTTTTCCTGCGCCGGGGGCGCGTCCATCTATTGAATGACGATAAAAAACTGCCCAATCCAGGCAGGTAAAAAAGTTGAACGACACAACTGAGACTACTTTTAACACTGCGCCCCGGTTTTTATAAACACGGCGCACGGCGAATATTCTGCTACAGCCCGGCATTGTACGGGTTTGCGTATCTGACGCCATGCTTCACAGCATAGTCAACCGGGCAAAAGCTGCGGCTCAATTTGAGCATGCATTATGTTTTGTTACAAAGGCTTATGAGGGCTATTTGATGAACATCGCCATGAACGCGGAAAAAGCGCTGAATGGAGCAGACGCACGCCTGAACATGAAGCCCGCTTACGACCGCGCGAACGACCCCAAGTTGCAACGACACCACCGCCACGCAGGACATCGGCGCCGTTTAACGGCACACTTGGCGCAGGGCTTTGCAGCCCACTACCCTCCCCTCTCGCAAGCCCGGACGCCATGCTGACTTGGTTACAACGTAATTCCCTGACTTTCCCGCCTTTGGAAAAGGCCATGCGCGAGCCCAATGGATTGCTGGCTGCCGGCGGCGACCTGTCGGCCGATCGCTTGATTCAGGCTTATCGTCACGGCTGCTTCCCATGGTTTTCCGAAGGCCAGCCGATCCTCTGGTGGTCGCCCGATCCGCGCACCGTGTTACTTCCCGACGAACTGCACGTCTCGCGCAGCCTCGGCAAGTTGCTGCGCAAGGAACGCTATCAGGTGACCTTCGATCAGGATTTCGAAGCGGTCATTCGCGCCTGCGCCGCACCACGGGATTACGCTGACGGAACGTGGATCACCGAAGCCATGCAGAACGCCTACCTCGAACTGCATCGGCGCGGCTTCGCGCATTCCGTCGAGGTTTGGGATCAAGGTGAACTGGTCGGCGGCCTGTATGGGTTGGCGATGGGGCAACTGTTTTTCGGTGAGTCGATGTTCAGCCGCGCCGACAACGCCTCGAAATACGGCTTCGCCACGCTGGTACAACACCTGAAAGACTCGGGTTTTGTGCTGATCGACTGCCAGATGCCGACCGATCATCTGCACAGTCTCGGCGCCCGCGCCATCTCCCGCGACGATTTCGCAGGCTATCTGGCCCGGCACCTGGACCAACCCGGTCGCGCCACCTGGGTTTGCTGAGCGACTTTTGCGCGCGTGGCTTACACTTAATTCACCAGCTTATCCCGAGGGTTGATCATGACCGAGTTGGCGCGCTTGAAGTTCTATGCCACTCAGCCACATTCCTGCAGTTATCTGCCCGAGGAGCAGGCCACGACCCTGTTTCTCGACCCGAGCCAGCCCATGGATGTGCATGTCTACGCAGACCTGTCGGAAATGGGCTTTCGTCGCAGCGGCGATCATCTGTATCGACCTCATTGCCAGAATTGCAATGCGTGCGTGCCTGCGCGCATTCCGGTGGCGCAGTTCCTGCCCAACCGTCAGCAGAAACGCATTTTCAAGCGCAATGCCGATTTGCAGGTACGCCCGACCAAACCGGCGTTCAGCGAAGAATATTTCGACCTGTACCAGCGCTACATCGAACAGCGCCACGCCGACGGCGACATGTACCCTCCTAGCCGCGATCAATTCTCGACGTTTCTGGTACGCGATCTGCCCTTCTCGCGCTTCTACGAATTCCGTCTCGACGGACGGTTGCTGGCCATCGCCGTGACGGATTTACTGCCCAACGGCTTATCGGCGGTTTACACCTTCTATGAACCCGAGGAAGAGCGTCGCAGCCTTGGGCGTTACGCGATTCTCTGGCAGATCGGCGAGGCCCAGCGGCTGGGGCTGGAGGCCGTGTATCTCGGCTACTGGATCAAGAACTGCAAAAAGATGAACTACAAGACGCAATATCGGCCCATCGAATTGCTGATTAATCAGCGCTGGGTTGTCCTGAACTGAACGCAAACCGTAAACCCCTTGGCTTAAACCCCATTTTTCGGGCACAATGCACGCCGCTTTTGCCTGGCGCAGTTGCACCGGGCCATTCATTGGATACCGAGGGCTTTACTGCATGTCGAAAGAAGACAGCTTCGAAATGGAAGGCACTGTCGTCGACACCCTGCCCAACACCATGTTTCGTGTGGAGTTGGAAAATGGGCACGTCGTAACCGCGCATATTTCCGGCAAGATGCGCAAGAACTACATTCGTATTCTTACCGGTGACAAAGTGCGCGTCGAGCTGACGCCCTATGACTTGAGCAAAGGGCGCATTACTTACCGCGCTCGTTAATCAAGTCAATACAAGACGCCCGGCTTATGCCGGGCGTTTTTGTTTGTCTGCGATTTGGGCTTTTTGGGTTCTCGGGGTTTGGGGGTATATCCGTTTTTTTGGTAGCGGCCGCTGGCGGTTTCGCTCTTACAGCGAGTCACCTTTTCCAAACGCCGAAAAGGTAACCCAAAAGGCTTGGCCCCGGCGTACGGCACTTCGCTGAGGCTCAGTGTTCCCTCGCTACGGCGTCCATCAGGGGGCATCGCCTACGGTTTGCTGCGCTGCACCTCCTCTCGATGTATGCGGCTTCGCCGCACGGCGCTGCGCGCCTGCCCCTGATGAACACCTACGCTCGGCCTGCCGATGGGGCTGAAGATCAAAAACCACATCAAGAGCCAGAGCCGGATCAAAAGATCGCAGCGTGCCGCAGCACCTACATGGGGATTGGGTGCATTCAATTAGAAATTGGTCGGCTGTCAGGCCGCCATCGCTGGCAAGCCAGCTCCCACAGGGACTGAGCAAACACCAAATTCCGCTTCGCTCCACCACCACTCAACAGGATGAGCGTTAGCTCGGCAGCAGCTTTTGATCTGAGGGCCCGTCGGCAGGCTGAGTGGAGGGATTTATCCGGGGGTGGGCGCGTAGCGCCGTTTGGCGCAGCCAAATGCATCGAGAGGAGGTGCAGCGAAGCAAACCGTAGGCGATGCCCCCGGATGAAACCCGGAGCGAAGGAACCCCGAGCTCCAGCGAGCGGGCCGAACGTCAGGGTAAAGCCTTTTGGGTTACCTTTTCGGCGTTTGGAAAAGGTGACCCGCCGTAAGGGCGGAACCCTAAGCCGCCATCACCGCAGCAACGGATAAACCCCCAAACCGCAGCCAACAAAAAAGGCGCCCGAAGGCGCCTTTAGAGCTTACAACCGACCGTCAGGCCATCTCAGCGGTAGTCTCGAAGTCAAACGTCAGCTCACCATCCTTGATGTCGATGTGAACCACACCGCCATGCTCGGCCAGCTCGCCAAACAGAATTTCCTCCGCCAACGGACGCTTGATCTTGTCCTGAATCAGACGAGCCATCGGACGCGCACCCATCGCCGAATCGTAACCACCGGCCGCCAGCCAGCTACGCGCCGCGTCAGTCACCTCAAGCAGCACACGCTTGTCTTCCAGCTGCGCCTGAAGTTCGGTGAGGAACTTGTCCACCACACTTTTGATAACCTCATGACTGAGGCGACCAAACTGGATAATGGTGTCCAGACGGTTACGGAATTCCGGCGTGAAGCTCTTCTTGATCACTTCCATCGCATCAGACGAGTGATCCTGATGAGTGAAACCGATCGAAGCACGAGCTGCCGTTTCGGCACCGGCGTTGGTGGTCATGATCACGATCACATTGCGGAAATCCGCCTTGCGCCCGTTGTTGTCGGTCAGCGTGCCATGGTCCATCACCTGCAACAGCAGGTTGAAGACTTCCGGATGCGCCTTCTCGATTTCATCGAGCAGCAATACGCAATGTGGCTGCTTGGTGATCGCCTCGGTCAGCAGACCGCCCTGATCAAAGCCGACATAACCTGGAGGCGCACCGATCAGACGCGATACGGTGTGACGCTCCATGTACTCGGACATGTCGAAGCGAACCAGTTCGATACCCAACGCCTTGGCCAGTTGCCGCGCCGCCTCGGTTTTACCGACACCGGTAGGCCCTGCGAACAGGAACGAACCGACAGGCTTGTCAGGCGATTTCAGCCCGGCACGAGACAGCTTGATCGCAGTCGACAGCGAATCGATCGCCGCGTCCTGACCAAACACCGTCAGCTTCAGATCGCGCTCAAGGTTACGCAGCAGCTCCTTGTCGGAACTGGTGACGTGCTTCGGCGGAATCCGCGCAATCTTCGCCACGATGTCTTCAACGTGCGGCACTTCGATGCGCTTGGCGCGCTTCTCGACCGGTTGCAGACGCTGATAGGCACCCGCCTCGTCGATTACGTCGATGGCCTTGTCCGGCATATGCCGGTCATTGATGTAACGCGAGGCCAGTTCAGCAGCCGCACGCAACGCCTCATCGCTGTATTCGATGTTGTGATGCTGTTCGAAACGCCCTTTCAGGCCGCGCAGGATGCCGATGGTGTCTTCCACCGACGGCTCGACGACATCGACCTTCTGGAAGCGCCGTGCAAGCGCACGATCCTTCTCGAAGATGCCGCGAAATTCCTGGAACGTGGTCGAGCCGATGCAGCGAATGTCGCCAGACGACAGCAGCGGCTTGAGCAGGTTCGAAGCGTCCATAACGCCACCAGACGCAGCACCGGCACCAATAATGGTGTGGATTTCGTCGATGAACAGGATCGCTTGCGGACGTTTTTTCAGTTCATTGAGCAGCGCCTTGAAGCGCTTCTCGAAATCACCGCGATACTTGGTGCCCGCGAGCAGAGCGCCGAGATCAAGGGAATACACAACGCTGCCGGCCAGCAGGTCAGGCACCTGGTTGTCGACAATGCGCTTGGCCAGACCTTCGGCAATCGCGGTTTTACCCACGCCTGCCTCGCCTACCAGCAACGGATTGTTCTTGCGACGACGCGCCAGAATCTGCGCGACACGCTCGACTTCCATTTCGCGACCGACCAGCGGGTCAATACGACCCTGGCGTGCGAGTTCGTTGAGGTTGCTGGCATAAGCATCCAGAGGATTGCCTGAAGAAGAAGACTCACCGCCCTCGTCGTCCTGCATATCTTGTTCACCTTCAGAGTGATCGCCATGCCCCGGCACCTTGGAGATGCCATGAGCGATGTAGTTGACGACATCGATGCGCGCAACGCTCTGCTGTTTCAGCAGAAACACTGCCTGACTCTCTTGCTCACTGAAGATTGCAACCAGCACGTTGGCGCCGGTTACTTCGCGTTTGCCCGAGCTCTGTACATGAAAGACAGCACGTTGCAGTACACGCTGAAAGCCCAGGGTTGGCTGGGTTTCGCGATCTTCGTCATGGACGGGGATCAATGGCGTGGTGGAGTCGATGAACTCCTGCAGGTCGTGCTTGAGTTTGTCGAGGTTTGCGCCGCAGGCACGCAAAACGGTGGCGGCAGCCTCATTGTCCAATAGGGCCAGCAGCAGGTGTTCGACGGTCATGAATTCATGACGTTTCGAACGAGCCTCCTTGAAGGCAAGATTGAGGGTGACTTCGAGCTCGCGGTTTAACATAGCTTCACCTCATACCCAAGTGGTCGGCGATTAACCGTCCTTCTCGATTTCACAGAGTAGCGGATGCTGGCTTTCCCTGGCGTACTGGTTGACCTGCATGGCCTTTGTCTCGGCGATGTCGCGGGTAAACACTCCACATACTGCCCGTCCTTCTGTGTGGACGGCCAGCATGACCTTGGTCGCCAGCTCGCGATTCAGGTTAAAAAACACCTCGAGCACTTCGACGACGAAATCCATCGGTGTGTAGTCATCATTGAACAAAACCACCTTGTACATCGGCGGCGCCTGTAACGCAGGCTTTGCTTCCTGAACAGCAACGCCCGCCGAATCGTCGTCGTGGTGCTCCGGATGTTCCTTTTGGAGAACCGGGCGATCCTGATTGAATGTTAGTCGAATCTGGCTGATTGCATGCATGGAAAGAAAGGTTCGTCAGTTGTGCAAATACAGTGGTGGGGGCGGCTACACACGTTTTCAACTCCGACTGCCCGGTCACCTTGACTATCGGGAAAACGGTGTTACAAACAATAGAGCCCACGGTGGGTAAAAAAGATCCGCGGAGTCAATCCTTTTAACGGATTAGATTGCGGATGTCCTGGATGATACTCCAGCGATGGAGTCTGTTGCAGAGGGATTTGAGCATGGCTGTCGGCAAGGTTAAGTGGTTCAACAACGCCAAGGGGTTCGGTTTCATCAATACCGACACCCACGAAGGTCGCGGCGAGGACGGCAAAGAGATTGATTTCTTCGCTCATTTCTCGGCGATCGAAATGGAGGGCTACAAAACCCTCAAGGCCGGACAACTGGTCAGTTTCGACATAGTTCAGGGCCCCAAAGGCCTGCATGCCGTGAAAATTCAGGCTGCCGAGGCCGCGAAAGATCACACGGCGACCTCTGTCCGCTCAGAAACGGTTACCAACTGATCCACCCGCACTAACCAGACATAAAAAAGCGCCCGGCTCGATCACTCGAGCCGGGCGCTTTTGTTACAGCCGATTTCACTTACATGTGCGAGATCAGCGCATCGCCGAAACCTGACGACGAGACCAGCTTCGCGCCGTCCATCAGACGTTCGAAGTCATAGGTCACGGTCTTGGCCGAAATCGCGCCGTTGGTGCCCTTGATGATCAGGTCGGCCGCTTCGGTCCAGCCCATGTGACGCAACATCATTTCCGCCGACAGAATCAGCGAACCCGGGTTGACCTGGTCCTTGCCGGCGTACTTCGGCGCGGTACCGTGGGTGGCTTCGAACATCGCCACGGTGTCGGACAGGTTGGCGCCCGGCGCAATACCGATACCGCCCACTTCTGCCGCCAGAGCATCGGAGAGGTAGTCGCCATTGAGGTTGAGGGTCGCGATCACATCGTATTCGGCCGGGCGCAGCAGGATCTGCTGGAGCATGGCGTCGGCGATGGCATCTTTGACGACGACATTCTTGCCGGTTTTCGGGTTTTTGAACTGCATCCACGGACCGCCGTCGAGCAGCGTCGCGCCGAACTCTTCGGCCGCCACTTCATAGGCCCATTCCTTGAAGGCACCTTCGGTGAACTTCATGATGTTGCCTTTGTGCACGATGGTCAGCGAATCGCGGTCGTTATCGACCACGTATTGCAGGGCCTTGCGCGCCAGACGCTTGGTGCCTTCGAGGGACACCGGCTTGACGCCGATACCGCAGTTCTGGTCGAAACGGATCTTGGTGACGCCCATTTCTTCTTTAAGGAATTTGATGACTTTGGTGGCTTCCGGCGAACCGGCCTTCCACTCGATGCCGGCGTAGATGTCTTCGGAGTTCTCGCGGAAGATTGTCATGTCGACGTCGCCAGGCTTTTTCACCGGGCTCGGCACGCCTTCGAACCAGCGCACCGGGCGCAGGCAGACGTACAGGTCGAGTTGTTGACGCAGGGCCACGTTCAGCGAGCGGATGCCGCCACCGACCGGGGTGGTCAGCGGGCCCTTGATGGAAACCACGTAATCCTTGACTGCGTCCAGGGTTTCCTGAGGCAGCCAGGTGTCCTGATCGTAAACCTGAGTCGCTTTCTCCCCGGCATACACCTCCATCCAGGAAATCTTGCGCTCGCCGCCGTAAGCCTTCTTCACAGCAGCATCGACAACCTTGATCATGACCGGACTGATATCGACACCAATCCCGTCACCTTCGATGAAAGGGATGATCGGGTTATTAGGAACATTGAGAGAATGGTCTGCATTGACGGTGATTTTGTCGCCGACGGCTGGAACCTGAATCTTCTTGTAACCCATGCTGAACTCCATTGATTGGATTGAACATCTGGCTTGCTTCGAGCGTAACCCAGTTAATTGGACACGCAAACCCCATGTTCGGGCGCCGCGCACAACTCGATTCCTACAAGCCTGAAAGCAAAGGGAAAAGCGCCAAACTCAAGCATTCGCAACGACTCTACGCCCCACCCTGCCCTGCGACCTTTAGACCAATGGACGAGAATCGTTGCATATGAACCATCGGCAGATTGCCAGCCACCTATGTATAATGCCCGCCGCTGACCACAGGGTCACAACGGCCGACCTCTCTAGACAGAGACTTTCCGCCTGATTGGTAAGGTTGTTACCGCAGCCTGACTGCTTGACGCTCTACTGATGCACCCAACATCACCGCGAAGAATCTCGACATTCGGTTCATGGATGACTTTGAACGAACGCGCTTACCCGGCGCCCCTCGAGTTTCTGCGCACGCTTTAGCAAAGAAGAGAGAGTTAATCCGAATATGCCCACCCGCTCGAAGATCATCTATACCTTCACCGACGAAGCCCCAGCCCTCGCCACCTATTCCCTGCTGCCGATCATCGAGGCTTACACCGCCTCGGCCGATATCGCCGTGGAAACCCGCGATATCTCTCTTGCAGCGCGCATTCTGGCCAGCTTCCCCGAGCAACTGGGTGACAAAGCCGTAGCCGACCACCTCGCCGAACTGGGCGACCTGGCCGTTACGCCTGAAGCCAACATCATCAAGCTGCCGAACATCAGCGCTTCGGCTCCACAGCTGCAAGCCGCGATCAAAGAGCTGCAAGCCCAGGGCTTCAACCTGCCGGACTACCCGGAAACCGTGACCAGCGACGCCGACAAAGACGTCAAGGCACGCTACGACAAGGTCAAGGGCAGCGCCGTGAACCCGGTTCTGCGCGAAGGCAACTCCGACCGTCGTGCTCCGCTGTCGGTCAAGAACTATGCGCGCAAGCACCCGCACAAAATGGGCGCCTGGGCCACAGATTCCAAATCCCACGTTGCGCACATGAGCACCGGCGATTTCTACGGTAGCGAAAAAGCTGCCCTGATCGACGCCGCTGACGCTGTGAAAATCGAGCTGATCGCCAAGGACGGTACCGCTACCGTTCTGAAAGAAAAAACCAGCGTACAAGCTGGCGAGATCCTCGACTGCGCCGTGATGAGCAAGAACGCCCTGCGTTCGTTCATCGCCACTGAAATCGAAAGCGCCAAGGCTCAAGGCGTGCTGCTGTCGGTTCACTTGAAAGCCACCATGATGAAGGTCTCCGACCCGATCATGTTCGGCCAGATCGTTGCCGAGTTCTATAAAGACGCACTGACCAAGCACGCTGATGTGCTGGCTCAGATCGGCTTCAACCTGAACAACGGCATCGGTGATCTGTACGCTCGCATCAAGGCCCTGCCGGCCGAGCAGCAAGCGCAGATCGAAGCTGACATTCAAGCGGTCTACGCCGCTCGTCCGTCGCTGGCGATGGTCAACTCCGACAAAGGCATCACCAACCTGCACGTGCCGAGCGACGTTATCGTCGACGCCTCGATGCCGGCCATGATCCGTGACTCCGGCAAAATGTGGGGCACCGACGGCCAGCTGCACGACACCAAGGCTGTGATCCCGGATCGTTGCTACGCGACCATCTATCAGGCTGTGATCGAAGATTGCAAAGCCAACGGTGCTTTCGATCCGACCACCATGGGCAGCGTGCCAAACGTTGGTCTGATGGCGAAGAAAGCCGAAGAGTACGGCTCGCACGACAAGACCTTCCAGATCAAGGCTGACGGCGTGGTTCGCGTGACCGACAGCAAAGGCACCCTGCTGATGGAACAGGCTGTTGAAGCCGGCGACATCTTCCGCATGTGCCAGACCAAAGACGCGCCGATCCAGGACTGGGTCAAACTGGCCGTCAACCGTGCTCGCGCCAGCAGCACTCCGGCGATCTTCTGGCTCGACCCGATGCGCGCTCACGACGGCGTAGTGATCGAGAAAGTTCAGGCTTACCTGAAGGATCACGACACTGCCGGTCTGGACATCCAGATCATGGCGCCGGTCGATGCAATGAAGTTCACCCTGCAGCGCACCCGCGACGGCAAGGACACCATCTCGGTGACCGGCAACGTACTGCGCGACTACCTGACCGACCTGTTCCCGATCATGGAACTGGGCACCAGCGCCAAGATGCTGTCGATCGTGCCGCTGATGAACGGCGGTGGCCTGTTCGAAACCGGCGCCGGCGGTTCGGCTCCGAAGCACGTGCAGCAACTGGTTGAAGAGAACTTCCTGCGCTGGGATTCGCTGGGCGAGTTCCTCGCACTGGCAGCGTCCCTCGAGCATTTGGGTGTGAACTACAACAACCCGAAAGCACTGGTTCTGTCCAAGACTCTGGACCAGGCTACCGGCCAGTTCCTCGACAACAACAAGTCGCCATCGCGCAAAGTCGGCAACATCGACAACCGCGGCAGCCACTTCTATCTGGCGATGTACTGGGCTCAGGCCCTGGCTGCCCAGACCGAAGACGCTGCACTGCAAGCGCAGTTCACGACTCTGGCCAAGACTCTGACCGAGAACGAAGCAACCATCGTTGCGGAGCTCAACGCCGTTCAGGGCAAGCCAGTCGACATCGGCGGTTACTACCACGCCGACGCCGAGCTGATCAGCAAGGCCATGCGCCCAAGCGCAACCCTCAACGCGGCGATTGCTGCGCTGGTTTAAGGTTGTAAAGGGAACATCACAAACCCCGGCCAATGCGCCGGGGTTTGTGTTTCCGGGATTTATAATCACCACAGAACCCTGTGGGAGCTGGCTTGCCAGCGATGGCGGCATATCATTCAACATCAATGGCGACTGACCCACCGCTATCGCTGGCAAGCCAGCTCCCACAGGGATCGGATTTCAATATTCAAAATTTGAGGAAGGTTTTATGGATTGGCTCCCCCACATCACCGTCGCCACCATCGTCGAAGACAACGGCCGCTTCCTGATGGTCGAAGAGCACAAGGGCGGGCGCAATGTGCTCAACCAGCCCGCCGGCCATCTCGACCCGAATGAAACCCTGATCGAAGCCGCCGTACGCGAAACCCTCGAAGAAACCGGCTGGGACGTCGAAGCCACCGGCGTGGTCGGCATTTACCTGTACACCGCCCCGAGCAACGGCGTGACTTACCAGCGCGTGTGCTTCAGCGCCAAAGCCCTGAAACACCACCCGGATTATCAACTGGACGACGGCATCGTCGGCGCCAAGTGGCTGACCCGCGAGGAATTAATCGCCCAGCGCGACAACTGGCGCAGCGAGCTGATCATCCGTTGCATTGACGACTATCTGGCCGGCAATCACTTCAGCCTCGAACTGATCCGCCCTTCTCTTTAGCCTTGAGGCCGTGAGCCTGATAGAATCGCGTCCTTTTTCAAGACACTCATTGAATCCCTATGCGTGATCCAGCCCCTTCTGATACATCCAAGAAGCGCGTCATTGTCGGCATGTCCGGCGGCGTGGACTCTTCCGTTTCCGCTCTTCTGCTGATCGAGCAGGGCTATGAAGTGGAAGGCCTGTTCATGAAGAACTGGGAAGAAGACGACGGAACGGAATACTGCACCGCCATGGACGACCTGGCCGATGCCCAGGCCGTTTGCGACAAGATCGGCATCAAGCTGCACACCGCCAACTTCGCCGCCGAGTACTGGGACAACGTGTTCGAGCACTTCCTCGCTGAATACAAGGCCGGTCGCACGCCGAACCCGGACATCCTGTGCAACCGCGAAATCAAGTTCAAGGCGTTCCTTGATTACGCCATGGTGCTCGGCGCCGACCTGATCGCCACCGGTCACTACGTGCGTCGCCGCGACATCGACGGCCGCACCGAACTGCTCAAGGGCCTCGATCCGAACAAGGATCAGAGCTATTTCCTGCACGCCGTCGGCGGCGAACAGATCGCCAAGACCCTGTTCCCGGTCGGTGAGCTGGAAAAGCCCGCAGTCCGCGCAATTGCCGAGAAATACGAACTGGCGACCGCCAAGAAGAAGGATTCCACCGGGATCTGCTTCATCGGCGAGCGTCGTTTCAGCGACTTCCTCAAGCAATACCTGCCGGCACAACCGGGCGAGATCAAGACCACCGAAGGCGAAGTCATCGGCCGTCACCACGGCTTGATGTATCACACCATCGGTCAGCGTCAGGGCCTGGGCATTGGCGGCTTGAAAGATGCTGGCGATGAGCCTTGGTACGTGCTGCGCAAGGATCTGGACACCAACGAGCTGATCGTCGGTCAGGGCAACAACCATCCGTGGCTGTTCTCCAGCGCCCTGCTCGCCTCGGAAATCTATTGGGTCAACCCGATCGATCTGAGCCAGCCACTGCGTTTGACTGCCAAAGTGCGTTATCGCCAAAGCGATCAAGCCTGCATCCTGGAACAAACCGCCACCGGCTACCGCGCCGTGTTCGACGAACCGCAGCGCGCCGTTACCCCGGGTCAATCCGTGGTGTTCTATGACGGTGAGATCTGCCTCGGTGGCGGCGTGATCGAAGTCGCCGAGCCGTGGAGCGGCCAGGCATGAGCCCGACTCAGGAGCAACTGACGGCATTGGGCGGCGTGTTTCTCGCCGCCGTGCTGGTCGACCGGATCGCCAAGACCGGCCAGACCAGCGAAGCCGGCCTGACCTGCATGCTCGGCAGCCTGCTGGTGCGCGACCCGAAAGACACGCTGGATGTGTATGGCGGCGACGACCTCAATCTGCGCGAGGGTTACCGCGCGCTGATCGGCGCCCTTGAACGTGACCCTAGCACTTTGCAGCGCGAACCTTTGCGTTATGCGCTGTCGATGCTCGGCCTCGAACGCCAACTGGCCAAGCGCGACGACATGCTCGACACCATCGGCAAGCGTCTGCCGCAGATCCAGTCGCAGGTCGAGCATTTCGGCCCGGCCCACGAAAACGTGGTTGCCGCCTGCGGTGCGCTGTATCAGGACACCCTGAGCACCCTGCGCCAACGCATTCAAGTACACGGCGACATGCGCAATCTGCAGCAACCGAGCAACGCCTCGAAAATTCGCGCCCTGCTGCTGGCCGGCATCCGTTCGGCACGCCTGTGGCGACAGCTCGGCGGACATCGCTGGCAATTGGTGATCAGCCGCCGCAAATTGCTCAAAGAGCTGTATCCGCTGATGCGCAGCGAGTAAATCGCCCCGCAATAAATGCTTTGTAGTCTGTAACGCGTAATACGCCGGTCAGTTGGCAACGGACCGGCGGATTTTTTCATGTATGATACGCGCCCCATTTCGTTGCCCGACTGTCCGAGAACACCCCATGCAGCTTTCTTCGCTCACTGCGGTTTCCCCTGTTGACGGCCGCTACGCCGGCAAAACCCAGGCCCTGCGCCCGATTTTCAGCGAGTACGGCCTGATCCGTGCCCGCGTTCTGGTTGAAGTGCGCTGGCTCCAGCGCCTGGCCGCCCACCCAGGCATCAGCGAAGTGCCGGCGTTCTCCGCCGAAGCCAACGCTGTCCTGAACGAGCTGGCAGAAAATTTCGCTCTGGAGCACGCCGAGCGCGTCAAAGAGATCGAGCGCACCACCAACCACGACGTCAAGGCGATTGAATACCTGCTCAAAGAGCAGGCGGCCAAGCTGCCGGAACTGGCCAAGGTCAGTGAGTTCATCCACTTTGCCTGCACCAGCGAAGACATCAACAACCTGTCCCACGCCCTGATGCTGCGCGAAGGCCGTGACGACGTGATGCTGCCGCTGATGCGCCAGACTGCCAACGCCATCCGCGAACTGGCCATCCGTTTCGCTGACGTGCCAATGCTGTCGCGCACCCACGGTCAACCGGCTTCGCCGACCACTCTGGGTAAAGAGCTGGCAAACGTGGTTTACCGTCTGGAGCGTCAGATCGCTCAGGTCGCTGCCGTTCCGCTGCTGGGCAAGATTAACGGCGCTGTCGGCAACTACAACGCCCACCTGTCGGCCTACCCGCAGATCGACTGGGAAGAAAACGCCCGCGCCTTCATCGAAGACGAACTGGGTCTGGGTTTCAACCCGTACACCACGCAGATCGAGCCGCACGACTACATCGCCGAGCTGTTCGACGCCATTGCGCGCTTCAACACCATCCTGATCGACTTCGACCGCGACATCTGGGGCTACATCTCCCTGGGTTACTTCAAGCAGCGCACCATCGCTGGTGAAATCGGTTCGTCGACCATGCCGCACAAGGTCAACCCGATCGACTTCGAAAACTCCGAAGGCAATCTGGGCATCGCCAACGCACTGTTCCAGCACCTGGCGAGCAAACTGCCAATCTCCCGCTGGCAGCGCGACCTGACCGACTCCACCGTACTGCGCAACCTCGGTGTCGGCTTCGCCCACAGCGTGATCGCGTACGAAGCCAGCCTCAAAGGCATCAGCAAGCTTGAGCTGAACGCGCAGAAGATTGCCGCGGACCTCGACGCTTGCTGGGAAGTATTGGCCGAGCCGATCCAGACCGTGATGCGCCGCTACAACATTGAAAACCCGTACGAGAAGCTGAAAGAACTGACGCGCGGCAAGGGCATCAGCCCTGAAGCGCTGCAGACTTTCATCGACGGCCTGGACATGCCAGCCGAAGCGAAAGCCGAGCTGAAATTGCTGACCCCGGCCAACTACATCGGCAACGCTGTAGCGCAAGCCAAACGCATCTGATCGACCGCTTGAACCGTTTGAGACGCCCGGCCGCGCCGGGCGTTTTTATTCCCGTCTGAAAAGTGCTTTTTTTCAATAGGTTACATATGAATTCCGATATTCCTCTTCAACTTCTGGGCGGTCTCACGGCGCGCGAATTCCTGCGCGACTACTGGCAGAAAAAACCGCTGCTGATTCGTCAGGCGATTCCTGACTTCGAAAGCCCGATCGACGCCGACGAGCTGGCCGGCCTAGCTCTGGAAGAAGAAATCGAATCGCGCCTGGTGATCGAACACGGCGAGCGTCCGTGGGAACTGCGCCGTGGCCCATTCGCCGAAGACGAATTCAGCAAATTGCCGGAAACCGAGTGGACCCTGCTGGTGCAAGCGGTCGACCAGTTCGTGCCGGAAGTCAGTGAACTGCTGGAAAACTTCCGTTTCCTGCCGAGCTGGCGCGTCGACGACGTGATGATCAGCTACGCCGCCCCAGGTGGCAGCGTTGGTCCGCACTTCGACAACTACGACGTGTTCCTGCTGCAAGGCCACGGCAAGCGCAACTGGAAAATCGGCCAGATGTGCGATTCCGAGAGCCCGCTGCTGCAACACGCAGACCTGCGCATCCTCGCCGAATTCGAAGAGACCGCTGAATGGGTGCTGGAACCGGGCGACATGCTCTACCTGCCACCACGCCTGGCGCACTGCGGCGTGGCCGTGGATGAATGCATGACCTACTCGGTCGGCTTCCGCGCACCGAGCGCCTCTGAAGTGCTGACCCACTTCACCGACTTCCTCAGCCAGTTCCTGACTGACGAAGAGCGCTACACCGACGCCGATGCGCAGCCGGCAGCCGATCCGCATCAGATTCAACACGATGCGCTGGATCGCCTGAAAAGCCTGCTCGCCGAACACATGAGCGACGAGCGCCTGCTGCTGACCTGGTTCGGCCAGTACATGACCGAACCGCGCTACCCGGAACTGGTTACCGGCCCGGACGACCTCGCCGAAGACGACGTGCTCAGCGCACTGGAGCAAGGCGCGATCCTGGTTCGCAACCCAAGCGCTCGCCTCGCCTGGTCGGAAGTCGATGACGACCTGCTGCTGTTCGCCAGCGGCCAGAGCCGTTATCTGCCGGGCAAACTGCGCGAGCTGCTGAAAATGATCTGCGCCGCCGACGCTTTGCACACCGATAACCTCGGCGAGTGGCTGAACGACGAAGACGGTCGCGGCCTGCTGTGCGAACTGGTCAAGCAAGGGAGCCTGGGGTTCGCCGATGAATAAGATTCGCGTACGTGTCGCAGACTGGCAAAAGGACAACGCCGAGATCCGGCGCATTCGTGAAACGGTGTTCATCGCCGAGCAATCGGTTCCGCCTGAGCTTGAGTGGGATGCCGACGACGCTACAGCGGTGCATTTTCTGGCATTCGAAGGCGACTTTCCGATTGGTACCGCTCGCCTGCTGCCCGATGGGCACATCGGCCGGGTTTCGGTACTGAAGGACTGGCGCGGCATGAAGGTCGGTGATGCACTGATGCAAGCGGTGATCGCCGAAGCTGAAGCGCGTGGTTTGCAACAGCAAATGCTCAGCGCCCAGGTGCAGGCCACTGCGTTCTATGAGCGTTTGGGTTTCAGCCTGGTCAGCGAGGAATTCCTGGAAGCAGGGATACCGCATGTGGATATGGTTCGGCATTCGGCCTGAACCCGCGGCGCGGCTTTCGCGAGCAGGCTCGCTCCCACAGGGAAATGCATTCCAACTGTGGGAGCGAGCCTGCTCGCGAAGGGGCCCGAAAGCACAACACAAAACGCCCCGACATCAAACGATGTCGGGGCGTTTTGCTGTCTACGATTCAACTTGCCCCACCCGAGGCCGACAAACTGGCAATATCAAGCCTTTAGAACGCGGAGATAACGGACATGTCCCTACGCACCCTGCTCACCACCCTGCTGCTCGGTTGCAGCCTTTCGGTGATGGCAGCCACAGAAATCGTGCCCCTCAAGTACCGCACCAGCGCCGACATGCTGCCGATGGCGCAAGACTTCATCGGCAGAGACGGCCAGGTCAGCGCCTATGGCAATCAACTGATCGTCAAGGCCGAGCCGGACAAGATCCAGGAACTCAAAGCCCTGCTGTCGCAACTGGATACTGCGCCGAAACGCCTGCTGATCACCGTCGACACCAACGAAAACAATCAGCAGAACACCGGCGATCAACAAACCAGAATCATCAATTACAGCACCGCCAGCCGCGATGGCGGCATTCAGCAGATCCAGGCCAGCGAAGGCGCGCCCGCGCTGATTCAGGTCGGCCAGAGCGTGCCGATCACCAGCAGCCAGAGCAATTCCTACGGCGATTACAGCAGCCAGACTCAATACCGAAACGTCACCCAGGGTTTCTACGTCACGGCCAGCGTTACCGGTGAAACCGTTCACTTGGCGATCAGTACCAACCGTGACCGCATGAGCCAGGAACGTCCCGATGTAGTGAACGTGCAAAGCACCGACACAACTGTCACGGGGCGTCTCGGCGAGTGGATCACCCTGGCCGGTGTGAATCGCGAAACCCAGGCCGATAAACAGAGCCAGACCCGCAGCTACTCTACTCAGGGCCGGGATGACATGACCTTGCGGGTCAAAGTCGAGACAATGGACTAAAGCACCGAAAACTGACTGATTAGTCGTATTAGACGAAAGATGTAGTGCTTGAAAAAAAGCACTACAAAACGTTTGACGAGGCAAAAAAGCGAAGGCATGATGGCCTCGCTCCCGCTAATCAGAGGCCCTGGCAAGGGCCTTCGAAGCGATGTTCGCACCTACCCCGCGAACCGCTTCGTGTCTGTACCGCCCACAAGGTGTGTTTGACGAGGTTGTCGACTGGAACGAAGTTGTCCCGAGGGACGGAAGCGTAACTAGGTAACCCGGCATCACACTGTAGTTCGTATGAAAGGCCCACGATGCCCGGAGTACGCCCGCCAGTTCGCCCTTACCTGCTCACTTCCCCTCGAGCCCATCGTTCATCCCGTCGCCTACCCCGCCGAATCCGACTTGACCACCTAAGCTTCTGGTCAGCGAGCGCAGGAATTTTCCACCGCAGAACAACTTTTCATAAAGACGCGACGAGGTTTATCTCCATGGCACTGACACGCGAACAGCAAATTGCAGCCCTCGAAAAAGACTGGGCTGAAAACCCGCGCTGGAAAGGCGTTACACGCGCTTACTCCGCTGCTGACGTCGTCCGCCTGCGTGGCTCGGTTCAACCTGAGCACACCCTTGCAAAAATGGGCGCCGAGAAGCTGTGGAACCTGGTTACCCAGGGTGCCAAGCCGTCCTTCCGTCCAGAGAAAGACTTCGTCAACTGCATGGGCGCCCTGACCGGCGGCCAGGCTGTTCAGCAGGTTAAAGCCGGTATCCAGGCGATCTACCTGTCTGGCTGGCAGGTTGCTGCGGACAACAACTCCGCCGAATCGATGTACCCGGATCAGTCGCTGTACCCGGTGGACTCGGTTCCAACCGTGGTCAAGCGCATCAACAACTCGTTCCGTCGTGCTGACCAGATCCAGTGGAAAGCCGGCAAGAACCCGGGCGACGATGGCTACATCGACTACTTCGCACCGATCGTGGCTGACGCTGAAGCCGGTTTCGGCGGCGTACTGAACGCCTACGAGCTGATGAAAAGCATGATCGAAGCAGGCGCCGCCGGCGTTCACTTCGAAGACCAACTGGCTTCCGTGAAAAAATGCGGCCACATGGGCGGCAAGGTTCTGGTGCCAACCCAGGAAGCCGTACAGAAGCTGACTGCTGCACGTCTGGCTGCTGACGTTGCCGGTACTCCGACCATCATTCTGGCGCGTACCGACGCTAACGCCGCTGACCTGCTGACTTCCGACTGCGACCCGTACGACCAGCCATTCGTGACTGGCGAGCGCACCCAGGAAGGTTTCTACAAGGTTCGTGCCGGTCTCGACCAGGCAATCGCCCGTGGCCTGGCTTACGCTCCGTATGCCGACCTGATCTGGTGCGAAACCGCCAAGCCGGATCTGGACGAAGCACGTCGCTTCGCTGAAGCGATCAAAAAGGAATACCCGGACCAACTGCTGTCGTACAACTGCTCGCCTTCCTTCAACTGGAAGAAAAACCTGGACGACGCGACCATCGCCAAGTTCCAGCGCGAACTGTCCGCCATGGGTTACAAGCACCAGTTCATCACCCTGGCCGGCATTCACAACATGTGGCACAGCATGTTCAACCTGGCGCACGACTACGCCCGCAACGACATGACTGCCTACGTGAAGCTGCAAGAGCAGGAATTCGCTGACGCCTCCAAGGGTTACACCTTCGTGGCTCACCAGCAGGAAGTGGGCACCGGCTACTTCGACGACATGACCACCGTGATTCAGGGTGGCTCGTCCTCGGTAACCGCGCTGACCGGTTCGACCGAAGAAGAACAGTTCCACTGATTCTGCTTCGCCTGAGCAAACGGCCTTTGCGGATCGTATAGAAAGCTAACCGCAAAGCCGCAAGACTGACGCCCCGACTGGTTCGGGGCGTTTTTTTGCCCAAAATCCCCCAAACACCACAAAAACCTGTGGGAGCGGGCTTGCCCGCGATGATGGCTTCAGCTTCAGCAAATGCATCGACAGATACACCGCTATCGCGGGCAAGCCCGCTCCCACAGAGATCGGAGGCGCTCATGGAGCAAAACATTGATCCAGCGCGGCATCTGCGTCACAAAAATCAGCTAAAACGTGCGCCGCCGCTACTTGCAGTAACGTGCATATAAGACAACTTCCCGACTATTGCCTCGTTAAACAGTTACAAAACCACTCCAAACGATATTAATTATCATTTAGCGACAACTATGTTCGTTACATTCCCTACAAAACATAATTCGCTGAAACCGGCCTAATGCCCGCACAGCATGGGCTACAGGGCATGCGAGGTGCGCTATGTCCTTATTCCAATAAATAATTTCGCTATAGGAATTTTACTTGCTGGGTGTTTAGCCATAAAATCACCGCGATTGATTGCTGCGACATATCGTCACTGCTTTATTTCTTTATCAAGCTCAGAGACCTTTGCTCTCTGTTAAGGATTACCAGCATGCCCGAAGCGACAGGACTCATGGCCCACAACTGGGGCTTTGCCATTTTCCTTCTCGGCGTTGTCGGCCTCTGCGCCTTCATGCTTGGTGTCTCCAGCCTCCTCGGGTCAAAAGCCTGGGGCCGCAGCAAAAACGAACCGTTCGAGTCGGGCATGCTACCTACCGGTGGCGCCCGCTTGCGGCTCTCAGCCAAATTCTATCTGGTCGCGATGCTGTTCGTGATCTTCGATATCGAAGCCCTCTTTCTCTTTGCATGGTCTGTGTCCGTCCGCGAAAGCGGCTGGACCGGATTCGTCGAAGCTCTCGTTTTCATAGCAATTCTGTTGGCAGGTCTTGTCTACCTGTTCCGAGTGGGCGCCCTTGACTGGGCTCCGGAAGCTCGTCGCAAGCGGCAGGCGAAGCTGAAACAATGAGGCTTTGGCAATGCAATACAATCTCACCAGGATCGACCCCGATGCTCCTAACGAGCAATATCCGATTGGCGAACGGGAAACCGTTTCCGATCCGTTAGAAGATCAAGTCCACAAAAACATCTTCATGGGCAAGCTGGAAGACGTGCTGAACGGCGCGGTCAACTGGGGGCGTAAAAACTCCCTGTGGCCGTACAACTTCGGCCTGTCCTGCTGCTACGTGGAAATGACCACTGCCTTCACGGCGCCCCACGACATCGCGCGCTTCGGCGCCGAAGTCATCCGGGCATCACCGCGTCAGGCCGACTTCATGGTTATCGCCGGTACCTGCTTCATCAAGATGGCGCCGATCATTCAGCGTCTCTACGAGCAAATGCTCGAGCCGAAGTGGGTTATTTCCATGGGCTCGTGCGCCAACTCCGGTGGCATGTACGACATCTACTCTGTGGTTCAGGGGGTGGACAAGTTCCTGCCCGTTGACGTCTACGTGCCTGGCTGCCCGCCCCGTCCAGAAGCATTTCTGCAAGGCTTGATGCTGTTGCAGGAATCGATTGGCCAGGAGCGTCGCCCACTGTCCTGGGTCGTTGGTGATCAAGGCGTTTATCGTGCCGACATGCCATCGCAAAAGGAACAGCGCCGCGAACAGCGAATCGCAGTCACTAACCTGCGCAGCCCTGACGAAGTCTGATCCAGATCTGTCCTTAATAAAGACGAGAAGCTGGCTTCATTCTTTACGTTGACCGAAAGCGAAAAAATAACCATGACTACAGGCAGCGCTCTGTACATCCCGCCTTACAAGGCAGACGACCAGGATGTGGTCGTCGAACTGAACAACCGTTTTGGCGCCGAAGCATTCACTGCGCAATCCACTCGCACCGGCATGCCGGTGCTTTGGGTTGCCCGCGCCAGACTCGTCGAAGTCCTGACCTTCCTGCGTAACCTGCCCAAGCCGTACGTCATGCTCTATGACCTGCACGGCGTGGACGAGCGTCTGCGCACCAAGCGTCAAGGGCTGCCGAGTGACGCCGAGTTCACCGTGTTCTACCACCTCATGTCGCTGGAACGTAATAGTGACGTGATGATCAAGGTTGCCTTGTCCGAGAGCGACCTGAGCTTGCCGACCGTCACCGGTATCTGGCCGAACGCCAACTGGTACGAGCGTGAAGTCTGGGACATGTTCGGCATCGACTTCAAAGGCCACCCGCACCTGTCGCGCATCATGATGCCGCCGACCTGGGAAGGTCACCCGCTGCGCAAGGATTTCCCGGCGCGTGCGACCGAGTTCGACCCGTTCAGCCTGAACCTGGCCAAGCAACAGCTTGAGGAAGAAGCCGCACGCTTCCGTCCTGAAGACTGGGGCATGAAACGTTCCGGCACGAACGAGGACTACATGTTCCTCAACCTGGGCCCGAACCACCCTTCGGCTCACGGTGCGTTCCGTATCATTCTGCAACTGGACGGCGAAGAGATCGTCGACTGCGTGCCTGACGTCGGTTACCACCACCGTGGCGCCGAAAAAATGGCCGAACGTCAGTCCTGGCACTCCTTCATCCCGTACACCGACCGTATCGACTACCTCGGCGGCGTGATGAACAACCTGCCGTACGTGCTCTCGGTCGAGAAGCTGGCCGGCATCAAGGTGCCTGAGAAGGTCGACGTCATCCGCATCATGATGGCCGAGTTCTTCCGGATCACCAGCCACCTGCTGTTCCTGGGTACTTACATCCAGGACGTCGGCGCCATGACCCCGGTGTTCTTCACCTTCACCGACCGCCAGAAGGCGTACACGGTGATCGAAGCCATTACCGGTTTCCGTCTGCACCCGGCCTGGTACCGCATCGGCGGCGTCGCGCACGACCTGCCGCGCGGCTGGGAAAAACTGGTGAAAGACTTCGTTGAATGGCTGCCAAAACGCCTCGACGAATACACCAAGGCTGCCCTGCAGAACAGCATCCTCAAGGGTCGTACCATCGGCGTTGCCGCCTACAACACCAAAGAGGCCCTGGAATGGGGCGTCACGGGTGCCGGCCTGCGTTCGACCGGTTGCGATTTCGACCTGCGTAAAGCGCGCCCGTACTCCGGCTACGAGAACTTCGAGTTCGAAGTACCGCTGGCCGCCAACGGCGATGCCTACGACCGCTGCATGGTTCGCGTCGAAGAAATGCGCCAGAGCATCAAGATCATCGACCAGTGCATGCGCAACATGCCGGAAGGCCCGTACAAGGCGGATCACCCGCTGACCACGCCGCCGCCGAAAGAGCGCACGTTGCAGCACATCGAAACCCTGATCACGCACTTCCTGCAAGTTTCGTGGGGCCCGGTCATGCCGGCCAACGAATCCTTCCAGATGATCGAAGCGACCAAGGGCATCAACAGTTATTACCTGACGAGCGACGGCGGCACCATGAGCTACCGTACCCGGATTCGTACTCCAAGCTTCCCGCATCTGCAGCAGATCCCTTCGGTGATCAAAGGCAGCATGGTCGCGGACTTGATTGCGTACCTGGGTAGTATCGACTTCGTTATGGCCGACGTGGACCGCTAAGCATGAACAGCACGCTTATCCAGACAGACCGTTTCACCCTGAGTGAAACCGAGCGCTCGGCCATCGAGCACGAGCTGCATCACTACGAAGACCCGCGCGCGGCGTCGATCGAAGCCCTGAAGATCGTTCAGAAAGAACGCGGCTGGGTGCCGGACGGCGCCCTCTACGCGATCGGGGAGATCCTCGGCATCCCGGCGAGCGACGTTGAAGGTGTGGCGACGTTCTACAGCCAGATCTTCCGTCAGCCGGTCGGCCGTCACATCATCCGCGTGTGCGACAGCATGGTCTGCTACATCGGCGGCCATGAGTCGGTCGTCAGCGAAATCCAGAACAATCTGGGCATCGGCCTGGGTCAGACCACCGAAGACGGTCGTTTCACTCTGCTGCCTGTCTGCTGCCTCGGCAACTGCGACAAGGCACCGGCACTGATGATCGACGACGACACCTTTGGTGATGTGCAGCCTGCTGGCGTCGCCAAACTGCTCGAGGGCTACGTATGACCCTGACATCTTTCGGCCCGGCCAACCTGATCAAGCGTTCGCCAGAGACTCACCCGTTGACCTGGCGTCTGCGTGACGACGGCGAAGCGGTATGGCTCGACGAATACCAGGCCAAAAACGGCTACGCCGCTGCGCGCAAAGCCTTCGCCGACATGGCTCAGGACGACATCGTCCAGACCGTGAAGGACGCAGGCCTGAAAGGTCGCGGCGGTGCAGGCTTCCCCACTGGAGTCAAGTGGGGCCTGATGCCAAAAGACGAATCCATCAACATCCGCTACCTGCTATGCAACGCGGATGAAATGGAGCCGAACACCTGGAAAGACCGCATGCTGATGGAGCAACTGCCCCATCTGCTGATCGAAGGCATGCTGATCAGTGCCCGCGCACTGAAAACCTACCGTGGCTACATCTTCCTGCGTGGCGAATACACCACCGCCGCCAAGCACCTCAACCGTGCCGTGGAAGAAGCCAAGGCAGCAGGTCTGCTGGGTAAAAACATTCTGGGCAGCGGCTTCGATTTCGAACTGTTCGTCCACACCGGCGCCGGGCGTTACATCTGCGGTGAAGAAACCGCACTGATCAACTCCCTCGAAGGTCGCCGCGCCAACCCGCGTTCCAAGCCACCCTTCCCTGCCGCCGTTGGCGTGTGGGGCAAGCCGACTTGCGTGAACAACGTTGAAACCCTGTGCAACGTGCCGGCGATCATTGCCGACGGCGTTGACTGGTACAAATCGTTGGCCCGCGAAGGCAGCGAAGACATGGGCACCAAGCTCATGGGCTTCTCCGGCAAGGTCAAGAATCCTGGCCTGTGGGAACTGCCATTCGGCGTGACCGGTCGCGAGTTGTTCGAAGACTACGCTGGCGGCATGCGCGACGGCTTCAAGCTCAAGGCCTGGCAGCCAGGTGGCGCCGGTACCGGTTTCCTCTTGCCTGAGCACCTTGACGCACAAATGTATGCCGGCGGCATCGCCAAAGTGGGCACCCGTATGGGTACCGGCCTGGCAATGGCGGTGGACGACAGCGTCAACATGGTCTCGCTGCTGCGCAACATGGAGCAGTTCTTCTCCCGTGAGTCGTGCGGTTTCTGCACCCCTTGCCGCGATGGCTTGCCATGGAGCGTCAAGCTGCTGATGGCCATCGAGAAAGGCGAAGGCCAACCGGGCGACATCGAGACCCTGCTGGGTCTGGTCGGTTTCCTCGGCCCTGGCAAGACCTTCTGTGCTCACGCACCGGGTGCCGTGGAGCCGTTGGGCAGCGCCATCAAATACTTCCGTCCAGAGTTCGAAGCCGGTATCGCGCCTGTAAGCGCAGCCGTCCCGCCTCTGGCAAGGCCGATCGTAGTCGGCGCGTAAACGCTTAAAAGGCGAAGGGTCCGTGCCCTTCGCCTTTCGTCCGATGACGCCTTTATGGGCTGTTTGGATTCGGACGAATAACAAGATTCCATTAGCCACGCCCGCTGACACCGGGCCAACGAAGAACTTTGAACCATGGCCACTATCCACGTAGACGGCAAAGCGCTCGAAGTCGACGGGGCAGACAACCTGTTACAGGCATGTCTGTCGCTGGGCCTCGACATTCCATATTTCTGCTGGCACCCCGCGCTTGGTAGCGTCGGGGCTTGCCGCCAGTGTGCGGTCAAGCAGTACACCGACGAGAACGACACCCGTGGTCGTATCGTCATGTCCTGCATGACCCCAGCCACCGACAACACCTGGATCTCCATCGAAGATGAAGAATCCAAGGCGTTCCGCGCCAGTGTTGTCGAATGGCTGATGACCAACCACCCGCACGACTGCCCTGTGTGCGAAGAAGGCGGTCACTGCCACCTGCAAGACATGACCGTGATGACCGGCCACAACGAGCGCCGTTATCGCTTCACCAAACGTACCCACCAGAACCAGCAACTGGGCCCGTTCATTTCCCACGAAATGAACCGCTGCATCGCTTGCTACCGCTGCGTGCGTTTCTACAAGGATTACGCTGGCGGCACCGACCTCGGTGTATTCGGCGCCCACGACAACGTGTACTTCGGTCGCGTTGAAGACGGCACCCTTGAAAGCGAGTTCTCCGGCAACCTCACCGAGGTCTGCCCGACCGGTGTGTTCACCGACAAGACTCACTCCGAGCGCTACAACCGTAAATGGGACATGCAGTTCTCGCCGAGCATCTGCCATGGCTGCTCCAGCGGTTGCAACATCTCTCCGGGTGAGCGTTACGGCGAACTGCGTCGCATCGAAAACCGTTTCAACGGTTCGGTGAACCAGTACTTCCTGTGCGACCGTGGCCGTTTCGGTTATGGCTACGTCAACCGCACCGACCGTCCACGTCAGCCACTGCTGGCCGACGGCACCAAGCTGAGCCTCGACGACGCGCTGGATAAAGCCGCCGACCTGCTGCGCGGCCGCAATATCGTCGGTATCGGTTCGCCGCGTGCCAGCCTCGAAAGCAACTACGCGTTGCGTGAACTGGTGGGCGCCGAGCACTTCTACAGCGGTATCGAAGCGTCTGAACTGGAACGTATCCGTCTGGTTCTGCAAGTGCTCAACGACAGCCCGCTGCCAGTGCCGAACATGCGCGACATCGAAGACCACGACGCCGTGTTCGTTCTCGGTGAAGACCTGACCCAGACCGCCGCCCGTATGGCGCTGTCGCTGCGTCAGTCGGTCAAAGGCAAGGCCGAAGAAATGGCCGACGCCATGCGCGTTCAGCCATGGCTCGACGCCGCTGTGAAGAACATCGGTCAGCACGCGCTGAACCCGTTGTTCATCGCCAGCCTGGCTGAAACCAAGCTCGACGACATCGCCGAAGAATGCGTTCACGCCGCTCCGGACGACCTGGCGCGCATCGGTTTCGCTGTTGCTCACGCACTGGATGCCAGCGCCCCGGCCGTCGAAGGTCTGGACGCCGAAGCCCTGCAACTGGCCAAGCGTATCGCCGACGCCCTGCTCGCTGCCAAGCGCCCGCTGATCATCGCCGGTACTTCCCTCGGTTCGAAAGCACTGATCGAAGCCGCCGCGAACATCGCCAAGGCCCTCAAGCTGCGCGAGAAGAACGGTTCCATCAGCCTGATCGTGCCGGAAGCCAACAGCCTCGGCCTGGCCATGCTCGGTGGCGAATCGGTTGATGCCGCGCTGCAAGCCGTCATCGACGGCAAGGCTGACGCCATCGTCGTGCTGGAAAACGATCTGTTCACCCGCACCGACAGCGCCAAGGTCGAAGCTGCCCTGAACGCCGCGAAAGTAGTGATCGTTGCTGATCATCAGAAGACCGCTACCAGCGACCGCGCCCACCTGGTTCTGCCAGCGGCGAGCTTCGCCGAAGGCGACGGTACGCTGGTCAGCCAGGAAGGTCGCGCCCAGCGCTTCTTCCAGGTTTTCGATCCGCAATACCTCGACGCGAGCATTCTGGTTCACGAAGGCTGGCGCTGGCTGCACGCCCTGCGCGCCACCCTGCTGAACCAGCCGATCGACTGGACGCAACTCGACCACGTCACCGCTGCCGTTGCTTCGAGCACCGCGCAACTGGCACGTATTGTCGATGCTGCACCGTCCGCCGCGTTCCGCATCAAGGGTATGAAACTGGCACGTGAGCCGCTGCGTTACTCCGGTCGCACCGCAATGCGCGCCGACATCAGCGTTCACGAACCACGCACCCCGCAAGACAAAGACACCGCGTTCGCCTTCTCCATGGAAGGTTACTCGGGCTCCGCAGAACCGCGTCAGCAAGTTCCATTTGCATGGTCGCCGGGCTGGAACTCGCCACAAGCGTGGAACAAGTTCCAGGACGAAGTCGGTGGTCACATCCGTGCTGGCGATCCGGGCACCCGCCTGATCGAAAGCACTGGTGATTCGCTGAACTGGTTCGCTGCTGCTCCGCGTGCGTTCAACCCGGCGCCGGGTACCTGGCAAGCCGTGCCGTTCTTCCACCTGTTCGGCAGCGAAGAAAACTCTTCGAAAGCCGCTCCGGTTCAGGAACGCATTCCGGCCGCCTACGTGGCTCTGGCCAAGTCCGAAGCCGATCGTCTGGGCGTCAACGACGGTGCACTGCTGAGCCTGAACGTGGCCGGTCAGACCCTGCGTCTGCCGCTGCGCATCAATGAAGAACTGAGCGCAGGTCTGGTGGCATTGCCTGCGGGCATCGCCGGCATTCCACCGGCATTTGCCGGCGTATCCGTCGACGGTCTGCAGGAGGCAGCGCAATGACCTGGTTCACCCCTGAAGTGATCGATGTGATCCTCTCGGTCGTCAAAGCCATCGTCATCCTGCTGGCCGTCGTGGTCGCAGGTGCGTTGCTCAGCTTTGTCGAACGTCGCCTGCTGGGCTGGTGGCAGGACCGTTACGGTCCGAACCGCGTTGGCCCGTTCGGTATGTTCCAGATCGCTGCCGACATGCTGAAAATGTTCTTCAAGGAAGACTGGACGCCACCGTTTGCCGACAAGGTGATTTTTACCCTGGCACCGGTCGTGGCCATGTCCGCCCTGCTGATCGCTTTCTCCATCATCCCGATCACTCCGACCTGGGGCGTGGCGGATCTGAACATCGGCTTGCTGTTCTTCTTCGCCATGGCCGGTCTGTCGGTCTACGCGGTGTTGTTCGCCGGCTGGTCGAGTAACAACAAGTTCGCCCTGCTCGGTGCGTTGCGTGCTTCGGCGCAGACCGTGTCCTACGAAGTGTTCATGGGCCTGGCCCTGATGGGCATCGTGGTGCAGGTCGGCTCGTTCAACATGCGCGACATCGTTGAATACCAGGCGCAGAACCTGTGGTTCATCATTCCGCAGTTCTTCGGCTTCTGTACCTTCTTCATCGCTGGCGTCGCCGTGACTCACCGTCACCCGTTCGACCAGCCGGAAGCGGAACAGGAACTGGCCGACGGTTACCACATTGAATACGCCGGTATGAAATGGGGCATGTTCTTCGTCGGTGAATACATCGGCATCATCCTGATCTCGGCGCTGCTGGTCACCCTGTTCTTCGGTGGCTGGCACGGTCCGTTCGGCATCTTGCCGCAACTGGCTTTCCTCTGGTTCGCACTGAAGACCGCGTTCTTCATCATGCTGTTCATCCTGCTGCGCGCTTCTATCCCGCGTCCGCGTTATGACCAGGTGATGGATTTCAGCTGGAAATTCTGCCTGCCACTGACCCTGATCAATTTGCTGGTGACCGCTGCAGTCGTGTTGTTGAACACGCCTGCGGTCGCGGTTCAGTGAGGATTTGACCCATGTTCAAATATATTGGCGACATCATTAAGGGTACTGGTACCCAGTTGCGCAGCCTGGTCATGGTCTTCGGCCATGGCTTTCGCAAGCGTGACACCCTGCAATACCCGGAAGAAGCGGTCTACCTGCCACCGCGTTACCGTGGCCGCATCGTTCTGACCCGCGACCCCGATGGCGAAGAGCGTTGCGTAGCCTGCAACCTGTGCGCCGTGGCTTGCCCGGTAGGTTGCATCTCGCTGCAGAAAGCTGAAACCGAAGACGGTCGCTGGTACCCGGACTTCTTCCGTATCAACTTCTCGCGCTGCATTTTCTGCGGTCTCTGCGAGGAAGCCTGTCCGACCACCGCAATCCAGTTGACTCCGGATTTCGAGATGGCCGAGTTCAAACGTCAGGACCTGGTGTACGAGAAAGAAGATCTTTTGATCTCCGGCCCCGGCAAAAACCCTGATTACAACTTCTATCGTGTTGCAGGTATGGCAATCGCTGGCAAGCCGAAAGGCGCCGCCCAGAACGAAGCCGAACCGATCAACGTGAAGAGCTTGCTGCCTTAAGGAAGAACGATGGAATTCGCTTTCTATTTCGCATCGGGTATCGCTGTTGTGGCCACGCTACGTGTGATCACCAACACCAACCCCGTGCACGCCCTGCTCTACCTGATCATCTCGTTGATCGCCGTGGCCATGACCTTCTTCGCACTCGGCGCGCCGTTCGCCGGTGTGCTGGAAGTGATCGCCTACGCCGGCGCCATCATGGTGCTGTTCGTGTTCGTGGTGATGATGCTGAACCTGGGGCCTGCCTCGGTTCAGCAAGAACGCGTGTGGCTCAAACCGGGCATCTGGATCGGCCCGGTCGTGCTCGCAGCGCTGCTGCTGGCTGAACTGCTGTATGTGCTGTTCAGCCATTCCAGTGGCGCCGCCATTGGTCAAACCACTGTGGACGCGAAAGCCGTGGGCATCAGCCTGTTCGGTCCGTACCTGCTGGTGGTCGAACTCGCCTCGATGTTGCTGCTCGCCGCAGCCGTCACGGCGTTCCATTTGGGCCGCAACGAGGCGAAGGAGTAATTCATGCCTGCTATCCCTCTCGAACATGGTCTGGCGGTTGCCGGCATCCTGTTCTGCCTCGGCCTCGTTGGCCTGATGGTTCGCCGTAACATTTTGTTCGTGTTGATGAGTCTGGAAGTGATGATGAACGCCTCTGCACTGGCCTTCATCGTTGCGGGCGCCCGTTGGGGCCAGCCGGATGGACAGATCATGTTCATCCTGGTGATCAGTCTGGCAGCCGCCGAGGCCAGTATTGGTCTGGCGATCCTGCTGCAACTGTATCGCCGCTTCCACACGCTCGATATCGACGCTGCCAGTGAGATGCGCGGATGAACCTACTCTTTCTGACTTTCGTATTCCCTCTGATCGGGTTCCTGCTGCTGTCGTTTTCTCGCGGCCGCTTCTCGGAAAACCTCTCGGCGCTGATCGGTGTCGGCTCCATCGGCTTGTCTGCCATCGTCGCGGCTTACGTGATCTGGCAATTCAACGTCGCGCCACCGGAAGGTGGCGCCTATGTCCAGGTGCTGTGGCGCTGGATGTCGGTGGAAGGCTTCCAGCCTGACTTCGCGCTGTACCTGGATGGTCTGGCTGTGACCATGCTCGGTGTGGTCGTCGGTGTCGGCTTCCTGATCCACATGTTCGCCTCCTGGTACATGCGCGGTGAAGCCGGTTACTCGCGCTTCTTCGCCTACACCAACCTGTTTATCGCGAGCATGCTGTTCCTGATCCTCGGCGATAACCTGCTGTTCATCTACTTCGGTTGGGAAGGCGTAGGCCTGTGCTCGTACCTGTTGATCGGTTTCTACTACAGCAACCGCAACAACGGTAACGCCGCACTCAAAGCCTTCATCGTGACCCGTATCGGCGACGTGTTCATGGCCATCGGCCTGTTCATCCTGTTCCAGCAACTGGGCACGCTGAACGTCCAGGAACTGCTGGTGAAGGCGCCTCAGCACTTCCAGGCAGGCGATTTCTGGATCGTTCTGGCAACCCTGATGCTGCTGGGCGGCGCGGTCGGTAAATCGGCACAACTGCCGCTGCAAACCTGGCTCGCGGACGCGATGGCCGGCCCTACCCCGGTTTCGGCACTGATCCACGCCGCAACCATGGTTACTGCCGGTGTCTACCTGATCGCCCGCACCCACGGTCTGTTCGCCCTGGCGCCGGACATCCTGCACCTGGTCGGCATCGTTGGTGGTGTGACGCTGGTGCTGGCAGGTTTCGCCGCTCTGGTACAAACCGACATCAAACGTATCCTCGCCTACTCGACCATGAGCCAGATCGGCTACATGTTCCTGGCGCTGGGTGTTGGTGCATGGGATGGCGCGATTTTCCACCTGATGACCCACGCCTTCTTCAAGGCCCTGTTGTTCCTTGCTTCCGGTGCGGTGATCGTTGCCTGCCACCACGAGCAGAACATCTTCAAGATGGGCGGTCTGTGGAAAAAACTGCCACTGGCCTACGCCAGCTTCATCGTCGGCGGCGCGGCACTGTCTGCCCTGCCACTGGTCACCGCAGGCTTCTACTCCAAGGACGAAATCCTCTGGGAAGCGTTCGCCAGCGGCAACCACGGTCTGCTCTACGCAGGTCTGGTCGGTGCGTTCATGACTTCGCTGTACACCTTCCGCCTGATCTTCATCGCGTTCCACGGTGAAGCCAAGACCGAAGCCCACGCAGGTCACGGCATCACTCACTGGCTGCCACTGTCGGTGCTGATCGTGCTGTCGACCTTCGTCGGCGCGATGATCGTTCCACCGCTGCACGGCGTACTGCCAGAAAGCGTTGGGCATGCCGGCGGCGAAGCCAAGCACAGTCTGGAAATCGCTTCGGGCGCCATCGCCCTGGCCGGTATCCTGCTGGCCGCGCTGCTGTTCCTCGGCAAGCGTCGCTTCGTGACTGCCATCGCCAACAGCGGCATCGGCCGTTTCCTTTCGGCCTGGTGGTTCGCTGCCTGGGGCTTCGACTGGATCTACGACAAACTGTTCGTCAAGCCGTACCTAGCGATCAGCCACATGCTGCGCAAAGACCCGCTCGACCAGACCATCGGTCTGATCCCGCGTATGGCCAAGGGTGGTCACACTGCCCTGAGCCGCACCGAGACCGGTCAACTGCGTTGGTACGCTGCTTCGATGGCTGCTGGTGCCGTGCTGGTAATTGGCGCCATCGTGCTGGTAGCGGTCTGATATGAACCTTGCGAATTTGCGAAAGGAAACGAGCCCGTCATGATTCTGCCTTGGCTAATCCTGATCCCCTTCATCGGCGGCCTGCTGTGCTGGATGGGTGAGCGCTTCGGCGCTACCCTCCCCCGCTGGATTGCGCTGTTGACCATGACCCTGGAACTCGCTCTCGGCCTCTGGCTGTGGGCCCACGGTGACTATTCATTTGCTCCGGCGCCTGGCGCCGATCCGACCTGGGCGCTTGAGTTCAAGCATGTCTGGATCCAGCGCTTCGGCATCAACGTGCACCTGGCCCTCGACGGCCTGTCGCTGTTGATGATCCTGCTGACCGGTCTGCTGGGTATCCTCTCGGTACTCTGCTCGTGGAAAGAGATTCAACGTCACGTTGGCTTCTTCCACCTGAACCTGATGTGGATTCTGGGCGGCGTTGTCGGCGTGTTCCTCGCCCTCGACCTGTTCATGTTCTTCTTCTTCTGGGAAATGATGCTGGTGCCGATGTATTTCCTCATCGCGCTCTGGGGTCACAGTTCTTCGGACGGCAAGAAAACCCGGATCTACGCAGCGACCAAGTTCTTCATCTTCACTCAGGCTTCCGGCCTGATCATGCTGGTGGCGATCCTCGGTCTGGTGCTGGTCAACTTCAACAACACTGGCGTGATTACCTTCAACTACGCCGACCTGTTGAAAACCAAGATGTCGATGACCACCGAGTACATTCTGATGCTCGGCTTCTTCATCGCCTTCGCGGTCAAGCTGCCAGTGGTTCCGTTCCACTCCTGGCTGCCTGATGCTCACGCCCAGGCGCCGACTGCGGGTTCCGTCGACCTCGCCGGTATCTTGCTGAAAACCGCAGCTTACGGTCTGCTGCGTTTCGCCCTGCCGCTGTTCCCGAATGCTTCGGCCGAATTTGCGCCGATCGCCATGACCCTCGGTCTGATCGGGATCTTCTACGGCGCGTTCCTGGCGTTCGCACAAACCGACATCAAGCGTCTGATCGCCTTCTCGTCCGTTTCCCACATGGGCTTCGTACTGATCGGCATCTACTCCGGCAGCCAACTGGCCCTGCAAGGTGCAGTGATCCAGATGCTGGCGCACGGTGTATCGGCAGCGGCACTGTTTATCCTCAGCGGTCAGTTGTACGAGCGTCTGCACACTCGTGACATGCGTGAGATGGGCGGTCTGTGGTCGCGCATCGCTTACCTGCCGGCGATCAGCCTGTTCTTCGCGGCCGCTTCGCTGGGCTTGCCGGGTACCGGTAACTTCGTTGGCGAGTTCCTGATCCTGATCGGCAGCTTCGCTGCTTCTCCATGGATCACCGCGATTGCCACTTCCGGTCTGGTGTTCGGCTCGGTCTACTCGCTGATCATGATCCACCGCGCTTACTTCGGTCCGTCCAAATCGGATTCGGTCCTGCACGGCATGGACGCTCGCGAACTGATCATGGTGCTGGGCCTTGCGGTACTGCTGATTTACCTCGGCGTGTACCCGCAACCGTTCCTCGACACTTCTGCCGCCACGATGCATGGCGTACAGCAGTGGCTCGGCACCGCCTTCACTCAACTCGCTTCGGCCCGGTAAGAGCGCTATGGAATTCACGATTCAACACTTTATTGCGCTTGCGCCACTGTTGATCACCAGCCTCACCATTATCGTGGTGATGCTGGCAATCGCCTGGCGCCGCAACCACTCGCAGACCTTCCTGATTTCGGTGGCGGGTCTGAACCTGGCCTTGCTGTCGATCCTGCCAGCCCTGAAAGTCGCGCCTCTGGCCGTGACTCCATTGCTGCAGATCGACTCCTTTGCCTGCCTGTACATGGCGCTGATCCTGGTCGCCACCCTTGCTTGCGTCACCCTCGCCCACGCCTATCTGGGCGATGGCGGTTCGGGTTACCCGGGCAACCGTGAAGAACTGTACCTGCTGATCCTGATGGCCGCCGCCGGTGGTCTGGTTCTGGTCAGCGCGCAGCACCTGGCCGGGTTGTTCATCGGTCTGGAACTGCTCTCGGTACCGGTCTACGGTCTGGTGGCTTACGCCTTCTTCAACAAGCGTTCGCTGGAAGCCGGCATCAAGTACATGGTGCTGTCGGCAGCCGGTTCCGCGTTCCTGTTGTTCGGTATGGCGCTGCTTTACGCCGACTCCGGCAGCCTGAGCTTCACCGGTATCGGTCAAGCCCTGGCGGCCACCGGCCTGCCAAGCTCGCTGGCGCAGATGGGCCTGGGCATGATGCTGATCGGTCTGGCATTCAAGCTGTCGCTGGTACCGTTCCACCTGTGGACGCCGGACGTTTACGAAGGTGCTCCGGCGCCGGTTGCAGCGTTCCTCGCCACCGCTTCGAAGGTTGCCGTGTTCGCGGTGATGGTGCGGCTGTTCCAGATCTCCCCTGCCGCAAGCAGTGGCGTATTGAGCGACGTGCTGACCGTGATCGCCATCGCGTCGATCCTGTTCGGTAACCTGCTGGCCCTGACCCAGAGCAACCTCAAGCGTCTGCTCGGTTACTCGTCCATCGCGCACTTCGGCTACCTGCTGATCGCACTGGTGGCGAGCAAGGGTCTGGCAGTCGAAGCCATCGGCGTTTACCTGGTCACCTACGTGATCACCAGCCTTGGCGCGTTCGGCGTGATCACTCTGATGTCCTCGCCGTACAACGGCCGTGACGCAGACGCGCTGTACGAGTACCGCGGCCTGTTCTGGCGCCGTCCGTACCTGACCGCTGTGCTGACCGTGATGATGCTGTCGCTGGCCGGTATCCCGCTGACCGCTGGCTTCATCGGCAAGTTCTACATCATCGCTACCGGTGTCGAATCGCACCAATGGTGGCTGGTAGGTTCGCTGGTACTGGGCAGCGCCATCGGCGTCTTCTACTACCTGCGCGTGATGGTCACCCTCTACCTGATCGAACCAAACCTGCGTCGCCACGACGCCCAATTACACTGGGAACAGAAAGCCGGCGGCGTGATGCTGCTGGCCATCGCCCTGGTTGCGTTCTTCCTGGGTGTTTACCCGCAGCCATTGCTGACACTGGTTCAGCAGGCGGGTCTGGCGGGCTGATTGCTCGACTGGCTACAAACGGAAACGGCACCTTCGGGTGCCGTTTTTTGTTATGCGGAAATCATGTAGCAACAAATAACCTGTGGCGAGGGAGCTTGCTCCCGCCGGGACGCTAAGCGGCCCCGCTTCTTAGCTAAACAGCGGGGCCTGCTACGCAGTCCAGCGGGAGCAAGCTCCCTCGCCACAATGTCAGTGTCGCCACAGATTCTTCACCATAGGCACGCACGCCAGTTGCAGACCTGAAGGTGACTGGTAAATCGCGCTCGCCTCCCCGATGTAACCGCAGCTCCGATAGAAGTCGGCGGCATTCAAAGTTGCGTCCAGACACACCTCGGTCAAACCAAGCTCCCGCGCCAGATCTTCGAGAAAGCACAAAACACGCTGGCCCAGACCACGCTGCATGAAATCCGGAAGAATGAAGATCGCGCCGATTTCACGGTGCTCAAGATCGAGCATCCCGGTCGCTACTGGCTCGCCCTCGATGCAGCCCAGATAGAAATGCTTTTGCATGAGCGTGTCGTAGCCGTCTTTAGCCGAACCCTTGGTCCAATCGAGCATCTGCTGCTGACTGTAGGCGCCAATGCATTGATACCGAATGGCTGACCGTCGGATCTCGAACGCACTCTGCGCGTCGCTGGCGGTGGCTCTTGTGATTTCGAACATTTCTCTCTCCATGAGCCATGTGCGGACAGGAACGAAAAAGCCTCAACCATATCTGGCGGGGCTTTGGATAACACGTCATTTACGAGACATGCATCACCTTATGGCCCATCGGAAGCGGTCATAGAGGGGTACATCACGATCATTCGACGTAGGACACTCATGATCCAATAGTTATGTGAATTGTTCCGACACGTCAATTACGCAGTTTCTTCTCTGCTGAATCGAATTACACCTACCTCACTCGCCGATCTGTCCTACAGGTACTTTTTACGACCTGGGTCTACCGTTGGGACAGGGACGAAAAGGATGGCTTGGAGGCCTTGACCGATTCGGTTATCGAGACAACACTATACGCAGGTGACGTACAGAACATGGACGCTCTATTTATCGAATTACCTGCATTTCAGAGACACCGTGCGGATTATCTGGACGACGATTTATTTCGAAGCTTTCAGCTAGAGATGCTGAAAAACCCTGAAGCGGGTGACCTAATAGAGGGAACGGGCGGACTTCGCAAAATTCGCTTTAACGATCACCGACGTCACAAAGGTAAACGTGGAGGCTTGCGGGTTATTTATTACTGGTGGTCGGGCTTCGATCAGTTTTGGCTCTTCACAGTTTTCAGCAAAAATGAACAAGACGATCTGTCCGCTGCCCAGAAAAAGCTATTCAGACAAGTGCTCGCTAGAGAACTAAACATGAGAACCCAAATATGAAACGTGACATTTTTTCTGAATTGATGGAGGGTCTGGACGCCTTGGCCGACGAGCGCCAAGGCAAGATCACGCTCCGCACCCACAAAGTCCAGTTACCAAAGCTGGTGCCTATCACCGCCGAGGAGGTTGTAGCGATCCGCCAACAACTGAATCTCTCCCGATCGGTTTTCGCCATGTATCTGCGAACAAATACCCGAACCCTCGAGAACTGGGAGCAGGGACGCGCCAAACCCAATGCTCAAGCAACAACACTGATTCGGCTCGTACAACGTTTTCCACAAACCATCGAACAACTCGCAGCCTTGAGCTGAACCGACTTGGCACAAACCACCCACATGACGAAATTGTAATTCCCCCATCACCTTGGCGTTATCCGCAGCTTGCAACGATGTGACCCGGCGACCAATGCCGGCGGGCCTTTGCCCGTCGAACAATAAAACCCACGCCGAAGCATGTTCCCGTTCTGCCGAACCCAAGGAGTGATTGATGCTTAACAATTCTAAAATGTCGATGGCCGCTTTAGCGGTGGTGGTCGGCTCCGGGCCGTCCATGGTGTTGGCGGAGGACAAACCTGAGGGTTTTGTCGAAGGCAGCAGCCTGACGGTGCTTAACCGTAACTTCTACTTCAATCGTGATCATCGCAACGGCCAGTCCAGCCCGACCGGCAACGGTTATTCCGAGGCTTGGGCGCATGCGGTCATCAGCAAGTTCGAATCCGGGTTTACCCAAGGCACCGTCGGGGTCGGTGTTGATGCGTTTGCGATGATCGGCCTGAAGCTCGACACCGGTGACGGGCGCAATGGTGGCCGTAGTTCGTTTGACCTGCTGCCGGTCAACAGTGACGGCCAGGCGCGGGACGAATACACCAAGGTCGGTGGCGCCGCCAAAGTGCGGGCGTTTGATACGGTGATCAAGGTCGGCGACGTGTTCCCGGCCAACCCGGTGGTGGCGGCTGGTGACTCGCGATTGCTGCCCGAGAGCTTTCGCGGTGTGACGGCGACCAACACCAGCATCGACGGCTTGTCGGTTCAGGGCGGGCGCTTGCATGCGATGAGCCAACCGGTGTCCAGCGACATGCGCGAGAACTTCGCCACGTTCTACGCCGGCCCGGTCAATTCGCCGTGGATCGCTTACGGTGGTGGCGATTATGCGCTGAACAAAAACCTCAGCTTCAGCCTCTACTCCAGCCGCCTCAAGGATGCCTGGAATCAGTATTACGTCGGCACTGCGTGGACATATCCGCTGTCGGATGACCTCTCGCTGTTCGGTGGCCTGAACTACTACAAGGCCGTCGATGAGGGCAAACAACTGCTCGGCGAGTTCGACAACAACATCTGGAGCAGTCGCGTCGGCGTGAAACTCGGCGCCCATTCCGTAGCCCTGTCGCACCAACGCAACAACGGCAATGACGACTTCGATTACCTGCGTCAGTCCGACTCGATCTTCCTCGACAACTCGATCCAGTACAGCGACTTCAACTCGCCAAAAGAACGTTCCTGGATGGTGCGCTACGACCTCGACATGACCACTTACGGCGTACCAGGCCTGTCGTTCATGACCCGTTATGCGCGCGGCACCGACGCCGATTACACCAACGCCAACGCCGTTTACATGCGCCGCGATGCCGAGGGCAATCCGCTGACCGACCAGAAGCGCTGGGAGCGTGATGTCGAAGTCAAATACGTGGTGCAAAGCGGTTCGCTGAAAGACATGTCGCTACGTCTGCGTCAGGCCACGACTCGCGCCACGGCATTCGAGTCGGATCTGGATGAAGTGCGGGTGATTGTCGAATACCCGCTGGCGATTCTCTGAGTTTCACGAGCAATGCAAATTCACCTTTAGAAGCTCCTTGCTCCTTTGGTAAGAGGTGAATCTTTTTGGCGTCCTTCGGGGCGCCTTTTTTTCGTGTCCAAAATTTACCATCGTGTTCTTGACCAACCCGCAGGCCACCTGCCATCGTCGCGGGCGCGAATTAATAATAATAACGAGGGACCGATGAGTAACCGCAAAAATCTGGAAATCGAGTACTTGCGAGGGGCTGCTGTGGCCATGACCCTCTTGAGTCACCTGAAGATGTTGCTGCCCTTCCATGTCGACACGTTTCTAAGAATCTTCTCGATTTTCATGCCCTGGACCGGGGTCGATCTGTTTTTTTGCATCTCCGGTTACGTGGTCAGCAAAGCCTATCTGGACTACTTCGACAAACATCGCGAACAAGGCCAGTTTGGCTTGGCCGCCGTGTCTTTCTGGCTGCGTCGCGCCTATCGTTTGTTGCCGACCGCCTGGCTTTGGATACTGATCCCACTGGTGTTTTCCATCGTTTTCAACCAGTCCAACGCCTTCGGTTCGTGGTTCGACAATGTGCGCAGCTTCACCGCCGTAGCGACTTTCAGCGGCAACCTGGCGAACCAATACAACTCGCTGCTTGGCCCGAGCCCGCAATACTGGAGCCTGGCGCTTGAAGAGCAGTTCTACTTTATCTTCCCGTTTTTCCTGCTGTTCATCACCGCTCCGCGCTGGCGCGTGATTGCCTTGATCGCGCTGATTGCGTTGCAGTTCGGCCTGGACCGAAACCCGTTCGGCAACCCGACAAGCAGCATGCTCACGTCTTTCCGGCTGGATGCGATGTTGTGGGGGATTCTTCTCTGCCTGTTCACCCGCACCCGCCTCTATCAACAAATAGAACCTAGCGGACTCGGCCAAGGCGTACTCAAACGCCTGCTCTGCACATTGTTCCTGCTCTACATGCTCGGCGCGATTGCCATCCAGCTGATTGCGATGCCGATTGCCGTCGGCATGGTCGCCATCGTCTCGGTGATCATCGTCTGGCTGGCGAGTTACCAGAAGAATTACATCTACTGCCCCAACTTCTTGCGCGGCTTCATGCAATGGCTCGGCTCAAGGTCTTACGCGCTATACGTCATCCACGTTTTCACCAATCACCTGAGCACCGAAATCTGGACCCGTGTCGCCGCCAGCCAGGGCGTGCCGCTGGATAGCAGCTTTACCGTTGAGTTGCTGGTGACGTCGATCGGGATATTGCTGGTGTTGAGCGAACTGAACTATCGCTTTATCGAAACACCACTGCGCAAACGCGGCGCAGAGATTGCCCAGCGCAAGTTGAGGAACGAAGCGCAGCCCGTTTCGGCCGTTGTGAACGCCGAGCAAGTGTCCGTCAAGTAGAGCCGCTGTAGCGGCTCTTCCCTTGAGGAGCCGCTTAATCGCAAAGGTAAATCGGATTTGCCCTACGCCTAAACCGGAATCTCCCGGCATTAAAACCCGAGGCCACTCGCCAAAGTCCCCCGTTTGCAAAACGGGACACGGACGTGAGCAAACTCATCCCCAAAAGCGAACACCATCACCAGCCCGGCCAGGTTCTCGACACCTATCAAGCCGTTGAAGAGTTCAGACAGGCACTGAATTACCCCGGTGATCTACCGGGTTTTGATGACCTGCTGAACGCTATCGGTGCCAACCGCGCCAACTACATGCAGAGCGCTCATCAGCGAAAACTGCTTGAGGCCGTCACGAGTGGTGACTGGGTCATCGTGAAGCCGCGTGTCAAAGCGGATAACGGCGGCGCGTCATGGAATGCCTTCAAACCCAAACCCGAACCACCACCAGCGCAGCATCTGGTGGAAGAACACGCCTTCACCCTGCCCCAACCAGCGGAATCGGGTTTTCATATCGTCCAGAAACCCATAAGCCTCGATGCGCTGGAGCGCTCGCTGTACGAAATCACCCCCAGCGATGTGCTACGCCGTGAATTTCGTTCGCTCAATCGACACTTGGGTGAACAGGTAAAACCGGGGCAAATGGTGATCTTCAGTGATTCACGCAACTACATGTGCCGCCGCGAAGAGGCACAGATGATGGTTGCAGCGGAAAAAGTGGATGAAGCACTGAAGGATCTGACGGATGAAGAAGCATCGTTCATGGTTGAGCATCATGAGGTGATTGAGCCGTTTTTGGGGGTGTCTTCCGGAGCACTGGGTGTGGCTTCTTTCATGGTGGGTCAGCATATGGAAACGCTTAAAGACACTCTTAAAGAGTTGGAACGATTACACACAGAGCAATACCGCCAGCACGGGAACCTGAACTCACCGGAGTTTTATGCTAAACGCAAACGGTTGATGACAAAACTGGACGCAAGTTTGGGCCCTTTGGTGCGCAAAACGGCGGGGATTGCGGATCACCCAAAACTCAAACGGGCACTAGGCTTGTCTACACGAAGAGTCGTGCACAACTGGAACAAGGCTGGCGCACCGACTCAGTTGCCGGGTTACGCGACAAATATTGACGGTGTAGCGCGAGCTTCAAAATATATGAAGGCCGGTGGCTATATCGCAATAGGACTAGGCGCAAGCTCTGCGGCGACGAAAATCTACGAAGCGTGTCGCAGCGGGCGCGAGGAAGAGTGCCGTCGAGCAAAGTTTATGGAAGGCTCGAAACTATCAGGAAATGTTCTAGGCGGACTAGTCGCGGGCAAACTGGCGCCAACCATTGCTCCGATGACATGTGCAGCCATAGGTGTGGGAACAGCTGGGGCAGGAGGAATCGCCTGCATGCTAGTTGTAAGCGGCTTGCTCGCTTCGCAGATGGGGGATGGCGGCAGCTTGGCAGGTGAGTTTATCGGTGAAAATTTGTACCAGGCGGCCCCGTAATGACCTTCGACCAACTCATCGCTTTGTCCGGAGTACCACTATTCGTGTTGTTTTTTTTGAATTACGCCTTTTCAGTCTACATAGCGACTCACAAACTGGAAGAAATTCAAAGTCACCTTGCCAGCTCTCGCCTCGTCGCATCACATCGAGGCGACAACAACACTCCAATAATATTCAAGGTGCGAAACCTCGAAGTTGCTTACGCACTATTAACTTTCAGATTCGTTCGCAACATGGACCCAAGCGCGATAAACGAGGTAGAAAATTTCCCAAGAACACTCCGCCCTTGGGTCGTCATTCCAGGTCACATCAATGCAATTTGTATCGTGTGGGGCTTCGTAATTCTGGTGTGGATCAACGTTAAGGATTTTTTGTGAATACAGCTCCTATAGAGCACCTCTACCTTGCCTCATGGGCAGTCGTACTCTTTCTTCTTTTCCTCAGCGAAGCAATCGCGTTGTTTGCGGCCTATTTTCGGCTGGATCAGATGGAGGCGCATTTCATTGCCTCTTATCTTGTGAGCGTAAACCGGAGCGTACTGGGAAATGGCCCGCAGGGAAGAATGAAAAGAGTCAGGCAGATAGGCGCGCTGACCAGTCGTTTTTCACCGATCCATATGTTCAACCCGCAAGCAGTCAAGGAGGCAGAGACTTTTCCGGAGCATTTGAAAAAATGGGCTTGCACCCCAGGCCGCCTCTTCCGGTTCGCTTTGACTGGTGCCGGTTTACTCATGCTCTGGCTGGGTATCGAGTGGTTATGCAGGACACTTTCCAAACCGGTGAGTGACATGAAACTGCTTTGCATCTCTGTGTTAATCGCTTGCCTCATGCTGGCCTTGATTGCGGTACTCGCGAAGATATGGACAAGCTATTTCAAATTAGCGGAGATGGAAGCGGCGTTAAAAAGTTCGTATTTCGTCGCTCGTAATCGTCGGGTGATGGGGCACAACGTTTACGGCCGCTATTGTCGCCTGTCGCACATTTCGGCCATGCTTTTGCTGGACAATGATTTTCTGACGACCGTTGATCCCGCTGTAGTGGATGAGCTTGCTTGCTTTCCATTATCCCTGCAACGCCTGGTCCTCATTCCTGCCCGGATGCTCGCCTATTCATTCCTTGGTTATTGCGTGGTTTATCTAAGCGGAAAATTCTTCGGGGTGTTTGCGTGACAACGGCAAACAGCTTCAGCGACGATTCAATAAAAACGCGGCCCTTCTAGCGCCGCGTTTTTTTGTGCCTGCCCGACCTCATCGATTAGCCAGCGGGCTCGACGTTATCCAGCGCCTTGTTCACCGCCAACTCTCCCAGCATCACCACCTGCGCGATACCGAGCAGCGTCTTGCGGTGCGTGCCTTCCAGCAGCGCGGCGAAGTCGCCGAGCATGACGGTGGCCGAGGCCAGGGATTCGCAGGCGTTGACCAGCAGGGTTCCGGTGTCGGCCTTGGGATTGACGTAGTAGAGGTCGTTTGGCGTGTAAGGCGTGGCCATGACCTGGGCGGCGGGGTTGAGGTAGAAATCGAGTGCGCGTTCGGCGGCTTCGTGGAGCTTTTTGGTGTCGATGGACGCGTAAGGGGATGTTGGGTCGGTATCGACTTCAGCAGTTGCTTCGGGTGGGTTGGGCGTTGGTTTAATCATGGTGTTTTACTCTAAAGAGTCATGGTTAAAGCTGACCCATCCGGTTCCAATCGAAGAGGTGGCAGCTGTACGCAGGTTGGAACCCGGGCCACCAAGAAACCCGACAGACTCGAAGTCTCCTGCGCACAGCCGCCATAACGAATTGCACACCATGAAGGTGCGCAGCATACGTCATGAAAGCCAGATATGCGCCTTGGGGGGTTCCGGGGTTCCAAACCCGATCGCTGAATTGGCAGCGACCCACACAGGCTAGAGACCCGACGTCCGACGGACAACCTGAAAACATTGTGGGAAGGTTCCGCAATTCCTAAACAACCCTTAAACATCCCGAATTGAAATACGAACTGTTGGAGCTGCCGAAGGCTGCGATCTTTTGACTTTGGCTTGTTAAAAAACCAGATCAAAAGATCGCAGCCTTCGGCAGCTCCTACAGTGGGTTGCGGGGCCTCAGCCACCGCTGTTGCGGCAGACGCCCGCCACGCTGTATTTCAGGGTATTGAGCTGTCCGTTCGAATCTTCGTAGGTCATGGCCGTAGGGACGACCGCACAGGCTGCCTGCGGCTTCACCACGCTGACTATTTTCACCACATCCAGCTTCATGCCGTATTCATAGTCCTTCACCACTGGCGCCGCTTTGCCTTTTTCGGCCGCGTATTGCTCCATGGCTTTGGCGTTGGCGCTGAATGCGCGCTCGAAGGTGCGGTCGCCGCCGCCTTCGGCCAGCGCATTCAGGGAGACGACCATGGCACCGGTGAACGCGAGAAGTCTGAAAATATTCATCTGCATGTCCTCACAGGTCTTTGGTTTTTTCGTCTTTCTTTTCGTTGACGACCACTGGGTTGGTGGCGGCTTTTTCCTTGGCGACGAACAGCTCCACGGAGCGGTCGTTGTTGGTCATCATCCGCTCGAAAGTGCGGTCGCCGCCGCCCTCGGCCATGACCAGGGAAGACATCACCAGAGCTGCGGCAAAAGCGCCGATTTGTGCAAGTTTCATGTTTGATTCCTCGTTTAAGTAGCTGACGGGATCAAGGTAACAAGCCGAACCTTTCGTGACGGTGGCGTGGAAATTACATATCCGTTATCTAGCGAAACAGACCTGCGCTCAGCATTTTTTCCGGCAGAAGAAATACCCTGTGGCGAGGGGATTTATCCCCGTTGGGTCGCGCAGCGGCCCCAGCTTTTCATCCGAAAAAACAGGGGACTGCTGCGCAGTCCAACGGGGATAAATCCCCTCGCCACAGAGGCTCCTCACCACTGATGAGTAAGGAGCCTGAAAGCAGATTACTGGGTGGGGATCGGGTCCTCGTCGCGGCGGTGGGCAAGTTGGTAGAGGGCCGGCAAGATCAGCAGTGTGAGGATGGTTGACGACAGGATTCCGCCGATCACCACCGTCGCCAATGGCCGTTGCACTTCCGCGCCTGTACCGGTCGCGAGGGCCATGGGGATGAAGCCCAGCGATGCCACCAGTGCCGTCATCAACACCGGGCGTAACCGTGTCAGCGCACCTTCGTTGATCGCATCCGACAGCGAGCGTCCCTCCTCCCGCAGATTGCGGATAAACGCGATCATCACCAGGCCGTTGAGCACCGCCACACCCGACAACGCGATAAACCCGACACCCGCCGAAATCGACAACGGAATATCGCGCAGCCACAGCGCCATGACCCCGCCAGTCAACGCAAACGGAATCCCGGTAAATACCAGCAGACCATCCTTGAGGTTGTTGAACATCATGAACAGCAACCCGAACACCAGCAGCAACGCCACCGGCACCACAATCTGCAAGCGCTTGGCCGCTGATTGCAACTGCTCGAACTGCCCGCCCCAACTGGTCCAGTAACCGGCCGGCACCTGCACGTCGCGCTCGATCATTTCACCCGCCTCGCTGACGAACGAACCGATATCGCGACCGCGCACGTTGGCACTGACGATCACCAGACGCTTGCCGTTTTCGCGGCTGACCTGATTCGGCCCGAGCACCAGATCGAGGCTGGCGACGTCTTTCAAGGCAATGAATCCGATCTGTCCCGCGTCGCCATTAACCGGCGCCGGCACTGGAATCAGCAGTGCCGACAAGCCGTCGATGTCCTTGCGCATGGCATCGGACAAACGCACGACCATGTCGAAACGTCGATCACCTTCGTACAACGTTCCGGCCTGACGCCCACCTACAGCGACGGCAATGGTGTCCTGCACATCACCGACGTTAAGTCCATAACGCGCAGCCTTGTCTCGGTCAATATTGATGGTCAGCACCGGCAGCCCGGTGGTTTGCTCGACCTTCACTTCCGAGGCGCCGTTGACCTTCTGCATCGCCGCAGCAATCTTCGCAGCGGTGGCGTTGAGCACGTCCATGTCATCGCCAAACACCTTGACCGCGACATCGCTGCGCACGCCGGAGATCAGTTCGTTGAAGCGCAACTGGATCGGCTGCGACAGTTCATAGTTGCTGCCCGGCAGCAACGCGGCGGCGGCTTGCAGTTCGGCCATCAGGGTTTCGCGAGACTTGCCCGGGTCTGGCCATTGATCCTTGGGCTTGAGCATTACGTAGCTGTCGGAGATGTTCGGCGGCATCGGGTCGGAAGCAATTTCGGCAGTACCGGTACGGGCGAACACGCGCTCGACTTCCGGGACCTTGGCGAGAATCAACGTCTCCAGTCGCTGCTGCATGTCCACCGATTGCGTCAGACTGGTGCCCGGCACGCGCAGGGCTTGCAGGGCGAAATCGCCCTCACTGAGACTTGGCACAAACTCGCTGCCCATACGACTGGTGACCACGCCGCTGAGCACAATCACACCCAGCGCAGCGCCCACGGCAACCGTCTTGTGCGACATAACCCAGGCCAGCGCAGGTGCATAGATGCGACGTGCGCCACGCATGACGACGCCCTCTTCTTCCTTGACCTTGCCAGTCACAAACAGCGCAATCGCCGCAGGTACAAAGGTCACGGAAAGCAACATCGCACCCAGCAACGCGATGACTACGGTGAACGCCATCGGGTGGAACATTTTCCCTTCAACGCCACTCAGCGCGAAGATCGGCAGGTACACGACCATGATGATCAACTGGCCGAAAATCAGCGGTCGCCGCGCCTCTTTCGCCGCCGCAAACACTTCCTTGAAACGCTCGGCCCGCGTCAGCAACCGCCCGTGATGCTGCTGCGCATGAGCCAGCCTGCGCAGGGTGTTTTCGACGATCACCACCGCGCCATCGACAATGATGCCGAAGTCGAGCGCACCGAGGCTCATCAGGTTGGCGCTGACCTTGTTGCTGAACATGCCGGTGAAGGTGAACAGCATCGACAGCGGAATCACCATCGCGGTAATCAACGCCGCACGGATGTTGCCGAGGAACAGAAACAGAATCGCGATCACCAGAATCGCGCCTTCCACCAGGTTCTTTTTCACCGTGGCGATGGCTTTGTCGACCAGGTGCGTGCGGTCGTAAACCGGCACCGCGATCACACCTTGCGGCAGGGATTTGTTGATCTGTTCAAGCTTGCTGGCGACGGCTTGCGAGACGGTGCGGCTGTTCTCGCCGATCAGCATGAACACCGTGCCGAGCACCACTTCACGACCGTTTTCGGTGGCCGCACCGCTGCGCAGTTCGCGGCCGATTTCCACGGTGGCGACGTTCTTCACCCGGATCGGCGTACCGTCGACATTGGCCATAACGATGTTGGCAATGTCCTCGGTGGTTGCCACTTGGCCCGGCGCGCGGATCAGCAATTGCTCACCGCTGCGCTCGATGTAACCGGCGCCGACGTTGGCGTTGTTGCGCTCAAGCGCGGTGATCAGATCGGTGAGGGTCAGCTTGTACGCCGCCAGCCGTTTCGGGTCCGGCGCAATCTGATATTCCTTGGCGAAACCGCCGATGGTGTTGATCTCGGCGACACCCGGCACGTTGCGCAGTTGCGGCTTGATGATCCAGTCCTGAATCACCCGCAGATCGGTCGGCGTGTAGGGTGTGCCGTCATCTTTGAGTGCGCCCTCCTTGGTCTCCACGGTCCACAGGAAAATCTCGCCGAGGCCGGTGGAAATCGGCCCCATGACCGCTTCGGCACCTTCGGGCAATTGCTCTTTGGCGATCTGTAACCGCTCGTTGACCAGTTGGCGAGCAAAGAACAGATCGGTGCCGTCCTTGAAGATCACCGTGACTTGCGACAGGCCCGAACGCGACAGCGAACGGGTCTGCTCCAGCGCCGGTAAACCGGCCATCGCGGTTTCAATCGGGAAGGTGATGCGCTGCTCGGTTTCCAGCGGCGAAAACCCGGCCGCGCCGGTGTTGATTTGTACCTGGACGTTGGTGATGTCGGGCACGGCGTCGATCGGCAGTTTTTGGTAACTGGCGATGCCGAGGCCGGCCATGAGCAAAACGGCGAGCAGCACGATGATGCGCTGCTCGATGGCAAACTGGATCAGGCGTTCGAACATGGGAGTCTTCTCGTCGAAAGTGGCGAATCAGTGGGAATGCTCGGCCGAGGCCTTGCCTAACTCCGACTTGAGGACGAAGCTGCCGGCGCTGGCGACTTGCACGCCCGCTTCCAGCCCTTGGGTGATTTCCACCTGCCCTGCCGCGCGACTGCCCAACTCCACCGCCTGCGCCTTGAAGCCGTCATCGGTGCGCACGAATACCGTGGGTTTGTCCTCGACGGTCTGGATCGCGGTTTCCGGTACGGCGACTTTCGCCTGACGACTGTCGGTGGCGACCAGCGCGGTGACGAACAAGCCGGGGCGCCACGAACCTTGCGGGTTTTCCAGCGTCACGCGAACTGTTGCGGTGCGCGTTTGTTCGCCGAGCAAGCTGCCGACGTAAGCCACGCTGCCGGTGACTTCCGCGTTGAGTTCCGGGGCACTGACGGTGACCGGTTTGCCCACTTGCACCTTGGTCAGATCCTTGGGTGAAACGCCGAACGTCACCCACACCCGCGACAAATCCGAAAGCGTGAACGCTGCCGTGGTTTCGTCGACCACCTCTCCTGGTGTCAGGTGTTTTTCCACCACCACGCCGTCGAACGGTGCGCGCAGTTCGTAGCGATTGCCGCCGGTGGCGACCACGCTGCCGCTGAGTACGCTGATCTTCTGTCGGGCGTTGGTCAGGGCGATTTCAGCTTCTTCCAAAGCCTGACGCGCCTGAAGGAAATCCTGTTCGGCGGAGATCTTGTCCTGCCACAGTTTTTTCTCGCGCTCGTAGGTGGTCCGCGCCAGAGTCAGGCGCCGTTGCGCGGCAGCCTGTTCACTGCGCTGATCGGAGATCTGCTGACTGGCGATCACTGCCAGCAACTGGCCTTTCTTCACTGTCTGCCCAAGGTTGACCGACACCGACTCGACCACCCCCGGTACGCGCGGCACTACGTGGGCAGTGCGGTCTTCGTCGAAGCGCACTTCACCGGGAAACGGCAAACCGAGGCTGATATTTTGCGCCCGCGCTTCGGCCAGTTGAATGCCGGCGGCGGTGATCTGCTCGGCACTCAATTCGATGTGCCCTTCTTCGTCGTGTTCACCTTCGCTGGCGCTGCTCTCTTCCGCGTGATCGGCATGCTCGGAGGCTTCATCCGCGTGCGCTTCTGTCGATGAATTGCCGCTCCACATCGAACCGATACCGATGCCCAACGCCAGTGTCGCCGCAGCGACTACAACCAGTTTTTTGTCCATGGAAACTCCTCTGCGCCGTGCCATCGCGCAGTGATCAAAATGATGAAATTCAGAGAGTGCCGGCGAGGTCGCCGAAAATCCGTTCGATACGTACACGAGCGTCGGTCGCCTCGCTGACGGCCTGGATGTATTGGCTGCGAGCGGCGATCAGCGTGCGCTGAGCGTCGAGCACATCAAGGAAGGCAAATTTGCCCATTTCGAAACCGCGTGTGGCGCTGTCCACCGCACTTTGCGCGGCGGGCAGGATGGTCTGATCGAGCGCCTGGACTTCGCCGTTGGCGGTCTGCCATTGCTCAAGACTGGTCTGGATTTCCGTGCGCAAGCGCAACTCGGTGGCGTTGCGCAGATCACGCGCCTGATCGCTGCGACGTGCGGCCGCGAGCACGTTGCCCTGATTGCGGTTGAACAACGGAATCGGCATCGACAACCCGACCACGTTGACCCGCTCGCGCTCGGTTTCGCTGTATTGGCTGCCGATGCTCACGGTCAGATCGGGAATCCGCTGCGACTTTTCCAGCCCCAACGACGCTTCGCGTTGATCGATCTGCAACTTGGCCAGACGCAGCTCGGCGGTCTCGTTCAAACGTTCAAGCAAACGCGTGGGTGGCGGCACGCTGGCAAGTTTTGGTGTGGCCGATTGCACCGTGGTCGAGGGCGGCAACGGCGCGCCCATGACCTGCGCCAATTGTTGCCAGGCGTTGGCCTGATCGCGCTCGGCGCGGCTCAGTTCCAGGCGCACTTCGGAGAGCTGCACCTGCGCTCGCGTGCCTTCGACCGGCGACGATTTACCGGCCTCGATCCGCCCCTTGGCCACACGCAATCCGTGCTCGGCCAGTTCCCTGGATTGGCGGGACAACTGCAAGCGTTGTTGCGCGGTCTGGGCATTGTTGAACGCTTGAATCACGTCGGCGCGCAAGGCATTGCGCTTGCGCTCCAGCTCGATCCCGGCGGCATCCTGCGCACGGCTGGCGACGGCAATCCGCGCGCCGCGCTTGCCGCCAAGTTCTATCGGCTGGCTAAGCATCACCGTGGTGGTACGCGAGTTGCGTCGGGTGTCTTCAGCCTCCCACGACACTTCGGGGTTGGGGATCAGGCCAGCCTGTTTGAGGTCGCCCTCGGCGATACCGATTTCCCATTGCGCGGCGGCAAATTCCGGGTTGCCGGCGAAGGCACTTTGCAGGGCTTGATCCAGCGTCAGGGTCGATGCGCTGGCAAGACTGCTACTGGCCAACAACAGGATGCCGCTGGCTGCTTTTTTCAGGCGTGATCGCGCCGTCAGTTGTATTAAACCGGGCAATGGGGGACTTCCTTTATTCAAGAATCTTTGATGCCGCCACGGTAGGGTTTTGAACTTATCGACAAGGTGACTGGAACATTACAAATCCGTTATCCACGGTTTGCCGAAGTTGTTTTGCTCTAGGATGCTGAGTGCCAACGGTATTGCCGCAATACATGGAAACAAATACACAGAAGTTATCTGCCGAACAGCACTTGCCGAAATCGAAGTCATGAGATTTTGAGATTTTTGCTGCGGCAGGCTGTCGCAGACGTCCGATTTAAAGGCCTCAATCGTTGACTCTGTAGCCACTTCAGCCTTTACCGTGCACGCCACTCAGTTATCGAACTCCGTCTGGAAGACCCTACAAAAACAACAACTTTCCCGGCCACCTTAATTAAATATCCATTAAATAAAAGTGGTGATAGATCATGCGAATCCTTGTCGTCGAGGACGAGCTTAAAGCTGCCGAATACTTGCATCAGGGTTTAACCGAAAGTGGTTATATCGTTGACCACGCGGCCACCGGTGCCGATGGTTTGCATCTGGCGCAACAACAAGCGTACGACCTGGTGATTCTCGATGTGAACCTGCCGGAACTCGACGGTTGGGGGGTACTGGAACAGCTGCGCCGAACCCATTCAACGCGGGTGATGATGCTTACCGCACGCGGGCGTCTGGCGGACAAGATTCACGGCCTCGATCTGGGCGCCGATGACTATCTGGTCAAGCCGTTCGAGTTCCCGGAATTGTTGGCGCGAGTGCGTACGCTGATGCGCCGCAGCGAAAACATTCCGGTGCCGCAGGTGCTGAAAGTCGCTGATCTGGAGCTTGATCCCGGCCGTCACCGCGCGTTCCGTGGCGAGCAGCGTATCGACCTGACCACCAAGGAATTCGCCCTGCTGCATCTGTTGATGCGCCAGTCCGGCGAGGTGTTGACCCGCACGCAGATTATCTCGCTGGTGTGGGACATGAATTTCGACTGCGACACCAACGTGGTCGAAGTATCGATCCGCCGCCTGCGGGCAAAAATCGACGACCCGTTCGACAACAAGTTGATCCATACCCTGCGCGGTGTCGGTTATGTGCTGGAGGCGCGGGAATGAAGCCGGCCAGTCTGTCGATGCGCCTCGGTTTGACGGTGAGTATTCTCGGCGCGCTGTTGGTGGTGTTTCTGGCGATCCTCGCGTATTTCGCCCTGACCCATGAGCTGAATGCGTTGTCCCGCGATAGCCTGGAAAAGAAGATGGCCCAGGTCGAGCACAGCCTGTCGCTGTACGTCGATGCCAATGAAGTCAGTGGCAAACCGCACATTCTGCTCGATCAGGTGATGGGCCATGACAACCTCACGCTGACGATTTATGCCCCGTCGAATCTGCGCTCGCCGCTGCTGAAATCCGGCTCGGGTCTGAGCGATCCACGGGTTGAACTGAAAGCCGTGCGGGCCGCCACCGATCAACTGAACTACTCGGAAAGCTTCGACGCGGATGACGCGAAATTCCTCACGCTGTCCAAACTGATCCGCCTCAAGGACGGCAGCAGCGTGCCGGTATTGCTGTCGATGGACAACGCTCACGATCAGGCCCTGCTCAGCGCCTATCTGCGCTCGACGCTGATTGCCTTGCCGCTGTTGCTGATGTTCATCGGCCTGACCGCTTGGGGCGCGGTGCAACGTGGGCTCGCGCCGTTACGCGAGTTTCGCAAAGTGGCGGCGATGGTCTCGACCCAGGACCTCGACCATCGGCTGTCAGTAGTGAACATGCCGCAGGAACTCAGCGAACTGGCGCGGGGCATCAACTTCATGCTGGATCGGCTGGATGCTGGTGTGCAGCAGCTTTCGCAGTTCTCCGATGATCTGGCCCATGAACTGCGTACACCGATCAACAACCTGATGGGCAAGGCGCAGGTGACCTTGTCCCGCGAGCGCACGACCGAGGAATATCAGGACGTTCTGGTGTCGTGTACCGAAGAGCTGGAGCGGGTGGCGCGGATTGTTTCGGACATGCTGTTTCTCGCGCAAGTCAGTCATCCGTCGGCACTGGCGCCGTTCGAGTCGGTTGCTCTGGAGGAAGAGGCGTCGAAGGTGGCCGAGATGTTTTCACTGTCGGCACAGGACAGGCAGATCCGTTTGAAGGTGCTGGGTAGCGCGCAGGTATTGGGTGATCGATTGATGATTCAACGGGCGATTTCGAATCTGTTGTCCAACGCGCTGCGCCACTGCCCGAGCGGGAAAACCGTGACGTTGTTGATCGAGCAAGGCGCGACTCAGGCGTCTTTGCTGGTGAGCAATCCCGGTGCGGGGATTGAAGCGCAGCATCTGCCGTATCTGTTTGACCGTTTCTACCGAGTGGACAGCAGCCGCTCACGCTCGCAGGGCAGCACCGGGTTGGGCCTGGCCATCGTCCGCTCGATCATGAGCCTGCATCAAGGCGTGACCGAGGTGAAAAGCCTGCCCGGCGCAATGACCGTATTCCGCCTGGGCTTTCCTGCGGCGACACCAACGGCCCCATCGCTGGCAAGCCAGCTCCCACAGTGATTTCGGGTGCGCACGGAATTTATAAACACCACAAAAACCTGTGGGAGCTGGCTTGCCAGCGATGGCGGCGGTTAGGTCGATAGCAATGTTGAATGCCTGGGCGCAATCGAGTGTTTTGTACGTTTTTCTACCGATGCGCTTGCGTCCGCACCCAAATTCCGAAACCTCTCGCTTTAACCTCCGTTTCGTCCTACAGCCAGCCTTAAGTGGATAGCTCTAAGGTAAGCGCACTGGCAGATCGAATATCGAAACGAGGCAAATAATGAAACGAGATATCTTTTGTAAGTCGGTTGGGGGCGTCGATGCTTTGGCAGCCCAAGGTCGCGCACAGCGCCTCCTCGCTCACACGCGAAAAATCGTCATACCGCGAATTGGCGCAATGAAAGGCAAATTAGCGTTACCTGAAAATCTCGATTCGCCATTGCCCGATGCCATGCTTGATGCTTTTGATGGAACTCAAGCATGAGGCTGGCATAGAACAATGCTATGTAGGAGTTGAGTACATCAGGCAGTTGTCGGGTGGCAGATCCACCGTCATCGCTGGCAAGCCAGCTCCCACAGTGATCTCTGGTGTATTCAGGTTTTGTGGGCACCTCAAAGTCTTGTGGAAGCAAGATTGAACACCTGATTTGTGAACACCACAGAAACCTGTGGGAGCTGGCTTGCCAGCGAATGCGGTGGATCAGTCAGCAAAAAAAACGGCACCTTACGGTGCCGTTTGCATTTCCCGACTCAGCTTTTACTTACGCGCATCCGCCCACGACTTGAGCAGTTCGTTGTAGCTCACAGTCTCGCCCTGCGGCTTCTCGTTCGCCAGTTTCGGTTTCGGCGCACCCGGTTGATCAAACCAGTATTGCGCGTCGCGTTCCGGGTTCATTTTCGGTGCGCAAACCGCCTGAGCCTTGGAGCGTTCGAGGCGAGTCATGATCGCGTCCTGATCCTTTGCCAGACCATCCAGCGCCTGTTGCGGAGTTTTCTCGCCGCTCGCCGCTTCGGCAATGTGGCTCCACCACAGTTGTGCCAGACGAGGATAGTCCGGCACGTTGGTCCCGGTCGGGGTCCATTGCACACGGGCCGGGCTGCGGTAGAACTCGACCAGACCACCGAGCTTCGGCGCCAGATCGGTCATCGCCTGCGAGTTGATGTCCGACTCGCGGATCGGCGTCAGGCCGACGATGGTTTTCTTCAGTGATACGGTTTTCGAGGTCACGAATTGCGCATACAACCATGCCGCCAGTTTCTGTTTCTCAGGCGTGGATTTCATGAACGTCCACGAGCCCACGTCCTGATAACCGAGCTTCATGCCCTCTTCCCAGTACGGCCCACGCGGCGACGGCGCCATCCGCCATTTCGGCGTGCCATCGGCGTTCATTACCGGCAGACCTGCCTTGGTCATGTCGGCCGTAAACGCGGTGTACCAGAAGATCTGCTGGGCGATGTTGCCCTGCGACGGCACCGGGCCGGATTCGGAAAAGGTCATGCCCGCCGCTTCCGGTGGCGCGTAGGCCTTGAGCCAATCGACGTATTTCTGCGTAGCAAACACCGCCGCCGGGCCGTTGGTATCGCCGCCGCGCGTCACGCTGGAGCCGACCGGATGGCAATCCTCGACACGAATGCCCCACTCGTCCACCGGCAAGCCGTTCGGCAGGCCTTTGTCGCCGCCACCGGCCATGGAGAACCAGGCATCGGTGAAGCGCCAGCCCAGCGACGGGTCTTTCTTGCCGTAGTCCATGTGCCCGTAAACGCGCTTGCCGTCGATTTCCTTGACGTCTTCGCTGAAGAATTTGGCGATGTCTTCATAGGCCGACCAGTTCACCGGCACGCCCAATTCGTAGCCGTACTTTTCCTTGAATTTGGCTTTCAGATCCGCACGCTCGAACCAGTCGGCGCGGAACCAGTAAAGGTTGGCGAATTGCTGATCGGGCAACTGATAAATCTTGCCGTCCGGCGCGGTGGTGAACGAGATGCCGATGAAATCCTTGATGTCGAGGGTCGGCGAAGTGAAGTTCTTGCCTTCGTTGGCCATCAGGTCGGTGATCGATTCAGTCTTGCCGTACCGGAAGTGCGTGCCGATCAGGTCCGAGTCGTTGACCCAGCCGTCATAAATATTCTTGTCCGACTGCATCACCGTCTGCATTTTTTCCACCACGTCGCCTTCCTGCAGCAAGTCGTGGGTGAGCTTGATCCCGGTGATTTCGGTGAAGGCCTTGGCCAGCACCTTGGACTCGTATTCGTGAGTGGTCAGGGTTTCCGAAACGACCTTGATTTCCATCCCCCGAAACGGCTCGGCGGCCTTGATGAACCACTTCAATTCTTCGAGCTGCTGTTCAGCCGTCAGGGTCGATGGCTTGAACTCACTGCCGATCCATTTTTTTGCGGCATCTTCGTAGGCATCGGCCCAGGCAGACGCGCTCAAACCGCTGAGTGCGAGCATGGCTGCCAAAGAAATGCTATGTCGCAGCTTATTGTTGTTATCGAACATAGAGACCTCCTGTTTAAGATTTCGGAGCAGTTTTGCCGAGCGATTCGACTAGCCCCAACGCATCACAGCCAACAGCCACACCAGGGAAATCGCGGACGCGACCCAGATGCTCCAGTCGGTGGCGCCGATTACCAGCAAATGCAGGTAGGCGCTGCCGAGAAGACCGATAAACAAGCGATCGCCACGGGTGGTGGCAATCGGCAGAAAACCTCGCCGCAGGATGCTCGGCGAACGCAGTTCCCAAGTGGTCATGCCCACCAGCAGCAGGCCGATGACGATGAAGAAAATCGCGGTGGGTGTGGTCCAGCTCATCCATTCCATCATCAGTTCCTCAGACCCGACCGAGGGCAAAGCCCTTGGCCACGTGGTTGCGAACAAACCAGATCACCAGCATGCCCGGCAGAATGGTCAACACCCCCGCTGCTGCCAGCACACCCCAATCGATACCGGAAGCCGAGACCGTGCGGGTCATTACGGCGGCAATCGGCTTGGCGTTGACCGAGGTCAACGTGCGCGCGAGCAGCAGTTCGACCCAGGAAAACATGAAGCAGAAAAACGCCGTGACGCCGATGCCGGAACCGATCAGCGGGATGAAGATCTTCACGAAGAACTTGGGAAAGCTGTAACCATCGATGTAGGCGGTTTCGTCGATTTCCTTGGGCACGCCGGACATGAAACCCTCCAGAATCCACACCGCCAGCGGCACGTTGAACAGGCAATGCGCCAACGCCACCGCAATGTGCGTATCGAACAGACCAATCGACGAATACAACTGGAAGAACGGCAGCAAAAACACTGCCGGTGGCGCCATGCGGTTGGTCAGCAGCCAGAAGAACAGGTGCTTGTCACCGAGAAAGCGGTAACGCGAGAACGCATACGCTGCTGGCAACGCCACGCTCAGGGAAATCACCGTGTTCAGGCTGACGTACCACAGCGAGTTGATGTAACCGTTGTACCAACTCGGATCGGTGAAGATCACCTTGTAGTTCGCCAGCGTGAAGTCCTGTGGGAAAAGTGTCAGGCCGCCGAGGATTTCGGTGTTGCTCTTGAAGGACATGTTCAGCAGCCAGTAAATCGGCACCAGCAAGAACAGGATGTAGATCAGCAACGGGATAAGCTTTCTTTTGCTCATGGCCGGGCCTCAGCGGTTGGCGTCGGAGTGAGTCATGGCGGTGTAGAACAGCCAGGACACCAACAGGATGATCAGGAAGTACACCAGCGAAAACGCCGCTGCCGGACCGAGGTCGAATTGGCCTACAGCCATCTGGGTCAACGTCTGACTGAGGAAGGTCGTGGCGTTGCCCGGCCCGCCACCGGTGAGCACGAACGGCTCGGTGTAAATCATGAAACTGTCCATGAAGCGCAGCATCACCGCGATCAGCAGCACGCTTTTCAGTTTGGGCAATTGAATGTGGCGGAACACCGCCCACGCCGAGGCCCGGTCAATCCGCGCCGCCTGGTAATACACGTCAGGAATGGCGCGCAACCCGGAGAAACACAGCAGCGCCACCAGCGAAGTCCAGTGCCAGACGTCCATCACCAGCACCGTGACCCAGGCGTCCATGGTGTTGGCCGCGTAGTTGTAACTGATGCCCATCGCATTAAGGCTCGACCCGAGCAAACCAATGTCGGCGCGGCCAAAAATCTGCCAGATCGTGCCGACCACGTTCCACGGGATCAGCAATGGAATCGCCAGAATGATCAACACCACCGACGACCAGCGGCCCTTGGTCGGCATGGTCAGGGCGACGGCGATACCCAGCGGAATCTCGATCAGCAACACGCAAGCCGAGTAGATGAACTGCCGCAACAACGAGTCATGCAGACGCGGGTCGAGCAGCACCTGCTTGTACCAGTCGGCGCCGACGAAGTAGCGGCTGGACTGGTCGAAGATGTCCTGCACCGAGTAATTGACCACGGTCATCATCGGGATCACCGCACTGAACGCCACCAGCAGAAACACCGGCAACACCAGCCACCAGGCCTTGTTGTTCTGCACCTTGTTCATGGCTGCACCTCTTCGCTGGCTTCGAGTAGAAACTCATCGGCGTAGACCATCAGCCATTGCGCCGGAAAACTGATGTACGCCGTGCCCTGCGGCACCGGTTTATCTTCGGCGAGCCGCACTTTCAACGGCGCGCCGTCGAGGTCGAGGGTCATGATCTTGTAGGTGCCGAGGTCTTCGACGTGTACGACCCGTGCCTGCATCGCGTCATCAAACGGCTCGTCCCAGACATGAATGAACTCCGGACGGATGCCGACCTTCAGATTTTTCCACTGACCGTGTTCGATATGGCGCTGCAAGGCGTCGGACAACGGCAGGTGCGTCGAAGCGAAACCGACGCCACCGGGTTGCAACTGCACCTCAATCAGATTCATCCCCGGGCTGCCGATGAAATAGCCGACAAAGGTGTGGCTCGGTCGCTCGAACAATTCCCGTGGCGTGCCGAACTGCACGATCTGCCCGCCGTACATCACCGCGATCTTGTCGGCGAAGGTCGAGGCTTCCAGTTGATCGTGGGTGACGTAGACCATGGTGATGTTGAACTGCTCGTGGATCTGTTTGAGCTTGCGCCGCAGTTTCCACTTCAGGTGCGGGTCGATCACCGTCAGCGGCTCGTCGAAGAGGATCGCCGAGACGTCGTCGCGCACCAGGCCACGGCCCATCGAGACTTTCTGTTTTTCGTCGGCGGTGAGGTTGCGCGCCTTCTTGCTCAGCAGGCTTTGCAGGTCGAGGACTTCGGCGATTTCCTGAACCTTGCTGTGGACTTTCGCCTCGGCCATGCCCTGATTGCGCAGGGGGAACGCGAGGTTGTCGAACACGGTCATCGTGTCGTAGACCACCGGAAACTGGAAAACCTGGGCGATGTTGCGCTTCTCCGGCGTCAGGTCGTTGACCGCTTTGCCATCGAACAGCACATGGCCTTGCGAGGGGCTGAGCAGCCCGGAAATGATGTTAAGCAAAGTCGATTTGCCGCAACCCGAAGGCCCGAGCAACGCGTAAGCACCGCCCTGTTCCCAGATGTGATCCATCTCGCGGATCGCATAATCATCAGGCCCGCTCGGGGTTTTGCTGTAGCTGTGGGCGAGGTGCTGCAAGCGGATTTCGGCCATCAGGCAACCCTCGCGACACGCCGGCCCGGTGCTTGCACCAGTCGGCCCTGCGCATCGAAAACGAATAATTTGTGGGTCGGGATGTAGATGCGGATCGGCGCATCGACGTCGTACTCGTGAACTCCGGGCAGGTGCAGCACCAGCAGGAAATGCTCGTTGCGCACATGCAGGAAGGTTTCCGAACCGCTGATCTCGGCCACTTCAACGGTTACCGCCAGTTCCAGATCATCATCGTTGCTCGGCACCAGCGAGATATGACTGGGACGCACACCGAAACGGAACTCGCCCTCGCCCACCGGACGCAGATCGACGTTCAACGGGAAGTGCACAAAATTGGCGAAGCTGACTTCGTTGCCGGCGATACGTCCGGGCATCAGGTTGATCGGCGGCTCGGAGAACAATTCCGCCGCCAGCACGCTTTGTGGCTGGTGGTAAACCGAAGTCGAAACGCCGCTCTGGATCACCCGGCCTTCGTGAAGAATGGTTGTGGTGCCGCCCAGCGCCAGCGCTTCGTTGGGTTCGGTGGTGGCATAAATCGCGATGGTGTGGCGCGCCTTGAACAGTTCGCGCATTTCCTGGCGCAGCTCTTCGCGTAGCTTGTAGTCGAGGTTGACCAGCGGCTCGTCGAACAGAATCAGTTCGGCATCCTTGACCAGCGCCCGGGCCATGGCGGTGCGTTGCTGCTGACCACCGGAAAGCTCCAGCGGATGACGCTGCAAGAACTTCTCGATGCGCAGCATCTTCGCGGTTTCCAGCACTTTGCTGTGAATGATGTCTTTCGACACACCCGCCTGACGCAGCGGCGAGGCGATGTTCTCGAACACGGTCATGGTCGGGTAATTGATGAACTGCTGATAGACCATCGACACGTTGCGCAGACGCACCGGGCGCTGGGTGACATCAACGCCGTTCATCAGGATGCGGCCAGTGTCGGGCTTGTCCAGACCGGCCATTAAACGCATGAGGCTGGTCTTGCCGGACAGCGTGCGGCCGAGCAAAACGTTGAAAGATCCGGCTTCGAATTTCAGGCTCGCATCGTCGATCCAGGTCTGGCCCTCGACGGTACGACTGACGTGCTCCAGGGTGAGTGACATGGCTCGGCCTTTTTATTATTGGAGTCAAGCGACCTGTGCACTGGAGCGACATTCGTGCCAGAAATGGCAAGTGGTTGATTTGTGTTGAAAATCGCCGAAACGGCGGGTAACAGGCGTTCATTGCTGAACACATTTGAACAGTTCGACGATTGACAATGAACAATAGTGAACAACACTCTATCGACTCATTTCGGTGAACACCGGAGATTCTGTGAGAGCGAGCTTGCTCGCGAATGCGGTGTGCCATTCAGCCGATTCGGTGACGGGTACTCCGCTTTCGCGAGCAAGCTCGCTCCCACAGTCGATCTGTGTTGTGTTCAGGATTTGGGTTCATAACAACAATAAAAATCGCTGCATCAGAGGCCCACTGCCATGGCCGCACCTGCCCCGCCGCTTTCCCATGACGCCCTCGTGCAGAGTTCCTGGTCACGTTGTCGGGCGTTTGGACTCAATCATCAAAGCGCTCCGGCGTTCGATCAGTTGCCGGCCTCAAGCATCGCGCACTTGCTCAACAGCCATCATTCGCTGGTGCAGACCACGCATCAGGAAGTGCTGCCCTACTACGAAAACATCCTCAGCAACTCCAATTGCCTGATCATGCTGGCCGACAATCAAGGCCAAGTGCTGACTTCGTGGGGCACCCAGCGCTTTATCGATCCGAGTCTGGCCCGGGGGTTCAGTGCTGGCGCAAGCTGGATGGAGCGCTGCAGCGGCACCAATGCCATCGGCACTGCGCTGGCCTGCGAGCAAGCGGTACACATCGAGCACGATGAACACTTCCTCAAAGCCAACCGCTTCATGACCGGTTCCGCTGCGCCGATCTTCGACGCCGAGCGCAAAGTGATCGCGGTGCTTGATGTGTCCAGCGACAGCTATCTGCCGCCGTCGCACACGCTGGGCATGGTCAAGATGATGAGCCAGACCGTGGAAAACCGGCTGATCCTCAATCTGTTTCATGGCCAGCATTTTCAACTGACGTTCAACACCGGGTTGAGCAACCTCGACAGTCAATGGGCCGGGTTGTTGATCTTCGATGAGAGCGGTCAGGTGCTGTCGGCCAATCGCCGCGCTGACAATCTACTAGGTGTGCGGTTGTCGCGTGTCAGCGTTGAGAGCCTGTTCCAAGTGTCGCTACTGGAACTGCTCAATCAACCCGACGGATTGCCGTTTGCCTTGCAGACTTCAGGGCGCAACCGTTTTCAATGCGTGTTGAAGCGGCCTAAACAGGCACCGATTCAGCCCAGGATGTTTATCGACGAAAGCAAAGTCGTTGAACCGCCGAAGATTGCAACTTCGAGCGCCATCAGCCTTAACACCCTGCACTTCGGCGACAGTCGCGTGGAAAAAGCCGTGCGTCAGGCCGAGCGCCTATTGGAAAAAGACATTCCACTGCTGATCCACGGCGAAACCGGGGTCGGCAAGGAAGTCTTCGTCAAAGCACTGCATCAGGCCAGTTCGCGCAGCAAACAGGCGTTCATCGCCGTCAACTGCGCGGCGATCCCCGCCGAACTGGTTGAATCAGAACTGTTCGGCTACGAGAAAGGCGCATTTACCGGCGCCAACCAGAAAGGCAGCATCGGCCTGATCCGCAAGGCGGACAAAGGCACGCTGTTCCTCGACGAAATCGGCGACATGCCGCTGCCGACTCAGGCGCGGTTGTTGCGGGTATTGCAGGAGCGTTGTGTGCAACCGGTGGGCAGCAGCGAATTGTTTGCGGTGGATCTGCGGATTATCTCCGCTACCAACCGTTCTTTAAGGGAGCAGGTACAACTGGGGCGGTTTCGTGAGGATCTGTACTACCGCATTGGCGGGTTGACCCTGGAGTTGCCCCCACTGCGGGAACGAACGGATAAAGAGGCGTTGTTCAAGCGGCTGTGGGAACAGCATCGCGAGCCTGCGCAATGGGCCGGGTTGAGTCGCGAGGTGCTGGAATTGTTCGACCGCCATCCTTGGCCGGGGAACTTGCGGCAGGTCAGCAGCGTGATGCAGGTGGCGCTGGCGATGGCTGAGGAACAACCGGTACGGCCGGAGCATTTGCCGGATGATTTTTTTGTCGATCTGGAAATGGAACCGGTTGAGACGGCTGAGCCGTTGGCGGTTGATCTGAATGATGGTGAGGCGTTGAACCGGGAGTTGCAGTTGGCCGGGGGGAATATTTCGCATCTGGCGCGGCGGTTGGGGGTTAGTCGTAACACCCTTTATAAGCGCTTGCGGCAATCGGAAAGTTGACTGCTGCGCAGTCAATTCGCGAGCAAGCTCGCTCCCACAGGTTCAGTGGTTGCATAGCTCTTGTGTGCGACACAGATACTGTGGGAGCGAGCTTGCTCGCGAAGGCGCCAGTCCAGGCACCGCAAAAACCTCTGACGTCCCCATTGACCGAACCGACTAGAATGTGACGAAATGTTTCACGTTTTCACCGCACTTCGTTGCCCCACAACTCCCGCCTCTTCATTCTCACGGTATAAGCGCTTTGACCAACATCTGTTCGACCGGCCTTGATATCGGTTTTGCCTCTCTGGATTACCTGCAAATCGGCATCCTCGGCATCATTCAAGGCATTACCGAGTTGCTCCCGGTTTCCTCCACGGCGCATATGCGCATCGTCCCCGCCCTGCTTGGCTGGCCAGATCCCGGCTCGGCGTTTTCCGCGGCGATGCAGTTGGCTGCACTGGCGGCGGTGATCAGCTACTTTTGGCGCGACGTCAGGCAGGTTGTCGGCGGCAGTATCGATGCGGTGCGCCAACGTGACTTCAACAATCAGTGGTTCATATTGGCGGTGGCGATCGTATTGGCGACCATCCCGATTGGTATCGCCGGTTTAGCCTTATCTTCAACGCTCAACGCCTGCAACTCACCGTTGCGCGGCCTGATGGTGATCGGGATTTCCTGCGTGGTGATGGCGGTTTTGCTGGCCGCCGCCGAGCTGAGTTGCCGCCATCGCCGCACCGTCGGCGAAATGCGTCTGCGTGATGCGCTGATCGTCGGCATTGCGCAGATCGGCGCACTGATTCCCGGGGTTTCGCGCTCCGGTTCAACGCTGACGGCAGCGCTGTTCCTCAATTTCAAACGTGAAGAAGCAGCGCGTTTTTCTTTCCTGTTGGGGCTGCCGGCTATCGCACTGGCCGGGCTGAAAGAGCTGTGGGTGTTGTTCCATGCGCAACTGCCGGCGCAAGCCTGGGCGCATCTGATTTTCGGTCTGGTGATCGCCAGCATCTCGGCGTTCTTCGCCATCTGGGGCCTGATGCGTTTTCTGGAGAAGTTCTCCACCTGGCCGTTTGTCATCTACCGCGCCGTGCTGGGGATTTTCCTGATTGTGGCGGTCAGTACCGGGCTGTTGAGCTAAACCTGATAAACACTTGTGTTTGAGGCGACCCCCAATGCGCGCAGCCCGAACAGCACAACAATCACCATCACCAGCCCCGCAAAAATCCCGACCGCAAAACCCGCTCGGGCGCCGTATGCATCGATGATCAGGCCAGCGAGCATGCCGCCGAGCGCTACGCCAATGCTGATGCCCGTGGTCATCCACGTCAGTCCTTCGGTGATTCTCGACGGTGGCAGAATGATCGTACCGAGATTCATCACCACCACCATCGTTGGCGCAAATGACATGCCTGCAATAAACAGCAGCCCGGAAAGGATGTAGATGTCCGGTGAAAAAATCGGCAATACGGCTGTGACTGCCGTCACCAATATGCCGATAAAGAACTGCTTTTCTATTGGTAACGAAACCCTCAGTGCGCCGAATGTCAGACCCGCGACCATGGAGCCGAACGCATAGGCTGCGAGGATAAAACTGGCGGACGCCGGCCAGCCTTCTGCGCTGGCGAAGGCAACCACGGCGACATCGATTGATCCGCCAATCACGCCCATCGCCAGCAGCGCGAACACGATGGTGCGAACGCCGGGGATCAGCAAGGTGGAAGATGTGCCGGTTTTGTTGCCAACGTGTACTTTCGGCTCTGTCTGGCGTTGTAGAAGAAACGCCGTCACCCCGACCGCCAGCAATGCGACGGCTACCAGAGGCCCGGCCTCGGCGAAAAAACTGACGCTCAAACCGATGGCCAGTGGCGGACCGACAATGTAGGCGAGTTCGGTCAGAACGGTGTCCAGAGAGAACGCCGTGTGCAATTGCGGCTTGCCACGGAAAAGCTGCGTCCAGCGCGCTCTGATCATCGAGGGCATGCTCGGCATTGTCCCCGCCAATGCAGCAAGAACGAAAAGCCATGCGGCGGGAGCCTCCAGGTAGACGGCGATAATCAGCGCCAGCAACATGACAATGCTGAAAGCGGTCACGACAGGCAGCACTCGACTCTGGCCGCGCTGATCGACGAGTTTCGATATGTGCGGGCCGATTAACGCATTGGCCAGGGTAAACGTACCGGCGACTGCGCCGGCCAGCCAATAAACACCGGTTTTCTGCACCAGCATGGTAATGATGCCAATGCCGATCATTGCCTGCGGCAGTCGGGCAATAGAGCTCGCGAGTGCTAACCCCGTGGCACCGGGGGTGGTTAGAAGTTCGCGATAGTGATTGGCCATGGTGACTCCATTTCATGATCGTCGCCGAACAGCTTCCCGCTGCCCGCGCCGCAGCCGGTGCTGGCTGCGCCTGACATCAAGACTTACGCGACCACCAAATGCAACAACAAGCTTTGGTTTTGATGACGGCACTCACCCCGGCCCTCTCTCGCCCGTAGCGGGAGCCGACCGAGGTATCTGATCCGACGTTATCCATCGACCTGAAATACCGAGTCGATTATGGATTCACAGCATCACTTTCACGTCGGCGTATTGCCTGAGCATTCTCCAGTCTGTCCGCTCTTTATCCGGGTGAGGATTCGGGTGAGGGGATGGATGTCCCGGTCATCAATTTACCTCAAGCAATCACTTCAACCCGCGGCATTTCCCAGCGCTGCTCAACCACCTCACGCCCCGGCCCGTACAGCCGCAGAATCACGGTAAACACTCCGCCCTGTGGCGTCGGCAGCCAGTTGCTTTGCTCGCCTTCGGGCGCCATCGACTGCATCAACAAGATAAGCCCGCCATCAGCATCCAAGTGCAACTGATCGCGGCTGCTCAAGCGATACCGATCAATCGAATTTGCCACCAACTGCCGGTCCGGCAAGTCATACAGCGTCAGCGACCAGAACTCACTGGCCGGCGGTAATTGCCCCGGTGCAAAACGCAGACGGTAGCTTCGACCGCCTTGCAAAGGCTGGCCCTGATTGTCGAGACGCGCGCCGGTGTAAAACGCCTCCTCGACACTGTTGCCATAGATCCCCATGAGTGCAGCAACCGCACGATTGAGGTAGTTGCCATGCATCGCTTGACGATTGCCGAACAAGCCGAGAGTAGTCTTGGTCTGGCCCACTGCTGCTTGCAGTTGCGCCTGCGCCTGTTGAATCCCGGCGATCAGAGACTGACGCTGTTCAGTCGTCAGCGCCGCAACATCAAACGCCTGTCCCGGCACGATGCCGATCCGCGCAAACCGCTCGCGCAACGCCTGCTCTGCTGGTTGCGTCGGGCACAACGCGAGTATCTGATTGAGCACACTAATGAACGCAGGCCCCAAACCGGTCTTGCTGTCCCACATCGGCCAGGCAATCGCTGGCGCAGCTGCTGGCGCGGCACTGGCGGTGTATTCATGCAAACCCTGCAAACGGTATTGCGCCTGCAATGCCCGTACTGCCGGCATGTCATCCGGGCCTTTCAAACCGGTACGGCCGAGGATCATGACGATCTCGGTTTCACTGCGCAGCACCGCTTTGATGCCGCTCGGCACGCTGCCCTGCCAGTGCGGACCGGCGATCAGGTAATCACCGGCCTCGCGCCCGGTACTGAGCACGCCGACATAGCCGAAATTGTGCGTGTACTGATCGACCAGTTGATGCACGTAATACCGATCAGTATCCACCGCCGGAACGCTCAAAACCTGCGGTTCGCTGCGCAGGTCCAGCCATGCCCAGGAGTACGGCGTGTCGTTGTTAGGCGTGACGATTTCGCGGTTGGCCGGGGTGTAGAGCCGGCTGTAATGCCGGAAGCGATTGAAGCCGCCGACGTACTCCGGCGCGGCGGGATTGAGTACCTGCTTTTCCATGGTCTGGTAGTGCATGAGCATCGGGTAGGCGTAGATCCACGCCTCCTGCGCAATGGCCTGAAACTCATCGGCATCGCCCGCCAGCAACCAGCGCGGAAACACCAGACTGCCGCCCACTACTCCCATGCCGCCTAACACCCGGCGGCGACTGAACGTCAGGTTCATGGCTCGATTCTCGCAATAGTCGGCATCGAATAACTGCCATCCAGAGCCGCCGCTTTCGGCATGTACATGCGCAGCAGCAGATTGAACGAACCTTGCGGCGTCGGCAGCCAGTTGCCTTGTTGCGCCTGGGACGGGGCGTCCGGTTGCAACAGCAGGGTCAAACCACCGTCGGCGTCGTAACTCAGGTTGGCACTGCGATCACCCAGGGCATAGCGCTGGATCGGATTGCTCGCCAGCAACTGGGTCTTGCTGTCGTATAGCGTCAGCGACCAGAACGCGTTGACCGGTGGCAACTGCCCGGCCGGGAAATGCAGGCGATAAGCCTGGCGGCCATCGAGCACTTGCCCTTCGACATCGTGCAGGGCCAACGGATACACCGCTTCGGCCGGATCGTTGACGTAGATATAGCGCCAGGCTGCGGCGGCACGGGTTAGGTCATCGTCGCCGTATTTACCGAGATTACCCGGAGACTTGAACCAGCCCCCCTGTTCTACCGACAAATGACTGGACGCAGCACGCACCTGTTCGCGCCCGGCCTCGGCACCCGCCGCAACCGCCTCACGCAAAGGTTCGGCAGGTGCGAATGGTGCGCCGGGCTGGACGCCGATGGCAGCGAATCGGGCGAGCTTCGCCTGTTCGCTGGCCGTCCACTGATGCAACGGCGCCAAGGCATTGAAGGTGCTGAACAGCGCCTGCGCCGAACCTTGTTTGGTATCCAGATAGGCCGGCAGCTGCAACGCTGGCAGTGCGACCGGTGCCGGACTGTTGATTACTCGTGACAGCGGTTGCAAGGCGTAGCCCATCAAGACTCGCGCAGCTTCTTTCTGATCGCTCTCACCTTTGACTTCGGTACGGCCGAGCAGAAACACCAGACGACTTGGCGAGCGGATCACACCGTTGAACCCGGACGGTACCTCGCCCTTCCAGTCCGGCCCGGCGATCAGGTAACGCCCGGCCTGATTGCCGGTGGCGCGGGTGCCAATATAGTCGAGGTTGTCGGTGCGCAGGTCGACCAACTGGAAGCTGTAATAGCGTTCATCGACGGTGGGCACGTCGAGCACCACCGGCTCGGCGCGCAAATCGAGCAAGGCGCGGGAATAGAAGGTGTCGTTGTTTGGCGAGACCACTTTGTTGTCTTGCGGGCCGAGCAGCCGCGGTTCGCTATAGAGCCGGTTGAACGGCAGTTTCGCGGCGATGGCAGTCAGCACTTTGTCGTGTTCAACAGTGGCATAGGCAAAAACATAGGCCTCTTGCGCCAGGGCTTTGGCCTGGGTCGGGTCGAGGTCGGCGGCGTGTACGGTGCCCAGGCTGACGCCGAGAGCAATAGCGGAAATCCAGTGGCGCATGGCAGTTCTCCTGCAATAAAAAACTGTATCCACCACAGAACCTGTGGGAGCGGGCTTGCCCGCGAAGGGGCCGGCACATCCAGCATCCTTGTCGCCTGACACGCCGCGTTCGCGGGCAAGCCCGCTCCCACAGGGTTCTGCAGTGATGCTCAAAACTGCGTTATTTGGCCCAACGGCGCAGGTCCGACGGCGGGTAAAGTGCAGCGGAAATCCAGTGGCGCATGGCAGTTCTCCTGCAATAAAAAACTTTGCATCCACCACAGAACCCTGTGGGAGCGGGCTTGCCCGCTCCCACAGGGTTCTGCAGTGATGCTCAAAGCTGCGTTATTTGGCCCAGCGGCGCAGGTCCGACGGCGGGTAAAGTGCAGCGGAAATCCAGTGGTGCATGGCAGTTCTCCTGCAATAAAAAACTTTGCATCCACCACAGAACCCTGTGGGAGCGGGCTTGCCCGCGAAGGGGCCGGTACATCCAGCATCCTTGTCGCCTGACACGCCGCCTTCGCGGGCAAGCCCGCTCCCACAGGGTTCTGCAGTGATGCTCAAAACCGCGTTATTTGGCCCAGCGGCGCAGGTCCGACGGCGGGTAAAGTGCAGCGGAAATCCAGTGGTGCATGGCAGTTCTCCTGCAATAAAAGACTTTGCATCCACCACAAAACCTGTGGGAGCGGGCTTGCCCGCGAAGGGGCCGGTACATCCAGCATCCTTGTCGCCTGACACGCCGCCTTCGCGGGCAAGCCCGCTCCCACAGGGTTCTGCAGTGATACTCAAAACCGCGTTATTTGGCCCAGCGGCGCAGGTCCGACGGGGTGTAGTCGTCGGTCTTCGCCGCGAATCCGACGCGCATCGGCTGGGTTTCTTCGTTGGCCAGGCCACCGGCGTAATAACGTCCGGCGATCAGGTCGTACGAGGTTTCCAGCACGTTGTAGGTGAAGCCATGATCGTATTGCTGAATCGCGTGCAACTCGCCGCTGCGCCACAGTTCGCCACGGCTGTCGTACTGGTCCGACTGAGCGATCTGCCAGCTGTCCTCGTCCACATAGAACCGGCGCTTGGCGTAGATGTGCCGGGCGCTGGGCTTGAGCGTGGCTTCGACCACCCACACCCGGTGCTTCTCATAGCGCGCCAGATCCTGATTGATATGGTTCGGCTTGATCACCTCGTCGTACTTCAGCGCATGGCTGCCGATCTTGTAGCTGTTGTAGGGAATGAACAGCTCCTGCTTGCCGATCAGTTTCCAGTCGAAGCGATCCGGCGCACCGTTGTAGCCGTCGATGTTGTCGGCGGTGATCAGACCGTTGCTGTAACGCGCACTGTTGTCATAGGCGATCATCGGCGCACGCCGCACTCGGCGTTGCCCCGGCAGGTACTGCCAGGCGGAACGCGGTTCGGCCACCTGATCGATTGGTTCATGCACCAGCACCGCTTCGCCGGACAAGCGTGCCGGCTCCAGCACCCGGCTCTTGAACAGGAACAACGTATTGGCGTTCGGTTCGAGGCCCGACACGGTGTCGGCGAAGTTGATCAGCGACTGGTTGCGCACATAGCTGGTCGCACCGTTTTCCCGCACCAGCGCCGAACTGCTGATGCGCTCGTAACTGCCGCCGCGATAGCGGGTCATGTGGTTCCACATCACCTCAAGACCTTCGGTAGGCAGTGGAAACGGAATCCCCCGCACGTAGTCGTGCATACCGTTGCCGCCGTCCGCCATCGTGGTCTTGGCGACGTTTGCGCGGCTCTGTTCGAGCACGTCCTTGGGCAGATTGGCGCTGCGGTGCGTCGGATAAATGTTCATCTTGTAGCTGTCCGGATAACGCTTGAACAAAGCGATTTGCCCGGGGCTGAGAAACTTCTGATACTGCTCGACGTTCTTCGCGGTGACGGTGAACAGCGGCTTCTCCGCCGCATACGGATCGCTGTAACTGCCCTTGCTGTCGACTGTGCCGGCGCTGCTCGTCAGTCCGCCGCTCCACGTCGGAATGCTGCCATCGGCGTTGGCCGCCATTTCCGAGCCCATCGGCGTCAGGGTCTTGCCCAGCGGCGCCGGATCGTTACCTTTAGCCTGAGCCAGGCCGACGCTGCAAGCCAGCGCGAGCACACACAATTGCATACGCATGATGGTTCTCCTTAGAAGTCTGCCTTGAAGCTGACGGACGCAAAATCGCGGTCGTCGAGAGTGCTGTAATCGTTGGAACCGAAGAACGCGTTGTAAGCCAGTTCCACGCTGTAATCGTTCATGTAGACGCCGGTCAGGCTCAGGCCGAGGGCTTGCTGGCCTTCCTGGAACGGGCCTTGCGGATCGTAGGAATAACCCGACACGTCGTGCCGCCAGTTGACTGCCGGAATCAGGTTGATCCCCGGCAGCACGTCGCTGTATTCGAGGCTGGCGCGCAGGCGATACCCCCACGACCAGTCGGTGGCGAAACCCTTGTCGGTGCAGTACTGATTGGTGACCCCGGAGGCGACGGTGTTGCACGCCGTGCCATTGCTTGGCGCACTGCGACCGAACGCGGCGTTGCGGCCGAGACGCTCGTCGCCAAGGTCGTCGATGTGCACCACGCCGGCCTCGCCAAACAGACTCAAACGGGTGGCGCCGAGGATGTTGTCGAACGCCTGAGTCGCCGACCCGGTCATCTGCCACACACCTTTGCGCACCCAGCCGTCATAGCGACTGCCGCCATTGGTGTTGAAGCCCGGTGGCAGATCGACCCACGAACTGCCGCCCGCCCCGGATATCACCGCGACGTTGATGTCCGGCGCGTTAATCGCCAGCGGCATGTTCGGCCGATAGCTCAACTCGCCCGCCAGCGAGATCCCACTGATAGGCTCGACGCCGTTGAGGCTGATCCCGTAGAGGTGGATGTTTTCCGGAAACGCCGCCGCGTAAGTCGGCGCCTGAATGCCACCGGGAAAGGTCCCGGGCAGTGAGGCATTCCTCGCGTCGAGGGTGAAATACGGCAGCCGCGAGTGATAGTTGATGTAGTAGATCGCCGCCTCGGCATCGTTGAGGGCCGGGATCATGTTGCGCAGGGCGAAACCGAACTGGCCGTTATCCGACGGCGACTCGTTGCCCCTTGGCGACGCATACAGTCCGGCAGCCTGCATCTGCTGATCGGTCTGCACTTGGCTGAGGTACAACGGCCCGCAACCTTTCTGGATCGCGTCACTGCTGGCGAAAAAGGTGCCGCAACCATCGAGCACGCTCGGGCGCCAGTTGTACTGATAGAAACCTTCAAGGTTCAGCGTGTCGGAAATCCCGAAGCTGAACGAGACCATTTCCACCGGCAACTGCCCTTCCTTGATCTCCACACCAGGACGGTTGAACGCGGAGATGTCCAGCGGGTTGATCACGTTGATGCCGTTCTGGATCAACAGCGACTCGCCCCACGACAACACCTGATTGCCGACCTTGACGTTGAGCGGATGATCGTCGATCTGGAAGTCCTTCCAGACATAGGCGTCGAGCATCTTGAAGCCCTTGAATTTCGACAGGTCATCCCAGCCCGAATCGTCGAATTTCTTGAAGCGTCCGTTGCCGTCTTCATAGGCGGCGTCGTACCAGTATTTGAAGCGCATGAACGCGCCCTGCCCCTGGCCGTCGAGACTAAAATCAGTGAGGCCCTTGAAGTTCTGCGAGATCGGATCGCCCTTCTCGAAATTCAGCCGGTTGTCATCGGCGCTGACGCTGCTGCCGTTGGCGTGCACGCCCTGGGCTTGCAAGGCGTTGGCGCGGGTCATCAGGCTTTTGTCGGGGTTTTGCGTCGACCAACTGCTGCCCAGCGTCAGGGTGGTTTTGGTCGACAGGCTCCAGTCTTCGTTGAGGTCGAAACTGGTGGCATAGCCGGGGCTCGACAGTGCGGCGAGAATCGCCAGAGTCAGGGGTTGCGTACGGGTGTGGCCACGCCGGTTCAGTCTCTTGAGGACTGTGGGCGCGACCGAGCTTTTTTTTATCATTATTGGGCTCCGGTCAGGTTTGCTCAGCACTGACACGGTGCCCAACCTGCGACCGGCACACACAAGCGATGACCGACAAAAAACAATCATCAGCGTACTTACAGCGGATTGAGCCTGAACTGCTTCGGAGTGATACCGAACTGCTTGCGGAACGCGCGAATGAAGTTGCTCGGCTGGCGATAACCGAGGCGCTCGGCGATGCGTTCGATCGGCTGATCGCCAGCGGTCAGCCAGTGCCGCGCCAACTCCAGACTGTCGCTGCGATTGGCCGGCGAAACCTCCGTCTGCCAATGGCGCAACATGCTCTGGTGCAGAAACGGATTGGCACCAAGCAACGCCTCATCGAGGCTAGAGCGATGCAGTGTCAGACGTGGATGTGCGCCCTCTTCGACGTGAATGCCGACGCTACGCAGCCAGTCTCCAGCGGCTTGCGGCGGACATAAACTGACGCTGGCGAAGACTTCCGCCGGCGTCTTGCCAAGCCGTCGGGCGATGTTACGCACCAGCGTAATCGTCCCGGCGTCGAGGCCGAAATGATGCGGCTGGCCTTGCACCGGACGCAGGTGCAAGTGCGCGACCTCTCCGACTTCCTCAAGCTCGGCGACCACGTAATTGGTCACCCTCGGTACAAAGTTGACGAAGCATTCGAGGCTCGCGCGCAGGCTCGGTGCCGAATCCAGCAAAATGTTCAGCCCTTGCAGACAAGTGGTCGCCAGACTGTTCACCAGCTCACAGCCGAAGGTTGGCGCAGCGCCGGCCTGTTCGCATTCACGCCACAATTGTTCGACCTGATGCGCAGGGATCTGCCGATCCTGATCGATCAGCGCCGTCGGGTTGATGCCGGCCAACAAGAGCAGGTTTTGCGGGCACAAACCGGATTGCTCGGCGTGGCTGAGAATCGTCCGGGTGAAAGCGCTGGAGGCGAATGTGGGGGTGGACATGGCGGCGACTACTGAAAGACAGGCGTGTACTTATGCCAGTCGGCGTGATATCGATCAAATGCATTAAAAGTATCCGCAGAATGCAGGAGACGCATGATGGATTTGCGACAGCTTCGCCACTTAGTGGCCCTCGCCGATTACCGCAGCTTTGGCCGCGCTGCCGAAGCGATCAATCTCAGCCAACCGGCGTTCAGCCGCAGCATCCAGACGCTGGAGCGTGACCTGGATTGCGCGCTGGTCGAACGCAGCAGCCGCGAATTTCGTCTGACCGGCCAGGGCGAACTGGTGCTGCAACATGCCCGACGCCTGCTCGCCGGCAGTCAGGCGCTGCATAACGAACTCACGCAGTACAACGGTTTGACCGGTGGCGAACTGCAATTCGGCAGCGGACCGTATCCGGCGCAACTGCTGGTGCCGGAAGCGCTGGCCGAGTTTATTCAGGCACATCCGGCGATTCGTACGCGCTTCCACCTTGGTGACTGGGAACAACTGGCGCTGTGGTTGCGTGAGCAGCAGATTGAATTTCTGGTGGCCGATGCGCGCTACTTCACGGGTGATCCGCAATATCAGGTGCAACTGCTGCGCCCGCGTCAGGGACGGTTTTTCTGCCGTATCGATCATCCGCTGGCCGGACGTGAGGATATGCCGTTGCGCGCCCTGCTCGATTACGCCGTGGTCGGCACACGGATTCCGCCGATGATCCGCAAGATCCTCGCCGATGTGCAGGGCGAACCGGACTTCAACCCCAGCGTCGAATGCGCACAATTCGACGCGATCCGCCGCGTGGTGATGAACTCCGATGCTGTGGGAATCGCCACGCTGGAAGCCGTGACCGAACTGGTCGACCTGGGACTGATCCGCCTGCTCGACTTCGTCGACGTCCCGCGCAACGATCCCGGCCTGCAACTGCATTACGGCATCGTCAGCCGCGCCGGCTACTCCATGACCCCGGCGGCATTGGCGATGGTCGATGCGATCCGCAAAGTCGACCAACGCCTGTTGGCCAGCACATAACCTCTGTGCCGGCCTCTTCGCGAGCAAGCTCGCTCCCACGGGTTTTGCGCTCGATCCGAAAAGTCAACGCACCACACTCCCTGTGGGAGCGAGCTTGCTCGCGAAAGCGTCGGTGGATCCGAAATCGCAACGGCTGACACACCGCTATCGCGAAGCAGTTCGCTCCCACTGCGCGGGTGTAGCGGCTGGAATTTGTGGGTCACCAAGGGCGCGCAGCAGGCAGTGCATCGCCTCTTCGCGACTGCGTTCGAAGCGATAGCGGGCCTCGATGTACAGCGCCAGTTTCAGTTCCACCGCGTCTTCCAATGGCAACGGTGCCTGGCGCATACCCAGCGCACTGGCGACCCGGCTCGGCAGGCTCAGACCAAACGGCTGGCGGTCGGCAATCACTTTGGCCGCCAGCGTGCTTTGCGTGCTCACCGCAATCGTCCGGCGCAAGCCTTTCAAGCCCAGATGCAGATCCACCGGACTCAAGCCGTCACGCCGGCTCGACACCTGAATCTGCGGCTGCTGCAAATACGCCTGCAACGTACGCGGTGGTTCCTGCAAAGCTTCGCCATAGGCGAACACATAGTGATCCGCCGGCAGACTGCGTTTGTGCAAACCATTGAGTCCGGCCAAGGGCTGATCGATGTCGATGAGGATGTCGAGTTTGCCGCTGGCCAGATCCTGCAAGGCGTCGCGCCGACGTGGCTGAAAGTAGCGCACCTGCCAGTCGGCATGCGGCGACTCCAGCAGTGCGTCGAGCAGCACCGGTTGCAGGCAATCCAGACAACTGATGCGCAACAACGGATTGCTCTGCCGCGCTGCCGGGATCATGCGCAAACCCTCACGCAACGACTCCAGCGCGTTGCGCACATAGTCGGCCAGCCGATGCGCCACCAGCGTCGGCGTCACTCCGAGCCGGCTCTTGATAAACAGCGGATCGCCGCACAAATCGCGCAGCCGCCGCAATGCATTGCTCATCGCCGGTTGCGACAGGCTCATCACCTGCGCGGCACGGGTGACGCTGCGTTGCTGGTAGATCGCATCGAAGGCAAGCAACAGGTTCAGGTCGAGCTGGCGTAAATCAAGCATGGTCTTGCTCCGGCAAATCGCTTAACGTCGGCCAGCCTAACCAGTGTCCCGGAACAAGCGGTGAGCCCCAAATGACAAAAAGCGATCAGCTACCCGCCAACGCCTTTTACGCGCCGACCCTGCTGCCGGCCATCGAAGAACTGCTCGCCCGAGGTATCAGCCGCGAAGCCATCGAAGCGCAATTCCACCGCAGCCTGTTCGACTTGCGCACGCCGTTCATGCGCATTCCGCTGGTGCTGTCGCGGCGCTTCTGGGCGTTTGCGCTAGAACAGACCGACGACCCGTTGATCGGTCTGGCAGCGGGCCGGCGCTTCGTTTCCACCGCCACCAATGGCTTGACCTATCTGTTCGACGTGGCTGTTTCGCTGGAAAGCGCCTGCGATTACTTCGTGCGTTTTTTCCCGTTTTTCAACGGCCATTACCGGGCGCAGATCGTGCGTGACGGCGATGCAATCGAACTGCGTCTGCTCGACGCCGGCAGCTTGCAAGCGTGCGCGCCGATTGCCGATTACATCCTCGTCAGCCTGTGCAGCATGCTGCGACGCAAGTTGCTCGCCAGTGGTCTTGAGCGTGATCCGGTATTGGCGGTGACGCTGGTTTCGCCGAGCAGTGAAGAACATGAAAAGGCCTTTCGGGCGCCGGTGCATGGCTCGCAGGAGTACCCGGCGATTCAACTTGATCCGCAGTTGTTCACTGCGCCACTGACTCCGGGCAATCAGGGGCTGGAACAGACCTTGGTCGAGTTGCTGGAACAGACCCGCAGCCACTGCGAATCGACGCTGCTGGAGCAACTCAGCGATTACTTGATCGAGGATCTGGCGAGTGCCGACTGGAAGCAGTTTTGCGCTGATCGACATCTGGTGGAACGCACGGCAGCGCGGCGGCTTAAAGCGCTGGGCTGGAGTTTTTCAGAGTTGCTGGATGAGTATCGGCGCTATCGTGCGGAGGATTTGCTGCAGGCGGCGGAGCTGGAATTGGTGCAGATTTCTGATCGGCTGGGTTATAGCGATGTGCAGAGTTTCAACCGGGCGTGTCTGCGGTGGCTGGGGTGTGCGCCGGGGGTTTATCGGGCTCGGTGGATCAAGGTTTAGAAGTTGCGGTGATTGAGCGGGCCTCATCGCTTGCAGGCAAGCTCCTACAGTTGAAGCGGGTACGACGCCAATCCCTGTGGGAGCTTGCCTGCAAGCGATAAGGCCAGTGAGCCCACTACAAACCTCACTCCCCCACCGCCACATTGGACCCCGCCTCACCCGGCGTAACGATGGTATTCAAATCAATATGCTTCCACTCCGGCTTGGCCCCCAGCCGCGCATTGAAGCGGTAGTTGAAGGTGAAGTCGTCAGCCGTCGGCACCGTCAACGGTTTGCCATACACCGCCTCGATCCCCGTCAGGTCATAGCCCATCAACTGCAACAGCGTCGGGAAGATGTTGTAGTGGCTGGAGCGGTTCTTGTTGGTCGCCAGTTGCGCCTGCCAGTCGAGGGTTTTCAGCTCACTGCCGGAAATCACCACCAGCGGCACCAACCCCTCCTCTTCCACCGGATCACCGCCACAATGCGTATTGAGCCCGGGATTACCGCGTTCATGCAGGTCCTGGCCATGGTCGGAGGTGTAGATCAGCAGCGCATTGTTCAGATTGGCCTGGGCAAACACCCGCGCAAAGAACTCGCCGACATTCCATAGCACGGTGTTCTTGTAGGCATTGCGATACAGCACCCAGTCATCCGGCTGCCCGTTGAAACCGTCGCGCTTGCCGGTATCCGCGACCTCTGTGAACTGCCCGCGTGGCAGGGTCGGACGGTAGGCCATGAAGGCATCGGGGTATTTGTCGTGTACTGGAAAATGCGCGCCGACCTTGTTGATCACCACCAGCTCCGGTTTGTCGTCGTTGAGCAACTCGATCAGCTTCGCCGCTGCCGCCATGTCGCGGTCACGGACGCTGGTCTGATCAAACTGGACGAACTCGTCGATGTCCTTCTTCTCGGTATCGGTCATCAGGTTCTGCAGATTGCCGCCGGTGCGCTGCGCGTCGATATACACCGTGCGCAACCCAGCCTGTTTCGCGTACTGCCAGATCGACGGTAGCGTGCTGTTGATGCGCATGTAGTCAGTGCGGGTGCCGCCGTAGCGCAGGGTGACGTTGGTGTCGGCGCTGCAATTGGCGACGGAGGCGGCATAGCCGTAATTGAAAATATCGACGCCGGGGTGCGCCTCTTTGAGATTGCTGTGCACACCGAACGGCGCGTTGATGTCCAGGTAATTGCCGGAAATGCTTTCATCGATGATCAGCACGATGTCATGGCCGACCGCTTGCCCGTTGCGCGCCAGCGTCACCGGCTCACGCGGGCCGACGGTGTTGTGCAGCGCTTCATAGGCAAACAGGTTCAGATAGGCCAGCGGCGTATACATGATCGGCAAGCCGCGCGCGCCCTCACCCGCCCGCAGAAACAACACCGCGCTGAGTAACAACACGCCACACAGCGGCGCCGCCACACGTAACGCATTCGGCACAACAAGCGCATGACGCGGTTTCAGACCGATGCCGAACAACAGCAACAGGCCCGTGAGCGCTCCATGAATGATCGCATCGCGGTACTGATACGCGGCTTCCTGAATAAAGCCACCGGAGTACACCAGCGAAACAAAGCTGCTGTAACTCAGGTAATCGGCAGTAACCCGGGTATATACATCGAAAAACACCGCCGAAACAAACATCGCCAATGCGAATAAATGCCGAATGAGTGTCTGGCGGATATAGGCCGTTAGATATAACGCTATCGTCAGCGCCAAAAACATCGCGCCAAAAAGAAGTACAGCCGGGCCCATGCCGATAGCATTTAACCGATCTACGTAATATTCGGAATAAAGCAGCAGGTAAATAACTAGAAGCAGTTCTTTCGAATATCGAAACATGGCAATTCCGGTCGCTCGAAACGGCTTTTGGTCAATCATTTGTCGGTGAAAATCTGACACTAGCACCCGGCCATCAAAGCGCAAGAAATGGCTGGTTTTTATCGAAAGCGTCAAAAAAACGTTGACTCAAATCTGACACACTCCAGCCGCTACAAGCCTTTAATTTCGCGGCCTGTGACCGTCTATCGCATTCTTCTAAATGTGAAAAAAGCGTCAAGCACGGGACAAATCGAGACGTAGCAAGCACTTGATGGCCAATCGCCCGAAAAATTCGAGGTGTTATACAGGTGCAACATGTCATTTTGCTGACACGCTTTTCTCACCCTGCGCTATACCCCTTTTGACAGTTCGATTTTAATTCTTTTTCACCGTCTTACGAGGCACGCCAATATGGACGTGAGCGTATTTGGTACGGGCTATGTTGGCCTGATACAAGCAGCGGCACTTGCCGATGTCGGACATCGCGTTTTGTGTGTCGATATTGATTCGAACAAGATTAAACAACTACAACAAGCTGTACCGCCAATCAGCGAACCCGGTTTGTCCGCCACTTTGGAAGAAAACATCAAGGCCGGTCGCTTGTTGTTCAGCACCCAGGCCAGCGATGCCGTTGAGCACGCCGAGCTGATTTTCATCGCCGTGGGCACACCGGCCGATGAGGACGGCTCCGCTGACCTCAGCCATGTGCTGAATGTGGCGCGGCAAATCGCCTCGCACATGGAGGCCGATCGCACGCTGATCATCAAGTCCACCGTACCGGTCGGCACCGCCGATCAAGTCGCCGCCACCGCCAATGAAGAACTGCAACGGCGTGGCAAAAGCGCGCTGAAGGTGCGGATGGTCTCCAACCCCGAGTTTCTCAAGGAGGGCAGCGCCCTCGCCGACTGCATGCGTCCGGACCGAATTATCGTCGGCACCCTTGACGACGAGGCCCGCGAGCAGATGAGCGAGCTCTACGCGCCGTTCTGCCGCAACCATGAAAAGCTGATGTTCATGGACAACCGCAGCGCCGAACTGACCAAGTACGCCGCGAACGCGATGCTCGCCACGCGCATCAGCTTCATGAATGAACTGGCCAACCTCACCGAATTGCTCGGTGCCGACATCGAAGCGGTGCGTAAAGGCATCGGCTCCGATCCGCGCATCGGTTATCACTTTATCTATCCCGGTTGCGGCTTTGGTGGTTCGTGCTTCCCCAAGGATCTGCGTGCCCTGCTGCACACCGCCGAACACAACGGCATGCCGCTGAAACTGCTGCGCAGCGTCACTGAGGTCAACGACACGCAACGGCACATTCTGTTCAGCAAACTCAAAGCGCAATTCCCCAAGGGTCTGGCCGGCAAATCGATTGCCGTGTGGGGTCTGGCGTTCAAACCCAACACCGACGACATGCGCGAAGCCCCAAGCCGTTACCTGATGGATGCGCTGTGGGCCGAAGGCGCCAGCGTCCAGGCTTACGACCCGGAAGCGATGTCCGAATGCCGGCGTATTTATGGCTACCGCAACGATCTGCACCTGTGCGCAACCCGCGATGACACGCTGGAAGACGCCGACGCACTGGTGATCTGCACCGAGTGGAAAAATTTCCGCGTGGTCGATTTCGAGTTGCTGGCGAGCAAGCTGCGCTCGAAGGTGATCGTCGACGGTCGCAACCTCTACAACCCTGAACACGTGGCTGCCGCCGGCCTGCATTACACCGGTATCGGGCTGCGCCACATTGCTCCTGAAGGGTTGCGGCCATGAAAATCCTGGTCACCGGCGCGGCCGGATTCATTGGCGCACATTGCGTGTTGCGGCTGATGCGTGAGGGACACACGGTGGTCGGTCTGGATAATTTCAACGCCTACTACGACCCGCAGCTCAAACGTGATCGTGTGGACTGGGTGCGTGATCAGGTCGGTGACTTTCACCTCGCCAACATCGATCTGGCCGACGCGCCGGCCATCGATGCACTGTTTGTCCGCGAACAACCACAAGTGGTGATCCACCTCGCGGCGCAGGCCGGGGTGCGTTATTCGCTGGAAAATCCTCGGGCCTATCTGGACAGTAATCTCAGCGGTTTCCTGAACATTCTTGAAAGCTGCCGGCATCACCCGGTCGAGCACTTGATCTACGCCTCGTCGAGTTCGGTGTACGGCGCCAACCAGCACATACCGTACTCGGTACATGACGGGGTCAACCATCCGCTGTCGCTGTACGCCGCAACCAAAAAAGCCAACGAGCTGATGGCCCACAGCTACAGCCATCTGTTCGGCATTCCCAGCACCGGTCTGCGTTTTTTTACCGTGTACGGGCCGTGGGGCCGGCCGGACATGTCGCCGATCCAGTTTGCCCGGGCGATCACCGATGGCACGCCGTTGAAGCTGTTCAACTATGGCGAACACCAGCGTGATTTCACCTACATCGACGACATCGTCGAGAGCATCGCCCGCCTCACAAACCATCCGCCACACGCGCACCCGGAATGGGATCGCGAGCATCCCGACGCCGGCACCAGCATGGCCCCGTGGTGCCTGTTCAACATTGGCGGTCACCATCCGGTGGCGCTGAAAAGCTATCTGGCGCTGATGGAAAAACACCTCGGTCAGAAAGCCATTGTCGAGCTGCTGCCGATGCAACCGGGCGATGTGCTCAACACCTGTGCCGAGACCGACGATCTGGCCCAGGCCACCGGATTCGAACCGCGAATCGAACTGGACGAGGGACTCGGGCGCTTCATCGCCTGGTTCCGCGATTACTACCCCACTGCCTATCGCCCACGCGCCGCTCGCGGCTGACTATCAGCGGAGGACTCCATGACTGGACATGAGAAAGGTGTACCGATCCAACACTTGCAGCGCGACAAGCGCATGGACCCGGAACAGCGCATGCGTCTGGACGCAGCGATCCATCGTCAGGGTCGTGGCTGGTTCACCGGTCGCGACGGTGGTCGACCATGGACACTGTCGCGCACCAACCGAGTCGTAGCCTGCATCGGTGCATTGCTGATTCTGCTGGTGTTTTCGCCGCTGTTGCTGGGCTTGGCACTGGCGATCAAGTTCACCAGCCAGGGCCCGGTGATGTTCGTGCAGAAACGCACCGGCTATCGCGGTCGCAAGTTCGGCATGTTCAAGTTCCGCACCATGGTCAGCAACGCCGAAGAACTCAAGGAGTCGCTGCGTCACCTCAACAAGCACGGGGCCGACGCCATCGATTTCAAGATCGACAAAGACCCGCGCATCACCGGTATCGGTGGTTTTCTGCGGCGTACCAGCCTCGATGAATTGCCCAATCTGTTCAACGTAGTGACCGGCGACATGCGCCTGGTCGGCCCGCGTCCGACCTCGTTCAACGCCTATCGCTACAAGGACAACCACCTTGCACGTCTGAGCATCTACCCCGGCATGACCGGCCTCTGGCAGATATCCGGGCGCAGCAATATCGACTTCGACCAGCGCGTTGAGTTGGACCTCAGCTACATCGCCGAGCAAAGCCTTTTGCTTGATCTGAAGATCCTGTTGAAAACCCCTTTCAAAGTATTCAGCGGCCACGGAGCAAGCTAATGGACGGTTCAACCAACAAAAGTCTGAGCATCGCTAGCCCCAGCGAGTCGAACCTGACCTCGACCGTGCTGGATCTGGATCTGCGGATTCTGTTTCTGACCGCCGCCAACCCTGGCGCCGGCACCACCACCAGCGCTCTGGCGCTGGCCAGCCAACTGGCGCAAATGAGCAGCGGCCAAGTGCTGCTGGTGGACGCCAGCCAGTCGGCGAACAACCTCACCCAACAGTTGAACCTGAGCAAAGAGCGCGGCCTGCGTGATTTGCTGTTCAACCCGGACAGCCCGCCGCTGTTACAGGACTGCGTGGTGCAGGTGTCGAGCCTGCCCTTCCACGTACTGCCCAACGGCCGGCCGATTCGCACCACCGAACACCTGACCGCCGAGCGCCTGAGCCCGTTGCTCGACCAGTTGGGCAGCCAGTACCGCTTCGTGGTGATCGACGGCGATGCGGTGTATTCCGCCGCCGACACCTTGGTTCTGAGCACTCAGGTCGATGGCGTGGTGTTTGTGGTTCGCGCCGAAGACACCCGCTGGGAAGTCGCCCAGGCCGCCGTGCAACGGCTGACTCAGGCCGGGGCAAAAGTGGTCGGCAGCGTGTTCAACCGGCGCAAGTACTACATGCCGAAATGGCTCTACAAAAACCTGTAAGCAAACGCGAGGGACGACGCCATGAACGCCAAGATACTGGTTCTGCTGATGCTGCCGCTTGCAGGTTGCTCCAGCAATTCCGAAACCCAGACGATGCCGGTGAATATCCTCACCGCCGCCCCGGCCAACGCTCAAGCCACCGACATGCCGAAGATCGAGCAGACCCTGCGCCCGCAGGATGTGCTGGACGTGATCTTCCACATCAGCACCAGCGGTTCGGATGCTTATCGCGTGCAGTCGGGTGACCAGATCGGCCTGAACTTCACCGCTGCCAGCCAGCTCAACGGTAATCAATTGGTGCTGCCGGACGGCACCATCAATCTGCCGGGCGCCAACACCTCGGTGAAAATCGCCGGGCTGACCAGTGACGAGGCACGCGACGAAATCCAGCGTGCCTATCAGCGCAAACAGCTGTTCCAGCCCAACCGCAATCAGCTGACGGTGCAAATCATCAGCCCGCTGACCAATGAACAGAACCTGAAAAGTGCGCTGAACCACCCGGCCACCGGCATGAGCCGCGAGATTACGGTCGGCACCGACGGCTATGCGAGCTTTCCGGAAATCGGCGCCGTGCCGCTGCAAGGCATGACCGTCAATCAACTCGAAACCTTCCTCAACAGCAAATACGCGGCACTGCCGGGGCGGATGAGCGTCGACGTGCTGCTCAAGTCCACCGCCGGCAACGAAATCTATGTGCTGGGCGAAGTCGGTCAGCCGGGCTCCTACCCGATCCGCCGCCCGGTCTCGGTACTTGAGGCGCTGACCCTGGCCCGTGGCACCAACGTCAAGGCGCGCCTGGATTCGGTGGTGATCATGCGCCGCAACGGCAATCAGGTGCAGGCCGTGCACTACGACGTCGAAAAAGCCCTGGCCGGTGACGCGTCGCAAATCGCTTACCTGCAACCGGACGACATGCTTTTCGTACCGAAAACCAAACTGGCCAGCGCCGGCGAACTCGCCCGGCAACTGGCCGACGTGGTGCTGTTCCAGGGCGTGGGGTTCAGCTTCGGCTACCGCGTCGACAACAAAGGCAGCAACAACAATTAACTCTCAGGTGACCGACCATGAACCCAAAGGAAAACTACCTGCATGAGTTCTTCAGGATCTTCTTCGCCAACAAGCAACTGGTGAAGCGTGTCTTCCTGATCTTTGCAGTCATCGCGCTGTTGCTGCCATTGGTGCTGAAGCAGAGCTTCGATATCACCGCGCAGGTGATCGTGCAGTCGAAAAAACTCTCCCAGGGTGACGCCACCACGTCACTCACGGTGGACAACGCCACGTTCATTCCGCCGTCACTGGCGGACATGGAAACCGAGAGCAATATCCTCCGTTCGCCAGCACTGATCCGCCAGACCATCAGCGAACTGCGCGACAAGGGCGAGTACAGCCCGCCTGCCGGAATGTTCGCCCGACTGGTCGGCGATCCGTTCAAGCGCTACGTCACTTCGCCGCTGCGCCAATACGTGATCAATCCAGTGCGTAACGCCTTGGGGCTGCAAACCGATCCGGTGCGTGACACCGCGCTCGACGCCTTGACCCAACAGGCCATCGACAGCCTGAAAATCGAGACCTTGCCGGGCTCCAACGTGATCTCGATCGTCTACAGCTTCCCCGACCCGCATCAAGGCACGACGTTTGTCGCCGCCCTGCTGCAGAACTATCTGTTCAGCCGTCAGGCGCTGCAATCGATCGACCTGCCGCAGTCGTTCTACGAATCGAAAAAACACCTGTATCAGGTGCGCCTCGATGGTCTGGAAGGCAACCGCCAGGCGCTGCTGGAAAGTGTCGCGTCGTCCGATCCGAAGGAGGAAATCACCTTCCGCCTGAACGCGATCAACACCGAAGAACAAGCACTGAACCTGTATCAGGATCGCCTGTTGCAGAGCCAGCGCTGGCTCGAATACCTGAAAACCAGTCTCGCTGCCGCGAGCAGTAACAAGCTCAACGACTACACCTTCCCCTACACCTTCACCACCACCGTCGACAACGTGGCGTTCGAAGATCGGGAGATCAAACAGCTCGGTGAGCAACTGACCACTCAGGTCAGCCGCTACATGAACGATCTGGCGGTGTTCCAGCCTGGCAGTGAACCGATGCTGCTGACCCGCGAGCAAATCTCCCGCACCCGCCAGCAATTCCTCAAAGTGGTAGCCAACCGCATTCAGGAACGCACCAACGACCTGGCCGTGGTGCAACAGGTGATCGATCAGAAAACCGCACGCATCACCGACTTCAAAAACCGCATCCACACCTTGCAGCAAACTCAAAGCAAGCTGCGGCAGATGGACACCGAGATCGATGCGATGCATGCAGCGTTCTCGACCTACGCCCAGCGTTTCGCCGAAAGCAGCACCACTGGCGCGCTGAACGACGACCTGTCGAACGCCCGGGTGCTCAGCCCGCCGTTCGAACCAACCGAGCCGGCGTTCCCCAAACCAATGTTGATCATTCCGTTCGGGTTGTTCACCGGTCTGTTGTTGGCGATTGCCTTTGTCTACGTGCGTGAGTTCTTCGATCACCGCTTCAAACATCCGGCGCAAATCACCCATGAACTGGGCCTGCCGGTATTGCTGGTGATCAACGATCAGAACGCGCAACCGGGTAATCCGCACAAAAACTGGACCGTGCCGAGCTTCGTGCACTGGGTGCGCAATTGAACACCGCGTCCTCCCCGAACGCCGCGCTGCCGATCATTCATTTGCTCAGCAGCGGCGGTTTCTATGGGGCCGAGCGGATGTTGCTGGATCATTGTCTGGCGACGCCGGGGCAGCATCAGGTGCTGTTTCTCGACGCGCCAGCCGAACTGATCGCGCGCTTTCGCGACGCCGGGGTGGACGCTCACGGTTGTGCAGGTCTGGGGGGCTTGCTGCGGCACTTGCGTCAACGCCGCAGCGAGCATCCGCTGATCAACACCCACAATTTCAAAGGGCTGCTGTTCGGCTGGGTTGGCGCGACGTTGTTGCGCCTGCCGCTGGTCATCACCCAACACGGGTTCACCCCGCGCAGCCGCAAGCAGAAGTTCTACACCTGGCTCAGCCTGCAACTGTGCCGCACCGCTTCAGTGGATCGAGTGGTGTGCGTGGCCGAGAGCATCGCCGTGCTGCACCGTCAGGCCAGTGTGCGGGCGGAAAAGCTGCAAGTGATTCCCAACGGTTTACCGGCTGCCGCAGCGATGATTCCTGACCTTGACCGGCAACGCTGGCTCGCCGGTTACGTCGGACGCCTAAGCAGCGAAAAAGGCCCGGATCTGTTTCTCGATGCACTGATCCCGCTGTGTCATCAGCACCCGCAACTGGATGCGGTGATGCTCGGCGATGGCCCTGAACACGAGGCATTGCAGGCGCGGATCAACGCCGCAGGTCTGCAACAACGGATTCGTCTGCCGGGTTATCAGACCGACATGCAGCCCTGGTGGCGGCAACTGGATGCGCTGGTGATCAGCTCGCGCACCGAAGGCACACCGATGATTCTGCTGGAAGCAATGCAGGCCGGCGTGCCGGTCGTGGCGTTTGGTGTCGGCGGGATTCCCGATGTGCTGCAACACCGGCAAAGCGGTCTGCTCGCGACTCCGGCAGACAGCGCCGCCCTCGCCCGCCAACTGACGACTCTGCTGACCGAGCCGAACCTGGCCCGGCAACTGCGCGACAACGCAAAACGCACGCAACTGGATCGCTACGACCTCAAGGCCCTGGCCGAACGCTGGTCGCAGCTGTACATCCGCACGGCACGGGAGGCACGCGCATGATTTTCCCGCTCTCGATCGTCAGTCTGCTCGCTCTGGTCTGCGTCGGTTTGCTGGCCAGCCCTTATCCGTATCTGGCGCCGGGCGCGGTGCTCGGGCTGGTGGGTGTCGCAGTGCTTTACCGCAAACCGACCTGGGGCCTGCTCGGGATCGCTGCGCTGGTGCCGTTCGAGGGGTTTTTCAAAGACAGTTCGCTGTCGGGCAGCAAGCTGCTCGGCGCCTCGCTGGCAGTCATCCTGATGCTACAACTGGCGCTGCATCAGATTCCGTCCGAGCGTCTGCGCAGCAATATCTGGCGTTATCTGATCGTCTTCATGACCCTGTACTTTCTCAGCCTGCTCAACACCGATGACATGGGCATGTCGCTGGGGCATTTGCGTGAACTCAGCGTCGGCCTGATCCTGTTCGTCATCACGCTGTTGATCGGCCGCGATCTCAACCTCGATCTATTCACCCGGCTGGTGACCCTGAGCGTCAGCGCCACCTGCGCCATGGCGATGTTCTCGACCAAATTCCAGGATCAGGGGCGCGCCGCCGGCCTGCTCGAAGACCCTAACGCCTTCGCCCTGCTGATCGCTTTTGCCGTGCCGATGGGCCTGTTGCTGGTGATTCGCAGCCCGAACCTGTTGCACCGGTTGTTCTGGGGCGGTTGCTGCCTGCTGCTGCTCGGCGGCATGACCAAAACCGAATCGCGCTCCGGGCTGGTGGTGCTGGCGCTGAGTCTGTTGATCGGTTGCTGGCATTATCGGACGCAGCTTGCGCACATTCGGCCACGGCATCTGGGTTTCGCCATGCTCGGCGCTGCCATCGTCATCCCGCTGGCGATCTACGCGATGCCCGCCGGTTACATCGCCCGTATCCAGTCGTTGAGCGTATTGAGCGCCGGCGCCAAGGGCCACGATGACGAATCTCTCGGTCGCCGCGCCTCGTACATCGTGGTCGGCAGCCAGATGATCCGCGAGAACCCGTTGCTCGGTTCCGGCCCCGGCACCTTCCCGCTGCACTACGCGACCACCGGTTACGCCAAGGCGTTTTCCGCCAACCGCAAGATCGGTGACCTGTACCGCCGCGCCCACAACACCTATCTGGAAATCTTCAGCGAACTGGGGATTCCGGCCGGCCTGATGTTTGTCGGCATGCTGACGCTGGGCCTGTACAACCTGATCCGCGCCCGCCGCGAGTGGATGCAGCGCCGCGACTGGCATCAGGCCGACCTGATGACCCACCTCGGCGTGAGCTTCCTGTCGCTGACGCTGTTCCTGATGTTCCTCAGCGCACCGAACCAGAAATACGTGTGGATCATGCTCGCGCTGACCAGCGTCCTGCGTCTGAAGGCTGAGCAAGCGCCGAAGCTGGAGGTCAGAGCATGAGCCGCATCAGCATTGTCATCCCGATGTACAACGAAGCCCGGCACATTGGCCGTACCTTGCTGGCTGCGCAAAAAGCCGCGTACGCCGCCAACGTCGAGTGCGAACTGATCGTGGTCGACAATGGCTCGACCGACGATGGCCCGTACATCGCCCGGCAGTTCGGTGCGCAAGTGCTGGTGTTGCCGGGATTGCTGATCGGTGCCCTGCGCAATCGCGGCAGTCTGCTGGCGAGTGGTGACTGGCTGGCGTTCATCGATGCCGATGTCGAAATGCCGGAAGACTGGCTGCAACCGCTGTTCGATCTGGAGGCCAGTGGCAAGGCCGATGTGTTCGCGCTGGACTTGCACACCCCGGCCGAAGCGCCGTGGTTCGCCAGCGCCTGGCAGCGCCGCACGTTGCGTGTGTCCTCGCAGACCTCACACGCAGTGGACTGGTTGCCAAGCGCCAATCTGCTGATGCGCCGCACCTGGTTCGACAAAGTCGGTGGTTTCAACGAAACCCTGCGTACCGGCGAGGACAAAGAGTTCACCCTGCGCCTGCATGAACAAGGTGCGCGCTTGCTGTCGATCAATAACAACGTCGCCCTGCACTGGGGCTACGAAATGAACTGGCGCGAGTGGATGGGCAAGGAAATGTGGCGTCAGGGCAGCCATCTGCAATTGCTCCGTACCCACGGTTTCAGCCTGCGCCTGCTGCGCTTTCCGATGTTGTCGCTGGCGGCATGGCTGCTGGACCTGATGGCGATTTCCGCACTGCTCAACGGTTTCCCGCATCACGCGGCGATTATGGTGTCACTGACCCTGATCCCGGCGCTGGTGCTCAGCGTGCGTCAGAGTTCGCGTCACCATAATCTCGCCCTGACCCTGCAACTGTGGGGCCTGCACTGGATACGCCTGCACCTGGCCGGGGCCGCGTTCATTCTCAGTCTGTGTCATTGGAACGCCAGGAGGCCTGCCCGTGGCTGAATTCATTTTCTGGACCTGCCTGTTGCTGCCGGTGTACGCCTATCTTGGCTACCCGCTGCTGCTGACATTGCTGGCGCCGCTGTTCCCGGCCTGGCGGCACACGCCGGCACCGCCGCTGAACATCAGCATCGTGATCGCCGCGCACAACGAGGCGCGGCACATCGAGCACAAGCTGCGCACGCTGCTGGCCCAGGATTATCAGGCCGCCACCTTGCAGATCATCCTCGCCAGCGACGGTTCGACTGACGACACCGTGGCTTGCGCGCACAAAGTCATCGACCCGCGCATCACCGTGCTCGACCTGCCGCGCCAGGGCAAAGCCGCGACATTGAATGCCGGGACAGCGCTGAGCACTGGCGACATTCTGGTGTTCACCGACGCCGACAACCAATGGTCGCGCGACACCCTCGGTTACCTGCTCGCGCCGCTGAGCGACCCGCAGGTCGGCGCGTGTGCCGGGCACATGGTGATCCCGGTGACTGGCGGTGGCTTGAGCGTCGGCGACAGTCTGTATCGGCATTACGAAGGCTGGCTGCGCCGGGTGGAGAATCGCACCGGCTGCATGGTCTCCGCTGACGGCGCCTTGCTCGCCCTGCGCCGCGAGTTGTTCCAGAACGTGCCGGCAGAGGTCAACGACGACTTCTTTCTCAGCACCTGTGCGCCGATAGCTCACAAACGCATCGTCTATGTGCCCGAGGCGCAAGTCATCGACCACGGCGTCGATGAGGCCGACAAACAGTTCCGTCGCCGCCAGCGCGTCACCGTCGGTGGTCTGCAAAGCCTCGCCCAGCGCAGCGAGCTGCTCAACCCGCTGAAACATGGCCTGTATTCGCTGGCGCTGATCAGCCACAAGCTGATCCGGCGTCTGGCGCCGATCCTGCTGCTGCCGTTGCTGCTGAGCAACTTCTGGCTGTGGAACGAGCATGGTTTCTATCGACTCAGTCTGATCGCGCAATTGTTCGGTTACGCCGTGGCAATTGTCGGGCTGCTGGATTCGCAACACCGCTTGCCCAAACCGTTCCGCTTCGCTGCATTTCTGCTGGTCACCCTTGCCGGGATGAGTGTCGGCCTGTGGCAGTTTCTGCGCGGTCATCGATATGCCCAGTGGAATCCTGAACAGAACCGTTGAGAGGACACATGCCATGGCGATCAAACAACTGATAAAACGCACCAGTGGCTGGCTTTACCTCAACTCGCCCGTAGGCCGAAATCAATTGCAAGGCGCCGGGGTGATTCTGATGCTGCACCGGGTGCTGGCCAATGACCGCGCTGCCGACCTGCCGCATCGCAATGAACTGTGCGTCGGGCCCAAGGCTTTCGAGCATTTGCTGGTGTGGTTGCGCCGGCATTTCGATTGCGTGCCGCTGATGGAAATCCTCCAGCCGAACTCGCTGCGCAGCGAACGTCCTCAGGTCGCGTTGACCTTCGATGACGGCTGGCGCGATAACGCGGAAAACGCCTTCCCGCTGCTGCAAAAACATCAGGTGCCGGCGAGCATTTTCCTTTCTACCGATTTCATTGGCAGTCGCCAGCGCTTCTGGTGGGAAAGCCTCGGCGAAACCCTGTGGGGCAGCCACGGCGAAAAAGCGCGGATGCATTTGATCGAATGCCTGCACGCCATCGGTCATCCACTGCCGGTGCTGCTCGACGATATCGATACCGATCGGCGCAGCCTGTCGCTGCTGCATTACCTGCAATCGTTGAAAGAGCTTGAACCGGCGATGCTCGACCGCCTGACCGACGAATGCCCGCCGGAGTCGCAACCGCAAGCGCTGGACTGGCATCAGGTGCGCTCGCTGGAATCGTCCGGGCTGGTGCGGTTCGGCCCGCATGGCGCCAGTCACGCGATTCTCACGGGGCTTGATGACGTGCGCCTGCACGAAGAAATCAGCCGCAGCCGCGATGCGCTGTACAACGGCTGCAACCGGCCGCTGCCGGTGTATTGCTATCCCAACGGTGACAACGACGAACGCGTGCGCAAGCAGATCGCCGAGCATGACTACCCGTTTGCGCTGGGCACCGGCACCGGGATTTATCGCGGTGAAGGCGATCCGCTGAACCTGCCGCGCTTCGGTGTCAGCCAGCGCACGGCGCGCAATCCGGAACTGCTGTCGTGGCGGATTTTTCGCGGCGCGCGGCCATGAGTCGCAGCAGTTACCTGAAACACCTGGCGCTGAGCATGGGCACCAAACTGGCGATGATCGCCCTGCGTTTGCTGCGCAACGTGCTGCTGGCGCGCATTCTCGGGCCGAGCGAACGTGGGCTGTTTGCGTTACTCAGTACCCTGCCGGACTTGATCAGCGCCGCCACCAGCGGCGGGTTGAATTCGGCGGTCGGTTATCAGGCGGCCAAGCAGCGGCCGATGGGTTTGCTGCTCAGTCAGGTGCTGGTGTTTGGTTGTTTGCTGGCGGCGTTGTTGACCTTGCTGGTGGTGGCGCTGGTGCGCGAGTTCGGCAGTGAACTGGACGTCACCGTGCAACTCGGTTTGCTCGCCTGGCTGTTGCTGCTGGCGGTGCCGCTGACCGTGCTGAAAAGTGGCTTGCTGACCTTACACAACGCCTCGGGCGGCGTGGTCGCATTCAATGCCTTGCGTCTGGTCGAATCGCTGGCGCCGCTGCTGCTGTTTCTGGCGTTGTTCTGGATGTGGAAAAGCGCCGCCCTCGAAGCGGCGCTGATCAGTTGGCTGGCCGGAATCAGCCTGGTGGTGCTGGCCGGTTGGGTCTGGCTCAAGCGCGCACAACCGTTGCACCTGCAATGGGATCGTGCCGGACAGAAAGAGCTGCTGCGCTACAGCGCCCGCAGCCATCCGGACTTGCTGTTTCAACAAGTGATTCTGCGCTCGGATTACCTGTTCATCGGTGCCCTGCTCGGCAGCACCGCGCTCGGTCATTACGCGATGGCCAGCGCTGCCGCCGAACTGTTGCTGATCGTCCCGGAAGCGGTGACCACGCCGTTGATGAAACGCCTGCTGCAACAGGACGAAGGCATGGACAAGGTCACGCCACTGGCGCTGCGCCTGACCGCCACGGTGATGCTCGGCGCCTGTCTGAGCATGGCGCTGATCGGTAACTGGCTGATCGTCACCTTGTTCGGCGTGGCTTATCAACCGGCCTATCCGGCGCTGCTCGCGTTGCTGCCGGGGCTGCTGGGCTTGTGCTACGCAAGCATTCTGCGTCTGGACTTGCTGGGCAAGAATCGCCCCGGAGCGGTGTCGCTGCTGATGGGTCTTGGCGCCCTGCTCAATCTGGCGCTGAATCTGGTGATGATCCCGGCCTACGGCATCGTCGGCGCAGCGGCGGCGTCGTCGATTGCCTATCTCGCAGTCACCATCGCCATGCTGGTGCTTTATTGCCGCCTGAGCCACGTACCGTTCTGGCAAACCCTGATCATTCTGCCCAGCGACTTCGCGCCGATGTGGTTGATGCTGCAACGCCGGAAGGCTGCATGAAAGGCCTGTTCCTGCTAATCGGCCTCGGCCTGTCGCTGGACGCGACGGCGGCGTCGATGCGCTGGGGCGAGATTCGTGACGGCAGTCTGTATCTGCAAGCCAGTGGCCCCGACACCGTGACCGTGCGCTGGACTCCAGCGTGGCAGGCCGATGCCAATGAAGAGCATCTGTACCTGATCGACGGCCAAGGCAAATTGCAGGGTGACCGCTTCATAAAGGCCAGTGAAATCCGTGGCAGTCAGAGTTGGCCTCTCGCGCCGAATGCGGCCAGTTATCGACTGGAAATCCCCGGCTACAGCTTTCGCAATTATCGCGTCGAGCACGACGAAAACACCGTAGCGCTGTTCGCCCCGGCCAAGGTGCATTTCAGTGCGCAAACCCACAACGGCGACGAGTTGTACTTCAAAGTCGCGCCGGGGGAACACGCAGTACTTGCCGGCAAATTCCACGGCGGTGTCAGCGCTTTGCAGGCGCAACGCGTGGGTGACGGGCAAGCGTTGACGCTGGCACTCAAACCCTACCGCGCCTACTGGCAGTTCGATCAAGTCGCATTACCGGTCAGCGAGCGCGAGCAAGTCTGGCGCCTGTGTCTGCAAGGCAACGGCAAAGCGGCGTTCTGGCTCGACGGCACGGCCAATCTGTTCGCACAGAACCCACAGCAGCTCCGGCCTCTGCGTGAAGATGCCGGACAGATCCGTTTGACCCTGCACGACAAAGTGCTCGGGCGCACGCCGGATCTGGGCATCGCCCTGCCCTACGTGCTGCCGCCACCGGCCAGCCATGCTGCGCTCGATGCGTTGAAACCGACGGCGGCGAGTTACTACAGCTTTGTCGATGTGATGGCGAGAAACCCACATTTCGAAGACGCGTTCCGCAAGGTTTATCAAGATCGTTTCGGCATCAAGCAGGACATCACCTTGCTCGCTGGCAGTCAGCGCCAGGCCGATTTGCGCGCCGATGCGCAAAGCAGCAGCGGCCTCGATGCGTGGCTCGCCGGCACCCGCGCACTGGGCGGCAAAGGCACGCACTACATCGGTTTTGCCGACGAGCCGAATCTCAACTATTCGAGCTACGCGCAGTATCAGGCGATTTTCACCAGCATGGCGCGGCAAGTGCGCAGCGATCCGGCGAATGCCAAGGCTGGCGTGCGCATCGCCATGCCCGCCAGCTCGCGACTGGTCAACGGACCGTTTGCCGACAACGCGGCGGACAAGCGCGGCATCGACTGGGCGCGGCGTCTGCTGGCCGAATCCGGCACTCAGATCGATGCCTTGGCCTGGCACGAATGGATGATCCGCGACCTGCTCGCCACTCGGGTTTATCGCGACAGCGTGCGCCGCGCCGCCGAACTGGTCGGCCTCGACGCCAAGGGTCAACCGCGCAAAGCGCTGCTGCTGGATCAGACCAATATGTCCAGCGGCTCAAGCCTGAGCCCCTACGATCAGGAAACCCATTACGCCTCGCTGTGGTGGGCCTCGGTGGTGATCAACGCCTCGCAGGATGGCTTGCTGAGCATGCTCAGCTGGTTTCAGGCCGCCGACGAGCCGCAGTATCCCAAAGGCATGTTGCGGGTGCTGGGGGATGATCGTTTCGAGCTGAAACCGGTCGGTCTGGCGCAACAGTTCATCGCGCAGCACTGGCTGCATCAGGTGCTGTGGCTGGAGAACGATGCGTTTGAAGTCGATGTGCTGGCGATGGCCGACGACAAGCAGCATGGCCTGCTCGGGGTGAATAAAGGCACGCGCATGCAGCGTGTCGATTTGAGCGGCGCCAAGTGCCCGCTGAACAACGGCGCATTGCGCTACTTCGGCGCCGACAACCGCAGCCGCGACGCGCCATTTGCCTGCCGCGACGGTCGCGTCAGCTTTGATTTGCCAGGGGAAACCCTGTTCGCCCTGAGCTGGATCGCGTCATGAACCCTTATTCCGATTAGAGAAATGGCCTGGCAAACACACAATCTTTGGTGTTCACCTGGCCAAGGTTCAGGAGTCAACGAGATGAGTATTTTCAGCAAACTCAGTGAAAACATCCGGCAAAAAGGCCTGCGGGCGACCGTCAGTAAAGTGTGGAAGCACTACGTGTTTTCCCATCAGGAACTGCTGTGGATGGAGCGCGATCTGGTCAGCCCGGTGCCGCCACACAACCTCAAACCCTATCCGCCGCTGCGGGTGGTGAAGATCTCCGCCGACAACGCCAGCGCCTTCGCCCGCTACTTCGGCGACCGCGTCGGCACCATGGCTGAACTGGCCAACGAGGGTTATACCGGACACATGCATCTGGACGATCAGGGTGACGCCGTGGCCTTCATCTGGGGCAGCGCCCGCGACTATTTCGACCGGCATTACTACGGCTGCATGTTCCCGGTGAAATCCGGTGAGTTTTTCGAATTCGGTGGCGAACTGACCCGCGCCTATTGGGGCTCGGAACTGTCGGTGGATCTGCAACTGGAACTGTGGAAAGCCATGGCCGATCAGGGCTGCGACAAAGTGGTGGACGTCTGCGAGTTCCACAACATCCCGGCACTCAAGCTGCACTTGCGCATGGGTTACACCGAGCAAGGGCGGATCATGAACGTCTACACGCTGTTCGACCGCTGGCGCTTCTACCGCGAAACCCGCTACAGCGGCTCGCGTCTGGATGCGTTGCGCAAACCTTCCCGTCCACCTGTCACAGCTGTGGCGACCTGAGCCTATGACTGCACGATTCGAATGGCGCACTTCGCTGTGCGCCGCCGACTTCCCGGCTGCGGCGTATGAAACGCTGCGCTTGCGGGTGCCAGATCACACGCCGTTCAACAGCCTCGGCTGGTTGCGTGCGGCAGAACTGACCCTTGGCAGCGATAAGCGTCTGCACATCCTGCTCGGTTGGGAGGCGGATGAATTGCGCCTGTGTCTGCCGCTGGTGGCGGGGCGCGAGCGCTTTGGCGGCTTGTCGTTTCGGGTGCTGCATCATTTGGGTTATCCGCTGGCGGATCGTCTGGCGTTGTTGTCGCTGTTGTCAGTTGAAGACATGCGCGAAGCTTTGGTGCAGACCCGTCGGCGCCTGCCTCATGCGTTGCTGCAACTCAACGAATTGTCCGAGCCTGCCGGTGAAGAAAGCCTCCTCACCGGATGGATGACCCACAGTTCCACAGGCGAACGGCGCTTGAGCTGTCGAGTGCCGGTGCATCTGATCAGCGAGACGGATCATCAGGAAGTCGGCGGCGACCCGCGCTACAAACTGCGCCGGGCACGCAAACGGATTGCCGCGTGTGGCGCACAGGTACGGCGGATTGTCCCTGATGCAATGAGCATGGGCCCGCTGTTGCAGGCCATCAGCGAAGTCGAAGCAGTGAGCTGGAAAGGCGACGAAGGCGTCGGCATTTTTGCCTCCGGACGCAGCCGGCAATGCATCGAAAATGCTTTCACCGCCCTCGCCGCCCAAGGGCTGGTGCGGGTGGTGACGCTGGAACTGAACGGACGTTGCATCAGCTATCGACTCGGCTTGCTGGAACAGGGTCGACTCTACGATTACAACCTCGCGTTCCTGCCGCAATACGCCGATCTGGGCAGCGGTCGCGTGCTGCTGGATGAGTGGATTCGCTGGGGGCTCGAAGAGAACTGGCACTGGATCGATGCCTCGCGGGTGAGTCTGGAAAACTCCAGCCATCAACTGCACGAACGCATGACCGGACAACTGGAACACTGGCGCTGGAGTTTCTATTCCTGGCGCCCCAGTGGCCTGATATTGGGGTTGGGCTTGCGCCTCTGGCATCGGCTCAAACCGAGGGTGCTGCAATGGCGTGCGCAGCGTGCGACTACGGCCGCGCCAGCCACCCCGGTCAAACCTGTCGCGATTCCCACGGAGGGCGAACATGCCTCGGCAAGTCATAGTCAACGCTGACGATTTCGGCCTCAGCCCAAGCGAAAACGCGGTGATCTTTTCAGCGTTTCAGGCCGGGCTGATCAGCTCCGCGACGATCATGGCCAACATGCCAGAGTTCGTGGCTGCCTGCGCCATGGCCCGCCATCCAATGCTCGAAGGGCGGATCGGCCTGCACTTCAATCTGACCTACGGCAAACCGCTGAGTCAGGCAATTCTGGGGCGGAGGACCTTCTGCGACAGCCACGGTGTGTTCGACCTCAGTCTGGCCCGCCACAGCCTGTGGCTCAGCCGTGAGGATCGCGACGCGGTGCAGGAAGAATTGCAGGCGCAGTGGCAACGCTGTGTCGATCATGGCGTGCGCCCGAGTCACTTCGATTCGCACCAACACGTACACAACATCTGGCCGATTGGCGAGATCGTGGCACGCTTCGCGGCGCATCAAGGCGTACCGATTCGATTGGCGCGCAACCTCGGACAAAACCTCAGTTTGCCCAAGCGCTTGTTCAAGGGTTTGCTCAATCGGCGCCTGCAAGGTCTGGCCGGCGCCACGGCAGATTACGTGTGCACCCCGGTAGACCTGCGCAACGACGTCGCGCCGACCGACGGCGTGCTGGAAGTTGTCGCTCATCCGAATCAGCTTGGGGCTGATTTCGGTGATGCCTATCTCGAACCGGGAGAGTCCCTGAGCCGCGTGCTAGAGCAGCGGTTGGCGGGCGTTCCACGGGTTTCCTATGCCGACTTGAACAAGGATTTTCTACGCGGTGCCGCAGCACTCGATTGACTTACATAACTTGCAATACTTTCGAAGCTGGCACTTAGAAATGTACTTGCGGGCTTGATCTATACCCATCAAAGCATCATCCACAACACCGGGCCCCGGCCACGGAGGGCAACATGAGCGTCATCGAAAAACTACAAGAACGCATCCGTCAAAAAGGTCTCGGTCGCACCTTCGGCACGCTATGGAAACGCTACGTGTTCTTCCACTGGGAACTGCTGTGGATGGAGCGCGATCTGGTCAGCCCGGTGCCGCCGCACAAGCTGCGCCCCTATGACGGTTTGCGCAGAGTCGACATCACCCCGGACAACGCCAGCGCGTTCGGCAAACACTTCGGTGACCGGGTCGAGACCATGGCCGAACTCGCCGCCGAAGGTCATACCGGGCACATGTACCTGGACGCCGATGGCCACGCGGTGGCGTTCATCTGGGGCAGTATTCGCGACTACCATGACCGTCACTATTACGGCTGCTGGTTCCCGGTCAAACCCGGCGAGTTTTTCGAATTCGGCGGCGAAATGGCCCGGCCGTATTTCGGCACAAGCCTGTCGGTGGACGTGCAAGTCGCACTCTGGGAAGCCATGGCCGCACAGGGCTGCGACAAAGTGGTGGACGTCTGCGAAACCCACAACATCCCCGCACTGAAACTGCACATCCGCATGGGCTACCACGAACAGGGCCGCGTCACCCACGTCTACGGCCTGTTCGGCCGCTGGCGCTTCTACCGCGAAACCCGCTACAGCGGCTCACGCCTGGAACCACTGCGCAAACCGGGACGGCCAGTGGTGAGTGCGGCGGCGCAGGCTTGATACATTCCCAGCATTTGCGGCGGCGCTGAAGCCGCCATCGCTGGCAAGCCAGGCTCCCACAGGATCTTCGGTGTACACAGCATTTGTGTACGACACAAAACCCTGTGGGAGTGGTGAGTGTGGCGGCGCTGAAGCCGCCATCGCTGGCAAGCCAGGCTCTCACAGGATCTTCGGTGTACACAGCACTTGTGTACGACACAAAATCCTGTGGGAGCCTGGCTTGACAGCGATGGGGCCAGTTGCCGTTCCGCCCGCATTGAACTGCTTTGTATGACTTTGCCCACACAACCAAGAGAAATGCCCTTCTGTACTCAAGGCTTCAGCTGACTGCGCCCGGCTGTGTGATTGATTAAATTCACGCACAACCATGAGGTGAAAATGTATGACCCAAACTCTGACTGACTTTGAGATGACTTCGTTGCTCGTCGACTTCGTGGCTATTCGAGAGTATCTAGGCCAAGTGGTGACCGAGGGTGATGAGAAGGAGTTGCTTCGGGCGATCCGGTACGTAGCGCAGGTCTGCAAAACGCTCGGAAAAAAGGAAATCTCAGTGGTTCCCGATGCTTAACATAAGTGGATCCGTGGCGACATCATCGCGAGCAGGCTCACTCCCACACTGGTTAGATGTACGACACGGGGCCTGTGGTTTAGTTTTTGTTTGCGACCAAGGTGAAACACATCGGTAGTTGTGCTGATTGGTTGAGGTACTGGTCGTACAGTTCTTCGCGATTCGAATGCGGGTATTCCTTGAAGTGGGCGATGTTCAGCCCTGCTTCAATCGCGCCGTTGAAAATCGCGCCGAGGGTGTGCACGAACCAATAGGATTTCGCTGCCTGCTGTTCGACTTTACCGACATAGACAATCGGTTCTTCCTGCACGAATGGCGTTTCGCGGAAGTATGAGCTGTCGAGGCGATACGGGTCTTCGGCCTCGGGATCGAACATTTCCAGAAACGGATGGGTTTCGTAGATCACCAGCCGCCCACCCGGTTTGAGGGTCGAGGCGACGTGGCGGAAGAATTCGCCGATGTCGGGCATCCAGTTCAGCACGCCGATGGTGATCAGCGCGACGTCGAAGCGGTTCTGCAACGAGGCCGGCAGGTGATGGATATCGGTCTCGATGAACTCGGCATTGTGCGGCGAACGGTTGTTCAGCTCGCGAGCCTGTTCGAGGAAACCGGTGGACTGATCGACACCGACCACCGTCCGCGCACCGAGGCTGAACAGTGACAGACTCTCGCGACCGTTATTGCAGCCCAGTTGCACGACGTCTTTGCCGTCGATGCCGACCTGTTCCAGCAGTCCATGCAACGTGTCGTCGAGGCAGGAAAAATCCGCCTGCGTGACTTCATTCAACAAGGCCTGCCAATCGGGCGAATCCTGGTGGTGGCGAGCTGAGTCATTCCACGCCTGACGATTGCTCTCGATGGCGTTTTTATTGTTGGGCACTTCCATGGCGCACTCCGGGTACTGCTCGTGATTGAGCGGCCCCGAGTCTAGATCAGCGCGTGGATTCTGAATGTTGTGAACTTGTAAGTGAAGGCACAGAACATTGTGGCGAGGGAGCTTGCTCCCTCGCCACAGGGGCAGTGTTGATCAGGCAGGAATGTCGACGTTATCCAGTGCCTGATTCACGGCCAGTTCGCCAAGCATGACTACTTGCGCGATACCCAGCAGGGTCTTGCGGTGCGTGGCTTCGAGCAGCGCGGCAAAGTCGCCGAGCATGACGGTGGCAGAGGCCAAGGATTCGTAGGCGTTGGCCAGCAGTGACTCGGTGTCGGCCTTGGGATTGGCGAAGAACATCCCGTTGGGGGTGTAGGGTCTGGCCATGATTCCGGCCGCGGGATTGAGGTAGAAATCGAGCGCGCGCTCGGCGGCATCATGGAGTCTTTTGCTATCGACAGAAGCGTATGGGGACGTTGGATCGCCTTCTGTTTCGGCAACGGTTTCGGGGGGATTCGGGGTTGGCTTTTTCATGAATATTTACCCTGTATGACGGTTAAAGCTGGCCCATTCGGTTTCCAAGCGAATAGGTGGCAGCTGTACGCAGGCTGGAAACCCGGGACAGAGCAACCCGGCAGACCCGAAGGTCTCCCACGCACAGCCGCCATAACAGAGTGCACACCATGAAGGTGCGCAGGATACGTTATGAATTGCGCTTGTGCGCTCTGTTGTTACTCGGGTTTCCATGCCCGATCGCTGATTTGGCAGCGACGAGCACAGGCTAGAGACTGCACGTCCGACGGACAACCTGAAAACACTGTGGGAAGGTTCCGCATTTCCCAAACAGGTTTTAAACATCCTGAATTGAAACACGCACCTGTCAGAGGCTGATATCGGTCTGGTTGAGGCGTTCGCGCAGGAACTCAATCAACGCCTGCACCGGTCGTGATGCCTGCCGATGTTGCGGGTACACCGCCGACAACGTCAGGGGCTCCGGGCGGAAGTCTTCGAGCACCGGCAGCAGTCGTCCGTCCTTCAGCGCTGCGCCGACGATGAACGTCGGCAGATAAGTAATCCCCATCCCCGCCACCGCAGCATCGCGCAGCAATTCGCCGTTGTTGACCCGCATGCGCCCGCTGACATTCACCAGCAGCGGCTTGCCCTGCCCCGCATTGAAGCGCCATTGCACCGAACGGCCATGGCCGTAAGGCAAGCAGTCATGGCTGAGCAAATCTTCCGGTTTCTGCGGCGTGCCACGTTCGGCCAGATACGCGGGGCTGGCGCAGTACACCCGTTCGATGGATGCAATGCGCCGGGCGATCAGCGTCGAATCTTCCAGCACGCCGATACGCAGCGCCAGGTCATAACCTTCGCCGAGCAGATCCACTGGCCGGTCGCTGAGATCGACTTCGACGGTGACCTCGCGATAGCGCTGCAAGAACAACGGCAGCAGACAGCCCAGATGCGCCAGCGCGAACGACAACGGCGCACTCACGCGAATGGTCCCGCGTGGTTCGGCAGTCTGGCCGGCGATGCTTTGTTCGACGTGCTCGACTTCGCTCAGTAGACGCAGCGCCGACTCGTAATAGCTCTGGCCCAGCGGCGTCACGTCGAGGCGGCGCGTCGAGCGATTGAGCAATCGCACGCCGAGACGCTCTTCCAGTTGCATCAAACGGCGGCTGACGAACTGCTTGGACAGGCCCAATTGATCGGCGGCAGCGGTGAAGCTGCCGGAGTCCATGACCTGACAAAAAATACGCATGTCTTCGAACGGGTTCATTGTCACTCTCTGGTGGACAGTTAAACGCTTTATAGCCGCTTTTTCACTTTTCGACAGCTCATTAATCTGTGCTCACGGTTTGAAAACAAGCCCACACAAAAAACTGATCGAAAAAGGAATTGAGCATGAACATCAAACAAACCCTGACCGCTTCCCTCCTCGCCCTGTCCATCGGCAATGCATTCGCCGCTGGCAGCCCGGGTGTCGAACACAACACCCAGGCCTTCCTCGAAGCCCTCGCCGCTGGCGGTGGCAAACCGCTTGAACAACTCAGCCCGAAAGACGCCCGTGCGGTGCTGACCGGCGCGCAGGCTTCGGTGAAAGTTGATCTGTCCGGGATTGAAGTCAGCGACAAGGTGATCGAGGTCGATGGCCAGACCATCAACCTGAAAGTGGTGCGTCCGGCCAAGGTCAAAGGCGAGTTGCCGGTGTTCATGTTCTTCCACGGGGGCGGTTGGGTGCTGGGCGATTTCCCGACGCACCAGCGTCTGATTCGTGATCTGGTGGTGGGCTCTGGCGCGGTTGCGGTGTACGTCGATTACACGCCTTCGCCGGAAGCGCAGTACCCGACCGCGATCAATCAGGCTTACGCCGCGACGAAGTGGGTAGCGGAAAACGGCAAGCAGATCGGTGTTGACGGCAAGCGTCTGGCGGTGGCAGGTAATAGCGTCGGCGGCAACATGGCAGCGGTCGTGGCGCTGATGGCCAAGGAACAGAAAACCCCGGCCCTGCGCTTCCAGTTGCTGATGTGGCCGGTCACCAACGCACAGTTTGACGATGGTTCGTACCAGCAGTTTGCCGAGGGCCATTTCCTCACCAAAGGCATGATGCAGTGGTTCTGGGACAGCTACACCACCAACCCGACCGAGCGCGCGCAGATCCACGCTTCGCCGCTCAACGCCAGCACCCAACAGCTCAAAGGCTTGCCTGCCGCATTGGTGCAGACCGCCGAATTCGACGTGCTGCGTGACGAAGGTGAAGGCTATGCACGCCACCTGGATGCGGCCGGGGTGCCGGTGACGGCGGTGCGTTACAACGGGATGATTCATGACTTTGGGCTGTTGAATCCGCTGAGTCAGATTCCTGAGGTGAAGGCTGCGGTGCGCCAGGCGGCGGCTGAGTTGAAGACTCATCTGAACTGAGTCCCCAAGCATTGCCACACAGCCAAGTGTGGCAATGCCGTTTTTGTGGTGAGGGGATTTATCCCCGTTGGGTTGCGTAGCGACCCCGGAAAAGGGCCTGCTGCGCAGTCCAACGGGGATAAATCCCCTCGCCACAAAAGCCCCCGCTCCACAAAAAAAACCTGTTCCACACAAGTTCACCTGCATCCGGAGTCCGCCATGTTCCTTCTCAACCACCCATTGTCCTGGAGCGCGGCCCTGCTGTTGCTCGACGCTGCGCTCTGGCATTTCGCGCCGTTCAGTCACCGTGCGCTGCGGGTCGGGGTGCGGTTGGTGCTGTTTCTGGCGTTCAGTACGCTGATCATCAACGCCGGCGTCAGCCCGATGCAGGCGCCGCTGTTTGCCGATGATCAAGTGATGCAACTGAGCGCGACGGCGCTGGGGATTGTCTGGTGGCTGTACGCCGCCCGCGTGCTCACCGAAGTGATCGGGCTGATCCTGATGCGCCGCATCGGTCACAGCGGTCGCTTGTTGCAGGACGTGATCGGTGCGCTGGTGTTTCTGGTGGCCATCGTTGCCGCCGCCGGTTACGTGCTGGAGTTGCCTGTAAAAGGCTTGCTGGCGACGTCCGGGGTGGTAGCCATCGTCGTCGGTCTGGCACTGCAAAGCACTTTGAGCGACGTGTTTTCCGGCATCGTGCTCAACACCACCAAGCCGTATCAGGTGGACGATTTTGTGGTGATCGACGGCGTCGAAGGCAAAGTGCTCGACATCGACTGGCGCGCCACGCACTTGCTGACCAGTAACGGCACGCTCGCCGTGGTGCCGAACTCGGTGGCGGCCAAGGCGAAAATCGTCAACCTCAGCCGCCCGAACAACCTGCACGGCGTGTCGATCAGCATCAAGGTGCCGAACCACATTCGTCCGCGCCGGGTGCTGGATGCGCTCGACCGCACGCTGCAAGGCAGCAGCAGTCTGCTGTTGAACCCGCCGCCGAAAGCCGTGTTGAAAGAGGCTGGCGAAGAAATGTCCGAGTACGTTGCCAGTGGTTTTATTGCCGAACTGGGCAAGAAAAGCGAAGTGCGCAATCAACTGTTCGACCTCGCCCACCGTCATCTCGAAGCGGCTGGCATTTCGCGGCACCCGGACGGTACGATCCAGCCGTCGACCCGCGCCCGGGCGTTGCTTGATGAGGTGAAAATCTTCCGTTCGCTGAGCCATGAAGAACGCGATCGCCTTGCCGAATCGATGGTCGCGCAGCAGTACACGGCGGGACAGGTGGTGTTGAATCTCGACGAGGTGCCGGACAGCCTGTTTGTGATCGCGACCGGCGTGGTCAGCGCAACCGTGCCCGATGGCAACAACCAGACCGAGGCCGGACGCATGGGGCCGAGCGAGGTCATGGGCGAACAGAGCATTCTTGCCGACACGCCATCGCAGGCGACGTTTACGGCGTTGACGTCGAGCATCATCTATCGCCTCGACAAGACCCTGACCCGCCAGTGCATGGAACAGCGCAGCGAGGTCGGGCAGGCGTTGAACAAGTTGCAGGCAGTGCGGCAGCAGAACAGTCGGCTGGCGTTGATGGCGGTGCCCGCGCCAATCAGGAAAGGTGGGTTTCTCGGGTGGTTGCAGAAGCGTTAAAAGCGAAAGATCGCAGCGTTCCGCAGCTCCTACAGTTGGAATGCATTTTCCCTGTAGGAGCTGCGGAACGCTGCGATCTTTTGATCTTCTTACTTGGCAGTGAACTTGGTGTAGCTACCGATCAGGTTGCGATAGTTCGGCAGACGGTTCGACAGCAGATTCGCCAAGCCTTCCATATCGTTGCGCCAGTCACCTTGCAGCTCGCAAGCCACCGAGAACCAGTTCATCAGTTGCGCACCAGCCGCCGACATGCGCGCCCACGCTGCTTTTTGCACGGTCTCGTTGAAAGTACCCGACGAGTCAGTCACCACAAACACTTCAAAACCTTCAGCCAGCGCCGACAGGGTCGGGAACGCCACGCATACGTCAGTCACCACGCCAGCGATGATCAGTTGCTTGCGCCCAGTCGCCTTGATCGCTTTGACGAAGTCTTCGTTGTCCCAGGCGTTGATCTGGCCTGGACGCTGAATGAATGGAGCGTCCGGGAATTGCTCGCGCAGTTCTGGCACGATCGGGCCGTTCGGGCCGGCGTCGAAACTGGTGGTGAGGATGGTCGGGAGTTTGAAGAACTTGGCGATGTCGCCCAGCGCCAGCACGTTGTTCTTGAACTCGTTCGGCGAGAAGTCCTGCACCAGCGAGATCAGGCCGGTCTGGTGATCGACCAGCAGTACAACCGCGTCATCTTTGTTCAGACGCTTGTAAGGAACGTTGCTCATGGGAAACTCCTTGGGTGGATGTTGCACGTAGCGCCGTACCAAGTGGCCGGCGCTTTTTGGTATTGATCAGAAGGCGAAGCAGGAACAGCCGAACGCGCCCCAGAAACCGGCGAAGTCGCTGACCGGTGCGTTCGACATCCGCGCCTTTTCATGGCTGTGGGTGTGCACTGCGCATGGGCCGCTGCACTGATGCACTTGCGCTTGCAATGGCGAGTTCGGCCGCCAGTGGCCCGGGACTTTCACCACCGGCGACCAGTCCGGCAGCACCGGCACGCTGGCCGGGCCGAGTTTTTCGAAGTCGTCGGCGGCGTAGACAATCTTGCCGCCGACCACGGTCAGGACCGACTCGATCCACTTGATCGCTTCTTCCTCGACGTGGAAGAAATCCGCGCTCAGCGCTGCCAGATCCGCCAGTTGCCCGACCTTGATCTGGCCTTTCTTGCCTTGCTCGGACGAGAACCAGGCACTGCCGTGGGTGAACAATTCCAGAGCGGTGGTGCGCGGCAGACCTTCTTCGTACAAGGCCAGACCACCGACGGTGCGGCCGCTGACCATCCAGTACAGCGAGGTCCACGGGTTGTAGCTGGAAACCCGCGTCGCATCGGTGCCGGCGCCAACCGGCACTCCTTCGGCAAGCATGCGTTTGATTGGCGGCGTGGCTTCAGCAGCCTGCTTGCCGTAGCGGTCGACGAAATACTCACCCTGGAACGCCATGCGATCCTGAATCGCGATACCGCCGCCCAGCGCTTTCACCCGCTCGATGTTCTGCGGGGTGATGGTTTCGGCATGGTCGAAGAACCACGGCAAACCGTTGAACGGAATATCGCGATTGACCTTCTCGAACACGTCGAGCATGCGGCTGATCGATTCGTTGTAAGTCGCGTGCAAACGGAACGGCCAGCGCTGCTCGACCAGGTGACGAACCACCGGCTCCAGTTCCTGCTCCATGGTTTGCGGCAGGTCCGGGCGCGGTTCGAGGAAGTCTTCGAAGTCGGCGGCGGAGAACACCAGCATCTCCCCGGCGCCGTTGTGCCGCAGGTAGTCATCGCCCTGGTGCAATTTGACGCTGCCAGTCCAGTTCTGGAAGTCGCTGAGTTCTTCTTTCGGCTTCTGTGTGAACAGGTTGTAGGCGATGCGGATGGTCAGTTGCTCATCCTTGGCCAACTGTTCGATCACCTGATAATCGTCCGGGTAGTTCTGGAAACCACCGCCGGCATCGATGGCGCTGGTCAGGCCGAGGCGGTTGAGTTCACGCATGAATTGGCGCGTCGAGTTGACCTGATATTCCAGCGGCAGCTTCGGCCCTTTGGCCAGCGTCGAGTAGAGGATCATCGCGTTCGGCCGTGCGACCAGCATGCCGGTCGGGTTGCCATTGGCATCACGGACAATCTCGCCACCCGGCGGGTTCGGCGTGTCACGGGTGTAACCGGCCACGCGCAATGCGGCGCGGTTGAGCAGCGCGCGATCGTACAAATGCAGGACGAATACCGGGGTGTCCGGCGCGGCCTGATTGAGTTCTTCGAGGGTCGGCATACGCTTTTCAGCGAACTGGAATTCGTTCCAGCCACCGACCACGCGCACCCATTGCGGGGTCGGTGTACGGTCGGCCTGTTCCTTGAGCATGCGCAGCGCATCGGCCAGCGACGGCACGCCTTCCCAGCGCAGTTCGAGGTTGTAGTTCAAACCACCACGAATCAGGTGCAAGTGCGAGTCGTTGAGGCCGGGGATGACGCAGCGGCCCTTCATGTCGACCACTTGCGTGGACGAGTCGCGCAGCGCCATCGCCTGGGTATCGTTGCCGACGACCACGAAGCGGCCGTCCTTGATCGCGACCGCACTGGCCAGCGGTTTGCTGCGGTCTACGGTATGAAATTGGCCATTGAACAGAATCAGATCGGCGTTCATCGCAGTTCCTTCGACATAAGTGAATGGGGTTCAGCGTGACGGTGTTTGTTTGGGTTCGACGTGTTCATGGGCCTGACCGGCCTCCAGCCACGGCGCGAACAAGCGCGTCACGCGGGGCATGAACACGTACACCACCGATACAACGATGGTCAGGGTGATCAGGAACGTGGCGACCACGTAGTTGGAAAGCAGTGGATGCAGTTTCAGCAGCGGCCCCCAGATCAGCGGCACCAGCAAGGTGTGCGGCAGAATCACCAGCAGCGTGATGACTGCTTGCTTCCAGCGCGGCGGCGGCTTGGCTGCATCGGCCAGTGGCGCGAACCAGAATTCGTTGACCGGGGCGACCTCGGTCTGGTCGCCGTCAGCGAGCATCGGCGTGGCCTTGTCGACCAGGGCTTGGCGCTCGGGCGACTCCAGCCATTGCTGCATGGCGTCGGTGGAGCAAAAGCGCAGCACGCAGGTGTAGGTGTCGAGCCCGCCACGCTTGCCGCGCACCACGTCCACGCCCAGATGCCCTTCACGCTGCCCCGCTACGCTGACAATGTTGCGCAGCCAGGCTTCATAGTCTTTTTCAAAACCGGCCTTGACCTGGTGTTTGACGATCAGCGTGACGATCTCATCGAACCCCGGCGCTTTTAAGGTTTGGGCTTCAGACATAACGCAACACTCCGGGTAGACGGACATTGAGCGCCAGCCGTCCCGGCCCGGCGATGAGGATGCTGGTAAAGAGGATCAACAGCAGCCAGCCGAACTGCCCTTCGGCCACCGTCCATTGCGGATGCACGACCAATAGCGCCACCAGCAGCACAAACAGAATAGGCAAGCACGCCAATCGCGCCAGCACCCCGCCGACGATCAGTAGCGGACAGAGGACTTCGGCGAAAATAGCCAGGCATAACGTGAGGTGGGCGCCGAAATGGAATGGGTCTTCGATCTGTTGCAGTTGTGCATCGAAGTCCATCAGCTTGGGCAAGCCGTGAACCAACAGCAGAAACAGGCCAGCGCTGACCCGCAGAAACAACAAACCGACGTCTCGCGCCCGTTCATCCCGTTGCAAAGCGTCCATGAACCCCACCCTTGAATTCTTATCGACCTGAATCATGCCGATGGCGGGTGAAGAAAAATTGAACGTACGTGCTCACTTCCCTAGATAAACACGCCCCCGTAGGAGCTGCGGCACAGCCCCCCGCAATTGCAAATCCAGGCCCCTCAACGCCCCGCCAAAATCGTGTATTCACGTGGTCCAAATGGCGTTGTCGTCGATGCATTGGCCACCCCGTCCAGATTTACCCTGAAGCGTACGGTCAATGTACTGCCATCCCCCAGCAGCTTCAGATAGTCATACGAGACCAACTGATTAAAGAGGCCGGTCAAGGCCCACTGTCGAGTGACCGAGTTTCGCTCCCCCTTCCATATCGACAAATTGTGCGGCTCTCCGGAAGCATTGATGCCTTCCAGATCCAGCCACGTCCTTTGTCCCGAGGCAATATGCGGCCAACTGCCAAACTGCAATGTTGCGCCCCCCGTCACACTGCTCAGATCCAGCACTGTCGTGCCATTCGCCTGAGTGAATACCGGGGCAACAAATACTGACGCCGGCAGGGTGCCCAGACGCAGGAAAAACGGCATGGAGGTCACCGGTGGCGCCAGTCCCCGTTCATATGTGAAGGTGATACTCACCATTTGGCCCAGGTTGAATGCCACTAATGAAACCGGTAACGGTACTTCCCGTGGTATGACCGCTCCAGCCACCAGAGCGTTGGTCGTGTGCGAGCCACCCGCCGGGGTGCCTGGGGCGCCTGCCCAAGTGACTCTGATTCTGTCCTGAGGCTGCATGTCGTATCGCAAGACAGCTGTCAGACTCAATCTCGCCGCCATCGGGTCCAGATGGCCGTTATCCAGTGATTCCTTGATGGATAACGGCAGATTCAGCAACACAACGTTGATCATCCATGGTTTGGAAACGCTACCGTCACCGCCGTTCCTGGCAGTAAACACATGGATACCGCCCACCAGATCAGCCACTGGCAACTTCCATTGACCGGACACCGCCCGGATCGTCTGTATAAAAGTTGGCCCGTCATAGACCTCGACGTCCTCACCGGCCCGCGCAGTCCCGCACAAACTGATGTCGGTGAAGCGAGTGTCTGCCCCCTCGGGAATGTCCTGACCGTCCGGACCCGCCGCGGACACAATCAACGGCGCCGTCGACGCGTTTGTGCTGACGATATAGTTTCGATGAGCAAACTTTTGCGCCAATGCCTCGTCCGGATTTTTTTGCAATCCCGCCATCAACTGCAGATTGAGCACGCTGCGATCCTTGAGGCCCTGCAACGGGGAGCTCGGGTAGGTTCGCTCGTAGAACCCGAAGCGATTGAATTCATCCGCTATCACGTTATCCAGCGCACTCCAGTAACTGACGTTGAATGCGCTGTCGTCGGCATTGGTACCTCTGAGCCGCAACCACAAATACTGACCGCGCAAGCCAAGTAGCCAGGCGTTGATGCGCAGGGTGAAATCGTCCAGACCGGTCAGACTCAGCATCTGCCCTTCACCGGCATCTGCGGCCTCGGCGATGAATGGTCTGGGCAAATCGCCTTGGGCAATGGGCAATATGTACAACAACAGTGGCTGCGAAGTCACAGCAGGCTCCGTGCCCCGTTTCAGGTCGTAAGTCACGGTCACCGTCTGGCCGAGATTGAAGGTCACTAGCTCTTTGTCAATCCGAAGTTCCACAGGTCGGACATGTCCCAGCATGAAGAAATTAGATGTATACGACCCTTCATCACCACTTCCCGGAGCGCCAATCCATTTAACCCGGACCTCATCATCGTCCTGCATACCCTGATAGCTCAGCAACATCGTCAGATTGTTCCTGACGCTGAGTGGATTCAGCACCGTGGAGCCGGGACTTTCCGCGATGGAAGGAGGAGCAAGATCATCGGTAACGATGGTGACAGATCGACTGGTCATGATATTTCCCTGCGCGAGATGGGTCCCCTGCCCGCTGGGGCATCAGCACATCACACACGGGTTCACGAGGTTGCGCCACTGTCAGAAATAACAGGTCTGCGGCCTTAACGGACGGGCGGTAGCCTGCAGCATCCGTGGGTGCGGGGATTATCCCGCCGGGATCTCCAGTGCCACCGACATGAACTGGCTGATCCGTGATCTGAGCCAGCGCTCTGCCGGATCATTGTCGTGCACCCCGCTCCAGGCCATCGATAATTGCGCCGCATCGATGGGGAATGGCGGGTCTTCGGCGCGCAACGCGCAACCTTCTACCAGCGCACACGCGGCGTAGTCCGGCACGGTGGCGATCATTTCGGTGCCGGCGAGCAAGGCGCGCAAGCCGCTGAATTGCGGCACGCCGAGCACCACGCGGCGCGAACGACCGACCTTGGCCAGATCCACATCGATGTTGCCGCTCAAGTCCCCGGAGAACGAGACCATGGCATGCGGACGCGCGCAGTATTCGTCGAGGGTCAGCGGGCCGGGACGGTCGTCGCCGCGCAAGACCTTGCACGGAATATCACGCAGCTTTTTGCGCTTGGCATTGGCCGGCAAGTCCGTGGTGTAGCTGACGCCAACGGAGATTTCCCCGGACGCCAACAGCGCTGGCATCAACAGATAATTGGCCCGGCGCACCACCACGACAATCCCCGGGGCCTCTTCCTGAAGCTGACGCAGCAGCGGCGGGAACAGACCGAATTCGGCGTCATCCGACAGACCGATACGGAACACATCACAACTGGTGGCCGGGTCGAACTCCTTGGCGCGGCTGACGGCGCCGGAAATCACGTCCATCGCCGGTTGCAGCTCCTCGAGGATCGCCAAGGCGCGGGCGGTCGGCTCCATGCTGCGGCCGTTGCGCAACAACAATGGATCATCGAACAGATCACGCAAACGCCCAAGCGCCGCGCTCACCGCCGGTTGGCCCATGAACAGTTTTTCGGCGACGCGGGTCAGGTTCTTCTCGAACATCAGCGCTTCGAAAATCACCAGCAGGTTCATGTCAACGCGGCGCAGATCATTACGGTTCATGGGCTCGAATTCCTTCTGTGGCCGGCCAGACGCAAGTGCTTGCACTTTACGCGATCAATGGCCGTTTGCGTCCCGCCCGTGGATGCGAATTAACAACGTTTAACTCGTCAGCCTCCACGCCCCGTTCTAACAATGATGGCCTCTGCGCAGCGTTGTTTTTTGACCCGCGGGAACGCGCCAACCGGGCGTTCCCCCATGACACGGACCTTGGCCATGGCTCTCTCTCAGCAAACCACCGCCCTCGCCCCTGCCAGCGAAATCCGCAAGCCGCACACTGGCGGCCTCAGCCCACAACGGCAGCGACAAGTTAAACAACTGATTCTCGAACGCCTTGGCGAAAGTCTCGAAGTGACCGAACTGGCCCGTGCCTGCTCGTTGTCGCGCAGCCATTTTTCGCGAGCGTTCAAGGCCAGCACCGGCCTGTCGCCGCAGGACTGGATTCGTGAACAACGCATCGCCCGCGCCAAACTGTTGATTCGTCACACCGGCCTGAGCCTGACGCAAATCAGCCTTGAGTGCGGCTTCTGTGATCAGGCGCATTTCTGCCACATCTTTACCCGCAGCGAAGGAATCAATCCGTTCGCCTGGCGCTGTCAGGCAATGCGTGAAAGCAACGAGCCCCGGACACGGCCCGCAACGTTTTGATCCGCCCGCCAAAACCACCCGTTGCACGGCAGCCAAAACCTGAGGAATATGCCCCGATAGCCAGCAATAGACGCTCTGCGCATTCACGCAGCGTTTATTCGCCAGACCCGGTGCATCACCGCAGGAGTGAGTTGTTGAGTTTTTCCCCGAATCAGGTCATCGGCTTCGGCCCCTATCGGATCTTCACCGGACAACGATTGGTGCTCGAAGGCGAGCAACCGTTGCGGCTGGGGCGGCGCGCCATGGACATTCTGCTGATTCTGCTGGCCCACGCCGGCGAGGTGGTGAGCAAGCAACAACTGATCGCTGGCGTCTGGCCCGACAGCGTGGTCGAAGACATCAATCTGCGTGTGCACATGGCGGCGCTGCGCAAGGCTCTCGGCGATGGTCAGGCCGGCCAGCGCTACATCATCACAGTGGCGCAGCGCGGCTACAGTTTTGTCGCGCCGCTGGTCGTGCAGACCGGCGAGCAACAACCCGCCGCCAAAACCGTTGCCCGCCACAACCTGCCGTTGCGTCGTACACGGATGATCGGACGCCAGCCGTTGGTCGACAGCTTGATGAATCAACTGCCGCGCCAACGCTGCATCACTCTGATCGGCCCCGGCGGCATCGGCAAGACCACTGTCGCCCTACGGGTCGCCGAACAATTGATCGGGCGCTATCGCGACGACATTCGCTGGCTGGATCTGGCGCCGCTCAACGACCCCGCGTTGATCTGCTCACAACTGGCCACTCTGCTGGATGTGGCAGTGCACGATGACGAGCCGCTGACAGCGGTAATCAACGCCTTGCGCGAACGACAGATGCTGTTGGTGATCGACAACTGCGAACACCTGATCGATGCCGTGGCGCTGCTCAGCGAAAACATTCTGCGTGGCGCACCGCACGTCCATATTCTGGCCACCAGCCGCGAGAGCCTGCGTGCCGAGGGCGAGTTTGTGCAACGTCTGGAATCGCTTGACTGCCCGCCGGCGATTGCCGTGGCTGATCGGGAGCAGGCATTGGGTTTTGCGGCTTTGCAGCTGTTCGTCGAGCGCGCCACAGCTGCCCATGAGCACTTCGAATTGAGCGATGCCGAGTTGCCGCTGGCCATTGAAATCTGCCAACGCCTCGACGGCATTCCCCTGGCACTGGAACTGGCGGCAGCGCAGGTTGCCAGCCACGGTTTGAGCGGTTTGCTCAGCCAATGGCAAGACACGCTGCAGCCATTGGCACCCGGTGCCCGCGACAGCCATGCGCGGCATCAGACGCTGCGCGCTACGCTGGATTGGAGTTTCAATCTGCTGACCCCGTGCGAGCAGACTTGCTTGCGTCGTCTCGGCGTGTTTCGCGGCAGCTTCACCCTGGAGTCTGCCGCTGCCGTGATCGGCGGCCAGTATGTGATGCCCGGCGAAGTGCTGGTCGCGGTCACGCAACTGGTGGCCAAGTCGCTGCTCAATGTCGAGGTCGGCGATGAAGAGGTGTTTTATCGCCTGCTCGACACCACCCGCCATTACGCGCTGGAACAGCTTGAGCTGGCAGGAGAACTGCAGATCACTCGCGAGCGCCATGCCGAACGTTGTCTGGCGCTGATGGACCAGGCGCAAAGTGAATGGGAAAGCACGCCGACCGCGCAGTGGATCGAACGTCATACACGCTGCCTGGAAGACCTGCGCGCCGCTCTCGACTGGGGCCTGAATGGCGCCGGCCCTCGGGCTCTGGGAATTCGCCTGACAGCGAACTCGGCCCCCTTGTGGCAAGAGCTGTCGCTGCTCAAGGAATATGGCGGTCATGTGCGCCAGGCACTAGGCCTGCTCGAAAGCGCGGAAAAACCCTGTCCGCGCCTGGAAATCGCTCTGAATCTGGCGCTCGGCAGCGCTTGTTACCACACTTGGGGCGGCACACCGGAGACCATCGAAGCCTTCACTCGCGCCCAAGTGCTTGCTCAACAGAATCACGATATCGCCGGACAACTGCGCGCGGTATCCGGGCATCTGGCGGTCAATCTCAGTTGCGGCAACTATCAAGCGGCGCTGGCGCAAAGCGAGCAGTTTGATCGCCTCGGCGGACACGGCGACCCGTTGCTGTCATTGAGCACGCATCGGCTACGCGTGCTGGCCCTGCATTTTTCCGGCGATCAGCCGCAAGCGCGGATCAGCGCCGAGCAAGTGATCCAGCGCATGGCACACAGCGGCCATCGCAATCGGTTCACCCATGGTTTCGGTGTGCAATACGATCAGAGTGTTGCTTCGCTGACCATCCTCGCGCGAGTGCTCTGGCTTCAAGGTTTTCCCGATCAGGCCTGGCACACCGCCCGGCAAGCGCTGGACATCGCGGTGCAGATCAACCACGGCACTTCGATCTGCTACACCCTGGCGCTCGCCAGTTGTCTCATCGCCCATTACAACGGTGACAGGAAGAACGCTCAGGCGTTGTTGCAACTTCTGTTGGAGCAATCGCAGAAGCATTCGGTGTTGCTGTTTCATCGTTGGGGGCAGCACTACGCGCAGGTCATCGATGCGGATCAGGTTCAGCCCGTCACCTCGGATGGTAGCGGGCTGATCAAGGAGTTGATGGTGACGCTCGACAGCAGGTTTGTCGACGATGCGCTGCTTGAGCGAGCGCGCAGTGGTGCGGCGGGCTGGAGTACCGCGGAGATTTTGCGGGCGCGGGCTGAGCGGTTGTTGGTTGAAAATTCTGAAGGCCCCTTTCGCGAGCAAGCTCGCTCCCACATGGATTTGCGTGCTTCCTGTGGGAGCGAGCCTGCACAAGCCGAAACACTATTGCTGCAAGCACTGGCCGTGGCCAAAACCCAAGGCGCCCTCGCCTGGGAACTGCGCAGCGCCACATCCCTGGCGCAGCTCTGGCAACGGCAGGCGCGCTATCGCGAGGCGCAGCAATTGCTTGCGCCGATCTACCAGCGCTTCACCGAAGGTTATGCGACTCCGGATCTGCGCAAGGTGCGCTTATTGCTCGACCAGTTGCGCGGTCAACTGCACAACTGACGTCGAGCGCTTCCAGGCGAGATGAAGCGCATGCCGGCACAAAATGTCGTTCAGCTCGGCACTGTGTTCCAGCTTTTCTCGGGCGAAATGTCGGGTGGTGTTGAGCATCCGATAGCGCGGCTGTCCAGCGCCCCGCTCCACCGCCAGCAATGACTTGAACGCCAGTTGCTCAATGATCGCCGCCAGCGAGATTGATGTCTGTTGCGCGCAGTGAATAACGCTCTGTGCCACTTCAACGGTGAAGGACATCCTGAAAACCGACAGCTGTTGCAGCACCCGTTGCTCGCTGTCACTCAAAAGCTGATAGCTCCAGTCCAGCGCCGCGCTCATCGACTGATGACGCGGCACCGCCGTACGTCGGCCCTGACTGAGCAATTGCAGACCTTTATTCAGTTGCGCCTGCAACCCGACCAGCGCCAACGCATCGATCTGCGCCGCCGCCAGTTCGATCGCCAACGGCAAGCCGTCGAGCCGTCGACAGATCTCCCGCACGGCACTGAGGTCTTGATCGCGCAGCGTGAAATCATGCTGACGGGCACGGGCGCGGCTGACCAGCAAGCGCACTGCCGAATAGCCCATGAATTCGTCGACGCTGTGCAGCGCAGAGCTTTTGGGGATGGTTAGTGCGGTGAGTTGATGCAGGGTTTCCAGGCTGGCTTGCAGCGGTTCACGGCTGGTCACCAGCAGCGACAGGCGCGGCGCTGACTGCAGCAGTTGTTCGGCGAGTTCACGGCAGGATTCTCGCAGGTGATCGCAGTTATCCAGCACCAGCAAGGCATGACGTGTGATCAACGTTTCGAACGTCGTATCGAGCATGTGCAACAGCTGTTCAAGCACCGAGGTCGTGTGGTCGATGATCGAAAAATCCACCCGCCACACGCCGTCGCGATAATGCTGCAACAGCAGCTCAGCGACACGCAGCGCGACCGTGGATTTGCCGACACCCGCCGGGCCGGTCACCGTCATCAGCCGGCACAGCGGCAACTGCCGCACCAGACTACCCACCAGCGAATCGCGCCCCGTCACCGGAGTCAATCGCGCAGGCAGGTTGTGTTGCGGCGCTTGCAGTGTTTCGAACACCACTCGGGCGACGCTGTCGCCATGCACCGGGGCAATAAAGCAGTAACCGCATTGCGGCACGTTGACGATGTATTGCTGACCGTTTTCACCATCGCCCAATGCGCGGCGCAACGCGGCGATGTGCACCCGCAGGTTGATCTCTTCGACCACCGACGTCGGCCACACCCATGCGATCAATTGCTCCTTCCTGACCACTCGGCCGGCGCGCTCGACCAGTACCTGCAGAATGTCGAGTGCCCTTCCGCCCATGCGCAGCTGCCGATCCCCTTCGAGGATCAACCGTTGGCGTAAATGAAACGCGAACGGCCCAAAGTGCAGCACCGATGCGCCATCCAGATCGTTGTGGCTGTTCATGCCTTTTCACACGCAAGCGCGTCGCGAGCATCATGCCCACGGCGTCATGCGCCTCTCCCTTCCAAGCGATGCTTCTATCTTGGCAGGCACCCGTGACGACACAACCGGCGCGCAGTGCGCAATACGGACAACCGCGTGCGCCAGACGGCCACAACCGCTCTAGCTGAACTGTTCGCGGTACTGCGCGGGGGTCAGGCCGAGCTTTTCGCCGAACAGAAAACGCATATGCCGCACGCTGCCGAAACCACTTTTATAGGCGACGGTCTTCAACGGCAGCTCAGTGGTTTCCAGTAGATTGCGCGCGCAGTCGATGCGGGCACTTTGCAGAAACTCCATCGGCGTCATATTCACCTCGCGGGCAAACACTCGCGCAAAGTGCCGGGCACTCATGTTCGCCAGCCCGGCCATGCGCTCGACGGTAAAAGCTTCGTCGAGGTGTTCCAGCACATGATGCTGGACCCGGGTGATCGGGGTTTCCTGCGGCGACACGGCTGACATCAATGGGCTGAACTGCGCTTGCCCGCCCTGGCGTTTCATCACTACCAGCAACACTTTTGCCACGTCTTGCGCGACTTTTTTCCCGTGATCCTGCGCCACCACAGCCAGTGCCATATCAATGCCTGCCGTCACCCCGCCGGAAGTAATCAGATTACGGTCTTCGGTGTAAATCTGATCGATCTCGACACTCGCCTGGGGAAACGCCTTGATCAGACGTTCGAGATAATTCCAGTGGGTGGTCACGCGATAGCCGTCAAGCAACCCGGCATGACCGAGCACAAAAGCACCGGTGCAGATCGAACCGTAGCGGTCGGCATGAGCGACAGCGCCTTGCAGCCAGGTCAGCAATGCCGGATGTTTTTCGTTGTAGGCGCCCGGCCCACCCGGCACCAGCAGCAAATCATAATGTTGAAAAGGGTCGTCAATGTGGCGGTCGGTCTGCACCCACACGCCATTGGAAGCGCGCAATGCGCCGTGCTCCGTGCCCAGTGTGGTCAGGTGGTAATGATCTTCCGGTTTCAGGTAACGATTGGCGACGGAAAAGACCTCCATCGGCCCAGCCATGTCGAGCAGGAGAAAGTCGGGGAACAGCACCATTGCCACGGTTTTCATGGATGTACATCACTGAGTTGAAGATTTCGCATTATGGCCAAGTGCGCGGCGAACGTCGGAAAAGAATCCGTGATCAATCTCGCAAAACTGTCAACCTGAAGCGGACAGTGTTTCAATTTCCAACTACTTATTGCTTCGCCTGATTAACAGTAACCTTCTTCTCACTCGGACGAATCAACGTCCAGAAAGGAGATTTCATCATGCTGACCCTTCGCAAAGCCTCCGACCGTGGCCTCGCCAATCATGGCTGGCTGAAGTCTTTTCACACCTTTTCTTTCGCCAGCTACCGTGACCCGCGTGAGCAGGGTTTTTCCGACCTGCTGGTGATCAACGATGACCGTGTTGCTGCCGGCAAAGGCTTCGGTCAGCACCCGCACCGCGACATGGAAATCTTCTCCTATGTGCTGGAAGGTGCGCTGGAACACAAAGACACACTGGGCACAGGTTCAGTGATCCGCCCTGGTGACGTGCAACTGATGAGCGCCGGCAACGGCGTGGCCCACAGCGAGTTCAACCACTCGGCGACCAAACCGGTGCACTTCCTGCAAATCTGGATCGTGCCGGAAGTCAGTGGCGCCAAACCGCGCTACCAGCAGGAGCATTTCAGCCCTGCGAAAAAACGCGGTCGCCTGCAACTGATCATCTCGCCGGACGGCGCCAGCGGTTCGCTGAAAGTGCGCCAGGATGCGCGAGTCTTCGCCGGTCTGTTCGATGGCAAGGAAAGCGCCACGCTTGAATTGCCGGCCAACCGTTATGCCTACGTGCATGTGGCTCGCGGCAGTGTCGAACTCAACGGCGTGCAGTTGCAGGAAGGCGACGGCGTGCGGGTTCGCGAAGAACAGGCACTGACCTTGAGCAACGGCGTGGATGCCGAGGTACTGGTGTTTGATCTGCGGCCACAGGAACTGCCGCAAATGCCTTGAGGCAGTGTTTCAACGTCCACAAAAACGGCCTTCAAATGAAGGCCGTTTTTTATTGTTGCGGTACAAAAAGCTCCAGCGTGCCGGGCTTCGGTATCTTTACTTCCTTGCCTGCCTGAATGGCTGCCAGGGTTGTCTGGATAGCGACGTACATATTGGCCTGGTTGGCGTAGCAGGCACCGATAACGATAGAGACTATTCCGATCAAGTTGACGGCAGTGGCTGCCCAGAAGCTGGCCTTCATTGTCGAGGCCTGTTTGGCGGCCTCTTCAGCGCCATTGGCGGCTTTTCTAATTTCCAGGGTAATCAAGTCGTAGCGTTTGTCTCGCTCTGCTTGAATCAGCTCTCGAGCCTTGTCACGTTGTGCTTGAACCGCAAGATACCCATGAATATCTGCCGACATAACCTCTACCCGAACATCCATTCGGGTCTCTATAGTCTCGATCCTGGCATTGAATTCTTCACGACTGATAGTGTTCATGGTTTGAGTACTCTGACCTTTGCCCGATACGTCATTGTTTTGATATTGACTGAATTCCCTGGCTTTCAATTCGACACCTTCATGGGGTTACCGATACCTTCCTTGGCAGGTCACTCCCGAGCGAGCTTCGCGTCTCGCCCCGAGCTGTACAAACAATAGATCCCTGCTCCAAAGCCCACAAGCCGGCGGATTCCGCTACTGATGTAGGCCGTTTCGTCAGGCAAGGTAAGTTCGTCAGATCGCCTGTTCATTCTCCAAAGCAAACGCCTCGACAATCTGCTCGATCACCGCCCTCACCCGCGCGGTATGGCGCAGATCCGCATGGGTCACCAGCCACACGTCATAAGGCAACGGACGGGTGCGCTCCGGCCAGAGCCTGACCAGACCATCGCGCTCGCCCATGTACACCGGGATTTCTCCTACACCGATTCCGGCCGCAATCGACCGGCGTATCAACAGGCTTGAGCCGAGACTGGCGACGATCCGCCCGCGACTGATCGGCTCGCAAACCAGCGTCATGTCTTTATGGCTTTGCAAATATGGCTGATAGACCACCAGATCGTGGCCCTCGAAAGCGCTGCCCGGTTGCGGTGTGCCATTGGCTTCTACGTATTCGCGCGAGGCGTACAACCCCACCGGCCAACGCGCAATGCGTCTGGCGATCAGGTCGGGATTGTCCGGTCGGGTGTTGCGCACGGCGATGTCGGCTTCGCGCTTGGCCAGACTGAGAAACTGCGTAGACGCGTCCAGTTGCACGCGCACATCCGGGTGCTGTTGATGCAGACGGGCGATGGCCGGGATCAGGAAGTCGATGGCCAGCGAATCGGTGCTGGTGATCCTCACGTTGCCCGTCAGGCGATCATCCAGCCCCTGGATCTGCCGCTCCAGCTCCAGCGCCGAACGCTCCATCTTTTCCACCGATGCCAGCGCCGCTTCGCCAAGCGTAGTCAGCGCATAACCGTCTGAGGCGCGCAGGAATAACGTGGCATCCAGCGACTTTTCCAGCGCAGTGATACGCCGTCCGACAGTGGCCTGATCGACCCCCAACACCCGCGCCGCGCCACGCAATGTCGACTCGCGACACACCGCGAGAAACACCCGCGCATCATCCCAATTCATCTTGCCCCCTGATGATGCGTATTTGCATCAGCCTGCCGCCAAATCGCTGCACTTATGCAGCAAAGATAGCCGATATGCTGGTCGCCATAAACCTTCCGTCCTTAGCGTTGCCATGTGAATCGAAGGGAATCATTACGTCCTCCCCGCGCTCCCAATTACTGATCTCTTATATGAAGGAAACACCATGAACTTGCCCAACGAAATGACCCGCATCGAAATCACTGAGCCCGGTGGCCCTGAGGTTCTGCAACCCAAGCGCGTGCCGCTGCCGGTCGCGGCCGAAGGCCAGGTTCTGATTCGCGTGCACGCTGCCGGCATCAATCGCCCGGACGCGTTGCAACGTGCCGGCAAGTACCCGATGAAACCGGGCATGGACCCGCATCCAGGTCTGGAAGTGTCCGGTGAAGTGGTGGCAGTCGGCACAGGTGTCAGCCAATTCGCCGTGGGGGACAAGGTCTGTGCACTGACCAACGGCAGCGGTTATGCCGAATACTGCGCGGTACCGGCCAGCCAGACGCTGCCGATCCCCGAGGGTCTGGACTGGGTGCAAGCCGCCGCCCTCCCGGAAACATTCTTTACCGTGTGGGCCAACCTGTTCGGCCTCGGCGGTGCCAGCCGTGGTCAGCGCGCCTTGATTCATGGCGGCACCAGCGGAATCGGCACGACCGCACTGATGCTCTGCCGCGAGTTTGGTATCGAAGCCTTCGCCACCGCTGGCAGCGCGGATAAATGTGCGGCGATCCGCGAACTGGGCGGTCAGCCAATCAATTATCGCGAAGAAGACTTCGCCGCTGTCATTGCTGAAAAAACCGCAGGTAAAGGGGTCAATGTGATCCTCGATATCATGGGCGGCTCGTACCTCAACGGAAATATCAGCGCACTGGCGATGGACGGAAGGCTGGTGATGCTCGGCTTCCTCGGCGGCGCCCGTGCCAATGACATTGATCTGCTGGCGATCCTCGGCAAACGCGCCGTGGTCACCGGCTCGTTGCTGCGCGCCCGCACCGGCCCGGAAAAAGCCGCGATTGCCGATCAACTGCGCGAACACGTATGGCCAGTGCTGGCGCAAGGCAAATGCCTGCCGATTATCGACAAGGTCTATCCGCTCGCCGAAGCAGCCAAAGCCCACGCACACATGGAGGCTGGCGATCATATTGGCAAAATCGTGCTGCGGATCGACTGACCTGCCGCAGCATCTTGTAATCGTTACACGTGCACGGTGGTCGAAAATGTCACGCGCCGCGTCGGGCATCTGGTAAAAACGTTCTCTCTCTACGCAGTGGTGAAACGTTTAATGTTCCTCGCCTTCATGACCCGACTCCGTCGTCGCCGCCTGGCGTTCGCGTGCATGGCCGCCCTGATCATCGGCGTGCCGGCGAGTTGTGCCGTGCTGGAACATACCGAACGCAAATTGCTGTTCCGTATCGAGCCCGGCACGGCAGGCTGGTATCACGGCTTGCCGGGCAGCGTGCAGGAACTTGATCTGCAGCCCAAGTCGCTGAAGGCCGGGCAGAACATTCACGCGTGGTGGTGGCCGGCGGAACGGCCGAATGCCCCGGCCATCCTTTATCTGCATGGCGTGCGCTGGAACCTGACCGGTCAGTTGTTTCGTATCGAGCAATTGCGTGCAGCGGGCTATTCGGTGCTGGCCATCGACTACCGTGGTTTCGGCCAAAGCCACGGTGATCTGCCATCGGAAAGCAGTGTTTATGAAGATGCACGGATCGCCTGGGAACGCTTCAAGTTGCTGCAACCTGATCCAAACAAACGCCTGATCTACGGACATTCGCTTGGCGGTGCAGTGGCAATCGATCTGGCGGCGGAACTCGGGCAAAACGCTGTCCGGGATCACACACCACTGCCGGTACGTGGACTGGTCATCGAGTCGACGTTCACCTCGCTGGCCGATGTTGCCGCTGCCGTCGCCAAAACCTCGCTGCCGGTGCGCTGGTTGCTGTCGCAGAAATTCGACTCCATCGACAAGATCGCCGAGATTCATATGCCATTACTGGTGGTACACGGACTGGCCGACGACTTCGTTCCGTCACGCTTCAGCGAGCAATTGTTCAACGCCGCCCAGCAACCCAAGCGGTTGCTGCTGGTGCCCGGCGCGACCCACAACAACAGCATGGCGCTTGGCGGGCAGAACTATCGCAAGGCGATTGACGCCTTGATGCAGTCCAAACCCGCGCCGCATGTGGCTGGACCTGCAATCGTGCGCAGTGCGCAGGATTCCTAGCGATAACCACGGGCCTGCAAATCGAACAGTTTGGCGTAGTGCCCGGCAGCGGCGATCAGGCTGCCATGATCGCCCTGCTCCAGAATCCGCCCGTTTTCCAGGACGATGATGTGATCGGCATTGCGTACGCTGGAAAAACGGTGGGAGATCAACAAGGTCATGCGAGCCTCGGTGTGCTGGCTGAAATGCTTGAACACCGCCGCCTCGGCTGCCGGATCGAGCGCTGAGGTCGGCTCGTCGAGAATCAGGATATCGGCGTCACGGCGCATGTAAGCGCGGGACAAAGCAATTTTCTGCCATTGGCCGCCGGACAATTCCTGCCCGCCGGCAAACCAGCGACCGAGTTGCGTCGCGTAACCTCGGTCCAGCCCTTCGATGAACGGCGCGGCCATACCCTCGGCGGCCGCATCTTTCCAGCGCTGCTGGTCGTTGAAGGCAAGGGTATCGCCGACGCCGATGTTTTCACCGACGGTGAACTGGTAGCGAATGTAATCCTGAAAGATCACGCCAATACGCCGGCGTAATGTGGACTGCTCCCAATCCTGTAGATCGCTGCCATCGAGCAGAATCCGTCCCTGATCGGGACGATAGAGTCGGGTCAGCAGCTTGATCAGCGTGGTCTTGCCCGAACCGTTCTCACCGACCAACGCCAGACTGCGTCCCGGTATCAGATGCAGATCGATGCCCTCCAGCGCGGCACGACTGGCGCCGGGGTATCGGAAGCCGACATTCTCGAAACGCAAGCCATCGCCCGGCGATGCGCCAACGGTGAGATGACCTGTGTCCGCCAGCACGGGTTCGGCGAGATATTCGTAAAGGCTCGACAGATACAAACCGTCTTCGTACAGACCGCTGATCGCGCCAAGACTGCTGCTCACCGCGCTTTGCCCCTGCTTGAACAGCACCAGATACATGGTCATCTGTCCCAGGCTGATCTGACCGTGCACCGCGTCGAGCACCACCCAGGCATAGGCCAGATAAAACGCTGCGGTGCCGAGCAGACCGAGGGCAAAACCCCAGCCATCACGGCGCAATGTCAGGTTCCGGTCTTCGGCGTACAGTCGGGCAAAGGTGTCGCGGTAGCGCTGCAACAGCAGCGGTGCAATACCAAACAGCTTGACCTCTTTGATGTAGGCCTCGTGGGACAACAGGGTTTCAATGTAACTCTGCTGACGGCTCTCGGGGGCGCGTCGAGTGAACAATCGGAAGGCATCGCCGGAGAAATGCGCCTCGGCAAAGAACACCGGAAGCGCGCCGATGACCAGCAACACCAGTGCCCAGGGCGAAAAGTGCAGCAACAGCACACCGAAGCTGATCAGCATGATCAGGTTCTGGATCAGCCCCAGTGACTTCATCACCAACGCCAGCGGCCGGGTAGAAGCCTCGCGGCGCACGCGCACCAGTTTGTCGTAGAACTCGGAGTTCTCGAACTGCACCAGCGACAGGGTTTGCGCCTTCTCCAGAATCAGGGTGTTGACCTTCTGCCCCAACTGCACCCGCAACAGCGACTGCTGAACCGACAACGCACGTTGCGTACCGGACAACAGCGCCAACACCCCCGCCTCCATCAGCACGTAACGCAAAACCGGCCACAACGGCGCATCGCCCTGCTGCGCGTGCAACTGCATCGCCGCGACTACGGCATCAACAATGCGTTGTCCAAGCCAAGCCGCCAGCGCCGGCAATATACCGGCGATCAATGTCGCCAGTACCAGTCCCAAAAATAATCCGCGCGATGTCCCCCAGACCAACTGCAAGGCACGTCGTGCCTGATCGAGCAGCGAGGTAAAACGCGATAGAACAGGCATAGGGCATTGGGCTCGGCGGGTGATCGTAGCGGGCTATGGTACTCCAGCCCGGCCCTCGACTTTCACAGTAGAGAATCAGACAAAAATATCCTGAATAACTCTACCCAGGCGCAGGTCAAAAGCTCTGCTATGTTTTAACCGCCCAACGCGGAACCTGGCGACTAACCGCCTCTCTCCGCGCCTGACTGCCGGGAGCAGAGACATGAAAATCAATCCCTATCTGATCTTCAACGGTAACTGTCGCGACGCTTTCACCTTTTACGAACAAGCCCTGCAAGGGAAACTCGAAACCATGATGACGTTCGGCGAAACACCCGCCGCCGGGCAGGTGCCCAAGGAGCAACACCACCTGATCATCCATACCTGCCTCAAGGTCGGTGACCAAATGATCATGGCTTCTGACACCACACCCGATCGTCCGACTCAAGGCATGAGCGGCTGCTCCATTTCCCTGAACGTCGACAGCATCGCCGAAGCCGAGCGCGTCTTTAATGCGCTGGCCAAGGACGGCCGCTTCGACATGCCGCTGGAAGCGACCTTCTGGGCGGTACGCTTCGGCATGCTGGTGGATCGTTTTGGCGTGTCGTGGATGGTCAATTGCGAAAGCGAAAAATAACACCGCGTGTTCAACAGGCATGAAAAAGCCCGGCCTCTTCAGGTCGGGCTGTTCATTTCATCGCTGCGCCAGTTCGTGCCTGACGCACTGCTCGTAATAGGTCTGCTTCACCGCTGCCGGTTTGAGCCGCGAGCTACTGTTGTAGGTCTGCTCGGTAATGCCCATGGCGGTCATGCGCATCCACGGCTGCTGGAACTTGCGTACCTGCAATTGCTTGCGTGCGCCGTACAACGAGATTCCCGTCAACTTCGACTGCTGCGCCCCGGCAGCAATGTCGGAGCCCCAGGTGCAGGCAAAACGGTGACTCTTGCTCAGTTCTTTTGCCTGAGTTCCCGAGGCAAAAACAGCCAGGGAAAGCGCTGCAACGGTGATGACAATCGTCCGCATATGGCCAACCTAACCTTCTGAAAAAAGGCGATTTTGCCGGGGAAGCGAAAGCCTGGGGGCCAGCAGTTTGCCGCCTTCGGGTTTTGCCACTCGTCAGACGCCTGGCACGTTGCGACTCATGATCCTTCCAATGACTACAACCTCTGTGCGGAAGGCCCGGATCATGAATAACAAGATTGCTGCATTTTCACTTGCCAGTGTGTTTTTGATTGCGACGCCTTTTGCCTTGGCAGTGGAAAAGACTGCGGAAGGATCGGCGCCACCTAGTGCGATTCCCGGGCTCAACAAGTCGAACAACTCTGAGTCCAAGGAGGATAAGGCTGACAAGAAAGGTGAAGAGGCGTCGGGATCGAATTCAGGGGCGGATTCGGAAGCGACTGAGAAAGATGCTGCGGGCTCCAGTGATTCAAGTGATAGCAAGGGCGAGCAAAGGCAATAAAGACTTTGCCCAAGCTTGAAATATCTGCAGCCTGCCGGTATTAAGTCCGTCTTTAATCGCGGTACCGAATCGGCGGGGCTAATGGACTACCTCACAATATTGCGCATAGTGCTCACAATCGGTGCTATTGCCGGACTACTACCAGTGACCCTGCTTTTTCTCACAGGCACATTCTTTCTTGTTGTGGGAACAGTCGGTACCAGGAGCTGGCGCGAGCTTCCAGTTGAGCTGACAATAATTGCAATTTCGACTTTCTGTCTCTGGTCGATCTGGAAAATTTATAGACTTGCGATGTCCAGCACACCGAGCGTTTCAAACAAAAATACGCTCATAGTCGGTGTGATTGTTACAGCCATTTGGGGCGTGATCTGGGCAGTCTTTACTCAGTCTTTTCCAGATACCACCTACATTTTTCTGATGCCAGGCCTCACGGCTGCGGTGATGCTCGCGATAGCCTTGAAGAGACAGGTTTCGAGAGCAACAGCGTTTGCCTCACTCCCAGCATTGAAAGTCGATCACCAAGGAAGCCCCGTTGAACGATTCTAAATATCTCGAAGATCTGCGCGCCCGCTTCAACGCGGGAGAGAATCTGGAGTTTGCTTTTTTCTGGGGACACCAGCGAAGTAAAAAAGGCATGACTGCCGCTTGCTTCAGCCAGTGGTACATCGCCGAATTCACTATCGAAGGGCAATGCTACCCAACCGCCGAACATTACATGATGGCAGAGAAGGCAGCCCTGTTCGGCGACCAGGACATTCGCGCTCAAGTGCTCCAGGCCCCAACCCCTAATGCAGCCAAAGCACTTGGCCGCAACGTAGCGGGATTCAATGATCAGGATTGGCTGCAACACAGATATGAAATTGTCGTCCGCGCAAATCGGGCCAAGTTCTCCCAAAATCCGGAGCTGAACAATTACCTGAAAGAGACTGCTTCTCGCATTATCGTTGAGGCGAGTCCGGTGGATAGCATCTGGGGAATTGGACTCGCTCAGGATGATGTGAACGCTAGTAATCCGAATGCATGGCAGGGGCTGAATCTATTGGGGTTTGCACTTATGGAGGTGCGCGACGAGCGCTGATGTTTACTTCGGGTTGGAGCACGCTTACATGAGGACCAGCCTGGCATCGCGAATCTGAGTGTTGTGCAGGCTGATGTCGTCATCGGTTGCCTCCCCCGAACCGTTGGCGAATTAGCGCCTAGAGGTCAGCGGCTTTGATGGCTCGGTTTATGGCCGCGAGCAGTGATCCGCCGAACGTGCCGAGCAGGAAGCCAACGCCAATGACGATGTTCGGCTCAGTCACACCAAGGTAGAGGCTCACCATGCCAGTCAGGTAAACGGAACAGGCCAAGCCTGTAGTGAGAAAGACTAGCCACGCTCGCCAATCGGTCAGGTCGTCTTTGTGCCAGCCAAAAGCGCGGCGTCCTTATGAGAGCACATCGGGGTGTGATCTGAGGCTAAGTCTCGGGCAGCGGATGTGCCAACCGGTCGCCTATAGGGCTACCCCTTTCGCCGAATGCCGGTTGAGCCCCGGCCAGATCACAGCTCGATGCGGACGCCTCTTAACAGCTTAAAGGTTGCAGCTGTATTGATATTCAAAAGGGAAAAAGACGGTGTCGACCACCAACGAAAATGGCGCGTCGATTAGTAAAAAGGGAATCAGTTTTCCATTGCTGGCGCCCACCGCCCACCAGTCGAACCGCACACCGATATAGGGGCACCGGTGCTTGTCGTAATCCATCCGCATAGCGGTTGCCGCACACCCACTCACACTGGCAATTAACACCAGAAAAATCGCCTTTCGAAACACGTAACATCCTTATTACTGCTTTGCGCTGATCTGGATAGACGCTGGCGCGGAAAGTGTAGTGGTCAACTAATTCCAGACACCTCGATAGGTGGTTCCGATACCATCGTCCGTTCGTAAACGGTCGGTGGCAGATATCCCAGTTTCGAGTGCAGCCGCTTGTTGTTGTAAAACCCAACGATGTATTCCGTGACGTCACGTATCGGTTCGGCGTGGTTGGCGTAATCGCGGCGCCATACCCGCTCCATTTTCAAGCTCAGAAAGAAGCGCTCCATCACTGAGTTATCCCAGCAGTTACCTTTACGGCTCATGCTTTGTTGCATGTCATTTCGCGCCAGCAACGCTCTGTAGCTCGCGCTGGCGTACTGGCTACCGCGATCCGAGTGGGCGATCAGACCCGGTGGCGGTTGACGCTGAGCAACTGCCAGCTGCATTGCACTACACACCAGCTCGGCGGGCATGTTCGGGGCCATGGACCAGCCCACGATCTTGCGTGAGAACAAGTCCAGTACCACGGCCAGGTACAGCCAGCCGCTGCGGGTCCGGATGTAGGTAATGTCCGCCACCCAGGCCTTGTTCACCGCTTCGGGTTCGAATTGGCGATTCAGCACATTTTCGGCAACCGGCAGGTCGTGCTTGCTATCGGTCGTGTGCACAAACTTACGCTTCCAGGCCGAACGCAGGCCGTTGGCGCGCATCAAGCGACGAATTTTATAAACGCCTATTTCCATGCCCTTGGCGCGCAACGCTTTACGCAACGGGCGACCGCCATAGCAGCCGCCACTCGCAGCAAACGACGCCTTGAGTTGCACGGTAACGGGACAAATCGATGCTGGCGCTTCAGCACGCTTGTTGGCCTCGTAGAAACCGGATCGGCTGATGCCCAGCAGCCGACAGACATACGCCACCGAATAAGCCTTCTGTTGCAGCTGCCGAACCAATCGATACGTTACTTCAGCTCGCGGGCAAAGAAGGCGGTGGCTTTTTTTAATACATCGTTATCCATCTTGAGCTGGCGGTTTTCCTGCTCCAACTGCCGAATCCGCTGCTGCTCGGATGTGAGCGGTTTACCGATCCCGGCCTGTCCCAATTGCTCAGCCTCGTACTGTTGAACCCAGCGCCGGACGGCTGTCTCACGAATATTCAGATCGCCGCAGACCTGCGGAACGGTCAGCCCCTGGTCCTTGATCATCTTCACGACTTGCAGCTTGAAGCTGTCGTCGAATGTCCTGCGTTTGTTGGTCATGAAAAACTCCTCGATAGATGCATTTTCCACTTATCGAGGTGTCCGGGGAAATTAGACCACTACACACACCCCGCCAACATCGCCACCGCCAAAGCCCCTATCAAAATCCGCATGATTCTTCCTCATCCTGAAAGGGGGTGACTGTAGCATTTGCTTTTACTTGGATCGGATCACTATCGTAGATGCGAGCATGTCACCAAGCCGTTTCCGTGAGCCAAAGAAAATAAATATCCAGTCAAGAATGCTCAGAAACGGCGTCGTGATGTTGCGCATAAAAGATTGATATAGATTGCAGCTAAGGTAGCTGCGCTCATCAATCACTGACATCCCCAGCAGCTTTTTACCCAAGCTTTGACCGTTGGGCATTGCATCGGAAAACAGGTAATACGCCGCACCTGAGCCTAAAGCCAAGATGCCAACCACGCTTGGTGGCAAACCAACAAACTCGGCTGTTAAACCTACGATGTAGAACAGAACGAAGGTGATTATTGAGTCAATCATTTGTCCTCCCCACCGCCGCCCCAGCCCGGCTAGGTTTTTGGGCTTCTGATACTCGCCTTGGGTATTGCTTACTTCCATGCGTTGCCACTCCGTTGGTATATGAATCAGAGAATATCGGCACCGCCCAAAAAATATTTAGCTCACCCCAAGCCGAAGCTCTGAACACGCTTGGGTCAAAGCATCAAATCAGCCTGTACGAATCCCCAGTAACGCCCCGCACACTCAAAGTAGTAGCTTTCGGCTATCAATTTTGCCGCTATCAGGGAAAGGACATGGCGAAGCGCGTTTCAAAAGCCGAGAAGGAGTTGACTGGGTGGCTGCTCATACTCGCGCTCATTGTGGGGGGGCCAATCTACCTCTTCGACAAAATGAACAAGTCCGTCGGGTGGCAGATTCCAGCTGCGGTGATCGCTGGGATCTTCTTACTCCTGATAATCATTGCTTGGGCCAAAAAACGTGCGCGACTGAAATACTTAAGGGACAAATATCAGGAAGAGCATATTGTTCAAAACATACTCGAAAAAAGAATTTGGACCGGACAAACATCTGAACAACTGATCGACTCTCTCGGCCAGCCGGCAGCCACAGACCACAAGTTTTTAAAAACAAAAACCCGAGATATTTGGAAGTATCACCATCAGAGTGCGAACAGGTATGCCCTCCGCATCACTGTCGAGAATGACCAAGTGACAGGCTGGGATTCCAAATCGGGTTGAAATCTGCAAAGAGCAACGGATTCCTCAGTCCTTCGCCTGCAAGCCCAAGGAGTGGGATTGCGCCAATTTCGGCGTGTTAATGACCTGGAGGTCAATGTGAGTGACGAGTTTCAGCCGAGAGAGCCCTTTTCTATAGATTGGCCTCGCCAGTACAACGTCGGCCCGTCCGATGAGCACCTGCATGCAATGGGACAGTTCATCGCAAACTACTCCGCAGTGGAGTGGCAGCTTTCCGAACTTTTTGCATTTTTTATGAAAATGTCAGTTACCGACGCTCAAAGGCTTGTCGTGGAAACCAACATGTCCATGGCGGGCATGATCAGGTACGTCCAAGGTCAGATAGCAGATGCCGCAGCGGTCGAAAAGAACGCATCCGAGGATTTGCTCACGACACTAAAGTCTTTCGATGCCGTGGCAAAACTGAGACATAAGATAGTGCATTGGCAATGGGGCTTGAACGAAGGCGAAACTGCATCGTTGACGGATCTCATAAAACCGAGAAGTCCCAAATCATCCAACACATCGCTCAAGCTCAAAGACCTGAGGGATCAGTGCCACAGGCTGATGAGAATCTTCCAGGCGATTGCCTTAAATGGTGCAATTATCAAAGGTCATATGACGCGGGAACAGATTCTCGAAATCCGCAAAGATACATCTCCTGAAAAGCTCTTTCGACCGTAGATCTTGATAGTGGCCATTCTCCAGTCTCTTCCAAAACAGCGAGACCTGCTTCAACCATCGCTTTAGAGACTGGAATGTCTTCAGCGCAAATTGCTTTCTGAGCAGCGCTCAACAAGTGAACATCCATAAAAACCCCCGATCCCCCTACCGCATCATGTGACTGGCTGGACGTCTTTGTGCCTGAGAATCAGGCGCGTGCGATCAAGCCACGGGCCTCCGAAAACGATAACCTCGGACGGCCTTCCATAAAGGTGGTGCAGCAGGAACGGCCCCGGGCCGAACGTCGCAGCATCCTCACCAGGCAGCGCTGGATCAGCACCGAGGAAGATCCCGGCGTGGTTCGGGAAAACCGTGCGACCCACTTCCATGACGATCATGTCGCCACGCTGCGGCTGGTCGACGCGATAAAAACCGGCAGCCTCGTAGTTCGCTTCGTACAGGCTGGCGTTGTCCTTGCTCTCCCACCAGCCATCGGCGCGATTGAAGGCTTCGAACTCAAGCCCCCACTCACGCTTGTACCAATCGGCGCAGACCTGCCAGCAGTCCCAGGCGCCGTGCACGAATGGACGCTTGAGCAGCGGCACCTCGCCGGACGGCATGACAGTGCGCAAATCGCCTTCGGGCCAGCTCAGGATGTGCCACGGCAACGCAGTCGCTTCGCAAATGGCCAGGTCGCGCGGTGACGGCCGGCTGGTGGCGTCCGGATGCGAATGGACCACGCCGATTACCTCGCTGAAGTCTTCAGCCGCTGCGTACTGCTCGGGGTCAATCCGGAACTCTTCGCTCGGCTCGGTCGAGACATTGTTGCAGGGAAAGTATTGCTGCTTGCGCCCGATAGCCAGCAGCAGACCGCAACACTCTTTCGGGTACTCGGCCGCCGCGTGCGCCTGAATCGCGCTCAAGATGTGCTTTCGCATGTCAGCTCCGTGCGATCAAGGAAACAGCGGGAAATCCGCCGTGTGGTAATTGGTTGTTCTGGCCGAAACGCAACTTGCAGGACTTCAGGCCACCCTTGCACTCGTCTTTGCTGGGGTCGTCGACGGGATTGTCGTCGTCATCAAACATCGCCCCGCCGGTGTACCCGCAGTTCGGCCCGCGATATTCGCCCGTCATAGCCCAGTGACAAAAGGTCGTCATCTGCCGCCCGGGCAACCCGTGGTTGTCGATCTCGCCCGGGGACGAAAGCTCCCACTGCACAACCTCGCCGTCCTCACCGGTTTTCTGATCGATGAACCAGATCTCCAGCGCCTCTTGCGTGGGGTCGGCGGTCGGGTTGCCCTCGGGAAAGTTCGCAGCATCCAGGTACTGGGCCAGCGTCTCGCGCACAGTCAGTTGAAACTTCAGCAAGTCATCGAAGGCCAAGCAAAGCGCGGTGATTCGCCCGTTGACGTTGCCAGCCATGAAAGTCGGCCGGGTGGCGCTGCCATTACTGTCCGCGCCGATACCCTCAATCTGAACCGGCCACGCCGCGTACTCATTGCCTTGCCAGAAGATCGACTTTGCTGGCAGCTCTTCAACTGAGCCTTCATAAGCGAGCAGTTCTGGCGCTTCGCCTCGGTGGCGGATGGAGCCAAGCCCGCGAGGATCTGGCGAAAGAAGCCGAGCAATGGTTTGGCCGCGAACCGGTCACCACAAAACAGGAATGGCGCGCGGTTCGAGCCGAAGTCTTCCGCACCGAATAACCACCTTCTGCCGCCACGCGCGGCATGGAGCATCACAATGAGAAGAGAGCTGATCAAGATCAGTGAGTTTCAGCGCCGGCGCTGGGGCGAGAACGGCACGCCTCCGTGCCCCCAAGCTATTCGCAACTACATTCGTAACGGCCAGGTGCCCGGCGAGCAGATCGGCAAACTCTGGTACGTTGATTGGACGGCGTTCAATCGGTCGGACGGTAATGACCTGGTCGCGATGGTATTGAAAGGAGCTGCATGATGGTCCCACGGCGCGCAACAAGGCGAACAAGAGCCTCCCGCAGAACCTGTACTTCGATTCGCGGCGCTCGACCTATCGCTACCGGCGGCCTACCGACGGTAAGTGGTTCCAGTTTGGTAGCGACCGGATCAAGGCAATCGAGGCTGCCAAGCAATTGAACCTCGAGTTCATGCGTGGCGCTGATCTGATCGGCGCCGTGATGGGCAACACATCCGAGTCGTTTGCCGGTTTCCTCGACACTTACGAGGGCGACGTGCTACCGCCGCGAGAGCTGGCGAAGGGAACGCTCGGCCTGTACGCAGTGCACTTCCGGCGCTTTCGCAAAAACTTCGAAGGGAAAGCCGTCGACCAGATCACGATCCGCATGATCGCGGAGATGCTGGATGCACTCACCCCTCGGACGGCCAACCAATGTCGCGCTCTGCTGGTCGACATCTTCAACCACGCAGCGGCCAAAGGACTGTGCCCGGACAACCCGGCAGCCAGCACCATCAACCGAATTGAGAAGAAGCAGCGCAAGCGGCACACCGTCGAAGGCCTGAAAGCCATTCGGGTGAAAGCGCCGTTCTGGCTGCAGAACGCCATAGATCTCGCGCTGATCACCGCGCAGCGCCGCACGGACATTTTGAACATGCGGTTCGATGGTGTTCGGGAAGGATTTTTGTATGTGGTGCAGCAGAAAACGGCCAAGGCCAGCGACGCAGCATGGATTCGGTTCAAAGTGACCGAGGAACTCCAGGCAGTGATCAGCCGGTGCCGGGATGACATCGTCTCGCCATACCTGATCCACCGTCGGCCAGACCGAAAAAAGCAGAAGCAGGCGCAGACGAAGGACCACTGGACGCAGGTCGAAGAACGATATTTGACGCGAGCCTTCAAAGAAGCCCGGGAGGTGGCGGGTTGCTACAAGGGATGGAAGGAGGAAGAGATGCCAGGCTTCCATGAGGTGCGAGCGCTGTCGCTGCACCTGTATCAGAAGGCAGGTAAAGATGGGCAGAAAATCGCCGGCCATGCCAGCGAGAGCATGACCAAAAACTACCAGAAGGACCACGCCGAAATCGTCTGGTCGGAGGCAATTCCAGACCTCAATATCAGCGAAATCACCGGGTAGTTTTGCGCAAGTTTTGCGCGGGTTTTGCGCAGGCACAAAAAAGCCGATCTATCTGATCGGCTCAAGTGTCTGATTTTACTCAGGAATTATGGTCGGGACGGAGTGATTCGAACACTCGACCCCTAGCACCCCATGCTAGTGCGCTACCGGACTGCGCTACGCCCCGACTGGTCTTGCAACCCGTTCCTCATCTCGAGGAACGCTCAAGAATATATCGCAAGCTTTTGAAAACTGGAAGTATTCAAAAGCAGCTTTTTATTTCTTGAGAACCACCAGCACATCTTCGAGCTCGGCGATCATCTGGCGGATCATTTGCTTGTATTGGGTGGTGTCGTCTTTGGCTTCATCGCCGGACAGGCGCAGGCGTGCGCCGCCGATGGTGAATCCTTGATCGTAAAGGAGCGCGCGGATCTGCCGGATCATCAGCACGTCCTGGCGCTGATAATACCGGCGGTTCCCGCGGCGTTTGACGGGGTTGAGCTGAGGAAACTCCTGCTCCCAGTAGCGCAGCACGTGTGGCTTTACGGCACACAGCTCGCTGACTTCACCAATGGTGAAGTAGCGTTTGCCCGGGATGACGGGTAGTTCGTCGTTATGACTTGGTTCCAGCATAAGCCTCAACTCGGGCCTTCAACTTCTGCCCTGGACGAAAGGTGACCACACGGCGAGCCGTGATCGGGATTTCTTCCCCCGTTTTCGGGTTGCGGCCAGGCCGCTGGCGTTTGTCCCGAAGGTCGAAATTGCCGAAACCGGACAATTTGACCTGCTCGTTGTCTTCAAGAGCGTGCCTGATTTCTTCGAAAAACAGTTCAACCAATTCCTTGGCTTCCCGCTTGTTCAGGCCCAGCTCTTCATACAGACGTTCCGCCATCTCAGCTTTCGTCAAAGCCCCCATACGTCACTTCCTTAACGTGGCGTTCAACCTTTGTTCGAGCGAGGTGAGGATATTTTGCGCCGTCGAATTCACCTCATCGTCATTAAGAGTGCGCGATGGATGCTGCCAGGTCAAGCCAACTGCAAGGCTTTTTCTATCAGGATCAATGCCTTTACCCTGATAAACGTCAAACAGCCTTAGATCAGTGAGCCATTCGCCTGCATTTTCACGGATTACGTCCAATACAGCCGAGGCCGCAACGTCGGTATGCGCGATCAGTGCAAGGTCACGACGCACTTCAGGAAAGCGCGACAACTCGTGGAATTTAGGCATTTTCCCCAGCGCAACTTCGGCCAGAACCAGCTCAAAGACGAAGACTGGACGGTCCAGACCCAACGTTTTCGACAATTCAGGGTGAATTGCGCCGATGAAACCGACTTCGCGCCCTTCCCGCTCGATGCGCGCGGTTTGACCCGGGTGCAGCGCCGGGTGCTTGCCCGGAGTGAAAGTGAACGAATCCAGCGCGCCAGCGAAGCCCAGCAACGCTTCCACGTCAGCCTTGACGTCGAAGAAGTCGACGGTATCGCGACCCTGCGCCCAGCCTTCCGGCAGACGGCTGCCGCAAACCACACCGGCGAGCATTGGCTCTTGCTTCAGGCCTTCCAGCTGACCGATGAAGCGCAGACCGCTTTCGAACAGACGGACGCGATCCTGCTGGCGATTCAGGTTGTGCTGCAACGACTTGATCAGACCCGGCCACAACGACGAACGCATGGCTGCCATGTCGTTGGAAATCGGGTTGGCCAGCAACAGCGGCTCGACGCCCGGGTTGAACAGTTCGAACTGCTTGGGATCGATGAAGCTATAAGTGATCGCTTCCTGATAACCACGGGCCACCAGCAGGCGACGCAATTCAGGCAGATCGCTACGTGCTTCAGCCTTGGCTTGTGGCGCCAGGCGAGCTTGCGGATAACGGACCGGTAGACGGTTGTAACCATACAGACGGGCCAGTTCTTCGATCAGATCGACTTCCAGGCTGATATCGAAGCGATGGCTCGGCACTTCTACGCGCCACTGCCCTGCACCGTCAGCAGAAATGTTCAGACCCAAGGCGCTGAGCAGACGCTCGACCTGTGCCGAATCCATTTCCATGCCGAGCATCTGAGTGATACGTGCGGCACGCAAGATGATCGGGGCAATCGACGGCAGATATTGCTCGTTGACGGTTTCGATAATCGGGCCGGCTTCACCGCCAGTGATTTCCAGCAGCAGGCCAGTGGCGCGCTCCATGGCTTCACGGGCCAACTGCCAGTCCACGCCACGCTCGTAGCGGTGCGACGCATCGGTGTGCAGGCCATAGGAGCGAGCCTTGCCAGCAACAGCGATCTGATCGAAGAACGCACTTTCCAGGAATACATCGCGAGTCGTCGCAGAAACACCGCTATGCTCGCCACCCATCACACCGGCAATTGCCAGCGCGCGGGTATGGTCGGCAATCACCAGCGTATCGCTACGCAGGCTGACTTCCTGACCGTCGAGCAATACCAGCTTCTCGCCTTCTTCCGCCATGCGCACACGGATGCCGCCATTGATTTCGGCGAGATCGAATGCGTGCAGTGGCTGACCCAGTTCAAGCATCACATAGTTGGTGATGTCGACGGCAGCGTCGATGCTGCGTACGTCGGCGCGACGCAGGCGCTCGACCATCCACAGCGGCGTCGGTTTGGACAGATCGACATTGCGGATTACACGACCCAGGTAACGTGGGCACGCAGATGGTGCCAACACTTCTACCGAACGCACTTCGTCGTGTACGGCAGGAATGGTCATCACCACCGGACGGGTGACCGGAGCGGCGTACAGCGCGCCGACTTCACGGGCCAGACCGGCCAGGGACAGGCAGTCGCCACGGTTCGGGGTCAGGTCGACCTCGATGCTGGCGTCTTCCAGATCCAGATAAACGCGGAAATCTTCGCCCACCGGCGCATCGGCCGGCAGCTCCATCAGGCCGTCATTGCCTTCACCGACCTGCAACTCGGACTGCGAGCACAGCATGCCGTTGGACTCAACGCCGCGCAGCTTGGCCTTCTTGATCTTGAAGTCGCCCGGCAGTTCGGCACCGATCATCGCGAATGGAATCTTCAGGCCCGGACGCACGTTAGGCGCACCGCACACGACCTGGAAAGTTTCCGCGCCATTGCTGACCTGGCAAACACGCAGCTTGTCGGCATCCGGATGCTGCTCGGTGCTCAGCACCTCGCCCACCACAACGCCACTGAATACACCGGCGGCCGGGGTCACGCTATCGACCTCCAGACCCGCCATCGACAGACGAGCAACCAGCTCATCGCGATTTACCTGCGGGCTAACCCAGCCGCGCAGCCATTGTTCACTGAATTTCATCCTGCTCTCCTAAGAATTCGTTACGACTAGCGAAATTGCGCGAGGAACCGCAAGTCGTTGTCGAAGAACAGACGCAAGTCGTTCACGCCGTAACGGAGCATGGCCAGACGCTCAACGCCCATGCCGAAGGCAAAGCCCGAGAACTCTTCCGGATCGATGCCGGACATGCGCAGCACGTTCGGGTGCACCATGCCGCAGCCCATCACTTCCAGCCAGCCAGTCTGCTTGCAGACGCGGCAGCCTTTACCGCTGCACATCACGCATTCCATGTCGACTTCAGCGGATGGCTCGGTGAACGGGAAGTAGGACGGACGGAAACGCACGGCCAGTTCTTTTTCGAAGAACACCCGCAGGAACTCTTCGATGGTCCCTTTGAGGTCGGCGAAATTGATGTCGCGATCAACCAGCAGGCCTTCGACCTGGTGGAACATCGGCGAGTGGGTGATATCTGAGTCGCTACGGTACACACGGCCTGGGCAGACGATGCGGATCGGCGGCTGTTTCGATTCCATGGTGCGGACCTGTACCGGCGAGGTATGGGTGCGCAACAACATGTTCGCATTGAAATAGAAGGTGTCGTGCATCGACCGGGCCGGGTGATGGCCTGGGATGTTGAGTGCCTCGAAGTTGTGATAGTCGTCTTCGACCTCAGGGCCTTCGGCAATGCCGTAGCCGATATGAGTGAAGAACTGTTCGATACGTTCCAGAGTCCGGGTAACCGGATGCAGACCACCGGAGGTCTGACCGCGGCCCGGCAGCGTCACGTCAATTGACTCGGCAGACAGTTTGGCGGCCAGTTCGGCCTCTTCAAACAGTGCCTTGCGCGCATTGAGAACTTCTGTGACACGCTCCTTGGCAACGTTGATCAGGGCGCCGACTTGCGGACGCTCTTCTGCCGGCAAATTCCCCAGGGTCTTCATCACCTGAGTCAATTCACCTTTTTTACCAAGGTAGTGAACCCGGATTTGCTCCAGGGCATTGATGTCTTCAGCGCTTTGCACAGCCTCTAGTGCTTGAGAGACCAGCGCATCCAGGTTTTCCATGTACAGACTCCAGATACAAAATAGGGGAAGAGCTTGAAGGCTCTTCCCCTATTTAAGACGTTTAACACCTGGCCCCACAGAGGTGAGGCCGGGTGACTGTCGGGGGTACTTAAGCCAAGGTGGCTTTAGCTTTCTCGACAATCGCAGCAAACGCCGCTTTTTCGTTCACTGCCAGATCAGCCAGAACCTTACGGTCGATCTCGATGGAAGCTTTTTTCAGGCCAGCGATGAAACGGCTGTAGGACAGACCGTTAACACGAGCACCAGCGTTGATACGAGCGATCCACAGAGCGCGGAACTGACGTTTTTTCTGACGACGGTCACGGTAGGCGTATTGGCCTGCCTTGATTACCGCTTGCTTGGCAACACGGAATACGCGCGAACGTGCACCGTAGTAGCCTTTAGCAAGTTTCAGAATTTTTTTGTGACGCTTACGGGCAATGACGCCACGCTTTACACGAGCCATGAGTTACTTCCTCTATTCTTGACTAAATTAACGAAGGCGCAGCATGCGCTCGACTTTTGCCACGTCACACGGTGCCAGCAAGCTGCTACCGCGCAGTTGACGCTTACGCTTGGTCGACATTTTAGTCAGGATGTGGCTCTTGAAAGCGTGCTTGTGCTTGATACCGTTAGCAGTTTTCAGAAACCGCTTAGCAGCACCACTTTTAGTTTTCATTTTTGGCATGTTCGGATACTCCGCATTCAGTTGATAAACATAATCAGAAGGCCTGCCGTGCCCTGTTGATTACTTCTTCTTTTTCGGGGCGATGACCATAATCAGCTGGCGTCCTTCCATCTTAGGATGCTGTTCGACCGAACCGTACTCGAGCAGGTCACCTTCAACCCGCTTGAGGAGTTCCATCCCCAGCTCCTGGTGGGCCATCTCACGGCCGCGGAATCGCAAGGATACCTTGGCCCTGTCCCCATCACTCAGGAAACGTACCAGGTTGCGCAGTTTTACCTGGTAATCCCCTTCCTCCGTCCCTGGACGAAACTTGATTTCTTTAACCTGAATCTGCTTCTGGTTTTTCTTTGCAGCGGCAACCTGTTTCTTCTTTTCGAAGATCGATTTGCCGTAGTCCATCAGCTTGCAAACAGGTGGTACTGCATCGGCGGAAATTTCCACCAGATCCAGTTTGGCCTCTTCAGCCTTAAGAAGCGCGTCTTCAATTGACACAATCCCAAGCTGTTCACCTTCAGCACCAATTAACCGAACCTCGCGTGCCGAGATATTCTCGTTGATCGGGGCTTTCGGTGCAGCTCGTTTATCTTGTCTCATTTCACGCTTAATAATAATTACTCCGAATCTGGGCGACCACGCCGGGAAACCGCTTGCGCGAGAAACTCAGCGAACTGGGCGACGGGCATCGAGCCCAGGTCAGCACCTTCACGAGTACGCACAGCGACAGTCTGCATCTCGACTTCCTTATCTCCGATCACCAAGAGATAGGGAACCTTGAGCAAAGTATGCTCGCGGATTTTAAAGCCGATCTTTTCATTTCTCAAGTCGGACTTGGCACGAAATCCGCTTTCGTTGAGAGTTTTTTCGACTTCGGCGACAAAATCCGCCTGTTTATCAGTGATATTCATGATCACTGCCTGAGTCGGAGCCAGCCACGCAGGGAACGCGCCCTCGTAGTGCTCGATCAGAATCCCGACGAAACGTTCGAAGGATCCAAGGATCGCCCGGTGCAACATTACCGGGTGCTTGCGACTGTTGTCTTCGGAGACGTATTCGGCTCCCAAACGGATCGGCAGGTTAAAATCGAGCTGCAAGGTACCACATTGCCAAACACGGCCAAGGCAATCTTTCAGCGAGAATTCGATTTTCGGACCGTAGAAAGCACCCTCGCCCGGCTGCAGATCGTACGCAAGGCCCGCGCTGTCCAGCGCTGCGGCCAATGCAGCTTCGGCGCGATCCCACAATTCGTCGGAGCCAACGCGTTTTTCCGGACGAGTGGACAGCTTCATCTCGACATCGGTGAAGCCGAAATCGCGATAAACGTCCATGGTCAGCTTGATGAACGCGGCGGATTCTGCCTGCATCTGCTCTTCAGTACAGAAGATGTGGGCGTCGTCCTGAGTGAACGCACGTACACGCATGATGCCGTGCAGAGCACCCGACGGCTCGTTACGGTGGCAGGCACCGAACTCGGCCAGACGCATCGGCAGCTCGCGGTAGCTCTTCAGGCCTTGATTGAACACCTGCACGTGGCACGGGCAGTTCATCGGCTTGATGGCGTAGTCGCGGTTTTCCGACTGAGTGGTGAACATGTTGTCGGCGTAGTTGGCCCAGTGCCCGGATTTCTCCCACAGGCTGCGGTCAACCACTTGCGGCGTCTTGATCTCAAGATAACCGTTGTCACGCTGCACTTTGCGCATGTACTGCTCAAGCACCTGGTACAGAGTCCAGCCGTTCGGGTGCCAGAACACCATGCCCGGGGATTCTTCCTGAGTGTGGAACAGGCCAAGACGCTTGCCGATTTTGCGGTGATCGCGTTTTTCAGCTTCTTCGATGCGCTGAATGTAGGCAGCCAGCTGCTTCTTGTCAGCCCAAGCGGTACCGTAAACGCGCTGCAATTGCTCGTTCTTGGCGTCGCCACGCCAGTAGGCGCCGGACAACTTGGTCAGTTTGAATGACTTGAGGAAACGCGTGTTCGGCACGTGCGGGCCACGGCACATGTCGACGTATTCTTCGTGATAGTACAGACCCATGGCCTGCTCGTTCGGCATGTCCTCGACCAGACGCAGCTTGTAGTCTTCGCCACGGGCCTTGAACACTTCGATCACTTCGGCGCGCGGAGTGACTTTCTTGATCACGTCATAATCTTTTTCGATCAGCTGTTGCATGCGCTGTTCGATGGCGGCCATGTCGTCCGGAGTAAAAGGACGTTCGAAGGCGATGTCGTAATAGAAGCCGTCGTCGATGACCGGACCGATGACCATTTTGGCCGTCGGGTACAGCTGCTTGACCGCGTGGCCAACCAGGTGAGCGCAAGAGTGGCGAATGATCTCCAGCCCCTCTTCATCCTTTGGCGTAATGATTTGCAGCGAAGCGTCGCTGTCGATGATGTCGCTGGCGTCAACCAGCTTGCCATTGACCTTGCCGGCCACGGTGGCTTTGGCCAGACCTGCACCAATGGATGCGGCGACCTCGGCTACGGAAACCGGGTGATCGAATGAACGTTGACTGCCGTCGGGAAGAGTAATAGTTGGCATGGCGCCTCCTCTCCTAGTGGTGACCCCTACCAAAGGTCACGTGGGTTGGGATGAGCCAGTACAAGATCCGATCCAGGCCATTCAATGACGAACGCCTGCCTTACAGCGGCAGGAGCCTTGCGGCCAACCGGAAAACCGAACCAGAGTGACTGGGATTCAAATCAGAGTTATTCGTGCGTTAACCGCCACCGGGACTGAAGATCACCGAAGCTTGCAAACGCCCGAGCCGGGCATGCTAGCACAGATGAACGGTCGCCGATGTGAACGAATCAAAATGTCCATTTCTGGAGCGAAAAGTGAACTTGGGATATACGCTTTGCCTCGAATAGACTGAGAATCGTCGCCGATATCAATCCAAGGAGTTACAGACATGCGCCTTATCCGTCTTTTTGCTTTCGCGGCCCCACTGGCCATGCTTCTGCCGCTGAGCGCTCAAGCGGCCTGGCCTGCCGGCGTAAAAGCCCAGTACATGAGTGACTGCACAGCTGCTGCCAGCAAAAGCGTCAACCCTACTGTGGCCAAGCAACATTGCACCTGTGGCGCCGACGTCCTGGAGAAGAAATTCACTACACAGGAAATCGCCCAACTGATGGACAAGAACACCCCGCCAAGTGGCGAACTGGGTCAGCGCGCACTGAAAGAAATCTCGGTTTGCCGGGTACAGAAATAAGCCCTATCGAGAGTGCTTTCGAGCTGCGGAGGGCTAAAAAAGCCCTGAAAAAGCCCTGAATTCGATAATTTACGCAGCTTTTATAGCTTTTTTTACACCCTTGCTTCCCGACCAGAAGCCCCGTAAACCGGGGCTTTCAGCGATTTCAGCAAGCGAACAAAGTGCAATATGAAAGCAAACAGCACGTCCGGGGGGCTTACAAAGTGAACATTTCGACTATGATACCCGGGTGTGCCCAGTTGGCCTGAGCAGCACAGTACTACTGAAAATATATGTTTCTTGGAGATACACCATGTCTAATCGCCAAACCGGCACCGTTAAATGGTTCAACGATGAAAAAGGCTTCGGCTTCATCACTCCTCAAGGTGGCGGTGACGACCTGTTCGTACACTTCAAAGCTATCGAATCCGACGGTTTCAAAAGCCTGAAAGAAGGCCAGACTGTCTCCTTCGTGGCTGAGAAAGGCCAAAAGGGTATGCAAGCTGCACAGGTTCGCCCAGAGTAATTTCTCGGCGCACTAAAAAAACCCCGTCCATGTGACGGGGTTTTTTATTGCCTGTAGCAAAAGCTGGCGGCAATCAGCCGCAGTTGACGCGAGTGACCACCAGATTGTTATCGGTGTTCAGATTCAGGCGATCGGAGCGGTACTCAAGGGTGATCATGTCGTTTGGCTTGAGGAAACGAGCGTTCTGCGCTCCGGCCTTGGCACGAGCCTGTTCCAGCAGTTCCGGCGAAGCCTTCTTGCCAATGGCAAACTCCGCCGCCGTTGCTTCACAGCGGCTGTGACCGGTGTCGGTCGCCACAGTGTCCTTCGTCGAATCGCTGGAGGTAGTGCTGCAACCGGCCAGCATGGCAACGGCCATAAGTGCACCCAATGACGCGAACTTCAAAGGCATGAAGCCTCCTTCTTTCAATAGTTAAGCTGAGATCGTGCGACCGCCATTTTGGCATTTGGTTTCGCACCCAGTGCTATCACCCTGCCCCACGACCCGGTAAAACGCCGAGTGTGCCTCAATAGCGTCCGACGTTTGTACGCGTAATCGTCACTGAATATTAACGAGCTCAGTAGACGTCGATGTAGTCATACGGTGGGTTCGGCCAGTTTTCCTTGAGCGCATTGAAGATCTGCATCACCCAGACTTCATCGCTGGCCGCGACGTTGCCGACGTAGCCCGAACCCTTGGCCCAGGTCTCCAGCCGAAACAGCAGTCCGTCGATATCCTTACCGCCGGTAACGCCAGAAGAAAGGTAAGCGATGCCGCCCTTGGTGACACGCAACTGAGTGTGTTCGTCGTCACTGGCCGAGGCCAGCAATCGGCGTACAGCCTCAAGTGTCAGGCCGTCAGGGGTGTTCAAATCAATCTGCACAACGCGATCCTTGGGTCAGCCGGAAAAGACCAAGTGTCGCACAGCACCGGGCTCATGCCTAAGTCGCAGTGCCAAACGCCCGACAAAGTGGTTAACTCGACACTCAGACTTCCCGACCTTTCGAGCACACTCATGAGCAGCGTAAGCATCGACGCCGACATCAAGGCCAAATGGGCAGACGGACACAGTTCCTATAGTCCGGGGACCACGGAGGAACTGGCAATTATCGGGATAGACCTTTTGGTCAAGGAATTGGGAACCGTAGCGGCTCAGCAATTCATCTCGCAGATATTCGAGCGATATCCGCACGAGCAGGTCGTCGATACACAAACCACCGACGCGTAAAAAACCCGCAGGCTGGCACCTGCGGGCGTATTGCTTACTTCAGACGCTTCAGGCGTTCGGTCAACAGATCGAAGAAGCCTTGCGCATCGCCGTTTTCCACCCAGAAGGCGTTCTTCGGTGCCTTCAGGCCGTCGTACCAATCGACAACGGTCTGGCCGAACGTCGGGCCTTCGCGGCTATCGACAACCACGTTCACCGAGCGACCGGTAAACAGTTCCGGCTTGAGCAGATAAGCGATAACGGTGGCGTCATGCACCGGGCCACCCGGGATGCCGTAGTGCTCCATATCCCCTTTGATGTACTCGTTGAGGATGTCGCCGACAATCTTGCTCGCATTGTTGTTCAGCGCTGCGATCTGCTTCAGGCGCGCATCACTGGTGAGAATCTTGTGCGTCACGTCCAGCGGCAGATAGGTCAGTTTGACGCCGCTTTTCAGGACCACTTCAGCCGCTTGCGGGTCGGCAAACAGGTTGAACTCGGCCACAGGGGTGATGTTGCCGCCGTTGAAATGCGCGCCACCCATGATCACCACTTCCTTGATGCCTTGAACGATCTCCGGCTCCTGAATCAGCGCCAGCGCCAGGTTGGTCTGTGGACCGAGCATGGCGATGGTGATGCTGTGCGGCTTGGCTTTTTTCAGGGTATCGATCAGATAGTTGACCGCATTGCCTTCTGCCAGACCTTGTTTCGGCTCATGCACGGTGACACCCGACAGGCCTTCCTTGCCATGGATGTTTTCGGCGTAGATCGGTGTGCGCATCAGCGGTCTAGGCGCGCCGGCATACACCGGCACTTCCTCGCGCCCTGCCCATTCACGCGCCAGACGCGCATTGCGTGAGGTCTTGTCGAGGCGCACGTTGCCGGCCACGGTGGTCAGCGCACGAATGTTCAATTCGTCTGGCGAAGCCAGAGCGAACAGCAGTGCGACCACGTCATCGGCGCCCGGGTCGGTGTCGATGATCAGATCGATTTTTTCCGCGGCTTGAGCGCCTGTAACGGTAATCAGAGACAAGAGCAGAAAACTCCGAAGCAATTGGTGCAGTTTTTGAGCATAGCGGTGCATGGCGCATTCCTTGTGCTTAAGAAATCAAAAGGGCTTGAACCCTGTTTAGAACGTAACCCCAGCCACCAGCACGATGTTGCAGTACGGCTGACATTCGCCTGTACGAACAATCGCCCGTGCCTGTCGGCTAAGAACCTTGAATTGCTCGTGATTGAGCAGATCGCGCCGACCGAGGGCGCTTGAGTCATTCAACTCGTCCAGCGCGATCAGCGCGCTCGGCTGTTTGTCGAAGATTTCGCTGGCCAGTACATGACTTTCAACCTGCATTTCACTCAGCACGACTTTCAGTGTGCTGATGAAATCCGGAACACCGTGGGTCAATGCCAGATCGATCAACTCGACACCCGGCGGCACCGGCAGACCGGCATCACCGATCACTACCATGTCGCCATGGCCAAGGGATGCAATCAGTCGCGACAACGCGACGTTGAGCAAAGGAGTCTTTTTCATGCGGGTTTGAAGGCCTGTACGTCGGATTGCGTTGGAATGGAAGGTTGCGCACCGGCACGAGTCACAGACAGCGCGGCAGCGATCTGCCCATAGCGAATGGCTTCTGCTTCGGTCTGGCCGTCAGCCAGCGCCGCTGCGAAACCACCGACAAAGGTATCCCCTGCCGCCGTGGTATCGACAGCCTTCACCTTGGGTGCCGGGAAATGCTCGAAACGCTGGCCGTCGGCGAACAGCGAACCCTGAGCACCAAGGGTGATGATCACTTTGCCTGCGCCCATGGCAATCAGTCGGCTGGCAGCTACTTCGGCGGATGCCAGCGAGTCCACCGGCAAGCCGCTTAACGCCGTGGCTTCGCTTTCGTTGGGGATCAGGTAGTCAATCGATGCATACCAATCCGCTGGCAGCGGCCGACTGGCGGGGGCCGGGTTGAGGATCACGATTTTGCCCAGCTCGCGCCCACGCTTGAGCGCGTGACCAACTGAAGCATCCGGAATCTCAAGCTGACAGATAATGACGTCTGCGGCCTGTAGCACAGCATCGAACCGGTCGACGACTGCCTCCGTCAACGCACCATTAGCGCCGGCAACAATCACGATGGCGTTCTGACTGTTGTCATCGACCACAATCAACGCCACGCCGCTGGAATCCTCGACAGTGCTCACCGCCTGACAATCGATTTGCTCGGCGAGCAACGCATCACGCAATTGCACACCGTAGTCATCGTTGCCCACACAGCCAATCATCGCCACTTGCGCGCCCAGACGTGCAGCGGCCACAGCCTGATTGGCGCCTTTGCCGCCCGAAACGGTGGTGAACGAATGACCGATCAGCGTTTCACCACCCTTGGGAAGGCGTGGCGCACGTGTCACCAGATCCATGTTCAGGCTGCCTATTACCACTACATTTGCTGGCATACATCACTACTCGTCAATTCGGTTTCAGCGGTATTCAGTGAACACGCCGGACAGCGGCGCAGTCGACTCTCGCAGGACAATACTGGGGGTCACGATCCGTTGATCGGTGGCCAGACTCGGGGTGGCAATCCTTCGTAGCAGCACTTCGGCAGCCATCTCGCCCAGTTGCAGGATCGACTGGCCGACCGTGGTCAGCGCAGGGTAAACATAACGACTCATCTGGATATCATCGAAGCCGATGACCGACAGCTCCGCCGGCACGCGCATGTTGCGCTCAGCGGCGGCGCGCAGCACACCAATGCCGATCATGTCGTTGCCGGCGAAGATTGCACTCGGCGGATTTTTTTCCAGCAGAATCGCCGCCGCGTTGTAGCCACCGGTACTGGTGAAGTCACTTTCCAGCATGCGTTCAAGCGGCACTTCAATGCCCGCCTCGCTCAGCGCCCGGCAAAAACCGGCCAGACGCATTTGCGCCACACTGGTACTCGCAGGGCCGCCAATAGTGGCGATGTCTCGGTGACCAAGTTCCAAAAGATGCCGGGTCGCCAGATAAGCGCCGTACTCGTGATCGATGCGCACCAGATCTGCATTGACGCCTTCCAGACCCCGGTCGACGATCACCATCGGCGTCTTAACCCCGGCCAGCCCTTGCGCCAGACTGCTGTCACCACCGGCAGACGCGACGATCAAGCCGTCGATACGCTTTTCCAGCAGCACCCGCAGATAGCTTCGCTGTTTTTCCGGATTGTCGTCGGAGTTGCAGAGAATCACGCAGTAGCCATTACGCTCGCAGTAATCCTCGATCCCCCGCGCCAGTTCGGCGAAGTACGGGTTGAGGCTGTTCGGCACCAGCAGACCGATAGTCGCAGTGGTCTTGGCCTTCAGCGAACGAGCCACGGCACTCGGCACGTAATCGAGGCTTTTGATCGCCGCCTCGACTTTCAGTCGCACTTGCAGGCTGACCGGGCGCGTCTTGTTCACAACATGCGACACCGTCGTGTAGGAAATCCCCGCGAGCGCCGCCACATCCTTGATCGTTGCCATGGTTCAGCCCCGTCGACTTGCGCGTTGACTACGGTAAGTGTCGAGTACGACGGCAATGACGATCACCGCGCCGGTGATGATGCGCTTGGTCGGTTCGCTTGCGCCGATCTGCGCCAGACCAGCCGCCAGCACCGAAATGATCAGGACGCCGAAGAAGGTACTGATCACCGAACCGCGACCGCCCATCAGGCTGGTACCACCGATCACCACGGCCGCAATCACTTGCAGCTCAAGACCGGAACCAGCGTTCGGATCAGCCGCCTCCAGACGCGAAATCTGGAACAGTGCAGCGACACCGGCCAGCAAGCCCATCAGGCTGAACACCAGAATCTTGTATGGCTTTGGGTTGATCCCCGCCAGTCGCACTGCTTCTTCGTTGGTGCCGATGCCGATCAGGTAGCGCCCGAAAACGGTACGGGTCAGCACGGCCTGAGCGATGAAAATCACCAGCAAGGCAATGATGAACGAAGGCGAGATACCGAAGGCGATCGGGTTCGACAGCCAGGCAAACGAATCACCTATATAGGCAGTGCGCGAACCGGTCATCTGGTACGCCAGACCGCGAGCCATTTCCAGCACGCCCAGCGACACGATAAACGACGGAATCCGCCACGCTACAGTGATTGAACCAGTGACAGTGCCGGCCAATGCAGCTACGGCCATGCCCAGTAATGCCGATGGCAAAACACCCCAGCCCCAACCGAGAATTGCCACGCTCACCGTCGAGGCAGCGAGCGCCAGCACCGAACCTACCGACAGATCGATCCCGCCGATGATCAACACGAAGGTCATGCCGACCGCCAGCACCATCAGATCAGGGATCTGGTTGGCCAGGGTGCTGAAGGTGTTATAGGACAGAAAGTGGCTGCTCATGACCGAGAACAGCGCAATCATCGCCAGCAACGCACCGGCCAGCCCAAGGTAAGTGCCCAGGCCATAAAAGTTGCCACTACGTTTGCCGGCGGGAGATGCAGTTTTCATGGGAGATCCCTAGGCGTCGCTTCATTGAGCAACGCATCACGTTTTTGATAGCCGGCGAATGCGGCGGCAAGCAATTCATCCTGGGTCCAGCTATCGCGCTCGAAGGTATCAATCAGGCGCCCCGCAGACAGCACGCCGATCCGGTCACAGATCAGCATCAGCTCACGCAGGTCACTGGAGACCACCACCAGCGCTTTGCCCTGGCGAGTCAATTCACCGAGCAAATTATAAATGTCGAATTTGGCACCGACGTCGATGCCGCGCGTCGGCTCGTCGAACAGCAACACTGAACAGTCGCGCTCCAGCCAACGGCCGATCACCACTTTCTGCTGATTTCCGCCGGAGAGCTCGGACACAAGCTGTGTCGGGCTCGAACTGCGAATGCGCATGGCATCGATCTGCCGCTGCGCCAACGAAATTTCGTCGCCGTTGTTGACGATCCCTCCGTTAGAAATTTCCGGCATGTTGCCCAGCGCAATATTGGCGCTGATCGACTGACTGAGCAGCAGGCCTTCGCCCTTGCGGTCTTCGGTAATCAACGCAATACCATTGCGCACGGCATCGACCGGCGAACGAATGCTCACCACTTGGGCCGGTGAGCCGAGTGCCACGGTGCCGGTGTCGGCCAGATCAGCGCCGAAAATCAATCGCAAAAGCTCAGTGCGCCCTGCCCCGATCAGTCCAGAGATACCGAAAATCTCGCCAGCACGGACTTCGAAGGAAACATCCCGCACCTTGTCGGAACGGCCCAGCCCCTTGACCGTCAGCGCCGGGGCGCCAATCTTGCGTACCCCCATATCGATGTGCTCGCCGAGTTCGCGACCGACCATCAACGTGACCAGTTGCTCACTGTTGTAGTTGGCCATCGGCTCGACACACACCAGATTGCCGTCACGCAGCACGGCAATACGCTGTGCGACTCGCGCCAGTTCTTCGAGGCGATGGGAAATGTAGATGATCGAAACGCCACGCGCTTGTAGCCGGGTGATCTGCTCAAAGAGCATTTCGACTTCACGAGCGGTGAGCATCGCGGTGGGTTCGTCGAGGATCAGTACATGGCAATCGCCGATCAGATTGCGCGCGATCTCGACCATCTGCTGATGGCCGATGCCCAACTCGCCGACCAGTGTGTCGGGGTCGATGGCATCCAGGCCGACCTGAGCCATGGCCTCGATAGCGGCCTTGCGCAGTTGCTTGCGACTGATCCAGCCGCCATTGCTTGGCAGGTTGTCGAGAAACAGGTTTTCCGCGACCGACAGCGTCGGCAGCAGATTGAGTTCTTGCATGACCATGCGCACGCCCAGATCTTCAGCCTGGGTGCGGCTGCCGGGGCGATATTCCTTGCCCTGGAACTGCATCTGGCCAGTGGTCGGGGTTACCAGACCACCGATGATCTTCGACAGGGTGCTTTTGCCGGCGCCATTCTCACCGGTCAAAGCCAGCACTTCACCGCGCATCAGCGTCAAATCGATGCCCGTGAGCACCGGTTGCGCATAGGTCTTACCGATACCGCTGACCGAGAGGACAGCGTTCGGGGCGGAAACTGACATAAAAACTCTCCATGCGCTCGCCCGGACGGACGAGCGCCATTGTGTCGCCAGAAGACTTACTTGGTGACCAGCTCGACAGGCGTTTCGATCACACCGTTGGCACCGCTATCGACTTTCTCGCCCTTGATGATTTTCAGCGCCGTCTCGATACCGAACACCGCTTGCTTGGCAGCAAACTGGTCAGCAGTCGCCAACACGCGACCGTCCTTGAGCATTGGCTTGATGGCATTGATGTTGTCGTAACCGACGACTTTCACCTGGCCTGCCTTGCCGGCAGCGCGTACTGCTGAAACAGCGCCCAGGGCCATGTTGTCGTTACCGGCCAGCAGCGCTTTGACATCCGGGTACTCGCTGAGAATTGCCGCTGCAACCTTGTTGCCACCGTCCATTTCCCACTGACCGGATTGCAACGAAACAACCTTGATATTGGCCGCTTCCATTGCATCCTTGAAGCCTGCGGTGCGTGCCTGAGCGTTGGTGGTGGTGGACACGCCTTCAATGATGCCGACTTCGTCACCGGACTTCAGCTGCTTGGCCAGATACTCACCGACCAGACGCGCACCTTTACGGTTGTCCGGACCTACGAATGGCACAGAGATGTTTTTGCTTTTGATGATTTCCGGATCGAGCTGGTTGTCGATGTTGATCACGGTGATACCGGCATCGACGGCTTTCTTGATCACCGGCACCATAGCCTTGGAATCAGATGGCGCGATAACCAGCGCATTGACCTTCGCCAGGATCATTTGCTCGACGATACGCGTCTGACCGGCAGTATCGGTCTCGTCTTTGATACCGTTGGAAATCAGGTCGAAATCGGCAGAGTGTTCTTTCTGGTAGGCCTTGGCGCCGTCTTCCATGGTCAGGAAGAATTCGTTGGCCAGGGATTTCATGACCAGCGCGACTTTGGGTTTTTCCGGGGACTCGGCGAATGCCGAAGAGACAGGTAGTGCGGCGGCGGTAGCAGCCAGCATAGCGACAGCAAGAAGACGTCCAGCAAATGGCAGCTTCATGGGTTCACTCCGATCTTATGATTATTGTGAGCAACGCTTGCGCTGACGTAAGCTTGGTGACCCTGGGCTGATGGAATACATCACCGAAGTCGCCGCGCAAACGTTTGCGTAGACCGAACTATGCGAACCCTGCAGAGATTTGTCAACGTCTGGAAATCTGTATTTGCTGTAGGACGCTTAACCGCGCTTGCGCAATATCAGGCCGTGGTATTGACCAACGCGCCACTGCCGGTACCTTTACTCATCTCTTTGACCAAGGCACCCGCAACCTCTGCCAACGCACCGCTGGTTTCGGCGATCTGACCCTGAACAGACATGACAGCAGTTTCCTTGGCCTCAGGCGTCGGGTAGCTCGCGGCTTGCGCGGCCGCCAGTTGTTGTTGCTGTTCTTGAAGCTGCTTTTGCAGTTCTGCCATACGTTTTAGCAGCATCTTCACGGTGACGCTTTGATTGCCGCCACTTTCTTCAGCTTTATTGTCGTTCTGTACAGGACCGCCACCGGTGCGAACCTTGCCGTCATCCACGCCCAATGCGTCGGTCGAAGCCTCTTCTGCGGCATCGTTCAAGGCATGAATAGTCGCCGGCGTCTTGCCGGCGATGGTGATGCGGCCGGGATTCTCAAAACCGATTGTCATCGACATGTGTAACTCCTGAAAAAATAGATTCCTTGGAACCGCATCGGCCGGCTGATCCGTTTCTTTAGCAGTGCAAGGTCTGCGCTCGCACGGTTGCGCAGATAAAGAACGTGATGCCTTTCGGTGAGCCGAACACAGAAGCCAAAACTATTCGGTAAACCGGACACGGGGTTACACAGCGTGATCAACGAATCGTTTAAATACTGATATAAATCATAAAGTTAAACATTTTTCTCAAGCACAGTACGGATGGTACAGATCCTGCTCTTCTCCTTGCACCCGGGCATTCAGATCAGCCCGGGACGCATCTAGATGAACCTGCATCAGCACCGTCTCACTACTAGAGAGAAAAATAATGAAATCTGCTTTCAACACTTTGGTTCCGGGCGCTTTGGCCCTTCTCATGCTCCTGCCCACCGCCCTTCAGGCAAAAGAAGTCGAAACCCAGAACAAGCTGGCTAACGTCGTGGTACTTGCCACTGGCGGCACGATTGCCGGCGCTGGCGCCAGCGCGGCCAACAGCGCTACTTATCAGGCAGCCAAAGTCGGTATCGATCAATTGATCGCCGGCATTCCCGAGCTGAGCAAACTGGCAAACGTGCGTGGCGAACAAGTCATGCAGATCGCCTCGGAAAGCATCACCAACGACAACCTGCTGCAACTGGGTCGTCGTGTGGCCGAACTGGCCGACAGCAAAGACGTCGACGGCATCGTGATCACCCACGGCACCGACACTCTGGAAGAAACCGCCTACTTCCTGAACCTGGTTGAGAAAACCGACAAGCCGATCATCGTTGTCGGCTCCATGCGTCCGGGCACCGCAATGTCGGCAGACGGCATGCTCAACCTGTACAACGCCGTCGCCGTCGCCAGCAGCAAAGATGCTCGCGGCAAAGGCGTCCTGGTGACCATGAACGATGAAATCCAGTCCGGTCGCGACGTCAGCAAAATGATCAACATCAAGACCGAGGCGTTTAAAAGTGCCTGGGGCCCGCTGGGGATGGTTGTTGAAGGCAAATCCTACTGGTTCCGCTTGCCAGCCAAGCGTCACACCATGGATTCGGAATTCGACATCAAGAACATCAAGAGCCTTCCTGACGTAGAAATCGCCTATTCCTACGGTAACGTCAGCGACACTGCCTACAAAGCCCTGGCCCAGTCCGGCGCCAAAGCCATCATCCATGCCGGTACCGGCAATGGCTCGGTGTCTTCCCGCGTGGTTCCGACCCTGCAAGCCCTGCGCAAGGACGGCGTGCAGATCATTCGTTCTTCCCACGTCAATGCCGGTGGCTTCGTTCTGCGTAACGCCGAACAGCCGGACGACAAGTACGACTGGGTTGTGGCACACGACCTGAACCCGCAAAAAGCCCGCATCCTGGCAATGGTCGCCCTGACCAAAACCAACGACAGCAAAGAGCTGCAACGGATGTTCTGGGAATACTGATTGACCTTCGCCCGGCCATTTCCCGGCCGGGCACTCTTCCCTCGATTCGTCTTTGTGGCGAATCGCGGGACGCTTGCACCTCCCGCATATTTTTCTCACAAATAAATCGATCAGCCCTACACCAAAACCGAAAAATCACTGTCAGAGGATCTTCTTGAATTTTAAGCAGTTGCGAAAATGCCTACAGTTAAATACTGTATGCACGTACAGCTTAATAAGGATAACCTCGTGGCCACCTCCCCTGATGCTCCTGACGCTTATGAACGCATGGGTATTCGCGTTCAAAAAATCATCAATTCCCCCACCGCACAAAAAGCCAAGGCAGCACTGATCTTTCGGCTGCCTGACGAGCCGATGGACGAGTGGGAGCAACTGCTTGAGGAAATCGACGAGAACGACAACGTCACCCTCGCCTATCGCGACGATGGCGGCGTGCAGATTTTTTGGGTTGTGCCGAAGGAAGATTGATTCAATGATTGTTCGCTGTTTTGCTTTGCTATTGCTGTTTATCGCGATGGGTGCACAAGCGGGCGCACCCCGTACGTTCACCGAAGCCAAGAAGGTCGCCTGGAAACTTTACGCGCCGCAGTCCACCGAGTTTTATTGCGGGTGCAAATACACCGGCAACAAAGTCGATCTGGCGGCATGTGGTTATGTGCCGCGCAAAAACGCCAAACGCGCTTCGCGCATCGAGTGGGAGCACATTGTTCCTGCCTGGCAGTTCGGCCATCAACGCCAATGCTGGCAGAACGGCGGACGCAAGAATTGCACGCGCTATGACCCGAGTTACCAGAAGGCCGAAGCCGATCTGCACAACCTGGTGCCAAGTATTGGCGAGGTGAACGGCGACCGCAGCAACTTCAGTTACGGATGGCTACCGGTGCAATCCGGCCAGTACGGATCGTGTCTGACTCAGGTCGACTTCAAGGCCAAGAAGGTCATGCCCCGGCCTTCGATTCGCGGCATGATCGCCCGCACCTACTTCTACATGAGCAAGCAGTACGGTTTGCGCTTGTCGAAGCAGGATCAACAGCTGTACGAAGCGTGGAACAAGACTTACCCGGTGCAAGACTGGGAACGTCAGCGCAATCAGAGCGTGGCTTGTGTGATGGGACGCGGCAACGAATTCGTTGGACCAGTGAATCTGAAAGCCTGCGGCTGATCGATCGCGCAAAAGAAAAGGCCTCGAACGTGATGTTCGAGGCCTTTTTTGTGACTAGCTTCCGGCCTTGTTGTAACGCCAGTAGCCCATCAGATTGAGTGACTCGCGAGGGATACCGCATTCCTTGATCAGGTATTTGCGCAGACTCATGACTGCCGCACTTTCCCCGGCGATCCAACCGTAAAATCCTTCGGTGGCGGCACCGGCGATGTCCCAGAGAATATCCTTGTCGATATCGACATCTGCCAGCTCGACCGCTTGCCCGACTGACGAAGCACTCGCGGGCAACACTGCCTGACGCACCGACTCCACCATCAATGAACCGGCAACCGCTGCACTCGTCTGATCGCGAATCAACCACTGCACCGAAAGTCCGGGCCAATCGGGCACAGCCAGCATGTCTTGCGCGCTGTCCACTTCGAAAAATGCCTGGGTTTGTGGGGGCTCGGCGAGTGCGGCTAACTCATCCAGAATGCCCATGACCGCTGGCAACGCCGTCGCATCGGCAACCAACAAAACCTGACTGAGATTTTGTGGTGGTTTCCATTCAAATCCGCCCGCCTCCTGCGCAGTGAATGCGCTGTCAGGAGCGAGGATTTGCATCGACTCTCCTACCTCTGCCCGCAAAGCCCAACGCGAGGCAGGACCGGTTTCGCCGTGCAGAACAAAATCAATATCCACTTCGCCTTGCTCGGCACGCAGATGACGGATTGTGTAAGTGCGCATCGCCGGGCGCCGATCACCGAGCATCGCGCGAAAACGCGCATACCAACCCTCTCCTTGTGAAAGCCTGGCAGGCGAGCCGTCAGCGGCAGGAAAAAACAGCTTCACTCGCTGATCCGGCGCCCAGGTCGCCATGCCGCCAATCGCCGGATCGGCGAGCGTGATCCGCATGAGATGCGGGCTCAGAAGAGTTTTACGGTGCAGAACTGCACTGAAGAGCTTGTAGGGAGTGGCGGACGCCATGCGGAGCTCCTTCAAGAAATCGTGATTGACTCGTATAAGACGAATCGCATCCGATGACCTTTAGGTTGCTCCGCCGAGAGGTGTGCTTACGGCGCGATTGGGTGCTCGAGCACCACCGACTCGATATTTTGCTTCTTGGCCTTCACCAACGCTGCGTCCACCTGCACCTGCCGAGCTTCGGCCTCGGCCTTGGTGTTGAACGGGCCGATCAAAATACGTGTTTTACCGCTGCTGTCCTTGATGACGGTCGGAACGAAAGCATGCTCAATCAACCAGCCGCTCAAGTCACTGACAGCCTGAGGCGTTTCACCGCGCACCTCAAGATCCCACTGCGGAGCAGAAGCCGCCGCAGGAGCAGTCGCGACTACCGTTTTCGGCTTCGGCGCGTCTACACTCTTGCCTTCACCACAACCTGCCAATGCCAGTGCCGCGACCAACCAGACCAATTTGCGCACAACGCGTCCCTCTGAATTTTCAAAGCGGCGATCTTAACATTCATAAATACTTCGCGAGGCCCGCAAAATGGGCACAAAACAACGAGATTGATGATTGCAGCCTCTGTATAGTTACGCCCTGGGAATTAATGCCGCATCTGCGCGTCAGAAAGAGGCACCCAAACCGTGAGACTTCGCACTAATCTATACGTACCACCGACCTCTGCACTGTCTGAATCAGGTGCCCTACAAAGCAATCAAGGAGAAGACCATGCTGATACTCACCCGCAAAGTCGGTGAAAGCATAAACATCGGTGATGACATCACCATCACCATTCTGGGCGTTAGCGGCCAGCAAGTTCGCATCGGCATCAATGCTCCGAAAAACGTTGCAGTGCACCGTGAAGAAATCTATCAGCGCATTCAGGCTGGCCTGACCGCCCCAGACAAGCCACAAACTCCCTGAATCCTGTTGCAGTCAGTAGCCAGTTCGGTTGCCCCACGCAATGACTGGCTAAAGATTCAAGCGCCGTATTGCCATCCGCGTTTCGCTGCGGGTCACGGCGCCTGCCATGCACTCCCCTCGATCCACTCCGCCCAACCCACTTCATCCCCCTTGTTGCAGCCGATACTACCTGCCATTTACCGGGCTGACTGTCGGACATTTCCGATAGTGCGCAGGGAATTGTGCCACCTAACCAAATGTCACTCCGCGAGCCATGCCTGTGGCTGCGATCACCATGAGCACCAGCAGCAGCGCCTCGAGATGACTGATCCGGGCAAACATCTTCGCGCGCCCGATATCGAGGCCCGCACCACGCGCCTTTGCGATGCGCCACTTGATCAGGGTGATCATCGGGGCAAGCTCCATCAATAGGATTAACACGAATAGCGTCATCTTCAGATGGAACAGCGGCTGATGCAGATAGTAGTCAGTGCCCTTTTCGTACCCGCCAAAGGCACGCATCCCACCTGTGATCAGCAGGATCAGTGCACAAATCCCCCAGAAATTATCGGCAAGCAATACCCGCCTCACTTCGCCCGTCCCGGCTGCGAGCTGGCTGAACGCCGTACCACGCGTCAAGACGGCCCAGAAGCCCAGGGCAAAAGCCAATAGATGAACCGCCGCAAGAAACCAGTGTGCAAGCATCGACGCACCTCCATCAGACACAGTTAAGTACCGGCCAGACAGTAGTAGTCGAAAAGCAACGGATTCGCCCTGCTCGAATGAACGGGGAAAATTGATGAGGGTAAATTTTGGAGAGCCCAGAGCTAAATCGCGGGCAAAAAAAATCCCAAGCAGCTGATGGAAGCTTGGGATTTAAAAATGCATAAACCGTGGTGGTGAACGCGAGGCGAATATTACTGAATCAAACGACTTGTAACAATGTATTTTTGATAACTGCTTGGTTAAAAATAGACGTAAGCTGTTCAATATCCACACTATTTTTAAGGAAGAAGGCGACGAGTGGTGAAATAACGGTACGAAACGGTGTGAAATCGCGCAGGTAGCGAAAGTGACAATCGCGGGGTTGTGACGCCGTATCGAGAGGTTCAAGCTAGCCCGCGGCCAAATTGAAGGCCGAGTGGATCGACGGAGCAAACGCAGATTTTCATGGAGCTACTTGAACTGTTTTCCAAGCTTATTGATGCCCTCGCCAACTATGAACCTTACAGCAAACCTCGCAGAGTCTTCACACGGGGATTCATCATGCTCTGTGTGATGGTCGCTGTATTTGAGTTGGTACTGCTTAACCACATCTATAGCGGGCGATGAACGCTGCGCCTCGACGCATGTTTTCCAATCCCGGGTAATCGCCGCAAGCACTCCCCCCTATTAAAGGTCACATGGAATGAGATCTACAGAACACAGCACCTCACAACCCGCCCGCATCTCCATAGCAGTCTTGGGCATCGTGCCAGGCTTGGCTGTCGCAATCTGGATAACCCGAAAAGACGAATACTTCCTGGAAAACTTCGCGGCTTATTGGCTACCCCAAGCCGCCGTGCTTGGCGCAGCGATGCTATTCAGAGCATCGCGAAAAGCGTTAGGCGGAATAGGCATAGCGATGGCGTTGTATTTGTACCTGTTCGACATTTGGGCGACGGAGTCCATGGCCTGGCTGTTTTATCTCTTCAGCTTCCCTGGCGTGCTCATCGGTGCGTTACTCGCCGCTGTTACCCCGACACGAAAACCATTTGAAGTGATGATTGCCTTTGCCTGGGTCGTGCTTGGTATTGGAGTGAATCTGGCAATGTTTTTTACGGGGCTATTTTAAGCACATCACATGGAGGCACAAATCGCTGCACCCTATGCAAAATCCATTTCCAATGGTCGCACCGCTGAATACTTGCATGCCGGCCTTGGATATTTCCTCTAACCAGAAATAACAAAACCCGCTCAATGGCGGGTTCAAAGCTTATCCAGTACATCTCAAGCGGCAGCCCCAAGAGTTTTGCAAATCGCAGACAACAAAAAAGGGCCCACCTTTCGGTGAGCCCTTCTAGACCGCCCAGCAGAGCGGATTTTGTTTGGTAGGCGCGATTGGACTCGAACCAACGACCCCCACCATGTCAAGGTCTGCTAGGAGCAAGCTCCAAGCCCTGCTGCTCTTGGATTTCACAGAACGCCCATTCACATCATGAGGCGTCAAAAATGGCCAATATTCGCTTACTTCCATCCGGAAACTGGAACGCTCAGGTACGCGTAAAAGGTAAACCTCCCCACTCAAAAACCTTCAACACCAAAGCTGAAGCAGAGTCATGGGCAAACCAGCTTGAAGCCGTGACGATGGATCGCAAACATCACACTATCTATACGTTAGGTATGACGTACTGCGAAACCATGCTCAAGGGCAAAGGCAGCTACGACCATGCACTGCAAATCGTGGAGCATCTGGGCAGACACTTCACCCAGCCCATTCACGAAATCACGCCTCAGATGATTAACGACTTCAAGATCATGCGACTGAAGAAAGTGAAGCCGTCCACGTGCAGAACGCAGCTCGCATTTATGTCCCGCTTCTATAGGTTCGCCAAACGCGGATTACTGATCGACATTCACAACCCTGTGAGTGATATCGCCCTACCGAAGCCAGACCGATCTTCTGACAAGGTGATCCGTGCGAGCGAGCTTGAGCGACTATTGGGGAAGCTCTCACCCACCATGAAGCTCATCGTTGAACTGGCTTATGAGACTGCCATGAGACGATCCGAAATTCTGAAGCTGACAAAAGACTGCCTCCACCTCAAGGACCGTATCGCTGATGTTATCGACGGGAAGAATGGTACACGGTCAGTTCCCCTCACCCACCGTGCGGTTGAGATTCTTGAACTCGCCCAACTTTGGGCCATTGTGGCACGCCACCCAAACGGTCAAGTATTCACGGTTACACCGCACGCCGTAACTCAAGCCGTGCGCTTGGCACGTGTGAAGGCTGGCTTAGACAGCAGTGTCAGGCTACATCAACTCAGGCACACCAGAATCACCAACGTCGCGAAGAAAGGCTTCAACAATGCTCAGATCATGATTGTGTCAGGGCATAGAGATACACGATCCGTGGCGCGATACTCCCACCTCAATGTAAGGGACGTGCTGCACTTAATCGACTGATCAAAAACGGATAGGCAGCCATGATGAATTAGGAGTTGGCTGCCTCGCCCCATCCAAAGGATTCAGCAGGGACAAGACAAAATGCAGGAGTAAAAGACTCCCTAATCAAGCGTATCGCTGGTCACGAAGACTCTGCCGTCACCTTCGGCGTATACGGAAGCCGCATCCCTATTAAAACAATGGCCGAAACAATCCGACACCTAAACTTTGAATTTGAAAATTAGCTAATAAAAAGTTGTTGACAAATGCTCAACGGCATTGACTTATTCCCTCTTTAAAGTGTATAATGGCACATATAGGAGAAGAAGTAACAATGCCTTCCGCAGCTCCCTCCCTGCCTATTACTGATACTCAGCCCTTCCCTTCTGTATTGTCAGTAACTTGTTATTTCTTCTCCGCAGAACTCTGAGTCGTAACCCTTACAGATTACGGCTTTTTTATTGCCTGATGCACAACACATTCAACAACTCTTCATAACCACTCTAAAAAATGGAGCAAATCATCATGTCTGTAGAAAAACAATGCGCAAGCTGTAACAAGTCATTATTCGGTAAGCGCAGTCACGCCGTTACTTGCGGCAGTACGTGCCGGGGCATTCAGTGGCGAGCAAACAAAACACCAATGGTTCCTGTGAAGATTGCATTTAGTTCCACCAATTTCGCTGCAATCAAGAATGCTGCTGAATCTCACGGCATGTCAATCAACAACTATATTCAGGATCGTCTGATCCGAACCGTGGAGTGTGCATAAGATGCGAGTGCAACTGAATGACCGAGCTGTGTTTCAACTTGAGGATTTAATGCGTCGTGCTGGCCACAAAAGCCACCAGCACTGTCTTCAAGTTTTAATTACCACTGCAAGCAATAATGTTCGTCATAATGATGCAAGGAAAGCGGCAACAGCAAGCATCTAAACCCCATCAATCCAAAAAATACTTTCAACAAAGTTAGAGGACAAACTACATATAAGGAACCAAACCTTGAACTACATCTTGATCCACAAACCATCTCAACTTATCAAGACCATTGTAACCAGCTCACTACCACCTACACCTGATAGTGAACATACATTTCTTGCTGCTCCTGAAATAGCACTAACCAAATACTACAAACTAAAATCCAAAGCTAACCGCCGAGGTGTACTTGTATCAACTGGTGATCTAGCAGCAGTATCACCATCATTCTTGGAATCACTGACGGCCTTAAAGCGTAAGCGTTAAGCCATTTCATTGACAGAAACTGAATAAATATGCGTACTCCTGGCTACCCTACAGGGTACGGTGTTTATCATGTCTACACCCCTTGTAAACAGGGCATCTAAAACGCCCAAAACACCTTATCTCAGGTGTCTTTCACAAAAAATCAAAGGAATAAAAATTGACTATCGAAACAAGTTTCGATTTGGATCGTTTGACAACTGAGCATGGTATGTCAGCACTTCATGAAGCGCATGGTGACTATCGTGAGTAATCTAGATCACTTCACTCAGGGACTCACAAAAGCATTTGAGCGACGACGTGCAATGCAACAACAAGCAAAGGAATGCACACAACCTACACAGCAGCTTGATACCAGTATTGTAAGTGCTACAGCTACCAAGCAGCCAGCCAAAAAACCTGATGATGAAGTATACAAAGAATCTCTGCTGAGCAAGATGAGAGTACGACTTGCACAAATGAAAGCAAATGATAACAGCCAATAAACCAACCATAAGGAATAATGCAATGACCAATGCAGCTACCAATCCACAGACCCGTATTTCGATCAAGGGTGTACCGCGCAAATATGATGCTAACGAACTGCTACAACGTCAGCAGGGGTTTCACGCTATGTATCGTTCAACTGACCAAAATTGTGAGATGGTAAGGGGAGAGCTTCCATATCTCTTTCTTACCAAGGTGATTGAGAAGGTCGGTGAGGGTTATATCTTGACCGACCGTTATCCTTTGACCATGAGCAACATGAACTATCACTGTCACATGACCAAGCCGCAGCACTTGCAAACCGCTGACTTGGCGATCATTGATGAGAAAGTGAAGCAAGACTACATTGTTGAGCTGGAAGCAGAACTTGTAGAATACCGAAAACTCCTCACCCAACAATTGTTGGAGAAAGCAGAACTGGCGGAGCAGAAGAAGATTTCAGACAAACGAGCAAAACTGCTGGCGGATGTGGAACGGGAAGTCAGTGATGTTTTCGGTGAGCAACTCGTAGTGCCTGACTAACACAGCGACACCTACCAGAAAGTCGTATAACGCGATTACAGGCCGTTTCCCAATGAGAATCCATGCCATGGCTCCGACAACGTAACGAGCGTTGTACGGAGCTTTTGCTCGCCGTCAATTCCTGATGCGGGTGCAGCCCACTTCATTTACAGAACCTATTTCTTTAGAAAACTATTTTTTATTTAGACAAGTCAAAGATGCTTGACGCCATTTTTATAGAATGTTTCCATTAGATGGAGAAGAGAACTGCAAGCGGTTTTAACGTCTTAAATTTACCAAACCAACTGGCAGCTACCGAGAGGAATTGCCTATGAAATGAACTGAAAAAGGAGAACCACAATGAACAATGCGCACAAAGAACAACAAGCCGTCACCCTTCGCAAAGAAGGTATGTCCATTGACTTTATCGTGCAGGCAACTGGACTGACAGACTATAAAGTCAAGATGCTGACCAAAGGAATTGCGAAGGTTAAACCGATCAACACCCCATTCGACAAATCTGTAGAACGCGTGTTCAGCCTGGCTGTAAGACAGCACGGCGTTCGTGACTACGAGCTACGCGACATCCTGCACGAAGAATATGACAGCAAGTGGGATACCAGCACAGGCCGGTACGTTAGCAACTACGACAAAGATACAATTAAGCGTGTGCGGGAGAAGGTACGCATCCGGGCAGCACAAGAGGATTGTAATGTCCTGTTCACACCTGATTGGATTGATGAGGGGGCACCGACTGCTGGACGTGAGTTTCTTGAGGCTGCTGCCAAAGACCTGATGAGCCGGACTGATAGTTATGCGAACCAGTACATGGAACGCCACGCCACACGCTGGACAGAAGACAGTGAAGAAGCTGATCTTGCCCAACGCAAGCAGCATTACGCCGCGAGACGCCACCTGTTGAAGCTGGCCGTCAAAGGTTACGGAATGGAACCGCTGGCCGTATTGCTGGAACGCTCGCTTGTCCTGACTGACTTGCTTGAAGGTGCACCAGACGCCCCCATGACCAGTGGTAAAGGTGACTGGTATGGTGAGACACCCGACTATTACCCTGAGCCATCTAGAAATGACCCGTTCCTTGACCACGTTGAATCTCAAGGCTGGTTGAAAGAGGTTGAGGACAGGTTTGTGTAACTCCCTCAACGAAAATCGCTGGTCCGCGCCCACCATACTATAGAGCCAGCGAAGGACGAGATAGTGGGAGGTTAAAGCGTAAGCTTTGAATAGAATATTATCCGGTAGTTACCGGAGGCAAAGTGTTAGTGAGACAAGAAAGAAGAGAGGGGATAAAACCCCTCAAAACAAAAAGCATGATCTCTAAGGAGAACTATCCTGTCGTAACGACAGAGAATATATTCTGAGTAAACTCAAGAGAAGATCAACAGCGGGTGGACTTCGTTATCCACCTCTATAAAAGCATTCGCCTATCGGCTCACTTGCGCACACTGATTGTATTGGAGATTCACGCATCTCTAGAGTTTACTTCTGACTGACAATCAGAACATGTCAGCAATCTCCTGTGTGTTCTCACACAGAAATAAGTTTGAACAATCATTAGGGAAACAGGATAGTTATCAGAACCAAAATCAGGAGTGACAAGCAGTCACAACAGTCTGATGTTTTTGCGGTATTGCTCCACAACCCTGATTATACCTGAGTCTTCAACCATTCTCGGTTAAGAATACGTTTAACTTCCTCTCCAATATCTTTTCGGCTGAACGCAATATGGTGGAAATTAGAAGAAAACAACCCAACCACCAACCGCTGGAGAACCCCCATCAACAAACCATCACAAACCTTCTGTGATCGCCGCCACACCGTCATTCACCCACGTTGCAACCCCTTCCTAGCCTTTGCCTAATCTTGCCTAAGCTATACCTCATACGCTCTCCCGGATCGTGCTACACGTCTATTGAGGAAAAATCGTATGTACGTGAACAGTTCAACATTTAGCAGGTTAATTTTAATCGGCGTTGTCACCAGTGCTTTGGGTGGATGCTCTACCTCTGTTATCAGTTCAAACCCTAGGAACGTCGTTGTCGAGTCGCAATCATTGAACGCAGCTGAGGCGCAGCGGCTTGCGGACGCTGAATGCCAGAAGCACAACCTATATGCCAAGATGACAATCAAAGGTGACTACTGGGACCGGAACTACACATTTGAATGCGTGGATTGATGAAACCAGCACTCCGGAAATTCCGTCAAAAGGGACGAAAACCATGCCTGACAATAACCACGCCCAAATAGCCACCGCTGATGTTCTGACGCTGTTGCTGCATGACCAGCACGCCTTGGCCGCAGCAATCGAAGAAATCGCCTTGTGGGCAAGGTCGACAGGTTCGCCTGATGCACATGGTAACGTCTTAACCGCGCTCGAAACTCTTGATGCGAACGCGTCAGCCATCACCGCAGGCATCCTTCGAATACGCCAGTAATCGCTATCAAAGAACTCTACTTGTTCGATAGTTCGATAGCTGGTGACAAATCACTATCAAATAACTATTGCAGATAGCTATCTGATAGAATTATCATAGGTCTATCAGATCGGTAGCCAAAGGATAATTAGCGATGAACGCACACCTTTACTTGAGAGCATCAACCAAGGATCAAGACGCCAGTCGTGCGAAAGTTGCATTGGAATCATTCGCTGGTGACAAGGGATTGAGCATCGTTGACGTGTACGCTGAGAACATCAGTGGTACGAAACTCAACCGACCTGAGTTGATGCGACTGTTGAATACTGCCAAGAGTGGTGACGTGCTACTGGTTGAGTCTGTTGACCGTCTGAGTCGTTTGTCACAGGTTGACTGGGATACGCTCAAGACAACGATCAAGATTAAAGGGTTGCGTCTGGTGATCGCTGACTTACCAACCAGTCACAAGATGATCGAAGACAAAGGTATCACCGGTCAGATCATGGATGTGATCAACAACATGCTCATCGAACTGATGGCAACCATGGCTCGTCTGGATCAGGAAAAGAGAGTGGAACGAATCAATCAAGGTTTAGCAAACAAGCGTGCCGCTAATCCTGAGTGGAAGCCAGCAGGTAAAGGGAAGAATGTCGCGTTGCGGGAACAGGTACAGGCGCTAATGACAAAGCATCCCAAAGCATCAGCAGAGGAAGTCGCCAAGATGGCTGAGTGCGGTGTTGCAACTGTTTACAGAATCAAACGCGAACTCTCCTGATCCTCATAGAGCAACGACAATAGCTGAGCACGCGCATGACACGGACTTTCAGGTAAACCCAGCATACACGACCCTGCGCACGCTCACAGCTATTCACTTCACGCCACACCCACTCTCGGATTTGATAAATCTTAGGTGCTCACCACCGTATATGGCAGGTGTGGTCGAGTACTGTTCCCCAGTATCCATCGGAATCAGCACCACTCGTGAACAATCGAAGTTCAGATCGCCGACTCTGATTTTCAGGGGGTTGAGTGGTGGTGTAGTTCACGTGTCCAACGCGTACAAGCCAGAGCAGCCAAGTGGGTGGAGTAAGATCACTGATGCAGAAGCATCCAACCTAGCCTGCGGAAACGAGCCGCTAAGCTAGCTGACTGTGCAGTCGCCACATTCATAAAGTTCGACTTACAAAATAGTGCCGATTCCTATCTCGCTCGTAATACTCTGAACTTATAAAACCTTTACTGCTGCAGGTACTTTCAGCATAAAAGTGATCCAGAGAGTCAACTTTAACAACGAAAGAATCAAGAGCAGAATCAAACCTCGGAGTTCCTAACGCATAAATAAACAGTGGCGCTTCCGGGTTTATCTCTAGCAACCTAGAGGGAGCTAATAACCTCCCAATTAAATCTCGATAGTAATTTGACGTACTTGCACCTATAGCCGTAATAGTACTCTCCGCAAGCTTTACCTGCACATCATACATTCGTTCATTGATAGAGAACGGCCTTCCAAATTTGAATGTAATAAACTCGTCTTCTGATTCTATCTGAATCGCTAGGCCGCAATATATATACCTACGATACATATCAGGATTGTTTTTATCAACTGGTACAATTAGACTTCGAACTACGTCGCTGTGCCCATCAATTGAAACCCGTCTACGCCCATCTCGTGACATCCCAAGCAAGCTATCTATGGAGTAGCACTTAGGATTAGCAGCCCCCAAACGAGACAAAGATTGGCCAGCAGGTATATATTTAAATTTCTTAGTGATATTCAGCTCATCTACTAACCAAGGAGCAGGGACTTTAAAAAAACCACTCCGGCGAGTTAACATAAACATAATTTCAGGCATTTCTTCTATAGGATGCCTTTCTTCTTTTAGTTTATTCGTCATTATGGGCTTGGGATTTTTATCCTCGACCTCATAGACACATTCCGAAGCGTGTTTACCCCCAGAGCTATCAGCAGTCCTAAAATATGGACTCACACTATACTTAACTTTTCCAAGGTTAATACAAACATAACTAGCCCTACACTTTGGATCAAGACACGCAAAATCATGTTTACTAGAAATACTTCCGTGCCGAAAAAGCTCGATAGCTTCACCAACACCCACATCCCTTTTCAAGCTTACACAATATGCACGATCCATCAAAATCACCAAAGACCAAATTCTTCTCAATCAACTGTGCCAGCAAGATAACTCTGGCTCTAAACCATCATTCTCAATGAAACTCTCGAAATCAAGCTTCGACTACGAAATTTATGAAAAATGGTTATTTATCTATTCGCGAAAGTATGTTACATGGCGAAATTTCGATCGAATCCGCTCCAGAAAACCAAAGTTCCTCATGTCTTATTGGATCAATCACCAACCCAACACTATATTTTTGATTAAAAAAATCGCGTTGGGTTTTTCTGTCAGTGCCACTGAAAAACGCCCCTAAATTTGGATGACTATGATACCAGCCGACCACGAAGCTACTTGAACTTTTGGCAGCATTCGCGCGCTGCCAAACAGTGGAACCCATGTTTAGCGAAACAGATGTAGAATCAAACTCCAAGCTTTCTATTGAATCCTCAATATTGACAATAGCAACTCCAGACTCAAAATCATTTGAGCTAACAACACTCCCGAGCAACAGCCCACCCAGCTCGACGCTAGCAGAGTTCAAATGCTTTAGTATCTTACTGCGAGTATCATCAGAGATCGTAACTATCGGAAAGTGTTTGGATGCACTAATCAGCCTAATCAGGTCAAAACAGGTCCACCCAAGCGCAACCTGTTTGAGTTGAACGGCAGATATATCTGACTTTACATTGCTCCATTTCATGATTAGGTTTCTATATAAAATTTAGAATTGCATTTAGGGCACGTAAGATTGCCTTTTTTCCCTTTTGGCACACGAAGAGAACCGTGACATGAAGGGCATGAGACTAGAGCCTTTTCTTCAGAACCAACACTTACGTTACTCCAACCAATCTTGCTACTTGCTTGCTCTTTAATAATTAATTTATCTGTCGGAAAAGCATCAGGACTAGCTTTAATAGCTGATCTGTACCAGAGCAGTGCATCCCGATTCGCTGGCGATGCTTCATTCAAAATATTACTTTCAAAAGTTATTATTTGAATGATTCGCTTTACCAGTAAATCAAGCCCTTGAGTTGGAAGCCATTTAGCCCCCAAACAAACTCTGCCTGAACTGTATACATTAGGGTGATATATAGGTGTCGTGATAGTTGCCAACGGCTCCTGAAAAGGATAGCGGCTAAGAAGTTCTATCTTCACCAAAGTCTTGTTCTGCACTTGACTTGGATACTTTGATGATGGGGCAGTCGGAAAGTCCAGCTCAAGATTTATTACATTAATTGGGTTTCCGGTTGTATCTTTAATGGAAACTCGACCAGCAACCGCCTTGGATAATTCTTCAATTTTACGAAGGTCTTGTAACACTCGTTCGGCGAACGCGCTCATGATAAATTACCCCGCGACCAAAACTGGTTGAACCTCAAGAATATCGCCGCTTTTTATGCCGCTATCCTCAAGGCGAGAGTTTGGTGTTAGAGTTTTACCAGACGTTGTATTAACCAAGCTGTAGTCTGTGTCTGTAGGAAGCGTCCAATTATCAACAGAGGCTTGAATTATATCTGCACCTGTATTGCTACTATCCAACGTAACCTCGGCTTTTCTCGTTTGATCCGCAGTTCTGATAATCACATTTATATCCGACATTTTTATCTCTCCATCTCTATAATAAATATTTGATTGCTGGCACTAATGGTAATATATTTACACGGAAACTCTCTACCTTGAAAAACCTTCTCAAGGTCTGATAGCGAGACCGAGTCTCTAATCACAACCTCTACAGATTCCTGTCCACATTGTTCGCAAGTATTAATGGAAGTATTGTACTTAGACGCCCTATCAAAAATAATAGTCGCAGACTCCAATGAAGGATTGCAACTAGTGCACCGAGTGGATAATAAAATCGGATCACTGGTAATGACATAATCATCGGAGCATCCGGAAGGTAAGTTAAAAACACCTTGAATTAATGCCCCTCCTTTCAGTATCGAGACATTCCCACTCAGAGACGAGCATCCCGGGCAGGTGCAACTTGTCTCGATGGTACTAATCGTAGATTTTCCAGAAAACGAGTCAATTAATATTCTTTTTGATGCCGCTACTGGTACTTCCTTCAGCATCTCAAGCGCATTCGAAGCGGCAAGTGCCCCAGTAAGGCTTGATGTAATAATTGTAGTTGGGATTTTTTTTTCGATAAATGATATTTTTTTTAACCAGCCGCATGAGTACCGCTGCTGCATACGCTCGTAGGCACTGTTGGGAAGATTACATTCATAACAGGCGATGTAATCAGATGATTTGAACGGAAACACCTCAACCTGACAGAACCTGCTATCAATGCCAGTATTTATAAGGTTAGTTTTTGTGATCAAGCAAAGCTGATTCAGCCTAATACGAGCTTCGAAATTATCAACACAACAAATAATACAGCTATAAGATGCGGTTCTATCTAGCGACATCTCTTCCCAGAAGTCACCAACAAAAGCGTTCACAATAACATTGGGATCGAGCTCTTTTATTCTTTCAGCTGCTACTTCCGCTTTAAATCCCCCGACGTCCTTCTCTCTAAACAACACACTTCGCGTTAGATTATGAATCTCTATAGAGTCAAAATCGTATAAATCAATATGTCCAACCCCTAGTAACGCCAGATTTTTTGCCACCTCATTTCCAACCGCACCACAACCAACAATAGCAAATTTTGATGCTTTTACAGACTCCTGAGAAAACCAGTCAATCAAAGAATGGCGCTGATAGCGATCACTATTCATGACGCATGTTCCTGTTTGATTTTTTCTAACGCCTGATTGAGAAGCTTAATTACTTCAGTGGCATGGTTCTCCATAAAGTTATCGGCCCTGTCTGGATGGTACAATTTGACCTTTTTTCGATAAGCTTTTTTAACCTCATCCATAGTCGCCCCAACCTCAATCCCAAGACGTTCGTGAGGAGTTTGCCTCTTAATTATATCAAGCTGATCCTTGTACCCGGTATCGAGGTTGGTCCACTTCATTATTCAACACTCAGTATCATTGATTTTTCAGACACTATAATTTCATAGCCGAATTTCGGGTGCTTGATAATTAGCCCTCGAACTCGAATCATCTTCCCTTGTAAGCTATTGACATAACTATTGCCACCAACCTTCCTTACAGCGCCACGGAAAAATACCAACTTAAATCCACTAACCCATGATTTTTTCTCAAACATGACTGCAAAGTCATTTCCGCGACTACTTTCCTTTACCTCATATACTCGACCTTCGAAGGTGACAACTGATCCTACATGGTTCTGGTAGTTACTTAACGTTACAACACTAGGAGCGTAATCTTTTCCGCTAGCTGCACCAGCACCAGCACCGACCGAAATAATTTTTATAGATTGACAGGATACGCATTTAGAATCATTTACTTCGACAAGAACTTGAAGGCTTTCGGAATGATAATAAACCTTGCATGATTGGCACTGATGCAGACCAAGCGCACTATTTAAAGGCGCGCCAGTAAAAGCATCGTGCAAGCCGGTTAAATTCGCAATAAAACTTAGAGAGCTGCTGCCACTGGTTGATACTGAAGATGACTCATTAAACTTTATCGTAGACTTAGTTGTAGCGCGCGCGGAAGGTCTAAATACTTCTGGATTTGAATGCTTAGCCGCAGGTGCTACAGGACGAGCAGGTGTGGCTGGCCTGACGCTGCTCTGCCGCTGCTGAATCTTCTTGCGACTTGCAGATTGCCACTTATTGTATAAGGTTGCTATCAACCAAATACCTACAATCACCATTAAAATACCCATTGCAATCCTTTTCTTGAAACAAATCCAAAACCACAACAAAAAAAACACAATCAAATAATTTGCTTCAACTACTTAAACTTGTTTGCCGTCTTTAGATTGGCAAGTCCGTGCTTTCTGCTATTTTCTGACTTTTTAAATCTAACCTAAAGGCGAATAGCCTGTCCAGCAATCCAAACCCAATCAAATGTAGTACTGCATCCGATGTCCGCCTAGCTCTAAAATATCGATCTACCTAGCATAAAAAACCCTGCTTCCGCAGGGCTTCCTGTTGCTTGGCAATATTAGATCAACCACCCAGAAGGGTGGTTGGTTTCCTCCACTCAGTAGGCGCTTCATCTGCAAGTGAAACCAAAGCTTCATACCTTGCAATGCCCGCAATTCTTGCTGCTTTGTCGATGCTGTCACGTGCATCTTTGAGGGCGGACGCTTTAGTCCAGCCATTCACGTATTGCGCAGTCCACAAGGTCGTCAGCTTGTGCTTGAAGAACTTCTCCTTTTTCAGCTCTTCGTTGAAATTGGTGCGGGCAGACGAGGTGACTCCTCCATCCAAATCAACGGTTGCTACTACGAAGAAAGGCATGCTTATACCCCCCGCGCTTGGTTGGATTGGGAGACAACCGACGCTGCTAGGGCTTTCGTTTCTGCACTGTATTTGTCGCTCTGGAGAACCTTCCCAGCGACCGCTTCCATTTCGGCACTCGTCTGCTTTGTGGAGTGGGTTTGTGCCAACGCGGAGGCCGCGAGGCGCCTAGCAATCGCCGACGAGTTTGAATTGCTGAGGGTTTCAGAGGCCAGCTTTGCGACCTTCGTTGAGGTCTGCTTGGTGTTCTTTGACATTGGTAATACTCCAACACGAGGTTTATGTATCAGCTCTAGAGGAGTACCACCCAGCAGAGAACCGTTGACGATCCCGTCAATGTTTGGCTCAATGCATTCCCCCTAGGGCTAACGTAATCGCTACTGTTTAGCTTTAGTTGGTGCGGATGGTTGTGTTCTAAGTTGTGGAGACCGAAGCACGACCATTCGCAGACTTTTCTAAGTACCTCGTTCGAGGTCAGCAGCTAACGGCAAACCCCTACATGTAGGGTTTTTTCGCCGCCGACATACAAGATAATGCGTTTCACAGGGTGTTGCAACGTACTACCTGTGGATAAACCTGTGCGTAAATTGTGTGTGAAAGATGGAACGAGCGTGTAGGCCGCGACCTAGCTGGAACGGACCGTTTTTCACTGATTTTCAGCGGATTGAAAACAGTCATTCGGATTTTTAAGGGCGCGAACCCTATCTCAAAATTCCGCTGTATATAGCTGCGAGCCAAGACCTTTCAGAACCACCGTTTACCGCTCAACCTGATGATGGCAAAGTGACCCAACTCTAACCACGCAGGAAGCAAAGACAATGAAAGACATCGTGATTACCGTAGTGAATTTCTTCGCTTGGGCAGGAATCATCGTTGCAACGGTTGTGGGGTATTTCGCGATGAAGGGCAACTACGAGTACATCGGCGCCCTGATTGGCTTCGCCGTAGGCTGCCTAGGTTCTGGAGTGTGGTTCGTTCTCTCAGCAATCCACCAGAATATCCAGACCATTCGAGATATTGCTATCAAGCAGTCGCAAGGCTGATCACAACTTTCAACACCCACCCCACCACCGCCAACCCAACTCAGAATCCCATCCGAAAATGAACTGATATCGGCGTTCACATTGCCCAGTGTGAACGAACCCGATATTTTGTGAACGTTCTGAAGAAATCGCAGACAACAAAAAAGGGCCCACCTTTCGGTGAGCCCTTCTAGACCGCCCAGCAGAGCGGATTTTGTTTGGTAGGCGCGATTGGACTCGAACCAACGACCCCCACCATGTCAAGGTGGTGCTCTAACCAACTGAGCTACGTGCCTGCTGTGAGGCGGCATTCTACGGAATTCCGGAGGGGTGTCAACACCTTTTTTTCACCTAACCCTATGAATATGCAAAATATTTAATTTCGGGTCGGCGGAGAAGATTTTTCCGGTGGCTGGCGGAGGTTTTTCAACTGGGGTAGGATCGGCGCACTCGTAAAATATATTAAACAGAGGCTGCAGGATGGCGAACACCCCTTACCCAGAGTCTTATTACGCTGCGTCGGCCAATGCCGTACCGCCACGTCCGGCCTTGCAGGATGATGTGGAGACGGACGTCTGCGTGATCGGTGCCGGGTATACCGGGTTGTCGTCTGCACTGTTTCTGCTGGAGAACGGTTTTCGTGTCACCGTGCTGGAAGCGGCCAAGGTCGGTTTCGGCGCTTCCGGGCGCAACGGTGGCCAGATTGTTAACAGCTATAGCCGCGACATCGATGTCATCGAGCGCAGCGTCGGGCCGAAGCAGGCGCAGTTGCTCGGGCAGATGGCGTTCGAAGGTGGCCGGATCATTCGTGAGCGGGTTGCCAGGTACAACATCCAGTGCGACCTGAAGGACGGCGGCGTGTTCGCTGCGGTTTCGGCTAAACAGATGGGCCATCTGGAATCGCAAAAGCGTTTGTGGGAGCGCTTCGGCCACACCCAACTGGAGCTGATGGATCAAAGCCGCATCCGCGAAGTCGTCGCTTGCGATCAGTATGTCGGCGGCATGCTCGACATGAGCGGCGGGCATATCCATCCGCTGAACCTCGCCCTTGGTGAAGCCGCTGCGGTGGAATCTCTCGGTGGCACCATTTATGAGCAATCGCCAGCGGTGCGCATCGAGCGCGGCGCCAACCCGGTGGTGCATACGCCGCAGGGCAAGGTCAGGGCAAAATTCATTATCGTTGCCGGCAACGCCTACCTCGGCAATCTGGTGCCGGAACTAGCAGCCAAATCGATGCCATGCGGCACGCAGGTGATTACCACAGCACCTTTGGGCGATGAACTGGCGAAGACTCTATTGCCACAAGACTACTGCGTCGAGGACTGCAACTATCTGCTCGATTACTACCGCCTGACGGGCGACAAGCGCCTGATCTTCGGCGGTGGCGTGGTGTATGGCGCACGCGATCCGGCAAACATCGAAGCGATCATTCGCCCGAAAATGCTCAAGGCATTCCCGCAACTCAAGGATGTGAAGATTGATTACGCCTGGACCGGAAATTTCCTGCTGACGCTGTCGCGTTTGCCGCAGGTTGGACGACTGGGCGACAACATCTATTACTCTCAGGGTTGCAGCGGCCATGGCGTGACGTACACGCATCTGGCCGGCAAGGTATTGGCCGAGGCGTTGCGTGGGCAGGCTGAGCGTTTTGATGCGTTTGCTGACTTGCCGCACTATCCGTTCCCGGGCGGGCAATTGTTGCGCACGCCGTTTGCGGCGCTGGGGGCTTGGTATTACGGGTTGCGGGACAAGTTTGGGGTTTGAACAATACCTGTGATGAGGGGATTTATCCCCCCACCACAAGAATTGATGTAAATCAGAGCTGATCGCGAGGAATACCGCTACGAATCCGCAGGATATCGGCCAATACCGCCAAAGCAATTTCCGCCGGAGTCTTGCTGCCAAGGTTCAGACCGATTGGCGCATGAATCCGCGCCAGATCACCCTCCCCCAAACCACCAATCCTGCGTAAACGCTCAAAGCGCTTATGCGAAGTCTGCTGCGAGCCCATGACACCGATGTAAAACGCCTCGGTCCGCACGGCTTCCATCATCGCCAGATCGTCGATACGCGGATCGTGCGTCAGCGCCACCACTGCGGTATCGCGATGGCAACCGCCGTCAGCGATGAACACCGACGGCAATTGCCGACGAATCTCCACGCCATCCAGCACCACGCCTTCCAGCACTTCATCACGGGGATCGCAAAGAATCACTTCGAAGCCCAGACCGACCGCAAACTCGGCGCAAGCCTGAGCCACGCTTGAGTAGCCCGCCAGCAACAAACGCTGTGCCGCACCGACGCGAATCCGCACCCGATCAATTTCACGCTCGATCCGCGCACCCTGTTCGCGATCAGCAAACAGACTGCGCGCACCGCTGGCCAGATCGACCTCACGAATCAAGCGGCGCTGGCCGAGCAACGCCGATTCCAGCTCGCGCAGATGCGCTTGCACATCGCAATCGGCGTCAAGTTTCTCAACCAGTACGTCGAGGATGCCGCCACACGGCAGGCTGACCCGCGAACGTGGATCGTCACCTTCGCCGTAACGCACCACGTTGACCGCATCGAGAAACGCGCCCTCGGCGACACGCTCGAGAAAGTCCTCCTCGACGCAACCGCCGGACAGCGACCCGATCCACTGACCGCCGTCGTTCACTGCCAGCAGCGAACCCGGCGCGCGCGGCGCCGAGCCGTACGTCGTCAGCACGGTGCAGAGCCAGATGCGCTGCCCCACCGCTGACCACTCAAGCGCCCGTCGTACCACTTGCAGATCGAGATGCTGCATGTCAGTGCGCCTTGTGCTCGACGGAAGGTGCGTCAGCCTGCAGCTTCTGCACGTCTCCAACCGCCAGTTCAGCCGATTGACCACCCCAACCCTGACGCAGATAGTTCAGCAGATCGGTCAGTTGTTCAGGATTAAGCTTGTCGGCAAAACCCGGCATCGGTTGCATGTGTTCGAACCCGGCGAATTTCTGCTCGCCGATACCGTCCTCGATCACTCGCACCAGATTGCGCGGATCTTCCAGGCGCAAAGTGGTGTTGCCGCGCATGGCCACCGCGATGTGCGGCTTACCTTCGCCACCGACTGCGTGACAACCGGCGCAGACGTTCAAATATTCCTGACGGCCACGCTGGGCACTGGCACTGAGCTTGTCCAGCGGCACCTCGGTCAGCTCTTTTGCTGCTGGCGGTTTGTCGCCGAGCAGGAAAGTCGCCATCGCTGCCAGATCCGGATCATTCAAGCCCTGAGTGCTGTTGTGGAACACCGGGAACATCTCGTTGAACATCGTCCCTTGCGCACTCATGCCGTGCTTGAGGAAGGTGCTCAGATCCTGATGATTCCAGCCGCGAGCCGCCAGATCGGTGGCCAGCAGACTTGGCGCCAGATAGCCGTTGAGGATGCCGCCGGTCAGGCGCTTGTCCTGCTCCATCGCGCCCGGCAGGCCGCGCGGGGTGTGACATTCGCCGCAGTGACCGAGAACGTCGACCATGTACTGGCCGCGTTTCCAGGCTTCACTTTTGCCTTCGGCTGGCTCCAGTTTTACGTCCTTGCCATACATCATGTTCCAGCCCATCAGGCCCAGACGCACGTTGAACGGAAAGCTCAGACTGGTAACCGGCGCAGCACGCTCGATGGGCTCGACGGTTTTCAGGTACGCGTGAATCGCATCCGAATCCGCGCGCGGCATCAGGTGATACGAGGTGTACGGCATCGCCGGATACAGATTCGCACCATCGCGACGCTTGCCTTCGGTGAGCGCTGCGAAGAACTCGTCATCGTTGTACAGACCGATGCCGTGCTCTTTGCTCGGGGTGATGTTGGTGCCGTAGATCGTGCCGAACGGCGACACAATCGGCAGGCCGCCGGCATACGGCGCGCCACCCGGTGCGGTGTGGCAAGCCATGCAGTCGGCGGCACGGGCAAGGTATTCGCCGCGCTTGACCTGATCATCAGCGTGCGCGAACAGCACCGGTGCAGCCAGCCCGACGGCGAGGGTCAGGCGGGTCAATAAAAGCTTCATGCTTAACCCTCCTTGACCAGGCCGAGATCGGTCAGCACGTTGCGGGTAGCGTTGTAATAACGCACGTACCCGGTGCAACGGCAGACGTGATGACCGAGGCTGTCCTCGATGACTTGTTCCAGCTTGCTCTGGACGATGGGCTGGCGCTGCAGCTTCTCTACCAATACCGTCGCAGCGTTGACGAAACCCGGCGCGCAGTAGCTGCACTGGAAGGCGAACTCGTCGACGAAACGCTGCTGGATCGGGTTCAGCTCAGTCACCTGGCCGCTCTCGTCGCGCTTGGCGTGGCTTTCGATGGTGCGGACTTTTTTACCTTCGAAGTAATGCGCGCCGGTGATGCAGGTGCGCACTTCTTCGCTGGTGCCGTCCGGGTTGTCGACGATCACCACGCACGCGTGGCAAATGCCTTGGCCGCAGCCCAGACGCGAACCGGTGAGGTTCTTGTATTCGTGCAGATAGTCGATCATCGGCAGGTCATCAGGGATGTCCACCGGGCCGACGGATTGACCGTTGAGGGTCAGTTGAAGCGGACGGTTAGCCATTGAGGGCCTCCTTGATGCGTGCAGAAGTGATAGGCAGATCGCGAACACGTTTACCGATGGCGTGCGCCACGGCGTTACCGATAGCACCGACAATCGGGATCATCACCACTTCGGCGATGCCTTTGGACGGATCGCTTGGCGACAATGCCGGCAGAATCTCCGACGTCTGCTTCCACACCGCAACGTGACGCGCCATCGGCAGGCGATAACGGTTGAAGTTCCAGTCACCCTCCCCCGGCCCGCCTTCGTACAGCGGCATCTCTTCCATCAACGCATGGCCGATACCCATGGCGATCCCGCCTTCGAGCTGGCCCTTGACCAGTTCTTCAACCAGCACCCGACCGCACTCGACCCACGAGTGGTGGTTGAGCACCTGGACTTCTGCCGAACCTTTGTTGACCTTCAGCTCGACCAGCGTCGCCACCGGGCTGTAGTAAGTCACCGCCGCGTTGTTCAACTGAGTTGGCGGATAGGCGATGTTCTGGCGATCCAGCAAGTGGAAACCAGCCGTGGTCATCAGCGCCTTTTTCGCCTTCGGCGCGCCGTCACCGTACTTCACCGCCAGGCCGTCGAGCGGCAGACGCTCACGTACGCCGTCGATGCTGTACTCGGCCTCGGCCCAGCTCCAGCGGTTGAAGCCGTGCACGGTGGCAGCGGTTACCAGACCACGCTCGTGAGCGTGCTTGGCCAACTCTTCGAACGTCAGCGGCTGCATGCCGTTGGCGGTAAGTTTGCCGTCCACCCAATGCGCATCTTCGCGACGTACCACGTAAGGGTTGGCCTGACCGCCGAACGGGCCCTGACGCCAGATCTCCATCGCCGCTGGCCACAAGCCGTTATTGAACAGCACGCGCGCCGCTTCGCGAGTCGCGTGGCTGAAGTAGTAAGCCGAGTTGGTCGCCGACGAAGCCGAGGCCAGTTTGCCGACCCAGCGCGGGTTACGCAGGAAGTTGTCCTGTTCGGCCTGGCTCATGATGTAAGGATTGCCGCCGGTGATCAGCTGCATTTCCTTCCATTCGGTCTCGCCAGTCTTCACTTCGTGCGCCGGGCTGCCGAGGAAGTCAGCAACAACCAAAGCTTGCGAGGTGGACATGCCGGTGCCGATTTCGATGCCGATGTGGCGCAATGTGATGCGACCTTCGGCAGTGAATTCGATACTGGCCATCGGCGCTTCGGAACCGGTGCCGAAGTCTTTCTGGCAGATGGCAAAACCGACGCCGTACCAGTTATCCGGGTCTGCGGCTTCGCGCTGCTTCTTGATCGCGTCGCGGTTTTTCCAGACTTCGTGGACCGCAGCCTTGTCGAGAATCTCGTGCAGGCGCAGAGCACCGGCCGGGATCGCGCCCTGGGTATTTTTCATCCCCGAACGCAGCGCGTTTTTGCGACGCAGGTCGATGGCATCGACGCCGAGACGATTGGCGATTTCATCGACCATCATTTCAGTGGAGGCCATGCTTTGCAGCGTGCCGTAACCGCGCATCGAACCCGCTTCAACACCGCGCGAGTGATACGCGGTGACTTGCAAGTCGTTCTGCGGCATGTAGTAGATCGACTGCGCCGCAGTGGCGCCAACGGCCGCTACCGACGGACTGTAGTTGATCCGCCCGCCACCATCGACGCTCATTTCGGCGCGGAAAATCTTGAAGCTGTAATCGTTCTTGTCCACCGCCAACTGATAGCGAATGTCGAACGGGTGACGCTTGATGCCACTCTGGAACTGCTCGTAGCGGTCGTTGGCCAAACGTATTGGCACACCCGCGCCGTACAGCGCAGCCAGGGCCGCGTAGTAAACGAAAATGTTGTGGTCTTTGGAACCGTAACCGACGGTGTAACCCGGATGCATGTTCAGATTGGCCAGGCCAAAACGCGACGGCGCGATCATCTTCGCGGTCTCGGTCGCAGCCTCCAGCGGGCACTGCGTGGCAACCACGAAATGCAGGGTCTTGGTGGCCGGGTCGTACCAACCGTTGCCGTTGTCCGGTTCCATCGCGGCCGGTTCAATCGACGGGGTTTTGTAGCGCTCGTCGAATACCAGCCAGTTGTCTGGCGGCGTATCGATTTCTTTCTTCATGCGGTCGGCGTAGAACAGCCCGCGCTCGGTCAGGTTACCGTGCAGGTTTGGCTGGGAATTCCACACCGGGCGACGGTTTTTCAGCATCGGGAACAGGATCGAATCCTTGAGGCTGGCGAATTCGTCTTCGTCCGCCGAGGTCGCGCCACCGACGCGTACGTAGCGGAAGCTGCCGTACGGATCGCTTTCGTAGAACGGCACCTGGGCGCCGTAACGAATCGCTTTGTCATTGAATTTGAGTTTGTTCTTGGCCTGACGGAAACGCTCGAAATCGTTCCAGATCAGGATCGCCACCGGGTGACCGATGAACATCGGCACCTTGCCTTCCGGCAGCAACGGGTCCGGAGCGTGTTCCTCAGGGAAGACGATGCCGTCCTTGTCCAGGTCAGCAGCAGTGACGATGCGATCAGGCTGCAAGTCGGCGCCTAGCCACGACAGGTCGTAGCCGTCATAGATGCGGTCAGCCTTGATGGTTTTCAGCAACATGGCGTGGCCCTGTTGCTCAGGCCAGCCCGGCATGTCCTTGGAACGGATGTCGCGGGCAAAAACCTTGCTGCCGCAGACTTTCGACAAGGCATCGTTACGCTGACGTGCCTTGCCGTTGTGGCCGAGCCACTTCTCGGACGGCACGGTCACGCTGTTTTCCATCAAGGCAGCCAGCGCCTGAGTGCTGAGCGGTGTGAGCGTAACGCTCACACCAGCGACCAGCCCGCTCTGAAGGAACGAACGCCGGGATATTTCACGGTTGGACATGGATCATCCTCTGGGCGGTTATACGTCCGCCCTTCTGGTTATTTGCTGGAAATCTCGAGTCTTGCAGAAGCCCTTGTTGACGAAGCCAAGAGCCGTAATGACAGTGCAAAGCTGACCGAAAGGTTAACTTTATAGATTTCTGCGCCCGCCGAAAACAACCAGTTACAAATATCCGACTAAAGAATAAAACGTCTGCGACATTGCACCGCAGGAAATCGCTGAAAAAGCCTGATTTAGAGCCTTCTGTAGGAGTGAGCCTGCTCGCGATGGCGGTGTGTCAGCTTTTGAAAATTTGGCTGACACATTGCTATCGCGAGCAGGCTCACTCCTACAGGGATCTGTGTGGAATTCAGGTCGGCGATCAGTAGGGAAATAGGGGAAAGGTCAAATTTCAGACACAAAAAACCCCGGTCTTTCGACCAGGGTCTTTGCTATCGGATCCGAACAAGCCAACGGCTTCTTTCGGTGTTTCAAGGCGTTCAGTGGTCCTTGAAACAGATATGGCGCAGCGGACGGGACTCGAACCCGCGACCCCCGGCGTGACAGGCCGGTATTCTAACCGACTGAACTACCGCTGCGTATCGCTTTGAGCTTGCGCTCAAGTAACTCGTTTGATTGAAAGCTTCGGTGCTTTTCAATCTCGAACCAGACAATGTCTGACTCGTTAAATATGGCGCAGCGGACGGGACTCGAACCCGCGACCCCCGGCGTGACAGGCCGGTATTCTAACCGACTGAACTACCGCTGCGCGTCGGTGGAGGCATTTCAGCCTACCCTCTTGCTTACGCAAGTTTCTCGGAAGTGGTGGGTGATGACGGGATCGAACCGCCGACATTCTGCTTGTAAGGCAGACGCTCTCCCAGCTGAGCTAATCACCCGTTTGCATCTCCGAGGCCGCGAAATTTACGCAGGTAGCGAACCTAAGTCAATAGCAGGATTGAAGTTTTTCTAAAAAAGACGAAATCGTGTCAATCCGAGTAGATCATCTTCTTGGTCATGCCACCGTCAACAACGAATTCCTGCCCGGTGACAAACCCGGCATTGCGCGACAACAGCCACGCCACCATCGCTGCGACGTCCTCTACCGTCCCTACCCTGCCCGCTGGATGCTGCGCATGATCGGCATCGGCCAATGGCTCGGCTCGACGCACAGAGGGATCACGCGCATCGATCCAGCCGGGACTGACAGCGTTGACACGGATTTCCGGCCCCAGGCTGATCGCCAGCGCGTGAGTCAGCGCCAATAACCCACCCTTGCTCGCTGCATAAGCCTCTGTGTCCGGTTCCGACTGCGCAGCACGGGTCGAGGCCAGATTGACGATTGCCCCGTTGTGCGCACGCAGGTACGGCGCGCAATGCTTGGCCAACAGCATCGGCCCGCCGAGATTCACTGCCAGCACCCGATTCCAGTAAGCCAGATCAAGGCTTTCCAGCGTCGTGTTGTGCGGTGCAGCTATCGCCGCATTGCACACCAGTGCATCGAGACGACCAAACTGCCCCAGCACTTCAGCGACGCCTAGCGCGACCTGCCCCTCATCCGCCACGTCCATGGCGATGAACCAGGCGTTTTCGCCCAGCACCTTCGCCACTTTCGAGCCGCGCACTCGATCCAGATCCGTCAGCACCACCTGCCAGCCTTCGCTGATCAGCCACGCCGCGATTCCCAGACCGATGCCGCGCGCGGCACCCGTGACCAGCGCAACGCGGCCATGGGTGCCGGTGCCTGGAGTGGACAACTCGATCACAACGCCGCCAGACCGCGCGCCAGATCCGCTTGCAGGTCAGCGACATCTTCCAGACCGACCGCAACGCGAATCAGGCTGTCACGAATGCCCGCTGCTTCACGCTCTTGCGGCGCCAGACGGCCGTGGGAAGTGGTGCTCGGATGCGTGATGGTGGTTTTGCTGTCACCGAGGTTGGCGGTGATCGAAATCAGCCGGGTTGCATCGATAAAGCGCCACGCGCCTTCTTTGCCGCCCTTGACCTCGAAGCTCACGACCGCACCGAAACCCTTCTGCTGACGCTGGGCCAGTTCGTGCTGCGGATGGCTCTTGAGACCGGCGTAATGCACTTTCTCGATCCCGTCCTGCTGCTCCAGCCATTCGGCCAGTTGCTGGGCGTTGGCGCAATGCGCCTTCATCCGCAGGCTCAGGGTTTCCAGACCTTTGAGGAAGATCCACGCATTGAACGGGCTCAGCGTCGGGCCGGCGGTACGCAGGAAACCGACAACTTCTTTCATCTGCTCGCTGCGACCGGCAACCACACCGCCCATGCAACGGCCCTGGCCGTCGATGAACTTGGTGGCCGAGTGCACGACGATGTCCGCGCCGAGCTTCAACGGCTGCTGCAAGGCAGGCGTGCAGAAGCAGTTATCGACGACCAGCATTGCGCCTTTGGCGTGAGCGATCTCGGCCAGTGCGGCGATATCGACCAACTCGGCCAGCGGATTGGATGGCGACTCGACGAAAAGCAGTTTGGTGTTCGACTTGATCGCTGCGTCCCAGGCCGGCAGTTCGGCCAGCGGAACGTAATCGACTTCGATGCCAAAACGCTTGAAGTACTTCTCGAACAGGCTGATGGTCGAACCGAACACGCTACGCGATACCAAAACGTGATCACCAGCGCTGCACAGGCTCATCACCACAGCCATGATCGCGGCCATGCCGGTGGCGGTGGCAACGGCTTGCTCGGCGCTTTCCAGCGCGGCAATACGCTCTTCGAACGCACGCACGGTCGGGTTGGTGTAACGCGAGTAAACGTTGCCCGGCACTTCCCCGGCAAACCGCGCAGCCGCATCGGCTGCGGTGCGGAACACGTAGCTGGAAGTGAAGAACATCGGATCACCGTGTTCGCCTTCCGGCGTACGGTGCTGACCGGCACGTACGGCCAGGGTATCGAACGCTACGCCTTCAAGGTCGCTGTCCAGTCGACCGGCATCCCATTCCTGACTCATGCTGTCACTCCTTGCCCTGTTCTTGAAAGATAGATACAAAACCGGCCCCTCAGGGCCGGTAGAAACTCAGTTGTTGTACAGATCGATGATCGCACTGACCGCCTGGGTCTTGACCTTCGAGGCATCGTTGCGTGCCTGCTCGATCTTGTTCAGGTAAGCCTCGTCGACGTCGCCCGTCACGTACTTGCCGTCGAACACCGCGCAATCGAAGTTCTCGATCTTGATCTTGCCGCCGCCGACCGCTTCGATCAAGTCAGGCAGATCCTGATAGATCAGCCAGTCAGCGCCGATCAGATCAGCCACGTCCTGAGTCGAACGATTGTGTGCGATCAGTTCGTGAGCGCTTGGCATGTCGATGCCGTAAACGTTCGGGAAGCGAACAGCCGGAGCCGCCGAGCAGAAGTAGACGTTTTTCGCGCCGGCTTCACGGGCCATCTGGATGATCTGCTTGCACGTGGTGCCGCGCACGATCGAGTCGTCCACCAGCATCACGTTTTTGCCGCGGAATTCCAGCTCGATGGCGTTGAGCTTCTGACGCACCGACTTCTTGCGTGCAGCCTGACCCGGCATGATGAAGGTACGGCCGATGTAGCGGTTCTTGACGAAACCTTCGCGGAATTTCACGCCCAGATGGTTGGCCAGTTCCAGCGCAGCGGTGCGGCTGGTGTCCGGAATCGGGATGACCACGTCGATATCGTGCTCAGGACGCTCACGGAGGATTTTCTCCGCCAGTTTCTCGCCCATGCGCAGACGCGCCTTGTAAACCGAAACGCCGTCGATGATCGAATCCGGACGCGCCAGGTAAACGTGCTCGAAGATGCACGGGGTCAGCGACGGGTTGTTCGCGCACTGACGGGTGTGCAGCTTGCCGTCTTCAGTGATGTAGACCGCTTCGCCCGGTGCCAGATCGCGGATCAGGGTGAAACCGAGCACGTCCAGCGAAACGCTTTCGGAGGCGATCATGTATTCGACGCCTTCGTCGGTGTGACGCTGACCGAACACGATTGGACGGATGCCGTGCGGGTCACGGAAACCGACGATGCCGTAACCGGTGACCATCGCAACCACTGCATAACCACCAACGCAACGGTTGTGCACGTCGGTGACGGCGGCAAACACGTCTTCTTCGGTTGGCTGGAGCTTGCCGCGCTGGGCCAGCTCGTGAGCGAACACGTTGAGCAACACTTCCGAATCGGAGTTGGTGTTGACGTGACGCAGGTCGGATTCGTAAATCTCCTTGGCCAACTGTTCAACGTTGGTCAGGTTGCCGTTGTGCGCCAACGTGATGCCGTACGGCGAGTTGACGTAAAACGGCTGAGCCTCGGCCGAAGTCGAGCTGCCGGCAGTCGGGTAACGGACGTGGCCGATACCCATATGGCCGACCAGGCGCTGCATGTGACGTTGCTGGAACACGTCACGCACCAGGCCATTGTCCTTGCGCAGGAACAACCGGCCATCATGGCTGGTCACGATACCGGCAGCGTCCTGGCCGCGGTGCTGGAGCACGGTTAGCGCGTCATACAGCGCCTGATTGACGTTCGACTTACCGACGATACCGACGATGCCACACATGCGACGCAACCCCTACTTAATGGATCTGAACTGAACAACACTCACTGAGGCGTTTTCGCCGACGGCAAGAGTTGCTCCTTGAACGGTAGATCAGCGGGTACGCTGATACCGCTGGCAAGCCACTGACTGCTCCACCCGAGAATCAGGTTTTTGGACCAGTCTGCAACCAATAAAAATTTTGGCACGAGCTGTGATTCTTTCCACCAGCCGTCCTGCTGTACCGGCCCCAGGCTCAACAGCCCGACCGCCACAACCACCAGCAACACGCCACGCGCTGCGCCGAAGGCCATGCCAAGGAATCGGTCGGTCCCGGAGAGCCCGGTGACGCGAACCAATTCGCCGATAAGATAATTGATCATTGCGCCCACGATCAGTGTGGCGACAAACATGATGGCACAGCCCGCGATCACGCGAGCCGATGGGGTTTCGATGTATCCGGCGAGGTACTCGGACAATGAGCCACCGAACATCCAGGCAACAGCTCCTGCGATGATCCAGGTCACCAGCGATAATGCTTCCTTGACGAAGCCGCGGCTCAAACTGATCAATGCGGAGATGGCGATGATTGCAACGATCGCCCAGTCAACCCAGATAAATGGCACAGTGCAGCCTACAGACGGATAAGGCGGCGCATTTTAGCAGAGCGCATGGCTGTCGGTAAGCTGCGATTGTCAGTGCATTTCAATCGATTTGATAGATATCAGCCACGCTCAGGCTGAAAGCGCACCACAAAGCCCTTGAGGTTCTGCTGGCGACCCAGCAAATCGCGCAGACGATCGGCTTCGGCGCGCTCGATCAGCGGCCCGACAAATACCCGATTCTTGCCATCCGCCGAGCGGATGTAGGCGTTGTAGCCCTGGCTACGCAGGCTTTTTTGCAGGCTTTCAGCGCTGGCACGACTCGACAGACTCGCCAACTGCACCGACCAGCTCACCGACAGACCGTTCGCATCGACGCGGCTTTGTGTAGTGTCAGGTTTGGCAGTTGCTGCTGCAATCGGCTGAGACGGTGCCGCAAGAGGCTTGGCTGCTGGCGCAGGCTTGGCTACCGGGACTGGCGCGGGAGCTGGAGCAATCAGTGCCGACGGCGCGGTTTGCTCGGCAACTTCTTCATCGCTCGGCACCGGCTCTTGCGGCAAGGCTTGCGGCTCGGGCACGGCAACCGGCTCGACTTGCAACTGCGCCATGGCAGGAGCTTGAGGCGCGGCCGGCGCATCAACCGTCACTTGACGCTGTTCGTCCTGACGGGAAAACAGCATCGGCAGAAAAATCACCGCCAGTGCCACCAGCACCAGGGCACCGACCATGCGCTGCTTGTACGCTTTATCCAGCAAAGCCATTTGCCGCTTCCTCCGTGGAGCGCCGGGCCAACCATTCAAGGGCCTCGGCGACACAATAAAATGATCCGAACAACAGAATCTCGTCGTCGCTGCTCGCCACGGCGCACTGCCCTTCCAGAGCCGCCGCGACACTGTCATATGACGTGACCGACGCACCAAGGTTCTGCAATGCCACCTGCAACTCGGCAACCGGGCGCGCACGCGGCGAATCCAGCGGCGCCACAGCCCAGTGTTCGACACTAGCATTCAATTCGCTGACAACACCATCCAGATCCTTGTCCGCCAGCAACCCGAACACTGCCAGACGCTTGCCGACCGGAGGCCGCATGGCCAGACGTCGCGCCAGATACTCCGCCGCGTGCGGGTTATGCCCGACATCCAGCAGCAGATTCAGACGCTTGCCGTTCCACTCGAACGAACGACGATCCAGACGCCCGACCACGCGAGTCGCTTGCAATGCAGCAACAATCTGCATCGCATCCCAAGGCAAACCGAGCAACAGATACGCCTGCAACGCCAGCGCAGCGTTTTCCATCGGCAGATCGAGCAACGGCAGATCGCGCAACTCAACGACCTGACCTTGCGCATCGGTGCCGCGCCATTGCCAGTGCTGATCGGTGATGCCGAGATCGAAATCACGCCCGCGCAGGAAGAACGGACATGCCAGTTCACGCGCCTTGTCGAGCAAGGGTTGCGGAGGATTCAGATCGCCACACAGCGCAGGCTTGCCCTGACGGAAAATCCCGGCTTTCTCGTAAGCCACGGATTCACGGGTGTCGCCCAGATAATCGACATGATCGACGCCAATGCTGGTGACCAGCGCGATATCGGCATCCACCACATTGACCGTGTCCAGCCGCCCGCCCAGACCGACTTCAAGCACCACCGCATCAAGGCCGGCCTGCTGAAACAGCCAGAACGCCGCGAGGGTGCCCATTTCGAAATAAGTCAGGGAAGTGTCGCCGCGACCGGCCTCGACTGCCGCGAAGGCCTGGCACAGCTGGGCGTCAGTGGCTTCGACGCCATTGAGCTGCACCCGCTCGTTATAACGCAGCAGGTGCGGAGAATTGTAGACACCAACGCTCAGGCCCTGCGCGCGCAGCAACGAAGCCACGAACGCGCAGGTCGAACCTTTGCCATTGGTGCCGGTGACCGTAATCACCCGAGGCGCCGGCTGGCCCAGTCCCATGCGGGACGCTACCTGTTGCGAACGCTCCAGCCCCATATCGATGGCTGACGGATGCAACTGCTCAAGGTAGGCGAGCCACTCGCCAAGGGTACGCTCGGTCATACGTTGGCAGGCACCGGTGGAACCACGATTGGCTCGACAGGAGCGGCAACGAACACAGGCGTCGGCTTGCCGGTCATTTGTGCCAGCAGGTTACCCAGACGCGGGCGCAGCTCCTGACGATGAACGATCATGTCGATGGCGCCGTGCTCCAGCAGGAACTCGCTGCGCTGGAAGCCTTCCGGCAGTTTTTCACGCACGGTCTGTTCGATAACACGCGGACCGGCGAAACCGATCAGGGCTTTCGGCTCACCGACGATCACGTCGCCGAGCATTGCCAGACTGGCGGAAACACCACCATAAACCGGGTCGGTCAGTACCGAGATGAACGGAATGCCTTCTTCACGCAGACGCGCCAGTACGGCCGAGGTCTTGGCCATCTGCATCAGCGAGATCAGCGCTTCCTGCATCCGCGCACCACCGGAGGCAGCGAAGCAGATCATTGGGCAACGGTTTTCCAGAGCGTAGTTGGCGGCGCGCACGAAGCGCTCGCCGACGATGGCGCCCATGGAACCGCCCATGAAGGCGAATTCGAATGCCGAAACCACAACCGGCATACCCAGCAACGTACCGCTAACGGAAACCAGCGCGTCTTTTTCGCCAGTCTGCTTCTGTGCAGCGGTCAGGCGATCCTTGTACTTCTTGCCGTCGCGGAATTTCAGACGGTCAACCGGCTCCAGATCGGCGCCCAGTTCGTTGCGGCCTTCGGCATCAAGGAAGATGTCGATGCGTGCACGTGCGCCGATGCGCATGTGATGGTTGCATTTAGGGCAAACATCCAGGGTCTTTTCCAGCTCCGGACGATACAGCACAGCCTCGCAGGACGGGCATTTGTGCCACAGACCTTCAGGCACCGAGCTCTTCTTCACTTCCGATCGCATGATCGAAGGGATCAGTTTGTCTACTAACCAGTTGCTCATGCTTACTTTCTCCAGTACCGGCGGCCCGAACGCTCTGGTTCGCGGCCCCGCGTATGCCCTTCAGCTAAAATTCATGTGTGCGGCGATGATTGATGGATGGGCGGGTCAGCGAAACTGACCTTCATACAACCCAAAAATCCGCTGCCTCTTTTCTACCAAGCTGTGGACGGCGGCAGTCTGCCAGCCGTCACATCCGGCAACGACCTAACCTTTACGCACCGCATTGATGAACGCTTGAATCTTCGCGTGATCCTTGATGCCCTTGCTCGCCTCTACCCCGCCGCTGACGTCCACTGCGTACGGGCGCACCCGCGCGACCGCGTCGGCAACGTTATCCGGGGTCAGACCGCCAGCAAGAATCAACGGCTTGCTCAACCCTTGCGGAATCAGTGACCAGTCAAACGCTTCGCCGGTTCCGCCGGGAACGCCTTCAACATAAGTATCGAGTAGCACGCCACTGGCGCTTGGGTAGGCATCGCAGGCGGCGGCGATGTCATCGCCAGCCTTGACCCGCAATGCCTTGATGTACGGACGATGCCAACCTTCGCACTCTTCGGCGGTTTCGTCGCCATGAAACTGCAACAGGTCCAGCGGCACTGCATCGAGGATTTCCCCCAACTCGCAGCGACTGGCGTTGACGAACAGGCCGACGGTGGTCACAAACGGCGGCAACGCCTTGATGATCGCCCGCGCCTGCTGCACGGTTACCGCTCGCGGGCTCTTGGCGTAAAACACGAAACCGATGGCGTCGGCTCCGGCTTCGACGGCTGCCAACGCATCTTCTATGCGGGTAATCCCGCAAATCTTGCTGCGAACGGCTGACATGTCGATAGAACCCCAAGGCAAATCCGAGAAAGTCCCGGATGGTAGCAAAAGCGTTCGAGGGCGTCAGCCGTCAAGTTCCGAGAAACCCGTAAGGAAATGTGGCCCGATAAAACGCTCGGGCAACGGGAATTCGTCGCGGTATTCGACCTGCACCAGATACAGGCCGTACGGATGCGCTGTGACGCCGCCCGAACGCCGTTCGCGGCTTTCCAGCACTTCCTTCATCCACTCCACGGGCCGCTCGCCCGCACCGATGGTCATCAATACCCCGGCGATGTTACGCACCATGTGATGCAGGAAAGCGTTGGCGCGGATGTCGAGCACGATCATTTTGCCGTGACGGGTCACGCGCAGGTGATGCATCTGCTTGATCGGCGACTTGGCCTGGCACTGGCCGGCGCGGAAGGCACTGAAATCATGGGTGCCGATCAGATGCTGAGCGGCCTCGGCCATGCGCTCGGCGTCCAGCGGACGGTGGTTCCAGGTGATTTCTTCATTGAGGTGCGCCGGACGGATCTGATCGTTGTAGATCACGTAGCGATAACGTCGGGCAATAGCCTTGAACCGCGCATGAAAATGCGCCGGCATCACCCGCGCCCAACTGACACTGATGTCGTGGGGCAAATTGATGTTGGCACCCATTACCCAGGCTTTCAACGAACGATCGACCTTAGTGTCGAAATGTACCACTTGCCCGCAAGCGTGCACGCCAGCGTCGGTACGCCCGGCGCACTGCAACGAGATCGGTGAGTTGGCGACTTTCGACAAGGCTTTTTCCAGCGCTTCCTGCACCGTGGCTACGCCAGTGGACTGACGCTGCCAGCCGCTGTAGCGCGAGCCTTTGTACTCGACGCCCAGCGCGATGCGGTAAAAGCCGTCGGGCGCCATTTCGGCGACTGGGTTTTCTATGTTTGCCAAGGTGGGACAGCCTGCTGATTTACAAAGGCGGGCATTATAAGGCCGCTGCCCGGGGATGCCAGTGGGTTCTCTATTGACTGATCCGACGCCATCGCTGGCAAGCCAGCTCCCACAGGTTTTGCGGTGAACACCATACCTGTGGGAGCTGGCTTGCCAGCGATGGCAATGTCTCAATCACCACAGCATCCAGCGCAAACAAAAACGGCAGCCTCAATGGGCTGCCGTTCTGTTTACCGCTTATCGCTGACTCAAGCCAGGTTAGACAGCATTTCCTTGGCCTCACCACGCTGTTTCTCGTCACCCTCGGTCAACACTTCGTTGAGGATGTCACGGGCGCCGTCGCTGTCACCCATGTCGATGTAGGCCTGAGCCAGATCGAGCTTGGTGGCCGCTTCGTCGGTACCGGCGAGGAAGTCGAAGTCGTCTTCGCCCAGATCACCACCCATTGCTGCATCGGCTTCAGTGAAGGTTGGCGTTGGCTCGGCAATGCTCTGCGACAGGCGATCCAGTTCGGCGTTGACGTCATCCAGCTCGGCAGCGAACGCATCAGGCTCGGCCGGGTTGGCGTCCATTTCGTCAGACAGCGACAGGTCGAAATCTGCCGGCAATTCCAGATCATCCTGCGGCACGTCAGCTACAACCGGCGGTTCGACTGGCGACAGATCCTTCACGCCCTCGTCGAGATCCAGCAGGAAGTCATCGTCGTCCAGATTAACCGTAGGTGCCGGCTCGGCACCCAGATCGAGATCCAGATCGAAGTCCGACAGATCGTCAAGGTTCTCTTTGATCTCGGTCTGCTGTTGCAGCACCGAACCGAAGCTCAGGTCGTCATCAGCAGGGAACTCGTCCAGTTCGACCGGCGCTTCCGGCTCGACTACTGGCGCAGGCGTCACTGGAGTGATGTTGTCGAGATCGTCCAGGCTCAGGTCGAACGCGCTGTCCAGATCATCTTCAACCGGAGCAGGCACTGGCGCTGGCGCTTCCGGCTCATCCAGCAGCAGATCCTTGACGTACTGCGCATCGAGTTCGGCAGCGACAGCAGCCGCCGCCAGACCACCAGCGACCACCAGTGCCATGGCCGGGAAGCGGCTTTTCAGCTCTTCGACCTTGGCGAAGTTGTCGCCATTGGCCGCCAGTTGACGCTCCTGACCGACGAAACCGTCGCGGTCGCCCTGCTGACCGTAGACTTCCATCAGCTTCAGGCGCAGATCACTGCGTTGCGGCTCCAGGCTGACGCCCTCTTCCAGCAATGCCGCTGCCTGATTCAGGCGACCGGCAGCAATGTGCGACTGGGCTTTATCGAGCACGTCATCCGAGCGTTCGGCCGACGGCGCAACCAATGGCGCAGCAATCGGTGCAGCCATGACAACTGGCGCAACTACTGGCGCTGGAGCAGGTGTCGGTGCAGGTGCAGGTGCAACGGCCGCAGGCGACAGCTTGACGCTTGCTGCCGGTACTTCCAGACCTTCGAAGCTGCTTTCCGGCAGATCCTGCTCGGCGGAGAACTCTTGTTCTTCAGACAGGGCACGGGCCATGCGCAGATGTTTCTCGGCTTCCTGCTGAGCTTTGCGGCGACGGGCCAGCAGCAACAGCAGAAGTAGCAGGATCACCGCACCGCCACCGACCAGACCCAGCAGAATCGGATTGGTCAGCAGCTCGTTGAAGGTTTTCTCGTCATCAGCGACAACTGGCTTAGGCTCGACCACTGGCGCAGGTGTTGTCTCTGCCGGTGGCGCAATGGCCGATTCCGGGGTCGGCGCTGCGGCGGCTTCTGCCGGAGTGGCTGGCGGTGTAGTCGCCAGCTCTGCGGTAATCGCTGGCACCGCAGACACGGCTGCATTGGCGCCTGGCGCGGCACCCGGGCCATTGGCCTGCATTTTCGCCAGTTGATTGTTCTTCAGCTCGATCAGGCGTTGCAGCTTGTCCAGCTGACTTTGCAGATCGGTCATGCGGCTTTTCAGTTCCTCGTTGTCACGACGAGTCGTGTCGAGGCTTTCCTGAGTCACCGCCAACTTGTTGCTCAAGGCTTTGGCATCGCCCGCCGGGCCTTTGCCACGGCCCTTGGCGCTTTCGGCAGACACCAGGCTCAGATTGTCTTTCGGGTTTTGCCCCGCGCCAGCATTGCTGCGGCCACGTTTGGTCGCATCCAGTTGCTGCTGACCGGTGCCCGGCTTGGCCGCATAACGACGACCCTGACGCCAGGCTTCGTTCTGCGCCGCAACCTCGGCAATCGCCTTCGACTGTGGCAACGCAGCGCTTTGCACGGCATCCGGCAGACGCAGCACCTGACCGGTTTTCAGCCGGTTGATGTTGCCGTCGATGAACGCGTCCGGGTTCAATGCCTGAATGGCCAGCATGGTTTGCTGCACCGATCCCCCAGTACGCGCCTTCGCCGCAATTTCCCACAGGGTATCGCGTGGCGTCGTGGTGTATTGGGACGGGTGGGTGGCGCCAGTGGTCGGCGCAGTGATGGTCGAGGTCGGCGCAGGCTGAGCAGCGGCATCAGCGGTCTGCGGCGAGAACTTCGACGGGTCCAACAGTACGCTGTAATCGCGCAGCAGACGGCCGTTCGGCCACATCACCTGCACGAGGAATTTGACCATCGGCTCGGACAGCGGCTTGCTCGACGTCACGCGCAGAACACTTTTGCCGCTGGCATTGAGCACAGGGGTGAACGTCAGATCATTGAGGAAGGCCTGGCGATCAACGCCGGCCTTGGCGAAATCTTCCGGCGAGGCCAGGCTCGGCACTACTTCGGCAGCAGTGAGATCCTTGACGTCGAGCAGCTCGATTTCAGCCACCAGCGGCTGGTTCAGGGTCGACTTCAGGGTCAGCTCCCCGAGCCCGAGGGCATGCGCCATACCGGAGGACAGCGCCGAGGCGGCCGCTATTGCTAACACCAGTTTGCGAACTTGAACCATAGCCTCATCCTTTGTTTGAACGTTCCTCGGCCAGCGAGAATATTGTGAAAACCGCTGCCGTAAGGCATTGCGCGCGACGACGACAGGGTGTCGCGCGCGATTATTTCTTTGATGCCCCGGAAAGTCCCGGAGGGTGACACGTCGTCAAGCACTTCGGCCAAGCATAGCGCCAGCCTAGAATCAGTCGACAAATTGTTGCCAAGTATCTTTTACAGCAGGTCTTTTATCAACAATTCAGCCACCTGCACAGCGTTAAGCGCGGCACCCTTGCGCACATTATCTGACGTCAGCCACAGATTAAGTTCCGCCGGGTCATCGACACCGCTGCGCACTCGACCGACATAGACCACGTCCTGCCCTACCGCGTCACCGACCGCAGTCGGATAATCGCCGGCTTCAACCAGTTCGATCCCCGGTGCATCTTCGAGTGCAGCGTTGACCATTTGCAGGTCGACCGCGCTCGCTGACTGCAAGGTCACGCTAAAGCTATCGCCAAAAAACACCGGCGCTTGAATGCAAGTTGCGGAAATCTTTAATAAAGGCTGTGCCAGCACCTGGCGCAACTCGCGTACCAGACGTTTTTCCAGCAGCGTATGGCCGTGAGCGTCAGGCGTACCGACCTGAGCCAGCAGGTTGAATGCCATCTGCCGGTCAAAGAATTTCGGCTCCAGCGGACGCATGTTCAGCAGCTCGGCGGTCTGGCGCGCCAGCTCGGCAACGGCTTCACGGCCCTGAGCGGAAACGGCCAGATTGGCGCTGACATTGACGTATTGCAGATCGATCAGATCGAGCAACGGCGCCAGCACGACGGCTAGTGTGGTGGCCGACGGGCTTGGGCTGCTGACCTGGAACGGCGCTTTCAGATTGGCCAGCACATCAACGTTGGCCTCCGGCACCACTTGCGGCGCCTGATCGGCCGGCAAGGCGCCGGACAAGTCGATCAGCGAGCAACCGGCAGCGTGGGCGCGTGCCGCATAGCTCAAAGTGATGGCCGGGCCAGCGGCGAAGAACACCAGTTTGACCTTGCTGAAATCGAACTCGTCGACCTCACGCACGCGCACGTTCTTGTTGCGAAACAGCACCGAACTGCCGGCGGATTCGCTACTGGCAAGCAGGTGCAGATTGCCGACCGGGAAGTTGCGCTCTTCGAGAATCTGTACGAGGGTTTCGCCGACAGTACCGGTGGCGCCGATTACGGCAATATCTAGGGTCTGGGTCATGGTGCGGCCTCTGGCGAAACGGGGGGAGCGGCACTTTACCGGGTGAGTGGCGCACAGGCAATTTCTGTCCGGGATTTGCGGCGCCTGTACCGGCCTATCGCGAGCAGGCTCACTCCTATAGGGGTGGGGTTGCACACCAAAACTTGCTTCACACCGACCATTGTAGGAGTGAGCCTGCTCGCGATGAGGCCAGACCTGACAACCGAGAAACCTCAGGCATAAAAAAACCCGCACCTGTTGCAAGGCACGGGTTCTTTCACAGTTTCAATCGATCAACGCTCAAGCAGAATCCGCAGCATGCGACGCAGCGGTTCGGCCGCGCCCCACAGCAGTTGGTCGCCGACGGTGAAGGCGCCGAGGTACTGAGTACCCATGTTCAGCTTGCGCAGACGGCCAACCGGAACATTCAGGGTGCCGGTAACCTTGGTCGGGCTCAGCTCCTGCATGCTGATTTCGCGCTGGTTTGGCACCAGTTTGACCCAAGGGTTGTGCTGGCTGATCAGCCCTTCGATGTCGGCAATCGGCACGTCTTTGTTCAGCTTGATGGTCAGCGCCTGGCTGTGGCAACGCATGGCGCCGATGCGCACGCAGATACCATCGACCGGGATCGGGCTCTTGAAGCGACCGAGGATCTTGTTGGTCTCGGCCTGGGCCTTCCACTCTTCGCGGCTCTGGCCGTTCGGCAGTTCTTTGTCGATCCACGGGATCAGGCTGCCGGCCAGCGGTACACCGAAGTTTTCGGTCGGGTACGCTTCACTGCGCATGGCTTCAGCCACACGACGGTCGATGTCGAGGATCGCGCTGGCCGGGTCGGCCAGTTGATCAGCAACAGCGGCGTGGGTCGCGCCCATCTGCTTGATCAGTTCACGCATGTTCTGCGCGCCGGCACCGGATGCCGCCTGATAAGTCATGGCGCTCATCCACTCGACCAGACCTGCTTCGAACAGACCGCCCAGGCCCATCAGCATCAGGCTGACGGTGCAGTTGCCGCCGATGTAATTCTTGGTGCCCGCATCGAGCTGCTGGTCGATGACCTTGCGGTTGACCGGATCAAGAATGATGACCGCGTCATCGTTCATGCGCAGGCTGGAAGCCGCGTCGATCCAGTAACCCTGCCAGCCGGCTTCGCGCAGCTTGGGGAACACTTCGCTGGTGTAGTCGCCACCCTGGCAGGTCAGAATCACGTCGAGCGTCTTCAGCTCTTCAATGTTGTACGCGTCCTTGAGCGGAGCAATGTCCTTACCCACGGACGGGCCTTGGCCACCGACATTGGAAGTGGTGAAAAACACCGGCTCGATAAGATCGAAATCCTGCTCTTCCAGCATCCGCTGCATGAGCACGGAACCGACCATACCGCGCCAACCGATCAGACCTACACGTTTCATCGCAACTACACCTTCTTGAAAAGTGGGCCGCTGCTTTGTATTGAATTTCGCAGCGGGCCCGAGAGATTACAGATTCCGCAGCGCGGCGACTACTGCGTCGCCCATTTCCTGCGTACCGACTTTAGTGCAACCGGCCGACAGAATGTCGCCGGTGCGCAAGCCCTGATCCAGCACCAGGCTGACGGCTTTTTCGATGGCATCGGCGGCAGCCTGCTGATTGAAGCTGTAACGCAGCATCATCGACACCGACAAAATGGTCGCCAGCGGGTTGGCAATGCCAAGGCCTGCAATGTCTGGCGCCGAACCGTGGCAAGGCTCGTACATGCCCTTGTTGTTAGTGTCCAGCGAGGCCGACGGCAGCATGCCGATGGAACCGGTGAGCATCGACGCCTGGTCGGACAGGATGTCGCCGAACAGGTTGTCGGTGACGATTACGTCGAACTGCTTCGGCGCACGCACCAGTTGCATGGCAGCGTTGTCGACGTACATGTGGCTCAGTTCGACCTGCGGGTAATCCTTGGCCACTTCTTCGACGATTTCACGCCACAACTGGCTGGACGCCAGCACGTTGGCCTTGTCCACCGAGCAGAGCTTCTTGCCACGCACCATGGCCATGTCGAAACCGACACGGGCGATGCGGCGGATTTCGCTTTCGCTGTACGGCAGCGTGTCGTAGGACTGACGCTCGCCGTTTTCCAGAGTACGCGTACCGCGTGGCGCGCCGAAGTAGATGCCACCGGTCAGCTCACGCACGATCAGGATGTCCAGACCGGCAACGATTTCCGGCTTCAGGCTGGAAGCATCGGCCAGTTGCGGATAGAGGATTGCCGGACGCAGGTTGCCGAACAGGCCAAGTTGCGCACGAATCTTCAGCAGGCCGCGCTCAGGGCGGATGTCACGCTCGATGGTGTCCCATTTCGGGCCGCCAACGGCGCCCAGCAGCACAGCATCGGCAGCGCGGGCGCGGTCGAGGGTTTCGTCGGCCAGCGGCACGCCGTGCTTGTCGATGGCCGCGCCACCGATCACGTCATGGCTCAGCTCGAAGTCCAGGCTGTACTTGTCGTTGGCCAGTTCCAGCACCTTGACCGCTTCGGCCATGATTTCCGGACCAATACCGTCACCTGGGAGAATCAGAATCTGCTTGCTCATGCTTTCCTCGTGTCTTCAGTCGGTGCGCCGCTTACTGGCACTCCCGGAAAAATTCTTATCGCTCAGCCATCAGTACGATCACATCTGTACTGAACGAACCGTCGGCATCAATCTCAAAATATTCGCGTACTTCATTGCCCATCGAGCGCTGCAATTCGCGGATTGCCGCACGCATCACTTCGGGTGTGCGCATGCGCTCGACCCAACTGGTGTACTCCAGACGCAGGCGCTGACGCGTGGTGCTGCGGACATGCAAACCCGCTTCACTGACCTGACGCAACCACTCGCCAGCGGAATAATCGCGCACATGGCTGGTGTCGCGCAGCACTTCGACGCTTTGCAGGTAAGTGTCGAACAACGGACTGCCCGGTGACAACACATCGACGAACGCCGCCACGCCACCCGGCTTCAGCACCCGGCGCACTTCACGCAGCGCCACACCGAGGTCGCTCCAGTGATGCGCAGAATAACGGCTGAACACGAAATCGAACTCGCCATCGGCAAACGGCAGACGCTCGGCGGCACCGTTGACCGTGGAAATGTTGCTGATCCCGCGATCAAGGGCGGCGACAGCGACCACGTCGAGCATTTGCTGCGACAGGTCGTAAGCCACCACTTCTTTCACCAGCGACGCTACATGAAAACTCACATGACCGGCACCGCAACCCAAGTCCAGCACCCGGGCGTCGCCCTGCCCTGCCAGTTCAGCCTGTAGCAACGCGAACTCGGTGCCTTGAGCGTGAACGGCGCTGCTCAGGTAGGCGGCGGCCTGTTCACCGAATTGCTTTTGGACAACCTGACTGTGCTGGGCGGTGCTGGTCATGGGGACTTCCTTTCTAAGGTGAGTCTTGGGGTGTTTCGACTGCTGACATCGCTAGCGGGCTAGCTCCCACATTGGATCCATGGCGTACACAAATCCCTGTGGGAGCTAGCCTGCTAGCGATGAGGCCAGAGAGGACTACAGCAATATCGAATCAATCACGCGTCGCGGAACAACCACGGCTGGCTCACGCGGTGCTTGGCCTCAAACGTGGCAATCGCATCGCCGTCCTGCAAGGTCAGGCCGATATCGTCCAGGCCATTGAGCAGGCAGTGCTTGCGGAACGCGTCGATCTCGAAGCTGTAGACCTTGCCATCCGGACGGGTCACGGTTTGCGCGTGCAAATCGACCTGCAATTGATAGCCCGGCTCGGCCTCAACCTGCTTGAACAATTCATCGACTTCAGCGTCGCTCAAGATGATCGGCAACAAGCCGTTCTTGAAGCTGTTGTTGAAGAAGATGTCGGCGTAGCTCGGCGCGATGATGCTGCGGAAACCGTACTCTTCCAGCGCCCACGGCGCGTGTTCACGGCTGGAGCCGCAACCGAAGTTCTCGCGGGCCAGCAACACGCTGGCGCCTTGGTAACGCTCGGCGTTGAGCACGAAATCCTTGTTCAACGGACGCTTGGAGTTGTCCTGATACGGTTGCCCGACATCCAGGTAACGCCACTCGTCGAACAGGTTCGGGCCGAAACCGGTGCGTTTGATCGACTTCAAGAACTGCTTTGGAATGATCTGATCGGTATCGACGTTGGCACGATCCAAAGGCGCGACAAGACCAGTGTGCTGGGTGAAAGCTTTCATGCTGCGCTCCTTAAATCAATTCACGAACGTCGATGAAACGACCGTTCACCGCCGCCGCTGCGGCCATGGCCGGGCTGACGAGATGGGTACGGCCACCGGCACCCTGACGGCCTTCGAAGTTACGGTTGGAGGTCGAGGCGCAATGCTCGCCGGACTCCAAACGGTCCGGGTTCATCGCCAGGCACATCGAGCAACCCGGCTCACGCCATTCGAAACCGGCTTCGAGGAAGATCTTGTCCAGACCTTCGGATTCGGCCTGCGCCTTCACCAGACCTGAACCCGGTACGACGATGGCCTGCTTGATCGTCGAAGCGACTTTGCGGCCCTTGGCAATGACTGCCGCAGCGCGCAAATCTTCGATCCGCGAGTTGGTGCAGGAACCAATGAACACGCGGTCGAGCTGAATATCGGTGATCGCCTGATTGGCGGTCAAACCCATGTATTTCAAGGCACGGACGATCGAGTCGCGTTTGACCAGATCCATTTCCTTGGCCGGGTCCGGCACGTTCTGATCAACCGCCAAAACCATTTCCGGGGAAGTACCCCAGCTGACTTGCGGTTTGATCTGCGCGGCGTCGAGCTCAACCACGGTGTCGAATTTAGCGTCAGCGTCGGTTACCAGATCTTTCCAGGCTTCGACAGCCATGTCCCATTCCGCGCCTTTCGGTGCGAACGGGCGACCCTTGACGTAATCAACGGTCTTTTGGTCGGCGGCTACCAGGCCCACACGGGCACCGGCTTCGATGGACATGTTGCAGATGGTCATGCGGCCTTCAACGGACAACTCGCGGATCGCGCTGCCAGCGAACTCGATAGCATGGCCGTTACCGCCGGCGGTGCCGATCTTGCCGATCACCGCGAGAACGATGTCCTTGGCGGTCACGCCGAACGGCAATTGGCCTTCGACGCGGACCAGCATGTTCTTCATTTTCTTGGCGACCAGGCACTGCGTGGCGAGCACGTGCTCGACCTCGGAAGTGCCGATACCGTGAGCCAGTGCGCCGAAAGCACCGTGGGTCGAGGTGTGCGAGTCACCGCAGACCACGGTCATGCCCGGCAAGGTCGCGCCCTGCTCCGGACTGATGACGTGGACGATGCCTTGGCGGATGTCGTTCATCTTGAACTCGACAATGCCGTACTCATCGCAGTTGTCATCGAGGGTCTGAACCTGCAAACGCGATACCTGGTCGGCAATGGCTGCGATGCCGCCCTTGCGTTCCGGGGTGGTCGGTACGTTGTGGTCCGGGGTCGCGATGTTGGCATCGATGCGCCAAGGCTTGCGCCCGGCAAGACGCAGGCCTTCAAAGGCTTGCGGCGAGGTCACTTCGTGAATGATGTGACGGTCGATGTAGATCAGCGCAGAGCCATCGTCGCGCTGCTTGACCAAATGCGAATCCCAGAGCTTGTCGTAGAGCGTTTTGCCGGCCATCAGACGGTTCCTCATCAGCTTGTTTCTATGCCCCGGGCTTCGAACAGTTCAATAACCCTTTGGCTTGTGAGGCTGATCCTATGGGGTTACATTAAATAACTCAAATTCATATTTTTTATGCTTTGGATAACCAACTGGAATACCACCATGGATCTGGCCAACCTCAATGCTTTTATCGCGATTGCCGAGACCGGGAGCTTCTCCGGCGCCGGTGAACGCCTGCACCTGACGCAACCGGCGATCAGCAAACGCATCGCCGGACTGGAGCAGCAATTAAAGGTACGGCTGTTCGACCGACTGGGCCGCGAAGTCGGCCTGACCGAGGCCGGCCGCGCCTTGCTACCACGGGCCTATCAGATTCTCAATGTGCTGGATGACACCCGCCGCGCCCTGACTAACCTCAACGGCGAAGTCAGCGGCCGTCTGACTCTGGCGACCAGTCACCACATAGGCCTGCACCGCTTGCCACCCTTATTAAGGGAGTTCACCCGCCGCTACCCACAGGTTGCGCTGGATATTCAGTTCCTCGATTCGGAAGTGGCCTACGAAGAAATACTCCACGGCCGCGCAGAACTGGCCGTCATCACCCTGGCCCCGGAGCCGCATTCACTGGTCAAAGCCACACCGGTATGGGACGACCCGCTGGATTTCGTGGTCGCCCCCGAGCATTCGCTGATCAGTAACGGCGCCGTCAGTCTGGCGGACATTGCCGATCATCCGGCGGTTTTCCCCGGTGGCAACACCTTTACCCACCATATTGTCCAACGTCTGTTCGAGGCCCAAGGCCTGACGCCGAACATCGCGATGAGCACAAACTATCTGGAAACCATCAAGATGATGGTCTCGATTGGCCTGGCCTGGAGCGTTTTGCCACGCACGATGCTCGACGAACAAGTAGCGCGCATACCTTTACCGGGCATACATCTGCGACGCCAGCTAGGCTATATCTTGCACACCGAACGGACGCTATCGAATGCAGCACGGGCGTTTATGGCCTTGCTGGACGCACAGATCGATCTGCCAGGGACTCTCGGCTAAGTTGTGCTAAGCCTATAGAGCCGTTCCCTGCGCCAACGCCAAAATCAGCTCAAGGCCGTGAACAATGCCGAAATCTGTTGACCGCATTCCGCCGATGCCGCGTATCCAGGCCATAGACCCGCGACGTTCCGAGCAGAGCTGGGAGAGCGCGCCGCAATTGCTCGCCGCGCTCAACGGCGCACGGCTCGGCGCCTGGTACTGGGACATCGAACTCGGTCAGATCAGCTGGTCGCGGGGCACGCAGGCGCTGTTTGGCTTTGATCCGCGACAACCGTTGCCCGAAGATCTGGAATACCTCGACCTGTTGCCTCCTGAGGACCGCGCGAAAACCGTTCGCGCCTTCCACGCAGTGATTGCCGGTGCACCACTGGAACAGGCGATGCATCACCGCATCCGCTGGCCCGACGGCAGTCTGCATTGGCTGGAGATCAGCGGCAGCCTGCTACCAGACAAACACGGGCGCCCCCGAATGATCGGGGTGATTCGCGAAATCACCCACCAGCGCCAACGCGAACAGGCGCTGAGCAGCTCGGAGAAACGTTTCGCCACACTGTTTCACCTGTGCCCGAACATGGTCCTGCTGACCCGCCAGGAAGACGGCCTGATTTCCGAGGCCAACCAGTATTTCGAAAGCCTGTTCGGCTGGCCGGTGCAGAGCGCAATCGGTCGCACCACGCTGGAACTGGGCCTGTGGGTTCACCCTGAACAACGAGCCGAACTGGTCAGGAAAACCAAGGCCAAGGGCGAACTGATCAGCATGGAAGTGCAGTTTCGTGCCAGTAACGGGCAGGTCCATGACGGTATCCTCAGCGCACAGAAGGTCGAACTCGAAGGCCAGCCGTATCTGCTGAGCACGTTTCTCGACACCACCGAACGCAAAGCCGCCGAACACGCCCTGAAAGACAGTCAGGAGCGCCTCGATCTGGCGCTGGATTCGGCGCAACTCGGCACCTGGGACTGGCACATTCCCAGTGGCATGCTTTATGGCTCGGCGCGAGCCGCACAATTGCACGGGCTCGAGCCGATTCCGTTCCACGAGTCGTTCGAGGCGTTTTTTGAAGGCGTGCCCGGCGAAGAGCGCGAAAGCATGCGCGATGCCTACCGCAGCCTACGCGAAGGGCCAGCAGGCAATTATCAGCTGACGTACCGGGTTCAACTGGCGGACGGCAGCTCCCGTTATCTGGAAAGCCGCGCTCGTCTCTATCGCGACGATAACGGCGTGCCGCTGCGCATGGCCGGCACCTTGCTCGACATCACTGAGCAGGTCGAACGCGAACAACGGCTGGTGGCTTCGGAAGAGAAATTCGCCACGCTGTTCCAGGTCAGCCCCGACCCGATCTGCGTCACGCGTCAGGACAGCGGCGAATTCATCGAGATCAACTCCAGTTTCACCCAGACCTTCGGCTGGAGCGCCGCCGACGTGATCGGTCACACCGCCGAAGAAATCGGCCTGTGGGACGCTTCGGCGAAAAGTCTGCAGCGCATTGAACGGGTAATCCGCGAACAAGGCTTGAGCAACGTGGCGATCATCGTCCAGCACAAGGACGGCCAGTCGCTGACGTGCGTGATTTCCAGCCGGCAGATCAGCGTCGGCAATCAACCGTGCATCGTCACCACCCTGCGCGATATCACCCAGCAGCAACGTTCGGAAGCGGCACTCAAGGCCAGCGAAGAGAAATTCGCCAAAGCGTTTCACTCAAGCCCCGACGCGATCACCATCACCGAACGCGACACCGGGCGCTATCTGGAGGTCAACGACGGCTTCTGTCGCCTCACCGGTTATCGCGCTGAAGAAGTGGTCGGCAAAACCGTGTATCAGGTCGGTATCTGGGCCGAAGAAAAACAGCGCTCGGCACTGCTCGCCGAATTGCAGATCAAGGGCCGTGTACACCATCAGGAAATGCTCGGACGTAACAAGCGCGGGGAGTTGCTGACGGTCGAGGTCTCGGTCGAACCAATCACCCTCAATGAAACCGCGTGCCTGCTGCTGACCGCACGGGATGTCAGCCTGCTGAAAAACGCCGAAGCGCAGATCCGCCATCTGGCTTATCACGACCCGCTGACCAACCTGCCCAACCGCGCCCTGCTGATGGATCGCCTGAGCCAGCAAATCGCTTTGCTCAAGCGCCATAACCTGCGCGGTGCGCTGTTGTTTCTCGATCTGGATCACTTCAAACACATCAACGACTCGCTGGGCCATCCGGTCGGCGACACCGTGCTGAAAATCATCACCGCGCGACTTGAAGCCAGCGTACGCATGGAGGACACCGTCGCCCGTCTCGGTGGCGATGAGTTCGTGGTCTTGCTCAGCGGGCTGGAAGGCACGCGCAACGAGGTCAGCGTGCAAGTGCGAGAATTGGCCGACACCATTCGGGAGCTGCTGTCGGAACCGATGTTCCTCGACGGCCAGCGCCTGCAAGTGACGCCGAGTATCGGTGTGGCGTTGATTCCGGATCACGGCTCGACCCCGACCGACCTGCTCAAGCGCGCCGACATTGCGCTGTACCGGGCCAAGGATTCCGGGCGCAACACCACGCAGATGTACCACAACACCATGCAGAAAGCGGCGAGCGAGCGGCTGCGCATGGAGACCGACTTGCGTCTGGCGCTGTCCCGCGGCGAATTCAAAGTGCATTACCAGCCGCAAATCGACGCCCGGGACAATCGCATCATCGGCGCCGAAGCACTGGTGCGCTGGAATCACCCGGAACTCGGCGCGCAATCGCCCACGGAGTTCATCAAGGTGCTGGAGGACAGCGGCCTGATTCTGGAAGTCGGCACGTGGATTCTCGACGAGGCCTGCGAGGCGTTCAAACAACTGATCGCCGCTGACTTGATCGACCCTTACAACTTCAGCCTGTGCGTCAATATCAGCCCTAGACAGTTCCGCCAGAACGACTTCGTCGAGCGCATCGAACGCAGCATGACCAGCCACGGCCTGCCCTGCTCGCTACTGAAACTGGAAATCACCGAAGGCATCGTCATCCAGAATCTGGAAGACACCATCAGCAAAATGCGCCGCCTGAAAAAACTTGGCGTCAGCTTCGCCATGGATGACTTCGGCACCGGTTACTCGTCACTGACCTACCTCAAGCGCCTGCCGGTGGACACGCTGAAAATCGACCAGTCATTTATCCGCGATGCGACTACCGATCCCAACGACGCAGAAATCATCCGCGCAATCGTCGCCATGGCCCGCAGCCTGGAACTGGAAGTGATTGCCGAGGGTGTAGAAACGCCAGAACAGTTGGCGTTTCTGCAAGGCTTGGGCTGCCATTTGTATCAGGGTTATCTGCATAGCCGGCCGGTGGCGCTGGATAATCTGAAAGACATGCTCGGATGACGGGCACAAAAAAGGGGCGCCAGATGGCGCCCCTTTTCATTGCTCGGCCTTATTGCAGAACCGGCTTCTGCGTCCCGTTGATCGGGATGCGTTTGGCTTTCGCCTCTTCCGGGATCACCCGCAACAGGTCGATGCTCAGCAGACCATTGCTCAGATCCGCAGCCTTGATCTCGATGTGATCGGCCAGACGGAAGGACAGCTTGAATGCACGCTGGGCAATGCCCTGATGCAAGAACGTCACGCCTTCGCTGGCATCACGTTTGCCGCCACTGATGGTCAGCACACCTTTCTCGACTTGCAGTTCCAGGTCTTCTTCCTGGAAACCGGCCGCCGCCACGACGATGCGGTATTGATCGTCACCGTGTTTTTCAACGTTGTAAGGTGGGTAGGTGCTGCCTGGTTCGTTGCGCAGGGCGGTTTCGAACAGGTCATTGAAGCGGTCGAAACCAACCGAGGAACGGAACAGTGGCGCGAGGGAAAATGCAGTACTCATGGTTCAAATCTCCTGAAAACAATCAGCAAGTTTTTTATCTCCGCGACCCGAATTCGGCATCGCGTAACCCTTAGATAGGGACCGCTGATTGCATTTCAAGAGATTATTTCGAGATTTTTTTCAGGCCGCCTCAGCGACCGGCAGACCCAATAAACGCGAGACGTGATCCGGCTCGGTCTCACGGCGCAGGACGGTGAACAGCTCTGTCGCCTCAGGATAATTGCGCGTCAACATGGCCAGCCATTGCTTCAAACGACCTGGCGACTGACGCGCAGTCATTTGCGCCTTGGCTTGCAGCCAGAAGTCCTGGATCAGCGGCAGCAGTTCGGCCCAGGTCATCTCAACCACTTCCTCGCCGGCCCGTGCGGCAGCGATTTGCCGGGCCAGATCCGGGCGCGAAACCAGGCCACGGCCAAGCATGATGTCTTCAACCCCGCTGATTTCGCGGCAACGACGCCAGTCTTCGACGCTCCAGATATCGCCATTGGCAAACACCGGCACCTTGACCACGTCCTGCACGCGTGGAATCCATTCCCAATGCGCTGGTGGTTTGTAGCCGTCAACTTTGGTCCGTGCGTGTACGACGATGTGCTCGGCACCGCCCTCAGCCAACGCCGTGGCGCACACCAGCGAGCCATCCGGGCTGTCGAAGCCAAGACGCATCTTCGCGGTCACCGGAATGTGCGCCGGTACGGCACGCCGGACGTGTTCGACGATCTGGTTGAGCAGTTCCGGCTCCTTGAGCAGAACCGCGCCGCCACGGGACTTGTTGACGGTCTTGGCCGGGCAGCCGAAGTTCAGGTCGATCACTTGGGAGCCGAGTTCGCAGGCCAGCGCGGCGTTTTCCGCCAGACACACCGGGTCAGACCCCAGCAATTGCACACGCAGCGGCACACCGGAAGCGGTGCGGGCGCCGTTCAGCAGTTCGGGACCGAACTTGTGGAAATAGGCCGGCGTGAGCAACTGATCGTTGACGCGGATGAATTCGGTCACGCACCAATCGATACCGCCGACACGGGTCAGCACGTCGCGCAGGATGTCGTCGACCAACCCCTCCATGGGCGCCAGAGCAATTTGCATGGGGAAAACACTACTTGAGGAAAAAACGTGCGGCAGTTTACCGGGTTTACTGTAGCCCGTGTAGGAGCTGCCGAAGGCTGCGATCTTTTGACTTTGTTTTTAAAAGACAAGATCAAAAGATCGCAGCCTTCGGCAGCTCCTACAGTGGGGTTGTGTCAGGCGAGGATCGCCGGGCCGTAGCCTTCGATGAATTCGGCAGGCATGCGCTTGGGCTTGCCGGTGGACAGTTCAATGCAGACGAACGTGGTCTGCGCGCGCAACAGGGTGGTGTTGTCGCTTGGGCGGATCAACTGGAAGTGCCGGGTCATTTTCAGGCGCTGATCCCAATCGACGATCCAGGTCGCCAATTGCAGCTCATCGCCTTCGTAGGCGGCCGCCAGATAATCGATTTCGTGACGCACCACGGCCATCGCCCGATCCAGACGCCGGTACTCGACCAGATCCAGACCCAGCCGCTGCGAGTGGCGCCAGGCGCAGCGTTCAAGCCAGGTCACGTACACCGCGTTGTTCGCGTGCCCGAGCCCGTCGATGTCTTCGGCGCCTACTTCAAGATCAATGGTAAACGGCGTTGCCCGATCCCAGCCCATGCCCCACTCCCGGTCAAATTAATCAACCGGGGCAGTGTAACGGATGCCTACGCCGATTGGCGCGTCTGCAGGCTGCGACCGGCCAGCAGTGATAACACCCCATCAATCAACCGAGAGTCAGCCAGCACACGTTGATGACCGCCGCTTTCCAGACGCAGCAGACGGCTGTCGAACCAGGATTCGTGGATCAGTTGCGATTCTTTGACCGAAACGAAGTTGTCGTCCTCGGCATGCACGATCAGACCGGGCATATCCAGTTGATAGTGCGCGACATCCAGCGTGGCAGCGCGCATGCCGACATCTTTCTCGACCTGACGGATGAACGCGGAACGTGCTGGCGGCGGCATCCCCATGTAACGGGCAAAACCACGCAGCACCCCGAGAATGCGTGCCGGGGCAGCAATGCTCACCAGCGTTTCGGTGCGCAGGCCCAACTGTACGGCGAGCATCGCGCTGGCGCCGCCCATCGAGTGACCGATGACTGCTTGCAGCGGCGGCAACTCGGCGGCGGCTTCAAGCATGGCGCGGGCGAACAGCACCACATTGGCCTCACGCCCCGGCGAACGACCGTGGGCCGGGCCATCAAGCGCAACGACCGTGTAACCGGCCTCGACCAACGCGTTGATCAGTGCGGCGAACTGCGTGGGCCGCCCTTCCCAACCGTGCATCAGCAACACGGCCGGGCCCTGCCCCCAGCGCAATGCCGACAAGCCAAATCGCAAAGTGATGCGCTCGGAACTGGCCAGCAGCGGCAATTCCCAGTCCCGCAGGGGCAGCGAACGCGGCGTCATGAATGCCAACCGCATTTTGCTTGCCACCAGTTTTGGTGCAAACCAGCCCAAGGTGCCATTAACGCCGCGAACCCACTTCAACGTGCTCATCGCTAATTCCTCAGGCGTGCCGCCTTCAGGTCAACGCACTGCCGACTTGGCGGCGCGCAGCAATCGATCGGATAAATCACCCGGACCCAGCGCCCTGGCCAACGCCAGACCGCCGACCATCAAGGCGACATCGGCCAGCGCTTTGTCGGTGTCTTCAGGACTGGCCGCCAACTGCGCAACCATCAGTTCCAGGTGTTCGTTCAACGCGATACGGAATGACTCCGGCAAGCGGCCCAACTCACCAATCGAAGCCGGAATCGGGCAAGCCGACTCGCTGGAATCGCGGTGTTTGCGCGACAGGTAGAACGCAGCCACCAGTGCGCGACGTTCTTCGCCGGTCAGCTCGGAGTCCATGTCGGCAATCAGGTCGCGTCGGCGGCCGAGCAATTGCTTGAATGCCTCCAGCATCATTGCGTCCTTGCTTTCGAAGTGCGCATAGAAGCCACCGACAGTCAGGCCGGCTGCGCCCATCACTTCGCCCACGCTCGGGTCGGCCGGGCCACGCTGGATAAGCGCGGCACTGGCTGCCTTGAGAATGCGTTCGCGGGTTTGAGCTTTTTTATCGTTCATCGTTGCCTCCGAATATTACGACTAGAATATTATTCGCATAATAATATTCCGCAAGTCAAGGATATGACCGCTGGTCTGAAGCACAGTGTAAGGAAAAAGGAGATTTGGCCAAACGCCAGACAAACAAAAGGGCCATTCAATAATTGAATGACCCTTATAAATCCCGCAGAGCGGGTAATCGTGGCGTCCCCTAGGGGACTCGAACCCCTGTTACCGCCGTGAAAGGGCGGTGTCCTAGGCCACTAGACGAAGGGGACACAAACCCTTCTATACAACTGATCAGTGCTGAGAGCTGATCGATTCAAGGCCGGTGTGGCCAGACCTTGAACTTGTAAAATTGGTGGAGCTTAGCGGGATCGAACCGCTGACCTCCTGCATGCCATGCAGGCGCTCTCCCAGCTGAGCTAAAGCCCCGGATTTTTCGCCTCGCGGCGGAGTGACATCTTGCAACATCACTTCTGTAAAACTGGCGTCCCCTAGGGGACTCGAACCCCTGTTACCGCCGTGAAAGGGCGGTGTCCTAGGCCACTAGACGAAGGGGACGCAAACCCTTCTATACAACTGATCAACACTGAGTGTTGATCGCTTCGAAGCCGGTGTGGCCAGGCTTCGAAGTGTAAATTGGTGGAGCTAAACGGGATCGAACCGTTGACCTCCTGCATGCCATGCAGGCGCTCTCCCAGCTGAGCTATAGCCCCTCATCGTTGATGTCATCGCTGAGGACGGGGCGAATCTTAATGGCGCATCAAAAGGCTGTCAAACTTATTTTTGAAATAATTCAAAGTTTTTTGCCGTCATTACAATCACTTACCACCCTTCCCCCCGTAAATCGGGGAGAAACGCCGAAGGGCAGGATCAAAAGATCGCAGCCTCCGGCAGATCCAACAAAGACAAACGTGGTCAGGCGATAGCGCCCAACAGTTTTTCCCACTCTTTGTTTTCTTTCTTCGACACGCCGCCCAGCAGATCAATCGCCTGACGCAGACGGAAGCGCGTCAGATCCGGGCCGAGAATTTCCATCGCATCCAGCACCGACACCGAACTTGCCTGACCAGTGATTGCAGCAAACATCAGCGGCATCGCGTCACGCAGTTTCAACTCCAGCGATTCGACCACGGCTTGAATCGTCGAGGTGATGCTGTCCTTCTCCCACTGACGCAGGCTTTCCAGCTTCCACAGGATCAACTGCATCAACTGACGAACCTGATCACCCGAGAGCTTTTTCGATTCGAACAGCTTGGCATCCGGATTGACGCCACCGGCAAAGAAGAACCCGGCCAGCGGTGCAACCTGACTGAAGGTTTCAACGCGACCCTGAACGTGCGGCGCGATCTTCATCATGTACTCGGGATTCAGCGCCCAGGTCTGCAAGCGGCTGGCGAACTCTTCCACTGGCAGATCACGCAGCCACTGGCCGTTGAGCCACGACAGCTTCTCGACGTCGAAGATCGGCCCGCCGAGGGACACGCGCTTGAGATCGAAGTTGTCGACCATTTCCTGCAGCGAGAACTTCTCGCGTTCGTCCGGCATCGACCAGCCCATGCGGCCCAAATAGTTGAGCATCGCTTCCGGCATGAAACCCATGCGCTCGTAGAACGTCACCGAGGTCGGGTTCTTGCGCTTGGACAGTTTGCTCTTGTCCGGGTTACGCAGCAGCGGCATGTAGCACAGCTCCGGTTGTTCCCAGCCGAAGTATTCGTACAGCAGAATCAGTTTTGGCGCCGATGGCAGCCATTCTTCGCCACGCAGTACGTGGGTGATGCCCATCAGGTGGTCGTCGACCACGTTGGCGAGGAAGTACGTCGGCAGGCCGTCGGTCTTCATCAACACTTGCATGTCCATGCGATCCCACGGGATCTCGACATCGCCACGCAGCATGTCCGGGACCACGCAAACGCCTTCGGTCGGCACTTTCATGCGGATCACGTGCGGTTCGCCAGCGGCCAGACGGGCAACGACTTCTTCTTTCGACAGCAACAGCGCACGGCCGTCGTAACGCGGGGTTTCGCCGCGAGCCATCTGCTCGGCGCGCATCTGGTCCAGTTCTTCGGCAGTGCAGAAGCACGGGAACGCGTGACCCATTTCAACCAGTTGCTGGCAATACTTCTGATAGATATCGCCGCGCTCGCTCTGGCGATAAGGACCGTGCGGGCCGCCGACATCCGGGCCTTCGCTCCAGTCGATGCCCAACCAGCGCAGGGCGTCGAAGATCTGTTGTTCCGACTCGCGGGTCGAGCGCAACTGATCGGTGTCTTCGATGCGCAGGATGAACTCACCGCCATGCTGCTTGGCAAAGCAGTAGTTGAACAATGCGATGTAAGCGGTACCTACGTGGGGGTCCCCGGTAGGCGATGGCGCGATGCGAGTGCGGACGGTGGTCATGGCATGTCTCGAAAAAGATGAAAAGCAAAACGATCAAGCCGCGAATGGTAACAGGCGAGCCCCGCCCCGCTCCAGCAGACAGGGCATTTAAGCCAAGATTGCGCCTGTAACGCCCGTTGGCCGTGGTGAATGACCGAATATCAGCCTTTGGCATTTACCGTTTATCGGCTGTATGCCAGATTCGCCTGCTGATAACTTTCCTTACAATTTCTCGACTACAGTTTGCCTCATGCCAGCCCAACTCAAGCGCCGCCTGTTCATCTTCCTGCTGCTCGTCCTGCTGATTGCCGGGGGCTTCTTCGCCCATTGGTTCTTCAAGGGGCGCTTTTATGAAAGCACCGACAATGCCTATGTCCAGGGCGAGATCACCCGAGTGTCGAGCCAGTTGGGCGCGCGCATCGATGAGGTGTTGGTGCAGGACAACCAGCATGTAGAGAAAGGCCAGTTACTGGTACGCCTCGAAGGTGATGATTTCCGTCTGGCGGTAGATCGCGCCAACGCCGCCCTCGCCACACGCGAAGCCGAGCGTCTGCAAGCCCAGAGCAAACTGACTCAACAATCGAGCCTGATCGCCTCCAGCGACGCACAAGTGGCGACCACCCAGGCAACCCTCGGCCGCTCGCAAATCGACCTGTCCCGCGCCGAAACCCTGCGCAAACCCGGTTACGTTTCCGAAGAACGGGTCACCACGCTCTCCGCCGACACCCACATTGCCCGCTCGCAAGTCGCCAAGGCTCAGGCTGATGCGCAGAGTCAGCGCCAACAGGTCAACGCCCTGTCCGCCGAGATCAAACGCCTCGACGCACAAATCGCCAACGCCCGCGCCGACATCGCGCAAGCCGAACTGAACATGACCCGCAGCGAAATCCACGCACCGATCAGCGGACTGGTCGGCCAGCGTGCCGCACGCAACGGTCAGGTGGTGCAGGCGGGTGCGTACTTGCTGTCGATAGTTCCGGACGAAGACATTTGGGTGCAGGCCAACTTCAAGGAAACCCAGATCGGCCACATGCAGCCCGGACAGAAAGCCGAACTGGTGTTTGATGCTTATGCCGACACGCCCATCGAAGCGCGAGTCGACAGCTTGTTCGCCGCATCCGGCGCGCAGTTCAGCCTGTTGCCGCCCGACAACGCCACCGGCAACTTCACCAAAGTCGTGCAGCGGATTCCGGTCAAGCTGACCTTCAAAGCCGATAATCCGCTGCGCGGCAAGATCCGTCCGGGTATGTCAGTCACCGCGACCGTGAATATCAAAGACGCCCCAGACAATGGCCGGTGATTCGCTGATCCGCCCGGTCGGCGAACCGACCCGGCGGGACTGGATCGCGGTGATGAGCGTGATGCTCGGCGCCTTTATGGCGGTGCTCGATATCCAGATCACCAACTCCTCGCTCAAGGATATTCAAGGCGCGCTGTCGGCGACGCTGGAAGAAGGCTCGTGGATTTCCACTTCGTATCTGGTGGCGGAAATCATCATGATCCCGCTGACCGCGTGGCTGGTGCAGCTACTCTCGGCGCGGCGTCTGGCGGTGTGGGTTTCGCTGGGGTTTCTGGTTTCATCGCTACTGTGCTCGATGGCCTGGAGCCTTGAAAGCATGATCATCTTTCGCGCCATGCAGGGTTTCACCGGCGGCGCGCTGATCCCGCTGGCGTTCACCCTGACGCTGATCAAACTCCCCGAACATCACCGCGCCAAGGGCATGGCGATGTTTGCCATGACCGCCACTTTCGCGCCCTCCATCGGCCCGACCCTCGGCGGCTGGCTCACGGAAAACTGGGGCTGGCAGTACATTTTCTACATCAACATCCCGCCCGGCCTGATCATGATCGCCGGTTTGATGTACGGCCTGGAGAAGAAAGAAGCGCACTGGGAACTGCTCAAAAGCACCGACTACACCGGCATCCTCACGCTGGGAATCGGACTCGGTTGCTTGCAGGTATTTCTCGAAGAGGGTCACCGCAAGGACTGGCTCGAATCGAGTCTGATCGTGACCCTGGGCAGCATTGCGCTGGTAAGCCTGATCACCTTTGTGATCGTGCAGATTTCCAAACCCAATCCGCTGATCAACCTCGGCATCCTGCGCAATCGCAACTTTGGGCTATCGAGTATTTCCAGCCTGGGCATGGGTGTCGGGTTGTATGGCTCGATTTATCTGTTGCCGCTGTATCTGGCACAGATCCAGAACTACAACGCCTTGCAGATCGGCGAAGTGATCATGTGGATGGGCGTGCCGCAGCTGTTTCTGATTCCGCTGGTGCCGAAGCTGATGAAGTACATCTCGCCGAAGTGGCTGTGTACTTTGGGGTTCGGGCTGTTCGGGCTGGCGAGTTTTTCGTCGGGGGTGCTCAACCCGGATTTCGCCGGGCCGCAGTTCAACCAGATCCAGATCATTCGGGCGCTGGGCCAGCCGTTGATCATGGTGACCATCTCGCTGATCGCCACCGCGTACATCCTGCCGCAGGATGCGGGCTCGGCGTCGAGTCTGTTCAACATCCTGCGCAACCTTGGCGGCGCCATCGGCATCGCCCTGCTCGCGACGTTGCTGGATGCGCGCACCAAGACTTACTTCGATTACTTGCGTGAAGCGATTGTGCCAACCAATCCGCAAGTGGCTGAGCGGATGGCGTCGATGACCGACAGGTTCGGCAGTGACACGGCGGCGTTGGGCAAGATGAGTGAAATCGTGCATCAGCAGGCGTTGATCATGGCCTACAACGATGCGTTTCACTTTGTCGGGATTGCGTTAGGGGTGAGTATGTTGGCGATCTTGCTGACCAAAAAATTGCCGCAGGGGCTTAAGGCAGGGGAAGCTCACTGATTCTTTGCGGTGTCTGGACTGGCCCCTTCGCGAGCAAGCTCGCTCCCACAGGGGATTTGTGAACGACACAGATCCAATGTGGGAGCGAGCTTGCTCGCGAAGAGGCCTTGCCCGGCAATAAAGATCAAACAGCCAGAAGCCGCTCGCGCAATTTGGAAATTTCATCACGCATCTGCGCCGCCGCTTCAAACTCCAGATCCCGAGCCAACTGATACATCTTCTCTTCCAGCGCACGAATACGCTTGGTGATCTCGCTCGGTGAGCGCAGTTCGGCTTCGTACTTGGCGTTCTCTTCGGCAGCCTTGGCCATGCCCTTGCGCTTCTTGCTACGCGAGCCTGGCACCGTGGCGCCTTCCATGATGTCGGCGACATCCTTGATCACGCCTCTCGGCGTGATGCCATTGGCCAGGTTGAACGCGACCTGCTTTTCACGTCGGCGTTCGGTCTCGCCAATCGCCCGCTCCATCGAGCCGGTCATGCGGTCGGCATACAGAATCGCCCGGCCATTGAGGTTACGCGCCGCCCGGCCGATGGTCTGGATCAGCGAACGCTCGGAACGCAGGAAACCTTCCTTGTCGGCATCAAGAATCGCCACCAGCGACACTTCCGGCATGTCCAGACCTTCACGCAGCAGGTTGATCCCCACCAGCACATCAAAGGTACCGAGGCGCAGGTCGCGGATGATCTCGACCCGCTCAACCGTGTCGATGTCCGAGTGCAGATAGCGCACGCGCACACCGTGGTCGGCGAGGTAATCGGTGAGGTCTTCGGCCATGCGCTTGGTCAGCGTGGTGACCAGCACTCGTTCTTCGACCGCCACCCGTTTGGCGATTTCCGAGAGCAAGTCATCGACCTGGGTCAGCGCCGGACGCACCTCAACCTGCGGGTCAACCAGACCGGTCGGCCGCACCACTTGCTCGACCACGCGCCCGGCGTGCTCGGCCTCGTAGTTACCCGGCGTTGCCGAGACGAAAATGGTTTGCGGACTGACCCCTTCCCATTCGTCGAAACGCATCGGCCGGTTGTCCAGCGCCGACGGCAGACGGAAGCCGTACTCGACGAGGGTTTCCTTGCGCGAGCGGTCGCCCTTATACATCGCGCCGACTTGCGGCACGCTGACGTGGGATTCATCGATCACCAGCAAGGCATCCGCCGGCAGGTAATCGTAAAGCGTCGGTGGCGCCGCACCGGCCGGACGCCCGGACAGGTAGCGCGAGTAGTTTTCGATGCCGTTGCAGTAACCCAGTTCGAGGATCATTTCCAGGTCGAAACGGGTGCGCTGCTCCAGACGCTGAGCTTCCACCAGTTTGTTGTTGCTGCGCAGGTATTCGAGGCGTTCCTGCAATTCGACCTTGATGTGTTCGATAGCGTCGAGCAGGGTTTCCCGTGGCGTCACGTAGTGACTCTTCGGGTAGAAGGTGAAGCGCGGCATCTTGCGGATGACTTCGCCGGTCAGCGGATCGAATGCCGAGATGCTCTCGACCTCATCGTCGAACAGCTCGATGCGAATCGCCTCAAGGTCGGACTCCGCCGGATAGATATCGATCACATCGCCACGCACACGGAACGTCGCCCGGGCGAAATCCATGTCGTTGCGGGTGTATTGCAGATCGGCCAAACGTCGCAGCAGCGCGCGCTGATCGAGTTTGTCGCCGCGATCGACGTGCAACACCATCTTCAGATAGGTTTCCGGGCTGCCCAGACCATAGATGCACGACACCGTGGTGACGATGATCGCGTCCTTGCGCTCCAGCAACGCTTTGGTCGCGGACAGACGCATCTGCTCAATGTGGTCGTTGATCGACGCATCCTTCTCGATGAAGGTGTCGGAGGACGGCACATAAGCTTCGGGCTGGTAGTAGTCGTAGTAGGAAACGAAGTATTCAACCGCGTTGTTCGGGAAGAACGCCTTGAACTCGCCGTACAACTGCGCGGCCAGGGTTTTGTTGGGCGCCAGCACCAGGGTCGGACGCTGTACCTGGGAAATCACGTTGGCGATGCTGAAGGTCTTGCCCGAGCCAGTCACACCGAGCAACGTCTGGTGCGCGAGCCCGGCATCGATACCCTCGACCAACTGGCGAATGGCTTCCGGCTGATCGCCAGCGGGCTCGAAGCGGGTGACTAGCTGGAATTCGGACATAAACACCTCAGGGATCGCGGCTCTGCGAGCAAACAGAAGAACCACGGGGATGACCGCAAACGGCCAAGGTCATCCAGGGAAAAACGAAGATTGTGTTCAATGTGGAGCCGATTGCCGAGGCTTTCAAGGCAAACGTCCTACATCCGGTAAAGTCTCTGACAGAGTCAATCGACTAACGGTCAAGAAATAATCGGAAAAACTTACGCTAAAAGGCGTTTCGCCTGTCGCTATCGCTCGCTGATGGCCTCTATACTAGCTCCCCGTTTGTGCACCGCTCTAGTGCATTCGGCTGGAGCGCGACACGTCCCTCCAATTCCCATTCAGAGCCGCCGTAATAATGAGCCTGTTCTCCGCTGTCGAAATGGCACCCCGCGATCCAATCCTGGGCCTCAACGAAGCATTCAACGCCGATACCCGGACCGACAAGGTCAACCTGGGTGTAGGTGTTTACTGCAACGAAGAGGGGCGAATTCCACTTCTGCGCGCCGTTATCGAAGCCGAAACGATTCGCGTCGCCCAGCACGCCTCCCGTGGCTACCTGCCGATTGACGGCATCGTCGCCTACGACCAGGCCGTGCAGAAGCTGCTGTTCGGCAATGACTCGCCACTGATCAGCGCCGGCCGAGTGATCACCACTCAAGCCGTCGGCGGTACTGGCGCACTGAAAATCGGTGCCGACTTCCTTAAGCAACTGCTGCCGAACGCCGTCGTGGCGATCAGCGACCCGAGCTGGGAAAACCACCGCGCGCTGTTCGAAACCGCTGGTTTCCCGGTGCAGAACTACCGTTATTACGACGCCGCTACCCACGATGTGAACCGTGCCGGCCTGCTCGAAGACCTCAACGCCCTGCCGAACGGCTCGATCGTTGTGCTGCACGCGTGCTGCCACAACCCGACCGGCGTCGATCTGAGCCCGGCTGACTGGAACAACGTGCTGGACGTGGTTCGCGCCAAAGGTCACGTACCGTTCCTCGACATGGCCTACCAGGGCTTTGGCGACGGCATCGACGAAGACGCCGCTGCCGTGCGCCTGTTCGCCGAATCCGGCCTGACTTTCTTCGTATCGAGTTCGTTCTCCAAGTCGTTCTCGCTGTACGGCGAGCGCGTCGGTGCACTGTCCATCGTCAGCGAATCGAAAGAAGAAAGCGCGCGCGTGCTGTCGCAGGTCAAGCGCGTGATCCGCACCAACTACTCCAACCCGCCGACTCACGGTGCAAGCATCGTCGCTGCCGTGCTGAACAGCCCGGAGCTGCGTGCACAGTGGGAAGCCGAACTGGCCGAAATGCGCCTGCGGATTCGCGGCATGCGCGAGCAAATGGTTGCGCTGCTGGCGCAAAAAGCACCGCAGCGCGACTTCAGCTTCGTGGGTCGTCAGCGCGGCATGTTCTCCTACTCCGGCCTGACCGTTGACCAGGTTCACCGCCTGCGCAACGAATTCGGCATCTACGCCCTGGACACCGGCCGCATCTGCGTCGCCGCGCTGAACCAGAGCAACATCAAAGCCGTGACGGATGCGATTGTTCAGGTCATCTGATTTCGCGCTGTAACGAAAAACGGGAAGCCGCAGGGCTTCCCGTTTTTATTTGTCTGAAGGAAGCCACACATTCCCTCTAGACTGCACACAGATTTACCTGTGGGAGCGAGCCTGCTCGCGAAAGCGGTCTGCCCTTCAATTCAATTGTCGACTGACACGACGCCTTCGCGAGCAAGCTCGCTCCCACAGGTTATGAGTACATTTCAGAATTTATGAGATCCAACATGAAAAACGATGACCTGCGCGCCAACCGTGATGACCTGGATGATTTCATCCCCCGCACAGCGGCCAAGCGTGGCAATAGCCTGGTGCTGCAAGTGGCGGCCGGCGTGTTTCTTGGCGGACTGGCGCTGTGGCTGGTACAGCTGGGCGCGACCCTGCTGTACGCCAAGTTGATGCTGGGTACCGTGACGTTCGGCGGTTAAGCCAGTTCCGTCGCACGCTGGCTGGCGGCGTCGTCATAGGCGACGTAAAGCGATTCGGCGACCTGGCTTTTGATCGCCTTGGCGCTTTCGAGGCCAAGGACAAAACCTTCGGCCTTGCCACCGGCACGATTCAATTCCTCAGCGGTGCTGGCCTGAGTGATCGCATCGAAGAGTTTTTCGGCGTGCGGCCCTACCCCTTTCGGCAGGCTGATTTGCGCGATGCTCATGCGAACACCTCGATGTTGCGAACGATCTGGGACAAGTGGTTCATGGCGCTTACCTTTTCGGCGAATGGTCGGGAGCGCGTGTTACCACTTCCGGGCGGCCATGGTAGACCTCCGGGACGTTTCTGGTAACCGCCAATCACTGACAAACCTCCGCTCGTCCTGCCGAATCAATCAATTTTATAACTGATGCTTGACTTCTCTTTTTGAATCAGTAACATACGCACCAATTCCGCAATAGCTCAGTTGGTAGAGCAAGTGACTGTTAATCACTGGGTCCCTGGTTCGAGTCCAGGTTGTGGAGCCAAATTCAAAGCCCCTGAATCGAAAGATTCAGGGGCTTTTTTGTGCGCGCCTTAAAAATCAAAAGAACGCCGCAGCGTCTAGGGATGCATTCCAGGGTAGGAGCTGCGGCACGCTGCGATCTTTTGATCTTCACCAATGAAAAAGGCCGATCTGCATTCCTGCAGATCGGCCTTCTTTCACTCAGTACAAGCGTCAGACATGCTCACTGCTCTTCGCATGAGCCTTCGGCGCACCGTGCCCGTGATCAGTATCCACCTCGACCACCGGCACTTCATTGCCATCGCAGTCGTGGAGTTTGCCGTCGCTGAAGTAGTCGCCTTCACGCAGCGCCGCCAGATCCTGATAACGCAACACCCGCTCCGCCGCCTCGGCAAACACCGACTGTTGATTCGAGTTGCCAAGCGTGAAGTGGTTGAACGTCAGGTTGAGCACGATAGCCATGATCGCCGACGAGCTGATGCCCGAATGGAAAATGGTCGCGAACCAGCTCGGGAAGTGATCGTAGAAGTTCGGCGCGGCAATCGGGATCATGCCGAAACCGATGGAGGTCGCAACGATGATCAGGTTGACGTTGTTACGGTAATCAACCTTGGACAGCGTACGAATACCGCTCGCCGCCACCGTACCGAACAGCACGACGCCAGCACCACCGAGCACCGAAGTTGGCACCGCGGCAATCACCCGCCCCATGAACGGCAGCAGGCCGAGAATCACCAGGAATACACCACCAGTCGCCACCACAAAACGGCTCTTGATCCCGGTCACCGCCACCAGCCCGACGTTCTGGGCGAAGGCGCTTTGGGTGAAGGAACCGAAGATCGGCGCGATCATGCTCGACAGCATGTCCGCTCGCAGACCGTTGCCCAGACGCTTGGAGTCAACCTTGGTGTCGATGATTTCACCGACCGCCAGAATGTCCGCCGAAGTCTCGACCAGCGTCACCATGACCACGATGCACATCGACAGGATCGCAGCGAAGTGGAACGTCGGCATGCCGAAGTGGAATGGGGTTGGGAAACCGAACATCGGGCCCTGAGTCACGGTGGAGAAATCCGCCATGCCAAGGAACACCGCCACCACCGTGCCGATTACCATGGCCAACAGGATCGACAGACGCGAGATGGTCGAGCTGCCGATTTTGCTCAGCAGCAACACCAGCACCAGCGTCAGAGCCGCCAGACCGATGTTTTCCATGCTGCCGAAGTTATCGGCGTGGCTGTTGCCGCCCATCGCCCAGCGTGCGGCCACCGGCATCAGCGTCAGGCCGATGGTGGTGATCACAATGCCGGTCACCAATGGCGGGAAGAATTTGGTGATTCGCGAGAACACCGGGGTTATCAATAATCCGATCAGCGAGGCCGCTATCACCGCGCCAAGGACTGACTGAAAGCCACCCTCCCCGCCGCTGCTGACGATGGCCACCATCGTCGCCACACCCGAGAACGAAACACCCTGCACCAGCGGCAACTGACATCCGAAAAACGGCACTCCCAGGGTTTGCAGCAACGTCGCCAGCCCCCCTGCAAACAATGAAGCGGCAATCAACAAACCAATGTCCGCCGGCGACAGCCCGGCTGCCTGACCGATGATCAGTGGCACCGCGACGATACCGCCATACATGGTCAGAACATGTTGCAGGCCGTAAGCCATATTCGCGCCGACCCCGAGATTTTCATCCTCGGGCCGTTGGTGTGAAAGATGGGGCGTTTTCATGGTGGGGGGTTCCCTGGTTTTTTGTTATGCGCACACTGTATGCAAGAGTCACAACAAATGTCCATAGAGTTGTATACAACTTATCGGTCACATTATGGATAGGTAGCCACCCAACCTTCTATCCCGGCGCTTCCATCCCCCACAAATCCGGCAATACATCTGTGCCGGGCAGTGCTTTTTATCCCGCTAGGCTGAAGTGTTCATGGCGACCAGCGGTGCGGTCGCGCTCTTTTTTATACATATAAAGTATGCATAATGAAGTCATTCGACATTCAGTTCGACAAAAGCAAGAACGCTGCCAACTATCTAAAAGGCTTGAACGATGAAAGACCAGTACGACTTCAGCGATGCCAAGCGTGGCACCGTGGCATCCGCCAAGGGCAAGACCCGCATCACCATCATGCTCGACGATGCGGTTATCGAAGCGGCGCGCACGGTGGCGGAGAGCGAAGGTTTCGGCTATCAGACGGTAATCAATAACACCCTGCGCCGCACCCTGCTCGACAGCGCGAATGCGCCGGCTGAACCGGAGCGAAGCGGCAAGTTCATTCCAGGCATCACTGCCGCCGACCTCAAAAGCCTCGAAAAGAAACTATCGGCAGCAGTCGGCGAAATCCGTCGTGTGCTGGAACCAGACGCCAAACCTTAAGCGTCAGGCGACGCTGATAAAACGTTCGAGCGACTGGCGCACCGCTGGAAGGTTCGGCACGCGAAGCCCGAACTCGCGCTCCAGCACTTCAATCAGCGCCTCGACATCCGTCAGCTCGCGACGCTCGCTTTCGGCACCGACCCGGTGGATTGCGAAACTGCCGTTATTCAGCGTCCGCCGCCAGCCGTCGCCGGTGCGTGCGACCATCAGGCGCTTGGCGAACGGCGAGTCAGGATGGGTCGAGACGTACCAGTTGCCGATGGCGTAATCGATGTCTTCCTGACGTTGCAGATCGAACAGGTACATCGGCCGCCATTCACCGGCCACATTGGCGCGCAGCATGTAACCGTCAGCCTGTTTCTCGATGCGATAAGGTTCGTGTGGTGTCGCTTGCTCGGCCTCGGTATCCAGAAGCAACGGCGCGGTAGGCACCATGCCACCGAAGCCGACGTCGGTGATGTAGCGCACGCCGTCGATCACCACCAGACTCAAGCGATGAGTGCGAGCGGTCCAGGTGCCTTCGGGCTGGGCCATGACCACTCGCCCGCTGATGCCACGCGCATCGAAACCGAGTTCCTGCAACAGCGCCAGAAACAGGCTGTTGAGTTCGTAGCAGTAACCGCCGCGACCGTCATACAGGACTTTCTGCTCCACCGAAGGCAGATCGATCGGCACCGGCTGACCGGTGATTGTTGAAAGATTTTCGAAGGGAAAGACGCTCGTGTGGCGCAACTGCAATTGACGCAAGGTTTCAAGGGTTGGCGCCGGCAGCGTTTCGAATCCCAGACGTTGCAGATACAGGCTTGAATTGGTCAGGCGTGGTTCGCTCATTGCTCAGTCCCTTCGCATGTGGCTGCGGATCGCTCCGCCAATGGCCGACATGTATACGGGATCAGGCATTGCTGCCGACAATTGATTTCGCCAATCAGCCCTATCGCCGCTTGCGCGAACCAATGCGAATCCAGGTGGGGGCATGATCGCTTGCATGCGGTTCGTTACGCACCCAGGCGTCTACTCCGGCCTCGTGCAAATAAGGGCTCAATGCTGGATTGAGCAGTAAATGGTCGATGCGCAGTCCGGAATTTTTCTGCCAGTGTTGGCGGAAATAGTCCCAGAAGGTGTAGAGCCGATCTTCGGGATACAGATGCCGTAACGAGTCGGTCCAGCCTTGATCGAGCAAGCGCTGATAACACTCGCGGCTCTCCGGTTGCAGCAATGCATCCTTGAGCCATGAGCGAGTGTTGTAGATGTCCATGTCGGTGGGCACCACGTTGTAATCGCCAGCCAGCACCACCGGGTGATCGCTGCTTTGCAGATCCTTGGCATAGGTAATCAAGCGTTCGAACCACGCCAGTTTGTAATCGAATTTCGGCCCCGGTTGCGGGTTGCCATTGGGCAGGTACAGACAACCGACCAGCACGCCGTGCACCGCTGCTTCCAGATAACGGCTTTGGCTGTCGTCGGGATCACCCGGCAAACCGCGTCGACTCTCCAGCGGTTGCGCATCCCGCGCCAGGATCGCTACCCCGTTCCAAGACGGCTGCCCCTGCCAGATCGCGCCGTAACCGGCGGTTTCCAGTTCGGCGGCGGGAAAGGCGCTGTCCACCGACTTCAGCTCTTGCAGGCAAGCGATGTCCGGTTGTTCGCGCTTGAGCCATTCCAGCAGGTTCGGCAAACGCGCGCGCAGACCGTTGACGTTGAAGGTGGCGATTCGCAGGTTTTTCATCGGCTGACGCTCCTGCCGGTGGGTGTAAAAATTCTGACCTGTAGTCGTTACGGTGGTTGCATGCCCTGCTCCACTCAACCGCAAGCTGGAAATCGGCAGCAGCTGGATTTCGACGCGCAGGCAGAAAACCTTCGTCAACACCGCCGCCAAATACCTGATGTTGCGCCACGCTTTTCAAGTGCTCGATTGCGTGCGGGTGCAGTTCACCACTGACGAAAACAATCAGAAATCGCGCAATGCGATCCTGCGGCTAGGGGCGCAACAGGAGGGCATTGTCCGTCACGAGCGGATCATGCCGGATGGGCGCAAGCGCAACTCGGTGCGGTTTAGCATCATTGATGATGAGTGGCCGCAGGTTTGTGAGGGACTGGAGCAGAAACTGGCGGCGTTCAACGCACGCTAGACCGACCGTTTGTCAGCCGACCGGCACCAAGCTTTGTGGGGGTCAGACCAATGTCAGGTAACCAGCTCTTTCTGGAGACTTACCATGACATCTCGTAAATTGACTTCGCTTTTCCTCGCTGGCCTGCTGGCGACAGCCTCGGTCGGCGCTTTTGCTGCCAATGACAGCACTGATGCGACGGGCACCAAGTCCGGCGCGACCAGCGGCTCGACCATGCCACCAGACAGCACCCCTGGCGCGCCGAAGGGTGGCGACAGCTCCGATGGCGCAGGCTCGGGAACCGGCACTAACGGCGGCAGCATGGGCTCTGGCTCGGGGGCCGGCGGTGGCACCGGTTCGGCGGGTGGCGGAACTGGCGGCGCAGGTGGTGGCACTGGCAGCTGAACGAACAAGAGCAGGTCATGGTGATAGCTATGGCCTGCGGCACACCTCATTCGGCGGATCAGCCGCCATCCACGGCGACTGATCTGACGCTTTCGCGGGCAAGCCCGCTCCCACAGTGTCCGTGGTGGGAGCGAAAATTTTGCCAACACCCTAAAAACCTGTGGGAGCGGGCTTGCCCGCGAAGGCGTCAGCACATTCAACAACTATGTCGCCTGGTCAACGATCCGAACGCATCAGCTCGGCAAAACCACCGTCCATAGACAGCACCGCCGCCCGGTTACGACCGGCATTTTTCGCCTGATACAACGCCGCATCAGCCCGCTGGATAAACACTTCCAGACTGTCATTGCCGCTCGGGATGAACGAGTAGCAACCCAGGCTCACCGTCAAATACCCGGTCGGTGAACCGCTGTGAGTGATGTGCTTGTCCATGACGCTGCGGCGGATCTGTCCGGCAATCGCCAGCGCGCCGTTGATATCGGTGTCCGGCAACAACACCGCAAACTCCTCACCCCCGTAGCGCACCGCCAGATCAGCCTTGCGCTGGCAACAGCCCTTCACCACTTGCGCCACTTGGGTCAGGCAATGATCGCCCGCCACATGTCCGTACGCATCGTTGTAGCGCTTGAAGAAATCGATATCGAGCATGATCAGGCTCACCGGGCTCGACTGCCGTGCACCACGGGCAAATTCGATCTCCAGCGAACGCTCGAACAACCGCCGATTGGCCAGCCCGGTCAGGCTGTCGTGAGTGGCGATCTGCTCCAGCGCCAGCTGGGCCTTGCGCAGGTTTTTCTCGATCCGCTCACCATCGCGCACCTGATGAATGAACACCCAGCCGAACAAACCGACACCGAGAATCACCAAGGCAATAATCACGCTGGACTGAAACGCCCGCTCGTACCACCCTTTGAGAATCGTATCCCGCGATGACGCCGCCGCGACCACCAACGGGTATGAGCCCAACTGCCGATAACCGTAAAGCCGCACGATGCCATCGACCACCGAGGTGATCATCGCAGTACCGGAAGTCGCTTGAGGCAGCAGCTCCCGATAAATTTTGCCTTGCGCCAGCGACGAGCCGATCAACGCTTCATCGAATGGTCGACGGGCCAGCAGCGTGCCGTCGGTCAAGCCAAGAAACATGATGCCGTTGTCATCGAGGCTGAAGCTTTTGAAGAACTGATCGAAGTAGGACATCTTGATCCCCGCCATCAACACGCCCTGGAAATTGCCGAGGCGATCGTTGATGCGTTTCGAGATGGGAATGATCCACTCGCCGTTCTCGCGGCTGCGAATCGCCGGGCCGATGTGCGCCACGGTCGAGACGTTTTGCTGATGAAATTTGAAATACTCGCGATCGGCCACGCCATTGCCACGGGGCAGATCAGTGAACGAAGTAATCACCCACTGCCCCTGCTGATCAAACAGAAACATCCCGTGCAACTGCTCCAGTTGCTGCACGCGACGGGCGAAGGTCTGCTGTAAGCGAGGCTTCTGTGCGGCGCCATAACCATCGTCCTGAATCCAGTCAACCAGGCTGGTCAACACCAGATCGGCGGCGAGAAACGTGTCTTCCGCCTGCTGCCCCATCGCCCGGGTCAGGTTGGCGGAAGCCATTTTCGCAGTGGCCAGATCCTGGCGTCGCGACTGCTCCAGTTGCAGATACAACAATCCGAACAGGCACAGACATACCGCAACGATAAACAGCGCTGCCGCTTTACGCAGTGGCAGGCGTTTTAGCGTGCCGGGGGCCTGATGCGGATCGTGCGTGGGGATAGGCAAAAACATGTCCTGGGCAGGTGCGTCCGGGGTCGCAGCCCCAAGTCCTTACTTTTCGTGAGCGTAGCCCACCGGGATGTTCACGGCAAACCAGCGCCGATGGCACATCCCAACCCAGTTGATATCGGCGCGCACCGGATTTGGATAACGGTGGCGCAGTGATTTATTTTCACGCGAAGCAACTGTGGCGAGGGAGCTTGCTCCCGCTGGGGCGCGAAGCGGACCTTCTTTTAAAAGAAAGGCCTGCTGCGCAGTCCAGCGGGAGCAAGCTCCCTCGCCACAGGGTCATGCGGAAGGCTTAAGTGACAGGTAACGGCATCAACGTGACGGCGGAACCCGGATATCCCCTGCCCGGCACTGGGTTTTAACGCCCTTGCCGCACGCGCCAAACTGCAAATCCTTGCCCATGCACACGCGCACTTCCGACAATTCGGGGCCGCTGCAGATCACCGCGATGCCGTCTGCCGGAATCCCCGGATTGCTTTTGCGAAACAGGTCGGCGATTTCCTGTGCCTCAAAGTAGTACGAGGTGCTGAACGGTTGCAGTTCCTCAGGGATGTTTACCGCTGCGACAGCTTTGTCGGCGGCGTCCAGATAGCCCATCGCACCGAGGCCGCTGCACGTGCCGTGCTTGGACCATTCGTGATCGAGCAGTTTCCTGGTCGGAAACAGCGTCAGGCCTTTGCTGGTTTCAGCAGCCGACAGCGTGGTCAGTGGTGGGCAGGATTCCGGCCAGCCGCCGTTGGCGTATTGCGGCCACAAGCCGTGCAGCACGAAGCCATAACCCTTGCCGGAGCACTGGGTGTCGTCCTTGTGTGTCAGACAGAAGGTCGGCGACCACGACAGCGTCAGCAGGTAGTAATCAAACACCCCCGGCACGGCATCCGCCTGCACCTTGCTGGCATTCGACTGACGCGCCGAACTCATACCGATGCTGCCGACCGTCAGCGCAATCAGCGCCATAATTGTAAAAAGTTTTTTCATCTTTCCCGCTCCTTGGGACGCCTGCGTCCGTGGTTTTGGTTCCTGACCAGACTTGGCCAGCGCTGATTTGGACACGCTTTTGTTGCAGGCGCATGACGTAAGGCAAAGCGTACCGTGTTGAAAGGTCTACGATTAATAGGCAGACATCAACAAAGGAATCCGAAATGAGTAAAGCAGACGAACTCGCCGCGAAGCTCAAGCAAACCCGGCAAACCCACGCGGACGAAATCACCTGCGCCGAGCTTGAGATCGACTGCTGGCCCGCACAAGTCTACGACCTGTACCACCGCATCGAAGCCTGGCTGCAACCGGTCACCGAAGTCGGACTGAAGATTCGGCGAAATCCTACGCATGTTTGCGAATTCTCCCCAGACGGCGAAAGCCATAACTACGCCATCGATCAACTGGTCATCGAAGCCAATCAGCACAGCCTGACTTTCGATCCCATTGCGCGATTCACCGAAGACGGTGCCGGGCGCGTGCAGATCAACTTGCCGGGCAAGGACACTTCGCTGCTGCGTACGGTCGATGAGCATGGCGAAAGCCATTGGTGGTTACAGTCGATCGAACCCGGCCCCCAACTGGATGCCATTGCGCTGACGGAAAACAATCTGTTGCTGTTGATAGAAGAAGGCCTCGGTCTGCAATAAGGATTACTGCCGTCGCACCGAGCAATAGTCGATGATCACCTGCGACACGGCGGCGATCATCTGCGGGTCGGCATGGGTGGCGGTATACAAACGAAACTGCACATCCGGCAAGGCTGGCAAGCCCTGCTCCGAACCCAGTGCTGCCAGCCCCTGACCGAGCTGACTGGCGGCCATCGGCGCCACGGCAAATCCGGCCAATGCGGCGGCACGCAACCCGGCGGTACTGCTGCAGAGCATGGCCGTGCGCTGGGTAATTCCGGCCTGGGCCAAACGTGTCAATGCCGCCTCGCGATACGGGCAAGGCTCGGGGAACAGCGCCAGCGGTAACGGTGTTGGCAATTGCATCAGCGGTTGCGCCGACCACGCCCAGACTAGCGGTTCCTGCCATAACAACAGCCCCGGCTCGCGGGCCCCGCACATTGAGCCGATCACCAGTTCCAGATCGCCCTGCTTCATCTGGTTCAGCAGTGTCCCGGGGATGTTCACCTGTACATCGAGTTCCATCCCCGGATGCAACGCGGCGCACTCCTGCAAGGCGCGTAGCAGCCGCGCCTCGACAAAATCCTCAGAGACACCAATCCGCACCCGCCCCTGAAACGGCGTCCTCGTCAGTTGCGCCCAGGCATCGCGGTGCAACGCCAGAATCGTCCGCGCATAGGCGATCAGTCGCTCGCCATCCGGCGTGAGCTGCTGCGAACGCGTGGTGCGCTTGAGCAGTGGTTTGCCGATCTGTTCTTCGAGGCGCCGCAGATGGCCACTGACCGCTGATTGCGTCAGGTGTAGTTTTTCGGCGGCACGACTGAAGCCGTCCTCGTCGACCACGGTGACAAAGGTCTTGAGTAGCAGAGCATCAAACATAGTTAGTTACGTGATCAATGGCCGGTTTATTTACGATTTATAGTGAGAAGCGAGCTATGTTGCAATGCCCGGCATTCCCAACCGAACGCCGAGAACTCTGACATGACCACCCTTCTGCACATCGAATGCTCACCGCGCAAACAGCGCTCCGCCTCACTGGAAGTCGCGCGCAGCTTCATCGAGCGCTATCAACAGAACCATCCGCAAACCCAGGTCGAAACGCTGGACCTGTGGAACATGTCGCTCGCCGATCTCGACGAAGAAGCGATGAACGCAAAATACGCCGTCCTCGCCGGCACGCCCCTGACCGCGACGCAACAAACGGCCTGGGATCAACTTAAAGCCCTCGCCGCCCCGCTGTATCGCGCCGATGTGCTGGTGCTGTCGGTGCCGCTGTGGAATTTCAGCATCCCGTACAAACTCAAGCACTTCATCGATCTGGTGTCGCATCAGGACATCCTGTTCAGCTTCGATCCGCAAAGCGGGCTGCAAGGTTTGCTGGTCGGTAAAACAGCCGTGGTCGCCTACGCCCGCGGGCTGGATTATTCCGCGCAGTCGAGCACACCGGCCGAACGCTTCGACTTTCAAAAACCGTTCGTGGAAGCCTGGCTGAACTTCATCGGCGTCCATGATGTGCACGCGCTGTTGGTTGAGAAAACCATTCTGGGCAATGAAGTGGATCGCGATTCCCGGCGCGATGCATCGCTTCAGGCACAGCATCTGGCGGACAGCCTCACGCGCTGAACCTGTCAAAACTGTAATCCGCCCCTCAGCCAACTGAAAGCTGCCACTCATTAGCCTCCCCGTCATGGATCAAACGGGGACTTTCAGCGCATGCACTCCAACACTTCAAGACGCACCTTCGTCAAAGGGCTGGCCGCTGGCGGCTTGCTCGGTGGCCTCGGGCTGTGGCGGGCGCCGGTCTGGGCGCTCGATGCGGCGGGCCAGTTGAATGAACTCAACGGCACACAGTTCGAGTTGTTCATCGGCGAAACCCCGGTCAACTTCACCGGCCAGCCCCGCACCGCGCTGACCATCAACGGCGGCGTCCCCGGCCCTTTGCTGCGCTGGCGCGAAGGCGACACCGTGACGCTGCGGGTGCGCAATCGACTCAAGGACAGCACGTCGATTCACTGGCACGGCATTTTGCTCCCCGCGAACATGGACGGCGTGCCCGGCTTGAGCTTTCACGGCATCGAGCCGGGCGGCGTCTACGTCTATCAATTCAAGGTGCGGCAGAACGGCACCTACTGGTATCACAGCCATTCCGGGTTGCAGGAGCAGGCCGGCGTCTACGGCCCGCTAGTGATTGATGCCAAAGACCCGGAGCCGTTCCACTACGACCGCGACTATGTGGTGATGCTCAGCGACTGGAGCGATGAGGACCCGACCAGTCTGATGAAGACTCTGAAAAAACAGTCGGATTACTACAACTACCACAAGCGCACCGTCGGCGACTTCATCCATGACGTCGGCGAAAAAGGCTGGGGCGCCACCGTCGCCGACCGCACGATGTGGGCCGAAATGAAGATGAACCCCACCGACATCGCCGACGTCAGTGGCGCGACTTACACCTTCCTGATGAACGGCCACGCCCCCGATAGCAACTGGACCGGGCTGTTCCGCCCCGGCGAAAAACTGCGCCTGCGCCTGATCAACGGCTCGGCCATGACCTATTTCGACGTGCGTATTCCGGGTTTGAAAATGACCGTAGTCGCGTCTGACGGCTTGCACGTCAAACCGGTGACCGTTGATGAATTGCGGATTGCCGTGGCCGAAACCTATGACGTGATCGTCGAGCCCGACGCCGAGGCTTACACCCTGCTCGCCCAGGCCATGGATCGCACCGGTTACGCCCGTGGCACCCTCGCCACACGCGCCGGACTGGCAGCGCCGGTGCCGCCACTGGACCCGCGCCCGCTGGTGACCATGGACGACATGGGCATGGGCGGCATGGATCACGGCTCGATGGACATGAGCGCCATGGACCACTCCAGCATGGGCCCGATGCAATCGCATCCCGCCAGCGAAACCGACAACCCGCTGGTGGACATGCAAGCCATGAGCACCGCGCCGAAACTCGACGACCCCGGCCTCGGCCTGCGCAACAACGGCCGCCGCGTGCTGACCTACGCCGACCTGCACAGCACCTTCGAAGACCCGGACGGCCGCGACCCGAGCCGCACCATCGAACTGCACCTGACCGGCCACATGGAGAAATTCGCCTGGTCGTTCAACGGCATCAAATTCTCCGACGCCGAGCCCCTTCGCCTGAAGTACGGCGAGCGTATCCGCTTGGTATTGGTCAACGACACGATGATGACCCACCCCATTCACCTGCACGGCATGTGGAGCGATCTGGAAGATGAAAACGGTGACTTTCAGGTGCGCAAGCACACCATCGACATGCCCCCGGGCACCCGACGCAGTTACCGGGTAACCGCCGACGCGCTCGGGCGCTGGGCCTATCACTGCCATCTCCTCTACCACATGGAAATGGGCATGTTCCGCGAAGTGCGGGTGGAAGAATGATCATGACTCGATTCACAGCGTTTTCCCTGCTGCTGATCGGCAGCTCTGCGTTTGCCGCCAATGACATGCAAGGCATGGATCACAGCCAGATGCCCGGCATGGATCACTCGGCAATGCAAAGCATGGACGACGGCATGATGCAGCCCGCCGCACCGACCGAGAGCCGCACGCCGATCCCGCCGCTGACCGACGCCGACCGCGCAGCCGTGTTCACCAGCCCCGGCGGACATCAGGTGCACGACAGTGCCATCAACACCTACTTTCTCGCTGACAAACTCGAATGGCAGGACGCCGACGATGGCGGCGCTCTGACCTGGGATTTATCCGGCTGGATCGGCGGTGACATCGATCGGCTGTGGCTGCGCTCCGAAGGTGAACGCAGCAACGGCAAGACCGAACACGCAGAAGTTCAGGCGTTGTGGGGCCACGCGATTTCGCCGTGGTGGGATGTGGTCAGCGGCGTACGTCAGGACTTCAAAGAAGGCGCGCCACAAACCTGGGCCGCGTTCGGTTTGCAAGGCATGGCGCTGTACAACTTCGAGGCCGAAGCCACCGCGTTTATCGGTGAAGCCGGCCAGAGCGCCGTGCGGCTGGAGGGCGACTACGACATTCTGCTGACCAATCGGCTGATCCTGCAGCCGACCGCCGAACTCAACGTCTACGGCAAAAACGACCCGCAACGCGGCATCGGTTCGGGGCTCTCGAACACCGAGGCCGGCCTGCGCCTGCGTTATGAAATCCGCCGCGAATTCGCGCCCTACATCGGCGTGACCTGGAATCGCAGCTACGGCAACACCGCCGACTATGCCCGTGAAGAAGGCGAGGATCGCAGTGAAACGCGCCTAGTCCTCGGCGTGCGGTTGTGGTTCTGAATCCCCATCAAAAAACAACACAGAGGTCTTGCATGCGCACGTTGAAAATCACCCTCGTACTCGCCAGCGGATTGCTCCTGAGCACGCTCGCCCAAGCCCATCCAAAGTTGCTCTCGTCGACCCCGGCCGAAGGCGTGGAAGGTGCCGCACCAGAGAAAATCGAGCTGCACTTTTCCGAGAACCTGACGACCCAGTTTTCCGGGGCCAAACTGGTGATGACCGAGATGCCCGGCATGGCCCACTCGCCGATGCCGATGAAAGCCAAAGTCAGCGCCGGCAGCGATCCGAAATCCATGCTCATCACCCCACTCGCGCCACTGCCGGCCGGCACTTACAAAGTCGAATGGCGCGCGGTGTCTGCCGACACTCATCCGATCACCGGCAACGTCACGTTCAAAGTGAAATAAGCGATGGGCGAACTGATCAACATCATCCTGCGTCTGGCGTTGTATGTGGATTTGCTGCTGTTGTTCGGGGTGGCGTTGTTCAGGGTTTACAGCTTTGAACGAGGTCGGTTCAAGCCGATGTTGCGCGGGATGGCGTTAATTGGTGCGCTGCTGTCGGTGGCTGGATTGCTGTTGATGACCAGCGCCATGAGCGGAGAAACCGAGTTCACCGATCTGTGGCCGCATCTGCAAATGATGCTGTTTGAGACGGATGTCGGCCTGGCGTGGGCAGTGCGGATTTTGGTGTTGATCGTTGTGATGATCCGGCCGGGATTGTGGATCGCGTCAACTGCCAGCGCAGTCGCCCTCGCCTCGCTGGCCTGGAACGGTCACGGCGCAATGGACGAAGGTGTCTTGCACTTTCTCAGCGACATTTTGCACCTGCTCGCGGCGGGGGCGTGGCTGGGCGCCATGCTCGCACTGGTGTTGATGGCGCGAGGGCTGGTTGATGAAACGCGTATTCGTCTGCTTGCTGATGCGGTCAAACGCTTCGAATGGGTGGGTGCTTTTGTCGTAGTAACCCTGACGTTAAGCGGCGTGGTGAATTACCTGTTTATCGTCGGCCCAAGGCTGGATGACGTGTTGCTTGGTACCTATGGAATGCTGCTCGCGATCAAGGTTTTGCTGTTTGCCGGGATGCTGGTGTTGGCCGCGTTGAATCGCTTTCATCTTGGGCCGTCGTTGCAGCAATCGTTGCGCGATGGACAGCATGCCATCGCGGCGAACGCTCTACGCCGCAGCGTTCTGGTGGAGCTGGCGATTGCACTGGTGATCATCGCTTTGGTGGCGTGGCTGGGCACGTTGAGCCCGGACGCGGGATGACAGCCGGGAAAAGCTTTCACTACACTGGGCCACCTTCCCCTTCGATAAGCCCGATCTCAATGACAATTCAAAAAAGCACATTGATCTTCTGCGGCCTGCTGACATTGGCCGGCGCTGCACAGGCGCAGGAAACCCCATCTCATCTCGACAGCATCCAGCAAAAAGGCCAGCTCCGCGTCTGCACCACTGGCGACTACAAGCCCTACACCTTCAAACGCACCGACGGCGACTTCGAAGGCATCGACATCGAAATGGCGCGCTCGCTGGCCGACAGCCTCGGGGTCAAAGTCGAATGGGTGCAGACCACCTGGAAAACCCTGATGCCGGACATGCAGGCCGGCAAATGTGACATCGGCATGGGTGGGATTTCGGTGACACTGGAGCGGCAGAAAAAGGCCTACTTCAGCAACACCCTCGACGTCGACGGCAAGATCCCGCTGGTGCGCTGCGCCGATCAGAGCAAGTACCAGACTGTCGAGCAGATCAACCAGCCGAATGTGCGACTGGTCGAACCGGCGGGCGGCACCAACGAAGCCTTCGTCCACGCCTACCTGCCCAAGGCGCAACTGGCACTGCACGACAACGTAACGATCTTTCAGGAACTGCTCGACGGCAAGGCCGACGTGATGATCACCGACGCCTCGGAAGCGCGCTATCAACAGAAACTCAAACCCGGTTTGTGCGCGGTCAATCCAGAGCAGTTCATGCAATACGGCGAGAAAGCTTATCTACTGCCGCGTGATGACATCAGTTGGAAACTGTATGTCGATCAGTGGCTGCATTTGAGCAAGGTGACGGGAAAATATCAGAAAGTGCTTGGCGAATGGCTGGCAGTGCCCCAATAACCATTATTAACCCTGTGGCGAGGGAGCTTGCTCCCGCTGGACTGCGCAGCAGGCCCCAGCTGTTGAAGTTAAAAGCAGGGGCTGCCTCGCGACCCAGCGGGAGCAAGCTCCCTCGCCACAGGTTATTTGTCCTTCAGCCATGCAATATCAGTCGTCATGCAACATCCCGGAACTGTACTGATTAAGGCTGCTACCAATACTGTTACCACCGAATTTCAGCGTATTGGCATTGCTACGCCCATCCGGCGACTGGCAATCCGAGGAAAAACAACTGGTGGTGGTCAAACCACCGGAGCCCGAACAGGCGCTCAATACCGATACAGCTGCAGCAATCAACAGCACTTTTACGACATTGGCGCTCATGGCACGGCTCCCCTTGGATGAAACACGACGATCTTGTGTCAACATCCTAGGCCTGCGCCGCACACCGCAACATGAAACTTTCGCGCTCGACAGCGCGGGTTCAGGTCGGCCAGTCGTTACTCATTCATATCCTTGATCAGATAGCTACCGGCAATCTGCGAAACACCAGTCAACGCAGTACGCAGCAACTCCGGCTCGGTGCGATAACGCAACGGCTCGTAACCATAGGTGTTAGCACCATTGAACGGGGTGATTGGCTCATTACGCTGCCAGATCAACTCGTCGCCGCGCGTCATGGCAGCGTTTACCGCAATCGTCGGATACACCACGCTGCTGAAACCTTGTGTCAGAGAAAAACCCCAACTGATGACGGTCAACTTGATCTCGGCATCGGCCGGCTCGTTTTCAGCAACGATCTTGAAACGACCGCTGGCAGCCAGTTGATCCTCGAAACTCTTTTTGACCAACTTGCCCAAGTCGATATCAGCGCTTTCCATGTTGTACAGAATCGCCTCAACCGTAGACATCGACGCCAGATCCCCGGCCTTCAAACCGGCCGCAAACCCGGCGCCACCCAGCGCTGCTGTGCCCACCTTCCCCGCACCAGCCGCCAGCCCGACGCCAGTACCAAGACCCGCGCCCACCGCCGCGCCCCATGCTTGTTCACGCCCCATGTAAGTCATTTCCTTGGTGCTCCACGTTACCGGGAGGACCTTCACCGTATGGATTTGCGTACGGTATTCGGGTTTGAACTTCTGGTTGGCGCAGCCTGCAAGGAACAGAACAGCGAACATAACGACGACTAGTTTTTTCATGAGTAACTCAAGATACAAAAAAGGTATGCGTAAGTTGTCGTCACTGTGAGGAAATTCTGAAGAAAAACTCCCCTTGCATGGCAGCGGCCGGAGCATCTGCCAAGCAAGGGTTTGCGCTTAAGTTTTAAGTTCGACGTTATCCAGTGCCTGATTCACGGCCAACTCTCCCAACATCACGACTTGCGCGATGCCCTGCAGCGTCTTGCGGTGCGAGACGTCCAGCAATGCCCGGTTTCATTTAAACGACAGCAAGTTTCACCGTTTAAAACTCACAATCCGCCTTTATCCGAACCTGCAAAACCTGCACAATCGCCGACTTTTTTGCGACAGGACGTCTTCATGCAACGGATTGTAATTCTGGGCAACGCCGGCAGCGGCAAATCCACCCTCGCCCGCCAACTCGGCCAACGCCTGAACCTGCGCGTCGTGCACCTCGACACGCTGTTCTGGGAACCCGGCTGGATCGAACCCGACGCCGAACAATTCCGCGCCCGAGTTCGCGAAGCCGTCAGCCCGGACACCTGGATCTGCGAAGGCAACTACGCCCGACGCACCTTCGACCTGCGCCTCCCCCGCGCCGACCTCATCATCTGGCTCGACACCCCTCGCCTCACCTGCCTTACCCGCGTGATCAAACGCAGCGTAATGAACCGCCCTCGGCCTGATCTTGCCGCTGGGTGCTCAGAGAAGCTGGATCGGGAGTTTTTGACGTTTTTGAAGTTTGTCTGGACGTTTGATCGGGATTATCGGCCGGGGATTGAGGCGGTGCGGTTGGCTGTGGGGCACAGGTTCCGGTGGTGCGGTTGCGAGGGAGTGAGCAGATTGGTGCGTTTCTCGATGGTTTATCCGTAGCGATGCAGACCTGCGTTGAAGAAGCCCCGCAATAACGGGGCTCCATACACACAAAGTCGAATTCTAAAACGATTCGACTGGCTTCTTGGCTTGTTCAATCAGCTTGTTTTCATCAAGTTTCGGAAACGAGAACTTGATCATGATGGTTGAATCTTCACCTTCGCCACTGACAATCAAATCTGCACCCCGGACGTTTGCCGGCGCGGCCTTCATCAAAGCAGGAACACTGGATGCGCCCTTTATCGATGCAGCGCCTTCAACAGGAGTTGTCTTCCTCCAATCCCACAGGGTGACTTGCTCCAGCACGGTGCCGCAAATTCAGATCGGAAAAGACTTAACGTCGGCCCAGCATCAAGACTGAAGCAGCCCTCCTTTGGCCAATCCTGATAAACTGCCCGCCTCTCCGGCCTCACCCAACTCAGAACCGCCAATGTCCCCTATCACCGCCACACCAGCCCCCCCCTCCCGCCGCTTCTCCGTCGCCCCGATGATGGATTGGACTGATAGGCATTGCAGATACTTCCTGCGCCTCCTGTCGAAGAACGCCCTGCTCTACACCGAAATGGTCACCACCGGCGCGCTGCTCAACGGCGATCACGAACGCTTCCTCCGCCACAACGAAGCCGAGCACCCGCTGGCGTTGCAGCTCGGCGGTAGCGTCCCGCTGGATCTGGCCGCCTGCGCGCGCATGGCTCAGGAGCACGGTTACGACGAGGTGAACCTCAACGTCGGCTGCCCGAGTGATCGGGTGCAGAACAATATGATCGGTGCGTGCCTGATGGGGCATCCGCAGTTGGTGGCGGATTGTGTGAAGGCGATGCGCGATGCGGTGTCGATTCCGGTGACGGTGAAGCATCGGATCGGGATTAACGGGCGGGACAGTTACGAGCAGTTGTGTGATTTTGTCGGTACGGTGCGTGATGCCGGGTGCACGAGTTTTACCGTGCATGCGCGGATTGCGATTCTGGAGGGCTTGTCGCCGAAGGAGAACCGGGACATTCCGCCACTGCGTTATGACGTGGCGGCGCGGTTGAAGGTGGATTTTCCGGAGTTGGAGTTCGTGCTTAACGGCGGGATCAAGACGATGGAAGCCTGCCATGAACATTTGCAGACGTTCGACGGTGTGATGCTGGGTCGTGAGGCGTATCACAATCCGTATTTGCTGGCGGAAGTGGATCAGCAGTTGTTCGGCAGTTCGGCGCCGGTGATCAGCCGTGCCGAGGCGCTGGCGCAATTGCGTCCTTATATCGCTGAACATTTGCTGGCCGGTGGCTCGATGCACCACATCACGCGCCATGTGCTGGGCCTGGGCACCGGGTTCCCGGGGGCGCGTAAATTCCGCCAGTTGTTATCGGTGGATATTCACAAGGCCAAAGATCCGCTGGCGTTGCTGGATCAGGCAGCGGAGTTGCTTGAAGGTCGTTGATTGAAGGTTTGAATGTGCGGGCAACGAATGAGCGTTGCCCGGAGTTTTGTTGTACTGACAGGATGTCTTTTGTTTATGCCCGCGTTTAATTTCACTGGTTTCAAACGCTACACCTTGCTTTCCTTGTTTTGCGTCACTGCCAATGCTTACGCGCACTGCGACGGCCTCTGCATCGGGCGTACCGATACGCCGTGGGAGGCCACTCAGTTGTCTGGCTTTACCTTGGCCTCTTTATTGCTCGCGCCATTTTCTGCCAGCCAGGAAACCACCGATAGCCACAAGCGCGTTTATTCCGCCGCGGAGCTGGAGGATGCGCGTCTCTACCTCGCCAGCAACGGCATGCTGCAAGCTGCGTATTTCACCTCAGCCTTGCAGCGCTACCGTCAGGACTCGCCGGACGCAGAACTCAGCGACCTCGCCGTCGCCGCGTTGATCAGCAGTCAGTAATCAGCTCGCCGCCGCAGCCGTCCAGTTCACCCAACCAAACATCCACGTAGCCAGGATCAGCAAGCCGAACGCGATCCGATACCAGGCGAACGCGGCGTAGCTATGGTTGGCAATGAACTTCAACAGACCGCGCACGGCGATCATCGCGAAAATGAACGCGATCACGAAACCCAGTGCAAAGACCGGCAGGTCGCTGCTCTGGAACAGGTCGCGGTATTTGTAGCCGGAATACACGGCGGCGCCGACCATGGTCGGCATCGCCAAGAAGAACGAGAACTCGGTGGCTGCCTTTCGCGACAAACCGAACAGCAAGCCGCCAATGATGGTCGATCCGGAGCGGGATGTACCGGGAATCATCGCCAGGCACTGTACGAAACCAATCTTCAGCGCGTCGGACCAGCGCATGTCGTCAACATGGTCGACGCTGACCACATGGCTGCGTTGTTCGGCCCACAACATGACAATACCGCCGACAACCAAAGCAACGGCTACGGTGATCGGGTTAAACAGGTATTGATGGATTTTGTCAGCGAACAACACACCGAGAACCACAGCCGGAAGAAATGCGATCAACAGGTTGAGTGTGAAACGTTGAGCATTGCGCTCGGTCGGCAGGCCTTTGACGATCTCGAATATCTTCGGTCGAAACTCCCAGACGACGGCAAGAATGGCACCCAGTTGAATAATGATGTTGAACGCCATAGCGCGTTCACCGTCGAAGTCCAACAAATCAGCAACGATAATCTGGTGGCCCGTACTGGAAATGGGCAAGAACTCGGTCAGACCTTCTACCGCACCTAAAATCAACACCTGGCAAAACGTCCAGAAATCCATTAATCCTCCGTCAGAGCGCTCTTGCGAGCGACCGGTTGATAACACTCAGGGGTTGAGTATCAGAAATAAAACAATTGGCGTGCATGAAGATCAAAAGATCGCAGCCTTCGGCAGCTCCTACAGTGTTTACACATTTAAAATGTAGGGGCTACCGAAGGCTGCGATCATTTGTTGTTTAAGAATATGACTTATCAAAAGACACACTCAAGGCATGTTAATAAACGTCCGTTTACGTATGACTCGATAAATATTTAGCGATTTGGTAGTAAAAAGTTAACCAACCCAATAAAGTGTGACAACCATCACACAATCATCGATGGCTAAACAGTGGCAATAGGACATGAACAAAGCAATGGCCATCGTTTCAAAATGATGGCACAATTTCACATTGCCACCATCTAACGACTAGTTCACAGCTCCGAGAAAATCAACTAAAAGCTTGAAAAGCTTAATTATTGTTAGAAAACTCGCGGGGCACGTCTAAAAATCGCGTAAATGTTACCAATTGTCAGTCACAGATGAGAACCGGTGCTTTAACATCCCGATGTCAGCACCTATTTGAGTCAATGCATGATGCTTACAGCGAACTTAGCGACTAGAAGCCCGCGCCCGACAAATGACGAACCCGGCGTTCTCACTCTGGGCCGTACCCGTGGCGTGGCTGAACATTTTAGAGCGCTACTCGCCAGGCACGTTCGGACCGATATCGCGCTTGAAGTCAATTCGTACACTAGTTCATATAACAGCAATGAACAAACCGGTACGTATCGCGCCATCTTCATCGTTATCGACAGCCCTCAGGCCCTCGAAGACAGTCTCGCGCTGGTTGAAAGCCTGCGCACCGAAAACTTGAAACCCATTATCTGCGCGGTGATCACTGGCCGTGGCACCTACAACAAGATCAAATACTATCTTGCCGGTGCCGACTTTTGTATCAAGCTCAATACGCTCACCGACGAAGGCTCCGAGTTGCTGGCAGAGTTCTTCAACAGTGAAGAATGGCAGCGCGATATCAACCTGGTGCTCGACCCCACCCGTATCAGCCTGCTGGGCAACAGCAAGAAACTCGATATCTCATTTGCCGAAATGAAGATCCTCGAAGCGTTTGCGCAAACCAGCAATCACATTCTGAGCCATGATGAAATCGCCAATATCATGGGGCTCAACACCAATTTCTACGACCCTCGAGCGCTGGAAAAATCGATCAGCCGCTTGCGTGGAAAAATCAAGGACATGTATGGTACCAACGCGATTCAGAGCATCCGCGGCTATGGCTATCGCCTGATGCGGGGTCTGATATCGACTGCCTGACTCCGGGCAGCCCATCATTTTTGCACATACGAAGGAACGTCTGATGCAACTATCAAGCACTATCTGCACTGCAAGTACATTTATAACTAGAAATGCGAATGAGCACGGCAACACCGAACCATAATAATAAACTTAATAACATAGCAGCAGATTGAGTGGAACCTATCGAGGACCAACTTTGGGCCCAGACCCTGCTTTTCGATTACTTCCAAGGAAGTCATTACTCGACTGCCGATTATCTTTTAGCCAAATTTGGTGTGTACTTCAGGAGAGATACATGGAAACTAGTACAACCCTCCCAAAAAAATATTTTGTTGTCGTGACGAACAGCACAACGGCGCAACGTGAACTTGAAAGAATCTTGTCCAGTGAGCGTTTCAATTCGTTTGGCACGTCTCAGGCACAAATGTTTATTGAAGGTTCTGCTTCGCCCTCTTCCGCCCCCGTACTGATGGAGTTCACTTACCCACGCGGTACCCGAAAACACGTCGCGCACAGCATCGAACATGATACGCAGCGAATATTGGCCACCCTCGAATCCGAATGGCTGGCTGCTCAATCGGCAAAGCAGTTCAACAGTGTTCCGACACTGGCAGAGCAAGCCAGCGATATGTTCCGTGCCGGTGAGGGCGACGCTCCTTGTACTGCAACCTGGCATCTCGACGATGACCATAACGCCTTGATCAAAGAAGGCATCGAGATCAGTCTGACCGGGCTGGAAACTGCACTGGTCAAGAAGATGCTGCACCATGAAGAGCGCGTTGTCAGTCGAGAAGAGTTGATCCTCAGCATCGGCAGAGAGCCAGAGCAATATCGCGGACTGGAAATGTGCCTGAGTCGCCTGCAGGACAAATTCAAAAGCGCCAGTCACGGTGAACGATTGTTCCGTGCCGTCAGAAATCGCGGTTATTGCCTGATCCAGGAAGTCGTCGCGTAAACACCTGCTTTGCGCGGCTGAAATAGCGCGTACAAAACAAACAGAAACAGTGCGATAACAAAAACAACAAGAGCACTCTGTTTGGCTTTATCCCTCCCTGGTTAAATTTCGCTTCCCCCCGCTACCTCCTACAATAGCAAAATCAATATTGATTATTCACCCTTCCCTGCTCGACCATTTCTAACGTCCTTATATTTAATTATTAAAAAGTTGGCACATGGCCATCTTGTTAGAACTCGTCAGACAGCATCCCCGACAATAACTTAGTCTATTGATTGACGACAGTTCGGCACATCAGCGCTGTTACCTCAGAACATTCGCTATAACAAAAACAATAAGTCTACTTAACAGCTCGGACTTCAACTGTCGAAATCTGAATGGACGTCTTTTGGGGATATCGTATGGAACTTACTCTTAGTATCGATCGAAACACCGGCCTCAAGGGACTTACCTTTTGGGGCCAATGGGCACTGGCGCAAGCCTTTGTCGTTGCACTGCTGTTCATCCTTGCCGAGCGGCACACGGGAACGGTCGAGTTCTATTACCGCATGTGCGCGACACTGGCGGTTCTGGCCTCGGTTCCGGCTTATACCTTCAGCGGCGTTTATCGCAAGCGAGACAACTATCTGGCGGGTCTCGGACGGCTGTTCATGGGCTGGTCGATGACCATGGTTGCGCTGGCGTGCATCGCGTTTGTCTGCAAGGCCGATGAGGTGTTTTCGCGGGAGGTGACGCTGAGCTGGGCGGTCTACGGCTTCCTCGGTCAGGCATTGCTGTATGCGCCGCTGCATGCGTTCTCGAAGTTCTATCAGCGGTCGCGTGAACGCGAGCATAAAACCCTGATCGTCGGCACTGGTGAGCTGGCGTTGGGTTTGGCGAACAAGCTCAATCAAATGGAAAACCTGCCGCTGGTGGGCCTGGTCAGCAACGGCACCCTGCCCTCTCTGGATTCGAATGCTCCACGCATTGTCGGCGCCCAGGAAGACTTGCTGGAGCTGATCAAGGCGCATGACATTCGTCGCTTGTACATCACGCTGCCGTTGTCTGAAGCGGCGCAGATCGAAGCGATGTACGTCGATTTACTGGGTGCCAACGTTGATGTGGTCTGGGTGCCGGACTTGAACAGTCTGACGCTGCTCAATCACTCGGTGAAGGTCGTGGACGGTATGCCGGCGATCTATCTGAACGAGAGCCCGCTGACCAGCCGCCCTACCGCTGCCCTGAGCAAAAGCCTGTTCGAGAAAGGCGTGGCGTTGCTGGCGGTGATTCTGCTGAGCCCGGTGTTGCTGGGCATTGCCCTGGCGGTGAAACTGACCTCGCAGGGCCCGGTGTTGTTCAAGCAGGACCGCCATGGCTGGAATGGCAAGGTGATTCAGGTCTGGAAATTCCGCTCGATGCGCGTACACGATGACCATGAGGTTAAACAGGCCAGCCGTAACGACTCGCGTATCACCGCAGTCGGTCGCTTCATCCGTCGCACTTCGCTGGACGAACTGCCGCAATTGTTCAACGTGCTGCAAGGGCATATGGCACTGGTCGGCCCGCGTCCGCATGCTGTCGCACACAACAATTTCTACTCGGGCAAAATCCTCGCTTACATGGCTCGCCACCGGATTAAACCGGGGATCACCGGGCTGGCGCAAATCAGCGGCTGCCGGGGTGAGACAGACACCATCGACAAGATGCAGAAGCGTGTCGAGATCGACCTTCAGTACATCAACAACTGGTCGTTGTGGCTGGATTTGAAGATCCTGGTGAAGACGCCGTTTACGTTGCTGTCGAAGGATATTTATTGATGGGCTGGTGATCACAGCGCAGCACCGCAAGGGGACGAAAGTCCCCTTTTTTGTGGCTGGGATTTGGTGGTGGGGTGTCAGGCTGAGGCGATGTTGGCTGGGTTGACGCCTTCGCTGGCAAGCCAGCTCCCACAGGGATTTGAGGTGTGTGCAAGATTTCGGCACAGCCACAAAACCTGTGGGAGCGTGGCTTGCCCGCGATGGCGGTGGGTCAGCCACCAGGGATGCTGGATGTGCCGACGCCTTCGCTGGCAAGCCAGCTCCCACAGGGATTTGAGGTGTGTGCAAGATTTCGGCGCAGCCACAAAACCTGTGGGAGCGTGGCTTGCCCGCGATGGCGGTGGGTCAGCCACCAGGGATGCTGGATGTGCCGACGCCTTCGCTGGCAAGCCAGCTCCCACAGGGATTTGAGGAGTGTGCAAGATTTCGGCGCAGCCACAAAACCTGTGGGAGCGTGGCTTGCCCGCGATGGCGGTGGGTCAGCCACCAGGGATGCTGGATGTGCCGACGCCTTCGCTGGCAAGCCAGCTCCCACAGGGATTTGAGGTGTGTGCAAGATTTCGGCGCAGCCACAAAACCTGTGGGAGCGTGGCTTGCCCGCGATGGCGGTGGGTCAGTCACCAAGGATGTTGGCTGGGCTTACGCCTTCGCTGGCAAGCCAGCTCCCACAGGGATTTGAGGTGTGCGCAGGATTTCGGCGCAGCCACAAAACCTGTGGGAGCGTGGCTTGCCCGCGATGGCGGTGGGTCAGCCACCAGGGATGCTGGATGTGCCGACGCCTTCGCTGGCAAGCCAGCTCCCACAGGGATTTGAGGTGTGTGCAGGATTTCGGCACAGCCACAAAACCTGTGGGAGCGTGGCTTGCCCGCGATGGCGGTGGGTCAGTCACCAAGGATGTTGGCTGGGCTGACGCCTTCGCTGGCAAGCCAGCTCCCACAGGGATTTGAGGTGTGTGCAAGATTTCGGCACAGCCACAAAACCTGTGGGAGCGTGGCTTGCCCGCGATGGCGGTGGGTCAGCCACCAGGGATGCTGGATGTGCCGACGCCTTCGCTGGCAAGCCAGCTCCCACAGGGATTTGAGGTGTGTGCAAGATTTCGGCGCAGCCACAAAACCTGTGGGAGCGTGGCTTGCCCGCGATGGCGGTGGGTCAGCCACCAGGGATGTTGGCTGGGCTGACGTCTTCGCTGGCAAGCCAGCTCCCACAGGGATTTGAGGTGTACACAGGCTTTCGGCACAGCCACAAAACCTGTGGGAGCGTGGCTTGCCCGCGATGGCGGTGGGTCAGCCACCAGGGATGTTGGCTGGGCTGACGTCTTCGCTGGCAAGCCAGCTCCCACAGGGATTTGAGGTGTACACAGGCTTTCGGCACAGCCACAAAACCTGTGGGAGCGTGGCTTGCCCGCGAAAGCGGTGTGTCAGTCACCAGAGATGTTGACTGGGCTGACGCCTTCGCGAGCAGGCTCGCTCCCACAGGTTGCGACCGTTACTCGGTGATCTTCCCGAAGTTGCGGTAGAACATGTCGCTGTCACGGCTATCCGTCATCGAATGCAGTTGATACCCACGATTGAGCCTCGCACCACCATCACGCGTCAGCGGTGCCCACACCAGGTTGGCGCGGCGCATGGTCGACATGCTCATCAGTTCGTCGAACGGAATCGACAAGTAGATGCCTTTGTCGAAACTACCCTCACCATACTCGGCACTGCCCGCCGTGGTGATCGTTGCCCAGGCACCAAAGCGCACACCGTTGGAAAACTCTCGCGAGATATCCAGCGTGCCACCCCAATCCCCGGCCAGATAGCGCCCGACACTGACCGCGGCCAGCGTGTCGTATGGCAAATCCGTGTACCCGGTGATATGCCCGGTCACCACCGAATAATCCCGCAGCCCGAAGCCCTGATCGAACTCACGCTGCCGCACATAGTTGAGATCCGCGCCCACCGACCAACGCTCGCCGGTCGGACGGAACAGCACCTCCCCCCCAACCCCGGCGAACATCGATTCCAGATAACCGCCGTAGACCATCCCGAACAGATCCTTGTCCAACTGCTCGGTGTGGCTGAGCTGGAACAACGGCATGGTGACTTCGGACGTCGTCAGATACTGACGCAAATCCGTGCGCACACGCGGCAAACCGCTGGGTGCGTCGTAGGTGAATTTGTCGAAGTTGTTCGCCAGGTTGGTGCTGAGCAAACCGCTCCACCAGGTGCTGCGGTTGAAGCGGTACTCGGCATCCACATCAGCGCTGAACTGATAGAGCAAACCATCAGGGCCGCCAACGTTCTGCTTGAAGCCCAAGCCCACGCCATAACTGAAATGCTGTGGCGCTTCGGTATAGAGGACTTTTTCGTTGTGCGGCATCGCCGGATTGACTTCGGTGGTGCGGTGCAGCAACTCCAGCGGCTCCTCGTTATTGATCACTTCGCGGAAGGTCTGGCGCGGCACGCTGGTCTCTTCGAGGGGCAGGTCGTAACGCTTGTTGACCACGGTGAACCAGTCGATATCGTCATTGACGCTGTTGTCGAGAATCCGGCTCGCACGACCTACGGCTTTCGCCGAATGGAAGTAACGCCCCTGCTCGCCATACACGATCAACTCGGAGTCCCGCTGGCTGATGCGCTCGACCTTGTAGCCGGCGTTCTGCTGCAAGCGTTGCGACACCTCGGCCCAGTTGACCTGATCCGGCGCGGTGCTCGGCGCCTTTGCTGGCAACGGTTCGGCCGGTGGATCGAAAGTCTTGGCCGGAGCCTTGCGACTGGCGAAATTGGTGTGGAATGTCAGGCCGAACATCGCCGTGTTGCCCCGCTCCCAGGCCGCGCTGACGTCGAGCGAATCAGTCACTTTGAACATCGCGCCAAAGTTGATCGGCGAGTCCTGCTTGATCACGTTGTCCTTGGGCTCGTGCTTGTAATCGTTGCCTTCGTATTCGAGTTTCAGGCTGAGCCGATCCCATGGCGTCTGATAGCTCACACCACCGAAAAACGAAGGCTTGCCGCGAAAGTACGAGCCGGCATTGACGTCACCGGTGCCCTTCACTGCTGGGCGGGTCTTGAAGCGATCATCGAGATAGCCCAGCGGATTGTCGATGTCACCGCGATTGCCGATGTAACCCCAGGCAAGGCCGGCGCTGAAATCGAAGTTGTCATAACGCTTGTTGGCGACGAAGAATTCGCTGGAGAACAGACCCGTACCACCAATGTCTCGAAAGCCCAAGGCCACGTCGGGCGCCCAATGGGTTTCCTCCCACAGGCGGACTTTGGCGTCGACCGCCTTATCCTTATAGCTTTGTGAGCCGCTCATCGACTCCGGGCCATAGGGCCGGTTAGTGATGGCGGTGTAGCGAAACGAACCTTCGAGCCAGTCCAGCGGCTGCAGCGATACGCTGTAGCGGCTGTAAGGCTCGGTGCGGTTGGCGTTGATGCTCAACTCGCCGGCCGGCGCCATGCGCGCCGTCGGCGTCTGCAACAAACCGGTACCGCCGAAATCACCTTGAGTAATGCGCGGCTCCGCATGAGCCAGACCACAGGGCAATAACAACACAGCTGCAAAACGTAAATTCAACGAACCACCTCGGCCAGCTGCGTGGCAATAAATTCGGCCAACTGCTGATTCAGTTCAGGGAGAGGCGGATCTAGATCATCATTTTTTACCGGGACCAGAATCTTGCTGCCGGCGACGGGAATGTGCCCGCTCTCGCGATTCCAGTGCGCGATGCCGACTCGTCGCGAGACACCGTTGGGCTGGATCAGCCACAGATAATCGGCCTCGGCATCTACCAGCAGCGAGCAGCCTTGCAGGTATTCGCGAGCTTCCTGCAACGGCTGATACGGCAAGTGACACGGCTCTGCGACCGCGCCTAGCACTTCAACTTCATCGACCCGCGTCGGGTAGATCAGGCGGTCGCCATCGTCCAGCCGAATATTGCGGGCGAAGCCGACTTCCAGCGCCACCGGGTCCAGATCCGCGACCTGACGTCCGGTGACCGGCATCTGTTGGACTTGCTCGGCCAGCCGCAGCGCCAGCGCGGCGCGACTCGGTCGATCAAAGAGCAACGCCATGCGCCGCAACACGTCCAGATCAAACAACACGCCGGCCTTGAGCCGCGCCTGTTGTTCAAGCAAGGACTGACGCAGCAACACACCCGCCAGCCAATAACCTTCGGCATTCGGTTGCGCCACGCTGATGACATCCAGCAAACGCCCGCCCTTCGGCAGCTCCACCGGGCCCGGGTTGGCCACGTCGCCGCTGACGGTGACCGCTGCCTGACTGACGCCGCCGATCAACAGCAGGCACGCCGATAAAACCCTGAGCCGCTTCAAGGGACATGCCTGCGATCAGGGGTCAGTTGCACGATCCTGATGCGCAATTGCGCGGTCAGTTGCTGCTCGCTTTGCAAAATGAAACCGTCAACCGGATCGACCCAATAACGATTGGTCGCACTCAGGCCGATGGCCGGTGCGTCAATCTGCTCATCGACACGTAGCACGCTGTATTCCTTGTTGAGGATTTCCACGGTGGTCATGGATTTGCGCAAGAAACGACTGCTGACCATCACCCCGACTTCCTGACCTTTGTAGAGATCGATCCAGCGCTGGCTGGTGTAGCCATCGGCGACCTGATGCAGGCCTTTTTTGAAGGGCGCGGCGTCGGACAAACGCGTGCCGTCGAGATCGCCTTCCAGACCCAGGCCAATGCTGCGCACCGCCAGACCATCGCGCAGCAGCAAAACCTGCTTGCCGGAAGCGACCCAGAACTGCAAATCATCGCGCTCACGCACCAGCGCCAGCACTCCGGAGCCGGAGGGCGTGGTCAGTTTGAGTTGCGGATAATTGACCTCGGCCACCTGCTCTGCCGATACGTCCAGGTCATCCGGGCCGACCATCGCCGACTTGAGGTTGCGCAAGGACGCGTTCATCAGCGGGTTGCAGCCACACAACATCAGGGCCGCCATCAGGCAGATGCCAACTTTCAACGTTTTCACAGTCGGCGGGCCTTATTTGGCGTTGTTGTTACTGAATTCGCTCCAGTTCTTCGCTGCCGAAGCGCCGGTACCGACAATCGACGCCGACGGCACCAACTGACTGATGAAGCGGTTCCAGCGAGTCACGTTGGCCGGCCCGACATACACCACGTCCTGCGGGCGCACTTCGAAGTGCGAAGCCAGCGCCATGGCGGTCGGCGATTCGGCTTCCAGTTGGTAGATTTTCGCCGGCTCGACATCGAGGTTTTCCACCCCGCGAATCACGTACACGGCGTTGCCGTTGGAAGTGGTCTGACTCAAGCCGCCGACCGAACCGAGAACATCGGACAGGTTCATCGTTGCGGTCTTGAAGCTCAGTGCACGCGGCTGGTTGACCTCGCCCATGACGTAGATGCGCTTGTTGTCGTTGTACGGCAGGTACAACTGATCGCCGCCCTTGAGGAAGACGTTCTGCAACTGCGAGTCCTGCTTGTTCAGCGTGTCGAGATCGAGCGGATACTGGCGCCCGTTGCGCGTCAGCAACAGCCCCGACAAGTCGGCATTGTTGGTATCGATACCGGCAGACCCGAGGGCTTCGACCACGCTCAACGGATTAGTGGAAATCGCTTGCGGCCCGGCCTTGGCAACCGCGCCGGTCACCACGACTTTCTGACTGGCGAAGCGCAACACGGCAACGTCCACCTGCGGCTCGGCAATGAACGCCGACAGTCGCTGTTCGATGTCGCTGCGCAGTTGCTGGATAGTTCGGCCGGTGGCCTGGACTTCCTTGATGAACGGGTAATAGAGCGTGCCATCCGAACGCACCAGACGGCCGTTGGCATCGATTTGTTGTTGCGCGCCGGACGGTGCCGTCAGCTCCGGGTGATCCCAGACAGTGATGTACAGCACGTCGTTATTGCCGATGCGGTATTCGGCCGGGGTCGCCAGCAATTCCGCTGGCAACGGCGTGCGCTTGTACGTGGCCCGGTTCATCGAGATCAGCTTGGGGGTGATCGGAATCAGCTCGACCCGGCTGCTTTCACTGGACCCTTGGCGGGTGATGGAACTGGTGCTCAGGTATTGGCCCGGGGAAAACATGCAACCTTGTAAAGCGAGACTTGCCAACATTAAGAGATAAACACTACGAGTCATATAATGGCACTACGCTATTCAAGGGCGAATCTAAAAACAAAGTCACCCGACTTTCGTCGGGCGACCTTGTACTGCACTAACGATGTTTCTGTTAGTTATGCGTGCCGGTTGTACCGGTGGTACCCGTCGTACCGGTGGTACCGCCGTTGGCACTGCCACCGCTGTTGGACGCCGCTACAGCGCTGGCAACCATTGCAGTACTGGCTGCAGGCGCTTGGGAAGCCGCTACATTGCCACCTACATTGGTCACCGCTGTAAGCGGCGCTTCAGCTGCGGCAGCCCAGTTGCTTAACATCGACAACAGGGCAATCGCCATCACTTTTTTCATAACAACTCCTTTCTAACATTCAGCCTGTTAAAAACCGGCGTGTGTTAGAGGTGGTAGCGTTCAAGTCCGCAAAAAGCGCGAACAAGATCCGTCGTTCTTTCACAGTCTTACCCAACTGATAAAAGTCGAACGGCGGGTTTATATCTACGGACTTGCAAATGGCATTTCCAGTCTAATTTCCCGACGTTATCTAACAGTCTGACCGAAAATAACATTGCACTAAAACGCCACTATTGCAGATAACCCTTGGGATGATTCGATTGCCAGCGCCAGGTATCGGTGACCATTTGCTGCAAGTTGCGCGTGGCTTTCCAGCCCAGCTCTTTTTCAGCCTTCGACGGATCGGACCAACACTCGGCGATATCCCCGGAGCGACGCGGCATCACCCGGAAAGGTACTGGCTGCCCACACGCCTGTTCAAAGGCGCGCAACACTTGCATCACGCTGTATCCATCGCCTGTGCCGAGGTTCCAGGTGTGCGCGCCGGTGCGGTCGCTGATCGACTGCAAGGCCTTCAAGTGCCCGTCCGCCAGATCCACGACGTGGATGTAGTCGCGAACGCCGGTGCCATCCGGTGTAGGGTAATCGTTACCGAAGATCGCCAGCTCTTGCAGGCTGCCAACCGCAACCTGACTGATGTAAGGCACCAGATTGTTCGGAATGCCGTTGGGGTCTTCGCCCATGTGCCCGCTGGCATGCGCGCCAATCGGGTTGAAGTAGCGCAACAAAGCGATGCTCCAGCGCGGCTCGGCTTTGCACAGGTCACGCAAAACGTTCTCGACGATCAGCTTCGACTGGCCGTAAGGATTAGTCGGGATGCCGGTCGGAAAATCCTCGCGGATCGGCATCTGCTCAGGTTCCCCGTACACCGTGGCCGAAGAACTGAACACCAGCCGGAACACCCCGGCTGCTGCCATTGCCTGGCACAGCGTAATGCTGCCGCCAACGTTGGTTTCGTAATATTCCAGCGGCTTGCGCACACTCTCGCCGACAGCCTTGAGCCCGGCAAAATGCAGCACCGCATCAATGGAATGCTGCTGGAAAATCCGGTCAAGCAACGCCCTGTCGCAGACATCGCCGCGAATCATCAGCGCACTTTTTCCGCATATGGCTTCCACCGCATGCAGTGCCGCGTCGCTGCTATTGCAAAGATTATCCAGAACAACAACTTCATAGCCTGCTTCAAGCAGGGCAAGTGTGGTGTGCGAGCCGATATAACCAGTGCCACCCGTTACCAGAATCTTCATAGCGCGGTCCGTAATTGGATAAATGCCAATAAGCGTGTCAAGCCCCATGTATTGATTCTGTGTGGCAATCCACACAAATAAGGCGACAACAACCAAAAACAATTTCAGTTCAATGACTGGCAATAAATATTTTTGCAGTCCACACTGTATTGCCTGGTACTTATTAGCACTCCGGCCGCACTCATCACTATCAACAGATACCGACTAAAAATAACTAATAACAATCAAGTCGACATCTCATAACATTGCCGCACTTCACGCACATTGATAATTGCCTTTAACAACCTGACTCAGGTATTAAAGTAAGTCTTCAATATCTCTTGAAACTTGCAACCTTTCGTAATTGCTCGCACGTTGCTGTGCGCCATGAAATGTCCAGGATACTTTTATGATTCGTAAATGCTTGTTCCCCGCTGCCGGTTATGGCACGCGTTTCTTGCCGGCAACCAAAGCCATGCCCAAGGAAATGCTGCCAATCGTCAACAAACCGCTGATCGAGTACGCCGTTGAAGAAGCACGGGACGCCGGTCTGCAACACATGGCCATCGTCACCGGCCGGGGCAAGCGTGCGCTGGAAGATCACTTCGACATCAGCTACGAACTCGAACACCAGATTCGCGGCACCGAAAAAGAGAAGTTCCTTGCCGGCACCCGTGAGCTGATCGACACCTGCACCTTCTCCTACACCCGTCAGATCGAAATGAAGGGCCTGGGCCACGCGATTCTCAGCGGCCGTCCGTTGATCGGTGATGAACCGTTCGCCGTGGTGCTGGCCGATGACTTGTGCCTGAACCTGGAAGGTGACGGCGTACTCGCGCAAATGATTCAGCTCTACAAGAAATTCCGCTGCTCGATTGTGGCCATCCAGGAGGTCCCGGCGGATCAGACTCACAAGTACGGGGTGATCTCCGGTGAGCTGATTTCCGACGGCATCTACCGCGTCAACAACATGGTGGAAAAACCGGCTCCGAAGGACGCCCCTTCGAACCTGGCGATCATTGGCCGCTACATCCTCACGCCGGATATCTTCGACCTGATCGCCGACACCGAACCCGGCAAGGGCGGCGAGATCCAGATCACCGACGCGCTGATGAAACAGGCGCAGAACGGTTGCGTGCTGGCTTACAAGTTCAAGGGTTTGCGCTTCGACTGCGGCGATGCCGAGGGTTACTTGCAAGCGACCAATTTCTGCTACGAAAACGTCTACCTCAAAGGCCGCTGAGGCGGCTGCATCACCCACTCTTCAAATCAGGCAGGCCACCATGAACATTGCACAACATTCCGTAGAGATTGAACGCGAGGTGGGCAACCTCGGGGTGATGAGCTGGCTGTCACGCCATCAGCCGCTGCCCAGCGCCAATGAACCCTGGCTGGGCAGCACACTGCTGGTAGAGCGCATCGGCATGTTTCCTTCGTCCGGTGACATTCGCTGGCCGCTGGCCGACCCCTATCCCCTGCTCGCGCATCTGAAAAAGCTTTATGGCGAACAGGCGCTGGAGATCGATGACCGTGATGGCTTGAAAGTGATCTTCAGCGACTGGCGCTTCCGCGTGCGCATCTGCTGCAACGACCCGGCGATCATCATCAACGTCGAAACCCGGTGCGCCGCACAATTGATGCCACAGAAAACTGCCGAACTACTGACTCACCTGCAAACCGTCGAACAACACTAACCCCTGTAGCTGCGGGTTATTGGTTGCAGGGGGTGTTTGTGGTCGGGTCAGAGGAAATCAGTTGGTAGAAGTAATCGGCAATCACCTTGCCGCCCGTGGCCGGCAGCGGATGAATCTTGTCCGGGCCGATCATCGCGGCGGCATAGCGTTTGACGTCGGGACCGAATGCGCACTGCATATCGGCGTACCCCAGATGCTGCGCACGCGCCCAGGGTTGCAGGGCCTGCGCATAAGCCGACATTGGGTAAGCACTGGATCGTGAAGTGTCCTGACGCAGGATCAGGTTGATGCTGGCTGCCGGCTGGATTTCGCGAATCATCCCCACCAGGCCCTGAATGTTCTGCAGATATTGCTCGGGTTTGACCCCAAACCCCTGATCGTTACCGCCGAGCATGATCAGGTAAATGTCCGCAGGAATCTTCGACACCACCGCTTTCCACTGCGTCTGCCAGCGATCATCGCTGTGGTAGAAATCAGCGGATGCCGCGCCGGACGCTGCCAGTTTTGAGACGCGCACACCGCCCTGATCGTTGCTCATCCACAGGCCAAACAAGGTTGGTGCGCCCTTCACTACTTCGAGTTTGAAGGTCCAGTCCGCCGCTGACGAAGTGCCCGGCAATGCCACCTCTTGCACGCCTGTGCCGGAGAGGGTCAAAGGCTGCCAGTTTTCCGAGGGCGACCAACGATAGCGCAACTCGCTGGATTCACCGTTGCCGAGATAGAGCAGTTTCGCCTGAGTGACGGCGGTGTTGATCGCTGCTGTCGGCGCGGCATCGATTTGCAGCCATGCGCCGGGATGCCCCGTCACAGTCCGACTGTCGGGGCTGGCTTGGCCCAGGCCGGAGACCTTCCAGTCGCCGCCAAAATACTTTTCGCTGCTGCGGGTGTATTTGAAATGCGTGCCCCCCAGCGCCGCGCCGTGGTTGAAGCCGACATAACCGGGCCCGGCGAAACCCACCTCCCCGGCCACTCGCTGCACCAGTTTGTTCAGGTAGAAATCCTGCCCGGCGCTGTAGCTGTCGCCGATCACCGAAATATTCAGAACCTTGCCGGCCTTGCCTTCGCGCCACTGCGTAAACCGCTCGCGCGCATCGCCGACCTCGACTACCGACGCTGCAACTGGCTGGACGTCATCAACTGCAACCATGCATCAATTCCTCTTCAGTGATGCCCCACTGTGGGATTTGTGGCTGGGGCGATAGTTTTCGCAGGCTTTTTGGCAGCCGCCCGCTCGCCTAAAAACAGCATGGAGGTGAAGTTGAACCGACTGAAAATCATCGACAACACCACCGGCCCCAGCAAACCGAACGCCACACCGCCCAACACCAAAAGGCTCTCATCCTTCACACCCAAACGCCCGAGGACGAAGCGCGAAGTCGCCGCAAACAAAACATGAAACAGGAAAATCGCATACGAATAGCCACCCAGCCAGGTCAACCACTTCGAACGTATATCGCTCGACAGCAACGCGATGCACGACACACAACCGACGGTCAGACCGATCAAGCTACGGCGGTCAACAATCAACTCCCGATCAATCGCCGCCACGTACAGCAACGTCAGCGATATCAGTACAAACACCAACGGCCCAAGCACCTTGAACCGTTGCTTCAGCACATCGACATTTTCCTGCCCGATCATCCCCGCCACAAAAAACGGCAGCAGATAGATCGCCCCATTGATGCCAAATGCATCGACCTTGAACGGCGGCAACAAAAACACCGCAGCGGCAAACGCAAACAGCAGATACAAACGCGTCGCTGTGCGCAGCAAACCGCGCCATTCCAGCAGACCGACGAACATGAAAATGATGAACACCGCCTGCAAGAACCAGAAGTGGTTGATCGGCACCCAGAACGACAACAACGCGTCGATCACGCCGACATCCTTGTTCACCCCCGGGCCAACCGCTTGCAACACCGAGAACGGCACGCCCACGCAAAACAGCGGCACGATCAGCCGCCGAACCTTGCCGCTGAAGAACGCCGAAAAGTCATTGCCGCGAATTTTGTAGATGGAGTAGATATAGCCCGAAATGAAGGTGAACAGCGGCATGCGCACGTACACCATCGAGTCGGCGATCACCCGGAACGGCGAGCCCAGGTCTATTTTCAAGCCGCCGCCCAGCGGACCGATGACGTGATAAAGCACCAGCAGTAGGCACGCCAGTCCGCGCAGGGTTTCGATTTCCAGCGACTTTTTCTTGCTCGACATAAAGCTCCCGCCTCAATTCAGAACTCTTGATTCAACCTGCACCGGTTTGTTCGCCCGCAGCATCAATCCCAGGCCGACAAACAGCACCGGCACCACCATCGAGAAGTGCCGGGCGAAGGAACCGAAGTCCGGTTCGAACAAGCCTTGCACCAGCAGAAACGCCATCGGGATCGCGATCAGTTCCTTGGGTTTGGTCTGGATTGGTGCGCCCTTGTAATCGGTCGAGGTGATGACTTTGAACAGCAGCAGCGCGGTCATCATCATCAACGCCACGAAGATCACCTGACCCGGCCCGGACAGCAGGATCAACTCCACCGGAAACGACAGCCGAAAGAAGATGATCATCGAGTCCAGCGCCTGCGAAACGAAATCGCTGCCGCTGAGCCAGGACACGATCAACGACTTCGAGCCCTCTTCGCCCGCCGTACGCAGCTCGTTGTTACTGGCGCGAATCGATGACACCGGGAACCCCAGCGCAAGCTGGATCGCCATCGCCACTGCCAGATAAAACATGAACAGCATCAGAAAAAAGGTCACCCGCGACACGTACTTTTTCATCACGCAGACGCCGACCCAGGACAGCGAAAACAGAATCCAGTAAGGCCGGATCAGCACGCCGTAAATCACTGCCGACAAGAAAAATCCGCCGCGATATTTGCGTGTCAGCGAGCTGAGCAAAATGCTCAATACCGCCACCGAGACAATGATTTCCTTGGTCAGGTTTTCCAGGAAAAACGAACGCACGATCCCCCACAGACACAGGGTGCCGAAAATCGCCAGCGGCATGCGCCGGAACACCACCACCGGAATCGCCGTGAGGAAGAAATTGCAGAACATCCCGTAGGCCCAGGCGTTGGTCAGGTTGATCCCGGTGGGCCGCAGCAGGAACGCCGAACACTCGTAGGAAGAGCGATCCGGCGAGAACGGGTTCCAGAAATTGCAGTTGTCGGCCCGCGCATAGGACGACCACAAAGTCATGGCGTCCGGGCCCGGATCGCGGGGAATCAGTAGCGGCATCGCCACCGAGAGAAACAACCCGCTGAACAGAATCAGGAACGAAAGTGAGGAGTCGAGTGTTCTGCCCCGAAACTCGATACGCGGCAGCTTCAGGCCCATGACAGCGCAGCCTTTTTCGGCCGCGTGACGCGAGTCAAAATGGCAATCACGCCGAGCTGCACGCTGACTGCGAAGACGTTGCCCCAAGCGGCGCCATAGATCGAATAGTGCTTGATCAGCATGTAGCTGACCGGCACTGAAACCAGCAGACAGATCGCTGCGCTGGCGAGTGACACCCGGCTGTTTTTCGAAGCAATCAAACCGCCCCAGACGATGTCGCCAATCGCGCGCAAGGCAAAGGAGAAAATCAGCACGCCGAGGATCGCATTGTCCGGACGCGGAACGCTGGTTGCGACGTAATCCAGCACGAAATTGAAGAACAGATAAATCGCCACCGCCACCGCTGCAGACACCGCCAGCGAACGTGCAACCCACTTGTTGATGAACAACTGCCTGACCGTAAACGGTTGCTGATCAGCCTGAAAACGCTTGGCGAGCACCGGAATCCCCACCACCGCCACCACCGCGTAGGACAGCGCTTGCAAGGTGTTGGCCGCCGACCACGCGTACACGTATTTACCGAGGCTCGCATAAGGTTCGAGGTCAATGATCAGGAAGCGCTCGGCGTACTGACTCAGCGCGATCAAACCAGTGCCAAGATAAAACGGCAGGCCTGCTTTCCACACAGTAGACGTGGCCAAAGTTCCGGCCACGCGGCCGTTGTGCACGTTCACCACAATCAAGTAACCGGCGACGATCACCAGCACGTTGGCGATCACCCACAACCACAGCACGCTGGCGATCCCGGAGACCCAACCGAGCATCATTCCGCCTACTGCCAACAACGCCCACAGGCCGGTCTTGATGAAAAACAGCAGCGCGCCCGCCGTGGCTTTCTGCGCCGAGAACACGAAGGAGTTGATCTCGAAGGACAGGTGCTCGGTCAACAGCACCAGGGTCACACAGACGATCAGCGCAGTCGCCGTTTCGACCTGCTGGAACAGCGTATAAATCAGCACAGTCACTACCGACAGCAACAGCCCCACCGCCAGATACAACAGCAGAACCTTGTCGACGACACGTCGCGAACTACCACCGACGCTGATCAACCGATTGATCTCGGAACTGAAACCGACGCTGTAGAACTTCGACGCAATCAACGATGCTGCCACCACCACGCCGTAAAAACCCAGCGCCTCATAACCGAGGAAATGGGTGATCGCCAGCACCAGCAAAAACTTCGCGCCTAATGCACCGCCGCGAAGCAGCAGGCGAAATATCATCGAACGATACCTTTGATGATCTCGTCCATCGCCACGGTTTTCGCTTCGATCTCACGGCAGGTATCGGTCAGGCGTTTGCCGAAGTTCGACAGCGCGTTCGGCGCGTAAACCGTGTCGATGATCGTATCGACATTGATGTCGCCGCCATTGATCACCCAGTCCTCCACACCCATGTCCTGATAGGCGCCAAAACCTTTGCGCTCATAGCTGATGTGGTACGCCGGAACCCCGGACAGCAACGATTCGATGGCACCGTGCAGGCGCACGGAAATCACCAGATCCGGCTGATATTTGGCCAGCGTGGCTTTCAATGGCAGCAAGTCTTCGGTGATGCCCAGCTCGCGATAGAACGCACCGTCATCGTTGCCACGCACGGCACTTTGCACCGCGCAGACCACTTTGCTTTTGTTCTTCAAGCGCTGCAGCAGCAACTTCAGGTTGGCGACGTAAGCGACCTTCTTCTCCTTGCTCCACTCCGGCGGCTTGCGCAGCACCACGCAGACCGTTGCCGGCGAAGACGCGCAGCGGGTGAACTTCGGTTGCATGAGGATTTTGCTGGCCAACGACTGAACCGCCAGATCCGGCGCGCGGTAGACATTTTCACAGGCATCGAAAATCGCCGACGAGCGATTGTCGCGCACGAACACCGCATCGGCGCTGGCGTAATGCTCGACGATCTTGCTGCTCTCGCCATGGAACGGACCGATGCTTTGCGGCAGGTACACCGACGGCACTTTGCTGAGGATCGCCGTTTCCAGTTGCTTGGCGTGGCCCAGTTTCAACTTGACGTGTTCGAAGGCACTTTTCGAACGCATGTAGCCGCCACCGACGCCGACAATCAGATCGGTTTTTTTCAGCAGATCGGCGAGACCGGCGTAAGACTGGTTGAGGAATACCGCTTGCTTGACCCGGCCCAGACCTTTGGCGGCCATCACTGGCGCGTCGAAACGCGGGTGCGGCAGGTAGCTGAAGGAATCGGGATCGGAGGCCACGACGCTGATTGCCGTGTCATCGCCAAAGTTGCGCTGCACTAAGGCAATCGCCAGATCGACGAGCAGACCGTCACCGGAGTTGGACGCGCTGTAGCCATGCAAAATCGTTACGTTCATAAGCTGAGTTCTACTTAATAAGTGGGTGCGCAATACAGGTCGTAGGTCTGGCGAATCATCAACGCGGCACTGAAACGCTCGCGGACGATGTTGCGACCTTGATTGCCGAGATCGAGCAACCTCGGCTTCTGGATCTTCGCCAGCACGTCGGCCAGTGCCTGGTGATCACCGGTCGGGAACACATAACCAGAGACCTCGTTGGTCACCAGTTCCGGCAGTGACGTGCAGTTGCTGGCGATCACCGGCAAGCCCATGGCCATGCCTTCCAGCGGCACCATGGCAAAACCTTCCCAGCGACTCGGAACGATCAACGCATCGGCTTTTTGATACAGCGCATGCACTTCGGCGGGCGTCACCCACGGCAGGTATTCAACCGAGTCCATCGGTGGGCACTCGACTTTGTCCTCGTTGACCGCACTGCCGACCACCGTCAGTTTCAAGTCGCTGCGCTCTACTTTGGCGTACGCCTTGAGCAACACATCGAAGCCTTTCTGATAGTCGAGACGACCGACGAACAGCAGATGAATCGGCTCAGCCTGCTCGGCTTTAGGCGCTTGATCGCGTTGATGGATGCCGTTGTAGATCAGCGTCATGCGCTTGCGATCGATACCAAATTTCGCAGCCTTGTCGAGCTCGTACTGGCTGACACAGATGATCACGTCGGTGACCTTCTGCAACACCCGCTCGATCCACGCATAGACTTTCTGCTTGGCCGGCGAGCTTTCCATCAGGAACGAAAAGGCGTGCGGGCAATAGACGATTTTCGGTTTGCGCCAGGGCCGTAACAGCACGCACACGCAACGGCCAATCACCCCGGAAAAGGTGCTGTGCAGATGCACTACATCAGGTTTTTCCTTGAGCATCACCTGAGACAATCGCCAGGCGAAGCGCAGCAACGAGGAGATGTTGCGCCCGGTTCTGGCGAACGTGCGGATCTGCTGCTGCGGGATGCCGTGCAGTTCTTTTTCCTGATCCTGCGGGACCAGATAGACCAGCTCGTAGTTCGTCGCATCGCCTTCGGGCGACGCCGAAATAGTGCGGATCACCGTCGCGACGCCACCTTTTATCGTTTCAGCCACATGCAGTATTTTCTTCACAACTCACCCACTTCAAACATGTAAGGACAACCGCTGAAACTCAGGACTTGTCGGACGCGTATTCGTAGTTGTAATAGCCGTAACCGCCGTTGCCGTAATAGCTGGCGGCGCGTTTCTCGACACCGTTGAACACCGCGCCTTTCAACTCGATACCGTTCTGCGCAAAGCGGCGGATGGTCATTTCGATCTCTTTCGCCGGGTTCACCCCGAAGCGCGTGACAATCAGGCTGATCGCCGCTTCCCGCCCGACAATCGCCGCGTCGGTCACTGCCAGCAGCGGCGGCGTATCGATGATCACCACGTCATACATGTCGCTGAGTTGCGCCAGCAGTTCGCGGAAGTTGGCGTGCATCAACAGCTCGGAAGGATTCGGTGGCACCTGCCCACGGCTGATGAAATGCAGGTTGTCGATTTCGACTTTATTGATCGCCTGCTCGATGCTGCAGCGTTTGACCAACAGATCCGACAAACCGTTGGTGATCGGGGTGTTGAGCGTCTTGTGCAGGTGCCCTTTGCGCATGTCGGCATCGACCAGCACCACGCGCTGACCGCTTTGCGCCATGACTGCCGCGAGGTTGGACGAGACGAAAGTCTTGCCAACCTGCGGGCTCGGGCCGGAAATCATGATGCGGTTGTTGGTCGAGTCCAGCCCGGCGAAGTGCAGGCAGGTGCGCAAGCTGCGGATCGACTCGATCGACAGATCCGTCGGGTTGCGCAGCGCCAGCAGATACGCCGGATTATCAGCTGCGTTTTTGGTGCGGACTTTTTTAGTGTCTTCTTCCTGTTGCAGCGCGCTGTAGGGGATCGACGCATAGACCGGCAGCCCGAGCTGCTCGATAGCTTCCGGCCCTTCCAGACCTCGACTAAGGGATTTGCGCAGCAACACCAGCGCCACGCCGACGAAGGCGCCGAGGAACGTCGCGATCAGCACGATCAGGGCTTTTTTCGGTTTGACCGGGCTGCTCAGGTCGACATCCGCCGTGTCGATCAAGCGCACGTTGCCCACCGCACCGGCGCGGACGATGTCCAGCTCCTGGGATTTGTTCAGCAGTTGCGTGTAGATCTGCGACGCCACTTCGACGTCGCGGGTCAGGTTGAGCAATTCCTGTTGGGTCGCTGGCAAGTCGCCGACTTTGCCTGCCAGCGACTTCTGCTGCTGAGTCAACTCACCGATCTGGCTCATCAGTGCACGATAGGCCGGATGCTGTTTGGTGAACTTACGATCCATCTCTGCCTGCTGCATTCTCAGCTCGGAAATCCGCGTTTCGAGCGCCACGGACTGGCCGAGCACCGATTGGGTTTCCAGCGAGATGTTCACGGTCTTGCCGCGCGTCTGATAGGCGTTGAGCGCATCGCTGGCCTTGGCCAGATCACGTTTGACCTGCGGCAACTGACTTTGCAGGAACGCCAGGCTCTGCGCCGCTTCAGCCGAGGTGCGTTGCACGTTCTGCTGCACATAAAGCGCCGCGATCTTGTTGAGGATCTTCACTGCCTCGGCGGCGTCAGAGCTGGCCAGCGCCAGACGGATAATCCCCGACTCTTTACCTTGCTCGGAAATATCCAGCGCGTCCTGATAACTTTGCACGGTGACGATTCGTGGATTGCGCACCACTTCGAAACGCGTACCCGGATTGGCTGACAACTGGGCGATCAGGCCTTCCACCCCGTCTTCTTCGAACGCAGTGCCGGCAACGCCTTCCACCAGCAGGTTGCCGTTGTCATCCAGCAACTGGAAGTGCTGTTGTTCGCCAGCAATCAACGTGAGCTTCTTGCCCAGCAGTTCTTTCGGCAGATTAAGCCGGGCGATTTCCAGGCGTTCACCGCCCCACGCATAACTGTTCAGACCGAAGCGTGGAGGCGCGACGCTGAACTCACTTTCGCCGCGATAACGACGAGCGAGAAAACCACCGATGATCGGGAACGTGTTGGGCGTGACATCGATATCCAGGCGCAGGTCATCGACGGTTTTGCCGATCACTGCGCGGGACTTGATGATGCCGATCTCGGTCACCGACGGCGATTGGCCGCCAAGCATGCTGTTGAGATCGGAAAAGCCGAGCATGTCGTTCTTTTTCGGTTCGACCTGAACCAGCGCGTTCGCCAGATACACCGGTGTGGCCAAAACCGCATAGGCAACGCCGGTGGCCATGAAGGCGCCGGTCAGTGCGCCGATCAACCACTTCTGGTCAATCAGACTGCCAAATATGCCGAGAAGATCAATACTGTCTTGATCGTTGTCACGGGTGCCGATTACGGACGGTAACTGCATAAGTCTGTTCTTACCATTCACTGATCTGAAGAATATTCATCAACGCCCGAGGCGTTGTGCCCATGAGCTGACAGCATCTTCAATCAATGCATGGGCATGAATAAAAGCGGCCTTGCCTTGACGATACGGGTCGTGGATTTCTCGCTCGTTCTGCCACTTGCCGAGCAGAAACACTTTGCCCCGCGCATGCGAGGCAATCTTCAATACTTGATTTACATGTTGTTTTTCCATGACCAGAATCAGATCTGATTCATTAACGATGTCCGCGGTAATCTGCTGTGCCGTGAAGCCTTCGGCACTCCGCCCGTGGTCTTCAAGCACCTGGCGCGCGGTCGCTTCCATGGACTCGCCAACCCGTGCGGACAGGCCTGCGGAGTTCACCGTGATCGTTGAGGAGGCCAGCGCGTTACGCAGCAAAAGTTCTGCTGTCGGACTTCGGCAAATATTGCCCACGCAGACGACAAGGATCTTATTGAACAAGGTTTACTTTCCCGTGTAATGTCAATCGGCCAACATATCGAGCAGGTTTAATGAACCCGCAAGACTTTCCTGCACTCAGAAATAGATTCGCCCTGTTAGTACAGTGCATTAAGTACCACAGCCCTTTTAAGCGCCCCAACCGGAATTACCGGACTAAAAATAACTGTGATTTTGGGCTGATGGTTTTCCGACAAAAAATAACATTTGTGCACTTAGTGCCATCATCTCTATCGAAACAGGAGTAACGAGATAATTATTCGTAGTTGTCACTTCTCTTCGGGAGAGCAGACATGAAATCACCCCATCTCAAACGACTGGGCGCACTCGCGCTGACAGTGCTGGGTGCAACGACTCAAGTGCACGCCAGTGACCTATTCCCCAACCTTCCTACCCGAACCATCGGGGTTCAGGTCAAGATCCAGAACTTCTCCGCCGCCGATGCAGCGCAGATCAAATCGGCAGGCTTCAGTTTTGTGCGCTTCGGCGTATGGAGTGACAGCCTGACTGCCAAGGCGTATCAACAGCAGGTAAACGATGCCTTTGCCGCCGCCAGATCCGCTGGACTGCCGGTTCTGCTGACGGTACGCGCCATCAAACCCCTGCCCGCCACGTCAGCTGACGAGCTGGCGGCAGCGGGTGAAAACTTCGCCAACGCGGTGACGGGGCTGCAACAGTCGTACGCCGCGCAACTGGTCGCGATCGAGCTATGGAACGAGCCGGATCTGGACACCTACTGGCCGACCGGCAACTTCGACACAACGTTCGTGCCGTTCATGAGCGGCGTGTGCAAAAACCTGCAGGGCAAACCACAAACGACACCAGTGATCGGCTACGGCTTTGCCCGGCCACCCAGCGCTGGCTCTGCATCGACGGTGGCGTTGAACCGCATCGTCAGCGAATACCCGAAATGCCTGAATGCCATCTCGTATCACCCTTACGGCATGACGGCCACGCAGATCAGCAATGCGCAGGCGTTCATTCAGCAGAACTTCCATTTGCCGGGGGTCATCAGTGAATGGGGGATCTCGGCGCTCGCCTCCAACGGCGGCCCAGAAGGGCAAGCCAGCAAGATCACCGCGTTTATTGCCGACGTGAAAAAGCTCAGTATCCCGCTGACGTCGATCTACGAATGGAAAAACAGCGATACGGGCAGTAATGATCGAGAGAAGAACTTCGGTTTACTGACTTCCGACGGACAACCGAAACCGGCGGAAGCAGCGGTCAGCACCGAGTTGAATGCACAGTAGGTACTGCGCAACTGACCTGTACGCAGGTCAGTTGATTTGAACCTGTGAGCTGTTTTGGCATCGTATTTATCGATATCCGGCCGCACCTTTCAAACAATCGTTTTCAGGTTGTTGCCGCAGCGGCCATCGATACACGTACGCGCCCTTGAGTGGCTGTCAGCGCTCGGGTAATGTCAACGGACCCATAGGACAGAGCACGCTCATGACTTCCAAGCTGGAACAACTCAAACAAATGACTACCGTGGTTGCCGATACCGGCGACTTCGAGGCGATTTCCCGCGTTAAGCCGGTAGATGCCACCACCAACCCTTCCCTGCTGCTCAAAGCGGCAGCGATCCCGGCTTACGCCGAGTTGCTGAACGCTTGCGTCAGCGACTGCAAGGGCGATGTCGGCCTCGCCAGCGACCGCTTTGGCGTCGCCGTAGGTCAGGAAATTCTCAAAGTGATCCCGGGTCGTATCTCCACCGAAGTGGACGCCCGTCTGTCGTTCGACCAGGACGCCGTGCTCAAGCGCGCGCATCGCCTGATCGAACTGTACGACAAGGCCGGTATCGGCCGTGATCGCGTACTGATCAAAATCGCCTCCACGTGGGAAGGCATCCGCGCTGCCGAGATTCTGGAAAAGGAAGGCATCCAGACCAACCTGACGCTGCTGTTCTCCTTCGCTCAGGCCGCCGCTTGCGCTGACGCCGGAGTGTTCCTGATTTCGCCATTCGTCGGCCGCATCTACGACTGGTACAAAAAGGCCAACGGCAACGATTACACCGGTGCCGATGATCCGGGCGTACAGTCGGTGACGCGCATCTACAACTACTACAAGGCCAATGACTACAAGACCGTGGTCATGGGTGCCAGCTTCCGCAATCTGAACCAGATCGAGCAGTTGGCCGGTTGCGACCGTCTGACCATCAGCCCGGATTTGATCGACAAACTCGCGGCAGACACCGGCAAACTGGAACGCAAACTGGCGCCAGGCCACGCGGGTGAAGCGCGTCTGAGCCTGAACGAAGCGCAGTTCCGCTGGTTGTCCAACGAAGACGCGATGGCGACCGAGAAACTGGCTGAGGGCATCCGTCAGTTTGCCCGCGATCAGGAAAAGCTTGAGGCGTTGCTGCAAGCCAAGCTGTGATCTGAGTAGCTGGAATGCAAAAGGGCGAACCTGTGAGGGTTCGCCCTTTTTTGGTTATGCGAGAGATCTGGTGCCACTGCGACCGCCATCGCTAGCAGGCTAGCTCCCACAGGGGAATCTGTGGGGTGATCACAATGGTGAGTCGAATCGAGAGCCCTGTGGGAGCTAGCCTGCTAGCGATGGGCCCACCAGGGCCCGAGCCGCTTAATGCCGTTCGAGGGCATTCACCAGATCGTGGAAGGCTTCGCGGTTGGAGTCGTTCAACCCCATGAGGATCTTGTGCGCTTCGAGCACTTTGATCCGCACCACTTCCTCCGACTGATCCTGATCCGGCAGGTCGTCCAGGCATTCTGGGCAAGGCACGGGATGGTTGACGATGTTGAACACCTGCTCGAAGCCCATCGATTGCAGCAGACGAGTGATGTCATCGTGTGTGGTAACGACGGTCGGCAGCAGGCCGACCTTCTGCCGCGACAGGATCGACAATTTGGCCAGCAGGCCAAGGGTCGTGCTGTCGATGCTGCGGGTTTCGGTCAAATCGATCACGATCGCGTTGAAATTCAACGCGGTGAAGATTTTCTCAATAGTCGCATCCAACGCCGAACACAGGGTCAGGCGTACTTCACCGACGAACTTCAGGACGAAGGTGCCGTCCTGCTCGGCGAACTGGATTCTACCGGTACTCATTAAAGATTCCTGCTCAGCACCAACAGGGCGATATCATCCGGCATCTCCCCTAGCGTGGCCAATCCAAAAACCTGCCGCAGACCATCCAGGCTGCCGCCCGCTGACTTCACCCGTTGAGGCAAAGCAGCTTCTTTTTCTTTGAGCGTTGGTTCTGGCAAAAGATCCAGAATGCCATCGGACATCAGCGTCAGGCTGAACGTCGGCGGCAGCTCCAATACGTGGTCTTCGTAGGTGGCTTCGTTGAAAAGCCCCACCGGCAGACCGCGCCCTTCGAGATAACGAACACTGTCGGGCGTGTACAACACAGGCAACGGCAGATGGCCGCCGATGCTATAGGTCAACAAACCGGTCTCCTCGTCGATGACTCCACCGACCATTGTGACGTGTTTACCCAGCTTACAACTGATCAGCCCCCGGTTGATATGACCAAGGACTTCCGAAGGCTTGAATTCCGGCAATGTGCCGTTGCGCTTGGATTCGAACAGCAAGCGCGTGGTCATGAACTTCAACAGCACGGTAACGAAGGCTGAAGAGGCACCATGACCGGAAACGTCGGCCAGGTAAAACGCGACCCGGCGCTCGTCGACACGGAAATAGTCGACAAAATCACCCGACAGGTACAACGAGGGGATGATCTGGTGGGCAAACTGGAACTCGTCGATGCTCCACGGGCTGACCGGCAGCATGTTCATCTGCACCTGGCGACCGGCGTTCTGGTCTTCCTGGAGCAGGTTCAGGCTGGCTTCGAGTTCACGGTTGGCCTTTTCCAGCTTCTCGCGATAGCGCTGGTTTTCCAGCAGCAGGCGCGCACGATCCAGGGCCCGGCGCACGGAGTGCTCGAGCACAGCCAGATCTTCGAGAGGCTTGATCAGGTAATCCGCCGCGCCAAGGCGCAGGGCCTCGACCGCGTCGTTCATCACGCCGGCGCCCGAAACCACGATCACCGGAATTTGCGGCGACAGCTCGGTGACCTGACGGATGAGTTCGAGACCGCCCATCTGCGGCATGCGCAGATCGCAGATGACCAAGTCGGGCTTGTCTTGCTCGAATACCTGAAGACCTTGCTGACCATTACTGGCCTGCAGGACGCTGAAACCACTGTCTTCCAAGTAGGCCGCGAGACTCGCGCGCACTACTTCGTCATCATCGATTATCAGCAGCGTGGCACTGGTTTTTGGCATGTGGGCAAACGGCGCCAGAATTAGGTTGGCGTAGCAGGCGGGGCAACGGCCCGGCTCAGACTACTGGATTCGCTTTCTAGCCTCTCTGCTGCACCGGTTTCGAGCATTGGCCCGAAACACGATTGCACCAGAGGTGCCCTTCTAAGGCGCAGACGGTACTCCCATCCGCGGGGCGTTTCAAGCATGCGCCGATGGTCGCTTGACGACTTTACTTGTCAAATCACCGAGAGTTATAAGAACAGCTCAAACCGTAACCCAATGGAAGGACGAAGGCATGAGTCAAACCGGTCGGGACTACAGCGAAAAGCGCGATTTCATCCGCATGCGGGTCGATGCCGATGTTGTGTTGATTCATGAGGGTGATGAGGTGTCGGCGGTGTGCATCGACCTCTCCAGCAGCGGCATGCAGGTCGAAGCACCCAGGCAGTTCAAGGTCGGCGACCGTTTGAGCGTGCGCATCGATTCCGATCATACGGCGCTCAGCGGGCTTGAGGCCGATACCGAAGTGGTTTGGGTCAAAGCCGAGGATGGCAAGACACAAAAGCTCGGTCTGAGCATTTTGAAGATGAAATAAGCACATACAAAAAAGGCGGCCCGAGGGCCGCCTTGTTCATTCTATCGGTCGAGATCAAAAATCGTCTTCGACGTGACCATCCTTGACCTTGAACTCGCGGTTCTGCAAGTAGGCGTTGCGGATGAAGGTGTACTTGTCGCCGCTGATCAGCTTTTCGCTCGACAGCAGGCTGGCGCGGGTGTCGACGATGTTCAGACCAAACACCGAGTTACGCACCGGGATGTCATTGATGTAGCGATACGGGCCGGTGTAGCTGTCGACGTATTTGGACGGCGCGTCACGCAGGGTGCTCGGGCCGAGCAATGGCAGCATCACGTATGGACCGCTACCGACGCCCCAGTAGCCGAGGGTCTGACCGAAGTCTTCGTCGCTGCGATGCAGGCCCATTTTGGTGCCGACATCGAAGAAGCCCAGCAGGCCGAAGGTGGTGTTGAAGATGATGCGTGCAGTATCGACACCGGCAGCTGCAGGTTTGGCCTGCAGAATGTTGTTCGCCAGGTTGGTGACGTCACCGACGTTGCGGAACATGTTGTGAATGCCGTCCTCGAGGAACTGCGGAGTCACGTACTCATAACCCTGCGCCAGAGGCTTCAGCGCGTAGGTATCAACGAAATCGTTGAACTGGAAGATCGGGCGGTTGACGCTTTCCCAAGGGTCTTCTTCCGTTGCAGCGTTGGCGACAAACGGAACCAGCGACAGGCTGGCACATACACATAGCTGAGCGAGAGGATTGCTCCAGCGCATAGAAAAACTCCTTGGATTTTTACTGGCGCGGGCACCCGGGCCCAAGCGTTAAGAGCGCTAGTATAAGCGCAAAAGTGCTTTTGGGCAGTCTGACGATGAAGCTTCTCGTAGGAGACTTCCCACGGCCTGCTTCACGGGCCTGTCATCCAACTGTCATCGGCGCCCTCTAGCTTTGTGGCTATTTCAGGGACGTATTCATGCCACACGCCGAAGCCTTGCCTATCGCCTCGCCCAGCCTGACCGCCGTGCTGTTCGGACTCAGCGGATGCCTGGTGGACTTCGGTGCCCGCGCAGGTCTTCACGACAGCCTCTCGGCACAGCACACCGACGCCACGCCGGGCGCGCTCGACAGCCTGCACAGCTTGCAACGCCAGCAAATTCCCTGTGCCTGGCTGGATGAATTGTCCCCTGCCCTTTCCCTTACGCTTTCGGCTTCATTACCGAGTTGGGTGAAATCCACGCAACATTCGGCAACAATCAATCCATGGCCCGCGCCGAATGCCTGCTGGCAAGCATTGATGAGCATGAACGTCGATCGACTCGACGGATGCGTGCTGGTCAGTGGCGAGCCGCGACTGCTGCAATCCGGCCTGAACGCCGGACTGTGGACGATCGGTCTGGCGTCCTGCGGCTCGCTATGTGGTCTGGCCCCGGATGAATGGCTGGCGCTGACGCAAAAGGAGCGCGAACAACGGCGCGGCAAGGCGACCATGCAGCTGTTCGGTTTAGGCGTGCATTCGGTCATCGATCATCTGGGCGAACTCGACACCTGCCTTGCCGACATCAGCCTGCGCCGGCTCAAAGGCGAAAAGCCCTGATCAGGATCATGCAGGTTTGGCGCGAGTGGATTAATCTAAAGGTCAGCCATAGACCTTTGGCGCGTGGCTGCGGTCAATGCCTGTGCCTATCGATAAAAGGAAACCAACGATGCCCGCCCGCGAACTGCAAGAACAGCTCAATACCCTGCGCGAGCAACTGGAGCAGAATCCGCCGCTTTCCGAAGCCGAGCGCGAAAATCTGCATGAGCTGATGGCGCAGATTGAATCCAAGATCAAACTGGAAGAATCCACTCCGGACACCAACATCGCCGATGGTGTGAACCTGGCCGTCGAACGCTTCGAAGTTGAACACCCGGCCATCGCCGGCACGCTGCGCAACATCGTCAATGCACTGGGCAGCATGGGAATCTAACCCTCCAGACGCAAAAAAGCCCTGCCAGCGATGGCAGGGCTTTTTCATGTCCGCTGTTTGTGTGGGAGCGAGCCTGCTCGCGAACACGGTGAGTCATTCAACGATGATGTCGGCTGACCCATCGCTTTCGCGAGCAGGCTCGCTCCCACATTGGATCGTCCGCATCCTGGTTCTTTACTGGCGGACCAGACGATGGTTCGGCAGTTGCGCGCTTTCGGTGCTGCGGTACGGGTTGATATCCAGCCCGCCGCGACGCACGTAACGTGCAAACACCGTCAACTTCTCGGGTTTCAGCAAGCGTTGCAGATCAAGAAAGATCCGCTCCACGCACTGCTCATGGAAGTCCGAATGCTGGCGGAAGCTGACGATGTATTCCAGAAAACTCGCGTGATCCAGCGCTGCGCCACGGTATTCGACCACTACGCTGCCCCAGTCTGGCTGACTGGTGACCGGGCAGTTGGATTTGAGCAAGTGACTGTGCAGGCTCTCTTCCACCACGCGCGATTCATCGCAACGCAGCAGTTCCGGACGCGGATGCTCGTAGTTACTGACGCTGATATCCAGATCGTCGACGCAAACACCCGGCAACGCTACGACACCTTCAGCCTCAACCTCTTTCAGGCTACGAACCCGCACGCCCACTGGTTTACCGGCCGCGGCAGACAGGTCCTTGACCAGTGTCGCCTCCAGATCGGCAACCTCGGCGAACGGCGTCTGATTCAGCGAGTTCAGGTAAAGCTTGAACGACTTGGATTCGATGATGTTCGGCGAATCCGCCGGAATGCTGAACTCACCAATCGCCACCACCGGCTTGCCGGACGGCAGCAGCCACGACAGCTCGAAGCAGTTCCAGAAATCCACACCTTTATAAGGCAGGGTTTCTGCGGTCAGACCCAGCTCGGCCCATTTCGCGGTGCGCGGGATCGGGAACAGCAGGGACGGCGTGTAAGTGGCGATGTATTCGCTGGATTTGCCCAGCGGCGAATGTTCGGCTGCGGGATGCATGGCGGAAACCTGACTGAAGAATCAGCGGATTCTACCAGCCTTTGCTCCCGCCTTTGAGTGCTTACTGACTGACCGTCAGTTTGCCGACCATGCCCGCCTGATAATGCCCGGGAATGTTGCAGGCAAACTCCAGACCGGTGGCTTTGCTGAACGTCCAGGTCAGCTCGGCGGTTTTGCCCGGCTCGACCAGCACACTGTTCGGATCGTCATGCTTCATGACATGGCCCATCGAACCATGATCCATACCTGCCATATCGTGGGACATTTCCTTCACGCCGGTAGGCGTCAGCATGCCGCTTTGCTGCATCTGCAACATTTCCTGCTGGTGTGCGGCATGCATGGCTGCGTCACCGAGGTTGAATTCGTGCAGCAACTGGCCTTTATTCACCAGCACAAAGCGAACCGTCTCACCGGCCTTGACCTGAATCGTCTTGGGATCGAACGACATGTCGCCCATCACCACTTCGATGTCGCGCGTGGCTTTCGCTGCCGGCGCCGGTTGACCGAAGTCATAGGTATGCGCCGGCGATGCCCATGCTGGCGAGCTCAACGCCAGCAAACACGCGGCCAGGGCCAAGGGATTGCGCAAAAACATAGTCGTACTCCAACAAGATAAGGTTCAGCCTGTGGGAAACTCTAGCCGGCCTGCGCTGGCATCAACCTGACAGGCAGATTACAACTTTGTCAGGTTGGCGTTTACTGCGTTTGCCCACGGTATAAAGCTTTTGTTCCTACACACCGAGTTGCCAATGAAACTGCTGATCGTCGAAGACCAAGCGAAAACCGGCCAATACCTGCGCCAGGGCCTGACCGAGGCCGGGTTCAATACTGAACTGGTGGCGGACGGCAACAGTGGTCAGCAACTGGCGTTGAGCGGTGATTACGCCCTGTTGATCCTCGATGTGATGCTGCCCGGGCGCAGTGGTTGGCAGATTCTGCAAGCTGTCCGCAGCGCCGGCCTCGATACGCCGGTACTTTTTCTGACCGCTAAAGACGCGGTGGAGGACAGAGTCCACGGCCTCGAACTCGGTGCCGACGACTATCTGGTCAAGCCTTTCGCCTTTTCAGAGCTGCTGGCCCGCGTGCGCAGTCTGTTACGGCGCGGCAGTGCGATTCCGCAGGAAACCTCTCTGCAACTGGCCGACCTGCGCCTGGATCTGATCCGCCGCCGCGTCGAGCGCAACGGCCAGCGCATCGATCTGACCGCCAAGGAGTTCGCCCTGCTGGAAATGCTCCTGCGCCGTCAGGGTGAGGTGCTGCCCAAATCGCTGATCGCCTCGCAAGTCTGGGACATGAATTTCGACAGCGACACCAACGTCATCGAAGTGGCGATCCGCCGCTTGCGCCTGAAAATCGACGACGATTTTCCCGACAAACTGATCCACACCGTGCGCGGCATGGGCTATGTGCTTGAAGAGCGCACTGCCTGATGCGTCGATTATCGTTGAGTAGCCGTTTGGCGCTGTTGTTTGCGGGTTGTGCCGCTGTGGTTTCACTGTGCGCCGGGTTGCTGTTCAATCGCGCCAGCGAGGCGCATTTCATTGAACTCGACCAGCAATTGCTCGATGGCAAGTTAATTGGCCTGCGCCGCGCCTTGCAGGATGTTCAACCGATTGAAAGCGCTGCACGACTGACCGATGAACTGAGTCGTCAGGCCGATCTGTCGCTGCGCATCACCGGCAGCGATGGCCAGCGCTGGTACGACAGCTCCACGCAGATCCCCAAGGACATGCCGCAGCAGTCCGGTCTAGCGACCATCAGCGATAACGGCACAGACTATCGTGTGCTCAACGCCCCGCTCTACCCGCAGAAAACCGATTCGCCGCAACTGACCCTGTTGCTGGACATCACTCATCACCAGCACTTCCTGCAACGCATGCAGCATCTGATCTGGCTGACCGTCGGCCTTTCGGCGCTGGCCACCGCATTGCTCGGAGCCTGGGCGGCACGCAGCGGTTTGCGGCCATTGCGCCGCATGAGCGCGGTCGCTCGTGGGATTTCCGCACAATCACTTAACGCCCGACTCCCCGAAGAGCAAATGCCGCCAGAACTTGCGGAAATGGCCCACAGCTTCAACGCCATGCTCGGACGTCTCGACGACTCCTTTCAGCGGCTGTCGGCATTCTCGGCAGACATCGCCCATGAACTGCGCACGCCGCTGTCGAACCTTCTGACCCACACCCAGGTCACCCTCACCCGCCCGCGACCCATCGAGGATTATCGCGAAGCGCTGCACAGCAACCTCGAAGAGCTGCAATGGATGGCGCAACTGGTCAATGACATGCTGTATCTGGCCAAGGCAGATCACGGTTTGTTGATGCCCAAGCGTGAACCGTTGGATCTGGCGCATGAATCCGATGTGTTGCTGGAATTTTTTGCGCCGCTGGCTGAAGACGCGCGGGTGAAACTCAGCCGGACCGGCACTGCGCAAATCGAAGGTGACCGCAGCATGCTGCGCCGGGCGCTGTCGAATCTACTGGATAACGCCTTGCGCTTTACGCCGGCCGAGGGCGAGGTGCGATTGAGCATCGACGAGCAGGGGAAGTCGTTGAGGGTGATTGTGCAAAACACGGGGGAAGGGATTTCTGCGCAGTTGCTGCCGCGATTATTTGATCGGTTTTATCGGGCAGATCCGTCGCGACAGGAAGGTAGCAGTGAACATGCGGGGTTGGGGTTAGCGATTACTCAATCGATCGTCCGTGCCCATGGTGGGCAGATTCGTTGCGAATCGGATGCGGGCTGGACGCGGTTTGTGATTGAGTTGCCGAAGGGAAATTGAGGCTGGCAGGTTCGCCCTCATCGCTAGCAGGCTAGCTCCCACAAGGGGTTTGTGAACAACACAGAACCCCTGTGGGAGCTAGCCTGCTAGCGAAAGCGATTTCAAATCTTACGAGTAACGCAACGCATGCGCCGGCTCGATCTTCGCCGCCCGCCATGCCGGATAAAGCGTCGCCAGGAAGCTCAGAATAAAGCCCGCCGAGCAGATCAGCAGCACATCCCCGCCCTGCAATTCGGACGGCAGGTTGCTGACGAAATACACATCGGAACTGAAGATGTGCTGCCCGGTAACCCGCTCGACCCAGCCAACCATCTCGCTGACGTTCAGCGCCGCGATCACGCCGAGCACGCCGCCAATCAAGGTGCCGACAATGCCGATCACCGTGCCCTGCACCATGAAGATCGCCATGATCTGCCGTGGCGTAGCGCCGATAGTACGCAGGATCGCGATGTCCGCGCCCTTGTCGTTGACCACCATGATCAGCGTCGCGATGATGTTGAACGCCGCTACCGCGACAATCATCAGCAACAGCAGGCCGATCATGGTTTTTTCCATTTTCATCGCGCTGAACAGACTGCCCTGGGTGTGGGTCCAGTCGTCAGCCTTGAACCCGGCGCCCAGGCCTGCTGCGATGTCCGAAGATACTTTCGGCGCGGCGTACAGATCTTTCACCGCCAGACGCACGCTCTGCACCTGATTCGGTTCCCAATGCTGCATGGTCGCGGCATCGGCCACATGGATCAGGCCCATCGAGCCGTCCAGCTCGGCGCCGACCTTGAACACCCCAACCACGTTCAGCCGTTGCATGCGCGGGGTGATGCCACCCGGTGCGGTGCTGACTTCCGGGACAATCAGGGTGATCTTGTCGCCAACGTTGAGGCGGAAGCGTCGGGCGGTGATTTCGCCGATTACCACGCCGAATTCGCCGGGTTTCAGGTCATCGAGACGACCCTGCACAATGTGCTGGGCAACGATCGAGACCTTGCCTTCCTGCGCCGGATCGACGCCGCTGATCTGGATCGGCTGCATCAGGCCTTTATAGGAGAGCATGCCTTCCATTTCAGTGAACGGCACGGCGGCGGTCACTTCCGGGTTTTTCAGCGCGGCGGCGGCCACTGGCTGCCAGTCATCAATCGGCTTTACACCAACGATGGTCGCGTGGGGCACCATGCCGAGGATGCGCGAGCTCATTTCGCGCTGGAAGCCGTTCATTACCGACAACACCACGATCATCGCCAGCACGCCGAGGGCGAGACCGATCATCGAGGTCATCGAAATGAACGAAACAAAGCGATTGCGGCGCTTGGCGCGGGTATAGCGCGTGCCGATAAAGATCGATAACGGTCTGAACATTCGCTGGGGCACCGTATAAAAATAAAAGACCCGATGCCTTTACAGGCATCGGGTTTCAGCCAATCAGATAGGCGTCAGGCAACCTTCCTGCAAGTGCAGGACGCGATCCATCTGGCGGGCCAGGTTCATGTCGTGAGTCACCACCAGGAACGCTGTGCGCATCGAGGTGCTGAGTTCGAGCATCAAATCCTGAATACCTTGGGCAGTGTGCGAGTCGAGGTTGCCGGTCGGCTCGTCGAGCATCACCAGACCCGGCTTGTTCACCAGCGCACGGGCGATGGCCACACGCTGACGTTCACCACCGGACAGTTCCGAGGGTTTGTGCTCCAGACGATGGCCCAGCCCTACCCGCTCCAGCAAAGCCGTAGCGCGCTGACGCGCTTCCGGGATCGGCGTCTTGCCGATCAGCAGCGGCATGCAGACGTTCTCCAGTGCGGTGAACTCCGGCAGCAAATGGTGGAACTGGTAAACGAAGCCCAGCGAGCGGTTACGCAGCAGACCGCGTTTCTTCTCGCTGAGGGCCGAGAGTTCTTCGCCATCGAGCCAGACGCTGCCCTTGGTTGGCGTATCGAGACCGCCAAGCAGGTTGAGCAAAGTACTTTTGCCCGAGCCCGAGGTGCCGACGATTGCGACGCGCTCGCCCGGACGCAACTCCAGTTGCAGGCCGGCCAACACTTCTACCGATTCCGGGCCTTCCTCGTAGGATTTGCCCAGGTTGCGGCAGCTCAAGATTGCTTTTTCACTCATGCCCGACTCACTCATAACGTAACGCCTCCGCCGGCTGGGTGCGCGCGGCACGCCAGGCTGGATACAGGGTGGCGAGGAAACTCAGGACCAACGCAGCCGCGCAGACCATGACCACATCCTGGCTCTGCACCTGCGACGGAAGATAATCAATGAAATACACGTCAGCATTAAGGAATTTGTGGCCGATCAGCCCTTCGAGGGCTGAAATCGCCGCGCTGACGTTGAGCGCCGCGAAGATACCGACCACCGCGCCAATTGCCGTGCCGACTACGCCGATCACCGTGCCTTGCACCATGAACGTGCGCATGATCGTGCCCGGTGTCGCGCCGAGGGTACGCAGAATCGCGATATCACCCTTCTTGTCATTCACCACCATCACCAGCGTGGAAATGATGTTGAACGCGGCAACCGCGACAATCAGCAGCAACAGCAGGCCGATCATGGCTTTTTCCATACGGATCGCCTGATACAGGTTGCCGTGGGTGCGGGTCCAGTCGCGGGCGTAGTAATGGTCTTCGCCGAGTTGCTGGGCGATGTTCCACGCAACACGCGGTGCCTGGAACAGGTCGTCGAACTTCAGGCGAATGCCCTGCACCTGATCGGGTTTCCAGCGGTGCATCTTCGCCAGATCCTGCAGGTTGGTGACACCCAGATAGCCGTCGAGCTCGCCGGCGCCGACATGGAAGATGCCGACCACGGTGAAGCGCTTCATGCGCGGGAACATCCCGGCCGGGGTCACGCTGACCTCCGGCGCGACAAAGGTGACCTTGTCGCCGAGGCCTACGCCGAGCTTGGCCGCAGCCTTGTCGCCGATGACGATGCCGAAGCTGCCCGGCGTCAGATCATCGAGTTTGCCCTGCTTCATGAAGTTGTCGATGATCGATACGTTGCGCTCAAGCGCAGGGTCGATGGCATTGAGCAACACCTTGGAAACCTGACCGTTATTGGTCAACAGGCCCTGCATCTGGGTGAATGGCGCAACGGCCGTCACCTGTGGGTTCTGCTTGACCTTGGCCGCCAGGCTTTGCCAATCGTTGATCGGTTCACCGGATTCGATGGTCGCGTGGGGCACCATGCCCAGCACGCGGGTGCGCATCTCATGATCGAAGCCGTTCATCACCGAGAGCACCACGATCATCACGACCACGCCTAGCGCGAGCCCGATCATCGAAGTCAGGGAAATGAATGACACAAAATGATTGCGACGCTTTGCACGGGTATAACGCGTGCCGATAAATACGAAGAGAGGTCTGAACATGTCGGGGCTTGTTCGGAGGGAAAAGGAACGTCCTTGTGGCGGGGGTCGATAACCAGCTTTACACTCAGACCACCGCCGCTACCATGGGTTCGCCATGTCGACATTAGATGAAGAAGATCGCCGAGAATACTACCGTATCGAGGACACGATCGCACTGGAAATTCGGCCCCTGTCCGCTCCCGAAGCCGCAGGCCAGGAAGTGTTGCAGGATGCTTCCCCGCTGTTCAACCTGCTCAGCGAACTGCACCTGAGCGAATTCGAGTCGCAGCACCTGTTGCGCCAGATCAGTGAGCGTGACCGGGCTATTGCGGCATTCTTGAAATCGCAGAACAAACGCATCGACCTGCTCAGCCAGGTGGTTGCCCTGACCGTGCTCGGGCAGATCGGCGAGCCGCAACCGGTGATCATCTCCGAGGGCGGCATCGACTTTCAGTACCCGACAGCGATTGCCGTCGGCGCCCACCTGTCGGTCAAACTGGTGTTGATGCCACAAGCGCTCGGCCTGCTGTTGCGCGCCCGCGTCACCCATTGCGACCGCAAGGGCGACGGCTACGACGTCGGCACCGAGTTCGAATACCTGACCGATGCCCAGCGCCAGTTGCTCGCCCGCTACATTTTGCAGAAGCAGGCCCAGGAACGACGTCTGGCCCGCGAACAGAACGAATCAGGCATTTAACTTAAGGAAGAACCGTGACCCTTATCTACGGCCACCGCGGCGCCAAGGGCGAAGCACCGGAAAATACCCTGACCAGTTTTCAGGAATGTCTCAAGCACGGCGTGCGCCGCTGCGAGCTGGATCTGCACCTGTCCAAGGACGGCGAGTTGATGGTCATCCACGACCCGACTCTCAAGCGCACCACTGACCGGCGCGGCAAAGTCGTCGAGCACACCGCCGCCGAACTGGTGACTTACGACGCACGCAAGGGCGGTCCGGGCTGGATCAAGCCGTGCCCGATTCCGACACTGGAAGAGTTGTTCGAGAAATGCGATTTCGAGCACTGGCAGCTTGAAGTCAAAAGCGCTTCGCGCACCCGCGCCGCGACCACCGTGCTGGCGATCCGCGAAATGGCTCAGCGCCACGGCCTGCTGGACAAGGTGACGATCACCTCGAGTTCACGGGAAGTGCTGAAAGCTGCGCTGGATCTGGTGCCGGACGTATCTCGCGGGCTGGTAGCCGAATACGCCTGGCTCGACCCGTTGAAGGTCGCGGCAAGCTATGGCTGTGAGATTCTCGCGTTGAACTGGACGCTGTGTACGCCGGAACGCCTGCAGAAGGCGCAGCGTCAGGGGCTGCATATGTCGGTGTGGACCGTCAACGAGCCTGCGCTGATGCGCAGACTCGCCGACTTCGGCGTTGACAGCCTGATTACAGACTTTCCCGGTTTGGCCACTGCCACTCTCGAGAATTGCTGAAATCGGTCTCCCCGGCCGGCTCAGGCCACCGGCCGGAGCCCGTCAAAAAAGCCGGTTGAGGCCGTCGTACGCCGCTACGCGGTAGGCTTCAGCCATGGTCGGGTAGTTGAACGTGGTGTTGACGAAGTACTTCAACGTGTTCAACTCGCCCGGCTGGTTCATGATCGCCTGACCGATGTGTACGATCTCCGACGCCTGATAACCGAAGCAGTGAACGCCCAACACTTCCAGGGTTTCACGGTGGAACAGGATCTTCAGCATGCCTTGCGGCTCGCCGGCAATCTGCGCACGCGCCATGCTCTTGAAGAACGCCTTGCCGACTTCGTACGGCACTTTGGCCTGAGTCAGTTCCTGCTCGTTCTTGCCGATCGAGCTGATCTCCGGAATCGTGTAGATGCCGGTCGGCACGTCATTCACAAAGCGCCAGCTACCGTTATCAACGATGCTGCCAGCAGCCGAACGACCCTGGTCGTGCGCGGCACTTGCCAGGCTCGGCCAGCCGATCACGTCACCGGCACCGTAGATGTTCGGCACGCAGGTGCGGTAAGCCTCATCGACTTCGATCTGGCCACGGCTGTTGACCTTGACGCCGATGTTTTCCAGACCCAATTGATCGGTGTTACCTGTACGGCCGTTGCACCAGAGCAAGGCGTCGGCCTTGATCTTCTTGCCCGACTTCAGATGCAAAATCACGCCGTTGTCCACGCCTTCAACGCGATCGTAATCTTCGTTGTGGCGCACGGTGATGTTGTTGTTGCTGAAGTGGTAGCTCAACGCCTGGGAAATTTCCGAGTCGAGGAAGCTCAGCAACTGACCACGGTTGTCCACCAGCTCAACCAATACACCCAGACCACTGAAGATCGAGGCGTATTCGCAGCCGATCACGCCAGCGCCGTAAACAATCAGTTTGCGCGGGGTGTGGCCGAGGCTGAGGATGGTGTCGCTATCGTAGATACGCGGGTGGTGGAAATCGATGTCCGCCGGGCGATACGGGCGCGAACCGGTGGCAATGATGATGTGCTTGGCCACCAGTTTTTCGACCACGCCGTTGGCGCAGACCACTTCAATGGTTTGCTCGTCGGCGAAGCTGCCGGTGCCGAAGAACACGTCGACGCGGTTACGGGCGTAGTAGCCGGTACGCGAAGCGACTTGTTTGGAAATGACTTTCTCGGCGCTTTTCAACACGTCCGGGAAGGAGAACCAGCGCGGCTCACCAATCGCCCGGAACATCGGGTTGGTGTTGAACTGCATGATCTGCCGCACCGAGTGACGCAGGGCCTTGGACGGGATGGTACCCAGGTGGGTGCAGTTACCGCCGACCTGACGACGGCTATCAACCATCGCCACCTTGCGTCCTGCTTTGGCGGCGTTCATTGCCGCGCCTTCTCCCGCCGGGCCGGAACCCAGCACCACCACGTCGTAGTTGTAGACAGCCATGCGTACTCCTCAGAACAGGCCGCGGTGCCAGCAGCACCTGCGGCTAAATCACGCCGATTGGCGGCGCGAAGGAACAATTGGGGGCAAGTAAAGAACCCGGACACAGTCTATAGAAGCGTCAACGCCGCGCACATTAACCCTTGGTCGCGTCGTAGGCTACTTTTGCCTGCACTACAACGCCAGCTTTCGCATTGTCCTCAGTCAGTTTTTTTGCCACTGAGTCGCTCAAAGGCCTTACTGGTGCGGATGACAAAACCTGTATCGGCACGAATGACAAAGAATGCACCAATGTCATGTTTTTCGGCATAGTCCCAAGCCCTTTCAGGGCCGAGAATCAGCAACAGCGTCGATAGTCCATCGGCCATCAGCGTTGAAGGATGAATCACCGTGACTGACGCCAGGTTGTGTAGGACCGGCGCACCAGACCGAGCATCAAAGGTGTGGGAATAACGCCGGCCATCCTGCAGGAAGTAATTGCGGTAATCGCCGGAGGTGGAAACGCCATAACCGTCGATGCTGATAACGCGCTCGGCCACTTGCTGATCGTCGCGAGGCTCTTCCAGGGCGATGCGCCATGGTGAACCATCGAGCTTGTTGCCCGAAGCCTTGAGTTCGCCAGTGGCTTCGGCGAGGTAATCGTGGATGCCCAAGGCTTCCAGTCTTGCGGCAATCGTATCGACGGCGTAACCGGCGGCGATGCTGTCGAAGTCAACCTCGACGGCTGCGTCCTTGCACAGTTGATCGCCGTCGATACGTAGATGGTGAAAACCGACGCGCTGCATGACTTCGGCCAATGCGGCAGCGCTTGGGACTTTTTCTTCGCGACCTTGCGGGCCGAACCCCCAGAGATTCATCAAAGGTTCAACCGTCAGGTCGTAGGAGCCTTCGCTTTGTTGCGACAGTTGTTCGCCGACCCTGACCAATTCGAGTATCGATGCCGGCATGGTCTGACAGCTATCGGCAGGCAGTGCATTGAAGCGTTCGATGTCCGAATCACTGCGGTAGGTCGACATCTGCCGATCCACTTCGCCGAGGATGCCTTCCACTTCGCTACGAACTTGCGTCGAATCCGCAAGGCCGGCGTGACGCACATACTTGATCGAATAAGTGCTGCCCATGGTCGGGCCGCCGAAGCTTTCCATGGAATCGCCGTTGCCGCAGCCGGACAACATGCCTGCCAGCATTACAAAACCAAGCAATCTCCCTAGCATCACAACGAACCCTCTGGCCCAGCGCAAAGCGGAAGATTATGCGCCAGAACCTGTAGGAGTGAGCCTGCTCGCGATGGCGTAGTGTCAGGCAGCCGATCTTTTACCGGCATACCGCCATCGCGAGCAGGCTCACTCCTACAGGTTTTTTCATTCGCCAGTCCGCCACTCTTCCACTCTCGTAATGGCTATATCGTTTAAGCAACCCGCTAACTAGTAGTTGCCTACTATTCTCTATACACATATGGTTACAAAACTGTTCACAGGTACTGCCTGAGTTGCCGCGTGACGACGAGGACGTGTCTAGATCAGGGATTTCCAATAAGACAGCTAATAGAGAGTACCCACCCATGTCCTCCACAACGGGCAAAGGCAAAGCGATTTTTCGCGTTGTCAGCGGCAATTTTCTCGAAATGTTCGACTTCATGGTCTATGGCTTCTACGCCACAGCCATCGCCAAAACCTTCTTCCCGGCCGATAGCGCCTTTGCTTCCCTGATGCTGTCGCTGGCCACCTTCGGGGCCGGCTTCCTGATGCGGCCGTTGGGGGCGATTTTCCTCGGTGCTTACATCGACCGTCATGGTCGCCGCAAAGGTCTGATAATCACGCTGGCGCTGATGGCTGCTGGCACCGTGCTGATTGCCTGCGTCCCGGGTTATGCAACGCTGGGTGTGGCCGCGCCACTGATCGTGCTGTTCGGGCGTTTGCTGCAAGGCTTCTCGGCGGGCGTCGAACTGGGCGGCGTTTCGGTTTATCTGGCGGAAATCGCCACGCCGGGCCGCAAGGGCTTCTTCGTCAGTTGGCAGTCCGCCAGCCAGCAAGCGGCGGTGGTCTTCGCCGGATTGCTCGGTGTCGGCCTCAACCACTGGCTGAGCCCGGAACAAATGGGTGACTGGGGCTGGCGCGTGCCGTTCCTGATCGGCTGCATGATCGTTCCGGTGATCTTCGTGATTCGTCGCTCGCTGGAAGAAACCCCGGAATTCCAGGCGCGGAAACATCGCCCTACTCTGCAGGAAATCGTCCGTTCGATCGGTCAGAACTTTGGCATCGTCATCGCCGGCATGGCGCTGGTGGTGATGACCACCGTGTCGTTCTACCTGATCACCGCTTACACCCCGACCTTCGGCAAGGCTGAACTGCACTTGTCGGATTTCGACGCGCTGCTGGTGACGGTATGTATCGGTCTGTCGAACTTCTTCTGGCTGCCGGTGATGGGTGCGCTGTCCGACAAGATCGGACGTAAACCCCTACTGCTCGCGGCGACGATTCTGGCGATTCTCACTGCCTATCCAGCGCTGTCATGGCTGGTGGCAAACCCGAGCTTCAGCCATTTGCTGATCGTCGAGTTGTGGCTGTCGTTCCTCTACGGCTCGTACAACGGGGCGATGGTTGTGGCGCTGACCGAGATCATGCCGGTCGAAGTGCGTACGACCGGGTTCTCGCTGGCCTACAGCCTGGCGACTGCAACCTTCGGCGGCTTTACACCGGCGGCGTGTACTTATCTGATCCATGTACTGGATAACAAGGCTGCGCCGGGGATCTGGCTCAGCGGTGCGGCGGTGATGGGATTGCTGGCGACGCTGGTGCTGTTCCGTGGCAACAAGCATGAACTGCGTACGGCGCAAGCAGCCGTGCCTGGCGGCGCCCGATAAATTGCTATCGCTAGCAGGCTAGCTCCCACAGGGAGATTTGTGAACGACGAAGATCAAAGCAGCTAGCTACCACAGGGGGATTTGTGAACGGCGAAGATCAAATGTGGGAGCCAGCCTGCTGGCGATGAGGCCAGCCCTGACAACACCTCTCTACAAGCCACACAAACAAAAACGCCCCGACCAAAGTCGGGGCGTTTTCATTTGCAGCTAAGGCTTAGCGCGGGAATGCTGGCGGGTTTACACCGGCCATGTCTTCCATCACGCGGATCACCTGGCAGCTGTAACCGAACTCGTTGTCGTACCAGACGTACAGAACAACGCGGTTATCCTGAGTGATGGTCGCTTCAGCGTCGACAACACCAGCGTGGCGCGAGCCAACGAAGTCGGTGGAAACCACTTCCTGCGAATTGACGAAGTCGATTTGCTTGTGCAGATCGGAGTGCAGCGCCATGTAGCGCAGGTACTCGTTCATCTCTTCACGGGTGGCGGCTTTCTCAAGGTTCAGGTTGAGAATGGCCATCGACACGTTTGGCGTCGGAACACGGATAGCGTTACCGGTCAGCTTGCCGGCCAGCTCAGGCAGAGCCTTGGCAGCAGCGGTGGCAGCACCGGTCTCGGTGATAACCATGTTCAGCGCGGCGCTACGGCCACGGCGATCGCCCTTGTGGAAGTTGTCGATCAGGTTCTGGTCGTTGGTGTACGAGTGAACCGTTTCAACGTGACCGTTAATGATGCCGAACTTGTCATTCACAGCTTTCAGCACCGGCACGATGGCGTTGGTGGTGCAGGAAGCAGCGGACACGATCTTGTCGTCAGCGGTGATTTCACCGTGGTTGATGCCGTGCACGATGTTCTTCAGCTTGCCTTTACCAGGCGCGGTCAGAACAACGCGGTCGATACCCGGGCACTGCAAGTGCTGACCCAGGCCATCGGCGTCACGCCATACACCAGTGTTGTCCACCAGCAGCGCGTCTTTGATCCCGTACTGGGTGTAATCCACCTCGGTAGGGTTCTTCGCGTAGATCACCTGGATCAGGTTACCGTTGGCGGTGATGGTGTTGTTTTCTTCGTCGATGGTGATGGTGCCGTTGAACGAACCATGTACCGAATCGCGACGCAGCAGGCTGGCGCGTTTGGTCAGGTCGTTGTCGGCGCCTTTGCGCACCACGATGGCCCGCAGACGCAGACCGTCGCCACCACCGGTTTTCTCGATCAGGATGCGTGCCAGCAGACGGCCGATACGACCGAAGCCGTACAGCACAACGTCGGTGCCTTTACGGGCCGAAGCGTTTTGCTGGCCAACCACGTCAGCCATCTCTTCACGCACGAATTGCTCGGCGGTACGACCGTTGCCTTCGTTGCGGAATTTGAACGCCAACTTGCCCAGATCTACCGAAGCCGCGCCGAGCTTGAGCTCGCTCATGGCTTTCAGCAGAGGGAATGTTTCGTGGACGGAGAGTTCGCTGTCATCGGAAGAACGATGGCGAGCAAAGCGGTGAGCTTTGAGAATCGCGATGACAGACTGGTTGATCAGGCTGCGGCCATAGATCGAGCTCACCACGTTGTTATTGCGGTAGAGCTGACCGATAAGCGGAATCATCGCTTCTGCGAGTGCTTCACGGTCGATCCATTCACCAAGACACTGGTCGGGCTTCTGAGTCACGGTAACCTTCCACATGTAGGGGCAGAAAAAAGGGGCTACATTATGCCGCCCAGAACCTCTTGTAGCAATGCGCGCTTGTCGCGCAATCGGTAACAAAATTCCTTTCAAAAAAATTACGCCCTTCTACAGCCCAGTAAAACCGCGGCTTTCAGCGCAGTCAATTTTTCGACGACTGTTAGACGATGTCTGTAACCCTCCGTAACACGACCCCGTTTCGGCACTACATAACCGCAAAAAAAGTGCTCGTTTTTATGGTTACCACTACATTTCGCGCAAACATCGAAGATAGACACAGTCTGCAACTGACAGGCGACACCTGACGCCGCTACAATTACCGACTTTGTCGCAAAGCCTGGAGCTCAACCTTCCGTGCCCGTTCTGCGTCTACCGCTTCTCCCTGCTGCGGCAGGTAAACAGCATTGGGGCAATCTGCCCGGTGCTGCCCTCAGTCTGGCGATTGCCGAGGCTGCCAGCGCTGCCAAGCGCTTCACGCTGCTATTGACCGCCGACAGCCAAAGTGCCGAACGGCTGGAACAGGAGCTGGGCTTCTTCGCCCCGGATTTGCCCGTTCTGCATTTTCCCGACTGGGAAACCCTGCCCTACGACCTGTTCTCGCCGCACCAGGACATCATTTCCCAGCGTATCGCCAGCCTATATAGGCTGCCGGAACTGGAACATGGCGTGCTGGTGGTGCCGATCACCACCGCTCTGCATCGCCTGGCGCCGACCAAATTCCTGCTCGGCAGCAGTCTGGTGCTGGACGTTGGCCAGAAACTCGACGTCGAGCAGATGCGTTCGCGACTCGAAGCCAGTGGCTATCGCTATGTCGATACGGTCTACGAGCACGGCGAGTTCACGGTGCGCGGCGCGCTGATCGATCTGTTCCCGATGGGCAGCAAACTGCCCTATCGCATCGATCTGTTCGACGACGAAATCGAGACCCTGCGTACCTTCGATCCGGAAAACCAGCGCTCCATCGACAAGGTCGATTCGGTCAAGCTGCTGCCGGCCCGCGAGTTCCCGCTGCAAAAAGACGCGGTCACCCGCTTCAAGGCTCGTTTCCGGGAACGCTTCGATGTCGACTTCCGCCGCTGCCCGATCTTTCAGGATCTGAGCAGCGGGATCACCCCGGCCGGTATCGAGTATTACCTGCCGCTGTTCTTCGACGAGACCTCGACCCTGTTCGACTACCTGCCACAGGACACGCAAGTGTTCTCGTTGCCGGGCATCGAACAGGCGGCGGAAAACTTCTGGAACGACGTGCGCAATCGCTATGAAGAACGCCGCGTCGATCCATCGCGTCCTTTATTGCCTCCCGCCGAACTGTTCCTGCCGGTGGAAGACTGCTTCGCCCGCCTGAAGAACTGGCCGCGCGTGGTTGCCAGTCAGCAGGACGTCGAAGCCGGTGCCGGTCGCGAACGCTTCCCGGCGCAAGCGCTGCCGAATCTGGCGATTGAAGCCAAGGCCGCTCAGCCACTTGCTGCGCTTGCCGCATTCCTCGATGAATTCCCCGGCCGCGTGCTGTTCACCGCCGAGTCCGCGGGCCGACGCGAAGTATTGCTGGAGCTGCTCGAACGCCTGAAGCTGCGCCCGAAAACCGTCGATAGCTGGCCGGACTTCGTCAGCGGCAAGGATCGCCTGGCGATCACCATTGCGCCGCTTGATGAGGGCCTGATGCTGGATGATCCGGCATTGGCGCTGGTCGCGGAAAGCCCGCTGTTCGGTCAACGAGTGATGCAGCGTCGCCGTCGCGAAAAACGCGCTGACGGCAATAACGATGCAGTGATCAAAAACCTTACCGAGCTGCGCGAAGGCGCGCCGGTGGTGCACATCGACCACGGTGTCGGTCGTTATCTGGGCCTCGCAACCCTGGAAATCGAAGATCAGGCTGCCGAGTTCCTCACCCTGGAATACGCCGAGGGCGCCAAGCTCTACGTCCCCGTGGCGAACCTGCACCTGATCGCCCGCTACACCGGCAGCGACGATGCGCTGGCTCCATTGCACCGACTCGGCTCCGAGACCTGGCAGAAAGCCAAGCGCAAAGCCGCCGAACAGGTGCGCGATGTCGCCGCCGAGTTGCTCGACATCTATGCCCGTCGTGCCGCTCGCGAAGGCCATGCTTTCGCCGATCCGAAAGCCGATTACGCGACGTTCAGCGCCGGTTTCCCGTTCGAAGAAACCCCGGACCAGCAAACCACCATCGAAGCCGTGCGCGAAGACATGCTCGCACCGAGACCGATGGATCGACTGGTCTGCGGCGACGTCGGCTTCGGCAAGACCGAAGTGGCCATGCGCGCAGCGTTCATCGCCGTGCACGGCGGTCGCCAAGTGGCGATTCTGGTGCCGACCACCCTGCTCGCCCAACAGCATTACAACAGCTTTCGCGACCGCTTCGCCGATTGGCCAGTGAGCGTGGAAGTGATGAGTCGCTTCAAGTCGACCAAGGAAGTCAACGCAGCGATTGCGGACCTCGCCGAAGGCAAGATCGACATCGTCATCGGCACGCACAAGTTGCTGTCCGACGACGTGAAGATCAAAAACCTCGGGCTGGTGATCATCGACGAAGAGCACCGTTTCGGTGTGCGCCAGAAAGAACAGCTCAAGGCACTGCGCAGCGAAGTCGACATTCTGACCCTGACCGCCACGCCGATTCCGCGCACGCTGAACATGGCAGTGTCGGGCATGCGCGACCTGTCGATCATCGCCACGCCGCCGGCGCGACGCCTGTCGGTGCGCACCTTCGTCATGGAGCAGAACAAAAGCACCGTCAAAGAGGCGTTGCTGCGTGAACTGCTGCGTGGCGGCCAGGTTTACTACCTGCACAACGATGTGAAGACCATCGAAAAATGCGCTGCGGATCTGGCCGAACTGGTGCCGGAAGCGCGGATCGGTATCGGCCATGGGCAAATGCGCGAACGCGAACTCGAACAAGTGATGAGCGATTTTTATCACAAGCGCTTCAACGTGCTGATCGCCTCGACCATCATCGAGACCGGCATCGACGTGCCAAGCGCCAACACCATCATCATCGAACGCGCCGACAAATTCGGCCTGGCACAACTGCACCAGTTGCGAGGTCGTGTCGGCCGCAGTCACCACCAGGCTTACGCCTACCTGTTGACACCGCCGCGCCAGCAAATCACTGGCGACGCGGAAAAACGTCTGGAAGCGATTGCCAATACTCAGGATCTCGGCGCCGGTTTCGTGCTGGCGACCAACGACCTGGAAATCCGTGGTGCCGGCGAATTGCTCGGCGATGGTCAGAGCGGGCAGATTCAGGCGGTCGGTTTCACGCTGTACATGGAAATGCTCGAACGCGCGGTGAAATCGATCCGCAAGGGCGAGCAGCCAAACCTCGACCAGCCGCTTGGTGGCGGCCCGGAGGTCAACCTGCGGGTGCCAGCGTTGATCCCCGAAAGCTATCTGCCGGACGTTCACGCCCGGTTGATTCTGTACAAACGCATCGCTTCGGCCACCGACGAAGAAGGCTTGAAAGACCTGCAAGTGGAGATGATCGACCGCTTCGGCTTGCTGCCTGAGCCAACCAAGAATCTGGTGCGGATCACTGCGCTGAAATTGCAGGCCGAACAGTTGGGCATCAAGAAGGTCGATGGTGGCCCGCAGGGCGGACGTATCGAGTTCGCGGCGCAGACTCCGGTCGATCCGATGACCCTGATCAAACTGATTCAGAGCCAGCCAAAACGCTATAAATTCGAAGGCGCGACAATGTTCAAGTTCCAGGTGCCGATGGAACGCCCGGAAGAGCGCTTTAATACTGTAGAGGCGCTGTTCGAGCGCCTCCTCCCGAAAACTGTTTAAGGACGCCGCATGCGCCTGTTTCGCTCACTGACCTTGCTTCTGACACTGGTCGCTCCCACGGCATTTGCCGATGACACGTATATGGTCGAAATGATTCTGGTACGCCAGAACGCGGTACCGGCGATTGTCAGCCGCGCCGCACCGGAAGACTGGGCCGCTGGTGCCCAACGCCTGGGCGACGACAGCAAACGCACGCCGGCATTGGGCGATGTAGCGGCAAAACTCACCGCCAGCGGCGATTACAGCGTGTTGATGCACAGGGCCTGGCAGCAAACCCTCGGCGAAGCGCCGGCGAAGGTGGCAGTCAGCGAAGGCTCGGAACAGTTCGGTCAATTCCCGATCGAGGGCACACTGGAAATGAAACTCGGCCGCTTCACCGATGTGAACGCCGATTTCTGGGTCAATCAGATCGACGCCAACGGCATGGTCACCGCCAGCGAGCGCCTGAAACAGGACAGTCATACCAAAAATGGCCAACTGAATTTTCTCGACAACGGCCATCTGGGGCTGCTGGTCAAGATCACCTCTCTGACGGCGCCCGCCCCACGGCAAGCCCCTGAAGCCATTCCGGACTGATCGAAGTCCTTATGTCCCCGCCACTGAGTAAACCGTTGGCACCCTCCTGGGTCAGCCGATTCAAGGAACAGAGCCTGGAGCGTGGCCGCCGCTACGCTCTGGAAAACCGGGTACGAATCGCTCAGGTCGGCGACGCGACCATCACCGCCAGTTGTGAAGGCTCTGGCGGTAACGTTTACCGTCAGACCATTCACCTGCGCGAGTCAGCCAAAGGCACGCTGCTGATGGTCGATGCCACCTGCACCTGCCCGGTTCGCAGCAACTGCAAACATTGCGCGGCGGTATTGCTGCAAGTGCAGGAAACCCTCGAATACCCTGCTGCTGCCAAAGATGCCGAATTATTGGAAAAGCTTCAGGCAGTGCTGGAAAACCGCGGCCCAAAGGCTCCGCCGCAAGTGCTGGTGGACAATGTGCAGCCGGTGCCGCGCCTGTGGCTGGCCAGTGTCGAGTTCAGTGCTTTCGAACCGCGTAACGGCAAGATGCAGCGCTACATCCAGCATCGTGCGGCGCTGTCTTTCAGCTATCTGGACGAATACGTCAGCGGGCAAAAGAACAGCGACATCCTGATCCGCCAGGAAACCCAGACGCTACGGATAAAACGTCACCCGGAAGTCGAACAGTCCTATCGAGAGCAACTGCGAATCCTCGGATTTCGCATCGCCACCCGCCAGAGCAAAGCGCTGCCGGAAAGCGCTGGCGAGTTGTACGAGATGGTCAATGACAGTGCCTGGCTGACCTTCACTCTCAATGAGCTGCCAAAGCTGCGCACTCAGAACTGGGAATTGCAGATCGACGAAGAGTTCGGCTTCGACCTGACCGCTGTCGATGACTGGTACGCCACCGTCGAACAAGCGCCGGAGCGCGACTGGTTTGATCTGGAACTGGGGATCATCGTCAACGGCGAACGCCTGAGCCTGCTGCCAATTCTGCTCAACCTGATGCGCTCGCACGCGGAAATCCTCAACCCGGAACGCCTTGCGCGGCGTCGGGATGAAGAGCTGATTCTGGTGAATATTCCGCAGCGCAACAGCGAGCACGGCCCGTTGCAAGTGGCGCTACCACTCGGCCGGTTGAAACCGGTACTGGCGACCCTCGGCGAATTCTATTTGCAGGAACCGGGCGAAACCACGCTGCGCCTGAGCAAGGCCGACGCTACACGACTCAATTCGCTGGAAGGCATTCCACTGCTTTGGGAGGGCGGCGAGCACATTCGCGGTTTCGCCCAGCGTCTGCGCGATATTCGTGATTACAGCGCGCAAGCACCGCAAGGCTTGAACGCAACGTTGCGCCCGTATCAGCTTGAAGGTTTGAGCTGGATGCAATCGCTACGGCAACTTGAGGTTGGCGGGATTCTCGCGGACGACATGGGGCTGGGAAAAACCTTACAGACTCTGGCGCACATTCTCAGCGAGAAAAATGCCGGACGCCTGGATCGACCGTGCATGGTGGTGATGCCCACCAGCCTGATCCCCAACTGGCTCGACGAAGCAGCGCACTTCACCCCGCAATTGAAGGTGGTGGCGCTGTACGGTGCCAGTCGTAAAAAGCACTTTGAGAAACTCGCTGAATACGACCTTATCCTCACTACCTACGCGCTGTTGCCCAAGGACATCGAACGCCTGGTGCAACAACCGCTGCACGTGTTGGTGCTGGATGAAGCGCAATACATCAAGAATCCAAACAGTAAAGCTGCGCAGGCTGCACGTGAGCTCAACGCTCGCCAGCGCCTGTGCCTGAGCGGCACGCCACTGGAAAATCACTTGGGTGAGCTGTGGTCGCTGTTTCACTTCCTGCTGCCGGGATGGCTTGGCGACGTCAAAAGCTTCAATGCCGATTACCGTGCACCCATCGAAAAACGTGGCAGCGAGGTCAGACTCCAGCACCTCAACGGTCGGATCAAACCGTTTCTGCTGCGTCGAACCAAAGAACAGGTTGCCACCGAGCTTCCGCCGAAAACCGAGATCATCCACTGGGTCGATCTCAATGAAGCCCAGCGCGACGTTTACGAAACCATGCGTCTGGCGATGGACAAGAAGGTTCGCGACGAGATTACCCGTAAAGGCGTGGCGCGCAGCCAGATCATCATTCTTGAGGCACTGCTCAAGTTGCGGCAGGTCTGTTGCGATCTGCGACTGGTGAACGATGCCACCCTGCCCGCTCGCGGCAGCACCTCGGGCAAGCTCGACAGCCTGATGGAAATGCTCGAAGAGCTGTTTGAAGAAGGTCGGCGGATTCTGCTGTTTTCGCAGTTCACTTCAATGCTGTCACTGATCGAGGCAGAGCTGAAAAAACGCAATATTTCGTATGCGCTACTGACCGGGCAAACCCGTGATCGGCGTACGCCGGTGAAGGAATTTCAGAGTGGTACGCGTCAGATCTTTCTTATCAGCCTGAAGGCTGGCGGCGTCGGGCTCAACCTGACGGAAGCGGATACGGTGATTCACTACGACCCGTGGTGGAACCCGGCGACCGAGAATCAAGCGACTGACCGGGCGTATCGAATCGGTCAGGAGAAACCGGTGTTCGTCTACAAGATGATTGCCCGAGGCACGGTGGAAGAGAAGATTCAGCACTTGCAGAAGGAAAAATCCGACCTGGCGGCGGGCGTGCTGGACGGGCGCAAGGCCGGGGACTGGAAGTTGCAGAATGATGATATTGAAGCGCTGTTTGCGCCGTTGCCGGACAAGCTCGACAAACGTTGAGAATGTTGGCGGCAATCAGGACGCTATCGCTGGCAAGCCAGCTCCCACAAGGTTATGAGCCGTAAATAAAACTTCGGCTCAACCCGAAACCTGTGGGAGCTGGCTTGCCAGCGATGGGGTCGACTCGGTGTCAGGCCAGACTCAGCCCTTGAGCACCCGCGCCAACGTCGATTTCACCTTGCCCATCCCGTCATGCAAAGCCTGCTCAATTTCAGCCATGGTGATCACCGCCGTGGTCTTGCCCGCTGCCGGGTTCACCACCAGCGACAAACAGGCGTAATCCAGATCCAGCTCACGGGCCAGCGCCGCTTCGGGCATACCGGTCATGCCGACGATGTCGCAGCCATCACGCTCCAGACGCACGATTTCGGCCACGGTTTCGAGTCGCGGACCCTGCGTACAGGCGTAAACACCCTCACCGCTGTATTCGCATCCTTCCGCCGCCAGTGCGGCAATCAACTGCTGACGCAGCGGCTCGCTGTAAGGAAAGCTGAAGTCGATATGGGTGACATGCTCCAGGTCGTCAGCGAAAAAGGTGTGCTCGCGACCGCTGGTGTAGTCGACGATCTGGTGCGGCACACAGAAATGCCCGGTGCCCATTGCCGGATGAATCCCGCCAACGGCATTGACTGCAATGATCGCTTCGGCACCGGCCTGCTTCAACGCCCAGAGGTTGGCGCGGTAGTTGACCTTGTGCGGCGGGAAGCGATGCGGATGGCCGTGGCGGGCCAGGAACAACACCTCCTTGCCGGCGTACTCACCGATCTGCACCTCGGCCGATGGCGCACCATAAGGCGTATCCACTGCCAGCGACTGACGAATGCTCAAGCCTTCGAGCTGGGTCAGGCCAGTGCCACCGATAATCGCGTAAACCGTCATAACGAAGAGTCCTTAATCAATCAGTTGAGCGTCATTGAGCGCGCCGATGGCGGTGAGCCAGCGCGGGTCCTGACGGTAATCGGTGCTGGCGAACGCCTGGCCGCGCATCCGCGCAATGCGTGCCGATGGCTTGACCTTCAAGCGTTGCGCGGCGCTCAGGGCCAGTTCGGCGGCAGCGCGATCGTTGCACACCAGACCCATGTCGCAACCGGCGCTGAGCGCGGCTTCGATACGGCCGGCAGCATCGCCGACTACGTGGGCGCCGGCCATCGACAAATCGTCACTGAATATCACGCCGTCGAACTGCAACTCGCCGCGCAGGATGTCCTGCAGCCAGCGTCGGGAGAATCCGGCTGGTTGCGAATCGACTTGCGGGTAGATCACATGGGCCGGCATTACAGCGGCCAATTGCTTGCTGAGTTTGGCGAACGGCACGAGGTCGTTGGCGCGGATCTCGTCGAGACTGCGCTCGTCGTTCGGGATAGCAACATGGGAATCAGCTTCCGCCCAGCCGTGACCAGGGAAATGCTTGCCCGTGGCGGCCATGCCCGCACTGTTCATGCCGCGAATGAATGCTCCGGCGAGCAGCGCTGCGCGCTCCGGATCACCCTCGAAGGAACGGGTGCCAACCACGGCGCTGCGCTGATAGTCGAGATCCAGCACAGGCGCGAAGCTCAGGTCGAGCCCGACTGCCAACACCTCAGTAGCCATGATCCAGCCGCATTGCTCGGCGAGGTATTCGGCATTCGGGTTGTCAGCGATAGCGCGCATCGCCGGCAGTCGCACGAAGCCCTGACGCAGACGCTGTACACGACCGCCCTCCTGGTCCACCGCCAGAAGCAGGTCCGGGCGAACGGCACGGATTGCCGCGCTCAGCTCACGCACCTGACGTGGATGCTCGATGTTTCGCGCGAAGATGATCAGGCCGCCCACTTCGGGCTGGCGCAACAATTGGCGATCTTCGGCCGTCAGCCAGGTACCGGCGACGTCCACCATCAACGAGCCTTGCAGGCCAGCAGTCATAAAAATTCCTTGAAAACGAAAAACCCGACCTGCACGAAATCGCCACCGAAGGCAGTGCCCGACAGGTCGACGAAATCTATGGAGAACGGGTTCAGAACGAGAGTCAGCATGGGCGGCTAGCTTAGCGGATACAAGCTGCCGCGCCCACCCGTGCGCGGTTAAACCTTGGCGGCCACCGGCGTTGATTTAGTACGCGGACGCAGTTGCGCAGTTGCCATCGCGGTATCGGTGACACCGGTTTCGGCGCGCATGCCGGCCGCAAGGAACGGCACCATCAGGCGCATGACTTGCTCGATGGAGGTGTTGACGCCGAAATCAGTCTCGGCAATCGCCCGCAAAGCCTTGATGCCGGACATGCTGAATGCAGCAGCACCGAGCATGAAGTGCACGCGCCAGAACAGTTCGATTGGTGGAATGCGCGGAGCCGCTTCGTTGACCAGCAACATATAGCGACGGAACACCTTGCCGTACATATCTTCCAGATAACGTCGCAAATGGCCCTGACTCTGACTGAAAGCCAAGCCGAGCAAGCGCATGAAGATCGACAGATCGTTGCCGCTGCGTGGCTGCACGACAAGCGCCTGCTCGACAAGAATCTCGAGAAGCTCTTCGAGCGTCGGCTTGTTTTCAGGCTTGGCCTGACGGCGTTCGAGCTCTTTATCCAGACTGATGCAGAACGGCCCGAGAAAACGCGAGAACACCGCCTGGATCAGCGCCTTCTTGGAACCGAAATGATAGTTCACCGCAGCCAGGTTGACGCCGGCCTTGCTGGTGATCAAACGCAATGAGGTTTCCGCGAAACCCTTCTCTGCGAACAACTGTTCGGCAGCATCAAGAATGCGTTCAACGGTTTCCGACTGGGCCATGGCTACTCCGCCTGACAAACACTTGTTTGAAACATACGTTTCAGCCTGTGCCTTGTCAAGCCTGCCAGTTCGTTTTGGGAATGGTCGGTCAGCTATTTAACCACACAAGCCCGATGCATTAATAAGTGCAGCTGCCGACCGTCTGGCGGCCTGCAAAAAAACGGGCATTGCCAAGACCGCTTCACTGTATATAATCCCAGTCACTGTATAAAAAGACAGAGCGATCAATATGCTAAAACTGACGCCACGCCAAGCCGAGATTCTGGCCTTCATCAAACGCTGCCTCGAAGACAACGGCTACCCGCCGACCCGTGCGGAAATCGCTCAGGAACTGGGCTTCAAATCGCCGAACGCTGCCGAAGAACACCTCAAGGCACTGGCCCGCAAGGGCGCCATCGAGATGACTCCCGGCGCTTCTCGCGGTATCCGCATCCCGGGTTTCGAAGCCAAGGCCGACGATTCCACACTGCCGATCATTGGCCGGGTGGCCGCTGGTGCTCCGATCCTCGCCCAGCAGCACATCGAAGAATCCTGCAACATCAACCCGGCCTTCTTTCATCCTCGCGCCGACTATCTGTTGCGCGTGCACGGCATGAGCATGAAGGACATCGGCATTTTCGACGGTGACCTGCTGGCAGTTCACACCACTCGCGAAGCGCGTAATGGCCAGATCGTAGTTGCCCGAATCGGCGACGAAGTCACCGTCAAACGCTTCAAGCGCGATGGCAACAAAGTCTGGCTGATTGCGGAAAACCCAGAGTTCGCACCTATCGAAGTCGACCTGAAAGATCAGGAACTAGTGATCGAAGGCTTGAGTGTCGGCGTAATCCGCCGCTAAAGGAGGCTTTATGCAGTTCCCACACACACCTCAGCAAACACAACTGCCGTTATTCGAAGCGTTTCTGGCACAACCCATGGCACCGATCCTCAAAGAAGTGATCGAGCGCCCTTGGAATGCCGAACCTGAAGTATTCAGTGAGCTGTCTCTGCGTGGTGCGGCCGGGAACTGCCTGAACCTGCTCGCCCCGATCCTTCGCGATTTGAGCGAGGATCAGGACGCACGCTGGCTGACGCTGATCGCCCCTCCCGCCAGTGTTACGCAGTCATGGCTAAGAGACGCTGGCCTGAACCGGGAGCGTATTCTGCTGCTACAGCCACGCGGCATTCAAAGCGCTCAGCAATTGACGTGCGAAGCGTTGCGCCTGGGCCGCAGCCACACGGTGGTTAGCTGGATCAATCCGTTGAGCACAAGCTCACGGCAACAACTGATCAGCGCTGCCAGAACCGGCAACGCGCAAAGTCTGAATATTCGACTGGGCTGATTCACTTGTAACGTGCGCTGTATGCAGCGCAGGGCTTCTCCAGGGATAGAGAAGCCGATCTGGAGCGATAACGACAAAAATCGCAGACAGGCGGGGATCAGTGAAGAACCCGCGGCCCCTCTTCTTTATCAAACTCACCCTCAACCATACGACCGGCCATCTGCACGCCGACGCTCAACATCGCCTTGGCGATTTCAACGTGCTGACCTTGCAGAAACGCTTTGGCATCCTCGGAGAAATCCAGCGTCACCAAAGAACCTTCGTCCTCAGCCCTGCGCAGTTCGATACGACCGTCTGGTAACTCGACAATTTCTAGAAAGGACGTTGGCATATGGGTCTGTTCTCCACGAAAGGCAGGGATTATATAGACATCGTTCAGGCTTCGCTCGGGATCTTGACCAGCAGCATGTTTCAGATTGCCACCGTGTCAATCGCCATCAGCACTCGTTCAAACCTTCACGAAAGCGAATCGCCAAGCCTTTCAGGTTCTGTCGCCAGCTCTCCAGCTCTTCACGACTCAACTCTTGCGGTGCCTCTTCTTCATCCAGATTGACCGCCAGAATCAATGGCTGCGTCACATCGCCCTTCGGCTTGTGAGGCACCCGTGGCGGCTGGAACATTGCCGAATGTGCAGCCAGCAATTGCGCCAACCAGGTTTCCGGATTACCGGCCAATTCGACCATTTCGGCCAACTCCGGGATAGCGATCGACTCCAGCACTTCACGGGTCAACAGCATCTCCGCCCGCGGCGCATTGGCCTGAGGCAGACGATAGAACCCGGCGATCTCATGGCACAGCCCCAGCAACGCGCCATAGAGGTGAAACAACGCCGATTCGCGCCCGGCCTGAATCAGCGCCAGGGAGTTCATCGCCCGCCCCTCTTCAGCGCGAGCCAAGGCTTCCAGCGAAAGACCGGCGAAATAGATCTTCTGATTGGTACGGGTATAGAGTTCGTGGGCCATGAAGGCAGTCTCCACAACGAAATAATTGCGTCACACAGGCCCGACAGTGTCGTGGATCAGTAGATCCGACCGCAAGCAGAAAACAAAAAGGCCGCATGAAATCCCGAAGGTTTCATGCGGCCTTTTCAGTGCCGTGGATTATTTGGACTTCGCGGTACGCTTGTCTTCAACAGTCCACTTGCCACCATCGTAGTAAGCCTTCCAACCGGTAGGCTTGCCGTCGACTTCGGTCTGCACGTATTGCTCCTTGGTCTTGCGGCTGTAACGGATCACCGCCGGCAAACCATCAGGATCTTTCTGTGGCGCATCGCACAGGAAGTGGTACTTAGGATCGATCTCATCCTTGTGCGGCAGAATCTCGATAACCAGCGGAGCACGCGTCTCACGGTTTTTCGGGAACTGACTCGCGGCGAGGAACAGACCGGATGCACCGTCACGCAGGATGTAGGTGTCGTTGACCTTTTCGCATTTCAGCTCAGGCATCTTCACCGGGTCCATCTTCGGTGGCGCCGCATCACCGCTCTTCAGCAGTTTGCGGGTGTTCTTGCAGGTCGGGTTGGTGCAACCGAAGAACTTGCCGAAACGGCCGGTCTTCAACTGCATCTCGCTGCCGCACTTGTCACATTCCAGGCTAGGACCTTCGTAGCCCTTGATGCGATAGCTGCCTTCCTCGATCTCGTAGCCGGCGCAATCCGGGTTGTTACCGCAGATGTGCAGCTTGCGCTTCTCGTCGAGCAGGTAAGCGTCCATCGCTGTGCTGCAAATCGGGCAGCGATGCTTGCCGCGCAGTACCAGCGATTCCGACTCACCTTCGTCGTCCGCAGCGATTTCGTCGCCCGGCACCAGGTTGACGGTGGCCTTGCAGCGTTCTTTCGGCGGCAGGCTGTAGCCCGAGCAACCGAGGAACACACCGGTCGACGCAGTACGGATCTGCATCGGTCGGCCGCAAGTGGTGCACGGAATGTCGGTCATGACCGGCTGGTTGGCGCGCATGCCGGTTTCCGGGTTTTCGGCTACTTCGAGTTTTTTCTTGAAGTCACCGTAGAACTCGTCCAGCACGTTTTTCCAGTCACGCTCGCCCTGGGCCACGTCATCGAGGTTCTCTTCCATGCCGGCGGTGAAGCCGTAGTCCATGAGGTTCGAGAAGCTCTCCGACAGACGCTCAGTGACGATGTCGCCCATTTTTTCCGAATAGAAACGACGATTATGCAAAGTCACATAACCGCGATCCTGAATGGTCGAAATGATCGCGGCATAAGTCGAAGGACGACCGATACCACGTTTTTCCATTTCTTTAACCAGACTGGCTTCCGAGTAACGAGCCGGTGGCTTGGTGAAGTGCTGGGTCGGATCAAGCTTGATCAGCTTCATCACGTCGCCCTGAGCCATATCCGGCAGCACGTCGTCATCACCAGGCTTGGCGATTTGCGGCATCACGCGGGTGTAGCCGTCGAACTTCAGGATGCGGCCCTTGGCGCGCAGCTCGAATTCGCCAGCAGCGACGCTGACGGTGGTCGACAGATATTGGGCCGGCAACATCTGGCAAGCCAGGAATTGGCGCCAGATCAACTCGTAAAGACGCTCAGCATCACGCTCCATGCCCGCAAGCTTGCTTGGCGTGGTGTTGGCGTCAGATGGACGAATCGCTTCGTGAGCCTCTTGTGCGCCTGCCTTGCTGCTGTAGACGTTCGGCGTTTCCGGCAGGTACTTCTTGCCGAACTCGTCTTCGATATAAGTGCGCGCCATCGTCACGGCATCAACCGATAGGTTGGTGGAGTCGGTACGCATATAAGTGATGTAGCCGGCTTCATACAGACGCTGGGCCATCATCATGGTTTTCTTCACGCCGAAGCCCAGGCGGTTACTCGCGGCCTGCTGCAACGTGGAAGTAATGAACGGCGCCGATGGCTTGCTGCTGGTCGGCTTGTCTTCGCGTTTGACGATGCTGTAGCTGGAAGACTTGAGCTTCTCCAGCGCGGCCATGGCCTGGGCTTCGTTCAGCGGCTTGAAGGCTTCGCCTTTCTCGCGAGCCACTTCGAAACGCACGGTCGAACCTTTGGCGGTGCCAAGGTCGGCGTGCACTTCCCAGTACTCTTCCGGGTTGAAAGCGCGAATCTCACGCTCACGCTCAACCACCAGCTTCACGGCAACCGATTGCACGCGACCGGCGGACAGACCACGGGCGATCTTCGACCACAGCAGTGGCGAGACCATGTAGCCAACGACGCGATCGAGGAAACGACGCGCTTGCTGGGCGTTCACACGATCGATGTCCAGCTCGCCCGGTGCCGAGAAAGCTTCCTGAATTGCTTTCTTGGTGATTTCGTTGAACACCACGCGCTTGTAGCGGCTGTCGTCACCACCAATGGCTTCGCGCAGGTGCCATGCAATGGCTTCCCCCTCGCGATCCAAGTCGGTTGCGAGATAGATGGTGTCAGCATCCTTGGCGAGCCGGCGCAGCTCTTCGATGACCTTTTCCTTGCCAGGAAGGATCTCGTATTTGGCTTTCCAGCCGTGATCGGGATCGACACCCATGCGCGAGACAAGCTGCTTGCGCGCTTTCTCTTTCGGCGTGAGCACCGGACCTTCGCCCGCAGCGGCCTTGCCACGCTTGGCGGCTGGCTCTTTGCTGGCGCTAGCCGAACCGCTGGTGGGCAGGTCTCGGATATGGCCGATACTCGACTTCACCACGTATTGGTTACCCAGATACTTGTTGATGGTCTTGGCCTTAGCCGGGGATTCCACAATGACCAGCGATTTGCCCATGGATCAGAAAATTCCTGAATTCTAGAAGTGAAAGGCGGTTGGCGCCTGACGCGGCACCGCTATATATAGTGGCTACAAGGTGAGGTCAAGCGCAGGGTTCTGCGCGCACTCGACTTATGGCTTGGAAAAAAGGCTCGGTTCGGCTTGCACCAAAGCAAAGCGCGGGACCTGCTCGCCGTCAACCTCGACGGACTCCATGAACATGCTCGAGGGGCGTACCCAAAAGCCGAATTCGCCATACAGGGCTTGGTAAAAGACCACTTCTTCTTCGGTCTCGGAGTGCCGCGCAATACTGAATACACGGTACTGCGGACCTTTGTAATGTTGGTAGAGCCCAGGTTGTATCGGCATGCTTCGGCCCTCACTCAAATTTTTTCAAAAAAAAATAAAATAAATCCACAAAAACAAAAACCGGGGCACTTGGCCCCGGCTTCCATCGACGAGACGCTTAAACGCGTTCGAAGACGGTGGAGATGCCTTGGCCGAGACCAATGCACATGGTAGCTACCCCGAAGGTGCCGCCATTCTGCTTCATCACGTTCAGCAAAGTGCCGGAAATCCGAGCACCGGAGCAACCGAACGGGTGACCCAGGGCGATCGCGCCGCCGTGCAGGTTAACCTTCTCGTTCATCTTGTCGAGCACTTTCAAATCTTTCAGCACTGGCAGAGCCTGTGCGGCGAAAGCTTCGTTGAGCTCGAAGAAGTCGATATCGTTGATGCCAAGGCCAGCGCGCTTCAGCGCTTTTTGTGTAGCCGGAACTGGACCATAGCCCATGATCGCCGGGTCCACACCTGCCACTGCCATCGAGCGAATCACTGCCAGAGGCTGGATACCCAGATCCTGGGCACGCTGCGCCGACATCACGATCATGCAAGAAGCACCATCGGTGATCTGCGACGAAGTACCGGCAGTCACGGTGCCGCCCTTTGGATTGAAGGCCGGCTTCAGAGCCGCCAGACTTTCCAGGGTGGTTTCCGGACGAATGGTTTCGTCGTAGTCGAACAGTTTCAGGAAACCGTTCTCGTCATAGCCCTGCATCGGGATGATTTCGTCTTTGAACTTGCCTTCCAAGGTCGCCTTGTGGGCGAGTTGGTGGGAGCGCACGCCGAAAGCGTCCTGCTGCTCGCGAGTGATGCCGTGCATTTTGCCCAGCATTTCAGCGGTCAGGCCCATCATGCCCGAGGCTTTCGCCGCATACAGCGACATGTGCGGGTTCGGATCGACACCGTGCATCATGCTCACGTGACCCATATGCTCGACGCCGCCAACCACGAACACGTCACCGTTTCCGGTCATGATCGCTTGCGCAGCAGTGTGCAGAGCGCTCATCGACGAGCCACACAGACGGCTGACGGTCTGACCGGCAGCAGTGTGCGGGATCTGAGTCATCAAGGACGCCATGCGGGCAATGTTCCAGCCCTGCTCCAGGGTCTGGTTCACGCAGCCCCAGATCACGTCTTCGACTTCGTTCGGGTCGACCTTGACGTTGCGTTCCAGCAATTTGCTGATCAGGTGCGCCGACATGTCTTCGGCGCGGGTGTTGCGGTGCATGCCGCCCTTGGAGCGGCCCATCGGAGTACGACCGAAGTCGACAATCACGACGTCTCTAGGATTCAAGCTCATAAGTTCACTCTCACTCTAGTTGGGGGCGCTTAACCGAAGAAGCGTTGGCCGGTTTTGGCCATCTCGCGCAGCTTCGCGGTCGGGTGGTACAGCGCGCCCAAATCAGCGTACTGGTCAGCCAGGGCAACGAACTCGGCAACACCGATCGAGTCGATGTAACGCAGAGCACCGCCACGGAATGGAGGGAAACCGATACCGTAAACCAGACCCATGTCGGCTTCGGCGGCAGTTTCAACGATGCCGTCTTCCAGGCAACGCACGGTTTCCAGGCACAGCGGGATCATCATCCAGTTAATGATGTCTTCGTCAGTGACTTCGCGCTGCTCGTAAACGATTGGCTTGAGCACTTCAAGCACCGACGGATCGGCAACTTTCTTCTGCTTGCCCTTCTTGTCGGTCTCGTAGGCGTAGAAGCCCTTGCCGTTCTTCTGGCCCAGACGCTTGGCTTCGTAAAGCACGTCGATAGCCGAACGACGATCGTCCTTCATGCGATCCGGGAAGCCTTCAGCCATAACGTCACGACCGTGGTGACCGGTGTCGATACCGACCACGTCCATCAGGTATGCCGGGCCCATTGGCCAGCCGAATTTTTCCATGATCTTGTCGATGCGGACGAAGTCCACGCCGGCGCTGACCAGTTTGGCGAAACCGCCGAAGTACGGGAACAGTACGCGGTTGACCAGGAAGCCCGGGCAGTCGTTGACGACGATCGGGTTCTTGCCCATTTTCTTGGCGTAGGCAACGGTGGTGGCAACAGCCAGCTCGCTGGACTTCTCGCCACGAATAACCTCAACCAGCGGCATCATGTGCACCGGGTTGAAGAAGTGCATGCCGACGAAGTTTTCCGGACGCTTGAGGGCCTTGGCCAGCAGGCTGATGGAAATGGTCGAGGTGTTGGACGCGAGGATGGTGTCCTCTTTGACCTTGTCTTCAACTTCAGCCAGTACGGCTTGCTTGACCTTAGGATTCTCTACAACCGCTTCGACCACTAGGTCGACGTGGCCGAAATCACCGTAGGACAGCGTAGGACGAATGCCGTTGAGCACTTCAGCCATTTTCGCTGGAGTCATGCGACCTTTATCAACGCGGCCAACCAGCAGTTTGGCGGCTTCGGCCAGACCCTGCTCGATACCGTGCTCGTTGATGTCCTTCATCAGGATCGGCGTACCTTTGGAGGCCGACTGATAAGCGATACCGCCGCCCATGATGCCGGCGCCCAGTACAGCAGCCTGCTTCACGTCTTTGGCGATTTCGTCGTAGGCCTTGGCCTTTTTCTTCAGTTCCTGATCGTTCAGGAACAGACCGATCAAGCTCTGCGCGGCAGAGGTCTTGGCCAGTTTGACGAAACCTGTGGCTTCGATTTCCAGCGCCTTTTCACGACCGAAGTTCGCGGCTTTCTGGATGGTCTTGATCGCTTCAACCGGCGCCGGATAGTTCGGGCCAGCCTGACCGGCGACGAAACCTTTGGCGGTTTCGAAAGCCATCATTTGTTCGATTGCATTCAGCTTGAGCTTTTCCAGCTTCGGCTGACGCTTGGCCTTGTAGTCAAACTCGCCGGAGATGGCGCGCTTGATCAGTTCAAGGGCAGCTTCCTGCAGCTTTTCAGGAGCAACCACTGCATCGACTGCGCCAACTTTCAGCGCGTCTTCAGGACGGTTTTCCTTGCCGGCGGCAATCCACTCGATAGCGTTGTCGGCACCGATCAGGCGCGGCAGACGCACGGTACCGCCGAAGCCCGGGTAGATGCCCAGTTTGACTTCCGGCAGACCGATCTTGGCCTTGGTGGACATGACGCGGTAGTCCGCCGCCAGGCACATTTCCAGACCGCCGCCCAGAGCGATGCCATTGATGGCCGCTACGGTCGGAACGTTGAGGTCTTCGAAATCGCTGAAGATCTTGTTGGCTTCGAGATTGCCAGCAACCAGCTCGGCATCCGGCAGCTTGAAGTTGTCGACAAATTCGGTGATGTCGGCGCCGACGATGAATACGTCCTTGCCACTGCTGACGATCACGCCCTTGATCGAAGCATCTGCCTTGATGGTGTCTACTGCCTGACGCAGTTCGTTCAGGGTAAGACGGTTGAACTTGTTGACGGACTCACCCTTGAGGTCGAATTTCAATTCGACGATGCCACTTTCAAGAGCTTTAACCGTGATGGCTTTACCTTCGTAAATCATCAACTGATCTCCACGATATGGAAGCTGAACAGTACACGTCGGACGCAGGCGAATGACTCGGCAGGACGTTTTTTCGTCGATGCTGACGCCAATCCACCCGGCACACCCGCCAACGCGATAGTCGGGATTCTGTAGGAGCAGTCTGTAAGACAAACGCTCAATTCATACGCCCGTTTGATTTGGGTACGTCACCTTCACGGAATTTCCGACAATTGTCAATCGCCCAAAATACGGGTTGAAATGCGACTTTGCGGTCATTTCCGTACCACGCAGACCAGCAACACGCGGCTGCATGTGAAGTCATTCATAGAATCAATAGTTAGAAAAGTCGCCCTAATTTGCGGCGAGCCTTGTTTAACAGGCTACGCTGGCAGGACTGCAGAGAGATTCACAGACTGCGTGAGACCCAATCAACGCAAAAAGAGTTTCCGGCCTGCCTGGCCAACCCCGCCCGATGAATCATGTCGGGCTTTTTATTGCTCGTCTGCCGGACGTTTCGCACCATTGCAGTACGAAATATCCGCGATTCATGCCAGCGCTTTCAGAGTGGCATCTATTTGCTGCAAAACTTCCGCCTCGCCCTTCTCACCCCAATACAAGGCGATCATCTGCTTGTCCGCTTCGACCTTGAAGACGTTATCCGGCAATTTTTCGAAATGATTGAGCAGCGCTCGATCTTCGCAAACTTCCTGCCACTGATTGACCCACACACCCGGCGATTTCTGCCAATAAGTCCAGCACGCTGGCTGACTGCCGCGACGTGGCCGATGATATTGCGCACACGGGCTGGGCGGCTCCTGAGACAGCCAATGCGGCCACTCCTGAGGCGCCAGTTGCATGGCCAGCCCGATACGCCGCGCTTCCATCCGCAGACCTATGCGACCGCTCTGCGCACGCGAGGGACGCAACCATGCCAGCGGACTCAATACCACCAGCAGGATTGACACCACTATCCAGACCGTCATATCTGTACTCCCGTTTTGTCATGAGCCCATTGCGCCACTTTGGAACCAATGCGCTTGAAACCAGCCATACTTAACAATATCGATACCTCAGGAGGAGCACCTCATGCCCTACCACCACATCCTGGTCGCTGTAGATCTGACTGAAGAGTGCGACCCTGTCATCCACCGCGCCCGAGAGCTGTCGGTGAGCAACAGCGCCAAGCTGTCGCTGGTGCATATTGTCGAACCGATGGCGATGGCCTTCGGCGGCGACGTGCCAATGGATCTGTCACAACTGCAACAGCAGCAGTTCGATCAAGCCAAGGAACGCCTTGAACGCCTGAAGCTCAAGTACACCGAACTAGAAGGCGCCAACTGCCACCTGACCTACGGCCAGCCACGCCAGGAAATCCATCATTTCGCCAAAGAACAGGCCTGCGACCTGATCGTGGTCGGCAGCCACGGCCGACATGGTCTGGCACTGCTGCTCGGTTCAACCGCCAACGACGTGTTGCATGGCGCACCTTGTGATGTTCTGGCAGTCCACCTGGTCAAACGCTGATCCAGACACACTGTGGGAGCGAGCCTGCTCGCGAAGGCGTCGGCATATCAAGTATTGATATAGCCTGACCCGGCGCTTCGCGAGCAGGCTCGCTCCCACATTGGATCTCAACCGTATATGAAAAGCCCGGCGCTCATTGCTGAACGCCGGGCTTTTTTACGACTGGATCAATCAGGCATCCAGCTCGGCCCAACGTTCAACCAGCACATCCAGCTCAGCCTGCAACTGCTCCAGCGAAGCAATCACCTTGGCCGTTTCCGCCGCTGGGCGCTGGTAGAAACCGCCGTCAGCCATTTCAGCTTCAACCGCAGCGATCTGTTGTTCCTTGGCGTCGATATCGCCCGGCAAGGCTTCCAGTTCACGCTGCAGCTTGTAGCTGAGCTTTTTCTTGGCGACTGGTGCGTCTGCTGCTGCGACCGGTGCCGGCTCAGCCTTGACCACTGCCGAATTCAAGTCGGCTTTGCCGGACTTGCTCTCGGTCACGCCCAGCAGGCGCGGCGAACCACCCTGACGCAGCCAGTCCTGATAACCACCGACGTATTCACGTACCTTGCCTTCACCTTCGAAGACCAGGGTGCTGGTAACCACGTTGTCGAGGAATGCCCGGTCGTGGCTGACCATCAGCACGGTGCCGTTGAAGGTCAGCAGCACTTCTTCCAACAGTTCGAGAGTTTCCACGTCGAGGTCGTTGGTTGGTTCGTCGAGTACCAGCAGGTTCGCCGGTTTGCTGAACAGTTTGGCCAGCAACAGACGCGCACGCTCACCACCCGACAGCGCCTTGACCGGCGTGCGGGCACGCTGCGGGCTGAACAGGAAGTCGCCGAGGTAGCTCAGGACATGGCGGCTCTGGCCGTCGATATCGATGAAGTCGCGACCTTCGGCGACGTTGTCGATCACGGTTTTTTCCAGATCCAGCTGATGGCGCAACTGGTCGAAGTAAGCCACGTCGATCCGCGTGCCCTCTTCCACTTTGCCGCTGGTCGGCTGCAGACCATTAAGCATCAGCTTCAGCAGGGTGGTTTTGCCGGTACCGTTGGCGCCGAGCAGGCCGATACGGTCGCCGCGCTGCAGCACCATCGAGAAGTCCTTGATCAGGAACGGTCCGCCCGGATGCGCGAAGCTCACATTCTCGAGGACCATAACCTGTTTGCCGGACTTGTCGGCGGTATCCAGCAGGATGTTGGCCTTGCCGGTACGCTCGCGACGCTCGCTGCGCTCAACACGCAGGGCTTTCAAGGCGCGAACGCGACCTTCGTTACGGGTGCGACGCGCCTTGATGCCTTGACGAATCCACACTTCTTCCTGGGCCAGACGCTTGTCGAACAGCGCGTTGGCAGTCGCCTCGGCAGCCAGCTCAGCTTCTTTGTGCACGAGGAAACTGGCGTAGTCGCCGTTCCAGTCGATCAGGCCGCCGCGATCCAGTTCGAGGATGCGTGTTGCGAGGTTTTGCAGGAAAGAACGGTCGTGCGTGATGAATAGCACGGCGCCCTGGAAATCTTTCAGCGCTTCTTCGAGCCAGGCAATCGCACCGATATCCAGGTGGTTGGTTGGCTCGTCGAGCAGCAGCAGGTCCGGCTCGGACACCAGCGCCTGCGCCAGCAGCACGCGACGACGCCAGCCGCCGGACAATTCGGCGAGGGTCTTGTCGGCCGGCAGTTGCAGGCGGCTCAAGGTGCTGTCGACCAGCGTTTGCAGGCGCCAGCCATCGCGGGCTTCGAGATCGTGCTGGACGTGCATCAGCTTGTCCAGATCAGCGTCGGTGACGATGTTCTGGCTCAGGTGATGGTATTCGGCAAGCAGTGCGCCAACGCCGTCGAGGCCTTCAGCCACCACGTCGAACACGGTCCGCTCGTCGGCCACCGGCAATTCTTGCGGCAATTCGCCGATTTTCAGACCGGGGGCACGCCACACCGAGCCGTCATCGGGCTTCTGGTCGCCCTTGACCAGTTTCATCATGCTGGACTTGCCAGTGCCGTTGCGGCCGATGATGCACACCCGCTCACCACGGGCGATCTGCCAGGACACCTTGTCCAACAACGGCATAGAGCCGAACGCAAGGGACACATCGCTGAATTTGAGCAGGGTCATGAGCTTCTCCAAAAACCGGGCGCGCATTCTACCTGACTTGAGGCATCAACAGGCCGGCAATTTATCTGTGGACGCACTCTGCACAACAATTGTTGCGAACTTGTGCTGCGCGGCCCGCAAAGCTTTCGCCGCTTGCTGGCAAAAGGCTAAGCTACAGACAATTCAGTGCCGGCCACGCCCGCACTTGTCCTGATTTTCTCTGCCCGGATGTCTCATGCGCAGTCGCCTTTTCAGTGTTTTGTCCTGTTTGCTACTTACCGCCGCTGCTGCTCAATCCGCTCAGGCGGTGGACCTGTCCACCCAACGCCAGTATTACGATGAAGCCAAACGCGCCCTGGCCAAGGGCGATACCGGCCCGTATTTCCGATACAGCCAGGCGCTGGCCGATTATCCGCTGGAACCGTATCTGGCTTACGACGAGCTGACCGCCCGCCTGAAAAGCGCGAGCAACGCGGAAATCGAGAAGTTCCTCGCCGAGCACGGCGACCTGCCGCAAGCCAACTGGATGAAGTTGCGCTGGTTGCGCTGGCTGGCCGACCGTGGCGACTGGGCAACCTTCGTCAAGTATTACGACCCGAAACTCAACTTCACTGAACTCGACTGCCTGAATGCGCAGTACCAGATCAGCAGCGGTCACAAGGCCGAAGGCTATGCCAACGCAGACAAACTGTGGCTGACCGGCAAATCGCAACCCGCCGCATGTGATGCGTTGTTCGGAATCTGGGCCGCCGACGGCCAACTCACCGAACAAAAACGTTGGGAGCGCACCAAACTCGCCGCCCAGGCACGCAACTATCCATTGGCGAACAGCCTGACCAACGGCCTGACCACGCTTGCTCCACGCGGTCGGCTGCTGGTTGATGTCGCGCAGAAGCCCGAACTGTTGAATCAGCCTTCGCGCTTCGTCCCGGCCGATGAACCGATGTCCGACGTAGTCAGCCTCGGTCTGCGCCGCCTCGCCCGTCAGGACCCGGACAAGGCCATGGCTTTGCTCGACGGTTATGCCAGCAGCATGCACTTCTCTCGCGATGAGAAAGTCGCGATCGCCCGGGAAATCGGCCTGACACTGGCCCGGCGTTTCGACAGCCGCGCGCTCGACGTGATGACCAAGTACGACCCGGAACTGCGTGACAACACCGTTTCCGAATGGCGTCTGCGCCTTCTGCTGCGTCTGGCGCGCTGGGACGATGCTTATCAACTGACCCGCCGCCTGCCGCAAGATCTGGCCACCACCAACCGCTGGCGCTACTGGCAGGCACGCAGTCTGGAACTGGCGCAGCCGCAGAACCCGGAAGCACAAACGCTGTACAAAGGTCTGGCGAAGGAGCGTGATTTCTACGGTTTCCTTGCCGCCGACCGCTCGCAACTCCCGTACTCCCTGAACAACAAACCGCTGGTGCTCAGCCAGGCGCTGATCAACAAAGTGCGCAACACGCCGGGCGTGCGTCGCGCTCTGGAATTCCATGCCCGCGGGCAGATTGTCGACGGTCGCCGCGAGTGGTATCACGTCAGCCGTCACTTCAACCGCGATGAAATGGTCGCCCAGGCGAAACTCGCCTACGACCTGAAATGGTACTTCCCGGCGATCCGCACCATCAGCCAGGCACAATACTGGGACGATCTGGATATCCGCTTCCCGATGGCGCACCGCGAAACCCTGGTGCGTGAAGCCAAGGTTCGTGGCTTGCATTCGAGTTGGGTGTTCGCCATCACCCGTCAGGAAAGCGCCTTCATGGACGACGCCCGCTCCGGTGTCGGCGCCAGCGGCCTGATGCAGTTGATGCCCGCCACCGCCAAGGAAACCGCACGCAAGTTCAGCATTCCGCTGGCTTCGCCGCAGCAAGTGCTTGATCCGGACAAGAACATCCAGCTCGGCGCCGCTTACCTGAGCCAGGTTCACAGCCAGTTCAACGGCAACCGCGTGCTCGCCTCCGCCGCCTACAACGCCGGCCCCGGCCGCGTGCGCCAATGGCTGCGCGGTGCTGACCACCTGAGTTTCGATGTGTGGGTGGAAAGCATTCCGTTCGACGAGACCCGCCAGTATGTGCAGAACGTGTTGTCCTACTCGGTGATCTACGGCCAGAAACTCAACTCGCCGCAGCCGTTGGTGGATTGGCATGAGCGTTACTTCGACGACCAGTAATTACGCAGATGACGCCGAATAACGAAAAATGCCCGTATCGCGAGATACGGGCATTTTTTTGTGCCTGTCAAAATGCGCCGCTGTTACTGCACCACCGCCATTCGCTTGCCCGTCTCAGTCAACCGATACCTTTGCGCTGGGCTCGTCGGGGAATCTGGGTCAGTCATTTCAATCCACATGGCTGTCAGAGCCGGCTTGAGGTAGTTCGCACGAAAGGTTGCTTTATGGGCCAGACCAAGCTTACCCATAAGGTCGTTGATACTGAGTGGAGCGGCTCCGTCGAGTGCTCCCAGCAGCTTTGCTACTTGGTCGGTTACTTGGTCGGTTACTTGGTCGGTTACTTGGTCGGTCGCCGGTTCGGCACTGATTGCTTCCTGCAATGCAAGACTCAATGCCTGAAGCATAAACTCGACAAAGGGCGTTGACTCCGCCATTCGATCAGCCGCTGACAATGCGGCGTAATAGGCGTCCTGTTGGTCCCGAATTACGGCTTCAACCGGCAGATAGGCCAACACTGGTCGCCACTGACTGAGAATCAAGGTTTGCCAAAGGCGTCCCATCCGTCCGTTACCATCGGCAAAAGGATGTATAAACTCGAACTCATAATGGAACACACAGCTAACGATCAACGGATGCCAGTCTGACGCGTCAAGCCACGCCAGCAACTCATCAATCAGGTGCGCAATTCGGCTGGGTGGTGGCGCCATATGCACCAACTGCTCGCCACGATAGATGCCGACGCCTGTCCGGCGTAACTGACCGCAATCATCAATGAGTCCATGCATCAGCAATTCGTGTGCACTTAGAAGATGGGCCCTGTTCCCCGGCTTCCAGTCTGGCATTGACTCATAAGCCGTAAACGCATTACGTACTTCCTGTATCTCCTTCGGCAACCCCAGAACCCGCTTACCAGCCAGTACTGCGGTCACCTGCTCAACACTCAGCGTGTTGTTCTCGATTGCCAGAGAAGCCTGAATCGTACGAATTCGATTACCTCTACGCAGTTGAGGCGTCTGCCGACTGTCGTCCATGGCCGAAAGCTTACCGATTTGCTCGCTGATTTCGGCGATCAGAGCAAGCATTCGAGTGGTCAGGGTCAACGGTGGTTGGTAACGACTCATGTCCTCATCCTGGTATTCCATACAGCTCGTCATAATGCCCGATGCAGGCAGCATTCATCAGTCCTGTTTAAAAACTTCCTTTCCATCACTGAACTGCAATGCCGCCAACCGCGCATACAGCGGATTACTGGCAATCAACTCCTGATGCGTGCCAATCGCCACCAGTTTGCCCTGATCCATCACCGCAATCCGGTCAGCGTTCTTCACTGTGGCCAGACGATGGGCGATCACCAGCGTCGTGCGGTTTTGCATCAGTTTCGGCAGTGCTTCCTGAATCAGGTGTTCACTCTGCGCGTCGAGGGCGCTGGTAGCTTCGTCCAGCAGCAGGATCGGTGCATCCACCAGCAACGCCCGGGCGATGGCCAGACGTTGGCGCTGGCCGCCGGAAAGTCCGAGCCCGCCGTCACCCAGATGAGTCTGGTAGCCGTCCGGCATCTGCTCGATGAAATCGTGGGCGTGGGCAATTTTCGCCGCGTCCTTGACCTGCTCCAGCGTCGCGCTGGGGTTGCCATAGCGAATGTTCTCTTCGACGCTGCCGAAGAACAGCGCCGGCGTCTGTGACACCAGCGCAAAACAACGGCGCAAGTCCAGCGGATCAAGACGGGTCAGCGGCACGCCATCAAGAAGAATCTGCCCTTCAAGCGGATCGTAGAAGCGCAATAGCAAGTCGTACACCGTGGACTTGCCGGCGCCAGACGGTCCGACCAGTGCCAACGTCTCACCGGCGTTGATTGTCAGATCGAGGCCGTTGACCGCATAGCTTTCTGGACGCGAAGGGTAGGAAAAACGCACGCCTTGCAGTTGCAACTCGCCGTTGACGCGCTCCGGCAAGGTCACCAGTCCGCTGGTCGGCGGCTTGATGATGTTTTCCGAGCGCAACAGTTCGGCGATCCGTTCAGCGGCACCGGCAGCGCGCTGCAACTCGCCGATCACCTCGCTCAACGTGCCGAACGCACTGCCGACGATCAGGCTGTAGAACACGAACGCCGCCAGTTCACCGCCGGAAATTCGTCCGGCAATCACGTCCATGCCGCCGACCCACAACATCACCGCCACCGCGCCCAACACCAGCACGATGACCAGGGTGATCAACCACGAGCGCTGATAGATGCGTTTTCGCGCGGTCTCGAAAGCCTGCTCGACCGTCGAGGCGAAACGCTGCTCGTCCTGCACCTGATGGTTGTAGGCCTGCACGGTTTTGATCTGGCCGAGGGTTTCGGACACATAACTGCCAATGTCGGCAATCCGGTCCTGACTTTGCCGCGACAGATTGCGCACTCGCCGCCCGAAAATCAGGATCGGTGCGACCACCAATGGCAAGGCAATCACCACGATGCTGGTGAGTTTCGGGTTGGTGATGAACAGCAGAACGATGCCGCCAATGACCATCAACAAATTGCGCAGGAACAGCGACAGCGATGAGCCGATCACCGATTGCAATAGCGTGGTGTCGGCAGTCAGCCGCGACTGAATTTCCGAACTGCGGTTGTCCTCGTAGAACCCCGGATGCAGATACACCAGATGGTTGAACACCTGGCGCCGAATGTCCGCGACAACCCGCTCGCCAATCCACGACACCAGATAAAACCGAGCGAATGTACCAATCGCCAGCCCAAGCACCAGCAGCATGAACAGGCCAATCGACTGATTGAGCAGGTGCGGTGACTGGGTCATGAAACCCTGATCGACCAGCATCTTGATGCCCTGCCCCATCGACAAGGTGATGCCTGCCGTGACAATCAACGCAAGCAACGCTCCGAGAGCCGGCCAGCGATACGGCGCAAGGAAATGACTGGTCAGGCGCAGGGCGCGACGGTGTCGGGAAGAAAGCATCGGGATCATTCGGACTCACATCGGAGTGGAGGAATAGGGCCAGCCTACAGAACCAAATGGGGTGGAACTCTGTAAATCACAATGAGTCAGGTTAAATATGACCGCCACGACTAGACCCTAGATGCTATTGGTCTAATGTCACTGTTGAGACAAACGGTCATTTCTGTTTGAGTGGAGATGCCGACCCGGACGGACCAAGGGCGTTGTAACAGCCCGGTCACCTGGCGGTTTTATTCTAGATAAACAACCTGATGAGGAGACAGGCCATGTCCTTGCAACACAGCAGCGAAGACAAGATTGAAGTGATCCGCACCAAGCCCGGCCAACCTCTGGGTTGCTCGATTATCGATAAGGATGGGCGTGAAGTACCGATCACTGAAGACATGATCCAGGACGCTTGCCGCGAACTGGAGAAGCGATTGGTCAAGCCTGCCGAACAAAAGTGATATAGCCACAGTCTTCCAGACCCGGCCCTGATGGCCGGGTTTTTTCTGTCTGAACGACCGGATTGAACCGCGGCGCTGCCTTCGCGAGCAAACTCGCTCCCACAGGGAAAATGCATTTCAAATTGTGGGAGTGAGCCTGCTCGCGATGAAGCCAGCTCGGTGCTTAAACAGCAACCGCACCCAGTGCCGCGACGATTTGCTGCAACTGTGGGGAATCCCCTTCAATCCGCACCTGCAATCCTTCAATCTCCCGCCGCACCGGATACTGCTTGCGCAACACATCAAACGCCGCACGCTGTTCAGCGACATTGCCTACAAGACTGCGGCGGAAATCCGCATCGTCCCGGCGTGGGTCGTACACGCCACGGCACAACATCGCCAAGGCCCAGTCTGGATCGGTGTCAGCATGCAGCGTCACTTGCGACAACCACGGTGCTGGCAGCAACTCACTGAGCGGGATGCTAGCGGGTTGCCCGATAAAGTCGCAGTAGGCTTGATAAATCTGCGCCGTGCCACGTTGCTTGCCGTCGAGGCTATAGCCGGCAATGTGCGGCGTGGCCAACACGCAAAGTTCGGCCAGCGCCACATCCACCTCGGGCTCTGCTTCCCAAACGTCGAGCACCGCTTGCAGGTCTTCCCGCTCCAGCAACACGCGCCGCAGTGCGGCGTTATCCACTACCGGGCCACGAGCAGCGTTGATCAGCCAGGTTCCGGGCTTGAGTTGCTGCAAGCGCTGCTGATCAAACAGGTGCCAGGTCGCGCCGTCAGCGTTGCGGGTCAGTGGCGTGTGCAGACTGATGACGTCGCATTGCTCGATGATCTGCTCCAGGCTGACGTAATCGCCGCCCTCCGCTGCCTGACGCGGCGGATCGCAGACTTTCACGTTCCATCCCAATCCCTTCAGGACCTTGATCAGTCGACCGCCGACTTCACCGGCGCCCACCACACCGTAGGTGCGTTGTGGCAGATCGGCGCCTTCGATTTCGGCCAGGGTCATCAGGCTGCCGAGCACGTAATCGACCACGCCCCGAGCGTTGCAACCGGGCGCGCTGGACCAGGTAATGCCGGCCTCGGCAAAATAATCCAGGTCCAGATGATCGGTGCCAATCGTGCAGGTGCCGACAAAACGTACCTTGCTGCCTTCCAGCAACGCGCGGCTGACATTAGTCACCGAACGCACCAAGAGCACATCGGCCTGCTCGACCGTGGCACGGTCGATGGAACGGCCCGGCACCCGGCGAATCTCGCCGAAACCGGCAAAAAAGGCATCGAGCAACGGAATATTTTCGTCGGCAACAATCAGCATGGCGGGCTCCTTTGGCGGACCGGCAGTTTAGGCGCAGACAGGGGGATGAGCCAGCAAGCTTTGTGATTACAAATCCGCAACACAGGATTTTTCCTGACCGTTACGTCAGCGGCGTAGAATGCCCCGCCTTGCGCATCAACACCTGTGGACGCTTTGCCTGTGAATTCCGTAACCGATCAACCCGCCGTTTCCCTCAACCGCCCTGCCCGGGTTCGCCTGGAGCTGAAGAATCTGCTCGCCCTCGCGTTGCCGATCATCATTGCGCAACTGGCGACCACTGCCATGGGTTTCGTCGATGCCGTGATGGCTGGCCGTGTGGGCCCGCGAGATCTGGCCGCCGTGGCACTGGGCAACTCGATCTGGGTGCCGGTGTTTCTGCTGATGACCGGCACCCTGCTGGCGACCACACCGAAAGTCGCCCAGCGTTTCGGCGCCGGCACGCACAGCGAGATTGGCCCGATTGTCCGTCAGGCGTTGTGGCTGGCGTTGGTTGTGGGACTGATCGCCACCGCGATGCTGCTCGCTGCCGAGCCGATCCTGCATCTGATGAAAGTCGATCCCGAGCTGATCGGCCCGTGCATGCAGTACCTGCACGGTATCGCCAGCGGCTTGCCGGCCGTTGCGTTCTACCATGTGCTGCGCTGCTTCAGTGACGGCCTGGGACGTACCCGTCCGGCAATGGTGCTGGGCCTGTGTGGTCTGGCACTGAACATTCCGCTGAACTACATCTTCATTTATGGCCACTTCGGTGTGCCGGCCATGGGTGGCGTCGGTTGCGGTTGGGCGACAGCGATTGTGATGTGGGTGATGACCCTCGGTCTGGCGGGTTACGAGCGCTGGGCACCGGCCTACCGTTCGAGTGAACTGTTCAGCCGTTTCGACTGGCCACAATGGGCGGTGATCAAGCGTCTGCTGGCGATCGGCTTGCCGATCGGCATCGCGGTGTTTGCCGAGTCGAGCATCTTCGCGGTAATCGCCCTGCTGATCGGCAGCCTCGGCGCCACCGTGGTGGCCGGGCATCAGATCGCACTGAACGTCAGCTCGCTGGTGTTCATGATTCCTTACTCGCTGGGCATGGCCGTGACGGTACGCGTCGGCCAGGCGCTGGGCCGCGAAGAACCGCGTGAAGCGCGTTTCGCTGCGGGCGTCGGCATGGGCACGGCACTGGCTTACGCCTGTATTTCCGCCAGCATGATGCTGTTGCTACGCGAGCCGATTGCCTCGATCTACACCGCCGACCCGACGGTGATTCACATTGCGGCGATGCTGATTGTGTACTCGGCGCTGTTCCAGTTCTCCGACGCGATCCAGGTCACTGCCGCCGGTGCCCTGCGGGGTTATCAGGACACCCGGGTGACGATGATCCTTACCCTGTTCGCGTATTGGGGCATTGGTCTGCCGGTGGGTTACGCCCTCGGCCTGACCGATTGGCTCGGCGAGCCACGCGGCCCGAGCGGTTTGTGGCAAGGATTGATCGTCGGCCTGAGCTGCGCGGCGCTGATGCTGTCGATCCGCCTGACCCGCAGCGCGCGCAAGCGGATTCGGATCAGCCGTTCGGCGGGCTGAGCCCCTTACGCAAGACAAAAAAATGCGGGAGCCAGCCTGCTGGCGATTGCGCAGTGTCAGTCAACATTTCTGTTACTGATTCACCGCAATCGCCAGCAGGCTGGCTCCCACAATTGTTTTTGCGTTTGCCTTGATATCAGGCGTGTTTCTTGCGAATCCAGTACAGGTACGTACCGGCTTCTTCATGCTGCCCCACCAGTTCGTGGTCGAGAAACACACAGAACTTGGGGATATCGCGACGGGTCGACGGGTCGGTGGCGATCACCTTGAGCAGGCCGCCGGGCACCAGATCACGGATGTGCTGGTGCAACATCATCACCGGTTCCGGGCAATTGAGGCCGGTGGCGTCGAGGGTGCCGTCGACCGGGGTATCGATCATTTCACTCATGATTCACTCCTGAAACTGACCGACATTGTCGCGCATTGCCGGGTGTATCGTCATCCCGTGGTACACACAGAACCTGTGGGAGCTGGCTTGCCAGCGATGGCGTCCGTTCAGCCAATCGTATGCTGAATGTCATGACCTCATCGCGGGCAAGCCCGCTCCCACAGGGTTTTGTAGTGTTTCAGCGGGACTTGGGTTTCTTGATGTCGTGGCGACGCAAATGGCAGGTCACTTCTTCGCGGTCGTGATACAGCTGTTTGCAGCCGATATCGACCTTGATCCCGCGTGCCTTGAAACCATCGGCGATGCGTTCAAGCAAACGCTTCACTTCGGCATAACGCTGCTTCATCGGCAACTTGAGGTTGACCACCGCTTCGCGGCAATGGCCCTCGCCGATCCACTCTTCGAGCATCGCCGCGTTACGCGCTGGTTTCTCGACGATGTCGCAGACCATCCAGTCCACCGGCTGCTTGGGCTTGAAGGTAAAGCCGTCAGCCATCAAGTGCTGCACCAGACCGGTGTCCATCAGGCTTTCAGCCATCGGGCCGTTATCGATAGCCGTCACCAGCATGCCGCGATTGACCAGTTGCCAGGTCCAGCCGCCCGGTGCCGCGCCGAGGTCGACGCCGGTCATGTCGCTGTGCAGACGATCTTCCCACTGATCACGCGGGATGAAGTGATGCCACGCCTCTTCCAGTTTCAGCGTCGAACGGCTTGGTGCCTCACGCGGAAATTTCAGGCGCGGAATTCCCATCGGCCACATCGCCGAGTTACCGGCATCGGCCATGCCGAGGAACACTTCGCGGCCGCTCTTGAAAGTCAGCAACAGACGCGGCTTGCTGGCGTCATCCACCAGTTTGCCGGCGCCGGTCAGCGCCTTGCGCAGCGGGCCTTCGAACTTCTTGCAGAAGTTCGACAGTTCCTTGCCGTCGTTGGTGTCGACCACTTCCAGCCACAGGCTGCCGCACACCGGGAACTCAGCCATGTTGGCGAGGATCACGCTGATGCGATCGGTTTCCGGCAGATCGATAAATACACCGCGTGCCCATTGGCGCGGGAAGATCAGTTCGGCGAAGCGCTGGCCACGCATCAGGCGTTTGGCGCCATCTTCTTCGGTGCAGACAAATTCGGCACACGCGGTGGCCGTTTTGGCTTTGGCGTAGCCCGCCACGTTCAGTTGTGCGGCGAGGTCGGAAATCTCGGAACAGACTTCGCCTTCGAAGCCCGGCCGGCAATGCATAAAAAGGGTGTTCATTCTTACTCCTGGGCAGAGGGCGGTGATTCGGCCCCTGCACGATGCCCAAGCGTTGCGTTGAAGCAATGCCTGTCACGAAAACCGGCGCATGATAGCCGAGTTCGGAACCTTGGACTTGTCGATAGAGTCCAGTTATTAGCCAGCTACCTAAAACAGGGCTAGTTTGTAAGCTCTGTCCGTCCCCTCAGTCCGTAGCCGTGCGGACTCGAAAGGAGTCATTTCAATGCCGTCCCTTGATAGCCTGAAAACCCTTAAAACCTTACAGATCGACGACAAGACCTACCACTATTTCAGCCTGCCGGATGCCGCCAAGAGCCTCGGCGACCTCGACAAACTGCCCATGTCGCTGAAAGTCCTGCTGGAAAACCTGCTGCGCTGGGAAGATGAAAAAACCGTCACCGGCGCCGACCTCAAGGCGATCGCCGCGTGGCTCAAGGAACGCCGCTCCGACCGGGAAATCCAGTACCGTCCGGCCCGCGTCCTGATGCAGGACTTTACCGGCGTTCCCGCCGTGGTCGACCTCGCCGCCATGCGCGCCGCGATGGCCAAGGCCGGTGGTGATCCGCAGCGAATCAATCCGCTGTCGCCGGTGGATCTGGTAATCGACCACTCGGTAATGGTCGACAAATTCGCCACCGCCAGCGCCTTCGAACAAAACGTCGACATTGAAATGCAGCGCAACGGCGAGCGTTACGCGTTCCTGCGTTGGGGTCAGAGCGCCTTCGACAACTTCAGCGTGGTACCGCCGGGCACCGGCATCTGCCATCAGGTCAACCTCGAATACCTTGGACGCACCGTGTGGACCAAGGATGAAGACGGCCGCACCTATGCGTTTCCCGACACTCTAGTCGGCACCGATTCCCACACCACCATGATCAACGGCCTCGGCGTACTTGGCTGGGGCGTTGGCGGCATTGAGGCAGAAGCGGCAATGCTCGGGCAACCGGTGTCGATGTTGATCCCGGAAGTGATCGGTTTCAAACTGACCGGCAAACTCAAGGAAGGCATCACCGCCACTGACTTGGTGCTGACCGTCACGCAGATGCTGCGTAAAAAAGGCGTGGTCGGTAAATTCGTCGAGTTCTACGGCGACGGTCTCGCCGACCTGCCGCTGGCCGACCGCGCAACCATTGCCAACATGGCTCCGGAATACGGCGCCACTTGCGGGTTCTTCCCGGTCGACGACGTGACATTGGAATACCTGCGCCTGTCTGGCCGTCCACCCGAAGTGGTGAAACTGGTCGAGGCCTACACCAAGGCTCAAGGCCTGTGGCGTCTGCCCGGTCAGGAACCGGTGTTCACCGACAGTCTGGCGCTGGACATGGGCAGCGTCGAAGCGAGTCTCGCAGGACCTAAACGTCCGCAAGACCGGGTTTCGCTGCCGAATGTCGCGCAAGCCTTCAGTGACTTCCTTGATTTGTCATTCAAACCCACCAGCAAGGAAGAAGGCAGGCTCGAAAGCGAGGGCGGCGGCGGTGTCGCAGTGGGCAATGCTGATCTGGTCGGTGAGGCTGACTACGAGTCCGAAGGCCATACCTATCGCCTGAAAAACGGCGCCGTGGTGATTGCCGCGATCACCTCTTGCACCAACACGTCCAACCCGAGCGTGATGATGGCTGCCGGACTGCTGGCGAAAAAAGCTGTCGAGAAAGGCCTGACCCGCAAACCGTGGGTGAAAAGTTCGCTGGCACCGGGTTCGAAAGTGGTCACCGACTACTACAAGGCTGCGGGGCTGACGCAATACCTCGATCAACTCGGTTTCTCGCTGGTCGGCTACGGCTGCACCACTTGCATCGGCAACTCCGGGCCATTGCCGGAGCCGATTGAAAAAGCCATCACCAAAGCCGATCTGACCGTAGCGTCGGTGCTGTCCGGCAACCGCAACTTCGAGGGACGCGTGCATCCGCTGGTCAAAACCAACTGGCTGGCCTCGCCACCACTGGTGGTCGCGTATGCATTGGCCGGTAGCGTGCGCAGTGACATCAGCAGTGAACCACTGGGCAACGACCAACAAGGCAATCCGGTGTATCTGCGCGACATCTGGCCGAGCAGCAAGGAAATCGCCGACGCGGTAGCCCAGGTCAACACCGCGATGTTCCACAAGGAATACGCCGAAGTGTTTGCCGGTGATGAGCAGTGGCAAGCAATCGAAGTGCCGCAGGCTGCGACCTATGTTTGGCAGGACGATTCGACCTATATCCAGCATCCACCGTTTTTCGACGATATCTCCGGCCCGCTGCCAGTGATTAAGGATGTCGAGGGCGCGCGGGTTTTGGCGCTGCTGGGCGACTCGGTGACCACCGACCACATCTCCCCCGCCGGTAACATCAAGGCCGATAGCCCGGCCGGACATTACTTGCGCGAAAAAGGCGTGGAGCCAAGGGATTTCAACTCCTACGGTTCACGTCGCGGCAACCACGAAGTGATGATGCGTGGCACCTTCGCCAACATCCGTATTCGTAACGAAATGCTCGGCGGTGAGGAAGGTGGCAACACCATCTACATTCCGACCGGCGAAAAACTGGCGATCTACGATGCGGCGATGAAGTATCAGGCGTCGGGTACACCGCTGGTGGTGATTGCCGGTCAGGAATATGGCACCGGCTCCAGCCGCGACTGGGCCGCCAAGGGCACCAATCTGCTCGGCGTCAAAGCAGTGATTGCCGAGAGTTTCGAGCGGATTCACCGTTCGAATCTGGTGGGCATGGGCGTATTGCCGTTGCAGTTCAAGCTGGATCAGAACCGCAAGACACTCAACCTGACCGGCAAGGAAACCCTCGACATTCAGGGCCTGACCGGCGCCGAACTGACGCCACGGATGAACCTGACGCTGGTGATCACCCGTGAAGACGGGCGTCAGGAGAAAGTCGAGGTGCTGTGCCGCATCGATACCCTGAACGAGGTCGAGTACTTCAAGTCTGGCGGGATTCTGCATTACGTCCTGCGCCAGTTGATCGCCTCGTGATCTGTTGAATAGTCTGTGGTGAGGGAGCTTGCTCCCTCACCACAGTAGACCGGCGACGAAGCCTCTCGTACTTTTCCATAGGCGAAAAAAAACCCGCCGAAGCGGGTTTTTCCCAAGACCAATATCGACTCCCTGTCGGCAGCGATCCTTGCAAATGGTCGATCATCCGTGATCCTGAAACACTCCCTGTGCTTCAGTTGATGTGGCTAGATTACCGATGGAACCGCATCGGCAATAGTCGACATAGCTACCATGGCGTGTAAGACATTCGCCATAGCGCGCCTTCCGAAAACCCTTAGTCCTGTAGGGAGTCGAGCGCCGAGGCTGCGAGATCCGCGACTTTCAGCTGTCTGAGCGCCTGTGGCTGCTGGTTATCGCTCACCGTGCACCCGTTTCGGGTCGACGGCCAGCCAGCCGCGCAGCAACCAGGGTTCAAACATCAATCCAATCAATCCTTGTCCCGCTCACGCGCCTTGGCGCTTTCAACAAGATAATTTTCCAGTCTGCTCAATTGCTCCTCCCAGCCACGGCTGTCCATGTAATAGGCCTCCTTCTGACGCACATCGGGAATATGCGCAAAACCGGATTCGGAGACCTTGAGCAAGGTTTCGCCGTTGAAGTCCTCCAGCTCGAACTTGACCAGCGTGGTGGGCTCCTGGGAATAGTCGATTTTCGGATTGACCGCATACGGGTGCCAACGAAACGAAAACAGCTGCTGCGGCTCGACCCGTTCGACCAGCACATTCCACAACACATGTTCATAACCGGGATACGTGACCTGCCCCTGCGTCCACTCGCCAGCGATAAACCGCCGATCCTCCAGCGCAACGCCAAACCACTGGCCGAACGCCTCGGCATCGACCAATGCACGCCAGACATGGGAGCGTGTCGCCTTGAGCATGATTTTGCGTTCGAAACTGTTAGGTACTGGTTTCATACGTCACCTCCTGTTCTGAACAGTAGGCTTGTATGACCACATGTCCAACCTGAAGTTGTATCAAAGCAGTAATAGCTTCTTATCTGACAGGAAACATCCGGCGGCATTTACTGACCGGAAATCCTGCGATTTCAAACACCACGCACACGATGAAACTGTTACCTTTTTCCGCGAATCTGGACGAAACAGGGACGAATCATGCAGCCATCCTTATCCGAACGTTATCGCGGAGCCTTGCTCGGACTGGCTTGCGGCGACGCAGTCGGCACAACGCTTGAGTTCAAGCCACGGGGTTCATTCCAGCCCTTGACCGATATGGTCGGTGGAGGTCCTTTTCATCTCAAGCCCGGGCAGTGGACCGACGACACTTCAATGGCGTTGTGTCTGGCGGAAAGTCTGCTGAACAAAAACGGCTTCGATGCCGCTGATCAGATGGGTCGCTACCTCAACTGGTGGAAATGGGGATACCTCAGTTCGACCGGTGAGTGTTTCGATATTGGCATGACGGTCAGTCAGGCCTTGGCGCAGTACCAGCAGACCGGTGAGCCTTTTGCCGGATCGACCGACCCGCTCACGGCCGGCAATGGTTCACTGATGCGACTGGCACCGGTGGCGTTGTTCTACTTTCCTGACACCCGACAAATCCAGAAATTTACTGCCGACAGCTCGCGGACAACCCACGCAGCTCCTGAAGCCATCGAATGCTGCCAATTGTTTGCCAGCCTGATCGTTAACGCCTTGCTGGGTGCCTCCAAAACAGAGCTGCGCAGCTTGCCCCTTTCTACCTTCAGCCAGACTAAAGTCGCAGCGATTGCGCGGGGGCATTACCTCGATAAATCTGTAGGCGAAATCCGCGGCAGCGGATATTGCGTCGAGTCGCTGGAAGCCGCGCTTTGGTGCTTTCATCACACAGACAATTTCACATCGGCGATTCTGCAAGCCGCCAACCTGGGCGACGACGCCGACACTACTGCAGCTATCGTTGGCCAGTTGGCAGGGGCCTACTATGGGGTTCGGGCCATTCCTGCCCACTGGCTGGAAATGTTGCATGAAGGCGAGGAAATTGCGGCAACCGCAGATCGCTTGCTGGAAGCATCCAGGCGACAAGTGTCCGAATAAGGCTCCGGGGACCGCTACACTGTTCTGCACTCCCATTAACACAGCGAGAACCTCATGTCCCTACGTATGCTTCTGGCCCTGACACCACTGCTGTTCACTTCCCTCGCCCACGCCGCCGTAGACTGCGCCAATGCCAACGATCAGGCGACGATGAATCAGTGCGCCGGGCAGGATTTCAAGGCAGCCGATAATGAGCTGAACAAGGTGTATCAGCAGATCAGCGATCGATTGAAGGACAACGCGGATACCAAAAAGCTGCTGGTAAGCGCGCAGCGAGCGTGGGTGGGGTTTCGTGATGCGGAGTGCAAGTTTTCTGCGTCCGCCGTATCGGCCGGGAGTGTTTATCCGATGATTTACAGCAATTGCCTGGCGGGCGTGACCAAAGTGCGGGTCGATACTCTGAAGGAGTATTTGAAGTGTGAAGAAGGTGACATGAGCTGTCCGGTGCCTGGGGCCTGATTTTTCGAAATATTGATGGCCTCATCGCTGGCAAGCCAGCTCCCACAGGATTTATGGTGTTTAGGGATTAAGTGAACTCACTGAAATACCTGTGGGAGCTGGTTTGCCAGCGATAGCGTCCTGTCAGATCACATCAATATCAGAGCTGCCAAACTTCGCCATTCACAAAAAATGCCCGCGCATTGTCTTCAAGACTTTCCAGATGATAACCACCCTCCTGCACGATCAGGCAGGGCAAGCCAAGGCTGCGAATCCGCTCGCCCAGCGCAGCAAAACCTTCACGGGTGACCGCGACTTTGCTCTGCGGGTCCAGCTCATAAATATCGAAGCCCAACGACAGCACCAACACCTCGGCGCCGAACTCGCGCACTGCTGTCAGTGCCACTTCCAGTTGACCAAGAAAATCCGCCTCACTCGCACCGTGGGCCATTGGCAGATTGAGATTGCAGCCCTCCCCCGCACCCGCGCCACGCTCTTCGGCAAACCCGGCCACGCCCGGGTAGAAGTTGGTTGGATCGCCATGCACCGAGACATACAGCACGTCATCGCGGTCGTAGAAAATCTCCTGAATGCCCTGACCGTGGTGCATGTCGGTGTCGAGCACCGCGACTTTGGCGAACTTGTCGCGCAGCACCTGCGCTGCCACTGCCGCGTTGTTCACGTAGCAGAAACCACCGGCCGCTTCGGCGCGGGCATGGTGACCCGGCGGACGGCACAGGGCATACGCCGCCGGCTCACCATCAATCAACGCCCGGGCGCCAGCCACTGCGCTTTGCGCCGACCAATAGGCCGAACGCCAGGTCTGCTCACCCACCGGGCAACTGCCATCCGCCAGATAGCGTGCAGCCTGAGCGAGGATGCCGCGCAGGGCATTCGGTTCGCGAACGAAGATGTTCGACATCACTTCATCGCCCCAGTCTTCGGGGATTTCCTTCCAGCGTGCGTGAGCCTCGTGAAGGAAAGTCAGGTATGGCGCACCGTGTACCGCCAGCAATGGGGCGAGACCGGCGTCGGTTGGTTGCTCGACGCTGAAACCCAAACCGTGCGCGGCCTGGACCAGACGCTGCGCACGTTCCGGGACTTCCTGCGGTGTGCGCATCTGGCCACGGGAGTAGTAACTGCGTGGATGGTGGAGCAATTGTTCGGGATGGAAAAAACTGCGCATGGGGTGAATTCCTGTCAGTCAGCAAATGCGTTCAACTGTAGGAGCTAGCCTGCTAGCGATTGCGTCCTGTCAGTCACCGAAAATATTGGATGACATACCGCTATCGCTAGCAGGCTAGCTCCCACAGGGGGTTGGGGCTTTATTCGGATATTTCGGCGCGGGCTAGGACGGCGTTGAGCAGCACGTCGGTGCCTTGTCGCACATCCTCGGGCAACACGTCTTCGGCTTCGTTATGGCTCAGGCCACCGACACACGGGATGAACACCATCGCCGTCGGGCAATAACGTGCGAGCAGAATCGCGTCATGCCCGGCGCCACTGACAATCGATTGCTCAGCGTAGCCCAGCGCGTCCACCGCCTCTTGCACCGCCGCCACGCACTCGGCGTCGAACGGTGTCGCCGGGCTGATCCAGTGCGGGGTAATCGTCAAGCTCAAACCGCGCTCATCGGCAATCGCCTGCAAGCGCGTGCGCACTTGTTGTTCCATCTCAGCGATGGCCTCGTCGCGGTGATGCCGTAGATCGACAGTGAAATTCACCAACCCGGGAATGGTGTTGCGCGACGATTTATTGATGCTCAATTCACCGACGGTGGTCAGACCTTGCGGCGCAAAATCGGTGGCCAGCGTTTCAATCGCCTGAATCATCCGTGCCACGCCATACAACGCGTCTTTGCGCAGCGGCATCGGCGTGGTGCCGGCATGCGCGGCCATGCCTTCGACGCGCACATCGAGCCAGCGAATCGCTTGACCGCCCGTCACCACACCAATGCTTTTCGCATTGTCTTCGAGGATCGGGCCTTGCTCGATGTGCGCTTCGAAATACGCATCCACCGCGCCGCCCAATGGCCGATCACCGGCATAACCGAGGCGCTGCAATTCTTCGGCAACGCTGACGCCATTGGCGTCACGCACGGCCAGCGCAGCATCCAGATCCATGATTCCGGTAAACACCGCCGAGCCGAACATCGCCGGGGTGAAGCGTGCGCCCTCCTCGTTGGTCCACACCGCGATTTCCAGCGGTTTGCGGGTTTTGATCTTCTGATCGTTAAGGCAGCGCACCGCTTCGAGCCCGGCGAGTACGCCGTAGACACCGTCGAAACGCCCGCCTTCAGGCTGGGTGTCGAGGTGACTGCCCATCATCACTGGCGCGGCGTCCGGGTCAGTGCCGGGGCGGCGGGCGAACAGGTTGCCAATGGCATCGACGCTCAGGCTCATGCCCGCCTCACGGCACCAGTGGGCAAACAGTTCGCGGCCTGCCTTGTCTTCATCGCTCAACGCCAGACGGCAACTGCCGCCGCGAGCCGTCGCGCCGATTTCGGCCATCGCCATCAGGCTTGCCCACAGGCGTTCGCCATTGATTTTCAACATGAGATTTCTCCTGGAATTCGGGATCAGGCCTGAGCCATTTCTGCGCGATGGGCGCTGGCATGGCGGCGCGCGAGGGACAGCACGCAGATCAGCGAAACAGCGGCGATCAGGCTGTAGAACACCGCCAACGGCCACCATTGGCCGCTGAATTTATGCGCGAGCAGGGTGCCCACCAGCGGCGTCAAGCCACCGGCCACCGCGCCGCAAATCTGGTAGGCCAGCGAGATCGCCGTGTAACGCACGCGGGTCTCGAACATGCCGCTGACGTAACCGGCAATCACCGCATAGAACGACGCCATGCACACCACCGCCAAGGCGATACCGAGGATGATCAGCGGTGCCTGCGCCGAACTCACCAGCACAAACATCGGGTACGGCGAAGCCATCGCCAGCAGCGACATCAGACACAGAAACCGCGTAGCGCCGATCTTCTCCGCCGTCCACGCCGCCAGCGGCTGAACGCAGAACTGGATGATCGCGACGAAGAACAGGCATTCCAGAATCAGCGAGCGTGGCAGCGCCAGTTGTTGCGTGGTGTAGGCGATCATGAAGGTGTTGGTGAAATACACCCCGGCGATCCCCAGCGTGTTGGCGCCGATGCACAGCAACAGCGGACGCCACGCGGTACGCAGGACCTCCATCACCGGTGCCTGTTCTTTGCGCGTCTCTTTACTGGCCTGCTCACGGCTGGCGAGAAATTCCGGCGACTCATTCACACCCAGACGAATCGCCAGACCAACCACCAGCAACAGCGCACTGGCGAGGAACGGCAGACGCCAGCCCCAGCTCATCAAGTCTTCTTCTGGCAGACGTGTTACGGCACTGAACGCCAGCAGCGAAAGGATCAAACCTGCCGGGCTACCGAGTTGAGCGAACGACGCAAAGAAATTGCGCCGACCCTTCGGCGCATGCTCGCCTGCCATCAACACTGCCCCGCCCCACTCGCCGCCGACGGCGATGCCCTGGACCACGCGCAACACAATCAACAGCACCGGAGCGGCCGCGCCGATCTGTGCGTAAGTCGGCAACAGACCAATGCACACCGTGACCACACCCATCATCAACAGCGTGATGATCAGCGATTTCTTGCGGCCGATCCGGTCACCGATGTGGCCGAATATGATCCCGCCCAACGGCCGCGCAAAGAAGCCCACGGCAAACGTACCGAACGCAGCCATGGTGCTGAACAGCGGATCGTCGGAAGGAAAGAACAGCGCGCCGAACACCAGCGCGGCGGCGGTGGCGTAGATGTAAAAATCGTACCACTCGATCATGGTGCCGATGAAGGCAGCGGCGGCCGCACGGCGCGGCTGATTCGAAGCGTGGGGCTTCATGGGTCGGGCTCCTTTTGATTTGTTTTTGGCAGGAGGAAAACGCTAAATCCGCGGCACTCTGAAGGTGCCTGTCTGGGGGTGATTTATCGTCTCGGGGCTATGATTAGTCAATTTTCTATTTATTATTCCGACTATTACTCAAGCTTATAATCGAACACAAAAAAAGCCCGCTCCCCCTTAGGGAACGGGCTTGTTTGAATGACAGCGTTGCGCTTCTACTCGGTCAACGGCAGGCGCAAACGGCTGCGACGGGACAAACCTGCCTGCAAGCCAAACGCGACGATCACCGTGGCCGGCGCAGAAAAACTGCTCAAACCACCGCCCGCCAGCATCAACCCTAGCCCCAACGCAGTCGCGCCGAACCATGCGCTCAAACCAACCGGATTGAACGCAGGCACACTCTCCAGCGCGCCTTCATCACTGCGCCCGCAGAGGATTTGCGCCAATGCCACACCAACCCAGGCCACGACGAAAATCCCCTGATAAGCCAGCGCTTTGAGCAGGTAGGCAAAGACATCCGCAAGCATCAAACCGTAGACGATCACCCCGACGACCAGCGCCCACACCAGGTACGAACCGTTGATGCGAAAACGCGCAAAAAACGCCTGCATGTTCAGCGTCGCCAAGTAGTAATTGGCAGTGTTGATCCGGGTTTGCGTGGCCCAGACAAACAGCAGGCCCCACAGCCCCATCAACTGCAAAATCGCCATCACCACCGACACTTCACTCAGTGCACCTTCGTGCGGAATGCTGCTGACCAGATAGATCCCCGCCGCGCCATTGAGCAGAAACGTCACGGCGTAGAACGGCATGCCGAAATTCCAGCGACCGTGGTATTCAGCATCTTCAGGCTTGCCGAAACGTGCGTAATCGAAGGTGAACAGCATCAAAATCCACACGCCCATGTAGGCGACAAAGCAATGCCACCAGCCAAATGCGCTGGGGATTTGCGGGCCGAAATCCAGCCACTGCGGCTGGTAGCCGTAACGGCTGATCGACAACCCTACCGCCACCAGCAGTCCGCCGAGATACACCGGCAGCAACAGGCCGTTGAGCTTGTCCAGCCAGTGCTGCACGCTGCCGAGAATCATCGGCACGCTGTACAGCACCACCAACAATGCGGCCAGCGGATAAACCAGTTCCGGGTACAGGTGATGGAGCGCAACGGCGATCACCGAGCCTTCGAACACCGCGTAATAGATCGCCGTGGAAAAGAAGATCAACGTCGCCAGACACGCCCCGGTACTGCCGAACAACAACCTGGAAAACAACGCCACCGACAAGCCGCTGCGAATCGCGAAGCGACTGAGCACACTGTTGACCAAGCCATAACTGATCACCGACAGCAGCATGCCGATCAGCGCATTGCGTGCGCCGTACGACAAGGCCAGCGAGGCGCCGACGACGATGTAGAACATCGCACTGCACACTGCCCACCAGGCCATGGTCAACGACAGTCGGCCCATGCGCGCTGCGGCTGGAACGGGATGATTGGCCGGGTCCTGCCCGGTTTGACTCGATTGCGATAAAGCAGCCATATGCGTGAACTCCAAAACCAGTCAAAGGTTGAAGCGCGGGCAGGCGCCACCACACCAGCGTGTGGCGGCGACGTACCGTTTGGCTTTACCCGCGCGATGCGGCGGGCAGTATCAGGAAGGGAACAGCTTGCTCAGGCAGCTGAGTTTTTTCTTATAGGAACGTCGTGCTTGCAGTGCATCTTCCAGAGTCACCGCGACGAAACGCGCTTTCTGGTTGGGTTGCATCTGGCCGATCAGGTCGAGATCGGCGCTGATCACCGTGCCGATCATCGCGTAGCCGCCACCGGACACCGCGTCGCGATGCAACACAATCGGTTCGAGCCCGGCGGGGACCTGGATCGAGCCGATCGGGTAGCAACTGTCGACGATGTTCGAAGGATCGGAGCCCGCGCCGAACGGTTGCTCGCGGGGTTGAAAGCTCAGGGCGTTGCCACCCTTGAAGCGGTAGCCGATGCGGTCGGCTTCCGAGCCCACCGTCCAGGCGTCAGCGAAAAAGCTGTCTGCCGCCGCATCGGTCAGGCGGTCGTAGTACAAACCCGGAACCACGCGCAGAGTGATTTCGCCACCCAGCGATTGCCGCAGCGCCATCGGCAAACTCGCCCCGACTCTTCCCTTGCCGCTAGCCACGCCAATCGGCAATTCATCACCGGCGATCAAGCGCCGCCCCTGAAAACCGCCGAGCGCGCCCAAGGCATAGGTTGAGCGACTGCCGAGCACCAGCGGCACATCGATGCCACCGGCCACCGCCAGATAAGTGCGGGCCCCGACCTTGGGGAAATCGAATCGCAGCACTTGGCCGGCCTTCACCGCGAACGCGGTGTCGTGATGCATTTCCACGCCATCGACCCGAGGCGTCATGTGCGCGCCGCACACCGCCACCAGCGCATCCTGCTGAAACTCCAGCTCCGGCCCGAGCAACGTGCACTCCAGCGCCGCCAGCCCCGCCGGGTTACCGACCAGTTGATTCGCCGCACTCAAAGCATATTGATCAAGCGCGCCGGAGGGCGGAATGCCCAAGTGGTAATAGCCTTCACGTCCGAGGTCCTGTACCGAGGTGGCGAGACCGGGTTTGATGACCTTGATCATGCCAGCACCTCCTGCAACGACTTGGGATAGCCGACCGGGTCGGCAAGGAACGCATCCAGCGAAAACTCCACCGGACGAATCCGCAGATCGAAGCGCCCGGCCTCGACCTCAGCCACCGCGTGGTCGTAGGCTTCGCGATCCATCGGTTTGAACTGCACGATGTCACCCGGACGGAAAAACACCATGTGCTCTTTCAAGTACGCGAGGTTCTGCTGCGGGTCGTAGATCGGTGCCGGCGTCACGCCAAACATCTGATAGCCGCCGGCGCCGCGCACTGAGTAGATGCAGCCGAAACAGCCGCCGTGACCCAGGGTCAATTTGGGCGTGTCGGTGCGTGGCCGCAGGTACTTGGGCACCTGCAACTGGCGTTCACGCTCGACCATCTGAAACATGAACGGCAGCCCTGCAACGAAGCCGACCATCGAGACAAACCACGGCGCGCCGCTGTGCGCTGCGATAAACGCATCGACATCCGCCAGGCCGTTGATCCGTGCGGCGTACTCCAGATCGGTAGAACTCGGGTCTTGATGACGGTCGCGAAAACGCATCAGGGTTTCGTGGGTCCACGGATCGTTATAGAGCACCGGAATCTCGATGATCCGCGTGTGCAACGTGCGCTCGGCGACTGCTTCGGCCTCTGCGCCTTTGACAGCCTCAAGCAGGGTCTGCGGCTCGATACGATCCGGGTCGAATCGAATCTGGAACGAGGCGTTGGCCAGGCAGACATCCAGCACGCCATCGAGCGCCAGACGCTCGACTGCACGGGTGACCGCCATGCCCTTGAAGAACGCCTCAAGGGACATGCTGTCGCTGACTTCGGCGAACAGATGTTCGTCGGCGCCAAAGCTATAGCGGATTGGCTTACTCATGACTTACCTCCGCTACGGCGCTCGGCCAGCCAGGTTTCCAGGGTGCCGGTGTGGAAGTCGGCGCTGTGCAGCCAGGGTTGCTCCAGCAATTCGCCATGCAGGGACAAGGTGCTGGCCATGCCGGTGAGTGTGGTTTGCGCCACCGCTGTTTTAGCAAGAGCCAAGGCCTGGGCACGGTTCGAACCATGGACAATCAACTTGGCCAGCAGCGAGTCATAGTACGGCGGCACGCGGTAGCCTTGATAGAGATGGCTATCGACCCGAATACCCTCGCCTTGCGGCCAGCTCAGTGCTTCGACAAGACCGGGACTTGGAAAAAAGTCTCGCGCCGGGTCTTCGGCGTTCAGGCGCATTTGCAGCGCGGCACCCTTCAGCTGGATGTCGCTTTGTTTGAAGCCCAGCGGCTCGCCACCGGCAATACGCAGCATCGCCTGGACCAGATCGATCCCGGTGATCAACTCGCTGACCGGATGCTCAACCTGAATCCGCGTGTTCATTTCGATGAAGAAGAACTCGCCCGTCGCGTCGTCGTACAGATACTCCAGAGTCCCGGCGCCTTTGTAGCCCAGGGACTCGGCAAGGCGCACGGCACTGGCGCAGAGTGTTTCGCGTTGCTGCGAATTGAGTACCGGTGAAGGCGCTTCCTCGAAAATCTTCTGCCGCCGACGCTGCAACGAACACTCGCGCTCGAACAGGTGCACGGCGTGCTGACCGTCACCCAGCACCTGCACTTCAATGTGCCGGGCCTTGCTGATGAAGCGTTCCAGATACACCGCACCATTGCCGAACGCAGCCTGGGCTTCTCGTTGCGAGCGGGGGAATTCTTCGATCAGTTGCGCGGCGTTTTCCGCCAGTCGAATGCCTCGCCCACCGCCGCCGGCCGAGGCCTTGATCAGCAATGGAAAACCGACCAGCTCGGCCGCCTTGAGCGCCGCGTCGACATCGAACAGTTCACCCGGTGAGCCCGGCACCACCGGCACACCGGCCTCTTGCGCGGTGCGTCGTGCTTCGGCTTTGTCACCCATGCGCCGGATAGTTTCCGGGCTCGGGCCGACAAAAATCGCCCCGGCAGCGAGTACCGCTTCAGCGAAGTCGGCGTTCTCCGAAAGAAAGCCATATCCGGGATGCACTGCGTTGGCCCCGGTTGCACTCAGCGCAGCAAGCAGCGCCTCGACGTTGAGGTAGCTTTTATCGGCACGCGCCGGGCCGAGAATGTGTAGCTCGTCGGCCATGCGCGCGGCCATGGAATCGACGTCCGCCTCGCTGCACGCGGCAACGGTCGAAATGCCCAGTTCTTTGGCAGCGCGGATGATCCGCACGGCAATCTCGCCACGGTTGGCGATGAGTAATTTGCGAATGGCTTGAGTCATGATCGCGCCCTCACTCGTCGTCGAGTGTTGCGATGACCTGACCCGGTTCCACCGGATCGCCGTCTTCTACCAGAAACGCGCCAAGGCGACCGGCCACTCCGGCGGTCAGTTCGGAAAACTGCTTCATGACTTCGATCAGGCCGATCACAGTGTCGGCGCTGACCTGCGCACCGACCTCGACGTAGTTCGCCGAGTCAGGCGTAGCCTTGCGATAGAAAGTCCCGGGCAACGGGGTGATTACAGTGTGTTCGGCCATGTCTGTTCCTCTTGGAATAGTTGTAGAAAGGCAGGCAAAAAATTGATTGGTGGTGCGCGTACAGGTGCAGTCCCTGGCATCTGTGTGCCGGGTGATTTTCAGCGTGGTGCGCGAACCTTGATCCCGGCGCCATCGAGTGCGCGGCGCGTCGCCCGGACCAGCGCCAATGCGCCCGGGGTATCGCTGTGCAAGCAGATGGAATCGAATTCGATTTCCAGATCCTCTCCCTCGACCGTGCGCACTACGCCCTGCTGACAGGCACGCAGAACTCGCGTGGCGACTTGCTCCGGATCGTACGCACGCACGTTGCGGGTGAAGACGATCGAGCCGCTGAGGTCGTACTCGCGGTCGGCATAGAACTCGCGAATCACCGGTTGGCCGAGTTCGTTGGCGACCCGCCAGATCACCGAATCGGGCATGCAATACAACAGCAATTCCGGCTCAAGCCGTTGGAGGTTTTCCACCAGCAAACGGGCGGCCTCCTCGTCCCGCGCCAAATGCATGTAGAGCGCGCCGTGGGGTTTGATGTGTTGCAGCGCCACGCCTTGAACCCGGGCCAGTTCACGCAATGCGCCCAACTGATAAAGGATGTCGTCGACCAGTTCCTGCGCCGGGGCATTGATGTGCCGGCGCCCAAATCCCACCAGATCACGAAAGCCTGGATGTGCACCGATAGCGACGTTCAAGCGCTTGGCCTGTTCAACGGTGCGGCGCATGGTGCCGGGGTCGCCAGCGTGGAAACCGGTGGCGATATTGGCCGAGCTGATAAAGCCCATCAGCTCGTTATCGACGCCGTCGCCGATGGTCCACGGACCGAAGCTTTCGCCCATGTCCGAGTTGAAATCTACTGTCTGCATAACACTGATCCCTGACGCTTGTGACTTCGTGAGGGCCAAGTTAAATTCCGCACACCCCATTGGGAAGTTTTATAAACAGAGGGGGTATCTTCTGAAAATCAGATACCTCATCAACAGGAGCGCCCATGTCACTGACCCTGCGCCAGGTCCGCTATTTCGTCGCCACCGCCGAAATCGGGCAGATTTCTCAAGCGGCGATTCATTTGAATATTTCGCAGTCGGCGGTGACCACGGCGATCAAGGAACTGGAAGGCATTCTCGGCACGCTGTTGTTTCAGCGCTCGGCACAAGGCATGGCTTTGACCGAGGCCGGGCGGCACTTTCTCAACCGTGCCTACGTGATTCTGCGCAGTGTCGACGACGCGCTGAACAGCCCGATGCCGGACATTCACGCCAGCGGGCAGTTGCATCTGGCGGCGAGTTACACGGTGATCGGCTACTTCCTGCCGCACCATTTACAACGACTTGAACATTGGCATCCGGACGTCACCATCGAAGTCCACGAACAGGAGCGCACGGCCATCGAGCAAGGATTGCTCGAAGGTCGCTTCGACATGGCGGTGGTGCTCACGGCAAACCTCACGCACCCGGATATCGTTTCGGAGATCCTGTTCAATTCCGAACGCCGGTTATGGCTGCCCAGCCATCACCCGTTGTGTGAGCGCTCGTCGGTCAGCCTCGCCGACGTCGCGCGCGAGCCGTACATCCTGCTGACCGTCGATGAAGCCGAACAGAGCGCCATGCGCTACTGGGAAAACGCGCACCAGCAACCGAGCGTCAGGGTGCGCACCAGTTCTGTGGAAGCGGTACGCAGCATGGTCGCTAATGGCAGCGGCGTGGCGATTCTTTCCGACCTGGTGCATCGCCCCTGGTCGCTGGAAGGCAAACGCATAGAAACCCTGACCATCAGCGACAAGGTAACGCCGATGAGCGTGGGCCTGGCGTGGCATCGCACGCGGGAATTCAGCCCGGCGATGCACGCCTTGCGTAACTACTTCCATGACGCGTTCCTCGCCCCGCAACAGCTGTCGGCACGACGTTGAAAGCCTGCTGCGGCACTGGCAACGATGCTAGGATCTGCCATCTGCCGACTTCATCAATTCTCGCCGAGTGCCTATGCAACGCCTGCTCAATGATCGTCTGGACTGGAACCTGTTACGCACCTTCCGAGTGATCGGCCAGGAACTGAGCATCAGCCGCGCCGCTGCGCGTCTGCACCTGACGCAACCGGCGGTGAGCCAGGCGCTCAAGCGTCTGGAGGAACAGTTGGGTCGGCAATTGATCGCTCGCCGGGGGCCGCGCTTTGCCCTGACCGAAGTCGGCGAACAGATCTTCGAACTGGCCGGTGAAATCTACGGGCAGATGTCGCAGGTCAGCAGCCTGCTGGAGCAACCGGCAGACGAGGTGATCGGCAAGGTGCGCCTGCTGATCATCAGCCGGATTTTTTCCGAGCGTTTCGACGACTTCCTCGCTGACTTCCACCGCCAGTATCCACGGGTGGATCTGGAGGTCGATGTGATGCGCAGTTCGGACATCGTCAGCGCGTTGCAGGAGAAGACCGCAACCCTTGGCTTGAGCCTCAATCGCCGACCACAACCGCGTCTGGAACAGCGCCTGTTTCTGCGTCAGCGCTATGCGTTTTTCTGTGGCAAGCACCATGCGTTGTTTGGTCGCGAAGACGTCAGCGAAAGCGATTTGCAGCGCGAGAATTTCGTCAGTTTCACCAGCGACCAGATCGGCGGCATGCTTTCGCCGTTGACGATTTTTCGTGATCAACAGGGCTTCAGCGGACGCATTGTTGCGTCATCGCCGAGCCTCGAGGAAGTGCGCCGATTAGTGATTGCCGGGTTCGGTATTGGCTGTCTGCCGGAGCACGTGGTCGCGGCAGACGTCGAAGCCGGATTGCTCTGGCGCCTGCCGCCGCACGAAGGGATTGCCGATGTCGATATCCACTTGCTGTGGAACCGCGATCAGCGCATGAGCCGCGCCGAAACGCTGTTCATCGAACGCTTGCAGGCGTGTCTGGCGGATCAGTAACCGAGTTGCCGATCTGCACTGTTGAGCAATGATTCGCCGCTATTCAGTCGCCGAAAGTTTTCGGTAATCTGTTCGGCGATGCAATCGTGGGACGCTGCCGAAGCCATGTGCGGAGTGATGGTGACGCCGGGAGTTTTCCATAATGGATGCTCGGCCGGTAGCGGCTCCTGTTCGAACACATCGAGCATCGCACCGCGCAGTTTTCCTTGTTTCAGGGCCTGTTGCAGATCTTCGATATTGAGGTGGGCGCCGCGTCCGACATTGACCAGCGCGGCACCGTTGGCCAACCGCTCGAAGGTCTGCTGATTGAGGATGCCACGGGTTTCATCGGTCAGCGGCAACAGGTTGATCAGCAACTCCACACCGTTCAGAAAACCATTGAAGCTGTCGGCACCCGCGAAGGTTTGTACGCCGGGCAAATCCTTGCTGCTGCGCGCCCAGCCACGTACCGCGTAACCGGCGGCGGCCAGATCCAGCGCAATCGCACTCCCCAGCGAACCGAGGCCCATCACACCGATTCTGAATTGGCTGGCCGGACGTTGCAGCGGTCGCTCCCAGTGCTGCTGTCGTTGCTGCACCAGCACTTGATCGAAGCCGCGATGATAGTGAATCACCGCCCAGCGCACGTACTCGGTCATGCCCTGCCGGTGGCCGGGATCGACCACCCGGCACACTGGCAGATCCGGGCACGATGGATCGTGTTCCAAATGATCTATCCCCGCCGCCACCGAATGGATCACTTGCAGATTGGGCAACTTGGCAAGACTGCCCGGCAATGGAAACCAGCAGGCGGCGACCTGCGCATTTTTCGCTTGCGGGTCTTCGGCCAGTACCGCTGTGAGTTGCGGCGCGCTGCGAGCGAACGCTTCCTGCAATTGCTTGAGCAACAGTGTGTCGCGGGACAACAGAGCAACGGTGTTCATGAAAGGTAGGACTCGCGCTGGGATTCGATCAGGGTCAAAGCGGCCTCCCAGGCCAGGTCGATGATGTTGTCCTGCTCATCGCGGTCGAACTGTTCGGCGGTGTGCGCGCAGATTTCCGGTGACGGGAAATGCAGCTCCGAACCACCGGCCAATGCGGCGACCTGAGCCTGGCAGGCACGCTCGAGAAAGTGGATTTCCTGAAACGCCTGAGCGACGCCAGAACCACCGACCAACAAGCCGTGATTGCGCAAAATCATCGCCCGATGCGGGCCGAGATCGGCAATCAAACGGTCGCGCTCATCCAGCGACAAGGCGATGCCTTCGTAGGTGTGATAAGCGAGTTTTCCGTAGAACTTCAGGGCGTGCTGACTGATCGGCAATAGCCCGTGTTTCTGCGCTGCGACCGCCATGCCAGCGGCGGTATGGGTGTGGATCACGCAGTTCAAATCTTCCCGCGCCATGTGGATCGCCGAGTGAATCACGAAACCTGCGGCGTTGACTCGATGCCCGGCGTATTCGGGATCGACGATGTTGCCGTCCTGATCGATGCGCACCAGATCCGAGGCGCGCATACGGTCGAAAATCACCCCGTAACGGTTGATCAGAAAATGATGCTCCGGGCCTGGAATGCGCAGAGTGATGTGGGTATCGATCAGGTCGGTCATGCGAAAGTGCGCGATCAAGCGATACAACGCAGCGAGTTCACAACGGGCTTGCCATTCGATCGGATCGATGTGGGCGGGTTTACTCACGAATACACCTCTTTGCTGGAATGAAGGACGACCGGGTTGGCGCGCAGGCGAGCCAGCCCGCACACCCCGATCAACGACACGGCAGACAGCAGGCTGAAGAACACCGCCAGCGGCAGCCATTGCCCGGAAAATTTACTGGCGAGCAGCGTGCCGATCAGCGGCGTGGTGCCACCGGCCAGCGCGCAGCTCAACTGATAAGCGATAGAGATTCCCGAGTAGCGCAGGTGCACCGGGAACGCTTGAGTCATGTAACCGGCAATCACGGCATAAAGTGCCGAGAGAATGACCACGGCGAGGGCGATGCCGAGGGTCATCAGCACGATGTTCTGCGTGCCGACCAGCAGGAACATCGGGTACGGCGTGACGATGCACAACAACGCGACGAACATCAGAAACCGGCCTTCACCGATACGCTCGGCGAGCAACGCCGACAGCGGTTGCGACAGTAGTTGGATGATCGTTACCAGAAACAGGCAATCGAGAATTGTCGCCCGGGGTATGCCCTGATATTGGGTGACGTAAGTGATCATGAAGGTGTTGGTGAAGAAGAACCCCGCCGAGCCAATAGTGACTGCGGCAGCGGCGAACAGGATCTGCCGCCAGCATTGACGAATCACGTCTTTCACCGGGTATTGCGCGGTTTCGTTGTTGTCCCTGGCTTTGGCGAACTCCGGCGATTCATGCACGCCGGAACGGATCATCAGGCCGACCATCATCAGCACACCGCTGGCGAGAAACGGCAGACGCCACCCCCAGGCGAGAAACTCTTCCGGCTCCAGTGAAGTCACCAGACGGAACGCGATCAACGCCAATAACAAACCTGCCGGACTGCCGAGTTGCGCGAAGGATGCGTAAAACGTTTTGCGCTTGGCCGGCGCGTGTTCGCTGGCCATCAGCACTGCCCCACCCCATTCGCCACCGACGGAAATACCCTGGATCAGGCGCAGCACGATCAAACCAATTGGCGCCCAGATTCCGACGCTGGCGTAACTCGGCAGCAGACCGATGCCGGCGGTGGCGAGTCCCATCAACGCCATGGTCACCAGAAGCATTTTCTTGCGTCCGAGGCGATCCCCCAGATGACCGAAGACCATGCCCGCCATTGGCCGTGCAATGAAGCCAACGGCGAAACTACCGAATGCGGCCATGGTGCTGGTCACCGGATCGCTGCTGGGAAAGAACACTTGGCCGAGCACCAGCGCGGCGGCTGTGGCGTAGATGTAGAAGTCGTAAAACTCGATGGTCGTGCCAATGAAGGCAGCGGCCGCGGCGCGACGCGGCTGAGCGGTGGTGTGCATGCAAGAACCCTGTGTATTTATAGTTTTGGGCAGGTGTCGAGGCGGCTGACGGTCACGCTCTGTGGCGCTTGTGGGCTTTATCGCTTCCGTGACAGGATTAGTCAATTTTCAAAAACTTAAGCTAACTATTAGCGTTGCTACTACCTGGAGTTTTCGTGACTTCCACTTCCAACCCGTGGGTCGGCCGGCGTTTTCTCAATGACCGGCTGGACTGGAACCTGCTGCGCACCTATCTGGTGATCGGTCAGGAAGGCAGCATGAGCCGCGCCGCCGCACGCCTGCACATCACGCAGTCGGCAGTCAGCCAGGCGTTGAAACGCCTCGAAGAACAATTGGATTGTGTGTTGATCGCGCGCAGCGGGCGGCGTTTTGAGCTGACCGAAACCGGCGAAGAGGTGCTGCGTATTGCCGTGGACATCTACGGCGATATCTCACGGTTGGGCACGGTGGTCGAGAACCGCCATGACGATGTGGTCGGCAAGATCCGTATCCTTACCGTCAGCGGCGTGCAGGCGCGGCATTACGACGAGTTCCTCGCTGACTTCCATGAAACTCATCCGAAAATCGAGCTGGAAGTCGAGGTGATGGGCAGCTCGAACATCATCAGTTCATTACTGCAAAAAACTGCCACGGTGGGGGTTGGGTTGTGTCGTTTGCCACAACCGCGATTGGAGCAGCGGGTCCTGTTTCGCGAGACTTATGCGTACTTTTGCGGGCAGCGTCATCGACTTTTCGGACAACAGAATCTGACGCTTCAGGAGTTGGCGGCGGAAAACTTCGTCAGTTTCACCAGCGATCAATTGGGTGGCAACCTGTCGCCGTTGACGCTGTTTCGCGACCAGCAGGGATTCACCGGCAAGATCGTCGCGTCTTCCACCAGTTTCGAAGAAATTTACCGGTTGATCTGTGCAGGATTCGGTATCGGCTGTTTGCCGACGCACCTGGTGCGGCGCGATGTCGAACAGGGGTTGTTGTGGCGATTGCCGCCGGAGGACGGCGTGGTGGATTTCGATATTCAACTGCTGTGGAATCGCGAGCAGAAGATGACTCAGGCGGAAACGGTGTTCCTCGACAGCTTCCAGCACATGCTCAGCTTGCGTGAGCCTGTGCTGTGAAGCTGACGCCGGTCAGACGTGCGGATCACCCGGCGCCTTGGTCGGCGTCGCGTATTCCGGCTTGAGATGGCCATCCTGGTCGAGGAGCCAGGCATCCATGATCTGCCGCACTACCGGGCCTGCCACACGACCACCGGCCTCGCCGTTCTCGATCATCACCGAAATCACGATCTTCGGATGCTCCGCCGGCGCGAAGCCGACGAACAAGGCGTTGTCGCGGTGGCGTTCAAGGGTTTTCGCGCGGTTGTAGCGTTCGCCCTGCTTGATCGCTACCACTTGTGCGGTACCGCTCTTGCCAGCGATGCGGTATTGAGCACCCACCGCTGCCGCCCGAGCAATACCACGGGCATCGTGCATCACCATCTGCATGCCGTGGTTGACCTGTTCCCAGTCATGCGGATTCTTCAGCAGAATGTTCGGTATCGGATGCTCGTCTACCGGCGCCACACCGTCGACAGTCTTCGCCAGGTGCGGACGATTCCACACGCCCTTGTTGGCGATCAATGCCGTCGCTTGAGCCAGTTGCAGCGGCGTCACTTGCATGTAGCCCTGACCGATGCCGAGGATTACCGTTTCGCCCGGAAACCACGCCTGACGGCGCGTCGCGCGCTTCCAGGCTTGAGACGGCATCAGGCCGGAGGATTCTTCGAACATATCCAGCGAAACCTTTTCGCCGAGGCCGAACATCGCCATGTAGTCGTGCAGGCGGTCGATACCGAGTTTGTGGGCCAGATCGTAGAAGTAGGTGTCATTGGAACGCATGATCGCTGCGTCCATATCTACCCAGCCATCGCCGCTGTGGTTCCAGTTGCGGTATTTGTGATCGAAGTCCGGCAGTTGGTAGTAACCCGGATCGAAGACCCGGGTTTGTGGCGTGACGACGCCGCTGTCGAGACCGGCAATTGCCACTTCCGGTTTGATCGTCGAACCCGGTGCGTACAGACCGCGCAGGACACGGTTGAACAGTGGCCGGTCGATAGAGTCGCGCAGTGCCGAGTATTCCTTGGAGCTGATACCGGTCACGAACAGATTCGGGTCGAAACTCGGGTTACTGACCATGGCGAGCACTTCACCAGTGGAAGGGTCGAGGGCCACTACCGAACCACGGCGATCACCTAGGGCAGCTTCAGCGGCTTCCTGCAGTTTGACGTCGAGGCTCAGGACAATGTTTTTCCCTGGGACCGGATCGGTGTGTTTGAGAACCCGCAGAACCCTGCCCTGAGCGTTGGTTTCGACTTCCTCATAACCAACGTGGCCATGCAGCTGAGGCTCGTAGAAACGCTCGATACCGGTTTTACCCACGGATTGGGTGCCGCGGTACTCCACGGAGTCGAGGGTCTTGGATTCTTTTTCGTTGATACGGCCGACATAGCCAATCGAATGGGCAAAGTGCGGGCCGAGTGGGTAGTGACGAACGAATTGGGGCTCAACATCGAGGCCCGGCAAACGGAACTCGTTGACTGCCAGTACGGCGATCTGTTCTTCAGTCAGCTCATAGAACAGCGTCACCGGCACAAAGGGATGACGCGACTGCTTCATGGCCTTGTCGAACACCGTACGGTCTTCGGCAGGCAGGTGCAGAAGGTTGACGACCTCGTCCAGCTCCTGATTGACGTCGGTGGCGCGCTCGCGGGTGATGATCAGGTTGTAGCTGGGGCGGTTATCGGCGAGCAATATGCCGTTGCGGTCATAGATCAGCCCGCGCGTCGGCGGGATCGGTAAGACGTGAACGCGGTTGTTCTCGGAGATGGTCGAGTGGTAGTCGAATTCCACCACTTGCAGGATGTACATGCGCACCACAAGCGCACAGCTGACGGCGAAAACGAACAAGGCGCAGGCGATCAACCGCTTGTTGACCAGCCGCGTCTCTTTTTCGTGATCCTTGATCGGGATTGGTTCTGGCATTTCTACAACAACTCTTTAACAAAGAATGTGTGCCGATCCGTGGGCATGTCATCAATCCGTTAAAAAACGAGCTGCACCATACCAAAAACCGAGCGGTCACTTCAGCGCGATTTTCCCGAATGGCAGTCCTGGCGACGGCTGGGGTCGACGTTTAGATCGAAATCGGCTTGTCAGGGACTTTCTCGGAGGCAAAACAAAACCCCAACTGCTTTCGCAATTGGGGTTTCGGAATTTAATCTTGACGATGACCTACTCTCACATGGGGAAACCCCACACTACCATCGGCGATGCATCGTTTCACTACTGAGTTCGGGATGGGATCAGGTGGTTCCAACGCTCTATGGTCGTCAAGAAATTCGGGTACTGACTCGGGACCAGATGGCCTCGCTTCAGCAAATTGGGTATGTGATAGCTTTCGGTGTTTGCAAGAGTCGAACTTTCGGTTCATTTCGTCTTCACACACCGCAATCTGGCCTTTCGACGCAAATTGCTTGGGTGTTATATGGTCAAGCCTCACGGGCAATTAGTATTGGTTAGCTCAACGCCTCACAGCGCTTACACACCCAACCTATCAACGTCGTAGTCTTCGACGGCCCTTCAGGGAACTCAAGGTTCCAGTGAGATCTCATCTTGAGGCAAGTTTCCCGCTTAGATGCTTTCAGCGGTTATCTTTCCCGAACATAGCTACCCGGCAATGCCACTGGCGTGACAACCGGAACACCAGAGGTTCGTCCACTCCGGTCCTCTCGTACTAGGAGCAGCCCCTCTCAAATCTCAAACGTCCACGGCAGATAGGGACCGAACTGTCTCACGACGTTCTAAACCCAGCTCGCGTACCACTTTAAATGGCGAACAGCCATACCCTTGGGACCGGCTTCAGCCCCAGGATGTGATGAGCCGACATCGAGGTGCCAAACACCGCCGTCGATATGAACTCTTGGGCGGTATCAGCCTGTTATCCCCGGAGTACCTTTTATCCGTTGAGCGATGGCCCTTCCATACAGAACCACCGGATCACTAAGACCTACTTTCGTACCTGCTCGACGTGTCTGTCTCGCAGTCAAGCGCGCTTTTGCCTTTATACTCTACGACCGATTTCCGACCGGTCTGAGCGCACCTTCGTACTCCTCCGTTACTCTTTAGGAGGAGACCGCCCCAGTCAAACTACCCACCATACACTGTCCTCGATCCGGATAACGGACCTGAGTTAGAACCTCAAAGTTGCCAGGGTGGTATTTCAAGGTTGGCTCCACGCAGACTGGCGTCCACGCTTCAAAGCCTCCCACCTATCCTACACAAGCAAATTCAAAGTCCAGTGCAAAGCTATAGTAAAGGTTCACGGGGTCTTTCCGTCTAGCCGCGGATACACTGCATCTTCACAGCGATTTCAATTTCACTGAGTCTCGGGTGGAGACAGCGCCGCCATCGTTACGCCATTCGTGCAGGTCGGAACTTACCCGACAAGGAATTTCGCTACCTTAGGACCGTTATAGTTACGGCCGCCGTTTACCGGGGCTTCGATCAAGAGCTTCGCGTTAGCTAACCCCATCAATTAACCTTCCGGCACCGGGCAGGCGT
>NZ_CP199585.1:2562500-3600000 GCF_052567255.1 Pseudomonas sp. McL0111 | reverse complement strand
GTCACAACCGCAGCTCTAGGCGTAATGATCGCAGCGCTCTTCGTCGCCCCTATCGGCATTGTCCATGCTGGCGCTGCGTTGCTGACGCCTTCGCTTATCCCCATCGCGATTGGCGTCGCCATCCTTTCAACTGCCCTCCCCTACACCCTGGAAATGGTCGCGCTCACTCGAATGCCTGCCCGCACTTTCGGCACTCTGATGAGTATCGAGCCAGCATTCGGCGCGCTGTCCGGCCTGTTGTTCCTGCATGAATACCTGACGCTGTCACAATGGATGGCGATCATGTGCATTATTCTGGCGTCCGTCGGTGCGACCATGACCATGGGCAGTGCCGCCAAGCCTGCGATTGCGGCAGATTGAAACGGGATTTGACGAAGGTCTGGCAATTGATGCGCATTTAGGCCATGTTTAGCCACGTAACTCAGTGCCAGGCATGGATTTTTTAAAGACAGGGATATCAGAACGCTTTAAAGCGAGAGCGAATGCAAGCAGACCCGAGCGCCAGACTCGTGGCCGCTATTAAGGACAGTAATGAAACGAATTTTGATACTGATCGCTGTATTGGCAGTTGCGGGTTGTGCAGCGACCTCGAATACCCAGGTAAAACACGGCAAAAAAGGGCTGCACATCAACTGTTCCGGGCTCTCGTCCTCTTGGGACAAGTGTTACACCAGCGCCGCCAATGCATGCGCGCCCAAGGGGTACAAGGTCATTGCCAAATCGGGGGACGCCGTGGAAGAGCCAGGCGATTACCCGTTCGGCCTCAATCCGGCCGGCTATACCAGCCGCAGCATGATTGTCATCTGCAAATAGTTCAGTCTTGCTGCCCGACACGTCGAGCAGCAATTTGCTGAGATATTTCCTCATGACTGGACTGCAGTACCGCACGCTGAATGTCCGGCGTGACCAGCATCCGCGCAACCACTAAAGCCCCGACGCATTGCGACAGAATCGCCCAGGCGAGGCTGTCGCTCTGCAGAATCTGCGCCCAATTCGCCTGCAACCGACAAATCCATAGCTCTGCCTGCTCGCGCACCAGTTCGTCTGAACGCGCGATTTCCGCGCCCAGAGTGGGTAGCGCGCAACCGGATTCAGGCTGGTCGACATGGGCCATGCTCAAATATTGCTTGAGACAGCGCTCCAGACGCTCACGATCCTGCTCGCCCAGCCCTCCCAATCGATCCAGGCTTTGACCCAGTTCACGTTCGACGATGGCGGCGAACAAAGCGTCTTTTGAAGAAAAGTGGCTATAGAACGCTGCCCCGCTCAGGCCGATCGCTTTCATCAAACCGTCGACACCCACCGTCGAAAATCCGGATCTCTTGGCCGAGAGCGCGCTGCTTTGCAGGAGTTTCTCTCGGGTCTCCAGCTTGTGACCGGCGGAATAACGCATGTATTTACCCTCAAATCGACCGCCTTGACGTTGCCCGAATCCTAGCATAACGTTCGTTCACTTAACGATCGTTTACTAAAGGGCTTCCCGATGAATAACAAGAAAGTCGTATTGGTAGTCGGCGCTGGTGATGCCACGGGCGGCGCTATCGCCAAACGTTTTGCCAAGGAAGGATTTGTGGCCTGTGTGACACGACGCAGCGCCGACAAACTTCAGCCATTGGTGGAAGCCATTCAGAGCGATGGCGGCGAGGCCTACGGATTCGCTTGTGATGCGCGCAAGGAAGAAGACGTGATTGCGCTGATCGAAGACATTGAAACCCGGCTCGGTCCTATCGAAGCGTTCGTGTTCAATATTGGCGCCAATGTGCCTTGCAGCATCCTTGAAGAAACCGCACGTAAGTATTTCAAGATCTGGGAAATGGCCTGTTTCTCAGGGTTTCTCAATGCCCGTGAAGTAGCCAAACGCATGGTTACCCGCGAACGCGGCACCATTCTGTTTACCGGTGCCACTGCCGGGTTGCGCGGCGCCTCCGGGTTCGCAGCTTTTGCTGGCGCCAAGCATGGTATCCGCGCGCTGGCGCAAAGCATGGCGCGGGAGTTGGGCCCACGCGGTATCCACGTAGCCCACGTCGTGGTCGATGGCGCCATCGACACGGACTTTATCCGCAGCAACTTCCCTGAGAAGTATGCGACCAAGGATCAGGACGGCATCTTGAATCCCGAACATATCGCCGAAAACTACTGGTATCTGCACAGCCAGCCTCGGGACGCATGGACCTTTGAGCTAGACCTGCGCCCGTGGAACGAACGCTGGTAAGCCTTCTATCCTCCAAACCAATAACAAAACAGAGAGCAGTGCACATGACCAAAACCGTGGAGTTTTACTTCGACCTCGGCAGCCCCGCCACTTATCTGGCTTACACCCAACTGCCGAAGATCTGCGCCGAGAACAACAGTCAACTGATCTACATCCCGATGCTGCTCGGTGGTGTATTCAAGGCAACCGGTAACGCGTCACCGGCCATGATCCCGGCCAAGGGTCGCTACATGTTTGTGGATCTGGATCGTTACGCCAGACGTTACGGCGTACCGCTGAAATTCAACCCGCACTTCCCGATCAATACGCTGATGCTGATGCGTGCCGTCACCGGTATTCAATTGCGTCAGCCAGAGCGTTTCCAGGCGTTCATCGATTGTCTGTTCAAAGCGATATGGGTAGAAGGCCAAGCGCTGAATGATCCGGCCACTGTCGCTGCGGTACTCAGCGAGCACGGTTTCGATCCCGATGAAGTTCTGGCCCTCACCGGCGATGAAGAAATTAAGGCAACGCTCAAGGAAAATACCGAAACAGCCGTTAAACGAGGCGTTTTCGGTGCCCCCAGCATGTTTGTCGACGGCCAACTGTACTTTGGCCAGGATCGGCTGGACTTCGTCGCAGAAGCCTTGCGCTAGATTGCGACCAAAATGACTCAGGCGCTGAATTCAGCGCCTGAGCTTCAACCGGCTAAACAACTTCAAACCGTTAAATAGCCGCCGTACGAGTAACCAGCCATTCCAGCGCCGCGCCATCAAGCAACGGACTCAAGCGCTCACGCACTTCAGCGTGATAGCTGTTGAACCACTGCTTCTCGTCCTGGGTCAGCAACGACACTTCCAGACAGCGTGTATCAATCGGGCACAAGGTCAGGGTTTCGAACTTGAGGAAATCGCCGAACTCGCTGCTCCCCGCCTCACGGTTCATCGCCAGGTTTTCGATACGCACGCCCCATCGACCCGGACGATAAGTGCCCGGTTCAATCGAAGTGATCATCCCCACCTGCATCGCGGTTTGCGGTGCTGCTGCGGCCTGATAGGCAATCACTTGTGGCCCTTCGTGAACGTTGAGGAAATAACCCACGCCATGACCGGTGCCATGACCGTAATCGACGTTATCGGCCCAGATTGGCGCACGCGCAATCGCGTCGAGCAGCGGCGACAGAATGCCTTTCGGGAAATGCGCCCGTGACAGCGCAATCACACCTTTCAGCACGCGGGTGCAATCGCGCTTCTGCTCGGCGTTTGGCGTGCCGACCGGCACCATCCGGGTGATGTCGGTGGTGCCACCCAGGTACTGGCCGCCGGAGTCGATCAGCAGCAGACCATCACCTTCGATCACCGCGTGCTCTTCTTCGGTGGCGTGATAGTGCGGCATCGCGCCATTGGCGTTGAACGCTGCAATCGTGTTGAAACTCAGCGACACATAATCGGGACGACGCTCACGGGCGGCGGTGAGTTTTTCGTCGATGGTCAACTCAGTGATGCGTTCGCGGCCCCAGGCCGATTCCAGCCAGGCGAAGAACTCGCACAACGCCGCGCCATCCTGCTCCATCGCCTGACGGATATGCGCCGCGTCAGCCTGACTCTTTTGCGACTTGGCCAACGTGGTCGGGTTCAGACCTTCGACCAGGGTCACGCCGCTATCGAGGTTATCCAGCAAACCACTGGTGATCCGCGCCGGATCAACCAGCAGGCTCGCGCCGCTCGGCACAGCACGCAGGGCGTCGGCGACTTCGTGGTAATCACGCAGTGTCACGCCATCCTGTTCCAGCACTGCACGCAGATCTGCGTCGACCTTGCTCAGTGCCACAAACAGCGTCGCTTGCTGCTGGCTGATCAGCGCGAAGGATACGAATACCGGGTTGAACGAGACATCGCCGCCACGCAGGTTGAACAGCCAGGCGATGTCGTCGAGGGTGGCGATAAAGTGCCAATCGGCCCCGCGTTCCTGCAGCGTTTCGCGCAGTTTGGTGAGTTTCTCGCCACGACTGACGGTCGCTTGCGGTGGCAGATGTTGATAGATCGCTGCGGTCGGCAGACTCGGGCGATCAGACCAGACTTCGCTCAACAGATCGATATCGGTACGCAGACGTGCGCCGCGCGCTTCAAGTTTGCTGCTCAGGGTGCGTGCGGAAGCCACGGCCATTACCGCGCCATCGACCGCCACCACGCCACCTTCTGGCGTCTGTTCAGCCAGCCAGTCCAGCGGACTCGGTTGACCCGGTTGCAGCTTGACCAGTTCGATACCGCTGCCTTTGAGTTCCTTGGTCGCCTGCTCCCAATAACGGCTGTCAGCCCAGACGCCAGCGAAATCGGCGGTGACAATCAAAGTGCCGACCGAACCATGGAAACCTGACAGCCACTGCCGCCCCTGCCAGTAACCCGGCAGATATTCCGACAGGTGCGGGTCAGCCGACGGCACCAGCAACGCATGAATGCCTTCGCGACGCATCAGTTCGCGGGTGCGCGCGAGGCGCTGGGGAACCGTTCCTTGGGTCAAAGTCTGGGTGCTCATCATGTCTCCTGCCAATCACTTCTTCGTTATTGTTCGTAGCCGGAATTCGGCTGATTAAAGCCCTGTCGCCCAGAATGCCGGAGCACTGGCGCAGGCGGTCTTGATCAGTGCACAAGCCTTGTCGATATCGTCGGCGGTGGTGAAACGGCCGAGGCTCAGGCGGATAGTGCGGCCGGCCAGACGTGCATCGTGCCCCAGCGCCAACAGCACGTGGGACGGTGTGTTGCTGGCCGAATTGCAGGCCGAGGTCGCCGAGAACGCAATCGAATGACTGAGGGCGGCGCTGTTGAACTCGCCGTCAGCGAACGTCAGGCTCAAGGTGTGCGGAATACGCTGGCTGGCGCTGCCATTGAGGCGTACGCCAGGCAGGCTCAACAGTTGTTCGAGCAAGCGTTCACGCAGCGCGACAATCAGCTTTTTCTCTTCATCGAACGCGGCATGAGCCAAGGCAAACGCTGCGCCCATGCCGGCAATCTGATGCGTGGCCAACGTGCCAGAGCGCAAACCGCCCTCGTGCCCGCCACCATGAATCTGCGCCAACACACGCTGCTGCGCCCGAGGGCCGACGTACAGTGCGCCGATGCCTTTGGGGCCGTAGAGTTTGTGCGCCGAGAACGACATCAGGTCCACTGGCAACTGCGCGAGGTCAATCGCAACCTTGCCCGCGCCCTGCGCCGCATCGACATGGAACAACGCCTCACGACCACGAACCACCTCACCGATGGCCGAGATGTCGTTGACCGTACCCAATTCATTGTTGACCAGCATCAGCGACACCAGAAAAGTGTCATCGCGCATCGCTTCGCTGACCGCTTGCGCAGTGATCAGGCCATCGGCGTCCGGCACCAGATAGGTCACGGCGATGCCGGCGTCCTGCAATTGCCGGGCGGTATCGAGGATGGCTTTGTGTTCGATCTGGCTGGTGATGATGTGCCCGCCGGGCACACCGCGAGCCTGGGCCACGCCTTTGAGGGCGAGGTTATTGGATTCGGTGGCGCCGGAGGTCCAGACAATCTGTTCGGCTTGCGCGCCGACCAGTCCGGCGACCTGTCGACGGGCCTGCTCGACCGTTTGCCGGGCCTGCTGACCGAAGGCGTGGGAGCTGGAGGCCGGGTTACCGAAATTACCGTTGAAACCCAGACACTCGATCATCACCTGGATGACCCGCTCGTCCACCGGAGTGGTGGCGGCGTAATCGAAATACAGCGGACGTTGATTCATAAAAAGACTCGCAGAGCGTGTTCCGGGATCAGGAGGCTCGTATCTGCAAACGACAAACACAGCCTTGTGAGCTGTGCCGAGGTCCGAGAGCGTCATCAATACCTGATCGGATGCCGTTAAAGAAGAACAACTTCATTTAAAAGTGCGTAGGAACGCTCCTGAAGCCGAGCTTAACAGGCATCGGGCCGGCGATTGAAGCAATGCGTCAGCTAAAGCTTTCGAGCAGCAGCGGGTACAACGAAATGACCAACAGCGCCGCCATGCCCCAGTTGAACACGCGCAACCAGCGCGGGTCCTTGAGCACATTGCGCAGCAACGTGCCACAGCCGACCCAGATCCCGACGCTCGGCAAGTTGATGATGGCAAAGACCGCCGCGATCACCACGACATTGGTGAAGTAGCCCTGCATCGGCGTGTAGGTGCTGATGGCACCGATGGCCATGATCCACGCCTTGGGATTGACCCACTGAAATGCGGCGGCGCCAAAGTAGCTGATCGGCTTCGCCTCGCCCTGCTCGCTATCGCTGACCGGCCCGGAGCGGGCAATTTTCCACGCCAGATACAGCAAGTACGCGGCCCCGGCATAACGCAGGATCGAGTACAGCAGCGGATAAGTCTGAAATACCGTGCCCAGGCCAAAGCCCACGGCCACGACCAGCACGAAGAAGCCGCAAGTCACGCCGAGCATATGAGGGATGGTGCGGTTGAAGCCGAAGTTCACGCCCGATGCCAGCAACATGGTGTTGTTGGGCCCCGGCGTAATGGAGGTGACAAATGCGAACAGGGCAAAGCCCAGCAGCAGATCAAGCGAGAGGTTCATCGAAGGGGTAGTCCGTCAGGGTCATTCAGGTGTTGACCCTATCGCACGGTGCCGCTTAAACCCATGGACAGTTGGGAAAAACTTCAGGCAGTACAGTCTGATTTCAGCTTGGGCGACCGTGCAGCTGTATGGCCCGTTCGGCGCTCATTTCAGCTTTCTTGTCGAACTGCGAATGACTGAGCAATTGGGCTTTTTTCGCATGGTATTCATCAAAGGACAGTCCGCTGCGGTTCAGCGCTTCCATCGCCAGTTCGCGACTTTCTTCGGTGGTATAAGGCCGCTCTTCCGGGGCACCGTGGCTGGCGCAACCGGCGAGCACGGAGACAGCGAGCAGCAGCGAAACAGTCAGTAAATGATTCATGGGAGCGTCCTGGCGAGCAATGTTGGTCGATGGACAAAGGCTACGCCCGGGTACGCTCGAGTAGAAATCAACGCTCTCAATAGTGGCTATCAGGATTTGAGCATTCAAAACCGCATATTCATAAATAGAATATAAATATCGATTAACGTTCTTTTACGGAATAACCAGCAACCTTTATAAATCCCTGCATGCACTCGGCACTGTTGCTCCAGCAACTGTTGCTCAGGCAACAGCGGTTCAACAAATCCACCTGAAACGCCCATGACCGAGCGCCATCGGAATGCTCAACGCCCCGTAAACCGGGGCCCAAGGACTTGGTACAGCGCTTGCTCAAGCCTGAGCACTAACTCACTGCTCGCTGAGCAACTGTTGAAAAAGGAACTGATCATGTCGCGTCCCCTGAAAGTCGTCGCCCTGTCCGGCGGCACCTGGCGTCCATCGCGCACTCTGGTGCTGACCCAAGCCCTGCTGAGCGAACTGGCCGGGCATTTGCCGATCGAGAGTCATCTGATCGAACTCGGTGACATCGCCCGCCCGCTCGGCAGTGCCTTGTCGCGCCAGGAACTGAGCGCCGAGGTCGAAGCTGAACTGCGAGCCATCGAACAGGCCGATTTGCTGATCGTTGCTGCGCCGGTGTATCGCGGTTCCTATCCGGGTCTGCTCAAGCATCTGTTCGACCTGATCGACCTCAATGCGCTGATCGACACCCCGGTTCTGCTGGCCGCGACCGGTGGCAGCGAACGCCATGCACTGGTGCTTGATCACCAATTGCGTCCGCTGTTCAGTTTCTTTCAGGCCGTGACGTTGCCGATTGGCGTGTACGCCACTGAAGCCGATTTCGTCGACTACCAGATCACCAGCGACACCTTGAAAGCGCGGATTCGTCTGGCCGCCGAACGTGCCGCGCCACTGTTCGGCACACAAATCAAACCGTTGCTGAAAATCGCCTGAGGAGCCGTTCATGGATGTTTTCTGGTTCCTGCCGACCCACGGCGACGGCCATTATCTGGGCACCACCCAAGGTGCGCGCCCGGTCACCCTCAACTACTTGAAACAAGTGGCCCAGGCCGCCGACAGCCTTGGCTATCACGGCGTGTTGATTCCGACCGGGCGATCCTGTGAAGACTCATGGGTGATCGCCTCGGCGTTGGTGCCGTTGACTGAGCGCCTGCGTTATCTGGTGGCGATCCGCCCGGGAATCATCTCGCCCACCGTTTCGGCGCGCATGGCGGCGACGCTGGATCGGCTGTCCAACGGTCGCCTGCTGATCAACGTGGTGACCGGCGGCGACCCGGACGAGAACCGTGGCGATGGCAGCTTCCTCAGCCACAGCGAACGCTACGAAGTCACCGATGAATTCCTGCACATCTGGCGCCGCGTGCTGCAAGGCGAAGCGGTGGATTTTGAAGGCAAACACCTCAAGGTGCAGAACGCCAAAGCCCTCTATCCGCCCGTGCAGAAGCCATATCCGCCGCTGTATTTCGGTGGATCTTCCGACGCGGCCCATGACCTCGCCGCCGAGCAGGTCGATGTCTATCTGACCTGGGGCGAACCACCCGCCGCCGTCGCCGAAAAACTCGCCGATGTGCGTGAGCGTGCAGCGCGCCACGGACGCACGGTGAAGTTCGGCATTCGTCTGCATGTGATCGTCCGTGAGACCGCCGAAGAAGCATGGAAAGCCGCAGACAAACTGATCGAACACATCAGCGACGAAACCATCGAGTCAGCGCAGAAATCCTTTTCGCGATTCGACTCCGAAGGCCAGCGACGCATGGCGGCGCTGCACGACGGGCGTCGCGACAATCTGGAGATCTCGCCCAACCTTTGGGCCGGCGTCGGTCTGGTGCGCGGCGGTGCCGGCACTGCGCTGGTGGGCGATCCGCAGCAAGTGGCGGCGCGGATCAAGGAGTACGCGGACCTGGGCATCGAGAGTTTCATCTTCTCCGGTTATCCGCATCTGGAAGAGGCCTATCGCTTTGCCGAACTGGTGTTCCCGTTGCTGCCCGAGCCGTACGCGAGTCTGGCTGGTCGCGGCGTGACCAACCTGACCGGACCGTTCGGCGAAATGATCGCCAACGACGTCCTGCCGAACAAGTCCTGACCCAACACAAAACCGTGTAGGAGATCTCTTGAAGCAAGGAATCTGCGTGTGACCGCCAAACCGCAAAGCACTCTGTTATCCCCGTTGCAGACCGCGCGCCAATTGGCCGCCGGGTTTGCCCTGACCGCCGTCGAGCGTGACGAGCGCGGTGGCACGCCGAAAGCCGAACGTGATGCCCTGCGTGACAGCGGCCTGCTGGCCCTGAGCATTCCCACTCGCTACGGTGGCCTCGGTGCGCCGTGGAGCGAAACCCTGCAGATCGTGCGCGAGTTCGCCAAGGTCGACAGTTCCATCGCCCACGTCTTCGGTTTTCATCACCTGATGCTCGCCACCGTGCGCCTGTTCGCGCGGCCGGAACAATGGCAGCCGTGGTTCGAACAGACTGCGCGGCAAAACTGGTTCTGGGGCAACGCACTCAACCCGCTCGACACCCGCACCGTGGTCAAGGACTGCGGCGGCTGGCGCGAGTTTTCCGGGAAAAAAAGCTTCTGCTCCGGCGCCACTGACTCGCAAATGTTGATCGCCTCGGCAGTGGACGAAAGCGCTGGCGGCAAATTATTGATCGCCGCAATCCCCAGTGGACGCAGCGGCATCACCCTGCACGACGACTGGAACAACATCGGCCAGCGCCAGACCGACAGCGGCAGCGCCACGTTTGAACGAGTGCGGGTCGAGGAATCGGAGTTGCTGCTCGACCCCGGTCCGTTGAGCACACCGTTCGCCTGCCTGCGACCGCTGATTGCGCAACTGACCTTCACGCATATGTTTCTCGGGATCGCCGAAGGCGCGTTCGAAGAAGCGCGGCAATACACCCTCAACGAAACCCGGCTCTGGCATAAGTCTTCAGCTCGCGAAGTGCGCGAAGATCCATACGTGCTCGCGCATTACGGCGAGTTCTGGGTTGCGCTGGAAGGCATTCGCCTGCTGGTCGAACGCGCCGCTGCGCTGCTCGATGAAGCCTGGGCCAAAGGCGCGAATCTCAGCGCCGATGAACGCGGACGATTGGCCACAGCGATTGCTACCGCCAAGGTCGCCGCCAGCCGTCAGGGCCTGGATATTTGCAGCCGTTTATTCGAAGTCACCGGCGCGCGTTCGACGCACGCCTCGCTGCGCCTCGACCGCTACTGGCGCAACCTGCGTACACAAACCCTGCACGATCCGCTGGATTACAAACTTCATGAACTGGGTGATTGGGCGCTGAATCAGTCACTGCCGGTGCCGACGTTCTATTCCTAGCCTTTCCTTGATGGAGCGAGCCTATGCAACTGCTGACCTTACCGCCGTCACCCGCCCTGGCGACGTCGATCCGCGCCACCGCGCAGGTATTCGAAGACCCGAAATCCCAGGCCCTGCTCGCGCATCTGCAACAGGTGGCACCGAGTGAGGCCAGTGTGTTGATCATCGGCGAGACCGGTACTGGCAAGGAGCTTGTCGCGCGGCACATCCATAACCTGAGCAATCGCCGGCATCGACCGTTTGTTGCGGTGAACTGCGGCGCTTTTTCCGAATCGCTGGTGGAAGCCGAACTGTTCGGCCACGAAAAAGGCGCGTTCACCGGCGCCCTGAGCGCCAAGGCCGGGTGGTTCGAGGAAGCGGATGGCGGCACCTTGTTCCTCGATGAAATCGGCGATCTGCCGATGGCGATTCAGGTCAAGTTGCTGCGGGTGTTGCAGGAACGCGAAGTGGTGCGCCTCGGTTCGCGCAAAAGTATTCCGATTGATGTGCGGGTGCTGGCGGCGACCAATGTGCAACTGGAGAAAGCCATCAACGCGGGCAATTTTCGCGAAGACCTTTATTACCGTTTGAACGTGGTCAATCTGGAACTCAGCCCCTTGCGTGACAGGCCCGGCGACATCCTGCCGTTGACCCGACATTTCATCGAAGCCTACAGCCAGCGCCTCGGCTATGGGCGAGTCAGCATCAGCCCCGGCGCCGAACATAAACTGCGCAGCTACAGTTGGCCGGGCAATATTCGCGAACTGGAAAACGTCATCCATCACACCTTGTTGATCTGCCGTAACGGCGTGATCGAACGTGATGACCTGCGCCTGTCGAACCTGCGCATTGAGCGGCCTGACGATCAGCATTCGAATGTCGATGACTCGCCGGAAGCGTTGCTGGAGCGGGCCTTTCAAAAACTCTTCGAGCAACAGGCTGGCGCCCTGCACGAGAAGGTCGAAGACGCTTTGCTACGTGCCGCTTATCGCTTCTGCCATTACAACCAGGTACACACGGCGGCGCTGCTCGGCCTGAGCCGCAACGTCACCCGCACGCGGCTGATCAAGATCGGCGAACTGGCGGTGAACAAGCGGCGGCTCACGGAAAACCTGCGCGGCGAACGCCTGATCCAGCTGTCGATCTAGCCAACCAGGTTGCAGTGCAATGCATCGTCGTGACTACGGGCGATGCTGCTCAGCACCTGGAACGAACCGAAGGTCACGGTTCGCGCCTGATGGGCGTGGATCAATTGCCAGAAATCCTGCTCGCCACTCTCGAAACTGCTGAACGCCGCCTCCCCGGCCTCCCGCGACTGCCATTGCAGAAAGCTCAGCACCCGCCGGCCATCGTCGCTGGCCTGGACGCTGGCACTGAGAAAACCGTCGTAGCGCTGGGCCAGACGTTCGGTCTGTACCGACAGCGCCGACACCAGCGCCGATTGCTGCTGCGGTTCGATCTCGAATTCGATCAATTGGGTAAAGCTGCGATTTTTCGCTGATGCCTGCATGAAAGCCCCCACTCATCTGTAAGACGAATCTTGCGACTCGAAGGCGTGCAGGGTAAAACCTCTAGTTAAGTCAAGGTCAAGAGCCATTTGCAAAATGATCACTCCCGAGAACGTGCACAAGCAACTCACCGTCGGCGAGGTCGCGACTCGCAGCGGGGTCGCGGTCACGGCCCTGCATTTTTATGAATCCAAGGGATTGATCAAAAGTCAGCGTAATGCCGGAAACCAACGGCGTTATCCGCGAGAAGTCTTGCGTCGAGTCGCGCTGATCAAGGTTGCGCAACGGCTGGGGATTCCGCTGGCAGAGATTGGCGAGGCGCTGAAAATCCTCCCGAACGACCGCGCACCAACGGCAGCGGACTGGAAGATTTTGTCCGAACAATGGCGGCGCGAACTGGATGAGCGGATCAATCAGCTGACGTCGCTGCGTGACCGGCTCGATGGGTGCATTGGCTGTGGTTGTCTGTCGATGCAGGCCTGCCCGCTGCGCAATCAGGGCGATGTGCTGGGAGAACAAGGCCCGGGGCCGCATTTCCCCTTGGTTTGAACCCTTTTTTAGAACACCACAATCTCCATGCACATCCAGTCGTCGGGCCAGCGGCTGGCGCACATCGACAGTTCTATAGTGAATCGACCGGAAATCCGGTGTGTTCATCAACAAAGAACAGGGAGAACGTCATGAGCGTCAAACCCATTCCCGAGGGGTATCACAGCATTACCCCTTATCTCGGCATCCAGAAAGCGGCCGAAGCCATCGACTTCTATAAGAAAGCCTTCGGAGCCACCGAAGTCATGCGCCTGACCATGCCCGACGGCGGCATCGGCCACGCTGAACTGCGTATCGGTGACAGCGCGATCATGCTCGGTTCGCCGTGCGATCAAGGGCCATTGAGCAGCCCGGATAAAGCCGTCTCGGTTGGCTTGCATCTGTATGTGACTGATGTCGATAAATCCTTTCAACGCGCACTGGACGCCGGGGCGACGGCGGTTTCGGAGGTCAAGGATCAGTTTTATGGTGATCGCAGCGGGACCTTGAAGGACCCGTATGGGCATTTGTGGTTTCTCGCCACGCGCAAGGAGGATCTGGCTCAGGAGCAGATTGAGCAGCGGGCGAAAGAGATGTTCAGTCAGGGTTGAGATTCGCGGGGCCCAGTCAGGCCCTATCGCCAGCAGGCTGGCTCCCACAATTGATCGCTTTCCCCTGTGGGAGCCAGCCTGCTGGCGATAGGGCCCGTATTGGCAACTCACATCACACTTCATGAACCACCACACCACGCTTCAACCCTTGCCCCACACGCCGAACGATTTCAGGATGCGGGCAACAAGAACCCTGAAAAAGGATCAGCCCGATGTTTGCCGGATTCCTCAAAGACCAGCGCCATGTCAACGGCGTCGACATTGCCTACCGCATCAGCGGCAGCGGGCCCGGCCTGTTGCTGCTGCACGGACACCCGCAGACTCATGTGATCTGGCACAAGATCGCCGAGCAACTGGCCGAACACTTCACCGTGGTCGCCGCCGACTTGCGCGGTTACGGCGACAGCGGCCGACCTGCCGCCGAGGATCTGCACACCAACTATTCAAAACGCGAAATGGCCCGTGACGGCGTCGACTTGATGCAGGCGCTGGGTTTCGAGCAATTCTCGATCCTCGCCCACGACCGTGGCGCCCGCGTCGCCCATCGTCTGGCGCTCGACCACCCCGCAGCGGTGCAACGCATGGCGCTGCTCGACATTGCCCCGACCCTGTCGATGTACGCGCAAACCAACGAAGCCTTCGCCCGCGCCTATTGGCACTGGTTCTTCCTGATCCGCCCGGCACCGCTGCCGGAAACCCTGATCGAAGCCGATCCCGAAGCCTACCTGCGCAGTGTGATGGGCAGTCGCAGCGCCGGGCTCAAGCCATTCACCGACGAGGCTTTCGCCGAATACCTGCGATGCCTGCAACGTCCGGGCAGCGCCCGTGGTATCTGCGAAGACTATCGCGCCAGCGCCGGGATTGACCTGGAACACGACCGCGCCGATCTCGACGCCGGCCATCACCTGAAGCTGCCCCTGTTGGTGCTATGGGGCGCCGAAGGCACGGTCGGCCGTTGCTTCGATCCACTCAAGGAATGGCAACAAGTCGCCAGCGATGTACGCGGCAAGGCGCTGCCGGCCGGCCACTATCTGGCCGAAGAAGTCCCCGAACTGTTGCTCGCCGAAGTGCTAAGTTTCCTGCGCTGAATCGCCCCTAGAGGCAATGCTATGCTGGCGGCTTGTGCCGCCAGTGTTCGTTTCGACATGACCCAGAAGAAAGACACCGTGCCCCTGCCCGAAGACCTGCGCGTTCTACTCACCGTGATCCGCAAGAACGGCTTTGCCGCTGCCGCCGATGAGTTGGGCCTGTCGCCGGCCTATGTCAGCAAGCGCATTCAGATCCTCGAAACCACCCTCGGCACTCGTCTGCTGCACCGCACCAGTCGACGCGTCGCGCTGACCGAAGACGGTGAGCGCGTGCAGCGCTGGGCCTTGCGCATTCTTGATGACTTCCAGCAACTGCATGACGAACTGACCGACGCCCACGACAGCCCTCGTGGGCGTTTGCACATGTGCAGCAGTTTTGGTTTCGGTCGCAATCACGTTGCACCGGCCATCTCGTTGTTGGCCGAGCGTTATCCGGATCTGGAGATTCGCCTCGACCTGTTCGACCGCACGGTGGACATCGTCAATGAAGGTTTCGATCTGGAAATCCGTGTCGGCGACGACCTGCCCGGCCAGCACATTGGCCGGCAACTGGTCAGCAATCGACGGGTGCTGTGCGCAGCGCCAGGTTATCTGCAGCGCCACGGTACGCCGCAAACCCTGAGCGATCTGCAACAGCATCAATGCCTGGTAATCAAGGAGCGCGACAACGCTTTCGGGGTGTGGAACCTGGATCGCGACAGCGCGCAGGAAAGTGTCCGGGTCAGTGGGCCGTTGTCGTCCAACAGTGGCGAAATCGTCCTGCAATGGGCGCTCGACGGGCGTGGGATATTGCTGCGCTCATTGTGGGACGTGAAGCCATTGCTGGAGCAAGGCCGACTGGTGCAAGTGCTGGAGGATTACAGCCAGAGTGCCAACGTCTGGGCGGTGTACCCGACGCGGCTGGCGAGTTCCGGAAAACTGCGCGCGTGTGTGGAATTTTTGCAGGAACACTTCAAGGATCTTTCAATCCCCTGCAGGAGTGAGCCTGCTCGCGATAGCAGTCATTCGGCCGATGATGATGTCGACTGACACGACGCTATCGCGAGCAGGCTCACTCCTACAGGGTTAGCGGGGTGTCAGGTTAGCCATGGGTTGTTGGCGAGGTGTTCGCGCTCGAAGGCCTTGATTTGCTCGCGGCGCTGCAAGGTACTGCCGATGGCATCGAGCCCCAGCAACAACGCAGTCTTGCGCAACGTGTCGATCTGAAAATCGACGGAGCTGCCATCCGCCAAGCCAATCTGCTGCGTCTCAAGATCAATGCTGATCCGCGCACTGTCAGGCTGGCTGACCAGTTTGCCGATGCGCTGCACCTGCGCCTCGTCCAGCGTGATCAGCAACACGCCGTTGCGCTGGCAGTTGTCGTAAAAGATCCCGGCGAAACTGCTGCCGATCAATGCGCGAATGCCCATCTGTTGCAGGCCCCATACCGCGTGTTCACGGCTGGAACCACAGCCGAAATTCGGCCCGACCAGCAGAAAACTCGCACCCTGCCACGCCGGTTTATTCAACACAAAATCAGGATTGGCCGAGCCATCTGCGAGAAAGCGCAGATCAAAAAACAAGCCGCGATCCAGCCCCTGCCGGTCGATGCCCTTGAGAAACTGTTTGGGCATGATCACGTCGGTGTCGACGTTGGCCGCCAGCATCGGCGCGGCCTGGCCGCTGACCTGAGTGAAGGGTTGCAGGCTCATGGGCGTTCTCCAAAATGGCGAATGTCGGTCAAGTGGCCGGTGATTGCCGCCGCCGCGACCATCGCCGGGCTCATCAAATGGGTGCGGGCGCCGGCGCCCTGACGGCCTTCGAAATTGCGATTGGTGCTGGAGGCGCAGCGGTCGCCGGGCGCCAGCACGTCATCGTTCATTGCCAGGCACATCGAGCACCCGGACTGTCGCCATTCGAAACCAGCGTCGATGAAGATTGCCGCCAGTCCTTCAGCCTCGGCCTGAGCGCGGACTTCGCTGGAGCCGGGCACGATCATCGCCCGCACATGCGCGGCAATCTGCCGACCGCGCACGACACTGGCGGCATCGCGCAAATCTTCGATCCGCGCATTGGTGCACGAACCGATAAACGCATGGCTGATGACGATATCGCTCAGCGCCATACCCGCTTCAAGGCCCATGTAAGTGAGGGCGCGGCGCATGTCCTGGCGCAGGATCGGGTCGTCGATGGCTTGCGGATCGGGCACCCGGCCACCGATGGGCGCGGCCTGATCGGGGCTGGTGCCCCAGGTGACCATCGGCTCCAGCGCATTGGCGTCGAGGTGCACTTCGCGGTCGAACACGGCGCCGGGATCGCTGCGCAGCTCGCGCCACTTCTCCACGGCTTGCTCGAAAATTTCACCCTGAGGCGCTCGCGGCTTGCCTTTGAGATAAGCGAAGACTTTGGCGTCCGGTGCCATGAACGCACCACGTGCGCCGGCCTCCACCGCCATGTTGCAGATGGTCATGCGCGCCTCGACGCTCAGGGCATCGATGGTCGAACCACAGAATTCAATCGCGTAACCGGTGGCGCCGGAGGCACCGATCCGGCCGATCAGCGCCATGATCACGTCCTTGGACGTCAGGCCCGGCGCGAGGTCGCCATCGACGGTCACACGCAGGCTTTTCAAGCGTTTGTAGACCAGCGTTTGCGAGGCCAGCAGATGTTCGATCTCGGAAGTGCCGATGCCAAAACCGAATGCACCGAGCGCGCCGTAGGTGGTGGTATGGCTGTCGCCGGCAGCGATCACCATGCCCGGCAGAATAAACCCCTGCTCCGGCGCGATCACATGCTCGATGCCTTGGCGCTGATCGAGAATGTCCAGCAGCTCGATGCCGAAGTCCCGGCAGTTTTCCGCCAGATACGACACCTGCCGCGCACCACCTGCATCAGGCATCTCGGCCACTCGCAGCGGCGTGGTCGGGTTGACGTGATCGACCACCGCCAGCGCCGTGCCCGGCCGCCAGACTTCGCGCCCGGCGGCGCGCAAACCGCTGAAGGCCTGCGGGCTGGTGTATTCGTTGATCACCTGACGGTCGATGTACAACAGGACATGGCCCTGGTCATCGAGGCGGCACACCGTGTGCGAATCGATGTGTTTGTCATAGAGGGTTCTGGGATTCATCAAGCGCTCGTTCAGGGAGTCTGTTTGATTTCCATCATAGGCAGCCCGTGGCGGCCATCAATCGGCGGACAGTGATGGCGCAGATCATGAATCGTGTTCAATCCCCAACGCAGCGGCAATACCTGTGGGAGCTGGCTTGCCAGCGATGGCGTCGGGTCAGTCACTTTGATGCTGGGGCTGATGGCCTCTTCGCGGGCAAGCCCGCTCCCACACGGTTGTGTGGTGATCGTGCGAAGTGCGAAACATTTACTTTCATATCCCTCATCGGGATTTGCTTCGCTCATCCGTCCTATAGAGATGCAGGCCGTTCGCGTAGGCAACAGCCACGACCGGCCCTTTCCGGGATTGTCGTACTGCGAAGCCCGTAGTCACGGCTCCTTTCACCGAAAAGACGTTGAATCATGTCGAAGAAATCCCGCTCGAAACTGTGGTTCCTGGTGCACAGCTGGCTCGCGTTACCGATCTGGTTTTTTGTCCTGATCGTCTGCGTCACCGGCACGCTGGCCGTGGTCAGTCAGGAAATCGTCTGGCTGGCCAACCCGCAAATGCGCGCCAGTGCGCCTTCGGACGATGCGCCGCTGCTCAGCTATGACCAGGTCATCGCGGCCATCAAGAAAGCCGAACCGCAAACGCTGGTCGAAAGCATCAGCCGCCCTGACGAATCGCACTTCGCCCTCGACGTCGAAGTCAGCTACCCCGACGGCCGTTCGCAAACCGTCTACGTCAACCCTTACACCGGGGTGATCCAGGGTTCGGCGCCGCAATTCAACTTCAAGGCATTCACCCGCGCCTTGCATGGCTGGTGGCTGGTGCCGTTCACCAATGGTTACAGCTGGGGCTGGTATCTGGTGTCGTTCCTCGGCTTGCCGATGCTGGTTTCGCTGATCACCGGGCTGGTGGTCTACAAGCGTTTCTGGAGAGGTTTCCTGCGCCCGACTCTGCGTTTCAATCACGGCGCGCGGATCTTCTGGGGCGATTTTCATCGACTCAGCGGCATCTGGTCGATCTGGTTCATTGCGGTGATCTCCATCACCGGCACCTGGTTTCTGATTCAGGCTTTTCTCTTCGACAACCAGGTATCCATTTCAACCGAGCCGATCATTCCGGCGATGGCCCGCGAAAGCGTACCGTTGTCCGTCGACGCCACCTCACCGCCGCGCATCAGCCTCGACCGCGCAGTGAGCATCGCCGAGCAGAAGATTCCCGGCCTGGAAGTCAGTTTCATCAGCCTGCCGGGCAATGCCTACAGCCATATGAGCGTCGGCGGCCGTGGCTGGTATCCACTGATGTTCCAGACCGCCACGCTCAATCCATACAACGGCGATATGGCGGCATCGCGGCTGATCTCCGATCGCTCATCGCTGGAGTTCATCACCGAATCCATGCGCCCGCTGCACACCGGTGACTTCGGAGGGCTGTGGATCAAGCTGATCTGGTTCTTCTTCGGTCTGCTGTTGAGCATGATGGTGCTCAGCGGCCTTTTGATCTGGACCAAACGCACCGCGTTGGCCACCGCCAATGCGCTCAAACGCGAGAGCAAGAAAGCTCGCAGCACCCCGGCAAAAACGGCCATCGCCCGTGAACCTTCGGAGGCCAGCCTGTGAGCCAGTCCACGCCTGTTGCCCAACCCTCGCGCCTTGGCCGGATCTGGCGCAAATGGCGGTTCCATATCAACGCGCTGCTGCTCCTGATTCCGCTGGGATTCATGCCTAAATACTTCGCCGACGCCGCGTTATTTCGTGGCGACAGTGGACTTGGCGAACGGGAGATCGGCGAAGTCCAGGTCGGCCCCTGGAGCCTGCGACTGGCTGAGTTGCGGAATGAGGCACCGCTGCTCACCGGCCCTGCCGGCTACATGAAAGACTTCAATGCTGCGCTATGCGACGCCTGTGTCGAACAGGTCAAGGCCACCTACCTGCGCATCGGCAAACCCCGCAGCCTGCGCGCCGCCGGGGTGATCTTCTTCGGCACGCCATACCGCATGGGCAGTCAACTGCCGATTCCGGAAAAGACCAAAACCGACGCCGAACTGTGGATCACCATGGAAGGCTGGGACGGCACGATGCATCAAGCATCGATTCCGCTGAGTCAGGCCTCCCCCGCCACCATCGACTGGCTGAACAAACAAGGAGCCAAACCATGAGCCACGTTCAACGCCCTTCCCGCCTGCGGCTGAGCGCCGCGCTGCTGCTGGTGTGCGCCGGTTTCAGCGCCAGCGCGCTGGCCCACAACCCGATGTGCGAATGCAAAGCCGTCGATGATCAACAGATCAAGTGCACTGGCGGCTTCTCGGATGGCAGCGGCGCGCCGGGGGTGACCCTTGATGTGATCGGCTACGACGAGACGATTCTTGTACCGGGCAAACTCGGCGCCGATTCGACCCTGACCTTCAAGAAACCCGGTGCCGAGTTCTACGTGCTGTTCGATGCCGGCCCCGGGCATGTCGTCGAAATCGACCAAGCGGATATCGAGGCCCCATGAGTACGCCAACCACCCAAGTCGTACGCCCGGCCGGCGCTGGCCACGAAACGCTGACCGTACTGTGTTTGTGCCTGCTGATTCTTGCGGTCGCAGGCTCGGTGGTGGCCTGGCGGAGTGTGTCGCAGGAACCGCAGCCGGTCGCCAGCAACCAGTTGGATGCGCGCCGTGACCTCGGCGCCTCCGAGCAAGGCATCTATGCCGACTTGCGGGTGACCCTCGACGAAATCCACCTGCTGCGCGAAGAACAGAAAACCCTGCCGACTCCGCAAAGTCTTGCTGACGAAGGCTTCGCGCCGTTTGCCCGGGATGCCAGTTCGGTCAGCCGTGGCGGCCATGTCTGGCAGTTGATTGCCGATACCAGCTACTTCGGGCACAGCCAGTCGCCCGCCGTCGCCGGCTCGTTCCTGATGCGCGTGAGTGCCGATGAACACGCCGCACCGGACATCTGGCTCAACCGCAATGCCGATCTTCAGGTGCCCTCCGATCTGACCGACGCCGTGCTGTCCGCTGCCGGCTGGAAGCAGATCGTCGCGCAATTCGATGCCGGGGTTACCCGCGAACATCGCCACTGAACCTTCGCCTTCACCCGAGAGAAGACCGCTTGCCCATGTCTATTTCATCTCCTCGTCGTCCGTTTCTGCGCCTGCTGCTGGTTGGTTTGTGCACCTGTCTGCTGAGTCCGTTGGCCAGCGCCGACCCCGCCAAACGCTTGCGCATCGGCATCACCCTGCATCCTTATTACAGCTATGTGGCGAACATCGTCGGCGACAAGGCCGATGTGGTGCCGCTGATTCCCGCCGGGTTCAACCCGCACGCCTACGAGCCTCGTGCCGAAGACATCAAGCGCATCAGCGGGCTGGATGTGATCGTGCTCAACGGCGTCGGCCATGACGACTTCGCCGACCGCATGATCGCCGCCAGCGAAACGCCGAACATCAAGACCATCGAAGCCAACGAAAACGTGCCGTTGCTGGCCGCCACCGGCGTTGCCGCGCGCGGGGCTGGCAAAGTGGTCAACCCGCATACGTTCCTGTCGATCAGCGCTTCGATTGCCCAGGTCAACAACATTGCCCGCGAACTGGGCAAGCTTGATCCGGACAACGCCAAGACCTACACGCAGAACGCCCGCGCCTATGGCAAACGTCTACGGCAGATGCGCGCTGATGCACTGGCAAAACTGACGCAGGCGCCGAATGCCGAGTTGCGCGTCGCCACGGTGCACGCGGCGTACGACTATCTGCTGCGTGAATTCGGCCTGGAAGTCACCGCGGTGGTGGAGCCAGCCCACGGCATCGAGCCGAGTCCGAGCCAGTTGAAAAAGACCATCGACCAACTGCGCGAACTCGATGTGAAGGTGATTTTCTCGGAGATGGACTTCCCGTCCACCTACGTCGAAACCATCCAGCGTGAGTCGGGCGTGAAGCTGTATCCGCTGTCGCACATCTCCTACGGCGAATACACCGCCGACAAGTACGAAAAGGAAATGACCGGCAACCTCAACACCGTGGTGCGGGCGATTCAGGAGTCCGGCGCATGACTTCCAGAGAAACCCTAATCCCGGACAACACCAACGTCCCTGTGGGAGCGAGCTTGCTCGCGAAGACGTCAAGTCAGTCACCATCACCTTTGAACGAGACTCCGCTTTCGCGAGCAAGCTCGCTCCCACAGGTTTTGGGGCCGACTCTGGATTTCTCCAACGTTTGCCTGACGCTGGGGCGCACGACGATTCTCGACCAGGTCACCTTTCAGGTGCAGCCCGGCAGTGTGCACGCGCTGGTCGGGCCGAATGGCGGCGGCAAGAGTTCGCTGATCAAGACCCTGCTCGGACAAATGCCACATCAGGGTCGCTTGAGCCTGCAATGGCCCGGCGAACCGGGGATCATCGGGTATGTGCCGCAGGCGCTGGAGTTTGATCGCGGTTTGCCGATGACCGTCGACGATTTCATGGCGGCGATGTGTCAGCGCCGCCCGGCCTTTCTTGGCTTGAGCAAGCACTACGCCGGCGCCATCGGTGACGCGCTGGAGCGGGTCGGCATGCAAGACAAGCGCAAACGGCGCATGGGTGCGCTGTCCGGTGGTGAACGCCAACGCGTATTGCTCGCGCAGGGCCTGATTCCGGCGCCGCAACTGTTGGTCCTCGACGAGCCGATGTCGGCCCTCGACGAAGCCGGGATTCAGGTGTTCGAACGCCTGCTCAATGACTGGCGGGCGGCGGGCATCACCGTGCTGTGGATCGAACACGATCTGGAAGCGGTGAAACGTCTGGCCAACCGGGTGACCGGCCTCAATCGCCGCGTGCTGTTCGAGACCACGCCAGAACTGGCACTGACTCCGGAACGCTTGCTGTCGCTGTTCTCGACCCATCCACGGAGCGCTGCCTGATGAGTTATGAAGCCTTTCGTTTGATGGTCCAGGGCTGGGCCTCGTCGGGTTACCTGCCGGAAGCGCTGGCCTACGGCTTTGTGGTCAACGCGCTGCTCGCCGGCCTGCTGATCGGCCCGGTGCTCGGCGGTCTCGGCACACTGGTGGTGGTCAAGCGCTTCGCGTTTTTCTCCGAAGCGGTCGGTCACGCGGCACTGACCGGTGTGGCCATCGGCATTCTGCTCGGCGAACCCTACACCGGGCCGTACGGCAGCCTGTTCGGTTACTGCCTGCTGTTCGGCATTCTGCTTAATTACCTGCGCAATCGTACCGGACTGGCGCCGGACACATTGATCGGTGTGTTCCTCTCGGTATCGCTGGCATTGGGCGCGAGCCTGCTGCTGATTCTGGCCGGCAAGATCAACGTGCACATTCTGGAAAACGTGCTGTTCGGCTCAGTGCTGACCGTCAACGGTAACGACCTGCTGGTGCTGGCCATCGTCGGTTCGCTGGTCATGGCGCTGGCGCTGCCGTTGTACAACCGGATCATGCTCGCCAGTTTCAACCCGCAACTGGCGGCGGTGCGCGGTGTGGCGGTGAAGACTCTGGACTATCTGTTCGTGATTCTGGTGACGCTGATCACCGTCGCCGCAGTGAAGGTCATCGGTGCAATTCTGGTGGGCGCGCTGCTGGTGATTCCGGCAGCGGCGGCACGCTTGCTCAGCCAGTCGCTCAAGGGTTTCTTCTGGTGTTCGGTGCTGATCGCCACGGTCAGCACCCTGTGCGGGATTCTCGCGCCCATCGTCTTCGATCTGCCGATCCCGTCCGGCGCCGCGATCATTCTGGTCGCCGGCATCGCTTTCGCTCTCGCCGCCATCGCGCGCGGTGTGGTCCCCAGCCTCAAAGGGAATCTTGGATAAATGGCTTTCTCTCTGCGAAAACTGACCCTGGCCATGGCCCTGTGCGGCGTAGTCTGCGCGCCATTGATGGCCGCCGAAAACGCGAAACCACTGCGGGTGCTGGCTTCGTTGCCGATTACTTATGGCCTGGGCGAAGTGCTGCTCAAAGGCACCGATGTCAGCCTGGAACGTGCGGCGCCGGCGAATCTGCCGGGCAGTCGCCAGACCGCGTATTTCACCGGTCGCGGCGCTCCGGCACTGAGCAAACTGGCGACCGGCGCCGACGCGGTGATCGGCGTGCGCTCGCTGTGGGCGGATGATCCGCTGTACCCGATCAGCCGTCGCAGCAATATCCGCATCGTCGAAGTCGATGCTGCCCGCCCGGTCGATGGCGCCCTGCCTGGCATCGCCGTGCAGCCGGGACTCAAGGTCGATGGCTTGAACAGTCAGCCGTGGCTGGCGAGCAACAACATGGGGCGCATGGCCGACGTGATGGCGGCGGATCTGGTGCGTCTGGCGCCAGCGGCCAAGCCGAAGATCGAAGCCAATCTGGCGACACTGAAACAGCGCTTGCTGAAACTCAGCGCCGACAGCGAAGCGCGTCTGGCCAGTGCCGACAATCTGAGCGTGATGAGCTTGAGCGATCACTTTGGTTATCTGATCGGCAGTCTCAATCTGGAGCTGATTGGCCAGGATGCGCGGCCGGATGCCGAGTGGACGCCAGAAGAACTCAAGCAACTGACGGCGACATTGAAGGACAACGACGTGGCGGTGGTGCTGCATCATCGTCAGCCATCGGATGCAGTGAAAGCGGCGATTGCCGAATCGGGCAGTCGGTTGCTGGTGCTGAGCACCGATGCCGAGGACCCGGTGGCGGAGCTTGAGGGGAATGTGGATCTGGTGCTCAAGGGTTTGAGCGGGGCTTGAGACCGAGTGATCGTTTATCGCTAGCAGGCTAGCTCCCACAGAGGTTTATGAGCAACACAGATCCAATGTAGGAGCCTGCTGCTGATGCTGAGTGGACGCCGGAAGATTTGAAGCAACTAACGGCGAGATTGAAAGACAACGGGTGCTCAAGGGTTTGAGCAGGGCTTGAGACCGAGTGATCGTTTATCGCTAGCAGGCTAGCTCCCACAGGGTTTTATGAGCAACGCAGATCCAATGTGGGAGCCTGCTGCTGATGCTGAGTGGACGCCGGAAGATTTGAAGCAACTAACGGCGAGATTGAAAGACAACGGGTGCTCAAGGGTTTGAGCAGGGCTTGAGACCGAGTGATCGTTTATCGCTAGCAGGCTAGCTCCCACAGGGTTTTATGAGCAACGCAGATCCAATGTAAGAGCCTGCTGCTGATGCTGAGTGGACGCCGGTTGACTTGAAGCAACTGACGGCGAGATTGAAAGGTTTGAGCGGGGCTTGAGACCGAGTGATCGTTTATCGCTAGCAGGCTAGCTCCCACAGGGTTTTATGAGCAACGCAGATCCAATGTGGGAGCCTGTTGCTGATGCTGAGTGGACGCCGGTTGACTTGAAGCAACTGACGGCGAGATTGAAAGGTTTGAGCGGGGCTTGAGACCGAATGATCGTTTATCGCTAGCAGGCTAGCTCCCACAGGGTTTTATGAGCAACGCAGATCCAATGTGGGAGCGAGCCTGCTCGCGATGAGGCCATAACAGGCAACACAAATGCCAGGCATGAAAAAACCCGCTGACCATCACCGGTTCAGCGGGTTTTCTTTGGCTGCCAGCTTAGTGAGCAGCCTGAGCTTCCATCTTCTGACGCAGGCTCAGCGGGCGCATGTCGGTCCAGGTTTCTTCGATGTAGGCCAGGCATTCCTTTTTCAGGCCGCTCTTGCCCACGGTGCGCCAGCCTTCTGGTACGGCTTTGTAGTCCGGCCAGATCGAGTACTGCTCTTCGTGGTTGACCACGACCTGAAAGAGGATGTCCTCGCGGTCGAATACTGACGTCATGCTGGTTCTCCATCGCTGTAAGGGTAGGCTGCACGCGGGGTGCAGCCGGGTATGTAGAAGGAACGTTCGAGACGGCGAAAAATTTACACCGCCGCCGTTGCGGCAATCAGCGCACGGCCAAAGATCTCGGCAACGCGGTCGATTTCCACAGCGGTGATTACCAGCGGCGGCAGGAATCGCACCACCGCGCCATGACGGCCACCCAGCTCCAGAATCAAACCGCGCTTGAGGCATTCGCGCTGCACCAGCGGCGCCAGACGGGCAAATGCTGGCGGATGACCGAGGGCGTCCGGCGTGCCGCTTGGATCGACCAGTTCGACGCCGAGCATCAGGCCACGACCCCGAATGTCGCCCAGTTGCGGAAAGTCGCGCTGCAGAATGTGCAAGTGCTCGCTCAGGCGTTCGCCCATGGCGGCTGCGTGTTCGCAGACCTTGTGCTCGACCAGATAACGCATCACCGCAGAACCGGCAGCCATCGCCATCTGGTTGCCACGGAAAGTCCCGGCGTGTGCGCCCGGTTGCCAGGTGTCGAGCCAGTCGCGATAAACCACTACCGCCAGCGGCAGGCTGCCACCGATGGCCTTGGACAGCACTACCACGTCAGGGATGATCCCGGCATGTTCAAAGGCAAACATTTTGCCGGTGCGGGCAAAGCCGCTTTGAATCTCGTCGACGATCAGCGCCACACCAGCCTTCTCGGTGATCCGGCGCAAACCGCGCAGCCACTCGATGTCTGCCGGGATCACCCCGCCCTCGCCCTGCACCGCTTCGACGATCACTGCCGCCGGCAATTGCACACCAGCTTCCGGGTCGTTGAGCAGGTTTTCCAGATAACTCAGGTTGGCCTTCACCCCGGCCGCACCGCCGAGGCCGAACGGGCAACGGTAGTCGTAAGGGTATGGCATGAATTGCACGCCGTTGCTGAGCAACGCGCCCAATGGCTTTTTCGGCCCCAGACTGCCCATCAGGCTCAATGCGCCCTGGCTCATGCCGTGATAACCACCGGAGAACGACAACACGGTGCTGCGACCGGTCGCGGTGCGCACCAGTTTCAGTGCAGCTTCGACGGCATCGGTACCGGTCGGGCCGCAGAACTGGATTTTCGCTTCAGCAGCCAATGCCGCTGGCAGCAGACCGAACAGATCCTGAACGAACTGATCCTTGACCGGCGTGGTCAGGTCGAGGGTGTGCAGCGGTAGCTCATCGGCCAGCACTTGCTGGATCGCCTCGATCACCACCGGATGGTTATGCCCCAACGCCAACGTACCGGCACCGGCCAGGCAGTCGATGAAGGTACGGCCTTCAACGTCTTCGACGTACAAACCCTTGGCGCGTTTGAGCGCCAGCGGAATGCGCCGTGGATAGCTGCGGGCATTGGATTCCTGCTGACTCTGACGGGCCAGCAACGGCGATTCATTGAACTGATACAGCGTTTCCGCCGGCGCGGTAATCCGGGCCGACGATTCTTCGATAAGGCTGGTGGCGACTGACATCTCTCGACCCTCAATACGCTATGGATAGTGACCAAAACTGCACACCGGGCAGGTGCGCGTTCCGGTCACGGGGCGCACATGCAGGTTTTCCTGTTCTGGAAACGCTTAAGCGGGTCGAGGATTTAGACCCTTGATCGAGTTGTCAGTCGGGCGATGACAACGGCTTGTGCATCAAGACACGCGCCAAGCCTTCGTGGGTGACCGGTTGCGCTGACTCGCGATACCCCAGACGACGATAAAACGCCGCGCCTGCACGGGTGCTCGCAAGGCTTGCATGGGGCACGCCGCGAATCCGCAGCCAGCCCTCGAGATCGGCGATCAAGGCACGTCCGGCACCACGGCGAAACCATTCCGGCTGGACATGACAGAAGGTGATGTCGCCATTGGCTGTGGCCATGCCGACACCGATCGGTTTGTCATGCAACAAGGCGATATTTAAATAAACGTGAGGGTCGGCGAGACGCGCGCTGATCAGATCGGCCGACTGGCGCAGAACCCAAAGGCTGACCAGTTGCGGATCATTGCGGTGATCGAGCACGCAACCGACACGGATGGAACGTTCGATGATGCGGCTGATGATACCGGCGTCGGCCGGTCTGGCCGGGCTAATGCAGATGGGTGCTTCCATGGCGCTGTCCCCTCAATCCATTGAGTCAAAGCTGACGCGACCATAACGCCGTGAACGCGGAAAAACTAATGGAGAGAAGTTACATTTGATGTGCCACAACATAGATCCCTTGTAGGAGTGAGCTTGCTCACGAAAGCGTTGGGTCAGCCAACATCAATATCGACTGACAGGACGTCTTCGCGAGCAAGCTCGCTCCCACAAGGATCGGGGGTGGGGATTAGATGGGTTGCAACGGCATGTTCAGTTCGACGCGCAAGCCGTCCGGACGGCTGTCGAAATGCAGCGTGCAGGCACAGCGCTGGACAATCGCCTGCACAATCGCCAGACCCAGACCGCAACCGGTGCTTTGCCCATTGCGCCAGAAACGTTGGGTCAGATGCTGCAAATCGTCCGGCGCAATACCCGGGCCATGATCGCGCACGATAAAGCGTGCACGATCGCCGATGGTTTCCAGACTCAATTCCACCGCGCCATCCGCCGGGGTATGGCGCAAGGCGTTGTCGAGCAGATTGCGTAACGCGGCAATCGACAGCACGGCCGGCATTTGCAGCGGTGCGTCGGAAGGCGTTGTCGGCAGGTGCAATTTGATCCGTTGGCGCTCACCGCCAGCGGCATCCTGAATCGCCAGTTTCGCCACTTGCTCGGCGCTGCATTGCGCACCGTCATCGAACGACAGGCTGCCCTCGACCCGCGCCAGCAACAACAATTGCTCAAGCGTACGATGCAAGCGGTCGGCGCCCTCCTCGGCCCGTGCCAAGGATTGATCGCGGACACTGCCTTCGGTCATCCGCGCCACTTGCAGGTGGGTTTTGATCGCCGTCAGCGGGCTGCGCAGTTCGTGCGCGGCGTCGCCGGTCAGCCGACGCTCGCGCTCGATGGTCTTGCCGATGCGCTGGAACAGTTGATTCTGCGTGTCGAGCAACGGCTTCAGTTCGCTGGGAAACGACTGCAACTGCAGCGGTTCCAGCGAATCGGCATTGCGCCGCATCAGGGCTTCGCGCAAGCGGTTCAAAGGCGCCAGCCCCTGACCGATGCCCAGCCACAACAGGCACAGGCAGCCGAGCAACGCCACGCCCACCGGCACCGAGGCCGCCAGCAGAATAGACATGTTCAGCGCCTCGCGCTCGATCTGTCGATCCGCCGTGGTAATCCGCACATCGCCCCGCGCCAGGGTGAAGCTGCGCCACGGCGCGCCATCGATCATCTGATCGTGGAAGCCCATTTTTTCGGCTTCCAGAGTTTGCTCGGGACTGCTGTGACTGCGGGCGAGAATTTCCCCGCGCAACGAGCTGACCTGACAGGCCATGCCACCGGGAACATTCAGTTGTTCAGCACTGAAATGGGTGCCCTCGCCCTTGCTCGGCAGCGCCGGCAATTGCTCCAGCAACCCGGCAACCATGCGCGCCGAAGCCACCAGACGCTGGTCGAGGGAAAACATCATCTGATTGCGCAGGTCGCTGAGCATCCAGGCTGCTGCCAGAGCCCAGATCAGCGCGAACGCGGCGCCGAGGGTCAGACTCAGACGAAGACGCAGGCTCATCACTTGTTCTGTTCTCCACCGTCGGCCGGACCAAGGCGATAGCCAAGACCGCGCACCGTTTCAACAATGCCTTTGCCGAGTTTGCTGCGCAGGTGATGGATATGCACGTTCAGCGCATTGCTCTCCAGTTCGTCGTTGAAACCATAGACGCTGTCCTTCAATTGCTCGGTGGACAGCACGCGGCCACGGTTATGCAACAAAGCCTGCAACAACGATTGTTCGCGGCGAGACAAGTCGATCGGTTGCCCGGCGAGCATGGTTTCGCGGCTGCTCGGGTCGTAGGTCAGCGCGCCGTGTTCGATCAGATTGACGCTACGCCCAGCCACCCGTCGCAACAGGGTTTGCAGACGGGCAAACAGCTCACGCAGATCAAACGGCTTCAACAGGTAATCGTCGGCACCGGCCTGCAAGCCATCAACGCGGTCGGTGACCGAATCGCGCGCGGTCAGAATCAGCACTGGAATCTCCAGGCCACTCTGACGCAACTGTTGTAACAGCTTGAGCCCATCTTCATCGGGCAGACCGAGATCGAGCACCATCACGTCAAATTCAGCAACCTTGAGCATCGCCCGCGCCTTCGAGGCGGTATTGACGTGTTCGACCGTCAAGCCTTGAGCCGTCAGCCCGGCGACGATTCCACTGGCAATCAACTCATCGTCTTCGCAAACCAGTACGTGCATGGCGGTTCCCTGAGAAAAAAGGTGAGTCAAACAGAGCAGGATTAAGCCGCAATTATGGCAGGGCGACAACGCTTGCGGCAGACGAGATTCAGTTTCTGCTGATTTGCTTAAACAACCACAGCAACTAACAACAGACAAACAATACAACCACCAAAAAGAAACATAACCAAACACCATTAAACTATACAAGCAAAACACCCAACACTAACCTTGCCAGGCGATACAAACTAACCAATTAAAACCAACTTACACCTAAAGAACACTAATATGACCGCGACTAAAAACTTTACTGCCGTTGACTGGCGCCAAGGCCCTGATCGGATTTATTTTTTCTTCAAAGAGAAAAACACTTATTCCCGCTTCGATATCGAGGACAATAAAGTCCTTCCCGGCTTCCCAAAATTTCTTGATGGCAAATGGGAAGGTTTCGACAAACCTGCCGCCGATCTGCGTTTCGGCTTCACCACAACGACTGCCAGCTGGAACGGTGGCATTGACACACTCTGGCTGTTCTACGACGAGGGTGATACTCCATCAGTCTGCGAATTCAGCCAAAAATCCGACAAAGCACTTTCCAAAAATTCCGTCGCCCAGTCGATGTGGGCACCGCTACTTCCTTACTTCTATAAAGTCGTCGGCGTCATGTGGAGTGAGAGCTCTGCACAGAAGGAAACATACTGGGTATTACTGAATGACGGAAACTATCTGATTTACGATATTTACTCAAAAAAACTTGAAGTACTGCCACTCAAAAACTCGCCTTGGTCGGAACTGGAACAGTACGAAGGTCGCATGATGACCGCGGTACTTAACGATTACCCGACGCTCGACACTTACTTCTATATCTTTCTCAACGACAATCAGTACCTGCGATATGAACAAGGTGCGAAAAAACTATTTGGCCCGTATACAATCTCCGAAACCTCTTGGCCCGGGCTGCTGAAGGGCTGAGAACATCAACAAGGTCCAGTGCTCCGACGTCGGCCTTCCCGGGTCGACATCCTGCAGGGTGCGGTTAATCACTCGTTAATCGCCGCCCGCCACTGTGCACCTCAATTGCACAGGGACAAGGCTCCTCCATGCGTCGTTTTTTTCTTTTGTTTGCACTGCTGATTTCAAGCCTGGCTCAGGCCGGGAACAATCCATTCGATTCGAAACCGGAGTTTCTGCCGGTCGACAAGGCGTTCGTTCTTACCAACGAACGTCTGGAGTCCGGTGAGACCCAACTGTTCTGGCAGATTGCCGATGGCTATTACCTGTACCAGAAACGTCTGAAGTTCGACGGCCTGAGCGCAGCGCAGCAGCCTGCCTTGCCCGAAGGCGAGTCGCACAGTGACGAGTTCTTCGGCGAACAACCGGTCTATCGCCAAGGTCTGGAAGTGAAAATTCCGGCCAATGCCAGTGGCCAGATCAAAGTCAGCTATCAGGGCTGCGCCGATGCGGGCCTGTGCTATCCGCCGCAAACCCGGGTCATCGATCTGGGCGGTCAGGCGTCACCGACCGCAAATACAAATGAAGCACCGGATCAAGCCCTCGCCAGCGGTCTGCAACAGCGCGCATTAGGTTGGAGCCTGCTGGTGTTCTTCGGCCTTGGCTTGCTGTTGGCCTTCACTCCATGCACCCTGCCGATGTTGCCGATTCTGGCGGGCATGATTGTCGGTAGCGGTGCCACGCCGCGTCGCGGTTTTGCGCTGGCCAGCAGCTATGTGATCTGCATGGCGCTGGTGTATGCGGCGATGGGTGTCATCGCGGCTCTGTTGGGTGCGAACCTGCAAGCGTGGTTGCAGAACCCATGGCTGCTCGGTTCCTTCGCCGCGGTGTTCGTGGTGCTGGCGTTGCCGATGTTCGGATTCTTCGAGCTGCAATTGCCCACAGCATTGCGTGACCGACTCGAGCACGCTTCGCGCAGTCGCAGCGGTGGCAGCCTGATCGGTGCCGGCGTGCTTGGCGCGCTGTCCGGCCTGCTGGTCGGCCCGTGCATGACCGCGCCACTGGCTGGTGCGCTGTTGTACATCGCGCAGAGCGGCAATGCGCTGCACGGTGGCTTGATTCTGTTCTCGCTGGGCATCGGCATCGGTGTCCCGCTGTTGCTACTGGTGACGGTTGGCAACCGCTTCCTGCCTAAACCCGGCGCCTGGATGAACCTGCTTAAAGGTGTATTCGGTTTCCTGTTCCTCGCCACCGCGCTGTTGATGTTGCGCCCGGTGCTGGACGCTTCGCTGTGGCTCGGTCTGTGCGGCGCTCTGCTGCTGATCGCCGCTTACTGCGCCTGGAAACAGTCCGAAGGCTTTGGCCGTGTTGCGCAGATGTTCGGTGCCACTGCGGTGTTGCTCGGTTTGTGGGGCAGCCTGTTGGTGGTTGGTGCAGCGGGTGGCAGTGACGACCCGTATCAGCCATTGCAGGTCTACAGCGCTGGACGTACCGGCGCACCGACTGCAGAAGGTCACGACGCCTTCACCACGATCAAGGACCCGGCCGCGCTGCAACGTGAACTCGACGCCGCCAAGGCTCAGGGCCAGTGGGTCATGCTCGATTACTACGCCGATTGGTGTGTGTCGTGCAAAGTCATGGAGAAACAGGTTTTTGGCAAAGACAAGGTCATGCAAGCGCTGAGCGACGTTCGTTTATTGCGTCTCGACGTGACCGCTGACGATGCCGCCAGCCGTGAACTGCTGAGCCGCTATAAAGTGCCAGGACCGCCGAGTTTCGTCTGGATCGGTGGCGACGGTGAAGAACGACGCAGCCAGCGCATCACCGGCGAAGTCGATGCCGATACCTTTCTGCAACGCTGGACCACTACCCGAGACGCTCGTTAATGCTGACTTTCACCCTCGGCACCTTTGCCATCGCGCTTAACCACCTGCTGCTGATCAGTGCATTGGCGCTGGCGACCTTTGTCGGCTGGCGGGTCGCCAAGCGCGGCGGCGATAACCCCGAGTCGGCGCTGTTCACGCTGTTCCTGATCGGCCTGCTCGCGGCGCGTATCGCGTTCGTCGCCCTTTACTGGGGCCACTATCGCAACGAGCCGTGGCAGATCATCGACCTGCGCGACGGTGGCTTCCTCGCCTGGCCGGGGGTGATCGTATTGCTGCTGACAGCTTTCTACCGTGGCTGGCGTCGGCCAGGACTGCGCCGTCCCTTGGGGTTTGGCGTGGCCAGCGGTCTGGCATTCTGGGTGTTTGCGAGCCTGTCGCTGAACATTTACGAACAAGGTACGCGCCTGCCGGAGATCGATCTGCGCAACGCCGCCGGCGAGTCGATAAAACTCAGCGACTATCAGGGCGGGCCGTTGGTGATCAACCTGTGGGCGACCTGGTGTCCGCCGTGCCGACGTGAAATGCCGGTGCTTGAAAGCGCCCAGCAACAACGCCCGGACCTGACGTTCCTGTTCGTCAATCAGGCCGAAAGCATGCAAAGCGTGGCGACCTTTCTCGAAACCCAGGGCCTGAGCCTGAACAACGTGTTGTTCGATCGCGGCGGCCGACTGGGTCAGGCCGTGGGTTCCATGGCGCTACCGACTACGCTGTTCTATAGCCCTGAGGGTCGCTTGCTGAGCAGCCACCTGGGCGAACTGTCGAATGCCAGCCTGGCCCGTGCCCTGGAAGCCTTCGACGTCCCTAATTCCAATCAGAATCCGAGCGCCGTACCGGCCGCCTCCTCAAGGAAATTGCCATGCCCCGCCTCCGCCACCTGCTGACGCTGACCCTGGGCACTGCCCTGCTGCACTTGCCGTCGGTACAGGCCGCTGAAGAATTGCCTGCCGCGATCAAACAGATCGAAGCCAAGGGCGCAAAAATCGTCGGCCAGTTCGATGCCCCGGACGGTCTGCGCGGTTACGCGGCGCAGTATCAGAACCGTGGCATGGCGCTGTACCTGACGCCCGATGGCAAGCATGTGCTGCTCGGCAACCTGTACGACGCCGACGGCAAGGACCTGAGCAGCGAGCCGTTGCAGAAACTGGTCTACGCGCCGATGGCCAAGGAAGTCTGGGCCAAGTTCGATGCGAGCGACTGGATTCAGGACGGTAACAAGGATGCGCCGCGCACCGTGTACCTGTTCAGTGATCCGAACTGCCCGTACTGCAACATGTTCTGGGAACAGGCGCGGCCATGGGTCAAGTCCGGCAAAGTGCAGTTGCGGCACATCATGGTCGGGATCATCCGCGAGGACAGCCCGGCCAAATCTGCTGCGTTGCTGGCCGCCAAAGACCCGGCCAAGGCCCTGGAAGAGCACGAAAAGGCTGGCAAGGCCAGCACGCTCAAGCCGTTGAAAGACATTCCTGCGGCGGTGCAGGCCAAACTCGCAGCGAACATGCAGTTGATGCAGGACCTCGATCTGGAAGCGACGCCGGCGATCTTCTATCTGGATGAAAAGGGTGAACTGCAACAACAGCAGGGCGCGCCTTCGCCGGACAAATTGGCGAAGATTCTCGGACCTAAATAACCCGGCCGGCCCCTTCGCGAGCAAGCTCGCTCCCACAGGTTATGCGTAATCCTTGTGGGAGCGAGCTTGCTCGCGAAGAACGATTACTCGGTGATCCGGTTGCGCTCGCTAAGAAAGGTGAACAACACCTCGGTAACAAACTCCGGGTTCTCCAGACTGGAGATATGCCCCGCCTCCGGCACCAGCACGCACGGGCAACCGATCAGCTCAGCCATTTCCTGCGCTTCCGACGGTGGCCGTGGTTTGTCCTGATCGCCACACAGCACCAACGTGGTCGCTGGGTTCAATTCGCCCAGACGCGGCAACAAATCATCCCGACTGAACGTTATCCGGCCCATCGGCACGATGCTTTGGCGCAAGCGCTCGGACGGCAGCGCCGCGAGGTTCGCGCGAAAATCCTGATACAGCGCCGACTGCGGATCGATGCCCGGACGGAAGAAAATCGGCACCACGATGTCGAGCAGCGGCTCGACGATCGCGCCACTGTCTTCGATCTGCTTGAACAGCGAGAAGTAATACTGACGAGTCGGTTCCGGCTCGACACCGACATAGGTGTCCATCAGCACCAGACCGTTGATTCGTTGCGGTGCCGACAGTACCAGCCGCACGCCCCACATGCCGCCGACCGACAAACCGACCAGCGTGACCCGGTCGATCTCCAGATGATCGAGCAAGGCTTGCGCCTGCCGTGCAATGTCGTCGAGTGATGTGGTGCCTTCGGGTAGCGGCCCTGATTGGCCATGACCCCAGAGATCCAGCGCGATCACCCGGTAATGCGCCGACAGCGCGGCGATCTGGGGTGCCCACATGGCCTGATCCCACAGATAACTGCCAGCCAGCAACACGGCCGGGCCGGTGCCTTGATCTGTGTAGTGCAGCGCTTGTCCGTCAATCGTGAGTAAAGGCATCGACCACCTCTCGGGAGAAAAACACAACCGGCAGACTGAGCTGCCGGTTGTGGATCGTCAACCTTGGAAATGTACGCAGATGTACAGGGTGATTTTTGCTGATTTCATTGACGCCATCGCGGGCAAGCCCGCTCCCACAGTGGTCGGTGGTGTTCACAGGTTCTGTGTTCACCCCATAACCCTGTGGGAGCGGGCTTGCCCGCGATGAGGCCAGTAAGACCGCAGAAAGTTAAAGCCCCTCCAGCTCCGCCATCAGGTCATTCAGCCGATCAACCTTGTCCTCGGTAATATCACTGGCCGCCAGCCCTTCAATGTACTCGGCCAGTTCCTCCACCGTGCTGCACTCGAACATCGCCCGCAACGGTACATCGCGTTGCAGGGTTTTCTGCACCCGCGACGCAATCTGCGTGGCCAGCAACGAATGACCGCCCAGTTCGAAGAAGTTGTCGCGCACGCCGACCTTCTCGACCTTCAGCACCTCGGCCCAGATATCCGCCAGGTTCTGCTCCAGCTCATTGCGCGGCGCCAGATAATCCTGGCTCTGCAACTGACCGATCTCCAGCGCCGGCAAGGCCTTGCGATCCAGTTTGCCGTTGGCGTTGAGCGGCAGTTGCTGCAGCCACAACCAGTGCAGCGGCACCATGTATTCCGGCAGTTCAGCGCGCAGGCGTTGTTTGATCCGCTCCAGACGTTCGCCCGGATTAAGCGCGGAGTCGGCAGCCACCAGATAACCGACGAGGTGCTTGCCATTGACGCCTTCCTGCACGCCGACCGCCGCATCGCGGACTTCCGGTTGTTCGTGCAGACGCGCTTCGATTTCACCCAGTTCGATCCGGTAACCGCGAATCTTCACTTGATGATCGACCCGGCCAACATATTCCAGCACGCCGTCACTGCGACGCCGCGCCAAATCACCGGTGCGATACAGGCGCTCGCCCGGCGCACCGAACGGGTTCGGTACAAACACCAGCGCGGTGCGCAACGGATCGCTGACATAACCGCGACCGACGCCCGTACCGGCCACGCACAACTCACCGACTGCGCCCAGCGGCACCAACTCCAGCGCACCGTCGAGCAGGTACAGCAAATTGTTGTCGGTTGGCGTACCAATCGGCAAATAGCTGCCGCGAGTCGAGGCCAGATCGACGCGGAAGAATGCCACGTCATCCGAGCATTCCGCCGGGCCGTAGGCGTTGACCAGAACGATGTCCGGATAACGCAGCAGCCATTGATGCGCCAGTTCTGGCGGCATCGCTTCACCGGTCGGCAGCATCCAGCGCAGGCCATCCAGGCTCAAACGTTCCTGAGCGAGCATGCCTTGGATCAGCGACGGCACGCTTTCCAGCACGGTGATGCCCTGCTCCTGCACGTGCACCAGCAGACCTTGCGGATCGTGGGCGATGGTGTTCGGCACAATGTCCACTCGCGCACCGAACAGCGGCGCGGCAAGGAACTGCCAGACCGAAATATCGAAGCTTTGCGAAGCGGTCTGGGCGATTACGTCAGCGCTGCTCAGGTTCAGGTACGGCAGTTTGCTCAATTGGTTATTGAGCATCCCGCGCTGTTCGACCATCACGCCTTTGGGTAAACCGGTGGAGCCCGAGGTGTAGATCACATACGCAAGATTGTCCGGGCCACTGTGAATACCCGGGTTGTCCTGCGACGTCGCCAACGCCTGCACTTGTTCCCAGACCAGCAGACGCGGACGGTTGGCGCAGCTGAACTCATCGAGCAGAGCCTGTGCCTGTACCCGGCAAGCCTCGCTGCAAACCAATACCGGCGTGCGACTCAGTTCGATGATGCGGTGCAGACGCTGACTCGGCAGGCCCGGGTCCAGCGGCAGATACGCGGCGCCAGCCTTGAAGCTGCCGATGATCATGCCCAGCAGATCGAGGTTGCGTTCGGCGAGCAAAGCCACTGGCTCATCCATCCGCACCCCGGCTGCGACCAAGGCATGGCCGAGACGGTTGGCGTTGTGGTTGAGAGCCTGATAACTCAGTTGCTGATCGAGGCAACTGGCGGCGATGCGCTGCGGATGTTGTGCGACCTGCGCTTCGAACAGCGAAACGTAACTCTGCTCCAGCGGGTAATCGTGCTCGCTCTGGTTGCAGCCGTGCAGCAGGAAGTCCTGTTCTTCATGGCCGAGCAGAGGCAGATCGGCCATGTCGCCATGGAAGCCGTCGACCAATGCCAGCAACAGACGTTTGAACTCGCCGAGCATGCGCTCGACCGTCGATTCGTCGAAATAACGCTGGTCATAGGAGAGGTGCAAACCGAGGTCATCGCCCGGGTAGCAGACTGCGGTCAACGGGAAGTTGGTGTGGGTCCGGCCGGAATCCGAGGTGGCATTGAGGCTTTGCGCACGGTCCAGTACCGAGACTTCCACCGGGGCGTTTTCGAACACGAACAGACTGTCGAACAGCGGCTGGCCTTTCGGCAGTTCGCTTTGCTCCTGGATGTTCACCAGCGGCAGGTATTCGTACTCGCGCAATTGCATGTTGCTGTCGAGCAAACCGCTCAGCCACTGACGCACGCTGGAACGCTGATCGTCCGCCGGCATTTTCACCCGCAGCGCGATGCTGTTGATGAACAGGCCGACGGTGCGTTGCATCTCCGGCATGTCCACCGGACGCCCGGCCACGGTCACACCGAACAGCACGTCGCGATCACCGCTCATGCGCCGCAGTACCAAGGCCCAAGCGGCTTGCGCAAAGGTGTTGATGGTCAACTGATGGGCCTGCGCCAGTTCACGCAGACGAGCGCCATCCTCGACACTCAGTCGGGTGTATCGGTCGCCGACGACCATGCCACCGCTTTCGCCAGCATGCTCACGCAGGAACGGACGGTCGCTCGGGATCGGCGTGGTGCGCTCGAAACCTTGCAGGCTCTGCTGCCACCACTGGCGCGCTTCGGCCAGGCTCTGGCGTTGCAGCCAGCCGATGTAATCGCGGTAGCGCGGCGGCACGGCCAACTGCGCTTCGCGGCCTTCACCGAGGGCGGTGTAGATTTCAAAGAAATCGTTCATCAGCAGCGAGCGGCACCACGCATCGATAAGGATGTGGTGGTTGCTCATCATGAACCAGTAACGCTCCGCGCCGACCTTGATCAGACGCAGGTGGAACGGTGCCTGATTGAGCAGATCGAACCCGGCCTCGCGCTCGCTTTTCAGCAGTGCTTGCAGCTTCGGCTCTTGCTCGGTTTCGGCGATGGCGCTCCAGTCGAGGAATTCGATGGGCGTGCGCCCCGGCGTGTGAATCACTTGCAGCATGTCTTCGCCGACGTTCCAGCAGAACGATGCCCGCAACGCTTCGTGACGCGCCACCACCGCTTGCCAGGCCTGAGCGAAACGCTCGGGGTCGAGTTCGCTGTTGATGCGGTAGCGATCCTGCATGTAGTAAAGGCCGGTGCCCGGTTCGAGCAAGGTGTGCAGCAACATGCCTTCCTGCATCGGCGTCAGCGGGTAAACATCCTCAATGTGTGCCGCCGGTACCGGCAAGGCGTCGAGCTGCGATTGGGTCAGTCTGGCCAGCGGGAAGTCCGACGGCGTCAGGCCACCCGCCTCGTCTTGCAGGCAATGCTCGATCAGACTTTGCAGTTCGCCGAGGTAAGCGTCGGCCAGTTCGTTGATGGTTTGCGCGTCGTAACGCTCGGCGCTGAAGGTCCAGCGCAGCAGCAGTTCACCGCCATACACCTGACTGTCGACACTCAATTCGTTCGGCAACGGTGCCTGCGGATCGTGAGCGGCACCGACCGGTTCGTCCAACGGACGGAACAGCGCATCGCTGCCGAAACTCTGGTCGAACTGGCCGAGGTAGTTGAAGGTGACCGGCGCATTCGGCAGTGCACCCATGCTTCGCTGGCTAAGGTCATCCGCCAGATAACGCAGCACGCCATAGCCCAGGCCTTTGTGCGGCACGTCGCGCAGTTGCTCCTTGATCGCCTTGATCGAAGCGCCCTGCCCGGCGGCTTCTTCGATGTTGTGCGGAGTCAGGCGTAATGGATAGGCGCTGGTGAACCAGCCCACGGTGCGGGTCAGATCGATCTCGTCGAACAGGGTTTCGCGACCGTGGCCCTCGATTTGAATCAGCGCTGATGGCTGACCGCTCCAGCGGCACAGCACGCGGGCCAACGCCGTCAGCAGCAGATCGTTGACCTGCGTGCGATAAGCACTTGGCGCCTGTTGCAGCAGTTGCCGGGTGCGCTCGGCATCGAGGCGCACGCTGACGGTTTGCGCGTGACGATTTTGCTGTCCACCCTGCGGGTTTTCGCAAGGCAGCTCAGCATTCGGCCCGGCCAGTTGGGTCTGCCACCAGCTCAATTCTTCACGCAGGGATTCGCTGCCGGCATACGCCTGCAAACGTGCGGCCCAGTCCTTGAAGGCGCTGGTTTTCGCCGGCAGTTTCACCGCTTGGTCAGCGTCGAGTTGGCGGTACACGGTTTGCAAATCATCGAGCAGCACGCGCCACGACACGCCATCCACCACCAAGTGGTGAATCGCGATAAACAGTCGTTGCTGAGCCTCCGGGCCATCGACCAGCAAGGCACGCACCAACGGTCCGTCTTGCAGATCAAGACTGCGCTGGGCATCGGCGAACAATGCCGCGCACTTGTCCATCGACGACACCTGCACTTGCCACAGCACGGCAACCTCAGACACCGGTTGGTGCGCCGCTTGCCATTGCCCGTTCACCTCATTGAAACGCAGGCGCAAGGCATCATGCTGTTCAATCACCGCGAGCAACGCTTGCTCCAGACGATGCGGTTCAAGCGCGACGGTCGGCTCCAGCAGCAACGCCTGGTTCCAGTGCTGACGCTGAGGAATTTCAGTGTCGAAGAACCAGTGCTGAATCGGCGTCAGACGCGAATCACCTGCCACCAGACCTTGTTCGGCTGTGACCGATTCAGTGCGGCTGGCCACGGCAGCAAGCGTCTGCACGGTTTGATGCTGGAACAGGTCACGCGGGCTGAAATGAATACCCTGCTGCCGCGCACGGCTGACAACTTGAATCGACAGAATCGAGTCACCGCCCAACTCGAAGAAGTTGTCATTGAGACCGACCTGTTCGACGTTGAGCACTTCACACCAGATCTGCGCCAGCGTCAGTTCCATCTCGTTGCTCGGTGCCACGTAGTGCTGACGGTTGAGCTCCGGGTCCGGCGCCGGCAAAGCGCGACGGTCGAGTTTGCCGTTGGCAGTCAGCGGCATGCTCGCCAGCAGGATCAGGTGCGTCGGCACCATGTAGTCCGGCAGTCGCGTCTTCAGGTGTGCTTTAAGCGCTTCGCGCAGTGAAGCCTGTTCAGCCTCGCCTTGTTCGGCAACGTCGCTCACCAGATAGCCGACCAGTTGTTTGCCGCTTGGCGCATCAAGGGCCAGCACCACCGCTTCGCGGATCGAGTGGTGATCGAGCAAGCACGTTTCAATCTCGCCGAGTTCGATACGGAAACCACGGATTTTCACCTGATGGTCGATCCGCCCGAGGTACTCCACCAGACCATCGGCGCGTTGCCGCACGAGGTCGCCGGTGCGGTACATGCGGCCACCGTCGGCAGCGAATGGGTCTGCGACGAATCGTTCGGCGGTGATGCCGGCGCGGTCGTGATAGGCCTGCGCCAGACCGGCGCCGCCGACGAACAACTCACCGGTCGCGCCTTGCGGCACCAGCGCCAGATCGGCGTCGAGAATGTACGCAACACGCGCACCGATCACGCTGCCGATTGGCACGCTGGCGGCGCCCTCTTCCAGCATTTCCGGCGCCAGACTGGCGAGCGGCATGACCACGGTTTCGGTCGGGCCGTAGGCGTTGAAGAACAGGCTCGGTTTGAACGCTGCACGAATCCGCGTCAGGTGTTCGCCGGTCAGTGCTTCGCCACCGGTGATGATCATCCGTACCGGCAGAGTGTCGTTTTGCGTCGCGAGGAATTGCGCCAACTGGCTGCCATAACTCGGGGTGAAACCCAGCACATTGATCCGATGAGTACGGATCAGTCCGCAGATTTCCTCGGCATCCCACTGACCTTGCGCACGCAAAACAACCTGCGCACCGCTGAGCAATGGCACCAGCAGACGCTCGGTGGCGGCGTCGAAGTTGATCGAATAGAAGTGCAGTTCACAGTCGTCCGGGCGCATGCCGAAACGCTCGATCACTGCCTGGCAATGCATGGCGATTTCGCCGTGGGAGACCACCACGCCTTTCGGCTTACCGGTCGAACCCGAGGTGTAAATCAGGTATGCCTGATGCTGCGGCAGACTGATAAATGGCAGCTCGGTCGCCGGGTAATTGGCCAGCGCAGCGCTGTCCTCTTCCAGGCACCAGCGCGCCACGCTCGGCGGCAAATCGCCAAGGGTTTCAAACATCGCACGATCACTGAGCAGCAGGCCGATACGGCTGTCTTCGATCATGTAATGCAGACGGTCGAGCGGATATTCCGGGTCCAGCGGCACATAAGCACCGCCAGCCTTGAGGATCGCCAACAGGCCGATGACCATTTCCAGCGAACGCTCCAGCGCCAGACCGACCCGCACTTGCGGCCCGACCCCACGCTCGCGCAGCACCCAGGCCAGACGATTGGCGCGGGCATCAAGTTCGGCGTAGCTCAGCGTCTGCCCGGCGAAGGTCAGCGCTGGCGCGTCTTTGCGCAGCAGCGCCTGTTCGGCGAACAGGTGATGGATGCACTGATCAAGGCGATGTTCGCCCGGTTCCTCACCGAGGCTGGCGAGCAGTTGTTGTTGCTCCGGCGCATCCAGCAGCGGCAGTTCGCTGAGGCGCTGTTGCGGATCGGCGATCAGCGCTTCCAGCAAGTTGCGCCAGTGCCCAGCCATGCGCGCAATGGTCGGTTCATCGAACAGATCGGTGCTGTACGTCAGGCAGCAACCGAGGCGATGGTCGAGGTCGGTGACTTCCAGATTCAGGTCGAACTTGGTCGCCCGCGCATCGTTGGCCAGATACTCGACGGTCATGCCGGCAAGCATGCGGCTCTGCTGGAATTCCCAGCGCTGCACGTTGCACATCACCTGGAACAGCGGGTTGTAGGCGGCGCTGCGTGGCGGCTGCAAGGCTTCAACCAGATGATCGAACGGCAAGTCCTGATGCGACTGGCCTTCGATCACGGTGTGACGCACCTGCTCGAATAATTCACCGACCGACATCATCCCGTCGAGCTGGCAACGCAGCACCTGGGTATTGAGGAACGCGCCGATCAGCCCTTCGCTTTCCGGGCGGATACGGTTGGCCACCGGCGCGCCGATGCGCAGATCGGTCTGACCGCTGTAGCGGTAAAGCAGCACGGACAACGCGGCGGTCATGGTCATGAACAGGGTCAGACCGTTTTGCGCATTGAACGCACGAACGCGAGCCGCGAGGTCGTCGCTCAGATCGAAGCGGAACAGTTCGCCCTGATGGCTTTGCACCGGAGGACGCGGACGGTCGCCCGGCAGTTCCAGCAGCGGATGTTCGCGGCCGAGTTGCGCGGTCCAGTAATCGAGCTGACGCTGACGCTCGCCGGACTCCAGCCAGTTGCGCTGCCAGACGCTGTAATCGAGGTATTGCACCGGCAGCGGTTCCAGCGGCGAATCGCGGTCATCGACGAATGCTTCGTACAACGCACTGAGTTCGCGAGCGAAGATATCCATCGCCCAACCTTCAGTGACGATGTGGTGCAGGGTCAGGACAAAGTAGTGCTCGTGCTCGGCGGTCTTGACCAGACAGGCGCGCAGCAGCGGACCGGTTTCCAGATCGAACGGCTGATGCGCTTCTTCATCAGCCAGTTGCTGGACCTTTTGCTCACGCAGGTCAGCGGCGAGTTTCGACAAATCCTTCCAGCCCATGCGCACGCCGGTTTCCGCATGCACTTGCTGACGGGCCACGCCGTCGTTGCTCGGGAACGTGGTGCGCAGGGTTTCGTGACGCAGGATCAGCGCTTGCAACGCCGCCTCGAAATGCTCGACATGCAACACACCACGCAGGCGCGCCATGCCACCGACGTTGTACGCCGGGCTGTCGGGCTCCATCTGCCAGAGGAACCACATCCGTTGCTGGGAATAGGACAACGGCACCGGTTGGCTACGGTCGACCTTGTCGATCGGTGGCTGTTTGTTGGTGCGACCGCTGGCCTGGATCAGACGAATCTGCTCGGCGAAATCGCCCAGCTCGCTGTGTTCGAACAAGGCACGCAGCGGCAACTCGACGTCGCAGGCCTGACGGGTGCGGGAAATGATTTGCGTGGCCAGCAGCGAGTGCCCGCCGAGGGCGAAGAAGTCGTCGCGCAGACCGACTTGCGTCAGGCCCAACACTTCGCGCCAGATCGCGGCGATTTGCTGCTCCAGCTCGGTGACCGGTTCGACGTGCTCGCGCACCTGCCACTGTGGCTCGGGCAAGGCGCGGCGGTCGAGTTTGCCGCTCGGGCTCAGCGGCATGGCATCGAGGCGCATCAGTTGCGCCGGGACCATGTATTCCGGCAGTTCGGCGGCCAGCGCGAGTTTCAGACGAGCGCTTTGCGCGTCCTGATCTTCGCTGGCATCGAGTGCGGTGAAGTAGCCGATCAGCTGTGCGCCAGCGGCGGTTTCGCGCACCAGCACCACGGCTTGGGCGACGCCGTCCTGCGCCAGCAGACGCGCTTCGATTTCTTCCGGTTCAACGCGGAAGCCGCGAAGTTTTACCTGCTGATCGAGACGACCGAGGTATTCGATCACGCCATCGGCAGTCCAGCGTGCGCGGTCGCCAGTGCGATACAGACGCGCACCGTTTTCACCCAGCGGATCGACCACGAAACGTTCGGCCGTCAGCGACGGACGACCGAGGTAACCCCGGGCCAGACCGATACCGCTGATGCACAGTTCGCCCGGCACACCCGCCGGAACTGGATTGAGATCGGCGTCGAGCACGCGGCACACCACATTGCCCAGCGGCCGGCCAATCGGCGAACGCTCACCATCGGCGGTGGTGCAATGCCAATGGGTGACGTTGATCGCGGTTTCGGTCGGGCCGTAACGGTTGTGCAGTTGCACCGCTGGCAGTTGTGCCAATACACGGTTGCGAAGTTCGGCAGGCAACGCTTCGCCACCGGAGAATACCCGGCGCAGGCTGGTGCATTCAGCGCTCAGCGGTTCGTCGATGAACAACGAAAGCAGCGGCGGTACGAAGTGCAGCGTGGTCACGCCGTACTCTTGAACCAGTTGCGCAATTCGGTGCGGATCACGGTGTTCGCCGGGAGCTGCAATCAGCAGGCGCGCCCCGGTCATCAGCGGCCAGAAGCATTCCCACACCGACACGTCAAAACTGATCGGCGCCTTTTGCATCAGCACGTCGCTGTCGTTCAGGCGATAGCTGTTCTGCATCCATTGCAGACGTTCGGCCAGCGCTGCGTGGGTGTTGCCGACGCCTTTTGGCTGACCGGTGGAACCAGAGGTGTAAATCACATAGGCGAGGTTGTCGCCGTGCAGATGCAGACCCGGCGCCTGACTCGGCCAGTTTTCCAGATGCAGAGCGTCCATGGCGATAACACTGACGCCTGCGCTGGCCGGCAAACGGTCAAGCAGCGAGGTCTGGGTCAACAGCAATTCGACGCCGCTGTCGCTGAGCATGTAGGCCAGACGATCAGCCGGGTAATCCGGGTCCAGCGGCACGTAAGCGCCACCGGCCTTGATGATTGCCAGCAGGCCGATCAGCAGTTGCGGAGAACGCTCGGCGGCAATGGCCACGCACACGTCCGGGCCGACACCTTTGTCGCGCAGGTAATGCGCGAGGCGGTTGGCTTGCGCATGCAGTTCGGCGAAATCGAGGCTGCCGCCCTCCCACACCAGCGCGGTGCGTTCCGGGGTCAGGCGTGCCTGTTCGTTGAGCAGTTCCGGCAGCCATTGTTGTGCCGGGTCGCACGGCGCGATGCTCCAGTCGTTCTGCTGAGCGTGCTCGCTGACGGTGAGCAATTGCAGATCACCGATGGCTTGTTGCGGGCGTTCGCAGACTTCACGCAGCAGGTTGGTGAAGTGCTCGGCCAGACGCGCGATGGTCGCGCCGTCGAACAGTTCGCTGGCGTAGTCGAAGGACAAGGTAAGACGGCCGTTTCGATCTTCTTCACTGTGCAATTGCAGGTCGAACTTGGCTTCGCGGCTGTGCCACGGCAGCTCTTCGGCGAGCAGACCCGGCAGACGCTTGAGCGCGTTCAAGTCACGTTGCTGGTGGTTGAACATGACCTGGAACAGACCTTGTTCGCGAGCCTGCGGAAACGCTTCGAGCAGTTGTTCGAACGGCAGATCCTGATTCGCCTGCGCGCCGAATGCGGCTTGGCGAGTCTGCGCCAGAAGTTCGCTGAAAGGCTGGCGCGAATCAATCTGCGCACGCAGCACTTGGGTGTTGATAAAGAAGCCGATCAGGCCCTGGGTTTCCAGGCGCGGACGGTTGGCATTGGGCACGCCGATGCGGATATCACGCTGACCGCTGTAGCGGTGCAACAGGCTCTGCAATGCCGAGAGCAACAACATGAACGAGGTCGATTCATGGGCTTGCGCGGTCTGACGGATTGCATCGCTTAAGCTCACGCCCAGACGCACCGTGTGGCGCGCAGCGCTGTGGGTTTGTTTGGCAGAGCGTGGGTGATCGGCGGCCAGTTCCAGCGTCGGATGCTCATCACCCAACTGGTTTTTCCAATAAGCCAACTGACGCTCGCCCTCGCCTTGCGCCAGCCACTGACGCTGCCAACTGCCGTAATCGGCGTATTGCGTCGGCAACACAGCGAGTTCTGCTCGCTGACCTTGGGACGCGGCGGCATACAGCCGCGAGAACTCGTCGATCAACACGTTCAGCGACCAGCCATCGGCGATGATGTGGTGCATCGTCACCAGCAACTGGTGATCCTCATCGTCGAGGCGGACCAGCGTCACCCACAGCAGCGGGCCCTTTTCCAGATCGAACTGGGTGCGGGCTTCGTCTTCGCGGATTTGTTGTGCGCGGGCCTCACGCTCGGCGGCCGGCAGGTCGCTGATGTCGATCAGTTGCAGGTTGAATTCACCCGCCGCATCGACTTGTTGCAGTGCTACGCCGTCGCGTTCGAAGAAGCGTGTACGCAAGGATTCGTGGCGCTCGATCAGTTGCTGGAAGCTTGCGCGCAGTGCGTCTTCGTCCAGTTCACCGCGCAGACGCAAAGCACCAGGAATGTTGTAGGCGCTGCTTTGCGGATCGAGTTGCCAGGTGATCCACAAACGGTTTTGTGCCAGCGATTGCGGCATGGGTTCATTACGCGACAGAGCGGTGATTTCGCCTTGGGCGCTGCCGCCGTCCTGTTGCTGTTGCGCCACCGCCGCAGCGAATGCGCACAGGGTTGGCGCTTCGAACAACAGACGCAGGTTCAGCTCCAGCCCCAGCTCTTCACGCACCCGGGCGATTACTTGAGTGGCGGCGATGGAGTTGCCGCCGAGCAGGAAGAAATGATCATCGGCAGCGACGGTTTTCACGTTAAGTTGCTCGGCCCAGATCTTGCCGATCAGTGCTTCAAGCTCAGTCACTTCAATCGTCGATTCGGCACTTGCCGCGTCCATCGACGGGAACAGCGCGTAGCTGTCGAGGCTGCCATCCGCCAGACGATTACGGCAGGCCGAACGTTGCAGCTTGCCGCTGGAAGTCTTCGGCAGCGCGCCGGGGTTGAGCAACACCACCACGCTCGGCGCTTCCTGACAGGCCTCGGCTACGGCTTGGCGGATCGCTTTGATCAGTGCCTCCGGCGGGAGGATTTTCTGCACGCTGCGGCTGATTTCCGCAGCAATGCCGATGCCTTCTTCGCCATTGTGACTGACCGCGAACGCCGCAACGCGGCCCTTGCGCACCACCTCGACTTCGCGCTCGACGGTTTGCTCGATGTCCTGCGGGTAGAGGTTGTGACCACGGACGATCAGCATGTCTTTCAGGCGTCCGGTGATGAACAGTTCACCGTTGCGCATAAAGCCCAAATCGCCAGTGCGCAGCCAGGTACGACCGGCATGTTGGACGAAGGTCTTGGCACTGGCCTCGGGGTTGCGCCAATAGCCGAGGGCGATGCTCGGCCCGGCAGCCCAGACTTCACCGACCGAATTGTCGGCGAGTTCTTGCAGTGTGTTTGGTTCGACGATCAGCACCGCGTGATCCGGCTGGCTGATACCACAACTCATGATCGGGCTGCCCTCGCCCGGCTCGGCTCGGTTTTGCATCAGCGCCTGGTCGTTCACGCGCAATGAAGGAATACCGGTGCCACGCGGCGTGCCGGCGACGAACAAGGTCGCTTCGGCCAGACCGTAGGAGGCCATGAAACTGCTGTCGCTGAAGCCGCTGGCGGCGAATTTCTCGGCGAAACGTTCGAGGCTGTCGAGGCGAATCGGTTCGGAGCCGGAATAGGCCACGCGCCAACGGCTCAGGTCGAGTCGCTCAAGCGCCGACTCGCTGACTCGCTCACTGCACAAGCGGTAGGCGAAGTCCGGGCCGCCGCTGATGGTGCCGCCGTATTGGCTGATTGCTTCGAGCCAGCGCAATGGCCGACCGAGGAAGTACGCCGGCGACATCAGAATGCACGGCACGCCACTGAAAATCGGTTGCAGCAAACCGCCGATCAACCCCATGTCGTGGTACAGCGGCAACCAACTGACGATCACGTCGTCCGGGTTTACATCAATGCCGAAACCGTGGCGGATCAACAGTTCGTTGGCCACCAGATTGCCGTGGCTGACCTGCACGCCTTTCGGCAGCGCGGTGGAGCCCGAGGTGTATTGCAGGAAGGCGATGTGATCTTGCGGCAGCGTCGGTTCAACCCAGCGCTCGGCCAATGCGCTGTCGAGCGTATCGACGCACAGCAACGGCGGCGCGCCTTCGATCTGCTGCAAGGCGTCGCGCAGGTCGGCGCTGGTCAGCAGCAGCTTGGGTTCGGCGTCGGCAATGATCGACAGCAGACGTTCCTGATGATGACGACGAGCCGACTCCGGCGGATAGGCCGGCACCGCGATCACGCCCGCGTACAGGCAACCAAAGAACGCCGCGACGTAATCCGGTCCGCTGGGGAACAACAGGACAGCGCGATCGCCGAATCCGGCCTGGGCTTGCAACGCAGCAGCAATGGTCCGTGCGCGCTGGTCCAGTTCGCGATAACTGAGCACCACAGCCTGTTCCTCGGTTTCCGCGAGAAAACGCAGAGCCAGCCGATCCGGCGTCAGGGCCGCGCGGCGCTGGAGGGCTTGGACCAGAGTGCTGGGGAGTTCGAACGCGTCGGTCATGAGGTTTCCTGCCTGAATTCGGCTTGCTAGTGGAATCGGGTTGCTGCGTCACGCCCGTTCGGGGGCATGCAGGGCGCGGTCTGTGCCGACCACGCAAGGCTTGGGAATACGTCTGGCCGGGGCTCTTGCACCCGAAACCATTCACCAATGAGAACGGATGACGTCTTGAAATAATTAGTCGGCAGGCTGTATCGCCAATGGGGCTGGGCTGCGGCGGCGTGTCGCAGTTCTCATTACGCACTGTTGTGGATCATTAATTCTCTTTCTCAATTGACAATCATTATCATTCAACATAATTTGTCGCTCGATGTGTAGGACGGCCCCGTCCCCAGGCGTCCCACTAACCTATTGGCAGCAAGGTGATTTCCATGACGGAACAAGTATCCACAAGCAGGTGCGATTCACCGCTACTTCAGGCCTTCGTCGAGAATCGACTGATTCTGGTCAAGATTGCAGCCCGCATTACCGGCTGCCGATCACGTGCCGAAGATGTGGTGCAGGATGCGTTCTTCCGACTGCAGTCGGCGCCTCCGATCACGTCGTCGATCAAGGCTCAATTGAGTTATCTGTTCCAGATCGTGCGTAACCTGGCGATCGATCACTACCGCAAACAGGCACTGGAGCAGAAATACTCCGGTCCTGAAGAGGAAGGGTTGAACGTGGTCATTCAGGGTGCTTCGCCAGAAACCTCGCACATCAACTTCTCCACCCTGGAACACATCGCCGATGCGCTGACCGAGCTGCCGAGCCGCACTCGCTACGCCTTTGAGATGTACCGTTTGCACGGCGTGCCGCAGAAGGACATCGCCAAGGAACTTGGCGTGTCGCCGACCCTGGTCAACTTCATGATCCGTGATGCGCTGGTGCACTGCCGCAAGGTGTCGGGCAGCCGTCGTGATGTGGTGGCTGCAGGCCGTCGATAAGCCGCAAAACTTCAGCGCCGCGAATCGCTAGCAGGCTAGCTCCCACAATGGACTGGTGTGGTTCATAACCCCTGTGGCAGCTAGCTCCCACAATGGACTGGTGTGGTTCATAACCCCTGTGGCAGCTAGCTCCCACAATGGATTGGTGTGGTTCATAACCCCTGTGGCAGCTAGCTCCCACAATGGATTGGTGTGGTTCATAACCCCTGTGGGAGCGAGCTTGCTCGCGAAGGCGGACTTGAGACCGCAATGGGACTCAACCCCCTACCATTTCAAGCCAGCTTGCACCGATCAAAAAACCGCTCACGCCCCAACATCATCAGCGCTGCACGCTTGTGCGGGAAGTCGAACTCTTTTTCGCAGTGGAAGCACTGGTTCTGCATGTGACCGATCATCTTCGCGTTGTCGGCACGCGGTTCGGCGACCACACGCTGAGTGCGCGGATCATCCAGAAACAGGTAATGCACCAACGCCGACAGCCAGCTCGCAACCTTGTGCGGGCCGCGATGACTTTCCTCACCCACCAGCATGTGAATGCCACGGTCGTAATTGTCGGCATCGTAAAACGGTGCGATGCGATCTTCCTTGGCCCAGTAGGCCTCGAAATAGGCAAACGGCTGATCGTCGAAGCAACCAATCAAGGTCAGCGTGTGCGGATCGGCGTCGAGTTTACTCAAGTATTCGCGATGCTTTTCGATGCTGCCCTCTTCCTGCCAGAAACTGGCAACTCGCGGACTGTTCTGCCAGCGATTGAAGCGCGGCAGGTCTTCCTCGATCTCGACCGTACGCAAGGAAATCCACGCGCCGAGGCGCGCGTCGAAACGCCGATAGACTTCACCGCGTGGTTTCACCGGACGTAGTGGATGGCGTTTGCCATCGCTGATGATCATTTGCTGCGGATAGCTGCCAGTCAGCGAGGTGCCAAGCCACGGTTGCGGCAATTGCCAGAACAGCGTGCGCTCGCAGCGATATTCGCCAGGCACTTCGGTGCTCACCAACAAACCACTGAGCAAGGCTTCGGTCGGCGGCTGATCCAGTTGCCAGATCAGTTGCTGGCTCTCAGGGTCACGGGTAAACAGCCAATAGCAGGCAGCCCATAGCGATTGGCCGAGCGGCAACGCGTAACGTTCATCGAGCTGGATCGGCCCCTTGGCTTCCCGGTCAAGACGCAGGCGGATCAGCGGTTGTCCGTCCAGGCTCAGGCACAGACGGCTTTCGGTTGCATCGGCTACCAATTGGCTGCCCGAAGGCAAGGCAAGGGCAGTCAGATCATTCAGATTGGACATGGGTCGGGCTCACGATAATCGTCGACAGTTCAACGATGTGACGTGAGCCGGGGGAGGAAATTTAGGCTGGAAGTCAAAATCCGCAGGTCATGTATGAGGAACCGGCACGATGGCAATCTTGTAGGGTTCGAAGATTTTCAACAACTGACCGTTGTCGCGCAAACCTTGCATCAATTTGCTGAAAGCCTCGCCTGTAATCGGCGCGGTCGGTCGAAGAATGGCGTAATGGTGATAGACCTGATCGATACGCTGCGAGACCAGTAACTCATCGCGTACCTTTTCGTTACGTTGCAGGTAATCGAACAGATAGGAGCGTGTCACCAACGCAATGTCGGCCCGCCCGCGCAGCACCATCAGCAGGTTGCTATCGTGGGAATAGGTCAACGTCGCATTGAAGTTCTGGTCGAGGAACTTGGGGTCGGCATTGAAGTTGGCGAACTCGTAGTGATAGCCGCTGAACAATGCCAGACGCTTGCCGGCGAGATCAGCGAAATAGTTCTGCTGACGACCGTCCTTGTGTTGCGCGACGAAAATCTCCGCATCCTCCAGGCCCATATCGACATCGGTATGAGGGATGTCTTTCCACCCCCAATCGGGGTTCTCGAAGATCGCCATGTCGATCCGGCCCTGCTTGAAATCACCGAAACGACGGGGAATCGAAGTCGGAACGAGGACGAACTGATAGTCGCTCTGCAGCGCATTGAGCGCCTCGACCAATTGCGGCAACAAACCCGTATCTGCGCCGTTTTCCGGACGGATGGTATAAGGCGGAAAATGCGCCGCGCCCACTCGAACCAATTGCGCCGCCTGCACGGGCAAAACCAAAAATGCCGCCAGCGCTACGAGTACCAGACTCGCGGCCGTCCCAATTGGCGAAGACTTCAAAACACCCCACTCCCCGAAAAATACCGATCAATGCATTCAAGCTAGGCGGTTTCGCCCAGTTAGCCAGTTTCCCAATCCGATAGAAAGCGTCTCAGCGCTCTTCAAGTACCAGAATCAGCGCCTCGTCAGCCAGTTGATCGAGGCTCAGGCTGCCACCGGCACGGAACCAGGTGGTGGTCCAGGACAACGCGCCTGTGAGAAAACGTCGGGTAACAAATACGTCGCCGCGAATGAACCCGGCATCCTTGGCCTCGCCCAACACCTGTAACCAGATATCTTCGTAGACATCGCGCAGCGCGAGGACTTTGGCCTGACCTTCCTCGGACAGGGAACGCCATTCATAGACCAGCACCGCCATCGCCTCGCCGCTGCCGCCCATGATCGATTGCAACTCACAGCGAATCAGCGCCAGCACCCGCTCGCGCACATTGCTGGAGTCAGCCAGTGCCGCACGCATCAATGCGGTGTTGTAACGGATGGTTTCCTCCATCACCGCACGGAGGATTTCATCCTTGCTTTTGAAGTGATGAAAAATGCTGCCGGACTGAATCCCCACCGCCCCGGCCAGATCGCGCACTGTGGTGCGTTCATAGCCTTTGTTGCGGAACAGATGAGCCGCCACTTGCAGCAATTTGCCACGGGCACTGTCCGGGTCGGTCAACTCGCCGTTGTCGACCAGTTCGCGCATGACCCTCAGGGCTTTTTGCTCGTCCACCCGTTCTCTCCTACAGTCGATCAGTCTGTTGCCCCCTGAAAAATCGCAGGGTTGCGCGCAATTTAAGCCGCCGACAGCGACCAAGCAAGCGCTTGGCTGGAAGATAATTTTTGCTGTTTACAAACCAAGCGCTTGCTTGGTAGCCTCGATCCACTTCTATCGCAGGTTTCCGAGCCGGAGATAAAAATGCCAACCACCGTCCGCATCGGATGCGCCAGTGCATTCTGGGGTGACACGTCGACCGCCGCCGCGCAGCTTGTAGCTGGGGGACGGCTGGATTATCTGGTGTTCGACTACCTCGCCGAGATCACCATGTCGATCATGGCCGGCGCGCGCATGAAAGACCCACAGGCCGGGTTCGCCAGCGACTTTATCGAGGTGCTCGCCCCACTGCTGCCGCAACTTGCCGAACAGAAAATCCGCGTCATCAGCAACGCTGGCGGGGTCAATCCCCACGCCTGCGCCGCCGCTCTGCAAGCCGCCTGCGACAAGGCCGGTGTCACGCTGAAAATCGCCGTGCTGTCGGGTGATGACCTGCAACCACAATTCAAACAGCTCGGAACACTGGGCATCCGCGAGATGTTCAGCGCTGCACCGTTGCCGCCGATGTGCGTTTCGACCAACGCCTACCTCGGCGCCCCCGGCATCGTCGAAGCCCTGCGCCTGGGCGCCGACATTGTGATTACCGGGCGCGTGGTCGACAGCGCAGTGGTCAGCGCGGCGCTGGTGCATGAATTCGATTGGTCGTGGCACGACTACGACAAACTCGCCCAGGCCGCGCTGGCCGGGCACATCATCGAGTGTGGCGCACAGTGCACCGGTGGCAACTTCACCGATTGGCGCGACGTGCCGGATTACGAACACATTGGTTTCCCCATCGTCGAAGTCGTCGCTGATGGTCAGTTCATCGTCAGCAAACCCGAAGGCTCCGGTGGGCTAATCACGCCGCTGACCGTCGGCGAACAGATGCTCTACGAAATCGGCGATCCGCAGGCTTATCTGTTGCCGGACGTGATCTGCGATTTCACTCAGGTCAAACTTCAGCAACAGGGCAAAAACGCAGTGCATGTGCACGGAGCCAAAGGCCTGCCGCCCAGCGATAAATACAAAGTCAGCGCCACTTATCCGGACGGTTTCCGCTGCACCGCGAGTTGCCTGATCGCCGGCATCGATGCGGTGGACAAGGCTCGCCGTGTCAGTCAGGCGATCATCGCCAAGACCTCGGAAATACTCGAGCAACGCGGCTGGGGACCCTACAGCGAAACGCACATCGAACTGCTTGGCAGCGAAGCCACCTACGGCCCCCATGGCCAGCGCCAGGACAGCCGCGAAGTGGTGATCAAACTTGCGGTGCGTCATCCAAACAAACAGGCGCTGATCCTGTTTTCCCGCGAGATCGCCCAAGCCGCCACCGGCATGGCACCGGGGTTGACCGGGATCGTCGGCGGACGCCCCACGGTTTACCCATTGATCCGGCTGTTCTCATTCCTGATCGACAAAAACGCCTGCACCCTGCAAATCGACATGGCCGGTAAATCTCACCCCTGCGCCCTGCCCTCGCAAGTGCCGCTCGACACCGAAGAGTTGCCGACGCCGCATCAACCTCCCAAACCCGATGGCCGCGCCGATGCCAGTGTGGCGTTGGTGAAACTGGCAGTGGCGCGCTCCGGCGACAAGGGCAATCACAGCAACATCGGCGTCATGCCACGTCGTGCCGAATATCTGCCGTGGATCGCCGAAGCCCTGACCCCGGCAGTGATCGTCGACTGGATGAGCCATGTGCTCGACCCGGTTCACGGCCGGGTCGAACGCTGGTATCTGCCTGGCACCCACAGCCTGAATTTCCTTCTGGAAAACGCCCTCGGTGGCGGCGGCGTAGCGAGTTTGCGTATCGACCCGCAAGGCAAAGCGTTCGCCCAGCAATTGCTGGAAATCCAGATCCCGGTGCCGCAGAGCATCGCCGAGCAGTTCGACTAGAGGATTGTGTGCATGGCGTTCGAATCGATTTTCAAAGCCGATCTGTTCAGCGGCCAGACCATCATCGTCACCGGAGGCGGCAGCGGCATCGGTCGTTGCACCGCCCATGAACTGGCGGCACTCGGGGCCAATGTATTGCTGGTCGGGCGCAAGCCGGAAAAGCTGCAACGAGTTGCTGCAGAAATCACCGAGGACGGTGGTCGTGCGCACTGGAAGGCCTGCGATATTCGCGATGAAGACGCGGTCCGGCAACTGGTCAGCGAACTGATCGGCGAACACGGGCCGATCCATGGTCTGGTCAACAATGCCGGCGGCCAATACCCGTCACCGCTGGCCTCGATCAATCAGAAAGGCTTCGAAACCGTGTTGCGCACCAATCTGGTCGGCGGTTTTCTGATGGCGCGGGAAGTGTTCAATCAGTCGATGAGCAAACATGGCGGCAACATCGTCAACATGCTCGCCGACATGTGGGGCGGCATGCCCGGCATGGGCCACTCGGGCGCCGCACGTTCGGGCATGGACAACTTCACCAAGACCGCCGCATTCGAGTGGGGTTACGCCGGAGTGCGGGTCAACGCGGTGGCGCCGGGCTGGATCGCGTCCAGCGGCATGGACACTTACGAAGGCGCATTCAAAGCGGTGATTCCGACCTTGCGCGAGCACGTACCGCTCAAGCGCATCGGCACTGAATCGGAGGTCAGCGCGGCGATTGTCTTCCTGCTCAGCCCGGCCGCCGCATTTATCAGCGGCAGCACACTGAAAATCGATGGCGCCGCCAGCCTCGGCAGTCGTGCCTGGCCATTGCACAAGGCGACCAACAGCGAGTCGTTCAATGGCTTTCACCGTGCCTATTTGCCGGAAGTGCTTCGTCCGCAAGTCCCTAAGGACAAGGAGTAAGCCATGCCGGTGATCCACTCCCAACTCGATCCACACAGCGAAGCATTCAGCCGCAATCGCGCTGCAATGCTCACAGCCATCGAACATGTGCAACAGCTCGAACAGAACCTGCTGAACAAAGCCGCTGAGGCCAAACCGAAATTCGACAAGCGCGGGCAACTGCTGCCGCGCGAACGCTTGAACCTGCTGCTCGACCCCGGCGCGCCATTCCTCGAACTGGCCAGTCTCGCCGGCTACAAACTGCACGATGACAAGGATGGCAGCGCCGCCGGTGGAGGATTGATTGCCGGCATCGGTTATGTCTGCGGCATCCGCGCGATGGTGGTGGCGAACAACAGCGCGATCAAGGGCGGGACGATCTCCCCCAGCGGTTTGAAAAAATCCCTGCGACTGCAACAGATCGCCAAGGAAAACAAACTTCCGGTCATCACCCTCGCCGAAAGCGGCGGCGCCAACCTCAATTACGCGGCGGACATTTTCGTCGAAGGCGCGCGCAGCTTTGCCAATCAGGCGCGAATGTCCGCCATGGGCTTGCCACAGATTACCGTGGTGCACGGTTCGGCCACCGCCGGTGGCGCTTATCAGCCGGGGCTGTCGGATTACGTGGTGGTGGTGCGCGGCAAGGCCAAACTGTTTCTCGCCGGCCCGCCGTTATTGAAAGCGGCAACCGGAGAAGTAGCCACCGATGAAGAACTGGGTGGTGCCGAGATGCACGCGCAGGTCGCTGGCACAGCTGAATACCTTGCGGAAAATGATGCCGACGGCGTGCGATTGGTACGCGAGATCCTGCGTATGTTGCCGTGGAACGAGCAACTGCCGTGGTTGCCGGAACCGCAATACAAGGAGCCGTTGTATCCCATCGAAGAGCTGCTCGGACTGATCCCCGACGACCCGAAAAAACCCTACGACGTGCGGGAAATCATTGCGCGGATTGCCGATGAATCAGAGTTCCTTGAATTCAAGGGAGAGTTCGACCAGCAGACCATTTGCGGCAACCTGAAAATTCAGGGACGTGCCTGTGGTTTTATCGGCAACAACGGCCCGATCACCCCCAACGGCGCGAGCAAGGCGGCGCAGTTCATTCAGCTCTGTGACCAGAGCCAGACGCCACTGCTGTTTTTCCACAACACCACCGGGTTCATGGTCGGCACTGAATCTGAACAACAAGGCGTGATCAAACACGGCTCGAAACTGATTCAAGCGGTGGCCAATGCACGGGTGCCGAAACTGACCATAGTGGTCGGCGGCTCCTACGGTGCCGGCAACTACGCGATGTGTGGGCGCGGCCTCGATCCACGGTTTATCTTCGCCTGGCCCAATAGTCGCACCGCTGTGATGGGCGGCGCGCAGGCCGGCAAGGTGCTGCGTATCGTCACCGAAGCCAAGCAACTCAAGGACGGTATGGTTCCGGACCCGAAGATGCTCGACATGCTGGAACAGGTCACCGCACAAAAACTCGACAGCCAGTCCACCGCCCTCTATGGCAGCGCCAACCTGTGGGACGACGGGCTGATTGATCCAAGCGACACCCGCACCCTGCTCGGTTATCTGCTGGATATCTGCCACGAAGCCGACATACGCGAACTGCAACCCAACAGCTTCGGCGTCAGCCGGTTCTGACTGCCACGGATCTTACGGAGAACAATAAAAATGATCTTCACCCCGGAACACGAGGCACTGCGTCGCACCGTCCGCCAGTTCGTCGATCACGAGATCAACCCGCACGTCGAAGCATGGGAAAAGGCCGGACGTTTCCCGATCCACGAAATATTCCGCAAGGCCGGCGACCTCGGTCTGCTGGGGATCTCCAAACCGGAAAAGTTCGGTGGCATGGGCCTCGACTACAGCTATTCGATTGTCGCCGCCGAAGAGTTCGGCACCATTCACTGCGGCGGTATTCCGATGTCGATCGGTGTGCAGACCGACATGTGCACCCCGGCCCTCGCCCGTTTCGGCTCCGATGAACTGCGCGAAGAGTTCCTGCGTCCGGCGATTACCGGCGAACAGGTCGGTTGCATCGGCGTCTCGGAAGTCGGTGCCGGCTCCGACGTGGCCGGGCTGAAAACCACAGCGCGCAAGGACGGCGACGACTATGTGATCAACGGCAGCAAGATGTGGATCACCAACTCGCCGAGCGCCGACTTCATCTGTCTGCTGGCCAACACCTCGGACGATAAGCCACACATCAACAAGTCGCTGATCATGGTGCCGATGAACACGCCGGGCATCAGCCTGAGTTCGCACCTGGACAAACTCGGCATGCGCAGTTCGGAAACCGCCCAGGTGTTTTTCGATAATGTGCGCGTGCCGCAGCGCAACCGCATCGGCCACGAAGGCGCAGGTTTCATGATGCAGATGCTGCAGTTTCAGGAGGAACGACTGTTCGGCGCGGCAAACATGATCAAGGGTCTGGAATACTGCGTCGACAGCACCATCGAATACTGCAAGGAACGCAAAACCTTCGGCAACACGCTGATCGACAATCAGGTCATTCACTTCCGCCTTGCCGAATTGCAGACCGAAATCGAATGCCTGCGGGCACTGGTCTATCAGGCCACCGAACAATATGTGCGCGGGCAGGACGTCACGCGCCTGGCGTCGATGGCCAAGCTCAAGGCCGGGCGTCTTGGCCGTGAAGTCAGCGACAGTTGCCTGCAATACTGGGGCGGTATGGGCTTCATGTGGGACAACCCGGTCGCCCGCGCTTATCGCGATGTGCGGCTGGTGTCGATTGGCGGCGGCGCCGACGAAATCATGCTCGGGATCATCTGCAAACTGATGGGCACCTTGCCCGGGAAGAAGAAATGAGCAACCTGCCGGATTGCCAGACTTTGCTGCTGGAACAGCACGGTGGCGTGCTGCACATCACCCTCAATCGCCCTGAAAGCCGCAATGCAATGAACCTGCAAATGGTCGCCGAACTGCGCGCAGTGCTGGCAGCGGTGCGCGATGACCGCGCGGTGCGAGCACTGGTGATTGGCGGTGCTGGCGGGCATTTCTGCGCTGGTGGCGATATCAAGGACATGGCCAACGCCCGCGCCCAGGGTGGCGACGCTTACCGCGATCTGAATCGTGCTTTTGGCGCCTTGCTTGAAGAGGCTCAGCACGCGCCGCAAGTGCTGATCACCGTCCTGCACGGTGCGGTGCTCGGCGGCGGTTTTGGTCTGGCCTGTGTCAGTGATATCGCGATGGCCGATCATCAGGCGCAATTCGGTCTGCCGGAAACCAGCCTCGGCCTGCTGCCGGCGCAGATCGCTCCGTTTGTGGTGCAACGCATCGGTCTGACCGAAACCCGGCGTCTGGCGTTGACCGCCGCGCGCTTCGATGGCAATCAAGCGCGGCGCATGGGCCTGGTGCATTTTGTCGAACACGATCCGCAGGCGTTGGCCGAACGGCTTGATGAAGTGCTCGACCATGTTTTGTGTTGCGCGCCGGAAGCGAATGCCGCGACTAAAAAACTGCTGCTGGCCAGCGCCGGGAAGCCGTCGAGTGAATTGCTCGATGAAGCGGCGCAGTGGTTCAGCGAAGCGGTGACGGGTGCGGAAGGAGTCGAGGGAACCATGGCTTTTTTACAGAAACGCAAACCGGCATGGGCCTCCTAAAAGCATCGCTGGCAAGCCAGCTCCCACAGGTTTTGTGACAACACACATCCCCTGTGGGAGCTGGCTTGCCAGCGAAGAGGCCATCACTTTCACCGCCCATTTTCAGGAAGCCCAGCATGCCCGCCATCCACAAAATCCTGATCGCCAACCGCGGTGAAATCGCCTGCCGCATCCAGCGCACCGCCCAGGCGCTGGGCTACCGCACGGTCGCGGTATTCAGCGATGCCGACGACGACGCCCTGCACGTAAAAATGGCCGATCAAGCCGTGCACATCGGCCCGCCTCCCGTGCAGCAGTCCTACCTGAATATCCCGGCGATTCTCGACGCCGCCCGCCGCAGCGGCGCCGACGCGATCCATCCCGGCTACGGCTTTCTCTCGGAAAACTCCGAATTCGCCCGCGCCTGCGAACTCGCCGGCCTGACCTTCATTGGCCCAAGCGCCGATGCCATCGAACTGATGGGCAGCAAACGTCTGTCCAAAATCGCCATGCTCGACGCCGGCGTCCCATGCGTCGCCGGTTATCAAGGTGCCGTACAGGACGACGCAACCCTGCTGCGCGAAGCCGAACGCATCGGCTATCCACTGATGATCAAGGCCAGCGCCGGCGGTGGCGGGCGCGGCATGCGCCTGGTGCATAACGCCGAGGAATTGCCGGCGCAGTTGCGCACGGCTCGCTCCGAAGCACTGAACGGATTTGGCAGTGATGAATTGATCCTTGAACAGGCGCTGATCGATCCGCGGCATGTCGAGGTGCAAGTGTTTGGCGACCAGCACGGTAATCTGATTTACCTCGGCGAACGCGACTGCTCGATTCAGCGCCGTCACCAGAAAGTCATCGAAGAAGCCCCCTGCCCGGTGATGACCGCCGAGTTGCGTCAAGCCATGGGCGAAGCGGCGCTCAAGGCTGGCCGTGCGGTGAATTATGTCGGTGCCGGCACAGTGGAATTTCTGCTCGACAACAGTGGCCGGTTTTACTTTCTTGAGATGAACACCCGCCTGCAAGTCGAGCACCCGGTGACCGAGTTGATAACCGGTCTGGATCTGGTGGCCTGGCAGTTGCAGGTTGCCGAAGGCCAGCCGTTGCCGCTGACGCAGGAGCAGGTGCGGCTTGACGGGCATGCCATGGAAGTCCGCCTCTATGCCGAAGATCCGGCGCAGGACTTTCTGCCACAAACCGGTCGTATCGAAGGCTGGGAACCTGCGCAGACGTCAGATACACGAATCGACCACGGGCTGTGCGAAGGCCAGTCGATCAGTCCGTTCTACGACCCGATGCTCGGCAAACTGATCGCCCATGGCGCCACCCGTGAAGAGGCCCGGCGCAAGTTGCTGCGTGCGGTGCAGGACAGCGTGTTGCTCGGCGTACAAAGCAATCAACGTTTGCTGGCCGAGTTGCTGCAACATCCGCAATTTATCAGCGGCGAATTCGGTACTGGATTCATTCCCCGTCACTTCTCCGATCATCCATGCCTGCACGCATACGTGCCGACAGCCGAGGAGCTGGCGATTGCCGCCGTGTTGTTTTATCAAGCGGCCGCAAGTAAACATCGCGCGCCCTTGAAGGGCTGGCGCAACAACGCCAGCGTGCCGCTGCATTATCGTCTCGGCCTCGATGAGCAGGACTGGACGGTGCAACTGCTTGCCGAGACAGAAGGAACATTCAAAGTACAAACGCTTGATCGCTCGCTCGATCTGAAACTCATCGACCACGACGAACGCTCGGTAACACTGGAAATCGACGGCTTGCGCCAACGGCACGCCTGTCGCCTCGGCTCAGATCAACTCTGGTTGTTCACCCATCCCGGCAGCCTGCTGCTGGAGGATCGAACTCACGAAGTGATCGGCAGTCAGACCAGCGTCAGTACAGGCACGCTAAAGGCACCGATGGATGGCGCGATCATCGACGTGCTGGTCAGCGAGGGCAGTCCGGTCACTAAAGGCCAACTGCTGATGGTGCTGGAGGCAATGAAAATGGAGCACCCGCTCAAGGCCGGTATCGACGGCGTACTCCAGCGGGTGCAGGTCAAGGTCGGCGATCAGGTAAAAAATCGTCAGGTTCTGTTGCAGATCGAGTGAGTCGCCAGGCGCAAACGCAGGGTTTGGCTACGCTCTGAACTATCAGGACGCGGAAATCAGGAACCCTGCGATGCCTCACTGGCTGGTCATTGATCTGGAAGCCACCACCGACGAGGGTGGCTGGCCGGTTACAGAAATGGAAATTATCGAGATCGGCGCCACGCTGGTGGATCGAACCGGACGCGAGCAGGATCACTTTCAGCGCTTCGTCAAACCGACGCGGCGGCCCTTGCTCACGCCCTTCTGTCGCGAGCTCACGCACATCACCCAGGCCAATATCGACAGTGCCCAGCCGCTCAGCGACGTGTGGCCGGCGTTCGAACGCTGGCTCGGCCAGCATCAGACGCGCCTGGAAGGCTGGGTCAGTTGGGGCGATTACGACCGCAAGCAATTGCTTCAGGAATGGCAGCGCCTGCAACTCGACAGTGCGTTGAGCCGAGTGCCGCACATGAACCTCAAACAACGCTTCGCCAAGGCCCGACGCCTGGAACGACCACTGGGGCTCAATGGCGCGTTACAACTGGCGGGGATGCAGTTCAGCGGTCAACAACATCGAGCGCTGGAAGACGCGCGCAACACCGCGCGCTTATTGCCGTTGGTGCTGCCGCTTTAGGGGCGTGACGGCGCCAGATGCCTTGTGCATACTGGCCGACCATTTTTAGTCCTTTTTTGCTCTTTTCGAGAGGAATCGCCCATGTTTAAAGTCAACGAGTACTTCGACGGCACCGTCAAGTCGATCGCCTTTGGCACCGCTGAAGGTCCAGCGACCATCGGCGTCATGGCCCCGGGCGAATACGAATTCGGCACCAGCCAGCGTGAAATCATGCACGTTGTCTCTGGTGCACTGACCGTCAAACTGCCGGACAGCAGCGACTGGGAAACCTTCGCCGCCGGCAGCCAGTTCAACGTCCCGGCCAACAGCAAGTTCCAGCTAAAAGTCGCGGTCGACACCGCTTACCTGTGCGAATACCGCGGCTAAACCCACGGGTTTCACAGCGCAAAAAAATGCCCGTGTCCTTGGACGCGGGCATTTTTATTTGAGCTTCAAGATGGCTCGCGCGATTACTCGAGAATCTCCACCGGCATCCCGACTTCAAGCTGACCGTTACTGTCGTTGACCAGGTTCTGGCCAAACATCGCGCCATCAGCCTCGGCACGGTATTTCTGCAAGGTTGCCAGCGGCTCACGATCAGCGCTGCGCTCACCGGTCTGCGGGTCAATGGTGGTCAGGATGCAACGCGAGCAGGACTTGACCACGCGGAATTCGACGTCGCCGATGCGGATACGCTTCCAGGTATCTTCGGCATAAGCGTCGCTGCCTTCGATTACCAGATTGGGACGAAAACGCAGCATCTCCAATGACCGCCCGACTTTCTGCGAAAGATCCTGCAGCGAAGCCTCACCGATCAACAACAGCGGAAAGCCGTCGGCGAACGCGACCTGATCGTCTTCGTTGCCATAGCCGGCCTGGGTCATACGCGCACGATCCAGCGGCACTTGTACCAGCCGTGTCGGCTTACCGATGAAATCACTGACCCAACGCGCCGCTTCATCACCGGCATCCGGCACACGCAAGGTGTCGCGCCAGATGGTCACACCACGCAAGTCGGCGCCGTCGCCGGGCAAGGCAATCTCGATAGCGGCATGTTCCGGGGCGCTGAGAGTCAGGCCGCCTTCAGCATTCCACAGCGCCGAGAGCTGGCTCATTTTCGCTTCGGCGCGCTGGGTCAGGAAACGCCCACTGGCCTCGTCAACCAACATCCAGCGTCGATCTCCATCAAGCCCCAGCTTGTCGAGGCCGATCGAGTGCAGGATCTCGGCCTTGCCGGATTTCAACGGGTAACGATAAAGCGCGCTCAGACGCAGCATGGCCAGCTCCCTTGGTGGGCGAAAAACGCCACCCTATACGAGCTTGCTCAGCGAATCAAAGGCTGGCGCATGCCAGCCTTTGACAACGCCGTCAGGCCGGCACTTCGTCAAGCATCAGGCGCTGGCGCACCACGTCGACCAGTTTGTCGGGCTGGAACTTGGAGAGGAAGTTGTCGCAGCCGACCTTCTTCACCATCGAGTCGTTGAAACTGCCAGACAGCGAGGTGTGCAACACCACGTACAGGCTGCGCAGACGCGGGTCGTTACGAATTTCGGTAGTCAGACGATAGCCGTCCATTTCCGGCATTTCCGCATCGGTGAAGATCATCAGCAATTTATCGGTCATGTTCACACCGGTATCGGCCCAGGCCTTGAGCATGTTCAAGGCTTTCAGGCCATCGCTGGCAATGTGCATTTTCACGCCGAGCTGGCCGAGGGTGTCACGCAATTGCGAAAGCGCCACGTTGGAGTCATCGACCAGCAGCACTTCGCGGCCACGGGCACGCTCCAGCACCGGGTCTTCGAGTTTTTCACGCGACACTTTGGCGTTGTACGGGACGATCTCGGCGAGGACTTTTTCAACGTCGATGATTTCCACCAGTTGATCGTCTACCTTGCTGATCGCGGTCAGATAATGCTGGCGACCGGCGCTGGTTGGCGGCGGCAGAATGGCTTCCCAGTTCATGTTGACGATGCGATCCACGCCACCGACGAGGAACGCCTGCACCGAACGGTTGTATTCGGTGACGATGATGGTGCTGCCAGGGCCCGGTACCAGCGGCCGCATACCGATCGCCTGGGACAGATCGATCACCGGCAAAGTCTGGCCACGCAGGTTGACCACACCGCAGACAAACGGATGACGCTGCGGCATCAGGGTCAGCTTCGGCAGTTGCAGAACTTCTTGCACCTTGAACACGTTGATCGCGAACAATTGGCGCCCGGCCAGTCGAAACATGAGAATTTCCAGGCGATTCTCACCCACCAGTTGCGTGCGTTGGTCTACCGTGTCGAGAATGCCGGCCATCAATGACTCCTGGGCTTGTTCTGATGAATTCACTATCAGGGGTTATCGGCCACGAGTGGCGTATCTTGATCCCTGCATTAAGTGACATCAAAATGCCACATCAAGGCATTGATGCCACATTAGCATCATGCTTTACTGGCGCCGTTATTTTCATCTGCTACATTCTCTGCAGCGCGACCACGGTTCAGGCGTTAGGTTCCCGCGCATAGGGGATTCCCCTACCGGCAATCAGGCCCAACCTGATGTTCGCAATATCCAATAGCCATTAATGTGACGCCATTCTCATTGCATGAACGGAGTCAGGCTATTGTGTGCGATCGCACTTCAGTGGAAACACATCCTCTCGAAACCCCCAGCTTGTGTACCTGCACACCGGGGCGCGATCTCGCGACGATTCACGATCGTCGACACACACGGCATTCCGTCATCAGACATGACGCTGTGGAGATAAGCATGCCGAACGATCGTAAAGAGTGGGCGCAGCGCTTCCCGGAGTTTCTTGTCGAAGCTGAAACGCTTCTGGCCAAGTCCGAAGAGTGCCTCAGCCATCTGCAACTGATCAGCAACGACAAAGACGCCATCGACTGCATGCTCAGCACCCTGCTCAAGCTTGCGAGCAGGGCTGAAGCCCTGGCACTGGCGGCGGTTTCCGAATTCTCCCTGCACATTCACAGCCTGCTCAACCATGCGCCGGATCATGTCGACCTGCACACACAGGCGCTGGATGCATTGCAGGACTGCTTCACTTTGATGGCGTGGCAACTCGAGTTGGTCGATCAAAGTACGGGGCAGCTGGGCCTTGATGAAAGTGAGCAGACCTCGCTGATCGAAGCCTTTGCCTTTCAGGTCGGACAGTGTGAGTTCCAGCCATCAGTCAATGCCAAATCGCAGCCGCTGATGTCCTATTCGGAGCGACAGGCCTGACCCGAAGCGGTCATTTGCCAGCTGACCGGGCTATTAGTTAGAGACACCGAATGTCGCAAATGAATAGTTCATACCTGTCAGCGACAAAGCCAAATAAATAATCGTACTGACTCGTGCAGAATCTTTGCTGTCGGCGTCAGGGTTTGCCTGTGTCTGAAAAGACCAACTTAAGGCATTGCCGATATCACTCAAAGACAACAAATCAACTTTTTCCATTATGGAACTTGCGTCCAACATGATCAGTTTCCTGACCCATTGGACATATATAGCAAGCGCGACCAACGGTATCTTAAGTGGTATTATGCCGCCCATTAGTTGATTTCAATTAATGGCACAGTGACTTCAACGATATACGTCAACAAAGTTGACGATCGACAGACTGATCACTGCACGCGCTTGAAATCCACAACATAAACGACAGTATTTTCAGACAGGGGCCCGTCAGCCACTCTGACCGGTCTACCCGCAGCGAACATCCATTGGCTCCATCCGCTATGTACGCCAGCCTCAAGTCAATCGCCACATGGCCACCTTCCCGAGAGAACGCACGCCGGTTCACCCTGACGCTGTGCATCGGCTCGGCATTGGGCAGCCTGCTGATCTATGGCTTGTCCGCGCAACTGCCAATTGTCCTTTTGCTGATCAACATCGCCGCAGCCGGATGCGTGTGGACTCAGCACCGTCTTTCGCGAAAGTCGATCAAGTTCCAGCCCCAGGAGTTGGCGGACCGATTGCTCGAAGTCCAGGAAAACGAGCGTCACCGGCTCAGCCGTGAACTGCACGATGATATAGGCCAGTTGCTGACCGCCGCAAAACTGCAAAGCGAGTGGCTGAAAAGACGCCTGCCCGAAGAGCTGCAGGAACAATGCACGTCACTCTGCGACACGCTGGAAGAAACCCTGAACAAGGTTCGTGATGTATCGGCCATTCTCAATCCCCGACAACTGACCAGCCTTGGCCTGGAAGCCAGCCTGCGCGCACATTTGCTCAAGACCCTGAGCAATACGTCAGTGAACTGGAGCCTTGACTGCCAACAGCGGCTCAATGGCATTCCGGAAGAAATGGCCGTCGCGGCATTTCGCATCACCCAGGAAGCGGTCACCAACATCCTGCGTCACGCGCAGGCGAAAAATTTGCTGATTCGCGTACAGCGCCTGCCGCAAGGCTTGACCCTGCTGGTCAGCGATGATGGCCAGGGCTTCGCGCCTGCGGCCAATCCAGGTCGTGAAGGACAACGCGGGATGGCCGGGATGGCCGAACGGATCGAGCAATTGGGGGGCACACTGAGCGTCATCAGCGAGCCGGGCAAAGGCACTCAAATCGAAGCACTTTTCCCTTGGGCGCCACGTGCGCTCGAACGGGCCAGTACGAATAAGGTTATGCGTTGACTTGTAACTTACTTCTGGTGGATGACCACTCGCTGATCAGGGCCGGCGTGCGCGCTCTGGTGCTCGACATTCCGGGTTATGCGGTAATCGGCGAGGCCAATGATGGCTCGCAATTACTCGAAATGGTCGAGCAACTGAGCCCCGACATCGTTCTGCTGGACATCTCGATGAAAGAGACTGGCGGCCTCGAAGCCCTGCAACGACTCAAACGAGTGCGCCCGCAGAGCAAGGTACTGATTCTGTCGATGCATACCGATCCGGCGCTGATCATGCAAGCGCTGGAATCCGGTGCACATGGTTATCTGCTCAAGGACACGACGGCCACTGAGCTTGAACATGCACTGGAAGCCCTGCGCAATAACGAACGCTATCTGAGCCCGGCGATTGCCCACACGGTGATCAACCAGGCGTTGATCCGCACTCAGAAAAACCAGCCGGAAGTCGCTGACTCCCATAATCTGACGGCTCGCCAACTGGAAATCCTGCGCCTGATCGTGCGTGGCAAATCCACCCGGGAAATTGCCAATGGCCTCGGACTGAGCATCAAGACTGTCGAGACCCACCGCTCGCAGATCATGAAACGCCTGCAAATCTACGACGTGGCGGGCCTGGTGTTGTTCGCCGTGCGCGAGCAGATCATCAGCCTGGATGACTGACCGGCGGCGCCCCGCTCAAGAGTGGTGAGTCAGGCGGCAAATGCACCTTTAACGCTCCTGGCAACGCCGTAAACCGCAGACTGTTGCCTTCGAGTGGCTCACCATCGAGGTTGATGTAGAGACCCTCGGCGACCTTGATCTCGACCCATGGCAAACGCGCCCTGACGAACATATTGTCTATGCCGAATCCGTCACTGAGCAGGTTTTTCAGAGTGCCCACCAGTTCCTGTGGCGCCGGCAGGATACTGATATCCAGTAACCCGTCATCAGCCAATGCCTGCGGGCACAGGACATGCCCGCCACCGGCCTGGCGGCCATTGCCGATACCCAGCGCCAGCAACTCACCACTCCAGTGAAAATCCGGCCCATGCAATTCACCATAGGCCGCATGCAGTTCGCCGAACCGCGACAACCCGGTAAATAGATAAGCTGCACCACCCAATACTTTTTTCAGATCCTCTGAGGTATTGGCCGTGACCTGACTGCCAAATCCTCCGGTGGCCATGTTGAGGAATATCTGGCCGCCCACTTCTCCCAGATCGATATCCTTCGCTGGCACATCCAGCAGCTTTAACGCCTCCGCCGGTTCCAGCGGAATACCCGCAGCGCGCGAAAAATCGTTAGCGGTCCCCAAGGGCAATAGCACCAGAGTGGCCTGGCCAGCATGTTCCGCAAGCGCTTCGGCAATATCGCGTAACGTCCCGTCACCGCCACCGGCAATAATCTTCTTGTAACCAGTCGCCAGCGCCTCCTCAACCAACCTCTGAGCGTCACCCGCCTCCCAGGTCAGACGCACCGCCAGATCCCAGCCCTGTTTACGTTTTTCCTCGACGGCGGTGCGAACCGCTTCGTTGAGTGCCTGCTTGCCATGCAGAATCAACAGCGCCCTGCGTTCACTCATAACGGTCACTCCTGGAGTCGAATCGATGCGGAACATGTTGACCGCTTGCTCTTGTAAAAGAGTCGCAAGGGCCTGAATAAGTTCGCAATGAGCACTGCACGTCCTACAAGGCGGGGTTTTTTCCTACAAACAGCGATGAATTGGCTTAATTGACCTAACCCGGTCATTGGTACACCTTGTGCGAGCCGTACCAATATCAATCAGACAACACACAGGGATGTGAATGTAATGAGTCGATTCACTGCAGGGGCGCAGAGTTGCGCAGTAGATGATGCCGAAGATTTTTGTGGGATCAAGACAGGGAGCCGGCTTACCCATGCAAAGCCATGAAGCCAGTGCGCAGTTAAGTCCGCTTTCTCCTCTCGCCGAAAAATGCGCTTATCACAAGCCCGACTTCAAAAGCGGCGCTAAAAATACCGGAGAAGCAGAAATGGAACCTCGTGTCACCGAACTGGAAACCCACCTCAAGTACATCCGCAGGGACATGGATGAAGTCAGAAGCGACGTCAAAACCATCAAGCATCGACTTGCCTATGCCGCCGGTGCAACAGCGGTAGCCATGGGACTGCTCGGTTGGGTAGCCAATAGTCGGTTCGATCAGGTGGTCACGCTTTTGGGCCATTGAATGCATGCAGGAGACGGCTGCGCTCAGCCATCTCCATACAAATGCAAAACCTATCAGCCCAGAAGGTCACTCAAAGGGATGAAAAATACTTCTTCCCCTTTGAGCAACGTGCGGCCCTCCAGCACTTCGACCAGTCCATCGGCCCAGGCGGCACTGCGCAGGACTCCGGAGCTCTGATTGCGGTAAATTGTTGCCTGCCCTTGCTCCATACGTCCACGCAGGTACTCCCGACGATTTCCCGCCTGAGGCCAGTCGAAGCCGGCAGGTACCGGAAACTTCAACGGTTCCACAGACTGCACGCCCTGGCGACGCAACAGATAGGGGCGGGTCAACAGTGCAAACGTCACCAGTGTCGATGCCGGATTGCCAGGCAAGCCGATCACCGGTAGGTTGCGAAAGTGTCCGAAGGTCAATGGCTTGCCCGGTTTGATGGCAAGCTTCCACAGACTCAACTCACCTTCTTCTCTCAATGCAATACCGAGAAAATCCGCCTCGCCAACTGACACGCCGCCAGTGGAAAGAATCAGGTCAACATCCTGCAATTCGCCCAGTCGCTGGCGAGTGGCCGCCAGGTCATCCGGAAGAATGCCGGCATCAATCACTTCACATCCCAGACGTCCCAACCAACTGCAGAGCAGAACCCGGTTGCTGTTGTAGATCTGCCCCGGACCAAGAGTTTGACCGGGCTCCACCAATTCGTCGCCAGTGGACAATACCGCCACTCGCACCTTGCGAATGACGTAGAGGCCAGCACAACCCAGAGACGCTGCCAGTCCTTGTTCGATCGGACCAAGCCGCGTACCTGCCGCCAGAATCAGTTCGCCGACAGTGGTTTCCTGACCTTGCGGCCGGATGTTCTGCCCGACGCTCATCGGCTCGATAAAGCGCACGCGCTCATCGAGCTGGAACTCGGCATTTTCCTGCATCTCGACACAGTCGGCGCCAAGCGGCACCGGCGCTCCGGTAAAAATCCGCGCACAAGTGCCTGGTGCCAGAGGCTCCGGCGACTGCCCGGCAAAGATTTTCTGACTGACCGGCAGCGGCTCGCCTTTCCAGTCGGCGAGGCGCAAGGCGTAGCCATCCATAGCGCTATTGGGCCATGGCGGCAAATCGAGCGTCGAAATCAAATCTTCTGCCAGTACCCGACCTTGCACCTGCGCCAGCGGCAAATATTCACGCTCGACAATGCGCGAGGCCTCCGCCATTTCCAGCAGGCGCGCCAATGCCGTTTCAACCGGCATCAGGCTGCCGGTCTTGCCCGGCTTACCCACGGGATTCACAAGGTGCAGCCTGTTTCAGATGAGGCACGAAGTTGCATGGACGATGCCGTGAATCCAGTTGCTCCGCCAGGATCCCGTCCCAGCCGGTGCGCACCGCATTGGTCGAGCCGGGCAGGCAGCAAACCAGCGTACCGTTGGCCAGACCGGCCAGAGCACGGGACTGCACGGTGGAGGTGCCGATATCGGCGACCGAAATCTGCCGGAACAACTCACCAAAGCCATCGACCTGTTTGTCGAGCAGGCAAGCCACAGCCTCCGGCGTGCTGTCACGTCCGGTGAAGCCAGTGCCACCAGTGATCAGCACAACCTGCACCACATCTTCGGCAATCCAGTGAGCAACTTGCGCACGGATCTTGTACAGGTCATCTTTGAGCAATACCCGTTCGGCCAGATTGTGGCCGGCGGCAGTCAGACGGTCGACGAAGACCTGGCCTGAAGTATCGGTTTCCAGTGTTCGGGTGTCACTAACGGTCAACACCGCGATGTTCAGCGGTGCGAAAGGTACATCGGCCTTGGCTTTCATTAGGCTCGTCCAGTTGTAGGAGAAACAGCCCGGTGTTATATCACAGCGCCTGATTTTTTCGTCGCCCTGCCGGAGAGCTGCCATGACCGAAAATACGCCATTGCCCCCCTGCTCCATTCTGCTTCTGGCGGGTGGACGCGGTCAGCGTATGGGTGGACAGGACAAGGGACTGATTGAATGGCAGGGGGAGCCATTGATCGCGCATTTGCAACGCAAGGTACGCTCGCTGACGGATGACCTGATCATCTCGTGCAACCGTAATCGTGAACGCTACGCATCGTTCGCCGATCAGTTGGTAATGGATGATGAGCAAGACTTCCCCGGCCCGCTGGCCGGCATTCTTGCGGGCCTCAAGGCTGCCCGACATGGACATCTGCTGGTACTGCCATGCGACGTCCCGCGAATCGATGCGCTGTTGTTGCAAGACATGCGTGAAACCGCCGCCCGGCATCGTGAAAAACCTTTAATGTTGCGCCACGACGATCACTGGGAACCTTTGCTCTGCGTCATACCGGTGGCTCTGTTGGCGGCATTCGAAGAGGCATGGAACGCCGGTGAGCGCAGTCCCGGCCGGATCATGCGCAATCTGGGTGCAACCGCCCTGCAATGCCCGGACAACGACCCGCGGCTGGCCAATCTGAACACCCCGGAACTGTTAAGCTCGCATAACACTGTGTCAGACTGACAGCATTCAAGGAACTTGCACGCCTTGTATACGTCTCAAGCTCAGTAACCAAAAGAATTCCCATTCGGAGACACACCCATGACTCAACGGACCCTCGCCACTCTCATGCTCGCACTGGGCCTGGCTACCCTCGCTGGTTGCTCCTCGCCAACAGTGATCACCATGAATGACGGTCGCGAAATCCAGGCCGTCGACACGCCAAAATATGATGAAGATTCGGGCTTCTACGAGTTCAAGCAACTGGATGGTAAAGAAACCCGCATCAACAAGGATCAGGTTCGGACCGTTAAAGAGCTGTAAGCTCTACGCCCGCACCAGATACAGAAAGCCCGCATCATGCGGGCTTTTTCATGGGCGATGGAAAGTGCCCTCAGCCACCGACATCACCACTGCAGGGTGATTCGGCTTTCAAACTCACGCTCTTCACCGGTAACCGGGTCGATAAAGCGCAACCCTTGCGCCAGCAGCTTCAGTGGGTTGGCGTAGTCATCTTCAACGTCTTTCAGTACGTGCGGGTAGAACGGGTCATTGCAGATGCTCGCGCCCAACGCCGTCATGTGTACGCGCAACTGATGCTTCTTGCCGGTCACCGGGAACAACCCATAGCGCCACAGATCACCGTTCTTTTCCCGGACCTCCACTGCCGTTTCGGTATTGGCGACACCCGGCCCTTCCTGCATGCGGAAAAATGGCTCGCCATCGACCAGACGACTCTTGTGAACCAACGGGAATTCCAGTTCGGGCAATGCTCGGGCGATGGCCTCGTAACGCTTGTCGATCTTGCGTGTCGGAAACAACGACTGATAGGCCGAGCGGGTCTGAGGATTGGCAGAAAAGATCACCAGCCCCGCCGTATGCCGATCAATACGATGCAGAGGCACCAGATGCGGATTATCCAGACGATGGATCAGTCTGCGCAGCAGCGTCTGCTCCACGTACTCGCCAGCGGGAGTGACCGGCAAAAAGTGAGGTTTGTCCGCCACCACCAGATGTTCGTCGGCATAGAGGATCGACTCGACCACCGGGATCGGTTTTTCGTCCGGCACTTCACGGAAGTAGTGAATGCGCAGGCCTTCCTTGTAGGGCAGATCCAGCGCAATCGGCTGACCATCCGCATCCAGCACCCGCCCGCGGGCGATTCGGTCCAGCCATTGCTCGCGGCCGATGGCTTTGAAATGCTCACACAGACAATCGAGTACCGTCGGCCAGGCTCCCGGTGGAAGGTACAGCGTACTGGCCTGATTCTGCGCAGCAGAAAATGTTGATGTGGACATACGAAAATTCGAACCCTCAATGCAGGCCGGCATTATCCAACACTGAGCGAGACGAACCTAGCGCAGAATCCGCTGGCCGATTCAGGCCGGAATCGACTTCAGCGCTGCCGCCTCGGTGAACTCCTTCAACCAGCGCAACACATCGACAGCCTCCCAGCGGCCCGGGTCATACAACGCGTACAGCAAGCCTTGATACCCGACCACATCCAGTTGCTTGTGATACCCGGCACGCTGAAACAGCGCCTCGATCTCGGCAAAGCAGGTGTTGAAATGCACTTTGTTGAATGGCGTCTTGCCTTCCGTGACCAGGCCGTCAAGGCGCAATTCGAGGACGGCCTCGCGCACCACGTCAACCGACATCCGGTTCACGCTGTTTTTCAACTGTTCGACATTGACCACGGTTCATCCCTCTGACGTCCGGCCCACCTGCCCAGCGTCTGAAAAAGCACACTTCGCAGCAGGTCGACCCAATTACTGTATGGGCATACAGTAACCGAATAAACCTGAAAGTGCCAAGGGAAGGCTGTGCGGTTGCGACCGGCGGAAGGATGAAAACTACAGAAGAGAAAAACGATCAGCGCAGGAACGCCACGACTTGTTCGGCATCGAACGGCCAGTCCAGCTCCGCGCCGGTATCAATTCGGCGCAGCACCGGGATACGCAGCCCATAAGCCTCGAAGAGCGATTCGCTGTCTGCGATATCTACCAGTTCCACCAGCAAACCGTGCTCGACAAGCGGCATCAAATCGGCCTCGGCCAATTCACATAAATGGCAGCCCAGGGTGCCGAACAACTGACATTCAGGAGGCATGATCGCTCGCCAGTAAATTTGAGCGCCCATTCTAGGCCCGACAGGAAAACCCGTCGAGGCACTGCTGCTCAAAGGTCTGAGCGCATCACGCGGGTGGATGCGCAAAACCCTGACGCAAATCAGTCCAGCCATTTTTCAATTACGCGATGCTCCCGCTCTTTTTGCCTCTACGCTTGAGAGGCCAGAGCCGGACATCGGAGTGTCGTGTGTTTGCAAACCTGTTGATCATCCTCGCCTCGTCCCTCGTGGTGATTGCGTTATTCCGTCGCCTGCGCTTGCCGCCGGTGCTGGGTTACCTGTGTGTGGGCTTGATGGTCGGACCGACCGCTTTCAATTGGGTCAACGAAAGTGAACATTTGCCCGACGTCGCTGAGCTAGGCGTGGTGTTTCTGCTGTTCTCTCTGGGGCTCGAGTTTTCCCTGTCGAAAATGATTGCCCTGCGCCAGGTTGTGTTTCGACTCGGCAGCCAGCAGGTACTGATCAGCGCGGCGCTGTTGGGGGTGGTGCTGATGTTGATGGGCATGCCTGTCGCTCCGGCATTGCTGCTCGGCGCCGGTCTGTCATTGTCGTCCACGGCGATTGTCACCAAAGAACTGGGCAGCCTCGGCGAAGTGTTCAGCAGTCATGGCCAGAACGCCGTCGGGGTTCTGCTGTTTCAGGATGTGATTGCGGTACTGCTGCTGACACTGGTCCCGGTATTTGCCGGCAGCAGCGATCAGGCCTGGTACTGGGCACTGCCACTGACCCTTGGCAAAACCGTGGTGCTGTTTTTAGGTCTGCTGCTGGCCAGCCGCTGGTTGTTGCCACGGCTGTTTCAGGAAGTCGCCGCTTCGCGCTCGGCAGAACTGTTTGTATTGCTGGCACTGGTCATCGTGCTGCTGACCGCATGGCTGACTCACCTGCTTGGCCTGTCCCCCGCCCTCGGCGCTTTCCTGGCTGGCATGCTGCTCGGCGAAAGCCATTATCGGCATCAGATCGAGGCCGATATCCGACCGTTCCGCGACATATTGCTCGGTGTGTTTTTCGTCAGCATCGGCATGCTGATTGATCTGCAACTTTTCATCAGCCATAGCCTGTTGATCCTTGGCCTGACCCTCGGCTTGATGCTGATCAAGGGTTGCGTAGTGGCGTTGCTGGTGAAATGGCGCGGCAATGACAGCGAAACCGCATGGCGCAGTGGCCTGGCACTGGCTCAGGGCGGCGAGTTCTGCTTTGCGCTGATGGCGCAGATGCAACAAAACAGCCTGCTACCGGGCGAGTTGGGCGCACTGCTGCTCGCTGCTACTTTCTGTTCAATGGTGCTGACGCCAATGCTGCTGCGCGCGGCGCCACGCATCGCCGCCGCCCTGCACCGCAAGCCCAATCAGGAAGCGCAGATCGAAGAGATCAGCGCACTCAACGCCGGGTTGAATAAACACGTAGTGATCTGCGGATATGGTCGTGTTGGCCAGTCCATCGGCCGCTTCATGCGCAGCGCGAAGCAACCTTACATCGCCCTCGATACCGACCCGGTGCGGGTGCAAGAAGCCGCGTCCGGCGAAAGTGACGTGCATTACGGTGACTCCTCACGCGCTGATCTGCTGACCGCTGTTGGCTTGCTGCGCGCAAGGCTGTTGGTGATTGCCGTGGATCAGAGTGACGTCGCCCTGCGCATCGTCAAGGAAGCCCGACGACTGAATCCACAGGTGCCGATTCTGGTGCGCACTCGCGACGACAGCCAATGGGCCGAGCTGAAAGCCGCCGGCGCCACCGAAGTGGTGCCGGAGCTATTGGAGTCGAGCCTGATGCTCGCCTCACATGCGTTGATTCTGCTCGGTCTGCCGGCGCACCAGGTGCAGGAACAAGTCGATCACGTGCGTATTGATCGTTATCGTCTGCTGCGCGGTTTCTACCCCGGTGCAGAGGATGAGGAGACCTGATCCTGAAAGCTTCAGTCCTGACTCACAGCGCCGATCTTGTGCACCGAAAGGTCTGCGCCGTAATACTCCTGTTCCTGACTCAGGCGCAGACCATGCAGCGCCTTGATCGCGCCATACACAACAAAACCACCGACCAAAGCCACGACCACGCCCAGTGCCGTGCCAATCAATTGGCTGATCAAACTGACGCCGCCCAGACCGCCGAGCGCGGTCCGGCCGAAAATCCCGCAGGCGATTCCGCCCCACACGCCGCACAAGCCATGCAACGGCCAGACACCCAATACATCGTCGATGCGCCATTTGACCTGCGCTGCGGTAAAGCACCAGACAAACAGTGCGCCGGCAATCACCCCGGTCACCAATGCACCGACCGGATGCATCAGATCCGAGCCGGCACAGATCGCCACCAGTCCGGCCAATGGGCCGTTATGCAGGAAGCCCGGGTCGTTGCGCCCGACGATCAGCGCCGCCATCGTGCCGCCGACCATCGCCATCAGCGAATTGACCGCAACCAGACCGCTGACGCCTTGCAGGGTTTGCGCGCTCATTACGTTGAAGCCGAACCAGCCGACAATCAGAATCCACGAACCCAGCGCCAGAAACGGAATGCTCGACGGCGCAAACGCCACCAGTCGCCCGTCCCGATAACGCCCGTTGCGCGGGCCCAGCAGCAACACTGCCGCGAGCGCCAGCCAGCCACCCATGGCGTGCACCACCACCGAGCCGGCGAAATCATGGAAACTCGCGCCGAACTCAGCCGCCAGCCAGGCTTGCAGGCCATAGTTGCCATTCCAGATCATGCCTTCGAAGAACGGGTAGATGAACGCCACGATCAGCGCCGTGGCGCACAGTTGCGGAACAAACCGTGCGCGCTCGGCGATTCCGCCAGAGATGATCGCCGGGATCGCCGCCGCGAAGGTCAGCAGGAAGAAAAACTTCACCAGCCCGTAACCATGATCGGCACTCAACACTGCAGCCGGTTGCATGAAGGTCACACCGTAGGAGATCCAGTAGCCTATAAAGAAATAGGCCAGCGTCGAGACCGCGAAATCGCTGAGAATCTTCGACAGCGCATTGACCTGGTTTTTCTGGCGAACCGTACCGACTTCGAGAAAAGCGAAACCGGCGTGCATCGCCAGTACCATCACCGCACCGATCAGAATGAACAACGTATTGGAGCTATGGACCAACGTGTCCACAGCGCTTTGCAGATTTTCCATGGAGTGGCAGACCTGAAGGCTGAAAAAAGCACCAAAGCGGTTCGCGCGAACATTTCATGCACCAAGTTGCGACCGCGCAGTCACCCAATTGAAGCTTCGGTGACCCGCTTTGGCGCACGAGATCGATGTCCTGACACGAACCCTGATTATTTGAGTTAAGGTTTCCCCGGCTTGACGCCCGACGACGGCGCACGAGCACCGAACGACGCACCACGACACAGCAAAAGTTGTACCAGTCATTTGTAATGAACCTTCACGCAAGGCTCATACTCGAACGCTTCAGACGTCACTTACGGAGATCCACCCATGGCCAGCATCAAGGCAAAGACTGCTCAAGAAATCCTGATGAACGACTTCCAGACTCTGGTCGCCGACACCGAACGGTTGCTCGAGCACACCGCCACCCTGGCCGGCGATCAGGCAGATGAGCTGCGCGAACAGATCCACGACAGCCTGCTGCGCGCCCGCGAAACCCTGAAACTGACCGAAGACACGCTGCGTGATCGCGGTCAGGCTGCGGTGACCGCCACCGAAGATTACGTGTCGGCCAACCCTTGGCAGTCGGTCGGCATTGCTGCCGGCGTCGGCTTTCTGATCGGCCTGCTGGCTACTCGGCGCTGATTATGTCGATCGGCGAATCCGGCCCGGCGTCGGGCACAGCTTCTTCCACGCGGCGTCTTGGCGCCGCTGTTCTTGGCTTGCTGCACAGTCACGTCGAATTGTTCGGCATCGAACTGCAAGAACAAAAAGCACGCACCGTCAGCCTGCTGCTGTTCGCAGGTCTGGCGCTGGTGTTTGCGCTGCTGTTGCTGGTTGGCTTGTCGACCCTTGTCATGATCGTGTTCTGGGACACCTATCGCCTGGCCGCAATCATTGGCTTGTGCGTGTTCTACACCTTGGCCGCGATCTTCTGTGGACTGCGCCTGAAAGCGGCGGTCTTCGATGAATCCTCACCCTTCCACGGCACGCTCGAAGAGCTGGCCAACGACCGGGAGCGCCTGCTGCCATGAGCCTGCCTGAACTTCCGCACAACAGCTCACGTCAGGAAATGCGCAAGGCACTGATCCGCCTGCGCATGGAAATGCATCGTCAGGAAATCCGCCATGAAGTCGGGCAAGTACTGCAACCCTTGCAGCGCGTGCGCGGCATGACGCAAAACCTGCAAGGCGGTTTCGGTATCAAACACGCGCCGTTGTGGGGCGTGGCCGCTGTCACCTTGTTGGGATTTCTCACCGGCAAAGGTACGAAAAGCGGCGGCGTCGGTGGCCTGACCCGGTTGATCCGCCTTGGCACCAGCCTCGGGCCGCTGATCAGACTGGTCATGCAGAGTTCCGCCAAGCGCTGAGCTCATGCTTCTGGCGGCATTCTTGCAATATCGGCGGGATGAACCTCTTGATCCAGAGGTTCAATCCCGCACGCCTATCCGGCCGGTCGGGGTTCAACCCGAACAAGAATACTAAGGAGGCCTCGTGATCGACGGGCAACCGCTCGCCTGCTTTCAGCCTTTCATCGATACCGCCACCGGGCGTATTGCCGGAATAGAAGCACTTGGCCGCTTGCGTCAGGTCGATGGTCAACTGACCTCGGTCGGGCCGCTGTTCGCTGACCCGCGCACCCCGGCCATCGCGCTGCGTCGTCTGGATCGGCAAATCCGCGACCATGCCTTGAGCCGTTTTCATGAGGCGCCCGCCGACTGGTTTCTAAGCCTGAACATGTCGCCACGCTGGATCAGCCGGTTGCGCTCGGATCAGGCCCTGCCCAGCCTTAAACAAATGGCGCGACACGGAGTCGATCCGCAACGCATTGTGTTCGAGATCACCGAACTGGGCGGCAACAGTCAACGGCTAGCCGAAGTGGTCAAGCGCTACCGCGAGGCTGGCGCCCGGATTGCCATCGATGACTTCGGCGCCGGCTACTCGCAACTCGATCGGGTACTGGCGTTGCAACCGGATATCCTAAAACTGGATATGCGTCTATTCCAGGCCGCCGCACTCGGCGGCCCCAGCAGTGACGTGGTCAAGGCACTGGCGCAAATGGCCGAGAAGACCGGGTGCTGGATCATCGCCGAAGGGGTCGAGACCGAAACGCAACTGAATTTCGCCCTTGAATGCGGTTCGCGCTACGTTCAGGGTTTTCTGTTCGCCCGGGCGCAGGAAGCGTTCTATGCCACCGATGCTTTCGTGCCGCGCTTCGCCGAACTGCGCCAACGCTACGTGAAGCAAAAACTCGCCGAACGCGGCCATTTGATGCAGATGCGCCACCAGCTCGCGGAACTGATGTCGATCCTGCAAGCCTGGGCTCAGGCGCATGCGCCGCTCAGTGCATTGCCGCAACTGGAAGCCTTTCCCTGGCTGCTGCGTTTCTATCAATGCGATCGCCACGGCACGCAACTGACGCCAAATCTTGAATGGCGCCAACATGGCTGGTTCGCGGATAACCGTTATCTGGGGCATAACTGGTCATGGCGCCCGTACTTCTATCACCTGCTGGCCGAAGGCTGGGAAGAGCGGCGCCTGACGCTGTCGAACACCTACCGCGACGCCACGACCAACCAGTATTGCCTGACCGCAGGACAGTTTTTCGACAACGGCGAACGGCTGCTGCTGATCGATATTGATGCAGCAGGTTTGTAGTTCCGCTTGCAGGTCAGGGTCCGAACCGGGAAGCTAAGGCACCAGTCACCCGACGGAGAGAATCAGCCTTGGATTGGCAAACCCTGCTCAACCGCGAACGTCTTGGAAAACCGCTGCACAGCCCGCAAGAGCTCGGCCGCAGTCCGTTCCATAAAGACCATGACCGCATCATTTTCTCCGGAGCCTTCCGGCGCCTGGGCCGTAAGACCCAAGTGCATCCGGTGTCCAGCAACGATCATATTCATACGCGCCTGACCCACTCGCTGGAAGTCAGTTGCGTCGGCCGTTCTCTCGGCATGCGCGTGGGCGAAACCCTGCGCAGTGCCCTGCCCGAATGGTGCGATCCGGCTGACCTGGGCATGGTCGTGCAATCGGCCTGCCTCGCGCATGACATCGGCAATCCACCGTTTGGTCACTCCGGTGAAGACGCGATCCGTCACTGGTTCCAACAGGCCGCCGGACGTGGCTGGCTCGACGGGATGAGCGAAGTCGAACGTGGTGATTTTCTCAATTTCGAAGGCAATGCCCAAGGCTTCCGCGTACTGACGCAACTGGAATACCACCAGTTCGACGGTGGTACACGACTGACCTACGCGACCCTCGGCACTTATCTGAAATACCCGTGGACCGCACGTCACGCCGACTCCCTCGGCTATAAGAAACACAAGTTCGGTTGCTACCAGAGCGAACTGCCGCTGCTTGAGCAGATCGCGCACAAGCTCGGCCTGCCGCAACTGGAGGACCAGCGCTGGGCACGGCATCCATTGGTGTACCTGATGGAGGCTGCCGATGATATCTGCTATGCGCTGATCGATCTGGAAGACGGTCTCGAGATGGAGTTGCTGGAATACGCCGAAGTCGAATCGCTGCTGCTTGGACTGGTAGGCGATGATCTGCCGGAAACCTATCGTCAGCTCGGCCCACAGGACTCACGTCGGCGCAAACTGGCGATCCTGCGCGGCAAAGCCATCGAGCACCTGACCAACGCCGCCGCCCGGGCCTTTGTCGAGCAACAGTATGCACTGCTTGCCGGCACGTTGCATGGCGATCTGGTCGAGCACATGCACGGCCCGGCCAAACGTTGCGTGTTGAATGCCAAGGACATGGCTCGCAAGAAAATCTTCCAGGACAAGCGCAAGACCCTGCATGAAATCGGTGCCTACACGACACTGGAAATCCTGCTTAACTCGTTTTGCGGAGCGGCGCTGGAGCAACATGGTGGTCGTACGCCGTCATTCAAGAGCCGGCGCATCCTTGATCTGTTGGGCAATAACGCGCCAGACCCGCATGGCCCGCTGCACAGTTCGTTTTTGCGCATGATCGATTTCATCGCCGGTATGACCGACAGTTACGCCAGCGAGATGGCTCTGGAAATGACCGGACGCTCCAGCCACTGACGGCATTCATCTCAACCGGTCAGAACCACTGTCCGGTTGAGTGATCGTCAGGGATGAAGAACAACTACAATCCGTGGAGCAAATATTTCACACCGATACTAAACTCCGTTTAAACATGAAAAACCCCAACAGAACATCTACCTAATCATCATCCGACAAACCGTTTAAAACATCCTGACAAATAAAAAAGCACAAACTTCCTTACGCCACACCTAGTTGAACCGTAGTAGCTTTCCTTTTACTTTGTAGGAATTATCCTATATTGCCGCTGGAGCCATGTCAGTCCATGCGAGCGCTCATACATCTGAGCTAAGGTGCGCGCTTTATTCGCGCACGTATGGGATTTGATTATGAACTCCGTTTTTATTGTCGATGATCACCCCGTCATCCGACTTGCCGTTCGAATGCTCTTGGAGCATGAAGGTTACAAAGTCGTCGGCGAAACCGATAACGGGGTCGATGCCATGCAAATGGTCCGCGAATGCATGCCTGACCTGATCATCCTCGATATCAGCATCCCCAAGCTGGACGGCCTCGAAGTACTCGCCCGATTCAATGCCATGAGCACGCCCCTCAAAACCCTGGTATTGACCGCACAATGTCCGACACTGTTCGGTATTCGTTGTATGCAGTCTGGCGCATCGGGTTATGTCTGTAAGGAAGAAGACTTGAGCGAACTGGTCAGCGCCATCAAAGCTGTTTTATCCGGTTATAACTATTTCCCCAGTCAGGCTTTAAATCCGGTGCGCAGCGATGATGTGCGTTATGCAGAACTGGAACTTTTCAAATCCGTGAATGACCGGGAACTTATGGTTCTTCAGTTATTTGCCCAAGGTCGTACCAACAAGGAAATTGCCAAAGGCATGTTCCTCAGTAACAAGACCGTCAGCACCTATAAGAAACGCCTGATGCAGAAACTCAAAGCCAAGTCCCTGGTAGAACTTATCGAGATGGCCAAACGTAACGCGCTAGTGTGAGAGCCAGGATGCCCAGTCGTTTAAAGGTCTATCTCGTTGGATTGTTCGCCGGCTTGTGCCTGAGCTTTCAGGTCTCTGCCACTTTCGTCACCCCGCAGGACTATGTCCTTCGCAGTCGGTCGACCTACGAATCGACGCCTGCATCCCTGCAACCCTCACAACGGCAATGGCTGCAAACCCGCAACGTACTGGTACTGGGCACATCTGCCCCGGATTACCCTCCGTTTGACATGACTGCCAGCGGCCGCGACTACGAAGGTTTCACCGCTGACTATGCCGGATTACTGAGCCAGGCCACCGGGTTACCGATCAGGATCAAGCGCTTCGCCTCCCGGGACGCCGCATTGCAGGCACTGACGGTTGGCGAAGTCGATATTCTCGGCACTGCCAACGGTTTCGAAGCGAGCAACGCCAACGTCATGCTCTCCACGCCATATGCCATCGACCAGCCCGTACTCGTCACCCGTGAGAACGAAACCCGCTCGCTCAGTAACGGCCTGGCGGGATTGCGACTGAGCATGGTCTATCACTATCTTCCGCAGGATGAAGTCAAAGCCCTGTATCCAAAAGCCATCCTCACGTCCTACCCGTCCTACCAGAATGCAATCAATGCCGTGGCGTTCGATCAGGCTGATGTATTTCTCGGCGATACCATCTCCACCCACTACATGATCAACAAGGGCTATCTGAACAACATTCGCATGGCCAATTTCGGCAAACAGGAAGCCCATGGCTTCAGCTTTGCCGTCAACGCAAACAATCCGCAGTTGCTCGGCATCATCAATAACGTGCTCGATGCCATACCAGGCAGTGAGCGGGACAACATCGCCAAACGCTGGAGTGCTGGTAGCGACATCCTGCTGACTGACCAGAAACTGCAACTGACCCGACCAGAGGAAGAGTGGCTGAAAGAGCATCCGGTCATTCGGGTCGTCGTCAATGAGTCCCACGCTCCACTGACGTTCTTCGACAGCGACGGCAACTTTCGCGGCATCACCGCAGACTTGCTGGAAATTTTGCGTCTGCGTACCGGATTGCGTTTCGAAATCAGGCGCAGCCGTAGCGATGGTGAAATGATCGACCAGATCAATCATCAACAGGCCGATCTGATCGCCGCACTGCTGCCCAGCCCTGAGCGAGAGAAAAACCTGCAATTCAGCCGGCCTTACCTGGAAAATTCCTACGTGCTGCTGACACGCAAATGTGCCGACAGTCCGAGCCATTTGACCCAACTCAAAAACAAATATCTGGCGATCGCCCAAGGCAATCCCATGGGCGAATACCTGCGCCGGGAATTCCCGCAGATCCGCCTGATTGAAACTCCGGACACCTTCGGTGCCGCGACATTACTTGCCGAAGGCAAGGTGGAAGGCACCGTCAGCTCACTAGTGATCGCCAACTATCTGATTTCGTCGCGAATTTTCGAACATCCGCTGCAGATTACCACCACTCTGGGCACACGCCAGGCCGCTTTCTCGCTGGCCACTGCCCGCGGCAATACAGAATTGGGATCGATCCTGGACAAGGCATTACTCAGCATTACTCCCGAAGAGCTGGGTGTCATCAACAGTCGCTGGCGTGGCTTTTCAACCGCTGCGCAGAGCAATTGGCACCATTACCAACGCGTGTTTTATCAGGTTATTTTCGGCGCATGCCTGCTACTACTGCTGTCGCTGCTTTGGAATGCCTACATGCGCCGTCAGATCAATCAGCGCAAAGAGGCCGAGCGGGCACTGAATGATCAGTTCGAGTTCATGCGTTCGCTGGTCAACGGCACACCTCATCCCATCTACGTGCGCGACTGCCAGGGTCTGTTGCAAAGTTGCAACGACAGCTATCTCGAAGCCTTCAACGCCAAACGCGAAGACGTGATCGGAAAAAGCGTGATGCAAGGCACGCTCAGCAATGCCTTCGAGGCACAGGCTTTCCAGGCAGATTATCAACGGGTAATAGCCGAAGGCACGCCACTAGTGCTTGACCGTCCACTGCACATCGGTAACCGACGACTGACGATCTATCACTGGATTCTGCCCTACCGCGACTCCAGCGGCGATGTACAGGGGATCATCGGTGGCTGGGTCAACATCAGTGAACGCCATCAGCTACTTGATGAATTACGCCTGGCGAAGGAACAGGCCGACGACGCCAGCCGCGCCAAAAGTACGTTTCTGGCGACCATGAGCCACGAAATCCGCACCCCCATGAATGCCGTGATTGGCATGCTTGAACTGACGCTCAAACGCATGGCCCAACAGCACCCGGACCGTTCGTCCATTGAAACCGCGTACCACTCCGCCAAGGATCTGCTGGAGTTGATTGGCGACATTCTTGATATTGCCCGAATCGAGTCCGGACGTCTGAGCTTGAGCCCCGAGCGAGTCAATCTGATCGAAACCGTGGCCTCTGTGGTGCGCATTTTCGATGGCCTGGCACGCCAGAAAAACCTGACGCTGCCACTGACCATCACTCCCATGGGGCTCGATATCGATGTGCATCTGGACCCGATGCGCTTCAAACAGATCCTGTCGAACCTGATCAGTAACGCCATCAAGTTCACTGAACATGGGCAAGTCAGGGTCAACCTCGAGGTAATGCCAACCGCTACGGCCGGCCGCTCGATCATTCAGTTGACGATCCAGGACACTGGCATCGGTATCAGCGCCGAAGATCAACAGCGATTGTTCGAACCTTTTGCCCAGGCCGACAACGCCCACCAGCAACCCCGCAGTGGTGCTGGCCTGGGACTGGTCATCAGCCGCAATCTATGCGAAATGATGGGCGGCCAGATGCAACTGAGCAGCCAACCTGGCATCGGAACCCAAGTCAGCCTGTCGCTGCCCTTGAAAACGCATCCAGGCGAAGTGATTCGTTCAAGAGCCGAACCTGCGATCCGGGTATCTTTCACACCGCTGAATATTCTGGTAGTGGACGATCATCCTGCCAACCGTCTGTTGATGTGTCAGCAGCTTGAGTTTCTCGGTCACCGTTTCAGTGTTGCCGAAGAGGGCCGAAGCGCTCTCGAGAAATGGCAAGCCAACGAGTTCAATCTGGTGATCGCCGACTGCAACATGCCCTTGCTCAATGGTTATGAACTGACCCGGGCGATCCGCCAGCTGGAACAACAAACCGGGCGACCGCCGTGCACCGTGCTGGGATTCACCGCCAACGCTCAACCTGAAGAAGTACAACGCTGCAAACAGGCCGGCATGAACGATTGCCTGTTCAAACCGCTCAGTCTCAGCGCCCTGAGCGAATGGATCAACGAGCTGCAACCGGCCTCCCCCGCCCCCGCCCCGACGTTCAGCCTCCGCGGACTCAGCCAATTGACGGGCGGCAATCCTGAACAGATCAAGCGTCTGCTCCTGGAGTTGCTCAACAGCAGTCGCCTGGATCGCCAGGAACTGCTGGCCCTGTCGCCAAAGAATGACTCTAAAGCGTTGGCCGAAGTCGCACACAAGATCAAAGGTGCAGCGCGGATCGCTCAAGCCTCGCGCCTGATCGCCTGTTGCGACGCACTGGAGCATGCCTGCGCCCAAATGGAGCCAGCGCAAACCCTCGCACTCTGCAGCCAGGCCACGGACACGGCGATGGTCGAACTGGAACAGGCATTACTGCAACAACTGGAACAGCCTCACAAAAGCAAAATGACCGAGCCTTAACTATGCTTGGGCGCTGAGCAGTGTGTTTATCCTCATGGAGATTGAGCAATGCCAAGCCCACTGCGCCCGGATCAACGGCGATTTCCGCTGCACGTGCACATCAGTGTCATGTTCACGTTTCTGCTGTTGCTGACCGGCGTGGTGCTGGGCCTGTTCAATTACCGCCAGACAACTCGCGTCATCCTTTCGAGCAGCGAGAACCTGTTCAATCGCATCGAACAGGATGTACGTCTTGATCTGCACTCGACATACGAGCCGATTCGGCACTTGCTGAGTTTGCTGGCCATCAATCCTGCGAGCGAGTCTGCGAATCTTGAGCAACGTCTGGCGCTGCTCAAGCCGTTCAGTCAGTCGCTCAAGGACAACCCCGATCTCGCTTCGCTGTACCTCGGTTACGCTAACGGCGACTTTTTCATGGTGCGCCCGTTGCGCACCGCCGCACTGAAAAGCCTGTTCAAGGCTCCGGAGGCCGCCGCCTATCAAGTCTGGAGCATCGAGCATGACGCCAGCGGCAAAGCGTCCTCACAGTCACTGTTTTTCGATCAAGCGCTAGAACCCATCGGCCACCAGGACAATCCCGACGACAGCTACGATCCGCGCAGCCGCTCGTGGTACTCGAACGCCATTGCCCAAGGCGATCAGATCACTACCGAACCCTACGTGTTTTTCTCCACCCACAACGTCGGCACGACCCTGGCGCGGCGCAGCGGTGCGGCAAGCGTGATCGGCGCCGACCTGACTCTGGCCGCGCTCTCCGCGACGTTGACCAAACATGTGGTGACCCCGGCCACTGAAATCGTCCTGTTCGATGCCGAAGGCAATGCCGTGGCCTATCCCGACAGCAGCCGTCTGATCGTTGACGACCGCACCGCACGTCTGGCCAAAGCTGCTGACCTGAGCCCGACCCTGCATGCACTGCTATCGACAGAGCAGCAGGGCAAACGGCTTGAGGTCGATGGGCGCCAATGGATCGTCGCCCGTAGCAGCCTGCGAGAGGGCGGACCGAAGGGTTTACAGATGGCGTTGCTGGTGCCGGAAGACGAATTGCTGGTGGATGCCTATCGCATGCGCTGGCAAGGCGCATTGATAACCCTGGCGACATTGTTGCTTTGCTTGCCGCTGGGCTGGTTGATCTCGCGAATTCTGGTCAAGCCGCTGCACGCCTTGGTCAAAGAAGCGGATGCCATCCGCAGTTTCGATTTCAACTTTCCGGTCACCCGCCGCTCTCCGGTACTGGAAGTCGATCAGCTAAGCCTGTCGATGGCGCGGATGAAAGACACGCTGGCGAGCTTCTTTCGTATCACCGACAGCCTGTGCGCCGAAACCCGTTTCGCCCCGCTGTTGCAACGCGTGCTATTTGAAACGGTGCACATCGCCCAGGCCCAGGCTGGCCTGATCTATCTGCGCGAAAGCGATGGCAACCGGATGGAGCCTTACGGACTGGTGATCGACGATGTTTCCCAGACGCTGGAAGACTTCGACATTCAGGGCCACGACCTGCAAGCGAATCAAGGGCCGGAGTGGTTCCAGCAATTGGTCGAGGCGGACAATGTGGTGAGCAATCTCGGCTTCGAACAGGCCGGGGATCTGCAAAAAATCCTGCTCGCGATGACCTCGCCCCGGGTGCATCTGATCGGTATCCGTTTGCGCAATCGGCATAACGAAACCATTGGCCTGCTGATACTGCTGATAAACGACAGCGGCGCCGCTCAGGATCTGGAAAAACTGCGCCCCGACCGCATCGCTTTCCTGCAAGCCGTGTCCGGTGCCGCGGCAGTCAGCATCGAAAGCCAGCGCCTGCAAGCGAAGCAGAAACAACTGCTCGACGCCTTCATTCAATTGCTCGCCGGTGCCATCGACGCAAAAAGTCCTTACACGGGTGGCCACTGCCAACGCGTACCGGAACTGACCATGATGCTGGCGCACGCCGCTGCCGCCAGTCAGGCACCGGCCTTTGCCGCCTACCAACCAGGCGAAGACGATTGGGAAGCCTTGCACATCGCGGCCTGGCTGCACGACTGCGGCAAAGTCACCACGCCGGAGTACGTGGTCGATAAAGCCACCAAACTGGAAACCCTCAACGACCGCATCCACGAAATCCGCACCCGTTTCGAAGTGCTCAAGCGCGATGCCTGGGTCAGCTACTGGCAGGCACTGGCTATGGGCGGCGACAACACGCAACTGAGCGAACTGCGCAACGCCACCCTCGCCGGTCTGGACGATGATTTCGCCTTCGTTGCCCGCTGTAATCTGGGCGGGGAAGCCATGGCCGAAGCCGATCGGCAACGACTCAACAAACTTGCGCAACGCACCTGGACGCGCACGCTGGATGACCGCCTCGGGGTTTCATGGGAAGAAAATCGGCGACAGGCACGAACGCCGGCATCGCAGTTGCCGGTCAGCGAGCCGTTGCTGGCAGACAAACCCGAGCATCTGTTCGAGCGCGGGGAAAGCGAGTTGATCCCTGAGGACAATCCATGGGGGTTCAAGCTTGACGCCCCGCAATACAAATACAACCGCGGCGAGCTGTACAACCTGAGCATTGCGCGCGGCACGCTGACTCGGGAAGAGCGCTACATCATCAACCATCACATGGTGCAGACCATTCTGATGCTCAGCCACCTGCCCTTCCCCGGCCACCTCGACAGCATCGCGGAAATCGCCGGCGGCCATCACGAAAAAATGGACGGCACCGGTTACCCGAAACGCCTGAAGCGCGAAGAGATGAGCCTGCCTGCACGGATGATGGCGATTGCCGATATTTTCGAAGCACTGACCGCGGCGGACAGGCCTTACAAGAAAGCCAAGACCCTGAGTGAGGCGCTGGGCATCATGGCGACGATGTGCCGCGATGCCCATATCGATGCGCAATTGTTCGGTCTGTTCATCAACGATGGCGTGTACATGCAATACGCCACGCGCTTTCTCGAGCCCGCGCAAATCGACGCGGTAGATCCGGCCAGCCTGTTACGCAAGGCCGGTCTGGCCGCTTGATCAGCAGTCGGTCAGGCGCAGGAAGATCGCCGCCAACTGCTCGATTCCGGCCTGATCCTGCGCGCCGAAACGCGCCAGTTTCGGGCTGTCGAGGTCGAGCACGCCGATCAGACGACCGTCCTTGACCAACGGCACGACCAGCTCACTGTTCGATGCGCTGTCGCAGGCAATGTGGCCGGGAAAAGCGTGCACGTCTTCGACGCGCTGGGTCTGCAAAGTGGCCGCCGCCGCGCCACAAACGCCGCGCCCGAATGGAATGCGCACGCAGGCAATCTGGCCCTGGAATGGCCCGAGGACCAACTCTTCATTACGGTTCAGATAGAAACCAGCCCAGTTCAAATCATCGAGCTGGTTGAACAGGAACGCCGAAAACTGTGCGGCGTTGGCGATGAAGTCGCGCTCGTCCGCCAACAGCGATTCCAGTTGCGCGGCCAACATGCCATAGCCTTCGAGGCCTTGGCCGCTCTGTTGCAAATCAATCATGCCTTGTGCTCCAACAATTTCAGTCCCACCCAGTAACGGGCGAATTGGTACGCGCAACGTCCGTTGCGATTGCCGCGACCGGTTGCCCAGCGCACGGCAAGGATGTCCAGCTGTTCATCGCGCTGCCAGCTCAGGTTGGCCTTGGCGGCCAACTGGCCGATCCAGTGCTCGACGACATTGAGGAAGTGTTCCTGGGTGAACGGGTAGAACGACAGCCACAGGCCAAAACGATCGGAAAGCGCGATCTTGTCTTCCACTGCTTCGCTTGGGTGCAGTTCGCCATCGACGCGTTTCCAGTTCTCGTTGTCGCTTTCCTTCTCCGGCACCAGGTGGCGGCGGTTGGAAGTGGCGTACAACAAGACGTTGTCCGGGGCTTGTTCGAGCGAGCCATCGAGCACACTTTTCAGCACGCGATAGTCGCCTTCACCGGACTCGAAGGACAGGTCATCACAGAACAGTACGAAGCGTTGCGGCAGCTTGCCGATCTGTTCGACCACTCGCGGCAGGTCAGCCAGATGGTCGCGCTCGATCTCGATCAGACGCAGACCGGCGCCGGCGTGTTCGGCCAGCAGTGCCCGCACCAGCGACGACTTGCCGGTACCACGCGAACCCCAGAGCAGGGCATGGTTGGCCGGCATGCCATCGAGAAATTGCCGGGTGTTGCGCCCCAGTTGCTCCAGTTGACGGTCAACGCCGATCAGGTCGGACAGACGCATGTCGAGGCTGACTTCCAGCGGCAGCAGATAACCGCTGCGCCCGTCGCGCTGCCAGCGTGCGGCCAGACAAGTGTTCCAGTCGATCACCGGCCGAGTGGCCGGCAACAGCGGTTCGATCCGTGCCAGAACCGACTCGGCACGTTCAAGAAAAGCATTCAATCGGGAATCCACGTCTTCTCCTCGGGCACGTTCACAGTGATGATGGCGATCCTGCGACAATGCACAGATCCAGTTTTCCGCTCCAAGCCTTGTTACAAGGCGATTCGGGAACCTCGGCATCCATACATGATCGACTATGCTTGAGCAGCGAAGGGAAACGGAAGTGGTTCAACACCCCATGGATATCAAATTCACCCACCGGCTGTCTTACAAACAGGCCCGGCTTACCGTGCTGGTCGGGTTCATATTGGGCACGCTGCTCAGCCTGCTGCAAATCGGCATCGATTATGCCAGTGAAGACGCCTCTATCAACCGTGAAATCCTGTCTTTACTGGAAATCAGCCACAATCCGGCGTCCCGTATCGCCTACAACATCGACGCCGAACTGGCCCAGGAACTCACCTTGGGACTGCTACGTTCGCCGGCAATCATTTCCGCGCAACTGACCGACAACAACGACAACGTACTCGCCAGCGTCAAACGACCGGGACTGCAAAGCGGTTATCGGGTGATCAGTGACTTCCTGTTCGGCGCCAAACGCGAGTTCAACGACCGTCTGTACCTTGACCATCTGCCGACCGAATCTTTGGGCGTGCTGAAACTGGAGGTTGATACTTACGCGTTCGGCAGTCGTTTTTTGCGCCGGGCAGAAGTCACCCTGCTTAACGGTTTTGCCCGTAGCCTGATCCTCACCGGCCTTCTGCTCGCGCTGTTTTACGTGATGCTGACCAAACCGCTGGTGCGGGTCATCCGCGAACTTAGCGGACGCGACCCGCGCAGCGCCGAGGCCACAACCCTGGAATGCCCGGCAGGGCACGCCAACGACGAGATCGGCGTGCTGGTCAAGGTTGCCAACCAGCAATTTGAAAACATCGCCACGGAAATCCAGCAGCGACGCAACGCCGAAAACCGTCTGACCGAATACCTCGGACAACTGGAACACATCGTCTCGGCACGCACCGCTGAACTGAAAGCGATCAACGCCCGGCTCAGCCAGTCGAACGAGGAACTGGAAGTCGCCCGCAGCACCGCGCTCGATATGGCCGAGGCACGATCAGCCTTTCTCGCCAACATGAGCCACGAGATTCGCACCCCACTCAACGGCCTGCTGGGCATGATCGCCCTGTCACTCGACGGCCCACTGAACGCCGAACAGCAGCAACAACTGTCCATTGCGCATGACTCGGGCAAGGTTCTGGTCGAGTTGCTCAACGACATTCTCGATCTGTCGAAATTCGATGCCGGGCAACTGGAACTCGAACACATCCCGTTCGATCTCGGCTCACTGGTTGAAGACACCGCCAACCTGCTGTCGCAGAACGCCGCGCCGAGTGTCGAACTGACCTGCCTGATCGACCCGCAATTCCCGGCATTGGTGCTCGGCGACCCGACCCGGGTACGGCAGATCGTCAGCAACCTGCTGTCCAATGCGCTGAAGTTCACCCGTTTCGGCCGGGTTGATGTGCGTTTGTCTGCGTACAAGGACGGCGTACGCATCGAGGTCTGTGACACCGGTATCGGCATCGCCCAGGATGCGCAGGTAAAAATCTTCCAGCCCTTTACCCAGGCCGGCGCCGGCATCACCCGCCAATATGGCGGCACCGGGCTTGGACTGGCGCTGACCTATAACCTGTGCGAAGCCATGCAGGGGCGACTGACCATCAGCTCCGAAGCCGGGTTCGGCAGTCAGTTCTGCGCCGAACTGCCGCTGCCTTGCCACACCCGTGCGGTGGTTCCGGCACCGCTACACGGCAAGGTGCTGGCAATCACCGCCGCCAGCAGTGGACTGGCCGAGTTGCTCAAGACCTTGCTGCCGGGCTGGGGCATTGAATATGAACAGCGCTCGATGGACGACCCGTTACTCGGCCTGTCCCCCGACGTGCTGATAACCGATTGCCCGGAATGCCTGTTCGCCCTGCGCCCGACCCTCAGCGTGCCGATCCTGGTGGTCACTGCTTACGGCAGCTTCATGCCCAGCGAGGAAGCCGCCGCACTTGCCCCACTGCAACAACAGGCTCGCCCACTGGCGCGCAATGCGTTGTATCAATCCCTGCGGCGAGTTCTGCAAGCGGATGCCACCAGCATTAACGACGCGCGTCTTGAATCACTGCCAAGCCGCCGTCGCGGGCGAGTGCTGCTGGTCGAGGACAATCCGGTCAACCAACTGGTAGCCAAAGGCATGCTCGGCAAACTCGGTTGTGAAGTTGTGGTAGCGGCGCACGGCGCAGAGGCGCTCGATCAACTGGAGCACGACGCCTTCGATCTGGTTCTGATGGATTGCAACATGCCAGTCATGGATGGCTACGAAGCGAGCCGGCAGATTCGCCAGAGCGGACGCTGGCCGAACCTGCCTATCGTCGCGCTGACCGCCAACGCCATGTCCGAGGAACGCGAACGTTGCCGTGCAGCGGGCATGAGCGATTATCTGGCTAAACCATTTCGCCGCGAAGAACTCGCGGCGTTGCTGGACCTGTGGATACCGACTACAACGCCGCTTTGACCTGCCCGAGCAAATGATCGAGGCCGTCGCGCAACTCACTCAAGCGATCCAGATCGACACCACTGTCACACAGCAACCGGGCCTTGATCGGCCCGACCTGCTCGCGCAGTGCCAGCCCTTCTGACGTCAGACTCAAGTGAACTTCACGTTCATCACGCGTCGAGCGACGACGTAGCACCAATTGCAACTGCTCAAGACGCTTGAGCAGTGGCGTCAGCGTGCCGGAGTCCAACAGCAGACGCTCACCCAAGGCCTTTACCGTGGGCTGCTCAGGCGCAGTTTCCTGCCATTCCCACAACACCAGCATCGCCAGATATTGCGGGTACGTCAGGCCAAGCTGATCGAGCATCGGCTTGTAGGCGCGAATCACCGCCCGGGACGCGGCGTACAGCTTGAAGCACAACTGACTGTCGAGCTTCAACGAATCAACGGGCAGGTCGTTCATTTCAGCAGGGCTTCAATCTCGCGGCTCAGATCCTGCGGCTTGGTGGCCGGCGCGAAGCGTTTGACCAATTGGCCGTCCTTGCCAATCAGGAATTTGGTGAAGTTCCACTTGATGCCCTGAGAACCGAGCAGGCCCGGCGCACGCTTCTTCAACTGCACGAACAGCGGATGAGCGCCGGTGCCGTTAACTTCGATCTTCTTGAACAGCGGGAAACTCACACCGAAATTCAGCTCACAGAACTCGCTGATCGCACCTTCGTTGCCCGGCTCCTGCTTGCCGAACTGATTGCACGGAAACCCCAGCACCACCAGACCCTGATCCTTATAGGTCTGCCACAACTCTTCCAGACCCTTGTACTGCGGGGTGAAGCCGCACTTGCTGGCGGTGTTGACCACCAGCACCGCTTTACCGGCGAAATCGGCCAGGGTCTTTTGTTCGCCTTTGATGGTGGTGCACGGGATATCCAGCAGGTTGTCGCTCATGTGTGCGCACTCGGAAATGAAGAAGAAGGGATAAACATAGCGAGCAATTGAATTGCGTGCAATTTAATAAATCAATAAAAAACCTGTTGGAACCGCCACTGGCGGCTCCAACAGGTCATGCGATTACTCGCGAGGAACCAGATCCAGACACACCGAGTTGATGCAATAACGCAGGCCAGTCGGCGGCGGGCCGTCCGGGAATACATGGCCCAGGTGCGCATCGCAACGGGCACATTTCACTTCGGTGCGGATCATGCCGTGAGTGGTGTCACGGATTTCCGTCATGGCGCTCTCGCCAATCGGCGCGTAGAAGCTCGGCCAGCCGCATCCGGAGTCGAATTTGGTCTGGGAGTCGAACAGCGCCTCGTTGCAGCAGACGCAGTGATAAACGCCATCGGTTTTAGTGGCGTTGTACTTGCCGGAGAACGGTCGCTCGGTAGCACTGAGGCGGCAGACCTCGTACTGCTGCGGGTCGAGCATGGCTCTCCATTCTTCCAGGGTTTTTTCCAACTTTTCCATCATCACACCTCAGCGGCTGAAAAAGCCCGATCTGTACCTTTTCCACGGATCGGGTGGCACGTATGATTGCGCCTCGTCACACGCCAGTCTGGCAGTCAGACCGGGCGCATTCAAACGGATTCTGAGCGCCACGGCGCAAGACGTCCGCCTGTGCGAAGACGCAGGAATCCCAGTACGGTTGTCCATCCGCCGTCTGGATCGTTCATTTTCGGGATCACATCGCCATGCAGTTCAGCAAATCGAACAAGCTCGCCAACGTCTGCTACGACATTCGCGGCCCGGTGCTCAAGCACGCCAAACGTCTGGAAGAGGAAGGCCAACGCATCCTCAAGCTGAACATCGGCAACCCGGCGCCCTTTGGTTTCGAAGCGCCGGACGAAATCCTTCAGGATGTGATCCGCAACTTGCCGACTGCGCAGGGCTATAGCGACTCCAAAGGCCTGTTCAGCGCGCGCAAGGCCGTGATGCAGTATTACCAGCAGAAGCAGGTCGAAGGCGTCGGCATCGAAGACATCTACCTCGGTAACGGTGTGTCCGAGCTGATCGTGATGTCGTTGCAGGCCCTGCTCAACAACGGTGACGAAGTGCTGGTGCCAGCGCCGGACTATCCGCTGTGGACTGCCGCCGTCAGCCTGGCCGGCGGTAATCCGGTGCATTACCTGTGCGACGAAGGCGCCGACTGGTTCCCCGATCTGGCTGACATCAAGGCCAAGATCACCCCGAACACCAAGGCTCTGGTGATCATCAACCCGAACAACCCGACTGGCGCGGTGTATTCGAAGGAAGTCCTGCTGGGCATGCTCGAACTGGCGCGCAAGCACAATCTGGTGGTTTTCTCCGACGAAATCTACGACAAGATCCTCTACGACGACGCCGTGCACATCTGCACCGCATCGCTGGCCCCGGATCTGCTGTGCCTGACCTTCAACGGCCTGTCGAAGTCCTACCGCGTGGCCGGTTTCCGCTCCGGCTGGATCGCGATCTCCGGGCCGAAGCACAATGCCCAGAGCTACATCGAAGGCATCGACATGCTGGCCAACATGCGTCTGTGTGCCAACGTGCCGAGCCAGCATGCGATCCAGACTGCACTCGGCGGCTATCAGAGCATCAACGATCTGGTGCTGCCGCAAGGTCGTCTGCTGGAACAGCGCAACCGCACCTGGGAATTGCTCAACGACATCCCGGGCGTCAGCTGCGTGAAGCCAATGGGAGCGCTGTATGCGTTCCCGCGTATCGATCCGAAGGTCTGCCCGATCCACAACGACGAAAAATTCGTGCTCGATCTACTGCTGTCCGAAAAGCTGCTGGTGGTCCAGGGCACCGCGTTCAACTGGCCATGGCCAGACCACTTCCGCGTCGTCACTCTGCCCCGTGTCGATGAACTGGACATGGCCATCGGACGCATCGGCAACTTCCTCAAGACCTACCGCCAATAACCGGCCATCAGTGCGCAACGGCCCAAAACGTTGCGCACTGTCTGATTCAGCAACACTTCTGCATCACCAGCCCCCCAGCGCCTTCTACACTTGCGATTCAATCAGATCATCCGCACCTGACGTAACGGCGGCGGGTGATGGCTGTCTGTCGTCTGTTGCAGTTTCGGCCGGGGGAACAGGCGCAAATACCGAGGAATCTGCTGTAGGACACAGTTTGAAATAGTCACTCAGTTGAATAGCCCGGTGCAGCACCTTATATACCCCGCAGTACGCTACATCTTTAGCTTGAGGAGATTTCTACAACCATGATGCGCATCCTGCTGTTTTTGGCCACTAACCTGGCGGTCGTGCTGATAGCCAGCATCACCCTGAGCCTGTTCGGCTTCAACGGGTTCATGGCGGCCAACGGGGTTGATCTCAACCTTAGTCAGCTGCTGGTTTTCTGTGCGGTCTTTGGTTTCGCCGGTTCGCTGTTCTCGCTGTTCATCTCCAAGTGGATGGCGAAGATGAGCACCAGCACCCAGATCATCAGCCAGCCACGTACCCGGCATGAGCAATGGCTGCTGCAAACCGTCGAGCAACTGTCCCGCGAAGCCGGGATCAAGATGCCCGAAGTCGGTATTTTCCCGGCCTACGAGGCAAACGCCTTCGCCACCGGCTGGAACAAGAACGACGCACTGGTCGCGGTCAGCCAGGGTTTGCTGGAACGGTTCTCGCCGGATGAAGTGAAGGCGGTTCTTGCCCACGAAATCGGCCACGTTGCCAACGGCGACATGGTCACCCTGGCACTGATCCAGGGCGTGGTGAACACCTTCGTGATGTTCTTTGCGCGGATCATCGGCAATTTTGTCGACAAAGTGATCTTCAAGAACGAAGAAGGCCAGGGCATCGCTTACTACGTGGCGACCATCTTCGCCGAACTGGTACTGGGCATCCTCGCCAGCTCGATCGTCATGTGGTTCTCGCGCAAACGCGAATTCCGTGCAGACGAAGCCGGTGCTCGCCTGGCCGGCACCGCCGCGATGATCGGCGCACTGCAACGCTTGCGCGCCGAACAGGGCCTCCCGGTGCATATGCCGGACACCCTGAACGCCTTCGGTATCAACGGCGGCATCAAACAAGGGTTCGCTCGCATGTTCATGAGCCACCCGCCGCTGGAAGAGCGTATTGACGCTTTGCGTCGTCGCGGTTGATCCGTCCGATGCAGTAAACAAAAGGCCCGCAGTGATGCGGGCCTTTTTTTGTTTGCTTGATTTATGGGGTGATCTTGCTGGCCCCATCGCTGGCAAGCCAGCTCCCACAGGGTTCCGGGATGTTCTTTCAATCTCCAGCACACCAAAAATCACTGTGGGAGCTGGCCTGCCAGCGATGAGGCCTGCATTGCGGGAAAAATTCTACCGGCCAGAAACCCGATAAACCCGCTCCTCCAGCCGCGTCACGCCCGCCTGCAAGAACTTCCAGCTCTCGCCCAACACATCCTGCTCTTCGAGCATCTGCACCTGCCAGGCGCCGCTCAGCAGTTGCTGAACATCCCCATCACCCACCGCAAACGGCGGCCCCGGCATCTGCGTCTGATCGTAATCCAGGGTAATCAGCAGACCGCAAAAATCCGTCGGCAGGATTTTCTGCAGATGCGCCGCATAACGCTCGCGCATCGGCGGTGGCAAAGCGATCAGCGCAGCGCGGTCATACAGCGCAGCACAATCCGCGACATCCGCTGCCGTCAGCGCAAAAAAATCACCGACCCACAACTCGATCGAGTGGGCGCGATATACCTTGAACGCGCCCTCCTCGATGATTTGCGGTTCCAGTTGCTGCTCGCGAAAGAAATCTTCCACAGCCTGCTCCGACAACTCGACGCCCAGCACCTCATGCCCTTGCTGCGCCAGCCAGCGCAAATCCAGACTCTTGCCACACAACGGCACCAGCACACGGGTCTGCGCAGCAAGCGCCAGAGATGCCCAATGCCGCTGCAGATAAGGGTTCACCTCCGGCAGATGGAAGCCGATCTGGTTCGAAGCCCACTTCTTGTGCCAAAACTCGGGCTGCATGTCTAACTCCCAAAAATTCGATTAAAAAGCGCTAAAACTTATATTAGATTTAGATCAATGATCTGCCTGAAGATGAGGTCATCTTACCGCTCAGGAGCCTTTCCATGTTTCCCAGCCTGTATATCTCTCATGGCTCACCGATGCTGGCGCTTGAGCCCGGGGCCAGTGGTCCGGCCCTCGCGCGATTGGCTGCCGAGCTGCCGCGGCCAAAAGCCATCGTGATTGTGTCCGCACACTGGGAAAGCCAGGAGCTGCTGGTCAGCAGCAATCCGCAGCCAGAAACCTGGCACGACTTCGGCGGCTTCCCCCGCGCACTGTTTGAAGTGCAATACCCGGCGCCGGGAAATCCGCAACTGGCCAACGAAGTCGCGGCCTTGTTGACTGCCAACAATCTACCTGCACGCCTTGATCCGCAACGGCCGTTTGATCACGGCGTCTGGGTGCCACTGTCGTTGATGTACCCGCAGGCCGATATTCCGGTGGTGCAGGTTTCACTGCCCAGCCGTGGTGGCCCGGCACTGCAAACCCGTGTCGGGAAAGCACTGGCAGGCCTGCGTGAGCAGGGGGTTCTGTTGATCGGCTCCGGCAGCATCACCCACAACCTGCGTGAGCTGGACTGGCACGCTGGCCCGGAAAGCGTCGAGCCATGGGCCAGAGACTTCCGTGACTGGATGATCGACAAGCTCGCCGCCAACGATGAGGCGGCGCTGCACGACTACCGCCAGCAGGCTCCGAACGCGGTGCGCAGCCATCCGAGTGATGAACATCTGTTGCCACTGTATTTTGCGCGAGGCGCCGGGGGCGAGTTCAGTGTTGCGCATCAGGGTTTCACAATGGGCGCGCTGGGTATGGATATCTATCGCTTCGGCTGATGTAATCGCTAGCAGGCTAGCTCCCACAGGGTTCTGCATGACCCTGAATAGCAGGCAAAAAAAATCCCCGAACCAGTCGGGGATTTTTTATGTTCGATCAATCAGCCCAAGGGCGGATCAATCTTCGCGATAGCGACGCAGCTTCAACTGCTTGCCAGCAACGCGAGTGTCCTTCAGTTTGGTCAGGAGTTTGTCCAGACCATCTTCCGGCAGCTCAACGAGGCTGAAGCTGTCACGCACCTGGATGCGACCGATCGCTTCACGGGCCAGACCACCTTCATTGAGGATGGCGCCCAGCAGGTTTTTTGCAGCGATACCGTCACGCGCACCCAGCGCGGTACGGCAACGAGCACGGCCTTCGCCCAAAGGCATTGGCGCGCGACGCTCGCGGTCACCACGATCAGGACGGTCACCGGTACGCTCTGGACGATCGCCACGCGGTGCGTTGTTCGGCACCAGTGGACGTTCTTTCTCGATAGCGGCCAGTGTCAGCGCTTGACCGTTGGTAGCCTTGCGCAGCAGAGCTGCAGCCAGGGCACGCGGGGTGCAACCGATATCAGCGGTCAGACGATCCAGCAGATCACCGTGAGTCGACTCGGCATCAGCAACCAGCGGCGACAGGCTGTTGGTCAGTTTCTTGATGCGGGCATCGAGAACAGCCTGAGCGTCCGGCAGACGTACTTCGGCAACTTTCTGACCGGTTACACGCTCGATCACTTGCAGCATGCGGCGCTCACGAGGAGTTACCAGCAGCAGTGCACGACCTTCGCGACCAGCACGGCCGGTACGGCCGATACGGTGAACGTAGGACTCAGGATCGTAAGGCATGTCCACGTTGAATACGTGGGTGATACGCGGTACGTCGAGACCACGAGCAGCAACGTCGGTCGCTACAACGATGTCCAGACGGCCATCTTTCAGCGACTCGATGACGCGCTCACGCTGGTTCTGGGCGATGTCACCGTTCAGCGCAGCGGCTTTGTAGCCTTTTGCGTCGAGGGCGCTTGCCAGATCCAGGGTCGCTTGCTTGGTACGTACGAACATGATCAGAGCGTCGAAATCTTCCACTTCCAGCAAGCTGAGAACGGCCGAAGTCTTCTGGTCAGCGTGAACCAACAGGTGAGCCTGTTCGATCGCGGTAACGGTCTGAGTCTTGGTCTGGATCTTCACGTGTTGCGGATCGCGCAGATGGCGTTCGGCAATGGCACGGATCGACTGCGGCAGGGTAGCCGAGAACAAAACAGTCTGACGGGTTGCAGGGAGGGCCTTGAAGATAACTTCCAGGTCGTCCATGAAGCCCAGTTTGAGCATTTCGTCCGCTTCGTCGAGAACCAGGTGGTTCACGGTCGACAGGACTTTTTCGTCACGACGCAGGTGGTCGCACAGACGGCCCGGAGTGGCGACAACGATCTGTGCGCCATTACGGATTGCTTTCAGTTGCGGGCCCATAGGCGCGCCGCCGTAAACGGCCACAACAGTAACGCCTGGCATTTGCTTGGCGTAGGTTTCGAAAGCGGTTGCTACTTGCAGCGCCAACTCACGGGTTGGCGCCAGGATCAGGGCTTGCGGTTCGCGCTTAGCAGGATCGATGCGGTGCAGGATCGGCAGGGCGAACGCAGCGGTTTTACCCGTACCGGTTTGCGCCTGACCGATCATGTCCTGGCCGGCCATGATGATCGGGATCGATTGCTGCTGAATAGCCGAAGGCTCTTCGTAGCCAGTCGCTGCGACGGCTGCAAGAATATTCGGATTAAGATTAAAAGCGGCGAAGCCGCCGGTTTCCTGGGTCATGGGTCTGCCTCTAAGTGCATCCGCAAAGACCCATGCTCCAAAGCTGCGCGTGCCGTGTTGAGACTCAAGAGTCGCCCTGGCAGCTTTGTCGGCGGGGATTTGCGAAAACGAATGAATGAAAAAGAATCGTCTTGGAAGAGCCCGCAGTGCGGACGTGCAGCCGAAGCTGACTTCGGGGAATTGCGCTACCTTAACGCGGCCCTGTTAAAGGCCGGCGCGCACTATACCGGAATTTGCCCAAAAAGGGAGCTTTTTTTATCGCCACAGAGCGGTTGTCACCGCTGTGTCACGGGCCTTTGCGGATAATCGTGCGAAGGTCTATTTTGCAAGGGCCCGGCCCTGCTGGCGATGGCGCTAAAACGATTCACTCATGTGCGGCATGTGGTCGCTGCACCGTCCTTTCCTGTTCGAGGAAACACCCATGAGTCAGCCTGACGCTATCCCCTGCCCCAGCCGTGTCACTCGCGAGCATCGCGGGCATGTGCTGTTGATCGGTCTGGACCGGGTAGCCAAGCGCAACGCCTTCGACCTCGACCTGCTCAATGACCTCAGCCTGGCCTACGGCGAGTTCGAGGCAGACAGTGAAGCGCGGGTGGCAGTGGTGTTCGGTCATGGCGAGCATTTCACCGCCGGGCTGGATCTGGTTAACGCCAGCTCGGCACTCGCTCAGGGCTGGCAGGTTCCGACCGGCGGTTGCGACCCCTGGGGTGTTTTCGTCGGACCACGAGTCAGCAAACCGGTGATCGTCGCGGCGCAGGGTTACTGCCTGACTATTGGCATCGAGCTGATGCTGGCTGCTGACATTAATCTCTGCGCGAGCAATACCCGCTTTGCGCAAATGGAAGTGCAGCGTGGGATCTTTCCTTTTGGTGGCGCGACTTTACGCTTTCATCAGGTTGCCGGTTGGGGCAATGCCATGCGCTGGCTGCTGACCGGGGATGAGTTTGATGCGCATGATGCGCTGCGTCTGGGGCTCGTCCAGGAAGTGATGGCCAGTGAAGACCTGCTGCCACGGGCGGTTGAACTGGCTGAACGGATTGCGCGGCAGGCACCGCTGGGAGTGCAGGCCACGTTGATGTCGGCGCGACAGGCGCGTTATGAAGGCGAGACTGCGGCGGCGCAGGGGTTGCCGGTGCTGGTGAAGAAATTGCTGGCCAGTGAGGATGCCAAAGAGGGTGTGCGGTCGCTGGTTGAGCGGCGGCCCGGGGTTTTCAAAGGGATATGAAAAATCGGAGGCTGGCAGGTTGTCATCGCTAGCAGGCTAGCTCCCACAGGGGAGGTGGGAGCCAGCCTGCTGGCGAAGAGGCCATCACTGACGACTCAAGTCGCCGGGCGAATCGCCTTGATCAACGACTGCAACGAATACCCCAACTGCGGCGCCAGCGCTTCGGCCTTTTCCGTCAGCGCCTGCATGTCCAGCGCCTGATCGAGATCCGCCGGCACCAGCAGAATCACATTGCCCTCCTTCACCGGCAGTTCCCAGTAATGCCGGTGATAAAGCCCACGCAGCAGCGCCGCGCCGAGCGGTTTACCGTCGTCGGTAGCCCACTGATTGATCACCAGCCAGCCGCCCGGATTCAGACGTTTCTGACAATCACCAAGAAAGCTCCAGGCCAGATGCCCGACACCCGGGCCGACATCGGTATACAGGTCGACGAAGATCAGATCCGCCGGTTCGGCAGTCGGCAGCAATTCAATCGCATCGCCGACACGGATATACAGGCGGGGATCGTCATCCAGCCCAAGATATTCAATGGCCAGGCGCGGTACATCCGGGCGCAGCTCGATGGCTTCGACATCCTCCAGCGGCAGGAACTTGAGGCAGGCCTGAGTCAACGTGCCGGCGCCGAGACCGAGAAACAGCGCGCTTTCCGGGTGTTCGTGGCACAACGCGCCAATCAGCATCGCCCGGGTGTAGTCGTACTCCAGCCAACTCGGGTCGGCAGTGAACACGCAACTCTGCTCGATGGCATCGCCGAATTCCAGAAAGCGGTAATCAGCCACTTCCAGCACGCGAATCACGCCGAACTCATCCTGTACTTCGGCGAGCAGATGCTCGACGCGCTCCTCAGTCATTTCGTCTCCTGATGGTCACCGGGCGCGGTGACGCGATGGCACCTCTGGCGCCGTGGCAAAGCGGCGATTGTCGACGAAGGTGCAGGAACAGGTCACGCACTAATTGCTGATACCATGAGACTCCGTGCGTAAAACACTAGAGACCGTGATGAGCCAACCCTGGAGCCCTGATAGCTGGCGCGCCCTGCCGATCCAGCAACAACCGCAATATCCCGACGCCGCACATGTGCGTCAGGTCGAGCAGACGCTGGCCAGTTACCCGCCACTGGTGTTTGCCGGTGAAGCCCGGGAATTGCGTCGCCAGTTTGCCGAAGTGACCCAGGGCCGCGCCTTCCTGCTGCAAGGTGGCGACTGCGCGGAAAGCTTCGCCGAGTTCTCCGCCGCGAAGATCCGCGACACCTTCAAAGTGTTGCTGCAAATGGCGATCGTCATGACCTTCGCTGCCGGTTGCCCGGTGGTCAAGGTCGGGCGCATGGCCGGCCAGTTCGCCAAACCTCGCTCCTCGAATGACGAAACCATCGACGGCGTGACCCTGCCCGCCTACCGTGGCGACATCGTCAACGGCATTGGTTTCGACGAAAAGAGCCGCGTACCGGACCCGGAACGCCTGTTGCAGTCCTATCACCAGTCCACCGCCACCCTGAACCTGCTGCGCGCTTTCGCCCAGGGCGGCTTTGCCGATCTGCATCAGGTGCACAAGTGGAACCTGGACTTCATCGCCAACTCGGCGCTGGCCGAGAAGTACAGCCACCTCGCCGACCGCATCGATGAAACCCTGGCGTTCATGCGTGCCTGCGGCATGGACACTTCGCCGCAACTGCGCGAAACCAGTTTCTTCACCGCCCACGAAGCGCTGCTGCTGAACTACGAAGAAGCCTTCGTGCGTCGCGACAGCCTGACCAACGATTACTACGATTGCTCGGCGCACATGCTGTGGATCGGCGACCGCACCCGTCAGCTCGACGGTGCCCACGTCGAGTTTCTGCGCGGCGTGAACAACCCGATTGGCGTCAAAGTCGGCCCGAGCATGAACCCCGACGACCTGATTCGTCTGATCGATGTGCTCAACCCGGACAACGATCCCGGCCGGCTGAACCTGATCGCACGCATGGGCGCGAACAAGGTGGGCGATCATCTGCCAGCGCTGATCCGCGCGGTGCAGCGTGAAGGCAAGCAAGTGCTGTGGAGTTCCGACCCGATGCACGGCAACACCATCAAGGCCAGCAGCGGTTACAAGACCCGCGACTTCGCGCAGATCCTTGGTGAAGTGAAGCAGTTCTTCCAGGTGCATGAAGCGGAAGGCACTTATGCCGGTGGTATCCACATCGAGATGACCGGGCAGAACGTCACCGAGTGCATCGGCGGTGCGCGACCGATTACCGAGGATGGTTTGTCGGATCGGTATCACACCCACTGCGATCCACGGATGAATGCCGATCAGTCGCTGGAACTGGCGTTTTTGATTGCTGAAACACTGAAGCAAGTGCGCCGCTAAGTCGCGTTGCTCATAATCGCTAGCAGGCTAGCTCCCACAGGGGTTTGTGTACTGCACAGATCCTCTGTGGGAGCTAGCCTGCTAGCGATGGCGTCGGCTCAGTCACCACCGACCTGAGCCAATGCCACCCTCAATCGGCCAGCACTCTCCCGCTGACAATTAAGCTGCACTCGCTCCAGCCCCAACCAATCGGCCATCCGCCGCAGATTCAGCGCCAGCGCCAACATCCCTTCCTCATCCAGCCCCGGTTCCTCTTCGTGCACCGCATGCACTGCCAGTCGTCCAGACGCCCGTTCGGCGCGCAGATCAACCCGCGCAGCAATCCGCTCATTGTGCAAAAACGGCAATACGTAATAGCCGTAAACGCGCTTGTCCTGCGGTGTATAGATTTCCAGCCGATATCTAAAATCGAACAACCGCTCAGTGCGGCTACGCTCCCAGATCAACGAGTCGAACGGCGACAACAGCGCACTCGCAGCAACCTTGCGCGGGACTTTCGGCTCCGGCAGGCAGTAGGCGATCTGGCGCCAGTCGGCAACCTCGCAGGTCTGCAATTGGCCATCCTCAACCAGCTCCGCCAAACGCGGGCGAGCATCGGCTGGATTCAATCGAAAGTAATCACGCAGGTCTTTTTCCGTGCCGACGCCCAGCGCCTGAGCCGCATGCAGTAATAGCCCACGCAGGGCCTCGGATTCGTCGGGCAACGGTTGTTGCAAGATCGTCGCCGGGATCACCCGCTCCGGCAAATCATACAAACGCTCGAAACCGCGACGCCCGGCCACCGTCACTTCACCGGCAGCGAACAACCATTCCAGCGCATGCTTTTCCGCGCTCCAGTCCCACCACTGTCCGGCTTTCTCCTGACGGGTCGACAAACTGCCAGCACCGAGCGCGCCACGCTCTTCGACCGCCGCCAGCACCCGGCGAACCGTGTCTTGCTGCTCGCGTCCGAACTTTGCCAACTGCTGATAGATGTCGTCGCCTTGCCTGGCCCTTTGCATGCGCCAGCCCATCAGCGGATACATCGCCAACGGCAACAACGAAGCTTCATGCCCCCAATACTCAAACAACGTGCGACGTCGCCCGGAACTCCAGGCAGCCTGGTCGAGCAAATCAGAGGAATAGCAACCGAGACGGGAAAACAGCGGCAGGTAGTGCGAGCGCACCACGGCGTTGACGGAGTCGATTTGCAGCAGGCCCAGCCGTTCGATCAGCCGGTTGAGGTGTGGCGCCTTGACGGTCGGCGGCTGGCGCCCGTTGAACCCTTGGGCAGCCAGCGCCAGACGTCGAGCCTGTTTGAGGGAAAAGGATACTGTTGCGGGCATGAGCATCTCCTTGTCTGCTCGCAACTTACCTCACCTGAAAGTGGTTTGTGTAGTAATGCCCTGATCATTTATGGATCGGATCGTCCCAGAACGGCCTTACCGACTCATGTTCAACATCGGCACGGCTGACGCCGATGTCCTTCAGCGCTTCGTCGCTGAGGCTGGCGAGCAACTCGCGTTCGCGGTGAAGTTCGTACCAGCGGCTAAACTTGTGCAGCAGATCGGAAACGATATGCCCGTGACCCGACACTTTATCTTCGCTTACATACTCTCTTTGACCTTTCATCGTCTTGCCCTCCTTGTGGATGGCTCAAGTCTCGCTCCGGCGCTAAGATCAATCCAACGAATGTTTCTGATGGCATGCATCACGGAGATTCATCAATTGTCGGCCTACCCGAGTATCGATACCGATGTCCTGCGCACCTTCGTCGCGATAGCCGACCAGGGTGGATTCACCCGCGCCGGCGAGATGGTCAACCGCACGCAATCTGCGGTGAGCATGCAAATGAAGCGTCTGGAAGAGGACGTGTTGCAGCGCCAGTTATTCGAGCGCGATGGCCGTCAGGTTCGGCTGACCGCCGAAGGCCAGGTGCTGCTGGGGTATGCGCGGCGCATCCTGAAATTGCACAGCGAAGTGTTCAACACGCTGCGCGAACCGCACATGGTCGGCACCGTACGGATCGGCACGCCGGACGATTACGTGATGCGTTTTCTGCCGGGGATTCTGTCGCGCTTCGCCCAGTTTTATCCGCTGATCCAGATTGAAGTGCATTGCGAATCCACCAAGCAGTTGCTGCAACGTACAGATCTGGATTTGTCGATCGTCACCCGCGAGCCGGGCAACGAGATCGGCCAACTGCTGCGCAAGGAACGATTTGTCTGGGCCGAAGCGCAAAATTTCAGTGCCCACGAACAGACGCCGCTGCCCTTGGCGATGTTCAACAGTGACTGTTTCTGCCGCTTGTGGGCCTGCAATGCGCTGGACGCGATGGGCCGCGATTACCGCATCGCCTACAACAGCACCAGTTTGTCGGCGCTGATGGCGGTGGTCAGCGCCGGTCTGGCGATCACGGCGCAACTGGAAAGCCTGATCACCCCGGACATGCGCATTCTCGGCGCCGCCGAAGACCTGCCGCTGTTGCCGGAGGCCAGCATCATGCTGATCCGCAACCTCAACAATCCCTCGCCGATCACCGAGTGCCTGGCCGAGCACATCGTCGAAGGCTTCAAACTTTAAAAGCGAGCATCACCGCACACAGCACCAGAAAACCGCAGAACAGCCCACGCAGAAGCTTTTCCGGCATGGCGTGGGCGATCTTCACTCCCCAACTGATGCTCGCCAGACCACCGATTGCCAGCGGCAAACCGATCATCCAGTTCACCTCCTGATGCGCCGCGTAGGTCACCAGCGTGACGCCGGTGCTGGGCAATGCCAGCGCCAGCGACAGGCCTTGGGCAACCACTTGCGTGGTCCCGAACAGACTGGTCAACACGGGCGTCGCCACCACTGCGCCGCCAACCCCGAACAAACCGCCCATGGTGCCGGACGCCGCGCCCAGCACACCCAGCCAAGGCCAGGAATAACGCATCTCGGACGTCCCTGACGATTGAGCACCGAACATGCGCACCAGGTTGTAAACCGACAGCACCACAAGAAACGCGACAAAACCGATGCGCATGGTTTGCGCATCGATGCCCACCGCCCAGATCGAACCGATCCACGCAAAACAGAAACCCATCAGCGCCAATGGCAGCGCATGACGCAATTCGATGCGATTGCGCTGGTGATAACGCCAGAGTGCGAGCATCACGTTCGGCACCACCATCACCAACGCCGTGCCTTGGGCGATCTGCTGATCGAGCCCGCACCACACGCCCAGCAACGGGATGGCGATCAAGCCGCCACCGATACCGAAGATTCCCCCTAGCGTGCCGAGGGCGGCGCCAAACAGCAGGTACAACAAAAACTCGATCACAACGACATCCTCTCTTTTCAGGCGATTCATCCTACGCAGTCGCCGCTGGCGGGGAAACGCACAGCAACGCACAATGGCTATGCCAACTTCGCACAAGCATTGAAATCGCTATGAATCCCAATCAGTTGACCGACCAGTTCGGACTGTTTCTCGATGTGCTGGAAAGCGGCAGCTTCTCCGCGGTCTCGCGCCGGCATCCGCTGACACCCTCGGCCGTCGCCCGAAGAATAGACAGCCTGGAAAGCGCCGTCGGCAGCCAATTGTTTGTGCGCAGTACCCACGCGGTGCGCGCCACGCCGGCAGGTCTGGCGTTTGCCGAACGTGCCCGGCGAATCGTCGCCGAACTGCAACTGGCCCGGGCCGAAGCGGTGTCGTTGAGCAGTGCGCCGGAAGGTCTTATTCGCGTGGATGCACCGGCCGCATTCGGTCGGCGACATCTGGCCCCGGTGATCGCTGACTTTCTGGTGCTGTATCCGGGGCTGGATGTGCAGTTGCATCTGATCGACAGCTTCGTCGACATGCACGGCTCGAATCTGGGCAAGGTCGATCTGGTACTGCGCGCCGGGCAACTGGCCGATACCCGTTTGGTCGCCACGCCGCTGGCAAGCATGGTGCGAATCGCCTGCGCCAGCCCCGACTATCTCAAGCGCCGGGGGGCGCCCAACGAACCTGCGCAACTGAGTAAACATGACGGCCTCGACTGGGAAGGCCTCGCCCCGCCCTTCGCCTGGCGCTTCGAGCAGGAAGGGCAGATGCAATTGCATCGCCCCGCCCGCATCCGCATGAGCGCCAACAATGCCGAGGCACTGGTTTGCGGTGCGCTGGCCGGGTTGGGTATCGCGCATCTGCCAACCTGGCTGGCCAGTGAATACCTGTTGCGCGGCGAACTGTTGCCGCTGTTCTGCGAAAACGGTCTGCCGAAACCGGAAACCACCTGCATTTATGCGCTGCGCATGGAACAACAAACGCACTCGCGCAGCCGCTTGCTGCTGGAATACCTGAAGACTCGGTTCAGTCCGGTGCCGCCGTGGGATCTGGCGTTGCAGCGAGAGCTGGGCCGTCACTAGCGCTGGAGAATTATCTGGCGCATTAAAGATTTGAGCGCTAGATTCATGGCCATCACCGATCAAGGCTCCGACATGACCACCGAACACGACAACTCCGCTGTCTGCGAAGAACTGCTACTGGATAATCAGGCCTGCTTCGCCCTGCATTCCACTTCGCTGATGATGACCAAGGTCTACAAGCCATTGCTGCAAGCGCTTGGCCTGACCTATCCGCAGTATCTGGCGATGATGGTGCTGTGGGAGAAGGACGGACTGACCGTGGGAGAAATCAGCGCGAGGCTACTGACTGATCCGGGATCGTTGACGCCACTGCTCAAGCGTCTGGAAGGTGAAGGTTTACTAAACCGTACTCGTAGTCGCGAGGATGAACGGGTGGTGATTGTCGAGTTGACGGCACAAGGCCGCGCTTTACGCGAACAAGCGAAAACGGTTCCACCGTGCATCCTCGGCGCCAGCGGCTTCTCGCTGGAGCGACTGCAACACCTGCAATCAGAGTTGCAGGCCCTGCGCAGCCATCTGCAAAACAGCCTGATTTGACCAATTCTGACTGAAACACAAATCCTGTGGGAGCCGGGCTTGCCCGCGATAGCGTCCTGTCAACCGACATCCATTGGGCTGACACACCGCCATCGCGGGCAAGCCCGGCTCCCACAAGGTTCGTCATCGCGGCCCAATACACGCCCGACATGAAATTTTTTCACAGCCGGCTATACCCCCTAAAAACCCTCTAGATCGGCGCTTTGCGCATGTGAAATCGACCTGATTCGTCGCAGGAGCTGGTTTTATTCAAAAAATTACATTGCGCACTAAACATTAGCGCGATACATTCACCTCGCACTTACTTAGCGCGCAAACAATTAGCGCAACAACACACACCCGACGAGGCTCACATCATGCAAACTCTCTACACCGCAATCGCAACCTCCACTGGCGGCCGTGACGGTCGTGCGATTTCCAGCGACAACGTGCTCGACGTAAAACTCGCCACCCCGAAAGAACTCGGCGGTGCCGGCGGTGCAGCCACCAACCCTGAGCAGCTGTTCGCAGCCGGTTACTCGGCCTGCTTCATTGGCGCGCTGAAATTCGTTGCCAGCCAGACCAAACGCAGCATCCCGAACGATGCGTCGATCACCGCGCATGTCGGCATTGGCCAGATTCCCGGTGGTTTCGGTCTGGACATCGACCTGCACATCAGCCTCCCGGGTCTGGAACAAGCTGACGCACAAAGCCTGGTCGAAGCCGCACACCAGGTCTGCCCGTACTCCAACGCCACTCGCGGCAATGTCGATGTACGCTTGCACGTCACCGTTTGAGATAAACGCAAAACAACTGTAGGAGCGAGCCTGCTCGCGAAGGCGTCAGTCCGGTCAGTCTTTTCATTGACTGATCCAACGCCATCGCGAGCAGGCTCGCTCCCACAGGGGTAAACGCTTTATGGCAGGCACAAAAAAGCCCGACTCAATGGTCGGGCTTTTTCTTTCCGCAAAAAGCAGTGCTTATTTGGCACGGCCTTTGTAGGAACCGCCTTCGCGGGTGTCGATTTCGATCTTGTCACCGATTTCGATGAAGTCAGCAACTTGCAGCTCAGTACCGTTGCTCAGCTTGGCTGGCTTCATTACTTTGCCGGAAGTGTCGCCGCGAGCCGAACCTTCGGTGTAGTCAACTACGCGCACGATGGTGGTCGGCAGTTCTACGGAAACCAGACGCTCTTCGAAGAAGATCGCTTCGCAGATATCGGTCATGCCTTCTTCAACGAAAGGCAGAACAGCTTCGATGTCTTCAGCGTTCAGCTCGTACATGGTGTAGTCAGTGGTATCCATGAACGTGTAGGTGTCGCCGCTGATGAAGGACAGGGTCGCTTCTTTGCGGTCGAGGATCACGTCATCGATCTTGTCGTCGGCGCTGTAAACGATCTCGGTCTTGTAACCGGTCAGCAGGTTTTTCAGCTTGGTCTTCATGATCGCGCTGTTACGGCCCGATTTGGTGAATTCAGCTTTCTGAACCAGCCAAGGATCGTTTTCGAGACGGATCACGGTACCGGGTTTCAGTTCTTTACCAGTTTTCATTGCGAATATCCGAATTTGGATGGGATTTACAAAAATCTAGGCCGCGTATCATATCCAATTTAGGTAAAACTGTACCAGCGCTGCGGCAAGATCGGCTTGCAAGGCCTGTTCCAGAGACCATTGCTCAGCGTTTTTTTGCAGTTCCGGCCAATGCGCGCGCACCTCTAGCCAGTGCTCGCCGATTGGTTGCCCGGCACTCCACGCCCGCCAAAGACCATTCATCGCTTCGGCCGCCGGTGCCGAAAGGCCCTTTGTGTAGAGACTCAGAAACGCGTCGAGCTTGTCCAGATGGATGTCTTCGTCCTGCTGGTAAATGTGCCAGAGCATCGGCCGTGCCGCCCATTGCGCCCGGACAAACGAGTCCTCACCACGCACCGCATTGAAATCGCAGCACCAGAGCAATCGGTCGTATTGATCCTGACGAACGAACGGCAATACCTGCACGGTCAGCGCCTGACGCACATGCAGATCGCCGACCGCCAGCGATTCAACCCCGAGCCAGCGTGCGACATCACCGAGAATCCGCCCTTCCGGCACCAGCAGATGGGTCGGCGTGTTATCGGCGGACAGCACACCCAGCCAACTGGCGAGCCCGGCATTTTCGTAAGCGAACAAAGAAATCAGTAACGCATTGGCTGCGCGCTCAACACCCAGCGCTTGCAGGAATTGTCGTTGCGCAGCCGGTTCCTGCTGAAACTGCCGACGCTGTTCAAGCAAACCGCTTTCGCGCAGAAGACCACCCGTGCCTGGCTGGAACCCGGGAAAGAAGAAAAACTTCTGCACCGATTTGTACTTCACCGACGGCAGACCGTGACAACCAACCACCCAGTCTTCGGCGCTGAGGTAATCGAGGTTCATCCACAGCGGCGGCCTTTCCCGCTCGGCCATGGCGTCCATATAGGCGCTCGGCAATTGGCAGGCGAACGCGGCGATCACCACGTCGGCAGCCTCCGTCGATGGCCATTCGGCCGGCCAGTGCCGCACCTCCACACCCTGCTGCCATTGCTGTTCGGCATGGATATCGATTTCAGGGCAGATCCGCTCAAACGCTCGCAGATCATCGACCCACAACCGCACCGCCAGTCCATGCTCGGCAGCCAGTTGTCGAGCCAGACGCCAGGTCACGCCGATGTCGCCAAAGTTGTCGACCACCGTGCAGAAAATATCCCAGCGGGTTTTCAGTTGCGACATTCAAGACTCCCCCGTTGGCAAAAGCACCGATTGTCCGCATAAATGACCTAATGCAGAAGAGCCGACGGCGATTAATCTTCGTGCGACAATCGCCACTTGCCCGCAATCATCCGCCAGGAGGCAGTCATGCCCTACCGTCCCAACACGCGTCGCCCCTTGCCTGTTCAGCTTAGCGCTCTGCAATTGACCGGCAGTATTGCCCTGGGTCTGTGGGTAGGCTTTTTGGCTATCGCGCTGACGTGCTGGCTGCTTTCACATTTTCTGTTCAAGGAACAACTGGCGCCGGTCGCTCAGGCGGTTCAACAACTCGCCACCCCGCCGGCAGCCGTCCAGGTACAGCCGGACATTCCGCCGCAGAGTCCGCTGTTCCAACAATATGAAGAGAACCTGCGCAAGAACGAGCAACAGGTACGCATGGATCAGGCGCGCAGCAGCAGCCGCAATCAGGCGAACCCGAAATGCCAGTTCTGGCTGCAACAGGATCAGACCGCTCCTAGCGAAAAGAGCCGCGCCAACGTCCTGCAATTCTGCGATTGATCATGAATAAACAACACGTTCACCAGTTGATTCTCGACAAGCTGCGCATTGATCTCGACATCGCCGAGCGCGCTGCGCAAACCGCCTACGAAACCGCGACCCACGAAGAGAACATCGCCGAAAACAAGTACGACACGCTCGGGCTAGAGGCGTCGTATCTGGCGGCCGGTCAGGCGAAAAGGGTCGAGGAAATCCGTCAGTCACTGGTGCTGTGCCAGAACCTGGTGCTGCGTGCCTACGATGAAAATCGTGGAATCGAAATCGGCGCCCTGCTGGGCCTGGAAGATGAAAACGGTCGTGAGCAATGGCTGTTTCTGGCGCCGGATGCGGCGGGCCTGAAAATCGATGTGGTGGGTCAGCCGATTACCGTCATCACCCCGCGCTCGCCGCTGGGCAAAAGCCTGATGGGCAAGTTCGAAGGTGATGAGGTGGAGATTCTGGTAGCGGGCACCCGGCAACAGTTCGCTGTCACCGAGGTGCTTTAACGCGGGGAATTAATGTACCGGCAGTTCGACGCCGTCGAACAGCTCTTCCAGTTCCTGCTTGTTGTGGCACTGGATGGCTTTGGCCATCACTTCGCGGGTCAGGTGCGGGGCAAACTTCTCGATGAAGTCGCACATGAAACCACGCAGGAAGGTGCCGCGACGGAAACCGATCTTGGTGATGCTCGACTCGAACAACTCGCTGGCATCCAGCACCACCAGGTCGCTATCAAGTTTGGTATCGACGGCCATTTTCGCCACGATGCCGACGCCCAGACCCAGACGCACGTAGGTTTTGATCACGTCGGCGTCGGCGGCGGTGAACACCACTTTCGGCGTCAGACCGCGATGGCTGAACGCTTCGTCGAGTTTCGAACGACCGGTGAAACCGAACACGTAAGTCACGATCGGGTATTCGGCCAGCGCTTCGAGGGTCAGCTTCGGCAACTTGGTCAGCGGGTGACCCTGCGGCACAACCACGCAGCGGTTCCAGCGATAGCACGGCATCATCACCAGATCACCGAACAGCTCCAGCGCTTCGGTGGCGATGGCGAAATCGACGGTGCCGTCAGCGGCCATTTCGGCGATCTGCATCGGCGAACCCTGGTGCATGTGCAGCGCCACGTCCGGGTATTGCTTGATGAAGTTGCTGATCACCGGCGGCAGCGCATAACGTGCCTGGGTGTGGGTGGTGGCAATCGACAGCGTGCCTTTCTTCTCGTTGGAGAATTCCTGGGCGATCTGTTTGATGCTTTCGACCTTGCGCAGAATCTCACCAGCGGTGGTGATGATGCGCTCGCCGGCCGGAGTTACGCGGGTCAGGTGCTTGCCGCTGCGGGCAAACACTTCAACGCCAAGTTCGTCTTCCAGCAGACGGATTTGCTTACTGATACCCGGTTGCGAGGTGTAAAGGCTTTGGGCTGTAGCGGAAACGTTGAGGTCGTGGTGCGCCACTTCCCAGATGTAGCGCAATTGTTGAAGCTTCATATGAATCCCTCAAAGCAGGTAGACGCCACGGGCATCAGCGACGGTATATAACTATATTAATGGTTTGAAGAATAAATCTAGAACTTTTTTATCAGAATGCCATTATTTTGCCTCAGCGATCCTCCCGACGCCGACGCCCCACCAGCGGCACCAGATAAACCGGCACCTTGGACAATTGCAGGACCCGCGCCGCCGTGCGCCCCAACGGGGTTTCCGCACCGACGCCGTGGCTGTGACTGCCGACAATCAATAGATCCACCGAGAGTTTCTGCACCTGTTCGAGAATCACTTCCGACGGGTCACCCTGCAGCACGCGCACGGCGCGAATCCGCTGCAGTTCCTGCTCGCCCTCCTCCCCCAGCTCTTCACGAAAACTGTCGAGCACCCGCTGCTCGATATTGGCGATGACAGTTTTCAGACCTTCGCTCTGGAATTCGTTCAATGCCTCCTCGTCGAGATAACTCTGCAACACCGATTCGGCAAACAGCCCCATCGGTTCCACCGCATGCACCACATACAGATCGGCATTGAATGTGCGCGCCAAAGCGAGGGCATGCTGCATCACTAACGGTGCGTACAGACCGAGGTCAGTGGCATACAGCATCGAACGAATCATATGACCTCCTCGCGTGCCAACATGGCGGAGATTTGATTCAGCTTAGCAGTGCCTTGGCGAGTACGACGTGTGACGCAACGTCTTGAACCACGGGGCTTTAGACCGACGGCTCGTTGCTGATGCCGTGAGGCACATGACCGGTGGCAACCACCTCGCGGGCAAGCTCGCAGTGACCGGCCTGATCATCGAAAAACACATCGGCGGCAAACGCTTCGAGAAACGCCGATTTGGTCAGCCCGCCGAGGAACAGCGATTCGTCGAGACGGATGTCCCACTCGCGCAACGTGCGGATCACTCGCTCATGGGCCGGCGCCGAACGCGCGGTCACCAATGCGGTGCGGATCGGGCAATCGTCGTCGGGAAACTCGCGTTGCAGCAGATTGAGTGCGGCGAGGAAGCCCTTGAACGGCCCACCGCGTAACGGCTCGCGGGCCGATTCGCGCTCCTTGGCCTGGAACGCTTCCAGCCCGCCGGACTGATAAACGCGCTCCGACTCATCGGAAAAAATCACCGCGTCACCGTCGAAGGCGATGCGCAGTTCGTCGCTGGCAGCACGGCTGGCGCCACCGGACAAAATCGTTGCGGCAGCAAATCCGGCATCCAGCGCGGCGCGCACATCTTCGGCATGGGTCGACAAAAACAGATCGCAACCAAAAGCTTTCAGATACGGATAAGGACTGCGCCCGCCGACAAACGCCGCACGGGAAATCGCCAGACCGTAATGGTGGATCGAGTTGAATACGCGCAGGCCAGTGTCGGCGCTGTTGCGCGAGACCAGGATCACCTCGACCCGCGCACGCCCGAGGCGGCTGTTCAGGCTCAGGAGTTTTTCCACCAGCGGGAAGGCATCGCCGGGCGCGAGAATCTCGTCTTCGTGCTCGATCTGATATTGCCGATAGGCTTCGACGCCACTCGACAGGTAAACCTTGTGACTCTCGCTCAGGTCGAACAGGGCGCGTGACGAAATCGCCAGCACCAGTTTGTCATCGATGTTCTTTGCCATGCCTTCCCCCCGGAGCGACCGGCTCAGGTGTTTCGTCGGTCGATAAAACGCAGATTGCGATACAACGCTTCGATACGCGGCAACTCACAGCCCGCCGCTTTGGCCGCCGCCAGTGGCCGGGCGTAAATCGCCTCCAGCTCCAGCGGTCGTTTATGCAGGAAATCGTGATACATGCTCGGCCAATAGTCGGGCATTTTCTCGGTCATCATGAACAGATATTCAGCGTAGCCCGCTGGCATGTCATGACCACAGGCCTTGGCGCCCTGCACCACTTCGGCCATCAACGCCTGAATCGAGGCGCGGCTGTCAGCGTCTGCCATCAGCGGTGTGGTACTCGCGCCGAGCAACACCGAGAGACCGTTGTAAGGGATATTCCAGACCAGTTTCTGCCAGCGCGCCTGATGCAGATTGGGCATTGCCTGGGAATCGAGACCGGCGGCGCGGAACAACCCGGCGCCCTCCTCGACCAGCGCCATGCGTGCAGCGTCATCGCTTGCCGGGCCGCTGTGGTAACCGACGTTTACCGCTCCGAGCGCCTGATGGGTAATCTGGCCCGGGCCTTCGCGGTGCACGCAGATCAGGCACAGGCCACCGAGCAGATGCAGGGAGTCCGGGAGCAGTTCACGCAAGCTGTCTTCGACATCCAGACCGTTTTGCAGCACCAGCACTTTCGCTCCGGGCTTCGCCGCCTGAATGATCGCAGGCGCAAGACCGGCGCTGCTGGTGGTCTTGGCGCCGATCAGCAGCCAATCGCACGGTGGCATATCTTCGGCTGACGAATAAGCCTGCACCGGATCAAGCGTCAGCTTGCCGTGTACCGCGCTGTCCACTTGCAGACCGCGCTCGGCCACTGCCGAAAACTCGCTGCGCAACAGAAAATGCACATCGAATCCGGCCCGCGCCAGCATCAGGCCGTAGAACCCGCCGATTGCGCCGGTGCCGATAATCCCGATCACCGGTTTGTTGACTGCTCCCATCATGGCAACTCCTCTGCAATTCGCCCCAACGCCTGTGCCAGCGCCGCGTTCAACGCGTCGGCCGTCAGGCGTGTATGCAATGCACCAAAGAACTCGCCGTCGCGCACTACAAACAGCGCCGGCAAATGAAAGACCTGATATCGCTCCACCAGACCACCGTTGTTACCGGCGTCGATCCAGCACAGCCGATCCACTGTCAGGGCGAACCCCGGCAATACCTCGCGGGCGAATCGGCAACTGGAGCAGCCGACACTGGTGAAAATCACCAGCGAAATGCCGCTCATCGCCAGTAGTCGCTGATCGGCGTCGAAGTCGGTCAGTTCCGATTCGACCACTATACTGGGGGAAACAATGTCAAATGGCCGACACAGGGAGTCTGTGCTCATGGGACGTTTTATTCCTCATCCGGAAGATGTGCCCGTCGAATTAACGTTACTCAAACCTGAGTGTATTTCCAGGCAACAGCTGCACACTATCAGCCTCGGCGGTATCGCTTGCAATTACCACCGCGCCTGGCGCCACGGCACCGCGTTGCAAGTGCGCATGCCGACCCTCAATGCCGACATCTGTTATCCGGGTTATGTCGCCTGGTGTCTGCGCCGTAAAAAAGGTTATCTGGTGGGGATCGCGTTCACCGATGAGCAGACGCTGTTCAGTGCGCGCATGGGCGAACAGGTATGCCAGATCGAACGTTTTTGTCGCCTCAACGATGCGCACGATGACTTGCAGGACATTCAGGCACTGGCCCTGCAATGGGTCGAGCAGCACGCCGACGAGTTCTCCCACGACTCCATGCGCAAGGCTTTTGCGCAACCGGTGCTGGATTAACCGGCGCCAAAGCCCCTAAACAGTTACTTGCCCATTGTCGAGCAGGCGCCTAACGCGCTAAGGTTCCGCTCCCCGACGCGCTTAAATCTGCTGTGCTCCGCCGCGCGGGGATCGCTGGCGGCCGGCACCCGTGACCTGACGAGTAAACGATGGCTGATTTACCGATCAACGACCTAAACGTCGCCTCCAACGAGACCCTGATCACTCCCGATCAGCTCAAGCGTGATATCCCTGTGAGCGACGCTGCCCTGCGCACCGTCACCAAGGGCCGCGAAGTCATTCGCAACATTCTTGATGGCACCGACCACCGTCTGTTCGTAGTGATCGGCCCGTGCTCGATCCACGACATCAAGGCTGCTCACGAATACGCCGAACGCCTCAAGGTGCTGGCGGAGGAAGTCTCCGACACCCTGTATCTGGTCATGCGCGTGTATTTCGAGAAGCCACGGACCACCGTCGGCTGGAAAGGCCTGATCAACGATCCGTACCTCGATGACTCGTTCAAGATTCAGGACGGTCTGCACATCGGTCGCCAGTTGCTGCTGGATCTGGCCGAAAAAGGCCTGCCGACCGCCACCGAAGCCCTTGACCCGATCTCTCCGCAGTATCTGCAGGATCTGATCAGCTGGTCGGCTATCGGCGCTCGCACCACCGAATCCCAGACTCACCGTGAAATGGCTTCCGGCCTGTCCTCGGCCGTCGGCTTCAAGAACGGCACCGACGGCGGCCTGACTGTGGCGATCAACGCCTTGCAGTCGGTCTCCAGCCCGCACCGTTTCCTCGGTATCAACCAGGAAGGTGGCGTGTCGATCGTCACCACCAAAGGCAACGCCTACGGCCACGTCGTGCTGCGCGGCGGCAACGGCAAGCCGAACTATGATTCGGTCAGCGTCGCCCTTTGCGAGCAGGCACTGAACAAGGCGAAGATCAAGCCGAACATCATGGTCGATTGCAGCCACGCCAACTCCAACAAGGACCCGGCCCTGCAACCGCTGGTGATGGAAAACGTCGCCAACCAGATCCTCGAAGGCAACCAGTCGATCATCGGCCTGATGGTCGAGAGTCACCTGAACTGGGGCTGCCAGGCGATTCCGAAAGACCTCGCCGATCTGCAATACGGCGTGTCGATCACCGATGCCTGCATCGACTGGTCCGCCACCGAGAACACCCTGCGCAGCATGCACGCCAAGCTCAAGGATGTTCTGCCGAAGCGCCAGCGCAGCTGATACGCGATTTGCAGGCATAAAAAAACGCCGGGCATTGCCCGGCGTTGTTGTGTGTGGCGTATGGCTCAGATCTTCGCGGCGCGGCGCTGATGACGCTCCATGTAGCGCTCCACGTAGGAGCACGACGGAATCACCGTGTAGCCCATTTCTTCGGCGTATTGCAGCGCGCTTTCGGTCAGTGCTGCCGCGATGCCTCGACCACGCAGTGCGTTGGGCACGAACGTGCGATAGATATCCAGAGTCTGTTTCCCCAGATCCATATAGGTCAGGTAGGCACGATGACCGTCCACATTGGTCTCGAACTGATGACCAGCCTGGTCATGGTGGATGGACAACGCCTCGCTCATCACTACTCCTCGCGGGTCTTGAATTCTGACCCCTACCTTACCGATGTTTTTCCGGCGAAGGAACATCTACGCCACCCCGTGCCTGCTGGACACCGAGAAGAACACACCGATCTCGCGTAACCGAGCACGTGCTAAATAGTAGGCACCATTGGCGAAAATGCTCAAGGTACGCTCGTCATCATGCTCGTTCGCAGGTGGTGGTTCCGATAGACGCAGGGATGGTCGGGTAAAAAGATCTTCCCGAACCGCTCACCTGAACATTGCCGGATGTTGAGACTTAAGACGCAGCGTCTTTTTTAAAGTCACCTCAACATGGACAAAGAATAGCCAGGACGCGACGACACATGGGTACAGAAGTATAGACGAATCCATCTAGTCGGACTTTATTCCGACCTGTAAAACAATTGTCGGCACTGGGAACTTTTCTCGCGTGGCACGCTCAGCTCGGGGCTCACAGCGGAGTATTTTTTTAACAGGCCGGTTAAAAAGTTGCTCGAAAAAGAATCAGCGCCTACAATTTTTTTTGCTTCTTGCGCTACGTCAGTTTACTTACTACAAGTAATGGGTAGTATGTACGCCGGCTATTTCCTCAATCGGAGGAGACAGCCACTTAATTGAAAGTCCTTGAAGGGGAACACGATGAACAACGTTCTGAAATTCTCTGCTCTGGCTCTGGCCGCAGTTCTGGCTACCGGTTGCAGCAGCGCATCGAAAGAAACTGAAGCACGTCTGACCGCTACTGAAGACGCAGCTGCTCGCTCCCAGGCTCGTGCAGACGAAGCTTACCGTAAAGCTGATGAAGCTCTGGCTGCTGCTCAAAAAGCACAACAGACTGCTGACGAAGCTAACGAGCGCGCTCTGCGTATGCTGGACAAAGCTAGCCGCAAGTAATAATCCCTCGGGATTGTTATCAAGCCGACCCATTTTTTGGGTCGGCTTTTTTATTGCCCGCACTTTTGTCCGGGCAATAAAAAACCCGTCGACGCATCACGCATCGACGGGTTCTGGATCTGACCTTACTGTTGCAGATCGATCGGCGCGCTCGAAACAATCGGCGCCGACGTGTTCGGCGTAGCGATTTCGGTTGGCAGACCATCTTCGGCCGCCACTACATCACGCACCACATCCCAGTTCATCCGCAGGTTGTTGGTGATGTCTTCACGCTTGAGCATCGCGTTGATCACTGCTGTGTGCTTGTCGACCACCGACGGGTTGCCCTTGTCGTCGATCGGCGTGTGCGCTTCCAGATAGATCTTGCCGCCACTGCGACCGAACTTGTAGGCATCGTTGAGGATGCGTACCGAGGTACCGACCGGGACCATGCCGGCCATTTCCAGTACGTTGTTGTTGAACATACGGAAGCAGCCGTGGCTGGTGCGCATGCCGATGCCGAACTTCTTGTTCGAACCATGAATCAGATAACCCGGCGTGCCCAAGGTGAACTTGAACGGTCCCAGCGGGTTATCCGGGCCAGCTGGCACCACGTTCGGCAACGGATCGCCATCAGCGGCGTGCTCGGCCTTGATCGAAGCCGGCGGCGTCCAGGTCGGGTTCGGCGTCTTCGCGGTAATCGTGGTGTGCGCGATTGGCGAGCCCCAACCCTCACGACCGATACCCAGCGGGAAGGTGTAAACCACGTTCCGGCCTTTCGGGTAGTAGTAGAGACGATATTCGGCGAGGTTGATCACGATGCCTTCGCGCGGGCCCGGCGGCAGAATGAAACGCGTCGGCAGGACGATTTCAGTCCCGGCGCCCGGCAGCCAGGCATCGACGCCCGGGTTGGCCGCAACCATTTCCGAATAACCCAGATCGTAGGCAGTGCCCAGATCGGCGAAGGTATCTTCGTATTTGGCTTTGATCACCTGTACCTGGCCGATGATGTCTTCACCGGGTGGTGGCAGGGGAAACTCCAATGCAGCAACGGGACCGGCCACACACAGGGCGGCAAGTGACAGGCAGCGGGTGACGGCAGGAAAGCGCGGCAACATCCGGAAAATCCTTCGCATGATCAACAAGGGTATAAGAGCGCGATTGTACACCGCACCTTGAGCATTCGGGGAGACACGCCGATAGACCGTGCCTTTAGCAAAAGATCGCAGCGTGCCGCAGCTCCTACAGAGAAATGCATTCCAATTGTAGGAGCTGCCGAAGGCTGCGATCTTTTGATTTTAGAGCTCGAAGCGCAACTCAGGCCAGATCGGTGACGTGCCGCGTTTTTGCGACTCCAGAATCGCCCGGCACAACGAGCACAGACGCTGATCCTGGAACACTCGCCGATCCACGCTCGACCAGCGTGGCTGCGCCGGCAGCAGACTGCCACACAGCGTGCGGTCCGCCGAGCCGCCGAGTTCGAGCTGACGCGTCACCAGATGCACCCGCACTTCCTGGCAGGCGAACAGATCCAGCTGCTCGTCAGGCTCGATCAGTTGGTAGGCAAACAGGGACCAGGCAGAACGCGGCATTGGGGGCTCCAAATAAGGGGGCGCCACATTAGCCGAAAGCCTGCCTGTAGAAAAGCCTTACAACAGCGGTTTTAGCGTCGGCCAGACATTTTCCAGCAACTTGCCCTGAGCCCCGACCGCCGGGTGCAAGCCATCGGCCTGCATCAGGTCCGCGTGGCCGCCGATTCCGTCGAGGAAAAATGGTACCAGCGGGATTTTTTTCTCGTCGGCGAGTTTGCCGTAGACCTCGGCGAAAGCGTCGGTGTAGCGCTTGCCGTAGTTAGGCGGCAATTGCATGCCGAGCAGCAGCACTTTGGCGCCAGTGGCGCGGGAGCTGTCGATCATCGCTGCAAGGTTTTGTTGCAATTGAGCGGGCGGCATTCCGCGCAGGCCGTCGTTGCCCCCCAGTTCGAGGATCACCAGTTCGGGTTTGTGCTCTGCAAGCAGCGTCGGCAGGCGTGCCTGGCCTCCGGCACTGGTGTCGCCACTGATGGAGGCATTGACCACTTTATCGTCGAAACCCTCCTGTTTGAGCCGTTGTTCGAGCAACGACACCCACCCCAAGCGGGTATCCAGTCCGAAACCGGCGCTGATACTATCGCCAACGATCAGGACTGTACCCGCCGCTGCGTTCTGGGCCATGCACATCAAGGCCAGGCCAGCACTCAAAAACCACACACGCATCGGATTCTCCATGGGCGCAAGCATTCTCACCGCGAAGAACCTCAGCAAAGTGGTTCCCAGCGCGGAAGGTGAACTGACTATCCTGCACGAACTCAGCCTGGAACTGAACAAGGGCGACAGCCTGGCCATCGTCGGCGCGTCCGGTTCCGGCAAATCCACCCTGCTCGGCTTGCTTGCCGGCCTCGACTTGCCGAGCAGCGGCGAGGTCATCCTCGCCGGGCAATCCTTGAGCAACCTCGATGAAGACCAGCGCGCGCGGATACGTGCCGAGCACGTCGGTTTCGTCTTTCAGTCCTTCCAGTTGCTCGACAGCCTCAATGCGCTGGAAAACGTCATGCTGCCGCTGGAGCTCGATGGCCGCAAAGACGCCCGCGAGCGCGCCACCGAATTGTTACAGCGTGTTGGCCTCGGCCAGCGCCTGACCCATTCGCCGCGTCAGCTCTCCGGTGGTGAGCAGCAACGCGTGGCGATTGCCCGGGCGTTTGCTGCCGAACCCGACGTGCTGTTTGCCGACGAACCGACCGGCAACCTCGACAGCCACACCGGCGAGCGCATCAGTGATTTGCTGTTCGAGTTGAACAAGGAGCGCGGCACCACGCTGGTGCTGGTGACCCACGACGAACGCCTGGCGCATCGCTGCCGGCGCCTGATCCGACTTGAAGCCGGGCTGATGGTCGCCCCTCTGGAGCCTTGATGGCACGTTTGCCGCTGTTGCGCCTGATCAGTCTTGCCCTGCGCCAACTCATGCGCGATGCCCGCGCAGGCGAGTTGCGGGTGTTGTTCTTCGCCTTGGTCGTCGCGGTGGCGGCGAGCACCGCTATCGGCTACTTCGGCGCCCGCCTGAACGGCGCGATGATGCTGCGCGCCACCGAGTTTCTCGGCGCTGATCTGGTACTCGAAGGCAGCTCGCCGGCTCGTGAAGAGCAAATCCGCAGCGGCACCGATTTACACCTGACTCACGCTCAAGTGGTGGAGTTCTCCAGCGTCATTGCCACCGACAACGGCATTCAGTTGTCGAGCATCAAAGCCGTTGATCGCGCCTACCCATTGCGCGGCGAGCTGAAAAGCGCACCCGCACCCTTCGCTGAAGAAACCGCTGGCGGTGAACCACAACCCGGTGAAGCCTGGGTCGAGGCACGTCTGCTGACTGCGCTGGACCTGAAGACCGGCGACAACATCGACGTCGGCATGAAAACCCTCAAGCTGACCCGGGTGCTGACTTACGAGCCGGATCGCGCCGGCAACTTCTACAGCCTGACGCCACGGGTAATGATCAACCTCGACGACCTCACGGCGACCGGCGTGGTCCAGCCCGGCAGTCGCGTCAGTTATCGCGAACTGTGGCGCGGCGAGCCGCAAGCGCTGGAAACCTATCGTCAACTGATCAAGCCGGGACTCGCACCCAACCAGCGAATTCAGGATGCCCGCGACGGCAACCGACAGATTGGCGGCGCGCTGGGCAAGGCCGAACGCTATCTGAACATGGCCAGTCTGGTTGCGGTGCTGTTGGCCGGCGTGGCGGTGGCGCTTTCCGCCAACCGTTTTGCCAGCCGACGTTTCGACGCCAGCGCCCTGCTCCGCTGCCTCGGCTTGTCACGTCGGGAAACCATGCTGTTGTTCAGTGTGCAGCTGGCCGTGCTCGGCCTGCTTGCCGCCCTCAGCGGTGCGATTCTCGGCTGGCTGGCGCAATTGGGCCTGTTCGCGCTGCTGCATGATTTATTGCCGAGCGATGTGCCTGCGGGAGGACTGTTTCCGGCCATCGCCGGGATCGGCACCGGTCTGGTAGCGCTGGCGGGGTTCGCTCTGCCACCGTTGGCTGCTTTGGGTCGGGTACCGCCATTGCGCGTATTGCGCCGTGACATGTTGCCGATTCCGTCGAGCACGTGGATGGTCTACGGCGCAGCACTCGGTGCGCTCGGCCTGATCATGTGGCGCCTGAGCCTCGACCTGCTGCTGACTTTCGCCCTGCTCGGCGGTGGCGTGGTCGCTGCGCTGGTACTCGGCGGATTACTGCTGTTGCTGCTTAACAGCCTGCGGCGGATGCTCGCCCGTGCGTCTCTACCTTGGCGGCTCGGTCTGGGTCAATTGCTGCGCCATCCACTGGCTGCGGCGGGTCAGTCGCTGGCCTTCGGTTTGATTCTGTTGTCGATGGCGTTGATCGCCCTGTTGCGCGGCGAACTTCTCGACACCTGGCAAAACCAGTTGCCGAAAAACGCGCCCAATTATTTTGCCCTGAACATTCTGCCGGCAGACAAACAGGCGTTCACCGATCATCTGGTCAACGTCTCGGCCCAAGCCGCGCCGCTGTATCCGGTAGTCCCCGGACGATTGGTCAGCATCAATGGCGAAGCAGTGCAGCAAATCGTCAGCAAGGATTCGGCCGGCGACCGGGCGATCCAGCGTGACCTGAGCCTGACCTGGGCCGCCGACCTGCCTGTCGGCAACAAACTCACTGCCGGTTCATGGTGGACCGAACAGCCGACGGACGATATTCCCGGCGTGTCGGTGGAAGGCAAAGTCGCCGAGAGTCTCAAGCTCAAACTTGGCGATCATCTGATCTTCAATGTCGGCGGCGTCAATCGCGAGGCCAAGGTCACCAGCCTGCGGGACATCAACTGGGATAACTTCCAGCCGAACTTCTTCATGATCTTCCAGCCCGGCACCCTGAAGGATCTGCCGGCGACCTACCTGACCAGTTTCTATCTGGCGCCCGGCCACGATCAGCAGATCGTCGAACTGTCGCGGGCCTTCCCGGCCGTGACCATTCTTCAGGTCGAAGCCCTGCTCGAACAACTGCGCAGCATCCTCGCTCAAGTCACGCTGGCGGTGGAATATGTGCTGTTGTTTGTGTTGGCGGCAGGCATGGCGGTGCTGTTTTCCGGGTTGCAGGCAACACTGGATGAACGCATTCGCCAAGGTGCGCTGTTGCGCGCATTGGGGGCCGAGCGCAAGTTGCTGGTCAAGGCGCGGCGCATCGAGTTCGGCCTGCTCGGCGCGGTCAGCGGTTTGCTCGCAGCCATCGGATCGGAAGTGGTGAGTCTGGTGCTGTATCGCTACGCCTTCGATCTGCCGTGGCATCCGCATCCGTGGCTGCTGGTACTGCCATTGATTGGCGCGGTGCTGATTGGTGGCGCGGGGGTGTTTGGTACGCGGCGGGCGTTGAATGCGAGCCCGCTAACGGTGTTACGCGAAGGTTGAAAGCAAGCCATTACCGCGCTGATCCCCCGAAGGTGACGCGCGGTTGCCTCAAGGTTTGGCGTAAACGATTTCGTTGATCCACCACAGCACTTCGCCGGATGGCGTCTGCACCACAGCTTCATCGCCTACTCGCTTCTTCAACAGCGCACGAGCCATCGGTGAATCAATCGAGATGTAATCGTTGCGTCCGTAGATTTCGTCGTAGCCGACAACCCTGAACTTCTTGATATCGCCCGCCTCGTTTTCGATCTCGACCCACGCCCCGAAAAACACTGCGCCTTCCTGCTCGGGTGAATAGGCGACAACCCGCACATCTTCCAGGCGCTTGCGCAGGTATCGAACACGCCGATCAATTTCCCGCAGCAGCTTCTTGTTGTACTGGTAGTCGGCATTTTCACTGCGATCACCCAGCGAGGCTGCCCAAGTGACTTTACGGGTGGTGTCAGGACGTTTCTCGCGCCAAAGGTAGTCGAGCTCTTGCTTCAACGCCTCGTGACCTTCCTTTGTGATGATGTTGGTGCTCAAGTCGGCTTTCTCACTGACGATGACTTCCGCGCAGGCGGGATCGGGTTACAGATGATCCGTTTCAAATGGATCGCACGCAACTATCGGTGACAACGGCGCAATCAACAACCTGCATGTCACGAAGCGACGTTCTGCAACAGCCGATCCTCCAGTGCCTGAAGGCAGGCCAGCACCTGTTTCACCTCGGAGTCATAGGGCAATGAGCCGTTTTTCCCGGCCACGATCTGCTCCAGCGCATGACAGGCATCGCTCAGAGCGGCATCACCCGCCAACTGTGCGCCGCCGCGGATTTTGTGCGCCACGCGAATCAGACCGTTTCGGTCGTCTTCCAGGGTCAAGCGCTGCAGATCGCTGCCGTCTTCGCGGTGAGTCAGGACGATCTGCTCGACCAGAGGCGCATAGGCCTCGGGGCTCAGCAGGCGGATTTTATCCAGTTCACTGCCGGTGTTGGTCGCGGCCAGCGCGCGTCGCTTGCTGGTCTGCGCCACCTCCTCGATTATCGCTGTCAGCGTTTCCATGCCCACCGGTTTGAACAGGCAGCGGGTCATGCCAGCGTCCAGACAACGCTCGGTGATTTCCGATTGAGCATTGGCGGTCAAACCGAAAATCGGGTGCATGCGCATGGCATTTTGTTGCTCGAACTCACGCATTGTTCGGCTCAACTCATAGCCGTCCATACGCGGCATGTTGCAGTCGGTAATGGTCAGATCAAAGGGTGGCTCCGCGCGCATCCACTGCGTCAACGCCGATTCGCCGTCATCGCAGGGCCACGCTTCATGGCCCATGTATTCCAGTTGCCGGCACAGCAACAACCGGTTTGGCGCATGGTCTTCAACCACCAGAATCCGTAGCTTATGACTCGATTGCGGCTCTGGAACCGGGACTGGCGCCTCACTAGGTGCAACCTCGGCCAACTCAGCGTCGAAGGTCAGGGTAAACCGCGAACCCAGCCCTAACTGGCTGTCGACGCTGAGCTGCGCATTCAGCAGTTTCGCCAGACTGGAACAAATGCTCAGCCCCAGGCCGGTGCCCATCGAGCGGTTGGCCTGAGGTTCGGCCTGAACGAACGGTTCGAAAATTTCCTGGCGCTGGATTTCACTCAAACCTTTACCGGAATCACTGATCTGGATCGCGAACCGCGCATGACCGGGTGCAGACTCGCCCGGCAACTCACGCATCAACAACTGAACGCTGCCCTGATCCGTGAACTTGATCGCGTTGCTCAACAGGTTGGAGACAATCTGATTGAGCATCAGCGCATCAATCATGATGCCGTTGTGCTCAACCTCGGTGACCAGTCGATATTCCAGGTTCTTTTTCTGCGCATTGGATTCGAACAACCGATAGATGCTCTGCGCCATCTCGCCCAGGTGCGTAGGCCGTGGCACTGGCTTCATCTCCCCGGCTTCGATTTTCGACAGATCCAGAATGTCGCCAATCAACGACAGCAACGACTGCGCGGACTGGTGCGCTACATCAAGGCTTTCCTCGACCTGCGCCGGGCTGCAACCTTTCATGCGCAACAACTCGATCAGTCCGATCAAGGCGCTGACCGGTGTGCGAATCTCGTGGCTCATGCTCGCCAAAAATACCGATTTCGAACGGTTGGCGTCTGTGGCGGTTTCATTAGCCAGACGCAATTGCTCGGTCAGATGCTCGCGCTCGGTGATATCCAGCCAGCCGCCGATGACACCGATGTATTGGCCATTGAAATTGTGGAACGGCAGAATCCAGTGATACACGCGGTATTGCTGCCCCTGCACCTCGACGTCAAGGTCGTTAAAGGCTGGCTGACCGTGTTTTAGCGTATCCAGGTAGACCTGATGGTAACGAGCATTGAATTCGGCGTTGAACACCTGGCTTTCGACCAGGGTCTTGCCGAGGACTTCCTCACGGGACGTTTCGAAGAAATCCAGATACGCCTGATTACACTGAACCAGACGCCCATGAATATCACGCACATACAGTGCCACCGGCGCACCGTCGATCAACGTGCGACTGAATTGCAGTTGATCCTCGAGATCCTGTTCAGCCTTGCGACGTTTCTGGATCTGCACACGCAGGTAGTAATTCCAGCCGATAAATATCAGCACTAAAATCGCCGCAACAATACCAACGTCAATCACCACATCCTTGTAACTGGCCCACGGGCTGGCCATTGCCGGCGTGACGTTGTTGCGCCAGCGGTCGGTCATGTCCTTGAGTTCTTCCGGGGCGATGGACACCAGCGCGTCATTGATAATCCCACGCAGCACCTCATCGCCGGGTGCCACCGCCATGACGATCATCGAGGAACGCGAACCAATCACCGAAGCGATGTGCAAGTCCTTCTGGAAATGGTGAGTGATGAAATAGTCGGCATTGAACTGAGTGGTGACCGCGCCGTCGACCTCTTTGTCGGCGAGCATTTCAATGCCATGGGTGGCGTTGCGCACAGTGACCTGTTGAATTTTCGGAAAGTACTCTTTGAGCCATCCGGACACCGGATTACCCCACGTCACGGCGACACGCAGGTTATTCAGTTCATCCAGACTACGAATACCCGCCTCGGTGCTGCGGGTGACGACAACCGAAGGCGTGATCACGTACGGACGAGTGATCTGCTCGGGAGCCAGGGACTGATCGCCGATGTTCAACGCCGCAATCAGGTCAACCTTGCGATCCTGTAACTCATCAATCATTTCCCGGACACTGTTGCTGCGCACTATCTCGAAATCCAGCCCGGTCAATTCCTCGATTTTCTTCAGTAGATCGGCGCTCAGCCCTTTCAACTGATTGTGCTCATCAAAGAACGTCATCGGGACGAAGGCGTTGGTCACTGCCACTTTGACTTTCGGGTGACTGGCGATCCAGTCGGATTGCTCCTGAGTCAGATTCAATGTTGTCCGTGGGACAACGAAGCTGCTGCTCAAGCCCCAGCGCGACGTGATTCGCAAAATGCTCGCGACCGGAATGCTCGCCAGTGATTGATTGATCGCGTCCAGCAACTGCGGCTGCGCCACACTGACAGCAAAGTTGAAGTCCGCACAATTGGGCTTGATCGCGTCACCGGCGATAAAAATTTTATTACGGTAGTAACGCGAAATCAGAAACTCGGCAGTCACCGCGTCGGTGATGAATACGTCCGCCTGATCAAATGCCAAGCCGGCAATCGCCGTCAGATATTCGTTGAATTCAACCAAGGTGCTTTTGGGATGCTGCGCATGTAACTGCCCGGCAAATGAATCGCTGGTGGCGATATACGCCAGACGCTCTCCCGCCAGATCAACGGTGGACTCATGGGTCTGATTGATCCGCCGCACGACGACTCGGCGGTTGAGCAAATAAGGCGTGGACGTCGTGAACTGCGGGCTCGGATCAGCACTGGCATCGTTGAGGGCGAGCATGTCAACCTCGCCTTTAGCCATCGCCTGCAACGCTTCGTTGCGGTTCGCATAGCTGATCATTTCCAGCGGCACGCCGAGCGTCTGCTGCAACAGGCCCAGAACATCGGCGGTCACGCCTTCAAAGCCGCCCGGCTCATAGCCGGTGTACATCGGCGGCAGCGCCCTGCCCCAGAAAGCCACCCTGATCGAAGATCGACCATCGAGCCACTTTTGCGTCGGCGCATCGAAGGTAACGGCCGGTGCCAGTTCGGGCGTGCGGACGATGAGCCGGTCGTCTTCCGCAACAGCGGATTGGCTGGCCGCAAAAAGCCAAAGCAGGCAAGCCAACAGACAACAGCGGGTATCAAGCAATGCTTTCAAGTTTTTCTACGTCCGAAACGCCGAGGTGAACACTGCATATACACAGTGCGCGATAGTACTTATCGAAGAACAGTTTATTCAGTCACACCGATTGATCAGCGCGCACCTTGCAGCCACTGGGTAAGATAACCGGCACTGGCGTATTGGCGAACGACCGATTGATAGCCATCAAAACGATTGCTGATTTCACTGACCTGATTACCGTAATGGTCACTTTCAGCCGTGAGCACGTCCAGCAAGGTGCGTTTGCCCAAGTGGTGCCACTGCAAATAAAACGCCTCGCGAATACGATCGGATTCCACCGATAGATCTCGGTATAGCTCAGCACGCTCCAGTTGGGTACGTGCATCGTTATCGGCAGTGCGAATCCGAAACTCCAGATCCTGACGTTGTTGCGCCGTTTCATGGCGGCTGGCATCTGCGCGTTGAAGGGCTGCTCGCTCTGCCGCACGGGTCGAGCCGCCACGGAAAGCGCCCCAGCTCATGCTCAGATTGGTCTGCCACGCCTGCTCCCGACCCAATGCATCCTCTGCGGTATTTTTACTGACGACCCAGTTCAATTGCGGCAACCCGGATGCCCGCACCGCTTGTGCATCCAGTTCGGCGGACTCGGCTTGAGCGACGGCCTGAAGAACAGTCGGGTGACTTTTCACCACACCCAACAACTGATTCATATCCGCCAAACCGATGTTCCATTCCTTGCCACGGGGGATCGGCAACGGCCGCTCGCCCACCAGTTTGCGCAAGGTGATTTCCGCATCCCGTGCCTTGGCATCGGCGGTGTCGCGCAGTGCTTGTGCTTGCAAAAGGCGCGCCTTGGCCTGAGTCAGCTCGCTGGAACGACCGGCGTCCACCGCAACAATGCCGGCAAGCATATCCACCAGCTCTTTCATGCGGTTGGCAAAATCCTGGCTGAGCCCGACGATAATTCGCTGTTTGCCCAACTCGATCAGTGTGGTGACCACTTCGAAACCGATGTTTTCTTTCTCGGCCAGGTAGTTTTCATCGGCAGCGACCGCCAGTTTCTCCCTGCTTCCGACCGTATTGTCGATGCGGCCCCAGTCATAAACCATGGTCGATACCGCGACATTGATCCCGGCAGAATTGGCGTCGTTTTCGGCGCCGCCGCCGAACTGCAAAGCCTTGGACTGCGTGCCGACATCGACCTGCGGCCAGCGTTGGCCCTTGGCTTCATCGACGTCGGAGAGCGCTGCCTGTTGCTCGCCTTGGGTACGCAGAATCTTCGGGCTGCGAATGACCGCCGCTTGCACCTCACCGAGAAAGATCTTGCGCAGATCGTTCTCCGAAGGACCGATGGCTGGCGCACCCTTTTGCGCACGTTCGGCAAGACGCGGTGGCAACCCGGCATAGGCCAGCGCCGAAACGCTGCCGATCTCCTGTCCACTCTTACGGCTCGGGCTCGATGGCTCGGCCTCGGCTTGCGTTGCGCTGGCAAACAGCCCGGTCAACAACACCACCGAGGTCAATCGAGCGGCGAAGCTCAGGGGAAAAGCGAAAAAATCAGCTTTCATGTCTATCGCTCCCGGAACGCTTCCCGGGCCTTGAGCACGGGTTTGAGCAGATAGTCGAGAATGGTTTTTTCACCGGTACGGATCTCTACCGAGGCAACCATCCCGGGAATGATCGGCAGGGATTTTTCCCCAGCCTCCAGATAACTTTTGTCGGTCAGCACCAGCACTCGGTAATAGGTATCGTCGGGACGTCCGGCAGCGGCTTTCTGGTCATCCTTCAAGGTGTCGGGGCTGATGTGCTCGACCACGCCGTGCAGGCCGCCGTAAATCGCGTAGTCGTAAGCAGTGATCTTCACCGTGGCCGGCAGACCTGGTCGGAGAAACGCGACATCCGCCGGGCGAATCTTGCCTTCCACCAGCAACTGGTCTTCCAGCGGGACGATTTCAAGAATGTGCTCGCCGGGCTGGATCACCCCGCCTCGGGTGTTGACGCGAACGTTCTTGATGGTGCCGCGCACTGGCGCCGTGACGGTGGTGCGCTCGACCACGTCGGCGCGGCCGATCAGGTTTTCGCTGGTTTGCGACAACTCCAGTTCGAACTTCGCCAGCTCGGCGTTGGCCTCGGCCTGATAACGGTTGGTGCGCTCGACAATCTGCGATTTGATCTCGTTGGCCTGACGACGCATACGCAGCAGTTCAACCTCCGACATCAAACCCTTGGCCGCCAGCGGCTCGGCCAGCTGAATTTCTCGAGACGACAGCGCATAACTGCGATTGAGGCCACCGATGCTTTCGTTCAGGGCATTCTTGCGGGCGTTGTAGGCCTGGATTTCCTGCTTGACCACGGCCATGTCGGTCTTGACCATGTCGTCGAATTCCAGCGGTTGCTGATAGGCCTCGGCACGCAGACGAGTGATGCTCGCCTTGAGACCGATGACTTTCGACAGGGTCTCGCGGTAGCTGGCCTGAGCGCGGGTCGGGTCGATCTTGAGCAGCACCTGCCCCTTCTCCACCACGTCGCCTTCGCGCACGTTCATCTCGGCGAGAATCCCGCCTTCCAGACTCTGGATCACTTGTTCGCGGCTCTTGGAAATGACCTTGGCTTCACCGAGGGTGATTTCTTCGACGCGGGCAAAATATGCCCAGACGAGGCCGCCGATCAGCACTACGGCGATCAGGTTGAGAATCAGCTTCGAACCCGGCGTCGTCTGGTTCAGCAGCGACTCCTGAATGTCATTCATATACGCGGCATCGCCGGGCTGCAGCGTGGCAGCCTCGGGTCGGCCAAACAGTTTCCTGATCATTGGGTAATCTCCGAATTGCCGGACGAGTTAGCCGCTGCCACTGCCGGTACTTTTTTCGCGGTCAGGGACATGGCAGCGCTCTTCGCAGCATTCGCGGGAGCAGATTTATTGGCGTTGGCGTTCATCGCCGCGAGGATGGTTTCTTTCGGGCCGTCGGCGACGATCTTGCCGTCCTCGACCACCACGATGCGTTCGACCAGGGCCAGCAGCGATGGACGATGCGTCACCACCACCAGCGTCCTGCCAGCCGTTGCGCGTTGCAGATGCTGCAAGAACAGCGCTTCGGTCTGGGTGTCCATGGCGCTGGTCGGCTCGTCGAGCAGCAGCAGATTCGGATGCGCCAGCAGCGTACGAGCCAGGGAGACCAATTGACGCTGGCCACCCGACAGGCCTTCGCCCATTTCGCCAATGGGCAGGTTGATGCCTTGCGGATGACGCGCAGCCACTTGATCGAGACCAGTCAAACGCAGCACTTGCAAGAACTCGTCGGCAGTCGCAGCCGGGCGGCCGATCATCACGTTTTCACGCAGTGACCCGTAGAACAGACGCGCGTCCTGACCGACATAGCCCACGGCTTTTCTCCAGTCGGCAGGATCGATCTGACTGACATCCAGACCCGAACTGAACATTTGCCCGTCGACCGGCGAATACAGGCGCGCCATGACGCGCAGCAGCGTCGATTTACCACTGCCGATTCGCCCGAGAATCGCCACTCGCTCGCCTGCTTCAATCTTCAGATTGATGCCTTGCAGCACCGAAGGATTGGGTTGCATCGGTGGCGCGGGATAAGCGAAGGCAATGCCTTTGAGGGTCAGTTGACCTTCGATGCTCGGCTTGGGCAGATAATCGCGATTGACGTCGCGGTCGATCGGCAACGCCATCAGACCGTTGAGCGAGTGCATGGCAGCCTTGGCCTGTTGAAAGCGCACGGCCAGGCCCACCACCAGACCCAACGGCGCCGTCGCCCGGCCCGCCAGCATCACGGTGGCGATCAATGCACCCATGGTCAGGTCGCCGGCATCGATCAGGTACACACCGACCACGATCAACGCGACGGTCTGTACTTGTTGAAAGAACGCGACCGTGCCGGTTGCCACGCTCGACAACTGCCGGGATTTCAGGGATGTGCTGGAGGCCAGCGCACTGAAGTTTTCCCAACGGCGCTGCATATAGGCTTCACCACCCACGGCCTTCAGTGTTTCGAGGCCTTCGATGGACTCGATCAGTACGCCTTGCTTGAGCGACGACTCACGCAGGTTTTCGCGCATGGTCCGCGCCAGCGGCCACTGAATGATGATGCTGATGATCAAAATCAGCGGGATCAGCAACAAAGGAATCCAGCCCAGCGGGCCGCCGATCACAAAAATCACCGCAACAAACATCAGCACGAATGGCAGGTCGGAAATCGCCGCCAAAGTAGCCGACGTGGCAAAGTCGCGGACCGATTCGAACTCGCGCAACTGGTTGGCAAACGATCCGGAGGACGCGGGTTTGTGCTCCATCTGAATCGACAGCGCCTGGCGAAACAGCATCGTCCCCAAGACCAGGTCAGCCTTCTTGCCGGCGACATCCAGCAAGTGCGCCCGCACGTAACGGGCAATCGCCTCGAAGACCATCGCCACCACCACACCGATGGCCAACGACCAGAGCGTAATGAACGCCTGATTGGGCACGACGCGGTCGTACACGTTCATGGTGAAAAAGATGCTCGCCAGCGCGAGGACGTTGATCAGTACCGCGCCAATTGCGGCACTGCGGTAGTAACGGCGATAGCGCCACAGGGTGCTCAGCAACCAGTGACCGGCCGGACGCGGAGTCTCTTCGCCGGCGCGCTCGTCGATCTTGGCAGTGAGCTTGGCGAGAATCGCGAAACCGGTGTACATCGCATCGATATCGGCCTGCGGCAACTCAACAGGTTCGTTACTGATCTCGGGCAGGATCACCTGATAAAGGAACGTGCGTTTGTCCTGCGCCTGCGGATCGAGACGGCGGCCCAGCAGAATACAACCGCCCTGCCCTTTGCAAAGCAGAATCATCGGCACCAGCTGCAGCGGCAACGCCTGAACCCGGCGTTCCACCAGACCTGCCGACAAACCGGCATTGGCCAGACTCGCCAGCGCGAGTGACGGAGACAGTACGCCAGTGGTCGGTAAACCGGCGGTCAATGCCTGAGGCGAACGACCCACACGGTAGTGATCGCAAAGCCACGAAACACTCAACAGAAGCGTGTCATGCCCAGGTGTTTTCGGTGCGGGTGACGGCTGTGCGTCCGCTGCCGTGTCTGGAGCAGTGCTATCGATAGCCATCAACGTAATCCCGATTTTTTAGCCTGCGCGTGGCGACAGTCATGAAAGGTTTTCAAGAAGAAATTCTCCGATTCAGGTGGCGCCACAGCGTTCGTGGTCGTCTTGGTATTCATGAATTGAATTCTGACGAGGCGACTTCCAGCGGAGAACGAGACTTGTCTCAAACTGCTCAAGAGCTCCAGACAGACATTCGGGTGAAATGCAGGGATTTTTTGCGACTAAAGTACTGAAGGCGGGCCATTTGCTTTGCAGCAACAATCAGTTACTGTAACAACCTGTTACTTTTAATCATGTAAGAACTTTCATACCCCATCCGTTAACAGGAGTTCGATAATGAGATGGTCTGTAGTTTCGCCATTGCGAATTGCTCTACTGGATGACCACGCATTGATCCGAGATGCGCTGAAAATTCGTTTGTCACTGGAAACAGACTTCAAAGTAACTGGTATCTACACCACAAGCCGCGACTTGATTGAAGGGTTACGCGAACAGCCAACAGACTTATTGATCTTTGATTACCAGTTAGCTGAAGGCGAACTTGATGGTTTGCGCCTGATCAAATCGATCCGCATACAACATCCTGAATTACGAATTGTGATTTTCTCGTCGGCGGAAAGAGCCGCGACCGTCAACATGTGCATTCGCGCAGGCGCGAATGGGTTTGTCGGCAAATCTCAGGAAACCGATGAGTTGTTGCGCGCCATCAGAATGGCCGCTCTGGACCGTATCTACCTGGCGCCTGCCATTGCGGCAGAGTTGGAAAAGCTGCCAATTCCGCAATCGACCGAGAACGATCATGAGTTCGATGGCGATCAGGCGCTGGTCGACTACCCTGAGCTGTCGCCCAAGGAGCGGGAAGTATTGCGCTGCTGTCTGGAGGGGTTGTCGGTGTCACAAGTAGCCGCCAAGTTCTCTCGTAGCCGCAAGACCATCAGCGGGCAGAAACAGGCGGCATTCAGAAAGCTCGGGATCAAGACTGATACCGAATTATTCAAACTGCAGGTTCATCTCAAAAGCCTTTAAGCCGGTGAACGCCGGCTTAAACAATGCCATTACGTTTGGCCAACGCGTACAACTCCACCAGAGCGTTGACGTTGAGCTTGTCGAACAGACGTTTCTTGTAGGTGCTGACGGTCTTGTTGCTCAGTTGCATCGAGTCAGCGATCTCCTTGTTGTTCAGGCCTTGCACCAACTGCTGCATGACCCGGTATTCGCGCACTGACAGCCGAGTCAGCAGTTCGCCTTCGCCGGCGGGATACGTAGAGCGCCGCACGACATCCGACAGCGATGGAAAATATTGCTGATTGGCTCGAACTGCCCTGATCGCATGCACCAACTCGGACAATTCGTTCTGCTTGCTGACAAAGCCCTGAGCGCCGATCTGTCGGCAGCGCTCCGCCAGATGGCTCGATGGCAGCCCGGTCAACACGATCACTTTCACTGGAAACTTTTTTTCGACGATCCTGCTGATTACCGTCAACCCGTCGACCATCAATATCCCGATGTCGAGAATCAGTATCGACGGGCGCAAAGTTTCGATAAGTTCCAGTGCATCGACGCCGTTGTCCGTCTCCGCTACAACATAAAAACCTTCACTGGCCAACAACAACTGGACGGCCATGCGCACGGCAGGATGGTCGTCCACTATCAAAATCCGATTATTCATTGCGTAGCGCCTATTATTAAAAACCGGATGCCTTATATATAAATTCGCCCAATTGGAATCAGCCAGTCGAAATCCGCGTGTCGTGATCAGGCTCAAGCCGCTTTGACGGACAGAGGCTTCAACTTGTCTCTTTTGAAGTTCTTGTCAATTAAAGCAAGAAAATCCGTCAACACTTCGAAACCCATCGCATCAACCACGCGCACTTGATGATGCGGCACTGTAGACAGGGTTTTAATACCTCTTCGCTCACGCGACGAATCGTAGATAAGTACATGGCGGAAGCGCGAGTTATTCAGACAGAAATCCGCAGCGTTAATCCCTGCGGCTGATATCAACTCGGCGTTGACTATCAACAGGTCAAAACGCTCATACAGATTTGGACTGTAATGACTCAGAAGGGTGAGTTCTTCAAAAGAGCTGACGGGGCAGACTCTGAAGTACCCCAGAAGACTGAGAGATTTTTCGATGACAATGCGCTGCGCGCACTGCTGGTCGGCGACTAACACTCTCATCTGGCTGTTACCGGAGGACGAGACTTTCATGATCGACACTCGTTTATGGACATGACGATTGCAAAAGTATCCGAACGCTCCCGGGGGCACCTTAAGACCTGTCTCATATTTGCGGAAATACAGGTAAAAACCGGCGCAGAGGCTGCACCGGTCCTGCCATATCAGGCCTACGACACCCGGCAGCGCGATATCACTGGTCGACCTTGTGTTGCGAAATACTGCGTGCTTTCTTGTTATTTATGACAGGAGCATCAGAGCTAGCGGCAGTTACAACCTGCTCCTCTTGAGGCTCGCCTTTCTGCGTCAGCTCAAACAGCAGGCGATGCTCGGCCAACAGGTAATCGCCAAATTCGTTAAGGTCGGCGATGGTCCTTCGACACGCGATCAAACCGAACCGGGTAGTAGCTGATGACCTTGGCGCCGGCGAAATACAGCGGCACCGGTATCCCCGCCACGTTGGAAATGATCAGATTCGCCGGAGGCGGCATCCAGTTGGCCATGCGCGATCGACCATAAAGTGACGCCGCTCCTGAAATCAGCCAGGGCGCGGCGAGAATTGGAAAATCGGTGGGAATGGCCGAGATGTAATTACTCAACGAATCCTTGCTACGGGCCGATGACGCACTTATTCGGCGAAGTCGCGCTAATGGATCAGGCTCATCCGTGGCCAAGTCCACGATAATCATACTGATCTGATTGTTCGCAGTGTCATCCCCAGCCTCGCGCAAACTGGCCGGCACCCCCGCGCTCATTGCTCGCGATGGTAGTTCCCCGCCCTCGCTCAGGTAGCGTCGCAGAGTGCCAGCGACAGTCGCCATTACCACATCGTTGAGCGATACCGAAAAACCCTTGGCGATCTTCTTGATTTCCGCCAGGGGAACGGTGCGCCCGGCGAAACTTCGCTGATTGGTGATCGCTCCATTGAGCGGGGTACGTGGCTTCATCCAACGCTTGATTCTATCCAGCGGGCTATCGTTTGTTGTAACTGACGGTTGCTACCTGGCTTGGGCAGAGTGACGTGGAGAACATGGTGATCCAGATCGATATCCTCATCGTCCGCCCACACCGCAATCGTTGCCCGACAAATTTCTCGTTATTGCTGGCGAGGCTGGTGCAGGTTTTCCTGGCCATTATTTCGCTTGGAATCCTCGAGACCCTAGCAAGGCAAAAAAACAACTGATGTAGGAAAAACCCCAAACTCCTTCGCACTCTCAGCGGTTCAGAATTTGACTTCAGGGAGCGACCAAGGGAGGAAAAAAAGATGCCGGAAGCAGAATCGAAGCAGAGGTCATTGCCCTTGATGTCAAAGACTGCTCAGGCATCGCTGCGCATCGATCAATGGATGGCAAGCCATCGACGGACACCAGCGACAGTCAGCGTCTTCGGGGATCAAACGGCGTCATGCGAACTAACTGTTACCCAGGATTTTTTCGATCATGGCCCAGTCTGCAAAAAAAACCGAGAGCCCCAAGGTGGGCTTTCGGTTCGGTACATTTCCGTAGAAAAGAGAGGTACATCAGCACAAGTAAGCATCATCAAAATAAACCGTTTTAAAAAATGACGAACTCAAGATAAATCGAAACTTGCTACAAGATTTTTCGGAACGAACGCAAGCTGGAAGTACGATTAGGATTATCTCGAGTTCGTCTTACCGTAAATCGGTCTAAGTTGAGGGTGCTGATGTGCCTTTATTTTACGGAAGCGTCCGAACCGAGAGCCCTTACCCCGAGGCTCTCGGTTTTTTTATTGCCGATCACGTACAGCCGTTTCTGCACAGCAGAACACCATACGAAATCTGGATTTAGTGGGAATCGCTTCAGAATCCGGCCGAGTGGATGCGACGCTACAAGTTGACGGCATGTGGCTAAAGTGCTTCAAATTTACTGCCAGGGGCCGTCGCCAATAGGAGTAACGCTTCAATAACCACGCGCATCTTTGGTTGGATATAGGGCGTCTTGATCCAAATAGCGTGAACGGGCAGAGCATCTGCCGCTTGATCATCGAGTACAGAAACAAGCGCACCTGATCGCAGGTAGTCCTCCACCAACCATGTGGGTACCTGGGCCAAACCACAGCCTGCCAGTGTTGCGGCCAAAATGGCTTCGCAGTCGCCTATTTCATGACGCACCGGGATTTCGTGTGCCTCAGTCACCCCGTCAGTATTTTTCAGTAACCAACTGGGCTTTTGACCTAAAGGCCACCCTACAACGCAATCGTGTTGCTTTAGATCCGCAGGGGTCTGTGGCATACCGCGGCGCTCGAGGTAGAGAGGTGCAGCGCAAATAACCCGGCGATGCTCACCCAGCTTGCGAGCGACCAAATCCATATTGTTGCCAAGCGCACCGACGCGCACCGCAAGGTCTATCCCGTCGTCCATCAAATCGGTGGTTCGGTCGCTGAAGGTTATCGACAGTTCCAGTTGTTCGTAACGTGTCGACAGCTCCAGGAGCGAAGGCAAAATGTATCGGCGGCCAAACGCCGTTGGCAAATCAATACGAACACGTCCGGCTGGTAAATGCTGCGCGCTACCCAATCGGTTTTCGGCCTCGTCCAGAATCGCCATAGCATCCTTGCAGTCGCTTAGATAAGAGTCCCCGTCATTGGTCAGACTCACGCGGCGGGTGGTCCTGTGCAACAGCTTGGTTCCCAGGCGAGTCTCCAGCCTCAGGATGCTTTTGCTAAGAGCTGACCCGGTCATCCCCAACGCCTGGGCAGCAGAAGTGAAGCTACCTGCCTGGGCTACGGTGACGAAATTTCGAATCTCTAAAAACTGGTTTTTTAGCATGCCGATTGGTTCCACAGAGGACCGAGACTTTTGAATTTTATGGACTTAATCATCTTCGGCAAACAGCATAAACTAATTCAACTGCTGCAAAACAGATTTAAACCATATTGAAACTTCTCCTAAACATTGCCTGACTGGCGATTAAAAAACGAAGTGCAAACGTATCGTTTGCCCTGATTATCGAGAGTTAGCTAATTGAATATTTTGAAAGACTTCGACAGAAAAGTTGCATTCATACAAGGCGGCTCCCGGGGTATTGGTGCTGCGATTGTTAAACGTTTGGCCAAGGGCGGTGCATCCGTTGCCTTCACTTACCGATCCTCTCCAAATGAAGCTCAAGAACTGATGGATGAGTTGAATATTTCAGGGTGCAATGTCATCGCGATTCGTGCAGACAGTGCTGACCCAGAAGCGCTACAGCAGGCCGTTCTCCAAGCGGTAAAGCACTTTGGCGGGCTGGACATCCTGGTAAACAATGCCGGTATTCTGCCGTGGGGTGCACTCGAAGAACTGACCCTGGCAGAGATTGATCTCGCCTTGGCGGTTAACGTGAGGTCCGTGATTATTGCCAGCCAGGAAGCGGTGCGTCATATGCGTGCAGGCGGGCGCATCATCAATATCGGCAGTGTTAATGCTGACCGAATCCCGATTGCTGGAGGTGCGGTGTATGCGATGACTAAAGCATCGCTCGTTGGCTTTACCAAAGGTCTGGCGCGAGACCTTGGACCCCGCAGCATTACCGTCAACACCGTTCAGCCAGGCCCCATCGATACAGATATGAACCCAGACAACAGCGAGGTCGCCAACCAACTTAAACAGCTGATGGCACTCGGCAGATACGGGCAAAGTGAAGAGGTTGCGAGCTTTGTTGCCTATCTCGCTGGCCCGGAAGCCGGATTTATCACAGGCGCCAGTCTGAACATAGATGGTGGCTTTGCAGCGTGATCCTCTAAAAAAGTGAAACGTATGAAAAACATTCTCAAGAGTCTGGTTATTGCAGCCTGCAGCTTGATGTTTCCCTTTGCCGTGCAAGCGACTGAGGAGTTTCCGGTCCCGACGGGATTTAAAAGTGGCTTTGAAGAAGTCGACGGCTTGAAACTTCACTATGTGGCAGGCGGGAGTGGGCCATTAATGTTGATGGTGCATGGTTTCGGCCAGTCATGGTACGAGTGGCAGCAACTCATGCCGGAGTTGGCGAAAAAATATAGAGTCATCGCTGTCGATTTGCCCGGCCTTGGGATGTCTGAGCCGCTAAAGACATCCTATAGCGGGCAAGAAGTCGCGCCCTATATCTACGCGTTTGCCAAACGTTTCAGCCCTGACGCGCCGTTTAATCTGATAGCGCATGATATCGGCATATGGGCAACGTACCCGATGCTCGCAAAACATCAAAAAGATATAACCAAGGTTGCCTATCTGGAATCGGTGATTCCAGACGAATTGATGTACACCTTCCCGGCATTTACTCCTCAGGGTGAATCAACAGCGTGGCACTTCAGTTTCTTCTCAGCAGACGACAGACTTGCCGAAACCCTGATCGCCGGGAAAGAAAAGCTGTTTCTCTCGCACTTCATCAAAAAACATGCCGAAAACCAGGCAGTGTTTACTGATGAACTGCTGGGACTCTACGCAAAATCGTATGCAAAACCCCAGACCCTGCACGCTGCATTCGAGTACTACCGCGCACTGCCGCAATCGGTAGAGCAGAACAAGGCTCTGTTGGCCCAAGGAAAGCTCAGCATGCCTTTATTGGCTCTGGCGGGGGACGGGCGAGGCAGCCTTGGTCAGACTCAAATTGATCTGATGAACAAGTACGCCACTAATGTACAAGGCCATGTACTGAAAGGTTGCGGGCATTGGTTGATGGAGGAGTGCCCGACGCTTGTGGAACCACTGGTGGTCAACTTTTTCGACGGTAAGTAACCAGGAATTCCGCCTGACGACCTGGCTTTGATTTTGCTGACGCGACAGCAAGTCGAGAACCGTCCGGTTTGATTGAGTCCGAGGGAGGTTGAAGCATTACATTTCCATCTATGTCTGCGTTTGAATTACCTGATGTCGGGGCGCAATGGAGCAGACAATCCCTTCGAGGTTAAGCGGCTCCGCCCAACCGCCTTATGCGAGGCATTCGGCGGGCCGCGTGTTCGGCTTCGGCCAGATATCGGTAGAACGTCGAACGAGAGACGCCCAACTGTTGGGCAATCTGCGCCGCGGTTAGTTTTCCTTCGTGATAAAGCGTCAGCGTTTGCGCTTGTTGGGCTACAGGGAATTGTTATTTGCGCCCGCTGTTTTTCCTGCCCACTTTAGGAACGCGGCCTGCTTCAGCGCGCTTACGGTTCAGGTTGCACTCAAACTCGGCCAAAGCCGCCAACCCGGCTCGCTCAGCGTTGGCACCGCTGCGGTATCTTCGAACATGCGCCCACAGCCGAATGCCCCCAATACTTCGCGTTGCAGTTCGAGGTGTGGGTCGTCGTTTGACGATTCGGGCATATCCAATCAGCATGGCTTCTCCTTCATTTCCGTGAAGATCGAGTGTCGGCATCAGCGTTGAATCATCCTTGAGATAGCTGTTCGGGCATGCGCTCACGAACCGAAGCGGTATTCGACATACAGGTCATACCGCTGACGACATGGCATCGGTATGACCTAATGTTTTACTGGCTGATCGAGGTGCCAGTCTGCGAGTAGTCGCAAGCTTTCACACTTGAAGCGCGGGACAATGCCTGGATCTGCTGACGCATACCGGCCAGCTCACGCTCAGCACCGTCACGCTTGACGAATTGCGGCGCCATGTTGGCATCTTCGCCTACGCGCAGAAAGTAAGTGTTGCCAGCGGCCAGGGTAAACCACATGGCATTAGTCTCCTTGCCCTTGTAGCTCGGCGCACCGTTCAGAGCGGCACCAAGACTATGCACGCCGGCAGCGACGCACAGGGTCGAAAAACCACCGGGCAGCAGTGCGGCATGAAACTCGCGGTCGACATAGACGTTAGCCGCACCGTTTGTGGCGTGCGGCGCTGCAGGACGGTAAACCACCACCTGGGCTTGTTCAGCCGAGACCGGGCCCACGGCGGTGTAAGGCTTGCCGAATGCTTCGCCGGCCAATACGTTAGCGGTGCTGGACAGGGCCAGACCCACTAATGCGGTCTGAAGCAGGGTTTTGAATGTAAACATGCGAATGACTCCAGCGCGGGCACCTTGCGGTGCCCGGCTTTTCAAACAGTAATTGAAGATAACTTGAGGGTGTGTCCCGGCTTACACCAGGTTAGTGGTGACGCCTTGCTGGACGAGTAACTCGGCATCCACGGTGGAGTGGCTGAAGACGTCGTAAGTCACGCCGCCAACGGTCGCGGTGCCCTGATTGGCCCAGTTACCCGGGTCGCTGCTGTCGGACAGCAAGTCATCCAGATTGACCACATCGCCCACGTTACCCTTGACCATCATCTGCACAGTGTCATCGCCAGTAAACAAAGAGGTTTGGCCCTGCTCAAGGACATCGCCCAGTGACAGGTTCAGGGTGTTGTTGCCGGTACCCGAGATGTCGATAACTTCGATCGATTCAAGCTTGCCGGCGATATTGGTCAGGTCGAGAACCTGATCGGTACCGGTGAGCATGAGCGTATCGTGACCGTCGGTACCGATTACCTGACTGTTGCTATCGTCGAGAAGCGCGACGTCGGCGACCGAGAAAACATCGTCGTCGCTGGTGAGCAGGTAGGTGTCCGCCGCTGTTATCGCCACGTCGGCAGCAGCGAAGCTAGTGTCCACTGACTCCACATAGTCGTAATGACCGAACTCGATGTTATCGATCCAGACGTAGGTCCCGCCGCCAGGCCCATCGGCAAGCTTCAGCTCCACTGCGCTGAATTCCTGCCCATAGGGCAATTCCAGAACAATATTTTGTGTTAGCCCACCAGATGCGGCAGTGAGGACTTGCTGGAACACCACATTGCCACCTGCATCATAAAAGGTCGCGGTGAAAACCTCCGTATTTCCCAGATCACCCACTGTCATCTTGACCGTGTTGACCGGTTCAGGATTGGTGATATCCAGACGCAGAGTGGAACCTGCTGTACCGAGCTCAAGCGCTCTGGTAGTTGGCCGATTTCCGGACCCGGTCTGATTACCAAATCCTGTGTTCCAGAAACCGAGGGGATCCGCGATATGCGTCGCTGTAACGGTGAAACCGGTCAGGGTGTGCACGCTCCCTTGAGCAAACCTGATGTCGCTTTGGCCGTTGAAGTCCTCGCTAAACGTAGGTGTCACATCCTTGCTTAATACCTGATGATCAGAGACGTTACCCGCGCCATCCACCAGGGCTACACGTATGTCATCAGGAGCGTTGTTAATGGCGCCCGTGAATGGCAAATCGACGCCACCTGCGCTGATTTCTGCAGCCGTCAACGTGTGATCGGTAACTATGCCATCTACCGTAAGCTGTATGACATCACCAACCACCAATCCCGCAGGTGCGAAACCTACGTGGATAGTTGTGCCGTCCCAGGAAATGTCTGTCGGCGATTCAACGGTCGTATCTAATGTCACTTGCTGGGTAGTGATGGCGCCAAGGTTACCGGCCGCATCGACGACCCGCGCCTGGATTTCCCAACTGGTAGCGTGAGCATTGTTATCGACGAAGGTCCAGCCCCCGGCCCCATCATCAATGGCATCTTCCCAGGTCGTGCCACCGTCCAGAGAAACCTGAACTCTTTCGTCAGCAGTCAAGGCTGCTGTGAGTGTCCCGCTGATCGTACGTCCGGCCGTGCCGTCATTGGTCACAAAGTCCCCAGCGGTGCCGCTGTCCTTGTCCATGCTGACAATGGTGGCCTGTGCCGCAGGCACAATGGTATCCACGGTGATGACAAACGGATCAGACTTCGCACTTTCGTTACCGGCCGGATCGGTGACGGTCATGGTGACGTCGTGATCGGCGTTGGACAGGGGGGTATCTGGCGTGATCGTCCAGCTGCCGTCATCCGCCACCACAACGGAACCGATGACCTCGATGCCATCGTAGAGGGTGACGGTCTCGCCCGGAGTCTGGCCGCTGCCGCTGAAGGTCGGGGTGGTGTCGTTGGTCGCGCCACCGTCGGCGATCGGATCACCGTCATCATTGACCACCTGGCCGATGGCAGGATTGCTGCCATCGCCCGGAGTACCCGGCGCCGTGGTGTCAATGATCACCACATACGGTAGCGATTGCGCACTTTCGTTGTTCGCCTGATCGGTGACGCTCATGGTGAACGAATAGGTGTTCTCGCCCAGGGCCATCGTCGGGGTGATAGACCAGGTACCGTCGCCAGCCACAATCGCGGTGCCGATGACGTCGGTGCCGTTGTAGATCGTGACCTTGTCGCCCGGTTGCTGATTGCTGCCAGTAATGGTCGGGGTGGTGTCGTTGGTCGAACCATCGGCGGCGATCAGGTCACCGGCGTCATTGCGTACGCTGTCGATGCCGCCATTCCCGTCCTGGCCCGGGATGCCCGGCGGCGTGGTATCAACGACAACGACAAACGGATCGGACGGCAGGCTTACGTTGCCGAGCGGGTCCGTGATGGTCATGACGATCTCGTGGTTTTCTTCCGAGAGTGGCGCGTCTGGCGTGACCGACCAATTACCGTCGGCATCAACAATCGCCTCACCTATGACAGCGCCATTTTCATCACGCAACGTAACGGTGGTACCCGGCTCCTGACCACTGCCAGTGAAGGTCGGGGTGCTGTCGTTGGTCGAGCTGCCGGCGGGAATCTCGTCACCGTCGTCATTGATCACCTGGCCGATGCCGGCATTACCGTCCTGGCCCGGAGTGGGCGGTACGACGGTGTAAATGGTCAGCACAAAGGGCTCGGAAGGCAGGCCACGATTACTGGCCGCATCGACTGCAACCACCGTGAATGAATAGGTGTTGTCCTGCAGTGCCGACGGGGTGAACGACCAGGTGCCATCGGCACCAACCGGGGCTGTACCAATTTTTTCACCATTGGCGAAAATCTCGACGGTGGAACCCGGTTCGGCCTGACCATTCAGGGTCGGCGTGGAGTCATTGGTTTTGCCGTTTTGTACAATCGCTTCTGGAGTACTGCCATCGTCCTGCACGCTGCTGATCACAGTCTGCGCGGGAGCCTGAGTGTCGATAATGATCTCAAAACCGGGTGATGGCGGGCCTTCAATGCCATCGCGATTACGCTCGACGAAGACGATGTCGTGCGGGCCATCGCCCAGCGGCTCGGGGGTAAAGGTCCACTTGCCATCTTCACCGATGATGGTTTCACCAATGACCTTGTCGCCGTCCTTGATGATGATGGTGTTGCCCGGCGTGCCTTCGCCGCTGAAGGTCGGGGTGGTGTCGTCGGTGGTACCGCCATTGACCAGCGGACCGGTATCGGTGCCGACGTTGTCGCCGGAGACGGAAACCACCGGAGCCGGTGGCGTCGGGGCGGAATCGTCTTTCTTGTCGTCATCACTATTGCTGGCGGCAACCGCTGCGCCGGCCAGGCCGACAGCGGCGAGACCGATCAGGCCGGCACTGAGCATGCTCAAGCCTGTGCCGAACACGCCACCGCTCAAACCGCTGACGCCATTCATGCCGCTCATGCCGGAAACGGTCTCGACACCCAACACTTGTGGGGCCGGAACGCCTTCAATCAGGAACGCCGCGTTGTGATCCTGCACGGCATCAGCGGCGATGTATTCGTGAAAGCTGCCGTCTTCGGCCATGCCGACCAACTGGCCTTGGGAATCGTAAAAACCTTCGATGATCAGCTGCGGCTGATCAGGATCGCCGCCTTCGACGGAAACGTGCAGATCCTTGCCGACGCGTTTGACGGTAATGTTCTGAGGCGCAAAGCCCTTGTCGCCTTCGGCCAGAATGTATTTGCCGTTGGCAATCGCTTTGATACGTACCGGCTGACCGGAAGTGGACAGTTCCGTTACATCGGTGACTGTATTGCCATCGGTGATGGCGACTTTCACGGTTTCATTAATCAACTGCACACCCTCTGAACAAGACTACCAATGCGTTCGTGATGTCATTGGTTTGATTGGCCAACTTGTGCGTCTGCTTTTCAGTGCGCACAGTGGATAACGCGATCATCTAGAAGTGAGGGTGAGCGATACATAAGACATGTCCCGAAATACATCTTCGAGGCGGTGTTTACTGCAGGCAAAGTACGGCGGCAAGAAACAGTTTTTTGGCTTTGAACATGCGAACGACTCCAGCACGGGCACCTTGCGGCGCCCGGCTTTATCAACATTAAAGGAATAGAACTTGAGGAGGACCTGGCTTACACCAGGTTTGTGGTAACGCCGTCCTGAACCAGAAGCTGGGCATCCAGACTGTCATGTTTGAACACGTTGTACGTCACGCCAGACACCTCGACAGCGCCGCTGGCCGCCCAGTCGCCCGGGGCATCAATGCCGGACAGTTGATCATTCAGGTTAACGGTATCGCCAGTGTTGCCCTTGATCATCATTTGCACCGTGTCATCGTTGGTGAACAATGAGGTCTGCCCCTGTTCAAGGACATCCTCCAGCGACAGGGTCAGGGTGTTGTTTCCAGTACCCGTGATATCGATGATTTCGACGGACTCAAGCTTGCCGGCGATGTTGGTCAAGTCCAGGACTTGGCCAGCACCGGTCAAGGCCAAAGTGTCGTTGCTAGCGCCACCGCTGATGACGCTGTTGACATTGTTCAGGAAGGCCGTGGTGTCCAGCGAGAAGTTATTGGCAGCGTCGTCGCCGTAGTAGCCGCCAGTTCCAGCTATTTGTTGATCCGCTGGCGCATCCACATGCTCATAGGTGCCATTCGAGAACTGGAAATCATCGAGCCAGAGCCAGTCCGAAGCTGTACCGTCGAACTCAACACTCGTGAATGTTTTGCCATCAGGCAGCTGGAAGTTCACCTCCTGCAAACCTTGAGTCATAGCAATAGAGTGAACGAGATTATTACTGCTGTCATAGAACCTTACGGTGATCGGATCACTATTGTGCCCCGCCCGAAATGACATTGCGCTGGCTTCTGTACCAGTTGCCAGAGTAATTCTCGGATTGGCAACACCATCGTCAAGAATGACACCAATGCCACGTGATGGGGTTATGTACCCCCAGTAGTCAGTGCCCTGCGCAAGCACTCCCACCGGTTTGGTGCCAATAACCGCGCCCCCCCAATTCAGTACGAAAGCTCCAAAATCTACTTCCCCGTTTGCTGCAACTCTTTGGACAGGCACGCTTTCAAAATCAACAACTGACACACCAGGTACCAGGTACTGAGAAACGTTGCCGGCAGTATCAACAATCATTGCCTGGGTAGTTGTCATCGCTGCGTTGGCATTGGTTGTAACATCTACCGAACCGGCATCGATCTGAGCCTGAGTCAGTTGAACCGCGAAACGTTCGTTGCCGACGACCACCTCTACCGTAGAGCCTACGTTGAGGCCTGTACCGTCAAAGTTGACGGTGACCACAGGACCATTGAATACAAATGAGCTCGGCGCCGTCGGTGCCGCTGTATCCAGTTGAATATCCTGGTTGGCAGTACCAATATTACCTGCGATATCTGTCACACGCGCCTGCACGGTCCAGTCACTGCTGTGCGCACCCGTGTCGAGATAACTCCAGGTATCACCATTGACCAGCGCATCTACCCACGTCACACCGTTATCCAGCGAGACCTGAACTTTTTCGCCTGCGACCAAAGCCTGCGACGTAGTGCCCTGAATCAACCGACCCGCGCTGCCATCATTGGTGATGAAGTCAGTGCTACTGCTGCCGCCATCCTTGCCCATGCTGTCGATGGTAATACCCGTCGCAACAGTGTCGACGGTCACCACGAACGGATCGGACTCCACACTTTCGTTGCCGGCCTCATCGGTGACGGTCATCGTCAGGTTGTAAGTGGCATCTTGTAGTGGCGTGAGCGGGATGATCTCCCAATTGCCCATGTCATCGACAACAGCGGTACCGATGATTTCAATACCATTGCGGATCGTGATCGTGGCGCCCGGTAGCTGGCTGCCGCCTTTGAGGGTCGGGGTGCTGTCGTTGGTCGAATCACCGCTGACGAGATCTTCCTCGACCCCGCCTGGATTGACGTTATCGATTACCTGATCAATGCCGCCAGTGCCGTCGTCGCCCGGTTTGACCGGTGCCACGATATCAACGGTGAACACGTACGGATCGGAATGCGCACTTTCATTACCGGCCTGATCGGTGACAGTCATGGTGAACGAATAGGTACCGTCAGTCAGCAACGGATCAGGGGTGAACGACCACGTCCCATCGGCCTGCACAATGGCGGAGCCTGCAATGGCGCCGTTCCTGTAGAGCTTGATGATGTCGTCCGGTTGCTGATCACTACCGCTGAAGAGCGGGGTGTTGTCATTGGTCGAATCACCGTTGCCGATAGGCGTGTGCGCTGAACCGTTGTCATTGACCACGTCGAAGCCGCCTATGCCACCCTCGCCCGGGGTGGCCGGCACAATGGTGTCCACAGTGATGACAAACGGATCGGACTTCGCACTTTCGTTACCGGCCGGATCGGTGACGGTCATGGTGACGTCGTGATCGGCGTTGGACAGAGGGGTATCCGGCGTAATCGCCCAACTGCCGTCATCCGCCACCACAACGGAACCGATGACCTCGATGCCATCGTAGAGGGTGACGGTCTCGCCCGGAGTTTGGCCGCTGCCGCTGAAGGTCGGGGTGGTGTCGTTGGTCGAGGTACCGGCGGGGATTACGTCACCGTCGTCATTGACCACCTGGCCGATCGCAGGATTGCCGCCCTCTCCCGGAGTGCCCGGAATAGTGGTGTCAATCGTCACCACATACGGCAAAGACGGCGGACTTACGTTGCCGGCCAGATCGGTGACAGTCATGGTGAACGAGTAGGTGTCCGCAGTCAGGGCCATCGCAGGGGTGATCGACCAGGTACCGTCGGCCTGCACAATAGCGGTGCCGATGATGTCGGAGCCGTTGTAGATCGTGACCTTGTCGCCCGGCTTCTGATTGCTGCCCACAATGGTCGGGGTGGTGTCGTTGGTCGATTCACCGTTGCCGATATCAATGGTCGCTGGGTTGAGGTCATTACGCACGGTGTCGATGCCGCCATTACCGTCCTGGCCCGGGGTGCCCGGTGCAATGGTATCGACGACGATGACATACGGTTCGGACGGCAGGCTTTCATTGCCGATCGGGTCCGTGATGGTCATGTCGATCTCGTGGTTCTCGTTGGAGAGGGGCTCGTCGGGGGTGACCGACCAGTTACCATTCTCATCGACAATCGCCTCGCCAATGACCACGCCATTATCACGCAGCTTGACCGTACTCCCCGGCGTCTGGCCGCTGCCAGTGAACGTCGGGGTGGTGTCGTTGGTTGAGCTGCCGGCAGGGATTTCATTACCGGCGTCATCGATCACCTGACCAATGCCACCCGCGCCATTCTCGCCCGGGGTGCCCGGCACGTTGGTGTCGATGGTGAAGACAAAAGGATCGGAAGGCAGGCCACGATTACCGGCCGCGTCGACTGCGACTACTGTGAAGGAGTAGCTGTCGTCATCCAGTGGCGATGGGGTGAACGACCATGTGCCATCCGCACCGACCGGGGCTTCACCGATTTTTTCGCCATTGGCGAATATCTCGACCCTGGAGCCGGGTTCGGCCTGACCGCTTAGGGTCGGCGTGGTGTCATTGGTCCGGCCATTTTGCGCAATCGGGCCAGGGACGCCGGCATCGTCCTGCACGCTGTTGATTACAGACTGAGCCGGTGCCTGAACGTCGATAATGAATTCAAAACCGGGCGATGGCGGGCCTTCGATGCCATCGCGATTGCGCTCGACGAAGACGATCTCGTGCGAGCCACCATCCAGCGGCTCGGGGGTAAACGTCCACTTGCCATCTTCACCGATGATGGTTTCACCAATGACCTTGTCGCCATCCTTGATGATGATGGTGTTGCCCGGCGTGCCTTCCCCACTGAAGGTCGGGGTGGTGTCGTCAGTGATACCGCCATTGACCAGTGAACCGCTATCGGTGCCGGCGTTGTCACCGACTACCGGTGCAGGAGGTGGCGTCGTCGCGGGAGCGTCGTCGTGCTTCTTGTCATCGTCATTGCCGGCGGCAACCGCTGCGCCAGCCAGGCCAACAGCCGCGAGGCCAATCAGGCCCGCACCGAGCAAGCCGATACCAGTGCCGAATACGCCGCCGGCCAAACCGCCAACGCCACTCATACCGCTCATACCGCTCATGCTCGATACCGACTCGACACCCAGCACTTGTGGTGCCGGCACGCCTTCAATCAGGAACGCCGAGCTGTGATCCTGCACGGCATCTGCCGCAACGTATTCGTGGAAACTGCCGTCTTCGGCCATGCCCACCAGTTGGCCCTGTGCATCGTAGAAACCTTCGATGATCAGTTGCGGCTGATCTGGATTGCCACCTTCGAGCGTGACGTGCAGGTCCTTGCCTACGCGTTTGACGGTGACGTTCGCTGGCGCGATGCCTTTGTCGCCTTCGGCAAGAACGTATTTGCCATTGGCGACGGCTTTGATACGTACCGGCTGGCCAGAGGTGGACAGTTCCTGCACGTCGGTCATGGTCTTGCCATCAGCAATGGCGACTTTATATGTTGCTGTAGTCAACTTTCATATCCTCTCAACAAGATTACCAATGCACTCGTGGTGTCATTGGTTCGAATGACCTGCCGTTTCGCATGGCTTTTCAGTGCGCACAGCGGATAGCGCAATCTTGTCGAGAGAGAGAGGACCGAGACATGAGACATGTCTCGAATTAGCTTCTGGATCAAGGATTTCGGACAATTAGTCGTAGGTAACTTTCCCATCACCGGTTTTATCAGCATTGGTGGTGAGCGGTGCTGCCACGCTGGGTCATTGATAAGTAATGTTCACGGTCACCGTGCTGACCAGCGTGCCGCTGCTGATCGGATTGTTGGTAAGTTTGAAATATCCCATGCCTACCGGAAGAACCGCTTTACCGTTGACGACGTTGACTGTCCGCTGATAATTGCCGGTATTGGGGGTAATGGTTATCACATCGCCCCCAATACGCGAGTAAAACCATAGCCCTATGTTTGCAGCGGTTCCGGTATTGGCGAAGCGCCAGCCATCGATAGGTGCCGGAGTACCAGTGAAAGAGAAGGTCACACTCGATGTGTCGGTACAGTTCGCGGTAATTTCAAAGTCTTTCAGACCAGCCGCTTTGTCGATGAAATCGGCGCGTTTAAGGGTGTCGAGGACAATCGTTCGAGAGACGTCGCCAGCAGCCAGGTCGCACGTCGTATTGCGAACCGTCAACTGAAACGCGGACAGTTGCAGATTGCTGCTGGCCGAGGGGCTCGCGTCAATCGACGTCACGTCCCTGTTCAGCGCACGGGTCAGCGCCACGACCTGAGCAGGAATATTGTAAACACCGCTGCCAAGCGGCGCGGTGGTGACAAGGTAGATCCGCGATTTGACTCCTAGTCCTCCAAAGTAGTTGTCCCGGTAATAACTTTGTCCCGCGCCGGTTTGAGGTGTAGTCAGTTTTGTATAACTGGCAGCGTTGTAATCAGCGACTTCCACGGCATAACCGATCCCTGTCACGCCGGTCGGATAAACCGAATAGCCATTCCAGGTTGAAACCGGAGCCTTGGCTGCGCGCATCCACATGGAGGACGTGCATATGGTTCTGAAGACCTCGATATTGGAGCTGTTCGCGGTGAAGGTTCCGATTCTGACCCCGGCTGCCAGCGGCGCGCTGATGGTCTGCGCCCCTGTCGTGGCGCTTTGTATCGCGATATACGAAATGGGTTCGCAGGCGCTGAAAGCCTCGCCCGAAACGCCCAGCAGTAACAGACCCGCGATGCTTGTATAAAGCCTGCGTGCGCACTGGGAGTAATGGCAAGTCATGCCGCGCGGCATTGCAACTGCTCGGTTTATCGTATTCATCGTAGGATTTCTTTGGTTGGTAGTTCAGCGTCTGGATAGCGCAGCGCAGGCAAATCTGCTTCGCCAATATTGATTGCAGCTTCAGTCGTAGGTGATCTTCACGATTACCTGACTCACCAGCGTTCCTTCAGTGACCGGGCCGACTTTCCAGTAGGACGCCGTGAGCGGTATCACTGCCTTCGTCGCGACCACCGGAATGAGGCGGGTATTGTCGGTACCGTCGGCGCGGATGGCACGTCCATCACTCGACACCAATCCAAGCGCAACCCCTGCGGCCGTCCCGGTGTTGGCAAATCGCCCGCCATCGGCGCTGGAAGGTGTCCCGGAAAAAATGAACGTGACATTGCGCACTTCCGGTTCGCAATTCGCCGTCAGCTGAAAGTTTTTAGGCGCGACGGACTGCTGATGATCGAAGTCGGACGACTTGACGGTCGCCAGCTTGATCGGATCAACACCGATTGCTGCCAGATTGCAGGTGCCGTTGATGATCAGCCCTTCGGCTCTCAGGGTTCCGGTTGTGGCGGCATGAACCGTTTGCGCCGACACACCGGACAGAATCAGCGCCATGCACAGCAATTGTTGTTTCACGGGAACGTTCCATGGCCTGTTCATTGGTAGGTGATATTGACGGTCACGGTGCTGACGAGCGTGCCGCTGGTAATAGGGTTACCGGTGGTCTTGAAATACCCCATCCCCCCCGGCAGAACCGCTTTGCCACTGACGACGTTGACCGTGCGTTGATAGTTGCCGGTATTGGGGGTGATGGTTTCCCGTACGCCTCCAATAAGCGAGTAAAGCCACAAACCTATGCCGGTAGCGGTTCCGGTATTGGCGTAACGCCAGCCATCTCCAGGTGCTGGAGTACCACTGAAACTGAAGGTCACTCTCGATACGGCAGTACAGTTCGCAGTGATTTCGAAGATCTTCAGGCCAGCCCATTGCCCGACAAAATCGGCACGTTTGATCGTATCGAGGGTAATCGTCCGGGAAACATCGCCAGCGGCCAGATCGCAGGTGGTATTGCCAACCGTCAACCGGAAGGTATTGAGGCGCATATTGCTGCTGGCGCCGGGGGAGCCATCAATCGATGTCGCGGACAGATTGCGCGAGCGCGTGAGTGCAATGAATTGGGTAGGAATATCGTAGACGCCACTGGCCAGAGGCGCGGTGGTGACAAAGTAGACTCTGGATCTGATACCTAAAGTGCCAATGTATGTGCCACTGAAAAACCTGTTGCCGCCCCCCGTTTCATTGGTCGTCAACTTCGTATAACTGCCGTTGGGATCGGCCAGTTCAACGGCATAGCCAATGCCTGCTACACCAGTGGGATAGACCGAATATCCATTCCAGGTCGATACCGCGGATACTTTCGCACGCCCCCAAGTGGAGGCACTTTGAGTTCCGCCGCAAGAGGTCTGGAAAACATTGTAATAGAGGTTGCTGGCGGTAAAAGTGCCGATCCTGACGCCCGCCGCCAACGGCGCCGGGATGGATTGCGCCGCAGCCGTAACAATTTGCGGATCAGCCAATACGATTGTCGGCTCGCAGGCACTGTAAGCCTGGCCGCTAATCCCCAGCAGTAACAGTCCTGACAGGACTGCATATATCAGAGAGCAGCGTTCAGCCAAACCGCGCTGCCTGGCGAATTTTCGAGTGATTGTGTTCATCGTCGAAGCTCCGTCGTTAGCGCCGAATGTCCGCCAGAGACGGAACCGCGCATGGAAGGCAATTGATGTCTGCCGCTGTTGAAAAGCTGATTCATGCGCCGCGCCTGCAAACACCATTCATCTGCGCCAGACTGCGATTTGCCGGAGACGGCGCAACGGTGCTCATATCGAAAGGAATGCGGCACACCGCGTCGGCCCCTTCGCCCCAACGGACCGTCAACTCGCCTTTGTCCTGCGCCGTGCGCACAAACATCCTGCCGGCCTGCCCTACTACACCGACGCCGGTGCCCGCCTCGTCGAACACATCGGCGCCAAACGGAATCGGGCTGCCATCCGCCTGCACGGCATTGATCAGCATTGCCCGGCCAGTGCTGGTATCGAAGCCCATCATCACCACCGCACCGGCCTTGGGCGCGACGTTCTGCGAGGCAGTCTTGAGCTCGACATCCTGCGACATGTCTTTCGGGTCCAGCTCAACCGAGTTGCTGCGATAGGGAACCAGATACGGCACGACGCCGTACCCATTGGCGCCGACGCGCGCGTTACTGCTGCTGCCGATCCCGGCGCCCTCCGCGCCCGTGGCATGCACAATGCCGATGGTATCGCCGAGTTCCGGTGCCAGAATCACCCCGCCCGAATGCACCACTACCCCGCCGGATACGCCCAGCGAGGCCGCGCGGTAACCCGTCCCGTCGCTGTAACTGGCGGACGTTTCCGCGTTCTGGCCGCGATACGTCACGTCAGCGTTCGTGGTTTTGCTGGAGCCGTTGCCACTCGAATAGCTGGTGGATGCGCCGTAGTTGATCTGATTTCGCTCGCCAAGCACGCCACTGACACCCGTGCGCGCAGTATCTTGCGTATCGCCATGGCTGAGAGTGGTCGACAGCATCGGTGAGCGCGCCCCTCTGCCGATGGGAATGCTGAAACTCAGATCGATCTGATTGCTGCTGCGGTTGCTCACCAGATCCCGGCTGCGCTGAGCGGTGACGGTGTAGCTGACCCGGTCCCAGGAACCGCTGTAACCGGCAGTGAAACTCACCGTGCTGCTTTGCCGATTCCAGTACTCCTGCTGCGAGCCGGTGAGGAACACCGAGCCACGCTCGAAGCTCTGGCTCAGGCTGATATCGAAACGCTCACGCAGCCGACCGACGTCGTCAACGTTACCGCCTTCGCGAACAGTCTCGCGCAACTGCGCAGCATCACGAGGGCTGAGGAAGCCGTCGGTGGAATAGCGAAAAGCACCCAGCGCGAAGTTGGTCCCGGTTTCGGCAAAGTTCTTGTTGTAACGCACTTGCAGACTCTGCCCCTGCATCGCGCCAAGTGTCGGGACCGAGGCCTGAGATGCGGTGACGTCAAGCGACACCGCACCGATTGGTGTGTTGAACGCCGCACCGATCAGTTCCGACAGGTAATCCTGCGAGGTGTTGCCACCGGTATAGGCGGTGATCACGTTGTTCAGACCGCGTTGATATGTACCCTGCATCAGCCACGGATGGCTGGACAATCCCGGATCGGCCATCACCCCGCTGCTCAATGAAAAGCGCTGATAACCCGGACGCAACAAATGGGCATTGGAAGCGAATGGCACGATGAATTGCCGGCGACGCCCATCGGCTTCGGTGACAGTGATTTCGAGGTCGCCGCCATATCCGTTGGGGAACAGATCTTCGATCACGAACGGCCCGGGCGGCACGGTGATTTCATCCAGCAACATGCCGCGCTGGCGAATGGTCACCTTGGCATTGGTCTCGGCAACCCCACGGACAATCGGTGCATAACCCGTCATCGAGTCGGGCATCATCCGGTCATCGGTGGCCAGGGTTACGCCACGCAGGCGCACGCTGTCGAACAGCTCACCGGAGGTGTAGATCTCGCCGCCAGTGAACTCCGATTGCAGCGACGAAAATCCGCGCTGCACGTAGGTCGCGCTGCTCTGGTAACCGGCACTCTCCTGGTCACGGCTGTAGGCGCCGTTATGACGAAAATTCCACTCGCCCAGATTCAGGCCGCTGTTCAACCCCAGGTAGCCGGAGTTGTTGGTGACGCCACTGCTTTTGCTGGAATAGGTGTTGGCGTTGTAGCGCACGAAACCTGCGTTGATTCCGTCGTCCCAGTGCTCCGGGCTGACATAGCCACGCGCCATGCGTGTCATGTAGAGCTGCGGGACCTGAATGTCGAGCTTGCTTTCACCACTGTCGAAGGTGGCGCTGGCGTCCGGCACATAAATACCGATGTCGGCACAGAACGGCTTCGCGGGAAATGGCGGCGGCGCGACCACGCCAGCCTGACTGGCTTTTTGTGCGATGCCATCGACATCGACACCCAGTTTGACCAGCATCGAACGATCCAGACACAACTGGGCGCTGGGCTGCCCGTCGACGGCGGCAAACGTCAGTTCCTCCCGGCCGATCCAGGCACCGTTGATGTAAACGTCCGAACGAAAAACACCCGGCAACACTACGTTGCCAGTGTTAAACCGTGAAATATCGAACTGTTTACCGGCGGCACCGCCCTGGAAAAATGCCGGATTGAACTCGACTTGCTCAACACTCGATGCAGCAAGCACTTCACCACTGCCCAGCATCAAAATACTGTGAATGACAGCGACAAAGCGGCCCTGTATCAGCTGTACAAACCGGGATGAAAGAGCAATGTACGATCTCATAGCCGGTGTTCCAGAACGTGAACTCAGCCAAAAACGGGCAAGCCGGGCCTGATGCAGGCATGGCATGCGCATGTCTTGCCGCAGAGTTGGTTGTCGGGCGTGGCGGAATCAATCCGCTGCAACGCGTGAATGATCAGGGCGAAATTTTTGCGCTGTACGCAGTCACCGATCCCAGATCGTTGATGGTCTTGAATTCAACGAGCGCCCCCGATGCTGACGAGGACTTCAAGCCCGGCAGCGAGAACAGATTCGAGGCGCCCGGCGCGACCATATTTTGTGCAGCGGTCTGGCCCGTCGGTTTTGCATGTCGCTGTCCACCAGCCACCAGTTCGACCGAATCGAAACTGATGTTGTAGGGCGTTGGATTGGTCACCCTCAAGGCGAAGCCCTGTTGTTCAGCGACCAACTCCCAGCGCAGCTTTTCTGCTGCCTGGGTCGGGTCATACGGTAAATTCCGAGGCCGGAAAAACACCTTGAGGCGCGTCCGAAACGCCAACTGCAACTGGCTGCTCGCCTCGTCGCCCTGCGCTTTGGGCGGCACTTCAAGCATGTTCAACCAGAACAGGCTTTCCTTGTCTGTCGGTAACGGTTCGCCGGTATAGATCAACCGCACGACCTGCTGCTTGCCCGGCTCCAGACGAAAGATCGGTGGCGTCGCAACGAACGGAACACTGGCCTTTTCCGGCGCGATATTTTCATCACCGTCGTCGAGCCAGACCTGCACCAGTACCGGCGTCTGATTCTTGCTCTGGAACCACACCGACACGTCTTTCTGTTCTGCCGGGTAAATGACCCGGGTGCCACTGATCACCACCCCTGCCTGCGAGGTTTCGGCAACGGTCGTTGTCATCAGGCCGACAACGACAATTGCGCTAATGCGGGACGCTGCCCTCAGGCGAAACAAGATATTCATGATGATCAATTCATTGAGAATCAGGGCTCAGATGAACTGAGTGTTTTACTCGGGCACCGAAGTCGGTTACCTCGGTGAACTCGACATCCGCCGCACCAGCAGGTTTGCTCTGCAGCGTCGGCAACAAGAAACGCTTAACGTCACCCGCCGGGAACAACAGACTGTCATTGGCTTCTTTATTCGCGGCTTTCGGGAAGCGCTCGCCCTTGCTGCCGACCAATTCAACGGATGCCAGAGAGATGTGATACGGCGTCGGATTCAGCACCGCCAAGGCGTATCCGCCCTGATAGGCAATCAGCTTCCAGGTCAGTTTTGACGTGGCTTCAGAACGCTCTATCGGCAATTTTTCAGGTCTGAAAAACACCCGCATACGCGAGCGAAACGACAGCTCGATCAGGTTTCTCCCCCCGGCATCGAGCGCCTTCGGCTGAATTTCCATGACGTTGAGCCAATACAGGCTCTCGCGATCCGTGGGCAATGGTTCGCCGGTATAACGCAGGCGCAAAGCTTGTTGCTTGCCTGGGTCGATTCGAAAAACCGGTGGTGTCGCGGTGAAAGGTGCGTGCGCCGTGGTTGGTGTCGCTGTCTTGTCGCCGCTGTCCAGCCAGGTTTGAACAAGTGTCGGTCGCTCGCCCTTGTTTTCCATGCGGACCACAACTTCCTGCTCTGCGGCCGGATAAATGACCCGGGTGCCTTGAATAACCAACGAGGCTTGCGACGCGGGCATGTACAACGACGTCATCGCCAGCGCACAAACGGCGAGCGCACGACGGGCTCTGGTGTTCATCAGCAAAAATCTCGGCAAGAACTGCCGATGCCGCGCAGTTGCGCGAGATCGGCACAGGGGAGCGCGTACGCTCCCGGTACATTTTCAGTTGGTATATTCGATGGTGAAACCGACACGAGAGGCGACCAGACCCGCTGTCGCGGCACCCGTTGCGTAGTACCGTGCCGCCAGCGGGATGATTGCCTGGTTACTGGCAATGACCACTGCATCTGATTTTTCGGTGTAGAGATTCAGCGGAGTGCCGTCTTGTTTGGTCACTTGGATCTGCACATTCTTGGCGTTGATAAGGTCAGTCGGTACGTTCCAGCCATCGATGTTCAAGCGACCGGTAGCGACATCGATCATCGGGCTGGCAGTATCAAACGCAATCAGTGCGCTGCGGCCGTCGGTGCAACCGTTTTGTCCTGGACCACCGACAAGAATCTCGAACCTCGTCAGGGGGCCGAACTTACCGGCTGCATCCAGGTTCGCCGCGGAAATACCGTTCATCGGCACATCCTTGGTCGCACCTCCAGTACCTGGAACGGTACCTTCGATGGTGCAGGTCACGTCGGTGACCAAGCCCGTGAAATTGATCACACCGTCGGTGGCATAGGCCGGCAAAGTCACAATGGCCGAGGTCGCCAGCGCAAAGGCTGCAAATAAAGTTTTCTTTTCCATGGAACACCTTGAGCACTGCAAATGATTTCCCGCCTGCCGATGGCTGACGGCCAGACCAAGGTGATACCCACTGGCCCTGGAATCATTCTGGTCAGTGCCCAAAATGCAAACCATCGAGAAAAACCTAATTCAAAAGATTACGAAATCGGTATTTAAAAGAGCCCTCTGGGAAAAATTGAGACAAAGCCTGTAAAAATCGATTTGCCTACCTGTCAAAGTGGCCTGACTTAAATCGTTATTTACTGAAAACAGGAAGAGCCAAATGGTCAGCCGGCAATTCAGGCCGTACACCGTCATGTTGCTGGATGACCACAAGATCATTCGGTTTGGAGTTGCCGCCTGGTTGGCGACCGAGATGGATATAGAGGTTGTCGGCGCGTTTGCGACGAGCAAGGAATTTCTGGCAGCCATGGCCACTCAGAAGGTCGACGTTGTGGTGGTCGACTTTGTGCTGAGCGAAAAGGAAATCGATGGCATCAACATGATTCGCCGGATCAAGTTGAATTATCCCGATTGCAAAATTCTGGTGCTGTCATCGCATTACAACCCGGCCACGGTGACCCTGGCGATGCAGAACGGCTGCTCGGGGTTTTATGGAAAGACTCAGGAACTGGAGGATCTGGCCATGGCGATTCGCAAAGTCGCCACAGGCCAGATTTATCTGGATGCGGCCATGGCCAGCGAACTGGCATGTTCGGAAATCGCTGCCGTGGACGAAGGCTCGAACGCAGCCGAGCACGATGTGGATCTGACTCGTCACTCGGCGCTGTCACCCAAGGAGCAGGAGGTGCTGCGGTGTTTTCTCGATGGCATGTCGGTCAATCAGATCGCAGCAAAATTCTTCCGTAGCGCCAACACCATCAGTACTCAAAAGCTGTCCGCCTACCGCAAGCTGGGTATCAAGAATGACAACCAGCTATTCAAGCTTTGTAATTCACTGAACAAGTGAGCTGAATTCAGCGCCGTGCAATCAAACCCTGTCGCGCCACACGAGTCAGTTGCTTGATCATTTCCGGCGCGTCTTCACGGCTCGGCGACTGAATCACCGCCAGATCAAAGCTGTCACTGGCGAAACGCGCCAGCGACTCGCCGTCTTCGACAAACTGGATCAGGAACGCGGCAGGACCGCCGCTGCGACGTGGCCAGCCATCGAGATAACGCAACAGCGTTGGCTGATGTCTGCCGCCAAGCAGGATTTTCGGGTTGCGCTGGGTGATATGTGCCGTGATCGGCGCGGGACGTGCTGGAGGGCGTAGTGCATTCATTGGGTCGTGTCTCTGCCTCAAAAGTCTGCATGGCAGGTGAGAGGCAACACCGAACCAGCGCTTTAGCGGTATTTCGAAGCCCTGTTCCGGCTTCTGACGGCAACTGATTGAGTCACCTGGCGCCCCGCAAGTAGCTGTTTAAATCGGCGCATGAGCAACATCCTAGAGAACGTGACTGATGAGTGTCAAGAATCAGCAGCAACAAAAAAGGCCCGCACAATGCGGGCCTTTGGCTTGAGCCAGAGCGCTTAACCGGCGATGGCGCGATCAGCCGAGAGCTTGCCGGCGCCTTCGATCATTACCGCGATGCTGCCACCGAGCAGGGCCAGGGCAAATTCATAACCGTTGTTGGCCATGAACAGACCGTTGCCGATGTGTACGGTGAAGATCGCCACCAGCGACAGGAAGGTCAAACCCAATGCCGCCGGGCGTACCAGCAGGCCGATGATCAGTGCCAGACCGGCGAAGAACTCGGTGCCGCCAGCCAGCGTGGCCATCAGGTAACCCGGGGTCAGGCCGAGGCTTTCCATGTACTGCGCGGTGCCGGCCAGACCGTAACCACCAAACAGGCCGAAGAGCTTCTGCGAACCGTGGGCGGCGAAGATCACGCCGACGGCAATGCGCAGAACGGTCAGGCCATAACCGGCGCGGGTGAACAGTACCTTGTTGATCAGAGAGCTCATTTGGGTCATTCCTTGTTATGCAAAGTGTGTGTTGGTTGGCCGCTATATTAATCAGTTATTTTCATGTTAAAAGCGCAAATATTCCGCCATAACAATCAACTTATTCGATTATTTGCGCGAGGCGACTTTCTGTCCCTTGGGCTCCAACGACTCCCGTTCCCGGTCGAATGCCAGGTAGTACTTGTTCACACTATTAACATAGCTGACCGGCCCCATTCCCACCTGCTCCATGGCGATGCGCTCGACCTGGAAGAACCACTGATTGGGATTCAAGCCACGGCGCCGCGCTTCGGCGCGCATGCCTTGCACCCGCTCCGGGCCGATGTTGTAGGCCGCCAGAGTGAAGGCCATGCGCTCGCGCTCGTTGAGCTTGGGGCTGTTGAAAAACTTGCGGCGAATCATCGCCAGGTACTTGGCCCCGGCCTGCACATTGGCATCGAGATTCTGGATATTGTTGACGCCGACCCGTTGCGCTGCGGACGGGGTGATCTGCATCAGCCCGGTCGGGCCGCTGCCACTGCGGGCATTGGGTTGCAGGGCCGATTCCTTGAACGCCAGCGCCGCCAGATTGAGCCAGTCCATGTTCTGCGCATCGGCATGCTTTTGCAGAACCGGACGCAGGTTTTCCAGGCGCTGACGGTCGGCCTTGGCCAGTGGGTAGTGCACTTGGTAGAGCCGACGATAGATGCGCAGAAACGCCGCATCCTCGTTCGCCGGTTTCTTGTAGCCGCCGAGGAAACGATCGATGCTCGCCCGCAGCATCGATGCATCACGGCGCACGAACCAGTATTCCTCGCCCGGCTCGCTGATCATCATCTGACGATCAAAGCGCAGCTTCGGCAGGATCTTGCCCCAGCGCTCGGCTATCGGTTGCTCGACGATGGTCAGGTGAAAAATCCCGCCCTGCACCATTTCCAGCACGTCCTCGACGGCCAGCGTCGGATCGACCCATTCGATCTTGATCGGTGCCAGTTTGCGCAGTACGAGTTTTTGATTGAGTTGACTGACTGCCTCGCCCGCCGCACTACCGGCGGGCAAGGCCAGCGTCTTGCCGGAAAGCTGTTCGACCTTGGTGTAACGTCGTTCACCCTTGATGCCGACCAACACCAGCGGTACGTTGCTGGCGATCGGTTCACTGCTGGCGACCGCATGGCCCGGTTGCAGATCCAACAATTCTCCCGGCGCCATCAGATCTCCCTCGCCGCGCTGCAATGCGCCGAGCAGTTGATCCTTGGCTTTGGGGATGATCTTGAGGGTTACTTCCTGACCATCGCGGGCATGGCCATTGAGGTATTGCTCGAAGGCGCGCAGGCGATGGTATTCAACGCCGATGGCCTGGCCTTGCACTTCACCGGAGCTGTTGCGGCTCTGGTTGACCAGCACCCGCAACACGCGGCTGCTGCGAATCTCCGACAGGTCGCGCACCTTGGCGGCCGGCACGGCTTGCAGTGGCCCGGGCAGGCGTGCAACCGCCGTCATCGGCAGTAGCAACGATCCACACAACAGGAGCAAAACCGAGGGACGAACCATCCACTCTCCGGAAAGATTACGGGGCGATTTTTACCGCTGAACGGTCGAAATCACCGACGAAAACAGAGCGCCATGAGCGCTGGCAAAGTGCGAGAGACTGGCACAGTGATGGCATTTGCGCCAACACCGACTGCGTCGCGGCATCAAGAGACAGCTATAACTCGTTGTAGTTCTTGGCTTTTCTTATGAATCTACAGCTCTGGTATGCTTTCCGGCCTTCGGCCCGAGGTAGCAACCATGCAACTCATCGATATCGGCGTCAACCTGACCAACCCAAGTTTCGCCGACAAACATCAGGCCGTACTTGATCGCGCCTACGCTGCCGGGGTCTGCCAACTGGTATTGACCGGCACCAGCGTCGAGGGCAGCGAACAGGCACTGGAACTGTGCCAACAGCTGGATGAAAGTGGTCAGCGACTGTTCGCCACAGCCGGTATTCATCCGCATTCCGCCAGTGATTGGAACGCCGACAGCGCCCGTCGCCTGCGCAGTCTGTTGCAGGAATCGAACGTGGTGGCGGTCGGTGAATGCGGGCTGGATTTCAACCGCGATTTCTCGCCGCGTCCGCAGCAGGAAAAAGTCCTCGAAGAACATTTGGCAATGGCGGTAGAACTGCAATTGCCGGTATTTCTGCATGAGCGTGACGCCAGTCAGCGCTTGCTGGAAATCCTCAAAGACTTCCGCGATCAACTCCCGGCCGCGGTGGTGCATTGCTTCACCGGCGAACAAAAGGCGTTGTTCAGTTATCTGGATATGGATCTGCACATCGGCATCACTGGCTGGATCTGCGACGAGCGCCGTGGCACGCATCTGCATCCGCTGGTCAAGGAGATCAAGCGCGGACGGCTGATGCTGGAAAGCGATGCGCCGTATCTGCTGCCACGCACCTTGCGGCCAAAACCGAAAAACGGCCGTAATGAACCGGCTTATCTGACTGAAGTGTTGCGTGAAGTCGCGTTGCATCGCGGTGAAACCGAGGAAGATCTGGCCGCGCATACCACCGCGTGCGCCCGGGCATTTTTCGGCCTTCCCACCCTCCCCTGACACACCCTTTTCCCCCTGTGGGAGCTAGCCTGCTGGCGATTGCAATCATCCATTCAACACTGCATTGACTGACATGCGGCTATCGCGAGCAGGCTCACTCCTACAAGGACTGGACCGTATTGCCTGTTGATGTATATCAAGTTCTGAAGGCCTGCATAGCGGCACAATACTGGCACCTTGCCAATGCTGTTTCCGCTATCAGAGAAAACCTACATGGGTGCCTGGCTTAGCAATATCTCGCTGAAGTACAAATTCTGGGCGGTCAATGCCGTCGCCTTCGTCACTACCCTGCTGCTGGTGTTGTACGCCGTGCAGCTTGAGCAACAGGCGCGCAGTCATGCGTCCATGACGTCCGCGCAGGCTCAGGCGCAATTGCTCAAGGCGTGGCCGGCAGGCCAGCCGCTGCCCCAAGCCGAGCAGATACTCACCTTCAAACGCGGTGAAGCGCCGCGTCTCCACGATCAACCGCTGCTGGAAATCACCGACAGCAACGGCTGGATCGAGATCAATCATCTACCGCTGTTCGGCGACAACCCACTGATGGGCGCTGAAGTGTTCAGCCGCGCTGACGGCCAACAGGTCGCCGTGATCGCTTATGGCCCGAGCCTGAGCCAGGTGTTCAGCGAACGTTTCGCCAATTACGCGGTGGCGGTGTTCGTTCTGATGTTCGCCATGCTTTGTGCCTCGCAACTGCTGATCCGTTTCCTGCTCGCGCAACTCAATACCTTGAAAGACGTGATGCTGCATGTGGAAAAAAGCGGCGATCTGTCGGCCCGTGTGCCGCTGGCCTGCAAGGATGAAGTCGGGCAGATGGCCAATGCGTTCAACGCAATGCAAGCCGGTTATCAACGCGTGGTCGGCACCGTCGCCGATACCGCACGGCAACTGGATGTCGGCGCGGCACGGCTGGCGGCGAGCATGAACGAAGTGCGTCACGGCATGCTCGGCCAGCAAAGCGAAACCGATCAGGCCGCCACCGCGATCAATGAAATGACCGCCACGGTTTATCACATCGCCCAGCATGCAGGCGCCACTCGCGATTTGTCGCAGACTGCCGACAGCCTCGCTGGCAGCGGCCAGGAAGTGGTCGCACGGGTGCAGCATTCGATTGCCGGGCTGTCGAGCGGCGTGCAGCAAACCGCCGAGATGATCCAGCGTCTGGCGGAAGATAGTCAGAAAATCAATGGCGTGGTCAGCGTGATCCACAGCATCGCCGAGCAAACCAATCTGCTGGCGCTCAACGCCGCCATCGAAGCGGCCCGGGCCGGTGAAATGGGCCGTGGTTTTGCGGTGGTCGCCGACGAGGTGCGCAACCTGGCGAAACGGGTGCAAGCGTCGACCGATGAAATCACCACCATGGTGTCGGCGTTGCAGGCCGGGACCCGCGATGCGGTGGATTTCATGCAGGAGAGTTCGTACAAGGCTGACGACTGCGTGCAGCAGGCGCAGGAGGCCGGTGAAGCGCTGGCGGAAATCACTGGCGCGGTGGCGCAGATGCGCGAGAGCAACACGCAGATTGCGGTGGCCGCCGAGCAGCAGAGTCAGGTTGCCGAGGAGATGAATCGGGCGGTGGTGAGTATTCGTGATGTGACGGAAAACACAGTGCAGCAGACGGTGGATTCGGCGACGACCAGTAATGAGTTGGCGACGTTGGCCGGGGAATTGAGCAAGGCGATTGGTCAGTTGAAACTCTGAGAACCCATCGCTAGCAGGCTAGCTCCCACAGAGGATTTGAAGTTCACACAGGCTCCTTGTGGGAGCCAGCCTGCTGGCGATGGCGGCAGCCGAAACGACATCGAATCCGACCGTTGTCCCTATCACGTCAATAGCCAACCTCGATTCGCCGCCCTCCTCGCCCGCGCCTATTCTTCAACCATTGAGTCCAAATGGAATGAGGAGTAGCAACATGGGCAAACGTCACCCCAATCTTCCCGCGTGGCAATGGCGCGCGTACCCGAACAATCATCAGCATCCGACCAATCTGGTGCTGCACCTGATTGCCGTACCGCTGTTCATTGTCGCGTTTCTGCTGATCGTGTCCGGCGTGTTCAGCCTGAGTCTGGCCAGCGTGACTATCGGCGTGATTGGTATCGTCGCGGCGCTCGGTTTGCAGCGCCACGGTCGGCATTGATTCAGGCAAAGATCGTTACGGTCTGACGGCTCATCGCGATCAACTCGCCTTGCGCGCTCCACAGCTTGGCGGCGGCATGCCCGTAACCGTCGGCAGCGTAATCGGTTTGCACCAGATACTTGCACCAGTCCAGCGTGCTCACATCCTTTAACGGCTGAACGAATTCGATGGTCCAGGTCAGCGTGCTACCGGGCGCCACATGCTTGAGGTGTGGCAACAGCGACGGCGGCCACGCATCCACCAGCGCGAGAATGTAGGACTCGTTGATTGGCTCCTCCTTCACATCACCACGCAGACGCACCCACCCGCCCATGTCCCGCGATTTGTTGCCGGTGAACGGCAGACCACCGACGCTCCAGCGCATCGCCAGATGGCGCATGAACTCCGGGGTCACGCCTTTGATGTAGGGCAACTCCTGGCATTCGTCCCAGTGTTTCATCTCCGGTGCGGGATGCGCCGGCACCGCCACTTCCGAGACTCGCGACGCGCCAAAACTGCCCTGCACCAGCGTCACAACCTGACCGTTCTGCACTGCGCGGCCGAGTACCTGACTGACGGCTTTGCCTTCACGCAGGACTTCGACATCGAAGCTCACCGGCACACCCGGTTCGACCGGCCCGACGAAAGTGATCGCCAGCGACCGCACCGGTCGATCTGCCGGCACCCTCGCACGCATGACTTCGTATTGCAGCGCGGCGATCAAGCCACCAAAACTCGCGCGGCCCTGTGCCCACTCTGCCGGGATCGACAACTCCGGATGACGGCGAACAGCGTCCAGCAGATCGGAAAATTGCATGACAACCTCAGAAAGCGCGAAGGGAATGCCCTGATCTTAACCAGCATGGCAGAGCGCCGCAGCGTCTATTCCGGTCAAATAGACTGACAGAAAGGCCTTAAACAGATTTCAAACAAATGCAAAACAACTGTGGGAGCGAGCTTGCTCGCGAATGCGCCGGGTCAGACAACAATGATGTTGACTGACTCGACCTCTTCGCGAGCAAGCTCGCTCCCACAGGGATTTCGGGTGGATTCAGGATTATTTGAAGCAGCTTGAGCTGAGTTTTTCGAGAACCCGATCAGCCTTGGTTTCAGCCTTGATCATGGTCGTCTGCCAGGTCGCCACACACGGTTGCAGATCCGGCTCCAGTTCGGCCCGCGCCAGCCACTGCCAGCAATCGTGCCAGTCGCCCAAGGCGCCTTGTGCAGACCTCAAGCGCGGCAGCGCCGCTTCGGGCAGGCGATCCAGTTCGGGATAGGCCTCAATGCCATAGCGCACACGCTTGATCAGCAAACGAAGACGATGGCGGTCATGGGCTGGATCGTGCAGCGCTTCATCGAGTTTCTTCCACTGTTTGTCGAGGCGTTTTTCGATGCGTTTACCGAGGCCTTTGAGCAGGCCCTGACGCTGCGATGCGCGCAAGAACCGTGGAAAGGCATCGAGGATGATCAACAACGACGCCACTTCGGCACTCGCCGCCAACGCCGGATAGGCCTCGGCCATTTGCACCATGCGCCGCTGCGCGGCTTCGGGCTGATCGTGCTTGAGCAAGTACGCCGCCAGCACCTCGCGATCCCGCCAGGGCGTGGTCAACTGGCCGACACTCGCCGCCGCGCTTTCCAGTTGCTCGACACCGGGCAACCCGCGCAACGGCCGCAGCAGACTGCGCAAACGCCGTACGGTGGTGCGCAGATCATGCAACGCCTCGGGGTCGGTGCGCGCAGTCAAACGCGCCTGACACGCCAACACCCGCACTTCCAAACTCAGGATATGAGCCACCAAGCGGTCAACCAACGCAGACATCACTTGCTCCTTGGTTCAATGACTTTGCGGATGAGTGTGGCGTTTCGCGAACGCAGCATCCTTGCTTCACGTCAGCAGCTTAACGTCCGGCGCGGGATTCGCGAATGTAAAAGCGCGCTTTCTCAGCCTTGTTCGAGCAACCTTCGAAGCCTTCGAATTGCTGTTGAGTCTTGGCTGCCGTCAGCAACGACAGGGCTTTGGAGTAGCTCACGGTGCCGGCAAAGCCTTCGGCCTTGGCCAGATCCAGTTCGTGCCACGCCGCGTCGAGTTGGCTGCCGCAGCTGTCGCGGTAAGCGGTTTTACCGGCGCAACCGGCCAATGCCAGAGCAATCAACGGTACACAGATCCAGGCTTTCATCACTCACACCTCAAAGATAGGTCAACACTCGTGCAGGTAAGACGATGCGGCGACGAAAAAGTGCCTTGTCCGCCCTGCAAAGACTCGTGGCGACAAGGATAGCGTCGCGCCGTCACCCAGTATCGAAAAAACGACGCCATGGCGCTATCAATCGTTCCTGACGATTGAGCCGACCGTTCGATGGGTGCATTGTGCAACCTTGACCGGAGGAAGTTTGATGAAAAAACGAGTCGCACTGGTGCTGGGTTCCGGCGGCGCCCGGGGCTATGCCCACATCGGGGTCATTGAAGAAATCGAAAAACGCGGCTACGACATCGCCTGCATTGCCGGTTGTTCGATGGGCGCGGTGGTCGGCGGGATCTACGCCGCCGGCAAGCTGGACGAGTATCGCAACTGGATCGAAAGCCTCGACTATCTCGACGTCCTGCGCCTGGTGGACGTGAGTTTCCGGCTCGGCGCGATTCGTGGTGAAAAGGTTTTCGGGCAGATCCGCAAGATCGTCGGCGAAATGAACATCGAAGACCTGCGCATCCCCTATACCGCTGTCGCCACAGACCTCACCAACCAACAGGAAATCTGGTTTCAGGAAGGCTGCCTGCATCAGGCAATGCGCGCCTCGGCGGCGATTCCCAGCCTGTTCACCCCGGTGATGCAGGGCAACCGGATGCTGGTCGACGGCGGCATTCTCAATCCGCTGCCGATCGTGCCGGTGGTCTCAAGCCACTGTGATCTGATCATCGCGGTCAACCTCAACTCGACTAACCAGCGCCATTACAAACTGCCGGTAATCGAGCGCCCCGCCGCATTTCGCTCGCGCTTCGACAGCCTGATCAGTTCGCTGGGTTCGAAGATGCCGTTTCGCCGCACACAGGCCGAACAACTGCTCAAGCTCGAACAGGAGGCGTTGCGCGCCGAAGCAGCGGAGATCAATCCATGGCTCGAAGGTGCCGAGCCGGAAAGTCAGCAACCGGCCGCCGCCCCCGAACGCGCAGGTGCGCCGAAGTCCGCGACCGGTTCGTTCATCATCGATAACGTCGGGCCGGCGTCGTTGCTGGATTTGATCAACCAGAGTTTCGAGGTGATGCAGACCTCGCTGGCGCAGTACAAGATTGCCGGGTATCCGCCGGACATTCTGATCAACGTGCCGAAGCGGGTTTGCCGGTTTTTCGAGTTCTACAAGGCACCGGAGTTGATCGCACTGGGACGCGAAATCGCACGGGACACGCTGGATCGATACGAAAGTGAACAACAGTAAGAGCCCTGCTATCTGTCAGGGCCTCATCGCGGGCAAGCCCGCTCCCACAGGTGTCTCGGGTGTGTTCTAAATCGATACATCACACCGACCACTGTGGGAGCGGGCTTGCCCGCGATGAGGCCGGAACAGACAACTGGAGATCTAAGAACCCGCCTCCAGCAACCGATATCCAACCCCCGCCTCGGTCACGATAAACCGTGGCCGGGTCGGATCGTCCGCCAGTTTCTGACGCAAGTGCCCGACCACAATCCGCAGGTAATGGCTGTCCTCGGTATGGGTCGGCCCCCAGATATCCTTGAGCAACTGCTGCTGCGTGATGACCCGCCCCGGGTGCCGCGCCAGTTGCGCCAGCACCGCATACTCTTTACGGGTCAGCGCCACTTCAACGCCATCGAGCAGCACCCGCCGATAAGCCAGATCCACCGTCAACGGGCCGAAACTCAGCGCTGCGGGTTGCGCTTCCCCGGCCGGTGCCTGACGCAGCAATGCGCGCACCCGAGCGAGGAATTCCTGAATGCCAAACGGCTTGGTCACGTAATCATTGGCGCCACCATCGAGGGCCTGGACTTTCTGCCCTTCACTGGCGCGCACCGACAGCACCAGCACCGGCGTCGTGGCCCATTCGCGAAACTCGCGCAGCACTTGCTGGCCGTCCATGTCCGGCAGGCCGAGGTCGAGCACCAGCAAGTCCGGCTTGTTCAACGCTGCTTGGGCCAAGCCCTCAGCTCCGGTGCCGGCCTCAAGCACTTTGTAGCCCTGCGAGGCGAGGCTGATGCGCAGAAACTTGCGAATTTGCGGTTCGTCATCAATGACCAAAATGGTCGCGGTCTGGCTCATGAATTCACATCGACACAAAAGATTGGCAAGAGAGTAGCGCAGCCGGGATCAGGCTTCATTGTCCATCCCCGGTTGCGTCTGCAACGGCAGGTGCAAGGTAATGCAGGTGCCGCGCCCGTCGATGCCGTCAGCGACACTGATGCGTCCGCCATGCGCACCGACCATGCCCTGACAAATCGCCAGCCCGAGGCCCGTGCCCTGACCGCCGCGATCACCGCGTGCGGCGGTGTAGAACATGTCGAAAATCTTCGCCCGTTCGTCCTCGGGAATCCCCGGCCCTTCATCGCTGACCGAGAAGAAAATCTCTTCGTCATTGGCCCCGGCGCTAAGTTGCAAGCGGCCATGGGTGGGTGAGAATCGTGCAGCGTTTTCCATCACATTGACCAGCGCCTGTTCGATCAACGCCGCATGCACGAACAGCAGCGGCAGTTCGGCGGGCACGTCGGTGCTGACCTGCAACGGCGCCAGCACCGCACGCAGACGATTGAGCGAACTGCCGACGATGTCCGCCGGCGACACCCAGTCCCGCGCCAGTTTCAATGCACCGTGACCGAGACGGGTCATGTCCAGCAGGTTCTGGATGTAGCGGTCGAGGCGCTCGGCTTCATCGCGGGTGCCTTCCAGCAGTTCGCGGCGATCTTCCAGAGGGATCGCTTCGCCGAGCGCCAACAGGCTGTCGATGCTGCCGCGCATGGCGGTCAGCGGCGTGCGCAGATCGTGGGACACCGACGCCAACAACGCACTGCGCAACTGCTCGGTTTCGCCGTGTAGCCGTGCGGCTTCGAGGTCATCCGCCAGTTGCGCACGGGCCAATGCCTGCGCCAGCGGCTGGCTCAACGCTGTGAGCAAACGCCGACGCTGACCGCTCAAGGTCTGGCCTTCTTTGGCGCAAACACCGAGTAATGCCAGCGGCCCGTCTTCCACCGACAGCGGCCACCACCACCAACGACCGAGCGGCAAGGTGCCAGTGCCCATGCCGGCCGGTTGATCGTGTTGCCAAGCCCAATCGGCAGCGGCGCGTTCGGATTCGGAGAATTGCAGCGGCCCGCCGGTCTCGACTTTCCAGCCGCCCTGCCCGTCACGATTGAGCAGGCACAGTTGCAGATCGCTCCAGCCATTGAGGTGCTGGGCGGCGGCACTGACCACCGCTTGGCGATCGGTGGCGGCAGTCAGTTTGCGCGACAGATCGAGCAGTTCGGTGGTCTCTTCCTGGGTGTCGCGCAGCGCCTGCAATTGTCGACGCTGACGTGCCGCGAGGTTGCCGGTGAGCGCCGCCATCAGCAGGAAAAAACACAGGGTCAGAACGTCTTCTTCGCGTTGGATGGCGAAGGAAAAATTCGGCGGAATAAACAAGAAGTCGTAGGTCAGAAACGACAGCGCCGCACAGGCCAATGCCGGCCCCAGACTGCTGCGCACCGCCACCAGCAACACCGCCGCGAGGAACACCAGCGAGATATTCGGCAGCGGCAATACGCTGGAAACAGCCCACGCCAATGCGCTGGCCAGCACCGTCGCGACCAGCGCCAACGCGTAGTCAAACCACACCAGCGTCGGAGTGGTGCGCAGGCGTGGCTGATGGTGTTCCTGATCGCTGTCGAGGACGTTGATTTCCAGCCCATGGGCCTGACGCAACAACCGTGCCGCCAGACCACCACCGAACAAACGGCGGCGCAAACCTGGTCGAGACTGGCCGACCAGCACCAGACTTGCCCGACGTTCGGCGGCATGCTGGATCAGGGTTTTCGCCACTTCGCCGGCACGCAGCAACACCACTTCGCCGCCGAGTCGCTCGGCCAGTTGCTGGGCATTTTGCAGGCGCAGACGCGATTGCTCATCACGCACGGTGCCGTTGTCGACATGCACCAGACTCCACGGCAAATGCCGACGCTGGGCAACGCGGCTGGCATGACGAACCAGTCGTTCTGCATGCGCATCGCCATCGACACCGACCAGCAAGCGTCCGCGCACTGCCGGTGCGGCCTGACCGAGTTGCCGATAACCTTGGGCGAGATCGTTATCGACCTGCGCCGCTGCCGTTTGCATCGCCAGTTCGCGCAACGCGGTGAGGTTGGTCTGGGTAAAAAATGCATCGATGGCCGCCCGCGCCTGCTCCGGCACGTAGACCTTGCCTTCACGCAGACGCTCGAGCAATTCGCGCGGCGGCAGGTCGATCAGCAACAGCTCAAAGGCTTCTTGCAGGACCCAGTCCGGCAGGGTTTCGCGTACCTGCACACCGGTGATGCCGCGCACCTGATCGTTGAGACTTTCCAGATGCTGGACGTTGACCGTGGTGTACACGTCGATGCCGGCGGCGAGCAGTTCCTGAATGTCTTGCCAGCGTTTCGCGTGGCGGCTGCCGGGGGCATTGCTGTGGGCAAGTTCATCGACCAATACCAGTTTCGGCCTGGCCGCGAGCAGGCCGTCGAGGTCCATTTCCTCGAGCATCACGCCACGGTATTCCGAGCGCACCAGCGGCTGCTGGGGCAAGCCGCCGAGCAGTGCTTCGGTTTCGGCGCGGCCGTGAGTTTCGACGACCCCGGCGATGACCTTCACGCCCTGGCGCAATTGGGTGTGGGCGGCCTGAAGCATGGAATAGGTCTTGCCTACGCCCGGCGCGGCGCCGAGGAACACTTTCAGCCGGCCACGGCCATCGCGGGGCAGGTCTGCTAACAGCGCGTCGGCGCGGCCGGAATCGCTCATGCTTGAAATTCTCTACCTGAAGTTTGTGTATTGCATGGAATGCCGCCATCGCCAGCAGGCTGGCTCCCACAGGAGCTCACATTTCCTTGTGGGAGCCAGCCTGCTGGCGATTCGACGCCACGCCGAATCAGAGCTTTTCCAGTGCCATATTCAGCTCAAGCACGTTGACCACTGGCGGCCCTACCAGCGGCTGTTCGATATGCGCATCGAGCAGTTGCTGAAGAGTCGACACCGGCAGATTTCGCGCCGCCGCAACTCGCGCCAGTTGATAGGCAATTGCTGCTGGTGGCAAGTGCGGATCAAGGCCACTGCCGGAGGTGGTCAACAGCGCCAATGGCACCGGGCCCTGGCCGGGAACCTGCAACTTGTTGGCGTCGTCGATCACGCGAGTAGCGAGTGCCGGATTGCTCGGTGCCAGGTTGCTTGCGCTGCTCGAAACAGTAGCGAAAGCACCAGCCGATGGCCGTGGGTGAAACCACGCCTCACCGACGAAATCCTGGGCGATCAGCGATGAGCCACGGACTTTGCCGTCGGCGTCATGCACCAGGCTGCCATTGGCCTGATCGGGGAACGCGACTTGCGCGACGCCGGTGACGACCAGTGGATAGGCGACGCCGGTGATCAGGGTCATCAGCACCAGCAGGCTCAGGGCCGGACGTATCATTGTGGACATTTCAAAATCCTCGAATTCGGAGAACAAGTACTGCGTTGATTCAGGAGAACCAGCGGTGCATTCATCGCGAGCAAGCTCTCTCCCACAGGGGAATGCATTTCAAAGTGGGAGCGAGCCTGCTCGCGAATGGGTTAAACCAGATGCAACGCCGTCAATAGCATGTCGATCGCCTTGATCCCCACAAACGGCACCAGAATCCCGCCCAAGCCATAGATCAGCAGATTGCGTCGCAGCAACGCCGCCGCACTCGCCGCCTGCACCCGCACGCCACGCAGCGCCAGCGGAATCAGCGCAACGATGATCAGCGCGTTGAAGACGATGGCCGAGAGGATCGCGCTCTGCGGACTGGTCAGGTGCATGATGTTCAGCACCCCCAGTTGCGGATAAATCGAGGCGAACAGCGCCGGCAGAATCGCGAAGTATTTGGCCACGTCGTTGGCGATGGAAAAGGTTGTCAGCGCGCCACGGGTCACCAGCAATTCCTTGCCGATCTGCACCACGTCCAGCAGCTTGGTCGGGTCGCTGTCGAGATCGACCATGTTCGCCGCTTCGCGTGCGGCTTGCGTGCCGTCGTTCATCGCCATGCCGACGTCAGCCTGGGCCAGCGCCGGAGCATCGTTGGCGCCGTCGCCGCACATGGCGACCAGACGACCGTCGTTCTGCTCGAGACGAATGCGTGCGAGTTTCTTCTCCGGCGTCGCCTCGGCCAGCACATCATCGACGCCTGCTTCGGCAGCGATTGCCGCAGCGGTCAGCGGGTTGTCGCCGGTGACCATGACGGTGCGGATGCCCAGTTTGCGCAGCTCGGCAAAACGCTCGCGAATGCCCGGTTTGACCACGTCCTTGAGATGGATCGCGCCAAGCAGTTTGCCGTCGGCGCAGACCAGCAACGGTGTGCCGCCACTCTGGGCAATCTTGTCGATTTCACGGGACAGCGCCGGGGCCAGATCGCCACGTTGTTGACCGATGAACGCCAGCAGCGAATCCACCGCGCCTTTGCGGTAAACGCGGCCCTGATAGTCGACACCGGACAGGCGGGTTTCAGCGCTGAACGGTACGGCGGTCAAGGTATCCAGCGCCGGCTCAGGCAGCGAATTGGTGCCACGCAGAAACTCGACGATGGATTTACCTTCAGCGGTTTCATCCGCCAGCGAGGCGAACAACGCGCCTTCGGCCAGATCGCGGGCATTGACGCCCGGCGCGGCATACACCGCGCTGCAACGACGGTTACCAAAGGTGATGGTGCCGGTCTTGTCCAGCAGCAACACATGCACGTCACCCGCCGCTTCTACCGCGCGACCGGATTTGGCGATCACGTTGAGGCGCACCAGACGATCCATCCCGGCAATACCGATGGCGGACAACAGACCGCCAATGGTGGTCGGAATCAATGTCACCAGCAGCGCCACCAGAAACACCAGCGGCAGGCTGCCGTTGGCGAAACGGGCGAACGGTTGCAGGGTCACGACCACCACCAGGAAGATCAGGGTCAAGCCGATCAGCAGGATGTCCAGCGCGACTTCGTTCGGGGTCTTCTGGCGTTTGGCGCCTTCGACCAGCGCGATCATCCGGTCGAGGGTTGACTCGCCGGGATTGGCGGTGATCTTCACCAGCAGCCAGTCGGACACCAGTCGGGTGTTGCCGGTGACGGCCGAACGGTCGCCCCCGGATTCACGAATAACCGGCGCCGATTCCCCGGTGATCGCCGCTTCGTTGACCGCGGCGATCCCTTCGATGACTTCGCCGTCACCGGGGATCATCTCCCCCGCTTCGACGCGCACCACATCACCTTTGCGCAGCGCGGTGGCGGGCACTACCTGAAAGCTGCCATTGGCCAGTTTGCGCCGGGCGCTGAGGCCTTCGCTGCCAGCCTTAAGGCTGTCGGCGCGGGCCTTGCCGCGACCTTCGGCCAGTGCTTCGGCGAAGTTGGCGAACAGCACGGTGAACCACAGCCAGAGCGCAATTTGCGCAGCGACAAAGGTCGGTACCTCGGCGTCGGGAATGAAGCACAGCACGGTGGTGAAAATGGCGGTCAGTTCGACCACCAGCATCACTGGCGAACGCTTCAGTTGCCGTGGATCGAGCTTGACGAAAGCTTGCACCAGCGCCGGCCGCCACAGGGCCGAGATCGATGTTTTCGCTTGTTCCGGCGCCTTGACGGCGGCAGGTTTGATTGCGGGCATATTCATGATGCAGCTCCTAAATAGAGAGGCTTAGAAGCCCATGCTCAAGTGTTCGGCGATAGGGCCGAGCGCCAGGGTCGGCAAGAAGGTCAGGCCACCCACCAGCAAAATGGTCGCGGTCAACAGGGTCACGAACAGCGGGCCATGGGTCGGGAAGCTGTTCTGGCCGATCGGTGCGGTTTTCTTCATCGCCAGGCTGCCGGCCAAAGCCAGAACCGGAAGGATGTAACCGAAGCGTCCGATCAACATGCCAAGCCCCAGCATCAGGTTATGGAACGGAGTGTTCGCGCTCAGACCACCGAACGCCGAACCGTTGTTTGCACTCGCCGAGGTGTAGGCGTACAGCAACTGGCTAAAGCCGTGCGGCCCGGGGTTACTGATAGTCGCCGCCGCTGATGGCACGCTCGCGGCAATTGCGCCCAGCACCAACACGCCGACCGGCATCACCAGCAGCGTCACCACCAGCAATTGCACTTCTTTGGCTTGCAGTTTTTTGCCGAGGTATTCCGGTGTGCGACCAATCATCAGACCGGCGAGGAACACCGCGATCAGCACGTTGAGCAACATCCCGTAGAGCCCGGCACCGACGCCGCCGAAGATCACTTCGCCGACCATCATGTTCACCAGCGCAACCATGCCGCTGAGCGGGTTGAGGCTGTCATGCATGCCGTTGACCGAGCCGTTCGACGCAGCAGTGGTAGTCACCGACCACAACACCGTGGCGGTGGTGCCGAAGCGTGCTTCCTTGCCTTCCAGCGGTGCGGTCTGTTCGACGGCAGCGTTGTTCAGCGTCGGGTTCGGCTGATACTCGGCCCACAGCGAAGTGGCGCCGCCGATCAGGAACAGCGCCAACATGCAGGCGATGATTGCGCGGCTCTGACGCAAGTCTTTCACGTAGTGGCCGAAGGTGAACACCAGCGCCACCGGGATCAGAATGATCGAGCCGACTTCGAACAGGTTGCTCCACGCGGTCGGGTTCTCGAACGGGTGCGCCGAGTTGACACCGAAGAAGCCACCGCCGTTGGTACCCAGTTGCTTGATCGCAATCTGGCTGGCGGCCGGGCCGAGCGGGATCACTTGATCGACGCCCTGCATGGTCACCGCATTCACGTAATGCGCGAAGGTCTGCGGTACGCCCTGCCACACCAGAAACAGCGCCAGCAGCAAGCACAGCGGCAGCAGGCCGTAGAGGGTGGCGCGGGTCATGTCGACCCAGAAGTTGCCGAGGGTCTTGGTCGATTTGCGACCGATACCGCGACACAGCGCAACCAGCACGGCAAGGCCAGTGGCGGCGCTGACGAAGTTCTGCACGGTGAGGCCGACCATCTGGCTCAGATAGCTGAGGGTCGCTTCGCCGCTGTAGGACTGCCAGTTGGTGTTGGTCATGAAACTGACCGCGGTGTTGAACGCCTGCGTCCATTCCTGGCCCGGCAGATTCTGCGGGTTCAGCGGCAAGTGATCCTGGAACAACAGGATCGCGAACAGCAGCAGGAAACCGGCGAGGTTGAACGCCAGCAGAGCCAGCGTGTATTTCTGCCAGCTCTGTTCGGCCTGCGGATCGACACCGGCAACACGATAACAGCCGCGCTCGACCGGGCCGAGAATCGGCGACAGCCAGGTGCGCTGCCCTTCCATCACTTTGTAGTAGAAGCGCCCGAGAAACGGCGCCGGCAGCAGAACCACCGCGAAAAACGCGAGGATCAGCCAATAGTCATAACTGTGCATAGCCGCTCCTAGTTCCGGTCCGCGCGCAACAGCGCAACCAACAGATAAATGAACAGCCCCGCTGCCAACAGCAGGGACACCCCGTCCAGAACGCTCATGGAAGATCTCCGTGTTACGGCGTATTGCCGCGTGTGGAGTGATTGTCGGAAAAGTGGCTGTAAAGGAGCGAGGCCGAGGGGGTTGGCTGGGCATAAAGAAAGCGTAAAGAGTGGGTTTATGCGGGCTTTACAGGAGGGTTTTGCGTTGGCTGGGCGGGCCTCTTCGCGAGCAAGCTCGCTCCCACATTTTGAAATGCGCGCGTCCAGACACCGCTGAAACCTGTGGGAGCGAGCTTGCTCGCGAAGACGGCATAACGAGCAACATCGCACTCAACTGGCGCACAAAAAGCAGCTATCCCACCGCGAACATCCCCGATACGACAGCTTTCAACTCATTACGACTTGTTTCAGCGCACTGGCACGCCCACTGCACACGCCCTCCCCGAGCTTTCCAAACCGTTCAGGGAGCAAACGCATGAACACACAACTGAAACCCACGCTTGGCACGCTGCACTTGTGGGGCATCGCCGTGGGACTGGTGATTTCCGGGGAATATTTCGGCTGGAGTTACGGCTGGGGCGTGGCCGGCACATTAGGTTTTCTGGTGACTTCGTTCATGGTCGCGACCATGTACACCTGCTTTATTTTCAGCTTCACCGAACTGACTACCGCAATCCCGCACGCTGGCGGGCCGTTTGCCTACAGCCGTCGTGCGTTCGGCGAAAAAGGTGGACTGATCGCCGGGCTGGCGACGCTGATCGAATTCGTCTTCGCCCCGCCAGCGATTGCCTTGGCGATTGGCGCTTACCTGAATGTGCAGTTTCCGGCACTCGACCCGAAACACGCAGCGGTCGGCGCCTACATCGTGTTCATGGGGCTAAACATTCTTGGTGTAAAACTCGCGGCGACCTTCGAACTGATCGTCTGCGTGCTGGCTGTCGCCGAGTTGTTGGTGTTCATGGGCGTGGTTGCCCCGGCCTTCAGCTTCAGCAGCTTCGCTCTCAATGGCTGGGCCGGTTCGGATACCTTTGGGGCTCCGGCGATTGCCGGGATGTTCGCGGCGATTCCGTTTGCGATCTGGTTCTTCCTCGCCATCGAAGGCGCAGCCATGGCCGCCGAAGAAGCCAAGGACCCGAAACGCACGATTCCCAAGGCGTATATCAGTGGCATTCTGACTCTGGTTTTGCTGGCGATGGGTGTGATGTTCTTTGCCGGCGGCGTTGGCGACTGGCGTGCATTAGCCAACATCAATGACCCACTGCCGCAAGCGATGAAAGCGGTAGTTGGCGACAGCTCAGGCTGGCTGCACATGCTGGTTTGGATCGGTCTGTTCGGTCTGGTCGCGAGTTTCCACGGGATCATCCTCGGCTATTCGCGCCAGTTCTTCGCCCTCGCCCGCGCCGGGTATCTGCCGGCTTCGCTGGCCAAACTTTCGCGGTTTCAGACCCCGCATCGGGCGATCATCGTCGGAGGCATCATCGGTATCGCGGCGATCTACAGCGACGGGCTGATCAACCTCGGCGGCATGACACTGACGGCAGCGATGATCACCATGGCGGTGTTCGGCGCCATCGTGATGTACATCATGAGCATGCTCAGCCTGTTCAAACTGCGTAAATCGGAACCGAATCTGGAACGTACTTTCCGCGCGCCGTGTTATCCGCTGGTGCCGATCATCGCGCTGGTGCTGGCGGTGGTCTGCTTGATTGCGATGGCATGGTTCAATGCATTGATCGGGCTGATCTTCCTCGGTTTCATGGCGGTAGGATTTGGTTACTTCCTGCTCACCGGGCATCTGCGTGCCAACGCCCCCGCTGACGCAATGCTGACCGGGTTGTGAACACTGACAAGGGCTCCGAACATATTTGTAGGAGCTCACGAGTGAAACGAGGCAGCGATCTTTTGACCTTCTCTTGAGCCCAAAGCGGTGCTGAGGGCATAACGCGCCTAGAATGGAACCACTGCGGATTCATTTCGCTCAAAAGTGGTATGCAGCGTCGCACGGCGAAATCCTCGCCCGTCGATCTGCCCTTAAGGAGAGCCGTTATGCCCTGGTATGCCTGGTTGATTCTGGTCGTTGCAATCGGCTCGATCGTTGGCGGTCTGATGATGTTGCGCGACACCGCCAACAAGGTCGAACTGACCGATGACGAGCGCAAACGCGTAGCCGCACGCAACGCCGAAGCGGACGCCAAGGAAGCGCAGGACCGCTAACAAAAACCCCGCCAGATCGGCGGGGTTTGTGCTTTATATAGCCATTGGACGTATCTGCATGCTTTTTAGAAGTAGAAGTACAGTCACCATTTAATTTTCAGTGGTTAAGATGGTGGTCTTGTTGCGGAGAGTTCCAAATGCGTTACTCGCAGGATCATAAAGCCCAAACCCATCAGCGCATCATCAAGGAAGCGTCGGCACGCTTTCGCAAGGACGGAATTGGTGCGACCGGACTGCAGCCGCTGATGAAAGCCTTGGGGCTGACCCACGGCGGTTTCTACTCGCACTTCAAATCCAAGGACGATTTGGTCGAGAAGGCTTTGCAAGAGGCCAGCGATCAGGTCGACGAGTTGTGTGAGGAGTTATTCTCCCAGGAACATCCACTCAAGGCGTTCATTGAGACCTACTTGTCCGAATGGCATCAGACTTCGCCCCACGAAGGCTGCCCACTGCTGACCATTTCTTCTGAACTCGGCCTGCGCGGGCAACCCAGCCCGACCACCGACAAAATACTCAATGCGCGGCTGGACCAGATCGAGCAAACCCTCGAAGGCGAAAAGACCGCAGACCGGGCCATTGTCATCATGTCGACATTGATCGGTTCGTTGCTGCTTTCGCGCAGTATCGCGGATGCCGATTTCGCACAAAAAATCCTCGACGTCACCCGCGATCACCTCCTGCAATCAGACGATTAAGCCTGCCAGCGCTTGAACAGCACGCTGGCGTTGACTCCACCAAACCCGAAGCCGTTGGACAATGCATACTCGATCGGCATTGAACGTGCCTGACCGTGAACAATGTCCACACCCGCGCTCGCCGGGTCGGGGTTTTCCAGATTGAGCGTCGGCGGTACCACCTGGTCGCGGATTGCCAATAAGGTAAAGATCGCCTCAAGCCCGCCAGCAGCACCAAGCAAATGCCCGGTAGCGGACTTGGTCGAAGTCACGGCGATTTTGTTTTCCGTGCCAAACACACTTTTGATCGCTGCCAGCTCGCCCAGATCGCCAACCGGAGTAGAAGTGGCATGGGCATTGAGATGCTGCACCTGAGCCGGTGAAATACCGGCCTGCGCCAAAGCCAGTTCCATCGCCCTACGCGCGCCGCTACCGTCTTCGGGGCCTGCGGTCAGATGATAGGCATCGGCACTGGTGCCGTAACCGACCAACTCGGCCAATGGTTGAGCACCACGAGCCAATGCGTGTTCCAGCGATTCAATCACCAGCAACCCGGCGCCCTCGCCCATCACAAAGCCGTCGCGACCGCTGTCGAACGGCCGTGAAGCCCGCTCGGGGGTGTCGTTGTAGCCGCTGGACAACGCCCGCGCCGCCGCGAAACCGGCAAGGCTGACTCGGTCAATCGCCGCCTCTGCCCCACCACACACCGCAATATCGGCCTCACCAGCGCGGATCATTCGCGCAGCATCGCCAATCGCTTGAACCCCGGCGGCGCAAGCGGTTACCGGAGCACCGAGCGGCCCTTTGAAGCCATGCTGAATTGATACATGCCCCGCCGCCAGATTGACCAGAAACGACGGAATGGTGAACGGCGACAAACGTCGCGGGCCCCGGCTGTCGGTAGTGCGTACAGCATCGGCAATTGCACCGAAGCCACCGACACCGGAGCCGATGATCGTCGCGGTACGTTCCTGATCCTTCGCCTCGGATGGCTGCCATCCGGCCTGCTCTACAGCCTGCCGGGCCGCTTCCATGGCGAACATGATGAAGCGATCCATCTTCTTCTGTTCTTTGGGCGGCGTAGCACGATCCGGATCAAAACCGGCTTCTGTATCCTCTTCCATCGTCGGCACCGCGCCGCCGACCTTCGCCGGCAAGTCCGCACTCACCGCCTCCGGCAAGATACGTATTCCCGACCGCCCGGCCAGCAAGCGCTGCCAGACGACTTCGACACCACTGCCCAAGGGGGAAACCAGGCCCATACCCGTAACGACTACTCGACGCTGATCCATACCGCGTTTACCTCAATGTTTTCGAAAGTCTTACTTGTAACGTTTGGCCGCAGAACTGTGCGAAAGGTTCGGCGCGAGTACATAACGGGCGGCGACAAAGGCGTGCCAGTCCGCCGCATCGGGCAGCGACGGAATAGTGATCAACTCACCCTGATCCAGACCTGCCAGCGAAGCATCAACCATCTCGCCCGCCTCCATCACCATTTCGGCGGGAATACCACTGGCGTCGATACCCGAGCGCTCCCAGATTTCAGTACGGGTAACACCGGGTAATACCGCCTGTACCTTGACCCCCGTGCCGTCGAGTTCAGCATTCAACGATTGGGTCAGGCTCAGCACGTAGGCTTTGCTAGCGCTGTAAGTGGCATTGAAGCGTTCGGGGAACAATGCCACCACCGAGGCGATATTGATGATCGTGCCGCGACCGGCCTTGGAAAAACTCGCCGCAGCAGCTGAGGCCAGGAGCGTCACGGCAGTAATGTTCAACTGGATAAGACTTTCCAGTTGTTCGGAATCTGAATTGGCCAGCAGACCATCGGCAGCCACGCCTGCGTTGTTCACCAACAGGCTGATGCTTGAATCGCTGCGTAGCCGTTGCTGAATTTTGAGTACATCGTCCTTTTGCGTCAGATCGGCCTTGAGCACTTGGACCTCTACACCGTGCGTCTCACGCAAGCTACTTGCTGCGGTTTCCAGACGCTGTTGATCGCGAGCCACCAGCAACAGATCAAACCCGCGCGCCGCCAGACGCTCGGCGTAGATGGCGCCGATTCCGGAAGATGCTCCGGTGATGAGGGCTGTACCTTGGGATTTGGCAGAATTCATGACGGGACTCCAGATGAGCTTTAGAGAAGGACAGCGGAGGCGCACCTGAGCGCCGAGGGAATTATTATAGGCATAATCTCAACGCCATATGATAGCCGTAATTTTATGTAGCCCGACGAAACTCTCCCGTACCGCGTTCGCGTCTCATGACTCATCAGAACGAAAAAAGGCCGGTCAATGACCGGCCCCTCGGCGTTGAATAATCAGCTTAGTTCACTTCCAGCCTCTCGCGGTTGCGATCCAGGATCGCCTTGCCAATGCCCTTCACTTCGAGTAATTCATCTACCGAGGCGAATGGCCCATTATCATCACGATACGCAACAATCGCCTTCGCCTTGGCCTCACCCACGCCGGCCAGTTCCTTCTGCAAGGTCGCGGCATCAGCACCATTCAGGTCGACCTTGTCGCTTACTGAAACGGTGACCGCCTCGGTCATCATGATCGATTTTTCAGGCTTTGGTGCAATCCCAGGAGCCGCAATTGCGACGATCGAGGCGCTGGTGAGCAGGGCAAAAACCAGAGAGTTGAAAAAACCGGTACGCATAAGTGACGCTCCATCATCATTTGAGAAAGCAGCTTTTCCGAAGCTGCTCCCCAAACTTAGGCGATGAATGGAGCCTGTCAAAAATGTGTCTGTTGCAGGATGTGAAACAATCAGGGTTCGAGGCGGCGTTGCTGGTAGATCCAGTCAACGATCTCGCCGTCAGGGGTGTAGCCGCTGACGGTTTCGCGCAACAACTGGCGAACTCGGGAATAGTCATCCGCTGCGACAGCGGCGAGCAGTTCAGTCAGCCGGGACTTCAAGACATCCCAAGGCAAGTGATCCTCGTTGGCCGTCATAATCATCGGATGCGGTGTCGCAGCAACGTTGTCACCGATCAACAGCTCTTCGTAGAGCTTTTCACCTGGACGCAACCCCGTGAACTCGATGGAGATATCGCCCTGCGGGTTGCGATCGGAACGAATACTCAGACCGGACAAGTGAATCATCTTCTCTGCCAGCTCGACGATTTTCACCGGCTCGCCCATGTCCAGCACAAACACATCGCCACCCTGTCCCATCGAACCGGCCTGTATAACCAGTTGCGCGGCTTCGGGAATGGTCATGAAATAACGGGTGATCTTCGGATGGGTGACGGTCAGCGGGCCACCGGACTTGATCTGGCTATGGAACAGCGGGATAACCGAACCCGAAGAGCCCAGCACATTGCCGAAGCGAACCATCGTGAACCGGGTTTTATTCACCCGGGAAACTTTTGCACTGTCACCGAACAGCACTGGGGCGACTTCTCGGCTGAGTGCCTGAAGCGTCAATTCCGCCAGGCGCTTGGTACTGCCCATGACATTGGTGGGACGCACCGCTTTATCAGTCGAGATCAGGACAAAATTCGATACACCGCACTGCAGGGCAGCCTGAGCGGTGTTGAGTGTACCAATAACATTGTTCAACACGCCTTCGGCTATGTTGTGCTCGACCATGGGCACGTGCTTGTAGGCGGCCGCGTGGTAAACCGTGTCGACCTTCCAGGTTTTCATCACATCGAGCAATTTGTCCTGGTGGCGTATGGACCCGAGTATGGGAAGCAATCGAACTGGAGCCGACTCTCGGGAGCTGCGTTGCTCCAGCTCTGAAAGAATGCTGTAGAGATTGAACTCACTGTGTTCGAACAACAGAAGCGTCGTCGGACCAAGCAAGAAAATCTGCCGACACAGCTCCGAACCGATCGAGCCACCTGCACCTGTCACCATTACAGTCTTGCCTTTGATACAGCGCTCGAGAAGATCAGGCTGAGCTGGAACGGCATCGCGCCCCAGCAAGTCTGCAATATCGACTTCCTGAATATCTTCGACTTTGACTCGGCCACTCGCCAGATCGGAGAAATTCGGCACGCTGCGAATATGCAACGGAAAGCCTTCCAGCAAGTTGAGAATTTCCCGCCGACGAGCGCGAGTCGACGATGGCAGTGCGAGAAGGATTTCCTGCGCTCCAGTCACATCGATCATCTGCTGAATATGCTTGGGCTTGTAGACCTGCAGACCCGAGATCGAGCGATCGGAAATACCCGGGTCGTCATCGATAAAGGCCACGGGCCGCATGACTCGCCCCATTCGCAATGCAGCGACCAGTTGATTGCCCGCGACGCCCGCGCCATAAACCGCGACCTTGGTCAACCCGTCATCACGGTTGGCAAAAGGGACATGCTGAGCAGCTGAAAACCAGTCACCCATGAAGTATTGGCGCATGCATAGCCGCAACCCGCCAATGATGACCAAGCTCAGCCACCAGTAGTTGAAAATGATCGAGCGAGGCACAACTGCTTCGTGGTTGCTGTACCAGTAAACAACCACGGCCAGAATCAGCGACGACAAACTGACAGCCTTGATAATTGCAATCAGGGCGTCATTGCCGAAATAACGCATGACGGCACGGTACATGCCGAAGCGAATGAACAAGGGAATAGCGACAACCGGGGCGCAGACGAATAACCAGAAGTGGACCCTGAACGGGTTGTACATATCATCGATACCCAATCGCACGATGAACGCCAACCACAGAGCACTCCACACCAGAAAAATGTCTGTACCGACCTGAATCAGTCGTTTGCGGCGCCGTGGAAGTCCAACGAGACGCTCTCTGACCTTATCCATTAACTCTTCAAGCACCTCAGTTTCCCTCCTTCAAATGCCAATCGCCGTAATGAATCACCCGCCAGCAGCATGACTCTAAACCTAGATAACAGACTGGTTATCTTTTGCGCCATCGGCGTTCTTTTCAAGTTCTCCCGCGTGAAACCTGATCGCCAGAAAAACCAGCGGGATGTAGGCTAAAAGTACACCCCATACGCCGCCCAGCCCAAACCGTGTAACACCTACCGCAATTGGCAACAACCAGCATAGATTGATCAGACCCGTTGTGAGTGTAACGGGCAAATGCCGACCATATTCCCTGGAAGCAAACTGATAGGCATGGCTTCTGTGCGCCTCATAAACCTTGTCACCTCTGAGCAGGCGCCGGAACAGTGTAAAAGTGGCATCAACGATAAATACACCAAGCAGGATCAGCCACCCCCAGAACAGCGAAGGGTTTTGCCACGCCGCCTGGAGAGAAAGCCCTCCCAGAACAACGCCAAGAAAACCGCTACCTGCATCACCCATGAAAATCTTTGCCGGTGGAAAATTCCAGCAAAGAAAGCCCATGACCGCCGCCGCCAACAACAACGGTGCCCAGATCAACGCTGTTGCATCGACGAGCCAATACAACAGGCATGCGCCGAGGCAAGCGCATATCGCCTCAACACCCGCGATGCCGTCGATGCCATCCATGAAGTTGTAAAGATTAAGTAGCCACACGAGGTAGAACAGCGCCAGCAGATGACCAGCAACACCCAGGTCAACCTGCGCCCCGAATACCTCGACAGCAGGCATGCCACCGAGCCAGAACAACAGCCAACCAGAGGCGAAAAAATGCCCCAGCAGACGCCAGCGCGCCGCAATATGGCCGTGATCATCCATGAAGCCAATTACCGCGATCAGACCTCCAGCGCCGGCAACAGCAAAAAAAGCGCTGGATGAAGTCATGCCAACGCCCCATAACACCACTAGCGCCAAGACAAATGCCACCACTATCGCTACACCACCTCCGCGTGGAGTAGGCACTGAGTGCGAACTGCGCGCATTCGGAATATCCAACAGACTGCGCGCCAACGCGTAACGGCGTAAGGCCCACGTGAGAATAAAGGATAAACAGAAGACGACTGGGAGAAACCATCCATAAGTCATGATTTTTGCGTTTCCAGAAAATGCTTTGCGGTCAGGTCCAGGCCCTTATCGAGACTGATGGGCGGCGTCCAACCGAGCAACTGCCGATTTTTACTGATATCAACCTGCAAAGAGCCAAAAAGCCGCTGCGATATCGAACGCCGCCCAATCAATGCCGATACCCGCTCCATCATCCATACCGGCACGGGTAAAAGATGACTGGTCTTCCCCAGCGCCAGGCCCACTTTGCGCAAAAGTTCGGAGGTGGAAACATCTTCGCCATCACTGGCCATGAACACTTGATTTGCCGCCCCCGGATGCTCGGCACAGGTCAGGATAAGATCCACAAGGTTGCCAACTGATACCAGACTGCGACGATTACGCACTGAACCAAAGGGCAACGGCACCCCGCGGGCCAGCCATTGCATCATGGAAAGAAAATTGGCTTTCACCCCTGGCCCGTAGACCAGAACCGGGCGAATAATCACCACTTCCATACCTGTGACCTGAGCCAATTGGCGCAGCCCCTGCTCAGCCTCAAACTTGGAAACGCCATAGGCGTCAGCCGGTGCAGGCACATCGTCGGCACGGAAAGCAGTACCAGGACCGGTTGCCTCTCCGTTAACTTTCACCGAACTGATAAAGATGAAGCGTTTAACCCCCGACACTGCGGCTTGACGAGCGAGGTTCAACGTTGCGTGGACATTGATCTCACGAAAAGCAGCGATTGGATCGGTCTCCACTTCATCCATGACGTGAACACGTGCCGCTGCATGAACGACGATATCAACATCGGCAAGGGCGTGGCTCCAGTCATTAGCACCATTTAAACCCTCGAATGGTAGAACCCGCACACCCGTAGCATATTCACCGGCCCTCGACCGCATCGGCGCGACGACAGAACAATCCGGCTCCATCATCAGCCGATCAATGAGTGCACTCCCCAAAAAACCATTACCACCGGTAATCAGGAATGTCTTGGATCGCATGGAAGCACCTTGAGTTAAAAAATCAATGCCGACGGTACACATCAGCAGGGTTGACCCGGCAAGTGGACGCGTCAATTCAGCAATCACGGAAATCGCGTCGCCGAAGCAATAAATGAGGGGCAGTTTATTGAATTACGCCTTTCTTAGCCACGTCAAAGCCTCCTGAGGCGGATATTTGCCGGGTGTCGGGCAAACATCCGTCATCCTGTGTGCCGGCGAACTCGTTTACAACGATACCAACTATTGCCCCGATGCGGGGGGCATGCAGTTCGTAATGAATATTCACAGTAAAGTTCGCGAAAATTTATCCAGCTACAAAATAAATCACCTGGGCTGCCAATTTCAACAATGCGTATTGCTTTTAAGAGACAAGACTGCAACAGCATTAGAACTATAGAAGGAGCAGTCAATTATTTCTGAACAAACAGTTATTAGTTCTATTTTTATTCGTCCATCCTAACTGCGATAGACGCTATCCAGAGCTCTGCTACACGATGTGTTTTAACCTACCCCCTGTTCGGGTTACATATCCTTAATACTCTATCTTATCGACGCTGGCCTGCTTTTTGATCGAGAACAACTCCATCAGACTTAAAAGTCGTTTGAATCGCGCACTGGATACCTGCCTCGCTGAAAAAACCACTCAGCAAAAATCTAATCCGTCCTCGATTGGAAGCTAGCGTAAAAATCATCGCCCATGCAGGGCCACCTGGAAGAATCAAGTAACCCTTAACATGAGGTGCAAAGAGATTTCAAAGCAACGAGCGATAAATATCAGCATAGGATTGCGCCATCAAATCCGAAGAAAATACGTCCTCAAATCGATGCTTGGCGGCTTCGCCCATTCTGGCCGCAGTGGCAGGATCGTTCCACAGCGTTGTCATAGCCTGAGCCAGTGCAACAGAATCCTTGGGAGGAACGACCAATCCGGTCTCTCCAGCAATATTAATATAAGTTGTACCCGAGCCAATCTCGCAAGAAATCATCGGTTTACCGTACATGGCCCCCTCAAGCAGTGAGATACCAAAGGATTCAGACCTCAAGTGCGAGGGAAAAACGAAGGCATAGCAAAGCATCAGAAGTGCAGCCTTGTCTTCGTCGGGTAAGAGTCCCAAAAAAATCACATTGCACTGATCGGATTCAGCAGCCTGCGCCTTGAGTTCCGCCTCAAGATGCCCCCCCCCGAGGATAACCACCGGCAATCCGCTGGTCCTGGCGGCCTCGAGCAAGTAATCCAGCCCCTTGTAGTAACGCAAGGCACCTACAAACAGAAAAAATCGCTCACCCAGTTGATCTCGCCAAAATGCCAATTTTTGCGCCGAAGGAACAGGATAGGTCGCACGATCCAGACCGTATGGAACAACACGCACCTTATCTTTGAAGCGGGCCAGCACTGGACTGCTCTCCGCGTAATTTGGCGATGAGGCGACAATACAATCAACGCTCGACAGGAAACGATTCATCAAGGGTTGATACAGCTTAAGCAGAGTTTTCTGTTTGACGATATCGGAGTGATAGCTGACTACCGTCGGCTTGCGAACTCGACTCAAAAAATGAACGAGGTCCATGTACGGCCATGGAAAATGGTAATGAACGATATCCGCTTCTCGGGCCAGCTCAGCAAAATCCTTGAGCGCCGAAAACGAGAATCCCGTGGATGCGACGTGAAGATCCAGTTTCGAGCGATGAGTCAGATGATTCGCAATCGGTTCATTCCGTGCAGCCCCTCGCTCACTGAGATAGAGCACCTGGGATTCGTACCCCTGCGTCAAACCACCTTCGGCAATCTGAAAAATGACCTGCTCTATTCCACCCATTGTCTCTGGGTAATAGGTTTTGAAGAAATGCAGAACCTTGATCATTAACCGTTGACCACCTTCTGATAAACCTGAAAAGTTTCCCTGGCGCAGCGCTCCCAGGAAAACTTTGCCGCGTGCAACAATCCCTGCTCAATAGCGCTCGCACGCCAGGTTTCATCTTCCAGACCCTGTTGCAAGAGTTCGGTCAACGCCACCGTATCCGTCGCCTCACACATGAGCGCCGCGTTTCCGGCAACCTCTGGTAGTGATGAACTGTTCGAGCAAACAACGGGCACTCCCGAGCTCATGGCCTCTAGCACCGGCAAACCAAATCCCTCGTACAACGAAGGGAAAGTAAACAGCCGCGCACCGGCGAACAGCAGAGGCAAGTCTTCACTGGGAACAAATCCCAGATAGAAGGCCCACCCTTCGCGACGAGCGCTTTCAAGACGATGGTGGATATCCTCGTTCCGCCAGCCATAGTAGCCAGTCAGAACCAATGGCCAGCGCTTGCGCAGTTCCAGTGGTAGACGTGAATAAGCGTCCAACAACGTTTCAATGTTCTTGCGCGGCTCAATAGTGCCTACAAACAGGCTATAACCGCCCACTTTAAGACCGTGGCGCGAAAGCGTCGTTCTGAGGGCATCTGCCGATCGGGGATGAAATTCGGCTGAACTGGCCAGCGCTACGGTGTGTATACGCTCAATGGGCCAAGAGAAATAGTCGGATAACTCTTTACGCGTGTATTCAGAGTCCGTTATCAACGCATCAGCTCTGACCAATGTGGTCTTGAGCTCTTTCTGCAGATAACGCACAAGTTGCGGAGAATGACAGTGGGACCACGTAAAGGGAGACAGATCGTGAAAGGTAGCAACACTGCGCCCGGCAAACGGGGGCAGGTAATAATTCGGACTATGGTAAAGAAAATCACCATGACCTTTAAGTGCTTGTTTCCTGAGTAATGGCATCAGCAAACGATAGGCTTCAACCGCCAGGAAGTTCTTTTGAACTGCTCGTTTGAGACCATAACCATTGCCCGATGTATCGGAGGCAGCGGGCAGCGAAGGTAGAAATCGCCGACCTGCAAAGAACTGCAGATCGGTAATTTCGGGATTCTGCTGCAGTCGCAGCGCCAACTCATAGGTGTAGCGACCAATGCCGGTCAGCGGAAAACGAACCGGCTCAACAGAAAGGATTAACTTCATTTATTCAGCCGTCAGCATCCAGCTCAGAGTTTCGCTTAGAGCGGGCGTTGCCCACCCGGGAACCAGTTCCCGCAGCCTGGAGTTATCCCCGCACAAGGTCTTCACTTCGTTGGCACGAACAAATGCTGGATTCACTTCGACTTCAATGTCATGCCCGGTCAACCCCTTGCACAACTCGATGACCTCTCGTAGCGAGTGTGTATTACCTGAACTGACATTCACAGTCTGGCCCAACGGTTTCGCTTCGATCAACCCACGATAGGCTTTGACCAAAGCCCGAACATCGCTGAAGTCGCGCCAAACGTCGAGATTACCCAATTCGATCCGTGGAGCCTTACGAAGGAAATGGGAGACGATTTTCGGCAACAGGAAGTTCTCAGCCTGCCCGACCCCCGTGTAGTTGAATGGCCGGGCGATCACGATAGGCAGACGATCCAGCCAAAGCTTGGCCATATACTCCATCGCCAGCTTGCTGACAGCGTAATCATTGGCCGGCGCCGGAACCGTTGCTTCGGACAGCAAGCCGCCCGAAGCATTGCCATACACGTTCGCGCTACTGGCTATCAATACGCAATCCAGCGTCTTCCCGCAGGCAGCAATCGCCTCGAGAAGATTGCGCGTTCCGATCAAATTAACCTGATAGAACGCGTCCGCTGCACCGTGTCCGACGAATGCCAGCGCGGCGAGGTGCACAACAACATCTGGCTGAATCTTTGCCAGCAACGTACGCAGACCAACCGCATCAGCCAGATCTACTTGGTGATAGTTGCGATCGTCAGAAGGTTGACTACCCATCCCGACGACCTCGTAGCCATGAGCTTCCAGCTCAGCCGCCATATAGCGACCGGTAAAACCGTGAATACCCGTAATCAGCGCACGTTTGCCAGCATTGATCATCAGAAAGAGAACCCTTGCTTGTTACGGCGCAGATCAGCCTCGACCATCATGCGGCACAGCTCTTCGAGTGAAGTCTTCGGCTCCCAGCCCAGGATTTCCTTGGCTTTGGCCGGGTTGCCGATCAGCAACTCAACTTCAGTCGGACGGTAGAACTTGGGATTGATAACAACCAGGACTTTACCAGTCTCGGCATCAGTGCCCTGCTCGGCCTCTGCAGTGCCCGACCAAGAAATAGTGATACCGGCAGCCTTGAACGCCATGGATACGAAATCACGGACGGTTTCGGTGCGATTGGTCGCCAGAACAAACGTATCCGGGACATCGGCCTGCAGCATGCGCCACATGCCTTCTACGTATTCCTTGGCGAAACCCCAGTCACGCTTGGCATCAAGGTTACCCAGTTCCATCTTGTCCAACAGACCCAATTTGATCTTGGCAACGGAGTCAGTGATTTTACGAGTTACAAATTCACGACCTCGCAGTGGCGATTCGTGGTTGAACAAGATACCGCTGGTGGCAAAAATACCGTACGACTCACGATAGTTGATTGTCATCCAGTGAGCGTACAGCTTGGCGACACCGTAAGGGCTACGTGGGTAGAACGGAGTGCTTTCAACCTGCGGAATGGCCTGTACCTGACCGAACATTTCGGACGTCGACGCTTGGTAAAAACGAACCTTCGGATTAACGATACGAATCGCTTCAAGAAGGTTCACCGCGCCAAGGCCGGTGATTTCAGCCGTGGTAATTGGCTGTTCGAACGAAACCCCGACAAAACTCTGCGCGGCGAGGTTATACACCTCGGTGGCTTCAGTTGTTTGCAGCAAACGGATGCTGGCCGACAGGTCGGTCAGGTCATATTCGACCAAATGCAGGTTAGGGTTGGACTGAATGCCCAACTCCTCGATACGCCAGAAATTGACAGAACTGGTACGACGGTAGGTACCGTAAACGGTGTACCCCTTCTCCAGCAGCAGTTCCGCCAGGTAGGCGCCGTCTTGACCAGTGATGCCAGTTACGATTGCTTTCATGCGAATCCTCTAAACTCCGTTTTGAAAATGCCTTCACGGCAAAAAGCAGCTTGATCCACCGACAGACAGACCAATCGTGAAAGCTTGAATTATACAGAATACAGCGCGGAGCAACGACTGGTTCGGCCTCCATTTTCGAAAAATGCAAGGAGGTCAAGCAGCCATGAGCAACTGATAAAATCCACCTGTATTGCTACATGCACCAAACACAAACCTCTTTCGTATCATTTAATCAACAGCCCATGAAACGCCTGCCCCCCCTGCTGCCAACTCAAACTCAAACCGACGACCGACGACTGACGAGGCGCTCAAAAGAACTCAAGCTACGAGCGAAGAACTCTCGGTAAAGAGCTTTTTTATGCTCAACAATCCCCGCAAGAATGATGACACCCGCAAAGGTGGAAACATAAACTATCAACACATGAACAAAGTCATAGGGTGCAGGCATAGGCTTCAGCAACGCATTCCAAAAGAAAAACATCGGATAATGAAATATGTATAGACTAAATGTATAGCCGGCCACCTTGCGGATAACGCCAGATATCAGCGGACCATTGAGAAGCCCTACACCCCCTAGCCTATTCACGGCATATAAATGAATGGAGACCAGAACTGCAAGAATATACCCCCAAAAAAAGTTTGCCGCACCATCCAAGCCGTGACCAAAAAAGCTTTCTACATATCGCCCCACGACAAAATAAGACCAATCACGAGGCTGACTCAACTGAATGGCAAAAAAAACAAAAATCGGAACAACCGCCAACATCAAAAGCGTAATATTTGACAAATCGAATTTATTACGATACCGATACACAAAGGAACCCGCCAGCCAGATCGGCAACATAAGCCACTGTTTTGGGCCGGTGATAAGCAGTGCTATGAAAATCAAGAAAAACCGTTTACGCCCAGGTACAAAAATAGCGAGACCATAAATAACATAGCACCAGACTTCAAAAGCCAGGCTCCAGTAAGGACCATTGCCGAAGGGGCGTACGTCAGTCCACCAAAACTCGTTTGCGAAAAACATCGTAACAATGGAGACATACGGAATTTTTTGTAATTGAGCAATTTCGGGGTAGGATTCAGGTGAATACGGATAAGCAAAACACATCAAGACCAGCGAAACCAAAACCGCCATTGTAGAAACAGGTAATATGCGCGCCATCCTACTAACAGTATAGTTAAACCAAGTTTTCTCAATCTGATCAGCCGCGTAACTTATCACATAGCCGGACAATACAAAAAATACGACAACCGCGTCATAACCAAAATTATAACGATTAGTAATATGGGCCTGGAATAAAAATAGGGGGTAATGCGACACGACAACCATCAAAGCTGCAAACACTCGCAAAAAATCAAGATAAACAGAAAACTCAGGAGACAATCTTGTTTTTATTTTCATTTTAACTCTGCCTCATTTTAAAATTCTTATGACCGAGCGCCCTTGAAAACTCGATGCGTTATATTCATCCCCCCGAAAAAGCAATCAGGCAGGGTATAGAATTAGAGCTCAATTCAAAGTCTCGCGTATGTAAGACTTGCAAAGCCACGCCGCCCCCCCTCCCCGAGAAAACCAGCAACATGGCTCATGCATGTTAGAATACGACTTCGCCCCACACTCAGCACAGAGCAGGCAGCGAATTCAAACCCCGCTTTTGCTTAATACATCCAAATAGAATCTGGTTTGCAACCCAGCATGATCGAGCACAGTTGGCGGCAAGGAGGTCTCAGGATGAAATTCATCGTAAAAAACTGTTTTCAGCTTAAGCTCTTCGATATTACCGATCTCGAAAAACTCATAATCATCTCTTAAATTAAACTTCATATAATCAACAAACGCGAAATTTCTAGACACGATCATTCTTTTCGAGAGCTCTGCTACCTCACTACAAATAGCTGAAGCTTCTTGCCCAACTTCTCGATAAGGCAACCAAGAATAATCTACGCCTGCAATCGCCTTATACATTGACTCATCATCAACACTGCCCATAAAAAACACACGATCCAATACCTTGTTCTTTCTAGCAAGTTCGATGAGACCATCAATTTGCGAGGTATCAGAAGCACGAATAGCGTTTGGGTGCAACCCCGAAAACACCAACAGCTTGAAGCGACTATCTAGCCTGGATATACATTTTATTGCGTAATCAAAACCTTTATATGCTCCAAAAAAACCAAAAACGCCAACAAGTTTATCCTCAGGTTTCAATCCAAGCCTTTTGAGTAAATCACCGCGACAAGCTTCATGACTAAAACCAGCTTTGTCCTTTTCGTTCGTATAGCAAAGAGGATGACAATCAACGTTTATCAAGCCGAAGCGCTGCTGCAATATTCTTTTGGTCGTTTCAGTGTGTACTATTATCTTAATCTTATTCTTCTTAATAAACTGAAACAGGCGCAATTCACCCTTCGCCATACCAGTTAAACGCAAGTCTCTAAAAAAATTGAGAATTGTAGACTTGGGATGCCCAAGTAAACTGGCAATAGAAGGAAACTCAATCTCGGCCGAAGAAGACCTATTTACGATCGTATGAAGCGTAATAGTCGAATTTTTGTTAGCCGCCAAAATCCGCTGAATTCTTTCTACTGACACAGATACCGAATCAGCAAAAAGGCTATATTCACATTGCACCGACACTGCGTCGAACTCTTTCAGCTTCTCACAAAGGTCCTTGATGAATTTGTTCGAACCCTCGGCAGTTGCACCGAAACTCTTTTTAAGCTCTTGAGGGGGCAGCTCAAAAACTGTCACCTCATCACTTGCCGACAACCCCTTGTGCAGAATCTCTGAGAATCTGGCGATCCCGCACTCCAGCTTATAAGAAGAAACAATTGCAATTTTCATGAGTTACCCCCTACCAAATAGTCTTCCAGCACCTTACCGTGCTCCAGCTTTATACAACGCCCGCAAGTTTGATTGATAAGCTCAGGGGAGTGAGAAGCAAGGACCAGTATTGCCGCGTTCTCCGTCATTTGCTGTAATCTGAGGTTAGCTTCTGCTTGGAATTGCGCATCCCCAACACCTAACCACTCATCCATCAAGATTATATCTGCGGGAAAAGCTGTTGAAATTGAAAAACCCAAACGTACCAACATCCCGGATGAATAGGTTCTGATCGGCAACCTGAGATAATCACCCAACCCTGAAAACTCGCCAATATCGCCAACTATCTGCTTAATTTCCTTAGGCTTTATCCCAAGAATCGCACCACGGAGAAATATGTTTTCATAACCTGTAGCCTCAAGCTCCATCCCAAGAGTCAAATCCAGAAGGGATGTAATTCTGCCCGAGGTCTTCATCGAACCGGTAGTTGGCCAATAAACATCCGCCATCACCTTTAGCAATGTGCTTTTGCCTGATCCATTATGGCCAAGTAAGCCAATTTTTTCTCCAGACCTTATTTCAAGATCTACATTATCAAGTGCTCTGATACTCAGATGCTTTTTGGCGTCTTCTCCCACCCGTCCGCCTGTCACCCAGGATAGCGCGTCTTTCTTGAATGAACGCCTTGACAAATCCAAAATTGGATAATCAACAGTTACCGATTTAGCCAGTATATAAGACATAATATTAAAGCCAATAAGAGATTTTTTTACGATTCAGGAATAAGGCAAGGAAGGACACTGCCCATAAAACCGCTCCAAAAACAAAAACCACAATCGCAGACTTTAACGGAAAGTAACCATTCAACATCGGCTCGCGCACAAGATCGATAAAGTATACAAAAATATTATACTTTATAACTAGACTTAAACCGGCCAGTTGATTGGGATGCCACATTACAGGCGTCACAAAAAACAGCAACTGCATTCCACTGGATATCATGGGCAGCACATCTCTGTACCTCGCGCAGATAACCGCCAGAAGAGTAACCAGAGGGGTCAAGGAAAATACAATAAGGCAGATGCCAACCACAGAGCAAAACAAACCATAAGGACTGAGATAGCCATACCACATCAACAGGGGAACCAGAATCACCCAGCTATGCAGAAAAATTATCACATTCCTGAATACCACACGCATTACATGGACAAGAAAAGGCATACTAATCTGCTTGATTATATGTCCTGCCCCTATAATAGAGTTTGCACCTTCATTTATAAAACCAAGAATAAACGTCCAGACTATTATCCCGCACGCAAGAAAAGGCAGATACTCCTTGAGATCAAGATTTAGCAGTCGCGAGTAAACCAAGCCTAAACCCATCACAAAAAAAATGGACGTCAATGTAATCCAGAACGGACCGATTACAGATCGACGATACCGCCCCTTCACATCTTGAAGCGACAACAGAAACCAAGCGTGCCATCCCCCACGAAAAACGCTCAGCTCTCTAAAAAAAAAATCTAGCATACTCATAATTCATCTCTCAGCTTGCAAAAGCCAGACGGCAATTCGAATTTAAAATACAAATATTTGCCCCAACTAACAAATTCAACTGAAGCCATATAACCCCTTCACCAGACAATTCCAAAGAGTGCCGAAAATATCAAACCGAGAGAACCATATTTTCCGAACTCACCCTGCGCCTTCAATTAACTGTGAAATTTCCCTCAACTGTTCTTCCATAAGCCCCCGATCTCTCTTGGCTTCTACGTTCAGCCGAAGCAAAGGTTCGGTATTAGACGCTCTTAAATTAAAGCGCCAATTTTCAAACGATATACTTATACCATCCGTCTGATCGAAATTTGGATTCAACGGCAGATACTTATTCAACACTTTTTCCAAAATCGCCGGTACGCTTTCTACTCGAAAATTAATTTCCCCACTGCAAGGGTAAGTGTCGATACGCTCATCAACCAACTGTGCAAGAGTTTTTCCAGTACTTGACATAAGCGCAGTTATCAAAAGCCACGGAATCATTCCGCTGTCGCAATAAGCAAAATCGCGAAAATAATGGTGTGCACTCATCTCACCACCATATATAGCATCTTCCAGCCGCATCCGCTCTTTAATGAACGCGTGGCCGGTTTTACATAGAACCGGCACTCCTCCTGCCAGCTGCACCTGATCGATCGTGTTCCAAGTCAGACGAGGATCATGGATAATTTTGCCGCCCGGGTGGCGTTTGAGCAACATTTCCGCCAATAACCCCACTAGATAATAGCCTTCAATGAAGCGCCCCGTTTCATCGAAAAAGAAGCAGCGATCAAAGTCACCATCCCACGCCAAACCAATATCACAACCATTAGCCAGCAACGCGTTCTGCGTCAGATGACGATTTTCTTGCAACAACGGATTCGGTACGCCATTGGGAAAGTTACCATCGGGATCCGCGTTTATAACTACCCACTCAAAGGGCAATTTATTGATCAACTCTTGCAGGACGGGACCCGCAGCACCATTGCCAGGATCGGCAAGTATTTTCAGTGGTTTGAGATCACCTACGCTTACGTAGCCAAGCAGATGCTCAATATAACGAGTTTTATCCAGTTCAAATTGAACTACACCCGGAGTGCCTGCCAACGGCCCGAGATTACCGCTCTCCACCCTATCGCGAATGGCATTGAGCCCCGAATCACCACTGATCGGTCGTGATTCGGACTTCACTAATTTCATCCCATTGTAGCCCTTGGGATTATGGCTTGCAGTGATCATGACACCGCCGTCCGCCTTGAATGCGCTCGTGGCGAAGTAGACTTCTTCAGTTCCGCACAAGCCAATATCGACGACATCGGCACCTGCTTCGCGAATGCCGCGACTCATTGCCTCTGCAAGCATAGGACTCTCGAGCCGCATATCACGCCCGAGCACGATCCGCTTACCCTGCAACTCGACGACCAACGAGCGACCAATTCGATAAGCGACGTGTTCATTAAGGTCGAACGGGACTTGACCACGAATATCATAGGCTTTGAAGCACTGGGTTTTGATAGGGGTATGCATACCACTCCCTTGCTGGAGTATGTAGGAGCGAGGCAACTGACACAGTTGTTGACTCGCAAGATAAGAGCGTCGCGCCGAGCCAAGATAGAAACCTGTTCGGAAAAATTTACCGAACAGGCTTAAGTCCATCGAATGGGAGGTTACTTGTCGACGCGTCCGTATTTATCCTCAAAGCGGACAATATCATCCTCTCCAAGGTAGTCGCCGCTTTGCACCTCGATAAGCACGAGGTCTATCACCCCAGGATTCATTAAGCGATGTTGGTGACCAGCACGAATAAACGTCGATTCGTTGGTATTCAGCATCAACTCTTGCTGATCATTAACAACTACTGCCATTCCGCTGACGACGATCCAGTGCTCGCTTCTATGGTGATGCATCTGCAACGATAGTGACGCCTTCGGCTTCACTACAATACGTTTAATCTTGAAACGTTCACCATTTTCCAACGTGGTATAGGTACCCCATGGACGATGCACCGTGCGGTGAAGCAGGTGAACTGTGTGACTGCATGCTTTCAACTGATTGACAATATGCTTTACGTCTTGAGCATGATCTTTGTGGGCAATCATTACCGCATCGGGTGTATCGATTACCAAAAGATCTTCAACACCCACCAGCGCGGTCAGTCGATCCTCGCTGTTTACATAGTTGTTACGAGACGCATGAGATAAAACTTCGCCTTCGAAGCGATTGCCATTTTCGTCAGGCTCTGTTAGTTCGCTAACTGCGTTCCATGATCCGATATCACTCCAGCCGATATCACACGGAATGGTCGCTACCTTATCGGAACGCTCCATCAGCGCGTAGTCGATAGAAATATCGGGAACTCCCGCGAATGCGTCAGCGTCCAGCGCAAGGCAACGGTATTTTTCAGATAAGGTTTGGCGGGATTTTTCGATTGTTTTGCTTACCGCATCCACAACGTCTGGAGCATGACGCCGGAGTTCTTCGAGAACAGTGCCTACCCGGAAGCAGAACATGCCCGAATTCCAGTAGTAATTGCCGGCACTGATATAATCTTGGGCGGTCTCAAGATTAGGTTTTTCTACAAACCGGGCAACTTTCAGTCCGCCGTTGAGCGGCGTATCTTTCTGAGCTTCGATGTAACCGAACCCAGTTTCAGGATAGGTTGGCTGAATACCGAATGTGACCAACCAGCCTTCGGAAGCCAAAGCCAAGGCGCTAGCAACCGCCTTGGCAAACGCAGCTTCATCCTTGATCAGATGATCTGCAGCCAACACCAACATATGAGCATCGGAACCATGTGTGGATTCAAGCTGAAGTGCAGCTGCAGCAACAGCTGCAGCTGTATTGCGACCAAAAGGCTCTAGGATGAAACCCTGAGCATGCTTGGCGGAATTGACTGCACCGTACTCATCTTCGGTCTTGAACAGAAGTTCACGGTTAGTCACCGTAAGAACTTCTACAACGCCATCCAGGCGGGAAGCACGCAGGAAGGTCTTCTGGATTAGATTCTGACCATCTGGCAAATCCATGAACGGCTTTGGATGGGCTTCCCGAGAAACCGGCCACAACCGGCTGCCCACTCCGCCAGACAAAATTACGGGAATCAGTTCCATGCTCTCAATCCTTAATCCCCTCTCTGGTAGATACTTCCAGAAGCGGGTTCAGTTATATTTCCGGTCAATAATGCGTCGTAATTGATGCAAAAATAGTCGCACCAAGCTCAAGCAAGGTCAGCAGCTTGGCCTTAATGCAAATCCATCGGCTTAAACCAGATCATTTCAGGTCACCAACGCTCTTGGGGCGCTCCGCTTCTTTGAGATGCACCTTCAAAAGCACCCGAGGGGCGCGAGCCGTATGATCATGTGATTTTGCAGACTATTCTACATCTTGTGCTTGGACATTAATAACTCCCTTCGGCGGAAGGTACAAAAAACGCCTGAAAAGCCCGATTACACCTCTGCACGCAACATCAAAATGCCACTTACCATTCACTTCGCAGGGTCCATCCAGAACATCCTAGAAGCCACGGCGAACCCACTAACAATCGTCAGCCTCGGCGTACCGGATAGTCAAGGAGCTTATACAAGTACTGCCCATAGCCCGTTTTTTTCAGACGCTCGGCCTGCGCACGCAACTCAGCCGCGCCAATCCAGCCTTTACTGTAAGCAATCTCCTCGAGGCAAGCGACTTTCAAACCTTGGCGCTTTTCGATGGTATGCACGAAGTGACTGGCCTCCAGCAGCGAATCATGCGTACCGGTATCAAGCCATGCGAAGCCGCGCCCGAGCATTTCGACCTTTAGGGATTTTTGCTCGAGGTAGGCCAGATTGACGTCGGTAATTTCCAGCTCTCCGCGAGCGGACGGCTTGATATTCTTCGCGATATCGACGACCTGATTGTCGTAAAAATACAGCCCTGTCACAGCGTGGTTGGACTTAGGCGCCAGAGGCTTCTCCTCAATACTCAATGCACGTCCGGCGGCGTCAAACTCGACCACACCGAAGCGTTCGGGATCAGATACGTGGTAGCCGAAGATGGTAGCGCCCTGCTCTTGCAGATTGGCCGCACGCAGATTGTCCGAGAAGTGCTGACCATAGAAGATATTGTCCCCTAGGATCAGACAGCAAGGGTCGCTGCCGATGAACTCCTCACCGATAATGAAAGCTTGCGCCAAACCATCTGGGCTTGGTTGCTCCGCGTAAGTCAGATTGATGCCATAGCGACTGCCATCACCCAGCAATTTTTGGAAGCATGGCAAATCTTCAGGCGTGGAAATAATCAGAATTTCACGCATCCCTGCCAGCATCAGCACGGATAGAGGATAGAAGATCATCGGCTTGTCGTAGATCGGCAACATCTGCTTGGAGACGCCGAGGGTCAGTGGGTGCAAACGCGTACCCGAACCACCAGCGAGGATGATGCCTTTACGATTTGTCGTGGTCATTTGTTCAGAACTTCCCTAAGCATTCGGGTTACACCACTTTGCCAATCCGGCAAGTGTAGAGAAAAATTGTCGCGTAGTTTCTGAGTATTCAAACGTGAATTCAGAGGACGACGTGCAGGTGTTGGATATGCGCTGGTTTCAATTGGATTGACTGCCTTGACGGCAAGCTCCTCGCCATTAGCCTGGGCAAAATCGATCACATGACTCGCGTAGCCGTGCCAGGAAACCTCTCCGCTAGCGGCCAAGTGATACAGGCCCGCGAGTTCGGGCCGCTGCATGACTTGTTGAATAGCCAATGCGGTCACGTCGGCAATCAGGTCTGCTCCCGTCGGCGCTCCGATCTGGTCGGCGATAACACTAAGAGCTTCTCGATCTTTGGCCAGACGCAGCATGGTCTTGGCAAAATTATTGCCGCGAGCGCCATAAACCCAACTGGTGCGGAAGATCAGATACTTGCAACCTGACGCGACAATCGCCTGCTCACCTTCCAGTTTACTGGCGCCGTAGTGATTTACCGGGGCGACTGGATCTGCCTCTTGCCATGCTCTTGAACCTTGCCCACTGAACACATAATCGGTCGAGTAGTGAATCAGCCAAGCACCACATGACACGGCTTCTTCAGCCATGACCTGACTTGCCAGACCATTAACACGATCGGCCAGTTCGGTTTCTGACTCAGCCTTATCAACAGCAGTGTAGGCCGCAGCGTTGACGATAACGTCAGGCTTGATCTGCCGAATCGTCGCGCGCAAGGCGTCAAGATCGGACAAGTCAGCCCCTGTGTTGCGATCAAGGGCAATCAACTCACCCAGTGGCGCAAGGGAGCGTTGCAACTCCCAGCCCACTTGGCCGTTTTTTCCTAGAAGTAGGATTCTCATGCCTTGCTCGAACGATCCGCATAGTTCTGATCAATCCACTGCTGGTAGCTACCGCTCTTCACGTGCTCTACCCATTCAGTATTGGTCAGATACCATTCAACGGTTTTACGAATACCAGTCTCAAAAGTTTCTTCAGGAGTCCAGCCCAGTTCGCGCTGGATCTTGCTCGCATCGATCGCATAACGCACGTCGTGGCCAGGACGGTCCTGAACATATGTAATCAGGCTCGCGTGCGGACGATGGGCGGAGTCAGGACGCAGTTCATCCAGCAACGCACAAAGGGTATTCACCACTTCGATATTTTGTTTCTCGTTGTGACCACCGATGTTGTAGGTCTCGCCGATAACACCCTCGGTCACGACTTTGTACAGCGCACGGGCGTGATCTTCGACATACAGCCAGTCGCGAACCTGATTACCTTTGCCATATACCGGCAGCGGCTTGCCTTCCAGTGCATTGAGAATGATCAGCGGGATCAACTTCTCAGGGAAGTGGCACGGGCCATAGTTGTTCGAGCAGTTGGTAACCAGCGTCGGCAGGCCGTAGGTGCGAGCCCAGGCACGAACAAGGTGGTCAGAACTGGCTTTGCTCGCCGAATAAGGCGAGCTTGGCTGATACGGAGTGGTTTCGGTAAACAGATCTTCCGGGCCTTCCAGATCACCATAAACTTCGTCAGTCGAAATGTGGTGAAAACGGAAGCTAGCTTTACGTGCGTCATCCAGCGCAGCCCAATAATGGCGGGTGGCTTCAAGCAGCGTGTAGGTGCCGATGATGTTGGTCTGAATGAACTCGGACGGGCCGGTGATCGAACGATCGACGTGAGATTCTGCGGCCAGATGCATGATCGCATCGGGTTGGTGTTCACGCAGAACACGGTCGATCTGATCACGATCACAGATATCAACGCGCTCGAACGCATAACGCGGGTTCTGACTGACCTCAGCCAAGGACTCCAGATTGCCGGCATAAGTCAGCTTATCGACGTTGACGACAGAGTCGGTGGTATTGGAGATGATGTGACGAATAACCGCTGAGCCGATGAATCCGGCACCGCCAGTAACGAGAATTTTCACGCGAAACCATACCCTTGAGCTGCTGACAGGCCGGTCAGCCGAGCACCGTCAATCCATGAATACAGAGGCCGCCGTTTCAGGGCCTCTGTCAGAGCCAGTCTGAATCGACGTGGCAACAATCCCACTATCGAACAAGGGCTGCATTTTACAGCTTAATCGACGTTTTACTAATGGATATAGACAGGTTGTAACGCAAATCCGGCGGACGTCTCGCGCCTGTCGCTTTCAGACAAGGCGCTTGCGCGCAGCTCTCGACGAACGCCCCAGAAACCACCCCAGTATCGGCCCGATCAGCATGCCAACAAGCAATGCAATAACCATTACCAATGACACTGGAAGTTGCGGACCTGCCCAGCCAAGAAACATTAGCGAAACGGACTGCTGATTCTCGAGCACGAACGCCAGGATCACCAGTACCAGCAAAAGTATGAATACGCCAAGAAGGATGCGCTTGAGGTTACGCATTAATAGCTCCTTGAATGGTAGCGACTGTCAAACCCCCTCCTCCTCTTCCTCGTTGACGCGATCACGCAACTCTTTGCCCGGCTTGAAGTGCGGCACAAATTTACCGTCGAGACTGACCGACTGACCGGTCTTTGGATTGCGACCGACGCGCGGCGCACGGTAATGCAGGGAGAAGCTGCCGAAACCACGGATCTCGATCCGATCACCAGTGGCAAGGCATTGGGACATTTGTTCAAGCATGGTCTTGATGGCCAGCTCCACATCCTTGGATGAGAGCAGCCCTTGATGGGTGACAATTCGTTCGATCAACTCCGACTTCGTCATATTTTTCCCTTCTTTTTCAAGCAGCTAGATCAGCGCTTGAAAGGTTTTAGCATGCCCTGAAGATTTTGAACAGCCCAGGACTTGACATATCTTCCTCCGCGTCGCGACGCCCGTTTTCAGGGCACCAAATCACTCAAGCCCGAGCGCAGCAGGCTCAACGACAGATCACCAGCATGGTGCGAGTGACATAGCCGGCAGGATTGAAGCCGAAGGGATATTCATCTTCGTCTTTGGCATCATCGGAGCGTGTGATGACTTTGTAACCCGCCCCCTTGCACTCTTTCGCAGCGCGCTTCTGGCACTTCTCCCAGTTGGAGCCCAGACCAGAACAATCAACCTCGATGCCACTCACGCCACGCACCACGTGAGTCTTGGCACTGGCAGCGCACCCGGCCAGCATCAACATAACCATCAAGACAATAAACTTGTTCATTCACTTCCTTATGCCAGGCACGCTGCCCGACTACTGCGATCTTCAGACTAAGCCTAGTCGCGAATAGACGATTATTCTGATTAAAGAAACAGACAGCCCTTTAGCACAGTTGGTTTCACGAACAGACCCGCTCAAATCGCAGGCACAAAAAAGGGCGACCGAAGTCGCCCTTTTTAATGATCAAGCAGAACTTAGTTCTGTTTGGCCATTGCCTGGCGCAGCAATGCCGCCATGGTGGTGTCAGCTGCCGCTTCGCCTTCTGGAGCCGATTTCAGGCTCTGGATGGCTTCTTTCTCTTCAGCGTCATCTTTCGACTTGATGGAGAGTTGGATTACGCGGCTCTTGCGATCAACGCTGATGATCTTGGCTTCTACTTCCTGGCCTTCTTTCAGAACGTTGCGCGCGTCTTCAACGCGGTCACGGCTGATTTCGGAGGCTTTCAGAGTCGCTTCGATATCGTCGGCCAGAGTGATGATGGCGCCTTTAGCGTCAACTTCTTTCACGATGCCCTTAACGATTGCGCCTTTGTCGTTCTCTTGAACGTACTCGGAGAACGGATCGCTTTCCAACTGCTTGATACCCAGGGAGATGCGCTCGCGCTCTGGGTCAACCGACAGGATAACGGTGTCCAGCTCGTCGCCCTTCTTGAAACGGCGTACGGCTTCTTCGCCCACTTCGTTCCAGGAGATGTCGGACAGGTGAACCAGACCGTCGATGCCGCCGTCCAGACCAATGAAGATACCGAAATCGGTGATCGACTTGATGGTGCCGGAGATTTTATCGCCCTTGTTGAACTGGCCAGAGAAATCTTCCCATGGGTTAGATTTGCACTGCTTGATGCCCAGGGAGATACGACGACGCTCTTCGTCGATGTCCAGAACCATAACTTCCACTTCGTCGCCGACTTGTACGACTTTCGAAGGATGGATGTTCTTGTTGGTCCAGTCCATTTCCGAAACGTGTACCAGACCTTCAACGCCTTCTTCCAGCTCAGCGAAGCAGCCGTAGTCGGTCAGGTTGGTTACACGAGCGGTAACGCGAGTGCTTTCTGGGTAACGGGCTTTGATAGCAACCCATGGATCTTCGCCCAGTTGCTTCAGGCCCAGGGAAACACGGTTGCGTTCGCGATCGTATTTCAGAACCTTGACGTCGATTTCGTCACCAACGTTGACGATCTCGGAAGGATGCTTGATGCGCTTCCAGGCCATGTCGGTGATGTGCAGCAGGCCGTCCACGCCACCCAGATCGACGAATGCGCCGTAATCGGTGAGGTTTTTGACGATACCTTTGACTTGCTGGCCTTCCTGCAGGGATTCCAGCAGAGCTTCACGCTCGGCGGAGTTCTCGGCTTCCAGGACGCTGCGACGGGAAACGACAACGTTGTTGCGCTTCTGGTCCAGCTTGATGACCTTGAATTCCAGCTCTTTGCCTTCCAGGTGCGTGGTGTCGCGCACTGGACGGACGTCAACCAGGGAACCTGGCAGGAACGCACGGATGCCGTTAACGTCGACAGTGAAGCCGCCTTTAACCTTACCGTTGATAACGCCCTTGACCACTTCCTCAGCTGCGAATGCTGCTTCCAGAACGATCCAGCACTCAGCGCGCTTGGCTTTTTCACGGGACAGCTTGGTTTCACCGAAACCGTCTTCAACCGAGTCCAGAGCAACGTGAACTTCGTCACCGACATTGATAGTCAGATCGCCAGCGTCGTTGTAGAACTGCTCAAGCGGGATGAGTGCTTCAGACTTCAGGCCAGCGTGAACGGTTACCCAGCGAGCCTGGTAATCGATATCAACGATAACACCGGTGATGATGGAGCCTGCCTGAAGGTTCAGGGTTTTTAGGCTTTCTTCAAAGAGTTCCGCAAAGCTTTCGCTCATTTTAATTCCTGTAAATGAGGGCGAAGGATACGCCCATCTCCACACCCCAGACGGTGTGGGTTAGTTTCATATGAAAGAAGCACCGCAGAACTATGACTGGTCCCCTGCGGCCCTCTTGGTCACCCGGCGATATCGCGAATGGCGATCTCGCTCATGATGCGTTCCAGCACCTGATCGATGGATAATTCCGTGGAATCCAGCTGTATGGCGTCAGCCGCCGGTTTGAGCGGGGCTACCGCTCGCTGGGTGTCACGCTCATCGCGCGCACGTATCTCATCTAGCAGACTCGACAGACTAACACCCTCGACTTTGCCCTTCAACTGCAAATATCGACGGCGCGCTCGCTCTTCGGCGCTGGCGGTCAGGAAAATTTTCAGTGGTGCACCCGGGAAAACTACCGTGCCCATGTCACGACCGTCGGCGACAAGGCCCGGCGCCTCCTGGAAATCGCGCTGGCGCATCAGCAGCGCCTCGCGTACCGCCGGCAATGCAGCCACTTGCGAAGCGCCGGAGCCGACGCTTTCAGTGCGGATGACATCGCTGACTTCGTCACCTTCCAGAATGATGCGCTGCAACTGACCATCGGTCGCTGCAATGAACTGCACATCCAGATGAGCGGCGAGTTTTTTCAGCAGCTCTTCGTTGGTCAGATCGACACCATGATTGTGCGCAGCAAACGCCAGCAAACGGTAAAGCGCACCGGAATCCAGCAGATTCCAGCCCAGACGCTTGGCCAGAATCCCGGCTACCGTGCCTTTGCCCGAACCGCTTGGCCCATCGATGGTGATGACCGGTGCCATGTTGTTCACGACTGAGCCTCTTGTGCCACACGAATACCGACCTGCGCGCACAGCGCAAGGAAGTTCGGGAACGACGTCGCGACGTTGGCGCAATCATGGATGCGGATCGGTGCAGAAGCACGCAACGAAGCAACGCTGAATGCCATCGCGATCCGGTGATCGCCATGACCATGCACTTCGCCGCCGCCGATCTGGCCGCCGTCGATGATGATGCCGTCCGGGGTCGGTTCGCACTTGACGCCCAGCGCCAGCAAACCGTCCGCCATCACCTGAATGCGATCCGATTCCTTGACCCGCAGCTCTTCGGCGCCGGTCAGAACGGTGCGCCCTTCGGCACAGGCCGCAGCCACGAACAGCACCGGGAACTCGTCGATAGCCAGCGGAACCAGCTCTTCAGGGATCTCGATACCTTTGAGTTTAGCTGCTCGCACGCGCAGGTCAGCCACTGGCTCGCCGCCAACCTCACGCTGGTTTTCCAGCGTGATGTCAGCGCCCATCAGGCGCAGGATGTCGATCACGCCAGTACGGGTCGGGTTGATGCCGACGTGTTCCAGCACCAGCTCGGAACCTTCGGCAATCGACGCCGCTACCAGGAAGAATGCCGACGACGAGATGTCGCCCGGCACTTCAATATGGGTGGCCGTCAGCTTGCCGCCGGACTCGACCGAAGCCGTGGCGCCATTGACGCTGACCGGATAACCGAAGCCGCGCAGCATGCGCTCGGTGTGGTCACGGGTCGGAGCTGGCTCGGTAACGGTGGTCTTGCCTTCAGCGTACAGACCAGCGAGCAACAGGCAGGACTTCACCTGAGCACTGGCCATCGGCATGGTGTAAGTCAGGCCTTTGAGCTTGTGACCGCCACGGATAGTCATCGGTGGACGACCTTCGGCTGCGGTTTCGATCACTGCGCCCATTTCGCGCAGCGGGTTAGCCACACGATTCATCGGACGCTTGGACAGCGAAGCATCGCCAGTCAAAGTGCTGTCGAAGTTCTGCGCGGCCAGCAGGCCGGACAGCAGACGCATCGAAGTACCGGAGTTGCCCAGATAGATCGGGCCCGGCGCCGGTTTCAAACCGTGCAGGCCGACACCGTGGATGGTCACGCGACCGTGATGCGGGCCTTCAATGACCACACCCATGTCACGGAACGCCTGCAAGGTAGCCAGGGCGTCTTCGCCCTCAAGGAAACCTTCGACTTCGGTCACGCCATCGGCCAGCGAGCCGAGCATGATCGAGCGGTGGGAAATCGATTTGTCACCCGGTACGCGAATCCGACCGGACAGGCGGCCACCAGGTTGAGCCAGGAAAATCAGATCGTTGGAATTCATAGCGTCCACATAGGCCCTGCGGGCCAGGATTTTACTGAAATGCTCGCGGGCAACCCGGGCGCGAGTGAAAACGCCCAACAATTGGTGCCCATCCCCTGCATCGACCGCGTCGCGCAAGGCGTCGAGGTCGCTGCGAAATGTATCGAGTGTGCGCAGAACAGCCTCGCGATTGGCGAGGAAGATATCGTGCCACATGACCGGGTCGCTTCCGGCGATTCTTGTGAAATCGCGGAAACCGCCCGCAGCGTACCGGAAGATCTCAAGGTTTTCATTGCGCTTGGCCAACGAATCGACCAGACCGAACGCCAGAAGGTGTGGCAAATGACTGGTCGCGGCCAGCACTTCATCGTGACGCTCGACCTGCATGTGCTCGACGTCGGCGCCCAACTCACGCCACAAACGGTCAACTACCGCCAGCGCGGCCGGATCGGTTTGCTCAAGCGGCGTCAGAATCACTTTGTGACGACGGAACAACTCGGAGTTGGAAGCTTCCACCCCGCTCTGCTCGGAACCGGCAATCGGGTGACCCGGCACGAAACGCGCCGGCATGCCGCCGAACGCCTGAGTCGCCGCCCGCACCACATTGCCTTTGGCACTGCCGACGTCAGTCAGAATCGCCTGACCCAGATCCATGCCGGCCAAACGGGCGAGCACTTTTTCCATGGCCAGAATCGGCACCGCCAGTTGAATCACATCGGCGCCCTGACAGGCTGCCTGCAGATCATCTTCGCAGCGATCAACCACACCCAACTCGACCGCCAGCTTGCGCGATTGCGGATCGAGATCGACCCCGACCACTTCGCGGCACACGCCGCTTTCACGCAAGCCTTTGGCAAACGAACCACCGATCAACCCCAGACCGACCACCACCAGGCGACCGATCATAGGTGCAGCAGGTTGCAGCGCAGTGACATCAACCACGAGCCAGAACCTTACGCAACGCTTCGAGGAAGCGGCTGTTTTCAACCGACAAACCGATGGTGATACGCAGGTGGTTCGGCATGCCGTAATTGGCCACCGGACGCACGATCACACCTTCGCGCAGCAAGCCCTGAAACACCGGCGCCGCTTCTTGACCGAGGTCGACACAGATGAAGTTGCCCTTGGACTCGATCCAGCTCAGCCCCAGCTCGCGGAAACCCGCTTGCAGTTGCTGCATGCCTGCTTCGTTCAGGCGACGACTTTCAGCCAGATATTCTTCGTCTTTCAGCGCAGCACAAGCCGCCGCCAGCGCGAGGCTGTTGACGTTGAACGGCTGGCGAACGCGGTTCAGCACATCGGCAACCACCGGGGCCGTCAGCGCGTAACCGACACGCAACGCTGCCAGACCGTAGGCCTTGGAGAAGGTGCGCGAAACCAGCAGATTCGGATAAGCCGCGAGAAAGTCGAGGCCGTCCGGCAGATCACTGCCTTCGGCGTACTCGATGTAGGCCTCGTCCAACACCACCAAAACATGTTCCGGCACGTCTTGCAGGAACTCGTCCAGCGCTTCGGCGCCGAACCAGGTGCCGGTCGGGTTGTTCGGATTGGCGATGAACACCACGCGAGTGTTGGCATCGATGGCCGCGAGCATGGCAGGCAAGTCATGCCCCCAATCCTTGGCCGGAACCACTTTGGCCTGCGCGCCGACCGCTTGAGTTGCAATCGGATAAACGGCAAACGCGTGCTCACTGAACACCGCATTCAGGCCCGGCGCCAGATAGGCGCGCGCGACCAGCTCAAGAATGTCGTTGGAGCCGTTGCCCAGGGTGACCTGGTTCAGCTCGACGCGGCACTGCTCGGCCAACAGGGACTTCAGCGCAAAGCCGTTGCCGTCTGGATAACGCGTCAGTTCAGTCAGCTCTTCGCGGATCGCTGCCAGCGCTTTAGGGCTGGCGCCCAACGGGTTTTCGTTGCTTGCCAGTTTGACGATTTTCGCCGGATCAAGATCCAGCTCCCGCGCCAGTTCGTCCACAGGCTTGCCCGGAACGTACGGCGAAAGTTGTTGCACGCCCGGCTGTGCCAGAGCGAGGAAATTGCCACTCATTTACTACCGCCCCTTACAGAACTGCTTTCGGGTAGGAACCCAGCACTTTGAGTGCTACTGCTTCCTGACTGATCTTTTCCAGCACACCTTTGATCAACGGATCGCGGTGGTGGCCAACGAAGTCGATAAAGAACACGTAGGTCCATTTACCGCTGCGCGAAGGACGAGTCTCGATACGGGTCAGGTCGATCCCGTTGTCATGGAACGGCACCAGCAACTCATGGAGTGCACCGGGCTTGTTGCTCATGGACACGATGATCGAAGTCTTGTCGTCGCCGGTCGGCGGCACTTCCTGGCTACCGATCATCAGGAAGCGCGTCGAGTTGTCCGGACGGTCTTCGATTTTCTCGGCCAGACGCGTCAGACCATACAGGCCCGCCGCCATGTCGCCGGCAATCGCCGCCGAGTTCCACTCGCCCTTGACCCGCTTGGCCGCTTCGGCGTTGCTGGAAACCGCTACGCGCTCGACATTCGGGTAATGCGCGTCCAGCCACTTGCGGCACTGCGCCAGCGACTGGGCGTGGGAGTAGATACGGCTGATGCTGTCGGTCTTGGTGTTTTCACCGACCAACAGGTGATGGTGAATCCGCAGCTCGACTTCGCCACAGATAACCATGTCGTGTTCGAGGAAGCTGTCGAGGGTGTGGTTGACCGCGCCTTCGGTGGAGTTTTCCACCGGTACCACGCCAAAATTCACCGCACCGGCTGCCACTTCACGGAACACTTCGTCGATCGCCGCCATTGGCTTGCTGATCACCGCGTGACCGAAATGCTTCATCGCCGCAGCTTGAGTGAAAGTACCTTCAGGGCCGAGATAAGCCACTTTCAGCGGCTGCTCGAGCGCCAGGCACGACGACATGATTTCGCGGAACAACCGCGCCATCTCTTCGTTGCCCAACGGCCCCTGATTGCGTTCCATCACACGCTTGAGCACCTGAGCTTCACGCTCAGGGCGATAGAACACCGGCACTTCGCCTTCGGCCAGCGAGGCCATCTTGACTCGCGCTACTTCCTGGGCGCAACGCGCACGCTCACTGATCAGCTCCAGGACCTTGGTGTCCAGAGCGTCAATACGAACGCGCAGTGCCTTGAGTTCTTGCTCGGACATTAGCCGTGTTCCTTCTCGAACTCTGCCATGTACGCCACCAGCGCATTGACGGCGTTGATGTCGACGGCGTTATAGATAGAGGCGCGCATGCCACCCACTGAGCGGTGGCCCTTGAGGTTCAGCAAGCCGCGCTCGTCGGCGCCGACCAGGAATGGCTTGTCCAAACGATCATCAGCCAGACGGAACGGCACGTTCATCCACGAGCGATCCGACTTGTTGATCGGGTTGCTGTAGAGGCCGCTGGCGTCGATGAAGTTGTACAGCGTGCGCTGTTTGGCGTCATTGAGCCTGGCAATACCTTCGACGCCGCCCTGCTCTTTCAGCCACTGGAACACCAGACCGGACAAGTACCAGGCCAGTGTCGGCGGCGTGTTGTACATCGAGCCGTTGTCAGCCGCGACCTTGTAGTCGAGCATGGTCGGGCACAGCGAACGTGCTTTGCCCAGCAAGTCTTCGCGGATGATGTTGACGACGATGCCGCTCGGACCGATGTTCTTCTGCGCGCCGGCGTAGATCATGCCGAAACGCGAGATATCGACCGGACGCGAGAGAATGTCGGAAGACATGTCAGCCACCAGCGGCACATCGCCGGTTTCCGGAATCCACTGGAATTCCAGGCCACCAATGGTTTCGTTCGGCGCGTAGTGAACGTAGGCCGCGTCTTTCGACAGGTTCCACTCGTTCTGGCCGGGAATGGCGAAATAGTCGTAAGGCTTGGCGGTCGCTGCCACATTGACGTGACCGTAGCGCGAAGCTTCTTCGATGGCTTTCTGCGACCAGATACCGGTGTCGATATAGTCGGCACTGCCGCCTTCAGGCAGCAGGTTCAGCGGGATCTGCGCGAACTGCTGGCTGGCGCCACCTTGCAGAAACAGCACTTTATAGTTCGAAGGGATATTCAGCAGGTCACGCAGATCCTGCTCGGCCTGGTTGGCAATGGACACGAACTCATCGCTGCGATGGCTCATTTCCATGACCGACAGCCCCTTGCCGTGCCAATCAAGGAGTTCACCCTGAGCGCGCTGCAGGACAGCTTCAGGAAGCGCCGCAGGACCGGCGCAGAAGTTATAGGCTCGCTTGCTCACATCCAATCTCGCTCTGATTTGGTGGTATCACATATCAGTCGGCGCTGATTTTATGTGGATCTTCATGGGCGCCGAAATTTCATACCGGACAAATAACAAGGGGGCGAATTTTCATCCGCCCCCTTGTTGTCCGCTTATTCTTGCGGTTCTTCGTCTGCTGCGGCGTCGAGTTGCTGGTCTTCAACAGCATCGTCGATCACGACAGTGCCTTCGAATTCTTCGCCCTCTTCACCTTCAAGCTCTTCGCCTTCGATTTCCGAAGGCTCCTGAACCCGCTCCAGCCCGACCAGGGTTTCATCCTTCGCCAGCTTGATCAGCGTCACACCTTGGGTGTTACGGCCCAGGCTCGACACTTCGTCGACACGGGTACGCACCAATGTGCCCTGATCGGAGATCAGCATGATCTCTTCACCGTCCTGCACCTGAACCGCGCCGACCAGACGGCCGTTACGCTCGTTGCTGACCATGGCGATAACGCCCTGACCGCCACGCTTGTATTCAGGGAACTCGGTGATCGCCGTACGCTTGCCGTAGCCGCGCGCGGAAGCAGTGAGAATTTCGCTGCCCTCTTCTGGAATCAGCATGGAGATCAGCTTCTGCCCTTCTGGCAGACGCATGCCACGCACACCGCGAGCGGTACGGCCCATGGCGCGAACTTCGGATTCCTTGAAGCGCGTTACTTTGCCGCCGTCGGAGAACAGCATGATTTCCTGCTCGCCATCGGTGACAGCAGCGGAGATCAGGATGTCGCCTTCGTCCAGCTCCAGCGCGATCAGACCGACGCTGCGCTGACGGCTGAAGGCCACCAGCGGCGTCTTCTTCACGGTGCCGTTGGCGGTCGACATGAAGATGAACGGGGCTTTTTTGCGATCTGCAGCCTTGATACGGGCACGACGTTCTTCGTCGGTCTCGTTGCTGTTTTCGATTTCTTCTACATCAGCCTCAACGCCTTCAGCCTCTTCCTCTTCAGCCTGACGCTTCATGGCTTCGAGATCGACCGGCAACATGGTGGTGATGTATTCACCCTCGCTCAGCGGCAAGAGGTTGACCAGCGGACGACCACGGGCAGCGCGGGACGCTTCCGGAATCTCGTAGGTCTTGAGCCAGTACACCTTGCCTTTGCTGGAGAACAGCAGCAGCGTGGTGTGGCTGTTGGCAACCAGCAGGTGAGCGATGTAGTCCTCATCCTTGACGCCGGTAGCCGATTTGCCTTTACCGCCACGACGCTGAGCCTGGTACGCAGCCAGCGGCTGGGTCTTGGCGTAGCCACCGTGGGAGATGGTCACGACGCGCTCTTCTTCCGGGATCATGTCACCCAGGGTCAGGTCGAGGCGTGCATCGAGAATTTCGGTGCGGCGCACGTCGCCGTATTCGGCGCGGATCACTTCCAGCTCTTCGCGGATCACTTCCATCAGGCGCACGGCGCTGTTGAGGATGCGGATCAGCTCGCCGATCTGGTTGAGGATCTCTTGATACTCGGCCAGCAGCTTCTCGTGTTCCAGACCGGTCAAGCGGTGCAGACGCAGTTCCAGAATGGCTTGCGCCTGTTCTGGCGACAGGAAGTACTTGCCTTCGCGCAGACCGTATTGCTCGTCCAAAGTCTCTGGACGGCAAGAGTCCGCACCGGCACGCTCAACCATTGCGACCACGGCGGAAGATTCCCACGCGGTCTTGATCAGCGCTTCCTTGGCTTCCGACGGCGTCGGCGAAGCCTTGATCAGGGCGATGACCGGGTCGATGTTCGACAGGGCAACGGCCTGACCTTCCAGGATGTGGCCACGTTCGCGGGCTTTGCGCAGTTCGAACACGGTACGACGGGTAACCACTTCGCGACGGTGACGAACGAAGGCTTCCAGCAGATCCTTGAGGTTCAGGATGCGCGGACGGCCGTCGATCAGGGCCACGATGTTGATACCGAATACGGCTTGCAGCTGGGTCTGGGCGTAGAGGTTGTTGAGGATCACCTCAGGCACTTCGCCGCGACGCAGTTCGATCACGACGCGCATACCGTCCTTGTCGGACTCGTCGCGCAGTTCGGTGATGCCTTCCAGCTTCTTCTCTTTTACCAGCTCGGCGATCTTTTCGATCAGACGCGCCTTGTTCAACTGGTAAGGCAGTTCGGTGATGACGATCTGCTGACGACCACCGACCTTGTCGATGTCTTCAATAGTCGAGCGAGCGCGCATGTAAATGCGCCCGCGACCGGTGCGGTAGGCTTCGATGATACCGGCGCGACCGTTGATGATCGCGGCAGTCGGGAAGTCCGGACCGGGGATGTATTGCATCAGTTCGTCGACAGTCAGCTCGGGATTGTCGATGAGCGCCAGGCAACCGTCGATGACTTCACCGAGGTTGTGCGGCGGGATGTTGGTCGCCATGCCCACGGCGATACCGCTGGAACCGTTGACCAGCAGGTTCGGGATGCGCGTTGGCATCACCGCCGGGATCATCTCGGTGCCGTCGTAGTTCGGCACCCAGTCCACGGTTTCCTTGTGCAGGTCGGCCAGCAGCTCGTGCGCCAGCTTGGTCATGCGCACTTCGGTGTATCGCATGGCCGCAGCGTTGTCGCCGTCGACCGAACCGAAGTTGCCCTGACCGTCGACCAGCAGGTAGCGCAGGGAGAAAGGCTGGGCCATGCGGACGATGGTGTCGTACACCGCCGTATCACCGTGCGGGTGATACTTACCGATCACGTCGCCGACAACACGGGCAGATTTCTTGTACGGCTTGTTGAAGTCGTTGCCCAGCTCGCTCATCGCGAACAGTACGCGACGGTGCACGGGCTTGAGGCCATCGCGCGCATCCGGCAGTGCACGGCCGACGATCACGCTCATCGCGTAGTCGAGGTAGGACTGCTTCAGCTCGTCTTCGATATTGACCGGGAGGATTTCTTTGGCCAGTTCGCCCATGAGAAGCCTGATTCCTTTTTCTGGTGAAACTTCGCCATATCCATAGGGGAGCAACGAAGCTCGTCGGGGCAGGCTCGATGCCTGGCTCCGACTTACGACAAATCAACGAGTTTGATCCCGGATTTGCGCAGTAAAGACAACCCCGTGGGGCTGCCTCGGAAAACGCCGGATGTTATCACAAGAGCCGCCACGCACCTATCCCCCAGATGCGCATGGAGCATAGTAAGTTGACCGGTGACAGGCTTAACGGGGACGAGAGAAGCTCAGAGCTTGTTGGAATGCAGAATTCAGGACTGAATTACGGATGTTTATTGACGTTTAGGGCCTTATCGCTAGCAGGCTAGCTCCCACAGGGTTTGTGATCGACACGGATTCTGTGGGAGCCAGCCTGCTGGCGATGGCGTTCCAGCCAATCAATGCAGGCGTTTGCGGCACATCAACTGGGCCATCTTCGCGGTATCCGGACGCTCGACGATGCCTTTTTCAGTGACGATCGCGTCGATCAGATCCGCTGGCGTCACGTCGAACACCGGGTTGAACGCCTCTACATCAGCCCCGACACGCTTGCCGCCGACCTCCAGCAACTCTTTGCCGTCGCGCTCTTCGATTGGAATGTCGTCGCCGCTGGCCAGATGCATGTCGATGGTCGAACTCGGTGCCACCACCATGAACCGCACGCCGTGGTGCATGGCGTTGACCGCCAGTTGATAGGTGCCGATCTTGTTCGCCACGTCACCGTTGGCCGTGATGCGGTCGGCGCCGACAATCACCCAGGTCACGCCTTTGGTTTTCATGATGTGCGCAGCGGCGGAGTCGGCGTTCAGGGTCACCGGAATACCTTCGTTGGCCAATTCCCACGCGGTCAGACGCGAACCCTGCAGCCACGGCCGGGTTTCATCGGCATAAACACGCTCGACCATGCCTTCAAGGAACGCCGCACGAATCACCCCCAGCGCCGTACCAAAACCGCCGGTAGCCAGTGCGCCAGTGTTGCAGTGGGTGAGAATCGCCTGTGCGTTGCCCTGATGCTTGCGGATCAGATCGACGCCGAGCTGCGCCATGGTCAGGTTGGCTTCGCGATCACTTTCGTGAATCGCGATGGCTTCAGCTTCCAGCGCCGCCAGCGGATCGGCATTGTCCTTCAGTCGATCCAGCCGATCATGCATGCGGCCCAGCGCCCAGAACAGGTTGACCGCTGTTGGACGCGAATCGGCCAGCAAGGCGAAATCCTCTTCCAGCGCCGCATACCAATCGCCACCTTCAGCCAGTCGGGCACGCAACGCGAGGACGATGCCGTAGGCCGCGCTGATGCCAATGGCCGGTGCACCGCGCACCACCATCGAGCGAATGGCTTCAGCCACACCGGCAGCGCAGGTATAGGCGATCCAGGTTTCCTCGAACGGCAAAATGCGCTGATCCAGCAGGTAAAGCGCGCCGTCACGCCAATCGATGGCCTTAACTTTCTCCGCAGCCAACAGTCGATCGCGCATCCCAAACCCCGCACTCATGAACAAAAGCCGCCGATTATAGCGATCCCCCCGCGAAGACGCTCGGGTATACTTCGCCATCCTTTACAAAAGCACTGGAACCGACCCTCGATGCCGAAACCTGCCATTGCGCTCGACTTATTATTGCTGCCGACCTGGCTGGTACCCGTCGAACCCGCAGGCGTTGTGCTCAAGGAGCATGGCCTGGGCATCCGTGACGGTCGCATCGTGTTTATCGGCCCGCGCGCCGAAGCGCTCAAGTGTAACGCCACTGAAATCCGCGAATTGCCGGATGTTTTGCTCGCCCCGGGCCTGATCAACGCACACGGCCACGCGGCGATGACGCTGTTCCGTGGCCTGGCAGACGATCTGCCGCTGATGACCTGGCTGGAAAATCACATCTGGCCGGCCGAGGCCAAATGGGTCGATGAAGACTTTGTGCGTGACGGCACCGATCTGGCCATTGCCGAGCAGATCAAAGGTGGCATCAGCTGTTTCTCTGACATGTATTTCTTCCCCAAGGTTGCCAGCGAACGCGTGCACAACAGCGGTATCCGGGCGCAGATCGCGATTCCGATCCTCGATTTCCCGATCCCGGGCGCCAGCAACGCCGATGAAGCCATTCGTCAGGGCGTCGAGCTGTTCGGCGACTTGAAGCATCACGAACGGATCAAGATCACCTTCGGCCCTCATGCACCCTACACCGTGGGCGACGAGAATCTGGAAAAAATCCGCGTGATTGCCGAAGAGCTCGACGCGCCGATCCACATGCACGTCCACGAAACTGCGTTCGAAGTCCAGCAATCGCTGGAGCAACGCGGCGAGCGACCACTGGCCCGCCTCGGCCGACTGGGCCTGCTGGGGCCGCGCTTCCAGGCGGTGCACATGACCCAGATCAGCGATGACGACCTGGTGTTGCTGGTAGAAAGCAACACCACCGTGATCCATTGCCCGGAATCGAACCTGAAGCTGGCCAGCGGTTTTTGCCCGGTCGAGCGTTTGTGGCAGGCTGGCGTCAATGTTGCAGTCGGCACTGATGGCGCGGCGAGCAACAATGATCTCGATCTGCTCGGCGAAACCCGCACTGCCGCCCTGCTGGCCAAAGCCGTAGCCGGTTCGGCCACCGCCCTCGACGCCCACCGTGCCCTGCGCATGGCCACGCTCAACGGCGCACGGGCGCTGGGGATCGAAGCGCAGACTGGCTCGCTGGAGATCGGTAAAGCGGCGGACATCGTCGCATTTGATCTTTCCGGGCTGGCGCAGCAACCGGTGTATGACCCGGTTTCGCAGCTTATATACGCCACCGGCCGCGATTGCGTGAAACACCTGTGGGTCGCCGGCAAGCAACTGCTCGATGACCGGCAACTGACACGTATGGATGAACAACAGTTGGCCGCTACCGCCCGTGCCTGGGGCCAGCGCATCAGCGGCCACACCGAATCGTAAACCTCTCGCAGCACACTGCGGGACTACAGCATTTTTCAAGTTTTGAGGAAATGAACATGAGCAACGTCGACCACGCCGAAATCGCCAAATTCGAAGCCCTAGCGCATCGCTGGTGGGATCGCGAAAGCGAGTTCAAGCCGCTCCACGACATCAACCCGCTGCGGGTCAACTGGATTGACGAGCGCGTCAATCTGGCCGGCAAGAAAGTCCTCGACGTCGGTTGCGGCGGCGGCATCCTCAGCGAAGCCATGGCCCAGCGTGGCGCCACCGTCATGGGCATCGACATGGGCGAAGCGCCGCTGGCCGTTGCGCAACTGCATCAGCTGGAATCGGGTGTCAGCGTCGAATATCGGCAGATCACCGCCGAAGACCTGGCCGAAGAAATGCCCGAACAGTTCGACGTCGTCACCTGCCTGGAAATGCTTGAGCACGTACCCGATCCATCGTCGGTGATCCGCGCCTGCTTCCGCATGGTCAAGCCGGGCGGCCAAGTGTTCTTCTCGACCATCAACCGCAATCCGAAGGCGTACCTGTTCGCCATCATCGGCGCTGAATACATCATGAAGCTGTTGCCACGCGGCACCCACGACTTCAAGAAATTCATCCGCCCGTCCGAACTAGGCGCCTGGAGCCGCATGGCCGGCCTGACCGTCAAGGACATCATCGGTTTGACCTACAACCCGCTGACCAAGCACTACAAGCTGGCCTCGGACGTGGACGTCAACTACATGATCCAGACCCTGCGCGAGGAGTAAGCCGATGGCCATCAGAGCAGTCCTTTTCGACATGGACGGCACCCTGCTCGACACCGCGCCGGACTTCATCGCTATCTGCCAGGCGATGCGCGCGGATCGTGGTTTGCCGCCGATCAACGACAAGCACATCCGTGACGAGATTTCCGGTGGCGCCAAGGCCATGGTCGCGGTGACGTTTTCGATGGACCCGGAATCGCCGGGTTTCGAAGAGTTGCGTCTGGAGTTCCTCGAGCGTTATCTGGTCGGCTGCGCGGTGCACAGCAAACTGTTCGATGGCATGGCCGAGTTGTTGGCCGATATCGAAAAAGCCAACCTGATCTGGGGTGTGGTGACCAACAAGCCGTTGCGCTTTGCCGAGCCGATCATGCAGCAATTGGGGCTGGCCGAACGCTCGGCGCTGCTGATCTGCCCGGACCACGTGAAGAACAGCAAACCGGACCCGGAGCCGCTGATCCTTGCGTGCAAGATGCTTGATCTGGATCCATCGACCGTTTTGTTTGTGGGCGATGATCTGCGTGATATCGAGTCCGGTCGCGATGCCGGGACCAAGACCTGCGCCGTGACCTTTGGCTACATCCATCCGGACGACAACCCACGGCATTGGGGTGCGGATGTGGTGGTGGATCACCCGCTGGAGCTGCGCAAGGTGCTGGACAGCGCGCTTTGCAGTTGCTGACCAACGTCAAAAGATCGCGGCCTGCGGCAGCTCCTACCGGTTGTGATGATCTGTAGGAGCTGCCGCAGGCTGCGATCTTTTAGCTATTAATGGATTGTGAGGTTTTTATGTTTGATTACTCCGCTCGCCCCGAATTGCTCAAGGATCGGGTCATTCTGGTCACCGGTGCCGGACGTGGCATCGGCGCGGCTGCCGCGAAGACCTACGCGGCCCACGGCGCCACCGTACTGCTGCTGGGCAAGACCGAAGCCAATCTGAGTCAGGTCTACGACGAAATCGAAGCCGCCGGCCACCCGCAGCCAGCGGTGATTCCGTTCAACCTCGAGACCGCCCTGCCCCATCAGTACGATGAGCTGGCAGCGATGATCGAAACCGAATTCGGCCACCTCGACGGACTGCTGCACAACGCCTCGATCATTGGTCCACGGACGCCGATCGAACAGCTGTCGGGCGAAAACTTCATGCGCGTCATGCAGATCAACGTCAACGCGATGTTCATGCTGACCAGCACCCTGCTGCCGCTGCTCAAGCTCTCGCAGGATGCTTCGGTGGTGTTCACCTCCAGCAGCGTCGGCCGTAAGGGTCGTGCTTACTGGGGCGCTTATGGCGTGTCGAAGTTTGCCACCGAAGGCCTGATGCAAACCCTTGCCGATGAAGTCGATACCGTCGCGCCGGTACGCTCCAACAGCATCAACCCGGGCGCCACCCGCACCAGCATGCGCGCCCAGGCTTACCCGGGCGAAAACCCGCTGAACAACCCGACACCGGAAGAAATCATGCCGGTCTACCTGTACCTGATGGGCCCGGACAGCACCGGCATCAACGGTCAGGCATTCAACGCCCAGTAATGCCATACGTCGCTTTTGTTGCCGTGGCGGTTTCCCGTCGCGGCAAGCAATTGCCGCACAAAACCAGCACAGCCTAGTCAAATAACCAGCGCAGATTAAAGCCATCAATCTTCAATCGATTGATTTATAACGACTTTAATAAACTTGAAACAAATGGCACGACTTTCGCTCTAAATTTCTTCACAGCATGCCGCGTGATGGCAATGGGGCGACGCCTGAATCGATAGCTTACTAATCGACATCAGGCAGACTAGACTTACGCCAAACGTCCTACGGGACTGATGGATCAGTACGACGCGCAGCCCATAGCCGCTCTCACCCAGCCTGTAAGACAGACTTAGTGCTTAGGGGCTCACGCCACATGAAATCACCCTCCCAGACCAATGCAATTGACTTCGACAGTGCCAAATTGCAACGCCTGGGCTTTGGTCAACAACCTCCGCTTCTGGAGCGTCCGACCAGTCTTGCGCAATTGCGCCAGCAACTGAGCCTGCAACTGCAAACCAGCCTTGAGCCACAACGAATCCTCGGTCTGTTTTTCCGCGAAGTTCAGCGCCTCGTGCCGCTTGATGCCTTGAGCTACGAGCATCAGGGCAGCGACCTGCGTCTGGAGTTCGGGGCACGCGGTCATCATTCGGTCAGCTACAGCCTGAGCCACGAAGGTGAGCACATGGGCGTGGTGATCTTCCGTCGCAATCAACGCTTCAGCGATCTGGAGCAAGGCAACCTCGAATCGCTGCTCTCGGCATTGCTGTACCCGATGCGCAATGCCCTGCTCTATCGCGCCGCCACACAAAGCGCGCTGCGTGACCCGCTGACCGGGACCGGCAACCGCATTGCCATGGAGCAAACGCTGCAACGCGAGATCGAGATGTCGCGCCGGCATTTGCAGCCGCTGTCGGTGTTGATGCTGGATATCGACCACTTCAAACGGGTCAACGACAGTCACGGCCACAGCGCCGGAGATATCGTGCTCAAAGCCGTTGCAGCATCGATCAAGGGTCAGTTGCGCAACGTCGACATGGTGTTTCGTTATGGCGGGGAAGAGTTTCTGATCCTGCTGTCGAACACCGGCCGCGAGGCTGCGGCGATGGTCGGTGAACGCTTGCGCCATGCTGCGCAAGCCGCTGAATACAACGCCAATGGCCAGTTGATCGAACTCACGGTAAGCCTCGGCTGTTCGAACCTGCTGCCGGGCGAGTCTGCCGACAGCCTGCTGCGTCGCGCCGATAACGCGCTGTACGTGGCCAAGCGCGAAGGTCGTAATCGCCTGGCAATGGCGGGCTAGGCTTTCAGCAACAACACAAAACTACTGTGGGAGCGAGCTTGCTCGCGAATGTGATCTGCCATTCAACGATGAGTTGACTGACAGTCCGCTTTCGCGAGCAAGCTCGCTCCCACATTGGCTTTATGGCCGGTTAATCAGCTCTCGACCAACGCCCGCCGCTCGCGCCCGTGAAGCGCCCGATCAGCCGTCTCCAGTTGCATGCAGCGCTCAAGAAACAGGTGCATGTAGTCATAACTCTTGCACACGGCCTGGCGCAGTTCTGCCTGCAATGCCTTGCTCGGGTTCATCCCGACCAGCGTGCAGATGATCTCCAGCGCCTCCCACGGATGCGCATCGTCATACTGGGCGTGCATCTTCAGCCACTTCATCGCGCGCTTGCGATCCTCTTCCGGAAACGCTGCGGCATAGACGCCCGTGGAGCAGACCAGCGCCGACCACTCGCCGGTCGCGCCTTCAATTGCGTAGTTGGTGGCGGCAATGGCGACGATCAGTGAATCCGCCGAACTGGTGTGCCAGCACCAGTGACTCAGCGCGTGCAACTCGGGCGGCACTTGTTGCGCCTGCAAATCTTCCAGACTCACGCCGTGGGCACGGCTCCAGTTCAGCCAGTAATCGGCATGATTGAGTTCGACGCGGATGTTGCGCATCAGCCAGCGCCGCGCCATGTCTTCACCCGGATGGCGGGCAAATTTGGTCTTGGTCAGGTTTTGCGCCATGTACAAGGCGAATTGTTCGACGACCGGCCAGCCGCCGATCAAGTATTGACGCATGGTCTTGGCGCTGAGTTTGTTATCACGCATGCGCAGATAGAGTTCATGTTCGACAACCCGGCGTTTGCTCTCGCTGCAATCCTGAATGAGCTGTTGTGCCCAGGCGGGGTAACTTGCAGCTTCCATGAGTGGTCCGGTTCGGTTGAATGTGTCGATCACTGTTCGGCTCCTTTTGATTTGTGATTGTAAGGATCGGCGAAAGACTTCAACGGAACGTGCCAGGCGCTTTGAATAACAACGGCTGCGGTCTGGCGGGCCGACTTTGCAAACTGTCGCAGGTAAACAATTGCGGGCGTTCGATGACATAACCCTGAGCGTAATCCACCCCAATTTCAAGCAATGCTTGCTCGATCTGGGCCGTCTCAACAAACTCGGCAATGGTCTGTTTACCCATGACATGCCCGATGTGATTGATCACTTCGACCATAGCGCGGTTAATCGGGTCGTCCAGCATATCCTTTACGAAACTCCCGTCGATCTTCAGGAAGTCTACAGGCAAATGTTTCAGATAAGCGAACGAAGACATACCGGCGCAAAAGTCATCCAGTGAGAAGTAACAACCTAAGCCTTTGAGTTCGTTAATAAATCGAATTGCACTTCCTAGATTCGCAATAGCACTGGTTTCGGTGATTTCAAAACAAATCATTTCAGGCGGTATAGCGTAGTTAACAAACTGTTCACGCAGGAAGTGCAAGAACGCGTCATCTCCGATAGTAATGCCTGAAAGATTAATCGCACACATTGCCAAAGGGCCTTCGCGCTCTTCGTTTATACATTGGGTAATTACTTTAAAAACATTCTCGACTACCCAGCGATCCAGTTGACTCATCAGGCCATAACGCTCTGCCGCCGGAATGAAACTGTCGGGCAGAATCATACGTCCGGCTTCATCATGCAGGCGCAAGAGGATTTCGATGTGGCCGCCGCCCCCTGGAGCAGCGCCCAGCGGAGCGATTTCCTGGGCGTACAGACAGAAGCGGTTTTCTTCCAGCGCCATGTGCAGGCGCTGAACCCAGGCCATTTCGCCGAAGCGCAGAGACAATTCCGAATCATCGGCGTGGTAGACCTGCACCCGATTGCGGCCCTTTTCCTTGGCCATGTAGCAGGCCATATCAGCGGCGCGCAGCGAAGCTTCAAGGGTGGTCGGTGTCTGGGCGATGTGCACCAGACCGATACTCACGGTGGTCAGGAATGGCCGGCCCTTCCAGACGAAGTGCAGGTTCTGCACGGTTTGCCGCAAAATTTCGGCAATTTTTTCCGCCGCCTCTGGTGCACAGTTCTCCAGCAGAATGCCGAACTCGTCACCACCGAGCCGCGCGAGCGTGTCGCCTTCGCGCAGACCGGACTGCAACAGCGCACAGATGTGCCGCAACAGTTCGTCACCGGCAGCATGACCGCAGGTGTCGTTGACCAGTTTGAATTGGTCGAGATCAAGGAACATCAAGGCATGCCGCCCGACCTGACGCGTCAGGTTGTGCAGCGCCTGCTCCAGGCGATATTCGAACTCGCGGCGATTGGCCAGCCCGGTCAGCGCATCATGGGTCGCCTGCCACGAAAGATTGGCGATGTATTGCCGCTCCTGAGTCATATCATGCAGCACCAGCACGGTGCCGCTGACCTTGTCGGCATGGCGGATCGGTGCGCCCACCAGATTGACTGACACGGTGCTGCCATCCAGTCGTTGAATCAGTTTGGAATGCTCGCTGCCGCCACTGAGCCCGCCGCTGAGAATGTGCTCGATCAGGGTCAGCCCCTCGGCCTGGGCATTGTCATCCAGCAGGTTGAACAGCGCCGCCAACGGCAAACCGGCAGCCTGTTCGGCCTTCCAGTGGGTCATCGCTTCGGCGGCAGGGTTCATGTACTCAATTGCACCACTGACGTCGGTGGTGATCACACCATCGCCAATCGACTGCAAGGTGATGTGCGCGCGATCCTTCTCCAGTTGCAGCGCCTCGGCAAAGGCATGGCGTTGCTTGAGCAGCTTATGGGTGCGCAACAGCGCCAGCAGGATCAGCCCCGCCGCTGTCGCCAGGTTGGTGAACAGCAACAACCTCAGAATCATCCGCGAGCCTTCGCCCAAGGCATCACTGAACGCTTTCGCCGCCGGGGTCACGCCGTCGTTGATGGCAAAGATCTGTTCCTTCCAGCGGTGGATGTCGGCCGGGGTCGCGGCATTCTCGCTGATGCCCTGGTGCATCTCGCGGGCGACGTTGTCCAACTCGACCAGATAGGCATCGCCCACCGTCCAGCGATCGATGGCAGTTTCCAGATAACTGAAATGACGGAAGTTGAGGTACAGCCAGATCAGGCTCGAAACATCGTCCGGATGATTGCCTCCCTTGAGAATGCCTTCGCGTGCTGCTTGCAGATCCGGCGGTTGATGGTCGAGTGCCAGGCGCAATTGATGTCCGCCCTGCGGCACCGCAATCGCGTCCTTGTATTTGAGGAAAATCGCCTCGTCACGGCTGTCGGCATAAAGATTGAGGTAATAGATGGCGTCTTTCTGGCCCTTGGACCAAAGACTTTCGCCAGCGACATAGCCGCGTACGGCTGACAGGACGTAAAGACTCACGCCCCCCAATAACGCCTGAAATAACACAACGGCAATAAATGGCCAGACGATGCCCAACAGCCGTGGCGTTCCGAGAGTCCTTTTTTGCTTCATGAGGTCCTTTTGCGCACGCACTGCCATCGTAAGAGGAGACCGCTAGAGCTAGCCTAGGGGGCGTTCCTCCTTACGGCAAGCCAAGACACTGCATCGCGCGATACATATGTACCGCACCGAGTGCACACGATACTTCGACACTGACGGCTCACGACCATTCCAGAGCTGTTATCCCATGCAAACACCGATATCCCCGCTGCAACGCCATACCGCACAACAGACAGAATACCGTGCGCTGGTGACTGGATTGCGGGCCGTACAGGCAGCCTCCACTGATCTCGACAACTTTTACCTTTCGCCCGAACCCGACTCGCGCCTCGGCATAGCGCACAACCTCGCGCAAACACTCCTGCAGGCGCTGTTCGAGGATGCGGGCGACGCACTTTTAACCCAGCAATTGCAAGCATCCAGCGGGCAGCTGACGCACGTCAGTGCGGTGGCCAACCAGTGCCGGTTCACCAGCAGTCGTCGTGATCAAAGTGATGCCAGCTACATCATCAAGGATGTGACCAAAGCGCCAGAAAAGATTCGCCGGTTTCAACGAGCATTGCTGAGTATAGGCGCACACCTGCGTTCCGACAGGTTGCTGCCGCTTTCGCAGTTGCTGAGTGAGTCCGGGTTCACACTACCGCGAACGCAAGATGCAGATGCACTGACCCGACTGATCGACGAAGTTGAAGAGCAACGCGCGCGCCATCGGCTGAATCTTCATTCGGCGCCTGCGATTCTGATGACTGACGACGACAAAACCACCGTCCACGACCTGATTGGCGATTGGCTCACGGGCAAAACCCTGTCGGCAATCGACTGCCTGGCCAGCGAGGTGGCTCCGCCGTTAACGCCCAGACAACTTGAGCGCCAGCCTTTCGCCTGCCTGGAGCGTCTGCTTGGTACGCCAAAAGCTCGTGATCTTGGCCTGCTCCTGCTGAAAGCCCTGGCTTGGTACGGTGCCGAACCCGGGGAGCAAACAGCCCCGGACGTCGGGACACACCTGCTGCTGGATGTCTTGCGTCTGTGGTATGACCTGCCTCGCCATGACAGTCCGACCGATCTGGCCGGCTTTACCATGGAGCAACGCGCCAACTACGGGAAAAGCTACACCGCCATTCAGCGGGACTTTTTGCAACATCTTGAAGACTCGGATCGAGTGTCGACGCCAATCGAAAAGGCGTTGCTGGGAAACATCTGCCTGACGCAATTTTCCGTTGAGCTTCAGGTGCGTGACATTCCAGAGGATCTGCCATACGCCTCCTCGGTGGTCTGGGTCAATTTCGTGCATGGAGCCCACCTCGCCCACGCACTCGATCCTGAGTCGTTGCAGTATCTGACCTTTCAACAGTTGACCGATTTGCCCCTGAAGAAAAGCGAAAATGCCACTCCCGAATTACAGGTCTTGATAGCAATGACACGCGCTCCGGCGGCACTGACCTGGGCGCTGGCGACCGGTACGATCGGGCCTTTGGACGAACTGCAGACCGGGCAACACGCGGTGCAACGTCTGGAGGACCACCGGACCCGACTGAACAAGGCGGTCCTGCTGCTGGATGTCGATCCGCCGCAACGTTTGTCACTGGCAAAACGCGAACTGGAACGGGCACTGACAAGCGGCCTGTACGACCACACCACCATTAAGTTGAAGCGCCACCATCATCGACCGGCCAGTCGCGCCCGACGCAGTATTTTCGACACCCCGGATGTGGCACTGCCCACCTGGCCGCTGCTGGAAATCTATGCATCCGGTGGCCTGACGCCCGATACCCGGTGGTACGTCAGCAGCGATGGCAGACGCGCCAGTGAATGGCTCAGTCTGTCCGCAGAGCGGAAGCTGAGTAGCGGCTTTGTCAGCAATGAAAGACCGGGGCAACCGCTTTCGCGTTTCCCGCATAACTGTACGTTGCCCGATATCAAGACGCTGTTCGATCAGCAATTCAATGACTATCTGGCCAAGACCAGAAACGCCTATGAATATTTGATCAAAAGCCAGCTGGTCACATTGCCGTGGGACGATCGTCGGGCACTGGAGCATGGTGAAGTGAAAATTCACAGCCTCAGGGATAAGACACGCCACATTCCGGCCCACCTCGAAACCGCAGAAAACATACTGCCTTACAGGGCCCGCATGGGCTTCATACTGCAGGTCACTTATCTGGGGCAGCCGCGTTTCTACGAGTGCCTGCCCCGTGCCGGTGTAATACGTAAATGCCCGAAGCTGACGCTCTCGCATATCGGTGGTTTGCTGTTGTCAGCGCTTCCCCCAAAGCGCGGAAGAACCCGCGGCCAGAGCATTACCCGCATCGTCGGCCGCCCCCTGCCACTCGATCGGGACGCACACGAAACCGGCTCGATACCCAAAAAGGACGCAAGGTGCGTGGCGATCCTTGAACCTCTGGGTGAAGCCTTGAGCCCATCTTCGATCCCGCAGGCCCATCACGACAGTTTGCCGAACCTTACCTTTACTTCGGCGCGAACCGGCCAGATCGCCGCGTTTGTTGCTACTCACTTGTTCTATGTCGATGAACAGACGCTGCGCAGCGAAGCATGGGGAGATACCGGTTTCGAGCGTGATAACAACGGAAATCACTGGACCCATGCCCTCAAGGGGTTCATCCCGTTCTGGGGCAGCCTCGAAGACCTGCAATCGGACAATTCCGGCAAACGGGTGCTGGGCATACTCGGCCTGTTGCTCGATATCGTTTCGTTCGCGATTCCTCTGGGCAAGTTCGTCGCGGGCAGCATTCGCCTGGCAGCGGTAGCAGGGAAAATGGCCATTCGTGTGGTGCTTCCACGCATCGCTCAATTGTCGAAAACCCTGCTGATTTCCAGTTTGCGCAACTTCAACCCGCTGGACTCTGCGCCCGCGCTGCTGAAGCTTGGGGGGCGCGGATTACGCGGAGTCGTGCGTGCTGTGGGCCATCTGGAAAATCGTGCGCTAATGCGCCTGAAAAAGCAGGCAGGCAGAATCGCTGAATATGATCTGTTGCATAGCTTGCCGCAGTCACTTGACGCCGGCCGCTGGAAACCACTGGGCCATGCTGACCAGCTCGCAGTGGTCAAAGGCATTGACGACGTTCCGGTGCGCAACGTTTCGGCCAGCGGCTCCAGGTACCATCTACTCGATCCGCAGTCCAACCGCCCTTACGGCCCTCGACTGACGCAACTCGATCACGATTTTTCACCGGGGCGCTCCCACTACAGCGGCGTGAAAAAAAACGACGATCAGCTCGTCATCGAACTGTCGGAAAAGTCACGCGTGCAACACCTGCCCGAGGCCGGTGGACGCACCACGGTAATGATCGACGATGTGCCCTATCGACTCGACGGCGATGAGCTGTGCCGGGTTGATCTGCTCGATGACAGTCGCCAGTGGACACTGCTGCCATGCCGGATTCGACGAGCGCCGGGGCGCAGCGATTGTCGTGTCAGCTATGTCACCGACGACCCCGCGCCGACCCCGGCCCTCGGCGCGATCGACAAGGAAAGAGGCTATGCGCCATGGTTCGGCGAACGGGTCTCGGAACCGGTCAGCATGGGCCGTCATGAAGGGACGTTCCTCGCGGTCGATGGCAAGCTTTATCGAATCGTCAATAATCGGCCGTCCCTGTTCACCGGCGAACTCGCCCCCCTCGGCTTCCGTGACGGCAGACTGGTGCCCAGACAAAAAATCGAGGCCACGCTGCAGTTTCGCAAAGGCATCTATGCCCGGATCAAGACCGGTGGATCGTACGACGGGCTCGACGATTCACATCAGGTTGGCGCAATTCTGGTACAGGCCATCGACGATTCAGCCTCCCACGTGTTTTTTCGGATCAACAGCCATGAATACTATCTGTCGAGCCTGCGCCAAGGGCAAATCCCCGGCAAACAACTGACCTTCAATCGCCTGACGAGCGCTGAACTGACAGACGGTACGCTCGGCGCAGAACTGCTGACCGTTTATACCGGATCACTGAACGCCAACAACATGGTGCGCATCCATGGTCTCGAATCGGTGCAGCGCGCCATGCTAACCATGGAGCAGATCGCCATTCCTCTCGGCACCAGCACGCGCCCCGCGAACAACATGAAATGGCTGAAGGTCGACACCAGCCCGGGCGAAGCCTTGATGTTCGATCATTCGACCCGAATGATCGTCACTCGCTTGCCTGAGGGTGCCGTCACGTGGGCGCGCAGCAAGGAAGCGCCGGAAGCCTTTCGGCAGAAAACCGCTGAAATTTTCGACACGCTGTTTTTGTCACCGACGATTCAACCGGCCAATGCCAACGCGGCGCTACGCATCGACGGCAGCATGCAAAAACTGCAGAACCTGTTGCCCATGCGCGAACGACCGGTCAACGCCCGCAACATCGCCTACGCCGAGGTCACCACCGCCAGTGGCCAGCGGGAAATCTATGTCAGCGTTTCCGGTGCACAGGGCAGCACCCAGCGCTTGCCGTTGTTTCGGCACATGGGCGCCAATCATGTGCGGATCGGTCAGACCACCTACATCAACGTCGATTACAGCGCAGCCTTCCCGAAAACGTCACTGGAGGTGACGGAACAAGGTCAACTGCTGGCCGTGCCGCTGACCATCAAGGATCTGAAAACCTATCAGCCGGCACAAACCGTCCGACCGACTTCGCTCGACAGTGAAAGCAAACTGATCAGGGTCATCCGCGACAAATATCCCGACACCACGGAAATACGCTCGGTCGACATCGCGACGACCATGCGCCCGTGCGAATCATGTTCGCTGGTAATGAAGCAGTTCGGCCACGATGGCGGGGAGAACGCGCTGCAGGTGCTCTGGAGCTGATTACATCCGCTGCAAATGGCCGTAGAGCTTGGCGTACAGCCCGCCATCGGCGATCAGTTGCTGGTGATCGCCGTCCTCGGCCACTTGACCGCCGTCGAACACCAACACCCGATCCGCCTGCTTCACCGCCGACAGGCGATGGGCAATGATCAGCGTGGTGCGGCCACTGAGGAACCGCGCCATGGCCTGATGCAGATTGTATTCGGTGGCGGCGTCGAGGGCCGAGGTGGCCTCGTCGAGAATCACCACTTTCGGCTCGGCGAGGATCATCCGTGCAATCGCCAGCCGTTGCCGCTGGCCGCCGGACAAGCGCACGCCAGAGCGCCCGACGATACTGTCCAGACCATCAGGCAGGGCGCGAATGGTCGCCTCCATCTGCGCGATTTGCAGCGCCTGCCAGCAGTCTTCGTCGCTGCGCATCCGGCCCATGGTCAGGTTGGCGCGCACTGTATCGTTGAACAGCGCCGGATGCTGCAGCACAACGGCGACGTTTTCGCGCACGGTCTCAAGGCCGATTTCCTGTTGCGTCGAACCACCAAAACGGATGGTCCCGGCCAATGGCGTGTACAGACCCAACAGCAGTTGCACCAGAGTGCTTTTACCGCCGCCGCTGGCACCGACAATCGCAACCTTTTCACCCGGAGCGATAGACAGGTTCATCTGATCCAGCACCAGTTCATCACCATAGCCAAAGCTCAGGCCCTGCACTTCGATGCCAACGGTGTCGCGCCCCTTGAACGGATCGATGCCGCCCGGGTATTGCGGCTCATCAGCCCGCGCCAGCAGTTCGTTGATTCGCGTCAGCGCCCCGCCCGCCGCGTAATAGGCGTATTGCAGGTTCAGCAGTTGTTCGACCGGGCCGATCATGAACCACAGGTAACTGAACACCGCGAGCATCTGCCCAATCGACAGATCGGAAAACAGCACGGTAAGCATCGCTGCCGCACGGAAGATGTCGATGCCGAACTGGAACAGCAAGCCGCTGGCGCGGTTGGAGGCATCGGTTTTCCACTGCGAATTGACCGCGTAATTGCGCACTTCCTGCGCCCGCAAACCGAGCCGTCCGAGGAAGAATCCCTGACGATTGCCGGCGCGCACTTCCTGGATCGCATCGAGGGTTTCGCTCAATGCCTGAGTGAAGCGCGCAGTGCTGTCGTTCTCCAGCTTCTTCAGGTGTTTGACCCGTTTGCCCAACTGCACTGTGGCGTAGATTACCAGCGGGTTGAACAGCAGAATCAGCAATGCCAGTTTCCAGTGCATCCACATCAGAATGCTGGCGGTACCGACCAACGTCAGCATCGCCACCAGGAAACGGCTGAGGGTTTCGCCGACGAACTTGTCGAGGGTATCCAGATCGGTGACCAGATGCGTGGTCACCGTGCCGCTGCCGAGGCTTTCGTATTCGGCGAGGGAAATTCGCTTCAAGCGTTCGATCAGGCGCACGCGAATGCGATAGACGATGTCCTTGGCCAACCGCGCAAACAGCCGCGCCTGCAACACACCAAAACACAACGCGCTGCAACGCAGGGTCAGGGTAACGACCAGCATCAGACCGATATAACCGGCCGCCTGCTGCCACATACCCGGCAGCACCTGGTTCATCACTTTCAGCGCTGAATCGCCATGGCCGAGCAGGACTTCATCGACCAGCAATGGCAGCAGCAACGGAATCGGCACGCTGCACAGCGTCGCCAATACGGCCACGCCGTTGGCGATCCACAGGGATTTTTTATGATGCAGTGCCAAGCGCCGGACTTCTGCCCAGCTCAGCCGGTCGACACGCTTTACGGCTGGCGTGTCATCGGCCAGGTCAGGCACAGGCTGCGCGCTCCAGCCAGCGGCCAAGCAGCGGCGAGAGTTCGCTGAGCGGTTGATAGCCGTTGGTCAGCAACGCCAGTTGACCATTGCGCTCGGCAAGCAGAGTCGGGAACCCGGCAATGCCCAGATCCTGCACCCAACTGAAATCAGCCTGGGTCGCGTTGTGTTGATCGGCATGATCGAACAAAGCGGCAAATTCGATACGCGGCACGCCCGCCTGTTCAGCCAATTCCACCAGCACGCTGGCCTGGGTTACGTCGCGGCCTTCGGCGTAAAACGCTTGCTGGATCAGCCCGACCAGTTTCCAAGCGCAATCCGGCGCAAGGCTGCGCGCAGTGACGATTGCGCGGCAGGCCGGTTCGGTGTCGTAGACAAAACCGTCAGGCAACGCGCCCTCAAGCTTGAACGGCTGGCCAGTGGCCTCGGTGACCGCTTGCCAGTGTTCGAGAATGTAGCGTCGGGTGGTCGGTTCGAGTGCCGCACCGCTGCCGGTGCGCAGTCCGCCGACCACCAGATGCAACTCGACACCCGCCGCCTGAGCCTGCTCGACCAGAGCCTTGGCCACCGGAGCAAACCCCCAGCACCAGGAACACATCGGGTCCATCACATAGAGCAGGCGCGCAGACATGGTTCAGACCTCGGAGGATGCTTGCTTATAGTTGTAGCCGATCGGGTGCGGCTGGTTGCGCGCCTTGGCCAGTTCGATCTGCTTCTGCCGATCAATGGCGCTGCGGCGAGTCTTCTCGCTCAGCTTGTCCCAGCAGTGCGGGCAACTGATGCCGGCCACGTAATGCTCGGAGGTGCGATCTTCAACGCTGACCGGTGTGCGGCAGGCATGACATTGATCGTAGTCGCCTTCGCTGAGATCGTGACGCACGGTCACGCGGTTGTCGAAGACGAAGCAGTCGCCCTGCCATTTGGTCTCTTCCTGCGGCACCTCTTCGAGGTACTTCAGAATGCCACCCTTGAGGTGGTAAACCTCTTCGTAGCCTTCGGTGAGCATGTAGCTCGAGGCTTTCTCACAACGAATGCCGCCGGTGCAGAACATCGCGACTTTCTTGTGCACGGCCGGGTTGAAGTGAGCTTTGATGTAATCGGGGAATTCGCGAAAACTGGTGGTTTTCGGATCAATGGCGCCTTCGAAGGTGCCAATCGACACTTCGTAATCGTTGCGCGTGTCGATCAACAGCACTTCCGGGTCGCTGATCAACGCGTTCCAGTCTTGCGGATCAACGTAGGTGCCGACCTTTTTATTCGGGTCCACGCCTTCGACGCCGAGGGTGACGATCTCTTTCTTGAGCTTGACCTTGGTGCGGTAGAACGGCTGATCGTCGCAATACGATTCTTTGTAATCGATGTCGATCATGCGCGGGTCGTTCTTCAGCCAGGCCAGCAGGCCATCAATGCCTTCGCGACTGCCGGAAACCGTGCCGTTGATGCCTTCTTCGGCGATCAGCAGGGTGCCTTTGATGTCGTTGTCGACCATCGCTTGCAGCAATGGCTCGCGCAGGGCGACGTAATCTTCGAGGGTGACGAACTTATACAGTGCCGCCACGACAATCGGTTGTGTCATGGGTGTTTCTCCAGGTGGCTACCCTCGTAAAGGGTGAACCGGATACGAAAAAAAACGCGCCGGGTTAGCGGCGCGTTGCGGATTCTAGCAAAAACACGATGGTTTTAGGATCTGTCGAAACTCTGTGGCGAGGGGATTTATCCCCGTTCGGCTGCGCAGCAGTCGTAAATCCGATAACGGAGGTTCAACTGGAGAAAAGGGATTGAAGGGTTTTGGGGCTACTTCGTAACCCAACGGGGATAAATCCCCTCACCACAACAGCCCCTCACCCAATACTCCCTCACTACAAAAGCCGGCAGATCTATCAGTGCTTGCTACCGCCAGCACAGGTCGGCGACGCCGGGGCGGCGCCGATCTCTGCCCATTCCTGCGGGGTGTAGGTGTGCAGCGCCAACGCATGGAACTCGCCCATCAGCTCGCCGAGCGTGCCGTAGACTTTCTGGTGGCGCTTGACCCGGTTCAAGCCTTCGAACTGCGCGCTGACCACCACAGCCTTGTAGTGGGTCTGTAACCCGCGACTGTGCATGTGGCTTTCATCCAGCACTTGCAGATGCTCGGGCTGTAACAGGCCCAGCGTCGATTCGATGCGTTGTTGCATGGTCATACCGAACTCCGCTGATTACTTCTTCTTGGCCGGAGCTGCGCCTTTCGGAGCCAGCTCATTGGTCATGTCATCCAACAGTTTGTTGACGACAGGCACTGCGCTTTCCAGCTTGGCCTGGGTCATCTGGGCCGATTGCTGAGTCAGCTGCGGCATTTTTTCCAGGACTTTCTTGCCCAGTGGCGACTGGTAGAACGCGACCAGGTCTTTCAGCTCGGATTCGCTGAAGTTGCTGGTGTAGAGCTTGACCATGTCAGGCTTGAGCTTGTTCCAGCCAATGGCCTGGTCCAGCGCAGCGTTGGCCTTGGCCTGGTAGGTTTCCAGTACGGCTTTCTTGGCTTCCGGGGCTTTGGTCTGTTCAAAACGCTGGGCAAACATCTGCTGCACTTGCATGTACACCGGAGTGCCCAGTTTGTCAGCGTGTGCCAGGGTCAGGAAAGCTTCGGCACTGGCGTTGTGGCTGGCGGTATCGGCAAGCACCTGGCCGCTGGCGCAAACCAGTGCAACCGCGGTGCAGATGGCACGAAGACGAGTCATCGAGTTTCCTTTTCTAGCAGGCGAGGTAAAACCCCAAGGGGGGCCATTCTGCGCCTAAAAATCGCTGCGGCTCAACCCCCGGGCCTTGCGGCGCTTGATTGACCGGGTTTTACCGGTCAACAATCGGGTTGATGGAACCACCTGGGCCGAACCGGGCCTAAACTGCGCAAACAGACCAACAGGAGTGTGCACGATGAGCCGTATCGAAACCGACAGCCTGGGCCAGATCGAGGTCCCGGACGACGCTTACTGGGGTGCTCAGACGCAACGCTCGCTGATCAACTTCGCCATCGGACAGGAACGCATGCCGCTGCCGGTGCTGCACGCCCTGGCCCTGATCAAGAAAGCCGCGGCCCGGGTCAACGACCGCAACGGTGATCTGCCCGCGGACATCGCCCGCCTGATCGAACAGTCTGCCGACGAAGTCCTCGACGGCCAGCACGACGACCAGTTTCCACTGGTGGTCTGGCAGACCGGCAGCGGCACCCAGAGCAACATGAACGTCAATGAAGTGATCGCCGGCCGCGCCAACGAACTGGCCGGCAACCCACGCGGCGGCAAGACGCCGGTGCACCCGAACGATCACGTGAACCGCTCGCAGAGTTCCAACGACTGCTTCCCCACGGCCATGAGCATCGCCACCGCCCGCGCCGTGCAGGAACAACTGCTGCCGGCGATTGCCGAGTTGTCCGGCGGCCTCGCCGAACTGGCCGCCCGCCACATGAAACTGGTGAAGACCGGCCGCACGCACATGATGGACGCCACGCCGATCACCTTCGGTCAGGAAGTGTCCGGGTTCATAGCGCAACTGGATTACGCCGAGCGAGCGATTCGCGCCTCATTGCCAGCCGTTTGCGAACTGGCACAGGGCGGCACCGCAGTCGGCACCGGGCTGAATTCGCCGCATGGTTTTGGCGAGGCGATTGCCGCTGAACTGGCGGCGTTGTCGGGCCTGCCTTTCGTCACTGCGCCGAACAAATTTGCCGCGCTGGCCGGGCACGAACCGCTGACCACCCTCTCCGGCGCGTTGAAAACCCTGGCCGTGGCGCTGATGAAAATCGCCAACGACCTGCGCCTGCTCGGCTCCGGCCCACGCGCAGGTTTTGCCGAAGTACGCCTGCCGGCCAACGAGCCGGGCAGTTCGATCATGCCCGGCAAGGTCAATCCGACCCAGTGCGAAGCGCTGTCGATGCTCGCCTGTCAGGTGCTGGGCAACGACGTGACAATCGGTATCGCTGCGAGTCAGGGTCACTTGCAGCTGAACGTGTTCAAACCGGTGATCATCCACAACCTGCTGCAATCGATCCGCCTGCTCGGCGATGGTTGCAGCAACTTCCAGCAGCATTGCATCGCCGGGCTCGAACCGGATGCGCAGGTCATGGCTCAGCATCTGGAACGTGGCTTGATGCTGGTGACGGCGTTGAATCCGCATATCGGTTACGACAAGTCGGCGGAAATCGCCAAGAAGGCTTACGGCGAAGGGCTGACCTTGCGTGAGGCGGCGCTGGAACTGGGTTATCTGACCGATGAAGAGTTTGATGCGTGGGTGCGGCCGGAGAATATGACCGAGGCTGGCGCCAAGGGCTGAGAACTTTAGCGCCTGTCAGACCGTCATCGCGGGCAAGCCACGCTCCCACAGGGTCATGTATCGCCTGTGGGAGCGTGGCTTGCCCGCGATGAACGATGACGCGTTTTAACTGGCAACCATCCGTGCCCGCCGCGCCTTGAGCCCGGCAATCAACGAAGGCCCCAACGCCACCAGCGCCGAACCCAGCACCACCAGCACTGCCCCGCCGTAACCCAAGCCATTGATCTGCTCGGCATGCACATAATCCGGCCAGACTTCGGCCGCAATCGCTACCGCGCCAAAGGTCACCAACGGCGTAATCGCCAACGTCGCACTGACCCGCGAAGCCTCCCAATGCGCCAGCGCCTCGGCAAATGCGCCATAGGCAATCAAGGTGTTCATGCAGCACGCCAGCAACAACCAGCCCTGCAACGGACTCAACTCCAATGCTTCCAGCGGATGCACCCACGGCGTCAGCAACAGCGCGCAAAACAGGTAGATCACCATCATCACTTGCAACGAATTCCACACCGTCAGCAATTGCTTCTGCCCCAGCGCGTAAAACGCCCAGACCGTCGAACCCAACAGCACCAGCAGCACGCCAGCGGTGTAGTCCGACAGCGAGGTGAGCAACTCCGCCAGACGCTGATTGAAAAACAGCACGAAGCCGATCAGCAGCACCGCGAGGCCAACGCCCTGACCGATGCTGAAACGCTCCTTGAACACGAAAACACTGGCGACCAGCAACATGATCGGCCCGGTCTGCACCACCAGTTGCGCGGTGCCGGGGCTGAGCAACTGCAAGCCCATCAGATACAAAACGTAGTTGCCGACCAGCCCGAGTACCGCCATCAGCACCAGCCAGCCTCCCTTGGGCCCGAGCACTTTGCGGCTCGGCAAACGCTTGGCCAACGACAGATAGATAAACAGGCAGCCACCGGCAACCGTCAGGCGATACCAGGTGACCGTGAACGGGTCCATCACCTGCAACACCTGCTTGAGTTTGATCGGCAAGATTCCCCAGAGAAACGCGGTCAGCAGCGCGAGGAACAATCCATACACCCAGCGCCCGGAAGATATGTGCATGTGAACCCCAAAAGCCTGCTGACGAGAGCGCTCATTCTAGGCGCAGAGGCTGGCGCGACACAGGGACAGTTCAGGCCAGGCCGCGAATGAAACTGTGCAGGTCGCAACGGTTTATTGGCGCACTGCCGTTGATCGGCTGAAGGAGCGAGCCAAGTGCTTCAGGCATAAGCTGATCGGACTCATTCATGGCCATTTCAGGAGACTTGCCATGTTAGCCATGCGCGCCCAGGACGCGGCCCCCGCCACGCATTTTCGTAGTGAGCGGATTTGCCGGGTCAATGGTGATCTGTATTTCAGCACGCGAGAAAACACCCTTGAAGGGCCGTTCGACAGTGCCGAGTCCGCTGAGCAAGAGATCAAGGCCTATATCGCGCGGATGCAACTACTCGATTCCCGCCCTTGAATAGTGTTGATACCAATCGCCAGCAGGCTGGCTCCCACAGGTTTTTGTGCTGAACACCAAACCTGTGGGAGCCAGCCTGCTGGCGATGCTATTGGACTGACAACAAACCTCTCAAGGCTTAACGCACCGCCTCAAACAACCCGGTAGCGCCCATCCCGCCACCCACGCACATGGTCACAATGCCATAACGCAAATTGCGCCGTTGCAGTTCACGCACCAGATGCCCGACCTGACGCGACCCGGTCATGCCGAACGGGTGACCAATGGAAATCGAACCACCATTGACGTTGTACTTCTCGTTATCGATTTCCAGCCGATCACGGCTGTAGAGGCATTGCGAAGCGAACGCCTCGTTCAGTTCCCACAAATCGATATCAGCCACTTGCAAACCCTTGGCCTTGAGCAGTTTCGGCACCGAGAACACCGGGCCGATACCCATTTCATCGGGCTCGCAACCGGCCACGGTGAAACCACGGAAAAATGCTTTCGGCTTGAGCCCCAGTTGCAGGGCTTTTTCCAGGCTCATCACCAGCGTCATCGAGGCGCCGTCGGACAGTTGCGATGAATTGCCCGCAGTCACTGAGCCGTCTTCAGCAAACACCGGTTTCAACCCGGCAAGACTTTCGTAAGTGGTGTCAGGGCGGTTGCAGTCATCGTGATCGACGATGCCGTCGAGAATCTGCACTTCACCGGTGTTCTTGTCTTCAACCCGGTACTTGACTGACATCGGCACGATTTCGTCAGCGAACAGCCCCGCCGCTTGTGCCTGCGCGGTGCGTTGCTGACTTTGCAGGGAGTAACGATCCTGCGCTTCACGGCTGACGCCATAACGCCGCGCGACGACTTCGGCGGTCTGGCCCATCGTGTAATAGATGCCCGGCGATTGTTGTTTAAGCAAAGGGTTGATCAGGTGGTCGGTATTGACGCTTTTCATCGTCAGGCTGATCGATTCGACGCCGCCGGCGACAATGATGTCGCTGCAACCCGAGGCAATCTGGTTCGCGGCAATCGCAATTGCCTGCAACCCGGATGAGCAGAAACGGTTGAGGGTCATCCCGGCAACGCCAGTGCCCAACTGCGACAGCACCGCAACGTTGCGGCCGATGTTGTAGCCCTGCGCGCCTTCGTTGGAGCCGGCGCCGACGATGCAATCCTCGACGCTGGCCGGGTCGATGTCGTTGCGCGTCAGCAGCGCGTTGACGCAATGCGCCGCCATGTCGTCAGGGCGGGTCTGGTTGAACTTGCCGCGAAAGGATTTGGCCAGGCCGGTCCGTACGCTGTCGACGATCACCACTTCACGCATGGCATACCTCATTGTTGTTATCGGTTGAGAGTGGACTCGAGCATAAGTCCACCCCGGCGCCGACCGCGACAATCATTCACCTCGCGTATGCGGGTCCATCGGCTTAGCTCTTGTGTTTTTTCTCGTGCTTGTCGGAACGCTCGAAAGCCTCTTCGAGTGCGCGATTGATCGTGCGCAGCACTTTGACCCGGGCCCAGCGTTTGTCATTGGCTTCGACCAGCGTCCACGGGGAAATTTCGGTACTGGTGCGATCAACCATGTCGCCCACGGCCGTGCGATACACGTCCCACTTTTCACGGTTGCGCCAGTCGTCCTCGGTGATCTTGAAGCGCTTGAAGGGGATTTCCTCGCGCTCCTGGAAGCGCTCCATTTGCGTGTCCTTGTCGATTGCCAGCCAGAACTTGACCACGATCACCCCGGCGTCGGCGATCTGCTCTTCAAAGTCGTTGATTTCGCTGTAGGCGCGCATCCAGTCCGCCGGACTGCAGAAACCTTCGACCCGTTCCACCAGCACCCGGCCATACCAGGAGCGGTCGAACACGGTGAACTTGCCCCGCGCCGGAATGTGCCGCCAGAACCGCCACAAGTACGGCTGCGCGCGCTCTTCTTCGGTCGGCGCGGCAATCGGCACGATGCTGTACTGGCGCGGATCAAGTGCAGCGGCGACACGACGGATCGCCCCGCCCTTGCCTGCCGCATCGTTACCTTCGAATACCGCCACCAGCGCATGTCGACGCATGCGTTTGTCACGCATCAACCCCGACAGACGCGCCTGTTCGGTGATCAATTGTTCTTCGTAGTCTTTCTTGTCCAGACGCCGGGTCAGGTCGAGACTGTCGAGCAGGTTCAACTGATCGACCGCCACGCCTAGCGGCGCAGCGGTGACATCGTGCGTCTGGATGCTCTGGCGTTTCAGCGCACTTTGCAGGCCTTCGAGCAAAATCTTGCCGACCGCCAGGCTGCGATAATGGGCGTCCACACCTTCGATCACGTGCCACGGCGCGTAGTCGCGACTGGTGCGGCGCAACACGCGTTCGCCGTACTTGACGAATTTGTCATAGGTCTCCGATTGCTGCCAGTCCAGCGGGCTGATGCGCCAGCTGTGCAGCGGGTCATCGGCCAGCGCCTTGAGGCGGGCCTTCATTTGTTTCTTGGAGAGGTGAAACCAGAACTTGAAGATCAGCGCGCCTTCATCGCAGAGCATTTTTTCCAGACGCTCGGCGGCGTTGATCGCCTGATCCAGACGCGGGTCCTTGAACAACCCGTGTACCCGTCCCTGCAACATCTGGCTGTACCAGTTACCGAAGAAAATCCCCATCCGCCCCTTGGCCGGCAGCATCCGCCAGTAACGCCATGCCGGTGGCCGCGCCAGCTCTTCATCGGTCTGCTGGTCGAAGGTGCGCACTTCGATCAGGCGCGGGTCCATCCACTCGTTGAGCAGTTTGACGGTCTCGCCCTTGCCCGCGCCTTCGATGCCGTTGATCAAGATGATCACCGGAAAACGCTTTTGCTGCTGCAACTCGAACTGAGCTTCAAGCAACGCTTCACGCAGAGCGGGCACGGCGGCTTCGTAAGTGTCTTTGTCGACGGCGTGACCGATTTCAGCGGATTCGAACATGGGACAGCTCCTTACAGGGTTCAGCAAGACTAGCGGATGTTGCGATCTTTTGGCATTTTCCCCGACATGCCCAGCCCTCACCTTGCCATGGATCAAGCGCCCCCTGCGCGATCAGCTAGAATGGCCGCCTTGCCGTTGCCGAGCCTGCCATGAAATCTGTAATGCCCCACGCCCAACTCGACTGGGACGACCAGGGACGTCCGCATTCGCGGGTGTTCGATGACGTGTATTTTTCCGACAAGTCAGGTCTGGATGAAACCCGTTACGTGTTCCTCGAACAGAACCGTCTGGCCGAGCGTTTTGCCGCGTTGCCAGCAAATGGAAGACTGGTGATCGGCGAAACCGGCTTCGGCACCGGGCTGAATTTTCTCTGCGCCTGGCAGTTGTTTGAACAGCACGCGGTGGCCGGCGCGCGGCTGCATTTTGTCAGCGTCGAAAAGTACCCGCTCAGCCCTGCTGATCTGCAACGGGCACTGGCGCTCTGGGCGGACCTCAAGCCATTGGCCGATCAGTTGCTCACGCACTACGTGGCGATCCATCAGAGCTTTCAGCGCATCACCCTGGCCAACGGTCGAGTGACGCTGACGTTGATGATCGGCGACGCACTGGAACAACTGCCGCAACTCGACGCGCAGATCGACGCGTGGTTCCTCGACGGTTTTGCCCCGGCGAAAAACCCCGACATGTGGACCGCCGAACTGTTCGTCGAACTGGCGCGACTGGCCGCGCCCGGCTCGACCATCAGCACCTTCACCAGCACCGGCTGGGTGCGGCGCTTGCTCAACGCCGCCGGGTTCAAGATGAAGCGCACACCGGGCATCGGTCACAAGTGGGAAATCCTGCGCGGCGAGTTTCTCGGCTGGCCACAGGATGTGGTGCCACCGGTCCCGGCCAAACCATGGTTCGCCCGTCCTGCACCGCTGACCGGTGAACGTCGGGCACTGGTGATCGGTGCAGGTCTGGCCGGTTGCGCCAGCGCCGCTAGCCTCGCTGCTCGCGGTTGGCAGGTCAGTTTGCTGGAACGGCATGACGCCGTGGCCCGCGAAGCTTCGGGCAATCCGCAGGGCGTGCTTTATCTGAAGTTGTCCGCGCACGGCACAACCCTTTCGCAAATGATCGTCAGCGGTTTCGGCTACACCCGACGTCTGCTGGAAACCCTGCAACGCGGCACGGATTGGGACGATTGCGGCGTGCTGCAACTGGCGTTCAATGCCAAGGAAGCCGAGCGTCATGCGCAACTGGCCGAGGCGTTCCCGGAAGATCTGGTGCATTGGCTCGATCAGCCGCAAGCCGAAGTGCAGGCCGGCATCGCTCTGGCCCATGGCGGTTTGTTCTACCCCGAAGGTGGTTGGGTGCATCCGCCAGCACTGTGTCAGGCGCAAGCTGCACAGCCAAATATCACCTTGCTGCAACATCACGACGTGTTGCAACTGCGCAAGGTCGATGACCAATGGCAAGCGTTCGACGGTGACCGCCTGCTCGCCGCCGCCCCGGTGGTGGTACTGGCCGGTGCCGCCGAGATTCAGCGCTTTGCGCAGAGTGCCGACTTGCCCCTCAAGCGCATTCGCGGGCAGATCACCTGCTTGTCCGAAACCGAGCAAAGTCAGGCACTGCGCACCGTGGTGTGTGCCGAAGGTTATGTCGCCCCGGCCCGTTTGGGTGAGCACACGCTGGGCGCCAGTTTCGACTTCAACAACGAAGATCTGACGCCGACCACCGCCGAACATCTGGGAAATCTGGCGATGCTCGAAGAAATCTCCCACGACCTGGTCTCGCGCCTGAATATCAGCGAACAGGACCCCGAGTTGCTTGAGGGCCGCGCTGCATTCCGTTGTACCAGCCCGGACTATCTGCCGATTGTTGGCCCTCTCGCCGAACGCGAAGCCTTTACCAAGGCTTACGCAGCGCTGAGCAAGGACGCCCGACAGGTGCCGGACGTCGAATGCCCATGGCTCGACGGTCTTTACGTCAACAGTGGTCATGGCTCACGCGGGTTGATTACCGCGCCACTGTCCGGCGAGCTGCTCGCCGCGTGGCTGGACAATGAGCCGCTACCGCTACCCAGGAGCGTGGCCGAGGCCTGCCACCCCAACCGGTTCGCGTTGCGGCAGTTGATCAGAGGAAAGTGACTGGCTGTCTTCAGTCGCTGGGGATGGCACAGATGCCCAGCGCACTCGTTCGCAATGCCTGCTCGGTCAGTCGTTCCAGCACCGTATTTTCAGCGTCTTCTCTGGCGACCTTGATTGCATCCATCTGTGTGAGATAACTGGCAGTGGTAATCCTGCTGGCCTGATCGAACACAGTGTCCATCTGGGTCGAGTAGGTTTCACTGACCGTATCGAACTGACGTGGAAATTGATCTTTCAGGTAATCACTCCAGAACGGTTGCTGCACCAGGTACTTCAGCAACGCGGGACTCAGTTCGGCACTGGACACCTGATTTTTTGCGGTTTCCAGTGCGCTGGCCGTGACACCGCTCAAGGATGCATAGCGCATATGTCTGGGTTGTCCGGGCAGATCGAAATGGTCGGCAAGGCCGGTTCGATAAGCAAGGCTAACTTCCAGTGGATCGACTGCAGGGTTTCTCAGCATGTGCTCGCGCGCGATTCCGTCCAGTTGATCCAGTCGAAACAGACCGCGCCCCAGCTTCAACAAGGACGCCGCACTGAGTGGTACGCCTGTCCGGGCATGTGCGACTCTGTCGATTTCGGCAGCAACTTCCAGGTGGCTGAAGTTCAAGGCTGCCGAATCCGTACAGTTGATCGGATTGGCCGCCAGTTCCAGTACTTGTTCTCGCAAAGCCGAATTGCTTTCGCAAGCATTCAGGACATTCCAGACCCGACGTGTCATGTCTTCCTGAATGTACCGGGAGTCGGCGGTATGAATCAGTTCCGACAGTAACCGGAACAACCCGTCTGCTTGCGGGTCGTCTTTCAATGCGGTCCAGATCGCATTGCGCCTGGTAAATGTCTCGCCAGCCCCCTCAGGCAGCCAAAGCGCACGAGCCGCCTGTTCATTCAAACGAGTAATGTCGTCTTCGATGTAGCCCATGCCACTACCCACGCTGTCGCGATACTGTTTCAGACGTTCATTGCTTGAGTCAGTCAGCGGGTTGTGACGCAAATTGATGGTTTCACTGAAACGCCTTGGGCTGGAAAACAGCCAATCAGGCAGCTCCCTGATGTCGTTGTCACGCAGATCCACGCGATCCAGATTGGGCAGACGTGCCAAACCTTTGGGCAATTCGGTCGCCCGGGTTTCGCGAACGGAAAGAAAACGAAGGTCAAACATTTTGCCGACATCCGGCGTTGCTCCCAGCGGATTGTCGCTCAGATTCAACACTTCGAGCGTGCGCAACTCAGACAGTTTGCGCAGAGTTTGCTCGGTCAACTTCAATTGGTTTTTGGCAAGGCTGAGCCGCTTCAAGGCAGGCATATGGGAAATCACTTCAGGCAACAGGCTGATCCTGTTCCGATCAAGCTCAAGTGACTCAACCTGCTTGAACGCTTTCAGAAAATAGACGACATCATTGTCCAGTTCCATGTTCTTGAGCGATACCTGCTTCACATGATCAAAGGTCAGATCTGCAGGCAATACTGGAAGCTTTCCAACCCTCATGCCTTCAAGCGTCAAGGTCGGTTGTGCGAGGCCATTTTCACTGACTGCCTGCGTAATCTGCCGCCAACTGTCCTCGACAAGGTCTGCCACCAGGCGTCGGCCTTCACGCACCTCGGACAGATCGCCACCGAGAGCTTTCATGGCGTTTTCATCTTCACTCCAGGCATCGAGCACATCACGTAATCTTTTCAGCACCCGTTGCAGGCGCTTTACCTCCAAGGCCCTGCTCATCTGATCACTGCCCAGACCATCGAGAATGCTCCGCGCCTGCGTTTCGGAGAACCGCGGATAAAGTCTTGTGACCTTGCGCACCAGTGCACGCGGATGAGAGGAGGTTTCGCCGGGGGAATCCCCTTGAATGCACGGGTCATCAAGACGTGCTGTACCAAGCTTGCCGGAAGCCAATATCTCGACAGCGTCTTCCCGCGTATCCAGAGCAAGGTCCAGCAACTTGCCGCGCAAGCGTACGTAGTCACTTGCTTGAGGATCAGAAAAGCCGGCAGCGATCCGTTGGCTGGGCGGAATAGCCTTGAGAATGGCCTCGCAAAGGCTGGTCGGCCCACTTGCAACCGCGCCCAGCGATTGTCTTTCGCCATCGAAAACTTCATATCCCTGCGGTGTCTTGACCACCGTGCACTTGAGCGCGGACACCGAAGTGTCCTCACCGACAGCCTCCAGCAATCGACCGTTGATCGTACCTTCGCGCAGTTCCAGACGTAGACTCGTGTTCCAGCCATGCAGCCGAGGCAGCAACTGAACTGCGAGTTTCTCGCTGTCAGCGTTGGTGACTTCCGGCAGTATCCATCCAGCGAGCGCCCGATCCAGACGCGCCGTCTGCTCTGCTTCGCGCAACTGCTGAGCCAGGCGCATGGGCACTCGCCCGGTCTTGCGCACATGAAGGCGTTCGACACTGGTGGCTCTGGAAATCAATGCCTGAGCCTGGCGTGAGGGCACATTGGGCAGGACCCGGCGCAGCTTCAACCCATCATCGGTCTGCCACTGATCAGAGTGTCGATATAACTGTTCAAACAAAGGTCGCCGATCAAGCTTTACGGCTTCGCCCAATTTCTTGGCCAACAGTTTGGTTACATCGCTTTTCGCGGCCTTAACGCCTAACAAAGCCTCTACTTCCTGCGGGTATAAGCCATTCACCACCGTTTCCAACAACTCACCTCTGGCTAACTGCCCCTCTGTGACGATGACGCTCAGAGCGTCATCGTCTACCAGTGTTGGTGGATAAGTCGCGGAGATCTCCTGTTCATCATTGAGTACTTTGATGTAACGCTCTTCCGGCCACCCGGAAAGCGCCGGTAAAGCATGCAACTGGGACGGAGCGTGATCGGCGACGGAGGTTTCAGCCCGCTCCATGGCACTGATGAACTGACGCAGTTGCGCATCCAGTTGCAAACGTACTAGGGCTTCTCTCAAACGTGCCGGCAGTGGCAGGTTTTCGACACTCAGGCGCTGCATCTCACTAACGGGGGCTCCGATAATCCGCAGGGTTTTTTCCAGAGTGGCGTCTTCAAGGGTATTGAGCCGTGGATCCATGCGTTTGAGCGTGTAGGCTCCCGTCCACCCTTCCGATTGTTCATGAGGCAGCCGCCAACCGCCCTCGGGATGGCGCACCACTGTCGGCATGAAAGCTTCGCTGCGCAATGGATGCCTGATACGCCAGGTCTTCGAAACCGGCTCGAATTCGACCGCATAAACCCGCTGATCGATACGGACACAAGACTGTCCTCCCCGCAAAAAGACCCCATCGGCCCCGGCAACAGCTTCGTTCCCGAGGGAGGCCGGCAATTCATAACTCTCCAATCGAGACCTCAACAGGCGCGACTGCCCGCCTGATTTGAGGATCGCAGTAAATCCGGCAAAGAACTCCGGGTGCTCGCGCAGGGTTCGGCGTACCACGCTGCCCACCACTTTTTGCCCTGCTGCCGCCACGCCCATCAGCGCGACGTTTTGCGCAATATTCAGCAAATGGGCAAACGCTTCATCCTTGTCGCCTTCACGCCAGTCTTCGACCCCTTCGTAAACTTCCGCCAACAATTGCCCGACAGCTACGCCCATCATCAATTGCCCGACTACCGGAACAAAAAAACCGGCCAGCGTGGCAACTGTGACACCAACCTCAAGGTACTTGACCAAGCGCTGTTCACGCGCCTCTTCGTCCACATCAGCAGTCGGCACGATCAGGGTTCTGGCATCAATCTGCAATTTGCCGATATGGCTTTGCACCATGAAATCCAGGAGCGAAACGTTGATCGACAACGCTTTTACAAAGCCCAATTGACGAGAGTTGGCAAAAGTCGTCATGAAGTCGACCTTGTTGTCTTCGTCCAGACAATTAGCGAAGTAATCCTTGTAGCTGCGCACGTTCAGTTTCAGCGTCAGGTACTCCTTGAACGCATTAAAACTGGGGTACTCATACAACGGTCGATGGGGCTCTCCGGGCATATACACCAGACACCATTCGTCAGCATAGAACTGAACGGAACGTACCGAGAACACAACGACGCCCCAAATGCAGGCGTCATGGATCTCGATGCCCTGCATGATCAGTGGGCGGCCCTGGTAATGCAGCGTCTGCGCGTTGACCAGACCATCGGCATCGCTCAATCGTTGAACGGTTGCCTGTGCAGCCGGAGTGATATCGTCCTTCAAGCGAGCCAGCTGCATGTCCAGTTGAAACAGCAGCTTTTTCACTTTTCTGATTTCCTGGCTCACCAGCCCACTCGCCACGACCTTGCCGTTGACGGACTGAAAACCGAAAACCTTTGCGAAATGCTGCTGATAGAGCAGCCCCAGATTCAGCTCCCGGCACACACCGGCAAAGGCAGCGGGCGTGAGTCCGGCAACGCCGTCGGGCGTACTGAGCACCCGCACTACACTTCCCGATGGAAAGCCTGCGACTTGCTCCTCATCCATTGCAAAGTTCTGCATGGCAGCCTCCAGCAGAGTGCGCTTGGCTACCGGAGTGCCTTGAACGCCAGTCGCCTGCGCAGTGCCGGGAACGCAGCCACAGTCCACACCGGACAACTCCAGGTAATCCTTTTCCACGTTGAAACTGACCGACCACTTTTTTTCCAGAGCGATGGTCAGCAGCTCAATGCAGAAGCCTTTCAGCGGTCGCAAGCCCTTCAGTATCGGTTCGAGCTTCGCCCGCTGAACCTGAAGTGTGTGGGCCGTCTGGTCCAGCGTCGCCAAAGACACCGGGGATGCCTTGAGCAGCCAGTCGGGCAAGGTCTTGTGCAGCACATCGGCGCTATCGAGGTCGGTGGTAGCCTCCAGCAAGGCACTCCGAACCAAATGCAAATCCGAGGCCTTCGTGTCCTCGGTCACCAGGTGAATAGACATCTGCAATATCCTTATTGCGTTTGTGAACCAACACCCTATCCATCTGAACCGCGTTTTGATAATTCGATTTACTGCGGAATGCCCACGAAATCCGAGCAGTAATTTGTATGCTGAAAATAACTATCTACCGCCCCCCAAATCGTTTTTGGTGTTAACGGCGCCAAGTGCCGTACCTGTCTTTTATAACTTAATGATCTAAAACTCCCACAACCTCCCCGGGTCAGTTTCTGAGTACCGGCCATTTTGGCCGGGCAAGGATTCATCCTCCCCAACGGAAAAACCGGTAAGGACTTTATGTGCGGATTAGCTGGCGAGTTACGTTTTGATCATCAACCTGCAGACCTTGCAGCCATTGAGCGAATTACCCATCACCTGGCCCCTCGCGGCCCCGACGCGTGGGGTTTCCATGCCCAAGGGCCGATTGCCCTGGGCCATCGTCGCCTGAAAATCATGGACCTGTCGGACGGCTCGGCGCAGCCGATGATCGACAGCCAACTGGGCCTGTCCCTGGCCTTCAACGGCGCGATTTACAACTTCCCGGAACTGCGTGCCGAACTCGAAGCGCTGGGCTACGCCTTCTATTCCGGTGGTGACACCGAAGTGCTGCTCAAGGGCTATCACGCCTGGGGCGAAGCGTTGCTGCCGAAACTCAATGGCATGTTTGCCTTCGCCATCTGGGAGCGTGACGCGCAGCGTCTGTTTATCGCCCGTGACCGTCTCGGCGTGAAACCGCTGTACCTGTCGCGCACCGGTCAGCGTTTGCGCTTTGCCTCGGCATTGCCGGCGCTGCTCAAGGGTGGCGACATAAACCCGATTCTCGACCCGGTGGCACTCAATCATTACCTGAACTTCCACGCCGTAGTCCCGGCGCCGCGCACCTTGCTGGCCGGCATCGAAAAACTACCGCCAGCGACCTGGATGCGTATAGAAGCCGATGGCCGTACCGAGCAAAAAACCTGGTGGTCCCTGCCCTACGGCCCACACGAGGATGAGAAAAATCTGACCCTCGAAGACTGGCGCGACCGCGTCCTCGACAGCACCCGCGAAGCCGTGGCCATTCGTCAACGTGCGGCGGTGGATGTTGGCGTGCTGCTTTCGGGCGGTGTCGATTCGAGCATGCTCGTTGGCTTGCTGCGTGAAGTCGGCGTGGAGAATCTGTCGACCTTTTCCATCGGTTTTCAGGATGCTGGCGGCGAGCGCGGTGACGAGTTTCAGTATTCCGATCTGATCGCCAAACACTACGGCACTCAGCATCACCAACTGCGCATCGACGAAAAAGAGATCATCGAGCAGTTGCCCGCAGCGTTCCGCGCAATGAGCGAGCCGATGGTCAGCCATGACTGCATCGCCTTCTATCTGTTGTCCCGCGAAGTGGCCAAGCACTGCAAAGTGGTGCAAAGCGGCCAAGGCGCGGACGAGTTGTTCGCCGGTTATCACTGGTACCCGCAAGTGGACGGCGCGGCCGATCCGTACGCAGCATATCGCGACGCATTTTTCGACCGCAGCTACGACGACTACGCCGCCACCGTGCAACCGAAATGGCTGACGGCCAATGACGCTGCCGGCGACTTCGTGAAGGAACATTTCGCACAACCCGGCGCCGACGCCGCGGTCGACAAGGCGCTGCGTCTGGACAGCACGGTGATGCTGGTCGACGACCCGGTCAAACGCGTCGACAACATGACTATGGCCTGGGGCCTGGAAGCGCGTACGCCGTTTCTCGACTATCGACTGGTTGAACTGTCGGCGCGAGTGCCGGGCAAGTTCAAGTTGCCCGATGGCGGCAAACAAGTCTTGAAAGAAGCCGCACGCATGGTCATCCCGAGCGAAGTGATCGACCGCAAGAAAGGCTATTTCCCGGTGCCCGGCCTCAAGCATTTGCAGGGCGACACGCTGAACTGGGTGCGTGATCTGCTGCTCGACCCGAGCCAGGATCGCGGCCTGTTCAACCCGGCGATGCTCGACAAACTGCTGACCGATCCACAGGGCCAACTGACCCCGCTGCGCGGCTCGAAGCTGTGGCAACTGGCGGCACTGAACCTGTGGCTCAGCGAACAAGGAATCTGATTGATGAAACCCCACGCCACGGCTTACAGCCAACGCTTGTTGCGCGGTCAGACACCTTCGTATGAACGCTTGCAGGCGCGGCTCGCCGAAGACGGCAGCCAGCTCGCAACCGATCCCATCGCCGTGCATTGCGGCTGGGGGCGGTTGTTGATCGGCCACACCTTTCCTGACCCGGCGAGCCTTGCGCAAGAGCTGCTCAACGAGCAACCGGGCGAGCGCGACATCGCGCTGTACGTCGCCGCTCCGCAGCAAATTCTCGGCCTCGAACCGACGCTGCTGTTTCTCGATCCGTCTGACACGCTGCGTCTGTGGTTCAGCGATTACCGACAGGCGACCCGGGTGTTTCGCGGTTTCCGTATCCGCCGGGCGCAGAGCGACGCGGACTGGCAGGCAATCAATAACCTGTATCAGGCGCGCGGCATGCTGCCGATTGATGCCACATTGCTCACGCCGCACCATCAGGGCGGCCCGGTGTATTGGCTGGCGGAGGACGAAGACAGCGGCGCGGTGATCGGCAGCGTCATGGGCCTGAATCATCACAAGGCGTTCAACGATCCGGAAAACGGCAGCAGCCTCTGGTGCCTGGCGGTTGATCCGCAGTGTTCGCGTCCGGGGGTTGGCGAAGTGCTCGTGCGTCATTTGATTGAGCACTTCATGAGTCGCGGTTTGAGCTATCTCGATTTGTCGGTGTTGCATGACAACCGGCAAGCAAAAAGCCTCTACGCTAAACTCGGTTTCCGCAATCTCTCGACCTTCGCCATCAAGCGCAAGAACGGCATCAATCAGACGCTGTTCCTCGGCCCGGGGCCGGAAGCCAATTTCAATCCGTATGCGCGGATCATTGTCGAAGAAGCCCATCGACGCGGCATTGATGTGCAGGTGGATGACGCCGACGCTGGGTTGTTCACCCTCAGTCATGGCGGGCGCCGGGTGCGTTGCCGTGAATCCCTGAGCGATCTGACCAGCGCCATCAGCATGACTTTGTGCCAGGACAAAAGCCTGACGCACAAGGTGCTCAAGGCCGCAGGTTTGAAGTTGCCATCGCAGCAACTGGCCGCCAACGCCGACGACAATCTGGCATTCCTCGATGAGCATCAACGAGTGGTGGTCAAGCCGCTGGATGGCGAGCAAGGCCAAGGCGTCGCGGTGGACTTGCAGAGCATCGAAGAGGTGCAGCAAGCCATCGACGCGGCTAAGCAATTTGACAGTCGCGTGCTGCTGGAGAGCTTCCACGAAGGGCTGGATTTGCGGATTCTGGTGATCGGGTTTGAGGTGGTCGCGGCGGCAATTCGTCGTCCGGCCGAAGTGGTTGGCGACGGTCAGCACTCGATCGGCGCGTTGATCGAAGCGCAGAGCCGTCGTCGGCAAGCGGCTACCAGCGGCGAAAGCAAAATCCCGCTGGATCACGAAACCCAGCGCACCTTGCATGCGGCCGGTTACGACTACAGCAGCATTCTGGCGGCTGGCGAGCATCTGTTCGTGCGGCGTACCGCCAATCTGCACACAGGTGGCACGCTGGAAGATGTGACGGCGATTCTGCATCCGACACTGGTCGATGCTGCCGTGCGTGCGGCGCGGGCGCTGGACATTCCGATGGTCGGCCTCGATCTGATGGTGCCGGCAGCGGATCAACCGGAGTACGTGTTTATCGAAGCCAACGAACGCGCCGGCCTGGCCAACCATGAACCGCAGCCGACGGCGGAACGGTTTGTGGATTTGTTGTTTCCGCACAGTCAGCCGGCTGTTTCTTGAATATGTAGTGCCTGATCCGGCCCCATCGCGGGCAAGCCCGCTCCCGCAGTTATTGGGTACGCCTCTGATCCTGTGGGAGCTGGCTTGCCAGCGATGAGGCCCTGACAGCCACCATCAAATGCCACTCATCGAAACCATCGATGCGCTCAACTCATCAGGAGTTTCCATGACCAGTCAATTTCCCGAACCAGATCTCAACTACCTGCAAAAAGTCCTGCTGGAAATGCTCGCCATTCCCAGCCCCACGGGGTTCACCGACACCATCGTGCGCTACGTCGCCGAGCGTCTTGAAGAACTCGGCATTCCCTTCGAAATGACCCGACGCGGCACCATCCGCGCCACGCTCAAGGGCAAGAAAAACAGTCCCGACCGCGCCGTGTCTGCGCACCTCGACACCATCGGGGCCGCCGTGCGTGCGGTCAAAGACAACGGGCGTCTGACCCTCGCCCCGGTCGGCTGCTGGTCCAGCCGTTTTGCCGAAGGTAGCCGCGTCAGTCTGTTCACCGACAACGGTGTAATCCGTGGCAGCGTGCTGCCGCTGATGGCTTCGGGGCACGCATTCAATACAGCGGTGGACGAGATGCCGATCAGTTGGGATCACGTCGAACTGCGCCTCGACGCCTATTGCGCGACCAAGGCCGATTGCGATTCGCTGGGGATCAGCGTCGGCGATGTGGTGGCCTTCGATCCGCTGCCGGAGTTCACTGAAAGCGGGCATATCAGCGCCCGCCACCTCGACGACAAGGCCGGCGTCGCCGCGCTGCTGGCGTCACTCAAAGCCATCGTCGACAGTGGTCAGGAACTGATGATCGATTGCCATCCGCTGTTCACCATCACCGAGGAAACCGGCAGTGGTGCAGCGGCGGCGTTACCGTGGGATGTCAGTGAGTTTGTCGGTATCGACATCGCACCGGTCGCACCGGGTCAGCACTCCAGCGAACACGCGGTAAGCGTGGCCATGCAGGATTCCGGCGGGCCGTACGACTATCACCTGTCACGGCACTTGCTACGGCTGGCCGGTGAAAACGAACTGCCGGTGCGCCGGGACATGTTCCGTTATTACTACAGCGATGCGCATTCGGCGGTGACCGCCGGCCACGATATCCGCACCGCCCTGCTGGCTTTCGGCTGCGATGCGACTCATGGTTATGAGCGTACGCACATCGACAGCCTCGCAGCGCTGAGTCGCTTGCTGTGTGCCTACATCCTGAGTCCGCCAGTGTTTGCCAGCGATGCGGCGCCAGCCAATGCTTCGCTGGATCGCTTCAGTCATCAGATCGAGCACGAGACGCAGATGGAAAGCGATACGCGAGTACCTTCGGTGGACAGTCTGATCGGGCAGCGGTCGGATAGCTGATTCAGATTGTGTTGTGACATGACGGGCCTCATCGCTGGCAAGCCAGCTCCCACAGGTTTTGGGGTGGAACACAATATTGTGTAAACCATTAAACCTTGTGGGAGCTGGCTTGCCAGCGAAGGGGCCGGTACGACCAACACAAAACTGGCAGGCAACCGGCAATCGCCGTAGCATCCCGACATTGATCTAGCCGAGGTGCCCATGCTGATTCCCTACGACGCCCTTGAAGTCGACACCCTCACCCGCCTGATCGAGGATTTCGTCACTCGCGACGGCACCGACAACGGTGACGATACGCCGCTGGAAACCCGCGTATTGCGTGTGCGTCAGGCGCTGACCAAAGGCCAGGCATTGATCGTCTTTGATCCGGAAAGCGAACAATGCCAGTTGATGCTCAAGCACGATGTACCCAAGCATCTGTTCGACTGATCAGCCTCAACGAGCCTTGGCGCTGGCCTGTTTGCGCTGGATTCTTTCGTAGACCTCGGCACGGTGCACGTTGACCTGCTGAGGGGCTTCGACGCCAAAGCGCACGCTCGACCCGTTGACCGACAGCACGCGCAGGGTGATGTCGTCACCGATGGAAATCAATTCGCCGACAACACGACTGAGTACAAGCATTGAGTTCGTCCTTCAAGGTTGATCAGCCTTGAAGATGCACCGCGCCCGAGCGCACCACAATGCGCGCCGGGCAATTCAGTCTTGCCCTACAGCGTCCATCAATTTGCCTGTCAGACGCTTCCTGCAAGTGGTTGTCAAAACCTCACAGTTCAGGCTGCCGAAAACTTCGGCCCGAACAAAATGATGCTCGCGCCGATCACGCACAATGCCACGCCGATCCAGTCCGAACCCAGTGGGCGAATGCGTTCCACCACGGCCAGCCAGCCAATCGAAGCAACGATATAAATGCCGCCATAAGCCGCATAGGCGCGTCCCGCGTAAGTCGCTTCAACCCGGGTCAGCAGCAGCGCGAACAAGGTCAGACTGAGCAGCGCCGGGATCACCCACAAAGCACTCTTGCCTTGGCGCAGCCACATCCAGAATGCAAAACAACCGGCGATTTCGAACAATGCCGCGAGGAAAAACCACAAGTAATTGAGCATGTGCGAAGTCTCGTCAGGGTGAAGATGGCGGCCACCCTAACGATGCACTACTTCGCAGGCAAGTTCAGCCGTTGGTTTGCTTGGCCTTGGCGCGCATTTTTTCCGCCATGGAGGTCATTTCGTTGTACAGCAGTTGCGGGTTTTTCTGTTTGATCGCCCAGGCCATGCGCCCTTGCTCATGCGGCAAGATCATGAACTCGCCAGCGGCTACCTGCTGGTAAATGTAGTCGGCGATGTCCGCCGCAGTAATCGGCGAACTCTCCAGCAATTTGCCGACCTGAGCTTTCATTGCTGGAGTCGGGCCACGGAACGAGTCGAGCAAGTTGGTCTGAAAGAATGACGGGCAAACCACATGCACACCGACTTCCTGCTGTGCCAGTTCGATCAGCAGGCTTTCCGACAAGGCCACCACGCCAGCCTTGGCCACGTTGTAGTTGCTCATCGCCGGGCCTTGCATCAGTGCGGCCATCGACGCGATGTTGATAATATTGCCTTTGCTCTGCTCCAGCAACGGCAGAAACGCCTTGCAGCCTTTCACTACGCCCATCAGGTTGATCGCGATCTGCCAGTCCCAGTCTTCCAGTGACAGTTCGCTGAAGAAACCGCCAGAGGCCACGCCGGCGTTGTTGACGATTATGTCGATGCCGCCGAATTTCTCTTCGCAGGCCTGGGCGAATGCCGTCAGCTGACTGTAGTCGCGCACATCGCAGCGCTGGATAAAGCCGTCACCGCCCGCCTCGCGCACCAGTTTCAGGGTTTCCACCAGACCGGGTTCGCTGACATCCGACAGGGCTAGTTGCCAGCCTTCACGCGCCCAGCGCAGCGCGATTTCGCGACCCAGGCCAGAGCCCGCGCCAGTGATCATCATGCGATTTTGCATAGCAGACAGCCTTGTTGTTCCGGGGAAGATGCGCGGAGTGTAGCGAAGGATCAGCAGCGACCCACGCTCCATCAAACTGCTGAATGCAAGATCAAAAGATCGCAGCCTTCGGCAGCTCCTACACCGATTCCTGTAGGAGCCGCCGAAGGCTGCGATCTTTTGATCTTTTGCTTTAAAGGAAATAAGCGAACGATCCAAATACATTAAAAAAACATTGAATTTTCTTTCAAGCGCACCAGTCGGAACTTGTAAGCAGTCTGGATTTACTTAATGTCCAGCCGCCATCAAACACCAAGACTTCTCGAACACTACCCACAAGGAAATCGACATGGGCACAATTCTTATCATCATCCTGATCCTGTTGCTGATCGGTGGTCTGCCGGTCTTCCCGCACTCCAGAAGTTGGGGTTACGGTCCATCGGGCATTATCGGCGTGGTATTGGTCGTGCTCCTGGTGCTGTTGTTACTCGGTCGGATATAACGATTCAAGCGTAAAAAAAAGAGGCCCTTTTTCAAGGGCCTCTTTTTTATTGCGTACAGCTTATTGCAGAACTATCAGTCCGGCTTGCCGTTGACTACACCAGCGGTGTTGTCCATCAGGCTCTTGGTCGCCGTTTGCAGGAATGCTTCAAGCTTGAGTTTCAGTTCAGCGGTACGCGGTGCGTCCGGAATGATCTCGGCTGAAGGATTCGCGCCCAGTTGGTACTGGTAGATCTTCGGCGCCATTTCTTTCTCTTTCGGCAGCACCAGAATCTGGTCAGCCGTGACGATGGCAGTTGTCTGCTCGCTGCCCGATGGCTTGATCACACCAAAACCGGTGTCGCCAGCCGGCAGGTTGAGCAGGTCACGGCCCCAGCATTGATGACGCACTTCGCCACCCAGACGACCCATGATGGTCGGCACGATGTCGATCTGCGTACCCACGGTGTGGTCACGCTGGCCGAATTTCTCCTGGATGCCCGGTGCGATCATCAGCATCGGCACGTTGAAGCGACCCAGGTCCATTTCGGTGATCTGACGCTCGTTGCCGAAACCGTGGTCGCCGACGATCACGAACAGGGTTTCCTTGAAGTACGGCTCCTTGCGCGCCTTCTCGAAGAACTGACCCAGTGCCCAGTCGGCGTAGCGCATGGCGGTCAAGTGTTCGTTGAGGCTGCCACGGTCGGTAACGCGCTCGACCGGCAATGGCGTCGGCAAGGCGTATGGCGTGTGGTTGGACAGGGTTTGCAGCAATGCGTAGAACGGCTTGCCGTTTTCACGTGCCTTCAGCTCCACCAGACCACGGTCGAACATGTCCTGGTCGGACACACCCCAGGTCGGATCGGAGAACACCGGGTTGACGAAGTCATTACGGCCAACGAAGTTGGTCATGCCCTGGTTGCTGAAGAAGCCCGACTGGTTGTCCCAGGCGAAATCACCGTTATAGACGTAAACGTCGTCATATTTGCGCGCGCTCAGCAGTTGCGGCAAACCGGACAACTTGTGGCTGCCTTCCGGGGTCTGCATCAGGTATTCGAAACCTGGCAGGTTCGGGAAGCAGGCCATCGTGGCGAACATACCCTGGTGGGTGTGGGTGCCGTTGGAGAAGAAGCGGTCAAACAGCAGGCCTTCCTTCGACAGTTTGTCGAGGTATGGCGTGATGTTGCCCGGTGCGCCCAATGCGCCCACCGAGTGACCGGCCATGCTTTCCATCAGGATCACGACAACGTTCTTGATCGGCAAAGTCTTGTCGGCTGGCGGCGTGTAGTCACGACGTACAGCGGCAATATCGGCATCAACCAGTTTGTCGTCCGGCATCACCAGCATTTCACGCACGATTTTCTGTGCTTCAGCTTCCGGCAGTGTGGCTTTCCAGATGTTGTTGCGATCTTCGCCCATCCGGTCTTTCGCCGCAGCGATCAGCGATAGCGTGCCGTTGAGGCCCAGCTGGTTGGCGAAGTTCGAATCGGTGGTGTAGACGTCGCCCCAACGCAGTGGAGGACCCTGACGCAGAGTGCCACGAGCGGCAACCACACAGATCAACAGGCACACCACGAACACCGCAAGGCGCGCATACCATGGCGCAATCTGACGAGTGCTGACGTTGCCGCCACTGAACGGCCCGCGTGGACGCGTTGCACGGTCAGCGCCTTTGAACGCCAGTGTCAGGATCACGGTGCCCACGGCCCAGGCCAGCAGATAACGCACCACCGGGAAACCGTACCAGAGCATGCTCATCACGGTTTTCGGGTCTTCTTTCACGTACTGGAACACCAGACCGTTAAGGCGCTGGTGGAACTCGCGATAGAAGTCCATCTCCATCAGGCCGAGGAACAGCGCGATGCTCGACGCGATGGTCAGCCAGAGGCGGAAGAATCCACGCGCAGCCATCGCTCGGGCACTGAACAGTGCCAGCACCAGCGGAACGCAGACGTAAACCACCAGGCGCAAGTCGAAACGCATGCCGTTGGCGAAAGCTTCGAGGAAAGTCGAGGCCGGGGTATCGAGGATCATCTCGCGGTTGTAGACCAGCAGCGCGAGGCGCAGCACGGAAAACATCACCATCATGACCAGCGCGCACAGCAGCGTGTAGGCCAGATGCGATTTGACGGTCGGTTGCAGCAGGCGACTTGAAGATCGCTGCTGATTCAGGGCGTCCGGGTTTGCCATGTCGTTTTAGGACCCATTGGAAGTTGAAGTTGCAAAAATACAGCTGCGCCCTGCCCTCTATTGGCCATTCCAGGCCCCGGGGCGTGCGCGGAGCGCAAATGTTGCACGATCAACGGCACCATTGCCATTGATTACTGCCCGCAGCCTGACTCTTTCATTTCAAGCCAGCGCCATACCGGGACAGCGTGCAAACAGCGCGGGCGAATTGTCTGGAACACTTTGTGAAAATTTCGTGCAACGCATATCTGGAAACACAAAATAGCTACAAAACAAAACGCCCCGAATGATCGGGGCGTTTGGCTGGAGACGCGCTGATTACTTCTCGGCGCGCGCCTTCAGTTCTTTCAGGGTATTGAACGGCGCATCAACGACAAACTTGTTGGCAACCATCGCCGGTACGCTGCCGCCTGGCTCGGTGTGCACCTGGTAAGTCACTTCAACCTGATCGCCTTTAGGCACGAACTTCCAGAAACCGGTGACCTGAGCAACGCGCACGAAGCCCTTTTCTTCAGGAATATAGGTTGGAACGCCTTTCAGGTTGCGGGTCAGGCTGCCGTCGGCGCCTTCTACCGTAGTGACCTGCAGCACCGAGTCACGTGGGGTTACTGGCCACGGTGTATTGAACTGGGTATAGGTCCAGCTCTGGTCACCTTCATGCTTGAGCAGTTTTTGCATCTTGCATTCGTGAATCCAGGAGCAGGCACCGGCAACGTCTTCCTGCAAGGCCTTGAGTTTGGCGACGGTGGTTTTCATCATCGTCACGCCTTGATAGGACTTGTAGTCCGAACCCGGCACTTCGCTCAGCGAGACTTTGATGCCGTCTTCATTCTTGGCGACCTTCCAGTCTTCAGCCTGAGCCACCGAAGTAGCCAGCACGGCAGTCAAACCACACAACACAGCGATACGATGCAGCGAACCCATAGTCTTATTCCTTATTGTTGAAGTTCCGTTCGTTTGACACATCACGCCGCCGTCATCTGCTCCCACCAGCCAATCAGCTTGATCGCTTCTTGCCGGCTGCTGCCACAGACTTCCACATCGGCGGAGAAATCCGAGCAGACCGCCGGGCGCTCCGGCTGGCCGAAAATGCTGCACAGGTTTTCGACCGAGAGCTGCACACAACGTTCGCCCGCAGGTTTGCCGTGCGGCATACCGGGAATCGGTGAACTGATGGAAGGGGCAATACAACAGGCGCCACAGCCTTCACGGCATTTCATGACGACGACTTCCTCGCGACGGGCAATGTGTTAAAGGGACGCGGAACAGAGTAACCGCTAAAACGGTTGTTTCAAATTCCTTGAGCGGGGTTTTTACGCACAAACCAATGTGACTGACCAGTCTCCGACAAAGCGTCTGCCCTGCGGGTCATCGATGGGTCGAATTTACTGCTTGAATTCGAAATCCAGCGCCGCGCCTTCGACTTCGCGACGCTCTTCGTTGCGCAGTTGCAACTGCATTTCGTTGCTGAGCAGACGCCCGTTGAGCTGGAAGCCGCTGTCTTTTTCGCCAAACATCTGCGGCAGGATCGCCTCACGTTTAGGCAGAGGAACAGTGCCAACAGGCTTCAGCTCCTGGACCATTTCCTTGGGCAGGCTCAGGTCGAGCTTCGCCGGAGGCAGTTTGGTTTTCACTACTTCCTTGGCGGGTTTCGACTTGCTGGCGATTGGCGCACGCTTCTTTACCGGTGCGGCTTTCTTCTGCTGCGCTTTTGATGCCGGAGACGCTTTCTTGCTCGCGACTGGCTTTTTTGCAGTGGCTGTAGCGGTTGGTTTTTGTTGATCGGTTGCCGCCATGACAGCAGGAACATGACCGATCATCAGCAGGCAGAGCAAAACCCAGGCAGGAAAAATCGCTTTCATGGAACCACGACACTAACGGCAGAGGGCCATATGCTCGCCTGTTGAGCGTCGTATGACAAGCTTGGTTCGCATCTCGTTCAAAAACCGCTGGCTGTTTCCTGACACAGCTGAGTTGCCAGCAGACCGAGAGTCATCAACGCCCGCTCCGCCTCGCGATTCCACGGAATACCGCAGTTCAGGCGAATACAGTGGTTGAACTGCTCGGTATTACTGAAGATCAGCCCCGGCGCAATACTGATGCCCTGCTGCAACGCGCGGACATGCAATTCCTGCGTATTGACCCTGCCCGGCAGACTTACCCAAAGAATGAAACCGCCCGTGGGCCGGGTCATTTGCGTGCCTTCGGGGAAGTACTGCTGCACCGCCAATTGAAAGGCGCTGAGGTTTTTTCGATATTCTTGGCGGATGTACCGCAAATGCCGGTCATAACCGCCATTTTCCAGATAAGCGGCAATGGCCATTTGCGTGACGCTACACGCCGAATGCGTGGTGAACGTCTGCAAGCGCTGGATTTCCTGCTGATACTTGCCGGCAATCATCCAGCCGATGCGCACACCCGGCGACAGAGTCTTGGAGAAACTCGAGCAATAGATCACTCGGTCCAGTCGGTCGTACGCCTTGAGTGCCTTGGTCTTGCCTTGCTCGAACATCAGTTCGCCATAGATATCGTCTTCGACAATCTGGATATCGAAGTCCGAGGCCAGGCGCAGCAATTGTTTTTGCCGCTCTTCGGGCATGGTGCCGCCCAGAGGATTGCTCAAGCGGGTGGTCAGCACCAAGGCCTTGATCGACCACTGGTTGGCTGCCAGTTGCAGCGCTTCCAGGCTCATGCCGGTGGCCGGATCGCTGGGGATCTCAATGACTTTCAAGCCGAGCAAATCAGCCAGTTGCAGCAGACCGTAATAAGTCGGCGATTCGGCGGCGATCAGATCGCCGGGACGAGTCAGCACACGCAGCGACATCTGCAAGGCATCGACGCAACCGTGGGTGATGACCACCTCCGAAGGATCGACCACCACCCCGGCATCGCGCATGCGAATCGCCACTTGCCGGCGCAACGGTTCGAAACCGGGGCTGAACATGTAGCTGAATGCCCGCGGGCTATGAAAACGGGTGACCTTGGCCAATTGCTGATGCAGAGCGCGCACCGGCAAATACTCGACGCTTGGCACGGCAGCGCCCAGCGGGAAAACCCCTTCGCGGCGTGACTCGACCAACACTTGCTGAATGATGCTGCTGCGGGTGACCAGGCCTGGTCGTTCGACCCGGGCGATGTCCGGCGTCGGCGCCGTCAGGGCCGGCGTCTGGTGCACGTAATACCCCGATTGCGGGCGTGCACGGATCAGCCCCTGATCCTCAAGGTTGGCGTAAGCCTGCAACACCGTCGCATGGCTGACGTTGAGCTGCGAACTCATCTTGCGCACCGAGGGCACGCGCTCCCCCGGTTGATAGACACCACGGCGGATGTCCTCGGCCAGTTGCTGAGCAATACGTTGGTAGAGCAAGAGATTGGTCATGACGCAGCACTCGATTTCACGGGCGTTTTATTCTTGTGTGAAACAATACCGGAACAGTTTAGAAGTGTACTGGGACAGTTGCCACTTTAGTCAACCATACAGTGCATTGTCAGTCGCAACTGTATTGATTTGCGATGCAATCGACAGACATAAAAAAGCCCGGCGCTGCATGGCAGCCCGGGCTTTCCAGAGACGCAGCCCTCAGCGTGCGGCGCCGAGCTGGCCTTTTTCGTCGGAGAAAACAATTTCCACTCGACGGTTCTGTGCACGCCCGCGCTCGGAAGCATTGGCGTCCACCGGGTATTCGTCGCCGTAACCTTCGACCTGAATGCGTTTGTCCTCGATGCCCAAATCCATCAGCACATCAGCCACCGCTTGCGCACGGTCGCGGGACAGTTTGAGGTTGTCCTGCTTGCCGCCGGTGCTGTCGGTGTAACCCTCAATGCGCACGACACGCTTGGGGTTGAGTTGCAGGAACTGCACGATTTTCAGGACCACGCGGTTGGCCGAGTTTTTCAGCTCCGCTTCGCCAGTATCGAACAGCACGTCGCCGAGGGTCATCACCAGACCGCGATCAGTCTGCGTGGTGGCCAATGCAACGATCTGTTCCTCAAGCCACTTGCCCTGCTGCTGCACGCTGAGCAATTTCGACTCGCGCAGAGCAAGTTGCAGGCGCTGACGTTCCAGCTCCAGCTTGGCCGCGCTTTCTTCGTTGAGCACCTGTTTGGTGTGCTCACGGGCGATTTCACTGTAACGCTGGCTCAGGTAGGCGTAATGCGCCACGTCCCAGCCGCTGCCCCAATAAGTCGACAGACGATCGGCACGGGCCAGGGATTCACCGGCACGAATCACGTCTTTGGGCGCGATGCGCAGCACGTTGGAGTCTTCCTTGACCGACTGAAAATCAGTGCTGGCCTGCTGCAATGCAGCTTCGCTGTGTTGACCGGCGCAGCCATAAAGGCTGGCGCAACCGGCGAGAATCAGACCGCCCAGCGCTTTGGACTTGAGGCTCATTGGGCATCTCCCAGTTGCTTGCGCAGACGGACGATGCGGGTATTGAGCACCTTCAACTGTTCTTCACTCTTGAGGGTCAGCACTTTGGCTTCCGCCAGACGTGCGTCCAGTTCGGACTGCTCGGCACGCATGCGGGCGTTCTTGAACGACTCGTCGGCCATGTTGCCTTGGGCCCGTTTGAACTTGTCTTCGGCCAGCTTCATTTCCGGCACTTCATCAGCAGTCGCACCGACAGCCTTGGCTTGTTCGATGGCTTGCTCGGTCAGGCGCATTTGTTCATTCGGCGCCGGATCGTTGGCGCAACCGGCCAGGGCCAGAACGGCCATGGCCGCGAAAAGAGGTCGAATACTCACTAAGAATCCCTACTGTTTTGGGGCACTGACAGGTTGCGGTTGTTGCTGCTGCGCCTTCCAGCGCTCGATATTGCGTTGCAGCGCGGCTTCCGTCAGTCCGGACGCGGGCAATTCTGTCATCTTTTTGGCCAACTGTCCGCGCAACCACGGATCGTTACAGGCCGAGTTATGCGAAACCGCGAGGAACAACCCCGGGCGATCGATCGGCTGCTCAAATGCCAACAAGTCACTAGCCATGCCCAGCGCCTGCGCGGCTGCCATGCCCGAGTAGCGACCGGCGAGTACATATTCCACTTCCCCCAGAAGCAATTTCTGAAAGGCCTGAGTCAGGTTTGCTGTCCGGGTGAGAGTCAGATTCTGCTCGGCAAAAGTGCCGAATTCCGGGGTCATTCGAGACTTTTCCGACACGGCGCCGCTGTGGCCGTGCAAGTCTTTGGCTTCGCTGTAGACCAGCGTCGAGCCTTTGCGCGTCCACACCAGATAATCGTTTTCCAGTAACGGCGGGGAGATGTAGTCGAGGTTTTCCAGCTCATTGAAGGTCAGCGGCGCATCGGCCAGCATGTCCATGCGTCCGCTGCGAACCTCATCCAGTGCCTGAGAGCGCTTGCCTGCGTAGAGCAATTCGACCTTGATGCCCAGATCCTTGGCCACTTGCTGCAACAGATCGGCACTGGCGCCGATCAGTTGTTTGGGATTCTGCGGGTCTTGCCAAAGGTACGGCGGCGCGTCGGGACTGCCGGTGACGACCAGGCGCTCGCACTTGCCTGCGGCCATGGACAATCCCGGCAACAGCGTAAACCCCAACACTAACAAGCTGCCCAAGCGGCGGCGCAGATCCATGGCAAAACACTCCACTCAAATCCGAGACAAAAAAAGCCCGACCAAAAGGTCGGGCTCTTTATAAGTGAAGCTGCCGGTTTAGACCAGCTTCTCCAGCTCAGGTACTGCTTCGAACAGATCCGCCACCAGACCGTAATCGGCCACCTGGAAGATCGGTGCTTCTTCGTCCTTGTTGATCGCAACGATCACTTTGGAGTCTTTCATGCCGGCCAGATGCTGGATCGCGCCGGAGATACCGACGGCGATGTACAGCTGTGGCGCAACGATCTTGCCGGTCTGACCGACCTGCATGTCGTTCGGCACGAAACCTGCGTCGACCGCAGCGCGAGAAGCGCCGACGGCAGCGCCCAGCTTGTCGGCCAGAGCGTACAGGTGTTTGAAGTTGTCACCGTTCTGCATGCCACGGCCGCCGGAAACGACGATCTTGGCAGCGGTCAGCTCAGGACGATCAGACTTGGCCAGTTCTTCGCCAACGAAGCTCGAAGTGCCAGCGTCGTGAGCAGCAGCAACAGCTTCAACAGCAGCCGAACCACCTTCAGCAGCAACCGGATCGAAACCGGTGGCACGCACGGTGATGACTTTCACGGCGGCATTCGATTGCACGGTGGCAATCGCGTTACCGGCGTAGATCGGACGCTTGAAGGTGTCAGCGCTTTCTACCGAGATGATCTCGGAGATTTGGTCAACGTCCAGCTGTGCGGCAACGCGCGGCAGGATGTTTTTGCCGTTGGAAGTAGCGGCAGCCAGAATGTGGCTGTAACCCTTGCCCAGCTCTGCAACCAGTGGAGCAACGTTTTCCGGCAACTGATGCGCGTAAGCGGCATTGTCAGCGTTCAGGACTTTGCTCACGCCAGCGATTTTCGCAGCGGCTTCAGCCACGGCGCCAGCGCCCTGACCTGCAACCAGCACGTGGATGTCGCCGCCGATTTTGGCAGCAGCAGCCACGGTGTTCAGTGTGGCCGGGGCCAGCACTTTGTTGTCGTGTTCAGCGATTACCAAGATAGTCATGATTAGATTACCTTCGCTTCGTTTTTCAGTTTCTCGACCAGTTCAGCCACCGACTTGACCTTGATGCCAGCGCTGCGTGCAGCCGGCGCTTCGACTTTCAGGGTCTTGTTGGTGGAGGCGGTGGAAACGCCCAAAGCATCCGGAGTCAGCACTTCAAGAGGCTTCTTCTTGGCTTTCATGATGTTTGGCAGAGACGCGTAGCGCGGCTCGTTCAAACGCAGGTCGGTGGTGACGATCGCAGGCAGTTTCAGGGAAACAGTTTGCGCGCCGCCGTCGATTTCGCGAGTCACGGCAACGCTGTCGCCCGAGACTTCGACTTTCGAAGCGAAAGTGCCCTGACCATAGCCGCTCAGTGCAGCGAGCATCTGGCCGGTCTGGTTGTTGTCGCTGTCGATGGCCTGTTTGCCGAGGATCACCAGCTGAGGCTGTTCCTTGTCGACCACTGCCTTGAGCAGTTTGGCCACGGCGAGCGAAGTCAGATCTTCAGCGGATTCGACGAGGATGGCGCGGTCGGCACCCAGAGCCAGTGCAGTACGCAACTGTTCCTGGGCAGTGGTCGGGCCGATGGAGACGACGACGATTTCAGTCGCAACACCTTTCTCTTTCAGGCGTACGGCTTCTTCCACTGCGATTTCGCAGAACGGGTTCATCGACATCTTGACGTTGGCGAGATCGACGCCGGAATTGTCCGCCTTGACGCGGACCTTGACGTTGTAGTCCACAACGCGTTTGACAGCTACAAGAACCTTCATGGATTCCTCGTTACTCTCCGGTGAAAAGAAAGTCGCCTAGGCGAACCTGGCGGTTGATGCTCAGCGGGCACAAGGGCACCTCTAAAAACGCCGGCTTGTGCACGGGGTGATTCCACGTTGCAAAGCTTGATGACCGTTCGTCAGTGGTGACCGATAAGTCATGCCGCTTCACCGTGTGTAAACTGCGCGCCAAACCTGCGCTGCGCATCACCCGTACTGCCTACGCCCTGTCTTTAGAGGTGCTCTTGAAACCACCAGTCAGCCTACGGCGAGCGCAAAACCGACCGTATCTTGACCGGAACGCCTATTCCGGTCAATACGGCAAAATGGCCAGTCATAAGCCGCGCTTCTTTGATTTCACTGGGCTGGAGCCGATTCAAACAAACGTTTGTATTGGACGCTAAGAGTGGTGTAGATATAATGCGCCCCCTAGAGAGAAAGGTGGGTTATCCATTACTCTGCTTTACGTTAACGTAAAGGCAGTGCGGATGCGACATCGAACCTCCAATTAGAAAAAAAACTGTTGAGCCTTGAGTAGGAGATAGCCTGTGGAACGCGAATACATGGAATTCGACGTGGTCATCGTCGGTGCCGGCCCCGCTGGCCTGTCCGCCGCCTGCCGTTTGAAGCAGAAGGCCGCCGAAGCCGGTAAGGAAATCAGCGTCTGCGTGGTCGAAAAAGGCTCCGAAGTCGGCGCACACATCCTGTCCGGTGCCGTATTCGAGCCACGGGCTCTGAACGAACTGTTCCCGGACTGGAAAGAACTCGGCGCCCCGCTGAACACGCCAGTCACTCGCGATGACATTTTCGTGCTGAAAAACGCCGAAAGCGCGCAGAAAATCCCTGACCTCTTTGTGCCCAAGACCATGCACAACGAAGGCAACTATATTATTTCCCTCGGCAACCTCTGCCGCTGGCTGGCCCAACAGGCCGAGAACCTGGGCGTGGAAATCTACCCGGGCTTCGCCGCTCAGGAAGCGCTGATCGATGAAAACGGCATCGTTCGCGGGATCATCACCGGTGATCTGGGCGTTGACCGCGAAGGCCATCCAAAAGAAGGCCTGTACACCCCGGGCATGGAACTGCGTGGCAAATACACGCTGTTCGCCGAAGGCTGCCGTGGCCACATCGGCAAGCAACTGATCAAGCGTTACAACCTCGACAGCGATGCCGACGCTCAGCACTACGGCATCGGTCTCAAAGAAATCTGGGAAATCGATCCAGCCAAGCATCAGCCAGGTCTGGTCGTACACACCGCCGGCTGGCCGTTGGACATCATGGGCACCGAGAACACCGGCGGCTCGTTCCTTTATCACCTGGAAAACAATCAGGTGGTGGTCGGCCTGATCGTTGACCTGTCCTACAGCAACACTTACCTGTCGCCGTTCGACGAGTTCCAGCGCCTCAAACATCACCCGGTACTCGCTCAGTATCTGGAAGGCGGCAAGCGCATCAGCTACGGCGCTCGCGCAATCTGCAAAGGTGGCCTGAACTCGCTGCCGAAAATGGTCTTCAAGGGCGGCGCGCTGATCGGTTGCGACCTCGGCACTCTGAACTTCGCCAAGATCAAGGGCAGCCACACCGCAATGAAGTCCGGCATGCTCGCGGCTGAATCGGTAGCTGACGCGCTGTTCGCTGAAAAAGACGGCACCGAAGAACTGACCACTTACGTCGACGCGTTCAAGAAGAGCTGGCTCTACGACGAACTGTTCGCCAGCCGTAACTTCGGCCCGGCGATCCACAAGTTCGGCGCCATCGTCGGCGGCGGTTTCAACTGGCTGGATCAGAACATCTTCGGCGGCAAACTGCCGTTCACCCTGCACGACACCAAGCCGGATTACGCTTGCCTCAAGCTGGCGGCCGACTGCAAGAAAATCGACTACCCGAAACCGGACGGCAAACTCAGCTTCGACAAACTCAGCTCGGTGTTCATCTCCGGTACCAACCATGAAGAAGAACAGCCGTGCCACCTGAAGCTGACCGACCCGAGCATCCCGATCAGCAAGAACCTGCCGCTGTACGACGAACCGGCGCAACGCTACTGCCCGGCCGGCGTATACGAAGTGATCACCAAGGAAGACGGCGAGAAGCGCTTCCAGATCAACGCCCAGAACTGCGTGCACTGCAAGACCTGTGACATCAAGGACCCTTCGCAGAACATCACCTGGGTTACGCCAGAAGGCGCTGGCGGCCCGACTTACCCGAACATGTAAGCCGAACCGCTGAACATTGAGGCTCCCGAATGGGGGCCTTTTTGTTGCCTGCAATTCTGGGCTTCACCTCAGAACCTGTGGGAGCTGGCTTGCCAGCGATGGGGCCGTGTCAGACGACATTTCGGCAGCCTGAACCACCGCTATCGCTGGCAAGCCAGCTCCCACAGTGAACAGTGCGATGCCTTAAGCCGCGCGCTCGTCTCCGGGGCTACGCTCAAAGTAGCGCTTATATTCGCGACTGAACTGCGATGTACTCTGATACCCCACCCGATGCGCCACCTGCGCCACGCCCAGCCCTTCCGCCACCAGCAACGTCTGCGCCTTGAGCAAGCGCAAACGCTTCAGATACTGCACCGGCGACAACAAGGTGCTGCGTTTGAAATGCTCGTGAAACGTCGAAACGCTCATGTTCGCGCAACCGGCCAGCGTCTCGACATTCAACGGCTCGGTGTAATGCGCGTGCAAATGACTGATCGACGCCGCGACCCGGGCAAACTGGCCTTGCTGCTCCACCAACGCGCGCAACACATCAGCCTGTGGCCCACGCAATGCGGTGAACAACAATTCACGCATCCGCGCCGGGCCGAGAATCTGGCATTCCAGCGGATCGTGCAGACAACTCAACAGCCTTTCGACACAACCGCGCATGTCATCGTCGAGCACCACCGAGGTCATCGACTCCGGTGTCTGCGCCGGAATATGCCGCCCCGGCGCCAGCCCCATGGCCAACACCAGTTCACCCAGCATCACTCGATCAATGGCGATCGAAACCCCGAGCAACGGCGCGTTCGGCAAGGCAAAGGTTTCGCATTCGAACGGCACCGGCAGCGCCTGAATCAGGTAATGACCTGCGCCATATTCCATAGTGCGCGGCCCGAGAAACGCCAGTTTGCTGCCCTGGGCAATGATCATCAGGCTCGGCTCATAGATATGCGGGCCACGGGCGACATCACAACTGGCGCGCAACACCTGCACGCCCGGCAACCCGGTCTGGGTATATCCGTCGCGAGCCGTCAGCGGTTCAATCAGCGAAACCAATGTGGCATTGGCGTCCAGGTGGCGGGTCAACTGCATCGAAATGTACTTCGCAAAAAATCATGGAAAAGGGGCATGAAAGCATCATCGCAGATCCTTTTGCCAATGCGCTTGATCAAACCTGCATGCCGGAGGATTAGGCATGAGACGCGGAGGAATCGTCATGGCCGCAGCACAGTTCGGCGCCCAGAATGCGCCACCTCACCCGTCACTTGTTCTGCGAGGTTCCTCATGTATATCGCCATCGGCTATGCCGCCCAATCGGCCACCACGCCCCTCGCCCCGATGAAATTCGAACGCCGCAGCCCTCGCGCTGACGACGTGGCGATCGAGATCCTGTATTGCGGCGTTTGCCACTCCGACATCCACCAGGCGCGCAACGAATGGGGCATCGCGGTGTACCCGCTGATGCCTGGCCACGAGATCGTCGGAAAAGTCACCGCCATTGGTGCGAAGGTTACCCAGCACAAAGTAGGCGATCTGGTCGGTGTCGGCTGCATGGTCGACTCGTGCCGCACCTGCGAAGCCTGCCAGTCGAACCTTGAGCAATACTGCCTCGAAGGTCCGACCATGACTTACGCCACCCCGGATCGGGTCGATGGCAGCAACACCATGGGCGGCTACTCCGACAGCATCGTGGTCAGCGAGCACTTTGTGGTACGCATCCCGGAGAAACTCGACCTGGCCAGCGCCGCACCGATTCTTTGCGCCGGCATCACCACCTATTCGCCGCTCAAGCACTACGGCGTCAAGGCTGGCGACAAGGTCGGCATTCTCGGCATGGGTGGCCTCGGCCACATGGGCATCAAGTTCGCCAAGGCGATGGGCGCGGAAGTGACATTGTTCACTCGCTCGGCGAGCAAGGCCGAAGAAGGTCGTCGTCAGGGCGCCGACCATGTGATCGTCTCCACCGACCCCGAGCAGATGAAAGCCGCAGCCGGGCATTTCGACTTCTTGCTCGACACCATTCCGGTGCAGCACGACCTCAATCCGTACCTCGATACCTTGCGTTTCGACGGCGTGCACATTCTGGTCGGTCTGATCGAGCCGATTGATCCACCGGTGCATGCGGCAAAACTGGTCTTGGGTCGTCGCGTGTTGGCCGGTTCGCTGATCGGTGGCGTGGCAGAAACCCAGGAAGTGCTGGATTTCTGCGCCGAGCACAACATCACCTGCGACATCGAAATGCTCGATATCCGTCAGATCAACGAGGCTTACGCCCGGATGATCGCCGGTGACGTGAAGTACCGCTTCGTCATCGACATGGCGACGCTAAAGGTTTAAACCTTCAGACCGAGCTCAGCTGAAAGCCGCGCTGTGACTCCTTTGATCAGGGGGATCAGCTCGGCCATTTTTTCCAGCGGCATGTACGGCACGGTGCTGGCGATACTGATCGCCGCCACGATCCGCTTGCTCGCATCCCGAATCGGCGCCGCCACGCAGCGGATCGACGGTTCATTGTCTTCCAGATCGAACGCGTAGCCACCGGCCACGTATTCGGTCATCCGCTGTTCGAGCTGTTCCCACGACTGCTGGGGATGCTGCGGCCAGAACTGACTTTTCCCACCGGCCGGCAGGCTGATGTCGTACAGGCGCTGCCAACCCTGCGGCGTGTCGTCGAGCATCAGGGCCTTGCCGATCCCGGTCCGCGCCAGAGGCATGCGATGGCCGACCCGCGAACGCATTTCCGGGCCGTTGCGCCCCGGATTTTTCAGCAGGTAAAGCACCTCGTCGCCCTCACGAATGCCCAAGTGCACGGTGTCGCCGGTCAGTGCCGACAACTCGTCCAGGTACGGCCCGGCCAGGCTCACCAGCGGCAACTCTTCACGCGCCTGAAAACCCAGCTCGATCAGTTTCGGCCCCAGCAGATAACCGACTTGCGGCACCACGCGCAGGTAACGCTCATCAACCAGGCAACTGGCCAGACGGTGGGTGGTGCTGCGCGTGGTGCCGATCAGCCGGGCAATCTCCTTGAGATCGCGGGCACCACTGGCGACCGCCTGCACCACACCGAGCCCGCGAAGCAGGGTCTGAGTGCCGGTGGGCGCGGCGTCCTTGGTGGTCTTTGGGGCGTCTTCCTGCATATCCAGCCTTTAGCGTTGAGCGAGGGAACGGGCGGCATTATGGTCGCCCGACGCAGGCGACTACAACTCGATACGCTCGACCTTGCCCACCAGCAGCACGTAGGACAAAGCACCGATCAATGCCAGAACCGCGATATAGGTGATCGCCGGGGCAAACGAATCACCGCTGGCTAGGAACCCGATCACGATAGGCGTGGTAATCGCCGACAGGTTGCCGATGAAATTAAACACGCCACCGGTCAAGCCGAGCAGCCGCGCCGGGGCCAGAGTCGATACCAGCGACCAGGTAATCGAAGCCAGTCCATTGCCGAAAAACGCCAGCGCCAGAAAGGCAATCACCAACGGCGTCGATTCAACGAAATTGGCGCCGATGATCGAGGTGGAAATCAGCAACCCGCCAATGATCGGCAACTTGCGCGCAAAACCGACGGTGTAGCCACGGCGAATCAAAAAGTCGGAAAAGAAACCCGAGCACAACACGCCGATAAACGCCGCGAGAAACGGCAACGACGCCAGCAGGCCGGACTTGATGAAGTCCATCCCGCGATACTTCACCAGATAAGTCGGGAACCACGTCAGGAAAAACCACAGCGTCGAGTTCAGGCAGAACTGGCCGAGGTAGATGCCCCAGAGTTTGCGCTTGCTCAGGACAATTCCGAGGTCGACCCAACTGAATTTGGCTTTGACCTTGGCGCTTTCGGCCTGGATATCCACCAGCCCGCCGCCCTCGCGGATCAGATCGATTTCCGCGTCGTTGGCGCCTTTGAAATCTCGCGGTTCGCGATACACCGCGTACCAGATCGCCGCCCAGATAATGCCCACCGCACCGGTCGCGACGAACACCATGTGCCAGCCGAATTCGTGCTGCAACCAGGCCAGTACCGGCGTAAGAAACGCCAGCCCGACGAACTGGCCCGAGGTGTAGAAACCAATCGCGGTGGCGCGTTCGCGTTCAGGAAACCAGGTGGTGACCACGCGGCTGTTGATCGGATAAGCCGGCGCCTCCAGTGCGCCGACCGCCATGCGCAACACGAACAACGCAATGAAGCTTGCGGCGAAACCGAGCATCACCGTGGCAATCGACCACAGCAACAGCGCGACGCTATAAAGGATGCGCGGCGGCACGCGATCCACCAGCCAGCCGCCGGGGATCTGCATTGCGGCGTAGGTCCAGCCGAATGCGGAGAAAATCAGCCCGACATGGATCGGGTCGATCCCCAGTTCACTGGTCAGCGCCGGAGCGGCAATCGACAGGTTGCTGCGGTCGAGGTAGTTGATGACCACGGTGATAAACAGCAACACCATGATAAAAAACCGCTTACGGCTGGGCGTGACTAAAGACGCCTGCCCGGTGAGGGTTTGCGGTTGCATGGGGAGAGCCTCTTTTTATGTTTATTGAGGTCATGACGCAGATCTCCCATCCGGTGGAGATCAAACTGTGGGAGCCAGCCTGCTGGCGATGGCGGTGTGTCAGTCACCATCAAGTTGACTGAATCGCCAGCAGGCTGGCTCCCACAGGGATTTGTGGTGGTTTAGAGAGAACTCACCACTCGGCAAAGCTGCCGTCGGCATGACGCCAGATCGGATTGCGCCAGCGGTGGCCGACGGCGGCGCGTTCGATCACGTATTCCTCGTTGATTTCGATGCCCAGGCCCGGGCCGTTCGGGATCTTCACGAAGCCCTTGTCGTAGTCGAACACGCGCGGGTCTTTGACGTAATCGAGCAAGTCGTTGCTCTCGTTGTAGTGAATGCCCAGGCTCTGCTCCTGGATAAACGCGTTGTAACAAACCGCGTCCAGTTGCAAACAGGCCGCCAGTGCAATCGGCCCCAACGGGCAATGCAGCGCCAGCGCCACATCGTAGGCTTCAGCCATGTTGGCGATCTTGCGGGTTTCGGTAATGCCGCCGGCGTGGGACGCATCCGGTTGAATGATGTCGACGTAGCCTTCGCTCAACACGCGTTTAAAGTCCCAACGCGAGAACAGCCGCTCACCGAGGGCAATCGGCGTGCTGGTCAGTGGCGCCAGTTCTTTCAACGCTTCGTAGTTTTCGCTGAGTACCGGCTCTTCGATAAACATCAGTTTGTACGGGTCGAGTTCCTTCATCAGCACCTTGGCCATCGGCTTGTGTACCCGACCATGGAAGTCGACGCCGATGCCGACATTCGGCCCGACCGCGTCACGCACAGCGGCAACGTTGGCCAGCGCCAGATCGACTTTCTCGAAGGAATCGAGGAACTGCAGCTCTTCGGTGCCGTTCATTTTCACCGCAGTGAAACCACGGCTCACCGCCTCTTTCGCTGCCCGTGCGGTGTCTGCCGGACGGTCGCCACCGATCCACGAATACACACGAATCTTGTCACGTACCTGACCACCGAGCAGATCGCTGACCGACACCCCGAGCGCCTTGCCCTTGATGTCCCACAGCGCCTGATCGATACCCGCCAGCGCGCTCATGTGGATCGCGCCGCCACGGTAGAAACCGCCGCGATACAACACGGTCCAGATGTCCTCGATGTTGCGTGGGTCTTTGCCGATCAGGTAGTCGGACAATTCCTCAACCGCAGCGGCAACGGTATGCGCGCGACCTTCAACCACAGGCTCGCCCCAACCGGTCACGCCTTCGTCGGTTTCGACCTTGAGGAAGCACCAGCGCGGCGGGACGATGAACGTGGTGAGTTTGGTGATTTTCATCTTGTTGTCTCTCTTATCCGATGTGGCGCACCCGGCGCCAAAAAGTCTTAGCGAAGGGCTTTCCAGGCAGCGACATAGGCCTTGGCATTCACCGCCACTTGCTCAGCCGTCATGCCCGGTTTGAACAAGCCTGAACCGAGGCCGAAGCCTTTGACGCCAGCGTCGATAAACGCCTGCATGTTGTCCGGGGTGATGCCGCCAACCGGTGCCAGCACCGTGCCGGACGGCAGCACCGCGAGCCAGGCTTTGACGACCGCCGGGCCCATTTGCTCGGCAGGGAACATTTTCAGAATGTCCGCGCCCTCCTCCAGCGCCGCAAACGCTTCAGTCGGCGTGGCAACACCCGGCGACAGAAACAGCCCCGCCGCTTTTGCTGCACGCAGCACTTTGGCGTCGCTGTGCGGCATGACGATGACCTGGCCGCCGGCGTCTTTCACCAGCTCGACCTGTTCCGGGGTCAACACTGTGCCAGCACCAATCAGGCAATCGGCGGGCAACGTCTTGCGCAGGATGCGGATACTTTCGTACGGCGATGGGGAATTAAGCGGCACTTCAATGACGCGGAATCCGGCTGCATACAGGACTTCTCCGATAGCGGCAGCTTCCTGCGGATGCAGGCCACGCAGAATCGCGATCAGACCGTTTTGCGCCAATGCTTGCTTGAGCATGTCAGCCTCCAGTCGAGGGTTAACGGGATGAGGAATCGAGCAGTCCGGCGGCCAGCGCCAATTGCCACAAGCCACGCTCGGTGGCCTGCTCGGCCAGCGTCACCTTGGCGAAACCGCAGGCGTCGAGGGCACGGCTATACCGGGCACAGAGCTGGCTGTTGCCGATGAGGATGATTGACGGCAGATGCACGCTGTTGCGTCGTTGCCGCTGCACGGCGGCGAGCGCTGCCAGTTCATGGCCGATCATCAGGCCAGACAGATAATCAGCTTGCGCCGTCGGGCTGAGTTCGCCGGTCAGTCCCAAGGTGCGGGCACTGAACAGTGTCGACAATACGCCCAGCTCGCCGTCCGCCGAGAGCGCTACCTGAACACCGCGATCAAACGCCTGAGCATCGAACGTCGCGCCCTGCTGCTGGGTGCGGCCAAGAATGCTGTGTTCGCTGAGCACGGCGAACACTTCGCCGGTCATGAAGGTGTCGAAACGGGTGATGCAGCCGTCGGCCACTTCCACCCATTTCGAATGACTGCCCGGCAGGCCGATCAATAGATCGCTGCCCGCTTCGGGCGAAAGGTTTTGCAGGACGCCGAGCACCTGGGTTTCTTCGCCGCGCATCACGTTCGGCAGACGCGAACGTTGAATCACACCCGGCACGATGTGCACCAGCGTGCCGCGCAGACTGCGTATTGTTTGTAGGGAGTTTCCGAGATCCGCGACGTTTGCGGGTGTATCGCGGTAGGCCGCTTCGCGCCAGCCCTGAGCGCTGCCGACCATGCCGCAGGCGATCACCGGCAGCTCCGGCTGCGCATCGAGCCAATCGCCACAGGCTTCATCGAAGGCCAGTTCAAAACCATCGGCGCATTCGCGACCGTTGATGATTCGCGGCGTCTTCGGCAACTGCATGATCCCGGACGACAGCGAACGCTGCTCCAGCACCACACCGTCCGCCGCGAGTTTGTAAGCACGTAATGAGGTCGTCCCCCAATCGAGCGCGATCAATTGCGCCAGCATCGCTTCACCTGTTTTGTTTTTGGCAGTGAGTGCGACGGACTATAAACCTTGGCGGAGGAAAATCTCAATATATAAATATCATTCCCACATTGCGGGATTTGAGTGCGTGCTAATTTTTATCCTGACAAGGCTGACTATCGGGGTCCGCCATCACGAAGATCTCAAAGGAGCGATGTGTAGGGAAGCGACAGTAAAACGGTGATTGAGGCATACCGTAGACTGCCTCAATCATTGGGGAGGGGGTTTACCGTATATCGATCGCCTGCACCAGATCGGTGGTTGGAACATGCATGATGCTAGATACATACGTTCTATTGGAGGTAGTGTGAACTCTAAAGGCACACGCTATAAATTCTTTCTTGACCAAAACATCATGCAACGCTTTCCCTCCGAGAATCAGTTCCTCTCCCTGTAACTTTCCGGCCTCGCGAAAAATTACTTTTGATTCGTAATGCCCTCCCGTCGTGTCATTGATGAACCTGACACTACCGCGTCCGGAGCGCTTCAAATAATGCCCAATCGAAAAATCAAGGTCGTCTTCCAGAGCACAGACAAGTCCCTCTCCAATGGCAGGACCGAACAAGGCCAAAAGATCAGTATCGCTGGTGAAACTTATCAGAATACCTAGACTACCTTGAGTGACTTCAACGCGATCATAACTCAGCGTAGCGACAGGACGCCCATGATCGGTAGAACATGAAACCAAGAATGCTAGCGCGAATAAAGTTACGAAAAAACGTTTCATTTTTGCTCTCTAAAGAAACTGAGTATCGACTCAGCCATCAGTTGGCGTGCCGATTTGCCACCTGCCAGCGGCTTTGTGAACATCACGTTGGCGAACGCATGGTTGACATCAACTGTGCCGTTGACATTGGGTCCCGATGTGATTTCCCACTGCTCTCCCATGTCGGCAATGAAGTCGGAAAAATTACGGTCATTGACTTTGGCCGCTCGCACATTTACCCAGAAATCTGCTTTAGGCTTGGGCACCTGCTTATATATTTTTGAAAGACCATAAACAATTTTACCTTGCCCAACAGGGTCTAGAGTAATCAACATTCTCACGTTGTACCCTTTATCGGTCAAAACGCTGGAAAGGTGCGCACCATTCCAACCACCCAAACTATGACCAACAATATAAATGGCAGTCGCCATATCAGGTATCTTGCTAAGAATATTGGTATTCAAATCTTCATCAGTAATAAACTTGTTATAGGCCAACGGAAACACAGGACAACGGTACGCATAACCTAAACTATCAGCATCTTCGACAACCAGATCGCGTACGTAGTTGACGTTCCAGTTGGGGCCACTGACATAGTAGCGTTCCTGATCTCCTGCACCACCGACAAAAAACACATAGATATTTTTTACACAGATAGCTACTTTTTTTACGCAGGTATCTTTCGGGTCTGTCAGGGCATGATCGCATGCTTCTCTTTTTGGCAAACTTGCCTTTGCTGCCGCACTTTCTTCAGCCACAGCAATCACTCCACAAACAATTTGATGGTTTCTGCCAGATGTGAACTGACCGTATGCGTAAATCCTGACGCATCAGTAATGCCATGCTCTTCACTGCCGTCACCACGCTGAATGGTGTAAGGGTGATAAGGCACAGGTTCTCCAGTCGCGTCATTTACCACTTGCAACCTATCAGTGAAATGCACCGGCATCGGCAACAACCCGCTAAACGCCGCCCCTCCGCCGCTCTGGCCAATAATCACCGTCCCTGATCCACCGACCACGACATTGCCATGCCCTCCGGTGCTGTCGAGCATCGCGGCGTTCAGGCCGTTGATGAATACGGTGGCGGACACTGCGCCGGTAATCGGCTGCCGCACGCCGATTTATCGGTCATGCGCGCAGCGGCGAGGCCGTCGAAGAATACGTCCGGTGAGCCAGAGACGATCGGGTTGTTGCCGTGACCGGGCAATGGGCAGGCGGTCGGGTCGGTGACGCGTGCAGCGGGTTTACCACTCAATTCAAAGCTCCTTGCTTCTGGGGTTCCGGGTGCGGCTGATAGATGTCGACGTCGGTCGCGGCGAAGCACCAGCGGTTGTCGACCGGGTCGAACAACGCGTGGCAATGCTCGCGGCTGTCTGGAGGTGTGACGGTTTGTACGAGTCGCCAGGCTTCGTCGACTTGCCAGCCCAGTTCGGCGGGCGTGGCGTCATCGAGTTCGTTGAGCCAGGCGTTGTAGTTGCGCAGGCGTATCTGCTCGTAGGTGGTCTGCAGCAGCTCGGCCATTTGCGCGCCGAGGTCCAGATGATGTTCGGCAGTCCACTGGCCGATCTCGGAATAGACGTACCAGCCCATCGGCGACAAGGCACCTTCGAGCAGCAGCGAATCACCCGCCACCGCAACGAAGCCGCAGCAGACGTGCAGCATCAGCCAGCCCTGATGGGCATCGATGAACCCATTCGGATCGAAATTGCGCAACGGGATCACGCGATAGCCATCGAGCCCTGCGCTACGCGCCATCAGCTCATCGCCGGTCACTCATTGACGCAGCGAAGGCTCCACGGGCGTGGAGGATTTGTGCCAGAGGCATTGCAGGTGTCGTCCGTGAGCGCGCAAAAATGGCGCGTAGAATGCCGGACTAGAGCGTTGGCGACAATCTAATTAATATTGGATTGCCATCACCGCAATCAACCCTCGGCAAACTCACGCAAAACCTTGCCATCCATGCGGTAGCGCACCCACTCTTCCTGCGGTTGGGCGCCGAGGGATTTGTAGAAGTCGATGGCCGGGGTGTTCCAGTCGAGCACGCTCCATTCGAAGCGGCCACAGTCGTTGGCACAGGCGATTTTTGCCAGATGCCGCAACAGGGTTTTACCGGCGCCGCCACCACGTTGCTCCGGGGTGATGTAGAGGTCTTCGAGGTACAGACAGTTGCTGCCCAGCCAGGTCGAGTAACTGAAGAAGAACACCGCGAAACCGATCGGCAGGCCGTCGCGCAGGCAGATCAGGCCATGGGCGGTGGCGCCTTCGCCGAACAGGCTGCGCTCGATGTCGGCAACACTGGCGATGACTTCATGACGAGCCTTTTCGAAATCGGCGAGTTCGGTGATGAACGCGAGGATTTGCGGTGCATCGCTGGGGGTCGCCGGGCGGATCTCGATCGTCATGGACGGGCCTTGTCGGAAATGGAAAAGGACATACTAAGGCGGCATTTCCATTGTGGCGAGGGAGCGTGCTCCCGCTGGGTTGCGTAGCGGCCCCAAATCCAGTCACTGTGGTGGATCAGCCAGACCGTGTTTTGTGGGTTTGCGACTGCTTCGCAGCCGAGCGGGAGCAAGCTCCCTCGCCACGGAAGTCCAACTCAACGGTGAGAATTTCTATGTCTGCCAGCGCATTTGCACCACTGATAAAGCTCGCTACAACGCTGCTGCCCCACGCCCTCGAACCTTCGGAAGACGGCGCCCACGATCTCTCGCACCTGCAACGCGTGTGGCACAACGCGCGCACTTTGCAGGCCGAAGAAGGCGGCGACCTCGAAGTGCTGCTTGCAGCGGTGTTGCTGCACGACTGTGTCGCGGTGGAAAAGAACTCACCACTGCGCTCACAAGCCTCGCGTCTGGCGGCAAAAAAAGCCACGTCGGTGCTGCTGGAAATGCACTGGTCTGAAGAAAAAATCACTGCAGTCAGCCACGCTATCGAAGCCCATAGCTTCTCCGCCAACATCACCCCGCTGACCCTTGAAGCGAAAATCGTCCAGGACGCCGACCGACTCGACTCGCTAGGCATGCTCGGCGTCGCCCGCACCTTCTACGTCGCCGGACGCATGGGTTCGGCGCTGTACGACCCGAATGATCCCGAAGCCAAAGAACGTGACTACGACGACACACGTTTCTGCCTCGACCATTTCCAGACCAAGCTGCTGCACCTCGCCGACGGCTTTCAGACCGCCGCCGGCCAGCGTCTGGCGCAACTACGCCACCAAAGCCTGAAAGGTTTCATGGAGCAGTTCAAGGAAGAAATCGGCATCGTTTGAGCGCATTACTCCGGCCCGCGACGATCCTGAGATCACGAACCTCAGACCTAACTCCCAAGCCCGACGTGTTAGATAGATGACGCTCACTTTTTCGGTCAAGGAACCGCGTCATGCCGCCAGCAACACCTCAGGTTTCGGGCAGATTGTTCGGCCTGTTCTGCCTCGCCAGTTATCTGTTGTCGCTGTCTTACGGCGCGACGTTTTTGTTGTCGCTGCTGATCGGTTCACGCGGCGGCAATGAACACGACGCCGGCAGCGTGATCAGCGCGGCGATGCTCAGCACGTTCGTTGCGGTGCTGATGTCCGGGCATCTGTCCGATCTGCTCGGCGCGGCACGCACGATTGCCTTGTTCGGCCTGTTGTTGGTTGCGGCCAGTCTGGGTTTTGCGCTGACGCCGGGCTTCGGTCATCTGCTGCTGTTTTTCGGCTTGTTGCTCGGCCTCGGCTGGGGCGTTTTTTATACGCTGGGGCCGATCATCGTCGCCAGCCTGGTGACGCCGACGCAGCGGGCGAAATATTTCGCCCTGCTCTCCGGGAGCATGATGACCGGTATCGGCAGCGGCCCGTTGCTCGGACGCGCGGCCAGTGCACTCGGTTTGCCGGTGACCTCGGCGTTTTATCTGGCGGCGCTGGCGAGCCTGATTGGCGTGCTGTTGTTCTGGCGACTCGGCACACGATTGAGCGGCAGCCAGAGCACCTCGGCGGCACGCATTTCATGGCGGGCGACCACGCAAGTGCTCAGCTCCCGCGCGCTGTTCCCGATCATCATGGTTGGCCTCGGCGGTTGCGTGTTCGGCGGTCTGTCGAGCTTCCAGACCAGCTACGCCGCGATGCGCTCGCTGGATTATTCGTTGTTCTTCCTTGGCTTCATGAGCGCGGCGATCAGCAGTCGCATGTTGATCGCCGGCATCGTGGTCAAGCGTGATCCGTTGCGCGCTTCGTGTTTGTTGTCGGGGTTGATGCTCGCGTCGATCGTGATGTTCGCGTTCGGCGTACACAACGGCTTCAGCTACCTGCTCGCCGCCGTGATGCTCGGCGTCGGATATGGCCTGACCTACTCGGTAATCAACGGACTCGCCGCCAACGAAGCCCCGCCAGGCACCACCTCACAGGCGTTGCTGTTGTTCAGTCTTGCCTACTTCATCGGGGTGTTCGGCTTTCCGTTGCTGGCAGGGAAAATCATCGTTGAACAGGGCATGCCCGCGCTGCTGATTACGGTGCTGGCGGTGGCGCTGTTGAACTGGTTGATCACCGTAGGCCGCTTGTTCGCACGCCGCGTCAGAAGCAAAACTGCAGCGTCGGCCTAGACCGTTCGTCGTTCATCAGGCACCAATGCCGCACGAGGGCGGCCAAAGATCAGGTATGGATTCCAATCACTGGAGACGCCCTATGATCTCGTCAAGGTTGACTGCCCTCGTATTCACCGCGCTGCTCTGCCCCGCAGCGTTCGCCGCCACCGCCGCCGGTACCGGCCCGACCGATCCGGTCGAGCGGCCGAAAGCCCCCGCCATCCAGAGTGCCCCCGGAATGAACACCGATGGCTCCGGCGTGGAAAGCGCTTTACCCCCCGCTACCGGCACTGACCCACGCACCCAAGGTAACGATCCGGGTCGCCAGGGCGGCACGTCCGGCAATCCCGTTCCGCCAGATAACTCCGGCACCGGCACCGGCTCGAAAACCACCACCGGTGGCTCGGGCTCTGAAGGCTCCGGCCAGTAATTTCTACAGACGCACACCCTATCCACATCCATGAAGAGGTAAGCATGAACGTTGATAAAAACCTGGAAAAAGAAGTCCTCACCCGTCTGCTGCACGCTCATCCGAGCGGGCTGGGCAAAGAGGTGCTGGACAATTATCGGGGGGAGAAAGTCGTGGCCAGCGCCCTCGCTGCCTTACAGGATCGCGGACTGATTCATCACGGTCATGTGACCTGCAACGAGGCCGGCGAACACTCGCTGAACCTGCCCATCAAGCTGAGCGCCGCTGGCGTTGAAGCGGCACGCAAACTCGATCTGCAGTAGTCCCCCGGCCGCTCGCCACATAGCGAGCGGCCGGACTTTTCAACAAGAGGAGAAATCCCATGCCTCGTGGAAGCAAAGACAAATACACCGCCGAGCAAAAGCGCAAGGCCGAACACATCGAAGACAGCTATGAACACAAAGGCTTGTCGAAGGATGAGGCCGAAGCGCGTGCTTGGGCGACGGTGAACAAGCAGTCGGGCGGCGGTGAAAAATCCGGCGGTTCCGGACGCAAGAAACCGGCGAGCGCCAAGTCTGAGGATCGCAAGGAATCGGGTCGGCGTGCGGCGGCGAGTCGTGAGGGGCATCCGCGAAGCAGCAAGGCTTCGCGGGACACGCAGACTGTCGATAGTTTGCGTAAAGAAGCCCGCGCGAAGAAGATTCCGGGCCGGTCGTCGATGCGTAAGGATGAGTTGATTGTGGCGCTGCGCAAGGCGGGTTAAGTCCTGATTTTGCAGTGAGGCTCATGCAGCCATCGCTGGCAGGCCAGCTCCCACAGTTGACCATGGCCGTTCACAAAATCCTCTGTAGGAGTGAGCCTGCTAGCGATGGCGTTAGATCAGTCGCCGCTGATCAAAGCATCCACCTCAGCAGTGCCGGGCGAAGTCGCCGGCCCCCAGCGCGTTACCGCCAGCGCTGCAGCAGCATTCGCCCGCCTCGCCGCATCAAACGCCGCAAGCCCCTGCGCCAACCCAGCCACAAACACCCCGGCATGCGCGTCACCAGCACCATTGCTATCAACGGCTTTCACCGGGAAACCCGGCACATGCTTACGTTCATCACCCTGATGAATCCAGCAACCCTGCGGCCCGTCGCGCACCACCATCAGCACCTCTGCGGGCAGATGCTCAGCGAGACGATCCAGTGCCGTGGCAATGTCTTCAGCGCCGGTAAACCGCAGCGCTTCGACACTGTTGCTGGTCCAGACATCAATGCGCGGCAACAACGCCTGCATCAATGGCGAGTCCGGTGATTCCACCAATGGGCCCGGATCGAACACCACGCTTACGGTGCTCGGTAACGCCAATGTCCAGTCCAGCAGCGCTTGGGCTTTGCCGATGTGCAGCAGGCTGTAGCCGCTGACATAGACATAATCCCCCGCCTCGGCCGCGACGCTATTCAGATCGTCGACAGTCACTTCACCTTCGGCACCGATGTAGGAAATGAAGCTGCGCTCAGCCGAGGCATCGGTCAGCGCCACGCAGATTCCAGTGTCTTGCGCGGCGGGTTTCTCGATGCCGATGCAGATGCCTTCAGCGTTCATCGCCTGCCGCGCCAGATCGCCGAAACGCCCGGTGCCATGCCGACCGAGATAGACCACCGGCAAGCCATTGCGCACCGCTGCCGCCATCACATTGAAACCGCCGCCCGCCTCGAATCCGGCAGACTTCGCGAGTACGTCGCCACCGATCTGCGGCAATTTATCCACGGCCATGACCAGGTCGATGATGACCTGGCCGGTGTGCAACATCTTAGGCATGAGCATTCTCGGCTTGCGCGGCACGGCGATCTTTCGCCCCGCCGAGTACGAAGTAAATGCCACCGGCCACCACGAAGGTCACGATCCAGCCGAGGCCGTTGTGGCCCAGCCACGAGTCGGACAGGAAGCCCTTGAACCAGACATTTTCCGCCGTGGTGCCAATAGTGGTGAAGCTGAAACCGAGCACGATGGCGATGGCCCACGCGCCGAATGCGCGCCACTCGATGCCGCCGCGATACCAATAGGCGCTGCTTGGGCTGACGTCGAGCAGGTCTTTCGGGCTGTAGTAATGACGGTGAATCAGATCGACGATGAAGATCCCGACCCACGCGGTAATTGGCACCGCCAGCAGGGAAATGAACGTGATGAACGGGCCGTAAAAGCTGTCGGCGATCAGCATGAAATAAATCGAACCGGCGAAGATCGCGACGATATCGACCACCACCGCGTAGACGCGTTTGACCTTGAGGCCGAGGGTCAGCGTGGTCAAACCGGCGGAGTACACCGACAGGTTGTTCGACAGCAGCAAACCACCGAACGCGGTGATCAGATACGGCACAGCCATCCAGGTTGGCAGCATGTCGCGGATCGCCACAATCGGGTCAGTCGCCGACGCCAGATCGTTGTTGCCGACTGACAGCAGACCACCGAGGGTGATCAGCAGCACCAGCGGAATCCCCGCACCGAACGCCGCCGAAGCGACCAGGCGCACGGCTTTGACGCTGCGATGCTGGTAGCGCGACATGTCGGCGCCAGCGTTGGCCCAGCCGATCCCGGTGCCGGCCGCCATGGTGCCGATGCCGATAATCATCGCGCTCATCGGTGCCGGCGTGGCGTTGAACACCGCGCTCCAGTCGATGGTCGCGCAGAGGAAGCCGCCGACCAGCAGATTCAGCGCACCGAACACGTAAGTCGCCCACTTTTGAATCACCAGTAAGGTCGCGTGGCCAAGACCCGAGACCGACAGGGTCAGCAGCACGAAAATCGCGATGAACAGCAGCGTCAGTGCCGGGGCGCTTTTGGCTTCGACGGGCGAGCCGAACAGGATCGAGCACAGCGACAGCAGTACGAACGCGGCGGTGGTGGTATTGACGGTTTCCCAGCCCAGACGCGACATCAGCGAGACCAGCGTCGGGCCGATATTGCCGCGTACGCCGAAGATTGCGCGCGACAGGGTCAGGCTCGGTGCACGACCACGACGGCCTGCGATGGAGATGATCCCGACCACGGCGAACGAACCGGCCGCTCCGATAATGGCGACGATGATCGCCTGCCAGATCGCCAACCCGCGAAACGCCACCAGCGTGGCACCCAGCGGCAGGCCGAGGATGGAAATGTTGGCGGCGAACCAGACCCAGAACAGTTGCAGCGGATGACCGTTGCACTCGGCTTCCGGCACCGGCTCGATGCCCCGGGTTTCCAGTTGCCCGGCACTTTGCCCGGCGCTTGATGAACTCATGAAAAATGCTCCTGTTTGCCTTTTTTGTGGTTGTGGCAATGATGCAAAACGACAAGACATCACGGCCGTCCCGGCCTGTCTGCGCGATCCATTGCGGGTATTTTTTTGAGGAGGCGGTGCGCCCATCGCTAGCAGGCTAGCTCCCACACTGAAAATGTGCGGTTCACACAGTCCCTGTGGGAGCTGGCCTGCCAGCGATGGCGCCAGTCCAGTCAGCGCAGAGCCAAAAGCCCCAGCACTAACGGTTCCAGCTCCAGATGATTGACGCTTTTCACCGTTTCGATCATCGCCGCAGGCCAGCACTCAAGACCCAGGCAGGCCCCGAGCATTGCGCCAAGAATCGCGGCGATGGTGTCGGTGTCGCCACCCAGGCTTGCAGCCATGCACAAGGCATCGAACGCGGTCATTTCGCCGATGGCAACCTGTTGCGCCAGTGCGAACGAAACCACCACCGATTCCTGCGATGCCACCGACGTGCCGATCACGTCGTAGAGCAGATCCGCCAGCAGCGCCTTGTCGCTGTCGACACTGATAGTGCGCGCCCAACTGATGCGTGAAGCGATGCGTCCACCGGCCACCCAGTGACCCTGCGCTTGAGCTTGTTGCGCGATTTGCTGGCCGAGGTTCAATGCCTCGCCGAGGTCCACGCCGTTAATCCCGGCCGAGACCACTGCCGCCACCGCTGCCGCACTGGAAATCCCCAACGTCGTGTTGTGCGTGACCTGACAAGCCTGCACCACCGCCGCGATAAAACGCTCAGGGTCGCTCACATCTGCTGCGATCCCAACGGGGGTAATGCGCATTGCCGCGCCGTTGGTGGTGCCGTAACGTCCGGCCTCTTCCGGCGAGTGGCCGGCGAGGATCATTTCGATAGCGCGTTTGGTCGAAGGCCCGAGCAGATCCTGCGAGCCCTTGGCCTGCATCTCGGCTTCCCATTCGATCAACCGTTGCGCGAGCACTGCCGGTTCGATCCGGCCAGCGCCTTCAACCAACAATTCGCCGACCAGAATCGCCTGTTCGGTGTCATCGGTGATCGAGCCCTTGGGCATGTTGGCGGCAATCGGTTGCAGCGGGCCGGCGTCTTGCAGATCGGTAATCTGGCCGAAACGCGATTTGATGGTTTCGCGGTCCAGCGATTGAGTCGGCATGCCCAGCGCGTCGCCAAGCGCCAGGCCATAAAACGCACCGAGGGCACGATTGAGCGCAGTCATTTCGAGGCTCCAAATTGCAGGTGCAGACGAAAATGCACCGGGTCGAGCAGGCTTTCGACCTGTTCCATGAAACGGTTCTGCCGATCGTAGGTGGTGCGCAGGGCTTTGAGGAACACCGTGCCTTGCGGGCGACCGAGCAATTCGGCATCGACGGCATTCAACGGTTCGGCGCCGATCCACTGATCGCCACGCTCGCCGATGTAGCCGTAGGCCGCAAGCGTGATGGTCAGCGAGTTGTCGATCAGACCGACACGCGGCAGGCTTTCGAGGCCACCGGTGGCGGGCATCAACGAACGCTCCAGCGACACCAGCGTGCCTTCGTTGGAACGGCGGCGTCGGTCGAGGGTGATGAATTTGTCAGTGCCGAACATGGCCAGCAGATCGGGCCGGGTCACGGCTTCGAGGCGCAGCACTTCGGTGTTGATCATCGCCCCGGTATCGGCCAGCGCTTGCGCCCAGCCGCTGCGCTGGTCGAGCACCACACCGTCATAGGTGACGATTGAGCCGACACCGCTTTGCGTGGCGATGTAATTGCGCCGTTTCAACTCGGCCAGCGCTTCGCGCAACGTGCCACGGCTGACGTTGAATTCCTGAGCCAACTGATGCTCGCCGGGCAACAGAAAGCCGTCCTCCATGAGGCCGCTTTCGATGCGTCGGACGAGTTCGTCGACCACCCGTTGTTTCTTGTCAAATCGTACCTGTCTAATCATGTACAAAGTGATAACCGAAACCGGCTTGTATGGGCAAGGAATATTTGGGGAAGGTGACGAGAGGCGGAAGACTGCGCGATCTATTGTAGGAGTGAGCCTGCTCGCGATGACGTTGGCACATCCAGCATCGATGTGACTGAAAGGACGCTATCGCGAGCAGGCTCACTCCTACAAGGGGAGTGCGGTTTACCGTTGTTTTAGGCGGTCGATGACCACCGCCAACAGCAGGATCGAGCCTCGAATCACGTATTGGTAGAACGTGTCGATATTCTTCAGGTTCATCGCATTCTCGATGATCGCCAGAATCAACACCCCGGCAATCACATGCCGAATCATGCCGATCCCGCCGCTCAGCGACACGCCGCCCAGCACGCATGCGGAAATCACCGTCAGCTCGAACCCCTGGCCGATCATCGGCTGCCCCGAGGTCATCCGCGACGCCAGAATCACCCCGGCCAACGCACCGATCAAACCATGCACAGCGAAGATAATTATCTTGGTGCGATCAACATTCACCCCGGCCAGCAACGCCGCTTCCTGATTACCGCCGATGGCCATGGTGTTGCGCCCATAGGTGGTGTAATTCAGCAGCCAGCCGAAGAACAGGAAGCAAACGACGGTGATCAGAATCGGCACCGGCACGCCGAACAACTGACCGTTGCCGAACACGAAGAACGATTCCTGCGACACGCCCACCGCTTTGCCGTTGGCAAAAATGTAGGCCAGACCACGGACGATTTGCATGGTCGCCAATGTCGTGATCAACGCATTGACCCGTAACTTGGCAATCACGATTCCGTTGATCAGCCCGACAATCAGGCCCATCAACAGCGCCGCACAAACGCCGAGAAACACGCTGTTGGTGTCACGCATCACCACTGCCGCGACCACGCCGGCGCAGGCAATCACCGAGCCCACCGACAAGTCGAAGTGCCCAGACGCCAGGCAATACAACATGGTGCACGCGGCAATCCCGGTGGTGGAAATCGCCAGGCCGAGGCCGCGCATGTTCAGCGGTGAAAGGAAGTTGTCGATCAACAAAGTACAAGCGACAAAAATGCCGATGGCCGCCAGCAACATGACCCAATCATCGAGGAAGCGGCGCATGTCCAAAGGTTTGCGCTCGGTTGGCAGGGTTTTGTTTTGGGTCGTCATCATAGTCACCTCTCAGTTCGCCACGCCGTCAGCGCGTTGGCGCGGCAAAGCCAGTTGCAGCAAGTTGGATTCGTTGGCCTCGGCGCGGCTGACTTCGCCGCGCAACGCGCCTTCACACAGCACCAGAATGCGGTCGGAAATGCCCATGACCTCCATGAGATCGCTGGACACCACGATCACCGCAATGCCATCGGCGGCGAGGTTATGGATGATCTGATAGATCTCGGCCTTGGCCCCGATATCGATGCCACGGGTCGGCTCGTCGAGCAGCAGGACTTTCATCGGCATCGACAACCAGCGACCGAGAATGGCCTTCTGCTGATTGCCGCCGGAGAGAAACTTGATCTGTTGCCCGGCGTGGGGTGTTTTCACCTTCAGCGCCTTGATCTGCTTGTCGGCGTTGCCCTTTTCCCACAGCCCACGGATCAGGCAGCCAAAGCCGGAATGGGCGCCACGCGCACTGATGTTGATGTTCTCGGCGACACTGGCCAGCGGAATAATCCCTTCTTTCTTACGATCCTCTGGACACAGCAGAATCCCGGCCGCAATCGCGTCACGCGGTGAACGCAGTTTCAGGTCATGACCGCGCAGCTTGAGGCTTCCGGCGGTGTTGCGCTCCAGACCACTGAGCAAGCGAAACAACTCAGTGCGCCCTGCCCCGACCAGTCCGAACAAACCGAGAATTTCGCCTTTGTGCGCTTCGAAACTCACCGGCTCACGCAGGCCCGGCCCGAGCAGACCATCGACTTTCAGCGCCACCGCGCCACGCGGACGGTCGCGGTAATCGTAGATGTCCTGAATGTCGCGACCGACCATGCACGTCACCAGTTGATCGTGGGTCAACTGGCTCATGTCCTCGAATGTGCGCACGTAGCGGCCATCCTTGAACACGGTCACTGCATCGCAGATGCGGAACACTTCTTCCATGCGATGGGAGACGTAGAGCACCACTTTGCCCTCGTCGCGCAAGCGGCCAATGATCGCCATCAAGCGATCGATTTCGCGCGCCGAAAGGCTGCTGGTCGGCTCGTCGAACGCGATCACATGCGCACCGCGTGACAGCGCCTTGGCGATTTCCACCAGTTGCCGCTGGCCGAGAGACAGGCGCCCGACTTTGGTCTGCGGATCGATTTCATCGGCCAGGCCCTTGAGACAAGCCAAGGCATTCTGGCGCAGCGCCCCGCGATTGATCAGGCCGAAACTCGCCGGCAGATGGCCGAGAAACAGGTTCTCGGCCACGGTCATTTCCGGGACCAGATGCAACTCCTGGTGAATCACCGCGACGCCGCTGCTGATGCTGTCGGCGGTGGACTTGAACGCCATCGTCCGCTCGCCGATCTGCAACTCGCCACTGCTGGGAATGTAGGCGCCGCCGAGGATTTTCAGCAGGGTCGATTTACCGGCGCCGTTCTCGCCCATCAAGGCGTGAACCTGCCCCGGATGGGCGACGAAGCTGATGCCATCCAGCGCTTTCACACCGGGAAAGGTCTTGCCGATCCCGTTGAAGCGCAGGCTGCCACCCCGCTCAGTCAAACCGTGTTCGTGTGTCTGTACTTGCGCGTGCATAAAGCCACCTCTTCACACCGATCAAACGGCCCGGCTACCCGGGCCGTTGCTGCGTCAGTTCCACAAGCCGATTTTTTCCAGCTCTTGCTTGAAGTTCTCGCGGGTGATCAGGGTGACGTCGTCCATCGCCGTGTATTTCGGCGGCTCTTTGCCGGTGGTGACCCACTCGAACATCATGCTGGCGGTGTTGTAGCCCTCGATGTGCGGGCTCGGCAGCATCGAACCGAAGAAACCGCTGTTAGGCTTTTTCAGCTCGCCGATGGCGTCGGTGCCGTTGATGCCGATGCCGATCACGTTGGTTGCGGCAAACCCTGCCGCTTCGGTGGCGCGCACGCCGCCGAGCACGGTGTTGTCGTTCATGCCGCCGATGATCAGGTTCTTCGCCGCGCTCGGTAGTTTCACCAGCGCCGAGTTGGTGGCGTCCATGCTGCCCGGGACGTCGAGGGTTTTCAGGGCGGCAAAGAGGATGTGCTCTTTCGGCATGCCGGCGTCTTCGAGGGCTTTGACCGAGCCGTCGGTGCGCTTCTTGCCGGTGTCGAGTTCGTTGTAGGTGTTGACCACCGCGTAGGTGTCTTTCCAGTCCCAGTTACGCTTTTTCGCTTCGGCGGCCATTGCGGCGCCCTGCTTCTGGCCAACTTCGAACGCGGCCATGCCCAGATACGGCACGTCTTCCATGAACTTGCCATTGGCGTCGACAAAACGGTCGTCGACGGCCATCACTTTCAGATCATTGAGTTTGGCTTTGGCCATGATTGCCGGGCCGAGCGACACATCCGGCGGGCAGATCACAAAGCCCTTGGCACCGTTCGCCGCCAAGCTGTCGATGGCCGAGAGGGTTTTCTCACCGTCAGGTACGGCGATCTTGATCAGTTCAAAGCCTTTGTCCTTGGCGGCTTTCTCGGCGAAGGCCCATTCGGTCTGGAACCATGGCTCTTCGGCTTGTTTGACCAGGAAACCGATTTTCACGGTGTCGGCGGCGAGCAGCGAACTGCTGAGGCTGAATGCGGTAACCGCGAGCGCGGTACTGCACAGGGTACGAATCCCGAAACGACGTTTCATAAGCAGACTCCTTGTTATTTTTTTTGAGCATTATTTGAAAAGCGTTAAAGCATGTTCCTGTGAAGCATGATGAAAAAAGCCAAATCATATGATGATTGGATTTCAGACGGACTCCTCCGCACCAAAGCCAATCCATTCAGTCGTGGTACATCACCGAGCGGCCACCATCGATGGTGATGCACGAGGCATTGATGAACGGCGCTTCATCACTGGCCAGGAAAACGGCAGTCATCGCCACTTCGCTCGGCTGGCCGATGCGTTTTGGCGGATGCAGATCGAACGCACGCTGACGTTCGGCCTGCGGATCAGCAAAACCGTTCCAATAATCGATGTTGAGTTGGGTTTCGATATAGCCCGGGGCGATGGCGTTGACGCGAATACCCTTGGCGGCGTATTCGATACCGAGGGCGCGGGTCAGCCCGAGCAGGCCATGTTTGGCGACCGGGTACGGGAAGCAACCGGGAATGATGTGGCTGGAATGGGTCGAGGCGATGTTGATGATGCTGCCGATGCCTTGTTCGATCATCTGCGGCAGCACGGCTTTGCAGCCGTACCAGGCGCCGTCGAGGTCGATGGCGAAGCAACGATGCCAGTCTTCTTCGGTCATCAACAGCGGATCACGGAATACGTTGACCCCGGCGCAGTTGACCAACACATCGATGCGCCCGTGCAGTTCGACGGCAAGCTTCGCCATGGCATGCAGGTCATGCTGGCGCGACACGTCGGCCTTGATTGCTTGCACATCAGCGCCTTGCTCGCGCCAGTGCGCGGCAACTTTCTCGACTTTTTCGGCCTGAATATCGCTGATCACCAGTTTCGCCTGCTGAGCGGCAAAGCTCGCGACGATGGCTTCACCGATGCCTTGGGCGGCACCGGTCAGCAGCACGACCTTGTTTTTCAGCCGCTCACCTTTCGGCGGCGCAGGCACCGGCGGCAAGGACAGAGGCTCAGCCATGGATCAACACTCCGCAAGGGAGTGCGGTAGAAATTCGCTGCATCACTTCACCTGTTTTGTTTTTTTAAAGTGTGAGTGCGTGTTACTGCTGGAGCCGACTATAAACCCGACCACTAAATAATCTCAATATATAATTTTGCATCCCATATTTCGGGATTTAATCAGCAAACCTCGTACACAGTTTTCCCGGGACATCGACCCGCAGCGACAGCACCGCGCCGTCCAGCGCATGGTTATGCGGACTGTTGGCGCTGGTGATGTACAGGGTTTTCAAGTCTTCACCACCGAATACGCAACTGGTCGGACGGCTGACGGGCAGATCAATGACCCGGTCAACGTTGCCCTCGGGCGACAGGCGCAGCAGGCAGCTGCCATCCCAGCGCGCATTCCAGATATAGCCTTCGGCATCCATTGCCGAACCGTCCGGCCCGCCGTGTTGATCGGGGCCGTACCAGACTTGTGCGGGATCGAGATTGCCGTCGGTGCGAACGAAGTAGCGATAGAGGGTGCTGTCGAGGCTGTCGCCGAACAGCAATTGGCTGCCGTCATCACTCCATAGCAAGGTGTTGGGAATCCCGAGGCCACGCAGCAGCGGCGTGACGCGTTTGTCGGGATCGATGCGGAACAGGCCACCGCTGCGGCGGGCGATCGGCAAATCCTCGCCCTGCTCACCGATGTTGTTTTGCATGGTGCCGAGCCACAGGCGGCCCTGACCGTCGCAACGGGCTTCGTTGGGGCGGTTGCCGGGTTGCGGGTCGGCGACGCAGAACAGTGTCAGGCGCGGTTCCAGTCCCGGGGAATCGAGATCCAGTCGATAGACGCCGCTGCTCAGGGTGACGAGTGCATCGCCGCTGGCGCACGGAATGAACGCTGAAACGTGCTCGGGCATCTGCCAGATCTGCACGTTCTGGCCGATCAGGCGCAATGCCTGTTTACCGGCGATATCGACCCAGTACAGCGCTTGGGTCGGCGCATCCCAGAAAGGGCCTTCACCGAGTTGGGCGCGGTGTTGGGTCAGGGCGGTCCAGGTCATATCGAATCCTTCTTGTTTTTTGTGGGAGCTAGCCTGCTGGCGATAGCGGGCGACACCCTTGTCGCATGTGATGCCGTCATCGCTAGCAGGCTAGCTCCCACAGGGGATTATTTTGTGTCAGCTGGCTTTTTTGTCGGCGATGACTTGGGGGTAGAAGCGTTTGATCGCCAGGTCTGCGTTGTCGATCAGGGTCATGCAGGCCCACACGCCCCGGGCAGAATCTCGGGCGGCGATGGCGTCGGCCATGTCTTTGTGGATCGGCAAGGTGCGGCGCAATTCGTCGGGGTCAGCGGCGGACACTTCAAAAGACACCGCGAGCAATGCGCCGAGCGCCGGGACCATTTGTTCGATGAACTGGTTATGGCTGGCGGCGAGAATGCATTCGTGGAAGGACTGGTCGGCGCGGTTGTAATCGACGCCGCTGGCGACTGCCCGCTCCAGTGCGTTGTAAGCCAGTTGCACAGCTTCGACTTGCTCGACGGTGGCGCGCTCGCACGCCCAGCGCACGGCCATCGGCTCGATGGTGCGGCGCAGGTCGAGCAGGTCATCGACAAAATTTTCCGGCAGGCCGTTGCGCGACAGCCAACCGACGACTTGCGGATCGAACAGATTCCAGCGCCGAACCGGCAACACCCGGGTGCCGACTTTCGGCCCGACTTCGAGCATGCCTTTGGCAACAAGGGTTTTGATCGCTTCGCGGATGACCGTGCGGCTGACCCCGAGCTGTTCACCCAGATCGGCCTCGACCTTGATCGTCTGCCCCGGCTTCACCTGGCCGGCGGCAATCCAGCCACCCAGCCAGTCGACCGTTGATGCATGAAAGCTGCTGGACATGGACACCTCAAAGCGGTTCGCGATGGGTGCTTACGCTAATCATCATATGATTGGGAGTCAATACACAAAAAACCTGCAGGAACGAGCCTGCTCGCGATTCGGCGGGCCAGCCAACATCATTGTTGCTGAACGACCGCTATCGCGAGCAGGCTCACTCTTACAGGTTTTGTATCAGGGTTCGAGGCCGATGCGGAAGAACTCGCCGCCACTCCACACGCCCAACCAGCGCTGGCCATCGATTTCACGGCTGACCGCCAGTTCGACCAATTGGTAGAACACGTTGCGATGGATCAGCGCTTCTAGGTTGGTGCGCACATGCACGTAGGGCGCGGGCTCTTGAGTCTCCGGGTCGATCATCACGCGAATCGGATGCTCAGGCCCCGCCTCGGCGGTCTCATCGACGTTAGTGGTAAAGCGCAGCAACTGCGCTTCGCCCTCGCCTTCGACCTCCACGGCAACGGCCACAAACGGCGCGTCGTCGACCTTGATCCCGACTTTCTCTACCGGAGTAATCAGAAAGTAATCATCGCCGTCGCGGCGCATGATCGTGGAGAACAGTTTGACCATCGGCTTGCGCCCGATCGGCGTGCCCAGGTAATACCAGGTGCCGTCCCGGGCGATGCGCATGTCGATGTCGCCGCAGAAGTCCGGGTTCCACAAGTGCACCGGCGGCAAGCCTTTGGTTTTGGGGATCTGTCCCAACAGGTCATTGGCTTTTTGCGGGCCACTCATGGCGTTCTCCTTGGTTTTATTGGTCGCTGATACCCAGCAGGCTGCGCGCATATTGTTCCAGCGGCGGGCCGATCAGGTCTTCAGGCTTGTTGTCGTGGAACGTCAGTAAACCGCCACGACTCTTGATGCGTGCAGTATCGATCAAATACTGGGTGCTGGTCTCGATCAACATGATCTGAATCACCCCGCCGTCGATGCCGAGGCGATCCACGGCTTCCTGATCGAGCCACTCATCGGAGTTGCCGATACGGTCATCAGCCTTGGCGAAACGGGTGTACAGCAGATAGTGGGCGCCAGCATCGCGGGCTTCGCCCATCGCCTGGTCGAGACCTTCCGGAGCACGAGCTCGGCGAACCATCGGGAAGTATTCGACAAAGCCTTTGAAAGCCTCTTCGGCCACCACGTTCGGACGCGGATAGGAACCGCCCGGCGGCGCGAAAGCACCTTGGGCAATGTAAATGAACGAGTCCGGCTGAATGCGCAGATTATTCACACGACGGCTGTCGCTATGGTCGAGCAGGCCCGCGTCGCTCATTTGATAGCGAGTGCCCTCGGCCATATCGCTGACAGTCATACAGCCGCCAAGCGCCAAAACGGCCAGCAGCAAAACCAGGCTACGCATCCTCATCCTCCAGAAGCCGGTGACGGAAAACCGGCGAATGGGCGTTGGATGCAGCTTTTGCGCCAGCTCAAGATGTTGATCGAGTTTTACGCCACATTCGCGAGCAAGCTCGCTCCCACAGGGGAAAGTATTCCAATGTGGGAGAGAGCCTGCTCGCGAATGGGAGTATCAGCCGCCGATGATTTTCATCACGGTTGCGCCACCAGAGAACGCCACTTCCTGTTTGTCGCCCAAAGCCTTGACCAACAGCCTTTGCAGCGCTGGCAGTGCCTGATGGCGCGGCTTGTCGAGCAGATCCCCGACATAGTGACGATTGCTCGACGACAGGCAGCCATGCAACCAACCCGTGGAGGACAGACGCAGACGCGAGCAGGTCCGGCAGAACGGCACGCTTTCATTGGCGATCACGCCGAAATGGCCGCGTCCGGCAATCGCGTAACGCACGGCAGTGGCGTCGACCGGTGCATCGGCCTGCGCGTACTCGTAGCGCTCGCCGATCAATTCCAGCAATTGCTGAAGGCTGACGAACTGTTGCAGGAAGGCATTGGAGTCGCTGGCCAGATGGCCCATGCGCATCAGCTCGATAAAGCGCAACTCGTAGCCACGCTCCAGGCAATAGTCGAGCAGCGGCATCACCTGATCGAGGTTCTGCCCGCGCAATGGCACCATGTTGACCTTGATCTTCAGCCCGGCCGCCGCCGCTTGATCCATGCCATCCAGCACAGTCGCCAGATCGCCGCCACGGGCGATAGTGCGGAACGCGCTGGCATCCAGGGTATCGAGGGAAACGTTGATCCGCCGCAGACCGGCATCCACCAGCAGCGGCAGTTTCTTCGCGAGGAGCTGGCCGTTGGTGGTCAGGCTGATGTCTTCGAGGCCCATCTGGCCGACGGCGGTCATGAACGATTCGAGTTTCGGGCTGACCAGCGGTTCGCCGCCAGTGATGCGCAAGCGTTCAATGCCGGCGGCTTCGATCAGATAAGCCACGCCGCGTGCCATGGCCTCGGCCGACAGTTCATCCTGCGCAGCCACCAGCCGCTTGCCGTTGGGCACGCAGTAGGTACAAGCGTAATTGCAGGCTGAGGTCAGGCTGATGCGCAAATTGCGAAAACGCCTGCCTTGACGGTCAACGATCATGATCACTCCGGCAAAAGAAAATCGAGCGCGTAAAACTTGACTCACAAATCAAGTTTTAGCAAGCCCTATGCCTGAGTATATTCCTGCGGTACTGCGCCATGTAGCGAAATCATGGCGCAATAAGGGAAGTGAATACCTTAGCTGGCTGGGGTTTCGGGATCGCGCTTGCGCTTGTTGCCCATGCGAACGCCAATGTCCATCAGGAACTGGAAGAAACCCTCCTGATCTTCCAGCACATTGCTCCAGAACGGCGAGTGATACAGCGCCACCGCGCCGTGCACCAGCGCCCAGGAAGCGCAGTAATGGAAGTATGGCGGCACGTCTTCAAGCTTGCCTTCGCTGATGCGGCCCTTGATCAACAAGGTCAGGCGTTCGAAGTTCGAGGCACGGATCTTGTGCAGCTCCTCGACCATTTCCGGCACTTGATTGCCCTTGACCACCTTCTCTTCGAGGCGATCGAACAGGCGATAGCGTTGCGGGTCACGCATGCGGAATTCGAAGTAGGCGCGGGACAGCGCCTCCTTGTCCTTGTCGACATCGGCCGAATGCAGCAGCTCGTTCAAATCGCGCTCGTAATCGAGCATCAGGCGCAGATAGATCTCGGCCTTGGATTTGAAGTGCTTGTAGATCGTGCCTTTGCCGATACCCACGGCATCAGCAATCATCTCGACGGTGACACTGTCTTCACCTTGGTCGAGGAACAGCTTGAGCGCGGTATCGAGAATTTCTTGCTCACGGCGACGAAATTCACGGACCTTACGAGGTTCTTTATGCATAAGAAAAGGTCTGAAAGGGTCAAAATTCGAAGCCGCGTATTATGCCTAACTTGCGCAAAAATGCACGGATCATCCGACCATATCTGTGTTTCTTGTTCATTTTGAGAACGTTCAGGCCCCAATGAGAACTCAACTGAAGCGAACGTATTCCAAATTTGTTTAAAAACCACGACCGGCTAACTGGACTGCGCGCCAGACTGATCAATACTTCAACTGTCGGGCGACATCTCCCCCAAGTGTCGCGCCGATAAAGGTACCAAGGGACCGCGTGCCTTTGTTTTACTCCTAATGGTCTTAACCCGGATTCACCCCCCAGAACCCGGGTTTTTTTTGCCTGCGATTCAGCCTTTCACATGAGCCAGCGGGAACAACCGCTTGAAGTTCTCCGTGGTCTGCTCGGCAAAGCGCTCGTAGCTTTCACCGCGCAACATCGCCAGAAACTCTGCCACTTCGCGCACGTACTGCGGCAGATTCGGTTTGCCGCGATAGGGAATCGGCGCCAGATACGGCGAGTCGGTTTCCACCAACAGACGATCCGCCGGCACCTTGCTCGCGACATCGCGCAGAGCATCGGCATTACGGAAAGTGACGATGCCCGACAGGGAAATGTAATAACCCATGTCCAACGCAGCCTTGGCCATGTCCCAGTCTTCGGTGAAGCAATGCAGCACACCGGCCTGGGGCAACGCCGCTTCGCGCAACAACTCAAGCGTATCGGCGCGGGCGCCACGGGTATGGATAATCACCGGTTTGCCGGTCTGCTGCGCCGCTTGCAGATGCAGACGGAACGACGCCTGCTGCAATTCGGCGGCTTCTGGCTCGTAGTGATAATCCAGACCGGTTTCACCAATCGCCACGACTTTCGGGTGATTGAGCTCATGCAGCAGCCAGTCCAGCGCCGGAGCCGCGCCCGGCTGCACATCCAGTGGATGCACGCCAACCGAACAATCGACGTCGTCGTAACGCTCGGCCAGGGCTTTCACATCGGCGGCATTATCGGCGCTGACGCCAATGCACAGGAAGTGGCCGACGCCGCGCTCGCGGGCCGCATCCAGCGCAGCATCCAGAGAGCCGTCATGGGCGGCAAGGTCGAGGCGATCAAGGTGACAATGGGAATCTACGAGCATAAAAGAGGCTGCAACTTACATCGTATGAGTGGGACGGTCGGACTTGAGTGCTCCGGCCAGATGAGTTTCGATGCGACTGCGGGCGGTGTTGTCGCCCTCGTTGAACTGCACGCCGACACCGGCGGCGCGGTTGCCTTGCGCACCTTTGGGGGTGATCCAGGCCACTTTGCCGGCCACCGGAATCTTCTCTGCTTCATCCATCAGGTTCAGCAGCATGAACACCTCATCGCCCAACTTGTAGCTTTTGTTGGTCGGGATGAACAAGCCACCGTTCCTGATGAATGGCATGTAGGCTGCGTAGAGCACCGACTTGTCCTTGATGGTCAGGGACAATATGCCGTTGCGCGGCCCCGGGCTGACGGGTTCATTCATGTTGACCTCCACTGCTGATGTTCAGAGTCTAGGTACACATTCTTATCTTTGGCCAGGCAATCCCGCCCATTGCACCAACAACGCTTCCAGCAACAACGCCGGATTGAGGTTGGCCTTGCTCAGGACTTTCTGGCGCTGAGCGAGAATCCAGTCCTGAATCTCCAGGACTTTGCCCTGAGCGCTTTTTTGCGCCAGGTACTGCACGACCTTGCGCATGTCGGTCAGACCGAGGCCTGCTTCATCCTGCGTCAGTTGATAACGCAGGATCAGGCTCGACCAGTCACAGAACCAGTCGAACAGGCGCAGCATCGGAATGTTTTTCCATTCCTCGGCCAGTTGCGTCGGCGATTGCTGCTGCTTGAGCAGTTTCTTCACCCCTTCGACCACTTGCGCACGCTGTTCGCGTACACCCTGCGACTGAAGCTTGACCGCCGCCAGTGGTGAGCCGGCAGCCAGGGTCAGCAATTCCACGCGTTCTTCTTCAGAACACTCCGGCAGCGCCTCACCCAGCCATTTCAGGCTCATGGCTTCGCCCGGCAGCGGACAGGCCTGCTGCACGCAACGGCTCTTGATCGTCGGCAACAAACGGCTCGGCTGGTGAGTGACCAGCAGCAACACGGTATTGCCGGACGGCTCTTCGAGGCTTTTTAGCAAGGCGTTGGCGGCGTTGACATTCATCGCCTCCACCGGCTCGATCAGCACCACTTTGCGCCCGCCCATTTGCGCGGTTTGCACCACGAAACTGACCAGATCGCGCACCTGATCGACCTTGATTGCCTTGTCGGCTTCTTCAGGTTCGAGAATGTAATTATCCGGATGGCTGCCGGCCTTGAGCAGCATGCAAGATTTGCATTCACCGCACGCTTCAAGCGCCACTGGACGCTGGCACAACAGATTGGCCATCAGGCGTTCGGCCAGCGCTCGCTTGCCGATTCCGGCCGGGCCGTGCAGCAGATACGCGTGGGCGTGCTGGCTACGTCCGGCCAGTTGCTGCCAGAGACTGTCCTGCCACGGATAGGCTTCAGCCACGAGCCAACTCCAGCAGACGCGGCAGCAACGCATCCAGCGATTGCTGAACCTGCGCCAGCGGCTGACCGGCATCGACCCGCACATAACGCGCCGGATCGGCTTCAGCACGTTTGAGGAACGCCCCGCGCACCGCTTCGAAAAACGCTCGGCCTTCCAGCTCGAAACGATCCAGACGGCCACGGGCGCTGGCACGGGCCAGACCGATTTCCACCGGCAGATCGAAAATCAGTGTCAGGTCCGGTCGCAGATCGCCCTGCACAAACGTTTCCAGGGTCGCGATGCGCTCCAGCGACAGACCACGTCCACCGCCCTGATAGGCGTAAGTCGAATCAGTGAAACGATCACACAGCACCACGGCGCCGCGAGTCAGCGCCGGGCGGATCACCTCGGCCAGATGCTGGGCGCGCGCGGCAAATACCAGCAGCAACTCTGTGTCCGGGTTCATGACTTCGTCGGCCGGAGCCAGCAGCACTTCGCGAATCCGTTCGGCCAATGGCGTACCACCGGGCTCGCGGGTCAGCAGCACTTCGATACCTTCGGCGCGCAGACGCTCGGCGAGGTATTCGCGGTTGGTGCTCTTGCCGGCGCCTTCCGGGCCTTCCAGGGTAATAAACAAGCCAGTCACAGGCAGTCCTTAATCAAAGTCATTGCGTGTTTTGTGGAGCAGCAGCGTCTGGCGCGGGAGTCGCTTGCGGAGCTGGCGCCGGTTCCTGCGGCGCAACCTGTGGCAGCGCTTCCGGCGCGGTATCGGGTGACGCCGCGGGAATGGCCTCGGCAGGTGCAGCCGCAGGCGTTACGGCCGGCGCCGGGCTCGAACGGTAATCCGCTCGCCGCTTGAGTTGAAACTCGCGAACAGCAGTGTTGTGCGCATCCAGATCGTCAGAGAACACATGACTGCCATCGCCACGGGCGACGAAGTAGAGGCTGGTGCCTTCCACCGGATTCAAGGCCGCGTGAATCGCCTCGCGTCCGACCATCGCAATCGGCGTCGGCGGCAACCCCGGAATGACATAGGTGTTGTACGCCGTTGGCTCTTTGAGATGCGCACGCGTCAGCTTGCCGGTGTAGCGATCACCCAGGCCATAGATCACTGTTGGATCGGTCTGCAATTGCATGCCCAGCGCCATCCGCCGCACAAACACGCCGGCAATTTCCCCGCGCTCTTGCGGCACGCCGGTTTCCTTCTCTACCAGCGAGGCCATGATCAGCGCCTGATAAGGCTCTTTGTACGGCGCGTCGGCAGAGCGGTTTTCCCACTCTTTGGCCAGCACTTCATCAAGGCGATCGAAAGACTTCTTCAGCAACTCGGCGTCGGACATGCCGCGCACGAAACGATAGGTATCCGGGAAGAACCGCCCTTCCGGGAATACACCCCGGTGGCCGATTTTCTCCATCACTTCGCTGTCGCTCAGACCGCTGAGGGTCTGCTCGATTTTGTCATCCTTGGCCATGGCGGCGCGCACTTGATGGAAATTCCAGCCTTCGACCAGGGTCAGGCTGTACTGCACGACGTCGCCGCGCTTCCACAAATCGATCAAACCGTTGACGGTCATGCCCGGCTGCATGCGGTATTCGCCGCTGTGAATCGGGGTACCGGCGAGATTGAAGCGCCAGTAGACCCGCAGCCAAAAGGCGTCCTTGATCACGCCATCATTTTCCAGCCCGAGCAGGGTGCGGGTCGGCGTGGAGCCCTTGGGCACGTCCAGCAGCTCTTCCTGCGCGATGTTCAGCGGTTGTTCCAGCGCCGAATGAATTTTCCAGGCGCTTGCGCCCAACAGCAGCCCTGCCAGAACCAGTCCGGTTTCCAGCAGCAGCAAGAGTTTACGTCTCACGAATCAGGCATCCAGTAGCGTGCGGGCAATGGTTTGCAGTTTACGGGTGAGCGGGCCAACCGGCCAGCTCAGTGCAGCGTAGGCGCGTACCGGCCAGACGCCATAAACGCTGTTACAGACGAAGACTTCATCAGCCCATTGCAGCTGTTCGAGGCTGATGTCGGTGATTTGCGTGGGGATGCCCGATGACTCGGCCTGAAACAATATTTCGGCACGCATCACTCCGGCAACACCGCAGCGTTTCAAATCCGGGGTAATCAACACGCCATCGCGTATCAGGAACAGGTTGCTGAACACACCTTCGACAACGCGACCGGCGAGATCCAGCATCAAGCCTTCGGCATGCTCGCTGTCCCGCCATTCGGCGCGGGCGAGCACTTGCTCCAGACGATTGAGGTGTTTCAGCCCGGCCAGCAACGGCTGTCGAGACAAACGCGTGCTGCACGGAAACAGACGAATACCCGATTCGGCATTGACGGCGGGATACGCGGCGGGAGGATTGCCTTGCAGAATGCGTCGGCCCTGCGCCGCAGGATCGGGCGCATAACCGCGCAAGCCGTCGCCACGGGTAAGGATGAGCTTGAGCACACCCTCGCCCATCGCTGTGGCGTAGGCCAGCATTTCATTGCGGATCACATCGAGATCGGCCGCGATGGCCAGACGCGAACAGCCATCGGCCAGACGCGTCATGTGTCGATCCAGCAGCAATGGCTGGCCGCCACGCACGGCAATGGTCTCGAACAGACCATCACCGTAAGCCAGGCCGCGATCTTTCAGCGACAGAGCGTCAGCCGGTTGACCGTCGACCCAGCTGTCCATCAGCCGGCAAACCGACGGAACGCCAACGTGCCGTTGGTGCCGCCAAATCCGAAGGAGTTGGACAGCACCACATCGATATCCATGTTGCGCGCAGTGTGCGGCACGAAATCGAGATCGCAGCCTTCGTCCGGCTCTTCGAGGTTAATAGTCGGCGGCGCCACCTGGCTGTTGATCGCCAGCACGCTGAAGATCGCTTCGACCGCGCCCGCTGCACCCAACAAGTGACCGGTCATCGACTTGGTCGAACTGACTGCCAGTTTGTAGGCGTGATCGCCGAACACGCGCTTCAGCGCATTGGCTTCGGCAAGGTCACCGGCCGGCGTCGAGGTGCCGTGGGCGTTGATGTATTGCACTTGATCGGCATTGATCTTCGCATCGCGCAGCGCATTGGTGATGCAGCGAGCTGCACCGGCGCCGTCGGCAGGTGGCGAGGTCATGTGGAACGCGTCACCGCTGGTACCGAAACCGATCAGCTCGGCGTAGATGGTCGCACCACGCGCCTTGGCGTGTTCCAGCTCTTCGAGCACCAGAGCACCGGCACCGTCGGACAGTACGAAGCCGTCACGGCCCTTGTCCCATGGACGGCTGGCGCGGGTCGGCTCGTCGTTGCGGGTCGACAGCGCACGGGACGCGCCGAAGCCGCCCATGCCCAGACCGCACGCGGCCATTTCAGCGCCGCCGGCAATCATCACGTCGGCTTCGTCGTACATGATGTTGCGCGCCGCCATGCCGATGCAGTGCGTACCGGTAGTACACGCTGTGGCGATGGCGTAGTTGGGTCCCTGTGCACCGAGGTGGATGGACAGGAAACCGGAAATCATATTGATGATCGAGCCAGGCACGAAGAATGGCGAGATTCGACGCGGGCCGGTTTCATGCAAGGTACGGCTGGTTTCTTCGATGTTGGTCAGACCGCCGATACCCGAACCCATGGCCACGCCAATGCGTTCACGGTTGGCGTCAGTGACTTCCAGACCCGAATTGCGAACCGCCTGAAAACCCGCTGCGAGACCGTACTGAATGAACAGGTCGAGCTTGCGTGCTTCCTTGACCGACAGGTATTCCTCGACATTGAAGCCCTTTACCGAGCCGCCAAAACGGGTGGAATAGGCACAAAGGTCGGTGTGTTCGATCAGACCAATGCCACTACGGCCAGCCAGAATGCCCTGCCAACTGCTCGGCACATCCGTACCCAGTGGCGACAACATACCCATACCGGTGACTACGACGCGTCTACGCGACACAGCACTCTCCTTTTTCAAATGACGACTTTGCATCAGACCTAAAGAAAAAACCGCACGCCGAGATGGCAGTGCGGTTTTTCCATGACAGCAAGCAACGATTACAAGCTATTACGCCTGATGGTTAGTAACGTAATCGATTGCAGCTTGTACAGTAGTGATCTTCTCAGCTTCTTCGTCAGGGATTTCGGTCTCGAATTCCTCTTCCAGAGCCATCACCAGCTCAACGGTGTCAAGGGAGTCGGCACCCAGGTCTTCTACGAAGGAAGCGGTGTTAACCACTTCTTCTTCTTTAACACCCAGTTGCTCGGCAACGATTTTCTTGACGCGCTCTTCGATGGTGCTCATACCTTGTTTTCACTCCTAATGGACAAATTCAGGCAGCTGGCCAGTGGGTAAGTGTATAGAAAGACTTTTCAGTTTTTCAACTGAAAGCTTCACTCCTCAAACCCTGCGGCCCTCTGCCTATAAATAGATTGCAGCTTTATAACGGATTTTAGACAGCTCGTATGACATTTTTTTGAAGCAATCCGTCACATTTTACTTACATGTACATCCCACCGTTCACCGGGATTGTAGCCCCAGTGACGTATGCCGCACCGTCGGATGCAAGAAAAGCGACCACAGAGGCGATCTCTTGAGCTTGTCCCAGACGACCCAGCGGAATCTGCGTCTGCAAGGCTTCACGCTGTGCTTCAGGCAGCTCGCGCGTCATATCGGTGTCGATAAACCCTGGGGTTACCGAGTTGACCGTAATCGAACGCGAACCGACTTCACGCGCCATTGCACGGCTGAAACCTTCCAGACCGGCCTTGGCGGCTGCATAGTTTACTTGGCCTGCGTTGCCCATGGCACCCACCACCGAGCCAATACTGATAATTCGGCCCCAACGGGCTTTGGTCATACCGCGCAGAACGCCCTTGGACAGGCGATACAGACTGTTCAGATTGGTATCGATCACGTCGTACCATTCGTCATCTTTCATACGCATCATCAGGTTATCGCGGGTGATGCCGGCATTATTGACCAGAATCGCCGGTGCACCGAACTGCTGCTGGATGGTCGCGATCACTGCAGCGACGGATTCGTCGCTGGTGACGTTCAGTTCCAGACCAGTGCCCTGAATGCCGTGCTCTTTCAGCGTAGCGGCGATTGCCTCGGCGCCTTTGGCGGAGGTGGCAGTACCAATAACGATGGCGCCCTGACGGCCCAGCTCCAGCGCGATAGCCTGGCCAATGCCACGGCTCGCACCGGTAACCAGTGCAACTTTACCTTGCAGACTCATGCAAGTTTCTCCTGATTCAGGCCAGCGCTGCACGGGCAGCAGCGAAAGCATCTGGGGTATTGAGGTTGGAGGTCGCAACGCCTTCGGCGCAACGCTTGTTCAGGCCGGCCAGTACTTTGCCTGGGCCGCACTCGACCAGATTGGTCGCGCCTTTGCCAGCCAGGGTCTGAACGGATTCGACCCAGCGCACTGGCTTGTACAGTTGTTCGAGCAGATCACGCTTGAGGGTTTCCAGATCCGCCGGCACTTGCGCGCTGACGTTCTGTACCACAGGGATCTGCGGTGCCTGCCAGTCAATGGCGGCGATGGATTCGGCAAAACGCTCGGCAGCCGGACGCATCAGCGCGCAATGCGACGGTACGCTGACCGGCAGCGGCATGGCACGCTTGGCACCACGCGCCTTGCAACCTTCAATGGCACGCTCAACCGCAGCCTTGGCACCGGCAATCACTACCTGGCCCGGGGAGTTGAAGTTGACGGCGCTGACCACGTCGCCCTGCGCTGCTTCAGCACAGGCCGCCAGTACGTCGGCGTCTTCCAGACCGAGAATGGCAGCCATGCCACCCTGCCCGGCCGGAACCGCTTCCTGCATCAACTGACCACGGCGCTCGACGAGCTTCACCGCGTCAGCCAGGGTCAGGCTGCCCGCAGCAACCAGCGCGCTGTATTCGCCCAGGCTGTGACCCGCAACAAAAGCAGGACGCGCACCACCTTCAGCCAGCCACAGACGCCACAAGGCGATCGAGGCGGTCAGAATGGCCGGTTGGGTTTTGTCGGTTTGATTCAGCAATTCTTCCGGACCCTGCTGGGTCAGTGCCCACAGGTCATAGCCCAGAGCATTGGATGCTTCTTTGAAAGTTTCGAGGATCAGCGGGTATTGCGCGCCCAGCTCGGCCAGCATGCCGAGGGACTGCGAACCCTGTCCTGGAAAGACGAATGCGAGGGAAGCAGACATGTAACAAGCCCCTAATGATCTTGTCGTCGGAAAATGACGCCCCACTGAGGGACGCAAGAAACTGACAGTTGGATGGCCCTTTGAACCGGGCGGTCACATTTAAGCATTGTCCGACGAAAACGCCTAAGACAACAAATCCGCCAAACGACCGTGGAGACGCTCGGGAAGATTCTCCTGAATCTCGATCAGCGCACGTTGAATCGCACTCTGAAAGCCCTGCACCCCGGCCGAACCGTGACTTTTCACCACAATCCCCTGCAACCCGAGAAAGCTTGCGCCATTGTGTCGCGCCGGCGCCAGATCAGCCTGCAAGCGCTTCATCAGCGGCAATGCCAAGGCACCCACAACGCGGGTAGCGAGGTTTTTCCTGAACAGCGCCTCGATGCGCGTAGCAATCATCGTCGCGAGCCCCTCGCTGGACTTGAGCAGGATATTGCCGACAAAACCGTCGCACACCACCACATCCGCTTCGCCGCGATACAAGCCATCGCCCTCGACGAAACCGATGTAATTGATACCCCGAGCCGACTGCAACAAGGTCGCCGCCAGCTTGACCTGCTGATTGCCCTTGATGTCTTCGGTGCCAATGTTCAGCAACGCGACTCGCGGACGGGAAATACCCAGCGTCTGTGCCGCTACCGAGCCCATCACCGCGAACTGCAACAGGTGCTCGGCACTGCAATCGACATTGGCGCCAAGATCGAGCAGTTGGCAATAGCCCTTCTGCGTCGGTATCGCGGCAACCATCGCCGGACGATCAATGCCCGGCAACGTCTTGAGGACAAATCGCGACAAAGCCATCAGCGCACCGGTATTACCGGCACTGACACAGGCCTGAGCCTTGCCGTCACGCACCAGCTCAAGGGCGACACGCATCGACGAATCCGGCTTGCCGCGCAAGGCCTGGGCAGGTTTTTCGTCCATGGTGATGACTTCCGACGCAGGAAAAATCGTCAGACGCGCGCGATCCGCAGCCGATTGGCCAGCGATCAGTTCTTCAAGTAGGGAGGGTTGACCGACGAGGGTCAGGTGCAGCGATGGCGTAGCAGACAGGCAAGCAAGGCTGGCCTGAACAATGCTGCGGGGACCGAAGTCCCCGCCCATTGCGTCAATCGCGATGACTTGAGCAGACAAGTGATTACTCGTCAGCGCCCTTGTCGATCACTTTACGGCCACGGTATACGCCTTCTGGCGATACGTGGTGACGCAGGTGAATTTCACCGGTGGTTTTTTCTACAGACAGAGTGCTTGCCGTCAGGGCATCGTGCGAACGACGCATGTCACGGGCAGAGCGGGATTTTTTGTTCTGCTGAACAGCCATAATTGATTAACTCCTAAACGTTTGGGTCACGCTTTAACTGCGCCAATACACTGAACGGGTTGGACCGCGTTGACTCGTCCTCGCTCGGTTCGGGCTCATCGAGACCCGCCGGCTGCTGGCATTCTTCCGGATGATGAGCAGGCACAATGGGCAAGGCGAGCAGAAGCTCCTCCTCGATCAGTGACTGCAGATCCAATGGATCTTCGCCCAGTTCCAGCACGTCATAACCTTTCGGCAACGACTGGGTATTCGCACCCTCTTTCACCACAGCATAACTGCATTCGCTGTGGATCGGCAGGGTGACCAGCTCAAGACAACGCTGGCAAACCATTTTGACCTCGGTGTCGATAAAGCTGTGGATTACCACAGATTTACGTTCATCTCGTTCAAAAACGAATTTCGCCTGCACCGTACCGACATTGTCGGAAAGCGGGTCGCAGAGTCTCTCCAAATCGGCCAGCAGCATTTCACCTTGAAGGGTGGTGCCACGATCAGCCAATTTGCGCGGGTCAACGTGAGGTGGAATCGGGTCATTCAACATAGGCGCAGCATTATAGGGATGCACCCAGCCATGTCAAAGGAAATTGCGCCCTGTCCGTCACTTACGAGCGTCCGCTAGAATCAACGCCTGCCTCAGGAGATGCGAATGCTGCCTTTATTACTCGCTTCAAGCTCGACTTATCGTCGCGAATTACTCGCCCGCCTGCACCTGCCGTTCGTCTGCAGCTCGCCGGATATCGATGAAAGTCACCGACCGGGCGAGTCCGCCATCGAGCTGGTCAAACGCCTCGCCGAACAAAAAGCCCGGGCTCTTGCCGACAGTCATCCCGCTCATCTGATTATCGGCTCGGATCAGGTTGCCGTACTCGGCGAACGAATTATCGGCAAGCCCCACACCTTCGACAAGGCCCGCGAGCAACTGATGGCTGCCAGCGGCGCCAGCGTGACCTTCCTCACCGGCCTGGCGCTGCTCAACAGCCAGACCGGCCAATGCCAGGCCGACTGCGTGCCATTCACCGTACACATGCGCACACTCGACGAGGCGCGCATCGAACGCTATCTGCGCCTGGAGCAGCCCTACGACTGCGCAGGCAGCTTCAAGGCCGAAGGCCTCGGTGTGAGCCTGTTTCAGTCCACCGAAGGCCCGGACGCCACCAGCCTGATCGGTCTGCCACTGATTCGTCTGATCGACATGCTGCTGGTCGAAGGCGTACAGATTCCCTGAAACACAAAAAATCGCAGCCTACGACAATCCCATGCAGGAGCTGCCGCAGGCTGCGATCTTTTGATCTTTACAACAAATTAACGCAACGAAGGCCCGTGGAAACCCATCCACATCGCCAATTGCTCAGCAACACTGGCGCCAAGCTTCTTCGAGAAGCGATCGAACGGCGACTCCTGAACAGTGAAGTCGACCATTTCCTTCTCGCCGATCACATCACGCGCCACCGAACTGGCATTCCCCAGCCCATCGATCAAACCCAACGGCAGCGCCTGCTCGCCAGACCAGACCAGACCGGAGAACAGCTCCGGATGTTCCTTGTCCTTCAGACGATCACCACGCCCCTTCTTCACGCTGTTGATGAACTGCTGATGCGTGGTATCCAGCACGCTCTGCCAGAACGCGGTTTCTTCAGGTTTTTGCGGCTGGAACGGATCAAGGAACGACTTGTGCTCGCCGGACGTGTAGGTACGACGCTCGACACCCAGCTTCTCCATGGTGCCGACAAAGCCATAACCGGCCGCCGTCACGCCAATCGAGCCAACCAGACTCGCCTTGTCGGCATAGATCTGATCCGCCGCACTGGCGATGTAATACGCACCGGACGCACCGAGATCGGAAATCACCGCATACACCTTGGTGTCAGGATGCAGACCACGCAGACGTTTGATCTCGTCATAGACGTAACCCGACTGCACCGGACTCCCGCCCGGACTGTTGATCCGCAGGACCACGCCCTTGACCTTCTTGTCTTCGAACGCCGCACGCAGACTGCCGACGATGTTGTCGGCGCTGGCCGGCTCCTTGTCGGCGATCACGCCAGTCACGTCGATCAACGCGGTGTAGTTGGGGCCGCGGGTAGCGCTCTTTTCCATGTCCATCAGCGGCGTGAACAGAATCAACGCAACAAACAGATAAACAAAGGTCAGCAGCTTGAAAAAAATCCCCCAACGCCGCGAACGACGCTGCTCCTGCACGCCCGCCAGCAGGGTCTTTTCCAACAGCTTCCAGCTTTTCTGATCACCGTCGTCGGCACTTGCCTTATCCGGTGCTTTCCATTCATCGGTCATGCCATCCACCCCAGCAAAAACGTATTAAGCCTGCTGCCCCAGCCAAGCGTGCAATTCGGAAAAACGATCAATCGACAGGCGTGGCTCGAACAGCTTCAACGCCTCGATCGATTGCGCGCCGTAACTGACGGCCACCGAGCCCATGCCGGCGTTGCGCGCCATCTGCAGATCGAAGGACGAGTCACCGACCATCAACGCCTGCTCGGGACGTACGCCGCAATGCGCGAGAATTTCTTCCAGCATCAGCGGGTGCGGCTTGCTGGCAGTCTCGTCGGCGGCACGGGTGATATCGAAATAACTTTCCCAGCCATTGGCCTTGAGTACCCGATCCAGTCCGCGACGATTCTTGCCGGTCGCCACAGCCAAGTGATAACCGTCCTCGCGAAAGGACGCCATCGACTCGACAACGCCTTCGAACAACGGCGAAGGCACAGCTTCGGCAGCGATGTAGTGATCCGCATAATATTCACGGAACGCGACCATCTCGGCATCGCTGATTTGCGGATACAAGGTGCGGATCGCCTCGGGCAAACCCAGGCCGATGATGCCTTTCACAGCAAAATCATCGCGCAACTCGAAACCGGAGCGCCCGGACGCGGAATGCATCGCCTCGACGATCCGCCCAATGGAATCCGCGAGGGTGCCATCCCAATCGAAAATCAGCAGTTTGTAATCAGGGTGCTGCACTCAGGCGCTCCACAGTCTTGGCCCACATTTCGTCTACCGGCGCCTGCAAGGTGAGTTTCCCACCATCAGGCAGCGGCACGGTCAGCATGTAAGCGTGCAGGAACAGACGCTTGCCGCCCAGATCGCGGATTTCCTTGGTGAAATCGTCGTCGCCGTACTTGCTGTCGCCGGCAATGCAATGCCCGGCGTGCAGGGTGTGCACGCGAATCTGGTGGGTGCGGCCAGTCACAGGCTTGGCCTCGACCATGGTCGCAAAGTCGCCGAAACGGCGCAGCACCTTGAATAGGGTCAGCGCCTCTTTGCCTTCTTCGTTGACTTCGACCATGCGCTCGCCGGAGCGCAGATTGCTCTTGAGCAACGGCGCACGGACTTGCTTGATCGAGGTTGCCCAGTTGCCACGCACCAGCGCCATGTAGCGCTTGTCGATGCCGTCGCCGCGCAGTTGCTCGTGCAAGTGACGGAGCATGCTGCGTTTTTTCGCGATCATCAGCAGACCGGAGGTATCGCGGTCGAGGCGATGCACCAGTTCCAGCTCTTTGGTATCCGGACGCAACTGACGAAAGGCTTCGATCACACCGAAATTCAGGCCGCTACCGCCGTGAACCGCAATGCCTGCGGGCTTGTTGATCACGATCAGCGCTTTATCTTCGTGGACAATCGACGCTTCCAGGCGCTGCAAAAGACCCTGCGCAAGCGGCACCGGCTCGTCACGCTCAGGCACGCGAACCGGCGGCACGCGCACGATATCGCCGGCCTGCAGCTTGTATTCGGGCTTGATCCGACCTTTGTTCACACGCACTTCGCCTTTACGCAAAATGCGGTAAATCAAGGTCTTGGGCACGCCCTTGAGCCGGGCGAGGAGGAAATTGTCGATTCGTTGGCCGGCATATTCCGGCGAGACCTCAAGCAGTTGAACGCCTGGAGTCGAAGGGGCAGTAGTTGTCATGCCGCGGATGATAACAATTTTTATGGAATTGAAGCACTTAATCATTGCTGCTATAGTCGCGAACGCCGCCAAAAGCGGCCTGGACAGCGGAACCACGGTCAAAAACCGGCCCTGACCAACGCAATTCACCAGGACGCGAGGCCGTCCTACGGGGCTTTCGCTACGTAACGGTGGAGTTTTCAGTTGTAACAAGCGCAGGTGACATGAGGCCTGAATTACACCGCCCGGCAGAGTTTTTACTCGCTTGGCAGGCACACATTCAAGGCCAGTTCACAAAGTGCAGTCAGCTGTGAATGACCCCGAGCGAAGGCTTCGGAAACACCGCCTAAATTAGCCATGATGCGTGACCTCCCCTTTCGGAGCTCACGGTAAATGCCAACCCGCTGCGGATTCTGCGCGCGGCAGCACCCGAATTATCAGGGATACGTGTAGGGTGGAGATGCACAACCGCTGGACTGTGTAGCAATAGGCTTTATCAAGACGCTTCATCTCGTCCACAGCCGCCGGTTGATTCCTCCTCCTGACTGAGTGCTTAAGTAGCCACAGCAAGCAGGACGCGTACGTCGCGATAACGGCCCAATTGGCCGGACATCGCCGGACACGGGATTGGCCAACCACTCCCGACGCACCTGACACCGACCGTGAGAAGTCGTGTGTGCCGAACGCCGTTTCCGGCAGCCCGGAAACCGACGGTACTACATGAAAAGAATGCTGATTAACGCAACTCAACCCGAAGAGTTGCGTGTTGCACTGGTAGATGGCCAACGCCTCTACGACCTGGACATCGAATCCGGTGCACGCGAGCAGAAGAAGGCCAACATCTACAAAGGCCGGATTACTCGCATCGAACCAAGCCTTGAGGCTGCCTTTGTCGATTTCGGCTCTGAGCGCCACGGCTTCCTGCCCCTCAAAGAAATCTCCCGCGAATACTTCAAGAAAGCGCCTGAAGGCCGCGTCAACATCAAGGACGTCCTGAGCGAAGGCCAGGAAGTCATCGTTCAGGTCGAAAAAGAAGAACGTGGCAACAAGGGCGCAGCCCTGACCACCTTCATCAGCCTGGCCGGTCGTTACCTCGTGCTGATGCCGAACAACCCGCGTGCCGGCGGTATCTCCCGTCGCATCGAAGGCGAAGAGCGCAACGAACTGCGTGAAGCGCTGAACGGTCTGGTCGCACCTGCCGACATGGGTCTGATCGTGCGCACTGCCGGCCTGGGCCGCAGCAGCGAAGAAATGCAGTGGGACCTCGACTACCTGCTGCAACTCTGGACCGCTATCAAAGAAGCCTCGCTGGATCGCTCTGCGCCATTCCTGATCTACCAGGAAAGCAACGTGATCATCCGCGCCATCCGCGATTACCTGCGCCAGGACATCGGCGAAGTGCTGATCGACAGCGTTGAAGCTCAGGACGAAGCCCTGACTTTCATCCGCCAGGTGATGCCGCAGTACGCCAGCAAGATCAAGCTATACGAAGACAGCGTTCCGCTGTTCAACCGTTTCCAGATCGAAAGCCAGATCGAGACCGCTTTCCAGCGCGTTGTTGAACTGCCTTCCGGCGGCTCCATCGTTATCGATCCGACCGAAGCCCTGGTGTCCATCGACATCAACTCGGCGCGCGCCACCAAAGGCAGCGACATCGAAGAAACCGCTCTGCAGACCAACCTTGAAGCTGCCGAAGAAATCGCCCGTCAGTTGCGCCTGCGCGACATCGGCGGCCTGATCGTCATCGACTTCATCGACATGACCCCTGCCAAGAACCAGCGCGCCGTGGAAGAGAAAGTCCGCGAATGCCTGGAAGCCGACCGCGCTCGCGTGCAGATCGGCCGCATCTCGCGCTTCGGCCTGCTGGAAATGTCCCGTCAGCGCCTGCGTCCATCGCTCGGCGAAAGCAGCGGCATCGTTTGCCCGCGTTGCAACGGCACCGGCATCATCCGTGACGTTGAATCGCTGTCGCTGGCGATCCTGCGTCTGATCGAAGAAGAAGCCCTGAAAGACCGCACCGCCGAAGTCCGCGCTCAAGTGCCGATTCCGGTTGCCGCGTTCCTGCTCAACGAAAAACGCAACTCGATCACCAAGATCGAACTGCGCACCCGCGCACGCATCGTCATTCTGCCGAACGATCACCTCGAAACGCCGCACTTCGAAGTTCAGCGTCTGCGTGATGACAGCCCGGAAGCCGCGACCAACCAGTCCAGCTACGAGATCGCTGCTGCCGCTGCCGAAGTCGAAGAAGTCCAGCCAGCCGCTGCGACCCGCACCCTGGTTCGCCAGGAAGCCGCGGTCAAGACTGCTCCAGCTCGCGCCAACGCTCCGGTCCCGACCGAAGTGGCCGCTGCTGCCGTACCGGCACCAGCGCCAGTTGCCGCGCCAGAGCCAAGCCTGTTCAAAGGCCTGGTGAAGTCGCTGGTCAGCCTGTTCGCTACCAAAGAAGAGCCAGCCGCTCCGGTTGTGGTTGAAAAACCTGCCAGCGAACGTCCGGCCCGCAACGAAGAGCGTCGCAACGGTCGTCAACAGAGCCGCAACCGTAACGGTCGCCGCGATGAAGAACGCAAGCCGCGCGAAGAACGTGCCCCTCGTGAAGAACGCGCGCCACGCGAACCACGCGAAGAGCGTCAACCTCGCGAAGTCCGTGAGCCGCGTGAAGTTCGCGAACCACGTGAAGCCCGTGAAGAAGCTCCGGTAGCCCGCGAAGAACGCGCACCACGCGCTCCTCGTGAAGAACGTGCACCACGTGCTCCGCGTGAAGACCGCAAGCCTCGTGGCGAGCGTGAAGAACGCGTACGTGAACTGCGCGAGCCACTGGACGCTGCTCCGGCCGCTGCTGCCGCTGTCGCTGCCACCACTGAAGAGCGTCCGGCCCGTCAGCCGCGTGAAGAACGTGCTCCACGTCCTCCGCGTGAAGAGCGTCAACCGCGCGCCGAACAAGCCGCTGCTGCCGTCGCTGAAGAAGAAGTGCTCAGCAACGAAGAGCAATTGGCAGACGATGGTCAGGAAGGCGCCGAAGGCGATCGTCCACGTCGTCGCTCCCGCGGTCAGCGTCGTCGCAGCAACCGTCGTGAGCGTCAGCGTGATGCCAACGGCAACGTGATCGAAGGTTCGGAAGAATCCGAAGCTGGCGAAAACGAAGCGCCGAGCACTGCCGAACTGGCCGCCGGTCTGGCTGTTACCGCAGCCGTTGCCAGCACCGTGATCAGCGCTCCAGCCGAAGCTCAAGCCCACGAGCAAGCCGAACGCGCTACTGCCGCCACTCTGGAAACTGCTCCAGTAGAAGCGCCAGTGGTTGAAGCGACTACTCCGGTAGAAACCTTCGCCGCTCCGGAAGTTGAAGTCGCACCGGTTCAGGAAACCCTGCCTCAGGTTGAAGCGCCGGCCTTTGTTGCCGAAGCGCCTGTCGTGGTAGCTGAGCCAGCCGCTGAAATCGTGGCTGAAACCGTGACCGAGACCGTGCGTGAAGTTCGCGAAGAACAAACCACGTTCAACTGGCATGCCGAGCCGGCCGCCGCTGAAGCTCCAGCACCTGTCGCTGAAGCCGAAGTTGCACCCGCCATGGTCTCCGAGCCAGTGGTTGCTGCTGCCGAACCTGCTCCAGCGCCAGTCGTTGAAGCTCCGGTGGTTGAAGCTCCAGCGGTCGAAGCTCCGGTAGTTGAAGCGCCAGTGGTTGCCGAAACCCCAGTGGTTGAAGCCGCTCCGGCCAGCGCTCTGGCAGCCAACGGCCGTGCGCCGAACGACCCGCGTGAAGTGCGTCGCCGCAAGCGTGAAGAAGAGCGTCTGCAGAAGGAAGCCGAACTGGCTGCCACTGCGGCTCCGGTTGCTGAAGTGGTTGAAGCATCCGCTTCGGTTACTGAAGAGGCCGTGGTTGAGTCGGTGATCGCCGAAGCACCACGCTCCGTTCAGGACGCGGTCGAGCATCACCAAGAGGCGCAGGAAAAACAGCACGAGCCTAAACCTCTCGTCTGATTCCAAAAGCCAATAAAAAGCCCCGCCCGGTGAAAACCTGGCGGGGCTTTTTTATGTCTTAAATTTCTCTGTGGGAGTGAGCCTGCTCGCGATAGCGGTGGGTCAGCTTACCTCTGTAGCAACTGACACAACGCTATCGCGAGCAGGCTCGCTCCTACACGGGGTCTGAGCAAGGTTCAGGATTGGGGAAATATCAGAGATTCAGGCACATCGATATCCCACAGCACCCCGGGATCATCCACCTCTACCTCAACCACCCGCCCCTGCTTGAACAACGGCCTGGCCCCACGATCACCGGACAACGCCATCAGCCCCGGCCCGAATGATCTACCAAACCCCACCGGATGCCCGAACTCACCATCCTGCACCGGCACACTCACCGCATCATCGGCCATTGCCGCAACAATCCGCTCAATCGTCGAAGGCAAAATAAACGGCATGTCGCCGAGCACAATCAACCAGCCATCAACATCCGCACACGCCGCGACACCCGCCGCAATGCTGTCGCCCATGCCGGTCGATTCAATCGACACGATGTCGCAGCCATAAGCCTGCCCCATACGCATCGCCTGCGGTCGTGCTTCGGTGGTGACCAGTACACGCTTATCCAGTGCTGCCGGCAGATTCACCAGCGTCTGCTCGATCACCGAACGCAGCGCGCCGTCACGCCCGGTGCAATCGGCGAGCAGCTTGTCCTTGTCGGCACCGGCCACCTGACGAAAGCGGCTGCCCTCGCCCGCCGCCAGCACAATCACGCCAATGGATCGGCTCATACGCCCTCCGCGGTTTTCTTCTGTTTCAGCTCGACGCCGTTCTTGATCGCGACGATTTCCGCCAGCAGCGACAAGGCTATTTCCGCCGGAGAATGGCTGCCGATATGCAAACCAATCGGCCCGTGCAAACGATCAATGGCTTGTTGCGACAAGCCTAGCTCAAGCAGATTTTCCCGACGCTTCTGGCTGTTGATCCGCGAACCGAGCGCACCTACGTAAAACGCCCTGGAATCCAGCGCCGTCAGCAACGCCATGTCGTCCAGACGTGGATCGTGGGTCAGCGCGACAATCGCCGTGCGTTCATCGGTCTGGATATTCAGCACCGCTTCATCCGGCATGCCCGGGACAAAACGGCCGTGATGTTCTTCCCAGCCATAGACAAACTCGGTGCGCGGATCACAGATCAACACTTCGAAATCCAGCAGCCGCGCCATGTCCGCCACATAACGCGACAACTGCCCGGCGCCGATCAACAGCAAGCGCCAGCGCGGGCCGTAAATGGCACGCAAGGTCTTGCCGTCGAAGCTCAGCGAATCGGTCTTGCCAGCGGCAGACAGAAGCACCTTGCCGGTTTCGACATCCAGTTCACGGGCGACGATTTCATGGTTTTCGCAGCGAGCCAACAGCTCGGCGACCCAGTCTGGATCACCGATCCGCTCTTCGGTCAGACGCAATGTTCCGCCGCAGGGCAAACCAAAACGTGCCGCTTCTTCCCGTGTCACGCCATAGGTGATCATTTGCACGGGCGGCCCGTCGCTGGTGATTCGCCCGTCGTGCAAACGAGCGATCAAATCGTCCTCGACACAACCGCCGGACACCGAGCCAATCACCACGCCATCCTCACGCAAGGCGAGCATTGCCCCGGGCGCTCGCGGCGCGGTGCCCCAGGTCTGCACCACGCTGAACAGCACCACCCGCTGCCCGGCGCGGCGCCATTCGAGCACGCTGCGCAGGACATTGAGATCGACGCTGTCCATCAGGCTTGTGCCTTCTGCCAGCCCTGCAACTGGTAACGCACCGGCAGATTACGGATGCGCTGACCGGTCGCGGCGAAGATTGCATTACACAGCGCCGGCGCAATCGGTGGCACGCCCGGCTCACCGACGCCACCCAACGGCACATCACCCGGCGGCGTCACCAGATGCACCGCGACTTCCTTCGGTGCCAGCGACATGCGCGCCACCTCGTACATATGGAAGTTGTCCTGCTGCACTTTGCCGTCCTTGAAGCTGATTTCACCCAGCACGGCGTTGCCCAGGCCCATGACGCAAGCACCTTCGAACTGCGAACGGATACGCTCCGGGTTGATCTGCGGCCCGCAGTCCACGGCGATATCAGCCTTGTGTACGATCAACGTGCCGTCGTCCTTGACCTCGACTTCGATCACCGCCGCCACATACGTGACGAAGCTGTAATGCACCGCCAGACCCAGGCCGCGCCCCTTTGGCAACTTGCGGCCCCAACCGGCAGCCTTGGCCGCCGTTTCCAGCACGGTGCGCATCCGGCCGGTGTCGATTGGATAACGCTCGGGCGATTCGCCGTAGTTCCACTCTTCGCTCAAGGTACGCGGGTCGATCTGCCGATCCGGGCCGAGCAGTTTGATCTGATACTTCAGCGGATCTTCGCCAGCCTTGTGCGCCAGCTCATCGACAAAGCTCTGGATCGCAAAACCGTGCGGGATGTTCGACACCGAGCGATACCAGCCGACCCGCGTGTGCACCGTAGCTTCAGGGTTTTCCAGACGCACATTGGGAATCGCGTACGCCATGTTGGTGAAGCCCATGCCCAGCTCGAACGCGGCTTCGTGATTCATGCCCGGAGCGAACAGCGCGGTGATGCTTGGCGCCACCGTGCGATGCAGCCAGCCGGACGGCAGACCGTCCTTGTTCAGTGCGGCCTTCAGGTATTCAGCGGAAACCGTATGGAAATACGAGTTGTGGATGTCGTCTTCACGGGTCCATTGCACACGCACGGCCTTGCCGGGAAATTCCTTGGCAAGAATGGCGGCCTCAACGACAAAGTCCGGTTTGGACTTGCGTCCGAAACCACCGCCGAGCAGCGTTACATTAAAGGTGACGTTATCGAACGGCAGCCCGAGGCGTTCCGCTATTCGCTCACGAGTTACCTGCGGCGCCTGACTCGGCGCCCAGGCTTCGCAGACGCCGTCCTTGTAACGGGCAATCGCGACCATCGGTTCCATCGGCGCCTGAGCCAGATGCGGTAAATAATACGAGGCTTCGAGTGTGCTCGCAGCGCCGCTCACGGCCTTGTCAATATCGCCGGTATTGCGCACCACTTTGCCGGGTTTCAGCGAGGCAGCTTCCAGTTCCTTGCGATAGGCAATCGAGTCGTAACTGGCATTCGGGCCATCGTCCCATTCGATTTTCAGCGCCTCGCGGCCCTTGATCGCCGCCCAGGTATTGCTGGCAATCACGGCCACGCCGCCCAACGGCTGAAACTCCGAAGGCAATGGACGACTTTCGATCTGCAGCACTTTAAGTACGCCGGGGACTTTCAGCGCGGCGCTGTCATCCAGTGATTTGACCTTGCCGCCGTACACCGCCGGGCGGGCAATGGTGGCGAACAGCATGCCGTCGAAGTGCACGTCTGCGCCGTACACCGCACGACCGTTGACGATGTCGGCACCGTCGATGGCTTTGGTGCCTTCCTTGCCGATGTAGCGAAATTCCGAAGGTTGCTTGAGTTTCAGGCTGTCACGCGCCGGCACTGCCAGAGCGCTAGCGGCTGCGGCCAGTTCGCCATAGCCGAGTTCACGGCCAGAAGGTTTGTGCAGGACTTTGTGCAGTTGCGCATGGCATTCGGCGACCGGGACTTTCCACTGTTCGGCAGCGGCTTGTTCGAGCATGCTCCGGGCGGCGGCGCCACAACGACGCATCGGCTCGTACCAGTGACGCATGCTGCGCGAACCGTCGGTGTCCTGGTTACCGAAGCGCACTTCATCACCCGGTGCCTGTTGCACTTTGACCCGGGCCCAGTCGGCCTCGAGCTCGTCAGCAACCACCATCGTCAGGCTGGTGCGCACGCCCTGGCCCATTTCCGAACGGTTGCAGACCACGGTCACCGTGCCGTCAGTGGCGATGCTCACATAAACCTTGGGATCGTCGATCCAGCCGTTGGGCATGCCATCGGCGCCGAACTTCTTCGGCTTGTCATCGGCGAATGCATCCTGCCAGCCCCAGCTCGCGGCCAGCACCAGCGCGCCAGTAGCCCCGGCACCTTTGAGGAAACCCCGGCGACTGAGGTTGCTCAGGGCAAAGTCATTCGGCAAACGGCTCATGCCTTGGCCTCCTTCAGATGGGTGGAAGCCTGGCGAATGGCGGTCTTGATTCGGTTGTAAGTACCACAGCGGCAAATATTGCCGACCATCGCTTCTTCGATCTGCTCATCGCTCGGGTTCGGATTGGTTTTGAGCAACGCGGTGGCGGACATGATTTGCCCGCCCTGACAGAAACCGCACTGAGCCACGGCGGTGTCGAGCCAGGCTTGCTGGACGACTTGCCCGACAGGGTCAGAGTGCAGGTTGTCGATGGTGCTCACGCTCTGCCCGACCACCGAGCCGATCGGCGTGATGCAACTGCGTGCCGGCAAGCCGTCGATATGAATGGTGCAAGCGCCGCACAGGCCCATGCCGCAGCCGAATTTGGTGCCGTTGTAACCGGCGACATCGCGGATTGCCCAGAGCAGCGGCATGTCCTCGGTGACGTCCAGTTGATGGTCCTGGCCATTGAGTTTCAGGGTAATCATGGGCACGCCCGCATAGAGGTTCGGTTATGGGGTCGAGCAATCTGCCGCCGAACATCAGCGGTGGTTTCACGCAGATCGACTCAGGCTAATGGGCCAATGCACATCAGTGGAACGCGACATTTTCCCTGTGGCGAGGGAGCTTGCTCCCGCTGGACTGCGCAGCAGGCCTTTCTTTTAAAAGAAGGACCGCTTCGCGCCCCAGCGGGAGCAAGCTCCCTCGCCACAGGTTTCAGCGCTTACTGACCTGCATTCGGCCATGGGCTCTCTTGTGTCGACGCGGACGTCTGCACCGGGCCTTTGGTGGAGCAAATGACTGGTATCGTTAGCTCGCTAAGTTAACCCAGCGTTAACAAAAAAGCCCTGCACTTTTTGATCAGTGCAAGGCTTTGGATGGCGCTTGTGAAAGCGTAGCTTCAATAGCGGTTGGGCTCCATTTCCAGCTCGACATTGAAACGTTCTGCAATGTCTTTCTGGATACGTTGCGCCAGATCGAACAATTGCAGACCGGTCGCCGTGCCGTAATTTACCAGCACCAGAGCCTGCAATTTATGTACGCCGGCATCCGCGTCGCGGAAACCCTTCCAGCCGGCGCGTTCAATCAGCCAGCCTGCGGCCAGTTTCATCTGCCCATCCGGTTGCGCGTAGGCCACCAGATCCGGGTGTTGCGCTTTGATCTGCTCAACCAGCGCCGCCGATACCAGCGGATTTTTGAAGAAGCTGCCGGCATTGCCCAGCACCGCCGGGTCCGGCAGTTTTTCGCTGCGGATGCTGCAGATCGCCCGGCTGACGTCAGTCGGTGTCGGCTGCTCGATGCCTTGCTCGGTCAGGCGCTGACGCACCGGGCCGTATTCCAGATGCAGATGAGCGGCGCGATCAAGATTGAAGCGCACCCGCAGAATCAGCCATCGCCCCGGATGCTGTTTGAACAGGCTGTCACGGTAGGCGAAGTTGCATTCTTCCAGAGTGAAATCACGCAGCTCACCCGTCTGACGATCCAGCGCGGTCAGCCCGGCGAACACATCCTTGATCTCGACGCCGTAGGCACCGATGTTCTGCATCGGCGCAGCGCCGACGGTGCCGGGAATCAGGCTGAGGTTTTCCAGCCCCGCCAGACCCAGTGCCAAGGTATGTTGCACAAACGGATGCCACGGCTCACCGGCCTCGGCTTCGATCTGCACACGGTTGCCGTCATCGCTGATCACGCGGATACCACGCGTGGCCATGCGCAGCACCAGCGCTGAAATATCCGCCGTCAGCAGCAAGTTGCTGCCGCCGCCGATCACCAACAGCGGCACGCTATGGGCAACGGCATAAGCCAGCGCTTCGCGCACATCAGCGTCGCTGTGCGCTTCGGCAAACAGCTGCGCACGAACGTCTACGCCAAAACTGTTGAACGGTTTCAGGGAAACCTGTGGTTGCACCTGCAAACTCATAACCGCCCCTTCACTTCGATCACCAGTTGATCGCAGGCGTTTTCGATCAGATCCAGCACCTGCTCAAAGCCTTGGTCACCGTCGTAATACGGGTCCGGCACTTCATCCACCAGACCGGCATAGCGGCGCAGGAACAGATCCAGTTCAGCCTTGCCGGTGGACGGTTGCAGCGCCTTGAGGTTGCGCAGGTTGCTGTTGTCCATCGCCAGAATCAGGTCGTAACTGGCGAAATCGGCGCGACTGACCTGCTGCGCGCGTTGCGCCGACAGGTCATAACCGCGCAGTTTGGCCGCAGCCTGACTGCGCTTGTCCGGTGGATTGCCGACGTGCCAGTCACCGGTGCCCGCCGAAGCGACTTCTACCTGAACGGCCAGCCCCGCTTCGCGCAACTTGTGGCGCAACACGCCTTCAGCGGTGGGCGAGCGGCAGATGTTGCCCAGGCACACAAACAAAACGCGCATCAGGCCTCCAGCAGGCGACGAACGCGCTCGAGGTCTTCGATGGTGTCGACCCCGGTCGGCGGAGCGATCAGCGCATCGGCCACGTGAATCCGCACGCCATGCCACAGGGCACGCAACTGCTCGAGAGATTCGGTGTTTTCCAGCCAGCACGGGCCCCAACTGACGAAGTCATGCAGGAAACCGGCGCGATAGGCATAGATGCCGATGTGGCGGCGATACGGCACGCCTTCCGGCAATTGCTCGCGGCTCTTGGCGAAGGCATCGCGAGCCCATGGCAAGGTCGCCCGACTGAACGTCAGCGCCAGACCATTGAGGTCGCTGACCACCTTGACCACGTTGGGATTGAACAGGGTTCCCACATCTTCAATCGGCTCGGCCAGAGTGGCCATGCGCGCGTCGGTGTGGGCCGCAAGGTTAGCGGCAACCTGATCGATCACGCTCGGCGGGATCAGCGGTTCGTCGCCCTGCACGTTGACCACGATGGCATCAGGCGCCAGACCCAGTTTCGCCGCAACTTCGGCCAGACGGTCAGTACCGGAATTATGGTCTTCACGGGTCAGCACCACTTCGGCGCCAAAACCGTTGCAGGCCTCGACGATGCGCGCATCGTCAGTCGCGACCACCACACGGCTGGCGCTGCTTTTGCACGCCTGCTCCCAAACGTGCTGGATCATCGGCTTGCCGGCGATCAACAGCAGTGGTTTGCCCGGCAAACGGGTCGAGGCGAAACGCGACGGGATGACAACGGTGAAGGCGGTGGTCATTTATCCAGACGCTCGTCGGTGGTCAGGGTACGGGCTTCGCTTTCGAGCATTACTGGAATGCCGTCGCGGATTGGGTAAGCCAGGCCGGCGCCCTTGCTGATCAGTTCGGTCTTGTCGGCGCTGAGCTTGAGCGGGCCTTTGCAGATAGGGCACGCGAGGATGTCGAGTAGTTTGGTGTCCATGAACATTCCCTGGATAAAGAGTTAAGGCAAAAGCCGATCCGGCAACAGGCGCATCAATTGTGTGTCGAACCAGGCCACGAAGGCCGGCGACGGCACGGCATCGACCGCCAGATACCACCAGTCGGCAGCAGCAAAGGCGCGGCACTTCACCGCGTCCTTTTCGGTCATCACCAACGGCAATGACGGCGTAAAATTCAAAGCCTGCACGCTGTATTCAGCGTGGTCGGCGAACGCATGGGGGACTGCGCGCCAGTCTAGCGCTTCGAGGGTATTGAAGAAACGTTGCGGATTGCCGATCCCGGCGACCGCATGCACGGCCTGACCGGCAGGAAAGTGCTCAAGCGGCATGCGCTCGCCGCTGCGCAGATTGACCAGCGCAGTCGGTTGCAGATGGAAGGCAAAACCTGCCTCGCGATCTTCGGTGGCACCGTTGAACAGCACACCGTCGACGCTTTGCAGACGCTCGATCGGCTCGCGCAACGGCCCGGCGGGCAAACAACGTTTGTTGCCCAGGCCACGGGCGGCATCGATCAGCACCAGTTCCAGATCCCGCGCCAGCCGGTAATGCTGCATGCCGTCGTCGGAGAGGATCAGGTCCAGCGGTTCGCTTTCCAGCAAGGCTCTGACAGCGGCGCTGCGATCAGGGTCGATCATCAGCGGCACACCGGTGCGTTGCACGATCAGCAGCGGTTCGTCGCCAGCGATGTCAGCACTTTGCTCTGCCTCGACTCGCCACGGCAACTGCGGCGGTTTGGCGCCGTAACCCCGACTGACCACGCCCACACGCAAACCGCTGCGGCGGCAGTGTTCGATCAGCCAGAGAATCATCGGGGTCTTGCCGGTGCCGCCAACGGTGATGTTGCCGACCACGATCAGCGGCACTGGCGGCTGGTAGATCTCACCTTCACCGTCGAGAAAACGCTGACGCTTGCCGACTACCACGCGCCGGTACAGGGCTTCCAGCGGCCGCAGCAGTGTCAGGGCCGGATGCCCCTGATACCACGCGGCGAGCAAACGATCGGACAGGCTCATCAGGATTTTGGCGCCGCCTCGACCGTGGTCATGCGCAGATGGCTGAAACCGAGCTTGCCGGCCGCATCCATGGCGGTGATCACTGATTGATGCTGAGTCTTGCCGTCGGCACTGATCGACAGCGGCATGTTGGTGTCGCCATTGGATTCTTTCTGCATGGCTTCCATCAACGTTGCCAGATCGTTCTTCGGCAGAATCTTGTTATTCACCGAGAACACACCTTCGGCGTTGATCGCGACATCCAGTTGCTTGACCTGCTGGTCTTCAGCCGGAGAGCCGCTGACCGCTTCCGGCAAGTCGACGCGCAACTGGGTTTCGCGGGTGAAGGTGGTGGTCACGACGAAAAACAACAGCAGGATAAACACCACGTCGATCAACGACGCGAGGTTGATATCCACTGTTTCCCGAGGTTTGCGACGGAATTTCACGCTTTGCCCTCGGCCAGATCGACGTCACGGTCGCCCTGCACCACTTCGACCAGTTTGATCGCTTCCTGCTCCATGCCCACCACCAGTTCATCGATGCGGCGTTGCAGGAAACGGTGGAAGAACACGGCCGGAATACCGACCATCAGGCCCGCAGCGGTGGTGATCAGCGCTTTGGAAATACCGCCCGCCAGTACCGAGGCGTTGGTGGTCATGCCGGAACCGGTAAAGGCACTGAAAATATCGATCATGCCCAGCACCGTACCGAGCAAACCCAGCAGCGGAGCCATGGCGGCGATGGTGCCGAGCGCATTGATATAGCGTTCGAGCTCGTGAATTACCCGCGCGGCGGCCTCTTCGATGCACTCTTTCATGATCTCGCGACCATGTTTGGAGTTGGCCAGACCAGCGGCGAGGATTTCACCCAGCGGCGAGTTGGCGCGCAATTCCTTGAGTTTTTCTTTATTGAGTTGCTTGTCCTTGATCCAGACCCAGACCTGACCCAGCAGATGTTCCGGGGTCACACGACTGGCGCGCAGGGTCCACAGGCGTTCGGCAACAATCGCCATGGCAGCGATGGAACTCAGAATGATCGGCAACATCATCCAGCCGCCGGATTTGACCAATTCCCACACAGTGAAAGCCCCCTCGAAAAAGTGCGCCACTTTACCATACCGGTTGCTGATAAAGACCCGTCGCTCCGACGACCGTGATCGTGGTCAACGTTTAGTAGGGCTCAGGTGGATCACGCCAGAATCGCCGCTGTTGACGCATCGTCAGCGGCGGTTTGAATGTGCCCAATTGCAGATGAATGGCGCCGTGCTTCGCGCTGTCGTAGATGCGCAGCCCTTGTTTGCGATAACGCGCAATGACCGTCGGGTGTGGATGGCCGAACGAATTGCCCTGCCCCCGGGAAATCAGCACCGCTTCGGGCTTCAGGGCCTTGAGCAGCGCCATCGAAGAGGAACTGCGACTGCCGTGGTGCGGGGCTTGCAGCCATTGCGTCGGGGTCGCCAGTGCGCTGTCGAGCAAGACCCGCTCGGCGGCCGTGTCGATATCTCCGGTCAGCAGGAAGCGCTCGCCATTGGCCTCGATCTGCAACACGCAGGAGCGTTGGTTGCTGTCATGGGCGTCGGCCCATTGCCACAGCTGGAAATGGACGCCATCCCACTGCCATTGCCGATCACTTTCACAGATTTCGGCGTTCAGCTCTGCTGGCAGCCCCGGTGGGTCGCCGCTGATCACTCGGGTCACCGGCAAACCTCGTGTGACTGCCAAAGCGCCACCGGCATGGTCGGCGTCGGCATGACTGAGCAGCATCAAGTCCAACCGCTCGACGCCCAGTTTATGCAGGGCTGGGAGCACCACTCGCTCGCCTAGATCGAACTCGCCGAAACGTGGCCCGGCGTCGTAAAGCAGCGTGTGATGGCGGGTGCGGATCAGAATCGCCAGCCCCTGACCGACATCGAGTTGCCAGATATCCGCCAGACCTTCGGCCAAGCGTTCCCGTGGCGGCAGGACAAGGATCAGCAACAGTGGCCAGCCAAGCGGCCGCATTGGCACGCCTCGCGGCAGCAATAATAAAACCGCCCCGAGACCGCCCAACATCAATCCCCACCATGGAATAGAAGCTGGAACCCACGCGGGCCACGTTCCGGCGATAACGGCCAGCCCTTGAAACAGCCAGTCGATCAAACCACCCGCCAACCACAACAAACCTTCGCCGACATAAGGCACCGGCAACAGCAAAGTGCCGAGTAACGCCGGCGGCAACACCACAAGACTGACCCACGGCACCGCGAACAAATTCGCCAGCGGCCCTGTGACACTGATCGGCAGGTTCAGCGCCAGCAACACCGGGCAAAGACCAATCGCAATCAACCACTGTGCCCGCGTCCAGGTCTGCCACCAGCGCCACGCCCCCAGGCGTCCGCCGAAGGTGAAAATCAACACCGCCACCGCTGCAAACGACAGCCAAAGTCCCGGACGCAAACTGGCCAACGGCTCCAGCAACAACACCGCATTGAACGCCAGCAACAGCGGCCACCACGCACCCAGATGCCGAAAGCGCAGACGCCACAGCAGCACCAGCCCGACCATCACGCAAGCCCGCTGCACCGGCACATCAAACCCGGCAAGCAGCCCGTAACCCAGCGCCGCCGCGAACGCGAGTCCACAGGCCCATGGCAGCCACGGCAAACGCAGTGGCCACAACCCATAACGCGCCAGCCCGGCGACCAGCAGATACATGACCGCTGCCAACAAGCCGATGTGCTGACCGGAAATCACCAGCAGATGCACGGTGCCGGTGTCCTGCAACACCTGCCAGTCCTCGCGGCTGAGCCCCGATCCATCGCCCAGCACCAACGCCGCCAGCGCGGGTGCCCGACCTTGCGCGTCCACCGCGAGCAGGCGCTGGCGAATGCCGTCACGCCACGCTCCGCGAGCTTCTGACAAACGTTGACCATCCTTGATCGTGCCAGTGGCGCCGATGCCCTGCGCCAGCAACCACGCCTGATAGTCGAACGCGTCAGGATTGAGCAGCCCCGCAGGACGCTTCAACTTCACCGCCAGCCGCCAGCGCTCGCCACTTTTGACCGGTGGCCCGGCGTACCACGCCAGACGCATCAGCGACGGCAGTTTTTCGTGACGCGAACGGGCGTCGGCCAATTCGAAGCGCACCACGCCATCAGCGTTCTGCGGCAAACCAACCACCCGTCCCTCGACCCAACGGGTTTCACCGTCCAGCGCTTGCGCCAGACGATCATTGAGCGCCCACTGCGCATTGATACAGGCCCAACTGAAACCAAACAGCAAAAGCGCCAGCGGATAGCTGCGAAACGGCAGCAACATCAAACCCACCACTGGCAATACCAACAGCAACCCGACCGGCGGCAAGGCCGGCAAAAACATCGGGGCCAGCAAACCGGCTGCCAGCGCCATCATCCCTGTGCGCATAAGCCCGTCCTTGAGACTCCAGTCACTAGGCATAGCTGGCGCGGAGCAGGTGCGTAGTCAACAATTGTCACAAAGTCTGAATGGGCCGTTCGTAGAATCCAGACATACTTGCCGCCTTAACCGACCGAGAAGCCTTATGCCCCGGCGCTTATTCAAACGTTACATGCCCGACCCGACGAGCATCAGGGAACACAAATCCTTACGCTTTCTCGGCAAGTTGCTGCATGACCCGAACCTCTGGCACCTCAATCGCCACTCGGTTGCACGGGCAATGGCTGTCGGCATGTTCGCCGCATTCCTGCCAATTCCGGCACAAATGCTGGTAGCCGCCGCATTGGCGATCACCGTGCGCGGCAATATGCCAATCGCCGTCAGCCTGGTGTGGCTGACCAATCCGATCACTATGCCGGCAGTGTTCTTCTGTACGTATCAGGCCGGCGCCTGGCTGATGGACGTTCCCGCCCGCACCCTGCCTGACTCGTTGACCTGGGAATGGATTAGCGGCGAACTCTCGACGTTGTGGCAGCCATTTTTACTGGGCTCAGTGGTGTGCGGACTGGTGCTGGGCGCCCTGTCCTACTGTCTGGTGATGTTGTATTGGCGCTGGTGGGTGGCGCGGCAATGGACGCGGCGCAAGAAAAATCGAAAGTCCTGAAATGCAAAACGGCCTCCGCAGTGGAGGCCGTTTTTTGTGGTATCTGGGCTGACGCTATCGCTAGCAGGCTAGCTCCCACACAGGATCTTTGCTCTCTGATGATCCCTGTGGGAGCTAGCCTGCTAGCGATGGCAGCGACGCGGTATCGCGTCAGGTACGCATCCCGCGCCCGCTCACCAGCAACCGCGTGCAACCGACATACAGCACCACGGTGGCTACCAGCATAAAGGTGATCGCCACGCCGATACGGATATCCGACACACCGAGAATGCCGTAGCGGAAGGCATTGACCATGTGCAGCACCGGGTTGGCCAGCGATACGGTCTGCCAGAACGGCGGCAGCAAGGTAATCGAGTAGAACACCCCGCCGAGGTAAGTCAGCGGCGTCAGCACAAACGTCGGGATGATCGAAATATCATCGAAGTTGCGCGCGAACACGGCGTTGATGAAGCCCAGCAGCGAGAAGATCGTCGCCGTCAGCACCACCACCAGAATGGTCACACCGAGGTGATGGACCTGCAGATCGGTGAAAAACAGCGACAGAATCGTCACGATCACCCCGACCATCAAACCGCGCAGCACACCACCGAGGGTGTAGCCGATCAGAATCGTGTGCGGCGAAACCGGCGAGACCATCAGTTCTTCGATGGAGCGCTGGAACTTGCTGCCGAAGAAACTCGACACCACGTTGCCGTAGGAGTTGGTGATCACCGACATCATGATCAGCCCCGGCACGATGTACTCCATGTAGGTGAACCCACCCATGGCGCCGATCTGCCGGCCGATCAGGTTACCGAAGATCACAAAGTACAGAACCATGGTGATCGCCGGCGGCAGCAGCGTCTGCGGCCAGATCCGGGTGAAGCGTTTGACCTCGCGGTAAACGATGGTGTTGAGGGCAACGAGGTTGGGCCGGAACTCGGAACTCATACCGCCACCTTCGACAGATTTTTCTCCACCAGGGACACGAACAGCTCCTCGAGGCGATTGGTTTTGTTACGCAGGCTCAGCACTTCGATGCTCTGTTGCGCCAACTGAGTGAACAGCGCGGTGATGCCCATCGACTTGTCGACCTGCACTTCCAGCGTGTGGCTGTCGATCAACCGAGAGGGATAGCCAAGCAATTGCGGCGCGACCTGCAAATCATTTTTCAGATCGAGCAGGAAGGTCTCGACATGCAGCTGACCGAGCAGCTGTTTCATGCTGGTATTTTCGACAATGGTGCCGTGGTCGATGATCCCGATGTTGCGGCACAACTGCTCAGCCTCCTCCAGATAATGCGTGGTGAGGATGATGGTGATGCCTTTCTGGTTCAGCTCGGTGAGGAACGTCCACATCGAACGGCGCAGCTCGATATCGACCCCGGCAGTCGGTTCGTCGAGGATCAGCAGGCGCGGTTCATGCACCAGGGCGCGGGCGATCATCAACCGGCGCTTCATGCCGCCGGACAGCGAACGGGACGGCACATCGCGCTTGTCCCACAGCCCGAGCTGGGTCAGATACTGCTCGGCGCGTTCCTTGGCGATTTTCGCCGGGATGCCGTAGTAACCAGCTTGAGTCACGACGATGTCGAAGGTCTTTTCAAACTGGTTGAAGTTGAATTCCTGGGGCACCACGCCAATCGAGCGCTTGAGCGCTGCGGGGTTCTTGTCCAGGTCATTGCCAAAGATATTCACCGTACCGCTGGTCTTGTTCACCAGGGTCGAGAGAATGCCGATGGTCGTGGATTTGCCGGCACCGTTGGGGCCAAGCAAGGCGAAAAAATCACCCTCGGCGACGTCCAGATCGATACCACTCAAGGCCTGGAACCCGTTGCCGTAGGTTTTGGTTAGCTGCCGGATGGACAGAGCGGAACTCATATCTGATTTACGCACCAAGAAGGAAGGAAAGGGATAGATGTGGGCGGACGGCGAGGGATACAACCGCAGCGCAAGGCGCAATGTTGCTTGCCGCCGCCGCACAAGTACAGTCAAGCGTGTCGATAGTTATTATCAAGTCAACGCGGTCATGACTGCTTTTTGATAAGCCGGACGCTGCTTCAGCCGGGCATACCAGGCCTCCAGATGCGGCTGCGGAGCGCGCTCGACAGGCATTTCAAACCAGGCATAAATGAAACTGCCCAGCGGAATATCGCCCATGCCGATTTCGCTTCCGGACAGGTACGGTTGAGTGCTCAGGGCCTCATCGGCCATCGCCAGCAGCGCCGTACATTCCTTGATACCTTCGTTGATCGCCGCCCAATCCTGTTTCTCGGCCGGCGTGCGCAAGACACCCCAGAACACCGTGCGGAAAGGGCCGGCAAAACTCGATGTGGTCCAGTCCATCCACTTGTCGGCCGTGGCGCGGGTGTGCAGATCCGTCGGATACCACGCGGTGTTGGCCGCATGTTTGGCCAGCAGATAACGGACGATGGCGTTGGACTCCCACAGCACAAAACCGTCGTCTTCGATCACTGGCACTCGGCCGTTCGGGTTCATCGCCCGATACTGCGGCGTGTCCACCACACCAAAAGCCCCGCCTGCATCGATCGCCTCGTAAGCCAGACCCAGCTCTTCAGCGGCCCACAATGGCTTTCTGACATTCGACGAATTCTTGCGACCCCAGATCTTCAGCATGACCGCCTCTTTTGCAGTGAAGTGGTCGAGCAGCATACGCCGGATCAGCCGCGGCTGACATCGCTCTGCATATCGCCCAGCAGAAGCGGCTGTTGTTCGCCGAACAGGTGCGGATAGCACTTTTCGATGTGCTGGAAAAAGAACGTTTCCGGCACATCGGTGAATTGTCCGTGATCGATCAGATACTCCATCAACTGCGCCCCGTCGCGGTTATACGGGTGGAAAACGCTGTCGTTGATGCCGTCGAATTCCAGCGGAGCAACATTGAACAACTCACAGAGTTGCTGATTGAACGCCGGTGTCGCCTTGACCCAGCGACCGTCTAAAAACAGCTCGGTGTACCCGTGCATGGCAAACACGTCACTGCGCAGCAACTCCAGCAACCGCGGGGTCGACAGATGATTGCGCACATCCGCCAGACCGATCCGCGCGGCGATCCCGCAATGCCGCGCACAACCGGCCAGCAACGTGGCCTTGGGTACGCAATAGCTCTCACCTGTCGACAATGCGTAACTGCCACGCAGTGTGTCCGGATCACGACTGAAGGTGTAGGGGTTGTAGCGCACCGCTTCACGCACGGCGTAGTAGAGACTGATCGCCTGCGCCAGCGGATCGCGACTGGCACCACGGTGCTGCTCGGCGAACTCCACCACTGCCGGGTGGTCACTATCGATGAAGCGACCGGGACTCAGATACTCGTGCATGACGACAATCTCCTGGGTGAGTCCCGAGTCTAGCGACAGCTCAAGCACAGAGATAACGACGTTTCGGCCAAACTTGGACGCAAAGACGCGGGATTAACGAACGATTTCCTACGCGTGTTGCCCACCGAAACTACAAAAGCCGTCCAAGGTTTCCCACGATTTCAATCACCTTGCTCTGACCCCCCTGTTTTACAGATGCCGTCTAAGCTCTGTTGGGTCGCTCGTTCTGGTTCACGGAGGATTAAATATGCTGTTGTTGTGGATACTGGTTCTGATCGTCGGTGTGGCGTATCTCGCTCACCGCCGTATCTCCCCGCTACCGGCGCTGGGCATCGTTGCCATTTACTTTCTGGCGATGGGCATTTTCAGCCATGCGCCGGGCTGGTTGCTGGTGGTGTTCTGGGTGGTCCTGGCACTGGTGGCCGCGCCATTGTTGCTGCCTGATCTGCGCCGCAAACACTTCACGGCGCCATTGTTCAACTGGTTCCAGAAAACCCTGCCGCCGATGTCGCAGACCGAACGCGATGCAATCGATGCCGGCACGGTGTGGTGGGATGGCGAGCTGTTCAGCGGGCGTCCGGACTGGGAAAAACTGCTGTCCTATCCCAAGGCGCAACTGACCGATGAAGAACAAGCCTTCATCGACGGTCCGACCGAAGAACTCTGCGCGATGGTCACCGACTGGCAGATCGGCCAGTCGATGGACCTGCCGGCCGAAGCCTGGACACACATCAAGGAGCACGGCTTCTTCGCACTGATCATTCCCAAGGAATTCGGCGGCAAGGGCTTCTCGGCCTACGCCCACTCGCAAGTGGCAATGAAACTCGCGACCCGCAGCGGCGACCTCGCCTCGACGGTGATGGTGCCTAACTCCCTCGGCCCGGCCGAACTGCTGCTGCACTACGGCACCGACGAGCAACGCAATCACTATTTGCCACGGCTGGCGCGTGGCGATGACATCCCGTGCTTCGCCCTCACCGGCCCGCTCGCCGGTTCCGACGCGGGTTCGATGCCCGACACCGGAATCATCTGCAAGGGTCAATGGGAAGGCCAGGAAGTCCTCGGCCTGCGTCTGAACTGGGAAAAGCGTTACATCACCCTCGGCCCGGTCGCCACCCTGCTCGGCCTGGCATTCAAGGCTTATGACCCGGACCACCTGCTGGGCGACAAGACCGATCTGGGCATCAGCCTCGCGCTGATTCCGACCGACACCGCGGGCGTCGAAATCGGTCGCCGTCACCTGCCACTGGGTGCAGCGTTCATGAACGGCCCGAACTCGGGCAAAGACGTATTCATCCCGCTGGACTTCCTCATCGGCGGCCAGGAAATGCTCGGCAAAGGCTGGATGATGTTGATGAACTGCCTGTCGGTCGGGCGTTCGATCTCGCTGCCGGCAGTCGGTACTGGCGCCGCCAAGTTCACCAGTCTGGTAACCGGGCAATACGCGCAGATCCGCGAACAGTTCAACGTGCCACTTTCCGCGTTCGAAGGTATTCAGGAGGCAATGGCGCGAATCGGCGGCAACGCCTGGATGATGGACGCCGCACGGATGCTGACTGCCAATGCGGTGGATCTGGGCGAAAAACCGTCGGTGCTGTCGGCAATCCTCAAGTACCACCTCACTGAACGCGGTCGCGAATGCATCAGCCACGCCATGGATGTGCATGGCGGCAAGGCAATCATCATGGGCCCGAACAATTATCTGGGACGCAGCTGGAACGGTGCGCCGATCTTCATCACCGTCGAAGGCGCGAACATCCTGTCACGCAACCTGATGATCTTTGGTCAGGGGGCGATCCGTTGCCATCCGTTTGTACTCAAGGAAATGGCACTCGCCGGGCGCGAGGACAAGGATCAGGCGCTGAAAGAGTTCGATGGCCTGCTGCTCAAGCACATCGGTTTCGCCGTGAGCAACGCCGCCAGTACCTTGGTGCTGAGCCTCGGTTTCGGTCACTTCGAACATGCGCCGGGGAACAAGCTCAGTCAGGGTTATTTCCGTGCGCTCAACCGCCAGGCTGCGGCCTTCGCGATGCTCGCCGACCTGAGCATGATGCTGCTGGGCGGTGAACTGAAACGTCGTGAACGACTGTCGGCACGCCTCGGCGACGTGTTGAGCAATCTGTATCTGGCGTCCGCCGCGCTCAAGCGTTATCACGACCTTGATTCCCCGGAGCACATGGAACCGCTGTTCACCTGGGCCATGGAAGAAAGCCTTGGTCAGTCGGAACGAGCGCTGGATGAATTGCTGACCAACTTCCCGAGCCGGGTCTTCGGCTGCCTGCTGCGCGTTATCGTGTTCCCGTTCGGTCGGCGCCATAAAGGCCCGTCGGACAAACTCGGTGCTGAAGTCGCAGCGGTTCTTGGTCGCGCCAAGGGTGATCCGACGCTGGAAGAATTGCTCGCGGGTTGCTATCGCCCGCAGTCGCCAGACGACGCCGTTGGTGCCCTGCAACATGCCAGCGATCTGCTGAATGCCGCGCAGCCGCTGCACAAAAAGCTGCACAGCTCACTGAAAAGTGGTCAGGTCAAACCAGTGGCCGGCGAACACGCCATCGATGCGGCGCTGGAAGCTGGCGTCCTGCAAGCGGCGGAAGCCCAGACACTGCGCGACGCTGAAGCCGCGCGGCGCAAAGTGATCGATGTCGATGATTTCTCCAAGGAGGAGTTGGCGCAGGCCGAAGGGAAAGTCCGCTGATCCCCTTCGGCTGCAACTGTCAGTGAAAAACCGGCGCGGGGGCTTTATACTCCCGCGCCCGTTTTGCTCTTGAGGACTTATCTCGTGTCCAACGTCGTTGCCGATCATCTTGTATTACTCGACCACCTGCGCAGCATTCTGGTCGCCGTAGGTGAGGCCGAACAGGTTCCCGAAGAAAGCCATGCCCTGTTCCTGGAGCGCTTTGACGAACTGCTCGCGTCGCTGCCGATCGATCCGATCGAAAGCCAGTATCTGGGTCAGGACATTCTGTGCCAGGTCATCACCCGTTATCCGCAGATCGCCCACCTGATTCCGCGGGATCTGCTGTGGTACTTCGCTGGCGACTGCCTGCATTACCTGGCCGATGAAGAAATCGACCTGTATCAGGCGCTGGAAGAACGTCGTTACGAAGCCGAACAGAACGACGAACCGTTCGACTGGAACCAGGAAAAACAGCTGATGGCGATGGCCGCTCAGGACAGCAAGCACTGAGTTACATCAGTTGAAGATCAAAAGATCGCAGCCTGCGGCAGCTCCTACATAAAGCTGCCGCAGGCTGCGATCTTTTGCGTTAAAGCAGTCCCTCGCTTTCCGGTAGCTCATACGCCATCGCCAGATTGTTCGGACTCCCCGATTTTCCCGGCTTGCTCAAGGTCGGCTCCCTCTCCAGACACTCCACCAGAAAGTCGATAAACACCCGCAGCTTCGGTGGCAGATAACGCGTTGGCGAATGCAGCAACCACAGCCCACCGTGATATGAAGCCAGGAACGTCCAGTCGGGCAGCACCTGCACAATCAACTTCTGCTCCAGCGCATAGCGCGCGGTGAAATACGGCAAGCTGCCAATCCCGATGTGCTGCAACACCGCGCCCAGCCGCACGCCGGTATGGTTGGCGGCATACCGCCCACGCACGCCGACCGTCACCGCTTTGCTGCCTTTCTTGAATTTCCAGCGCGCATCACTCGGGGTTTCACCCAGGTAAATACAGCTGTGCTCAAGCAAGTCATGGGGGTGCGTCGGGGTGCCATGTTCAGCCAGATATTGCGGTGTGGCGCAGAGCAAATGGTCGATAGTCAGCAGTTGCCTTCCGACCAACCCGGCCGGGGGGCGATCGGTGATACGAATCGCCAGATCGACATGATCGTCGATCAGATCAACCTGCCGATCCTCCAGCAACAACTCGACATCGACCTTGGGATAGCGGCGCAGAAACTCGGGCATGTGCGGGTGAATCACGAACCGTCCGACTGCTTTCGGCACGCTGACCCGCACCAGACCTTCAGCCTCATGGGTGAACTGGCCGCTGATTTCCATCACTGACTTGGCAGCGCTGACCATTTCCTGACAGCGCTTGAATACCTCTTCCCCGCCATCGCTCAAGCGCAGTTTGCGCGTGGTGCGTTGCAGCAAACGCGTGGCCAGGGCCTTTTCCAGACGCGAGATGCTGCGACTGACCGCCGAAGGTGACGAACCCAACTGACGGGCCGCTTCGGAAAAACTGCCGGTTTCGACAACCTTGACGAAAATCGCCATTTCACCGAGCAGCGGCAGCGGTAGATTTATGCTCACAGCGCAACAGTCCTTTGATGTTTGAACGGATTATCACGTTATTGCACGATTCATATAATAAAAAGTAGAAATTTTAATTAGGGCATGGAATATGACGCTTCGCCTCTTTTTCCATAGTGATGACCTCAAGGCCAATGTGGAAGTCCTCGACTGCACGCCCCACGAGAACGAATTCGCTGTAGTGCTGCGCGCAACATTGTTTCATCCGCAGGGTGGCGGTCAGCCCTGCGATACCGGCTGGATCGGCGAAAGTCAGGTACTGCGCGTGGTGCAGGAGCCGGAGCGGATCGTGCATTTCGTCGACCGTCCGGTGCCGCTCGGCATGACCCAGATTCGTGTTGACGAAGAACGCCGCTGCTTCAATACCCGCATGCATTCGGCCGGTCATCTGATCGGGCATTTCGTTCAAGCCATGGGCTGGACACCGATCAAGGCGCACCACTGGCCGGACGAGGGCCGAGTGCAGTTCAAACCGAGCGATGTTGCTCAGGAAGTCGATGCGCAAACCGTGCAATACGGCGTTGGCCAGTGGATCGAACACGATCTGCCACGCCTGACTTCCCTGCGCGAGGGTTCGCGCGAAATCGGTTTCGGCGAGCTGCCAGCCTACGGCTGCGGTGGCACCCATGTACGTAGCCTGAAGGATTTGGGCACAGTCACGATCGCATCCCTTTCGCAGAAGAAAGGCACGTTATCCGTCCACTACAGCGTGGATTAAGCATTTCGGACGTTGCCCCGCGCAGCGTCCGACGCCGGGGGAGCCGCACTCGCTGGCTCCGTTGACTATTCGATAGATGGACCTGAATAACATGATGCTTGACGTCGAGCGTCTCGATGAGACGTGCATAAAAAAACTGGCCAACGAAGAAGTCCTCGCCATTCGCGTCAAAGGCTTTCTGCCTCAGCCGCTGGCCGTCCAGATTGGCGACAAGATTCTCGCCCCTGGCTTCGAAGGCTATATCAATGCGCCGAGCATCGGCCGCATCGGTATGGCGTTTTACGAAGCGGAAAACCAGCCGTTGCTGATCGAAGATTACTTCGAGCGTGCCACCAGCAACATCGCTGAACTGCGTAGTCGCTGCGCGCCCTACCCCTCGCCTGTCGATACGCTGCGCTGCATGCTCGACGAGTCATGGCCGGCCGGCGCCCATCTGGAAAACCTCTACGGACGCAAGATGTATGTGGGCCTGTCGCGGGTAGTCAAACCGGGGGTTTGCTTCCTCGCCCACCACGACATTTTCGCCAAGGACGCTCCGGAAAGTTTTCAGGCGCGCAGCCTGGAAGCGCAATTCGCCTGCAACGTGTACCTGAACATGCCGACCGAGGGCGGCGCGTTGCAGATGTGGGACGACGATATTTCCCCGGACCAGTTCGACGAAATGCGTGGCGACAGCTACGGCATCGATCCCGCATTGCTCGGCCCGCCTTCTCTTGAGGTGCGACCGGAACCGGGGGATTTCATCATGTTCAATTCGCGCTGCATGCACTCGGTCACCCCGGGCGTGGCCGACCCGCGCTTGAGCCTTTCTTTCTTTGTCGGCTATCGCGGCAATGCTTCACCCCTGACTTTCTGGAGCTGAAATGTTATCGAACTACCTGGGCGAGTTTCTGGCACTGGCCACCATTCACTTTCTGGCCGTGGTCGCTCCCGGGCCGGACTTCGCCGTGACCATTCGCCAAAGCGTGCGCTTTGGCCGACTGGTGGGCATTTGCACGGCACTGGGCATCGGCGCGGGGATTTCCGTGCATGTGCTGTATACCCTGCTCGGCGTCGGCGCATTGATGCACACCACTCCGTGGCTGCTGACCGTGGCCAAAGTTGTGGGTGGCGCGTACATTTTTTACCTCGGTATCAGCCTGATCCGCAGCAAGCCCAAGACTTCGCTTGAGGGTGAAAAGGCTGTGGACGAACCACTGGTCGAGCAATCGCTGTTCAAGGCATTCAGCACCGGTTTTCTGACCAACGCCACCAACCCCAAGGCCACGCTGTTTTTCCTGGCGATCTTCACCACGATCATCAGCGCCAGCACTCCGCTGGAGATCCAGGCCCTGTACGGATTGTGGATGTGCGGCGTGAATGCGCTGTGGTTTGTGATCGTCGCGCTGTTCTTCTCCAGCAGCAAAGTGCGGACCCTGTTTATGCGTATGGGCCACTGGTTCGAACGCAGCATGGGGGTGATCCTGATTCTGTTCGCCGGGCGCCTGGTGCTGTCGATGTAAACAGCCGACGCCCTGAAAGGCCCGACTCAGACAGGTTGGGCCTTTTTCATTTGTGCGCCGCTTTTGCATTTATGTGCGACGAATCCCACTTCGAGGGCTCCCTTTCAACACCCGCATGGTGTTAGTTTGGAAAAGTCTTGTTTCAACTTTTAAACACTTCTTATCAACTCCCTGCAAAGGAATGCCCATCCCGATGGATTTTTCTCTCAAGCGTCTGGCCGCCGCCAGCCTGATTCTGGCCGGTCTTTCGTCGTACACCCTGCCCGCCTCTGCCAACATCACCCCGCAGCAAAGTGCTGCCATCCTCAAGTCGTTCAGTGATACGACAACCAGCGATTTCCGCCAATTCCTCGGCGGCGTAGCCAAGAGCGATCTGGGCAAAACCAATAATCTCGAATCGACAATCAACACCTTTCTCGACAACAAAACCCTGAGCGCCGAACAGCAGAACGAGATCAATCGCCTGCTCGGTCTCTACACTCGCGCGAAGTACGGCAAAGCCGCGCTGGAAACCTTGCGCGAACTGGTGGAGATCCCGACTTACCAGAAAGAAGGCGTGGCCCAGCACGACAATCCTGAATTCATCAAGATTGCCGCGAAGATCCAAAGCCTCGCCGAATCCTTCAACCTGAAATTCCGCAACGTCGACAATCGCGTCTACGAAATATCCCTCGACGGCAGCGGTGATGAAGTCGTCGGCATTCATGCCCACGCCGACGTGGTGCCGGTCACGCCGGAAAACTGGGTGTTGAAGGACGGTACCAAACTTGATCCGTTCAAGGTCACCCTGATCGGCGATCGCATGTACGGCCGCGGCACTGAAGACGACAAGAACGGCATCGTCGTCGCGATGTATGCGATGAAAGTGATCAAGGAAGAAAAACTGCCGCTGGCGCGCAACTTCAAGCTGCTGGTGGACACAACCGAAGAAACCACCGGCGACGCGATCCCTTATTACTTCGAACACAACCCGACGCCGAACTACAACATGGCGCTGGACGGCGGTTACCCGGTGGTGATCGCCGAGAAAGGCTATGGCACGGTCATGGCCAATTTCCCTGCGCGCAAGGCTGAAGGCAAAGGTGCGGAAATCACCTCGATGACCGGCGGCCTCGCGACCAACCAGATTCCATCGGTTTCGGTCGTGACCCTGGTGACAGACAAACCCGCAGAACTGGCCGCCAGCCTGCAAAAGGCCGGCAGCGAATACGCCAAGCGCAACGGCGGCGACTTTGAAGTGGCCGCCAAGGTTGATGGCAAGGGCGTCAAACTGAGCGTCACCGGTGTTTCCGCACACTCATCCGAACCCGAGTCCGGCGTCAACCCGGTCGCACGGATGCTCGACTTCCTCAACAGCCTCGACGGCAAAGTCGCGCTGAAACACAACCAGTTCACCGATGCAGCACGTTATGCATCGAACAACTGGGGCCTGGATTACCTGGGTAAAAAACTCGGCGTCGGCTTCTCCGACTCGTTCATGGGCCCGTTGACCACCTCGCTGACCTACGTTGGCGTGGACGACAAAGCCTTCAAACTGGCGGTCAACCTGCGCGTGCCAAAGGGCAAATCGCCTGAAGTGCTGAAGAAGGAAATCGCCGACAAACTGGCCGCCTGGAGCAAAAAGACCCACGTCGCAGTGAACTTCACTTACTCGATCGCCGAACCGATGTACCGCAACCCGGAAGGTGAATGGGTCAAGGCACTGCTGGCCGTTGCCAGCGAGAACCTGGGCATGAAACACGAATTCGGCACATCTGCCGGCGCGACCTCGGTGCATGAACTGCCGAATGGCGTGCAATTCGGCCTGGCCCGACCTGAAGTCAAATACACCGGCCACACCGACGGCGAGTTCAAGACTGTTGACCAGTTCTTGCTGGATCTGCAAATCGTGACGGAAATGATGGGCCGCATCGGGCAATTGCCGAAGCTCTGATGCACTGACCGGACCCATCGCTTGGGTGGGCCCGGCATGTCTGATCAAGCAAAAACAAAAAAGGACCCGAAGGTCCTTTTTTGTTGCGCGACAAATTCTGCAAAAACAAAAACGCCGCTCATTGCTGAGCGGCGTGTTTGTGAATTTGGAGCGGGAAACGAGACTCGAACTCGCGACCCCGACCTTGGCAAGGTCGTGCTCTACCAACTGAGCTATTCCCGCAAATGGCGTCCCCTAGGGGACTCGAACCCCTGTTACCGCCGTGAAAGGGCGGTGTCCTAGGCCACTAGACGAAGGGGACACGCTACCCGGAACACATGGTGTGTGTTTCGGTGTCCAGACCCGCATCCGAAGACTTGGTTCTGGTTTCACTCAGCCCCGCCCGAAAGCAGCGCTGTTTAAAACTGAAGCTGGAAACAAAACGCCGCTCATCACTGAGCGGCGTTCTATTTGAATTTGGAGCGGGAAACGAGACTCGAACTCGCGACCCCGACCTTGGCAAGGTCGTGCTCTACCAACTGAGCTATTCCCGCAAATGGCGTCCCCTAGGGGACTCGAACCCCTGTTACCGCCGTGAAAGGGCGGTGTCCTAGGCCACTAGACGAAGGGGACACGCTACCCGGAACACATGGTGTGTGTTTCGGTGTCCAGACCTGCATCCGAAGACTTGGTTCTGGTTTCACTCAGCCCCGCCCGAAAGCAGTGCTGTTTAAAAATGGAGCGGGAAACGAGACTCGAACTCGCGACCCCGACCTTGGCAAGGTCGTGCTCTACCAACTGAGCTATTCCCGCAATGGCGTCCCCTAGGGGACTCGAACCCCTGTTACCGCCGTGAAAGGGCGGTGTCCTAGGCCACTAGACGAAGGGGACACGCTACAACTTCACTCCCTGCTGGCGTTTCGCTGTGTGCTTTACGCTGCAAGTGGCGCGCATTCTAGGGATGGTTTGAGAAGTCGTCAACCCCTTGATATAAATTTATTTAAATCAATGACTTCGACCTGCTTTGCGGGCTCCGGCAGGCTTTTCCGTCGTCCAACGTTTGACGCCTATATTCCGCCACCCGCCAAGACGTTATAGTCCACCGCACAGTGATGGCAATCTGAACCCCTGGCGCCAGCATTCATATAAGCAGCGTGCGGCCGATACAGATTGAACCAGCCGATCCAACTCGTCGAGCAGACCTAGGCGCCCAAATGCCAAGCCACTACACTCGACTGCGAACCCTATAAAGAGGTCTTACCGGTGACACCACTCATGATCACCCTGCTAGTTGTAGCCGGGATCGCAATTCTGATCGCCATTGGCTACATGAACCATGTAGTGGAAAACAACAAACTGGAAAAGGCCCGCACCAAGGTCGAACTCAACGACCGCCTGCGCCGCTGCGGCGAACTCACCGAGACCTTTCCCGGCCAGTTCATGACCCCGGCCCTCAAACTGTTGATGACTCGCCTTGAGCTGAACGTCTGCCAGCGCCTGCTGAACCTGGAAAAAACCAGCGCCACGACCAAAGCACGCATCACTGAACTGAGCGCACTGGTAGCCCAAGGCGAATCGATTCCGGTCAACAACCCACCGGCGCCGATTCATACCGAAGCCAAAGCCAAAGACGTCCGCTTCCTGCTCGAAGCCCTGCACGGCCAAATCACCCGCGCCGCCCACGACGGCTTCCTGCCAGCGAACGAAGCCAAGCACTGGATTCGCGAGATTCGCCACATCCTGGTACTGCTGCACATCGAGTTCTTCAACAACCTCGGCCAACAATCCCTGCAACAAAACCAACCCGGCCAGGCCCGCCTCGCCTTCGAACGCGGCGTGCAATACCTGCGCAAACAGCCCGACCCGCAGGTGTATGCAGAACAACTGCAATACCTGGAAAAACTCCTCGCCCGCGCCAACGCCCAGGTCATGGACAAAATTGCCCCGGTGGACGGCGAAGTGAACCAGTTGACCGAAGGGCTAAAAGACGTCGAAGCCGATGCGGACTGGAAAAAGAAAGTCATCTACGACTGATAGTCGAAGTAGAAAGAGAAGCCACCGAGAGGTGGCTTTTTTGTTGGCTGATTGGTGGGGGTTTGACAGTTATAGATGGGGTGACCTTGAAGACGTCATCGCGAGCAGGCTCACTCCCACAGGGATTGGGTACATCAGGCAGGGTTTAGTCGGCTATTAGGCTGCCATCGCTGGCAGGCCAGCTCCCACAAGGATTCGGTACATCAGGCAGGGTTTGGTTGGATGGCAGGCCGCCATTGCTGGCAGGCCAGTTCCCACAGGGATTGGGTATATCAGGCAGGGTATGGTTGGATGGCAGGCCGCCATCGCTGGCAAGCCTGCTCCCACAGGGATTGGGTATACGGGCAGAGTTTGGTCGGCTGTCAGGCCGCCATCGCGAGCAGGCTCACTCCTACAGAAAAGCAAAAGCAAAGCATCCCCGCGCCGCTTTTAACCACTCACAGAATGAGCGTTAGCTCGACTGTGCTCTTGACCTTGATCCACATGGCCCCGTCGGCAGGCTGAGTGGAGGGATTCATCCGGGGGTAGGCGCGTAGCGCCGTTCGACGCAGTCGAACAGATCGAGAGGAGGTGCAGCGAAGCAAACCGTAGGCGATCCCCCCGGATGAAACCCGGAGCGAAGGAACCCCGAGCCCCAGCGAGCGGGCCGAACGTTGGGGCCCAGACCTTTGCTTCCTTTGGGCTGGGCCGGCACTCCGGCGTTTGCCAAAGGGAGTCGCTGTAAAAGCGAAACCGCCAGCCGCAACACCCAAAAAAACGGATATTCACAAAGAACACCCAAGAACCTGGTCGGCCCAAAGGCCGCCAAGGTCATCAAAGCCGAAAATGCCCGACCATCCCCCGCAACTCACTCCCCAACTGCGCCAGCTCAATACTCGAAGCCGCATTCCCCCGCATCGCAATCGAAGACTGATCCGCACTCGCACGAATACTCGTCACACTGCGATTAATCTCCTCCGCCACCGAACTCTGCTCCTCAGCCGCCGCCGCAATCTGCTGATTCATCTGCTGAATCAACGACACCGCCGCCGCAATACTGCCCAACGCACTCTCGGTCTGAAGCGCATCACTCACCGCCAGCTTCACCAACTCGCCACTGCTCTGAATCTGCTGCACCGACGAATGCGCCGCCGCCCGTAGCGCAATGACCAGACGCTCAATCTCCTCGGTCGATTGCTGAGTTCGCCGCGCCAGCGCCCGCACCTCATCAGCCACCACCGCAAATCCCCTGCCCTGCTCGCCAGCCCGCGCCGCCTCGATCGCTGCGTTGAGCGCGAGCAGATTGGTCTGCTCGGCAACACTCTTGATCACATCCAGTACCGTACCGATATTCTGGATCTGCGCACTGAGGCTCTCGATACTCGAACTCGCCGAGTTCGCCGAATCAGCCAGTTGTTCAATCCGCGCCATGCTCTGGCGCACCACCGACTGACCAGTCTCGACCTTGCCATCGGCAGTCTGCGCCGCCAGCGCCGCCTCTTCAGCATTGCGCGCCACGTCATGCACTGTCGCCGTCATCTGGTTCATGGCCGTAGCAACCTGCTCGGTTTCTTCCTTCTGGCTGCTGACCTCAAGATTGGTCTGCTCGGTCACTGCCGACAGCGATTGCGCCGAACTCGCCAGTTGTTCGATACCTGCCTGCAAGCCGCTGACAATTGTGCTCAGGCCCGCCCCCATCTGTTGCATCGCCTGCATCAACTGGCCGATCTCATCTCGACGGGTCACTTGCACCGTCGCACTCAAATTACCGGAGGCAATCTGTTGCGCGACTTGAATCACACTGCGCAACGGCGCAACGATCAACCGCGTAATCACCCAAGCGGCAATCAGCCCGACCAGCAACGCCAGTGCCGAGGAACCAATGATCAGCGCCGAATTTTTCTTCAGTTCGGCCTGCATCGCGGCGTCTTCGGCGACATAAGCCTGATCCACCCGCTCCACCACTTGTGCAGCGCGTTGGTGCAATTGTTCGTAGACGGTTTTTTCCTGGGCCAGCAGCCCGGTGTACTCGGCCAGCTTGTCGTTGAACCCGGCAATATGCCCGGAGACCTCGTTAAGCACGGTCAAATAGCCCTCATCCTTGATCGAGGACTTCAGCGCTTCCGCCTGGCTCTGCGCCTGCGCCGCCTGTTCGATGTTGCCCTTGCCAGTGCTCTCGGCGTCGCCCTTGCGGCTTTGGTCAAGACGAACCCGCGCCTCGTTCATGGCTTGCAGCATCAAGCGCGAAACCTGACTGACCTGACTGGCCTGCTCGATGAACTGGGCGCCATCCTTGCCCTCGCTTTCCTTCAAGGTATAGGCGCCATCATCAGCGAGCCCGGCCTGCAAAACATCAAGGTTATTGGCCACGCTGGACACCGACCAACTGGCCATTTCCAGCGCCAGATCCTTGGCCTGCGTCAGCGAAACGAATTCATCGAACGCCTTGCGATAGGCTGCCAGCGACTGCTCGACATCATTCATCACCGCCACGTTGGCCGGTGATTGCACCTTGAGTTGATCGGCCTGCACCACCAGAGCGTCGACACCTGCGCGCAAGGCGTCGGCGGTTTTCGGATTACCGTGCAGGGCATAGTCCTGCTCAAGCAAGCGTACCTTGATCAAATCGCTGTTGAGCGTCGACATCTGCTTGAGCCCATCGAAACGCTGACTGATGGTTTGCAGAGACCAGACACCAATCGCAGCCACCAACGCGGTCAGCAGCAACACCAGCACAAACCCTACACCCAGTTTTTTCGCCATACCGAGGTTGGCAAAACGTCCTTGCACGGCCGAAATCATTGCGCGTAGTCCCCTGCCATAGTCTGTGAATGAAGATTCGCAACGGCCATGAACCAGCACAAGTCTCTGGCGTCGGAATAATGGCAAAAAGCTACGCTCGCGTCGTTTTCAGAACGTTTGAGGTCGATCCACATGGGTGCTGCGAAAAAACTGCCGGGCGCGTGGGTCACAAGCATAGGCGACATTGATCCGCTGCCAGTCGCTCGCCTCGCCACCGGGAGTGAAGGCATTCGCGGCGGACAGCTGCACGCCACTGCGCTGTGCGTGGCGGCGTAAGCGGGCATCGTCTCTCACGGGAGGTCGGGCCCAGATGAATAGCCCGCCGCACGGTTTGCCGAAAACTTCCCAGCCAGCCTCTTCCAGCGCCTGAATGGCCGCAACGCGGTCGATATTCAGACGCTGGCGCTGGCGCTGCACCAGTTTGCGATAGGCACCGCTGGCGATCAGGCTGGCCAATACCGCCTCATTGAAGCTCGACGCGCCCATGCTGCTGATCATCTTGATCCTGGCCAATCGCGTGATCAGTTGCTGGTCGGCCAATACAAATCCGACCCGCAGCGAACTGCTCAGGGTCTTGGAAAAACTGCCGACATAAACCACTCGCTCATCCAGCGCCGCCAGCCGGGTGCCGTTGCCATTGTGCATATCAGCGTAGACATCATCTTCGATCAGGCGCACATCATGGGCAGTGCACAACTGCACGACCTGTTGCGCCACAGCCGGCGCCACACAAGTGCCGGTGGGATTGTGATGATGGCTGTTGATGAACATTGCGACCGGCTGAAACTGCTGCAGCAATGCTTCAAGTGCCGGGATGTCGGGGCCAACCGGCGTTCGGCGCACTTCGAGCAGATGCACACCGTGCAGCCGCAACAAATCGAACAGAGGGGAGTACCCCGGTGTTTCAACCACTGCGTAATCGCCGGCCTTGAACAGTGCTCGCACGATCAGATCCAGCGCATGACTGGCACCGGAAGTGGTCAATACCTGCTCGTCGCTGGCTTCGATATTGACCAGTTTCAGCCGTTTAACGATCTGCTGACGCAGCGCCAGTAGACCCAGTGGCGTGCCGTAATTGAACAGGCTGGCCATGTCGGTTCGGGCCACCTGACGGATCGCGTAGCTCAGGTCATCGGACTCACGCCAGTTTTCCGGCAAACCAGCGCCGCCCAGTTTCAGCCGTCCCGGCAGTGCACTGATCGTATTGAACGCCGCCAGCCCGATTTCGTTTCCCGCAGGCCGAGCATTGCGTCCGGTATTAGAAGTTTGCTCAGCCACCATGAATCCCGCACCCGCCCGCGGGGCCAGAACACCTTGCGCTACAAGACGCTCGCACGCCTCCTGAACGCACGATTGGCTGAGTAGATTGGACCGTGCAATTTGCCGTACGGAAGGCAAGCGTGTGCTCGGCTCCGAGCCACTACGCGAGATCCAGTCCGTCACCCCGTCAACGATCTGCTGTACGACCGGCACCATTGCCTGTCGGTCAATTCTCAATTCCATGAGCACGCAAACTCCTGTCCGTTTTGCTGGCGGCAGTAAATCACAGCCACGCCGTACAGGCTGTGCGACAACGCCGTCAAAAGCGACCGTTCTAACTATTTGATACACATTGTTTAGCGGGTTTAAGGAACCCTTCGGCGAAAACCAAAAAAACCGCACGAATGCAGTTTTTTTTCCTACACAAAGGCTCTTCGATCAGAAGGCCGTAACCCCGCCATCCACCGCCAGCGAATGACCTGTGGTGAACGCAGCACCGTCACTGCACAGATAAAGCACGGCACTGGCGATTTCCTCGACTTTGCCGATGCGCCCGACCGGATGCATTGCGTTGGCGAACTCACCCTTCTTCGGATCAGCCTCATAAGCGCGACGGAACATATCGGTATCGATCACCGCCGGGCATACCGCGTTGACGCGGATTTTCTTCTTGGCGTACTCGATCGCCGCCGATTTGGTCAGGCCGATCACCGCGTGTTTGGACGCCGCGTAGATGCTCATCTTCGGCGCCGCGCCGAGGCCCGCCACCGATGCCGTATTGACGATCGCCCCGCCACCCTGGGCCAGCAACAGCGGCAATTGATACTTCATGCACAGCCAGACGCCTTTGACGTTGACGCCAATGATCGCGTCGAACTCGTCCATCGAGCCTTCGGCGAGTTTGCCTTTTTCGATTTCGATACCAGCGTTGTTGAACGCATAGTCGAGACGGCCGTAGGTATTGATCACCTCGTCCATCAGATTCTTCACATCACTTTCGACGGTTACGTTGCAACGCACGAAGGTCGCTTCGCCACCGGCTGTACGAATCAGCGCAACCGTACCCTCCCCGCCTGCCGCATCCAGATCGGCCACCACCACTTTCAAGCCTTCGGCGGCGAACGCCTGCGCAGTCGCACGGCCAATGCCATTGGCTGCGCCCGTCACTACGGCAACCTGGCCGGAAAACGTCATGCTCATTGTTATGTCCTCGAACGGATAGATGCAGGGAGATTGCGAAGTTGCAGCATAGGCACAGCGCCCCGCACAGCGGCAGCACTATCCAAACGCTGCTTATCGCTGCATGAATCGCAGTGATAAAACCCACGGGATGACTATCACTGCACTGGATCGCTACGCATTCGCCGCATCAGCCAACCTTGCGGCATTGCCGATGAAGGTCTATCAACAAGGCTTCATTGAGCTTGAGTGCCTGCCATGACTACCCAGACCAATCGCCAGTTTCTCCTCGCCAAACGCCCGGTGGGTGCCGCGACCCGCGAAACCTTCACCTACCAGGAAGTACCGGTCGGAGAACCTGCGGCAGGCCAGATTCTGGTCAAGAACGAATATCTGTCCCTCGACCCGGCCATGCGCGGCTGGATGAATGAGGGCAAGTCCTACATCCCGCCGGTCGGTATCGGTGAGGTAATGCGCGCCCTTGGCGTAGGCAAAGTCGTCGCATCGAACAACCCGGGCTTCGCGGTCGGGGACTACGTCAACGGTGCCATTGGTGTGCAGGATTATTTCCTCGGCGACCCAAGAGGTTTCTACAAAGTCGATCCGAAACTTGCCCCGCTGCCGGTTTACCTGTCTGCCTTGGGCATGACCGGCATGACCGCTTATTTCGCTTTGCTGGATGTCGGCGCGCCGAAGGCTGGCGACACCGTGGTGCTATCCGGCGCTGCGGGTGCGGTGGGCAGCATTGCCGGGCAGATTGCCAAGATCAAAGGCTGTCGCGTGGTCGGCATCGCTGGCGGCGCCGACAAGTGCAAATTCCTCATCGATGAACTGGGCTTCGACGGCGCCATCGACTACAAGAGCGAAGACGTGGTGGCCGGGCTTAAACGTGAATGCCCGAAAGGCGTGGACGTGTATTTCGACAACGTCGGCGGTGACATTCTCGACGCGGTGCTGAGCCGACTGAACATGAAGGCGCGCGTGGTCATCTGCGGCGCCATCAGCCAGTACAACAACAAGGAAGCAGTCAAAGGCCCGGCCAACTATTTGTCGCTGCTGGTCAATCGTGCACGAATGGAAGGGTTTGTGGTGATGGACTACGCCGCCCAGTACGCGAGTGCCGCGCAGGAAATGGCCGGCTGGATGGCCAAGGGGCAACTCAAGAGCAAGGAAGATATCGTTGAAGGGCTGGAAACCTTCCCGGAGACGCTGATGAAACTGTTCAACGGCGAAAATTTCGGCAAGTTAGTGCTGAAAGTCTAAAGCCAGCGCAAAACAATGGAGGAGTGAGCCTGCTCGCGATGTGGGTGTGTCAATCAACAGTAATGTCGACTGACAAACCCTCATCGCGAGCAGGCTCACTCCTACAATTTGACCTCAATGTTTGATCAGGCGATTTCGGCCACGACCGAAGCCAGTGCCTGCGCTGGATCGGCTGCCTGGCTGATTGGACGGCCGATCACCAGATAATCGGAACCGGCATCCAGAGCCTGACGCGGGGTCAGAATGCGACGCTGATCGTCCTGAGCGCTGCCCGCAGGACGAATCCCCGGCGTCACCAGTTGCAGCGACGGATGCGCGGTTTTCAGCGCCTGCGCTTCCAGTGCCGAACACACCAGACCGTCCATCCCTGCCTTCTCGGCCAGTGCCGCCAGACGCAGAACCTGCTCCTGTGGCTCGATATCCAGACCGATACCAGCCAGATCTTCACGCTCCATGCTGGTCAGCACAGTCACACCGATCAGCAGTGGTTGCGGGCCGGTGCGCTTGTCCAGCACTTCACGGCAGGCTGCCATCATGCGCATGCCACCGGAGCAATGCACGTTGACCATCCACACGCCCATCTCGGCTGCAGCCTTGACCGCCATCGCGGTGGTGTTGGGAATGTCATGGAATTTCAGGTCGAGGAACACCTCAAAACCTTTGTCACGCAAAGTGCCGACGATTTCTGCGGCGCAACTGGTGAACAGTTCCTTGCCCACTTTTACCCGGCAAAGCTTCGGGTCCAACTGGTCGGCCAGCTTCAGTGCGGCGTCACGGGTGGGAAAATCCAGGGCGACGATGATAGGAGTCTGGCAGGCGGACATGGAGGGGCTCTCAGGCAGGACGAAATCGGCGCGCATTGTAGCGGAACCGGGCGCGGCGCGGCACCCGATGATCGGTAAATCGTCGCGATGACCGTGATCAAGCATAGCGCTCGACGCATTTGTGTCGAACCGGATACACAACCGACACGCCCGCAACAAGCACCCACGCTAGCCTCGCCAGCCGCAACACGTTCTTACATCAGCACTTCCCGCCTCACGGCAGGACGCCTATGCTGAAACACAAACTCGCAGCCCATCTTTGTGGTTGGCGGCCTACAGGCAGACAAACAGCCCCATGCACAGCAACCAAACGACCATGACGGATGAGCCAAAAGACGACAAGCGCTGGAGCATTCGGGCGCTGATCGTCGACGATGACGTACCGATTCGCGAGCTGATGATCGACTATCTCGCCCGCTTCAACATCCACGCCAGCGGCGTCACCGACGGCGCGGCCATGCGTCAGGCGATGCAGGCCGAACATTTTGATGTGGTCGTGCTCGATCTGATGCTGCCCGGTGAAGACGGTTTGTCGCTGTGCCGCTGGCTGCGTGCCGAATCGGACATCCCGATCCTGATGCTCACCGCACGCTGCGAACCGACTGACCGCATTATCGGCCTCGAACTGGGTGCCGATGACTACATGGCCAAGCCGTTCGAGCCGCGTGAACTGGTCGCGCGGATTCAGACCATTCTGCGACGAGTGCGCGACGACCGCACCGAGCAACGGGCGAATATTCGCTTCGACAACTGGCGCCTGAACAGCGTCCTGCGCCAATTGATCGCCGACGATGGGCTGGTGGTGCCGTTGTCCAACGCCGAATTCCGTTTGCTCTGGGTATTCATCGAACGTCCGCGCCGGGTGCTCAGCCGCGAGCAACTGCTGGACGCTGCCCGTGGCCGCTCGATCGAAGCGTTCGACCGCAGCATCGATCTGCTGGTCTCGCGCCTGCGACAGAAACTCGGCGACGACCCGAAAGCCCCACAGTTGATCAAAACCGTGCGCGGTGAAGGTTATCTGTTCGACGCCAGGGATATCGGCTGATGCGGGCGCGCTTCGACACGCTGTTCGGCCGCCTGTTTGGCGTGCTGTTCGTGGCGATTGTCCTGGCGCACCTGTTGGCTTTCGCCTGGTTCCATCATTACGGGCCGCCACCGCCTCCGCCGCCACCGGAATTTTCCGAGGGTATCGACGGACAACTACCGCCGCCTGATCCGCGCTTCGCCCATCGCCCGCCGCGCCCATGGTTCGGCGGGCCGCTGGTACCGCTGACGTTCCAGTTCATCTCGTTGATGATTGCGGCCTGGTACGGCGCCAAACTGCTCAGTCGGCCGATTCAGCGCCTGAGTGACGCCGCCGAACGCCTCAGCGAGAACCTCGACAGTCCGCCGCTGGATGAGTCCGGCCCCCGGGAAGCGCGGCAAGCCGCTCACACTTTCAACCTGATGCAGCGACGGATTCGTGAACAGGTGCAGCAACGCGCGCGCATGCTCGGCGCCGTCTCCCATGACCTGCGTACGCCGCTGTCTCGGCTGAAGCTGCGCCTGGAAAACATCAGCGATGAAAGACTGCAGGGTCAGATGCGCCAGGATCTGGACGACATGATCGACATGCTCGACGCCACCCTGACTTACCTGCATGAACAGCGTGTCAGCGAAGCACTGCAATTGATGGACGTGCAGGCACTGGTCGAATCGCTGTGCGAAAACGCTCAGGACCAAGGCGCAAACGTCGAAGTCAGCGGCCACTGTGCGCCGTTGCCGGTACAGCCAATGGCGTTGCGCTCCTGCATCAACAACCTGATGGACAACGCCCTGCGCTATGCCGGTCAGGCCCGCATCGAATTGCACGATCAACGCGAACAATTGCTGATCCACGTCATCGATCACGGCCCCGGCATTGCCGCGGACAAACGCGAAGCCGTGTTCGAACCGTTTTATCGCCTGGAAGGTTCGCGCAATCGCAACTCTGGCGGCGTTGGTCTGGGCATGACCATTGCCCGCGAGGCGGCGCAGCGGCTGGGCGGCCAATTGAACCTCGAAGAAACTCCGGGCGGCGGACTTACCGCCATCATTCGCCTGCCCCGCATCTGAGAACACCACAGATCAAATGTAGGAGCGAGCTTGCTCGCGAATGCAGTGTGTCAGTCAACGCAACTGTGACTGACACGGCCTCTTCGCGAGCAAGCTCACTCCCACAGGGTTTTGTGACGTGTGTACCAGCCGGTACAAAGCTCACATACCCACGACAACTTGCCCCTTGAGGCTGCACAAGCCGGTACACCAGCCGGTTTTCCAGTCCAAGGAGTGAGCCCGATGATCGGTAGCGTCAGCAACTACACGAGCTATACCAGCACCAGCAGCACATCCACACAAAACGCCCGCAGCCAGCAACTGCAGAAGGAACTGTTCGCCAAACTCGACAGCAACGGCGACGGCGCGGTGGATCAGGACGAACTCAAAAGCGCCCTGTCACAGAAGTCTGACGATGGTCTGCTGGTCAATCTGAGTAAACAATTCGGCGATCTGGACAGCGACGGCAGCGGCAGCCTCAGCGCAGACGAAATGAGCGCCATGGCGCCCCCTCCGCCACCGCCGCAAGATCAGGCACCCAACACCGACCTGGCCGACGCCCTGATCAGCGCACTGGACATCGACGGTGACGGTGCCATCAGCAGCGACGAACTGAGCAGCGGCCTGTCCAGCGCCGGCAGCACCGCCGACAGCAGCAAAATCTTCTCGGCCCTCGACACCAACAAGGACGGCGTCGTCAGCCAGGACGAACTCACCGCCAGCCTGACCCCGCCACCACCGCCGCCACAAGCATCCAGCGACCAACTGTTCAGCCAGCTCGACGCCGATGGCGACGGCAGCATCAGCGCCACCGAACTCAGCAGCGCCTTACAGACCAGCGACAGCAGCACATCGACCGACAGCGACACCAGCGCTGCGTTGCTCAAGGTTCTGGATAGCGACAGCAGTGGCGGCGTCAGCAGCGACGAACTGAAAGCTGCGTTGCAGGCAGGTCGCGAACGGCCGAGTGAAGAACAGACCGCCAGCACTCAGACCACCTCTGAGGCGCTGAACCGCATGATTGCCAACCTGAGCAAACAGTACTCACTCGACAATGCAGCGCCCGTGGGTAAATACCTGAACGTGGCGACCTGAGGTAATGGATTGAAACGAGGCTGCGATCTTTAAAAGCAAGATCAAAAGATCGCAGCCTGCGGCAGCTCTTACAGGGAATGCGTACATCTGACAGAGATTGGTCGGCTGTCAGGCCGCCATCGCCAGCAGGCTAGCTCCCACAGTTGAATTGAGTACATTCAGTTAGAGATTGGTCGGCTGTCAGGCCGCCATCGCTGGCAAGCCAGCTCTCACAAAAACCAAAGCCGACCGCATGCTCTTCCACCACTCACAGGATGAGCGTTAGCTCGGCTGTGCTCTTTATCTAAAACGCATCGACGCTTCTATCACTGCCGATCCTCAACCCGCGCCTGACTCTTGCTCCAATCCGTCAACAAACTATAAGCAACCGCCAAAAGCGTAGGCCCGATAAACAACCCGATAAACCCAAACGCAATCAACCCGCCAAACACCCCAAGCAACACGATCACCAACGGCAAATTCCCGCCCCGGCTGATCAAATACGGCTTGAGCACGTTATCCACGCCACTGATGATGAACGTCCCCCAAATCCCGAGAAACACCGCCATCCCGTACTCACCCTTCCAGGCCAGCCACGCCGTAGCCGGAATCCACACCAGCGGTGGCCCCATCGGAATCAGACTGAGCAAAAACGTCACAATCCCCAGCACCAACGCGCCCGGCACACCGGCAATCAAGAACCCGATCAGCGCCAGAATCGCCTGAGCCGCCGCCGTCCCGATCACCCCGTTGACCACCCGCTGCACAGTCCCGGCCACCAGCTCGATGTAATACCCGGCGCGATCACCGATCAGACGCTCCAGCAGACTGTGCACGAACGCCGCCAGACGCGGCCCGTCACGATAGAAAAAGAATACAAAAACGATGCTCAGGGTCAGCTCGAGAATCCCGCCACCGATCTGCGCACTGCGCGCCAGCAACCAGTTACCAACCTGTCCCAGATACGGCTTGATCGCGAGCATCATCGCCGCGCCCTGCTCGTCGATGCTGTTCCAGAGATTGACCAGCCGCTCGCCCACCAACGGCAAACCGCCAAGCCACGTCGGCGCTTCGGGCAGCCCGTCGACCTGCACATCCTTGATAAAAACCGTGGCATCACGGACGTGATCAGCCAGGTTAAAACCAAGCCACACCAGCGGCGCCGCCACCAGCAACATCCAGCCAACGGTGAGCAACAACGCCGCCAGCGATTCGCGACCACCGAGTACGCGAGTCAACAGACGCATCAGCGGCCAACTGGCAAACGCCAGCACCGCGCCCCAGAACAGCGCCGACCAGAACGGCGCCATTACCCAGAAGCTGGCGCCAAACAGCACCAACAGCAGGATCTGCACCAGCAGTCGATCGTTATTGAGCATGGAAGGTCTCGAAAAAGTCAGTCAGGCAAAAGAGTAGGCGAACACGCAGCGCGTGTCCCCCTGAAACACTGGTTCACAGACAGCTTATCGCAGCAGATCGATACGCAAGCCAGTGCTTTCGGCGCTGCCGGCTTCCATCCGTGCGGCGCGCACGCCCTGCCCGATCAGTGCCTGACGCCAGGCCTCGGCCTTGACCCCGGAAACCGTGACGCGCAACGTGGTGTCGAGATTCAGACCACGGGAAATCAGGCGCAGCCAGGTGTCATCGGGATCGCCGGAAAGTTTCGGCAAGTCCAGCTCACCAGTGCTTTTGAGTTGACGCAACAAGGTTGCGGAGGTCGGCAGCAACTCGCCCAGCGGCGTGCTCGCCTCGAACTGTTCAACGTGCAGATAAGCTTTGCGATTGCCACGAGTGATGCTGTAGAGCGCCACCAGCGTGTTATCGCGGGGTGCGGCCAGCCTCAACAGCAAATACGCCTGCTGTTCGTCCGCACCGTAGAGTTTGGAATTACCGAATACTTCGTTGGCCCACAGGCTGCTTTCGCCGCAATCACGGGCCTGACACCAGAACAGCAATTCGGCGTCCTGCTTTTGCAGGGCTTCGCGAGCGGCGGTAAAGGCTTCGGTGGCAGCGTGTTCCGGGGGCAACTCGTAAGTCACCGAGGTGGTTTGACCACGGGCGCCGACCTGACCGTCGAAACGCAACTGGCCGCTGATCTTGCGGATCGCCCCCATCGGGTAAATCCGCTCCAGCTCCACTGGAGGGCGATAGTCGACGATCTGCGCATCGGCCAGTCGCGGCACGATCTGCAAATCCTGGCTGCCGGGCGCATCGGCGGCGAACAATAAAGGACTGAAACAGCACAGCGCCAGAAGACTGAGTGAGCGCATAGGCAGGCTCATCGGATGGACGTGGCCTGAGCGCCGTCCTGGCTGTTCGAAGTTGCAGCGGTATAAAAATCCATCGTGGTTGTCTCCCATTTCAACCCGCCCAGCCTCGACAGTTGCCCGGTGCAAGTCAAGGAATGGCGAAGAAGCGATTGAAACAGTCTGCGACAAGGTCGGCACCGGACTCGTCGTTCAGGTGCAAATGATGGCCACCGGGCAGCTGTTCCCGGCTAAAGGGTAGACGCTCCAGCAACTCAGGATGTTTAGCCAGCATGCCGTCGGCGGCAACCACCAATTGCGCAGGACAACTGATCCGTTGCACGAAGGCCATCGCTTGCTCTTCTGTAAGACGCAACGGCGATGCCAGGGTCAGGCGGTTGTCGGTGCGCCAGGTGTAACCGCCGGGCACCGGCATCAATCCGCGCTGAGCCAACAGTTCCGCGGCTTCGCGACTGACCGCGACCAAACCTTTCATCCGCGCCTCGATGGCACGGTCGAGGTTGTTGTAGACCGGTTTGCGCTTTTCCCGCAGATCCAGCTGCGCCTGTAGGGCCATGCCCATGCGTTCGGCAGCGTTTTCGCCTTTGTCGGTAGGAGGAATCACCCCATCGATCAACGCCAGATGGGTAATTCGTTCCGGCAGCGAACCTGCCAGCACCATGGAAACAATCGCGCCCATCGAATGCCCGAGCAGGCCGAAACGCTTCCAGCCCAATTGTTCGGCGACTTGCAGAACGTCATGGGCGTAGTCCCACAACGCGTAACCGGCGCCGTTCGGACGATGACCGGAATGGCCATGACCGGCCATATCGAGGGCGATGATCCGCAGACCTTTGAGCTTCGGCGCCAGCCGGGCAAAGCTGTTGGCGTTATCGAGCCAGCCGTGCAATGCAATCACCGGCAAGCCGTCCTCGGGACCGAACAAATGCGCCGCCAACTCGATATGCGGCAGGCTCAGGCGCACTTCTTCGAAAGTCGGGTTCATGCACATGCCCTTGGCTGACGGGTTTCCCAGCGAGTAAACAGCTCTTTCAACAACAACGCGGTGTCTTGCGGACGTTCGAGCGGGAACATGTGACCACCCTGCATGCTCAGTGATTCACCTTGCGGCAGGCGGTCGACAAAACTGGTGTGATGGCGCATGACCACGCGACTGGTGTGCCCGCGCACCACCGCCAGCGGCACTTTCAGTTGTCGGGTACGCCCCGGACTGGTATGCGGCACGCCGCGATAGATGCTGATTTCAGTGGCTGGGTCGAAGCGCAGACGCAGCTTGTCGCCGACCTGATGCAAACCGTGTTGCAGGTAAGCGTCGAAACACTCCGGATCGAAACCACGAAACAGCGTCTTGCCAGCAAAGTAGCTGCGCGCACTGTCGAGGTCGGCAAATTCTTCACGCCGGCCAAGGGTGCGGCCGGCAGGTGTCAGCTTGTCGATGAAACCAAAGCGCTTGGCGGCACGGATGACCCACTGATCGGTACGGGTCAGCACTGGCGAATCGAGCATCACAACGCCGCGATACAACTCAGGGCAGCGCAAAGCCGCATGCAAGTGCAACACGCCACCAAAGGAATGACCGACGCCCCACACCGGTTGATCTTGCTGCTGCAAGTGGTGGATCAGTTCATCAACCAGGTTGTACCAGTTGTCATCCGCCGGAAAACGCGGGTCATGGGCATGCTGCTGCAGATGCGCGACCCGGTACTCGGGCGCCAGCGCCTCGAACAACTTGCCATAGGTGCCCGAGGGAAACCCGTTGGCGTGGGCGAAAAAGATCGGTTGCGACATGCGCGTACATCCATGAGCGGGAAACGTGGTGTTGATTGTCCGTAAGACCACGTTTCGCAGCAATGACCATAACTGCCAGAAATGGTGGTGGAGATGTCGCAAAAGCAAAAATCGCAGCCTTCGGCAACACACATTCCAATGTAGGAGCTGCCGAAGGCTGCGATCTTTTGATCTTTAAAATCATCTGGCGGGTGGCTGCGCTCCCAGCGGCACCACCGCCATGGTCAACCGCGACACGCAACTGGCCTTGCCTTCATCACTGGTCAAACGAATATCCCAGACATGCGTCGTACGTCCGATGTGAATCGGCTTGGCCACCGCCGTCACCCGCCCTTTACGCAAGCCGCGCAAATGGTTGGCGTTGATTTCCAGGCCCACGCAATAAAACTTGCTGGCATCGATACACAGATAACTGGCCATCGAACCGACGGTTTCCGCCAGCACTACCGAAGCACCGCCATGCAACAAACCGTAAGGCTGGTGAGTACGGTGATCGATGACCATGCTCGCAGTCAGGGACTCGTCGTCGAATGCTTCGAAGCGAATGTCCAGCACTTCACCGATGGTGTTTTTCTGGATTGCATTCAGCTGCTCGATGTTCGGAGTGGTACGCCACAAGGTCATCGCAGACTTCCTTTGTTGTTTTAGTCGTCGTTCAATCCTGCCACAGCACCGCCTCGCTGCGCTCGCTCCATTCTTCGAAGCGCGCACCGTAAGTGTCTTCGATGACGTTGCGCTTGATTTTCAAAGTCGGCGTAAGGAAACCGTTTTCCACCGCCCAACTGTCCCGGACCACCACCAGCCGCCGCAAACGCTCATGCTTGTCGAGCACAGCGTTGACCTCCTCCAGGAGTTTTTCCAGACTTGAATGCAACCCGGCCCGCGCCGCGCCAGCCGCATCCTGCAAGCCGACCGCCGACAACACGCAAAGGCCCAGCGGCGCACTCAGGCCATCCCCGACTACACACACCTGTTCGATCCGCGAATGCACCGCCAGGCGATTTTCAATTGGCGCCGGCGCGACGTATTTACCCTTGCTGGTCTTGAAGATCTCCTTCAACCGCCCGGTCAGGCGCAAGCGACCTTCAGCGTCCTGCTCACCCTTGTCACCCGTGCGCAGAAAACCATCTGCGGTGATGGTCTCGGCAGTTTTTTGCGGTTCCTTGAAATAGCCGAGCATGTTCGCCTGACTGCGTACCTGCACCTCGCCGGACTCATCGATACGCACCTCGACGTCCGGGCACGGTTTACCGATCCAGCCTTGTTTGTACTGGCCCGGCAGGCAAATGTGCGAATAACCGCAACTTTCGGTCATGCCGTAAACCTCCAGCACCTCCAGCCCGAGCTTCTGGTACCAACTGAGCAAAGTCTGCGGTACCGGTGCTGCGCCGGACAAGGCAACGCGCAAGGCATCCAGCCCCAGACCCGCGAGCACTTTGTGGCCAACGCGCTTGCCAATAAACGGCAGCCCCAAAAGGAAATCCAGACGCTTCGCCGGGATCTTGCTGTACACGCCCATCTGGAATTTGGTCCAGATGCGCGGCACGCCGAACATCGCGGTCGGCCGGGCCCGTTGCAGGTCGGTGATAAAGGTGTCGAGGCTCTCAGCGAAAAACACGGTCTGGCCGGTATAAATCGAGGCCAGCTCGACGAACATCCGCTCGGCGACATGACACAGCGGTAAATACGACAACAGCCGATCATTCTCATTGAGACCGAACAGTTGGGTGCCTTGAGTAGTGGCAAAACCGAGATTGGCAAAACTGTGCATCACGCCTTTGGGCATGCCAGTGGTGCCAGAGGTGTAAATGATCGTCGCCAGTTGCTCGGCGGCCGGACGCGGGTCGTCCTGAATCGGCGAACTGCGCTGGAGATCGTCCCAACTGAAATCGAAATCACCGGGCGGATGCAGCGGCAGACTGATCGTCGGCAGATCCGCCGGCACACCCTTCGACATCCCGGGCCAATCATCAAGCTTGCCAATAAACGCCAACACACTTTGCGAATGGATCAGCACCTGCCCCGCAGAATCCGCAGTGAGATTCGGATACAACGGCACCGAGACATGCCCGGCCATCCAGATGGCCAGATCGGCAATGATCCAGTGCGCACAATTCTTCGAAATCAGCGCGATATGACTGCCTTGCGGCAACTCCCGCGCGCACAACCAATGAGCCGCGCAACGCGCCTGATGAGCGACATCCGCCCAAGTCAGCGTCTCGACCTGCCCGCCGCCGACCGGCTGCACCAGAAAACGCAGGCGCGGGTGCCGGGCCTCACGCTCGTAAAACACATCCAGCGGCAAACGGAATGCGGCAGACATGCGACTCGCTCCTGTTTTTTTGGTCTGGAGCAAGCGTAGTCAACCAAGCAAGTGCTTGGTTGATTTTTTAACACGCGGAAACAAGATCAAAAGATCGCAGCTTTCGGCAGCTACAGGTTGAGTACATCCAAAAGAGATTGGTCGGCGGTCAGGCCAGCTCCCACAGGATTGAGTACTTCTAAAAGAGATTGGTCGGCTGGCAGGCCGCCATCGCGAGCAGGCTCACTCCGACAGAAAAGCAAAAACAAAGCAGCCCCGCGTTGCTTTTAACCACTCACAGGATGAGCGTTAGCTCGGCTGTGCTCTTGATCTTGATCTTGATCTGCAAGGTCCGTCGGCAGGCTGAGTGGAGGGATTCATCCGGGGGTTGGCGCGCAGCGCCGTTTGGCGAAGCCAAATGCATCGAGAGGAGGTGCAGCGAAGCAAACCGTAGGCGATGCCCCCGGATGAATCCCGGAGCGAAGGAACCCCGAGCCTTAGCGAGCGGGCCGAACGTCAGGACAAAGCCTTTTTGGTTACTTTTTTCTGGGCCGGCATTCCGGGCGTCTGGAAAAAGTGACCCGCCGTAAGGGCGGAACTTAAGCAGCCACGCCCGCAGCAACGGATATACCCCAAAGAATCAAGGATGCTTAAGACTATTAAGCCTCATAGCCCCAATCACCAACTCATCCCCCTCCAGCTCAGCCAGCCCCGCCGTACCCACCCGTTCCGGCGGATACCCAGCCCCATGCTGCAGATAGCTAAGCAAATTCCCCACCAGAGGATTATGACTGACCAACAACACATCACTGACCGCCACCAATTGATCGGCAACCCGATCCGGATCAGCCTCAGGCGTCAGCCAATCAACCGTACGAATCTCCGGCTCAAACCCCAAAGCCTCCCGCACCAGTTGCGCCGTTTGCTGAGCACGCAAATACGGGCTGGCATAAATCGCCGTCAGCGGTTGCCCCACCAATTCAGTGGCACTGCTCAACACCTCTTTACGACCCTGCTCGGTCAACTCCCGCGCAGGATCAGGCTTCGACCCATGAGGCACCGCCTCGCCATGGCGCAATACCCAGATTTTCATAGTTTCGGTTCCTCATCCCGGGCCGGATGCGCTGCCGCTGGCACCGCATGAGGCGCTTCCCCTTCCGGGGCACGCGGCGTTGGCCAGTCGGCAAACGGCCACGGTTTCTGGTCGCTGTGGAAGCTGCCGAAACGACCGATCTGCGCCAGAAACTGACTCAGACTGTCGCCGAAATTCATCAGGCCCGCGTTCGGCGCGCCATAAATCAAACGATAGATCAGTTGCACCAGCACCACAGCGCCAAGAATGAACTGCGCCACTTGCCAGACCACCAGATAGACGATCATCCACAACACCCGCAGGAGGATGGACTCGTATTTGGCTTCGGTTTTCGGATCGTTCATGGCTCGCTCCCTGCTGAATCAGTTGAAACCACTGGTGGAAATAAAATCGACGTCGGTTTTCGGCTCGCCACGCATCAACAGACCGATGACTTGCTCAAGCGTGCGCCCCTCGAACAGGATCGCATGCAGCCCGGCGACCAGCGGCATATAGACGCCGACTTCCTGGGACTTGGCTTTGAGCACCTTCAGCGTGTTCACCCCTTCGGCGACTTCGCCAAGGCGCGATACCGCATCCTCAAGGCTCAGCCCCTGACCGAGGGCGAAACCGACCTGATAATTGCGGCTTTTCGGCGACGAGCAGGTGACGATCAAATCACCAACTCCGGCCAGACCGAGGAAGGTCATGGGATTGGCGCCCTGATTCACCGCAAACCGGGTCATCTCCGCCAGAGCGCGGGTGATCAGCATGCTCTTGGTGTTCTCGCCCATTTCCAGCGCCACTGCCATGCCGGCAATGATCGCGTAAACATTTTTCAACGCCCCGCCCAACTCCACGCCGAAACGGTCGGCACTGGCGTAAACACGAAACGTGCGGCCATGCAGCGCAGCTTGCACTTGCTGACACAGATCTTCGTCTTCACTGGCGACCACCGTGGCAGTCAGCGCGTGTTCGGCGATTTCCCGCGCCAGATTCGGCCCGGAGATCACGCCGATGCGTGCTTGCGGGGCGATCTCTTCGAGGATCTGGCTCATCAGCTTGAACGTGTGGGCTTCGATGCCCTTGGTCAGGCTGACCAGCATTTTGCCGCCCAGACGTTCGGCGTGGCTGGCCAGCACCGTGCGCAAGGCGCTCGATGGCAGCGCAACAAAACACAGGTCGCAGGCGTCGAGCGTGGCTTGCAGGTCGGTGACCGCGGTCACACCCGGCAAAATCTTGATGCCTTTGAGATAACGCGGGTTCTCGCGATTGACCCGAATGGCTTCGGCCTGTTCGGGGTCACGCATCCACTGCAGGACTTGATGGCCGTTCTCGGCCAGTAGATTGGCCACGGCGGTACCAAAACTTCCGCCTCCCAGGACCGCAATCGGGCGCTGTTCAGTCATATGCAATCCGTTAATCCATACCAGTGGCGATGGCGGCATTATACGGGGCGGCCCAGTCGCGGCCAGCCCCTGCGTCAATTACCGACACCTGTAGGAAGAAGACCAATAAAACCGAGGAAAATGCCCGCAACGTGACGGAAAAATCACTGTCGTCGGTTAACATGCGCGCCAATTATTTCGTATCAAGGTTGTGCAGTGTCCTTCGGTCCACCCTCCCCGCGTTCGTCCCTGTTGCTGGCGCTGCTATTCAGTCCGGTTTTGCAGGCGGACGACCTGTTTGTCGACAACGAAGCACTGCCGCAGGTGCTGACCGCCACGCGCCTGAAACAGACGCCTGCGGAAGTACCGGGGAGCATGACCGTACTCGACAGCGAACTGATCACCGCCAGCGGCGCCCGCGATATCAGCGAGCTGCTGCGACTGGTGCCGGGGATGATGGTCGGCAACATCAGTGGCAATCAGGCAGCGGTGAACTATCACGGCACCAACGCCAGTGAAGCGCGGCGCATGCAGGTACTGATCGATGGCCGCTCGGTGTACCGCGCAGGTCTGGCCACGGTGGACTGGAGCGATATTCCGGTGGCCATCGAGGACATCGAACGCATCGAAGTCTTTCGCGGCCCGAACACCGTCAGTTACGGCGCGAATGCGCTAATGGCGGTGGTCAATATCATCACGCGCAACCCGGCGGACAGCCACGGCACTCGACTGAAAATCACCCGTGGCCAGCGCGGAATCAATGACTTCTATGCCAGTCAGGGCACCGGCTGGAATGGCGGCGATCTGCGTTTGTCGCTGTCCGGCCAGGAAGACGACGGCTTCGACAGCGACCGCAGCGGCGCCGATTACCGTGACAGTCGCCGCTTGAACCGCTTCAGTCTCGCGGTCAGTCACACCCTCAGCGAGAACCAGAGCCTCGACTGGCAGCTCAACGCAAAGGACGGCACCAATCAGCGGCCGTACACCTATCACCCGGTGTTCTCGGGGATTACCGCTGCCGGGAATAATTCCGACGTCGATGCCAAGGATTACGCCGGCTCGGTGCGCTGGAATCTCGACATCAACCCTGATCACAGCCTTTATATACAAGGCTCGGCGCAGCACTGGGATCGTCAGCAGGTCTGGCGTGCATGCGATGCCGAAGTGTCGTTCAGCCCGCAATTGACGCAACTGTGGCAGCTCAATCCGAATTACACCGAGCGTCTGGCGCGCAATATCACTAGTTTCACCGGCCCCGGCCCGGAGGCCGGAACCCCACAGGAAATGGCCTTGGCCAATCAAGTGCTCGATCAATGGCGCAACGGCGCCAGCCAGACTTTGTGCGGCGATATTGACCAGAGCGCCCGGGAATCGCGCTACGACCTCGAACTGCAAGACACCCTCAGCCTGTCCGACAGTCTGCGGCTGGTCAGCGGCATGAACTATCGTTATGACCGGGCCGATTCCGAGACCTACTTCAACGGCACGCTGGACGACACCACCTGGCGCGCATTCGGTCAATTGGAGTGGCGCGCCAGCGAGCACTGGCTGCTGCAGGGCGGCGCGATGTTCGAAGACACGCAACTGATCGGCAGTTCATTGACCCCGCGTTTCGCGATCAATTACCTGATCAACCCGCGCCACAGCCTGCGCGCGGTGTATTCGGAAGCGATCCGCTCACCGGACATGTTCGAGAACAACGTCAACTGGAGCTATCAGGTGAGCAAGCTGCGGCCCTCCGCCTACGGCCAGTCTTCAGCCCGATATTTCGTCAAGACTCGCGGCCCCGGCGATCTTGATCAGGAACACATGCGCTCGCGGGAACTGGGCTACAACGGTTTTTTCGCAGAGTGGGGCCTGGCAGTCGACGTAAAACTGTTTTACGACGAAATCACCGGCATGATCAGCGAGCCGCTGCGCAACAACCAATACATCGCCAGCAACGCCAACAGCGCACGTTATCGCGGTACGGAAACCCAACTCGACTGGCGCCTGAGCAGCGCCGACCGCTTGCGCCTGACCTATGCCTACGTCGATGCCGAGGCGAGCAATCCGCTGGATCAGCAATTCACCGCAAGCAACAGCGGCTCTGCCGGATGGCTGCGCGATTGGGGTCAGGGCTGGAACAGTGCGCTCTTCTACTATGGCGACAACGCGCTCAACGGCTACCGCTTTGAACGGGTCGACACGCGCATCGCCAAACGCATCCCTCTGGGCAAGGCGCAACTGCAATTGGCCGGCGTCCTGCAGCAACGCCTCGACAATCAGCCGACCACTTTCGTCGACAACAATTATGACGAGCGCCGAGTGATGTACTTCAGCGCAGAGCTGGAGTTTTAGATGCGCCCGGGCAGGTCGCGCAGGATGCCAACTCTTGGCCACTGGCTGGCCGGGGCATGCCTGTTTTTGACTGCCTGGCTGCATGGCGTCGCGGTACAGGCCGCCGACATTCTGTTGACCGGCGCCGAGGAAAGCCCCGGGGTGCAGGCATTCGTGCAGGCACTGAGCGAGTTGCGCCCGACCGACACCGTACGTTTCCAGCCCTTGGCCAGTCTGCCAGCGCCGGGCAAGTTACCGGGCAACCTGCGCATGATTCTGCTCGATCTGCCGAGTCTCGACTGGCGCCTGCAAGACTCCCGTGGCCCGGCGACACTTGTGCTGCGCATCAGTCGCCTGCAAGCCCGACAACGTCTGGGCAATGCCCAACCGCCACACTTGAGCCTGTTGTGGAGCGATCCGCCGTTGGGCCGCCAACTGCAATTGATCCGCAGAATTCTGCCGCAGGCGCGTCGAGTCGGCGTGCTGTTCGATCAGCACAGCGAGTTTTTGCTGGATGAGCTGAATCTGGCGGCCAAACCACTGAAACTGAAAATCGTCAGTCAGCGCTGGGACAACACCCTCGACAGCCGTCCGTTGCAAAGTGTGTTGAAAAAAAGCGACGTGTTGCTGGGGCTCGACGATCCAGACCTGTATAACCCGAAAACCGCGAAGAACCTGCTGCTCAGCAGTTACGCCCGACAAGTCGCGCTGATCGGCCCCAACGCTGCGTTCGTCCGCGCCGGCAGTCTGGCCAGCAGTTACAGCGATCAGGCCGATTGGCTGGCAATCCTCGACGACCTGCTTGACCGGCAACCCGCCGATTGGCCGCGAACGCTCTACCCCGAGCGCTTCAAAGTCTCAAGTAATGCGCAGGTAGCTCGTTCTTTAGGTATCGAGCCGATCGATGAAGTGTCTGTCGCCCGAGAGTTGGCCGAAGGAGAACGCCACCCATGAGTTTGCGTCGCCGCTGGGACATCAACACCCGCACGCAGCTGATCAGTCTCGGCCCTGCGCTGCTGTTGACGTTGCTGCTGATCAGCTTCTTTACCTTCGTGCGTATTCAGGATTTGCGTCAGGAGCTGAACCACACCGGCCAACTGATCGCCAACCAACTGGCGCCCGCCACCGAGTACGGGGTGATTTCCGGTAACAACGAAGTGCTGGAAAGCCTGCTCAAGGCCACTTTGGCCACGCCGAACGTGCGCTTTCTGGAAGTACAGGACAGCGCCAACCGGATTCTGGCATATGTCGAACAGGCATCCGACACCCACAATCGGCCGCATCAGGTCGAAGTCTTTCAAGCGCCGGTACGCCTGCAACGGATCGCCCTGCACAACGATTTTTTTCAGGACGCCAAACTCGGCGCCAATGTGCCCAGCGAGGATTATCTGGGGCGAGTGATCGTCGGCCTGTCCAACGATGCTTTCAGTCAGCGCCAACAGGAAATTCTGCTCAAGGCCGGGATTCTGGCGCTGTTCGCCCTGCTCTTTACCTTTGTCCTGGCACGGCGGCTGGCGGGCAGCCTGTCGCATCCGATTCGCGATATCGGCAACGCGGTCAAGGCGATTCAGGATGGCGACTATAAAACCCCGCTGCCGATTGTCGATGACACCGAACTCGGTGCGCTGTCGCAGCACATCAACAACCTTGCCCAGGCGCTGGAACAGGCCAGCCGCGAACAGCATCAGGCGATGGAGCAACTGATCCAGACCCGCGAAGAAGCGGAAAAAGCCAACAATGCCAAATCGGATTTTCTGGCGATGATGAGCCATGAACTGCGCACCCCCATGAACGGCGTGCTGGGCATGTTGCAGTTGCTGGAAACCACCGACATGACCGAGGAACAGGTCGAGTACGCGGCGCTTGCCTCCGAGTCCACCGAACATTTGCTCAAGGTCATCAACGATATTCTGGACTTCTCGCGTATCGAACGTTCGGAGCTGGAGCTGGAGCACATCGCGTTCAACCTGGCCGACCTGATCAGCGCCTGCGCCCAGTCGTTCCAGCACAGCGCGGCGCAACGCGGGCTGGATCTGCAATTGCGGATTCCCGACGATATGCGCGGCTTGCAGGTGCAGGGTGATCCGACGCGGATTCGGCAGATTCTGGTGAATCTGGTGGGCAACGCCTTGAAGTTCACCGAGCGCGGCCGGGTCAGTATCGAGGCGCAATGGCAGTCGCTGGATCACGAACTGCTGTGGTTCACCTGTTCGGTGCGTGACAGCGGCATCGGCATCTCGGAGCAAAGTCTGGAGCTGATGTTCAATGCGTTCCAGCAGGCCGACAGTTCGATTTCACGTCGTTATGGCGGCACCGGTCTTGGGCTGCCGATCGCCCGCACCCTCGCCGAGCGCATGGGCGGTACGTTGCGGGCGCAGAGTGAGGAAGGTCTGGGTTCGGTGTTTACTCTGGAAATCCCGCTGGCGCTATATAAGCAGGCATTGCCGCAATTGACCGCCCCGCGCACGGCGAATGGCAACGGTCATGGCGAGGGTCGCAACGTGCTGTTGGTAGAAGACAACCCGGTCAACCAGACGGTGATCGAAGCGATGTTGCGCAGTCTGGGCTTTACTGTGAGCGTCGCCACCGATGGCGCGCAAGCGGTACGCAGCGCGGAAGGCCGCGAGTTTGAGGCAATCTTGATGGATTGCCGTTTGCCGATCATCGATGGTTACGAAGCGACCCGGCAGATCCGTCAACTGCCCGGCCGTGGCGAAGTGCCGATCATCGCGCTGACTGCCAATGCTCTGCAGGGTGATCGCGAGATGTGCCTGTCGGCCGGCATGAATGATTACCTGGCCAAGCCGTTCAAACGTAATGATCTACAGCAGATTCTGCAGCGATGGGTGCATTAGTGGGGGCCTTTCGACCATCTGTGACTGGCGTGAAAAGCGAAAGTGCGGCAGTCTTAGGCACCCGAACGAGCCTCAAAAGGGGCTTGAATAAAAATTTCAGTGCACAAGTGTACATTCATGTCCTTGGTGCTGTGACTTTCACCACAACGCAATAGTCTATGAGTAGGCTGCCGGTTCGAGGCATGAACGCTTCGAACGGTCGGGAAGATTTGCCCCACCTGCCGCATGGGATTATTGAGGAGCTCGCATGACCAAACAAAACGCCTTTACTCGGGAAGATCTGCTGCGCTGCAGTCGCGGTGAGCTGTTCGGCCCAGGTAACGCGCAACTGCCCGCCCCGAACATGCTGATGGTGGATCGCATCACCCATATCAGTGAAGAGGGTGGCAAGTACGGCAAAGGTGAATTGGTCGCCGAACTGGATATCAATCCTGAGCTGTGGTTCTTCGCTTGCCACTTCGAAGGTGATCCGGTGATGCCGGGCTGCCTGGGTCTGGATGCCATGTGGCAACTGGTCGGTTTCTTCCTGGGCTGGCAAGGCCTGCCGGGCCGCGGCCGTGCGCTGGGTTCGGGCGAAGTGAAATTCTTTGGCCAGGTCCTGCCGACCGCCAAGAAAGTCACCTACAACATTCAAATCAAGCGCGTCCTCAAGGGCAAGCTGAACCTCGCAATCGCCGATGGTTCGGTCAGTGTCGATGGCCGCGAAATCTACACCGCCGAAGGCCTCCGGGTCGGCGTGTTCACCTCCACTGAAAACTTCTAAGGGTTATCCGCATGCGCCGCGTCGTTATCACTGGTCTGGGCATTGTTTCGTGCCTGGGCAATGACAAAGAGACCGTCTCCGCTAACCTGCGTGCAAGCCGCCCTGGCATCCGGTTCAACCCGGAATATGCTGAAATGGGTCTGCAAAGCCAGGTTTCCGGTTCCATCGACAAAAACCTGCCGCTCAAGGATCTGATTGATCGCAAGACCTTCCGCTTCGTCGGCCAGGCAGCGGCTTATGCCTATGTCGCCATGAAGAACGCCGTAGAAGACTCCGGTCTGACCGAGGAGCAGGTGTCTAACCCGCGTACCGGTCTGATCGCCGGCTCCGGTGGTGCTTCCACGCTGAACCAGATGGAAGCGCTGGATATCCTGCGCGAAAAAGGCATCAAGAAAGTCCTGCCGTATTACGTGACCCGTACCATGAGCAGCACCGTTTCCGCTTGCCTGGCCACGCCGTTCAAGATCAAGGGCCTGAACTACTCCATCGCATCTGCCTGCGCCACCAGTGCTCACTGCATCGGTACCGCCATGGAACAGATCCAGATGGGCAAGCAGGACATCGTGTTCGCTGGCGGCGGTGAAGAAGAGCATTGGAGCCAGTCGTTCCTGTTCGACGCCATGGGCGCACTGTCCAGCAAATACAACGACACCCCGGAAAAAGCATCCCGCGCCTATGACTCCAAGCGTGACGGTTTCGTCATCGCTGGCGGTGGCGGCATGGTGGTGGTTGAGGAGCTGGAACACGCTCTGGCTCGCGGCGCAAAAATCTACGCGGAAATCGTTGGCTACGGCGCGACGTCCGACGGTTACGACATGGTTGCCCCAAGTGGTGAAGGCGCTGTGCGCTGCATGGAAATGGCCATGTCCACCGTCGACACCCCGATCGACTACCTGAACACCCACGGCACCTCGACCCCGGTCGGCGACGTCAAGGAAATGGAAGGTGTCCGCAAGCTGTTCGGCGACAAGGCTCCAGCCATCAGCTCCACCAAGAGCCTGTCGGGTCACTCCCTGGGCGCCGCCGGCGTTCACGAAGCGATCTACTGCATGCTGATGATGGAAGGCAACTTCATGGCGGGCTCCGCCAACATCGACGAGCTGGACCCGCAGGTGGCAGACATGCCGATCCTGACCAAGACTCGCGAAAACGCCACCATCAACACCGTGATGAGCAACAGTTTCGGCTTCGGCGGCACCAACGCCACGCTGGTACTGAAGCGTTGGGAAGGCAAGTAATTCCCCACTGCTGAGCCACACATAAAAACGCCCCGACTGGTTCGGGGCGTTTTTTTTTGCCTTCAAAACCCTCCGCCACGACCCAAAACCCTGTAGGAGTGAGCCTGCTCGCGATAGCGGTTTTTCAGTCAATATCTCCGAAAACTGACACTCATCTATCGCGAGCAGGCTCACTCCTACAGGGGTTGTGGTGGGTTTGAAGATGAAACTTCTGTCATGCAACCAGTCGCCCTGCGACCGAATGTCGCGTATTGCGCGGGCTGCAGCACTGTTGCAAAAACCGCAACAACACATTGCACAAATCAGCCGTTTACTTAGCAAGCTAACAAACTCTATAAAGAAGTCCTGCACACGCCTTGCTGCAGATAACAGAGATTGGAGCTAGCAGATGACTGTAAAAGTAACTGAACGCGACGATTCACACATGTCCCACGAAGGCGTAGCCGCCGGTATCCGGATCTGGGACGTGCATCAACAAGACTTGCTGGTCGGCATGTTCCACAACGAGAACGACGCCCACAGCTACAAGGCCGAACTCGACGTGCAAGAGCAACAACGCGAAGCCAGTTCCTCCTGAATCAACCACAGCATTGAAAACGACAAACCCCGCCATGAGCGGGGTTTGTCGTTGTTACAGCTTTAACGATTTACCACATCAGATCGTCAGGGATCTGATAGGCCGCGTACGGATCGTCTTCAGTGCTGACTTCCTCGGTCTGTACGTTGAGCTGCACGATGCGCTGCGGATCGCGCTCCTGGATCTTCAGGGCCGCTTCACGCGGGATCACTTCGTAGCCGCCGGCGTGGTGCACGATCGCCAGCGAACCGCTGCTGAGCTTGTTGCGCATCAGCGTGTTGACCGAGATGCGCTTGACCTTCTTGTCGTCAACGAAGTTGTAGTAGTCCTCGGTGGTCAGCTTCGGCAGACGCGAGACTTCAATCAACTGCTTGACCTGCGCGGAACGAGCCTTGGCCTCGGCCTTCTCTTTCTGCTGACGGTTCAGTTCCTGGTCGCGCTTGACCTTCTCGGCCTGGGCTTCCTGGGCTGCACGTTGTTGCGAGTCATCCAGTTCGATCTGGCCTTTGTGAACCAGACGCTGTTGTTTCTGCTTGTCTTTGCTGACCTGCTTGGCCTGCTTCTGATTGACCAGCCCTGCTTTGAGCAACTGGTCGCGAAGGGAAATGCTCATGGTGCTTATTTCTCACTTAGGCAACTGCTCAACCGCAGCTGGGCAAATTCTTTTCCTGACGTTTGGCTTCACCCCACAGGGCGTCCAACTCTTCGAGGGTGCAATCTTCTATGGGACGGTGGGTGTCGCGCAATGCCTGTTCGATAAAACGGAAGCGTCTTTCGAATTTAGCGTTGGCGCCACGCAGCGAGGTTTCCGGATCGACCTTCAGATGCCGGGCCAGATTGACCACGGAAAACAGCAGGTCACCGATCTCGTCTGCCACTGCCTCGGGGTCGTTTTCCGACATCGCCTCAAGCACTTCATCGAGCTCTTCACGCACCTTGTCCAGCACCGGCAGTGCATCCGGCCAGTCGAAACCAACCTGCCCTGCACGCTTCTGCAACTTGGCCGAACGTGACAGCGCCGGCAATGTTGCCGGAACGTCGTCGAGCAGTGACAGTTGCTGCGGCGCGGTGGATTTCTCGGCGCGCTCTTCAGCCTTGATCTCTTCCCAGCGCTGCTTGACCTGTTCTTCAGTCAACTGCGGTACGTCCAGCGGCGCATACAGATCGCCAGTGGGGAACACATGCGGATGACGGCGAATCAGTTTGCGGGTAATGCTATCGATCACCCCGGCGAATTCGAACCGCCCTTCTTCCCGCGCCAACTGACTGTAATACACCACCTGAAACAGCAGATCGCCCAACTCGCCCTGCAAATGATCGAAGTCACCCCGCTCGATGGCGTCGGCGACTTCGTAGGCTTCTTCGAGGGTGTGCGGGACGATGGTCGCGTAAGTTTGCTTGATGTCCCACGGGCAACCGTACTGCGGATCACGCAGACGGTTCATCAGGTGCAACAGGTCTTCAAGGCTGTACATCATTTATCTCTCACCACAAAACCCATGTGGGAGCGAGCCTGCTCGCGATGAGGCCGCATCAGTCAGCATTGATGGTGACTGATGCGCCGCTATCGCGAGCAGGCTCACTCCTACAAGGTCAAATTCAAGGGGTGCGGTTACGCCGCGTCTCGATGATGTTCGGCAGCTGGGAAATCCGGCCCAGCAACCGCCCCAGCGCGTCCAGACCCGGGATCTCGATAGTCAGGGACATCAACGCCGTGTTGTCTTCCTTGTTCGAGCGAGTGTTGACCGCCAGCACGTTGATGCGCTCGTTGAGCAGCACCTGCGAGACGTCACGCAGCAGACCGGAACGGTCGTAGGCGCGGATGACGATGTCCACCGGATAGGTGAGCACCGGCACCGGGCCCCAGCTGACCTGGATGATCCGCTCCGGCTCACGCCCGCCCAGTTGCAGCACCGAGGCGCAGTCCTGACGGTGAATGCTCACACCGCGACCCTGAGTGATGTAACCGACAATCGCATCGCCCGGCAGTGGCTGGCAGCAGCCGGCCATCTGCGTCATCAGGTTGCCGACGCCCTGAATCTGGATGTCGCCGCGCTTGCCCGGTTTGTAACCGGTGGCCTTGCGCGGGATCAGCTCCAGCTGTTCGTTGCCGCGTTCCGGCTCGACCAGTTGTTGCGCCAGATTGACCAGTTGCGCCAGACGCAGATCGCCAGCGCCAAGGGCCGCGAACATGTCTTCGGCGGTTTTCATGTTGGCCTTGTCGGCCAGCTTCTCGAAATCCACCGCCGGCAAGCCGAGGCGACTCAGTTCACGCTCGATCAGGGTTTTACCGGCCGCGACGTTCTGGTCACGCGCCTGTAATTTGAACCAGTGAACGATCTTCGCCCGCGCCCGCGAAGTAGTGATATAGCCGAGGTTCGGGTTCAGCCAGTCACGGCTTGGCGTGCCGTGTTTGCTGGTGATGATCTCGACCTGCTCACCGGTTTGCAGGCTGTAGTTGAGCGGCACGATGCGCCCGTTGATCTTGGCGCCACGGCAGTTGTGACCGATCTCGGTGTGCACGCGGTAGGCGAAGTCCAGCGGCGTCGCGCCTTTCGGCAAGTCGATGGCGTGACCATCGGGGGTGAAAATGTAGACCCGATCCGGTTCGATATCGACCCGCAGTTGCTCGGCCAGACCACCGATATCGCCCAGCTCTTCGTGCCATTCGAGCACCTGACGCAGCCAGGAGATTTTCTCTTCGTAATGGTTCGAACCCGATTTGACGTCGGTGCCCTTATAGCGCCAGTGCGCGCACACGCCAAGTTCGGCTTCTTCGTGCATGGAATGGGTGCGGATCTGCACCTCAAGCACCTTGCCTTCCGGACCGATTACCGCGGTGTGCAGCGAACGGTAGCCGTTCTCTTTCGGGTTGGCGATGTAGTCGTCGAATTCTTTCGGGATGTGCCGCCACAAGGTGTGGACGATACCGAGCGCGGTGTAGCAATCGCGCATTTCCGGCACCAGCACGCGCACTGCACGCACGTCGTAGATCTGGCTGAATTCCAGACCCTTGCGCTGCATTTTGCGCCAGATCGAGTAGATGTGTTTGGCCCGGCCACTGATGTCGGCATCGACGCCAGTGGCCTGCAACTCATCCTTGAGCTGGGTCATCACATCGCTGATGAAACGCTCACGATCCAGCCGCCGCTCGTGCAGCAACTTGGCGATCTGTTTGTATTGATCGGGCTCGAGATAACGGAAGGACAAGTCCTCCAGTTCCCATTTGATATGGCCGATACCGAGTCGGTGCGCGAGTGGCGCATAGATGTCGAAGACTTCCCGGGCGACCCGGTTGCGTTTCTCGTCATCGGCGGTTTTTACCGCACGGATCGCACAAGTACGCTCGGCGAGCTTAATCAGCGCGACGCGGACGTCATCGACCATCGCCACGAGCATCTTGCGCAGGTTTTCCACCTGCCCTTGCGTGCCCATTACCATCGACTGGCGCGGGCTGAGGCTGGCACTGATCGCCGCCATGCGCTGCACGCCGTCGATCAGCTTGGCAACCACAGGGCCGAAGCGCTGGCTGACCGCCGCGAGTTCGATCTGACCTTCACGCACGCCACGGTACAAGACCGCCGCGACCAGCGAATCCTGATCCAGCTTGAGGTCGGCCAGAATCTCGGCGATTTCCAGGCCGGCGCTGAAACTGCCACTGCCTTCGGCCCACAGATTCTTCGCCGCATTGGACTGTTGTTCGGCCTCGCGAGCGAACTCGCAGGCGTCTTTCAAGGCTTCGCGATCCAGTGCCAGATCGACACTGACCGCATGATCGAGCCAAGCCTCGAGATTGATACTGCCGTCGGTGTTGATCGGCTGGTGTGCTCTCACCTGTACCATCTTGCTTTACCTTCCCTACGACGCAGATTCAATGCGTCAAATCGCTGATCTTCAATGCCCGCTCGCATTCGCGGGGCTAATGCGAACGCTGTACGGGCAGACCAGACGGATCAGACGAGCCGTCCTAGCTCGCTTCAAATAACGCCATGGCCTCGACATGTGCCGTCTGAGGAAACATATCGAGAATCCCGGCACGTTTTAACCGGTAGCCCTGCTTGATCAATTCGACCGTATCGCGCGCCAGAGTTGCAGGGTTGCACGACACATAAACCAGCCGCTTGGCACCGAGGGTCGCAAGCTTGCGCACCACCTCGAAAGCACCGTCACGCGGTGGGTCCAAGAGTACCGCAGAAAAGCCGTTTCCGATCCACTGGGCATCGGTCAAAGGCTGGGATAAATCGGCTTGAAAAAACTTTGTGTTATGCAAATTGTTACTAGCGGCGTTCGCTTCGGCGCGCTCGACCATGGTCTGCACCCCTTCCACCGCCACCACTTCACGCACGCTCTTGGCCAGCGGCAGCGCGAAGTTGCCCAAGCCACAGAACAGATCGAGCACACGTTCATCACTGGTCGGTTTCAGCCAGTCCAGCGCCTGGGCAACCATCGCCTCGTTGACCCCGGCGTTGACCTGAATGAAATCTCCCGGCCGGTAAGCCAACTCCAGATCCCACTGCTCCAGGCGATAGCCCAGCGACTGCGAGGCATCGACCGGTTGCGGTTCGCCTTCACCATGCAGCCACAATTGCGCTTCATGGAATGCGCAGAAATCCTTGAGGATGGTCAGATCCGCTTCGGACAACGGCGCCATGTGCCGCAGCAACACCGCCAGCGACGAGCCGCTGAACAACTCCACATGCCCCAGCGCCTGCGGTTTGCTCAGGCGACGGAGCATCTCCGGCAAGCGGGTCATGATCGGTTGCAAGGGCTGTACCAGCACCGGACATTCGCTGATCGCGACGATGTCCTGACTGCCGGCAGCACGGAAACCGACTTCGAGATTTTTTGCCTTCATGTCCCAGCGCACGGCAATCCGGGCACGGCGGCGATAGCCGAATTCCGGCCCGGTCAGCGGTGCGGCCCATTCTTCAGGCTCGACGCCAGCGACCTTGGACAATTGCTCGGCGAGCATGCGCTGTTTCAGGGCAAGCTGTTCGGCATGGGGCAGATGCTGCACGCTGCAACCGCCGCAGCGGCCGGCATGCTGACACGGTGCCGGACGGCGCAGTTCGCTGGCCTTGAACACACGCTCGGTGCGCGCCTCGACCACTTTGCCGTGGGCACCGAGCACCCGTGCTTCGACCTCTTCACCCGCGAGGGCACCGAGGACGAACCAGGTACGACCTTCGAAAAACGCGATACCGCGACCGTCATTAGCCAGGCGCTCGATGCTCAAGCGCTGCTTTTTACCGGTAGGGATTTGCGGGGCCTTGCTGCCGCCGGTGGGCTGGAAGCGCAGGCCTCTCTCTTGCTTGGCCATCAGTTGGGCGCGTCGAAAATGCCGGTCGACAAGTAACGGTCGCCACGGTCGCAGATGATCGCGACGATCACCGCATTTTCAACTTCTTTGGACAGGCGCAGCATCGCTGCCACCGCACCGCCCGAGGACACGCCGCAGAAGATGCCTTCTTCGCGGGCCAGACGACGAGTGACGTCTTCGGCCTCGCTTTGCGCCATGTCGACGATGCGGTCGACGCGGTCGGCCTGATAAATCTTCGGCAGGTATTCCTGCGGCCAGCGGCGAATACCGGGAATGGCCGAGCCTTCCATCGGTTGCAGACCGACAATCTGCACGCTGTCGCTCTGCTCTTTCAAGTAGCGCGATACGCCCATGATGGTGCCGGTGGTGCCCATTGAGCTGACGAAATGGGTAATCGTGCCCTCGGTCTGACGCCAGATTTCCGGGCCGGTGGTGGTGTAATGCGCCTCCGGATTGTCACCGTTGGCGAACTGATCCAGCACCTTGCCACGGCCTTCGGCTTCCATCCGCTGCGCGAGATCGCGAGCGCCTTCCATGCCCTCTTCCTGGGTGACCAGAATCAGCTCGGCGCCATAAGCAGTCATCGCCGCTTTGCGTTCGGCACTGGAGTTGTCCGGCATGATCAGGATCATCTTGTAACCCTTGATCGCGGCAGCCATCGCCAGCGCGATCCCGGTGTTGCCCGAGGTCGCTTCGATCAGCGTATCGCCGGCGTGGATCTGCCCGCGCAATTCGGCACGGGTGATCATCGACAGCGCCGGACGGTCCTTGACCGAACCCGCCGGGTTATTCCCTTCGAGCTTGAGCAACAGGGTGTTGCTGGTTTCACCGGGCAGGCGCTGCAAACGCACCAGCGGAGTGTTGCCGACGCAATCGGCGATAGTTGGGTACTGCAGGGTCATGGCGTATTCGCAATCCAGACGTGCGGGGGCGCCTATCATACCGGCAAACCCGCGCAGGCCATATCACGCAAAGTATGGTGCTTATGGTTTCTGGGAATAAGCGAATCAAAAGTCGCGCCAGTGGTGCGACTTTTGTTTAGCGGTGATGCCAAGGGCCCTATCGCTGGCAAGCCAGCTCCCACAGAGGTTGCGCTGTTCATTAATAGTGCCAGCAGTGCTGACACATTCTTACGAATGGTTCACACGGTTTGTGGCTGATAGAGATCCACTGTGGGAGCTGGCTTGCCAGCGATGGGGCCGGGACTGCCAACACCACCCTCCGCCACCAAGCGCAAATTCATCCGCAACCCGCCACGCACGTTCTGCGCCCACATAGTCCCGCCCTGGCGCTGTACCGCGTTGCGCGCGATGCTCAGGCCGAGGCCGAAGCCGCCATTGCCGGGGCGCGAGCCGTCGAGTCGGGTGAAGGGGTCGAAGATCCGTTCCAGTTCCTGCCCATCCACCCCGCCTCCCTGATCGTCCAGCCACAGGTGCCAGAAATCACCATCACGCTGGCCGTCCAGCCGCACGATGCCGCCCTCGGGTGAATGCCGAATGGCGTTGCGCAGGATGTTTTCCAGCGCTTGCGCCAACGTATTGAGGTTGCCGCGCACCCAGCACGAGGACGGCACTGCGCACTGCAATTGCAGACTTGGCCAGCCGCTTTCATAGCAGGCGTTTTCGGTGAGCATTTCCCACAGCGCCTGAATCTGGATCGCTTCGTCCGGCAGCGGAGCGCGGTCGGTGTCGAGCCACGCCAGTTGCAGAGTGTCTTCCACCAGCCGTTGCATGCCATCAACTTCACGGCCGATGCGCTCACGCAATTGCAGTAGATCCTGCTCGCTTTCACTGGCCACTCGCAGACGACTCAGCGGCGTGCGCAGTTCATGAGAGAGATCACGCAGTAATTGTTGTTGCAGGGAGACCGTGGACTGCAAGCGTTCGGACATCGAATCGAATGCCCGGGCCAGTTCACCGAGTTCGTCCGGGCGCCGGGTGATCCCGCTCGACAGCCGCACATTCAATTGGTCAGCGCGCCAGGCGTTGGCCTGCTCGCGCAGATTGTTCAGCGGCACCACCAGCAAACGGTACAGGCCGATACACAGCAGCAAGGTGAACAGACCGGGAATCACGCCGTTGGTGATGACTCGCCAGAACACTCGATACTTGCCCGGCAGAAAACGCTCGGGCAGTTCAATCACCAAAATTCCGGCGGACGGGTCTTGAGGAAACGGCACCCGCAGCCATGGTCGCCCCTGCTTGTGAATCGGCCAGTCGAGGCCACGCAGGAAGGTCAGGTGCTGGGTTTCCTGCTCATTCAGCGGATCGCTGCTCAGCGACTGCAAATTGCCGCCGATCACCCCGACCCAACCGGCTTCACGCAGCTCCATGCTCTGCAACCAGCTATCAATACCGTCACGCTCGGCTCGCTGCCACGCCTGCTCGGCTTCAGCGGCATAGCGCGACAAGGTTGCGCGCGCTTCGTCAGAGAGGAACTGGTTGCGTTCCTCCATATAGCGGCCCCAGGACCAGCTCAGCCAGATCATCAGCAAACAAAACGCCACCAGCAGGCAGGCCAGTTTCCAGAACAGTGAATGCCGACCCGGCAGGTCAGACAGTTTCATCGGGCGTACTCAGCACGTAGCCTTTGCCCCACACCGTGCGCACTTCGCGTTCGGTGTAGCCGATGGCTTTGAGTTTGCGGCGGATCTGGCTGATGTGCATGTCGAGGCTGCGGTCGTGAGCTGCGTAACCGCGTTGCAGGACATGCTGATAAAGGAAGGCCTTGCTCAGCACTTCTTCATCGTTGCGATGCAGGGTTTCCAGCAAGCGATATTCGCTGCGGGTCAGACCGGCGGGCTGCTCACGGTAAAACACTTCGCAAGCCTCGTCGTCGAAACGCAAGGCGCCGCTCGCCACCGGCTCGGCCAGTGCCGCCGGACGACGATCCAGCGCGACCCGGCGCAAAATCGCTTCGATCCGCACATGCAGCTCGGCCATGCTGAACGGTTTGGGCAGATAGTCATCGGCACCGAGGCGGAAACCGCTGATGCGATCAGCCTCGGCCCCCAGTGCCGACATCAACAGCACTGGCGTCGACTGGCTCTGGCGCAACTGGGTCAACACCTTGAGGCCGTTCAAACCCGGCAACAAAATGTCCATCAACACCACGTCGAACGGCTGGCGCTGAGCCATGTTCAGACCTTCCTGACCGTTCTGGCACCAGGTCACCTGAAACCCGCTGCGCCCCAGATGTTCGTGAACATAGGCTCCGAGCACCGGGTCGTCTTCGATGGAAAGAATGCGTGGCTGGCCAACAGAGACAAGAGTCATGACTATCTGCAAATAATTCTCAGTTGTGCCGATTATTCAAGATTGCCGAGCATCGGGCAACCCAATGCTGACCTGTCGGACAAACGAGCGCTCGCAAACAGACGTACCACGGCAGCATTTTTCCGAGGATTGCCCGCGAGCAAATCGCTACACTGCGCCAATGTCACGTGCCGGACGCACGTTTGAGTCAACATATCAGCTGGATGCGGGAGATGGGCGTGCTCAAGAAACTGGGAATCAAAGGTCGCGTATTGTTGCTGACCCTGTTGCCCACCAGCCTGATGGCGTTGGTGCTCGGTGGTTATTTCACCTGGACGCAACAGTCCGACTTGCAAGCCCAATTGATGCAGCGCGGCGAAATGATCGCCGAGCAACTGGCCCCGCTGGTGGCCCCGGCCATGGGCCGTGGCGACAGTGAACTGCTCGAACGCATCGCCACCCAATCCCTCGAACAGCCCGATGTGCGCGCGGTGACCTTCCTCGCCCCCGACCACACGCCGCTGGCCCACGCCGGCCCGACCATGCTCAATCAGGCGCCGAGCGGCGACAGCGCGCAACTGCTGCGCCGCAGCGGTAACGACGCGACCCGTTATCTGCTGCCGGTTCTGGGTAAGCACCGCAATCTGGCGGGTGAACTGATCCCCGCAGAATCCGAGCGATTGCTTGGCTGGGTAGAACTGGAGCTGTCACACAATGGCATGTTGCTGCGCGGTTATCGCAGTCTGTTCGCCAGTCTGCTGTTGATTGGCGCAGGCCTCGCCGGTGCGGCGCTGCTCGCACTGCGCATGGGCCGCACCATCAACCATCCGCTGAGCCAGATCAAACACGCCGTCGCGCAACTCAAGGACGGCCACCTGGAAACCCGCCTGCCGCCGCTCGGCAGTCAGGAGCTGGATGAACTGGCGGACGGCATCAACCGCATGGCCGGCACCCTGCAAAACGCTCAGGAAGAACTGCAACACAGCGTCGATCAAGCCACCGAAGACGTGCGGCAGAATCTGGAAACCATCGAGATCCAGAACATCGAACTCGACCTGGCGCGCAAAGAGGCGCTGGAAGCGAGCCGGATCAAGTCCGAGTTCCTCGCCAACATGAGCCATGAGATCCGCACGCCGCTCAACGGCATTCTCGGCTTCACGCATCTATTGCAGAAAAGCGAACTGACCCCGCGCCAGCTCGACTATCTGGGCACCATCGAAAAGTCCGCCGACAGCTTGCTCGGGATCATCAACGAGATCCTCGATTTCTCGAAGATCGAGGCCGGCAAACTGGTGCTCGACCACATTCCGTTCAACCTGCGCGATCTGTTGCAGGACACCCTGACCATCCTCGCCCCGGCGGCTCACGCCAAACAGCTTGAGCTGGTCAGTCTGGTGTATCGCGACACGCCGCTGTCGCTGGTCGGCGATCCGCTGCGCCTCAAGCAGATCCTCACCAACCTTGTCAGCAACGCGATCAAGTTCACCCGCGAAGGCACCATAGTCGCCCGTGCCATGCTTGAAGAAGAACACGAGGATCGCGTGCAGTTGCGCATCAGCATTCAGGACACCGGCATCGGCTTGTCGAGTCAGGATGTGCGGGCGCTGTTCCAGGCCTTCAGTCAGGCCGACAATTCACTCTCGCGTCAGCCGGGCGGCACCGGCCTCGGGTTGGTCATTTCCAAGCGCCTGATCGAACAGATGGGCGGCGAGATCGGCGTCGACAGTACGCCGGGCGAAGGTTCGGAATTCTGGATCAGCCTGAGCCTGCCGAAAACCCGTGACGACACCGACGATCTGCCGTCCGCGCCGCTGCTCGGGCGTCGCGTGGCGGTGCTGGAAAATCACGAACTGGCGCGTCAGGCATTGCAGCATCAACTGGAAGATTGCGGCCTCGACGTCACCACCTTCAATACCCTGGAAAGCCTGACCAACGGCGTTACCGGCGCGCACCAGACCGAGCAGGCCATCGACCTCGCCGTGCTCGGCATCACCAGTAACGACATGCTCCCGGAGCGCTTGAACCAACATATCTGGGATCTGGAACATCTCGGCTGCAAGGTGCTGGTGCTTTGCCCGACCACAGAGCAGACTCTGTTCCACCTCTCGGTGCCGAACCCGCACAGTCAGCTCCAGGCCAAACCGGCGTGCACGCGTAAATTGCGGCGTGCCTTGTCGGATCTGGCCAATCCGCGCCAGACCCGCAACGAGCCGAACGAACCGTTGTCGAGTCGTCCGCCGAAAGTGCTGTGCGTCGACGACAACCCGGCCAACCTGTTGCTGGTGCAGACCTTGCTCGAAGACATGGGCGCCAAGGTGCTCGCGGTGGAAAGCGGTTACGCCGCAGTCAAAGCGGTGCAGACCGAATCTTTCGATCTGGTGCTGATGGACGTGCAGATGCCCGGCATGGACGGACGCCAGAGCACCGAAACCATCCGCCAATGGGAAAGCGAACGGCATTGCACGCCGCTGCCGATTGTCGCCCTCACCGCCCACGCCATGGCCAACGAAAAACGCGCCTTGCTGCAAAGCGGCATGGATGACTACCTGACCAAACCGATCAGCGAGCGGCAACTGGCGCAGGTCGTACTGAAGTGGACCGGCCTGGCCCTGCGCAATCAGGCACCGGATCGCTCCAGCGAAAGCGCCATCGGCAGTCATGATTTACCGGTACTTGACCACGACGAAGGTCTGCGCCTGGCCGCGGGCAAGGCTGATTTGGCGGCGGACATGCTGGCGATGTTGCTGGCGTCACTGGAAGCCGACCGCGAAGCGATCCGCACTGCCCGCGACAGCAACGATCAAAACGCCTTGATCGAACGCGTGCATCGCCTGCACGGCGCCACGCGTTACTGCGGCGTGCCGCAATTGCGCGCGGCCTGCCAACGCAGCGAAACCCTGCTCAAACAGGACGATCCGAAAGCAACGCAGGCACTGGATGAACTGGAACGGGCGATCAATCGTCTGGCCACACAGGCGAAGATCAGCGCCTGATCCACGGCAATGCCGCTAAACGCATACGCAGCTAAAGTGTTCGCGGGTGATTTCTGCCCGAGTCGTTGCTCCAGGAGGATTTCATGCGCACGATCGTTTTCAGTAGCCAGACCTACGACCGCGACAGCTTCCTCGCCGCCAATTGTCCGGCCGATATCGAACTGCACTTTCAACCGGCCCGACTGAGTCTCGACACCGTGGCACTGGCCGAGCAGCATGAAGTGGTCTGCCCGTTTATCAACGATGATCTCAGCGCCCCAGTGCTGGAACGCTTGGCAGCGGGCGGTACGCGACTGATCGCCCTGCGTTCGGCGGGCTACAACCATGTCGATCTGGTCGCAGCAAAACGCCTCGGCGTGGCGGTGGTGCGGGTGCCCGCCTATTCGCCGCATGCCGTGGCCGAACACGCGGTCGCGCTGATCCTCGCACTCAACCGGCGCCTGCACCGCGCCTACAACCGCACTCGTGAAGGCGATTTCACCCTGCACGGGCTGACGGGTTTTGATCTGGTGGGCAAGACTGTGGGCATCGTCGGCACCGGACAGATCGGCGCCACGTTCGCGAAAATCATGCACGGTTTCGGCTGTGAATTGCTGGCTTACGATCCTTTTCCAAACCCGGAGGTTCTGGCTCTGGGGGCGCGCTATCTGAGTCTGCCGGAACTGCTCGCGCAGTCACGAATCATCAGCCTGCACTGCCCGCTCAACGAACAGAGCAAACACCTGATCAACCGCGAATCACTGGCGCACACGCAGCCGGGCGCAATGCTGATCAACACCGGGCGCGGCGGTCTGGTGGATACCCCGGCGCTGATCGATGCGCTGAAGGATGGCCAATTGGGTTATCTGGGACTGGATGTGTATGAAGAAGAGGCGCAGCTGTTTTTCGAGGATCGCTCGGATCTGCCGTTGCAGGACGATGTGCTGGCGCGGTTGCTGACATTCCCGAACGTGATCGTCACGGCGCATCAGGCTTTTCTGACTCACGAAGCGCTGGGCGCGATTGCCGCAACCACGCTGCACAACATCGCGACCTGGGCGGCAGGTACGCCGCAGAACCAGGTCGAGGGCTGAATTGTCGGCGATCAGACCGGCGGTGGCGTCGGGGTGATCGCTACACACAGGATCAGCAGGCCGAGCCAGCCGAAGCCGATCACGCGCTGCTTCAGCGAATGCCCGGAACGCAGCAGGAACCAGACAAAAATCATTGGCATCAGAAACGCCATGATCTTCAACCAGCCTTCCACCGGGCGCGAGCCATCGGCATTCACTAGCGGCTGAACCGGCTCGGCGGCTTGCGTCCGACGGCGACGGCCAACGGCAACAGGAACGGCTTTCGTCTCGGATTCGGCAGGCGCGACGTAAGCCTCGGGGACAGCTTTGTTGCGTGGCAGGCTGCCAAAGGAAATCGTCGAAGCACCTGGCGCTGCGGCAGCGGCCTGTGGCGGCGCTGCGACTGGAACTGGCGATTGCTCGATCGGCTGCTCCGCCATCGGAGCCCCGCAATGGATGCACGCAGTCGCTTGCGAGCTGATGCTGCGTTTGCATTCATAACATTCAATCAGCGCCATGTTTCCGTTCCTTCAGAGTCAAGGGCGGCAGTTTGCCATGAGCGCGAGTCGATTTGAACCTGATCGAAGGTCGCAAGCGCGCGCCATCCTGTAATCCCGCCCGTGCTAGCATGTCGCGCATATTTGGAGGACCCATGGTCGAACACGATTTCCGCTACAACCTGATGAACCCGCAACACACCCTCACCGAATGCCGCGCCCTCGTACCGGGCCGCTATCAGGTCACCGGCAACGGTGGCTCGATCCGCATCGGTGATGCGCTGTTGGTCACCCTCAAAGGCAGCAAGGACTTGTCCATGCGCCTGACCGTCGAGACCGTGCGCCATCTGATCAACCCGCCCGGCCAATGGACAGCAATGACCACCGGCCCGGTGTTTGGCGAACTGGCGATCCACACCTGGCAGGTCAACTGCGACAGCTGCGCGAAAGAGCTGAGCTTTGAATTCGCGGTAGACGCCAAGCTTGGCAAACCGGCTGAAAAAGTCGCCGCCACTGCGCGCATCGCCGAGCTCGGCTGGAAAGCCGTTGGCGAGAAGCATGTCTGCCCGAAATGTCAGGAGCCTGCGTGATGAAACGCCTTGCCCTGACCGCTCTGGTCGGTGCCGCACTGGTGGGTTGCGCCGCAGAACCGGTGCAACTGCAACAGAACCGCAGCTACATTCTGGAATGGATCGGCGAGCGGCCACTGATGGATTACAGCCATCTGACCGTGACCCTGGGCGATGACGGTCGCGCCTACGGCAACGGCGGCTGCAATCATTGGTTCGCGCCGTACACGCTGGATGGCGACAAGCTGAGCTTCGGCAAGATCGGCAAGACCCGCAAACTCTGCGCCCCGGCACTGATGGAGCAGGAACAACGCTTCCTGCAAGCCCTCGAAGGGGTGCAACGCTGGGACATTTCGCCGATCGAGCAGATGCGCTTCTGGCCGGCTGAAGGCAAGCCTTTGCGCTGGTGGCTGGAAGAGGGTTAACCCCCTCTATCAACCAGTCAGAGCCTTTGTGGTGAAGGAGATTTACCCCTTCACCACAGAAGCACCAAGCAAGAAAACATGCGACTTACTTGGTCGCCTGCAACGCCTCAAGCTTCGCCAACACTCCCGCCGCCGTCTGCTCGCCCATCATCTGCTCACGCACCTTGCCCTTGTTGTCGATGATGTACGTCACAGGCAATGCTTCGCTGCGCGGCAGGTCGAACAGCTCTGCAGGGTCTTGCGCCAGCACGGTGAACTTGATGCCCAGTTTTTCACTGGCGCTCTTCAGTTCTTCGCCCTGCACGTTATCGAAATTGACCCCGAACACGCCGACGTTCTTGCTCTTGAGTTCATCAGCCAAATGGTTGAGTTCCGGGATTTCAGTCCGGCACGGGCCGCACCATTCGGCCCAGTAGTTGACCACTACCCATTGCTTGTCGAGACGCTCGGAAGCGACCTTCTGGCCATTCTGGTCGATACCATAGTCGTTACCGCAGCCCCCCAGCATCAACGCCCCGATTATCGTCAATGCCGCTGCCAATCGCCGTGTCATGTCGTGTTCCTTGTGAAAAATTGATTGCGCCTGCGACCCATCGCCTCCCACGGTTCAGGATTGCGCGCTGCACAGTTAGAATAGCCGTCACTTTACGCCAGAAGCGACCCGCCATGACCGATCTGACGCTTTATCACAACCCGCGCTGCTCGAAATCCCGCGGTGCGCTCGAACTGCTTGAGGCCCGAGGCCTGGCGCCGAACGTGGTGCGTTACCTCGAAACCCCGCTGGATGCAGGTCAAATCAAGGCGCTGCTGGGCAAGCTCGGCATCAGCGCACGGCAACTGCTGCGCACCGGGGAAGATGAATACAAAATGCTTCAACTGGCCGACAGCAGCCTCAGCGAGGCGCAACTGATCGCCGCCATCGCTGAACACCCGAAACTGATGGAGCGGCCGATTCTCGAAGTCGGCGACAAAGCCGTGATCGGTCGTCCACCGGAAAACGTGCTGGAGTTGCTGCCGTGAGCGCGCCCTACATTCTGATTCTGTATTACAGCCGCAGTGGCTCGACCAACGAGATGGCCCGGCAAATTGCCCGGGGCGTTGAACAGGCCGGGCTCGAAGCGCGCCTGCGTACCGTGCCGGCGATTTCCACCGAGTGCGAAGCGGTGTCGCCCGACATCCCGGCAGATGGCCCGCTCTACGCCACGCTTGATGATTTGAAAAACTGCGCCGGTCTGGCGCTCGGCAGCCCGACCCGTTTCGGCAACATGGCCGCGCCGCTCAAATACTTCCTAGACGGCACCAGCAACCTGTGGCTGACCGGCGCCCTGGTCGGCAAACCGGCCGGTGTGTTCACCTCCACCGCCAGCCTGCACGGCGGTCAGGAAACCACTCTGCTGTCGATGATGCTGCCGCTGCTGCACCACGGCATGCTGATCACCGGCCTGCCTTACAGCGAGTCGGCGTTGCTCGAAACCCAGGGCGGCGGCACGCCGTATGGCGCCAGCCACCATGCCGGGGCTGACGGCAAAAGCGGCCTCGACCAGCACGAAATCGCACTGTGTCGCGCACTGGGTCTGCGCCTGGCGAAAACCGCTCAGAAACTGGTGGGCTGATATGGCGAAGAAGCCGAAAATCCTGCCCTCGGTCGAATGGCTTGAACCGCGAGTGAAAGCCATGCGGATCATCAGCCTGCTGTGCTTTTTCGGCCTCGCCGGGCTGCTCGCTGCTTACTACCTGATCTTCGCCGACCTGCATGGCGCCCGACCATGGGTGATTCTGCTGGTCGAGTTGATACCGTGGATCGTCCTCGCTCCGGGGATGATCATGGGCAGCGCGCGCGGGCATTCGTGGATGTGCTTTGTGGTGAATCTGTATTTCATCAAAGGCGCACTGGCGGCGTATGACCCGAGCCGGCAGTTGTTTGGTGTGCTGGAGATGATTGTCAGCCTGGCGGTGTTCTGCTCGGCGCTGCTGTATGTGCGGTGGCGGTATCAGTTGAACCGCAAACTGGCGGGCGAAGGCGAGATTGCCGTCGCCTGACAGAAAGTCTTCGCGAGCAAGCTCGCTCCCACAGGGGATCTGTGAACATCGCAGATCCAATGTGGGAGCCAGCCTGCTGGCGATTGGAGCGGCTCGGTCTCAATGATTGACGGTATAGGCCAGCATCATCGAGATCTGGCTCATCGGCCGCCCACCGCTCTCTTCATGCCATTGGTTGAACACCGCCTGCACCGCCGCCAGATCGCGCTGACTGGTCGGCGCCTTGTCGACGATCTTCTGCGCGTTCAGCGCCGCGACCACGTCGTAACTCGGCACAAACGTATCCTTGCCAACCATGCGCAAAAATCGTGGCGCCGACAGCCCGCCCAATTGATGACCGTGCTTTTTCAGGTACGTCCACAGACCGACGATATCGGTCACCGGCCAGTCAGCGATCAACGCGCCGAAACTACCCTTCTCCTTCTCGACATCAAGGATGAACTGCGCATTGCGCGGCACGCTCTTGAGCTTGCCCAGGTGGCGGATGATCCGCGCGTCCTGCATCAGGCGTTCAAGGTGTTCGGCGCTCATCAGTACGACTTTTTCCGGGTCGAACTTGAAGAACACTTCTTCGAAGGCCGGCCACTTGGCGTCCACCAGACTGTGCTTGAGCCCGGCGCGAAACACGCGCAGGGCCATGGTCGACAAATAACGGTCGTCGCTGATCTTGCGCAATTGCGCCGGGGTCTTGGGAACGGGCAGATGGGCTTCCAGTTCAGCTGCCGAACCGAAGCGGTTCAGACAGTATTCGTGCAGCCACTTGTAATCGCGCATGCCCTCTCCTGATAAGTAAAACGAAGAACTTAATGTGGGATCGAGCTTGCTCGCGAAGGCTCCGTGTCATTCAACATTGATGTCGGCTGACACGGAGCCTTCGCGAGCAAGCTCGATCCCACAGGGATGGTGTTTAGAGGTTCACTATGTTGACGAAGCGCGAAGCGGCGCTCTCGTCGATCTTCAGGCTGGTGAAGTCGAACAGGTTACGGTCGGCCAGTTGCGACGGGATCACGTTCTGCAGACTGCGGAAAATGCTTTCAGTTCGGCCCGGGGTCTTGCGATCCCAGTCCTGCAGCATGTCCTTGACCACCTGACGCTGCAGGTTTTCCTGCGAACCGCAAAGGTTGCACGGGATGATCGGGAACTCTTTGAAGTCCGAGTACGCCTGAATGTCTTTCTCGTTGCAGTAGGCCAGCGGACGAATCACCACGTTGCGCCCGTCATCGGCGCGCAGCTTCGGCGGCATCGCCTTGAGACTGCCGTTGAAGAACATATTGAGGAAGAACGTCTCGACGATGTCATCGCGATGGTGACCGAGGGCCATCTTGGTCGCGCCGATTTCGTCGGCGAAGGTGTACAGCGTGCCACGGCGCAGGCGCGAGCACAGCGAGCAGGTGGTCTTGCCTTCCGGGATCAGTTCCTTGACCACCGAATAAGTGTCTTTCTCCACGATGTGGTACTCGACGCCCAACTCTTTGAGGTAGGCCGGCAGCACGTGCTCGGGGAAACCCGGCTGCTTCTGGTCCATGTTCACGGCGACGATCTCGAACTTGATCGGTGCAACCTTCTGCAGGTGCATCAGCACGTCGAGCATGGTGTAACTGTCCTTGCCCCCGGACAGGCAGACCATGACCTTGTCGCCGTCTTCAATCATGTTGAAGTCGGCGACCGCTTCACCGGCCAGGCGGCGCAGGCGCTTTTGCAGTTTGTTCTGGTTGACCGTAAGAGTGCCCATGACGCGAGATCCGTGAGGTGTGACGAAAGGCGGCATTTTACGCAAAAACCGCCTGAGGGCGAAGGGCCGTGGGTCTGTGCTTTTGAATACGCAAAGAAACCCGTGGCGAGGGGATTTATCCCCGTTGGGCGGCGAAGCCGCCCCCACAAACCCTAAAACTCGATTCGACTGACAAACTGCTGTAATGGATTGGCGACTGCTACGCAGCCGAACGGGGATAAATCCCCTCGCCACAGTTTCACGTACCACTGCAAGACCTCACGGCGATTAAGCCCTGTGTTTACAGCGCGATTTGCTCTAAGCCCCTAATACCTGTGCGGTTAAGTCCTTTCTATACTGCGACATAAGGTCGCACACATCCAAAGACCTGAATTTGCTCGGCCACCTTGGCCCGTAGGCGCTCCGTTGGGGGGCGATGGCAATAACAAGAGGAGTGACTGGCATGATCCATCACGTAGTGGGACTCTTTACCCACCCCGATCAGGAATGGAAAGAAATCCGTGGCGACCAAGAGGAAAGCATCAGCCACATGTACCTGACGCACACGCTGATACTGGCGGCGATCCCCGCTGTCTCGGCGTTTATCGGCACCACTCAGGTCGGCTGGGTCATCGGCAATCGCGCACCGGTGATGCTCACCGTCGAAAGCGCGGTGTGGATGACCGTCATGTCGTACCTGGCAATGCTCGGCGGAGTCGCAGTCATGGGTGCCTTCGTGCACTGGATGGCGCGCACTTATGACGCCAACCCGAGTCTGGCCCGTTGCGTCGCGTTCGCCACCTACACCGCAACCCCGTTGTTCGTCGGCGGGCTGGCGGCGCTGTATCCGCATATGTGGCTGGGGATGATCGTCGGCACGGCGGCCATCTGCTACACGGTTTATCTGCTGTATGTCGGGCTGCCGACCTTTATGAACATCCCTTCGGATGAGGGGTTCCTGTTTTCCAGCTCGGTGCTGGCGGTAGGTCTGGTGGTGCTGGTGGCCATCATGGCGTTCACCGTGATCGTCTGGGGACTGGGCGTGGGGCCCGTCTACACCAACTAGCTGGCAAGCCTGAGAAAAACAAGATCCGCCAACACAGGCCGCCGCAAGGCGGCCTTCTCATGTTCACGCAGAAACACCATGACCATTCGGCAGTTTGGCGATTCGCAACGCCTCGGGGTTGCGGCATACTCGCAAGCTCTGGAGATCCATCAAGCATGCCCGAGCAACTCAATACCCGCGTCGAAGACTGTTACCAACTCGCTGAATCCTTTTTCAAACGTCATTTCCAACGCCCTGTGGTGAGCCTCAAGCTGCGCGGGCAAAAAGCCGGAGTCGCGCATTTGCACGAGAATCTGCTGCGCTTCAATCCGCAGCTGTACCGGGAAAACACCGATCACTTCCTCAAGCAAACCGTGGCCCACGAAGTCGCACACCTGATCGCCCATCAACTGTTCGGCGACCGCATCCAGCCGCACGGCGAGGAGTGGCAATTGATCATGCGCGGGGTCTATGAACTACCGCCGGATCGGTGCCACACCTACGCAATCAAGCGCCGCAGCGTGACGCGCTATATCTATAAATGTCCGTGCGTGGACAGTGATTTTCCGTTCTCGGCGCAGCGTCATGGGCTGGTGAGCAAGGGGCGGCGGTATTTGTGCCGGCGCTGTCGCAGTACGCTGGTGTTCACAGGCGAGATGCGAGTCGAATAGAAGGTTTGTGGTGTAGCGGCTGGCCTCATCGCGGGCAAGCCCGCACACAATGTCCGTGGCTTGGCTGGATGCTGTGTTAACACCACAAAACCTGTAGGAGTGAGCCTGCTCGCGATGGCGTCGGTACCTTCAAAATATTTGCTGGCTGACACACCGCTATCGCTGGCAGGCCAGCTCCCACAATGTCCGTGGCGAAGCTGAATGCTGTGCTCACACCACAAAACCTGTGGGAGCGAGCCTGCTCGCGATGGCGTCGGTACCTTCAAAATATTTGCTGGCTGACACACCGCTATCGCTGGCAGACCAGCTCCCACAATGTCCGTGGCGAAGCTGAATGCTGTGCTCACACCACAAAACCTGTGGGAGTGAGCCTGCTCGCGATGGCGTCGGTACATTCAAAATATTTGCTGACTGACACACCGCTATCGCGGGCAAGCCCGCTCCCACAATGTCCGTGGCGAAGCTGAATGCTGTGCTCACACCACAAAACCTGTGGGAGCGAGCCTGCTCGCGATGGCGTCGGTACATTCAAAATCTCAGCTGACTGACACACCGCTATCGCTGGCAGGCCAGCTCCCACAATGTCCGTGGCGAAGCTGAATGCTGTGCTCACACCACAAAACCTGTGGGAGCGAGCCTGCTCGCGATGGCGTCGGTACATTCAAAATATTTGCTGGCTGACACACCGCTATCGCTGGCAGGCCAGCTCCCACAATGTCCGTGGCGAAGCTGAATGCTGTGCTCACACCACAAAACCTGTGGAGCGAGCCTGCTCGCGATGGCGTCGGTACATTCAAAATATTTGCTGGCTGACACACCGCTATCGCTGGCAGGCCAGCTCCCACAATGTCCGTGGCGAAGCTGAATGCTGTGCTCACACCACAAAACCTGTGGGAGCGAGCCTGCTCGCGATGGCGTCGGTACCTTCAAAATATTTGCTGGCTGACACACCGCTATCGCTGGCAGACCAGCTCCCACAATGTCCGTGGCGAAGCTGAATGCTGTGCTCACACCACAAAACCTGTGGGAGCGAGCCTGCTCGCGATGGCGTCGGTACATTCAAAATATTTGCTGGCTGACACACCGCTATCGCTGGCAGGCCAGCTCCCACAATGTCCGGGCTGTTCACACAAAAACCTGTGGGAGCTGGCTTGCCAGCGATGAGGCCGGCATTGACGCTAAAGAACTATCCTGGCCCGACGCAGTTCAGCAATCCGCTCAGCACTGAACCCCAACTCCCGCAACACCTGATCCGTATGCTGCCCCAGCACCGCCCCGACATGCCGTGGCGCCGGCAACGCTTCGGAAAACTTCAGCGGGCAAGCCATCTGCGCCTGCGTCGTACCGTCCCCACGCGGCACTTGCGTCATCAACTCCCGCGCCTGCAACTGCGGGTGCTGCACCGCCTCGCTCAAGTTCAGCACCGGCTCGACACACGCATCAACCCCGGCAAACAACTCGCACAGTTCGGCAAAGTCATGCTTCTCAAACTCGACTTTCAATGCCTCTTTCAACGCCCGCTGCTGCTCGGGTTTCGGTGATAAGCCCTGCGCCGCCAGTTCCGGCCGTCCCAACGCCGTACACAATTGCTGCATGAACCCCGGTTCCAGACTGCCCACCGACATCCAGCGCCCATCGAGCGAGCGGTAGTAATCGTAAAAACTGCCTCCATTGAGCATCTGGTCTTCCCGGCCCGGCTCCTCGCCGCAGGCCAGATAGCCGGCACCGGCCATGGCGTTCAGGCTGAATGCGCAGTCGGTCATGCTCACGTCCAGATGCGTGCCCTGCCCGGTTTGCTGCCGGGCAATCACCGCCGCCAGCAGACCGATCACCCCGTGCAGCGAGCCACCCGCGACATCCGCCACCTGCATGCCCAACGGCAACGGCCCGCTGTCGGCGCGGCCGGTGTAGCTGGAGAGCCCGGCCAACGCCAGATAGTTGATGTCGTGCCCGGCGCGATCCTTGTACGGCCCGGTCTGGCCGTAGCCGGTGATCGAGACGTAAATCAGCTGCGGATTGATCGCTTTCAGCGCCTCGTAGCCCAGGCCCAAACGCTCCATCACTCCGGGTCGAAATTGTTCGAGGACGATGTCGTAATCGCCCAGCAACTGCTTGACCACGTCCAGCGCCTCGGGCTGTTTCAGATCCAGCGCCAGACTGCGCTTGTTGCGGTTCAGATACGCGTGGCTGGCGGATATTCCGCCGTCGTGGGGCGGCAGCACCCGCAGCAGATCGAGGCGGGCCGGCGACTCGATACGTAGCACCTCGGCGCCCATGTCTGCCAGCAACAGCGAGGCGAACGGCCCCGGTAGCAGGGTCGAGAAATCCAGAATCTTCAGTGAGGCCAGCGGTGCAGACATGGGCGATCTCCTTGGGCGATGCACTCAGCCTAGGCAGCACATGCCCATGCAGCAATCACCGAATCCATCAGCGGCAGTGACCGTTGCGCTCAAATCGCAGGCAATAAAAAACCTGCCGAAGCAGGTTTTCTGTACATCTGTGGCGAGGGAGCTTGCTCCCGCTGGACTGCGCAGCAGGCCCGTCCTTAAAGAGCGGGGCCGCTTTGCGACCCAGCGGGAGCAAGCTCCCTCGCCACAAGGTATTACCAATCGTTTACTTCACGTTACTCGGGGTTGGGCCTTCGGCCACACCCAGGTCGTCGTCAACGCGGGTGTCAACGATACCGCGACCGCCCGAGGCGAGCTCGGATTGCAGTACATCGGTGTCCAGCTCTTTTACCCACTTGGCAACAACGATGGTGGCAACGGCGTTACCCACCAGGTTGGTCAGGGCACGCGCTTCGGACATGAAGCGGTCGATACCGAGGATCAGCGCCAGACCGGCAACCGGCAGGTGGCCAACTGCCGACAGCGTTGCCGCCAGCACGATGAAGCCCGAACCGGTCACACCGGCAGCGCCTTTGGAGGACAGCAGCAACACCACCAGCAGGGTGATCTGGTGAGTGATGTCCATGTGGGTGTCAGTTGCCTGGGCAATGAACACGGCCGCCATGGTGAGGTAGATCGCAGTACCGTCGAGGTTGAACGAGTAACCGGTCGGGATCACCAGACCCACTACCGACTTCTTCGCCCCCAGACGCTCCATCTTGATCAGCATGCGCGGCAGAACCGATTCCGACGAGGAAGTACCCAGTACGATCAGCAGTTCTTCACGGATGTAGCGGATCATCTTCAGCACGCTGAAACCGTGAGCGCGAGCGATACCGCCCAGCACGATCAGGATGAACAACAGGCAAGTGATGTAGAAGCAGATCATCAGTTGACCCAGCTGCACCAGCGAGCCGACACCGTAGGCACCGATGGTGAACGCCATCGCACCGAAGGCACCGATTGGCGCGAGCTTCATGATCATGTTGATGATGTTGAACATGACGTGGGCGAAGCGATCGATGAAGTCCAGCAGCGGCTTGCCGTAGGCGCCCAGGCGATGCAGGGCGAAACCGAAGATCACCGAGAACATCAGCACTTGCAGGATGTCACCAGTGGCGAACGCGCCGACGATGGTGGTCGGGATCACGTTGAGCAGGAAGCCGACAACGCTCTGATCAGCGCCAGCAGCCACGTAAGAGGCGACTTTCGAGGCGTCGAGGGTAGCGACGTCGATGTGCATGCCGTTGCCCGGTTGCACGATGTTGACCACGAGCAGGCCGACCAGCAAAGCGATGGTCGAAACGATTTCGAAGTACAGCAGTGCATAACCGCCAGTCTTGCCGACCGACTTCATGCTCTGCATGCCGGCGATGCCGCTGACCACGGTGCAGAAGATGATTGGGGCGATGATCATTTTGATCAGTTTGATGAACCCGTCACCCAGCGGCTTTACGGCCACGCCGAACTGCGGGTAGTAGTGACCGAGCGCAATACCGATGATGATTGCGACGATCACCTGGAAATACAGGGATTTGTAGAGTGGCTGACGAGTCGTCATTGCAAGTTTCCTCAAGAGCTCCGCGCGCAACATCCATCTGTTGCTGGCGAAACCTGAATTGCGAACCCTCCTGCACTGGAGGGATTTGTTGTTCGAGCGGCGCTTTCCGGACAGGCTCGACGCACGCTTCTGTCGCTCTTATCGCAAACCTCGTGCCACTTTGGTGCATTTCGCTGCAAGCCTTTTGACATCAGGGGTTACAGCGCTTTCTGTGTCGCTATCCGGTTACCCGAGAGTGGCGGATTTCCGCCAACTCACCGAACCTCGTCCTACAATTTGGCGGAAATCCGCCTTGTTGCCATCGCCAACCCACAGCTAAGATCCGGCGCCAGAGGAAGGATTTGCCGCTTATGCGTGAACGCACCATCGCCAGCCATTTCGCCCGTGCCGCCCTCGGTGGCGCACGCCGCTCGGGGTTCGACTACTCGGGCCTGCTGCTGCAACTGGGGATCAGCCCCGAGTTGCTCGACGAACCACGCGCGCGCATCGCCCCGGAACAGTTCACCCGCCTGATCCAGAGCCTGTGGCTGGCACTGGACGACGAATACCTGGGTTTCGGCAACGCGCCGAGCAAACCCGGCAGCTTCGCCATGATGTGCCATGCCTCGATTCATTGCCGCAATCTGGAAAAGGCTCTGCAACGCGGCTTATTGTTTTATAGCCTATTCCCCGAAGCCCCGCGCCTGAGCCTCACCCGCGAAGACGAATGGGTGCGCCTGAGCCTTGATGATTCAACGTTCCGGGACCCGGATCACTTCCTCAGCGAAAGCCTGCTAGTGATCTGGCATCGCCTCGGCAGTTGGCTGATCGGCCAGCGAATCCGCCTGGAACAAGTGACATTCAGCTACCCGAAACCCGCCCACGGCGCCGAATACGACCTGCTGTTCCCCTGCCCCATGAGTTTCTCCACGGACCAGAGCAGCCTGCTGTTCCACAGCCGCTACCTGCACATGCCCCTTTTGCAGGACGAACGCACCCTCAAACACTTCCTCGAACGCTCCCCCGCCGACCTGCTTTCACGCCCGGACGACGGCGACAGCCTCAGCAGCCGCCTGCGCCGCTTGCTCAGCAGCGACAGCGCACGCTGGCCGGATCTGGAAGCAGTGGCGGCCCATCTGCACATCAGCCCACAGACCCTGCGCCGGCATTTGCGTGAGGAAGGAACGAGTTTTCAGGAACTGAAGGATCAACTGCGGCGGGATATCGCCATCTACCATTTGGGACGGGCGGATCTGTCGTTGCAACAGATCGCCGAGCAGCTGGGATTTTCAGAACCTTCGGCGTTTCACCGGGCGTTCAAGAAATGGACGGGGCTGACACCGGGGGCTTATCGGGCACAGGAGCAATGAGGAGGGGTGCATCTGACAGAGATTGATTGGCTGAAAGGCAGTCTTCGCGAGCAGGCTCACTCCCACAGGATTGATGTGTATCTGATAGAGAATGGTTGGCTGGCAGGCCGCCATCGCTGGCAAGCCAGCTCCCACAAGGATTGATTTACATCTGACAGGAAATGGTCGGCTGTCAGGCCGTCATCGCGAGCAGGCTCACTCCTACATGATTGATGTGTATCTGATAGAGAATGGTTGGATGGCAGGTCGCCTTCGCTGGCAAGCCAGCTCCCACAGGGATTGGGTACATCATATAGAGACAGGTCGGCTGTCAGGCCGCCATCGCGAGCAGGCTCACTCCAGCAGCCCCGCGCCGCTTTTAACCACTCACAGAATGAGCGTTAGCTCGACTGTGCTCTTGACCTTGATCCACATGGCCCCGTCGGCAGGCTGAGTGGAGGGATTCATCCGGGGGGAGGCGCGCAGCGCCGTTTGGCGGAGCCAAACAGATCGAGAGGAGGTGCAGCGCAGCAAACCGTAGGCGATCCCCCCGGATGAAACCCGGAGCGAAGGAACCCCGAGCCCCAGCGAGCGGGCCGAACGTTGGGGCCCAGACCTTTGCTTACTTTGGGCTGGGCCGGCACTCCGGCGTTTGCCAAAGTGAGTCGCTGTAAAAGCGAAACCGCCAGCCGCAGCTACCGAAGCAACGGATATACACCCAAAACCCCAAGAGCATGGTCGGCCCAAAGGCCGCCAAGTCTCAAACCGCCGGAAAATGAATCCGAAACGCAGCCCCCCCCATCGGCGAGTCCCCCAACATCAACTTCGCGTTATAACTCTCGATAATATCCTTCACCACCGCCAACCCGATCCCCTGCCCCGGATGCTGCCGATCCAGCCGCTCACCACGCTCAAGAATCCGCGCCCGCTGATTCGGCGGCACCCCCGGCCCATCATCCTCAATACACAACTCAACCCCGGCCAGGCTCTCACGCACACTGATGCGCACCTCACCAAGACACAGCCGATAAGCGTTCTCCAGCAAATTCCCCATCATCTCCAACAAAGCACCCTGCTCGATCGGCACATAACAATGTTCCGGCAAATCAAACGCCACCCGCACCCGCTTGTCGCGATAAACCTTGTCCAGCGTATCGCACAGACTTTTCAACACCGGTTGCAGCCGCACCTGATGTCGCACCAGACCACTTTTACGCAAACTGGCCCGCTGCAACTGATAACTGATCTGCTGGCTCATCCGCTCGATCTGCGATTGCAACACCCAGGCCTGATCCCGATCCTCAGGACGCTGCGCCATGTCTTCACTGACCCCCTGCAACACCGCCAGCGGCGTTTTCAGGCTATGCGCCAGATCATCCAGAGAATCACGATAACGACTGCGCTGCTGACGCTCACTGTGCAGCAAACGGTTAAGCGAACCGGTCAGACGCAGCAACTCGCGCGGATGCTGCTCGCTGAGACTCTCAAGGGTACCGCCTTCGATTTCATCGAGTTCCTGACTCAATCGACGCAAGGCTTTAAGGCCCCAGGTCAAACCGATCCACAGCAACGCCAGCAACACCAGCAAAGCCGCGCCGAACCCCAGATAGAGATTCTCGCGCAGGCCTTCAAGGGTGGATTCGTATTCGCGCACCGGTTGCAGCGCGACAATGCTGTAGGCAGCGCTCTTGCCGCCGAGCAGTTTGACTTCGACGTCGTAGACGAAGAACTCCTGACCACTGGCTTCGCGAATCCGCGCAAACTCGTTGCCCTTTCCGTCGTAGCGCGGTTTGTAGTTGATCTGCTCTTCCTGCGTGCCTTTGGAACGCCAGACCAGATGACCTTCACGGTCATAGATGTAGCCGAGCAACCGGCCATCAGTCAGGTTGTAGCGCTCATCGGGCAACTGCGCCGGCATCACCAGCCGGCCATTTTCAATGCGAGCGGCGGAAATCAGCGTGGTCACATCAGAGGCCAGGCGTTGCTCGATCGAATCCTGCAACGCCAGACTGAAAGCACCCTGCATTGCCGGGAGCAACGCGAGCATGAACAACACCGCCAACGTGGTGGCGGCAAGCATTAGCCGAACGCGTAGCGAACGGATCAAGTGCAGCGCTCATTGAACAAGTAGCCCAGACCACGCACGGTATCGATCGGCTTGAACCCGGCGGGGCCTTCGAGCTTGCGGCGCAAGCGCCCGACCAGCACTTCGATCACGTTCGGATCGCGCTCGTCGTCGTCCGGGTAGAGCTGCTCCATCAGGCGATCCTTGGGCACCACTTGCTGGTGATGGCGCATCAGGTATTCAAGGATGCGGTATTCGTATGCGGTCAGCGCCAGTGGCTGTTCGTCGAGCGAAGCCTGCTTGCGATTGAGGTCGAGCAACAGCGGGCCGGCAACGATGGTCGATTGGGTAAAACCGCTGGAGCGACGCAGCAGCGCATTCAGTCGCGCTTCGAGTTCTTCGAACTGGAACGGCTTGACCACATAGTCGTCGGCGCCGGCGGCCAGGCCTTCGACCTTGTCCTGCCAGTTGCCACGCGCGGTGAGAATCAGGATCGGAAAACTCTTGCCGCCAGAGCGCAGTTCACGGATCAGATCGAGGCCACCCATGCCCGGCAGACCGAGGTCGATCACCGCCAGGTCAAAGTTGAACTGACCGGTCTGGTACAGCGCCTCCTCCGCATTGGCCACGGCTTCGACCACGTGGCCGCTCTCCGTGAGACGGGTTTGCAGGTGATGGCGCAACAGCGCTTCATCTTCGACGACCAACAATTTCATAACGCTCTCCCGGGTAAATCAGAATCTCCAACAGCGTACCTGTGGAATCGCCGAATCTTCACTCGCACAAGGCTGACTGCCAGGAACTCCTGACGCAGTCTAATGCCATTGTGCGAGCTGGCGAAGTCAGACGTTTGGCGTGGTCTGTGATCCAGCAGCAGTTGTTCAAACAACACGGCACGGTTTGAGTATGGCACTAGGTTACTGTCCGCCCCCTGTACCGCCCCTGAACGTTCCTTGAACCTCTGTCGAATCAAATCGACTAGGCTGTTTTGACCACTTTCGATAAGGAGACCGACCATGCGCCTGTTCCTCACCCTCGCCTTGCTGACGTTAAGCAGCCTCACTCAAGCTGCAATCAAGACTGAGGAAATTCCCTACCAGAGCGCCGACGGCACCAAGTTGATCGGTTATTACGCCTACGACGACGCGATAAAAGGCCCGCGCCCGGGCATCGTGGTCGTCCACGAATGGTGGGGCCTGAACGATTACGCCAAGCGTCGCGCACGGGATCTGGCCGGGCTCGGTTACAGCGCGCTGGCAATCGATATGTACGGCGAAGGCAAGAACACCGAGCACCCGAAAGATGCGATGGCGTTCATGCAGGCCGCCAATAAAGACGCGGGCGCTGCGAGTAAACGCTTCGAGGCCGGACTGGATCTGCTGAAGAAACAACCGCAGACCGATCCGCAAAAACTCGGCGCCATCGGTTACTGCTTCGGCGGTGGTGTGGTGCTCAACGCGGCGCGGCAGGGTGAACCACTGGCGGGCGCGGTGAGTTTCCATGGCGCGCTGGCGACCAATACCCCGGCGACACCGGGCAGCGTCAAAGCCAAAGTGCTGGTCGAACATGGCGCACTGGACAGCATGGTCACGCCGGACAACGTCACCGCGTTCAAGTCTGAAATGGACAAGGCCGGCGCCGACTACACTTTCGTCAGCCTCGATGGCGCCAAGCACGGCTTCAGCAACCCGGACGCCGACCGTTTGAGCCACGGCGATCACGGTGGCCCGGATATCGGCTACAACAAGGCAGCGGATGAAAAATCCTGGGCAGACATGAAAGCGTTCTTCCAGAAAATCTTCAGCTAAACCAGGACCTGAATGAGTTCTGTGGCGAGGGAGCTTGCTCCCGCTGGGGCGCAAAGCGCCCTCAATCTCTAAGACCGAGATATCTCAGGCAGATCTCGCTTGCAGTTATTGCGACTGCTACGCAGCCGAGCGGGAGCAAGCTCCCTCGCCACAAAAGCATTGCAGCCTCTATGCGCTTACAACTCTAACCGGCAAAATGCCGCCATGAATTCAACCCCTGCCCTTCCCGCCTGCTGCACGCCGCTCGACGCTCATTGGCCGTTGCCGACTACGTTGCCCGACACCGTGTTGCTGAGCACCCATTTCGATCCGGCCCGATTGCTCGGCGATGACTTCCAGCGCAGCGCCGTCGAGGCGCCTGCGAGCATTCAGCGTTCAGTGGCCAAGCGTAAGGCAGAGTTTCTCGCCGGACGGATCTGCGCCCGCGCCGCGCTGCAACAACTGGAAGGTTCCAGCGTGATTCCGGCGATTGGCGAAGATCGCGCACCGGTTTGGCCGGCGCACATCTGCGGTTCGATCACCCACAGCACCGGCCGTGCCGCCGCTATCGTCGCCAATAAACAGCATTGGCGCGGTCTGGGCATGGATCTGGAAAACCTGCTCAATACCGAACGCGCCGAGCGTCTGGCTGGAGAGATTCTCACTCCTGCAGAAATGCAGCGCATGACGGCGGGGTCACGCGAGCAATTGGCGTTACTGGTGACGCTGACGTTTTCGGTGAAGGAAAGCCTGTTCAAGGCGCTCTATCCAATTGTGCAGAAGCGCTTCTACTTTGAGCACGCCGAAGTGCTGGAGTGGAGTGAACAAGGGGATGTGCGTTTGCGGCTGCTGACGGATTTGTCCGCAGAGTGGTGCCATGGCACGGAGCTGGATGCACAGTTCGGCATGCAGGATGGGCAGTTGTTGAGTCTGGTCAGCATCAGCGCTTGAGATCTTTGGGGGCCTGACAGGGCCTCATCGCTGGCAAGCCAGCTCCCACAGGTTTCAGGGTGTACACAAAATCTGCGTTCGCCGCGAACACTGTGGGAGCTGGCTTGCCAGCGATGGGGCCCGCAAAGCCAACACAAAATCTCACCTGCGCTCCTGATTCCTCGGCCAACTCAGGCTGAAACAAGCCCCGCCCAGACTCTTGCTCTTGCCAATGATCGCCCGGCCGTCATGCCAGTGGATGATCCGCCGCACAATCGACAACCCCAGACCATGCCCGCCCGACGCCCGGGTGCGGCTGTCATCCAGACGCAGGAACGGCGTGAAAATCCGCTCCCACGCCGTTTCCGGCACACCCGGCCCATCGTCCTCGACGTCGACCCGACAGCGTAACTGCCCGACCTGATAACTCACCGTGACCTTCGAGCGCGCATGGCGCATCGCGTTGCTCACCAGATTCTGCAACGCACGATGCAGAAAGCGCGGCTCAGCTTCGACCCAGGCATCATCGCAATCCGCCGCCGACAGACACATCCCGCGCTGCACCGTGACTTCGGCGCGCAACGGCGCCAACTCCTCGATGACTTGATTGACCAACGCATCAAGGTCGATGCGCTGGAAAGTCAGCGCCGGAGAACCCTGCTCCAACCGCGCGTAAGTGAGCATTTCGTCCACCAGCTTATCGAGGTCCTCGATGTCGTGATCCATGCCCTCGCGGTACTTTTCCAGTGCTTGCGGGGTGGTCGCCGTGCCAATCATCTCCAGCCCGAAACGCAAGCGTGCCACTGGTGTGCGCAACTCATGGGAAACGGCGCGCACCAGCTCACGCTGGATTGCCAGCAACTGCTGCAAGTGCTCGGCCATGCCGTTGAACGCCGCAGCGAGTTTGCCGACCGAGTCAGCGCCGCGAGCCGGTACGCGGGTTTCCAGGCTGCCCTTGGCAATCCGTGTCGCCGCCGCTTCGAGGCCGCGCAAACGCCGCTCCAACTGCCGCACCAGCAGATAAACAATCAAACCGATCAGGCTCAAGCCGAGGGCCGCGATCAGCACCAGCCATTCCGGTGGATACGGATTCATCTGATACAGCGGGCCGATCTCCAGCACCCACGGCGTACCAACCATGCCGGCAAACACGCGGATCGAATCGCCGCCCTTACCCAGCGCCATCACCGTATCGCCCTCGGAAACGCGACGGCTCTGATCCTCATCCATGTCGGCTTCGTTGACCGTGACCAGCCGCAGATCGAAACCGAAACCTTTGTCTTCCTTCAGTTGTGCCAGCCGCTTGGGCTGATCGGCCACCGGCACCCGCACCAGCTCATCGGATAGCAGGTAAATAGTCGCCCGAGCGAGTTGCTCGCTGATCTGCTGCACTTCGCCGACCAGCACAGTTTGTTCCTTGTCACTGACCAGTCGATAAACCTTCGCCGCATGCGGGCCGGTCTGCTCGACCAGCGCCTGACCGCGCAGCACACGGGTGCGCTGGGTCAGATCAAGATCGGTCTGAGGAAAGGTTTGCAGCGCCAGCGGAATTCCCAACAAGCGCTCCCACACCAGCAACGCACGATGGCGCTCGGTCTGATTCATCGGTTGCAGATTGTCAGCCATCAGCGAGAACGTGCCGTGCGCCAACCGCTCGCGATATTGCTCGCTGCGCACCTGATTGAGCAGGTGCAGCGCCAGAACACCAAGCACCGCGACCAGAATCAGCGCCGCGCACATGCCGCCATAAATCCGCAGGAAGATCGAGTTCACAGCGGCATGTCTGCGCAGGCTTCAGGGACGAACAGATAGCCTTTGCTGCGGATGGTCTTGATCAGGCGCGGATGATCGGGATCGTCGCCGATCTTCGGGCGAATGCGCGAGATGCGCACGTCTATAGAGCGATCCTGGCCGTCGTAGCCGATGCCGCGCAGGGCGGTGAAGATTTCTTCGCGGGACAAGATCCGCCCGGCGTTGGACACCAACAGCCAGAGCAGATCGAATTCGGCGCTGGTCAACTCGATGCCGTTGTCACTGAGCCAGGCTTCACGCAGTGCGTTGTCGACCACCAACGGGCCGAATTGCAGACGTCGCGGTTTTTCCGAAACCGGCTCGGCGCTGTCACTGCGGCGTAACAGCGCCTGAATCCGCGCCAGCAACAGCCGTGGGCGCACCGGTTTGCACACGTAATCGTCGGCACCAAGGTCGAGGCCGAGGATCTGGTCGGCGTCGTCGGTGCGTGCGGTGAGCATCAGGATCGGTCCTTCATAACGGTCGCGCACCTTGCGGCAGATGCTCAGGCCGTCTTCACCGGGAAGCATCAGGTCGAGGATCACCAGATCCGGCTGTTCCTTGATGATCCGCGCCGCCGCCAGCGCCCCATTGCCTTCAATCGCCACGCGCAGTCCATTGGCTTGCAGGTATTCGCGGGTGAGTTCGGCCAGACGCTGGTCGTCCTCGACTATCAATACCTGCCAGGCTTCTTGCTCCACCGGTGACCTCTGCTTGCCAAAGTTAGGAATAAAGGAAGGGCTTTTGTGGCGAGGGAGCTTGCTCCCGCTGGACTGCGCAGCAGTCCCTCTTCTATGGATCAACAGAAGGGCCGCTTCGCGCCCCAGCGGGAGCAAGCTCCCTCGCCACACTATCCTCCCGTCTTTTTGTCATGTTTTGGGAGGATAAGAATGCGTACGCATGGGCCGATTGTATAAACGGCGTACGACGAGAACACAAGTCGCTAAATGCGTTCGGACAAGGCGGTTTTTTGTGATAGGGTTCGCGCCCTTAAAAATCCGCTGAAGCGTTTTTCCAGACAAAAAAACAGTGACAAACGGTCTAGCTCAGCAGGTTCGCGGCCTACACGCTCTTTCGCTCTTTCACACACAATTTACGCACAGGTTTATCCACAGGCTGTGCGTTGCAATCACCCCCCAAAACGCATTATCTTGTAGCCCGAGCGCAAAAAAACCCTACATGTAGGGTTTGACGCTAAAAAACCAAACACAAACCAGACAGTGATTTCAAGGCTTTTTATTGCCATTGTCGGGTTGAACCAAACGTATTTTCAGAAGACCAAACCGCACTTGCGGATGGCTACTGTTTTTCAGCCGACCACGGCGATAACGGTACGGGTGTTGCAGTCCGAAACTGCCCCCCAACGGAATGCGGTTTCACGCGTACAGCGCGAACCGAAGACTTCGGCATGGAAGCGGCGCCCACAAGGCCCCTTCCTGAACTGTCCCGAAGTCGTTATGCCCGGCCCCCGCCGGTTGTAGTGCTTCAGGACGGAACGGTGGGCACCGTGATGGTGCCCAAACAAACATAGAGAACGTGGAGACACCCATGCAAACCGACACAACTCGCGAGAACCCGCAGGGCACCTTGCCGCAGGCCGCTGATTCGAATTCGGATCTGGCTGCCACCGCACCGGGCCAACTGCGCGTGATCAAGCGTAATGGCACTGTCGTTCCTTACACCGATGACAAGATCACCGTCGCTATCACCAAAGCGTTTCTCGCAGTTGAGGGCGGCACCGCTGCCGCTTCGTCGCGAATCCACGACACCGTTGCCCGCCTGACCGAACAAGTCACCGCGACCTTCAAGCGTCGCATGCCTTCGGGCGGCACCATCCACATCGAAGAAATCCAGGACCAGGTCGAACTGGCCCTGATGCGTGCCGGCGAGCAGAAAGTCGCGCGTGACTACGTGATCTACCGTGACGGTCGTTCGAAAGAACGCGCTGCCCACGCGCCGACCGAAGAAGCGGTCAACGCTCACCCGTCGATCCGCATCACCCGCGCCGACGGCAGCTTCGCGCCGCTCGACATGGGCCGCCTGAACACCATCGTCACCGAGGCCTGCGAAGGTCTGGAAGAAGTCGACGGCGACCTGATCCAGCGCGAAACCCTGAAAAACCTGTACGACGGCGTGGCTCTGACCGACGTCAACACCGCTCTGGTGATGACCGCCCGTACTCTGGTTGAGCGCGAGCCGAACTACTCGTTCGTGACCGCCCGCCTGCTGATGGACACCCTGCGTGCCGAAGGCCTGGGCTTCCTCGGCGTGGCCGAAAGCGCTACCCACCACGAAATGGTCGACCTGTACGCCAAGGCACTGCCGGCCTACATCGCCAAGGGTATCGAGTTCGAACTGCTGAACCCGGTGCTGGCCACCTTCGACCTGGAAAAACTGGGCAAGGCGATCAACCACGAGCGCGATCAGCAATTCACCTACCTGGGCCTGCAAACCCTGTACGACCGCTACTTCATCCACAAGGATGGCGTGCGCTTCGAACTGCCGCAGATCTTCTTCATGCGCGTGGCCATGGGCCTGGCGATCGAAGAGAAGAATAAAGAAGATCGTGCGATCGAGTTCTACAACCTGTTGTCGTCCTTCGACTACATGTCCTCGACTCCGACCCTGTTCAACGCCGGTACCCTGCGTCCACAGCTGTCGAGCTGCTACCTGACCACCGTGCCGGATGACCTGTCGGGCATCTATCACGCGATCCACGACAACGCCATGTTGTCGAAATTCGCTGGTGGCCTGGGCAACGACTGGACTCCGGTGCGCGCACTGGGTTCGTACATCAAGGGCACCAACGGCAAGTCGCAAGGCGTGGTTCCGTTCCTCAAGGTAGTGAACGACACCGCTGTAGCCGTTAACCAGGGTGGCAAGCGCAAAGGCGCTGTCTGCGCCTACCTGGAAACCTGGCACATGGACATCGAAGAGTTCATCGAGCTGCGCAAGAACACCGGTGATGATCGTCGTCGTACCCACGACATGAACACCGCCAACTGGATCCCTGACCTGTTCATGAAGCGCGTCTTCGATGACGGCCCGTGGACCCTGTTCTCGCCATCCGAAGTACCGGACCTGCACGACCTGACCGGTAAAGCCTTCGAAGAGCGTTACGAGTACTACGAAGCTCTGTCCCAGTACCCGGGCAAGATCAAGCTGTTCAAGACCATCCAGGCCAAAGACCTGTGGCGCAAGATGCTGTCGATGCTGTTCGAAACCGGCCACCCTTGGCTGACCTTCAAGGACCCGTGCAACCTGCGTAGCCCGCAGCAGCACGTCGGCGTGGTTCACAGCTCGAACCTGTGCACCGAGATCACCTTGAACACCAACAAGGACGAGATCGCTGTCTGCAACCTGGGCTCGATCAACCTGCCGAACCACATCGTCAACGGCAAGCTGGACACCGCCAAGCTGGAACGCACCGTGAACACCGCCGTTCGCATGCTCGATAACGTTATCGACATCAACTACTACTCGGTGCCACAAGCGAAGAACTCCAACTTCAAGCACCGTCCGGTCGGTCTGGGCATCATGGGCTTCCAGGACGCGCTGTACCTGCAGCACATCCCTTACGGTTCCGACGCTGCCGTCGAGTTCGCCGACAAGTCGATGGAAGCGGTCAGCTACTTCGCTATCCAGGCCTCTTGCGACCTGGCCGACGAGCGCGGCGCTTACGAGACGTTCCAGGGCTCGCTGTGGTCCAAAGGCATCCTGCCACTGGATTCGCAACAGATCCTGATCGAGCAACGTGGCCAGAAGTACATCGATGTTGACCTGAACGAATCCCTGGACTGGGCACCGGTTCGCGCCCGTGTACAGAAAGGCATTCGTAACTCCAACATCATGGCCATCGCTCCGACCGCAACCATCGCCAACATCACTGGCGTATCGCAGTCGATCGAACCGACCTACCAGAACCTGTATGTGAAATCGAACCTGTCGGGCGAATTCACCGTGATCAACCCGTACCTGGTTCGCGACCTCAAGGCTCGCGGTCTGTGGGACTCGGTCATGATCAACGACCTGAAGTACTACGACGGTTCGGTTCAGCAGATCGAGCGCATCCCGCAAGAACTCAAAGAGCTCTACGCGACTGCCTTCGAAGTGGACACCAAGTGGATCGTTGACGCGGCAAGCCGTCGTCAGAAGTGGATCGACCAGGCCCAATCGCTGAACCTGTACATCGCTGGCGCATCGGGCAAGAAACTCGACGTGACCTACCGCATGGCCTGGTACCGTGGTCTGAAAACCACTTACTACCTCCGTGCCCTGGCCGCGACCAGCACCGAGAAGTCGACCATCAACACCGGCAAGCTGAACGCTGTATCCAGCGGCGGCAACCACGGCGACGATTCGGTTCTGGCAGCCCCTGCCGGCCCGGCTCCAGTGCCAAAGGCTTGTGCAATTGACGAGCCGGATTGCGAAGCTTGCCAATAAGCTGAGCTGATTCAGGCGTTGCGAGACGCCTGATACTGTTCAGGCAAAAAAAACCCCCGACAGACTTCTGGTTTGTCGGGGGTTTTCTTTTGACCTGAAAAAAACCGTGATTCTAACGAACAGGTTTTAGCAGATACAAAAAAGGCCCCTTCACAGAAGGAGCCTCTTATCGATGCTTACCTGCGGCAGCCGCCGTTATTGTAAGGACCCGCAACACGCACCCAACCGCTGGCTTGCGGAACATTGCTGCACATAGTGCGGCCGGTCGATGCCGACTCGTAAAGCCACCAGGAAGCCGGGGCAGCTTGAACAATTACAGCGCCCAGCAACAAACTTGCGGCCAAAGTCAGACCAAAACCCATACGCAACGACATAACGATCTCCATTTCAAATAAACGTCTCAGACTGCTATCGGCACCATGAACTCAAAGAGCTCATCATCTTGCCGACTCAATCAGAGATTACAATAAGAGTACTGCAAGCGAGTACCCACCCCATCATCAAGGACCCTGACGAAAGAGCGCGCACCTTACGTTACGAGACAACTAAAAACAATAAAGCAAAACCAAAGAAACCAGACTATTTATTAATTAAATAAACAAACCGAAAATCGACAAACAAGAAAAACCCTACAACCTATATTGCATAAAAAATATTGATCAACATCAATAGAACAAACTAAATAAACTCAGACTCGCAACACAACCTTCCTTGATTACAAAAAAACTTCCATCACATTAACGTCTAGATACGTAAAGAACTAACGCGCGAAGCCTCCACCCAGCGCCAGATACAGGCCCATTTGCGCCTGTAACCGCTCGAAGCGATTTTGCGCCAGCGAGATCTGCGCGGCGCGACGACTCTCTTGCAGATCCAGCCACTCCTTGATCGCGGTTTGCCCGCTGCGATAACGAATCTCTGCTAACCCTTCAGCTTTCAATGCGGCTGCCAGAGCGTGCTCACGCTGCACAGCCTGATCAGCAATCTGCAGTTGTGCCGAAAGCGCATCCTCAACTTCCGCCAGCGCAGTATAAAGGTTCTGACGAAATTCAATAATCGCGGCTTCGTAGTCCACCGAGGATATTCCGACTGTGTACTTACGGACATTCCACTGCACAAACGGCAAGTTTATGCCAACACCTAACAGCGTGACCGGATTATTAACTACCTGACTTAACTCTCGACTACTGCCAGTCGACAGACTGCCAGTCAGCGTAAACGAGGGATAGAAACTCGCACGCGTTGCATCATAGTTCGACAGCGCCTGACGCAATCGCCACTCAGTTGCCTGCAGATCCGGGCGCCGCGAAACCAAATCGGCCGGCAAGCCTGCCGGCACACCCGCCAATATCAGGACAGGTAATTGTTCAAGTTCTGCAAACCGTTGCTCGGGCGCTTGATCAAAGACAATTGCCAGGGCGTTGCGCGCCACTTCAAGTTGCTGAAGATAATCGCTCAATACAGCGCGTTGTGTTGCCACTACTTGTTCGGCCTGGGCCTCTTCAAGCCAAGTCGCCGCTCCTGCCAGACGCTGGGACTGCACCAATCGCAGCGTCTGCTCGGCGTACTGGATACTTTCTCGGGCCGACCGGGCCAGTTCGTTGAAAAGACCGATTCGCCAGTACCAACGTGCGGTGTTACCGATCAAGCTCAAGGCACTGGCGCGCCGATCAAACTCGGTCGCCAGCAACGCCCATTGCGCAGCATCACGCGTGCTCGCCAGCCGCCCCCATAAATCGACTTCGTAACGCACCGACGAGGTCGTGGAAAATCGACGCTGACTTGAACTGTCATGACGTAGACTTCTGCTCCAGTCCGCCGCCGCGCCCACATCCAGATCAGGCGCGATATTGGTACCGGCAAGCCCTGCTTGAAGCGTGGCCCGGCGCACTTTGAGGGCGGCAACAGCAAGATCGTTATTGTGCGCCAAGGCGTCGCCGATCAATGAATTCAGACGCTGATCGCCAAATGTTTCCCACCATCGCTCCCCCGAATCCAATGAACGTTCGCGCGACGTATCACCAAACCAGTAAGCCGGCGTCTTCACCTCCGGTTGACGGTACTCGCTGTGCAACAGAGCGCCACACCCCGCCAAACACAAAGGCAACAGCAATACCGAAGCCCAGTTGCAATTCATGTATTTCATTCTCGGGACAACGCCTGAATAGGATCAAGCCGTGCGGCATTGCGCGCAGGTATATAACCGAACAACACCCCGACCAGAAGCGAACACAAACAGGCTGAAATCATTGCCAGCGCCGTGAACTCCATGACGATCGTCTGCACGAAGTAGCCAAACACCTGACTGATCAACAACGACAACAGGACGCCCAGCAAGCCACCCAGCAGACATACCAGCACTGCCTCGATCAAAAACTGCTGCAAGATGTCTACACGCCGTGCGCCGACAGCCATGCGGATGCCGATCTCTCGGGTTCGTTCGGTGACCGATACCAGCATGATATTCATCACCCCGATACCACCGACCAGGAGTGAAATAAACGCCACAGCAGAGATCAGCAGCGTCAGGGTGTCTGTGGTTTTTTGCACAATTTTGAGGATGCTGTCGCTGGAACTGAGGAAAAAATCCGGACGCCCATGACGTGCCAGCAACAATGATTGCAGCGCTTGCTCTGCAGCAGCGCTGGCAACCCGATCCTTGAGCCGAACCTTGATCGAACTGAAATGACTCTGCCCCAATAGACGCCCCATCACCGTTGTATAAGGCAAATAGACCTGCAGGCTCGGCCCTGAAAAACCGTCATCGCGACTTTCCATAACCCCCACCACCGTGCAAGGCAGATCGCCAACTAGAATCACCTTGCCCAGCGGTTGCTCCCAGTCCTTGAACAGCCGTTGTCGAGTGTTGTGGTCAATGACCAGGGTCTGACTGCGGCGCACCACATCGCTTGCACTGAACACCGCCCCCTTGGTCATGCGGATGCCCATCACCTGGAAGTAATCCTGGCTGACACCATCGACGGTAGCGTTGACATGCAGGTTGCGGTAGCGAATCGTCCGGCTGGCACTGACCATTGCAGAAACGCTGTCGACCCAGAACTGCGCCTGGATGATCCGCAAGTCCACAGGCTGCAATGTCCGGATCGAGCTTGCCTGCTCATCCCCCCAATCCTTGCCGGGATAAACATCGATGGTATTGGTGCCCATGGCACTGATATCGCGTAGCACTCGGGTCTGTGCACCCTGCCCCAGCGCCACCACCGAAACCACCGAGGCGATACCGATGATGATCCCGAGCATAGTCAACAATGTACGCATACGATGGCTGCACAGGGAAATCCAGGCCATCTTGAAAGCCTCGCTGAAGCGACGCCAATGCACCGCCACTCCATCGCGACCTTGATCTGTATTTTCTTCAGGCTCAGGTGTCTGTGCCGGAAGCGCTTTGCACTCGGCATTTAATTGATCAGCGATGATCTCGCCGTCATGAATCTCGATGATGCGGTCAGCGTACTGCGCCACCTGCGAATCATGGGTCACGATAATGACGGTGTGACCGCTGCGATGTAGCTCGCGCAGGATCGCCATCACCTCTTCACCACTACGCGAGTCCAGCGAACCGGTGGGTTCGTCGGCAAGGATCACCGCACCACCATTGATCAACGCACGGGCAATGCTGACCCGTTGCTGCTGACCACCGGAAAGCTGCCCCGGCCGATGCTGCATGCGCTGCCCCAACCCCAGGCGCAGCAATAGCGCCCTGGCTTTTTGCTGATGCTCGATAAACGGTTGATCGGCGTAGATGGCCGGCACCTGAACGTTGGCCTCGGCACTCAGATGCGACAGCAAATGAAAGCGCTGAAAAATGAATCCAAAATGCTCACGACGCAGCGTTGCCAGCTCATCACTACTCATCCGGGCCATATCGACACCGTTGATGCAGTAGCGACCTGCGGAAGGACGATCCAGGCATCCGAGGATATTCATCAGACTGGACTTTCCAGAGCCGGAAGGCCCTATGATCGCTACCATTTCACCAGCGGTAATCGCCAGGTTCACGTCACGCAGCACATGAGTCCTGGCCTCGCCATCGGCGAACCACCGCTGCACGCTTTCAAAGGACAACAACGGCGTGACTGGCAGCACTTCTTTCAAGGGGTTTGGCGTCAAACCGCAAAGATCATTGGCGCTGCTCATTGAGGCTCCGGCTCTTCGCCGAGGACGACTTCGTCATGTTCTTTGAGCCCGTCCAGCACCTGAACATTCAAGTCATTGCGCAAACCGGTTTTCACCAGCACCGTCTGCGGTTGACCATTAACCAGTCGGCGCACTTCGTAGCGGCCGTCAGCGGCGCGCTTGCCCAGCGCAGCCACCGAAACCGTTGTAGCTTTTTGCGCCGAATCGAGCAAAACACTGACTTGCGCCGTCATCGAGGTGCGCAACGAACGATCGTCATTGGGTACGTCAAACAGAGCGTTGTAATACACCGCCGCGTCCGCGCCTCCTGCTGTCGAGCCTCCAGAACCCTGCATTTGATCCTGCCGGGCAATGGACTCAGGGGCTGGCTCTACCGCACGGATACGACTTGTAAAGCGCCGATCCGGATCGCCCAGAATATTGAAGGATACGGCTTGGCCTGCCTTGACCCGAACCACGTCAGCCTCAGATATCCGCGCCTCGACTGTCATCCGGTCCAGTCTGGCAAGGATCAGCAATGTCGGAACACTCTGTGCGGAAACGACGGTCTGGCCTTGCCTGGTCACCACGGCAATGACCTCACCGTCCATCGGCGCGCTGATACGCGTGTAACCCAGGTTAACTTCGGCGATCCTGATTTCAATCTCCGCTTGGGAGATTTGTGCCGCAAGGGATGCCAATTCGGCGCGCGAACTTTGCAATTGCGCCTCGGCAATTTCCAGATCGGCCCGCGATCCGGCCTCACTCGCAACCAGGTTTTGCTTGCGACGGAAATCAAGCTCGTACTGGCGGATCATCGCCTGCCGGGCTTTATATTGCGCCTGGACACTGAGCAACGCAGCCCGCGACTTGAGCAGCTCATTCTGTTGCAACAGCGGGTCAATTTCTGCCAGTAGCTGGCCTTGGCGCACTGTATCGCCCAACCCGGCCTTCAGGCTCTGGAGTTGCCCATTGACCTGAGCGCCGACACTGACTTGCTGGAAGGGCTTGACCATACCGCTGGCCAATACGGTCTCTTCAAGATCTTCGACGGTGACTGACGTCGTCAGGTATTTCTTTGGAGTGGTGCCCCACCCTTGGTCCCATAAAAACCAGACCAGCAGGGCAATAACGGGCAGCGTCCCGAACGCGATTCGGGAGCGAGATAAAAAAACCATGGAGTAATCGTTACATCCCTGTCAGTGGTTGGGCAAACCGCTCATTGGTGCCCGGGTAGTGCGTGAGCAAGCGCATGAATACGCCCGCCCAAATACGATTACCGCAGGCGAATGGCCCCGGCGCGCGCATTAAACAAGAAAGCCCCTCAAAGAGGGGCTTTCCGTTACAGCTTTTTACAAAGCATCAATATCAGGTCATCTGAATGATGGTCTGCATGATGGTGCTCTGAGTGGAAATGGTCTTGGCGTTCGCCTGATAGTTGCTCTGGCCCTTGATCAGGTCTACCAGTTCGTTGGTCAGGTTAACGTTGGACTCTTCCAGCGAGTTGGACTGGATAGAACCCAGAGTACCGGTTTCCGGAGAGTCATAGCCCGGGATCCCCGATGCGAAGGTTTCCTTCCAGCTGGTACCGCCGACTGCCTGCAAGCCCTGTTCGTTGGTGAAGCTGGCCAGAGCAACCTGGCCGATCGCCTTGTTCTGGTTGTTGCTGAAGTTGGCGAACAGCGTACCGGTGCCATCGATGGTCAGGTTGGTGATCTGGCCAGTGGCGTAGCCATCCTGAGTTGGAATCGTGCGCGAAGTGTCAGCGTTGTATTGAGTGGTCTTGGCCATGGAAATGGTCACGCCCGCCGTGTTGGCAGATGCGCCGTTAGGCGTAAAGGTACCGTTGGTTACAGTGCCCGGCTTCCAGTTTTTCAGGGTCAGGTCACTGCTGATGATTGGAGCTGCAGGATTCGCCGGATTAGGCGTGCTGATTTGAGTCAGATTACCCGCAGAGTCAAAAGTCATGGTGGAGGCCACTGGCGGAGTGGTTTTCGGATCGCTACCGGTAGCATCCGGGTTGCGACCGTCTACCAGGGTGTAAACCTTCCAGGTATTGGCACCGGTTTTCACCACGTACTGATCCATAGGGTGCATGTTGCCCTGGCTGTCATAAATCGGCGTGCTGAACGACTTGGTGTAGGTCGCAAGGTTCGTCGGGTCGAACTTGCCGGCCGCCACTGTGTCGTCGATCACCGGAGCAGTCGAGTCCAGGTTGATGCTCGATGTCACCAGCGATGAGGACTTCGGCGCCAGGTTCGAAGTATCGAGCTTGAGGTCAGTCAACACGCCGTTGATGATCTTGCCATTGGCATCCACACCGTAGCCTTGCAGACGCGAGGTGTAATCGGTGTTGGTGATGTAACCAGCGTCGTCAACCTTGAACGTACCGGCACGGGTATAGGAAATCGAGCCGTTGTTGCTCATGGTGAAGAAGCCGGAACCGTTGATACCCATGTCCAACACGTTACCGGTGTTGTTTATGTCACCTTGGGTGAACTGCTGGGAAACGTTGGCCAGGCGCACGCCGTTACCAATCACTTTGCTGCCGCTACCCAGGCGAGTCGCTGAGTAGACGTCTTCGAATTCTGCACGGGACGATTTGAATCCGGCGGTCGCGACGTTGGCGATGTTGTTGCCGGTCACGTCCAGTTGTTTGTTGGCTGCATAGAGACCGCTAAGGCCGATATTGAAAGACATATTCCACTCCTTTGTGCCGGTTAGTCGGCTCTATATACCAATGGTTTGTACTTTGGACAGGGCAACGGAGCCCTTGCCGGCCAGGTTTAGCATCAGCTCGCCGCCGGTCTGGCTGATCGTCACGCTGTTGACGGTAGCTGGAAGGTAAGTCGCCAAGTCCGTCGCGGTGCCGTTGATCGGTGCGTTGGCCTTAAAGGTGTATGTGCCAACAGGCACGACGGTGCCGGCGGTGTCTTTGCCATCCCAAGTGAAGCTGGCGGCGCCAGCGGCGCGGCTACCCAAGTCGATAGTGCGAACAGTCTTGCCGTCCTTGTCGGTGATGGTCACGGTGCCACCAGCGATGGACGAAGGCACTGTGACCGAACCGGTCAGGCCCTTGGTCGGATCATCGAGCTGTGCCGTGTTGGTCTGCACGATCACGTTGCGGCCGACCAGCGACGACGCTTGCAGCGCTTGCGAGGAGTTGTAGTTGCCAGCAAGGCCACTCACGGTAGAGTTCAGCGTGGTGATGCCTTCCAGGCTACTGAACTGTGCCAACTGGGCAACGAATGCGCTGTTGTCCTGCGGGTCGAGCGGGTTCTGGTTTTTCAGCTGGGTAACCAGCAATTGCAGGAACGCGTCCTTGCCCAGCGCCTGGCCGCCGGTGGAACTGTTAGTGGCCGAAGCAATGCCATCGGCGGTCGAACCGGTCTTTTTCGACGAGTTGGCCAACAGGTCTTTGGTGCTTATGGTGTTGCTGATATCGGAAACACTCATCGCAGTCGCCCCTTATTACTGACCGAGGGTCAGTACCTTCTGCATCATGGTTTTGGCGGTGTTCATCATTTCGGCGTTGGTCTGGAACGAACGACTCGCGGAAATCATGTCAGCCATCTCTTCCACCACGTTGACGTTCGGGTAGTAGACGTAGCCTTTGGCATCGGCCGCCGGATGGTTCGGCTCGTAGCGTGCTTCGAGGTTGCTCTGGTCTTCGACCACGCCCATGACTTGTACGCCCTGGCCGGCAGCGTCCTGGTTCTGGAACAGCGAATCGCTGCCGCCGCTCTGGCCGCCCTGGAACATGGTGGCGAACACCGGGTGACGGGCGCGATAGGTCTGGTCGATGCTCGACGAGACGGTTTCGGCGTTGGCGATGTTCGAGGCCACGGTGTTCAAACGCGTGGTCTGCGCGCTCATGCCGCTACCGGCAATGTTGAAAACACTGGATAGAGACATGAATTACTCTCCGCGCAGGGCTGAAACCAGCCCTTTGAATTTGCTGTTGAGCAGGGTGAAGCTGGCCTGGAAGCCCACGGCGTTTTCCGCGTAGTTGGACTGTTCCAGTTGGGCATCCACGGTGTTCTGGTCGATCGAAGGCTGCATCGGCGTGCGATACATCAGCGACTCGTCGCCATTGCCCAGACCCTCGGCCTCGATATGACGGCTGTTGGTCATGTTCAGGGCGATGGTGCCGTTGTTGGTTTTCTGGCTCTGTGCTTCAAGCACTTTGGAGAATTCCAGATCCCGAGCCTTGTAGTTCGGGGTATCGGCGTTGGCGATGTTGTTGGCCAGGACTTCGGCACGCTGGGCGCGGAAGCCCAGGGCTTTTTCGTGAATTCCGAGCGCTTTATCGAAGCTGATGCTCATGTCGGGAACCTTCAGGTGACCGGGTTTTTCGTAACAGGGCTATAGCAAGCCGCGTGCCAATTTTAAAACCCCCGAAAACCGGGGCTTTGCGGGCAACGGCAATGCGGCAATGCCAGAAAAGCGGCAACCGGTTTCCGCCAGATGCCGCTTTTCTGCCGCTTGCCCCCCCCCCTCTTACTGTCACCACCGGACAACTGTGGGAGCGAGCTTGCTCGCGAAGGCGGAGTGTCAGCCAATGCAAATGCAGAATATGACGGCATCTTCGCGAGCAAGCTCACTCCCACAGGGATTTTTGGTGTCTGGGAGAATTTCTCCGGGCAAAAAAAAAGGCAGGCCTTTGCGGGCCTGCCGTTTTTTGTATTGCCGCTGCAATCATTTCGCCTGGTAAATGATCCCCGGGCTGCACTGGACCATCTGGTAATGATCCGGCAAACCGTTCAGCGCTTCGGAAGCGCCAAGGAACAGATAACCACCCGGCTTCAACGTGCTGTGAATACGCAACAGAATGTCTTTCTTCACCTCGGCGGAGAAGTAGATCAGTACGTTGCGGCAGAACACGATGTCGAACTTGCCCAGAGCGGCGTAGCTGTCGAGCAGGTTGAACGAGCGAAACTCCACGCGGTTCTTGATCGGCGCCTTGATTGCCCAGCGGCCCGGCCCTTTCGGGTCGAAGTAACGCTGAAGGCGATCGGGCGACAAACCGCGACCGATTGCCAGGCTGTCGTACTCGCCGGTCTTGCAGTTGTTCAACATGAGACCGGACAGATCAGTGGCAACGATCTGCACGCCCATCTTCAACTGACCGAGGTTAACGCGCTCGAACTCGTCAATCGACATCGACAGCGAATACGGTTCCTGACCCGACGAACAGGCCGCCGACCAGATCCGCAGACGCTGGTTGGGGCTGGCCTTGATCGCCTCGGGCAGCACCTTGTTCTTCAAGACTTCAAACGGATAGGTATCCCGAAACCACAGGGTTTCGTTGGTCGTCATGGCATCGACCACTTGCTCGCGCAAACCACTGCGCGGCTGGGTCTGGATGCGCTGAACCAGCTCACCCAGGGATTTGATGCCTTGCTGTTCCATCAGTTTGTTGAGACGGCTCGAGACGAGGTACTGCTTGTTTTCGCCGAGCAAAATGCCACAGGCCTTTTCCAGGAAGACCCGGAACTGTTCGAAATCCAAATTACCCGTAGACAATGATGCCGCCTCTTAAATCGTGTTGATCACCAGGGACAAAACGCCCCTAGCTGATATCTGCTGCTTTGATCCGGTCGACTACCCGGGATGCCAGGTCATCAGGGCGGAATTTGGCCAGAAAGTCATCGGCACCGACTTTCTTGACCATCGCCTGATTGAATACCCCGGACAACGAAGTATGCAGGATGATATGAAGCTTTTGCATGCGCGGGTCGCTGCGGATCTCCGCCGTCAGGGTGTACCCGTCCATCTCCGGCATCTCGATGTCGGAGATCATCATCAGGAACTCTTCTTCCGGCTTCTTGCCTTCATCGACCAGCTTGCGCAGGTAATCCAGCGCCTGCTTGCCGTCGTTCAACGCCACCACTTCGACGCCGACCGTTTGCAGGCAACGCGAGACCTGCTTGCGCGCCACCGACGAGTCATCGACCGTCAACACCCGCAACGACAACGCCTTGTGCTGGGTCTCGACATCGACCACGCCGACCGAAATCGCTTCGGGTGTCGGCGCAACTTCCGCCAGTACCTTCTCGACATCGATGATTTCGACTAACTGATTGTCCACTCGAGTCACAGCGGTCAGGTAATGATCGCGACCCGTACCCTTCGGTGGCGGATGGATCTCTTCCCAGTTCATGTTGACGATGCGTTCCACCGAGCGCACCAGAAACCCTTGGGTCTTGGTGTTGTACTCCGTGATGATCACGAACGGGTTGTTCTTGTCTTTCAACGCACCCGAGCCGGTTGCCATTGCCAGATCAAGGATCGGAATGGTCGCCCCCCGAATATTCGCCACCCCGCACACGACAGGACTGGACTTGGGCATCAACGTCAGCGACGGGCATTGCAGCACTTCCCGCACCTTGAACACGTTGATTCCGTAGAGCTGCTGGCCGTCGAGACGGAACAACAACAGCTCCAGGCGATTCTGCCCCACCAGTTGCGTGCGCTGGTTCACCGAATCCATTACACCAGCCATGCCCAGACTCCTACATCAACGCCAAGTGTTGTTGCGACGCACATTCATTGCTAAACGGCACGGCGCTTGCTTTTTAACTCGTATGAACGCTCAAACGACATTTTTCCGACACCTGACATCCCAGAGCCGCAGATACCTTTGCGCGGTGATGGCCGTTTGCTCTTTTTCTGCCGGCAGCCCTGCCGTTGCTGATGCGGTTACCTTGCCTGACATGCTTATCGGCGTCACTCAGGGCTTTCTTGAGTTCACCGTAGAAGACTATCTGGCTAGCAGTCAAACGGAAGGCCGCTATGAAATCGAGGTAAAACAGCTCGATCCACGTATGCGCATGCCTATGTGCGACAAGGAATTGACAGCCTCCCTGGAGAGTCCGGCACGTCCATTGGGCCGGGTTACCGTCAAGGTTCGCTGCGAAGGCGCCTCGCCCTGGACGGTGTTCGTACCCGCTCAAGTCCGCCTGTTTCGCGAGATTGTGACCACCACTCGCCCACTCAAACGCGCCGGAATTATCGAGCCGCAGGACGTGACCTTGCGCGAGCGCGACGTCAGCGTGATCAATCAGGGCTTCCTGACGTCGGTAGACGAGGCAATCGGGCAGAAATTAACCCGACCAACGGTCGCCGATCAGGTGATAACCCTGGTGCACCTCGAACAGGCCGAAGTCGTGCGTAAAGGCGACCAAGTGGTGATCATTGCGCGCAGTGGCACACTGGCCGTGCGCATGCCCGGTGAAGCCTTGTCCAACGGTGGTTTGAAAGAACAGATCCGGGTGAAAAACCTCAACTCCCAACGAGTCATCAAGGCGCAAGTCATCGCGCCGGGCCAAGTGGAAGTTTCAATGTGAATGTCCATGGAGAAAACTGGCGCTGACCCAGCCTGTTCCCTAAACTGTGCCGCAGCAGGACACGCGCCGGCGCATGCAGGCTCATTGAGTAAATGTGCCTAAAGTTTTCCAGGGGATGGCCGAAAACATGGCAAGCGTCCAAATTCCCAGAGGTTTTTTATCATGGTCATCGATTTCAGCCGTTTGAACAGCTCCTCGTCACTTACAGGCAGTACGCGTACCAGCGCACCGAAGGAAGCCGCCGAAAACGGCAGTTCCGCGCCGCTGAATACCCCGGCCGAAACGGCCAGTACCGCTAAAAGCGGGGAATCGGTACACCTCAGCAATGAGGCTCAACAGTTGCAGAAGGTCACTGACAAGCTGCGCGATCAGCCTGCCGTCGACAAAGCCCGCGTGGCCGAGTTGAAAGCAGCGATTGCCGATGGCAGCTATAAAGTCGACAGCAACCGTGTAGCCAGCAAACTGCTCAACTTCGAAGCCCAGCGCTAGGCCTTTGCCTGCGCGAGGCTTTTGGACGCTTAACACCCAAGGCCAGCCATGCACGACACTAATTTACTGCAACTGATCACCGACGACTTTGCTCCAGCTCAACAATTGCTGGAGTTATTGCAATCCGAATCCATCGCTTTGCACGGTCGCGACATGCCGGTGCTGGAAGACATTCTGGCGCGCAAACAGGCATTGATCATTCTGCTTGAACAGCATGGCCGCAAGCGCAGTGAAATCCTTGCCAGCCTCAACCTGCCGCTCGACCGTCAAGGCCTGGAACAACTGGCCGCACAGTCGAGCATCGGCACGCAATTACTCAGCGAAAGCGACGTTCTGACTGACCTCCTCGCCGAATGCCAGACGGCTAACGTCAAGAATGGCCAGTCGATCCTGATCCAGCAGGCCACCACGGCCAATCAGCTGAAAATCCTCACCGGGGGCGAACCGCCAGCGCTGTATGACGCCAGCGGCACTTTTGCCAGACCTGCAATGCCGCGTCCGCTCAGCCAGGCATGAGCCGTTGATGCGCCAGCTCTATCAACCCGCGAAACATGCTGGCAAAATGCTGGCTAGTCGTAGTCATATTTTGTCTGGAGATTGATACACCGTGCCCAATGATGATGCTCCGCAGCCACCTAAGGTGCTCACCACGCCACTGGAAATCTCCAGCAACCTGCGCCAGCTGCAAGAAAGCCACGATCCGTTGATCATCACGTTCCACGAGCGCAGCCAGCGTTTTCAGAGCTATCTGATCGAAGTTGACCGGGAAACCAATACGCTCAAGTTCGATGAAATGATCCCGCGCGATGGCGAACGCTACCTGGAAGCGGGCGAGCCGTTCCGGGTCGAGGGCTTTCACGACGGCGTTCGCATCGCCTGGGAATGCGCTGGCACACTGACTATCAAAGACATCGAAGGCGACCGCTTTTACACCGGCGAACTGCCAGAAGAAGTGGTTTACCACCAGCGCCGCAACGCCTTTCGTGCTGCCCTGAAACTGACCGATCTGGTCAGCGTCGTGCTCGGTGGCGAAAAGCTCAAGGCGCCAATTGACGGCAAACTGCTGGATATCTCTGCTACCGGCTGCAAGCTGCGCTTCGAAGGCGATATCACCGACCGCCTGCAACTGGGCCAGGTCTATGACCGTCTCGTTGCCGCTCCGCTGTTCGGCAATCAACCGGTGTCGGTCGAGCTGCGTTATCTGCACTTCGAAGAAAAACTCAACATCACCTTTGCTGGCCTGCGCTTCCATAACATCAGCGGCCCGGCCGCGCGCAACGTCGAGCGCTTCGTTTATCAGTTGCAACGCGAAGCACGGCGGTTTGATAAAGACGATCTTTGATTCGTACGCCAATATAAAAAGGGCAGTCCCTCGCGGTGACTGCCCTTTTTTATGCCCACAAAATTTCTGCAGCAAGGAATTCCTGAGGCGAGAAACTCCTGTGGCGAGGGAGCTTGCTCCCGCTGAGGCGCGAAGCGCACCCCGCTCTTTACCGGAAAAGCGGGGCCTGCTGCGCAGTCCAGCGGGAGCAAGCTCCCTCGCCACAGGATCTCCATCGTTTAACAAGCCGGTTTAAGGCCGCGCACCACTGATGTCCGGCGCAGGCTTTTCGTCGACAGCATCCGGCTCGGCATCTGCCGATGGCTCCGGTTGCGGTTCGTTCTCAGGCTCAGGCTCAGGGCTATTCTGCATTTGCTCCTGCACCACTTGCTCATCGACCCGTGGATCAAGTGCAGCCACCAATGGCGAGCTCGACATGCTGTCCGGCATCGCGACGTGATGCAGCGGTGCATCGTCGACCTGGTGCAGATTGGTCACGGCTTTCGGCCTGATCCGCCACACCAGCACCAGCGCAAAGAAGCTGAAGAACGCATACAGACTCTGGCTGCCGAAGAACTTCATCAGCACACCCGCGACCAGCGGCCCGATACTCGCGCCGACGCCGTAGGTCACCAGCAGCATCGCCGTCAGCGACACCCGCCGATCACCCTCGACATGGTCGTTGGAGAACGCCACCGCCAGCGGATACAGGCAGAACTGCACCAGCGAACATAGGAAGCCAACCACAAACAGCACTTCCAGCGGCACCTGCGGCATGATCGCCAGCGGCAACGCGGCAACCGCCAGAAACCCGGCAAAACAACGGATCAGCAGCGCCCGGTCATAACGATCGGACAACCAGCCCAACGGCCATTGCACCAGCAGCCCGGCAAAAATGCAGGTACCCATGAACAGACCGACCTGCTCGGTCGACAGCCCTTGCTGCGAGGCATACAACGGCGCCAGACCGTAGAACGAGCCGATAATCAGACCGGCGCCCAGCACCGTGCTCAATGATTGGGGCACTCGCTTGAGGAAGAAGCGCGGCTCCATCGGTGCCGGATGCAAAGGCGCCGGGTGAATCCGGTGGGTCAACGTCACCGGCACCAGACACAGCGCAAAACACAGGGCGACCAGCATCAGCAGCTCAAGTCCCAGCCCTGGGTGCATGACCAGAATCAGTTGGCCGAGCACCAGCCCCAGATACGAAGCGATCATGTAACCGCTGAACACCAGCCCCCGCTGATTAGGACCCGCCTGCTCATTGAGCCAGCTCTCGATCACCATGTATTGGCACATCATGCCGAGGCCGACGATGGTCCGCAGCACCAGCCATGCCGGCAGCCAGTCCACCAGACCATGACCCAGCACCGCCGCACCGACAATGCCGGCACACGCGGAATACGCACGAATATGCCCGACCCGGGCGATCAGCCGATGGCCGATCTTGCCGCCCAGTACCAGGCCGAAATAGTTGGCCGCCATCAGCGCACCGATCCACAGTCCATCGACGTGATCAGCCGCCAGACGCAAGCCCAGATAAGTAGACAAAAGGCCCGAGCCGATCAACATCATCAGCGAGGCGAAATACAGCGCTCGAAAGGATTTCCAGATTTGGCGCATCGGCGTTCCGAGCGGCTCCTTGCAGTGAGTATCGGGCTATCAAACGATAGCCCGATGGCGACGATTCGTCAGGCCTGGGCTGCTAGAACACGCCGTTCCCAGGGAGTTATTTCATCAAAGAAACTGGTCAACTCCATGGTTTTCGAAGCGATGTAGCCTTCGATGAATTCCTTGCCGAACAGTTCCTTGGCCAATTGGCTACGTTTCAGACGTTCGAGTGCGGCATGCAAGGTACACGGCAACGAAAGATTGTCCGGCACTTCGAACTCGCCCTGGATTGACGCCGTCGGCTCCAGTTCGTGTTCGATACCATGCAAACCGGCGGCCAGACTGGCCGCAATCGCCAGATACGGGTTGGCGTCGGCGCCCGGCAAACGGTTTTCGACCCGACGGGCGACCGGCGAACTCGCTGGAATGCGCAGGCCGGCGGCACGGTTGTCATGCGACCAACAGGCGTTATTCGGCGACGCATACGGATGGCACAGGCGCTGATAGGAGTTCACGTTCGGCGCAAACAGCGCAGTGAACTCCGCCATGCCCGCCTGCTGCCCACCGATAAAGTGGCGGAACATCGCAGTCGGCTGGCCGTTGTCATCGCTGAACACATTCTTGCCGCTGCCGATCTCGACGATGCTCTGGTGAATATGCATCGAGCTGCCCGGCGTATGCGCCAGCGGCTTGGCCATGCACACCACGGTCAAACCGTGTTTGAGCGCGACTTCCTTGAGCAAGTGCTTGAACAGGAAAGTCTGGTCAGCCAGCAGCAACGGATCACCGTGCAGCAGGTTGATCTCGAACTGGCTGACACCCATTTCGTGCATGAAGGTGTCGCGCGGCAGGCCGAGGGCCGCCATGCATTTATAGACTTCGCTGAAGAACGGCCGCAGGCCGTTATTGGAGCTGACACTGAACGCCGACTGACCATCCTCGCGACGACCGTCCAGACCGACTGGCGGCTTGAAGGGTTGGGTTGGATCAGTGTTGGGTGCGAAGACAAAGAATTCCAGCTCGGTCGCGACCACCGGAGCCAGTCCGCGAGCGGCGTAACGTGCAATGACAGCCTTGAGCTGACCACGGGTCGACAGGCGCGAACTTTCGCCAGTCAGTTCATCGGCATCGCAAATTGCCAGGGCCCGTGGCTCGTCGCTCCACGGCAGTGCATGGATCTGCGACGGCTCGGCCACCAGCGCCAGGTCGCCGTCATCGCTGCCGTAAAAACGCGCTGCCGGGTAACCGCCCATGATGCATTGCAGCAGCACACCCCGCGCCATCTGCAAACGCCGCCCTTCGAGGAAACCCTCTGCGGTCATCACCTTGCCCCGTGGCACGCCGTTCAAATCCGGTGTGACACATTCAATCTCATCAATGCCCGTCAGTCGCTGTGCGAGTGAACGCTGGCCATCGGTTGTCATGACGCAATCCTTGTTATTGTGCGAGCCGCGAACGGCGACCCGTACAAAATAGGCTTCGGCTGTTCGGAATATCAAGCAGCGTCACGCAAAAACCAGAACTACGCGAAATCCACCTTGCATTAGGGCAGGTAGAGACTGAAAACGCCGCCGCCCAACGGGCCGCCATTGCTGATCTCGGTCCGCCCGACTACGCCATTGCGCTGATGCAGCGCGGCGATACGGGCGGCGAAGTACAAACCCAGCCCGGTGCTGCCGGTACTGTGATTGATGCCTTGCACGTTATCGGCCTGGCGTTCGAGCATTTCCGGCGGATAACCGTCGCCATCGTCATTGATAGTCAGCACCAGTTGCCCGGCCTCGTCGCTAACGGTGATCAGCAGCGACTCGCGGGCATAGCGGATCGCGTTATTGATGCAATTGCCCAGCACCGAGGCGATCAGTTCACGGTCGAAGAAACCCAACGGGCTCAGCGGATCAACCTCGTAAGTCGCAATAATTCCACGACTGGCGAACACCTCTTGATGCGACGCCAGTTGCGCCTCGATGAAGTCGTCCAGTTCGTGATACGCCGGTTGCAGCGGCATTTGATTCACGCCGAGCTTATACAGCCCGAGCAGTTGCACCAGCATGCCGTTGAGATGGGCGAATTCGAAGTCGATCACGCCCTGCTCCGGCCCGGCGCGCTGCGCTTCGGGCAGGCGCGCCAGCCATTGGCTGTGGGACTGCATCAGCATCGCCAGCGAGTTTTTCATGTCGTGGACGGTGGAGGCGATCACCGTGGAAAAATCCAGTGCCTGCTCGTCTTGGTTCATTCGCCAAACGCCTTGCTTTTCAGCTTCTGATAACGCGGATAACGCGCGTCGGTGTCGGGCATCAGACCGACCATTTTCAGGCAGGTCCGACATTCTTCCAGCTCCGCCGACGGCACATTGGTGTCGGTGCCGTGCAACAGCGACTGAGCCATGTTCAGCGCAATACTGATGTTCTTCGGCTGCATCTTCAGCGCCTTGCGGAACACCTCGCGGGCCTCGACCAGATTGCCGGTCTTGTAGACCCGCACGCCCTGACGGTTGAGGTCGGCGGCGGCGTTGCTCGAACTGAGGATAGTCGGGTCGTCGGTGAGCTTGGCGATGTCTTTCATCACCGCCGGATCATCACCGTAGATTTCCGCGCAACTCTTGAGCATCGAAGTTCCCGCCTCGGCCTGACCAAGCATCTGCAATTGCTTGGCCACCAGCAGCGCGGCCTCGGGGCTCATGAACTGTTCCATGCCGTCGAGGCGCATCATCGCCTGCTCGGTGAGCTTGTCGGCGGTTTCGGCGTCGTTGAGCAACAGGCTCGTGGCCTTCATCAGGCGTGCACGAATCTGCAGGCCCGGGTCGCTCGGGTTTTCCTTGGCCACGGCGCTGAGAGTGGTATTGATCTCCAGACGGGTGCGGGTATCAAGACCACGCTCGCTGCCTTTGCTAATTAAGGCATGCGCCAGACCGAGGTTACTTTCCGGGTCCTTGAAACGCGACTGCGCGCCCTGCGATACCGCTTGGCGATACGCGCGCGACGCGGTGTCGAAGTCTTCGTTGGCCATCGCCAGTTTGCCGAGCAACGCCTGCCGACGCACCGCCAGCGGCGACAGCCGAATTGCTTCTTCGAGTACCCGCTGCGCACCTTTGGTGTCGCCTTCTGAAACAAGCACATCGGCCATACCGTCGTACAGCGACGGCATCATCGGAAACACCTTCAAGGCTTTTTCGTAGACACCTTTCGCCTGGGCGACTTGCCCGCGTTTGAACAGCAATTTGCCCAGCCCGGCAAACGCCCACGGCAACGGCCGGTCGGCGATGATGCCGTCGTATAGACGCTCCAGCGCTTCGTTCTGATTCAAGTCACGCAAGGCATCGGCGCGATAACGCAGGCACAACGGCGAATAACGGATGTCTTGTTTACACAGCGCGATGCAGGCGTTGAGCACCTCCATCGGCTTGCCCCGGTCGAGGGCTTGCAGAATCGGTTTGAGCAACGTCTTGCGCTGCTCCAGACGCTCCAGGCGCTGAGCCAGGCCGGAGCGGTTGAACGGTTTGGTCAGGTAGGCATCCGGCTCGTGCTCCAGCGCACTGAGCACCATCGCCTGACTGGTCTCGGCGGTGACCATGACGAATACCGCTTCATGGCTGATGAGTTTTTCCAGCATCAGGTCTTCCAGCACCTGCTGACCGTTTTTCTTGCCGTCACCGAGATGGAAATCCTGCAGGATGAAATCGTAGGATTTCTGCGCGCACATCTTCAGCGCTTGCTCGCCGGTGTCGGCGGTGTCCACGTCCTTGACCCCCAATTCCCGCAACATCGAGCGCACGGAACTGCGGAAATCCGAGAAATCATCGACGATCAGAAAACTCTTTTGGTGATACGACAGCATCGAGGATTTCCAGACAATTGAAGGTAATGAACCGAAGGCATTCCAGCGGCGCGCAGATGATAGCTGCAGGCCTAATGCTATCAAGCGATTTCGTGCGCGGCCGATGAGTTTGCAAGAGCCGTTCGGGTTATCGGCCAGAGATGCCGTTCCCTGAAGCAGACGCTTCAAGATTCATCGGCAAGCGATTACCCTGCGCGCCAGCTCAACTTCGACAGGCGGCGCCGAAGGCGGCGCCGGCGCTCATTAATGCCCTGATAAAGATAAATGGTGCACTCACCGATCTGCCGGGGTCCAACATACAAGGCTTGCCCACAGCGTCGGCCAAACTGTTGAAGGCAGATTCTGCAATCGGGTTTATCCTGCAGAGTCATCCCTGTTTTTTGTTCCTGTGCGACACGTGTGCATTACCCTAAAAGGCCGACGTCATGACCTCCAAATCTCCCTCCGCGCCCGAGCGCGACAATCTGAGCCCCAGCCACCTGGATTTTCCAGTGGTCGGCATTGGTGCTTCGGCGGGAGGGTTGCAGGCGATCAAGCTGTTTTTCGAGCATATGCCGCAAGATACCGGTATGGCGTTCGTGATCATTCTGCATCTGTCGCCGGACCATCAGAGCATCGCCGACAAGATCATCCAGGAATCAACGCGGATGCCGGTGCTGCAAGTCACGCAGGCCGCGCCGATCGAAAAAAACCATGTGTATGTGATCTCGCCGGCGCAGCAACTGGCGATGAACGATGGTTATCTGAAAGTCAGCCCGGCCGGCTCGCCGCTGGCCCGGCACACGGCAATCGACCTGTTCTTCCGCGACCTCGCCGATGTGCACCGCGAGCGCGCCTTTTGTGTGGTGCTTTCGGGCACGGGTTCGGACGGTGCGGTCGGCTTGTCGCGCATCAAGGAACAGGGCGGCGTGACGCTTGTGCAAGTGCCGGAAGATGCCGAATTCGACGGCATGCCGCGTGCTGCCATCGAGACGCGCATGGTCGATCTGGTGCTGCCCGTGGTGGACATGCCGCAAAAGCTGCTGGAACTGTGGCGCAACTCGCAAAACATCACCCTGCCGAGTGCCAACGATTCGGATCTGAAGACACTGGTGCCCTCCTCCGAACAGGAGGCCGCCATTGCCGAACAACGCTTGCATGACATCCTGCTGCATCTGCGTACCAGCACCGGTCACGACTTCAAGCATTACAAGCGCGCCACGGTGCTGCGCCGTATCGAGCGGCGAATGCAAGTCACCACCCAGCCGGACCTCACCGCCTACTACGAATATCTGCAAAACAACCCGGACGAAGCCAAGGCCCTGCTCGGCGACATGCTGATCGGCGTGACCAACTTCTTCCGCGACCGCGAGGCCTTCGAGGCGCTGGAGCGCGATGTGCTGCCACAACTGGTGCGATCGGTGGCGGCTTCTCCCGACAAGGAAGAGTTGCGCATCTGGTCTGCCGGTTGTTCCACTGGCGAAGAAGCCTACAGCCTGGCGATTCTGCTCGACGATCAAATGCAGGTCGAAAGCAGCAAAGCCGCCCTGCAAGTGTTCGCCACCGATATCGACGAGCGGGCGATCAGCACCGGGCGTGCCGGGGTGTATCCGCAGGCGATTGTCACCGACGTGCCGCCCACCCGGCTGCGTCATTACTTCGTCAAAGAAAACGACCATTACCGCATCCGCAAGGAAATCCGCGAAAAGGTGCTGTTTGCAAAGCACAGCCTGTTGTCCGATCCACCGTTCTCGCAGATCGATCTGATCGTCTGCCGCAACCTGCTGATTTACCTCGACCGCGAAGTGCAACGCGAGATTCTGCAGATGTTCCACTTCGCGCTGCGCCCGGGCGGCTTTCTGTTTCTTGGCTCGTCGGAAAGCGCCGATGCGTGCCATGAACTGTTCGCCCCGGTGGACAAGCGCAACCGGATCTTCCGCGCAAAAACCGGCACGCCGAGCAGCCGACGCATGCCGACCATGCCCCGCGGTGGTTACGTACGCACCAGCATTTCGTTGCCTGAATTGAAAACCCGCGAGCTGCCCAAATTGTCGTTTGCCGACATTCATCGACGCGCCATTGAGCAATCGGCGCCGCCAAGCATGATCGTCGATGCCAACGCCGACATTCTGCACATGAGTGAAAGTGCCGGACGTTTTCTGCGCCACGTCGGCGGCGAGCTGTCGCGCAATCTGCTGACGCTGATCCTGCCGGAGCTGCGCCTGGAAATCCGCACCACGCTGTTCCAGGTACAACAGAGCGGCCTGACGGTGAAATCCCGCGAGGTGCCGATCAAGCGCGAAGAACGGCAGTTCCGCGTCGATCTGGTTGCACAGCCCTACAAGGATGACGAATCGGACAGCGACTGCGTGCTGGTGATTTTCGAGGAAGCCGAACTCGACCCCTCCGACACAAGCCTTACCACGATGTTGCAGACCGAAAGCCAGGTGCTGTCCAACCTTGAGCGCGAGCTGCAACGTACCAAGCTGCACTTGCAGGACACCATCGAACAGTCGGAAGTCTCCAGCGAAGAGCTCAAGGCATCCAACGAAGAAATGCAGGCGATCAACGAAGAGCTGCGCTCGGCCACCGAAGAACTGGAAACCAGCAAGGAAGAATTGCAGTCGATCAACGAAGAGTTGCTGACGGTCAATTACGAGCTGAAAACCAAGGTCGAAGAAACCGACAAGATCAACGATTACCTGACCAATCTGATCGCCTCCACCGACATCGCCACAGTGTTTGTCGATCGCAGCATGCGCATCCGCTGGTTCACTCCGCGTGCCACGGAAATCTTCAGCATGTTGCCGGTCGATACCGGGCGTTCGCTGCTCGATATCACTCATCGGCTGGACTACTCCGATGTGGCCAGCGACGCGGCGCAGGTGTTCGAGTCGCTGAACATGATCGAGCGCGAAGTCAGCAGCACTGATGGCCGCTGGTACATCGCCCGCCTGTTGCCATATCGCTCCAGCGAAGATCATATCGACGGTACCGTGCTGACATTCATCGACATCACCAGCCGCCGTGCCGCCGAAGAAGAACTGCGCCTTGGCGAAGAACGCATGCGTCTGGTAGCAGAAAGCACTCGCGACTACGCGATCATCATCCTCGACGAACAGGGCGTGATCACCAGCTGGAACAAGGGCGCGGAACTGATCTTCGGCTACGTCAAGGCCGAGGCCGAAGGCACGTATTACGATTTTATTTTCCCCGCCGAAGATCGTGCCACCGGTGTGCCGGAGAGCGAACTGTCCACCGCCCGCGCTCAAGGCCGGGCCGAGGACGAGCGCTGGCACCTGCGCAAGGACGGCAGCCGCTTCTTCTGTAGCGGCGAAGTCACGTTGCTCAGCGGCGATCACCTGCAAGGCTACGTAAAAATCGCCCGCGACATGACCGGGCACAAACGTCAGCACGAAGAACAGAGCCAGGAACTGGAACAGACCCGCAATACCATTTCCCTGCGCGATGAATTCTTCGCGATCATGTCCCACGAGCTCAAGCATCCGCTGAACCTGATCCAGCTCAACGCAGAGTTGCTGCGGCGTTTGCCGATCACCCGTACATCAAGCCCGGCGACCAAAGCGGTCACCACCATTTGCGATGCAGTGAACAGCCAGGCGCGAATTATCGACGATTTGCTCGACGTCGCCCGGGTGCGCACCGGCAAGCTCAAGCTGCAACCCACAAACGTGGATCTGAGCGGCGTATTGCGCGACATCCATAGCGTAGTGATCAACGAACAGCATCTGACCCGCGTCGATTTGCAACTACCGGATGAGCCCTTGATCGTCCACGCCGACCCGACACGCGTGGAACAGATCATCTGGAACCTGGTGAACAACGCGTTGAAATTCACCCCGCCGACCGGGCACATTCATTTGATCGCCAGCCGCAACGGACAAATGGCGCAGCTGGACATCAAGGACAACGGTGTTGGTATTGCCGCGGATAACCTCGAACATGTTTTCGACCTGTTCGGCCAGGCAGAAAAACAGCACACCAACCATCAGCGCGAAGGCCTAGGCATCGGCCTGTCGCTGGTGCGGCAATTGACCGAGGCCCAACATGGCACCGTGCAGGTGACATCGCCAGGGCTGGGCGCCGGCTGCACGTTCAGTGTCCGCCTGCCGCTCGCCGACCTCGACAGCAAAACCGCTCCGGAGCCTGTCGTGGAAATCGAATCAGGCAAACTCGACGGACTGCAAATCCTGCTGGTGGATGACTCTCCAGAAGTTCTCGAAACCCTGAAAATGCTACTGGAAATGGAAGACGCCGAAGTCATGGCATTCGACCATCCGGTGGAGGCGCTCAAGGCGGCGGAAGACAACCGCTTCGACCTGATCATTTCCGACCTCGGCATGCCAGTCATGACCGGCCACGAACTGATGAGCGCGTTGCGTCAGTTGCCACTGGTGAAAAACGTACCGGCCATCGCCCTGACGGGTTACGGCACCAATACCGATATCCAGAAATCCCATGCAGCCGGATTTGATGAACACATTGGTAAACCGGTTTCCTATGACGACCTGATCGAAACGATCGAAGCGCTGCGCCGGTCGAAATTGCTGTAACCGAAGTCTGGATGTAAACGCAAAAAGCCCCGTCAGCCGGTAAATGGTGACGGGGCTTTTCGTTGGAATGGTTGGTGTCCCAGGCGGGGTTCGAACCTGCAACCTTCCCCTTAGGAGGGGGATGCTCTATCCAATTGAGCTACTGAGACACACGGTAATCACGCCAGACGCGGCGCGACAGACGGCGTGCATGGTAACGGGCGGGCCATGATTTGTCATGTCGTCCGGGGTGCTTTTTAAGTGTAGGCAGGCGCCCTGCAATGCTGCCGGAAGATTTACCGTGCATTTTGCATCACCGCAAAAAGCCATCATTGCAGATTGCAATGCGCGACCTGCGGATAACCCTGCTAAATGCCTGTTTTTAAAGGACTTAACAGCGGTTAGACTGTTGGCACGCTGGCTGCTTTGCCTGTTCTATAGAAGAACAATCGGAGCACGCCCCATGAACCGCACTCTCTTGCTCGCCAATGCAATCGCCCTCGCGGTTTTGCTGGGGTTTCATTTTGTCCCCGAGAGCAATGAGGCGGTGGCCCAGCGCATGCCGCATTACCTGCAAGTGCAGAAGGCGCCGCAATGGGCGGTATTAAGCGATCAGAGCAGCGCCACCGCCCAGGCCGTCAGTGAGCCTGAGCAAGTGCTGCCAGCGTCCGATAGCGAACGTCTGGTTTTTTGAATCATCTTCAGGAGTACAGCATGTCCAAATCAGCCACGGGATTTCTGATCCTCGCCTTGTTGAGCGGCGCTCTGCATTTTTCGCTGTTCGAGGAAACCGAAGTCACCCTGCCGCTGATTGGCTGTGGCGTATTTGCTGCGTTTTTTGTTTTGGCATTGGTTGCCGGGCGCAGGATCAAGTTTGATCCGGTGCTGCGCTGATTCTGATCCAGTCCAGCAGGTTATTGACGGCGTCAGCCAGGTCGCCCGAATTATCGAGTTGAAAAACAGCCTGGTTGCTTGATCGTCTTTCGGTGAACAGGGCATTGCGGGCAAGCCGCTGGTCAATTTGTTCACGGGTCTCTCGACCTCGCCTGAGCAGCCGCTCACGCAGCACTTCATCCCTGACCGTCAGCAGCACCGGCAATAACGTCGGATAACGCTCCTGAGCTTCGCGCAGATGGCCGCGAGAGCCATTCACCAGTACATGTCGTCCGGATTTCAACCATTGGTCGATTTCTGCTGAGATGCCGTAATCGAGGCCGTTGGCGTGCCAGGCCAAGGCAAACTCCCCCGCCGACTGAAGCCGCTCGAACTCCGCCGGGGTTACCCCAACCGCATCTTCACCTACAGATTCCGCCGAACGGGTGATCACCCGGCGCGCCACTTCGCAGCTCATCAGGTGCAAGCGCTCACGTGCTGCGTCGATCAGGCTGTCTTTGCCAGAGCCGGACGGTCCCATTAAGTAAATAAGCCTGCCATCCATCCTGAAAACGCCCTCCAGAGCGTGTCTGCCCCTAGTAAATCGGCAAATTGCCACTATCCTGTACAGGGTAAGGAACAGAGATCGAAGCCGCATAGCATGCACGTTCTGATGCCTCAAAACATCAGCGGGTGAGCCACGGGACGCGGTCAGATGTACGGACTGAGGCAAAGTTTTCCAACCAGTCCGCATTTCTGATAATTGGTGCTGGCATTACGCCTTTACCCAGCTCAATATTTGTCACAGAATTGACGCCAATGATCTGGCAATTTTGAGGCATGATGCGCGCCTCTTAACAATTCAGGTTGAACCATTTGGCGCGGATGCTTGTCCTAACACACATCTTGCGGCCAATTCCGAGAACCGCTCCCCTGAACTAACCGGTTAAATATATGCGCCCATTGAAACAGGCAATTTATTCCAGCCGTACGGCTGACAAGTTCGTCGTACGTCTGCCAGACGGGATGCGTGAACGCATTGCCGAAGTGGCTCGCAATCATCATCGCAGCATGAACTCCGAGATCATTGCGCGCCTTGAGCAGAGTCTTATTCAGGAAGGCGCACTGGGCGAAGAGCTGAGCATGCGCCTGGACAGCCCTGAGCTGTCGCTGCACGAGCGCGAGTTGTTGCAACGCTTCCGTCAGCTGTCTCACCGTCAGCAGAACGCTCTGGTGTCGCTGATCGCTCACGACGCTGAAATGGCCGCAGACGCCTCCTGATTCAAACGAATATCTCAAGCCAGCAGATTTGCTGGCTTTTTTTTGCGCGGAATTTGCCTTTTTACAGACGAAAAAAAGCCCGCCATTTCGGCGGGCTTTTTCGTGAAGGGCGATCAGAGCAGGAAGATCGTCGCCAACCCCAGGAAGATGAAGAAACCACCGCTGTCGGTCATCGCGGTAATCATCACGCTCGCGCCCATTGCCGGGTCGCGGCCCATCTTGGCCAGAGTCATAGGGATCAACACACCCATCAGCGCTGCGAGCAGCAGGTTCAGGGTCATCGCGGCGGTCATCACCACACCCAGCGACCAACTGCCGTAGAGCAAGTAGGCGACCACACCGATCACCCCACCCCACACCAGACCGTTGATCAGGCCTACGGCCAGCTCCTTACGCATCAAGCGCGAAGTGTTGCCGGTGCTGACCTGATCAAGGGCCATCGCACGCACGATCATGGTGATCGTCTGGTTGCCGGAGTTACCGCCGATACCCGCAACGATCGGCATCAGTGCCGCCAGCGCCACCAACTTCTCGATCGAGCCTTCAAACAGACCGATCACCCGCGAGGCAATGAACGCGGTGATCAGGTTGATCGCCAGCCACGCCCAGCGGTTACGCAGAGACTTCCAGACTGAAGCGAAAATATCTTCCTCTTCACGCAGACCCGCCATGTTGAGAACTTCGTTTTCGCTCTCTTCACGAATCAGGTCGACCATTTCGTCGATGGTCAGACGGCCGATCAGCTTGCCGTTCTTGTCGACGACCGGGGCGGAGATCAAGTCGTAACGCTCGAACGCCTGTGCGGCGTCGTAGGCGTCTTCGTCCGGGTGGAAACTCACCGGATCGCTGGCCATGACTTCGGCAACCTGTTTGTCTGGGTCGTTGACCAGCAAACGCTTGATCGGCAGCACGCCCTTGAGCACGCCGTCGTAATCGACCACGAACAGCTTGTCGGTGTGACCCGGCAGCTCTTTCAGACGGCGCAGGTAACGCAGAACCACTTCAAGGCTGACATCCTCACGGATAGTCACCATCTCGAAGTCCATCAGCGCACCGACCTGCTCCTCGTCATAGGACAGCGCCGAACGCACACGCTCGCGTTGTTGCAGGTCGAGCGTTTCCATCAGCTCATGGACGACGTCTCGCGGCAGCTCGGAAGCCAGGTCAGCAAGTTCGTCGGCATCCATGTCCTTGGCCGCAGCCAGGAGCTCGTGATCGTCCATGTCGGCGATCAGCGTTTCACGAACGGAATCGGATACTTCGAGAAGAATGTCGCCGTCGCGATCAGCCTTGACCAGTTGCCAGAGCGTCAGTCGATCGCTCAGCGGCAAGGCTTCAAGGATGTAGGCAACGTCGGCGGAGTGCAGATCATCGAGTTTGCGTTGCAGCTCGACGAGATTCTGCCGGTGGACCAGGTTTTCCACCCGGTCTTGATTCTGGCCTTCCTGGCGATGAGTCAGGTCTTCGACGACCCGCTGGCGCTGCAGCAACTCAAGGACCTGAGCCAGGCGATCCTGCAGGCTTTCTTGTGTTTTCTTTACTTCGATTTCAGACATAGGCGAACTCCACTCCCAGCAGCGGGGCACGCCGGAAGGATCAATCAGTCAATTCATGATTGGTAAAACGGGGTACTGAGTAACTACTGGGTAAGTCCATGGAGGTATTCCACAAGCCCCGGCGGGGCTGACGGGCGCAATGATACACGCCTGACGGTTTAAAACGTTAAAAAATCACGGCTGAAACAAGCGCTTGCGTGACAAACCTGAGCGCACTCCTGATCCGTGCAAATGCGACGACTCATCCTGAAAAGAAAACACACCAGCGCTGAAAAATGTAGCGGCTACCCTTGAGCATAGATCGTCATGGAGGACGTCGAATGCCATCTCAAGCAGTCATTTTTTTCATCACCGCCCTACTCTGCCTGCCGCGCACCGAGGCCGCGACTGCGATTCACCGCTGCGAAGCTGCCGACGGCGGCATAACGTTCACAACGATGAGCTGCGCGAGCGATGAACGCCTTACACGGCAAGAAGTACGCCCTTATTTTCCGGGATCGGTTGTCGCCGTGATGCCGGAAGCCAATCACGAAGAAACATCCGGTATGAATACCAAAAGGCGCGAGCCGGGCATTGTCGGCTCTCGGGAAGGTAAATGCGCAAATCTGATCGATGCCAGACAACGTCGTGAAGCGATCATCAACCAGCGGATCATTGCCGGGATGGATCAAAGGGATGTCGAAGCTGTTCTGGGCAAGCCAGACAAGGTCAGCATTCGTAATTCGAGCACTGCCTGGCAATACAAACCAAAGCGCGGGCGTAGTGCAGTGGTGAGTTTTGATGAGAGGGGATGCGTGAAAGAAAAAGCCAAATCCCGGACAGCAAAAAGCCCGCGATAAACGCGGGCTTTTCGGTATATGGTGCACTCGACAGGATTCGAACCTGTGACCGCTCGGTTCGTAGCCGAGTACTCTATCCAGCTGAGCTACGAGTGCATTTTGTGTTTTTAGACCAGATCACAACTGGTTGAAGCCGAGTTACCTGCATTGCTGCAAATATCTCTTAAATGGTGCACTCGACAGGATTCGAACCTGTGACCGCTCGGTTCGTAGCCGAGTACTCTATCCAGCTGAGCTACGAGTGCATTTTGTGTTTTTAGACCAGATCACAACTGGTTGAAGCCAAGTTACTTACATTGCTGTAAGTGACTCTTAAATGGTGCACTCGACAGGATTCGAACCTGTGACCGCTCGGTTCGTAGCCGAGTACTCTATCCAGCTGAGCTACGAGTGCATTTGTTGCGCCGCATTATAGCCCGTCTAATCTCTATTCCAACCACTTTTTCTAATAAATTCAACAACTTACAGAAAAAGCCAGATTACGACGTACTAAGCAAATAATGGCGGAGAACGGGGGATTCGAACCCCCGACACCCTTTTGAGGTGTACTCCCTTAGCAGGGGAGCGCCTTCGGCCACTCGGCCAGCTCTCCGCAACACGGGGCGTATCTTAACCAACCTTTTCCCCGTTTGCAAACATAAAAATCGATAAAAATTAATGGCTTGGTTCTTCGTCCTTCTCTTTCTTTATACGCAGGTAAATTTCCTCACGGTGCACGGCAACCTCTTTCGGAGCGTTCACCCCGATACGCACTTGGTTTCCTTTAACGCCGAGCACGGTCACGGTGATTTCGCCATCACCGATAATCAGGCTTTCTGCGCATCGACGAGTCAGAATCAGCATACCTTTCTCCTTACGCAATTCAGTTCAGGGACAACAGTCTGCAAAAAAAAGGCACCCGACCTACAACCGGAGCGATCGTAGCCCTACATGCCTGAGTATTGACCAGCGCGAGCAAAAGAACAGTTCAGGGCTCGCGCCATTCAAAAAATAAAGGGCGCGGTCAGACCGCGCCCTTCTTGTCAGCGGATTACTCGCCCTGACGGGCAGGCGCATCCAGTTCGAAAGCCGTGTGCAGGGCGCGCACAGCCAGTTCCAGGTATTTCTCTTCGATCACTACGGAAACCTTGATTTCCGAAGTCGAGATCATCTGGATGTTGATGCTTTCCTTGGCCAGCGATTCGAACATGCGGCTGGCAACGCCTGCGTGGGAACGCATGCCGACGCCGACGATCGAGACCTTGGCAATCTTGGTGTCGCCAACGACTTCACGGGCACCGATCTCGCGAGCGGTGTTTTCCAGCACGGTCTGTGCGGCCTGATAGTCATTGCGGTGTACGGTGAAGGTGAAGTCGGTGGTGTTATCGTGCGCAACGTTCTGCACGATCATGTCGACTTCGATGTTCGCGGCACTGATCGGGCCGAGAATCTTGAACGCCACACCCGGGGTGTCTGGCACGCCACGGATGGTCAGCTTGGCTTCATCGCGGTTGAAAGCGATGCCGGAAATGATCGGCTGTTCCATGGTTTCCTCTTCATCAATAGTAATGAGGGTGCCCGGACCCTCCTTGAAGCTGTGCAGTACGCGCAGCGGAACGTTGTACTTGCCGGCGAATTCCACCGCACGGATCTGCAACACCTTCGATCCGAGGCTGGCCATTTCCAGCATCTCTTCAAAGGTGATCTTGTCTAGACGCTGAGCCACGGATACCACGCGCGGGTCGGTGGTGTAGACACCGTCGACGTCGGTGTAGATCTGGCATTCGTCAGCTTTCAGCGCTGCGGCCAGCGCCACGCCGGTAGTGTCGGAACCGCCACGACCGAGGGTGGTGATGTTGCCGTGCTCGTCGACGCCCTGGAAACCGGCGACAACCACTACGCGACCGGCCTTCAGATCACCGCGAATCTTCTGGTCATCAATCTGCAAGATACGCGCTTTATTGTGCGCGCTGTCCGTCAGAATCCGCACCTGATTGCCGGTGTACGACACTGCCGGCACGCCACGCTTGATCAGCGCCATGGCCAACAGGGCAATCGTCACCTGCTCACCAGTGGAAACAATCACGTCCAGCTCACGTGGAACCGGTTGCTCGTCGCCACTGATTTGCTTGGCCAGATCGATCAGACGGTTGGTTTCGCCGCTCATTGCAGACAGCACGACCACCAGGTCATCGCCGGCATCGCGGAATTTCTTAACCTTGTCGGCGACCTGCTCGATTCTCTCGACAGTGCCGACTGAGGTGCCTCCAAATTTCTGTACGATCAAAGCCATTTCAAAGCCGCCTCTGCCCATGAAGGGCGCGCAATAATCACTCAAACAGCCGTCGCGCCGGCCACTAGACTGCGGGCGCGACGGACTGCCTTATAAACCCTGCTCTACAAATGGGACGGTCAGCGCCAATGCGCCATCCAGTGCGCCGGCGTCGACACCGCCGCCCTGCGCCATGTCCGGACGACCACCGCCCTTCCCGCCCACTGCCGCAGCAGCCTGCTTCATCAAATCACCGGCTTTGAGTTGGCCAGTCAGGTCCTTGGTCACGCCTGCAACCAGTACGACCTTTTCCTCATGGACACCGCCGAGCAGGATCACTGCGCGGCCGAGTTTGTTTTTCAGTTGATCGACCAGCGCCAGCAGCGCCTTGCCGTCCTGACCATCCAGACGAGCGGCCAGAACCTTCACGCCTTTGACGTCCAGTGCCGAGGCCGACAGATCGTCGCCCGCAGCGCTGGCAGCCTTGGCTTGCAACTGCTCGAGTTGCTTCTCCAGCAGACGATTGCGCTCCAGCACAGCCGACAGCTTGTCGATCAGGTTGTCGCGGCTGCCTTTGACCAGGCTGGCCGCTTCCTTGAGTTGTTCTTCCGCAGCGTTCAAGTAAGCCAGAGCCGCAGCGCCGGTGACGGCTTCGATACGACGCACGCCCGATGCCACACCGCCTTCGCTGATGATTTTCAGCAGGCCGATGTCGCCGGTACGGTTGGCGTGGATACCGCCACACAGCTCGACGGAGAAATCACCGCCCATGCTCAGCACGCGCACATTGTCGCCGTACTTCTCGCCGAACAGAGCCATCGCGCCTTTGTTCTTGGCGGTTTCGATGTCGGTCTCTTCGGTTTCAACAGCGGAGTTCTTGCGAATCTCGGCGTTGACGATGTCTTCCAGCGCTTTGATCTGCTCAGGCTTGATCGCTTCAAAGTGGCTGAAGTCGAAACGCAGACGCTGACTGTCGACCAACGAACCTTTCTGCTGGACGTGTTCGCCCAGCACTTGGCGCAATGCTGCGTGCAGCAAGTGCGTGGCCGAGTGATTCAGCGATGTCGCGTGACGCACTTCGGCATCCACATGAGCTTCCACCGGGGCCGCGACGGTCAGACTGCCCGAAGCCAGCACGCCGTGGTGCAGGAATGCGCCGCCGGTCTTGGTGGTGTCGCGCACGTCGAAACGCGCGTTGCCTGCCTGAAGGAAACCGCAATCGCCGATCTGGCCGCCGGATTCAGCGTAGAACGGCGTTTGATTCAGAACGATCACCGCCTCTTCGCCTTCATTCAAGACGTCGACCGACTGGCCATCTTTATAGATTGCGACAATTTTTGCCGAACCGCTGGTGGCTTTGTAACCGGTGAACTCGGTGGCCACGTCAACCTTGACCAGAGTGTTGTAGTCCAGACCGAACGAACTGGCCGAACGCGCACGAACGCGCTGGGCTTCCATTTCACGTTCGAAACCGACTTCATCAACAGTCAGGCCGCGTTCGCGAGCGATGTCAGCGGTCAGGTCCATCGGGAAACCGTAGGTGTCATACAGCTTGAACACCACGTCGCCCGGCACCACGGTGCCTTTGAGGTCGAGCAGATCCTGTTCAAGAATCTTCAGGCCGTGCTCCAGCGTCTTGGAGAACTGCTCTTCTTCAGCCTTGAGCACGCGCTCGATGTTGGCTTGTTGTTGCTTGAGTTCCGGGAAGGCTTCGCCCATCTCGGCAACCAGCGCGGCAACGATCTTGTAGAAGAAGCTGCCGGTCGCGCCCAGCTTGTTGCCATGACGGCAGGCACGACGAATGATCCGGCGCAGTACGTAACCGCGACCTTCGTTGGACGGCAGCACGCCATCGGCAATCAGGAAGCCGCAAGAACGGATGTGGTCAGACACAACCTTGAGCGACGACTGATCGCCATTCTCGCAACCGATTGCTTCGGCCGAAGCGCTCAGCAGGTTCTTGAACAGGTCGATGTCATAGTTGGAATTGACGTGCTGCATCACCGCACTGATCCGCTCCAGGCCCATGCCGGTATCCACCGACGGCGCTGGCAACGGATGCAACACGCCATCGGCGGTGCGGTTGAACTGCATGAACACGTTGTTCCAGATCTCGATGTAACGGTCGCCATCTTCTTCCGGCGAACCCGGTGGGCCGCCCCAGATGTGGTCGCCGTGATCGTAGAAAATCTCGGTGCACGGACCGCACGGGCCGGTATCGCCCATGGTCCAGAAGTTGTCGGAGGCGTATGGCGCGCCCTTGTTGTCGCCGATGCGAATCATGCGCTCGACCGGTACACCGACCTGTTTGGTCCAGATGTCATACGCTTCGTCATCGGAGGCGTAGACAGTGACCCAGAGTTTTTCCTTCGGCAGTTTCAGAACGCCGGTCAGGAAGGTCCAGGCAAAGGTGATGGCGTCGTGCTTGAAATAGTCACCGAAGCTGAAGTTGCCCAGCATTTCGAAGAACGTGTGGTGACGAGCGGTATAACCAACGTTTTCCAGGTCACTGTTCTTGCCACCGGCACGCACGCATTTCTGGCTGCTGGTCGCACGGGTGTACGCACGTTTTTCCTGGCCCAGGAAGCAGTCCTTGAACTGGTTCATCCCCGCGTTGGTGAACAGCAGGGTTGGGTCGTTGCCCGGAATCAAAGAGCTGGAGGCTACACGGGTGTGGCCTTGCTCTTCGAAGAAGCGAAGGAAGGCTTCACGGATTTCTGCGCTTTTCATTAGGTTCTTCCACGGAGGCTGCGGCCAAAGGCCTGTGCGAAACGTCAACAGACGAAGCGACGGCAAAGGGCCGCATTATATCGGCCCTGCGCGCGGGGTACAGCGTGTTTATACGATAGAAACGGTCAATTGGACGGCTAACGCTGTCACTTGCGCGAAAACTCGACGAATGTCGCGATCACTTGCTCGATTTGCGAGCGATTGACGTCCATGTGCGTGACCATGCGCAGACGAGCGGCGGCACTGAGCTTGATCCCGCGTTCAGCGGCGAACGCCTTGATCGCTTCGGCCTGGTCACCCATCTGCACGTAAACCATGTTGGTCTGCACTGGCTCGACGGTAAAACCTGCGCCGCGCAGGCCTTCGGCCAGAAACGCTGCGTTGGCGTGGTCATCCGCCAGACGCTCGACGTTGTGCTCCAGCGCATACAGCCCCGCCGCTGCCAGCAATCCAGCCTGACGCATGCCGCCACCGACCATTTTGCGTAGACGTCGGGCCTTGCCGATCAGCTCGACCGAACCGCACAGCACCGAACCGACCGGCGCGCCGAGCCCTTTGGACAGACAAACGGAAACCGAATCGAAATACTGGGTGATTTCCCGCGCATCGACACCGAGCTTGACCGAAGCGTTGTACAAACGCGCGCCGTCGAGATGCAATTGCAAGCCATTGTCCTGGGTAAAACGACGCGCCCGCGCCAGATATTCCAGCGGCAGCACTTTGCCTTGCATGGTGTTTTCCAGCGCCAGCAGACGGGTGCGGGCGAAGTGGAAGTCATCGGGCTTAATCGCCGCGGCGACCTGATCGAGATCCAGCGAGCCATCGGCCTGCACTTCCAGCGGCTGCGGCTGGATCGAACCGAGCACCGCCGCGCCTCCGCCTTCGTACTTGTAGGTGTGCGCCTGCTGACCGACGATGTACTCGTCACCGCGTTCGCAGTGCGCCATCAGGCCCAGCAGGTTGCTCATGGTGCCGGTCGGCACGAACAGCGCTGCGGCGAAGCCCAGCCGTTTGGCCAGCTCAGCTTCCAGACGAATGACCGTCGGATCTTCGCCATACACATCGTCACCGGTGGCGGCACTGGTCATTGCGTCGAGCATGGCGGTCGATGGTTGGGTGACGGTGTCGCTGCGAAGATCGATAACGCTCATGAACCTGGCCTCAAGTCAGCAGGGGAATTCCCTTTACGAAGGTGAATTACTGCGGTCATGGCGACGATTAATCAACCCTTGGCGCAGGAATTCTCCTCGCAAGCGTTCAAAAAACTTGATGGCAATCATCAGAAAGGCGCAATGCATCGCCCGCCAATCTGTGATAAAAACGCTGCGCCGCCCGAGAAAGGGCGGCAAAAACGTTCTCAGGGCGGGGTGCAACTCCCCACCGGCGGTAATTGCGCGCAATGCGCATAGCCCGCGAGCGCTTGGCGACGGACACGGCATTTTGCGGTGCACGACGGCAAGGTCAGCAGACCCGGTGCGATCCCGGGGCCGACGGTCATAGTCCGGATGAAGAGAGAACGGGATTAACGCCAAAGGATCGTCCGCAGGCATGCGTGCCAGCGTGCGTACCCTTGAATCCCCTTCGATTCATAACGCCCTGTTTTTCACACAAACAGGAGTCAGAACATGCAACCCACCGCTATCGACAGCAAGACCAAACACCATCAGGGCGAGCGCGTTGCGTTCATCCAGGCCTGCTGGCACAAGGAAATCGTCGACCAGAGCCGTAAAGGCTTCATCGCCGAAATGATTGCCCAGGGCTATCAGGAATCGGACATCGACTGCTTTGAAGTCGGCGGCGCCTTTGAAATGCCCCTGCACGCCAAGCTACTGGCCAAGACCGGCCGTTATGCCGGCATCGTTGCGGCAGCCCTGGTCGTGGACGGCGGCATCTATCGTCACGAGTTCGTCGCCCAGTCAGTGGTCAGCGGCCTGATGCAGGTGCAACTGGAAACCGAAGTGCCGGTGTTCTCGGTGTCTCTGACCCCGCATCACTTCCATTCCGGCGAAGAACATCAGAAGTTCTTCTATGAGCACTTTGTGCACAAGGGTCAGGAAGCGGCAAAAACCTGTGCTGACACCTTGCAGAAGATCCGTGCCCTGCGCCGTACCGAGCCGCGTGCTGTAGCGGTCTGATCCAGACTTGAACTGAGTGAAGTCTGGAATTTCACTCAGCTCACTGTGGGAGCGAGCCTGCTGGCGATGGCGTCGTATCAGTCGACATTTAAACTGACTGACACATCGCAATCGCCAGCAGGCTAGCTCCCACAGTGGTTTTATATCGACCTCAGGCGAGGTGCGGTGGTCGGCACGATCAGGATGCCTGCCCGCAGACGGATCGCTGCTGCAGCGGTCCAAACAACGGACAAACTGTGGGAGCCAGCCTGCTGGCGATGGCGTCGTATCAGTCGACATTTAAACTGACTGACACATCGCAATCGCCAGCAGGCTAGCTCCCACAGTGGTTTTATATCGACCTCAGGCGAGGTGCGGTGGTCGGCACGATCAGGATGCCTGCCCGCAGACGGATCGCTGCTGCAGCGGTCCAAACAACGGACAAACTGTGGGAGCCAGCCTGCTGGCGATGGCGTCGTATCAGTCGACATTTAAACTGACTGACACATCGCAATCGCCAGCAGGCTAGCTCCCACAGTGGTTTTATATCGACCTTGCGACTGGGTCAGGCGAGGTGTTCGTCGGTGGTCGGCACGATCAGGATGCCCGCCCGCAGGCCGTTCTTGACCTTGGGATTGGGGAAGATGATTCGTGCGCCCTTCTCTTCGATGATCCAGCGGGTATTGGCCAGATCTTCGGCCAGCACATAACCCACATCCAGCTCCGAGAAGTTTTCGATGTCCGCCGGCAGGTTCAGGCGGAAGGCATCGCTGTGCTTGATGATCTCGCGCGCCACACTGAACAGTTGCAAACCGTCCAGGCCTTCTGCCGTTTCCGGCTCGGTGCCTTCGATGATCTGCTTCAGACGGGTTTCCAGCCGCGATACATCAACCCCTTCGTTCTGCCCGAACGGCCGCGCCTTGCCCAGTTCCAGAGTAAAGGACTCGGCACTGAGTTTGTCGTAGGTGTACGAGCTGAACACGATGGACGGCTTGTTCTGCAACAGCACCGCTTCCATGCCGGCGGCGCGCAGACGGATCAGCTCCCGGCGCGAATGCTGGCGACCTTCCTTCCACGGATACAGGGCGAACTGTTCGATCTTCGAGCCACGAATCGCGGTGTGCAGGTCATAGTGCAGGCGCTGACGATCCGGCAGGTTGAAGAAACTCGCCGCCAGACGCTCAAGCTCACAGGCGCGCAGCGCTTCGAAGCCACTGCTTTGTTCGTGACGGCCGTTGAACAGCCGATTGACGTCCTGCTCGATGAAACGCTCGCCCTTGCGAATCGCTTCCGGATTGCCGAACAGGAACAGAATGCGTGCACGCGGTTTCAGATCACCACGGGCGATGTCGTGCAACAGCCGATCAAGCAACTCGATCGGCGCTGTTTCATTGCCATGAATCCCTGCCGACAGCAGCAGATCCAGGCCATTGTCGCGAGCTTCGGGAGGCCGGACTTCCAGCGCCCCCTCGCTCAACCAGCGCATGCGCACGCCTTCGACAGTCAGTTGAGTCTTCTCCGCCGGTTCGCGGCCGGCGAGGGTCAGTTCAAGCAGTTTGCCGAGGGCGAGCATAGAGCGGTTTCCTTAGTGATCGTGGTTGCAATCCGGACCGTGTACGTGGTCTTCGTCGTCACCGACTTCGGCCGGTTCCATTTCCAGTTGCAGGCTTACCAGATTAGTCGCCAGCGGACGCAGCAGCAGATTGGCGTATTCAGCATCGCCTTCCTCGACGTCTACGCCGATCAGCAACTGGCCACGGCCGTCTTGCTGAATCCACAGCTCTTTGCCTTGCCACATGACCGCAACGCGGGTGCACGTGGTTTGCAGTTGCGTGCCGTCGGTGTCTTCAAGGATCAGCTGCAGGGAATCGCTCATGTTTTTACTCTCTTGGGGAGACAAGCCGCGCGCCGCGTTCAGGCGACGCGCCGGCCATCAATTGATCTGGAATGGATAAACCGCGCCCAGTTTAAGGATTTGCGTCAGTTCATCCAGTGCCGTCCGGCATTCAAGCAGCAATTGCGGGTCCGCCAGATCGGTTTCGCTCAGGCGGTCGCGGTAGTGCTTTTCAACCCATGCGGTCAACGAACCGTACAACGGTGCCGTCATGATAACCCCTGGATTGACCGCCGCCAGTTCGGTTTCGTTGAGTGCGACGCGAAGTCTCAGGCAAGCCGGGCCACCGCCGTTCTGCATGCTTTGCTTGAGGTCGAAGACCTTCACTTCGCGAATCAGCCCGCCGGAGCTGGTCAAACCTTGCAGGTAGTTCCAGACGCGCTCATTGCCACGGCACTCTTCCGGCACAATCAACAGCATCGAGCCGTCAGGACGCGACAGAAGCTGGCTGTTGAACAGGTAGGAGCGAACCGCGTCATCCACGGTTACGGCGGAACGCGGAACACACACCGACTGAAAATTCCCACCGACTTTGGCGAGTTTGCCCTGCAACTCGGCCAGCATCTGTTCGGTGTCGAGGAACGCGTCCTCGTGATAGAACAACACTTCGCCATTGCCCACAGCGATCACATCGTTGTGGAACACACCCTGGTCGATCACGCCCGGATTCTGTTGGGCATAGACCACGCCTTCGTCACGCAGACCGTGCAAACGCGCAACGGCTTGCGAAGCCTCGAGAGTCTGGCGCGCCGGGTATTTCTGCGGTGCCGGGTAACGGGTATCAAAGGCACTGCGACCGAACACGAAAAACTCGACACCCGCCTCGCCGTACTCACGGCAGAAACGCGTGTGGTTGGCCGCGCCTTCGTCGCCGAACTGCGCCACCGCCGGCAACGCGGCGTGATGGGCGAAGTGCTGCTGATTGGCGAACATCGCCCCCAACACGCGACTGGTCGTCGGGTGCTCGATGCTGCGGTGATATTTGCAGTTGAGGTTGGCGGCAGTGAAATGCACGCGACCATCGGCGGTGTCAGCGCTCGGGCTGACCGTGGCGGCGTTGGCCACCCACATGCTCGATGCCGAGCAGCTGGCGACCAGCAGCGGCATGGCTTCTTTGGCGGCGCGCTCGATCACTTGAGCGTCGCTGCCACCGAAACCCAGACGGCGCAATGCGGCTACGTCCGGGCGTTCCTGCGGCGCCAATACGCCTTGCTGAAAGCCCATTTCCATCAGCGCTTTCATTTTCGCCAGACCTTGCAGCGCCGCTTCCTTCGGATTCGAGGATTGCTGGCTGTTGCTCTGGGACGCAACGTTGCCGTAGGACAGACCACCGTAGTTATGGGTCGGCCCCACTAGACCGTCAAAATTGACTTCATAGGATTTCATCAGCGAGGCTCCACGAGAATCTGTTGTTATAGGCTTCAGTAACTAACTGTTCAGTGCGACTGCGGTGCGGCCATCGCTGGCAAGCCAGCTCCCACAGTTTCAGTGGCGTTCACAGATTTTGTGGACGACGCACCCTTGTGGGAGCTGGCTTGCCAGCGATTGGGCGTTACGCCATTTTCACGCCGGGCGTGAGGGTCGCAGGCAATGTCAGGCTCGGGGTTTCCAGCGACGCCACCGGGTACGCGCAGTAATCCGCCGCGTAATAGGCACTGGCGCGATGGTTACCCGAAGCTCCAACCCCACCGAACGGCGCGCTGCTCGCAGCACCCGTCAGTTGTTTGTTCCAGTTGACGATACCGGCACGACTTTCCAGCCAGAATTGCTGATAACGATCTTCGGAATCCGACAGCAAACCAGCCGCCAGCCCATAAGCCGTGTCGTTGGCTTCGGCGATGGCCGCTGCGAAATCGGCGTAGCGAATCACTTGCAGCAACGGACCGAACAGTTCTTCGTCCGGACGCTCGGCGACTGCGGTCACGTCGATAATCCCCGGCGTCAGCAACGCGGCCTGAGCCTGTGGCTGCGTCATTTCCAGCAGCGAAACCCCGCCGTTGGCCAGCAGATGTGCCTGGGCATCGATCAGCGCTTTGGCCGCGCCGAGGGAAATCACCGAGCCCATGAACGGCGCTGGTTGCTGGTCGAAGGCACCGACTTCAATCGTCGAGCTGACTTCAACCAGACGCTTGAGCAGGCTGTCGCCCCACGCACCTTGCGGCACCAGCAGACGGCGCGCGCACGTGCAGCGCTGACCGGCGGAAATGAATGCCGACTGAATGATCGTGTAAACCGCTGCATCCAGATCCGCGACCTGATCGACCACCAGCGGATTGTTGCCACCCATTTCCAGCGCCAGAATCTTGTCCGGACGCCCGGCGAATTGCTGATGCAGATGGTTGCCTGTGCGGCTCGAACCGGTGAAGAACAGGCCGTCGATGCCCGGATTCGCCGCCAGGGCGATCCCGGTTTCGCGGGCGCCTTGCAGCAGATTGAGCACGCCGGCCGGCAGACCGGCTTCGATCCAGCACTTGACCGTCAGCTCGGCAACTTTCGGGGTCAGTTCGCTTGGTTTGAACAGCACGCTGTTACCGGCCAGCAGCGCCGGAACGATATGACCGTTCGGCAAGTGGCCCGGGAAGTTGTAAGGGCCGAACACGGCAACCACGCCGTGCGGCTTGTGGCGCAGAACGGCAGTGGCGTCGCCCAGTGGGCCGCTCTTCTCGCCGGTACGCTCACGGTAGCTCTGTACCGAAATCGCGATCTTGTTGATCATGCTGGTGACTTCGGTCGCGGATTCCCACAGCGGCTTGCCGGTTTCCTCGCCGATGGTGCGCGCCAGTTCATCGGCGTGATTTTTCAGCGACGCGGCGAAAGCTTCAAGCACGCTGATACGCTCTTCCAGCGTGCGACGAGCCCAGTCCGGAAATGCCTGACGCGCAGCCTGCACCGCCGACTCGACCTGAGCGGCAGTAGCGCCCTCCCCCGACCACAGCACTTGCTGGGTCACCGGGTTCAGCGATTGAAAAGCTTCGCCCTGACCGGCCAGCCATTCACCTGCGATGTATAGCGAATTCATTATTTCGACTCCCGTGCAGCGGACAACGCCACAGCGCGCACTTGATCGCCAGCGTTGAGTTGAAGACGTTTGGCGGTCTGTGGATCGACCACCAGCGTGCCAGCGGCCAGACGTGCTGGAGCGGCGGTGATGCGGCAGTCTTCGCGCTTGCGGTTATGGATGATGAACGGCGTGGCGTCGTCGCCCGGCGTGCCGATGGCCAACACCAGCGCTTCGCTGTCACGCACCGCGCGGATCTTGCCGGTCTCGCTCTCGATGGCCGGACCGGCGTCGAAGATGTCGACGTAGCCTTGATAGCTGAAGCCTTCGCCCTTGAGCATCGCCAGCGCCGGCTCGGTGTCCGGATGAACCTGGCCGATCACGCTGCGTGCATCTTCCGAGAGGAAGCAGGTGTACAGCGGGAATTTCGGCATCAGCTCGGCAATGAACGCCTTGTTGCCGACACCGGTGAGGTAATCCGCCTGGCTGAATTCCATCTTGAAGAAATGGCGGCCCAGACTTTCCCAGAACGGCGAACGACCCGCGTCATCCGACACACCGCGCATCTCGGCGATGATCTTGTTGCCAAACAGCTCAGGAAACTCGGCGATGAACAACATCCGTGCCTTAGAGAGCATGCGGCCATTGAGGCCTGTGCGGTAATCGGCGTGCAGGAACAGCGAGCACAACTCGGAATTACCGGTCAGGTCGTTGGCCAGGAACAGCGTCGGAATCTCGCGATAGATGTTCAGCTCTTGCGAAGCGCTGACCGTCAGACCGACACGGAAGTTGTACCAGGGCTCACGCATACCGACCGCGCCGGCGATGGCAGAAATCCCCACCACGCGGCCATCGTCATCTTCAAGCACGAACAGGTAGTCCGCATCGCCACGGCCAGCTTCGCCGCGAAAGGTCTTTTCGGCCCAGCCGACCCGATGGGCCAGGCGCTCTTCGTTGGCCGGCAAAGTAGTGAGGCCGGTGCCAGTGCTGCGGGCCAGGTCGATCAGAGCGGATAAATCGCTGCTGCGTACGGGACGAACAATCATGCTATCTCCTCAAACGGGCCGCTTGCGCCACCCGTGAAACTCGCTAAGGCGTTAAACCGCCACCAGGCGCACGCTGGCACCTTCACCGACGCCCAAGGCTTCGGCCGCTTCCAGATCCAGGGTCACCGGTTTGCCCGGCGCGTAATCCAGCTCGAGCAGTACGGCGCGGTAATCCTGCAACTGCGCGTTGGCCACCAGATACTGGCGCCCGGCCCCCTTGACCGGCTCGCCGATCTTCACCGGCACCACGCGGCTCTGGGCAATCGAACGAATCCCCGAAACGCGAGCGTGCAGGGTTGGGCCGCCGTCGAAAATGTCGATGTAATGGTCAGTCTCGAAGCCTTCACGCATCAGGATGTCGAAGGTGATCTGCGCACGCGGATGCACCTGGCCCATCGCCTCTTGGGCGGAATCCGGGAGCAGCGGCACGTAGATCGGGTAATGCGGCATCAGCTCGGCGAGGAACGTACGGCTTTTCAGCCCGCACAGACGCTCGGCGGCGGCGTAGTTGAGGTCGAAGAAGTTGCGGCCAATGGCGTCCCAGAATGGCGAATCACCATTCTCGTCGCTGTAACCGACAATCTCGGTTACCACCGAATCGGCAAAACGCTCCGGGTGGCTGGCAACGAACAACAGACGGCCACGGGAATTGAGTTCGGCCCAAGGCGAACCCACCAGCTCACGCTGCACGTAGAAACTGGTCAGCAGACTGTTGCCGGTCAGGTCATGGCATTGCGAGAGCACGTGAATCTTGTTGTGGATCTTCAGCTCGCGCGAAGCGTGCACGAAGGTCTCGTTGCGAAAGCTGTAGAACGGCTCGGAGTAACCGGCCGAAGCGACAATCGCCGAGCAGCCGACCAGTTTGCCGGTGGTGCTGTCTTCAAGAACGAAGAAGTAGCTCTCTTCGCCGTTGAAGCTCACTTCGGCAGAGAACGAGGCTTCGCTCGCGGCGATCTTGTCGCTCAGACGTTCCACGTCATCCGGCAAGGAAGTGACACCAATCGGGCTGTCCGCAGCCAGACGCTGTACCTCGCCCAGATCAGCCATTTGCGCAGGGCGCATCACCAGCATGGTGTCACTCCTTTCTCTTATAAATTCACAGAAGATGAAAATCCCGGGCCGTCCCTGAACCAACTCAGAGTCAACTGTGGGAGCTAGCCTGCTAGCGATGGCGTCCTGACAGACGACAATGATGTTGGCCCTAAGGCCCTCATCGCTAGCAGGCTAGCTCCCACACTTTCTATCCAGCCCGGCATAAAAATTTGGATCGGCGCCTGAGATGCTCAGGTGCCGAAAGGTCTATCAGGCTTGCGTCAACTTGGCGGCAGCGCGTTCGAAACGATCCAGACCGGCATCGATATCGGCGTCTTCAACCACCAGGCTCGGCGCAAAACGAATCACGTCCGGGCCGGCTTGCAGGATCATCAGGCCTTCTTTTTCAGCGGCGTTGAAGATGTCCTTGGCCTTGCCTTTCCAGGCATCGCTCAGCACGCAGCCGATCAGCAGACCGAGACCACGCACTTGGGTGAACAGGCCGTACTTCTCGCCGATCTGCTCCAGGCGCGCCTTGAACTTGTCGTGCTTGGCATTGACGCCGCTCAGCACCTCAGGGGTGTTGATCACGTCGATCACTGCTTCGGCCACTGCGCACGCCAGCGGGTTGCCGCCGTAAGTGGTGCCGTGGGTGCCGACAACCAGATGTTTGGCCAGCGCTTCGGTGGTCAGCATCGCCGCGATCGGGAAACCGCCGCCCAGGCTCTTGGCGCTGGTCAGGATGTCCGGGGTCACGCCGTAATGCTGGTAGGCGAACAGCTTGCCGCTGCGGCCCATGCCGGTTTGCACTTCGTCGAACACCAGCAGCGCGTTGTTCGCGTCGCACAGTTCGCGGGCACCTTGCAGGTAAGCCAGTTCGGCCGGCAGCACGCCGCCTTCACCCTGGATCGGTTCCAGCACGACCGCACAGGTCTTGTCGGAAACGGCAGCTTTCAGTGCGGCCAGATCATTGAAAGGGACGTGGGTGATACCGGTGATTTTCGGACCGAAACCGTCGGAATACTTCGACTGGCCACCGACGTTAACGGTGAACAGGGTACGCCCGTGGAAGCTGTTGAGCGCGGCGATGATTTCGTACTTCTCGCTGCCGAAACGGTCGAACGCGACACGACGGGCCAGCTTGAAAGCGGCCTCGTTGGCTTCGGCGCCAGAGTTGCAGAAGAACACGCGCTCGGCGAACGTGGCGTCGATCAGCTTATGCGCCAGGCGCAGAGCCGGCTCATTGGTGAACACGTTGGAAACGTGCCACAGCTTGTTGGCCTGTTCGGTCAAGGCACCGACCAGCGCCGGATGCGCGTGGCCCAATACGTTGACGGCGATCCCGCCGGCGAAGTCGATCAGCTCGCGACCGGCCTGATCCCAGACGCGGGAACCGGCGCCACGCACCGGAATGAAAGCGGCAGGCGCGTAGTTTGGAACCATTACCTGGTCGAAATCGGCGCGTTGTACCGCAGCGTGCTCAACGGACATCGGAGTCTCCTGATGAGGGCCACCCGCCTGAAACTGGCGAGCGATGGGGGGATTGTAAGGACAGTTTTCAGCCCGGCCTTGCCGCCAAGCGACAACTTCTTATAGCGCAAACCCCGGTTTTTCCCGGGTTTACGGCAATGCGACATATAGGGTCGCAAAGGCGCAGTTTAACTGGCGGCGAGCGTTTGCGGCAGGCTTGCCAAGTTGTAACCCATGCGGAATTTTCAAGTGCGGTATATATGTACCGCACACCGTCTGCATTCGTGGGGTTTCCTATGGCCCTATCCATTCCGACGGCCATCTCCTGCGCATGAATACCGAACACCCCGACACCGATGACTTCACGCCTTTCAAGCATGACGCCCATTATCAACATCTGATGGACGCGATGCCGTCCTGGCTCCGCCAAGCGACGCCGCAGCGGCGTGAAGCGCTGAGCAAAGTCAAACCCGGGCTGCCGGCCAACCTCAAGGGCGCCGCGCAAAGTCATCATGTTGAACTCGGCAAACTCATCGCTCGCCAGGTAACGAGCCAGAACAGGGTTGATCAGGCGTTAGCGAATTTACAGAACCCCGCCACTTTCGCCGAACCGCTGCTCAAAGCCGCGATCAAAAACAGCTTCGGGCTGGACCTGGACGTGCGCAAAGTCTTTCTGCGCCTTTATATTCCGACGCACTTCCCCTGGCTTCGGATGAAAACAGGGGCTGCACGCATCTGGACAGTATCGCTACTGGATGCGGCACTGCACAATTTCGAAAGTGGCGAAACCGTCGCAGATGCCTTCGAGCCAGACTCGACTTACATCGCACCGCCCTCCTCCATCGAACAATTCAACGCCCTGCCACAGATTCTGCAAACAATGCCCATTACGGCATTCACCCGACTGTGTCGCGAACTGGACATTGGCGCGCGTTATCAAACGTATCTGGAAAAAAATCTCGGCATCAGCAACCCAGTGGCCGCGGCAATCCTGCAACCGAAGATTCGCGAGAGCCAGCACACCGCACTGATCGCCGCCCTGCACATGGCGCAGATGCAAAAGCTGCTGGCCAGTGATACCCATCAACTGATCCTTGGCTTGCTCGGCAACTCGCCACGTCTACGCTTGCGCGTCCAGTCGTGGGGCGCTCATGAGCTGACGATCATGAACGCCCGCCTGACCGGCATCCTCGTATTTGCTCCGGACCTGACGAACGCCCGGGCAGTGGCAAGGGTCGTGGCCTACATCCCCGACGACCCTGAACATCCGATCAAAGAGTATCCCTCGTCTGCGGCATTCACCGAAGAGTTGAGCCAACGCCTGCGAACCACCGATTACCAACAATTCTTCAGTCGTTTTGTCGATCATGAAAATCGTGGGCATTTTTTTGCCCAACTGAACGATCAACTCGCCTCAATTACCTGGCAACCGATTCAGCCTGGCGACCCACGCCCAACCTGGAGAGAAGCGCCCAACCCGAGGCCAAACCTGCATATGGCAGTTATCCCCATCAGGAGCGAACCCGGGGCTTTTCTCTATCAGCGTAAACTCGACAAGATCCTCAACGATGCACGAGTCATCGCCGTCTCCACGGACACAGTCGATCAGAAATCCCGCTGGGCGCTATGGGATTCCTTCACGGAAATTGCCTCGGCGCTGCTCAACATTGCAGCTTTCATCACCCTGCCATTTGTTCCCTTGCTGGGTGAGCTGATGCTGGCCTACATGGCCTATCAGTTGCTCGACGAAACCTTCGAAAGCGTTGTCGACTGGGCAGAGGGGGCGACCCGAGAAGCCTTCAAACACTTCATGGGAGTGGTTCAATCGACGGTGCAACTGGGCACTTTTGCAGCAGGAGGGATTATTGCCGCGGGTGAATTTCGCACGATATTGCCCAAGGAGATCGTGCAGTTCATCGACCGCTTCAACTCGGTAAATCGACCCAATGGCGAAACCCGATACTGGAAACCCGACCTGTCGACCTACGAACACCCCGTCGAGTTGCCTTCCGACGCAAAACCCGATGCCCTGGGATTGCACAGGCATCAAGGCAAAAACCTGCTGAACCTTGAAGGCAAATGCTACGCCGTCAACGAAGATCCGGTTACCGGCCAGCATCGCATCGAGCACCCCGCTCGCCCCGAAGCCTACAGACCTGAACTCAGACACAACGGCGCCGGTGCGTGGCAAACCGGGCTTGACCAGCCGTTGAACTGGGATCGTGCAACCGTGCTGCGGCGCATCGGGCCAGACATGCATCGTTTTCCCATGAACGTGCAATCTCGCATGCTCAGCATCAGCGGTTGCCACGAAAACGCTTTGCGAAAAATGCATGTCGATGGCGAGCGGTTACCGCCGCTACTGGCCGACACGCTTACACGCTTCAAGATCGATCAGGACATTCAAACCTTCATTGACCAGATCGGCAATGACCAGCCGGAGTTCTATCGGCAAGCCGACCCCGCCATGCAACTGCAGATCCTCAATGACAACGGTTACTTGCCTGAAAACAAGGGGCTGCGACTGACCGATGGAAAAGCTCAAATCCTCTGGCAAAGCCCGGCAGCCGAAGAGCCTGCCATACAAATGGACAGTACACGGCTGCACAATAGGGATTTGCTCCAGACATTCCTCCTGGAACTCTCGGAAACGGAAACCCGAAAAATGATGGGCGAGTCATTTGGCACTCCGGCTCCCGTCATTGAATCCCGGGCCCGTACTCTGCGACTCAAATTGGCGGAGCTCGCCGAGCGCAAGCGAGCCATCCTGTTTGATGATCGCTACCGCAAACTCGAATATACCGCCGACCCATTGACGCAAGAGATCATGGGAGGTGATCGCAGCCTGCCTGCAAACCTCGCGAATGCGCTGCTCGATAGCGCCAGCGAGCAGGAACGACAACTGCTAAAACATGGAAGGCAATCCAAAAGGCTCGCCGATCTGACGGCAGAGGCCCGATTACTGGTGCGCGCCACCCGCGCCTATGAAGGGCTGGAACTGAAATCGACCGCCGGCAATCCCGACACCGAACGACTGGCACTGCACTCACTGGAACGCCTGCCAGGCTGGACCGGGCAACTGCGACTGGAAATCCGGCAATACCATCATCTAGGAACATTGATCGACAGCATTGGTCGGGAGCGCGCGCCAACTCGCAAAGTATTGGTGTTGAATGAACAAGGGCTGTATCAACCCTTCGACAGCGCAGGCCTTGAGTTAGGCTCAGCAGGCTCACTCTACTCAGGACTGTTGCAGGCGTTACCGGATGCCGAACGTACGGCACTGAATATCCGTATCGGCGAAAGCTCAAAACTCAAACAATTGATCGGCGAATACGCGCTGAATCGCGACGATCTTCATGCGCTGCTGCTGCAACGCCCGAGCCTTAAACCCAACTTCAACCCGGCAGTCATGCGCTTGCTCGGCGGTACGGACGGTTATAACCCGATGCCGATAAACACTCCGAGTCTACAGGCCCATACCCAACGGCTACTGCCCCACTTGACTGACAATGAACTGCTTGCCTTTGTCGAAAAGCTACAGCGACATCCCACAGGGCCACGGGCAGAATTGACGCGACTCTTTGCCGAGCGGGATCGCCTGGTTGACATCCTCAATACCTGGGCCAGCGATATTCCACTGTTTGACCCGGCGACCCAGATCAGACTGAACACTGAGCAATTCGCCTTCCAGAGGCTAAGCCGTCGGCAGCTACGGACCGATTTACTCGAATGCTGGAATCAGCAAGTCACTCAACCGGACAGCCTCGATCACATGATTGAGATCAGATTCTTCCGGCCAATCATCGGCGAGTTGCCTCAACTCAATGTCAGTTTCCACTGCGTGGGCGGTCTGATAATAGAGGGGAGCGGCAGCACGCGAGGCGTGCATGAGTTTCTGCGGGGGTTTTCCGGGTTACGTCGCCTGGAACTACGCACCCTCAGACTTGAACATCTGCCCGAGGCAATCAGCCAGTCACCACAACTGCATGAGCTGCTCCTCAGTGATTGCGCCATCACCCTGACCCCCGAAAGCGTGGCAATGCTCGCCGCTCAGAGTCGACTGACAACGCTGGACCTGTACAAGAATCCGCTCGGGCACTTGCCCGATGTATCAAACATGGCGGCTCTGAATTACGTCGACGTTTCAGGCACGGGCATCTCCAGTTTTCCAACAGGCTTGCTGACCCGGCCGCTCCTTCGTACAGCCCTGCTCAATGACAATCTGATCGAACAACTGCCCGCTGCACTGTTCGAACTGCCCAGCATTACCCGTGAAGGTTTTGACCTGGGGGGCAATCCGATTCGCCCAACAGACCGGGAGCGCATCAAACAACAATTCGCCCGGACTGGTCATGACTTTGGAATCCCGGCCGAACAGATCGACCTCTTTCGCGTGCAGGCGCTCTACACGCAAATGGATCAGGAACAGGCCAGTGACTTTATCTACTTGCTGCCAGGCACACTGGCGGAGGGAAAACTTGCAATAACCCGACTGGAGAACGAACTCGACGCCTTGAGTGACCACTTGGCGATCTGGACCGCAGACATTCCAGAACTCCACCCGATCAGCGGCGAGCCCTTCACCCCCCATGAGCTTGAACACGAGCACGCAGCACGGGATGCCTTCAAAAGCGCTCTGGAACAGTGCTGGCGCCGGGAGACCGAGCTCGATGACCTCGATGAAGCATTGCAGCCCACCTTTGAACTGCACCTTTCGATCGTCATCAATGGCGAACTGCCCGTGCTGAACGCCGACTTCAGCCATGTCTCCCACCTGTACATGAGAAGCCGCACGGGGCGCACCTCCGGCGTATCAAGGTTTCTGGAGTCTTTCCCCAAACTCAAAGGGCTGAGAATCAATGAGTACGCCCTGGGAAATCTGCCCGAAACGATTTACAGAATGGCAGACCTCAAGTCGCTGACGCTTTCCGAATGTCACATCACCCTGACGGAGCAAAGCATCCTTGAGCTGGCACAAATGGAACGCCTGGAGTTTCTGGACCTGAGTGACAACCCGCTAGGCCTAACACTGGACATTGGCCAAATGAACGAACTCTCGACACTGATACTCGACAATACCGGTATCACTGAATTGCCTCGCGGCATGTTGCGACTCAAAAACCTGGAAATTGCAGAGCTGGATGATAACGCCATCACTCATATACCCAGCGACATCCTGGAATTGCCACCGGAGTTCGGCGCAAGAATCAACCTCAGAGACAACCCGCTGGATGAGGAAAGCCTGCAACGGCTGATCGCCTACTTCAAAAAAACCGGCGTCGACTTCGGAGTAGAAGTCGTCATCGAGAGAGCAGAAATGGAGGTATCGACATCCGAGGGCTCTGACGTCGATGAGTGACCGGCGAGAAGCTTAGCCGCGCTCCGCAGGTACCGACGACAGTTCGAACGGGCTGCTGCTGCGCCGCTGGTTGCGATCTTCCCGCGGCGTGGCGCCGAAGAAGTTGCGATAGGCGCTGGAGAAGTGCGGACCCGAAGAGAAGCCACACGACAAACCGATCTGGATGATCGACTTGCTGGTTTGCATCAACATCTGCCGGGCCTTGTTCAGGCGCAGTTCCAGGTAGTACTGGCTCGGCACGCGGTTGAGGTATTGCTTGAAGATCCGCTCCAGTTGCCGACGTGATACGCAGACATGCTGGGCGATTTCGTCGGTGGTCAGTGGCTCTTCGATGTTGGCTTCCATCAGCAACACCGCCTGGGTGAGCTTTGGATGGCTGGAGCCGAGACGGTTTTGCAGCGGAATACGCTGACGCTCGCCGCCCTCACGGATGCGTTCGACCACCAGTTCTTCGGAGACCGCACCGGCCAATTCTGCACCATGATCACGGGCCAACACTGCCAGCAACAAGTCGAGTACCGACATGCCGCCGCACGCGGTCAGGCGATCGCGATCCCAGTCGAACAGATGGCTGGTAGCGATGACTTTCGGGAAGCGCTCGGCGAAATCGTCCTGCCAGCGCCAGTGCACCGCTGCACGGTAACCGTCGAGCAAACCGAGTTGCGCCAACGGATACACACCGGCCGACAGACCGCCGATTACACAACCGGCACGCACCAATTGCTTGAGGGTGCTGCTGAGTGCTGGCGCCAGCGTGGTCGGCGGTTCATCGGCGAGCAAAAACAGCTTCTGGAAGTTTTCCAGTTTGCCGGCCCAGGGTTCGCCGGGCAATTGCCAGGCACCTTCGATTGGCGGTTCGGCCTGCAAGAACGACAACTCGTAGACCACGTCCGGATGCACACGCTGAGCAACACGCAAGGCTTCCTCCGCCAGCGCCAGCGTCAACGCTTTAGTGCTGGGCCAAATCAGGAAACCAATTCGATGGGCAGTCATGGGCGGGCAATCCGAAAGCGAAAAACAGTGATGAAGGCATGGGCCAATGCTAGCCCGTAAATGAACACAAATCTTGAAACCAATACCGATCACATGTGGGAGCTAGCCTGCTAGCGATGGCTGCATATCTGTACCAGACATGCAATATGGTTCACCGCTATCGCTGGCAGGCCAGCTCCCACAGGGGATTTTGGTCAGCCTCTAGGTCGCGAAGCATGACCTAATTTGGTGCATAACGGCAGCGATTACTTAAGGCTACCCGAGAGGAATTGTTGCAGACGTTCAGATTGCGGATTGACCAGCACTTCACGCGGGTTGCCGCTCTCTTCAACCACGCCTTTGTGCAGGAACACCAACTGGTTCGACACTTCACGGGCGAAGCCCATTTCGTGCGTAACCACAACCATGGTGCGACCTTCCTGAGCGAGGGCCTGCATGACTTTCAGCACGTCGCCCACCAGCTCCGGGTCGAGCGCCGAGGTCGGTTCGTCGAACAGCATCACTTCCGGCTCCATCGCCAGCGCCCGGGCAATCGCCACACGCTGCTGCTCGCCACCGGACATGTGCCCAGGGAACGCATCTTTACGATGAGCCACGCCAACCTTGTTCAGGTAGTGCTCGGCCTTCTCGCGGGCCTCGGCCTTGGACACGCCCAGGACGTGAACCGGCGCTTCCATGATGTTTTCCAGTGCGGTCATGTGTGACCACAGGTTGAAATGCTGGAACACCATCGACAGGCGCGAACGCATGCGTTGCAGCTGTTTCGGATCAGCGGCTTTCAGCGCGCCCTCCTTGTTTGCCACCAGCTTCAACTCTTCGTTGTTGAGCAGAATCTTGCCCGCGTGCGGCTGCTCAAGCAGGTTGATGCAACGCAGGAAAGTACTTTTGCCGGAGCCACTGGAGCCGATGATGCTGATCACATCACCAGCTGCCGCTTTCAGGGACACACCCTTGAGCACTTCGTGACTGCCATAGCGTTTATGCAGGTCTTGGACTTCAAGTTTGTACATGCGGTCGGTTCTCACAAAAACAGTCAGTCAGTCGTTGAGCAAGCGCCCGTGACGCAGCGCTTCGCGCCCCGCCACCTTGGCCAGCCAGAAACCGGGTTGGGCATATCGCAGCCGTTCAATGGCAAACAGCACCCCGGACGTACCAGCACACACCGTGCTGACCCGATCGGACACAGGATCAATCACTTCAAAAATCTCGTCACCGGCTTCAACCCACTCACCGGGTTTACGCAAAAAGCTCACCACACCCGGGTGCGGTGCCAACAGCAATTCAGTGCCTTCGAAAGGCATACCTTCGCACGATTCATGCGCCGCGTTCGGCCACTCGCCGGTGATCAGGCCCTGCTCGGCGAGGAACGCCAGAATGCCTTCGGCGTAAGCCTCGGCTTCAGCGCGACCGGTATCAGCCTGACCACCGAGTTCGATGGTGGTCGCCAGACAGGCCAGTGGAATCTGCGCATCCGGGAACTGGCGCGACAGACGCAACCACGGCAACGAGCACGCTTCATCGAAGGAGCTGCCGCCGGAATCTTCCGCCAGCAAACCGACCTTCACATTCAGATGCGCAGCCAGCGAACGCCACTGCGGCCAGTGCTGCGGCAGCGCATACATGTGCAGCGCGGCCTCGGCATCGCAATGCAGATCGAGCACTACATCGGCGGTGCAGGCATGGCTGAGCAACACACGCTGCATGCTTTGCAACTGGCTGCTCGCCTCGGGCAATGCCGCCAGATGATCGGCCATCGCCTGACGGATCAGGCGAATGTTGGCGTGCGCATCGTCACCGAGACTGTCAGCCAATGCTGCCGCAACCGGCGCGCTCAGCTCGACGAAATCACGGTTGAAATTCTTGCCGCTGCCGGCGTCGAACCGGCCCTGGTGGTTGCCTTGCAGCAACTGGCCAAGACCCAATGGGTTGGCCACTGGCACCAGTTCGATCACACCGTTGAGCAGACCTTTGGCTTCGAGTTCGCCGAGGCGCTTTTTCAGCTCCCAGGCGGTGCGCATGCCCGGCAGTTCATCGGCGTGCAGGCTGGCCTGAATGTAGGCCTTGCGTTCACCGCTACCGAAGCGAAACACCGAAATCTTGCGCTCGCTGCCCAGGTGGCTCCATGGCAAAACGTGGTCAATACGTTCCATATCAGTGCTTCCGCGGGGCCAGGTAGCTCAACCAGCGACGCTCGGCCAGTTTGAACAGCTTCACCAGAATGAAGGTCAGGCACAGGTAGAACACGCCAGCGGTGATGTATGCCTCGAACGGCAGATAGAACTGCGCGTTGACCGTACGAGCCGCCCCAGTGATATCGATCAGGGTCACGATGGACGCCAGACTGGTGGTCTGCAGCATCATGATCACTTCGTTGCTGTACTGCGGCAGTGCACGGCGCAGAGCCGATGGCAGCAGGATGCGCTGGTACAGTTTGAAGCGCGACATGCCCATGGCCTTGGCCGCTTCGATCTCACCGTTCGGCGTAGCCTTCAGGCTGCCAGCGATGATTTCAGCGGTGTAGGCGCTGGTGTTGATCGCAAAAGCGAAACACGCACAGAACGTGGCGCTCGACAGCCATGGCCAGAAGATACTCTCGCGCACTGCTTCGAACTGAGCCAGACCGTAGTAGATCAGGAACAGCTGCACCAGCATCGGCGTGCCGCGAATCACGTAGGTGTAGAGCCACGCCGCACCGTTGACAACCGGGTTCTTCGAGACGCGCATCAGGCCCAGCGGCAGTGCGCCCAGCAGACCGAAAAACAGCGACAGCGCGAGCAATTTCAGGGTGGTCAACAGGCCGCCGAGGTACAGCGGCATGGCCTCCCAAATGACGTTGTAGTCGAAGATCATAGATCAGCCGCCCTTACGCCTACCGAGTAGCGCTTCTCAAGTTGACGCAGAATCAGCAACGAAACGCTGGTGATCACCAGGTACATCGCCGCCACTGCGAGGAAGAAGGTGAAAGGCTCGCGAGTGGCATCAGCCGCCTGCTTGGCCTTGAACATCATGTCTTGCAGACCGACCACGGAAATCAGCGCGGTAGCCTTGGTCAAAACCAGCCAGTTGTTGGTGAAGCCAGGAATCGCCAGGCGAATCATCTGCGGCACCATCACCCGGAAGAACACCTGAAAACTGCTCATGCCGTACGCCATGCCGGCTTCGGCCTGACCTTTGGGGATCGCCATGAACGCGCCACGGAAAGTCTCCGACAGGTACGCACCGAAGATGAAGCCGAGGGTACCGATACCGGCGGCCAGCGGGTTCAGGTCGATGTAATCGTCATAGCCGAGCAACGGCGCCACGCGGTTGAGCAAGTCCTGACCGCCGTAGAAGATCAGCAGGATCAGCACCAGATCGGGAATCCCGCGGATTACCGTGGAGTACAGATCGCCCAGCCATGCCAGCCAACGCACCGGCGACAGGCGCAATGCAACCCCGATCAGCCCGAGAACGATGGCCAGGGCCATGGAAGACAAGGCGAGCTGAAGCGTCAGCCATGCGCCATCGAGGATGACAGCCCCGTAGCCTTTCAACATGATTCAGGTCCTCGAAAGTTGGGATGAAAAAATGGCGCAAACCTCAGAGATCCTGTTGCTTGCGCCATTTCGGACTTGTCGCAGAAACGTATTACTTGCCGTAGATATCGAAGGCGAAGTACTTGTCCTGGATTGCCTTGTATTTGCCGTTTTCGCGAATCGCCGCGATAGCGGTGTTGATCTTGTCTTTCAGGGCGTCGCCCTTGCGCACTGCGATGCCTACGCCGTCGCCGAAGTATTTGACGTCGGTGAAGGCCGGACCGGCGAACGCGAAGCCTTTGCCGGCGTCGGTGTTGAGGAAACCGTCTTGCAGCAGAGTGGCGTCAGCCACGGTGCCGTCGAGGCGGCCAGCAGCCACGTCGAGGTAGATTTCGTTCTGCGAACCGTAAGGCTTGATCTCGGCACCCAACGGGGCCAGGACTTCGCGAGCGAAACGCTCGTGGATCGAACCACGTTGTACACCGATGTTCTTGCCTTTGAGCTCGCTCAGGTTCTCGCTGACCTGAGTACCAGCCTTCATGACCAGACGTGCCGGGGTGTTGTAGTACTTGCTGGTGAAGTCCACGGACTTCTTGCGATCTTCAGTGATCGACATCGACGACAGGATCGCGTCGATCTTGCGCACTTTCAGTGCCGGGATCAGACCGTCGAATTCTTGCTCGACCCACACACACTTGACCTGCATCTGCTCGCACAGAGCGTTGCCGATGTCGTAGTCGAAACCAACGATGCTGCCGTCCGGTGCTTTGGAAGCAAACGGAGGGTAAGCCGCTTCGATACCGATCTTCAGAGGCTTTTCATCAGCGAAGGATGGCAGGGACAGCACGGACAGTGCCAGGGCGCCAAGCAGCACAAGTTTCTTCATCTTGAGACTCCATCGGTAAAGGGCAAAAACGGCAGAGTGAGCAACAGCCCAATATGCGAATGGTTGAATCTGAAAAGCGGTGCTGCGTCAGCAGGAAATTTCCTATTGAAACCGGTGAGGATTTCAACATCCGCCACGACGAGCGAGTGATCGGCATTCTAACGACAGGCCCGAGGCCGATATTTCTTCAATGCGACAACTAATTACAGATGCACCGAGAAACCCGACCGAGCACATTGACAGCCCCGCAATTTCATGCAAGAGCAAAAGACGATGAACCGATCTATGCTGCAAATTGCGGGCCTATTATTCGCAAACCCTTCTAATCCGGCAAGCGCGGGGTTATGTCTTATTTTTCAGAGGGTGCTTTGAGGCCCTGAAACGGGGCTTTGCGTTTCCCAACGCCCCGTTGCGGGGCGGGTGGTGACACATTTGGTAACTTGAAGATGGGCGGGTAACAGTGGGAAATGTCTTACGGCACAGGTCGATAATTATTGGCTGGGTGGTTTCTGTTCCTGGCCGCGGACTACACCAGCGCCTGACAGATTGTCTTCGCGAGCAAGCTCGCTCCCACAGTTTTGACCGCGGTCCTTCAAACAAAATGCAATCCCCTGTGGGAGCGAGCTTGCTCGCGAAGAGGCCAGCCCTCCCACCACAAAATCCACAGACACAAAAAAGCCCCGCCCGGCATACACCGGACGGGGCTTTCACTCACTCAGACCTGCCGCTTACGCGACATTCATGGTCTTGTGCGTATCAATCAAATGCTGCACCACACCCGGGTCAGCCAGGGTGGAGATATCACCCAACCCGTCATATTCAGCGGTAGCAATCTTGCGCAGAATTCGGCGCATGATCTTGCCCGAACGCGTCTTCGGCAGCCCCGGCGCCCACTGGATCACATCCGGCGAAGCAATCGGACCGATCTCCTTGCGCACCCAGTTTTTCAGTTCCAGACGCAATTGCTCGGTAGGCTCCTCGCCGTTCTTCAGAGTGACGTAGACATAAATGCCCTGCCCCTTGATGTCGTGCGGCACACCGACCACCGCCGCTTCGGCGACTTTCGGGTGAGCAACCACCGCGCTTTCGATCTCGGCCGTACCCATGCGGTGACCGGACACGTTGAGCACGTCATCGACGCGCCCGGTGATCCAGTAATAACCATCGGCATCACGACGGGCACCGTCACCAGTGAAATACATGCCACGGAAAGTCTTGAAGTAAGTGTCGACGAAACGGTCGTGATCGCCGTACAGCGTCCGCGCCTGACCTGGCCACGAATCGAGAATCACCAGATTGCCTTCGGCCTCGCCCTCGATGATGTTGCCGAGGTTATCGACCAGCGCCGGCACCACACCGAAGAACGGACGCGCCGCCGAACCCGGTTTCAGCGCGTGGGCACCCGGCAGCGGGCTCATCATGTTGCCGCCCGTCTCGGTCTGCCACCAGGTATCGACAATCGGGCAACGCGACTTGCCGACGTTCTTGTAATACCAGTCCCACGCTTCCGGGTTGATCGGCTCGCCGACCGAGCCGAGCAGACGCAGGCTGCTGCCATCCGCGCCTTCAACTGCGGCCTGACCCGACGCCATCATGGCGCGGATCGCGGTCGGTGCGGTGTAGAGGATGTTGACCTTGTGCTTGTCGACGATCTTCGCCACCCGAGTGATATCCGGATAGTTCGGCACGCCTTCGAACAGCAGCGTGGTCGCGCCGTTGGCCAGCGGGCCGTAGACGATGTAAGAGTGGCCAGTGACCCAGCCGACGTCGGCGGTGCACCAGTAAACTTCGCCCGGACGGTAGTCGAACACGCGCTCGTGAGTCATCGCCGCGTACAACAGATAACCGCCAGTGGTGTGCTGCACGCCCTTTGGCTTGCCGGTCGAACCAGAGGTGTAAAGGATGAACAGCGCCTCTTCGGCGCCCATCTCTTTCGGCGCGCAAACGGTGCCCGCCACTTTCATCAGGTCTTCGTACCAGATGTCGCGATGCTGGTTCCACTTGATGTCGCCACCGGTGCGCTTGCAGACGATGACTTTCTGGATGCTGCTGGTTTCCGGGTTGGTCAGCGCGTCGTCGACGTTGGCCTTGAGCGAGATCTTCTTGCCGGCACGGATGCCTTCGTCGGCAGTGATCACCACTTTGGATTTGCAGTCGATGATGCGGCCAGCCAGAGCTTCCGGCGAGAAACCGCCGAACACTACCGAGTGAATCGCGCCGATCCGGGTACACGCCAGCATGGCGACCACGGCTTCGGGAATCATCGGCATATAGATAGTCACCACGTCGCCGCGATGCACATCCTGACCACGCAGGGCGTTGGCCAGTTTGCAGACTTGCTCGTGCAGTTCGCGGTAGGTGATGTTGCGGCTTTCGGAAGGATCGTCACCTTCCCAGATGATTGCCACTTGATCGCCGCGCTCGGCCAGATGACGGTCGAGGCAGTTGTAGGAAACGTTCAGGGTGCCGTCGGCGAACCATTTGATATCGACATGGTGATCGTCGAAGGAAGTCTGTTTCACCGTGGTGAAAGGCTTGATCCAGTCGAGACGCTGGGCTTGCTCGCGCCAGAAACCGTCAGGGTTGACGACCGACTGCTGGTACATGGCTTTGTAGGTCGCCTCGTCAGTCAGCGTATTGGCCAGAACCTCGGGACGAACGGGATACAGAGAAGCCGCACTCATCTTTCTTACCTCGGTGAAATAGTTGTTTTTGTATGACCCCGTTGTAGCCGGGCCGGGCCCATAGAACCATTCGACGATGGTAGTAACAAGCCCCTACAAAACATCCAGATACCCCGTTTGCAAGCCAGACACCAATCTCCAAAACACCCCCGAACCCTGTGGGAGCTGGCTTGCCAGCGATTCAGACAACTCGGTCCCCCAGACAAAAACCAACTGTTCACCACACGCTATCAATCGATTGTTACCAAATCTGCCAAAAGTGTTTATCAAAACCCTGACTGTTTACCCCCTCCCCACCTCCCTAGAATCCGCCTCGCCGACAAGGCAAACCGATTAACAACGTTGCAGCCCCCACGAAGGCCGTTAATCAAACACCCAGTGATGAAGTTCCACACGCAACCCCAAAAAGGTTGCGTGACCCCACTCGACCTCAAGAAGGTAAATTCGAAATGAAAGCTTTATTAGTTCTGGCCCTCAGCAGTCTGTGCGCAACCGCCATGGCAAACGAGGGCCCGACTGATGTCGCGCAGCAACAACCGGCTATCGAGGAATACACTTATTCCACCCATCTGGACATCGCCAAAGTTGTCTCCATGAGCGAAGTTCCGAATGTCTGCGAAGTTGTCCCGATGAAAATGGAATACGACGACTCCACCGGCCAGCGTCACATCCTGCGCTACAGCGTGATGGGCAACGGCTGCACCAATTGATGATTCGAGACTGCACCGAATTGGACCTCTCAGCGCATCATTGAGGGTCGATTCCAGCCCGGCTTCGGTCGGGCTCAGTTGTGTCTGTAGTCGTTCAAAAGGGTTGCAAACCACAAGATATAGTGAAAAACGCGGTTTTTTGCTCATTTCTTGAACAACCAAAGCCGTGCGAAAAAATTAATGAAAAAAAATTCTCAGGGGCCAATCCCGGCGAAAGCCCTGTAAACCCTCGCTCCGACAGAAATACCCCTCCCGCTCGACCGCCCTGCGCCAATTCGACCTCCCCCACGAGCGCATTTTTTTCCCTATAATGCGGCCCTAATCGGGTCAGCAATATTCCCTTACAGGGATCAATAGCCAGTCTGAAGCCCCGCAGCAGCGTCCAACGCTGATTGCGCCCGTCAGAGGCTCTCGGAACCCCGTACAAAATTCTGTTTTATTGCCTGCGTTTAGCTGCTGCAAAAAACGATTCCTTTAGATCCAACGCGGTCTGTATGGCCGTGTGAAAAACCAAAAATCAGGTTTCACACGGGCGACAGGCCCTCACGCAGGAGACGACACGTCATGCTGAGCTGGGACGAATTCGACAAAGAAGACAGTGAAGTAGCAGCAGTGAAAGGCGCCAACGCCGGCCACGCTACTGAAGCCAACATGGACCGCCTGGACAACGCCGGCGGCGCCGCAGCGCTGGAAGCCCGCGCCGTCACCGCATCTGACTCGGCCGCCGTGGCCCGTGCCAAGGCTGCACTGAACACTCTCGACGTCGCCGAAGGCCTCGCCGAACTCGAAGGCGCCTCCGCCCGTGTCGCCGTTGACGAAAAGCGCATGATCAACTGCCGCGCCGACCTCAACCAACTCGTGCCATTCAAGTACGACTGGGCCTGGCAGAAGTATCTGGACGGTTGCGCAAACCACTGGATGCCGCAAGAAGTCAACATGACCGCCGACATCGCCCTCTGGAAAGACCCGGAAGGCCTGACCGACGACGAGCGCCGCATCGTCATGCGCAACCTCGGCTTCTTCTCCACCGCCGACTCCCTGGTTGCCAACAACCTGGTGCTGGCCGTGTACCGCCTGATCACCAACCCGGAATGCCGCCAGTACATCCTGCGCCAGGCATTCGAAGAGGCGATCCACACGCACGCCTACCAGTACTGCATCGAATCGCTGGCCATGGATGAAGGCGAGATCTTCAACATGTACCACGAGATCCCGTCGGTCGCGAAAAAAGCCACCTGGGGCCTCAAATACACCCGTTCGATCTCCGATCCGAAGTTCGAAACCGGCACCGTCGAAACCGACAAAGAGTTGCTGCGCAACCTGATCGCCTACTACTGCGTTCTGGAAGGCATCTTCTTCTACTGCGGCTTCACCCAGATCCTCTCCATGGGCCGTCGCAACAAAATGACCGGCGTCGCCGAGCAGTTCCAATACATCCTGCGCGACGAATCCATGCACCTGAACTTCGGCATCGACGTGATCAACCAGATCAAAATCGAAAACCCACACTTGTGGGATGCTGAAATGAAGGAAGAAGCGACCCAGATGATTCTGCAAGGGACTCAACTGGAGATTGAATACGCTCGTGACACTATGCCTCGCGGCGTGTTGGGCATGAACGCGGCGATGATGGAGGACTATCTGAAGTTCATCGCTAACCGTCGTTTGTCGCAGATTGGTTTGAAGGAAGAATATCCAGGGACGACTAACCCGTTCCCTTGGATGAGCGAGATTATGGACTTGAAGAAAGAGAAGAATTTCTTTGAGACTCGGGTTATTGAGTATCAGACTGGTGGGGCGTTGAGCTGGGATTGATCCCTACTTAAAATTTAGCCACAAAAAAGCCAGAAGTGTTTACTTCTGGCTTTTTTTTAACAAAAAAACACTTGAAAAGCCTCAAGGATATTTATGGCGATTTACTGGGAAAACATATTCGAAAATTTCGGAATAAAAACGGTTTCCAAAACTGATAAAAGCAAATCTGCATATGTTTTAAATACTCAGCAAAAAGCTGCCATGGACGCCGCTGGGTGCACAGCCGAACCTAACGGACCAGTATTTAATATAACAATTTTGCTAGACCCAGAAACCTCATCCGTATCAGCCACACGATATGACTCCGAAAGAGTGACTGATGAAACACGAAAACCAGAACCCAGGGTCGGCAGAGAGTTTATTAGTGACTGGCTAAAAACAGGCGACCGCGTGGTAATCGGCAACATTGGCACCGATATATTTGCTGCCAAACTTAATCCCGAACCACATCCTGAGAGTCAGCGTACAGCAAGCGACCAATCAAAAGACACCACCGATAGCATAATAGATACGTTAGCGGACAAATTAAGCTTAGAAAAAATCTACAAAAAAGCCCGAGCAGCATCGGAGAGCCAGAAAAATAAAACTAGAACCGTTATTAGACATGAGTACTCGCGGAACGATTGGATCGCGGTAGCCGCGATTTCGCGGTCAAAAGGGCGATGCGAGATGCCCAAATGCACCCACGAGCTTTTCATGAAAGATAATGGCAAGCCTTATCTTGAAGTACACCATATTATTCCCCTGAGCGAAAATGGGCCGGACACTATTGAAAACACTGCAGCGCTTTGCCCGCACTGCCACAGAAATTTACACTCAGGAGTCGATAGAAAAATATTGAGAATATTGCTAAAGAAAAATATCAACCAGAAGATGAAACCTTAGTAACTTCTAATACAACACCGACTCATACATGGTCCGCCACCAGAGGCCGAGGAGGAACACTCGGCCAATTTTGTTGAAGCTTATCCAAAGCTGCGATCATAACTTGCAAACTGGAAATATTATTAAAAGAATGCTTCAGCCCGCACTCCCAGACAACAAGAACCCGCCATCCCATATCCTTCAAGCAACTTAACTGAACTTCATCTCTCCTTACATTTCCGCCAAGCTTTTCCTCCCAAAATGACCTTCGGCTTTTAGGGGTTACAGCGTACACACACCCACTATGATGATGCCAAAAACACCCATGAACGAAAATAACCAATCTATATTTTGGTAACACCAGGTCCGGCCGACCTGGCAAATCGCGACGATGAAGTCTAAAGCGGTAACCACAAGAATGTAGATAACGACGGACGAGCAACTCTGGCTTGGTATTTTTACCTTGGATGCCCGCCATCATTCGAGATCGAGTTACGCTATCAACGACATCCATTACTCACCGCCCCTTCACAGATCTGTTAGCAACACCTTTTCACTTCTGTCATACAAATGACCTATGTTTTTCCAAGCAACTCTAAACTGGTTACGTTTCTTAGACTTCCACCTATCACCTTGGAGCTTCATATTAATCCCCGGATCGTGATAAACGACATTGGAATATAAAGCCTGCAAAAGAGATTTCAACCCTGCCCCCTCACACAGATAAACCTCTGGCCCATATCTAAAGTACCGTATATCACGCTCTTCAACGGTATAAGTGACAAAGGCTGTTTGTGCATGCTTCCGCGACCAGTGGGTTAGTATTTTGTTAAACGTCCAGCCTGCAGCGACCCGTCCAAGACTATCCCTAAGAACAAGACCCCCAAGCGGGTCTACGACCTCACCTTTGATAGGATCGTAACCCTCCATACGCAAAGTAAGACCACTGCGCTCGTGAGCAATATTTACCAAATGCCGCCCGGTGAAATCGCGCCTTAGCTCACCGCAAACACCATATTCACAGAGAAATTTTTCTAAGTTGGCAAGATAGGTACCAGAGTCTGGCTCCGGGGTCATCAAGGTTACAGCCCCAGAACCATGAGACTTTAACTCCCACCCTTGGAAATCCGGTTCAGAACGTCCATTGGGAATGATCCCAAACAGACTCTCCAAAGTGTAACCGGCACCATTTTTAGCTTGATACTCCATTATCTTGCCATCGGAACCTAAACGGCTAGAACGTACTGGCCCACCAAGATAAATATCTGCAAGTCGATTCAAAAGCAAGACACGCCCTGTCTCGACAGGCCGCTCTAACTCGTAAAAAACGGACGCAACCTTGGAAGCCGAGCCTGTTCTAATACGAGCAATAGCGTCTCTCGCGAGTTTTCCGTCCCAATCTCCCGAGTAGGTAAGTACAGTACCGTCGTCGCACATTCCCAAGATTAGACAACGATGAATATTTTCTCGGGAGAATCGCTCTTCTATTGTTGGGGGGCGCATCAACCGAGATGGCGCCAACGCTGAGCCACGGAGAAACCCAGACATTCTCACTTCCGGATAACGTGGATAGAGTATTAGCTGTGCGCCTGGAGCAGGAGAAGGTAAAGCGTCACTTTGAATATCAATCCAACTCAGTTTCAACTGAGCCTTGAACATCAACCCTTTATCTTTGGTAGGCTCACCTATTAAGTCGCCGTGAGGGATAAGACGCAGAACGTCAAAATCACTACCAAAGTAAATTTGCTGTTTGGAGTTGTCATTGTTCGCCAACAACTTGAAAACCACGCGCTTCGCCCCATGGTTGCGCATGACCCTGGAAGCGAATTCCAGCGGAGACTCATTAGCTACCAACACCAACCACTCCCGAATTTAGCCTACATCGAAGCGGCAGCGCCGCTTGATGATTAGTAGTGGCTAAATATCACTACAGGAGCCCTAGTTGGCAAGCGCAATTTCCAGCTGAGGCTCCTCCACATCACTATTTTTTCGTTTCGCTTCCAAAATTCTACCTTTCATTAAATGCGCTACAGCCTCGAAAACAGGTACCGCCACCGAGTTTCCAAATTGTCTGTACGCTTGGGTATCGGAAACAGGAATCACAAATTTGCTCTCGCCTGGCTTGTCGAATCCCATGAGACGCGAGCACTCATGGGGAGTCAATCTGCGCGGACGATTAAGCTGATTTAGCTCACTATTGAAGTCCAAGGTTTCCAAAAACCCACGGTCGACCAGGATTTCCGAACCGTCTTTGTGATATCTCGCCGACAGGGTACGGGCCACGTCGTTTGGCCCGGTCAAACCAAAGCCAAAACCGTTGCCCTTCTCGCGATGCTTGGCAGCGTAGCGATAGAGATAATCCCAAAGCTTTGGCGTGAGGATATATTTTTCATCCACATCCTTATCAAGCAGATCACCGAAGCTAGGTCGCTGCTTAGGTATGTACTTGCTGATGTCGCGCAGTGTGAATCCTTGGTGAACATTCAAGTCGCGACGGAAGCCGACCAGAACGATTCGCTCACGATGCTGAGGTACGAAGTGCTTGGCATCAATCACCTTTGGGTCTGAGCCCTTCGGCGCATTTACGTCTGCGACCTCGTAGCCCAATTCATCCAGCGCTTCGCAAATGATCCGGAACGTATTGCCCTTGTCATGGCTTTTGAGGTTTTTCACGTTCTCAAGCAAGAATGCGGCCGGGCGCTTCGCGGCAATAATCCGCGCCACATCGAAAAAAAGAGTGCCTTGAGTCTCACATTCGAAACCGTGCTTACGGCCCAAGGAATTCTTCTTGGAAACACCTGCAAGCGAAAACGGCTGGCATGGAAAGCCTGCCAACAGAACATCGTGATCAGGAATTTCACGATCAATATTCTTGTAGGCTTCCTCGTCACTGATTTCGGGTTTGTCAGAAAGCGTTACCGAGCGGATATCGAGATTGAAGCGATGACGGGCCGGATCGCAGAAGTGGTTCGCCTTGTAGGTTTTGACGGCGTACTTGTTCCATTCGGATGTGAACAGGCACTCACCACCGATAGCTTCAAACCCTTTTCTGATACCACCAATACCTGCAAAGAGATCGATAAAGGTGAATGAAGGTTTGTGGTTCAAACGCTTGGGCAACAGATCCTTGAGACGAGTGAACTCAATATGGGAGAGCTTCGGCGAGGCTTTTCCCTTGATCCAGCGATTGATGGTTTCACGACACCAGTGGCTCGGGCTCACATCGTTGAGAATTTCGGCCAACTGTCCTTGGTCGTAGATCTCCAGCAGCTTGTTCAGCAGAGCCAGATCAGTTACTGGATGGGTATCAGGCTCGTAGGAACTCGAGGCCGTTTCGCTCAAGGATTCAAAAGAAGGCGTTTCAAAAAGATTCATGAGCCCGAAAATCCTCTGGGTCAAAGCTGTGACGAATGGTCACCATTCTAGCCCGCAAAACTTCAAAGTAAATGAAATTTCCTGGATTCCGTGAGATGAGTCGTAGCGACACGGAACAATGGGAGAGCGGGATCAACGGCAAGCCAATACTGGATATAAACACAGCATAATTTACTCTCCGCTATTGTCCAGGTTTCATTTCGCCTCTCAAGCAGTAGGAAAAGTCGTTGGTTGACGACTACCCCTGATGCCCCTACCCTCAGCTCCGAGCCTAAGAAACTCTACAAACCAGAGCGGTCCTCCGCACCCGACAGTCATGCGGCTTTTTTTCGTCTGCGGTTTCTCTACGTCTGCGAAAAATCCCGTTATGTCGGGAGTGGGCGAATACAAGACCCGAAAGGGGAATATGTCCGGCCCGTCTCTGGTGGGTTTCTTAGCTCCCGACACCCATAACGAATGCCCTAAGAAAGCAGCCAGAGGTAAATGGAAATGCCTGACTATCCAACCTTCATGATGAAGGTGAATCGCTGTACCTGCCGTTCGAATCCCGCGCTTCCGAGTCCGGAGGCACGTCATGTCTGAACCACTTTTACCGACTCGCTTCACTCGCAACAAAGCGCACCTGCACGCACTTCTGGTGGAGAACCAGGCTTGGCTCTGCGCCAATGAATTGGGTCGTTTGATGGGCAAACATCTTGATGAGCGCCAATTGCGCAAACTCGATGATGATCAACGACAACTGATGCGGATCGAAATTTACGGAGAGGCTGAGGAACACTGGATGGTGAGTGAGTCCGGTGTGTATGCCCTTCTGGTCTATCACTTCTGCCCTGAGCATCGGCAGCTTCGCGAGTGGCTGACGCACCAGGTTGTTCCTGCGCTGCGTGATGCTCGTCCGTCGCGTTCGGTCGAGCGCCCGACGTTAAGCGTGCTGAGCTGGCCGCAGATGTCGTTGAGCATGCTGCACTGGCAGGATGAGCCGTGGATTCGTCTGCGGGATATGCCTTGTTTGCTGGCGGATGATCCGTGCAATCGACGGGAATCCTGGTGGCGCAAGGCTTCGCGATTGCTGCGTGGATGCTGATGGTTTAAAAATCCGCTGTTTGAGTTTTCAAGCAGCGGATTTTTTGCGTCTCCAAATGCTTGGGGCCGCTTCGCAGCCCAGCGGGAGCAAGCTCCCTCGCCACAGGGTGAGGCGTGGCCTGCAATGGCGGTGGGAGTATTGAGCCGAGAATCGCCACCAGGCTGGCTCCCACAGGTTTTGCATCATCCTGAAAACAATCAGTGCATCCCGCTTCACCTCCCGCTATTAATACCCCTCCCCCACTCAAGGACCCGAGCCCCACCATGAAATTCGATCTCGCTTACTGCCTCAGCCTCGACGACAAGTTGTCGATCTATGACGTTCGCGATCTCAATTTCGATGAGACGGTGGCGTTCGACTCGGCCAAGGAGCACTTCCAGTGTCCCAACGATGCCTGTCGTTCGGCGTTCGATGCGGCGAACGAGTTGGGTACGTTCAACGCCAAGAATGTGAATTACGTACGCACGCCGCATTTCAAGAATCTGCCGAGTACGCAGCATGTGGCGGGTTGTCCGTATGTGAGTTTGAAGGCGTCGGCGTCGGGGCTTGAGTTGGAGGATGGTGAGGCGGATGACGGGAGGGAGGAGCATTTCCCTTCGGAGTTGTTGCTGACTCGGCGAGAGTATGTGCGTAAGCCTGCGGCTCCGGCCGGGGCGGCTGATGTGTTGCGTGATGATGTGCTGCCGGTTAAAGCGGCAACTGCGAAAGAGTCGCCGAGCCGCGAGACGGCACCGGACAAGACCAGTGTTTTCGCGCATCCGGTGGAGTGTTTTGTTTCGAACTTCGCCGACAAGGAGTTGCTCAAGCGTGTGCCGTTGAAGATCGGCGAGCACACGGCGCCGTACAGTTCGTTCTTCAAGAAGATTGAATATCTGACGGACAACAAGGGGCTGATTTACTGGGGCCGGATCAAGAAGATCGAGGACTTCCACAGCGCCAGTTTCCGTATCGATTTCGAAGACAAGGTCTGGTTCAAGAAGCCTGAGGACAGCAAGAAGAAGCCTTACCCGGTCAGCGTTTATCTCAATAAAAAACTGATCGACAACTACCGCAAGCGCAAGGCGTTTCTGGAAGAGATCAAGCACGCGATCGACAGCGACAAGGAGTTGTTCTGTTTCTTCTATGGCGTGACGCCGGAGTTGAAGCAGGTGCCGGGCAAGAAGAACCCCGAAAAGCCATTCGAGGTCTTCAATGCCGATATAGAGAACCTGGATCACTTCATTATTCGTGAAGCGCCGGGTCTGGCGTGATGGTTAGCCCTGGGGCAATTGCAGTTTGACGGCGCCGGGGTGTTGTTTGACGAGTGAGTACGGCAGGATCGACCAGTCGGGGCTATCGCAGGAGCGTTGTACGCGAGCGAAGTAGGCGCCGAGGTACAAGCCCTTCTCGGTGAAGTACCAAGGTGAAGTGCCCCAGATGCTCTCATCCTGGAAGTTGCAGTCGTCATCTCCCGTCGGTTTCTTCATTTCTGTGGGGTACAGAGCGGTGAATTGCTTGATCACCCAAGGCACCAACTCTTTGCTTTCATACTGATAACGCGCGTCGCTTTCGGCCTCGCTCAGAGGTTTGTCGCCAGGGCTGTCGCGCTCGGCATGCAAAATCGGCGTGCCCTTACCTACCCAAAAGACATCTTCGAGTGACAATGGGTGGCCGGTTTTCACATCAATGTTGAGGGGTGAATCGCCAAAATCAGGATGCGCGCCGCCGCAGTAATAGCTGGTCGAGATGTTCAGGCTGACCACGGCAGGCGAGATCATTTTCGGTTCTGCCTGCTGCATGAACTCCACGTTCTCCCCGCCCTGTAATTGGCAGCCGTGATAGCTGATGACTTCATTCCAGAGGCGCCCGAGCAACTGCTGGTTAACCCGTTGCTGATCATCTTTCGACAATCCGGACTCCACGCTGAACAGCGAAATTTTTGTCTCAGGTTCCGTCCACCATTGCAGGTCGTAGCCCATGAAGTTTTCTTTCTTCGCCGGTTTCAGCTTGAGTCCCATCAGGCGCAGATACTCGTAAGGCTCGCCATTGGGCAGTGCGGCAATGAACGGCAAAGTTGCTGAGGTGGGCGCGGGAAGTTTCGCCTCGGTGAGCTTCACCGGCAGTTTCTTGCCCTTCGGACTTTGCCACTCGCCCTGCCAGCCGTTGCCGGTTTCTTCCAGTTTCAACGTTGACAGCGGCTTGTCGTCACCATAGCGATTATTGCCCTCGGTCAAGGTCAGCGTGCTGTTCTGCAACGCGCCACTGAGCGGCAAATCACGATGGTATTTTTCGTAGAAGTAACGACCGGTTACTTCGTCCTGCTGCGTGGTATTGAGCTCTACGACGATCGGCATTTTGCCCAACGTGCCGGTGAACACGCGTCGGCCATCATCGGCGTGGACACTTGGAGTCAGCGAGAACAGCACAGCAGCGCAGGTTGCCAGGCGCATCAGTCCCTTGAGCATTGATCGTACCTTGAAAGAGGCGGAGGCCGCGCCGGCATTTGAGGGCCGGCGTGGATAAATTCGCGGCGATTATGGCGGGGTTGGGGTCAGGAATCGAGGTTCTGTTTGCACTTCGACTCAGGGCAGTTGCAATCCAACGCCGCCGGGATGCTGTTTGACCAGGTCATAGGGCAGCACGCCCCACTCGACGTATCCGCATACGGCGGCGGCATGTGGATACGACGGCGTGAAGGTGATGCCTTTTGCGCCGAAGTACCACGATGGGAATTGCCAGGGTTGCGGCTCGTCATACCCGCAGTCGTTTTCGCCTTCGCCAATGACGGTCATTTCTTTGCGATGAAGTTTTAACAACTGCGTGACCAGCCAGGGCGCAAATTCTGTGGAGCGATAGTTGTAGTATTCCTTTGAGGCCTTGTCCGACGCGCCTCCATACCCCGCCACAAAGTGAAGTGGCTTGCCCTGCCCCACCCACACAACATCCTCAAGGGTCAGCAACTTGCCTGTTTGGGTGTCGAAGTTGAACGATTGAACATCTTCATTTGGGTGCGCGGCGCCCTGACAGTAAAACTCGTTGGTGGTGCGCATGCTCATAACTGTCGGCGTCATCCACAGCGGCTGGCTGGATTGCGAATAACCACCCGGGCAACCGTAGTATCCCGCCACATATCCCCACAAACGCGCCATCAACTCTTGATTGATCCGTTCCCGCGCTGGCGGCGAATAACCCGACACGACTTCAAACAGCGAGACCTGCGATTGCTCCTCGCGCCACCATTGCAGCGTGTAGCCCATGAAGTTATCGGTTTTGCCTTTTACCAGTCGCAGACCTTGCAGCCGCAAGTACTCGTAGGGGAATTTGTCATGCAGGTTGGCGAGATACGGCAAGGTACCGGCAGGAACATCGGGAAGCGTGGCGGGCTGCAATTCGACCTTCAGGACTTTCCCCGCCGGGTTGCTCCACTCGCCGCTCCAGCCGTTGAGTTTCGGCTGCAGGCGCAGCGTCGGGCGCGAATCGCCATCCATTACCGCGCCTTCGATCATCACCAGTGCGTCGCCTTCTTTGCTGATGTCCAGCGCCAGGTCTGTGCGGTACTTTTTGTAGAAGTAACGGCCCTGGTTGTAGCGGGTGTCGATTTCCACAACGATCGCGGCTTTGCCCAGGGTGCCGGTGTACACCTGCTTGTCGTCGTCGGCCCATGCCCGGGTCGAGAGAAGCGAACCGACGAGCAGCAAAATGGCGGAGATTCGTAACAATCCGCGATACATCATTTCATCCTTGAGTGACAGGGCGTTTGCCCGGTGGAAAGCGTTGCGGATTATGTCGAGGTTACGTGGTGGAAACGAGCGCTGTCGCCTTCAACTCAAGCACATGCTGATCATCACCATCAGCAACAGCCCAATGTACACCCGCGCATGCACCCGATCCGGAATCCGCCCGATCCACGGCGTGGCCAATCTGATCCCAAACAACGAACCCAACGTCAGCAGTGCAAACGCCAGCAAATCCACGTACCCGACAAACCAAGCGCCCAAATCAGCCTGACTGAACCCGGCCAGCGCCATGTACGTGAGCGTTCCAGCCAACGCCACCGGCACGCTCAGCGGGTTGGCCATGGACGTCGCTTGCGACATGCTCAAGCCACAACGGCGCAACAGCGGCACGGTCATGACGCTGCCTCCTACACCGAGAAACGTCGCGATGGCGCCAATGCCTACACCGCCTGCGGAAGTTTCCGTGCTGCCAAGTCGGCGTGGGATGACGTCTGCGTTCTGGGTGAGAAATCCGCGCCTGAGCACGCAGTCGACAATGGTCACGCCGAGGTAGGCGATGAACGCGTAGCGAATCACCTCGCCACTGACCCACACCGCCGCTATCGCGCCGATCACTGAGCCCACGGCAATAAACCCGCCCAATGGCCACAGGTAATGGCGGATGAGATTGCCGACGCGGCGATGTTTGTCGGTGGCGATCAGGGCATTGACGATCATCACACAGGTCGAGGTGGCGACGGCGATGTGCATTGCCGATTGGCCGATCGGGTCGTCGGCGCCGTGGCTGGCGCTGAGCAGGCTGTAAAGCAGCGGCACAACGACGAAGCCGCCGCCGAAGCCGAACAGTACGGCGGTGATGCCGGTCATGCAGCCGAAGCATGTGAGCAAGAGGTAGAACATTTCGCGGCGTCCTTTTAGGGAAGGCTCACGAAGATAGAGCGGGACGTCTTGGCCTGCTTCAGCAACTCAGCCAATAATGTTTGCGTTTACGCCAACTGCCGGGAATCGCTCGATGCGCAATGTTTCGATCAATCTGCTGGATGACACGCCGCGCCAGGTGGTGGCGATCGGTACGGATTATTCCCACGGCCATCGGTTACCGGGTCATACGCATCGACGGGCGCAATTGCTCTACGGCGCGACCGGTGTAATGCAGGTCAGCACACACGATGGCAACTGGGTGGTGCCGCCGCAACGGGCTGTATGGATTCCACCGGGAGTGGCGCATGAAGTGCTGATGCTCGGGGTCAGCACCCGCAGTCTGTACATCGAGCCGGATGCGGTGGATTTGGGCGATTGTTGTCAGGTCATCAGCGTGTCGCCATTGATGCGGCACTTGTTGATGGAAGCAGTAGAGATACCGCTGACGTATGACCTGATCGGGCGCGACGCCGCTCTGATCGACCTGCTGCTGCACGAACTCGTTCGCAGTGCGCCGCTGCCGCTGCATATTCCGCTGCCGGCTGAAGGAAAGTTGCTCGCGCTGTGTCAGAGTTTTCTGCATCAGCCGAACGCGCATCAAACACCGCAACAGTGGGCGGATCAGTTGCACGTAAGCTTGCGCACCTTCAACCGATTGTTTCGCCATCAGACCGGAATGAGCTTCAGCCAGTGGCGGCAGCGCGCCTGCGTGGTGCTCGCCCTCGCCCGCCTGGCGGCGGGTGAGCCCGTGACGCGAATCGCCGTGGACTTTGGTTATGAAAGCCCGGCAGCGTTCTCGACGATGTTCCGGCGCATCCTCGGTCAGGCACCGTCCGTCTGGTTGGAGGCGGCGAATTAGGGCAAATCAAAAAATGCGTTTGATCCCGGCCGAAAACAACTGTACAAAAACACAGTACATTTTCAATCAGCACTCTTGAGCCCGGAGCACACCATGGCCTCTCTTGCGATGAACCACATCCTCGAACGTATCGCCCTTTTCCAGTTCACCCCGACCCATTGCGTCCAGGCACGAGCAATGCTGGGCTGGAGCGTGGATCAACTGTCGCGAGAAGCCGGGGTTTCTGTGGACGACATTCACCGATTTGAAACGCAGCAAGACGTAGCGGATGCAGCGCGTCTGGCGATTGCGTACCGGTTTGAAGCGCAGGGGCTGGTGTTCTTTCCCGGGTTTGCGCCGGGCCGTAGTTCGAGTGCACAGGGAGCGGTGCCGGAATCTGTGGGGCGTGGGGATTATGCGATGGCTGAATAATGATCTGTAGCGAGGGGATTTATCCCCTCACCACTAAATCTGCATCAGCATGAACTAGATAACATCAGGCGTTCTGCACCACCGCTTCCCGCTCCCCTTCAACCCCCAACCACCACGCGCTCCCGCGTTGCGGCTGCGTCAGGTTAAACACCTCACCCATTTGCGGTGTGGTGATCGAAACGCTGCGCTCCCACGCCAGTGCGAGGATGCGGTCAAACGGTTCATGCCAGGCGTGCATTGCCAGGTCGAACGTGCCGTTGTGGATGGGGAATAGCCAGCGGCCCTTGAGGTCGATGTGGGCCTGCAGGGTTTCTTCGGGTTGCATGTGCACATGCGGCCATTCGACGTTGTAGGCGCCGGTTTCCATCAGGGTCAGGTCGAAGGGGCCGTACTGTTCGCCGATGCGTTTGAAGCCATCGAAATAGCCGCTGTCGCCGCTGAAGAAGATCCGGGTGTCGCCGTCGATCATCACCCATGAGGCCCAGAGGCTGCTGTTGCCGTCAAACAGACCGCGCCCCGAGAAGTGTTGCGACGGGGTGGCGACGAAGCGAATGCCGGCGACTTCGGTGCCTTGCCACCAGTCGAACTGGCGCACCTTGCTGGCGTCGATGCCCCATTTGATCAGGGTGTCGCCAACGCCCAGTGGCGTCAGGAAGACGTTGGTTTTGTCGGCCAGTTTGAGTACCGCCTGGTAATCGAGGTGGTCGTAATGGTTGTGGGACAGGATCACCGCTTCAATCGGCGGCAGCTCGTCGATGCTGATCGGCGGCTGGTGAAAGCGTTTCGGGCCGGCCCATTGCACCGGCGAGGCGCGCTCGGCGAACACCGGGTCAGTGATCCAGAATTTGCCCTGCATTTTCAACAGCAGAGTCGAGTGGCCTAGACGGTAGACGCTGTGGTTCGGCGCTGCCATCAGATCGGCGAGTGTCAGGGCCTGTACCGGGATCGGCGAGGCCGGCCGGGTGTTGCGCGGTTTGTGGAAGATCATGTTCCACATGATGCGCAGCATTTTGCGTACGCCTTCACGTTGTACCGGCGCGTGATTGCGGAACAACCCTTGATCCTGTCGAGAGGCTTCAGGCGTGGACGCAGCGTTCATTGAGACGTTATCCGCAGGGGAAATTGACTTGGCCATGACTGAGTGACTCCAGAAAAACCGCACAATTCACGGTTTTCCACGGTGGGACGATAAATGGCCAAAGCACGCACGCATCAGCCGAACTTTCTGTTTTTTAAGTTGCGAGGATTAACGCAACATTACACTGGTCGGTGTAGTTTCGTAGGTTGCATCAAAGCTGATGACAAGTAAACTACCAAGTGTAATTTCGACCTTTTCCTACCGAAGCGTATTTATGACAGCTCCACAGCGACTCACTGACCGCAAACGCGAAGCCATCATCCTGGCGGCGATTGCCGAATTCCGTGCCAACGGATTCGAGGTCACCAGCATGGACAAGATCGCGGCCACCGCCGGGGTGTCGAAGCGCACGGTGTACAACCACTTCCCCAGTAAAGAAGAGTTGTTTGCCGAGATTCTTGGCCAGTTGTGGACACGCATCAGTGAGGAACTGACGGTCACCTACAGCGCCGATCAGCCCCTGCGCGAGCAATTGCGGCAGATGCTGTTGGCGAAACTGCAAATGATGGCGGATGACAACTTCCTCGGTCTGGCGCGAGTGGCGATTGCCGCGACCATCCATTCCCCGGAGCGTGCGCAGGACATGGTGGCGCGCATGGGCGAACGCGAAGAAGGTCTGACCGTTTGGATTCGCGCCGCCCAGGCTGACGGTCGATTGAAAGCCGTGGACCCGGAGTTCGCCGCCCACCAGATGCAAGGGCTGCTGAAGTCGTTCGGCTTCTGGCCGCAGATTTCCATGGGCCGTCCACCGCTCGACTCCGCCACGCAAAACACTGTGGCGGAATCGGCACTCGACATGTTTCTGGCTTGCTACGAGCGCTGATTAGCCGCTTTCCAGCACCTGCCCACGGTTAAATGGCTCGGAAGGACACTGATTATTCCGGTTGGAATAAATGACAATGTCCGGCAAATTACCGATGACCGGTAAGTCTGAAAAAACACGACAAAGTGTTTCAGATTGGATCTGGCGCAGAAGATCATGGAAAACCAACGCGGCAAGGGCTTGTCATTCGCCAGACGTATTTATGTGCCGAGAGTCATCGGTCTGAGCTTCGGCTTTTTCAGTGTCGGTGCAGCGCTGTATTCATTGAATACACCGTCATGGCTTTGGGCACTGTTGCTGTTCAATGGTTTTGTCTGGCCGCATCTGGCCTATCAGATCTCGAGCCGATCAGCTTTTCCCTATCAGGCGGAACGCCGCAACTTGTTGTATGACTCGTTGCTTGGCGGTTTCTGGGCTGCGTGTGTGCAGTTCAATCCGCTGACCACTGTGACCATTCTGTCGATGATGACCATGAACAACGTTGCTGCCGGCGGGCAACGTCTGTCGCTGCTTGGCGCCCTCGCCCAACTCGGCGGCATGTTGCTCGGTTGTGCGATTTTCGGATTTAACCTCAATCTGACGATGACCCAGGCACAGGTCTGGGCCTGCCTGCCGATGCTGACCCTGTATCCCTTGGCGCTGGGCATGGTCTATTACCGGCTGGCGATCAAACTGTCCCAGCACAAACGCGCACTGAGTGCCCTCAGCCGTACCGACAGCCTCACCGGCCTGCTCAACCACGGCGCCTGGAAAGATTTACTGCATTTGAAGTACCAGCAATGTCGCCAATACAACACTCAGGCGACGCTGGCGCTGATCGATATCGATCACTTCAAAATCATCAACGACAGCTACGGGCATATCGTCGGCGACGCGGTGTTGCGCCAGCTAAGTCGTGAGTTGAAATTCCTGCTCGATGAAAGCGAACTGGCCGGGCGATATGGCGGCGATGAGTTCTGCGTGATTCTGCCGAATCTGCCGCTGAATAAAGCCGAAGCCTTGATGGAGCAGCTGCGCGCGGCCCTGCTGCAATACCGTCATCCCGATGTGCCGCAATTGCGGGTCAGCCTGAGCATTGGTCTGGCACGCTTTCAACCTATGTACAAGGACGCACTCGACTGGCTGGACGACGCCGACAAGGCGCTCTACACCGCCAAACACACGGGCCGCAACACTATCAGCGTGGCACGGCCCCACCCGCAGGCAACCGACGCCAATCACTCCAGCGCTTAAAACCTATACAAAACTCATACAAAACACATTCTTGTACAACTTTATGAAGTTTTGTATAAGTATCCGGCTGTCAGTCAAGGAACGCTGGCATTGAGCAGTCAACGCCGAAAGCCGCCCGGGCTTTCGGCGTGCCAGCGTGGGAATAAGGACTGAATCCTCGATCCTTCCTGTTTCCAGAGTACCGCCAGCATGTTTTTCAATCGCCACAAGTCCGCCCTCGACGATCTCCAGCGCACCCTCACCGAACAATCCGGCCTGCTTGATGCGATTGAACGCTCCATGGCCGTCATCGAATTCGATCTCGATGGCGTGGTGTTGCGTGCCAACGAAAACTTTCTGAAGACCACCGGCTACACCTCCGAACAAGTGATCGGCCAGCCCCATCGACGTTTCTGCACGCCCGAGTTTGGCCGCAGCGCTCAATACACGGAGTTGTGGTCACGGCTGAAAAACGGTCAGTTGCAGTCCGGCACGTTCGAGCGGGTCGACAGTCAGGGTCAGCCAATCTGGCTCGAAGCCAGTTACAACCCGATCAAGGACGCTTCGGGACGCGTGGTCAAGGTGGTGAAGTACGCCATGAATGTCACCGCCAAGGTGCAACAGGAAAGCGAAGCCAATGCCAAGTTGCAGGCGATCGATCGGGCGATGGCGGTGATCGAGTTCAACCTCGACGGCAGTATTCTTTCGGCCAATCAGAATTTTCTGACACGCATGGGTTACACCTTCGCCGAGCTCAAGGGCAAACATCACCGGATGTTCTGCACACCACAACTGGCCAACAGCAGCACCTACCAGGATTTCTGGCGTCGGTTGAATCAGGGCGAGTTCTTCCACGGTCAATTCGAACGCGTTGATAAACGTGGGCAGACCGTGTGGCTGGAGGCCAATTACAACCCGGTCTACGACGCCGCTGGCCGTCTGTGCAAAGTGGTCAAGTTCGCCTCGGACGTCACCGCGCGAGTCCAGCAGCACGAGCAGGATGCACGCAGCGCCAGCGCGGCCTATCACATCTCGGTCGCGACCCGAAAAGTCGCCGAACAGGGCACGCAAGTGATTCAACAAGCCGCCAGCGAGATGCGCGAAATTGCTGAAGACATTGCGCAGTCCTCCACGCTGATCGCACAACTGGGCGAGCGCTCCGAGCAGATCACAGCCATCGTCAATACCATCCGCGCGATTGCCGACCAGACCAATCTGCTGGCGCTCAATGCCGCGATTGAAGCCGCACGTGCCGGCGAGCAAGGTCGCGGATTTGCCGTGGTGGCCGATGAGGTGCGGCAACTGGCGGCGCGAACCAGCGGCTCGACGGCGGAGATTTCCAGCATGATCGGGTTGATTCAGAGCGAAACGCGCCAGGCGATCAAGAGCATGGACGGCACCCGTGATCGCGCGGCCGAGGGCGTCGAGCTGGCGAATCAGGCGGGAACGGTCATTCTGCAGATCCGCGACGGTGCCAGTGAAGCGGAACAGGCCGTGAGTATGTTTGCCAATGAGCGCTCGCCGGGCTGAGAGCGCTGCAAAGCAGGGCTATAGTGACCTTCAGTCCCAAGCCCTGCCGAGCAGATCATGACCACAGAAAAAACTGAAACCCCTGCCACCGCTCCCGTCGATCATCTGCGTTTTCATCGCCCCCATGCCCATCTGGCAACCACCTTCGGCAACGACACCTTCGCCCTGCGCGCCGAAGCGTTTGCGCGATTCTTCGGCACGCCGACATTTCTCGGTGCGCAAACCCTGATCGTGGTGTTGTGGGTTTGCCTCAACGTGTTTGGCGTGACTACGTTCGACGTTTACCCGTTCATCCTGCTCAACCTCGCGTTCAGCCTGCAATCGGCCTACGCCGCGCCGTTGATTCTGCTGGCGCAAACCCGTCAGGCCGCGCGCGACAAGGCGCAATCGGATGCCGACGCGCAACACCGTGAGGCCATAGCAATCGCCAACACCGAGCGTCAGGCTCAGGCCGAGAAGAACACCGCGCAATTGCTCGAGCTGCTGGAACAGAACACCCGCCTCACCGAAATGACCAAGAACCTGACCGAACGCATCGAGAACCTCACCAGCGAGATGCACCAGCACATGAGCCAGAACCCGCAGCGCTGATCATGGCAAGCGCAATGCCCGCCCGAGCTCATCGAACAGCGTGACCACCGAGCGTAACGCCCGGCAGTCCGGGCGGGTCAGCAACCACAGCGCGGTGTCGTACCCGTGCAACGGTTCGCTCAGGGCTTGCAGGCCATCAGTGATCAGAAAATCCGGCAACGCTGCCACGCCCAGCCCGGCCCGTACCAGTTCCGTCACCGACAACATGCTGTTGCAGCGATAACCCGGAGTGACGCCGGGCAAGTGCTGGCGGCGCCAGGCGATGGTCGGATGATCCGGCAGAAAGTCGTCCGGGGCGATCCAGGTCAGAGCAGCCAGATCCGTGGCATCAACGTTTTGCAGGTAACGGGAACTGGCGCAGACCCGGTAGGAAATCTTCGCCAATTGCCGTCCGACCAGATGCTCCGGCGGTGTGCGTGTCAGGCGCAGGGCAATGTCGGCATCACGTCGGCTGAGGTTGGCGAAATCGTTGGAGGTGCTGAGTTCGATGGTCAGCGCCGGGTAGGACGGCATGAACTGCGCCAGTGCCGGCAGCAACAAACCTTGCAACACTGAATCGGTGCAGGTCAGCCGCACGGTGCCGCTGATCACTTCCCCGCCCTGCTCGACCCCGATTCGCGCCGCTTCCAGTGCCTGTTCGGCGCGTTCAGCCTGTTCGGCCAATGTTTGTGCGAGGGTGGTCGGCAGGTAACCGGCGCGGCTCTTTTCGAACAGTTGCTGACCGAGTGCGGCTTCGAGTCGGCGCACGGCGCGGAACACCGTCGACACATCGACCTTCAACAGCTGCGAGGCGCGGGCCAGAGAGCCGCCACGCACCAGTGCGAGGATCAGCGCCAGATCCGGGTAGTCGAGTCGATAGTGCGCGGTTGCATTGATCAATTGGGATAACGCCAATATTGAGTGCGTGAACGCCAATCTATAGTGAGCACCGTCAATGAACAACTTTGATTCTGATAACCCAATATTCCTGTGGTGAGGGGATTTATCCCCTCACCACAAAGAAGTCATCGCCCACACAAAAAGGAAATCCCATGGACGCTGTTTCCATCGCCCTGATCGGCGACTACGACCCGCAAGTCACCGCGCACCAGGCGATTCCTGTCGCCCTCGGTCTGGTGGCCGAACACACCGGCCTCACCGTGAAATTCGAATGGCTGCCCACCGATCAGATCCACGCCGACACCGCGCTGGAGCGCTTCGACGGCATCTGGTGTGTACCTGCCAGCCCCTACAAAAGTGAAGAAGGCGCACTGCGGGCGATCCGTTTTGCCCGCGAGCAACAGCGACCTTTCCTCGGCACCTGCGGCGGTTTTCAGCATGCGGTGCTGGAATTTTCCCGCAATGTGCTGGGCTGGGCTGATGCGCAACATGGCGAGACTTCGCCCGAATCCGCCCGCGCAGTGCTCACGCCTTTGACCTGTTCGCTGGTGGAAGCCGTGGACAGCATTCATCTGGTGTCCGGTTCGTTGATCGCCAAGGCGTACGAAACTTCGGAAATTCGTGAAGGCTATCGCTGCCGCTACGGTGTGAATCCGCAGTTCGAACGCGACTTGCTGACCCATCACCTACAGGCCACCGGACACGATACGGCAGGTGATCTGCGGGTGATTGAATTGAAAGATCACCGGTTTTTCGTCGCAACGCTGTTCCAGCCGGAACGCGCCGCGCTCAAAGGACAAGTGCCGCCGCTGGTGCGGGCGTTTGTCGAAGCCTGCGCGGAGCATCGTCAATGACAGCGGGCAAAGAGTGTTACGCGGTGATTTTCACTTCGACCCGCACCGAGGGTGACAACGGCTATGCCGAGGCGTCCGAGCGAATGATGGAACTGGTCAGCGAGCAGCCGGGGTTTCTCGGGATTGATTCGATTCGTGGCGCGGACGGGGTCGGGATCACGGTGTCGTACTGGGACAGTGAGGCAGCGATTCTGGCGTGGCGGGGACACCCCGAGCATCGGGTTATACAGGCGCGGGGGCGGTCGGAGTGGTATTCGGCGTTTCATACGCGGGTGTGTCGGGTGGAGCGGGATTATCGGTTTGGGCTGTGATTTTGTGGTGTGACTACTGGCCTCTTCGCGGGCAAGCCCGCTCCCACAGGTTAATGCGTCGTTCTAAAAATCACGCTGTACTGTGGGAGCGGGCTTGCCCGCGAAGAGGCCCAAACAGTCACCGCAAACCTCACCCCCTGACCAGACTGCGCACCGCCACAATCTCCGGCACTTCACGTTTATCCATATAAACCCGCAACGGCTCGGTAATGTTGATCCGGTCATCAATGTTCTGATCCAGCAACAGCTGAATCAGCTCACGCTTCAAGGTCATGGTCGTATCAGAGACCGCTGTCCAGACGAACTCGCTGGTGGGAATAATCCCGTCATCGGCCACGTCCATGCCGAACGAATCTTCGCTGAAACGCACGATGTACTGGCCGGTCTTGCGGTTGAGGCCGACAAAGCCTTTGAGATCGTCGGCGGCCTGGCAGATAAGCTGGGAAGTGATGCGCATGGTAAACCTCACGAAAAAGTCATCGATGGTTTACACGCAAGGCAAATACAGGGCGCGCCCTCTGCCGGGGCGGCTGCCGTGGGCAAGCGTACTGCAAACAACCACACAAAAGCGCAGAAAAAATCGCTTTTAGTACGTTTATGTCGGTCTCGCGATAGCACGCAAACGATTCAGTTGTTAAAAGGGACGTCTTTGAAAATCCCTGCGAAAGGACCTCGACCATGCCCGCCACTTTCACCAAAAGCGCCCTGCTGCTGAGCCTCATGCTCGGTCTCGGTCAGGCTCACGCCGCCAGCCAATCGGCTACCGATGCCCTCGCAGCCGCGCACGGCATTCCGCACCCGGCGGTGATCGCCCACCGTGGCGCCTCGTTCGATGCCCCGGAATCCACCGCTGCCTCGTACAAACTGGCCCGCGACCTTGGCGCCGATTACCTGGAAATGGACCTGCAACGCAGCAAGGACGGCGTGCTGTTCGCCCTGCACGACAACAACCTGCAACGCACCACCGACGTCGCCAGCAAGTTCCCGGATCGCAAGGACAGCCCGGCCAACGCCTTCACCATGGCCGAACTGAAAACCCTCGACGCCGGTAGCTGGTACAACACCAAGTACCCGGACCGTGCGCGCCCGGCCTATGCAGGCCTGAAAATCCTCACCCTCGATGAAATCATCGACATCGCCCAGGCCAACCCGCAACACAAACCGGGCCTGTACATCGAAACCAAAGAGCCGCAACTGTTCCCGGGCATCGAACACGACCTGAAAGAAAAGCTCCAGACTCGTGGCTGGCTGAACCCGGCGGATTCGAAACCGGCGAAAAACCAACTGGCTGTCGGTGAAGGCAAAGGCAAGGTGATCCTGCAAACCTTCGAGAAAAACAGCCTCGAATTGCTGCAGAAAGAAATGCCGCAAGTGCCGAAAATCCTGCTGCTGTGGGTCGGCGAAGGTGGCATGGAGCCGCAATCGAAAGTGTCATTCGCTGATTCCGGCGACAAGGACAAATCCACTTACTACGCCAGGCAACAGCCGAAATCCGAAGCTGAATTCAAGCAATGGATCGACTACGCCAAGGCCCAAGGCGCAATCGGCACTGGCCCTTCGGCAGCGCTGACCCATGGCGGCGATCAAAGCTATTCGGACCTGGTGCAACCGTGGATGAACAAGTACACCCACGACAAGGGCATGCTGGTCCACGTCTACACCATCGACGAACCAGTCGATTTCCAGAAAGTCATGGCAGCCGGGGTTGACGGAATCTTCACCAACCGCGCCAGCGAACTGCTGAAGTTCTACAAACGCCCTGCGGCAGAAACTGTTGATCAGTTGCTGAAGAAAAACGGCTACTGAGTGACAACAAACACCGAGTGGACAGGCCGCCTCTGGCTGGGGCGCGACTATGGCCTGATCCACGGAGTGTCGGGGCGCACTGCGCCCCATTCCCACTATGCGCACCAGATCATCCTCGCCCCTCAACGTCCGGCCACGGTGTTGCTCGATGGCGCGACGATTAGCGCTTCCCGGCTGATGATTGCTTCGCACACGCGCCACGCGATCATCGATGCGCCTGATCCGCTGTTTACCGTTTATGCCGAACCGTTGCTGTTTGCCGAGCACGCTTTGCGCGATGCGGTGTTCGCGTGTGAACTGTCGCTCCCGGCACTGGATCTGGCGTTGCGCCAATGTCCGCGCCGGACGCTGGACGACCCACGTATCGAGCGCGCACTCGCCGCTGTCGACGCCTCACTGACCGACAAAGTCGCGGCCCGTGCGGTTGCCGACTCTGCGCATTTATCGCTGAGTCAGTTGCAGCGTTTGTTCGTCACTCAGGTTGGTTTGCCGGTGCGCCGACTGGTGCTCTGGCGTCGTTTGCGTCTGGCGATGGCATCGATCCTTGCGGGCAGCTCGGCCACCGAAGCGGCACACGCTGCCGGGTTCGCTGATTCGGCGCACTTCTCGCGCAGTCTGAAAAAGCTATTTGGTGTCACCGCCCGTCAGGCTTTGCAGCAAATCGAATTGCAGTTGCTGGTCTGATTCACCGACGCAGTTCGGGTGGCACTGGTGGTTCGCGGTTTAACGTCACTGCTACAAACGGATCAAACAGTTGCGCCAAATAGTCCCGAGGGAAATCCACACGACTGCCAATCCCCAGATCGCCTTGGCGAATCTGATATTCGCGGGTGTAAAACCCCGTCCCCAACAGCCAATCCCACACGTTGAAGAACAGCGCGAAATTGACGTCCCCTGCCCGCCCGTACTTCATGTGATGAAAGCGATGCAGCGGCGCCCAGGCGAAAATCCAGCGCAATGGCCCCATGCGGATGTCGACGTTCGAATGCTGCAACAGCAGTTGAATGGCGATGGCAAACGCCAGCAGCGCCGCGACCTGCGACGGGATGCCCAGCATTAGCAATGGCAGCAGCCCGGAAGTTGCCTCCAGCAGTTGATGCAACGGATGCTTCATCAAGCCGTTGAAGCCATATAAACGTTCAACACTGTGATGCACCGCGTGTAACCGCCACAGCCAAGACACGCGATGACTGGCGTAATGCATCAGGCTGATACCGGCATCGGCAATGACAATCGCCAGCCCCAGTTGCAGCCACAGCGGCCATTCACGCGGCCACGCACCGTCGATTGCCAACAGTGCCGCCAGTCCCGGCAATGCCAACAAGCCCACGGCGTTCAACGCTTCGTTAACCAGTGCATGCAGGATGTCGCGGCGCCGATCTCCGGCTGGCCGGTTCCAGCACGGTTCATAGGGCAGCGCCCATTCCGCGACAAACGAAACGGCCAGCGCGACACCAAACAACGGCAACAACCACAAAGTCGAAACGTCGGCCAACCACAGCGCGCCCCCAATAAATCCGCCCCAGAACAGCGGCGCGTATAACCCGGCAATCATTCGTTTCATGTGTACCTCCATTGATCGAGGACACAGCATGCGAATGTTCAACCAGCAACAATTGAACAAACGACGCAATCGAAATGGGGTTTTAAGGGTGAATTAAGTTGCGCTGGTTAATCTGGCCCCACTGAAACAGCACAACCCCATTCGACACCAAGGAACGAACCGATGAAAACTTTGACTGCCCTGTTTACCGCTGCCGCCCTGACTCTTACTGCTGGTCTGGCTCAGGCTGATGTCCGCGTCGACCAGATCCCTGAACTGATCAAGTCCGGCAAAATCAAGTCGCTGGAGTCGATGAACGCCGAAGCGCTGAAACTGCACCCGGGTGCAACCATCACCGACACCGACCTGGACAACCACTTCAACGGTTATGAGTACGAAGTTGAACTGCGTACTCCGGATGGCAAGGAATTCGACGTGGACTTCGATGCCACCACCGGCAAAGTCCTGAGCAACAAGCAAGACACTTGATAGATAGCGCTGGCCACCAAGCCGCATGATTTTCGAATCGTGCGGCTTTTTTGCGTCTGGCATCAGGCGAATCGCTTCAGCCCTGCAATCAATGCGCGCCAAGCTCCGATCAGCCCGCTAGTATTGCCGTGGACTGATGACACAACGGTAGAAGAAAGCGATGGGGATGGAGCAAACAGCGGCGGCAGATATCGCGACGATCGGACGGATCAGCGCGGTTCCGGCGATCTTGCAGGTCATTCGCGAACTGACCGGCATGCGCTTCGCGGCAGTGGCGCGGGTGACCGAGAACTCGTGGACGACCTGCGCGGTGCTCGATCAGCTGGAATTTGGCTTGCAGGTCGGCGGTGAGCTGGATGTGGTCACCACCTTGTGCCATGAAATCCGCCAGTCGCATGTGTCGGTGGTGATCGACAAGGCCAGTGAAGACCTGCTCTACCGCGATCATCACACCCCACGCCTGTACAAATTCGAAAGCTACATTTCAGTGCCGGTATTCCGCACTGACGGACGATTCTTCGGCACGATCTGCGCCCTCGATCCGGTTCCGGCGCAGCTCAAATCCAGCAACATCCAGAGCACCATGGAATCCTTTGCACGGATGCTCGCGTTGCAGATCGAGGCCGAGGAAAACCTGCAACTGACTGAAATCGCCTTGCAGGATGAACGCGAATCCAGCGAGTTGCGCGAGCAATTCATCGCCGTGCTCGGCCATGACTTACGCAATCCATTGTTCGCCATCAGCGCCGGCACCGAAATGCTTCTGCGCAAACAACCGGAACCGGCGATTGCCACGCGGCTGCGGCAGATTTTGACCAGCGCCCAGCGTGCGACACGGCTGGTGGATGACGTGCTCGACTTTGCCCGTGGGCGTCTGGGCGGCGGTATTCCGCTGCAACGCCAGCACTGCGCCGACCTGCGTCCGCTGCTGGAACATGTGATCAGCGAAATTCACAATGTGCATCCCGGGCGCCGCATTCTGGCGACTTTCGACGAGTTGCCAGCGCTCGATTGCGACCGCGAGCGGCTCGGCCAGTTGTTATCGAACCTGCTGGCCAATGCGGTGGCCCATGGCGATCCGAACGGCGCCATCGAAGTCTGCGCGCGGATCGATGCCGGGCAGTTTCTGCTGACCGTGAAGAACACCGGCACCGTCGATGACAAGGCACTGCCGCACCTGTTCCACCCCTACTCGCGCCCGGTCGGCAACACGCCGCAAGCCGGCCTTGGACTGGGCTTGTATATCGTCAGCCAGATCGCCAAATCCCACGGCGGGCGGATGGACGTAACCTCGAACACCGAGCACGGCACGACGTTCACCTTCAGCCTGCCAATCATCCCCTGATCAACCCAATACCCTTGTGGGAGCGAGCTTGCTCGCGAAAGCGGTGTGTCATTAAACGATGATGGCGACTGACACGACGCCTTCGCGAGCAAGCTCGCTCCCACATTGGGATTGTGGTGTTCCTAGGATTATCAGGCGGAGCTGCTGCCGGAATCCTGCAAGGCCTGAAGCAACGACGCCGGCGCCCGGTCGGCAACACGCCGCAAGCCGGCCTTGGACTGGGCTTGTATATCGTCAGCCAGATCGCCAAATCCCACGGCGGGCGGATGGACGTAACCTCGAACACCGAGCACGGCACGACGTTCACCTTTAGCCTGCCAATTATTCCCTGATCAACCCAATACCCGTGTGGGAGCGAGCTTGCTCGCGAAGACGCTGTGTCATTAAACGATGATGGCGACTGACACGACGCTTTCGCGAGCAAGCTCGCTCCCACATTGGGATTGTGGTGTTTTTTGGATGTCAGGCTGACGTGCTCACCAACGAGCCCGAGCTGCTGCTGCCGGAGTCCTGCAAGGCCTGAAGCAACGACGCCGTAGCGGTTTGCAGCGAAGCTGAGGTGGCGGTGATCTGCGACTCGGCGGCGGCTACTTCGGTCGCCTTGGCGTCAGAGCTTTCCTGCTTTGCCTGGGCCGCTTGCAGCGCTTGCTGTTCTTCCTGCAATTGCTTTTGCAGCTCGGCGATCTGCTTGCGCAGTTCCTTGACCGAATCCGACTCTTCGCTAGTGCTGGAGCTGCCACCACCCGCAGGCGCCGCGCCGCCCGCTGCGGCTTTGCCGGTATCAGCCGTGGTGCCGCTGCTCGCCGTCGCGCTGGTGGTGGACGTGTCGTCACCGACATCGCTGATCGCGGTTTTGCTGGTCGGTGTGCTGAGGGTCTGGTTGATCGAAACTGAAGTGATGCTGACCATGGAATGGCTCCAATGCCGGTTATAGATAACCGGTCATCGACCATGGTCGCCGCAATTTGAGATCGACTGTGTACCGACTCGGTATCGGCGTCGGTACACAGTCGACGGGTCAGGCGCTCAGGCGAGCGGTGACCTCGTTGAGTTGCCCGGACAGGCCATGCAGGTTCTGGCTCGCCGCTTCGGTGCGCTGCACGTTGTCGAGGTTGGTGCTGGCAATCGAGGTGATCTCGGTCAGGTTGCGCGAGATGTCTTCCGCTACCGAGGTCTGCTCTTCGGCGGCGGTGGCGATCTGGCGGTTCATGTCGCGAATCGCTTCCACGGCGTGGGTGATGCGCTCCAGCATTGCGCCGGCCTGGGTCACTTGCTCGACACTTTCATCGCTACGCGTTTGGCCGCTTTCGATGGCTTGTGCGGCGTCCACGGCACCGGTTTGCACGGTCTGGATGATCTGATTGATCTCGATGATCGACGCTGCCGTACGTTGCGCAAGGCTGCGCACTTCATCGGCAACCACCGCAAAACCACGCCCGGCCTCACCAGCCCGCGCCGCTTCGATGGCCGCGTTGAGCGCCAGCAGGTTGGTCTGTTCGGCGATCCCGCGAATCACTTCCAGCACTTTGCCAATGCGGCCGCTGTCAGCTTCCAGACGACGGATGACCGTGGCGGTGTTGGTGATTTCGCTGCGCATCTGGGTGATGGTGTGGATGGTGCTCTGCATGACCTTTTCACCCTGCTGGGCGTTCTGATCAGCGTCGTCGGCGGCACGTGCGGCATCGGCGGCGTGACGGGCGACTTCCTGGGCAGTGGCGGACATTTCGTTCATTGCCGTGGCCACCTGATCGGTGCGGTTGAACTGTTCGTTGGTGCCGCCGGCCATGGTGGTGGCAATGGCATTCAGCTCCCCGCTGGCGCTGTCCAGATCGCTGGCGCTGCGCTGCAAACGGGTGAAGGTTTCAGCGAGGAAATCACGCAGGGTATTGGCCGCAGCGGCGAGGTTGCCCAATTCGTCCTGACGCTCGCTGACCACACGCTCGGCCAGACGACCTCGGCTCAACTGACTGACATAGTCGATCAATTTGCGAATCGGCTCGACCAGATTGCGGTTGACCAGCCACAGGCTGAGCAGACCGATCAGCAGCCCGGAACCGAGCATCACCAGCAACCCGAGCAATACGGTGCGATCAGCACTGGCGCTGATCAGCGTCGATTGTTCGTTACCTTGCTGGCGCAGTTGGGCAACCAGTTCGCTCATTTGATCGCTGGTCGCGCGGTCCACGCCTTTGACGGCATTGTCGCCAGCGGTCGGATCGCCACCGGCGGCCACGTAGGCGTCACGGCCCTTCTGGTAGGCGGCACCGAGTTGGCGGTGTTCGTCACGCAGACGTTCGATGCGGGTTTTCAGCGCTGGCTCGATGCCTTTCTGGCTGGCCAGTTCACCGAGGATATTCTGCACATCGCGCTGACGCTCTTCGAACTGGCTCCAGTATTTGGCCAGGTCTGCCGGCTGCTTGCCGCGCAACAGAACGTTTTTCCATTCCTGCACCTGCACCTTGAATTGCAGGTTGGCTTCATCAATCAACTGCGAAGTGTGTAACGGGCCGGCGATCAACTGGCTGTAGCTTTGCACGCCGTTGGACAGGAAATGAAAACAGGCCAGCGCGATCAACAGCATCGCCAACAGGCTACCGCTCAGCAGGGCGAGAATTTGCGCTCTCAGGGATTTTTGCAGCATCGCAGGTACTCATGACAGGGATGAGGCACGCCCGGATAAGGCGTGAAAAGTGGCCGGACTTCCCTGTCGGCGAACCTTGGCTTCTGACCAATGGCGCGCAACCTAATGCACCTGTAATCGGCGCGCCAGAGCGCTTCTTGAGAAACTATCCGACCGTCGGCAAGCCGCTGATTTGACGTCATTTTGCTGTCACATAAGCGTCATATCCGCTTGCGATGATGCGGCTCAGTGAACCTGCCATTCCCGCGACCGGCGCCCCTCTTCGCAGCGAGCCTCCATGAACCACAGCCTCGACCAAAGTCATCGCGATCCTGATCTGTTTGGCCTGCTCTACGGCTTTCGTTTTCTGCCCGGTGAACGTGGCCGTGAAGTCGATTCGGCGACCGCGTTGCGCTGCTTGCAGGACGACAGCGACAGCGAAGAATTCCTCTGGCTGCACCTCAACCTGGCTCACGCTGCCTGCGAGCGCTGGATGAAAAGTCATCTGCAATTGCCCGATGAGTTTTTCGAGGCGTTGCACGAAGGTTCGCGTTCGACGCGTATCGAGCATGTCGATTCGGCGCTGCTGGCGGTGGTTAACGATGTGGTGTTCAACCTCAGCAGCATGGTTTCTTCGGACGTGTCGACGCTGTGGGTTTGTGCGCGCAGCAAACTGATCGTCAGCGCACGCCTGCAACCGCTGCACTCGGTGGACAAGCTGCGCTCGTCGGTGAAGGCCGGCGAGCGCTTTCGTTCACCGCTGGAATTGCTCGTGCACCTGCTGCGCGATCAGGGCGAAGTGCTGACGCAGATCGTGCGCAAGACCAGCCTCAGCGTCGATCAGGTCGAGGACGAATTGCTCTCCTCGCGGCCCTCGACCAATCGCGCCGAACTGGGTGCCAATCGCCGGGTGCTGGTGCGCCTGCAACGGTTGCTGGCGCTGGAACCGGGCTCTCTGCTGCGCCTGCTCAATCGCCCACCAGCCTGGTTGCAGAAGGAGGACGTCAAGGAACTGCGCAAATCCACCGAAGAGTTTGCGCTGATCATCAACGACCTCACCGCGCTCGGTGAGCGGATCAAGCTGTTGCAGGAAGAGATCGCCGCCAACCTCAACGAACAGAGCAACCGCACGCTGTTTACCTTGACCGTGGTGACGGTACTGGCGTTGCCGATCAACATCATTGCCGGTTTTTTCGGGATGAACGTTGGGGGTGTGCCGTTATCGCAGGACCCGGAGGGGTTCTGGATATTGGTTGCGCTGGTGGCGACGTTTACGGTGATAGCGGGGCGTTGGGCGTTTCGTAAAAGAGGGGATTACTGACTCCACAATGGATGCCTCACTACAGTTCCCCTGTGGGAGCGAGCTTGCTCGCGAAAGCGGTGTGTCATTAACAATGATGGTGTCTGACACTCCGTCTTCGCGAGCAAGCTCGCTCCCACACTGGCTCTGCGTTCTCCTTCGGATCTGTGGTCAGACTAATCGGCCAAACACTGATCTGACGCAGTCTCTCTGTAACATTCTGCAACGATCATGGGCGACACTCCTTCCCTCGCTCAGGATTGTCCGCTCATGGCTACTCCTTCCCTGACCGCCAGCCAAGCGTCTGCCCCCAGCGGCAGACCGGCTCTCGATAAAAAATCCGGCCCGTTCACCTACGTGATCTTTTTCGCGGTACTGGCGATGGGGTTGCTGTTTACCGCCTACAGCCTGATGCACGACATGCACGAACTCGGCACGGTAGTGACGACCTGGACGCCGTTTCTGCTGCTCGGTGTGGCGCTGTTGATCGCGCTGGGTTTCGAGTTCGTCAACGGTTTCCATGACACCGCCAACGCAGTGGCGACGGTGATTTACACCCACTCGCTGCCGCCACATTTTGCGGTGGTCTGGTCGGGGTTCTTCAACTTCCTCGGCGTGCTGCTTTCGAGTGGTGCAGTAGCGTTTGGCATCATCGCGCTGCTGCCGGTGGAGTTGATTCTGCAAGTCGGTTCGTCCGCCGGTTTCGCGATGATCTTCGCCCTGCTGATCGCGGCAATTCTGTGGAACCTCGGCACCTGGTGGCTGGGTTTGCCGGCGTCCTCGTCGCACACGTTGATCGGTTCGATCATCGGCGTCGGCGTGGCCAACGCCTTGATGCATGGCCGCGACGGCACCAGCGGCGTGGACTGGGCGCAGGCGACCAAGATCGGTTACGCCTTGCTGTTGTCGCCGCTGGTGGGTTTCGGTTTTGCTGCGCTGTTGCTGCTGGCGCTGCGCGCGTTCGTCAAGAATCGTGCGCTGTACAAGGCGCCCGAAGGCAACACTCCGCCACCGTGGTGGATTCGTGGTTTGCTGATTCTGACCTGCACTGGCGTGTCGTTTGCCCACGGTTCCAACGACGGTCAGAAAGGCATGGGTTTGATCATGCTGATTCTGGTCGGCACCCTGCCGATGGCGTATGCGCTGAACCGCACCATGCCCGCCGATCAGGCGTTGCAGTTCGCCGCCGTCGCCGAGGTCACTCAGCAAGCGCTGGTGAAAAGTGCGCCGCTGCCAGCGCCGGCCGATCCGCGTCCGATCCTCTCGGATTACGTGCGCAGCAAGGAAGTCACCCCGCAACTGATCCCCGCTCTCGCCGCCCTCGCCGGGCACATTGGCGAAGAGGTCAAAGGTTACGGTTCACTGTCGAAAGTCCCCGCTGAGGCGATGGGCAACGTGCGCAACGACATGTACCTGGCCAGCGAATCGATTCGCCTGATGGACAAGAACAAGGTCGGCAACTTCGACGCCGATACCAGCGGCAAGCTGCAATTGTTCAAGCAACAGATCGACAATGCCACGCGGTTCATTCCGCTGTGGGTGAAGATCGCCGTGGCGATTGCGTTGGGGCTGGGCACCATGGTTGGCTGGAAACGCATCGTGGTCACGGTCGGTGAGAAGATCGGCAAAACGCACCTGACTTACGCTCAAGGCGCATCAGCGGAAACCGTGGCGATGCTGACCATCGGCGCTGCGGACATGTTCGGCTTGCCAGTGTCGACCACGCATGTGTTGTCGTCGGGTGTGGCCGGGACCATGGTCGCCAACGGTGGTGGCTTGCAGATGAAGACCATCCGCAATCTGCTGATGGCGTGGGTGCTGACCCTGCCGGCGGCTATTTTGCTGTCAGGCAGCCTCTATTGGCTGTTCACCCAGATCTTTTAGATCGCCAGAAAAACCTGTGGGAGCTGGCTTGCCAGCGATGACGGCCTGACAGTCAACATTGATGTCGGATGTGATGGCCCTATCGCGGGCAAGCCCGCTCCCACAGTGGTTTATGGTGTCGCTCAAAGGGTTGACTGGATCAGGTTCCCCAGCCAATCCATGAACACCCGCACCCGCAACGGCAGATGTCGTTGCCGCGCATACAGCAGTGAAATGCTCATCGCCGGCGCAGTGAATTGCGGCAGCACCGTCACCAGTTCACCGCTCTCAAGATGCGCATTCAGTCCAGTACGCGGCACCTGAATCAGGCCGAAACCACCCAGACACGCCGACTCATAAGCATCGGTGCTGTTGACCGTCACGCTACCCGCCATCGCCACCCGGTGAATCTGCCCCGCTTCCTCGTAGACAAACCCTTCCGAACGCGAACCCAGCACGCCGACGTAATGCACCAGCCGATGCTGCGCGAGATCCCCCACGGTCTGCGGCACGCCATAGCGCGCCAAATAAGCAGGGCTGGCGCAGTTGATCATGGTAAAGTCACCCAAGTGGCGCGCCACCACCGATTGGTCCGGTTGCGCGCCAATGCGCACCACACAGTCAAAACCCTCGCTGAGCAGATCGACACGGCGATCCGTGCTGCTGATTTCCAGCTCCAGATTCGGGTGCCGCGCCATGAACTCCGGCAGCCGCGGCATCACCAGACGCCGCGACAGAATGTTCGGCATGTCGATGCGCACCCGCCCGGTCAGCGAGGCTGCGTCCTGACGAAACAGCCCTTCGATCTCGTCCATGTGCGACAGCAGATCCTTGCTGCGTTCGTACAACACCAATCCATCCTGCGTCGCCTGCACCTTGCGCGTGGTGCGTTGCAGCAGACGCGTGCCAAGCAAAGCTTCCAGCGCCTGCACATGCTCGGACACGGTCGAACGCGGCAAGCCAAGACTCTCGCCAGCCAGCGTGAAACTCGACAACTCGCTGACTCGCACGAAGGTGCGCAGCAGTTCCAGTTTGTTCATTTGCGCACCTTTTGATTGTTCGGCTGATCCGATCAGTGATTCCGCTTTCAGTCTGTTTATCACCCCACGGCGGATAAATAAACTTTGTCCCATCACCACTCATCGCAATCGAGGAAGTCCCATGAATCGCAAAATCGCATTGATCACCGGTGCCAGCCGTGGCTTGGGCAAGAACGCCGCGCTGCACCTCGCCGCTCAGGGCGTGGACATCATCGGCACTTATCACAGCCGTTCTGATGAAGCGCTGGCGCTGGTCGTTGAACTGGAAAAAATTGGCGTCAAAGCCGTGATGCTGCAACTGGATGTTGGCAACAGCGAGAGCTTCGCGGCGTTCGGTGCGCAGGTCGAACAGGCGTTGCAGCAGACGTTTGAACGTCAGCGTTTCGACTTTCTGATCAATAACGCAGGCGTTGGTTTGCATGTGAGTTTCGCCGAGACCACTCGTGAGCAATTCGACATGCTGATGAATGTGCATTTCAAAGGGCCGTTCTTTCTGACCCAGCAACTGTTGCCGCTGATCAACGACGGCGGGCGGATCATCAACGTCTCCAGCGGCCTCGCCCGTTTCAGCATCCCCGGCGCCAGCGCCTATGCGGCAATGAAAGGCGCGATTGAAGTGCTGACTCGTTATCAGGCCAAGGAGCTGGGCGCACGGCTGATCACCGTGAACACCCTGGCGCCGGGCGCCATCGAGACTGATTTTGGCGGTGGCACCGTGCGCGATAACGCTGCGGTAAATGCGATGGTCGCCGACAACACTGCGCTGGGCCGCGCCGGTCAGCCGGATGATATTGGCGGGGCGCTGGCGCTGTTGCTGTCGCCGGGGGCGCAGTGGATCAATGGCCAGCGCGTTGAAGCGTCGGGCGGGATGTTCCTCTGATCGCAAGGCTGAATGATGTAATTGTGGCGAGGGGATTTATCCCCGTTGGACTGCGCAGCAGGCCCATTTTCTGGGGCTGCTGCGCAACCCGACGGGGATAAATCCCCTCGCCACAGGTCGTAGGTTGCAACTTAGGCGGTGCGGGCCATCAACACTCGCTCACGCACCACGTCATACCCCCAGTGATACACGTAGGTGTACGGCAGGAAGAACATCAGGACGCCGATATCCAGCAGGAACGCCTGCCACAAGCTGACCGACAGCCACCAGGCAATCAGCGGCACGCCCATCACGATCAATCCGCCCTCAAACAGCAACGCGTGAACCACCCGGGTCCAGCCGTTGTGTGCGATGTTCAGGCGCTTCAACGCACGGTCGAAAAAGCCGTTGAACACCACGTTCCAGCCCAGTGCGAGCATGGCAATCAGCACAGTCACCGCGCCCATCTCCAGCATCGGTTTGTCCATGATCCATGCCAGCAACGGCGTACAGATAATGATCGCCAGCAGTTCGAAACCGATGGCCTGAAAAATACGTTCAACGATGGATTTATTGGCAGTCATGGTCTGACTCCTTGAGTGAAGATGGTTGCCATGATCCACCCTCGCACCGATACTTCATAACCAATAACCATCGATCAAGGCGATAGTTCATGGCCTCGCAAGAAGTGTTGCTGGCATTCGTTCAAGCGGCGACTCAGGGATCTTTCTCGGCAGCGGCGCGCAAACTGGGGCGCAGTCAGTCGACCATCAGTGCGGCAGTGGCGAGCCTGGAGATCGATCTCGATCTGATCCTGTTCGACCGCAGCAGCCGCAAACCGACCCTGACCCCGGCCGGACACGTCATGCTGCAACGGGCCGAGGCGATTCTGGCGGCCAACAGTCGCCTGGAAATGACCGCCCGCCAATTGGCCCAGGGCGTCGAGCCGAAACTGACCGTGGCGATTTCCGACACTTATCAATCGGCACGTTTCGAAGCGGCGCTGGTGGGATTCGAACAGCGCTATCCCGACCTGGAACTCGAATGTCTGATTGCCGAATGCGATGACCTGATCGAGTTGGTGCAGCGTGGCCGGGCGCATCTGGCGTTTGCCGAAATGCAGGACAGCTATCCGGCGGATCTGGTGACTTCGACCGTCGCCGAGCGTACTGATATCGCACTGTTCGCCAGCCGTGAGCATTCGTTGGCGACAGCGGAAAACATCGACCAGTCAATGCTGGAGCTGCATCGGGAATTACGTCTGGCGACCATCGTCAATCCGTACGACAGCCGGGCCAAGGGCAGGGTGTGGTCGGCGCCGAGTTATCTGATGTTGATGGAAATGGCGGAAATGGGTTTCGGCTGGGCGCCACTGCCGCGCTGGCTGGTGGGACGTTTCGGCAATGGCTCGCTGGTGGAACTGACCGTGCGCGGCTGGCCGAAACCGGTGTTTGTCGATGCGCTGTGGTCGCGGCAGTATCCGCCGGGGCCGGCGGGGAGCTGGTTGCTCAGCAAGATGCTGGAATGAATCAGGCGGCTTCGATTGCCACTGGCCGATTCACCTGAAAAAACTCATGCAACCCGCGCATTGCCGGCAACTCCAGCGCCTGCGCCGCATAACACAATCCCACCCGCCGAGTCGGTGCCGGCAGGTGCAGCGCCCGCACCTGCACCCGCGCATGCCCGCTGACCAATGACTGCGGCAACATCGCCACGCCAACACCGGCAGCGACCATGTGCAGCGCCTGTTGCAACGACCCGGCATGCCCCGCCACCGCTTGCGGCGAGCGCCCGTACAACGCCATCAACCGCTGGTGCGACGGATGTTTCGGGCAGGTGATCCAGTCCTCGATCGGCGCCCAACCGGCCTGCGCCGAAGCCATCGAATGATCGACCGGCAGCGCCATCACATAGGGTTCTTCCCACAGCGGCAGGAACAATTCGTCCTCGCAGCACATCTCCTCGACCGCCAGTCGACCATCGCCGTGGCAGCCCTCCTCCAGCGTCAGCAACAGATTCGGCAACGCCTGATGCGCCATGCGCACAAACGCTTCGATATGCCCGGCCGCAATGTCGCCCTCGATACCAAGGGTCAGTGGCGCACGGTTTTCGCGCCCGCGAAACATCCGGCTCAAGGCTTCGGATTCCGCCACCATGCGCCGCGCCTGCGGATACAACAGCCGCGCTTCGTCGCTGACTTCCACGCCGCGTGGCTGACGTACGAACAGCGCCACACCGAGTTCGTCTTCCAGCTGTTTGATCGTCACCGACAGCGTCGGCTGGCTGATGAACAGACGTTGCGCGGCGGCGGTGATGTTGCGCTCCTCGAACACAGCAAGGAAGGCTTTGAGATGGCGAATATCCATAGGAAATTCCGATAGCAGACAGAGGAATAAGGCATTTTTCAGCCTCGACAGGGCTAAATATACTGCGCCCAACAGTCAGTCATTTGAAATTCTTATTTCAGGAGTTCAGCCATGCGCAAGCCATTGATCATCATCACCGGAGCCAGTTCGGGTATCGGCGAAGCCACTGCCCGGCGTTTGAGCGCTGCCGGCCATCCGTTGCTGTTGCTGGCGCGGCGTGTCGAACGCCTTGAAGCGCTGGAATTGCCGAACACTTTGAGCCGTCAGGTCGATATCACTGATCGCGAAACGTTGCTCAAGGCTGTCGCTGAAGCCGAAGCGCAATTCGGCCCGGCTGATGCGCTGATCAACAACGCCGGAGTGATGCTGCTCGGCGAGATGAGCAAACAGGACCCGGCGCAGTGGGACCAGATGCTCGACGTCAACGTAAAGGGTTTGCTCAACGGCGTACACGCGGTGGTCGCGGGGATGGTCGAGCGTAAACACGGGACGATCATCAACGTCAGCTCGGTGGCCGGGCGCAAGACTTTCCCCAACCATGTGGCGTACGTCGGCACCAAATTCGCCGTGCATGGTTTGTCGGAAAACCTGCGGGAAGAGCTGGCGCCGCACAACGTGCGGGTGACGACGATTGCCCCGGGCGCGGTGGAAACCGAGCTGTTGAGCCACACCACGGATGAGTCGATCAAGACCGGGTATCAGGCCTGGAAGCAAGAGATGGGCGGGACGGTATTGAGTGCCGAGGATGTGGCGACGGCGATTGCCTATGCGTACGAGCAACCGCAGAACGTATGTATTCGCGAGATTGTGCTGGCCGCAACTCGGCAGCAGGCCTGATTCATCGATGTTGTCCTGACGGGCCTCTTCGCGGGCAAGCCCGCTCCCACAGTGATTGATGGTGTACACAGAATCCAGGTACATCCACAGAACCTGTAGGAGTGAGCCTGCTCGCGATTGCGCTGGATCAGGCTGAAACGATGCTGAATGTGCCGGCATCATCGCGGGCAAGCCCGCTCCCACAGGGATTCAAGTCGTTCACAGAATTCAGGTACAGCCACAGAACCTGTAGGAGTGAGCCTGCTCGCGATTGCGTTGTATCAGGCTGAGACGATGCTGAATGTACCGGCATCATCGCGGGCAAGCCCGCTCCCACAGGGATTCAAGTCGTTCACAGAATTCAGGTACAGCCACAGAACCTGTAGGAGTGAGCCTGCTCGCGATTGCGCTGGATCAGGCTGAAACGATGCTGAATGTACCGGCATCATCGCGGGCAAGCCCGCTCCCACAGGGATTCAAGTCGTTCACAGAATTCAGGTACAGCCACAAAACCTGTAGGAGTGAGCCTGCTCGCGATTGCGTTGGATCAGGCTGAAACGATGCTGAATGTACCGGCATCATCGCGGGCAAGCCCGCTCCCACAGGGATTCAAGTCGTTCACAGAATTCAGGTACAGCCACAAAACCTGTAGGAGTGATTGAAGTCGTTCACAACATTTGTGAGCACCACGATACCTGTGGGAGCGGGCTTGCCCGCGAAGAGGCCATCACTGCCAGTAACAATTTCGGATCAAACCAGTGCCTTCAACCGCGCCTCGATAAACCGCCGCTCCGGCGCCTGCCGGGTCAATTCCAGCGCTCGCCGATAAGCAGCCCTCGCCTCCTCCACCCGCCCCAACTGCCGACAAAATTCCGCCCGCGCCGAGTGCGCCAAGTGGTAATCCTGCAACTCGCCACGATCGAGAATCGCTTCAATCAGCGTCAATCCAGCCAACGCTCCATCACGCTTGGCCACCGCCACCGCTCGATTCAACTCGATCACCGGCGACGGCATCGCCCGCAGCAGCACGTCATACAAGCCAACAATCTGCTCCCAATCCGTTTCCGCCGCTGACGGCGCCTCGGCATGCACCGCAGCAATCGCCGCCTGCAACGAGTACGGCCCGAACCGTCGCGTGGTCAGCGCCCGCTCGACCAGCGCACCACCCTCGGCAATCAACTCGGTATCCCACAACGAGCGATCCTGATCATCCAGCAGAACCAACTCACCGTCCGCCGAGGTGCGCGCCGGGCGCCGTGACTCGTGCAACAACATCAGCGCCAACAGGCCCATGACCTCCGCTTCCGGCAGCAACTCCATCAGCAAACGCCCGAGCCGGATCGCCTCGCGGGTCAGATCCTCGCGGATCAACTCGTCGCCCATCGACGCCGAATAACCTTCGTTGAACACCAGATAAATCACCCGCAGCACACTGTCGAGCCGCTCGGGCAATTCGCTCAGGCTCGGCACTTGATAAGGGATTTTCGCGTCACGGATTTTCGCCTTGGCGCGGACGATGCGCTGGGCAATTGCCGCCGGCGCCGAGAGAAATGCACGGGCGATTTCCTCGGTGGTCAGGTCGCAGACTTCGCGCAGGGTCAGCGGGACTTGCGCATCCGCCGCCAGCGCCGGGTGGCAGCAGGTGAAGATCAGCCGCAGACGATCGTCCTCCAGATCCTCGTCGCTCCAGTCGGCCTGTTCCAGCTCTTCGAGTTGCGCCAGCAGCAACGGTTGCGACGCCTTGAATCGTGCCCGTCGGCGCAACACGTCAATGGCTTTGAAGCGTCCGGTGGACACCAGCCAGGTGCGCGGATTGTCCGGCACGCCGTCACGCTGCCAGCGTTCGACCGCGATGAAGAACGCCTCATGCAAGGCCTCTTCAGCGAGGTCAAAATCACCGAGCAGACGAATCAGCGTCGCCAGAATCCGCCGCGAGTCTTCGCGATAGACCTGCTCGACCCGCGCCTTTACCTCAGACATTCAACTGGCGCACGGGGCGCACTTCAACGCTGCCGACCCGTGCCGCTGGAATGTCCCCGGCGACCTGGATCGCTTCATTGAGATCCTTGGCCTCGATCAGGTAGAAGCCCGCCAACTGCTCCTTGGTTTCAGCAAACGGGCCGTCGGTGATCGACAGTTTGCCGTTGCGCATGCGCACCGTGGTGGCGGTCTGCACCGACTCCAAAGCCTCGGCAGCAACCATCCGGCCACTGCCCTGCACCGACTCGGCGTAGGCCCAACATTCGGCGTCTTCCGGGCTGTCGGGCAGCGAATGCAGCAGGCGCTCATCGCTGTAGACCAAGCATAAATACTTCATGGCTTTCTCCTGAATCGAACGGATCAACTATGGCTGAAGATCAGGGTTGCACATCAAACAGGGTTGCGCCGCTCATCGGATCGAACGGAGCCGACCAGTGTTCATGGGCGATTTTCCACACCCCACCGACTTGTCGATAACACGCGGTGGCGCGCATCCAGCAACTCTGGGTTTCGCCCTTGTCATTGGTGCCGCCGCAATTGGCGACCCAATGCGCGAAGGCGAGGTTATCGGCGGTCTCGATGGCAATTTCGTGGAACTCGAAAATGTGCGGGCCCGGGCACATTTCCATGCAATCGACCCAATGCTTGCGATAGGCCGCTTTGCCCTTGAATTGCAGGGCCTTGATGGCATCGAACGAAAGGATATCGTCGGCGTACAGGGCCATGACTTTTTCCACATCCTTGGTCATGACTGCCTGACGGTAAGTGTCGATCAGGGTCTGGATTTCGCTTTGTGCGCTCATGGTGTTCTCCGTGATTGTTGTTGTGAAGACACCCTTAGTCGTTCGGCAAATTGGCAAATCGACAGGCGAAACAAAAAATTTCCGTTGAGAACAAAGTCGATAGAATTCGTACTTATCTCTGTAGGAAAAAGGAAATTCCCGTGTCATCCCGACTGGTCCCGTACGAAGTCCTGAATGCTCAACAGCGGCAGCAGGTCGAGGCGATTGAAGTCCACGCCGAGCAGATCAAGTTCTCTGGTGATATCCACGGCGCGCTGCACTCGTTGCTGTCGAAACCCGGCCCCGGCGTGAAGGGTTTTGCGCTGTTGGCGGATGATGTGCCGGTGGCATTTCTGTTGCTCAAGCGCCCGCCCGTGTTGCCGGCCTGGGCCGATGAACACAGCGCCACATTGCATGCGTTGCAGGTTGATCGTCGGGCACAGGGCAAGGGTTACGGCAAAGCCTGTTTGCTGGCACTGCCGGAAGTTGCGCGCCAGGCGTGGCCGGAAATCAAGGGACTGGAATTGTCGGTGGATGCGGATAACAACGCAGCCATCGCGCTGTATGCCAAACATGGTTATGTCGACAGCGGCGAGGCGTACAAGGGCCGGATCGGTTACGAACGGCGCATGGGCCTGTTTTTCTGAATCAATCGAAGCCCTGCCGAGCGCAGGCGTTGCTTTCCACAAACGCCTGAACGACGGCCAGTTCGACGCTGAAACCTACGACCGCGAAGCCCCGATCCGGGTGCGCGAAACACTTTATTGATCCCGAGTGGACCCCCTGTAGGAGTGAGCCTGCTCGCGATGAGGCCGTGTCAGTCAACAAGATGTGATGGCTGATTTACCGCTATCGCGAGCAGGCTCACTCCTACAGTTTTGATCGGCGTTGATTCAGAGGGTCAGGATCATCTCGTGCCACGCCATGCCGCCGTGGTCGGATTCGGATGGTTTGATGTAGGCAAAGCCGAACCCGGCGTACAGCGGCACATGCTGTTCTTTGCACATCAGGTGAATCGTCGCCTTGTTCAGACCGCGCATGCGCTCGATGAATTCGCCCATCAAACGCTTGGCCAGACCCTGGCCCTGATAATCCGGGTGCACCACCACCGACATGATCACCACGTTCGGCCCGGCCGGGTCGTGGCCGATCAGTTCCTTGAAGTCTTCGTCGGACATCTGCACGTCGAACGCCGCGCCAGAGTTGACGAAACCGGCGACCACGCCATCCACTTCGGCAACGATGAAACCGTCCGGCCAGGTGGCGATGCGCTTGGCGATCTTCTCGCGAGTCGCCGCTTCGTCGCCTTCATAGGCAACGGTCTCGATGGCGTAGCAGCGATCAAGGTCGGCAGGAATGGCGTTACGAATGAGGGTGGTCATGGCAGCTCGGAATCAGCGGGAGAAAGGCCTGAAAGCATAAAGGAATAAGCACTGCATATCGATCCGCAGACGCGGCGTAAAGCTTGCGTATAAGTGCTTTTCTTCGGTTTCACGGCGGGCTATTGCTGTTGCCTGTCACTGATATCCCTTGGGGGAAACAGCTTATGAGCAGCGTTGAAATCGGTCTGTTGATGGTGTTGGGCATCAGTACTTTCGGCTTTATCACGCTGGGCATCGACCTGTTGCGGGCGCGATGGAACAACAAGAGCAAACAGGGTTGAAACAGTGAGGCGGATCAGTGATCCGCCTCATCGTTGTCTGGTCAGCGCTTCGTTTCAACCGGTACGCAGATTTCCAGCGTGCCGGTTTTGCGCGCCGGGTTGAAATCGGCGCTGTAGCGTTCGATTTCCGGGGCGTTGAGTTCCACATAACTCGAGCTCGGCAGCCAGGTCTTGTAGATGTATTGCAGGGTCTGCGGCAGATGTTCGAGCGAGCCTTTGTGCTCGAACACGGCGTACTGCCGAGGCAGGACTTCGACCCACTGGTACACCTTCTGGTCCAGGTCATCCAGTTTGCTGATTTCCACCCCAGCGATGTAGTCGAAGCCACCCTCGCCGTCGAAATTTGAGCAGACCCCATAGGTCACTTCGCCTTTCTGGCCCGGCACTTTCCCCAGATATGGCAAGAACTTTTCCCATAGCGCAGGAATGTCCTTGGCGGTCGCTTGGGTAAATCGACCACGAAAACCTGCAATCAGCAGGAAGTGTCCATGTTCGAAGCGAGGTTCAGCCACTTCGACGCGTGTTTGCTCATCCATGACTCGACTCCTGGAACAAAAAAAGGGGTTCGGCTGGGAGTATAGAAGCCAAACCCGATTCGCAAGGTTACAGTGCGTGCAACTGGTCGGCAGCCCCGGAGCCAACGAACTCGTTATAGCCAGATAGAATCACGTACACCGCGAAATAGCAGAAGATCGCCGCTGAAGCCATGTACGAATAGCGCAGCAGTTTGTCGCCCAGCAGCTTGCCGCCATGGCTCGCGGCGAAGCACAAACCGGCCGACCACAACAGCCCGGCGCAGAGGAAGCCGCCGAGGAACAGCGCCGAACTCAGCGGGCCACCGCCACCGGAACGGGCGATCAGCGTGCCGCCGACTGCGGCAAACCACAGGATCGCGCTCGGCGACGACATGGCGAGGAAAATTCCTCGGAAGAACTCCTTGCGATGCGAGTTGCTGCCCACCTCGGCGGTCTCGGCCAGCAGTGCTTCGTGATGGATCGCCGAGTAAATCATCTTCGCCGCGAAGTAGATCAGCAGCGCCGAGCCGCCGATCCACAGCACCCAACGCACGGTTTCGTATTGCAGCAAAACGGTCATCCCGGCCAGCGCCAGAATCGCGTAGATCAGATCGCCGACGCAGGTGCCAAGACCCAGCGCGAAGCCCTGAAAGTAGCCGCGTTGCATGGCCAGAGTGATCATCGCGATGTTGGCCACGCCGATATCCAGGCACAGCGAAAGGCTCAGCAGAAAGCCGCTGGTGAATTCCATTAACCGTTTTCCTTGGGAAAAAATTGTTGTCGCACGCTCTGGACAGTATGCCATCACTGCCCTTATCTTCCGCCACAGGTCACCGCAGTGACCAGCGTCGCTCGGACGGTTCCGGGCGCTTACGTTATCCGAGGCAACAATGGCTGAACAAGGTTCGCCGCGCCGCTTTGCGCGCATAGATCGACTCCCCCCTTACGTTTTCAACATCACCGCCGAGCTGAAGATGGCCGCGCGACGTCGTGGTGAAGACATCATCGACTTGAGCATGGGCAACCCTGACGGGGCCACGCCACCGCATATCGTCGAAAAACTGGTGCAGGTTGCACAGCGCGAAGACACCCACGGTTACTCCACGTCCAAGGGCATTCCGCGTCTGCGCCGGGCGATTTCCAACTGGTACAAGGAACGCTACGAGGTCGATATCGACCCGGAAAGCGAAGCCATTGTCACCATCGGTTCCAAGGAAGGCCTGGCGCATTTGATGCTGGCGACCCTGGATCAGGGCGACACGGTACTGGTGCCGAATCCGAGCTATCCGATTCACATCTACGGCGCAGTGATTGCCGGCGCGCAGGTGCGCTCGGTGCCGCTGATTCCGGGTGTGGACTTCTTCGACGAGCTGGAACGAGCGATTCGCGGCTCGATTCCGAAGCCGAAAATGATGATCCTCGGCTTCCCGTCGAACCCGACCGCGCAGTGCGTTGAGCTGGATTTCTTCGAACGAGTGATCGCCCTCGCCAAGCAGTACGACGTACTGGTAATTCACGATCTGGCTTACGCCGACATCGTCTACGACGGCTGGAAAGCCCCGTCGATCATGCAGGTGCCGGGCGCCAAGGACATCGCGGTAGAGTTTTTCACCCTGTCCAAGAGCTACAACATGGCGGGCTGGCGCATCGGTTTCATGGTCGGCAACCCGGAACTGGTCAACGCCCTGGCGCGGATCAAGAGCTACCACGACTACGGCACTTTCACCCCGCTGCAAGTGGCGGCGATTGCTGCACTGGAAGGCGATCAGCAATGCGTGCGCGACATCGCCGAGCAGTACCGGCAGCGGCGTAACGTGCTGGTCAAGGGCCTGCATGAACTGGGCTGGATGGTCGAGAATCCGAAAGCTTCAATGTATGTCTGGGCGAAGATTCCCGAGGCGTACGCACATATGGGTTCGCTGGAGTTCGCCAAGAAACTGCTGGCCGAGGCCAAGGTCTGTGTCTCGCCGGGCGTTGGTTTTGGCGAGTATGGCGACGATCACGTGCGCTTCGCGCTGATCGAAAACCAGGACCGGATTCGTCAGGCCGTACGCGGGATTCGCGGGATGTTCCGGGCCGATGGCCTCGCTCCGAAAACTGCTGGCTAACACAAACCCTGTAGGAGTGAGCCTGCTCGCGATTGCGGTGTGTCAGTCACCGTAAATGTCACTGATTAACCGCTATCGCGAGCAGGCTCACTCCTACATTGGTGATGTGTTGAGCCATAAAATCATCACCCACAAAAAAACCGCATCGCTGCGGTTTTTTTGTGTCCGCGGATCGCTTAAACGAACAGCGACAACAGCAGAATGAAGCCCAGCGCGACGATCGACAGGATGGTTTCCATCGCGGTCCAGGTCTTGAACGTCTCGGCCACGGTCATGTTGAAGTATTGCTTCACCAGCCAGAAACCGGCGTCGTTGACGTGGGACAGGATCAGCGAACCTGCGCCGGTCGCCAGCACCAGCAGCTCACGGTTGACGCCCGGGATCATCCCGACCACCGGCACCACAATGCCTGCGCCAGTGATGGTCGCCACAGTCGCCGAACCGGTTGCGATACGGATCACCGCCGCCACCAGCCATGCCAGCAGGATCGGTGAGATCTGCGCGCTGACCGCCATGTGGCCGATCACGTCGCCCACGCCGCTGGTCACCAGCATCTGCTTGAAGCCACCGCCGGCGCCGATGATCAGGATGATCGCGGCAGTCGGCGCCAGGCTCGCGTCGAGCCACTTGAGAATCTGTTGGGAACCGATGCCCTGCTTGTGGCCGAAGGTGTACAGCGACAGCAGCAACGCCAGCAGCAGCGCCGAGATCGGGTGACCGATCATGTCCATCCAGGTGCGGAAGAAGTTGCCGTCCGGCAGCGCCACGTCAGCAAAGGTTTTCAGCAGCATCAGGAACACCGGCAGCAGCACGGTGATCAGGGTGATGCCGAAGCTCGGCAGCTTGGTCGAATCGGTTTCACGGGCCAGTTGATCGACCAGTTCCTGATTCGGCGTGCCGGGAATGTGCTTGGCGATGAACGTACCGAAGATCGGGCCGGCAATGATTGCCGTCGGCAGCGCAACGATCAGACCGTAAAGAATGGTCTTGCCGATGTCGGCACCGAACACGCCGATGGCCAGCAGCGGGCCCGGGTGCGGCGGCACCAGACCGTGTACGGCGGACAGGCCGGCGAGCAGCGGGATACCGATCTTGATGATCGACACGCCAGTGCGACGAGCCACGATGAACACCAGCGGAATCAGCAGCACGAAGCCGATTTCGAAGAACAGCGGAATGCCCACCAGGAACGCGGCGAACATCATTGCCCACTGCACTTTGTCCTTGCCGAACGCGCGAATCAGGGTCTGGGCAATCTGATCCGCCCCGCCCGATTCGGCCATCATTTTGCCGAGCATGGTGCCCAGCGCGAGGATGATGCCGACAAAACCGAGGACGCCACCGAAGCCGTCCTGGAACGCCTTGATGATGGTGCCGATCGGCATACCGGAGGTCAGACCAAGGAACGCCGCCGCAATGGTCAGCGAGATGAACGGGTGAATCTTGAACTTGGTGATCAGGACAATCAGCCCGATTACCGTGACCACTGCATCGAGCAGCAGGAACGAGTCGTGGGACATGCCAAACATTGGGGGTGTCTCCTGGTTGTTGTTGTTATTAAAGCGGGTTAATCAGAAGTCGTGAGGACAACGCTATTTGCATGAACACGTTCATACCGCCTGTTTCAGGCCATTGGCCTGCCACCAGACGTGGGCTTGCGCAGCCAACTCTTCAACGCTGTGGATCGAGGCATTGAGTGCCAGCGTCAACGGCTCGCCTTTAGGCGATTCGAGGGTGGCGAACTGGCTTTCGATCAACGTGGCCGGCATGAAATGGCCCGGGCGGTGCGACACACGCTCGGCGGCGACTTCAGGCGTCAGCTCAAGAAACACGAAGCCCAGGCCCGGCAAGGCACTGCGCAACACTTCGCGATAACTGTGTTTGAGTGCAGAACAGGTCAGCACCGGGCGCTGGCCCAGAGCATCGACGCGACGCAACTCGACGCACAGGCTGTCGAGCCAGCCGGCACGGTCGTCGTCGTTCAGGGGAATCCCCGCGCTCATCTTTTCGATGTTGGCGGCAGGATGGAAAGTATCGCCTTCAATGGCAGTGGCGCCGCTCAATTGGCACAGGGCCTCGCTGACGCACGTCTTGCCGCAACCGGCAACGCCCATGATGACCAGGGCGGTGATGGGATGATTCATGTAACACCTCAGCGCGCAGACAGCGCTACCTTTGCTAGCTATGACTCTAGTGCACAGGCAGAAGTTGCCGACGCCTTCTTGTCGTTTTTTTGGGTTGCAGCAGGTTTGCGCCCAACGCCAAAAAGCGAGGATCAGGCAGGACCTCGCTTACGCATTTGCAGCTGCATCAGGACAGCGCTACCTTAGTGCCTTGATTTTTGTTTGGCAAGCCGCCCGATGACCACCCCTAAAAACGATAAAAATACCCGCACCACCGGCCGTCCCACCCTGAATGAAGTTGCGCGTCTGGCCGGCGTCAGCCCGATTACCGCCTCCCGCGCCTTGCGTGGCGTCAGCACCGTGGCCACCGAACTGGTGGAAAAAGTGCAGAAAGCCGCCCTCGAACTCAACTACGTGGTCAATCCCGCCGCCCGTGCACTGGCCTCGGCGCAGAGCCATTCGGTCGTTGTGCTGGTGCCGTCGCTGTCGAACTTGTTGTTCATCGATACGCTGGAAGCCATTCATCGGGTTTTGACGCCCAAGGGCTTCGAAGTGCTGATCGGCAACTTTCACTACTCGCGTGATGAAGAAGAAAACCTGCTACGCAACTACATGGCTTATCAGCCGCGCGGTTTTTTGTTGACCGGGTTTGATCGCACTGAAAGTTCACGCCGCATGATCGAGGCGAGCAACATTCCTTGCGTGTACATGATGGAACTGGACAGCGCTGCCGGCCTGAACTGCGTGGGTTTCTCGCAACTGAGCGCCGGTGAAACAGCTGCCGAACATTTGCTGTCCCGTGGCCGCAAGCGCCTGGCTTACATTGGCGCGCAACTTGATCAGCGCACGTTGCTGCGCGGTGAAGGTTTCCGCAAAGCCTTACAGAAGGCCGGGCGCTACGACCCGGATCTGGAAGTGCTGACACCCCGCGCTTCATCGGTGGGACTGGGTGGCGAGTTGTTCCTGCAACTGCTGGCCGCGCACCCGGATGTCGATGCGATTTTCTTCGGCAACGATGACCTGGCGCAGGGTGCATTGCTTGAGGCGTTGCGCCACGGAATCAAGATTCCCCAGCAGGTGGCGATTCTCGGCTTCAACGACTTGCCGATGTCGGAATACATGGTGCCGCGCCTGAGCAGCATCAACACCCCGCGTGAAGCGATTGGCCGGCGTGCGGCGGAGCAGATGCTGACGTTGATGGCGGGCAACAGCGTGGCGCGTCCGGTCGAAGACATGGGCTTCGAACTGAAAGTCCGCGAAAGCACATAAATCGCCATCGCTGGCAAGCCAGCTCCCACAGGTATTTGGTTGTTTACAGATTTTGTGTTCAACCGGGACCCTGTGGGAGCTGGCTTGCCAGCGAATGCGTCATGTCAGTCAATGCACCTGTCGCTGACACACCGCTATCGCGAGCAGGCTCCGAGTCGAACACATAACCTGTAAACAACCAAATACCTGTGGGAGCTGGCCTGCCAGCGATGGCGTCATGTCTGTCAATGCACCTGTCACTGACACACCGCTATCGCGAGCAGGCTCCGGGGCGAATAAAAAACCTGTAAACAACCAAATACTGTGGGAGCTGGCCTGCCAGCGATGGCGTCATGTCAGTCAGTGCACCTGTCGCTGACACCCCGCTATCGCGAGCAGGCTCCGGGTCGAACACAAAACCTGTAAACAACCAAATACCTGTGGGAGCTGGCCTGCCAGCGATGGCGTCATGTCAGTCAGTGCACCTGTCGCTGACACACCACTATCGCGAGCAGGCTCACTCCTACAATGGACCTCGGCCGAGTAATTCAACCAGGGCCGCTGCGCCTTTCTGCAGTGGCTGGCTCTTCAGCCACACCGCATGCACTGGCATCACCAGGCCGTTGTCGATGTTGCGGAAATTCAGCCGCTTCAGTCGCCCGGAATCCAGCCGCGATTGCACCACCGACAACGGGAAGTTGCCCCAGCCCAATCCCGCCTCGACCATCTCCATAGCCATTTCAAGGCTGTCCGTGCGCCAACAGGATTCAGCCACCAATGGCCGGGTTTCGCTGATCGGCAAATCACGGCTGGCGACGAAGATCTGCCTTACATGCACCAGATCCTCAAGAAACAAATCCTGCCCCAGCAACAACGGACTGTCCGCCGCCAGCGTGGCGATCATGCGTTCGCTGCCGACAAACTGAAATCGCTCCTGCACATTCATGCTTAACCCGGCAAACGCCAGGCACACGTTGACCCTGCCGCTGTGCAGCATCGCCAGCACATCATCCTGCGGCGCGGTCAGCACTTCGATGTCGAGGAACGGATGACGCTCGGCAATCACCTTGATCGCCGCCAACAGGCGCCGCCGATCGATGTCCGCCACCACGCCAATCGACAACTTGCTTTCCAGCCCCAGCGACAACTCCACCGCGTGCACTTGCAGTTGCTTGAGTTGATCGGCAATCAGCCGCGCATGTGGCACTAATGCATTGGCCATGGCAGTGGGTTGCGGTTCACGGTGACTGCGGTCGAACAGCGGATAACCCAGCTCTGCCTCCAGATTGGCGATGCTCATACTGACCGCCGACGGGACTTTGCCCAGCGCCCGCGCGGCAGCGGAAAACGAGCCACGTTCGATCACCGCGAGAAACAGTTCAATGCTGTCGCTGTTGAAATTCAAAACCATCACCTATCAATAAAACTGAAAGCTACTGACTTTTTCTGTCACCTCTATTGAAGCTATCTTTCGCCGTCTTCGCCAGCCCCCGCTGGCATCAAGTCGCAACAAAGAGGCAATCTGCATGCAAGGCGTCAAACGCAAACTGGTCTATGTGTCGCTTTACGAAGTGATCGGCATGACCTTCTCCGCCCTCGGTCTGGCGCTGTTGTCGGGTACGTCGCCGGGCAGCACCGGGCCGTTGGCGGTGATCATCACCACCATCGCCGTGACCTGGAATTTCATCTACACCTCGATGTTCGAACGCTGGGAAAGCCGTCAGGTGTCGCGCACTCGCACAGTCAAACGACGGATCGCCCACGCCATCGGTTTTCAACTGACGCTGATCGTGTTTCTGATTCCACTGATCGCCTGGTGGATGAACATCAGTCTGGTGCAGGCGTTTCTGCTGGATCTGGCGTTGATCGTGTTCATCCCCTGCTACACGTTTGCGTTCAACTGGCTGTTCGACCGGTTATTCGGCCTGCCAGCCTCGGCGCTGCCTGATCCACTGCCTGCGGCATAAATCGTTAATTCGTAAACGAATATTGCAATAACCCGGCAATTCTCAGGCGTCAGGCGCCGATATTCACAAGCATCGGTTTCCGATAGCAGGCTAAGCTTCTCCATCAATAAAAAATGGATCAGCCCATGACTGCTCAAGCCCCCAGCGCCACACCAAGCGACGGTATCGATCCGATACGCGCCGCACAGATTTCCGCCCGCATTGATCGCCTGCCAGCGGTCGCAACGATCTGGCGGCTGGTGGCGCTGCTGTCGATTGGTGGTTTTTTCGAGCTGTACGATCTGTTCCAGACCGCGTACATCAGTCCCGGGCTGATCCGTGACGGGATCTTCGCCACCGGCAGTCAGGGCGTGTTCGGTTTCTCCGATCAGGCGGCATTCGCCTCGGCGACATTCCTCGGTTTGTTCATCGGCGCGAGCATGCTCAGCCCGTTGGCGGATCGCTTTGGCCGGCGGGCGATCTTCACTTTCGCGCTGGTCTGGTACACCGTCGCCACAGTGTTGATGGGCGTGCAGAGTTCGGCGCTGGGCATCATCTGCATGCGCTTTCTGGTGGGCATCGGCCTCGGTATCGAGTTGGTGACCATCGACGCCTACCTCTCGGAACTGGTGCCCAAACGCATGCGCAGTTCTGCGTTTGCCTTCGCGTTCTTCGTGCAGTTCCTATCGGTGCCATCCGTGGCATTGATGTCGTGGTGGCTGGTGCCGCAAGACCCGTTCGGCATTGCCGGCTGGCGCTTCGTGGTGTTGGCCAGCGCGGTGTTTGCGCTGTTCATATGGTGGCTGCGCAAACGCCTGCCGGAGTCGCCGCGCTGGCTGGCGCAACACGGTCGTTTCGATGAGGCGAACCGGATTCTCGATGGCATCGAGGCGCGTTGCGAAAAAGATCATGGCCAGCCGCTGGACACGCCGGAACCGGTCGCAGTGGACGTCGAAGGCAAGGGCCGTTTCGCCGATATCTGGCAGCCGCCCTACCGCCGTCGTGCGCTGATGCTGATCGTCTTTCACGTGTTTCAGGCCATCGGTTTCTTCGGTTTCGGCAACTGGTTACCGGCGCTGCTTTCCGGTCAAGGCGTCAGCGTCACCCACAGCCTGATGTACGCGTTCATCATCACCCTCGCCTACCCGCTGGGGCCGCTGCTGTTCGTGAAGTTCGCCAACCGTTTCGAGAACAAGTGGCAGATTGTCGGCTCGGCCCTCGGCGCCATGACCTTCGGCACTTTGTTCGCTTTGCAGACCAGCGCCTTCGGCCTGATTTTTTGCGGGGTGATGATCACCTTCTGCAACGCTTGGCTGAGCTTCAGTTATCACTCGTACCAGAGCGAACTGTTCCCCACCAACATCCGCGCTCGTGCCGTGGGCTTCTGCTATTCATTCAGTCGTCTGTCGACGGTGTTCAGCAGTTTGTTGATCGGCATGTTCCTCGAACATCTCGGCACACCGGGCGTCCTCGCGTTCATCGCCTGCAGCATGCTGATCGTGATGCTGACCATCGGCTGCTTCGGCCCGCGCACGCGTAATCTGGCACTGGAGAACATTGCCCATCGCTGACGAACAGCGGTCATTCGTTGCCGCGAGACGGCAGCGGATGACCGCTTCGTGATGTGCCACAAACAGACAACCGATTGATATAAAAGGATTTACCTGTAAGGCATGGTAATTGCTCCGATATGGCCATCGGTCATTACCTACAGGTCAATTCATCATGTTGGTCAGTGCTAAACAACAGCAAATCATTCATCTGCCGAAGCGGCTGACTGAAGACACCACGGCCACCGTGGCTGCCGGTCTGCAAGGTGGCCTGCACGGCGCAATGCTGCAATCGCTGCAAAACCAGACACAGTCGCAAGCCACCAGCGCCACTTCCCAGGTGCAGGATTCGGCTACGCAGATCGCTACTCAACAGGTCAGCGAAGCCACACGCATCAGCGATAACGTCGATGAAGCGTTCGCCAAGACCCGTGTCGGCCTGCAAACCACTGATACTTCCGATGCCACCAAGACCACCGGCACCTCGGCCACCGACGCGTTCAAGGAATACATGAGCAAGACGCCGGAACAGCGTCTGCGCGACAGCATCCTGCAGGAAATGGGACTCACCGAAGAAAGCTTCAACGCGCTGCCGCCTGAGCGTCAGGCAGCTATCGGCAAAGAGATCGCCCAGCGCATGCAGGACAAACTGCAGATGGCGCAGCAAGAGAAGGAAAACGCCAAGGGCATCAATGAAGTCAAGGATAGCGACAAGCTGGCGGACAAGGTCCTTGCATCGCTCTGATTTCAAGGCTGCATAAAAAACCAATGCAGGAGCTGCGGCACGCTGCGATCTTTCGATCTTGATTTTAAAGATCAGGATCAAAAGATCGCAGCGTGCCGCAGCTCCTGCAGTTGTTGTGCGTTGTCAGTTCAACTGCAGGGTATTGTTGAACTGGCTGATCGCATCCACCACATGCCGCGAACCCTGTTGAATCTCCAGAATCACCTCCCCCGCTTCATTCGCCAGTTCCACACCGAGTCCGGTGCGGCTCAGGCTTGATTGCATGCTCGATACCGCACTCAGCGACAAGTCGTGGTTCTTGCGCACCACCTCGACAATTTCCAGCGTCGCCTGACTGGTGCGTGCCGCCAGACTGCGAACTTCGTCCGCCACCACCGCAAAGCCGCGCCCATGCTCACCGGCCCGCGCCGCTTCGATGGCCGCGTTGAGCGCCAGCAAATTAGTCTGATCGGCAATGCCGCGAATGGTCTGGACGATGGTGCCGATGATGTCCGACTGCTTGCTGACCGCGTCGATACTCTGCGCCGCCTCGTTGAGGTCGCGGGAAATGTCCTGAATGATCTGCACCGTTTGCTGCACGACCTGTGAGCCTTTTTGCGCGCAGGCGTCGTTTTGTACCGAAGTGCTGTGGGCCGATTCTGCAGCGTTTTGCAGGGTGGTCATTTGCTGGGTGATGTCGCTGGCGAACTTGACCACTTTGTACAAGCGGCCCTTGGTGTCGAACAACGGGTTGTAAGAGGCTTCGAGATAAACCATCTGCCCGGACTTGTTCTTGCGCTCGAAACGATGGGAGTGATATTCGCCGCGATTGAGCGAGGCCCAGAATGCCTTGTATTGCACCGACTCGGATTCGGCGCGGTGGCAAAACATGCTGTGGTGATGGCCGACAATTTCGTGCAGCGAATACTGCATCGTCCGTAGAAAGTTGTCGTTGGCAGTAATCACATTGCCTTCGGGGGTGAACTCGATCACCGCCATCGAGCGGCCAATAGCGGCCAGCATGCTTTCCTCTTCTTTTTCCTTGTTGACTCGCTGGGTGATGTCCGAGGCAACCTTGATCACACTTCTGACTTGCTTGTCCGGGCCATAAACCGGCATGTAACTGGCTTCCAGCCAGATCTCGCGACCGCTTTTATTCAGGCGCAGAAACGTCCCGCTGATCGGCTCACCACGGGCCAGGTCACGCCACAACTTGGCGTATTCCTCGCTGCGATAGAACGCCTCTTCGCAAAAGATCCGGTGATGTTTGCCGCGCACTTCTTCGGCGCCGTAGCCCATGGTCTTGCAGAAGTTTTCGTTGGCATCCAGAACAATGCCTTCGGGGGTGAACTCGATCATTGCCATCGAACGGCTGATCGCTTCCAGCTTGGCGTTGGTTTCAGTCAGCGCACAGCTATAGCGTTCGATTTCCAGCAGGTCAGCCTTGTGATGTAGGTTGAACATGGTTGTATCACCTTCCGCGCGGTCTTTTGATTTGATGAAAGTTCAGTTCTTTCAAGATCCACCACTACGTTCCATAGAACAGGCACACGCATTCCTCCACGAGAGGAAGTTGTCAGGTGATTAATGATGTTCAATCGGAGGGTCCATGCAGCAACGCTCTAATCAAGACATCCCTCTCTTGATAGCCCGCGAGCGGGCCAGCCCTAACGTATCGAAGAACTTCCATTTAAAAAATGCTCCCTGTCATTTCGAATAGGTGCCTTCAATTGCGCACTCTGCCAACGTGTTGCGATCAGGCTAATCCGGGCCGGCCTACCGGTGGTCGACACAGTTAGTTACAGCTGAGCATAGACAGCGCAATGCCGTGCGCAAGGCCATTAGTCGGCCAGTATCTGGCACTTTTTGCACAAGAAACGGTTCAGCGCGGAAACGCCACCGCTGAATCATCGAGGAGGTCGAGCAAGGCCTGCACCGCTGGCGTTGGAATCACTCCGGCTGGCAGAACCAACGAGAATATCCGCTCGATGCGCGGCATCAGCGGGACCATCCGCAAGCCGTGTCGATCCGCGGGCAAAGTCATCTCTGGCACCAGGCTCACGCCGAGGTTTTCCCGCACCAGCGTGAAGGCGCTGCTCCATTCGCGAACTTCGACGCGCACGTCCTGCAACTCGAGTCCGGCAGTCAAGGCCAGGCTGCGGGCATTGGTCGAGCATCCGCCAGTGGCCAGTACGAAGGGCAATGCCGCCAGTTCCTCAAGACTCACGCCCTGTTCGGCGTTACGCAAAGCCAGGGGATGCCCCGCCGGGACCACCGCGACCCAGGCATCCCGCCCCAAGAGTGCGGCGTTGCGTGCAGACGACGGATTGAGCACCACGCCGACATCCACCAGGCCTGCGGCGAGCAAGGTTTCAACTTCGTCATCGCTGACTTCCAGCGCCACCACTTCGATGCCCGGATAGAGCCGATTGAACTGACGCAACAGCGGCGGCAGGAAGCTCGCCAGCACCATGGGGAAACTCGCCAGCCGGATCGCCCCGCGCAGCATCGGCCGAACAGTGTCGACGGTGTGGCGAATGGTTTGCAGCGCATCGAGCATCACCCGCGCCTGCTCGATCACCGACAAACCGACGGCGGTAGGTACGGTCTGTCGGCTTTCACGGCTGAACAATTGCACGCCGAGGGTTTCTTCCATCAACGCCAGGGCCTGACTGGCGCCGGACTGGGTCATGCCGATCCGCTCGGCGGCGCGGGTGATATTGCCGTGATCGGCCACCGCGACCACCAGCCGCCAATGCATCAGGTTCATCATGCCAGTAGCTGTCCTTATGGCGATTGTCTGAAAGATTAATTTTACCGAAGGTGCGGGCGACTATGACACTGGCGCCAATCCCTCACCAGAGTGCTCCCGATGAAGTTGTATTACGCCCCGCAAGCCTGTTCGCTGGCGCCGCACATTGTGTTGCGCGAACTGCAACTGCCGTTTGTGCTGATCCGTGTCGATAACCGCAGCAAACGCACCGCCAGCGGCGAAGACTTTCTTGCGATCAATCCCAAGGGGTACGTTGCGGCGCTGCAACTGGAGAACGGCGAAGTGCTGACCGAAGGACCGGCGATTTTGCAGTATCTGGCGGACCTGCAACCGGAGTCAGGACTGGCACCGGCCCCTGGCAGTTTCGAGCGGGTGCGTTTGCAGGAATGGCTGAATTTTGTTTCGAGCGAGATCCATGGCGGGCTCGGCGCGTTGTTTGACGAGCGTATGCCGGCCGAGGTGATCAAGGAGAAGTTGTTCAGGCGTTTTACAGTGTTGGTCGAGGTATTGGAGCGCCAGGAATATTTGCTGGCGGGCGGTTTCAGCGTGGCGGATGCGTTGCTCTTTGTGGTGCTGCGCTGGGCCGGGTTGTTTGGCATTGCGCTGGAACAGTGGCCGGCGTTGGCGCGGTTTCAGGACAGAATCGGCAAGCGCCCGACAGTGATTGCGGCGTTGGCGGCAGAACCGGCGTAAGCCCTCAGATCCAATCGCGGGCAAGCCACGCTCCCACAGGGACCGATGTTGACCGATATATTTCAGACAACTTCGATACCTGTGGGAGCGTGGCTTGCCCGCGATGGCGTCGGGCCAAACACCAAAAAACCTTCAGAAAACCTACAAACTCCCGCTCACCTTGCTCGCCACCTCCCCCGGCACCCAAGCCTTCCACACCTGCGGCTGATCACGCAAAAACGCCTCGGCGACCTGACGCGGTTGCTGGCGTTTTTCACTCATCGCCGCCAGTGTCTGATTCAGCAGATCAATCGGCAAATCGACTTTCTCGAAGAACGCCACCAAATCCGGATACTGCGCCTTGAACGGCGCGGAAACGCCAATCGCCAGACTGGCCGGCATCGAGCGTGTGCCCTTGGGATTCGGATTGTTGGCATCGGCCAGGGTCTTCCACGCTTCAGCATCAAACGGCGGCTCGTCGAGCTTCACCAGTTTGAAACGACCGAGCAACGGCGTTGGCGACCAGTAGTAAAACAGTACCGGTTTGCCACGCCGAATCGACGAGGCGACCTCGGCATCCAGCGCCGCGCCGGAACCAGTGCGGAAGTTGACGAAGCTGTCGTTCAGCGCATACGCCTTGAGCTTCTGGCTGTTGACGATCTCCGAAGTCCAGCCGGTCGGGCTGTTGAGGAAACGCCCGCGAGTCGGGTCTTCCGGGTCACGGAACACCTCTTTGTAGCGCGGCAGATCGGCGACTGATTTCAACTCCGGCGCCAGTGCCTTGATGCCACGTTCGGGGTCGCCCTTGATCACATATTCCGGCACCCACCAACCTTCAGTCGCGCCTTTGACCGTATCGCCGAGGCCGAACACTTTGCCTTCGGCCGACGCCTTGACCCACGCCGGACTGCGCCCGGCCCATTCTTCGCCGATCACTTGAATATCGTTTTTTGCCAACGCCGCTTCCAGGCTGACGGTGCTGCCCGGCAGCGTATCTGTTGGGTAGCCATAGCCTTTTTCGACGATCAGGCGCAGCACTTCCGTGATGAAACTGCCGCTCTCCCAAGTAATGTCACCGAAGTGAATCGGCGCAGTTTTCTCTGTCGCGGCGGCGTGGCCGACAGCCAGACTCAACGCCAGCAACGAACTGCCGAGCAGGGTTTTGATCGATCTCATGCAGACCTCTTGTCTTGTAGGAATTGGTTGGCGCTGTGGCGGTCGCACAGGGCTTGGGAGCGAGTCATGTAGGCGCTGACCGAACGCAGGGAGATGCCCAGTTCGGCGGCGATTTGCGGGTAGGTCAGGCCATCGACCCGAGCGAGTAAAAAGGTCGAACGGACTTTGCCGGGCAGTCGTTGCAAGCTTTGGTCGAGGCGACCCAGCGTCTGGGTCAATTGCGCCAGCTCTTCGGGCGAGGCAGCCAACTGCTCATCGATTTGCAGCAAGTGCCTGCGCTCCAGATCGCCACGGCGCCAGCGCTGATAAAGCAGGCGCTGAGCGATGGTGGTGAGCAAGGCGCGGGGTTCTCGAATCGCGCTCAGACTTGGGGCTTCGAGTAATTGGGTGAAGGTTTCGGCGGCGATGTCTTCGGCGCTGGCGGCATCGTTGAGTTGCCGACGCAGGCGGGTGCAGAGCCAGTGATAGTGAACGCGGAACAAGCCGTCCACGGTGTTGCGATGAGATACGTCGGCGCCGGACATAGGGGCTCCTGGGTTAGGGGTCGCTGAATGTCCGGTCGTCCGGTGGCGCGATCCTAGCAAAGCGCCTTATGCATTAATAATATTAATATTTTATTTTTATATTCTTTTTGGAAATATAAGGTCTTTTACCGCAAGCGACCGTAGCCTGACTCCTCAGCTTCGCGCCGATAATCGAGCAGGATCTGATAGTCGCTTTCGCTGGCCGCCAGCACTTCTACCAAACCGAGGGTTTGCGCCACTTCGGGCAGTTCTTCAAGGGTCTGATTCATCACGTCTCGCAGTCCTTCAATCTGCTGATCCGTAGCACTGGCGACGGTGATGAAAGGCAGCGTCGGACTGAATGCACTACGCGCTACCACACGTAATCCACTGACTTCTTGCGGCGCATATTGCGCGAGACAGGCGTAGGTCACGCTGTCGATTGCCGCCAGATCGGCTCGACTTTCTCGAAGCCAGCGCAAGCTTTCACGATGGCCGCCACTGATGCTGACCGAGCCGAAGAACTGTCCATCACGCTGCAACGGCGCCAGACGCTGGCGCAGCAGATTCATGCCGCTATTGGAGTCTTCACTGTTGATCACCCCGCGACTGTCGCGAAAGTCCGCGAGGGTTTTACGGGGATCATTGGCGCGAGCGAGGATCAGGCTGCAATGGTTGCCGGCGCTGCTGTCGGGCAGCTCATAACGCGGGCGACCGATGATTCGCGCCTGGCCACGCAACGCGGTCATCAACGGATAACCGCAGGTTTGCGTCAGCAGAAGTTGGGGCGATAACCAGAGCTGTGGCAGCGACAGATGTTCGGCATTCAGCCGGGTGTGGCCGAGGTGATCGAGGATGCGCGTGATCCAGCGTTCGTTGGCCAGGCGAATCGGCTCGGGGGCGATGTACATCAGCAGTTCGGCGTGGTGTTGAGTCATACACATTCTTTCCCGTAGAAACATAACCTGTAGGAGCCAGCCTGCTGGCGATTGCGGGCTGCCAGTTGATGCACATGCTGAATGATCCAACGCTATCGCCAGCAGGCTGGCTCCCACAGGGGAGTAAGGTGTTCTTGAGATTAGTGGAATGGATGTTGCGGGCTATCGATCGGCCTGAATCCGTTCTGCCGCCACAACTGCCCATATCCCTGCACCAGAAACCCGCCACTGCGCGCCTGCCATTGTTCGCGACGCGTGTAGTAAACCGTGGGCAAGTCGTACCACGCCAGCCCCGGCAAGTCGTGATGCACCAGATGAAAATTCAGATTCAAAAATAGCCAGCGCCACGGCCATCCGGCTTCGTTAAGCACCGTGCGTTGCTCCGGTTGCGCGTGCGGACGGTGTTCGTAATAGGAGCGAATCATCGCAATCGACAGCGCCGGCACGCTGATCAAAAACAGGTAATGCCAAACCGGCAACACGCTGTAGCGAGCGATGAACCACAGCATCAATATTGTGAACGCGCCGTGAGTCAGCCACATCAGCCAGGCCTGACGCTCGCCATTCTTCAGGCGCTGCAACTCTTCCCCGGCCAGCGCGAACAACGCCAGCGGCGCACCCAGCAGGAAACGCCCAAGCACGGTTTTGTTCAGCCAGTGCAGACTCCGCTCGAACAACGAAATGCCCCGCCAACCCGCCGCACTCAGGTAACGGCTTTCGGGATCGATGCCCGGCACGGTCAGGTCTTCATCGCGGTGATGTTGCAAATGGCTGTCGCGATACAGCGTGTACGGATACCACACCGCCAGCGGCGCATAGCCGAGGACTTTGTTCAGTCGCTTCCAGCGCGTCGGATGCCCGTGGAGTAATTCATGCTGCACCGACAGCCACAACACCAGCAACGGGATCAGCAGCAACGTGCTGAAAGCTCGACCGAGCCAGTGACTATTGAGGACAACGGCGAACCAGCCGCCATACACGCCGATCAGCAGCAGCCACGTCGGCCACTCGGTGCGGGCGGTGAAGCGCTGGCGCAGGGTGTCGATTTGCTGGCGGTGGGCGGCGTCGAAGTAATGCGGCATGGCGTTGCTCGGAACAGAGATGTTCCTTTCCTGTGCAACAACGCCTGGAAAACTTGCAGATTATTTTTGATTTGAACTGAGAGCCCGAGAACCGGGCTCTCGAAGAGCTGTATCAGTGGCCGAATACGTCGAGTTTCTTGGCCTTCTTATCGTGGCGTTTCTCAATCGCAGTCTTGGCTGGCTTCTTCTTCGCAGCTTTCTTTGAATCCATACCTTTGGACATGATGCGTACTCCACTAACAGGGGATGTGAAATCAGGTATACACCTATCGCGCCGCGCGCGTTCTTTTATAATCGGCGCTTTGCACGCCGACAGTCCGATCCCATGCCCGATACCCGATACACCCTGCTCGACGAGTCGTTATGGCCGTTGATGAACAAGTTCTACCGCAGCCATCAATCGTCGATGAAAGCCGTGCGTGATGCACAGTTGTGGGTGGCGCGCCGAGAGGAGATTGTCGCCGTGCTGTGTCTGCGGCCGGTGGCCGGTGGGCATTGGCTGACCGGGTTGCTGGTTGATCCGGCCTGTCGTGAACAAGGGCTGGCAGCCGGGTTGATTGCCGAGGCGGCGAAGGGGCTGGAATTGCCGGTGTGGCTGTTCTGCCATCCGGACTTGCGCGGATTTTATGAGCGACGCGGGTTCAGCTTCGACCCCGCCCTGCCCCAGGCGATGTCCGAGCGTTTGAGCCGTTATGCGCGGAGCAAGCCGATGATTGCGATGGAGCTGAAACCTTCAGCCTGATGCAAAACCATTGTGGGAGCGAGCTTGCTGGCGATTGCGGTATAGCAGTGACATTTTCATTGTCTGACACACCGTAATCGCCAGCAGGCTGGCTCCCACATGGGAAATGTGTTGGATTTGGATCAGTCGTCTGCGTTGGGATCAAGATCCGGGAACATCACTTCGGTAAAACCGAACTTGCTGAAGTCGCTGATGCGCGACGGATACAGCCGCCCGATCAAGTGATCGCATTCATGCTGCACCACCCGCGCATGGAAACCTGAAGCCACCCGCACAATCGGCTCGCCTTTCGGATCGAATCCTTCGTAGCGAATCTGCTGATAGCGATCCACCGCGCCGCGCAAACCTGGCACCGAGAGACAACCTTCAAAACCCTCTTCCGTCTGCGGACTGAGCGGCGTAATCAGCGGATTGATCAGGATCGTCTGCGGTACCGCTTCGGCGTCCGGGTAGCGCTCGCTGTGCTCGAAGCCGAAGATCACCAGTTGCAGATCGACACCAATCTGTGGCGCCGCCAGCCCTACGCCGCCAACGCTTTCCATGGTCTGGAACATGTCGTCGATCAGTTGCCACAGCTCAGGGCTGTCGAACATTTCGGCCGGTACCGGTGGTGCAATACGCAGCAGGCGTTCGTCGCCCATTTTCAGAATTTCACGAATCATGGTCAGGCTTCGTCAGTGTCCGGCTTGAGCGAGTGATCGCGGCCCAGGCCCGAGACGTGTTGTTTGGGTTGTTCATCGAGTTCACCGGGGACTTTTTCGCCCGGGTCCTTGCCCTCGCTGGACATGTGCTCGATCACCGCATTCATCTCCGCGCCGAGTAACAGCACGGCGGCGGAAATGTAGAAATACAGCAACAGCACGATGATCGCCCCGATGCTGCCATACATCGCGTTGTAGTTGGCGAACGTCTTGACGTAAAACGCAAAGCCTAACGAGGCAATAATCCACACCACCACCGCCAGCACCGAGCCCGGGGTGATGAAGCGGAACTCCTGTTTGACGTCTGGCATCACGTAGTAGATCAGTGCCACGGCGACCATCATCAGAATCACGATCACCGGCCAGCGCGCAATCGTCCACACGGTGACGATGACTTCTTCGAGCCCGACTTGCGCAGCGATCCAGCCCATCACCTGCGGCCCGAGCACCATCAGCGCGGCAGCGACCAGCAGCATGCCCGCGATGCCCACGGTGTAGAAAACCGACAGCGGGAAACGCTTCCAGATCGGCCGGCCTTCAACCACGTCATACGCGGCATTCATTGCACTCATCATCAGCCGCACGCCGGCAGATGCGGTGTAGAGCGCGATGACGATACCAATCGAGAGCAAGCCGCCCTTGGACTGTTGCAACTGATCAATCACCGGATTGACCTGCTCCAGCGCTTGCGGCGGCAGCACCAGTTCCGATTGCAGACGCAGCCAGGTAAAAAAGTCCGGCAGGTGCAGGAAACCAATCAGGGCGATCAAAAACAGAATGAACGGGAACAGCGAGAACAGCATCTGGTAGGCCAGTGCCGAGGCGTACGTCGACATTTCGTCGTCGATGAATTCAGTGACCGTGCGCACCATCACCCGGTGCAGGGGCAGACCTTTCATGTCCGGAAAAATCATTCGCGTCTCCTTTCGCCGCAAAACAGGTTGAAGTCGTGGCGACTCAGGGGCCGTTTGTTTCATCAAGGTAGCCTAATTGGCGACTTTGAAAAACTTTCGTCGGTCACAGATTGTGATCGATACAAAAACGGCCATCCTTGGATGGCCGCTCATGTATTTCGTTCAAAGGCAGAATTACGCCTTGTCGACGCCTTTCTTTACCGCGTCCTTGGCTTTGCCGACAGCTTGCTGGGCTTCACCTTTTTTCTCTTGAATCTTGCCTTCGGCTTGCAGCTTGGTGTTGTCGGTGGCTTTACCCACGCCTTGCTTGACGTTGCCGACAGCTTCGTTGGCCATGCCTTTTACTTTATCGCCTGTGCTACTCATGGTGTTTCTCCTTGGTGCATTAAGGGGGAAAAGTCAGTACCTAAAGATTGACTGGCCCGGTTTGCGCCAAGTTTCATTTATTTTCAGAGGTTCATTTCGTCGCAGCGTGCAGGTTGGGCTTTATGTTTGTCCGCGAAGCCCCGAGAATGCGCAACATATCGGCGCCACGCGCCAGAGAACCGATCCCGCAGGAATGTTATGAAACTCGATAAAAAGCTCGCCATTGCCCGTAGAAACCAGGAACTGGGCGGTGCCGTGCTCGGCGTCAACAACTGCCACTTCGCCGAACTGAACCGTAATCGCAATATCTGGTGGTTCGACCTGCCGGTCGCGCGCCTGGCAATCGGTCAGTACGAGTGGATTCACTTGCTCATGCACACTCCAGCCACCGACGAACTGCTGCACCTGAAAGTGCCGACGGTGTTCCTGCGTGAAAAGCTCGAAGGGCTGGTGATTCGCAACGAAGGCAAGCGCAAGGCTGCGCTGAGTCTGGAATTGAGTGCGGACAAGGATTCGTATCTGCAGGACATGCGTCCGTCGGGCACCAACGTCAACTTCGCGCCGTTCCGCCAGTAACAGCAAAAGCTTCGCGAGCAAGCTTGCTCCCACATTTAGACCGCGTTCCAATGTGGGAGCGAGCTTGCTCGCGAAGATGGCCTGACAGACACTAAAAACCTCCAGGCCAGAATCAAAAAGCCCCGCATCTGCGGGGCTTTTTTTTATGCGGCGTTCTTCGCCTTGATCTTCTTCAGCTCTTCGTCGCGCAGTTCGCGGCGCAGGATCTTGCCGACGTTGGTCGTCGGTAGTGCATCGCGGAACTCCACCGAACGCGGCACCTTGTAGCCGGTGACGTTGGCGCGCATGTGCTCCATCACGGTTTCCTTGGTCAGCGTCACACCCGGTTTGGCAACGATGAAAATCTTGATCGCCTCGCCCGACTTCTCGTCCGGCACGCCAATCGCCGCGCACTGCAACACGCCCGGCAGGGTTGCCAGCACGTCTTCCAGTTCGTTCGGATAGACGTTGAAACCGGAGACCAGAATCATGTCTTTCTTGCGATCGACAATGCGCATGTAGCCATCCGGCTGAATCAGCGCGATGTCACCGGTTTTCAACCAGCCGTCGCTGTCGAGCATTTCATCGGTGGCTTCCTGACGCTGCCAATAGCCCTTCATCACTTGCGGGCCCTTGACGCACAGTTCGCCGATTTCGCCCAGCGGTTGTTCAACGCCAGCATCGTCGATGACTTTGCACAGGGTCGATGGCACTGGAATGCCGATGGTGCCGATCTGGATGTTCTGGATCGGGTTGACCGTGGCCACCGGGCTGGTTTCGGTCATGCCGTAACCTTCACAGATCGAGCAACCGGTAACCGCTTTCCAGCGCTCGGCGGCGGCCAGTTGCAGGGCCATACCGCCAGACAGCGTGACTTTCAACGCCGAGAAATCCAGCTTGCGGAAGCCTTCGTTGTTGCACAGCGCCACAAACAGTGTGTTGAGACCAACGAAACCGCTGAACTTCCACTTCGACAGTTCCTTGACCATCGCCGGCAGGTCGCGCGGATTGCTGATCAGGATGTTGTGATTGCCGATCAGCATCATCGCCATGCAATGAAAGGTGAACGCATAGATGTGGTACAGCGGCAGCGGCGTGATGAGGATCTCGCAACCTTCATTGAGGTTGGAACCCATCAGCGCCTTGCACTGCAGCATGTTGGCCACGAGGTTGCGGTGAGTCAGCATCGCGCCCTTGGCCACGCCAGTGGTGCCGCCGGTGTATTGCAGCACTGCAACGTCGCCGCTGTCCGGATTGGCTTCCGCCACCGGCTGGCCCTGGCCTTTGCTCAGCACGTCGTTGAACTTGACGGCTTTAGGCAGGTGATAGGCCGGCACCATCTTCTTCACGTACTTGATCACGCTGTTGATCAGCAGACGCTTGATCGGCGGCAGCAGGTCGGCAACTTCAGTGACGATAACGTGTTTGACGCCGGTTTTCGGCACCACGGTCTCAGCCAGATGCGCCATGTTCGCCAGGCAAACAAGGGCTTTCGCGCCGGAGTCGTTGAATTGGTGTTCCATTTCCCGCGCGGTGTACAGCGGGTTGGTGTTGACCACGATCAGCCCGGCGCGGATGGCACCGAAGACGGCCACCGGGTACTGCAAAACGTTGGGCAGTTGCACGGCGATTCGATCACCGGGCTGCAAATCGGTATGCTGTTGCAGATACGCGGCAAAGGCACCGGACAATTCGTACAGTTCACCGTAGGTGATTGTTTTGCCCAGGTTGCTGAAAGCCGGTTTGTTGGCGAAGCGTTGGCAGGATTGCTTCAACACTGCCTGAATGTTCGGATATTCGTCTGGATTGATGTCGGCAGCAATTCCAGCGGGGTACTTATCCTTCCAAAAGTCTTCGATCATGGAAGCCCACTCCTCAGCAACGCGAATTCTTCACCGCATTTGATGCGATTATTATTGGTGTGTGTTTTGTATTGGTGAATCTGGCTTTTAGATAGGCCGAGAAGTCACAAAGCGCGCCGAGAGTAGCAGCTTTGCCGAGGGTCGCCTAGAGCCAAAAGAGGCCCGAATGGTCACTTTAATGACTCAAGACTTTCTGGCAGTCATTTTAGAGCAAAAATCCTAAGACACCCTGAAAGCCCCGTAACTCGGGGCTTTTTGCTTTCCAAAAGCATCGCGGGCAAGCCCGCTCCCACAGAGATTACGCTAATCCTGTGGGAGCGTGGCTTGCCCGCGATCTGCGCAAAGCGCGGCCATTCAACAGATCAGGCGATATCGCGCAACTCGCGCCGCAGGATCTTGCCCACCGGCGTCATTGGCAACGAGTCTCGTAACACGATGTGTTTCGGCACTTTGTACGCGGTGAAGTTCTCCTTGCAGTAGGCCTTGAGCTCTTCAAGGCTGACCCCGGTTTCCCGCGCCACCACAAACAGCTTCACCGCCTCGCCCGAACGCTCGTCCGGCACACCGATCACCGCGCAGTTGGCGACTTTCGGGTGGGCCATCATCACGTCTTCGATCTCGTTCGGGTACACGTTGAAACCGGAGACGATGATCATGTCCTTCTTGCGATCGACGATGCGTACAAAACCGTCCGGATCAATCACCGCGATGTCGCCGGACTTGAACCAGCCCTCGGCATCCAGCACGTCGGCGGTGGCCGCCGGTTGCTGCCAGTAGCCCTTCATGATCTGCGGACCCTTGATGCACAGTTCGCCGCGCTCGCCCGCCGGTTGCTCGACGCCGTCATCACTGATCACTTTCAGCGTGGTGCCCGGCACCGGCAGGCCGACCGTGCCGATCCGCGACAAGGCGCCATACGGGTTGGTGCAGGCCACCGGCGAAGTTTCGGTGAGGCCGTAACCTTCGGTGATGCGGCAACCGGTCATCTGCTCCCAACGCTCTGCCGTCGCCTTCACCAGCGCGGTACCGCCGGAGTTGGTGAGCTTGAGGGTGGAGAAATCCAGGGTCTTGAAGTCCGGGTGATCCATCAGTGCGACGAACAAGGTGTTCAGCCCCAGCAGCGCCGAAAACCGCCAGTTCTTCAGTTCCTTGATGAATCCGGCGATATCACGCGGATTGCTGATCAGTACGTTGTGGTTGCCGGAAACCATCATGCACATGCAATTCGCGGTGAATGCATAGATGTGGTACAGCGGCAGCGGCGCGATCATCACCTCCTGCCCTTCGCGAATCAGCGGCTGGCCGTCGTCGCCGAACTGGCCGAGACAGGCGCGCACCTGCTGCATGTTCGCCACCAGATTGCCGTGGGTCAGCATCGCACCCTTGGCCAGACCGGTCGTGCCGCCGGTGTATTGCAGCACGGCGACGTCGTCGAGACTGACCTTCAGCGGCTTGATGCCCAGACCACGGCCCATGCGCAACGCGCTCTTGAACGAGATCGCTTGCGGCAGTGAATAGTCCGGCACCAGTTTTTTGACCTTGCTGATCACGGTGTTGACCAGCCAGCCCTTGGCGGTGGGCATCATGTCGCCCATCTTCGCTTCGATCAGGTATTGAATGTCAGTGTCGGGCAGCACTTCCTGGACTTTCTGCCCGAACATGTTCAGGTACACCAGCGCCCGGGCGCCGGAATCCTTGAACTGGTGACGCATCTCGCGCGCGGTGTACAGCGGATTGGTGTTGACCACGATCAGCCCGGCGCGCAGTGCGCCGAACACGGCAATCGGATAATGCAGGATATTGGGCATCTGCACCGCAATGCGATCACCCGGCACCAGGTCGGTGTGGGTTTGCAGATAACCGGCGAACGCAGCGCTGTAGCGCTCCAGTTCAGCATAAGTAAGGGTCACGCCCATGTTGCTGAACGCCGGGCGGTCCGCGAACTTCTTGCAGGAACGCTCAAACACCTCGATCACTGACTTGAACTCGGTCATGTCGATGTCCAGCGGTACGCCGGCCGGGCGTTTGTCATTCCAGAAATCAGGTTGCATTGTTCTTATCCTCTTTACCTGAACCGATCCGGGGCCACTTTTCTGGCATTTCTCTCTCGTCCCTCAAAAAGAGAAAGCACAAAGCGGAGCTTCACGGACACTAGCAGTTATGGCCATTCAGGCAAATACGGACAATGTCGTCATTGATCGTGTGAATCTTCCCGCCGTGGCGTGGGCTGATCGGACGCGCTATAAAATGCAGGAACCCTGAGCCATGCCGCTCAAATAAAAAGGAATTGCCATGATTCACCACAGTTTCTGGCTGGACGCGAGTGACCGCAGCCGCCTCTTCGTCAATCAGTGGCTGCCGGCCGCGCCATTGAAAGCGGTGATTCTGCTGGCCCACGGCATGGCTGAACACAGTGCACGTTATGCGCGGCTGGCCGAAGAATTTTGCGCGCAGGGCTACGGCGTCTATGCGCCGGACCTGCGCGGGCATGGCCAGACGGCCGATCACGGCACGTTGGGGCATTTTGCCGACGACGATGGCTGGTGCAAAGTGGTCGGCGATCTGGCCAGTCTCAATCAACACATCGGCCAACAGCATCCCGGTGTGCCGATCATCCTGCTCGGCCACAGCATGGGCAGTTACATCGCCCAAGCCTATTTGCTGCACCACAGCGCCAGTCTGCTCGGGGCAATTCTCAGTGGTTCGAACTTTCAGCCGGTGGGGCTCTACCGCGCCGCTCAGCAGATCGCCCGTTTCGAAAAACTGCGTCAGGGCGGCAGGGGTCGCAGCGCGCTGATCGAATGGCTTTCGTTCGGCTCGTTCAACAAGAAATTCAAACCGGTGCGCACACGTTTTGACTGGCTCAGTCGCGACCCGGCCGAAGTCGATCTGTACGCCAACGATCCGCTGTGCGGCTTCCGTTGCACCAATCAGCTGTGGATCGACCTGCTCGGCGGCTTGCAGCAAATCAGCAAAGCGTCCAATCTCGCCCAGATCGACCCGGGCCTGCCGCTGCTGGTAATTGGCGGTGAATGTGATCCGGTGAGTGAAGGCAATCGTCTGACTGATCTGGCCAATGCCTTGCGCACGGCCGGCAGCCAAAACCTGCAACTGAAGATCTACCCGCAGGCGCGGCACGAATTGTTCAACGAAACCAATCGCGACGAAGTGATCGCCGATGTGCTGAGCTGGATCGACCAGACCCTGAGCCATCCGCGCCCGCACCGCAGCGAATAATTTTTATGGATTCAACTGATCCAGTACAGGAATCGAGACTGATGACCCAGGTTACCAACATCCCTTACGAAGCCCTCGAAGTCGGCCAGACCGCGAGCTACAGCAAGACCGTGGAAGAGCGCGACATTCAGCTGTTCGCGGCGATGTCCGGCGACCACAACCCGGTGCACCTGGACGCCGAATTCGCTGCCGCCAGCATGTTCAAGGAACGCATCGCCCACGGCATGTTCAGCGGCGCGCTGATCAGTGCTGCGGTGGCTTGCGAACTGCCTGGGCCGGGAACTATTTATATCGGTCAGCAGATGAGCTTTCAGAAACCGGTGAAGATCGGTGACACCTTGACGGTGCGTCTGGAAATCCTCGAGAAACTGCCGAAGTTTCGTGTGCGGATTGCTACTCGCGTGTTCAACCAGCGTGATGAGTTGGTGGTGGACGGCGAGGCTGAGATTCTGGCGCCGCGTAAACAGCAGACCGTAACGCTGCCGACTTTGCCGCCGATCAGCATTGGCTGATTTGTATTGCACAAAAAAAGTGGGAGCGAGCCTGCTAGCGATGGGGTCAGTTCATTCAACTTTGATGTTGAATGTCAGTCCGTTATCGCGAGCAGGCTCGCTCCCACAGTTTTTCGCTAATGCTTACGAGCGTGCACGAGCCTGGTTACGCAGGGCTTTCACCTGGTCGTGGTTGCGTTGTACGCCGTGATACTGGCGTTCAACCAGGTCACGAATACCGACCAGATTGTGTTTGTTGATCTTCTCGATGGCTTCGCGATAAGCCTTCAGCGCATGGTCTTCACCACGCTCGGCTTCGTTCAGCACTGCTTCTTCGTCCTTGCCGGTGAACATCGCTTTGACGTCGACCCAGCGACGGTGCAGGTCACCGCTGACGCTGGTCGAAGTTTCCGGATCACCGCCCATCGAACGCACGGCCGCTTGTAGCTCGGCAGCGGCAGTGGCGCAGTCGGCGGAGCGGGTCACGAACAGGCTTTTCAGTTCTGGATGCTTGATGTCTTCAGCGCAAGTCTTGAACCCTTCCTGACCGTCCTTGCAGGTTTCAATCAGGTCATTGAGTACGGAGATGGCTTCTTTATTCATGTCAGTCATTTTTCAATTCCTTGCGATCGGTGGAAGATACAAGGGATATTGCAGTGTGCGTGCCAGCTCTGATTTAAAGATTTATTTGTTTAAAATCAACACGTTAAATAAATACGTAAAAACTGTACTCCGGTTATTTGCATGATCTGTCATTTGGCCTGCATGCAGAATGCCTGTATTTTCCAGATTGTTTTGAGGCCGGACGATTACATCGATGAACCCTGAAAAAATTGAACTGTTGATCACCCGCGAAATGCCCTTCGGCAAATACAAGGGTCGGATCATTGCCGATCTGCCTGGTCCGTATCTGAACTGGTTTGCCCGTGAAGGTTTTCCACATGGCGAACTCGGCGGTCTGCTCGCGCTGATGCAGGAAATCGATCACAACGGTCTGTCGGATCTACTCGAACCTTTGCGCGCCAAACACGGCAAACCTGCCCCACGTCACTGAAGCGTCCTCCCCTACTGAGCCGAACCGATCATGCCCGATAACACCCGACGCGCCCGTGATGAAGCTTTCTGGCGAACATTCGCCGATCGTTATGAAGTTCAAGCAGGCCCGGTCAACCTGGAAAACGGCTACTTCGGGCGCATGTCGCGCACGGTGATCGAGGAATACCAGCGCAACATCGAGCTGATCAACAGCAGCAACTCGGTGCACGTACGCCAACGTTTCGAACCGCTCGATAGCCTGGATATCCGGGCGCAACTCGCGGAGATGATCGGTGTTCGCGCGCACAACGTGACCTTCACCCACAACGCCACCGAAGGCCTGCAATCGCTGATCCGCAACTACAACCGCCTGCAATCGGGCGATCAGGTGCTGATCTGCGATCTCGAATACGACACCGTCAAAGGCGCTATGCGCTGGCTTGCGCGCACGCGCGGCGTCGAGGTGATCGAGATCAGTCACGCGCATCCGGCGAGCTTCGACAGCCTGCTGGAGACCTATCGCGAGACATTCATCCGCCATCCGAAACTCAAACTGATGGCGCTGACCCACGTCACTCACCGCACCGGTCTGGTGATGCCGGTGCAGGCCATCGCCGCGCTGGCCAAGGAGCACGGCATCGATGTGATCCTCGACGGTGCCCACGCCCTCGGGCAGATCGAGTTCGATCTCGAAGAACTGGGCATCGCCTTCGCCGGGTACAACCTGCACAAGTGGATCGGCGCACCGCTGACCCTCGGCTTCATCTATATCGCTACGCAGCGTCTGGCCGATATTGAACCGGACATGGGCGAAACGCATTACCCGGCCAACGATATCCGCTCGCGTATTCCGCACAGCACCCCGAACATTCCGGCATTGATGACCCTGCCGCTGGTATTCGAGGAACACCGCTCTTTAGGGGGCGCACCGGCCAAGGGTGCGCGCCTGAGTTACCTGCGCAACCTGTGGGTCAGCGCGGTGCGGCATCTGCCCGGCATCGAAGTGCTGACCCCTGATGATCCGCGACTGTATTGCGGCATTACCTCGATGCGTTTCACTCGCCACGCCGATCAACAGGCACTGGCCGAGCGTCTGCTGAGCGAATTCAACCTGTTTACCGTGGTGCGTAACGGCGCAGCTTGCGGGCCGTGCATCCGCATCACGCCAGGGCTGACCACCACCGCCGAGGATATGCAGGTGCTGACCCGGGCGCTCAACGAGCTGCGCTGAGCGGCCTAGACCGTGTACTTGTCGAAGTCCTCGGGTTTGATCTGCGACGACGCCGCAAAGGTGTCGATGCCGATGGTCAGATGACCGAAAAAGCCGTCTTCGTGGGAGTCACGTCCGACCGGCCAGACCGCCAATGTCGAGCCCTCACCGTCAGTGGCGGTGTACAGGCTGTCCTGTTCATTGTTCAACGGTGTTGATGCTCGACCGCGATAGGCTCGGGCATTGAGCACCGAACGAGAGACCACCTCGGGAAAGTACAACTGGCCGACCCAAGCGACGTTGCGCTCTTCCAGGTAATCACCGCCAGCGACAATACGCACCGCCACATGAATGTGCAGCGCACGCCCGGCATAGAAACCCGGATAGATCGTGGTAAAGCGCACCCTGCCCTTTTGATCGCAGATCTGACTGCCACGCAGGTAGGTCTCGTCGTCGGTGCGCGGGATCGAACCGATGGCCTCGGCATCGACTTCCAGATCAGGATTGATCCGGCTCCAGCCCGAATACGCTCCTCGCGCATTACAGTGCCAGATATCCACCAGCGCGCCGTTCACCGGTTCTCCGGTCATGGCGTCAACGATGGTCAGTCGCAGCAGTAACGGCAGCCCTTCGGCACCTTCGCTGATATTGCGGCGCAGCAGTTTGGGATTGCGGAAATAAGGTCCGGCGATTTGTTCGGGCGCCAGTTGATAGACCGGCGCCGATGAAGCTGAAGAATCTCGATCCATGACACGTCCTCTCTTCCATAAGAGAACGCAGATTAGCGTCGGACGAAATTCGAAGTGCGGTAACTATGTATCGCAGCGTTGCTGCGCAGATCAAAAGATCGCAGCCTTCGGCAGCTCCTACAGGGAAATGCATTCCAAGGCTGCGATCTTTTGATCCTGGTTTTCTGCGGGCAAAAAAAAGGTGCACCGACCAAGTGCACCGAAAAAGCCGTAGAACACACAACGAAGTGTCAGGTAAAGATCAGTCCAGCAGCGCCAGTGCTTCAGCGGTGCATTCCTGAATGCGGGCCCAGTCGCCGTTCTTGATCCACTCCGGATCAAGCATCCAGCTACCGCCCACGCACATGACGTTTTTCAGCGCCATGTAACTCTTGATGTTGGCCGGGCTGACGCCGCCAGTCGGGCAGAATTTCACTTCGCCGAACGGGCCGCCGAGGGCTTTGATCGCTGCCACGCCGCCGCTGACTTCAGCCGGGAACAGCTTGAAGCGGCGATAACCCAGGCCGTAGCCTTCCATGATGCCGGAGGCGTTGCTGATGCCCGGCAACAGCGGAATCGGGCTGTCGACGCTGGCTTCCAGCAGATCACGGGTGATGCCCGGGGTAACGATGAATTGCGAACCGGCCGCTTCGGCAGCCGCGAGCATATTGCGATCAAGTACGGTGCCGGCGCCGGTCATCAGTTCCGGACGCTGTTCGCGCAGAATCTGAATCGCCTTCAAACCGAACTGCGAACGCAGGGTTACTTCCAGCGCGGTCAGGCCACCGGCAGCCAGGGCGTCGGCCAATGGCAGCACGTCCTGTTCGCGGGCGATGGTGATCACCGGCAGAATCCGCGCCTTGGCGCAGAGGCTGTCGATCAGGGCAACTTTGTCCGCCATGGATACGGTCGGGGATGGGGTTGTCATAGCGGCTGTTCCTTGGCTCATGGGCACCAGTAAATCTCTAACGTGGGTTGCAGAAACGCGCGAACCGGCATGGCAGCGACATCGTCACTGGCCAATGCGGCGTTGAGGGTGGTCAGTTTCGACGCACCGGAAATCGACAGAATCTTGTGTCGGGCCGAAGCCAGCAGCGCACGGCTCATGGTCAGGCGCTGACGCGGCACACTCGGCGCCAGCATCGGCCAGCAACGGCGCGTGCCATCGGCCTGCAACGCTTCGGCAAGGTTCGGACTGTTGGGGAACAGCGACGCGGTGTGACCGTCATCGCCCATGCCCAGCACCAGCACATCGATTGCCGGCAACTCAGCGAGCAAACGATCAGCCTGTTCAGCAGCCTGTTCGACATTCGCCGCAGCGCTATAAAGGCTGAGAAACTTTGCCTTGGCCGCCGGACCTTTGAGCAGATACTGCTTGAGCAGACCGGCATTGCTGTCGGCGTGCTCGACCGGGACCCAGCGCTCATCGGCGAGGGTCACGACGACTTTCGACCAGTCCAGATCCTGCTTGGCCAAGTGCTGGAAAAACGCCACCGGGCTACGACCGCCAGACACCACCAGCACCGCGTTGCCACGTGCAGCGATGGCCTCGCTCAGTTGCTTGGCAACATTCAGCGCCAAGCCTTCGGCCAACAACGCCGGGCTCTTGAATGGGTGGGCGTTGACGCCCGCAGGCAGTTTCACATCAGATATCGCCATACCACGACCTCCCGTCCCGCGTGATCAGTGCAATCGAGCTCATCGGCCCCCACGACCCGGCCGCGTACGGCTTGGGCGCGTCACCGGATTTCTTCCAGCCGGCGATCAACTGGTCACACCACTTCCACGCGGCTTCGATTTCATCTTTACGGACAAACAGGTTCTGATTGCCGTTCATCACTTCCAGCAACAACCGCTCGTAGGCATCGGGAATCCGTGCGCTGCGCCAGGTGTCGGAGAAATTCAGTTGCAGCGGGCCGCTGCGCAGTTGCATGCCTTTGTCCAGGCCCTGCTCTTTAGTCATCACGCGCAAGGAAATGCCTTCATCCGGTTGCAGGCGAATGATCAGTTTGTTGCTGATCTGCAAGCGCTGCTCGGGGGCAAAGATGTAGTGCGACGGTTCCTTGAAGTGGATGACGATCTGCGACAGCTTTTGCGGCATGCGCTTGCCGGTACGCAGGTAGAACGGCACGCCGGCCCAACGCCAGTTACGGATATCTGCACGCAGAGCGACGAAGGTTTCGGTGTCGCTCTGGGTATTGGAATTCGGTTCTTCGAGGTAACCCGGTACCGACTTGCCTTCGCTGTAGCCGGCGATGTACTGGCCGCGTACCACTTGGGTGGTCAGGCCTTCCGGGCTGATCGGCGCCAGTGCCTTGAGCACTTTGACTTTCTCGTCACGGATGCTGTCGGCGGACAGGTCGGCCGGCGGGTCCATGGCGATCAGGCAGAGCAACTGCAACAGGTGATTCTGGATCATGTCGCGCAGTTGGCCGGCCTTGTCGAAGTAGCCCCAACGGCCTTCGATACCGACCTTCTCGGCCACGGTGATTTCCACGTGGGAAATGTAATTCTGGTTCCACTGGGTTTCGAACAGGCTGTTGGCGAAACGCAGGGCGATCAGGTTCTGAACGGTCTCTTTGCCCAGATAGTGGTCGATGCGGTAGGTGCGGTTCTCCGGGAAAAATTGCGCCACAGCGTCATTCACTTTGCGCGAGGATTCCAGATCGGAACCGATCGGCTTTTCCAGCACCACGCGAGTGTTTTCCGCCAGACCGACTTTCGCCAGGTTCTCGCAGATCGCGCCGTACACCGCCGCCGGAGTGGCGAAGTAGGCAATCATGCGCTGAGCGGTGCCGGCCAGTTCAGCCAGGGTTTCGTAATCTTCAGCCTTGAGAAAGTCGACGTGCAGGTAAGTCAGCCGCGAGAGAAAACGCTCGGCCACCGCTTCGTCCAGCTCTTTACCCACGTAGCGACGCAGTTCGGCGGCAATGAACGCCATGTGCTGCTGCTCGGTGCCGGTCTCACGGGCCAACGCGATGATGCGCGTGTCCTCGTGCAACAGGTCGGCGCCATCGAGGTGATAAAGGGCAGGAAACAGCTTGCGCAAGGCCAGGTCGCCAAGGGCGCCGAACAAGGCAAAGGTGCACGGTTCAACCGTAATCGAAGGCATGATGTTTGTTCTTTTATCAAGTTAAGCTACAAATACCTTTTTTCAAGGCATCACTCAAGGGAAAATGTAGTAATAACCACAACATTTTCGCAAAATACAGATTCCGAGTGGTGGTCGGTCGGAGCCCCCAGTAGGATAGGCCACCGTTACGGGCCATATCAAAGGCCCAATTTGCATAGCCCGGCGTACCTTTGCGCAGGTGAATTAGGAATTCCATATGGACCGCGTGCGAAATTTACTGGAACAGATCCAGAGTCGCCTTGAAGACCTGAACAAGGCCGAACGCAAAGTCGCCGAGGTGATCCTGCTCAACCCACAGCAGGCCACTCGCTTCAGTATCGCCGCCCTCGCCCAGGCGGCGTCGGTGAGTGAGCCGACGGTCAACCGTTTCTGCCGTTCGTTCGGCGTCAGCGGTTACCCGGAACTCAAGCTGCAACTGGCACAAAGTCTGGCCAGCGGCGCGGCATATGTCAGCCGTGCGGTGGAAGCCGATGACAATCCCGAGGCGTACACGCAGAAGATTTTCGGCAGCGCCATCGCCTCGCTGGACAGCGCGTGTCAGGCACTTGATCCGAACCTGATCAGCCGCGCCGTCGACCTGTTGATTCAGGCGCGGCAGATCCACTTCTTCGGCCTCGGCGCTTCGGCTCCGGTGGCGCTGGATGCACAGCACAAGTTCTTCCGCTTCAATCTCGCAGTCACGGCGCATGCCGATGTGCTGATGCAACGGATGATTGCTTCGGTGGCGCACACCGGCGAGTTGTTCGTGATCATTTCCTACACCGGCCGCACCCGCGAGCTGGTGGAAGTGGCGCGCATTGCCCGCGAGAACGGCGCTTCGGTGTTGGGCCTGACCGCCGAGAATTCACCGCTGGCCAAGGCCAGTACGTTGAGCCTGAACATTCCGTTGCCGGAAGACACCGACATCTACATGCCGATGACTTCGCGGATCATTCAGTTGACCGTGCTGGATGTGTTGGCGACAGGCATGACATTGCGTCGCGGGGTGGATTTCCAGCCGCATCTGCGCAAGATCAAAGAGAGCTTGAACGCTAGCCGGTATCCGGTGGGTGATGAGTTCAACTGATCTCGATGATTTGTAGTGAATGAGCTGACCTCATCGCTGGCAAGCCAGCTCCCACAGGTTTCATCAGCGTTCGCCAATTGTATGTTCGGCGCGGACACTGTGGGAGCTGGCTTGCCAGCGATGGGGCCAGCAGAGGCAACAAAAAACTAAGCCGCTGCCCAAGCCTGCAAACTCAGATGCGCCTTCTCTCCCGGCGCCAGATGCAGGCTATCCGTCCCGCCCGCCGCCGCTTCGACACAGACAAATTCCGAAATCTCGTCCCACGTCACGCCGAGCAACGGCCGCGACCCCGGATGCCAGACCACTGTGTCGGCACTGTCGCCGGTATCGATGCACAACTCGCGCTGCCAGGCGTGATCTTTCAGCTGTAATTCACCGTCGTGCTGGAACACCCGCTGACAGCCGCCATCGACGCGCAACTCGCCTTCCTGCTGACAAACCTGCCGGCTCAACTGGTCATAACCCTGCGCGCCTTCAAGCCCAGACAGCGCTATCTCACCCACATCGCCAATACGCCAGTAAGCATGCAAAGCCTGGCTCATCTGGCACGGCATGTCGTCCTGATGCTCGGTGCTCAGGCGCAATTCCATGCGTTCGCCAAGGTGCGCGTGCAGGTCTACCTGCCAGTCGCACAACTGCAATTGCCAGTGCAGACGCACGCCGTCTTCGGCGCTGCTGCTGTCGAGCAGTTTCCAGTCGAGCAGCCGCGCCCAACCGTGAGACGGCCAGGCATTTTCGCTCGGATGACGGCCATACCACGGCCAGCACACCGGCACGCCACCACGAATTGCACCGACATGCGGCCACTTCGCCGCGCACCACAACCACGGCTTCTGGCCGCGAGGCTGAAAGTGCAGCAACTGCGCGCCCTGACGACTGAACACCGCCTGACACAGCGGATGATCGATCACCAACACATCGCGCATCTGATAGCGCTCCCAGGCAAACACTGATCGCTCGCGCAGGGATTTGAAGAAGCGTTGCAGCGGATGCTCATGCATGGGCCACGGTCCTGAAAATCATGGGGGTACTTATCAATCCAAAAGCCTTGCCACAGAAAACCCTTTAGCCATAAAAATTCTATAGCCACAAATGCGTACTACAAATCTTGCGTGCGAGCCTCGCAAAAAAAAGCGGACAGCCTTGGCTGTCCGCAAATATGCGCACATAGAGAGGAGCTTATCGCAGACGCGTTAGAACACCGACTGAATTTTCAGACCGGCAACCAATGCGTTGTCCACTGCATCAACACCGCCCGGGTGGGTGATGTATTGCAGGTTAGGACGCACAGTCAGCCAGTTGGTAACGTGGAAGCCGTAGTTGACCTCGTAGTTGTATTCGGTTTCACGAATAGGCGAGAACACCGGGTTGTCGTAGTCCGAAACACCGTTGGAGGCGTTCAGCAGTTCGGCGTTTTTCTTCACGTCATCGTTGACGTGGATACGCGCCGCACCGATGCCGACGTCATCCTTCGGACGTGCGTCGAATGGGCCTTTATAGACAAACATCACCGACTGGTAGTTGTCGATGAAGTTGGTGTCCTTGTCGTGGAACGTCGCGTTGGCGGCGATGTTCAGACCGCGTGTTGCGTCGCCGTTGTGGCTGGTGAGTTGCTGTTGCGCAACGAACCAGTAGCCGTGTTTGCTGCTGTGGGTCTTGTAGGCGTCGCGGGTGGTTGCAGCGTCGTTACCGTTGATGTCTTCACGGACATCGGCGGCATCAGCCGTGCTCTTGTAGTAACCCACGCGGTATTCGCCTGGCAGGCTGTTGACCTTCGGCGACCAGACCAACTCAACTGGCAATACGGTACCGGCAGTACCGCTACCGCTGAGTTTGAAGCCGTTGCCGTGTTCCAGTTGCGACGGGTTCTGGTTGTACGCACCGATCTGAGCGTAGAGCTCGTCATTGATGTTGTACTTCACGCGGATCGCGGCCTGGCTGACTGGCCAGTTGTACCAGATGTTGGTTGCCCAGTTACCCACCTGGGAACCGCAGAACGCCAGGTTCTGGAATTCGCACGGGAAGGTGTTGAAGTCTTCGCCTTCACCGAAGTAACCGGCCTTGACGTCGAGTTTGTTGTCGAAGAACTGGTGCTGAATCCACAATTGGGTCAGACGCACCATGTGGCCGCGACCGTAGACTTCTTGCGAAGAACTCAGGGTGCCGGCACGCGGATCGCCAACGCGGTCGTTGGAGATGTTCTGACCATTACGGTTGGTCAACTGGATCTTGGCCTGAGTGTTGTCCCAGCCCAGCAGTTTTTGCAGGTCCAGCGCGGCGCCGAGGCCGAACTGGTCACTGTAACGTGCAGTCTTGTCGTTGTTGTAGCCACCGTGCAGGTTGCCACCGACTTCACCGACGTAGTCCATCTTGATGTCGATACCTTGCTCGATCAGCTTGGTACGCTCGCCACCCCAATCGCCCGTCATCCATTTGGAATCGGAGCTGAAGGCATCCGCAGCCATCGCATTACCGGCCAGCACCAGTGCTGCCGCGGCTGACACTTGGCAGATCAACCGGGCATTGACGTGTTTCTTTTTCATCCCTACATCCTCGTCTTTATTGTTATTAACTGTTTTTATCTAACGCGGTTTACATAAATTGCGGCGGATGACAGGTCATCCACCGCGCGCTCCTTGTGGAATCCGATCCCTGTGGGAGCTGGCTTGCCAGCTCCCACATGAACGCATTCCAACATTGATCTGTTTACCGGCCTTTGAACTGTGCGACGTTGGCAGAACGCGCTTCGGTTTGCGTCTGGCCCGCAACGCCCAGTCGCTCGCCTGTCTTGGCATCGAACAGCAACACTTTCGACGGATCGAATTGCAGCGTCAGGGTCTCGCCAACCTGCGGTGCCACGTCCGGTGCCAGACGGCAGCAGACCTTGGTTTCGTTGAGGTTGACGAAGACCAGCGTGTCCGGCCCCGTCGGTTCAGTGACCTGAACCTCAGCCTTGATGCTCGGCAAACCATTGCCCTCGCCGTTCGCCAGCACGATCTGTTCCGGGCGCATGCCGAGGATCACTTCGCGATCTTCAAGCCCGGCATCCTGCATGCTCAACGGCAGCTCGCAACGCGCCTGGCCGCTGTCGAGCAGCGCCAGCAGGCGACCGTCCTTGCGTTGCAGGCGCAGCGGGATGAAGTTCATTGGCGGCGAACCAATGAAGCTCGCCACGAACAGGTTGGCAGGATCGGTGTAAATCTCTTTCGGCGTACCGAACTGCTGAATGATCCCGTCCTTCATTACCGCAACCTTGTCGCCCAGAGTCATCGCTTCGATCTGGTCGTGGGTCACGTAGACCGTGGTGGTCTTCAGGCGCTGGTGCATCAGTTTCATTTCGGTGCGCATCTCGACGCGCAGCTTGGCGTCGAGGTTGGACAGCGGTTCGTCGAACAGATAAATCTTCGGCCGACGAGCCAGCGCGCGACCCATGGCCACGCGTTGCTGCTGACCACCGGAGAGTTGGCCCGGCTTGCGATTGAGCAGGTGTTCGATCTGCAACAGCTTGGCCACGCGAGCGACTTCCTCGTCGATGTCCGCCTGTTTCATCTTGCGAATCTTCAGACCGAACTCGATGTTCTCGCGCACGCTCATGGTCGGGTACAGCGCGTAGGACTGGAACACCATGGCGATGTCACGATCCTTGGGGCTCATGCCGCTGACGTCTTGATCACCGATCATGATCGCGCCGCCGGTAATGGTTTCCAGGCCGGCGATGCAGTTCATCAGGGTCGATTTGCCGCAACCCGACGGGCCGACTAGGATCAGGAACTCACCGTCCTTGATCGACAGTTCGATGTTCTTCAGGGTGTCCGGCAGGCCGGCACCGTAGGTCTTGTTTACGTTGCGAAGTTCGAGCGTTGCCATGATTACCCCTTGACTGCGCCGGCCGTCAGCCCGCGCACGAAATACTTGCCTGCGACCACATAGACCAGCAGGGTCGGCAGCCCGGCGATCATCGCCGCCGCCATATCAACGTTGTATTCCTTGGCCCCGGTGCTGGTGTTGACCAGGTTGTTCAGCGCCACCGTGATCGGTTGCGAATCGCCGCTGGAGAACACCACACCGAACAGGAAGTCGTTCCAGATCTGCGTGAACTGCCAGATCAGGCAGACCATGATGATCGGGGTCGACATCGGCAGAATGATCCGCCGGAAAATGGTGAAGAAACCCGCGCCGTCGAGGCGTGCAGCTTTCACCAGTGCATCGGGAATGCTCACGTAGTAGTTACGGAAGAACAGCGTAGTAAACGCCAGACCGTAGACCACATGGATGAACACCAGACCGGTAGTGGTGCTCGCCAGGCCCATCTTGCCGAGGGTGAACGAGGCCGGCAGCAGCACGGTCTGGAACGGCAGGAAGCAGCCGAACAACAGCAGACCGAAGAACAATTGCGAACCGCGAAAGCGCCACATCGACAGCACATAGCCGTTCAACGCGCCGATGGCGGTGGAGATCAATACTGCCGGAACGGTGATCTTGATCGAGTTCCAGAAGTAACCGTCAACCGTGGCCCAGGCCTTGACCCAGCCAATGCCGCTGACCACGGTCGGCCAGCTCAACAGGTTGCCGGTGCTGATGTCTTCCGGGGTTTTGAAGCTGGTCAACAGCATCACCACCAGCGGAATCAGGTAGAGAAATACAGCGAGGATAAGCACCGCGTAGATCGCGATGCGACTCAGGCTGATCGCAGGTTTGGCAGCGAGACTAGTCATTACGCTTGGTCCTCAGCTCGGAGTACAGGTAAGGCACGATGATCGCGAGGATCGCACCGAGCATCAGAATCGCACTGGCCGAACCCATGCCCATCTGACCGCGACTGAAGGTGAAGGAATACATGAACATCGCTGGCAGGTCGGAGGAATAACCCGGGCCACCGGCGGTCATCGCTGCGACGAGGTCGAAGCTCTTGATCGCGATGTGGGCGAGGATCATCACCGCACTGAAGAACACTGGACGCAGGCTTGGCAGCACCACTTTCCAGTAGATCGTCGGCATGCTCGCGCCATCGATCTGCGCCGCACGGATGATCGATTGATCAACCCCGCGCAGGCCGGCGAGGAACATCGCCATGATGAAACCCGAGGCTTGCCATACCGCAGCGATCACCAGGCAATACACCACGCGATCCGGGTCGATCAGCCAATCGAGACGGAAGCCTTCCCAGCCCCAGTCACGCAACAATTTGTCCAGGCCCATGCCCGGGTTGAGCAGCCATTTCCATGCGGTACCGGTCACGATCATCGAGAGCGCCATCGGGTACAGGTAAATGGTGCGGATGAAACCTTCGCGGCGGATTTTCTGGTCGAGGAACACCGCCAGCAGCACGCCGATCACCAGCGTGATGCCGATGAACATGCCACCGAAAACAGCGAGGTTTTTGCTCGCCACCCACCAGCGGTCGTTGTCGAACAACCGCGCGTATTGCGCCAGTCCGGCCCACTTGTAGGTCGGCAGGAATGTCGAAGTGGTGAACGACAGAACGAACGTCCACAGGATGTAGCCATAGAAGCCCACCAGAACGATGAACATGCTCGGCGCCAGCACCAGTTTCGGTAGCCAGCGCTGCAGTGCATCGAACGGCGAGGCCTTGCTGAACACAGCAACAGAACTCATGGGGAAATCCAGTACAGGGGAAAAGGACTACTTTTGAAATACTTCCCCTGTAGGAGTGAGCCTGCTCGCGATAGCGGTGTGTCAGTCAGCCAATCATTGACTGACAGATTGCAATCGCGAGCAGGCTCGCTCCTACAGGTCCAAGCATTACTTGGACGACTTGATCGCAGCACCAAGTTTCTTGGCGGTGTCGGCCGGGTCGGCTTTCGGGTCGTTGATGTAGTTGGTCACGACATCAAAGAACGCGCCCTGCACCGCCAGCGTGGTCGCCATGTTGTGCGCCATGCTTGGCTGCAGGCCGCCGCTTTTCGCGTCAGCCAGGAAGTCCTTGGCAGCAGTCTGGGCGCAGGAATCGAAGCCGAGCTTCTCCATGTTGTTCAACATGTCGATACGAACCGGGATCGAGCCTTTGTTGATGCTGAAGACTTTCTGGAAGTTTTCACCCAACACGACTTTGGCGATGTCCTTCTGACCGGCAGCGGTACCCGCGTCTTTCTGCTTGAACACGGCCAGCGAGTCGATGTTGTAGGTGAATGCCTTGTCGGTGCCCGGGAACGCTACGCACTCGTAGTCCTTGCCGGCGACTTTCTTGGCAGCGGTCCATTCGGACTTGGCCCAGTCACCCATGATCTGCATGCCGGCCTTGCCGTTGATGACCTTGGCTGCTTCAAGGTTCCAGTCCTGGCCCTTGCCGTCGGCGTCCATGTAGGTCGCGACTTTCTTCAGCTCGGTCAGCGCCTTGACCATTTCCGGGCCGGTCAGGGTAGCGTTGTCCAGATCGACCAGGGCTTTCTTGTAACCGTCGACACCCATCACCGACAGCACGACCGCTTCAAATACGGTGCTGTCCTGCCAAGGCTGGCCACCGTGGGCGAGCGGAATGAAGCCTGCTGCCTTGAGCTTGTCGCCCGCCGCGTAGAATTCCTCGAGGGTGGTTGGATTCTTGGTGATACCGGCTTTCTTGAAGACTTCCGGGTTGATCCACAGCCAGTTCACACGGTGAATATTCACCGGCACTGCCACGTAATCACCTTCGTACTTCACGGTATCGGAGACTTTCTTGTCGAGCAGGCTGTCCCACTTCTCTTCTTTGGCGACGTCTTTCAGAACGTCGGTGTCGAGCAGGCCAGTGGATGCCCATTCCTGGATGTCCGGGCCCTTGATCTGGGCGACGCCAGGAGGGTTGCCAGCAACAGCGCGGCTTTTCAGCACGGTCATGGCAGTCGAACCGCCACCGCCGGCGACAGCGCCGTCTTTCCAGGTGAAACCGTCTTTTTCGACTTGGGCCTTGAGTACATCAACGGCAGCTTTTTCGCCACCGGACGTCCACCAGTGCACGACTTCAACCGAACCTTTGGATTCGGCAGCGGAAACACTGAGGGGCAGAATTGCGAGCGGGAACAGGGAGGCGACAGAAATGACAGTAGCGAGGCGAGAAATCGCATTCATCTGAGATGTACCTTTCTTGTTGTTATGCATGCAAGTCTGGTGCTTGCGCTGCACAGGAGTTTAAACAGGGCGTTTCCCCTCGCAGGTAACGAAGGGACGCGCAAATGTCACCACATGGTTACACAGGACAGCTCTGGGACAAGTGCGCCAAGGCAGTCGCCATACTGGGTGACAAGGGTAGACGAGGAATCAGCACCGCTTGCCAGGCGTGATAAAGGTCCGGTTTGCCCGCCCAGATATCGGCACTTGGGCGGTTTTGCGGGTCGAGTTCGTGATGCCAGCTGCCATCGCAGCGATCGATGAAATACGTTTCGCAGAATTCCCAGAACAGCCGGTACCAGGTTTCGTATTGCTCTTCCCCGGTACGTTTGAGCAAGGCACTCGCAGCCGCGCTGGCTTCGGCGTGCGTCCAGTGCAGGCGATGGCGCACCACCGCTTTGTTACCCCAATCGAGGGTGTAGACAATGCCCGGCGCACCATCGACGTCCCAGCCGTGACGGCAATTGTGTTCGAAGAGTTTTTGCGCATCGGTCGCCAGCCAGCCGGGCGTCAGCATGCCCGCCTGCACCCGCGCCGCTTCGAGGTGCAGCAACAGCCGCGCCCATTCGAAACCGTGGCCCGGCGTAGTGCCGTAAGGACGGAAGCCGTCGGCGGGATTGTCGTGGTTGTACTCGCGCAGCGGCTGCCAGTCGCGGTCGAAGTGCTCGATCACCAGATAATCATTGGCGGCGGCATGCTTATGGATCACCCGCTCGACGATGCGCTGGGCGCGGATCAGCCAGCGTGGGTCCTCGGTGACATCGGCCAGGGCGAGGAAGGCTTCGGTCGCGTGCATGTTGCTGTTGGCGCCGCGATAGGCTTCCTCTTCGCTCCAGTCGCGATTGAAGAATTCGCGCATGGCGCCCTCTTCTTCGCTCCAGAACCAGGTGTCGATGATGTCGATAGCGTCATCGAGCAAGGCTTGTGCGCCGGGACGCTGGGCGACCACCGCCGAACTTGCGGCGAGAGCGACGAACGCATGCAGATAGGCGTTCTTGCCGGTATTGCCATCGCGGTGTTCGGCGACCGCGAACCAGCCGCCGTGCACTGCATCACGCAGCGGCCCGCGCAGGGCCGCGATGCCGTGATCGACCAGTTCGGCAAACCCTGGCAGCCCCTGAATATGGGCCATGGCGAAGCTGTGGGTCATGCGGGCGGTGTTCATGGTTTCGGCCTGGGCGTTCGCCGGCAACTGGCCGCGCTCGTCGAGATTACCGAAACCTTGAGCAAGCTTTGAAGCCTTGGCGAACGCCAGCAGGCGCAGGCCTTCGTCGGCGAGCCATTGCTGATGGGCAGGGGCGTTCAGCCAACTGCTGAAGCCTGGGTGAAAGGTGTCCATGGGTGACCCTTTTTTGTTGTTATGACTGCGGGAGAGTCTAAACAACGGGCCGAGTCGGGCTTGTAACGAAGGGGGCGGGTTTTGTCACAGGTCGGTGACATTCTGCATGCGATGACCTGTGGCGAGGGAGCTTGCTCCCGCTGTGGTGCGAAGCGCCACCAAAAAACCAGGCCTGCTGCGCAGTCCAGCGGGAGCAAGCTCCCTCGCCACAAGATTGGTGTCAGTCAACACTGCGCGGTAGTTGCAGGGTCACTCGCAAGCCGCCATCCCGCAGATTCTGCAACGTCACCTCACCGCCATGGCTGTGGGCGATGTTGCGTGCAATCCCGAGACCCAGCCCATAACCCTGCTGCTGTCCGGCCAGCCGAAAGTGCGGTTCGAACACTTGCTCCAGCCGCTGTTCCGGCACCCCCGGCCCCTCATCGTCAACGTGCAGGACAAACGCACTCTCATCATCATCGATGTGCAAATGCGCGTTCTGCCCGTACTTCAATGCGTTGTCGATCAGATTGCCGATACAGCGCTTCAACGCCAGAGGCTTGCCCGAATACGCCGCCAGCGCTCGCCCCTGTTGAGTTACACGGCCATTGCCGTTCGGCGCCAGGTAAGGCTCGACCAGACAATCCAGCACATGATTGAGATCCACCGGCTCGATGTTTTCGTGAATGTCAGTGTCTTTCACGCACTGCAACGCGCCTTTGACCAGCAGTTCCAGCTCATCCAGATCACGGCCGAACTTGGCTTGCAGGGTTTCGTCTTCGAGCAACTCGACTCGCAGGCGCAAGCGCGTGATCGGCGTACGCAGGTCGTGGGAAATCGCGCTGAACAACTGACTGCGCTCGGTCAGGTAACGGCTGATGCGCTCGCGCATGCTGTTGAACGCACGTCCGACCTCGACCACTTCGCTGCCGCCACCTTCGGCCATCGGCTCGACATCGGCGCCCAGCGACATATCCCGCGCTGCACGCGCCAGACGCTTGAGCGGCCGGCTCTGCCAGTGCACCAGCAGACCGATAAACAGCAGCAAAAATCCGCTGGTGAGGACGATGAACCACACCTGTTGCGCCGGCAGGCCCTGCTCTTCAAGACTGGTATACGGCTCAGGCAACAGCGAGGCGATGTACAGCCATTCGCCCGGCGCCATTTGAATCTGCGTGACCAGTACCGGCGGGTTCACCGGTTCCAGCGTCAGCGCGTAATGCGCCCACGAACGAGGCAGTTCATCGAGCTTCAGCCCGGCGTTGAAAATACGCAGATCCTCGGGGCTGACGAAAGTCACCGAAATGTCGGTGTCATGGCCCAGCGACTCGCGCAGCACTTCGTCTACCGCCTTCATCACTGCCGCTTTACGCGGCGTGATCGGCAGCACGTCCATGCCCAGCGGTTTGTCGTTGAGCGTCACGACGAAACGCGTGCCACCCATGCTGCGCAACTGGTCGAGCACCAATGGACGATAAGCGACCGGCAACGAGCGGAAATAACTGACGCTGGCGGTCATCGAATGCGCAAGGCTGCGGGCGCTGGTGACCAGCCCTTCGAGCTGGGTGGCGCGCAGTTGCGAGACCCAGATAACGCTCGACAGCGTCTGTGCGAACAGCACCGCGAGCAGGGTCAGCAGCAGCATTCGCCCGAGCAGCGAGCGCGGCACCGGGACTTTGGCGGCGAACTTGCGCAGCGACTCAGTGACCATTGCCGGCAACCACACTGGCTGCCAGTTGGTAACCGCTGCCACGCACGGTGCGGATCAGCCGTGGCGGCTTTTCCGTGTCGCGCAGGCGTTGGCGCAAGCGGCTGACCGCCATGTCGACGATGCGATCAAGCGGCATCAGGTCACGCCCGCGAGTGGCGTTGCCGATGGTGTCGCGGTCGAGGATTTCCTGCGGGTGATCGAGGAACAGTTTGAGCAAGGCGAAGTCGGCGCCGGACAGAATCACTTCCTCGCCGTCGGTGTGGAACAGCCGGTGGCTGACCATGTCCAGCCGCCACTCATCGAAGGCCAGCACTTCGCTGCCGCTACGCTCCTGACCGAACTGCGCACGACGCAGCAACGCCTTGATCCGCGCTTGCAGTTCACGCGGGCTGAAGGGTTTGCCGAGGTAATCGTCGGCACCGAGTTCCAGACCGATCACGCGGTCGGCCTCGTCGGAACTGGCAGTGAGCATGATGATCGGCACCTGCGCCTGACGCGGATGCTGGCGCACCCAGCGGCACAGGCTGAAGCCGTCTTCGTCGGGAAGCATCACATCGAGGATCACCAGATCGCTCGGCGCATCGTTCAGCGCCTGGCGGAAACTGGCGCCATCGGCCGTGGCCCGTACCTGAAAACCCGCACGGGTCAGGTAGGTCTCCAGCAACTCGCGTATCTCCTGGTCGTCATCGACCAACAAAATCGACTTGTTGATTGAGCTCACTTCGAAGGCGTCCTTGTTGTTGGAATTGGGGCGGATTATGCCTGATGAACCTTGGGTCTTTGTTGTCTGTTCTGGCCTCATCGCTGGCAAGCCAGCTCCCACAGGTTTTGTGAACAACATAGATCCTGTGGGAGCCTGGCTTGCCAGCGATGCAGACGACTCGGTATCAAGCCTGTTCGAGGGCTACACCGGCACCCACAAGCCCGGAATACGGCGCTGTCACCAGCCACACCGGAATCCCCTTGAAGTAATCGCTCATGCAGCCCTTGTCGGCAAAGCTGCGGGCGAAACCGCTTTCGAGGAAGAAATCGGCGAACCGTGGGATCACCCCGCCGACGATAAACACCCCGCCGCGCCCGCCAGTGGTCAGCACGTTGTTGCCGGCCACGCGGCCGAGCCAGCAGCAGAACTGCTCAAGCACTTCCAGGGCAATCGGATCACCGGCAAGCCCGGCAGCGGTAATCGCTTCCGGAGTATCGAGCTTCGGTTCATGGCCATCGACCGCGCAGATCGCCCGGTAAACCCGGGGCAAGCCACCACCGCTCAGCGCAGTTTCAGCGCTGACGTGGCCGATCTCGTTGTGGATGTGCTGCCAGAGCTGGGTTTCACGCGGGCTGCTCAGCGGCAGATCGACGTGACCGCCCTCCCCCGGCAACGCAGCAAAACGACCTTCGCCCAAGTCCAGCAAAGTACCAACACCAAGACCGGTGCCCGGGCCAATCACCACTGCCGGGCGCAACGGTTCCGGCGTGCCTTCGCAGACCACGCGAAATTCGCCCGGCTGCAAACGGGTCATGCCCAGCGCCATCGCCGAGAAATCGTTGACCAGCAACAATTGCTCGACCTGCAAAGTCTGGCAGAACGCCTTGCGGCTCAGGTGCCAGTGGTTGTTGGTGAACTTGAAAATATCGCCGCTGACCGGACCGGCCACCGACAGGCACACCGAACCAATCGAACCCGGCGCCAGACCGAGCCCGCTCAGATAGAGGCTGATCGCCTCTTCCGGGCTGGCGTGATCGGCCGTGGCCAACACCTGAACCGACTCCAGTTGCTGATCTTTCCACAACGCGAATCGCGCGTTGGTGCCTCCGATGTCACCGACCAAAGCCAGTTTCAATTAAGCGTCTCCAGGGCAGAAGTGAAGGCGCTGGCGCCCTGCTCCGCCGAGCTGAAGGCCATGCGCATAAAGCCAAACAGCTCGCGCCCGCTGCCGATGTTATTGGCCAACAGACCCTTGGCAGGTTCGCGCGCTGCAAATTCTTCGGCGTCCACCTTAAGCTCCAGGGTGCCTTTGACGCCATCGACGCGGATGATATCGCCCTCTTGCACCCGAGCCAAAGCGCCGCCGACATAAGCTTCAGGGCTGACGTGGATCGCCGCCGGGATTTTCCCCGAGGCGCCGGACATCCGCCCGTCGGTGACCAGCGCAACTTTGAAGCCGCGATCCTGCAATACGCCAAGGAACGGCGTCATCTTGTGCAGCTCGGGCATGCCGTTGGAACGCGGGCCCTGGAAGCGCATCACCGCGACAAAGTCTTTTTCCAGCAGACCGGCCTTGAACGCATCAGCCAGATCCTGTTGATCCTGGAACACCATGGCCGGTGCTTCGACGATCTGATTTTCCAGTGCCACGGCGGACACCTTCATCACGCCGCGACCGAGATTACCTTCCATCACGCGCAGACCACCCTCCGGCGAGAACGCACGGGCGACTGGACGCAGGATGTTTTCGTCGAGGCTTTCAATCGGGCCTTCGCGCCACACCAGTTCACCGTTATCGAGGAACGGTTCTTTGGTGTACTTGCTCAAGCCGTGGCCGAGCACGGTATTGACGTCTTCGTGCAACAGGCCGGCTTCGAGCAGTTCGCGGATCAGGAACGACATGCCGCCCGCTGCCTGGAAGTGGTTGATGTCAGCCTTGCCGTTCGGATAAACGTGGCTGAGGGTCGGCACGACTTCGGAGAGGTCGGCCATGTCCTGCCAGGTCAGTTGAATGCCTGCCGCCATGGCGATGGCCGGCATGTGCAGGGTGTGGTTGGTCGAACCGCCAGTGGCGTGCAGCGCCACGATCGAGTTGACCAGCGACTTCTCGTCGACGATTTCGCCGATCGGCATGAAGTTGCCGTTCTGTTTGGTCAGGCGCGTGACCTGATGCGCCGCTTCGCGGGTCAGGGCATCACGCAGCGGCGTGTTCGGGTTGACGAAAGAGGCGCCCGGCAAGTGCAGGCCCATGACTTCCATCAGCAACTGGTTGGTGTTGGCGGTGCCGTAGAAAGTGCAAGTGCCCGGGCTGTGGTAGGACTTCATCTCCGATTCCAGCAGCTCTTCGCGGGTCGCCTTGCCTTCGGCGTACTTCTGCCGTACGTCGGCTTTTTCCTTGTTGGAAATCCCCGAGACCATAGGCCCGCCCGGAACGAAGATCGTCGGCAGATGGCCGAAACGCAGCGAACCCATCATCAGGCCCGGGACAATCTTGTCGCAGATGCCGAGCATCAGCGCACCGTCGAACATGTTGTGGGACAACGCTACCGCCGTAGACAGCGCGATCACTTCGCGGCTCGGCAGGCTCAGTTCCATGCCTGGCTCGCCCTGGGTCACGCCATCGCACATCGCCGGAGTGCCGCCAGCGAACTGGCCGACCGAACCGATTTCGCGCAGGGCATTCTTGATCTGTTCAGGAAACACTTCGTACGGCTGATGCGCCGAGAGCATGTCGTTATAGGAAGAAACAATGGCGATGTTCGCCGAGTTCATCATCCGCAGGCTGTGCTTGTCTTCGCTGCCGCAACCGGCGACGCCATGGGCGAAGTTGGCGCATTGCAGCTTGCCGCGCATCGGCCCGTCAGTGGCAGCACCGCGAATCAGTGCAAGGTAAGCCTGACGCGTGGCGCGGCTGCGGGCGATAAGCCGTTCGGTGACCTCAAGAACGCGGGGATGCATGTGTAGAACTCCAGGCTAACGGATGTGGCGACCTGATTGTCTATGCTGATCAAACGCCGTTGTTGTTGGAATGACAGACGGCTTTTTTGATCATTCGGACCAGTTGATTCAGGTCACTCGTTGTAGATAAAACAAAATATTGCCACTAAAAAGGCTTGTTTTCTATTTTTATGCGAATAATCTTGTAATTCCAACAACAAAACGACGGCGGCGCTGTTCCATGACTCTTCGAATCGCAATCAATGGTTTTGGCCGCATCGGCCGTAATGTCCTACGCGCACTGTATACCCAAGGCTATCGACAGGATTTGCAGATCGTCGCCATCAATGATCTGGGCGACAGCTCGATCAATGCTCATCTGCTCAAATACGACACCGTTCACGGCACATTCGACGCGCAAGTCGAGCATGACAACGAGAGCCTGACGGTCAATGGCGACCGCATCGCAGTCAGCGCCATTCGCAACCCGGCCGACCTGCCGTGGGCCGCAGAAAAAATCGATGTGGTATTTGAATGCACCGGTCTGTTTACCGACCGTGCCAAAGCCGCCGCGCATATTACTGCCGGCGCACGCAAAGTGATCATCTCGGCCCCGGCCAAAGGCGCCGATGCCACCGTCGTTTATGGTGTGAACCACGACATTCTGCGCCAGTCGCACCAGATCATCTCCAACGCTTCGTGCACCACCAACTGCCTGGCGCCAGTGGCGCAGGTGCTGCACCGCGAGTTGGGAATCGAAAGCGGTCTGATGACCACGATTCACGCCTACACCAACGACCAGAACCTGACCGACGTCTATCACACCGACCCGTACCGCGCCCGTTCGGCCACGCAGAACATGATCCCGAGCAAGACCGGCGCTGCCGAAGCCGTTGGTCTGGTATTGCCGGAACTGGCGGGCAAACTGACCGGCATGGCCGTGCGCGTACCGGTGATCAATGTGTCGCTGGTGGACTTGACCGTACAGTTGAAGCGCGAAGCTTCGGCGGATGAGGTCAATGCTCTGCTCAAGGCTGCGAGCCAGCATTCGAAGATCCTTGGTTACAACACGTTGCCGCTGGTTTCGAGCGACTTCAACCACAACCCGCTGTCGTCGATTTTCGACGCCAACCACACCAAATCCACCGGCAAACTGCTGAAAGTGCTGGCCTGGTACGACAACGAGTGGGGCTTCTCCAACCGCATGCTCGATAACTGCCTGGCGCTGTGTAACGCTGAGTAAAGAAAGACATTTGTATCCATGTGGGAGCCAGCCTGCTGGCGATAGCGGTTTTATCTCCACCGATTAGGGTGACTGATAGATTGCTATCGCCAGCAGGCTGGCTCCCACAGGTTTTGATTTCAATTTGAAATCAGCGCTTGACCATTCGACTAGATGATAAGCATTATCATTCGCTCGAAATGGATCAGGTTCTCCCGTGAGTCAATCGCGCTTCAACCACGTCTTCCTCACTCAGCGCATTTCGCTGCTGCGTACGCTGGAACGGATGGTCAACAATCACAGCACCGCTGAAGACCTGTTGCAGGAGACCTACCTGCGCGTCACGCGGGCGTTGAGCGAGCGGGCCATCGATCACCTTGAACCCTTTGTGTTCCAGACCGCGCGCAATCTGGCGCTCGATCATTTGCGTGCGCGCAAGATCCATTCGCGAACAATGGTCGATGACGTGCCGCAGGAAATCGTGCACAGCATCGCCGCCCCCGCCAGCAGCGCCGAAGACGCTGCCCATGCTGAACAAATGCTGGAGCGCCTGAACGTGAGCCTCAGTGAACTCAGCTCTCGCCAGCAGCAGATTTTCATCCTCAGCCGCCTGCACGGGCACAGCTATCAGGAAATCGCCGACGAGCTGAACGTCTCCCTCAGTACCGTGCAGAAAGAACTCAAGCTCATCATGTCGATCTGTATCGGTGTCGCTGAACGTTTGAATGGTGACTGAGGGCAGGATCTTTCCGTAGGTGCGAGGATCGACTGCACTGATCATCGGGCTTTGTTACCCTTGCCCGACTTTTACGCTTCACTGAATAAAGCAGCCGTGCACAGACACTGCCGAGGAAACACCGTGACGGACACCCACCGCCCTCCTTCGCCGCCGTCGGCGCAGGACGCCGCAAGCGCAATGGACCAGGCTCTGGACTGGCTCATCGTGCTCGGCAATCCGGATGAAGAGCAGACCCGGCAATTTCATGCGTGGCTGGCGGCTGATCCGTTGAATGCCGAAGCCTTCGCCAAGGCACAGAATATCTGGGACGGCCCGCAGATCGCCCAATGTGCACAAAGCCTCGCAAGCAAACCGGCCAAAGTCACCTTCCTTTCGCGCCTGCGTCCGCACTGGAAACCACTGGCGACGGCGGCGATTGTGCTTCTTGGCTTGTTCAGTTTCAGCAATCTGCCGATGCGGATTCAGGCCGATCACCTGACCGTGGTCGGCGAGCGCCAGCGTCTGCAACTGGAGGACGGCTCGAAAGTCCTGCTCAATACCAACTCGGCGTTTTCCAGCACCATCAACGACAAACAGCGGGTTGCACGCCTGTATCAGGGTGAGGCGTTTTTCGAGGTCGGCGCCAATCGCGGGCAGCCGCTGGAAATCGATGCCGGCCCGGTCACTGCCAGCGTGCGCGACACTGCGTTCGCCGTGCGTTATCTGGACGGCGTGGCGCAGGTCAATGTGCAGCGTGGCGATGTCGATCTGCGTGCCACTCATAACGATGCGCGAGTACGCCTTTCCGCCGGGGAAAGCATCCGCATCGGCCCCAACGGTTTCGACCGTCCGGCCAAACTCGATGCCGCCACCGATCTGGCCTGGGTCCAGGGTCGACTGGTGTTCGAAAATTGCCCGCTGAATCAGGTGCTGGCGGAACTGCGGCGCTACTATCCGGGCTGGATCATCAACACCAACGAGCAATTGGCCGACGTCGCCGTCACCGGCAACTACCGCCTCGATCAGCCGCTGGACGTGGTGCGCTCCCTCGCCCACATCACCTCGGCACGCCTTCAGGAATTCCCCGCGCTGGTGATCTTGAACTAAATGAGAATTATTTTTACTCGATAGCCGAAGCCGGTACGTCTCGTTATAGCCAATGCAATTGATTCGCATCTCCTGACGCGAATCAGCACCTATAAAGATTCGTGCGACACGGAGCGCTATCGATGTCCTCACGCCTTACCCGCCAGACTTCCAACCCTTCCCGCGTATTGTCGCTGCTGACCGCTGCCATACTGATGGCCGGCACTGCACCGCTGATGGCTGCCACCGAGCAACCGGCACGCAATATGGGTGATTACTCGTTCGCCATCGGTCAGCAGCCGCTGGTGTCGGCACTCAATGCCTTCACCGCCGTGACCGGCTGGCAGGTCGGCTTGCCGGCGGAACTGGGGCAGAACGTATCTTCGCCGGGCGTGCGCGGTTCGCTGCCACCGGAGAAAGCGCTGGAGCGGCTGTTGGTGGGGACCAACCTGAGCTTCCGCAAGCTGAGCAACAACAACGTGGTGCTGGAGAAACGCAAAAACAGCGGCGCATTGAATCTGGATCAGGTGACCATCAGCGCCACCCGTCAGGAACAGTCGGTAAACAGCGTTCCAGCGACCGTCACCGTGCAGACCCGACAGGATCTGGATCGCAACAACGTCAACACCATCAAGGATCTGGTGCGCTACGAGCCGGGTGTGTCGGTGGGCGGCGCCGGTCAGCGTGGCGGCATCAGCGGCTACAACATTCGTGGTATCGACGGCGACCGCATCCTGACCCAGGTTGACGGCGTGGAAGTGCCGGACGGTTTCTTCAACGGTCCGTACGCCAAGACTCAACGCAATTACGTTGACCCGGAAATCGTCAAACGCGTGGAAATCCTCCGTGGCCCGGCCTCGGTGCTGTACGGCAGCAACGCCATCGGCGGCGCGGTCAGCTACTACACCCTCGATCCGGACGACATCATCAAACCCGGCAAAGATGTCGGCGCCCGCCTGAAAACCGGTTACAGCTCCGCCGATGACAGCTGGCTGAAGTCCGCCACCGTTGCCGGCCGTGCCGAACAGTTCGACGGCTTGCTGCATTACAGCCAGCGTGACGGCCATGAAACCGATTCCTACGGCAGCAACAACGGCACCGGCCTTGAGCGCACCGCCGCCAACCCGGAAGACGTCAAGGCGACCAACGTGCTGGCCAAGATCGGCTGGAACTACAACGAAGATTCACGTCTGGGCCTGACCTACGAAAAGTACAAGGATGATCGCGACACCGATCAGAAAAGCGCCTACGGCGGCCCTTACTTCGCAGGTGCCCCGACCATTCCCGACAGCATGCTGCCTGGCGGCATGTACCAGTGGCGTACCGGCAACGACACCATCACCCGTGAGCGTTTCGGTCTGGAGCACACCTTTGCGCTCGACAGCCTGCTGGCGGATAACGTGAAGTGGACCCTCAACCACCAGATCGCCAAAACCGATCAGAGCACCGAAGAGTTCTACTATCCGATCTCCCGCAAAGTGCTACGCACCCGCGACACTATTTATGAAGAAAAACAGTGGGTGTTCGACGCGCAACTGGACAAGGCATTTGCCATCGGCGACACCGATCACGTCCTGACTTACGGCACCACCATCAAGCAGCAGAAAGTCACCGGCTCGCGCAGCGGCGACGGCAAGTGCCTGGCGGTCGGCCGTGGCTGCACCGCAATCGGCGCGACCAGCGCTGCTGACGTGCTGAAGAAGTCCAGCGATTTCCCGGACCCGACCATCAATACCTATAGCCTGTTCGCCCAGGACCAGATCAGCTGGAACAACTGGACCTTCCTGCCGGGCCTGCGCTACGACTACACCCAGCTCAAGCCGCACATCACTCAGGAATTCCTCAACACCGTGGCGGCTGACGGCAAAGGCACGGTCAGCGACGAGAACAAGACCTGGCACAAAGTCTCGCCGAAATTCGGCCTGACCTACGCGTTCAACGACAACTACACTTGGTACGGTCAATACGCCGAAGGCTTCCGCACCCCGACCGCCAAAGCGCTGTACGGTCGCTTCGAGAACGCCACCACCGGCTACAACGTGGCGCCGAACCCGGACCTGGAACCGGAAAAAAGCAAAAGCTATGAAACCGGTCTGCGCGGCAACTTCGAGTCCGGCTCGTTCGATGTGGCAGTGTTCTATAACAAGTACCGCGACTTCATCAACGAAGATGCGGTCACCCCGGGCTACAGCGAGCTGACCTTCCAGTCGAGCAACATCAAGCACGCGACCATCAAGGGCGCCGAAGTCAAAGGTCGTCTGAACCTCGACTCTTTCGGTGCACCACAAGGCCTGTACACCCAGGGCTCGATTGCCTACGCCTACGGTCGCAACAACGACAGCGGCGAACCGCTGAACAGCGTCAACCCGCTGACCGGCGTGTTCGGTCTCGGTTACGACCAGGACAATTACGGCGGCCTGCTGAGCTGGACCGTAGTGAAGAAAAAGGACCGTGTCGACGACACTCAATTCAAGTCGCCGGACGGCGTCAGCAGCCAGTTCAAGTCGCCGGGCTTCGGCATTCTGGATCTGGCCGGTTACTACAAAGTCACCGACGACGTCACCGTCAGCGGCGGCGTTTACAACCTGACCGACAAGAAATACTGGCTGTGGGACGACGTGCGCGGTTACGACGGCGTCGGCGAAGCTTCGGTCATCAGCCCGGCCAACATGGATCGCCTGACTCAGCCGGGTCGCAACTTCGCGATCAACCTGATCTGGGACATCTGATCCGGCCAACCTCGCTGCGCGTTTATGCATGACGCGCAGTGAGGTTTTTTTACGCTCAGGCGTCTTCTTGTTCGTCTCGTTACCAAGCGCCACTTTTTCTCAAGGATTTCCCATGACCGCTCAAGACACCGCACAACGCCCTGCCCTGCGCTCGCAACGCTTGAACCAGATCACCAACGAGCCGCACAGCAAACTCGATGCGCTGGTCAAAGCTCATGCGCCGTTCGAGACCCGCGCCAACTTCGCTCGTTTCGTCGTCGCGCAGTATCTGTTCCAGTCGGAACTGGTTGATCTGTACAACGATGCCGAACTGACCGCGATCGTGCCTGACTTGCCGGCTCGTTGCCGCGCCGATGCGGCCAAGGCCGACCTCGCCGACCTGGAAACCGAAATCCCGGCACCGGTTGCCGGCGCCCTGAAAAACCCGAGCAAGGCCCGCGCTCTGGGCTGGATCTTCGTCTCCGAAGGTTCCAAGCTCGGCGCAGCATTCCTGATCAAGCGCGCTGTGGCGCTGGATCTGAGCGATAGCTTCGGCGCCCGTCACCTGGGTGAACCTGAAGGTGGCCGCGCCGAAGGCTGGAAAAGCTTCATCAAGACCCTCGACTCGCTGCAATTCAGCGCCGAGGAAGAAGCTGAAGCCGAGCAAGGCGCCGTGGATGCGTTCAACCGTTTCACCGTGCTGCTGGAACAGGCTTACGCCACCGAAGCCGAACCGGCCTGATCAGCAACACAAATCCCCTTGTGGGAGCTAGCCTGCTGGCGATGGCGGTGTATCAGTCGACATCTATATTGTCTGAACCGCCATCGCTAGCAGGCTAGCTCCCACAGGGAACTGCACAAGTCTGTAAGATTGCCGTTTCGCCTCACGCACTCCCCGAGCCCATGCCGCAACCAGCCTCCTCGAAACTCGCCCGCCTGCTGTTCGGCCTGCTGGCCTACGTCAGCCTCGGCATTGGCCTGATCGCCATCGTCGTGCCCGGCCTGCCGACCACCGAGTTCATCCTGCTCGCCGCCTGGGCCGCCACCCGCAGTTCGCCGCGCCTGAGTGCCTGGCTGGAAAACCATCGCCTGTTCGGCCCGATCCTCAGCAACTGGCGCAACGGCAAGATCATTGCGCGCAAAGCCAAGGTCAGCGCCACGGTCAGCATGCTGCTGTGTGCAACGTTGATGCTGGTGATGCTCGATCACGGCTGGCCGATTTATCTGGCGATTGGCGGGATGCTCATGGGCAACCTGTGGATCTGGTCACGCCCCGAAGCCCTGCCAACCTGAGATCACACCGACTCCTGTGGCGAGGGGATTTATCCCCGTTCGGCTGCGAAGCAGTCGTGAAATCATTCGACGCGGTAGTTCAGTCAAATCGCAATTGTCTGGTTTGGGGCCGCTACGCTGCCCAACGGGGATAAATCCCCTCGCCACAAAAGCGCTCTCCAGCCGATTCCTTTGGTTGTTTCATCACTGAAACATCCCTGTAATTAATCCCATTTTCAGCACATTCCCCTGCGCAAACGTTTACCCACTACCGTTCGTCGGCACCCGCCTCATGCCACTGCGCCCCACGCCGATGCCTTTGAATGGCGCTGAATGGATTTGGCGAACCGGATAGTTCATATCCGCAAGCCACCCGTTTATTCATTCGCGAGATCGCCCCATGTTCGACTCTCTTTCCATTCGCCTGAAAATCGTTCTGCTGTCCGGTCTGTGCCTGCTCGGCGTAGTCGCGCTGATCGTTGGCATCAACATTTACCAGACCAACCAGAACGACGAACTGGTCAGCACCTCCAGCAGCAAAATGCTCACCGCCAGTGTGCAGAACCTGTTGCAGGCCAAAGCTGCCGAGCAAGCCGTGCGGGTGCAGAAAACCTTCGGCGAAAGCCTGTTGGTGGTCACCGCCCTGGCGGATCAGATCAAGGACATGCGGGTGATGGCCGCCAAGCGTTCGCTGGACGCTGGCGCGGTGCGCGAAGAGTTGAACCAGAGCCTGAAAACCGCCTTCGAGCGTAACGACAAAGTGCTCGGCATCTGGCTGGCTTTCGAGCCCAATGGTCTCGACGGCAAGGACAGCGAGTTCGTCAATGACGCAGCGCGCCAGTCCAACGAAGTCGGACGCTTCGCGACCTATTGGAGTCGTGCTGCCGGTTCGGCGCTGAACACGATCATGGTCGAAGAAGACATGACCAAAACCACCCTCAGCGTCAGCGGTACACCGTACAACAGCTGGTACACCTGCCCTCGCGACAACAAGCGCACCTGTCTGCTCGACCCGTATGCCGACACCGTGGGCACCAAGGAAATGTTGATGACCACCATTTCCGTGCCGTTGATCGTCGACGGCAAGGCCATCGGCGTGGTCGGTGTCGACATCGCCCTCGACGCCCTGCAAGCGGCAGCGGTGGACTCCCAGCGTGATCTGTTCAACAGCGCCGGGCACATGCTCATCGTTTCCGGCAGCGGCGTACTGGGTGCCGACAGTTCCGACGCGACCAAGGTCGGCAAGAAAATCAGCGATACCCTCGGTGCTGACGGCAAAGACGTCCTGCAACTGCTGAGCAGCGGCACACCGAAGATTCTCGAACAGGGCGACCTGATCCGCGCCGTGTACCCTGTCGACCCGATTGGCAACTCGCGTGCGTGGGGCGTGGTCATTGACCTGCCGAAACAAGTGCTGCTGGCCGACTCGGTCAAGCTGCAAACGGTGCTCGACGATGCTCAGGAAACCGGCGTTCTCACTGCATTGCTGGTGGCTGTAATCGCCGGTCTGGTGGGCCTGTTGCTGATCTGGCTCACGGCTTCGGGCGTCACTCGGCCGATCAACAGCGTCGCCGAGATGCTGAAAAATATCGCCAGCGGTGAAGGCGATCTGACCCAGCGTCTGAACTACACGAAGAAGGATGAACTCGGCGAACTGGTGAACTGGTTCAACCGTTTCCTCGACAAGCTGCAACCGACCATCGCGCAGATCAAGCAGAGCATCACCGAGGCCCGTGGCACCGCCGATCAGTCTTCGGAAATCGCCCGCCAGACCAGCGAAGGCATGCAGGTGCAGTTCCGCGAGATCGATCAGGTTGCTACCGCGTCCAACGAAATGAGCGCCACCGCCCACGACGTCGCCAACAGCGCCTCGAACGCGGCCAACGCCGCCAAGGGTGCCGATCAGTCGGCGAAGGAAGGCATGTCGATCATCGAACGCAGCACCCGCGACATCAATCAACTGGCCGATGAAGTCAGCAAGGCTGTGACCGAAGTCGAAGAACTCGCGGTCAACAGCGAGCAGATCGGCTCGGTGCTGGAAGTGATCCGCAGCATCGCCGAACAGACCAACCTGCTGGCGCTCAACGCCGCCATCGAAGCGGCCCGTGCCGGTGAGAGCGGGCGTGGTTTCGCGGTGGTGGCTGACGAGGTACGTAATCTGGCCAAACGCACGCAGGATTCGGTGGAAGAAATTCGCGTGGTCATCGAGCGCATCCAGACCGGCACCCGTGGCGTGGTCGCGACCATGCATTCGAGCCAGACCCAGGCGCATAACAACGCCGGGCAAATCCGTCAGGCCGTGGATGCACTGGGCAAGATCAGCGATGCGGTGACCGTGATCAGCGACATGAACCTGCAAATCGCCAGCGCCGCTGAACAGCAAAGCGCCGTCGCCGAAGAGGTTAACCGCAACGTTTCGGCGATCCGCAGTGTGACCGAAACCTTGACCGAACAAGCTACCGAATCGGCAGCGATCAGCAGCCAGCTCAATGCACTGGCCAGCCAGCAGATGAAATTGATGGATCAGTTCCGCGTATAACGCAACATCCCCAATCCCTGTGGGAGCTGGCTTGCCAGCGATGGCGGTGGATCAGTTGATCATTTTTTGACTGACACTCCGCTATCGCTGGCAAGCCAGCTCCCACAGGGGAAGTGTTCGTCGTTCGGGAATTTCATCGGACTCGATGATCTTTTGCTCTATCCTCGTCCTCTCGTTCCGGAGGGCCTTCGATGACTGATTTGCTCACGTCCATTCAAGCCGCGCTCGGCTTGCCGCACACGCCGATTCCGTTCACCGCCAGTGGCGCCCTGCCCTCGGCTTTCGCCGTGACTGATCTGGCCTGCGCCAGTATTGCGGCGGCCGCTCAGGCAGTCAGCGAACTGTTGAATCAACGCACCGGCCACTTGCCGGCGATTGAAGTGGATAGACGACTCGCCTCGTTCTGGTTCGCCACTTCACTGCGTCCAGTTGGCTGGGAAGTGCCGCCGCTGTGGGACGCGGTGGCCGGCGACTACGCAACGAAGGACGGCTGGATACGCCTGCACACCAACGCCCCGCACCATCGCGCCGCCGCCGAAAGCGTACTCGGCGCCTGTGCCGACCGTGCGGCCATGGCGGCAAAAGTCGCGCAATGGGCCAGCGCCGATCTGGAACAAGCGGTAGTCGAGGCCAAGGGCTGCGCCGCCGAAATGCGCAGTTGGGCGCAGTGGCAACAGCATCCGCAAGGTCTGGCGGTAAATGCCGAGCCGCTGGTTGATTTCAGTTTCGAACAGTCTGCAAAACTCCGGCCGTGGTCAGGCTCGGCGGCTCAACCGCTGGCGGGAATCAAAGTGCTCGATCTGACCCGCGTGCTCGCCGGCCCCATCGCCAGCCGTTTTCTCGCAGGCCTCGGCGCCGACGTGCTGCGCATCGATCCGCCGACCTGGAACGAGCCGGACGTGGTGCCGGAAGTTACCCTCGGCAAACGCTGTGCGCGGCTTGATCTGCATGATCCGGCGGATCGTGCGGTGTTCGAAAAGTTGCTGAAAGACACCGACATTCTGCTGCACGGCTACCGCGCCGACGCTCTGGAACACCTCGGATTTGGCGCAGAGCGTCGCCGACAACTGGCGCCGGGGCTGATCGACGTCTGCCTCAACGCCTACGGCTGGAGCGGCCCGTGGCGGAACCGACGCGGCTTCGACAGTCTGGTGCAGATGAGCAGCGGCATTGCCGAAGCCGGGCAGCGCTGGAAGAACGCCGATAAGCCGACGCCGTTGCCGGTGCAAGCGCTGGATCACGCGACCGGCTATCTGATGGCGGCGAGTGCGATCAAGTTATTGAGCAGCGCTGGCGGCTCGGCGCGATTGTCATTGGCGCGCACCGCGAAGCTGTTGATTGAGCACGGGCCGGGAACGAGTGAGCCGTTGCGAGCAGAGGATCAGCAGGATCAAAGCACGCGGGTGGAGCAGACACCGTGGGGGCCGGCGCATCGATTGCAGGTGCCGGTAAAGATCAAAGGAACGCCGTTGCGATGGGCGTTGCCGGCCACGGAATTGGGTTCACATCGACCGAAGTGGTAGTCACTGTCAGGGCCCTATCGCTGGCAAGCCAGCTCCCACAGGTTCAGTGGTGTTCACAAAACTTGTATTCGACACAGACACTGTGGGAGCTGGCTTGCCAGCGATAGGGCCAGTTCGACCAACAAAAATTCCGGATCAATCCGCCCTGCTCAAGGATGTCCATAAAAGCTGCGCCGCATACCCCCGATAAGGTCGCCAGGCCTCAGCCCGCAGCAACATCTCCCGCGCCGTCGGCCGCTCACCATCAACCACCTCCAGCGCCTTGAGTAACCCGACATCGCCATTTGGAAACCCATCCATATCGCGTAACTGTCGCAGCGCAATGTACTGCGCCGTCCAGTCCCCGATCCCGTGCAGCGCCAACAACCGCGCCACCCCGCCCTCACGTTCCGGCGCGAACAACGAAGGGTCATCAAGCAACGCCTGCGCCACCCCGGACAGCGTCCGTCCACGACTTTTCGGCATGCCCAGTGCCGCCAGATCAGCAACCGCCAACGTCCCCGCCTCGGGAAACACATGAGTGATTCCAGGCACCGAAGAGCGCACCGCAGCGCCGTACTGCGTTACCAGTTTCCCCGCCAGACGAATCGCCGCAACCACGGTGATCTGTTGCCCAAGCACCGCACGAAACGCCAACTCCAACCCATCCCACGCCCCCGGCACTCTTAGCCCCGGACGCTCGTCGATCAACCGCGCCAGCAACGGATGCGGCGCCAGATGCCGCTGCATCGCGGCCAGATCCGCATCCAGATCAAACAGCCGCCGCAGCCGCACAACGATTTCCGGCCGCGCCGCCGCATCAGGAAAATCCAGCTCGACCTCCAGCGCATCGCCCGTCCCAAGCCAGACCGAAACAGTGCCGTGCACTCCGTTCAAACCGATGCTGCGCGAGTACACACCGTCAGCCACAACCTCCATCCCCACCACTGCCCGCGCCGCGAGAAACCCGAGCATCGCTGACCAGTCGTAAGGCGGTTGATACGCCAGTTGCAACCTCACAGCGACAGCAAACCGCTGTACAAGCCATACGCCGCCAATCCGGCACCGGCCACTACGCAGGCGAAAATGCCTTTCTCGACATGGGTGAACAACGGCTCGCCCTGCTCACGCTTGGCCTTGGCAAACAGGATCACCCCGGGCGCATAGAGCAACGCCGACAACAGCAGATATTTCACCCCACCGGCATACAACAGCCACACCGCATAGCTCAGGGCGATGCCGCCGATCAGCAGATCCTTGGTGCGCTCGGCCGATGCGTGCTCGTAGGTTTCACCGCGCCCGCTCAACAGCACCGCATACGCCGCCGACCACAGGTACGGCACCAGAATCATCGACGAGGCGAGGTAAATCAGGCTGGTGTAAGTGCCGGCGGAAAACAGTGTGATCAACAGGAAAATCTGAATCATCACGTTGGTCAGCCACAGCGCATTGACCGGCACATGGTTGGCGTTTTCCTTTTTCAGAAACGCCGGCATGGTCTTGTCCTTGGCCGTGGCGAAGAGGATTTCCGCGCACAGCAGCGCCCACGACAGCAACGCACCGAGCAGGGAAATCGCCAGGCCGATGCTGATCAGCAACGCGCCCCACGGCCCGACAATGTGCTCCAGCACCGCCGCCAACGACGGGTTCTGCAGGTTCGCCAGTTCTGGCTGGCTCATGATCCCCAGCGACAGCACGTTGACCAGCACCAGCAGCGCCAACACCCCGATAAACCCGATCACTGTGGCGCGGCCAACGTCGCTGCGTTTCTCCGCCCGCGCCGAGTACACGCTGGCGCCTTCGATGCCGATGAACACGAACACCGTCACCAGCATCATGTTGCGCACCTGATCCATCACTCCGCCGAAATTCGGATTGCTCTCGCCCCAGATGTCACGGGTAAAAATATCGGCCTTGAATGCCACGGCAGCGATGACGATGAACATGATCAGCGGCACGACCTTGGCCACGGTGGTCAACTGATTGATCAGCGCCGCCTCTTTGATCCCGCGCAACACCAGGAAATGCACGGCCCACAGCAACACCGAAGCGCAGGCGATAGCGATGGGCGTATTGCCCTGACCGAACACCGGGAAAAAATAACCGAGGGTGCTGAACAGCAAAACGAAATAACCGACGTTACCCAGCCACGCACTGATCCAGTAACCCCACGCGGACGAGAAACCCATGTAGTCGCCGAACCCGGCCTTGGCGTAGGCATAGACCCCGGAATCCAGCTCCGGCTTGCGATTGGCCAGAGTCTGGAAGACGAACGCGAGGGTCAGCATGCCAATCGCCGTAATACCCCAACCGATCAGGATCGCACCGGCATCGGCGCGGGCCGCCATGTTCTGCGGCAAAGAGAAAATCCCCCCGCCGATCATCGAGCCCACCACCAGGGCGATCAACGCGCCAAGGCGCAGCTTTTGCGTCGGTTGCGACATTCATTTTTCCCTTGAGATGTGCGGTGAAGTTTTATTTGTAACCAATATTAACTAAACGATTAAAGCCTGATCACGTTTATCAGGTAATGCCAACAAACGCCCATTTATATATAGCGGATGACTCTAACGCCTAGCACGTTAAGACAGTTTTGTGCGCTGATCCTAATAAATCAATTCTGTACTGAAAACAGATGCTGAAAATTTGCCAAAAGCTGAAAAAGAACTAGCGTGTTAATTCGAAAGTAATAATAGACATTCCCAACCACGCAGCAAGAAAGCCTCTAGGACGGGCCTTTCCAAAAAGTAGCCTTATGCCTTCAGCCGTTTCATAAGTCATTCATTAACAATGGAATGTGACCATGCACTGATCTAAGTCAGCTGTTTGAATAGCCAACAGATCTACGCTGTGAACTCTTCTCTCCTGCAATGGAGTCATGCAATGTCTGAAGCTCCCGGAAAACTACGACTAGGTGCACTGGTTGCATTGGTAGTCGGCTCAATGATCGGTGGCGGGATATTCTCTTTGCCACAAAACATGGCAGCCAGCGCCGACGTCGGCGCGGTATTGATCGGCTGGGCCATCACCGCCGTCGGCATGCTCACCCTCGCTTTTGTCTTCCAAACCCTTGCCAATCGAAAGCCTGACCTGGACGGCGGTGTCTACGCCTACGCCAAGGCCGGTTTCGGCGATTACATGGGTTTCTCGTCCGCCTGGGGTTACTGGATCAGTGCCTGGCTGGGCAACGTCGGTTACTTCGTTCTGCTCTTCAGTACCCTCGGCTACTTCTTCCCGGTTTTCGGCGAAGGCAACACCGTTGCGGCGGTGATCGGTGCCTCGGTGCTGCTGTGGGCCGTGCACTTTCTGGTGCTGCGCGGGATCAAGGAAGCGGCGTTCATCAACCTGGTGACCACTGTCGCCAAGGTCGTGCCGCTGCTGCTGTTCGTGCTGATTGCGGTGTTCGCTTTCAAACTGGACATCTTCACCGCTGACATCTGGGGCATAAAAAACCCTGATCTGGGCAGCGTGATGAACCAGGTGCGCAACATGATGCTGGTCACCGTGTGGGTGTTCATCGGCATCGAGGGCGCGAGCATCTTCTCGGCACGCGCAGAAAAACGCTCGGACGTGGGCAAGGCCACCGTGATCGGTTTCATCACCGTGCTGCTGTTTCTGGTGCTGGTGAACGTGCTGTCGCTGGGCATCATGACCCAACCGGAACTGGCCAAACTGCAGAACCCGTCGATGGCTGCCGTGCTTGAGCACGTGGTCGGTCACTGGGGTGCGGTGCTGATCAGCGTCGGTCTGATCATCTCGCTGCTGGGTGCGCTGCTGTCGTGGGTGCTGCTGTGTGCGGAGATCATGTTCGCCGCCGCCAAAGACCACACCATGCCGGAGTTCCTGCGCAAGGAAAACGCCAACCACGTACCGGTCAACGCCCTTTGGCTGACCAACGCGATGGTGCAGATTTTCCTGATCATCACCCTGTTCTCGGCCAGCACTTATCTGTCACTGATCTACCTCGCCACCTCGATGATTCTGGTGCCTTACCTGTGGTCGGCGGCCTATGCCCTGCTGCTCGCGGTACGCGGCGAAACCTACGAAGGCTTCGTGGCCGAACGGCGCAAGGATCTGATCATCGGCGGCATCGCCCTGATCTACGCGGTGTGGCTGCTGTATGCCGGCGGGGTCAAGTACCTGCTGCTCTCGGCCCTGCTCTATGCGCCCGGCGCGATTCTGTTCGCCAAGGCCAAGATCGAACTCAAACAACAGGTTTTCACCAACGTCGAGAAGCTGATTTTCGCCGCGGTGGTCGTGGGTGCCCTGGTGGCAGCCTACGGTCTCTACGACGGCTTCCTGACTCTGTAATTGCTCAATGTTTATCTCTGGAGGATCACTGATATGACCACGGAAAAAGTTAAGTACGGCGTCCACTCCGAAGCCGGCAAACTGCACAAAGTCATGGTTTGCTCCCCTGGTCTGGCCCATCAGCGCCTGACCCCGAACAACTGCGATGATCTGCTGTTCGACGACGTCCTGTGGGTCGCCCAGGCCAAGCGTGACCACTTCGATTTCGTCACCAAGATGCGTGAACGCGGAATCGATGTGCTGGAAATGCACAACCTGCTGACCGACATCGTCGCCATCCCGGAAGCGCTGGACTGGATTCTTGATCGCAAGGTCACCGCCGACTCGGTGGGCCTGGGCCTGATCAACGAAGTGAAATCCTGGCTGAAGAGCCTGGAGCCGCGACACATCGCCGAATTCCTGATTGGCGGCGTCTCTGCCGATGATCTGCCGGACAGCTTTGGTGGCAAGACCATCCAGATGTTCCGCGACTTCCTCGGCCACTCCAGCTTCATTCTGCCGCCGCTGCCGAACACCCAGTTCACCCGCGACACCACTTGCTGGATCTACGGTGGCGTGACGCTGAACCCGATGTACTGGCCGGCACGCCGTCAGGAAACCCTGCTGGCCGCCGCCATCTACAAATTCCACCCACAATTCACCAACGCCGAATTCGAAATCTGGTACGGCGATCCGGACAAGGAACACGGCAGCTCCACCCTTGAAGGCGGTGACGTGATGCCGATCGGCAACGGCGTGGTGTTGATCGGTATGGGCGAACGCTCGTCCCGTCAGGCCATCGGCCAACTGGCGCTGAACCTGTTCAAGAACAAAGCCGTCGAGAAAGTCATCGTTGCCGGCCTGCCGAAGTCCCGCGCCGCGATGCACCTGGACACCGTGTTCAGCTTCTGCGACCGCGACCTCGTGACCATTTTCCCGGAAGTGGTGAACCAGATCGTCGCCTTCACCCTGCGACCTGACGAAAGCAAACAGGGCGGCATCGACATCCGCCGCGAAGAAGGCAGCTTCCTCGACACCGTGGCCAAGGCCCTCAATCTGAAAGCGTTGCGCGTGGTGGAAACCGGCGGCAACAGCTTCGCCGCCGAACGCGAGCAATGGGACGACGGCAACAACGTGGTGGCAGTGGAACCGGGCGTGGTCATCGGCTACGACCGCAACACCTACACCAACACCCTGCTGCGCAAGGCCGGGATCGAGGTCATCACCATCAGCGCCGGCGAACTCGGCCGGGGTCGTGGCGGCGGCCACTGCATGACCTGCCCGATCATCCGCGACCCAATCGACTACTAAACCTCTGAGCCCTGGCCGCCGCTTACCCAGCGCGGCCAGGGGGATAACCGATACCGAAGGAGATCCATCATGGCTTTTAACATTCACAACCGTAACCTGCTCAGCCTGGAACACCACACCCCACGTGAGCTGCGTTACCTGCTGGACCTGTCCCGCGACCTGAAACGTGCCAAATACACCGGCACCGAGCAGCAACACCTGAAGGGCAACAACATTGCCCTGATCTTCGAAAAAACGTCGACCCGTACCCGTTGCGCATTCGAAGTCGCGGCCTATGACCAAGGCGCCAACGTCACTTACATCGACCCGAACTCTTCGCAGATCGGCCACAAGGAAAGCATGAAGGACACAGCCCGCGTGCTGGGTCGCATGTACGACGCCATCGAATACCGTGGCTTCAAGCAGGAAATCGTCGAAGAACTGGCCAAGTTCGCAGGCGTGCCGGTGTTCAACGGTCTGACCGATGAATATCACCCGACTCAGATGATCGCCGACGTGCTGACCATGCGTGAGCACGCCGACAAGCCGATCCATGAAATCAGCTACGCCTACCTCGGCGACGCGCGCAACAACATGGGCAACTCGCTGCTGCTGGTCGGTGCCAAACTCGGCATGGACGTGCGCATCTGCGCGCCAAAAGCCCTGTGGCCACTGGATGATCTGGTCGCTCGCTGCAAAAAATACGCTGAAGAAAGTGGTGCCCGCATCACCCTTACCGAAGACCCTAAAGCCGCAGTCAAAGGCGTGGACTTCATCCACACCGACGTCTGGGTATCGATGGGCGAGCCAGTTGAAGCCTGGGCCGAACGTATCCAGCAACTGCTGCCGTACCAGGTCAACGCCGAACTGATGAAAGCCACCGGCAACCCACGCACCAAGTTCATGCACTGCCTGCCGGCGTTTCACAACAGCGATACCAAGGTCGGCAAACAGATTGCCGAGCAGTATCCGCACTTGGCCAACGGCATAGAAGTGACCGACGACGTGTTCGAATCGCCAGCCTGCATCGCCTTCGAGCAAGCGGAAAACCGCATGCACACCATCAAGGCGATCCTGGTTTCGACCCTGGCTGATCTGTAACTGATAAAGCTCCCACTGAAGGAACCGGTTCCAAATGTGGGAGCTAGCCTGCTAGCGATTGCAATGTGTCAGTCGCCATCGTCGGTGACTGATCGATCGCCATCGCCAGCAGGCTAGCTCCCACAGGGGATCTCGGTTCCGACAGGGAAATCGAGTCGTTTGCCATTCCTCTGTTTAGAAGGACATGCACCATGCGTATCGTCGTAGCTCTGGGCGGTAACGCCCTGCTCCGCCGTGGTGAACCGATGACCGCTGACAATCAGCGCGCCAACATCCGCATCGCCACCGAGCAAATCGCCAAGATCCATCCCGGCAATCAACTGGTCATCGCCCACGGCAATGGCCCGCAGGTCGGCCTGCTGTCGCTGCAGGCAGCGGCCTACACCTCCGTCAGCCCTTACCCGCTGGACGTGCTCGGCGCCGAAACCGAAGGCATGATCGGCTACATCATCGAACAGGAACTGGGCAACCTGCTGGACTTTGAAGTCCCGTTCGCCACCTTGCTCACTCAGGTCGAAGTCGACGCCAAAGATCCGGCCTTCCAGAACCCGACCAAACCGATCGGTCCGGTCTACGACAAGGCCGAAGCAGAAAAACTCGCCGCCGAAAAAGGCTGGGCAATTGCCCCGGATGGCGACAAGTTCCGCCGCGTCGTCGCCAGCCCTCGACCAAAACGCATCTTTGAAATCCGCCCGATCAAGTGGCTGCTGGACAAAGGCAGCATCGTGATCTGCGCGGGCGGTGGCGGCATTCCGACCATGTACGACGCCGACAAGAAACTCAAAGGCGTCGAAGCGGTGATCGACAAGGACCTGTGCTCCTCGTTGCTGGCCGAACAACTGGAAGCGGATCTGCTGGTGATCGCCACCGACGTCAACGCAGCGTTCATCGATTACGGCAAACCGACCCAGAAAGGCATCGCCGAGGCGCATCCGGATGAACTGGAACGTCTCGGGTTCGCTGCCGGCTCCATGGGGCCGAAGGTTCAGGCAGCCTGCGAATTTGCGCGCCATACTGGCAAGGTTGCAGTGATCGGTTCACTGGCGGACATCGAAGCGATCGTCCAGGGCACCGCCGGCACACGCGTCAGCACCGCGAAGCCGGGCATCACTTACCGATAATCAGAAACTCGGGGGCAGGCCTGTGGTCTGCCCTTCTCCCATGCCTTGAAAGGAGAGAACCATGGCCCAGTTCGAACCCGGTCATTTACACATCGAGCGACACGCGTTGACGGATGACGACGTCAACTACAACGTGTGCCTCGACTATGAAGTGTTCACCGATCCCAAAGAAGGCAAAGGGATGCAGTTCACCCTGCATGGCAACATTCAGGGCAAGGACATGAAGGAAACGTTTTTCCTGCCCAAGGATCAGGCCTACAACTTCGCCAGCAACGTGACGAAGATTGCCGAGAAGTATGGAATTCCCAAGACCCACAGCAGCATCGGTTCGGTGCACAAGCATTACGATCTGATGTTTGAAGATGTGCGGGTGCAGCTGAATATGAAGTCCGGTGATCCGGTGAAACCTGAACACCTGGAATAATCTGGATCACCACACATCCCTGTAGGAGTGAGCCTGCTCGCGATAGCGGTCTGTCAGCGAGGAAGATATCGACTGACCAATCGCTATCGCGAGCAGGCTCACTTCTACAGGGTTCGGTGCAGACCTCAAAGCTTCGCCAGATTTCAACAATTCCCCGCCCCAAGGCATACTTGCCACCCTCCGCACTCCAGAACACTGAACCGCCCCATGCGTATCCACGTCAGTTTCATCGACCGCGTCGGCATCACCCAGGAAGTCCTGGCCCTGCTCGGTGGGCGCAATCTCAATCTGGATGCGGTGGAAATGGTCCCGCCGAACGTCTACATCGACGCCCCGACCCTGAGCCCCGAAGTGCTTGAGGAACTGCGCGATGCGCTGTTCAGCGTGCGCGGTGTGCAAGCGGTGACGGTGGTCGATATCTTGCCCGGCCAGCGTCGGCACTTGCAGCTGGATGCGTTGCTCGCGGCGATGACCGATCCGGTACTGGCGCTCGACAGCGCCGGCAAGGTATTGCTGGCCAACCCGGCGCTGATTGCGCTGTACGGTCGCGAGCCGGCCGGTGAAAGCGTCTCTGAACTGTTCAATGATCCCGGCCTGCTCGACACCTTGCTCGAACATGGTTTCCGCCTGCCGCTGCGCGAGATCACCGTCAACGGCCAGACCCTGCTGCTGGACGCCACGCCGATCACCGATGCCGGCGCCCTGCTGACCCTTTATCAACCGAACCGCATCGGCGAACAACTCTCGGCGCTGCACCACGACCACGCAGAAGGCTTCGATGCGCTGCTCGGCGAGTCCCCGGCGATTCGTACGTTGAAGGCGCGGGCTCAGCGAGTCGCGGCGCTCGATGCGCCGCTGCTGATTCAAGGCGAAACCGGCACCGGTAAAGAACTGGTTGCCCGCGCCTGCCACGCTATCAGTGCGCGACACAGTGCGCCGTTTCTTGCGCTGAACTGCGCGGCACTGCCGGAGAACCTCGCCGAGAGCGAACTGTTCGGCTACGCCCCCGGCGCTTTCACAGGCGCGGCGCGTGGTGGCAAACCAGGGCTGATGGAACTGGCCAACCAGGGCACGGTATTTCTCGATGAGATCGGCGAGATGTCGCCGTACTTGCAGGCCAAGCTTTTGCGCTTTCTCAACGACGGCAGCTTCCGTCGGGTCGGCGGCGACCGTGAGGTCAAGGTCAACGTGCGCATCCTCAGCGCGACCCACCGCGATCTGGAAAAAATGGTCAGCGAAGGCCAGTTCCGCGAAGACTTGTTCTATCGCCTCAACGTGCTCAACGTCGAAGTGCCGCCATTGCGTGAACGCGGTCAGGACATTCTGTTGCTGGCGCGCTACTTCATGCAGCAGGCCTGCGCGCAGATCCAGCGTCCGGTCTGTCGCCTCGCCCCCGGCACTTATCCGGCGCTGCTCGGCAACCGCTGGCCGGGCAACGTGCGGCAATTGCAGAACGTGATCTTCCGCGCTGCGGCGATTTGCGAAAGCAGTCTGGTGGACATCGGCGACCTCGACATCGCCGGCACCTCGGTGGCGCGGCAGACCGACAGCGATGTCGACAGTCTCGAACAAGCGGTCGAAGCTTTCGAAAAGACCCTGCTGGAAAAACTCTACGTCAGCTACCCCTCGACCCGCCAACTGGCCAGCCGCCTGCAAACCTCACACACCGCGATTGCCCATCGCCTGCGCAAGTACGGCATCCCCAATAAACCCTGAAAACACCACAAAATCCCTGTAGGAGTGAGCCTGCTCGCCATAGCGGTGTGTCAGCCGACAAATTGGTTGACTGGTAAACCGCTATCGCGAGCAGGCTCACTCCTACATTGATTTGTGTCGGATTCGAAGTCCGTGTTGAAAACGACCTCCACCTGTACTGAAAGCGCTACAGCGGAACGATATCAATACACCCTCTCCTGATCACCACTGTGCAAGGCTTTGATCCCGTTCAGCTTTTTTCCCGCCTCCATCCTGTAGCGATTTCGCTACAGCGCTCAAAAACGCCAACGCCACGAAAACATATAACCCATTGATTTGTAAAAACAAATTCAATCATGGCCGCGTTCTTGCTAAGTATCCGCTCATAAATAAGGGCTTTCCTGCCCAAGCATTCCACCGCGTCCACCAGACGAGTCTGGCCCCCTGAGGAGTTTCCATGAGCGAGTTGCGTTTTACTGAAGATCACGAATGGCTGCGCACCGAAGCTGACGGCAGCGTTACTGTCGGCATCACCGCATTCGCGCAGAACGCCTTGGGCGACGTGGTGTTCGTGCAACTGCCTGAATTGCAGGCTTACGAGAAAGGCGCTGAAGCCGCCACCGTGGAATCGGTAAAAGCCGCCAGCGGCGTGTACATGCCGCTCGACGGAGAAGTGCTGGAAGTGAACCCGGCGCTCGACAGCAGCCCCGAGTTGGTCAACGAAGATCCGCTGGGCGAAGGCTGGTTCTTCCGCTTCCAGCCATCCGACGCCACCGCTGTCGGCAAATTGCTGGATCAGGACGCTTACGACCGTCTGATCAAAGCGCAAGCCGAAGCCTGAGGAGCACTGACATGACTCAAGTAAACCTTGGCACCGCCAACGAATTCATCGCCCGTCACATCGGCCCGCGCGCCGGTGACGAGCAAGCAATGCTCAACAGCCTCGGCTTCGACTCGCTGGAAGCCCTGAGCGCCAGCGTCATCCCGGAAAGCATCAAGGGCACCAGCGTGCTCGGCCTTGAAGACGGTTTGAGCGAAGCCGACGCACTGGCCGCTATCAAAGCCATTGCCGGCAAGAACCAACTGTTCAAGACCTACATCGGCCAGGGCTACTACAACTGCCATACGCCGTCGCCGATCCTGCGCAACCTGCTGGAAAATCCGGCCTGGTACACCGCTTACACCCCGTACCAGCCAGAAATTTCCCAGGGCCGTCTCGAAGCGCTGTTGAACTTCCAGACCCTGATCAGCGACCTCACCGGCCTGCCGATCGCCAACGCCTCGTTGCTCGACGAAGCCACCGCCGCTGCCGAAGCGATGACCTTTTGCAAACGCCTGAGCAAGAACAAGGGCAGCCACGCCTTCTTCGCGTCGAGCCACTGCCACCCGCAAACCCTCGACGTGCTGCGCACCCGTGCCGAGCCGCTGGGCATCGAAGTCGTGGTCGGCGACGAGCGTGAACTGACAGACGTGACGCCGTTCTTCGGCGCACTGCTGCAATACCCGGCGAGCAACGGTGATGTGTTCGACTACCGCGAACTGACCGAGCGCTTCCACGCCGCCAACGCCTTGGTTGCCGTGGCTGCCGACCTGCTGGCCCTGACCCTGCTGACCGCCCCGGGCGAGTTCGGCGCCGACGTTGCCATCGGCAGCGCGCAACGCTTCGGCGTGCCGCTGGGCTTTGGTGGCCCGCACGCGGCTTACTTCTCCACCAAGGATGCGTTCAAGCGCGACATGCCGGGCCGTCTGGTCGGCGTTTCGGTTGACCGTTTCGGCAAGCCGGCGCTGCGTCTGGCGATGCAGACCCGCGAGCAACACATCCGTCGCGAGAAGGCCACGTCGAACATCTGTACCGCGCAAGTGCTGCTGGCCAACATCGCCAGCATGTACGCCGTCTACCACGGCCCGAAAGGCCTGACGCAGATCTCCAATCGCATTCATCACCTGACCGCGATTCTCGCCAAGGGCTTGAGCGCTCTGGGTCTGAACGTCGAGCAAGCAAACTTCTTCGACACCCTGACTCTGGCCACTGGCGCACAAACCGCTGCGCTGCATGACAAGGCTCACACCCAGCAGATCAACCTGCGCGTAGTCGATGACCAGCGTCTGGGCCTGTCGGTGGACGAAACCACTTCGCAAGCCGACATCGAAACCCTGTGGGCGGTGTTCGCCGACGGCAAGACCCTGCCGGACTTTGCCGCCCTCGCCGCTTCGGTGCAGAGCAGCATTCCTGCGTCGCTGGTTCGCCAGTCGCCGATCCTCAGCCACCCGGTGTTCAATCGTTATCACTCGGAAACCGAGTTGATGCGCTACCTGCGCAAACTGGCGGACAAGGACCTGGCGCTGGATCGCACCATGATCCCGCTGGGCTCGTGCACCATGAAGCTCAACGCTGCCAGCGAAATGATCCCGGTGACCTGGGCTGAATTCGGTGCCCTGCACCCGTTCGCCCCGGCCGAGCAAAGCGCCGGTTACCAGCAACTGACCGACGAACTGGAAGCGATGCTCTGCGCCGCCACCGGTTACGACGCGATCTCGCTGCAACCGAACGCCGGTTCGCAAGGTGAATACGCCGGTCTCTTGGCGATCCGCGCCTACCACCAGAGCCGTGGCGACGAGCGCCGCGACATCTGCCTGATCCCGAGTTCCGCCCACGGCACCAACCCGGCGACCGCCAACATGGCCGGTATGCGCGTGGTCGTGACCGCGTGCGACGCCCGTGGCAACGTTGATATCGAAGACCTGCGCGCCAAGGCCATAGAGCACCGCGAACACCTCGCGGCATTGATGATCACTTACCCGTCGACCCACGGCGTGTTCGAAGAAGGCATCCGCGAAATCTGCGGGATCATTCATGACAACGGCGGCCAGGTGTACATCGACGGCGCCAACATGAACGCGATGGTCGGCCTCTGCGCACCGGGCAAGTTCGGCGGCGATGTATCGCACCTGAACCTGCACAAAACCTTCTGCATCCCGCACGGCGGTGGCGGCCCGGGCGTCGGCCCGATTGGCGTGAAATCGCACCTGACGCCTTTCCTGCCGGGCCATGCCCAGATGGAACGCAAACAAGGCGCGGTCTGCGCAGCACCGTTCGGCAGCGCGAGCATTCTGCCGATCACCTGGATGTACATCCGCATGATGGGCGGCGCCGGTCTGAAGCGCGCTTCGCAACTGGCAATCCTCAACGCCAACTACATTTCCCGTCGCCTGGAAGAGCACTACCCAGTGCTGTACACCGGCAGCAACGGTCTGGTGGCGCACGAGTGCATCCTTGATCTGCGTCCGTTGAAAGACAGCAGCGGCATCAGCGTTGATGACGTCGCCAAGCGTCTGATCGACTTCGGCTTCCACGCACCGACCATGTCGTTCCCGGTTGCCGGCACGCTGATGATCGAGCCGACCGAAAGTGAATCCAAGGAAGAACTGGATCGCTTCTGCGACGCCATGATCCGCATCCGCGAAGAAATCCGCGCAGTGGAAAACGGCACGCTGGACAAGGAAGACAACCCGCTGAAAAACGCCCCGCACACCGCGGCGGAGCTGGTCGGCGAGTGGACTCACCCGTACAGCCGCGAGCAGGCTGTATATCCGGTGGCCTCGTTGATCGAAGGCAAATACTGGCCGCCGGTCGGTCGCGTCGACAACGTGTTCGGCGACCGCAACCTGGTCTGCGCCTGCCCGTCGATCGAAAGCTACGCTTAACCTTGATAGGGGTGGGTTCGCCTGCCCCACTTTCACAAACACCACAAAACCCTGTGGGAGCGAGCTTGCTCGCGATGACGGACTGACATTCACCCTAGATGTCGACTGAACGACCGCCATCGCGAGCAAGCTCGCTCCCACAGGGGATCTGCGCCTTGCAACAGATTCCGTTATTCCTATAACAAGAAACCGGAGAACAACCATGTCGTTAAGCGTGTTCGACCTGTTCAAGATTGGCATCGGCCCCTCCAGTTCCCACACCGTCGGCCCGATGCGTGCTGCTGCGCGTTTCGCTGAAGGCCTGCGTCGGGAAAGCCTGCTCGGTGCCACCGCCAGCGTGCGTGTCGAGTTGTACGGCTCGCTCGGCGCCACCGGCAAAGGTCACGGCAGCGACAAAGCCGTGCTGCTCGGCCTTGAAGGCGAACACCCGGACACCGTCGACACTGAAACCGTCGCTGCGCGTCTGCATGAAATTCGCAGCAACGGCCGGCTGAACCTGCTCGGCGAACAGAGCATTGCGTTCAACGAGAAAGAACATCTGGCGATGATCCGCAAGCCGTTGGCCTATCACCCCAACGGCATGATTTTTCGTGCGTTCGACGCGGCGGGGATTCAGATCCGCAGTCGCGAGTATTACTCGGTCGGTGGCGGTTTCGTCGTCGATGAAGACGCCGCCGGCGCCGACCGTATCGTCGAAGACGCCACACCGCTGACGTTCCCGTTCAAAAGCGCCAAGGATTTGCTCAGTCATTGCAGCACTTATGGTCTGTCGATCAGTCAGGTGATGCTGACCAACGAAAGCGCTTGGCGCCCCGAAGCAGAAACTCGCGCCGGACTGCTGAAAATCTGGCAGGTAATGCAGGACTGCGTGGCGGCCGGTTGCCGCAATGAAGGGATTCTGCCCGGTGGCCTGAAGGTCAAACGGCGGGCAGCGGCGTTGCATCGGCAACTGTGCAAGAACCCGGAATCGGCACTGCGTGATCCATTGTCGGTACTCGACTGGGTCAACCTCTACGCGCTGGCCGTCAACGAAGAAAACGCCAACGGCGGGCGCGTGGTCACAGCACCGACCAATGGCGCGGCGGGGATCATTCCGGCCGTGCTGCATTACTACATGCGCTTTATCCCCGGCGCCAACGATGACGGCGTGGTGCGATTCCTGCTGACCGCAGCGGCCATCGGCATTCTGTACAAGGAAAACGCCTCGATCTCCGGTGCTGAAGTCGGTTGCCAAGGCGAAGTCGGCGTTGCCTGTTCGATGGCCGCCGGCGCCTTGTGCGAAGTGCTCGGCGGCAGCGTGCAGCAAGTCGAGAACGCCGCCGAGATCGGCATGGAACATAACCTCGGCCTGACCTGCGACCCGATTGGCGGGCTGGTGCAGGTGCCATGCATCGAGCGCAATGCGATGGGCTCGGTGAAAGCGATCAACGCGGTACGCATGGCCCTGCGCGGCGACGGGCAGCATTTCGTCTCGCTCGACAAGGTCATCCGCACCATGCGCCAGACCGGCGCCGACATGAAAAGCAAATACAAAGAGACCGCCCGCGGCGGTCTGGCGGTCAACATTATTGAATGCTGATCCCCAACCCACATTTTCAAGGAGCTCCGCATGTCCACCGAACAACTGTCGAAAACCCCGCTGCACGCTCTGCACATCGAACTCGGCGCCCGCATGGTGCCGTTCGCCGGCTACGACATGCCGGTGCAATACCCGCTCGGCGTGATGAAAGAGCACCAGCACACCCGCGAACAGGCCGGGCTGTTTGATGTCTCGCACATGGGCCAGATCCGTCTGACCGGCGCCAACGCCGCCAAAGCGCTGGAAACCCTGGTGCCGGTGGACATCATTGACCTGCCGGTAGGCATGCAGCGCTACGCCATGTTCACCAACGACAATGGCGGCATCCTTGATGACCTGATGGTCGCCAACCTCGGTAACGACGAACTGTTCCTGGTGGTCAACGCAGCCTGCAAGGATCAGGATCTGGCGCACCTGCAAAAACACATCGGCGACCAGTGCAGCATCACGCCGTTGTTCGAAGAACGCGCCCTGCTCGCCCTGCAAGGTCCGGCCGCTGTCACCGTGCTCGCGCGCCTGGCGCCGGAAGTGGCGAAGATGACTTTCATGCAATTCAATCGCGTGCAGTTGCTTGGCGTCGATTGCTTCGTCAGCCGTTCGGGCTACACCGGTGAAGACGGTTTCGAAATCTCGGTGCCCGCCGCTGATGCGGAAAAACTCGCCCGTGCCCTGCTCGCCGAGCCAGAAGTCCAGGCGATTGGCCTTGGCGCTCGCGACTCGCTGCGCCTGGAAGCCGGCCTGTGCCTCTACGGCCACGACATGAACACCGAAACCACGCCGATTGAAGCGAGCCTGCTGTGGGCGATCTCCAAGCCGCGTCGCGCTGATGGCGCACGCGCTGGTGGCTTCCCCGGTGCGGAAAACATCTTCGCCCAGCAACAGAACGGTGTAGCGCGCAAACGCGTCGGCCTGTTGCCGCAAGAACGCACGCCGGTCCGTGAAGGTGCAGAAATCGTCAACGAAGCCGGCGAGATCATCGGCAGCGTCTGCAGCGGCGGTTTCGGTCCGACGCTCGGTGGTCCGTTGGCGATGGGTTATCTCGACACGGCTTATATCACCCTCGACACGCCAGTCTGGGCCATCGTTCGTGGGAAAAAGGTGCAAATGCTTGTAAGCAAAATGCCATTTGTTCCACAACGCTACTATCGCGGTTGATTGACTGTTTCTATAAGTAACGCGATTGCGTTATGCGTGCACTAATGTGTAACGCAATCGCCATAAAATAGTGCATTTTCTTACATCCGTTTCGAATATGAACTTGGCTTATAACATTCGAAAGCAACTGAACAAGCTTATCGAATAAGCCAGCACTAGTGGACTGACTAACTGCCAGCAAGCGTAGCAAAACCGGGCTCTTCGCAGGGCTTGTTTTTTCTCCCGTAGTTGGCGTAGAGTTTGTCCACTGTGTTTGCATGGGTCAGCTTTGAATCGTGACCTGGGCAGTAGCCTACAAGTTAGCTACATCCCGTTCGACGTCTTCTTACTCTCCTGCAACCAGCCCCAGTACTCTTTCATGAGAAGGAGACTGTCATTAATTTATGCGTCAAAGGAAATAAGAAATGTCCACACGTCAGAGCGGTACCGTCAAGTGGTTTAACGACGAGAAAGGTTTTGGTTTTATCACTCCAGAAAGCGGTCCGGATCTGTTCGTGCATTTCCGCGCCATTCAGGGCAACGGCTTCAAAAGCCTGAAAGAAGGCCAGAAAGTGACCTTCGTTGCAGTGCAGGGCCAAAAAGGCATGCAGGCTGACGAAGTTCAAGCAGAAGGCTAATCTTCTGTAACGAAAAAGCCCCTGATATTGATATCAGGGGCTTTTTTGTGTGCGCGAATCCGTAAAATGGCGCTTCATTTCGCGTCCAGAGGCCGCCATGTCGAAAAACCTGCTCACTCCCCAGGGCGACTTTCCCACCGTCGGCCTCGGCCGTCGCCTGGCAGCGATGTTCTACGACTTTCTGTTGTGCACTGCACTGCTGATCGTTACGGGTGGCATCTACAAGATGATCCAGGCAGCGATTATTGGTGAAGAGCGCCTGCGGGTGATGACCGATGCCGGCAAACTTGACGGCGACCCGCTCTACTCCACCGTGCTGCTATTAGTGTTGTTCGCGTTCTTCGCCAAGTTCTGGACCCATGGCGGACAGACGCTGGGCATGCAGGTGTGGGGGATTCGTGTGCAGAACGCCGATGGCAGCGCGATCAGCCTATGGCAGGCGCTGCTGAGGTTCATGGTATCGATTGCTTCGTGGTTGTGCGTCGGGCTTGGGTTCTTCTGGTCGCTGTACGACAAGCAGAAGCGCACCTGGCATGACATCTATTCCGATACCCGCGTAGTGCGGATTCCGAAGAAGACCAAATAACCTGCAAACGCCATAAACCAATGTAGGAGTGAGCCTGCTCGCGATAACGGTGTGTCCGTCAACAAATGCGTTTGCTGACACACCGCTATCGCGAGCAGGCTCACTCCTACAGTTTTACTGCTTAAGCGTTACCGGCCAGCTTCATCCGCGCCGCCTGGGTGAAGTCCAGCATGCGCTTCAAAGGCCGAATCGCCTGCGGAATCAACGCCGGATCAACAAAGATCTCGTTCGTCCCTTCCTTCAAGCTCTTGAGCGTGCGCTCAAGGGTGTTCATGGCCATCCACGGGCAATGTGCGCAACTGCGGCAGGCAGCGCCGTTACCGGCGGTTGGCGCCTCAATGAAGACCTTGTCCGGGCACAACTGCTGCATCTTGTAGAAGATGCCACGGTCAGTGGCTACGATCAGCGTCTTGTTCGGCAACGATTGAGCGGCGGCAATCAACTGGCTGGTGGAACCGACGGCGTCCGCCAGTTCGATCACCGCCGTCGGCGATTCCGGGTGCACCAGAATGGCCGCGTCCGGGTACAGCGCTTTCATGTCTTCAAGCTGCTTGGACTTGAACTCCTCGTGAACGATGCAGGCACCGTCCCACAGCAGCATGTCGGCGCCGGTCTTGCGCTGAATGTAGGTGCCCAAGTGCTTGTCCGGGCCCCAGATGATCGTTTCGCCGTTATCCATCAGGCTTTCGACGATTTCCAGTGCGCAGCTTGAAGTCACGACCCAGTCGGCCCGCGCCTTAACAGCCGCAGAGGTGTTGGCATAGACCACCACCGTGCGTTCCGGGTGTTGATCGCAGAACGCCGAGAACTCGTCCACCGGGCAACCCAGATCCAGCGAGCAAGTCGCGTCCAGGGTCGGCATCAGTACACGTTTTTCCGGGTTGAGAATCTTCGCGGTTTCGCCCATGAACTTCACGCCAGCGACAACCACTGTCTTGGCAGGATGGGCATTGCCGAAGCGAGCCATTTCCAGGGAATCGGAAACACAGCCACCGGTTTCTTCGGCCAAGGCCTGAATCACCGGATCACAATAGAAGTGGGCAACCAGCACCGCGTCCTGAGCCTTGAGCTCGGCGGCGATGGCAGAACGGTAGTAAGCCTCTTCCTCGACCGTCAGCGGTTTAGGCTGTTTGGCGTCGAGGTGAGCTTGAACCAGAAGGCGTTCGGAAATCTGCGTCATGTTCGCAAGACCTGCAGGCGCTTTCGCGCGAAAGTCGAGTATACACCCGGCTCCGGACCACTTGAGGGCACCGCCGGGAGAGTGAGTTTTATCAGGCACGGACAGCGTTGAAGCTGCGCAAGGCTACAGAATATCCCGTTGATACAAAAGATGATTCTGACCTGTGTCAGCGCAGGCAATGCTGAAAGGAAAGGCGCCCGAATCGCAGGCAAAAAAAAACCCGGAAATCCTCACTTGCGTGGGCCTTCCGGATTTTCTAAACCGCCAAAAATGGTGGGTCGTGTGGGATTCGAACCTACGACCAATTGGTTAAAAGCCAACTGCTCTACCAACTGAGCTAACGACCCGCTGTGTGGTGGCGCGTATAATACTGATTTTTAAGGACTATTCAACACCTAATTTGAAAATAATCAAAAATAAGGTGTTGGGTCGCTTACACCAGCCGCCGCAAAGCCTTCCGAACGTAGTCGGCAGCTGTCGCATTTACCGCATGCACGGCCGTTATCGTCGGCCTGATAGCAGGAAACGGTCAGCCCGTAATCAACGCCAAGCTTCACGCCCGCCTGAACGATCTGCGCCTTGCTCAGGTTCTGCAACGGAGCCTGAATGCGGAAGCCATTACCTTCCACGCCAGCCTTGGTCGCCAGATTAGCCATGCGTTCGAAAGACTCGATGAACTCGGGACGGCAATCCGGATAGCCGGAATAGTCCACCGCATTGACGCCGATAAAGATGTCGCGTGCACCGAGCACTTCAGCCCAGCCCAATGCCAAAGACAGGAACACGGTGTTGCGTGCAGGCACGTAAGTCACCGGAATGCCTTCGCCCAACTCTTCCGGAATGTCGATGCTGGTATCGGTCAGGGCCGAGCCGCCCACGCCATCGAGGTTCAGGCCAATCACTTTGTGTTCGACCGCGCCCAGATCACGGGACACACGTGCAGCAGCGTGCAGTTCTGCGTGAGAACGCTGACCGTAGTCAAAACTCATGGTGTAGCAGGCGTAGCCTTCGGCACGAGCCATCGCCACGACCGTGGCCGAGTCCAGGCCGCCAGACAACAGGATCACTGCACGTTTTTCGGTGGTGTTCAGTTGTTCAGTCATTTCAGCGCCCCGGCTCGTCATTCCATAGATATTTATGCAGCTGCAATTGCAACCGCACTGGCAGGTTGTCCGCCACCACCCAGTCCGCCAGATCCCTGGCATTGAGGTCATGATGACTTGGGGAGAACAGCACTTCACCCGCACGTCGATCGAGACCGTACTGAATCAGTTTCGAAACCGACCAGTCGTAGTCTTCCCGCGAGCAGATGACAAACTTCACCTGATCGCTGGGTGTCAGCAGATCAATGTTTTCGTAGCGGTTGCGGTGAGATTCTTTCGACCCCGGGGTCTTCAAGTCGACAACTCGACTGACCCGCGAATCTACTGCCGAGATGTCGATAGACCCACTGGTTTCCAGTGAGACTTCATAACCGGCGTCGCACAACTGCTTGAGCAATGGGATGGCATTGGGTTGCGCCAACGGCTCGCCGCCGGTGACACATACATAGCGCGGACGAAATCCGGCTACTTGCTCAAGGATATCGTCGAGGGTGCGGACGGTGCCGCCAGTGAACGCGTAGGCGCTGTCGCAGTATTGGCAACGCAATGGGCAACCGGTCAGGCGCACAAAAACAGTGGGCAGCCCGGCAGTCCGCGTTTCCCCCTGCAAAGAGTAGAAAACTTCGGTGATTCTCAATGTGTCTTGCATAGTCGCCACGGGCGTAACAGCTAAACAGGCTGTCCGCCTCCGTCAGGCACTTCAGGGCAATCCCGCCAACGCGTAGACCACCAGAAGCGTGTTTCAGAAAAAGGGTGTGAATTCTAACGAAAAAACCCGCAAAAAGTGCGGGTTTCTTCAAAACGACTCAAACAGCCTTACATGCGTTGCAGATCGCGTTGGGCCAACTGAGCGGCGGAAGTCCCCGGATACTGGGAAACCACCTGTTGCAGAATGCCTTTGACCTTGTCGGTATGACCGAGGCGGCGCTCTACATCAGCCAGCTTGTACAGCGAATCCGGCACTTTGGCGTGCTTGGGATACAACTGCGAAACCTTGGCAAATGCCTGACCTGCACCTTGCAGATCGCCTTTCGCCAGGTTTACTTCGCCTAACCAGTACTGAGCGTTGCCCGCGTACTGGCTGTTCGGGTATTTACGCAGGAATGCCGAGAAGGCCTGGCTGGCCTTGTCGAAATCCTTCGCTTTGATCAGGTCGAAAGCCGCATCGTAATACAGCTTTTCCTTGGCCGGATCACCCGGTTCGCTACTTGCAGCAGGTGCCTGGGCAGCAGCAGCCCCGGCGCCAGCGGCAGCACCGGCAGCAGCACTTGCATCGCCACCGGCAGAAGAATTCTCAGGAGTCGCGGCAGGTGCACCGCCGGTTCCTATGCGCCGATCAAGATCCTGGTATCGCTCCAGGGATTCCTGCTTCATGCGCGCAACTTGATTCTGCAGTTCTTCGATCACGCCTTGCTGGCGCGAAATCTGATCCTGCATCTGTTGCAATTGGTTGAACAGCATGCCCTGCGCAGAGGCAGGGGCCGAAACCCCTCCCCCGGCGTAGGCGCCGTTCGTACCGTAACCTGCAGGCGGATAACTGCTCCCGCTATTGTTATAACCGGAGTTGTCATCGACCACAGGAACCGCAGCCCACACCGCAAGCGGCGCGAGGCTGAGAGCCAGAACAGTTACAGCACGACGGCACGTTCGCATATCGAATTACTTACGCAGTTCGACGCGACGGTTTTGAGCCCAGGACTGCTCGTCGTTGCCGGTAGCAACTGGACGCTCTTCGCCGTAGGAAACCAGTTCCAGCTGAGCTGGGGAAACACCTTGCAGTACCAGGTAGCGTTGAACGGCTTTCGCACGACGCTCGCCCAGTGCCATGTTGTACTCACGAGTACCACGTTCGTCGGTGTTGCCTTCCAGAACAACGCGAGCGCCGTTTGCTTTCAGGTCTTTGGCGTGAACGTCCAGAGCGCGCATGGCTTCTGGCTTCAGGTCCGAGCTGTCGTATTCGAAGTAGAAGGTGGTGATTGCGCGCAGAGCAGCTTCTTCGCTCAGGGAACCGTCAACGGCACCAGTGTTTGCGCCGTAACCAGCGTTTGGATCAACAGCGCCTTCACCGGCGTTGTCGCCGCCTTTGGACGAGCAACCTACAGCTACAGCCATGGCCAGAGCCAGCGCAGCAAATTTACCAAACTTCAGCATTTCCATCGTGAAACTCCTAATGAACCCCAGTGTGTTAAGTAAAACGTGTAGCGCCCGCTCACTTCAGGTAAGGGGACCAGGACGGTTCTCTGACTTCGCCTTGAGCGGTAGGAAGCGGGAGCCTAACGCGTCCATTAATGGACACGAGCATCAAGACTCCCCGGCCCTGCTGGCGGGTGGCGTAGATTACCATGGTGCCGTTGGGCGCAACAGTAGGTGACTCGTCCAGAGTGCTATCAGTGAGGATCTTTACACTACCTCGCTGCAAATCCTGAGCTGCCACCTTGAAATTGGTGAAGCCATCCTGACGATGGATCATCACCAAAGTCTTTTCATCCGCCGAAAGCTTCGGGTTGGCGTTGTAGTTACCGATGAACGTTACACGTTCGGCACCGCCACCACTTGCGCTGGTCTTGTAGATCTGAGGCTTGCCACCACGGTCGGACGTGAAGTAGATGGTCGAACCATCCTTGCCCCAGTACGGTTCGGTGTTGATGCCAGGACCTGCGGTCACGCGGTTGATCTGACGTGAAGCAAGATTCATCACGTAGATATCCGGGTTGCCGTCTTTCGACAGCACGAACGCCAGACGATCACCATTCGGCGACCAGGCAGGCGCGCCGTTCAGGCCTTCGAAGTTGGTGATCTGCTCACGGCGACCAGTGTCGATGTTCTGCATGAAGATGCGCGGACGCTTCTGCTCGAACGACACGTAGGCGATACGCTTGCCATCCGGTGCGAAACGCGGCGACAGGATCGGCTCGCGCGATTGCAACAGAGTGACAGCGCGGGCGCCGTCGTAGTCCGAACGCTGCAGGGTGTAGCGGGTGTTCTTCTCGGAGAAGCGCTCAGCCGTCACGTACAGCAGACGAGTCGAAAACGCGCCCGGAATACCGGTGAGTTTTTCGAACGACTGGTCAGCGATGAAGTGCGCCATGTCGCGCAACTGCTCGGTCGTACCGGAAACGCTGCCGTCGGCCACTTTCTGTTCGGTAGCAACGTTGAACAGCGCCCATTGCACCTGCAGGCGACCGCCCGCCGGAGCGATGCTGCCGACCATCATGTATTGAGCACCTACCGCCTTCCAGTCACGGAAGATGATTTCGCTCGGCTGGCTTGGCTGGCTGATCATGTTTTGCTTAGGAATCGGCGAGTAGTAGCCCGAGTTACGCAAATCGTTACCAATGATTTCGGCCATGTCATCCGGCAGCACAGCGCCGCCCTGGAAACCGAACGGTACAACAGCGATCGGAGTGGCCCGATCGCTACCGCTGGTGACCAGAATGTTCTTTTCATCTGCCGCCGCGAACCCTGCCATACAGCAGATCACTACCAGCATTCCTCGAAGAAGGTTTCTCACAAGGCTAAATCCTCAGGTGTGAATGTCATCTTGAATGAACGATACGGAGCGAAATCGCTCGGCTTCATTCCCTGCATTTCCGTCAATCGTCCAATATTCTTGACCGATGCGACTGCCGAAGCATCGAACGGACCGTCGCCACTGGATTTGATCACGCTGACCGAAGTCACCGTACCGTCCGGCAACATGCCGATTCGCAGCTCGACCGACATGCCTTTGCGTGCCGAAGGTGGACGAGCCCAACCTTCCGCTGCTCGCGCACGAATCAGGTCATCGAAACTGCCCGCGACTTCATCGCCCTGCTCATCAGCCAAGGCCTGCTGGCGCTGCGGCGTGTCGGAAAGCAAATCTGCCAAGGCCTGAGCCTTTTTGTCTTCGGTAGATTTACGCGCCGCATCCTGCGATTTCTTCTTCGCAGCATCGGCAGCAGCTTTCTTCTTCGCGTCTTCGGCGATTTTCTTCTTCGCCTCTTCAGCTTCAGCTTTCTTCTTGGCGTCTTCGGCGGCTTTCTTCTTCGCGTCTTCGACGATCTTCTTCTTGGCCTCTTCAGCAGCCTCTTTCTTGGCTTCTTCCTTGGCCTCTTCTTCAGCCTTCTTCTTGGCTATATCAGCCAATTGTTTCTCTTCGACCTTTTTGGCTTCGGCTTTCTTCGCGTCGTCGGCTTTCTTGGCATCATCTGCCTTTTTCGCCTCGTCCGTTTTCTTCGCCTCATCAGCCTTCTTGGCTTCCTCGGCCTTTTGAGCCGCTTCTTCTTTCTTTTGTTCCGCAGCTTTCACCGCTTCCTGCTCGACCTTTTTCTGTTCCATCTGCTCGACTTCGGTCTGACGCGCGGCGGATTTCTTCGCCTCACCCGCAATCTTCTGATTGGTCTGGGTGGTTGCCTGACTTTTCGATTTCAGTTGGTACAGGGTCGCCTGGACAATCGGCTTGGCCGGCGGCAGCTCCGGTGTGAAGGCGAAACTGACGAACAGCATGCCGAATACCAGCACGTGCAGGACAATTGCCAGAACACTAGGCCAGAAGTAGCTTTCCGAGGCGGACGGCTCTCGCTGTTGCTGCATCAGGGCGCCTCGGTAATCAAGCCAACATTACCGACCCCGGCTTTCTGCAGCCCGCCCATGGCGCCCATGACGGAACCATAATCGACGGTTTTGTCACCGCGGATGAACACTTGCGTACGCTTGCCGCCTTCAGTACCGGCACGAATGATCTTGGTCACCGCATCGGTCATCTGTGGCAGGGTCATCGCCCTGTCCTGTTGCTTCTCGGTGTCGACTTCGCTGCCAAGGTTCCAGTAATAGGTCTTGTCAGCCTTGATCGAAATGGTCAGGACCTGAGTGTTGTTGTCCTGCGGCAAGGCTTCGCTGGAAACCTTGGGCAGATCAACTTTCACGCCCTGATTGAGCATCGGCGCAGTCACCATGAAGATGACCAGCAGTACCAGCATCACGTCGATGTATGGCACCACGTTCATCTCGGCGACCGGCTTGCGCTTTTTGCGCGCTCGAGCGATTAAAGCCATTGGGATTTACCTGCTTATTCTTCGCTGGTGTGCACTTTGCGGTGCAGGATCGCCTGGAACTCATCGGCGAAGGTGTAGTAGCGGCCCAGCAAGGTTTCACTGCGGGCAGCAAAACGGTTGTAGGCGATAACGGCCGGGATTGCGGCGAACAGACCGATCGCGGTGGCGATCAGGGCTTCGGCGATACCCGGAGCCACGGTCGCCAGAGTCGCTTGTTGAGCGCTGGCCAGACCACGGAAGGAGTTCATGATGCCCCATACGGTACCGAACAGGCCGATATACGGGCTGACCGAACCAACGGTGGCGAGGAATGGCAGGCTCTGCTCGAGCTTCTCTTCTTCGCGGGAGATGGCAACGCGCATGGCACGCGCCACGCCTTCCATGACCGCTTCAGGATCAACGCCTGGCTGCTGACGCAGACGGGAGAATTCCTTGAAGCCGGCGCGGAAAATCTGCTCCACACCCGAATCCGGATCAGGGTTGCTGCCCGCCTGACGGTACAGCTTGGACAGGTCGATACCCGACCAGAAGCGCTCTTCGAAGCTCTCCAGGGCGCGTCGACCGGCGCGCAGCAGATTGCTGCGCTGAAAGATCATGATCCATGAGGTCACCGATGCGGCCACCAGAATCAGCATTACCAACTGCACCACGATGCTGGCATTGCTGACCAGGCTCCACATGGAGGAATGGTCGACGACGTTAGCTTCCACGCTTTATCTCCTGCTTTGAGTGTGTACCCGGGCCGACCGCGTCGGCGAAGGCCGCACGCAAGTCTTCGGGAAGGGCCCGGGGTTTCAAACTGTCGGTGCGCACACAGGCCACCAAAAACTGCCCTTCACAGAGCAGCACATTATCCGTTGCCCGCCTGACCTGCTGTTTGAAGCGCAGGCTGGCACGGTTCAATTCGATTACATCTGCACTTACCAGAAGCTCGTCGTCCAGTCGCGCCGGCGCGTGGTAGCGCGCTTCGCTGGAATGCACGACAAACAACAGGTCCTCACCTGCCAGCGCCGACTGGGCAAAGCCCAGCTCGCGGAGCCGCTCGGTTCGAGCCCGTTCCATAAACTTGAGGTAATTAACGTAATACACGATGCCGCCCGCATCGGTGTCCTCGTAATAAACGCGACAACGATGTGCGAACGGCTCAAGCCCGTTTTGCGCGCGCATACTCTAGTGCTTACTCCTCAGGTTGCCAATCCGGCCAGACAACTGTTTTTTCATTCTTTAAGCGCCCTAGCGCAAAAGTACCGTCCTGTGACAGTACAAACGCTGAATAAATCGCAAATCGATGTGTACTAATCGTCTACTGCATCGAGGAACTCGTCTACCACGGGCATCTCACCCATTCGTGACGGAATGTTTAAACCGAAATGCAGATACGCATGCCGCGTGACCACCCTGCCCCGTGGCGTGCGCATGATGTAGCCCTGCTGAATCAGGTACGGCTCCAGCACGTCTTCAATGGTATGGCGCTCTTCACTGATGGCTGCCGCCAGGCTGTCGATACCTACCGGGCCGCCATCGAACTTCTCGATCATGGTCAGCAGCAAGCGCCGATCCTGATGATCGAAGCCGTGTTCGTCGACGTCCAGCAGGTTCAACGCCAGGTCCGCAACGGACTTGGTGATGTGGCCCTTGGCGCGGACTTCGGCGAAATCACGCACCCGACGCAACAAGCGGTTGGCGATCCGTGGCGTACCACGGGCACGTCGCGCGATCTCGAAAGCACCTTCCGGGTCCAGCGGCAAACCAAGAATATTCGCCGAGCGACTGACGATCGTCGACAGATCCGCAGTGCTGTAGAACTCCAGACGCTGGACGATACCGAATCGGTCACGCAACGGATTGGTCAGCATGCCGGCGCGAGTGGTTGCCCCGACCAGGGTGAACGGTGGCAGATCAAGCTTGATCGAACGCGCCGCCGGCCCTTCACCGATCATGATGTCGAGCTGGAAGTCTTCCATCGCCGGGTACAACACTTCTTCGACGATGGGCGACAGACGATGAATTTCATCGATGAACAGCACGTCGTGCGGCTCAAGATTGGTCAACAGTGCAGCCAGATCGCCCGGGCGCTCAAGCACAGGGCCCGAAGTGCTCTTGATCGATACGCCCATTTCCTGGGCGATGATGTTGGCGAGCGTGGTCTTGCCCAGACCCGGCGGGCCGAAGATCAGCGTGTGATCGAGGGATTCGTTGCGGCCACGGGCGGCCTGGATGAACAGTTCCATCTGCTCGCGGACAGTCGGCTGGCCAATGTACTCGGCCAGACTGACCGGGCGAATGGCCCGATCCTGGACTTCTTCACGCTCACGCGGGCTGTGCGCAGCGGTGATCAGACGATCAGCTTCAATCACTTAAATCATTCCCTTCAGGGCGCGGCGGATCATGTCTTCACTGCTCAAATTCTTGTCCTTGATCGCGGAAATCGCCTTGCTCGCTTCCTGCGGTTTGTAACCCAGCGAAATCAGCGCGCTGACCGCATCGTTTTCGGCGGTATTGACCGGAGCCGGGCCGTCAGGCTGGTTCGGCACCAGCGCAAACATTGCCGGCGAGGTTTCCCAGGCCTTGAAGCGGTCCTTCAGCTCAACCAGCAGACGCTCGGCGGTCTTCTTGCCGACACCCGGCACCTTGGTCAGCGCCGAGGTGTCCTGGGATTGCACGCAGCGGATCAGCTCATCGACTTCCAGGCTCGACATCAATGCCAAGGCCAATTTCGGCCCGACACCATTGAGACGGATCAACTCGCGAAAAAAGTCTCGCTCACGCTTGCCGGCGAAGCCATAGAGTAACTGCGCGTCTTCGCGTACGACCAAATGGGTGTGCAAGGTCAGCGGTTCACCGACCGACGGCAGACGATAAAGGGTAGTCATGGGCACTTCCAGCTCATACCCGAGGCCGTTTACATCGAGAATCAGGTGCGGCGGCTGTTTCTCAGCCAAGGTGCCGCGCAAGCGTCCAATCACGTTTCAGATCCTTGAGCGTTGGCCAGCGTGGGCTGGCGACTGACGGAAGGAAAGCTTCAGGCCGACGACTCAGGCGCGAAACTCCGTTTCCGGAAAATTGATGCTGATGCTATCAGAGACGCAGGCGCCCGCCACGACTGCGTGCCGTTCCCAAGCCATGCGGCAACAGGCTGGAACGGGTGTGGGCGTGACAAATGGCAATCGCCAGGGCGTCGGAAGCATCGATCTGCGGTTTGCTGGTCAGCTTGAGCATGTGCATGACCATCATCTGCACTTGTTCTTTATTGGCGGCGCCGGTACCGACCACGGCCTGCTTGACCTGGGTTGCGGTGTACTCGGCAATCTCCAGGCTCTCTTCGGCTCCCGCGACAATGGCAGCACCGCGGGCCTGCCCGAGCTTCAGCGCCGAATCGGCGTTTTTTGCCATGAACACTTTTTCGATGCCCATGGTGACCGGGCCGTAAGTCTGAATGATCTCGCGTACGCCGCGATAAACGATTTGCAGGCGCTCATGCAGCTCGCCGGCGCCGGTACGAATACAACCCGAAGCCACGTAGATGCAGCCGCCGCGCCCGGTATCGCGAACAATGCCGTAACCGGTGATGCGCGAACCGGGGTCAATACCAAGAATTAAAGTCATAGGCCTGCTGGCTCGAAGTAACACAAAAACAAATGTGGGAGCTGGCTGGCCAGCGATGACGGAGTGTCAGGCACCACCATTGCCTGATGTGCCGACGCCATCGCTGGCAAGCCAGCTCCCACATTGAATCGTAGCCGCTCTTAACCGAGCTGAGCAGCCACTTCTTCCGGAATGTCCGCGTTGGAATAGACGTTCTGCACGTCATCCAGATCCTCAAGCATGTCGATCAGCTTGAGCACCTTCTCGGCACCTTCCAGATCCAGTTCGGCACTGGTGGTCGGCTGCATGACGATTTCCGCGTCATCACCCTTGAAGCCCGCCGCTTCCAGCGCGTTACGCACGGCATAGAAGCTGGAGAACGAGGTGAACACGTCGATCGAGCCGTCTTCGTGGGTGACCACGTCATCGGCGTCGGCTTCCATTGCCGCTTCGATCAGCGCGTCTTCATCAACGCCCGGCGCAAAGGAGATTTGCCCCTTGCGTTCGAACAGATACGCCACAGAACCGTCGGTACCCAGATTACCACCGCACTTGCTGAACGCATGACGCACGGCCGCAGCGGTGCGGTTGCGGTTGTCGGTCATGCACTCGACCATCACCGCCACGCCGCCCGGGCCGTAGCCTTCGTAGGTCAGTTCGACCATATCGTCGGTGTCGGCAGCGCCTGCGCCACGGGCAACCGCACGATCAATGATGTCGCGGCTCATGTTCGCGCCTAGGGCCTTGTCCAGCGCCAGACGCAAGCGTGGGTTGGAGCCCGGATCGCCACCGCCCTGACGAGCAGCGACAGTCAGTTCACGAATCCACTTGGTGAAGATTTTGCCTTTCTTGGCATCCTGACGTTCTTTGCGGTGCTTGATGTTCGCCCACTTCGAATGACCCGCCATATCTCGCTCCGAATTCTCTTTGAAACGTTGCCCGCCCTGCTCTCGCAGCGGCCAGCAAACAAAAAATCTCGACCGGTTTTCAGTCTTTACAGAAAGAAAAAAGGCGCATCCGAAGATGCGCCTTCAGGCCCGTCTTACTCAGCCTTTGGCGTTTCGCGCAAACGAATGTGCAATTCGCGCAAGGCCTTGGCGTCCACCACACCCGGCGCTTGCGTCATCACGTCGGCAGCACTCTGGGTTTTCGGGAAGGCGATCACTTCACGGATCGACTGGGCGCCGGTCATCAGCATCACCAGACGGTCCAGACCGAAGGCCAGACCACCGTGCGGCGGTGCACCGTACTTCAGTGCATCGAGCAGGAAGCCGAATTTCTCTTCCTGCTCGGCTTCGTTGATACCCAGCAGACGGAATACCGCTTGCTGCATTTCCTTGCGGTGGATACGGATCGAACCGCCACCCAGCTCGGTGCCGTTCAGCACCATGTCGTAGGCACGGGACAGAGCGCCAGCCGGGTTGGCTTCGAGCTCTTCCGGCGAGCACTTCGGTGCGGTGAACGGGTGGTGCAGCGCGGAGAAGCTGCCGTCATCGTTCTCTTCGAACATCGGGAAGTCGATGACCCACATCGGTGCCCACTTGCAGGTCAGCAGGTTCAGGTCGTGACCCAGCTTGATCCGCAGCGCGCCCAGGGCTTCGCTGACGATTTTCGCCTTGTCGGCGCCGAAGAACACGATGTCGCCGTCAACTGCGCCAACGCGATCAAGGATCGCATTGAGGTTGTCCAGCGGGATGTTTTTCACGATTGGCGATTGCAGGCCATCAACGCCGGCAGCACGCTCGTTGACCTTGATGTACGCCAGGCCCTTGGCACCGTAGATGCCGACGAACTTGGTGTAGTCGTCGATCTGCTTGCGCGGCATGCTCGCCCCGCCTGGAACGCGCAGTGCCGCGATACGGCATTTCGGGTCGTTGGCCGGGCCGCTGAACACCTTGAAATCAACTTCTTTCAGTTGATCGGCAACGTCTACCAGTTCCAGCGGAATACGCAGGTCCGGCTTGTCGGAACCGTAACGGCGCATGGCTTCTTCGAAAGTCATGTGCGGGAATTCGCCGAATTCCAGATCCAGCACTTCCTTGAACAGGTTGCGGATCATTTGCTCGGTCAGGCCCATGATCTCTTTTTCATCGAGGAACGAAGTCTCGATGTCGATCTGGGTGAATTCCGGCTGACGGTCAGCGCGCAGGTCTTCGTCACGGAAGCACTTGGCGATCTGGTAGTAACGGTCGAAACCGGCAACCATCAGCAGTTGTTTGAACAGTTGCGGCGACTGCGGCAGGGCAAAGAACGAGCCTGCGTGGGTGCGGCTAGGCACCAGATAGTCACGCGCGCCTTCAGGAGTGGCGCGGGTCAGGATCGGCGTTTCAACGTCAAGGAAGCCGTTTTCGTCGAGGAAGCGACGGATGCTGGTGGTCATGCGCGAACGCAGACGCAGCTTCTCGGCCATTTCCGGACGACGCAGGTCCAGGAAGCGATAGCGCAGACGGGTTTCTTCGCCGACGTCGGAGAACTCGTTCAGCGGGAACGGCGGGGTTTCCGACTCGTTCAGCACTTCCAGTTCGTAACCCAGCACTTCGATCATGCCCGACGCCATGTTGGCGTTGGTGGCACCGGCCGGACGCAGGCGAACCTTGCCGGTGATCTTCACCACGTACTCGCTACGCACACGGTCAGCGGCGGCGAAGCTTTCAGCGCGGTCTGGATCGAACACTACCTGAGCCAGACCATCACGATCACGGATATCGAGGAAAATCACCCCGCCATGGTCGCGGCGACGGTGAACCCATCCGCAAAGGGTAATTTCCTGGCCTTCCAGGCTTTCGTTCAATTGGCCGCAATAATGGCTGCGCATCATGGTAGTGGTTTCGCTTCTCGTAATTCGAAATTCGGTGGAGATCCCGGCGTATTCAAGCCATCCGGCATCACACGTGTGTCATTGGACTCAGGTCATGAACCCTAGTCAGATTTGTCGCCACCGGCCAGATTCTTCTTCGCGCCGGTCTTGAAATCGGTTTCGTACCAACCGCTGCCGCTGAGTCGGAAACCCGGCATGGACAGTTGTTTCTTGAGCTCTGGCGCCTGGCAGGCAGGGCAGTCGACCAGCGGTGCATCACTGATCTTTTGAATGGCTTCCATTTGATGACCACAGGAAGCACATTGGTAATCGTACATCGGCATGAGGCTGTCTCGGCGATCGGAATGCCACCGCGAGCAGGGCTCTGCGGCGAAAGAGCGAGATTATATCCATTAAATGCGGGCTGTGCAGCCGTAAGACTGCACAGCCCGCAATGTCATTTCAAGTGGAGCCCTTTCAGAGCGCAATGGGCGCCGGGGCATCCTTGAGGCCATTCATCACACACACCACCCGCACCAGACCGCTGAAGTTTTTCACCCCGCCATGGCGCAAGTGCACTTCCCGATCCACGTGAGACAACAGCGTACTGACTGAACAACCGCAGTCCTCGGCCATGCGACCAAGGATGTTCCAATAGACCTGCTCCAGCCTCAGGCAGGTCGCAAAACCGTTCAAGCGGATCGATCTGGACAAGGGCCGGATCAATTCGATGTCGAACTCACTGACAAACGGGTCGACCTTTATTTCCTGTTGCGAAGCGCCATGTTCGCTTCGCCTGTCTCCACCTACCATAACGTTGACACTCCTTTGCCATCTCTGCTTTTTATTAAGGCAACATCCTGTTGCCTCTATAAAAGCGCAGACGCAAAGTTATATCCAGATGACTATTTGCCCATCTGCGTAGGATAAGCCGACGCCAACAGTAAGAACTGAAGAAGCACGCGGACGTCCCTTTCTCCAGGGCTTTCCGCGCGCCCGGCTCATCAGCCTTCGAGCAACGCGCGCAACATCCACGCGGTTTTTTCATGGACCTGCATCCGCTGAGTCAACAGGTCGGCGGTTGGCTCGTCACTGACCTTGTCCAGCAACGGAAAAATACCTCGCGCAGTGCGTGTCACTGCTTCCTGACCAGCAACCAGTTGCTTGATCATGTCTTCGGCACTCGGCACGCCCTCTTCTTCTTTAATAGAAGAAAGCCGCGCATAGGTGGCGTAGGCACCCGGCGCCGGAAAGCCCAAGGCGCGAATACGCTCGGCAATCGAGTCCACGGCCAGGGCCAGTTCGTTGTATTGCTCTTCGAACATCAAATGCAGCGTACGGAACATCGGTCCGGTGACGTTCCAGTGGAAGTTATGGGTTTTCAGATACAGCACGTAGGTGTCCGACAGCAGACGCGAGAGCCCCTCGACGATGGACTTGCGGTCTTCTTCACTGATACCGATATCGATTGCCATGCATACCCCCTTGACGGTGATTGAATTCATTCATCCAGTAAGTGCAGGTCCACTCTAGCAAGGCTGCCGCTACCTCGCAGCCCCGAATGCCGTTACACACTGCGACAAATCGACCGGGCAGCTGCCGCTGGCCGGGCTGATTTGAGTAGCTGCAGGCTTTGCTGTTAAATAGGCAGTGTGTCGCCACGCCCTATTTTCCGGGCGTTGCGCATAGGCTGATGCCGGGTACGTGTCCAACGCCTCTTTTTTGTTCCGAAGCGAACCGTGCGCCTTCAGCTCTTCCTTGTGAGCCTTCATAACGTGAGTCAATCAAAATGTTGAAAATCGTCCACTTGCTAATGGGCGCAGCTGCTTTGCTGCTGTCCTTCATACCTAGCCTGAGATCCGAAGCCGTACCTTACCTGCAACAACCCGATGCACTCTACCTGGCCTTTTTCGGCCTGTTGAACCTGGTGATTGCTCCAGTGATTCCGTACTGGAACAAAGGCACTCGCCAACATCTGCAAAATCTGGTCAGCGCACTTCTGGTGCTGACTGTCGTCCTGCAAACCCTGACCCTGATCGCACCGATGCCTGTCATTGCCGGTCAGCCAGCCGTGCTGTTCAGCCTGGTGATTGCTCTGATCGCCGTAGCATTGCACCTGGCCGTCAGTTTTTACCACGCTTCACCTGCCGCCGCGGCCACCAGCTATGACATGAGCAACCGCGATACTGGCACCGTGAAGTGGTTCAACACTTCCAAAGGCTTCGGTTTTATCTCCCGGGACTCCGGTGACGATATTTTCGTGCACTTTCGCGCCATCCGTGGCGAAGGCCACCGCGTTCTGGTCGAAGGCCAGCGCGTGGAGTTCTCGGTGATGAACCGGGACAAAGGCCTGCAAGCCGAGGACGTGATCGCCGCCCTGCCGCGCCGCTGATCCTCAGCTCCAAAAAAAACCGCGAGCAGCCTGGCTGTTCGCGGTTTTTTCATGCCTGCTCAAAAGCGCGCCAAACTCAATAGTGTGGCGGCGGCGCCTCTTCCTCAGAGGATTCGAACTGCCCCGACATTTCCTCCTGGCGCCTGAGCAACGCCGTCATCTGCAACCGCAGACGCTCGACCACGCGCTGTTGCTCCACCAGCACGTCATTCAGTGCCTGAATGGTGTCATCCTGAAATGCCAGACGGCTTTCCAGATCGGTAACGCGATCTTGCAGTTCCTGGCTCATGCCTCAGCCCTCCAGAAACGTGAAGTGTTCTGTCAACACAAGGCGCAACCGCTCGCGGATGGCGGCCAACTGCTCTGTGCTATACGGCTTGGCCGGATGCTTGCCCCAGACTGGCGCCGGCCAGGCTGCGTCATCGCGCTTGCGCACAATCACATGCATGTGCAACTGGCTGACCACGTTACCCAAGGTCGCGACGTTGAGCTTGTCAGCGTCGAACAAATCCTTGAGCAGCTCAGCCAGTGCAGTGGTTTCCTGCCACAACTGCTGCTGGTCGGCGACATCCAACTGAAACAACTCGCTGATATCGTCGCGGCGTGGCACCAGGATGAACCACGGGTAGTTGCAGTCGTTGGACAGCAGCAGTCGGCACAGCGGGAAATCACCGATGACCAGAGTGTCCTGTTGAAGTCGTGAATCTAAAGCAAACACTGCGCGCACTCCCGGCTGATCTACATAATTCAGCTTGGCGGCCCTCTGTATGGACGACGCACCAAGCGACAGGACAGCAGCATACCTGCGAATGCGCCGAGCTTCACGGCGACTACGTACCGGCCCTCATTACCTGCGCTCTGATGGCGGACATTTTTTGCTGTCGCGCACCACGACGGAACTCACCAAGCCTTTGAACCAGGTGAAATGACCGTAAAGCAACATGAAACGCACAAATTGGCCTTAAAACTGAATGAATCTGGAACAGCCTGTAAAATTTTTGCACCAAAACCGTACAGCACGTCTACGCTGAGTGCGTCAGGGTATCCGCCAAATACTCACTGGTGGGGTGAACCGGTAACGTTTTCGATTGTCCGGGGCGAACCTGACTGCGGCAACACCATGCGAAGGAATGCGTCAAGCCTCTATAAACAAGGGCTTGAAGCCCAGTATTTATGAGGATTTTACGGTTGCGGGCAGGTGTTCAGAAAAATAAACGTGGTAGCACTGCGTTTTGAGCACACTTGTTGCATTCAGACACACATGGTCTATAAGCGCACCACCGGAAGTGGATGCCTTAAGCCCCATAAAAACAGTGGCAGGGTTGCCCGATGGAGATTCAAGTGTTTTGCCAGGGACTCTTTTTTACCGATGCAAAAAGGCCCAGAAACAGCGATAAAGTTGTCAGTCCGGCTGCATTGGTACTGTGAATTTGCGACATCCACCAAGCCGTTTACGACAGTGTCGTAAAGAAGGTGAAAGGTTAGATTCGCAAGTATCGCCAACATTGTCGGCGTGATATAAGTTTGCGCCGACACAAAAAGAAAGAGCCGCCCAGATAATAAAACAGGTGGGACGGCAGTACTCTTCTAAAACCAAAGGAGCAAATCACGATGCGCGTGATGAAGTGGAGCATGATCGCACTGGCAGTTGCAGCAGCAGCCAGTACTCAGTTGGCTACGGCCGCCCCGTTTGTAAGTGACCAGTCTGAAGCCAAAGGCTTTGTTGACGACGCTAAACTCACCGAGACGTTGAAGAACTACTACTTCAACCGGGATAACAAGAACGGCGGCCACGACCAGAAAGACTGGACTCAAGGCTTCCTGGGCAATTTCACCTCCGGTTACACCCAAGGCACCGTAGGCGTCGGTATCGATGCATTCGGTTACCTGGCCCTGAAACTTGACGGCGGTGACGGTACTTCCGGTTCGGGCAACATGAGCCGTAGCAATGCTCTGAAAGCTAACGGTTATGCTCACGATGTTGACGACAGCCAAGGCAAAGCCGGCGCTGCCGTTAAATTCCGCATTTCCAAAACCGAACTGAAAATCGGCGACCAGCAGCCAAGCACTGCTCCTGTGTTCGCAGTTGGCGGCTCGCGCATCATTCCGCAAACTGCAAGCGGCTTCCAGCTGCAGAGCAGCGAAGTCAAAGACCTTGACCTCGAAGCCGGTCACTTCTACTCGGCGACCAGCCAGGACAAAAACGCCCGAGACGGCGGCCTGTACGCTAACTACGCTGGCACAGAAGCCAAGTCCATCGACTATTTCGGCGGCAAATACGGCATCACCGACAATCTGTCGGCGTCGCTGTACGGTGCCAAGCTGGAAGACATCTGGAACCAGTACTACGCGAACGTGAACCTCACCACTCCATTCGGTGGTGACACTTCGCTGAACACTGACTTCAACATCTACCGCACCACCGATACCGGTGACAAGCTGGCGGGTGATATCAGCAACACTGCCTTCTCCCTGGCAACCGCGCTGTCGTTCCTGAAGGCACACACCTTCACCCTGGCCTTCCAGAAGGTTAACGGCGACACCCCGTTCGACTACGTCGGTGTGGGCAAGAACAACCGTGGTGGCGACTCGATCTTCCTCGCCAACTCCATCCAGTACTCTGACTTCAACGGTCCTGGCGAGAAATCCCTGCAAGCCCGTTACGACCTGAAAATGGCCGAGTACGGCGTACCAGGCCTGAGCTTCATGGTTCGTTACGTTACAGGTTGGGATATCGACGGTACCGGTCTGGCTGCTAACAGCCACTACCGCACTGATTCTGGCGCACCGCTGTACGGTGAAGACGGCAAACACCACGAAACCAACTTCGAAGCCAAGTACGTTGTTCAGACTGGCCCAGCGAAAGATCTGTCCTTCCGCATCCGTCAGGCTTGGCACACTGCTAACGCTGACCAAGGCGAAGGCGACGTTAAAGAGTTCCGCCTGATCACCGAATACCCACTGAACATCTTGTAATCGTCAGTGGTTAGTTTGGAAGCATAAAAAAGGCCCATCTTCGGATGGGCCTTTTTATTGCGTGTCACTTATATAAATTGCCTGACCTAAAAGTCAGACAATTAATTAGCAACCTATCATTACGCCGAAGTTTCCTGCACCACACGAATCACACGCTGTGGGAATGGAATATCAATACCGGCAGTCTTCAGACGATCACGGGATTGTTCATTGAACAGGAACATCACATCCCAGTAATCGGCAGTCTTCACCCATACACGCAGCGAAACAGTGATCGAACTGTCACCCAGTGTCGAAATAACGGCTTGTGGCGCCGGGTCTTGCAACACGCGATCATCCTTGGCCAGATCCAGCAGCACCTGACGGGCCTTTTGCAGGTCCGCTTCGTAGTTCACACCCACATCAAACACGACTTTACGGGTCGGCTGACGGTTGGTATTGGTGATGATGCCGTTGGACAGCACGCCGTTAGGCACGATGACAGTCTTGTTGTCGCCGGTGCGCAGGATCGTGTGGAAGATCTGGATGTTGTCGACAGTACCTGCGGTACCTTGAGCTTCAATCCAGTCACCGATGCGGAACGGACGGAACAGCAGAATCAGCACTCCGCCAGCAAAGTTCGCCAGGCTGCCCTGCAATGCCAGACCGATGGCCAGACCCGCAGCACCGATTGCGGCAACGAAGGAGGTGGTTTCAACACCGATCATCGAGGCCACGCTGACAATCAGCAGCACCTTGAGAATGATGTTGGCCAGGCTGCTGATGAAACCTTGCAGCGCCAGATCAGCATTGCGCAAGGCCAACAAACCGCCGAGCTTTTGCGCGACCTTGTTGATCAGCCACCAGCCGATGGCCAGGGTAATCACTGCCAGCAGCACGCGACTGCCGTACTCCATGATCATCGGAACCCATGCCTGGGATGCCTTGACCAGGTTGTCTACTTCAGCATTCAAATCCATCTACTTTCTCCTGATTTCCGGCTTCCCGGCACGCAAAGATTAAACATGTTTCTTGTGGGAGCGAGCCTGCTCGCTCCCACAGGTTCCCGACGAGGAAGCTTAGTCGCGGAAGTTGTTGAACTGCAGCGGCATGCCGAATTCCTTGGCACGCAGCGCCGCGATGGCTTCTTGCAGATCATCACGCTTCTTGCCGGTGACACGAACCTGCTCGCCCTGAATGGCAGCCTGCACCTTGAGCTTGGCGTCCTTGATGTGGCCGACGATTTTCTTCGCCAGTTCCTTGTCGATGCCTTCCTTGAGCACGGCGTCCTGCTTCATCAGCTTGCCCGATGCGTAAGCGTCCTTCACTTCAAGGCACTGCACGTCGATCTTGCGTTTGACCAGGGCCAGCTTGAGGATCTCGATCATCGCTTCCAGCTGGAATCCGGCTTCGGCGGTCAGGCTGACGGTCAGGTCTTTTTCCTTGAACTCGAAGCTGCCTTTGCCTTTCAGGTCATAACGACGATCGAGTTCCTTCACGGCGTTCTCGACCGCGTTGGTGAGTTCGTGTTTGTCCAGTTCGGATACCACGTCGAACGACGGCATGTAATCTCTCCAATAAAAAGGCGCGCTCGATGAGGATGGAGCGCGCTTGGCTTGCGGTTAAAATCGGGCTCATTATAACGGGTCTTTTCCTGTCGACACGGCGAGCCGCACATGCCTGCACCCAATCGAGCAAAAAACTGATGTCCACCCCCTGGCATATCCTCGGCGCCGGCAGCCTCGGCACTCTTTGGGCAACGCGACTGGCCCGCGCGGGCCTGCCCGTCAGGTTGATCGTGCGCGATGCCGAACGTTTGCGCAGCTATGAAGCAGCCGGTGGACTGACGCTGATCGAGCATGACACCGCGAACACTTACGCGATTCCCGGCGAAACCCCGGACAGCCCCGAACCGATCCGCCGTCTATTAGTGGCCTGCAAAGCCTACGATGCCGAAAGTGCCGTCGCCCGCCTCGCCCCACGCCTGACGGCGGATGCCGAATTGATCCTGCTGCAAAACGGCCTGGGCAGTCAGGACGCCGTCGCCGCCAGAGTGCCGCAAGCGCGCTGCATCAGTGCGTCGAGCACCGAAGGCGCGTTTCGCGATGGCGACTGGCGCGTGGTGTTTGCCGGTCACGGTTACACCTGGCTCGGCGATGCGGGCCATCCGGTGGCGCCGATCTGGCTGGATGATCTGCACACAGCGAAAATCCCCCACGAGTGGAGCACCGACATCCTCACTCGGTTGTGGCGCAAACTCGCGCTCAATTGCGCGATCAATCCGCTGACCGTGCTGCACGACTGCCGCAACGGCGGTTTGCAGCAACATCAATGCGAAGTCGCCACGCTGTGCGCCGAACTGGCCGAACTGCTGGAGCGTTGCGGTCAACCGGCCGCCGCGCAAAACCTGCAACAGGAAGTCGAACGGGTGATCCACGCCACCGCCGCCAACTACTCATCCATGTATCAGGATGTAGCCAGTAACCGTCGTACCGAAATCAGCTATCTATTGGGGCATGCCTGCAAAGTTGCCGTGCGACACCAACTGAATCTGCCACATCTCAATCAACTGCAGCAGCGCCTGATCAGCCGTCTGCACAGCCTCGGATTGCCCAGCGACTGAGCAGCGGCTACGCTGGCCACTTGTTCCTTTGCTGCGATAAACCTGATGCCATTGCGCCAGCGCCTCGAAAACCTGCCGGTCGGCCAGAAACTGCTGGCCGCCCTGCTGGTGCTGTTGACCACTGTGTTGCTGGTCGCCAACCTGACCTTTATCAGCGCCGCCTATTACATCTCTCAGGAAAGCATGGCCCCGCAGGCCTTGCAGACCATTGGCCGACTGGTGGCCAACCCGAGTCTGGTGGCCGATGCTTTGCAATCACCGCAGAACGCCGAACGCCTGCTCAAGGAGCTCGACAGCTATTCGCCACTGCGCGCCGCCGCCCTGTATGACGGTAACGGTGAGCGTCTGGCCCAAGTGCAGCGCGGCGACAAACTCAATCTGCCGGAGCACTACCGGCGTATCGAGGCCTGGCAACTCACCGAGTTTCGCAGCAATCAACTGATCACCCTGCCCCGTCCGGGCACAACGCCGGGTCACCTGTTGCTGGTGGCCAGCAGCGAACTGCCGATGGCGTTCTATACCGGTACGCTGACCGCGAGCCTCGGCATCCTGATTTTCAGTGTGTTGCTGTGGCTGGTGATTGCCCGACAAATCAAACGCCTGATCACCCGGCCGATCCATGAGCTCGAAGAACTCTCGCGCCAGGTCACCCGAGAAGAGAACTACGCCCTGCGCGCTTCACGCGGCAACCACGACGAAATCGGCAGTCTTGCCGAAGCCTTCAACACCATGCTGTCGCGCATCGAAGCCCGTGAGCAGCAACTCAAACGCGCCCGCGACGATTCCGAGGCGGCATACGATCAGGCTCAGGGGCTGGCCGAAGAAACCCGTCATACCAACCGCAAACTGGAGCTGGAAGTCCAGGTGCGCAGCAAGATCGAGAAGAAGCTCACCGGGTTCCAGAACTACCTCAACAGCATCATCGACTCGATGCCCTCGGCGCTGATCGCCCTCGACGAGCAACTCTATGTCACCCAGTGGAATCAGGAGGCCAGCGCGCTTTCCGGCACACGGCTGGATGAAGCGCTGAACCAGCCGATCTTCCTCGCCTTCGAACCGCTCAAGCCGTTCCTGCCGCAACTCAAGCAGACCGTTGAGCAGCACACGGTGGCAAAAATCGAGCGTGTGACATGGTTCAAGGATGACGATCCCAAGCATTACGCCCTGACCTTTTACCCGTTGATGGGTGGCGCCGGGCGTGGCGTGGTGATCCGCATCGATGACATCACCCAGCGCCTGTCGCTGGAAGAAATGATGGTGCAGTCAGAGAAAATGCTTTCGGTGGGCGGCCTCGCTGCGGGCATGGCCCACGAGATCAACAACCCGCTGGGGGCGATCCTGCACAACGTGCAAAACATTCGCCGACGATTGTCCTCTGACTTGCCGAAGAACCTCGAAACCGCTGAACAACTCGGCATCGAACTGGATACGGTCAACCATTACCTGCAAAGCCGGGAAGTGCCAAAGTTGCTCGATGGCATCCAGCAGGCCGGCGCGCGGGCGGCAAAAATCGTGACCCACATGCTCAGTTTCAGCCGCCGCAGCACCCGCCAAATGGCCCCGTGCGATTTGCCGGCGCTGATCGATCAAGCGGTGGATATTGCCGGCAATGACTTTGACCTCGCCATCGGTTTCGACTTCAAAGGTCAGGCAATCGTGCGCCAGTTCGATCCAGCGCTTGGCCCGGTTCCGGGCACCGCCAACGAGCTGGAACAAGTGTTGCTCAACCTGCTGAAAAACGCTGCACAAGCAATCCACCAGCGCGAAGACGACAGCGAGCCGGGGCGGATCATTCTGCGCACCAAACTCAATCCACCATGGGCGGAAATCCAGGTCGAAGACAACGGCATCGGCATGAGCGAGAACGTGCGCAAACGCACCTTCGAGCCGTTCTTCACCACCAAGGAAATCGGTCAGGGCACGGGGCTGGGCTTGTCGGTGTCGTATTTCATCATCACCAATAATCACAAGGGGCAGATGGAAGTGCAGTCAGCTCCCGGTCAGGGCACGTGCTTCACATTGCGCCTGCCGCTTGTACAACCAGCGCCGATTGCGCTGGAAACCAGTCAACTACCGAGGTAAACCATGGGCTTTCGCTTGTCGAAGATTTACACCCGCACTGGCGACAAAGGCGAAACCGGGCTCGGCGACGGCCGCCGGGTTCCCAAGGATCACCCACGGATCGAGGCTATCGGCGAAGTCGATACGCTGAACAGTCAGGTCGGTGTATTGCTGGCCGGATTGATAGCCGAGCGCGAGGCGTTTACGGGCTTGAACGAACTGATCGAAGTTCTTGCGCCTTGTCAGCATCGTTTGTTCGATCTGGGCGGTGAGCTAGCGATGCCGGAATATCAGGCGTTGAACACAGCGGAAATCGAACGTCTGGAAGCGGCGATTGATTTGTGGAACGAGGAATTGGGGCCACTGGAGAACTTCATCTTGCCGGGCGGCTCGATGCTGATTGCGCAGGCGCATGTTTGCCGCAGTCTGGCGCGAAGTGCCGAACGGCGTTGCCAGCATTTGAACGCACTGGAACCGCTGGCCGGGGTTGGTCTGGCTTACATCAATCGGTTGTCGGACTTGTTGTTTGTCGCGGCGCGATTGATTGCGCGGCGGCAGGGGATTGCCGAGATTTTGTGGCAGCCAGCGGCAAAACCTGCAGATAAGTAGCGCCTGACAGGACGCCTTCGCTGGCAAGCCAGCTCCCACAGGGATCTCGGTCGCTCACAAATATTGTGTACGCCGCAAAACCTTGTGGGAGCTGGCTTGCCAGCGATAAGGCCAGAGGCAAAGCCAGCTCACACAGGGATCTCGGTCGCTCACAAAATCCTGTGAACAACGCAAAACCTTGTGGGAGCTGGCTTGCCAGCGAAGGGGCCAGTTGTATCAATGCAAAATCAGGCCTCAGGCCAGAATGCCCGAATCCCCGCCACACCCTGAGCACCAACGCTCCAGGCTTTTTCCCGCTCTGCCGGGCCCACTCCGCCAAGCAAGAACACTGGCTTGCTGAAGCCCTCGATCAAACTCGCAGCCTGCTCCCAGCCCAATGGCTGCGCATCCGGATGCGTCAGCGTCGGCTGCACCGGCGAAAGAGTGACGAAATCCACGCCCATCTGCTCGGCCAGAGCCAACTCTTCAGCATCATGGCATGACGCCGCCAACCAACGCTCAGCCGGCAGAGGGCGACCCTTGGCCGCGTACTTGCGCAACTGCGCAGCGGTGATGTGCCAGCCAGCGGAGGGGAAATCCCCCAACCACTCGAACGGCCCCTTGATCATCAACTGCGCCTTGCCGGCACACAGCCCTGCCGCATCCACCGCCAGATCGCGGTATTTCGGATCGTAACCGTTCGGCGCACGCAGCTGGATCAGCTTGATCCCGCCAGCAACTGCCTTCTGAATGCCGCGCAGCAGCGCCGGGGTTTCCAGATCTTCGGGAGTAATCAGGTATTCGCCGGGCAAACGCGCTGCCGCGACAATCGGCTGATTGGCTGCCGGAAACTCATAGTTCACCAGTTCCTTTGCCGTGACCCAGGCCAATGGCTGCCCTTCGGCACCGTGCGGTTCGCCGCTGAAATCCGAGACTTCCCAGACATCCAGCAGCACCTGCTTGTCGGGGTAATCGTGGCGAACCTTGATCAGCGGCCGGGCAGCGCCGACGACGATGCCCAACTCTTCCTGCAATTCACGGGCGAGCGCGGTTTCGACCGACTCGTCGGCCTCGACCTTGCCACCGGGAAATTCCCACAGACCGCCCTGATGTTGAGTGTCGGCACGGCGGGCGATGAGGATTTTGCCATTGCTGTCACGAATGACCGCGGCGGCGACGTGTACACGTTTCACGACTGCAATTCCTCCAGTCCGGCCTTTTGCCAAGCCTTGAAGGCTGGCCATTGGTAGATGGTTTCAACATAGGCTTCATCTTCTGCCGGCAGCTTCACCTGATAGGTGCGCAGACGCACGGCAATCGGGGCAAAGAACGCATCGGCGAGGCTCACACGACCGAACAGATACGGACCGGTTTCAGTAGCAACGGCACGGCATTCGGCCCACAGCGCGAGCATGCGTTCGATATCGACCTTCACCTCGGGCGGCACCGGATTCAGCGGCGCGTCGTGGCTCATCTTGAACGGCATGTGATTACGCATCGCGAAGAAACCGCTGTGCATCTGCGCGCAGGCGGATCGGGCTTGTGCACGAGCGGCGATGTCTGCCGGCCAGAGCTGCTCGGAAGGAAACTGCTCGGCCAGGTATTCGGCAATCGCCAGCGAATCGGCGATGGTGCCGCGTGCGGTTTTCAGCAGCGGGACCTTGGCGGTTGGCGAATGCGCGAGCAAGCGCTCGCGGGTATCGGGCTTGCCGAGCTTGATCAGTTCTTCGGTGTAGGGTGCACCGGTCAGCTCGACCGCCAGAGCGGCGCGCAGGGACCAGGAGGAAAGCAGTTTGTCGCCGATGATCAGGTGCAAGGACATGGTGTGTGGCGCCTTTTCGTCAGTGGAAAAACCGGGAGATTTTCAGTGTCTGTGCCGGCTCAATCGCTAGCAGGCTAGCTCCCACAGTGGATCTTCAGTGATGCGGAAACCTCCAGGCTAGCCCCAACGAGGATCTTCATTGAACACAGAAGGTGTGTTTAGCAGAAGAACCTGTGGGAGCCAGCCTGCTGGCGATCGCCGCGATGCGGTCTCGGATTGGATCAGGTACGGTATTCGGCGTTGATCTTCACGTATTCATGCGACAGGTCGGTAGTCCAGATGGTTTCGCTGCAATCGCCGCGCCCCAACTCGATACGGATGGTGATTTCTTCCTGCTGCATCACCGCCGAGCCCTGCGCTTCAGTGTAGGTCTCCGCTCGCGCACCGCGACTGGCAATGCACACATCACCAAGGAACACGTCGATCTTGCTCACGTCCAGGTTCGGCACGCCGGCACGGCCGACGGCAGCCAGAATTCGGCCCCAGTTCGGATCAGAGGCGAACAGCGCAGTCTTGATCAACGGCGAGTGCGCCACGGTGTAACCGACGTCCAGGCATTCCTGATGATTGCCGCCGCCATTGACTTCAACGGTGACGAACTTGGTCGCGCCCTCGCCGTCACGCACGATGGCCTGCGCCACGTCCATGCACACTTCGAACACGGCTTGCTTGAGCTTGGCGAACAGTTCGCCTTCAGCCTTGGTGATCTCCGGCAGTGCAGCCTTGCCAGTGGCGATCAGCATGCAGCAGTCGTTGGTCGAGGTGTCGCCGTCGATGGTGATGCGGTTGAACGACTTGTTGGCGCCGTCGAGCATCAGGTTGTGCAGGACGTCGCGGGAGACTTTGGCGTCGGTAGCGATGTAACCGAGCATGGTCGCCATGTTCGGACGGATCATGCCCGCGCCTTTGCTGATACCGGTGACGGTGACGGTCACGCCATCATGCTGGAACTGGCGGCTGGCGCCCTTCGGCAGGGTGTCGGTGGTCATGATGCCGGTGGCGGCAGCTTCCCAGTTGTTTTCCGAGAGGTCATCCAGTGCCGCTTGCAATGCGCCTTCGATCTTCTCGACCGGCAGCGGCTCGCCGATCACACCGGTGGAATACGGCAGCACCAGGCTGGCATCAACGCCAGTCAGCTCGGCCAGTTTGGCGGTGGTACGTTCGGCAGCGACCAGGCCCGGTTCACCGGTGCCGGCGTTGGCATTACCGGTGTTGGTCAGCAGGTAACGCACAGCATTCTGTACGCGCTGCTTGGCGAGAATCACTGGCGCGGCGCAAAAAGCGTTCAACGTGAACACACCGGCCACGGTCGAACCTTCGGCACAGCGCATGACCACGACATCCTTGCGCCCCGGGCGCTTGATGCCGGCCGAGGCGATACCGAGTTCAAAACCGGCAACCGGGTGCAACGTTGGCAAAGGACCAAGACCAACAGCCATGAATGCGCTCCTTACTCAATGATGTCAGCACCGCCTGACAGGGAAGCGGTGGTTTGAATGGCAAAACGCCGCGACGGCTGATGCCGGTCGCGGCGCGGGTATTTCAGCGATTGAAACGGGTTTTACTGGATCTGCCCGTGGCAATGCTTGAATTTCTTGCCCGAACCGCAGTAGCACAGTTCGTTGCGGCCCAGCTTCTGCTCGTTGCGAACCGGGGCGGTGGCGAGGGCTACATCGATCTCTTCACCCAGCACTTCCGGCTGCTCCAGGCCTGGGGCCTCGGCGTGTTCGAACTGCATGCGGGCGGCCAGTGCTTCGGCTTCCTGACGCAGCCGTTGTTCTTCTGCTTCCGGATCTTCGCGGCGAACCTGAACATGCGACAACACACGGATCGAATCGCGTTTGATCGAATCCAGCAACTCGGAGAACAGCGTGAAGGACTCGCGCTTGTATTCCTGTTTCGGGTTCTTCTGCGCATAACCACGCAGGTGGATACCGTGACGCAGGTGATCCATGGTCGACAGGTGGTCTTTCCACAGGTCATCCAGCACGCGCAGAACGATTTGCTTCTCGAAGGAGCGCAGTGCGTCGGCACCGGCCTGATCTTCTTTCTCGTTGTACGCCGCCATCAGCTCGACCATCAGCTTCTCGCGCAGGGTTTCTTCGTACAGGTGATCGTCTTCGTCGAGCCACTGCTGGATCGGCAGTGCCACACCGAAGTCGCTCTGCAACGACGCTTCCAGACCGGCGACGTCCCACTGCTCAGGCAGCGATTGCGGCGGAATGTGCGCGCTGATGGTCGCGTTGAGCACGTCCTGACGGAAGTCAGCGATGGTCTCACCGATGTTGTCGGCGGCCAGCAACGTGTTACGCATGTGATAGATCACTTTACGCTGTTCGTTGTTGACGTCGTCGAACTCGAGCAGTTGCTTGCGAATGTCGAAGTTGCGGCCTTCAACCTTGCGCTGCGCCTTCTCGATCGCGTTGGTCACCATGCGGTGCTCGATCGCTTCGCCCGGCTGCATGCCCAAGGCTTTCATGAAGTTCTTCACCCGGTCAGAGGCGAAGATGCGCATCAGGCTGTCTTCCAGCGACAGGTAGAAACGGCTGGAACCGGCGTCACCCTGACGACCGGCACGACCACGCAACTGGTTGTCGATACGGCGCGATTCGTGACGCTCGGAAGCGATTACCTGCAAACCACCGGACTCCAGCACTTGCTGGTGACGCTTCTGCCAGTCGGCCTTGATCTGGGCGATCTGCTCAGGGGTCGGGTCTTCCAGGGATGCAACTTCAACTTCCCAGTTACCGCCCAACAGGATGTCGGTACCACGACCGGCCATGTTGGTGGCGATGGTCAGTGCACCCGGACGACCGGCCTGCGCAATGATTTCAGCTTCTTTTTCGTGGAACTTGGCGTTCAGAACCTTGTGTTCGATGCCTTCCTTCACGAGCAGTTCGGACATGTGCTCGGAGGTTTCGATGGTGGCAGTACCCACCAGCACCGGACGACCAGCGGCCATGCTTTCCTTGATGTCCGCCACGATTGCCGTGTACTTCTCTTCGGCAGTGAGGAACACCAGGTCGTTGTAGTCTTTACGCGCCAACGGCTTGTTCGGCGGAATGACCATGACCTGCAGGCCATAGATCTGGTGGAATTCGAACGCTTCGGTGTCGGCGGTACCGGTCATGCCGGACAGCTTGGTGTACAGACGGAAGTAGTTCTGGAACGTGGTCGACGCCAGAGTCTGGCTTTCGGCCTGGATGTTCAGGTGTTCCTTGGCTTCGATGGCCTGGTGCAGGCCTTCGGACAAACGGCGACCCGGCATGGTACGCCCGGTGTGTTCGTCGACCAGTACGACCTGACCGTCCTGCACGATGTATTCAACGTTGCGGTTGAACAGCTTGTGCGCACGCAGACCGGCATAGACGTGGGTCAGCAGACCCAGGTTATGCGCCGAGTACAGGCTCTCGCCCTCGGCCAGCAGGCCAACGCCAGTGAGCATGTCTTCGATGAACTGGTGACCGGCTTCGTTGAGCTCGACCTGACGGGTCTTCTCGTCAACGGTGTAGTGGCCAGCCTTGGTGACTTCGCCTTCGACTTCTTCAACGTGCAGTTCCAGCTGCGGGATCAGTTTATTGATCTCCATGTACAGCTTGGAGCTGTCCTCGGCCTGACCGGAAATGATCAGCGGGGTACGCGCTTCGTCGATGAGGATGGAGTCGACTTCGTCGATCACGGCAAAATTGAGTTCGCGCTGGAATTTTTCTTCCATGCTGAACGCCATGTTGTCGCGCAGGTAGTCGAACCCGAATTCGTTGTTGGTGCCGTAGGTGATGTCGGCAGCGTAGGCGGCACGCTTCTCTTCCGGCGGCTGGAACGGCGTCACGACGCCGACGGTCAGGCCGAGGAATTCATACAGCGGGCGCATCCAGTTGGCGTCACGGCGGGCCAGGTAGTCGTTCACGGTTACAACGTGCACGCCCTTGCCGGACAACGCGTTCAGGTAAACGCCCAGTGTTGCCACCAGGGTCTTGCCTTCACCGGTACGCATTTCGGCAATCATGCCTTCGTGCAGGGTCAGGCCGCCGATCAACTGGACGTCGAAGTGGCGCATGCCCATGACGCGCTTGCCCGCTTCACGGGCGACCGCAAAGGCTTCTGGCAACAGCTTGTCGAGGGTTTCCCCTTTGGCGATGCGGGCCTTGAACTCATCCGTCTTGGCGCGCAATTGATCGTCCGAAAGGGCTACCATTTGCTCTTCGAAGGCATTGACGAACTGCACCGTCTTGAGCATGCGTTTTACTTCACGCTCGTTCTTGCTTCCAAAAAGTTTCTTTAACAAAGGCGCAAACATATCGGCAGGATCTTCCACACTAAAGGGATGGAGGGCGGCCCCGTGAGTCGCCCGAGCAGCCCTCATGGCCGCATGCGAACGAGCATTCTACCCGGAAACGGTGGTGAGGAAAGTGGCGATGTTCCACGATACTGGCACTGCGCGTTGACGGGGCTCACTTAAAATAGGGGCGTTTTGCTCAACTTCAAGCCGTGGCTGGAAGAAGTTAGTTGTTGATTTAATGGGTAAAGCAGGGACAAAAGCAATGGGCGAGTGATTTAGGCGCTTTCTGCTACCATGGCGTTTCTGTTACTTCAGGTGTTCGATCATGGCATTTCGCCCTCTTACGGCCAGAGCACCCGCCGTTCTGCTTCGCGAAGCCAAGCCGCTCAAGGCCATACTTGGCCACGCCCAACGACTCGGTCATCTACAGCGTTTACTCGAAAGCCAACTGCAACCCGCCGCCCGCGAACACTGCCATGTGGCGTCGTGGCGCGAAGGTAATCTGCTGCTGATTGTTACTGACGGCCACTGGGCAACGCGCCTGCGTTACCAGCAAAAACGCCTGCAACGACAGTTGCAGGTGTTCGACGAGTTCGCCAGCCTGACGCGGATTCAGTTCAAGGTGCAGCCACCGACGGTTCAGCGCGGGGCTGTCGGGCATACGATGGATCTGTCGACGGTTGCGGCAGCGACGATTCAGTCGACGGCTGACGGGATCAGTGATCCGGGGTTGCGAGCGGCGCTGGAACGTCTGGCGGCGCACGCCAAAGACAAAACCTGAAAACCCTCTAAAACTGTGGGAGCGAGCTTGCTCGCGAAGGCGATTTGTCAGCCAGCGAATAGGGTGACTGACAGAACGCTTTCGCGAGCAAGCTCGCTCCCACATTTGGTTTAGCGGCGTTTGCTGCCACCGAGCAGGGAGCCCATCAGCCCGCGCACCAATTGTCGGCCCAACTGATTCGCCGCCTGGCGCATTGCCGACTTGAGCGCCTGCCCCGCCGCAGTGCCAAGGAATTCACCGGCCTTGTCCGCCAGACTCGGCACTTCGGCCGGCGCTGGCACTTCAGCCTCCGGAGCCAACCCCTTGCGCCCCATCAACACTTCATAAGCCGACTCCCGGTCAATCGGCTTGTCATAACGGCCCTGGAACGGCGAACCGGCAATCAGCATCGTGCGCTCGGTTTCCGTCAACGGCCCGATCCGCGATTGCGGCGGCGCCACCAGCACGCGCTGGACCATTTCCGGCGTGCCTTTTTCCGCAAGCGTGCCGACCAGCGCCTCGCCGATCCCCAACTCTGTCAGCACCGACAAGGTGTCGAATGCCGGATTCGGCCGAAAGCCATCCGCCACTGCACGCAGAGATTTCTGTTCCTTGGCGGTAAATGCACGCAAACCGTGCTGGATACGCAGCCCCAGTTGCGCCAGCACATTGTCCGGCAGGTCACCCGGTGATTGCGTGACGAAGTACACCCCGACACCTTTGGAACGAATCAGCCGCACCACTTGCTCCAGTCGGTCCTGCAACGCCTTGGGCGTATCGCCGAAGAGCAAATGCGCCTCATCGAAAAACAGCGCCAGCAGCGGTTTATCGGCATCGCCGCGCTCCGGCAATTGTTCGAACAGTTCCGCCAGCAGCCATAACAGGAAAGTCGCATAGACCTTCGGCGCCTCATGCACCAGACGGCTGGCGTCCAGCAGATGAATGCGCCCGCGCCCATCGGCGGCCGGTTGCAGAATGTCTTCCAGTTGCAGCGCCGGCTCACCGAACAAAGCTTCGGCGCCCTGCTGTTCAAGGGTCGCCAAGCGGCGCAACAGCGCCTGACTGGAACCGGTGGTCATCAGCGCGGCGTCTTCACCCAGCAATTGCGGATTCTCGCGGAGATGATTGAGCAGCGCTTTCAGGTCTTTCAGGTCCAGCAGCAACAAGCCTTCGCGATCCGCCACTTTGAAGGCGGCATACAACGCCGACTGCTGGCTGTCGGTGAGTTCCAGCAGACTGCCGATCAACAGCGGACCCATTTCGCTCAAGGTTGTGCGCAATGGATGACCGGACTCACCGTGAATGTCCCACAAGGTCACCGGATAAGCCTGCGGCTTGTAGTTGAGCCACGGCATGCCGGCGATGCGCTCGGCGACCTTGCCTTGCGGGTTGCCGGCGGCGCCGAGGCCACACAGGTCACCCTTGATGTCTGCGGCGAATACCGCGACTCCGGCATCGCTGAATGCTTCGGCCAGGCGCTGCAAGGTCACCGTTTTGCCGGTGCCGGTGGCGCCTGCGATCAGCCCGTGCCGGTTCGCCAGGCGCATGGCCTGAGCAATCGGCTGCCCTGCGAGATCGGCGCCGATAACGAGTTGCGAGGAGTCAGGCATTTTGTCACCTATGGTTAATCTTTAATCCGTTATGGCCGATAGATAAAGGCGAGAACCCGACTGAAAAGTCGTGTCGGACATTTCCCTAAGGAGAGACGGAAATATCGGTTTTTTTCACCCTTGCCCATATTGCGCGCCTTTATAAAAGCACGCCCAGGACATTAAGACCTTAGCGGAACCCCAAGCCATGAACAAAAATCTGCGCTTCAGCCATAAAATTTTGCTTGCCGCCGCTCTCATCGTCATTGCCGCCTTCGCCTCGTTTACGCTCTACAACGACTGGTTGCAGCGCAATGCGATCCGCGATGACCTGAACAACTACCTCAATGAAATGGGCGAAGTCACCGCCGGCAACGTCCAGACTTGGCTCAGCGGACGAATCCTGCTGATCGAGAACCTGGCCCAGAACCTGGCGATCAACCCGGAACAATCCAACGTCGCCGCCGTACTGGAACAGAAAGCCCTGACCTCGACCTTCATGGCGACCTATCTCGGCGACGCCACCGGTCACTTCACCATCCGCCCGGATGTGAAAATGCCGGACGGCTTCGATCCACGCGTCCGCCCTTGGTATAAAGGTGCCGAAAACAGCAGCACCTCGACCCTGACAGAACCCTACATTGACGCGGCCACCGGTCAGTTGATCATCTCGATGGCCACCGCTGCGAAAAAGGCTGGCCAGAGTGTTGGCGTGGTGGGCGGTGACCTGAGCCTGCAAACCCTGACCGACACCCTCGCTGCACGTGATTTCGACGGCATGGGTTATGTGTTCCTGGTCAGCGCCGACGGCAAGATCCTCGTGCACCCGGACAAATCGCTGATCATGAAGTCGCTGAAAGAGGCGTATCCGCAAGACACCCCGCGCATCAGCAGCGATTTCAGCGAAGTCCAGGTCGATGGCAAAACCCGCATTGTCACCTTCACCCAGATCAAAGGCCTGCCGTCGGTGAACTGGTACATCGGTCTGTCGGTGGATAAAGACAAAGCCTTTGCGATGCTCAGCCAGTTCCGCACCTCGGCAGTGATCGCCACCGTGATTGCCGTGGCGATCATCATTGCCCTGCTCGGCATGCTGATCCGCATCCTGATCCAGCCACTGCACGTCATGACCCGGGCGATGGAAGATATCGCCGACGGCGAAGGCGACCTGACCAAACGTCTGACTATTCAGAGTCAGGACGAATTCGGCATGCTCGGCAATGCTTTCAACCGCTTCGTCGAGCGTATTCACGGCTCGATCCGCGAAGTGTCCTCGGCGACCGGGCAAGTCAACGAAGTCGCCCTGCGCGTGGTCGCGGCCTCGAACTCGTCGATGTACAACTCCGATCAACAAGCCTCGCGCACCAGCAGCGTCGCCGCCGCAATCAACGAACTGGGTGCCGCCGCCCAGGAAATCGCGCGCAACGCCGCACAAGCCTCGAACCAGGCCAGCGACGCCCGTGGCCTCGCCGAAGACGGCCAGCAAGTGGTGGATCGCAGCATCAAAGCGATGAATCAACTGTCGAGCATGCTCAGCGCGTCGAGCAGCAATATCGAATCGCTGAACAGCAAAACCGTGAACATCGGGCAGATTCTGGAAGTGATCACCAGCATTTCCCAGCAGACCAACCTGTTGGCGCTCAACGCCGCGATTGAAGCGGCGCGCGCAGGTGAAGCCGGACGCGGGTTTGCCGTGGTGGCCGATGAAGTCCGTAACCTGGCGCACCGCACTCAGGAATCGGCGCAACAAGTGCAGAAGATGATCGAGGAGTTGCAAGTCGGCGCCCGCGAATCGGTGAGCACCATGAGCGAGAGTCAGCGCCACAGTCAGGACAGCGTGGAAATCGCCAACCTCGCCGGCGAGCGCCTGAACAGCGTGACCCAGCGTATCGGCGAAATCGACGGGATGAACCAGTCGGTAGCGACCGCAACCGAAGAACAGACCGCGGTGGTGGAATCGATCAACGTCGATATCACCGAGATCAATACGCTGAACCAGGAAGGTGTGGAAAACCTGCATGCGACGTTGCGTGCGTGTTCGGATCTGGAGCAGCAGGCTTCGCGGTTGAAGCAGTTGGTTGGTAGTTTCCGCATCTAGCGTCTGATCTGCCTCAATCGCCAGCAGGCTGGCTCCCACAAGCGAACCGTGGGAGCCAGCCTGCTGGCGATTGGGGATCGCAACGCACCGAAAAACCTGACAAACATCCACCGCGTAATCCCGACCGAACATCCATTGCGGATAAAGGTCAACCAAGGGAGAACAATGCAGCGGAGGGATGACCATCGTGCACATCGCCGACATCACCATGTTCTACGCCCCGGCCAGCGGTGGCGTGCGGACTTATCTGGATGCCAAACACCGGCGTTTGGGGCTCAAAACCGGCATTCGCCACAGCCTGTTGATCCCCGGCGCAGACTTCAGTGAACACGATGGCGTTTACACGGTTCCCGCCCCTGCCCTGCCCTTCGGCAAAGGCTATCGCTTTCCGCTGCGCCTGGCCCCTTGGCGAAACGTCCTGCAGGATTTGCAGCCCGACCTCATCGAAGTCGGCGATCCGTACCTCACCGCGTGGGCGGCGCTGGATGCCCGGCGCCATCTCGATGTGCCAGTCATCGGTTTCTATCACTCCGATCTGCCGCTGCTGGCGAGCAATCGCATGGGCCAGTGGGTCACGCCGAATGTCGAAGCTTACGTCAGCAAGCTCTATGGCAATTTCGACCGGGTGCTGGCGCCGAGCCAAGTGATGGCCGACAAGCTCAGCGGGCTCGGCGTGCGCAATGTGTTCGTGCAGCCGCTTGGCGTCGACCTGCAGACATTTCACCCGAATGCACGGGATAATCGCCTGCGCGCGCATTTGGGGATTGCCGAAGACACACGCCTGCTGATCTTCGCCGGGCGCGGCTCCAAGGAGAAAAACCTGCCGGTGCTGCTCAAGTGCATGAAACGACTTGGCCCGCGTTATCACTTGTTGCTGGTCGGCTCGTCGATGCCCGCTGTGGTGCCGGACAATGTCAGCGTGATCGACGAATTCTGTCCGGCACAGAAAGTCGCGCAACTGATGGCCAGCGCCGACGCGTTGCTGCATGCCGGCGATCAGGAAACCTTCGGTCTGGTGATCCTGGAAGCGATGGCCTGTGCGATTCCGGTAGTCGCGGTGGCGGCTGGGGCTTTCGAAGAAATCGTCAACGATTCCTGCGGTCTGCTCTGCGCACCGAATAATCCGCAGGCCATGGCCAATGCCGTGCGCGAGTTGTTCAGTCGCGGCTGCACCCAACTCGGACAACAAGCCCGGCGCCATGTCGAACAGCATTACGCCTGGGATACGGTGGTCGACAGTTTGCTGGGGCACTATCACGCGACGCTCGGCCATTCGACTGCGTTGGTGGCCAATGGCTGAACTCCTGAATCCACCCGCCCTGTTGCTGGTGTTGCACGACGTCGCTCCAGAAACATGGGCTGACTATCAGCCGTTTGTCGAAGCCATCGATGCGCTCGGCGATCTGCCCATGACCTGGCTGGTGGTACCGGACTTCCATCGAAAAAACGACCTCGACAAACATCCGCAGTTTTGCCGGATGCTCGACCAACGTGTCGCCCGAGGCGATGAATTGGCCCTGCACGGTTTTTTTCATGATGATCCAGACCCTGGCCCAACTTCGCCACGCGACTGGTTCATGCGCCGGGTCTACACCCATGAAGGCGAGTTTTATCAGTTGTCCCGTGAAACGGCCCTTGCCCGTCTGCGCGCCGGTATCGAACTGTTCCAGCACCAGCAATGGCCGTTGCAGGGTTTCGTCGCCCCGGCCTGGCTGATGAGCGACGGCACGCGCCAAGCGTTGCGCGAATTGCCGCTACGCTATACCAGCGACCCGCAGCATCTTTATCACCTGCCGGATTTCACTCGTATCGACGCTCCCGGGCTGGTCTGGAGTGCGCGCAGTGCCTGGCGGCGTGGCGTGTCGAAGGTGCTTAGCGAGCAACGCCAACACGCTTGGCGCGAGGCACCGGTGATTCGCTTGGGTCTGCACCCGGTGGACATGCGCCATCAGTTTTCCCGAGACTATTGGTTGAACACCCTTACAAACCTGCTCGCTGAAGGACGCGTGCCGATGACCAAGTTTGACTGGATTACCCGACAGCGCCGGCCATTGGGACGTGTTGCATGAGTCGCGGCATTCTGTTGTTGATCGGCCTGCTCGCTGCGGTGCTGATTCCGGTGTTGCTCGGCGGCAGTGAAACCTGGTCGCGCCTGCAAAGCTTTCCGCTGCACTGGTTGCTGATCATGTTCGGAATGATTTTTCTTTGCTGGGGCATCAACACCTTGCGCCTGCGGTTGCTGCTGGGGGATCAGCGCGAACGTGTCACGCCGATCAAAAGTCTTGGCGTGGTGATGGCGGCGGAATTTGCCTATTGCGCGACGCCCGGTGGCAGCGGCGGCCCGCTGACCATCATGGCCCTGCTGGCTCGCAGCGGCGTGCGACCGGCCAGAGGCAGCGCGGTGTTTGCGATGGATCAGTTGAGCGACCTGCTGTTCTTTCTCTGTGCCTTGAGCGGGATTCTGATTTACGCGTTGTTCCAGCATGTCAGTGATCGGATGGAATGGATGCTGACCGTCAGCGCCGTGTCGTTGTTCGGTGGGTTGTTCAGTTGCGTGTTGATCGCGCGTTATCACCGGGCGCTGATTCGCTTGAGTGGTCGAGTGCTGGCGAGGATGAACGTCAAACCCGGCACGCGGCGGCGCTGGGCGCGCAAGTTGCTGCACTTTCTGGCGGCGTTCACCGACACGTTGAAGTTACCGTGGCAGACCTTGATCAAAGTATTCGCCCTGACTTGCGTGCATTGGCTGCTGCGCTACAGCGTGCTGTATCTGGCGTTGCGCGGACTGGGCGCGGATTTGCAGTGGGCCTGGAGTTTTTTGATCCAGATGCTTTCGCTGGGTGCGGGGCAATTCAGCCTGTTGCCGGGTGGCGCGGGGGCGGCGGAACTGACCTCGGCGGCGCTGCTGGCGCCCATGGTCGGGAAGTCCACGGCGGCAGCGGCGATTCTGATCTGGCGGGTGGTGACTTATTACTTCTATCTGCTGGTCGGTGGGCCGGTGTTCTTATTGATGCTGGGGCGGCCGTTGTTGAAGAAGTTGATGAGTGCCCGGCGGGCGTGAAAGATCAAAAGATCGCAGCCTGCGGCAGCTCCTACATTGAACTGCGATCCTTTCAAGTCGACTCGGCGTCCTCGGCTGACTCGGGTTTGACCTGCTCCCACAAATCAGCAGCGCCGGGAAACTCTGTACCGTCCTCCAGGCTCATGTCCTCAGGGTCATAACGACTCAAACAGCCCTCCCCCAGCGTGGCAGGTGCTTTGGAAGTGGCTTTGTCCAGTGGATCGGTCACGGGCATTTTCCTCGGGGCTGAAACGGCAAAGGGCCTGGAACGATTGAACGCCCAGGCCCTTGCTTTTTCAACAGCAGAATTTCAAACGTGTGCGGATCAGAACACCACGGTTTTGTTGCCGTGCACCAGCACGCGGTCTTCCAGGTGATAACGCAGACCACGGGCCAGCACCATCTTCTCGACGTCACGGCCGAAACGCACCATGTCTTCGATACTGTCGCTGTGGCTGACGCGTACCACGTCCTGCTCGATGATCGGGCCGGCATCCAGCTCTTCGGTCACGTAGTGGCAAGTCGCGCCGATCAGCTTGACGCCACGCAGCGACGCCTGATGGTACGGCTTGGCACCGACGAACGACGGCAGGAAGCTGTGGTGAATGTTGATGACTTTGTGAGCGTATTCGCGGCACAACGACGGCGGCAGGATCTGCATGTAACGCGCCAGAACTACAACTTCGGCATCGTGCTGTTTGACCAGACGCGAAACTTCAGCGAACGCCGGCTCCTTGTCCTGCGGATTGACCGGGACGTGGTAATAAGGAATGCCGTGCCACTCGACCATGCTGCGCAGATCGTCGTGGTTGGAAATCACGCAGGAGATTTCGCAGTCCAGCTCATCGCTGTGCCAGCGGTGCAACAGGTCCGCCAGGCAGTGAGATTCACGGCTGGCCATCAACACCACGCGTTTTTTCTGCTCGGTGTCGGTGATGCGCCAGTCCATCGAAAACTCTTCGGCGATCGGCGCGAACTTCTCACGCAGGACTTCAATGCCGAACGGCAAAGAGTCGGCACGAATTTCGTGACGCATGAAGAACCAACCGTTCTGATTGTCCGAGTGGTGGCTCGCTTCGGTGATCCAACCGTTGTGGGATGCCAGAAAGTTACTGACTTTGGCAACGATGCCAACGCGGTCAGGGCAAGAAATCACCAACCGAAAGGTGCGCATGGGGGGAAAACTCCAGAACTTCGCAAAGGCGGCCATTCTAGCGATTGTGCGCAAAAACTGCAGTAATGATGACCACAACCCTTGCGCCATCGCGGCTCACGTCTTTTTGACGCAGGCTAGCGCCAGACTGATGGCGCCCTAATGGCACACTTCCAACAGGTAATTGTGAATATTCGTGATGACTGCATCACACTATTTAACTGAATATTCAATTTACGGCAGTATCTCGAAACTTATTTAAATAAAAACTCCGGTTAAATGTTTACTTGATGAAACAGCCTGACTATTATTGCGGCACTGTCCCCCTGCCATTCAACACCTACACATAAGGTTGTTCCCATGTCCTTGATCAACGAATATCGCGCCACCGAAGAAGCTATCAAAGAGCTGCAAGCCCGTTTGAAGAACCTGTCGGAAGACGACAAACTGCAAGCCGAGCTGGAATTCGAAGGCAAACTGCGCACCCTGATGGGCGAATACTCCAAGTCCCTGCGCGACATCATCGCTCTGCTGGACCCGGAATCGAAAACCAAAGGCACTCGTGGCGCTGCTGTAAAAGCAACCGGCACCAAGCGCGCTCGTAAAGTTAAACAATACAAAAACCCGCACAACGGCGAAGTCATCGAAACCAAAGGTGGCAACCACAAAACTCTGAAAGAGTGGAAAGCCAAGTGGGGCGGTGACGTGGTTGAAGGCTGGGCTACCCTGCTGGGCTAAGCCGCAACACCCGTCGCAGACTGATCCGCGACTCATGAAAAACGCCAGCTGATGCTGGCGTTTTTTTATGCGCGCAATTCACTGCGCAACATGTTCGATTTCAAAGATCCAGACGTTTGCGTAATGCCTCGACATAATCCTGCCACTCATCAAGCACCTGCTTGTGCATTGGTGTGGCACTAAGCGTCCATTGGGCCGTGGCCTCGGCAAAAGAACTGAGAGTATTGGGTGCCCCCCACTCGGGGTCAGACAAACGCTGCTGACAAAATACTCTCCAGCGTTCTTGCTCTTCGAAATTCAACGTTTGCGGAAAGTTGCGAGCGCGATATCGAAACAATAATTCAGGCAAACGTTCATCATCGAAAGGCCATTGCTCTTGCGCTAATTGTGCAGGGTCGGCGGTTCTGACTTGCTCACATAGACGACGGTCCCGGTCACCGATAAATCCATCGTATAACTGTTGTTCCGGATCTTCGCTCGGGGTGAAATCTTCAGTGGCATAAATCGCCGCTACTTTATCTTTCCAAACTTGTTGTGCGTCACTTAGCCGCAGCGCTCGCGCCTGATAGAGCGCCATGTCCAGACCGAGTCGCTGTTGATCGTCGACGCGTAATACCGACAACGGTGCCACCACCGGGCATCGATTGATGTGAATCAGCTTGAGCGGTACCGGCAATTCGCCTTCGGCCAAGTCATCTCGACGGGTGTACAGACGCTCGCGCAGAGCCTGCGCGTCCAGGTCCAGCAAACCCTGCGGATCAAGATGCAGATCGCAGACGATCAGCGCATTGCGGTTTTTCGGGTGCCAGGCCAGCGGCAGGACCACGCCGACATAGTGGCGCGCCGCCGAGAAGCGTCCGGAGATGTGCACCATCGGCTGCAACAGCCGAATCTGATCCATCACCTTCTGCTTGCTGCGCAGTTGAAACAGCCAGTCATAAAGCTTCGGCTGCTTTTCGCGGATCAACCGCGCCAGGGCAATAGTGGCGCGCACGTCCGACAACGCTTCGTGGGCGTGCCCATGATCGATGCCATTGGCGGCCGTCAGACGTTCGAGTTTGAGGGTCACGCGGCCCTCGTCATCGGTCGGCCAGTTCAGACCGTCCGGGCGCAAGGCATAGGCGGCGCGCACCACGTCGATCAAGTCCCAGCGACTGTTGCCGCCCTGCCACTCGCGGGCATAAGGGTCGAAAAAATTCCGGTACAAACTGTAGCGAGTCATTTCGTCATCGAAACGCAAGCTGTTGTACCCGGCACCGCAAGTCGCGGGCGCTGCGAGTTGCGCATGCACGCGGGTCATGAAATCGGCTTCACTCAAGCCACGTTCGGCGAGCTGGCCGGGGGTGATGCCGGTAATCGCGCACGCAGCGGGATGCGGCAGGATGTCTTCGCTCGGCTGGCAGTAAAGATTGACCGGCTCGTCGATTTCATTGAGGTCGTGATCGGTGCGGATGCCCGCCACTTGCAATGGGCGGTCGTTGCGCGGATTGATGCCGGTGGTTTCGTAGTCGTACCAGAAGATTGAAGTCACGGGCGGTTCCTGAACTGAAGATCGACGAAGTCTAGGCGTTCGACCGCTGTCGCGGCCAGCGATCTGTCATTCAATCACTGCACGCAACATGATGTGCAATACATACGCCTTGCAATACATAGTTATGTCGTTTCCCCCCGAGAGGCTGCTAGCATCGGACGAACTTCGAATCCCGATCAGGCCACATCAGGTAGCCCATGCTCGAGAACACAGCACCGCCACGGAAAGCCATGCTGAACCCGCCACTGGATACGCGGCATCAGGTCGAGACGCCGGAAGGCATCGACTTGCCGCTGCGCCCAGCCGGTTTGATGGTGCGCTCACTGGCGTTCACCATCGACCTGGGTATTCGCGGCGTCATCCTCGGCGTGCTGTTTATCGCACTGGCGTTTCTCGGCAAACTCGGCACGGGCCTCGGTTCACTGCTGCTGTTCGTGGTCAGTTGGTGGTACATGGTGTTGTTCGAGGTGCTGCATCAGGGGCGCTCGCCGGGCAAGCAATGGATGGGGTTGCGGGTGGTGCACGATGACGGCACGCCGGTCGGCTGGTCAGCCTCGCTGCTGCGTAATCTGCTGCGATTCGTCGATATGCTGCCGTTCGGCTACTTCCTCGGCGCCATCAGTTGTCTGCAACATCCAACGTTCAAACGTCTCGGTGACATCGCCGCTGGCACGCTAGTCGTCTACAGCGAACGTCCGCTCGCTCGACCGCAACTGCCCGACGCCGAACCCCGTCGTTCCCCCGTTCCACTGACCCTCAGCGAACAACGCGCATTGCTCGGTTTTGCCGAACGTCAGGGCGAATTGTCACCGGCACGGGTCAACGAGCTGGCCGCGCTGCTGGCCCAGCCTCTGCACATCAGCGCACCGAAAGCGGTAAACGAACTCAACGGTATCGCTCGCGGCTTGTTGGGCCCGACATGAAGCAAAGCCTTTTCGAGACTCGCCACAAGGCCGAATGGGAGCGTTTCACGCTGGCCCTTGAACGTCTTGAGCGCGGCAAGGAAACTTCACAGGTTGGCGGTTTCCCCAAAGCCTATCGCCAACTCTGCCAACATCTGGCGCTCGCCGAAGAGCGCGGCTACAGCAGCTTTCTGATCGACTCGTTGCAACAACAAGTCTTGCGCGGCCATCAACAGCTTTATCGCCATCGCAGTCGTTTCAGTGCCAACTTTCTGGGCTTCATCCTCGCCGACTTCCCCCGACTGGTACGCGCCGAATGGCGTTTTGTGCTGGCGGCCGGCCTGCTGTTTTTCCTCAGCCTGATCGGTTTCGGGGTGTTGGTGTATCTGTTCCCGGAGCTGGTTTACAACCTGATTCCCGCCGAACAATTACGCGAAATGCAGGGTATGTACGATCCCGCTGCCGGCCACCTCGGACGCTCCGCCGAGCGCGCCGCCAGCGAAGACTGGGTGATGTTCGGTTACTACGTGATGCACAACATCGGCATCGCCTTTCAGACTTTCGCCAGCGGATTGCTGTTCGGCTTGGGCAGTGCGTTCTTCTTGCTCTACAACGGCCTGATCATTGGTGCTGTGGCCGGGCATCTCAGCGAAATCGGCTTCGGCCAGACCTTCTGGTCGTTCGTGATCGGCCACGGCGCTTTCGAGCTGATGGCGATTGCGCTGGCCGGCGCGGCGGGACTGAAATTGGGCTGGGCGTTGATCGCACCCGGGCGACTGACTCGCGGCGAAGCATTGCGACGGGCAGCACGCAAAAGTGTCCTGCTGGTGTGCGGGGTGATGTTGTTCTTGCTGATTGCGGCTTTTATCGAAGCTTACTGGTCGTCGAAAACCGGGGTCACGCCGCACACCAAATATCTGGTGGGTGCCGCACTCTGGATCATGGTGGCGAGTTATCTGCTGTTCGCCGGAAGGAGCCGTCATGCGCCTGAGTGACGCGACCGTGGTGATCCGCCCGCGCACGACCTGGGAAGCCATGGACCTGGGCGTGCTCATGAGCCAGCAACATCGGCGTCTGCTGATGACCAGTTGGGCAATCGTGACCCTGCCGCTGTTCGCCTTGCTCAGCCTGTTGCTGTGGGATCGCCCGTCACTGGCGGTGTTTATTTTCTGGTGGCTGAAACCGGCCTACGAACGCCTGCCGTTGTACATCCTGTCGAAAGCGCTGTTCGGTGAAACACCTACCCTCAAAGAAGCTTTGCGCGAATGGCCGAGGTTACTCAAGCCGCAATTGCTGGCGAGCCTGACGTGGCGACGGCTGAGTTTCAGTCGCAGTTTTCTGTTACCGGTGGTGCAACTCGAAGGCCTGAGCGGCACTGCCCGTCAACGCCGTTTGCAAGTGTTGCTGCAACGCAATGCCGGCGCTGCGCAATGGCTGACCATCATCGGCGTGCATCTGGAAACCGCGCTGTGGATCGGCCTGCTGGTGCTGTTCTACATGCTGTTGCCACAGCAGATCGAAACCGATTGGGACTGGCAGACGCTGATCGTCGCGAGCGGTCAGGAATGGCGCTGGCTGGAGCACCTGACCAATGCTTTTTACGCGCTGATATTGGTGGTCTGGGAACCGATCTACGTCGCCTGCGGTTTCAGCCTTTATCTGAACCGGCGTACATCGCTGGAAGCGTGGGACATCGAATTGGTGTTCCGCCGCTTGCGCCAACGCCTGAACAGCAGCGCAGTCGCGGTGTTGCTGGCGGTCTGCCTGTTGCTGCCGAATGTTCAATCGGTCTGGGCCGCTGATCCGGCCAGCGCCCCGGATGCTCCACGCCTGTTACACCAGCCACTGACCAGTCAGGCGTCTCGCGACAGCATCAAGGCGTTGCTTGAACGACCACCGTTCAAAAATCCGCAAACTGTTACGCGCTATCGTTTTGGTGACGACCCAGCGGATACAGCCAAAACCGAAAAACCGGGCGCAGCGCCGCAGTGGCTGAAAACCCTGCTCGGCTGGCTCGACGGCCTGCATCTGGATGTCCTGGCGAAAGTCATTGAAGTGCTGCTGTGGGGCGCATTACTGGCAGCGCTCGGCTGGCTGATCTGGCGCTATCGCGAGTTGCTGCAAGCGTTCGTCAGTCGCCGCCCGAAACTGCCTGTTCGCAGCAAACAACCGCTGCCACAACAGGCATTCGGTCTGGACCTCGCCCGTGAAAGCCTGCCCGACGATATCGCCAGTAGCGCTGAGCAGCTCTGGCAAACCCAACCTCGGGCGGCGCTGGGCCTGCTCTATCGGGGCCTGCTCAGCCATTTGCTGCACGACTTCGACCTGACACTGAAACCCGCCGACACCGAACATCAGGTGTTGACCCGCATCGAACAATTGCAGCGCCCGCAACTGCTTGCCTACAGCCGTAACCTGACCGGTCACTGGCAAAACATGGCGTACGGGCATCGTGTCCCGGCGGCACATCTGCAACAGGAACTCTGCGATGGCTGGCGCACCCTGTTCAACCACGGTGCCCGCCATTGAACCGGCGTACGGTGTGCTGGGTTGGCGCGTTGATCGTGCTGCTGCTGGCTGCCTTGAGCATTTATCTGTACCTCAAGGCCCAGCCCTATCAGGAAGTGATCAATCACGGCCCATCGCCTGAGGCGCAAGCCAATCCTTATCTGGCGGCAGAGATGTTCCTGCGCGGTCGCGGTATCAACATCAGCCATGCCGAAAGTCTGGCGGTGCTTCCCGACATTGATCCACGCCAGCACACACTTTTATTGTTCGGTGAACGTTCGAGAATGACTCCGCGTCAGGTCGATCAAGTCTTGAACTGGACCCGCGCCGGCGGGCGGCTGGTATTCGTCGCCGAAGCGCTATGGGACGAACAGACAAAACAGAGCAATGACCTGTTGCTGGATCGAGTGCAACTGCATCAGTCCCTGAGCAAGGATCTCAAGGACCCGCCAGCGGATCTTGCCGACGATCCTTACCCGAATCTGACCAAGCTGTATCTGGAAGATGAAGACGCGCCCGCCTACGCCAATTTCGACACGGAGTTTCACCTCGACGATCCGAAGAGTCTGGTGCAAGCCTGGGCCAACAGCGGCAAAGCCACGCACATGATGCAGTTGGCCCATGGCCTCGGTTCGATCACCGTGGTCACCGATGCGGACTTGTGGAAAAACCGTACCATCGACCAATACGACAATGCCTGGCTGCTCTGGTATCTGACCGCCGACACCGACGTCACGCTGATCTTCAACACTGAACACGACGGCTTGTTGACCCTGCTCTGGCGCTACTTCCCGCAGGCCATCGTCGCCCTGTTCGCGTTGATCGGTCTGTGGCTCTGGCACGTCGGCGTGCGCCAGGGACCATTGCAGGCACCGGCTCCGAGCGGACGCCGCCAATTGCAGGAACACCTGCGTGCCAGTGCCGATTTCATCCTGCGCCACAACGGCCAGCAAACCCTGGTGCAAGCCCTGCAACAGGACGTGTTGCGCCGTGCCCGTCGCCGACATCCCGGCTTCGACCAATTGAACGTTGCCGAGCAATGGCTGGTGCTGTCGCGCCTGACCCGGCAACCGACTCGCGCCATCAGCCAGGCCCTGAGCCCCGCGCCGAAACAACGCATGTCCCATGCTGCTTTCAGCCGTCAGGTTGCCCATCTGCAAACCTTGAGGAATTCGCTATGAGTGAACAGATCGAGCCCGGCTCGGCCAGCCATGCCGCACAGCAGCGCCAGCGCGCCAGCCAACTCGCGCAAGCGGTACGCAACGAATTGCACAAAGCGGTGATTGGCCAGGACCGTGTGGTCGATGATGTGCTGACGGCGCTGATCGCCGGTGGTCATGTGCTGCTTGAGGGCGTGCCCGGCCTGGGTAAAACCCTGTTGGTGCGGGCGCTGGCGCGCTGCTTCGGCGGCGAGTTTGCGCGCATCCAATTCACTCCGGATTTGATGCCCAGCGATGTCACCGGCCACGCGGTGTACGACTTGCACACCGAGCAGTTCAAGCTGCGCAAAGGCCCGTTGTTTACCAATCTGCTGCTGGCCGACGAGATCAACCGCGCACCGGCCAAGACCCAGGCGGCATTGCTCGAAGCGATGCAAGAACGGCAAGTCACCCTCGAAGGCCGGGCCCTGCCCATCGCCCAACCGTTCATGGTGCTCGCCACGCAGAACCCGATTGAACAGGAAGGCACCTACCCGCTGCCGGAAGCCGAACTCGACCGCTTCATGCTCAAGGTCCGCATGGATTACCCCGATGCCGAGCAGGAGCTGGACATGGTGCGTCAGGTCAGCCGCTCGACCCGTGGCGACATGCTCGATGTGCAGCCGCTGCGCACCGTGCTGCAAGCCAAGGATGTGCAAGCCCTGCAACGCATCGCCAGCGATCTGCCGCTGGATGATCAAGTACTCGACTACGCGGTGCGGTTGGCCCGCAGCACCCGCACCTGGCCTGGTCTGACCCTCGGCGCCGGGCCGCGCGCCTCCATCGCGCTGGTGCGTTGCGCCCGTGCCCGGGCGTTGTTGCGCGGTGGTGAATTCGTGATTCCGGACGACATCAAGGGCTGCGCGCTGGCGGTACTGCGCCATCGTGTGCGCATTTCGCCGGAACTGGACATCGACGGCCTGGAAGTGGATCAAGTCCTGCAGCAACTGCTCGACCAGATCCCGGCGCCGCGTCTGTGAAACCGTCACGGCTTCTACTGATCTGGCTGGCCGCCCTGCTCGCCATCGGCATCGTGTCGGGCACGCTGCGAGCGTTGCAAGTCGAGATCCCGTCGAACCTGTTGTCGGTCAACTGGGGCTTGCTGCTGGCGCTACTCGCCCTGGCAATCATCGACGCCGTGCGCCTGAGGCGCTTGCCCTCGCCACGTGTAACCCGGCAAATGCCCGGCAACCTGGCGCTCGGTCGCTGGGGTGAAGTACATCTGCAAGTCAGTCACGAGTTTGCCGAACCGTTGCGAATCGAGTTGTTCGATCATGTCCCGGACGGCCTGAACACTGAAGACCTGCCATTGACCGTCGAGCTGCAACCGGGTCAACACAGCCAGATCAGCTATCTTCTGCGTCCGCTCAAGCGCGGTCACTTCCTGTTCGAACAGTGCGAAATAAACCTGCCGAGTCCGCTGGGTCTGTGGTCAGGCAAACGCCTGTTGCCGGTGCAGGACAGCACCCGCGTCTACCCGGATTTCGCCCGGCTCTACGGCGGTGAATTGCTCGCGGTGGATAACTGGCTGAGCCGACTCGGCGTACGCCAGCGCCAGCGACGTGGGCAAGGCCAGGAGTTTCACCAGTTACGCGAATTCAGAGAAGGCGACAGCCTGCGCCAGATCGACTGGAAAGCCACCGCCCGCCAGCGCACACCGATTGCTCGCGAGTATGAAGACGAACGCGATCAACAGATCATCTTTCTGCTCGATTGTGGCCGGCGCATGCGTAGCCAGGACGATGAACTGTCCCACTTCGACCATGCGTTGAATGCCTGCCTTTTACTCACTTACGTGGCGTTACGCCAAGGCGACGCGGTGGGTTTGAGTACCTTTGCCTGTGAGCAGCCCCGTCACCTCGCACCGGTTAAAGGAACTGCTCAGCTAAATGTAATACTTAACACTGTTTATGATCTGGACAGCTCTAAGCGATCGTCTGATTACCAGACAATCATCCATCGGGTTCTGATGCAGCAGAAACGCCGGGCACTTGTCGTAATCGTCACCAACCTACGGGAAGAGGCAGACGACGAAGCACTACTCATCGCGGTGAAACGCCTGAGTTCGAAACACTTGGTACTAATAGCGAGCATGAGGGAACAGTTTCTCACGGCCACCAGAAATACTCCGGTGCAAACATTGCCCGAGGCACTCGACTACTGCGCAACGATAAGATACTGCAACGCCCGAAACCAACTCAATGATCGACTAAGGAAGCTTGGCTTATTGGTAGTAGATGTAGAGCCGACCGAGCTTGGCCCTGACTTGGTGACAACATATTTAAACATCAAGAAGTCAGGGGCCTTTTGAACCGAGCACAAACACATCCACCATCAAAAAACCTTAATTCCCAGAACACCGTATCAAACGGTAGTGCCATCATATGGATTTGTGATGCTCATCCGATTGAAGACATTTCCGTAATCATTCCATGCTGCTTCCCCATTACCCCTTGTCCTCTCATCGATTACCGCGCCAGAATTTAAATGCACCTTAACTTTCACCCCATGCGCAGGTATATCCTTGAAACTGGAGGTTGCCCGAATAAGGTGCTGCGTATAGGGTTCCGCACCAGGACCTCCCGGCTCGATTTGCTTACTTTCCCGAACTGCAGTCACAAGGTTATGTGCCAGTGACATTATCAATGACGACGACTTTATTCCGGCCTCCACCAATTCGACCTGCAAGGAAAAATCTCCATTTTCTGTAGAGTTGCAATAAAGCTCCCAGCTCACCCCGTCTTCCTTCAGCACGTGCTCTTCGGCCAGAGAAGGAGTGACCTCTACACCAAAATCTTCCCCAATCATCAAAAGCTTGATTTTACTGTTTAACAATCGGCTGGCTGGCTTGGGAACGACAGTCAATCTGTGCCTTGCACCATGACAGGGATAAGCCGTTTTGCCCAAAGCCATCGGAAACACATCGAACATGACATCAAGATCTTGCGTCAGGTTGAAAACTTCTCCAGATACTGGTGGAGACGTCGGCAGTTCAACAATAAGCGGAATCTTGAACTCAAGTACAAAGTCGTCACTCGGTAGCCCGTCAGCCCTGATACTCCAACTCAAAGAAGTTGTGCCTTCCTCCATCGCAACCAATTGACCCAGTGGTGGGTCAACAATCATCCCCTGTATTTCCTCACCGGGCTTAAACATCAAACATATCTTGGAGTCAGGATCACCAATCAGCCAACTGTATTCATAATCCAGCATCAGGGTACAGACTTCACCCTCACCCAATTTTAACGCCAAGTCAGGCCACTTCACTTTCTGGCCATTTACATATGGCGTGAACTCCTGAAGCCACGTTGCAGAGCTCGAACTCGACTTAGTATTCATAGGTTACCCCTTCATCAGCATATTAAACATTACGACGAATGTAACAATCCTCGGCGTGCACGAAGACTTTCGCACAACAGCCAACTCCATCCCTCACGGGCATCTTCGTTACGAGGAAACTTAATATCCAGACAACTACTACAGCATCAGTACTCCGTACACTTAATTTTCATTCAGGAACCAGCATCGTTCGGTATCAACGTAAACTCAAGATGCCGGATGTCCCATCCGCCATACCCTCCCCGGACAACAGCTTCTAGAAGTCCTCGGCTGACACCGGGCAACCTGAACGAAACTCTGGCATTTCCCTCCGAGTCAGTGCTCGTCGCAAGTAACTCGACGTTTGGGTAATCCCATACCACCTCAACTTCTTGCAAGGGTTCCCCGGTGATGGCTGATACCACTGTCACAACGGCTGATACCAGTTCCCCCAGATGTCCATTTGGCTTCGGGCTGGACAGCGCCTGAATTTTTCGAGGCTTTTGCAATGTAAAGGACAGAGCAACCGACTCCGAGTACAGCACTTCCCCTACAGATACCAACAGCACCGCAGCACCAGGTGTGTGAGGTTTGAAACGCACAGTGGCCACACCATAGAAGTCGGTCAGACTGGTCACCGTTCCGAGATCGTCATTGCGCCAGGTGACCAGTACCCCCTCGATGCCTTTACCAGTGGTGGATGAAACCACTGTCACCCGCTCGACGAGTTCCTGCTCCCACTCCAGAACCTGTTGAAAGCTGCTACCAGCGAGGATTTTCAGCACCTGCTCGCCCACCCCCAATGACATTGCATTGGCAGGCGACAACCGGGCCAGACGCTCTGCACCCAGGCGCAAGGCGAAACCACCATCTTTCAAATTGTTGCAATGCACGGCATAGCGAAATCCCAAGGGATTTAGCCGATGCGGCACGCCCAGCGCGGGCTCGAAACGCAACCCCAGTTCAGCAGGACCGGTACCGGTCAACCCCAGGGTCAGCTCTTGCAGCAACAACGGACTTCCTTCTTCGATCAACAGCTCAAGGACATGGGTGCCATTACGTCTTGGAAAATAGGTGCGACTACCCCAAGGCTGCTCGTCGTGACCATCAAAACGCACCCGCACTGTTTCCCAAGGATCACGAGACAACGCGCTGACTGTCAGAGAGTGCTGCTCTTCGTAGCCGTCGAAAGGGCTGACTACATTAGCCACAACAATGTGTGATCCCGCAGTTGTCGGTGCCAGACCAAAGCCCGACCAGCCGAGATCATCGGTGGCGACGGAGTTCGAGTCGGCCGCCGTTTTCCACTGCACCGTAATCTGCGAGGCTGCTTGTCCGGTGAACGCCGACACCACCCTCACCCAGCTCCACGCCTCATCCTTGTAGATAACGGCATCAGTAGCCGACTCGCGCCAGTCCTCGATTCTCAGTTTGTTGTGTCCCAGACGCATCGGATTGGCCGATGTGGATATCGCCAAGGCAGGTAAATAGAGCCCCATCTGGAACTCGCCAGTAGCCTTGCTTGAGGTGAAATCCAGCGTCCATCCGACGCCCCCGTCACTGACTGTTTGCGCTTCATCAAGCGGCGGCTCGACACCCACGCCCAGATCCTCAGGCGGTGTCCCCAGCCACATCAGATTTGCCTGCAAACCCACCAGAGGGCTCAGGGCATTAGGCAGATAACGCCATGCGTGTCGGGCGCCAATACAGGGAAAAAATGTCTGGCTCGTCTGCATGCCTGCCACCTGATCAAGCATCGCAGTGAGTTCATCTTCCAGTTGTGCAGAAATCAGTCGTCCGAACAACTCACGGGGCAATGCGAGTAACGGGCTACTCAAGGTCAAACTGAACAGGCTGCTGATGCTCGACGCGGCCTGTGAAGTGAACGCCCACTCAAGGCCTATGGCTTCCAGTTTTTGCGGCACACCAATATCGGCCACGGTCAAGCCGATACCCGGGTTCTCTTCGCGCCATTGCAATGTCAGCAACTGATTGAGTAAAGAACTACCGGCCGCGGGTTCAATCCTCAGCGTGTGTGAGGTTCCTCGCCTGCACAATAACCCCAACTCGACCAGATCGACTTCAACGCCGTCAAACAGGATGCGCACCTGATTTTTCCAGGGACTGCTCGCCAACGCCTTTACCGCGAACGGCCGCTCTACCGTAACCGCGTCGGGGTGAGCCCTGACGCTTGCAGTTACCACCAGATCGCCGGAGTTGACTGGCTGATAAAGCACGCTGGCCCAACCACCGACTCCGCTGCGGGTCGATATCTCGCCCTCGGGGGTCAACCAGTTCACCTGTGCATTGTTGACCGGGTCTCCCTCCCCGTTGGCAACCATATGCAGCACTTGCACTCGTAGCAGAACGCTTTCGCGCTCGTCCACCACTGGAAACTTGTTAGCCTCCTGCACTTCGCCGATGCGCACCACATTGCGTGCCAGTGACATTGGCTTTTTGCCAGAGGGCAGCAGCAACTTCGAACACACAAACTGCAATTCAAAACGACCGTCGAGCACATCCTGGCAAATCAATTGCCACGGTAAATCCAGGCCATCGACAGGCACCGATTGATTCAGCTTCGGCAGCACTTGCACGCCCAACTGGTCTGCGGAGTCGCCTTGCCAGCGCATCGCCAGTTCGGTGTGGCGCAGCACTTCGGGTACTCTCACCATCAAAGAATAGGTTGAGCCACGATTGGGGTAACCGGTCTTTTGTGTCCATGGCAACGCGTTGCCCTCGACAACCGCCATTAGCTCGTTCCATGGATCGGTTTCCAGTACCGAGACATTCAGCGTGGTAGTTGCAATACCTTCGGCATAATAGGGACTGGCCACCGAGGCTTTAATGGAGAACTCGCCCCAGGATGCTGGCAGGTAATCAAAGTAAGCCCAACCTTCGGGGTCAGTCGGCGTGGTGCTGAGAATCTCTTGCCCCTCGATGGTCCATGTCACCGTGCGCCCAGCGAGATATTGACCGGTGTACCAGGACGCAACTCTTACTCCCAGGCGCACCGATTGTTCCAATGCCAGTACCGGGTAATACGCCGCCTCCAGTACGTCACGAAATACCAGACGGTGGTGGCCCAGCGAAACCTGCATCGGGTAGGGTTCGGCGGTGTACTGATTGACCAGATTGAACTTGAACAGATATGGGTCCTGATCACCGAGCATTGGGCATCGGAGAGTCCAGGGTAAATCCAACGATTGATTTACACCCCATTCAGGTGTGGAAATGACAGCGCCTTGCGGGTTGTCATCGCTGGTCAATGCCGCCTTGGTGTGTATCCAGGGACTGTCAGGCTCCGGCACGAATTCGAGCCGATGCTGAAACCCGCCATCCACGCCCAGGCACAGGTGCACCGTTCGGCCGGGCGACAAAAGTTCCTCATCCAGCTTCACCGTCTGCAGCGCCACCGGGGCCAGATGCAAGGTCAGGTAAATACGGGTTATCAAGACTTTCAGTTGATAATCACTGGGGTCGGCGTTGTATGGGGCGACCACACTGACGCGTATCTTGTCCTGGCGTTGCAGCGGCAGATCGAATGGAGCGCTGTAACTGATGGGTTCGAAGACCAGCGGCTGTCCGCTGTCGATGCGAGCCTTGTCCTCCTCAAGATTGCGAGGGCTGCCCGGGGGCAATTGAATCTCCCTGAGCAGTGCCCCCTCTGCATCAGTTATAAGCAATAGCGCCGGGTCGGTGTGACGCGTCTCATACAGGCACTCAATCTCGTACCGGGCATTGGCGCCGGCGCCCACCGGTATCGTGAGTTCTTGCCAGATCGAGCCCAGATTGCCGGCGGAAAGCAACTTGATCGGCGTGCCTTCATAGCTCTCACTTACGACGGTCACTTCCCGCGGGTTCGCGCCTTTCGTCCAGGAAGTGGTGCCCTGAGTGAAATCACCATTGAGGACCAGACTGTCATTGGCATGAATGACCGGACTATTCATGATGGCCTGCTCCTTTGGCATTGCGTTGCTGACGGGAAGGCATTGCCCGCGTAACCAGATCCTTGACCGCCAGAGTGAACGTCGGCTCACCGGCCTTGGCCGTGTAGCGGATGCGCACAATGATGTCTGTGACCGAATTGAGCATCGATTGCTGCGGCTCGTTTTTTGGCCATGGAAAGTTCAACTGCCAGCGGGATATAGCCCCGGTATTCTCAAACGGATTGAGCAACCCCTCGTCTGGTTTGATGGCGGCCATACCGTTGTCGGCCACCCCCGCCGACAAGCCGATCTGCTGGCCACTGCGCAGATTGAACTGCACATCGGCAGGGGCCACCGCGCCTGCGGGTTGATGCAGATATTCGACCGAACGTGCCGTTGCCTGCGTGGCAGTCATGCTGCCGATCTGCAGCAAAGTAGCCTGTACATCCTGATAAGCCCCGACCAACACTGGCAGATCAACCTCTACCAGATTGATCAGCCGGCAATATTCCCCAGGATGATCGCGGTCAAACATCAATTGCGTCAGTTGAAACTCGAGAGAGCCCTTGTCTATCAAGTCGGCCAGCGCTTGCGACCAGTCGGAGAAACCCGCCTGTGGGTCATCCGTATCCTCGAACAAGCGGCGCAGCGAGACAGTTTTGACCCGTTCCAGACGCCGCTCATGACTTTGCAGATACTGGCGATCCATACGCAGCAAATACTCGCGCAAGTGTTCGCCCGCCGTCAGGCCATGACGATTGTCGAGCCAGACCTGGGGCAAGGCTTCGACCGTATCGTAATCGCCGGTTTCGGCGCTCATCGAAGAACGGGCGCTGAGGCACAGACTGACCACTGCGTCATGGGCCTGATAGTGCAAAGCCTTGAGTTGGCCCAGCAGCCAACCAAACAACTCGGCGTTGCTGGCACGCTTTTTCAAGTAGTTGTAAAGGGCCAAAGCCTGGCTGTTGGCCCTGAGAGTTTGCTCAAGACTGGCTTTGGCCGCACCCAGCGCAAAGCCCTGCGCCGTAATCTGTTCATCGATTGCACGAACCTCTGCTCGCGCTTGATCGCGTTGCAGCTCCCACTCTCTGCGTCGCTGACTGTAACTTGCGGTGAGCGCTTGTTTGTCCGCCTCCGTCTCCAAGACCATGGCGCTGATTTGCAAACCGAAGACCACTGCATCGGTAATTGCTTCGTAGCGCATGCCACCGGCGGCCATGCCAAAAATATTCGGCGCCTGTGCCAGCCCCGCTCCTACGCCCTTTATCCCCGTAGTAGCGACATTCAACCATTTGGCTGCCTGCAGTTTTTCCATGACCTGATATTCGTCATCGGTCACGTTTGTCTCATACCAGGCTTGATAACGATCGGCCCGTTCCTGCGCCATGGCACGGCTCTGCCCCAGAGCCGTTACATTCGCTTGCAGTTGCGCAAGCGACTGTTCCTGAACGATACGAGCGTAATCTCCCAATTCCTTCAAATGGTCTTGCTGCAACTCTTCCTGTTCAGCCCGATCGCGCTGCTCAAGCAGGCGTAATATCTGACTGCCATATTCCTGCAGGGTTTGTACGGCACGTAACGCTGATTCATAAGTGACACGCCAACGAAAAGCCCCTACCACCAGACGACCGCCCAAAGGTCTTGGCGCACCCGCACCGCCAGTGGCCAGATCGCGCAACAACTGATTGGGATCGGTCGGCGGACTGAACAGCGGAATGTTCAACGGTTTACCGTCGAGCGTCAGGTTGTTGCGCAAATTGTTCAGGCGCTGGCCGGGCAAGCTGAAGAGGCCAAGCAGTTGTTCGTTGATCGGCAGCTTGAAAGGCCCGTTAGCCAGAAGGCCCATCAGTGGCGGAGCTTCAGCGGCCGGAGGGATGCCAGCCAGGGAACACAAAAACCTGCTTTCAAACAGTTCCAGTGCCGGCCGTGTCGAGCTTTTTGCCAATAAATCTGCAACTGTCTCAGCCTTCCAGCGGGTGACCGCACGCGCCGAGGGCGGCTTACCCATCAGGAATTCGGCCTGCACGTAACACAACTTCGCTGCCACCAGAGCATCCCGGGTGAGCTGCCGGTAATGCCAGTCCCCCCAATCGATCAGGTTTTTCACGTACTCGGTGAACACCAGGATCCGGTAGTGCCGGGGCGCGGCGTAGGCTATTGCGTCCGGGTCCGTCGACATCTGCGCTTCGTGGCCCGGACTGCCTCCAGCGTCCAGTGGACGACAGCGCCAGTAACGCGGTTTCTGCGGCTCGTCCGTACTCGCCTTGGCTTGTGGGTCGAACAGATAATGCAGCCAGTTCTGAGCTTCCAGATATCGATCTTCGGCGCGAAGACGTGCTGCCACCAGATGCGGCAGATGAAAGAACAGCTCCCAGAAATACAGGCTGTTAGCGCCATTGAACGCCCCGTGCGGCTCTGAAATCGCGCCGGAGGCAGGTGGCGGCTCTACGAGGAACTGGGTGTCCCAATCGAGCACGGCATCGACGGAGATGTTGGCGCGTTGTACCAGTTCAGGGCCGAACAGCGAATTCATCCGTACACGTTCGAGCATACCGTCCTGCCTGAACGCGATAAATTGCGCTGCGTCGAGGGTGTTTTTTTCCAGCGTCGGCGTTACGAAACGCGAGATAGCAGTTAGCGATACGGCAAAGGTCCTGGTCCCGTGTGTAGTGTTTCCGAAGGTAAACACCGCCGGGACGGTGAATCCTCCCGTGGCTCGTTTGGCCTTCATCCACCCTGTGGCCCAGCCGCCTGCAACAGGTTGCGTTTCCTTAATCGGAGGATCATCGCCCCCCGCGCTGTCAGCGAGCGTCAACTCAAAATCAGCAGAGTCGGTGATGGTCTCAGTTCTCCGCCGACACAGCGCTCTGACCCACAGAAAATCCTCGTTCCCCGATTCCGAAAATACCGCTTGCAGCGCGTAGTAAGGCGCCAAGATTCCCGTACTCGCGTTTATGGCAACCACCGGCTGGTTTTTGGGCGTCAAAGGATGCTGGATGATCAAGGCATCGGTGAAGCGATGATCAGCCAAATGCTTGAGCCAACCGCCATCGTCTTCGGGTAGTCGCCGAAAAAGCACATCACGGGCTGTATGCACATCAAGAGCATCGCCCCCGGTCTTGCCATTGGTGAGCAGCACGCCGAGCCTGCCCTTGGGGTGAATGTCATCGGTTAATGTCGTCGCGACCAACCGTGCGCCGGCACTGGTATCCTCGGTTTGATCGCTGCTGTACAAACTTAATGGCGCCGACCATTCTGCGTCCTGATTCAAATACGCCAGATTGATGTACAGCCTGTGTGGCACGTACTCTGCGATTGTCTTGCCATCCACCCGGTCGCGCCACTCGGCCCATACCAGGCACAAACGCCCGCTCCAGAAGACCGGGCGTATATCCAGAACTTTTGGCCCTACAGGAATATCGACCGGTTGCCATTCACCCCATGACGCAGGATTGATCTCACCCTCACTGGTGGGCAGTTCAATTTCTGCCGCGCGCCAGAAATACTGGAAAGGCTGCACGCGCTGGCGACCAACAGAATAGTAAGTCGCGCAAGTCGGCGAATCGCCGTACAGACAGGTGCTGATGACTTCCAGATTGCAGATCTGCTCAAACTCTTTGAGGTAACTCTGCATCGCACGTTGCACGGAGTCATTACTCAAGCGCGCTTGATTGAGATTATTCTCGAGGTCTTTGAACAGACGCGTCTTGCGTCGCCGTACAAAGGGGTTGATGTAGTTCTCCGGGTAGACAGCGATCATCATGAGGGCAGCCCAGTCAGGGTAATTGCTGTACTGTTCCCAGAGTTTCAGATGCGCCTTGTCGAATTCGACGGTTTCATAACCGGGCTCAAGTTTACGATAGGCCGCATGGATGAATTGCTGTGCACAACTGGTCGCTTCGGCCACCCATGAACTTTGCACCGGATAGTTGTCGAGCGGGTCCATTCGCAGCAATTCGAATAGATCCGCCGGGGTTTTCAGAAACTTGTATTTTTCTTTGGCAGCCTGCCCGATGCAGTACTCGACCAGAGCTGTGCGGCGTTTTTCAAGCAGTTCAGCCAGATTGCTTTGAGTCATGACAATGTCTCCATTGTGGGGCGTACGCATCGGCAACACGCGTCGTCGTTACAAAAACGTGATGGGTTCGAAATCCGTCGAATGTTCACTGCTTTCGATCATCACCGTGACGACGAACGTTCCTCCAGTCCGACTGAACAAACGCACCCGGCTGAAGCCCTTGGAATCGGTGAAGTTCTGTTCTGGGCGGATTACTGCAGACTTCGAATCGTCGTCGGACGCGACAGTCCAGCGCACGAGGCGGTTGCGTCCGAGGTTCTTGTATTTGTCCTGCGCCACGACCGATAGCTCTACTTCATGACCTTTGGGTACTGGCTCAAGCGGAACCTGTGATATCAACGGCCCCGGGAAGAACAGCGACTCCCCATCATCGGTGATATTGATTAGCGGGCCCTGTTGAGCGTTGATCAGGGGCACCCAAAACAATGGTCTCTCTTGCCCCATGACCGTGCCGGGCAAGTAGTCGGCTCTGACCTGTCCACTAGTCTCGGTCGCGCGACTCTGCATCGTGCCCAGGCTCGTTTTCCAGTGCACAAGAACCCCGCTCAACGGGGCGCCATCTGCATCAGTGAGGGTCACGGTAAAGATTATTTTCTCGTCGGGTTTATTAGCGATCACCTCGGTCCTGTCCTCGACACAGGTCATGATGACCAGCGGTTCAGACAACTCATCGTTGAAAGAAACCACCGGTGCACGCGTTTCCGAAATGCTGAGTACGGCATGCTCGGCCGCAACTCGATAAGCTTCCTTGTCGACAGTCTCGGGCAGATTCCCCACGAGGAAAATTGTCAGAGCGTCCATGCCGCTGTGCCCCGCCAGCACGCGAATGCGCATCAGCAGATCCAGTTGGCTCAGGCTCTTGAGAATCTGCGATTGCGGATCGATGTGGGCGACACACTCGCGCACTTCCTGCACGCTCCAGTCAAAAAACTCCGCGAGCCGCAGCGCCGCCGCCTGCTGTACCAGCCTTAATGCATCGCCTGTCAAAGGCTGAGGCAAGGCATTGACCTCACGCAGGTAGTCGAGAAGTTTCTCGCCAGACTGTTCGCTCAGCTCAAATGCCCGAGTCAGTGAGGTCAGGTAGTACAACGTCGTCATCGATAGCAGATGCCGGTCGTCTTGATCCATCCAGGCTTTATGGCCGTATTGCAGTAAGTCATCCAGCAGCAAAGCACTCAGATCCAGTTTGCTCACTACCGCACTGCGTCGTCGCACATCCGCCAGCAGGCTCAGCAAGAAATCCGGTTTTCCGGACTCACGCACGCCGTCCTGCATATCCCGTTCACCACGTTCGAGCACCAGAACCAACAACTGATCGACCGTAGACTGCGACCACGTCAGTACCCGTAGACCGCGTTCAGCGTCGAGGCCGGTGTAAACCGCCAGGCACTCGCGGACGACCGAGACTTGTGCATCTCTAGCCTGTAACAATACGGTCAACATCCGTTCGACGATGACGCTTCTGACAGCCGCGTCATTTTCGCCGAGACCGTCTTTGATAGCCTGGTTGAGCACTTCTCTGGCAAAAACCAGATATTCAGGCTCCGCCATTGGTGAGGTGATGACCAGTCCGGCAGGATGGATCAGCCTCACCAGCAATGCCGTCCAGTCCAGTCCAACTGGCGCAGGTACGCCAGCCATCACCAGGCTCGCATTGTTGAACAGGGCGGCAGGCAGCAGATTGCGGATCTGATCGAAAAAACGGCGCTCCTCTTCCGTGGCGACAGCCAGTGCTTGCGGCGGCGAAACCTGCTGCAGCATCCACAACACCGGCATTTGTCGGTCCTTGCACCAGGACGCGCATGAATGCATGGCATAAATAAGATTGAGGGCGTCCGGAGTCGTACCATTACCGGTTTTCTCAACGATTTGAGGCAAACCAGCAAGACCGTTGAGCCAGCTGTCACCACCCAGAATCGCCAACATCAGGACGCCTTCGACGGGGGTCATACCCAGCATTCGCGGCAATTTCACCAGCCGATAAAAGCTCGAGATAATGGCCGGGTTGCGCTGGAGTGTTTCACTGCGTCCATGAGCCCGGGCAATGGCGACTGCCAGGTAAACGTAGGTTTTCAAGTCGATGCCCAGACCACTGCACAACTGGCTGATGGTCAAATCGCTCACACCTTGCACCGGCAATATCGCAAACTCTCCGCCGTCCAGCATCAGCGGTTGGCGATACGTACCTTGGCTATTGAAAGTCCGGTCAAATTGCGAGAGCACCTCACCACGACCGTAAATCGATATTTGATCTATAAACGCCGCGAAGTCCTCCGCAGAACAGCCATATCCTTCGCGTAACGACTGGAACAGCCCCAGGGCATGCACCACGTGACTGGAAATCCACTTTTTATATTGCGGGGTGGCGCCACGCGTCTCTGCATTGAATGCGGCTGCCAGTAGCGCATCCACCTGTTCACTGGGCAGGCCCAGCCATCGATCCAGACGCAATTTGCGGTTCATCCGCTCGTAGGGGTCAATGATGGCGGGAGACACTGACAAACGATGCATGAATGCCGATTCATGGTCGTCGTAATTGATGGTGATCGAGGCCGCACCTGCGCCGTTGATAAACACCGAGCCGGAACGCGAACTGTCGCTAATTCCGGTCTGTTCCGGGTAGACCGTGACATTGTCTGAGCGCGTCGGGGCAGAATTGCGAATCGACAACAACTCCTCAATGGCCCGAGCCTCCATCCGGGTTCGCTCACCGAAAAAGCTCACCTGATTGAGGTTCTGCCATGTCATCTCGTCCGTGCCGAAGTTATGCAGACAATAGGCAATTCGTGCCTCACTGTCGTCGGCAGCTACGGGAGCCTCCGTCAGTAACTGGCGCTGGTACGGCCCCAGGCGCGAAGCATGGGCAAATGCACGCGCTGCATCGACATCCCAGGCATCTGACCGCAAGAAATAGGGGTAGGCGTTGTCCACCATATGAACAAAATTGCCGACCGAAAGGCCATGTTGGCTGGCGACAAAATCGAGTGTGACCCAATGCTGATAGTAGGGCAGGCCGTTAGGGTAATGGGCCGTAATCAGCGCCTGCTCCAGATCGGTTTTCTTGCCTGCTTCATCCTCTGTGGCGTTCTCGTCGATGAACGTCTCGAGTACTTGAACAATGATGTCTAGAGCGGATACCACCTGGTGTACTGAACTGAAATCGACGAGCAACCTTTTCAAATCGCTCCGCCGATGATGTAAATCCAGGCTTTTATCGTCACCCTCGGGAAAAATTTTGTCATCGATCCAACGTAACAATTCGATCAGATAGGCCACAGGTGAAGTAATAGATTCCAGTGCCTCTGGTGGACAAAGCGCATCGAATTTCGGCTCGAACAATAGTTCATAACTCGGCCCGGCCACCATCGAAAGCAAACCACTTTTGGATTGCGTGACATGGACTGCATCACTGGTCAAAGAGTGTTCGATGAATTGACGTCGAATATAGATTGCCAGGCTATTGGCTCCGCGCAGAAATGCCCGCGCATCATCCGGGCTCAACTGGTAATCCTTGATCAGTCCCTGAACACCACGCTCCACAACGGGAAAAATTGAGCCATCGTTCTTCAGGTAGGCGCAAAAATCAGCATAGGTCTCGCGTTGCTCTTCGCTGAAAGTCCGCGCAAACAGTTGTTCAATGGGACGAATCACTGAGTCAGTCATGACCGGAGCTCCCTGTATTATCGTCATGCGCAAACGAGATCACTTCATCGTTTGAACGCTTGGTGCATAACCGAATGTGCGCCACCCGCGCTGAGCACGTCTACTGTCATAAATGACAGTAGACGTGCTCATTCATCGAAGAAAATCAGTCGGGCGGCGTTGAAGACTTTTCAAAACGTCCGCTTTCGATCCAATCGGAGAGAGTCGCGCCATCTGCATCGTCAACGATGGTCTGCTGGAAGCGGCACCAGTGGCCACCGTCGCGAAGAGGTTGCCCAGCCGCGCTCTGCCACCCTTGAGGGGTGACCGGAATGTTTTCGCTCAAATGAACATCTGGATCGTACCAACTCGTTATCCGGCCAACGCCCCGCCGCCCGTTGCCGGCGAAACTGATCGGGGACTGGACCCACTGACCGGTCGCGGGCTTATCAAAAACCGGCAGGTAGGTGCCCCGTACCACGGGGTGCACGGCTGACTCGGAAGATTCGAAGCCGTCACACGAAGCGATAGCCACCAGATTGCAGATGCCAGGGGGCGCGTCCAGTGTGAGCGTCAGTGACCAGCTGCGATCTTCAAGCACCGGAGTGCTCCCAAGCACCACACGTTTGCTGCCATTCAACGCCAGTGTTATCAGGTCCCCAAAGACGCCGAAACCTGACGCGACGAATGACTGACCAACATGAGAGCCCTTGCCGGGACTTTCGATGATCGGTGCAGCGGGGACTACTTTGAAACTACGTAAAGGGCTGTCCTTCGACTCGTGGGTCTGGAAGAACTGCCTGGCCTTAAAAATATACCTGCCGACCGGCATCGTTAGCTCGGCCTTCCACTCACCCGATATGCTGACCGGGATTTTTTCGAGTAACGGCGCGGATTCCCCCTGACTCCATATCGCCACCTGACAGAAAGGCATGCCGGTCCCGGAGATCGTGAAGGTCCTTGGCAGTGGCTGATCCTGTTGCGGTACGTCGATCAACGGAGGCTTCAGCACCACGAAAAAATTGCGCTCGTCACTGGGCCGGGATTCCTTGCCAGCAATTTTTTGCCTGGCATTAATCTGGTACTTTTGAAACTTCAGATTCTCCAGCTCAACTTCCCAGCCGCCATCAGCAGTCAGTGCTTTTTCCGCCCCCAGTGGTTGTTGAAACTGTGCGTCGTAAAGTTGCAGTAATGCACCTTTTTGCCCGTTATTTCCGCTGACAACAATGTCACGAGCAACCTCTGCATTTTCGGCAGGTTCGGTGATGATCAGTTTATTCGGGTACACCGAAAACTCTCGCAGCGCGGGCAGCGAATCTTGCTGGGCAATGGTCTGAATCAACGTAGCGGTATGTACTTTGTCCAGATCAAAATCGGTTGATCGCTGGAACGTCCAGTTGCCAGTTCTGCCGTCCGGTTTGTGTTCCGTATCGCTGTCGCTGAACCTGAGGGACAACGCCGCGTTCGCCAGGCAGGTACCTTTGAAAACCACTGGCTGGCCATCACCTTCGATGGGACTGATGACCGGTGCTTCTGGTGGGATATCGACAGCTATCGTTACCCACCGCGACCAGACATCGTTCAGTGACTGCCTGATATATACAATACGGCGGTAAACCGGCCCCCAGGAACTGGAAGCACTGCTTGACCATACGCCATCACGGACCTCGGTAGCCGGAGCCGCCGGAGTAATTCCTTCATCAAAATAGATCTCCAGAATGGCACCATTCGCCCCCTCCCCCGAGAAGGTTGGTGTGTAATTCTGCACCGTATACTTCACATTGAAAGGGACCGGAGCTGCCTCGATGTTGACCACAAGCTCCACAGCCTCGGATTCCGCATCCCCCAATCGCTGAACCACCCGTACAGTCCGCGTGCTGCCCGGTATCCAAGGAGATGAGGCGGTGGTCAACCAGCCTGCGGTTGTCACCTGAACAGGCGGTGCGACCGGGGAGTTACTCTCTAGAATGTGCACCTCCGCGCCAACATTGCCTTGCCCAGAGAAGCTCGGAGTAAAATTGCTGACGCTGTAAGCCACTTGGCTGGGTGGCGGCAACTTCGTTAAAACGTCGAATCGATACTCGAGCGAAGGAATCCAGCCGCCGGCATTGTCGGAGACCTTCTGGACAAACTTCAGGTCGTATTGACCGATAGGAAAGTTCTGTGAAGTCGTAGTCCAGCTGCCACCTGCGACGAGCGCCGCAGGTGGCACTGTGGCGCCTGCGGGGCCTTTGATGATCGTGACCTCGACCGTGGCGCCGGGATATCCGGAGCCTGAAAATCCAGCGGTGGTGATGGCTGGGAAATTGACGCGGACCGACGCAAGTGCAGGCGGGCGAACCTTGAAGAAACGAGCGACGCTGACATCAGAAATGACTCCCGATACACGTTGCTGCGCGACAATCGAAAACACGCCGGGTGGTATGTCCTGAGTAAACGAGGTGACGATCCATTGGCCACTTTCTCCCGCCGTACCCTGACCGATTTTGAAGGAGTGTTCCAAGTCCTTGAGCACCTCGACCGTGGCCCCCGAAATTGCATTACCTCCGAAAATCGGCCCTCGTGGATCAGTTACCGCGTCGCTTGCCGGCAAGGCAATCGTCGGTCGCGCAACCAAGGTAAATAATCGCTCGGCGGACCAGTCATTCATGTCCCGATGGCCGACATGCATTTTTACGATGCCGCCGTCGGGATAGTTGCTCGAATTAAACGTTACCTCCCATTCCCCATTGACTTTAACGACGGTGGTGCCATGCAAAATGCCGCCGCCTGGCGTCATGACATCGATGGTTTTACCAGCTGCTCCCCGCCCTTTTAACAGTACTGTGCTGCCAGTCTTGAAGTACGATCCGTTTGCCGGTGCGGTGAAGCTTGGTGGTGGCAGGGCCAAACGAACGGTGACAGTGTTGGATCTGCGGGAAGCTTGACTGCCGATAACTTGTAAGGCATAAAAAGATAACGCACCGCCCGGCAGCGTCACGGAGGCGCTCCAGCGTCCATCAGACTGCACGGCTGGATACCCGATAATAGGGTAATTTTCAGCTACAGCAATCAGCCTGATATTCCCGTTCAGGAGCCCGTTTTTTCCGGAAACGGTAAACGGCATCGTGACCGCCGTACCGGACACCGGCGATTCGATAATGGGTGTCTGCGCAGGGCGAATGCGCACTCCCCACCCTTCATGCGGCTCGACATCATTGTTCGTACCGTCATAATCGACCCGAATAACCAGATACGAATCAAAATCAGGAGCCGCCAGTGAGGACTCCAGGTGTACTACGTGGTCGTGCCAATTCTGATCTTGAACAAGGTTGTCTTTTGAGTTGTGACGAACGTAATCGCCGAACCGAAGGGCGATATCCAGGTTTGCCCTTTTCCAGTTGCCAAATCGCGTAGTCATATAGTAACGCAGAGTTCTTACATAGATCCGGCCACTTTCAAACTTGTATTGGCATTGCACCTCGGTTCTCAGCTGCGGCACGCGAGGATGTGACTGATGCAGGGTTGTGGAAACGGCATCCGCCCAGAACACCTCGGAGAACTGTTCGCCTCCACTCTGCTTGCGCGGTAACCCTTCCTCTTCAGAGGTGCTCGCAGCAGATTGTGCCTGGACTTCATCAGCGCCCGGCGCTGTCTCGTCTTTTTTCCCATCATCAACGATGTCGTTCATTTCAGCGGTTCCCGGGCAGTGGTCAGCTAAGGTAATGGGATCAACATACGTACACTCCCATTCAGCGACCACTGTCAGAACTGACAGTCAGAAAGACTCTTTTCGTCTTAAAAATCCTCGACTGATAGCCAAAACGACAACACTTTCGATTAAGTGCAAGGGGCTTGCGGTTGGCATGAGGTCGCTCTACCGCGAGCAGGCGTTGCACCAAGGGTCGTGATCTTTTGCTTTGGCGGGGTATCAGACAGAAGCAGGCAATGGCTGAAAACTGAAGTACTGCTGCAACGCTCTTATCAATTGCCCGAACTCCGGCGGTGCCTGTTGCAGGCTGAATCCGGCGTCGTAATGCAGTGGGGTTGCGTCTTCGTGGCACCACAGGCAGCAGGCGGTAAAGTCGATCACCTGATTGCAGCCATCACCCTGGGGGATTTTCAGGCGCAGGTGGAAGTCCACCCCGGTCATCATCGGCAATTGGCTGATGAGCATCAGCCCGTCCTCCGACACGTTACCCAGAAAGCCGATGGGCCTGTCAGTGACGCTGTTGAACACTCTGAGGAAGTACGGCAACTGATGCCGTTCTATTCGGCGGTCGGTGAACATGCGCAGTCAACCATGCAAGGCTCCATCACAGAGCCGCACCTTTGCTTCGGAACGGGCCTGTGTGGCAGGCACGCTCTCCCCGCTTCCGGTGTGACGGTCGCGACCTCGCCGTCACCTGACTTCTGCCAGTCGCAGGTGTTGCTCAAGTTTAGAGGCCAGGCTCTAAACCCGAGTCATTCGACTATAGCTCAGCTTGTACACACGGCCAGCGTTTGTATGACAACTAACATCAGAAGCGAGCCGGTGGCACCACGGCTGCGGCGCTGCGAGTCGGGTAATGTCCCAGGCTCTGCAAGGTTTCCAGACGCGCACGGGCACGGAAGGCGTATTCGCTGTTGGGGTAGGAGCTGATGATGAACTGGTAAGTCTGCGCCGCATCGACAAACATTTTCTGCCGTTCCAGGCACTGACCGCGCATCATCGACACTTCCGGCCACACGTAAGGGCGGGCCCGGCTGGCGCGCTCGACCTTGGACAGTTCGAGCATCACCTGCTCGCAATTGCCGCGATCATAGGCGCTGTAGGCGTTGTTCAAATGATGGTTCATCGACCAACGGGTGCAGCCCGTGACGGCGAGGACGCTGAGGGCAAGGGCGGCAATGGGTACGAATCGCATGAGGGTTCTCCTGTCTTGAGCTCTGTATCGACCCATCGTCGGAAATCTTCAGGCGCGTTTGTCCCAAAGTTGCCGCGTTCAATAAAGAAAGTAATAAGTAGTGCAAACGAACAATGACTACACCCCAAGAGCATAGTAGCCTCTGCTAGCGCTTGAACTCAGGAGTCTTTGCATGTCCGTCCGTCGTACCAAAATCGTCGCTACCCTTGGCCCGGCCAGTAACTCGCCGGAAGTTCTCGAACAGCTGATTCTGGCTGGTCTGGACGTCGCCCGTCTGAACTTCTCCCACGGCACCCCCGACGAGCACAAGGCTCGCGCGAAGCTGGTGCGTGACCTCGCTGCCAAGCACGGTCGCTTCGTCGCCCTGCTCGGTGACCTGCAAGGCCCGAAAATCCGTATCGCCAAATTCGCCAACAAAAAGATCGAGCTGAAGATCGGTGACAAGTTCACCTTCTCCACCAGCCATCCGTTGACCGAAGGCAACCAGCAAGTGGTCGGCATCGACTACCCGGATCTGGTCAAGGACTGCGGCGTAGGCGACGAGCTGCTGCTCGACGACGGCCGCGTGGTCATGCGCGTTGATACCGCCACTGCCACTGAACTGCATTGCACCGTGACCATCGGCGGCCCGCTGTCCGATCACAAAGGCATCAACCGTCGCGGTGGCGGCCTGACCGCTCCGGCCCTGACGGAAAAAGACAAGGCCGACATCAAGCTCGCTGCGGAAATGGAAGTCGACTACCTCGCGGTATCTTTCCCGCGTGACGCCGCCGACATGGAATACGCCCGTAAACTGCGAGACGAAGCCGGCGGCACCGCGTGGCTGGTGGCGAAGATCGAACGTGCCGAAGCCGTGGCCGACGACGAAACCCTCGACGGCCTGATCAAGGCGTCCGACGCGGTGATGGTTGCCCGTGGTGACCTCGGTGTGGAAATCGGCGACGCCGAGCTGGTGGGCATTCAGAAGAAAATCATTCTGCATGCACGCCGCCACAACAAGGCTGTGATCGTTGCGACCCAGATGATGGAGTCGATGATCCAGAACCCGATGCCGACTCGCGCCGAAGTGTCCGACGTGGCCAACGCCGTGCTCGACTACACCGACGCCGTGATGCTGTCCGCTGAATCCGCCGCAGGCCTGTACCCGCTGGAAGCTGTGCAAGCAATGGCGCGTATCTGCGTCGGCGCTGAAAAGCACCCGACCGGCAAGACTTCCAGCCACCGTATCGGCAAGGAATTCACTCGCTGCGACGAGAGCATTGCACTGGCGACCATGTACACCGCCAACCACTTCCCGGGCGTTAAAGCGATCATCGCGCTGACCGAAAGTGGCTACACCCCGCTGATCATGTCGCGTATCCGTTCTTCGGTACCGATCTACGCCTTCTCGCCGCACCGCGAGACTCAGGCGCGCGCAGCGATGTTCCGTGGCGTGTACACCGTACCGTTCGACCCGGCCTCGCTGGAACCGCACGAAGTCAGCCAGAAGGCTATCGACGAGCTGGTCAAGCGCGGCGTCGTGCAGAAAGGCGACTGGGTCATCCTGACCAAGGGCGACAGCTACCACACCACCGGTGGCACCAATGGCATGAAGATCCTGCACGTTGGTGATCCGCAGGTCTGAGTGACTCGCTGAAAAACAAAAGCCCCGGCATGTGAGTGCCGGGGCTTTTTGCATTCTGATCCAGAAGATGGGGTGCCTGTCTGGACCTCTTCGCTGGCAAGCCAGCTCCCACAAGGATTTGCGCCGAGCACAAACCCTGTGACCACCACATAACCCTGTGGGAGCTGGCTTGCCAGCGATAGCGCTCGCCCATTCAACGAATGACTCAATGCCGTTTGATAAACCCGGTCAACGCCGCCAGGGCTTCCGGCGAACGTAGCCGTTGGGTGAACAAAGCCCCCTCCTCTTCGATCACCTGGCGAATCAACTCGCGATCCGGAACTTTCATCAGCTGCTTGCTGATACGCACCGCTTCCGGCGGTAACCCTTCGAACCGCAGCGCCATCTCCCGTGCCTTGCTCAGTGCAGCTTCGCCACTGCCCAACGCTTCAGTGGCGATGCCCCACTGCGCAGCCTGCTCACCACTGAAACCCTCGCCGAGCAGTAACAGCTCTGTCGCTTTCGCATGCCCGAGCAAGCGCGGCAGGATCAGACTGGAACCGAATTCCGGGCACAAACCCAGATTGACGAACGGCATGCGCAACCGTGCATCGCGGCTGACGTACACCAGATCGCAGTGCAGTAACAATGTCGTACCGATACCCACCGCAGCCCCTGCCACCGCAGCGATCACCGGTTTGCGGCATTCGAGCAGGTTAAGCATGAAGTGGAATACCGGGCTGTCGAGATCGCTCGGCGGTTGTTGAATGAAGTCGGCGATATCGTTGCCGGCCGTAAAACATTCGGCACTGCCAGTGATCAGCACGGCGTTGATTTCCGGGTCGGCATCGGCCTGCTTCAAGACGTCGGCGAGACGACTGTACATCGCTCGGGTCAGGGCGTTTTTCTTGTCCGGGCGATTGAGGCGCAGGGTGAGCAAACCGCGTTCACGTTCCAGCAGAATGGCTTCGGTCATGGCGTGTCTCGTAGCGAAAGTCAGCGCTCAACCACGGCTCAGAAACACATCAGCCAGCAGTTGGTTGCGCGGCAGTCCGGCCAGGTACAGACGCCGGGCAAAGGCATCGACGCTGGTGGTTGAACCGCAGACTAAGGCCAGGGTTTGCCGGGAGACAAGGCGTAGTTGCGCCAAAGCCGAGGGTAACTCAGCCGCCGTCCACAGTTCGATGCTGAGGTTTTCACGCTGCGCGGCCAGTGCTTCAAGGGGTTTGGCCAGATAGTGTCCGTCGGCGTCATGGGCCAGGTGAATGATGCGGATGGCGCCCTGATGATCCTGGCGCAAGGCTTCGCGCAACACACCGAACAGCGGCCCCAGACCAGTGCCTGCCGCCAGCAGCCATAACGGTCGGTCATGCCAGTCAGGATCGTAATGCAACGCACCGCCACGCAATTCACCGAGGCGGATCGAGTCGCCGATCTGCAATCTGCGCGCGGCATCGCTGAATTCACCGGGCTGGCGGCAGTCGAGGTGAAATTCGAGAAAGCGGTCTTCTTGCGGCAGGCTCGCCAGCGAATATGGCCTGGCGATGTGGTTGATCCAAAGCACCAGATGTTGCCCGGCGCTGTAGCGCAACGGCCGCTGCGGGGTCAGGCGCAAACGCAGGACGCCGGCGCTGAGCCAGTCGAGCGCCGCGACTTCTGCCGGCTGGCCGTCCGCGACCGGATCAAAAGTATGAACCTGAAGGTCTTCAACTACCTGACACTGACAGGCCAGACGCCAGCCTTGCTGACGTTGTTCGGCGCTCAGAGCATCCGGTCGATTATCGGCGGGCAGGCCCTGCGTGCATTGCACCAGACAGGCATGGCAATTGCCGGCGCGGCAGCTATAAGGTACCGCGACGCCGTTTTGATTGAGGGCGTCGAGCAGATTGCTGCCCGCCGTCACCGACCACTGACGGTCGCCGACCCGCAACTCAGGCATCGACGTTCTCCCACGCCGCCGCACAACGATTGCGCCCGTCACGCTTGGCCCGATACAGCGCCTGATCGGCACGCTGCAAGGCGTCATCGAGATCGTCGCCAAGCTCCAGCAGGGTCATGCCTGCCGACAGACTGAGATTTCGCACATTCAGGCCCACCAGTTCGACGTCAGTGAAAGCGATCCGCAGCCGTTCGCAACAGGCAGTCAGGCGCTCGGCATCGCAGTCGGGCAATAGCACCACAAATTCTTCACCACCGTAACGCGCCAATACGTCGCCGTCACGCAGACACGCACCGGCCACCGCAGCAAACGCCTGCAACACCTGATCCCCGGCGGCATGGCCGTGCAGGTCGTTGATGCGTTTGAAGTGATCGAGATCGATCAGCGCCAGGCCATGCATCACATCGGCGTCCATCGAGTTCAGCTCACGTGAGGCCAGACGCAGGAAGTGCCGACGGTTGAACAACCCGGTCAGTTCGTCGGTGGCCACCAGATCTTCGAGCTGACGCATCATGCCGCGAAGGGTGTCCTGATGCGCCTGCAAGGCGAACCGGCGCTGCCGCTGACGCTGGCGCGAGGTCTGGACGAAGCGCGCATAAAGTACCAGCCAGCCCAGCACCATCAACAGGATGCACACCTGCAACGCAGCCATTGCAGGATCAGGTAACTGGAAGTGGTAGCCGTCCCACAGAGTGATCGCACAGAAACTGAAGAACACCAGCATCGAGCAACGAATGAACGCCCGGCGTGACAGGTGAAACAGGCCGAACAACAGGATCAGCACATAAAACACCAGGAACGCGCCCCGGGCTTCATCCAGATGTGCGATCAGCCACGTCTGCCAGCCGAGGCCGAGCAGCACTTGCGCCTCGGTCAGGCTCGGGTCGGAAAAACGCAGGTTGTAGCCGGAGAAGAATATGGCGAAGAGGGTCGCCTGAGAGATCACCACCAGCGCGCTGCCGACGGTCACACCCACCAGCGAATCGTTGTAGTGTCCGGTGAAATACGCCAGCCACAGCAGCAGCAAAGCCAATCCGTAGGTGGCCGTAGCAAGGGCAAAGCGCTTGAGCAAAAGACGTTGAATGGCGTTATGGGTCAATCGTTGACTCACCGTGCGATAAGAGGCTGACCGAGTGTCCTACTCCACAGACCGGCTGCCACTTTAGTGGCGTAGTCGCGAAATGACCACCGATTTCCGGGCTCGAAAATTGACGTCAAATGCATGACTGAAATGAGTGAATTTCTCGAAAAACGAGATCCCTGTGGCGAGGGGATTCATCCCCGTTGGGCAGCGAAGCGGCCCCCGGCGATCTAGCTGTTAAAACGCAGTCACTGGATTTACGACTGCTGCGCAGTCGAACGGGGATAAATCCCCTCGCCACAGGGGCCGGCCATGGTCACAAGTGTTCGGCATGCGACCAACGAATGACTGCCGGCGCGTGTAAGCCCTACCGAGGCGCGGTATACTGCCGCGCCTTTTTAGCGTCGCGCCAGCAGCCCCGGCGTGCCTTGAAAGGTGTTTGCGGTCGACCGATACACCCAAGCCGCAAGCACCTTATTGAATGTTCCCGTCTTATAGAGGAGCGCGACTCATGACCGTGATCAAGCAAGACGACCTGATTCAGAGCGTTGCCGACGCCCTGCAGTTCATTTCCTACTACCACCCCGTGGATTTCATCCAGGCGATGCACGAAGCCTACCTGCGCGAAGAATCGCCAGCGGCCCGTGACTCGATGGCGCAGATCCTGATCAACTCGCGCATGTGCGCCACCGGTCACCGCCCGATCTGCCAGGACACCGGCATCGTCACCGTGTTTGTACGCGTAGGCATGGACGTGCGCTGGGATGGCGCGACCATGAGCCTGGACGACATGATCAACCAGGGCGTGCGTCAGGCTTACAACCTGCCGGAAAACGTCCTGCGTGCCTCGATCCTCGCCGACCCGGCGGGCGCTCGTAAAAACACCAAGGACAACACCCCGGCCGTTATCCACTACTCCATCGTCCCGGGTAACACCGTGGAAGTGGACGTGGCAGCCAAGGGCGGCGGTTCCGAGAACAAGTCGAAAATGGCCATGCTCAACCCGTCCGACTCGATCGTCGACTGGGTGCTGAAGACTGTTCCGACCATGGGCGCCGGCTGGTGCCCACCGGGCATGCTGGGTATCGGCATCGGCGGCACCGCCGAGAAAGCCGCGGTCATGGCCAAAGAAGTGTTGATGGAGTCCATCGACATTCACGAGCTGAAAAAGCGCGGCCCGTCCAACCGTATCGAAGAGATGCGTCTGGAGCTGTTCGAGAAGGTCAACCAGTTGGGCATCGGCGCCCAGGGCCTCGGTGGCCTGACCACCGTGCTCGACGTGAAGATCATGGACTACCCGACCCACGCCGCTTCGCTGCCGGTGTGCATGATCCCGAACTGCGCCGCCACCCGTCACGCACACTTCGTGCTCGACGGTTCCGGCCCGGCCTCGCTGGAAGCGCCACCGCTGGACGCCTACCCGGAAATCGTCTGGGAAGCAGGTCCGTCGGCTCGCCGCGTCAACCTCGACACCCTGACCCCGGAAGACGTGCAGAGCTGGAAGCCGGGCGAAACCGTCCTGCTCAACGGCAAGATGCTCACCGGTCGCGACGCTGCGCACAAGCGCATGGTCGAAATGCTGAACAAGGGTGAAACCCTGCCGGTAGACCTCAAGGGTCGCTTCATCTACTACGTTGGCCCGGTTGATCCGGTCGGTGACGAAGTGGTTGGCCCGGCTGGCCCGACTACGGCGACGCGGATGGACAAGTTCACCCGTCAGATCCTTGAGCAGACCGGCCTGTTGGGCATGATCGGCAAATCCGAGCGCGGCCCTACCGCCATCGAAGCGATCAAGGACAACAAAGCCGTGTACCTGATGGCCGTCGGCGGCGCCGCTTATCTGGTTGCCCAGGCAATCAAGAAGTCCAAGGTGCTGGCGTTCGCCGAACTGGGCATGGAAGCGATCTACGAATTCGAGGTCAAGGACATGCCGGTTACCGTCGCGGTGGACAGCAAAGGTGAGTCGGTACACATCACCGGTCCAGCGATCTGGCAGAAGAAGATCAGCGAAAGCCTGGCGGTAGAAGTGCAGTAGGCGCTTTTATCTGACTGTAGCGGCCGGCTCATCGAAAGGTGAACCGGCCGTTTTTGTTTGTGCCCTCAGCAATCTCGTTATAAAAAATCGGGCCCTGCAAGGAATTTGATCTGATCACCCTGTCAGTTCTGACAGGTTACGTATTGTCTGCGTCTTGATAGCGTCAGAGCCTCACGCTAACGCTGTACGCAGTGGATACAATCATGGCCGATCAAGACCTCAGCATCATCACCCCCTCCATTGCCAAAAGCGCTTCAATCTCCACCATTGGCAAAAGTTGGGGGGCCGTCGGCCCGACCGGCGCTGCCTCGTTCGAACTGCCGCTGCCGATTTCACCCGGACGTGGCTGGGACCCGCAATTGTCACTCGGTTACAGCAGCCAGGCCGGCAACGGGCCTTTTGGCATTGGCTGGAACATCGGCATTGCCCAGATCAGCCGAAGCACCAACAAAGGTGTGCCGCGCTACACCGATCATGATGAGATCATCGGCGATGATGGCGAAGTCTGGATGCCGGAACTCGACGCCGCTGGCAATATTCAGTCACGCTTTGAAAGCAGCTACAACGACGTCAACATTGGCTTGCACAAAGTGGTGCGCTACTGGCCTCGGGTCGAAAGCAGCTTTGCATTGCGCGAACGCTGGGAACGCGCGAGTAAAGAGTCTCATCCGCCAACATTCTGGTTGATCCACGGCGGCGATGGAACGTTGCAGCTGTTCGGTAAAACGGCTGCCTCGCGTCTGGCAGATCCCGAAACGCCACACCATGTTGGCGCCTGGTTATTAAACGAAAGCCTCAATACTCATGGCGAACACATCTGCTTTGAGTACAAGGCTGACGACGAGAACGAGGACCTCATTTACGACTACCGCGCGCAACGCTATTTGCGAGCAGTGTTTTACGGCAATTTCACGGCCAGCCAGAACTTGTATGGCTGGACTACGGAAAATCCAAGCGAACTCGACTGGCATTTTCATCTGCTGTTCGACTACGGCGAGCGTACCCGCTCGCTGACGGAGAAACCCGTCTACGGTGGAGACTCCCTGGCATCGTGGCTGATCCGCCTGGACCCGTTTTCAACCTATGGCCAGGGTTTTGAAGTCGGTACACGTCGGCTCTGTCAGCAGGTTTTGATGTTCCATTACTTTCCGCAGGAAACCGGTAATGAGCCGGTGCTGACGCGGCGGTTGTTGCTGGAATATCCGGACACCACGCTTCCCTGGCATTACAACCAGATCACTGCGGCTCACTATCAGGCCTACGACGCACATGGCGCGGTCGAGCAAACCCCTCCCGTGGAATTTGACTACTCATCTTTCGAGATCAATAAAACTCCCGCTCGCCTGTTCGAAGACGAGACCATGCCGGGCATCGAGGATGGACAGTTTTACCTGTGTGTCGACCTGTATGGCGAGGGCTTGCCAGGCTTTCTTTGCCGCTATGACCAGTGCTGGTATTACCGCGAACCGCTGCGCATCAAGTCGGGTAAAGACGACATCGGTTATGCCCCCTGGAAGGCGCTGGAACAGATCCCCGTCGCGAACCGCAATAACCCTGCGCATCAATTGTTGCTCGACTTGACCGGTGACGGTCGTCTGGACTGGGTCGTGGCGCAACCGGGCATCAGCGGTTATCGCGCCTTGAACGCCGACCGCAGCTGGGCACCGTTCATGACGTTTGCCCGGTTTCCACTGGAGTTTTTCAATGGCCTCTCGCAATTGGGTGACCTGACAGGGGACGGACTCAGTTCTCTGGCGATGATCGGGCCCCATGCCGTGCGTGTGTACGCCAATCAAAGAACCGAAGGTTTCGCTACGGCCGAAGACGTTCCACATCTACCGTCGGGTGACCGCTTGCCACTGTTCAGCAACTCGCCCCACGAGCTGGTGATATTTGGCAATCTGCAGGGCGGTAACGCGAGCGGGCTCTACCGTATTTGCCACAACGAAATCAAATGCTGGCCAAATCTCGGCCACGGCAAGTTCGGTAAAGGGCGAGTGATCAGCGCCTTGCCATTCGACTACAGCGACTTCGACTCCGCCCGCGTGCGGATCGCCGATCTGGATGGTTCCGGCGCGCCGGCCCTGATCTACCTGAAGTCCGATACGTTCGAGATTTACCTGAATCGCGGCGGCAATGGTCTGGAGCAGACACCAGTCGTCGTGCCCTGGCCCCAAGGTGTGCGTTACGACCGTTTGTGTCAGGTCAGCTTCGCCGATTTGCAGGGACTGGGTTGCGCCAGCCTGATTCTCACCGTGCCGCACATGACTGCCCGGCACTGGCGCTACGATTTTGTTGCCGCCAAGCCTTATCTGCTGACGGCCAGTAACAACAACATGGGTAGCAGCTCCCAAGTGGTCTACCGCAGTTCCGCCCAGGAATGGCTGGATGAAAAGCAGCAATGGCTCGCTGAAAAGCCCCTCGAACCGCCACAGTGCCACTTACCGTTTCCGATTCAAGTGGTCAGTCGCCAGCGCCAGCTGGACGAAATCACCGGTAATTGCAGCTCTCAGCACTGTAACTATTACGAAGGCACCTATGACGGCGCCGAACGCGAATTCCGCGGCTTCGGCCATCTGCAACAAACCGACAGCGAAAGCGCCACGGGCGACGAAGATGTCAGCTTCACCGCCCCGGTACGCGTCTGTACCTGGTTCATGACCGGGCGCTCCATGGATCGGTCCAGAGACAGCTATTTCAAAGGAGATGCCCAGGCTTTGCCCTTGGGAGCGACGCAATTGAGCCACTATCACCTGGCGGATGAATGCGAAGAACCGGTTACGCCGCCCGATGAAACCACTCGCTACCTGATCGCACGAGCACTGGTCGGTTCGATCACCCGCGTCGAGACCTACTCCGGCGAGGACGTACGGCCATATCTGGTGGTGGAGTCGCGCTACCTGGTTCGCGACATGCAACCCGACAGTCAATATGGACCTGCTGCGGTGCTGCTACCCCGCTTACTGGAAACGATCACTTATCATTACGAACGCATTATCAACGACCCGTTGTGCCGTCATGACATCGTCCTGAATACTCATCCATACGGCCAGCCGACTCACTCCGTGACCGTCAGTTATGCACGGCGCCAGACCGAAGCAGACACCCCGCCCTTTTCCGACCCCGATGAACAACAGTGGTGGCGGGACGCCCATGACCCGGCGCAGCAAAGTTATTACCTGAACGAATCCCGCGCGCGGTTCATCGACCTGGATACGAGCTGGCAACGCCGCAAGCTGGGCTTGCAATATCAACATCGCAGCGATGCACTGGTATTGCCCAAAGGCACGTTACCGACGGGACTCAATCCGCAGGAAATTTCCTGGGAGTCGCTCAGAGCTCACCAGGCCACCCCACAATGGAATGCGCTCAGGGTTTTGACGGGGCAATCCGTGCAGCGCTATCTCAGCTCTATCGATGGCAGCCCGTTGCCGGATGGCGTCGCCGACTTTGAAGCACTGGCTGCACCGATTGAGCTCGCACAACTGGACAAGACTGCGCTGGACGCTTACAGCAATCTGCCGCCACCGTTCAACATCCGCACAGAGTTAACAAACATCGGCTACACGCCGATGGCGCCTCTGTTCGAACCTCCGCCTGCGGCTGACGAAGAAGCAAATCTCTGGTCCGCCCGCCACAGCTATGCGAAGTACGAGGGCCTGTCGGCTTTTTTCAGGGTGAGTGAATACCGCGAAACCTTGAGCCACGGCTGGACCAAAGCCGAATACGACAATTACTGGCTGCTGATCAAGAGCGTCGAGCTACCGGATGGCTGCAAGACTCGCAGTGAGTACGATTACCACGCACTGCAACCCTCACGTCTGATTGATGCCAATGACAACTGTCAGGAAGCGATCTACGAACCTTCCGGACAGCCTTTTGCATTCAGTTTCTTCGGCACCGAAAACGCTGTCGCCGCAGGTTTTCGTCCCCTCAATGAGTATGTTCGTCCGATAGATCATCGACCTGACGCGGCCATTGCCGACCCATCGGCAGCGGTGCAAAAAGCCGCCAGCATATTGCGCAAGGACTTGTTCAGCTGGATGGGACAATTGCCGGTTACGGTCAACGAAATGCCCGAGTTACTGCGCGAATGGCTGGCAAACGGTGATGTCCTGCCTAGCCTGCATATTCGCGCCCGTGCACGCCAAAGGCTGGCACAGCTCAAGTTTCCGACACCCGCAGAGCTGGCGTTGCGCGAACTGATCGAAAGGGTCCTGCGCAAGCCAGTGCACAGCATGGTTATCAGCGCCGACCGTTATCCCGATGATCCCGTCAGCGCACAGTTTCAAATCGTCATCAGTTATGTGGACGGCTTTGGCCGGGCCCTGCAAACCCTGCAACGGGTCGAGCCGGGTATCGCGTATGCGGTATCCGCCGACGGTTCTCTGATCATCGAAAACGGTCAATTGCTCGAGAAACACGCCGATCCGCGATGGCGCGCTACTGCGGGGGTCGAGTACAACAACAAAGGACTGCCGGTGCGTCAGTTTCGACCGTTTTTTATTGACACTCATCACTACGTCAATGACCACGCCCTGCGTGAGCACGGCTACTTCGAGCAATTGTTTTACGACGCGCTTGGCCGCCCGATCAAATTGATCAATGCCAAAAAGGATTTTTCCCGCGAAACGTATCACCCCTGGTATCAGACCAGCGAAGACTTCAATGACACCGTCGAAGAGGATCCTCAGCCATGAGCATTCACCGACGCACCCCCTCGCTCGAAGCCACCGACAGCCGTGGGCTTGCGGTGCGCCGGGTTGCCTATTGGCGCAGCAGTGCCGGAGCCACGCCAGTGACACTGGTGAGTCGTCTGGAACATGATTTGGCCGGCCGCAACGTTGCCCAGTGGGATCCGCGTCTGTCCCGTCCCAGTCTCGTGACGGTCTACACCTTGCAGGGACAGCTACTGAAAACCGATAACGTCGACGCCGGCGTGCGCTTGAACCTGCCAGGGCTGGCCGGCCAGACGCTGCAGCGCTGGGATGGCCGTGACACATCCTGGCTCATGACCTACGATCGCCAATTACGCCCGCTGAGCGTGAAGAATGCCTTCAGCCCCGCAGACGATGAAACAATCATCTATGCGGATGCATCTGCCGATGCTGGTTGCAATCTGCGCGGGCGGCAGCTTAGGCAAGTTGACGTTTCGGGTTCTGTGCAAATGGGCAGCTATAACCTCGCCGGGCAAGCCGTTCGTGAAAGTCGTCTCTTTTTCGATGGAAAAAGCTTCACCAGCCAACGCACCTACAGCCCGCTGGGCCTGATACTGGACCAGACGGATGCAGGTCAGCATCGACAGCAGATGCACTACGATCTGGCCGGACAACTCAAAACCACACACCTTGCATTAAAGGGCGGGATTCAAAAGTGGGAGATACTGCTAGACGCGCAATATAACGCCGCCGGACAGCTCGTCTTGCAAAAACATGGCAACGCCGTGAGCGTTCATTGGCAGTACAACCCGGCCAACGCTCATCTGGTCAGGCAGTGGACACAAAAAGGCACTGAATCGCCAATTCAGGACTTCGAGTACACCTATGATCCTGTGGGAATGATCACCAAAATCGTCGATGCCGCCGTCAAACCGGATTTCTTCGCCAACCAACGCTACGACGGAACCCGAACATTCTCCTACGACTCGCTCTACCAACTGCGCAGCGCCACCGGCTGCAGCGCCTCCAATCACCCGCAAGGGCCTTCGTGGCCGCAACCCGGCGACTCCAGAGACCTGCGTCAATACCGACAGACCTACGAATACGATCACGGCGGCAACCTGATCAGAATCACTCAGGTGCGCGAGAACGCCAGCCATACCCAACACATCTTCATCGATCCGCACAGCAATCGCGGCATTTTGCACAAACCCGGTGATCCGCCTCCGGACCTCAACCGACTGTTCGATCCCCACGGAAACCTGCTGGAAAGACTGCCGGGCCAGCCACTGTTGTGGAATAGCCGCGATCAATTGCGGTCAGTGGTGATGGTCTCGCGTCCCGACGGTTCAGACGACGCCGAACACTACAGGTACAGCCAGGGCCAGAGGGTCTTCAAACGCCATGATCGCTACAGCACGAACGTCCAACACTTTCAGGAAGTGCGCTACTTGCCGGGACTGGAAATCTCCGGCAAGGAAAATGGTGAAGAACTGCATTCCATCACGGTCACGACCGGAGCGGGGACTGTTCGATGCCTGTACTGGGAAAACGATCCGGCGAACATTGGCAGCACACAACTGCGCTACGGTCTGACCGACCACCTGAATTCATGCCTTATCGAACTGGACCAGTCCGCGCAACTGATCAGCAGCGAGCGATTCTTCCCATTCGGCGCGACCGCCTTGTTCACAGCGCGTGCAGACGTCGAAGTCAATTACAAAACCATCCGCTATGGCGGTAAAGAGCTTGATCGCAGCGGTTTTTATTATTATGGCGAACGATATTACGCTCCGTGGCTGGGGCGCTGGACGCAACCGGACAAGCATGGCGTCGTGGATGGATTGAATTTGTATTGCATGACCGGCAACAATCCGATCAATTTTGTCGACTGGCAGGGAGCGATGACCCAGCCTGCGGATCATACGATCGAAATGCCACTTCCCGGCACCACACGCAGGCCGTCCACGGAGAGCACGGTAGCGCCTTCCCCCGATGTGCCAGTGAAAAATCCCCGAGACAATCCGCCTGGACGACTTCCCCCAAAACCCGAGCAAACATGGCGCGAGTGGGGCAAGGCAACGGTGCTGACTGCTGTTAACTCCAGAGTAGGGCTGGCGCTGCTTCCCGTCAGTACATCATCGCCAGCCTCCGCTGCCGTCGTTTCAACCGTTTTGACTGCCGCGGCGCAATTGACACTACATGCCACGTTATTCAATCCCGGTTGGTCTATACCTGCGACGTGGGACCCGGCTGGAGACGAAACGGTGCCACCCGCCGATGTGACGCAGGACGTCCATCGACTGTTCAATCTGACCGCGCTAGGAGTGACCACTGCTACAGCCGTTGGCGGCATGATCTTGGGGCCGCTGGTGGGAGGCTACGTCGACGAGTTGAGAGGCACCAAGCTCAAGGCGGCAAACAAAGAGCAGGCTGGAAAATGGCTGGACAAGGTCGACCAGATGATCGCAGAGCTACGATTGCAAGATAACGTGTCGAACACGGCACTGAATTCGTTGCATGACCAAGTTGTGGAGGCTGAGGAATTGACCGGGTTCACCTGGCGAAGCATGGGCATGCTCGAGAAAATTACGCGTATGCGCACCATTGACGACACAGGGTTATCACGCAGAAGCTCAATGTCTTCCGCTGACCCTGGAAGCAGCTATTTTCATCGAAGGAATGCTGGTCGTGGAACGCGGCTCCGTCAACACGGGAGTTGAGTTCCGAATGAGCTGACGCGCTGCTGCTCTTATCGCTTAAGGCCGGGGCCATGCTATGGTCTCGGCCCGACTTCCTGACTGTTTGCGCCCAGCATGCTGCCGACTTCCCGTACCCTGCGTCTGTCGTTGTATACCCTGCTGATCATCGCCGGAGCCGTGCTCGCGGCGACTTTGGCCATCCGCCACGCCGAACGTCAGGCGCTGGAGGAAGACGCTGCCCGTGCCAGTCAGCAACTGGCGTTGTATGCCACCTCCCTGCACACCCTGATCGACCGCTATCGCGCACTGCCTGCCGTGCTGGCGCTGGACCCGCAATTGCGTTCGGCGCTGACGGGCACCGTCGATGCCGAGGAACAGGCCGCGCTGAATCTGAAACTGGAAAAGATCAACGGCGCGGCACGCTCCTCGACCCTCGAACTGCTCGACCGGACCGGCCTCGCGGTGGCTGCCAGCAACTGGCGACTGCCGAGCAGTTACGTCGGCCACAACTATGGTTTCCGCCCGTACTTCAGCCAGACCCGCACCCAGGGCACCGGGCGTTTCTACGCGGTAGGTGTAACCAGCGGAATTCCCGGCTACTTCCTCTCCCGCGCGGTGTTGGGCGATAACGACGAGTTCCTCGGGGCGATGGTGGTCAAGCTGGAATTCCCCGAACTGGAGCGCGAGTGGAGTCAGGGCAGCGACACCCTGCTGGTGAGTGACGCACGCGGCATCATCTTCATCGCCAACCAGCCCGGCTGGCGCTATCGCCTGTTGCAGCAACTGAATGCCAGCGATCACGCCGACATCAAAAGCACGCGTCAGTACGACAAACAGACCTTGGTTCCGCTGACTCATCTGTCTTTGCGCCGCTTCGATGAAAACAGCGACCTGACCCGCGTCGAAGGCCCGCAAGGCACTGCCGACTATCTATGGGAATCCCTGCCGTTGACTGCCGAAGGCTGGACTCTGCATTTGCTGCGTCGCCCGCAAGTGGCGTTCGAAGACTTGCGTAACGCCGGGTTGGCCGCCGCCGGCGTGTGGCTGGCATTGGTGTTTTTGCTGCTGTTCCTCAACCAGCGCTGGCGCTTGGCCAAAATGCGCCAACGCAGCCGCGAAGAACTCGAACAACTGGTGGACGAGCGTACCCGCGACCTGCGCACCGCTCAGGAAGGTCTGGTGCAATCGGCCAAACTGGCGGCGCTGGGGCAAATGTCCGCAGCGCTGGCTCACGAAATCAATCAGCCACTGACCGCGCAGCGCATGCAACTCGCAACCTTGCGCCTGCTGCTCGATCATGGCCGCGTCGACGATGCCTACAAGGCGCTGAAGCCCGTGGACGACATGCTCACGCGGATGGCCGCCCTCACCGGCCACCTGAAAACCTTCGCCCGCAAGAGTCCAAGTGGTTTGCGTGAGCGACTGGACCTGGCAACCGTGGTCGATCAGGCGCTGCAATTGCTCGATGCGCGGCTGCGTGACGAGCAGGTCAGTCTGGTGCTGCACCTGACTCGTCCGGCGTGGGTGCGTGGCGACGCGATTCGTCTCGAACAAGTGCTGATCAACCTGCTGCGCAACGCCCTCGACGCGATGCAGGGCAAAACCTGCAAACGTCTGGAAATCCGCCTCGAAGCCGACGAACAACTGTGGCGTCTGAGCGTCAGCGACAATGGCGGCGGCGTTGCCGAAGAACATCTGGCTCAGGTATTCGACCCGTTCTTCACCACCAAACCGGTGGGCGACGGACTAGGCCTGGGGCTGGCAGTGTCCTTCGCCATCGTGCATGAGTCCGGCGGACGCCTGAGTGCGGAAAATGCCGACACTGGCGCGGTATTCACCCTGACCCTGCCGATCGATCTGGAGGCACACATCTGATGCTCAATTCAGTAATCGTGGTCGACGACGAGAGCAGCATCCGCAATGCCGTCGAACAGTGGCTGAGCCTGTCGGGTTTCGAAGTGCAGTTGTTCAGTCGCGCCGAGGAATGCCTCGCTGCGCTGCCCGCGCATTTTCCCGGGGTGATCATCAGCGATGTGCGCATGCCGGGCTTGAGTGGCCTGGAATTGCTCGCCGAAGTGCAGCGTCGTGATGCAGACCTGCCGGTGATCCTGCTGACCGGTCACGGCGACGTGCCGATGGCGGTCGAAGCGATGCGCGATGGTGCCTACGACTTTCTGGAAAAACCGTTCAGCCCGGAAACCCTGCTCGGCAGTTTGCGTCGGGCGCTCGACAAGCGCCGGCTGGTTCTGGAAAACCGTGCCCTGCACGAGCAGGCGGACAACCGCGCCAAACTCGATGCAACCTTGCTCGGTGTATCTCGTGGTTTGCAGACTTTGCGTCGGCAGGTGCTGGACTTGGCGGCGTTGCCGGTCAACGTGCTGATCCGTGGTGAAACCGGCAGTGGCAAGGAACTGGTCGCGCGTTGTCTGCATGACTTCGGCCCGCGTGCGGACAAGCCGTTCGTGGCGCTGAACTGCGCGGCGATCCCCGAGCAACTGTTCGAAGCCGAGCTGTTCGGTCACGAAAGCGGAGCCTTCACCGGCGCTTCCGGCAAGCGCATCGGCAAACTCGAATACGCCGATGGCGGCACGCTGTTTCTCGACGAAATCGAGAGCATGCCACTGGCTCAGCAAGTGAAACTGCTGCGGGTATTGCAGGAGCAGAAGCTTGAGCGGTTGGGCTCGAACCAGAGCATTCGCGTTGATCTGCGGATCGTCGCGGCGACCAAACCCGACTTGCTCGACGAAGCCCGGGCCGGTCGTTTTCGTGAAGACCTCGCGTATCGCCTGAACGTCGCCGAGCTGCGCTTGCCGCCATTACGTGAGCGCCGTGAAGATATTCCGCAATTGTTCGAGACCTTTGCGCGTCAGGCGGCGGAGCGGCTCGGGCGCAGTTTTCCGCCATTGAGCGGCGCGCAGTTGAGTCATCTGCTCAGTCATGACTGGCCGGGCAACGTGCGCGAACTGGCGAACGTCGCCGAACGTCAGGTGCTGGGGCTGGATGAGCCGGCACCGGGGATTGATCCGGGGCAATCGCTGGCAGCGCAGCAAGAAGCGTTCGAAGCGCAATGTTTGCGCATCGCCCTGACCCGGCATAAAGGGGATGTGAAAGCGGTGCTTGAAGAACTGCAACTGCCGCGGCGTACGTTCAATGAAAAGATGCAGCGCCATGGGTTGAGTCGGGAGATGTTTGTTCCGGGCAGCTGAGTTTTGCAGCGTTTGATCGGGCCCCATCGCGGGCAAGCCCGCTCCCACAGGGTTTTGTGTTGAACACAAGATTAGTGATCACCACTGAACACTGTGGGAGCGGGCTTGCCCGCGAAGAGGCCGGCACAGGCAACAATGATCCATCACTCTGAATGAGCAATTTTCCGCTCATTACCAGTCAGATTTAAGCGGATTTCCGCCCACCCATTCCCGCAACCCCCTCTAAACCGCCCCTCTCCCGGTTGGCACAGCTCCTGCTATAGCCCCGGCAGGCTGCGTTTCAACGCGCTCCACAAAAACAATTAAACGAAGGATCCTTCAATGGATAACTCCAACACCCTGCCTCTTGGGTCGGCTGCCGTGCCGGTCAAAGAAAGAACCACCGCAAGCCGAATCAAATCGATCTTCAGCGGTTCGGTCGGCAACATGGTCGAGTGGTACGACTGGTACGTCTACGCCGCCTTCTCGCTGTACTTCGCCAAGTCCTTTTTCCCTGCCGGTTCCTCCACTGCGCAACTGATGAACACCGCCGCGATTTTCGCCGTGGGCTTCCTGATGCGTCCTATTGGTGGCTGGCTGATGGGCCTCTACGCCGACAAGGTCGGTCGCAAGAAAGCCTTGATGGCCTCGGTCTACCTGATGTGCTTCGGCTCGCTGCTGATCGCCCTCAGCCCGAACTACGAAACCATCGGCATCGGCGCACCGATCCTGCTGATCTTCGCCCGTCTGCTGCAAGGCCTGTCGGTCGGCGGCGAATACGGCACCTCGGCGACTTACCTGTCAGAGATGGCGACCAAGGAACGTCGCGGCTTCTTCTCCAGCTTCCAGTACGTGACCCTGATCTCCGGCCAGCTCATCGCGCTGGGCGTGCTGATCGTGCTGCAACAGACCCTGACCACCGAGCAGTTGTACGCGTGGGGCTGGCGCATTCCGTTCGCCATCGGCGCGCTGTGTGCAGTGGTTGCGCTGTACCTGCGTCGCGGCATGGAAGAGACCGAGTCGTTCACCAAGAAAGAGAAATCCAAGGAAAGCGCCATGCGCACCTTGATGCGCCATCCAAAGGAACTGATGACCGTGGTCGGCCTGACCATGGGCGGTACGCTGGCGTTCTACACCTACACCACTTACATGCAGAAATACCTGGTGAACACCGTCGGCATGAGCATCTCCGACTCCACCACCATTTCTGCCGCCACACTGTTCCTGTTCATGTGCCTACAACCGATCATCGGTGGCCTGTCGGACAAGATCGGTCGTCGTCCGATCCTGATCGCCTTCGGCGTGCTGGGGACGATCTTCACCGTGCCGATCCTGATGACTCTGCACACCATCCAGACCTGGTGGGGTGCGTTCTTCCTGATCATGGCGGCACTGATCATCGTCAGCGGCTACACCTCGATCAACGCCGTGGTGAAGGCCGAACTGTTCCCGACCGAAATCCGCGCACTGGGCGTCGGCCTGCCGTATGCACTGACCGTATCGATCTTCGGCGGCACCGCCGAATACATCGCGCTGTGGTTCAAGAGCATCGGCATGGAAACCGGTTACTACTGGTACGTGACCGCGTGCATCGCGGTGTCGCTGCTGGTGTACGTGACCATGAAAGACACCCAGAAACATTCGCGTATCGTGACTGACTGATCGGGTGTGCGCAGCCACTGCAAAGGTGGCTGCGATGGCCTCATCGCTGGCAAGCCAGCTCCCACAGTGATTGGCGGTGTTCACAAATTCTGTGTTCACCGCCTGACCCTGTGGGAGCGAGCTTGCTCGCGAATGCCACGACTCGGTTTCAGGTCAACCCGGCAACCTGTGGCTTGCCATAACGCTTCTGCGCATACGCCGCCCCGGCGATCATCACCAGCAGAATCCCCGCCAGCACCGCCGACGAACCAATCGTGCCGAAATCCAGACCGCCCTTTTCATGGGATTTGGTCATCAAGTCACCCAAGGTCGCGCCAAACGGCCGGGTCAGCACGAACGCCACCCAGAACAGCACCACTGACGAAATTTTCGTGAAGTATTTGAGCAGCACCACCACACCAATGGTCGAGCCGATCAGCAGCGCGCCACCGGCAAAGCCCAATCCCGAATCGTCGGCCAGGTAATCACCGAGCGCCGTGCCCAGGGTGTTAGAGAAAAGAATCGCCATCCAGTAGAACATCTCGCCGCGAAAGCTCTGCACCTTGGTGACGTTGAGCGAGTCACCGCTCAGGCGCCAGGCCGCGAAGATCGCCAGCAGAATCGCGATCAGGATCATCGACCCGGTGGCATAGCCCAGACCGAGCGTGCGATCCATGAAGTCGGACATGGTAGTGCCGGCGGTGCTGGTGGACAGAATCACGATCCAGTACAGCAACGGCTTGTAGGTTTTCGCCATCAATTGGGTGATCAGTGTCAGCACGAACACGCTGATCAGAATCAGCGAGCTGATGGCGTAACCGACATTCAGGGTCATCGACAGCAAATCCCCGGCGGTCTCCCCGAGGGTCGTCGCGCAGATTTTCATGACCCAGAAAGCCAGGGTGATTTGAGGCAGTTTATTCATTGCAGGTAAAGCTCCAGTGTGTGACGGCCGGTTCTTGGTTTTCTGGCCGCGGACAGACTGGCGCTGCGCGAGTGAAAAACCGGTCGGCAATCTATGAAAAATCTGTCACACACGCCAAAACAGCGATTAATCCCCCATTAATGCTGGCCCAGCATCCTGCACTCACCTGATCGATTACCTGCGCGACGTTCGCCCTCCTCCGTGAATGCGATTAAATGCGTCGCCCTTAACATCTAGTTAATCGATAGTTTTTAGCATTAATTTGCGCTTTTTAATCAATTTAGTTGGCGTAGCATTAAACCCATGCGAAACACATCGCCAACAAACCTGGAGTAACAACGATGAAAACCCAACTGATCCTTGCCCTGACCCTGTCCGTACTGGCTGCCAACACCTTTGCTGCCGACGGTTCGGACAAAACCAAATCCGCCGAATTCATCTCCGGCGCGAGCGCTTCGGTTGAACACGTGCAGTCCGGCACCTACGCCGCTGACGGCTTCGATAAAACCGGTACTGCCGCCGCTATCGCTGCCGATGGTTTTGATAAAACCGGCACCGCTGCTGCCATCAGCTGATCCTCAGCAGTTGTTCCACAGCCCGGCCTCGGCCGGGCTTAGTCATTTCTGGGGGATGACAAAATCATGATCACCACACAAAATCCTGTGGGAGTGAGCTTGCTCGCGAATGCGGTACATCACAGTCACTGCTAAGTCGCCTGACACATCGCATTCGCGAGCAAGCTCGCTCCCACATTTGATCTTCACTGGGCTGGCTTGCACTATTGTTCATCCACGAACGCCCTCCAGGAACGCCCGCCATGCCCGATGACATCCATTTCTACGAACCCGCCAACGGCCACGGTCTGCCCCACGATCCGTTCAACGCCATCGTCGGCCCGCGCCCTATCGGCTGGATTTCTTCGCAGAACAGCGAAGGTCATCTCAATCTGGCGCCCTATAGCTTCTTCAATGCGTTCAACTACATTCCGCCGATCATCGGATTCTCCAGCGTCGGGCGCAAAGACAGCCTGAACAACATCGAACAGACCGGCGAGTTCGCCTGGAACCTCGCCACCCGCCCGTTGGCCGAACAGATGAACCAGAGCTGCGCGATGGTCGCACCTGAGGTCAACGAGTTCCAACTGGCAGGGCTGACGACGGTAGCGTCGAAGGTGATTTCGGTGCCGCGAGTCGCCGAAAGTCCGGTGTCCTTCGAGTGCAAGGTCACGCAGATCATTCAGTTGCAACGGGCAGATGGCGAGACAGTGCCGAGCTGGCTGATTCTCGGCGAAGTAGTCGCCGTGCATATCGCCAAATGGCTGTTGAAGGACGGGATCTACGACACCGCCGCAGCAGAACCGATTCTGCGCGGCGGCGGGCCGGCGGATTATTTCCAGCTGGGGCCAGAAGCCCTGTTCAAGATGTGGCGCCCGGGCGCCGGCAAATAATTACCAGATCAACTCGGCGTCATCAGTGACGCCTTTGAGGCGATCCAGCTCTTGGGTGGCGGCGTCATCGGCGGCAATCGCGCCGGGGAAAACCTGCTCTTCGAGCAGTTTGTGAAAGCGTGGCGCACCGCCATCGACCAGTGCTTTGACGGCAATTGCGGCGTGATAGCCCTTGTTGCCACCCAGCTCGACGGGGACTACAGCGGAAACCGCTTCGAAGTGTTCGAACTCTTTACGTGCCATGTCGCAGGTCCCGGCTCAGTCAAATAAGCTGGCCATTAAACCCTCAACCGGCGAGTTTGTGTATCGGCGCCGAACATTGCCCGAGCGCCTGCGCCGCCGAGACATCCTTGAAGGTGTGAAAATCCAGGCTATTGACCACCAGGTCTTGCACCAGCTCGGAAAAAATCTGCATCGACTGACTGTTGAAGTAAGCGGTCATCGCTTGCTGGTTGCTCCAGAAACCGGAGACCAGCCACAACTCCGAATCACATTGCGAATGCTGCAAGGCAAAGCTCAGGCAACCGGGCGCGGCGCGGGATGGTTCGATCAACGCGCTCAGGCGTACACCGAGTTCCGCCGAGCGCCCGGCGCGCGCTCGAACGAAGGCCATATGACTGACGGGAATCTGCTTCGACATGTTCAACCCTCCCAGGGAGTCGCGTTGCAGCCGGGGGACGGGCTGCGACAGGGTCCAAGATTAAGGGCCGGGCGGCGGCTGCCGTTAGTCGATTCCTGCCGTCGCGTTGCACAATCCTGCGAAACTCACGTCAGCACCAGAAACAACACGTTCCCTGCAGGAGCTGCCGAAGGCTGCGATCTTTTGATCTTATAAACAAAAATCAAAAGATCGCAGCCTTCGGCAGCTCCTGCAGGTCTGGGTCGCATCCGCTAGATCGGCGGCGACATGCATAACCCGATGCAGAATCAGGCAAGCATTTCGCAGGATGTGTCTACCGCTCGCGCTTGCACAAACATATGCTTTGCTCCATTCCACATCCCTTGCCGAGGATGCCGTGCATGACGTCATTCGATCGTTTTCAAGCCCCGCCTGACGCCGACATGGAAAAGCAGCGTGCAGAACTGGCGGCGATCATTCGCCGCAACACGGCCGAAGATGGCAGTTATGCCACTGCCGTCGGTTCGCTGTTCATGTCGCGCCACTCGCAATCCCACGACTTCGCCCCGGTGCTCGCGCAACCGGCGCTGTGCATCATGGCGCAGGGTCGCAAAGAGGTACGGCTGGCCGATGAGTTCTTCAATTACGATCCGCTGAATTATCTGGTGGTCTCGGTCTCGATGCCGTTGAGCGGACGCGTGGTCAATGTTTCGCCAGAAGATCCGATCCTCGCGGTGCGGCTGGATATCGATCCCGCAGAAATCACCGCACTGATTGCCGATGCCGGGCCGATGGGCGTACCGACGCGCCCGACCGGACGCGGCTTGTATGTCGAAAAGATCGACAGCGCAATGCTCGACGCGGTGTTGCGTCTGGCGCGTTTGCTTGATGCGCCGAAAGACATCGCCATGCTCGCGCCGCTGATTCGTCGGGAGATTCTCTACCGCCTGCTGCGCAGTCCGCAGGGTCATCGGTTGTATGAAATCGCGATTGCCAACAGCCAAAGCCATCGCATCAGCCAGGCGATCAAATGGCTAAACGGCAACTTCGAGCAGCCGTTGCGCATCGATGATCTGGCGAAGGAAGTGAACCTCAGCGTGTCGACGCTGCATCACCGCTTCAAGGCGATGACCGCGATGAGTCCGCTGCAATATCAGAAGCAGTTACGCCTGCAAGAGGCGCGACGACTGATGCTGGCCGAAGGACTGGAAGCGTCGGCGGCGGGGTATCGGGTGGGGTATGAAAGCCCGTCGCAGTTCAGCCGCGAGTACAGCCGACTGTTTGGTGCGCCGCCGCTGCGGGATCTGGCGCGGTTGCGTCTGTCGGTCTGATCCGGACTTTGTATGATTTCACCGCCGCCATCGCTAGCAGGCTAGCTCCCACAGTGCTCAGTGGTGTACAGAATTCTTCTGTTCTCCACAAAACCTGTGGGAGCCAGCCTGCTGGCGATGAGGCCAGCAGAGCCAACACCGAGTAAGGATCAGGCCGCCAACACCCGACACGCCTCCGCCGGCAACGTCACCGACACCGGATGCCCGATTTCCAGTCCAAAGCGCTGAAGGAAGTGAACCTCAGCGTCTCGACGCTGCATCACCGCTTCAAGGCAATGACCGCGATGAGTCCGCTGCAATATCAGAAGCAGTTACGCCTGCAAGAGGCGCGACGGCTGATGCTGGCCGAAGGGCTGGAAGCGTCGGCGGCCGGGTATCGGGTGGGGTATGAAAGTCCGTCGCAGTTCAGCCGCGAGTACAGCCGACTGTTTGGTGCGCCACCGTTGCGGGATCTGGCGCGGTTGCGCCTGTCGGTCTGATCCGGACTTTGTATGATTTCACCGCCGCCATCGCCAGCAGGCTGGCTCCCACAGTGCTCAGTGGTGTACAGAATTCTTCTGTTCACCACAAAACCTGTGGGAGCCAGCCTGCTGGCGATGAGGCCAGCAGAGCCAACACCGAGTAAGGATCAGGCCGCCAACACCCGACACGCCTCCGCCGGCAACGTCACCGACACCGGATGCCCGATTTCCAGTCCAAAGCGCTGAAGGAAGTGAACCTCAGCGTCTCGACGCTGCATCACCGCTTCAAGGCAATGACCGCGATGAGCCCGCTGCAATATCAGAAGCAGTTACGCCTGCAAGAGGCGCGACGACTGATGCTGGCCGAAGGGCTGGAAGCGTCGGCGGCGGGGTATCGGGTGGGGTATGAAAGCCCCTCGCAGTTCAGCCGCGAGTACAGCCGACTGTTTGGTGCGCCGCCGCTGCGGGATCTGGCGCGGTTGCGTCTGTCGGTCTGATCCGGACTTTGTATGATTTCACCGCCGCCATCGCTAGCAGGCTAGCTCCCACAGTGCTCAGTGGTGTACAGAATTATTCTGTTGACCACAAAACCTGTGGGAGCCAGCCTGCTGGCGATGAGGCCAGCAGAGCCAACACCGAGTCCGGATCAGGCCGCCAACACCCGACACGCCTCCGACGGCAACGTCACCGACACCGGATGCCCGATTTCCAGTCCAAAGCGCTGAAGGAAGTGAACCTCAGCGTGTCGACGCTGCATCACCGCTTCAAGGCGATGACCGCGATGAGTCCGCTGCAATATCAGAAGCAGTTACGCCTGCAAGAGGCGCGACGACTGATGCTGGCCGAAGGGCTGGAAGCGTCGGCGGCGGGGTATCGGGTGGGGTATGAAAGCCCCTCGCAGTTCAGCCGCGAGTACAGCCGACTGTTTGGCGCGCCGCCGTTGCGGGATCTGGCGCGGTTGCGTCTTTCGGTCTGATCCGGACTTTGTATGATTTCATCGCCGCCATCGCTAGCAGGCTAGCTCCCACAGTGCTCAGTGGTGTACAGAATTCTTCTGTTCACCACAAAACCTGTGGGAGCCAGCCTGCTGGCGATGAGGCCAGCAGAGCCAACACCGAGTCCGGATCAGGCCGCCAACACCCGACACGCCTCCGCCGGCAACGTCACCGACACCGGATGCCCGATTTCCAGTCCAAAGCGCTGACACGGTGTACTCAACGCCGTAAACGTCACCCCGGAACACTCGACCGTGGTCTCGATAGTCGCGCCGATATCGCGCACAAACGTCACCTTGCCCAGCAGACGATTACCCGCTGTGGCCTGAGGTGGCGACAGTTGCAGGTCTTCCGGACGAATCAGCATTTTCACCTTCTGCCCGACCACGACGCTGCTGCAGATCGGCACTTGCAGCGCCTCGCCGCCCGGCAAACCGACCTTGCCATCGCCCAGCGCAGTGGCCGGAAAGATGTTGCCCGAACCGATAAAGTCAGCGACAAACTCATTGGCCGGATGGCGATAGATTTCAATCGGCGTACCGATCTGCTGCACCCGATGCTCACCCAGCACCACGACGATGTCGGCCATGGTCATCGCCTCGCGCTGATCATGGGTGACCATGATCGTGGTGATGTTCAGGCGTTGTTGCAGTTGACGGATTTCCACCTGCATCGATTCGCGCAACTTGGCGTCCAGCGCCGACAGCGGTTCGTCGAGCAAGAGGATTTTCGGGTGCGAGGCGATGGCCCGGGCAATCGCCACGCGCTGACGCTGGCCGCCGGAGAGTTTTGCCACCGGACGATCAATCATTTCCTGCAACTGGATCAGTTCCAGCAACTCCACCACTCGCGCCTGCTGAGCAGCCTTGCTCACGCCGCGCAGTTTCAGCGGATAAGCGATGTTCTCGCCCACGGTCATGTGCGGAAACAGCGCCAGCGATTGAAACACCATGCCGAAATTGCGCAGGTGCGCCGGGGTGTTGCCAATGTCTTCGCCGTCGAGGCGGATCTCGCCACCGGTCAGGGTTTCGAGCCCGGCGATCATCCGCAGCAACGTGGTTTTGCCACAGCCCGACGGGCCGAGAAAACACACCAGTTTGCCTTCCGGCAAATGCAGGTTGACGTCTTTTACCGCGCAAGCCGAGCCGTAGAATTTCTCGACGTTTTCCAGAATCAGACCAGTCATGAAGTGCACCTCAAATCAGAAGGAAACGCCGCCCTCGCCCACCAGCTTCTCCAGCGCCCAGATCAGGACGAAGTCGATCAGCACGATCAGCACGGCAAACGAGAACACGGTGGGGTCGAGCGATGACACGGTGCGGCTGTACATCCAGATCGGCACGGTCATGACGTCGATGGTGTAGAGGAAATAGGTCACGGTGAATTCGTTGAACGAGACGATGAACGCCAGCAGCATGCCCGCCAGAATCCCCGACTTCATCAACGGCACCACCACATCGACAATCGCCCGCAGCGGCGAAGCGCCGAGCATTTGTGCGGCCTCTTCGACTTCCGTGCCGATGGACAGCATCGCTGCGGTGCAGTTTTTCACCACAAACGGCAACGCCAGAATCACGTGGGCAATCACCAGTCGCGAAGTGGTCATGTGAAACGGCAGGCTGTCGAACACCAGCAGCAACGCCAGCCCCAGCACCACCATCGGAAACACCAGCGGCAGCGACATCAGTTGCATCGCCACAGCCTTGCCGCGAAATTCACAGCGCGTCAGGGCATAGGCAGCCGGCACCGCGATCAGCGTGGCAAAAACCATCGTCAGGCACGCCACCAGCAGGCTGGTGCTCATGGCTTGGCCAAGGCTCAGCACATCGCTCGCGTCCGGCGATGCAAAGGTGTGCCAGGCGGCTTTGTACCATTGCAGGCTGTAGCTGCTCGGCGGGAAGTCGAGGTTCGACGCACCGCTGAACGACATCACGATCATGGTCAGGATCGGCAACACCGCCAGCAGCAAAATGAACCCGGACAAAATCCCGGCGAACTTGCCGGTGTCGCCGGGCAACAGCGACTGACGCTTCTTGATCAGGGCACTCATTGCGAAGCCTCCAGCACCCGCCGACGACGGCCGGTGAAGTATTCAGAAAGGGTCATGATCGCCAGCGTGGTAATGATCAACACCACCCCGGCGGCGGATGCGGCAGGCCAGTTCATCAGCGGCGCAATCTGGTCGTGAACCATCACTGCGAGCATCGGCACACGACGGCCACCGAGCAACAACGGCACGACAAAACTGCTGGCGTTATAGGCGAAAACCAGCGTCGCACCGGTGATGATTCCCGGCAGACTCATCGGCAACACCACTTGGCGGAACACCTGAAAACGACTGGCGCCAAGGGTCGCGGCGGCCTCTTCGTAACTGCGCGCGACACCGCGCATGGCGCTGGCAATCGGCAACACGGCCAGCGGGAAAGCGGTTTGCACCAAGCCCATAAGCACGCCGTTCTGGTTGTACAGCAGCATGATCGGGCGCTTGATCAGCCCAAGCCCCATGAGGGTCTGGTTGAGCATGCCGCCAGGGCCGAGGATCACCAGCCAGCCGTAACTTTGCAGCAACAGATTGACCAGCAACGGCAGCAACACCGCCGCGAGGAAAATCCGTCGCACGAATGGCGAGGTTAGCCGCGACATGGTGTACGCCACCGGGATTGCCAGGACCACGGCGATCAGCGCGCTAATCAGTGCCAGACGCAAAGTCAGCAGCAAGGATTTCAGGTAATAGGGCTCAAGCAGTTGCGCGTAACTGGCAAGGCTGAATCCGGTCCACTCCGCGCCCTTGGTGCCAACGCTCATGCGCAACACCAGCAGGCTGGCGGCGATCAGCACGCCGAGAAACAGCATCGACGGCGTGAGAAAAAGCCACGCCCGGGCGGTCGGCGAAATGCCACGCGGTGCCCGCACATCAGGTGCGCCGACCGGTTGGCTCAGGGATTGATGTTCCATAGCAATGATCTCGTCAATGGAAAGCAACTGACAAACACAACTTCCCGAATCACCTTGCCCCCTGTGGGAGCGGGCTTGCCCGCGATAGCGTGCTATCAGTCAAAACATCTTCAACAGGTAAGCCGTCATCGCGGGCAAGCCCGCTCCCACAGGTTTTTGCAGGGCTCGCAAGGGTTGTGTCCGACTCTCGGTCAGGAAGAAAAGATTTCCGTATAACGACGAATCCATTGGTCATGCACGGTGGCCAGGAAGGCGTTGTCGTGCATGATCGCCTTCTCGGCAATCTGCTCCGGCGTAAGAATGAACGGGCTCTTGCGCGCTTCGGCGGAGATGATCGCCTTGGCGTTGACCGGGCCGTTGTAGATGTCTTCGGCCATCTTCCCTTGCACCAGCGGGTCGAGAGAGTGGTCGATGAAGTCGTACGCCAGATCGGTGTCGCCCGGACGATTTTTCGGCATCACCGAGAGCATCAGGTCGGTGTAGAAACCTTCCTTCATGCCAAACGTGGCGCCGAGGCCGTAGTTCGGATCGCGGATCTGCTTGGGGAAAAATGCCGGGGCATACAGGCCGCCCATGTCCAGCGAACCGGTACGGAACAGTTCGGCGATCTGGTTCGGGTTTTCGCCCAGAGTCACTACGCGATCCTTCAGTTCAGCGAGTTTCTTGAAGCCCGGTTCGATGTTGTGTTCGTCACCACCGGCCAGTTTCGCGGCGATGATGATCAGGTCCATCGCTTCGGTCCAGTTCGGCGGCGGCAGGAAAATGTTCGGTGCCAGATCGGCATCCCACAGCGCGGCGTAACTGGTTGGCGCTTCTTTCTGGGTACGGGTGCTGTAGACCAGACTGTTGCACCACAACAGGTAACCGATGCCGTGACCATTGGCCCCGGTGCGGTATTTTTCCGGCACATCGACCAGGTTGGGAATGCGGTTGAGGTCGGGTTTTTCCAGCAGTCCGGCGGCGGCCAGACCTTCGGCGCCAACGCCGGCGAGGGTGATGATGTCGTATTGCGGACGGTCACCACCGGCCTTGAGTTTGGCGACCATTTCCGAGGTGCTGCCGGTACGGTCGGCAATCACTTTGGCGCCGGTCTTGGCCTCGAAAGTTGCAGCAATGTTGCGCAGGGCGGCCAGGCCGGTGTCGTCGGACCAGGTCAACAGGCGCAGGGTCTTGCCGGCAAAACGTGTGTCGCTGGCACTGGCCCGGATGAAGGGCATGCTCAACGCCGCCGCAGCCACCGAGGCCACGCCGACGGTCTTGATGAATTGACGCCTGTTCAGATCGTGCTCGCCCATGAAGGACTCCCATTGTTGTTTTAAGTATGAGACCGGTCGCAACCGTTGCATCCGCGCAGCCTGACTCGCTACAAGCCCCGGGATACAAGGGCTGTAGCGCTGCTGACGGGTTCATCCTGAGGTCGTGCAAAACACCTGACTATCGATAAAAACTCATTGAAGCCATGACACTGGCGCATGCCTCATTGCGAGGCATGCGCTGACCTTTTTCGGGCCTTCAAAGCGCCCGGATCACGTGTTTGATTTCCTGAAACGCCGCCAGGCCCCACGGCCCCAGTTCGCGGCCGATGCTGCTCTGTTTGTAGCCGCCCCATGCGGTCTGCGGGAAAATCACCTGGGGTGCGTTAAGCCACACCAGCCCCGCCTGCAAGGCATTCGCGACACGATCTGCGGTCTCGGTGTTACGCGTGACCACACTCGCCACCAGACCGAACTGACTGTCGTTGGCCAAGGCAATCGCCTCGGCTTCGGAGGCAAAACTGCGTACGCAAATCACCGGACCGAAAATCTCTTCACACCACAGCGCACTGTCGAGGGGCACGTCGGTGAAGATTGTCGGCTGCAAAAAATAGCCGCGCGGCAGATGCGCAGGACGATTGCCGCCGCAGATCAGCCTGGCGCCGGCACTCAAGCCGCGGTCGATGTGACCGAGCACGCGCTGGTATTGCGCCTGATTGACCAGTGCGCCCATCTCCACGTCCGCATCGAACGGTTCGGCGACGCGAATCGCTTCGGCGCGCTTCTTCAATTTGGCGAGGAACTCGTCCGCCACTTCATCGGCAACCAGCACCCGGCTGGTGGCCGAGCACATCTGCCCGGCGTTGAAGAATCCGCCGCCACAGGCCAGTTCTACTGCCAGTTCGATGTCGGCATCGGCGAGTACCAGCAGCGAGGATTTACCGCCCAGTTCCAGGCTCACGCCTTTCACGGTTTCGGCGGCGCGTTGCATCACCTGCACGCCGACCGCGTTACTGCCGGTGAAGGAAATCTTGGCAATGCGCGGGTCCGCCGACAGTGGCGCGCCGACTGCCAGACCGGTGCCGCAGACCAGGTTGAACACACCATTGGGCAAACCGGATTCGGCGATGATTGCCGCCAGTTCCAACTCCGGCAGCGGAGTGACCTCCGAGGGTTTGAGCACCACACAGCAACCGGCAGCGAGGGCCGGCGCGAGTTTCCACGCGGTGGTAACCATCGGAAAATTCCACGGCACGATCAGCCCGACCACACCGCACGGTTCACGACGCAGACGTGCGCTGAAATCATCGCTCGGCAGCGGCACGTTGCTGTCCTGCTTCGCATCGAGCCCTTCGGCAAGTTCGGCGTAATACTCGAAAGTGGCGATCACGTCATCGACGTCGATGGCTCCTTCGAACTGCGGTTTGCCGTTGTTGCTCGACTGCAAATTCATCAAGTGATCGCGGCCATTACGCACGCCATTGGCGATGTTGCGCAGGATCGCGCCGCGCTCGGCACCGGAGGTTTTCGACCATTCGCTGAACGCTGCGGTGGCTGCTGTTACTGCTTGATCGACTGCACGTTCATCACCGCCATTGACCGTGGTCAGCAGTGCTTCGGTGGCCGGGTTGATCACCCGTAAATGTTCGTGGCCGGCGGACCATTGACCATCGATGTACAAGCCATCGAGCGTGGTTGGGAAGTTGATCATTTGGCCACCGCCTTCATCCATTGGGTCTGGTCGATTTCAATCAGGGTCGGGCCCTGACGATCAGTCGCGCAACGCAGGGCTGCACGCAGTTGTTCGACCGAATTGATCGCTTCGGCGGCGCAACCCAGTGCCTTGGCGACACCGATGAAATCCGGGGTGTAGATGTCGACGCCCACCGGCTCGATGGCGCGGTTGACCATGTATTTCTTGATCTCTTCGTAGCCCTGGTTATTCCACAACAGGACGATCACCGGCACTCGCGCTTCAACCGCGCTGGCCAGTTCCGGCAAGGTGAATTGCAGACCACCATCGCCAATCAGACACACCACTGGCGGGCGCGCACCGTCTGCGGCAGTCCCGCCGAGCCATGCACCAATCGCTGCCGGCAACGCATAACCGAGGGTGCCGTAACCGGTGGATGAGTTAAACCAGCGACGCGGCTGTTCCGGGTTGAACGTGAGGTTGCCGGTGTACACCGGCTGTGTGGAGTCGCCGACGAACACCGCGTCCGGCAACTCGTGCAGAACGGTTTCGAGGAACCGTGTCTGCGCCAGCGTCGGTGCATCCCAGGTCGCGGCCAGATCGTCACGCAGACGCGCGGCGCGCACTTGACCCCAATCGTTGCGGCGCTCGGCCAGCGATTGGTGCGACAACGCACTGAGCAGCGCTTGCGCGGCGTTGCGTGAATCGGCCACCAGCGCCACTTGCGGCGGGTAGTTGCGCACGGTCTGATCCGGGTCGATATCGATCCGCAGCAGCGCACCGGGAATCTCGAAGCCGCCCGCGAAGGTCACGTCGTAGTCGGTCTCGGCCAGTTCGGTGCCGATTGCCAATACCACGTCGGCATCGGCCACCAGTGCACGGGTCGCCACCAGACTTTGTGTCGAACCAATCAGCAGCGGATGGCTGGACGGCAGCATGCCTTTGGCATTGATGGTCAATGCGACCGGGGCATCGAGCAACTCGGCCAGCTCAGTCAGCTCGACAGCGGCATCGATGGCACCGCCACCGGCAAGGATCAGCGGACGCTTGGCGCCGGCCAGCAATTCAGCCATGCGGTTCACAGCACCCGGTGCGGCACCGGCGCGGTCGATATTGACCGGAACGCTGGCGAGCAGCGCATCGGCGTCTTCGACCAGCACGTCCAATGGAATCTCGATATGCACCGGACGCGGACGGCCAGCCTGGAACAACGCGAATGCGCGAGCCAGCACACCTGGCAGTTCAGCCGCAGACATCAGCGTATGAGAGAACGCCGCGACACCCGCGACCAGCGCGCCCTGATTCGGCAGTTCGTGGAGCTTGCCGCGACCGCCACCCAACTGACTGCGTGACTGCACGCTGGAGATCACCAGCATCGGGATCGAATCGGCGTAAGCCTGACCCATCGCCGTGGTGATGTTGGTCATGCCCGGGCCGGTAATGATGAAGCACACACCCGGCTTGCCGCTGGTGCGGGCATAGCCATCAGCCATGAAACCGGCGCCCTGCTCGTGCCGCGGTGTGACGTGATTGATGCTCGACCGGGCCAGCCCGCGATACAACTCGACGGTGTGCACACCGGGAATGCCGAACACCTGCTCGACACCGTAACCTTCGAGTAACTTGACCAGTACTTCGCCACACGTCGCCATGTTGTTTGCCCTTCTTGTTCGATTTGAGACGCCGGGCCTGTCAGATGGTTATGCTGCATCAGACCCAGGGAATGGCCTCATTGGAACGGGCGGCGAGTAGCCGCAACAATGGATAAAAAGTCATACTAGCCATGTCCTCACGTCATACCTTGGATCTCCATGAAACGACTGCCTCCCCTGCCCGCGCTGCATACGTTTCTGATTACCGCGCAGTGCTGCAACTTCACCCGGGCCGCCGAGCAGTTGCACATAACCCAAGGCGCGGTCAGCCGGCAGATTGCCGGGCTGGAAGATCATCTGGGCTATCCGCTGTTCATTCGTCTGGCTCGAGGTCTGGAGCTGACCGCTGAGGGCCATCAATGGCTGCCGCGCGTAGAGCAGGTTTTCGGACTGATCGGCGAGGCCGTTGAGCAGATCGGCGAGCAGCGCGATACCTTGGTGCTGAAGGCGCCAAGTTGTGTGATGCGCTGGTTGTTGCCACGTCTGTTGCAATGGCAAAAGGAACGCCCGGACGTGCCGGTCAAACTGACCGCCTCGCTCCAGCACGGCGTGGATTTTCAGCGTGAGCAATTCGATGCGGCCGTCGTCTATTGCACACCGCCGGAACATTCGCCGTCGGCCCTGCATCTGTTCGATGAACAACTGACGCCGGTTTGCTCACCATCACTGCTCAGCGGCTCGCTGGACCTCAAGGTGCCGACCGATCTGCAACAACATCTGCTGTTGCATCCGACGCACAACGATCAGGATTGGGCGGTGTGGTTGAAGGCAGCGAACCTGCGTTTGAAAAACATCAGCAGCGGCCAGCATTTCGAGACACTGGATCAGGCGATGTCGATGGCGTCCCATGGGACGGGGGTGGCGATTGGCGATTGGTCGTTGATCGGCGATGACCTGCGCGCTGGCAGGCTGGTGATGCCGTTCGATCTGAAGGTGAAGACCGGGCTGGCGTATTACCTGGTGTATCCACAGAAACCTGAACCGTCGGCGGGATTGCGGGAGCTGATCGGCTGGTTGGTCGAGCAGGCGCATACCCGCTGACGCTGCAGCTTTAATGTGGGAGCGAGCCTGCTCGCGAATACCGTCGCTCATTCAGCAGTGATGTTGAATGACATACCGCTTTCGCGAGCAGGCTCGCTCCTACAGTTGAACGGTGTTGCGGGTTAGTACCCCACAGCAAACCGTTGGCGCGAATGCTTCGGCGTTTCCACTTCGTCGATCAGCGCAATCGCGTAATCGGCAAAAGTAATCCAGCTACGGCCCTCGGCACTCACCAGCAAATCATCTTTGCCGATACGGAATTTACCCGTGCGCGCACCCTCGACAAATTCCGCCGATGGCGACACAAACGTCCAGTCCAGTTCCTGCTCCTGACGCAAGGCATCAAGGAAAGCCGCACCAGCGCTGGCTTCAGCTTTGTATTCAGCAGGGAAGCCAGCGCTGTCGATCACTCGCGTGCCGTCCGGCAACAACAACGAACCGGCACCACCGACCATCAGTAGCCGCTTGACCCCGGCCTGCTTCACCGGCCCGACCACGGCACTGGCCGGAACCGTAGCGAAATGCGCAGCGCTGATCACCACATCGTGACCGGCGACGGCATCCTTCAGTGCCGCCGAATCCCGCACATCGACATTCTTGCTGACCACACCGGCCCGATCGCCGATCTTCGATGTGTCACGGGCGATAGCCGTAACGCTATGGCCGCGACGCAGCGCCTCTTCCAGCAGTTGGCTACCGGCACGACCGGTGGCACCAATGATTGCGATCTTGCTCATGACGTTCTCCAGTTGGCTTGAGTGTGTCTGTTCAGGTGTAGCACTGAGCATTGTGGCAAGGGAGCTTAACGCGGCTTACCACTGCATCTCGCCCTTGGCGACTTTCGCGCTCAGCTCCAGCGAGCTTTCCTCGCCCAGTGTCGGGTAGCGTTTTTTCATTGCGGCGATCAGTGCAGCAGAATCCTTGGCCTTGGCGGTTTCTTCGTCGAAAGCCTTAATGTAGGCGGCGGTGAACTGCACAGCGGCCAGCGAGCGAGCGCTGTCACCGAGGTAGTGACCGGGGATCACGGTTTTCGGTTTCAGGGTTTCAATCGAATGCAGGGTTTGCAGCCAGTCGGCGTGGGATTGCGCGCTCTGGGTATCAGCCATCCACACATGAATGTTTTCAGCGACTACTACACCGCCAACCACAGCCTTGAGCGACGGAATCCACACGAAGCTGCGATCCGGCTGCTTGCCCTCAAGCCCGACCACCTGCAACTTCTGGCCTTCGAGCATCAGGCTGTCGCCCTTGAGCACGCCCGGCACGATGGTTTTGGCCGGTACGTCGGCGCCCATTTTCGGGCCCCAGAACGCCAGTTTGCCGTCGACGGTTTTCTTGATGTGATCCACGGTCGGCTGCGAGGCCAGCACCTTGGCGTCGGGGAAGGCTTTGGTCAGGGTGTCGAGGCCGAAGTAGTAATCCGGGTCACCGTGGCTGATGTAGATGGTGGTCAGTTGCTTGCCGCTGGCGCGGATTTTTTCCACCACCTGTTCGGCCTGGGATTTGCCGAATTGCGCGTCGACCAGAATCGCGTCTTTCTCGCCGCTGATCAGTACCGAGGTCACCGGGAAAATCGCCTCGGTGCCCGGGTTGTAAACGTCGAGGGTCAGGTTGGCGGCAGCCGCGTGGGCCGCGAAGCCGAAGGTGGCGGTTGCCAGCAAAACGCGCTTGAGGATGGTGGAACCGATCATCTGTTGCTCCATTGTCTGTCTGCTTGCCGTGTTCGGCGATGGGACAGAGCTTAGTTGCCAAACTCAGTACAAAAAATGCGATGCTTGGACATAGTTTGTTTCTGAAAGCGGGCAAATCATGGATCGTCTCCAGGCAATGCGGGTGTTTGTGACAGTGGTGGATCTGGGCAGCCAGTCGGCGGCATCTGATCATCTGGAGCTGTCACGGCCAGTGGTTTCGCGCTATCTGGCGGAACTGGAAGACTGGGTCGGCGCACGTTTAATGCACCGCACCACACGCAAATTGAGCCTGACCGCCGCTGGCAGCGAAATTCTCCCGCGTTGCCGGCAGATGCTGGAATTGTCCGGGGACATGCAAGCCGCGGTCAGCGAGCCACACGATGCGCCGCGAGGCTTGCTGCGAATCAGCGTCAGCACCTCGTTCGGCCAGGCGCAACTGGCCGATGCGATGGCGGCGTATGTGAAGCGCTATCCCGGGGTCAGCATCGATCTGCAAATGCTCGACCGCACGGTGAATCTGGTGGATGAACGCATCGACCTGGCGATTCGCACCAGCAACGATCTCGACCCGAACCTGATCGCCCGACGCCTGACAGTCTGCCGCTCGGTGGTCTGCGCCGCGCCAGCCTATCTGCATGAGCATCCGGCGCCAAAACGGGTCGAGGAACTGAGCCGGCACAACTGCCTGACCCACTCGTATTTCGGCAAGAGCCTGTGGCATTTCGAAGAGGGCGGCGAGCCGGTTTCGGTGCCGGTGCAGGGCAACATCAGCGCCAACGAGGCCAGCACCTTGCTGCGCGCGACACTGGCCGGCGCGGGGGTGGCGATGCTGCCGACCTATCAGGCGGGGGTGCACATTCACAGCGGTGAACTGCTGCGCCTGCTGCCTGACGCCGAGCCACGGCAGATGAACATCTACGCGGTCTACGCCTCACGCAAACACATGCCGGCGGCGCTGCGCAGCATGCTGGATTTCCTGGTGCTGCGGTTTCCGGAAAACCCGGCGTGGGATGTGGGCCTCTAAAAACAAAGATCATTCAAACCATCACCGACCTGAATGTCGCGCTAAATGCGCGAATCGTGTCGCTGGCAAGTCCCTGCCGCTGACCTATGCTGAAAGTAATACCCAAGGGTATCCGTTCAGAGGTCAACGCCATGAACATCAAAACAAGAAGGTACTTCGCGATTTTCATCACCTGCGCCGCCACCCTGGCGCTGTACGGCACTGCGGCCTGGCGGGTCGAGCAGTTGCGACAACTGCCCCGCGAATACGCCAGTTGCAACTTCGAGCGCTGCATCCCGCACAACGCCACGCTCAACGCGTTGCGCTGATCTTGAGGCTGACACATAACCTGTGGGAGCTGGCTTGCCAGCGATTGCAGTCTGACATTCAGCATTTAAGGTGACTGAACCACCGCTATCGCTGGCAAGCCAGCTCCCACAGGTTTTCGCAGCGGTTTTGAGGTTACTGCTCAGCCTTCAGCCGATCGCGAAATGCCTTCGGCGAAATCCCCACCCGACGCCTGAACAGGCGCGTGAAGTTGGTCGGATCGGAAAACCCCAACACGTCGGACATCTCGTAAATGGTCATGCTGGTGTAAGTCAGCAAGCGCTTGGCTTCCAGCAATTGCCGCTCGTGCATGATCTGCAACGCCGGTTGTCCCGCCAGTTCCCGGCACGTGCCGTTGAGGTGCGACACCGAAATCCCCAGCCGATGCGCCAGATCCTCGACCTTGACGTGCTGTCGGTAAGTTTCTTCCACCAGTTGAATGAAACCGTTGAGGTATTCCCGCGCCCGTTGCGGACGCTGATTGGCGCTATGGCGCTGAATCGCCTGACGGCTGACCCAGACCATGATCACGCTAACCAGCGAATGCATGAGCATTTCCCGCGCGGGTTCGTGGCCGTTGTACTCGGCCTGCAACGCGCAAAACAGACTGTTGAGGTAATCGCCGTCCTTGCCCGCCGGGTAGTTCTCGGTTTGCGCCAAGGCGTGGACCGCGTCGCCCAGCTGCGCTTGCAGATGGTTGATCAACGGTGTGGCAAGGGTCACGACGAATCCTTCGACGTCCTCGGAAAAACGAAATCCATGCACCGACAGCGGCGGCAGGATCTGGATGGCCGGGGTGTTCAACTGCGTGCGCTGACCTTCGATTTCAAGCTCTGCCTGACCTTTGAAGACGAAGAGCAGTTGGCACAAATCGGCGTGGCGGTGAGGTTTGATTTCCCATTGATGTTCGCGGCTGCGTTTGGAGATGGTTTCGCAGTGCAGCAAGTCGGGGGTCGGCCAGTCCAGGCTTTCACCGTAGAGCTTGAACACTGGAATCGAAGGCAGGTCAGGGTTGTTCATCACTTCAATCCAGGCCTCGAGGTTTTCGGGCGATAATCGCCCCGATTGGCAGAATGTACAGGTATCGGCTCAGTTTTCACCTTCAATTGACAGACCCGCAAGGGAAAAATGCAAGCACTCGATCCATAAAAATCATTCACCGGCATCCACCGCGTGAAGCTTGCGAGTCATAAAAACAATGAAAACGCTGAAAACCAAAGTCGCCATCATCGGCGCCGGTCCGTCCGGTTTGTTGCTCGGCCAACTGCTGCACAACGCCGGCATCGACACCCTCATTCTCGAACGCCAGACACCCGAATATGTACTCGGACGAATTCGTGCCGGTGTGCTTGAACAAGGCATGGTAGAGCTGTTGCGCCAGGCTGGTGTGGGCGCACGCATGGACGCCGAAGGTCTGGTGCACGGCGGCTTCGACCTGGCACTCGACGGGCGTCAGGTACACATCGACCTGCAAGCGCTGACCGGCGGCAAAACCGTAATGATCTACGGCCAGACCGAGGTCACCCGTGACTTGATGGCCGCTCGTCGGGAGGCCGGGGGGTTGTCGTTTTATGAGGTGAGCAATGTCGTTCCCCACGGCATGAAAAGCGACGAAGCCTTTGTCACCTTCGAAAAGGACGGTGAAACCTGGCGCGTCGATTGCGATTACATCGCCGGTTGCGACGGCTTCCACGGCGTCGCTCGCCAGTCGATTCCCGAGGACTGCCTGAAAGTCTTCGAGCGGGTTTATCCGTTCGGCTGGCTGGGGATTCTTGCCGATACCCCACCCGTCCACGACGAACTGGTCTACGCCCGCCACCCACGTGGTTTCGCCCTGTGCAGCATGCGTTCGGCAACCCGGACGCGTTATTACCTGCAAGTGCCGGTCGAGGAAAACCTCGATGACTGGAGCGATCAACGCTTCTGGGACGAACTGAAAAGCCGCCTGCCGACCGACCTCGCGGCGAAACTGGTAACCGGTCCGTCGATTGAAAAAAGCATCGCGCCGCTGCGCAGTTTCGTTGTCGAGCCAATGCAGTACGGGCGGATGTTTCTGGTCGGCGACTCGGCGCACATCGTCCCGCCTACCGGCGCCAAGGGCCTGAATCTGGCGGCCAGTGATGTCAGTATCCTGTTCAATATTCTGCTGAAGGTGTACCGCGAAGGCCGTACTGACCTGCTGGAAAAATACTCGGAGATCTGCCTGCGCCGGGTGTGGAAGGCTGAACGGTTCTCCTGGTGGATGACCTCGATGCTGCATCGCTTTGACGAGCATGATGATTTCAGCCAGCGCATCAGTGCATCGGAACTCGACTACTTCGTCAGCTCGGAGGCCGGCAGAAAAACCATTGCAGAAAATTACGTCGGACTTCCGTATGAGGCTATCGAATAGCTTGCTACCGACTTACACTGGCGAGCATCCCCGCTCGCCTTGCGACCTGCGGGACCCACACTGCCGCAGGTTTTGCCCGTGACCAATCTCAATCACCCCGAAACGCCCAAACCGGCCATTCGCAGCGTGCTGGTCGCGTTGATGATGGCGATCTTTCTGGGGGCGCTGGATCAGACCATCGTCGCTGTATCGATGCCGGCCATCTCCGCGCAATTCAAGGATGTCAGCCTGCTGGCCTGGGTGATTTCCGGGTATATGGTGGCGATGACCGTGGCGGTGCCGATCTACGGCAAGCTCGGTGATTTGTACGGGCGGCGCAAACTGATGCTGTTCGGCATGGGCCTGTTCACTCTGGCATCGCTGTTCTGCGGCATGGCCCAGAGCATGGAACAACTGGTGCTGGCGCGCATCCTTCAGGGCATTGGTGCCGGCGGGATGATTTCGGTCAGTCAGGCGATCATCGGCGACATCGTGCCGCCGCGTGAACGTGGGCGCTATCAGGGCTATTTCAGCAGCATGTACGCGGTGGCCAGCGTCGCCGGCCCGGTGCTCGGCGGCTACATGACCGAATACCTGTCGTGGCGCTGGGTGTTCCTGATCAACCTGCCATTGGGCCTCGGCGCCTATTGGGTGGCCCGCCGCAACCTGGTGGGGCTGCCGATTCCGCAGCGCAAACCAATCATCGATTACTTGGGCACATTGCTGATGATCATCGGCCTGACCGCGTTGCTGCTTGGCATCACGCAAGTCGGCCAGGGTCACTCGTGGCGCAGCGGCGAAGTGCTTGGGTTGTTCGCTTGCGCCGTCGTGGTGCTGGCGGTGTTTGTCTGGCATGAGCGCCGGGCGCGGGAGCCGCTGCTGCCGATGCACCTGTTCACCAACCGCAACGCGCTGCTGTGCTGGTGCACGATTTTCTTCACCAGTTTCCAGGCCATCTCGTTGATCGTGCTGATGCCGTTGCGCTTTCAGAGCGTGACCGGCGCCGGGGCGGACGCAGCCGCTCTGCATCTGTTGCCACTGGCGATGGGCTTGCCGATTGGCGCGTATTTCGCCGGGCGGCGCACCTCGGTGACCGGGCGCTACAAGCCGCAGATTCTTGGCGGCGCGATCCTGATGCCGATCTCGATTATGGGCATGGCGTTCAGCCCGCCGAATGCAACGCTGGTGAGCAGTCTGTTCATGCTATTCAGCGGGATTGCCGGCGGCATGCAATTCCCGACCTCGCTGGTTGGCACCCAGAATTCGGTGGAGCAACGCGATATTGGCGTCGCCACCAGCACCACCAATCTGTTCCGCTCATTGGGCGGCGCAGTGGGTGTGGCGTTGATGTCGGCGCTGCTGCTGGCGCTGTTGCAGGATTCGAGTTTCGCGCATCTGGCGAGCAGTTCACTGGTCAGCGAAGGACACTCCGGCAACGTACTGCTGGATGGTCTGAATGCCGCACCGGGCGATGCACAGAATGCCTTGCGCGCTGAATTGCTGGTGACGTTCCGGCATCTGCTGATGGTCAGTGCGGCGATTTCGCTGCTGGGGCTGGCGGCGGCGATTGCCATGCCGAACAACCTGCTGCGTGGGCGTGAGCACTCGGCCAAATAGTCGAAACAACCCAGAACCTGTGGGAGCGGGCTTGCCCGCGATGGCGTAGTGTCAGTCAATACAACCTTGGCTGATCCACCGCTATCGCGGGCAAGCCCGCTCCCACAGGGGGAAGTGTTTCATTCAAGGGCTGTAATAGCCGACCGCAACCAGGAAGTGCCCGACCTTTTTCAGGTACGCATGCTTGTCTTCGATCTTGCCGGTCACCGGGTTCTTCCAGCGGTACTCGTATTCACCCTCATCCTGCTTGGCGATCAGCGCCAGAATCGGCTCGCCCACCGGTTTGCCTTCCGGGTCCTTGATCTTGCTGAAATCCGTGTTGATCAGCCGCAGATTGGTACCGTGCGCGACATAGCGCTGGGTATCCAGATCGACCACGAACACATACAGGTCATCCTGCAAATACCCGCCCTTCAGCGAATTGATCGCTGTCAGCGTGCCTTTTTCGTCTTTGCCCAGATCGGTGGCGGCTTTATCGAGCAGCGATTTGGCTTGCTCCGCCGAGGCTCGCGGCAAGTAATAACCGACCGCCAGAATCCGCTGACCGATGCGCTGATAGTAAACATGCTTGCGCTCGACCTTGCCGTCGGCCTGGTTTTTCCAGCGGTACTCGGTCTGCTGAATGCCGTTGCCTTCCGGGACTTTCAAGGCGTCCTTGAAGGCTTTCTGCAAGTCAGGATCAAGCACTTCACTGACGTCACGCCCGATCAGCGCGGATGACGGCCCGCCGCTGGCGAGCATCACCCCTTTAGTGTCGACCACGAACACGTAGCGATCCTTGTCGACAAATTCGCCCTGACGACTGAACGCGGCAAACGCCTTGTCACCGTTGTCGTGGTAGTAGGCCAGCGCTTTTTCCAGCAGGGCGATGGCGGCCTGACTGTCGTCCTTTGCCGCGACAGCCGCGTTGGCCTGGCCGAACCCCGCCAGCAACATCACGCCGAGCCAGGCAACCTTATGCAATAACCCCATAACGCATCCCTCGTTCTTGTTGGTGTTTCAAGAGCGTAGACGGGTTGGGGTTTTGCAGCGGTTGAAGATGAATCCGGAGGTTGCAGCGCTTTTGTGGTGAGGGGATTTATCCCCGTTCGGCGGCGCAGCCGTCGCAAACCGACGAGTCCGGTTTGCCTGAAAAATTGCGGTGACAGGGTTTGGGGCTGCTTCGCAGCCCAACGGGGATAAATCCCCTCACCACAAAAATCTCCACTGCACAGAAGCTCACCCAGCACAGAATTTAGGTACTAAGGACGGGCGTTGAGCTGTTGCTGCAAGTTCTGGATCTGCGCTTGCAGGGTGTTGATGGTACGGGTCATTTGCCCACGGAATGCATCAAACTCGGCAGTATTCCCACCACCACCCTGTGCGGCTGCCGGGCGGTTGTCCTGCTCGCTTTTGAGGACGATGATTTCCTGCTCCAGGCGCTCGACCGCAGCGCTCGGATTACCCTGTTTTTTCAACGCAGTGATGTCAGCGCCAAGGCTCTTGAATTGTGCGTCGAAGCTTTTGAGCTGGGCATCGACCTTGCTGGTATCGGCCGGGGCGTTTTTCACGCTCGCCAGTTCAGCACTCAAGGCTTTGACCTGCGCCTGCAATTGGGTGTTGGCGTTCTGCTGTTCGGTGGTCTGCGCGGTCATCTGTGCCAGACGCTTGTCCAGATCCGTCGCCTGTCCGGCCACGCCCTGCTGTTGTTTGCTCTGATCCTGCAGCTGGGTTTGCAGTTGTTTGATCTGCAATTTCAAGGCTTCGCTGTCGCTGCTGACATTCGACTGGCTCGCGACGACCTTGCCGGAAATGTCCTGCAAGCGCCCCGCCGCCTCTTCGCTGATCCGCGCGAAGCTTTCCTGAGTCGCGACCAATTGTTGCTCCATCAGCGAAATCTGCTGGAAGCTCCACCAGGCCAGACCGATAAAGGCAAAGAACAATGCGCCAACCAATGCCCACAACGGCCCGGTACTCGCCGACTTGACCTTGACCACTGGCGGCGTGCGCGAGTGCACGGTGGTGCGGGCGGTGGTCGGGAAGTCATCGTCGTCGAGGGTGTCGGCACGCAGGCTCGGTACATCATCGAAATCGTCGTTGGCATCGTTACGCATGGACATTGAGGCAACCTTTGTGAAACGCGGTGATGGCTGAATGCGGCGAAGTATAAACCCCGCGACCGCTGCGATTGACCCTCGACCTGCGGCGCGGTTCAGTGTTGGCCGACCAAGTGGTATCAGCGAATGTCCTGAGCCTTCCACCAGCCGCAGAATTCATCGAGCGCCGCCCACAGGCTGACTTTCGGATCGTAGTCCAGATAATGCCGGGCGCGACTGATGTCGAGGGTGAAATTTTTGTTCATCACCTGCATGCCCAGCCGTGACAGGGTCGGTTCCGGGCGTCCGGGCCAGAGTTTGCACGCACCCTCGTTGAGCGCCGCAACGCTGTAGGCCAGACCAAACGAGCGATGCCGCGTAACTTGCGGCACGTCCATTTTGCGCATCACATAATTGACCACATCCCACAGCGGTACCGGTGTGCCGTTGCTGATGTTGTAGGCCTTGCCCAACGCAGATCCGGCCGCCAGCAAACTGCTCAGCAACGCTTCGTTGAGGTTGTGCACGCTGGTGAAATCGACCTTGTTCAAGCCGTTGCCGATGATCGCCAACCGGCCTTTACGCTGCATGTTCAGCAGACGCGGGAAGATGCTCATGTCGCCGGCACCGGTAACGAAACGCGGGCGCAGGGCAATGGTTTCCAGACCGAACTCCTGCGCGCCGAAGACCTTTTGCTCGGCCAGATACTTGGTCGCCGCATAGTGATGTTTGAAACGTTTGGGCACTTGCTCTTCGGTCAGGCCAAGATGATCGCGGCCATCGAAGTAGATCGATGGCGACGACAGGTGCACCAGGCGCCGAACCCGTTGTTTCAGGCAGGCCTCGACCACGTTTTCGGTGACTTGCACGTTGCCCTGATGAAAGTCCTGATAGCGCCCCCACAGCCCAACGGCACCGGCGCAATGCACCACGGCTTCGACGTCGCGACAGAGTTCGCGGACCAGTTCCGGGTCGCTCAGATCGCCCTGAACAAACTCGGCGCCACGGCGCACCAGATGCTCGACGCCTTCGGCCCGACGGCCGTTGACCCGCACATCCAGGCCCTGCTCCAGGGCGAAGCGCGCAAAGCGTCCGCCAATGAAGCCGCTTGCGCCGGTGATCAGAATTTTCATGTAAAGCTCCGATGTCTTTCGTTTTGCGTAATGCGTGTGTCTTGACGCCGCCCGTCAATCCAACGGCACCAGCCATTGTGCCGAAGAACGTACCAATTGCTCGGTCAGCAGGGCCAACAACTGCCCGCCGTTGCGCCAATGATGCCAGTACAACGGCACATCTATCGGTTTATCTGGCAACAGTTCGAGCAATTCGCCACGCTCCAGTTGTTCGCGCACTTGCAGTTCCGGCACCAATCCCCAGCCCAGACCGGCTTCGATCAGGCGGATAAAACCTTCGGATGACGGACATAAATGGTGCTCGAAACCACCATCGACACCGAGGGAAGCAAGATAGCGATGCTGGAGAAAATCATCCGGGCCAAACACCAGCGCCGGGGTGCGCGGCAGTTGTTCGGCTTTTACGCCGTCCGGGAAATGCCGGGCAATGAAGGTCGGACTGGCGAGCGCCCGATAACGCATCGCCCCGAGCAACACGCTACGCGCCCCGGCGACCGGCCGTTCGCTGGCGCACAGGCAGGCGGCGACTTCACCGGCGCGCATGCGTTTGAGGCCGACGGTCTGGTCTTCAACGATCAGGTCCAGCAACAAATGTTGCTCGGCGCAGAAATCCCCCACGGCTTGCGCCCACCAGGTGGCGAGGCTGTCGGCATTCAGCGCGATGCGCAGGCGTTCCGGCAGCCCTTCTTCGTCCAGCGCCGGTACCAGCGATTGCAGATCCCGTTCGAGCAGGCGCACTTGCTGCACATGGTTGAGCAGACGCCGACCAATCTCGGTCGGCACTGGCGGTGTACCGCGCACCAGCACCGGTTGGCCGACTCGCGCCTCCAGCAGTTTGATCCGCTGGGAGATCGCCGATTGCGACAATCCCAGCACCTGCGCGGCCCGTTCGAATCCGGCCTGCTCGACCACGGCGGCGAGAGCAGAAAGCAGTTTGTAGTCGAACATCAGTTTTCCTAATGAGCGATCAGCATTATTGGTTTTTCTTATACAGCGTCTGACCGGAGAATAGCCAGCAAGCACTCTTTATCAAGGAACACCCCAAATGGCCGGCGAAACCTCACTGAACACCCTGCTGCGCAGCATGAGCCCGCAGCTCAACCCCGGCGAATACGTGTTCTGCACCTTGCGCGACGGGCAATTGCCGAATGGCCTGGAGATCGTCGGAAGTTTCCGCGAGCAGGAAGGTCTGACGGTGATTCTGGATCGGTCCCACGCCGAAAAGGCTGGTTTCAGCTTCGACTACGTTGCCGCGTGGATCACCTTGAACGTGCATTCAGCGTTGGAAGCGGTCGGTCTGACAGCCGCATTCGCCACCGCGCTGGGCAAGGCCGGAATCAGTTGCAACGTGATTGCCGGTTACTACCACGACCATTTATTTGTCGGCCAGGCCGACGCCGAGCGCGCCATGCAAGTGCTGCGCGATCTGGCAGCCAACGCGGAGTAATCAACATGTGGCAAAGCTATGTGAATGGCCTGTTGGTGGCTTTCGGGCTGATCATGGCGATCGGTACCCAGAACGCATTTGTGTTGGCGCAAAGCCTGCGTCGCGAACATCACTTGCCGGTTGCTGCGCTGTGCGTCGCCTGTGATGCACTGCTGGTGGCGGCCGGGGTTTTCGGTCTCGCCACCGTACTGGCGCAGAACCCGACACTGCTGGCGGTTGCGCGCTGGGGCGGCGCGGTGTTTTTGATCTGGTACGGCAGTCAGGCGCTGCGTCGGGCGTTTTCGAAGCAGAGCATGGCGCAGAACGAGAATCAGACCGTGCGTTCGTTGCGCGCAGTGATGCTCAGCGCACTGGCGGTGACGCTGCTCAATCCGCACGTTTATCTGGATACCGTGTTGCTGATCGGTTCGCTCGGTGCCCAGCAATCGGTGCCGGGGGCTTATGTGGTGGGCGCGGCGAGCGCTTCGCTGCTGTGGTTTTTCACCCTGGCGCTGGGTGCGGCGTGGCTGGCCCCTTGGTTGGCAAGGCCGAGCACATGGCGGATTCTCGATCTGCTGGTGGCCGTGATGATGTTCACCGTGGCCGGACAATTGATTATCGCCAGCTGATTTATTCCAATAGGCTCTGGAACCTCTATCCCACACAGTTGTTGCGTGGTTATGCCGCACCCCCGGTGCTATGATCCGAACCCTGCGCCGCAAAGAGTAAAAACTCGCCGGTGCATTTCTGGCCGCCCGTGATCGGCCTTGCGCTCACCGCAACTGACCTGATTAGGAGAATCATCATGGCTTTCGAATTGCCGCCGCTGCCTTACGCACACGATGCCCTGCAGCCGCACATTTCCAAGGAAACCCTGGAGTTCCACCACGACAAGCACCACAACACCTATGTCGTGAACCTGAACAACCTGGTGCCAGGCACCGAGTTCGAAGGCAAGACTCTGGAAGAAATCGTCAAGACTTCCTCGGGCGGTATCTTCAACAACGCCGCTCAGGTCTGGAACCACACCTTCTACTGGAACTGCCTGGCGCCAAACGCCGGCGGTCAACCAACCGGCGCGCTGGCTGAAGCCATCAACGCAGCCTTCGGTTCGTTCGACAAGTTCAAAGAAGAATTCAGCAAAACCTCGATCGGCACCTTCGGTTCCGGCTGGGGCTGGCTGGTGAAAAAGGCTGACGGTTCCCTGGCTCTGGCCAGCACCATCGGCGCCGGCAATCCGCTGACCAGCGGCGACACCCCGCTGCTGACCTGCGACGTCTGGGAACACGCTTACTACATCGACTACCGCAACGTTCGTCCGAAGTATGTCGAAGCGTTCTGGAACCTGGTCAACTGGAAGTTCGTTGCTGAGCAGTTCGAAGGCAAAACCTTCACCGCTTAAGCTACGCGCCAGACAAAAAACCCGGCCATGTGCCGGGTTTTTTATGCTTTTGATTTAGGGATCGCATTTATCCCACAGCAAATGCAGCCTCAGGCGGCTTGCTGCCTTCGCATGGCGGGCTAACATCAATCAGAGGAAATATTCTTCAGATCCCCTCAAGTTGGAGGCAGAAACTACCGAAACAGTACGAATAGGGCAAATACTCCAGTCAGCAGCATATTGGCCAAGCCCGAAGGCAATTTCCCCCGGGCCTGATTGTCCCTTTGACTGCCAACACCGGATTGCCAATACTCATGGCAACTTGACGCTACCCGCACGGATTAAGGAATAACCCTTTGAAGCTGGAACTCAAGAACAGCTTGTCGGTGAAGTTGCTCCGGGTCGTGCTCCTGTCGGCATTGATCGTTGGCGTGGTCTTGAGCTGCGCGCAGATTGTGTTTGACGCCTATAAAACCCGTCAGGCCGTTGCCAACGACGCCGAACGCATCCTCGACATGTTCCGCGATCCCTCGACTCAGGCCGTGTACAGCCTCGACCGGGAGATGGGCATGCAGGTGATCGAAGGCCTGTTTCAGGATGACGCCGTGCGTCAGGCCTCCATCGGCCATCCCAATGAAGCCATGCTCGCGCAAAAGTCCCGCGACTTGCAGCAGTCCAGCAGCCGCTGGCTGACCGACCTGATTCTTGGACAGGAACGCACCTTCACCACGCAACTGGTGGGTCGCGGCCCTTACAGCGAGTATTACGGCGACCTGAGCATCACCCTCGACACCGCCACGTACGGGCAAGGTTTTATCGTCAGCTCGGTGATCATCTTCATTTCCGGGGTGCTTCGCGCACTGGCCATGGGGCTGGTGCTGTATCTGGTCTATCACTGGCTGCTGACCAAACCGCTGTCGCGAATCATCGAGCACCTGACTGAAATCAATCCGGACCGCCCCAGCGAACACAAGATTCCACAGCTCAAGGGCCATGAGAAAAACGAGTTAGGCATCTGGATCAACACCGCCAACCAATTGCTCGAGTCCATCGAACGCAATACCCACCTGCGCCACGAAGCGGAAAACAGCCTGCTGCGCATGGCCCAGTACGACTTTTTGACCGGCCTGCCGAACCGGCAGCAATTGCAGCAGCAACTGGACAAAATTCTGGTCGATGCCGGCAAGCTGCAACGGCGGGTCGCGGTGTTGTGCGTGGGGCTGGATGATTTCAAAGGCATCAACGAGCAATTCAGCTACCAGACTGGCGACCAGTTGTTGCTGGCCCTGGCGGATCGACTGCGTGCCCACAGCGGACGCCTCGGCGCCCTCGCCCGTCTTGGCGGCGACCAGTTCGCACTGGTTCAGGCCGACATCGAACAGCCTTACGAAGCGGCGGAACTGGCGCAAAGCATTCTTGATGATCTGGAAGCGGCGTTCGCCCTCGATCATCAGGAGATCCGCCTGCGTGCGACCATCGGCATCACCCTGTTCCCCGAGGACGGCGACAGCACCGAGAAGCTGTTGCAGAAGGCCGAACAGACCATGACGCTGGCCAAGACCCGCTCGCGCAATCGCTATCAGTTCTACATCGCCAGCGTCGACAGCGAGATGCGCCGACGCCGCGAACTGGAAAAAGACCTGCGCGATGCGCTGTTGCGCGATCAGTTCTACCTCGTCTATCAACCGCAGATCAGCTACCGCGATCACCGTGTGGTCGGCGTCGAGGCGTTGATTCGCTGGCAACATCCGGAGCACGGTCTGGTGCCGCCGGATCTGTTCATTCCACTGGCAGAACAGAACGGCACGATCATCGCCATCGGCGAATGGGTACTGGATCAGGCGTGCAAGCAATTGCGCGAATGGCACGATCAAGGCTTTGCCGATCTGCGCATGGCGGTCAACCTGTCCACCGTGCAGTTGCACCACGCCGAGCTGCCACGGGTGGTCAACAACCTGTTGCAGATCTACCGTTTGCCGCCGCGCAGCCTTGAGCTGGAAGTTACCGAGACCGGCCTGATGGAAGACATCAGCACCGCCGCCCAGCATCTGCTGAGTCTGCGCCGTTCTGGGGCACTGATCGCCATCGACGACTTCGGCACCGGGTATTCGTCGCTGAGTTATCTGAAAAGTCTGCCGCTGGACAAGATCAAGATCGACAAGAGCTTCGTTCAGGATCTGCTGGATGACGACGACGATGCGACCATCGTGCGCGCCATCATCCAGTTGGGCAAAAGCCTCGGCATGCAGGTGATTGCCGAGGGTGTGGAAACCGCCGAGCAGGAGTCGTACATCATCTCCGAAGGCTGTCACGAAGGTCAGGGTTACCACTACAGCAAACCACTGCCAGCCCGTGAATTGACCGCCTACCTGAAACAGGCCCAGCGCAGCAACGCGGCGATCCTCTAAAACAACGCAGCCCTGAGCGGGCAACACCCTGTGGCGAGGGAGCTCGCTCCCGCTCGGCTGCGCAGCAGTCGTAATCAAAACAACGCGATCGTTCATTCGAAACCGAGTCGCAAGTTCAGGGGCGGCTTCGCCACCCAGCGGGAGCAAGCGCCCTCGCCACAGGGCTACACGTCCTGCGCCGCGTAAATAAGAAATATTTCCAGCCACAACCCTTTACACATAATGCGAAAGATTTGCATTATGTCGCAGCTTTGCGCACCCCCGCGCCTGTCCATTCAATTACCGAAGCAGGATGTTCGCCATGATTCGTATGCCTCTGGCTACCGCCAGTCTGCTGGCCATCGCTATTTCCCTCGCCGGTTGCGGCGAAGGCAAAGACAAGGCTGCCGCTCCGGCCACGCCGACTCCAGCCGCCAGCACCACCGCACCTGCGGCTGCTCCTGCCGCTGCCGGTAAAGTCGACGAAGCCGCCGCCAAGGCTGTGGTCGCGCACTACGCCGACATGGTCTTCGCCGTTTACAGCGATGCCGAATCCACCGCGAAAACCCTGCAAACCGCAGTCGACGCATTCCTCGCCAAGCCAAACGCCGACACCCTGAAAGCCGCTCGCGCTGCCTGGGTTGCCGCTCGCGTTCCATACCTGCAGAGCGAAGTGTTCCGCTTCGGTAACACCATCATCGACGATTGGGAAGGTCAGGTTAACGCCTGGCCGCTGGACGAAGGCCTGATCGACTACGTCGACAAATCCTACGAACACGCACTGGGCAACCCGGGCGCTACCGCCAACATCATTGCCAACACTGAAGTTCAGGTCGGCGAAGACAAGGTCGATGTCAAAGACATCACCCCGGAAAAACTCGCCAGCCTGAACGAGCTGGGCGGTTCCGAAGCCAACGTTGCGACTGGCTACCACGCCATCGAATTCCTGCTCTGGGGCCAGGACCTGAACGGCACCGGCCCGGGCGCTGGCAACCGTCCTGCTTCCGACTACCTCGAAGGCGCCGGCGCTACTGGCGGTCACAACGACCGTCGTCGTGCCTACCTGAAAGCCGTGACCCAACTGCTGGTCAGCGACCTGGAAGAAATGGTCGGTAACTGGAAGCCGAACGTGGCTGACAACTACCGCGCCACGCTGGAAGCCGAGCCAGGCGAAACCGGTCTGCGCAAAATGCTTTTCGGCATGGGCAGCCTGTCGCTGGGTGAACTGGCGGGCGAGCGCATGAAGGTGTCTCTGGAAGCGAACTCGCCAGAAGACGAACAGGATTGCTTCAGCGACAACACGCACAACTCGCACTTCTACGACGCCAAAGGCATTCGTAACGTGTATCTGGGCGAATACACCCGCACCGACGGCACCAAAATGACCGGCGCCAGCCTGTCGTCGCTGGTGGCCAAGGCCGATCCGGCTGCCGACACCGCGCTGAAAGCTGATCTGGCTGCTACCGAAGCCAAGATCCAGGTCATGGTCGATCACGCCAACAAGGGTGAGCACTACGACCAACTGATCGCTGCCGGCAACACCGCTGGCAACCAGATCGTGCGCGACGCTATCGCATCGCTGGTCAAGCAGACCGGTTCGATCGAAGCCGCTGCCGGCAAACTGGGCATCAGCGACCTGAACCCGGACAACGCTGATCACGAGTTCTGATCAACACCGTTCGATAAAAAGGCGACCTCCGGGTCGCCTTTTTCATTCCAGCCAAACATAAAACCCTGTGGGAGCGAGCTTGCTCGCGAAGGCGGCATCTGGCGCAACACCTGCAGCGCGACGAACACCGCTTTCGCGAGCAAGCTCGCTCTCACAGGTTTATGCATCGAACTTCAGGCATGTGAGCCCTGTTCCATATCAAGCAAACGATAATTCCTCTTATTCAAACCCCCTCGCCCTGTTAGACTTTGCGCCTTTATTTTTGCCCGTCCGCAGGATGTCTGATGCCCTCGCTGCCTCTTCGCTTGTCCGCACTGTTTCTGGCCCTGGGCCTGAGTGCCTGCGATGACGCCCCGCGTTTTACCAAGGCCGAGCCCGGTGAAGCGCGTTCCGGCGGTGCGACGACCGTGCGCAAGACTGATCAGAATGCGTTCTCCCTGCCGTCGGCCAACCTGCCGCCGTCACGTCGGGTCGACTTCAGCGTCGGCAACAGCTTCTTCCGCAGCCCGTGGGTGATCGCCCCATCGACCACCACCGCCCGCGATGGCCTCGGCCCGCTGTTCAATACCAACGCCTGCCAGAACTGCCACATCAAGGACGGTCGCGGTCATCCGCCAACGCCTGATGCAGCGAATGCGGTGTCGATGCTGGTACGACTGTCGATTCCCGATGCGCCGGAGTTCGCCAGGCTCATCGAGCACGTCGGCGTGGTGCCGGAGCCTGTTTACGGCGGCCAGTTTCAGGACATGGCCGTGCCGGGCGTGACCCCGGAAGGCAAGGTACGGGTGGAATACACGCCCGTGCCGGTCCGCTTCAAGGACGGCACCGAAGTCGAACTGCGCAAACCATCGTTGCAGTTCAGCCAACTCGGTTACGGCCCGATGCACCCGGACACGCGTTTCTCTGCGCGAGTCGCCCCGCCGATGATCGGCCTCGGCCTGCTTGAAGCGATCCCGGAACAGGCGATTCTCGACAACGCCACCGCGCAAGCCAAAGAGAAAAACGGCATCGCCGGACGCGTGAACCGGGTCTGGGACGACGAGCTACAGAAGACCGTGGTGGGCAGATTTGGCTGGAAAGCCGGACAACCGAACCTCAATCAACAAAATGTTCACGCGTTTTCTGGTGATATGGGCCTCACCACCAGCCTGAGACCGTTCGATGACTGCACCGATGCGCAGATCGCCTGCAAACAGGCACCGAACGGCAATGGTCCGAACGGCGAGCCGGAAGTCAGCGACAACATTTTGCGTCTGGTGCTGTTCTATACCCGCAACCTCGCCGTACCGGCACGTCGTGGCATCAACGACGCACAAGTGCTGGCCGGCAAGAACCTGTTTTTCCAGGCCGGTTGCCAGTCTTGCCACACCCCCAAATACACCACGGTCGCCAACGCGGCTGAACCTGAACTGGCCAATCAAGTGATTCGCCCGTACAGCGATTTGCTGCTGCACGACATGGGCGAAGGGCTGGCCGATCACCGCAGCGAATTTCAGGCCTCCGGCCGCGACTGGCGCACGCCGCCGTTGTGGGGCATCGGCCTGACCCAGGCGGTCAGCGGTCACACCCAGTTCTTGCATGACGGCCGCGCCCGCAATCTGCTCGAAGCCGTGCTTTGGCATGGCGGCGAAGCGCAAGCGGCGCAGCAACAGGTTTTGTCTTTCAATGCCGAGCAGCGTGCCGCGCTGCTGGCGTTTTTGAACTCACTTTAAACACTGATAAAGAATCGGGAGCCCGACATGTTCCGTCCCAAGTTGTTGTTCACCAGCCTTGCTGCGCTCGCCCTCGGCGCTTGCTCGCCACAGGACCCGCAAGCCGTTACTTCGGCAGCCATCGCCAAATCGGTGATCCTGCCGACCTACACCCGCTGGGTCGAAGCCGACAAGCAACTGGCGGTCAGCGCCCTCGCCTACTGCCAGGGCAAGGAAACCCTGGAAACCGCTCGCGCCGACTTCCTACACGCACAGAAAGCCTGGGCCGAGCTGCAACCATTGCTGATCGGTCCGTTGGCCGAAGGCAACCGTTCGTGGCAGGTGCAGTTCTGGCCCGACAAGAAAAACCTCGTCGGCCGTCAGGTCGAGCAACTGGTAATCGCGCAGCCGCAGATCGATGCCGCAGCATTGGCCAAATCCAGCGTGGTGGTTCAGGGTCTGTCGGCTTACGAATACATCCTGTTCGACGCCAAGCCTGACGTCGCCAACGATGCGCAGAAAGCCAAATACTGCCCGCTGCTGATCGCCATCGGCGAACGTCAGAAGCAACTCGCCGAAGAGATTCTGCAGAGCTGGAACAACACCGACGGCATGCTTGCGCAGATGACCAAGTTCCCGAACCAGCGCTACGCCGATTCCCACGAAGCGATTGCCGATCTGCTGCGCGTGCAGGTCACCGCACTCGATACCCTGAAGAAAAAACTCGGCACGCCGATGGGCCGCCAGAGCAAAGGCGTACCGCAGCCGTTCCAGGCTGATGCATGGCGCAGCCAGTCGTCGCTGGCGGCACTGGAGGCGAGCCTGGCCGCGGCCAAAACCGTTTGGGAAGGCGTCGACAACAAAGGCCTGCGCAACTTGTTGCCAGCCGAGCAGAAGCCGTTGGCCGACAAGATCGATGCCGCTTACGCCGCGTCGCTGAAACTGTTCGACAGCACTCAGCGCTCGCTCGGCGAAATGCTCGAAGACGATGCCGGTCGCCAGCAACTCAACGATATCTACGACAGCCTCAACGTCGTCCATCGCCTGCACGAAGGCGAACTGGCCAAGGCGCTGGGCATTCAACTGGGCTTCAACGCCAACGACGGTGACTGATGAGGGCAAGTGCCATGCTGCGACGCCAGGCTCTGACATTAGGTAGTTTGCTGCTGGGAGCAGTGACGCTGGGCGGCTGGACGCTGTTCAAACGCAAGGATCAGAGCCCGTTGCTGCTGTCGGCGCGCGACGACACTGACGGCAAGCACTACGCCGTCGGTTATCGGCTGGACGGCACTCGGGTGTTCGCCACCGAAGTCGGTCAGCGTTGCCACGACATCATCAATCACCCGACGCTGTCGATCGCGTTGTTCGTGGCCCGGCGTCCGGGCACCGAGAGTTACCTGATCGACCTGCGTGACGGTGCGTTGCTGCAAACCGTGACCTCGCAGCCGAACCGGCATTTCTACGGGCACGCGGTGATTCACAAGGACGGCGAGTACCTGTACGCCACCGAAAACGACACCAGCGATGCCGGTCGTGGTTTGCTCGGGGTGTACAAATTCGAAGGCGAGCGGCTGGTGCACAGCGGCGAGATTTCCACCCACGGTCTCGGCCCGCATCAAGTGTCGTGGATGCCTGATGGCGAAACGCTGGTGGTGGCCAATGGCGGGATTCGTACCGAGGCGGAAAGTCGCGTCGACATGAACCTCAACGCCATGGAACCGAGTCTGGTGCTGATGCAGCGCGACGGTACTTTGCTGAGCAAGGAAACCCTCGCCCAGCAGATGAACAGCGTGCGCCATCTGGGGATTGCCAGCGACGGCACCATCGTTGCCGGTCAGCAATTCATGGGCCCGTCCCATGAGTCGTCGGAGCTGTTGGCAATCAAGCGTCCGGGGCAGCCCTTCGTGGCGTTCCCGGTGCCTGAGCATCAGTTGCAGGCGATGGGGCATTACACCGCCAGCGTCGCGGTGCACAGCGATCTGCGTCTGGTGGCGCTGACGGCTCCGCGTGGTAATCGCTTTTTCATCTGGGATCTGGACAGCGGCGAAGTGCGCCTCGACGCGCCGTTGCCTGACTGTGCTGGCGTTGGTGCAGTGAAGGACGGTTTCGTCGTGACCTCGGGTCAGGGCCGTTGCCGTTACTACGATTGCCGTCAGGACGAACTGCTGGCCAAACCGCTGGAACTGCCGGCGGGGCTTTGGGACAACCATCTGCACTTGATGGCCTGAACACCAACAGCATCGATGCATCGCACTCTGTGGCGAGGGGATTTATCCCCGTTGGGTGGCGAAGCCGCCCCAAAACCGGCACACGCGGTTTATCTATTGAACCGTGTGTGCGGTTTTTACGACTGCTGCGCAGCCGAACGGGGATAAATCCCCTCGCCACAGTTTTATGTTCCCCCCTCAACCGTAAAAACTGCCAGTTGGAATCCACCCCTGACTCGGAGTAATGTGCCCGCCTGTCTCACCTGATTTATCCAAGGAACTGGAAATATGCTGCGTCGCCGCATGCTGATCATGTTGGGTGTTGTGTTGCTGATCGTCCTAGTGCTGGCCGGGTATAAAGCGTTCTCGATCTACACCATGATTCAGGGATTCTCCAAGCCGAAACCGCCGATCAGTGTCGCCGTGGCCACCGCCACCGAGCGTCCGTGGCAGATGCGCTTGCCTACCGTCGGCTCGCTCAAGGCGCTGCAAGGGGTCAATCTCAGTCTGGAGGTTGCCGGTACCGTCACCGAACTGAAGTTCGAATCGGGGCAGAAGGTCAAGGCCGGGCAACCATTGCTGCAACTCGACAGCGCCGTCGAAAGCGCGCTGCTGGAAACCGCCAAGGCTGACCTCGGCCTTGCGCAACTGGACTTCGGGCGCGGCAGCCAACTGGTCGACAGCCGTGCCATCTCCAAGGGCGAATACGACCGGCTATCTGCAGTGCTGCAAAAGAACAAGGCCACGGTCAATCAGCTCAACGCCTCGCTGGCAAAAAAACGCATCGTCGCGCCGTTCAGCGGCACCATCGGCATTCGTCAGGTGGACATCGGCGACTACCTCGCCAGCGGCACCATGATCGCTACCCTGCAAGACTTGAGCAGCCTCTACGCCGATTTCTACGTGCCTGAGCAATCGGTGCCGAAACTCGCGCTCGGGCAACCGGTGCAGATCAGTGTCGCGGCCTACCCGGGGCAGAACTTCCCCGGAGCGATCAGCGCGATCAACCCGTTGGTCGAAGCCAGCACTCGTAACATTCTGGTTCGCGCCACCCTGGCCAACCCCAACGGCAAGTTGCTGCCGGGGATGTTTGCCAGCCTCGAAGTGCTGTTGCCTGATCCACAGAAGCACATCGTCGTGCCGGAAAGCGCGATCACCTACACCCTTTACGGCAATTCGTTGTACGTGGTCGGGCAGAAGAAAGCCGAGGACGGCAGCGTCGAAAAGGACGACAAGGGCCAACCGGTGCTGATCGCCGAACGCCGCTTCATCGAGACCGGTCAGCGCCGCGACGGTCTGGTGATGATCAACAAGGGCGTGCAGAGCGGCGAACAAGTGGTGACGGCTGGCCAGATCAAACTGGACAACGGCGCGCACATCGCCATCAGCGACGACAAGACCCTCGGCGAGCAGAACAGTCCGCCTCGCGCCGACTGATCAAGGAATTCCCATGGCTTTTACCGACCCGTTCATCCGCCGCCCGGTGCTCGCCACCGTGGTCAGCCTGCTGATTGTGCTGCTGGGGTTCCAGGCCTGGAGCAAGCTGCCGCTGCGCCAGTACCCGCAAATGGAAAACGCCCTGATCACGGTGACAACCGCCTACCCCGGGGCCAACGCCGAAACCATTCAGGGCTACATCACCCAACCGATGCAACAGAGTCTGGCAAGCGCCGAGGGCATCGACTACATGACCTCGGTCAGTCGCCAGAACTTCTCGGTGATCTCGATCTACGCACGCATCGGCTCCAACAGCGACCGCTTGTTCACCGAGTTGCTGGCCAAGGCCAACGAAGTCAAAAACAAACTGCCGCAGGACGCCGAAGATCCGGTGCTGAGCAAAGAGGCAGCGGACGCTTCGGCGCTGATGTACATCAGCTTCTTCAGCAAGGACTTGAGCAACCCGCAGATCACCGACTACCTGTCACGGGTGATCCAGCCAAAACTGGCGACGCTGCCGGGCATGGCCGAAGCGGAGATTCTCGGCAATCAGGTGTTCGCCATGCGCCTGTGGATCGACCCGGTGAAGCTCGCCGGTTTCGGCCTCAGCGCCAGTGACGTGACCAACGCGGTGCGCCAGTACAACTTCCTCTCCGCTGCCGGCGAAGTGAAAGGCGAGTACGTGGTCACCAGCATCAACGCCAACACCGAGCTGAAATCCGCCGAAGCCTTCGGCGCGATTCCGCTCAAGGTCAGTGGCGACAGCCGCGTGCTGCTCAGTGATGTGGCGCGGGTGGAAATGGGTGCGGAAAACTACGACACCATCAGCTCCTTCGGCGGCACGCCATCGGTGTACATCGGCATCAAGGCCACCCCGGGTGCGAACCCGCTGGACGTGATCAAGGAAGTGCGCAAGATCATGCCGGAGCTGGAAGCCCAGCTACCGCCGAACCTCAAAAGCGAAATCGCCTACGACGCCACGCTGTTCATTCAGGCCTCCATCGACGAAGTGGTGAAAACCCTGTTCGAAGCGGTGCTGATCGTAATCGTGGTGGTGTTCCTGTTTCTCGGGGCGCTGCGTTCGGTAGTGATCCCGGTGGTGACCATTCCGCTGTCGATGATCGGCGTGATGTTTTTCATGCAAATGATGGGTTACTCGATCAACCTCCTGACCCTGTTGGCGATGGTGCTGGCCATCGGTCTGGTGGTGGACGATGCGATTGTCGTGGTGGAAAACATTCACCGGCACATCGAAGAGGGCAAAACGCCGTTTGATGCAGCCCTGGAAGGTGCGCGGGAAATCGCCATGCCGGTGGTGTCGATGACCATCACTCTGGCGGCGGTGTATGCGCCGATTGGTTTTCTCACCGGGCTCACGGGGGCGCTGTTCAAGGAGTTCGCGTTGACCCTGGCCGGCGCTGTGGTGATTTCCGGGGTCGTCGCCCTGACCCTGTCGCCGATGATGTGCGCCCTGCTGTTGCGCCACGAAGCCAACCCCAGCGGCCTCGCCCATCGTCTCGACCGGATCTTCGATGGCCTCAAGCGCCGCTATCAGAGCACGCTGCACGGCACGCTCAACACCCGGCCGGTGGTGCTGGTGTTTGCGGTGATCGTGTTGTGCCTGATTCCGGTGCTGCTCAAGTTCACCAAATCGGAACTGGCGCCGGACGAAGACCAGGGCATCATTTTCATGATGGCCAACTCGCCGCAGCCGACCAACCTCGATTACCTGAACACCTACACCGACGAGTTCATCAAAATCTTCAAGGAATTCCCGGAGTACTACTCTTCGTTCCAGATCAACGGCTACAACGGTGTGCAGACCGGCATCGGCGGCTTCCTGCTCAAGCCGTGGAACGAGCGCAGCCGCACGCAGATGCAGATCCTCCCCGAGGTTCAAGGCAAGCTGGGGAAGATCGCCGGTTTGCAGATTTTCGGCTTCAACCTGCCCTCCCTGCCGGGTACCGGGGAAGGCTTGCCATTCGTGTTTGTGATCAACACCGCCAGCGACTACACGCTGCTGCTGCAAGTCGCCGAGCGCATCAAAAAGCGTGCGGCCGAGTCGGGCAAATTTGCCTTCGTCGACCTTGACCTGGCCTTCGACAAACCTGAGGTCGTGGTCGATATCGACCGCGCCAAGGCAGCACAAATGGGCGTGTCGATGCAGGATCTGGGCGGCACCCTGGCCACGCTGCTCGGCGAGGCGGAAATCAATCGTTTCACCATCGAAGGGCGCAGCTACAAGGTCATCGCTCAGGTCGAGCGCGCTTATCGCGACAATCCGGACTGGCTGAACAACTATTACGTGAAAAACACCAAGGGCGAGCTGTTGCCGCTGTCGACCCTGATCACTGTCACCGACCGGGCGCGGCCGCGACAACTCAATCAGTTCCAGCAACTGAATGCGGCGAAGTTGTCCGGGTTCCCGTTGGTGAGCATGGGCGAGGCGATCGATACCGTCCGACAGATCGCCAGCGAAGAAGCGCCAGCCGGGTTTTCCTTCGACTACGGCGGTGCGTCGCGGCAGTTTGTGCAGGAAGGCAACGCGCTGTGGGTGACGTTCGCTCTGGCGCTGGCGATTATCTTCCTGGTGCTGGCGGCGCAGTTCGAGAGCTTCCGCGATCCGCTGGTAATTCTGGTGACGGTACCGCTGTCGATCTGCGGAGCGCTGATTCCGCTGTTCCTCGGCTGGTCGAGCATGAACATCTACACCCAGGTCGGGCTGGTGACGCTGATCGGCCTGATCAGCAAGCACGGCATCCTGATCGTCGAGTTCGCCAATCAGTTGCGCAAAGACAAGGGTCTGACACCGCGAGAGGCGGTGGAGGAAGCGGCAGCGATACGTCTGCGCCCGGTGTTGATGACTACTGCGGCGATGGTGTTCGGCATGGTGCCGTTGATCATGGCGACTGGTGCGGGGGCTGTCAGCCGCTTTGATATCGGGCTGGTGATTGCCACGGGGATGTCGATCGGGACGTTATTTACATTGTTCGTGCTGCCGTGCGTTTACACACTGCTGGCGAAACCGGATACCAAAGAACACCCATGACCCCTGTGGGAGCGAGCCTGCTCGCGAAAGCGTTCTACCTGACAAAGATGCGTTGACTGTCATGCCGCTTTCGCGAGCAGGCTCGCTCCCACATTAGCCCGTGCAGGATTCAAAATGCGGGCATAAAAAAAGGCCTCGCATTTGCGGAGCCTTTTATTTGGGCTTCAATCGATTCAACTTTGCGGCCTCATCCCTTGGGACAATCCGAACATGAACAGCAACAAATCATGGTCGGGTTTTGTAGCCACGGAGGCTTTCGCCACCCGTGGCACAGCACAATGGGCATCACCGCTGGATGCGCCAATGACCTGCATGCGTGGCTGCTCCCAGGCAGCCATCGCCAACGAAGCAACTGCCAAGGCTCCTACCAGAAACACACCTCGTGCAATTTCGAGTTTCATCGCTATAAACCTTTGATAGCGCTGCCAAACGCCGTCTCATAAAAATAGACGAGTTTTTTCCAGTCCGTGTCGTTGAACGACGAATGGCGACGTAGTTGTTTCATGTCATGGGACGCGGCGCGATAAGCGGTCAGACGCTGGCGGCACTTTTCCAGATCGATCAATGCCACTTCGGCCTTGGCCGATTCACCCTCGCCCGTGACTCGCACGAACACGTGTTTGATGTAAATGCAGCTGTGCTGCCAGCGGCCTTTGTGCATGCGGGCCATATTCTCGGCCATGTCCTTGAGCACTCGCTCATAGACCGCTTCGCCATGCAGCTCGCGTCCGCCAGCCGCTAACCAGTGTTCGAATTCCTGAAAACCGTCCAGCGACTTTGTTACCAACAGTGCACGCCACTTGTGCTGCGGATCAGGCAAGGCACCGCAGAAAACGATTTCCGGCACCCGCACACCGAGCCGGGATACGCCGTTCAGTGCATCCAGTTCGCGCAATACCGTCGGTCGTCCGAACGGGTGCAGCCAACTGCGGTAAATATGTCCAGTCTGGCGTTTCGCATAGAGCAGCTGACCATCGCGTGCCACGACACGTTGCACACCACTTTCCCCACCCCGGCGGACGTTGGGTTCTTCTACCCATTCGCCCCGCTGGTTCCAGTAGTAATCAAAGCGGTCCTGAGGAGCGACTTCCGTTTCTGCTGCAATCTGCACTGCCATCCTGTTACCTCTTGCGTAATACGTAAACTCGCCACATGGCGTAGAGCGGAATAAAGTCCAACTGTTCCTGGATGCGGAAACCCGCCTCCTCAAATTCTTTCTCAACCGTAGCGGCTGGTAACACAAAGCGATTCTGATACTCGCGCTTGTCACGGTTTTTCTCTGCGCGCTGGCGTTTCCAGGCTTTGAAATTGCCATCGACCCAGAGTGAAACGATCAGACTGTCACGGGTGACCCGTTCGAATTCGCGCAGAATCGTCCGTCGATGCTCGGCTTCACCGATGTGATGGAGCAGGCGCATACAAAAAATGCTGTCGACAGAGTTATCCGGCAAGGCAATGTCGAACGCAGAAGTGTGCAAGGGTTGTACCCGTTTCACTACTTCAGCGGGTTGCGATTGCATTGCGGTCTTGATCATCGACTCGGAATTGTCCGCGCCGATGATCACCCGATTATGCTTCTCTGCCAGCAATGGCCAGAAACGCCCGGCACCACAAGGCAGGTCCAGCACCAACCCAGGTTCACCGGCCAGCGTCAGCGCCTTGCGGGCCAACTGCTCGTCACGCCAATGGGACAATCGACGCCCGAGACCGTTCTGATGCTTGTGCAGATATTTCTGCGCATGTACGTCGTCGTATTTCTCGGAAAAATCGAGTTTGATCGGGCCAGCCATCATCGGGACTCCTGAGTTACTGATGGCCCCACCTTATGGAGCGACGTGTCAGCGTCAGGTCATCCCTTTGTGAAAAAAACGTCAGGTAAACCAGCAAACTATTACAGGGTTTTACACATTTCGTGCAATAGCCGGGGGGCATTAGTTTGACTCAGCTCACACTCAGGTCCACTTCAAAGCGGCAGCCGTTGGGCTCCATGGTGCTCAAGGTGACCGTCCAGCCCTGGTTCTCACAGATGCGTTGCACCAGCGATAACCCCAGGCCAAGTCCTTCACCACGTTTTTCGCTGCCACGGACGAACGGTTGGAACATCGCCTCACGTTTCTCTTCGGGAATACCCACACCCGAGTCCTCGACGACAAAACCATTAGGGTTCAGCGTCAAGCGAATGAACCCCGTCTCGGTGTAGTGGCAAGCGTTACGCAGCAGATTGCCCATCACCGCGCTTAAAAGCGTCGCATTAAAACGCGTATCCGGTGGCTGACCTGGCTCGAAGGTCAAACTCAGGCCCTTGGATTCGATTGGTTCGCGCCATACAACCAACAGGTTTTCGGCCACATGGGCCAGATGTTGCTGAGGCGCCGACCCGGCGTCTTCACGCTGGGCGCGGGCGAGCATCAGGAAGGTCTGCACCAATTCGCGCATCTCTTCACTGGCCCGGGCAATACGCTCGACCTGAGCCCTACCGCGCGGATCAAGGCCGGGGTTTTCCAGCAGCAACTCGCAGGAACTGGCCAGCACCATCAAGGGTGTGCGCAGTTCGTGGCTGACGTCACTGGTGAACAGGCGTTCACGGGTCAGCGCCTGACGCAGGCGACCGAGCGTTGCATCGAATGCCACCGCCAGCTCGCCGACTTCGTCAGCGGCGTAATCCGGTGCCAGTGGTGGCGCCAGTCCGAGCAACTGATCGCGGTGACGCACTTGTCGCGCCAACCGCACCACCGGCGCCATTACCTTGCGCGCCAGCACCCAGCCAAGAAACACCGCCAGCGCCAGACTGAGCACAAAGCCCACCAGCACCACGGCAAACAGCACGCGCTCACGTTCTTCGAAATCGCTTTGATCCTGCAGCAGTACATAACGGCGGCCGTCGACGATTTCGACCATCGCGTGATACGACAGTTGCTCGCGGAACACTTCGTGAAAACCTGCATCGAGATGACGCAAATCCTTGGGCAACTCAAAATCGCCCGGCCCGCCACTGAAATAAAACAGCTGATCCGGTTCCGGGCGATGGCTCCAGTCCGACACATTGTCCATCAGCAGCAAGCGCTGCAAGTCACCGCCAAGCCCCGCCGAGATCAGTTTTTCCTCCACCAGATGCACCGTCGCAACGATGCCCATGGCGAAGGCCCCGGCCACCAACGCGCTCATCAGCGCGAAGGCGATGATGATCCGCTGGGAAAGGCTTTGCTTAAACTCCATCACGACCCTCGGCCAAGCGGTAACCCACACCGTGCACGGTGTGCAGTAACGGCTTGGCGAACGGCTTGTCGATCACTTGGCGCAACTGGTGAACGTGGCTGCGCAGGCTGTCGCTGTCCGGGCAGTCATCGCCCCACAGCGCTTCTTCAAGAATTTCCCGACGCAGGACGTGCGGGCTCTTTTGCATCAACACCGCCAGCAGCTTGAGGCCAACCGGGTTGAGTTTGAGGTACTTGCCTTCGCGGGTCACTTCAAGGGTGTCGAGGTCATAGTTCAGATCACCGACCTGCAACGAACGTCGGCCTCCGCCTTGGGTGCGACGCATCACTGCTTCGACCCGTGCAGCCAATTCGGACAGGGCGAATGGCTTGACCAGATAATCGTCGGCACCGGACTTGAAGCCTTGCAGGCGGTCGTCCAGTTGATCGCGGGCGGTGAGCATGATCACCGGGGTATCGCGTCGGGCGTCTTCGCGCAGGCGTTTGCACAGGGTGTAGCCGTCGATCCCCGGCAGCATGATGTCGAGAACGATCAGGTCGTAATGCTCGGTGGCAGCCAGATGCAGGCCTGACAATCCGTCCTGGGCGCAATCGACGGTGTAGCCCTTGAGGCCCAGGTAATCGGCCAGATTGGCCAGGATATCGCGGTTGTCTTCGACCAATAGAATTCGCATTGGCATCTCCTCCGTACACAGTAACAGCCGTCGTGGCCCGCGCAGCTTACGACCAACGCCGACTCAGGGCTAGGGCTGAAAGCCACGTAGATCAACTCTCTCAACCAAATTAAATTTTTAACAAGTTTTTCACTATCGGTTCACAACCTGATTACAGTGAGCGCGCAACACTCCGAGCCTGATAATAAGGATGTACACAAATGGACTCTTTCAAGACGGCGCCCATGCGCTTTCTGCTGCTTGTTACCGGCGCCTGGCTGGTGGTGTTTTTCCTGACCCGAATCATTCTGCTGCTGACTCATCTGGATGAGGCCGGCGGTATTGCCGTTTCCGTATTCGGTATCGGCCTGCTGTATGACCTGGGGTTTCTTGCGTATGCGGCACTGCCGCTGGGTCTGTATCTGTTGCTGTGCCCGCCGGCCTTGTGGCGCCGTCGCGGTCATCGCTGGTTCCTGCAAGGTCTGCTGACTGTCAGCCTGTTTGTCATGCTGTTCGTTTCGGTGGCCGAATGGCTGTTCTGGGATGAGTTCGGCGTGCGCTTCAACTTCATCGCCGTCGACTATCTGGTGTATTCCGATGAAGTACTGAACAACGTGCTGGAGTCGTATCCGATCGGCATGCTGCTGAGCATTCTCGCGGTGCTGGCCGTGGTGCTGAGCCTGGTCCTGCGCAAACCCTTCAATGCCGCGATGAACGCGCCGATGCCACCATTGCGCGCACGCCTGCTCAACGCGCTGGGCCTGCTGGTCGTCGCCGGTCTGAGCCTGCAACTGCTCAGCCAGGACGCGCCGCGTGCTCAGGGTGGCAACGCCTATCAAAACGAGCTGGCGAGCAACGGGCCTTATCAGTTTTTCGCCGCGTTCCGTAACAATGAGCTGGACTACGGCCAGTTCTACGGCAGCCTGCCACCGGAAAAAGTCGCACAGCAGATTCGCGCCGAACTCGGTGAATCCAACGCCCGTTTCATCGGCAAGGACCCGCAGGACATTCGCCGAGTGATCGACAACCCGGGCGTAACGCGCAAACCGAACATCGTGCTGGTGACCATCGAAAGTCTGAGCGCCAAGTATCTGGGCAGCAATGGCGATGGGCGTAACCTGACGCCGAATCTCGACGTCTTGCGCAAACAGAGCCTGTACTTCAACAACTTCTACGCCACCGGCACTCGCACCGACCGTGGTCTGGAAGCGATCACCCTCGCCATCCCGCCAACGCCAGGACGCTCGATCGTCAAGCGCATTGGCCGTGAAAGCGGTTTTGCCAGCCTCGGCCAGCAGTTGAGCGCCGTGGGTTACGACAGCGTGTTCGTTTACGGCGGACGCGGTTACTTCGACAACATGAACGCGTTCTTCAGCGGCAACGGTTATCGCGTCGTCGACCAGAGTAGCGTCGAAGAATCAGAGATCCACTTCAAGAACGCCTGGGGCATGGCCGACGAGGATCTGTACAACCAGACCCTGAAACTGGCGGATGCCGATTACGCCAAACAGCAACCGTTTCTGTTGCAGTTGATGACCACCTCCAACCACCGTCCTTATACCTATCCGGACAACCGGATCGACATCAAGTCCGGCAACGGTCGTGACGGCGCGGTGAAATACACCGACTACGCCATCGGTCAGTTCCTTGAGCAAGCGCGGAAAAAACCGTGGTTCGACAACACGATCTTTATCTTTGTCGCCGACCACACTGCCGGTAGCGCGGGCAAGGAAGACTTGCCGATCAGCAACTATCAGATCCCGCTGTTCGTGTATGCGCCGAAGCTGATCGAGCCGCGTGAGGACGGCCAACTGGCCAGCCAGATCGACCTCGCTCCGACCCTGCTGGGCTTGCTGAATCTGGATTACACCTCGACATTCTTTGGTCGCAACCTGCTGCAAGAGAATCAATTGCCACCGCGCGTGGTGGTCGGCAACTACCAGCATCTGGGCTTGTTCGACGGCAAGGATCTGGCGATTCTCAGCCCGCGCAAAGGCTTGCGCCGGCATGACGATGCGCTCACCGAGAGCCGTGAATCCCGGGCCACCAGCGCTGATCCGCTGATCAGCCGCGCCATCACCTATTACCAATCGGCCAGTTATGGCTTCACGCAACAGCTGCTTGGCTGGAAGGCACCCAAGGAGGGCGCTCCGCAAGTCAGCGAACAATAACCGAACTGCCCCGGACTGATGCTCCGGGGCATTTTTTTGTTCAGGATCTGTCATGTCATCAAACGTTGTACGCCCTGCCCCACGGCCGCTGAACTTCTGGCTTTGCCTTGGAGTTCCTGCCGTTGCTGCGGTCATTCTGATATTGCTGGAATTGACCGATCTGGACATGGTGCTGGCCCGAATGTTTTATGACCCGGTCGCGGGCGACTTCATCGGGCGCCACAGTCACTTCCTTGAAGATATCCTCCACGACCGCGCCAAACAGGTGGTGATCGCCTTTTCGGTGTTTGCGGTAATCGGCTTCGTCGCGGCGTTTTTCATCGAGCGACTCAAACCGTTCAAGCGTGAATTGGGTTGTCTGGTGCTGTCACTGGGTCTGGCGACTTCGTTCGTGACGCCGATGAAGGCGGTGACTGCGGTGCAGTGTCCATGGAGCCTTGAACAGTTTGGTGGCCACGAAACCTACAGCAAACTGCTCAGCCATCGTCCGGAGACCAACAAGCCTGGCCGCTGCTGGCCGGGCGGTCATGCCGCCACCGGATTCACCTTGTTTGCCTTGTTCTTCGTACTGCGTGACCGCCGTCCGCGCCTGGCACGCAAGGCGTTCATCTTTGCCTTCGCGCTGGGTTCGGTGTTCTCCATCAGCCGGATGATGCAGGGCGCGCACTTCTTCTCGCACAACGTGTGGACGGCGATTTTCTGCTGGCTGATTTGTCTGGGGTCATATTACTACGTGATGTATCGACCAGCCTCCAGAGCTGAAGCTGTAATTAAAGCGCAACCGGTCAGCGCCTGATCTGACGTCATCGCGGGCAAGCCACGCTCCCACAGGGTGCGCATCACCTTTGGGGGAGCGTGGCTTGCCCGCATAGCTACACCTCGGTCTTGAACCAGGATGAAATCGAGGGCAATAAAAAACCCCGCCTGCTCATCGCAGGCGGGGTTTTTCGTATGGGGTAAGGCTGGCTTACATCATGCCGCCCATGCCACCCATGCCGCCCATGTCTGGCATGCCACCACCAGCGCCACCGTCTTTCTTCGGTGCATCGGCAATTGCAACGTCAGTAGTCAGAAGCAGACCGGCAATCGACGAAGCAGCTTGCAGAGCCGAACGAGTCACCTTGGTAGGGTCCAGGATGCCCATTTCGACCATGTCGCCGTATTCGCCAGTTGCAGCGTTGTAACCGAAGTTACCTTTGCCGTTCTTGACTTCGTTGACCACAACGCTTGGCTCGTCACCGCTGTTGGCAGCGATCTGACGCAGTGGTGCTTCAACAGCACGACGCAGAACAGCAATACCTACGTTCTGATCAGCGTTGTCGCCAGTCAAATCGGTAAGAGCTTCCAGAGCACGGATCAGCGCTACGCCACCGCCAGGTACCACGCCTTCTTCAACGGCTGCACGGGTTGCGTGCAGGGCGTCTTCAACGCGGGCTTTCTTCTCTTTCATTTCAACTTCGGAACCAGCGCCAACCTTGATCACTGCAACGCCGCCGGACAGTTTGGCCAGGCGCTCTTGCAGTTTTTCACGGTCGTAGTCGGACGAAGTTTCGGCAACCTGTGCACGGATCTGAGCGATACGCGCCTGGATGTCGGTTTCAACGCCAGCACCGTCAACGATGATGGTGTTTTCCTTGGAGATGGTCACGCGCTTGGCGCTGCCCAGGTTTTCCAGGGTGGCGCTTTCCAGGCTCAGGCCGATCTCTTCGGAGATAACGGTACCGCCGGTCAGAACAGCGATGTCCTGCAGCATGGCCTTGCGACGGTCGCCGAAGCCTGGAGCCTTGACGGCTGCAACCTTGACGATGCCGCGCATGTTGTTCACTACCAGAGTCGCCAGGGCTTCGCCTTCAACGTCTTCCGATACGATCAGCAGTGGACGGCCGGCTTTGGCAACGGCTTCCAGCACTGGCAGCATTTCGCGGATGTTCGAGATCTTTTTGTCGACCAGCAGGATCAGCGGGCTTTCCAGCTCGGCAACCATGGTTTCCGGCTTGTTGACGAAGTACGGGGACAGGTAGCCACGGTCGAACTGCATGCCTTCAACAACCGACAGCTCGTTTTCCAGGCCAGTGCCTTCTTCAACGGTGATCACGCCTTCTTTACCGACTTTTTCCATGGCTTCGGCAATGATGTCGCCGATGGAGTTGTCGGAGTTGGCGGAGATGGTGCCTACCTGAGCGATTGCCTTGAAGTCAGCGCATGGCTTGGACAGGTTTTTCAGCTCTTTGACAATGGCGATGGTCGCCTTGTCGATGCCGCGCTTCAGGTCCATCGGGTTCATGCCGGCAGCGACGGCTTTCAGGCCTTCGTTGACGATAGACTGAGCCAGAACGGTAGCGGTAGTAGTACCGTCACCAGCGTCATCGTTGGCACGGGAGGCAACGTCTTTGACCAGCTGCGCGCCCATGTTTTCGAAACGATCTTCGAGTTCGATTTCTTTGGCAACGGAAACGCCGTCCTTGGTGATGGTCGGAGCGCCGAAGCTCTTCTCGATGATCACGTTACGGCCTTTCGGGCCCAGGGTCGCTTTTACTGCGTCAGCCAGGACGTTTACGCCAATCAGCATTTTCTTGCGGGCGGAATCGCCGAATTTAACTTCTTTAGCAGCCATGATCGATATTCCTTAAATACTTTGTAGTAACGGGAAAATGAGCGGGGAATCAGTCTTCCAGTACGGCGAGAATCTCGTTCTCAGCCATTACCAGCAGATCTTCGCCGTCGACTTTCACAGTGTTGCTGCCGGAGTAAGGACCGAACACGACCTTGTCGCCGACTTTAACGGCCAACGCACGTACGTCACCGTTTTCCAGAGTCTTGCCCGGGCCTGCAGCGACGATCACACCGTGGTTGGCTTTTTCAGCAGCCGAACCTGGCAGGACGATACCGCCAGCGGTTTTCTTTTCTTCTTCGCTGCGACGGATTACGACGCGGTCATGCAGAGGACGAAGCTTCATTGTCGATCTCTCCTAATTGTGGTTTTCATCGGCCGGTGTATTCCCGGCGGGTTTAACGAATCCGGCCTGCGCCGGGTGCGACTCGTCGAGCGAATCGCGGAAGTCTGTCCGACTCAAATGCCGGAAACCTTTCGGTGACCGATACATAAGGGCGCATAAGCTTATTACAAGGGCGAGGGCAGAAAAATTTTCGTTCGAAGGCCCATAAACGAGCACGGCACCCGAAGGTGCCGTGTCGATGCAGATTTTACTTGGGGTCGCGGTGTTCGAACTCGCCTTCGATCACATCACCCTCGCGGCCCAAAGGCTGACGCGGTGCAGGACCGCCACGGGGTTGCAGGTCGTCGGCGAACGCGCGCTGACGCATGGCCTGTTCCTCGGCACGCTGGCGCATCTTGTTCGCCAGCAGACGACGGCTGAACGGCAGCAACATCACCAGACCGACCACGTCGCTGATGAAACCCGGCAGGATCAGCAGGCCACCGGCCAGTGCCAGCATCAAACCTTCCAGCATGGTTTGCGCGGGCAGTTCGCCGCGGTTCAAGCTTTCACGGGCACGCAGTGCGGTAGCCAGTCCGGCGACGCGCAGCACGAAAACGCCGAACATCGAGCCGAGAATGATCAGCAGCAGGGCCGGGAAAAACCCGATTGCCCCTGCCACTTTGACGAATACGAACAGCTCCAACACCGGAAACAGCAGAAAGAGCAACAAAAAAGGGCGCATCAAAGATTCCTCTACGCAAGAAATGCCTTGCAGTAAGCCCTAGATGACGTCGCCCTTTCGTGAATTCAAGCGTCGGCCACTGCATTTTTTGGCCAATGCTCGGCGTGAGCCAGTAAAACCAAGGCTTCGCGCACTTGTGTCGGCGTATTACATGGCGCTTGAAACGGCAGCCAGTACAGCGCCTGCCCAATGCGCAGGTGCATGCCTTCGGTGTCGATCCCGGCCATTTGTGCCGGCACGCTTTTCGGCAGACCGGCCAGATCCACGTAATGCGCGATGGCTTTGGCGTGGTCGCTGTTCATGTGTTCGACCATGCTGACTTCGGCCTTGCCGGCGAACGGGTTGGCCAGGGTCAGTTGATCGACCCAGTGAATCGCGCCGAAACCGCCGATGTAGCGGTGACGTACCGGGTTGAGCACCCAGAAATCGAAGTCGTGGGCCTTGTGGTAGTTCTGCGAATCGGGGAAGTAGCGGTAATAGCGCTCCGCAGCGGCTTCGATGGCTGCCGGATCTTCGATCTTTTGCGCCTCGGCCAGATAGGTCAGGCGACCAACGGCTTGCACATCATCCGCCTCGCGCTCACCGACCAGCAGCGAGCACTTGGGGTCTTTTTGCAGGTTATGGGTGTGCTGGGCAATGCGACTGATCAGGATCAGCGGCTGGCCATGCTCATCCAGGCAATAAGGAACCACGGAGCCAAACGGGAAACCGGGCATCGACTTGGAGTGGGTCGACAGCACCCCACGGTATTCCTTGAGAAGCAATTCTCGGGCATTCTTGGCCGCTTCAACGCTCAATTTATGACTCCTTAAATAGAATCCGTCGAAAAAACGGACAGGCGCCTGGGGATAAGTTCCCGGTCACGCCATCGGGGCAGTTCTCATGTGCAGCCAGGCCACGTCGGGCGCAGATCGAGAGGCCCTCTAAAGGAAACCACTCTGACCTGCTATCGGGGCATGCGAATGCAACTCAACGACAAAGTAATCATTATCACCGGCGGTTGCCAGGGTTTGGGCCGTTCCATGGCCGAGTATTTCGCCGGTAAAGGCGCGAAGCTGGCGCTGGTGGATCTGAATCAGGAAAAACTCGACGACGCCGTCGCCGCCTGCAAAGCCAAGGGTGTCGAGGCGCGAAGCTATCTGTGCAACGTCGCCAATGAAGAGCAGGTCGAGCACATGGTCGCTCAGGTGGCCGCTGATTTCGGCGCGATTCACGGCCTGATCAACAACGCCGGCATCCTGCGTGACGGCCTGTTGTTGAAGGTCAAGGACGGCGAAATGACCAAGATGAGCCTGGCTCAGTGGCAGGCCGTCATCGACGTAAACCTGACCGGCGTGTTCCTCTGCACCCGTGAAGTCGCGGCGAAAATGGTCGAGTTGAAAAACAGCGGCGCGATCATCAATATCTCGTCGATCTCGCGTACCGGCAACGTCGGCCAGACCAACTACTCCGCCGCCAAGGCCGGTGTCGCAGCGGCAACCGTGACCTGGGCCAAGGAACTGGCGCGTTACGGCATTCGTGTGGCGGGCATTGCGCCGGGCTTCATCGAAACCGAGATGACGTTGGGCATGAAACCGGAAGCGCTGGAGAAGATGACTGCTGGCATTCCGCTCAAGCGCATGGGCAAACCGGAAGAGATCGCCCATTCGGCGGCATACATCTTCGAGAACGACTACTACACCGGTCGGATTCTGGAGATGGATGGCGGGTTGCGGATCTAAATCCCACCGCAAAAACAACTGTGGGAGCTAGCCTGCTAGCGATTGCGGTGGTTCATCCAACCTATTGTTGAATGTTAATCCGCTATCGCCAGCAGGCTGGCTCCCACATTTGATTGTGTGTCAGGCCATTAATCGTCGCTGATGGTGATGTTCGGCATCGCCGGCGATGCGGCTTCCTGCAAGACGATCCGCGCACCAACATGGCGAGCCAGTTCCTGGTAGACCATCGCTATCTGGCTGTCCGGCTCGGCGATGACCGTCGGTTTGCCGCCATCGGCCTGTTCGCGGATCAGCATCGACAACGGCAGCGAAGCCAACAACTCGACGCCGTACTGGGTCGCCAGCTTCTCACCACCGCCCTCACCGAACAGATGCTCGGCATGTCCACAGTTCGAGCAGATGTGCACCGCCATGTTTTCCACCACACCGAGCACCGGAATGTTGACCTTGCGGAACATTTCCACGCCTTTGCGCGCGTCCAGCAGTGCCAGATCCTGCGGGGTGGTGACGATTACGGCACCGGCCACCGGGACTTTCTGCGCCAGGGTCAGCTGGATATCGCCGGTGCCAGGCGGCATGTCGATCACCAGATAATCCAGGTCGCCCCACGCGGTTTGCGTGACCAGTTGCAGCAAGGCGCCGGAGACCATCGGACCGCGCCAGACCATCGGCGTGTTGTCGTCGGTCAGGAACGCCATCGACATGACTTCGACGCCGTGGGCCTTGAGCGGTACGAACCACTTCTGATCCTTGATCTCAGGGCGGGTACGCTCGGGGATGCCGAACATGATGCCCTGGCTCGGGCCATAGATATCAGCGTCGAGAATCCCGACCTTGGCGCCTTCACGGGCCAGTGCCAGCGCGAGGTTGGCGGCGGTGGTCGACTTGCCGACGCCGCCCTTGCCGGAGGCGACGGCGACCACGTTCTTGACGTTGGCCAGCCCCGGAATCTGCGCCTGAGCCTTGTGCGCGGCGATCACGCTGTTGACTTCGACCTTCGCGATTACCACGCCTTCGAGGTTTTCGATGGCCAGTTGCAGCAATTGCGCCCAGCCGCTCTTGAACAGACCGGCTGCGTAGCCGATTTCCAGCTTCACGCTGACGCGGTCGCCGTCGATCTGGATATCGCGCACGCACCCGGCGCTGACCGGGTCCTGATTCAGATAAGGGTCGGTGTATTGGCTGAGGACGGCTTCCACCGCTGCGCGAGTGACGGCGCTCATGGGCAACTCCGATAACAAGACTGGGAAAAGATGACGGGTATCGTACCGCGCAGATTCATTTGTGTTCAGGAGATTTATAGCCAAACACATTACTTGAGCTGGAAAACCATCGTGGTGAGGCCCCATTCACATCAAAAGGTTTCCTGGGCTCAAATTAAGTGGCTGCCGCATCCGGAAACAGGCTCACGGGGTGAAAAATATGCGCCAGCGCTTTATAGTGGCCGACCTCCGTTTCATCAAGTAGCGAAGCCCCACATGTCCGAGCCACGCAAGATCCTCGTCACCAGCGCCCTGCCCTACGCCAATGGTTCGATCCACCTTGGCCATATGCTGGAATACATCCAGACCGATATGTGGGTGCGCTTCCAGAAGCATCGCGGCAATCAGTGCATCTATGTCTGCGCCGACGACGCCCACGGTTCGGCAATCATGCTGCGTGCAGAAAAGGAAGGCATCACCCCGGAACAACTGATCGCCAACGTCCAGGCTGAACACAGCGCCGACTTTGCCGAGTTCCTGGTCGACTTCGACAACTTCCACTCCACTCACGCTGAAGAAAACCGTGAGCTGTCGAGCCAGATCTACCTCAAGCTGCGTGACGCCGGGCACATTGCCCAACGCTCGATCACGCAGTATTTCGACCCGGAAAAGAAAATGTTCCTGGCCGACCGCTTCATCAAGGGCACCTGCCCGAAATGCGGCACCGAAGACCAGTACGGCGACAACTGCGAAAAATGCGGTGCAACCTATGCTCCGACCGATCTGAAAGACCCGAAGTCGGCCATCTCCGGCGCCACTCCGGTACTCAAGGATTCGCAGCACTTCTTCTTCAAACTGCCAGACTTCCAGCAGATGCTGCAGACCTGGACCCGCAGCGGCACTCTGCAAGACGCCGTGGCCAACAAGATCGCCGAATGGCTGGACGCCGGCCTGCAACAGTGGGACATCTCCCGCGATGCGCCGTACTTCGGTTTCGAGATCCCGGACGAACCGGGCAAGTACTTCTACGTGTGGCTGGATGCGCCAATCGGCTACATGGCCAGCTTCAAGAACCTCTGCGACCGCACGCCGGAGCTGGACTTCGACGCGTTCTGGAACAAAGACTCCACCGCCGAGCTGTACCACTTCATCGGCAAGGACATCGTCAATTTCCACGCGCTGTTCTGGCCGGCGATGCTTGAAGGCGCGGGCTACCGCAAGCCGACCGGCATCAACGTGCACGGCTACCTGACCGTCAACGGCCAGAAGATGTCGAAATCCCGTGGCACGTTCATCAAGGCACGTACTTACCTTGATCACCTGTCGCCGGAATACCTGCGCTACTACTACGCGGCCAAACTGGGCCGTGGCGTCGATGACCTCGATCTGAACCTCGAAGACTTCGTGCAGAAGGTCAACTCCGACCTGGTCGGCAAAGTGGTCAACATCGCCAGCCGTTGCGCCGGGTTCATTCAAAAGGGCAACGCCGGCCTGCTGGTCGACACCAATGCCGCGCCGGAACTGACCGAAGCGTTCCGCGCTGCTGCGCCGAGCATTGCCGACGCCTATGAAGCGCGCGACTTCGCCCGTGCCATGCGTGAAACCATGGCCCTGGCCGACCGCGCCAACGCGTGGATCGCCGACAAGGCGCCATGGTCGCTGAACAAGCAGGAAGGCAAACAGGCTGAAGTGCAGGCGATCTGCGCCACCGCAATCAACCTGTTCCGCCAACTGGTGATCTTCCTCAAACCGGTGCTGCCGCTGCTGGCCGCCGATGCCGAAGCGTTCCTCAACGTCGCACCGCTGACCTGGAACGATCACACCACTTTGTTGGCCAATCATCAGTTGAACGAGTTCAAGCCGCTGATGACCCGCATCGACCCGGTAAAAGTACAAGCCATGAGCGACGCGTCGAAAGAAGACCTGACCGCCAGCCAGACCGACACCGGCGAAGCCAAACCTGCGGGCAACGGCGAACTGGCCAAAGACCCGCTATCGCCGGAAATCGACTTTGACGCCTTCGCTGCGGTGGATCTGCGTGTTGCATTGATCATCAAGGCCGAAGCCGTTGAAGGCGCCGACAAGCTGCTGCGCCTGACCCTCGATATCGGTGACGAGCAACGCAACGTGTTCTCGGGCATCAAGAGCGCTTACCCGGACCCGTCCAAGCTCGACGGTCGCCTGACCATGATGATCGCCAACCTCAAGCCGCGGAAAATGAAGTTCGGCATCTCCGAAGGCATGGTGATGGCGGCCGGCCCTGGCGGTGAAGAAATTTACCTGCTGAGCCCGGACAGCGGCGCCAAGCCGGGTCAACGCATCAAGTAAGGCTCTGCAACAAACCGATCCCACAGGCGTGCCCCGCATGCCTGTGGGATTTTTCATATCTGCCCGGATAATGCCTAACCTTAAGAAGCACCCGCCCATTTCGCTGGCTGAACCATGACCGAACTTGTGCTTACGCTGATCAGTGCCGCCCTGCTCAACAACTTCGTGTTGCACTGGCCGCTGGGCGTCGATCCGTTGCTGGCCGGCAGTCGTCGTCAGGTGCATGCGCTGGGGCTGGCGACGGTGTGCCTGATGCTGATCGTTGGTGTCATTGGCTATGTGATCTGGCACTGGCTACTGGTGCCGCTGCAACTCGAAGCGCTGCGACTGTTTGTGTTCCTGCCGCTGAGCGTGCTGCTGATCGCGCCGCTGTTGAAGTTGCTGGCGCGCTGGCTGCCGGCGTGGCCGTTCGACGGGCTGTGGCCGTTACTACTCGGCAATGCCGGGGTGTTGGGGCTGGCGCTGATCAATGCGCAAAACGATCAAGGTTTGTTGCATGCGGCAGCGCTGAGCCTCGGCGCAGGTCTGGGCTTCTGGCTGGTATTGAGCCTGTTCTGTGACTTGCGCGAGCGCACCGCCGCCAACGATATTCCTCTGCCCTTTCGCGGCCTGCCGATCGAACTGATCGGCGCCGGACTGATCGCGGTGATTGTTCTCGGATTCAGTGGACTGATCAAAACATGAGTCTGATTCAACGCATCGATGCCTTGTTGCCGCAGACCCAATGCGGCAAGTGCGGCCATCCCGGATGCAAACCGTACGCTGAAGGCATCGCCAACGGCGAGCTGATCAACAAGTGCCCGCCAGGTGGCGATGAAACCATCGCCGCCCTCGCCGAGCTGTTGAAAGTGCCGGTACTGGAACTGGACATCAGCCGTGGCTCGGCGCCGCCGCAGGTTGCCTTTATTCGTGAAGCCGAGTGCATCGGCTGCACCAAGTGCATTCAAGCCTGCCCGATTGATGCCATCGTCGGTGCGGCGAAACTGATGCACACCGTGCTGATCGACGAATGCACCGGTTGCGACCTGTGCGTGGCGCCGTGCCCGGTGGATTGCATCGAAATGCATCCGTTACCGCTGAGCACATTGCCAGTGGTCGGTGGTCTGGCATTCAGTCTTGATGAGCAAAGGGCGAGAGCTGCCAAGCGTGATCATGCGCGCGTGCGCTTTGAGCGGCGTAACGAGCGCCTGCAACGCGAAGAACAGCAGAAACAAGCCGAACGTGAAGCCCGGGCCAATCGAGCGGTGCAGCCGGAAGTCGCAACGCTTGACCCGGTACAGGCTGCACTGGAGCGGGTACGTGCAGCGAAAACAGCAAACACCGATGCAGCGTTGAAGAAAGCCAGGATCGACGTGGCAATGAGCCGTGCGCAATTGCACAAATCGCTGAAAGCCTTCGGCCATCCGCCGACGTATGAGCAACAGGCGCAACTGGTGGTCATGCAACAGCAATTCGAGGCTGCCGAACAGGCGCTGGCGAAGCTGGAAAGCAGCACGCCCGCAACGCCCACGCCGCCGCCGGCGAAAGACGCTGATCTGAAACGAGCGAAAATCCAACTGGCGATGCGTCGCGCCGAACTGAAAAAAGCGCAAACAGCAGAGGCTGCACCGCAACAAATCGCAACACTGGAACAGGCGCTGCGCGATGCCGAGCAAGCATTGCAAGAAGCCGAGCGCCAGGTACAAGTTCATGTCACGCCTTGAAGCGCCGGATGATCGCCTGCAACAGGCGATGAAGCTGGTGCTGCTGGCCGCGCTGCCGGGGCTGCTCGCTTTGTTCTGGCTGTACGGTTGGGGCGTGTTGATCAACTTGATATTGGCGGTAATTACCGCGCTGATCGTCGAGGCTGTTGTAACCCGCCTGCGCCGCCAACCATTGCAGTCGACGCTGAGCGACGGCAGCGCAGTGGTCAGTGCGACTCTGCTCGCAGCGGCCCTGCCGCCCTATTGCCCTTGGTGGCTGACGGTGACCGCGATTGCCACAGGCCTGTTGTTTGGCAAGCATTTGTACGGGGGGGTCGGCAAAAATCCGTTCAATCCGGCCATGCTCGGTTTCGCCTTGGCGATAGTGATGTTCCCGCAGCCGATGACGCACTGGCCGGCACATGGCATGGATCTGCTCAGCGCGGTGCAACAGGTGTTTAACCTGGGTCAGGCGCCGGATGCCTGGGTTCAGGCCACCGCACTGGACAGTCTGCGCATCAACAAAAGTCTGACCATGGATGAACTGTTCGCCAGTAACCCGGCATTCGGTCGTTTCGGTGGGCGCGGTGTGGAATGGGTCAATCTGGCGTTTCTCGCCGGTGGCCTGTTTTTACTGCAACGTCGGGTATTCGGCTGGCATGCGCCGGTCGGCATGCTCGCCAGCCTGTTCGTCGTCAGCCTGCTGTGCTGGAACGGCTCGGGCTCTGATTCGCATGGCTCGCCGCTGTTTCATTTGCTCAGCGGCGCCACCATGCTCGGCGCGTTTTTCATCATTACCGAGCCGGTCTCTGGCGCCAAAAACCCTCTGGCACGGTTGTTGTTCGGCGTCGGTGCGGGACTGCTGACTTACTTGATTCGCACTTGGGGCGGTTACCCCGACGGCGTCGCGTTTGCCGTTCTGTTGATGAACCTCTGTGTGCCGGCGCTGGAACGTTTTGCCGCCAACCGTCAGACGCGGGTGACGCCATGAAGCGCATAGCGGCGGGGATCACGCTATTGCTGTTGGCCATCGTCGGTATCGGCGTGACTTACGTGGTGCAGCGCAGCAGCGCGCCGTACATCGCTGCCGAGCAGCGCGTGATCGACAGTCGCAAACTGCTCGATATGCTCGCGACCGACACTTATGACAACCAACCGCTGGAGCAACCGCTGACGTTAAGCGACATCGCGCTGAGCCACAGCACGCTGGTCGGCGGTTATCGTGCAACCCGCGCCGGGCAACCGGTGGCGGTATTGCTGCGCAGTCAGACTCAGGGTTACGCCGGCCCCATCGAACTGCTGATCGCCATTGATGCCAACGGCAAACTGCTCGGGGTAAAAACCCTCAAGCAAACCGAGACTCCGGCGCTCGGCGGGCATATCGCAGATTGGCCGAATAGCTGGCTGGCAGCGTTCTCCGGCAAATCGAATACTGAGCCGACCGATAATGGCTGGGCATTAAAAAAGGATCAGGGGCAATTCGATCAGATAGCCGGTGCAACCATTACTTCCCGCGCTGCGATCAACGCGATCCACGATGCACTGCGCTATTTCGATGAGCACCGCGCCGCATTACTGGGGGTTGGACCATGAACCGCTCGGCGAACCTGACGAACTCGATGTTGCTGGTGCTGTTGCTTGGCAGCACTGACACACTGGCGGGTGCACTGGGCACGCTGTTGATATTCAGCGTTGTCGTCGGCATTTATGGTTTGTGCATCAGCCCGCTACGTTCGCGCATGTCCGCCAGCGCTGTTTTGCTGAGCAGCGTGTTGCTCGCCGCCACATTGACCAGTTGCGCAGAGACTCTTGCACAGCGCTGGTTTCTGCCATGGCAGCACGCATACGGCCTCTACGCCGCACTGATCGCCCTGCAATGTGTGGTGCTGGAATACAACGGGTTTTTCCGTCAACCACTGGTTTCACGCCTCAAGCTGTATAGCCTGTTTGCCGGTTTGATGTGCGTGCTTGCCGTGCTGCGTGAACTATTCGGCCAAGGCAGGCTGGGCCGCGACCTCTGCGAAGGATGCCAAGGCATTATTCTGTTCAACGACGGGTTGCACCTGGCAACCCTGGTGCCCGGCGCCTTCATACTGCTGGGGCTGCTGCTTGCTGCCCGCCAGGCATGCACTCGCTCGAACGCTATCTCCAAGGAATCACATCACCCATGAATGCCGCAAAACGTCTGGAAATTTTCCGCAGACTTCAAGAAGACAATCCTGAACCGAAGACCGAGCTGGCCTACTCCTCACCTTTCGAATTGTTGATCTCGGTGATTCTCTCGGCGCAATCGACCGATGTCGGCGTCAACAAAGCCACAGCGAAACTGTACCCGGTAGCCAATACCCCGGCGGCAATCCATGCGCTCGGAGTTGAAGGTCTGTCCGAATACATCAAGACCATCGGCCTCTATAACAGCAAAGCGAAAAACGTGATCGAGACCTGCCGTCTGTTGGTCGAGCGCCACGGTGGCGAAGTCCCACAGACGCGTGAAGAACTCGAAGCCCTGCCCGGCGTCGGTCGCAAGACGGCAAACGTGGTGCTCAACACCGCTTTTCGCCAATTGACCATGGCGGTCGATACGCACATTTTCCGGGTGAGTAACCGCACCGGCATCGCCCCTGGCAAAAATGTGGTCGAGGTGGAAACCAAGCTGATGAAGTTTGTACCCAAAGATTATCTGCTGGATTCCCACCACTGGCTGATTTTGCTCGGACGCTATGTGTGTCTGGCGCGCAAGCCGCGCTGTGGCAGTTGCCGAATCGAAGATTTGTGCGAGTACAAGCACAAAACCTCGGACGATTGATTGGCTATTGAATTTAGTGATCAACCGATTGAAAAAATCTTTTTTACCCGCCGCAGGAATATCGATATAAGGAGCGCCAATGGCAGTCTTAGCCTGGAGTTAACCTTATGAGCACCAGCAAAGAACAATTGGAAGCAGACGACGAGTTCGTTGCTGCAGAGGCTGACGACGCCGAACCGGTGGTCGAGGTGGCCAAGACCAACCTGAGCAAACGCCGCACCATCGACAACATGCTGGAGGAGCGCCGATTGCAAAAGCAGTTGGCCGATTACGATTTTGATCTATGACACCTGAAAGCCTCCCTGAACGGAGGCTTTTTACTTTCTGGCGAAAGCTGACATCGGCCTGCCCGTGCTCCCATCGCTGACCGGACGGGTCAGACGAGCCCATTGCGCTGCGCCAACTCGATCAAATCCACCAATGAGCGAGCATTGAGTTTCAGCAACAACCGAGTCTTGTAAGTACTGACCGTCTTATTGCTGAGGAACATCCCATCGGCAATTTCCTTGTTGGTCTTGCCCCTTGCCAACTGTTGTAAAACCATCATCTCCCTCCCTGAAAGACGATCGACCATATCAGCCTCACTGGCGTTCCCCAGACTGGTGCGCACGGTATGCAGGGCCTGATTTGGAAAATAACTGTAACCGGACAAGACCGCCTTGATCGCACTGAGCAACTCAGTCAGATCTTGCTGTTTACACACATATCCCGCCGCACCTGATTGCATGCAGCGCATGGAAAAATGCCCCGGTGCCTGAGAGGTCAATACCAAAACTTTCAATGGCATCGCAGTGGACGTCAGTCGGGCGATAACTTCAAGACCGTCAAGTTTCGGTATTCCAATATCCAGTATGACAATGTCCGGCATTTGTTCGCGCGCAAGTTGCAATGCATCTACGCCATTGTCCGTTTCCGCAATTACTTCGTAGCCATGACGTTCCATCAGCATACGCACCGCGAGACGAATGACGGGGTGATCATCCACGATCAGCACTTTATTCATGGGCAAGTCCAGTTTCGCTGTTCGATTTTTTAGAGCACGCACAATATCCTAGTCATTTACGACATTGCACAAGAGAGATTCATTGCACTCATAGCGAAAGACATCCCCTACAACAATTGAAGACTATTCCTACAAAAAACGAACACGCACATCTACGCGAATGACCTCAATATCACTTCCAGATACTTATGCCTTGACAGCTGTTACTTCCAGAATTCAGACGCCTGAAATCAGACTGACAGGCAGAAGCCTTGAAGGGGAGCACGAAAATCAATTTATCGCGTCTGAAAACTCAAAGACCAATCGCTCGCCCACACAAAACAACCCTAGCCTCATGCAATACTTAATACATCAACACACCGACCAAAACACTAAACGACTGAAACAAGATACTTCTACCCAAATTGTTTTTTTTCATATAAAAAACACGCCTACAACATCACTTAAAGCTTAAAAAACCTTAATCACAACAACGAGAAATAAAACTAAATGAGTAACAGACATGCTAAAAATCAGAAAAAAAATCGCCAACCCAATGACCGTAATCGCAATATTTGCTTTTATCTCCGAGTCCTCCGCCGCTATTTCCCTGCCCTTCCTTGATAATAGTGAGCGCGAAATTTATATTTGGTTCCTTATGAGTTTTCCGTTTTACTTGATACTGTTATTTTTTATAACTCTCAACTTTAACTATCGCTCTCTTTATGCACCTTCGGATTTCGAAAAGGACGACAGCTTTTTAAAGACATTTGAAGAGCCACTGCATACGGGGAGCCATATACATTCGACCGCTGGCGAAAAGCCTCTTGACGCAGATCAGCGGCCGGCGGACTCGACGCCCTGGACGGAGCACAATGTTCAGTTACCCAAACCCCTGGGCACTCTGCGTATGATTGATGTGCGTCGGATGAATAGCCTGGGCGAATTCGAGCATTTGCAGGAGAGCGTCCCTCGACTTACCAAGCAATCGTACAAGGTGATCATATTTCTTACAGATCCGGTGTCTCACGCTTTACTCAGGCACATCACGTTTGGTGATCAAAAACAGACGAAGAAAAATAGTGGTGTGCCGCTGGTTATTGCCTACAACGTATGCACGCAAGCAACTACGGTACTGAAGGGAGGGTGAGGCGCAGATCAGCCAAATGATGTGGACGATCAAAAAAGTGGCGGGATTTACCGGAAGAGCGCAGCCTTGAACTCAGGCAGGAAACATTTTCAAAGATGGCGGCGTTGTCGCAAGACAACGCCGCCATTTCATTCCGGGCCTGGTGGACTCAGAACAGCTTGCGGCCCTTGTTGGCAGCAATGCGCATGCGCAGCGCGTTGAGCTTGATGAAGCCCGCCGCGTCGGCCTGGTTGTAAGCGCCGCCGTCTTCTTCGAAGGTCGCGATGTTGGCGTCGAACAACGATTCGTCAGACTTGCGACCGGTCACAATCACGTTGCCCTTGTACAGTTTCAGGCGAACAACGCCGTTCACGTGGGCCTGGGACGCATCGATCATCTGTTGCAGCATCAGACGCTCAGGGCTCCACCAGTAACCGGTGTAGATCAGGCTGGCGTACTTCGGCATCAACTCGTCTTTGAGGTGAGCGACTTCGCGATCCAGCGTGATCGATTCGATGGCGCGGTGAGCGCGCAGCATGATGGTGCCGCCCGGGGTTTCGTAGCAACCACGGGATTTCATGCCGACGTAACGGTTTTCGACGATGTCGAGACGGCCGATACCGTGTTCACCACCGATCTTGTTCAGCGTCGCCAGCACGGTGGCCGGGGTCATTTCAACGCCGTCCAGTGCAACGATGTCGCCGTTGCGGTAGGTCAGTTCCAGGTACTGCGGCTTGTCAGGAGCGTTCTCCGGGGAGACGGTCCACTTCCACATGTCTTCTTCGTGCTCGGTCCAGGTGTCTTCCAGCACGCCGCCTTCATAGGAGATGTGCAGCAGGTTGGCATCCATCGAGTACGGGGATTTTTTCTTGCCGTGACGCTCGATCGGGATCGCGTGCTTCTCGGCGTAGTCCATCAGCTTCTCGCGGGACAGCAGGTCCCACTCGCGCCATGGAGCAATCACTTTCACACCAGGCTTCAGAGCGTAAGCGCCCAGTTCGAAACGAACCTGGTCGTTGCCCTTGCCGGTGGCGCCGTGGGAAATGGCGTCAGCGCCGGTTTCGTTGGCGATTTCGATCAGGCGTTTGGCGATCAGCGGACGAGCGATCGAAGTACCCAGCAGGTACTCGCCTTCGTAAACGGTGTTGGCGCGGAACATCGGGAACACGAAGTCACGCACGAATTCTTCGCGCAGGTCGTCGATATAGATTTCTTTGACGCCCATGGCCTGAGCCTTGGCGCGAGCCGGCTCGACCTCTTCGCCCTGACCCAGGTCAGCGGTGAAGGTCACCACTTCACAGTTATAAGTATCTTGCAGCCACTTGAGGATCACCGAAGTGTCCAGGCCGCCGGAATACGCCAGAACGACCTTGTTTACGTCCGCCATGCCATCACTCCACGGGGTAATACGGAAAGCCGAGGAGTCTACCGCTCAAACGCGGTAATTTACAGAGGCGCGACAGCTTAAGACGACAAAGCGACAGATTGTTTCGAGAGCGCGACGATGACCGGCGAGTCAGGAAGTTGCAGCCGTGCTCGCCGGAGTGCTGGCCTGCGGTGCCGGAGCAGCCACTGGTGCCACCCGCGCCAGATGCACGTTGACTCGACGATTCTTCGCCCGGTTGGCAGCATTGGTGTTCGGCACCAATGGGTAGCGCTCACCGTGGAAGCGCACGGTAATCTGCGACTCCTGAATGCCGTTGGCCTTGAAGAAATCGACCACCGCCAAGGCGCGACGACGTGACAATTCGCGGTTGGTCAGACGGTTGCCGCTGTTGTCCGAGTGGCCATCGAGTTCGATATGGTTAACCGTCGGATCGGCCTTCATGTATTCGAGCATCACTTGCAGCTTGGCCTTGGCGGCGGCGTCCAGATCAATGCCCTCGCCGGGGAAGGCGATTTGCGACTGTTTGATCTGATCGAAATTCTGCGGCAGCAATTTCGCCACACACGTCTGATAGTCGTTGAAGGCCTTGCTGAATTTGACCGGCAACAGGCGCACTTCCGAGACCCGGCCATCGCCCGAAGCACGACGAATCACAGGGCTGCGCCCTTCAATCAGACCGCTGACCAGACTGGAAGCCTGCGCCTGCGAGCTATTGAACAGGACGTTGCCGCTGCCGATGCGGACCGTGCCGAGATTGATGTCCCCACGGCCCGGCTGCCATGGTGCGGCGGCGGCGAGCAATGTCGCCGAACCGCCTCCGAGCATGGCGTTGTAGGCATTGAGTCGAAATGTTGCCTGTTCGCCTGCTTTGCGCACGAACTGGCCCGAGCCGAAATCAGTGATCGGCTGTGTCAGACGGCATTCGAACTTGTCCCCTTCGACCGTCCACTCAATGTTCTCCAGACGAGTCTGGTAAGTGAGCGCCATCGCGGGAAGGCTGGCAAACACACTGAGCAAGGCTAAATAACGCTGGCGCACGGGAGGCTCCATTGGCTTCTGAAACACAAAGACCGATTCACACTATGTTTACGGCATACCTACGGGATATCGGAAGCTTGCGGCAAAACTTGATAGCGAGTGCCTGCAAGAGTCTTTTCCGGTAGCATTCGCCTCAGTTTGACCCGCCTGGAATCCCCTCATGTCCGACCGCCTGACCCTGCTGCGTCCCGACGACTGGCACATTCATCTTCGCGATGGTGCCGTGTTGACCAATACCGTTGCCGATGTGGCGCGCACTTTTGGTCGCGCAATCATCATGCCCAACCTGGTACCTCCGGTGCGCAACGCCGCTGAAGCCGACGGCTATCGCCAGCGGATTCTCGCTGCCCGCCCGGCTGGCAGTCAGTTTGAGCCACTGATGGTGCTGTACCTCACCGACCGCACCCAGCCCGAAGAAATTCGCGAAGCCAAGGCCAGCGGTTTTGTACACGCCGCCAAGCTGTACCCGGCCGGCGCGACCACCAACTCGGATTCTGGCGTCACCAGCATCGACAAGATCTTCCCTGCGATCGAAGCCATGGCTGAAGTCGGGATGCCTTTGCTGATCCACGGTGAAGTTACTCGTGGCGATGTCGACGTGTTCGACCGCGAAAAAATCTTCATCGATGAACACATGCGTCGTGTGGTCGAGCGTTTCCCGACGCTCAAGGTGGTGTTCGAACACATCACCACCGCCGATGCCGTGCAGTTCGTCAACGAGGCCTCGGCCAACGTTGGCGCTACCATCACCGCGCATCACCTGCTCTATAACCGCAACCACATGCTGGTAGGCGGAATTCGGCCGCACTTTTACTGCCTGCCGATCCTCAAGCGTAATACGCACCAGGAAGCCCTGCTCGACGCCGCCACCAGCGGCAGCGCGAAGTTCTTCCTCGGCACCGACTCGGCACCGCACGCCCAGCACGCCAAGGAAGCCGCCTGCGGCTGCGCCGGCTGCTACACCGCGTACGCTGCCATCGAGATGTATGCCGAAGCGTTCGAACAACGCAATGCACTGGACAAACTGGAAGCGTTCGCCAGCCTTAACGGCCCTCGCTTCTACGGCCTGCCGGCCAACACCGACCGCATCACCCTGGTTCGTCAAGAATGGACCGCCCCGACCAGCCTGCCATTTGGCGAGCTGACCGTTATCCCGCTGCGCGCCGGTGAAAAACTGCGCTGGCGCCTGCTGGAGGAACACGCGTGAGTGAAGACCATTTCGACGACGAACTGGAAGGTCAAAGTGGCGGCGGCGGTTCCCGTCACCCGATGGCAGCACGCTTTCGCGGCTACCTGCCGGTAGTTGTCGACGTAGAGACAGGTGGCTTCAACTCGGCCACCGATGCGTTGCTGGAGATTGCTGCGACCACCATCGCCATGGATGAAAAGGGTTTTGTTTACCCGGATCACACTTACTTCTTCCGCGTCGAGCCTTTCGAAGGCGCCAACATCGAAGCGGCTGCGCTGGAGTTCACCGGGATAAAGCTTGATCACCCGTTGCGCATGGCCGTCAGTGAAGAAACGGCGCTGACCGACATCTTCCGTGGCATTCGCAAGGCGCTGAAAGCCAACGGCTGCAAGCGTGCAATTCTGGTCGGCCACAACAGCAGCTTCGACCTGGGCTTCCTCAATGCTGCCGTTGCGCGACTGGACATGAAGCGCAACCCGTTTCACCCGTTCTCCAGTTTCGACACCGCAACGCTGGCTGGCCTGGCTTACGGCCAGACCGTGCTGGCCAAGGCCTGTCAGGCGGCTGACATCGATTTCGACGGCCGTGAGGCGCACTCCGCGCGTTACGACACCGAGAAGACTGCCGAGCTGTTCTGCGGCATCGTCAATCGCTGGAAACAGATGGGTGGCTGGGAAGACTTCGACGACTGATTAATGGTCGTCGGGTAAATCCCGCGCATAAAAAAACCGGCTCATGAGCCGGTTTTTTTGTGCCTCGACGTTGCGCCTTACAGGGCAGCAGCGTTCTCGGTCAGGTATGCAGCAACGCCTTCTGGCGAAGCGTTCATGCCTTTGTCGCCTTTTTTCCAGTTGGCAGGGCAAACTTCGCCGTGCTCTTCGTGGAATTGCAGAGCGTCGACCAGACGGATCAGCTCTTCCATGTTACGGCCCAGCGGCAGGTCGTTGATGATCTGCGAGCGGACAACGCCTTTGTCGTCGATCAGGAACGCGCCACGGAAAGCCACGCCGCCTTCGGATTCAACGTCGTAAGCCTTGGCGATTTCGTGCTTCATGTCGGCAGCCATGGTGTATTTCACCTGGCCGATGCCGCCATTGTTCACTGGGGTGTTGCGCCATGCGTTGTGGGTGAAGTGCGAGTCGATCGACACAGCGACCACTTCCACGTTACGCGCCTTGAAGTCAGCCATGCGGTTGTCCAGAGCGATCAGCTCGGACGGGCAGACGAAGGTGAAGTCCAGTGGGTAGAAGAACACCAGGCCGTATTTGCCTTTGATGGCCGAGGACAGGGTGAAGCTGTCAACGATCTCGCCATTGCCGAGTACGGCCGGGACGGTGAAGTCAGGGGCTTGTTTGCCTACGAGTACGCTCATTGATATCTCCTGGTGTAGAAACTTGAAGTTCAGGGTCCGGGCCAGCCTGCCACCCTGAGGCGACAGCCCTGTGACACGAACCCCCTTCGCAAGGGCCGACCATCATACACTGCGTTTTTCGCCTGTCCTCAACGGTTTTTGCCGAAGCCGGCCAACTTCACGGGATTTCTGCGACTTAGCAATTGGCCATTAACTGCCGTTCGTCAGTCACTCGCGATTGCTTCACAAAGCTTACAGAAAGCACTTTGACAATCATTCTCGTTAACATTAAGATCCATCGCAATTGAGTCACAACCAGCGACGGTTCTCACTTATGTATGTTTGTCTCTGCACTGGCGTCACCGACGGACAGATCCGCGAAGCGATCTATGAAGGTTGCTGCAGCTATAAAGAAGTCCGCCAGGCCACCGGCGTAGCTAGCCAATGCGGCAAATGTGCCTGCCTGGCGAAGGAAGTGGTACGCGAAACCCTGACCAAGCTGCAAACTGCCCAGGCCGCGATCCCCTACCCTGTAGAATTTACTGCTGCGTAATGACCCCTATTTCAAAGAACCGGACTTCATGTCCGGTTTTTTTATGCCTGAAAATCAATTGCTTAGCGTTCAGACGCGGAACACAAACATTCTTATTCCGATTAATTTTCATATATTATTCAATAACTTAGGTTTGACACTTATAAATACGAAGCTCAAACTCCGCCTTATATACAGCTAATACAGGGCAGGACTCCGATCATGAAAGGCGACATTACAGTCATCCAGCATCTCAACAAGATCCTTGCCAATGAGCTGGTCGCGATCAATCAGTACTTCCTGCATGCACGCATGTACGAAGATTGGGGCCTGAACAAGCTGGGCAAGCACGAATACAAAGAATCCATCGACGAGATGAAGCACGCGGACAAGCTGATCAAGCGCATCCTGTTCCTGGAAGGCCTGCCGAACGTGCAGGATCTGGGCAAGCTGCACATCGGCGAGCACACCAAGGAAATGCTGGAGTGTGATCTGCGTATCGAGAAGACCGGCCACGCCGATCTGAAAACCGCCATCGCGCATTGCGAAACCGTTGGCGACTTCGGCAGCCGTGAACTGCTCGAAGACATTCTTGAATCCGAAGAAGAACATATCGACTGGCTGGAAACCCAACTGGGCCTGATCGATAAAGTCGGTCTTGAGAACTATCTGCAATCGCAGATGGGCGAAGACGAGTAATTAGCGAGCGCTGAACTCGAGACACTAAAAAGCCCCGCCCTCTTTCGAGGTGCGGGGCTTTTTATTACCCGAATTTCAGACCTGGCTGAAATCCCTGCGGGAGCGAGCAAGCCCGCTCCCACAGAAGCCGATCAGGCTTCGGACTTGTTTGCAGCAGCGGCTTCAACAGCAGCCTTGATGGTGGTCTGCAACGAACCGTCTGCAGCCATCTCGGTCATGATGTCGCTACCGCCGACCAGCTCACCACCAACCCACAGTTGCGGGAAGGTTGGCCAGTTGGCGTACTTTGGCAGGTTGGCGCGGATTTCCGGGTTCTGCAGGATGTCCACGTAAGCAAACTTTTCACCACATGCCATCACGGCCTGCGAAGCTTTCGCGGAGAAGCCGCACTGCGGGGCATTCGGCGAGCCTTTCATGTAAAGCAGAATGGTGTTGTTAGCAATCTGCTCTTTAATCGTTTCGATGATATCCATGGAGCACCTCGGCTGAACTTTCCGACTCATGGGTCGGCACGGTGGCGCATTGTAACGGAATCCCGAGCGCCATGCTCGGTCTCCCCGACAGACTCGTTCAAGCCGCTGCCACGGTCACCGGCACGCCATTCAACGCCGCGTTGCCTGACAACTCGTCGAGCTGGCATTCATCGGTCAAATCATTGGCACTGGAGCCAGGCTGACCGCTGGCAATCGTCATCTGCACCCCCGGCCGTGCATGACCCCAACCGTGCGGCAGGCTGACCACGCCTTTCATCATGTCCAGACTGCCAAGCACTTCGACTTCGATCTGCCCCACCCGCGAGCTGACGCGCACCAACTGCCCATCGCTGAGGCCACGGCTGGCGAGATCCTCCGGGTGCATCAGCAATTGATGGCGCGGCTTGCCCTTCACCAGTCGATGAAAGTTGTGCATCCACGAGTTATTGCTGCGCACATGCCGACGTCCGATCATCAACAACTCATCGACGGCTGGCGCCTGCAACGCGGCAAACCGCGCAAGATCGGCAAGGATCGCCGGTGGCGCGGCCTGCACCTGCTGATCCGCCGTTTTCAGGCGTGGCGCCAGATTCGGCTTCAGCGCGCCCAGATCAATCCCGTGCGGATGATCGAACAAGGTCGCCAGCGACAGCTTGTGCTCCGATGCATCGCCGTACAGGCCCATGCGCAAGCCCATGTCGATCATCTTCGCTGGCGGCATGGTCGGTTTCAGTTCTTTATCAGTCTTCAACGCGAAGGCCTTGGCCAGGCCGACGAAAATCTCCCAATCGTGCAGAGCCCCCTCAGGCTTGGCGAGGATTGCCCGATTGAAGCGGGTGACGTTGCGCACAGCGAACAGGTTGAAAGTGGTGTCGTAGTGATCGTTTTCCAGCGCCGACGTCGACGGCAGAATCAAATCCGCGTAGCGCGTGGTTTCGTTGATGTAGAGGTCGACGCTGACCATAAACTCCAGACCGTCCAGCGCCTGCTCCAGTTGCCGCCCGTTAGGCGTGGACAGTACGGGGTTGCCGGCGACGGTGATCAACGCACGAATCTGCCCTTCGCCGGGCGTCAGCATCTCTTCGGCCAATGCCGAGACGGGCAACTCGCCCGCATACTCCGGACGCCCGGAAACACGGCTTTGCCAACGATTGAAATGCCCGCCCGAAGTGGTCGCCACCAGATCCACTGCCGGCTCGGTGCACAGCGCACCGCCAACGCGATCCAGATTGCCCGTGACCAGATTGATCAACTGCACCACCCAATGGCACAGCGTGCCGAAGGCCTGGGTCGAAACACCCATCCGTCCATAACAGACCGCACTCGGCGCGGCGGCAAAGTCTCGGGCCAACTGGCGGATCTGCTCGGCCGGCACTGCGCACAGAGGGCTCATGGCCTCAGCAGTGAACGTCGCCACCGCCGCTCGCACCTCGTCCAGACCGTTGACCGGCAAATGGCTGTCGCGAGTCAGGCCTTCGCTGAACAAGGTATTGAGCAGACCAAACAACAGCGCCGCATCGCCACCGGGACGCACGAACAGATGCTGATCGGCCATTGCCGCCGTCTCGCTGCGCCGAGGATCGACCACCACCACTTTCCCACCCCGGGCCTGAATCGCTTTAAGGCGCTTTTCGACATCCGGCACGGTCATGATGCTGCCGTTCGACGCCAGCGGATTGCCGCCGAGGATTAGCATGAAATCGGTGTGATCGATGTCCGGGATCGGCAGCAGCAGGCCGTGGCCGTACATCAAATGGCTGGTCAGGTGATGCGGCAGTTGATCGACCGAAGTCGCGGAATAGCGATTGCGGGTTTTCAGCAAGCCGAGAAAGTAATTACTGTGGGTCATCAGCCCGTAGTTATGCACGCTCGGGTTGCCCTGATAAACCGCCACGGCGTTCTGCCCATGACGCTCCTGGATCGCCGCCAGACGCTCGGCCACCAGCGCGAAAGCCTCGTCCCACTCGATGGGCAGCCATTCGCTGCCCACGCGGCGCATCGGTTGACGCAGGCGATCAGGGTCGTTCTGGATATCTTGCAGGGCCACAGCCTTGGGACAGATGTGGCCGCGACTGAAAGTGTCCTGTGCATCGCCCTTGATCGAGGTGATCGCAACGGCGCCATCGGTTTCGGTGGTCTCGATGGTCAGCCCGCAAATGGCTTCACACAGGTGGCAGGCGCGGTGATGGAGAGTCTTGGTCATGGCCAGTCTCTGTCTTGTTTTGGACGGGCCATGTCGTCGCCCGCGGAAACAAAACTATGGGGCCAGACCCGGTAGCGCGCCAGCGACGTTCGTCTTGTGAATCCGCAGCCATCAGGCGAGCCGATAGACCCTCAGCTTCAGCTTGACGGGAGCTGCGGCGGCGCTGCCAGCTGGATTTCCTGAATGGTTTCGATCTGCTCATGGGCAACGTGCACGCCCGTGAGCTCGCCGATCAGCCGCCAATGCTCATCGAGCCCGGCGCTGATGGTCGCCATGCGGTCGATCATGTGGCGACCTGCGGTCTTGACCACTTCATCGTCGCTGCGCAGCAACTCGAAGGACATCGAAGTCACCGAAGCGGTGAGATGGGTCAGCGAGCGGGCCGTGTGACCCAGTAATTCCATTAACAATTGTTCTTTCGATTCCATGCGGAGGCTTCCTGCGTCGCTCGAAAGTTATTTATAACTCAGCACTTTGCTTTAGCAAATGTTTCAGCAGGTCATCCGTCGAGCCGAATCAGTGGCTGCCCGGTCGGAAAGCGACGCTCTGCGCGCCATCCCCGGCGTGGCGGATTGCCAAGCCCCGCAGCGCCAGTGTACAAATGGGCCCGCTGTTACCGGGAAATCGACTGTAAAGACACGACTGCAACATCCCGCTGTCCATCCGAATCTTGCAAAAACCGTAGCCTATTGGAAAAACGCGACATTTAGTGTCAATATCGCGCCTCCCCCTATTTCGTCGCCACGTGCGGCTTACGCCGCAGGTCTCGCCCGTTGTTCCGTTAAACAAGGCTTTGAGCATCTGCGGTTTGTAGCAAAAGGTAGTCAATGATGAGCGCAAGGCACTTTCTCTCCCTGATGGATTGCACGCCCGAAGAGCTGGTCAGCGTGATCCGTCGAGGCGTTGAGCTCAAGGACCTGCGTAACCGCGGCGTACTGTTCGAGCCTCTGAAAAACCGCGTCCTGGGGATGATCTTCGAGAAGTCCTCGACCCGTACCCGGATTTCCTTCGAGGCCGGCATGATCCAGCTCGGCGGTCAGGCGATCTTTCTTTCGCCACGCGACACCCAACTGGGCCGTGGCGAGCCGATCGGCGACGCCGCCATCGTCATGTCGAGCATGCTCGATGCGGTGATGATCCGTACCTTTTCCCACAGCACCCTGACCGAATTCGCTGCCAACTCGCGTGTGCCACTGATCAACGGCTTGTCCGATGATTTGCACCCGTGCCAGTTGCTGGCCGACATGCAGACATTCCTTGAGCATCGCGGCTCGATTCAGGGCAAGACCGTGGCCTGGATCGGCGACGGCAACAATATGTGCAACAGTTATATAGAAGCGGCGATCCAGTTCGACTTCCAGTTGCGCATCGCCTGCCCGCAAGGCTACGAGCCAAACGCCGGGTTCGTGGCCAAGGCCGGTGATCGTGTGACCATCGTCCGCGATCCGCAGGACGCCGTGCGCGGTGCACATCTGGTCAGCACCGACGTCTGGACTTCCATGGGTCAGGAAGAGGAAACTGCCAAGCGTCTGAAGTTGTTCGCCCCGTTCCAGGTCAACCGTGCCCTGCTCGACCTCGCTGCCGAGGACGTGCTGTTCATGCACTGCCTGCCTGCGCACCGTGGCGAAGAAATCAGCCTCGACCTGCTTGATGACCCGCGCTCTGTCGCCTGGGATCAGGCAGAAAACCGTCTCCACGCACAGAAGGCCCTGCTCGAGTTCCTCGTCGAACCGGCATATCACCACGCATGAGTCATGAATTACTGCTGAACCTGCGCAACCTCGCTTGCGGCTATCAAGATCAACGTGTGGTGCAGAACCTCAATCTGCACCTCAACGCCGGTGACATCGGTTGCCTGCTCGGCTCCTCCGGTTGCGGCAAGACTACAACCCTGCGCGCCATCGCCGGTTTCGAACCGGTGCACGAAGGGGAAATCCAGCTCGGTGGCGAAACCATCTCCAGCGCCGGTTTCACCCTCGCTCCGGAAAAACGCCGGATCGGCATGGTGTTTCAGGACTACGCACTGTTCCCGCACCTGAGCGTTGCGGACAATATCGCCTTCGGTATTCGCAAGCATCCGCACAAGGATCGCGTGACCGAAGAACTGCTGGAACTGGTCAACCTCAAAGGCCTCGGCAAGCGCTTCCCGCACGAGTTGTCCGGTGGTCAGCAACAACGTGTTGCCCTCGCCCGCGCCTTGGCGCCCGAGCCGCAACTGCTGCTGCTCGACGAACCCTTCTCCAACCTTGATGGCGAACTGCGGCGCAAGCTCAGCCATGAAGTGCGCGACATCCTCAAGGCCCGTGGCACCAGCGCGATTCTGGTGACCCACGACCAGGAAGAAGCCTTCGCCGTCAGCGATCACGTTGGCGTGTTCAAGGAAGGTCGACTGGAGCAGTGGGACACGCCGTACAACCTCTACCACGAGCCGGCAACGCCGTTTGTTGCCAGCTTCATCGGTCAGGGTTATTTCATTCGCGGTCAGCTCGGCAGTCCGGAATCGGTGCAGACCGAACTCGGTGAACTGCGTGGCAATCGTGCCTACACCTGGCCGATTGGCGGTGCGGTGGATGTGTTGCTGCGTCCGGATGACATTGTGTATGCGCCGGACAGTGCGCTGAAGGCGCGGATAGTCGGCAAGACGTTCCTGGGCGCATCGACGTTGTATCGTCTGCAACTGCCAACCGGTGCGCAACTTGAGTCGATCTTCCCGAGCCATGCAGACCATCAGATCGGTGCGGATGTGGGGATTCGGGTGGCGGCGGAACATCTGGTGTTGTTCCAGGCTTCCGGCAGCACGGCGGCGCATATTCCGCCAGTGGAAAACGGCGTACGCCGATTCAGCGCCGCGCTCTGATCGACATAAAAACCTGTGGGAGCGAGCTTGCTCGCGAAAGCGGCGTCTCAGTCAACGATGATGGCGACTGATTCACCGCATTCGCGAGCAAGCTCGCTCCCACAGTTGGTTCTGGGTTATAAGCCAAGAACTAGTGTGCCACTCGCAACGAGGGTCGCATTCCCGCCAATCTTCACCCGATCACCCTCCAGCCGACAGAACAACTCCCCGCCCCGCTGCGAACGCTGATAAGCGCTCAGGCTGGTTTTGTCCAAGCGTTTCGCCCAGTACGGAATCAGGCTGCAATGCGCCGAACCAGTAACCGCGTCTTCGTTGATACCAATGGCGGGAGCAAAAAAGCGTGAGACAAAATCATGCTGATTGCCCTGTGCAGTGATGATGACACCCGGCCAAGGCAGCTTGGCCAGCGCGACCATGTCCGGCTTGCAGTCGAGCACTGCTTGCTCGGATTCCAGCACCACGAACAACTTGTTGGCCCCCAGTATCTCCACCGCCCGCACACCCAGCGCGCGTTCGATATCCGGGGTCATGTCGATTGCCGCAGGCTCCATCGCCGGGAAATCCAGCCACAAGCGCGCGCCTTCACGAGTGACACTCAACGGGCCGGACTTGCAGATGAAGTCCAGACGCTCGGTGGCTTCTTTGTAGATTTCGAACAGCACGTAAGCGCTGGCCAGCGTCGCATGCCCGCACAGCGGCACTTCGGTGGCCGGGGTGAACCAGCGGATATGCCAGACCGATCCCTCACGTACCAGAAACGCGGTTTCCGCCAGATTGTGTTCGGCGGCGATTTTCTGCATCAACTCATCGGCCAGCCAGGCGTCGAGCCGATAGACAATCGCCGGGTTACCACTGAATGGCCGATCACTGAACGCGTCGACCTGATGAAACTCAAGCTGCATAACCTTCTCCCCTGGTTCGTCGGCAGAGCATGCAGCGCTGACTTGATCACCGCCAGTGACAGAACCGCTGAATTTTCGTCATACAGCTCAGATGGTCAGGCACGCCCGATGTCGGCGAACTGTGCATGAGTGTGCTCAGCCAACACTGTGGGAGCCAATTCGACTTCCAGCCCTCGTCGGCCGGCACTGACATAAATAGTGGCAAAAGCCTGGGCCGAGTTATCGATGAAAGTACGCAGACGCTTCTTCTGCCCCAACGGGCTGATGCCACCCAACAAATAACCGGTGGACCGTTGCGCGGCGGCCGGGTCGGCCATTTCGACTTTCTTTACGCCAGCGGCGTGCGCCAGTCCTTTGAGGTCAAGCGTTCCGACGACCGGCACCACCGCCACCAGTAATTCGCCCTTCTCGCTCGCTGCCAACAGCGTCTTGAACACCTGAGCGGGCGCCAGTCCCAGTTTTTCCGCGGCCTCCAGACCGTATGACGCAGCCTTGGGGTCATGTTCGTAACTGTGCACGCGATGTTCGGCACGAACTTTTTTCAACAAGTCCAACGCAGGGGTCATGGCAGCTCCAGGCTCGGCAATGGCAGAAAATCCTGCGCCGGATTCTAGGCGATCCGACCCTAAAAGGCTCTATTACGGCCCATGATTCCGCGGGTTTACCGGTTTTTCAATACAGCGCGGGAAACATCTGAAGTGAGGTCATTCACGCGACTGATAGTTCTATTGTGACTGATGGTTCACTTTCGACCTTTGACAGGTTTGTTTCTTGTCTATATTTTTTCGAATCTGAATAATGTAAGAATTATCCTTACAGCAGCACCCAGCAGTAAACCGGGAACAGAATGGGGATTCTGCCCCGGCGAAAATCGCGCCTTGCCCTGAAGGCAAAAGCGTCAGACAACAACAAAAACCGAGGTTTTCAATGACAACTGCTTTACAACAACCATCGCTATCCAGCCAATGCATGGCTGAGTTCCTGGGTACTGCACTCCTGATCTTTTTCGGCACTGGCTGTGTCGCTGCGCTCAAAGTCGCGGGCGCCAGCTTCGGTCTGTGGGAAATCAGCATCATCTGGGGCGTCGGCGTGAGCATGGCGATCTACTTGACCGCCGGGGTTTCCGGCGCACACCTGAACCCTGCCGTGAGCATCGCCTTGAGCATTTTCGCTGACTTCGAAAAGCGCAAACTGCCGTTCTATATCCTTTCGCAGATTGCCGGCGCCTTCTGCGGCGCGCTGCTGGTTTACACGCTGTACAGCAACCTGTTCTTCGATTTCGAACAAACTCACCACATGGTTCGTGGCTCGGCTGCCAGCCTTGAGTTGGCCTCGGTGTTCTCGACGTTCCCGAATCCAGTGCTGTCGACCGCCCAGGCCTTCTTGGTCGAGATGATCATCACCGCGATTCTGATGGGCGTGATCATGGCTCTGACCGACGACAACAACGGCTTGCCGAAAGGCCCGATGGCACCGCTGCTGATCGGTTTGCTGATTGCCGTGATCGGCAGTTCGATGGGCCCGCTGACCGGTTTCGCGATGAACCCGGCGCGTGACTTCGGTCCGAAGCTGATGACTTTCTTCACAGGCTGGGGTGAAATTTCCTTCACCGGTGGCCGCGACATTCCGTATTTCCTGATTCCGATTTTTGCACCGATTGTCGGTGCCTGCCTCGGCGCTGCCGGGTATCGCGGGCTTATCGCCCGTCACCTGACCGGCGCCACACCTGCTACAAAGGATGCAGAACCGGCCATTGACGGCAAACCAAGAACTTCTTGAAACAGTCGGCGCGGGCTCCTGCCCACTTCGAGCCCGCGCCACGGCCCACTCTCCCTTATTTCGTCCAAGGCAATCGACATGACCGACATTCAGAATAAGAACTACATCATTGCCCTTGATCAGGGTACGACCAGCTCCCGCGCGATCATTTTCGACCGCGACGCGAACGTGGTCTGCACCGCACAACGCGAATTTGCCCAGCATTACCCGCAAGCCGGTTGGGTCGAACACGATCCGATGGAAATCTTCGCCACCCAGAGCGCGGTGATGGTTGAAGCACTGGCCCAGGCCGGTCTGCATCACGATCAGGTTGCCGCCATTGGTATCACCAACCAGCGTGAAACCACCGTGGTCTGGGACAAGACCACCGGTCGCCCGGTCTACAACGCGATCGTCTGGCAGTGCCGCCGCAGCACCGAGATCTGCCAGCAGCTCAAGCGCGACGGTCACGAGCAATACATCAGCGACACCACCGGCCTGGTCACCGACCCGTACTTCTCCGGCACCAAACTGAAGTGGATTCTCGACAACGTCGAAGGCAGCCGCGAACGTGCGCGCAACGGCGAACTGCTGTTCGGCACCGTTGATAGCTGGCTGATCTGGAAATTCACTGGCGGCAAGGTGCACGTCACCGACTACACCAACGCCTCGCGCACCATGCTCTTCAACATCCACTCGCTGGAGTGGGACGCGAAGATGCTGGAGATCCTCGATATCCCGCGCGAAATGCTCCCTGAAGTGAAAGCCTCCTCGGAAATCTATGGCCACACCAAGAGCGGCATCGCCATCGGCGGTATCGCCGGTGACCAGCAGGCCGCGCTGTTCGGCCAGATGTGCGTTGAGCCGGGCCAGGCAAAAAACACCTACGGCACTGGCTGCTTCCTGCTGATGAACACCGGCGACAAAGCAGTGAAATCCCAACACGGCATGCTCACCACTATCGCTTGCGGCCCACGCGGCGAAGTGGCTTACGCATTGGAAGGCGCGGTATTCAACGGCGGTTCGACCGTGCAGTGGTTGCGTGATGAGCTGAAAATCATCAACGACGCCCATGACACCGAATACTTCGCCAACAAGGTCAAGGACAGCAACGGCGTGTACCTGGTGCCGGCATTTACCGGTCTGGGCGCGCCGTACTGGGACCCGTATGCCCGTGGCGCTCTGTTCGGCCTGACTCGCGGCGTGCGCGTGGATCACATCATTCGCGCCGCGCTGGAATCGATCGCCTACCAGACCCGTGACGTGCTCGACGCCATGCAGCAGGACTCCGGCGAACGCCTCAAAGCCCTGCGCGTAGACGGCGGCGCAGTGGCCAACAACTTCCTGATGCAATTCCAGGCCGACATCCTCGGCACCCAGGTCGAGCGCCCGCAAATGCGCGAAACCACCGCCCTCGGCGCAGCGTACCTGGCCGGTCTGGCGTGCGGTTTCTGGGGCAGCCTGGATGAACTGCGTGGCAAGGCAGTGATCGAGCGCGAGTTCGAACCGAGCCTGGATGAAGTCGAGAAAGAGAAGCTCTATAAAGGCTGGAAAAAAGCCGTCAGCCGTACCCGTGACTGGGCGCGTGAGGACGCTGAATAAGCCAGTCTGAGGACTGACTAAGGCTGGAAACTGGTAGGGAGCGGATTCCTGCGGCATCATGGGCAAATTTTGCACGGCAGCCCAAAGGAAGCCCCATGAATCTGCCTCCCCGTCAGCAGCAAATCCTCGAGCTGGTCCGCGAACGCGGCTATGTGAGCATCGAGGAAATGGCTACGCTGTTCGTCGTTACCCCGCAAACCATCCGCCGCGATATCAATCAGCTCGCGGAAGCCAATCTGTTGCGTCGCTACCATGGCGGCGCGGCCTATGATTCCAGCGTCGAAAACACTGCCTATGCGATGCGCGCCGATCAGATGCGCGATGAAAAGCAACGCATTGGTGAAGCCATCGCCGCCCAGATCCCCGATCACGCCTCGCTGTTCATCAATATCGGTACCACCACCGAATCGATTGCCCGCGCCCTGCTCAATCACAACCATCTGAAAATCATCACCAACAACCTGCACGTCGCCTCGATGCTCAGCGCCAAGGATGACTTCGATGTCCTGCTGACTGGCGGCAATGTGCGTCGTGACGGCGGCGTGGTCGGTCAGGCGAGCGTGGACTTCATCAATCAGTTCAAGGTCGATTTCGCGCTGGTCGGTATCAGCGGCATCGACGAGGACGGCAGCCTGCTCGACTTCGATTATCAGGAAGTGCGAGTGTCGCAGGCGATCATCGCCAATGCGCGGCAGGTGATTCTGGCGGCGGACTCGAGCAAGTTCGGGCGTAACGCGATGATCAGGCTTGGGCCGATCAGCCTGATTGATTGCCTGGTGACTGATCAGCAGCCGGTGCCGGCGCTGGCGCAATTGCTGAGCCAGCACAAGATTCGTCTGGAAGTCGTTTAACCGGAAGATCCCCTGTGGCGAGGGGATTTATCCCCGTTCGGCTGCGCAGCAGTCGTAAAATCATGACTCGTGGTGTATCAGGTACACGCCGATGACTGTTTTTGGGGCTGCTTCGCAACCCGACGGGGATAAATCCCCTCGCCACAAAGAGCATCCCCCGCCTCAGTAATGTTCGAAAATTTTCCTTTAACCGCCCTTCGATGAGTTTTTTCAATCGAACGCGACTGGCTGTGCGCGTCTTTATGGGCTACCATTTTCGCAAATGAACATTCATGTTCGATTTCCAATATGAAAATCAAAAGAGCCCGAGGCCAGCCGATGCCCACTTCTACCTTGCCTACGCCCCCTCTCTCCGAGGTCTACGATGTCGCCGTGATCGGTGGCGGGATCAATGGCGTGGGGATCGCAGCAGATGCCGCCGGTCGCGGCCTCTCGGTGTTCCTTTGCGAAAAGGATGACCTCGCCAGCCACACCTCGTCAGCCAGCAGCAAGCTGATTCACGGTGGTCTGCGCTATCTCGAACATTACGAATTCCGTCTGGTGCGTGAAGCACTGGCCGAGCGTGAAGTGCTGCTGGCCAAGGCGCCGCACATCGTCAAGCCGATGCGCTTTGTGCTGCCGCACCGTCCGCACCTGCGCCCGGCGTGGATGATCCGTGCCGGCCTGTTCCTTTATGACAACCTCGGCAAGCGCGAAAAACTCGCTGGCTCACGGAGTCTGAAGTTCGGTGCCGACAGCGCGCTGAAAAGCGAAATCAAGAAAGGCTTCGAATACTCCGACTGCTGGGTCGATGATGCCCGCCTCGTGGTGCTCAACGCCATGGCCGCCCGTGAAAAAGGCGCCCACGTTCACACTCAGACCCGTTGCGTCAGCGCTCGTCGCGCCAAAGGCCTGTGGCATCTGAACCTCGAACGCGCCGACGGCAGCCTGTTTTCGATCACCGCCAAAGCGCTGGTGAACGCCGCTGGCCCGTGGGTCGCCAAGTTCATTCGTGATGACCTGAAGATGGAATCGCCGTACGGCATCCGTCTGATTCAGGGCAGCCACATCATCGTGCCGAAGCTGTATGAAGGCGATCACGCGCATATCCTGCAAAACGAAGATCAGCGCATCGTCTTCACTATTCCGTACCTGAACCACTTCACCCTGATCGGCACCACCGACCGTGAGTACACCGGTGATCCGGCGAAAGTGGCAATCACCGAGGGCGAAACCGATTACCTGCTGAAAGTGGTCAACGCGCACTTCAAGAAGCAGATCAGCCGCGACGAAATCCAGCACAGCTACTCGGGCGTGCGTCCGCTGTGCAATGACGAGTCCGACAACCCATCCGCCGTGACCCGCGATTACACCCTCGCGCTGTCTGGCGGCGGTGAAGAAGCGCCGCTGCTGTCGGTGTTCGGCGGCAAGCTGACCACCTACCGCAAACTCGCCGAGTCGGCGATGGCGCAACTGATGCCGTACTTTACCCAGATGCGTCCGAGCTGGACCGCCAGCGCTACCCTGCCCGGCGGCGAAGACATGACCACGCCGCAGGCCTTGAGCGCATTGATCCGCGACAAGTTCGACTTCGTGCCGACCGAGATCGCTCGCCGCTGGTCCACCACCTACGGCAGCCGCACCTGGCGCATGCTCGAAGGTGTGGAAACCCTGAATGACATGGGCGAACACCTCGGCGGCGGGCTCTACACCCGTGAAGTCGATTACCTGTGCAGCGAAGAATGGGCCACCACGGCGCACGACATTTTGTGGCGCCGCAGCAAACTGGGCTTGTTCACTACCCCACCAGAGCAGGAAAAACTGGCCGCGTATCTGGGCAAGGTCGAGCAGAACCGCAGCAAGATTGAAGCAGCCTGACTTTTACACTGGCTAAACGAAAGCCCCTGAATTTGACGATTCAGGGGCTTTTTCATTTGCCGGCCACACGACTGTCCCTTGTAGGAGTGAGCCTGCTCGCGATAGCGCCAGGTCAGACAAATCATTGGTGACTGATGTACCGCCATCGCGAGCAGGCTCACTCCTACAGGTTTCACTATTCGGTTTTCCGAACGCGACCCAGCGGTCAATTCGGTAAACCGGATCAGTTAAGCGCAAAAACACCGCAACAAAATCTTAATCTCCTTACAAATCAACACTTTGAATGTATGCCACTGGTATGGCACGACTCATGCTCTACACTCTCTCGACGAATGCCTGCCGTGCCAACACTTCAGGAGCCGTCAGGCATTCGAAGCACAAAAGGGCCGACGAACTGGCTCCATAAAAAAAACAATTCGAGGAAAATTTGATGCGCATCGTTCCCCATATTTTGGGCGCAGCTATCGCTGCTGCTCTGATCAGCACTCCAGTTTTCGCCGCCGAACTCACCGGCACCCTGAAGAAAATCAACGACTCCGGCACCATCACCCTGGGCCACCGCGACAGCTCCATTCCGTTTTCCTACATCGCGGACGCTTCGGGCAAACCAGTGGGCTACTCCCACGACATTCAGCTGGCCATCGTTGAAGCCCTGAAAAAAGACCTGAACAAACCTGATCTGCAGGCCAAGTACAACCTGGTCACCTCGCAGACCCGTATCCCGCTGGTGCAGAACGGCACCGTGGACATCGAGTGCGGCTCCACCACCAACAACGCCGAACGCGCGCAGCAAGTTGATTTCACCGTCAACATGTTCGAAATCGGCACCCGCCTGCTGGTCAAGAAAGACAAGGACGGCAACCCGTCCTACAAAGACTTCGCCGACCTGAAAGGCAAAAACGTCGTGACCACCGCTGGCACCACGTCCGAGCGCATCATCAAAGCGATGAACGCCGACAAGCAAATGGGCATGAACGTCATCTCCGCCAAAGACCACGGCGAATCCTTCCAGATGCTGGAAAGCGGCCGCGCCGTTGCGTTCATGATGGACGACGCCCTGCTGGCCGGTGAAGAAGCCAAGGCCAAGAAGCCAAATGACTGGATCATTACCGGTACTCCACAGTCCTTTGAAGCCTACGCCTGCATGGTTCGCAAAGACGACCCGGCCTTCAAGAAAGCCGTGGATGACGCCATTGTCGGCCTGTACAAATCTGGCGAGATCAACAAGATCTACGACAAGTGGTTCACCCAGCCGATCCCGCCAAAAAACCTCAACCTGAACTTCAAGATGAGCGAACAGGTCAAGAAACTGATCGAGAACCCGAGCGACAAGCCGGCTCCGGACGTAAAGATCTAAATTCTGACTAACCTTATCTCCTGAGGGAGCCAACCCTCCCTCAGGCGTCTGTTACTACCTGCTGGCTTCACTTTTGGAACACTCGACCTGGCGGTTTCCGAGCCGATCGCGTGTGCCTGACGTTCAACGTCGGGTGGGAAAGGACTTTCCCCAAGCGGGTGCTTGTACATCGATCGATTTCGAGGGGAGACCCTAATGAATTACAACTGGGACTGGGGCGTGTTCTTCAAGTCCACCGGCGTGGGCAGCGAGACTTATCTCGACTGGTACATCTCCGGTTTGGGCTGGACCATCGCCATCGCTGTCGTGGCATGGATCGTCGCCTTGTTGCTGGGCTCCGTTCTGGGGGTCATGCGCACGGTGCCAAACCGTCTCGTATCGGGCATCGCGACCTGCTACGTGGAACTGTTTCGCAACGTACCGCTGCTGGTGCAACTGTTCATCTGGTACTTCCTGATTCCGGACATGCTGCCGCAGAACCTGCAGGACTGGTACAAACAAGACCTCAACCCGACCACCTCGGCCTACCTGAGCGTTGTCGTGTGTCTGGGCCTGTTCACCGCTGCCCGTGTCTGCGAACAAGTACGCACCGGCATCCAGGCGCTGCCGCGCGGCCAGGAATCCGCCGCTCGTGCGATGGGCTTCAAGCTGCCGCAGATCTACTGGAACGTGCTGCTGCCCCAGGCCTACCGGATCATCATTCCGCCGCTTACCTCGGAATTCCTCAACGTCTTCAAGAACTCCTCCGTGGCGTCCCTGATCGGCCTGATGGAATTGCTGGCGCAAACCAAACAGACCGCCGAATTCTCGGCCAACCTGTTTGAAGCCTTCACCCTGGCCACGCTGATCTACTTCACCCTGAACATGAGCCTGATGTTGCTGATGCGCCTGGTCGAGAAGAAAGTCGCAGTGCCCGGCCTGATCTCCGTGGGGGGTAAATAATGGAATTCGATTTCAGCGGCATCATCCCCGCCATCCCGGGTCTGTGGAACGGCATGGTCATGACCTTGCAGTTGATGGTCATGGGCGTGGTCGGCGGGATCATCATCGGTACGATCCTGGCGCTGATGCGTCTGTCGTCCAGCAAATTGCTGTCCCGTGTGGCCGGCGCCTATGTGAACTACTTCCGCTCGATCCCGCTGCTGCTGGTGATCACCTGGTTCTACCTGGCGGTGCCGTTCGTATTGCGCTGGATCACCGGCGAAGATACGCCGATCGGTGCGTTCACCTCCTGCGTCGTGGCCTTCATGATGTTCGAAGCCGCGTACTTCTGCGAAATCGTCCGGGCCGGCGTGCAGTCGATCCCCAAGGGCCAGATGGCCGCCGCGCAAGCGATGGGCATGACTTACGGCCAGACCATGCGTCTGATCATCCTGCCCCAGGCGTTCCGCAAGATGACCCCGTTGCTGCTGCAACAGTCGATCATCCTGTTCCAGGACACCTCGCTGGTTTACACCGTGGGCCTGGTGGATTTCCTCAACTCCGCCCGCTCCAATGGCGACATCATCGGCCGCTCCAATGAGTTCCTGATCTTCGCCGGCGTCGTCTACTTCATCATCAGCTTTTCCGCCTCGCTGCTGGTCAAGCGTCTGCAAAAAAGGTTTGCCGTATGATCTCTATCAAGAACATCAACAAGTGGTATGGCGACTTCCAGGTGCTGACTGATTGCAGCACCGACGTCAAAAAAGGCGAAGTGATCGTGGTCTGCGGCCCGTCGGGCTCGGGCAAATCGACGCTGATCAAGTGCGTCAACGCGCTGGAGCCGTTCCAGAAAGGCGACATCGTCGTCGACGGCACCTCGATTGCCGACCCGAAGACCAACCTGCCGAAACTGCGTTCGCGCGTCGGCATGGTGTTCCAGCATTTCGAACTGTTTCCGCACCTGACCATCACCGAAAACCTGACCATCGCGCAGATCAAGGTATTGGGTCGCAGCAAGGAAGAGGCGACCAAGAAAGGTCTGCAACTGCTGGAGCGCGTCGGTCTGTCGGCCCACGCACACAAGCATCCGGGGCAACTGTCCGGTGGTCAGCAACAGCGTGTGGCAATTGCCCGTGCGCTGGCGATGGACCCGATCGTCATGCTGTTCGACGAACCGACTTCGGCGCTCGACCCGGAGATGGTCAACGAAGTGCTCGACGTGATGGTGCAACTGGCCCACGAAGGCATGACCATGATGTGCGTGACCCACGAAATGGGCTTCGCCCGTAAAGTGGCTGACCGCGTGATCTTCATGGACGCCGGCAAGATCATCGAAGACTGCCCGAAAGAAGAGTTCTTCGGCGACATCAGCGCCCGCTCCGAACGTGCGCAGCATTTCCTCGAGAAAATCCTGCAGCACTAAAAGCTACACACTGAACTCTGTGGCGAGGGGATTTATCCCCGCTGGGTTGCGAAGCAGCCCCGAGCATTTCAACGTCGAACCGCATTCAATGGTTTGACGACTGCTTCGCAGCCGAACGGGGATAAATCCCCTCGCCACAAGTCCACCTCCACACCAACGGTGATTCACAAACAAGTGTTGTGGTTGACCCAAGGCATCTGTGATGAAATGCGACCCCAATCTCTATCGCGCCGCGCCGCCATCACTTGCCGTGAAGCCCCGTCTGATCCGTCATTTGTTCCTGCCGCCACTGATCATCGCCCTGATGATCGGATTGGGTTATGTCGGCTTCTGGACCAGTGAACACTTCGGTATCCGCAATCTCGGCGAAAACGGCCAGCGTCAGCTTGAACTGAATGCCCGAGCCGTCGAAAGCGAGATCAGCAAATACACCTACCTGCCCAGCCTGCTCGAACTCGAAACCAGTGTGCCGCAGTTGCTGGCCGAGCCGAGCCCGGAACACCGGCAAACGGTCAACGCCTATCTCGAAGGCCTGAACCGGCGCAGCCGCAGTCGGGCTATCTACGTGATGGACACCACCGGCCGCGTAATGGCCACCAGCAACTGGCGCGATGTCGACAGCTATCTGGGTGAAGACCTGTCCTTCCGTGCCTACTTTCAGAAAGCCGTGCGCGGCGAGCCCGGGCGTTTCTACGGGATCGGCAGCACCAACGGCGAACCCGGTTACTACCTGGCCCACGGCCTCGAAGAACACGGCAAGATCATCGGCGTCGCGGTGGTCAAAGTCCGCCTCGAAGCCATGGAAGAACGCTGGCAACGCGCACGTCTGGAAGCCTTTGTCAGCGACGAAAACGGCATCATCATTCTCTCCAGCGATCCGGCCCGGCGCCTCAAGTCCGTGGTTCCGCTGAGCGAAGACACCAAGGAAAAACTTGCCCGCAGCCTGCAGTACTACTGGTTCCCGCTCAACGAACTGCAACCGCTGGCCCGGGAAACCCTGTCCGAAGGCGTGGAGAAACTCACCTTCCCGGCCAACAGTGAACTGGCCTCCGATGACGAGAGCATCAGTTATCTGGCGCAGACTCGCCCCTTGAGCGACACGCCATGGAACTTCACTCTGCTCACGCCCTTACAGGACCTGCGCCGCGAAGCGATCAATCAGGGGATTCTGGTGGCCGTCGCTTTTGCCTTTGTGGCCTTCCTGCTGATCGCCTGGAACGAGCGGCGCAAAGTCATCGCCACCCGCCTCGCCGCCCGCGAAGCCTTGCAGGAAGCCAACAATCAACTGGAGCGTCGGATTACCGAACGCACCACCGATCTGCGCGCCAGCAACGAACGACTCAAGAGTCAGATCCGCGAACGCCGGCAGGCCGAAGAAACCCTGCGCCGCGCCCAGGATGAACTGGTGCAGGCCGGCAAACTCGCGGCCATCGGCCAGATGTCGACCAGCATCGCCCATGAATTGAACCAGCCACTGGCGGCGATGCGCACCTTGTCTGGCAATACCGTGCGCTTCCTTGAGCGCGGCCAGCTAGACATCGCCAGCACCAACCTCAAGACCATCAATGACCTGATCGACCGCATGGGCCGGATCACCGCCAGCCTGCGCTCGTTCGCCCGTCGCGGTGATAACCAGGGCCAGGCCAGTCTCGGCAAAGCCGTGGATGCTGCATTGCAACTGCTTGGCGCGCGCGTGGAAAACACCTCACTGCAACTGCATCGCCAGTTCATCGATGTGCAAGTGCAGATCGACCAGACCCGCCTCGAACAGATTCTGGTCAACCTGATCGGTAACGCTCTCGATGCCATGCAGGCGCAACCGTTGCCCGAGTTATGGCTGGAAGGTGAAGAATTCAACGGCAAATATCGCTTGCGGGTGCGCGACAACGGCCACGGCGTCGACGTCGAGGCGCGCAAGCATTTGTTCGAACCGTTCTTCACCACCAAACCCGGCGAACAGGGCCTGGGCCTCGGCCTGACTCTGTCCGCCAGTCTGGCGGCAGCCACCGGCGGGCATCTGGGTGTTGAACACCCGGCCAGCGGTGGCACCACCTTCGTCCTCAGTTTACCGTTGGTAAGCCCTACACCTGCCGAGCCAATATGAATCACGACCTTAGTGTGCTGATCGTCGAAGACGATCCCCATGTGCTGCTCGGCTGCCAACAGGCGCTGACCCTCGAAGACATTCCCTGCATCGGCGTCGGCAGTGCCGAAGAAGCACTGGAGCGGGTCGGTGACAACTTTGCCGGAATCGTCATCAGCGACATTCGCCTGCCGGGCATCGATGGCCTGGAGTTGCTGACCCGGCTCAAGGATCGTGATCGCAGCCTGCCGGTGGTGCTGATCACCGGCCACGGCGATATCTCCATGGCGGTCGGCGCGATGCAGAAAGGCGCCTACGATTTCATGGAAAAACCGTTCTCGCCGGAACGTCTGGTCGATGTTGCGCGCCGTGCGCTGGAGCAACGCAGTCTCGCGCGCGAAGTCTCGTCGCTGCGCAGGCAACTGGCCGAACGCGATTCCCTTGAAGGGCGGATCATCGGCCGCTCACCAGCCATGCAGAATCTGCGTGAGCTGATTGCCAACGTCGCCGACACTTCGGCCAACGTGTTGATCGAAGGCGAAACCGGTACCGGCAAGGAACTGGTTGCCCGCTGCCTGCATGACTTCAGTCGCCGCCACAGCAAACAGTTCGTCGCGCTGAACTGCGGCGGTCTGCCGGAAAACCTCTTCGAAAGTGAAATCTTCGGTCACGAGGCCAACGCCTTCACCGGCGCCGGCAAGCGCCGCATCGGCAAGATCGAACACGCCGACAACGGCACGCTGTTCCTCGACGAAGTGGAAAGCATGCCGCTGCCGTTGCAGATCAAACTGCTGCGGGTGTTGCAGGAACGCACTCTCGAACGACTCGGTTCAAACCAGAGCGTGGCGGTGGATTGCCGGGTGATTGCCGCGACCAAATCCGACCTCGACGAGTCGAGCAAAGCGGGAGCATTCCGCAGCGATTTGTACTACCGCCTCAACGTGGTGACTCTGGAGCTGCCGCCGCTGCGCGAACGTCGCGAAGACATCCTGCAACTGTTCGAGCACTTCACCCAGCAATCGGCCCTGCGCTTTGACCGCTCGTTGCCGGAGCTGGACAACCAGACCCTGTCGAGCCTGATGAGCCACGACTGGCCGGGCAACGTGCGCGAACTGCGCAACGTCGCCGAACGCTTCGCCCTCGGCTTGCCGGCGTTCAAGAAGTCGGGCGCCAGCAGTGGCGGCCAGGGCCTGGCCTTTGCCGAAGCGGTGGAAGCCTTCGAGCGCAACTTGCTCGTCGACGCCTTGCAACGCAGCGGCGGCAACCTGACCCAGGCCAGCCTGGAACTGGGTATGGCCAAGACCACGCTGTTCGACAAAGTGAAAAAGTACGGCTTGAGCCATTAAGCGAGAACCCTGTGGACCTGATTCTGAAAGCCGCACTCGGCGCAGCGGTGGTGGTGATCCTCGCCGCGCTGTCGAAAACCAGAAACTATTACATCGCCGGGCTGGTGCCGCTGTTTCCGACCTTCGCCCTGATCGCCCACTTCATCGTCGGCAAGACCCGCTCGGTGGATGATCTGAAGACCACCATCGTGTTTGGCATGTGGTCGATCATTCCGTATTTCATTTATCTGGCGACCTTGTACGTGATGGTCGACCGCATGCGGCTGGAGGCTTCACTGGCAGTGGCGACGGTCGCGTGGTTGATTGCCGCGACCGTGCTGGTCAGCGTCTGGGTGCGGATTCACGCCTGACTCCAGCGCTGGCCCGTCCCTTGCATTTGCCCTGAAAACCCTGCCCGGCTGGCCCTCATGATCGATGAGGCCGGTGTCTGGCAAGGGCTGCCAAGGGTGAATAGCGACCTTGAACATTTTAGATCTCAACCACAGTCTGACCGCTCAAAAGCCGATTGCACGGCTGCTCGATAACGGCCCGAAACTCCGGCGAGGGCTGTTTCCATGACCTTCACGGTGATTGTGCTGGTGGCCCTGTCCATTGTTCTGGATGTGATCGGCCAACTCTGTTTCAAACTCGGCCTGGATCGCCTGCCGCAACTTGAGGGCGACTTTCGCCTGCAAGCGTTCTGGGGGCAGGTATTCAATGCGCCTCTGTTGTGGTGCGGAATCGGTGCCTATGCAATCGAGTTTTTCGTCTGGATCGATGCACTGTCGCGCGCGCCGTTGAGCCTGTTGTTCCCGGCGGCAGCGCTGGCCTATTGCGGTGTGGTACTGGCGGGCAAACTGGTCCTCGGCGAAACCGTCAGCCGGCGACGCTGGCTGGGAACGCTGGTGATTACGGCGGGCGTCATGCTCGTGTGTGTCGGCCATGCGTGACACGGAACTGCTTCTCGACAGGAATCAATCCATGCACTGGTTACACGGACGCGTGGGCACGGTGGTGCTGTGGGCATTACTGATTGTTCTGGAAAGTGCCGGGCAGATCGCGACCAAGGTCGGCGGCGATCAGTTGGGGAATATGGACTTCACTCTTAAATGGCTACAAGACATCGTGGTGACACCCGGCGTGTGGTTCGCGATTGCCTGCTACATCGGGGCGTTTTTTGTCTGGATGCTGATCCTGCGGCGCAGCAGTCTGTCGCTGGCGTTTCCCCTGAGTTCACTGGTGTTCGTCGGTGTACTGCTGGGGTCGTGGCTGGGGCTCGGCGAGCAGATCAGTCTGCTGCACTGGGTTGGCGTGGCGGTGATCATGGCCGGCGTAGCATTGCTTGCCGAGGGTGAAGAGAACTGACGCTATGCGCCAGTTCCTGCATCGATCAGTCGAACTTGTAGGCAATGGCGGCCTGCACTTCGCCCTGATTGCTATCCCCCACCGCTTTGACAATGGAGCTGTCTGCCGCCGAGCGGGTCAGGTGAATCCAGCTCGCACTGGTGACCAGCGACCAGTGCCTGGCGAGGGGGAACTCGAAGCTCTGGGTCAGGGTCATGTTCTGCAAACCGCCGCCCGCGTTGTACGCGCGGAACCCGGATGCCTGGGACTCGCTGTCGCTGACGCCGAAGAACGTCTGCGTCGCCTGTGCATCGGCGAAATGTGCGGTCAGGTTGCTGCTGCCGATGACCCCGCCACCCAATGGATAACCGATCTCGCCGCCAACCCGCCCGAGCACGCCGCCCTGCCCGCTGCCACCGCCGACGGCCTGGCCGACCGAAGCAAACACCCGCCAGAAATCGGCCGGGGCGTACTGCACGAAACCGCCGACATCGGCCATGTCCGGTACATCGCGCAGCCCGCGCAACTCACCGTTTGCGGTACGCCCGGGCAGGTAATTGATGTACGGCCCGGCGCTGAAACCGTTGGTTTTCAGCGCGCTCCAGGTCAAGCCGTCGTCGGTGCTGAGGCTGACATCGCCCCAGTCCAGATCGAGATACGGAATCGGCCGCGTTTCGTAGCGGCTGCCGGTGGGATCGTGCGGCTGATAACTCAGCCCCACGCCCGCTTCGCCAGTAATGCCATCCGCCATCACGGTCCCTGAAAAGCAGGTCAGTGCGGTCAGTAACGCCAGTGTCTTCCTCTGCATGAGGTCATTCCTTTTCTGAACTTGCGCGCATCAATCCCCGGATACAGCCCTTGGCGCAAGCACTCATGTTGTTTGTAGCAAGCTACAAAAATTGTAGCTCCACTTATCGAAAAGCCTGCATCGACCCCGCCATTACTGGGCCTTAAGCATTTGGCACAGTCCCTGCTCTACCCCTTGCCAAGCGCAAACAGCGCGTCCTGACAACTGCACAGACCCAGCAGGTACCGCAGATGATTGACTGGCATATCGTGTGTGATTTCGACGGCACCATCACCCGCACCGACGTGATCGACAGCATCCTTGAACGCTTTGCCGACCCCAGTTGGGAAGTGATCGAAAATGAATGGCTGGAGGGCAAGATCGGTTCCCGTGAATGCCTCAGCCGTCAGCTTTCGCTGATCAAGGCCACGCCTTCGCAATTGCTCGAATTCTTCGACAGCGTCGACATTGACCCTGACTTTCCGGACTTCGTCGACCATGTGATCGGCCTCGGCGCTTCGCTGGAAGTGGTCAGCGACGGTATCGAGCAAGGCATCGCAAGGATACTGGCGCGCAACTACGTCACGCTCCTGCCGATCCTTGCCAACCGCCTGCGCCAGATCGACCACGACAAGTGGCGCATCGATTTCCCTTACGCCAGCGACGCCTGCCGCGCCGCCTCCGGCAACTGCAAATGCAAGTCCACGCCCAACAGCAAACGCGTGCTGGTGATCGGTGACGGCCAGTCCGACATGTGCGTGGCCGGCACCGCCGACTTCGTCTTCGCCAAGGATCGCCTTGCCGAGCATTGCGAACGCAACGGCATTCCCTACGCGCGTTTCGACAGCTTCGCCGAATTGCCGCAACTGCTGGCCCGACTGCCTCTGGCACCGGCAGCCAACGCGATCACTTTCAGCACCGAATCCACTTCTGAAGCACAGGAAACCCTGCACCATGTCTGATATCCGAATTGCGACAGCCGAAGACCAGGTCCTTCTGGAAAAAGAAGCCAAATATTGCTCCTACGGCGACACCGTTCACTACATCGAACCGCCGCGCATCTTCAGTCGCTGCGAAGGCTCGTACGTCTGGGACACCGAAGACCAGGCCTACCTCGACCTGCAAATGTGGTACTCGGCGGTCAACTTCGGTTACGCCAACCCGCGTCTGAACAATGCCCTGAAACAACAGATCGACACCCTGCCGCAGATTGCCAGCCAGTACCTGCACAAGGGCAAGATCGAGTTGTCGGAAATGATCGCGGTCGATGCCAAGAACAAGTTCGGCCTCGACGGTCGCGTGCATTTCAACGTCGGCGGTTCGCAGTCCATCGAGGACTCGCTGAAGGTCGTGCGTAACGCCACCAACGGCAAGAGCCTGATGTTCGCCTTCGAGGGCGGTTACCACGGTCGTACCCTCGGCGCCTCGTCGATCACCTCCAGCTACCGCTATCGCCGCCGCTACGGTCACTTCGGTGAGCGTGCGCAATTCATCCCGTTCCCGTATCACTTCCGCGGCCCGAAAGGCATGACCAAGGAAGAATACGGCAGCCATTGCGTGCAGCAATTCGCCCGCCTGTTCGAGACCGAATACAACGGCGTCTGGGACCCGAAAGTCGGCCAGAGCGAATACGCAGCGTTCTACGTCGAGCCGATCCAGGGCACCGGCGGTTACGTGATTCCGCCGATGAACTTCTACAGCGAACTCAAGCATGTGCTGGATCAGCACGGCATTCTGATGGTCGTCGATGAAATCCAGATGGGCTTCTACCGCACCGGCAAGCTGTGGTCGATCGAGCACTTCGACGTCAAACCCGATGTGATTGTCTTCGGCAAGGCGCTGACCAACGGCCTCAACCCTCTGGGCGGCATCTGGGCCCGCGAAGAGTTGATCAACCCGAAAATCTTCCCGCCAGGTTCGACCCACTCCACTTTCGCCTCCAACCCGTTGGGCACCGCCGTGGGTCTGGAAATGTTCAAGATGACCAGTGAAGTCGACTACGGCGCGATGGTCATGGCCAAGGGCAAATACTTCCTCGACGGTCTGCAGGACCTGAAGAAGCGTTACCCGATCATTGGCGATGTCGACGGTCTGGGCCTGGCGCTGCGCTGCGAGATCTGCACCGACGACGGTTTCACCCCGGACAAGGCCACCCTCGACTTCATGGTCGAAGAAGGCATGAAGGGCGACATCGAAATCGACGGCAAACGTCTGGGCCTGATCCTCGATGTGGGCGGTTACTACAAGAACGTCATCACCCTCGCGCCGTCGCTGGAAATCAGCTATCCGGAAATCGATCTGGGCCTGGCCCTGCTTGATCGTCTGCTGCATCGGGCGATGAAAAGATGATCGACTCTGAGATCGATATGGGCGAAGGCAACGCCGGTTTCGTTCTCGGCAGTGGCGAGGTCGCGGTGTTGTTGATCCACGGCCTCACCGGCACCCCGACGGAACTGCGTCGGGTGGCCGCGGGCCTGGCGAAAGCCGGGCACACGGTCTACGTGCCGACTCTGGCGGGACACTGCGGCGGCAATGCCGATTTGCAGGCGACTGGCTGGCGTGACTGGTACGAAAGCGCGCGCAACACCTTCGTCGGTGTGCGCCGCAAGCACCAGAAAGTCTACGTCGGTGGCTTGTCGATGGGCGCGGTGCTGTCGATGTATATGGCTGCCGAACACCCGGGACAGATCGAAGGCTTGCTGCTGTATTCGACCACCCTGCGCTATGACGGCTGGAGCATCAACAAACTGGCGTTTCTCACACCGTTGCTGATGAAGATTCCGTTCGGCGTGCACCTGTGCAGTTTCGAAGAGAAACCGCCTTACGGCATCAAGAATGAGCGTCTGCGCGCCATCGTCGAACGTCAGATGAAAGAAGGCCAAAGCAGTCAGGCCGGTTTGCTGACGATGGAAGGCGTCACCGTGCGCGAACTGCACCGGCTCAACGCCGTGGTGAAAAAACGCATGCCGTCGATCACCACGCCTGCGCTGGTGCTGCACTCCATCGAAGACGACATCACCAGTCGCTGGAATGCCGATTATGTCGAACGCAAACTCGGCGGGCCGGTGGTCAAGGTGTTGCTCGACGACTGCTATCACATGATCACCGTCGACTTGCAGTACCGCCGTGTCGTGGAGCTGAGCGCGGATTTCATCCAGCGAGGCATCGTGCAACAGCAACCGGGTTCCAGTGCGCTGCACGAGGAACATCACCAACTGGCTTGAGTGGTCACCGCGAGCAACTTTGCGGCACGGACTGAAATACGCGACTCGCCGACATAAGGAACCGACGTGATCACCGCCCAAGCCTTTTCAACCATCGAAGCGATTGATCGCGGCGCGTGGAACAACTGCTTTGCCGATGAACTGGAGAACTGGGATTACTACCGTGCCGTTGAACGGGCCGGTATTGACGGTTTTCACTGGCGCTACCTGACGTTGCACGATGACGGCCAACTGATCGCCGCAGCGGTGGCGTTCACCACCGCTTACTCGCTGGATACGACACTTCAGGGACCGGGCAAACGGGTCAGCCGATGGCTGAGCCGACGTCTGCCCGGGTTGTTCGATATTCGTCTATACGCGCTCGGATCGCCGGTGGCCGAACAGTGCCATGTCGGCACGGCGTCGCACATCGTTGCAGCGCAACGTCCCGCATTGCTGACGCAGTTGTTGAAACTGGCGAGAGAGGATGCCGAACAGGCCGGGATCGGCCTGTTCGCCGTCAAAGATGTCAGCCACCGCGATGCGGTGTGGCTGGACGTCTGCCGTCAGGCTGGCTTGCAAAGCATGCCCGGCGTGCCCGGTGCCGAGTTGTCGATCAACTTCGCTTCGGTGGACGCGTACCTGGGCGGCCTCTGCAAATCCACCCGCAAGGATTTGCGTCGAACCTTGCGCAAACCGGGTCCGCGTATCGAATGGCGGCGCTCGGTGCACGATTTGTTGCCACGCATGATGGCATTGTACGAAGCCACCCTGACGCGCAGCGATCTGGCTTTTGAATGCCTGCCGGCGGCGTACTTTCGCGAGGTGCTCAATCACCTCGATGAGCGTGCAGCCTGCGTGCTGTATTGGGTTGGCGACGAGTTGGTGGCGTTCAATCTGGTGTTGCTCGACGAGCAACGGCTGGTCGACAAGTTTTTCGCCCACGATCTGGCCCGCACTCACGAATACAATCTTTACACTCGTAGCTGGCTGGAAAATGTCGGCTACTGTATTGAACACAAGCTGGCGATCTACACCTGCGGGCAAGCCGGCCATGCCAGTAAGCTACGCCTGGGTTGCACGTTTGTCGGTAATACGGTGTTTTTCCGTCATCGCAATCCGCTGTTCGACCAACTGCTGCGACTGGTGAAAAAAATCGTTCGGCCGGATCGATCCGATCCAGCCATGGCTGCTGCAATAAGCGAAATCCAATGACCAACGACCGACGCGCCGCGACCCGACCTTTCGCCCTTTCCGGCTGGAGCCTGCAACGCAAACTGGTGCTGGCGTTCTGGCTGGTGAGCGTGATCCCGACCATGATCGCCGCCGAGCTGGCAGCCACCACCCTGTCGCAGATCTTCGACAGCAACGTGCGCATCTGGCTGCAGGAGTCGTCGAAGATCGTCGAGGACGAAATCAGTGAGATCCTGCGTGACAACGCCCGGGCCGCGCAGCTGTTCTTGCGCTACACGCGACCGCCGACTGATCGCCAGTCCGCCCGACACAACAAGCTGACCGCCGACGTCGCCGATTCCATGGGCATCGATGTCGTGGCGCTGGTGCGCAACAGCGATAACAAAGTGGTGTACAGCACCGCCGCCGACAACATCGTCAGCCAGATCAGCACCGCGCCGAAAGCGGTGCTGCAAACCTTGCAGGTCGGCGGCGTGGCCACCGGCACGGTGATTTCCAGTTTTGAAACCGAGCAGGATGGTGTTGATTACAAATTGATCATCGGCACTTATCTCGACGACAGCTTCCTCACCAGCGTCGCCGATGTGCACTCACTGGACCTGCGACTTTATCTGGCCAAGGGCGACAATTTTTCAGAGATCTTCGCCACCCAACGCTTCGAAGATCATCCGTTGCAGGTACCAAAAGGCATCGAACAGACCCTGCGTGAAACCAAAGAGCCTTTTGAACAATTCACCAATCGCTACAGCGGCATCTACCGGCCGGTGCTCAATGAAAATGGTGAGTTGCAAGGCGTGATCTTCACCGGTCTGTTGCGCCATACCAGCCTGGTGGGGCTGGTCAATCAGAGCAACCTGTTCATTCTGATTTTCCTGCTCAGCTCGGCAGCGTCACTGGCGGTCGGCTGGCTGGTCTCGGAGCGTCTGACCAAACCCCTGCGCGGGCTGGCCAGAGGCGTGCAAGCGGTGATCGCCGGCGATTATCGTCAGCGTCTGAGCGTGACCGGAGGCGATGAACTGGCCGAGCTGAGCAGCACCTTCAACCACATGAGCGAGCGTCTGGCGGAATTGCAGCATCTGGAATTCCAGCTGCGTCGCCGCGACCGTTTGCACGCACTGGGTGAAGTCGCCATGGGCCTGGCCCATGAAATCCGTAATCCGCTGGGCATCATCAAGACCGCCACACAACTGCTGCATCGGCGCGCCGACCTGCCGGAAACCGACAAGCGTCATCTGGAATATGTGGTCAGGGAAGTCAGCCGGATTAACGACCTGATCACCGAGTTCCTCGACTTCGCCAAGCCCAGTGCGCCGATCCGCGCCTCGCACTCGGCACGGGCGCTGATCGATGAACTGGCAGGCTTCTGCGAACCGGAACTGACCAGCCACAACATCGATGTGCGCATCGACGATCAGGCACCCGGCGCCATGCTGTATGCCGATACCAAACAACTGAAACAGGCCGGGCTGAACCTGATCGTCAATGCCATCGATGCAATGCCCGATGGCGGCCGGCTGACCCTGACCATCGCCAGCGACGCCAGCCACACTATTATCAGTGTGGCGGACACTGGCCAGGGCATTGAAGCCGACATGCTGGAACGGATTTTCACCCCGTTCGTCACCACCAAGGCGTCAGGCACTGGCCTGGGTCTGGCCAAGGTGTTTTCGGTGATGGAAAGCCATAACGGGCGCGTAGAGTGTGTCAGCGAAAAAGGTGCTGGTGCCACGTTCAGCCTGTACATTCCGGCGGATGGCGAGGACTTCGACGAGAACGACGATGACGCATAACATTCTGGTGGTGGACGACGAACCCAAACTCTGTGACCTGCTGGCTTCGGCCCTGGGCCAGAACGGCATCACCGTGTTCACTGCCGGCAACGGTTTGCACGCGCTCAAAGTGCTGGAAAGCGAAGACATCGATCTGCTCATCAGCGACTGGCGCATGCCCGGCATGGACGGCCCGCAGCTGCTGGCGGAGGTCAAAAACCGCTATCCGCAGTTGCCGGTGATTGTCATGACCGCCTACAGCACGGTGAAAAACGCCGTGCAATCGATGCGTAACGGCGCGTTCGATTACATCGCCAAACCGTTCGATATCGATGAGTTGGATATCACCGTCAGCAAGGCCCTGCAGTTTCGCGACATCCTCAAAGACAACCAGCGCCTGCGCGCCGAACTCGACGAACATCAGCAGATCGACAGCCTGATCGGCGACAGCCCGAGTTTCCGCCGCGTGCTGCAAGCCGTCGATTCATTACGCGAAAGTGCCGCGACCGTTTTGCTCAGTGGCGAAAGCGGCACCGGCAAGGAAATGGTCGCCCGCGCCATCCACAAACATGGCAATCGCGCCGACAAACCCTTTGTCGCGGTCAACTGCGCGGCGATCCCCGAAGGGCTGCTGGAAAGTGAAATGTTCGGTCACCGCAAAGGTGCGTTCACTGGCGCCGTGGCGGATCGGATCGGGCGTTTTCAGCAGGCCGACAAAGGCACGCTGTTTCTCGACGAGATCGGCGAAATGCCGTTGGCCTTGCAGGCGAAAATCCTCCGCGCCCTGCAAGAGCGGGTGATTGAGCCAGTGGGCGATACCAAGGAGCGCAAAGTCGATGTGCGGGTGATCGCTGCCACCAACAAGAATCTGTTGGAAGCGGTGGCCAACAAGGAGTTTCGCGAGGATCTTTACTACCGCCTCAACGTGTTTCCCATTCCGCTGCCGGCGTTGCGTGAACGGGTCGAAGACATCGCCCCGCTGGCCCGGCACTTCGCCCATACACTGGGCGCCGACGCCGGTAAACGCATCAGCGGTTTCAGCCCGCAGGCGTTGCAGGCCATGACGCTCTACTCATGGCCGGGCAATATTCGCGAGCTGCAAAACTGTGTCGAGCGAGCGACCATCGTCGCCTCGGCGAACGTTATCGAGGAACAGGATCTACCGGCGTACCTGTTCGCCGCGCAAGCCTCGAACAATGGTGGCCCGGTGACCGAAATCAACGGCGTACCGGCGGATCTCGACGCGGCGCTGGCAGAAACCGAAAAGGCCTACATGCTCGCCGCCCTGCAACAAAGCAACGGTGTGCAGGCCGCCGCTGCGCTGCAACTGGGGATCTCCGAGCGCAGCTTCTGGTATCGCCTGAAGAAGCTCGGCATTCACGTCGACAAGATCGTGCGTTGAGCCTGGACGGCTACTCAGTCACCGTGCCGCCCTTGGCTTCACTGATGATTTGCCGGATCGCCCCGACAAACGTTTCCACCGGTTGCCCGCCCGTCACCGCGTACTGACCGTTGAACACCACGGTCGGCACCGAACTCACGCCACGTTGCAGCCAGAGCTGCTCTTCTTCGCGCACTTCAACGGCAAACTCGTCGGATGCCAGAATAGTCTCGGCCCGTTGGCGATCCAGGCCGACACTTGCAGCAATCTGCACCAGTTGCGCGTGATCCGAAGGGTTACCGCCATCGGTGAAGTACGCCTTGAACAGCGCCTCTTTCAGCGGCAACTGCAAATTCTCCAGCCCGGCCCAGTGCAACAGACGGTGCGCATCGAAAGTGTTGTAGATGCGGCTGTTGCCGTCTGTGCGAAAGGCAAAACCGACATCGGCGCCACGGGCGCGAATCGCTTCGCGGTTCTTCTGCGACTGCTCCGGGGTCGATCCGTATTTCTCACCGATGTGCTCGGTGATGTTCTGCCCGTCCGGGCCCATTTTCGGGTTCAGTTCGAACGGCTGGAAATGAATCTCGGCCTGCACTTCGTTGCGCAGAATCTCCAGCGCTTGCAACAAGCCATACAGACCGACAGCGCACCACGGACAAGAAACGTCGCTGACAAAATCGATTTTCAAAGCGGAACTCATCACACACCTCGCTGGCGGAAATCGTGCGGGAAAGTTTGCACGATACACCGGGTATAGTCGCGAGTGTCAGCCCGCCGTTGTCATATGGCAACCCGCACCGTTCGTCCAAAAGTGCCACCGACCTGTTATTTTTGACAGTAGCGCAAATCTGTTTTTTGCAGCTCAATCGGCCAACACGCGCAATGGCCAGAGCGGTTCATGCGTATCAGCCGAAATCGGAGAGCGCCATGACTGCCCTTTTTATCTATACCCCGGAACGACTGGCTGCACTGCGCACAGAAAGCCCGCAACAACGGATAGACCTGTTCGCCGAGGTCAAGTCGTCAGGCCTGTTTGCTGCCAACGGCGTGCTGAAACTGTTCCCCATTCTGATTCCGGGCTGGCACGCGGTCGATTATCCTCAAGCGCTGTTTGGCGTCGGCGCCGATGAAACGGCGGGCAACGGCCTTGGGTGGTATGTGTTGATTCCCTCGTATCTGCTGATGGACGCTTTCGATACCGTGCGTCTGTATCTGGGCAAGCGGCTTGAGCCAGGCGAGGCACCTGATCCGGCGGAGCCCGGCACGCTGCTCAAGACGCTGGTAGTCCCCTCCGACCATAACAACCAGAACATTGTCGGCATCCTGCCCAGGACTGTGATCGACAGACCCGGTATTCACTCGATGTGGTACACCATCGAACGGGTGAGCGGTTCGGCACCGGAGTCGTCCGACAGAATCACCACGTGGTTCAAACCGACCTTTCCCGACAGCCTCGACCCCACCGGGAGCAGTCGCGAACGCCTGCCACTGGAGGCCCCTCGCTTTCCGGCGCTGATCGACAAGGACATGGTCGAATCCGGCGTCGATTTCATCATTCCGTTCTGGCTGCTCATGACGCGGGGAGATCGGATCGAGTTGACGATTGGCAATCAGCTCGTCTCTTACGTCATCAGTCCCGGGCAAGTCGGCCAGGATATTGTGGTGACCGTCGCCTCCGCCGTTCTCAAGCTGATCGGGCACGCCGACCCACTGCTGGTGAGTTACCGAATCATTGATCAGGTTCATAACGCCAGCCTGACCTCAAAAATCGGTATGGGGATGCTTGATCCCGATACCACTTATCTGGAAGCGCCTTCCGTTCCACTGACCATTGATGATGTGCTGGCGCTCGATGACCTCGACGGCGCTGCCATGGACGTCGACGTATTGGTGCGGCGCGGCGACGCCATCGCTGGTGACCGGGTGGAGTTGACTCTTCAGAACATCGCGAGCGGTTATCGCGAAGTCTTCGGCCCACTCGACTACAAGGCCGGTGTCGTCATATTCAAAGTGCCTTTCGAACTGGTGAGAAGACTGGCCCCAACGACACTGACCCTGAGCTATCAACGCATCCGGATCGTATCGGGCAGCGAAGTTCGCACACCGTCGTACCCCTATTCACCACGACTGATCGGCGAACAATATCGTGCGCCAGCCCCTACCGCACCCGAAGCCCGTGGCGCGGTGTTTGCCCCTGAACTGGAAACCACCGTGGTCTATGCCGGCCCCGGCATCGAGGGGATTGTTGTCGGGGATACGGTGACGCTTACCTGTCTGAGCACCAGCGCCGGCGGAACCACTCGCCTGCAGACCTACGAGCGTATCGTCACACACTCAATGGATATTCCAGGAGTGGGTATCGTGGTGCCGTTTGATATTGAAACGAAGCATTTTGGCACTTACCTGAACGGCTCCATCGCATTCGACTACCGCATCACAGGCAACGGCCATGACGTAGCGCTATTGTCATTCACCAGCCATTTCCGGATTGGCCGTGTTCAAGACACACTGGCAGTGGTCGAAGTCGGCAAGAACTCAATGGGTGTGCTCGACCCCAAGGACATCCCCTTCGGCACATCCGCCATTTGTCTTGCCGCCGCCCATACGCAGATCGGCGACACGGTGCACCTGGAAGTGTGGAAACTGGGCAACAGCCTTGATCCGCAAGATCGCGCGGTTTTTCTCGACGCGCTCCCCATCAGCGCCGGCAATGTTGGCAAGAACATTGAGTTCCGTCTGGCACTTGAGCTTATTCAGCCGCTGCTCAATCGCGTCATCAGTGTCGACTGGTACATCGAGCGCCCTCGGGAGCTGCCGCTGACCGCGCCCGAACTGGTCCTGCGCATTGGCTCAAAAGCCCTGCAGCTACCGCAGCCCGAGCTGATGCAAGCATCGGCGGGCATGCAGGTCGATCCGATCAACGCGTTAAAAAATGCCACGGTCACTGTCCGCTATAGCGGGATGGACAACTCGCATCGCGTGACCCTGTTCGTCAAGGGACGTGAAGGCCTCGGCAGCCCGGCCCTGCCGACACTGCAAGGCAGCGCCAGCGGTACGTTGCTGTTTACCCTTCCGCTGACTGCCATTCCCGCCAACATCGGTACATTCATGTCCTTTGGGTACACCGTGAGCCAGGAAGGTATCGAGGATCAAAGCTCCACAGTGGCCAGGTATGACGTCCAGCCGATTGCCAATCCGCAGATCAACTATCCACGCATGAGCATCGCCGAAGCACCGGACCATCAAGTGCTCAACCTCGACTCCTTTTCCGGTGATGCTCACTGGACCCTGATCCCGTGGCTGTTCATCGCCGTTAGCACCCGCATGCGTGTCTTCCTGAGTGGCCAGAAGCAGGACGGCAGCGAGTATGTGATCAGCCTGTTCGAAGGGGTGATCACGGCCAATCATGTCAGTACCGGCCTAAGCGGGGTGATCGACCGCGCGCAACTGAAGCTGTTCAAGGACGGCACCCAGGTGTTCGGTTTATCGGTAGCCCATTTCAGCGACAAGGGGGGAGCCGACACGTTCTTTCCGATGCGTGAACTGACCATCAAGACCGAAATGCTCGCCCGCCCAGCGATTACCCAATTGATCGACAATCAAGGCGCCATTACCGGAAGCGTACGCAATGGAGGGACTTGCGATGACATCTCGCCGTCAATGGTGGGAACCGCAACGCCCTATTCTTCGGTCCGCCTGTTCGATGGTCAGATATTTCTGAGGACGGTTGAAGTCAATGTTGACGGGATCTGGAGAGCGGACGTTTCCATCGGAAACGGTCGACACAGCCTGACGGTGCAAACGGCGGACGGCAAGCAAGTGTCTGCCCCTTGGGTCGTTACCGTTCAACCGGACTTCTATGATCTGGCAAATTTCTACAACGGCAACTTCAATGGCTGGACAGTCGGTGAAGGTGGCCGAAGCTACAAAATGATCGGTACCCCGCCACACCTTCTATTCTGGGTAGGGACACCGCTCAAAATCGCCAACTGGGGAATCATCCTCAGCAAGAGACTCAACCTGATTATCGGCGCGCAATATGAATTCTGCTGCGGGGTCTACAACACCGCGATCAATAGCTATGACGTCAATCCATCGTTATCGCTGAAGGTCAGTTACATGCTTGATACGCCCCACCGGGAAATTCCAAAATTCTCGGACTGGATTCTTCTGTCCGGTACCTTTACCGCCACCGACCAATCCGCAGTCTTCCTCATTCACAACCTGCAACCCGGTGATATCGGCAATGACTTCATTCTTCACAACTTGACCGTCAGGCAAATAAGCAACGGTTAGAAACCCAAGTCCCTCAACACCCTGCTGCCCCTGAAAGGGGGCAGCGCAATTGCCTGAAAACTCTGAAGACGACCAAAATCAAAGCAGATTCCCCGCTGCCACCGGCTCGATCTGCGCCCAGTGCGACGTGTCTTCGCGATGCTCCTGCAAGTACGGCAACACCGCCGCCAGCAATGGCGCCTTGAACGCCTCCTGAAAACGATGCGCCAGCCCCGGAATCAGCTTCAACTGACTGCCACGAATATGCGCCGCCAGATGCACGCCGTGCATCACCGGCAACAACGGATCAGCCGTGCCGTGTACCACCAGCGTCGGCACGCGCAACTGATTGAGCAGGGCCACACGGCTCGGTTCGGCGAGGATCGCCATGATCTGGCGTTTCACGCCTTCGGGATTGAATGCCCGGTCATACGCAACCGCTGCCTGCTGCAACAACACCTGACGATCATCGGTAACCGACGGACTGCCCAGCGCCGCCAGCAGGTCAGCCTGTTGTTCCAGCGCCACCTCACGATTCGGCGCACCGCGACGCGCCAGCAACTGCACCAGCGCCGCGCTCGGTGCCGGCAAACCTTCGGCACCGGAACTGGTCATGATCAGGGTCAGGCTTTCCACCCGTTGCGGCGCCATCGCGGCCAGATGTTGGGCGATCATGCCGCCCATGCTCGCACCCAACACATGGAATTGTTCGATGTGCAGCGCGTCCATCAATCCCAGTGCATCGTCGGCCATATCGGTCAGGCTATAAGGCGCCGCCACCGGCAGACCCAGCTTGTAACGCAGCACTTCAAAAGTCAGGTTGGCACTGGCCGGCGCCTGCCGCCAGGTGGACAGACCGACGTCGCGATTGTCATAACGAATCACCCGGAACCCCTGCTGACACAGGGCAACCACCACTTCGTCCGGCCAGTGGATTAACTGCCCGCCCAGTCCCATCACCAGCAACAGCGCCGGGTCCGAGGCACGGCCGATGCTCTGGTAGGCCAGGCTCACCTGTGCCAGATCGACCCGTTCGGTCGGTACATTGACATCACAACGCGAAGCCGCCAGCGACGGCAGGCCGAACAACAGTGCGGCCAACAGAACAAATAAACGCATGAAAAACACCGAAACGCAGAACCCCAGTAGAGCGCGAGTCTGATGAAGTTTGTACAAGCGCGCTGCCACAGTTGCGTGACAGTTTGATGAAGATTGCCGAGCGGTTGTTTTGGCGTCTTGCGAAGTACGACCGGTAAGTAGAAACAGTCTGAAAAGAAACTCTCATCGTGCGATACCCCAGTACCGCACCTGCCTCTTGCGGCGAGCCTCTAATGGCGCGACTACCGGCCCAGCCCGGCCTTTCAAGCCATTAGAGACTTGTCGTCATGTTCGACATAGCCATACCAGCCACAACCGACTTCGGTCTGCTCCATCCCCAGCCCCTGAACCTCAATCAAAACCTGTACCAGCAGGCGGTAGAGCGTTTGCGTAACTGTCACCACCTGTGGCTTGAGCTCACGGCGCACCGCCCCTCCACCAGCGAGCATGACGAATGGAGCATCCGAGCCAAGGGAACAGCAGTGTCGCGTAAAGAGCAGGCGCTGAACGTGTATCGCCAACACTTTGAGGCGAGCTGTCAGCTCGCCTGCGCCGACGGAAAAATCAGTGAGGCGCAATGGCTGATACTTCAAGAAAGGATCAAGCCGTCCACCACGGCAACCGTCGTTCACGTCACACAACCGATGCTCAAACGAACCAATGACAGCGTTGTTTCGCTTCCCGGTGCCTTGATACTCCGTATCGAGAGTGTCTTGCCGGCGACTTACGTGATGTACCTGCCATCGCACTCGCAGGCATTGGCGCTGTTCAAGCAACACGCCGATCTGGAGCAGTGGCTGATCGGCCATTGTCGGCAACACGGCCGACTTTCCGAACTGGAAGCGGTCACGCTGATGGAGCATGTTCTTGACCAGGACCCGCTCAAACACGGACTGGAACAGCTGTTCATACCGGCATCACCCACATCACCGGTACCTGCATGGATCGATATCCAGAACATGATCGCCGAAGCGCCGCCCCCTTCCACCGACAGCACATATGACGCCGGCAACGCCGCTCTGTTTGGCATGTTGGAACCTGATATTCCCCTCAACCAACGCCGGCAGGCACTGGCGCTTGAACAAAGCGCGCTTGACCGTCTGCTGGGTGAGCAACTGGCTGGCAGCCTGAACAGCCCGCCACGACAAAAACTGGCGCAACAGTTTGCCGCCCTGACGCTGGCAGAACAGGCCAGCCACACGGCGGCAACTGCACTGCTGGACAGCCGCGCCCCCCTGAAAATCCTTGCACTGCGCCCCCCCGACAGCACGCACTATCAAACGCTGCAACAGGCCCGTATCGCGGGCTTGCGGGCCGAGGCCGAGCTGCAACTGGCGCTCGACCAGCTCACACCCGAGGAACATCGGCGGATCATCACTTTGCTCGACGCCCCCAACCATACGATGCGGCCAGAGGATGGAGTGGTTGCCAGAGTCAGCTTGTCTACGGCAGAGCCGGAACACCCCCGGACCGAGGATCTGGACGGCATATTGATCATTGCCGGGCCCTGCGGTTTGACGGAGGATTCGACAGAGAGCCTGTTGCTTTACTGGCATGGTCACTTCGGTGGTTTACAACGTTTCAGCTCACGCCAGGCACTGGAACAGACCGTATTCAAACGTTCGCCCAAAGACCATGAACTGACCCTCCACCTGATACCTCTGAATGGCGACCCTTTTTCCTGGACCCTTGAGGAACAGCTCTACCAATGTGAACAACAAGCCATAACCATCATCAAGGACAACCCGCTTCCCGCCCGTGCCAGTGAACGCGCAGCAGCAATGGAACAACTGTGCGAGCAACATCTCACGCGATTGACCGTGCCTTTGCCACAAGCACGCGAACTGGCTTTTGCACAGCAGCGGGAACAGGACCGCAGCGCCGCCTTGGCCGGCAGCCTGCCTCAATGGCTCGACAAACTGGACGATGCACATCGTGCACAAATCAAAGCGCTGATCAGTCGCTACCTGGTTGCCATGCGGCGTGCTCATGCCTTGCTCGAACAGGATTTGCCATCAAGACAAGCCTTCAGTAAAAAATGCATCGACGGCCGCCTGCGTCAGGACTTCTCACTCAAGCAAAGTGTGACCGTGACGCTTGATCTGCCTGACTCCACATCCTGGCGAAAAACAGTGATGGAGGGTGCTGCGCCCGGTACGCCTCAGACAAACACCTTGATCGCCAGCCCCGGTCGTCACGACGTGGCTCTTGAAGAACTGGCGCAGGACAACATCGATCAGGAGACATGGTGGCGCCTGTCATTCCTGCGAGTGAAGGTCATGGCTCATGAAGACCATGACCGCATAGCCGTGGAGGCAGGTCTCGGTCTCGTATATTTGCGTCGACTGGTGACGGAGCTGGACCTCGCGGGACAGTACGAAACGCTGATTGTCCGGAGCTTTTACGGTGCACCCTCCGACTCGGCGTTCGACAAGGCGTATCGCCGCGAATGCCTGACCGAACCCTGGAAGCTGATGCTCCATCTGCAAGCTGAATTTGCCGTACTGCAAGGTCAGATCGACAACGAAGGCCACAAGGTGCTCAAGATCGCCATCGATGCATCGACGCCTGAGGCGTTTGCCGTCGATGGCAAGCGCATCTCGTTACTGCCGGCGCATCTGACCGTCGGCGGTAAAGACACAGCTCATCAGGGTGCAAGCACACTCGCCGGAGTGACCTTCATCGTTGAACAGATCAGCGGTCTGACCTTGTTGTATCTGCCAGACAGCACTGACGGGGTTTTCCTGCGTCAGTACAGCACACAAGAAGACGCGCGCCTGGATCTGTTCAAACGCTGCGCAAACGGCAACATGGTCAACTATCTGGCCGGGCGGGCCTTGAGCGGGGATTTTGCCAGCCACGTCAGCCGTATCAATCAGGCGCAACTGCGCAACTTCAACGCGCTGATTGGTACGGGTCAAGCCTGGCCGGCGTCCACATCACTGGCCACGCACTTGCTCAATGTGCATATGGGGCGTTTGCTGGAGGCCCATCGCAGCAGCTCACGCTCCAACGATGCGCTGTATCTGGAACGCTGCGCACTGAAGTCCGGCACGCTGTTCAACTACATGAAAATGGCCGTTGGCATGTTGCCTTTCATCGGGACGACGGTGGCGCTTTATGACGCCTGGAACAGCGCGAACCTGGCCGTTGCAGCGTTCTTGCGCGACGATTTCGGTCATGGACTGGCCGAAGTGGAATCCGTTCTGCTTTGCCTGATCGACGCCGCAATGGATGTGCTTCCCGGAACCATCAGCGTGCCCGCTGCCGCTCGGCTGGCAACCCGACAACGCCAACGCACCCTCCTCGGCACGACGGCCGCCACCCTGCAAAAAAGCTCCCGCAAGCGAGCCCAACAGTCACTCGATCGCTTCAAGGGTTATGAATACGAGTACGAGCTTTCTCTGGCTGGCCTGCGAGCGGACAGCCACGGCATTTACCGCAATGTTTACCGCCATGCCGAAGGTGACTTCATTCTCCGCCAGGGACGCGTTTACCGTATCCAGTTGAGCGACTCTCCGCGAGGCTGGAGGCTCTTCGGCACATGGAAGCGGGGTTACAAAATGCCGATCGCCCTCGATGAGACCGGCACCTGGAACACCCATTACGCCGTGCACGGCACCCTGATGGACGGCGGAGGAATCGGCGGCGGCGCAGTACTCGGGCATCTGGCCGATGGGATGGACCCGCTGTGGCCCGAACCTGTCAGGCAGTGGTTACCGCGATGGTGGACGGATCGCCAGTTGCGCCGGCAACTGACCCTGACCAACACCGCCGATGCCTACACTCGGCGTCTCGATACTCAGACCCGCAGCACCAACCGACTGCTGGAGCACTTCCAAAGCCTGGGCATTGATCAACGCAAGCCTTTGCGCACAGAAGCCGACTCCGCTTGCATCAATGACATCGATACCGCCACCAGCCAGTATCAAAACCTTGCCGAGCTGTTGCCTCTGAGTCACGGCCGAAAACGCGCTCAGGTTGAGGACCTGCAGAGTCGTTGTGCATGGATTGTGGTAGATCGATCGGTACAGCGTGTCGCCATCGCTCGGGACCGGCTGCTCGATCACCTGAATCAGATCGACGCGCTGGTTCAGCAGTCCGAGGCAACGCCATTCAGTAATACCCGTGTCCATCTGACGCTCGCCGCCCGGCGTACCGGCGTACGCAAAGATTTCATCAAGGAGTTCGATCATATGCATGCGACAGTCGAACAGGCCAATCTCTGGAACGCACGCATTACCAACCGGGCCCAAAAAGCCCAAATGGCAATAGACGTGGCCACGCTCAACGAGAAGCTCGGCGAGGTCAACTACCACTACCTGAAGACCGCGCACATTCTGGAAATCATTACCCGTTACGACGCCGTTGCCGATTTATCATGGGTCTACTTTCATGTGCAGCTCAAACAAGCCAGGGTCAAGGTGGGCCGCGCCCTGCTGACGCAGCACCATTTACCCCAGGTGCAGGCAAGTCAGGTACAGCGCAACCGGGTGATCGAAGACTGCCTGGAAATTTACGCCGAGTTCCGTCGCCAGTTGAATGCCTGGATGCTCGGTTATCCCCAGCATCTGGATCTGGAACAGATCACACCGTTTCTCGATGGACTGGCCAAAGTCGAAGAGCACGCGCGCCTCGCCATCAGGCTCCAGTCGGCCACAAAACCCAAGGACGGCGTCAGTGGCAAGAAACTGTTCGAGACCGAGGACAATCAATTGCTCATCGGAACGGAAACCATTGATGCGAGCAGCCGGCAAAAGCGCTTCACCATTGAAGGGATCGACGGTTTTCGGGAGACCTGGCTACCGCGTTCCAGTGGCAAGTACCATCTGCAAATCCAGCCCACCACCCCAGCGCCAACATTGCCAACCGATGTGCAACCCTTGCTGAACGAGGCGAGAAGACGCCTGGCGGGTGTTGCTGACTACAGCGACAAAGTTTCGAATTACGCACGGCGAGACATGCTGCCGGTGAATCTGGAGCACATGCTCAGCAGTGAGGCGTCGGAGTTGAGCATTCGGGCACAAGCCATCGAGCGCCTGTCACCGACCGATCCGATAGTCTTGCAGTTGCAAGACAAGGCGCGAGAACTGCAAGGAGTGGGCCGCACGATGCGCATCAATCAATCAATGCGTAGCAAGACCCCGACCGAAGGTTATCTGGACTATCTGCTACAACAGCAAGTGGTGGATATCCGCAAGGAAGAACCGATTCGCGCACTGGGCAAACGGGCTGACGGGCGCAAGGACTTCCTTCAGGAATACGAGGTGCGCGACCTCATGTCGAACCCGCCGCGCGCACTGTGGTATGCGCACTTTCACTACACCTCGGACAAAGTACCGTTTCAGGACTTCGTCAAAGCCCATTTGAAGTTGCCGGAGCAACGCAATCTCGGTCTGCAATGGCAACATGCCCAAGCGGCTGGCGGAGCGCAGGTTGAAGCGATCTGGCGGGGCGACATAGGCAAGCCGTTCGGCATAAAACTCTTCTCGGCGCTGTAATCGAAAAGCAGCGGAGCATTCGCATGCTTCGCTGCAACCGCGCTTGTCGACAGCCAGGACAACATGAGACAAACTCAACACCTTAGCCCTGATCACAAATTTTACTCATGGAGCCAGCAGTGCTTGAGATCCGTCACCTGAAAACCCTGCACGCCCTGCGCGAGGCCGAAAGTCTGGTCGATGCGGCCGACCGCCTGCACCTGACCCAATCGGCGCTGTCCCACCAGTTCAAGGAGCTGGAGGAGCGCATGGGCATGCAGTTGTTCGTGCGCAAGACCAAACCGGTGCGCTTCACCAGCGCTGGCCTGCGTCTGCTGCAACTGGCTGACGCAACCCTGCCGCTGCTGCGCGCCGCAGAGCGTGACATCAGTCGTCTGGCAGGCGGTACCGCCGGGCGTCTGCACATGGCCATCGAATGCCATAGCTGCTTTCAGTGGCTGATGCCGACCATCGACCAGTTCCGCGACGCGTGGCCGGAAGTCGAACTCGATCTGGCCTCGGGTTTCTCTTTCGCCCCGCTACCGGCGCTGGCCCGAGGTGATCTGGACCTGGTGGTGACTTCCGATCCGCTGGAAATCGCCGGCATTACCTACGTGCCGCTGTTTACCTACGAAGCCATGCTCGCGGTAGCCAATCAGCATGCGCTGGCGACCAAGCCGTACATCGTTCCTGAAGACCTGCTGACTGAAACCCTGATCACCTACCCGGTGGAACGCGATCGTCTGGACATCTTCACCCGCTTCCTTGAGCCGGCCGATATCGAACCGGCACAAGTGCGTACTTCGGAGCTGACGGTGATGATGATGCAACTGGTCGCCAGCGGTCGTGGCGTGTGCGGCATGCCGCATTGGGCACTGCACGAGTACAGCTCACGCGGTTACGTGAAGGCCAAGAGACTGGGCGAGAAAGGCTTGTTTGCGACGCTGTACGCGGCAATCCGTGCGGACATGCTGGATGCGCCGTACATGCGCGATTTCTTGCTGACGGCCAAGGACACTTCGTTTTCGACACTGGATGGGGTCAGCGCGGTTCGTTGATTCGGACTGGGGGCTGCTGCGCAGCCCAACGGGGATAAATCCCCTCGCCACAGAAGCTTCATATCGGAAAACGCCTACGCCTTGGGGGTGAGCTCGCGCCACATATGGATTTTGTCGAAGTAGTCCTCACCGACCCGCACCGCCAGCGGCTCCAGACCGAACTGGATGAAACCGCAGCGCTGGTAGAGGTTGAACGCGGCGTCATTGCCGGCGGTGACTGTCAACTGGATGACTTTCAGCGCCGGATGCGTTTGCGCTTCGGCGATTGCTGCCTGTACCAGTTCAAAGCCCAATCCGCGCTGACGAAAATCCGCCGAGACGTACATGCCGAACAACGTTGTCTTGTGTCGGGCCTTTTCACGCGGTTCGAAAGCAAGGCCGACGATGCCGGCCATTGTCCCTGATTCAAACGCGCCGAGCACCACATCGAGTTTGCTGGTCAGCCGCGCTTCCCACCAACTCAATGGCATCACTGCGCGCTCGCGCACGCTGGAGGTAAACGCCTGCGGATGGCGGTCGTAGGCTTCGAGCATCAGTTCCCGATAAGCCAGGGCATGACTGGCGTCCAGCCGTTCGATCCACATCTCAGGCTGCTCGCCGCTGCTCAAGCATCAGCCGCACCGCGAGACCACCGAGTACAAACCCCATGAAATACCGCTGTGCTGCAAGCCAGCGCGGGCTGTTGACGAACCACGAAGCGATGCCCGCCGCGAACAGAGCAATCAGCAGGTTGACGGTGAAACTGACACTGATCTGGGTCAGGCCAAGAATGATGCTTTGGGTGAACACCGAGCCATGCTCAGGCGTGATGAACTGCGGAAAAACCGAGAGATAGAACACGGCGATTTTCGGGTTCAGCGCACTGGTGAGAAAACCCATGGTGATCAGCTTGCGCGACGAGTCCGGTGGCAGTTGTTGCGCCTCGAACGGCGAGCGCGCACCGGGTTTGACTGCCTGCCAGGCCAGCCACAACAGGTACAACGCGCCGGCCCACTTCAACACTTCATAGGCCATGGGCACGGCGAGAAACACTGCCGTCAAACCCGCTGCGGCAGCAAACATATGCACGAAGAACCCGGCCACCACCCCCAACAACGACGTCACCCCGGCCTTGCGTCCCTGACAGATCGAACGCGAGATCAGGTAGATCATGTTCGGCCCCGGCGTCAGCACCATCAGCAATGCTGCGGCAGCAAAGATCAGCAAGTCTTGCAGCGGAATCATGGTGAGGCGTCCTTGGCGTGATTGATCAGGCAATAGCCGTCAGCGAACTGCGATAAAACGGCAGGATCAGGTCGCGTGTCAATGGCGCCAGCTCCACCGCAGGATCAGTGGCCGGATCAACCCAGATCACTTCTTCGATTTCCGCGGCGGGTGAGACTTCACTATCAATCATCAGCTGGAAGATTTCAGCCTGAACGATAAACCCCGGCTCGTTGGCGGCAGGTGCCGAGAACTGCCCAAGAAAAGTCGCCTGCGCCGAATCAATCTCCAACCCCAACTCCTCTTCCAGCTCCCGCGCCAGCGCATGCACCGGCAACTCATGCGCTTCGATCTTGCCCCCCGGTTGCATGAACGCCGTGGTGCCGCGTTTGCGTACCAATAGAGTCTTGCCGTCCGCGCGGAGTAGCAGCGCGGCGGCAATTCGGATCAAAGGCGTAGACGACATGAAAGCAAATCCCTGGCTCGAAAAACGCCAAGTTTCCCAGATCAGGTGGCTTCCTGGAAATCCATTTCCGGCGGCTGACGGCGGAAGCCGCCAGTGAGTACCGCCAGATACACCACACCAATCGCCAGCCAGCTCAGGCCCAGATACACCGCTAGATGGTCGAGGCTGACCATCAGCCACAGATCCGCGACCAGACCAATGAACGGGAAAATCAAAAACAGCACCAGCTCACGCAGGCCTTTTTTATCGCCGCCGATCCAGTAGTGAAAAATCACCGACAGATTCACCAGACTGAACGCCAGAAACGCGCCGAAGTTGATGAACGAGGTTGAGGTGGTCACGTCGAGTTTCAGCGCCAGTAATGCCACTACGGCGCAGAGCAGGATGCTGTTGACCGGGGTGCCGAAGCGCGCATGCAGCGTGCCGAAAAACGATTTCGGCAACACGCCGTCGCGGCCCATCGCGAACAACAACCGCGAGCCGCTGGCCTGAGCCGAAAGCCCCGAAGCAAACTGGCCGACGATCAACCCGATGAGGAAGATCGAAACGAACAAGTCGCCGCCAATATTGCGCGCAATTTCATAGGCTGCCGAGTCGACGCTGTCGAACTGGAACGACGGATGAGCGATCTGCACGAAGTACGACACACCGACGAAAATCAGTCCGCCGATCAGCGTGATAAGCATGATCGCCCGAGGGATGGTGCGACGTGGATCGCGGGTTTCTTCGGTGAGGGTGCTGACCGCGTCGAAACCAAGGAACGAGTAACAGGCAATCGCCGCGCCGCTCATGATCAACGGCATTTGCATGTCGCCATTGAAGAACGGTTTGATCGACCACAACGGCGTGCTCGCATCACCGCCGACGTAGTGCACGCACAGCGCGACGAAAGCGATCAGCACCAGAAACTGAATCAGCATCAGCAAGGCGTTGATGCCGTTGGCCAGTTTCAGGCCGATGATGTTGATCGCGCTGGTGATGCCGATGAACGCCAGCACCCAGATCCACTGCGGGATCGACGGGAAGGCCGAGGCGAGATACGCCGCACCGATCAGCCAGATCGCCATGGGCAAAAACAGATAATCGAGCAGCACCGCCCAACCGGCGATAAACCCCAGTTTCGGGCTGATCGCCTTGCGTACATAGCTGTAGGCCGAACCGGCGACCGGGAAAGCGGCGGCCATGCGTCCGTAACTCATGGCGGTGAAAAACATCGCCACCAGTGCCGCCAGATACGCGGCGGGCACCATGCCGGCAGTGGATTGAGCGAGGATGCCGAAGGTGCCGAGGACAATGATCGGCGTCATGTAGGCGATGCCGAACAGCGTCACCGACCCCAGTGTCAGGGTGCGTTGCAAACGAGCCATGAGCGAATTACTCCGAATTTTATTGGATTTATGGCAGAGCCGGATTCGGCAAATTTTTCGGGTGTTGTTTGTTTTTTTAGGGTTCAAGCAAGTGTGTTGTCTGGACTGGCCTCTTCGCGGGCAAGCCCGTTCCCACAGGGGTTTGGGTGTTTTCCACGGACACTGTGGGAGCGGGCTTGCCCGCGAAGGCGTCAGCCCGATCGAAACAGAATCCGGATCAGCGCGAAGGAATCAGCAGCTCCCGCAATCCATTAGCGTGCTGCACAACCTCCCCCGGCAACTTCAACCGCTGATCATCCAGATAGCGGTAATCCTTGCGCGCATCCGCCAGTTGGCCGAAATCCAGCTCAACGCTGAACTGACCTTCCTCCCGCCCGGCCTCGAACAACAACGTCCCCAACGGATCAACCAGCGCACTGCCGCCAGCAAACATCAAACCGTCATCACCCGCCTCGACCCGATTGACCATCAGCGCAAACGCCTGGTTTTCCTGAGCCCGGGCCATGATCGCGGTGCGGTGGGTCGGCGCGTACGGGTCCATGTTGCCGTTGGTCACGATCAGCAATTCAGCGCCGAGTTGCGCCAGCGCCCGGGCGCTTTCCGGGAACTCGATGTCGTAGCAGATCAACAGACCGACCCGCACCCCGTTCCACTCGCAAGTGGCGTAGCGGTCGCCGGCCTCAAACACTCCGCGATCCGAGGCCCACAGGTGCGTCTTGCGGTATTTCAGGGCGATGCCTTGCGGGGTGATCAGCAGCGTGGTGTTGAAGAACCGGCCGTTGTCGTTCTCGGCCATGCCGATGACCACGGCAATGTTGCGTTCGCGGGCGGCGGTCAACACCGCGCTGACAGTCGGGCCGTCCAGCGGTTCGGCGGTCTGCGCAACGGTTTCGGCGGTCGGGAAGCCCATCAGGTGAGTTTCCGGAAACACGATCAATTGCGTGTCGGCAGCGCAGGCTGCAATCGCCGCCAGTGCGCGTTCGAGGTTGTACGCCGTGCCATTGTCACGGACCGCCAGTTGGGCGAGTTCGACTTTCATGGGGAGTCCCTGTTCTGGTGCCGGACGCTGAAAGATTGCCCGGCGGCTGTCTGTGGGCCAGTATGCTTCGCATCCGACCGGCCAGGGAATCACGCGGCCGGGGTAACCCGATAGGGGTAGATTGATGACACTTTCGTTTGACGACATCACTTGGCACCGCGCCGTCGGGCAGCTGATCGACGCGCTCGACAAGCCGAATTTCTGGGCGCAACTGGTGCGTCTGCTCGACCAATACGTAGCGTTCGATAGCTGGGTGGTGCTGCTGTTCAGTGCCGATCAACACCCGCAGGTGTTCGCCGAATGTCCCGGAGTGGACGGCAGCCCCGACCAGTTGTTTCAGGATTATCTGCGCGGTCTGTACCTGCTCGATCCGTTCTACATCGCCTGCCGCGAGCAGTCGCGCACCGGTTTGTATCGTCTGTCGGAGGTGGCACCGGAGCATTTCGAGCTGACCGAGTATTACCAGCGATACTTTCGTCTGAATGTGGTCGCCGACGAAATCCAGTTCAATTGTCAGCTCGAAGGCGAGCGCACACTGTGCCTGTCGCTGGGCAGCAAACAGCGTTTCAGCGTCGAACAGATTGCCCTGCTGTCGCTGATTCAGCCGTGGGTACTGGGCCTGTTGCGCCAGCGCCTGCCTTACGAAATCAACGAAACCGTGGCCCTCGCCGTCTCCCCCGCACCTGCGGACTGGCGGGTACAACTGGAGGCTTCGGTGCAACAACTCAAGGGCGCGCAACTGACCGCCCGGGAACTGGACGTCGGGCGTTTGATGCTCAGCGGTTGCTCCAGTAAAGAAATCGCCCGTAAGCTGGAAATCTCTGTCGAAACCGTGAAAGTCCATAAGAAACACATGTACAGCAAGCTGGGGATCAAATCCCAGTCAGAGCTGTTTTCGATTTTTCTTCAGGCGCAAAACGCCTGAAACAGCACTGAAACACTTTCTGCGGGAGCAGATTTCCGTGGCGAGGGGATTTATCCCCGTTGGGTGGCAAAGCCGCCCCGAAACCGGCAACTGCGGTGCAGCAGATACACCGAGTTCAATGGTTTGGCGACTGCTTCGCAGCCGAACGGGGATAAATCCCCTCGCCACAAAAGCCCGCTCCACAGCGCTGCAAACATCCGAGTCCGAACCAGGGAAACCGTATGAGCCTGTCACTCCTGAGCCGCTACGCCTTCTTTGCCGTCTGCGTGATTTTCACCCTCGCCAGCCTGCCCTTTCTTGAACACGACTGGCTCTGGCCGATCACCGCCGTCACCGGCGTCCTGAGCCTGCTGGGTATCTTCGATCTGCTGCAGAGCCCGCACGCGGTGCGCCGCAATTACCCGATCCTCGGCAACATCCGCTACCTCGTCGAAGGCATCCGCCCGGAAATCCGCCAGTACCTGCTGGAATCCGACAGCGACGCCCTGCCCTTCTCCCGTGCCCAGCGTTCGCTGGTGTATTCGCGAGCGAAGAACGAAAGCGCCGACAAACCGTTCGGCACGCTGATCGATGTCTATCAATCCGGATTCGAATTCATCGGTCACTCGATGCGCCCGGCGCCATTGACTGACCCGAACAGTTTCCGCGTCACCGTCGGTGGCCCGCAGTGCACCCAGCCGTACTCGGCGTCGGTGTTCAATATCTCGGCGATGAGCTTCGGTTCGCTCAGCGCCAACGCCATTCGTGCACTGAACCAAGGCGCGAAACTCGGCAACTTCGCCCACGACACTGGCGAAGGCAGCATCAGCCCGTATCACCGCGAGAACGGCGGCGACCTGACCTGGGAACTGGGCAGCGGCTACTTCGGTTGCCGCACCAGCGACGGCCGTTTCGACCCGGAACGCTTCGCCGCGCAGGCGCAAACCCCACAAGTGCGGATGATCGAAATCAAGATGAGCCAGGGCGCCAAACCCGGCCACGGCGGGATTCTGCCCAAGCACAAAGTCACCAAAGAAATCGCCGAGACTCGCGGCATCATGATGGGCGAAGACTGCATCTCGCCGTCACGCCACAGCGCGTTTTCCACGCCGATTGAAATGATGCAGTTCATCCAGCAACTGCGCGAACTGTCCGGCGGCAAACCGGTGGGCTTCAAATTCTGCCTCGGCCATCCGTGGGAGTTCATGGGCATCGCCAAAGCCATGCTGGAAACCGGCATCCTCCCAGACTTCATCGTGGTCGACGGCAAGGAAGGTGGCACCGGCGCAGCACCGGTCGAGTTCACCGACCATATCGGCGTACCACTGCGCGAAGGCCTGCTGTTCGTCCACAACACTCTGGTCGGCCTGAATCTGCGCGACAAGATCAAACTCGGCGCCAGCGGCAAGATCGTCAGTGCCTTCGACATCGCCAGTGTGCTGGCCATCGGCGCCGACTGGGCCAACTCGGCACGCGGCTTCATGTTCGCCATCGGCTGCATCCAGTCGCAAAGCTGCCACACCAACAAATGCCCGACTGGCGTCGCCACTCAGGACGCTTTACGCCAACGTGCGCTGGTGGTGCCGGACAAGGCGCAGCGGGTGTTCAACTTCCACCGCAACACGTTGAAAGCGCTGGCCGAGATGCTCGCCGCTGCCGGTCTTGAACACCCATCGCAACTGTCGGCCAAGCATCTGGTGCGGCGCATGTCGGCGACCGAGATCAAACTGTTCTCGGAGTTGCATGTGTTCCTGAAACCGGGTGAATTACTCACTGGCGAAGTAAACGGCGCGTTCTATTCGCGGATGTGGCAGATGGCTCGGGCCGATAGTTTTGAGCCGCAGGATGTGGCGGCTGCATAAAAGTGAACGCGTCAGTCTGCTCCGCAGGCTGACGCCTCAAACCAAGCGTTCGCGAAACAGCACAAAGCGAAAAAAGCCGTAACCCAACGAAAGATTCAATGCCGAAAACACTGCCACGGTTACCAGCCCGGGCAAGTTATGTGCATCGGCGAACGAGCCCACGCCAAAACTCAATCCGCCCATCAGGCAGATGAACAGCAAATACGCCGATACCGAAGTTCGAGCCTCGAAGGTGTACAACGCATTCACATAAAACGAAAACGTCGCCGCCACGCAAAACGCAGCAAAGTTACTGGCTGCCTGCTTGAGTCCGACTGCGCTGCACAGCACGAAAAAAATCTGCCAATGAATCAGGCCATCGGCGATTCCGATTACCGCCAGCGCGGGAATTCCCTTCATCGCGGACCCTGCCCTTTATCAACTTAGCGGACCTCAAAACTAGGGCATTGCGAAAGCCCGGTCTACTGTCAACAATTACAGGTAAACGGTTGATTTCGACGAACGGTCATTCGTATAAGCAAAGGATTTACCAGTGCAATGATCTGATCTTCGGTGGCTCCTTGATCACGATAAAAGCGTAATCGCCGAGCAGAATTATTCGATAAAACTGGCTCTCCACCAGCGGTGGATAACCCAGATAGCCGACGTGCGTAGCGTTACGCCGCTCTCGCTCGGCAACCACGTTGCTGATGCCTGCACCCGGCAGATTTTCCGCGAGCATGTAGTAGTCGATATTGAGCAGATAAGGCAGAACCGGCAGCCGTTTGAATGAGCCGGCAGCGCCGATCAGCCAGTGATCGGAATACCCTATAGAAAGATAAATCCGCTTGGCTTCGCGCAGTTCACGATGGCCGCCGATGTCGCGGCTCAGGCTGTACAGCGCGGCGCTGGCAAAGGTTTTTTGCAGGCTCAGCACTCGACCATAAGCAAAGGACAGCGAGAGGGTCGCCAGCAGCGGAATGATCAACAGCAATGGCAATCGGCGGTGACCGGACGCCAAGGCCTGATACGCGAGATAGAACAGCGCCAGCAGCAGCACGCCAAAACCCATCAACGTGCGTGCACCTTCATTGAAGTTTTCAAACAGCAGAGTGATGCCCGGCACCAGCAGCACCAGCAGTAGCACTATCAATAGGCAAATCAGGCCCGGAACTGCGCTTTTCCTTTGCCGCACAGGCTGCCCGATAACCTGCTTGCTCAGTTGCGCACCACCAACCAGCGCACACAACACCAACCCGGCGAATACCCACGCATATCCGCCATGCAGCAACAGCGTGACCTTTTCCAGTACACGCCCGAGACTGATGCCGATTTGCAGCAACGGATCGGCGTTCCAGTTCAACATCTCGCCGCGCCCGGACTCCATGAACGGATAGGCAGTGACACAGTAAATCAGCAGCCCCAGCAACAGTTGCGCGAACTTCGCTCCAAGCAATTCACCGACCTGTGACCAAGACGTCCGCCACTGAATCGCCCTGAGCAATTCCACCGCGCACAAGCCGAGAAACACATTGAGGCTGATCTGATACAGCCCGATAGCCAGCGCCAGCAGCAACGCTGGAACCAGCCATCGTTGCGCTCGGGTTGAACCGTTGAAGGTAATTGCGTAGATCACCGCGACCAGGCTCAGCGCCATGATCGGGCCGTCATATTGATAGGACAGGTTCTGCAGCAGGAACGGGTTGTACCAGAGTGGCAACGGCACCAGACAGCAACTCAGCGTCGGTTCCGGGAAGTAGTGAAAGGTCAGGCGCGTAAGTGCCAGGCTCATGGCCAATGTGGCCAGCAACAGTGGCAATGGAAAGATGTTCGGCGCGGCGCCGGTGAAGGTCAGGGCTTCATACAGCCAATCGGCAAACAGCCGCCCCTGCCCGGCCCAGGCATTACCGGCGGCGAGCGTGCGCCAGTTGTCGTCGATGTAAGGGAAGTCGGCGAGGATCAACGGCAGGATGTACAACATCGTGGCGCACAGGAAGAACAGCACGACCTGCCGACGGCCGAGTTCACGAACGAGAAAATCGCTCATCCTCATACCTGCGCCCCTGTGCGCTGGATTCAACTATTCATGAACGTTGGAACATGACACTGCGCCTGAAATCGATTCGCGGTGGTCTTTCTGACAAGTGGCTCAAAAACAAAAAAGCCCCGGCCAAATGACCGGGGCTTTCTGGTGTTTCAGGCATTACATCTTACGAAGCCGAACGCACCGCACCTTGCGACACATTGGTCGGTTGCAGCTTGAACACGTAGAACAACACTGTCAGCAGCACCAGAAATGCCGGGCCGACATACAGCGCCACGCGGGTGTCCGGGAAGTAGGCCATCAGGCCGACTACCAGCACCAAAAACGCCAGCGCCAGATACGAACTGACCGGGTACAGCCACATCTTGTACTTCAGGCCGGCACGCTCGCTGGCGCTCAGGCCTTTGCGGAATTTCAGTTGCGCCAGCAGGATCATTACCCAGGTCCAGATCGCGCCGAAGGTGGCAATCGCGGTGACCCAGACGAAGACTTTTTCCGGAACCATGTAGTTCAGCAACACGCCCAGCAACAGCACGAAAATCGACAGCAGCAGCGCCCGACGCGGCACGCCATTGTTCGAGGTCTTGGCGAAACCGGCCGGGGCCTGGCCGTTCTGCGCCAGGCTGTAGAGCATGCGCCCGGTGCTGAAGATGCCGCCGTTGCAGGACGACAGCGCAGCGGTGATCACCACGAAGTTGATGATGCCGGCGGCGGTCTTGATCCCCAGACGTTCGAAGGTCATCACGAACGGACTGCCCTGAGTGCCGATTTCGTTCCACGGGTAGATCGACAGGATCACGAACAGCGCGCCGACATAGAACAGCAGAATCCGCCAGAACACCGAGCCGATCGCGTTGGGAATGGTCTTCTGCGGGTTCTTCGCTTCACCGGCAGTCAGGCCGATCATCTCGACGCCGAGGTAGGCGAACATCACCATTTGCAGCGACATCAACACGCCCTGCACGCCATTCGGCATGAAGCCGCCATGCGTCCACAGGTTGGAAATCCCCAGCGCCACGCCGTCATTACCGAAGCCGAACGCGATGATGCCGATGCCGCCAAGCACCATGGCGATGATCGTGACGATCTTGATCAGGGCGAACCAGAATTCGAACTCACCGAAGGCCTTTACCGCGATCAGGTTGATCGAACCCATGCTGATCAGCGCCGCGAGGGCCCAGATCCAGCGCGGTACATCGGGGAACCAGATGCCCATGTACACGGCGACGGCGGTGATTTCCGCGACGCAGGTCACCAGCCACAGGAACCAGTAATTCCAGCCGGTGAGAAAACCCGCCAACGGGCCGAGGTAGTCTTGAGCGTAGCGGCTGAAGGAGCCGGCCACCGGGTTGTGCACTGCCATTTCGCCGAGGGCGCGCATGATCACCAGGATCGCCAGACCGCCGATGATGTAGGACAGCATGATCGCCGGGCCGGCCATTTCGATGGCCTTGGCCGAACCGAGAAACAGACCGACGCCGATACAGGCACCGAGCGCCATCAAGCGAATATGCCGTTCGCCGAGTTCGCGTTTGAGCGGACCGCCCTGAGCGGTTTCGCCGTGAGGCAGGTGATTGCCGACTGGCATAGGGGTACAACCTCGTCTTGTTATTGGATATGACCACCGAGTGTCGAAGCGTTGGCCGATAGGCCGCGACTTCCCGAAACCGCGCCTGCTTCGTGGGCAAACGCGTCTGGCAGGACAACTCCTGCGAGATCAGCGGGGCGTGCAGTATAAAAACGTTCCGACAGGATTTTTCACTCTATAAGCCACAACATTCAGCGGTAAATCGCGGTAAAACCGCGGTTTACGGAGAGGCATTACCTGATTCCCGCAAGAATACTTCCCCCCGAAAAGGCCGCGGAGTATTGCACAGCAATGGTGCACCGTCATGCCCCTGCGTTGGTGGTATTACCGCACTGACAGCTCTGCCTCGGGCCTGCGCGGCATCCGCTCGCACAAGAGATAACCTGTGGCGAGGGGATTTATCCCCGTTCGGCTGCGTAGCAGTCGCAAACCAGTAAAACGCGATTTACCTGGAGAAACTTGCTGGCAGGTTTCGGGGCCGCTTCGCTGCCCAACGGGGATAAATCCCCTCGCCACAAGGACTTCCGCAAATTCGGAAAATTCACTCAACAGTTACAGAACCGAAGTTTTTCAGTGGGTACTAGCCTTGTTATGACGATGATTATCGAATGCAAGGAAGCGAACGTGCCAGTCCAACCCAACTCCCACCGTTTACGTCTAAACCGATATTCAGAGCCGGGCCGAGCCTACTTAATCACCTCAGTGGTTCACAAACGCCAACCGGTATTTTCTGATTGGCAAACAGGCCGATTATTAGCCTCGCAACTTCGTCAGGCCCACGAACAAGGTCTGGCAGAGTCAATCGCGTGGGTAGTGATGCCCGACCACTTTCATTGGTTGATGCAGTTACGGGCGGACAATCTTGGTGATGTAATAGGTTCAATCAAGGCACGTTGCACACAAGCGGTGAATAGAAAGACCGGTCGACGCGGTCCGTTGTGGCAAACCGGCTACCACGACCGGGCCATCCGTGACGGCGAGGACTTGAAACCATTCGCCCGCTACATCGTCGCCAACCCCTTGCGTGCAGGACTGGTGCAAAAGATTGGCGACTATCCACTCTGGGATGCCTGTTGGCTCTGAAGTTCACACTCCCCTGTGGTGGTTCCAGTTTTTTTCAGAAATGCCCCCCCCTAAACCCCGCACAATTTTTTCCCCCTCGCCATCCACCGTCTAAGCTTCACTCAAGTCCGATCAATCTGCGTGAATGGATCAATCGACTATGGGCGCTTTGTGGCAGACAGATTCGAGTAAAGCCGTGGTTCCGACTGAACGTGAGGATGAAGCGCCTGTCCCTGAAAAACCACGCCGTAACCGGCATGGGTGGAAGGCTTTCTTTTTGTTGTTGCTGATTATCGGGATCGTCGTCGGGCTGGCGGCGAGCAAGGAGATGCGCACCTCACGTTTTCAGTCCCGTGAGCTCAGCCAGTACGCGGCGTCGCTCAAATATCAGTTGGAGCCAGGTCCCAGCGAGGCGATTCGCTATCCGGGCAATGGCCCGTTCGACCTGCGTCTGGGCTACAGCTCTCTCGATGAATTCCTGCCGCGTCTGCTCAAGCGCGATTATGTGGTCACTGAGCAGACGCGTTTTTCCCCGGCATTGCTGAGCTATACCGGCAAAGGCCTGTTCGTGCCCTACCCGGAAAAAATTCAGGCCGGGCTGTCGATCACCGACTGCCGCGCCGCGCCGGTCTATCAGTACAACTATCCGCAACAACTCTATTCGAGTTTCGCCGCCATACCGCCATCGGTGGTCAATAGCCTGTTGTTCATCGAGAACCGCTTTTTGCTCGATCCCAAACAACCGCTCGCCAACCCGGCGGTGGACTGGCCGCGTTTCGGCATGGCCGCGTGGTCGCAAGTGGCAAAACTTCTGCACCTGCCGGGACAATCGGCCGGTGGCAGCACGTTGGCGACTCAACTTGAGAAATACCGCCACTCACCGGATGGCCTGACGGTCTCCGGCGCGGAGAAGATCCGCCAGATGATTTCTGCCAGCGTGCGCGCCTATCAGCCCGGCGCGCAGACTCTGGTTGCACGGCAAAACATCGTGCGCGACTACCTCAACAGCGTGCCGCTCTCCGCCGTGCCAGGGCATGGCGAAGTGCACGGCATGGCCGAAGGTTTACGGGTCTGGTACGGCAGTGATTTCAACAAGGCCAACGAACAGCTGAACAGCCCCGCCACCGACCCGAAGACCATGGCCGACAAAGGTCTGGCCCTGCGCGAAATGCTCTCGCTGATGATTGCCCAGCGCCGACCTTCGCACTACTTGAACAAGGGTCGCGAAGAACTCGCCGACCTCACCGACAGCCACCTGCGTCTGCTCAAACAGAACGAGGTGATCGACAACGGGCTGGCCGACGCCGCGCTCGCCGCCAAGGTCAGCTATCGCGACTGGCAGACCCAGCCGACCATCCAGCCGATTGAAACCAACAAAGGCATCAGCGCCGCCCGCAGTCGGTTGGCGTCGATGCTCAATCGTCCGCTCTACGACCTCGATCGCCTTGACCTCTCGGCCACCAGCACCTTGCAAACCGAACTGCAAACCCAGGCCACGGAGTACCTGAAAAAACTCGCCGACCCGGCCTTCGCCGCGCAAATCGGCTTGCTCGGCGAACGCCTGCTCACGCCCACCAGCACCACTCAAGTGCGTTACAGTTTTACCTTGTTTGAGCTGACCCCGGACGGCTCGCGGGTGCGGGTACAGACCGACAGCACCGACCAGCCGTTCGACATCAACGAGGGCAGCAAACTCGAACTCGGCTCGACCGCAAAAATGCGCGTACTCACCACTTACCTGCAAATCATTTCCGAACTGCATGACAAGTACGGCGGCATGTCTGTACCCGAGCTGAAGAAGGTCGATGTACCCGAGCAGGATCGTCTCAGCCGCTGGGTCGTCGACTACCTGATCCAGAACAAGGATCGCAGCCTGCAACCGATGCTCGGCGCCGCCCTCGACCGCAAATACTCGGCCAGTCCCGGCGAGGCGTTCTTTACCGGTGGCGGCTTGCACGTGTTCCACAACTTCCGCAACGAGGACAACGGCCGCATTCCGACGCTGCGCGATGCCCTGCGCGAATCGATCAACCTGCCGTTCATTCGGCTGATGCGCGACATCGTGCGCTACACCACCTACTCCGGCCCCAACAGCAGCGCCGAGTTACTCAAGGACGACCGCGACCCACGGCGCCAGGAATACCTGGCGAATTTCGCCGACCGCGAAGGCACTTCATTCCTGCTCAAGTTCTGGAAGAAGTACAAAAACAAGGACACTCAGGCACGTCTGGAAACCTTCCTCGACAGCATGCGTCCGACGCCGATCCGCATGGCCGCCGTACACCGCTATCTGTTGCCGGATGCCAGTCAGGAAGATTTCAACACCTTCGTCCGCGCGCACCTCAAAGGCGCCAAACTCACCGAAAAACTCACCGATGATCGGCTGATCCGCCTCTATGACAGCTACGGCCCGGGCAGCTATGACTTGCCGGATCAGGGCTTCATCGCCAAGGTTCACCCGCTGGATCTGTGGCTGATGGGCTATTTGCTGCACAACCCGGACGCGACATTCAGCCAGATCGTCAAAGCCAGCCAGTTCGAGCGTCAGGAAGTCTACAGCTGGCTGTTCAAGAGCAAACACAAGGGCGCCCGCGATAGCCGCATTCGCACCATGCTGGAGATCGAGGCGTTCCTGGAGATTCACCAGCGCTGGCAGAAAGTCGGTTATCCGTTCGATCACCTGGTGCCGTCGCTGGCCACTGCTATCGGCAGCTCCGGCGACCGCCCCGCTGCACTCGCCGAGCTGATCGGCACCATCCTCAACGACGGCGTGCGCATGCCAACCCTGCGTATCGACAGCCTGCACTTTGCTGCCGGTACGCCCTACGAAACCAGACTGACCAACGACCCGCATGTCGGCAAACGAGTGATGCCTTCGGAAGTTGCCACGGCCATGCGTGAAGCCCTTTCGCAAGTGGTGGACTCCGGCACCGCGAAACGTGTTTCCGGCAGTTTCAAGACGGCTGACGGCACTCCGCTGGTCATGGGCGGCAAGACCGGCACCGGCGACAACCGCATCGAAGCCTTCGGGACCGGCGGGCGGATTCTCAGTTCGAAGTCGATCAACCGTACGGCGACATTCGTGTTCTACATCGGCGACAGCCATTTCGGCACGCTGACGGCGTTCGTCCCCGGGCGCTCGGCGGAAAACTTCAAATTCACCTCAGCGCTGCCAGTGCAAGTGCTCAAGGGCATGGCACCGATCCTCTCGCCGTATCTGCAACCTGGCACTCACACCATGTGTCAGCCCGGCGTGACGACAGCAGGCCGCTGATCGAGGATCAACAGTCGAGCATGATGTGGTGGTAGTTATATATTTTTTACTCTTTGATTTTCGGGTGTTCGAGCCAGGACAGCAGGTATTTCAAACCAATCTTTGAGCTTTTTTTGCTCATGACCGATAGCTAGTCTGATCGTTCCACTGTTGATCACGGACGATCAAGCTATGCCCATTCTCCCCCTGACGCGTAACCGCGCAGACGATCAGGCACCACCCGCCTCTACAGGTAAAAGCGTCCACTATGAGAGGGTCAAAACGGCGATCCCTGCGTGGTTGCTGAAAACATCAGTACGGCGCGTCGAGGCATTGAAGACCATCACGCTGGCAATGCCTGACTGGTACCGAAATGCTTCTGCCAATACGCATCGGCCCCTGAAAAACACGATCAAACTGGCCTGGAATGCTCAGAATGGCGTCGATAAAGCCCTGACTAATCTGCAAGATCTTCAGGCCTTCGCCAAACCTTTGCTACAGCAAGCCTTGAAGGACCGCTTCGATGTCGATGAGGACGTAGAGCAAATCTGGCTGCGTCTGTACGCCCCGGCCGATACATCCTGGTGGGTGCATGACTTTGCATCTGGCACACAGAGCCGAACCGTATCCCTGCTCGATGCCGCGCTGCACAATTTTTCCAGCGGCGAAACCTTCACCACAGACTCCGAGTTCATTACCCGGCCCGACGCCCGCGGCCATTTCGCGATAAAACACCTCAAGCACAAAATCAGCATCGAGCAATACAAATCCCTGTGTCGCGAACTGAACATCGGTGCCCGATACGCGCAGCACCTTAAGGAGTTTTTGCTTTCGCCTGACAGGGTGGTCAGCAACGTCTTGCGCCACAAGGTCGTACTCAGCCAGAAGTCCGCACTCAGTGTTGCGGCACACATGGCTCTGATGAAAAAAGACCTTAGCCAGGACGCCTATGACGTGGTGCAGGGGATACTTGAAGACCGCGCACAGCTGAAATGGAATGGCCAGCCTGTGGGCTACTACAACCTGGTCATGATGGATGCACGCCTGAGCGGCATTATCGTGATAGCCGCCGGCACTTTCTCCAGCGGCGTCCCCGTTCCCCTGATCGTGTACGTCCCCCACGATCCGGAGCATCCGCTCAAACAATATCCATCGTCGCTGGAATTCATGGATGAACTGACGCGGCAACTGCGCGACACGCAATCAGCCACACGCTACCAACAGTTCTTCAGTCAGTTTGTTGCCCATCAACAACGAGGGCATTTTTTTGCCGGGTTGAATGACCGTCTGAGCAAGGTCAAATGGCAACACACCACACCGGGGTCCGGCTTGCCCAACTGGCGAGAGGCACCATTGGACAACCCCAACTTGCAGTTCCACCTGGAAAACTTTCACGAAAGTCGCGAGATGCTCTTCAGCGGTGACCTGTGGGGCTACCTCTATCGACAGACGCTGAACAAGATTCTCAACGACGCACGGGAAATTGCCATTTCCACCGAGTACGCCGACCGCATGGCTCGTTGGTCGTGGTGGGATAACCTGGAAAAGTTGCTCTCCGACATGCTCAATATAGCCCTGCTGGTGGTAACGCCGCTGGTTCCCGGGCTGGGCGAGCTGATGTTGGTGTACACCGCTTTGCAACTGACTGAAGAAGTGGTCGAGGGCGTTGTCGATCTTGCCGAAGACCGTTTGGCGGAGGCTGGTGAACAGGTACTCGGTGTGTTGGAAAGCGTCGTGCAATTGGCGGCATTCACCGCAGGTTCTACGCTGGGCAACGCAGCACGGGCGAAACTCTCGCCATTTTTCGAAAGACTCAAACCGGTTCAACTGGTGAATGGTCAAACGCGGTTATGGAATCCTGACCTCTCGCCCTACCATCAATCGTACACATTGCCTGGAGAGGCCAAACCGGATCGCCTGGGCATTTATCAGCACCGGGAAAAACAACTGCTGCCATTGAATGGCCAGTTGTTCGAGTTAAAACAAGATCCGCTCACCGGACAACACCGCATCCTGCATCCGGAGCGCCCCCGCGCCTATGCCCCCATGCTGCGGCACAACGCTCACGGTGCCTGGGTCTGCGAAACGGAAAACCCACGCCTGTGGGAAGGCTCGACCCTGATGCGACGCCTGGGCCATACAACCAAAGGCTTCAGTGATGCCCAACTGGAGCGAGTCCGGCAGATCAGCGGTACCGAGGATGCAGCTCTGCGCCGGATGCACTTAGAGAACAGTCCTCCCCCGCCGCTGCTGACCGATACCCTGCAACGCCTTGGTCTTGATGACGCGACAAGCGCACCCCGATCCGCCGAGATCATGCTGCTGTTCAGCGACTTTCCCGAACTGCCAGAAAGTATCGCGGAAAAAATCATGGCTGGCGCCACAGCCTCCGAACACCAACAAATCGCGCGACACAATCGTCTGCCACTGCGCCTGAAAAGCCAGGCACGGGAGCTTCAGTTCGAAACTCAAACGGTCCGTGCCGCCCAAGGCCTGTACCACGACTCATCAAACAGTATCGACACAGAACGGCTGATCCTGGGAACCTTGCGGATCAACAGTGATACCTTTGGTGATTTGCGAATTGAAATTCGTCAGATCGCCTTTGATGGCGATCTTCGTTGCGCGGCTGGGCGCGAGGACGCTCCGCGAGTTCGGGTGTTGATTCGAGACGAGTCAGGTAAATACCAGGTTCGTGATGAATCGAATCAACCTGTTCATGGGGCTGACAACCTTCTTGAAGCCCTTCTCAATGCCACCGAACACCATGGTCAAAACACCTTGGGTTACAAACCGGGCGACGCCGAATTTTTCCGCCAGTGGCTTATCGCCAAGTCCGCGCCGCCCAGAGAGCGCAGGAAAATTCTTGCAGCCCCGCCCATCCGGGCAGTGGCCCGACACGAGAACACATTTCTGGTGCGCGGTGCCTGCACCAGTCGCGGCGGAGAAACCCTGCATCAGCGCATTCAAGACCTGCACTCTGACTTCAGCGATGACGAGGTCGATGCGTTTGCCGAGGCCCTGATCGCAAAAGGGCAGCCTCTCAACGCCATCGAACAACGTGAGAGCGACCTCGATGAATTACGGGTGATCCTCAATCGCTGGGAGTTTCAGCACACGAACACCTGGGGACCCGGCAGCCTCGAGTTTCGTGACGGTGGCGGTCAACACATCGCAGAACGCCTGATCGATTGCTTCGAGCGAAAAAAAACCGGCCTCACCGGACGTATGAATCCGGACAGCTACGCACTGGATCTGTCCAGGGAGATGTCATCACTGGACTTGCAGGTCTGGTGGTCAAAACGCCCACCGGAACTGAACAGGTTTCTGGAAAAAATCATGGTTCTGAAACTCGATAAGGTCCGGTTTTCCAGTGAAGCGAATGGCTTGTTGAAAGACTTCCGGTACCTTCGCGAACTGAGTGCCAGAGGCTGCGAACTGACCGGCCTGCCTAAAAGTGTCGCCGCCATGCACCGACTGGAACGGCTGCAGTTAAGTGACAACACTATCGTGCTGGACGCATCCGCTGTCGTGGACTTGAAGAATCTGACCTATCTGGAAATACTCAGACTCGAGGGCAATCCTTTGGCGTGCTCGCCCGATATTGGCCGCATGCAGAGACTGAAAGTCGTCGCGTTGAAAAACACCGGGCTGACGACATGGCCAGAAGGCACATTGTCCAAAACCCGGCCACGCGGCTTTCTCCTGGACATGCGGGGAAATCCCGTCGACTTGATCCCGGAGGTTGTGCCCGGTTCACCGCAAGCCTGGGTCATCGCGCGTACCCGACTGGATGTCGACAGGCTGTCCGAACTGAATTTGGTGCGGTATCAGGAAATACGCCGTTCGCTGGGGTTGCCTCCCGAGTCAGCCACCCACGCCGACAGCGGAATTAACCTGAATTTCGGACTGGTCAGCCCGGAGTCCTGGACCGATGTACCCGGCTGGGGAGTAGAGCGGGTCAGCCAATGGTCGGAACTGACTGACGACCCTCTGTCATATGAATTCATACGCGTACTGATAGAGATACCAAACTCTGCTGACTATCAGCGCGGTGGCTCTGCCCGCAGGCAACTGGTGCAACGTGTCGTCCGTATGCTCGATGCCGTTTACCTCGATACCCAACTACGGGAAAAACTGTACACCATGGCCATCGCACCAGTGGATTGTGCCGATGCAGGGGCACAATTGTTCAACAGCATGGGCATCAATGTGCTCGCCTCCGAGGCCTATTCGTACTCCACCGATCCGGCACAGTTGCAAATCAAGCTGGTGACCCTGGCCAAAGGCGCCGCGCGACTGGACCTGGTCAATGAAATTGCCCGGGCCGATGTCACCAGCCGGCAAGGCAACCCGGACGATGTGGAAGTCTATCTGGCCTATCAGACAGGTCTGGCTGACCGGCTGGAATTGCCATGGCAATCTCAAGGCATGTTGTACAGGCCCGTATCGGGCGTCAGTGACAGCATGATCGATCAGGCCTATGAGACGGTGCTGACACTGAGCGAGGGTGATGGTCTGGTCAACAAAATGCTCGAGCAAAATTTTTGGGAGACCTACTTGAGCGAAACATATCCAATCCAGATTGAAGCGAACAAACAGCTCCAGCTGGACAAGTACGAAATGCTCGAAACATTGCGCGCCACCCAGCGTGAATGGCTCGAGTCAACGCGATTGCCGGAGGCTCGACGCACCGAACTGCGCGATCGACTGAAGGAACTGATGAATGATCTTCCCGTACCGGCGACAGTGGTCTTTGCCGATGCGCCCATCAGCGATGCGACTTTCGACCGACTGCTCGTGGACCTCGGTGACGAAGAAAAAGAACTTTCGAGACGTTTGACCCGTACAGCGTTGAGGCAGGCCAGGCAGTAGACGAAAGCAACCTGATGGCGGCTTCGGTTCCGCCATCAGGTTACCGATACAGACCGTTAGACTTCGGAATCCCAGATCACCGTGATGTTGCCGATATAGCGAGCGGCCTCCCCCGACTGGACGATCTGATTCACGTAAAAAGGCGACATTTCAAAGTGCAGCACGCCGGGTGCCCGGTCTACGTAAAAGCCGGGCTGAAACACCTGACGTTCCTGCCCCAGACCTATGCGTAATGGCTGGCGACTGACCGGCTGCCCCGCCAGATCCGTCAGCCCGCCAGGCAAGCTGACACTCACCTGCACCACCGCCGTACGCTGGGAAACCGGGTCGCGGATCATGCAGTTGAACAGTTGAATGATTTCGCATTCCAGGCTCATTCTGAAACGCGACGATGCCGAGATGTTGAACGTCTGGTCGCGGAACAATCGCACCGGTTTGCGCCCGGACTGCAGCCACGCAGGCCAGCCACTCGCCGGCACCAGTTTTACCTTGTCGCCACCGGGAGGAATGTCGACCTTGAGGGTGTGTTGCACGTCGAGATTGAAACTCAGGGTCAATGCCGAACTGCTAGGCAGCATGACATCACCAAAATCGAAATCACCGTTGGGTCCGACGGTATAGGTCAGTGAGCCCAGATAATGCCCCGATGACATTTTCAACGGGTTGGGTGTTTCCAACTCATAGGCAAAATCGAGATGCTGTAAACGCAACCAGGGCACATCGAACTTTGCTTGCTTTGCGCATACTGCTTCAGACGGTGTTTTCCAGAAAAAACCATAGGTGGTATTGGTGTACCAACCCACTCCGCTATAGAGGCACGGTAAGGGGCTGTTAACCCAACTCGATCCCCACAGAAGATTGTGCGCCCTGCGGTAATCGTCGGTACCACCGACCAGTTTCATCACATCCTCGGTCTCATAGCTGGAACCGATACCCGCAATTCGAACCCTGACGACCTCTGGTTCACCTGTCGTTTCATGATGAATGGCCAGCTCACGCCATTGCGCCGGTACTTTCAACATGGCGCCCTGACGCTCAGAGGCATGATTCGCCAGAATCGCCCCACTTGAATTGAATTGAATGGGCACTTGCAGACTGAACATCTGGTTGTCTGCGCACTGATCCGGATAGCTAGCGCAATAACCACCGGGAGGCGTGGTGTTCTTGAACCTGTTCAGTTGCGGTCGCGCCGAGTCGGGTTTGAACAAGGCCGTGATCTCCACCTGCTCGGCCCGGGCTGGACAAGCAATCAACCCGACTATCAGTGCTTGCCATAACCATCGACGAGTTCCCGATTCGAAAGAACGTATGACGTTCATTTTTGCCTGCCTCCAGAAAACCCGTTCAAACTCGGGAGAGTCGATATCAATCCCTTGGCCTTGCGACCAGGCACCTCGCACATCATGCGCATTCAGGGTGCCGCCGCGTTGAAGACCAACTGCACGCTGCCGTAATAGTTGCCCGGTTTGTATCCGCCGACAGGTACTTTCGGCTCTATCTGCAGAGGGAAGCGTCCGCCCGCAGTAGCCTGTGCAACAGACACCACTTGTCGGGGCTGGGAACCGTGGCTCAGTTCTGTGCCGTTGAAGCTGACGCGCAAATAGATGTTCTGCTCGTCACGCCCGTTGGAAAGGTAGGGCTCCGCATCCAGCCGCGCTTCAATCGCGCTGGTGTCGTGTTTGACGTCGAAATTCTTGCGCAGCCCCTCCAGCGTGGAAGTGTTGATGTTCCAGGGTAAAGTCTGTTCCAGATGAATCCAGTTGGATTCGGCCGGTATTACGTAAAAGCCCAGGGTCGGAATATCCACCGACACCTGGAAGATGTGCTCTTCACGCGCACCGAAAGCCAGTGAACTCATCAGTGCCGTGATGCCTAACCACATGGCGATGGCCGATTGCTTGTTCATGTCAGTTACCTGTTGCCTCAAAAGACCGGCCATTAATTACTGGCGACACGCAGCGCTTTTTTGCTGGTGCCTTCAACCAGATTGAAGCGGTACTCGCGCCCGGTCTTTTTCTCGAACTCAAAGCTCTTGCCCGCCAGAATATGGTGCTTGGTGGTCGGCTCGCATTCGCTCTCGTTTTTCAGCGCACAGTTACGAAACTCGTCGATCACCACCACCGTGTTGCCGTTGTTGCGCAAGCGATAATGTTCGGGGCTGTTGTCGATCACGCTATCGAAACGCGCATTGCCCGGCCGTACAAAAAATACCGTGCCGAAGCCGGTCATGATGTTGACTCCAGCCGACAGCGTCTTTTTGTACTCCTCGCGTTCATTTCCGGACACGGCGAATTCATCTTCTTTTTCCGGCACCACCGGGATGAAGCGCACACGAAAATAACGCTCGGTGTCGCGACTGCCCATATGCAACAAACGTACACCCTGCATACCACTGGACGGCACGATCAATCGCGCCGGGCTGGCGATCAGGCCATCCCGGCCGCTGGCATCAGCCTGGGTTTTGACCGGAACTTCACTCGGTGTACCGTCGGCGTCGTAAACGATCTCCAGGATGTTGACCTTGACGAATGCCGTGCTGTCGCCGCTATTGAAAACGCGCTTGAGGTAAGTGCTCTTGTCGGCCTCCATATAGTCGTAGACAGTTCCGACATTGATTTGCGGCCCGGCCTGTATGCCGCAGGAAAAACCGATCAAACCCAACAGTGCCAACAGATGCTTCATACCCTTAAACCTCATGACATTGAACTCAACGCTGGCTCGAACACTCGATGCGCAGCCCATCACACTTCCGAATCCCAGATCACCGTGACATTGCCGGCATAAGGTCCGCCCACACCGGGCTGCAACATGAAGTCCACTTCCCCCTGCACAATCTCGAAGTGCAGAACGCCAGGTTTTTGATCCACATAGAAACCAGGCTGAATAATTTTCGCGCTGGCTTGCCCGGTCCGCAGTCGCTGACGCCTGACGGGCTCCCCGGCCAGATCATTCAAGCCATTTGGCAGGCTGACGCTGACCTGCAACTCAACCTGGCGCCTGCCAGCTGCGTTTTTGAGCACGCAATCGAAACTCACCCAGGCTTCGCACTCCATGTACATCTTGAATCGTGACGACGCCGAGATATGGAAGGTCTGGTCACGAAACAGCCGCACCGGCTTGCGCCCCGCATGCAGCCAGCTTTGCCAGCCACCGGCTGGAGCCAGTGTGATTTTTTCGCCACCGGGAGGGATGTCGACTTTCAGTTCATGCTCGACGTCGAGAAGGAAGTCCAGAACGATGACGTCGTCATTCGGAACCATGACGTCACCCAGATCAAAGTCCTGGTTTGGTCCCACGCGAAACACATGCTGCCCCGTGTATTGACCCGAGGCCATTGCCAAAGGGTTGGGGGTCACTAGCTCGTAGGTGATGTCGAACGTTTGATACTGAAAGGGCTGGGGAATGTTGAACATCGCTCTTTTTGCGCAGATGCCGGCCCCGAGAGGATGCCGCCAGAAACTGTTGAACCCGATGTCGTTCCCCGCGCCCCTCAACCCCACACAGGGCGGACCGGCATAACTCCAGATTGACCCTTCCCAGAGATGGTTGTGCCCGGCTCCGCCTGTCAACTCCGGTGCCGGCAGAGGTAACAAGTATGAAACCCCCATCCCGGCAACCCTGAACCTGACCTCATGCGGTGGAGCGGTGGGATGGGTAACCGTGATGGATTGCCACTGCGACGGCACAGCAAACATCGCCCCTTGACGCGGGTTGGTGTGGCCGCCCTGAATCGTCGCATTTGAGTCGGTGCGAATAGGCAGGCGGAGGCTGAACAAGTTCTCCGCCAGGCATTGGGGAGGGTTGTCCAGGCAAAAGCCACTGAGCGGCGTACGATTCTTGAACTCGTTGAATTGAGGGTTCGCCGGGTCTGGTTTGAACACCGCTTTGATTTCTTGAATGACGGCCTCGGCGGATAATGGCAACAACACCACCAACGCACCCAGGATGGCCAAGCCGCTCATCTTTGAGCGCGTTATTCCTGACATTTTTATCACTGAAACAATCCTCGAGGTCGTACAGGTTCGATGCCCATCATCCGGCCTTCTCGGTGTTGAAGCCGACATCGGCCAAGGTGTCTGGCGTGCACCGCAAATCACCAATCATCAGCACATTGTTTTCACTGCGATGCTTGTTCGTATCGAGCCGGAACTGACACAGCAGTTGATCGGCATAGCGCACTTGTAACGTCGGCGAACCCGCGCTCATTTCCATCGAGAAGAAGCCGTCGACCTCGCTCACACCGCGGCTGGCGTGATTGATCACGTGATGTCCCTTGAGCGGTCTTCCTTGCGAGTCGAGCAGACGTCCCAGCACGGTCATGGTTTTCATCACCCGCACCTTGCGGTAGTCGACGCCGCCCTTGTTCAAGTGATAGCGGGTACGCACCGGGTCGATGCTAGCTGCCGGGGGGTGGTTGCCTTCGAAATCGAAGCTCACCGAACTGTTTTTGTAGGCCGTGAGCGGAATGAAATTACGTCCCGTGCGCAAGGCAGAGCTACCTCCGCTCAGGTCGTCGGCACGCAGGGCGACACCTTCGATGTCTGACTCGACATCGACAATCATTCCCGCGCCGCGCCCCTGATGCTGACTGGTCAACACCAGGTGCTGACCTCCGACAGCCACCGTGCTGTCCAGATTGACGCCGCCGGTGAAGTTGCCATTGAAAGAGGACCGCTGAATAAACCCGTCGCCGTTGATCGCATCGGTACGAAAATTCGCCAGACTCGAAAGCCCCACGCCATAAGTGTCGGTAAGCGCCGTCATCGAGATGCTTTGCAAGACGTGATCCTGCAGATCCTTGCGGTAACCCAGCGAAGCATTGGTATCGCGACTGCCATCACGGGCAGTCCGCGAACCGATGCTCCCGGAAATCTGCTGCCCCGGCCCGCCCAGAGCCATATTTATACTCAAGTCGACTCCACGGTTTCGCGCATCGCCACTGCTGTAACTGCCCGGCCGGTCGAACAGTGACAAACGCCAATTGGCATCGCTGCCGAACACCACGGTGCGTTGCGTCCAGCCCAGATCCACACCAATACCTTCGACGTTACCGTCGCTGTGCGAAACCCGCGCGTTAAGCGAGCTTTTGCGGCTGAAGCGGTGGTTGAGCGCCATTGACGAGTTGCTCGTCTGGCCGGTGAACGTGTTGCGCTGACGCACGCGGGTACCGTCGGGCAGCGTATCGTAAGTGTTCCGGGTATCGAGCCAACTGCGGTTGTGGCTCACCACAAGGCTACCGGAACCATAGTTGTAAAGACCTTGCAGATCAGCGCCAGTACCGTGATTTTCAGTCTGGTACAGGTTGGCGAACAGGCTGGTGCTGTTGCCCAGACTCCAATCAACGGAACTGCCGAATTGAAGCGTGTCGCGCACCTGGCGTGCCGACAGACCCAGTACCACTCGTGGGTGCAACAGGTAGTTGACCGACGCACCGGCGGTGGTATCGCCCGTGTCTTGTTGATCCCAGTTACTAAGCAATTTGCTTTCCCGGCCGGCAAACAGGTTGTAACGCCAACGCTCATCATGGTTGCGCCAGTTGCTCGGTTTATAGATCAGTTCCTGAGTGGTCGAAGTGGTTTGGCCGTCTTCGATCAAGCGTACTTCGACCTCGTAAATACCACCGGGCAATGGTCGCGTATCCAGGGTTTGCAAACCGGCGGGCACCGCTTGGGTGTTGATCAGCAGGCCTTCTCGATAAATCTCCACAGAGCCCTGACGATTGGCCGTGACATAGATCGGGTAGACACTGGGTTTGGGACTGTCGATCGCCAGACTGTCCGAGCTGCCATACATGACCCCTACCGCCGTATCAGGGCTGACGCCGAACGAACGGGGCTGACGGGTCAGACCTTCGGAACCGGGCGTGAAATAACCGAGACGGAAAAAGCTGCCCTCCAGTTCACGCTGGGTATAGAGCTCGTGTACCGCGTGATAAAGCTGATCATCCGGCCCACCAAGACGGGCCAGTTGCATGTTCAACGTCTGGCTCCAGTTGCCCAGGCTTGCACTGGCTTCCAGACCGAAACGGCCGCCCAGGTTCTGATCCTGGCCGCCGTTGAGATTGAGTTGGTTGCGCACCATCAAACCGCTGCTCCCGCTGTCAGGTTGATCGTGGAACCGTTTGGCTTGGGTATCGCGTTCGGCATTCTCAGTGACGATCGATACCAATGAGTTTTCGAGGTTGTAGTGAATCGCCAGCATCTGCTCCGGGCATTGGCCGCTGCAGGTGCCCAGCGCTACGCCGGGCTTCAGAACACTGGCCCAGGTATCACGTTCGCCGGCACTGAAGTGGCTATCACTGGTGTCGGTGAAATCGAGCAGAGTTATTCGATCGTCTCGAGACAGTACGATCATCGCCTCTGCGAGCGGTTGTTGATCGAGTTCTATTCTGACGGCCAACGGAACATCAAAGAAATGCTCTTCGAACTCAGCCGGCAGACCTTTAGCCTGAGACAGCAAACTTCTAGGCGTATTCTCAATAGAAACAGGCGCCGCAAATGCACTGCTACATAACAGCAGCGCAAGCGCCGCCGCGATGGGCGTCATCGAAAACATGAACAAATTCTCTGATTACCGGAAAGTAAAAACCCGGCCGGACAACTTAAAAGTTACCGACCGGTTACGTTACTTGAACAAGTAAGCGTCAGCTGTCGCCTTGATGACTCAGACCGAAGGTTCTATGACCAGCATGACCACTCCGGTGTAGTCGCCAGCGGTCGGTTTAGCACCTGGCGCACTGATTTTGAGGGGCGCGCGGTAGCGCGTATCGGACTCGTCCTTACCGACCACTTCCTGGGAAACAGTGGTCAGCGTCTTGCCGTTAAGCTCGACTTTAAGATCGATGGTCTGGTTGCCGGAAATCAGTTTCGCAACACCTTCGAGACGAGCGTGTACCTTGCCAGCCGTGTGCAGCACGTCGAAATGACCGTTGACTTCGCGCATCGAGGCCGTCGCCGGGTTATAGCTCATGTCCTGGTCTTTGTTGACCAGGTCGGCATCGACCGGCACCGCATAAAAGTCATCGGCAGGAACATGTGCAACCAGGCTGATGGAGTGTTTGGCGTCGGTAGCAGCAAACGCCATGGAAGCGCTCAGGGCCAACACAGTCAGCGGGGCGGCAAAGGCGAGTTTCTTGAGCATCATTAAATACCTGTCTTAATAAATTAGTTGATTCATTGAAAGGTTCTGGCGAGCAAAACAGTCACGAGCAATTTGTACTCCCCGTTAACTAGCAACGCCGAACGATGATCAACCAATTCACTTTCAAAGTAAGCAGGCAACGTCCTGCGACCGTGTAGCCTGACGCCATTAGATGATAAAGAAAAAACCGCTAAAACTTGAAAAGTCACTGTGCAACTGTAAGAGCCAGGCTACAGCGCGCCAGCAAAGTGACTGAAGAAGCCATTAACTTGCAGCAACTTCCGTCAGACGCAGACCACACTACCCCAAGAATAAAGGCTGACACTATCCTTTAGAGAGTTAGCACTAATCTGCACCTTTGAAACGACACTTAATATTTCATTTTTCTGATCATTCGCGGGTTTTGTCAGCTTTCAATTCGATCATTCGAAGGGCGTGCCGCTGGTCAGAAGCGCTTGCACTCCCGCAAAGATATATCTTAAGTTGTATCTAAACACGACGAGAGAAGACGAAAAATGAGAGACCATCATTCCCCCCACCGCGAACACGGCGACAGTCGCGACGGCTTCGAGAAGCGCCCGGGTCGCGAACGCGGTGGCCGTGGCCCACGAGTATTTGCCCCGGGCGACCTGAAACTGCTGCTGCTGGCGTTGATCGCCGAGCAGCCCTGCCACGGTTACGACCTGATCCGCCAGATCGAAAGCATGTTCGACGGCGCCTACAGCCCAAGTCCCGGGGTGATCTACCCGACACTGACCTTTCTGGAAGAAAGCGACTTGATCTCGGGCGACGCCGACGGCGGTAAAAAACGCTACAGCATCACCGACGCCGGTCGCGTTGCGCTGAGCGAACAAGCCGTGGCGCTGGACGGTGTGCGCATGCGCATCGAGGTCAGCAAGCGCTCACTGCGCGGCCATGACCGTCCACCGGAAATTCATGAGGCGGTGCATAACCTGCGTCATGCCCTGCAAATGCACCACGGGCGCTGGAGCGCCGAAGAAATCCTGCGCGTGCGTGACCTGCTCAACGACACCGCGAAAGCCATCGTCGACGGCCCTGCCGTTCAAACTGCCCCGGAGAAAGCCGAATGACCGCAGTCGATACCCAAACCATTCACCGCGTGATGCACGAAATCAAACGTCGCAAACTTGAAGTGCTGCGCGTAGTCGACCTGACCCCACGCATGCGCCGCATCACCCTCGGCGGGCCGGAACTGGCCGGTTTCATCAGCCTCGGCACCGACGATCACGTCAAGCTGCTGTTCCCGCAAACCGCCGAACAAACCGCCGCGCTGGAAAACCTGGTGCTCGGCGCCGGCAAGTCCGAGCAACCGCTGCCGGAAATGCGCGACTACACCCCGCGTCGCTATGACCTCGACACACTGGAACTGGACATCGACTTCGTGCTGCACGGCGACGGCCCTGCCTCGACCTGGGCCGAACAGGCCAAACCGGGGCAATTCCTGCACATCGGCGGCCCGCGCGGCTCGATGATCGTCCCGGACATTTTCGACAGCTACCTGCTGATCGGTGATGAAACCGCCCTGCCCGCCATCGCCCGTCGCCTCGAAGGCCTGGCTGCCAATCGCAAGGCGCTGGTGGTGATCGAAGTGGAAAACGGCGCCGAACAGCAAGTGCTGGAAAGCGCTGCGCAGATCAACGTGATCTGGGTGCTGCGCGAGGGCGGCAAGGACAACCTGATGACCACCGTCAAACAATTGCAGGTGCCCAAGGGCAGCCTGTATGCGTGGGTAGCGACCGAGACCAAGGTTTCACGGCAGATCCGCCGGGTGCTGCTGGATGAGCACGGGCTGGATGAGCAGTTGGTCAAAGCGGTTGGCTACTGGCGGGCTGAGGGTACTCCCGAAGAGGATTGACAAAAACCACTGTGGCTCAGGATTACCTATTGTTGGTGATTACCTGTGGCGAGGGGATTTATCCCCGTTGGGGCGCGAAGCGCCCCTGAAACCTGCCACTGCGGATTACCTGACACAACTCATTGAATGTTTTGGGGCTGCTTCGCAGCCCAACGGGGATAAATCCCCTCGCCACAGTTCTCACTCAACGGTGCAGGTGCGCTCCTCGCCAGCGGTCGATTCCGATCACCAACAACCCAATCAGCACAAACCCCACCAATATCCCCCCGGCATTGATAAACACCTGTGGATAACCCAGCAGCGCGACATCAATGAACGGGTACGCATACGCGCCCAGCAAGTGCCCGCGCAGCAGTGCGTAGATGAAATACACCAGCGGATAAATCAGCCACAACGGCAAATGCCACAGACGCAACGTACCCTTCGGCACACAGCACCACCAATAACCGAGAAACAGCAGCGGCATCACATCGTGGAGCAATTCATCGGCGATGAACTGCCAGCCTTCCGGGTGCCACAGATGTCGCAACAGAATGCTGTACGCCAGCCCGACTACAGCAATGCTCACCGCAATTCCACCGCTCACCGATGGCCGCAAAAACCAGCGGCGCGCGCCGGATTCACGCGTGGTCACTGCACAGGTCAACACCGTCGCCACCAGCGTATTGGTCAGCACCGTGAAATAGCTGAAGAAACTCACCAGCCCGCCCAACAGACTGGCATCGACGCTCAATCGGGCGAAGAAAATCAGATACAGCTGAATGCTCAGCCCCGACCAGCCCAGCACGGCGAGCAACGTAATCAAGCGGCGCCGCGCAACGGCGTCCATCTCAGAGTGGTCGCTTGGTGCGCATCAGCTTCACGTACAAACGCTCGACCTTCTCCCGCGCCCACGGCGTCTTGCGCAAAAACGTCAGGCTCGATTTGATGCTTGGATCACTCTTGAAGCAACGGATATCAATGCGCTCGGCCAGGCCCGACCATTCGTAATGGGTCACCAGTGCGTTGAGAATCTGTTCGAGGGTGACGCCGTGCAGCGGATCGGGAGTTTGTTCGTTCATGCCAGGCCTTTGGGCGAAGTGAAAATGCAGAAGCCGCGCACCTTAGCCGAGGGGCTGACCGGGTGGAAGGGCTTGAGTTAAATGTAGGTGAAGCTGACTGTTACCGAATCCGAAATGATGCATGTTCATAAAAGGCCTTTGTCTTTTTGTAACAGATCATTATCCTGCCGCCCTTCTGCTGAATCGCTTCACTGCCTGCGACATATTGAAGCGCTCGAATCGCACCCCCGAAAACACCAAAAAAAGACTTATCCATGCCCGATTTTTCCTTCTCCCGAGACAGCGCTATCTCAACGCTGCGCACCCTCGGCGGCTGCACCGCCCTCGGCCTCGCCATCTGTGTTCAAGCGGCTCCCGCGTTCGACAGTGAATCACCGTACATGCTCGGTGACTGGAACGGCACGCGCACAGAACTCTCGGAAAAAGGCTACGACTTCAAGCTCGATTACACCGGCGAAATGGGTAGCAATCTGCACGGTGGTTACGACCACGACCGCACGGCACGCTATAGCGATCAGTTCGGGCTCGGCACCCATCTCGACCTGCAAAAGATCCTCGGCTGGGACGACGCCGAGTTTCAATTGACCATCACCAAGCGCAGCGGCAACAACATCAGCAACGACCGGATCAACGATCCGCGTGTTGGCGGCTTCACTTCGGCCCAGGAAGTCTGGGGTCGTGGCCAGACCACGCGCCTGACGCAGATGTGGTATCAGCAGAAATTCTTCGACCAGAAACTCGACATCAAGGTTGGCCGTTTCGGCGAAGGCGAAGACTTCAACACCTTCCCGTGCGACTTCCAGAACCTGGCGTTCTGCGGCTCGCAGGTCGGTAACTGGGTCGGCGGCATCTGGTACAACTGGCCGGTCAGCCAGTGGGCCATGCGCGTCAAATATCACCTGACGCCGGAGCTGTACGCACAGGTCGGCGCCTATGAGCAGAACCCGTCCAATCTGGATCGCGGCAACGGCTTCAAACTCAGCGGCAGCGGCACTCAGGGCGCGATTCTGCCGGTAGAGCTGGTGTGGACGCCGAAATTCAACGGTTTGCCGGGCGAATACCGCGCCGGTTACTACTACAGCAACGCCAAGGCCAGCGACGTCTATAAGGACAGCAACGGCCAACCGGCAGCCCTCAGCGGCGAAGCCTATCGCAGTGCGTCGAGCAAACACGGGGTGTGGCTCGGTGTGCAGCAGCAGATCACCAGCATGGCCAGCGACAACTCGCGTGGCCTGAGCGTGTTTGCCAACGGCACGATGCACGACAAGAAAACCAACGCCATCGACAACTACGTGCAGGCCGGCATCACCTATAAAGGCCCGTTCGCGGCCCGCGCCAAGGACGACATCGGTTTCGCCCTGGCCCGCGTCCACGTCAATCCGGCCTTCCGCAAAAACGCCGAGGCGAGCAATCAGGCACACGCCGTCTATGACTACGACGACCCATCGTTCCTGCCGCCGCAAGACACTGAATACAGCGCCGAACTCTATTACGGCGTGCACGTCACCAACTGGCTGACCGTGCGCCCGAACCTGCAATACATCCGCCATCCCGGTGGCGTGAACAACGTCGATGACGCGCTGATCGGCGGCATCAAGATCCAGTCGTCGTTCTAAAGAACCACTGAGACCCAATGTGGGAGCGAGCTTGCTCGCGAAGAGGCATGACAGCCAACATCGTTGTTGTCTGAACCACCGCTTTCGCGAGCAAGCTCGCTCCCACAGGAAAATTCGTTAGCTAGACAAGTTTTTAACTGAACCATGCCCACGCCAAATCGTCATCTACAGTGATTACAGCGCGGGACTACTTGAAACGTCACGGAGAACCACACTATGAGCACCGAAAGTGCTTCGAGTCGAAGCCGTCTGCTACCGAGTCTGCTCGGCATTCTGCTTCTGCTGATGGGCCTGGCCATGCTGGCCGGGGGAGTCAAGCTGAGCATGCTCGGCGGCTCGCTGTACTACCTGCTGGCCGGTATCGGCATCGCCCTGACCGGCATTCTGTTACTGCTGCGCCGTCGCGCCGCGCTGGGCCTGTATGCCATCGTGCTGTTCGCCAGCACCGTTTGGGCGCTGTGGGAAGTCGGTCTGGACTGGTGGCAACTGGTGCCACGTCTGGCTTTGTGGTTCGTCCTCGGCATCGTGATGTTGCTGCCGTGGTTCCGCCGTCCATTGCTGCTCACCGGCCCAGCGCCGATGGGTTCGGCAGGTTTGAGCATTGCCGTGGTTCTGGCCGGCCTTACCGCTTTGGCCAGCCTGTTCACCCACCCGGGCGAAATCCTTGGCGAACTGGGCCGCGACACCGCGGACATGACCAGCACCGCGCCGCAGATGCCTGATGGCGACTGGCAGGCCTATGGCCGCACCGAATTCGGTGACCGCTATTCCCCGCTGAAGCAAATCACCCCGGCCAACGTCGGCAAGCTGCAAGAAGCCTGGCGCATCCAGACCGGCGACCTGCCGACTGCCGATGACCCGGTCGAACTGACCAACGAAAACACCCCGCTGAAAGCCAACGGCATGATCTATGCCTGCACCGCCCACAGCAAGGTTTTGGCGCTGGACCCGGACACCGGCAAAGAACTGTGGCGCTTCGACCCGCAGATCAAGAGCCCGGTCGGCTTCAAGGGCTTCGCCCACATGACTTGCCGTGGCGTGTCGTACTACGACGAAGCCGCTTACGCCAAGTCTGAGAACGCCGCCTCCGCGGTCATCTCCGAAGCTGGCAAAGCCGTCGCTCAGGCTTGCCCGCGTCGTCTGTACCTGCCAACCGCCGATGCGCGCCTGATCGCTCTGAATGCCGACACCGGCAAGATCTGCGAAGGCTTCGGCAAAAACGGTGTGGTTGACCTGACCCAAGGCATCGGCCCGTTCACCGCCGGTGGCTACTACTCCACTTCGCCTGCCGCGATTACCCGTGATCTGGTGATCATGGGCGGTCACGTCACCGACAACGAATCGACCAACGAGCCATCGGGCGTGATCCGCGCTTTCGACGTGCGCGACGGTCACCTGGTGTGGAACTGGGACAGCGACAAACCGGACGCCACCGAGCCATTGGCCCCGGGCGAAATCTACAGCCGCAACTCGGCGAACATGTGGTCGCTGGCCAGTGTCGACGAAAAACTCGGCATGGTGTTCCTGCCACTGGGCAACCAGACCCCAGACCAGTGGGGCGCTGACCGCACCCCGGGCGCCGAGAAATACAGCGCCGGCATCGTCGCGCTGGACCTGGCCACCGGTAAAGTGCGCTGGAACTACCAGTTCACCCACCACGACCTGTGGGACATGGACGTTGGCAGCCAGCCAACCCTGCTCGACATGAAAACCGCCGACGGCGTGAAACCTGCGCTGATCGCCCCGACCAAACAGGGCAGCCTGTACGTCCTCGACCGTCGCGACGGCACGCCGATCATCCCGATCAAGGAAATCCCGGTACCGCAAGGCGCCGTGAAAGGCGACCACACCGCACCGACCCAGGCCCGTTCGGACCTCAACCTGCTGGCGCCGGAACTGACCGAAAAAGCCATGTGGGGCGCCAGCCCATTCGACCAGATGCTGTGCCGCATCCAGTTCAAGGAACTGCGCTACGAAGGCCAATACACGCCTCCGTCGGAACAGGGCAGCCTGATCTATCCGGGTAACGTCGGCGTGTTCAACTGGGGCGGCGTTTCGGTCGATCCGGTTCGCCAGATGCTGTTCACCAGCCCGAACTACATGGCGTTCGTCTCCAAGATGATCCCGCGTGCAGAAGTGGCGGCCGACAGCAAACGCGAAAGCGAAACGGCTGGCATCCAGCCAAACACTGGCGCGCCATACGCCGTGACCATGCACCCGTTCATGTCGCCACTCGGCGTACCGTGCCAGGCTCCGGCCTGGGGCTACGTTGCCGGTATCGACCTGACCACTGGCAAAGTCGTGTGGAAACGCAAAAACGGCACCAGCCGCGACAGCTCGCCAATCCCGATCGGCTTCACCTTGGGCGTGCCTAGCATGGGCGGCTCGATGGTAACTGCCGGCGGCGTCGGCTTCCTCAGCGGCACCCTCGACCAGTACCTGCGCGCATACGACGTCAACTCCGGTAAAGAGTTGTGGAAATCGCGTCTGCCAGCAGGCGGTCAAGCAACCCCGATGACCTACACCGGCAAGGACGGCAAGCAATACGTCCTGTTGGTTGTGGGTGGTCACGGTTCGCTGGGCACCAAAATGGGTGACTACGTGATTGCGTACAAACTGTCCGAATAAGCTTCAACGGCGGTAAATGAAAGGCGATGTCTCGTGAGAGGCATCGCCTTTTTTGTGCACATCATTTTTGACTCCGCCGAAAACAACCTGTGGGAGCTAGCCTGCTAGCGATTGCGGCCTGACATTCAACATCTGTGTTTACTGCAAGGGCCCCATCGCTAGCAGGCTAGCTCCCACAAGTTGAAAAGTGTTGATCTGTGGGAAATGTGCTCGTCCTACATATGCTGATGATTGCGCGGAGATTTCCGACAAGTCGCGTCGGTTGTGCCTCGGAAGTCGGGTGGATAGGCTCTGGTGGTCGCTGCAAATTCAGCGACTGGGCGTCGCGGCCCATGTAGTCCATTCGATTTGATGCATAATCGCCGACCCAAACCGAGCACTTTGGTGCTGTTGTTTGATTTGATGGTGGCTGTGCGCGGGATACCTTCGGGTATGCCGGGTTTTCGAATGGCTTGGTCCGCGAACCCGTGTACAGCTGCCTCCCCCCATCGCGTCGCGGCGATCAGTGGCAGCTCCATCTCTCATTCGGAGTTAGATCATGATAAAGCCAACACCAAATCCGCCCGAAGCGGACAGCACCTCCCCCTACGAATCCCTCGATTCCAACAAACTCCACGAAGCCGCCGAACGCGCCCTCGACCACTACCTCTGCCCTGGCCACAAAGACCTGCCATTGCGCAAACCGAGCACCATGTTCGTCGTCGCCCCGCAGATGGACAACGAAACCCTGCTGGCCCACGCCTGCGAATCCCTGGCCTCGGCCAGCGTCATGACCAGCGACATCGCCGCATATGTAGACCCTCCGCAACGCCACACCATCCTGGCCATTCAGCAAATCATCATGCTGGCTGAACTGGCGGTGAATCGGGTGCTCGATAACGTAGAAGTAACAGCCAAAAACTGACGACCACCAAAAACTGTAGGAGCTGCGGCACGCTCCGATCTTTTGATCTTCATTAGCCACACCAAAGATCAAAAGATCGCAGCGTGCCGCAGCTCCTACAGAAGTTGAGAACATCTGACAGAGCATGGTCGGCTGTCAGGCCGCCTTCGCGAGCAAGCTCACTCCCACATAAGAACAAAAGCCAAAAAACTGCTCTTCACCACTCTCAGGATGAGCGTTAGCTCGGCTGCAGCTCTTGATCTTGACCCACAGGCCGCTTCGGCAGGCTGAGTGGAGGGATTGATCCGGGGGTGGGAGCGCAGCGACCGTTTGGCGCAGCCAAACACATCGAGAGGAGGTGCAGCGCAGCAAACCGTAGGCGATGCCCCCCCGGAACAATCCCGGAGCGAAGGAACCCCGAGCCCCAGCGAGCGGGCCGAACGTTGCGGCAAGCGTTTTTGGTTACTTTTTAGGCGTTTGTAAAAAGTGACCCGCCGTAAGGGCGGAACCCCGAGAAGCCGTTACCGCAGCAACGGATATACACCCAAAACCCCAAGAGACTGGTCGGCCCAGAGGCCGCCAAGTCCAAAGAAACCCTGTCAAAACCCTGAACACACAACCAGAAACATCCACCCCCATTGAAACCACCCAAGCCCTGCCCCATCTAACACCCATACCCCATTGCGCAGGTGCCCCATGAGCGACCAGCAAGAATTCCCGGACAACCCCGACGACTACAGCGAAACCGACCACATCGAACACCACCCCACCGGCAAAGGCCTCGCCCTGCCCGGCCAGAACCTGCCGGACAAGGTCTACATCATCCCGATCCACAACCGCCCGTTCTTCCCGGCCCAAGTGCTGCCGGTCATCGTCAATGAAGAACCGTGGGCCGAAACCCTCGACCTGGTGAGCAAATCCGAACACCACTCCCTGGCCCTGTTCTTCATGGACTCGCCCCAGGAAGACCCGCGCCACTTCAACACCAAAGCACTGCCGGAGTACGGCACGCTGGTCAAGGTGCACCACGCCAGCCGCGAAAACGGCAAACTGCAATTCGTCGCCCAGGGCCTGAGCCGCGTCCGTATCAAGACCTGGCTCAAACACCATCGCCCACCGTATCTGGTGGAAGTCGAATACCCGCACCAGCCGACCGAGCCGACCGACGAGGTCAAGGCCTACGGCATGGCGCTGATCAACGCGATCAAAGAACTGCTGCCGCTCAACCCGCTGTACAGCGAAGAGCTGAAAAACTACCTCAACCGCTTCAGCCCCAACGATCCGTCGCCACTGACCGACTTCGCCGCAGCCCTGACCTCTGCCACCGGCCCCGAGCTGCAAGAAGTGCTCGACTGCGTGCCCATGCTCAAACGCATGGAAAAAGTCCTGCCGATGTTGCGCAAGGAAGTCGAAGTCGCGCGTTTGCAAAAAGAGATTTCCGCCGAAGTTAACCGCAAGATCGGTGAGCATCAGCGCGAGTTCTTCCTCAAGGAACAACTCAAAGTCATCCAGCAGGAACTCGGTCTGACCAAGGACGACCGCAGCGCCGACCTCGAACAGTTCGAACAGCGCCTCGAAGGCAAAGTCCTGCCGGCGCAGGTGCAGAAACGCCTCGAAGAGGAAATGAACAAGCTGTCGATCCTCGAAACCGGCTCGCCGGAGTACGCGGTCACCCGCAACTACCTCGACTGGGCGACCTCGGTGCCATGGGGCGTGTACGGCGACGACAAACTCGACCTGAAACACGCGCGCAAAGTCCTCGACAAGCATCACGCCGGTCTCGACGACATCAAGGACCGCATCCTCGAATTCCTCGCCGTCGGTGCCTATAAAGGCGAGATCAGCGGCTCTATCGTGTTGCTGGTCGGCCCGCCGGGCGTGGGTAAAACCAGCGTCGGTAAATCCATCGCCGAATCCCTCGGCCGGCCGTTCTATCGCTTCAGCCTTGGCGGTATGCGCGATGAGGCCGAGATCAAGGGCCACCGCCGCACCTACATCGGTGCGCAGCCGGGCAAACTGGTGCAGGCGCTGAAAGACGTCGAAGTGATGAACCCGGTGATCATGCTCGACGAGATCGACAAGATGGGTCAGAGCTATCAGGGCGATCCGGCCTCGGCGCTGCTGGAAACTCTCGACCCGGAACAGAACGTCGAATTCCTCGACCACTATCTCGATCTGCGGATGGACCTGTCGAAAGTCCTGTTCGTCTGCACCGCCAACACTCTGGATTCGATCCCCGGCCCATTGCTGGACCGGATGGAAGTGATTCGCCTGTCGGGCTACATCACCGAAGAAAAAGTCGCCATCGCCAAGCGTCACCTGTGGCCGAAGCTGCTGGAAAAGGCCGGCGTGTCAAAAGGCAGCCTGAGCATCAGCGACAGCGCGCTCAAGACCCTGATCGACGGCTATGCCCGTGAAGCCGGCGTGCGCCAGTTGGAAAAACAGATGGGTAAACTGGTGCGCAAAGCAGTGATGAAGCTGATCGACGATCCGAAAGCGGTGATCAAGATCGGCCCGAAAGACCTCGAAGCGTCGCTCGGTCATCCGGTATTCCGCAACGAACAAGTGCTGTCCGGCACCGGCGTCATCACCGGCCTGGCCTGGACCAGCATGGGCGGCGCGACTTTGCCGATCGAAGCGACGCGGATTCACACGCTCAATCGCGGTTTCAAACTCACCGGGCAACTGGGTGATGTGATGAAAGAGTCGGCAGAGATCGCCTACAGCTACGTTAGCTCGCACCTGAAACAGTTTGGCGGCGACGCCAAATTCTTCGACGAAGCCTTTGTCCACCTGCACGTCCCGGAAGGCGCTACCCCGAAAGACGGCCCGAGCGCGGGCGTGACCATGGCCAGCGCCCTGCTCTCACTCGCCCGCAATCAAGCGCCGAAAAAAGGCGTGGCAATGACCGGCGAACTGACGCTGACCGGGCATGTGCTGCCGATTGGCGGCGTGCGTGAAAAAGTGATTGCAGCGCGGCGGCAGAAGATTTTCGAATTGATTTTGCCGGAGCCGAACCGTGGCAACTTCGAGGAACTGCCGGACTATCTGAAGGAAGGCATTACCGTGCACTTCGCCAAGAAGTTTGCGGATGTGGCGAAGGTGCTCTTCTGACAACTGTGTAGTGCCTGCTGTACCGCAATCGCTAGCAGGCTAGCTCCCACAGGGTTTTGGTGTGACCACAATATTTGTGGGCACCACCGGCCAATGTGGGAGCTGGCCTGCCAGCGATGGCGTAAGCGCTGACAATACTGGACTCCCTGACTGTCACACTTTGTCTCATCTTCAGTTATGCTCGCCGTTCGTCGTGAACGCCCGGAGCCGCTGACCTTATGTCCCCCACTCGCCTGTTTGTCCCCCTCGCCCTCTCCTTGCTGGCCGCTTGTGCCACGCAACCGAAACAGAACGTGACCGTGGAAAAACAAAGCGAATGCCCCGTGCGGCTGACCACTGGGCAAAACCTCATTGTGATGCTGCCAAGCAACCCGACCACGGGTTATCGCTGGGCCATTCAGGATTCGGCCGGCGGTGTGCTGCACGCGCTCAGCCCCGAGGTTTACAGCAGCCCGAAAGATTCAGGCATGGTCGGGGCCGGTGGTTTTTCCACCTGGCGCTTCCAGGCGTTCGCTCCCGGTACCGGTCGCTTGCGCCTGACTTCGCAGCAGCCATGGGAGCCGGAAGTGACGCCAGCGGAAACCTTTGACTGCGCGATTTCGGTGAACTGATCGTGGGCTGGCTGATTCTGGCGCTGATGGGTGCGGTGACGTTTCTTTACGGCCTGAGCACACACGCAGCGCTGCTCTGCCTGCTGGTCAAACCGTTGCCGGTGCTGGCCCTGCTCGGCTGGCTGCATGACGCGCCACCGAGCGAGTATCGCCGCTGGATCAGCCTCGGTCTGATTTTCTCCTTACTCGGTGATGTGCTACTGGCGTGGCCGGGCGATCTGTTCGTGTTCGGCCTCGGCGCGTTTCTTGTGGCGCATCTGGCGTACCTCAAGGCTTACCTCAGCGATTGCAAACGCCTGGCCGTGTTGCCTCTGGTGCTGGCGCTCGGGGTAGGCGCGGTACTGCTGGGGATTCTGATTTCCAACGGCTTGGGCCCATTGCTGATCCCGGTGATTGTTTACGGCTTGGCCATCAGCGCGATGCTCTGGCGTGCGCTGGCCCGGCTCGGCAGCGGCGTGCCGCAGCGTTCGGCATGGCTGGCGGCGGCGGGTGCAGTGGCGTTTGTGTTCTCCGACAGCGTGATCGGTATCAACCGTTTTGTTTCGCCGTTTTCCGCCGCGCCGTACATCATCATCCTCAGCTACTGGCTCGGGCAATGGGGCATCACCGCCTCCGCGTTCTCCCAGAAACAACCCTGAACCGTGTGGTGAGGGGATTTATCCCCTCGCCACGTCGGACAACCCAAGCATCCCCGCGCCACTTTGGCTAAAATGCCGGACTTTCCATCTACACCGCCGGTACCGTCGTGAGCAAAGAACCCGATCGCATTTTCGCCCAGCCTTTGGCCCAGGTGCCTGACTTCGCCTTTAACGAAGACGTGGTGCGGGTGTTCCCGGACATGATCAAGCGCTCGGTGCCGGGTTACCCGACCATTGTCGAAAACCTCGGCGTGCTCGCTGCTCAGTTCGCTCAGCCGAATAGCGTGCTCTACGACCTCGGTGCCTCACTCGGTGCGGTGACCCAGGCACTGCGCCGTCATGTGCGCACCGACGGTTGCCGCGTTATCGCTGTGGATAACTCGGCGGCGATGGTCGAACGCTGCCGTGAATACCTCAATGGTCAGGATTCGATGTTCCAGGAGTTGTTGCCGGTCGAAGTGATCGAAGGCGATATTCTGGCTCTCGACTTCAAACCGGCCTCGGTGGTGGCGCTGAACTTCACCCTGCAATTTATCGCCCCGGATCAGCGCACTGCGTTGCTCTCGCGTATTCGCCAATCGCTGCTGCCGGGCGGCGCGCTGATTCTGTCCGAGAAGCTGCGCTTCAACGATGCTGAAGAGCACGAGCTGCTCACCGATCTGCATGTCGCGTTCAAGCGCGCCAACGGCTACAGCGAACTGGAAATCGCCCAGAAGCGCAGCGCCATCGAAAACGTCATGAAGCCCGACAGCCTCGAAGAACACCGCGAACGCCTGTTGGCCGCCGGGTTCTCGAAAGTCGTGCCGTGGTTCCAGTGTCTTAACTTTGCCTCGTTGATTGCCTTGCCATGATTGATCTGTCCCCCCTCGCCCGCCGTCTGGCCGGCACCCCGCTGGCCGAATGGGCCAACACCCTGCAAGCCCAGCTCGACAAGAAAATGGAGAAGGGCCACGGCGATCTGGAGCGCTGGCAGAGTGCGCTCGACGCGTTGCCGAAGATTCAGCCGAGCGAAGTCGATTTGCTCAACGGCCTGAAACTCGACACCGATTGCGACGATGAAACCCGTGCACAAATGCGCACCGCGCTGATGGGCCTTTCGCCGTGGCGCAAAGGCCCGTTCGACCTGTTCGGCGTGCACGTCGACACAGAGTGGCGCTCGGACTGGAAGTGGTCGCGGGTTGCGCCGCATCTGGATCTGAAAGGCAAACGCATCCTTGATGTCGGTTGCGGTAACGGCTATTACATGTGGCGCATGCTTGGCGCCGGTGCTAACAGCGTGATCGGCGTTGATCCGAACTGGCTGTTCTTCTGCCAGTTCCAAGCTGTGCAGCGTTACCTGTCCGAGCCGAATGCCTGGCATCTGCCGTTCCCGTTCGAAGATCTGCCGCCGAATCTCGAAGGCTTCGACACGGTGTTTTCGATGGGCGTGTTCTACCATCGCCGCTCGCCAATCGAGCATTTGCTGGCGCTGAAAGATTGCCTGGTCAAGGGCGGTGAACTGGTGCTGGAAACGCTGGTGATCGAAGGCGATCAGCAACAGGTTTTAGTACCGGAAGATCGTTACGCGCAGATGCGCAACGTGTGGTTCCTGCCGTCAGTGCCGGCGCTGGAGTTGTGGCTGCGCCGAGCCGGATTCACCGATGTGCGCTGCGTTGACGTGAGCACTACGACAGTCGAAGAACAGCGCGGCACCGAGTGGATGAAGTATCAGTCGCTGAGCGACTTCCTCGACCCTGAAGATCACAGCAAAACCATCGAAGGCCTGCCGGCACCGATGCGTGCGGTGATCGTCGCTCGTAAATAACCGGATCTCACAAACACTGCAAAAACCTGTGGGAGCTGGCTTGCCAGCGAAAGCGTCAGCACATCAAACATTGATGTCGACTGAATCATCGCTATCGCTGGCAAGCCAGCTCCCACAGGGTTTGCTGTTGTTATCTAGATTGTTGGTTTTGCGCGCCGCGCTCTGAAAAACTCGGTCAACACCGCCCCGCACTCCTCAGCCAACACCCCGCCTTCATACAACACCCGGTGATTCAAAAAGCCCTGGGTAAAAAACTGCCCCTGACTCTGCACAATCCCGGCCTTGGGTTCCAACGCGCCATAAACAACCCGAGCAACTCGCGAATGTACGATCAGCCCGGCGCACATGCTGCACGGTTCAAGCGTCACATAGAGCGTGCTGCCCGGTAGTCGATAATTGCTCAGTGCTTGCGCCGCAGCGCGGATCGCGACCATCTCCGCATGGGCGCTCGGATCGCTGCCGGTGATCGGGCAGTTGAAGCCGCGACCGATGATCTCACCGTCCTGCACCAGCACCGCACCCACCGGCACTTCGCCAAGCGCTGCACCTTGTGCTGCAAGGGTCAGCGCTTCACGCATGAAGTGTTGATCTCGGCTGCGGTCGATGATCGCCGCCGGGCGAATCTGGCGCATCACTTCACCTCGATGGCGGCCATCAGGCCGGTTTCCATGTGGTCGATCACATGGCAATGGAACATCCATACCCCCGGGTTATCCGCCACCAGCGCCACTTGCGCACGCTCGTTCTTGCCCAGCAGATAAGTGTCGGTGAAGTACGGAATGATCTTGTGCCGATTCGACGCAATCACCTTGAAGCTCATGCCGTGCAGATGGATCGGATGCTGGTACTGAGTCATGTTCTTCAGTTCGAAAATATAGCTCTGACCCAACTTCAAACTGGCAATCGGCCGGTCGGCGCAGGTCTTGTCGGTGATATCCCAGGCCTTGCCGTTGATCTGCCACAGGCTCGGCGGTTTACCGTTATCGATATTCACCGACACCGAACCGACCCATTCGAAATTGAAGTTGAGTTTTTCGGCATTCGCCAGATCCGGCTCGGCCACCGGGTTGGCCGGCAGGGCTTTCGGCCAGTCTGTCGGCGCGTCGGTATTGGTCACGGAACGCAGCGTGCCCAGACGCACCGGGCCGTTGCGCAGCGATAATTCTTCACCCGCCGCCGGTGCTTTGATCGCCAGGCAAATGCGCATGCCCGGGCCCAACCAGTATTCCTTGCCCAGCGGCCGTGGCTCGACCGGGTTGCCGTCCAGCGCGTAGATCTGCGCTTCGACGCCTGGGATATTGATGCGATAGGTCAGCGTGTTGTCGAGGTTGAGCAAACGCACCCGAGTGATCTGCCCGGCCGGCAATTCGATGACCGGCGAAGGCACGCCATTAATGGTCGACAGACGCCCCGCCGTACCACCGCGCGCGGCTTCACGCGGGATGCTGAATTCGACGAAATTGCCTTCATCATCGATGTGCCAGTTCTTCAGGCTCAGGGTCTTTTCGTACTTGAAACCGGTAGGCTCGCGCTCTTCGATGATCAACGGCCCGACCAGCCCGCGCCCGAGTTCTTCGCTGCTGCTGACGTGCGGGTGATACCAGTAGCTGCCGGCGTCCGGCACGCGGAACTTGTAATCGAAGTATTCACCCGGCAGCACCGGCAATTGCGAGACGTAAGGCACGCCGTCCATTTCCAGTGGCAGGCGAATGCCGTGCCAGTGAATGGTGGTCGCCACCGGCAAGTGGTTGATGAAGCGCACCCGCAGCCACTCCCCCTGACGCACGCGCAACTCGGTGCCAGGCGCTGACGGTCCGAACGCCCAGGCTTCGGTCTTGTGCCCCGGCACCAGCTCGACGTCCAGTGGAGCGGCGATCAGTTCGTAGTCATGCCCAGCCTCGGCATCCGCCATCTTGCCCAGCCAGTAACGCGACGCGCCACCCGCGCCGAAACCAACGACAACAAGACCGGCCAGGCCACCGAGGATTTGGCGACGGGTAAAGGACATGAACTCAACTACCTCACGTTTCAGCGGCGGACCAAGGCCCGCAAAAGGCGAATACGATACACCTGCAATTGCGAAACAGTAAGGGCGGAGCGGCGGATGGCCGCAGTCTGGCTCGCGTGATACAGCATTTCACCCTGCGCCGTGCCATAACTATGTAGTGCACCCTTGGTGAAAAAACCGGCCAATCTACCTGCCCGTTTCTCAAGGATTGAGAGTGCATGAATTCGCTACGCCCACTGCCCAATGACGCTGACAAGACCGCGCTCAAGGCAATCGCTTCTACTGTCATCCAGACCTGCCCGAGCCTGCAGGATGCAGCTCGGCAGGTCGCCAATGATCTGCTGAATAAATACCGCATAACCGGTCTCGATCCGGATCAGGTCTATTTCCATCGTTTCGACGCCTCGCAAAGCAGCTCGAAGGCCTTCACAGGATGGGAGCACGTGCATGCCACTCCGACGTCCAGCATGACCCTGACACAACTTGTCACCCATCGCTTTCGCGTTGCCGACCAGGACAACGCCGATCTGCTTGATGTATACGCCGGCTTCTACACGGTGGGTCCCAACGCCCGCAGGTTCGACGAGAGCAACGAAGTGCGCCTGCATGGCAGCGATGTACTCAAAGACTTCTGGAGCAGCGATTTCAGCTCGCTGTACAACGAGCAACTGACGACATTCTGGGACAGCAGTGGTGATGATTTCCGCACCCTTGCCAAGTGCAATTTCCTGATCAAAGCCGTGCAGGCCCGGGACAAGCATCAGTTGAGCGATGAGGATTTTCAGCTCGTCAGCAACGCCGTCATCGGAGCGATCGACTGGCCGGTCAACCTGAAACTGTTACAAGCCTCGCACCCATGCACGTCGATTGTCCGCACGCTGGACATCGCTGGTTACGTGGCAATCAACGTTTTGCGATTTGTCACACCCGAAGGGCGCCAGATCATTTATCTGCCCGGTGAGGACAACGCATTTCAGGTACTGGACACCGCCACGGACATGCACTTCTGGGTTTTGCAGCGAATGAACAAGGGGCCAGCCCGGACCGAATTTCTGGCCCATTTTTCCTTGGCTGACCGACAACAGATCAGCGAAAACCTGACTGACCTGATGAATCGCCTGGTCGCATCGTGGGGTCGCTACGATCACTCCATGATCAATCAGCAAGATAGACCGATCAGCGGTGACGCCTTCACCTGGTTGAGCGAATCGACCAAGGCTGCGATGTTCGCGGAGGCTGCGCTGTCATTGACGTCCAACGGTGAGTTACGCAAGAAACTCTGGATTGGCTACATCAGCGCCGGGGTGAAAGTGTTCGGCCCGATGGCGGTGATCGGCTGGCCCATTGCGCTGCCGGTGATCGGTGCGAGCATTGCCGGCATGGGTTTGAACATTGATCAGGCCGTCAATGGCACAACTGCCGAAGCGCGCAAGGCCGGGATCATCGGCGCGGTACTCAACGGTATCGACATGCTGTTCAATCTGCTGGTCCTCAAGGGTCCGGGAACACTGCCGGAGATCGGTCCCGAAGTCGATGCCGCCGAAGCGGTCGAGATGGCCGAAGTGATAGAGGCCAACCGGGTAAAAAGCCCCGCTCCAACGGCCGAACAGACGCAGCCAGAACAGAACATGAAGGGTGAGGAATCGCCGCCAGTCATCACACGATTAATCGAAGCCGTGCCCCCAATTGAAGAAGTTGTGCATCCGGAAATACCCCACAACTGGCAGGCAAACGAGCTGCTGGAGGGCTTGGCCCCGGTTAATGAACCTGGAAAATTGCAGGGCATCTACCTGCTGGACTCGAACCCGGCCACCGCCATCATGCTCGACGACACCGCCTACTACGTGCGTTATGAATCGGACATCAACGGCGCTGGCAACTGGGCCGTCATCGACCCCGAACGTCCCGACAGCTTCAGCCATTCAATTCCCGTGCGCCTTAACATCGATGGCGAATGGGAAACCATGCCACGCGGCGGACTCAAGGGCGGTGGTAAACCTGCCGTGTCGGCACGCGTGGTTGCATTGCCCGCGTCCGATTACGATGTACCGGCTCAACTGAAATCCGACCTGAAAGAAAGCGCCGCCGGGGTCAACGATGATGCCTTGCGCGATGTCTACGACAGCCTCAATGAATTCGACGCTCATCGGGATTTCAAGCTGATCAGAAAACGCCTCTACCACGACGCGGTGAAATTTTTTGCCACGCTGCAATTGCCCGGCCGCCCTCCCGTTCCGGCTCTGGCAGCGGATGCAAGCGCTGAAGAAATCATCGATAAAATTCTCGAACATGCGCGCGGTCTGGTCATCGGCGAGAGTCATTCGAGCATCGGCAGTAAACAGTGGTTGATCGAAAACATGGGATTGCTGGCGGGCAAACAGGTGAAGACCCTGTACATGGAACATCTGCTGACCGATTTCCATCAGGCCGCACTGGACAGTTTTTTCCAGACCGGCGTCATGCCCCAAGAGCTTGAGACATATCTCAACGCGCTCGATCAAGGAAACATGACCGATCCGTTGGGACGCTACACCTTTCTGGAATTGGTCAAAGAAGCAAGAAAACAGGGCATCCACATACAAGCCATCGACTGCATGGCGAGCTACCGCCTCAGTGGCATGGACATCATTTCCGGGCAGGCACGTGCTGTTGATGAGGTCGCACGGCAAAAAATGATGAACTACTTTGCCCGGTCGGTCATCCGCGCCGACCAAGCGGCAAGGGGCGCGCACAAGTGGGTGGCGTTGATGGGCAACTCCCATTCCAACACCTTTGAAGGCGTCGCCGGAGTCAGCGAACTGGAAGAAGCCATCGGCATTCGTGTCGAGGATGTCGCCGAAGGCAACTCCCTTGGCATCAAGGTCGATCCGGGGGAAATCCTGCCTTTGGGCCGCACCGCACTGGATCGTTCCGCGCTGGTCAGAGGTGATCTGCTCCTGCAAATGGAAACGCCCTGGACAGCACACACCATGGCCGAATTCGAAACCTTGCTGCCTCGATACGGCATGTACTCGCTGAAGCAACAACCCTCGATGCTGTTTCTGGTTCATCGCAGCCGCAACAAGGATCTGGTGCGAACCATTATCGAGAACGATGGAAGCCGTTACTTCATCGAACGGCCGAACTGGCCTTCGGTGAGTGGCAAACGCTACGGCAGCATCAAAGCACTGCTGCAAGGACTCGACGACATGGGACTGAGCATGGCCGGCTGGTCGAAACCGCTGTAATGCCGGGGGAGCCCAACGTGCGGTATTCTGCTGAAGTAGCTTGTTACCGTTGAGATAAGCCATAACCTGACAAACACGGAAAGCTTCCCGTAGAATTCTTCCGTGGCTATGGAACACCTTCCTTCTAAACCTCCTATGACCTAGGGGTTTCGCTCTCCACACCCCCGCCTGCTTTTTGCAGGCGTTTTTATTTCGGCTGTAGAAACGATACTGCAGCTCGTCCAAGACGGCGACCAAGGGAGAAAATCAAGCATGAATCAGGAGCTGTTCCTGCGTCGCCGCAGCAAAGTTCACGTCCCGATGGGCACTGGCGGTGCCACGCTCGCTCAGGTCGCGTCGGCTGTCCGGGAAGTCGCTGCGTTCCGATGCGTACTATCAGAGCCTCTGATTGAGCGAATCGGCATGTTATCGACGGCAGAACTCAAGCACTGGCTGCGCGACATTATCGGAGTGCTTCGGCGGCAGACTGGCGCTCACGTGCACTACCGGCCGTTTTATCCTGACTTTCCAGAGCAAGTTCTGACGGCATCAGAGGCGGAGTTATACCTTAACGCCGTCATTCACTACCTCACGCTTTGGCGGTTGCCACCGACAGAGCATTCCCGACCTGCGATGCTTGAAGGCAACTTCATATCGCGTGTTATCGAACCGGGAAGCGTCTCTGAATTCGAGTCACTGCTCGAGCCGCTGGTTTCATCGCGTACTTCGCTCTCCGAAGAGGAGGCTGTCGATGTCGCCTGGTTTGTCCGAGAGTACAAAAGCGATGTGTTCCGTCTGCTGCCTGAGGCCATCCCGTTCCGCGAGATCCGTGCACAGCTTGGCGGCGCACTTATCCTGCGTGTAGCCAGCGATGCACGGGTGAACGCATTTCTGGAGCGAAACGTCGAAACGGCGACTGACGTGCTACGACTGGCGGTCGCGCTGAATGGAGGTGATGTGTCACTGGCGACAGCTTCGACACGTTTCACCGCGATGAAACGCTCGATACGCCGTCTGCTGTTGTGCCTGCTCGACCACATACCCAACGCTATAGAAGACGTGATGCGACATGCTGAGCGCTGGAAACGCCTGGCTGAAGTACTGCATCCGGGCGACTATGCAGATAAGTACCCCCGAGCTCTAGCCGCCATCACGGCAGCGCGTCGCAACGAACCGACGGGCTCATTTGGTTCACGTGTCGAAACATTGTTTGCCCAGCGTGACATCGCCAAGCTTACGTCCGTACTAGAGAGTCGCCCTGGCGAGTTCGCACGACGGTTGGACGCGACCCTGCGCCGCGCGACGGAACCAGAGTCGGTCCTTGATGCGTTCGAAGCAGTTGCAACACAAGTGTCCTCGCCTGTCCTGCTGCAATTGCTGGCTCAGTTACGTGCCCCGCGCCCCCTGCCCCTGCGGGCCTTCACACCGAAAGGTGCGTTCGCCAAAGTCTATGGCATCAAGGATCAACGCGAACCTCTTACACCCGAAGTGTTGGCGCGTGCGGCCCGTATCTGTGAGAACTCTCTCGTAAAGCGTTTTGCGTCACTGCCGCCGTTAGGCCGCTGTTTCATCGATCCGGCATTACGCGAATATCGTGTGCCACTGGCGCAGCGTGCCGCATCGAAGTCGCTACGTACACTGGTGCGAGGCAGTCAGTTGCCGATGCCTGACACACGTTTCATTCGCCTGTTTCTGTGGTGGAAGAATGGTAGTGGACGCACGGACATTGACTTGTCTGCCGCATTTTTCGACGCCAACTTCGTATTCAAGGAAACGGTCGCGTACTACAACCTGCAGGGTTACGGCGGCTACCACAGCGGCGACATCGTCGACGCGCCCGACGGAGCTTCGGAGTTCATCGACCTCGACCTTGATGTCCTCGTCAAGAAGGGTATCCGTTACGTCGTCACGTCTATCAACTCATACACCGAGCAGCCGTACTGCGATCTTCCAGAATGCTTCGCTGGCTGGATGGCCCGCGCCGACGCAGCATCAGGTGAAGTATTCGAGCCACGATCCGTGTTCGACCGCATTGATATCGCATCCGACACAAGTATCTGTCTACCATTCGTGATGGACTTGCAGGAGCGACGCGTGATCTGGGCCGATCTGGGGCTGACTTCAGCCCCGCGCTGGAACAACGTCCAGAACAACCTCAGCGGGATATCGTTGATGCTGCGGGCTTTGGTGCATACACCGCGGCCGGACCTGGAGACTCTGTTCGATTTACATGTACGCGCACGGGGGGAACGAGTGGCTTCGCCGCAGCAGGCAGACACTGTGTTTTCGCCTGATCAAGGGATAACACCGTTCGATACGGATGTGATTCGATCACAGTTCCTCTAATAACTACGCCAGCCTCTTCCGCTCATTGAAACGGCAGCTTTTGCTTCGTAACTTTCCACCCAAAAAAAATGCCAGTCAGAATAACTGACTGGCATTTTCTAAATCCCTTCCTGCGCTCCTGCGAATCTAGCGCTGCACTCTAATCAGTGCCGGACGCAGGATCACTCCCACTCAATCGTCGCAGGCGGCTTGCTCGACACGTCGTAAGTAACGCGCGAAATTCCTTCGATTTCATTGATGATGCGGCCGGAAACAGTTTCCAGCAGTTCGTAAGGCAGGTGAGCCCAACGCGCGGTCATGAAGTCGATGGTTTCTACGGCACGCAGGGCTACGACCCAGGCGTAACGACGGCCATCGCCTACCACGCCAACCGATTTCACTGGCTGGAACACCACGAAGGCCTGGCTGACTTTGTGGTACCAGTCGGCTTTGCGCAGTTCTTCGATGAAGATGTGGTCGGCACGACGCAGCAGGTCGGCGTATTCCTTCTTCACTTCACCGAGGATGCGCACGCCCAGGCCCGGGCCCGGGAACGGGTGACGGTAGACCATGTCGTACGGCAGGCCCAGTTCCAGACCCAGACGACGGACTTCGTCCTTGAACAGTTCGCGCAGTGGCTCGACCAGTTTCAGGTTCATCTCTTCCGGCAGGCCGCCCACGTTGTGGTGCGACTTAATCACGTGAGCCTTGCCGCTTTTCGCGCCAGCCGACTCGATCACGTCCGGGTAGATGGTGCCCTGAGCGAGGTACTTGATGTTGTCCAGTTTGTTGGACTGGGCATCGAATACGTCGATGAAGGTACGACCGATGATCTTGCGCTTCTTCTCTGGATCGCTTTCGCCAGCCAGGTTGTTCAGGAACTGATCTTCGGCGTTGGCGCGGATCACCTTGACGCCCATGTTCTCGGCGAACATGGCCATCACTTGCTCGCCTTCGTGCAGACGCAGCAGACCGTTGTCGACGAAGACGCAAGTCAGTTGGTCGCCGATGGCCTTGTGCAGCAGCGCGGCAACTACCGAGGAGTCAACGCCGCCGGACAAGCCGAGCAGAACGTTGTCGGTGCCGACCTGGGCGCGGATGTTGGCAATCGCGTCTTCAGCGATCTTCGACGGTGTCCACAGTGCTTCGCAACCGCAGATGTCGAGGATGAAGCGCGAGAGGATGCGGCCGCCTTGCTTGGTGTGGGTCACTTCCGGGTGGAACTGCACGCCGTAGTAGCCGAGATTGTCGTTGAACATACCGGCAATCGGGCAGCTCGGGGTGCTGGCCAGGATGTGGAAGTCTTCCGGCATTTTGGTGACCTTGTCACCGTGGCTCATCCATACGTCGAGGCCGAACAGGCCGTCAGCGTCGATGTGGTCTTCGATGCCGTCGAGCAGGCGGCTCTTGCCGACTACATCAACACGGGCGTAACCGAACTCACGCAGCTCGGAACCTTCGACCTTGCCACCCAGCTGTTCAGCCATGGTCTGCATGCCGTAGCAGATACCGAAGACCGGCACGCCCAGGTCAAACACGGCTTGCGGGCAGCGCGGGCTGTCGGCGACGTGCACGGACTCGGGACCGCCGGCGAGGATGACGCCTTTTGGCGCGAATTCGCGAATCGCTTCGTCATCCATGTCGAACGGGTGCAGTTCGCAATACACGCCGATCTCACGCACGCGGCGGGCGATCAGTTGGGTGTACTGGGAACCGAAGTCGAGGATCAGGATGCGGTGAGCGTGAATGTCGAGGGCCATGATTCAGTCTCGTCTAAGTAATTCAGAAACAGTCTTGATTCAGAAACAACTCGGGGCTGAATAAAACAGCCCCGGTTGCTAAACAGTTTGCTTGAAGCCTCAACCTACGCGGTAGTTTGGCGCTTCCTTGGTGATCTGCACGTCGTGAACGTGGGATTCGGCCATACCGGCGCCGGTGATCCGCACGAACTCAGGCTTGGTACGCATTTCTTCGATGTCGGCGCTGCCGGTGTAGCCCATCGAGGAACGCAGGCCGCCCATCAGTTGATGGATGATCGCGCTCAGGGTGCCTTTGTAAGGAACACGGCCTTCGATGCCTTCCGGAACGAGTTTCTCGGCGCCTGCCGAGGAGTCCTGGAAGTAACGGTCGGAAGAGCCTTGAGCCTGGGACATGGCGCCCAGCGAGCCCATGCCGCGATAAGCCTTGTACGAACGACCCTGGAACAGTTCGATCTCGCCCGGCGCTTCTTCAGTACCGGCGAACATCGAGCCCATCATCACGCAGGACGCACCGGCCACGATGGCCTTGGACAGGTCACCGGAGAAACGGATGCCGCCGTCGGCGATCAACGGAACGCCAGTGCCTTCAAGGGCAGCGGCAACGTTGGCGATGGCACTGATTTGCGGAACGCCGACACCGGCGACGATGCGCGTGGTGCAGATCGAGCCAGGGCCGATACCGACCTTGACTGCGTCAGCGCCTGCTTCGGCCAGAGCCTTGGCAGCGGCGCCGGTGGCGATGTTGCCGCCGATCACCTGCACATCAGGGAAATTCTGTTTGACCCAGCGAACGCGGTCGATCACGCCTTTGGAGTGACCGTGTGCGGTGTCGACCACCACCACGTCCACACCGGCATTGACCAGAGCGGCAACGCGGTCACCGGTGTCTTTACCGGTACCGACTGCAGCGCCAACGCGCAGACGACCTTGATCGTCCTTGCTGGCCAGCGGGTAAGCCTTGGCTTTTTCGATGTCGTTGACGGTCATCATGCCTTTGAGGGCGAATTTGTCGTCGACGATCAGCACGCGCTCGATGCGGTGCTTGTGCAGCAGTTCACGGGCTTCGTTCTTGCTGGCGCCTTCCTTGATCGTGACCAGACGCTCTTTCGGCGTCATGACTTCACGGACAGTGGCGTCCAGACGGTTTTCGAAGCGTACGTCACGGGAAGTGACGATGCCGACCAGGTCGCCATCGTGCAGCACCGGAACGCCGGAAATGTTGTGCATGCGGGTCAGTTCGAACAGATCACGCACGGTAGCATCGGCTTCGATGGTGATCGGATCCTTGACAACACCGGCTTCGAACTTCTTGACCTTGCGCACTTCGGCAGCTTGCTGCTCGATGGTCATGTTCTTGTGGATAATGCCGATGCCACCTTCCTGAGCCATGGCAATTGCCAGACGGGCTTCAGTCACGGTGTCCATGGCGGCAGAAACCAGAGGAATGTTCAGCTCGATGCCACGGGTAAGGCGGGTTTTCAGACTGACTTCGTTAGGAAGCACCTCGGAATAACCGGGCACTAGGAGAATGTCGTCGAAGGTCAAAGCTTCTTGGCTGATACGCAGCATCGCGGGGGCTCCCGAGCGGGAAAATGGAAGCGCGCCATTATAGTCAGACACCCCTTCGGGTTCAATGTAAAACTCTGCCTATTATTGGCCTGACTGATATACGGAGTCCGCGCGGTTCAGAGTTCGACCTTTACCCAGCTCACCGGCAGGTCCAGCCAGTCGGCAAATTCGTCGATAAAGCTCTGTTTGAAGCCTGCTTCCAGCCAGTTGTTGAAGATGAACCCCAGGTTGGAAAAGCCGCACGGCTGCAAAAACAGAAAGCCGTTGATGTCATCTTCATGCCCGCATTCCGGGCAGGTGAAGTTGTCGGTACGCCCGGGCATCCAGTCTTCGAGGCTTTCAAACAGCGCTTCGCCGACTTCTTTGCGGCACTCGGCACAACCGGCCTCTTCAAGAAAACCCTTGGCCGGGGTGTAGATGCAACGCTTGGTGATGATCTCCAGGCCATTGATCGGTTCGCCGAACGGCAACGCTTCCGGATGCAACACCACCGCACGGGCGCCGTCGGCGATGGCGTAGGCCATACGGTTGCCGGTTCGCCCGCAAGTGGTCAGTTCTTCCTTGATGATGTTCTTGCGCACCAGCCAGCGCACGATCGCCCGGGCCCGGGGTTCGTGGACCGGCAGGGTGGAGATTTTCGGGACGATGATGCTTTGCGAATTCATGGGAAATCCTGCGGTGTGACTTCTGACGCCTTCGCGAGCAAGCTCGCTCCCACAGAGATTGCAATCCATGTGGGAGCGAGCTTGCTCGCGAAGAGGCCCTAAAGGCCGGCAGCTTAATCCCTGACGAAATCCGGTCAAGTGCTGATGTAACGCCCGATCAGCGCAATCCCGCTGGCCAACACCAGCCAGGTCACCAGCCGCACAAACGCCTCGCGGGACAAGCGCAGGGTCAGCCGCCGCCCGATCCACAACCCCAGCGCCATTGCCGGCAACAGACATACCGCCAGTACCAACAAGGGTAGCTCGGCATACACCCCGGCGATGGCAAACAGGCTCAAACGCACCACCGTGCTGCAACTGATCAACGCGCTTTGCGTGGCCCGCGCCGCCTCTTTCGGCAGACGACTGTTGAGATAGATCGCATATAAAAAGCCGCCACTGCCGAACAACGCCCCGAACAGCCCGCCCACCGTGCCCATCGGCAACGCCCAAGCGGCAGACAATTGCTCTGGCCGGGTTTTCACCGACAGGCTGTAAATCGCATAGGCGCTGATGAACAGCCCCATCAACAACAGCAACACATCGGACTTGAGATTGAGCAGAAAAATCACCCCCAGCGTACAACCGACCGCCATGCACGGCAGCAGCCGCAACAATTCGGGTTTCGCCACATCCCTGCGCGATGGCAGCAAATTGCCAAACGCCGCGACAAAATCCAGCAGCACCAGCAACGGCACAATTTTCGACAGCGGCATGAACAGAATCAGAATCGGCCCCGCCACCAGCGCCGTGCCGAAACCGGCAATGCCGAACACGATGTAGGCCAGCGCGATACCCAGACCGATCACCGCCCAATCCCCGGCACTCCACGCCCACTGATCCAACAACCCCAACACACTCATCGCCGCGCTTCCTTAATAAGCCTGAGATGACTTTAGCCAGCGCCAAGGGTTGCGACTAATATCATCAGAGGCGCTAACCCATCTCGAAAAGGCATACCTGGTGCTTTCAACCCGTCAATTGCGTTACTTCGTGGAAATCGCCGAGTGCGGGAGCTTCAGCGCGGCGGCCGAGCGCCTGTTCATCGCTCAATCGGCGCTGAGCCGACAGATCAAAGACATGGAAACCCGCCTGCAAACACCACTGTTCGAACGTACCGCACGCCAGCCTCGGCTCACGGCAGCGGGCGAAGCGTTTTTGCCGCGAGCAAGAAACCTGCTCAATGAACTGAGCAAGGCCAGCGCCATGGCCACCGAAGTAGGCAACGGGCAGCTCGGCACTTTGCGCCTGAGTCATTCCAGTACCGTGTCGATCAGCGGACATCTGTTACGTCAGATCAGCACCTATCTCGACCAGCAAACCGGCGTGTCGCTGGACCTCGGCAAACTGTCCTCCGAGGCGCAGCTTGAGGAACTCGCCGAGGGACGACTCGACATCGGCCTGCTGCGCCTGCCGGTATTGCGTCAGCGCGAAGGCATTCAGATTGTGCCGTTGTTCACTGAGCGTTTGTTACTGGCGGTGCCTGCGGGACATCGACTGGCTGACGCCGATCACATCGATCTGGCGCAACTGAAGGACGAGGCGTTCATCTCGATCCCGCACCCGCAACGCGGTGGCCTGAGTTATCTGTGCGCCGAGCTGTGCATGCGCCAGGGCTTTTTCCCGAAAGCAGCGCGGGTCATGTCGCGCAAGACCACGCAGTTACAATTGATTAAGGCGGGTTTCGGCATCGCGTTGTTACCGGAGTCGATGCAGGACATCGCCCCGCCCGGCGTACGATTTCTGCCACTGGCTGACCCGGACTGCCAAAGCACCGTCGCCCTCGCCTACCGCCAAACCCCCACCCCGCTGGTTCAAAACTTCATCCAGACCTTCACAAATCCCCTGTAGGAGTGAGCCTGCTCGCGATGACATTGTGTCAGCCACTGAAGATGTTGAATGTTTAGCAGCAATCGCGAGCAGGCTCACTCCTACAAGGGGGATTGGTGGTGATTCGCAGGCGAATGCCTTTAAACTGCGCCCCATGATTAAAGATCCCTTTGCAAGACTTGGCCTGGACCGTGAGGTTCTGACCGTCAGCCAGCTCAACGGCCGCGCGCGGGTGTTGCTTGAAGACGTGTTCAGCAATATCTGGGTCGAAGGCGAAATCTCCAACCTCGCCCGACCGGCGTCCGGCCATATCTATTTCACGCTCAAGGACAGTGGCGCGCAGGTGCGTTGCGCACTGTTTCGCCAGAACGCGGCGCGGGTACGTCAGGCGCTAAAGGACGGTCTGGCGGTCAAAGTGCGCGGCAAGGTTTCGCTGTTCGAAGGTCGTGGCGACTATCAGTTGATCCTCGACACCGTGGAACCTGCCGGTGACGGCGCGCTACGCCTGGCTTTCGATGCGCTGAAAGAAAAGCTCAGCGCCGAGGGTCTGTTCAGCGCCGAACGCAAAGTGCCATTGCCCGCGCATCCGCAACGCATCGGCATCATCAGTTCGCCAACCGGCGCGGTGATTCGCGACATCATCAGCGTGTTCCGCCGTCGTGCGCCGCAGGTGCAACTGACGCTGATCCCGACTGCCGTGCAAGGTCGCGAAGCCACTGCACAAATCGTCCGCGCCCTGAAGCTGGCGGATGCCCGTGGATTTGACGCGTTGATCCTCGCTCGTGGTGGCGGCTCGCTGGAAGATCTCTGGTGCTTCAACGAAGAGGCTGTGGCCCGGGCCGTTGACGCATGTGTGACGCCGATTGTCAGCGCCGTCGGCCATGAAACCGATGTGTCGATCAGCGACTTTGTTGCTGACGTCCGCGCCCCGACGCCTTCCGCCGCTGCCGAATTACTGGCCCCGGATTCCAGTGATCTGGTGCGCCGCGTTGAAAGCCTGCATCGGCGGCTGGTGATGCGCATGCGTGATCGCTTGATGCGTGATCGTCTGCGTCTGGAAGGCATTTCCCGCCGTCTGCGCCATCCCGGCGAACGCCTGCGTCAGCAAGCGCAGCGCCTGGATGATCTGGACATGCGCATGCGCCGTGCTTTCGAGCGCAGCCTCAATACCCGTCGCGAACGCCTGATCCGCCTCGAAACCCGTCTCGCCGGGCAACATCCGGGAAGGCAATTGGCGCTGTTGCGTCAACGTCTCGACAGCCTCGCCGAACGCCTGCCGCGTGCCATCCGCGAGGGCCTGAAAAGCCGTCGCCTGCAACTGCACAGTCAAATGCAGACGCTGCATGTGGTCAGCCCGCTGGCGACGCTCGGCCGTGGTTACAGCATTTTGCTGGATGAACGTGGCAACGCGATTCGCAATGCAGCGCAGACCCATACCGGCCAGCGCCTGAAAGCCAAGCTCGGCGAAGGCGAACTGCAAGTGCGCGTCGAGGACAACCACCTGACGCCTGTCACCCTCTCTTTACTGGACTGATCCATGCCGCGTTTTCTGGCTCCACTGTTTCTGCTGTGCCTGACCTTCAACGCCCACGCCGACAGCTACATCACCCGGCTGCTGAACAAACCGGTGCCGGGCGGTGTGGCAGTAGTCGATCTGGGCGCGGCTGCACAAGCGCCGAAAGCCACGTATCAAGGCAAACCGGTATTGGTGGTCAAGGAACAGAACAACTGGCTGGCGATTGTCGGCGTGCCGCTGACGGTCAAACCCGGCGCCCAGCAAATCAGCAGCGGTGGACGCAATCTGCCGTTCACTGTCGGCAACAAGAAATACCCGGAACAGCACATCACCCTGAAGAACAAACAGCAGGTGAATCCGGATCAGTCGAACCTCAAGCGCATCGAAGGTGAGCTGGCCGAGCAGATCAAGGCTTACCGCAGCTTCAGCCCGAATACGCCGAGCAACCTGCTGCTGGACAAACCGGTCAACGGACCGCTGTCGAGCAAGTTTGGCGTGCGCCGGTTCTTCAATGGCGAAGAGCGCAATCCTCACGCGGGCCTAGACTTTGCGGTGCCGGCCGGCACGCCGATCAAGACCCCGGCGGCAGGCAAGGTGATTCTGATCGGCAATTACTTCTTCAATGGCAATACGGTGTTTGTCGATCATGGTCAGGGCTTTATCAGCATGTTCTGCCACATGTCGAAGATCGACGTGAAGGTTGGCGATCAACTGGCTCGCGGTGGCGTGGTGGGCAAGGTGGGTTCGACTGGACGTGCGACCGGGCCGCACATGCACTGGAACGTCAGCCTGAACGATGCGCGGGTTGATCCGGCGATTTTCATTGGTGCGTTCCAACCCTGATTGATTTACTGATGACACCGGCCTCATCGCTAGCAGGCTAGCTCCCACAGGGTATTTGTGTGGCTGTGGGAGCCAGCCTGCTGGCGATGACTGACTCAACGTCACCGCAACTCCTTCTAAAACCCCACCATCCTCAATTGCGCACCAGTCCAACCCCGCGCAAACATCAATACAATCACGATCATTACGCACAATAAAATCTCGCAAAACACCGCTTTTCGAGTATTCCTCTCAATTTTTTTCGACTGCTTGCCATCCTCCCCCCTCGCGGTTAGGGTTGAAGGCATGAAAACCTCTCACACCCTTATTCAGCTTCGCCAGCACCGCAGTCTGTGCCTCGTCAGCGCACGACTGCCGGGCTGAATCGCTGCGCCTCGTCCCAAGCTTTTCCCCGAACATTCGTTCCACCGGCAGGCCGCCTCTTTTCGGCCCAGACAATAAGGAATTTCCCGATGAGCATGCTCAAAGACCCGTCTTCGAAATACCGCGCGTTTCCCGTCATCAACCTGCCGGATCGCACCTGGCCGTCGAAAACCATCGACGCCGCGCCGATCTGGTGCAGCTCCGACCTGCGTGACGGCAACCAGTCGCTGATCGAGCCGATGGACGCGGTGAAGAAGCTACGCTTCTGGAAAACCCTGGTGCAGGTTGGCGTTAAAGAAATCGAAGCCTCGTTCCCGGCCGCTTCGCAGACCGACTTCGACTTCGTGCGTACGCTGATCGAAGACGGCCACATCCCGGACGACACCACCATTCAGGTGCTGACCCAGGGTCGTGAAGACTTGATCGAGCGCACCTTCGAATCCCTGCGCGGGGCGAAGAAAGCCATCGTTCACCTGTACAACGCCACGTCGCCATCCTTCCGTCGCATTGTCTTCAACCAGGACAAGGACGGCATCAAGGCCATCGCCGTCAACGCTGCCAAGCTGTTCGTCAAATACGCCGCCCAGCAGCCGGACACCGAGTGGACCTTCGAATACTCGCCGGAAACTTTCAGCGCCACCGAGCTGGAGTTCGCCAAGGAAGTCTGTGATGCAGTGATTGAGGTCTGGAACCCGACGCCTGAGCACAAGATGATCCTCAACCTGCCAGCCACTGTTGAGTGCGCGACGCCAAACATCTACGCCGACCAGATCGAGTGGTTCGGCCGCAACATCAATCGTCGTGACAGCGTGATCATCAGTCTGCACACCCACAACGACCGTGGCACTGGCGTAGCCGCCACCGAGCTGGGCCTGATGGCCGGCGCTGACCGTGTCGAAGGCTGCCTGTTCGGCAACGGCGAGCGTACCGGTAACGTCGATCTGGTCACCGTGGCATTGAACATGTACACCCAGGGCATCAACCCTGAGCTGGACTTCTCCGACATCGACGGCGTGCGCAAAGTTGTCGAAGAGTGCAACCAAATTCAGGTTCACCCGCGTCACCCGTATGTTGGCGATCTGGTGCACACCGCGTTCTCCGGCTCGCACCAGGACGCAATCCGCAAGGGCTTCAGCCAGCAGAAACCGGACACCCTGTGGGAGGTGCCATACCTGCCGATCGACCCGGCCGACATTGGCCGCAGCTACGAAGCAGTGATCCGCGTCAACAGCCAGTCGGGCAAGGGCGGCATCGCTTACTTGCTGGAGCAGGAATACGGCATCAGCCTGCCACGTCGCATGCAGATCGAGTTCAGCCAGGTGGTGCAGCGTGAAACCGACCGTCTGGGCCTGGAAATGACCGCCAAGCAGATTCACTCGCTGTTGATCAGCGAATACCTGCAAGCCAACACCCCGTACGCGTTGGTCAGCCATCGCCTGCAGGAAGAAAACGGCAACAGCGCCGTCGAAGTGGAAGTGGCGAGCAAGGGTCAGGGCGAAACCAATCTGCACTGGCGCGGCAAAGGCAACGGTGCGCTGGAAGCACTGGTCGCCGGCCTGCCGATTCCGGTGGAGATCATGGACTACAACGAACACGCGATCGGCGCGGGCACCAACGCCAAAGCGGCGGCCTACATCGAGCTGCGTGTGAACGGAGAGCGTGCGGTACACGGCGTGGGCATTGATGAAAACATCACCACCGCCAGCTTCAAGGCGCTGTTCAGTGCTCTGAACCGCTCCCTGAGCCAGCCAGAAGCGAAAGCGGCGTAAGCATTCGCGGAAATGCAAAAGGCCCCGGAGTGAAAACTTCGGGGCCTTTTTTTGCCTGCTGGTTTTGTATCGAAGCTGATGGCCTCATCGCAGGCAAGCCCGCTCCCACAGGGGATCGCATTTCAAATGTGGGAGCGAGCTTGCTCGCGAAGAGGCCCGATCAGACAACCAGTCAATCAAGTGAACTCGAAGGTATCCGCATCCAGATTCGCCGGAAAACGCTCGCGATACGCCGCCAGCGCCGCGGCCTCCAGCACAACCTTGAACACCCCATCAGCCTCCCCCGCCGCCAGCAACGTCTCGCCCTGGAAGTCCAGCACCTGACTGTCTCCGGTGTAAGCGAAGCCTTTGCCATCGGTACCAACACGATTCACCGCCGCCACATAGCACAGGTTCTCGATGGCCCGCGCCGGCAGCAAGCGGTTCCAGTGCAAACGCCGCGCACCCGGCCAGTTGGCGGTGTACAGCAGCAAGTCCGTGTCTTGCGCATCACGACTCCACACTGGGAAGCGCAGGTCGTAGCAAATCAGCGGACGGATGCGCCAGCCCTTGAGTTCGAACTGCACCTGGCGTTCGCCGGGGGTGTAGTGATTGTGCTCGCCGGCCATGCGAAACAGATGGCGTTTGTCGTAATGCCAGACCTCGCCATCCGGCCGCGCCCACAACAAGCGATTGCGATGGCTGCCGTCGGCGGCCTGAATGATCACGCTGCCGGTGATCACCGCATTGAGCTTCGCCGCCTGCGCACGCAGCCATTTGCTGGTCGGGCCATTTTCAGGTTCGGCGAGGGTTTCCGATTCCATCGAGAAACCGGTGGTGAACATTTCCGGGAGGATGATCAGATCCGCGCCGCGCGCCTGTTCCAGCAACACGTCGAAATGCTCAAGGTTGGCCTGACGATCATGCCAGGCCAGACTGGTCTGGATCAGCGCCAGATTGAGATCGGGTAACGCACTCAAATCACGCATAGTTTTGCCGCCGCTTCACGCAGCGTCTCCTCGCGTTTGGCAAAGCACAGACGCACCAGGCGCTGGCCTTCGGGTGGACTCTGGTAGAACACCGACACTGGAATACTCGCAACGCCGTGTTCGCGGGTCATCCACATCGCCATCTCGACATCGTTCAGGTCGGGACGGATTTGCGAATAATCGACCAACTGGAAGTAAGTGCCAGTGACGCGAGTGAAAGTGAATCGCGACGGTGCCAGCAGATCGCAGAACAGATCACGCTTGGCCTGATAGAACGCCGGCAGCTCTTCGACGTGTTCCGGGTGTTCGGCCATGTAATCGGCCAATGCATATTGCAGCGGCGTCACGCCGCAGAAACTGACGTATTGATGCACTTTGCGCAGTTCGGCGGTCAACGCCGGTGGCGCGACCACGTAACCGGTTTTCCAGCCGGTAACGTGGTAGGTCTTGCCGAACGAGCTGACCACGAAGGCACGCTGATACAGCTCTTCATGGGCCAATACGCTGACATGCGGCACGCCGTCGAACACCAGATGTTCGTAGACCTCATCGCTGATCACGTAGATATCGCGATCACGGATCAACGCCGCCAATTGGTCGAGTTCAGCCCGGCTGATCAGCGCACCGCTCGGGTTGTGCGGGGTGTTGAGAATGATCATCCGCGTACGCGGGCTGAGTGCCGCGCCGAGCTTGTCGAAATCGATGGAGAAGTCATTCAGCCCAAGCTGCACATGCACGCAACGACCACCGGCCAACTCTACCGCGGGCTCGTAGCTGTCATAGGCCGGGTCGAAGACAATCACTTCGTCGCCATTGTGGATAACCGCTTGAATGGCACAGAAGATCGCCTGAGTCGCGCCGGGCGTTACCGTGACTTCAGTGTCCGCATTCACCTTGACGCCATAGCTGCGGGCGATCTTCGCCGCGATCTGCTCGCGCAGCGCTGGCAGGCCGGTCATGGGCGAATACTGGTTATGGCCACTGGCGATGTGCCGACCCACCGCGTCACGCAACGACTGCGGGCCGTCAAAATCAGGGAAGCCCTGGGACAGGTTGATCGCTCCGGTCTGCGCCGCGAGCTGAGACATCTGCGTGAAAATAGTGATGCCGACATTCGGCAGCTTACTGGTGATCATCGGGGGTTCCCTGCTCTGCTCCCCGCTCTGACGACGGCACGGGAGAGCCCGAGGATAGCCCATCCGGCGCCCATAAAAAAAGGGCGCCAAATGGCACCCTTATTCTTGCAACCACAAAAAACCTGTGGCGAGGGAGCTTGCTCCCGCTGGATCGCGAAGCGATCCCAAAATCGGCATCCGTACTCGTTCAGGAAGAACGCGCTGGTTGCTTTACGACTACTGCGTAGCCGAGCGGGAGCAAGCTCCCTCGCCACAAAGACCGCGAAGGAATTACTTCTTGTCGCGGCGCTTCTTGCTGGCTTTCTTGTTGTGCGACATCAAGCGACGCTTCTTGTTGACCTGGCGGTCTGTCAGCGTGTTCTTGTTGCCTTCGTACGGGTTCTCGCCGCCCTTGAACTCGATGCGGATCGGCGTACCGACCAGCTTCAGCACACGACGGTAAGTGTTCTCCAGATAGCGCACATACGACTTCGGCACTTTCTCGATCTGGTTACCGTGGATCACGATGATCGGCGGGTTGGCACCACCCAAGTGGGCGTAACGCAGCTTGATCCGACGGTTGTTGACCATCGGTGGCGCGTGCTCGCCAACGGCGTCTTCGAGGATCTGGGTCAGACGGTTGGTCGGCCAGCGGGTGACCGCGGACTTGAACGAGTTCTGCACCGAAGCGTAGAGGTTGCCCACGCCAGTACCGTGCAGCGCCGAGATGAAGTGAATGTCAGCGTAGTCAACGAAGAACAGACGACGCTGCAGCTCGACCTTCACGAAGTCGCGCTCGCTTGGGGTCATGCCGTCCCACTTGTTGATCGCGATCACCAGCGCACGACCCGACTCAATGGCGAAGCCCAGCAGGTTGAGGTCGTGATCGACCACACCTTCACGGGCATCCATCACGAAGATCACGACGTTGGCGTCTTTGATCGCCTGCAGGGTTTTGACCACGGAGAATTTTTCGACTTCTTCGTGGATCTTGCCGCGCTTGCGCACACCGGCGGTGTCGATCAGCGTGTACTTCTCTTCATTCCGTTCAAACGGGATGTAGATACTGTCGCGCGTGGTGCCGGGTTGGTCGTACACGATAACCCGGTCTTCACCGAGCATACGGTTGACCAGCGTCGACTTGCCAACGTTCGGACGACCGATGATGGCGATCTTGATCCCGTCTTTTTCGCCAGGGCCAGGAATGCGCTTGGCTTCCTCGCCTTCGGCAACGATCTCTTCTTCGCCGTCTTCCGGCTCTTCTTCATCTCTCGGGAAGTCGCCCAGAGCGATTTCCAGCATCTGGGTGATGCCACGGCCGTGAGCACCGGCGATAGGAATCGCGTGGCCCATGCCCAACGGAGCGAATTCGGCGCGGGCCATTTCAGGGTCGATGTTGTCGACCTTGTTGGCAACCACGTAGGAACGCTTGTTACGTTTGCGCAAATGCTCGGCGATCATCTGGTCGGCGGCGGTAAAACCGGCCTTGGCATCTACCAGGAACAGAACGACATCGGCTTCTTCAATGGCCAGCAGCGACTGCTCGGCCATTTTTTCGTCCATACCATGCTCGTCACCGGAGATACCGCCGGTGTCGACCAGAATGTAGGAACGCCCTTGCCACTTGGCCTCACCGTACTGGCGATCACGGGTCAGACCGGACAAGTCGCCGACAATGGCGTCGCGAGTCCTGGTCAGGCGGTTGAACAAGGTGGACTTGCCGACGTTCGGTCGGCCCACCAGGGCGATTACGGGAACCATTCGGCTCTCCACTTCGTTATTTCAGAAAATACAAAAGCCGCTGCGAGGCAGCGGCTGGTGCTCGGGGCAGTGTATCGAGACACTGCAAACCCCTTGAAACCGGGGTCGCCTGGGGGGTTAACCCCAAGCATAGTTGTTACTTGATGGTCAGGGCTTCCAGTTTGCCGCTGTTGCCATACACATAAATCATGTTGCCTACCACCAGCGGACGGGCACGCAGGCCGTCGCTGTCGATACGCTCACGGCCGACAAAACGACCGTCCACCTGGCTCAACAGGTGCAGGTAACCTTCCAGGTCACCGACTGCTACATAACTGGAGAACACTTCCGGAGCCGACAGTTGACGGCGAGCCAGCGAATCGTTGCTCCACAATGCGGTAGTCGAACGCTCGTCAACACCTTCAACGGTGCCCGAAGACAGGCTCACGTAAACGCTGCCGAAACCTTGGGCGAGACCGGCGTAGCTCGACGCATCGCGCTGCCACAGTTGACGACCGCTTTCCAGATCCAGTGCCGCAACGCGACCCTGATAACTGGCAACGTACAGGGTGCCACCGGACAGCAGCAGACCGCCGTCGATGTCGACCACGCGCTCCAGCTCCGAACGGCCCTGTGGAATTGCCACTCGTTGTTCCCAAACCGGCACGCCGTTGGAAATATCGAGAGCGACCACTTTACCGGTCGACAGACCCGCTATCGCCAGGCGATTGGTCACGACCGGTGCACTGGTGCCGCGCAGGGTCAGTACCGCAGGGGTGCTGTCATAGATCCAACGACGGTTACCGGTCGAAGCATCCAGACCGATCAGACGATCGTCCTGAGTCTGAACCACGACCACGTCGCCGTTGTTTGCTGGCGGCGCGAGCACTTCGCTGGAAACCCGGGCGCGCCACTTCTCTTCGCCATTGACGGCGTCGAGTGCAACGATTTCGCCCTTGAGCGTACCGATGGTGACCAGACCGTAACCAACGCCAACGGCGCCGGAAACAGGCAGTTCAAGATCCTTTTTCCACTTCACGTCGCCGTTGCTGCGATCCATGGCCATCACTACACCGGTCACATCGGCCGCGTAGATGGTGTCACCGTCAATCGCCGGAACCAGCATGTTGTAGGTTTCGCCCTGACCGTCACCGATCGAACGACTCCACTCCTTGTGCAGGACGACTTCTTCTTTGAAGTCGACCAGCTCGGCCGGTGGCAGTTCTTTTTTGCTGTTGCTGCTGCAACCCGCGGCCAGAATGGCCAGAGCCAGCAATGCTGCATGCTTCCAACGGATCACGTCACGCATCCCCTTTAGCCAGGTCGTCGAGCTTGATTTGAAGGCCACCGACCGCCGCTTCATCCGACAGTGCCGCCTTGGCTTTTTGATACGCCGTGTTCGCTTCGTCAGTACGGCCCAACTGCACCAGCAGGTCGCCTTTGAGTTCTTCGCGAGTGGCCAGGAACGCTTTGTCAGCGTCGCCGTCGAGCAGTTTCAGGGCTTCATCAGCCTTGTTCTGCGCGCCCAGCACCTGCGCCAGACGCTGACGGGCGATTTCGCCCAGCGCCGGGTTGGCCGGTTTGGCAACGATGGCGTTGAGTTCGGTCGCCGCGTCATCCAGCTTGCCGCTGTCGACCGCAACTTTGGCCACGAACAGGCTGCCGTACTGCGCGTACGCAGTGCCGCCGAATTCGCTGTTGAGCTTGCCGGCCAGATCCGCAACGCGTGCAGCGTCAGGCTTGCCATCCGGGGTCAGCGTGGTTTCCAGCAGTTGCTGATAGAGCACCGAGGCGCCTTGCGACTGGTTGCTCTGATATTTGTGAAAAGCCTGCCAGCCGAACACGATGACCAGCGCCAACAGGCCGCCGGTGACCAGAGGTTTGCCGTTGCGTGTCCACCAGTCCTTCAAATCCGCCAACTGTTCGTCTTCGGTACTCGACACCCCAATACTCCTTAATCGCTAATTCGGCTGTTTGACAGCTTCAACCCTGCACGACGCAGGTGGCCAGGTGCGCAGCGAGTGCATCCCAGGCAATGCTTTGTTGTTCGCCCTGGCCACGCAGGGGTTTGAAACCTACCACTTGCTGGGCCATTTCGTCGTCACCGAGGATCAGTGCGTACAGCGCACCGCTCTTGTCGGCTTTCTTGAATTGGCTCTTGAAGCTGCCGGCGCCGGCATTGACTTGCAGACGCAGGTTTGGAAGTTGATCGCGTACACGTTCAGCCAGAGCCAGACCGGCCAGTTCAGCCTCTTCGCCGAAGGCGCAGAGGTAGACGTCGACCTGACGGGAGATTTCTTCCGGGATCTGCTCGAGGGTTTCGAGCATCAACACCAGACGCTCGATACCCATGGCGAAACCGACGCCCGAGGTTGGCTTGCCGCCCATCTGCTCGACCAGGCCGTCGTAACGACCGCCCGCGCAGACAGTGCCCTGGGCACCGAGTTTGTCGGTGACCCATTCGAAAACGGTTTTGCTGTAGTAATCCAGACCGCGAACCAGCTTCGGGTTCAGGACGTAAGGAATGCCGACGGCATCCAGACGCGCCTTGAGGCCTTCGAAGTGCACGCGAGACTCGTCGTCGAGGTAGTCGGCCATTTTCGGCGCATCAACCAGCACAGCCTGCGTGTCGGCATTTTTGGTGTCGAGCACGCGCAACGGGTTGGTTTTCAGGCGACGCTGGCTGTCTTCGTCCAGTTTGTCGAGGTGCGCCGAGAGGTACTCGACCAGCGCATCACGATAACGGGCACGGGACTCGCTGGTGCCGAGGCTGTTCAGCTCAAGCTTGACCGCATCACGGATACCCAGCTCGCCCCACAGGCGCCAGGTCATCACGATCAGCTCGGCATCAATATCCGGGCCGTCGAGGTTGAACACTTCCAGACCGATCTGGTGGAACTGGCGATAACGACCTTTTTGCGGACGCTCGTGACGGAACATCGGGCCGATGTACCAGAGTTTCTGAACCTGGCCACCACCGGTGATGCCGTGTTCAAGTACGGCACGAACGCAGGCCGCGGTGCCTTCCGGACGCAGGGTCAGGGAGTCGCCGTTACGGTCTTCGAAGGTGTACATCTCTTTTTCGACGATGTCGGTGACTTCGCCGATCGAACGCTTGAACAGATCGGTGAACTCAACGATCGGCATGCGGATCTGCTTGTAACCGTAGTTATCCAGCAGGCGCGAGACGGTGCCTTCGAAATAACGCCACAGCGGGGTCTGTTCGGGCAGGATGTCGTTCATGCCACGAATGGCTTGCAATGACTTACTCACAATAAATCCTTAAATTCGTTCGGCTCTGCAGTCAGGGTCAGCCGCGCGCGATTACCGCTGCGTCAGCTTCGACCTTCTCGGCCGCTTTCTGGCGGATCAAGCGTTCAAGCTCATCCACCAGATTGTCATTCGTCAGTTTCTGCGCCGGCTTGCCGTCGATGTAAATCAGGTTTGGCGTGCCGCCAGTCAAGCCGATATGGGCTTCCTTGGCTTCGCCGGGGCCGTTGACCACACAACCGATCACCGCGACATCCAGCGGCACCAGCAGGTCTTCAAGGCGCCCTTCCAGCTCGTTCATGGTCTTGACCACATCGAAGTTCTGCCGCGAGCAGCTCGGGCAGGCGATGAAGTTGATCCCACGGGAACGCAGATGCAAAGACTTGAGAATGTCGTAACCGACCTTCACTTCCTCGACCGGATCGGCCGCCAGCGAGATGCGGATAGTATCGCCAATCCCTTCGGCGAGCAGCATACCTAGGCCCACGGCGGATTTCACTGTGCCCGAACGCAATCCACCGGCTTCGGTGATGCCAAGGTGCAGCGGCTGGACGATTTCTTTTGCCAGCAAGCGATAGGCTTCGACGGCCATGAACACGTCGGAAGCCTTCACGCTGACCTTGAAGTCCTGGAAATTCAGGCGCTCAAGGTGTTCAACGTGACGCAATGCGGACTCGACCAGTGCAGCCGGGGTCGGTTCGCCGTATTTCTTTTGCAGGTCTTTTTCCAGGGAACCGGCGTTGACGCCGATCCGGATCGGAATCCCGCGATCACGCGCCGCATCAACCACAGCACGCACACGGTCTTCACGACCAATGTTGCCCGGATTGATCCGCAGGCAATCCACACCCAGCTCGGCTACACGCAAGGCGATCTTGTAGTCGAAGTGAATGTCGGCAACCAGCGGCACTTTGACCAATTGCTTGATCTTGCCGAACGCTTCGGCAGCGTCCATGTCCGGCACCGAGATACGCACGATGTCGACGCCAGCAGCTTCCAGACGATTGATCTGCGCAACGGTGGCAGCGACATCATTGGTGTCGCTGTTGGTCATGCTCTGCACAGCGATAGGCGCATCGCCGCCGACAGGCACGTTACCGACCCAGATCTTGCGCGAGACGCGACGTTTGATTGGAGATTCGCCGTGCATGACTTATTGACCCAACTTCAGGCGAGCAGTCTCGCCACTGGTGAACGGAGTGACATCGACCGGCTGGCCGTTGTAGCTGATCTGCGCGCCACGGGCATAGCCCAGACGCACCGCGAAGGGCGGCTTGCCATTGACGGCCAGGCTGTCGCCCTTGCGCTTCAGACCGCTGAACAGCACTTTGCCGCTGCCATCGGTAACTTGAGTCCAGCAATCGGCAACGAACTGCACCTGAACCTGACCTTCACCGGCAACCGGCGCGGCGGCTGGCACAGGAGCAGCCGGAACTACCGGAGCGGTAATGGTCGGTGCTGGCGTGGACGGAACGGATGGGGCCGAAGTCGCCGGGCTGGCAACGACTGGCGCCGGAGTATGTACCGGAGCAGCAGGCGTAGTGCTTGGCGCTGGCGTGGCTGGTGCAGTGGCAGTCGCCTCGGCCGGCGCTTCAGCAGCGGTTTCCGATTGTGGCAGTGCCAGAGCGGTCGCGCCCTCGGCCTGACCTTCCGCGACAGCCTGGTCTTCCGGCTCGTCCAGCGGATGAATCTGGGTAGTACCGTCGGCGCCTTCGACTTCAACGTGCTCCGGCGTCAGACCGATCAGGTCCTTGGTGCGCTGCGAAGTCTGATCCTGCCACCAGACAAAACCACCGCCGATGACCGCAATCAGCAACAACAGGCTGACGATACGCAAAATAGTGTGGGAAACCCGCACCGGCTCTTCGATGCGGCCCAAGGCGTGCACGTTGCTGCCCTGAGAGTCGGTGCCAGTGGATTGGTCGAACTGCTGAACCAGAGCGGTCTGATCCATGCCGAGCAATTTGGCATAGGCGCGGATATAGCCGCGAGCAAAGGTATGCCCCGGCAACTTGTCGAAAGCGCCAGCTTCAAGATTGCTCAGGGAAGTCACGGTAAGGTTGAGCTTGAGGGCCACTTCGGCCAGCGACCAGCCATTGCTTTCGCGGGCCTGGCGCAAGGTCTCACCGGGGTTAACGCGATTCGCTGCTACAACTTCGGGATGCGCCGCTTTCATCATTGCTCCGACAGGTATTGCTGATATTCCGGCGTACCGGGATAGAGTCGTTTTAATTGCAGGCCCGCACTGGCGGCCTTGTCGCGATCTTCAAACACTTTTGCCAGCCGAACGCCGAGCAACAGACTACGTGCATTTTGTTCGGACAACTGGCTGAAACGGTCGTAATAGTCACGTGCGGGCACATAATGCCTGTCTTCGAAGGACAACTCAGCCATTTCCAGCAAAGCACGCGGTTGTTGACGGTTCAGTCGCAGGGCTTTTTCCAGTTGCTGCTGAGCCAGATCACGCTGGCCGAGCTTCGACGCTGTCATGCCAAGGTTCTCGAACACGCGAGAACGCTCAGGATACAGGGTATCGGCGGCCGCCTGTTCAAAACGCTCGTAGGCTTCCTTGTATCGCTTTTCTTCGTAGAGAAAACTGCCGTAATTATTGAGGGTGCGGGCATCGCCGGGACGGGAGGACAAAGCTTTGCGGAAGTGCTCGTCAGCCAGTTTCGGTTCCATCTCGGCCTGAAACACCAACCCCAGAGCTGCGTTGGCGTCAGGGTCCGAACTGTCCAGATCCAGCGCCTTCTTCAAAGGCACCTTGGCCCGTTCGGTCATGCCCTGCTGCAGGTATCCCAGCCCCAACTGCACGTAGGCAGCCCGCGCTTCATCGCGGCCCTTGCTGGTCTTCATCGGGTTGTAGTCACCCGACAGGACACAACCAGCACACAGGCTGGCCAACAGCAACAGCAGCGCAAAGCGCAGGGACATAGAGATCCTCTCTTAGTTAGTGTTCGCGGCGTTCTGTGCCAGATCGCTGTCGGCGTTCAACTCACGCACGGCGATGTAACGTTCGCTGCGACGGGTGCGATCCAGCACCTGCCCTACCAATTGACCACATGCCGCGTCGATGTCTTCACCACGGGTGGTACGGACAGTGACGTTGAAACCGGCCTGATGCAACTGATCCTGGAACCGGCGGATGGCATTGTTGCTCGGCCGCTCGTACCCGGAATGCGGGAACGGGTTGAACGGGATCAGGTTGATCTTGCACGGAATGTTCTTCAGCAGCTCGATCATTTCCACCGCATGCTCAACTTTATCGTTGATGTCCTTGAGCAAGGTGTACTCGATGGTCAGCACACGTTTCTCGCCAAGGGCGGACATGTAGCGCTGGCACGACTCGAGAAGCATCTTAAGCGGATATTTCTTGTTGATCGGCACCAATTGGTTACGCAATGCGTCATTCGGTGCGTGCAGGGACAACGCCAGGGATACGTCGATGTGCTTGGCCAGCTCATCGATCATCGGCACCACACCCGACGTGGACAGGGTCACGCGGCGCTTGGAGATCCCGTAGCCGAGGTCATCCATCATCAGATGCATGGCGGCGACGACGTTGTCGAAGTTCAGCAGCGGCTCACCCATGCCCATCATCACCACGTTGGTGATGGCACGGTCGACGGTTGCCGGGACGCTGCCAAAGGATTTGTTGGCAATCCACACCTGACCGATGACTTCGGCGGCGGTGAGGTTGCTATTGAAGCCTTGCTTGCCGGTGGAGCAGAAACTGCAATCCAGGGCACAGCCTGCCTGGGACGAAACGCACAGAGTGCCGCGCTTGCCCTGGGGAATGTAAACGGTCTCGACGCAGCTGCCGGACGCCACACGCACCACCCATTTACGGGTGCCGTCGGTGGAGATGTCCTCGCTGACCACTTCCGGACCACGGACCTCAGCAATAACCTTGAGCTTGTCGCGCAAGGCCTTGCTGACGTTCGTCATGGCGTCGAAATCATCGACACCAAAATGGTGAATCCATTTCATTACCTGACCGGCACGGAAACGCTTCTCCCCGATTGAGTCGAAGAATTTTTCCATTTCCAGCTGAGTCAGACCCAGCAGGTTAGTTTTAACAGTCGATGTAGTCATGGATTCACCTTCACTCTTAAGCCAATGCTTAGCGAGTGGTTACTTCAGTAGCTGCGAAGAAGTACGAGATTTCACGAGCAGCTGCGGCTTCGGAGTCCGAACCGTGAACAGCGTTGGCGTCGATGGAATCAGCGAAGTCAGCACGGATGGTGCCGGCAGCAGCTTCTTTAGGGTTGGTAGCGCCCATCAGCTCACGGTTCAGAGCGATAGCGTTTTCGCCTTCCAGAACCTGAACAACAACAGGACCGGAGATCATGAAAGCAACCAGGTCGCCGAAGAAACCACGAGCGCTGTGCTCAGCGTAGAAGCCTTCAGCTTCAGCTTTGGACAGTTGCTTCAGTTTCGAAGCTACAACGCGCAGGCCAGCTTTTTCGAAACGAGTGGTGATCTCGCCGATAACGTTTTTTGCAACTGCGTCAGGCTTGATGATGGAGAAAGTACGTTGAACAGCCATGGTGTAACTCCAGAAACGGTAATTTGCGAAAAATTAAACCCGCGAATTATACGCGGGTTCTTGGGTATTGCCTAACCTGCGGGGACGATCAGTCTAATTCGTCGGCCCAGAGAGCCTGAACTGCTTCCAACACCTTCTCGCCTACACGACCAGAGGTATTGTCGAAGTCCGGCAGGTCTTTGATCCATTGCTGCAATTCGACGAAGTTGACAGAAAACGGGTCTACACCCGGCTTGGCCTCAGCCAATTCTTCTGCAATGCGTTGAACATCATTCCAACCGTAGCTCATGACAGTCTTACCAGTCAGTGCGGCGCTTCAGCCGCATGGTTAAGCGAATATTTCGGGATTTCGACGGTGATGTCTTCTTCACCTACGATAGCCTGACAGGCCAGACGCGATTGCGCTTCCAGACCCCAGGCGCGGTCAAGAAAGTCTTCTTCCAGTTCGTCAGCCTCTTCCATCGAGTCAAAACCCTCGCGGATGATGCAGTGACAAGTGGTACAGGCGCAGACGCCGCCGCAGGCGCTTTCCATCTCGATGTGGTGTTCGTGTGCCAGCTCGAGAATAGAAGTCCCGGGCGCGGCGTCAACAACCATGCCGTCCGGGCAGAACTTCTCGTGTGGCAGAAAAATGACCTGCGGCATCAGATATCCTCGATTTCATTCAGATTGCGCCCCGACAGAGCGGCTTTCACCGTCAGATCCATGCGGCGGGCAGCAAAAGCATCGGTCACTTGCGACAGACGCTTGGTCTGCTGCTCGATGGCGTAACCATCGGTACCTTTCATCAGTTCGATCAGTTCCTGCACCTGCATGTCGATGACCATGCGCTCTTCGGCGTCGAGCAAGCGCTCGCCATCAACCTCCAGAGCACCCTGCACAGCTTCAACCAGGCGCTGCGCATCAACCTGCTGCTCGCGCAGAACGCGGGCAACCTTGTCGTCATTGGCGTGCTGGAACGAATCCTTGAGCATCTTGGCAATTTCGCCATCAGTCAGACCGTAGGACGGTTTGACCTGAATGCTCGCCTCAACGCCCGAACCCAGTTCACGGGCGGAAACGCTGAGCAGACCGTCGGCATCGACCTGGAAGGTCACGCGAATCTTCGCTGCACCCGCGACCATCGCCGGGATGCCACGCAGCTCAAAGCGCGCCAACGAACGGCAGTCGCTGATCAGCTCGCGCTCGCCCTGCAATACGTGGATCGCCATGGCCGACTGGCCGTCTTTATAAGTAGTGAAATCTTGTGCACGAGCGACAGGGATGGTGGTGTTGCGCGGAATCACCTTCTCCATCAGACCGCCCATGGTTTCCAGCCCCAGGGACAGCGGAATCACGTCGAGCAGCAGCAGTTCGCCGCCATCGCGCTTGTTGCCAGCGAGTGTATCGGCCTGGATCGCGGCACCGATGGCCACCACTTGATCCGGATCGATTTCAGTCAACGGCTGACGACCAAAGGCTTCGGCTACCGCTTCGCGAACACGCGGCACACGAGTCGAACCGCCGACCATGACCACCGCATGCACTTCATCCAGCTCGATACCGGAATCACGAACCGCGCGGCGGCAGGCTTTCAGGCTGCGGGCGACCATTGGCTCGATCAGCGCGTCGAAGGCTTCGCGAGTCAGCTGCGCTTTCCAGTCACCGTAGGCGACTTCAACAGCCGCGGCATCGGTCAGCGCTTCTTTGGCCGCGCAAGCGGTTTGCAGCAGATTGCGTTGTGCGCCCGGATCGAGATCGGCGGACAGGCCCGCGCTCTCGATAATCCAGCCAGCAATCGCGTGATCGAAGTCATCGCCACCCAGCGCGCTGTCGCCACCAGTAGCCAGAACCTCGAAAACACCGCCGGTCAGACGTAGAATCGAAATATCGAAAGTACCGCCACCCAGGTCATAAATCGCGACCAGGCCTTCGGCATGCTGATCCAGACCATAGGCCACGGCGGCAGCGGTCGGCTCGTTGAGCAGACGCAATACGTTCAGACCGGCTAGCTTCGCCGCATCCTTGGTGGCCTGGCGCTGAGCATCGTCGAAATAGGCGGGAACGGTGATCACCGCGCCAACCAGTTCGCCACCCAAGGTCGCTTCAGCACGCTGACGCAGCACTTTAAGGATATCGGCGGAGACTTCGACCGGGCTTTTCGGGCCCTGAATGGTATCGATGAACGGCATGTGCGACTCGCCACCGACAAAGCGGTATGGCAGTTGCTCGCCCAATTGCTTGACGTCGGACAGACCACGACCCATCAAGCGCTTGACCGACAGCACGGTGTTCAAAGGATCGGAGGACGCCGCCAGCTTGGCCGACTCGCCAACCTCGACGCGATCGGCGTGATAACGCACGGCGGACGGCAGGATGACCTGACCGTTGGCGTCGGCAAGCGGTTCGGAAAGACCACTGCGCAACGCAGCGACCAGCGAATTGGTAGTACCCAAGTCGATCCCCACAGCCAGACGACGCTGGTGCGGTTGAGGACTTTGGCCGGGTTCGGCGATCTGCAGTAGGGCCATCGTGATCAGGACTTATCTGTATATCAGGCGTGCGACCGGAGCGGCACTGGGTTAATCGTCGAGGCGCTCTTCTAACTGGCGCACTTCGTAGGTGAGCTTGTCGAGGAACTGCATGCGACGCATCAGGCGTTCGGCCTGTTCGCGCTGCGCTGCATCATCCCAACAGGCTGCGAAGCTTTCGTTCAGCTCTTCCTGGGCGACTTTCAAGCGCCGCTTGAACACCGCGACACCATCAAGGTCTGCACTGTCCTGGAGGTCTTCGAGCTCTTCGCGCCATTGCATCTGCTGCAAAAGAAACTCGGGGTCATGGACCGTGACCTCCATCGGCACTTCCTGCCCGCTGATGGTCAGCAGGTAGCGTGCGCGCTGGGGCGGACTCTTGAGCGTCTGATAGGCGTCATTGAGTCGTGCGGACTGCTCGAGCGCTGACCGCTGCTCACGCTCGGAAGCGTCGGCAAAACGGTCAGGATGAACACCGCGCGCCAACTCACGATAGCGCGTGGCCAACTGCTCGAGATCCAGACGAAAGCTCGGTTGCAGCTCGAATAAAGCGAAATGACAAGGAATACCCACGACAAGCCTCAGATGTTGAAGCTTTCGCCGCAGCCACATTCACCGCGTACGTTGGGGTTGTTGAACTTGAAGCCTTCGTTCAACCCTTCCTTGACGAAATCGAGCTCGGTGCCGTCCAGGTAGGACAGGCTTTTCGGGTCGATAATCACTTTTTCGCCGTGACTCTCGAACACCTGATCCTCTGCAACCACCTCGTCGACAAACTCCAGCACGTAGGCAAGGCCGGAACAGCCTGTGGTGCGAACACCCAGACGAATCCCTTCACCTTTGCCGCGCCCGTCGAGGGAGCGTCGCACGTGTCGAGCAGCCGCTTCTGTCATGCTGATAGCCATCGTTGACTCCTTACTCGTCGCCCAATGCTTAGATCAAGCCTTTCTTCTGCTTGTAGTCGCGAACAGCCGCTTTGATAGCGTCTTCAGCGAGTACCGAGCAGTGAATTTTCACCGGCGGCAGGGCCAGTTCTTCAGCCAGCTGAGTGTTCTTGATGGTTTCAGCTTCGTCCAGGGTCTTGCCCTTCATCCACTCGGTGGCGAGGGAGCTGGAAGCGATTGCCGAACCGCAGCCGTAGGTCTTGAACTTGGCGTCTTCGATGATGCCTTGTTCGTTAACCTTGATTTGCAGGCGCATAACGTCGCCGCAAGCCGGCGCGCCGACCATGCCGGTGCCGACATCAGGATCTTCCGCGTTCATCTTGCCGACGTTGCGCGGGTTTTCGTAGTGGTCGATGACCTTTTCGCTGTAAGCCATGATGCTTAATCCTCACTCATCAGAGAGTCGCTCTTTAAGCCCTGCAACCTTCAGTCACAGGGCCGGTTCGCGGCGACTTGAAATCAGTGTGCCGCCCACTCGATTTTCGAAATGTCGACACCGTCTTTGTACATGTCCCACAGCGGCGATAAAGCGCGCAGCTTGGTAACGGCCTCGCAGACTTTCTGCGCGGCGTAGTCGATTTCTTCTTCGGTGGTGAAACGACCGAAGGTGAAACGGATCGAGCTGTGTGCCAGTTCGTCGTTGCGGCCCAGGGCGCGCAGTACGTACGAAGGCTCAAGCGACGCCGAGGTGCAAGCCGAGCCGGACGACACAGCCAGATCCTTGAGTGCCATGATCAACGACTCGCCTTCAACGTAGTTGAAGCTCAGGTTCAGGTTGTGCGGAACGCGGGCGGTCATGCTGCCGTTGACGTAAAGCTCTTCCAGATGCTCGACCTGCTTGTAGAAACGGTCGCTCAAGGCTTTGATGCGCACGTTTTCAGCAGCCATGTCTTCTTTGGCGACGCGGAAAGCCTCACCCATGCCGACGATCTGGTGAGTCGCCAGAGTGCCGGAACGCATGCCACGTTCGTGACCGCCACCATGCATGGTCGCTTCGATACGAACACGCGGCTTGCGGCTTACGTACAGTGCGCCGATGCCTTTAGGGCCGTAGGTCTTGTGGGCAGAGAACGACATCATGTCGACTTTCAGCTTCTGCAGGTCGATCTCGACCTTGCCAGTGGACTGAGCAGCGTCGACGTGGAACAGGATGCCCTTCGAACGCAGCAACTCGCCGATGGCGGCGATGTCGTTGACGGTGCCGATTTCGTTGTTCACGTGCATTACCGACACCAGAATGGTGTCTTCGCGCAGTGCAGCTTCGATCATTGCCGGAGTGATCAGACCATCGGTCTGAGGCTCGAGGTAAGTCACTTCGAAACCTTCACGCTCCAGTTGGCGCATGGTGTCGAGGACAGCCTTGTGCTCAATCTTGGTGGTGATCAGGTGCTTGCCCTTGGAGGCATAGAAATGTGCCGCACCCTTGATTGCCAGGTTGTCGGATTCGGTAGCACCCGAAGTCCAGACGATTTCACGCGGGTCGGCGTTGACCAGATCGGCCACCTGACGACGGGCGTTTTCGACGGACTCTTCAGCTTTCCAGCCGAACACGTGGGAACGGGACGCCGGGTTACCGAAGTTTCCGTCGACCAGCAGGCATTCACTCATTTTTTGCGCAACACGCGGATCAACCGGGGTGGTCGCAGAGTAATCAAGGTAAATCGGCAATTTCATGGACTATCTCCTAAATCAGGGCTGGCGTGCCGCTAGTAGCTCTTCGGCTGTCATTCGACGGCGGACGCTTCAATCTTGTCCAGGCGTGGCGCCTTGCTGTTGCAACGGCGCTGGTCCTGACGCTGGGCTACTTCTTGCACCTCACGGCGAGTCACAAGATCAGCCAAGCTGATACCACTTAGAAATTCGTGAATCTGCAGGCTCAGGTCGCACCACAGGTGATGGGTCAGGCAGGTGTCACCGGAATGGCAATCGCCCTGGCCCTGGCACTTGGTGGCATCGACCGATTCGTTCACCGCATCGATCACCTGAGCCACCTGAATGCCCTGCATGTCGCGGGACAACTGGTAGCCACCACCCGGACCGCGAACGCTGGAAACCAGGTTGCTGCGGCGCAGCTTGGCGAAAAGCTGTTCGAGGTAGGACAGGGAGATGCCTTGGCGCTCGGAGATATCGGCCAGAGACACCGGCCCGTGCTGCGCGTGCAACGCCAGGTCAAGCATGGCGGTCACGGCGTATCGGCCTTTTGTAGTCAGTCGCATGGACAATTACCACGGAGTTCGGAATGGGCGGGAGTATGCAATTCCCGAGCATTTAAGTCAACTATAAGACCTAGTGCTTTAGTCGGGTTTACCCGCAAAAGAGCGCGCGAATGATAGCAGGGTCTGCGACTTAATGGCACATCGACCGCCGGATGCCTTTGCAGGAGCCGCAGACTGCAATCCTTGATCTTATAAAGAGCAAAATCAAAAGATCGCAGCCTGCGGCAGCTCCTACAAGGGACCAGGGGTATCAGTGAGCCTTGGTTTCGTCCTTGCCCTTTACGCAGGCGAAGTCTTCTTCGCGCAGCTCAGGCAGATCTTTCGCACAGTAATTACTGCCCAGATCCTTCAGTGCGCCGCACATCCCCTCCAGACGACCATCGACCGCCTGCAGGTGATCGAGCAGCTGACCAATGGCTCGCGCCACCGGGTCGGGCATGTCTTCGCTGACACCATAGGCATCGAAACCGATCTTCTCGGCCATCGCCTTGCGCTTGGCATCCTGCTCCTCATCGGATTTGACGATGATTCGCCCGGGAATACCCACGACAGTGGCACCCGGCGGTACTTCCTTGGTAACCACGGCATTCGAACCAACCTTGGCACCCGCGCCAACCGTGAACGGGCCAAGCACCTTGGCGCCCGCCCCCACTACCACGCCATCACCCAAAGTCGGGTGACGCTTGCCTTTATTCCAGCTGGTACCGCCCAGGGTCACACCCTGATAAATGGTGACGTCATCGCCGATCTCAGCGGTTTCACCAATGACGATGCCCATACCATGGTCGATGAAGAAGCGACGCCCGACTTTCGCACCCGGATGAATCTCGATCCCGGTCAACCAGCGACCGAAGTTCGATACCAGCCGCGCCAGCCATTTCAGCTCGTTGCGCCAGAGCATCCCGGCCAGGCGGTGAATCCAGATCGCATGCATCCCGGGGTAGCAAGTCAGGACTTCAAAAGCGTTACGCGCCGCCGGGTCTCGATGGAATACGCTTTGGATATCTTCACGCAAACGCTCAAACATCATTAATCCTTCCGATTAAGAAGCTCACCACGGGCCGCTTTTTGGGTTTCCGTGAGGATGCCACGCAAAATATTCATTTCTGCCCGGCTGACCGAGCTGCGTCCGTACAACCGGCGCAGGCGCGCCATCAAGTGCCGTGGCTTTTCCGGATCGAGGAATTCGATGGCCACCAGGGTCTGCTCGAGGTGCTCATAGAATCGCTCCAGCTCATCCATGGTCGCCAACTCGGCGCTTTTCACCGAGGCCACTTCCTCTTTCTCAAGCTTGGTCGGCTGACCCTGCGAGGCCAGCCACGCCATACGCACTTCATAGCTCAACACCTGCACCGCCGCCCCGAGGTTCAGCGAACTGAATTCAGGGTCGGAGGGAATGTGTACGTGAAAGTGACATCGCTGCAGCTCTTCATTGGTCAGGCCGGAATCTTCACGACCGAACACCAACGCGATCTGTGCATCCTGCCCTGCTTCCTCGACCACTTTGGTCCCGCATTCGCGGGGATCGAGCAGCGGCCACGGAATTCGCCGGTCGCGAGCACTGGTTCCGAGCACCAGATTGCAGCCGACCAAGGCATCTTCCAGAGTGGCGACGACTTGTGCGTTTTCAAGGATGTCCCCGGCACCCGAAGCGCGCGCATCGGCTTCGTGATGCGGGAACAGACGCGGTTCGACCAGCACCAGCCGCGACAAACCCATGTTCTTCATGGCGCGCGCGGCCCCACCGATATTGCCGGGGTGGCTGGTATTGACCAGGACGACACGAATATTTTGCAGCACGGGAGGCGTTCTCGGACACGGGAAAGGGGAGCAAATCTTACAGAACAGCCTACCGTTAAGCTATGAAAGCGAACAGTGACCTTCACCTGAAGAAAAGTTCTGATAGAATGCCCGGCTTTCTTTAACAACCTTAGGTGACACATCCATGCAGCCCATGCTGAATATCGCGCTGCGCGCCGCCCGCAGCGCCAGTGAACTGATCTTCCGCTCCATCGAGCGCCTGGATACCATCAAGGTCGACGAAAAAGACGCCAAGGATTACGTATCCGAGGTTGATCGCGCTGCTGAGCAGAAAATCATCGACGCCCTGCGCAAGGCGTACCCGAACCACTCGATCCGCGGTGAAGAAACCGGCCTGCACGCTGGCACCGGCATCGAAGGCGAAGAATACCTGTGGATCATCGACCCACTCGACGGTACCACCAACTTCCTGCGCGGCATCCCGCACTTTGCTGTCAGCATTGCCTGCAAATACCGTGGCCGCCTGGAACACGCAGTGGTTCTGGACCCGGTTCGCCAGGAAGAATTCACCGCCAGCCGTGGTCGCGGCGCTCAACTGAACGGTCGTCGTCTGCGCGTCAGCGGTCGCACCAGCCTTGACGGCGCCCTGCTGGGTACCGGCTTCCCGTTCCGTGACGATCAGATGGACAACCTGGAAAACTATCTGGGCATGTTCCGCGCTCTGGTTGGCCAGACTGCCGGCATCCGCCGCGCCGGTTCGGCAAGCCTGGACCTGGCTTACGTGGCCGCCGGCCGCTTCGACGCCTTCTGGGAGTCGGGCCTGTCCGAGTGGGACATGGCTGCAGGCGCACTGCTGATTCAAGAAGCTGGCGGCCTGGTGAGCGATTTCACCGGCGGTCACGATTTCCTTGAAAAAGGCCACATCGTTGCCGGCAACACCAAATGCTTCAAGGCAGTTCTGACGGCGATCCAGCCGCACCTGCCAGCTTCGCTGAAGCGCTAAGCTTCGAGCGACACAAAAAAGCACCCTTCGGGGTGCTTTTTTTATCTTTGCAATTCAACATCACCCCCCGCCCCCTGTAGGAGTGAGCCTGCTCGCGATAGCGGTTTCTCAGTCAACATTTATATCGACTGGTACATCGCCATCGCGAGCAAGCTCACTCCTACAGGGACAGCGTAAAAACTGAAATCGCGGGCACAAAAAAGCACCCCGAAAGGTGCTTCTTTTTACAGGCATGAACCGATTATTGACCCGGCTGAGCCTGCGACAGTACCAGCTTGCCTTCCTTGTCGACCGGAATCTGGTTGCCCGGATCGCGATCCATACGCACCTTGCCTTCCTTGCCATCCAGCGAATAACGCACGTCGTAACCGACAACCTTGTCGCTGATGTCGTTCACGGTGTTACAGCGAGTCTGGGTAGTGGTGTAGGTATCGCGATTCTGCATACCTTCCTGCACTTTGTTACCGGCGTAACCACCACCGACTGCACCAGCCACGGTGGCGATTTTCTTGCCATTACCGCCGCCAACCATATTACCCAGCAGACCACCGCCAACCGCGCCGAGCACCGTACCCATGATCTGGTGTTGATCCTTGACCGGCGCCTGACGGGTTACTGCAACGTCCTTGCACACTTCACGTGGAGTCTTGATTTGTGTTTTGACCGGTTCAACGGCCAGCACTTGCGCATACTCAGGGCCGCTTTTAACCAGGCTGTAGGTGGCAACAGCGCCCCCGGCAGTCACACCGACAGCACCCAGTACCGCACCAACCAGCAACGACTTGTTCACATGAACCTCCTGACCATCACATGCGGGTCATTGCCCGCGCTTCTCCCAGCCTTGGAGCATAAAAAAAGGCGCGAGTTCAACTCGCGCCTTTTTTGGCAGACAACCGGAAGATCAATGGCCGTTATGGACGGTCGTCGATTTCCTTCTCGGTGTTAGCCGGCGGAATCAGATCCTCGGAGGACAGGTTCAGCCAGATCAGCACCACGTTCGCGATGTAGATCGACGAGTAGGTACCCGCGAGAACACCGATGAACAGCGCGATGGAGAAGCCGAACAGGTTGTCACCACCGAAGAACAGCAGCGCCGAGATCGCCAGCAATGTGGAGATCGAAGTCGCCATGGTCCGCAGCAGGGTCTGAGTGGTCGAGATGTTGATGTTCTCGATCAGCGAAGCCTTGCGCAGGACACGGAAGTTCTCACGAACCCGGTCGAATACCACGATGGTGTCGTTCAGCGAATAACCGATGATTGCCAGTACCGCCGCCAATACCGTCAGATCGAAAGTGATCTGGAAGAACGACAGGATACCGATGGTCACGATCACGTCGTGGATCAGCGAAACGATGGCGCCGACCGCGAACTTCCACTGAAAGCGGAAAGCCAGGTAGATCAGGATACCGCCGAGCGCCAGCAGCATGCCGAGGCCGCCCTGGTCGCGCAGTTCTTCACCGACCTGCGGACCAACGAATTCGACGCGCTTGACCGTTGCCGGGTTGTCGCCGCCGAGCTTCTGCAACGCTTCCGCCACCTGATGACCCAGCTGCGGGTCCTCACCTGGCATACGCACCAGCAGGTCGGTGGTAGCACCGAAGCTCTGCACAATGGCTTCGTGGTAACCGGAAGTCACCAGCTCTTGACGAACCTTGGTGACGTCGGCTGGACGCTCGTAGGTCAGCTCGATGAGCGTACCGCCGGTGAAGTCCAGACCCCAGTTCATGCCTTTGTGGAAGACGCTGAAAATTGCCAGCACCGTAAGGAACAATGTGACGCCGAACGCGAAGTTGCGAACGCCCATGAAGTTGATTGTACGTAACATGGCAGCCCCTTAAATCCACAACTTCTTGAAGTCACGACCGCCGAAGATCAGGTTGACCATCGCGCGGGTCACCATGATGGCCGTGAACATCGAGGTAAAGATCCCGAGGGACATGGTCACTGCGAAACCTTTGACCGGGCCGGTGCCCATCGCAAAGAGAATCCCGCCAACCAACAGTGTTGTCAGGTTGGCGTCGAGAATCGCGGTGAATGCCCGGCCGAAGCCTTCGTTGATTGCACGCTGCACGGTCATGCCCGCAGCGATCTCTTCACGAATCCGCGAGAAGATCAGCACGTTGGCGTCGACCGCCATACCCATGGTCAAGACGATACCGGCGATACCCGGCAGGGTCAGCGTTGCGCCCAACAGCGACATCAATGCCAGCAGCAACACCATGTTCACTGCCAGAGCGACGGTGGCGATGATGCCGAAGAAGCGGTAGATGGCGATAATGAACAGCGACACGAACAGCATGCCCCACAGCGATGCATCGATACCTTTGGTGATGTTGTCAGCACCCAGGCTCGGACCGATTGTGCGCTCTTCAGCGAAGTACATCGGAGCCGCCAGACCACCGGCACGCAGCAGCAGCGCCAGCTCGGATGACTCGCCCTGACCGTTCAGGCCAGTGATGCGGAATTGCGCACCCAGCGGCGACTGAATGGTCGCCAGGCTGATGATCTTCTTCTCTTCTTTAAACGTTTGAACCGCGACGTCTTTCTCGACACCGTCGACCACTTGCTTGACGTAAGTAGTCACCGGGCGCTGTTCGATGAAGATCACCGCCATGCTGCGACCAACGTTGCTGCGGGTTGCGCGGCTCATCAGCTCGCCACCGCGACCATCCAGACGGATGTTCACTTCAGGCGTGCCGTGCTCGCCGAAACCGGCCTTGGCGTCAGTAACCTGGTCACCGGTGATGATCAGACCACGCTCGATCTGTGCAGGAGGACGCTTGCCTTCACGGAACTCGAAAGTCTCGGAAGTGGCTTTCGAAGCGCCAGGCTCAGCAGCCAGACGGAACTCAAGGTTGGCCGTCTTGCCGAGGATACGCTTGGCTTCGGCAGTGTCCTGCACGCCCGGCAGCTCAACCACGATGCGGTTGGCGCCCTGACGCTGGACGATCGGTTCGGCAACACCCAGCTCGTTGACGCGGTTACGTACCGTGGTCAAGTTCTGCTTGATGGAGTATTCACGGATTTCCGCCAGCTTGGCCGGGGTCATCGCCAGACGCAGCACCGGTTGACCGTTGAGATCGGCCGGAACAATGTCGAAATCGTTGAAGCTTTTGCGGATCAGTGCACGGGCCTGTTCACGGGAATCTTCATCGCTGAAGCCCAGTTGAATGGCACCGCCCAGTTGCGGCAGGCTGCGATAGCGCAGCTTCTCTTTACGCAGCAGGCTCTTGACGTCGCCTTCGTAGACTTTCAGGCGAGCATCGAGGGCTTTGTCCATGTCCACTTCCAGCAGGAAGTGCACACCACCGGACAAGTCCAGACCCAGCTTCATCGGGTGCGCGCCCAGATTGCGCAGCCATTGCGGGGTGGTTTGTGCCAGGTTCAGCGCGACGACGTAGTCATCACCCAATGCCTTGCGCACAACGTCTTTGGCCGGCAGCTGATCTTCAGCCTTGGTCAGACGGATCAGACCGCCCTTGCCGTTTGCCGCCAGTGTGGCTGCCTTGACGTTGATCCCGGATTCATGGAGCGCAGTGCTCACACGATCCAGATCGGCCTGATTGACCTGCAAAGCCGTGCTGGCGCCGCTGATCTGAATAGCCGGGTCATCGGGGTATAGATTGGGAGCGGAATAAATCAGACCGACCGCCAGCACCGCCAGGATCAGAATGTATTTCCACAGAGGGTATTTGTTCAGCATCACGCCGCCCGCTTATGACGCGGGGCGCCTTGCGCGCCCCGTCGATTGAGTAGAAGTTGAAACTTAGATCGCTTTCAGCGTGCCTTTTGGCAGCGTGGCGGCGATGGCGCCTTTCTGGAACTTCATTTCCACGGTGTCGGAAACTTCCAGAACAACGAAGTCATCAGCGACTTTGGTGATCTTGCCGGCGATGCCGCCGGTGGTAACCACTTCGTCACCCTTCTGCAGGCTGCCAAGCAGATTCTTCTGCTCTTTGGCGCGCTTGGCCTGTGGACGCCAGATCATCAGGTAGAAGATGACCAGGAAGCCGACCAGGAAAATCCACTCGAAACCACCGCCCATTGGGCCGGCAGCTGGTGCAGCGGCGTCAGCCATGGCGTTAGAGATAAAAAAGCTCATTTAGCACTCCAGTTGCAAATGTTGAATCTTGGGGTCAGAAAACTCAGTCCAAAGGCGGAACAGGCAGCCCGCGTTTGGCGTAGAAGGCATCGACAAAGGCGGCCAATGTACCCTGTTGAATAGCCTCGCGCAAACCAGCCATCAGCACCTGATAATGGCGCAAGTTATGGATGGTATTGAGCATGCTTCCCAGCATTTCGCCGCACTTGTCCAGGTGATGCAGATAAGCGCGGGAGAAGTTCTGGCAGGTATAGCAATCGCAGGTCGGATCGAGCGGCGAATCATCATGGCGATGGAACGCGTTACGGATCTTCAGCACGCCGGTATCAATGAACAGATGCCCATTGCGGGCATTACGGGTTGGCATCACGCAATCGAACATGTCCACACCGCGGCGCACACCCTCAACCAGATCTTCCGGTTTGCCAACGCCCATAAGGTAACGAGGTTTGTCAGCCGGCATCATGCCCGGCAGATAATCCAGCACCTTGATCATCTCGTGCTTGGGCTCGCCCACCGACAGACCACCGATGGCCAGACCGTCGAAGCCGATCTTGTCCAGACCTTCCAGCGAGCGCATGCGCAGATCCTGGTGCATGCCACCCTGAACGATACCGAACAATGCCGCAGTGTTTTCACCGTGGGCATTTTTCGAACGCTGGGCCCAGCGCAGCGACAACTCCATCGACACACGGGCGACGTCTTCATCAGCCGGGTATGGCGTGCATTCGTCGAAGATCATCACGATGTCGGAGCCGAGATCGCGCTGCACCTGCATCGACTCTTCCGGGCCCATGAACACTTTGGCGCCGTCGACCGGAGAGGCGAAGGTCACGCCCTCTTCCTTGATCTTGCGCATCGCGCCGAGGCTGAACACCTGGAAACCACCGGAGTCGGTCAGGATCGGGCCTTTCCACTGCATGAAGTCATGCAGGTCGCCGTGCTTCTTGATCACTTCGGTGCCAGGACGCAGCCACAGGTGAAAGGTGTTGCCCAGAATCATCTCCGCGCCGGTGGCGACGATGTCACGCGGCAACATGCCCTTGACCGTGCCGTAAGTGCCCACTGGCATGAAAGCCGGGGTCTCGACGGTGCCACGCGGGAAGGTCAGGCGACCACGGCGAGCCTTGCCATCAGTGGCAAGCAGCTCGAACGACATACGACAGGTGCGACTCATACAGTTTCCTCTGGGCCCGATTCTTTAGGGGCAGTCGGCGCAGGATTACGCGTGATGAACATCGCATCACCGTAGCTGAAAAAGCGGTATCCGTTGTCGACGGCGGCCTTGTAGGCGGCCATTGTCTCGGGATAACCGGCGAACGCCGAAACCAGCATCAACAGCGTGGATTCAGGCAAATGGAAATTGGTCACCAGCGCATCGACCACATGAAACGGTCGGCCCGGAAAGATAAAGATATCGGTGTCGCCACTGAACGGCTTGAGCACGCCATCACGCGCAGCACTTTCCAGCGAACGCACGCTGGTGGTGCCCACGGCAATCACCCGACCGCCACGCGTCCGGCAAGCGGCGACGGCATCGACCACGTCCTGGCCGACTTCCAGCCACTCGGTGTGCATGTGGTGATCTTCGAGCTTTTCAACACGCACCGGCTGGAACGTACCCGCGCCAACGTGCAGCGTCACGAAAGTCGACTCGACGCCCTTGGCGGCAATCGCCTCCATCAGCGTCTGATCGAAATGCAGCCCCGCCGTCGGTGCAGCCACCGCACCGAGCTTCTCGGCGTACACGGTCTGATAACGTTCGCGATCCGAGCCTTCGTCCGGGCGATCTATATAAGGAGGCAGCGGCATGTGCCCGACGCGGTCGAGCAGCGGCAGCACTTCTTCATCGAAGCCCAACTCGAACAACGCATCGTGGCGCGCGAGCATTTCAGCCGAGCCACCACCGTCGATGAGGATCTTCGAACCCGGCTTCGGCGACTTGCTGGAGCGCACATGAGCCAGCACGCGATGACTGTCGAGCACGCGTTCGATCAGAATTTCCAGCTTGCCGCCGGATTCTTTCTGGCCAAACAGCCGCGCCGGAATCACCCGGGTATTGTTGAACACCATCAAATCGCCCGGGCGCAAATGCTCAAGCAAATCAGTGAATTGACGGTGTGCAAGGGCGCCGCTGACCCCATCAAGGGTCAACAGGCGACTACCGCGACGCTCGGCCAAAGGGTGGCGAGCGATCAGCGAATCAGGGAGTTCGAAGGTAAAGTCAGCAACGCGCATGATGGGGTTCGTCTAGCAGGGCCCGAAAGTCTAGCGGAAATATCGAAAATTGACCATGAAACGTGATTGACCAACGGTAATCACCTCTCTATACTTCGCCGCCATTGAGCCCTGATGGCGGAATTGGTAGACGCGGCGGATTCAAAATCCGTTTTCGAAAGGAGTGGGAGTTCGAGTCTCCCTCGGGGCACCAAAATTAAGAAAGGTCTTGCTTAGCAAGGCCTTTTTTTTCGCCTGTGAAAAAGCCCGTCACTTCATGTGAGAGCTACCGCAGGCTGCAATCTTTTGACCTTAAGCTTCTTGGCCAACGAAAACCCCAAGGACCACATCATGGAAACGTCACTGGAAACAGTCGCCCTTTTCTCCCTCAAGCTGGCTTATGAGGAAGAAGGTCTGAGCCCGATTCTGCGGGACGATATGGTCATGGGCGATTATCAGAAGGACGTTTTCGAGTTGTTGGTGCGCCGGGGTGATGTCGAGACCATTCAGTGCAAAGTGAATGCGTGCCTGGGGTTGGCGATGGATGCGCTGGGCGGCGTCGAGAAGCCGCTGGGGCGGGAGTTGCACAAGTTGTCTGCTGATTTTAGTCAGGCGCAGTCGTTGGAGCAGCTTGATCAGCCGCTCCTCGCGCTCAAGGGTTACCTGAAAGACATTCTTTAACGAATCCTGGCAACCGGGGCGGGTCAAACATCAGTGCTGGGGGGATGTTCGGTTTTCGCGCTGTCCCCAAATAACCGGTCTGCAGTCTGCCTACCTTTCTCCAGGCCTTCTTCCGTCAACCAGATCGATTTGTTCTTGTTCACCGGATCGCTGATGAGACCCTGTTCATGCAGTCGATTCATGATCTCGAAGTCGTACCCTTTCCACGTATTGCCGTTGTCGGAACTAAAGGTTGCCAACAGGGCAAGCACCGCGTCTTCAATCAATTTATCGTCGTATTCCATAATCGTTGCTCCGCTCATCATCGAACGTGTAATAGCTACCCAGCCTATCGCGTATTAAATTCAGCAGCGGCCGGAATCAGTCACCGCGCCCGATTATCCAACGAGCCGGTGCCAAGTGTCTTCACCGCCCGTCATGCGTTCGGCGTATTCGTCATTCTGTTTGAGTTTGAAGAAGCCGTTGTTGTTGAAGTCGATCATCTGCCCAGTATTTCCAACTATCAACGCCGAGCCTTCAACACCCGAATCTCCATCGGAAATCCATCCGCGCCGACAACCTCCTTCCAGCCCACTTACTGAAATTCCCCAAGTCCATTAATGTCCGCCATTTTTTCCTGCAATCGTTGGCAGTTGGCGAGGTAGTACTGCCAACTGCTTTGCGGGTCTTCTTGCCATTCGGCGAACGCAGGAGTCATGGCGGAAGCGACAGTAAGCATGTCTAGTCCATTACGGGATTGAAGACGGTGGCGCGACGCTACTATTTTGATATCTTGCCGTCCAGCCAGGATGGAGTGACTGGAACGTGGCTCTGCGCTCAAGCCGGATCAAGGAAAATGCACGATGAAAACCCTGTTTGCCATTTCAGCATTGGTCGGCATGTGGATATGGGTAGTGAGGAATAGAGGGAATTGGCATCCGTTTCTTGCCAACCTTGCCGGAGCGGGCGCCGGGTTGGTCGCGATCGGGGTCGTGGCAGTTCTGAACGCGGCGCTGTTCGGCACTGAACTGCACGAAGGCATAAGCATAGGCGTTAGCCTACTCGCCATCATGACCAGTGCTGGCGCCTGCGCCGGCGTCTGGATGTGGCTCGCCAACCGTCCACAGCCGGAGCATCCGGTCGCGCGACAACTGTTGGGAGCGCTCTGTGGTTTTGTCAGCGGAGTAACGACGCTGGTTTTCTTTTCTCTCACCTTTTAGTCGGTTTTGCTATCTTGCTGGCCATTCTTGCAGCTGACTCGGCGAGTGCTGCGTTGCAGGTTTTTTGAAAGTTTAAGGAAAGGATCGAATGGAGTTTCTGCGTTTTCTGGCATTGGTCGCGGCATGGGGATTCATGTGGCGCTGGGTGGTGAAGAACCGCGGTAGCTGGAATCTTGTTTACAGCAACATCGTCGGCGCGGCGGGCGGTTTTGTTGTCGGCATTGTGGTGCTGTCGATCACGCTGTCGTTGTTTCCGGGCGAGAATAAACCCAAGGCCAAGTCACCCGACGCCCCCGTTGTACAGGAAGCCATGCCTGCCAAGCCAACGGCGGAGTTGCTGCCTGAGGCCGAGCCTGTCGTCGCCGTGCAAGCGCCCGTTCCTGTTTCCGACAACCTGCCGGCTTATATCGCCAGCGAACCGCAGAATGAGCCTTCGCCGCCCGAGTCAGCTCTCCTGCCGAACTTCAGCAAACGTCTGCCTGCCTCGACATTGGAAAAAGACTTCAAGGACAATGTGGGTCACGATTTCGCCACTTTGCGCAGATTGGCCGGCAGTAATCCGAACGCTGACAAATCGTTGATGGCCTCCATGATTTGCGAACCCTTGATCAAGAGCGCCATGCGCTTTTCCGCGTCGACAGTGATCTCAAGCGCCAGAAATGCCAGCAGTCAGCGCTTCAAAGATCAGACTTACACCATTACCAATACGGCCTCAGCCCGGAACATGGTGGGCGATGATGTCAGCTACCGTTTTGACTGTTCAGTGCAGCAAGTGGACGGCAACGATGTTGGCAAGGCCGCATGGCGACTGCTCGACCTGAAACTAAAGAAAACCGACTCTTAAGCCTCGCTTAAGTGTTCAAGGCGCCGGCTGCGCTATCATCGCCGGTCTGTGCGCCTTGAGCTTTGCCCTTTGATATCTCCAACATCTGATGACATCACCCTGCTGCCTCCCGTGTTGGCCGGCCCGCTGTTGCGACGGCTGGAACCAACGCGGCTAGTGCTGTGGTTGGTCGGCACGCGCAAACTGTCGCTGACTTTGCGTCTTCAAGGTATAGGAGACATTCCCCTTGATGCCACGAAATGTACGGTCATTCCCGTAGGCAGCCGAGCGTTTGTTCATCTGATCGACGTCCCCCTTGAAACTGCCCTGCCCTGCGACACGCTTATCGACTACGACCTGCTGATCGATGGACAGGATCGGATTGCCGATTGGGCGCCGCATCTGCTCTATGACAATGCCACATGCCCGAACTTCGTTCTGCGTTCGCGAATCGATCAGTTGTTGCACGGTTCCTGCCGCAAGCCGCATCACCCGGCGGCGGATGGTTTGCTCTGTGTCGATCAATTGCTGGCGGCGGAAACTGACCCGCAACAACGTCCAGCCCTGTTGATGATGAGTGGCGACCAGGTTTACGCCGACGACGTCGCCGGGCCGATGTTGCGGGCGATTCATGCCTTGATCGAGCGCCTCGGTCTGTTCGATGAACACCTCGAAGGTGCCGTGGTCAGCGACAGCGCAAAGCTCTACGAACACCCCGCCAGTTACTACCATCGTGCGGATTTGTTACCGGCGCTGGAAGGCAATGAGACGTTGCGTGAACGATTTTTCGGCGGAGCACGTAAGCCGATTTTCACCAGCAGCAGTGCCGACAATCATCTGGTGACGTTCGCCGAAGTCATGGCGATGTATCTGTTGGTATGGTCGCCGGTCGCATGGTCGTTGATCGATCCTCAGGCGCCGACACTGACGCCCGAACGTCTCAAGCGATATGCCCTGGAACAAACCCGCATCGACGACTTCAAGGCCGGGCTAGGCAATGTCGCGCGCGCGTTGGCACACTTGCCGAGCCTGATGATTTTCGACGACCACGACATTACCGATGACTGGAATCTTTCCGCGCAGTGGGAGGAAACGGCCTACGGCCATCCGTTCTCCAGACGCATCATCGGCAACGCGTTGATTGCGTACATGCTGTGTCAGGGCTGGGGTAATAACCCGGATGCGTTCAAGGATGTGCTGGAGAAAACCCTGCATCTGAGCGCCAGCGGCAATGACCGTTACCTCGATAGTCCGGTGCAGGACGATCTGATTGATGATCTGCTGCGTTTTCAGCGCTGGCATTTCGTGTTGCCGACCAGCCCGGCGCTGGTAGTGCTCGACACCCGCACCCGGCGCTGGCGCAGCGAGATGGCGCTCAAGCAACCTTCCGGGCTGCTCGACTGGGAAGCCTTGAGCGAGTTGCAGCAGGATCTGCTCGACCATCCCTCGGCGATCATCGTTTCACCTGCGCCGATCTTCGGCGTGAAGCTGATCGAAACCATACAGAAGGTTTTCAGTTGGTGCGGTTATCCACTATTGGTCGACGCAGAAAACTGGATGGCCCATCGCGGTGCGGCGCAGGTGATCCTGAACATTTTCCGACACACGCGCACACCTGGAAACTACGTCGTGCTGTCAGGCGATGTGCATTATTCCTTCGTCTACGAAGTCCTTATCCGACACCGCAAGGCCGGCCCACGGATCTGGCAGATCACCAGCAGCGGGATCAAGAACGAGTTCCCGAAAACCTTGCTGGAATGGTTCGACCGCCTCAACCGCTGGCTGTACTCGCCGCGCTCGCCACTCAACTGGTTTACCAAACGCCGACTCATGCGCATCGTGCCGTATAGGCCCGAACATGCCGAGGCCGGCGAACGGCTGTGGAATTCGGCGGGGATTGGTCAGGTGTTTTTCAATGAGCAGGGGCAGCCGAGCGAGATCATTCAGCACAACTCGAACGGTGCGCCGAAGACCCGGATGCTGGCGCCGGATCTGGCGGATTATCCGGATTAGCGGCAATTGCCCGCCCATTGTGGGAGCGAGCCTGCTCGCGATTGCGGTTAACGATTCAAAATCTTATCGCCTGACACACCGCTATCGCGAGCAGGCTCGCTCCCACATGGATTATCGAATGGCCTTCAAATCGCAGATATGGCCCGCACAACACCTCTGACAATCATTTCCACCTCGCGCTCATCAATCGTCAGCGGCGGCAGCAGCCGGATGGTGTTGCCGCGTGTCACGTTGATCAGCAGTCCGTGATCACGGGCGGCGATTAGCGTCAGGTCGCGGATCGGTTGTTTCAACTCGATGCCGATCATCAACCCCTGCCCCCGAATCGCCAGCACGTTGGGATTATCCGCCAGCTCTGCACGCAAACGACTGATCAGCCGTTCACCCTGCACCCGGACATTTTCCAGCAGGCCTTGATCTTCGATGATATCCAGCACAGTACAGCCGACCCGACAGGCCAGTGGATTACCACCAAACGTGCTGCCGTGGCTGCCGGGTGTGAACAAATCCGCCGCCCTGCCCCGCGCCAGGCAAGCGCCAATGGGTACACCGTTGCCGAGCCCTTTTGCCAGAGTCATGACGTCCGGGATGATGCCTTCGTGTTGAAACGCGAACCAATGACCCGTGCGCCCGATACCCGTCTGAATTTCGTCGAGCATCAACAGCCACGAGTGGCGCTTACACAATTTGCTTAAGGCTTTCAGGTAACCGGGCGGTGGCAGTTGCACCCCGCTTTCACCCTGAATCGGCTCGACCAGAATCGCGACGATCCGCTCGCCATGTTGCTGCTGTACTCGTTCCAGAGCATCGAGGTTGCCGAATGGCACTTTGACAAAGTCGCCCGGCAGATCATTGAAACCGAGCCGCACCGCAGGCCCATCGCTGGCGGACAAAGTCCCTAGCGTGCGGCCATGAAACGCGTTGGCCATAACCACCACCAGCGGCTGTTCGATGCCTTTGCGCCAGCCGTACAGACGCGCCAGTTTCAATGCGGTTTCGTTGGCTTCTGCACCAGAGTTGTTGAAGAACACCCGGTCCATTCCGGACAGTTGTGTGAGTTTCTGCGCAAGTTGTTGCTGCCAGTCGATGCTGTACAGGTTTGAGGTGTGCAACAGCAGGCCAGCCTGCTCGCTGATCGCCGCAACAATTCGCGGATGCGAGTGGCCGACATTGGTCACCGCCACACCGGCAACCGCATCCAGATATTCACGACCTGCCTGATCCCACAGGCGAGTGCCCAGTCCCTTGATAAAACTCATGGCTAACGGTTGATAGGTATTCATCAGGGCGGCGGTCATGACTTCAAACTCCAGTGAAGGTCGGCGTTTTTGCAGTATGGTTAGCCACCAGAGCTGGATAAACCCGGAAAAACTTCAATCATTTAAAAGCTGAGCTTGATAATGGATCTGTTTCAGTCGATGAGCGTCTACGTCAAAGTGGTGGAAGCCGGCAGCATGACGAAGGCCGCGCTCCAGTGCGAAATGTCCACGACCATGGTAGGAAATCACTTGCGGGCGCTGGAGCAACGACTCGGCGTGCAATTGCTGCAACGCACCACCCGGCGCCAGCGGCTGACCGAGTTCGGCAGTGTTTACTACCAGCGTTGTCTGGAGGTGTTAGGGCTGGTGGCTGACTCGGAGCGTCTCGCCGAGCAAACCATGGATGAACCTCGCGGCATCCTGCGCGTTACCGCGCCACTGACTTTTGGCGTTGAATGCCTGATCCCGGCACTCAGCGAGTTTTCCAAACAACACTCCAAGCTCAAACTCGATGTAGTGCTGACCAACCGCCGCCCTGATCTGCTGGAAAACGGCCTGGATGTGGCGTTTCGTTTGGGTAACTTCGAGCAGTCCAACCTGATCGCCCGAAGGCTGATCGACTACACCCTGACCGTGTGCGCATCGCCAGAGTACATAAGCAATCGTGGAATGCCGCAGACCCCCGAAGACCTGCAACAACACGACTGTCTGTCATTCGCCTATTCTGCCGGCGACGACTGGCAATCAGTGGAAAAGGAATGGCGTCTTTGCGGGCCGGACGGTGAAGTGATGGTCGCAGTAAGCGGGCCGATGCTGATCAACAGCTCAGCCGGTTTGCATCATGCGGCGCGCGCCGGCATGGGCATCGTGATGTTGCCGGATGCCTTGCTCGAACAGGATTTACGCGAAGGCAAACTGGTCGCCGTAATGCCGGACTACCAACCGCCGAGCCGCCCGCTGCACTTGCTCTATGCGCAGGATCGCTACCGTTTGCCGAAGCTGCGTCGATTCGTCGACTTTGCCATGCAGAAATGGGGCGCTTAGGAGCGTATACATTCAAAGATTGTCGGAAAGGATTCGACCCGCAGATGAACAATAACCAAAACGTACGCGATGCATTGCCCGAAGAAGTCGAGTCAATCCGTCTGTTCCTCGGACAACATGGCTGGGGACACCGCACCGGTTCTCCCGAGCATTTTGCCCAGTTGATTCAGAACTCACAGCGCACTGCCGTTGCCTTGAAAGGCGAACGGATCATCGGCTTCGCCCGGGGAATAACCGATGGCCTATCCAACGGCTACCTGTCGATGGTCGTGGTCGATGATCAGCATCGGCGTGAAGGCATCGGCCGAGCGCTGATCGAACATCTGATGGGCGACAATCCCGACATCACCTGGATGCTGCGCGCCGGGCGTGAAGGTGCTGAGGCGTTTTTCGCCAGTCTGGGATTTGAAACGTCGGTGATCGCCATGGAGCGACCAAGACTCAAGTAACCGACGATCATCTGGCTGGCAATCAGCTCCCTCCTTTCACCAACACCGGTTTCTCCTGATAACGCTGCGCAAACATCTGCTTCAACTGCGCAACCTTCGGCATGTCATTGATCACGATGTACGGATAGCTCGGGTGCTCCGCCAGGAAGTCCTGGTGATAGTCCTCCGCCGGGTAAAAGCCGTTGTAGGTTTCCAGGCGAGTGACTATGGGTTTGTTGAAGGCATGCGCAGCATCCAGTTGAGTGATATAGGCCTGCGCAACCCGTTGCTGATCAGCATTGACCGGGAACAACGCCGAACGATATTGCGTGCCGCTGTCCGGCCCCTGACGGTTGAGTTCGGTCGGGTTATGGGCCACCGAGAAGTAGATCTGCAACAGGCTGCCGTAGCTGACTTGCGTCGGGTCGAAGGTGACTTGCACCGATTCCGCGTGCCCGGTATCGCCCTCACTCACTTGCTCGTACTCAGCGGTTTTTGCTGCGCCACCGGCATAACCGGAAAGCGCTTTCTGTACGCCTTTGACGTGCTGAAAAACACCCTGCACACCCCAGAAACAACCGCCAGCGAACACCGCTGTTTCGCTGTGCGCCTGAGTGGTTTCATCGAGGGCGGGCACGGGCAATGCAACCGCATCCTCGGCACCGAAAGAGAACGCCGAGCACTGGCCAATCACGCCAGCCACCGCGACCCCCAACAACACACGACGCCAGTTTTTTTGAGCTTTCATGTTGCGCACTCCCGATCAGCCAAAGGTGAAGGCGTAGGCCGACACGCCCGAGTCAAGAAATTCGATGCTGAAGGTTCGATCCTTCACATCGTCGGTTTGCCGAACCAGTTGATACAAGCGCTGCTCGGTGACGCTGCCGCTGCCATCAGGGGCAACATCGACACCGTGGGCATCGCCGGGCGCCTGGCCATCGATCATCACTTTGAAGCGAACCGGTTTGCCGTCCGTACCCGGGCCCAATACCAGATGCAGGTCGCGAGCATGAAAGCGATAGACGATGCGGCTGGCCGGCGCGCTGGCAGTAGCGCGCTCTGCGCCGACCGTCCATTGCCCGCCGAGACTCCAGTCGTTAAGGGGCAGATCGGCTGGCGGTTTGTACGCCGCGACCTTGTCAGGCACCAGGCTGGTTTCGGGTACGAAATGTTCCGCACGCTGGTAGCCGACATAGGTTTCCGGCGACAGCACCTGATTCATGTCCGGGGCCAGTTGAACGCCCTTGGCATCAGCATTGATCAGGCCATCGGCGACTGTTTTCGCGCCAGCCTCACGCAGCAGTTGTTGTATGACACGTTCCGATTCGGCGTAGTCCCCTTCGCCGAAATGGTGGTAACGAATGCGCCCCTGAGCGTCGGCAAAATAGTGCGCCGGCCAGTATTCGTTGTTGAAGGCGCGCCAGATCCGGTAATCGTTATCGATGGCCACCGGATAGTTGATACCCAGCTCTTTCATCGCTTTGGTGACGTTGCCGACGTCTCGTTCAAAGGCGAATTCCGGCGCATGCACGCCGATTACCACCAGCCCCTGATCACGATATTTTTCAGCCCAGGCTTTGACGTAAGGCAGCGTGCGCAGGCAGTTGATGCAGGAGTAGGTCCAGAAATCCACCAACACCACTTTGCCCTTCAAAGCCTGTGCATCCAGCGGCGGCGAATTGAGCCACTGCACCGCGCCATCCAGCGGCGGCAACGTACCTTCGACCGGCAACGTCGCAGTGGTTTTGGCGGCCATTTTCATCGCGCCACCAGCGGCCATCATGCTGCCGTTCGCCGCGTCATCGGCAGGAGGAATCTGCGCCATCATCGTGCCGCTGGCGTTAGGGGATTTCCCGGAAAGCTTGCCGACCAGGGTTTGCTCCAGTCCACCGGTGGAGGCGGTCGAAAGACGTGCCAAAATCCCGGTATCGAGGCCCAACGCAATCGCGGCCACGCCAGCGAGCATCGCCGCGCCCATTGCACGACGAACCCACTCACCCGCGCCGATCGAGCGCTTCATCACCGCGAAGACTTTACCGCCCAGCAGCAGCGCGGCGGCCAGCGAAGTCGCGGCACCCGCCGCGTAAGCGAGCAACAACAGCGTGGTGGCGATACTTGCTCCTTGCAGCGCGGCCCCGGTCAGAATCAGCCCGAGGATCGGCCCGGCGCACGGCGCCCATAGCAACCCGGTGGCGACCCCGATCAGAAACGAAGCGCCGGGACGCGGACGATTGTCCTGACCGGCGGCTTCCGACAGACGACTGCCGGCCGACACCAGCGGCCGCGTCAGTCGCTCGGCAAGGCGCGGCAGCAGCAGCGTCAGCCCGAACAGTGCTACGAACAGCAACGCGAGCCAGCGCCCGTACTGATTGACTTGCACCACCCAGCCGCCGCCCACCGCCGCCAGTGAGGCGACCAGCGCAAACGTCACCGCCATCCCCGCCAAGAGCGGCAAGCCACTCTTGATAAACGGCTGCCCGGTGCGAGCGAAGACAAAAGGCAGAACCGGCAGGATGCACGGGCTGACAATTGTCAGTACACCGCCGAGATACGCTAGAACCAAGAGCCACATAGTGTCGTCCTGTAGAAAGTGAAGACTGATTGCGATCCATGATTCAAACCGCCACTGGCTTGAACGTCATGGCCAGACCATTCATGCAGTAGCGCAGGCCGGTAGGTTTCGGGCCATCGTCGAATACATGGCCCAAGTGACCACCGCAGCGCCGACAATGAACCTCGTTGCGTGACATGCCGAAGGAGCGGTCCTGGCGCGTTGCCACCGCATGTTCCAGCGGTGCCCAGAAACTCGGCCAGCCAGTGCGGCTGTCGAACTTGGTCTCGGACGAAAACAGCGCCAGATCGCACCCGGCGCAGGCAAATTTGCCGGCGCGATGTTCATTGTTCAGCGGGCTGGTATAGGCCCGTTCGGTGCCCTCTTCACGCAGAATCTGGTACTGCTCGTCGCTCAGCAGCGAATGCCATTCGCTATCCGTGTGGATAACTTCAAAGGCTTCGTCGGCGTGCGCTTCACTGACTAGCGCCACGCTGCCCGACAATTTTGGCAATACACCCGCCACCAGGGCTGCAACCCCTAGCCCGCCGCCCGCTAACAGAATCTGTCGCCGTGAAAACATGGCCGTCTCCAAAATCCAGGATGCCTTTCATGGAACACAGCCTAGGCTTGGTTTGATCGCCAAATCCTCACGGGAAGTTAACGAATTCGTGATAACTCGCCCGGGGGAAAACCCGCACAATGCGCTCATCGCGCCAAAGGATTCAGCTTCATGGAACAGATAAAACGCGTCCTGGTAGTCGAGGACGACCTGCACATTGCCGACCTCATTTGCCTGCATCTGCGGGACGAGCAATTCGAGGTGGTACACAGCGCCGACGGCGACGAAGGCATGCGCCTGTTACAGCAAGGTAACTGGGACGCGCTCGTCCTCGACCTCATGCTGCCGGGGGTCGATGGCCTGGAAATTTGCCGCCGCGCCCGGGCCATGGCCCGCTACACACCGATCATCATTACCAGCGCCCGCTCCAGCGAATTGCACCGCATCCTGGGCCTCGAACTGGGTGCTGACGACTACCTCGCCAAACCGTTTTCGATGCTCGAACTGGTCGCCCGGGTCAAAGCCTTGCTGCGCCGGGTGGACGCGATGGCGCGCAACCTGAAAATGGACGCCGGCAGTCTGACCATCGATGGCTTGAGCATCGACCCGATCACCCGCGACGTCGCCCTCAATGGCCAGCGGCTTGATCTCACCCCGCGAGAGTTCGACCTGCTGTATTTCTTTGCCCGCCAACCGGGAAAAGTGTTCTCACGCATGGATCTGCTCAACGCCGTCTGGGGTTACAGCCACGAGGGTTACGAGCACACGGTCAACACCCACATCAATCGCCTGCGGGCGAAAATCGAAAACGACCCGGCCCAGCCCGCGCGCATCCTCACGGTGTGGGGCCGTGGTTATAAATTCGCCTCCGATGCCGAGCAGCCATGAAACTGACCCTGACGCAGCGCCTGTCACTGGTATTCGCCGTGCTGTTGCTGGTGTGCTGCGGCACCTCCGCGTGGTTGCAGGTGCGCTCCAGCCAGATGCATGAACTGGAAGTGGTGCAAGGCCTGTCACGCGATCTGGCGCAACACATCGCCCACGACACCGTGCTGATGGACAGCAATGGCCTGATGCCCGGTGCCGTGCGCGAGTTGTTCAGTCAGTTGATGCTGGTCAACCCGAGTGTCGAGGTGTACCTGCTCGACACTGAGGGGAAGATTGTCGGTAACGCGGCGCCACAGGGGCGCTTGCGTCGCGAGCAAGTCGATCTCGCACCGATCCGGCGTCTGCTCGATAATCAGCCGCTGCCGATCCTCGGCGACGATCCGCGCAGCATTGACGGCAGAAAGGTCTTCAGTGCCGCGCCCTTGCAGGTCAATGGCAAAGCGGCCGGTTACCTGTACGTGGTGCTGCTCAGCGAAGAACACGACCGCTTCGCCGAGCGAGGTGCCACCAGCGCTGCGCTCAACACCGCGTTGCTGTCCATCGGTCTGGTCGCGCTGCTGTGCCTGATTGCCGGTCTGACCGCATTCAACCTGATCACCCGGCCACTGCGGCGGTTGACCGATACCGTCAGCCGCTTCGACATCGATGGCGCGCCGCAACCGGTGTCGGTCACCTCGACAGCTGTGGACAAGTCCGCCGACCCGGATGAAATCGCCGTGCTCGACGCCGCTTTCCGGCAGATGCAAAAACGTCTCGGCGAGCAGTGGCGCTCGCTGACCCGCCAGGATCAGGAACGCCGCGAACTGGTCGCGAACATTTCCCACGACCTGCGCACGCCACTGGCTTCGTTGCACGGTTATCTGGAAACCCTGTCACTGAAGGACGCCACGCTGAGCCCGGAAGACCGCCGGCGCTATCTGGGCATCGCCCTCGATCAAAGCCGCAAGGTCGGCGGGCTGGCACAATCACTGCTGGAACTGGTGCGGCTGGAGCACGGTTTTGTACAACCGATACTGGAGCGCTTTTCCCTGACCGATCTGGTCCAGGACATCTTTCAGAAGTTCGAACTCGGCGCCGAAGCGCGACAGGTCGAACTCAAGGCCAATTTCGCCGCGAACCTGCCGACAGTCTGCGCTGACCTCGGGCTGATCGAGCGGGTGCTGACCAATCTGGTGGACAATGCCCTGCGCCATACTCCGCCGGGTGGCGAAATCCAGTTCGATCTGGTCCCGCAGGGCGCGCTGGTCGAGGTGACGGTCAGCGACACCGGCCCGGGCATTGCGCCCGAATTGCGCGAAGGGCTGTTTTTGCGCCCGTTCAATATCGGCGGCGCCCGGCGCGACGGTGGCCTGGGGCTGCGCATCGTGCACCGCATCCTGCAACTGCATGGCCGCGAGATCCGCTTGCTCGATGTGCCGGGGCGCGGCGCCACGCTGCACTTTTCGTTGCCCGTGGAGCAACAGACCGCCGAGCAATGGATGGTGCGTGGAATGAACCTGAATACACCGGGCAAATAATCATCCCGGACAAAAAACCCGACCATCGGCCTGTTGCTCCGTGACAACTCCGCCCCGCTCCCCTAAATTACCGGGTCGGAAAAAGACCTCGTGCTTTCTCGTCTCAACTCAAGTTAAAAAGTAGTGAAATTTCAATGTCCGATTTCAACACCGCTGAATCCGTAGTCACCCTGTCGTCCAAAGCGGAATACGAAAACTCCATCAATCTTTCACAACACCTTCCGCAGGCCAAAAACATCAGCGAGATGGTCCTGGACGCATTCCAGTCGACCCGCGAAAGCGACCAGATCCGCGAACTGCGTACCGCGATCCGTCAGGCTCACGACCGCTTCGATGACGACCAGGCTTACGAGCTGATGGGCGAACTCAAGCGCCTGAAAGATGCCGAGGCCTCGGACATTGCCGCCCTTGAAGACCTGAGCAGCAAATTTCCGATCAGCCGCATCCTGTCCAGCTTCAAGGACGACCCGGCGTTCCAGGAAATCGTTTACGGACTGGCGCTCAAGGTGCTGAACCAGACCCATCAGGCGATGAGCAGCCCGAGCGGCGGCAAAAGCAAAGCCGCCCGCGCCAAGAAAGACGTCGAAGTGTTCACCATCAGCAAGGACGGCAACAGCGTGACCCTGCCGCTGCGCACACCGCGTTCGCGCCTGAACGTTGACCGTGAAGCGCTGGAGTTCCTCGGTTTCAGTTTTGTCGGTGAAGGTGAAGAAGCCGAAATCGACGGTGAAACCTTCGTCGACAATGCCGGCAACGAGCAAGCGGTCAACCGCAAGAACATCATCACCGCGCTGCAACAGCAGACCGCGTTCGATGGCTACACCATCGCCGCGCAATAACTCAGCCTTAACGCCGAGCAAAAAGAGCCCCACGCTGCCAGTCAGCGTGGGGCTTTTTCGTTTGCACAACGAACGAATGCCTTTCTATTGTGGCGACGCAGCTTACTCCCGCTGAGTTTCGTAGCAGCCCAATCGATTCAGCCTTTTCACGACCGCTGCGCAGCCGATCGGGAGCAAGCTCCCTCGCCACAGATAATCATCCAGTCGCAATGCCCTGCAATGAATGCCATTCATCTGCGCCCATTGCAAAGTGCCACCATCTGCGGCAATCAATGCCCGTCCCGTGAACATTCACAGGCCACCGAGGCAAGCCGGTCTGTGCCAGAAAACATTTCCCCTAACCCTTGAGCACCACGGAACCGCCCGCAGGGAGCGTCAACTCACTTTCCAGCCCAAGACAGTGGTGCGATTGCTGAGGTCACCATGAACTCCCCGCCACTCTATCGACAACTCGCCAACCACTACCTCGACGCTATTCGCAGCGGCACGCTAAAGACCGGCGAACGTTTCCCCTCGATTCGCCTGATGATGGAAAAACACGCGGTCAGCCTGTCCACGGCGGTGCAGGTCTGCCGCGAACTGGAAGGCCAAGGCGTGCTGGAAGCACGGCCGCGTTCCGGCAACTTCATCCGCCAGCCGGATAAACCGCAAAAGTCGCCGACAGTGATGACGCCGCCCAAGGTGGACAGCGGCGTGTATGTCGGGATTCACGAGCAGGTTTCCTCAGTGCTCAAGGCCAGCCAGCAGGCCTCGATCAAGGTCAATTTCTCCAGCGCCTACTGCGCACCCGAACTCTACCCGCTGAAGATTTTGCAGAACCACATGGCCAAGGCCTTGCGCACCGATCAGCACCTGCTCGGCACACCCGGATCGGCTTGTGGCAATCCGGCACTGCGTCAGGTGCTCGCCCGACGCGCGTTGGCGAGCAAGGCCAATCTGCCTGCCGAACGCATTGTTATCACCAACGGCGCTACCGAAGCCATCAACCTCGCGTTGCGTGCCGTCACCCAACCCGGCGACACCGTGGCGGTGGAGTCGCCGACCTTTTACGGTCTGCTGCAAATCCTCGAAAGCCTGAATCTGCGCGTACTCGAAGTGCCGACCACGGCGCACAGCGGTTTGAACCTGCTGGCACTCGAACAACTGCTGTCGGGACCGGAGCCGATCCGCGCGATGATCGTGATTCCCAATCTGCAAAACCCGCTGGGCAGCATCATGCCCGACACGCACAAGGCGCGACTGGTCGAGTTGTGCGACGAACACGGTACGGTGCTGATCGAAGACGACACCTATGGTGATCTGGTGGATACCGAGTTGCCGCTATCGACCCTCAAACACTGGGATCGCCACGACAACCTGATTTATTGCGCTTCGCTGAACAAGACCCTGGCACCGGGGATTCGCCTGGGCTGGATCAGTGCCGGGCGCTGGCACGAGCGCGTCGAGATGCTTAAACACACGCAGACCCGAGGCTGCGAAGCGATGTCGCAACTGGCGGTCAGCGCGTTCATGAAAACCGCGTCGTACGAGCGTTATCTGCGCCGCTTGCGCAAAACCCTGACCGAGCAGCGCCAGCAAATGAGCACAGCGATTCTGCGCTACTTCCCCGCCGGCACCCGAGTCACCGAACCCCGGGGCGGCACCCTGCTGTGGGTGGAGCTGCCCCGGTCGCTGTCGGCAATGACGCTGTTTCATGACGCACTGAAAGTCGGCATCCAGATCACGCCCGGCGATATTTTTTCCAACGCCAAGCGTTTCGGCCACTGCGTGCGCATTGGCTGCGGCACGCCGTTTTCACCGCGCATCGACGAGGCGTTGAAAACTCTCGGGCAGTTGCTCGCCAACCAGGGTTAACCGGGGAGGAGTGGCGCCTTGTGCAGGCAGATGATGTGCGGGTCATCGTTCCAATGCGCAAAGCGCTCGGCAATCAGCGGGTCGTGGCCGGGGATCACATGGTCCTCGCCATCCGCCAGTGCGTCGATCAGGCTGAATGCTTCCAGCGTCTGCGCCAGGTCATCGAGGATTGGAAACGGACTGCGCTGACGGATGTTCGCCCACAGGTGCGCGGCATCCGAAGCCAGCACAATCCAGCCGCGCTCGGTGAACACCCGCACCACTTGACTGCCGGGCGTGTGGCCGCCGACCTGGTGCAGCGTGATCCCTGGCAACACCTCGGCGCTCCCAGTGTGCAAACGCAAACGCCCTTCGAACAACGGCGGCAGCGCCGACATGACGTCCTCGACCTCGTAGGTTTTGTTCACCGTGCGATGGGCCATTTTCGGCCCGGTGCAGAAGCGCAGTTCGGCTTCCTGCAAATGCACGGTGGCATTCGGAAACAAGCCGAGATTGCCGGCGTGATCCCAGTGCAAGTGAGTCAGGATCAACTGCTTGACCTGCGTCGGATCGATGTCCAGTTGCCGTAGGGAGTTTTCTGGCAGGCGATACATCTGACGATTGCGCCGATCCGCCGTGGCCGGTTGGAAGCAAGTATCGACCACCACCACATGCTGCTCGTTGCGGATTACCCAGAAGTAGTAATCGAGCGGCATCGCGGCATTCGGATCACCACAGCAGGCGTCGTAAAGAAAGTTTTCCTTGGCGGTGCGCTGGGCATTGGCGCCGACACGGATGGCGAATACTTCGTACACAGGAACAGTCATTTTCGCTCTCCTGCTCAGGCTGCACTGGACTTGAGGGTAGGACGGAAATCGAAATCGATTTGCGCGCTGATCCCCAGGTCTTCCGCCAGTCGATGCAGACCGCTGTAGTCACGCATGATGGTCGCGTTGCGATTGCTCTCGCGGGTGTCGTCAATGATCTGCGCCGCTTCCGCTACACCGAGCTGAGTCAGAATCGCTTCCCACATCGAGTAGTCCTGAGCGACAAAAGCACTCAGCGCCTGCGACAAGGTGCGTGCGAAAAATTCCCGCTGCGCTGGCTGCATGTTGGCGTACATGACCTTGGCCACCTCGGCCAGCACTTTGCTGTGAGCATACTCGTCGCGGTTGTGCAGTTCGGCGACGCGGCGGTTCTGTGGCTGGATGGTCTGATCATCGGCCAACAGATCGAGGTAAGCGTTGACGCTGATTTCCGCGACTACGGCGAAGGTAATTGCTGCCAGATCGCGCTGCCACGGCTCGCTCAGTTCTTCACGCAGCGCCGCCAAACGCAGGTAGGTCACCGACGGCGGCAGATCGAGCATGGTCTCGATATTGCGCTCGGCGCGGGTGCGTTCGATGGCACGCAGGTGCATCAGCGTGTGGTAATGCTCGTCGATCAAGGTCTGTTGCATGGCTTCGCGGAAATGCCAGTCGTCAGCACCCAGATACTGATTAGCGATCACGCTCAACGCCGGGTTCACCACATGTTCCTCGGCGGTGACAGTCCGCAGGTTGTAGCCGATCCAGCCCCAGGTCAGCACCGCACTTTTCAGCTGGTCACTGAGCGCCTGAAAACCTGGGTGATTGAAAAACGGCACCAGCCGCTCGGGGTAATCCGCACGCGTCGGGTCGAATGCCTCTACCACGTTGGCGCGGTCCGGTGAGCACACGGTGGCCCGTTTGCTCCAGGCCTGATTCAGTCGAACCACCAGTTGATGGTCAACGGTGGCGATCTCGATTGCTGTTTGCATGACACGGTACCTGTAAGCCGCGTACCCGCCATGGGGTACGCCAATGGAATAAATGACGTCGGAAAAATCAGCTCAACCAATAACGCGTGAGGTGCCGCCCCGGGTCGTTGTAGCGACTGCGAGCGTGGATCATTCGCCAGTTATCCCAGATCAACATGCAGCCGTCAGGGATCAAAACCGGCGTGTTGTGCTCGATAAAATGCGCCTCGCCCAACCGGGCAAATCTCGCCAGTGGTGCATCGCTGTCGGCGACTTGCGATTGCTCCAGCGCCTGCTTCGACGGGTTCACATCGCCGTAGTGAAACTGGTTGTAGCTGAAGCGGAAAATATCCCCGGCCTCGGTCGGCGTGAGGATGTATTCCATCACCCGACGCTGATCCGGCTCACCGGGTTTGGCGGTGGCGACGAACTCTACCGGAGTGTCGTGCAGCCATTCGCGCAATTCCGGATCGCTGCTTTGCAGTGACTGCAAAAACTCAATGCCATCCACCAGTCCGGTGTGCCCACCGCCGCAAGTCGCCTGCCGCAAACAATGCAGGGCCAGATAACGCGGCGGCGGGCCGTAGACCGGCGCTTCGGTGTGCGGGCCGATGCCGTTCATGCTCTGCGAATACGGCAAGTCTTCGTAACCCGGTTTGCGGGTGATGGCGAAGGCCGTTTGCCCGTTGAACTGCGGAATAATCGGCCCGAAGCCCTGTAAAACGCCCTCGACATCGTGGGCAAATTCCTCTGCGGTCAGCACTGTCCAGCCGCGCATTGCCAATTCCTCATGGCGATGACGCAGCGCAACGTAAGGTGCAGACACAGCGAGTCCTTGATCTGACATGGTGGCAGTCCTTTTTCTTATTCAGGCGTTAACGGTTGAGGTGTACGCCGCGATCAACTCGCGGCAAGCAGTGCCCGGTTCGAAGCGCTGCTGATCGATGCTTTGCACCGGGGTAATTTCGGCAGCGGTGCCGGTGAGAAAACACTCATCGAAGTCGCCAAGTTCCGTAGGCAAAATCGTCCGCTCGATGACCTGGTAATCCAGTGCCTGCGCCAGTTCGATCACCGTCTGGCGGGTGATGCCATTGAGGAAACAATCGGCCAGCGGCGTGTGCAGCGTCCGCCCCTTGGCAAAGAACACATTGGCGCTGGTGGCCTCGGCGACATGCCCACGCCAGTCGAGCATCAAGGCGTCGTGATAGCCGGTGTTTTCCGCGTCGTGCTTGCTCAACGTGGCGATCTGATAATGCCCGGAGGCCTTGGCTTCGAACGGGCTGCTCTCGGGTGGCGGCCGGCGCCAATGCGCAGTCTTCAAACGAATCCCGGCCATGCGCGCCGCCGGGTCGAAATAGCTTGGCCACTGCCAGCAGGCAATCGCCACATGCACCCGATTGAAGCGCGCCGAAGTAGAAATCATCTCGCTGCCGCGCCACGCCACCGGTCGCAGATAACCGTCGACTACGCCGTTGCGTTGCAGCAGTTGTTGACTGGCGTCTTCCAGCTCTGCCGGCGAATACGGGATCTCGAAGTCCATCAGTTGCGCCGAGCGATACAGGCGTTGCGTGTGCTCACTGAGTTTGAAGATCTTTCCTGCATACACGCGCTCACCTTCGTACACAGTGCTGGCGTAATGCAGCCCGTGACTGAGCACATGCAGACGCGCCTGCGACCACTCGACAAACTCGCCATCGAGCCAGATCACGCCGTCGCGTTGATCGAACGGAATTGCGCTCATGCTCTTTTCTCTCCTTGGATGTTCATGGGGCCTACGCGCTTTGCAGCAACACGGGTATCAATTCAGGCGTTGCCGGAGCATCGGTCTCAAAGAAAAACCGCTGTTCACCGAAGGCCGGGCGCAACTCATCGAACCAGGTCGCCTGCGGGTCGAACCGTGCATAGAAAGTGCGCAACACCCACTGCGGATCGCGTGCCTGAAGAAACTGCAAGACGAAGACTTTTTCCCCGGCGACGGTCTCGATGCCGTTGATCAGAACCTTGCCGTAGAAGGTGCTCATGGACGGCCCGCGCACCGTGCGCGCCAGCCCGGAGACCGTGCGATAGGCCGCCTGAAAAATCTCGAAAGCGCGGGCCAGCGGCATCGCGAAGTAGTGGCTCGGCCCGGTGTCACGCTCGACGAACATGTAATAAGGAACCGCCCCGAGGCGCACACCTTCAGTCCACAACGTCGCCCAGTCCGCCGGGTTTTCGTTGATATGGCGAATCACCGGCGCTTGCATGCGCAGGGTCGCGCCGGTCGCACGAATATTCGCCACGGCTTGTCGGGCAATGTCCTGCTGCAACTCCACCGGGTGGTTGTAGTGGCCCATGATCGACAGGTTTTTACCGGCAGCGATGATGTGCCTGAACAGTTCCAGCAACTCGGGCGCATCCTTGTCGCTGACAAAGCGCTGCGGCCAGTACGCCACCGACTTGGTGCCGATGCGGATGCTTTTCAGGTGCGGCAACGCCAGCAGCGGCTCGATGTAACCGGCCAGCGAGCGGGTGTTCATGATCATCGGGTCGCCACCAGTGATCAGCACATCGGTAACTTCAGTGTGCTGTTTCAGGTAGCTCACCAACTCCTGGGATTCCTTGGCGTTGAACTTCAATTCTTCCTCGCCAATGAACTGCGCCCAGCGGAAACAGAAGGTGCAGTAGGCGTGACAGGTCTGCCCGGCACCGGGGAAAAACAGCACGGTCTCGCGGTACTTGTGCTGAATGCCCGACAGGACTTTGCCGTCGAGCGTGACGCCGTTGTGCGTCAGTTGCCCGGCCGGGTGCGGATTCATCCGCAGCCAGATCGCTTCGATCCGACGCTTGATCGCTGCCGGGTCGTCCAGCTCGATCAGCCGTTTCAGCGCCTCGTACTCGTCCGGCAGCAGCATGTCGCGGTGCGGAAAGGTCATGCGGAAAATCGGATCATCCGGGATGTTGTCCCAGTCGATCAGCGTGCTCAGCACGTAGTCGTTGGTGCGAAACGGCATCACCCGCGCCACCACAGTCATGGCTTCCTGCAAGGCTGGCGTGAGTTTTTGCCAATACGGCGTGTCGCGAATACTGCGTGAGTTGTAGGGTTTGTAGCGTTCGGCAAGTCCGTTCATGACAGCGCTCCCTGACTGGCCAGATTAGTGTTGCGGCGCGAGGCTGCGCGGCTGATCCAGCCACGCCTGCACGCTGTCGCGCTGCCATTGGCGGCGCACGTAATCGGCCAGTTGCGCCGGCATCGGATCACCATTGGCCAGCAGACGGTTGAGCATGATCGCCAGGTCGGTGTCGGCAATGCTCCACTCGCCAAACAGATGCTCGACGCCCTCCTCCAGCAATTGCGCGGCGACAAAGTACAAGCGCTGCACCGCGCTCTGCGCATCGGCGGACAACGGCGTATCACGCGGACCGAAGTAAATGAGGTCCGCCGGGCGCTCCTTGCGAATCACCAGCAAGTCGCTACGCAGCCACGCTTGCAGCTGCCGGGCACGAGCGCGCTGGCGCAGATCCTGCGGCAGGAGTTTCAGATGGCTGGGGGCGATTTCGTCGAGGTACTCGGCAATCGCCGAGGACTCGGACAAGGCGAAGCCTTCATGGACCAGCGTCGGGATCTTGCAGGTCAGGGAAAGATCGCGATAAGCCGCAAGATAGTTATCTCGCGCCTTCAAATCGACGGTAACAATATCGAATGAAAGTTGTTTTTCCTTGAGCCCGACAAATGCCGACATTGCAAAAGCACTGACAAAGTCCGCCCCGACATACAACTTAAGCTTTGCACTTTCCATGAAACACTCCTGTGTATTAAGCGCAGTCAAGCGCACCACTAAAAGCGGGTGCGAAGGTTTGCTTGAATGCCTTGGAAGTGATCCTAGTAAGTTGCATAGAGGCTGAACAGATACAGAATTTGTCTGTTTGTATCGATACAGGATTTAGTTCAACGAACAGTAAAAAAAACCATAAAAAAAGGAGCCATCGGCTCCCTTGTCGTTAACGCCCAGCGTCAGGCCGGGCTGGTGATCAGCCCATGGCTGTCGGCAAAATTGGCCAGCAAGGCCATTTGCGGCATGTTGCTCAGGTTGAGCATTGCCAGTGGTTCATCACCCTCGCTGTTGCTGAAACCGTGGGTGGTCCAGGCCGGAACCAGCAGCACATCGCCGGGCCCGACCTTTACAGGCTGGGCCTCGCCGAGGGTCAGGCTGCCGTGGCCGGACTGGATGATGAACAGATGCCACCAGGCGTGGGCATGCCCTTTGAGCCCGACACCGGGGTTGAGCCATTGCATGGCTATGGCCATCCCGGGTGTCACTTCGCAGCCCATCAGGCTGGGGGCTGATGCGAGGGCAACGATGTCCACATCGTCACTTTCGAGGGACTGACGTATATCCGTCAGTTGCGCGCTGCTCCAGACTTTCGGGCTGAGCGGACGATGATGCAAACTTCGCCGAAAGTCCTTGTAGGAAAAGAATTCACCCCTGATACCGCTCATGTAATCCTGCCTGTTATCAATAACTTTGTTGGCCAACACTAGTTGAGCAACCTTTCCCTGTAAAGTTATATAAGCAGCACTTACAACGCCGAAGGTCGCAATGCAGCAATCATGTCCACTTCAATTGCCGCGTTTTTCGGTAGTTGATAAACACCGATGGTGGTACGGGTATGTTTACCCGCTTCGCCCAACACACGAGTGAATACATCGGACGCACCGTTGGCCACTTCGCTCAGGTCGACAAAATCGGCGGTGGATTTGACGTACACCGTCACCCGCAGCAACGATTTGATCTTGTCCAGCGAGCCGATCGTATCGACGATCAACGCCAGCCCGCGCATTGCGCTGATGGCCGCCGCAGCCTGGGCATCGATCAGGTCCAGTTCCAGGCCAACCCGGCCGGGATAATGGATTCTGCCGTTCATGCGCGGCACCAGACCGCTGACGTACAGTTCATCGTGATGGCGTATCAGCGGCGCGTAATGGCCACCGGCGGTGTTTTCACCATAGATGTCATAGTCCATCTGCTTGGCCAGCGCGATAAAACGCTCATCACAGGTCTGCTTTTCTAAAATCATCGACTTCACCCTCTGAATCACTACTACAAAATTTTCCCGTCAACCGGCCAAGGCCAGCGCGGTGACTTCGATCCGCGACTCGATGGCCTCGGCCAGTCGCTGCAAGTCGTCACTGAGCTGCGGGTAATCGCGGTTGAACAACACGATGTGGCCGACAAACGCGGTGTTGTCCTGCACCAGTGCGGTCACCGAGTCGCCGATCTGCTTGGCGTAGGACGCCTCCAGCAGTTCGATGCCTAGCGCGGCGGCCAGCGCCTTGATGTCCGGTGCCGAACGCAGAATGCCGCCGGAAGGCGAGCGCAACAGGCGAATCCCGCAATGACCGCGAGCAACCGGCACGTGTGGCCTGACGCGGCCCTCCACTGCCCAGCGCACCCAGCGTTCCCATGGATCAAAATTGATGAATGCCTCGCGGGCCAGATCCCAGATGTGCATGCCACCGGGGCGCATGTTGGTTTCCACGGCAGAACTCAGGCCGTCGCTGCGCAAGAACACTTCGTTGTGCCAGGCACCGTTATTCGCCGACACCAGTGCAGCCATGTGCTGCCCGGCAGCCATCAGGCGCGTCTGCACTTCGGCGGACAACGGCGCGGGCACCACTTGCTGGATCTCGGCGCGGTAGGCGCCATCGGTGGTGGTTTTCTCGGTGATCCAGGTGCTGCCCGCGACGTCATCCCAGCTGTACTCGCGGGCATTCTGGACCAGCTCTTCGAGGACGATGCCGCCTTCGCGATAGGGCTTGAGCGCCTGCCAGACGTCTTCGCATTCGGCTGGATGATGGATCACCCGGCAACCCCTACTGGCGCCTTCGCAAGCGGGTTTGATGAACGCTTTACCGCCGAGGGCGATGACCCGTTCACGCAATTGCGCGAGGCTGTCGATGCGCATCGAAACCACCGGGCGATAGTCCGCCGGAGCTGAATCGGCGCTGGCTTCGAGTTGACGGAAGATCTGCTTGTCGAGCCCGGCTCGCGCTTCAGCCGGAGCAATGCCCGGCAGGTCGAAATGCTTGGCTAACGCCGCGCCGAGCAACACGCCGCGATCAGAAAACGGCAGCACACCGAGCAACTTCCACCGGTCGGCACTCAGGCAATCGGCGACCAATTGCACTGAGTCGGATACGTCCTGCTCGGCAAATGACGTGGTGCAAACGTGATCGGCCACCCGGTGATCGTCCGGGTGAATCTGCTCGACCAGCAACACCAGCCGCGCGTGGTACAGGCGATGGCACAACTCGCGCAGCTTCTGAATATCGTTGACCCGGTTACCGTTGTAACCGACCACCACCATGCAAGATGTCGTGTTCATAACTACCTCTGACTGCGTGTAGGTAAACCACTGAATCAATCGTGCAACGCTGCGTTGGAGCGACGGACCATCCAGTACCAGGCGAGAATCCCGGCAGCACCGAGCAAGGCCAGCAACAGCGCGTTATACGGCGCCGGCACCACCCGCATGACGAGCACGGTCAAACCCGCGCCGACGCCCAGCGAGACCTCTTTGACGAACATGTTGTTTTGCTTGACCGAGAAGTAGTCGAGGTAGCTGAACGCGCACTCGGCGATCGACAGCAGCGCGACCCAGATCAGCGCACCAAGCAAGGTCTCGACATGGAATGCGGAGGGTGTCGACAGCACGGCGAAGCCACCGACGATGATCGCGATCACGGTGACTACCTTGAAGCGTCCGGTGCGTTCGATCAGGTTCATCACCGGCACTTGAGCAAACACCACCACCGCGCTGTTGACGATCAGCATCAGGCCGTACCAGGTCGGCAGTTCACCGGTCTTGAGCAGGATCGCCTGAGGCAGGATCGAGAACACGCCGAACAGCTTGATGCCCATGATGATCCCGGCGATCACCCACGGCAGTTTGTTGCGCCAGCCACTGCCTTCCTGAGTCGTCGGACGGGCCACGCTCGGTTCGATGCTGAAGGTCGCGCCTAGGGCAATCGGCAGGCACAGCAGCACGAATGCCGCAGCGCCAAGGAAAAACATGGTCGGCGTGAGCAGCGGCGACAACAGGATCAACCCCGCCACCAGACTGCCCATGTTCATCGCGACCCGGTTGTAGGCCGCGCCTTCCTTGGTTTGCGCCGCTTCACTCTTGATCAGGTAACCGGCAATCGCGATGCCATAGGCGAACAGCGCGGCGGCAAACATCACCATTCCTTGATTGCTGGTGAGTGCCAGCAGCACCAGCCCGAGGCTGGCGCACAGTAGCGTCACGCTCAGTGAGCGGCGACCGAGAATCAGCAGGGTCAGCGGCAGCAGTAACAACAAGGCCCGGTAGCCGAGGGCGAGAATGCTGTTGGTGGCGGTGTCGAGCCAGACGTTGGCCTTGCCCAGCACCGCGAACAGCGACACAGCGGTGATCATGCGGATCACGAACAACCGCACGTTGATTACCGGTTTGGCGACGGCAACCGTTGTTTCAATACTCATTGCAAAACCCCTTACCACCACAATCGAAAAGTCTGTAAAGCGATGGTAGAGACGCGTACGTGTTCCGGTCAGAGCAAGTTCGTATAGAATCCAACGAAGTTTACTGTCGGAGAGACCAGTAAAATGCAGGTTCAACGCGCCGTGATCGCCGCGATCGAGTTCCAGCCGGGTGTGCCGCTGGTGCAGCAGATCGTCGATCAACTGTCCCGGGCCATCAGCACTGGCGGCCTGCCCCACGGCGCCAAGCTGCCGCCGATCCGCGAGCTGTCGGAGCTGATGAACGTCGGCAAGTCGACGGTGGTCGACGCCCTCGACCGCTTGCGCGCCAAGGGTCAGGTGGTATCGCGTCAGGGTTCGGGGCATTACGTGCACCGCGCAAGCAGCTCGATGCCCGGTGGCAAAGGCCCGGATCTACAACCTCAGGACACCCTCAGCGTGGTGCGCCGCGCCCTATTGCTGGACAACGGCGCGCTGCGTCCCGGCTGCGGATTTCTGCCATCCTCGTGGTTGCCCGCCGAAGAACTGCTGAAAGCCGTGCGCGGCACCTTGCGTGCGACCACGCTGCGCATGGGCGAATACGGCGTTGCCGGGGGATATCCGCCGCTGCGTCAGGCGCTGCGGGTGAAACTGGCAACCTTCGGCATTGAGGTGCCGGTCGATCAGATCATCACCACCGCCAACACCATGCAGGCCATCGACCTGCTGATGCGGCTGTTGATCAAGCCCGGTGACACCGTGGTGCTCGACGACCCGTGCTACTTCAACCTGCACGCCAATCTGGCGCTGCACGGGGCCAAGGTCGTCACCATCCCGCGCGATTGCGATGGCATGGATCTGGACGCATTCGAACAGTTGGTCATTACCCATAAACCGGTGCTGTACATGACCAACAGCACTTTGCATAACCCGACCGGTCACTCGTTCTCGCCGGCGCAGGTCTACCGACTGGTGGAGTTGAGCCACCGCTACGGCTTCCACATCGTCGAAGACGACTTGTACTGCGACATCCAGCAACGCCGCACGCCGCGACTGGCAGCGAGCGGGCTGGACAACATCAGCTACGTCTCGGGATTCTCGAAAACCCTGACCGCCAACAGCCGGGTCAGCTACGCAGTGCTTTCGCCAGCCCTCGCGGCGCGGATGATTGCGCTAAAGATGGCCTGCGGTGGCGTCACCTCGGAACTGGCCGAGCAAATCACCTGCACCATGCTCAACGACGGCAGCTACGCCAAACATGCGCGGCGCACCGTGGATCGTCTGTACGAGTCCAACAGCCGGGTAGCGAGCTGGCTGGTCGAGGCCGGTTGTTCGGTGTCTTCGTTGCCGGGCGAAGGCCTGTTCATCTGGACCCGCCTGCCCGCCGGCAAAAACGCCGAGAGCCTGGCCCGACGAGGTCTGGATAATGATCTGGTACTGGCACCGGGAACCCTGCTGAGCAAAGCCGCAGACGCCAATAACCACCTGCGGTTCAACGTGGCGCACAGTGATCACGTGCAGGTGCGGGAGAGGTTTTTCCGGTTGTTGGATGAACATAACCAGTAACCGCTGCGGCAACTCGAAAAACAGCCAATAAAAAACCCCGCGCATCTCACGATGGCGGGGTTTTTACTGTTGCCTGCAACCTTACGGCGCGTACGTCAGCAGCAGTTCGGCTGGCACCTTGAAGTCCAGGGACATCATGACGCTCAACGCAGTGATGGTGAAGATCGAGAACACGAACAGCTTGCGTGCCCAGACCGTGTCATCCACCGCTTTGTAGCCGGTCCAGGCCATGTACAACCAGTACATGCCCATGGCCGCGGCCACTGCGAGGTAGCTCATGCCGGCGTAACCGCTGAAGGTCAGCATCAAGGTCGCCACGAGGAACGCCAGGATGTAGAGCAGGATGTGCTTCTTGGCCACTTGAATCCCGCGCTTCACTGGCAACACCGGAATCGATGCAGCCAGATAATCGTTGAAGCGGAAGATCGCGATGGCGTAGGAATGCGGCATCTGCCACAAGCTGAACATCACCAGCAGGGTCAGCGCGGCCATGTCGAAGCTATTGGTTACGGCCACGTAACCGATCACTGGTGGCATGGCGCCCGACAGACTGCCCACCAGCGTGCCGTGAACCGACTTGCGCTTGAGGTACAGGCTATAGAAGCCGACGTAGATAACGAAGCCGATTACGGCGAACAGGGCAGCCAACGGGTTGGCCACCTTGTACAACAACGCAACGCCGAGAACACCCAGGACGGTCGCATAGATCAGGGCCAGTTTCAGGGAGATCAAGCCCTGAACCAGCACGCGGTTCTTGGTGCGTTCCATCTTGATGTCGATGTCGCGGTCGATGCAGTTGTTGAACACGCAACCGGAGGCGACGACCAGGGACGTGCCGATCATGGCTGCCAGAAACACGGCCAGATCGACATGCCCTTTCGAGGCCAGGAAGAACCCGCCTGCCACAGAAAGCACGTTACCGAAAATGATCCCCGGTTTGGTGATTTGGATAAAGTGCTTGAGCGACATTCGGGTCTACCTCACTTCGCCATCATGTACGTGTGGATGCTGAACATGATCCACAGCGACAGGCCAACCAGCAGCACGATCACAATCGCGGCGAACACGAAGGCAATCACGTTGTTACGTTGCGCAGCCGAACGATCCAGGTGCAGGAAGTACACGAGGTGAACAACTACCTGGATCACGGCGAAAGCCAGAACGATCATCAGCGTGATCGACTTCGGCAACGACGGGTACATCACCAGCGCAAACGGAATTGCAGTCAGGATTACCGACAGGATGAAACCGATCGCGTAAGACTTGACGCTGCCGTGGCTGTCGTCGTGGCTGTCATGGGAGTGTGCGTTAGCCATTACAGAGTCCCCATCAGGTAAACAACGGTGAATACGCAGATCCAGACCACGTCCAGGAAGTGCCAGAACAGGCTCAGGCAGCTCAGACGAGTCTTGTTGGTTGCGGTCAGGCCGTGCTTGTTGACCTGGTACATCATGATGCCCATCCAGATCAGACCCGCCGAAACGTGCAGACCGTGGGTACCGACCAGGGTGAAGAACGCGGACAGGAAGCCCGAACGGCTAGGACCGTAGCCCTCGGAGATCAGCAGGTGGAACTCGTTGATCTCCATGGCGATAAAGCCAGCGCCGAGCAGGAAGGTCATGAACAACCAGCCCAGAACCTGCTGCTTCTTGCCTTTGAACAACGCCAGCATGGCGAAGCCGTAGGTGATCGAACTGAACAACAGCAGAGCGGTTTCGCCCAGCACGTATGGCAGTTCGAAGATGTCGTGGCCCGCCGGGCCACCCGCTACGTTGTTTACCAGTACCGCGTACACCGCGAAGATCGACGCAAACAGAATGCAGTCGGTCATCAGGTAGAGCCAGAAACCGTATACGGTCATCTCGCCCGAATCGTGGTGATGGTCATCGTGCCCATGTTCACCATGGGCGTGTCCAGCATTGGTCACTAAATTCGACATGGTTTAAGCCTGTTCCAACGAGGTTTCAACACGGGTGGCGGAAGCCGGGATTTTCCCTGCCGCGACCAGACGCTTGTGCTGCTCGGCTTCGATACGCTCGATCGTTTCAACCGGAACCATATAGCCCTGGTCGTCACGTGCAGCGTGGATCACGAAGTACACAACGGTGCCGACCAGACTTGCGATCGCCAGCCACCAGATGTGCCAGATCATCGCGAAACCGAACACGGTCAGCAGTGCGCCCATGACCACACCGGTAGCGGTGTTGTTTGGCATGTGGATCGGCTCGTACTTGGCCGGAGCCTGGTACGCAGTACCGTTTTCCTTGGCTTCGGTGAACGGGTCGATGCAGTCAGCCTTAGGCAGCACAGCGAAGTTGTAGAACGGAGGTGGCGACGAGGTCGACCATTCCAGAGTGTGTGCATTCCACGGGTCACCGTGATCGCAGATGTTCTCTGGCTTGTTGCGGTCACGCACACTGACGTACAGCTGAATCAGTTGGCAGGCGATACCGGCAGCAATCATCACCGCACCGAACATGGCAACGTACAGGTACGGTACCCACTCAGGGTTGGTGGTGGCGTTCAGACGACGGGTCATGCCCATGAAGCCCAGTGCATAGAGCGGCATGAACGCGACGAAGAAGCCCGAGATCCAGAACCAGAACGCTGCTTTACCCCAGCCTTCGTGCAGCTTGAAGCCGAACGCTTTCGGGAAGTAGAACGCGAAACCTGCGATGTAACCGAATACCGCGCCGCCGATGATCACGTTGTGGAAGTGAGCGATCACGAACAGGCTGTTGTGCAGTACGAAGTCAGCACCCGGGATGGCCAGCAGTACGCCGGTCATGCCGCCGATGGCGAAGGTCACCATGAAGCCCAGGGTCCACAGAACCTGGCTGGTGAAACGCAGACGACCCTGGTAAATCGTGAACAGCCAGTTAAATAGCTTCACACCCGTCGGGATCGAAATCAGCATCGTCGCCAGACCGAAGAAGGCGTTGACGCTGGCACCCGAACCCATGGTGAAGAAGTGGTGCAGCCAAACCATGAAGCCCAGTACCGAGATCGCGCCCGAGGCGTAGATCATCGAGTGGTGACCGAACAGTTTCTTGCCGGTGAACGCCGAGATCACTTCCGAGAAGATGCCGAATGCCGGCAGGATCAGGATGTATACCTCAGGGTGGCCCCACGCCCAGAACAGGTTGACGTACATCATTGGATTGCCACCAAGTTCATTGGTGAAAATGTGGAAATCCATGTAACGGTCAAGGGTCAGCAGTGCCAGGGTAGCGGTCAGGATCGGGAACGAAGCCACGATCAGAACGTTTGCCCAGGTGCAGGTCCAGGTGAAGATCGGCATGTCCATCAGTTTCATGCCAGGGGTACGCATTTTCAGCACGGTGGCGAGGAAGTTGACCCCCGTCAGCGTCGTACCTAACCCGGATAACTGTAGCGCCCAGATGTAGTAGTCCATCCCTACGCCAGGACTGTATTGCAGACCCGACAGCGGTGGATAGGCAACCCAGCCGGTCTTGGCGAATTCGCCGACGCCCAGGGACAGGTTGATCAGTACTACGCCGGAAACCAGCAGCCAGAAGCTCAGGGAGTTCAGGAACGGGAACGCAACGTCACGTGCGCCGATCTGCAGCGGCACTGCAAGGTTCATCAGGCCGGTGAAGAATGGCATCGCCATGAAGATGATCATGATCACACCGTGAGCGGTGAAGATCTGGTCATAGTGTTCAGGTGGCAGGTAGCCAGGCGAACCTTCAGTGGCCATGGCCAACTGGGTACGCATCATGATGGCGTCGGCAAAACCGCGCAGCAGCATGACCATGGCGACGATGATGTACATCACGCCGATTTTCTTGTGGTCAACCGAAGTCAGCCACTCGGTCCACAAGTAAGTCCACTTCTTGAAGTAGGTGATTGCAGCGAACAGCGCCAGACCACCGAGCGCGATCATGGCGATGGTAATCATCACGATCGGTTCGTGGAACGGGACCGCTTCCCAACTTAATTTACCAAACATCGTTTACTCCTCTGCCCCGGCAGCTGAATGCGAACTCGATTCGATTTCCGTTGCCGCCACTTCTTTCTCTTTCTTCTCGTGCTTCAGCGGCTTGCCAGGTTTCATGCCTTCGTACTTGTCGACGATGATCTGGAACTGGTTAGGCGTGACCGAGGAGTAGAGCTCGACTGGGTTGTTCTGGCTTGGCTTGGAAAGGGCTTCGTATTCAGCTTGATCAAGCTGTTTAGGTGCCTTTTTGACTTCACTTACCCAAGCGTCGAAATCGGCCTGAGAAGTTGAGATAGCCTTGAATTTCATGCCGGTGAAACCAGCACCGCTGTAGTTGGCGGAGATACCGTCCATTTCAGCGTTGCGATCGGCGATCAGGTGCAGTTTGGTCTGCATGCCCGCCATCGCGTAGATCTGGCCACCCAGGCCCGGGATGAAGAACGAGTTCATCACGGCGTCGGAGGTGATCTTGAAGTTGATTGGCGTGTTGGCCGGGAACACGATCTTGTTGACCGTGGCAATGCCTTGTTCCGGGTAGATGAACAGCCATTTCCAGTCGAGCGCGACCACTTCGATGGTCACCGGCTTGACGTCGGACTGGATCGGACGATACGGGTCCAGTTCGTGGGTCGAAATGTAGGTGATGTAACCCAGCGCGATGATGATCAGAACCGGGATGGTCCAGACCGCCACTTCGATTTTGGTCGAGTGCGACCATTTCGGGGTGTAGACGGCGTCAGTGTTGGACGCACGGTACTTCCAGGCGAACAGGAAGGTCATGACGATAACCGGCACAACGACCAACAGCATCAGCAGCGTGGCGGTGATGATCAGGTTGCGCTGTTCCAGGCCGACCTGGCCCGTGGGATTAAGCAGGGTCATGTTGCAGCCTCCCAGCAACAACGTGCCGAGCAGCGGCACTAGGCCTAGTAATCTGGGGTACCTGTTTTTACTCATCTCACGACCTCTAAAGCAGCTTGCGCAATGCAGTTGGGTTTTGATCGCCAACACTTCACCCTGCCAAGGGTTGGCATTTTCTTTGGATTGAATAAGGGCCGCCCGTCGCGCGTCAGACGCTCGACAAATCCTGGGACAGCGGTGAGTTCTTATTCGAATTCGTGGTCAAAGGCCTTGTTACAGACCAATTCCATTTGGTGCGGAAAGTTGGAAGGCACCGACACCTGGGTGGCTCGCAAAGCCTTACGGCCGCTCGACACCCGACTTCCTGATCAGTTCCTTAATAAAGGCTGAACAGTGCCGGGAATTCAGTGCGGGCGATTGTAGATAGGTAGCGCCCTATACACCATGTCTTATCCCGAAATAATTTTTATCCATTTGAGCAACAATCCATCGCCATTTTTGCAAAAGTGGCCCATGTTATCGAAATCGATTCGCAACAAAAACGCCAAAAAATGTAGGTGTACCCGCCTCAGTTCAGACAGCACTGACGGCTTTCACTCAGCAGCGGATCAGCTCAAGCCCCGATATTCCAAGGGCTCTGGCCATTTGCCGAGGGCTGTTAAAAGTGCCTGTTCTGGCACTTGCGTTCAAAAACATACAAACGCTGAAACAGACCAATCCTTTTGTGTAACAGCACGCCAATCCGCACTTGCCGAAGTGCCTGCGACACGGCGCGTGTGACAACATGTCGCACACCTGCCACACCCTTCATTGCCGTTCGTCACGGCACTTTCACAATCGCTATGAAATGCACAACGCCCCGATTCTCGAAAGCGAAAATCGGGGCGTTTTGTGTATCGGCACAGACGCCGAAAAGTTGATTCAGCTCAGGTTTTTTCGGTTACGCGAAGTCAGCAGCGGCACCAGGATCACCACCAGCACGAACGCCACCAACGCCCATTGCGCCAGCGACAGGCCGAGGATCGGCGGGTACGGCGTCGAGCAGAAGCCATCGACCTGGAAGCCCAGCGGGAAGATCTTCGCCAGCGGCAGGCCATCGACAATCGGCTGCAACACGTCGATGCCACAGCTGACTGCCGGGTAGAACTGGGTGTAGACGTGATGCCCGGCAACCCCGGCCCCGGCAATCGCGCAGATCACCACCAGCACTTCGAACACAGTGATGCTGCGTCGGGTGCGCATGCCCGCACCAATGAACGCGAACAGCGCAATCAGCAGCAACGCATAACGCTGCAGGATGCACAGCGGACAAGGCGCCTCACCGAGAACGATCTGCATGTACAGCGCCCCACCGATCAGCGCCAGACAGATGATCCCCAACAGCACCAGAAAGCGCCGCTCACGGCCCAACCGAATCGTTTCCTCGCTCATCGCGTATCCCTTTCATATCCATGGTCCAGCCGGCGAACGGCTGAAGGTTGCCCGCAAGTCTACACGCGGGACATTACGCCGCGCAGTAGCGGGGGAATAAACGATAAACCGGTTAAGTAACGATTAACCTCACGGCATTTATTTGGGCCAACGCCAATCGCCAGCAGGCTGGCTCCCACATTGGATCTGCGGCGAACACAAATCCTGTGGGAGCCAGCCTGCTGGCGATTGGGGCAACTCGGTATCAGATCATTCCAGCGCAGAAGCCGGGCCGAAGAACTCGTAACGGCTTTGCTTCTCCGGCACACCCAGTGCTTTCAGATGCCGCTTGATCGCGCCCATGAAACCTTTCGGCCCAAGGAAGTACGCGTCCAGATCACGCTGCTCCGGCAACCACTCGCCCAATTGTTCAACGCTCAGCAGGCCAACCTTGTCCGCCGCCGGGCTCACGCCATCGTCTTCGGCGTAGCAATAGAAGCGCTTGAGTTGCGGATGACGCGCGGCCAAACCATCGACCCAGTCGCGGAACGCATGGACGCTGCCATTGCGTGCGCAGTGGATGAAATGCACCGGACGCTCAGTCTCCAACGCCGCTTCGAGCATCGCCAAAGTCGGAGTGATGCCGACGCCGCCGCTGATCAGCACCAAAGGCTTGTCGCTGGCCGCCAGGGTGAACTCGCCCGATGGCGGAAACAGTTGAATGCTCGCGCCGACATGCAGTTGGTCGTGCAAGTGGTTGGAGGCGCGACCACCCGCTTCGCGTTTGACGCTGATGCGGTACTGACCTTTATTCGCCAGAGCCGACAGCGAATAGTTGCGGCGGATTTCTTCGCCATCGAGGATCAGCTTCATACCGATGTACTGACCTGGCTCGGCTTGCAGGATCGGGCCTTTGTCGGCAGCTTCGAAGTAGAACGAAATGATCTCCGCGCTCTCCTCGACCTTGGCCGCGACGATGAACTCCCGCGCCCCGCGCCATCCGCCAACCGCTTGTTCTTTCTGGTCATAGATCGCGGTTTCGGCGCCGATCAGGATATCCGCCAGTTGGCCGTAAGCCGCACCCCAGGCGCTCATCACTTCAGGCGTGGCGATTTCGTCGCCGAGCACTTCGGAGATGGCGCGCAACAGGCAGGCACCGACAATCGGGTAGTGCTCCGGCAGAATTTGCAGCGCGACGTGCTTGTTGATGATCTTCGCGACCAGATCGCCCAACTGGTCGAGCTGATCGATGTGCCGTGCATACATCAACACGCCGTTGGCCAGAGCGCGGGGCTGGTCACCGCTGGCCTGGTGAGCCTGGTTGAACAACGGGCGGACTTCCGGGTATTCGGAGAGCATCATGCGGTAGAAGTGAGTGATCAGCGCCTCACCGCCGCTTTCCAGCAGGGGCACGGTAGATTTGACGATGGCACGATCCTGGACGCTAAGCATAAGGGTGACTCCTGAGCTTTCTTGAAAAGATGCCTTATACATATCAGTAACCATGCCAACTTTTTAATCCATATAAATCAATAACTTAATATCATAGTAGTCAAATAGACCCGGATGCTCGTATAGTCATAGCGACTACATCATGTCCTTTTGACTACTGACCATGTCTGCCAAATCCCTGCTGACCGCCCTGCTCCCACTGGTTTCCGACCTGTCCCGCGAACTGCCGGAAGGCGAGCGCTACCGACGCCTGCTCGAAGCCATGCGCGCCTTGCTGCCGTGCGACGCCGCCGCCCTGCTGCGCCTCGACGGTGAATGGCTGGTGCCATTGGCGGTGGACGGCTTGAGCACCGACACCCTCGGTCGCCGCTTCAAAGTCGACGAACACCCGCGTTTCGAGATTTTGCTGGCCGGCGCCGGCCCGACTCGCTTCGCCGCCGACAGCGATTTGCCCGATCCGTATGACGGGCTGGTCGATGGCCTCGACGAACATCTGGAAGTTCACGACTGCCTCGGCTGCCCGCTGTTCGTCGATGAAAAACTCTGGGGGCTGGTCACCCTCGATGCCCTGGATCCCGAGCGCTTCGAACCGATTGAACTCGACGCCCTGCAAGCCTTCGCCAGCCTCGCCTCGGCCACGGTCAACGCCGCCGAGCGCATCGAACGTCTGGCAAATCGCGCCGAACACGAGCATCAACGGGCCGAGGTTTACCGTCAGGCCAGCGGTCAGCAGAACCGCGAGATGATCGGCCAGAGCAAGGCGCACAAACGGCTGGTGGAAGAAATCAATCTGGTTGGCGGCAGCGACCTGACCGTGCTGATCACTGGCGAAACCGGGGTCGGCAAGGAACTGGTCGCACAAGCCATCCACGCGGCATCGCCCCGCGCCGACAAACCAATCATCAGCCTCAACTGCGCAGCCTTGCCGGACACGCTGGTGGAAAGCGAACTGTTCGGCCACGTGCGCGGCGCTTTCACCGGCGCCACCAGCGACCGTCGCGGCAAGTTCGAACTGGCCAATGGCGGCACACTGTTTCTCGATGAAGTCGGCGAGTTGTCGCTGACCGTGCAGGCCAAACTGCTGCGCGTGTTACAAAGTGGCCAGTTACAGCGATTGGGTTCGGACAAGGAACATCAGGTCGATGTGCGTCTGATCGCCGCGACCAACCGAGATCTGGCCGAAGAAGTACGCAGTGGCCGCTATCGTGCCGACTTCTATCATCGCCTCAGCGTGTACCCGCTGCTGGTGCCGGCCCTGCGTGATCGCGGGCGCGACGTGCTGCTGCTCAGCGGTTTCTTCCTTGAACAGAACCGTTCGCGCATGGGCCTTAATAGCCTGCGGCTGAACAGCGAAGCGCAGGAAGCCCTGCTTGCCTACACTTGGCCGGGTAACGTGCGCGAACTTGAGCACCTGATCGGGCGTAGTGCGCTGAAGGCTTTGGGCAACTGCAAAGTCAGGCCGAAGATCCTCAGCCTGAGCGCGGCGGATCTCGATCTGCGGCATGAGCTTGTGGATAACTCGCTGCAGCCTGCTGCTGCGGTGATTGCTGCCGCGCCACTGATCGGCGGCGACTTGCGGACGGCGACCGAGGCCTATCAGCGTCAGTTGATCACGGCGGCGCTGGAGCGCAATCAGGACAACTGGGCCAGTGCGGCGCGGGAATTGGGGCTGGATCGGGCGAACCTCGGCCGGATGGCCAAACGCCTGGGCATGAAAGATTAAAGGCACACCCTGTAGCTTGCTTGATGACCTGTGGTGAGGGGATTTATCCCCGTTGGGTCGCGCAGCGGCCCCAAAAGACGGGACTGCTGCGCAGTCCAACGGGGATAAATCCCCTCGCCACAGGTGCAACAGTCAGAGATAACATCGCCCGACAACTGACCTAAAGCCCAACCTTTTGACGCCGATAACCCGGCATCAATAGTTTCTGGCGATACCCACCCTCGCCCACCACCTTTTTCCACAGAAGGTTTATATGTCTTCCACCAAAGCCCGCGCAGATTCACTTTCGCTTCTTCTGTTTACCTTGCGCAGCGGCAAGCTGATGGCGATCAACCTGCTGAAAGTCAGTGAAATCATCCCCTGCCCGCCGCTGACCAAGCTGCCGGAGTCGCACCCGCACGTCAAAGGCATCGCCACTCTGCGCGGGGCCTCGCTGTCGGTGATCGACCTCAGTCGCGCCATCGGCGAACGTCCACTCGAAGACCCGAACGGCGGTTGCCTGATCGTCACCGACGTCAGCCGTTCCAAACAGGGTCTGCACGTACAAGCGGTGAGCAAGATCGTCCACTGCCTGACCACCGACATCAAACCGCCGCCGTTCGGCTCGGGCGGTGTGCGCTCGTACATCACCGGCGTGACCTCGGTCGACGGCACACTGGTGCAGGTGCTGGACATCGAAAAAGTCATTCACGCCATCGCCCCGACGCAAATCGAAATGGCCCCGACCGACCTGAGCATGGAAGACGCCGATGTACTCGGCAATGCGCGGATTCTGGTGGTCGATGACAGTCAGGTGGCGTTGCAGCAATCGGTACACACCCTGCGCAACCTCGGCCTGCAATGCCACACCGCACGCAGCGCAAAGGAAGCCATCGACTGCCTGCTGGACCTGCAAGGCACCGCACAACAGATCAACCTGATCGTCTCTGACATCGAAATGTCCGAGATGGACGGCTACGCCTTCACCCGCACCCTGCGCGAGACGCCGGACTTCGCCCACCTTTATGTGCTGCTGCACACCTCGCTCGACAGCGCGATGAACAGCGAAAAAGCACGACTGGCCGGGGCCAACGGCGTGCTGACCAAGTTCTCTTCGCCAGAGTTGACCCACTGCCTGATCGAAGCGGCCAAACACGTCGCCGCCCACGGTCACTAAGCCTTGAGTGCGACGTACTGTTTTTTGATGCGGCGTGATCTTCGAGAGGATACGCCGCCTATCTGCTTGCCTGACGGCATTCAACTCAGCACCTACCGCGTTGAACTGGCGCCAGCCGTGCATCAGCTGATGCAGCTTGGCTACCAGGAAGGTGGCGGTCGGGTGCCGGCACTGGACGTTTGGCAACAACGCTTCGAAAGCGATCCTGAATACGACCCGGCGCTGTGTTTGATTGCCAGCGATGCCGAAGGCGTGGTCGGTGTGGCGCAGTGCTGGACCAGTGCCTACATCAAGAATCTGGTGGTGCATCCACGGGCGCAACGGCTCGGACTGGGCCGGGCCTTGCTGCTGAATGCATTCAAGGTGTTTCAGCAACGGCGCGAAGGGTTTGTCGATCTGAAGGTACTGGAAGACAACCTGCGGGCGCAGCGGTTGTATGAAAGTGCCGGGATGTACCGGGTTCGCCGGGAGTTTGTCCCGGACTGACAGACCGCCATCGCCGTCCTTCACAAAACCTGTGGGAGCTGGCTTGCCAGCGATGGCGCCCTGAAGGACAACTTTCATCCTCAGGCATACTCCAACCTTGGCCACTATCAAGGATGCCCGACCATGAAAACCCTGACCCTCAGCCTGCTCTGCCTCACTGCCCTCGCCTCCCAGGCCCAAGCCTCCAGCCCCGACGCCTGGGCCGCCTACGACAAAACCGTACTCGCCAGTTGCACCAAGGCGAGCGGCCTGAAAAACGCCAAACCCGTCGGCAACGCCGCGCAGTTCGACGACCGGGTCGGCTACACCGCCCTGTTGCTGCAAGGCCAATACCCGCAAAAACACATGAAGGGCCAGCAAGGCACCGAGCTATGCCTGTACAACAAAAAGTCGAAAACCGCGTTCGTCACCGAGTGGGACTCGATCCGCCCGTCCGCCAAAGCCCAGTGAATGGCGCACAACTTGCTTCGATCAGGGCCTGCATGGCGGTTTTACGTCGCCGTTCCACCCCCTGATTGAAGACTGATCGCGCAATGAATACGACGTTTTCCTGCGTAGGCTGCGGCAAATGCTGCACCGACCACCATGTCCCCCTGACCCTGAGCGAAGCCCGCATGTGGGCGGCGGATGGTGGTCAGGTGATCGTGCTGGTCGAGGCCTTTCTGCCAAATGGCCTGGGCCTGCCGGAGCAACAACGCGAACACGCCGAGCGCCGCTCCCTGGTGGTCCGCAGCGGCGAGTCGCAGGCGCATGTGGCGATCACCTTCGCCGCCTATAACGTCGGTCGCTGTCGGAATCTTGACGAAGAAAACCTCTGCCGCATCTACGAGCGCCGACCATTGGTGTGCCGCATTTATCCGGCGGAAATCAACCCGCATATCCAGCTCAACCCGCAGGCCAAGGACTGCCCGCCAGAGTCCTGGCAGCAAGGTTCGGCGTTGATCGTTGGCGGCGAGTTGGTGGATCAGGAACTGATCGAGTTGATCCAGCGCTCACGCCAGGCGGATCGCGATGACATCAGCATCAAGGATGCGATTTGCGGCTTGCTCGGGATTCGCGTTACGGCGCTCAAGGGCGACGGGTTTGCTGCGTATCTGCCGGATATGCAGGCGTTTGCTGCGGTGATTGATCAGGTCGCTGCGCAGCCGTTGGGCGCCGAGCCTGGGGAGTGGTTGTTTCATGTGTCTGGTGAAGATGTCGCCGGGCAGGTGCTGGCGACCGGGGCGCAGGTGGTGACGGAGCCTGCTCAGACCTATGCGTTTATTTCGTTGCGGGCGGCTTGATCCGGATTTTGCAGTGACTGTTCTGGCCTCATCGCGGGCAAGCCACGCTCCCACAGGTCTTTCGGGTGTTCACAAATATTGTGTACGACGCAATTCCTGTGGGAGCGTGGCTTGCCCGCGATGGGGCCAGTAAGCACACCATCAATCCCGTTGCATCACAGTCGATGGCCGAAAGCAGGACAGAACTCAGCGCTTACCCATCGAACGACGGGTACCCGGTGGCGCCATGCCTGGGGTTTTGGTGTGACCGTTCTTGGCGCCGTTCTTGTACCAAGGCTGGTTCGAGTCTTTGGCGCCAGCCAGTTCACCCGGTTTGAACGGGAACTTGAAGGCCGGGATCGCAGCCTTGGTTTCGCCGGTTTCGGTCAGGTCGGCCGGGACATCGCTCACGGCGTCGTCAACCAGCGGTTGGTTTGGGGAAGTCATAAAAGCTCCGGAAAGCACAAAGTCGGGCCCGGTGAGTGAGCCGCGAAGGCGCGCAGTATACCTGCGCGCGCGCCGAGTCAGTATCGGCAGATTTGCACTGTTCGCCGAACGGCTTACAGGTAGGTGATGGTAACGATGCCTTTGTCGGTCGAGGTCTTCAGCGCTTGATACGTCACGGAAAACGGCAATTCCTGATGGCTGCACGCGTTGCGATAAGTGTCCACATCGAGCTTCACACCGGGCTGCAGTTCGATCTGACGCGAAGCACTTGAAGCCAGCGATCCGACACGCCCGACTTCACAACCGTTATCGACTATCTGACCGGTAAAACGGATCACGCCGGAAGAGGTTTGCGGCGCGGCAAATGCGGTGAGAGGCAGCAGGACGAGCACACTCGACAACAGGGCTTTCAAGTTCATGGCAAGACACTCCCGGAGAGATCCGCCCCACTGATTGTCAGGGCTATACCACTTGTATCCGCTGGTGAGGGCGGATCTTTAGGAGCGTAGTTGTTGCACCGGCCCAGAGTGCCCGTCAGGTGATGATCGGTGGTGGCTGTCAGGCCGTCATCGCTAGCAGGCTAGCTCCCACAAGGTTATGCGCCACCTTCAGATTGATGAGGAATCTGTGGGAGCTGGCTTGCCAGCGATGAACGATGACGCGGTCTCAGGTTTGCGGATCAACCCGATCCAGCGCGCGGTTAACTGCCAGTTCGGCGAGCATCACGATCTGCTGGATAGCCAGCGCGGTGCTGCGCTGAAAGCCGCTCAGTTCGCTGGCGAAATTACTGGCAAGGGCACTGGCGGAAGCCAACGATTCGTAGGCGTGGGCGAGCAGCGTTTCAGTGTCGATATCAGGGACAAGCATGAACATCGTGCTGGGGCTGTTGGCTTTTGGGCGTTCAGGGCTGAGGTAGAAATCGAGAGCGCGTTTGATGGCTTCGCGGTCTTTGATGAGATCTTCGGCGCGGGTGGCTTCGGTTTGCGGGATTGGGGTTTCTTGGGGTGGGTCGGGGATTAACTTATCCAAAGTGCAACTCCTGCTGATGCTGTAAAGGTAGCCATCGTTCGCCGGATCTCACGCGGCGAAGAGGTGGCAACTATGTGCGGGGTGAGATCCACCGGAGCAGGCAACCGGCCAGACCGAAGTCTGCCCGCACACAGCCGCCATAAAGCAGGCAGCAGATTGAGTCGGCGCCAATTATCGCGGCGTTGGCGCCAGTTGCAAGCATTCCGGGGATCTCACGCCCGATCGCTGATTGGCAGCGACAGCCAAAGACTAGAGAGCCCACGTCCGACGGACAACCTGAAAACCTTGTGGGAAGGTTCTGCAATTTATCCACACGCTTAAACATAAAAAATTGAAATACGCTCGTGTGCAGTCAGGAAAAACTTGGTCGGCTGTCAGGCCGCCATCGCGAGCAGGCTCACTCCTACAGAAGAGCAAAAGCCAACCGCGTCGCTTTTAACCACTCACAGAATGAGCGTTAGCTCGCCTGTAGCTCTTGATCTAAAGCGCCCGTCGGAAGGCTGAGTGGAGGGGTTCATCCGGGGGCTGGCGCGCAGCGCCGTTCGACGAAGTCGAACAGATCGAGAGGAGGTGCAGCGCAGCAAACCGTAGGCGATCCCCCCCGGATGAATCCCGGAGCGAAGGAACCCCGAGCCCCAGCGAGCGGGCCGTACGTCAGGGCAAAGCCTTTTTGGTTACTTTTTCGGCGTCTGGAAAAAGTGACCCGCCGTAAGGGCGGAACCCCAAGCAGCCATAACCGCAGCAACGGATATACACCCAAGCCCAAAGCCCAAAAGCCCAAACTGACAGCGCCGTCAGTTTACGGTCACCCTCCTGACCCCAAGACAGGTTTATAACTACCCAATCTGCCCAAACTCCATATCTTGGCGCCCCAATCGCATGCGAATCCAGAACAACAAAGCCCTGCTCGCCACCCTGGTCATAGCCCTCGCAGGCGCAGGCCTGTGGTATGCCCTGAAACCGGCGCCAGCCAAACTCGCCAGCCCGACCGCCATCCCCGTGCGCGTCGTGGCCGTCAGCGAAAAAGACGTCCCCCGCTACACCAGCGGCATCGGCTCAGTCCTCTCATTACACAGCGTGGTCGTGCGCCCACAGATCGACGGCATCCTCACCAAAATCCTCGTCAAGGAAGGCCAGTTAGTGAAGGCCGGCGACCTCCTCGCCAGCATCGACGACCGCTCGATCCGCGCCAGCCTCGATCAGGCACGCGCCCAACTCGGCGAAAGCCAGGCACAACTGCAAGTCGCTCTGGTCAACCTCCAACGCTACAAACTGCTCAGCGTCGACGACGGCGTCTCCAAACAGACCTACGACCAGCAACAAGCGCTGGTCAACCAACTCAAGGCCACCGCCCAAGGCAATCAGGCCTCGATTGATGCCGCGCAAGTACAACTTTCCTACACGCAGATCCGCTCCCCGGTCACCGGCCGCGTCGGCATTCGTACAGTCGATGAAGGCAACTTCCTGCGCATGACCGACACCCAGGGTCTGTTCACCGTCACCCAGATCGACCCGATTGCCGTCGAGTTCTCCCTGCCGCAGCAAATGCTGCCAACCCTGCAAGGCCTGATCAACGACCCGCAACATGCACAGGTCAAGGCCTACATCGGTGCCGACACCGACGGCGAAACCGGCAACCTGCTCGGCGAGGGCCATCTGACCCTGATCGACAACCAGATCAACGCCAACACCGGCACCATCCGCGCCAAGGCCGAATTCGATAACGCCAGCCAGAAGCTCTGGCCCGGCCTGCTGGTCACGGTAAAAATTCAGACAGCGCTGGATAAAAATGCGCTGGTAGTGCCGCCGACTGTCGTACAACGCGGTCTCGATCAGCACTTCGTTTATCGGGTCAACGGCGACAAGGTCGAAGCGGTGCAAGTGCAGATGGTTTATCAGGGCAGTGGCCAGGACATCATCAAAGGCGTGAAGGCCGGTGACCAGTTGGTGAGCGACGGCCAGTCGCGCCTCAAACCCGGTTCGACCGTGCAGGTGATGAGTGAACCGGCGCAGGTGGTGCAAGCGGAGCCCAAGCCATGAAGCAACACAAAGGGCTTTCGACGTGGTGCATTGATCACCCGGTCGCGACGATTCTGCTGACCTTCGCCCTGGTGCTGCTCGGCGTCATTGCCTTCCCGCGATTGCCGATTGCGCCACTGCCGGAAGCGGAATTTCCCACCATTCAGGTGTCCGCGCAGTTACCCGGCGCCAGCCCCGACACAATGGCCTCGTCGGTGGCCACGCCGCTTGAGGTGCAATTCAGCGCCATCCCCGGCATGACCCAAATGACCTCAAGCAGTGCCTTGGGCTCAAGCCTGCTGACCTTGCAGTTCACCCTCGACAAAAGCATCGACACTGCCGCGCAGGAAGTACAAGCAGCGATCAACACCGCTGCCGGCAAACTGCCCAAGGACATGCCGACGCTGCCGACCTGGAAGAAGGTCAACCCGGCTGACAGCCCGGTGCTGATCCTCAGTGTCAGCTCGACGCAAATGCCCGGTACCGAACTCAGCGATCTGGTGGAAACCCTGCTGTCGCGTCAGATCAGTCAGATCGATGGCGTAGGCCAAATCAACATCACCGGTCAGCAGCGTCCGGCAATCCGTGTGCAGGCTTCGGCAGACAAACTCGCAGCCATCGGCCTGACCCTCGCCGACATTCGCCTGGCGATCCAACAGACCAGCCTCAACCTCGCCAAAGGTGCGCTGTACGGCGAATCGAGTATTTCCACGCTGTCGACCAACGACCAGTTGTTCCACCCCGAGGATTACAGCCAACTCATTGTTTCCTACAAGGACGGCGCCCCGGTTCACCTGCGCGATGTCGCCAAAGTCGTCGACGGATCGGAAGATGCCTACGTGCAAGCGTGGGCCGGCGATCAACCGGGTGTGAACCTGGTGATCTCGCGCCAACCGGGGGCGAACATTGTCGAGACCGTCGACCGGATTCAAGCTGCACTGCCCGGTCTGGAAGCCATGCTGCCGGCCTCGGTACAGGTCAAAGTGCTGATCGACCGTACCCAGACCATTCGCGCCTCGCTGCATGAAGTGGAAATCACTCTGCTGATCGCGATCCTGCTGGTGGTGGCGGTGATGGCGCTGTTCCTGCGCCAGTTGTCGGCGACGCTGATTGTTTCGGCGGTGCTCGGTGTTTCGCTGATCGCCAGTTTCGCGCTGATGTATGTGATGGGTTTCAGCCTGAACAACCTGACGCTGGTGGCGATTGTCGTGGCGGTGGGGTTTGTGGTCGACGATGCGATTGTGGTGGTGGAGAACATCCACCGGCATCTGGAGGCCGGCGACGACATGCGCGAGGCGGCGATCAAGGGTGCCGGCGAGATTGGTTTCACCGTGGTCTCGATCAGTTTCTCGCTGGTGGCGGCGTTTATTCCGTTGCTGTTCATGGGCGGCGTGGTCGGGCGGCTGTTCAAGGAATTCGCGCTGACCGCGACGTCGACGATCATGATTTCGGTAGTGGTTTCGCTGACACTGGCGCCAACCCTGGCAGCGCTGTTCATGCGCAAACCGGTGCATCACGCCCACGACAAACCGGGGTTCAGCGAGCGCTTGCTCGCTTGGTACGAGAAAGGTCTGCGCCGCGCCCTCGCCCATCAGAAGCTGATGATCGGTGTGTTCGGTTTGTCTCTGGCTTTGGCGATTACTGGTTACATCTTTATCCCCAAGGGTTTCTTCCCGATTCAGGACACCGGGTTCGTGCTCGGCACCACTGAAGCGGCGGCGGATATTTCCTACGGCGACATGGTGAAAAAACACCTCGCCATGGCCGAAATCGTCGCAGCCGATCCGGCGGTGCAGGCATTCTCGCATTCTGTCGGCGTGTCCGGCAGCAACCAGACCATCGCCAACGGCCGCTTCTGGATCGCCCTGAAAAAACGCGGTGACCGTGATGTCTCGGCCAGCGAATTCATCGACCGTATCCGGCCGAAATTGATGAAAGTCCCGGGCATCGTTCTGTATCTGCGTGCCGGCCAGGACATCAACCTCAGCTCCGGCCCGAGCCGTGCGCAATATCAATACGTGCTCAAGAGTAACGACGGCGCGACCCTCGCCACATGGACCCAGCGCCTGACCGAAAAACTGCGTGGCATCCCGGCATTCCGCGACATTTCCAACGACTTGCAACTGGGCGGCAGCATCACCCACATCAGCATCGACCGCAGTGCGGCGGCGCGTTTCGGCCTGACCGCAAGTGATGTCGACGAGGCACTGTACGATGCGTTCGGCCAGCGGCAGATCAACGAATTCCAGACCCAGGTCAACCAGTACAACGTGATTCTGGAACTCGACACCAAGCAACGCGGCAAAGCCGAAAGCCTCAACTATTTCTACCTGCGCTCACCTTTGAGCGGGGAAATGGTGCCGCTGTCGGCGCTGGCGAAATTCGACGCACCGACCATCGGCCCGCTGTCGATTGCTCATGACGGCATGTTCCCGGCGGCCAACTTGTCGTTCAACCTCGCGCCCGGCGTGGCGCTGGGCGATGCGGTGATTCTGCTCAATCAGGCCAAGGCCGAAATCGGCATGCCGACCGCGATCAGCGGCAATTTCCAGGGTGCGGCGCAGGCGTTCCAGAGTTCGCTGGCCAGTCAGCCGTGGCTGATTCTCGCGGCGCTGGTGGCGGTGTACATCATTCTTGGCGTGCTCTACGAGAGCTTCGTGCATCCGTTGACCATCATCTCGACGCTACCGGCGGCAGGACTTGGCGCGGTGATCATGCTGTGGATCTGCGGGCAGGACTTTTCGATCATGGCGTTGATCGGGCTGGTGCTGCTGATCGGGATCGTCAAGAAGAACGGTATCCTGATGATCGACTTTGCGCTGGAGGCCCAGCGACATCGAGGACTGTCGCCGCAGGATGCGATCTTCGAGGCGTGCATCACGCGGTTCCGGCCGATCATCATGACCACCCTCGCCGCCCTGCTTGGCGCGTTGCCGCTGATGCTTGGCTACGGCACCGGCGCCGAACTGCGTCAGCCGCTGGGGATCGCGGTGGTTGGCGGTTTGCTGGTCAGCCAGATGCTGACGCTGTTTACCACTCCGGTCATATACTTGTGGCTTGAGCGTCTTTTTCACAGACCCAAACCTGCGCCCGTGCCGGCGCTGGCGACCACAGACTGAGGCAGGGTCATGCGCGTTCTGATTATCGAAGACGAGGAAAAAACCGCGGATTATCTACACCGCGGTCTGACGGAACAGGGTTACACCGTGGATCTGGCCCGCGACGGCGTCGAGGGCCTGCATCTGGCGCTGGAAAGCGACTACGCGGTGATCGTCCTCGACGTGATGCTGCCAGGCCTGGACGGCTTCGGCGTGCTGCGCGCATTGCGTGCGCGCAAGCAAACCCCGGTGATCATGCTCACCGCTCGCGAGCGGGTCGAAGACCGGATCAAAGGCCTGCGCGACGGTGCCGACGATTACCTCGGCAAACCGTTTTCCTTCCTTGAACTGGTGGCGCGCCTGCAAGCGCTGACCCGACGCAGCGGCGGCCATGAACCGGTGCAAGTCAGCATCGCCGACCTGTGGATAGATTTGATCAGCCGCAAGGCAACCCGCGCCGGTACGCGACTGGACCTGACGGCGAAAGAGTTTTCGCTGCTCAGTGTGCTGGCGCGACGGCAGGGTGAAATTCTTTCGAAAACTTCGATCGCCGAGATGGTCTGGGATATCAATTTCGACAGCGACGCGAATGTCGTCGAAGTGGCGATCAAGCGTCTGCGGGCCAAGCTCGACGGGCCGTTCGACGAGAAACTGCTGCACACCATTCGCGGCATGGGTTACGTGCTGGAGAGCCGTGGTGTCCAGTAATTCGATTGCCCTGCGCCTGAGCGGGATGTTCACGCTGGTGGCGCTGCTGGTGTTTCTGTTGATTGGCGGCGCGCTGTATCAGCAAGTGGATAAAGGTTTGGGGCTGTTGCCGGAAGCCGAACTGGATGCGCGTTACAGCGTGCTGGAATCGGCACTCAATCGCTTCGGTACACCGGAGCATTGGGTGAAGATCAACGCCAAGCTGAAACTGCTCGGTGAAGAAGACAAACGCATTCGTTTCTGGGTGGTCAGCGGTGATCCGGGCTACGAATATGGTGAGCCGAATGCGCTGATCCGTGCGTTCGCCCAAGGCCCGTTGGGCATGCGTGACTTGCAGCTGCCCGAGCATGCTTTTCCGTTGAAAGTGCTGCTGACCGAACTGCCGGCCAAGGATCAACGCCCGCCGCTGCGCTTCATGATTGGCATCGACACCGAAACCTTCCACGAGACTCAGCACAACTTGCTGATCGCATTAATAGGTCTGGCCATCATCGGTGTATTGATGGCTTCGGCGCTGGGTTATTGGGTGGCGCGGATCGGCCTCAAGCCGTTGATCAAGCTCTCGCAGGAAGCGCAGCGGCTGGCCCCGCCGTTGCGCGCCGGACGCCTGCGCATGTCGCCATTACCGCCGGAGCTTGCGCAGTTTGTCGACTCGTTCAACTCGACGCTGGAGCGGGTCGAACAGGCGTATTCGCGGCTGGAATCATTCAACGCCGATGTTGCGCATGAACTGCGCTCGCCCCTGACCAATCTGATCGGCCAGACCCAAGTCGCGCTGACTCGCGGACGCTCCGCCGAGCATTATTTTGAGGTGCTGCAATCCAATCTCGAAGAGCTGGAACGCCTGCGTTCGATCATCAACGACATGCTGTTTCTAGCCAGCGCCGATCAGGGCAGCAAGGCGACCAAACTGACGTCGACGTCGTTGGCGGATGAAGTGGCGACCACTCTCGAATATCTGGATTTCATTCTTGAGGATGCTCAGGTTCGGGTGCAGGTCAGTGGTGATGCTCAGGTGCAGATTGAGATCGCGCATCTGCGGCGGGCGTTGATCAATCTGTTGAGCAACGCGGTGCAGCACACCGAGCCGGGTCAGGTGATCGAGGTGCGGATTGATGTCGAAGAACATCAGGTGAGCATCGGCGTGGCTAATCCCGGCTCGCCGATTGCCAGCGAACATCTGCCGCGTTTGTTCGAGCGTTTTTATCGTGTGGATGCTTCGCGCAGTAACAGCGGGAACAACCATGGGTTGGGCCTGGCGATCGTCAAGGCGATTGCGTTGATGCATGGCGGTGATGTGTTTGTGCGCAGTGATCGCGGGATGAATACCTTCGGAATCCATCTCCCGGTCTGACTGCGATTTCAGGAATAAACGGAGCCAATTGTGGCGAGGGGATTTATCCCCGTTCGGCTGCGCAGCAGTCGCAAATCCTGTGTGCAAGGTCTGAAGGGATCTTTGAATCCGGAATTTTTGGAGCTGCTTCGCAGCCCTACGGGGATAAATCCCCTCGCCACAAGTAAACATACTTCCACAGACCTCAGCAGTTTCAGGAAGGGGTGATCTTTGCTCCCGCTGTAACAGTCATTTATGAAAATCACGCTGTTTCCCAACGTCCGGCGACCTTATCTTTGCCCGCACCAAACAGCACTTGCCAAGCAAGAAGGTTTTCCAGATGTCCAACAGTATGGGTATTGCCAGCGCTTTCGTTTTGTCCTCATTGATCCTGTCGCCCATGGCGATGGCGGAAGAATCGCAGTCGTTCGTAGCGCAAAACGCCGCTCGCGCTCAGGCATTCGAGCAGTATCAGACAGAAGTGATGGCCAAGACCCAAGGCGCCACACAAGCCCCGCAGGCCGCAACGTCCGAGATTCAAGCCACCGAGAAAGACAGCTGAGTCGCGTATCGCGCAACGTTTCCCTCGACGCGGTTGTTTGGCTCTTCCCGTTCAACCGTCGTCATTCCAGGCCGCTGACTTTCAGCGGCCTTTTTTCGTTGTGGTCTGAAAGCCGTTTGCTACGTCTTTTACAATAAGAAACATCCCGCACTTCAAAACATTGAAGTGTCAGCTGACCCAAGGAGCTCCACCGCAAGTGCGTTACCCAGTCAGTTTCACCCCGTTGTTCATTGCAATCGCCGCAACGATCGCCCCCGCAGCCCACGCCGACGAGCCAGAGAAACAGGGCTTCGTCGAAGGCTCGAGCCTCAACCTCAACGCCCGCAACTACTATATGAATCGCAACCGCATGCAGAAAGCGGACGACAACATCGAGTGGGGCCAGGGTTTTCTCGGCATCTTCAAATCCGGCTACACCGAAGGCACCGTCGGTTTCGGCGTTGATGCCCACGCCATGCTCGGGTTGAAACTCGATGGCGGTGGCGGTACCGATGGCTCGAGTATCCTGCCGATCAGCGATGGCAACGGCAAAGCGCCGGGTTCGTTTTCCACGGCGGGTGGCACGCTGAAAATGCGTGCGTTCGACACCGAACTGAAGGCCGGCGACTTGTTCCTCACCAACCCGGTGATTGCCGGTGGCGACAGCCGCATGCTGCCGCAGACTTTTCGCGGTGTCAGCCTGACCAACCACAGTTTCGATGGCTGGTTGATCGAGGGCGGTCAGGCGAGTTTCACCAAGCCTTACAACCAGAGCGGCCATCAGCGCATCGGTACTTCGTATGGCACGCTGGCCGACGGCGACGAAAGCCAGCACATCACGTGGGCCGGTGTGGCCTTCAGTGGCGTCGAAGGGCTGACCAGCAGCCTGTACGCCTCGGAACTCAAGGACATCTGGAACCAGTATTACTACGACCTGGACTACACCTGGGCGCTGAACGATCTGGTCAGTCTCAATCCGGGCCTACACTTCTATCACACGCAGGACACTGGTCAGGCGCGGCTCGGCGACATCGACAACAACACCTACAGCCTGCATTTCACCGTAGGCGTCGGCAGTCACAGCGTTACCGCCGCGTATCAGCGGGTCAACGGTAATACGCCGTTCGACTACATCAGCCAGGGCGACAGCGTCTACCTCGACAACTCGCAGCAATACTCGGACTTCAACGGCCCGAACGAGCGCTCGTGGAAGCTCAAGTACGCCTACGACTTTGCTGGCCTGGGCTTGCCGGGGCTGACCTCGTCCGTCTCCTACTCGCGCGGCACGCTTGATTTGACCAAGGTCGATCCGAACAGCAAAGGCTACTCAAACTGGTACAACGCCGATGGCCGCAACGCCAAACACCACGAGCGCGACATCGATTTGAAGTACGTGGTACAGAGCGGCCAGGCCAAGGATCTCGCGGTACGCCTGCAATGGGCGAACAACCGTGGCGGCAATGGCTATGGCGCGATTGATACGGACACAGATGAATACCGCGTAATCATCGACTACCCGATCAACGTCTTCTAAGATCAGCGCTACTCTGTCGTAATCGACACTGAACCTGTGGCGAGGGAGCTTGCTCCCGCTGGACTGCGCAGCAGGCCCCTGCTTTGGAAAGAGCATGGGGCCGCTTCGCGACCCGGCGGGAGCAAGCTCCCTCGCCACAATTGGTTTTTTTCATGCCAATGGTTTGGCAACTACGCTTATAAGACTCCCCAACCGATAGCCAATCATGATCGCGAGCCGTACCCCTCCCGTTTCGGGCAAGACCGGGCGCCCCGAACTGCTGCTGATCTGTGGCAGTTCGCTGACCGTCATCGCGATTCTGTGCATCGTCACTTTCCTGCTGATTCGTGAGCACGCCAATGCTCAGGACACGGCCACTCGCGGCGCTACGACGGTTGCGCAACTGATCGACGCTGATGTGTTGCGCACCGTCGAGCTATACGATCTGACCCTGCAAGGGCTGATCGCTGCCGCCCAGCGCGATGATCTGCAAACCGTGTCCCCGCAGATCCGTCATCTGGCGCTGTTCGACCGCTCCACCACCGCCCGTTTCAAGGGCGATATTCTGTTGCTCGATAAACACGGCGAGGTGGTTGCCGACTCATCGCGCATCGAACCGAAACCGGGCAACTTCGCTGACCGCGACTATTTCCTTGTCCACGCCTTCAATCGCGACGCCGGGATGTTCATCAGCCGACCATTCAAGACCCGTTGTGATTGCGACGAATCCGATCAGTGGCGGATCAGTTTCAGCCGACGGATTTCATCGGAGACCGGCGAATTTATCGGGGTTGCCGTGGCATCGATGAAGCTCGATTACTTCGACGAACTGTTCAACAGCCTCGACATCGGCAGCGACAGCACGCTGAACATCATCGACAACGACGGTTTGCTACTGGCGCAGAAGCCATACCTGCAAAGCGATTCCATCGGCAAGAGCTTCGCCAACCGCCCGAATGTGGTGCGCATCCTGCGCGACACCGATGGCAACGGCAGCTTCAGCAGCACGTCGAGCATGGATCACCGCCAGCGGCTCTATACCTACTCACGGGTCGGTAACCTGCCACTGATCGTGATCGTGGCGCTGTCCAACGACGAGGTGTTCGCTGTCTGGCGGCGGACCGCGATGCTGATCAGCGGCGCCACAGGCGTGTTGTGCATAGGCTTGCTGTGGCTGACCTGGCTGCTCGCCCGGGAACTGCGTTTGCGCCAGCAGGCCGAGCGCGAACTGGCGAAACTGGCTGCCACCGATGCACTGACCGGCGTGGCTAACCGCCGGATGCTCGACCAATACCTGCGCCATGAGTGGTTCCGCGCCCAGCGTTCGGGCAAGCCCTTGTCAGTGATGATGATCGATGCCGATCACTTCAAGCCGTTCAATGACCGGCATGGGCATCAGGCCGGTGATCAGGCGTTACGAGAGTTGGCCAAGGTGATTACCGCGAACGTGCGGCGCCCGGCGGATCTGGTGGCGCGTTATGGCGGCGAAGAGTTCTCGGTGATCCTTGCCGAAACCGACAGCCTCGGTGCGCAGCAGATCGCCGAGCATATTCGCGCGGCAGTCGAGCAGATGCCACTTGTAAAAGGTGCCGATGTACCGCTGACGGTGAGTATCGGTATCAGCACATGGACTTCGGCGAGCGAAATGACGCTGGAGCAGCTGATGTTTGCGGCAGACAAGGCGTTGTATCAGGCCAAGGAAAGCGGGCGAAACCGGGTTGTGGCTGGCTGAGTTTTGTCTGACCCCACCGGCCTCATCGCTGGCAAGCCAGCTCCCACAGGGTTTACTGTGTATTGCTGATCTGTGGGCAGCAAAGAAACCTGTGGGAGCTGGCTTGCCAGCGATGAGGTCTGCACAGCCAATACAAAATCTGCGGGCATAAAAAAAGGCTACCCGAGGGTAGCCTTCAAAAAACTAGAGAGGTTTTTTACTTACACCGCCGCAACCGGGCGCATGTAAGAGATTGGTGCGGTGCTGGCGTCATCGAACGTCACGACTTCCCATGCATCTGTCTGCTCAATCAACTTGCGCAGCAGCTGGTTGTTCAGTGCGTGGCCGGACTTGAAGCCCTTGAACTCACCAATCAGGCTATTGCCCAGCAGGTACAGATCGCCAATTGCATCGAGGATCTTGTGCTTCACGAATTCGTCTTCATAGCGAAGGCCGTCTTCGTTCAGTACGCCATCGGCATCAACCACGATCGCGTTTTCAACGCTGCCGCCGAGTGCGAGGTTGTGCTTGCGCAGGTACTCGATATCACTCATGAAACCGAAAGTACGGGCGCGGCTGACTTCTTTTACGAACGAAGTGCTGGAAAAATCCACGCTTGCACTTTGGGTGCGGTCCCGGAAAACCGGGTGATCGAAATCGATCTCGAAGCTCACCTTGAATCCTTCGAAAGGGACGAAAGTGGCGCGCTTGTCGCCGTCTTCCACTGTCACTTCACGCAGGATGCGGATGAATTTCTTGGGGGCGTCCTGTTCTTCCAGGCCTGCCGATTGAATCAGGAATACGAAGGGTCCAGCGCTGCCATCCATGATCGGGACTTCGGACGCGGAGAGCTCGACGTAGGCGTTATCGATGCCCAGGCCAGCCATGGCCGAGAGCAAGTGCTCTACCGTGTCCACTTTGACGTCGCCGTTTACCAGCGTGGTCGACATAGTGGTTTCACCGACGTTTTCCGCGCGGGCAGGGATCTGCACCACAGGGTCGAGGTCAGCGCGACAAAACACAATGCCAGTGTCGACAGGCGCAGGCTTGAGGGTCAGGTAGACCTTCTCCCCGGAGTGCAGGCCTACACCTGTGGCACGGATAATATTTTTCAGTGTGCGTTGTTTAATCATGGCTTGGGCCGCTTCAGCGCAAATTGCGAACTGGTATCAACAAAGGCTGGCGATAATAGCAGACCATGCCTTTGCTGAACACCAATCACCTTCATAGCCCTGATACATTCCATCAATCGGCCTGACGACGCAGGAAAGCCGGGATGTCCAGGTAGTCCAGGTCATCTTGCGGATTCATCTTCGCGGCAGTCGCAGCACCGGCCTGAGCCTGGTTGCGCATGACGGTCGGACGGTCCAGATCACGGTAGTTCACTGCGCCAGCTTCCTGACGAGCGGGTGCCGGTTGTTGCACCTGTGCAGCCATGGAGGTGTGAACGGTGTTGTCGATGACCTTCACAGGCTTCTCGATTTTCGCGCCCAGACCGGTAGCAACCACGGTCACGTGCAGTTCGTCGCGCATGTCCGGATCGATAACGGTGCCGACCTTGACCATGGCGTGCTCGGAAGCGAAGGCTTCGATGATGCTACCCACGTCGGAGTACTCACCCAGAGACAGGTCAGGACCGGCGGTGATGTTCACCAGAATGCCGCGTGCACCTTGCAGGTTCACGTCTTCCAGCAGCGGGTTGCGGATCGCCGCTTCAGTGGCTTCACGTGCACGGTTAGGACCGCTGGCGCAGCCAGTGCCCATCATTGCCATGCCCATTTCGCTCATCACGGTACGTACGTCGGCGAAGTCGACGTTGATCATGCCCGGACGCTTGATGATGTCGGAGATACCGCGAACGGCACCGGCCAGTACATCGTCGGCCTTGGCGAAAGCCGACAGCAGGCTGGCGTCTTTACCAAGGATGGTCAGCAGCTTCTCGTTAGGAATGGTGATCAACGAGTCGACGCTTTCGGAGAGCATGCGGATGCCTTCATCGGCGATCTGCATACGCTTGCGGCCTTCGAACGGGAACGGACGCGTTACGACAGCAACGGTCAGAATGCCCATTTCCTTGGCCACTTCGGCGATGATCGGCGCAGCACCGGTACCGGTACCACCGCCCATCCCAGTGGTGATGAACACCATGTTGGTGCCGGCCAGCACTTCAGCAATGCGCTCGCGGTCTTCCAGAGCAGCCTGACGGCCGACTTCCGGGTTCGCGCCGGCGCCAAGGCCTTTGGTCACACCAGTGCCTAGTTGCAGGATGGTCCGCGCACCGATGTTTTTCAGTGCTTGAGCATCGGTGTTGGCGCAGATGAATTCAACGCCTTCGATGTTGCTCTTGACCATGTGATTGACAGCGTTGCCGCCGCCACCGCCAACACCGATAACTTTAATTACCGGGCTTGCGGGGATGTTGTCTACGAGTTCGAACATTTTCCCTCTCCTTACATTCTCTAGTTTTTTCGCCTACTGCTTTTTGTTGCGGTGTTGCGGTAAAGCTTTAGAAGTTGCCTTGAACCCACTTCTTCAATCGGTCCAGCAACGGCGCCTGTGGCTCTTCGTTGCTGTAGCTGTCGCGGCTGCCGATGCCGGAGAACGAGACTCCGTCGGACTGCTTTTGCAGGCCGTACATCAACAGGCCGACGCCAGTGGAATAAATCGGGTTGCGCACTACGTCATCCAGACCTTTCACGCCGTGCGGCACACCGAGGCGTACCGGCATGTGGAAGATTTCTTCGGCCAGTTCAGTGGCGCCTTCCATCTTCGACGTACCACCGGTCAGGACGATGCCGGCCGGGATCAGGTCTTCGTAACCGCTGCGACGCAGTTCAGCCTGAATCAGGGTGAACAGTTCGTCGTAGCGCGGCTCGACCACTTCGGCCAGGGCCTGACGCGACAGCTCACGCGGTGGACGGTCGCCAACGCTTGGCACCTTGATGGTTTCGCCGGCACCGGCCAGTTTGGCCAGGGCGCAGGCGTAACGGATCTTGATCTCTTCGGCGTACTGGGTCGGAGTGCGCAACGCCATGGCGATGTCGTTGGTCACTTGATCACCGGCAATCGGGATCACTGCGGTGTGACGGATCGCACCTTCGGTGAAGATTGCGATGTCGGTGGTGCCGCCGCCGATGTCGACCAGGCACACGCCCAGCTCTTTCTCGTCGTCGGTCAGAACCGAGTAAGCGGACGCCAGTTGCTCAAGAATGATGTCGTCGATTTCCAGACCGCAGCGACGCACGCATTTTTCAATGTTCTGTGCGGCGTTGACGGCGCAGGTCACCACGTGAACCTTGGCTTCCAGACGTACGCCGGACATGCCCAGTGGTTCGCGAACGCCTTCCTGGTTATCGATCACGTAATCCTGCGGCAGGGTGTGCAGCACGCGCTGGTCAGCCGGGATCGCCACGGCCTGGGCCGCGTCGAGTACACGCTCAAGGTCAGCCGAGCTGACTTCGCGATCACGGATCGCCACGATGCCGTGGGAGTTCAGGCTGCGGATATGGTTGCCGGCCACGCCGACAAACGCCGAGTGAATGCGGCAGCCGGCCATCAGCTGGGCTTCTTCGATCGCACGCTGAATCGATTGCACGGTGGATTCGATGTTCACCACCACGCCTTTCTTCAGGCCGCGGGACGGATGGGTACCGATCCCGACGATTTCCAGCGTGCCGTCGTCCGCAACCTCGCCTACCAGCGCCACCACCTTGGAGGTGCCGATATCCAGACCGACGATCATTTTGCCGCTTTGCACGTTTGCCATGGGTCCTGCCTCTTCTTAATTCTTTGCGACAGCGGGTTGGGCTGTCGTCGGCGCTACAGGTTCCCGCCAGCCAACGGCGAGGCCGTTGGCGTAGCGCAGATCGATGCGCGCAATGTTCGTAATCTGGTCTTTAAGCGTCTTGTCATAGATAGCGATGAAGCGGCGCATCTTTTCCACCAGGTTGCCGCGTCCCAGCAGCAACTCGATTCCGGGGCCGGAGCTGCCGGCTCCAGTGGTCAAGAACCAGCTGCCGCGTTCACGCAATTCCAGACGTGCAATCGAGAAGCCCATCGGCCTGAGCATCTGGCTCAACACCTGGTATTGCTGCATCACTTGCTGCTGGGCCCGTTGTGGGCCGAACAGCTGTGGCAGATGTTCGTAGTTCGCCAGTTCCTTGGGCGTAAACGCCTGGCCCTGGTTGTTCAGCAAAGACTCGTCGCCCCAACGGGCCACCGGCAGTTGCTCTTCGAGGCGGATCACAACTTGATCCGGCCAAACCCGACGCACTTCGGCGTGGGCGATCCATGGCATCTGCTCAAGCTCGGTACGCATGGCCGCCAGGTCGATGGTGAAGAAGCTCGACGCTGTGTACGGAGCGATCCGCTGCTGCACCGCTTGCTGACTGATGTAACTCAGGTCGCCCTGCACCGCGACTTTGGTGATCGGCCGGTCGGCGTACGGCAGCAAACGCTGTGCGCCTTCGTAGGTACCAAAGCCGAGCACTACCAGCAGCACCGGCCAGAACAGACTTTTCAGAAAACCGAAGTTGGCTTTCGGCAGGCGCGCGGACATCGGCTCTTTCGCCACCATTCGGCTGGCACCCCGCGGCACCGGCTTGCGGCCGGGTGCGGGTGGCTGATGTCTGAGCTGTGCGCCTTGCATCGTCTTAACCTCGAACGTCTTCAACACTGGCGGCCAGAATGGCCAGAACCAGTTGCTGGAAATCCAGACCGGCAGCACGCGCTGCCATCGGTACCAGACTGTGATCGGTCATGCCCGGTGCGGTATTCACTTCCAGGAACCAGAACTTCCCTTCGGCGTCCTGCATCACGTCTGCCCTGCCCCAACCGGCGATACCCAGCGCCTCACAGGCCTTGGCCGTGAGATCCATGAGTTCCTTTTCCTTGGCTGCGTCGAGCCCGCACGGGATTCGATACTGGGTATCGTTAGCCACGTACTTGGCGTCGTAGTCGTAGAACGTGTGCGGTGTACCCAGGGCGATTGGAGGCAACACCTGGTCACGCAGGGTGGCGATGGTGAACTCCGGACCTTGAATCCATTGCTCGACCAACACTTGCGAATCGTAGGTACTGGCCGCTTTCCATGCGTCGACTAGCTCGGACGCGGAATTCACTTTGGCCATACCGATACTTGAACCTTCATTGGCCGGTTTGACGATCAAAGGCAGGCCCAGTTCCGTCACCGCCGAAATACAATCGGCTTCGTTGCGCAGCACGGCGTGACGCGGCGTCGGAATCCCGAGGCTGTGCCAGACCTGCTTGGTGCGCAGCTTGTCCATGGCCAGCGCCGAAGCGAGGATGCCGCTACCGGTGAACGGAATACCTGCGCATTCGAGCAGGCCTTGCATGCTGCCGTCTTCACCGCCACGACCGTGGAGAATGATGAAAGCGCGATCAATTTTTTCGCTCAGCAGACGCTGCAGAAAATCCTTGCCCACATCGATCCCGAACGCATCCACACCAGCGCTTTGCAGCGCCTCGAGCACGGCGTTACCGGATTTCAGCGAAACCTCACGCTCGGCACTCATCCCGCCGAACAGCACGGCGACGCGGCCGAAGTCTTTCGGCGCGATAGTGGAAAACAGATTGGCGTAGGCAGCAGTCATTTCAACTTCCCCTCGACCGACGCCGCCACGGCGCCAGCGAACAACTCACTTTTCAACAGCTTTGGTGCGAGACCGCCGATATCACCGGCGCCCTGACACAACAGAATGTCGCCGGCCCGCAGCAGCGGTTTGACCAACGGCGCCAGATCGACGCCACGCTCGATGTAGATCGGATCGAGCTGGCCGCGCTGGCGAATGCTGTTGCACAACTTGCGGCTGTCGGCACCCGGGATCGGCTCTTCGCCGGCCGGATAAACTTCCATCAGCAGCAGCACGTTGGCGTCGGCCAGTACATTGACGAAATCGTCGTACAGGTCGCGGGTGCGGCTATATCGGTGCGGCTGGTAAACCATCACCAGACGACGGTCCGGCCAGCCACCTCGTACGGCTTTGATCACGGCTGCGACTTCGGTCGGGTGGTGACCATAGTCGTCGACCAGCATCACGCTGCCGCCATCCACCGGCAGTTCGCCGTAGACCTGGAAGCGTCGACCAACACCCTGGAATCCGGACAGGCCCTGCACGATGGCTTCATCGCTGACGCCTTCGTCGGTGGCGATGCAGATGGTTGCCAGTGCATTGAGCACGTTGTGATTGCCGGGCATGTTCACCGACACATCCAGTGGCTCACGATCGGGACGCAGCACGGTGAAGAAGGTCTGCATGCCCTGTTGACGAACATTGATCGCACGCACGTCGGCTTCTTCGCTGAAGCCGTAGGTCACGGCCGGGCGCTTGACCAGCGGCAGGATTTCACGCACCACCGGATCGTCCAGACACACCACCGCCAGACCGTAGAACGGCAGGTTGTGCAGGAACTCGACGAAGGTTTTCTTCAATACATTGAAGTCGCCACCGTAGGTCGCCATGTGGTCGGCGTCGATGTTGGTAACCACGGCCACCAGCGGTTGCAGGTGCAGGAAGCTTGCGTCGCTTTCATCGGCTTCGGCGATCAGGTAGCGGCTGGTGCCGAGCTGGGCATTGGTGCCCGCAGCATTCAGACGGCCACCGATAACGAACGTCGGGTCCAGGCCACCGGCAGCGAACACCGAAGCGATCAGGCTGGTGGTGGTGGTCTTGCCGTGCGTACCGGCGACGGCGATGCCGTGGCGATAACGCATCAGTTCGGCGAGCATTTCGGCACGCGGCACCACCGGAATGCGGCGCTCAAGGGCGGTGGCAACTTCCGGGTTGGAGGTGTTGACGGCGCTCGAGACTACCAATACATCAGCGGTCGCGGCGTTCTCGGCGCGGTGGCCGATAAAGATTTTTGCGCCGAAGGATTCCAGACGCTCGGTAACCGGCGACGCCTTGAGGTCGGAACCGGAGACTTCATAGCCCAGGTTCAACAACACTTCGGCGATCCCGCACATGCCCACGCCGCCGATACCGACGAAGTGGATGCGACGGATGCGGCGCATTTCTGGTTGTGGCATGGCTTTCTGATTCTCAACCATGGGCCACCTCCAGACAGGTATCGACCACGCTGCGGGTGGCTTCGGGTTTCGCCAGACGGCGGGCCGCTTGGGCCATTTCTTCGAGTCGTTGCGGTTGCATCAAGACCTCTGTCAGGCGCGCGGCAAGATCCGCGGCACCAGTCGTTCTTTGCGGCATCAGGAAGGCAGCGCCTTCACGGGCCAAATATTCGGCGTTGCGGGTCTGGTGATCGTCGATGGCGTGGGGCAAAGGCACCAGCATCGAGGGCAGACCGGCAGCAGCCAGCTCACTGATGGTCAGCGCGCCAGCGCGGCACACCACCAGGTCGGCCCAGCCATAGGCTTGGGCCATGTCTTTGATGAAAGGCTGCACTTGCGCCTCGACGCCAGCTGCGCGATAGCGCTCTGCGGTCACTTCATCGTGGTTTTTGCCGGCCTGATGGAACACTTCCGGACGCAAATCGGCAGCGACTTGCGACAGGGCTTCAGGCAGCAACTTGTTCAACGGCTCTGCGCCAAGGCTTCCGCCCAGGATCAGCAAACGCGCCTTGCGACCGGCCAGAGCCTGTCGCGGTGTTTCGAGGAACAGCTCGCTGCGCACCGGGTTTCCGGTGGTACGGCGGGTGTCCGACACAGTAAAGGTGTCGGGGAATGCTTCACACACCCGGGCGGCGAACGGCACCAGCAACCGATTGGCGGTACCGGCCACGGCGTTCTGCTCGTGAACGATCACCGGCACACCGGACAGTTTCGCGGCCAGGCCACCAGGGCCGGTCACATAACCGCCGAAACCGACGACGCAGACCGGACGCAACCGACGAATGATCGCCCGTGCCTGCCAGACCGATTTCAACAGCATGAACGGCGCCTTGAGCAGCGACAGCTTGCCCTTGCCGCGCAGACCGCTGGCGTTGATGCGATGCAGCTCCAGACCGGCAGCCGGCACCAGATCGTTTTCGATTCCGCGTGGCGTGCCGAGCCAGTGCACGGTGTAACCGCGCGCCTGAAACTCGCGGGCACAGGCCAGCGCCGGGAACACGTGGCCGCCAGTGCCGCCAGCCATGATCAATACGTTAGCGCCCATGATTCGACTCCTCGGCGAAGTCGCTCTCCTGGAACTCCATCTCCTCACTGCCCAGGTGGGTTCGACTCTCCCACTCGATCCTCAGCAACAGGCCAAGGCAGGCGCAGCAGATCACCAACGAACTACCGCCATAACTGAGGAACGGCAGGGTCAGACCCTTGGTCGGCAGCAGGCCGACGTTCACACCGATGTTGATCAGGAACTGGCCGATCCACAGGAACGACAGACCGTAGGCAACATAAGCCGCGAAGAACTGCTTGGCCTTCTCTGCCCACAAGCCGATGTACATGCCGCGAATACACACGAAGACGAACAGTGCGACGGTCAGCAGCGAACCCACGGCGCCCAGTTCTTCAGCCAGTACCGAGAACACGAAGTCGGTGTGTGCTTCCGGCAGGTAGAACTGTTTCTGCACGCTGTTGCCCAGGCCAACGCCAAACCATTCGCCACGACCGAAGGCGATCAAGGCTTGCGACAGCTGATAACCGGCGCCGAACTGGTCGGCCCACGGGTCGGCGAAGTTGGTCAGACGCGCCATTCGATACGGCTGCATCTGGATCAACAGCACCACGGCCCCGACCGCCAACACCACCATCAGCGAGAACCGGAACAGCCCGACCCCGCCAAGGAACAGCATCGCCGCGGCCGCGCCCATCATTACGACGGTGGCACCGAAGTCCGGCTCCATCAGCAACAGGCCAGCCATTGGCAACAGCACGATGAACGGCTTGAAGAAGCCCATCCAGCTCTCGCGCACTTCTTTCTGGCGACGCACCAGATAACCAGCGAGGTAGATCACCACGAACACCTTGGCGATCTCGGACGGCTGAACGTTGAAGAAGCTGAACCCGATCCAGCGCATCGAACCGTTCACTTCACGGCCGATCCCCGGGACGATCACCATGATCAGCAAGCCGAACGCACCAATCAGCATCAGCCAGCCGAGGCGTTGCCAGGTGGCAATCGGAATCATCATGGTGACGACGCAAGCGCCCAGACCCAGCACGATGTAGATCAGGTGGCGAGTCATGTAATACAGAGCGCTGCCCGACTGCGCTGCGGCCACTTCGGTCGATGCCGAGGCGATCATGACCAGGCCCAGGCCGAGCAGTGCCAGGCAACCGGCGAGCATCGGGAAGTCGAGGTCGATGCCGCGCCCGGTAATGATCGGCGACGGATACGGTTTGATGATATTGCGCAGGCTCATGCCAATTCCTCCACGGCGCGGACGAACTGGTGACCACGGTCTTCGTAATTCTTGAACATATCGAAACTGGCGCAGGCCGGAGACAGCAGCACCACATCACCCGGTTGGGCGGCAGCACGGCATTGCTCGACGGCATCGGCCAGCGAGGTGGCGCGAATCAGTGGCACGGCATCGCCGATGGCGTCGCCGATCTTGTCGCTGTCGCGGCCCATCAGGACCACGGCGCGGCAGTTGGCCGCCACCGGATCACGCAGGTCCTTGAACTCGGCACCCTTGCCGTCGCCGCCGGCAATCAGAATGACCTTGCCGTCGATGTCCGCTCCCAGCCCTTCGATGGCAGCCAGTGCGGCGCCAACGTTGGTGGCTTTGGAATCGTTGTAGTAAGCCACGCCGTCCAGATCACGCACCCACTGGCAGCGGTGTTCGAGGCCGGCAAAGTTGCGCAGCGCCGAGAGCATCGCGTCGAACGGCAGGCCGACCGCATGGCCGAGCGCCAGCGCCGCAAGGGCGTTGGACTGGTTATGGGCGCCACGTACCTTCAGCTCGCGCACCGGCATCAGGTTCTGGAATTCGAAGGCTAGGTATTTCTCGCCATTCTCTTCGCGCAGACCGAACGCCTTGAAATCCGGTTTGGTCAGGCCGAAGGTCCAGCATGGCTGGCCCTCGCCGATCAGCGGACGGCTGAGCGCATCCTGACGGTTGACCACGAACTGCTTCGCACCACGGAAGATCCGGTGTTTGGCCAGGTGGTACGCCGGCAGACCGCTGTAACGATCCATGTGGTCTTCGCTGATATTGAGCACGGTCGCCACTTCAGCGTTGAGCTGGTCAGTGGTTTCCAGTTGGAAACTCGACAGTTCCATCACGTACAACTCGATGTCGTCGCGCAGCAGATCCAGCGCCGGAGTGCCGAGATTGCCGCCCACTGCCACACGTTTGCCGGCCGCAGCCGCCATCTCGCCGACCAGGGTGGTGACGGTGCTCTTCGCGTTGGAACCGCTGATGGCCACGATCGGCGCCTGCGCGTTACGCGCGAACAGCTCGATGTCACCGGACAGTTTCACGCCACGGGCAGCGGCGGCTTGCAGGGCCGGGGTCGCCAGTGCCAGACCGGGGCTCACGTAGAGCTCGTCGGCACGGCAGAGGAATTCGACGTCCAGCTCGCCACAACGCACTTCCACGTGCGGATAGTCACGCTTGAGCGTGGCCAGTTCCGGTGGATTTTCCCGCGTGTCAGCCACGGCAAACGACGTGCCCCGGTTCGCCAGGAAGCGAACCAGGGACATGCCGCTCTTGCCGAGGCCGACAACGATGCGGAAGTGGTCAGAAGCGATCAGAGACACTCGTTCTACCTCAGCTTCAGGGTGGCAAGGCCGACGAGCACGAGAATCACGGTGATGATCCAGAAACGGACAATCACGCGTGGCTCGGGCCAGCCCTTGAGTTCAAAGTGGTGGTGTATCGGTGCCATGCGGAACACACGGCGACCGGTCAGCTTGAAGGAAGCAACCTGAATCACCACTGACAGGGTTTCCATCACGAACACACCGCCCATGATGAACAGGACGATTTCCTGACGGACGATCACCGCGATGGTGCCGAGGGCCGCGCCCAGCGCCAGTGCGCCGACGTCACCCATGAAGACTTGCGCCGGATAGGTGTTGAACCAGAGGAAGCCCAGACCGGCACCGATCAGCGCCCCGCAGAACACAATCAGTTCACCCGCGCCCGGCACATACGGGATCAGCAGGTATTCCGCGAATTTCACGTTACCCGACAGGTAGCAGAAGATACCCAGGCCACCACCAACCATCACGGTCGGCATGATCGCCAGGCCGTCGAGGCCGTCAGTCAGGTTGACCGCGTTGCTCGAACCGACGATCACAAAGTAGGTCAGCACGATGAAACCGAAGCCCAGCGGAATGCTGTAGTCCTTGAGCATCGGCAGGATCAGCGTGGTTTCCACCGGAGTGGTCGCGGTCATATAAAGGAAGATCGCTGCGCCGAGGCCAAACACCGATTGCCAGAAATACTTCCATCGACTCGGCAAGCCACGGGAGTTCTTCTCGATGACCTTGCGGTAGTCGTCGACCCAGCCGATGGCACCGAACAGCAAAGTCACCAGCAGCACGGTCCAGACATAACGGTTGCTCAGGTCTGCCCAGAGCAAGGTGCTGACACCGATGGACGACAGGATCAGCGCGCCACCCATGGTCGGCGTGCCGGATTTGGACAGGTGCGATTGCGGGCCGTCATTACGTACGGACTGGCCGATCTGACGGTTCTGCAGGGTGCGGATCATCCACGGGCCATAGCACAGCGACAAGACCAGCGCGGTCAGCACACCGAGAATCCCGCGCAGGGTCAGGTACTGGAAGACCGCGAAGCCTTTGTAGAACTGTTGCAGATACTCCGCTAGCAGCAGCAGCATTAATGTTTCTCCAGACTGGACCCGCACAGAGCCGCAACGATGTTTTCCATCGCTGCACTGCGCGAACCCTTGATCAAAATAGTGGTGTTTGTGTCCTGCTCGGCGTCGAGGGCCTGGATCAGTTCGGCTTGCGTGCCGAAGTGATGCGCCTGTTCACCGAAAGCGTTCACGGCGTGGACCATGTTTGGCCCGACAGCGTAAAGCGCGGAAACCTTGCCCCGGGCGTACTCGCCCACGTCGCGGTGCCCCTGCTCCGCCCACTCGCCCAACTCGCCGATGTCTCCGAGCACCAGGACGGTGCGGCCGGAAAAGCCGGCGAGTATATCAACGGCTGCGCACATGGAGGTGGGGTTTGCGTTGTAAGTGTCATCAATTACGCGCATGCCGTTCTTCGCCAGTTGCGCGACGGTGCGGCCCTTGACCGGTTGTACCGCGCCAAGCCCAGTGGCGATACCGAACAACGACACGCCCAGTGCGTGTGCAGCAGCGGCGGCAGCCATGGAATTGGCGACGTTATGGGTGCCGAGCAGGTTCAGTTGAACCCGCTCCACACCTTCAGGCGTATGCAGATTGAAGGCCGGGCAACCACGGGCATCAGTGCTCAAGTCACTGGCGTAGAAGTCCGCCTGAACATTGCTCAAGGCGAAGGTCAGCACTTTGCGGCTGCCGGCGCGGGTCTTCCAGATGCCGAAGGCTTTGTCGTCGAGGTTGAGCACGGCAACGCCATCCGCTGCCAGGCCTTCGATGATTTCGCCCTTGGCTTCGACGATTTTTTCCGGCCCGCCGAATTCACCGACGTGCGCGGTGCCGGCGTTGTTGAGGATCGCCACATGCGGCTTGGTCAGCCCGACGGTGTAGGCGATTTCGCCCAGACGCGAAGCACCCAGTTCGATCACGGCGGAAGTGTGTTCCGCGCCCAGTTCGATCAGGGTCAACGGCACGCCGAGGTCGTTGTTCAGGTTGCCACGGGTCGCCAGTACCGGACCGCGCGTGCGCAAGATGCTCGCGAGCATTTCCTTGACCGTGGTCTTGCCGCTGGAGCCGGTGATTGCTGCGACCGGTTTCGTAAATGCAGCACGGTTCAACGCGCCCAACTGGCCAAGGGCCTGACGGGTATCTTTCACCAGCAATTGCGGCAGTGTGCTGTCGGCGACTTCACGCTCGACCAGCGCAGCGACCGCGCCTTTGCCGGCAACATCGTTCAGATAGTCATGACCATCGAAGCGCGGACCGGTCAGGGCAATAAACAATTGGCCGGGCTGGATCGCACGGCTGTCGATGCTGACGCCATTAAAGGACGCGTCACCCGCGATCAAACGTGCATCGAGCACGTTGGTCAGTTCGCTGAGTTTCAATGCCTTAAGCATGCGCCACCTCCCACGCGGTGAGGGCGTGATCGGCTTCGACCAGATCGGAGAACGCGTGGCGCTCGCCGTTGATTTCCTGATAGTCCTCGTGCCCTTTGCCGGCGAGGACAATCACGTCATCCGCCGAGGCCTGGCTGATCAGTTGCGCAATCGCCTGGCCACGGCCGGCAACGAACGTGACTTTATCCACAGCCGTGAAACCGGCGCGGATGTCGTCGAAAATCACTGCCGGATCTTCGGTACGCGGATTGTCATCGGTGACCAGCACGCGGTCAGCCAGACGCTCGACCACTTCCGCCATCAGCGGACGCTTGCCGCGATCACGATCACCGCCGCAGCCGAACAGGCACAGCAACTGGCCTTTGACGTGCGGGCGCAGTGCGGTCAGAACTTTTTCCAAGGCATCCGGGGTGTGGGCGTAATCGACCACCACCAACGGCTGAGTACCGCCGCCGAGACGCTGCATGCGTCCGATCGGACCTTCGAGCTTCGGCAGCACTTTGAGAATTTCGTCGAGGGCGTAATCCAGACCGAGCAAGGCGCCGACCGCAGCCAGCACGTTGCTCAGATTGAAACGGCCGAGCAAGGTGCTGCGCAGATGATGTTCGCCCTGCGGCGTGACCAGCGTGGCACGCACGCCTTCGTCATCGAACTGCGCTTCACGGCAATACAGGTAGGCGCTGCTGTCGAGCAGGCTGTAGGTGATCAAACGCGATTCGCGCTTGTCGGCAGCCAATTGACGGCCGAACTCGTCGTCGAGATTGACCACCCGGCACTTCAAGTCATTCCAGGCAAACAGCTTGGCCTTGGCCTCGGCGTAAGCCTCCATGGTGCCGTGATAATCGAGGTGATCACGGGACAGGTTGGTCATCACTGCCACGTCGAACGCCAATGCACTGACCCGGCCCTGATCCAGACCGTGGGAAGACACTTCCATGGCCACGGCTTTGGCGCCGGCCTTTTTCAGGTCGCCCAAGGTCGCTTGCATGGCAATCGGGTTCGGCGTGGTGTGCAGACCGCTTTCCAGCGCGCCATAGAAACCGGAACCGAGAGTGCCGACAATGCCGCAATGCTGACCGAGCAGATCCAGCGCCTGCGCAACCAGTTGGGTAACGCTGGTTTTGCCGTTGGTGCCGGTCACACCGATCAGGTTCAGATGACGGCTCGGCTCGCCATAGAAGCGCCCGGCGATATCCGACAGCTGCGCCGCCAGACCTTTGACCGGGATCAGCGGCACTTCGGTGATCGGCAACACGGTGGCGCCTTCCACTTCATAAGCTACTGCCGCCGCACCGCGTTGCAGCGCATCGGCAATGTGCGTACGACCATCGAATTTGCCGCCCGGTACTGCAAGGAACAAATCGCCTGCACGTACGTTGCGGCTGTCCAGCGCCAATTCACGGATCAACAGATCGTGGCCGGCGTGGGGGAATATCTTGTTCAGACTTAATGACATCAGCCGCGCCCTCCATTGGCTTTCAGCGGAATAGTCGGAGTGGCGTTAGCCTGCTGGGTGGCCGGCAGGTTATCCGGAGTCACGTTCATCAGGCGCAGCGTGCCGGACATCACACGGCTGAACACTGGCGCCGAAACCAGACCACCGAAGTAGCCGGCCTTGGACGGCTCATCGATCACTACGACAATGGCGTAACGCGGATCGCTCATCGGGCCGAAACCGGCGAACAGCGAACGGTAAGAGTTTTCGGCGTAGCCCTTGGTACCCACCGAGGTCTTACGTGCGGTACCGGACTTGCCGGCAACGTGATACGCCGGCACCTGCGCACGGAATACGCCGCGCGGTGCTTCGATCACCTGGGTCAGCATGCCTTGCATGGTTTTCGCGACGGCTTCCGGCAGCACTTGCGTGGTCTGCGGCGGCTTGTCGGTTTTGATCAGGGTCAGCGGCGCCAGACGACCGTTGTTGGCCAGCGCCGAGAACGCATGCACCAACTGAATCGCGGTGACGGAAATACCGTAGCCGTAAGACAGGGTCGCGGTTTCAGCCTTGCGCCACTCGCGGTAGTTCGGCAGGTTGCCGACGCGCTCGCCCGGGAACCCGAGGCCGGTGTCCTGGCCCAGACCGACTTTCTGCGCGAGACGGTAAATGGTCTCGCCGCCAATATCGAACGCGACCTTACTCATGCCGACGTTACTGGAATTGATCAGGATGCCGGTCATGTCCAGCACCGGGCCTTCGGACTTGGATACGTCCTTGATGGTGTATTTACCGATCTGCAAGGTACCCGGATACACCTCGACGGTGTCGCTCGGTTTCCAGCGGCCGGACTCGATCGCGGCGCTCATCGAGATGGCTTTCATGGTCGAACCCGGCTCGAACACGTCGATCATCGCGCGGTTACGCATCATCGCCGGTTGCAGGTTGCGACGGTTGTTCGGGTTGTAGGTCGGCTGGTTGACCATGGCGAGGATCTCGCCGGTCTTCACGTCCATGATCACCAGACTGCCGGCCTTGGCGCCGTTCTCGATGATCGCGTTGCGCAACTCGCGGTTGGCCAGATATTGCAGACGCAGGTCAATCGACAACGCCAAGGGCTTGCCGGCCTTGGCGTTTTTGGTGACCTGGATGTCCTTGATCAGACGTCCGCGCCGATCCTTGATCACCTGACGTTTGCCCGGCACCCCGGCGAGCCATTCGTCGTAGGCGAGTTCGACGCCTTCACGACCGTGGTCATCAATGTCGGTAAACCCGACCATGTGCGCGGTGACTTCACCGGCCGGATAGAACCGGCGGAATTCTTCGATGCCGTAAACGCCCGGCACTTTAAGGTCGAGCACGACCTGGCCCTGCTCGGGAGTCAACCCGCGCACCAGATAAATGAATTCTTTGTTGGCCTGGGCTTCGAGGCGTTCGGTCAGCGCTTTCGGGTCTTGCCCCAGCGCAGCGGCGAGTGCCGGCCACTTCTCTTTGGCCGTCTGCATTTCCTTGGCGTTGGCCCACAGCGTGGTGACCGGGGTACTCACGGCCAAAGGCTCGCCGTTACGGTCGGTGATCAGACCACGGTGAGCAGGAATCGGGATGTGTCGCAGGCTGCGTGCGTCGCCCTGACCCTTGAGGAAGTCACGGTCAACCACTTGCAGGTCGATGATGCGCCAGCAGATCGCTGCGACCATCACACCAAGCAGCGCCACCATCAGGCGGAAGCGCCAAGGGAAGAGTGCGCCTTCGAGTTTCATCATGGCGCCACCATCTTCACGTCAGCCGCGCCAGGGATGTGCATTTTCAGTTGTTCAGTGGCCAGCACTTCGATCCGGCTGTGCGCGGTCCAGGTGCTTTGCTCAAGAATCAAACGACCCCACTCAGCCTGCGCCTTGTCGCGCACACTGAGTTCGTTATAAAGGGTGTTGAGCAACTGACGGTTCCAGTGCGCGCTGTAAGACACGCCGATGGCCGACACGAGCACGCCGATAAACAACAGCAGCATGAAAAAGCTGCCGCCAGGCAGTGGCTTGGCGAAAAGCTTACTCACCGCAACTTCTCCGCCACACGCATGACAGCGCTGCGCGAACGTGGGTTGGCTTTGAGTTCGGCGTCGGAGGCCGTCTGCGCTTTGCCATGGACTTTGATTTTCGGTTCGAACGCAACGTGGCGAACCGGCAGGTTGCGCGGCAGGTTGTCGGCTTCGCCTTTCACCAGCTTGCGCATGAACAGTTTGACGATACGGTCTTCCAGCGAGTGGAAGCTGATCACGACCAGACGGCCACCGATTTCCAGGCATTCCATTGCGGCTTCAAGGCCGGCTTCCAGATCACCCAGTTCGTTGTTGACATGAATGCGCAGACCCTGGAATGCACGGGTGGCCGGGTTCTTGCCCTTTTCCCATGCCGGGTTGGCGACCTTGAGCACTTCGGCCAGATCGGCCGTGCGTTCGAAAGGTGTGATATCGCGACGCTCGGCCACGGCACGAGCCATGCGACCGGAGAAACGCTCTTCGCCGTATTCCTTGAACACCCGGGCGATTTCTTCCACCGGCGCGGTGTTGACGAACTCGGCAGCGCTGATCCCGCGGGACGGGTCCATGCGCATATCCAGCGGGCCGTCGTTAAGGAAGCTGAAGCCACGCTCAGCGTCGTCGAGTTGCGGCGAAGACACGCCGAGGTCCAGCAGAATGCCGCTGACCTTGCCATCCAGACCGCGTTCGGCGACTACCGAGCCCAGCTCGGCAAAGCTGCGCTGCACAACGACAAAGCGGCCGTCTTCGGCCGCTAGCGTTTGCCCGGTGGCAATCGCTTGTGGATCTTTGTCGAACCCGATGAGCCGACCGTCCGTGCCGAGCTGGCTGAGAATCAGCCGGCTGTGTCCGCCGCGCCCGAACGTACCGTCCAGATAGCAGCCATCAGGACGTACGGCGAGAGCCTCGACGGCTTCGTCAAGCAGTACGGTGATGTGGTTAAAGCCGCTATCAATAGTCACAGGATCAAATCACGCAGTTCATCAGGCATAGCGCCCGGTTGTTGAATAGCAGCAAGGTCAGCGGCAGATACCGCGTCCCATGCATCCTCGTCCCACAATTGGAACTTGTTCAGTTGGCCTACCAGCATCGCGCGCTTATCGAGCTTCGCGTATTCGCGCAGACGCGGTGGAACCAGAAAACGACCACTGCCATCGAGTTCGAGATCGACGGCATTACCAATCAATAAACGCTGCAGGCGACGGTTCTCTTCGCGGAGCGAAGGAAGTGCGCGCAACTTGGTTTCAATGATTTCCCACTCGTCGAGCGGGTAAACACACAAACATGGATCTACGGCATCAATGGTCACGATCAACTGGCCGGAACTGCGCGAATCGAGCTCGTCACGGTACCGGCTCGGCATAGCGAGACGGCCCTTTGCATCGAGACTGATAGCGTTAGCTCCGCGAAACACGTCTGCGTTTCTCCAATTTTTATCGTTTTGAGCTCAAAAAACCCACTTCATGCCACTTTCCGCCACTTGCGCACACTATAGGAATGCGCCCACCACACCGTCAAGGCGCGGATTAAAGGAAAACCCTTACAGAACGGAGATTTAGGAGCTTAAAAGGAGGGGTAACGACAATTTGGCGGATACTTTCGACCAATAACCTGATGCAGCACTGGAAGCTGCGCTCGGAAGTTAAAGTAATTTGTTAAGAGTAAGATTTTTTCGGTATTACAAAAGCGCTTCTGCTGTTGATTGAAGCAAGGTGGGAAATTGCTATTACTGCGTTTGCCGCTGCCGAACTTTCAGACCGGGCCTGCTGATAATACACAGCCCCGACACAATTGATTCAAGCAGGGAAAGAAAAAGGTGGAGAGTCGATCTGTAAGCCGGGTTCTGTCTTGAACAGTCATTCGTCTACGATGGCCATCACTGGACATCTTTAGCAACCTACCCGGTCCCAGCGCGGGCCACGCCTTGGGACCCTATTTGGTCTTGCTCCAAGTGGGGTTTACCTAGCCACGAACTGTTGCCAGTTGTGCGGTGCGCTCTTACCGCACCTTTTCACCCTTACCGGCGCCGAAGCGCTTAGGCGGTTATTTTCTGTGGCACTTTCCGTAGGCTCACGCCTCCCAGGCATTACCTGGCACTTCGCCCTATGGAGCCCGGACTTTCCTCCCCCCCCTAATTTTCATAGAGGGCAGCGACTGTCCGATCGACTCTCCGCCGCGAAGGTTAACGGCAGAGCGGCCGAAGAACAAGCGCTAAAAGCCTCAAGACCGTTATGGGCGACGGCTTACACGCCTTTCTGTTTATCCAGCGCCACCTGATAAAGCACGTTTTTGCGCTCACCAGTGATCTGCGCCGCGAGGGCCGCAGCGCGCTTGAGCGGCATCTCTTCGAGCAGCAGATTGAGGATGCGCATGGCTTCACTGCTGACCGCATCTTCGGATTCCGGCGCAGTCCAGCCCGCGACCAACACCACACACTCGCCGCGCTGCTGATTGCTGTCGGATTCAACGAACGCGCGCAGCTCAGCCAGCGGCAAGCCCTTGAGCGTCTCGAAGGTTTTGGTGATTTCACGAGCCAGCAATGCCGGGCGCTCGCCACCGAACACCGCTTCCATATCCTGCAGACATTCCAGAATACGATGCGGCGCCTCATAAAAAATCAGCGTACGCGGTTCTTCTTTAATGGCTTCCAGACGCGCCTTGCGCCCAACCATCTTCGCCGGCAGAAAGCCTTCGAAGATAAAGCGATCGGACGGCAAGCCTGCCGCCGACAGTGCAGCGATCAACGCGCACGCACCCGGCACCGGCACCACGTTGATTCCTGCTGCACGCGCCTGACGCACCAAGTGATAACCGGGATCGGAAATCAGCGGCGTGCCGGCATCGGAGATCAGCGCCACATTGTCGCCCGCCAGCAGCCGGGTAATAAAACGGCTACCTTCATCACGTTCGTTGTGTTCATGACAGGCGGCCAGCGGCGTGGAAATGCCGAAATGCTGCATCAGTCGCTGCGAGTGACGAGTGTCCTCGGCAGCGATCAACGCCACTTCACGGAGGATCTTCAGAGCCCGGGCACTGATGTCGTCCAGGTTGCCGATGGGCGTCGCCACCACATAAAGCGAGCCAGCAGCGGAATTCAAAGCACCTGGAGCAGTCAAAGCGCACACCTCATGATCGGTAAAAGCCGCCATTGTAGCGTGTCGAGAGGCTTGCGATGCATTCGTGGCAGACACGGTTTGTCGCACTGTTATGCGGCCCTGTTGCCTTTGCACCAGCTAAATTGACTGATTCACGCCAGTAACATCGCGCCCCGGCCAGTGCTTGGGTACAATTCCACGCTAATTTGATCGAGTATCAGGAACACTTACATGATCGCTTGCCTGCGGCTGTTCACTGCCCTCTGCCTCGCTGCCTTGTTGGCGGCTTGCGCCAGCTCCCCTTCGTCCAGCCTTGGCGAACTTCCACGGACTCCGGATGCCAGCATCGAGCAACTGCTCGAACAGGCTTCCCAGGCTAAAACCCCGGAAAAAGCTGCCCTGTTGCGCCTGAGCGCAGCGGATCAGGCTTATCGCCAGGGCAATGCCGGACAGTCCGCGCAAATCCTGCAACAAGTGCCGATGGAGCAACTGAAGCCGGGCCAGCAGATTTTCGCCAGCACCCTGTCCGCAGAACTGGCGATGACGCGCAATCAGCCGAAAGCCGCGCTGACCGCCCTGAGCCATCCAAGCCTGCAACACCTGAGTGAGATGCCGGAAGATCAGCAGGTTCGCACCGGCATCGTCCACGCCCGCGCTCTTGAAGCCGATGGCCAGACACTCGCCGCCGCCCGCGAGCGCATCTTCATCGCGCCAATGCTCAAAGGCGAAGCAGCGAGCAAGAACCACGAAGCGATCTGGACTCTGATCGCCTCGCTGCCAACCGATCAACTGCAACCGAACACCTCCGACGACCTCGGCGGCTGGATGGGTCTGGCGCTAGCGGTGAAAACCGCCGGCACGCTGGAACAGCAGCAAGCCGCAATCGACGCCTGGCGCGCGCAGAATCCAAAGCATCCGGCAGCGATCAACTTGCCGTTGCCGCTGACCAAACTCAAGGAACTGGCCAGCCAGCCCCTGAGCAAAATCGCCCTGCTGCTGCCGCAAGACGGCCAATTGGCCTCGGTCGGCAAAGCACTGCGCGAAGGATTCATGGCCGCTCACTATCAAGCGCAACAGGCTGGTCAGAAGCCACCTGCGATCGTTTTCTATGACAGCTCGAAGCTGACCTCGATGGACGAGTTTTACCGCAAGGCTCAGGCCGATGGCGTGCAACTGGTGGTTGGTCCGCTGGAAAAACCACTGGTCAAACAGCTGAGCACTCGCCCGCAACTGCCGATCACCACCCTTGCGCTGAACTACAGCGAAGGCGATCAAGGCCCTGCGCAACTGTTCCAGTTCGGTCTGGCAGCTGAAGACGAAGCCCGTGAAGTGTCCCGCCGCGCTCGCGCCGATGGCCTGCATCGCGCCGCGATCATGGTGCCGAAAGGCGAATGGGGCGACCGCGTCCTGCGCGCGTTCAGCCAGGACTGGCAAGCCAACGGCGGCAGCATCGTTGCTACCGAACGTGTTGACCAGCCAGTGCAACTGGCCCAGCAAATCGCTGATATGTTCCAGCTGCGCCAGAGCGAAGCCCGCGCCAAGAGCCTGCAGAATGCCGCTGGCACCAACGTAGCCGCGCAGCCTTCGCGTCGTCAGGACATCGAGTTCATCTTCCTCGCCGCGACGCCGCAGCAGGCGCAGCAGATCAAGCCGACCCTGAACTTCCAGTACGCTGGCGACGTTCCGGTTTACGCGACCTCGCATGTATTCAGCGCCAGTGGCGACGTCAATCAGTACAACGACATGAACGGCGTACGCTTCTGCGAAACTCCGTGGTTGCTGGAAGCTAATGATCCACTGCGCCAGCAAGTCGTTGCACAGTGGCCACAAGCTGCCGGCAGCCTCGGCCGCCTGTACGCGATGGGTGTGGATGCCTATCGTCTGGCGCCGCGCCTGGGTCAACTCAAGGCTCTGCCGGACAGCCGCATCGAAGGCCAGTCGGGCAGCCTCGGCATGACCCAGAACCAACGCGTTGTGCGCCAGTTGCCATGGGCGCAGTTCGTCAACGGTCAGGTTCAACGCCTGCCGGACACCCCGCGCTGATGCCCGACAGGTCAAGCTCGCAAAGCGGTAAAGATGCCGAGCGCCAGGCGCTCGAGCATCTGCAACATCAGGGTCTGCGCCTGCTGGCGCAGAACTGGTTATGCAAACGCGGTGAGCTTGATCTGGTCATGCTTGATGGCGATACAGTAGTATTCGTTGAAGTCCGCTACAGAAAGAACACTCAATGGGGTGGCGCACTCGGTAGTATCGATGAGCGCAAACGGCAGAAACTGATTTTCGCCGCGCAGTATTTTCTTCAGCGCGAAACACGCTGGGCCGATTCCCCCTGCCGCTTCGACGTGGTGGCCATCGACAGCCATCCGAATCAGTTGAACTGGTTGCAGAATGCTTTCGACAGTTGATTGCCTGCATCCCGACCCGGACACTTTCACCGACAATTTTTGCTCTTTGCTTTGCGGGCTGCACATTCATGTGCCGAACAGCCGCGCTACTTAAGGTCACACAGATGGACATGCAATCCCGAATTCGCCAGCTTTTCCAGGCCAGTATCGACACCAAGCAACAGGCGATGGACGTACTTGCACCGCACATCGAGCAAGCCAGCCAAATCATGGTCAACGCCCTGCTCAACGAAGGCAAAATGCTTTCGTGCGGCAACGGTGGCTCTGCCGGCGACGCCCAGCACTTTTCCTCGGAGCTGCTCAACCGCTTCGAGCGCGAGCGCCCGAGCCTGCCGGCCATCGCCCTGACCACCGACAGCTCGACGATCACCTCGATCGCCAACGACTACAGCTACAACGAAATCTTCTCCAAACAGATCCGCGCGCTCGGCCAGCCGGGCGACGTGTTGCTGGCGATTTCGACCAGCGGCAACTCGGCGAACATTATTCAAGCGATCCAGGCCGCACATGATCGCGAAATGATTGTCGTAGCATTGACCGGACGCGACGGCGGCGGCATGGCATCACTGCTATTGCCGGAAGACGTCGAGATTCGCGTACCGGCCAATGTCACTGCACGTATTCAAGAAGTCCACTTGCTGGCGATCCATTGCCTCTGCGATCTGATCGACAGCCAACTGTTCGGGAGTGAAGAATGACCGCAAATCGCCTGGGCCTTCTGGCCTTGACCCTGTGCCTCGGCATCAGTGGCTGCACCTCTGTGGTGAACGCCAGCCGTGAAGCACCGATTGAAGATGATCGCGGCACCCGCACCTTCGGCAGCAAGATCGACGATTCGTTGATCGAAACCAAAGTCGGCGTCAACGTAGCCAAGGCCGATCCGGGCCTGGACAACGACTCGCACATCGTCGTCACCAGTTTCAACGGCGTGGTGCTGCTGGCCGGTCAAACCCCGCGCGAAGACCTCAAGGCCAAGGCCGAACAGGCTGCCGCCAACGTACAGCGCGTGAAGAAGGTGCACAACGAGCTGCAAATACTGCAACCCTCCTCTCTGCTGGCCCGTCAGAACGACGCGTGGCTGACCACCAAGATCAAGACTCAGATGCTTACCGACGCCAGCATTCCAGGCTCGCGCATCAAGGTTGTGACCGAGAACGGCATCGTCTACCTGCTGGGCCTGCTGACCAAACAGGAAGCCCAACAGGCAACCAATCTGGTACAGGGCGTTTCCGGCGTGCAGAAAATCGTGAAGCTATTCGAATACATCGACTGATTCAGGCTTTTTCAGCGGCAATAAAAAAGGCGATCCATTCGGATCGCCTTTTTTTATTTCACCACTTTCAAACTTGGCCGGCCTGTAGGGCGCGGCGGCTCGCTGTCGGGTGGTGGCAGATCATCATCGGGCTCGAACTCTTCATCTTCGCCCATAGGCGACTCGAGATCGAACACCATGCCCTGACCGTTCTCCCGGGCGTAGATGCCCAGGATAGCGCTGATAGGCACGTACAGACTGTGCGGGACACCACCGAAACGACCTTCAAAGGTCACCACGTCGTTGTCCATGTGCAAATGCCGTACGGCACTGGGCGAGATGTTCAGAACAATCTGCCCGTCGCTGGCAAAACCCTGCGGCACCTGCACCGCCGGGTACTCGGAATTGACCAGCATGTGCGGGGTGCAATCGTTATCCACAATCCACTCGTAGAGCGCGCGGACCAGATAAGGTCGACTGGAGTTCATAGCGGCTCCTTAAGCCTTAGCGCATGTCGCGTTCGACATCAGACAGACTCGCCTTGAATGCCTCACGCGCAAACTGACGCTCCATATAATCAAGCAGCGGCTTGGCTGGCCGCGGCAGTTCAATACCCAGAATCGGCAAACGCCAGAGTATTGGCAATAGGCAGCAATCCACCAGACTTTGTTCCTCACTGAGGAAAAACGGCTTGTCGCCAAACAGCGGCGACACGCCCGTCAGGCTTTCACGCAATTCCTTGCGCGCCACGGCACGCGCGGCCTCCTTGCTTTTCGGATCAAGAATCAGATCCACCAGACCACACCAGTCACGCTGAATACGATGTATCAGCAGTCGACTATTGGCCCGCGCCACCGGATAAACCGGCATCAATGGCGGGTGTGGGTAACGCTCATCCAGATATTCCATCACCACGGTGGACTCCCACAACGCCAGGTCACGATCGACCAGCGTAGGCAGGCTTCCATAAGGGTTCACCTCAATCAGTTTAGGCGGCTGGCGACCAGCTTCCACATAAATGATTTCGGCGCTGACACCCTTCTCTGCAAGCACGATGCGCACTCGGTGGGAATAGTGGTCGGCGGGGTCGGAGTAACAGGCCAACCGATTGGTCACGCCCATGGCGATCCTCCTCGCTTGTTGAAATGATCGGAACCGGAAAAACGCGCGCGCCCAGAGGGCGCCTCCCGCAAGGTCTGGCTGAGCAGACCCTGCGCTATCGGAGGCGCCCTTGGGCGCGCGCGATTAACAGCAATGCTTGAAGCGTTATCAGTGCACGTCTTTCCAGTATTCACGCTTGAGCAGGTAGGCGAACACAAAGAAGAACGCCAGGTACAGCAAGACGTAAGTACCGATGCGCTGATGTTGCAGCTTAACCGGGTTAGCCGAGTAAGCCAGGAAGGTTACCAGATTCTTGACCTTCTCATCGAACTGCTCTTCGTTCAGAGCACCGCTTTTCGGCACGATGGTCAGTTGATCGCACGCTTCATGGGTCAAAGGCGTGCCGGTCAGCGGATCATATTGCTTCTTGCCGTCTTCGACGATCTGTACCTGTTTGCAGCCCACAACCTGACGACCTTGCAGGCCGACCAGCACGTTGGGCATGCCGACGTTCGGGAAGACCTTGTTGTTCACACCCCAAGGGCGCGCAGGATCTTCGTAGAACGATTTCAGGTAACCGTAGAGCCAATCGGTGCCACGCACACGAGCCACCAGGGTCAGATCCGGCGGCGCTGCGCCGAACCAGGTCTTGGCGTCCACCGGCTGCATGCCGATGGTCATGTGGTCGCCGATCTTGGCGCCGGTGAACACCAGCTTCTCCAGCATCAACTCATGCGGAATACCCAAGTCATCGGCAACCCGCTCATAACGCTGGAACTTGGCACTGTGGCAACCCATGCAATAGTTGGCAAAAGTACGCGCACCATCCTGCAGGGCAGCCTTGTCGGAAACGTCGATATCGACTTTTTCCAGCTCCGGACCACCGTGTTCAGCGGCAAAGGACAGGACAGGCAAAGCAGCAAAAATCAGAGCAAAAAATAACTTTTTCATCAGCCAGTCACCCTTTCCGGAACCGGTTTGGTCTTCTCGAGCCTGGTGTAGAACGGCATCAGAATGAAGTAGGCGAAGTACAGGAAGGTGCAGACCTGCGACAGCAGCGTGCGCTCCGGCGTCGGCGCAAGAACACCGAGAATGCCGAGGATCACGAACGAAATGCAGAACACCACCAGCCAGATTTTGCTCATCCAGCCTTTGTAGCGCATCGATTTGACCGGACTACGGTCAAGCCACGGCAGCACGAACAGGACCGCAATCGCCGCACCCATGGCGATAACGCCCATGAGTTTGTCGGGGATCGCCCGCAGAATCGCGTAGAACGGCGTGAAGTACCAGACCGGCGCAATGTGCTCTGGTGTCTTGAACGGGTTGGCTTGCTCGAAGTTTGGTTTTTCGAGGAAGTAGCCGCCCATTTCCGGGAAGAAGAACACGATAAAGCAGAAGATGAACAGGAACACCACGACACCGACAATGTCTTTCACGGTGTAGTACGGGTGGAAGGCGATGCCATCCAGCGGTATGCCGTTTTCGTCTTTGTGCTTCTTGATGTCGACGCCATCAGGGTTGTTCGAACCGACTTCGTGCAGCGCCAGAATGTGCAATACCACCAGACCGAGGATCACGATCGGCAGCGCCACAACGTGCAAGGCGAAGAAGCGGTTCAGGGTGATCCCGGAGATCAGGTAGTCACCACGAATCCACTGAGTCAGGTCGTTGCCGATGACCGGAATCGCACCGAACAGCGAGATGATCACCTGGGCACCCCAGTAAGACATCTGACCCCATGGCAGCAGATAACCCATGAAGGCTTCGGCCATCAGCGCCAGGTAAATCAGCATGCCGAAGACCCACACCAATTCACGCGGCTTCTGGTACGAACCGTAGAGCAGGCCACGGAACATGTGCAGATAGACCACGATGAAGAACGCCGAAGCGCCGGTGGAGTGCAGCAAACGCAGGATCGAGCCGTACTCGACGTCGCGCATGATGTATTCGACAGAAGCAAAAGCTTCTTCTGCCGACGGGGTGTAGCTCATCGTCAGCCAGACACCGGTGACGATCTGGTTGACCAGAACCAGCAGCGCCAGCGAGCCGAAAAAGTAGAAGAAGTTGAAGTTTTTTGGAGCGTAATACTTGCTGAGATGGTCTTCCCACATTTTGGTCGCGGGAAAGCGCGCATCAACCCAATCCATGAACTTGCTCATCACGCTTTCTCCGTATCGACGCCAATGACAATGATGTCGTCGGTCTCATAGGAATGCGGGGGTACTGGCAGGTTCAAAGGCGCAGGTTGCGACTTGTAGACGCGGCCAGCCAGATCGTAGTGGGAACCGTGGCAAGGGCAGAAATAACCGCCTACCCAGTCTTTGCCCAGATCCGCAGGTGCCACTTCGGGACGGAAGGTCGGAGAGCAACCCAGGTGTGTGCAAATCCCGATCAGCAGCAGAATTTCTGGCTTGATCGAACGCACTTCTGGATCAACGTAAGTCGGTTGTACCGAGTTCTTGGAGTCCGGGTCAGAGAGCTGGCCCTCGATCTTTTTCAGATTCCCCAGGATTTCCGCAGTACGGCGGACAATGAACACCGGCTGACCGCGCCACTCAGCAATCATCTGCTGCCCTGGCTCGACTTTGCTGACATTCACTTTCACCGGTGCACCAGCGGCTTTCGCCTTGGCACTGGGAAACCATGACCCCACGAACGGGACCGCAGCCCCCACCGCTCCTGCAGCACCCACCACGGATGTGGCTGCTACCAAGAAGCGACGCCGGCCTGCATTCACGCCGTCATTGCTCATTCAGTCCTCTCCCATCAGCTTTGTGGCCTGTTAAATCAGGCATCTACTAAATAAATCAATGTTACTTATAAAAATTTTGCCGAATGGTAATGAAAAGCCCCAATTCTGACAAGGGAATTACCCGGAGCCATCACCCTCAAGCCTTGCAGTATAGGGGGTCTACGAATGTGGCAAGTTGTCACAGCGCAATTAGTTGATAAATCGCAGGCATAAAAAAACGCCCGGTTCCGTGAGGAATCGGGCGTTCTTTTTGAACGTGGAAGCGGAATTAACGCTTCGAGTACTGCGGACGCTTACGCGCTTTACGCAGACCAACTTTCTTACGTTCAACTTCACGGGCGTCGCGAGTAACGAAGCCAGCTTTGCGCAGAGCGCCACGCAGGGTTTCGTCGTAGTCCATCAGAGCGCGAGTGATGCCGTGGCGGATTGCGCCAGCTTGACCACTTACACCACCACCGATCACGGTGACGTAGATGTCGAACTTCTCGACAGTCTCAGTCAGCTCCAGCGGCTGACGAACTACCATGCGGGCAGTTTCGCGGCCGAAGAAGTTTTCCAGCGAACGGTTGTTGATGGAGATGTTACCAGTACCCGGACGCAGGAAAACGCGTGCGGTTGCGGTCTTGCGACGGCCAGTGCCGTAATTTTGAGTCGCCGACATAATGTACTATTCCGTTAAAACTTCAGTTCTTGGGGCTGCTGAGCAGTATGTGGGTGTGCAGCGCCCGCATAGACTTTCAGCTTACGGTACATGTCGCGACCCAGTGGGTTTTTAGGCAGCATGCCTTTAACCGCGGTCTCGATCACGCGCTCAGGGGCTTTAGCGATCAGCTTTTCGAAGTTGATCGACTTGATGCCGCCCGGGAAACCGGAGTGGGAGTAGTACATTTTGTCAGTGGTTTTAGCACCGGTAACACGAATCTGCTCAGCATTGATTACGACGATGTAGTCGCCGGTATCAACGTGAGGAGTGTACTCAGGCTTGTGCTTGCCACGCAGACGGCTCGCGATTTCGGTGGCCAGACGACCCAGGGTCTGACCAGCAGCGTCGACGACAAACCAGTCGCGCTTTACTGTTTCTGGTTTAGCAGTAAAAGTTTTCATTCTTTATAGCCTCAGGGGCCGCCCTGTAAATTAGACGGCGGATCTTACTGAATAGTGCGTACTTTGACAAGTCAAAGGCAGCCGGATACAGACGCTTTCGGGGGCTCGGGTCGGCGCGTCCGTTCAACGGCAAGATTCTTCGGCGGCGGCGCATCACTTCCACTGCAGAAAGAGGTCGGCAATTATGCAGATTGCGAAAAATATTTCAACCTGCTTTTATGATTGTTTTGCCCAAGGAGCACCCGATGGACTATCGCCAGCTAGGCCGTACCGACCTGAACGTGAGTGCAATCTGCCTCGGCACCATGACCTGGGGCGAGCAAAACACCCAGGATGAAGCCTTCGCCCAGATCGAGCGGGCCAAGGAGGCCGGGATCAATTTCATCGACACTGCTGAAATGTACCCGGTGCCGCCGAAGGCCGAAACCTACGCCACCACCGAGCGCTACATCGGCAATTACTTCAAGAGCCGCGGTGATCGCGCCGACTGGATTCTGGCCAGCAAGATCGCCGGCCCCGGCAACACCATCGACTACATCCGTGACAAAAACCTGCGCCACAACCGCCAGCACATCACCGCCGCGGTGGATGCCAGCCTCGAACGCCTGCAAACCGATTACATCGATCTTTATCAGTTGCACTGGCCTGAGCGCAGCACCAACTTCTTCGGCCAGCTCGGCTACAAACACAAGATTGAAGCCAACCTGACGCCGCTCGAAGACACCCTCGAAGCACTGGACGAACAAGTGCGCGCCGGCAAGATCCGCCACATCGGCCTATCCAACGAAACGCCGTGGGGCACCATGCGCTTCCTCGCGCTGGCCGAAGCCCGTGGCTGGCCGCGCGCGGTATCGATCCAGAACCCGTACAACCTGCTGAACCGCAGCTTTGAAGTCGGCCTGGCCGAAATCGCCATCCGCGAACAATGCGGCCTGCTCGCTTATTCGCCGCTGGCGTTCGGTTTTCTCTCAGGCAAGTACGAAGGGGGCGCACGCCCGCCGAAAGGTCGCCTGAGCCTCTACAGCCGCTTCAGCCGCTATTTCAACGCGCAATCGGAAGCAGCATGCAGCCGTTACGTCGCGCTGGCCCGTGAACACGGTCTGGACCCGGCACAAATGGCCTTGGCTTTCGTGACTCAGCAACCGTTCGTCACCAGCAACATCATTGGCGCGACCACGCTTGAGCAACTGGACAGCAACATCGCCAGTTTTGATCTGAAACTATCCGATGAAGTGCTTGAAGGGATCGAGGCGATTCACAAGGATCATCCGAACCCTGCACCTTGATCTGCCGCTAAAAGCTTCGCGAGCAAGCTCGCTCCCACAGGAAATCACCGTATCTGTGGGAGCGAGCTTGCTCGCGAAGGGATCAGTCAAGTCACCGCAAAATTCAAAGCGACCGCGCAATGATCTCTTTCATGATTTCATTGGTGCCGGCATAAATCCGCTGCACCCGCGCATCCGCCCACGCCCGGGCCACCGGGTATTCCCACATAAAGCCGTAACCGCCATGCAACTGCACGCATTCGTCGAGCACCTTGCATTGCAGGTCTGTGCCCCAGTATTTGGCCATCGCCGCTGTCGGCACATCGAGCTTGCCTTGCAGGTGCAGTTCCAGGCACTTGTCGACAAACACCCGGCCGATCTGGATCTCGGTGGCCATCTCCGCCAGTTTGAAGCGAGTGTTCTGGAAGTCGGCAATTGCCTTGCCGAATGCCTTGCGGTCCCGGGTGTAATCGAGTGTCCACTGCAACGCCGCTTCGGCTGAGGCCAGCCCGCCAATCGCCACGGTCAGACGCTCCTGAGGCAATTCCTGCATCAGGTAGGCGAAGCCCATCCCGGCCTGCCCCAACAGGTTTTCCTTAGGCACCCTGACGTCCTGAAAGAACAATTCCGAGGTGTCCTGGGCCTTCATGCCGACCTTTTCCAGGCGCTTGCCCTTATCGAAGCCCGGGGTATTCGCTTCGACCAGAAACAGACTGGTGCCCTTGGCGCCGGCCTTCGGATCGGTCTTGGCCACCACAATGACCAGGTCTGCCAGAAAGCCGTTGGTGATAAAGGTTTTCGAGCCGTTGATCACGTACTCGTCACCGTCGAGCACGGCGGTGGTCTTGACCCCTTGCAGGTCGGACCCGGCGCCCGGTTCGGTCATGGCAATTGCCGTGACCATTTCGCCCGAGACCAGTTTCGGCAGGTATTTGTGCTTCAGCGCTTCGCTGCCGTAATGCAGGATGTACGGCGCGACGATGTCGGAATGCAGCGAGAAACCGATGCCGGTCAGCCCCAGCCGTGCGACCTCCTCGATCACCACGGTGCTGTAAAGAAAGTCCGCCCCCAACCCGCCGTACTCTTCCGGCAGGTGCGAGCAGAGCATCCCCGCCTCCCCTGCCTTGTTCCAGAGTTTGCGGTCGATGTAGCCCTGCTTTTCCCATTGTCCATGAAACGGCACGGCCTCTTTTTCGAGGAATGTTCTGACGCTGTCGCGAAACAATTCGTGCTCGGAGCTGAACAAGGTTCTGGGAATCATGCGGCACCTTTCTTTCTTGTTGGAGGGATATGCCCTTCAGAGACTAAGCGCCACTGGCGATACGGGACACTGGACACATCCGACAAAAAATAAGACGATCCAGCCGTCTGGTGACCACTTTCCCTTATAAAAACAAAACAAAAGTTGAATTATGTCTAAGCAAGTCTCCACGCCCTTGCGGCGCGTCAGCATCCTGGCGATCGACCGGGTTTTCGCATCCACTCTCATGCAGGCCAAGGATTTCTTCCATCTGGCCAGCCTGCGTTACGGCAAACAACTGGGCCACGGCCTGACTCCGGCGTTCGAAACGCGCCTGGTCAGCCCCGACGGCAAACCGGTGAACAGCTTCAGTGACGTGGTTATCCCGGTAGACGGTGGTCTGGAAAACGCCGATGTGATCATCCTCCCGGCCTTCTGGGACGATTTCGACACTCTGTGCAGCCGTTATCCGCAAGTCCTGCCATGGCTGCGCGAGCAGCACGCTCGCGGCGCGGTACTCTGCGGCGAAGCCACCGGGGTGTTCTGGCTGGCCGAGGCCGGCCTGCTCAATGGCAAGGAGGCGACCACTTACTGGCGTTTCTTCAACGCCTTCGCCGAGCGTTTCCCCAAGGTCTATCTCAATCAGGACAAGCATCTGACCGATGCCGACAACCTGTATTGCGCCGGCGGCACCACCTCGGCCTGCGACCTTTATATCTATCTGATCGAGCGCTTCTGCGGGGCCAACGTCGCGCAAGCCGTGGCCCGCGACATTCTCTACGAAGTGCAGCGCAGCTACGCACCGGGCCGCATCGGTTTCGGCGGGCAGAAGCTGCACCAGGACGTGATCATCCTGCAAATCCAGCATTGGCTTGAAGAGCATTTCGCCGACAAGTTCCGCTTCGAAGACGTGGCCCGCGAGCATGGCATGAGCATCCGCAACTTCATGCGCCGCTTCCAGACCGCTACCGGTGACAAACCACTGCATTACCTGCAACGACTGCGTATCGAGACGGCCAAGGGCTTGCTCTCGGGCAGCCGCAAAAGCATCAAGACCATCAGTTATGAAGTCGGTTATGACGATGCGAGCTTCTTTGCGCGATTGTTCCGCCAGCACACCGAACTGTCGCCGAACCAGTATCGGCAGCAGTTTCAGCAGGCCGCCTGACCTTTGAGGCAAACACAAAACCCTGTGGGAGCGGGCTTGCCCGCGAAGGCAGAGTGTCAGCGAAGTAATTGTTGCCTGACACGACGCTATCGCGGGCAAGCCCGCTCCCACAGGGGTTGTGATTAGTCAAAAAAAGCGCACAAAAAAGGGCCTGCAATTGCAGGCCCTTTTTTATCGCGGCGAATCTGTTTAAGGCTTGTGCGCCCGAGACAGGAATTCGTGCGATTGCATTTCCAGCAGACGGCTGAGGGTGCGCTGGAATTCGAAATTCAAACGACCGCCGGTGTACAGGTCTTTCAACTCGACTTCGGCAGAAATGATCAGCTTGACGTTACGGTCGTAGAACTCGTCGACCATGTTGATGAAGCGTCGGGCGATGTCGTCGGTGGTGACGCTCATCTGCTCGACACCGCTGAGCAACACGGCGTGGAAGATCTTGCCCAGTTCGATGTAATCGTTCTGGCTGCGCGGGCCGTCGCACAGTTCGCGGAAGTCGAACCATGCCACGTCATCACAGGTGCGCAGGGCACGGATTTCGCGGTTCTCGATCATCAGCACGTCGTTTTCCACGGCTGCCGTGCATTCCGGCGTCAACGCCTTGAAGCTCTTGCGCAGGCTTTCGTGGGCGGCTTCGTCGAGCGGATAGTGGAACAGTTCCGCTTGCTCAAGGTGACGCAGACGGTAGTCGACGCCGCTGTCGACGTTGACGATTTCGGTGTGCTGCTTGATCAGCGCAATGGCCGGCAGGAAGCGCGCACGTTGCAGGCCGTCCTTGTACAGACCGTCCGGCACGATGTTCGAGGTCGCGACCAGGCTTACGCCGTTCTTGAACAGCTCTTCCATCAGCGTGCCGAGGATCATCGCGTCAGTAATGTCGGAAACGAAGAACTCGTCGAAGCAGATCACTCGCGACTCGGCCGCGAAGCGTTTGGCGATGATGGTCAGCGGGTTTTTCTCGCCGCCGAGGGTCTTCATCTCTTCGTGCACACGCTTCATGAAGCGGTGGAAGTGGGTGCGGGTCTTTTCCTTGAACGGCAGCGCTTCGAAGAAGGTGTCGACCAGGTAAGTCTTGCCGCGACCCACGCCGCCCCAGAAATACAGGCCTTTGACCGGGGTCAGATCCTTTTTGCCAAACAGCTTGCTCAGCATGCCCGGCTTGTTCTGATCGGCCGCGATCAAGTCTTCGTACAGGCGTTGCAGATGGCGCACGGCAGTTTCCTGCGCGGCGTCATGGAAGAAGTCCGGGCGTTTCAGATCAGCTTGGTATCGTTCTAGGGGCGTCATAATTCGTTAGCAAGGCAACAAAAACGGGCCGTCACTGTAGCGACGGCCCGTAGGAATGGCAATCAGCCCTTGGTCGGGCGGTGCCGTTGTTTAGTCCTGAACCGGGGTCAGCGCAACGCGTAGCGCCTCGATGGCGGCATCGCGAGCCGCGCTGTCAGCGAAGGCCGGGCTATCGCCGACGCACTCGCCTTGCAGCCACACGCTGAAGCTCAGGTCTTGATTGCGGATGTCCAGTGCCTGACCCGACTGCAGTTGCTTGGTCACCTGCCCCGCGGCTTTGCCGTCGGCAAAGTTGCGCGACAGCAACAGTTGCTCGCCATCGGCCGCCAGCAGACGGAAACGGAAGCTGCCATCGTCTTCGCGGAAGCTGACGAAACGTGCGGCTTTCGCAGCTTTCTTCTTGGTGGTTGCAGCGACCTGCACCTGATTGACGAAAGAACGCAGGCCGACCGCTTCACGCAGTTCGTTGAGGAACGGCGTGGCCACGGCGCGAGCCTTCTTGGCGCCGATCTGCAGAATGTCTTCGAGATCAGCCGGACGCTCGATCAACTGGTGATAACGCTCGCGGGACTCGCCCAGATCGTTGTCGAGCAGTTGGAACAGACGGCTCTTCGCCTCGCCCCAACCCAGACCGCCGAGCAGTTCGCTGCGGAATTCCTCAGCCTGCGCCGGAGTGGCAAACGCCTGAAACAGGGTGAACAGGTGCGAGTTGTCCGGGTCTTTGGCTTCGCCCGGCGCACGGGAGTCGGTGACGATCCGCGAGATCGCGTCCTTCATCTCTTTGGCGCTGGAGAACAACGGAATGGTGTTGTCGTAGCTCTTCGACATCTTGCGACCGTCGAGGCCCGGCAGCGTGGCCACGCTCTCTTCGATCAGCGCTTCAGGCATGGTGAAGAATTCTTTGCCCTGACCGAACAGGTGGTTGAAGCGCTGACCGATGTCACGAGCCATTTCAACGTGCTGGATCTGGTCACGACCGACCGGCACCTTGTGCGCGTTGAACATCAGAATGTCCGCCGCCATCAGCACCGGATAGCTGTACAAGCCCATGGTGATGCCGGCGTCCGGGTCTTCGCCGGTTTCGACGTTCTTGTCCACCGAGGCCTTGTAGGCGTGGGCGCGGTTGAGCAGGCCTTTGGCGGCGACGCAGGTCAGCAGCCAAGTCAGCTCGGGGATTTCCGGGATGTCGGACTGGCGATAGAAGGTCACACGATCGACATCCAGACCACCGGCCAGCCAGGTTGCGGCGATTTCCAGACGCGAGCGCTGAATGCGCAGCGGGTCATCGCATTTGATCAGGGCGTGGTAGTCGGCCAGGAAGTAAAACGAATCGGCATTGCTGTCGCGACTGGCCAGGATCGCCGGGCGGATGGCGCCGGCGTAGTTGCCCAGGTGCGGCGTGCCGGTGGTGGTGATGCCGGTGAGAATACGGGTACGGTTCGTCATGGGTAATCGCTTGTCAGACTGCAATCAATTCGAGAGACGCGGCAGGATCAGATCCTTGAGATCGGTCAGCTTGCCATGAAAAAAGTGTCCGCATTCTGCCACTTTCAACAGCTCATGGGGGCGCTGGAGTTTTTCCGACCAGTCGTAAACCAGTTGTGGATCGATGACTTCGTCGGTTTCCGGCTGGATCACGGTCAGTTCACCGAGCTGCGGCAACTGATCCTGTTCACCCAGGCGCATTACCGCTGGCGCAACCATGAACAGGTGCTTGAGCTGCACGCCTTGCGCTTCGAGACGACCGCCGAGACTTGCTGCAACAAATCCGCCGAAGGAAAACCCGAACAGCGTCAGCGGCAGATCCGGATGCTTTTCCCGCAGCCATTTGGCGGCAGCCTGAGCGTCATCGACTTCGCCAGTGCCCATGTCATGCGTACCTTCGCTGGCGCCGACGCCGCGATAGTTGAAGCGCAGGGTAATCAGGCCGGCGTCGCGCGCGGTGCGCTGCAAGGTCGAAACGACTTTGTTGAGCATGGTGCCGCCCTGTACCGGGTTCGGGTGGCAGATCAGCGCGATGCCGCGTGGCTGCTCGCTATCGAGGTACAGCGCTTCAATTTGGCCGACTGGGCCATCAATCACTACAGGGGTTTCACGCATCAGCAAGGAAGGAACTCCGTGACCTCGAATCGGGTCGACTCGTCTAGCAAATTGTCTGTGCCAATCTATTGCGAGTGAATCGCGGTATACAGCGCAGGTTCGAGCCGTTAACGTAAAGCAAAGCCGTTTATAGAGGAAGGACTCGTGGAACACTCGCTCTTAGTTTGGTTGTTACCGACTCTTGCCCTGGTTGTGGGTGTCGCCATTGGTTTCCTGATCGCTCGCGTCGCGCCAAATGCCGCGCCAAGCCGCACGCAGCGTCAACTGGATGATATTCAGGAACGTTTCGACAGTTATCAGAACGAGGTGGTCACCCACTTCAACAGCACTGCCAATCTGGTCAAGAAGCTGACCCAGAGCTATCAGGAAGTGCAGGATCATCTCGCCGAGGGTGCCAATCGTCTGGCCCTGGACGAGCAGACCCGTCAACGCTTGCTCGCCTCCCTGCATTCCGATGCGGCACAGGCACCACGCGAACGCCTGACGCCTCCGCGCGATCAGGAGCCACCGCGTGACTACGCACCGAAAACCCCGAACGCTCCGGGGATGCTCGATGAGCATTATGGTCTGAAGAAGTAATCAGCCTTCGCGCCAAGAAAAAGCCCCCGGACAATCCTGTTGTCCGGGGGCTTTTTTGTATCTGCAATCTTCATTGCCTGCGCCGGCCTCTTCGCGGGCAAGCCCGGCTCCCACAGTGATTGATGTCGTTCACAGAATTTGTGTTCAATAAATAACCCTGTGGGAGCGGGCTTGCCCGCGAAGGGGCCGGCACAGACCACACACAAAAATGCCCGGTCACAGGACCGGGCATTTCTTCATTCAGGCTATCGGTTACGGATACTGCTGAACCGTACCCGGCTGCATTTGCTGTGGCTGCTGACCACCATACTGCTGGCCCGGGATCGGCTGCAGGTTGACTTCAACCCGACGGTTCTGCGCACGGCCATTCACATCGGCGTTGCTCGCGATCGGATTATCCGGGCCTGCGCCACGGGCCGACAGGTTGGCACCGCTGACACCTTGCGAAGTCAGGTAAGTCGCCACGCTCTGCGCACGACGTTGCGACAGATCCATGTTGTGTTGGCGGCTGCCAGTGCTGTCGGTGTAGCCGACGATCACGATCTGGTTCTGGTTGAACTCTTTGAGCGAGTTCGCCAGGTTGTTCAGTGGCTGATAGAAGCTTGGCGCGATGTTCGCCGAATCGGTGGCGAAAGTGATATTGCCCGGCATGATCAGCTTGATCTGATCGCCCTGGCGCTGCACTTCAACCCCGGTATTGGCCATGCTGGCACGCAGCTTGGCTTCCTGCTTGTCGGCGTAATAACCGTAACCGGCGGCCGAAGCACCGACAACCGCAGCGCCAATCAAGGCCCCCTTGCCACGGTTGTTGTGGTCGATCGCGGCACCGGCCAGTGCACCGGCCAAAGCACCGAGACCACCGTATTTGGCGGTTTTGCTCATACCCTGAGAGCCACCGTCGGCCTGCCCTTGATTGTCATACGGGTTGGGCGAGGCGCAGCCGGACAACAAGGCCACGGCAGTAGCGACAATAATCAAACGACGCTTGGTGAACATGGAGAGCTCCTACTTTTTTGCATTCTGTGGTGCAGCGGCCAATTGGCAATAGACCTATGCGGGCGTTGGATCATGACAATGCATAAAAATTCCGCCGCAAGCTCGTGACAAAATGTTTAAGCCCGCACAAACGGGTTTTCACGCATTTCATCACCCAGACGCGTATCCGGACCATGCCCGGTAACAACCGTCGCGTCCTCGTCCAGGGTGTACAGCCGCTGCTTGATCGATCGCACGATGGTCGCCTGGTCGCCGCCCCACAAATCCGTGCGCCCTACTCCGCGACGAAACAACGTGTCGCCGGCAATCAACAGCTTAGCCTCGGAAAACCAAAAGCTCATGGAACCTGGCGTATGTCCCGGCGTATGCAGTGCCACGCCGCAGCCGCAGGCCAGTTCTTCATCGTCGCTGAGCCAGCGATCCGGGGCCGGCACGGGAACATACGGCACGCCGAACATCTGGCATTGCATCTCGAGGTTGTCCCACAGGAACTGGTCTTCCTTGTGCAGATGCAGGGTCGCGCCGGTCTTTTCTTTCATCTGCCCGGAGGCGAGGAAATGATCGAGATGGGCATGGGTGTGGATGATGCTGACCACTTTCAGGCCATGCGCATCGAGGCGCGCCATGATCAGATCAGGATTGCCGCCCGGATCGACGACGATGGCTTTCTTGGTGATCGGGTCGCCGATGATCGTGCAGTTGCACTGCAACGGGCCGACGGGGAAGGTTTCGCGGATCAGCGTGGTGGCCGGGATGTTCATCGTGGAAGCTCAAGTCGAGTCGATGCGACAGGATACCAGTCGTTTTTCACTTCAGTTCCATCACTGGCTGAACGCTGTAATTCGATCAACTCAGTACACCCAGCTCCTTCGCCCGCGCCACCGCTTGCGTACGCCGCTCAACCCCCAGTTTGCTATTGATATGGCTGGCATGGGTTTTCACGGTGTGCAGCGAAATGAACAGTTGCTCGCTGATCTGTTGATTCGAGCAGCCTTGAGCAATCAGCCGCAGAACTGCCAACTCGCGACCACTGAGCTGCTCGGTGGTGCCAAATTCCATGAGCGGACGAGCTGTAGCAATCGGGAAATGTTCGACCAATTGTTGCCCCGCCAGCGTCGGCGAATTGGCTAGCTGGCCACGAAACCAGTCCCCGTGTTCTTTCACCAGACAATCGAATGGTTGCAGCACTCCGCCAGCCGCCGCTTCCAGCGCTTGGCTCAACGTCTTGCGCGCCTCCGGTTCGCGACCGCCCGCCAGCAGTAACGCCACTTTCTGCGTCAGTGCCATCACGCTGAGTAATTGCCGCCCCGTCTGCTGACCGTTTTCCAGCAGCACGTTCAGTCGCCCTTCAGCGAGCATCGGCTGCCCTTGAATCACCTCCAGCAACGCCTGTTGCAACTCGACATGCAGCGGCAATTGCGGATGAAATTCCGGCGGCGCTGCTGCGCGATCACCGGTGTAAGTCTGACCCAGACGCGCCAGCCAGGCCTCGGCCAGATCAGTACGTCCCTGTGCCAGCCACAACTCACATTTGACCAGAGTGATCATCGCCAGATAGTAGATCGGCGGTACGTCCCAGATGTGCATCAGCCGTTCGGCTTCGGCCAGTTCGGCGAAAGCCTTGGCGAACTCGCCGCTGATGCCGTCCAGTCGGGCAATCACGCAGTGACCGATCAACACGCTGATATCCCGACAGGCTCGCGCTTCACTGAGGCCAGCCAGTAAACGCGTTCGAGCGGCCACAGGTTGCAAGCGCATGGCCAGCAGAAAACCTTCGTACAGCGTCAGCCGGGCACGCACGGCGTACAGGCGCTGCGGGGATAATCCGCGCAGGCGCTCAAGGCCCTGATGTACTTCATCCAGCGAGCGCAGAATCTCGCCGCGTGCCTGCAAAACCCGGGCGCGATCGTAATGCGCCAGCGCTTCGAACAACGGATTGCCGACCCGCTGCGCCAGCTCCAGGGATTCACGATTCAAGCCCCGGGCGCGCCACAGATCACCGTCGGCAATTGCCAGATTGGACAAGGTCGACAGGCACATCAGGCGCTGGCCGTAACGCTTGAGCGGCAGGCTCTCCAGCGCTTCGCTGCAGTAGCGTTGCGTCAGCTCGCGCTGACCACGCCCGCGAGCGATGATCCCGCTGAGCGCCAGCCATTGCGCGAGCATCGACTTTTGCGCGGAGGCCGATGGCGCCGGCAGAAAACGGCTGAGGTGGCTGGCCAACTCTTCGGCGGCATCCAGCTGACAGGCCAGCCCCAGCGCCCAGCTGTAAAGCACGATCAAGCGCGGCGTGCTGATCAGCAGGCTGTCGGGCAAGTCCATTTTCCAGCGCAACAACATGCCGACGTTCTGTTCGGCGAGCAGTTGTTCCTCGGAAAGGTTTTGCACCAGATTCGCCGCGACATCGAGGTGACCGGCGCGCAACGCCTGCTCCACCGCTTCGTCCAGCAAGCCTTGGGCATTGAACCAGCGGCAGGCACGCAGATGCAGGGTGGCGGTCGGCACCATTGCCTGAGCAATCGGCCGACTGCGCAGCAGATCGGAAAACAAATGGTGATAGCGATACCAGTGTCCGTGTTCGTCCAGCGGCACCAGAAACACCTGATGCGCCAACAGGAATCGCAGGATCTCGGCACTGTCGTGGGACTCGCGCACCGCGTCGCATAACTCGCTGCAAAAGCGCTCCTGTGGCGCCGTCTCGTAAAGGAACGATTGCACCTCGGCAGGCAGGCAATCGATGACCTCTTCCAGCAGGTATTCGCGGATCAGCCCTTCCCCGCCGTTCAATGCCAGCGGCAGCGCCGCGTCGTTCCCCGCCTCGGACGCCGCCAGCAGCCAGAAACGCAGCCCGGCCACCCAGCCTTCGCTGCGCTGGATAAGATTCTCCAACGCCTCGCCGCGCAATGAGGTGCTGTGGCGATCAAGCAGAGTCAGGGCTTCGTCATGGGTCAGGCGCAGATCCTGCTCATGCAGTTCGAGCAGTTGCCGGGACAGGCGTAAACGCGCCAGATGCCAGTCCGGCCGCTGACGGCTGGTGACCATGACCAACAGGCCATCGGGCAAATGATTGAGGAAAAATTGCAGGCAACGGTCGAGTACCGGGCCTTGTGCGAGATGATAGTCGTCGAGTACCAGCAGTAGAGGTGCCGCCGGTTGCAGATGCACCGCCAGCTCATCGAGCAGACCGTCGAGCCATTCTTCGAAAGCGAATGGCTGGTGCCGCTGACGCATCTTCAGCAGGCCCAGCGCACGGCTGCCCAGTTGCGGAAAGTAATCCTGCAAACCTTCCAGCAAACGCTCAAGAAAACGCCCCGGATCGTTATCTCGCGGACTCAGGCCAAGCCACAGACTTTGCCAATGCGCCGGCAGGCTCTGGCAAAACTCCACCGCCAGCGAACTCTTGCCGAACCCGGCCGGGGCGCTGACCAGCAATAATCGGCCACCGAGCCCGGCCTGGAGGCGCTCGCACAGACGTGGTCGCAATACATAGCCATCAGGTAGCGGCGGGCGAAAAAAACGCCCGTCCAGTGCCGCGACGGCAACGCTTGCAGGACCCGGAAGTGGGGACAGATCAGTCATGGCCGGCTCTTGTTGGAATGGCTGTTGGCGGCGTAGCAGATGTCCGCAGCCTAGCCTTAAACGGAGCGCTTATGAAGGTCGTTGCTACAAATGGCTACAAAAAGGCTACGCAAAAAAAACGCCCCGAACCAGTCGGGGCGTTTTTTCGAGGATGCGGCCTCGGGTCAAAGCTTAGCGGATACCGTCCTGGCCCAGGTTGCCCGGCTGGAATTCGCTTTTGCTGGCGGAGAAGCCAAAGTCATAGGCCTGCTTCTCTTCGTTCTTCATACCCAGCGCCAGGTAACGACCCGATTGCAGGTCATACAAGGCTTCCAGTGCGTACCAAGGCACTTGCTTGTCGTAGTAGTCCTCGGCATGCGCCTCGGCTACGCGCCACAGTTGACCACGACCGTCGTAATGGTCGATGACTGCTGCCTGCCAGGTGTCTTCGTCGATGTAGAAGTCACGTTTGGCGTAGATGTGACGCTGACCCGGTTTCAAGGTTGCCACCACATGCCAGACGCGACGCAGCTCGTAACGAGTCAGGTCCTGATTGATGTGGCCGGCCTTGATGATGTCGGCGTATTTGAGGGTCGGCGAATCGATCTTGTAGCTGTTGGAGGCAATGTAGATCTCTTTCTTGCCTTCAAGCGCCCAGTCGTAGCGATCCGGAGCACCGTTGTACATGTCGAGGTTGTCGGAGGTACGCAGACCATCCGCCGCTGTACCCGGACCGTCATAGGACACTTGTGGTGCCTGACGTACACGGCGCTGACCCGTTGCATACACCCACGCCTTGCGCGGTTCCTTCACCTGGTCGAGGGTTTCGTGCACCAGCAGGACGGTACCTGCCAGACGTGCCGGCGCAGTCACTTTCTGCTTGAAGTAGAACAACACGTTGCCCGGATTTTTCGGGTCGTAGTCCTTCATCTTGTCGCGGAACACGAACTGATCCTGGAAGTACACCAGGCTGAACGAGCCGTTGGTCTGCGGCGTCGCCTGGGTTACCAGACGGGTCACGCTGCCACCGCGATAGCGGGTGATGTGGTTCCAGATGACTTCCAGACCGGTTTTCGGGATCGGGAACGGCACGGCAGTATCGAAGTTTTCCAGACCGTTGCCGCCCGCGACCAGATTGGTGGTCGTGGCGTTTTTCTTGATGGCGGCGAATACGTCATCCGGCACGGTAGAACCGCGATGGGACGGGTAAACCGGCATCTTGAAGGTTTCCGGGTAACGTTTGAACATCGCGTATTGGCCCGGAGCAAGCTTGTCCTTGTACTGGTCGACGTTCTGCGCGGTGATGGTGAACAGCGGTTTTTCACTGCCGTACGGGTCCGACAGGAAGCCTTTGCTATCGACGGTGCCGGCATTTTTCGGCAGCGGTTTCCAGGCCGGAATCGACCCGTCGGCGTTGCCCGCCATTTCAGCGCCCATCGGCGTGAGGCTCTTGCCCAACTTGTCGGCTTCAGCAGCAGGTACCGCCGCCATCACGCTGGTCGCCAGCAGTGAAAGCCCCAGAACACCGACGTGGAACAGACTCTTTGTTATTTTCATATGTGTGTTCGTCCTGAAAAAACTGTGCTTAGAAGTTCACGCCGACGCTGAGGGCAACGAAGTCGCGATCATCCACCGTGCTGAAGTCGCCACCAAAGAAGTTGGTGTAGTTAAGGCTCGCGGTGTAGGTGTTCTGGTATTCGGCATCAACCCCGAGGCTGACGGCCTTGCGACCTTCTTCGAAGTTGCCGCCAGGGCCTGGCGAGTAGCCCTTGACGTCATGCGACCAGGCCACGTTCGGCTTCAGGTTCACACCGGCAAATACGTCGCTGTAGTCCCAGATGGCACGACCGCGATAGCCCCACGAAGTAGCGGTGGTGAACCCGTCGTTGTTGCAGTTGGTGCTTTTGTTGGCGGTCGATGCGCCAGGTCCGGCACCGTTGATGGTGGAGGTGTTGAGTATCTGCGAGCAGGTATCGAGGCCGCCGGTAGCCGGCAGCTCACCTGGACCAAACACCGGATCGCGACCGTAACGGGCGTCGGATTTGCTCTCCAGACCGCCGACGTGAGTCACGCCGACTTCACCTACCAGAGTCAGACGGTTGGCGCCCATCACCTGATCGAAGAAGTGCGTCAGAGTGGTCTGGAACTGGGTGATTTCCTTACGGTTGTAGCCGTGCAGGTCCTGGCCTGGAACGCCATTGAGCAGCGAGGCGTTGGTCAACGCACCGCCCAATGGACGCACACCGGCGAACAGGATGTCGGTGGAGTTCAGCTGTACCGGCGCGTTCGGACGGTAGCTGACCTCACCGCTCCACGCAGTGCCGGTAGGCAGAGTGGTAGAGAAGCTCAAACCGTACAGGCGAATATCTTCAGGGTATTCGATGAAGTACTTCGAGTTACCCGCGACCACCAATGGCCCCAGCGCCTGGAATGGACCCGGCAATGCCGCTACGCCGTTATAAATCGACTGTGGCGCACCGGTGGCGCTGAAGATCGGCGCACGGCTGTGGTAGTTCATGAAATAGGCACCGAATTCGGTGGCCAGCGGATCGAACATGTACTTGGTGGAAACACCCCACTGACCGCTGTCACGCGCATTGCGGTTAGGTGAGCGATTGACCAGTACACCTTCTTCGTTGACGTCCACGCCGGCAGCTGCCAACGGGCCGAGCGCGATGCCCGGAATGGTCGAACGCTTGTTCAGTACTCGCAGGTTGTCGTCGCAACCGGTGGTCACGATGTCTGGCTGAGAGAAGAAGGTGCCGCAGTTATCGGTAACGGTCTTCTGCCAATCGATCTGGTAGAAGGCTTCGGCAGACAGGTTCTCGGTAATACTTTGCGACACGTAGAACATGTTGACCGGAATCAGGCCTTCCTTGATTTCGGCACCCGGACGGCGGAACGCGGACACGTCGATCGGGTTGATCGAGTTGATGCCGCCACCGATGAAGGTACTTTCACCCCAGTTGACCACTTGCTTGCCCAGACGCACCGAACCTGGTTCATCGGCAATGGAGTAGTTGTGGTAAACGAAGGCGTCGAGGATCTGCCCGCCTGAAGACCTGGCCGCTACATCACGATGATCGTTGCTGACGTTCTTGTATTCCAGGTCCTGGTTTTGCAGCGCGAAGTCGTACCAGTATTTGCCCCGGACGAAGATCCCGGTATCGCCGTATTTCAGCTCGAGATCATGGATACCCTTGAAGATTTTCGAGAAGGCTTGCCCGCTCTTGAAGTTCAAGTGGCCGTCATCGGAGGTCTGGGACAAGCCCTTGCCGCCGTTGTTGACCCCAATAAGATCCTTGTTCGGCTGCTGGGTCGAAATACTCATGCCCAGGGAGAGCGAAGAGTCGAACTGGCCTTCGATTTCACCGACGTTGAAACTGACGCCGAATGCGGGCCCGGCGAGCGTAGAGGCAAGACTGACTGCCAGAGGCAATTTCGCCCGGCGCCAGAACTGGTTTACTGAGGTCATCGACGCTACTCCATGTGCATTATTGTTATGGCAGTGAGTACTTTTAAAAACGCTGTGGAGTGACCGGGCGCCAGGGCTGCCCGAATTCGCTCCAGAGTTGCTCGCCCCGTTTAGTGCGTGTGCTCCGTTCTTAAAAATCCTTGAGCGGACTATAGCCAGCAGGGGGTACAGCTTGATCCCTCTAAAGTGTGATTTGCAGCTGCTGACCACTCTGGAACAGTCCTTTCGCCAGTCCGACACACGTCGGCCCCGCAAGGATGGCTGAAAATTCGGATTTAACAAGGCAAGCGCTTGCTTGGTGGGTCTGGCGCGCCGTTTTCGGCGCGCCAGCGGACGCTCAAAGCGTCGAGAGGAAGGTGCTGTTGTTGGTCTGCCACTCGGTGATGTCGAGGCGGATGCGCTTCTTGTCGAGCTTGCCGACACTGGTCTTGGGAATTTCAGTAACAAGGGCGATCTGACTTGGAATCGCCCACTTGCTCAGATGCCCCAATTCCACGAATGGCTTGAGGTGCTCCTTGAGTTCGCGTGCGCCAATCACGTGCCCTTCGCGGATCACCAGCAAGGCAAACGGACGCTCGCCCCACTGCGGATCGGCGATCCCCACCACTGCTACTTCGCGTACCGCCGCGTGACGACTGATCAGGTCTTCGAGGTCCAGCGAGGAGATCCACTCGCCGCCAGTCTTGATCACATCCTTGATCCGGTCGCGAATGTCGATCACGCCCATGCTGTCCAGCGTCGCTACGTCGCCGGTGTGCAACCAGCCGCCAGCCCACAGTTCGGCGCCCTTCTGCGGTTCGTTGAAATAACCTTCGGTCAGCCACGGCGCACGTAGCACCAGCTCACCCTGGGTTTCGCCATCGGCCGGGAGGAAGTTGCCGTCGCCATCGACAATCGCCGCTTCCACCAGCGGCCCCGGCACCCCGGCCTTGATCCGGTAAGTGGTGCGCTCGTCTTCGCTGCCAGCCATCAACTCATCGTTGAGATGCGCGCAGGACACCAGCGGACCGGTTTCCGACATGCCGTACGCCGCGGTGAGTTGAATGCCCTTCGCCTTGGCCGTTTCATACAGCGTGCGATTGAGCGCACTGCCGCCGATAACGATTTTCCAGCCGCCGAAATCGGTGCTCTGCGCGCCTTTGGCATTCAGCAACATTTGCAGGATGGTCGGTACGCAATGGGAGAACGTGACCTTTTCCTTGCGCCACAACTCGACCAGGAACTCCGGGTCGTAACGTCCCGGGTAAACCTGTTTGAGCCCGAGCATCGTCGCTACATACGGCAGGCCCCAGGCATGTACGTGAAACATCGGCGTGATCGGCATGTACACGTCGTTGGTGCCGAGCAGTCGCACACTGTCGATGGCGCCCATGATCGTCGCCACGCCCATGGTGTGCAGTACCAGTTGCCGATGGGTGAAATACACACCTTTCGGGTTGCCCGTGGTGCCGGTGGTATAGAACGTGGTCGCGACCGAGTTTTCGTCGAAGTCCTGGAAATCGTACTGCGGACTGGCGGCGGCCAGCAGTTGCTCATACTCGCCGACCAGATTCGGCAGTTCAGCCGTTTTCTCCGGCAGATCCGTCAGCAGCAGGGTTTTCTCGACCGTGGTCAGATGTGGCGCAATCGCTTGATACAGCCCGACGAACTCACTGTTGACCAGCACAAAGCGGTCCTCGGCGTGGTTCATCGTGTAGAGAATCTGCTCGGGCGACAGGCGCACGTTGATGGTGTGAATCACCGCGCCAATCATTGGAATCGCAAACATGCATTCCAGATAACGATGGCTGTCCCAGTCCATCACCGCCACCGTGTCACCGGCCTTGACGCCGGCAGCCGTCAGTACGTTGGCCAGCCGCGCAACGCGTTCGATCAGGGTCGGATAGCTGTAGCGCAACTGGTCACGGTAAACGATCTCGCGAGTTTTCTCGTAACGGGCGCCGGACATCAGCAGCCGTTTGATCAGCAATGGATACTGGTAGGCCCCATCGGCCGGGGGAATGACGCGAGTCTGCAACATATGAATCCCTTTTCTGGCTGCACGGTGTTGGCATAGAGATTTGTACTCTAGAACCCTTATACGCCAGCCAAATCAGCCAAAGGAATGATTTGCAGAGCCGTACAAATGCTAGCTTTGCGCCAGCATTTGCAAGGATTCGTCACCGATCAGGCCATTTGTCCGACGGCTGCTTCGGAAGGTGTGCGTGGGAAAACCAGCGCAGCGAGGAAGGTCAACACGCCGAATCCGGCGAGGACCAGGTAAAGCCCGACAAACCCATGGCGCGGTTCGACATAAGAAATCAGCGGAATCGCCGTCGCACTGGCACCAAACGACAAGCAGTAACGCAGGGCGAAGACCCGCGATTGCCAGTGCGGCGCGACGAAATTGGCGACCATTGAATCATTCACCGTCACCTGACCGAACACCACGAACATGAACGCCGCACCCAGGGCGATCACCACCCAGCCGTCGGCATAGGCGAGCGCGAACAACAGCGGCGCCTGACACAGGGTCAACACAATGAACGGCCATTTCAGACTGACCCGGTGCAACACGCGTCCGATGCTCAACTGCGCAACAGCACCAAACGCATAGGCCAGACTGACCACCACACCCAGCGTCTGCGGCGAAGCGAACAGTTCATGCAAACGCTCCTGAAACAGTTTCGGATAAGTCATCGTCGTCGCGTTGAACACCACACCCCCCGTCGCGGTGGCCAGTGCCAGCACGCCGAACACCATGACCATCGAAATGCGCTGTCCGGCAGCGCCCTTGAGCGCGGTGTGCGGGCGTTTCGGGATCGGCTCTTCACGCACCTGCAAGGCAAAGCCGATACCCAGCACAATCGCCACCACACCCGGCAGGATAAATGCCGAACGCCAGCCAAACTGCGCCACCAGCAATCCGGTGATCAGCGCCGAAAACGCCACACCAAGGTTGCCCCACATACCGTTGATACCGATTTCGCGGCCACGGTTTTCGGCGTACGCCACCAACATCGCCGTGCCCACCGGGTGGTAGATCGCGGCAAAAATCCCGATCAGGGTCAGGCCGATCACCAGCATCGTCGGACTGTTGCTCAACCCGGTGAAGATCGCCGCCGCACCGATGCCGAAGAAAAACACCAGCATCATCTGCCGCCGGCTCCAGTGATCGCCCAGCCAGCCGGCCGGTAGCGAGCAGGCGCCAAACGCAATGAAACCGCCCAGCGACAGGCCGATCAGGGCTGCATAATCGAGGGCGAATGCCTGGGTCATGCCGAGGATCGCGGCGGGGAAAATCAGCATGAACATGTGATCGATCACATGCGCTGCGTTGATGTAGCGAATGACGTTTCTGGATTGATTCATCGCGGCACGCTTCAAGTGGTTGTTATCGGTTGTTTTGAAGGGCTTATGCTAAGTTGGCGAAAAAGCGCATTCCTGCCAAACAAGTCATCGAACCAGACATGTTAATCAGCCACTTTGAACACGGGCCTGTCAGCGCCTACCCTCGGGATTATCTCGACGGCGCTCATCAGCCAATGCACCTGCACCGCGAAGCACAATTGCTTTACGCGGCAAGCGGCGTCATGCGCGTGGTCACGGCGCAAGGTGCGTGGGTGATTCCGCCATCGCGGGCGGTGTGGATTCCACCTGAAGTCGAGCACGAGATTTTCATGTCCGGCGATGTGCTGATGCGCTCGCTGTTCATCGCCCCTGAACTGTCGCCGGCCAATCTGCAACAGTGCTGCGTGCTGGCGGTCACGCCGTTGCTGCGCGAACTGATTCTGCGCGCCGTGCAAGGCCCGCCGCATGCCGACAATCCGTTGATCCAGCGCTTGATGCTCGAAGAGTTGGCACGTCTGGAAAACCTGCCGCTGCACATTCCGCTGCCCAGCGACCGACGCCTGCAAAGCATCTGTCTGGCGCTGCTGAGAACGCCGGATCACCCGAACACGCTTGAGGACTGGGCGCAGGAAGTCGGCGCCAGTTCTCGCACTTTGGCGCGGCTATTCCAGCAACAATTGCAGATGAATTTCAATGCCTGGCGCCAGCAACTGCGCCTGATGGAAGCCCTGCCCCGCCTGCTCGCCGGGGACAGCGTGCAGAGCGTGGCGCGGGATCTGGGTTACGGCAGCGCGCGGGCGTTCAGCGCGATGTTTCGCCGTTTGCTTGGGGAGAATCCCCGGGAATATCTCAACGCCCTGAACCAGCTCAGCTCAATCAATGCATCTCGGTGAACGCGAGTTTCACGCCGATGGCGATCAGTACGGCGCCCATGGTGCGGTCGAACCAGTGGCCCATGCGGGCGAAACCGGCGCGTACGCGTTGCTGACTGAACAGCATCGCTACCAGGCAGAACCACAGCGCGGTCGCCACGGCCAGGTAAATCCCGTAACCGGCCTGCACGCTCAGCGGCGTGTGCGGATTGATTACCACGGTGAACAGCGAGAGGAAAAACAGCGTGGCTTTCGGGTTCAGACCATTGGTCACGAAGCCTGAAGTGAAGGCGCCGCGAGCGGTGCGCTCACCGACTTCCTTGTGCAGATCATCGGTGACGGTTTTCGCCGGTTGCGCACGCAGGGCTTTGAAACCGATGTACAGCAAGTAAGCGGCAGCCGCCCATTTCAAGGCGTTGAACAGCACGATCGACTGCGACACGATCAGGCCGATACCGAGCAGCGAATAACCGACATGCAGAAAGATCGCTGTGCCCACACCCAGCGCAGTCCAGGTGCCGGCGCGGCGACCGTGGGTCACGCTTTCGCGCACCACCACGGCAAAGTCCGGCCCGGGACTGGCGACGGCCAACAAGTGGATCAGTGCAACGGTCAAGAACTCGGTCCAGTACATGGGGGCTCCTTTGGGGCAGCTTCAGGGCCGCTTCGCGACCCAACGGGGATAAATCCCCTCACCACAGGGTTGTGATCAGCAGGGACATCGCATGAGACTTTAGTGCTCTGCGTAACCAATTGTTTCATCTGGTAGGCTCGGCAGATTACGCCTTCCGTTCAAAGCACAAAAGGTACAGTTGATGACGAACCCGCGCCGCGCCGTATTCCTCGATCACCCTTCGCTGGATCTGGGCGACCTCGACCTCAGTCCTTTGCGCGCCTGCTTCAGTGAGCTGCAACTGTTTTCCCAGACACAGCCCGAGCAAGTCGCCGAACGTCTGCAAGGTGCAACGGTGGCGATCAGCAACAAGATCCTGATCGATGCCGCAGCGATGGCCGCCAACCCGGATCTGAAACTGATTCTGATCGCCGCCACCGGCACCAATAACGTCGATCTCGCTGCCGCCCGCGCTCACGGCATCACCGTGTGCAATTGCCAGGGTTACGGCACGCCGTCGGTGGCGCAGCACACCATCATGCTGCTGCTGAACCTCGCTACACGCCTGGCCGATTATCAGAAAGCCGTCGGCGAAGGTCGCTGGCAGCAAGCGAAACAGTTCTGCCTCCTCGACTACCCGATTGTCGAACTGCAAGGCAAAACCCTCGGCCTGCTCGGTCACGGCGAACTCGGCGGCGCAGTCGCGCAACTGGCCGAAGCCTTCGGCATGCGCGTGCTGCTGGGGCAGATTCCCGGACGTCCGGCCCGCGCTGATCGTCTGCCGCTGGATGAATTGCTGCCACAGATCGACGCCCTGACCCTGCACTGCCCGCTCAACGAACACACCCGCCACTTCATCGGTGCTCGCGAACTGGCAGCGATGAAGCCCGGGGCATTTGTGGTCAACACTGCCCGTGGCGGTTTGATCGACGAACAGGCTCTGGCCGATGCCCTGCGCAATGGTCATCTCGGCGGCGCCGCGACCGATGTATTGAGCGTCGAGCCACCAACCCAGGGCAATCCGCTGTTGGCGGCGGACATTCCGCGTCTGATCGTCACGCCGCACAACGCCTGGGGCAGCCGCGAGGCGCGGCAACGCATCGTCGGTCAACTGAGCGAAAACGCTCAGGCGTTCTTCAGCGCTAAGGCGCTGCGGGTCGTCAGTTGATAAACTGCGGCACTTTTTTTCAAGGAGCAGTCATGGACCCGCGCAGTGAAGTACTGCTTCGTCAGCCCGAGTTATTCCAGGGTTCGTTGTTGTTGGCCGGTTTGCCCGCCGACGATCTGCTGGGACGCCTGCCCAATTCATTCGGCTGGTGCTGGCATGCCGGCGATCAAACCGCGCTCGACGCCCGTTTCGAGGGCCGCAGCCATTTCGGCGTGAACGTCCCGGAGCGCGAGTTCGACAGCGCGGTGGTGTTTCTGCCCAAGTCCAAGGACCTGACCGACTACATCCTCAACGCCGTGGCCGCACGTCTGGCCGGACGCGAAGTGTTTCTGGTCGGCGAAAAACGCAGCGGCATCGAGGGTGCATCCAAGCAACTAAACCCGTTCGGCAAGCCGCGCAAGCTCGACAGCGCGCGTCACTGCCAACTGTGGCAAGTCACCGTGGCCAATGCTCCAGAAGCCAAATCGCTGGAAAGCCTGGCGCAAACTTACGAGCTGCCATTGGCCGAAGGCCCGTTGAAAGTCATCAGCCTGCCGGGCGTGTTCAGCCATGGTCGACTGGATCGCGGCAGCGCCCTGCTGCTGGAGCATCTGGACAAACTGCCAAGCGGTCATCTGCTGGATTTCGGTTGCGGTGCCGGCGTGTTGGGCGCGGCGGTCAAACGTCGTTATCCGCACAACCAGGTGACGTTGCTCGACGTCGATGCCTTCGCTGCCGCCAGCAGTCGTCTGACATTGGCTGCCAACGGTCTGGAAGCCGAGGTGCTGACCGGTGACGGAATTGATGCCGCGCCGATGGGTTTGAGCGCGATCCTGAGCAACCCGCCGTTCCATGTCGGCGTACACACCGATTATTTCGCTACCGAGAACTTGCTGCGAAAAGCGGCAAAACATCTGAAAAACGGCGGCGAACTGCGCTTGGTTGCGAACAGCTTCCTGAAGTACCAACCGCTGATCGAAGAGCATCTTGGCGTGTGTGCGATCAAGGCTGAAGGCAATGGTTTCCGGATTTACCGGGCCAAGCGCGGCTGAAAATTAGCACTTGCCGAATGGATTCTGCCTAGGCAGAATCCGCTCCGTCCTAGGGGAGTAGTCTCCCACGAGCGCCATGCTCGTCCGGCATACGTCAACATACTTGATCCTCAGATCATGGCGTATGCGACCCAAGCGTCCGCAACAGACGGATCGCAGGGTTTGACAAGACCTATGACACGAACACCTTACCCGGGGCGGGAAGGCTGTACGTGTCATAGCCGTGTCGACCCGCCCCTTAGGAAATCCTGATGCTGGACTCGTTACTCGTTCCCACCGCAATCGTTGCCTTGGCCGAAATCGGCGACAAGACGCAACTGCTCGCGCTGATTCTCGCCGCCCGCTTCCGCAAACCGTGGCCGATCATCGCCGGCATCGTCGCCGCCACCCTGGCCAACCACGCAGCAGCCGGTGCGGTAGGCGCCTGGTTCGGCAGCTTCTTCTCGAATGCGACGCTGCACTGGATTCTTGCCGCAAGCTTCACCGCCACCGCGCTGTGGACCTTGGTCCCGGACAAAATGGACGACGATGAAACCAGTAGCGCGCGCAAGTTCGGGCCGTTCCTGACCACGCTGATTGCATTCTTCCTTGCCGAAATGGGCGACAAGACTCAGGTCGCGACAGTGATGCTCGCTGCGCAATACCCGGATCTGTGGCTGGTGATTATCGGCACCACCGCAGGCATGTTGATTGCCAACGTACCAGTGGTTCTGGCGGGTAACTTTGCCGCAGACAAACTGCCACTGACCCTGATCCGTCGCCTCGCGGCTTCGGCGTTCATGATTCTGGCAGTGGTTGCGGTGTACAAGGCGATGCAGAGCAGTGGCTGGGTTTAACCCCGTTTACTGATCCGATCAGAATCTGTGGCGGGGGAGCTTGCTCCCGCTGGGTTGCGAAGCAGCCCCAAATTCGACCAATGCGGTTCAATAGTCAGACCGCACTGACTGGGTTTACGACTGCTGCGCAGCCGAGCGGGAGCAAGCTCCCTCGCCACAAAGGGCCCTCATGAATCCTAGGATTTAGGGGCTTGTTCGTACAGCGGCATGACCTTCGGAATCGCCGCCTGCAACGAGGCAATTCGGCTGGCCGACGCCGGGTGAGTGCTCATGAACTCTGGCGGTGAGCCTTCCGATGCCTTGCTCATCTTGTTCCACAAGGTGATCGCCGCGTTCGGGTTGTAACCGGCGCGGGCTGCGAGTTCAAGGCCGATCAGGTCGGCTTCGTTTTCGTTGGCACGACTGTTGGGCAAGGTCATGCCGTAGTTGGCCACGGTGTCGGCCAGCGCCAGACTGTCCTGCCCCAGACCGAGCAACGCACCCGCGCCCTGCTTGGCCATTTCAATGCCATAGGCCTTGGACATCGCTTCACGACCGTGCTCGCGCAGGGCGTGGGCGATTTCATGGCCCATGACGGCGGCGATTTCATCGTCGGTGAGTTTCAGGCTGTCGATCAATCCGGTGTAGAAAATGATCTTGCCGCCAGGACCGCAGTTGGCGTTGAGTTCGTCGCTCTTGATCAGATTGACCTCCCATTTCCACTGCGCCGCATCCGGACGGAAGTTCGGTGCCTGGGCGATCAAACGGTCAGCAATTGCCTGAACCCGTTTGGCGTCACTGCTGGTCTTGTCCAGCACACCTTTGGTGGAAGCTTCGCCGACAGTCTTCTGATAGGACTGGGCATACATCTGGTCGACCTCTTGCGAGGACAGCATGCTGAACATGTACTGCTTGCGCTCCACACCCACGGCGCCGCCGCTGGTGGTGTTGACCGACTGACAACCGGCCAGCAACAGCGCCGCGCTCAGTGCACTTACAACCAATGTCTTGTTCATTCAAAAGCTCCCTGAAAACATGCCGCGTATCCTAGGCGGGTAATTGTATCGGCGCCAGATACAACAGACGTGCAGTAGCTACTTTCAGAAAACACCCGCCACATCTGTAGGAAAAAATTCACACACCCGCACAAGCCCTGCGTCACTGCGTCATGCAGCGATCCGTTTACGACATCCCCGCGCAATTGCCCCGCGCACCACTCATGGCGCAATGCCCGCTGCCGATACAACAGCGCAGACGTCCTCTTGCGTGCGGAGCTCCCATGAAGTTCAAGTCGATCCAGTTTTCCGTGGCCGCCCTGGCCGGCGCCATCGTGCTCAGCGTGGTTGCCGCGCTGGTGCTGTATGCGCTGTTTTCCGGCGCCCGCACTCAAGACATGGTGCAGCAGCGCACCCAGGCGCAGTTCGAGCAAGTCATCGAGCAACGCCTGACGTCACTGGCGCAAACCCAGGTCAGTCAGATCCAGCGCGAACTTGAAGCACCGCTGTTGATTGCCGGCGGACTGGTGCGGGTCAACGCCCTGCTCGGCACGCCGGGCGCTGACGGTCAGCCACGCCTGACCGTCAGCCGTGAACAACTGATCAGCCTGATCAAAGAGAACGTCGAAAAGAATCCGAAGATTCTCGGCACCTACATCGGCTGGGAAAAAAACGCGCTGGACCACAACGACGCGGCCTACATTGGCACCAGCGTCGCCGGCATCGACGCGGCCAACGGGCGCTTCCTGCCATGGTGGTTCCGCAATGACGACGGCACGCTGGGTCTCGACAAACTGGTGGACGTCGACGATCAGAAAGTCCTCTCGACCGGCGTGCGCGCCAGCGAGTATTACCTGTGTTCGAAAGAGAGCAAAAAATCCTGCGTGATCGATCCGGCCCCGTACAAGGTCGGCGACAAGATCGTCATGCTCGCCTCCTTTATTGAACCGATCATGCTCAACGGCGCCTTCCAGGGCATCGTCGGCGCCGACCTGTCGGTGAACTTCATCCAGGAAATGTTGCTCGGCGCCAACCAGAAGCTCTATAGCGGTGCCGGGGAAATGGCCCTGATTGGCGGCAACGGGCGAATCGTTGCCTACACCAAGGACCCGAGCAAATTCGGCGAGAAGGTCAGCGATATCCTCGACGCCCAACAGATTGCCAACATGGCCAATCTCAAGCGCGGCGAAGTCACCTACTCCGTCAACAAGGAAAAGGGCCGCATCGAGCTGTACCTGCCATTCGGCATTGGCCAGACCGATGCGCAATGGACATTGATGCTGCAATTGCCACTCAACGCGGTAATGGCCGATCTGCAAAAACTTCAGGCGGACCTAGACGCTCAGCGCAAATCCGACACCTTCGGCATGGCCATGGTCGGTTTGATCATCGCCGGTCTCGGCTTGCTGGTGATCTGGCTGGTTGGCCACGGCATCGCCCGGCCACTCAAGCAAATGGTCGCGATGCTCGACGATATCGCTCAGGGTGAAGGTGATTTGACCCGCCGCCTGAGCAGTGATCGCAGCGATGAACTGGGCTCGATCGCCAAAGGCTTCAACACCTTCCTCGCCAAGTTGCAGGCGATGATCACGCAAGTGGTGACGTCGGTGCAGAGCGTCAGCGATTCTTCGGAACACACCGCAGACATCGCCATTCGCACCAACATCGGCATTCAGAAACAAATGGCCGAGATCGATCAGGTGGCCACAGCGGTGCAGGAAATGACCGCCACCGCTCAAGACGTGGCGCGCAACGCGACTCAGGCTGCACAAGCGGCCAATCATGCGGATCAGGCAGCCAGCCAAGGCATGCAAATCGTGCGCGATACGTCGAATTCGATTGGCGTGCTCGCGGTGGAAATCGGCAAGGCTGTGGACGTGGTGCAAACGCTGGCCAAGGACAGCGAGAACATCAACGCGATCCTCACCGCGATTCGCGGGATCGCCGAACAGACCAATCTGCTGGCGCTCAACGCGGCCATCGAAGCGGCCCGCGCCGGTGAGCAGGGCCGCGGTTTTGCGGTGGTCGCGGACGAAGTACGCAATCTGGCGCAGAAAACCCAGAAAGCCACCGAAGAAATCCAGACCATGATCCAGCAACTGCAGCAGGGCACCCGCGATGTGGTGCGGGTCATGGAAGACAGCCAGAACCGCACCGACGAAAGCGTGCAGCACGCGGCGAAAGCGGCCGAGGCGCTGGAAACGATTACTCAGGCGGTGTCGGTGATCAACGACATGAACACGCAGATTGCCAGTGCCGCCGAGGAACAGAGTGCGGTGGCGGATGACATCAACCGCAACGTGATCAACATCGGGCAAGTGGCGAATGAAGTGGCTGGCGGGGCGGATGAGTCGAGTTCGGCGAGTGCCGATCTGACCAAACTGGCTGAGCAGCAGCGGCGGCTGATCAACCAGTTCAAGGTCTGAAATAACGGGAAGGTCCTGCGGACCTTATCGCGAGCAGGCTCGCTCCCACTTTGGAATGCATTTCAACTGTGGGAGCGAGCCTGCTCGCGAAGGGGCCAACTCCGACAACCCATCAACCCGGGGTCAGACACTCCGGCCCGTTGAGCTTGGGATCATTGACCATGTTCGCCAGCACCCGCTCGCGTAGCGCCGCAGGTTCGCTGGCGAGCAAACCCTGCAAGACATGCAGCGGCGTCTCGGGATCGAGCCATGCGGCTTGCCCCGCCTCATCCAGAATCAACGGTCGACGCTGACTGGACGCCGGTTGAGTGATGACCGCTGTGCTCAGCCACACCTGTTCCTGCACCGGGTACGCCTCCCAGATCGCCGCAAAAAACAGTGAAGCGCCCTCCCCCGGCGTCAGCCAGTACGGGCGCTTGCGCTGGGTGCCGCGCCATTCGTAGAAACCGTTGGCCGGCAGCAGGCAGCGGCGCAGGCGCAGCGCTTCGCGAAACATCGGCTGTTCGGCGACGGTTTCGGCCCGGGCATGCGCGGGGGTTTTCGACAGATCCGTCAGCCACGGCGGCGTCAGCCCCCAACGGGCGCGGGCCAGCGTGCGCTGACCGTCAGGCTCGGCCCGCAGCATCAACACCGAATCATTGGGGGAAATGTTCCACTGCGCCAGTTGATCGGCGGGAAAACCTGGCAGGGCCGCGAAGTCACGGTTCCAGCGAAACAGGGCATAACGTCCACACATGGGGCAACACGACTCTGGATAAAACGAACGTCAGCCTAACAGACCAGCGTACCGGGGAAGCTCTCCGGTTCATCGCCGGGCAGCGGCAGCGCGGCATTGTACGCGGTGATCAACTCGCGGGCGTAAGCAGCCTGATCATTATCGACGGACAACCCCAGCAGGCCGAAGATCGGCAGTTCGCCCGTGCCCCCGAGCAAATCGCGGCCCACCAGGTGCGCCTCGATACCTTCACTGGCGAGCATGCCTTGCAGCAACTCGCCTTCCATCAGGTTTTCCGGTTCGTAGATTCGCTGCATGCGCACCCCTCACTCGTTTTCACTACGGACGTCGAGAAACCATTCATCCCCATGAACCTGCAATACAAATGTGATCGGCCGGCAACACACCTGACAGTCCTCGATATAGGTCTGATCTCCGCCGGAGAGATCAACCGTGGTTTCGACCTCTTCACCACAATACGGACATTCATACTGTGCGTTCTCCAGCATCGCGGTCTCCCAAGTGACTTGTGCGTATAATCGCCGGTCTATTTGCAGGGCTATTTTTGTCTGGCTGACTTTTCAGACCGTGCCCCGTTGGTTTTCGATCAAAACCTTTACTTACCCTAGCCGTTTCTAACAAGAGAGCATGATGGGCGAATTCGATGCCATCCGACCTTACGACGACAGCGAAGTACCTGTGGTACTGGCAAGACTGCTCGGCGACAAGGCGTTTCTAGATATCCTCACCCACTTCCGCTTCCCGCGTTTCGCCGGTGCTTTCGGCTGGATGCTCAAACCACTTATAGCCCATCGGCTGCGTCGTGAGTTCGCCGACGTGACATCGGTGGCGACTTTGCAGGACAAGGTCGAGTCTTACGTCGACCACACCATCGAGCGCGCCACCGACGGCGTGACCTATACCGGTGTCGAGCAATTCAAGTCCGGCAGCGCTTATCTGTTCATCGCCAACCACCGCGATATCGTGATGGACCCGGCCTTCGTCAACTACGCCGTGTATCACGCCGGCCTGCCGACCCCGCGCATCGCGATTGGCGACAACCTGCTGCAAAAGCCGTTTGTCAGCGACCTGATGCGCCTGAACAAGAGTTTCATCGTGCATCGCTCGATCACCGGGCGTCGCGAGAAGATGGCGGCGTATCAGTTGCTCTCGGCCTACATCAACCACTCGATCCGCAATGACTGCGCGTCGATCTGGATCGCTCAGGCCGAAGGCCGGGCCAAGGACGGCGACGACCGTACCGAGTCGGCGATCCTCAAGATGTTCCACATGAGCCGCAAGGACGAGCCGTTCGGCGAAGTCATTCAGTCGCTGAACGTGACCCCGGTGTCGATCAGTTACGAATACGACCCGTGCGATCAGGCCAAGGCCCGCGAACTGTATATCCGCGCCACCACCGGCACCTACGCCAAGGCGCCGGGCGAGGATGACGTGAGCATCGCCAAGGGCATCACCGGCTATAAAGGCCGCGTGCATGTGAACTTTGCGGCGCCGATTACTCAGCTGTTCGAAGACACCAAGCAATTGGCGGTCGAGATGGACAAGCAGATTCTCGGCGGCTATCGCCTGTTCCCGGTGCATTACCTGGCGTATGCGCAGTGGACCGATGCCGACCCGCAATTGCAGGTGCCGAAAGCCGCTGAAGTGTTCCCGGCGGATGAGTTGGCCAAGGCGCAGCAGGAATGGCAAAGCCGACTGGACGCCTGCCCGCAAGAGCACCGTCCGTATCTGGTGCTGCAATATGCGACGCCGGTGCGTAATCAGTATCGGGTGAAGGCTGGATTGCCGCTTTAAGCGGTCATTTAAACACTCTAAACGCCCTGCTCAGGGCGTTTATCGCTCCTGACCATTAGTATTAGCGCACACGACCTATTGGCGGACCTCTGAATTTCTGCCACTCTTGGCGATATGCCATCACAACCAAGACGGCTAGCATTAATTATTTGCAACACTATCAAAATCTAATTTTAATAAATAAACATGCAAACGGACTCAAGCATGCATCTAACTGAGAAACTTAATAAGGCTTTTTTAGCAGGACAATTTGAACCATCCATTCGACATATTCGGTTTCCGCACTTTAAAAATTTAACGCCTTATTTGAAACTAGACTTCAGCAGCCCTATTACTGCGATTGTAGGAGCAAACGGCTCAAATAAAAGCTCCGTCCTGAGAGCTATCGCATGCTGCCCTCATTCCGAGAACATCGGAGATCATTGGTTCTCCACCGAGGTGGATCCTATAGATGAATCTGGAGGGCGACCTCGCTACATATTCGGATATATAGATAAAAACTCAAAAAAGATTGTAGAGGTAATACAGGTCCGAATTCGAAAACCGTTAAATCCTGACTACTGGGAGCCGTCGCGCCCTTTAATTAGTGATGACATGGAAAAAATGCCGACATTAAAAGCCGGCCAAAAAGTTCCAGGAAGAACGCAAACCAGATGGGCAGGAATAAACAAGGAACTGGTACTATTAGATTTCAGAAGTGAGATAAGTGCCTTTGATAAACTTTTTTACCATGGATCAATGACAGAGTCACTTAGAAGCAAGTCCTCAAAAGAGCATTTACGCTCAAGATCAAAACTTCTAAAAAGAGTAATCGAAGAAAACCTTCAATCCTTGCGCCCATTTAAGAAGCGCCAAGAAATGATTATCTCCAACGAAGAACTGCCTCAAGAGCAACTCGATGCCATCTCAGAAATAATTGGGCGAAAGTATCTCAAAATAAGATTAATCAAACACAATTTATTTGAAAGCTGCTCATATACTGCAATATTACAAACCTCAGACTTGTCCTACAGCGAAGCTTTTGCTGGCAGCGGCGAATTCGCGGTTGTTATGCTGGTGCACAAAATATGCGAATGTGAACCCGGCAGCCTTATTGTATTAGACGAGCCAGAGGTATCGCTTCATCCTGGAGCGCAACTTAAATTGATGGAGTTCTTATTCGGCCAATGCTTAGAACACAAACATCAAGCATTCATAGGAACACATTCAAAATTCATCGTGGACGAACTTCCTTCGAACGCAATAATCTTGCTACAACATGATCCATCTACTGGAAAAATAGTAGCAGAGCAAAATATTAAACCGAGAGAAGCTTTTTTCCACTTAGGATTAAATACAAAAAATAAAAAACGTATTTTTGTCGAGGACTTATTAGCCGCAGAAATTATCAAAAAGTGTCTGCGCACCATCGGCCCTGCAGCACTAAATCAATTCGACATACTTGTTTACCCCGGAGGAGCAAAGTCTATATTCGGAAAGTGCATGACAGCTCAATTCCAGACAGGCGATACAAATTCAATATTTTATTTAGACGGAGACCAGCATCCGAAAAAGAAAATCATTCACCCAAAGGACATTCCACAAACAGACCATAAAAAAATAGAAGACGAGCTATATAAGCTTACTGAAATGAGAGAATTTGAATTTGCGCTCAACGGGGGTAATGACAAAAATTTCGAGTCCAAGAAACACTTACTCGAAAGGGATTTTCTTTCTTACGTATTAGAGAGAACATATTATCTCCCAGCAAAAAATCCTGAGGTTTTTGTTTGGGAAAATATGCAGCATGACAGCGCATCAAATTCATGCAATAATCTTCCGCCTAAAGACCGCTATGCAAAACTAACCAAGTTAGAAAAAGGTCTTATGGACACCGAAAATGTCAGAAGCAACGAAATCCTTGAAACTCAGATACGGAGACTGGCAACAGTGAATAATAACAACCCAGATCTTCTGATCGTGATTGAAACGCTAAAGATGCATATTGAGTAACCCCATGCCTATTAATGTTTTTGACTTCTTCTCAGGATGTGGCGGCACTAGTTGCGGCTTCAGAGACTCAGGAATGAATATCAAGCTTGGCCTTGATATCGACTCTGACTCAGCCAAAACTTACCGCCATAATTTCCCGGAAGCCGATTTCATTGAGGGTGACATTCGAAACCTACCAGTAAGCGCGCTAGAAAAAATCCTTCGCGATACCAAAGGGCCAATCCTTTTCAGTGGTTGCGCCCCCTGCCAGCCATTCTCAAAGCAAAATCGACATCAATCCAAGGAGGATCCGAGAAGAAACCTTCTTCTTGAATTCGGTCGCTTTGTTGAGGCTTGGCTTCCTGATTACGTTTTTGTAGAAAACGTACCAGGAATGCAGAAAAATTGTTTAAACAGTGAAACCTTCATAAACTTCACCTCACTTTTGAGCAGGCTCGGTTATTTCTATGATGCAAAGATTGTTCAAGCGTTGTGGTTTGGTGTACCACAAACACGTTCGCGACTAGTGCTAGTTGCATCAAAACATAAAGAAATTAAACTTCCAGAGCCAACGCACGGTCCTGGGCTCAACCCCTATTCTACCGTGCGAGACTGGATATCCGGGTTACCCAGACTTAGTGCTGGGGAAACGGACTCTGTAGATCCAGATCATTGTTCAATGAAGTTATCTGAACTCAACCTTCGCAGAATTTCATGCACTATCGAAGGGGGAGGAAGAGAAGGCTGGCCCTCTGAACTACTCCTAAACTGCCATAAAAATTACAGTGGCCATAGTGATGTTTATGGAAGGCTATCTTGGAATAAACCAGCGGCCGGACTTACGACCAAATGCATTAGTTACTCAAATGGAAGATTTGGGCACCCAGATCAAATGCGTGGAATAAGTATTAGAGAGGCCGCAGCTCTCCAAACATTTCCTTATAGCTATAGGTTTTTCGGCTCCCTTCAGTCGAGGGCGCGACAAGTTGGCAACGCGGTCCCACCACTGATGGCGAAAAACATTTCCCAGGTATTTAGGTAGCAAGAGGTTCCTAGCACCTGAATCCACAATTGAATTGCAGTTCCAAAATCTGTACCAACACTTTTTAAAAGCGGGTGCTGATCCAGGAGACGATCAGGGCCAGGCCCAGGCAGACGAAGCCGAAGCGGTAGAAAAACCGGTTCATGCGCAAGGTCGCCCAATCCATGATCGGCTCGGCGTTCGGCTGGGCCTGGCGTTGCGCGGCGATGCTGGCCATCGCCCGTTGTTCACGGCGGCGGGTAGCGTGCAGCAGCCAACTGCCCGGAAAGGCCAACAGCAGCGCCAGCAGGTTGATCAATTTGGCCGGATGGGTGGTAAACAGCGTCATCAAGTGCAGCGACATCACAAACCTCAAACTAAACCGGTGTGGCAGACGCCAGACCGACGACCGCGCCGCGGATAATACCCAAACCTGCCTGCCCTGCCCCAGCCTTTGCGACAAATAACGCAACAATCGACCGATGGCTGTCCTGTGTCACAGCTTCGTCATGTAGATCAACCACCATGCGCGCCTCGAAACCCACATGGAACGCGACATGCTTCACGCCGAGAACCAGGACCGTCTTTACCTCATCACCCCCAGCGACGAACAACAGAACCTCGTCGGCAGCCTGGCCTTCAATGTTCAGGATCGTCACTGGCTGGTGTATTGCGCGCTGGGCGGGCATCAGCATGCGGATTTACCGGAGACTGATTTGCTGACCGGCGTGAGCGTGCTCGACTTCTATTCACAAGCTGCCTGACACAAAAAAGCCCGGAACCATCACTGGTCCCGGGCTTTTTTACGTCAGGCGGAAAACCTTACTCGGCGAGGATCTGGCCGACAGTCGGGTCCTTGAACAGACGGGTCAGTGCGTCGCTCAGTACATCGCTGACCAGTTTGGTGTTGGTTTCCTGGTTCGGCGCCATACCAAAGCGCTGATCCAGCGAGGCGCCGTAACGGCCGCTGTAACGGCGGTTGCCGCTCTGCACGTCGGAGCGGAATGTCGCGCCGATGGTGGCTTCGGTCACGTACATGCCTTCTTTCGGCGACTGGTATTTCAGCTCAGTCAGGGTCACGGTCAACTGCGGCGCGTTGGCGGCGTTGTTGGTCGGAGTGAAACCCAGCAGACGCACGGCGGCTTCGGCCTGAGCCTGCAACTTCGGCAGGATCTGCTCTTTCTGCACGGTGATCGCGCTGGTCTCAGGGTACAGACCACCACGGGTGCCGAGGGTTGGCGACGGACGACCATCCGCTACGCGTACCACCACAGGCTGACCATGGCCGACCGGGGCCAGCTGAGTGGTCAGCTTCGGTTCCGGGCTCAGTTGTTGCGGGCTGTGGGCGCAGCCGACCAGCGTCAAACTGGTCACAGTGATCAAACCGAACAACAGGCGTTGCAACATGCTCTTCTCTCCAGAATCAGGCACAAACAGGCCGGCAGTATAGCGGTGGGCCACTGCGGGGAACCAGCGCCGCACAGTGAATACTGAAATGTCAGACAAAGCCGTCGCAACGCGGTTCCTGTCACACATTCTTCACTGCCCATACACCTTGATGTCACGGGGGGCTGACAATCTTCAAAACAGTCCCCCAAGCAAGGTACTCGCCATGCGTTATCTGATCTCTTTGTTCGCTCCGCGCCCTTTGCACCGCAGCTTTGCCTTGCTCGACCGCAACGGCCACTGCCAGGCTTTCAAGCAATGCAGCCTGCAGCCGATGGGTGATGGCTGGGTCGAAATCGAAGAAATTCGTCTCAAATGGTTGCACCAGCCACTGCCTGCCAGCGCCCGCGTGATCCAGCAACAGCCGCGCGCACGGGCCCATGCGATGTTGAGCATCTGACCGGATGTCTAATAAAAGTCATTAAACACGACCAACTCCCTGCATTTCTTCGATACAATCTCCCCCCGATTATAAGGACGTCTCCTGATCGGGCCCCGCAACACCGTCAATGTGCATGCATTGGCAACCAAATCGCCCACAGAGAGCCGCCCACACAGATCGAGTGAAGCTGGCGCGCTTGCTGTTCGTTGAGCAAATCCCCACTTTTCGCGAATCTGCAGAGCTGTCGTCATGCTCGGCCTTTGGCCAGCCTGCACAGCCCTTTTTGAGGTTCACGTCTTCAAAAGAGCGTGAAAAAAACGGGTTTTCACAACTTCACAAGAGTGTGGCGAGCAAATGAATAGTTTTGCGTCTGAACATGCACCATTAGCGTCTGAAACAGCCCAACGACACAGGACCGGGTACGTCTCGAATACCGGAGCCTGAAGCCTGTCCGCTACGGATTTGGTTGCACAAACGGATGTCTCGACCATAAGTCGAATTGCCAGCCGCGTGCTGAAATGAGTTCATGGAGCTCTTGAAGCCAGGCCGCATGCATCCGTCGAAGTTGCAAAAAATTGCGAAGATTCGGACATGGCGAACCTGACCATCGGTAGCTGGGGCACAACTGACCTGCCCCGGATCGCCTGGCAGCCATGCCGACAATTTGGTGCTGCAGATTTTGGAGACGCGTTAAATGGCGCATAACGAAGCAGTCGACGTAGTTCTGGTTGGGGCCGGCATCATGAGTGCCACCCTTGCAGTACTGCTCAAAGAGCTCGACCCGGCGATCAAGCTGGAAGTCGTCGAGTTGATGGATTCCGGTGCTGCGGAGAGTTCCAACCCGTGGAACAACGCCGGTACCGGCCACGCCGGCCTGTGCGAGCTGAATTACACGCCGCAAGCGGCCGACGGCAGCGTCGACATCAAGAAAGCCGTGCACATCAACACCCAGTTCGAAGTGTCCAAGCAGTTCTGGTCGTACCTGACCAAAAAAGGCACCTTCGGTTCGTGCAAATCCTTCATCAGTCCAGTGCCGCACCTGAGCTTCGTGCAGGGCGACAAAGGTGTGTCGTTCCTCAAGGATCGCTTCGATGTCCTGAGCAAGCATCACGCTTTCTCCGACATGGAATACACCGAAGACAAGGCCAAAATGGCCGACTGGATGCCACTGATGATGCCGGGGCGTCCGGCCGATGAAGTGCTCGCTGCCACTCGCGTGATGAACGGCACCGACGTCAACTTCGGCGCCCTGACCAATCAGTTGCTCAAGCACTTGACCAGCGCTCCGGATGCTCAGGTCAAATACTGCAAGCGCGTGACCGGCCTCAAGCGTAACGGCAGCGGCTGGACCGTCAGCATCAAGGACGTCAACAGCGGCAATACCCGTGAAGTCGATGCCAAATTCGTTTTCCTCGGTGCTGGCGGCGCGGCGCTGCCGTTGTTGCAGGCTTCGGGCATCGAAGAGAGCAAAGGCTTCGGCGGCTTCCCGATCAGCGGCCAGTGGCTGCGTTGCGACAACCCGGAAGTGGTCAAGCATCACCAGGCCAAGGTTTACAGCCAGGCTGCAGTAGGTTCGCCACCGATGTCGGTGCCGCACCTCGACACCCGCGTCGTCGACGGCAAGAAATCCCTGCTGTTCGGGCCATACGCCGGTTTCACCACCAAGTTCCTCAAGCACGGCTCCTTCATGGACCTGCCGATGTCGGTTCGCGCCGGCAACATCGGCCCGATGCTGGCAGTGGCGAAAAACAACATGGACCTGACCAAATATCTGGTCAGCGAAGTGATGCAATCGATGGAGCAGCGTCTGGAATCCCTGCGTCGCTTCTACCCCGAGGCGAAAGCCGAAGACTGGCGCCTGGAAGTGGCCGGCCAACGGGTACAGATCATCAAGAAAGACCCGAAAAAGGGCGGCATTCTGCAGTTCGGTACCGAACTGGTTGCTGCAAAAGACGGCTCTCTTGCTGCCCTGCTCGGTGCTTCGCCAGGTGCCTCGGTAACCGTTTCGATCATGCTGGAACTGATCGAGAAGTGCTTCCCGAGCCAGACCAAGGGTGAGTGGGCTGGCAAACTGGCAGAAATCTTCCCGGCCCGTGAAAAGGTTCTGGAAACCGATGCTGCGCTGTATCGCAAGATCAACACGCAGAACAACATCGCTCTGGAACTGGTTGAAGAAAGCAGCGAGACCCCAAGCTACGCTTGATCCCGCGCCATAAAAAACGCCCCGTACTCAGTGAGTGCGGGGCGTTTTTTTATGCCTGGGTGAAACCAATATTGCTGGCTCACCACAGGTTTTGTGTAAACCCAGGAAGGTATCAGGCGCGGGTCTTGTCGATCAGCGCGATGTACTCCGGCGCATTGCGCTGGTCGCGGATCTGATCAACGAAGGTCTGGCCCTGCTCGTCCTTGCCGTCGACGTCATAACCAGCTTCGACGAAGAACACCAGGAACCGCTCGAAATCGTCGATCCGCAGGCCACGGTAGGCCTTGATCAGTTTGTGCAGCGACGGCGAGGTGGCGTCGACCGGTTCAAAATCGAGGAACAGCTTGATCTGCTCATCGCCGATCTCGTCACCAATCAGTTGCTTCTTATCTTTACGCATTGCCGACTCCAGCTCGCAGACATTTCACGGGGCAGGCAGTTTACCCCTGCGCGGGCGCCGGGCTCAACGCGAGCGAGTGCTGCCGGTGTGTAAATCCGCCCAGATATGGCCGTTGGCATAGCTGAGGAATTGCACATACACCGTGTCGTTACGCAGCAAATCGATCACCACCCGGTACTGGGCCAGTGGGTAATAGAGGGTCAGGGTTTTGTTCTTTTCGTCGTAAACCGGTTTTTTCAGGCTTTTACTTTCGCCATCAAAGTTGACCAGCACCTGCGTGATCGACGCGCCCTTGTTCAGGGACTTGCCCTTGAGGCGGATCATCAACGATGAAGTGACCGGGATCGGCTGCTGATTGGACTGGCGTTGCGCACCGACCACCACCGAATAATCGGTGACCTGCAGCAGTTGTTGCTGTTCGGGTTCGGCGTCGCGCAGGGTCAGATCGTCAGGCGGCAGGAATTGGCTGTGCATCGGCGCCGGGGCGGCGGCCAGGGGCATGCTGAGGGTCAGCAACAAGGCTGCGCAGCTGCGGATCAAAAGGCTCATGACAGGCTCCGGAGGCGGGGCCGAGCACTCTAGCATGGGTATTGCGGGTTGATCAGAACACACAAAACAACTGTGGGAGCTAGCCTGCTAGCGATGACGAACTGTCAGCAACATTGATGTTGGCTGATACGACGCCATCGCTAGCAGGCTAGCTCCCACAGGGGTAATGCTGGTTTCTTACATGCCTTTAACGGCAAAGATCCCGTTGGCGTTACGCCAGTAGCCTTTGTAGTCCATGCCGTAACCGAAGATGTAACGGTCGATGCATGGCAGGCCAACGAAGTCGGCTTTCAGATCAGGACGCGCTTTGCGGTCGTGATCCTTGTCGATCAGCACGGCAGTGTGCACTTTGCGGGCGCCGGCGTGTTTGCAGAAGTCGATGATCGCGCCCAGGGTGTGACCTTCGTCGAGGATGTCGTCGATGATCAGCACGTCGCGGTCGATGAACGAAACTTCCGGCTTGGCTTTCCAGAACAAGTCGCCGCCGCTGGTTTCATTGCGATAGCGAGTGGCGTGCAGGTAAGACGCTTCCAGCGGGAACTGCAGATGCGTCAGCAGTTTGCCGGAGAAGATCAGCCCGCCGTTCATCACGCAGAACACCACCGGGTTGCTGTCAGCCAGTTGCTCGTTGATTTGCGCACCGACGCGGGCGATGGCCGCCTCGACTTCAGACTCGGTGTACAGGCAGTCAGCCTCTCGCATGATTTGACGGATATGCTCGAGATCAGCGGACATGGCGCTCTCCAGGGGTTAGCGGAATTGGAAAAGCGGGCAAAGGTACGCATCCCGCGAGGTCGAATCAAGCCTTTATGGACTAACGTACTGTATGTCCTATAGGACATCACCCTCGGATAGATTAATCTAGGCCGGTTTTTTTGCCCGCCGCCGGAGCCTTTCCCCATGTCCATCCTCGAGATCCGCCATCCGCTGATCCGCCATAAACTCGGCCTGATGCGCCGCGCAGATATCAGCACCAAGAATTTCCGCGAGCTCGCTCAGGAAGTCGGCGCCCTTCTGACTTATGAAGCTACAAAAGATTTACCGCTGGAAACCTACGATATCCAGGGTTGGTGCGGCACCGTGTCGGTCGAGAAAATCGCCGGCAAGAAGATCACCGTCGTGCCGATCCTGCGCGCCGGCATCGGCATGCTTGAAGGCGTGCTCAGTCTGATCCCGGGTGCCAAGGTCAGCGCCGTCGGTGTTGCCCGCAACGAAGAAACCCTGCAAGCGCACACCTATCTGGAAAAACTGGTTCCGGAAATCGACGAACGGTTGGCCATGATCATCGACCCGATGCTCGCCACCGGCAGTTCCATGGTTGCAACCATCGACCTGCTGAAAAAGGCTGGCTGCAAAGAAATCCGCGCGATGGTGCTGGTTGCCGCGCCGGAAGGCATCGCCGCTGTCGAGAAGGCTCACCCGGACGTGAAAATCTACACCGCGTCCATCGACGAACGTTTGAACGAACACGGCTACATCATCCCTGGGCTTGGCGACGCCGGTGACAAGATCTTCGGCACCAAGCAGAAGGACGCGTGACCATGCAGCAAGAGTTCAACGATCCGCTCTGGCGCACGGTGCTGTCTGGCGCACAGATGCTGTTCGTGGCTTTCGGCGCTCTGGTGCTGATGCCGCTGATCACGGGCCTGGACCCGAACGTGGCACTGTTTACCGCAGGTCTTGGGACGATTCTGTTCCAGATCGTCACCGGGCGTCAGGTGCCGGTGTTCCTTGCGTCGAGCTTCGCTTTCATCACCCCGATCATTCTCGCCAAGGGCCAGTTCGGCCTCGCGGCGACCATGGGCGGCGTGATGGCGGCCGGTTTTGTCTACACCTTCCTCGGCCTCGCCGTGAAGATCAAAGGCACTGGCTTCATCGACCGTTTGCTGCCACCGGTAGTGATTGGTCCGGTGATCATTTCCATCGGTCTGGCCATGGCGCCGATTGCCGCCAACATGGCGATGGGCAAGGCTGGTGACGGTTCGGAACTGATCCACTACCAGACCGCAATGATGATCTCGATGCCGGCACTGCTGACCACGTTGATCGTGGCGGTGTTCGGTAAAGGCATCTTCCGTCTGGTGCCGATCATTTCCGGTGTGCTGGTCGGTTTCGCCATGGCGTTCTATTTCGGTGTCGTCGATACCGCCAAGATCGCTGCGGCGCCGTGGTTCGCGATTCCGCACTTCACTGCGCCGGAATTCAACTGGCAGGCGATCCTGTTCATCGTTCCGGTGGCACTGGCTCCGGCCATCGAGCACATCGGCGGCGTGATTGCCGTGGGCAGCGTGACCGGTCGTGACTATCTGAAGAAGCCGGGCCTGCATCGCACCCTGCTCGGTGACGGCATTGCCACCACCGCTGCCGGCATGTTCGGCGGCCCGCCAAATACCACCTACGCCGAAGTGACTGGCGCAGTGATGCTGACCAAGAACTACAACCCGAAAATCATGACCTGGGCGGCGGTGTTCGCCATCACCCTGGCGTTTATCGGCAAGTTCGGCGCGCTGCTGCAAAGCATTCCGGTACCGGTGATGGGCGGGATTCTCTGCCTGCTGTTCGGTTCGATTGCGGCGGTGGGGATGAACACCCTGATCCGTCACAAGATCGACCTCGGCGAGGCACGCAATCTGGTGATCGTTTCGGTGACGTTGGTGTTCGGGATTGGCGGTGTGCTGGTCGGTACCGGCACGGGTCCGGACGACTTTGGCCTGAAAGGCATCGCGCTGTGCGCGGTGGTGGCTATTGCGCTGAACCTGATTCTGCCGGGCAACGATGGCTGGAAGAACAAGAAAGCGGATGACCCGCTGCTCTAACGCCTTTAGATTTACAGTTCCAGAAAGATAGCTATCGCCAGCAGGCTGGCTCCCACAGTGGTTTTTCAGTGGACACAACATTTGTGTTCAACTCGAAACCTGTGGGAGCCAGCCTGCTGGCGATGCTTTTAGAGGGCCAGCGGTGCTCGTTCGCAGAGAGTGGCCAACGCCTTCGCCCATTGCACGTCGTCATTCAGGCACGGCACCAGCACCAACTCCTCGCCCCCAGCTTCGCGGAACTGTTCCTTGCCGCGATCACCAATCTCTTCCAGCGTCTCGATGCAATCGGCGACAAACGCCGGACACATCACCAGAATCTTCTTCACACCGCTTTTCGCCAGCTCATCCAGCCGAGCTTCGGTGTAGGGCTCGATCCACTTAGCCCGCCCTAGCCGCGACTGAAACGACACCGACCACTTGCCGTCCGGCAAGCCCATACGCTGAGCAAACAGCGCGGCCGTGCGCAGACATTGGGCGCGGTAACAGGTGGCCAATACCGCTGGCGATGCATTCTTGCAGCAATCCTCATTCTTGAAGCAATGCTGCCCCGTCGGATCAAGCTTGGTCAGATGCCGCTCCGGCAAACCATGAAAACTCAGCAACAGATGATCGTAATCCTGCTGCAAATGCGGCTTGGCGCTTTCAACCAGCGCATCGAGGTATTCCGGCTGATCGTAGAACGGTTGCAGGATCGACAACTGCACATCGAGATTCTTGCTGCGAATGACCCGCTTCGCCTCTTCGATCACCGTGGTGGTGGTGCTGTCGGCGAACTGTGGATACAACGGCGCCAGCGTGATGCGCTTGTGCCCCGCCGCTGCCAGTTGCAGCAGCTTCGTTTCAATCGACGGCTCGCCATAACGCATCGCCAGTTCGACCGGGCCATGGGTCCATTGCGCGGTCACCTGCTGTTGCAGACGACGACTGAGCACCACCAGCGGCGAACCCTCGTCCCACCAGATCGAGGCATAGGCATGCGCCGATTGTTCCGGGCGCTTGATCAGGATCAGCGACACCAGCAGACGCCGCACCGGCCATGGCAGGTCGATCACGTACGGGTCCATCAGAAATTGATTGAGGTAGCTGCGTACATCGGCCACCGAGGTGGAGGCCGGGGAACCCAGGTTGACCAGAAGCAAGGCGTGATCGGTCATGCATCGTCCTATTTCAAAGGCGGCCGGAGAGATCGTCCAGGGCCGCGCGCAAATCTGTGAACTGGAAAGTGAAGCCCGCTTCCAGCAAGCGTGCCGGCATGGCCCGTTGGCCGCCCAGCAACAACAATGACAACTCGCCGAGCCCGACCTTCAAGGCAAGCGCCGGCATCGGCATGAACGCCGGGCGGTGCAACACGCTGCCCAGCGTCTTGGCAAATTCGCGATTACGCACCGGTTTGGGCGCGCAGGCATTATAAGGACCGCTCGCCAGATTGCGGTGCAGAAGAAAATCAATCAGGGCGATTTGGTCGTTGATGTGAATCCACGGCATCCACTGCCGACCATTGCCCAAAGGCCCGCCCAACCCCAGTTTAAACGGCAGCAACAGCCGCGACAAAAAGCCGCCCTCGGCGGACAACACCAGACCGGTTCGCACCAGCACCACGCGAATACCCTGTGCTTCGGCGCGCATCGCAGTTTCTTCCCAGGCGATGCACAGCTGACTGGCGAAATCATCGATCCCCGGTGGCGACTCTTCGGTCAGCTCACGCTCGCCGCCATCGCCATACCAACCGATCGCCGAACCGGAAATCAGCAGCGACGGTTTCTGCTGACGGCTTTCCAGCCAGGTCAGCAATTGCTCGGTGAGGTTGATGCGGCTGCTCCACAACAACGCCTTGCGCCGATGCGTCCACGGCCGGTCGGCAATCGGTGCACCGGCAAGGTTGATGATGGTGTCCAGCGGCTCTTCGCCCAACTCTTCCAGACGGGCGATGGCACGCACTTGCGCGCCGCAGATTTTCGCGACTTTTTCCGGACGACGACTCCACACCGTCAGGCGATGCCCCTGGCTCAACCAATGTCGACAGAGCTGTTGCCCGATCAAACCAGTACCGCCGGTCAGCAATATGTGCATGACATCTTCCTCGCGTGGCGTTTAACCCGGATCACTAGTCTATTTTTATAAGCAGGGATCTTTTCTATCGAGCAGGCTCTATTGTTTAACCATAGGCCAAGCTGTCAGAACGAGAACGCTAGAAGTTATACCAAAAAACAAAATTGTACAGGTTTCAACGACGGCGTAGTCTGTACAGAAAGGTAAACGAGGCCCCTATGACTGTACCTATCGCAATCATCGGCACCGGCATCGCCGGACTCTCGGCAGCCCAGGCTCTGACAGAGACCGGGCATACCGTCCAACTGTTCGATAAAAGTCGCGGCAGCGGCGGACGCATGTCGAGCAAACGCAGCGACGCCGGTTCGCTGGATCTGGGCGCGCAGTACTTCACTGCCCGCGACCGGCGCTTTGTCACTGAGGTCCAGCGCTGGCAAACCAACGGCTGGGTCGCCGAGTGGACGCCACAGCTCTACACCTATCAGGCCGGCCAACTCAATCTGTCGCCGGACGAGCAGACCCGTTGGGTCGGCACGCCGCGCATGAGCGCCATCACCCGGGGTTTGCTCGAAGGCCTGGAAGTGCATTTCGCCTGCCGCATCACCGAGGTCTTTCGCGGTGAAGAGCACTGGCATCTGCAAGACGCCGAAGGCTTCACCCATGGTCCTTTCAGCCACGTGGTGATCGCCACACCAGCGCCGCAAGCCACAGCGTTGCTGGCGGCCGCACCGAAACTCGCGGGCGCCGCAGCCGGGGTGAAAATGGACCCGACCTGGGCCGTCGCTCTGGCTTTCGAAACGCCGCTGGACACGCCCATCGAAGGTTGCTTCGTGCAGGACAGCCCCCTCGACTGGCTGGCCCGCAACCGCAGCAAACCCGGGCGCGATCACACCCTCGACACGTGGGTGCTGCACGCCACCAGTGCCTGGAGCCGGCAACACATCGACCTGTCCAAGGAGGAAGTGATCGAGCAATTGCACGGCGCTTTCGCCGAATTGCTACACAGCGCCATGCCCGCCCCGACCTTCAGCCTCGCCCACCGCTGGCTCTACGCCCGCCCGGCCACCGGCCACGAATGGGGCTGCCTGGCCGATGCTGATCTGGGCTTGTACGCCTGCGGCGACTGGTGCCTGTCCGGACGTGTCGAAGGTGCGTGGCTCAGTGGTCAGGACGCCGCCCGACGCCTGCACGAACACCTGCAATGAACCGCATCAACCCGCGTAAATTGCTGCTGTCGAAATGGACAGCAGCCCACCCGCAAAACCGCGAGAAGCATTTTCTGGTGACCGAATTGTTCGAGGATGAGGACGGTACGGTGCTGGAGGTTGAGTTGCAGGCGGTGTTGACCAAACGTTGTGAACGACTCGACTGGCAGAGCCTCAAAAACAGCGATCAGTGGTTATCAGGCTGGAAATAGAAATCCCTGTGGGAGCCAGCCTGCTGGCGATTGCATTCGTACCGCCAACATCGATGGCGCTGACACGCCGTCATCGCCAGCAGGCTGGCTCCCACAGGGGGCAGTAGTCATCGCACGAAAACCTATACAAACCATTTGACTTGTACACCTTTGAATCTATGCTGAGGGAATGTTGTACAGAGATATCTTTCTGTACAGGTTTAGATTCGAGGTGCCTCCATGTCAGACCAATCCGCGTCCCCGCCAAAAATCGCCATCAGCGCCTGCCTGATGGGCGCCGAGGTGCGCTACAACGGTGGACACAAGGAATCACGCCTGTGCAGCCGCACACTTTCTGAACATTTCGAATTTGTCCCGGTATGCCCGGAAGTGGCAATCGGCCTGGGTATTCCCCGTGAGCCGATCCGTCTGGTCGGCAATCCCGACAGCCCCGAAGCCATCGGCACCGTCCACCCCGAGATCAACGTCACCCAGCCGTTAGCCGATTACGGCCAGAAAATGGCTGCCGAACTCGATGACATCTGCGGCTACATCTTCATGCAGCAATCGCCGTCGTGCGGGCTGGAGCGGGTCAAGGTCTATCACGCCAACGGTGCCCCGGTGAACGGCGGCGGTCGGGGGATTTATGCTCAGGCGTTCTGCGCCCGTCACCCGGACTTGCCGGTAGAAGAAGCCGGACGCCTCAACGACCCGGTGCTGCGGGAAAACTTCATCACCCGCGTGTTCGCCTACAGCGCCTGGAAAAAGGTCTTGGAACAAGGCCTGAGCCGCCGCGCGCTGACCGAATTCCACTCCCGCTACAAATATCTACTGATGGCCCACAACCCGGTGCAATACAAAACCCTGGGCAATCTGCTCGGCAACATGGGCCAGACCGACCCGGCCGAACTCGGCCCGCGCTACTTCAGCGAGCTGATGGCTGCATTGAAAAAATGCGCGACACGCCGCACCCACAGCAACGTTCTGCAACACATCAGCGGTTACCTGAAACAGGCGATCACTGCCGAAGACAAACAGGAAGTGCTGCACGTCATCGGCCAGTACCGCCACGGCATCGTGCCGCTGGTGGTGCCGCTGACGCTGCTCAAACATCACTTCCGCCTACACCCGGACCCGTACATTGCGCAGCAGGTTTACCTGCAACCGCATCCGGAAAACCTCAGCTTGCGAAATGCCATTTGATGAACGAAGAACTCGACACCAGCGCCAGCGAAGACCTCGGCGCCGACTTCAAGAAAGCCCTCGACGAAGGCTGGCTGCCGATCCGCGAAGTCGCCCGGCAGACCGGCGTCAACGCGATCACCTTGCGCGCCTGGGAGCGTCGTTATGGGCTGGTAGTGCCGCAACGCACGCCCAAAGGCCATCGGCTGTACTCGACCGAACATGTGCAGCGGATTCTCGCGATCCTCACCTGGATCAACCGTGGCGTCGCGGTCAGTCAGGTCAAGCCGTTGCTCGACACGCCGCAGGCGTTCACCGAGTCGGTGGAAAACGACTGGCAACTGTTGCGTCAGACCTTGCTGCAAGCCGTTACCCAACTCAATGAACGCAGCCTCGACGACAGCATCAATCAGGCCATGTCGCTGTATCCGCCACGCACCTTGTGCGAGCAATTGCTGATGCCGCTACTGGCTGAACTGGAGCAGCGCTGGCAGGGCCAGTTCGGCGCGCAGATGGAGCGGGTGTTTTTTTATTCGTGGTTGCGCAGCAAATTCGGTGCACGCATCTACCATAACAATCGTCAGTTGCGCGCCGCGCCGCTGCTGTTGATCAATCATTCCGACCTGCCACTGGAGCCGCACCTGTGGCTTTGCGCATGGCTGATCAGCAGTGCCGATTGCCCGGTGCAAGTGTTCGACTGGCCGCTACCCGCCGGAGAGCTGGCGCTGGCGGTCGATCACCTGCAAGCCCGTGGCGTACTGCTGTATTCCAGCAAAGCCATGAACCTTGCGCAGTTGCCAAAACTGTTGAGTGGCGTGAACTGCACAAAACTGATTGTCGGACCAACGGTATGCATCCACCACGCCGAGTTGTCCGTAAGAACTTCCGAGATCGCTGATTTGCACCTGGCCGAAGATCCTTTGTCGGCACATCAGGCGCTCATTCAGCGTGGGCTGATTTGATGACAAATGCGGACACCACCATGCAATTGATCTGGCTGCGCAGCGACTTGCGCCTACATGACAACACCGCCCTCACGGCTGCCGCTGAACGTGGCCCGACCGTGGCGGTGTACCTGTTGAGCCCGCAGCAATGGCAGGAACATGATGACGCCCCGTGCAAAATCGACTTCTGGCTGCGCAACCTCGATGAGTTGAGCAAAAGCCTCGGCAAGCTGAATATTCCGCTGTTGATCCGCAGCGCCACGCACTGGGATCAGGCGCCGCAGGTGCTGCGCAAACTCTGCCATGAACTGAAGATTGAGGCTGTTCATGTCAACGAAGAATACGGCGTGCATGAAAGCCGTCGTGATGCAGCGGTGGCCGAAATGCTGCACGCCGATGGCATCGGTTTCTACAGTTATCTGGATCAGTTGCTGTTCAAGCCCGGCAGTGTATTGACCAAGACCGGCACCTACTTTCAGGTATTCAGTCAGTTCCGCAAAGTCTGCTACGAGCGCCTGCATCGCTCACTGCCCGCGCTGGTCAACGCACCTTCCAGACAAGCCGCCACCGGCATCGAAAGCGATCCTGTGCCAGCAGCGGTCAAGGGCTTTGCGATCCCGAGCGAATCGCTGCGCGTCCTGTGGCCCGCCGGTGAGAAAGAAGCCCGGCGCCGTCTCGACACCTTCGCCGACGCGCAGATCGATTACTACAAGAGCGAGCGCGACTTCCCGGCCAAACCCGGCACCAGCCAACTCTCCGCATACCTCGCCTCCGGGGTGATCTCGCCGCGCCAATGCCTGCACGCTGCCCTGCAAAGCAATCAGGGTGAGTTCGAAAGCGGCAAGGTCGGCGCAGTTACCTGGATCAACGAAATACTGTGGCGCGAGTTCTACAAACACATTCTGGTCGGCTACCCACGGGTCTCGCGTAATCGCGCTTTCCGTCCGGAAACCGAAGCCTTGGCCTGGCGCGATGCTCCGGATGAACTGGCCGCGTGGCAAGAGGCGCGCACCGGTTTACCGATTATCGATGCGGCCATGCGTCAACTGCTCGAAACCGGCTGGATGCACAACCGTCTGCGGATGGTGGTGGCGATGTTCCTGACCAAGAACCTATTGATTGACTGGCGAGAAGGCGAGCGTTTCTTCATGCGCCATCTGATCGACGGCGATCTGGCGGCAAACAACGGCGGCTGGCAGTGGAGCGCATCCACCGGCACCGATTCGGCCCCGTACTTCCGCATTTTCAACCCGATCAGTCAGTCGGAAAAGTTCGACAGCGAAGGTTTGTTCATCAAGCACTGGCTGCCTGAGCTCGCCGGTTTGAACAAAAAAGAAGTGCACAACCCGGCCAGTGCCGGCGGGCTGTTCGGCGTCGCCGACTATCCGCCGCCAATCGTCAACCTGAGTGCTTCACGGGAGCGCGCCTTGAGCGCCTTCAAGAACCTGCCTTCGCGTGCGTCTATCGGAGGTGCAGATGAGTGAATTCCTGCGCAGCTTCGCCCGACGTTTTTCCGAGTTGAACAAAAACAACCTGGATCGTTTGGGCACGCTCTACAGCGAGGACATTCACTTCACTGACCCGCTGCACGAAGTGCAGGGGCTCAAGCATCTGCACAGCTACATGCGCGAGTTGTACGCCAACGTCAGCGAACTGCGGTTTGATTTTCACGGTTACGACCAGATCAGCGATGGCGAAGGTTACTTGCGTTGGGTCATGACTTACCGCCATCCGCGCCTGGCGGGTGGCCAATGGATTCGGGTCAGCGGCTGTTCGCATCTGCTTTGGCGCGACAAGGTTTATCGCCACCGGGACTACTTCGATGCCGGGGCGCTGCTGTATGAACATTTACCCGTATTGGGTCGGGTGATTGCCTGGCTGAAAAGGAGAATGGGATGAGTCGTACAACTCCACGGCGTTATTGGTTGACCGGTGCCAGCAGTGGCATCGGCGCAGCCCTGGCCGAAGAGATTCTGAAAACCGGCGCGCATCTGGCGGTCAGTTCACGTCAGGTCGCGCCATTGAAAGTGTTGTCGCAACGCTATCCGGGGCAAGTGCTGGTGGTCGCGGGGGATTTGACCAACAGCCAGACGGTGCGCGAAATCGGCGAGCAGATCACTGCAGACTGGGGCTCGCTGGACACTGTGATCCTCAACGCCGGTACCTGTGAATATGTCGATGCGCGGCAATTCGATTCGTCGATCATCGAACACGTGGTGCGCACCAATCTGCTTGCCAGCAGCTACTGCATCGAAGCCGCCCTGCCACTGCTGCGGGCGGGCACCGCGCCGCATCTGGTCGGCGTCGCCAGCTCGGTGACCTACCTGCCGCTGCCCCGCGCCGAAGCCTATGGCGCCTCGAAGGCCGGCATGCGTTATCTGCTTGAGTCCTTGCGTATCGATCTGGCACCGGAAGGCATTGAAGTGACGGTGGTGAGCCCCGGATTCGTCGAAACGCCATTGACCGCCAAGAATGATTTCCCGATGCCTCTGAGCTGGCCGGCGGACAAAGCCGCCCGGCACATTTTTGCAAAACTGCGCGAGCGCCCGCTGGAGATCGCTTTCCCGGCGTTGTTCATGGCCGCGTTGTGGCCGCTGTCCAAGTTGCCGGCGCGACTGCAACTGGCGATTGGCAAACGCATGGTGCGTGCGCAGCCGCCACTCATGGACGATGCAACGTGAACATCGCCATCGTCGGCAGCGGGATCGCAGGGCTGACCTGCGCCTACCTGCTCAATCGCCGCCATGATGTCACCGTGTTCGAGGCCGGCGATTGGGTCGGCGGACACACCCACACCGTGCAAGTCACGGTGGACGGTCAGGCCTATGCCATCGACACCGGATTCATCGTGTTCAACGACTGGACCTATCCGAACTTCATTCGCTTGCTCGGTCAGCTCGGCGTGGCCTTCAAACCAACCGAGATGAGCTTCTCGGTGAATGATCCGGACACCGGCCTGGAATACAACGGCAACAACCTCAACAGCCTGTTCGCCCAGCGCAGCAACCTGTTTTCGCCAGGGTTCTGGGGCATGTTGCGCGACATCCTGCGCTTCAATAAGGAAGCGCTGCGCGACCTCGACGAGCAACGAATCGCCACCGACACCACGCTGGATGATTACCTCAAAGCCAACGGTTACGGCGAGCGCTTCATCCTGCATTACATCGTGCCAATGGGCGCGGCGATCTGGTCGATGCCGATGGCCGAGATGCTCAATTTTCCGTTGCAGTTCTTTGTGCGGTTTTTCAAGAACCACGGCTTGTTGTCGGTGAATAACCGCCCGAAATGGCGGGTGATCGAGGGCGGTTCCAGCGCCTACGTCGCGCCGTTGACCGCATCATTCCAGGACAGGATTCGCCTGAACTGCCCGGTAACCCGGGTTGATCGCGATGAGCACGGCGTAGTTATCCACAGCCCGAAAGGCATCGAACGTTTCGACAAAGTGATCTTTGCCTGCCACAGCGATCAGGCATTAAACCTGCTGGCCAGTCCAAGCAGCGCCGAACGCTCGGTGCTGGGCGCCCTGCCCTACGCCGATAACGAAGTGGTGTTGCACACCGACACCCGCCTGCTGCCGTCGCGCAAACTGGCCTGGGCCAGTTGGAATTATCGCCTCGGCGGCGCCGGCCATACGCAAGCTGCCGTCACTTACGACATGAACATTCTGCAAGGCATTCAGAGCGACACCACGTTCTGCGTCAGCCTCAACCAGAGCGCCGGCATCAGTCCGTTCAAGGTGCTCGCCAAATACACCTACGCCCATCCGCAATACAGCCTCGCGGCGGTCGCGGCGCAAAATCGCTGGGCAGAAATCGATGGCCAGCAGCACACCCATTACTGCGGCGCCTACTGGGCCAGCGGCTTCCATGAAGACGGCGTGGTCAGTGCCTTGCGCGTGGCCGCCGCGTTCGGGGAAACCCTATGAACAGCGCCCTTTACAGCGGCTGGATCGGTCATCGGCGCTTCGCCCCCAAACGCCATGAATTCCGTTACCGGATCGGTCTGCTGTACCTCGACCTCGACGAGCAGGACAGTGTGTTCGGCCTGTCGCCGCTGGCCAGTCGCAGTCGTTTTGCACCGTTTTCTTTTCGTGAGACTGACTATCTAAAAGACTTCACCGGCCATGGCATGCGCCTGATCGATGCGGTGCGCCAGCAAGTCGAAGCCGCCATCGGTCACGCGCCACAAGGCTCGATCTGCCTGTTGACCCAGCCGCGCAGTTGGGGGCTGGCGTTCAACCCGGTGAGTTTCTTTTATTGCCACGAGGCCGATGGGCAACTGGCGGCGATTCTCTGTGAAGTCACCAACACGCCGTGGCGCGAGCGTTTTCACTACGTGCTGCCGGCGCGGACACCGGTCGATCTGCAGGATGTTCATCAGCACTTCGCCGTGGCCAAGGCGTTTCATGTTTCACCGTTTCTGCCGCGAGATCTCGAATACCGCATGAGCTTCAGCCCCGCCGCGCAAAACCTCGGCGTACACATGGCCGACTGGCAGGGCGAACACAAACTGTTCGACGCCACGCTCAACCTGCAACGCGAGGCGCTTGATCGGCAAAGTCTGCACCGTTACCTGCGGCGCTTTCCGTGGATGACCGCAAAAACCTGTCTGGCGATTTATTGGCAAGCCGTGCGACTGCTGCTCAAACGTGCACCGATCTTCGCTCATCAGTCTGCCAATGGCAGCTTGCAAACCGCCACTGCGACTCCCAAGGAGCACCGCCATGAAATCCTCTAGCCTGACGGCCAGCCTGTTCAGCACCAACGGTTTGACCGGATCGCTGCTGCGCCGTGGCGTGCTGCGCCTGCTGGGTCAACTCAAACACGGACAACTGCTGGTGGTCGAGGATGGCGAACGCATGTTGTTCGGCACTCCCGGCAGCACGTTGCACGGTGAGATTCATGTGCAGGACCCTGCCGCCTGGGGAATGATCGCCGGCAATGGTTCGATTGGTGCTGGCGAAGCCTTTATTCACGGCTACTGGAGTTCGCCGGACCTGACCACCGTGGTGCGCGTGTTTGTCGCCAACCTCGACGTACTCGATGCCATGGAAGGTGGCATGGCGCGCCTCGGCCGGCCGCTGGTGCAAGGCCTGCACTGGCTCAATCGCAATACGCGCAAAGGCTCGCAGAAGAACATCGCCGCGCATTACGACCTCGGCAACGACCTGTTCGAACAGTTTCTCGACCCGACCATGATGTATTCGGCGGCGCAGTTCCTCACCCCCGAAGACAGCCTGGAACAGGCGCAACTGAACAAACTGGAGCGGATCTGCCAGAAGCTCGCGCTCAAGCCCGAAGATCACTTGCTGGAAATCGGTACCGGGTGGGGCAGCATGGCGCTTTACGCGGCGCAGAATTACGGTTGCCATGTAACCACCACCACATTGTCGAAAGAGCAGTACGCATTCACCGCCAAGCGCATCGAACAACTCGGCTTGCAGGATCAGGTGACCTTGCTGCTCCAGGACTACCGCGACCTCACCGGCCAGTACGACAAACTGGTGTCGATCGAGATGATCGAAGCTGTCGGCCACCGCTTTCTGCCGACCTATTTCAAACAATGCGCGCACCTGCTCAAGAGCAATGGCTTGATGCTGTTGCAGGCGATCACCATCCGCGAACAACGTTACGAGCAAGCCAAGCGTGGCGTCGACTTCATCCAGCGTTACATCTTCCCCGGCGGCGCCCTGCCCTGCGTACAGAAGATGCTCGAAGTGGTCAGCCGCGACACCGACATGAACCTGCTGCACATGGAAGATTTTGGCTTGCACTACGCCAAGACCCTGCGCTTGTGGCATGAGAATTTTCGCCGCGCCCACGGTCGCTTGAGTGAATTGGGTTACGACGATTACTTCCTGCGGCTGTGGGAGTTTTACCTGTGCTACTGCGAGGGCGGCTTCCTCGAACGCACTATTGGCACCGCGCAATTGCTGCTGGCCAAACCCGGGGCGATGCCGGCGCCATTGCTCGGCCGCTTCGATGCTTGAGCGACTGGCCAACGCGCTGTTGTTCCAGATCGGCTGGCTGGCCTGTGTGCTCGGCGGCAACAGTTTGTGGTTGCTGCTGGCGCTGGCAGTGCTGGTGATTCATCTGAGCTGGATCAGCAGTTGGGCGGCGGAAGGCCGGTTAATTCTCAGCGTGGTGATTGTCGGCACGGCGGTCGACAGCGCATTGCGCGCGCTGGGCGTATTCGCGTTTGAAGATCTGTCGCCGTTGATTCCGCTGTGGCTGATGTTGCTCTGGGCACTCCTTGCGACCACTCTGCGCCATTGTCTGCAATGGAGTGCCCGGCCTTGGTGGCTGGCCAGTGCGCTCGGTGCGGTCGGCGGCGCGATGTCTTACTACGGCGGCGGACGGCTGGCCGGCGTGCAATTTCCCTACGGCGAAATCCCGACCCTGATCGGCATCGGCCTGCTCTGGGCGCTGCTGTTTCCACTGCTGCACGGCATGGCTCGACGCTTGGCCCACTGAGCGTCCGTCAGACCTTTCACACACCTGCCGGCCACTGCCTTACACTGCCGCCCATGAAGACCATTCCCCTCCAGCAAATCGCCGAACCTGCGGTCACCTGTTCGACCTGCGCAGCCTGCTGCTGTCAGCTCGAAGTGATGCTGATCACCGACACCGGCGTGCCTGATCGCTTTATCGATACCGATGACTGGGGCGGTGAAGTGATGCTGCGTCTGGACGACGGCTGGTGCGCGGCGCTGGATCGCGACAGCATGATGTGCACGATCTACGAAAAACGCCCGCTGATCTGCCGGGAATTCGAAATGGGCGCACCGGAGTGCATCGAAGAACGCCGTGGGATTACCACGGCGTATCGCTGATTCTGAAAACACTTTGTTCCCTGGGGGAGCCGGGCTTGCCCGCGATGGCGTCAGGTCAGTCAACATCAATGTTGAATGTCAGACCGCAATCGCGGGCAAGCCCGCTCCCACAGGGACGGTGTAGTTACAACGGCATCGTGTAATGCAGCGAGTAGCTTTCTACACCTTCGTTGTTGCTCGACATACCGGCATTGGAATAGTGCGTCGCTCGAATCCCCACCTCATGCCCGCCATTGAAACGCAGGCCGAAACCGATACGGTCTTCGAACTGGAAAGCCTGGCCAATCTTGTTGCCTTCATACTCGGTGTTGGAGAACACCGCCGCGCCGATCCCTGCTTCGACGTACGGTTTGACCGATTGCCCGGCAAACTCGTAAACCAGTACCGGCGAGAACGACAGGCTGTTGTTGCTCGAGCCCTTGTCGCCGTCCCAGTAGGTATAGGCGCCGCTCCAGTAACCGGTCAGGCGACCGACATCGCTTTGCAACCAGCTCTTGTCCCAGTCGAAGTTCATGCCCAGGCGGTAAGTCATCGTTGAATCGCTGGTCGCCCCGACCGCGAATTCCACGCCTGCTGCCTGCGCGGTAAAACTTTGCCCCATCAGTGCGGCCGCAATCGCGGCCAAGCAGAATAGTCGCTTCACTTGAAACATCCTTTTCCGAACGATCGTATGGTTTTTGGGTGGTGCTCAACGCTATAGAAGTCGGCGCTTGATCAGAAGTTCAGCTGATTTTTAAGTTATTTCACAGTTTTTTTACAAGCCGAAGTCTTGCACATCTCCAGCCGCTTGCCCCAGCAATGGCAGGATATTTTTGAAGTACTGAGGATCGGCACTGGTCCAGAATCTGACCGGCCGGTTCGGGCCTTCAGCGAGCAGATCGCGCTCAGCCAAAAGACGCTGCAATTGACGCGCCACGGCGGCACCGGTATCGATCAGACTGATGTCGTCGGGGATCATCGATCTGAGCATCGGCTTGAGAAAAGGATAGTGGGTGCAGCCAAGAATGATCGTGTCGCAACCGCTGGCCAGCAGTGGCTCAACATAGCCTTGCAGCAACTGACGCAACTCGGCGCTGTGCAGATCGCCGCTCTCAATCAGCTCGACCAGACCGGGGCATGGCTGGGTAATCACTCGCACATCAGTGGCAAAGCGATCGAGCAAAGCGGCGAACTTGGCGCTCTGCAAAGTGCCGGTAGTGGCAAGCACACCGACCACACCGCTGCGGGTCGCAGCAGCCGCCGGTTTGACCGCAGGCTCCATGCCGACAATCGGCCATTCGGGAAAGTCCCGCCGCAGATCGGCTACGCCGGCCACGGTGGCGGTGTTGCAGGCCAAGACCAGGGCCTTGGCGCCCTGCTCGCGAAAAAAACCGGCCATCACGCTGCAGCGCTGACGAATGAATTCCGGGGTTTTCTCGCCGTAGGGAACATGCCCACAGTCGGCGACGTACAGCAGCGACTCATTGGGCAGCAAACGCTGGATTTCTGCCAATACCGACAAGCCGCCGACACCGGAGTCGAACACGCCGATGGGCGCTTCACGCATGGTGCGAACCACAGACGCTGCAACCCGGGTCACGCTTGACCCGCAGCTCACGGAAACGCGAGCCCAAGGCATCGATCAGCAGCAAACGACCCACCAGTGGCTCACCGAAACCGACCAACACTTTCAACGCTTCCAACGCTTGCAGACTGCCGACCAGGCCCACCAGCGGCCCGACCACACCGGTTTCGCTGCAAGTGAGTTCGGCCTCGCTGCCGTGCCCGTATAAACAGTGATAGCAAGGGCTGTCGGCACGACGCGGGTCGAACACCGACAGCTGTCCTTCAAGACGAATCGCCGCGCCGCTGACCAGAGGTTTGCGTGCGGCCACGCAAGCGGCGTTGACCGCTTCACGGGTGGAGAAATTGTCCGAGCAGTCGAGCACCAGATCCACCGCTGCCACGGCGGCCGCGAGGGAATCTTCGTCGAGCGCCTGACGATGGGCGATCAGTTGAATCTCGGGGTTGATCGCACTCAGACGCTTGAGCGCCGAGTCGACCTTGCTCATGCCGACGCTGTCGGTGTCGTGGATGATCTGGCGTTGCAGGTTGGTCAGATCGACCGTGTCGAAATCCGCCAGATGCAGCTCACCAACGCCCGCCGCCGCCAGATACAAGGCCACCGGAGCACCGAGACCGCCGAGGCCAACGATCAATACCCGGCTGTCCTTGAGTCGCAACTGGCCGTCGATATCGATGTGTTGCAGCAGAATCTGCCGGCTGTAGCGCAGCAATTCCTGATCATTCAGCACGGCAGGCGCCCCAGGCTGATCCGTTGATGACCGCCCAGATCGGTGCGGCTGTGGACTTCCTCAAAGCCGCGAGTCAGCAGCAGATCGCGCACGGCCTCGGCTTGATCATAGCCGTGTTCGAGCATCAGCCAGCCACCGGCCTCCAGATGCTCCGGGGCCTGGTCGATGATCAGCCGCAGATCATCGAGCCCGTCGACACCGGCGACCAGCGCACTGGCGGGTTCGAAGCGCACGTCGCCTTCGACCAGATGCGGATCGGCAGCGGCAATGTAAGGTGGATTGCTGATAATCAAATCAAAGCGCTGGCCTGCCAGCGAGCTGAACCAATGACTGCTCAGCACCGTGGCGTTGTTCAGGTGCAGACGCTGACGATTGCGCTCGGCCAGGGCCACGGCTTCCAGCACACGATCCACCGCGGTGACTTTCCAGCCGCCACGCTCGCTGGCCAGGGCCAGGGCAATCGCCCCGCTGCCGGTGCCCAGATCGAGCACTTTGGCCGGGGTCGCCGGCAGTAATTCCAGCGCGGCTTCCACCAGCAATTCGGTGTCCGGGCGCGGGATCAGCGTGTGCGGCGCGACTTCCAGATCGAGCTTCCAGAATCCTTGCTGACCGAGAATGTAGGCCACCGGCTCACCGCCACGGCGGCGTTGCAGGTACTCGGAAAACAGCAGCGCGGATTCGCTCGGCACGATGCGCTCGGGCCAGGTGTGCAGAAAGCTGCGCGACTTGCCCAGCGCGGCGGCCAGCAGTAATTCGGCATCCAGACGCGCAGTAGGCGAGTCCGGCAGTTCGGCGGCGCGCAACAGGCTGGCAATGATGGTCATTTATTCACCTATCGCTGCGAGCTGGTCGGCCTGGTATTCGGCCAGCAAAGGCTCGATTACCGCGTCAACGCCACCGGCAAGAATATCGTCGAGGGAGTACAGGGTCAGGTTGACGCGATGGTCAGTGACTCGGCCCTGAGCAAAGTTGTAGGTGCGAATGCGCTCGGAGCGGTCACCGGAACCCACCAGCAACTTGCGCTCGCTGGCGATCGCGTTCGCGGCGGCGGCGGTTTGCTGATCGTTGAGCTTGGCCGCCAGCCAGGACATCGCCCGGGCGCGGTTCTTGTGCTGGGATCGTTCTTCCTGACACTCGACGACGGTGCCGGTCGGTATGTGCGTGATGCGGATCGCCGAGTCGGTGGTGTTGACGTGCTGACCACCGGCCCCGGAGGAACGGTAAGTGTCGACGCGCAAATCCGCCGGGTTGATCTCGATGGCTTCCCGCTCGTCCGGCTCGGGCAACACCGCTACGGTGCAGGCCGAGGTGTGGATGCGGCCCTGAGACTCGGTGGCGGGTACACGCTGTACGCGGTGCGCGCCAGATTCAAATTTCAGCTTGCCGTAAACGTTGTCGCCTTCAATGCGGGCGATGACTTCTTTATAGCCACCGTGTTCGCCTTCGTTTTCCGAAAGGATCTCCACACGCCAGCCACGTCGCTCGGCGTAGCGCGAGTACATGCGGAACAGATCGCCGGAGAAAATCGCCGCCTCGTCGCCACCGGTACCGGCGCGGATTTCGAGGAACACGTTGCGACCGTCGTTCGGGTCTTTGGGCAGCAGCATGCGTTGCAGATCGGCTTCGAGCGTGATCAGAAGCTCTTTGGTTTCGCGGACTTCTTCCACGGCCATTTCACGCATGTCCGGGTCGTTGTCCTTGAGCAGTGCCTGCGCGCCTTCAAGGTCGCTTTGTACGCTGAGCAGCTTTGTATAGGCTTGTACGACCGGCTCGAGTTCGGCGTATTCCTTGGAATAGGCGCGAAATTTGGTCTGATCGGAAATGACTTCGCCGTCGCCGAGCAACGCGGTCAGTTCCTCGAAACGGTCCTGGAGGATGTCCAGCTTATTGTGCAGTGACGCTTTCATTGCGGTTTTTTATCCGAAAAGCTATCCGGTGAGCCCTCTAGGGCAAAGAGTTCCTGGGCCATGGCCAGCGCATCGAGGCGGCCTTCGGCAGAAAGCTTTTTCAACTGCACGCTTGGCGCATGCAGGAGTTTATTGGTCAGGCCACGAGCGAGTTGCCCGAGCACATCTTCGGCGTTGCCGCCGTTGGCCAGCAGACGCAGGGCCTTTTGCAGCTCTTCGTCGCGCAGGCGTTCGCTCTGTTGACGATAGGCCTTTAGAACATCGACCGCTGCCAGTTCACGCAGGCGCACCATGAAGTCGTCGGCACCGAGGGAAACCATCTCTTCGGCAGCTTGTGCTGCGCCCTGGCGGCTCTTGAGGTTTTCCGCGACCACTTCGTGCAGATCGTCGACGCTGTAAAGGTAAACGTCGTCCAACTCGCCGACTTCCGGCTCGATATCCCGGGGAACGGCGATATCCACCATGAAAATCGGTTTGTGCCGACGCAGCTTCAGCGCGCTCTCGACCGCGCCTTTGCCAAGAATCGGCAACTGACTGGCGGTCGAACTGATGACGATATCGCTGCGCACCAGTTCTGCCGGGATGTCCGACAGCAACACGGCGTGGGCACCGAACTGCTCAGCGAGCAGACTGGCGCGTTCCAGCGTCCGGTTGGCAACGACGATGCGCTTGACCCCCAGCTCATGCAGATGACGGGCGACCAGCGTGATGGTCTCGCCAGCGCCGATCAACAAAGCCTGGCTGCGTTGCAGGTCGCTGAAAATCTGTTTGGCCAGGCTGACAGCAGCAAACGCCACCGAAACCGGGTTTTCACCGATAGCAGTGTCGGTACGCACCTGTTTCGCGGCATTGAACGTCGCCTGAAACAGTCGGCCGAGCAACGGGCCGATGGTGCCGGCTTCGCGGGCCACGGCGTAAGCCGATTTCATCTGACCGAGAATCTGCGGTTCGCCCAGCACCAGCGAGTCGAGCCCGGAGGCGACGCGCATCATGTGACGAACTGCCGCATCATCTTCATGCACATAAGCGCTGGCGCGCAGCTCTTCTATGCTCAATTTGTGATATTCGGCCAGCCAGCGCAGCACGGCATCGGCCGAAATGTGATCCTGCTCTATATAAAGCTCACTGCGATTGCAGGTGGAGAGGATCGCTGCTTCGCGGCTGTCGGTGAGCCGGCAGAGTTGCTGCAACGCCTCAACCAGCTGCTCAGGGGTAAAAGCCACGCGCTCGCGGACGTCTACTGAAGCAGTCTTGTGGTTGATACCGAGTGCGAGGAAGGCCATTCAAGGTCGCTGATAGTGACGTGAAGCCGGCAATTGTCCTACTTCGCCAGATTCAGAACAACTACCGCTGACTATTGTCCCAATTGTCAGCCCCTATAAAGGACACAATCGAGACTCGGTTATGTTTGGCCGAAGGCTTGTGTCATGATGATCCGACCGCAGGTTAGTCGTCCTCTTCCTATATGAATAGATCTTCCGCGTTGCTCCTTGCTTTTGTCTTCCTAAGCGGCTGCCAGGCCTTGGCCCCCGTTTCGCCGGACGGTACCCCACCGGTCGAAGACACCACGCCCGTGCCTGAAAAGCCCAAGGTTTACAGCTCGTTCAGCGAAGAAACGGTTTACAGCCTGTTGAGCGCCGAGCTCGCCGGCCAACGTAATCGTTTCGACATTGCGCTGGATAACTACGTGACCCAGGCCATCAATACCCAGGACCCGGGTGTCTCGGAGCGTGCGTTCCGCATCGCCGAGTACCTTGGCGCCGACCAGCCGGCTCTGGACACCGCGTTGATCTGGGCGAAAAACGCCCCGGACGATCTCGAAGCGCAACGCGCCGCCGCCGTGCAACTGGCTCGCGCCGGGCGTTACGACGACTCCATGGTCTATATGGAGAAAGTCCTGCAGGGCAAGGGCGACACGCATTTCGACTTCCTCGCGCTGTCGGCTGCCGACACCGATCAGGAAACCCGCAACGGCCTGATGAAAAGTTTTGACCGCCTGTTGCAGCGTCATCCAAAGAACAATCAGCTGATTTTCGGCAAGGCCTTGCTGATGCAACAGGACGGCGACTCGAAAGGTGCGCTGGCGTTGCTCGAAGACAACCCGCCTGAAGACGGCGAAATCGCCCCGATCCTGCTGCGCGCGCGTCTGCTGCAATCGCTGCAACGTGGCGACGAAGCCCTGCCACTGCTGCAAAAAAGCATCAAGAAGTATCCGGACGACAAGCGCCTGCGCCTGACGTACGCACGGATGCTGGTTGAACAGGACCGGATGGACGACGCCAAGGTCGAGTTCTCCACCCTCGTTCAGCAATACCCGGAAGACGACGAACTGCGTTACTCGCTGGCGCTAGTGTGCCTGGAAGCCAAGGCCTGGGACGAGGCCAAGGGTTATCTGGAAGACCTGATCGCCCGGGAGAGCCACGTCGATTCCGCGCACCTGAACCTGGGGCGCATCGCCGAAGAACGCAACGACCCGCAAGGCGCGCTGATCGAGTACGCCCAGGTCGGCCCCGGCAATGACTACCTGCCGGCACAATTGCGTCAGGCCGACATCCTGATGAACAACGGCAAGACCGCCGAGGCCCAGACCAAACTGGCCGCCGAGCGCGATGCGCAGCCGGATTACGCGATTCAGTTGTACCTGATCGAAGCGGAAACACTGTCCGCCAACAAGCAGGACGACAAAGCCTGGAAAACCCTGCAAACCGCTTTGCAGCAATATCCGGACGATCTGAATCTGCTCTACACCCGAGCGATGCAGGCCGAGAAACGCAATGATCTGGCGCAAATGGAAAAAGACCTGCGCCTGATCATCAAGCGCGATCCGGACAACGCCATGGCGCTCAACGCGCTCGGCTACACCTTGTCCGACCGCACCACCCGTTACGCAGAAGCCAAAGCGCTGATCGAACAGGCGCACCAGATCAATCCGGAAGACCCGGCGGTACTCGACAGCCTCGGCTGGGTGAATTTCCGCATGGGCAATCTGGATGACGCCGAGAAATATCTGCGTCAGGCACTGGAGCGTTTCCCTGATCACGAAGTCGCCGCACACCTCGGCGAAGTGCTGTGGATCAAGGGCAATCAACGCGAAGCCAAACAAATCTGGGGCAAGTTCCTCAAGGATCAGCCTGACAGCACCATCCTGCGCAGCACCATCAAGCGCCTGACCGGATCAGAGACTCTTTAACTCATGTTTTTGCGCCACGTAATTGTTTTCAGTTTCATCGCCCTGCTCGCCGGTTGCGCGGGCTTCGGCGCTCGCGAATCGGTCGAAGGCCACGGCAGCCCGGCTCAATGGGCCGCGCACAAACAACAGCTGACCAGCCTTGATGGCTGGCAGATCGACGGCAAGATCGGCATCCGCGCACCGAAAGATTCCGGCAGCGGCACCTTGTTCTGGCTGCAACGCCAGGACTATTACGACATTCGTCTGTCGGGCCCGCTGGGTCGCGGCGCGGCACGCCTGACCGGGCGTCCGGGCAAGGTTTCGCTGGAAGTGGCCAATCAGGGTCGCTACGAATCGCAATCCCCGGAAGCTTTGCTTGAAGAGCAAATGGGCTGGAAATTGCCGGTTTCGAACCTGGCCTGGTGGGTCCGTGGCCTGCCGGCACCAGAAAGCAAAAGCCGTCTGACGCTCGATGCCGACAGCCGTCTGGCCAACCTGGAACAGGATGGCTGGCAGGTCGAGTACCTCAGCTATGCCGAACAAAACGGCTATTGGCTGCCAGAACGGATCAAGTTGCACGGCACCGATCTGGACGTGACGCTGGTGATCAAGAACTGGCAACCGCGTAAATTGGGGCAGTAATCGCATGACCGCTCCACGTCTGACGCTGCCTTCACCCGCCAAACTCAACTTGATGCTGCATATTCTTGGGCGCCGTGAAGACGGCTATCACGAATTGCAGACGATTTTTCAGTTCGTCGATTACGGTGACGAAATCACTTTCGCCGTCCGCGACGATGGCGTGATTTGCCTGCACACCGAATTCGAAGGCGTGCCGCACGACAGCAATCTGATCGTGCGCGCCGCAAAAAAACTTCAGGAACAGGCCGGCAGCACATTCGGTATCGACATCTGGATCGACAAGGTTCTGCCCATGGGCGGCGGAATCGGTGGCGGCAGTTCGAATGCGGCGACCACCCTGCTCGGCCTCAACCATCTCTGGCAGCTGGGCTGGGATCTGGATCGACTGGCCACGCTGGGCCTTTCGCTGGGTGCCGACGTCCCGGTTTTCGTCCGTGGTCATGCGGCATTTGCCGAGGGCGTGGGCGAGAAACTCACCCCCGTGGAGCCGGAAGAACCGTGGTATCTGGTGCTCGTACCGCAAGTCTCTGTTAGTACGGCAGAAATTTTTTCCGATCCATTGTTGACACGTAACACGCCGCCCATTAAAGTGCGCCCCGTTCCCGAGGGAAACAGTCGAAATGACTGCTTGCCGGTGGTTGCAAGGCGTTATCCAGAAGTACGTAACGCATTGGATTTGTTAGGTAAATTTACCGAAGCAAAGCTCACCGGAACTGGAAGTTGTGTGTTTGGGGGCTTCCCAAGCAAAGCTGAAGCTGATAAAGTCTCGGCCCTTCTGACAGAGACCCTTACAGGGTTTGTAGCGAAAGGAAGCAACGTTTCGATGTTGCATCGCAAGCTGCAAAGTCTGCTCTAAAGGAATCGATTACTGGGTAATCGTTGCAACAGATACAGGGGCGTCGCCAAGCGGTAAGGCAGCAGGTTTTGATCCTGCCATGCGTTGGTTCGAATCCAGCCGCCCCTGCCATTTTCTATACTCATCCAGGTTACCCTCAGCCTCTAGGTACTGCGCGTGTCCAAGATGATGGTCTTTACGGGGAACGCTAACCCCGATCTAGCTCGGCGTGTCGTACGTCAGCTGCATATCCCTCTCGGTGACATTTCTGTCGGTAAATTCTCCGACGGCGAAATTACAGCCGAGATCAATGAAAACGTCCGCGGTAAAGATGTCTTCATTATTCAGCCGACTTGCGCTCCGACTAACGATAACCTGATGGAACTGGTAGTGATGGCTGATGCCTTCCGCCGCTCCTCGGCTACTCGTATTACTGCTGTTATTCCTTATTTTGGTTATGCCCGTCAGGATCGCCGTCCGCGTTCCGCACGTGTGGCTATCAGCGCGAAAGTCGTCGCTGACATGCTTACCGTAGTCGGCATCGACCGTGTTCTCACGGTTGATCTGCATGCTGACCAGATTCAGGGTTTCTTCGATATTCCGGTAGATAACATCTACGGCTCCCCGGTTCTGGTGGATGACATTGAAGATCAGCGCTTCGAAAACCTGATGATCGTATCCCCGGACATTGGTGGCGTCGTGCGTGCACGTGCTGTTGCCAAATCCCTGGGCGTGGATCTCGGGATCATCGACAAACGCCGTGAGAAAGCCAATCACTCTGAAGTGATGCATATCATCGGTGATGTCGAAGGGCGTACCTGTATTCTGGTCGATGACATGGTCGATACCGCCGGCACTCTGTGCCACGCGGCCAAGGCCCTGAAAGAGCATGGCGCAGCCAAGGTCTTTGCCTACTGCACACACCCTGTGCTGTCGGGTCGGGCCATCGAGAATATCGAAAATTCCGTGCTGGACGAGCTGGTGGTGACTAACACCATCCCGCTGTCCGCTGCAGCACAAGCCTGTGCGCGTATCCGTCAACTGGATATCGCACCGGTTGTTGCCGAAGCGGTTCGCCGCATCAGCAATGAAGAATCGATCAGCGCGATGTTCCGTTAAGGGCCCTGCCCTTCTCGAAATGTTTCGTTGACGAAAAGCGCCCCGCCCCGGCATTCATGTCGGGGCGGGGCTTTTTTGCCCATACCGAGTCAGGCGCTGGTCGCAAACGCCCCTCGGGAATGGCTATTTTGGAGATACAAAATGAACGATTTTACTCTGAATGCTGAAGTGCGTTCCGACCTGGGGAAAGGTGCGAGCCGCCGCCTGCGTCGTCTCGCCGCTCTGGTTCCAGCTGTTGTTTACGGTGGCGAAAAAGCCCCTGAATCCATCAGCATGCTGGCCAAAGAAGTTGCCAAACTGCTCGAAAACGAAGCGGCTTACAGCCACATCATCGAGCTGAACGTTGGCGGCACCAAGCAAAACGTAATCATCAAAGCTCTGCAGCGTCACCCGGCCAAAGGCCACGTGATGCACGCTGACTTCGTACGCGTTGTAGCTGGCCAGAAACTGACCGCTATCGTTCCTGTGCACTTCATCAACGAAGCTGCTCCAGTGAAGAAAGGCGGCGAGATTTCGCACGTTGTTGCTGAAATCGAAGTAACTTGCCTGCCGAAAGATCTGCCTGAGTTCATCGAAGTCGATCTGGCTAACGCTGAAATCGGTTCGATCATTCACCTGTCGGACCTCAAAGCTCCTAAAGGCGTTGAGTTCGTTGCTCTGGCACACGGCGATGACAAGGCTGTTGCCAACGTCCACGCTCCACGTGTTGCTCCAGAAGCTACCGAAGAAGGCGCAGCAGAGTAATTCACTCTGTGAAGCCGGAGTGAGCAAGTAACATCGCGGACTGGAACGTAGCGAGAAAGCGGGCGAGAACGCGGAGTTTACATCCATGGTAAATGAGCATTTTTCGTCCACTTTCGCCGCTTCTTCTTATCGCGGCGATGTTATCCACCACTCCAAGGAAGGGCCCCTATCGTGACCGCCATCAAACTGATCGTTGGCCTGGGTAATCCAGGCGCCGAATACGACCAGACCCGGCATAACGCAGGGGCCCTTTTTGTTGAGCGCATTGCCCACGCACAGAATGTGAATCTCGTGGCCGATCGCAAATATTTCGGCCTGACCGGGCGCTACTCGCATCAGGGTCAGGATGTTCGTCTGCTGATTCCCACCACCTACATGAACCGTAGCGGCCAGGCCGTCGCGGCACTTGCCGGTTTCTTCCGCATCAAGCCTGAAGAAATCCTGGTGGCACATGATGAACTCGATCTGCCTCCGGGCGTCGCCAAGCTCAAGCAGGGCGGCGGCCATGGCGGTCACAACGGGTTGCGCGACATCATTGCGCAACTGGGTAATCAGAATACTTTCTACCGTCTGCGGCTTGGCATCGGCCACCCGGGCGTCGCCAGTATGGTTTCAAATTTCGTCCTGGGTCGTGCGCCACGCGCCGAACAGGAAAAACTCGATGCCAGCATCGACTTTGCCCTCGGCGTGCTGCCGGATATCCTCGCCGGTGAATGGAACCGTGCGATGAAAAACCTGCACAGCCAGAAGGCCTGACTCTTATCCGAGGGGAAACACCATGGGATTCAATTGCGGCATCGTCGGCCTGCCTAACGTCGGCAAGTCCACCCTGTTCAACGCCCTGACCAAATCCGGTATCGCGGCCGAGAACTTCCCCTTCTGCACCATCGAGCCGAACAGCGGCATCGTGCCGATGCCGGACCCGCGTCTTGAGGCATTGGCGGCCATCGTCAATCCGAAACGCATCCTGCCGACCACCATGGAATTCGTCGACATCGCTGGCCTGGTTGCCGGCGCCTCGAAAGGTGAAGGCCTGGGCAACAAGTTCCTCGCCAACATCCGCGAAACCGACGCGATCGCTCACGTCGTGCGCTGCTTCGAAGACGAGAACGTAATCCACGTTTCCAACAGCGTCGACCCGAAGCGCGACATCGAGATCATCGACCTGGAACTGATCTTCGCCGACCTCGACAGCTGCGAGAAGCAACTGCAGAAAGTCGCGCGTAACGCCAAGGGTGGTGACAAGGACGCAGTGGTCCAGAAAGGCCTGCTGGAGCAGTTGATCGCTCACTTCACCGAAGGCAAGCCTGCGCGCAGCCTGATGAAGAACATGAACACTGATGAAAAAGCAGTGATCAAGGGCTTCCACCTGCTGACCACCAAACCGGTCATGTACATCGCCAACGTCGCTGAAGACGGTTTCGAGAACAACCCGCACCTGGACGTGGTTCGCGCCATCGCCGAAGAAGAAGGCGCTGTGGTGGTTCCGGTCTGCAACAAGATCGAAGCGGAAATCGCCGAGCTTGATGACGGCGAAGAGAAAGACATGTTCCTCGAGGCCCTGGGCCTGGAAGAGCCTGGCCTGAATCGCGTAATCCGCGCCGGCTACGAAATGCTGCACCTGCAGACCTACTTCACCGCTGGTGTCGAAGAAGTCCGCGCCTGGACCGTCAAAGTCGGTGCCACCGCACCTCAGGCGGCCGGCGTGATCCACACCGACTTCGAGAAAGGCTTCATCCGCGCCGAAGTCATCGCCTACAACGACTTCATCCAGTACAAGGGCGAAGCCGGCACCAAAGAAGCCGGTAAATGGCGTCTGGAAGGCAAGGACTACATCGTTAAAGACGGCGACGTGATGCACTTCCGTTTCAACGTGTAAGCAATACCGCCGAATAAAAAAGCCGCGTCAATACGCGGCTTTTTTGTGCCTGAAATAATCTCCCCACACCACCAATCCCTGTAGGAGTGAGCCTGCTCGCGATAGCGTTGTGTCAGTCGATTCAACCTTAACTGACACTCCGCTATCGCGAGCAGGCTCACTCCTACAGTTTAAATTGTGTGGGATCAGGCCTTTTTCGTGCGTGGCAGGAAGATCGCCAACACCCCGAACAACGGCAGGAACGAGCACAGGAAGTACACATACTCAATCCCGTGAACATCCGCCAGATGCCCGAGCAACGCCGCGCCAATCCCGCCAAAACCGAACATCAGACCGAAGAAGATCCCGGCAATCATCCCGACATTGCCCGGCACCAGTTCCTGCGCGTACACCACAATCGCCGAGAACGCCGAGGCTAGGATGAAACCGATCACCACGCTGAGAATGCTGGTCCAGAACAGATCAACGTGCGGCAGGATCAAGGTGAACGGCGCGACCCCGAGGATCGAGAACCAGATCACCGCCTTACGCCCGATCTTGTCGCCAATCGGTCCACCGAAGAACGTCCCCGCCGCCACCGCACCGAGGAACAGGAACAGGTGCAGTTGCGAACTGGCGACCGACAGGTCGAATTTCTCGATCAGGTAGAAGGTGAAGTAGCTGGTGAAACTGGCCATGTAGAAATACTTGGAGAACACCAGCAGACCGAGCACCACCAGCGCACTGGTCACCCTGCCCTTCGACAACCCGTGAGTCGCCGCCTGGCCAGCCTTGAGCTTGAACAGGTTCAAGTGATGGGCGTACCAGCGACTGATGCGGAACAGCACGAACAGCGCAAACACTGCGAACAAACCGAACCACGCCACATTGCCCTGACCGAACGGAATGATGATCGCCGCCGCCAGCAACGGGCCGAACGCCGAGCCCGCGTTACCGCCGACCTGGAACGTCGATTGCGCCAGACCATAGCGTCCGCCCGAGGCCAGCCGCGCAATGCGTGACGCCTCAGGGTGAAAGGTTGAAGAACCGATACCAATCAGCGCCGCCGCCAGCAGGATCAGCGGGAAACTGCCGACCATCGACATCATCACGATGCCAATCAGCGTGCAAATGGAGCCGGCCGGCAACAGCCACGGTTTCGGATGGCGGTCAGTGTGATAACCGACCCACGGTTGCAGCAGCGAAGCGGTGAGCTGGAAGGTTAGCGTGATCAGGCCGACCTGGGTGAAGCTCAAGCCGTAGTTGGCCTTGAGCATCGGATAGATCGACGGCAGCACCGACTGAATCAGGTCGTTGATCAAATGCGCCAGCGCCACCGCGCCGATGATGCGCATCACCAACGGGCTGCTTTGTGGAGTGGCGGGCGCCGAGGCAGCGGCGTTCTGAGCGTTGCTGATAGCCATGGGAGTTTCCGGACAACAGATGGGTGCACGCAGGCAGGTGCGTCAATGTGCCATTTTTCGGTGCGCCAGCGCCATCCCCTTAGCCAGCTAACTAACCGATAAATCAACCCATGTAGGGACATGGATTCGCCACAAAAGGTGATAGCGCAACGCCATGGTCTGAATCTTGCCTTGCTTCTCCCCTTGAACGCGGCCTCCTTACAAAGGGGATCGACAATGGGAAGTTTCGCTACAGAACCTGCCTACAGAGCGGGTCAGAGTGAACTTTCGAGGCCTTTTAGCAGGGCACGACATCAAGGTCGCACGACCGCGATGCACGCCGATGGTGCGTGGTGTCCAGAGGAGTCATGGGGCATGCAGTCTTTCTTGTCACCGGGGATCAAGCTGCTGGGGCGGTTTGGTTTTGCGCGTAAATTCCAGCTGTTGTTTCTGCTGTTTATCCTGCCCTTGGCCGGCAGCCTGTTGATGATCGGTCAGGACTATCGCGACAAGCTCAACCTGATTTCCGGCGAGCGCGCCGGCGTGCGTCAATTGCTCAGTCTCGATGCGCTGGACAATCTGCTCGCTGCCCAGCGTGACCGCGCCGCCCGTTGGCGCGCCACCGAAACCAACCGTCAGCCGACCCCGGCGACACTCGCCGCCATGGCCGCGTTCGACGCAGTGCAGCCAGCCGTCATCCAAGCCATCAGCGATCTGGGCAATGCGCTGCAAAAGGAAGGCGCCGAAGGTGAAACCCTCGCCCGCTATCAAGCCCTGCAAACCGCGCTCAATGGCCTCGACTCGAAAAGCCTCAGCAGCGTCGGCTGGTGGCCGGACGGTTATGACCGTTTCACCAATGCACTGAGCGCCCTGCAAGCGTTGCGCGAGCAGATCGTCATGGACAATCGCCTGACCCTCGCGCCATGGCTGGAAACCTACTTGCTGACGCAGATTTCCACCCAGCACGCACCGGACCTGATCGAGCGCGTCGGCCGTCTTGCCGCCGTCGGCCAGGCCTCCGTAGTGTCGGGCCAATTCACCCTGCAAAGCCGCTTGCAGCTGCGCGATCTGCGCAGCCGTATCGGCGATGCTCGCGAGCAACTGGTGAAAACCGCCAATCTGCTCGAAGCGCGTTTGCCGAGTAATCAGCAAGCCTGGGCCAGTCAGTACCACGACAGCCTGAAGCATCTGGATGCGGGGCTGAAGGTGCTGGATGACGGCGTGTTTGGCGGCAGCATCAATCTCAAACCGGACGACTTCGAACGCAGCCTCGATGCCCTGCTGAGTGATCTCGCGTCCTTGCGCCAGCAATCGCTGACAACGCTGGATCAGCGGCTGGACGCTTACCACGGATCGGCGATTCGCCAGTTCATCATCGTCGCGGCGATATTTGGCTGTTTGCTGCTGGCGGCGCTGTACCTGTTCGTCTGCCTGCAAGCTTCGATTCGCCGCAGCGCCAGCGGCATTACCGTGCTCGCCGAAGCGCTGCGCGATGGCAATCTGAGCCTGCAAGTGCCGGTGGTGGGCCGCGATGAACTGGCGGCGATCAGCACAGCGCTGAATGTGGCCGTGGTGCAACTGCGCACCAGTCTGCTGGGGGTCGATCACGAAACCTCGCAACTGAGCAACGCCGTGCGCAGCCTCAACGATCACTCCAGCGGCGCCCTCAGCGAAGTTGAGGCGCAGCAGTTGCAGATCAGCCAGATCGCCGCTGCCGCCACGCAACTGGCCGCCACCTCTCAAGGTGTCGCGCAGAGTTGCGAACAGGCTTCCGGCAGCGCCCAGCACACTCAGCGCATTGCCGCCGACAGCAGTCGCGACAGCCAGCGCACAACCGCGAGCATTCAACAACTCAATCAACGCCTCAACGACACCGCCGCCGCATTGGGCCGGGTCAGCGAACAAGGTCAGCAGATTCAACTGGTGGTCGACACCATTCGCGGCGTTGCCGAGCAAACTAATCTGCTGGCGCTCAACGCGGCGATTGAAGCCGCACGCGCCGGTGAACAGGGACGCGGTTTTGCCGTGGTGGCGGATGAAGTGCGCAGCCTGTCGCAACGCACGCAATCGTCCACCGCGCAGATTGCCGGCACGGTCGACAGTTTGCGCAACACGGTCAACGAGGCGGTGAGTCTGATGGAAGCTGCTTGTGGCCAGGCGCAATCGGATGCCGAAGCGGTCACCGGTCTCGGCGAACGGCTGGGCGAGATCGCCAGCGCCGTGCAGAGCGTCACCGACACGCTGGCGCAGATCGCCACCGCCGTTGAGGAGCAGGCCTGCACCGCCGATGAGGTCAGCGGCAATATTCAGCAGGTCGATCAGGCGGCTGTGCGTTTGCTTGAAGGCGCACGCGCGGTGAATCTCGCGGCGGATACTTTGAGCCAGGGCAGCAAGGCCTTGAGCGACAACACCGGGCGCTTCCGTCTTAACTGATTACCGACTCAGTTGATTACGGCCTCTGGAAAATCCGCTTCCAGCTCGGCCTTGAGCCACTGGATAAACCACGCCACGTCCGCCGAGAGATCGGCGGACGGCGTCAGCACCCGGTAACTCTCCAGTTGCACCTGCGCCTCGACCGCCCGCACCAGTTTGCCGCTGGCGAGTTCCTGGCGCACCAGCACCTCGTTGGCCAGCGCAATGCCCTGCCCGCTTTCCGCGACTGACAACGCGTGGTCGTTATTGACGTAGAGCATGTCGGAATTGAGATGAATATCGAGGTCATGGGCGGCGAACCACAGGTTCCACCATTCACCGTCATCGACGTGGATCAGGTTGTGCGTCACCAGATCCGCAGGGCTGTGAATAGTTTCGACGCTGGCCAGATACGCCGGGGTGCAGATCGGAAATACCCGTGGGCAGATCAGCGTTTCACGGGAGTCAGCATATTGCCCGTCGAGGCCGTAGACGATGCCCAGATCGGTGCTCTTGCCATCCACCTCGGTGAAGGTCGAGTTTGGCTCAATGGCGAACTTCAACCCCGGACGCAGATGACGCATGGTCTCGATGCGCGGCATCAACCAGCGTTTGGCGAAACCCGGCACCACCATGATCCGCAACCAGCGCTCGGCCTCTTTAGGCTGCGCTTCTTTGCCGGCCTCGATGATCAACTGCAAGGCTGCGGCGATCTTGCGGTGGTACTTCTCGCCTGCCAGCGTCAGGTTGACCCCGCGCGAAGTGCGCTCGAACAACTGAATGCCCAGCCACTCCTCCAGCAACTTCACATGCCGGCCAATCGCAGGCTGGGTCACGTGCAAGGCTTTCGAGGCTTCGACATAGCTGCCCAGGCGGGCGGCGGCATCAAACGCACGTACCGCGTTCAGCGGCGGCAAGCGGTGGTCGGGCATGATTCCTGGCACCTTTGGCTATTAAATTAACTAACACCTGCCATGTTTAAATTGAAGTTTCACCCAACGCAACCCCTCGCTGATAATCGAGCCACAGCAAAATAAAAAAACAGCTGGTTTCACCCCGAACGCAATCTCGATCCTGCCCAAAAAAATAATATCCATGGCCCGACGGCTTCGCTGATGACAGCGCAATCGCAGGCGATGGGGGAATCGGAGGTAACGCATGAATGCCCTGCATTCGCTGCAAACGCTGGCGGTGTCGATCCGCTCGGTGCGCAAGGTTTACGGTGATCCACTCACCGGTCCGGTGGCGTTGAAAAACATCGACCTGGACATCCGCGACAACGAATTCTTCACCCTGCTCGGCCCTTCCGGCTGCGGCAAAACCACCCTTCTGCGAATGATCGCCGGCTTCGAGTTTCCCACCGAAGGCGAGATTCTGCTCTACGGCGAAAACATCGCCGACCGCCCGCCGTTCCAGCGTCCGGTCAACACGGTGTTCCAGCATTACGCACTGTTCCCGCACATGACCATCGCCGAAAACCTGGCCTTCGGCCTCGAATCGCACCCGATGGGCAAAGTCCTGAAAAAGGCGCAGATCGCCGAGCGCGTGGGTGAAATGCTTGCGCTGGTGCAGATGGAACGCTTCGCCAACCGTAAACCGGCGCAGCTGTCCGGCGGCCAGCAACAGCGTGTCGCACTGGCTCGGGCATTGGCCCCGCACCCAAAGGTTTTATTGCTCGACGAGCCGCTGTCGGCACTCGACCTGAAGCTGCGCCAAGCCATGCGCGAAGAGCTGAAAAGCATTCAGGCGCGCACTGGCATCACGTTTATTTTCGTCACCCATGATCAGGAAGAAGCCCTGACCATGTCCGACCGCATTGCGGTGTTGTCCGAGGGCGAGATCCAGCAGGTCGGTCGTCCGGAGGATATCTACGAGCGGCCGCGCAATCGCTTCGTCGCGGACTTCATCGGCGAAACCAACTTCATCGAAGCCACGGTCACGCAGATCGAGGACGGTATGGCGTGGTTCGCCGGTCCGGCCGGGCATCCGTTGCCGGCGCAAGCGTGCAGCGACGTGCCGGTCGGCGCCAGCGTGACGTTGTCGGTACGCCCCGAGCGCCTGCATCTGGTGCCCGCCAGCAGCGACGGCGCATTGCCGTGCCGGATCGAAGCGCAGATCTACCTCGGCACCGACCTGCAATATCAAGTCAGCCTCAACGACGGTTCGCGCCTCACCGTGCGTACGCCCAACTGCGTCGACCAGAGCCTGCGTTTTGCCGTCGGCAGTCAGGCCGGTCTGTTGTTCGACCGTGGAAGCGCCAGCGTACTGCACGATTGAGCCCGAGGAGTTGCCATGCACGCCTTACCGATAACCAATACCCTGGAACGCCGGCGCGCGTTTCAGAGCTTCCTCGGGGTCAGCCCGGCGTTGATCGCCATCGGCCTGTTTCTGATCGTGCCGATCCTGATCGTCATCTGCTATTCGCTGATGGAAGCCAACCCCTACGGTGGAGTCAACAAAGTCTTCAGCAGTGACGCCTACACCTCGCTGCTGTTCGAGCGCCAACTGGACGACAGCCTGGCCTTTGCCGACTCCTACCTGATCATCGCCCTGCGCTCGATTGGCATCGCCGGGCTGACCACGATCATCACGCTATTGATCGGTTTCCCGGTCGCAGTGTGGCTGGCGATGCAACCGGCGCATCGGCGCGGCTTGCTGATCTTTCTGATCACCGTGCCGTTCTGGGCCAACCTGCTGATCCGCACCTATGCGTGGATTTTGCTGCTGCGCAACACCGGGGTGATCAACAACAGCCTGATGGGGCTCGGCGTCATTCATGAGCCATTGCAGTTGCTGTACACCGACGGCGCGGTGCTGCTGGGGCTGGTTTATACCTACGCACCCTTCGTGGTTTTGCCGATCTACGCGACGCTGGAAAAGATGGATATTCGCCTGCTCGAAGCGGCTCAGGATCTGTACGCCGGTCGTGTGCGCACCTTGCGCAAAGTGGTGCTACCGATTGCCAAACCGGGAATTCTTGCCGGCGCGATTCTGACCTTTGTGCCGTGCCTGGGCGCAATGATTGCCCCTGAACTGTTGGGTGGTGGCACGCGAATGATGCTCGGCAACCTGATTTTCCGGCAATTCAGCGATGCGCGTAACTGGCCGTTTGGCGCAGCACTGTCGCTGGTGCTGATGGCGGCAGTGATGCTGGTGCTGACCGTGTATGCGCTGCGTGCCGAGCGCCAGCGCGTCGCCAAGGGAGATGCGTGATGATCGGATTATTCAAACGCAAAGGTCTCAGCGTGCAGGACTTCCCCGGTTTCGGCGGATTCAGTTTCCTGTTCTATCTGTACCTCTACGCGCCGATCGTGGTGCTGGTGGTGTTCTCGTTCAACGCCAACCAGTCGGCCACGGTGTGGACCGGTTTCAGCTTCGACTGGTATCGCGCCGCGTTCGCCAATCAGGCCTTGCGTCAGGCGGCCGGTAACAGTCTGTTGATCGCGGTTTGCGCGAGCATGATCGCCACCGCGATTGCCACCCTTGCTGCACTGGGCACCTCACGCGGGGCCAGGTTCAAGGGCATGCAGTTGTCGATGGGCGCAATCATGCTGCCGCTGGTGCTGCCGGAAATCGTGGTCGGCGTGGCCACACTCGCGCTGTTCTCGACCATCGGCCTGTCGCTGGGTTACGGCAATCTGATCATCGCTCACACGGTGTTCTGCATCCCGTTTGCCTACCTGCCGATTCGGGCTCGCCTGAACGACATGGACCTGTCGCTGGAGCAAGCTTCGGCCGACCTGTATGCCGGCGCGTGGCGCACGTTTCGCAAGGTCACTCTGCCGCTGCTGATGCCGGGAATTTTCTCCGGACTGATGCTGGCCTTCATCGTCTCGCTGGATAACTTCGTGATCTCGATGATGGTTTCCCAGGCCGGCACCACCACCCTGCCGATCTTCATTTTCGGTCTATTGCGCATGGGCGTGACGCCCGACGTCAACGCCGTCTCGACCCTGATCCTGGGCGTCTCGGTGCTGTTCGTCAGTCTCTCCTACCTGTTGGGCAAAAAGAACGCCTGAACCTTCTACGTACTGTGGGGAAATAGCATGAGCAAGTGGATAAAAAGCATTGGCACTTCGTTGTTCCTGACTTTGCCGCTGACCTTGGCCGGCGGGGTTCAGGCCGCAGAAAAACTCAACGTGGTGAGCTGGAGCGGCTACTTTTCACCGGAGATTCTCGCCAAGTTCCAGAAGCAGACCGGCATCGAAGTCACCGTCGATTCCTATGACTCCAACGAGACGCTGCTGGCCAAACTGAAACAGGGCGGCGCCGGTTATGACGTGGCGATTCCTTCGCACCAGTTCATCCCGATCCTGATCAAGGAAAAGCTGCTGGAGCGCTTCGACCCGGTCAACGAGCCCTACTATGCCGGCGTCGTCGACAACCTGAAAAAACCGACCTGGGATCCGGAAGGCGCGTACTCCGTGCCGTTCATCTGGGGCACCACCAGCGTGGTGCTCGACTCCGCGCGCTACAAGGGCCCCGCCGACAGCTACAAGGTGCTTTACGAGCCGCCAGCCGAGTTGCAGGGACGAATCAACATGTTCGACTCGGTCAGCGACATGGTCGATATGGCCAGCCTGTACCTAAACATTCCGCTGTGCAGCGAAGACCCGAAACAGATGCAGCAGGTGCTGACGCTGCTCAAGGCGCAGAAGCCTTTCGTCAAAACCTACAGCTCCAAGGCCGGCTCGATCCGCGAGAACCTCGCCTCGGGTGAAATCGACATGTCGATGTTCTGGGGCGGCTCGTCGATGCGCGCCCGGGAAATGAAACCGACCCTGAAATACCTGTACCCGAAAGAAGGTGTGCTGGCGTGGGTCGACAATATGGTCATCCCGACCGGCAGCAAGAATCCGGCAAATGCCAAGGCGTTTATCGCGTTCCTCAGCCAGCCGGAAAACTCGGCGATGACCCAGAACTTCCTCAAGCACCAGAGCCCGATCAAAGGCGTCGAACCGTTCCTCGACGCCAGTCTGAAAGACGCACCCGAGTTGCACATTCCCGAAGGCACGCAAGTGGTGTTCAGCAAGACCTGCGGCGAAGGTGCGATCCGTCTTGCCGACCGTCTCTGGACCAATCTGATGCGTTGATCTCTACCGCCCCGACACGATGTCGGGGCGTTTCTCCAGCCGTCTTGAAGGCCGCTTGCAATGAACTCTAACAACATCAGCGAACTGGTCCTGTTGCAGGCCCACGAACTCGCCGAGCGCATTCGTCTGCGCCAGGTGTCCTGCCGGGAAGTGATGCAGACTTATCTGGCCCATATCGAACGCGTCAACCCGCTGGTCAACGCACTGATCAGCCTGCAGGCGCCGCAAGACCTGCTGGCCCAGGCCGACGAGCGCGACGCCGAACTGGCGCGTGGCGAATACCATGGCTGGATGCATGGCCTGCCCCATGCGATCAAGGATCTGTCGCTGACCCGTGGCATCCGCACCACGCTCGGCTCGCCGCTGTTCAAGGATTACATCCCCGAGCGCGACGGCATCATGGTCGAGCGGATCAAGGTTGCCGGCGCGATCATCATCGGCAAGACCAACACCCCGGAATTCGGCCTCGGTTCGCAGAGCTATAACCCGCTGTTCGGCGCGACGGGTTGCGCCTACGACCCGAGCAAAACCGCAGGCGGCAGTAGCGGTGGTGCCGCTGCTGCACTGGCCATGCATCTGGTGCCGGTGGCCGATGGCAGCGACATGATGGGCTCGCTGCGCAACCCGGCAGCGTTCAACAATATTTTCGGTTTCCGGCCCTCTCAGGGTCGGGTGCCGTTCGATGACAGCGCCGATCTGTTTTTCGATCAACTCGGTTATGAAGGGCCGATGGCCCGCAGCGTTCGCGATGCCGCATTACTGCTGTCGGTGCAGGCCGGTGGCGATGCCCGGGCGCCGCTGTCGATCAGCGAATCCGGTGAGGCATTTGCCGCACCGCTGGAACGCGACTTCAAGGGCACACGCATCGGCTGGCTCGGCGATTTCAATGGCTACTTGCCGATGGAGAACGGCGTACTGTCGTTGTGCGAAAAGACCTTTGCCGACTTTGAAAGCCTCGGTTGCCATATCGAGTCGGTACAACCGGAATTCGCCCCGGAGCGTTTGTGGAGCAGTTGGCGTACCTTGCGTCACTGGATGGTCGCCGGCTCGCTGGGCGCGGCGTATGCCGATCCGCAGAAACGTGCCCTGCTGAAACCGGAAGCCTGCTGGGAAGTCGAGAACGGCCTGAAGCTTTCCGCCAGCGAAGTATTTGCCGCTTCGGTGGTGCGCAGCGACTGGTATCGGGCGATTTCGCGACTGTTCGAAAAATTCGACTTCCTGCTGCTGCCGAGCGCGCAGGTCTTCCCGTTCGACAAAAACCAGCCGTGGCCTGCATCTATCGAAGGCGTCGCGATGGACACCTATCACCGCTGGATGGAAGTGGTGATCCCCGGCACCTTGTCCGGTTGCCCGGTGGCCAGCGTGCAGGCCGGGTTCAATCGCGATGGCTTGCCGATGGGCCTGCAAATCATCGGCAAACACCAGGCCGACTTCGCCGTTCTGCAACTGGCCCACGCGTATGAACAGGCCAGCCGCTGGTTCGAACGCTGCCCTTCACCGCTGCTTGGCGGGGCATTTTTGAGCAAAGATTGATAAACGGTTGAAAGCGTAGAGAAATATTTTAAATTTACGCTTGACGCTTTTCCATTTCAGGGGAATAATGCGCGCCACTTGGCTACATAGCTCAGTTGGTTAGAGCATAGCATTCATAATGCTGGGGTCCGGGGTTCAAGTCCCTGTGTAGCCACCAAGTACTAAAAACGGCTTACCGAAAGGTAGGCCGTTTTTTTATGTCTCGATTGTAGCGAGGGGATTTGTCCCCGATGGACCGCACAGCAGTACCCTGCTCTTTCGACCAGATCCGCCAACTGATACCGGCCACTGGATACTATTCCAGACGCGCAACCAGCATTGCAGATCAATAAAAAACGCCGCTTACCCCCAACATGGGATAGCGGCGTTTTTTTTGCGCCCTAGTTCCGCGTGCTTTGAAAGACTTCACACATCCTTCTCTAAACAGGTCAGGATCGGCCCCAACTCGGTGGCTTGGCGTCAGTCAGTAATCGCAAAATGGATGTTCGATCTCGACCCGTGCAGTTGAGGGGCTGGACAACGTGACGAGTAGGCCAAAAATAAAAAAGCCCAGCATCTGGCTGGGCTCTTAGCGCTATCACTCTTATTCCGTGCCGGTAGTAGGTGTCCCATATTCAAGATCATCGCAGGCCGCGATTAACTCGGCATAGGAGTTGGGCATCTTTCCACTCTTCAGCATCGCCGTGAACACGGCATAGACGTCGTGCTTGTCACCATCTTTCCTGATGGAGTCTTCATCATTCAGCCATGCATAAATGATGGTTTTGGGCGCTTCCGATCTGAATTGGAAGAAAAGCCTGTAACGCGGCAGCATTCCCTGCTTTTTGACCCTGAACCAGTGCTTGTATTCGCGACCAAGGGTATTCCCTTGACGGTAGCAATTATGAGCAGGGTCAGCTGGTACATTAATGAGAATATTTGTAGATACCGCATCGAAAAGCTTGTAAAGCGGATGATGATGAAACCCATTAGGGTCGCTAGACATCAGCTTTTCCACGACTACCGTCAATTCCTCAAGGCGAGAAACGAACAACGGGTGAGCATAAAGTGCCCACCCGTTCTCAAAATGCACAGTGCTTTCAGCCACGTTTAGCCTTCTTGGAGCTCGCGACGACGATTTTCGTCCGCCTGGTTGCGAATGGTGTGAATTCGCTGCAACAGCCCGCGAGGGATTGGCTGGATGGTCTCGGGGTTATCCTTTACATCTCGGTCCAGCAGATCAAGGAACTCGACACCCGCTTGAATCTCAGCCTTTCTTTCGGTAAACGAGACGACATTGCCTTTAGCCATGACTTCTCTCCAGTTTGATTTTCCTGTTATTTCAGCAGGATATCGGCATGAACGTCGGTTGAACGCCAACCGGTGCTACCCAGGTCCGTGCCCTTCGTATGATCACTCTAGATCACTATCGTTCACGAGGAAGGCATTTAACACCATCAAAAGCGAATATTCATAGCCTGATAATGTAACAGTCACCCCACTCGCGAAGATTGACAGTAACATTTCTGAGACAGTTAAATATTTTGGCACATGACGACACCCGAGTTGATAACGGCTGCATCACGCACCCTTCCCTTTCAACCGAGAAGCACGACGTGTCGCTACCTCCCCCTCACCACAGAGCTGGCACCTCATCCCGCCAACGCCACCAACCCCTTCGCCCAAATCTGCCGAGTCCGCAGACCCACCATCGCCCGCCAGTCCGGATCAGCCGGATAGAACTGCTCCAGCAGATTCAACTTGATCTCACAGCCCGTCGCATCCAGTGGATCGCCGTGCAGATGCAGCCACTGATCATCGCGCAAATACCGATGCACATCAGGCCCCGGATAGGTTCCGCACTCGATCACGAACGGCATCAATTGCACGCCCGGCAATGCGTTGAGCAATGCTTGCGAGGTGTAGCCGGTGGCCGTCGCCGCAATACCGGTTTCGCTCACGGTCTCGGCGCCGGTGTGCAAGGTGTACAGCCATGGGCCGTAGATTGACTGTGCCTGCGCCAGTGCCGGGTAAGCGGATTCGGTGATGGTCAGCAGCATCGGATGACCGTACTCGCCTGCCCCGGTGTGCAAGTCAAAACACATCACGGTTTCAGCGCCCGCCAGATGCTCATCGATGATCTGATGCAACGTTTGGTTCGACCAGCTCGGCGCCCGCCCACCGTAAAACAGTCCATCCGGATGACTGTGTTGTCCGCCTTCGACAATCGACATCACCGCCGGCCAGCCGTGTTCGGCGATTTGCGCATCGAGCAAAGCGTCGGCACGCTCCCGCTCGGGGCCGCTCAAGTCTGTGCAGGCGTAGATTTCATGTAATGCGGCGTAAGCGCGGTTATCCGGCAGCGCTCGGGTGAAGTCCAGATGATTGCGATTGAGGTCGATGTTGTCTTCGTTGACCCGCCGCAGCCACGCGGTGCCCCAGGGATTGATCAGATGAACCATCACCACCGCGACGTCCGCCGCCAGTGAGCCCGGTGTGAATGCTTTCAGCCAGTCGATCTGGCATTCCGAGCCGTAATAGCCTTCCACCCCGTGCGTGCCGCTGAGCGCCACCAGCCACCGCTTGGCCTGCGGATTACCGAGCACCGCGACATCGGTGCTCAGCGGCTCGCCAAAAGGGCCGCAACGCGGATGCGCGTACGAGGTGAGCGTGGCACCGGCGGCGGTCGCGGCGGCAAGAAAGCGCTCGCGTTGATCACGGTAACTGTACTGAATCGGAAACTCGCTGTGCATGGTTGCCTCTAGTTGGTTTTCTAACTGTGGGAGCTAGCTGCTAGCGATAGCGGATTGACCGTCAACACTTATGTGACTGATCTATCCATATCGCGAGCAGGCTCGCTCCCACAGGGGCATATTTCAGTTCACTGGATTTGACGCTGACCCTAGCGAATATCTGCGCTGAAAAGAAAGACAAAAATGCCCACCGGTTTGCGTCGCGACCGAGCGGCCGATAAAGTCCGTCAGATCTTTCACCCCACGGACGGAGAGCCCCGCGTGTTTTCAGCCCTGCCCTTGAGCCGCTTTCGCCTGCCTGCCCTGACGCTGATCATCAGCGCCCTGACCCTCAGCGCATGCAACGCCCCACCGTCTTCGACATTGCCGTTGGCGCCGGAAGCCGCTTCCGGTTACCGCACCGATCTGCAGGCCAGCCACGCCAATCGACACATGGCCGCCGCTGCCAACCCGTTGGCAACCGAGGCCGGGCGGGAGATTCTGCGTCAGGGCGGTTCGGCGATTGATGCGGCGATTGCGATGCAAGCCGTGCTGACTCTGGTCGAGCCGCAATCCTCCGGGATCGGCGGCGGCGCGATGATTGTGCTGTGGGATGGCAAACAGGTGCGCACCTATGACGGACGCGAAACCGCTCCGGCCGGCGCGACCGAGAAGCTGTTCCTGCAAGCCGACGGCAAACCGATGCCGTTCCCGCAGGCGCAGATCGGTGGCCGCTCGGTCGGCACGCCCGGCGTGTTGCGTGCATTGGAAATGGCGCACAAACAACACGGTCGTCTGCCATGGGCCACGCTGTTCGAGCCGGCGATCAAACTCGCCGAGCAAGGTTTTGCGATCTCCCCTCGCCTGCATTCGCTGCTGGCATCCGATCCGGTGATCCGCAATTCGCCGGACATGGCCGCATACTTCCTCAACAGCGATGGCAGCGTCAAAGCCGTTGGCACCCGCCTGCAAAACCCGGCATTGGCCGCCGTGCTCAAACGCATCGCCAAAGAAGGCCCGGACGCACTCTATAAAGGCCCGATTGCTGAAGAAATCGTCGCCAAGGTGCAGCGCCACGCCAATCCCGGCAGCCTGTCGTTGAGCGATTTGCAGAACTACCAGGCGAAAGAACGCGCACCTTTGTGCACCGACTACAAACGCTGGCAAGTCTGTGGCATGCCACCACCGTCCTCGGGCGGGATCGCCGTGGCGCAGATTCTCGGCACCTTGCAGGCACTGGAAACCCGCGATCCGCGTCTGTCGCTGACGCCGCTCAAACCACTCAAAACCGATAAACCGGCCGGCATCGAACCTGATCCGCAAGCGGTACACCTGATCGCCGAGGCGGAACGCCTGGCCTACGCCGACCGTGCGCAATACGTGGCCGATACCGATTTCGTAGCGGTGCCGGTCAAAGGCCTCGTCGACCCGGGATATCTCGCCAGCCGCGCCAGCCTGATCGGCGACCGCAGCATGGGCAGCGCCAAACCGGGGACGCCGCCGGGCATTCAAGTGGCGTACGCGCCGGATCGTTCGCCGCTGCGCATCTCCACCTCACAAGTGGTGGCGGTCGATGACTTGGGCGGAGCTGTATCGATGACCACCACCATCGAAGCGGCGTTCGGCTCGCACCTGATGGTTCAGGGCTTTCTGCTGAACAACCAGATGACCGACTTCTCGTTCATCGCCGAAGAGAACGGGCAGAAAGTCGCCAACCGCGTCGAACCCGGCAAACGCCCTCGCTCATCAATGGCACCCACCCTGATCTTTGATCGCAACAACGGCGAATTCCTCGCTGCCGTCGGTTCACCGGGCGGTTCGCAGATCATCGAATATGTGGCCAAAACCACCATCGGCCTGCTCGACTGGAACCTCGACCCACAACGCGCCATCAGCCTGCCCAACTTCGGCAGCCGCAACGGCCCGACCGAACTGGAACAAGGCCAATTCAGCCCGACGCTGATTCAGGCGCTAAAGGACAAGGGCCACACCGTGAACGAAATCGACATGACCAGCGGCACCCAGGCCATCGTGCGGGTCAAGGATGCGCAAGGGAAAGCCACACTGAGCGGTGGCGCAGACCCACGGCGTGAGGGGGAAGCGCTGGGGGATTGAGACTTACGACGAAAATGGAAAAGGCCTACCTCGCGGTAGGCCTTTTTTATGCAATACGAGCAGGATTGGCTAACGCACCACTCTCAACGACTAGCCACCAAATGCGCCCCAAACAGCAAATAACAACCACCCGCCAGTCGATCCAGCCATTTGCGTGACCGCTCGTAAACGCCTGCAATCCGGCGGCTGGCAAAGAACAGCGCGACGCTGCAATACCAACTGAACGACAACGTCGCCATGGTTATTACCGCCAGCGCCAATAGCAACGGCGGTATGTGCGCGGGCATCGCGGTGGCGAAGATCGTGGCGACGAACAGGGCGGACTTGGGGTTGGTCATGTTGCCCAGAAAGCCCCGACCATAGGCGCCGAGCAAGGTTTGCTCCGGGCCATCCAGCGCACCCGGTGCAATGGCTGCTTTGCGCTTGAACTGCTTGAGCCCGAGGTAGATCAGGTAGCAGCCACCAGCGATCTTGAAACCCAGATACAGCGTCGGCGCCGCGCTGAACAGCGACTGGATGCCCAACCCGCCAGCCAGTCCCCACAGCACCGTACCACTGGCGACACCGAGCGCGGCCATCACGCCGTGGCGGCGCGAACGGCTGACCGCCAGTTGCGCGATGTTGAAGAAGTTCGGGCCGGGGGTGATCACGGCCACTGCCCACAACAACGCCAGCGACAGCAACGGAGCGAGATAACTCGAAGCAGAGAGATCCATGGGCGCGTGCCTGATTGGTTCGAAGATGCTCCACACAGTGCAGCATCAGCGCAGCGTTTTCCAACAGATGAATTTCAGACCGGCAGGGTTTTGCCGTCCACCGAATCGCCAATCGTCAGGAAATGTCCGCCCGCAACGTGGTGCAACGTGCGCAAAGCATCATGCCCCTCGAAATGCCAACGGCCATCGCTGAACACGCGCTCATCGGCCTGGGCGGCGATGACTTCGGCGAGGAACAGGTCGTACTGGTCATGATTGCGCGGTTCCGGCAGCAACCGGCATTCGAGCCAGGCAACGCAGCCTTCGAGCAACGGCGCGTCGATTTGTTCGCCTGCGAAGGTCTGCAAACCATAGGTCTGGAATTTGTCCCGGCCTTGGTTTTGGGTGATTTCCAGACCCGAAGTGGAGCCGACGGTTTGCACGATGTCCGCCTGATTGGCGCAAGGCACATTGAGCACAAAGGTGCCGGACGCTTCGAGCAGTTGGCGGGTCCAGGTGGATTTGTCGAGTACCACCGCGACTTTCGGCGGTTCGAAATCCAGAGGCATGGCCCAGGCGGCTGCCATGATGTTGCGCTGGCCGTCATGGGCGGCGCTGACCAATACGGTCGGTCCGTGATTGAGCAGGCGGTAGGCTTTGTTCAGGGGAACCGGACGGCGGTGGGATTCGCTCATGGGGGACTGCTCCGGGGTAAAAGGAACAGATTGTAGCGCCAGACCACAGCAAGAAGGCTGGTGAAAATCCTGTGGGAGCGAGCTTGCTCGCGAAAGCGGAGTGTGAGTCGACGAAAGTGTTGAATGGACAGACACCTTCGCGAGCAAGCTCGCTCCCACAGGGGGCCGGGGTTGTTTCCGATCAGTTGGAGAGTTGATTGGCGAACTGGCCGACCGCATTCACCACTTTCTGTGCACCGTCCTGAATCTCGACGATCACCGTGCCCGCCTCCGCCGCCAGCGCCAGCCCTTGTTCGGCCTGGAGTTTGCCGTCGGTCATCAGGGCCACGGCGTTGCGCGCCATCTCCTGGTTTTGTCGGACCACGCCGACGATTTCGTCAGTCGCCTGACTGGTGCGTGATGCCAGTTGCCGCACTTCATCGGCCACCACCGCAAAACCTCGACCCTGCTCGCCGGCACGCGCCGCTTCAATGGCCGCGTTGAGCGCCAGCAGGTTGGTCTGTTCGGCGATGCCGCTGATGGTTTTGACGATGGTGCCGATCACCAGCGATTGCTCGTTCAGTGCTTCGATACCTTCACCGGCGGTTTGCATGTGGCGCGAAAGATCGCGCATCACATTCACTGCCTCGGTCACCACTGCGGTGCCACGCTGGGCGGTGCTGTCGGTTTGCTGCGAGGTGCTGTAAGCAATGTTGGCGGCTTCGGCGACGGCTTGCTCGCGGTTGACCTGATCGGTGATCACCGTGGCGAACTTCACCACTTTGTACAGTTTGTCGTTGGCATCGACTACCGGGTTGTAGGACGCCTCCAGCCACACTGTACGACCATGACTGTCGACACGCTTGAAACGGTCCGCGACGAATTCGCCATTGTTCAGACGACGCCAGAAGTTCTGGTACTCGGCGCTGTTGTATTCCTCCGGTACGCAGAACATGCGGTGATGTTTGCCCTTGATCTGCGCCAGGCTGTAACCCATGCCGCCGAGGAAGCGCTCGTTGGCGTTCAGTACATTGCCGTTGAGGTCGAACTCGATCACTGCCGTCGAACGCACCAGCGCGCCGATCAGGTTTTCGTGTTCGCGGGAGGCTTCGATGGTGCGGGTCAGATCGCTGGCGTAGATCGAGATGTGCCTGACCCGCCCGTCCGAAGAACGCACCGGTTGCACGATCGAACGCAGCCACGCCTCCTCACCATTGCCACGCAATAGGCGCACCGCGCCAGCAAAGTGTTCGCCACGGCTCATGGCAGTCTTGAAGCGGCGATGAAATTCATCGGACTTCACGTGGGTCGGCACGATGTCTTCAATCGCCCGACCGATCAGGTCGTGGCTCTTGTAGAACATCTCGTTGAGGAAGTTCTGATTGACCGATTGAATCCGGCCATCGGGCTCAAGCGTCAGCACCAGCATCTCGCTTTCCAGGCTTTCCTTGACTTGCACGAGGCTGGAGAGTTCTTCACGAAGAGCAGCCAGCTCTTGCTTCAGGCGTTTATTGAACATGGGAAAGCACCGATAGGCAGGGTAGAAAGCGGTATGCAGCCTAACCATCGGCCTTGGAAAACTTTTCTGAAGAGCGATTGAGACCGGCCAGTCAAAAATAATCTCAATTGGCCGTTTGTCTTACCTATGCCCTATAGAGCGGTTACAAAACCGAGCGCTCTGGGTCGGCCATATCAGGTATTCTCAAGCCAAATTGCAACAACATGTTGCACGGTATTCGCCCGATAAGGAGTTCCGTTTTGGATTTATCGACCGCTGCCTGGATGGTTCACGACACCCGCTTGATCCTCTGCTGCCTGCTGGCGATTGCCACGATTATCGTGTTGATCAGCGCCACCAAACTTCCGCCTTTTCTCTCGATCCTGATCGGCACTTTCATTGCCGGTGTCGGTGCAGGCTTGCCGCCTGAAGACGTGGCCAAAGCGTTCAGCAAAGGCGCCGGGGCGATTCTTGGTGAGGCGGGGATCATCATTGCCCTGGGCTCGATGCTTGGCGCGTTGATGGCCGAGTCCGGGGCTGCCGACCGCATTGCCTCGACTTTGCTCGGGCTAGGCAAAGGCAAGTCGCTGCCGTGGGTCATGGCGCTGGTGGCGATGGTGATTGGCCTGCCGCTGTTCTTTGAAGTCGGGTTGGTGATGATGGTGCCGATCATCTTCGTCATGGCCCGGCGCTCCGGTCAGCCACTGTTGAAGATCGCGATTCCGGCGCTGGCCGGGATGACCACATTGCACGCCTTGATGCCGCCGCACCCCGGGCCGCTGATTGCCGTCAGCGCTTTGCATGCCGACCTTGGCCTGACCATGTTGCTGGGTTTCAGCATCGCGGTTCCAGCGGTGATTCTCGCCGGGCCGATCTACGGCAACTGGCTGTCGAAGCGCATGCATGTCGATGAACCGGCAGAACTCGGCGCGCTGTTCAGCGCTCCGCCCAAGGCGCCGCGCCAGCCGAGTTTCGGTGTGTCGATTCTGATTATCCTGCTGCCGGTATTGCTGATGCTCGGCAGCACCCTGGCGAAAGTCGCGATGAGCCCTGAAAGCAGCGTCGCCCTGACCCTGAAGTTTCTCGGTGAGCCATTGGTCGCATTGGGGATTGCCGTGATGGCGGCGGTGATCTGCCTCGGCTGGGCCAACGGCATGCCCCGCGAACAAGTCGGCGGCACTCTGCGCAAAAGCCTCGCACCGATTGCCGTGTTACTGCTGACTATCGGTGCCGGTGGAGGCTTGAAGCAAACCCTGCTGGATGCCGGTGTCAGCCAGACCATCAGCAAAGTCGCTGAAGGCGCGCACATGCCGTACTTGCTGTTGGCATGGTTGATTGCGGTGGCATTGCGTCAGGCCACGGGTTCAGCGACGGTCGCCACTACCACGACGGCGGGGATTCTGGCGCCGATGATGGCGGGACTCGCGGCGACGCAAAGTTCGTTGGTGGCATTGGCGATTGGCGCCGGCTCAGTGTTTTTCTGCCATGTGAACGATGCCGGTTTCTGGATGGTGCGCGAGTACTTTGGCTTGCAGCTCAAACAGACAATCTGGGTCTGGTCGATCCTGCAAACCATTGTCTCGGTGGTGGGGCTGGTGGGGACGTTGTTGTGGTGGCATTGGTTGACGTAATGGCCCCTGCGAACTTGCACTGAGGCCATCGGAAAATCGTTATGAACAGGGCGCTACAGAGTGGCGCCCGACATTGGGCATCCGCGCGCCGAAATACGCTGCACTCAAGATCCCTACCACACCCATCACCGCGCAGAAGATCACGCAGATCCATGGACTCCACGGCATCAGACCGATCAACAGCAGCGGTGTGATACTTGCCCATGCGGCGTAAGCAATGTTGTAGGTGAAGGAAATGCCTGACACGCGAATGCGCGCCGGGAACAACCCGACCATCACCGACGGCACCGCGCCGACAACACCGCAAGAAAGCCCTGCCACCGCATACGCCAGTCCGATCCAGTCGCCGCCAGCAATCAGACAGGTGTAGAGCACGCCGATGCCCAGCGGCAGCAGCAGGCTATAGAGCATCACCGTGCGCCAGGCGCCGATCCGGTCGACCAGCAAACCGGCGAGCACACAGCCGATGTTGAGGAACACAATGCCCAAGGCACTGAGGCCAAAGGTATGGCTGGCGGTCATGCCGAAGGTTTTCTGCATCATCGTCGGGGTGATGACCACAAACACCACCACCGCCGAGGTCAGCACGCAGGTCAGCAACATGGCCGGCAGCATCGCCAGACGATGCTCGCGCAACACCGTGCGCAGCGGCAGTTCGACCCGCGCCTCGCGTTGCGCTTCCATCGCCATGAACACCGGGGTTTCGCTCAGCCAGCGTCGCAGGTAGACACCGATCACACCAAACACACCGCCGAGCAGGAACGGATAACGCCAGGCGTAATCGAGAATCTCGGCGGGGCTGAATACTTGGGCGAGGAAGGTCGCGGTCAATGCGCCGATCAGATAACCAAATGTCAGCCCGGCCTGCAAAAAGCCCAGTGCGTACCCGCGATGACCGGTCGGCGCGTGTTCGGCGACAAACACCCAGGCGCTCGGCACTTCACCGCCAACCGCCGCGCCTTGCAGGATGCGCAACGCCAGCAGCAACAGCGGGGCGAAATATCCGATCTGTGCATAAGTCGGCATGATCCCGATCAGCAGGCACGGCAGCGCCATCATCAGGATGCTCAGGCTGAAGACCTTTTTGCGGCCCATGCGATCGGCGAAATGCGCCATCAGAATCCCGCCCAGCGGCCGCGCCAGGTAACCGGTGACAAAGATCCCGAAGCTTTGTAGCAAGCGCAGCCACTCGGGCATTTCCGGCGGGAAAAACAGTTGGCTGAGGGTCAGGGCGAAGAACACGAAAATGATGAAATCGTAGATCTCCAGCGCCCCGCCGAGGGCCGCCAGGCCTAGGGTTTTGTAGTCGGAACGGCTGAATGGCGCCGGTCTGGCAGTCGATTGGGCAGTCATGGCAAAGAACTCTGGCACAGGCAAAAACCAAGGCGCACATGGTCTACGCAAATCTGCCTGGGGACAACCCGTTAGACCATAGTCCCGGTTTTGCAAAACCTGCTCACAAAACAGCAGCGGTTGATTTACTGTTGGCGCTTGTCCAGAGGGTTAGTCATCTGCCGACAAGCCAGATAGCCCCCTGTAGGAGTGAGCCTGCTCGCGATAGCGTTGTGTCAGCCAACGCAATGTTTGAATGTAATGACGCTATCGCGAGCAGGCTCACTCCTACAAGAGCAACCTGCTTGCCGGCATGGGCGGTTCGCCCTCAGGACCACAATAAACATAAAAATCAGAGGTACTCCCGTGGCCGTTGATATCGAAGATAGCCGCTCCGCCCGCTTTGCTCTCAAGTGCTCAAGTTTTGCCGAACGCTGGTTTCCCGACTCTTGGGTATTCGCCGCGCTGGCAGTGATTATTGTCACGCTGGCCACATTGGCCATGGGCGCCAAACCGACCGATGCCGCGATGGCGTTTGGTGACGGGTTCTGGAGCCTGATCCCGTTCACCATGCAAATGGCCTTCGTGGTGATCGGCGGTTATGTGGTCGCCAGCTCACCGCCCGCAGTCAAACTTATTGATCGTCTGGCACGCATTCCAAAAAACGGCCGCTCGGCCGTGGCCTGGGTCGCACTGATCTCGATGGTCGCCTCGTTGCTGAACTGGGGCCTGTCGCTGGTGTTCGGCGGTTTGCTGGTGCGTGCCCTCGCCCGCCGTACCGATCTGAAAATGGATTATCGTGCCGCCGGTGCCGCCGCCTATCTGGGCCTCGGCGCAGTGTGGGCTCTGGGCTTGTCGTCCTCTGCTGCGCAGTTGCAGGCGAATCCCGCCAGCCTGCCGCCGTCGATTCTGTCGATCACCGGGGTGATTCCGTTCACCGAGACGATTTTCCTCTGGCAGTCCGGCGTGATGCTGCTGGCACTGATCGTGATCTCGATCATCATCGCCTACGCCACCGCTCCCGGGCCGAACTCGGCGCGTGACGCCAAGGCCTGCGGCATCGACCCGGCCTTCAACCTGCCGCCACTGCAACCGCGCACCCGCCCCGGCGAATGGCTGGAACACAGTCCGCTGCTGATTATCGTATTGGTGCTGCTGGCGGCCGGGTGGTTGTTTCACGAATTCTCGACCAAACCGGCGATCACCGCAATTTCCGGGCTGAACACCTATAACTTCCTGTTCATCATGCTCGGTGCGCTGCTGCACTGGCGCCCGCGCAGCTTTCTCGATGCCGTGGCGCGGGCGGTGCCGACCACCACTGGCGTGCTGATCCAGTTCCCGTTGTACGGTTCGATTGCCGCGTTGATGACCACGGTCAAAGGCGCCGACGCGCAGACGCTGGCCCATCACATCTCGACGTTCTTCGTCAGCATCGCTTCACACGACACCTATGCGCTGCTGATGGGTGTGTACTCGGCGATTCTCGGTTTCTTCATTCCGTCCGGTGGCGGCAAGTGGATCATCGAGGCGCCGTATGTGATGCAGGTCGCCAACGACCTCAACTACCACCTCGGCTGGGCGGTGCAGATCTACAACGCCGCCGAAGCGCTGCCGAACCTGATCAATCCGTTCTACATGTTGCCGCTGCTGGGCGTGCTTGGTTTGAAAGCGCGGGATCTGATCGGCTTCTCGTTCGTGCAGTTGCTGGTGCACACGCCGCTGGTGTTGTTTCTGCTTTGGGTGTTGGGGACAACATTGGCGTATACGCCTCCAGTGATGCCGTAGGAAATGTCCAAAGGCTTCCGAATCAGAATATCGGGAGCCTTGGATGGGTTGTCACCCAACCGTCATATTCCCTTGTTAGCGTCCGGCCGAAACAAACTGAAACAATTAAGCCAATACGGGCACTGACATGAACGACGAAACAGACGGTACTGACGCATCTTTACCTGAATCCGACACCCCTACCGACACCAGTCGCCGACGTTTTCTCGGTGGCGTCGCGGTACTAGGTGCCGGCGCGACGCTGGCGGCCTGCGGCAATCCGGGCGATCCATCCGGCAATCCGGCTGAGCGCCCGCTATCTCCGGCCGAGCTGGAGAAGGCCCTGCGTGATCAGGTGAAAACCGTAGTGGTGATCTACGCCGAAAACCGCAGCTTCAATAATCTGTTCGGCGACTTCCCCGGTGTCGAAAAGCCCTTGTCGGCGCTCAAGCCCACCGATTATCAACAGCGCGACCGCGACGGCAGTCTGCTGCAAACCCTGCCTCAGGTCTGGGGCGGCACACTGCAGATCGGTCCCCAAACCCTTGATGGCGTGACTTACCCTAGTGCCACCCAGTTTCAGGAGAACCTGCCCAACGCTCCATTCGCCCTGAAGGGGCCAAACGGTGAAGACCTGCCCTTCGGCCTGGTTACTCGCGACTTGTGGCACGTGTTCTACCAGAACCAGATGCAGATCAACGGCGGCAAGAACGATGGTTTCGTCGCCTGGGCTGACTCCGGTGGCTTGACCATGGGCCACTACGCCCAGAGCCGATATTCCCTGCGTCTTTGGGATGTGGCCCAAGAGTTCGTACTTTGCGACAACTTTTTCCAGGGTGCCTTCGGCGGCTCGTTTCTCAACCATCAATATCTGATCAGCGCCGCCGCTCCGTTTTATCCGGACGTGAGCAACTCTGTCGCCAAAAGCCAGATCGCCGCCCTGCAAAGTGATGATCCGGCAGACCCGCGCCTCAAACCACTGGAACAATCGCCAGCCAGCGCCATGACCGGACCACCGCAATTCGGTCCGAGCGCACTGACGCCGGATGGTTACGGGGTCAACACCCTCGCCCCGCCTTACTGGCCGACCTGGATTCGCGACCCTGAGCGCCCGGAGTATTCCAAACCCGATCTGCCAAACGTGATGGTGCCGCAGACTCACGAGCACATCGGCGACAAGCTTTCGAAGAAGAATATCGATTGGGCCTGGTACGCCGGAGCCTGGCAGGCGACGCTGGATCAGTTCAAGGACTCCGGCGGAATTCCAAAAATCCCCAATTTTCAGTATCACCACCAGCCGTTCAACTACTTCAAACAGCTAGGCCCGGAACATCTCGAAGAGCGCAACAAGCGCCTGCGTGATGCCGGCCTCGGCGATGAGTCGGGCACCAACAAGTTCTTCGCCGATGCCGAGACCGGAAAGCTGCCGGCAGTGAGTTTCTACAAGCCACAGGGCAACCTGAACATGCACGCCGGTTATGCCGACGTGGCATCCGGGGATCGGCACATCGTCCGCGCTCTGAAAGTGCTGCGCGAAAGCCCGCAGTGGAAAAACATGGTGGTCATTGTGACCGTTGATGAGAACGGCGGCTGGTGGGATCACGTCGCGCCGCCCAAGGGAGATCGTTGGGGGCCGGGGTCGCGCGTGCCGGCGCTGGTGGTGTCACCGTTTGCCCGCAAAGGCACAGTGGATCACACGGTGTATGACACCGCTTCGATCCTGCGGCTGATTACCCGAGTATTTCGACTGGAGACCCTCGATGGCATCAAGCAGCGTGATGACGCGATGACCGCCCGTGGCCAGATGCCGATGGGTGACTTGACCAACGCCCTGCATTTTCCTGCCTGAAGACAAGTCCTGCGGCATTGCTGAAAAAACTGTGTTTGACGGCTTCTCTGCGCCACACGGCTGATCCACTATGAGGCGCCCCCGACCAACGGGACCCCACGCTGAAAAGGATCTGAGCATGTTCAAATTCACAGGACTTACCCCGATAGCACTTACCCTCGCCGCGCTCACACTGAGCGCGGCCGCCCACGCCGATGTCGATCTGAAACTGGGCAGCACCGAACGCGTCACCCGGCTCTTCGCTTACCCCAACAATTGCAGCGTGATCTGCTTCCGCAACTGGACGCTGGAGCAGACCGTCGCGCACTACTTGAGCCAAAGCGTGCAGCGCGATGGCTACACCAATGCCAAAGTGTTGGTGAAAAACGATAACGGCCAGATTTACGCCGAAATCAGCGGCGTTCCGAAAGACTACGACAAACCGCTGACAGCGCTGCTGGATGCCGGCGACCTGGCCTATACCGGCGCCAGCAAGCTCAATGCCGATGGCAAATGGGCGTACAGCTGGTATCTGTTCCTGCCGCTGGGCATGGCCCTGGAAAACCGCAAAAGCGTCGAGTTATTGCACTTCCCGCCGGATTACTCGCTGACCCAGGCCCAGGATTACCTGCGCTCCAATACCACCGACCGCTGGGCAACGCTGCTGACCGACAACGGCATCCCCGCCGATCAAACGCCGGCCTATCAGACCATCATCGATATCGCGCCGATTGCCGCGCCATCCAATGCCGGCAGCGACCTGGAAGGCGTCTACGACTACTTCAAGGATTACCAGACCACGCTGGTCAAACAGTTCAGTCAGACCAGCAGCGGCACGACTTTGCCGATGGTGGCGTTCGGCGCGCCAGTACGTAACTGGATCAAACAGCAATACGGCCCGACCGTGGGCGTGCTGGGCCTCGCAACCATCACGCCGAGCGCTGGCGTGAATGTGCCGGTGCTGGGCTCCAACCACCCGAGCTACATCTGGTACGCCGCCGATCCGAAGAGTTACACCGGCGACGATGCACAGGCCAAGGCTGATGCCGCCGGTTTGAAAGTAATGGGCCAGGATTTGAGTGCCGCCTGCTGGCAGGCCGGGATGGGCAGCAAACCGGGTACCGACCCGAAAACCCTGCTCAATAGCTGCACCCAGACCTGGCAAGTGACGCAGAAGGTCAAGACCTGCGAGCTGTTCTACACCTCGATTCGCAGTCTGACCCCGGAGCAAGCCGCAGCCAAATGCGCCACTACGCCGATCAAGGCGCAGTTGAAACAACTGCAAGCGCCATTGCCCGACACTGATGTACCTGCGCCGCATCTGTAATTCGTGACATGTCTTTCCTGCGTCAGTCTTTGCTGACGCAGGAAAGCGTCTATATCGCCTGTCAGATATGACAGTAGATCTGGTATTTCTTATGGGGGAGCATTGGATCCAAACACATGTGTTGCAGGACTGACAGGACGTCAGCCTTTGGAAGTCGCAACGCCCGATCGACAGGGATCGTTATGAACCAGCACGCCTTTCAACCTCATCCCGCACGAGACGCGCCCGGGATTTACCCCTTCGCCGGCCTACCCGTGCGCCTGGGTTTTCCATCGAGCATCGATTTCGAGATTGTTCAGCAAAGCCCCAACGCGGCGGCGGGTGTGGTGGCCCGTCGAGCGTTTTTGCGTGTCACGCGGATGTGCCGCATCTCCGGGCAATTATTGCCGTATCGCTGTCGCCATACCCGGCAATTGCTGGCCGGCATTCATATCTACGACCCGCGTTTTTGCGGACTGCTCGAGCACTCCTGCGACCCGAACGTGTTTCTCGACATGAGCGAGCTGTGGTTATGGGCACTGAGGGATATTCACAAAGGTGAACGGCTGACCATGGATCTGGCCGCCACCGAAGACAAACTGTCGCAGCAATTTGCCTGTGGCTGCGGGTCTTCGCGCTGTCGTGGATGGATCACCGGTTACGATGAACCACCCAGCACCGAAGGCCAGCGCTTTCTGCACCGCTGGCGCGGCGGGCGCTGAACTACCCTGGAAGCAGTGTTACACCGCACCGACCGGGCGCAGACGGTACTGCGGCGGCAGTTGCTCGAATCCGCTGATGGTCGCGTTCAGACTTTTCCAGCGACCGTCCTTGATGCCATAGATGCAACCGTGGATCGACAGGCTCTGCCCGCGATGCCAGGCGTTCTGCACGATGCTGGTATGGCCGACGTTGGCCACTTGCTGGATCACGTTCAGCTCACACAGGCGATCGACGCGCTCTTCTTCGGTCGGCAGTTTCGCCAGTTCATCACGCTTGTCGTAATACAGATCGCGGATCGAACGCAGCCAGCCATCGATCAGACCGAGCTGGCGGTCCTGCATCGATGCGCGTACACCGCCGCAGCCATAGTGACCGGTAACCAGAATGTGTTTGACCTTGAGTACGTCGACCGCGTACTGGATCACCGACAGGCAATTAAGGTCGGTGTGCAGCACCACGTTGGCAACGTTGCGGTGAACGAACAGATCGCCCGGCAGCATGCCGACGATCTCGTTGGCCGGTACTCGTGCGTCGGAGCAGCCAATCCACAAATACTCAGGCGTCTGCTGGCGCGCCAGTTTGGCGAAGAAGTCCGGATCTTCCTTGGTGATCGCGTCAGCCCAGCGCTCGTTGTTATCAATCAGGTCTTGTAAGTCGTGCATGGTGTAAGGCCTCAAGAAAGATGCGCTGGTATGACAGACGACCGCCCGTCGGGGTCACGAATAAACGGCAGATGTTTTCGTTGGAATTTCTCGTGCACCCAGTGAGTCCACTTCAGTAAGGCCCACAGTATGAGGAATTGCCATGACTGATTCACGACGTCCGTACGATGCGGTGCAACCGGAGCCCATCGATGATAACGAAGACCGCATGGGTTCGGTGCATGAGCTGGATTTCGACGACGAAACGCCTGACGCGAAAATCGGCGATGAATTGCCGCAGCGTGAACGCGAGCATTTGATGCCCCGTGAGCGAGTACGTGAAGCGGGCATGACCGGCGCCTCTGTTGCTGACCATGAGCCAACCGACGACGACATGAGCCCGGAAACCCTGATTCATGAAGACGGTGCGCGGGATGCCGATGAACTCGGCGAAGGCAAACCGGATGATTGGGATTTGAGCATTGTCGATGAAGATGACATCGGCGGGGGCAATGGCCTGGATGAAGCGGAGATGGCGCGGCGTGATCCGCTGGACGGTAAACGCTGATCTTTATTGCCTATCAGATCGCTATCGCCAGCAGGCTGGCTCCCACAGGGAACGCATTCCAATGTGGGAGCCAGCCTGCTGGCGATGCTTTTGAAATGTGATCAGTCAACCAGAGTGCAGGCCATGACCACCGCATCTTCACGCCCACCCACCGCCGGGTAGTAATCGCGGCGCCGGCCAATCTCGTTGAAACCATAGCGCTCATACAAGCGGAACGCTGCCGTATTGCTGTCACGTACTTCGAGGAAACACTCCCGCGCTTGCGCCGCATAAGCTCGGGACATCAGGTGCTCCAGCAACGCCAGCCCCAGCCCACGCCCCTGATTCTCCGGTTTGACCGTGATGTTCAGCAGATGCGCCTCATCGAGAATGATCTGCACCACCCCGTGACCAACCTGCTGCTCACCGTCGAACATCAACCAGATTTGGTATTTACCCAGCCCGTCGAGAAAAATCCCGCGAGTCCACGGATGGCTATACGCGGCGAATTCAATCTTCAGCACAGCGTCAAGATCCGCCTCGGTCATCGGGCGGAACGATACAGCGTCACTCATTCGATTCTTTCCAGCGCGCCATCAGCCGACGCATGGCTTGCCACACAGCGGCTTTGCGCTGTGGCTCTTCCATTAACAATTCCAGACCGGGGACGGCCCAGGCCGAGCCCAGACCTTCGATCTGCAACTCACGATTGAATGCCTCGGCGTCCGCCTCACCGGCAAAACGCACGGCCGGCAGGCCGATCAGCCACAGGCAGGCGCACGGTGCGGTTTCCATTTGTACCGAGAGGAAACCCTGCACAAAGTCGCGGGCCGCTTCGGGGCCTTGATCCATGGTGCCGCGGTTCAGCCACGGCCAGCGTACTGGCTCGCCGACAATCTGCGGCGCGTCCGGCAGACCGGCGGCGCGCAGCATGTCCTTGAGCAATAGATAAGCCGGGTCGCGAGTCTGGAAGGATTCACCTGTGGGTAACTCCACCAGCAGCAGGCAGCGACCGGCGCGCAGCAATTGCAATGCGAAACGCGGCGGAGGCACAGGCGCAGGTTTGGCGACGACTGGCGTGTTGTCGACCTCCTCCACCGGTTTGGCGCCAGTACGGGAGCTTGCCAGCGATGGCCGTGGCACTTCGATCTTCGGCCGCTCGACCGGGCGCGGGGCAGCCTGCACCGGGGCTTCGGCCCGTGGCGCGAGCACGACCGGCACCGGTTCCTCGGGCTCGAGCATTTCCAGCAGCTCGGGCCGCGACGGGGCGGCGAAGGGCAATTCGGTGCGCGGCAGCCAGTTGACCACCTGCATGGCGTTCAAATAGGCGCGGCGGCGGGACTCGATAAGCAAAGGTCGGCCACTTGTGGATAACTAAAGTGCGCTGATTCTACCGCCCTTCGCTCAAGATCGCTTGCTGTTGATCGATAGCCTTGATCGATGCCCTTGACCTTCGCTCTTTATCGAAAGAATGCGACAGCCCGTCCCGAGAGTGAATCGCATCGGCTTCGATGCAGTACAATCGCGGCTTTTAATCGCCAACCAGCCGGCCATTCCGATGATCGAACCCAAGCGCGTCTTGCGCGCCCTCGCTGAACACTGGGCACTTCTGGAGCCACTGTGCGAGCACTTCGACCAAGGCACCCTGAGCCTCAACGAACTGCGCACGCAACTGGCCGCCCAACAACTCGACAGCACGCCGCAGGACATCACCAGCCTGCTCGATGTGTGGATTCGCCTCGATATTCTGGTTCCCGTGGCGAAAAGCCCGAACCGGTTCGAGCTGAATGCGCAGATCCACGACTTCCTCGCCTACCTGCGTCGCGAGCACCGTCTGGGCCTGTGCCTGGAGATCGAAGCCTATCTGCGTCACCTCGAGCGTCTGGCCGGTTATATCCAGGACGCTTTCGACATCCGCGACGGTCACGACCTCGCCCGCCAGTTGCGCTTGCTCGACATGCGCGTGCGCGACGTGCTGAAAAAACTCGATAACGACGAACAGGCACTGGTGGCTGTCGCTGAACGGGCGAAAACCAGCGACCGGCAGATTCCGCTGCGCCAGCGTTACGCCGAAGTGTTGGCGACCTGGGACGAATACGTCGAGCCGATGATTGATCTGGTGAACGCCGACGGCGCCTTCGAACAAGGCGTGCGCAAGGTCGAAACCGTATTGTTGAAAATGCTCAGCGAACAGCAGCGCCTTGGCCATCTGGTCGATGACGACATGTTGCTGCGCACCCACGCGCGCATCCTCGAAATGCAGACCAGCGCGCAACTGACCCTGCGGCATGCCCGCGAACTGCTGCTGCCGCTGCGTGAAGAAGCGCGTCGACACAACGCTGTGACCCGTGGCGCCGCGCTGGCGCTGTCGGCGATTCGCCGTAAAGGTATCGATGCGGTGCCACAAGCGGCGATGCCGCTATTCACCCGTCCGCAAAGCACCTTCCTTGGCAGCGCCAGTCAGGTCGAGGCCTACGTTTACGCCCTCGCCCGTTTCGAGCCGAAACCGGCGCGTTTCCCCAAGGCGCACAAGACGCAAAAGGCTGGCGAGGCCCCGCGTGCGCCACGCACCGTGCGCGAAATGCTCGAGCGTTGCGAAGACGCCCTGCCGATGCCCGACTTGATGACCTGGCTGCTGGAGCAGGAACCGGACGGCGCCACCGACGAATTGCTCTACTGGTTCTCGCGCCTGTCGCGGGAAAAACGCTTCAAGCGCGAGCGTCTGGAACGCCGCGAATACCACACTCACGAGCACCAGGTCAGCCTGCGCTCCTTCGCCCTGCTCTCGGCTGGTGACGACACCACCAGCGAGAATTCTGCGAGCATTCCCAATGCATCTTGATCTCTCCGAACTGTCCCAACTCGCGCCGATCTTCCGCGAGTTGTTCAAGGGTTACCACGTCAGCCGCCGCGACCCGGAGCTGTACGCGCAACTGTCGAATTTCCAGGATCAGTACCGCACGCTGTTCAAGGCACTGGGCTTTGAACTGGTCTGCGACACCCGTGGTTTCTACTACTTCGTACCGGATCTGGCCGCTGCGGCGGTGAACAAGACGGCGCAGCGTCTGGCGCTGTTCACCTTCATCCTCGTCGAGCATCTGGCCGATCAGGGCCGCGATCCGATCGCCGTGCTCGACGGCGGTAGCCTCGGTCGTGAAGAGTTGCCATCGCTGCTGGAAAAGTACCGCGACTTGTTTATTCAGGCCGAAGTGCAGACCGTTGAAGAGCTCGAAGAAAAAATCATGCGCCGCATGACCCAGCTCGGTTTCGCTGGCGAAGAGAATGGCGTGTATCGCTTCCTGCCACCGATGCACCGTTTCCTCGACGTCTGCCTGTCGGTGCAACAAGACCGCGATCTGGCAGCCAGCGTACACAGTGTTCTGCCGCTGCCGGCTCCAGTGCTGATCGACGAAGCCGCCGAAGCCAAATTCCTCGAAACCGACGATCCGCTCGATTTGACCGAGTTTGACGAGGAAAGCGAAGAAGACGCACTGGCCCGCGCCATTGCCGAAGAACAGGAGTCCGACGCATGAGCCAGGAACGCTACGGCATCCGCCGCTTTGCCCTTTTGAACACCGCCGGTTACAGCCTCGGCCTGTTCCCGCTGGAAGAACCGCTATCGGTTTACGGCGCGAACAACCTCGGTAAATCCGCCTCGATCAACGCCTTGCAATTCCCGATTCTGGCGCGCATGTCGGACATGAGTTTCGGCAAGTACAGCCTCGAACAATCGCGGCGCTTCTACTTTGCTTCCGACACCAGTTACATCCTCGTCGAAGTGAACCTGCCCCACGGCCCGCATGTGATCGGCGTGGTCGGTCGCGGCCCGGGCGGCGGTTTCGGTCACCAGTTCTTTGCCTACGCCGGCAAACTCGATCTGGCGCATTACCAGAAGAACGACACCTGCCTGCGTCAGAAAGAACTGTTCAGCAATCTTGAGCGCGAGGGCCTGAAAGCCTACGAACTGAAGCCGGACGAACTGCGCCGTTTGCTGGTTGGCGGTCACACGTCGATCCCGCTGGACCTGACGCTGATCCCGCTGCGCTCCACCAGCGAGCAGAGCCTGAAGACTTTCCGCGCACTGTTCATCAACTTGCTGCACATGCGCGAAATCACTGCCGCCAAGCTCAAGCAACTGTTCCTCGATGCCTTCGAACACAGCCTGCGTTCCGGCAGCGTCGATTACATCGCAGCGTGCGAAGAAGCGTTCCGCGACGTACGCCGCATGGAACAGGACTACAACTCGCTGGTAGCCGCCGGGCCATTGGTTGAAGCCTTGGCCAACGGCGTGCGACAGCGCGACGCGTTGCGCGGCAAATTGCATCGTCTGTCGCCACTGCTCGACTCGTTGCTCGGCACTTGGTCGGACTACGCCGGTGCGCGCAAGGAAGAGCTGACCGTTCAGGCCGACCACTACCGTGGCGAGCAGGACAGCCTGCAAAACGATCAGCGCGGTGGCACCCAGGAACTGATGCGTCTGGAGCGGGAAATCTCCGGCATTCAGCGCTGGCTCGGTGAGCTGTCGGTACTGAAGAATCGCTTCGCGCTGGTCGATGACGTCAAAGTGCTGGAGCAGCAATTGCTGGCCGCCAAGGACGCGCACGACGAACTGGCCGGTGCCTTGGCGCAATCTCGTCAGTTCAGCGCCGAAGATCTCGAAGAACGTCTGCGCGATCTGGAAAAACGCCTGAAGTCGGTCAAGCTGCAACTCGATCACGCCGACAACAACAGCTACGCCCGACTGCGCGAAGAGTTCTCGCAACCGGACGTCGAGCGCCTGATGCGTCTGTTCAACAGCGCCCTGTTCAGCCTGCCGCTGGGCGAACACGGCATCACCCTCGACGAGGGTGGCGAATGGGTCAAATCGGTTGAGCTGATCCTCGACGGCTTCAAGGGCGAACGTTTCGAAGTGCCGGGCCTGTCCATCGACATCTCGCACATCGAGCCGCCGGCGCTGCAAGCTCTGGCCGACCGCGCCGCGTTGCGCGATCAGAAAGAGCGTCTGGACAAAGAGCTGAAACAGCTCAAGACCCAACAGGCCGTTGCTGCCGACCGCGCCGCGAGCAAGACCCAAACCGAAGCGCTCTATCAGCAAGTGCTGGACGCGCAGAAAGCCCTGGAAGACTTCCGTCGCACCCAGACGCTGAGCGCCGAAGAAGGCGACAAACTCGAGCAACTGGCGCAGATGGAAGGCGCACAGGACGAACTCAAATGTTCCAGCGACGCCTTCACCGAACGCGTCCAGCAACTGTCGGCCAAGCTGCAGCTGGTCGGCCGGCAGATCGCCGACATGGAAGCCAAGCAACGCACCCTCGACGACGCCTTGCGCCGCCGTCAGTTGCTGCCGGCAGACCTGCCGTTCGGCACACCGTTCATGGACCCGGTCGACGACTCGATGGACAACCTGCTGCCGTTGCTCAACGACTATCAGGACAGCTGGCAAGGCCTGTTGCGTGCCGATGGCCAGATCGAAGCGCTGTATGCGCAAGTGCGCCTCAAAGGCGTGGCCAAGTTCGACAGCGAAGACGACATGGAGCGCCGTCTATCATTGCTGATCAACGCTTACGCGCACCGTACCGACGAAGCCCTGACACTGGGCAAGGCGCGTCGCGCAGCAGTGACCGACATCGCCCGTACCCTGCGCAACATCCGCAGCGACTACGACAGCCTCGAGCACCAGTTGGCGCTGTTCAACCGCGAGATCAACAAGCGTCAGGTGTCCAACCTGCAAAGCTTCCGTATCGTCCTCGCGCCGAACAAGGAAGCGCTCAAGCACATCGATCAGATTATCCACAGCGCCGGTCAGTACGAAGAAGGCGAAACCCTGTCGGTATTCGATCTGAGCCAAAGCGCCGAGCAGGACAACAAGAACGAAGAGGCCAAGGAATATCTGGCACGGCTGGTGGCGGCAAACCACAACCAGCTCGGTCTCAAGGACTTGTTCGAACTGGCGTTCGAGATCACCAAGGTCAACGGTCAGCCGGTGATTCACACCGACATCGACGGCGCCGCGTCCAACGGCACCACGATGACCATCAAAGCGCTGACCAACATGTACTTGTTGCTGCACTTGATGGATCGCGACCTCGCTGGCCGCGTGCGCTTGCCGTACTACCTCGACGAGGCAGCGGACATCGACGAGAAAAACCAGGCAGCCCTGCTGGAAACCAGTCTGCAACTGGGCTTCGTGCCGATTCTGGCGAGTGTGAAGCCGCAGGTCTGCGCCAGTGTCGCCATCGACCTGGAAGGCGGCAGCGGCCCGGCCGGCATCTACATCGACGAGGCGGACTGGAAGTACATCCGTCGTCATGATGAGGTGAAGACTACGGTTAATGTTGCAGCCGATGAGCCGGAGCTGGATGCGGTTTAATCTGTTTTAAATGCAAATAAAAAGGCCGCGATCTGTTTGGATCGCGGCCTTTTTTATGTCTTGGGATTTTGTGCTGAATGACAGGGACTCTTCGCGGGCAAGCCCGCTCCCACAAGGATTGATGTCGTACACAAATTTGTATTCAACACAAAAACTGTGGGAGCGGGCTTGCCCGCGAAGGCGTCCTCACAGACGCCACCTGTTTCCCAGACTACTTACCGAGTGAAATCTTCGGCGCCCAGGTCAGCCATTCGTCTTCAAACTTGTCGAACAGCGCAAAGGTCTGCTCCGGTCGCGCCGGGTTGCCCATGCGCTCGCCATCCGGCGTAGCGAAGGCAATGCCGCCCTGAATCACCGTCTCCAGCGACTCGGTACGCACCGTCACACCTTTGAACAAACCGATATCGAAACCGACACCGCTGGTATTCCAGAACCGGGTACCACCGCGTACCAGCGGCGCGTATTTCGGCTCAATCAGAATACGCACCAATACCCGATCCGCAGTCTGGCCCAGTTCATAACCGGTGACTTTACCCACGGTGATTTCACGGTAAGTGACTGGCGTACCCGGCTTCAGCGAACCACGACGAGCAGCGCTCAGCACCAGACTCAAACCGGCTTCCTGCTTGCTGACTTCCGGCGGATTGGCCAGGGCCACAAAGTTCTTCTGTGGGCCAAGGTTCTTCGCCGCCGGTTGTACTTCGAGGTACTGCCCGGTTACCAGCGTCTCCAGATTCGACGTCTTGATCAGGCCCAATTCCGGTTTGACCACCCAGAACTGACTGCCGACCCGGGCGATTTTCTCTGGCACTTCAGTGATACGCGCAGTGAGCAGCACCGATTGCAGGTCGTCCGTCAGATCAACGCTTTCGATCTTGCCGACATCCAGGCCCTTGAAGCGTACCGGCGTACCGCTGCGCAAACCGTCGGCACGATCAACCTTGATCGTCACCACCGCGCCCTTTTGATTGGCGTCGTCATGGCTGGCGAACAGGCGGAAGCGTGGAATGCGTTTCTGCAAAGGTGCCTTGGCTTGCGGCGTTTCGAAGGCGATGCCGCCGGCCATCAGGGTCTGCAACGACTCGCTCTTCACCTGAATGCCGCCGGTCAAACCACCGGTCAGCGTGATGCCACTGACGTTCCAGAAGCGGGTTGAAGCATTGACCAGGTTTTCGTATTCCTTCTCGATGTGCACACCGATGACCAATTGTTTTTTGGTCTTGGAGAACTGGTAGCTCTGCACCGAACCGACCTTGACCTGCTTGTACAGAATCGGGCTGCCGACATCGATCGAGCCGAGGCTATCGGTGAACAGCACCAGGTGCAGACCCGGCGAACGCAGATCAAGCGGCGGAGCTTTTGGCCGCGCCTCGAACTCGCGTTTCGGAGCTGCGCCTTTATCACCCGGACGTACAGCGATGTAGTTACCTTTCACCAAGGCCTCGAGCCCGGTGATACCGGCCAGGGAAATCGACGGTTTGACCACCCAGAACTGCGTGCCGTCCACCAGGTAATCTTCGGCCAACGGATCAAGGGTCAATTCTGCGGTAGCACTGGACAGATCCGGGTCGATCTTCAGCGCTTTCATGTTGCCGACCTGAATGCCTTTGTACATCACCGGCGTACGGCCGGCCTGCAGGCCTTCGAAGTCGCTGAGTTTGACCTTCACCCGAATCCCGGCCGCAGCAGCATCAAAATCCTCATACAGACGGAATGGCAGGCTTGGATCGGTAGGCGGGCTGTCCTTACGATTCTCCGGCGTGGCGAAAGCGATACCACCGGCAACGATGCTGGCGAGGGACTCGCTACGCACTTTCACACCGGACAGATTGGCGTCGATGCTGATGCCGCTGGCGTTCCAGAAACGTGTGTGTTTGCGCACCAGTTTGGCGTAGGTCGGTTCGATGAAAACCTTGAGCTCGACGGTGCTCTGGTCTTCCGAGAGCAGGTAGCTTTTGACTTGGCCGACTTTGATCTGCTTATAGAAAACCGGGCTGCCACGGTTGAGCGAACCGAGGCGATCGGCCTTGATCGTCAGGTGCAGACCGGGTTTGGAGTCCGACAGCGGCGGCTCTTCGGCGAGCGCCTTAAACTTGCGCGTCGGCTCGCCTTCGCCGGGACTGATCGCCACGTAGTTACCCGAAACCAGAGTCTCAAGACCGGTGATACCGGCCAGCGTCACGCTCGGTTTGACCAGCCAGAAGCGAGTACTGGTCTTGAGGTATTGCTCGACGTCCTTGTTCATCTCGACCGTGGCGATCACTCCTTTGGAGTTGCCTTCGTCGTCGAGTTTCAGCGCCTTCACCTTACCGACCGACATGCCTTTGTACATGACCTCGGTCTTGTTGGCCTGAATGCCTTCACCGCTTTCAAAGCGCACCTGAATCTCGATGCCGGTTTCGTTATAGGCACGCCAGCCGAGCCAGCCGCCAATGATCAGAGCGATCAGCGGCAGTACCCAGATGGCAGACCAGTTTGAGGCCGGTCGGGTTTTCGCTACAGGCAAATCAGTCATGGTCGTCGTCCGACTCCGTGTTATCCCAAATCAGTCGGGGATCAAAAGTTACTGCGGCGAGCATCGTCAGAATCACCACACTGGCGAAGGCGACGGCGCCAAGATTGGCTTCGACACTGGCTAAGCGACCGAAGTTGACGACCGCCACCAGAATGGCGATCACAAATATATCGAGCATCGACCAACGGCCAATGAACTCGATGAAGCGGTACATCCAGATTCGCTGCCGGGCCGACAATGGCTGACGCCTTTGCACCGAAAACAGCAGTAAGGCGATGCCGACCAACTTGAAGGTCGGCACCAGAATACTGGCGATGAACACCACGGCTGCGATTGGAATCATGCCGTGCTGGACCAACTGAATCACGCCGGACATGATGGTACTGGGATCACCCTGCCCCAACGAGCTGACGGTCATGATGGGCAACACATTGGCGGGAATGTAGATAATCGCCGCCGTGATCAACAGCGCCCAGGTTCGGGCCAGACTGTTCGGGCGCCGGGCATGCACCAGTGCGCCGCATCGAGTGCAGGTCTGCTCATCGGTGTCCGCGTCTTGCTTGTTCAATTCGTGGCATTCGGTACAAATCAGAATGCCCGCATCAATCGCCCGCATGAGCATCCTCTCCAGATAACGCCTGCCAGATCTGATGCGGTGACATCACCACTTCCAGCCAGACCTGAATCAACAACAAGCCGATGAAACACACCAGGCCGAGGCCGACGGTGATCGCTGCCATATCTGCCAGTTTGACGATCGCCACCAGTACGCCCATGAGGTAGACCTCGAGCATTCCCCAGTCCTTGAGGTGATGGTAAATGCGATAGAGCAGCAGGCCGTAACTGCGGCCGATGTCAAAACGGATCGTCAGCAACACGAACAATTGGCACAGCAGTTTGAGCAGGGGAATCGCCATGCTGCAGAGGAATACAACGATCGAAACACCCTGCATGTCGGTATTGAATAGCCCGACAACGCCGGTCCAGACCGTGTCCTGCGACGATTGCCCGAGTACATTGAGCTGCATGATGGGTAAAAAGTTCGCTGGCACGTAGAGCAACAGCGCGGCGATGACTAGGGCGAGACTACGCTGCACGACGTTGTGTCGATGGGCGTACAGCTCGTAACCGCAACGCGGGCACAGGGCTTTCTCGCCGTGGGCAAGCTCGGGCTTGCGCATCAGCAGGTCGCACTCGTGGCAGGCCACCAAGTCTTCCAGCGGTAAATCTGACAGCCCGGGGGCGTCAACCGTATCTGACATAAAGGCTCTGGCTCCGAAAAAGATGGGGCTATTCTAGTGTTCTGATTCGAAAATAACTGTGCAAATTTGTTCGGTTTAACGAGTAAAAACTTTCTCGCAGGCAAAACAAAACCCCAACTGCTTTCGCAATTGGGGTTTCGGAATTTAATCTTGACGATGACCTACTCTCACATGGGGAAACCCCACACTACCATCGGCGATGCATCGTTTCACTACTGAGTTCGGGATGGGATCAGGTGGTTCCAACGCTCTATGGTCGTCAAGAAATTCGGGTACTGACTCGGGACCAGATGGCCTCGCTTCAGCAAATTGGGTATGTGATAGCTTTCGGTGTTTTGCAAGATCGAACTTTCGGTTCATTTCGTCTTCACACACCGCAATCTGGCCTTTCGACGCAAATTGCTTGGGTGTTATATGGTCAAGCCTCACGGGCAATTAGTATTGGTTAGCTCAACGCCTCACAGCGCTTACACACCCAACCTATCAACGTCGTAGTCTTCGACGGCCCTTCAGGGAACTCAAGGTTCCAGTGAGATCTCATCTTGAGGCAAGTTTCCCGCTTAGATGCTTTCAGCGGTTATCTTTCCCGAACATAGCTACCCGGCAATGCCACTGGCGTGACAACCGGAACACCAGAGGTTCGTCCACTCCGGTCCTCTCGTACTAGGAGCAGCCCCTCTCAAATCTCAAACGTCCACGGCAGATAGGGACCGAACTGTCTCACGACGTTCTAAACCCAGCTCGCGTACCACTTTAAATGGCGAACAGCCATACCCTTGGGACCGGCTTCAGCCCCAGGATGTGATGAGCCGACATCGAGGTGCCAAACACCGCCGTCGATATGAACTCTTGGGCGGTATCAGCCTGTTATCCCCGGAGTACCTTTTATCCGTTGAGCGATGGCCCTTCCATACAGAACCACCGGATCACTAAGACCTACTTTCGTACCTGCTCGACGTGTCTGTCTCGCAGTCAAGCGCGCTTTTGCCTTTATACTCTACGACCGATTTCCGACCGGTCTGAGCGCACCTTCGTACTCCTCCGTTACTCTTTAGGAGGAGACCGCCCCAGTCAAACTACCCACCATACACTGTCCTCGATCCGGATAACGGACCTGAGTTAGAACCTCAAAGTTGCCAGGGTGGTATTTCAAGGTTGGCTCCACGCAGACTGGCGTCCACGCTTCAAAGCCTCCCACCTATCCTACACAAGCAAATTCAAAGTCCAGTGCAAAGCTATAGTAAAGGTTCACGGGGTCTTTCCGTCTAGCCGCGGATACACTGCATCTTCACAGCGATTTCAATTTCACTGAGTCTCGGGTGGAGACAGCGCCGCCATCGTTACGCCATTCGTGCAGGTCGGAACTTACCCGACAAGGAATTTCGCTACCTTAGGACCGTTATAGTTACGGCCGCCGTTTACCGGGGCTTCGATCAAGAGCTTCGCGTTAGCTAACCCCATCAATTAACCTTCCGGCACCGGGCAGGCGTCACACCCTATACGTCCACTTTCGTGTTTGCAGAGTGCTGTGTTTTTAATAAACAGTCGCAGCGGCCTGGTATCTTCGACCGGCATGAGCTTACGGAGCAAGTCCTTCACCCTCACCGGCGCACCTTCTCCCGAAGTTACGGTGCCATTTTGCCTAGTTCCTTCACCCGAGTTCTCTCAAGCGCCTTGGTATTCTCTACCCAACCACCTGTGTCGGTTTGGGGTACGGTTCCTGGTTACCTGAAGCTTAGAAGCTTTTCTTGGAAGCATGGCATCAACCACTTCGTCATCTAAAAGATGACTCGTCATCAGCTCTCGGCCTTAGAATCCCGGATTTACCTAAGATTCCAGCCTACCACCTTAAACTTGGACAACCAACGCCAAGCTGGCCTAGCCTTCTCCGTCCCTCCATCGCAATAACCAGAAGTACAGGAATATTAACCTGTTTTCCATCGACTACGCTTTTCAGCCTCGCCTTAGGGACCGACTAACCCTGCGTCGATTAACGTTGCGCAGGAAACCTTGGTCTTTCGGCGTGGGTGTTTTTCACACCCATTGTCGTTACTCATGTCAGCATTCGCACTTCTGATACCTCCAGCAAGCTTCTCAACTCACCTTCACAGGCTTACAGAACGC
>NZ_CP199585.1:2222500-2557500 GCF_052567255.1 Pseudomonas sp. McL0111 | reverse complement strand
GGCTCGGTTTTCAGCGATCCTGCATTCGCAGCCGGATCGCCCTTATCGGTACCGAACTCATAAAAGTTGTTGTAGTGCGTTCCGTCTTTATAAGGCGTGACAGCCTCATCCTTGACGTTGACTGCACCCCACTGGGTAGCAGCAAGCTTTTGATTGAACCAGGCAGGTGCATTGCCCGCTTCGACGCCGGCATACCGCGCAGCATCTTCGGCACTGGCCCAACGCGGCAGGCTGCTGAGAGCCAGACCGGCAGCGGTGGCTCCGAGCATCTGGCGACGAGAGAGGTAAATGGATTCAGACGTGACATCCGACTCATGACAGTCAGATGCTTTGGGGATTTTGATCAGCATGACAACTCCGCAGTTTGGAGGACAGATGCACCCATAGACTGCGGAGTATGAGGGAAATTACATCACTCGGCTTTTTTGTGCCGACGAAGATGCAACAGGTACTGCACCGGGCCGGAAGCTGCGTAGGCAAGGAACACCAGCAACAGAATGCGCGGTGGATCGCTGAACACCACGGCAAACACCAGCACCACGGCGAGGATCGCAACGAATGGCACCCGCCCTTTCAAGTCCAGCTCCTTGAAGCTGTTGTACTTGATGTTGCTGACCATCAGCATGCCGGCAGCCGCAACCATCAACGCCACCAGGAACGACATCTTCGAACCCTGGATGCCGTAATCGCTGAATGCCCAGACAATCCCCGCCACCACACCGGCAGCCGCCGGACTGGCCAGACCGATGAAGTAACGCTTGTCTGCCGTACCGACCTGAGTGTTGAAGCGCGCCAGACGCAACGCCGCACCGGCTACATAGATGAAGGCGACCATCCAGCCGACCTTGCCCATGTCGCCCAATGCCCAGCCAAATGCCAGCAGTGCCGGAGCCACACCGAAAGCGACCATGTCCGACAGCGAGTCGTACTCGGCGCCGAAGGCACTTTGGGTATTGGTCATGCGTGCTACACGACCGTCGAGGCCGTCGAGCACCATGGCGACGAAAATCGCGATGGCGGCGAACGCGAAATACTTGCTCGCGTTGGCAGAATCACCCGCACTCAGAGCAGCCTGAGCGCTCATCGAGTTGATGATGGAATAAAACCCTGCAAACAGATTCGCAGTGGTGAACAGATTCGGCAGCAGATAGATACCACGATGCCGGACTTTGCGGCCTTCAGCGTCATGCCCTTCTTCGATGTGTTCATCGATGGGCAGCAGGCTTTCGGCGTCAGAAGCCTTGTTCGGCTCTTCGGGACGTTCGCTCATGGACATTACCTTGCAACGGTTTGGAAAAATTCGACAGGTGTCTGGGACGACGGTTCGGCCACAAACGATGCAGCTTTATACCAGAACAGTCAGCCCAAACGAAAAAACGCGGCCGAGGCCGCGTTTTTCGTACAAGGGACGACGACTTAGTTTTTGGCTTTGTCGACGATCTTGTTGGCACCGATCCACGGCATCATGGAGCGCAGTTGCTCGCCGATGATTTCGATACCGTGAGCGGCGTTGTTACGACGCTTGGCAGTCATCGAAGGGTAGCCGGTTGCGCCTTCGCTGATGAACATTTTGGCGTATTCGCCGTCCTGAATACGTTTCAGGGCATTGCGCATGGCCTGACGGGATTCGGCGTTGATCACTTCCGGGCCAGTCACGTACTCGCCGTACTCGGCATTGTTGGAGATCGAGTAGTTCATGTTGGCGATACCGCCTTCGTACATGAGGTCAACGATCAGCTTCAGTTCGTGCAGGCACTCGAAGTAGGCCATTTCCGGCGCGTAGCCAGCTTCAACCAGCGTTTCGAAACCGGCTTTAACCAGTTCAACGGTACCGCCGCACAGTACGGCTTGTTCGCCGAACAGGTCAGTTTCAGTCTCGTCTTTGAAAGTGGTTTCGATGATGCCGGTACGACCGCCACCAACGCCTGCCGCGTAGGACAGAGCAACGTTTTTGGCGTTGCCCGAAGCGTCCTGGTAGATCGCGATCAGGTCAGGGATGCCGCCGCCTTTGACGAACTCGGAACGCACGGTGTGGCCCGGTGCTTTCGGCGCGATCATGATCACGTCGAGGTCGGCACGCGGAACAACCTGGTTGTAGTGAATCGCGAAGCCGTGGGAGAAGGCCAGGGTGGCGCCTTTCTTGATGTTCGGCTCGATTTCGTTCTTGTACAGGGCAGACTGGAACTCGTCCGGGGTCAGGATCATGACCAGGTCGGCAGCAGCTACAGCGGAAGCAACGTCGGTCACTTTCAGGCCGTGAGCTTCAGCTTTGGCAACGGTAGCCGAACCTTTACGCAGACCAACGGTAACGTCGACACCGGAGTCTTTCAGGTTGCACGCTTGAGCGTGGCCCTGGGAGCCGTAACCGATGATGGCAACTTTCTTACCCTGGATGATCGACAGATCGCAGTCTTTTTCGTAATAAACTTTCATGAAATTCCCCTATATATCCAGGCCGTTCAGGCCATTCGCTAATTTGGTTTAGATGCTGAGTACTTTGTCGCCGCGAGCAATGCCGGTCACGCCGCTACGGACGGTTTCCAGAATCGATGCGGTGCCGATGGACTGAATGAAGCTGTCGAGCTTGTCGCTGGTACCGGTCAATTGAACGGTATACACGCTGGCACTGACATCGACGATCTGTCCACGGTAAATATCGGTAGTGCGTTTGATCTCGGCGCGCTGGGCGCCAGTGGCCTTGACCTTGACCAGCATCAGTTCACGCTCGATGTGAGCACTCTCCGACAGGTCTACCAGCTTGACCACTTCGATCAGCTTGTTCAGGTTTTTGGTGATCTGCTCGATGACTTCATCGTGGCCGACGGTGGTCAGCGTCAGACGCGACAGGGTCGGGTCTTCGGTTGGAGCCACGGTCAGGCTTTCGATGTTGTAGTTGCGCTGCGAGAACAGGCCGACTACGCGAGACAAAGCGCCGGGTTCGTTTTCCAGAAGCAAGGAAATAATGTGCCGCATGATTAAGTACGCTCCGTCTTGCTCAGCCACATATCGCGCATGGAGCCGTCTTTGATCTGCATCGGATAGACGTGCTCGCTGGTATCGACCGAAATATCGATCACCACCAGACGATCTTTCATGGCGAACGCCTCTTCCATCTTCGACTTCAAATCTTTCGAATCGGTGATGCGCATGCCGACGTGACCATAGGCTTCAGCCAGTTTGACGAAGTCAGGCAGCGATTCCATGTAGGAATGCGAGTGACGGCTACCGTAGCTCATGTCCTGCCACTGACGAACCATCCCCAGAACACCGTTGTTCAGGATGACGATTTTCACCGGCAGACCATATTGCAGGCAGGTCGACAGTTCCTGGATGTTCATCTGAATGCTGCCTTCGCCGGTGACGCAGGCAACGTCGTCATCCGGGAAGCTCAACTTGATACCCATGGCCGCCGGAAAACCGAAGCCCATGGTGCCCAGGCCGCCGGAGTTGATCCAACGGTTCGGCTTGTTGAACGTGTAGTACTGCGCAGCGAACATCTGGTGCTGACCCACGTCGGAGGTCACAAAGGCGTCGCCCTTGGTCACTTCGCACAGGGTTTCGATCACGGTCTGCGGCTTGATTACGCTGCCGTCGCCCTTGTCGTAAGGGAACAGGCCGCGATCACCGCGCCATTCATCAACCTGCTTCCACCAACTGGCAACGGACTCCTTGTTCGGGGTCTCGCCGATTTCCTTGAGGATCGCGACCATTTCGGTCAGGACGCTTTCCACCGGACCAACGATAGGCACGTCGGCCTTGATGGTCTTGGAGATCGAAGCCGGGTCGATGTCGATGTGAATGATCTTGGCGTTCGGGCAGAACTTCGCCGGGCCGTTGATCACGCGGTCATCGAAACGAGCGCCAACTGCCAGGATCACGTCGGCATGGTGCATCGCCAGGTTGGCGGTGTAGCTGCCGTGCATGCCGAGCATGCCGATGAACTGACGGTCGGTGCCAGGGTAGGCACCCAAACCCATCAGGGTGTTGGTAACTGGCAGGTTAAGCATCTTCGCCAATTCGGTCAGCGGCGCGGAGCCACCACCCAAAATCACACCGCCGCCGGCGTACATCACCGGACGTTTGGCCGCCAGGAGCATTTCTGCTGCCTTGCGGATTTGCCCGGAGTGACCGCGAACGGCCGGGCTGTATGAACGTAGCTTGGCTTTCTTCGGGAAGATGTATTCGAACTTCTCGGCCGGGTTGGTCATGTCTTTCGGGATATCGACGACGACCGGGCCCGGACGACCGGATTGCGCCAGGTAGAAGGCTTTCTTCATGACTTCCGGGATTTCCGAAGCGTGCTTGATCATGAAGCTGTGCTTCACGATCGGCCGGGAGATACCGATCATGTCGGTTTCCTGGAACGCGTCGGTGCCGACCATGGTGCTTGGCACCTGACCGGAAATGATCACCATTGGAATCGAGTCCATATAGGCGGTTGCAATCCCGGTGATGGCGTTTGTGGCGCCAGGACCGGAAGTCACCAATACCACGCCGGCTTTACCGGTGGCACGGGCATAACCGTCAGCCATATGGGTTGCCGCTTGTTCGTGACGAACCAGGATGTGAGTCACTTCCGGTTCTTTGAACAGGGCATCGTAAACATGCAGGAGAGCACCACCCGGGTACCCGTAGATATATTTGACGCCTTCGTCACGCAAGAAGCGGACGAGCATCTCACCGCCAGATAAAAGCTCCACGTTGTTCACCTCTAAAACGCCAGAATACCGTCCACGAAAAAGCGGACGGGTCTTAATAGGTTTACTTCTCGGCAGAGCATGAGCGACGGTGGTCGCCGACTACGTCAGCACTGACTGAGCAAGTATTGGGATCGTCCCAAGTGTTGCGGGCCTTTCCCACCCAGCGCGAGGTAACGCGTTGCGGGTGTAACAGGTCGGCGCGGATATGCGCCTCATGATCTACCGAGTGGGTCTGCTTCTGGCAGTCCCTCTACAGCGGACTTTGGATTCTTCTGTTTCGCCCTCTCCAAGTCAAGTCGTCTATGTGGTTAATTGTGGGTAAGCACATGAGAACGCAAGAAAAAACCTGGAAACCGCTACTCTGTTAGCTTCAATTGCGCAATTTTGCCAAGGAATCAGCATGCGAACGCTCCTCCTTACCCTGCTGATCGGCCTCAGCCCCTGGTGCATGGCCGCTCAGATCTACAAATGGGTCGATGCTCAAGGCGTCACTCACTTTGATGCACAGCCGCCACCGGGCCAGCCGTCCACAACAGTGCAGACGCCCTCCTCGCCCCCGGTGAAGCCGGCAACACTGCCCGGCAGCGGCGCGCTGGGCGATCAGAAAGCCATCGACGACAAGGTCAAGAAACAGGTCGCCGATCAGCAAACGCAACTCAAGGCGTTTTGCGAACAGGCACGCACGAACCTTGCGCAATTGCAGAACAATCCGCGCTTGAGGGAGGAAGTCGAGGGGGAGTTGCGGCGACTGAGCGATGCGCAACGTCAGGAGCGCATCGCCGAAGCGCAGAAGCAGATTACCGAAAACTGCCAGTAGCGACTGGCAGCTCTCCGGTTAGCGCGAAGCGGTAATCAACAGATCAAACTCTTTGAGCAACACCTGCAACTGCCGATCCTTGCCCTGCAGATTACGCGGGGCGAAGACCATTTCTGCCATTTCCTGAATGCCCGAGGCGTTCGGCAGTGGCAGATCCTGTTCGAGGATCATCTTCATGCGTGGCAAGAAAATCCATTGCAGCCACTGCTCGAAGTCCAGAGTGTCGACCGAAAACGGCTCGACGCTGCTCAAGGCTTCGGCAGACGGTTGAACTTCATCCCACCAGCCTTGCGTGCGCAGTTCACGCTCGATCAGCAACAACTGATCGGCGATTTTCGGGAAACGAGTATCCATCACAGCGAAACCTTGGCCTTCTGACGGGCCTGGGCAGCGCCGGCGGAATCACCTTGTTTCTCACGGGACTGAGCGATGATTTCCCACAAGTTGGCCTGCAAGTCCGGACGACCGTTGGCCATGGTCAGCGCACGACGAGCGAACTGCTCGGCCTGCGGCGCGTCGCCTTGGGCCATGCGCACTTGCGCCAGGCGATAAAGCACTTGCGGCTCACGCGGGGCAACACGTTGCGCACGCTCCAGACTGGAAGACGCACCGTTGAGGTCGCCACCGGCCTGTTGCTGCTGCGCGGTGGTCAGCAAGGCGAGTACCGGACCGTCCAGTTGCTCGTCCGCCGACAGACCGCCGCTACTGCTGGCAGAAGGAATGCCGCTCGGCGTCGAAGGCATGCTGTAGCTGCCGGAATTGATCGGCGCCGATTCAACTGGCGACGGATTATACGGCCCCGAAGTGATGCCTCCGGACGCCGGGCCCGGAACAATCGGCGAAGAGCTGATTGGCGCTGAAGTTGTCGCGCCGCCACCCGGCACCATCACCACCACACCGGTATCACCTTGCGGGATGGCCTGGGTCTGGCCCTGTACCGGACGCTTGACTGTTGTTTGGCGGAAACCGCCATTGGCCGAAATACGTTCGCTGTTGGACACGGTGGTACCCGAATCCACTACCGGAATCGAACCACGCTGCACAGTAGAGCAGCCGCTGAGCAAAGCCACGGCGGTCACCGCTGGAATCAACCACTTGTTCACTTGAAACCCTCTTTGCTTAATTCATCCAGCCCTTGACCCAATCCATCACCGATTCGCCGGAGGCAGGGCTTTCGCCTGCACACGCAGCGCCGGGTGGCGGTTCGCTGCCGCGAATATACGGCATCTGCACCGCCCCCGGACAGTTGGCATCGGAGCCTTGTCCGGTACGCGAATCAACCCACGCCTGTACGATATTGTCCGGCTGCGGCATGTCTAGCGGCAGCGGATCGGCCTTGCGCATGAAACTGGTCCAGACCTGCAGCGCACCGGTTGCACCGGTGAACGGCGTCTTGCCGTTGTCATCGCGACCGAGCCACACCACCGCCAGCAGATCCTGACTGAAGCCGGCGAACCAGCTGTCACGGGAATCGTTACTGGTACCGGTCTTGCCCGCCAGCGTCAGGGTTTTCGGCAGCACGTTGTAAACCGAACTGCCGGTACCTTCGCGCATCACCCGCTGCATGGCGTTCTGAATCAGATAAATCGACGCTGGGTCGAAACGCTGCTGAATCTGGAACGGATAACGCTTGAGCGGCTCGCCCTCGGCGGTCAGTACGCTACGGATGCCGCGCATCGGCGTATTGAAACCACCGTTGGCCAGCGTCTGGTACATGGTTGCCACTTCGATCGGGGTCATGCCGCCAGCACCCAGCAACATCGATGGGTACGCAGGGAATTCACGTGTTACGCCCAGACGTGCGAGGGTCTTGAGGACATTCGGCACGCCGACTTCAAGCCCGAGACGCGAGGTCGACAGGTTGTAGGAATGCGCCAACCCCTGATAAAGGAACACGGTGCCGTGGGAGCGGCGATCATAGTTCTGTGGCTTCCAGACCTGACCGTCCGCGCCTTTGACCGACAACGGATCATCCGACAGCCAACTGGTCAGGGTGTATTTGCTCGGTTTCTCCAGCGCGGTCAGATAGACCGCCGGCTTGATCAACGAGCCGACCGGTCGCACCGCATCCAGTGCCCGGTTGAAGCCGGCAAAACTCGCCTGACGACTGCCGATCATGGCCTGGACTTCGCCGGTCTCCGGATTGGTCACGACCATCGCCGCTTCCACATCGTCGGAGCCTTTGCGCCCGGACAGACGCTTGAAGGTGTCGTTGACCGACGCTTCGGCCTTCATCTGCAGGATCGGATCGAAACTGGTGAAGATCCGCAGGCCTTCTTCGGTCAAGTCTTCATCGCGATAGTCTTCACGCAACTGACGTTTGACCAGATCGATGAAGCCCGGGAACGAGCTGTCGGCCAGCTTGCCGCGAGTGGTTACGCCCAGCGGCATTTTCTTCGCCGCTTCGACCTGTTCGGTCGTCGCCACGCCTTGCTGCTCAAGCACGTCGAGTACCAGATTACGACGCTCCAGCGCTCGCTCGGGGTTGCGGCGCGGGTTGTAGTAGGACGGCCCTTTGACCATGCCCACCAGCAACGCGACCTGATGCAGTTTCAGCTCGGACAATGGCTGCCCGAAGAAGAACTGACTCGCCAGACCGAAACCGTGGACTGCGCGCTGCCCGTCCTGACCGACGAAGACTTCGTTGAGGTAAGCCTCAAGGATGTCTTTCTTGTCGTAATGCAGTTCCAGCAACATCGCCATCATTGCTTCGGTGAGCTTGCGGCTCAGGCTGCGTTCGCTGGTCAGGTAGAAGTTTTTCACCAACTGCTGAGTCAGCGTACTGCCGCCCTGGGTCATCTTGCCGCCAGAGGTGTTGACCCAGATCGCGCGCGCAATCGACTTCGGTGACACGCCCCAGTGGCTATAGAAGTCGCGGTCTTCGACAGCGACCAGAGTGTCGAGCAGATACGGCGGCACCTGATCGATCTTGATCAGAATCCGGTCTTCAAGGTTTTTCGGGTAAATCCCGCCGATCAGCAACGGCTCCAGACGCACCACTGAAAGCTTCGAGCCATTGCTCGCAGAAAGCTCCGCGACGTAATCGCCAGAGAAGCGCACGCGCACCGGCTGAGGTTTTTCCAATCCTTCGTAGAACTGGAAGCCACGGGTATTCAGATCGACAGTGTTACCACTGACCGCCGCCGCGCCGGGGCCATTGCTCACGGCTTCGCGGCGATAGCCGAGGGCATCGAGTTCGGTGAGGAAGTCATCCTTGCTGAGCTTTTGTCCGACGAACAGCTCAAGCGGACGCGCGTATACCTTGGCCGGGATAGTCCAGCGCTTGCCGGAGAACTTCTCCTGCACCACGGCATCGAGGTAAACGGCGAAGCCGGCCAGCACCACAAGGCCGACCAGACTGAGTTTAATGGCCCAACCCAGCCATGGGCGCAGGCCCTTGGAAGGTGGTTTTTTCTTTGTGCGGGGAGATCGAGTACGAGTCATGGCGGCGGATTATACGCACTTTATTCATCCTCAACAGGAGCGCTCCGAGGTTTGCGTCAGGCTGGCGAGCGGCCATAATGACGCCCTCGAATTTTTCCAGACTCTGAAGGATCGCCCGTGAGCCAGTCCCTGATCGCTGCCCTGCAAAACCCGGCCCTCTATCCGCATCCCGTCGATGGGTTCCAGGTCATCGAAACCCATATCTCTTGGGTGATTCTCACCGGCCCCTTTGCTTATAAAGTGAAGAAACCAGTGAATTTCGGTTTCCTCGACTTCACCAGCCTCGACGCTCGCGAACATTTTTGCGGTGAAGAGCTGCGCCTGAACCAGCGTCTGACCGACGATTTGTATCTGGAAGTGTTGCCAGTAACCGGCAGCGTCGAAGCGCCGCAACTGGGTGGTGATGGTCCGGCCATCGAATACGTGCTGAAAATGCGTCAGTTCCCGCAAAGCGGCTTGCTCAGCACCCTGCAAGCCAACGGCGAGCTGACCACCACCCACATTGATGAAATGGCCGAGCAGATCGCCCACTTCCACCTCAGCGCGCCGAAAGTCCCGGCCGAACATGACGCCGGCACCCCGGACAGCGTGATGGCTCCGGTGAGCCAGAATTTCGAGCAGATTCTGCCGTTCCTCAGCGACAAGAACGATCTGCTGCAGCTGGAAGCCCTGAAAGCCTGGGCCGAAAGCAGCTTCGAACGCCTCAAACCGCTGTTCGCCCAACGTAAAGCAGAAGGTTTCACTCGCGAATGCCACGGTGACATCCACTTGGGCAACGCCACGCTGATCGACGGCAAAGTGGTGATTTTCGACTGCATCGAATTCAACGAGCCATTCCGCTTCACCGACGTCTGGGCTGACACCGGTTTCCTGGCGATGGACCTTGAAGACCGTGGCCTGAAATCCCTGGCTCGCCGTTTCATCAGCCAATACCTGGAGCTGACCGGCGACTATCAAGGCCTGGAAGTGCTGAACTTCTACAAAGCCTACCGTGCTCTGGTTCGCGCGAAGGTTGCACTGTTCAGCATGCCTGCCGACGCGACTCCAGTGCAGCGCGCCACTACCCTTCGCCAATACCGCAACTATGCGAACCTGGCGGAAAGCTACAGCACCATTCCTTCGCGCTTCATGGCGATCACTCACGGCGTTTCCGCCGTCGGCAAGAGCCACGTTGCCATGCGTCTGGTCGAAGCTCTGGGGGCGATTCGTCTGCGTTCCGATGTTGAACGCAAGCGTCTGTTCGGTGAACAAACCGTGGCCAACGATCCGCAGGCCGGCATTTACAGTGCCGACGCCAGCAGCGCGACCTACGCTCGCCTGCATGACATTGCCGAAGTGATTCTGCACGCCGGCTTCCCGGTGGTGATCGACGCGACTTATCTCAAGCGTGAGCAGCGTGACAGCGCTGCAAAAATCGCTGAAGCCACCGGCACGCCGTTCCTGATCCTCGACTGCAACGCGCCGCAAGCAGTCATCGAGAGCTGGCTGGCCCTGCGTCAGGCAGACAAAAAAGATCCGTCCGACGCCAACCTGGCCGTTATCGCCGCCCAACAAGCCAGCCGCGAAGCGCTGACGCCGGAAGAAATTCTGCGCAGCAAGCGCGTGCAGACTAATGAAAGCGGGACTCTGGACACTGTCGTCGCGCAAATCCGCCAGCGCCTGCCGGGTCTGTAAGAAACTATTTCGGCCGTGAAGCCCTCGCTCGCTTCACGGCCGACAAATAGTGGCACTATACTGGCGTCATAAAACCAACAGGTGATGTGACATGAGCCAGCCGAAACTTCTCGACACTCCGCTATATGCCTTGCTGCACAAAGATGACATCGCAGGATTCAACAAGGAACGCCCGAACGACGGTCCGATCGACATGGTTGGCGGCGACTTCCGCGGGCTTGATCTGCGTGAATTGAACGCCGATGGCGTGGATTTCCGGGACGCGTACTTTCGCTCCGCCGATTTACGCGGCATCGATTTCCGTGGCTCAGCGCTGGAAGGCGCAAGTCTTGCCCATGCGCAGATTTCCGGCGCGTATTTCCCGCCAGAGCTGAGTGCCGACGAGATTCTGATGTCGATGAATTTCGGTACGCGCCTGCGCTATCGCACCCGCTAAGTAACCGTTTACCTGAACTGTCCAGCGCCCCCGCTTTGCGCTGGACGTAGTGCTGCGCGGATTTTCCCTATCCACTTTCGCCCTTCCGCAACCGTCTATCTCGCCAAAAGTTCCGACAGTTCTTAGTAGCGTTTGCGTCTAATCCGACCAAACAACCACGCTTTTCCTACTGATGGCTACACTCCTGAGAAGCTCGCCCACGCCCATTCGGCCGTCGCAAGGAGGCTTGATGAATGATGAACTGCAGCACCTGAAGAATCTTGGCAAGACGTCGGCACAATGGCTGCACGCCGTGGGCATCCATAGCGCCTCGGATTTGCGGCGCCTGGGCGCAGTCGACGCCTACCGGGCCGTGCGTACTCGCGGGTTTCGCGCATCGAAGGTGTTGCTGTATGCGATCGAGGGTGCACTGATGGACATGCACTGGAATGACCTGCCCGCCGAGCGCAAGGACGCCTTGAACAAACAGCTCGACGCCATCTCCTCACGCCACAAGAACTGAACGGGCGCTGACCGTCATGTATCTGCTCGGGGAACAATCGGCTCACGCCGACGCATTGATCAATCGTTTACAGACTTTGCCTGCGCAGTGCCTGGAAGGGTTGGCGCCGTGCGGGCCGCTGCTGGAACTGGAGAGTTCTGAGGATTTGATCGCGCAGTTGCCCGCAGACCAATTGTTTCTGCTGACAGAAGGTGTGATCACCGGGTATGTGGGTGCGCGGGCACTGTTCTATTGGCAGGAAGGCGACTTGATCGGTCTGCAACAGGGCAGCGAATGGGCTGACTGGCGCTTGTGCAGTGATGGGCCGTTACGCCTGCAACCGTATCAACGAAGCGAGTTGTTTCAGCACCTGTATGCCGAACCCGAACGCGCCGAGCAATTTCTCCACTATCTGCTCGGCCACATGGCATTACTCAGCCACGCGGTTGCCGAACTGAAACCTCGTGAGTTTCGCAGCACCAACGGTTTCAAACGCGTCCCTGCCGGCGAAGTGTTGATTCATCAAGGTGACGCTGCCGATCACGTCTTCGTGATCATCGATGGGCATGCCGAAGCGTTCGTCGATGGCCTCAAGGTCGGCGAAGTCCCCAAGGACGAGATTTTCGGCGCGATGGCGGTGTTTACCGGCGAACCGCGCAACGCCACGGTCGTTGCTCGGGAGCCAAGCACGGTGATGCTGATCCCGGGCGATCAGTTTTTGAACATGACCCGCACCAATCCAAAGATCGCACACAGCCTGATAGAGAGCATGGCCCGGCGCATCGGCCAACTCAATCGGCAAATCACATTACTGACTCCGACCAAAAGCTGAAGTTGAGTCCCTATATTCCGGGGCATTCCGGCCATTTTCGTGACTGAATCAAATAAATGAAAAAACAGTTGTTGACTCGGTAATGAGAATCGCTATGATTATCACAACTGGTCGCGAGATCAGTCGATATTCTGAAAAGCCCTTGGTTCGGACTCTCAGATTATCTCCTCATCAGGCTAATCACGGTTATTTGACCCGGTTTTTACCGGGTCTTTTTTTGCCTGTGGAAAAGTCATTTACCGAATTGTTTACGCATCTGCTCGCAGTAATCCTGTGGCGCAGTAGCTGGCGTAAACCAGACATAATCGGCCATCGCCGCCGTCACCTCACTGCCCTGCTCGGCCAGCAACAACACCGTCGGTTCTTGCGCCGCCCCCAGATCCACAACATGCAATGGCACACCGACGTCCTTGCGTGCATGCCAGGCCCCCGCCAATAACAACGACGGCGCAGGCGCACTGATTAAACGCTCAGCCATGCGCCGATCCCGTTGCTGCTGGACCGCCAGCATCGCCGGCATTTGCGATTCGGGCAGCAGTCCGCAGTGGGAATCGCTGATTTGCTCAAGAAGTGTGGATTTCACCGCCGCCGCGTTACTACGCGCGCCCTGCAAGATCGGCGGCTGACGATAGAAAGCGCGAATCTGCGTGTTATCGAGATTGGCCGCCAATAAAGGATAGGGCTGAGACAGAACGAACCGGACAATCGGCCCATAGAGATCCCAGTCCCAGCCGTCCTGCCAAGCCAATGCAACGGGCAAGTCGGCAGGTGGCGAAACCGCGTGACGCACTTGATCAACCTTGGGCTGCTGATCCGGCGTCAGCATTTCCAGCAACAGGCTGCCCTGCGGTCGTCGCTCGCCGAGAGCCTGCAACAACCACAATTCCACAGCATGATGATCGGCATTGTCATGTTGCTCACCGATGATGAGCTGCGCCGGGTTACTCAGTCGTGTCAGCAATTGCTGCGCAGTCAGGATCTCGCCGCTGCGCAGATCACGAATTTCACCGCTGACCGGTGGCGCCGCCGCCATATGCTGACATCCGCCAAGCCACAACACTGCCAACAATAAAATCCTGCGCATGCCTGCCCCTCGATGATCAAATCAGCGGGCGATGATCAGCGGATGCCCACGCTCCGGGTGCGGTTGCACCAGCACTTCCAGCCCGAACACTGCTTTCAGCGACTCTGGTTGCAGAACTTGCTGCGGCGTATCCAGCGCCACCGGACGGCCGCCTTCGAGCAGCAACACCCGATCACAATAACGCGCCGCCAGATTCAGATCATGCAGGATGACCAACACCGCGGCCCCGCGATCAGCAAACTCGCGCACGGCTTGCAACGTCGTGTGCTGGTGCAGTGGATCAAGCATGGAAGTCGGCTCGTCCAGCAACAACGTCTGCCCGGCCTGTCCCGGCCACAGCTGCGCCAATACCCGAGCGAGATGAACACGCTGACGTTCGCCACCGGACAATGCCAGATAACTGCGACCGCTTAGATGGCACGCATCTGCAGCAGCCAGCGCCGCCGCGACGATTTCGTCATCCCGCACTCGACCGCTCTGATAAGGCAAACGCCCCATGCCGACTACTTCTTCGACTCGAAAGGCAAAATCCAACGTCGAAACCTGCGGCAACACCGCCAGACGCTGCGCTCGCTGGGTTCCAGTCCAGTGATTCAAGGCTTCGCCGTCGAGCGAGACCTCGCCTTCACTCGCCGCCAACTCCCCGCACAACGCACCAAGCAGCGTGCTTTTGCCGGCGCCATTGGGCCCCAATACGCCAAGCACTTCGCCCGGCTCAAGTTGCAGGGTGACATCGCTGAGGACAACCTTGCGGCCACGGCGAATCTGCAGATTGTGCGTTCGCAACATCAGGCACGCCCTCGCAGCAGCAGATAAAGAAAGAACGGCGCACCGATAAACGCCGTGACGATGCCAATCGGCAGCTCCGCCGGCGCCAGCGCCAGCCGCGCCACCAGATCCGCCAGCAACAATAGACTCGCCCCTGCCAGCACCGATGCCGGTAACAACACCCGATGATCGGGTCCTGCCAGCAACCGCACCAGATGCGGCACCACCAGCCCGACGAAGCCGATCATCCCGGCCGCCGCTACCGCTGCACCGACACCCAGCGCCGTGCAGAACACCAATTCACGCTTGAGGCGTTCGACGTCGATGCCCAAATGCCCGGCTTCCGATTCGCCCAGCAGCAAGGCATTCAATGCCTTGGCCCGACGCGGCAACCACAGCGCGACACCGGCGCTGATGATCAGCAATGGCCACAGTCGCGCATAACTGGCGCCATTCAGGCTGCCGAGGTTCCAGAAGGTCAGCGTCCGCAGGGTCGCGTCATCGGCCAGATAAGTGAACAAACCCACCGCTGAACTGGCGAGTGCGGTCAAGGCAATGCCGGCCAGCAACATCGTTGCGACGTTGGTCTGCCCGTTGCGCCTACCCAGCCGATAGACCAGCGCCGTCACCCCGAGGCCGCCGAGAAACGCACACACCGACAACAGATACGGCCCGAACCACTCGGGCAATCCGCCAAAAAACGAACCGCCGACGATCGCCACCGCCGCGCCCAGTGCCGCACCGCTGGAAACCCCGACCAATCCCGGGTCGGCCAGTGGATTGCGAAACAATCCCTGCATCGCCACGCCCGACAGCGCCAGCACACCGCCGACCGCCAGCCCGAGCAAGGTTCGCGGCAAACGGATCTGCCCGAGTATCAGCTCAGCCTGTTCCAGCCCATCCGGCGCCAGCGGCACACCGAGCATGCGCAAAGCTGCGCGCAACGTATCGAACAGCGGCAGGCTGACCGGCCCTAACGCCAGCGATAGCCAGGTCGCCAGCAAACACAACAGGGTCAGGCCGATAAACAGGCTACGAGGTTTTACCAGTGTGGTCATTGGCCGCTCTGGGTCGGGTAGAAACCATCAGACAGGACCTTCAGTTCCGCTGGCAAACGCGGGCCGAGGCCGCCGACCAGCAGCGTCGGGTCCAGTTCCAGCACACGACCGGTCTTGGCCGCACGGCTTGAATTGAGGATCGGATTTTCCTTGAACAAAGCAGCCTTGGCCGCATCCCCCGTCATCGCTCGATCAGCAAACACCAGCACTTCAGGATCAAGACCGGCCAGAGCCTCCACGGAGAACGGCTTGTAACCGGTATGGGTCGCTAGGTTATGACCGCCCGCCTGTTGCAGCAGCCAGTCGGCGGCGGTGTCCTTGCCGGCGATCAACGGCTTGCCGCCAGCATGTCCGATCAGCACCAACACGCCGGGTGCCTTGTGTTTGGCCTGCTCCCCAGTCACACGAATTTTCTGCGCAGCGAGTTGCTGTTGATAACTTTGCAGCAGTTGCGCGGCTTGCGCCTCGGCGCCGAGCAATTGCCCTAGGTGAGTGACGTTCTTTTCCAGCGTTGGCAGATCAGGCTGAGCCGAGAACAACTCCACCTGCACCTTTGCGCTTTTGACTTGCGACAACACTGGTGGCGGCCCCATTTCTTCGGTGCCGATCAGGATATCCGGTCGCAGGCTGAGGATGCCTTCGGCCGATAGCGCACGCTGATAGCCAATACTCGGCAACGACTTCAGAGAACCGGGATGCTGGCTGGTGGTATCGACGCCGACCAGTTTCGACTCGCCGCCGAGCGCACTCACCCACTCCGACAAGGCCCCACCGGCGCTGACCCAGCGTTGCGGCAATTCGGCCGCTGCAGCCTGGTGGCTGACGAAAAGTCCGACACACAGCACAGCAACGCGGGTACTCAGGCGCATACACAGCTTCCTTGAATAAGGTTTTTTCCCGGGCGTCAGCATGACAGGCCAAGTATCCTTGGCATCTGCCAGCCGTCCTGCGGGCGAAGGCGGCCATTTGATAATTGTTTGCATTTAAACGTCAAGCTCGGACATATCCCGACACGAGCCGACTCTTGAGGATAGCCATGAAGTTTCTCTGCGCCGGTGCCGATCTGGCCGAGACCGGCAGCCGCGGTTTCGACATCGACGGTAAAAAACTGTTTGCCGTGCGCCGCGCAGGTCAGGCCTATGTCTATCTCAATCGCTGCCCGCACCGTGGCGTCGGTCTGGAGTGGCATCCCGACCAGTTTCTCGACGCCAGCAACAGCCTGATCCAGTGCGCCACCCACGGCGCACTGTTTCTGATCGAGGACGGCGAATGCGTTTCCGGGCCCTGCGCCGGGCAATCCTTGACCGCCATCGCTTGCCGCGAAGACGCGCAAGGCCTGTGGATAGATCTTTAACCGCGCAGCAAAACCTCCAGCCGGCGATCAACCACCATCTCTTCGTGAGTCAATCGCACACCGTACGCCAGCACTTCCACGCCGCAGGCAACCGCTTCCCGTAGCGCCTCGGCGTAGGCCGAATCGATTTCTTCGGCCGGACGCACTGCCTCGATTCCGCTGAGATTGACGCAATACAACTGCACTGCACGAATCCCGTCCCGCGCCAGATGCGCCAGCTCCCGAAGGTGTTTGGCACCGCGCTGGGTCACGGCATCGGGAAACGCCGCCACCGCCGTACCGTCAAAACCCAGAGTGACGCTTTTCACTTCCACATACGCCGGGCCGCTCGGATATTCCAGGCGAAAATCGATGCGGCTCTTTTCCTGGCCGTACGCCACTTCGCGTTTCAGAGCGGTAAAGCCGTTCAGCTCGGTAATCACTCCGGCCTGCAAGGCTTCCTCGATCAGCGCGTTGGCGCGTCCGGTATTCACGCAGAACAACCGGCCCTGCGGGGTTTCACCGATTTCCCAGGTGCCGGGCAATTTGCGCTTCGGATCATTCGAGCGACTGAACCAGACCTGTCCGCCCTCGACCTGACAATTGAGCATCGAGCCGGTGTTCGGGCAATGAATAGTCAGCAACTCGCCGTTAACCGTTTCGATGTCAGCGAGAAATCGTTTGTAGCGGCGAATCAGTCGCGCTTCTTCAAGAGGAGGAGAAAAACGCATCAGCCTTGCCAGCTCTTCAGGCCACGAGCGATCCGTTCCACCGCCTGCTGTAAGCGATCAAGGTTTTGCGTGTAGGCAAAACGCACATGATGACTGGCCTGATAACGACCGAAATCCAGCCCCGGAGTAAATGCCACATGCTCGGTTTCAAGGAAATGCTGACAGAACGCGAAGGCATCGCCGCCGAACTTGCTGATATCTGCGTAGAGATAGAACGCGCCTTCCGGCTCGACGGCGATGTTGAAACCCAATTCACGTAACGCCGGCAGCAGGAAGTCCCGACGTCGACCGAACTCGGCGCGGCGTTCTTCGAGGATCGCAATCGTTTCCGGCTCGAAACACGCCAGCGCTGCGTACTGAGCCATGCTCGGGGCGCTGATGTAGAGGTTTTGCGCGAGTTTCTCCAGCTCGCTGACGGCGGCGTCCGGCGCTACCAGCCAGCCGAGGCGCCAACCAGTCATGCCGAAATACTTGGAGAAACTATTGAGGACAAAAGCACTGTCGTCGACTTCCAGCACACTCGCCGCATCAGTGCCGTAGGTCAGACCGTGATAGATCTCGTCCACCACCAGATGGCCGTTTCGCGCCTTGATGGCTGTGGATAACCCGGCCAGTTGATCGCGGGTCAGGATTGTCCCGGTGGGATTGGCCGGCGAGGCGACCAGCGCGCCGACGCTGTCGTGATCCCAGTGCCGCGCCACCAGATCCGGCGTCAGTTGATAACGCACCTCCGGGCCCACGGGAACCAACTGCGCCGCGCCTTCGACCAGTCGCAGGAAATGCCGGTTGCACGGATACCCGGGATCGGCGAGCAGCCAGTGCTTGCCCGGATCGACCAACAAAGCACTGGCCAGCAACAGCGCACCGGAGCCGCCCGGCGTGATCAGAATCCCTCGCGGATCGATATTCAGCCCGTAACGCTGTTGATAAAAACCGGCTATCGCCTCGCGCAGCTCAGGAATACCACGCGCTGCGGTGTAACGAGTCTTGCCCGCCGTCAGTGCTGCCTGCCCGGCGCGAATGATCGGTTCTGCGGTGGTGAAGTCCGGCTCGCCGATTTCCAGGTGGATCACGTCGTGGCCAGCAGCCTGCAACTCATTGGCCCGCGCCAGCAACGCCATGACATGGAACGGTTCGATCGCACGACTGCGCGCACTGTAGGGCTGAGCCATTGGCCTTCCTTCGACGGGAAAAAAGAGACGATTCTACGCATCTGCCGGAACGAGCGAGAACCCGCAGCGGTCACAGCCTCAAGAACTCTGGACTGTAACGATAAGAGCATACGCTCCAGGATTGACTAAAATCAGTGATTGAACAGGTCTCCAACACCGCCAGACATGGCTTGGCAAACTTTTGCAAGCCTCACCGGCCGCGGGCTCGACATCCGGGAGTAGCGCAGGCCGATTTGATCTGGTAAGTTCGCCCGCTTGCAGCCGCAGGGCCGGCAGGTGTCGGTGATGGAGCAATCCTGCGCAATGGATTACAAGAGTAGAGGCGGTCCATTTCATGCCCACCCAAGCAAAGCAACAGCAGCAAGCGTCGATCAGCGGCTTCGAACCTTACGTTCCGACCAAGGGCGAAGAGTACATGGGCGCACCGATGCGCGCGCACTTCACCAAGATCCTGAACAAGTGGAAGCAGGACTTGATGCAGGAAGTCGATCGCACCGTTGATCATATGAAAGACGAAGCGGCAAACTTCCCTGACCCGGCCGACCGTGCCAGTCAGGAAGAGGAATTTGCCCTCGAGCTGCGCGCTCGTGATCGCGAGCGCAAGTTGATCAAGAAGATCGACAAGACGCTCGAGCTGATCCAGAACGAAGAGTACGGCTGGTGCGACTCGTGCGGCATCGAGATCGGCGTCAAGCGCCTCGAAGCGCGTCCGACCGCCGACATGTGCGTCGATTGCAAGAACCTTGCGGAAATCAAGGAAAAACAGGTCGGCAAATAATCCCGACCTGAATGAAAAACGGAGCGTGCGAACGCTCCGTTTTTGTTTCTGCCGTTTGACCCTTCCCCCTGTGGGAGCCGAGCTTGCTCGCGAAGGCGTTAAATCAGACACCTTAATGTTGAATGACACAGCGCTTTCGCGAGCAAGCTCGGCTCCCACATAGTGTTGTGTATAAGCCTGAATAAGTGACAACGCTTCCATGACGACCTCCGCCTACATCGGCCGCTTCGCCCCTACTCCCAGCGGACATCTGCACTTCGGCTCGCTGGTGGCTGCACTCGCCTCCTATCTCGATGCCCGCTCGGTAGGCGGTCGCTGGCTGGTGCGCATGGAGGATCTCGATCCGCCCCGTGAAGAACCGGGCGCACAGGCAGCGATTCTCAAGGCCCTGGAAAGCTACGGCTTTGAATGGGATGGCGAGATGGTGCGTCAGAGTGATCGGCACGAGGCCTATGCCCAAGTGCTCGACAGCCTGTTCAATCACGGTCTGGCCTATGCCTGCACCTGCTCGCGCAAACAACTGGAAGCGTATAACGGAATTTATCCGGGTCTGTGCCGCAACGCCGGTCACGGCCAGCAAGACGCGGCGATCCGCCTGCGTGTGCCGGAGCTGGAATACCATTTCATCGACCGCGTGCAGGGTGAGTATCGTCAGCATCTGGGCCGCGACGTCGGCGACTTCGTGATCCGCCGCCGCGATGGCCTCTACGCCTATCAACTGGCGGTGGTGCTGGACGATGCCTGGCAAGGCATCACCGATATCGTGCGTGGCGCCGACCTGCTCGACTCGACGCCGCGCCAACTCTATCTGCAAGAACTGCTGGGCTTGCGTCAGCCGCGCTATCTACACCTTCCTTTGATCACCCAGCCTGACGGCAACAAGCTCGGCAAGTCCTACCGCTCGCCGCCGCTGACCGCCGATCAAGCCACGCCGTTGCTGCTGCGGGCCTTGCGCGCACTGGGGCAAAACCCCGGCGCCGAACTGGCCCACGCCAGTGCGCAGGAATTGCTCAACTGGGGCAGCGCCCACTGGGATGCGAGCAAGATCCCGCGCACACTGACCCTGCCCGAAGCGCAACTGCTATGACGACACTTGCAGTGGCGCGCCCATCCGTTACCATCGCCGCACGTTTTCGGGCACGCGCATAAAAAAGAGAGGCCGGGATGTACATCTATCGCTTGGTCCTGCTTTTGGTCGTGGGAATCTATCTGTTTTCTCCAGCCATCATGGATTGGTGGATCGACGCCACGGGCGCCTGGTATCGGCCGTATCTGCTCTGGTTGATCCTGATTGTCGTGACCTTCATCCTGCAGAGCCAAAAAGATGCCGATGAGCTTTAGCCTGACCCAGATGATCCTGATCAGTGCCGCGTACCTCGCGGTGTTGTTCGGCGTAGCCTGGATCAGTGAACGGGGCATGATCCCCCGGGCGATCATTCGCCACCCGCTGACTTACACCCTGTCGCTGGGGGTTTACGCGAGTGCGTGGGCGTTTTACGGCACGGTCGGTCTGGCGTATCAGTACGGCTACGGCTTTCTTTCCAGCTATCTCGGGGTGTCCGGCGCGTTTCTGCTGGCGCCGGTGTTGCTGTATCCGATCCTGAAAATCACCCGCACCTATCAGCTATCGTCGCTGGCGGATCTGTTCGCCTTCCGCTTTCGCAGCACCTGGGCGGGGGCGCTGACCACGATTTTCATGCTGATCGGCGTGTTGCCGTTGCTGGCGTTGCAGATTCAAGCGGTGGCCGACTCTATTGGGATTCTTACGGGCGAACCGGTCCAGAGCCGCGTCGCACTGGCGTTTTGCTCGCTGATTATTCTGTTCACGATTTTCTTTGGTTCCCGGCACATCGCCACCCGCGAGAAACACGAAGGGCTGGTGTTCGCGATTGCCTTCGAGTCGGTGATCAAACTGGTCGCCCTTGGCGGCGTTGGCCTGTACGCGCTGTACGGCGTGTTCGATGGCCCGCAACAACTTGAACTGTGGCTGCTGCAAAACCAGACCGCCCTCGCCGCCCTGCATACGCCGTTGCAGGAAGGTCCTTGGCGCACGCTGCTGCTGGTGTTCTTCGCCTCGGCCATCGTCATGCCGCACATGTATCACATGACTTTTACCGAAAACCTCAACCCGCGTTCGCTGGTCAGCGCAAGTTGGGGTCTGCCGCTGTTCCTGCTGTTGATGAGTCTGGCAGTACCGCTGATTCTCTGGGCAGGGCTCAAGCTCGGCGCCACGACCAATCCGGAATATTTCACCCTCGGTATCGGCATTGCCGCCAACAGCAAACCCTTGGCATTGCTGGCTTACGTCGGCGGTTTATCGGCCGCCAGCGGGCTGATCATTGTCACAACGCTGGCGCTGTCGGGCATGGCGCTGAACCACCTGGTGCTGCCGCTTTATCAGCCGCCCGCCGAGGGCAACATCTATCGCTGGCTGAAATGGACGCGCCGGGCGCTGATCGTCGCGATCATCATGGCCGGGTTCGGCTTCTATCTGATGCTGGGCGCCGAGCAGGATCTGGCCAACCTCGGCATCGTCGCGTTCGTGGCTACCCTGCAATTCCTCCCGGGCGTGCTCTCGGTGCTGTACTGGCCGACCGCCAACCGGCGCGGCTTCATTGCCGGTCTGCTGGCAGGGATTCTGGTGTGGGTAGTGACCATGCTGCTGCCGCTGGTCGGCAATCTGCAGGGTTTCTATATACCGCTGCTGAACATGATCTACGTGCTCGACGACACCAGTTGGCACATGGCGGCCATCGCCTCGCTGGCGGCCAACGTGCTGATGTTCACCCTGATTTCGCTGTTCACCAACGCCAGCCCAGAAGAAGCCAGTGCCGCCGAAGCCTGCGCGGTGGATAACGTACGTCGCCCGCAACGCCGTGAGCTGCACGCCGCCTCGCCTCAGGAATTCGCCACGCAACTGGCCAAACCATTGGGCGCCAAGGCAGCACAGAAAGAAGTCGAGCAAGCCCTGCGTGACCTTTATCTGCCGTTCGACGAACGCCGTCCTTATGCACTGCGCCGTTTGCGCGACCGCATCGAAGCCAACCTCTCCGGCCTGATGGGCCCGAGCGTGGCGCAAGACATGGTCGAAACCTTCCTGCCATATAAGGCCGGCGGCGAAAACTATGTCACCGAAGACATCCACTTCATCGAAAGCCGCCTCGAGGATTACCACTCGCGCCTCACCGGCCTTGCCGCCGAACTCGACGCCCTGCGCCGCTATCACCGCCAGACCTTGCAGGAATTGCCGATGGGCGTCTGCTCGTTGGCCAAGGATCAAGAGATCCTGATGTGGAACAAGGCCATGGAAGAGCTGACCGGGATTGCCGCGCAACGGGTGGTCGGTTCGCGCCTGAGCACCATCGGCGACCCGTGGAAAGAATTGCTGCAAGGCTTCATTAATCTGCCCGACGAGCATTTGCACAAACAGCATCTGGCCCTCGACGGTCAGACGCGCTGGCTGAATCTGCACAAAGCGGCGATCGACGAACCGCTCGCGCCAGGTAACAGTGGTCTGGTGTTGCTGGTAGAAGACCTGACCGAAACCCAGATGCTTGAAGACAAACTGGTGCACTCCGAGCGTCTGGCGAGCATCGGTCGACTGGCGGCAGGCGTGGCCCATGAAATCGGCAACCCGGTCACCGGCATCGCCTGTCTGGCGCAGAACCTGCGCGAAGAACGCGAAGAGGACGAGGAGCTGACGGAAATCAGCGGGCAGATCCTCGAACAGACCAAACGCATATCGCGCATCGTCCAGTCGCTGATGAGCTTCGCCCACGCCGGCAGCCACCAGCACAGCGACGAGCCCGTTTGTCTGGCAGAAGTGGCGCAGGATGCAATCGGTCTGCTGGCGCTGAACCGGCGCAATTTCGAAGTGCAGTTCTACAACCTGTGCGACCCGGATCACTGGGTCGAAGGCGATCCGCAAAGGCTTGCCCAAGTACTGATCAATCTGCTCTCCAACGCCCGTGATGCCTCGCCTGCGGGCAGTGCGGTGCGGGTCAAGAGCGAAGCCGGCGAACACACGGTCGATCTGATCGTCGAGGACGAAGGCAGCGGTATTCCGAAGAACATCATGGATCGATTGTTCGAACCCTTCTTCACCACCAAGGACCCTGGCGAAGGCACCGGTCTGGGCCTTGCACTGGTCTATTCCATCGTTGAAGAGCATTATGGACAAATCACCATCGACAGCCCGGCTGATGTTCAAAGCCAACGCGGCACCCGTATTCGGGTGACCTTGCCGCGTCATGTCGAAGCGACGTCCGCTGTGAACTGAGACCGTCGAGAGTATCGAATCAATGCCGCACATTTTGATCGTCGAAGACGAAACAATTATCCGCTCCGCCTTGCGCCGCCTGCTGGAACGTAATCAGTACCAGGTCAGCGAAGCCGGTTCAGTGCAGGAAGCACAAGAACGCTTCACCATTCCTACGTTCGATCTGATCGTCAGCGATCTGCGCCTGCCTGGCGCCCCCGGCACCGAGCTGATCAAGCTCGGCCAGGGCACTCCGGTGCTGATCATGACCAGTTACGCCAGCCTGCGTTCGGCGGTCGACTCGATGAAGATGGGCGCGGTGGACTACATCGCCAAGCCTTTCGACCACGATGAAATGCTCCAGGCCGTCGCACGAATCCTGCGTGATCGCCAATCGGCCCCGGCTGCCGGCGAAGTTGTTACCGGCAAAGCTGCCAATGGCAGCGGTAAACCCGCCGTCGATAACAGCAACGGCGAAATCGGCATCATTGGTTCGTGCCCGCCGATGCAGGATCTGTACAGCAAGATCCGCAAGGTAGCGCCAACTGACTCCAATGTCCTGATCCAGGGCGAATCCGGTACCGGTAAAGAACTGGTGGCCCGCGCCCTGCACAACCTGTCGAAACGCGCCAAGGCGCCGATGATTTCGGTGAACTGCGCGGCCATTCCGGAAAGCCTGATCGAGTCCGAACTGTTCGGTCACGAGAAAGGCGCGTTCACTGGCGCCAGCGCCGGTCGTGCCGGTCTGGTGGAAGCGGCGGACGGCGGCACGCTGTTCCTCGACGAAATCGGCGAACTGCCGCTGGAAGCTCAGGCCCGCTTGCTGCGTGTATTGCAGGAAGGCGAAATCCGTCGGGTTGGCTCGGTGCAGTCGCAGAAAGTCGATGTGCGCCTGATCGCGGCGACTCACCGCGACCTCAAGAGCCTGGCGAAAATCGGCCAGTTCCGTGAAGACTTGTATTACCGCTTGCACGTGATTGCGCTGAAGCTCCCGGCCCTGCGTGAGCGCGGCGCCGACGTCAACGAAATCGCCAGCGCATTCCTCGCCCGTCAAAGTGCGCGCATTAACCGTACCGACCTGAAATTTGCCGCTGATGCCGAACAGGCGATCCGGCACTATTCCTGGCCGGGTAACGTGCGCGAACTGGAAAACGCCGTCGAGCGTGCGGTGATTCTGAGCGAGAGCCCGGAAATCTCTGCCGACCTGCTGGGCATCGATATCGAGCTGAGCGATCTGGACGATGACGAATTCATCGGCCTGCCGCCACAAACCGCCGGTAGCGCCAGTAACAGCAGCCACGAGCCGACCGAGGATCTGTCGCTGGAAGACTATTTCCAGCACTTCGTTCTTGAGCATCAGGACCACATGACCGAGACCGAACTGGCGCGCAAACTGGGCGTCAGCCGTAAATGTCTGTGGGAACGCCGTCAGCGTCTGGGCATTCCACGGCGCAAGACCGGGGTCGCCAGCGAGAGCTGAACGTTACCTGTCGAGTGTGCGGGTAACGCTTGAAGATGTGAAAAAACTGTTACCTCAGTCTTTTCACGTAACAGAAGCCGGGGTTATCGGTAACGAAACCCCGGCTTTTTTTTGCCCTGCGAAAACGGTTATAACGACCTAACCCCTTGTTTTATTGGGTTTCGCAAAAGTTGGCACGGCACCTGCTATATGTTCAGTACAAGAACAATAACAAGCACTGTACAAAATAATAAAAATAAGACGAATCGACTCACGCACAATAAAAACAAGACGGCGAGAGGCGCAGCTAACTGATTCTTTTGGAGAGGCGTTGTATTTGGGGCTTGCCCCACGACCAGGCCGAGAACAACAAAAACTGTCCTAAGACAGAGCCTGTACTGGTTGGATCGAGAGATCACTGCAATTCAGCGACCAAAGCAATCCGTTTGCTCTTGGCTCCCGATTGGGAGGGCCATGAAGGAAAAGCTTCATGGCGAGGGCACTCAACAAAAACAAAAAGCCCGACTCAATAATAAAAAGAGCACGCAACTACTTCTTGGGGAGCTTCGGCTCCCCTTGTAGTTTCTCCCCCGCGACAAAATCCCCTGAATTCTCTTGGCGTGAAGCCTTTAGCCTGCGGCTTGCAGCTCATATCTGCGGTGTCCTACACCATCCCTCGACTAAATGCTAGAATCCCCGCCCATCATGCGGTCATCTTTCGTTATGGCCGAACATTCCTTCAAACAGTGCATCCCATGCTGAAGAAGTTGTTCCAGTCATTCCGTACTCCCGTGCGTCGTACGCAACACATCCGTAGCACACCTGAAGTGCTCAACAGCGGCCAGCACTCGCTGCAAAAGACACAGTTCAGCCGCTACGCGGTCAATATCGTCGAACGCCTGCAGGGTGCCGGTTACCAGGCTTATCTGGTCGGCGGTTGCGTGCGTGACATGATGCTGGGCATCACGCCCAAGGACTTTGACGTCGCCACCAGCGCCACACCCGAGCAGGTCCGGGCCGAATTCCGCAATGCGCGGATCATCGGTCGCCGCTTCAAACTGGTGCATATCCATTTCGGTCGCGAAATCATCGAAGTCGCCACCTTCCGCGCCAACCATCCGCAAAACGAAGACGACGAAGACAGCAATCAGTCCTCGCGTAACGAGAGCGGGCGGATTCTGCGCGACAACGTTTACGGCACCTTGGAAGAAGACGCGCAACGCCGCGACTTCACCATCAACGCCTTGTATTACGATCCGGTCAGCGAGCGCATCCTCGATTACGCCAACGGCGTACACGACATCCGCAATCACCTGATCCGCCTGATCGGCGATCCGAAGCAGCGTTATCAGGAAGACCCGGTACGCATGCTGCGCGCCGTGCGTTTTGCCGCCAAGCTGAACTTCGGTATCGAGAAGCACACGGTTCAACCGATCCGCGAACTGGCGCCGATGTTGCGCGAGATTCCATCGGCCCGACTGTTCGAGGAAGTGCTCAAGCTGTTCCTCTCCGGTCACGCCGCGATCACCTTTGAAATGCTGGTCGATCTGCAACTGTTTGCGCCGCTGTTCCCGGCGAGTGCCGACGCACTGGACCACAACCCGGATTACACCCATACGCTGATCAGCGAAGCGCTGACCAATACCGACTTGCGGATCAAACAGAACAAACCGGTGACCCCGGCCTTCCTGTTTGCCGCAATGTTGTGGCCTGCCCTTCCGGCCCGTGTATTGCGTTTGCAGGAACGCGGCATGCCGCCGATTCCGGCGATGCAGGAAGCTGCGCACGAACTGATCGCCGAACAATGCCAACGCATTGCGATCCCGAAGCGTTTCACCATGCCGATCCGCGAAATCTGGGATATGCAGGAACGCCTGCCACGCCGCAGCGGCAAACGCGCCGACCTGCTGCTGGACAACCCGCGCTTCCGTGCTGGCTACGACTTCCTGCTGCTGCGTGAAAGCGCTGGCGAGCAGACTGACGGTCTGGGCGAATGGTGGACGGATTATCAGGACGCCAACGAAAGTGAACGTCGCGACATGATCCGCGACCTCAGTGGCAAGGGCGAGGACGCCAGCGGTGCTCCACGCAAGCGTCGCCGCAGCAGCGGTTCCAAGCGCAAACGCGCCGGTGCGTCGAGCACTTCGGACGAATAACGCATGGAACGCATCTACATCGGCATGGGCAGCAACCTCGCTGACCCGGCCGAACAATTGCGCAGCGCCGTCGAGGCGCTGGGCCAATTGCCGCAAACCGAACTGGTCGGTGTTTCAGCCTTCTATCAAAGCGATTCCCTGCTGCCGGGCCAACCGCGTTACACCAACGCGGTCGCCGCACTCGACAGCACTTTGCCGCCGCTGGAACTGCTCGACACCCTGCAAGGCATCGAGAATGGCCAGGGCCGTGAGCGTCTGGAGCGTTGGGGCCCGCGCACGCTGGATCTGGATATTCTGTTGTTCGGTGATCGCCTGATCGACGAACCGCGCCTCAAAGTCCCGCATTACCATATGCAGGAACGCGCGTTCGTCTTGTATCCGCTGGCCGAACTGGCCCCGCAGGATCTGCGTCTGGCCGATGGCCGCACATTGGCCGATCTGCTCGCAGCCTGCCCGTTCACCGGCCTCGAACGCCTCCCCCAGCCCTGAAAAAAAATCCCCTGGATTGCTCTTGTGGCGAGGGGATTTATCCCCGTCCGGCTGCGAAGCAGTCGTGAAACCGGAAAACGCGGCGCGTCAGAAAAGTTGCATGCGCTGGTTTCAGGGCCGCTTCGCAGTCCAACGGGGATAAATCCCCTCGCCACAGTGTTCTCCTCCCAAGCAGGTTTTTGTCGGACAAAACAATCGCGAATCAGGCCCGGCCTGCCGCTGAATCGCATCAGTAGCGCCGGTAACACTCGCCTGGTAACAATGCGGTAACACACACAATTGACTTCCCGGGTTCTCATCACGACTATAGGCGTCCCGCTGCCGGCAACCCGGCACATACGGGCGCAATCCAGGCCTTATAAGCACGACAAAAGAGCGTGCGCCTGAGTAGATGACGAATCACGCGCGTTACTCGCAGTAGTTTCCAGAGCGCCTGAACGAGGATTTTTTACATGCCAGCCATCACCCTGACCACGCTCCAGAGCCTCAAGCAGAAAGGTGAAAAGATCACCATGCTCACCTGCTATGACGCGACCTTCGCCCACGCCTGTAATGAGGCCGGTGTCGAAGTGCTGCTGGTAGGCGATTCACTCGGCATGGTGCTGCAAGGTCACGACAGTACGCTGCCGGTGACCACCGCAGAAATGGCCTACCACGTTGCCTGCGTAAAACGCGGCAACAGCGACGCGTTGATCCTCGCCGATCTGCCGTTCATGGCCAACGCCACCCTCGAACAAACCATGATCAATAGCGCCACGCTGATGCAGGCCGGTGCGCACATGGTCAAGGTCGAAGGTCAGTTGTGGCTCGCCGAGTCGATCCGGCTGTTGGCCGAACGCGGTGTGCCGGTCTGCGCGCACATGGGCCTGACTCCACAAGCCGTGAACATTCTTGGCGGCTATAAAGTGCAGGGCCGCAACGAGAACCAGGCGCGGCAGATGCGTGCCGATGCGATCTCGCTGGAACAGGCCGGCGCCTCGATGCTGCTGCTCGAATGCGTGCCAAGCGAACTGGCTGCAGAAATCACCCAGGCCGTGAAGATCCCGGTCATCGGCATCGGTGCCGGCTCGGACACTGACGGCCAAGTGCTGGTATTGCACGACATGCTCGGCCTGTCGATCACTGGCCGCGTACCGAAGTTCGTCAAGAATTTCATGCTCGATCAGGACAATATCCAGTCCGCGCTGAAGGCTTACGTCAACGAAGTCAAAGCCGTGACGTTCCCTGGCATCGAACACGGATTCTCTGCATGAACACCGTAAAAACCGTACGCGAACTGCGCGCCGCTGTCGCTCGCGCCCGCAGTGAAGGCAAGCGCATCGGCTTCGTGCCGACCATGGGCAACCTGCACAGCGGCCACGTTGCGTTGATCACCAAAGCCACGCAACGGGTGGACTTCGTGGTCGCGAGCATTTTCGTCAATCCGCTGCAATTCGGCGCCGGCGAAGACCTCGACAAGTACCCGCGCACCCTCGCGGCGGATCAGGAAAAACTGCTCGAAGCCGGCTGCAGCCTGCTGTTCGCCCCGACCGTCGAAGAGATGTACCCCGACGGCATGGCCGGACAGACCCGGGTCAGCGTGCCGCAACTCTCCGAAGGCCTGTGCGGCGCCAGCCGTCCGGGGCACTTCGAAGGGGTGGCAACCGTGGTCAGCAAGCTGTTCAACATGGTCCAGCCGGATCTGGCGATCTTCGGTCAGAAGGACTACCAGCAACTGGCGGTCATCCGTGCACTGGTGCATGACCTGAACATGCCGATCCAGATCATCGGCGAGCCGACCGTACGTGCCGCTGATGGCCTGGCGCTGTCATCGCGCAACGGTTTCCTCAACGAGGAGCAACGTGCGATGGCACCGGTGGTCTATCGCACCCTGAGCACGATTGCCGAATCGATCAAACAGGGCGAACAGGATTTTCCGGCGCTGATCAGCGCTCAGTTGCAACAACTGGAAGCCGCCGGCCTGCGCCCGGACTACCTGGAAATTCGCCACGCTCTGACGTTGCGTCCAGCAACGGCGCAGGATCGTGATCTGGTGATTCTGGTGGCCGCATTCCTCGGCACCACACGGTTGATCGATAACCTGCACCTGAACCTCGATAGCCCGATCTAAAACTGCACTACCCCTGTGGGAGCGAGCCTGCTCGCGAATGCGATCTGTCAGATGACCAAATATCGACTGACATGACGCCTTCGCGAGCAAGCTCGCTCCCACATTGGTTTTACAGGCACCTCCAGACCATATTGCCGCCCCCAAAGCCTTCGGGCACACTGCCCGCCGTTCGATTCCGACCTGGGAAAATCCTCATGCACGCCATTATGCTCAAGGCCAAACTGCACCGCGCCGAAGTCACTCACGCGGTTCTCGATTACGAAGGTTCGTGCGCCATCGACGGCGAATGGCTGGACCTGTCCGGCATCCGTGAGTACGAGCAAATCCAGATTTATAACGTCGACAACGGCGAGCGCTTCACCACTTACGCGATCCGTGGCGAAGAAGGTTCACGCATCATCTCGGTCAACGGCGCAGCGGCGCATAAAGCCAAGGTCGGTGACCGCGTGATCATTTGCGCCTACGCCCATTACAGCGAAGCCGATCTGCTGAATTTCAAGCCGCGCATGCTGTACATGGCGCCGGGCAATGAATTGAGCCACACCAGTAACGCCATTCCGGTGCAACTGGCCTGATCCGTCGAGCCGCGCTTTCATTCCGTTTGTCGGCAATCCGCGATCATCAATGTTAAAAAAGTACAGGTAACGGGTCAGAAGAAGTCAAGACAGATCGCGGCGCGAGGTTTACTGTATTCGCCCTGTGTCCAAAATCATGTCGACGCATGTGACCCTCGCCTCAACAAGGCGTATCTGGTCAGTTCAGTGTTCAAAAGGCCGTTCAAGTAAAAAGGAAAACCGCAGCGATGGCGTACTACCGCACTCCTCAAGACGTTACCGCTCTGCCCGCCTGGCAAGCGTTGAAAGATCACCGCCAAGCCATGCAGGATTTCAGCATGCGCGAAGCCTTCAACGCCGATCCGCAGCGCTTCAATCAATTCACTCTCAGCAGCTGCGGCCTGTTTCTCGATTATTCGAAGAATTTGATCAACGCCGAGACCCGCAATCTGCTGGTGGGTCTGGCCAACGAAGTCGACCTCAAAGGCGCGATCAAGGCGCTGTTCGACGGCGAAATCGTCAACGCTTCCGAAGGCCGTCCTGCGCTGCACACCGCACTGCGTCGCCCGGTAGGCGACAAGTTGTCGGTCAACGGCGTCAACGTGATGCCTGAAGTGCACAAAGTGCTGAACCAGATCACCGATCTCGTGGGCCGCATCCACGACGGTCTGTGGCGCGGTTACACCGAAAAGCCGATCACCGACGTGGTGAACATCGGTATCGGTGGCTCGTTCCTCGGTCCGGAGCTGGTTTCCGAAGCACTGTTGTCCTACGCGCAGAAAGGTGTGCGTTGCCACTATCTGGCGAACATCGACGGCAGTGAGTTCCACGAGCTGACGCAAAAGCTGCGCGCCGAAACCACGCTGTTCATCGTTTCGTCGAAATCCTTCAACACCCTCGAAACCCTGAAGAATGCTCAGGCCGCACGCGCCTGGTATCTGGCGCAAGGTGGTTCCGAGGCCGAGTTGTATCGCCACTTCATCGCGGTATCGAGCAACAACGCCGCAGCCGTGGCGTTCGGTATTCGCGAAGAAAACATCTTCCCGATGTGGGACTGGGTAGGCGGACGTTATTCGCTGTGGTCGGCCATCGGTTTGCCGATTGCCCTGGCCATCGGCATGTCCAACTTCAAGGAACTGCTGTCCGGTGCCTACACCATGGACCAGCATTTCCAGAGCGCGCCGTTCGAACAGAACATGCCAGTGCTGCTGGCCCTGCTCGGCGTGTGGTACGGCAACTTCTGGGGCGCGCAAAGCCACGCGATCCTGCCGTACGACCACTACCTGCGTAACATCACCAAACACTTGCAACAGCTGGACATGGAATCCAACGGCAAGAGCGTGCGTCAGGATGGCACCCCGGTGTCGACCGATACCGGTCCGGTGATCTGGGGCGGCGTCGGCTGCAACGGTCAGCACGCTTACCACCAGTTGCTGCACCAGGGCACCCAACTGATCCCGGCCGACTTCATCGTGCCGATCGTCAGCTTCAATCCGGTTTCCGATCACCACCAGTGGCTGTACGCCAACTGCCTCTCGCAGAGTCAGGCACTGATGCTCGGCAAGACCCTGCCGGAAGCCGAAACCGAACTGCGCGACAAGGGCATGAGCGAAGAGCAAGTGCACAAACTGGCGCCGCACAAGGTGATTCCGGGCAACCGTCCGAGCAACACCATCGTGGTTGAACGCATCAGCCCGCGTCGTCTCGGCGCGCTGGTTGCCATGTATGAACACAAAGTGTTCGTGCAAAGCGTGGTCTGGGGCATCAACGCCTTCGACCAGTGGGGCGTGGAGCTGGGCAAGGAACTGGGCAAGGGCGTCTACAACCGTCTGGTCGGCAGCGATGAAACCACCGCTGACGATCCGTCCACCCAAGGCCTGATCAACTACTTCCGCGGTCGTCACCGCGGCTGATCTGCCCTGACAGCTTTACCCTGTGGGAGCCAGCCTGCTGGCGATGCAATTGTTCATTCAACATTGATGTTGATTGACACAGCCCCATCGCCAGCAGGCTGGCTCCCACAGTTGTTTTGGGGATGACTTGAACCTGCAGGCCGCTCGGCGCATCTTTATCTTTGTCGCAAAACAAGAATAAGGAACCGTCATGTTCGATATCAGCACGTTCCCCAAAGCCGATGCCGTGCGCCGGGCTGCACAATTGAGTCAGGACGACTATCGGCGTCTGTACCGTGAGTCGATTGAACACCCCAGCACCTTCTGGGCTGAACAGGCCACCCGCTTCCTCGACTGGAGCACGCCGTGGCAAACCGTTCAGCGCTACGATCTGAAAACCGGTGAAGCCGCCTGGTTTGCCGGCGGCAAACTCAACGTCAGTTACAACTGCATCGACCGCCATCTGCCTGATCGCGGTGAACAGACCGCCATCCTCTGGGAAGGCGACGACCCCGTCGAATCCGCACAGATCACTTACAAAAAACTCCATCACCATGTCTGCCGACTGGCCAACGTGCTGAAAGGCCGTGGCGTGAAAAAAGGCGACCGGGTGTGCATCTACATGCCGATGATTCCCGAAGCTGCCTACGCCATGCTCGCCTGTGCACGGATCGGCGCGATCCATTCGGTGGTGTTCGGCGGTTTCTCCCCGGACTCGTTGCGCGACCGTATCCTCGACGCCGATTGCCGCACCGTAATCACCACCGACGAAGGCGTGCGTGGTGGCAAGTTCGTGCCGTTGAAACAGAATGTCGACAAGGCCCTGCAAAGCTGTCCCGACGTCAGCAGCGTGGTGGTAGTCGAACGCACGCAAGGCAAAGTCGATTGGGTCGAGGGCCGCGATCTCTGGTATCACCAGGCCGTGCGCGACGTCAGTGACGACTGCCCGCCGGAACCGATGGACGCCGAAGATCCGCTGTTCATCCTCTACACCTCCGGCAGCACCGGCAAACCCAAAGGCGTGCTGCACACCACGGGCGGTTATCTGCTGCAAGCGGCGATGACCTTCAAGTACGTGCTCGATTACCGTGACGGCGAAGTATTCTGGTGCACCGCCGACGTCGGCTGGGTCACCGGCCACAGCTATATCGTCTACGGCCCGCTGGCCAATGGCGCGACCACGCTGATCTTCGAAGGGGTACCGAGCTATCCGAGCAGCTCGCGCTTCTGGCAGGTGATCGACAAACACCTTGTGAACATCTTCTACACCGCGCCGACTGCGCTGCGCGCCCTGATGCGCGAAGGCGCCGGCCCCTTGCAGGAAACTTCCCGGCAGAGCCTCAGATTACTCGGCAGCGTCGGTGAGCCAATCAACCCGGAAGCGTGGGAATGGTATTTCAACGTGGTCGGCGAACAGCGCTGTCCGATTGTCGATACCTGGTGGCAGACCGAAACCGGCGGCATCATGCTCAGCCCGCTGGTCAGCGCACAACGGATCAAACCGGGTTGCGCCACGCAGCCAATGTTCGGCGTGCAACCGGTGCTGCTCGATGAGCACGGCAAGGAAATCAAAGGCGCCGGCAGCGGCGTGCTGGCGATAAAATCCAGCTGGCCAGCGCAGATCCGCAGCGTTTACGGCGATCCGCAGCGAATGGTCGATACCTACTTCAAGCCCTACCCCGGCTACTACTTCACCGGTGACGGCGCACGGCGCGACGAGGACGGCGATTACTGGATCACCGGGCGCATCGATGATGTGATCAACGTTTCCGGGCACCGCATCGGTACCGCGGAGGTAGAAAGCGCACTGGTTCTACATGACAGCATCGCCGAAGCGGCCGTGGTCGGTTATCCACATGACGTCAAAGGCCAGGGCATCTACGCCTTCGTCACCCCCATGAATGGCGCCGAGCCCAACGATGAACTGAAGAAAGAACTACTGGCGCTCGTCAGCAAGGAAATCGGCAGCTTCGCCAAACCCGACCTGATCCAGTGGGCGCCAGCCTTGCCGAAAACCCGCTCAGGCAAGATCATGCGCCGCATCCTGCGCAAGATCGCCTGCAACGAACTCGACAGCCTTGGGGACACTTCGACCCTGGCTGATCCGAGCGTGGTGCAAGGTTTGATCGACACGCGCCTCAATCAGTAACCCCTGCGGCGCGGCCACTTTGGCCGCGCCTGCCCCGACCGAGTTGTCATGGAATTCATCCGCAGCCGTATCGAAAGCCAACTCATGAGCCTGACCGGTCTGTCCCTCGGCCAACTCGATCTGGAAAACCCCAAGGGCGATCCGGGCCTGTTCGGTCCCGACTCGATCAGTTGGCAAGTGCACGGCGACTTCAGCAGCATGCTGATCGGCGGGATCAGCGCTCTGTTGCTGCAAGCCTTGCATCCACTGGCCTTGGCCGGGGTTTGGGATCACTCGAATTTTCGTCAGGACATGCTTGGGCGTTTGCGCCGCACCAGCCAATTCGTCTCCGGCACTACTTTCGGTTCGCGCCGGGATGCGGACTGGCTGATCGAAAAGGTCCGTACCATTCACCTGCAAGTGGTCGGCACCGCCCCGGATGGCCGGCCCTACGCGGCCAGCGATCCGGATTTGCTGACGTGGGTGCATGTGGCGGAAGTCAGCAGCTTTCTAGCCGCGCATTTGCGCTATCGCAATCCGCAGTTGTCGCTGGCCGATCAGGATCGCTATTACGCGGAAATCGCGGTGATCGCCGAACGGCTTGGCGCGCGGAATGTGCCGCACTCGCGGCAGGAAATTTCCGATTATCTTGAAGGCATGCGCTCGCAATTGCTCTGTGATGATCGCAGCCGTGAAGTCTTGCGTCTTCTGCTCGAAGCGCCAGCACCGAGCCTGCTGGCCCGCCCCTTTGGCGACCTGATGATGAAGGCCGGCATTGACCTGTTGCCGGATTGGGCCAGTGACATGCTCGGGGTCAGCCAGAACCCGCTGCAGCGCAAACTGATCCGCGCCAGTGTCAAACGCAGCGCCCCGATGCTGCGCTGGGCAATGCGCAACGGCTCGGTGCAGCGAGCCAAGCGGCGGATGGGACTGCTGACCTGATGAATGCTCAGGTCTTGAGTGAAACCTCTGTGGCGAGGGAGCTTGCTCCCGCTGGGTTGCGCAGCGACCCCAAAATATCTGCTGCTGTCGAAGTTTTGCGAGCGCGTCACACTCGAGCGGGAGCAAGCTCCTCGCCACAGGTAATCGGCAATGCACAGTGTTAAACTCCCGCGCCCCAATTCTCTCCAGCAAGGCGCAAGCATGTCTTCCTTGAATCAGGCGCTGCGCGCCGCCCTCGATCAACGCCAGGACTTGCTCGCCGAGCTGCACAGCCAGGGCACTGACTGCTATCGCTTGTTCCATGGCAGCCAGGAAGGCGCCGGTGGCCTGACCATCGACCGCTACGGCCCGCAATTGCTGGTGCAAAGCTTTCACCAGACGCTGGAGCGCGATGACCTGCTGCAACTGCATGCCTTGGTCAACCAGACTCTGGGCCTGGAAACGCTGCTGGTCTATAACGACCGCTCTCGCGGCAACTCGCGTATCGACCGTGAAGACCATGTCTACCGCGCCGACGACGCGGCGCTGGGCGATCTGGTCGGTCACGAATGGGGCCTGAACTATCGCGTCCGTGGTCGCCATGCAGGGCAAGATCCCCTGCTGTTCCTCGACCTGCGCAACACCCGGGGCTGGGTCAAGGAACACGCGAAGAACAAAAGCGTGCTCAATCTGTTCGCCTACACCTGCGGCGTGGGCCTGAGCGCAGCGGCCGGCGGTGCCCGTGAGGTGTGCAACCTGGATTTTGCCGAAGGCAATCTGGCGGTCGGTCGTGAGAACGGCCAGCTCAACCCGCAACTGCCGACCATGGAGTTCGTCCAGTCGGATTACTTCCCGGCGATCCGCCAACTCGCGGGCCTGCCAATCACCCAGCGTCGCGGGCAGAAGCTGCCGAGCTATCCGCGCCTCGAACAGCGCCAATACGACCTGGTATTGCTCGACCCGCCAGCATGGGCCAAAAGCGCCTTCGGCACCGTCGACCTGCTGCGTGATTATCAAAGCCTGCTCAAGCCAGCCCTGCTGTCCACCGCCGACAACGGCGTGCTGATCTGCTGCAACAATCTGGCAAAAGTCAGCATGGACGACTGGCGTGAACAGGTCCTGCGCTGCGCCGAGAAAGCCGGACGCCCGGTGCGCGAATGGAGCGTGATGACCCCGGGTCGGGACTTCCCGTCGATGGATCAACAGCCACCGCTGAAAACCCTGATCCTCCAGCTCTGATTTCGCTCCCGGTAGAAGCTGCGGCACGCTGCGATCTTTTGATCCTGTTTTTTAAAAAGCAAAATCAAAAAATCGCAGCCTGCGGCAGTTCCTACAGCCATCGCAGACAAATCTGAACAAACCTGTCCAACGCCGAGTACTTCGGAACCGAAATCGCGTGCCATACTCCAAGGCACTCCGATTCAGACAGATGAAGCCGCACATGCCCAAAGGATTGATTCGCGCGATTGGCGCCTTGTTGACTGCTCTGGCCCTTTATAGCCTGCTGGGGTTTCTGATTTTGCCGGGCATCGCCCTGCGCATCGCCAACCAGCAACTGGCCAACTACGCCACGGTGCCTGCGCATATCCAGCGCATCGAGCTCAATCCGTTCAGCCTTGAGGTCACCTTGTGGGGGCTGGTGATTGGCGAACCGGGCAAGGAACAGGTCGGCTTCGAACGTCTTTACGCCAACCTGCAAATCGACAGCCTGTGGACAAAAGCCCTGCATCTGGCTGACATCGAACTGGATAAACCGAAGACTGAAATCCTCTTCGCCAAAGACGGCAAGCTCAACCTGCTGGGTCTGTTCAAACTGCCGGCCAGCGAGTCGACGCCAGCCGACCCGAATGCCAAACCGTTCCCGATGCGGATCGACAGCATCAAACTCGCTGGCGGTAATGTGCACTTCCAGGACGCACGGCCGAGCGAACCGATCGAGTTCGTCTACGACAAACTCGACTTCGAACTGAAAAATCTCAGCACCCTGCCCGACGACAACGCCGACATGACCTTGGTCGCCATTGGCCCGGCGGGTGGGCAAATCGACTGGACCGGTAATTTCAGCCTGATCCCGTTCAGCTCCGAAGGCACCTTGAAAGTCACCGATGGCCAGATGAAATCTTTCTGGCCGTATGTGCGTGACGCGGTGCCGCTGGTGCTGGAGAACGGTGTGGTCAGCCTCAGCACCGATTACAAACTCAACCTTTCCAAAGAAACCGAATTGCTGCTGAACAACGTCGCTGTCAGCATCGCGCCGTTCGCAATCAAGGCTCCCGACGGTCGCCAACTGGCGAAGCTCGACCGCCTCGACGTCAGCGAAACCACACTCGATCTGGCCAGGCAGCAAGTAGTGGTCGGCAAGATCCGTAGCCAGAAACTGGAAACCTGGGCCGCCCTCGAAGCCGACGGGCAACTGGACTGGCAGAAACTGTTCGCCAGCCAACCGTCCAAACCTCCCGCCAAGGCTGCGGCCGAACCGGCGCAAACACCTGCCGCCGCTGATTCGCCAAAAACCGAAACCGCACCGAGCAAGCCATGGCAAGTGCTGCTCAAAGACGTGCAATTGCGTGACTATCAAGTGCATCTGGCCGACCGCTCGGCGAAGCCTCCAGTAGCGCTGGACGTCGGCCCGCTCAACGTCGACCTGCAGGATTTCGACAGCCTCAATGGCTCGCCCTTCAAGGTCAAACTCGATACTGGCCTGGGTAAACAAGGCAAGGTCAGCGCCGACGGCGTGGTCAACCTGGCCCCGGTCACCGCCCAGCTCAATGTGAAAACCCAGGACATCGACCTGCGTGTCGCGCAGTCTTACATCAGCCCGTTCATTCGCCTGGAACTGCGCAGCGGCATGCTCGGCAGCGACCTCAAGGTCAACCTCAAGAGCACCGCCCCGCTGGCGCTCAGCGTCACCGGGCGCGCGCAGATCGATCAGCTACACACCCTCGACACCCTGAAAACCCGCGACTTCCTCAAGTGGCAGCAAGTGGTTGTCGAAGGCTTGAACTATCAGCACGGCGACAGCCTGTCGATCGACAAGGTCAACCTGTTCCAGCCGTATGCGCGGTTCATGATCAACGATGATCGCACCACCAACATCGACGACCTGCTGATCCCGCAACCGGCCGACTCCGGCACTAAATCCGCTGCGGCGAAACCGGCCAGCAAAGACAAACCGCTGGGCATTCACATCGGTGCGATTGCCATCAATGACGGCTCGGCCAACTTCGCCGACTTCAGCCTGACGCCCAACTTCGCCACTGCAATCCAGCAACTCAACGGCCAGATCGGCACCATCGACAGCCGCCAGGCGAAACCGGCCAGCGTTGACATCAAAGGCAAGGTCGACCGTTATGCTCCGGTAACCATCAAGGGCGCGGTCAACCCGTTTGACCCGATGGCCAGCCTCGACATCGCCACCAGTTTCAAACGCGTCGAGCTGACCACCCTGACCCCGTATTCCGGCAAGTTCGCCGGCTACCGCATCCGCAAGGGCCGGCTCAACCTCGACGTTCATTACCTGATCACCAAAGGCCAGCTCAAAGCTGAAAACAAAGTCGTGGTCGAGCAACTGCAGCTTGGTGAGAAAGTCGACAGTCCGGACGCCGTGAGCCTGCCGCTGAAACTGGCGATTGCCTTGCTCAAGGACGTCGACGGCAAGATCACCATCGAGTTGCCGGTCACTGGCGATTTGAACAACCCGCAGTTCAGCGTGATGCCGATTGTCTGGCAGACCCTGCGTAACCTGATCGTCAAAGCGGCCGCCGCTCCGTTCAAACTGATTGGCGGTTTGATCAGCGGTGGCGGTTCCGAAGACCTCGGCACCGTATCCTTCGCAGCCGGCTCCAGTGACTTGAGCAAGGATGCCGAAGGTGCGCTGGACAAACTGTCTCAGGCACTCAAGGCGCGTCCGGCCCTGCGCCTGGAAATCGAAGGTACCGCCGCGCAAAGCAGCGACGGCCCGTTGATTGCCAATCAGCGTCTGGAGCGTGAATACCAGTACAACTACTACAAAATGCTCCAGCGCCGTGGTGACAAGGTGCCGGCTCAGGCCTCACTGATTCAGGTCCCGGAAAACGAGAAAGGCCCACTGCTGGAAGGTATCTATCGCACCCGTCTGAAAACCCAGCCACCGGCCGAATGGAAGGATCTGGGCAAGGAAGAACGCACCGCGAAAATGCGCGACGGTGTGATCAAATTCTGGAGTTCCAGCGATGTACTGCTGCGCCAGTTGGGTCAGGATCGCGCCAGCAGCATCAAGGACTATCTGGTCGACAAGGGCCAACTGGCTGACGACCGTGTGTACTTCATCGACGCCAATCTCGGTGAAGCCGAGAGCGATGGTCGGGTAGTGACGCAAATGCATCTGGATGCCGAGTGATGAGCCGCAAATGGCTGACAGCAGTGGCGCTGACGCTCGCTGCCAGCCATGCGTGGGCATCCGATACCCTGCGCTGCGGCAGCCAATTGGTCAGCCTTGGCGACCGCTCCAGCGAAGTGCTGCAAAAGTGTGGTGAACCGCTGAGCCGCGATCCGCTGGGCTACAAGCGCAGTGCCAATCGCCGGGAAGAGTTCCAGGTCGAAGAATGGACCTACGGCCCGAACAACGGCATGTATCAGTACCTGCGCTTTGAGGGCAACCGGCTACGCCAAATCACCAGCAAACGCGGCAACTGATCTTTCCCATGTGGGAGCGAGCTTGCTCGCGAAAGCGTCGTATCAGTCAACCACCCGGTCAACTGACAGTCAGCATTCGCGAGCAAGCCCGCTCCCACATTTGTTTTGCACCGACCTGAAATAGAACAGGCCCCGACACAAGTGCCGGGGCCTGTAATGACCACATCCATGTGGCCGGTCGCATGAACTCTCAAGTGCGGCAGACGTATTGCTCGGCCCGTCTGTCGCGCCTTCTCCCGGTCCAGGCGAGAAGCCTTGTCTTACTCGGCTTTCAGGCCGTCAGCGGAAACCGCTTTGACGCCTTTGATTTTCTTGGCGATAGAGACTGCCATGTCTTTTTGCGATTCAGTCACTGCAACAGTCGACGACAGCGACACTACGCCTTTGTTGGTTTCGACTTTGATATCGGTGCCTGGGATGCCTTTTTCGGTTACCAGATCGCTTTTGACTTTGGTAGTGATCCAGGTATCGGAAGTAGCTTCTTTAGCCTTGGTCATTTCACCGGCTGCCAGAGTCATTGGCGCCTGGGTAGCCTGGGTGGATTGTGCAAATGCACCGGAAGCCATGGTCAGGGTCAGCGCGGTAGCAGCAGCGGCAGTGATAGCGAACTTCTTCATACGAGTAACTCCTGTTTTTCTGGAAAGTCTGCTGCTTGTCTTGTCAGCAGGGTTACCAGATACATTGCGAAGGCTGTGCCAACTTTCAGAAAGACAATAAACCTTTATAAATCAACAAGTTATAAATTGGTGTTTTTTTCGGAATCATGCATTTTGCATGACCAGCGAATTATCTACATGCAACATGCGGTTTTTTGCAAAGTTCCTAACACGCTGAAATTATTGAAGGTTTTGTTTGGCGCCGAACAAATGAAAATGCCCCGCAAGCGGGGCATTTGGCAATCGCACTAGCGAATCAAGTACCGGTGGCGGTGCAGCCTTTTGGCGAGTAGTCGGCATTGACAGTGGTGCCACAGCTCCAGACGCCAGATGTGCTGCCAGTTGCCGCGCCGGTGCGGGTCAGCGTGATGGTTTTACCCAGTACCGGACCTGGCGCGTTCACCAATGTGCAGGTAATCGTGCCCGCCCCGGTCGACGCAGTACCCGAAGCAGCCAATGTGCAATTGGATGTTGTCGCTGTTGCGCTACCTGCAACGTTGGTCAGTGATGGGTCAGTACCTTGATTGATAGTGTCTTCGAACGGCACTTTGAGAGCGCTGATCTCAGCCAGACCGGCCGTTACCTTGGATCGCGCCTGATATTTCGAATATTGCGGCAACGCAATGGTCGCCAGAATGCCGATGATCGCGACGACAATCAGCAGCTCGATCAGAGTAAAACCTTGTTGTTTTTTCATAGACACGCTCCATGCATGAGTCGAAATCTCATGATCTGAACAAGACCCAGCACGGCCCATGCCAATCCCTTTAACGCCTGTACACAGGGGGCGAACCCGGTGTGCCGCACTTTCCTACAACCTCTAGTCGCACTATCTGACACTTTTTGTCACCTGCGCCGGACGTGTTTGGCGCTGTCACTTGACTAGGCTATAAGTCATTGACTGTCAGTATCCGGAATCCCCATGAATGACATCGCGTTGAGCGGTCTGGCCAAACAACTGGTGCAGGCCGAACTGCTTACGGAAAAGAGCGCACAGCAAGCCTGGCAACAGGCCCAGCGCAATCGCCTGTCGCTGGTCAGTTATCTGGTGCAGAACAAACTGGTGAAGAGTTCGCAGATCGCCGAAATCGCCTCGGAGCATTTCGGCATGGCGTTCCTTGATCTGAACTGTCTGGACAAGGAAACCCAGCCCAAAGGCCTGGTCAGCGAGAAACTGGTTCGCCAGCACCATGCCCTGCCCCTGTGGCGGCGCGGCAACAAACTGTTCGTGGGGATTTCCGACCCCAGCAATCATCAAGCAATCAATGACATTCAGTTCAGCACCGGGCTGAGCACCGAAGCCATATTGGTGGAGGACGACAAGCTCAGTGACGCCATTGAAAAGTTTTTCGACACTCACGCCAGCGGCCTCGAAGATATGGCCGACGTCGATCTCGAAGGCCTCGACATCGAGTCTCCCGACGACCAGAAACAGGAAATTACCGGCCTCGATGCCGACGATGCGCCAGTGGTGCGCTTCGTTCACAAGATGTTGCTCGATGCGATCAAGAGTGGTTCTTCCGACCTGCACTTCGAACCCTATGAGAAAAACTACCGAGTGCGGGTGCGCACCGACGGCATCCTGCGTGAGGTAGCGAAACCGCCGATCCAGTTGGCCGGACGCATCGCCGCACGCTTGAAAGTCATGGCCAGCCTGGATATCTCCGAGCGGCGCAAACCGCAGGACGGTCGCCTGAAAATGCGTCTGTCGAAAACCAAATCGATCGATTTCCGGGTCAACACCCTGCCCACCCTGTGGGGCGAAAAAGTGGTGATCCGGATTCTCGATCCGTCCAGCGCGCAGATCGGCATCGACGCGCTCGGTTATGAGCCGGTGCAAAAAGACCTGTACATGGCGGCGCTGAAACAACCGCAGGGAATGATTCTGGTCACCGGCCCCACTGGTTCGGGCAAGACCGTGTCGCTGTACACCGGGCTGAATATCCTCAATACCGTCGACATCAACATTTCCACCGCCGAAGACCCGGTGGAAATCAACATGGAAGGGATCAACCAGGTCAACGTCAATCCCCGGCAGGGGCTGGACTTCGCTCAGGCGTTGCGTTCGTTTCTGCGTCAGGACCCGGACGTGATCATGGTCGGCGAAATCCGCGACCTCGAAACCGCCGAGATCGCGATCAAAGCCGCGCAGACCGGTCACCTCGTACTGTCCACCCTGCACACCAACAGCGCGGCAGAAACCCTGACCCGCCTGCACAACATGGGCATTCCCGGCTTCAACATCGCCACCTCGGTCAGCCTGATCATCGCCCAGCGTCTGGCTCGAAAGTTGTGCAGCCACTGCAAGAAACCGATCGAGATCCCCCGCGAAACCCTGATCAAGGAAGGCTTCCCCGAGGAACGTATCGGCAGTTTCACTATCTATGAGCCGGTCGGTTGCGATCACTGCAATGGCGGCTACAAAGGACGCACAGGAATTTATGAAGTGGTGAAAAACACCCCCGACCTGCAACGGCTGATCATGGCCGAAGGTAACTCACTGGAGATCGACATCCAGATGCGTCGCGACGGCTTCGACGATCTGCGTACTTCAGGTCTGCACAAGGCCATGCAAGGCATCACCAGCCTTGAAGAAATCAACCGGGTTACCAAGGACTGAACATGGCGGTCAAGGCAGCGAAAATCAGCATCTACGCCTGGGAAGGCACGGACAAGAAGGGCAGCAAGATCAGCGGAGAATTGAGCGGGCAGAACCCGGCGCTGATCAAGGCGCAATTGCGCAAACAAGGGATCAACCCCGGCAAGGTACGCAAGAAATCCGTTTCGCTACTCAACTTCGGCAAACGCATCAAGGCTCTGGACATCGCCCTGTTCACCCGGCAAATGGCGACCATGATGAAGGCCGGCGTACCGCTGTTGCAGTCGTTCGACATCATTGGCGAAGGCTTCGATAACCCGGCCATGCGCAAGCTGGTGGACGAGGTGAAACAGGAGGTCGCTTCCGGTAACAGCTTCGCCGCTGCACTGCGCAAGCATCCAAAATATTTCGACGAACTGTATTGCAACCTGGTGGATGCCGGCGAGCAGTCCGGCGCCCTCGATACCCTGCTGGAACGGGTCGCCACCTATAAGGAAAAGAGCGAAAGCCTCAAAGCCAAGATCAAGAAAGCCATGACCTACCCGACTGCAGTGGTGCTGGTGGCAATGGTGGTCACCGGGATTCTGCTGGTGAAAGTCGTGCCGCAGTTCCAGTCGGTGTTTTCCGGATTCGGCGCCGAGTTGCCGGCGTTCACTTTGATGGTGATCAACATTTCCGAGTTCATGCAGCAATGGTGGTGGGCCTTGCTCGGGCTGCTGATTGCGGCGTTCTTCGGCACCCGTCATGCGCTGAAAACATCCCAGGCACTGCGCGACCGCAAAGACGCCTGGCTGTTGAAAGTACCGCTGGTGGGCACGCTGATGTACAAGTCTGCCGTGGCGCGGTTCGCCCGGACCCTTTCCACCACGTTCGCCGCTGGTGTTCCATTGGTCGAAGCGCTGGACTCGGTCGCCGGCGCGGCGGGCAACGTGGTGTTCAAACGCGCCGTGCTGCGCATCAAGCAGGACGTATCCACCGGTATGCAGCTGAATTTTTCAATGCGTGCCACCGGGGTATTCCCGAACATGGCGGTGCAGATGACAGCGATTGGCGAAGAGTCGGGCGCGCTGGACGAGATGCTCGACAAGGTCGCCGGATTTTACGAGGACGAGGTGGATAACATGGTCGACAACCTCACCAGTCTGATGGAGCCCTTCATCATGGTCGTACTCGGCGTCATCGTCGGCGGCCTGGTGGTGGCCATGTACTTGCCAATCTTCCAACTCGGCTCAGCGATCTGACATGCCTATCGACGAACTCTTCGACCTGTATCCGCTGGCTTTTGTCTGTACCGCATTATTGCTGGGCCTGGTGGTTGGCAGCTTCCTCAATGTAGTGATCTGGCGCCTGCCGAAAATGCTCGAGCGCGAATGGCGTCAGCAGGCTCACGACGTTCTCGGTTTGCCGCTCGAAACGCCACTGCCGGTCTACAACCTGATGTTGCCCCACTCGCAATGCCCGCATTGCGCACACCGAATCCGCGCCTGGGAAAACATTCCGCTACTCAGTTATCTATGCCTGCGCGGGCGCTGCTCGGCATGTGCCGCGCCGATCAGCAAACGTTATCCACTGACGGAACTGGCCTGCGGACTTCTCTCGGGGTTCGTCGCCTGGCATTTCGGTTTTGGCTGGCCGGCGTGCCTGCTGATATTCCTGACATGGGGCTTGCTGGCGATGAGTCTGATCGACACCGAGCATCAATTGCTGCCCGACGTGCTGGTGCTGCCATTGCTGTGGTTGGGATTGATCGTCAACAGTTTCGGACTGTTCGTGCCGTTACCCGATGCGTTGTGGGGTGCAGTGGCCGGTTACATGTCGCTGTGGTCGGTGTTCTGGCTGTTCAAGCTGATCACTGGCAAGGACGGCATCGGGCACGGCGACTTCAAGCTGCTGGCGCTACTGGGGGCCTGGGGCGGCTGGCAGATTTTGCCGCTGACGATCCTGCTTTCGTCGCTGGTAGGCGCAGTTATCGGGGTGATTCTGCTGCGCCTGCGTAACCAGAAAAACTCGACGCCGATCCCCTTTGGGCCGTATCTGGCAATTGCCGGCTGGATTGCCTTGCTCTGGGGTGGTCAAATAACCGGCTTCTATTGGCAGTTTGTCGGTTTGAAATGAATACCCCTGTGGAAAAACCCTGGATTCTCGGTCTGACCGGCGGCATCGGCAGCGGCAAAAGCGCGGCGGCCCAACACTTCATCGACCTCGGTGTGCATGTGGTCGACGCTGATCACGCCGCACGCTGGGTGGTCGAACCGGGGCGCCCGGCGCTGGCAGAGATTGCCGAGCACTTCGGCCCCGGCGTGTTGCAGGCTGACGGCACACTGGATCGAGCGGCCTTGCGCAAGCTGATCTTCGAAGTGCCGGAAGAGCGCCGCTGGCTCGAAGCGCTGCTGCATCCGTTGATCGCCGAAGAAATCGCTCATCATCTGGCGCTGGCAAAATCGCCCTATGCGATTTTGGTGTCGCCGTTGCTGATCGAATCCGGGCAGTACGCGATGACCCGGCGAATTCTGGTGATCGACGCCCCGCAACAATTGCAGATCGAACGCACCTTGCAGCGTGACCAAACCAGCGAACAGCAGGTTCAGGCGATCCTCAAGGCCCAGTCCAGCCGCGAAGACCGCGTGAGCAAGGCCGACGACGTGGTGGTCAACGACCGCGACCTCGCGTGGCTGCACAGCGAAGTCGAGCGCCTGCACCATTTTTACCTGACTTTATCCGGAGGCCACTCATGAGCCAGACCCCAACTGTAGAATGCCCAACCTGTGGCGCCCCCGTGGAATTCACGCCCGAGAACAAATTCCGTCCGTTCTGTTCGGACCGCTGCAAGCTGATCGACCTCGGCGCCTGGGCGTCGGAAGAACACAAAATCCCGGTTACTCCGGATGCTGAAGATGAAATGTTCTCCGGCGATTTCGAACCGCGCCACTGATTAGCGTTTTTCGAGACCGATCAGGGCCGCATGAAGCCGTAGTCCTGATCGTCGTCGAGGTTTTCTGCAAGAAAGCGCAACTCGTCGGCCAGGTCTTCGGCATTGAGCACGCTCTTGCTCTGTTGCACCACCGCACTGAGCAAGGCGCGCAGGCTCAACCCCGGGTCAAACCCCACCTCCTGCGCCATGTCCAGACTCTGCCGCGTCTCCTGCCTCGCCCACTCGTACACACTCATGCCGCTGCTCCTGAAGGGATTTGCTTGAGCATGAATGCACGGAGAATGGCGGATTTGATGTGGATCAAGACTTGGGATCGTCATCCTTCCACGGCGCCGAAAGGTAGCGGGTGCGATTGAAGGTCTCCAGCCATTCCGGGCAGAACACCACCAGCGCGCTGATCACCATGCCGTTGATAAACGCCTCGGGGAAAATGATCAGCCACAGATAACCGATGAAGTCTTCCAGCCATTCCGGCATGGCAAACAGGCCGTCGTACCACAGCAGTGTCAGGCTCAACACCAGGCACAAAAGTGCCGACAGGGCAGCGGCGAAAAAACCCGAGCAGAAGATATACACAAACGGATTACGCGGCTGGGCACGCTCGACAAGGATCGCCACGCACTCGGTGATCAACACCGGCAACAGGATCAGCAACGAGCCGTTGACGCCGACAGCCGCCAGATCCTGACGTCCGAGCAACACCAGACCGATCTGTGCCACCAGCCCGCCGACAATCGCCAGCGGCCAGTCCAGCAGCAGGGTCACTGCCGTCATGCCGATGAAGTGATAGGACACGCCGGTATCGAAATCCCTGCGCACCATCCACAACAGAAACAACGCGAACACCGTGCCGAACAGCAAATGCTGGCGACGGCTGTCGCTGAACAGTTCGACCCACGGTGCACGGGTCACCGCCCATAGCAACACCGGCAGGTAAATCAGCCAGCCAAGCGTCAGGCTTGTTGTCGACAGCAGCTCTGCACCGATCATGTCCCTCCCATTGCGCTCTCTGTTGGAGTCGCGCTGTGTCAGTAATCCCTGTTATCGAAGTCTACACCGCCCTCCCGTGAGCATCAGTCGAAGCAAAGCTTTCTGCTTGTCGCATTTGAACGCTAAGCTTGGGCCTATGGATGACTCAGATTATTTACGCCTGCTGACCATCGCGGCCGAGCAAGCCAACGCGTTCCTGTCCAATGCCCGCAAATGGGAGCGTGAGCGTTGGGTCTGCCAACGCCTGCTGCAAGGGCTGAACATTCCCTACCGCGTCGACGAGTTCGCCCCCGCTGGCGAACCGCCGGACGTGCTGTTTCGTGACGCCAACTTCGAAGTGTTTTTCGTGCTGGATGAAGGCCGCCGTCTCAATGATGAATGGCGCGACGAGTTACAACGTCGGCGCAGCGCATTCTCTCTGAGCCAACTGGTGCGCCGCGAGGCCAAGCCCAAGCGAATTCCGGCCAACAAGTTTTTGTTGCGCCTGGCGCCGACCCTGCGCAAAAAAGCGCACAACTACAAAGAACGCGGCATGGACCTGGGCGAACTGGACATCATTGCCTTCGCCAGCCTCAAGCGCGAAGTGCTGGATCTGAACAGCCACTTCCCACCACCAACCGAATATCTGCGTCAGGGTTGGCGCTCGTTGTCATTGGTCGGACCAACCTTCGCCCGGGTGCTGTTCGCGCATCCTGATGCGCCGGACTTTCTGCGCAGCAACCTGGGCCGTAGTATTGTTTTCGATGTCGGGATCAGCCTGTGACGCCACTTCAGCAACTGATCGCCGATGTCCCGCAGACCGGTCGCGTGCGCTGGATCGGCGTGCGTCCGCAATCCCGTGGGCCAATGCTTGAACTTGACGCTGTCGAAGCGCGGCTAGAGGCCGGGCTGACGGGTGATCATGCCCGTCCCGGTGTACGCAATGCGCGCCAGGTGACGCTGATTCAATGGGAACATCTGGCAGTGATCAGCTCACTGTTGGGGCGCCCGGACGAGCAGCCGATAAAGCCTGAAGATCTGCGGCGCAATCTGGTTATCAGTGGCATCAACCTGTTCAGTCTCAAGGGCCGGCGGTTTCGCATCGGCCAGGCGATTTTCGAAACCACTGGCTGGTGCCAACCGTGCGCTCGCCTGCAAAACAACCTCGGCCCCGGCACCTTTCAAGCCGTTCGCGGGCATGGCGGAATCACCGCGCGAGTGTTACAAAGCGGGATAATTCGCCTCGATGACGGCGTGCAAGTCGAGCCGGTGCCGGACAGCGGCTATGCTGCGTTCAACCCCGGGTAAAAGCTTTCTGTAGCTTCTACACATTCAGCAACGTCTACCTGACGAGGCCTTTATGACCAGCCGCCTGAACCCCGAAGACCAGAAACATGTCGAAGAGTATCTGCATCTGTCCCAACACCGTGTTGAGCGCCGGCCTTTTCGGCCGTGGATGCTCCTGGTGGTGGTGCTGGCAGTGACCATTGGTCTGGGCCTGTTGAGCCGATTTATCAGTTATCTGACGCTATGAGCTGCCTGGCGCTCGCGAAGGTAACTGCACCGATTTCTTTTAGCCTTGCGAGTTATCCCCATGTCCCATCGTATTGTTATTGTCGGCGGCGGCGCCGGCGGTCTGGAGTTGGCTACCCGTCTGGGTAAGACTCTGGGCAAGCGCGGCACGGCCAGCGTAATGCTGGTCGACGCGAACCTGACGCACATCTGGAAACCACTGCTGCACGAAGTGGCCGCCGGATCGCTGAACTCTTCCGAAGACGAACTCAACTATGTTGCCCAGGCGAAATGGAACCACTTCGAGTTCCAGCTGGGGCGCATGAGTGGACTTGATCGCGCACAGAAGAAAATCCAGCTGGCAGCGACCTATGACGAAAACGGCGTAGAGCTGGTACCTGCGCGCGAAGTGTCGTACGACTCGCTGGTGATCAGTGTCGGTAGCACCACCAACGATTTCGGCACCCAAGGTGCGGCGCAACACTGTTTGTTCCTCGACACCCGCAAACAGGCCGAGCGCTTCCACCAGCAATTGCTCAACCACTACTTGCGCGCTCACGCTGGCCAGACCGATGCGGTCGAGCAGATCAGCGTGGCCATCGTCGGTGCCGGCGCCACGGGCGTCGAACTGGCGGCCGAGTTGCACAACGCGGCCCACGAACTGGCGGCTTACGGGCTCGACCGGATCAAACCGGAAAACATGCACATCACCCTGATCGAAGCCGGACCACGGGTGCTGCCTGCCCTGCCCGAGCGTATCGGCAGCCCGGTGCACAAGACCCTGGAGAAACTCGGGGTCAATGTGCTGACCAACGCGTCGGTCAGCGAAGTGACGGCCGACAGCCTGATCACCGCCGATGGCCAGGAGATCAAGGCCAGCCTCAAAGTCTGGGCTGCCGGTATTCGGGCTCCGGGTTTCCTCAAGGACATCGACGGTCTGGAAACCAACCGCATCAATCAACTGCAAGTATTGCCGACGCTGCAAACCACCCGCGACGAGAACATCTTCGCCTTCGGTGACTGCGCTGCATGCCCGCAACCGGGCTCTGACCGCAACGTGCCGCCTCGCGCCCAGGCTGCGCATCAACAAGCCTCGTTACTGGCCAAATCGCTGAAACTGCGTATCGAAGGCAAGACGCTGCCGGAGTACAAGTACACCGACTACGGCTCGCTGATTTCGCTGTCGCGCTTTTCGGCTGTGGGTAACTTGATGGGCAACCTGACCGGTAGCGTGATGCTCGAAGGCTGGTTGGCCCGGATGTTTTACGTGTCGCTGTATCGCATGCACCAGGTGGCGCTATACGGGCCCTTCCGCACGGCAATGCTGATGCTCGGCAGCAAGATTGGTCGCGGCACCGAGCCACGTCTGAAACTGCATTGATGTAAAAACTGTGGGAGCTAGCCTGCTAGCGAAAGCGGTGTGTCAGTCGACGTTGATTTCGACTGTTCTACCGCCATCGCTAGCAGGCTAACTCCCACATTTTTTTTGCCGCGTTCTCAGGTTTTTCGCAGGCAAAAAAAATCCCCGTATCTTTCGATACGAGGATTTTTAATATGGTCGGGGTAAGGGGATTCGAACTCCTGACATCCTGCTCCCAAAGCAGGCGCGCTACCGGACTGCGCTATACCCCGGTAAAAAAAAGGCGACCTTTCAGTCGCCTTCTTCGATCAGTGCTTTTGGCCTCTGATCTTAAGATTCGATTCCAGCGTTAACTGGTTTCAAAAATGGTGGGTCGTGTGGGATTCGAACCTACGACCAATTGGTTAAAAGCCAACTGCTCTACCAACTGAGCTAACGACCCAAAAATGGTCGGGGTAAGGGGATTCGAACTCCTGACATCCTGCTCCCAAAGCAGGCGCGCTACCGGACTGCGCTATACCCCGGCTTGAAATTGGCTCCGTGACCAGGACTCGAACCTGGGACCCAATGATTAACAGTCATTTGCTCTACCGACTGAGCTATCACGGAACTACATATTTCAATTTACAACGGTGAAACTTACAGCTCTTAGACCCTCGTTCGCATCGCTGCGTTCGTGTGTCTGAGGCGCGCTATTCTACAACCTAGATCACCTCTGTCAACCCCCTAAATTGCTTTCAAGTTAATGATTTGCAACTTATTTCAGATTTCTGCTCAGTGAGCTGAAACCGTGTTGGTGACTGACTGCGGGGCGCACTTTACAAGCCTTTTCCTTTGAGTTCAACAGCCTAACGAAAAAAAGGCCTCGCAAAGCGAGGCCTTCTTCAAATAACCAGCGTTTGAACTCAGTTGAAAACGATTTCGTCGTTCGTAACTACGCCGGTTGCTGTATCGCCGGGCAAGAAATGCCCCGACAAGATCAGCTGTGCCAACGGGTTCTCGATCCAGCGCTGGATCGCCCGTTTCAGTGGACGTGCACCGTAGACCGGGTCGTAACCCACCGCTATCAGCTTGTCCATGGCTTCTGGACTCAGTTCCAGCTTCAGCTCGCGCTCGGCCAGACGGCTGCGCAGGCGGCTCAACTGGATCTCGGTGATGCCCGCAATCTGATCCCGCGCCAATGGCTCGAAGATCACCACTTCGTCGACCCGGTTGATGAACTCCGGACGGAAGTGGCTGGTCAGCGCGTCCATTACGGCTGCACGCTGAGCCTCACGGTCACCCACCAGTTCCTGGATCTGCACCGAACCGAGGTTCGAAGTCATGACGATCACAGTATTGCGGAAGTCCACCGTACGCCCGTGGCTGTCGGTCAGTCGCCCATCCTCCAGCACTTGCAGCAAGATGTTGAACACATCCGGGTGCGCCTTCTCGACTTCGTCCAGCAGGATCACCGAGTACGGCTTGCGACGTACCGCTTCGGTCAGGTAACCGCCTTCTTCATAGCCGACATATCCTGGTGGCGCCCCGATCAGTCGAGCCACGGAATGTTTCTCCATGAACTCGGACATGTCGATCCGCACCATCGCCTCTTCAGTATCAAAGAGGAATTCGGCCAGCGCCTTGCACAACTCGGTTTTACCGACACCGGTCGGGCCGAGGAACATGAACGAGCCGCTCGGACGATTCGGGTCGGACAACCCGGCACGGGAACGCCGTACCGCATTGGACACGGCCACCACCGCTTCTTCCTGACCGATCACCCGTTTGTGCAACAGGCTTTCCATTTTCATCAGTTTGTCGCGCTCGCCTTCGAGCATTTTCGACACAGGAATGCCGGTCCACTTCGACACGACTTCGGCGATTTCCTCTTCAGTCACCTTGCTGCGCAGCAACTGGTTTTCGCTCTTGCCGTGCTGGTCGACCATTTGCAGGCTGCGTTCCAGATCCGGGATCACCCCGTACTGCAACTCGGCCATGCGGTTCAGGTCACCTTTGCGGCGTGCAGCTTCCAGTTCCTGACGCGACTGTTCGATCTTCTGCTGAATCTGTGCAGAACCCTGAACCTCGGCTTTTTCCGAATTCCAGATTTCTTCCAGATCCGAATACTCGCGCTCCAGACGAACGATTTCTTCCTGAAGTTTTTCCAGGCGTTTCATCGCCGCTTCATCGCTTTCTTTCTTCAGCGCCTGGGATTCCACCTTGAGCTGTATCAAGCGACGTTCCAGACGATCCAGCACTTCCGGCTTGGAGTCGATCTCCATGCGGATACGGCTGGCGGCCTCGTCGATCAGGTCGATGGCCTTGTCCGGCAGCTGCCGATCCGTGATGTAGCGATGGCTGAGCTTGGCTGCCGCGATGATCGCGCCATCGGTGATCGCCACCTTGTGGTGAACCTCGTAACGCTCTTTGAGGCCACGCAGGATGGCAATCGTGTCTTCTTCGCTCGGCTCATCCACCAGCACTTTCTGGAAGCGCCGTTCGAGGGCCGCGTCCTTCTCTATATATTGACGGTACTCGTTGAGCGTGGTCGCGCCGACACAATGCAACTCGCCACGCGCCAGTGCTGGCTTGAGCATGTTGCCCGCATCCATCGAGCCTTCGCCTTTACCGGCGCCGACCATGGTGTGCAGTTCGTCGATGAACAGAATGATCTGCCCTTCCTGCTTCGACAGCTCGTTAAGCAGGGATTTCAGGCGTTCTTCGAACTCACCGCGATACTTGGCACCGGCAATCAGCGCGCCCATATCCAGCGACAGCAGGCGCTTGCCCTTGAGGCCATCCGGTACTTCGCCATTGATGATGCGCTGGGCCAGACCTTCGGCAATCGCGGTTTTACCCACGCCAGGCTCACCGATCAGCACCGGGTTGTTCTTGGTGCGACGTTGCAGAACCTGAATGGTGCGACGGATTTCGTCGTCACGGCCGATCACCGGATCGAGCTTGCCGTCTTCGGCGCGCTTGGTCAGGTCGACGGTGTATTTGTCCAGCGCCTGACGCGACTCTTCGTGGTTGGCGTCATTCACTGCCTCACCGCCACGCAGATTGTTGATCGCGTTTTCCAGGGCTTTCTTGCTGACGCCCTGGCCGAGCAGCAACTTGCCGAGCTTGCTGTTCTCGTCCATGGCGGCGAGCAGCACCAGTTCGCTGGAAATGAACTGGTCACCTTTCTGCTGGGCCAGACGATCGGCCTGATTGAGCAGGCGCGCCAGATCCTGCGACATGTTGACGTCGCCGGTCGGGTTCTGGATTTTCGGCAGTTGATCGAGCTCTTTGGTCAGCTCTTTACGCAAGCTGTTGACGTCGAAGCCCACCTGCATCAGCAAGGGCTTGATCGAACCACCCTGCTGTTCAAGCATGGCTTGCATCAAGTGCGCCGGCTCAATTGCCGGATGATCATGACCGACGGCCAGAGATTGGGCGTCGGACAAGGCTAACTGTAACTTACTGGTTAAACGGTCTATTCGCATGGGTCACCTTCCTTTTGAGCAGGCCGGACCTAAAAACCGTCCTGAATAAAGAAACCTGCCAGATACCGCTATAGATGCGGTCGATTCTGGAAGATTCAAGCGTCAGAGGGTTGATGCAGATCAGTCAGTCTAGCGGGTGAGCCAAACGAGGGAGGCAAAGCGACCGGTGCGCGACGCACGGCGATAGGAAAAGAAGCGTGGATCGCTCACGGTGCAGAATCCGCCGCCATACACGGCGGTGACACCGCGTACGGCCAGACGCAAACGCGCCAGCTCGTAGATATCAGCCATGAACTTGCCGGGATTGACGCTGGGCACGAAGGCCTTGGCAGCCTCGGGCAATTGATTGACGAAGACTTCGCGCACTTCCGGGCCGACTTCAAAGGCTTGCGGGCCGATGGCCGGGCCGAGCCAGACCAATACGTCTTGCGGTGCCGCATCGAGATGATCGAGCGTGGCTTCGAGCACACCCGCCGCCAACCCGCGCCAACCGGCATGGGCTGCCGCAACACGGGTGCCGGCACGATTGCAGAACAGCGCTGGCAGACAATCAGCGGTCATTGCCGTGCAGGCAATGCCTGGAGTGTCGGTCCAACTGGCGTCAGCGGTGGCAACCACGCCCGGATCGGCATGGGCGACGGCAATGCCGTGCACTTGCTGCAACCAGGCAGGCTTTATAGAGAAGTGATCGGTCAGGCGACGACGGTTCTCGGCGACGGCCTCTGGGTGATCATCGACATGATCACCCAGATTGAGGCTGTCGAACGGCGCCTCGCTGACACCACCCTCGCGGGTGCTGACGCAGGCTTTGACGCTGGCCGGCGCAGGCCAGTCCGGCGTCAGCCAGTTCATCCGATGAATGCCTCACGATCCTGCTTGAGCAGGGTCAGCAGCCAGACGAAATCATCAGGCAATGCCGATTCCCAGCTCATGCGCACACCGGTCGTCGGATGGTCCAGCTCAAGGAATCGCGCATGCAGGGCCTGCCGCGGGAAATTCTTGAGGGTTTCGACCATGTTCAGGTTGGCGGCTGGCGGAATGCGGAAACGACCGCCGTACGCCGGATCGCCGACCAACGGGAAGTTGATGTGCGCCATGTGTACGCGAATCTGGTGCGTACGGCCGGTTTCCAGTTTCACCCGAACGTGGGTGTGGGAACGGAAACGCTCCAGCACGCGATAGTGGCTGACGGCAGGCTTGCCGCCTTCCATCACCGCCATGCGCTGGCGCTGCTGGCCGTGACGACCAATCGGCGCGTTGATCTTGCCGCCGGCAGTCACCACACCAATCACGATGCATTCGTAGATCCGGCTGACACTGCGGCTTTGCAGCTGTGTCACCAGTTTCGTCTGCGCCTGAATGGTCTTGGCCACCACCATCAGACCGGTGGTGTCCTTGTCCAGGCGATGCACGATACCGGCGCGCGGGACATTGATGATGTCCGGCACGTGGTGCAGCAAGGCGTTGAGCAAGGTGCCATCGGCGTGACCGGCAGCCGGGTGCACCACCAGGCCCGCAGGCTTGTTGATCACCAGAATGTCGTCGTCTTCATAGACGATGTCGAGTTCGATGTCCTGGGCGATCCATTCGCCCTGGGCTTCTTGCTCGGCAGTCAGCTCAAGGATGGCACCGCCATGCACGATGTCACGCGGGCGGATGACCGCCCCGTCCACAGTCAGGCGACCTTCTTTGATCCAGGCGGAAAGGCGCGAGCGAGAGTGCTCAGCGAAGAGTTGGGCGGCGACTTGATCGAGGCGTTGGCCGCCCAATTCGGACGGCACCTCTGCGCTAAGTTCAATTTTCTCGGACATGCTCTGACTAGGCGTCGGCACAGCCTTTGGTTTCGGCTGCGCGCTTGTGGTTAAATACGGCGTCTTTTGCCCCGAGGCTTTTCAACGGGGCGCTCATCATAACAGGACGGCCCCGCCCAAGACAGCGGCCGTCATAGGGACGCAAGCCGCCATGCAAGTGAAACACCTGCTGCTGATCGCCATCCTCGCATTGACCGCTGCTTGCTCATCGAAGGAAGTCGTAGACGAAAACCTGAGCGAAGCCGAGCTGTATCAGCAGGCCCAGCAAGATTTGGATAACAATAGCTATACCAGCGCTACAGCCAAGCTGAAGGCTCTGGAATCGCGTTATCCGTTCGGTCGCTACGCTGACCAGGCACAGCTTGAGCTGATTTATGCGAACTACAAGAACGCCGAGCCGGAAGCTGCAAAGTCCGCCGCCGAGCGTTTCATTCGTTTGCATCCACAGCATCCGAACGTGGATTACGCCTACTACCTTAAAGGTCTGACTTCTTTCGACCAGGACGTTGGCCTGCTGGCGCGCTTCCTGCCGCTGGACATGACCAAGCGTGATCCGGGCGCTGCGCGCGACTCCTACAACGAGTTCGCCCAGCTGACCAGCCGCTACCCGAACAGCCGCTACGCGCCGGACGCCAAGCAGCGCATGATTTATCTGCGCAACCTGCTGGCGGCCTACGAAATCCACGTAGCCGACTACTACCTGACCCGTCAGGCTTATGTTGCTGCCGCCAACCGTGGCCGTTACGTAGTGGAAAACTTCCAGGAAACCCCATCGGTCGGTGACGGCCTGGCGGTAATGACTGAAGCCTATCAGCGTCTGCACCTCGACGAACTGGCGGCTACCAGCCTGGAAACGCTGAAGCTCAACTACCCGAATCACCCGACCCTGCAGGACGGCCAGTTCGTGCCACGCGTGGCCGAGGCGGACAACCGTTCTTTCCTGAGCAAGGCGACTCTGGGCCTGATCGAATCGCGTCCGCCGCTGCCGCCGGGCGAGACCCGCGCCAACCAGGACGTGCAGAAGCAGTTCCAGGACGCGAAAGACGCGATCCCGAACGACCTCAAGCCGAAAGACGAAAACGGCGACGTGATCGAAGAAACACACGAAGCCGCCGGCAACAACGACGACCGCTCGTGGTTCAGCTACATGACCTTCGGCGTGTTCGACTGACACACCGGGTTGCACAAAAAGGGAGATCTTCGGATCTCCCTTTTTTATTGCCGCACGTTAATAGGCTGTGCGCTTGTCAGGACCTTGGCTAAACTGCCGAATCATTAGTCGGAAAGCCGCTCATCATGCTTCGTTTACTGTTCTGGATCGTCCTGATATTTGCTGCGGTCTGGCTGTGGCGCAAATTCAAGGCGCCCGCCTCGTCCCAATCCAATAACGCCCCTCGCGAGCAAGACGCCCCGCCGATGGTGCGTTGCGCCCATTGCGGCGTGCATTTGCCGCGCGACCGTGCGTTAAGCGTTCAACAACAATGGTATTGCAGCCAGGCTCACCTCGAGCAAGGCCCCGGTTCCAGTGGTCGCTGAGGCCGCCAACGCCGACAGCAAACAGGCCCAGCGACTGCTGCGCCTTTATCACCTTTACCGCCTGAGCGTCGGCATCACCCTGGTGCTGCTGATCTCCAGCAACATGGACAACCGGCTGCTGACGTCGTCCAACGACGACTTGTTGCGCAGTGGCAGCTGGTTGTATCTGATACTGAATATTCTGCTGGTGGTGTTCCTCGAGAACACCCGACGCCCGGCGCAGCTGTTCACGCTGGCGCTGGTCGATGTCTTGCTGCTGTGCGGTCTGTTTTACGCCGCCGGTGGGGTAGCCAGTGCGATTGGCAACTTGCTGATCGTCTCGGTGGCGATCAGCAATACCCTGCTGCGGCGACGCATCGGCCTGCTGATTGCGGCCATCGGCGCCCTCGGCATCGTCGGTCTGAGCTTTCTACTGAGCTTCAGTCATCCGCTGAGCGCCAACGATTACCTGCAAGCCGGCACGCTCGGCGCCCTGTGTTTTGCTGCATCGTTGCTGGTGCAAGGGCTGATCCGCCGCCTGGAGGTCAGCGAGAACCTTGCCGAACAACGTGCCAGCGAAGTGGTGGGGCTCGAAGCCCTCAACGCGCTGATCCTGCAGCGCATGCGCACCGGGATTCTGGTGCTCGATGAACAGCGACGGGTGCTGCTGGCCAACCATGGCGCCCAGACCCTGCTGGCGCAATCGCACCTTGAAGGGCATTTGCTGGAAGACTTTTCACCCGTGTTGGTCGAACGCCTGCAACTGTGGCTGAACAATCCGACGCTGCGCCCGCAAAGCCTGAAAATCCCCGGCAACGGTCTGGAACTGCAACCCAACTTCATCGCCCTCGATCAAAGCCCCAACCAGCAAACCCTGATCTTTCTTGAAGATCTCGCGCAAATCGCCCAGCAAGCCCAACAACTGAAACTCGCCGCACTGGGCCGACTCACCGCCGGTATCGCTCATGAAATCCGCAATCCGCTGGGCGCAATCAGCCATGCAGCGCAGCTAATGGGCGAATCCGAGGAACTCGATAGCGCGGATCGGCGTCTGACGCAGATCATTCAAGATCACTCGCAGCGCATGAACCGAATCATTGAAAACGTCCTGCAACTGTCCCGCCGCCAGCAGGCCGCCCCGCAGCGCCTGGACCTCAAGCCATGGCTGGAACACTTCGTCGAAGAAAGCCGCGAGCAGGCCACCGAGCGCCAGCAGGTTCATCTGCGGATCAATTCAGGTGATTTCACAACCCTGATGGACCCCAACCAGCTCACGCAAATTCTCGACAATCTGTTACGCAACGGCTGGCGCCATAGCGCCCTGCTCCACGATCAGGCCGAAGTCTGGCTGGCGCTTTTCGTCGACCCCGAGAGCCAACTGGCGGTGCTTGAAGTGCAGGACAACGGCCCCGGTGTGCCGCTGGATCAACAGGCGCATTTGTTCGAACCGTTCTTCACCACCAGCAGCCAAGGCACCGGCCTTGGGCTTTATCTGTCCCGTGAGCTGTGCGAAAGCAACCAAGCGCGCCTAGACTTCAAATCACGCCAAGGCGGCGGCTGCTTTCGCATCACCTTTGCTCACGGACGGAAACAAAGTTGAACACGAGCCCACGGCAAAAAATCCTCATCGTCGACGACGAGCCGGATATCCGCGAACTCCTGGAAATCACCCTGGGACGGATGAAACTCGACACCTTCAGCGCGCGCAACCTCGGCGAAGCCCAGGCATTGTTGCAGCGAAATACCTTCGATCTGTGCCTGACCGACATGCGCCTGCCCGACGGCACGGGGCTGGAGTTGGTGCAGCACATACAGCAACGTTATCCACAACTGCCGGTGGCGATGATTACCGCGTATGGCAGTCTGGAAACGGCGATCAATGCGTTGAAGGCCGGGGCTTTCGACTTTCTCACCAAGCCGGTGGATCTCACGCGCTTGCGCGAACTGGTCAGCACCGCGCTGAAGATGCCGGCGGCAGGCATCGCCAGTACCTCGATTGACCGGCGACTGCTCGGTGATTCACTACCGATGCGCAATCTGCGCAAACAGATCGACAAACTGGCCCGCAGTCAGGCGCCGGTCTATATCAGCGGTGAATCCGGCAGCGGCAAGGAACTGGCCGCCCGACTGATTCACGAACAGGGCCCACGCGCCAGTCAGCCGTTTGTGCCGGTGAACTGCGGTGCGATTCCTTCGGAACTGATGGAAAGCGAATTTTTCGGTCACCGCAAAGGCAGTTTCAGCGGCGCCGTCGAGGACAAACCCGGGCTGTTTCAGGCAGCCCATCGTGGCACGCTGTTTCTTGATGAAGTCGCGGACTTGCCGCTTCCCATGCAGGTGAAACTGCTGCGGGCGATTCAGGAAAAAGCGGTGCGCAGCGTCGGCGGCCAGCAGGAAACCGTGGTTGATGTGCGCATCCTTTGCGCCACGCACAAGGACCTCGAAACGGAAGTCGCCGCCGAGCGCTTTCGTCAGGATCTGTATTACCGGCTGAATGTGATCGAACTGCGCGTGCCTTCACTGCGCGAACGTCGCGATGACATCGAAGTGCTGGCCGGGCATATGCTCAAGCGCCTGGCCAATGGCAGCGGCCAACCAGCTGCGCGGCTGCATCCTCAGGCGCTGGAAGCACTCAAAGGCTATCGTTTTCCAGGCAATGTGCGGGAGCTGGAAAACGTCCTCGAGCGGGCGCACACCTTGTGTGAAAACCGTACGATCGAGGCGCAAGACCTGCGGTTGAGCGAGGGTAATTGCGCAGCAGACAGCGGTGTGCCGGACCTGACGCAGATCGACAATCTGGAAGATTATCTGGAGAACGTCGAACGCAAACTGATCTTGCAGGCCCTGGAAGAAACCCGCTGGAATCGCACGGCGGCGGCGCAGCGCTTGAGTTTGTCGTTCAGATCAATGCGCTATCGATTGAAAAAACTCGGTCTGGATTGAGGGCCCCTTCGCGAGCAGGCTCACTCCTACAATGTTCGTGGCGTACACAAAACTTATGTCCACCGCAAAACCTGTGGGAGCGGGCTTGCCCGCGATGGCGTCGGCACATTCAGAATTGTTGCCAACTGACCCTCCGCTATCGCGAGCAGGCTCACTCCTACAATGTCCGTGGCGTACACAAAACTTATGTCCACCGCAAAACCTGTGGGAGCGGGCTTGCCCGCGATGGCGTCGGCACATCCAGAATTGTTGCCAACTGACCCTCCGCTATCGCGAGCAGGCTCACTCCTACAATGTCCGTGGCGTACACAAAATTTATGTCCACCGAAGAACCTGTGGGAGCGGGCTTGCCCGCGATGGCGTCGGCACATCCAGAATTGTTGCCAACTGCCCCTCCGCTATCGCGAGCAGGCTCACTCCTACAATGTCCGTGGCGTACACAAAATTTATGTCCACCGCAGAACCTGTGGGAGTGAGCCTGCTCGCGATGGCGTCGGCACATCCAGAATCTCTGCCAACTGACCCACCGCTATCGCGAGCAGGCTCACTCCTACAGTGTCCGTGGCGTACACAAAACTTATGTCCACCGCAAAACCTGTGGGAGCGGGCTTGCCCGCGATGGCGTCGGCACATCCAGAATTGTTGCCAACTGACCCTCCGCTATCGCGAGCAGGCTCACTCCTACAATGTCCGTGGCGTACACAAAATTTATGTCCACCGCAGAACCTGTGGGAGCGGGCTTGCCCGCGATGGCGTCGGCACATTCAGAATCTCTGCCAACTGACCCACCGCTATCGCGAGCAGGCTCACTCCTACAATGTCCGTGGCGTACACAAACTTTATGTCCACCGCAAAACCTGTGGGAGCGGGCTTGCCCGCGATGGCGTCGGCACATTCAGAATTGTTGCCAACTGACCCTCCGCTATCGCGAGCAGGCTCACTCCTACAATGTCCGTGGCGTACACAAAATTTATGTCCACCGCAGAACCTGTCGGAGCGGGCTTGCCCGCGATGGCGTCGGCACATCCAGAATTGTTGCCAACTGACCCTCCGCTATCGCGAGCAGGCTCACTCCTACAATGTCCGTGGCGTACACAAAATTTATGTCCACCGCAAAACCTGTGGGAGTGAGCCTGCTCGCGATGGCGTCGGCACATTCAGAATCTCTGCCAACTGACCCACCGCTATCGCGAGCAGGCTCACTCCTACAATGTCCGTGGCGTACACAAAATTTATGTCCACCGCAAAACCTGTGGGAGCGAGCCTGCTCGCGATGGCGTCGGCACATCCAGAATTGTTGCCAACTGACCCTCCGCTATCGCGAGCAGGCTCACTCCTACAATGTCCGTGGCGTACACAAAATTTATGTCCACCGCAGAACCTGTGGGAGCGGGCTTGCCCGCGATGGCGTCGGCACATCCAGAATTGTTGCCAACTGACCCTCCGCTATCGCGAGCAGGCTCACTCCTACAATGTCCGTGGCGTAGACAAAATTTATGTCCACCGCAGAACCTGTGGGAGCGGGCTTGCCCGCGATGGCGGTCTGACAAACGCCGGTAGATGTTCGACTAGATACGACCCGCAGGTGCGTAAGGCGCCGGATCGATGATCGGCGCACGCCCCAGCATCACATCGGCAAACAACTGACACGACGCCGGCGCCAGTACCAGCCCATTGCGGTAATGCCCGCAATTGAGCCACAACCCGGCAAACCCCGGAACCTGACCGATATAGGGAATGCCTTCAGGCGAACCCGGGCGCAATCCTGCCCAATGCCCCACCACCTCGGCTTCCGCCAGCGCCGGCAACAACTCGATCGCCGAAGCCTTGAGGCTTTCCAGCGCGACATCGGTCGGTGTCTTGTCGAAACCTTCGTGCTCCAGCGTGCTGCCGATCAGGATATGGCCGTCACGACGCGGGATCGCGTAACGTCCCTTGGCCAAGACCATGCTCGGCAGAAAATCCGCTGCGCATTTGTAGAGGATCATCTGTCCCTTAACCGGCTCGACCGGCAAACTCAGGTCCAGTGTCTTCAGCAAATCACCACTCCAGGCCCCAGCCGTCAGCACTACCTGATCGCCGTGGATCACGCCATTCGAGGTCTGTACACCAACCACTCGCGCGCCCTCACGGACAAACCCGCTGACCTCGCATTGCTCATGAATCGTCACGTTCGGCAGCGCCAGCAATGCTGCTTTCAACGATTTCACCAGACGCGGGTTACGCACATTGGCGACATCGGCCATGTAGATTGCTCGCGAAAAACCTTCACCAAGCACCGGCACCGCAGCGTGCGCATCAGAGATATCCACAGCTCGCAGCGGGCGATTTTCGCGCTCGGCCCAGGCCAGCGCTTCGGCTTCGTCATCCAGATCCAGCCAGTACAGGCCGGTGGTGTGTACTTCAGGATCGACCCCGGTGTCGGCAAACAAGCGCTCGCCGAGCTGTGGATAAAAATCCTGTGACCAATGCGCCAGCGCGGTGACTGCCGGGCTGTAGCGCCACGGATACAGCGGAGAAACGATGCCGCCGCCAGCCCAGGACGATTCCTGGCCAACGCTGGAACGGTCGAGCAGCACCACGCTGCCCACTTCGGAGGCGAGATTGTAGGCGGTCAGCAGGCCAATAACACCGCCACCGACAATCACCACTTGCTGTTGCCTGGTCATGTTTGATTCAACCTAAAAAGACAGTGGGCGCAAAAGACGCCCGAAGAGATGCGCCCTCAGCGGCCCCAGCAATCCTTGGTGGTCAGCCCGGCAGTCGCGTTGTTCATGCTTCTGACACCGGTGTTGGTCAGGGTGAAATCCCCGCACTTGTCGGTGGCCATGGTGCTGCCAGCCTTGCGGGTGGCAGTCAGCAGGAAGGTCTGGTCGGTGATGGTCGGGGTAATGGTGTAGAAATCGTTACCCGCGTTCAGTCCCGTCGCATTGGTGTAGACATTGTTCTTCGAGTAGAAGCGCTCAAGTATCTGCGCCTGCTCCGACAGGGTCGAAACTATTTCGGCGCGACGGCCCTTCTTCACGTATTCGGTGAGGCTTGGATAGCCGATGGTAATGACGATCCCGATGATCGCAATCACGATCATGATTTCAATCAGGGTGAAACCTCGGTTGGATCTACGCATGCCTCAATCTCTCACTTACTGTATTTGTCGCCACATGATACGACGGCTACCACCGCCGCCCTTTTCCACCAGCGTGGTGACAGCGCCACTGGTGTCTGTCACGACCTTGCCTGTCCCGCCATTGACGATGGAGTTCAGCGTCGGAATGCCGCCGGTGAACACCACACCACTGGAAATCGTGTCGTTACTGTCCACCAAGCCGTCGGCGTTGGTGTCCAGTACCGCGTAGTTGAGCATCTTACCGCTGAACGCATCGAGTTCGACCAGTTTGCCGGTGCCGAAACTCGAACACGGGTCGGTGGTATCGACGCTGGCGGTGGTAAACACGATCCGCCCGAGCACCAGACTTGCCTGATTGATCACCCGCTCGCCGGTCAACACGCTGTTGTACACCAGCGGCAGATACCAGCCCTTCTCCGCCGGATAGGTCGTGTCGTTCTGCGTGGTGGTAATGAATTGCCCGGTGCTGCCGGAGAACACCCCGGTGATCGCTTGCGCCTGCAAACTGCTGACGGTGATCTGCCCCGAGCCGCCATCGGCGTCCCACACCGAATAGAACGCCTGCAAATCCTTGTTGGTCTTGTCCGCAGTTTCGTTGAACTTGCCGGTGCCGACGAAGATCTGTTTGCCACCGAGAGAGTTGTCCGCCAGCAGCGGCTGCGCAGTGATCGGTTGTGTCGTGCCGCCAGCCGTGGTGAACAGCGGCTTGCCGGAAAACGCCACGCCCCAACTGTCCGTCGACGTGGCGCTCAGGTCGAACTTCCATAACCGCCCTTTCAAGTCTCCGCCGTAAGCGGCCTGCACCACGTTGGATGAATTGACCTTGAGCTTCACCGACGAAAGACCGTTGGTGGTTTCGGTACTGTCGATGACGATTTTCTTGATCAGCGAGCCGTCACGTACATCCAGCACATACAACGCCGCTACCCCGGAGTTGCTGCCGTAACCATTTGAGATGAATGCGGCCCAGCGACCATCGGCCAAGCGTGCCACTTCCGGCCGTGCGTAGGCATAACCCAGATCATTAAAAACGTTGGCGGTGTTAGCTGTGACCGGCGCACTGACTTCCCATAACGAACTCAGAACATTGCCCGCCGACGCATCAAATAATTGCAGCGCGTAGAACGTCTTGCCACCCGCACCAGTGCCGCCAATGGCCAGGGTTTTCCACGCACTGTTGAACTGCATGTCGTAAACCCCGACCTGACCGTCCACCAAAAACTTGTGGCTGACGCCGTTGATGTAAGTCGGATCGGCAATCAGCCGCAGCGACGGCAACACGCTGGACGGCATGTAGGCATAACGCCGAGTGCCGTTGGCCGCGTTGATGACGTTAACGAACCCGTCGTTGGCATTCACCACCAGACTGGTATTCATGTTCGCCGCTTTGGTGCTCAGGTAAGTGGTGTACGTGGTGTCGCCGGAGAGATCGGATGCGGTCTTATCGCTTGGCGAAGCCAGCACCAGCGGCGAATTGATGATGTCGCCCAACAACACGCTGCGCACTTTAAGCCCGGTTTTGTTGGTGCCCTTGCTCCATTCCACCAGATCACTGCCGCTGATGCCGGTGGGCAGACTCTGACTGAGCGTGGTCTGCTGCGCGGCGGAAAAGTTACCGTACGCAAGGGTGATCGGTGCGTTGCTTGTGGTGTTCCACGATTGGTAGGTCGGCGCGGTGGCGCCAGGCACGATCGTCGTGTCAGTCGTCCAGAGTGCCGTTGCCGTATTCACAGCTCCAGCGGAGGTGAAGCCAAAAGACTTGATCGTGCCGCGCCAGTCCTTGGGGTCATAGCTGGTCTGGAAAAAATTGCTGCTGCTGGTGAGCGTGGTGCCGTTGGTGACACCGCTGCCGCCAGAGCCGGCCTTGGAGGTGATGTCACTCAATGCCGACGACAGAGCGGTATTCAGACCGGCGCTGTCATTCGCCTGGTAATACTTGCCCTGCCCGTAACTCGCCGCGTCCGACAGCATGGCGTTGGCAGCGGTGAATCCCACGGTGTAGGTGTTCATGTATTGCTTGGGAAAGTCCGTCGAACTCCAGCTCTTGCCCGCCGCGTCAGTGCCGGTCGAACGCATGTCGATATCAAAAGCGAATTTGGCGATGTCGTCCAGATACAACGTGTCGCCCTCGTTATCGCCATTGAGGTTGTTGCCGTCATTGTTGATGCCATCCCAGTTCGGCAAACGGCTGCCACCCAGCGGGTCGTTGCTGGGGAAGGTTCGGTCGTAGGTCGGCAGGCCGTCAGTGATCACCACCCCGTAATTTTTCTGGCAGCGGTACTGGATCGGACTGGTGTAGGTGCTCGGCGTGGTGTTGTAGTACGGCGTCATGCCGCGCATGTAGCGGGTAATTTCGTAATAGGTTTCCGCCAGCGGCGTATTGGCCACGGCGCTCAAGGCATTGATCGACGAGATCAGCGCGTTGTAGTTGGTATCGGCCTGCGCCTGGGTCACGCTGCCGGTGACCGGCGCCAGATCGCTGATCGAACGGGCGATGTAGCCACCATTACCCGGGTTGTTGCTGGTGACCGGGTTGAAGGTCGACAGGCCGATACGCAAGGTACGGTTGCTGGTGACCAGCGCCGTGGACACGTTACGCGCGACGTTGATCCGGTAGTCGTTGGGAATGGCGCCAGTAGTGAAGTCGCGCGTGCCATTGTTGATCGCCAACCCGACCACGTAGGAAATGTAATCGTCCGTGTAACGGGTGTTGCCGCTACCGACCGGGTCAGGCAGTTTCAGACACAGCGGCGCCAGACTGTTGTTGTAAAAAGCATACGCCCCGCCCGAGCAGCCGGAGGTCGGCAGGCTGGACAGAAAAATCGGATCGCCGGTAATCGCCGTCGAACTCAGGCACAAACCGAGCAAGGCATTGCATTGCCTTGCCGCCGTCCGGGAAACGGTCGGATCGAAGCCCGCCGCATAAATGATGCTGTTCATGCTGCCCGAGTCATCGATCAGCAAAATCACATTCGGCGGCACGGCGGCCGCGCTCAACAACGGCGAGTCGGAGGGGGTGAACGCATACGCCGGCGCGGCCAGATAAAAGCTCAGCAACATGCCGACCAGCAGCGACCACCATCCGTAGCGGTACTCAGTACTTCGCATAGACACTCTCCACAACGCTGCGCGAAGTGCCGGTGATACCGACAGCGGTCACCCGATACAAGGTCGCCGAGGTATTACTCGGCACGTTCACCGCAGTCAGGGTGGTGCCAATGTTCTGCACACCATAAAACCCGTTGCCGGCAGCAATCCATGTCACTCCAGAAGTCGAGTTAAGTCCCGCTGCACTGACCACCGAAGACTCGGCCGGTGGCGCGCACTGCACGGTGCCGCTGCACACCGCCAATGAATAGCTCGCGAGCTGCACGGCACTTTCACCGATACGCAGTGCGGCTTCAGCGGTCTGGAACGACTGATTGCGCAGACTCACGCTGCCGGCCATTTTTTCCTGAAGGTTGGCGCTTTGCATCGATGACAAACCAATCAATGTCAGCAGCAACAGAAACACCAGGCTGACCAGCAAAATCATGCCGCGCTGCGTCTGGCGCTGATGGAGAGAAATACTCATCGGCCCGGCCCTCATTGCAAGCGGTTGCGCAAAGCGGCAACCACGTTGAAGGTTTGACTGGCCACCTGATTGCTCGGGTCGGTGAGGGTCAGGCTCAGGCGCACACTGCGGATGCGCGCCGGATCGCTGGGGTTGGCGCTGTAGGTCGAGGCCGCGACGTCGGTCGCCGAAGTCGCCAGACCGAAAGTCACGGTGAAGGCACTGACGTTGTTAACCAGCACCTGTTGAGTTGGTGTGCCGCTTCCGGTGCCCATCAGTATCTGGTTGTTGCTGAAGCTGTAGATCAGACGGCGCAGCGGAAAGTTGATCAACCCGCTCGCGGCGCTACGTGCGCCGGTATACGCCGTGGCGCTGTTGCGGCAATCGGAGACCACCGTCCAGGTCGGCGTCCCGCCGCCACTGCCAATGTCCGCCGTGACCATCGTCAGTTTGAGGTTGGCATTGTCCCAACTGATCGGCGTGATTTGCACAGCGGCGAAATCCCCCGCCGTACTGGAGTCAGTGATAGTACCGAGACAGCCGAACATTCCCACCATGCGGATTTCCTGAATCATCTTGCTCAAGACGAAGCGGGCGTCTTCCTGCATCGCGGCGGAGCTGTTCTGGCTGACATAGGTATTCTTCGCGGAGATGAATATCTGTACCACGCCCAACACCACGATCAGTCCCAACGTCAGGGCAATGAGCATTTCGATCAGGCCAAAGCCACGGTTATGCTGCCTCATGGCGAAGTCACCGGATCGACCGCGGCGCGACTGGTCAGCACAAAGCTGCGCGTGGTGCCGGTGGCGTTGGCCGCCCGCGAGTCATTCCAGTTGATGGTGATGGTGTACACCCGCTGACTGAGGGCGATGGTGCCGGTGGCGGTCGGCCCGCCGAAATTGACGATATTGGTGGTGAAATCGTAGAGATCCTGATCTCGGGAAACGTTCAGGTTGCCCGAGGTCGGTGGGGTAACGGTGTAATCGGCGCCAGAGTTGGCCCGGATGCGATCCATCATGTCGTAGGCGATGAAGCTCGCCTGACTGGTCATCCGCGAACTGTCGGTGTATTTCAGCGAATTCAACTGGACGGCTGCGGCCCCCAAAATCCCGACCGTCAGAATCAGCAGCGCGACCAGTACCTCGATCAGCGTCATGCCCTCCTGTGCACCTGCGCTCCCTGCCCTCATCCGCAACTTCCACCCAATTGAATTCGTCCGTTCAGACACACGTTAAGCGTCCTGCTTTGCGTTCCCAGCGTGTAGCTGATGACCACCGCCGTAGACGGGGCCGCCAGACCACCCAGATTGTTGAAATCCAGCGCGGTCACTCCTGAGGTTAGCGTCAGAGTCGCACCGCTGCTCATCGCTGGAACAACCCGCAATACATTGGCCGGAGTGCCAGTACTGTCGTAGACCGACAATTCGCCGGTCCAGACGCTGCCACCAGCGGTCGGACGCAGCCGCAGGGTCGTGCCTCGATCAATCGCTTCAAGGCGTGCGTAATTGATTGCCCGTTGCAGGTCGCCCATTTCGGTATCGGCCCTGCTGCCTTGCACCGATCGGGTAAACCCCGGCACCGCCAGGGTGATGAGGATCACAAACACGGCGACCGCGACCAACAACTCGATCAGCGTGAAACCTTTTGAATGATGATCCATCGATGCCCTCCGTTGCCGTCGGCTATACCAGTTACACGCTAGAACATTCGGCCGACCTGTGTCGGTTGATTTGCCCTGCGCGGTGCACGGATTGCACCGCGCAGCACCATCCACGGAGGAAATCGTCATGCCGCAACAGGGCTTCAGTCTGATTGAACTGCTTATGGGACTGGCAATCGGCGCAATTGTTCTGCTGCTGGTCAGCCCGGCGTTCGCCGCGTTGAGAGAGTCGAATCATCGCGATCAGGCCGCGCAGTCGTTGCTCGACGGTATTCGCAACGCACGCAGCATGGCCATCACCCGCAATCAGAGCGTGGTGATTTATGGCATCAACGGCGACTGGAGTCAGGGCTGGCGGATCATTCTGGATATCAGCGGCAAAGGAGCGGAGGACAGCAGCAACCCGCTGCTGATCGAGCGCGCAGGTGATGCGCGGGTTCCGATTGTCGGCAATTGGGCGGTCAGTCGTTATGTACGGTTCAGCAGTCTGGGACAACCGCTGATGCCCGGGCGGGCGTTTCAGGCAGGGACGTTACACATCTGCTCGGCTCACGAGCCGGTCAGCCAGCTCCAGGTGGTGCTGGCGGCGACCGGTCGAGTGCGCCTGGGCAGCGAAAAGGCTGAACAGGCGCGGTGCCAGAAGGCGAAAAGCGTTAAATCGAACGGACGCGCAGTTCTTTAGGCATCGAGAACGTGATGTTCTCTTCGCGCCCGGCGAGCTCATCGGCGCCGGTTGCACCCCAAGCCTGCAATTGCTGAATCACGCCACGCACCAACACTTCCGGCGCAGAAGCACCGGCGGTGATGCCGATACGCTCGACACCGTCGAACCAGCTCTGTTGCAGGTCTTCGGCGCCGTCGATCAGGTAGGCCGGAGTGGCCATGCGCTCAGCCAGTTCACGCAAACGGTTGGAGTTGGAGCTGTTCGGGCTCCCGACCACCAACACTACGTCGCATTCGTCGGCCAGTTGCTTGACCGCGTCCTGACGGTTTTGCGTGGCGTAGCAAATGTCGTCCTTGCGCGGGCCACCGATGGCCGGGAAACGTGTGCGCAGGGCATCGATGACGCGACTGGTGTCGTCCATCGACAACGTAGTCTGGGTCACGAACGCCAGTTTTTCCGGGTCGTGCACTTGCAGTTCGGCAACGTCTTTCTCGTCTTCGACCAGGTAGATAGCGCCACCATTGCTGGAGTCGTACTGGCCCATGGTGCCTTCGACTTCCGGGTGACCGGCGTGGCCGATCAGAATGCACTCACGACCATCGCGGCTGTATTTCGCGACTTCGATGTGCACCTTGGTGACTAGTGGGCAGGTAGCGTCGAACACTTTCAGGCCACGGCCGGAAGCTTCGGTACGCACAGCCTGGGAAACGCCGTGAGCACTGAAGATCACGATGACGTCGTCCGGCACCTGATCCAGTTCTTCGACGAAGATCGCGCCACGGCTGCGCAGGTCTTCGACCACGAACTTGTTGTGCACCACTTCATGACGCACGTAGATCGGCGGCCCGAAGACTTCGAGGGCGCGGTTGACGATTTCGATCGCCCGGTCCACGCCGGCGCAGAAGCCACGGGGGTTGGCGAGTTTGATTTGCATGCTGTGCCTCGTGTCTTGCGCGCAAGAAATAGCGAAAACGATGGAAAACATTGTGGGAGTGAGCTTGCTCACGAAAGCGGTGTGTCAGACAACTTAAATGTTGAATGTCAGTCAGCATTCGCGAGCAAGCTCGCTCCCACAGTGGTTCTGCTTTGTTACTCAGAGCGCTTTGACGGAGAAGATTTCCACGTCAAAGGTCAATGTCTTGCCAGCCAGCGGGTGGTTGAAGTCGATGGTCACTTGCGTGTCGTCGAACTCTTTCACCACGCCCGGCAGCTCAGTATTGGCCGCATCGTTGAAGATCACCAGCAAACCCGGCGATAGCTCCATGTCGGCGAACTGCGAACGCGGGATGATCTGCACGTTCTGCGGGTTCGGCTGACCGAAAGCGTTTTCCGGTTCAACTGTCAGAGTGCGCTTGTCACCGGCCTTGAAGCCGAACAATGCCGCTTCGAAACCCGGCAACAGGTTGCCATCGCCGACCTTGAACGTGGCCGGAGCCTTGTCGAAAGTGCTGTCGACGGTGTCGCCGTTTTCCAGGCGCAAGGCAAAGTGCAAAGTGACTTCCGTGTTCTGGCCGATGCGTTGTTCAGCTTCAGTCATGAACGGTTTCTCCGGTTTTCTTGGATTTGAACATATCCAGTGCCAGCATCACCGCGCCTACGCTGATCGCGCTGTCGGCGAAGTTGAACGCCGGGAAGTACCAGCGGTTCTGCCAGTGCACCAGAATGAAATCGATCACATGGCCCAGGGCAATGCGGTCATACAGATTGCCCAGTGCGCCACCCAGCACCAGCGCCAGAGCGACGGCCAGCCAGGTTTCGTTGCGACCCAGGCGCTTGAGCCAGACCACCAGCACCGCACTGACCGCAATCGCGATCAGGGCGAACAGCCAGCGCTGCCAGCCGGAGCTGTCAGCCAGGAAGCTGAACGCAGCACCGGTGTTGTAAGCCAGGGTCCAGCTGAAGTAATCGGGAATGATCACAATCTGCTGGTACATCTCGAGCTTGCCTTCGAAGTAGAACTTGCTGGCCTGGTCAATGACCAGAACCAGCAAACTCAACCAGAGCCAGCCCAACCGTCCGAAACGGCCAACGGCATTAGGCATAGTGACGAACCTCGCCAGCGCCGCTGATGTTGTCCACGCAACGACCGCAGATTTCCGGATGCTCCGGGTTCACGCCGACGTCTTCGCGGCAGTGCCAGCAACGGGCGCACTTCGGGAAGGCCGATTTGACGATCTTCAGCTTCAGCCCGCCGACTTCGGTGACCACGGCATCGGCCGGAGCCTGCACGAAGGGTGCAACGCTGGCGGTCGAGGTGATCAGCACGAAGCGCAGTTCGTTGCTCAGTTTGGCCAGATCGGCGCTCAGGTCGTCTTCAGCGAACAACGTGACTTCGGCTTGCAGGTTGCCACCGACCACTTTCGCGGCGCGCTGGATTTCCATTTCCTTGTTCACGGCAACCTTCACCGCCATGACCCGCTCCCAGTAGGCGCGACCCAGTTCGAAGCCTTCCGGCAATTCGGTCAGACCTTCGTACCAGGTGTTGAGCATGACCGACTCGTTACGCTCGCCCGGCAGGTATTCCCACAGTTCGTCGGCGGTGAACGCGAGGATCGGCGCGATCCAGCGCACCAGCGCCTCGGAGATGTGATACAGCGCGGTCTGCGCCGAACGACGAGCCTTGCTGTTGGCGCCAGTGGTGTACTGACGGTCCTTGATGATGTCGAGGTAGAAACCGCCCAATTCCTGCACGCAGAAATTGTGGATCTTCGAGTAGACGTTCCAGAAACGGTATTCGCCGTAGTGCTCTTGCAACTCGCGTTGCAGCAGCAGCGTGCGATCCACCGCCCAACGATCCAGCGCGAGCATTTCTTCGGCCGGCAAAATGTCGGTGGCCGGGTTGAAACCGGTCAGGTTCGAGAGCAGGAAGCGCGCGGTGTTACGGATACGCCGGTAGGCGTCCGCACTGCGTTGCAGGATCTGATCGGAAACCGCCATCTCACCCGAGTAGTCGGTCGAAGCGACCCACAGACGCATGATGTCGGCGCCCAGGGTGTCGTTGACCTTCTGCGGCGCGATCACGTTGCCCAGCGATTTGGACATCTTGCGCCCGGCTTCGTCGACGGTGAAGCCGTGGGTCAGCAGTTCGCGGTATGGCGCGTGGTTATCGATGGCGCAACCGGTCAGCAGCGACGAGTGGAACCAGCCACGGTGTTGGTCGGAACCTTCCAGGTACAGATCGGCACGCGGGCCGGTCTCGTGACCCATCGGGTGCGAACCACGCAGGACGTGCCAGTGCGTGGTGCCCGAATCGAACCAGACGTCGAGGGTGTCGCTGATCTTGTCGTACAGCGGCGCTTCGTCACCGAGCAACTCGGCAGCGTCCATCTTGAACCAGGCTTCGATGCCTTCGACTTCGACGCGCTTGGCAACTTCTTCCATCAGCTCGACGGTGCGTGGGTGCAGCTCGCCGCTTTCCTTGTTCAGGAAGAACGGGATCGGCACGCCCCAGTTACGCTGACGGGAGATGCACCAGTCCGGACGGTTGGCGATCATCGAGTGCAGGCGCGCCTGACCCCAGGCCGGAACGAACTTGGTTTCTTCGATAGCCTTGATCGCGCGTTTGCGCAGGGTTTCGCCAGTCGCCGGCTCTTTGTCCATACCGATGAACCACTGCGCGGTGGCGCGGTAGATCAGCGGCGTCTTGTGACGCCAGCAGTGCATGTAGCTGTGTTCGATGACGGTGGTGTGCAGCAACGCACCGACTTCGATCAGCTTGTCGACGATGGCCGGGTTGGCCTTCCAGATGAACTGGCCGCCGAAGAATTCCAGCGTCGGCACGTAAACACCGTTGCTCTGAACCGGGTTGAGGATGTCGTCGTTGACCATGCCGTATTTCTTGCAGGTCACGAAGTCGTCCACGCCGTAGGCCGGAGCGGAGTGAACCACGCCAGTGCCAGCGCCCAATTCGACGTAGTCGGCCAGGTACACCGGCGACAGACGATCATAGAACGGGTGACGGAAGTTGATCAGTTCCAGTTCTTTACCGGTAGTGGTCGCGATGACCGAACCTTCCACGCCGTAGCGTTGCAGGCAGGACTCGACCAGCTCTTCAGCCAGTACCAGCAGCTTGTCGCCAATGTCGACCAGTGCGTAGTTGAATTCCGGGTGAACGTTCAGCGCCTGGTTGGCCGGGATGGTCCACGGGGTGGTGGTCCAGATCACGATCGAGGCAGGTTTGCCCAGCGACGGCAGACCGAAAGCGGCAGCCAGCCTGGCTTCGTCGGCAATCGGGAACGCTACGTCGATGGTCGAGGACTTCTTGTTCTCGTACTCGACTTCGGCTTCGGCCAGCGCCGAACCGCAATCGAAGCACCAGTTCACAGGCTTGAGGCCCTTGAACACGAAGCCGCCCTTGACGATTTCGGCGAGGGCGCGGATTTCACCGGCCTCGTTCTTGAAGTCCATGGTCTTGTACGGGTTGGCGAAGTCGCCCAGCACGCCGAGACGGATGAATTCGGACTTCTGCCCTTCGATCTGCTCGGTGGCGTAAGCACGGCACAGTTCACGGGTCTTGTCCGCGCCCAGGTTCTTGCCGTGGGTCACTTCAACCTTGTGCTCGATCGGCAGGCCGTGGCAGTCCCAACCCGGAACATACGGCGCGTCGAAACCCGAAAGGGTTTTCGAGCGGATGATCATGTCCTTGAGAATCTTGTTCAGCGCGTGACCGATGTGGATCGTGCCGTTGGCGTACGGAGGGCCGTCGTGCAGGACGAACTTCGGACGATCCTTGCCAATTTCGCGCAACTTTCCGTACAGGCCAATACTGTCCCAGCGCTGCAGGATCTGCGGTTCGCGCTGTGGCAGGCCGGCCTTCATTGGGAAGGCGGTGTCCGGAAGGTTTAGCGTGGCTTTATAGTCGGTCATTTAAGGCTCTTCATTAGCGATGGGCGCTAGGTGCGGCTAGTGCACGGGCGGCGGCGACATCCGCGTTGATCGCCGTTTTCAGCGCCTCCAGAGAGGCGAATCGCTGCTCTTCACGCAGCTTTTGGTGGAAAACCACCGTCAAACGCCGGTCATACAGATCGCCGGCAAAATCTAAAAGATGGACTTCAAGGTGGGCCTTGCCATCACCTTGTACCGTGGGCCGCACGCCGATATTGGCGACGCCGGGCCAGGTCTTGCCGTCGATGTCCACATCCACCAGATAAACCCCGGTGAACGGCACGCGACGACGCTTGAGTTGAACGTTGGCAGTGGGCGTACCCAATTGCCGGGCCAGTTTCTGGCCATGCAGCACACGACCGGCGATCCGGTACGGACGGCCGAGCAGGCGTTCGGCCAAGGCAAAATCGGCGGCGGCCAACGCGTTGCGCACCTGAGTGCTGCTGACGCGAATGCCATCCAGCTCGACGGTTTGCGCGGCTTCGACGGTAAAACCGTGAACCTGTCCGGCTTGCAGCAGGAAATCGAAATCGCCGAGGCGGTCGCAACCGAAGCGGAAGTCGTCACCGACCTCCAGATGCTGCACACCGAGGCCGTCGACCAGAATGGTGTCGACGAATTCACTGGCGCTGAGCTTGCTCAAACGCTGGTTGAACGCCAGGCACAAGACCCGGTCGACGCCTTCGGCGGCCAGCAACTGCAGCTTGTCGCGCAGCCGGGCCAGACGTGCCGGCGCGGTCTCGGGAGCAAAGAATTCCCGTGGCTGCGGCTCGAAAATCACCACGCAGCTGGGTACGCCCAACTCGAGCGCACGCTCACGCAGTCGGGCCAGGATAGCCTGGTGACCACGGTGAACACCGTCAAAGTTGCCAATAGTGGCGACGCAGCCCCGATGCTGGGGGCGCAAGTTGTGGAGGCCTCGAACCAGCTGCATAACGCGCTTCTTGCTCATAAAGTGGTCGATTATAACCACACCCGGCGGCCGACGACAGGCAACTCCGTAACCCAAAGTGAACGAACCGACAAAACTGCCGGCTCGCCCCGGTTTATCGAGGTCAAAACCTCAGCTCAGCGCCTTGCGATTGAAGTCGCGCAAACGGAAGCCCATCAGCAGCAACATACCGAAATACGTCACCACGCCCGCCGCTACCAATGCGCCCAGGCGCAGGAAGCGCTCAAGCATGTGGCCCTGATCCCAGGCCGGCATGAAATGCATGCCGATCAGCAATACCGCCGACATCACCGCCACCGCCACCACCAGTTTGAAACCGAACTTGGCCCAGCCCGGTTGCGGCTGATACATCTGTTGTTTGCGCAACTGATAGAACAGCAGCCCGGCATTCAGGCAGGCACCGGCACTGATCGCCAACGCCAGACCAGCGTGGGCCAGCGGACCAATCAGCACCAGGTTGAACAGTTGGGTAACGATCAGAGTAAAAATCGCGATTTTTACCGGCGTACGAATGTTCTGTTGTGCATAGAAGCCCGGCGCCAACACTTTGATCACGATAATCCCGAGCAGACCGACCGAATAGGCAATCAGCGCTCGCTGAGTCATCTCGGCATCAAAGCCACTGAACTGGCCGTACTGGAACAGCGAAACGGTCAACGGCTCGGCAAGAATCCCCAGCGCCAGGGAACACGGCAGCACCAGTACAAAGCACAGGCGCAAGCCCCAATCGAGGATTCGCGAATACTCGTGGCGATCCTTGCTGGCGTAGGTTTTTGCCAAGGTCGGCAACAAGATCGTGCCCAGTGCCACGCCCAACACCCCGGACGGCAACTCCATCAAACGGTCGGCGTAATACATCCACGACACCGAGCCGGCGACCAGAAACGAGGCGAAGATGGTGTTGATGATCAGGGAAATCTGGCTCACCGAGACGCCGAGGATCGCCGGCAGCATCTGTTTCATCACCCGCCAGACACCGGTATCGCGCAGATTCAGGCGCGGCAGTACCAGCATGCCGATCTTTTTCAGGTGTGGCAGTTGATAGAGCAACTGCGCCAGACCACCGACCAGCACCGCCCAGCCGAGGGCCATGACCGGAGGATCGAAGTACGGCGTCAGGAACAGCGCGAAGACGATCATGCTGACGTTAAGTAGCGTCGGCACGAACGCCGGCACCGAAAAACGGTTCCAGGTATTGAGAATCGCGCCGGCCAGAGACGACAGCGAGATCAGCAATATATAGGGGAAGGTCACCCGCAACAGGTCAGAGGTCAGCTGGAATTTTTCCGGCGTATCGGCAAAACCCGGGGCCGTCGCCCAGATCACCCACGGCGCGGCGATCATGCCCAGCGCGGTAACCAATGCCAGCACCAACGTCAGCAGACCCGTGACGTAGGCAATGAAAGTGCGAGTTGCCTCATCACCCTTCTGACTTTTGTATTCCGCGAGAATCGGCACAAATGCCTGGGAAAACGCCCCTTCCGCGAAAATCCTGCGCAACAAATTGGGCAGCTTGAAGGCGATAAAGAAGGCATCGGTCGCCATCCCGGCGCCGAACGTACGTGCAATCAGGGTATCCCGAACAAAGCCCAGAACCCGGGAAACCATAGTGATAGAGCTGACGGCGGCCAACGATTTGAGCAGATTCATTGAGGGAATTTGTGCCTGTCGATAAACAGCAGGCGAACAATGCGCCTACTTGTGCGATACTCCGCGCCGCAACAGCACAGAGCCAAAGCTCGCGAGTTTACAGGTCAAGCGCCGGAAATAAATATCCCGCCTCTTTACACCTACCACTTAGCGGAACGTTTCAAGCGCCCTTGACAAGACTTCTCTTCATCGGCATGATTCGCGGCCTATTTTGTTTGCTATTTCCTAAAAAGTCTTTCGAGGAGCTCGACGGTGGCCAACACACCTTCCGCCAAAAAACGTGCAAAACAGGCTGAGAAGCGTCGCAGCCACAACGCCAGCCTGCGTTCCATGGTTCGTACCTACATCAAGAATGTAGTTAAGGCCATCGACGCAAAAGACGCTGAAAAAGCTCAAGCTGCATACGTTCTGGCCGTGCCAGTTATCGACCGCATGGCCGATAAAGGCATCATCCACAAGAACAAGGCTGCTCGCCATAAGAGCCGCCTGAATGGCCACGTCAAAGCACTGAAAACTGCTGCTTAATCGACGTAGTCATTAAAAAACCGACCTTAGGGTCGGTTTTTTATTGCCTGCGATTTGACGAATCCATCGCAAAAAAAATGTAGGAGTGAGCCTGCTCGCGATAGCTAAGTATCAGTCGACATCAATATTGACTGTTACACCTCTATCGCGAGCAGGCTCACTCCTACATTGGTTTTACGTTGTTATTGGTGGACCGGGGCCCATGGCAGGATCGGGATCGCCGTCACCGCATTCTGCGGACTACCTTCAATCAGGCGATCGCTGTAGACCAGATACACCAGAGTATTGCGCTTCTTGTCGAGGAAACGCACCACCTGCATGGTCTTGAACACCAGCGACGTGCGCTCCTTGAACACCTCATCGCCATCCTTCAACTCGCCCTTGAAGTTGATCGGACCCACCTGACGGCAAGCGATAGAGGCCTCAGCACGATCTTCGGCCAAACCCAAACCGCCCTTCACACCGCCAGTCTTGGCGCGCGACAGATAGCAGGTCACGCCCTCGACCTTCGGATCATCAAAGGCTTCGACCACGATCCGGTCATTCGGGCCAACAAATTTGAACACCGTCGACACCTGACCGATTTCTTCGGCCGAGGCCAGCAATGGCATCGCCATCAGCAGACCCAACAATCCTTTTGCTACACGCATCGAATTTATCCTTACACCAGAATCAGATTGTCACGATGAACCAGTTCCGGCTCAGCCATGTAACCCAGCAAGCCGACAATTGCATCCGACGACTGACCGATGATCTTTTGCGCCTCAAGCGCACTGTAGTTCGCCAGACCCCGAGCAATCTCGCGACCATCCGGCGCCACGCAAACCACCATTTCACCGCGACGGAAGCTGCCCCGCACCAGCTTCACACCTACCGGCAGCAGGCTTTTATTGCCTTGGGACAGCGCCGAAACCGCGCCATCATCCAGCACCAGCGTGCCGCGGGTTTGCAGATGACCGGCCAGCCACTGCTTGCGCGCCGCGAGCATGCCGCGCTCAGGCGACAGCAAAGTGCCGATGCGCTCGCCAGTCTTGAGACGATCCAGTACGCGCTCCAGACGCCCACCGACGATGATGGTGTGCGCACCGGAACGAGCCGCCAGACGCGCCGCACGCAACTTGGTCTGCATGCCACCACGACCGAGCGCCCCACCGGTTCCACCCGCCACCGCATCCAGCGCCGGATCATCGGCACGCGCCTCGTAAATCATCTGCGCATCAGGATTATTGCGCGGATCAGCGTCGAACATGCCGTCGCGATCCGTGAGGATCACCAGCAGATCGGCCTCGACCAGGTTGGCCACCAGCGCCGCCAGCGTGTCGTTGTCACCGAAACGGATTTCGTCAGTGACCACGGTGTCATTTTCATTGATCACCGGAATCACTTTCAACTCGACCAGCGCACGCAAGGTGCTGCGGGCGTTCAGGTAGCGCTTGCGGTCGGACAGGTCGTCATGGGTCAGGAGAATCTGCGCCGTGTGCCGGCCATGCTCGGCGAAGCTTGATTCCCAAGCCTGCACCAGACCCATCTGACCGATAGCAGCGGCCGCCTGGAGCTCATGCATCGCACTGGGTCGTGCGGTCCAGCCCAAGCGACTCATGCCGGCGGCCACTGCCCCGGAGGACACCAGCACCAACTCGACGCCAGCCTCATGCAAGGCCACCATCTGCTCAACCCAGACACCCATTGCCTTGCGATCAAGCCCTTTGCCGTCAGCCGTCAGCAACGCGCTGCCGATCTTCACGACCCAACGCTGCGCACCTGTCACCTTGCTCCGCATCATCTTCAACCTTAGCTTGAGGGCAGCGCGACCCAGCGCTGCCCGTGACGTTATTCTTGATTACCGATTTCCAGATACTAAAACGCCGCTCGATTGAGCGGCGTTTTAGTTTATCGCAACAGATCAGTCACGCACGTAAATGATTTCCGGACCATCTTCATCATCTACATCTTCTTCATCCCAATCATCGTCGCCGATGTCATGGACCGACTTCACGCCGCTGCGACGCAGGGCACGCTTGTCGTCCAGCGCCTGCAATTGCGCACGAGCTTCGTCTTCGATGCGCTGATCGAGATCGGCCAGCTCTTCCTTGTACGCAGGATCATTGGCCAGGCGATCGAGACGATCTTCCATGTAGCGCATGATGTCGTGGCACAGACGCTCGGTACCGAGCTTGGAAATAGCCGAGATCACGTAAACCGGACCGGTCCATTCCAGGCGATCAACGATTTCCTTGACGCGAGCATCGTGCTCTTCTTCAAGGATCTGGTCGCACTTGTTCAGCACCAGCCAGCGATCACGCTCAGCCAGGGACGGGCTGAACTTGATCAGCTCGTTGACGATCACTTCAGCGGCATCCGGAGCACTGGTGTCATCCAGCGGCGCCATGTCGACGAGATGCAGCAGCAGACGCGTACGCGACAAGTGCTTGAGGAAGCGAATACCCAGGCCGGCACCGTCGGAAGCGCCTTCGATCAAGCCCGGAATGTCGGCAATGACGAAGCTCTTCCAGCGATCGACGCTGACCACACCGAGGTTCGGCACCAGCGTGGTGAACGGGTAATCGGCAACTTTCGGCTTGGCAGCCGACACCGAACGGATAAAGGTACTTTTACCGGCGTTCGGCAAGCCCAGCAGACCAACGTCAGCCAGCACTTTCATTTCCAGTTTCAGGTCGCGCTGCTCACCCGGCTTGCCCGGAGTAGTCTGACGCGGCGCACGGTTGGTACTGGATTTGAAACGGGTGTTGCCCAGACCGTGCCAGCCGCCCTGTACAACCATCAACTTCTGACCAGCCTTGGTCAGGTCGCCGATGACTTCCTGGGTAGCGGAGTCGATCACGGTAGTGCCGACCGGAACCCGCAGGATCAGGTCTTCACCTTTCTTGCCGGTGCAGTCAGTGCTGCCACCGTTGGAGCCACGCTCGGCATCGAAGTGCCGGGTGTAACGGTAGTCGACCAGGGTGTTGAGGTTTTCGTCGGCCATCATGTAGATGGAACCGCCATCACCGCCATCACCACCGTTCGGGCCACCGTTCTCGATGAATTTTTCCCGACGGAAACTCATGGCGCCATTACCGCCATCACCAGCCTTTACGCGAATCGATACTTCATCAACAAACTTCATAACCAACGCCTCTCGCCATACGGACGAGCCGAAAAACAATCAAGACATAAGACTCTTGCAAAAATGAGCGCAGCGACCCCAAAACACGACCTGCATCGCACGCCGACAGCCCATACAAACAGTTTTGCAAGAGACTCACCCCACAAACGAAAAAGCCCCGTCGCGAGACAGGGCTTTTCCAGCGATTGCGCAATTAAGCTGCGACAACGCTCACGTAACGGCGGTTGAACGCGCCTTTTACTTCAAACTTGATCACGCCTTCGATTTTAGCGAAGAGGGTGTGATCTTTACCCATGCCAACACCGTAACCGGCGTGGAATTGGGTGCCGCGCTGACGCACGATGATGTTGCCCGGAATGATTTTCTGGCCGCCATACATCTTGACGCCAAGGCGTTTGGCTTCTGAGTCGCGACCGTTACGGGTACTACCACCAGCTTTTTTGTGTGCCATGAGTTCAATTCTCCTAGTGAGGAATTAGGCTGAAATTAAGCCTGAATACCGGTGATTTTGATCTCGGTGTACCACTGGCGGTGGCCCATACGCTTCATGTGGTGCTTACGACGACGGAACTTGATGATGCGGACTTTATCGTGACGACCTTGGGAGATCACTTCAGCCACAACAGTAGCGCCAGCAACAACTGGAGCGCCGATGTTCACTTCGTCGCCATTGGCAACCAACAGAACGCGATCAAAGGTAACGGATTCGCCGGTAGCGATTTCCAGTTTTTCGATCTTCAGGTATTCACCTGGGGCGACTTTGTACTGCTTGCCGCCAGTAACGATTACTGCATAAGACATGGTATTTCTCCGATAATCCTGCTCACCCAGCTCTTTATAAGAAGAGGTATTGGCTGGCATGGCTGCATGGGGCTGGAAGGCCCGCTTGCAATTGCGTAAGGCAGGTGCTGCCCAGGAAGTTCAGGGTGCGCGATTGTACGCAAGGCACGAGCGCCTTGCAATAGGCCGTCCATCGCGCCTTGACACCTGCCGACGTGGGTCCTAGCATGCCGCGCAACCCTTCTGGAGCAACTGTCTCTGATGCAACCCCAAGCTTTCTACCGCGCGGTGGCGGACGATTTTAACGCCGTCGACGGCATCATCAAGAAGCAGCTGACTTCCCGAGTACCGCTGGTCTCGAAAATCGGCGATTACATTACGTCGGCCGGCGGCAAACGCCTGCGTCCTTTATTAGTGCTGCTGTGTGGCAAGGCCCTGGGTCGCGAAGGCGATGACATGCGCCTGCTGGCCGCCACCATCGAATTCCTGCACACCGCGACTTTGCTGCATGACGACGTGGTCGACATGTCCGGCATGCGCCGTGGCCGTTCGACCGCCAACGCCATGTGGGGCAATGCTCCGAGCGTACTGGTCGGCGACTTCCTGTACTCGCGCTCGTTCGAAATGATGGTCGAACTGGGTTCGATGCCAGTCATGAAGATCCTGTCCCAGGCCACGCGCATCATCGCTGAAGGCGAAGTGTTGCAACTGTCCAAGGTTCGCGACGCCAGCACCACCGAAGAGACCTACATGGAAGTCATCCGCGGCAAGACCGCGATGCTCTTCGAGGCCTCGACCCACAGCGCCGCTGCACTGGCCGGAGCCAGCGCCGAGCAGAGCGAAGCCCTGCGCACCTTCGGCGATCACCTCGGCGTGGCGTTCCAGCTGGTCGACGACCTGCTGGACTACAAGGGCGACGCGGAAACCCTGGGCAAGAACGTCGGTGACGATCTGGCCGAAGGCAAGCCGACCCTGCCGCTGATCTACACCATGCGCGAAGGCACGCCGGAACAGGCTGCTCTGGTGCGTCAGGCGATTCAGAAAGGCGGGATCGAGGATCTGGAAAGCATCCGCATTGCCGTGGAAGCATCCGGTTCGCTGGAGTACACCGCGCAACTGGCTCGTGATTACGTGGCCCGTGCGATCAAGTGCCTCGACGCACTGCCAGCCAGCGAATATCGCGATGCGCTGGTTGAGCTGAGCGAGTTCGCGGTCGCCCGCACGCACTGATTCGGCCCTTTGTGGGAGCGAGCCTGCTCGCGAAAGCTATCTGCCAGTCGACATCAATGTTGACTGACCTGACGCCTTCGCGAGCAGGCTCGCTCCCACAGTTGTTTCTGCGCTATGCCCGCCTCCGTGTAAAACCCTATACAATGTGCGACTTTTAGCGATCCTCAAACCAAGGAGCCTTAGTGAGCACGTTGCCACCCTGCCCGAAATGCAATTCCGAATACGCTTATGAAGACGGTACCCAACTGGTGTGCCCGGAGTGCGCCCACGAGTGGTCCGCCGGCGGCGAAGCCGAAGTGGCGTCTGATGATGCCGTGAAGAAAGATTCGGTCGGTAACGTCCTGCAGGACGGCGACACCATCACCGTGATCAAGGACCTCAAGGTCAAAGGCACTTCGCTGGTGGTCAAGGTCGGCACCAAGGTCAAGAACATCCGCCTGTGCGATGGCGACCACGACATCGACTGCAAGATCGACGGCATCGGCCCGATGAAACTCAAGTCCGAGTTCGTCAGAAAAGTCTGAGCCTGCTGTCTTCCATCCCGCGCCAGACGCGGGATGGAGCTTCGCCCTCCCCCGCTTTGCCCCCCAGCCAGACCACGCAATAGCCAAACGCCAGCCGTTTTGACCTTACGCAATCTTTACCCGGAAAAAATCGCATTACGCCAATAGGCACTTGCTATTTGACGAATAAGAATTATTCTCATTGAAACCTTTCAAGGAGATGAGACCCATGACTTATTTGATCGACGCCTGGCTGGACCGCCCACATCCGTACCTCAGAATCCTCCATCGGGAAACCGGGGAAGTCTGTGCGGTGCTTGAAGAAGAAGCCTTGCATGAACTGCAGGATCAGGGTGATCTGGACGTCAGCAGCCTGAATTCCAGCGAGCCGCTGGTGCTCAAGGAGCTGGTGCGAAATCTGTTCCTGTTCTGCTATGCCCGGGCGTTGCGCCCGACCAGTGAATTGCAGCACAAGATAGAACTATGAGTAGCTCCGTAAAAACTGTAGGAGTGAGCTTGCTCGCGAAAGCGGTGGATCATTCAACATCGATGCTGACTGACACAAAGCCTTCGCGAGCAAGCTCGCTCCCACATTAGCCGGTCACATGGACAGGCCAGGTCTTACAGAACGTCGAGCAGCTCGACGTCGAACACCAGAACGCTGTGCGGCGGGATGCTGCCAACGCCTTGAGCGCCGTAAGCCAGTTCGCTCGGCACGTACAGACGCCATTTGCTGCCGGCATTCATCAGTTGCAGGGCTTCGGTCCAGCCAGCGATCACGCCGCCAACCGGGAATTCTGCAGGCTGGCCACGCTCGTAGGAGCTGTCGAACACAGTGCCGTCGATCAGTGTGCCGTGGTAGTGAGTGCGAACCTGGTCTTCACGGGTCGGCTTGGCGCCTTCACCCTGAGTCAGCACTTCGAATTGCAGACCGGAAGCCAGCGTGGTGATGCCGTCGCGCTTGGCGTTATCAGCCAGGAACGCCAGGCCTTCGCCAGCAGCGGCTTCAGCTTTGGCAGCCGCTTCGGCTTGCATGATCTCGCGGATCACTTTGAAGCTGGCGGACATTTCTTCCTGACCAACACGGCTTTCCTTACCGGCGAAAGCGTCGGTCAGACCAGCCAGGATGGCGTCCAGGTTAACGCCCGGTGGCGGGTTGTCGCGCAGTTGGTCGCCCAACTGACGGCCGATACCGTAGCTGACGCGGGTTTCGTCGGTGGACAGATTTACTTCGGACATGACACTGCTCCGCTGTGCGGACGGCCACAAGACTCGCCGTGCGAGCACAGCGCGTCCCGGCGCGCCCGGAACCAAAAGGGCGAGCAGACTAGCACAGATGCTCCAACGATGGCGCGCCGGGCCCTACAGGGCAGAACGCCAGGCAATCGGCAGTTTCAGACTTTCTTCAGCATCGCCGCGCAACCCGCACATTTCGTCATGCACAAGGTTGTGCACCAGGTTGAGTGGCAGTACCGGAAACAGATGCAGCACATCCCGTGCATGCTCCACCGAGCGCAAATGAAACATCCCGCCCTTGGCATCGTTCAGCGGAAACGCCGCCCCATGCATCCGCGCTTCCAGCAGGTAAATCCCGCCTTCCATGGAAATCAGGTTCAGCTCATCGACCTTGCCGGCGATGGCGTACGCATTCAGCTCTTGCAGGTTCATGAACGCACCTCATGCAGTGGTGACTCAAGACGCCTACAGGGATATGCCCGCGCGGGCCAAAGCACAAGCCAAAAATGACACCGCCCGTCTGTTTCGCAACAGACGGGCGGTGTTTACCAACCGTGATCAAAGATTGATCAGTGCTTGGTCAGCTTGTCCAGGTAACCCATGGCAAACGCCGAGATCACGAAGGTCATGTGGATGATCACGTACCACTTCAGGTGCTCGGGATCGACGTTCTTCGCGTCCATGAAGATCCGCAGCAGGTGGATCGAGGAAATCGCCACGATCGAGGCCGCCACTTTCATCTTCAGCGACGAAGAATCCATGGTGCCGAGCCAGTTGAGCTTCTCTTTGCTTTCGTCGATATCCAGTTGCGAGACGAAGTTCTCGTAGCCGGAAATCATCACCATCACCAGCAAGCCGCCCACCAGTGCCATGTCGATCAGCGACAGCAGCACGAGGATCAGATCCGACTCGGCCATCGAAAACACGTTGGGAATGACGTGGAAGACTTCCTGGAAAAATTTCAGTGCCAGCGCCAGCAGCCCAAGGGACAGCCCGAAATAGATCGGCGCCAGCAGCCAGCGCGAGGCGTACATTGCATTTTCGATAAAGCGTTCCATTGACTCTCACACTTGGGGGTTGTAATCGGCGCCGAGTATACCAGCCCGCCGTGACAGCCAGAAACCGCCCGAAAATCCGCGACCTGCGTGTGTACGCCAGTTTATTTCTGCTACTGTCCAAACCATTGACCGCCTAGCGACAGTGGACAGGACGACTGGAAATGGATGTGCGCTTACCGTTGACGACCGCCGGAATTTGCTTTGCCTTTCTGCTGGGCGGCTGCTCGCCCGCCGAGGAAAAACGCCCCGCCAGCCTCGAAGAAAAGACCGCGAAGTTCGAACAGTCTCTGGACGCCATCACCGACCCGAAACTCAAGGATGCCGTCACCGAACTCGGCGGCTCGCTGCTGTTGCTCGAACGTGCTCAGCTCAAGCTCGACGCCACTCCGTTGAAAATCGAATACGGCGAAGACGCCCTCGGCGTGCTCAAGCACTATCCAACACCGCAGGCACTGGTCGACACCTTCATCAACGGCCTGTTCGTGCTGCACAAGGACGCCAGCTCCGACTACCTCACGGACTTGCAGCCGGTCTTTCCTTTCAATCTCAATATTCCCGGCGGCTTCCTGTTTCCTCATGGCGTTGAATGGAAGTCGGTAACCCTGAGCAACAAACACGTCATACCTTATCAACCGGAATGGTCCGAAACCGACCCCGGCATTCAGCTCAGCCCGTCCAGCTCGAACGTCACCAATCCTGATGACCTGACCGTGACTTACCCGTTCATCGAAGGTCTGGACGTCGACAAGAAAGCCCAACCGCAACCGGTCAGCCTGCAAGGCAAGGTTGAAGTCATCGCCCCGCGCCGTTTGTACAGTTTCGATCTGACCGAAAAGGACGTTGGCCAGACCCGCACCAACGACAACCTCAGCGTCACCCTGATCAAGCTGACCAAGAACTACGCAGAAGTCGAAATCAGCAACAGCCTGCCACCGGCTCCGGAAGTCGCCGGCATCCCGCTTAATCCGTTGATCGTCCAGGCCCGCGACAACACCGGGCAATATCTGGTGCGCGCCGGTTCGATCAACGAGAGCCCGGCGCAGGTCGCGTTCTACCAAAAACAATTGGCCGGGCTGCAGCAACAGAAAGCCTGGAGCGCGGCACTGGAAAAGCAGCTGGAAGACGAGCAGCAAGCATTCGAGCAACAACACCCGCGCCGCTACAACAAGGTCTACTTCAACGGCCCGATCACCACGCTTGAAGTCAGCGTGCTGGATTTCTCATCGGCGACCGTGACCCGAAAAGTGCTGGACCTGCCGGTTCGCGACTTCCATGCGCACACCACGGAAAAAGCCGTGCAGCCGCTGGATCTGCCAGTGGTGGTGTATGACGATCTGGCATCGAGCTGGCTCAAGGGCGCGAGCCTCACCGAGGAGCAACTGAAGAGCGGCATCTCCATCCGCCAGTCCGTGGATGACCCGAGCGCGGCACGCATCGAGTTCGCTCATCGCCGAACCTTCAACGACGAATTGCTCGGCGATGACTTCAACCCCGGCGAGAGTCCGGTGACGTTCTTTACGGAAAAGCGCAGCGGCAAACTCGACGAGCCGATAGAACTGCCGGCCGAGGCGTATCAGGTCGATCCGCTGCAAGCGACGATCACCTACGATCTGAACCTGTTTCCGGAAACCCCGGCAATTGCCGTCGGCTCGATGCCGCTGTTTCTGGCGACGGTGGCCAAACAGGCCTTTGATGCCAGGTCATTGCCCAAAGGTCTGGAAATCAAAGGCAATACCTTGGTGGTGGATCTGAAACAGTTTCCAGCCAACGAGTGGCGCTTCTTCGTCAAGGACGACAGCGGCAACTACCTCAAACAGATTCTCTCGGTCAGCCACGACGCCAAGGCAGACGGCCCGGCGCTGTTCGGCGTGCATTACTTCTATGGCCATCCAACGAACGTGGAGACCTACCAACGCACCGACCTCGCCACCGTGCAATACGGCTTTGAGGTCAAACTCGACAAGGCGCAGACACAAGAACCGGCGCCCTGATCGCGTTCAATGATCGAAAGTGCCGATGCTGCGTCCGCGCCCACCGTTGATCTGGCGTAACTGCGCTTGCAGGTGCAGGCTCCAGATCTGCGGATCGTTGGCCACTTCATAGCCATGCATCGTCAAACTTTCAACGATGGTATCGAGGATCGACTCGGCGGCAATTGGCCCATGAAACGGACCTTGTGACTTGATGGCGGAAGGTTGTTCACCGGCCATGCCGGCAGCGAAGATCAGCGTCCACATGCCGGTATCACCGGCCAACGGCTTGATGGCGCATTCGATACGGGTCACAAGACCCAGGCATTGACGGGTAAGGCAGAGGTTGCGCGACATGGCGGCGACCCTCGGTAAAACCGGTGTTCAGCGCCCACCAGGACACTGGCTCGATCCAGCGATGCTGTCGATATCCTTGACCTGAGAATAGAAGAAAAGTGCGTTGCGCAAGCCAATCGAAACCAGAAGGCGCCGAATGGTCATTGTGTGAATGTTGGCGTCAGAGTGATGGCACTTTTCCCGACGATCATCACAAAATTCAATTTTGAAAAACACTGTGGGAGCCAGCCTGCTGGCGATTGCGGTGTGTCAGGCAACACATGTGTTGAATGGCACACCGCAATCGCCAGCAGGCTGGCTCCCACAATTGTTACTGCATGAAGGCTCAGGCAGGTTTGGCTTCCGCCAACGCCTCCTGCGCCAGTTCTTTCTCGGCTTCTTTCAGGTCTTCTTCGCTGATCATTTCCGCGATCACCCGCAGACGTTCAACCACCCGTGCATTGACGCTGCCTTCCGGGAACTGCCCCTCGGCATCCGGCTCACCGGCCGGCTCACCGACCAGCAGGCTCAACGCCTCGTCAGCCTGACGCACTGCGTACACATGGAATTGCCCGGCGCGCACTGCCGCCAGCACCTTCTCATCCAGCATCAACGTAGCAACGTTGGCCTGCGGAATGATCGCGCCCTGCTCGCCGGTCAGACCGCGAGCTTCGCAGAGACGGAAGAAGCCTTCGATCTTCTCGTTGACCCCGCCGACCGCCTGCACTTCGCCGAACTGGTTGATCGAACCGGTAATCGCGAAGCACTGCTTGAGCGGAGTTTTCGACAGCGCCGAAATCAGCGTGCAAGCCTCGCCCAGCGACGCACTGTCGCCATCGACGTAACCGTAGGATTGCTCCAGCGCGATACTCGCGGAAATCGCCAACGGGAATTCCTGCGCATAACGGCTGCCCAGATATCCGGTGAGGATCATCACGCCTTTGGAGTGAATCGGCTGACCAAGGTTGACCTCACGCTCGATGTCGACGATGCCGCTGCCACCCGGATACACCGTGGCGGAAATCCGCGCCGGCACACCGAAGGCCGAATCACCGACTTCCAGCACGGTCAGCCCGTTGCACTTGCCGACCGCCGCACCGTCGGTGTCGATCAGGATGATCCCGGCGAGCATGTCGTCGAGAATCCGCGCCGAGACACGCCCGGTACGGGTGGCTTTGGCCTTCAAGGCACGCTCGATATGCCCGGCATCGGTCTTGTCGTCGCCGGCCAGATGACGGATGAAATCCGCTTCGCTGACCAGTTGGAACAGATCGCCGATACGCGCCGACAAACGCCCCTGATGCTCGGCCAGGCGAGCACTATAAGTCGCCAGACGCGCCACCGCATCGGCGGTCAGCGGCGCCATGCCTTCTTCCGAAGTACGGGTCTTCAGGAGCTGGGCGAATTGCTCCAGGCTCTCGTCGACCATCGGGATGTCTTCGTCGAAGTCCACCAGAACACGGAACATCTCCTGGAAGTCCGGATCGAGGTCTTGCAGCGTGTAATACAGCGAACGCGCACCGATGATGATGACTTTGACCTGCAACGGAATGTGTTGTGGATTCAGGGTCACCGTGGCGAAACGGCCCATCTCGCCGAGCGGCGATTCCATCTTCAGTTTGCGCGATTGCAGGGCGCGTTTCAGCGCATCCCACACGAACGGCTCGCTGAGCATTTTTTCCGCTTCAAGAATCAGGAAGCCGCCGTTGGCGCGATGCAACGCACCCGGGCGCAACTGCCGATACGTGGTGTAGAGCGCGCCTTGATCGGTGGTGTACTCGATACGACCGAACAGGTTTTCGTAAGTCGGGTGCGGTTCGAACACCACCGGCGCACCGCCGCTGGACGGATGACCGACCACCAGGCTCGGGGCGTATTGCTCTTCCAGCAGTTTGCGCGCAACGGCGTCGGTCTTGCTGTCGTCGACCAGTTGCTCGACCACGGTTTTCAGCAAATACACCTGCATCGCTTGCAGATAACCGCAGACAGCGGCGTTCTCGGCGTATTTCTCCGAGAGCGGCGACAGCAACGGTTGCAGCGCCAGAGTGATGGTTTCTTCGTTGAGCGAACGCAGTTGGTTGTTCGACTCACGTTTCCATTGCGGCAGGCTGGCGAGTTCTTCGTTCAGACGCTCTTCGAGGCCGGAGATGTCCTCATGAAAACGTTCGCGATCGACTTCCGGCAATTGCGCGAATTCGGCTTCGTCCAAAGCCTTGCCATCAAGCATCGGCGTGAAGGCGATGTTGCTGCTGTCGCGGTACAGGGCGACGTCTTTTTCCAGGGCCAGACGCTCGATGATGTCGAGGGCCTTGTCATAGCGCTGGTTGAAGGCGCGGTCGATGGCGCTCTTCTTTTGCTGATAGGACGGGTGTTCGAAAACCGCAGGGAAAGTCGCCAGCAGGTTGTCGATCAGACCGTTGATATCACCGATGAACGAACCGGCCGTGCCCGATGGCAATTCCAGTGCGCGCGGCTCACGCGGCTCATCGAAATTATTGACGTAAACCCAGTCCGCCGGGGTTTGCAGGCGTTTGCCTTCGGCTTTCAGGTAGCGTTTGACGAACGAGAAGCGACCGGTGCCGGGCTCGCCCATGACGAATACGTTGTAACCGGGGCGCGGCATGGCCACGCCGAACTGCAAGGCTTCGACCGCACGTTCCTGGCCAAGCACACCGCGAAAGGGCTCCAGATCATTGGTGGTAGTGAAGCTGAACTGTTCAGCGGAAAACGGACGGGTCAGCGCTTCGGGCGCTAGACGCAAGCTGGCAGCAACAGGATCAGGCATCGGGCTTCCTTACATCAGGCGGGGCAGATAGCGGCATTCTGGCGCTGCCCGTGCCCCACTGGCAAGGCGCGCCACAAGACAAAGCATAGACAACCGCCTCGTCTGGCATCAGGTCCCGTCAAACCGGGGGGCTTAACGAATATTCAGCAAAAAATCACGGAACCACGGGAACGTGCCTAAACTCCAAACTGCGCGGCTGGAACTAATACCGGCCCACTGGCTTCGTTTGGGTCTGTTTCGTACAGAGCTTGGGGGGCCAGAACCCTGTCCATTGGTATGCACATAAAGAGAACAAAGCTATGAAACGGATTCTTCTCGGTACTCTCTTCACCGCTGTATCCATCAACGCAATGGCACAAGCTCCAGGCGGCCCTGATTGCGGTTGGGGCAACATGCTGTTCGAAGGTCAGCGTGGCACCCCGGCGCACTTCCTCGCTTCCACCACTAACGGCACCTCCGGTAACGCTACGTTTGGTATGACTTCCGGCACCAACGGTTGCTCGACCAACGCGTCGCTGACCTACGGCGGTAAATCCTGGTTTGCCATGAATGGCATGATGAACGAGCTGTCGGAAGACATGGCCAAGGGCAACGGCGAAGCGCTGACGACCTACGCCGTGGTACTGGGCGTGGCGCCGGAAGACCGTGCGCACTTCGCTGCCGTCACCCACGAGCACTTCCAGCAGATCTTCAGCAAGGCTGACGTGACTGCCGAAGACGTGCATACCAACACCCTGGCCGTACTGAAATCGGACCCTCGTCTGGCCAAGTACGCAACTCAGGCATAAGCTCGACCCCACCCGCTTCCTTCGGGAAGCGGGTTTTGTTTTTTCGACCCGCCCTGTTTCGGTAGTGTCAGATCAGCAGACATGGACTGTGGCGAGGGAGCTTGCTCCCGCTGGGTTGCGAAGCAGCCCCGCTCTTTGTCTCAGGAGTTGGGGAGTGCTGCGCACTCCAGCGGGAGCAAGCTCCCTCGCCACAGGTTCGATGTGACTGGCAGACATTTACTGTTTGGGTCTTTGTTTTTTTCCTGTTTAAGTTGCCGACTATGCTCAAACGCCTTGCCTGGCTGGCGCTCTGTGTCTGCGCCCCGCTGTCCGCCGCGCCTCACATCGATCCTCAACGTTTGCAGCAACTGGCCAACGACCGCTTCTGGATTTCCCTCGGTCATTACGAAACCGCCAAGCTTGGCGGCTGGCGCAGTTATGTCAGCGACAAGAAATTCTTTCTTGCCCCTGATGGCAATGAACATCCCGACCACGAACTCGCGGCCACCGTGCAAGCGTTGTATGCTCCGGCCAGCGCCGGTGAGCAGCACGCTCAGTGCGTCTATCCGGCACGCACCCGCTGGCTCAAGGATCAGTTGCACCTGACTGACCTGCCGTCCCCGGACTGCACCGAGTTCAAAAAGTGGTTCAAGGACGTCTCACCCGACAGTGCGGTGATGATCTTCCCCGCAGCCTATCTCAACAGCCCATCGTCGATGTTCGGCCACACCCTGCTGCGCATCGATCAGGCCGGCGTGCAGAGCGACAAGACCTCGCTGCTCAGCTACGCGATCAATTTCGGCGCCTATATCGAAGGCTCGGACAACAGCATTCTTTACGCCTGGAAAGGTTTGATGGGCGGCTACCCGGGGCTGTTCGCACTGGTGCCCTATCAGGAAAAACTCTCCGAATACCGCAGCCTGGAAAACCGCGATCTGTGGGAGTACCGGCTGAACCTGACGCAGGAAGAAACCGCACGCATGGTCGAACATGTGTGGGAGTTGAAGCAGATCCAGTTCGACTATTTTTTCTTCGACGAAAACTGCTCCTATCGCCTGCTCGAACTGCTGCAAGTGGCGCGCCCTAGCCTGCGCCTGACCGAGCAATTCCCGCTGACCGCGATCCCCACCGACACGGTCAAAGCGGTGAAAGAATCCGGTCTGGTCGAAAGCATTGAATACCGCCCATCCCGCGAGCGTGAACTGCTCAGCCGTGCCGAGCCGTTGAGCAGTGACGAACAGCAATGGGTGCTGAAAGTCAGTGCTGATCAGCAACAGTTGCAGGAGCCGACCTTCAAGGCCCTGCCGCGTGACCGTCAGGCCTTGATCATCGACGCTGCGTATCGTCTGGAGCGCTACCGCGCCAACGGTCAGGAGCGTGATCCGGCGCGAGCCCAGCGCAGTTTTGAACTGCTGCGGGCGATCAACAAGAACCCGGCACCGGAGCTGCAAATCCCGCAGCCGGGCCTGCCCGAGGACGGCCACGAATCGCGCACCTGGCAGGCAGGCATCGGCACCCGTGGCGACCGCGCATTTGGCGAGTACGGTTTGCGCATGGCGTATCACGATCTCAATGACAACGCCGAGAGTTTCCCGCTCGGTGCGCAGATCGAAATCCTGCAAATGAAACTGCGTCAGTACGAAGGCAATCACTGGCAATTCCAGCAACTGGATCTGGCGACCATCCGCTCGCTGACCCCGCGCAATGAGCTGTTGCAGCCGCTGTCGTGGCAAGTCACTGGTGGTCTGGAGCGAGTGCCGGGCAAGCACGACGATGAGACGCTGGTCAGCCACGTCAATGGCGGCGGCGGTGGTACCTGGCAGCTCGGCGAAGATGTGCTCGGGTTTGCCCTCGGCACTGTTCGCGTCGAGCACAACAATGACTTCGCCGGGTTCATTGCCCCCGCCGCCGGCTTCAACAGCGGTGTGCTGTGGAGGAATCCGTTGGGCAATCTGAGCGTAGAGGCCAAGGGCGACTACTTCACCAACGGCGAAGTGCGCCGCAGCCTGAGTCTGAATCAGCAGTGGGAATTGTCGCGCAACCTTGGTTTGCGCCTGACTGCGCAGCGCGAGTTCAGCCACATCGCCACGCCGGAAACCGAAGTGATGCTTGAGGTGAAGTGGTATCACTACTAACCAGACTCGCCACTAATCCATGTGGGAGCGGGCTTGCCCGCGAAGGCGGTGTGTCAGTCGAAATCAATATTGGCTGACAAACCGCTTTCGCGGGCAAGCCCGCTCCCACATGGGTTTTGTGCTGTTCAACGAATTGCTCACATGCCTTTTACACACGCCTCACGATTCCGCTTCTAGACTTTCCCTATCAGCCGAAAACCGGCTCGGGAGATTGAGATGTGGCGGTGTGCGGGAATGTTGGGGGTGTTGCTGTTGATCGCGGGTTGCCAATCCACCCACGAAGATTTGATCGCCAAGGGTTATCCACCGGCCTTCGCCGACGGTTTCGATGACGGATGCGTGAGTGGCCGACAAGCTGCCGGCTCGATCAGCGGCGAATTCCGCAAGAACGTGCCGCGCTATCTCAAGGACAAGCAATACGCCGAAGGCTGGACCGACGGTTTTCGCCAGTGCCAGGCGATGCTGGAAAACAAGGATCGCGAAGACTACCGCAACGAGCATTGGGACGAACGCGAACGCGCCTGGCAGCAACAGAAAGATCAGGACGCGGGACGGGCTTATCGCTCGCAATAAGTCGTTTACAGACATCCACTGCAACCAAATGCCTGCGACGATGGCCCAACCCTTTATAACGGGAGAAGTCCATGAGCCGCGCATTCGTCAACGAAGACAACGCCGCCGCACAGGCCGATCAGCCGGTCGAACGCCATGTCAGCGAACAGCCCAACTACGTCACGCCGCAAGGCCTGGCACAGTTGCAGGCAAAAGTTGCCGAACTGCAAAGCACTCACTCCGAGCAGTCGGCCAAGGGTGAGCAGGCCGACAAGCAGCGTCTGGCCGATCTCGAGCGGGATCTGCGCTACTTCAATCAGCGTTTGAGCAGCGCTCAGGTCGCCGTGGCCGCGACCTCCACCCAAAAAGTGCAGATCGGCAGTTGGGTCACTTACGCCGATGAACACAACACCGAACGCCGGGTGCAACTGGTCGGTGAGGATCAGGCCGATGCCGCCCATGGCCTGATCAACTGGGGCTCGCCACTGGGTCGGGCATTACTCGGCGCCAGCCTCAACGACGAAGTGCTGTGGCAGCGCCCTGCCGGCGATCAGGTGATTGAAGTGATTCGTATCGAACCGGCTTAAACCACACCCTGCGCAAGCATCGCATCCGCCACTTTGACGAAACCGGCGATGTTCGCGCCTTTGACGTAGTTGATCCGGCCGTTCTCTTCGCCGTAATGCACGCAAGCGTGGTGGATCGATTGCATGATGTTGTGCAACTTGCTGTCCACTTCCCCGGCAGTCCACAGCAGGCGCATGGCGTTCTGCGACATCTCCAGACCACTCACCGCTACGCCACCGGCATTCGATGCCTTGCCCGGCGCGAACAGAATCCCGGCCTCGATAAAGATATCCACAGCCTCCAGCGTGGTTGGCATGTTCGCGCCTTCGGCCACGCACACACAGCCATTGCGCAGCAAGGTGCGGGCCGATTCGGCGTCGAGTTCGTTCTGCGTGGCGCAGGGCAGCGCGATGTCGCACGGCAGCGACCACGGCAGTTGAGCAACGCGGAACTCCAGATCAAATGCAGTTGCCAGTTCGCTGATGCGCCCGCGTTTGACGTTTTTCAGTTCCAGCAGCGCCAGCCACTGTTCCTCGGTCAAACCAGCCTCGCAGTACAGCGTGCCTTCGGAGTCGGACAGGGAAATCACCTTGCCGCCCAAGTCCATGACCTTGCGCGCCGCGTACTGCGCAACGTTGCCGGAACCGGAGATCGCCACGCGCTTGCCTTCGACGGTTTCATTGCGACGCTTGAGCATTTCCTCAGCGAAATACACGCAACCGAAACCGGTGGCCTCCGGGCGAATCAGGCTGCCGCCGTAGGTCATGCCTTTGCCGGTCAGCACGCTGGTGAACTGGTTGCTCAAGCGCTTGTACTGGCCAAAGAGGAAGCCGATTTCTCGCGCACCCACACCGATATCGCCGGCCGGCACATCAACGTCGGCACCGATGTGGCGATACAACTCGCTCATGAATGCCTGGCAGAAACGCATGACCTCGGCGTCACTTTTGCCCTTGGGATCGAAGTCCGAACCACCCTTGCCGCCACCCATAGGCAGCGAAGTCAGGGAGTTCTTGAAGGTCTGTTCGAAGGCCAGAAACTTCAGCACGCCCATGTTCACCGACGGATGAAAACGCAGACCGCCCTTGTACGGGCCGATGGCGCTGTTCATCTGGATACGGAAACCGCGATTAACCTGCACCTTGCCCTGATCGTCGACCCACGACACTCGGAACACCACTGCTCGCTCCGGCTCGCAGATACGCTCCAGAATTCCGGACGTCAGATAGTGCGGATTGGCTTCAAGAAAGGGCCACAGACTGCGCAGCACTTCTTCGACGGCCTGGTGGAATTCGGGTTGATCCGGATCGCGTTTTTTGAGGCGAGCGAGGAAGAATTCGACGGATTCGATCATGTGGAAAGTCTCGGCAAATTTATTATCGTTGGAGGAGATTGAGCCGGACTGTAACAAACGAATTGCGCACAGGAACAGAGCAAAATGTCGCAGTTATGAAATTAAATGGTGCACAGGATATAAATCAGGCAGGTTTTTGGCCCTGTTTTGCACCCGAATGGTGAGGCCAGCTTCAAGTCATGCACCAACAGTTACACCGCTTTCGCGAGCAAGCTCGCCCCCACATTTGCAATGCGTTCCCCCTGTGGGAGCGAGCTTGCTCGCGAAGGGCGCGACTCTGTAAACCGGAAAAAACCCGGGCAAAAAAAACGGAGCCCGAAGGCTCCGCTCTTTCATGCAACCAACCCGATATCAGGCCAGTTTCTTGTGACGTACCCGGTGAGGCTGGGCCGCTGCTTCGCCGAGGCGTTTTTTGCGGTCAGCTTCGTACTCGGTGTAGTTACCTTCGAAGAACACCGCTTGTGAGTCATCTTCGTAAGCGAGGATGTGCGTCGCAACACGGTCAAGGAACCACCGATCGTGAGAGATCACAATCGCAGCGCCCGGGAAGTCCAGCAGGGCTTCTTCCAGGGAACGCAGGGTTTCAACGTCGAGGTCGTTGGACGGTTCGTCGAGCAGCAGGACGTTGCCGCCCTCTTTCAGGGTCAGCGCCAGGTGCAAACGACCGCGCTCACCACCGGACAGGTCCTTGACGAACTTCTGCTGATCGCCGCCCTTGAAGTTGAAGCGACCGACGTAGGTACGCGACGGGATCTCGTAGTTGCCGATGCGGATCTGGTCGGAACCGTCGGAGATTTGCTGGAACACAGTCTTGCTGCCATCCAGGTCATCACGGCTCTGATCGACGCAGGCCAGTTGCACGGTTTCGCCGACTTCGATGCTGCCCGAATCCGGTGTTTCCTTGCCCATCAGCATGCGGAACAGGGTCGATTTACCGGCACCGTTACCGCCGATCACGCCGACGATGGCGCCTTTTGGCATCGAGAACGACAGGTTGTCGATCAGCACGCGATCGCCGTAGCCCTTGGAGACGTTCTTGAATTCGATGACCTTGTCGCCCAGACGTGGACCGGCCGGGATGTAGATCTCGTTGGTCTCGCTGCGCTTCTGGAATTCCTGCGATTGCATTTCTTCGAAGCGTTGCAGACGAGCCTTGGATTTCGACTGGCGGGCCTTGGCGCCTTTGCGCACCCACTCCAGTTCTTCTTTCATGGCTTTTTCGTGAGCCGACTGCTGCTTGGATTCGGCAGCCAGACGATCGGACTTGGCTTCGAGCCAACCCGAATAGTTGCCCTCGTAAGGAATGCCCGCGCCGCGGTCGAGTTCCAGAATCCAGCCAGCTACGTTGTCGAGGAAGTAACGGTCGTGCGTGATCGCTACCACGGTGCCCGGGAAGTCGTGCAGGAAGTGCTCCAGCCACGCAACGGAATCGGCGTCCAGGTGGTTGGTCGGTTCGTCGAGCAGCAGCATGTCCGGAGCGGACAGCAGCAGGCGGCACAGGGCCACACGACGCTTTTCACCACCGGACAGGAATTCGACCTTGGCATCCCACGCCGGCAGACGCAGCGCATCGGCGGCGACTTCCAGCTGGCGATCCAGGTTGTGACCGTCGCTGGCTTGCAGGATGGCTTCAAGCTTGGCCTGCTCGGCAGCCAGTTTGTCGAAGTCGGCGTCTTCTTCAGCGTAAGCCGCGTAAACCTCGTCCAGACGCGTCTGAGCGTTCTTGATCACGCTCACCGCTTCCTCGACCACTTCACGCACGGTCTTGGTTGGGTCAAGTTGTGGCTCTTGCGGCAGATAACCGATGTTCAGCTCCGGCATCGGGCGCGCTTCGCCTTCAAACTCGGTGTCGACGCCAGCCATGATTTTCAGCAGCGTGGACTTACCCGAACCGTTGAGGCCGAGTACGCCGATCTTGGCGCCCGGGAAGAAGGACAGCGAAATGTTTTTGAGAATTTCCCGCTTCGGCGGAACAACTTTGCCCAGCCGATGCATGGTGAAGACGTATTGAGCCATGGAGAACCTTGGGTCAGTGACAGATGAATGAGTGGAGCGCAGGCGATGCCCGGCCAGACCATGCGCGTCGTTCACTTGAGGTTATCAATGCGTGCGCGCTGAAAAAGTCTGAGTCTAGGAGCTGGAACGCTCCCGCGTAACCGGCAAAGCTACCTGATTGACCAGTGGCAGTCCAGCCGAGAGGGGCTGGCACTTCGCCACAACACAAGGCATGCTAGCCGCCCTCCGGGCGTCCGGCTTATAGTGCACGTCGCGCCAGTCCAGCCAAACCGCAGGATTACAGCTTGTCCAAAGTCTCTCCGCCAGCGTCTGCAAGCACCACCCAAGCAGTGCCCGGCTCTCCCCTGCGCGGAACATTAAAAGGCGCACTGGCGACATTGGTGCTTTTGCTGCTGGCGCTGCTGTTCTGGCAACTGCTCGATCAACTGCGCGAAACCCAGAAAAACCAGCGCCAGTACACCATCGACTACACCGCCGACCTCGCCTCGCAGGTCAGCCTGAACATGGCGCTGAACGCGCAAATCGCCCTTAATCTGCTACCGATCGTCGAGCAGCCGCAATCAGCCGACGAACAGCAGGCGCTGTTGCGCAAGCTCCAGCAATCGCTGCCTGACCTGCGCAGTCTGGCACTGCTCAGCCCATCCGGGAAAATCCTCAGCGACAGCGCCGTCAACAGCCCAGACGCCGATTACCTCACCGAACTGGTACGCCGCAGCCACGCCCAGGCTCATTACTTCAGCAATGCCGACGACGGTTCGGTAGTGCATCTATTGCTGCATCAGGCCAGCGGCAGCACACGCGGTTACTGGGCCTTGCGCCTGACCCCGACATTTTTCGAATCGCTGACCAAGCAAGGTGAAACCGGCGCACGTCCGCTGTGGCTGGTGGAAAACCGCATCAACCATCAGATCATCAGCCGTGACGAAAGCCTGCCGTCGGCCAAGACCAGCATCCTCACCCCCGACGATCTGACCGACACCGTACTGACCGTGCCGTTGAGCAGCAGCGACTGGCAGCTACGCGGGCTGTTCGACCGCCAGCGCGTGCTCGAAGAATTGCTCCCGGCGTTCATCGGCAAATGCCTGCTCGGCCTGGCGTTCTCGCTGCTGCCGGTGATCGCCCTGCTGAACATGCGCCGCCGCCAGCGTCAGTTGCATGAAGGTCGCCGGCGTTATCAGGACATCTTCGAAGGCACTGGCGTTGCGCTGTGCGTGCTGGATCTGTCCGGACTCAAGCAGGAATTCGACAAGGCGCAGATTCAGACCAGCGATCAGCTCAAGGCCTGGCTCGACCAGCCGCAGCAACGCCAGCAACTGTTGCAGGAACTGCGCGTCACCGAGGTCAATCAGGTGGCGCTGCAACTGCTCAACGTCAATTCCTGCGACCACGCCTGGCAACTGCTGATTGACGGCCATCCGCATCAGCAATGCGCCATCGGCAATCAAGTGCTTGATGCCGTGCTCCAGCAGCAAAAACAGCTGGAACTGGAAATCAAACTGCCGGACATCAATGGCCGCGATCAGCATCTGTGGATGGTCTTGCGCCTGCCGCAGGAACAGCATGATTACAAAGCGGTGATCCTCAGCATCAACGACATCACCAGCCGCAAGCTGATCGAACTGTCGTTGCTGGAGCGCGAAGGCTTCTGGTCGGACGTGGTGCGTACCGTGCCGGATCATCTGTACGTGCAGGACGTGATCAGCCAGCGGATGATTTTCAGCAACCACCACCTCGGCCAGACACTGGGCTACAACCGCTCCGAGCTGCACCAGATGGGCGAGTATTTCTGGGAAATCCTCCTGCACCCGGAGGACGCCGACTATTACCATCGCTCGCGACAGCTGCAGCGTCATGCCGGTTATAGCCAGTTGCTGCAATGCCAGTTGCGCTTCCGTCATCGCGACGGCAAGTGGCGGCGTTTCGACATTCGCGAACAAGCCCTGGCCCGCGACAAGCACGATCAAGTCACGCGGATCATCGGCGTGGCCAAGGACATCACCGAGCAGATCGAAGCCAGCGAATCCCTGCGCGACAGCGAGCAGCGATACCGGATGCTCGCCGAAAGCATCAGCGACGTGATTTTCTCCACCGACAGCAAGCTCTCGCTGAACTACGTCAGCCCGTCGGTGCAAGCGGTGCTGGGTTACGACTCCGAGTGGATTTTCCAGAACGGTTGGCAATCGACCATCGCCAACCCGCAGCAACTGAGCGGCATCTACACCTTGATGGATCGGGTCAGCAAGGCACTCGACAAACCCGAGCAATTGGCGGTGCTGCGCAGTCAGGTGCAGACCCAGTTGTTCCTGTTCGACTGCCTGCGCGCCGATGGCCGCAAGATTCCTATAGAGCTGCGACTGGTGCTGGTCTGGGATGACGTCGGCGCATTCGAAGGTGTGCTGGGGGTTGGCCGTGACATCAGCCAGCAACGCCGCGCCGAGAAAGATCTGCGCATGGCCGCGACAGTATTCGAGCATTCGACTTCGGCGATTCTGATCACCGACCCGGCGGGCTACATCGTGCAGGCCAACGAAGCGTTCAGCCGGGTCAGCGGTTACGCAGTGACTGAAGTGCTCGATCAGTTGCCGAACATGCTCACCGTCGATGAGCAACAAGACGCGCACCTGCGTTACGTGCTCAAGCAACTGCATCAGCACAACACCTGGGAAGGCGAAGTCTGGCTCAAGCGGCGTAATGGCGAACACTACCCGGCGTGGGTCGGCATCACCGCAGTACTCGACGATGAAGGCGACCTCGCCAGTTACGTGTGCTTCTTCAGCGATATCAGCGAGCGCAAGGCCAGCGAGCAGCGGATTCATCGCCTCGCCTATTACGACGCCCTGACCCATCTGCCGAACCGCACGCTGTTCCAGGATCGCCTGCACACCGCGCTGCAATCGGCGGAACGGCAGAAGTCGTGGGTAGTGCTGATGTTCCTCGACCTCGACCGTTTCAAACCGATCAACGACTCCCTCGGCCACGCCGCCGGCGACCGCATGCTCAAGGAAATGGCCACGCGCCTGCTCGGCTGCGTCGGCGATGACGACACCGTGGCGCGGATGGGTGGCGACGAATTCACCTTGCTCCTGCAACACCGCTCCAGCCGCGAAATGGCGCTGAACCGGGCGATTCATGTCGCCGAGCAGATTCTTGCCAGTCTGGTGAAACCGTTTGTGCTGGAGGGCCGCGAGTTCTTCGTCACGGCGAGTATCGGTATCGCCCTGAGCCCGCAGGACGGCAACGAACTCAGCCAGTTGATGAAGAACGCCGACACCGCGATGTACCACGCCAAGGAGCGCGGCAAGAACAACTTCCAGTTCTATCAGGCCGACATGAACGCCAGTGCGCTGGAACGTCTGGAGCTGGAAAGCGACTTGCGCCACGCCCTGGAGCAGAACGAATTCGTCTTGTACTACCAGCCGCAATTCAGCGGCGACGGCAAACGCCTGACCGGTGCCGAAGCGCTGCTGCGCTGGCGTCATCCACGTCGCGGGCTGGTGCCGCCGGGGGACTTCATTCCGGTACTGGAAGAACTCGGACTGGTGGTCGACGTCGGCGACTGGGTGATCAGCGAAGCCTGCCGTCAGCTCAAGAGCTGGCATCAGAACCGCGTGCGTGTGCCGAAAGTCTCGGTGAACATTTCGGCGCGGCAGTTCTCCGACGGCCAACTCGGCACCCGGATCGCCACCATCCTGCGCGAAACCGGTTTGCCGCCTGCCTGTCTGGAGCTGGAGCTGACCGAAAGTATTCTGATGCGCGAAGTCAGCGAGGCGATGCTGATTCTCGCTGGCCTGAAAAACCTCGGCCTGAGTATCGCGGTCGACGACTTCGGCACCGGTTATTCATCGCTGAACTACCTCAAGCAATTCCCGATTGATGTGCTGAAGATCGACCGCACCTTCGTCGACGGTTTGCCGTCCGGCGAACAGGATGCGCAGATCGCCCGGGCGATTATTGCCATGGCTCACAGCCTGAATCTGGCGGTGATCGCCGAGGGCGTGGAAACCCATGAACAACTGGACTTCCTGCGCGAGCATGGTTGTGATGAGGTTCAGGGTTATCTGTTCGGGCGGCCGATGCCGGCGAGCCGGTTCGAGGCGCAGTTCAGCAATGATGCGCTGTTCATGTTCGACTGAAGATCTGCGGCGCTGCCATCGCCAGCAGGCTGGCTCCCACAGGAGTTGATCTCGATCACGGAATTTGCAGGCTATCGCGATTACTGTGGGAGCCAGCCTGCTGGCGATGAGGCCCGCCAATACACCGCACATCTGTCATGAACGCCACTTGTCTGCGACATGATGTCGTTTCATATGCCATACAAAACCCATTGGGTTAGAATGCCCCCCTTTTCTGCCCCGATCCTTGAGGACCGCCATGTTCAGCCGTGATTTGACTATTGCCAAGTACGACGCCGACCTTTTTGCCGCCATGGAGCAAGAAGCTCAGCGCCAGGAAGAACACATCGAGCTGATCGCTTCGGAAAACTACACCAGCCCAGCGGTGATGGAAGCTCAAGGCTCGGTTCTGACCAACAAGTACGCCGAAGGCTACCCGGGCAAGCGCTACTACGGTGGTTGCGAGTTCGTTGACATCGTCGAGCAGCTTGCAATTGATCGAGCCAAAGAGCTGTTCGGCGCTGATTACGCCAACGTTCAGCCGCACGCCGGTTCGCAAGCCAACGCCGCTGTCTATCTGGCGTTGCTGCAAGGTGGCGACACCATTCTGGGCATGAGCCTGGCCCACGGTGGTCACCTGACCCACGGTGCCAGCGTTTCGTCCTCCGGCAAGCTGTACAACGCCGTTCAGTACGGTATCGATGCCAACGGCCTGATCGACTACGACGAAGTCGAGCGTCTGGCTGTCGAGCACAAGCCAAAAATGATCGTGGCCGGTTTCTCTGCCTACTCGCAGATCCTCGACTTCCCGCGTTTCCGCGAAATCGCTGACAAGGTTGGCGCTTACCTGTTCGTCGACATGGCCCACGTGGCCGGTCTGGTCGCCGCTGGCGTCTACCCGAACCCGGTGCCATTCGCTGACGTCGTGACCACCACCACGCACAAGACCCTGCGCGGTCCTCGTGGCGGCCTGATCCTGGCTCGCGCCAACGCCGAGATCGAGAAGAAGCTGAACTCCGCAGTATTCCCGGGCGCCCAGGGTGGCCCGCTGGAGCACGTGATCGCCGCCAAGGCAATCTGCTTCAAGGAAGCGCTGCAGCCTGAGTTCAAGGTTTATCAGGAACAAGTCGTGCTGAACGCCCAGGCCATGGCCGAAGTGTTCATCGAGCGCGGTTTCGACGTGGTTTCCGGCGGTACCAAGAACCACCTGTTCCTGCTGTCGCTGATCAAGCAGGACATCTCCGGGAAAGACGCCGACGCCGCTCTGGGCAAAGCGTTCATCACCGTGAACAAGAACTCGGTGCCTAACGATCCACGTTCGCCGTTCGTCACTTCCGGTCTGCGCTTCGGTACTCCGGCTGTGACCACTCGCGGCTTCAAGCAAGCAGAGTGCAAAGAGCTGGCTGGCTGGATCTGCGACATCCTGGCTGACCTGAACAACGAAGCGGTGATCGACGCCGTTCGTGAGAAAGTCAAAGCCATCTGCAAGAAGTTGCCGGTATACGGCGCTTAATCAGCCCCGCTGACTCGCAGTAAAAAAACCGGCCAGAGATGGCCGGTTTTTTATTGCCCGCAAAAAAGTTTCGAACCGCGAGATGCTCAAGGTCGGGGTGTTGCGCGCAACTGGTAAGACCGGTCATGCCAATTCGTCAGTTTTCACTTGCGAACCTCAGAAAGCACGGCCTAGACTGCGCCTGCACTGGACATACCGGTAAGACCACAATAATTAAGTCCTGAATCTGATGCGCCAAGCGCACGGCAGCCAGGACACCGACCAGGATTCCTCCCATGCTCAGATGGTGCTCGCGTTCAATCTTCCTTCAAGTGGTTCTCGGACTGGTGCTCGGCATCGTCTGCGGGCTGACCCTGCCTGAATACTCGGCCCAGCTCAAACCGCTCGGCGACGGCTTCATCAAACTGATCAAGATGCTCATCGGTCTGATCGTGTTCTGCGTGGTCGTCAGCGGCATCAGCGGCGCGGGCGATCTGAAGAAGGTCGGGCGCATTGGCCTCAAGTCAGTAATCTACTTCGAAGTGCTGACCACCATCGCCCTGGTGATCGGCCTGGTGTTCGCCTTCAGCACCGGGATCGGTAGCGGCGCAAACATCCATCTGGAGCAACTGTCCGCCGCCGACATGGGCGACATCGCCCAGCGCGGCCAGCATATGCACACCACCACGCAATTCCTGATGGATCTGATCCCGACCTCGGTGATTGGCGCCTTTGCCGACAACAACATCCTGCAAGTGCTGCTGTTCTCGGTGCTGTTCGGCAGCGCGTTGAATCTGGTGGGCGAGGCCGCTTCCGGGATCTCGCGGCTGATCAACGAACTGAGCCATGTGATATTCCGGATCATGGGCATGATCGTGCGTCTGGCGCCGATTGGCGTGTTCGGCGCCATAGCTTTCACCACCAGTAAATATGGCCTCGATTCGCTGCAACATCTGGGCAGTCTGGTGGGCCTGTTCTACCTGACCTGCATGGCGTTCGTCGGCTTGATTCTCGGCCTGGTGATGCGCCTTTCCGGCCTGCGCATGTGGCCCCTGCTCAAGTACCTGCGCGAAGAATTGCTGATCGTCATGGGCACCGCATCGTCCGACGCCGTGTTGCCGCAGATCATGCGCAAACTCGAGCATCTGGGCATCGGCAGTTCTACCGTTGGGCTGGTGATTCCCACCGGTTACTCGTTCAACCTCGACGGTTTTTCGATCTACCTGACGTTGGCCATCGTGTTCATCGCCAACGCCACCGGCACACCGCTGGCAATGACTGATTTGCTGACGATTCTGCTGGTGTCGCTGATCACCTCCAAAGGCGCGCACGGCATTCCGGGTTCAGCGCTGGTGATTCTTGCGGCAACCCTGACGGCAATTCCGGCTATCCCGGTAGTCGGTCTGGTGCTGGTTTTGGCGGTGGACTGGTTCATGGGCATTGGCCGCGCATTGACCAATCTGATCGGCAACTGCGTCGCCACTGTAGCCATCGCTCGTTGGGAAAAAGACATCGATGTACAACGGGCGAACAAGGTGCTCAACGGCGAGCAAGGCTATAACTTTCAGGCAAGAAAAACGGCCCCTCAAGCGGCCGCCAAAGAATTTTGAATGACCACCGTGCCTGCCCGACCGCAGGCACGGCTCATGGAGCGAACCAGTGATCAGCACCTCAACCGTCGTCAACTCAGTCGTAGAAAAACTGCGCGCCGCACTGGCCCGTGGTCAATGGCGCTCCGGCGACATGCTCCCCGGCCAGCGTGAACTGGCGGAACAACTGGGCATCAGCCGCCCAAGCCTGCGTGAAGCAGTGATCGTCCTGGAAACCCTTGGTCTGGTGCGTTCGATGCCGGGCAAAGGCGTGGTCGTCCTCGACGCACAACTGAGCGACAGCCAAAGCCACGACAGTGCAGTGGCCAGTGCCAGCCTCGAAGATGTGCTGCAACTGCGCTACACCCTTGAGCCGTTCATCGTCGGGCTGGTGGCGCAGTCGATCAGCAGCAAGGAAGTCGGACAACTGCGCCTGACCCTGATGGACATGCGCGAAGCGCTTGAGGCCGGCGACAGTGAAGCCGGGGTCAGCGCCTACATCGCCTTCCACGAAGAACTGTTCACCCTGACCTCGAACCCGATCTTCCAGAGTGTCGTGCAGCAAACCAGCAATGCCCTCAAGCAGAGCGCCGAGGTGCTGCGTAATTCCCCTGAACACCTCGCGGAGCGTCTGGAGGAAAACGAAGCCGTGGTTCGCGCGATCCGCAGCAAGAACAGCGCCCAAGCCAGCGCCGAAATGCGCCGGCACATTCTGCGCGAAGGTCAGCGGATGGGCATCGAGCTGAATATTCCGGAAGACAATCTGAGTCGCTAAACCGCTTTGCACTGGAGACCGGTCATGAACAGTTTTGCCACACCGTCGCACCCATGTCAGACCGCGACTGCCCTGCCCCTCTCCCGCCACCTCGACCCGCCATCCGCAGAAGACGATCTGTACGCGCGGATGTTTGATGCAATTCTCGAACAACGACTTTCACCCACCAGCCGCTTTACCCCAGAAAGTCTGGCCCGGATGTTCGACGCACCACGCACTGTCACCCGGCAGGTCTTGACCCGCTTGGCTCACCAACAGGTGATGATACTGCGGCCGAATCTTCGCCCAACGGTTACCACCACTAACCTGGAGCAAGCCCGGCAAATTCTTCATGCCCGTCGGCTGGCGGAGTCCACTGTCATCGAGCTCTTTTGCCAGCAATATCGTCCTGATGCGATCGCTCGGCTACGCGAGTCGGTTCGACAGCAACGACTAAGCGCGAACAAAGGGGAGCATGGCCGGGTTATCCGTTTGTCCGGCGAATTTCACTTGATGCTTGCCGAGTTCGCCGGTAACCGCCCGCTGGCGCATTTTCTTGGCAGCCTGGTGCCGCTGACCTCATTGGTGATAGCGCAGCACGCGCAACGGGGCGATCCGCAACAAGCAATTCGCTGCCATGCCACGATCACCGATGCTCTGGAGCGATCCGAACAACAGTTGGGCGTAAAACTCATGTTGCATCATCTACATGAACTTGAACTTACACTTACCCCCACAACGACTTGAAGTTTCGCACGCCACCCAGTGGCCGACATCATTAAATGCCGGCCAACTAAGCCATCATTTCAGAAGTACAACTGCAGCGCTGCCCCCGCCAACATAACGACACACTCTATCTCTTCCCGTCGATTTAAAACTGACTACTATCTCAACACTTCCCCCACTGGACTCAAGGATGAGTGCATGAGCATCAATCGACAGAATTCCTTTATTGCCACCTTGCAAGTGGACAACCAACACCTGGACCTTCTGGAAAATCTATACAGCGGCCCTATCAAAAGAACCACGAGCCTTTTTTCCGGTGGCTTTTATGCGGGTGCGGCTTCGGTCATTGACGACTCGCACTTATTGGGCCTGCGCACCCGCAAACAATTAACGAATATTACGCCAGGCAAACTCTACTTTCGTTGTACCGAAGATTATTACACGCTGAAAATACTAACCCCTGGAACTTACGCCAATCATTATTTCAGCAAGGACGAGTCAGGTGTACTGGGTGCATTTCCGCCAGCAGGCGGCGACACCACATCCTTCAATCTGCTGGACATGAACAACAACATCATCACGCGGGATGACCTGCGCCGCGATACTCAGCGAATCAGGCTCAAGGCGCGCAACGCCGGCCAGATCAGTGCCCTTCGTCGTCGAGGGGCACCCTATACCTACCTGGCAGATATCAAGAGTAACGGGTTGGTATTCGACCTGCGCATCAGCGAAAGGAACGTTCCCTACCCAAACGATCCGGATGATATCTGATATTCGCCACCCACAATATTTCAACCAGTTTGAGAGGTATCCCCATGAGTTCTGATCAAGAAAAATCCTTTATCGCGACACTCAGCACAAAGTACGGCTATCCACACCTCCCGGCATTGACGTATGGCCGGCCAGTCAACACTCCAAACATGGACTACATCCCGTTCGGCTTCAAATCACACCTGGATGTTTCCAACTATTTATTTCTAAGACCGGACATAGCTGCCAACTCCCTGACTTTTTATTTCAGGTGCCTGGATGACTATTACACGATTTACATCTTTACTCGCGGCGCTTACCACTACCAGACTCTGAGCAATGAAGATGATGATTTCCTGAGCGCCTATACGCCCAATAACAGTGACCAGACTACCTTCAACTTACTGAACAGTAGCGGCAAGATCATCACCCTCGACGACCTCACTACTGACACACCAACTGTCAAATTACAAACACGCAGCGGCAAACTTTTACGAAGGGGACGTTCACGAAAAAAATATGATCCAGTGGCTGGAACGGCTGTGCGTCTCGACGCTCGGCACGATCCTGTGGCTCTTGATTTCAAACTGAACATACTGCAGCGCAACGCGCCTTACTGATTGGTCAATCATCTCGCAATGGCGCCCTTGTCCATCGGTCTGGACAAGGGCGCCATTGCCTTACTTATCTCGAGACCATCTGGAAAAATCCTTCCTGAATTTTTTCCTCAGGCAGCTCATCGGCAATAAACACGATCACGCTTTCCCGCACTTCGCCCTCGGCCCACTCGGTGTCCCAGTCGAAACCATAAAGCTTCAAGACCCCTTGAAACACCAGCCGCCGATCTTCGCCGGCAATGCTCAGCACGCCTTTGTAGCGCAGCAATTGCTTGCCGTGTTCTTCCAGCAATTCATTCATGAACTCGCTGAGCTGATCGATATCCAGCGGCTGGTCCGTGCGCAGCACCAGACTGGAAATACGATCAATCGATGGCGCCTTGCTCACCGGGCGCAGATTCATCCCGCCGCCCAGATCGGCATTGAGGTTGAAACCGCGCACATCGAGCAATTCGGCCAGATCAATATTGCCGTGTTCGACCACACGAATCGGCGCGCGGCGGTTAATCCGCGTCAGGCGCTCGCTGAGTGCGGTGAATGCCGCTGCGTCCACCAGATCAGTCTTGCTCACCAGCAAGCGGTCGGCAAAACCGATCTGCGCCTGGGCGATGGTCTGGGTCAGGTGTTGCTCGGCGTGGGCCGCATCTACCAAAGTGATGATGCCGTCGAGGATGTAGCGCTCGCGCAGTTCTTCATCGATGAAAAAGGTCTGGGCCACCGGTGCCGGATCGGCCAGACCGGTGCATTCGATCACCAGTCGGTCGAAGGCGATTTCGCCGCTGTCCAGTCGTTCGAGCAGCAGGTACAGGGCTTTGGTCAGATCGGTATGGATGGTGCAGCAGACGCAGCCGTTGGCCAGCGTCATGACTTGTACCGGCTCGTCGCCCAGCAATTGGGTGTCGATACCGGCGTCACTGAATTCGTTTTCGATCACGGCGATTTTCAGACCGTGCTCGGCTTTCAGCAGGTGGCGCAGCAAGGTGGTCTTGCCGGCACCGAGGAAACCGCTGAGGACTGTTACAGGTATGGGAGAAGACAAAACCCGATCTCCTTAAAAGGAACACAAAAACAAATGTGGGAGCGAGCTTGCTCGCGAAAGCGGTGTGTCAGCCAATGGATTCATCAACTGACACTCCGTATTCGCGAGCAAGCTCGCTCCCACCGGGGATAGCTCGACCTCAGGCTCTAATCAACAGCACTTCGGCCCACCCTTGCCACCGTAACGGGCTTCCTGACGTTCGCGGAAGAACATCTCGTAGCTCATCACCGGTTTGTCCGGGTGTTTGGTTTGCATATGCTCGACGTAGGTGTCGTAGTCGGGCATGCCGACCATCAGGCGCGCAGCCTGACCGAGGTATTTACCGAGGCGACTCAGGTCATTGAACATGGTGCAATCCTCTGGTTACGCGTCCGGCAGAGCCTGGAATGGCGATTCTTTGTCCGTACGTTCTTTTTGACCCCAGGCGGCGATGCCGACCTTGAGCGCATAGAACAGGATGCTGAATACCACGAACAGGAACAGCGCGGTGAGCGTTGCGTTGGTGTAGGCGTTGAAGATCACGTGCTGCATCTGATCGATGCTCTTGGCCGGGGCAAGAATCTGACCGTTGGCCAACGCATCGCTGTATTTCTTGGCCAGCGACAGGAAACCGATTGCCGGGTTGGCGTCGAACAGTTTGATGAAACCTGCGGTCGTGGTGCAGATCAGCAGCCAGGCTGCCGGCAACAGGGTCACCCAGATGTAGCGTTGACGCTTCATTTTGATCAGCACAACGGTGCCGAGCATCAGCGCGATACCGGCCAGCATCTGGTTGGAGATACCGAACAGCGGCCACAAGGTATTGATGCCGCCCAGTGGATCGATCACGCCTTGGTACAGCAACCAGCCCCACATCACCACACAACCGGCGGTGGCAATCAGGTTGGCAGTCCACGATTCAGTACGTCGCAATGCCGGAACGAAGGAGCCGAGCAGATCCTGCAGCATGAATCGCCCGGCACGGGTACCGGCGTCGACCGCGGTCAGAATGAACAGCGCTTCGAACAGGATCGCAAAGTGGTACCAGAACGCCATGGTGTTTTCACCCGGCAGGACACTGTGCAGGATCTGCGCGATACCGACCGCCAGGGTCGGCGCACCACCGGCACGGGCCAGGATGGTGGTTTCGCCGATGTCGTGCGCCACGGCTTGCAGCGCTTCCGGCGTAATCGCGAAGCCCCAGCTGGAGACCACTTGCGCAACCGATGCCACATCACTGCCGACCACGGCAGCCGGGCTGTTCATGGCGAAGTAAACGCCAGGCTCGATCACCGAAGCGGCGACCATGGCCATGATGGCGACGAACGACTCCATCAGCATGCCGCCGTAACCGATGTAACGGGCGTTGGTTTCGTTATCCAACAGCTTCGGTGTGGTGCCCGAAGAAATCAGCGCGTGGAAACCGGAAACCGCACCGCAAGCAATGGTGATGAACAGGAACGGGAACAGACCGCCCTTCCACACCGGGCCAGTGCCGTCGACGAACTGGGTCAGCGCGGGCATTTTCAGCTCGGGCATGGTCACCAGAATGCCGATTGCCAAAGCAATGATGGTGCCGATCTTGAGGAATGTGGAGAGGTAGTCACGCGGTGCCAGAATCAGCCACACCGGTAGCGATGCCGCCACGAAACCGTAACCCACCAGCATCCAGGTAATTTGCACGCCAGTGAAGGTGAAGGCTTTTGCCCACACCGGATCGGCGGCAATCTGCCCACCCAGCCAGATCGAACCCAGCAGCAGCAATACGCCGACCACGGAGATCTCGCCGATGCGGCCCGGACGGATGTAGCGCATATAAATGCCCATGAACATCGCGATCGGGATGGTCGCCATCACGGTGAAGATGCCCCACGGGCTCTCGGCCAGTGCCTTGACCACGATCAGCGCCAGCACCGCGAGGATGATGATCATGATCAGGAAGCAGCCGAACAGTGCAATGGTGCCGGGAACGCGGCCCATTTCTTCACGCACCATGTCGCCCAGGGAACGGCCGTTGCGCCGGGTCGACATGAACAGAACCATGAAGTCCTGAACCGCGCCCGCCAGCACCACGCCGGCAATCAGCCACAACGTGCCGGGCAAGTAGCCCATCTGCGCCGCCAATACCGGGCCGACCAGAGGCCCCGCGCCGGCGATGGCCGCGAAGTGGTGACCGAAGAGAATGTGTTTGTTGGTCGGAACGTAATCCAGACCGTCATTGTTGACCACGGCGGGGGTGGCCCGGCGTGGATCGAGTTGCATCACATTGTTTGCGATGAACAGACTGTAGTAACGGTACGCAACCAGATAAATGGCCACGGCAGCGACCACAATCCACAAGGCGTTGATCGCCTCGCCTCGGCGCAATGCCACTACGCCCAGGGCGCACGCTCCTACGATTGCCAGCAGCAGCCAGGGTAAGTGGCGTAGCAGGCTATTATTATTTTTCATTTTATTATTCCAGCCAGGGTGGACAAGAAAGACAGCCACCTCGAGTTTAGCGCTACTGGCGGTAAAGACCATACCCCGACGTTGGTCTGGGCCCCCGTCCTGGCTGGCACGCTTGAACAATGCGGGTCTATAGTCAGCGAACATCAGGAGGATTGCGCCATGAGTGAACAGTCTGCCAATCGTCGCCGCTTCAAACGTATTGCGTTCGATGCCAGAACCGAATTGCGCCAAGGTGAATACATCTGGCCAGTGAAGCTGATCGACTTGTCACTCAAGGGACTGCTGATCGAGCGGCCGGAGCCGTGGCTGGGGAATGCCGAGCAGATTTTCTATGTCGACATCCATCTTAGTGAGGACGCCGAAATTCAGATGGATGTGCAGTTGAAACACGATGACCACGGGCAGCTTGGCTTTGTCTGCCGACACATCAATCTGGAATCAATCCAGCGTTTGCGGCGGTTGATCGAACTGAACCTGGCGGACGAAGCAGAACTTGAGCGCGAACTGGGTGCCCTGATCGAACTCTGAGAACCACCACAAATCCAGTGTGGGTTTTGTGATTATTCGAAGAGCGCGTCGAGGGCTTGTTCGAGTCGGGTCACGGCGATGATCTGCAAGCCTGGTGGCGATTCCTTCGGCGCATTGCCCTTGGGCACGATTGCGCGCTTGAAGCCATGTTTGGCCGCTTCCTTCAGTCGCTCCTGACCGCTCGGCACCGGACGCACTTCGCCGGACAGACCGACCTCACCGAACACCAGCAGATCATGCGGCAACGGCCGGTTTCGCAAACTCGACATCACCGCCGCCATCAGCGCCAGATCGGATGCGGTTTCCAGCACCTTGACCCCGCCGACCACGTTGAGAAATACATCCTGATCGTGGGTCGGAATACCGCCGTGACGGTGCAGGACCGCAAGCAACATCGCCAAGCGGTTCTGATCCAGTCCCAATGTCACCCGTCGCGGGTTGGCCAAGTGACTGTCATCCACCAGCGCCTGCACTTCAACCAGCATCGGTCGGGTGCCTTCCCACGTCGCCATCACCACACTGCCCGGGACTTCTTCCTGAGCACGCGTAAGAAAAATCGCCGAAGGATTGGAGACTTCTTTCAGGCCCTTGTCGGTCATGCCGAACACGCCCAGTTCGTTTACCGCACCGAAACGATTTTTCACCGCCCGCAGCAAACGCAGCCGACCATCGGATTCTCCTTCGAAATACAGCACCGTGTCGACCATGTGCTCGAGAACGCGGGGGCCTGCCAGCGCGCCTTCCTTGGTGACGTGGCCGACGAGGAAAATCGCCGTGCCGCTTTGCTTGGCATAACGCACCAGCAGCGCCGCACTCTCGCGCACCTGGGACACTCCACCCGGCGCCGATTGCAATTGTTCGGTGAAAATCGTCTGGATCGAGTCGATCACCATCACTTTCGGCTTTTCGACCCGAGCGGTGGCGATGATGGTTTCGATGCAGGTTTCGGTCATGACCCGCAGTTGATCCTGCGGCAGGCCGAGGCGACGGGCGCGCATCGCCACTTGTTGCTGGGATTCTTCACCAGTGACGTACAGCGCCGACATGCTTTTGGCCAGGTTGCACAGGGTCTGGAGCAGGATCGTCGATTTACCGATCCCGGGATCACCGCCGATCAGCACCACCGAACCATCGACCAGACCGCCACCCAACACCCGATCCAGCTCACTGGACGCCGTGGAAAAACGCGGAATCTCTTCAACACTGACTTCAGCCAGGGTCTTGATCTGTGCCTGCTGCCCGGTCCAACCGGTACGACCCGCCGGCGCCGCAGCACCGCCGCTCTCGATCATGGTTTCGGTCAGGGTGTTCCAGGCACCGCATTCGCCGCACTGCCCGGCCCATTTGGGAAAGGTTGCGCCGCACTCGGTGCAGCCATACATGCGCTTGGCCTTGGCCATCTGAACTCCCGGGGCAAAACCGCGATGATAACGCAGGCGTGGCCGATCAGCGCGGCGCGGCGGTATGGATTTCTCCGCTGGCCAGACGCGCGGCGCTGTTGCCCAACGGATCTTCGGCATTCAGGTCGGCGCCCTTGGCCTTGAGCGCATCGAGCAATTCCTGGCGTTTGAACAATCCGGCGTACATCGCTGCGGTTTGTCCGGCGCCATTACGCTGATCGGGACTGCATTCGCTGGCCATCAATCGTCGAGCGATCTGTAACTCGCCTTTGAAAATCGCGCCCATCAGTGCGGTATTCCCCCGTTGATCCTGAGCGCAGGCGTCTGCTCCTGCATCGAGCAACCTGTCCACCGCCGCCCCTTGGCCGTGATAAGCCGCCAGAATCAGCGCGGTGTAGCCCTTGTCGTCACGGGTATCGAGCGAGTAACCGGACTCGATGAAGGTATCGAGCATCGGCACGTCGCCACGCCGGGCGGCATCGAAATAGTAGTTTTGCAATTCGACCCGGATTGCTTCGGGATTCTGTTGCGCCGGTGCCGCCAACGCCCCGAAGGACAGACACCCGAGCAATAAAAGAAAAATACGCATTAGCAGCCTCCTCAAGCGCAACGCGGGGCTGACTCAACCCCGCGTTGCGTAGCGTCGAATCAGTCGACCAGTTTCGCCGCCAGTGCCTTGACCCGGCTCAGGTCGCCCTTGGCCACTTTGGTCACGCCGGTGCCGTACTCAGGATCAGCCTTATAGAGGAAGGACAGGATGATGTGCTTGCTCTCATCGTCGGTGGTGGCAAGCGAACCGCCAAAACTGGCGATCAGATCCTGACGCTCGCTCTTGCTGAACGAGCGATACAGGTCGCCAGCCTGCTTGAAGTTCTGCTCACGCTGGATTTTCGCCTGCTGAGTGCTGCCGGACAGCGCCAACTGGCTGTAACGCGCGCTTTGCGGTTCGTCACGCTGCTGCAGACGGCTCGGCTGATAATTTACCCCGGAGTCGCTGGCACCGATGTTCATTGCGCCATCCTGATTGCCATTGTTCACCGGCACTTTTGGCGCATTGATTGGCAGTTGCAAAGCATTGGCGCCTAACCGATACATCTGCGTGTCGGCGTAAGAAAAAACTCGCCCCTGCAACAAGCGATCTTCCGAAGGTTCGATGCCCGGAACAACATTGGACGGTGCCATGGCAACTTGTTCGGTTTCCTGGAACACGTTTGCCGGATTACGGTTCAACACCATTTGTCCAACTTTTCGTTCAGGAACATTCGGCCAGATCTTGGTCGCGTCCAATGGATCGAAATCAAACTTGGACAAATCTTGCGGATTCAGCACCTGGATGTACAAGTCCCACTTCGGGAAGTTGCCCTTATTGATGTTGGTTACCAAATCATCAGTCATGTGACTGTAGTTCTGACCCTGAACTTTTGTCACTTCTTCCGGAGTCAGGTTTTTTATCCCCTGCTGGCTCTTCCAGTGAAACTTTACGTAGTGCACTTCACCCTTGGCATTGACCAACTTGTAAGCGTGGACACCGTTGCCATCCATCTCCCGATAACTGGCCGGAGTTCCTGAATTCGAGTAGAGCTCGGTCAATGTGCGAGTAGCTTCCGGTACATGGGAGAAGAAGTCGAAGCGACGTGAGTCATCATCTAGATTAGTTCGCGGGTCGGGTTTGAAGGCGTGCACCATATCCGGGAACTTGATCGCATCGCGGATGAAGAATGTCGGGAAATTGTTGCCCACCAGATCCCAATTGCCATCAGCGGTGTAGAACTTGGTGGCAAAACCGCGTGGGTCGCGCAGGGTTTCCGGCGAGTGGTTGCCGTGCACCACGGCCGAGAAGCGCACGAACACCGACGTGCTTTGGCCGCTGGCGAAGACCTTGGCCTTGCTCAGGTCGCTGAGGTCGTTGGTCACCGTGAATGTGCCATGGGCACCGGTACCCCGGGCATGCACTACACGCTCGGGAATGCGTTCCCGGTCGAAACGCTGCAGCTTCTGAATCAGTTGCATGTCCTGCAACAGCACCGGGCCGCTGGCCCCGGCAGTTTGCGAGTTCTGATTGTCACCGACCGCAGCACCGTTATCCCGGGTCAGTGGCGCCGCGTTCACCGAGAAGGTCAACAGGCTGGCCGTCAATACGCCAAGCGTGCGGCGATGGGGAAAAGCCCCTAAGCCAAGTATGGAATTCATATCAGGTTCCTCTGGTTGTTTTGGGCGCATCCAGGTGCGCCAACCAGAGGCTAGAGGGCTATGCCCGCGAACATAAATAGAAAGTTCGTAACTCGACGATTGAAATATTTGGCTTCCTGATCAGCGAGTTACGGCGTATTTCGCGCGCGATTAGTGGCACTTTGCAAACTTATCGTCGATTCATGTGTCGATAAAAACGGGCATTGTAAGAAGGTGTTTCGCGCAGGACGCGTTTTGCTGATTTACACTGCGTACACCAACCTCATCTGTAACAAGGAAATAACCTATGGGCGTGCTAAGTGAGTTCAAGGCCTTCGCGGTCAAAGGCAATGTGGTCGACATGGCCGTCGGTATCATCATCGGTGCCGCCTTCGGCAAAATCGTTTCATCGTTTGTCGGTGACGTGATCATGCCGCCGATCGGCTTGTTGATCGGTGGGGTGGATTTCAGTGATCTCGCCGTAACGCTTAAGGCGGCAGATGGAACTGCCCCGGCCGTGGTGATGGCTTACGGCAAATTCCTGCAAACCATACTCGACTTCATCATCGTCGCCTTCGCGATCTTCATGGGTGTCAAAGCCATCAACCGCCTGAAGCGTGAAGAGGCCGTGGCTCCTACCCTGCCACCGGTACCGACCAAGGAAGAAGAACTGCTTGGCGAAATCCGTGACTTGCTCAAAGCCCAGAACACCCGGCCTTGAACGCCTCATGAGTAAAAAACGGCGCCTGCGGGCGCCGTTTTTTTACCAGTAGTTTTCCACTGCCACCTGCCCCGGTCGCCGGGTCAGGCTCAGGCTCATGCCCCGCTGTTTGAGCAGGGCCCGGGTGTCATCGATCATCTGTGGATTGCCGCACAGCATGACCCGCGAATGTTCAGGCGACAGTTCCAGGCCCGCTGCGCGCTCCAGGTCACCGTTTTCGATCAGAGTAGTGATGCGCCCACTCAAGGCTGCGGGATGCTGTTCGCGGGTGACGGTGGGGATGAACTGCAGCTTATGCGCATGTTCCGCAAGGTAATCACGCTGTGCCAGTTGCGCGATCAACTGCAGATACGCCAGCTCCCGCGCTTCGCGCACGCTGTAGACCAGAATGATCCGTTCGAATTTTTCCCAGACCTCGAAGTCCTGCAGGATCGACAGGAACGGCGCCACACCAGTGCCTGTGGATAACAGCCAGAGATCGCGGCCGTCGATAAAGCGGTCGAGGGTCAGATAACCAAACGCCTGGCGCTCCACCAGCAATGTGTCGCCGATCTGAAGGCGGCTCAACTCGCTGGTGAACTCACCGCCCGGCACCACGATGGAGAAGAACTCCAGGAATTCATCGAATGGCGACGACACCATGGAGTACGCCCGCCACACCGTACTGCCATCGGCCTTGGTGACGCCGAGGCGGGCAAATTGCCCTGCCCTGAAGCGGAAACCTGGATCGCGCGTGGTACGCAACGTAAACAGGCTGGGCGTCAGGGATTGCACATCCAGCAAGGTCTGAGCGGTGAATTTCTCTGCACTGGCAGTCATGAGGCCTCCATTCAACGATTACCCCAGTGTCGCGCAAAATCAGTTGCTTAAACACCGACACTTTGTGATGGCATTGCAATACTAAACGCGTCATTGAAACTTAACCTCATTTACAAACAGTGTTAATTGGATGACACATTCAACTCTTAGTATTGCGACTTAAATATAAACTCCCACCCAGATTAATAACCCTTTATTTAATATCGCTTGCATGCAAGAGCAAAAAGATTAGAACGCGCCGTAAGAAACGTCCTACACTCGGCTGGGTGCAGGATCTTTGGATCCAAGGAGCACCCACTGGCAATGACTCACGGAGTTTGAGATGGAAATGTGGAAGGAGTCGCAACTAAAGCAACTGACTTTCGCAAGGGAAATAGATACCGCCTACCCGATCTTGTTGAGATTCGCCGAGAATATAGGATTCAATTTTTGCGCGATCTCACTGACGTCAACCGATCGAAGCGCCGACTTTAATGCCTTGCAAATCAATAACTATCCGAAAACATGGAATCAACTTTATGAAAAACAAAACTACAGCAAAATCGACCCGGTAATAGCACACTGCAACCACTCAATGTTACCGATAGTCTGGAGCAAAGAGGTTTTTTCACAAACGCCACAGCTTTGGTCGGACCTGCAACAACATGGATTGCGCCATGCCTGGTCACAATCGTTCCTCCAAGCGGAATCGGGTCTGTGCACGATGCTCAGTCTTGCGCGAAAAAACGGCCCTTTGAGCCCGCTTGAGCTGTATGAGCATTTTGGCTACATGTTTTACGTCACCAGCCATATGAGCGATCTGTTCGTCAGGAACATGCCAAAACGACCGGATAAGCCCGCTCAACCGAAACTGTCACCGCGAGAGCTGGAAGTGCTGAAGTTTTCAGCCGTCGGCAAGACAGCTTATGAGATCTCCAGAATCCTCTGCCTGAGTGAACGGACGGTGAATTATCACGTACAAAACGTGATTGTAAAATTGAACGTCTGCAACAAGATTTCAGCCGTGATTGCAGCCACCCGGATCGGGATTATCTGACCGGACGTCTCGCACGAACCAAAACCTGCGGGTGTTTCAACAGAAAAAAACGTACCATTTGCGACCTTCCAGAGCGATGACGTGTGCCTTTCACGCCGCATTCCGCTCGGTCGGTTCCGCCGCACGACACCCTGGGCCGCGGGACACCCGTTGATTACCCAGAGTCCCCGCCCCATGCCATTGCTCGAAACGCCCTTCGCCCAACTTGATCTGATCCGTCAGCCAGAGCAGCAGAATGAACCGCTGCAAGCCTTCGATGCCGCTGATGAATACCTGCTCAACCATTTGGCCGCGCAGCAGCCGACGGCCGAGACACGGGTGTTGGTGCTCAACGACAGTTTTGGCGCTTTGGCTGCAAGCCTGGTGGGCAAGGTCAAGGTCAGTAGCAGCGGCGATTCGTATCTGGCGTTTCAGGGGCTGGAAAAGAATCTGGTGCGTAATGGCCAGGCATTTGATGCCGTCAGCGGCATCCCTGCCAGCGCGCCGTTCACTGGGCCTTTTGATCGAGTGCTGATTCGCGTGCCGAAGACTCTGGCATTGCTCGAAGAACAATTGATCCGCCTGCAAGGGCAACTGGCCCCAGGCGCAGAGGTGGTGGCGGCAGCGATGGTCAAGCACCTGCCGCGTGCGGCCGGTGATTTGCTGGAGCGTTACATCGGCTCGGTTCAGGCTTCACTGGCAGTAAAAAAAGCCCGGCTGCTGATCGCCACACCCGAGGCAAAAGCGCCTGCGGTCTCGCCCTACCCTTCGCGTTATCTGCTCGACGAACCGGCCATCGAACTGCTCAATCACGCCAACGTGTTCTGCCGCGAAGGTCTGGACATTGGCACTCGCGCATTCCTGCCGCATTTGCCGAAGAATTTGGGCGCGGCCCGGGTTGCCGATCTCGGTTGCGGCAACGGCGTGCTGGCCATCGCCAGCGCCCTGCAAAACCCTGAAGCGCAATACACGCTGGTAGATGAGTCGTTCATGGCGGTGCAGTCGGCCGCCGAGAACTGGCGAGCGGCGCTGGGCGAGCGCGAAGCGATTGTCCGCGCCGATGACGGTCTGGCGGGTCAGGAACCACAATCGCTGGATGTGGTGCTGTGCAACCCGCCGTTCCATCAGCAGCAGGTCGTCGGCGATTTCCTCGCCTGGCGCATGTTCCAACAGGCGCGTGAAGCGCTGGTGGTCGGTGGCGCGTTGTACATCGTCGGCAACCGCCACTTGGGTTATCACAGCAAACTGGCGCGGCTGTTCCGCGGTGTCGAGCAAGTCGCGGCCACCCCGAAATTCGTGATTCTCAAGGCGCGCAAGTAAAACCGAGGTCAAAAAAAACCCTCCACAGGGAGGGTTGCAAAACCGCGACCGAGGGCCGCAGGACGGGAATGTCAGTGCGTGGTCAGGCCGGCTGCGTTCATGAACATGCGCATCAGGCTCGCGACGATGAACAGCGCGCCGACGCTACCGACCCAGATCATGGCCAACCAGCCGAGCCGCTGCCACAGCGGCTTTTTTTCGGCTTCTTCAATCTCGTGCAGGGAATGTTTGCCGTTCATTGCTTCATCCTCAGTCAGATCGATGGCGTCGCTACCGACGCCATCGCGGGCAAGCCCACAACCTTTAGTGATAACCGTCTTCGTGGGTGACCTTGCCGCGGAACACGTAGTAGCTCCAGAAGGTGTAACCCAGGATGAACGGGATGATGAACAACGTACCGACCAGCATGAAGCCCTGACTTTGCGGCGGTGCGGCGGCGTCCCAGATCGAGATCGACGGCGGCACGATGTTCGGCCATAGGCTGATGCCCAGACCGCTGTAGCCGAGGAAGATCAGCACCAGGGTCAGCAGGAACGGCATGTAGTTGGCGTTGCGCGCCACCGCGCGAATCAAGCCATACATGGTCACCAGCACCAGAATCGGCACCGGCATGAACCAGAACAGATTTGGCTTGCTGAACCAGCGAGTGGCGATTTCCGGATGGGCCAACGGCGTCCAGAGGCTGACAATGCCGATCACCGCCAACAGCACGAAGGCCAGAGGTCGCGCCAGATTGTGCATCTGTTCCTGGAGCTTGCCTTCGGTCTTCATGATCAGCCAGGTGCAACCGAGCAAGGCATACGCCACCACCAGTGCGGCGCCGCAGAACAGAGTGAAAGGTGTCAGCCAGTCGAGTGAACCACCGGCAAACTGCCGATTGACCACCGGTAAACCGTCGATGAATGCCCCGAGCGCGACTCCCTGAAAGAACGTCGCCGCCACCGAGCCGCCGATGAATGCCTTGTCCCACAGGTGACGCTTTTCATCCCGGGCCTTGAAGCGAAACTCGAACGCCACGCCGCGGAAGATCAAACCGATCAGCATGAAAATCAGCGGCAGGTACAGCGCCGACAACACCACGGAGTAGGCCAGCGGGAACGCGCCAAACAACGCCGCGCCCCCCAGCACCAGCCAGGTTTCATTGCCGTCCCAGACGGGAGCGACGGTGTTCATCATCACGTCACGATCGACTTTGCCGGGGATGAACGGGAAGAGAATCCCGATACCCAGATCAAACCCGTCCATGACCACGTACATCATGATGCCGAAGATGATGATCACGGCCCAGATCAGCGGAAGATCAATACCCATGATTCAAATCTCCTTGGTCAGGCTGGAGCGGTGATCCGCATCGTCGTCAGCAGCTGACAACGGCCGAGCCGGCGTGCGTTTCTGGCCAGGACCACCGTCGTTGGTTTCCTTGCCTTCGTCGGTCTTCGGCCCTTTGCGCACCAGACGCATCATGTAACCCAGACCCGCACCGAACAGCATGAAATACACCACCACGAACATGATCAGGGTAATGCTCATCTGCATGAAGCTGTGATTGGACGAGGCATCCGCCGTGCGCATCAGCCCGTAGACCACCCACGGCTGACGACCGATTTCCGTAGTGAACCAGCCAGCGAGAATCGCGATCAAGCCGGACGGGCCCATCCACAGCGCCAGATACAGGAACGGCCGCGAGGTGTACAACCTGTCGCGCTTGCGCAGCCACAGACTGCACAGACCGGTGAAGATCATCAGGAACCCGAGGCCGACCATGACTCGGAACGACCAGAACACGATGGTCGAATTCGGCCGATCCTCTGGTGGGAATTCCTTGAGCGCCGGCACTTGTTTATCCAGCGAGTGAGTCAGGATCAGGCTGCCGAGGTACGGAATCTCCACGGCGTATTTGGTCCGTTCTTCTTTCATGTCCGGCCAGCCGAACAGGATCAGCGGCGTCGCCTCGTCACCTTTGTTTTCCCAGTGGCCTTCAATCGCGGCGATTTTCGCCGGCTGATGTTCCAGGGTGTTCAGACCATGGAAGTCACCGATGACCGCCTGAATCGGCGCGACGATCAGCGCCATCCACATCGCCATCGAGAGCATGGTGCGAATGGCCGGGTTGTCCTTGCCGCGCAGCAAGTGCCAGGCCGCTGACGAGCCGACGAAGAACGCCGTGGCAACGAACGCTGCCGTCGCCATGTGCATCAGGCGATAAGGGAACGACGGGTTGAAGATGATCGCCAGCCAGTCAGTAGGAATCACCTGACCATTGACGATCTCGAAGCCCTGCGGCGTCTGCATCCAGCTGTTGGACGCGAGAATCCAGAACGTCGAGATCAGCGTGCCGATGGCCACCATCACCGTGGCGAAGAAGTGCAATTTGCGTCCGACCTTGTTCCAGCCAAACAACATCACCCCGAGGAACCCGGCCTCAAGGAAGAACGCAGTGAGCACTTCATAAGTCAGCAGCGGCCCGGTGACGGAACCGGCGAAGTCCGAAAAGCGACTCCAGTTGGTGCCGAACTGGTAAGCCATGACCAGCCCGGAAACCACGCCCATGCCGAAGTTGACGGCAAAGATCTTCGACCAGAAATGGTAAAGGTCACGGTAGGTGTCGTTATGGGTTTTCAGCCACAGGCCTTCGAGCACCGCAAGGTAGCTCGCCAGACCGATGGTGATGGCCGGGAACAGGATGTGGAACGAGATGGTGAACGCGAATTGAATTCGGGCGAGATCTAGTGCCTCTAAACCGAACATATGGCTTCCTCTGTCAGGTAATACCGGCGTCGGGGCTCGTGGCCCCTTCACCTACTGCCCCCACGGATATGGAGTGCGGCGAATTCGGATTCGTTCTTTTTAAAACCATCGCAGCGCAGGGAGTCTGGCCAACTGGCCGCCGGATCAATTCCGTTTGGGGTCTTGATCTGGATCAAGCAACGTTGAAAGAGTAGTCCCATTTTTGCCGATGAACTGCGTGGTCGTTTGCCGCGTGACAAGTTGCCTCATTGCCGCGGCAATGCTGTGAAATAGATTTCCAGAGGATCACCGAGCATCCTGTGGTGAGGGGATTTATCCCCGTTCGGCTGCGCAGCAGTCGTAAAAACTGGCGACTCAGTTGTTCTGAGGGAATCGAAGTGAATGTTTTCGGGGCCGCTTTGCGGCCCATCGGGGATAAATCCCCTCACCACGGGGCTGATTTGTACGCTCGGAATAATCGATGTCTGGCTAACTAAATTTTTTGCCATAGCAACTTCCTGTTACAGACTGGTGATAACCTCGCGATTCCCCTCGAACCAGACCTGCCCTCAAATGCCCAGCCAAGAGCCTTTGCTGTTACGTCACCATCGTCCTTTTCTAGCTTTCTGGTTCGCGCGGATCTTCACCGCCAGCGGATTTCAGATGCTCACCGTGGCCATCGGCTGGAACCTGTATCAACTGACCGGCAATGTGCTGGATCTGGGCTTGGTCGGTCTGGTGGAATTCGCCCCGCGTGTACTGTTCATGCTGCACACCGGGCATGTCGCTGACCGCTACGACCGACGCAAAGTCGCGGCGATCTGCCAGTCGTTGCAGGCGCTGATCGCTCTGGCGCTGGCGATTGGCAGCGCCACCGATCACGTCACCCGGGAAATGATCTTCATCCTCGCCTTTCTGCTCGGCGCAGCACGCTCCTTTGAAATGCCGACCACTCAGGCACTGCTGCCGAGCATCGTGCCCAGCGCGCTGTTTCCACGCGCGGTTGCCGCCGCACAATCGGCGCAGCAATCGGCGACCATCGTTGCTCCGGCCCTCGGCGGTCTGCTCTATGCGTTCGGCAGCGTCTGGGTGTACGGCCCGACGGTGCTGCTTTACGTGATCGCCTGTGCGCTGATGCTCAACCTGCCGGCCCGGCAGACGCCGCTGAACAAAGGCAAAGCCACGCTGGATTCATTGCTGGCCGGGATTCGTTTCATCCGCAGCCGCCCGGACATCCTCGGAGCGATTTCGCTGGATCTGTTCGCAGTCTTGCTCGGTGGCGCCACTGCGCTGCTGCCGGTGTTCGCCAAGGACATTTTGCTGACCGGCCCTTGGGGTCTGGGCCTGCTGCGCTCGGCGCCAGCGGTCGGCGCATTGCTGATGTCGCTGTACCTCGCGCGATTTGCCGTGGAGCGCAACGTCGGCCGGATAATGTTCACCGCTGTCGGCATTTTTGGCGTGGCGACGATTGCCTTTGGCCTGTCGACCTCGTTCTGGTTCTCGCTGGCAGTGCTGGTGGTGCTCGGCGCGGCGGACATGATCAGCATGGTGATCCGCGCGTCCTTCGTCCAACTGGAAACCCCGGACGAAATGCGCGGCCGGGTCAGCGCGGTGAACGGCCTGTTCATCGGCGCCTCGAACCAGTTGGGCGAATTCGAGTCCGGCATCACCGCCCACTGGTTTGGCACCGTGCCGGCAGTGGTCATGGGCGGGATCGGCACGCTGGTGGTCACAGGGACGTGGATCAAACTGTTCCCGACATTGGCCAAGCGTGACCGGATGCATGTGCCGGTGGAAGAGGCGAAGGTCTGAAATCCTTCAGATCAACAACTCCCCCGCCACTTTCGCCCTTAAAGCCTTGCCCCCAAGCTGCTCGACCAGCGTCAGGGCAAACGCCAGTGCAGCGCCGGAGCCTTGGGCGGTGATGCAGTTGCCATCGACCACCACTGGCTGGTCGACAAAGGTACAGCCCGACAGTTGATGACTGGCACTCGGCAAACAGGTCATGCGGCGCTGGCGTAATACGCCGAAGGCTTGCAGGGCGACGGCCGGAGCTTCGGCGATGGCGGCGAACAGGCGTCCGGCGCTGGCCTGATCCTTGAGCAATTGCTGGAGTGGTTGATGTGCGGCCAGATGCTGCGCGCCGGTGGGGCCACCGGGCAGGACGATCAGGTCGAAGGTCTGAGCCAGCACATCGACCAACATGCCATCGGCGGTCAGTCGTGTGCCACGGGCGCAGGTCAGCATGCGTCGGCCTTCGATACTGGCAGCGACGACTTCGATCCCGGCCCGGCGCAACACGTCGATCAAGGTCACGCTTTGCAGGTCATCGATGCCCTCGGCGAGGGTAATCAGGGCTCTGGAGGTCATGGGCTCAATCCGCTGGGTGACCTTTAAAGCGTAGTCAGCTTTGCCCTGCCCTGTTCGTCGCTGGCTGTTACTTGATGTAAAGCTGGGTCGACAGAGTGTTGCGCGGAGCGTTGATCGAGGTGTTGCTGAAGGTGAAAGTGCCCTCCTGCTTGCCCGCCAGATCGAAGGTATAAAGAGAGCCGACGGTTTTACTGCCGGGGGTGCACTCGGTCAGGTTGCCGGTATTGAAGGCACAGACCGGGTTTCGGACACCGTTCACTTCAAAGCCGTCGAGGGCAGCCTGCGGCTGGTTCTGGCCGTAGCCGATTTCCAGCACATACACCTTGATGCTCGGCCCGCCGTGATTGCATTGGGTCTGCGGCTGACCGTCGGCGATGTCTTCAAGACCACAAGCCGGCGACTGGACCTTGATCACTTTGACTTCGGTCAGTGGCGGCGCCGATGCCGCGAAAACCGCTGGTGCGCCCGCCATCAGCAGCGCCACTAATGCAAAAGCCTTGATCCCGCGCGCGCTCATGTGATCCCTATTCGTCGAAAAAATCAGCGCGCAGTATGGCGCACTTGGCCTGACTGCAAAACTTCGACGACGATAGGCACCAACAACCGCCATATTCCTCACGCTGCTGGTATGATGCGCGGCTTTTTCCGACCCACCACAATTTCTCAGGCGCATCCCTCGGTCTGTGCTTTGCTGTTGAGGTCGATACATTCACGGCGCCACGCGCGCCACGGGGAGCAGACATGCTGGAAAGGCTGTTTCAACTCAAGGCACACAACACCAACGTGCGGACCGAGATTCTTGCGGGCATCACGACCTTCCTGGCCATGGCCTACATTCTGTTCGTCAACCCGAGCATCCTCGGCGAGACCGGCATGGACAAGGGTGCGGTGTTCGTCGCCACCTGTCTGGCAGCCGCCATCGGCTCGACGGTCATGGGCCTGATCGCCAACTACCCGATTGCTCTCGCGCCTGGCATGGGCCTGAACGCCTTCTTCACGTATACCGTCGTCCTGCATATGGGCCACACCTGGCAAGTGGCGCTGGGTGCAGTGTTCATTTCTGCGGTGCTGTTCTTCCTGCTATCGATCTTCCGCATCCGCGAATGGATCATCAACAGCATCCCGCTGCCGCTGCGTTCGGCGATTGCTGCCGGTATTGGTCTGTTCCTGGCGCTGATCGCCCTGCACAACGCCGGGATCGTGGTCAGCAACCCGGCGACCATGGTCGGCCTCGGTGATCTGAAGCAACCAGCACCGATCCTCGCCACCCTCGGCTTCGCGCTGATCGTTGCCCTTGAAGCGCTGAAGGTACGCGGCGCCGTGCTGATCGGCATTCTGGCAGTGACCATCGTGTCCATCGCCATGGGTTTCACCCCGTTCGGCGGCGTGACCTCGATGCCACCTTCGCTGGCCCCGACCTTCCTGCAACTGGACATCAAGGGCGCACTGGACATCGGTCTGGTCAGCGTGATCTTCGCCTTCCTGTTCGTTGACCTGTTCGACAACTCCGGCACCCTGATCGGCGTCGCCAAGCGCGCTGGCCTGATGGGCAAGGACGGCCACATGCCGAAAATGGGCCGTGCACTGATCGCCGACAGCACCGCCGCCATGGCCGGTTCGCTGCTGGGCACTTCGACCACCACCAGCTACATCGAATCCGCTGCCGGCGTGAGTGCCGGTGGCCGCACCGGCCTGACCGCCATCGTTGTGGCGATTCTGTTCCTGCTGGCGCTGTTCTTCTCGCCACTGGCGGCCAGCGTTCCGGCCTTCGCTACTGCGCCAGCATTGCTGTTCGTCGCCGTGTTGATGACTTCCGGTCTGGCAGAAATAGACTGGGACGACATCACCGTCGCCGCGCCGGTCGTGGTTACCGCGCTGGCCATGCCGTTCACCTACTCGATCGCCAACGGCATTGCCTTCGGTTTCATTTCCTGGACCGTGATCAAGTTGCTGTCGGGGCGCGCTCGTGAGCTGAACCCGGCGCTGGTGATTCTGTCGATTCTGTTTGTGATCAAGTTGGGTTGGTTCAACGCATGACTTTCGATTCCCAGGCCTACGCCGTACAGCTCGAAGAAAAGGTCACGCGCCTGCGTGACCTGCTCGCCCCGTTCGATGCACCCGAGCCGACCGTGTTCGACTCGCCGCTGCAGAACTTCCGCCTGCGCGCCGAATTCCGCCTGTGGCGTGAGGGCGGCGAACGTCATTACGCGATGTTCTCCCAGGACGACAAACGCACGCCGATCCTGATCGAAGAGTTCCCGATTGCCAGCCTGCGCATCAACCAATTGATGCCGCAATTGAAGGCGGCATGGCAGGCCAGTTCGGCGCTGAGCCACAAGCTGTTTCAGGTGGAGTTCCTGACCACCCTGGCCGGCGATGCGATGATCACTCTGTGCTATCACCGTCCACTGGACGCGCACTGGCATGCAGCCGCAAGCCAACTGGCGGCGGATCTCAACGTCAGCATCATTGGTCGCTCCAAGGGCAAGCGCGAAGTGATCGGCCAGGATTACGTGGTCGAGAAACTCGACGTCGGCGGTCGCACGTTCAGCTATCGCCAGCCGGAAGGCGCGTTCACCCAGCCCAACGGCACGGTGAACCAGAAGATGCTCAACTGGGCATATGAAGCGCTGGGCGATCGTCCCGACGATCTGCTGGAGTTGTACTGCGGCAACGGCAACTTCACTCTGCCGCTGGCGACCCGCGTACGCAAAGTGTTGGCCACCGAGATCAGCAAGACCTCGGTCAACGCCGCACTGAGCAACCTCAGCGAAAACGCTGTGGATAACGTTACGCTGGTGCGTCTGTCCGCCGAAGAGCTGACCGAAGCCCTCAACGAAGTTCGCCCGTTCCGTCGCCTGCAAGGCATCGACCTGAAGAGCTACGAGTTTGGTAGCGTGTTCGTCGATCCGCCGCGCGCCGGCATGGACCCGGACACTTGTGAACTGACCCGACGCTTCGACAACATCCTGTACATCTCCTGCAACCCGGAAACCCTGGCGGCCAACATCGCCCAGTTGCACGACACGCACCGCATCAGCCGCTGCGCGTTGTTCGACCAGTTCCCGTGGACCCACCACATGGAATCGGGTGTGCTTTTGACTCGACGCTGAGTGCAGGTGCCGGATACGAAAAAGCCGTCGTGACTGACGGCTTTTTTGTGCCTGCTTACAAAACGCTATCGGTCTTGCGCGGTCGCCCACCTTTTTTGCCGTTGGCCCGGGCAGCTTCAGATTTTGCCGCGCTGCTCTGGCGTCCGTTGCGCGAAGCAACCACCGAGGCCGCCATGGTCATCAGTGACGGACTCGCCGAAATCAATCCCGCTATGGAAACATCAAGGTCTTTGCCCTCGTGGCAGAGCGCAGTGCCAGCGAAACCGACTTTCAGGTTCTCATAATCGTCTGTATCGAATCCGTCGAACTCCGGATATCGATCCACCGGTAACAGCACACCGCTGCCGTCTTCAAAACGAATGACCAGAGATGCTTTTTCAAAAGTCACAGAAACGGCCTGCAAGCTACTTGCTTGTCGTGCTTCGCCGCGTTTAATGGCTGCCTCAAGCATTTCTTCGGTCAATGGACGATGTACGTACGGCTTTGCCTTGATGACTGTCATAACTCGATTTCGACTCCTTCCAATTTGCCTATCAATGTCAGAAGCGTCATTTCCGTCTCCGGATCGTAACGCGCCGACCCCACCCTGTAAGTCATGTCGGTGACAGATTCCATCACTGGCACTTCGTTCGATTCGCAGTCCCACATCTGATTGTCGAGGCAAACTGTTTGCAAACCTGACCACCAGATCCCTCGTGCCCTACGCAGGTGAGCAGGCTGTCCAAGTGATTGACTCAGGCCCTCCAATACAGCCATCGGCGGTCTGCGAGAACGCGGCGCGACATCCCACAGATCAATCTCGTTGTGGCAGAAACTGAACAGGAAACGTGCGTTCCAGAGGCCCGCATTCACATGAACGTGCGGTGGACAATGTTCATCACGCAACATGATCACAATCGACAGTCCTTTGTAGCTGCATATCTTCATGCTAACCCATCCGTTAGGTTTACTTGTTTCAGGATTCAGCTTTCCTTGCTGATTCCGACCATCGGCTTCAACCACCGAAATCGCGTAACGACTTTCAGCCTAGTGTCAGGCTCATGCCAGCGCCCGGTCAGTTTCTTGAAAAATGGTAAGCAATCCTTTCCTCGCGTATGTGTATTTCACCGCCCATATTTGATAAACAGCCCGCTAGCCCGTCCATTTGATCCCCGCTGTAATCAATCATGCAGCGACATTTCGACGATCTTCAGTTGGGCAGCATCGAGTTGTTCTGTCTGGCCGCCGAGGCCGGGAGTTTTACCGGGGCGGCGCTGGCGGCAACGGTGACGCCGGCGGCGGTGAGTCGCTCGGTTTCGCGCATGGAGGAGCGGCTTGGCGTGCGGCTGTTTGCGCGCACCACCCGCAGCGTGAAGTTGACCGATAGCGGCCGGCATTATTACGAGGAATGCCGTCAGGCACTGGCGCAACTGGTCGAAGCCCAACGTGAAGTCATGGGCCAGCAACTGGCTCCTTCGGGCACTCTGCGCATCAGCATTCCCACCACCTACGCCCACCACCGAATCCTGCCGCTGTTGCCGGCGTTCCGTGCGCGTTTCCCGCAGGTGAAGGTCGATCTGCACATCAGTAACCGCAATATCCACTTCATCGGCACTGCTGGAAGCTCTCAAGCCATATGGCGGGCGTTCGCGGCCATTCACGCTTTTGTATCCGAAAAACCGGCATATGCCACTGCGCGTGCGGGCGTTTATCAACTTTCTGGTTGAGCAGTTGCCGCGTTGATTGTGCGATCACCGCACATAAAAACTCGCCTTCACCGCTGATCAATTGATTAAAGTAACCAGACAGTACAATTTATCTCCACAGGCCGAAACCCTCGGCCAAAGCCAAAAACAATAAGTGGAGTTTCCCCCATGCCTCCTATCGTTCTGGTGCTCAACGGCCCGAACCTTAACCTGCTCGGCACCCGTGAACCGGCAACCTACGGCCACGAAACCCTGGCCGATATTTCCGCTCTGTGCGGGCGTACCGCCGAAGAGTTCGGCCTGGCGGTGGAGTTTCGCCAGACCAACCACGAAGGCGAGTTGCTTGACTGGATTCACGGCGCGCGCAACCGTTGCGCCGGGATCGTGATCAACCCGGCCGCCTGGACCCACACTTCGGTAGCGATCCGCGACGCATTGATCGCCAGTGAATTGCCGGTCATCGAAGTGCATCTGTCCAACGTCCACGCCCGCGAACCGTTCCGTCACCACTCTTTCGTCTCGGCCATCGCCACCGCAGTGATGTGCGGTTTCGGCAGCCACGGCTATCGCTTGGCATTGGAACATTTCAGCCAGCGGCTGAAGGGGCAAGCAGCATGAGTCGTCATGACGTGATACTCGCCGGATTGATCGGCGCGGGCATTCAAGCCTCGCGCACGCCAGCGCTGCATGAACACGAGGGCGATGCGCAGGACTTGCGCTACTTGTATCGATTGATCGACCTAGACGCTCTGAAACTTGACCTCAATGCCCTGCCCGACCTGTTACTGGCCGCCGAGCGCATGAACTACACCGGGCTGAATATCACTTTCCCGTGCAAGCAGGCGATCATGCCGCTGCTTGACGAACTGTCGCCGGAAGCCCGGGGTATCGGCGCGGTAAACACGGTGGTTTTGAAGGACGGCAAACGCGTCGGCCATAACACCGATTGCCTGGGTTTTGCCGAAGGTTTTCGTCACGGGTTGAAGGATGTTGCCCGTGCGCGTGTAGTCCAGATGGGCGCTGGTGGAGCAGGTGCAGCAGTGGCTCACGCGCTGCTGAGCGAAGGTGTACAGCAACTGAGCATCTTTGATGTCGACAGTGATCGCGCCGAAAGTCTGGCGAATAACCTCAATCAGCATTTCGGTTTCGGCCGCGCAGTCGCCGGACCTGATCTGCCGGGCACATTGGCTCAGGCAGACGGCTTGGTGAACACCACACCGATGGGCATGGCCAAGCTGCCGGGCATGCCGGTGCCGGTCGAGCTGCTGCGCAAGGATTTGTGGGTCGCTGAGATCGTGTATTTCCCGCTGGAAACCGAGCTGCTGCGCAACGCGCGGGCGCTGGGCTGCCGCACGCTGGATGGCGGCACCATGGCGGTGTTTCAGGCGGTGAAGGCGTTTGAATTGTTCAGCGGCGTGGTGCCGGATGCGCAGCGAATGCTCGCGCATTTTCAGAGCATGAACGTTTAAAGATCAAAAGATCGCAGCCTGCGGCAGCTCCTACAGGATCTGCCGAAGGCTGCGATCTTTTCTCAGGCCTGCAAATACCGCAGCACCGACTCGCAAATCATCTCGCGATGACGCTGCTTGATGCCTTCGTCCGGCAGGTCGATCTGAAAGATCTCACCAAACGTATGCCGGTTCGACACTCGATAGAAACAGAACGAACTGATCAACAGATGCACATCCAGCGCATTCAACCCGGCGCGGAACACACCTTCTGCCGCACCACGCTCAAGGATCTCGCCGAGTGAATCGAGGATGGTGTTGTTCATCGCCTTGATCGCATCGGAACGCTTCACGTATTCGGCGTTGTGGATGTTTTCGATGCTGACGATGCGCACGAAATCAACATTGCGGTCGTGGTGGTCGAAGGTGAACTCCACCAGACGCCGGATCGCTACCGCTGGCGAAAGCTCGTCCAGATGCAGGCGGTTTTCGGTGCTGCGAATATCGCCGTAGAGCTTTTCCAGAACCTCGACATACAGCTGCTCCTTACTGCCGAAGTAGTAATAGATCATGCGTTTGGAGGTGTGGATTCGCTCGGCGATCGCATCAACGCGAGCGCCGGACAGGCCCTGCTGGACGAACTCGACGATCGCCTCTTGCAGAATGTTTTCGCGAGTCTTTTCCGGGTTGTTCTTGCGACTCTTGCGCGGCTCTACCGCTGGTAAAACGGGGGCTGCGGGGAGTTCTGAAGTCATTGTCATTGCGGGCTCACGGCCATCACTGCACAGGCTGGCGATTATGGGCCGCGCAGCACAGTGAAGGAAGCCGCGCAGCCCGTGTTTAATCCCGCGTTTACGAAATTCCTACAACTTCGCCTGGCGAACTGCGCCACTGCGTGATTTGGCCATCGCCGCCAGACGCACCGCAACGTTCGCCGCGCCGTAACCGGCATAGCCGTTCTTACGCTGGATGATCTCGAAGAAGAATCGCCCTTCGAACGGCTCGGTGTACACATGAAACAGCTCGCCGCCCTGAGCATCGCGGTCGTAGAGCACGTTGTAATACGCCAGCTCACTGAGGAACTCGTCGTCGAAATCAAAACGTGCCGCGAGGTCATCGTAATAGTTGAGCGGAATATCCAGCAGCGGTACGCCCGCCTCTTTGGCGCGGCTGACTTGGGCGAAGATGTCGTCACAATCGAAGGCGATGTGATGCACACCCGAACCGCGATAACTCGACAACGCGTGTGAGATCGCGGTGTTGCGGTTCTCGGAAATGTTCAGCGGCAAGCGGATCGAGCTGTCACGACTACGCAGCGCACGACTCTTCACCAGACCATATGGGTCGGGCAACACCACTTCATCGTCAGCCTCGAAATCCAGCAAGCTCTTATAGAACAGCACCCAACTGTCGAGGCTGTCCGCTGGCAGCGCCATGGCCATGTGGTCGATGCGCTTGAGACCGCCACCCGCCGCAGTATCCGACAGCAGGTTGAAGTCAGTGCCGTAGACATCTGCCTGTTCATCCACCAGATAAATCAGGCTGCCATCCGGTGCGCGTACCGCCGCCAGCTCCAGTTCATTGGGGCCGACCAGTCCACGATACGGCTGACCTTTATAGGCCACGGCCCGCGCCAGCGCACTGGCACTGTCCTTGACCCGCACGGCGGTGGCGCACAGCGACGGGCCATGCGCCTCGAAAAAGCTGTGGCCGAACGAATACGGTTCCGCGTTGAGGATCAGGTTGATATCGCCCTGACGCAGCAGGCTCACGCTCTTCGAGCGATGCTGGCCGGCCTTGACGAAACCCAGTCGCTCCAGCCAATGGGTGAGTTTGGCGCCAAGCGCCTCATCCACCGCGAACTCGAGAAACTCGATGCCGTTGTACTCGCTGGCCTTCGGTGTTTCGAAGAGGATTTCGCGGTTGGCCACCGGCTGCGCTTGCTGCTCCAGACGCTGGCGGGTTTTCTCTTCCAGATACAGCAGCGAACGCAAACCGTCGGCAGCATTGGCCCGTGGCGGCGCGGCACGAAAACCATCGTTGAAGATTTCCAGCGACAGCGGCCCGTTGTAGCCACTCTGGATGATCGGAGCGAGGAACCCCGGCAAGTCGAATTCACCCTGCCCCGGGAAACAACGGAAATGCCGGCTCCACTCCAGCACATCCATCGCCAGGATTGGCGCGTCGGCCATTTGTACGAAGAAGATTTTGTCGCCGGGAATCTCGGCTATCGCAGCAGGATCGCCCTTGAGCGATAGCGTATGAAAACTGTCGAGCAGCACGCCGAGGCTCGGGTGATCGGCCTGGCGCACGATGTCCCAGACCTGTTGATAAGTATTGACGTGACGACCCCAGGCCAATGCTTCGTAACCGATGCGCAGTCCGCGAGCACCGGCACGCTCGGCCAGCAAACGCAGGTCATCGATAAGGATTGGCTGATCGCCGACGCTGTCCGGTGATGCGTTGCTGCACACCAGCACCAGGTCGGTGCCCAGTTCCTGCATCAGATCGAACTTGCGCTCGGCCCGATCCAGATTGCGCGCCAGTCGATCACGGCGGCAGCCTTCGAAGTCGCGGAACGGCTGAAACAGGGTGATGGCGATCCCGAGATCGGCGCACATCTGTTTAATTTCCCGGGGACTGCCGTCGTAGTACAGCAGATCGTTTTCAAAAATCTCCACCCCGTCGAACCCGGCGGCGGCAATGGCTTCGAGTTTTTCCGGCAGGGTGCCGCTCAAGGAAACGGTGGCAATGGAACGCTGCATGCTTCAACTCCCGGACTGCGCCGCTTTTTAGCTGGGATGGTTTTTGTAGTGAGGGAAATTATTGGCTGCATCGTCTTCATCAGCAATTTAAAGTGTACTAGCCGGTTAGTTTTGCGTGCGATTATCGAACACTATGGCGGTTTGGCGAATTGACGATTTTTCACCCACTGCCCAACATCGGCTGCACATTGCAGTCCGGAAATGAACCACCGGTCGCGGTGTTGAAAACAAAAGAACACCAAATAACAAATCCAAAAACGGGTGGAACACATGATTCCTTCACAGACTTCCCGCATGGCTCCGGCCATGAGCACTGCCACGGGTGGCATCGGCGACAAGATCCGCGGCGCCATGGCCGTCGGCAAAACCCGTTGGGGCATGCTGGCGCTGGTGTTTTTCGCCACCACCCTGAACTACATCGACCGCGCCGCCCTCGGCGTCATGCAGCCAATCCTCGCCAAGGAAATGAGCTGGACGGCGATGGACTACGCCAACATCAACTTCTGGTTTCAGGTCGGCTACGCCATCGGCTTCGTGCTGCAAGGACGGTTGATCGACCGGGTCGGGGTCAAACGCGTGTTCTTCTGCGCGGTTCTGCTCTGGAGCCTGGCCACCGGCGCACACGGTCTGGCGACTTCAGCAGTCGGCTTCATGGTCTGCCGGTTCATCCTCGGTCTGACCGAAGCGGCGAACTACCCGGCCTGCGTGAAAACCACACGGCTGTGGTTCCCGGCCGGTGAACGTGCAGTCGCCACCGGCATCTTCAACGCCGGCACCAACGTCGGCGCGATGTTCACCCCGATGCTGTTGCCGCTGATTCTTCACGTATGGGGCTGGCAGGCAGCGTTTCTGTGCATGTCGGCGCTCGGCGGGATCTGGCTGCTGTTCTGGGGTCTGAAATACTTCAATCCGGAAGACCATCCGAGCGTCAAAAAGTCGGAACTGGACTATATCCAGCAGGAAGTCGAGCCGGAACAGACTGCCGTGCCGTTCTCAAAAATCCTGCGCATGCGCGGCACCTGGGCTTTCGCCCTCGCCTATGCGATGACTGCGCCGGTGTTCTGGTTCTACCTGTACTGGCTGCCGCCGTTCCTTAATCAGCAATACAACCTGGGGATCAACGTGACCCAGATGGGTATTCCGCTGATCATCATCTACGTCACCGCAGACTTCGGCAGTGTGGGTGGCGGCATTCTGTCGTCGTTCCTGATCGGTCGCGGGATGAACCCGATCAAGGCGCGGCTGCTGTCGATGTTCCTGTTCGCCTGCTGCATCATCGGCGTGATCATGGCCGCCGGCTCCGCCAATCTGTGGGTCGCCGTCGCCGCGATCTCGCTGGCCATCGGCGCGCACCAGGCCTGGACCGCGAACATCTGGAGCCTGGTGATGGACTACACGCCCAAGCACATGATGAGCACGGTGTTTGGTTTCGGCGGCATGTGCGCAGCGATTGGCGGGATGTTCATGACGCAGATCGTCGGCCATATCCTGACCGTCACCAACAACAACTACACCGTGCTGTTCACCCTGATTCCGGCGATGTACTTCATTGCCCTGACCTGGATGTACTTCATGGCCCCGCGCAAGATCCCGACCATCAGCGAATAAACTATCGACACCGATCCATTGTGGGAGCCAGCCTGCTGGCGATAGCGGTGTGTCATTCAACACTGTAGTTGACTGACACACCGCTATCGCCAGCAGGCTGGCTCCCACCGTCATTTACGGCTTTGTTGCCAGGCCGCCGCCAGCCCGCTGCAACAGATCACTGCGATGCCGATCACCGTCAGCAACGTCGGCGTGTGCGCAAACACCAGCCACCCCAACAGCCCGGCAAACACTATCTGGCAATAACCGAACGGTGCCAGCAAGGCCGGCGCCGCATGCCTGAACGCCTGAGTCAGAAACAAGTGCGCAGTCATCCCGCAACTGCCCAGCGCCAGCATCAGCACCGCATGGTTCAACGTCGGCACTTGCCAGAAGAACGGCACCAATGCGCTCATCACCAAGGTGTTGCACAGCCCGGCAAAAAAGTTGCTGGTGGTCGGGCTGTCGATCTCGGCGAGCTTGCGGGTGAGCAACTGATAGAAACAGAAAAACAGCGCCGAGCAGAACGGCAGCAACACCGCCGGAGTGAACAGTTCACCGCCCGGGTGGACGATGATCAGCACACCGATAAAACCACAGATCACCGCAATCCACTGACCGCGAGTCACTCGTTCCTTGAGCAACGGCACCGACAGCGCGGTCACCAGCACCGGGGCGAGAAAGTTGACCGCCGTCGCTTCCGCCAGCGGGATGTACAGCAGCGCCGTGGTGAAAAACAGACTGGTGCCCAGCAGGCACAACGCGCGCGCCAACTGCCATAAAGGTCGCTTGGTCCGCAGCACGCGCAACCCGGACTGCGGCAGGAAAATCCCCGCCATGAGCAACGTGTGCACCAGGTATCGGGCCCAGACCACCATCACAATCGGATAAAACCCCGAGAGGTACTTCGACAGCGCGTCATGGCTGGAGAACAGGAAGGTCGCGACAACAATCAGCAAGATCCCTTTGAAGGGTTGGTTGACACCGGAGAGCGGAGTGCTGACGGTCATTGGGTTTCCTTGTCTTGCATAAAAAAGTCAAAAGCTTCGTCGCAATGCCACCCAAACCAAGCCACGCATCCACAGGACTGCGCAAAACCTGTGGGAGCGTGGCTTGCCCGCGATAGGTGCGCAGCACCGCTTACAGCCGCGCCAACAATTCCCGCGTTGCATTCAACGCCATCTGCGCCCGCTGCAATCCACTCACACCCTGCTCCAGCAGTTTTACCGTGGGGATTTCCAGACTCAAGGGAATGTTAGCCGGTAGACACCGCAGCAGCCCGGCCAGATCACAATCGCCCTCGCCGGGAAACCGTCGCTCGCTACGCGCCTGACGCAAGATCTCGGCCATGTCCGCAGGCCTTGGCCCGGCGACATCGCACAATTGCGCATAACGCAGTCGCGACGCCGGCACCGCCGCCAGATCCTCCAGACGCGAGGCCGAACGGTCAAAGTGAAATGCATCCACCAGCACCGCACCGTTCTCGCGCCCGGCGTTGTCGACGATACGCACTGCCTGCTCAAGGTTGCGCGCATCGGTCCACGGCATGAACTCCAGATGCGGATGCAAGCCGTAAGGCGCCGCCAGATCACACAACGCCGCGAAGTTATCGGTCAGCCGCTGCTCGTCGGGATCGTTTCCGGCGATCAGCAATTCACTGGCGGAAAACTCCGCGCCGACGCCGAGAATCCTCTCGAAGTCCGCGACCACGGTCTGCGGTTTCAGCCGAAGGATTTCCACGTCGAGTACCCGGATACCCGTATCGCGCAAACGCGCCAGAGTCTGCCGGCGAAGATCGGCGTCGGCCACCAGCGCAAAGTGATATTCCTCAGGCGTTGCCGGCTCCAGGCGCAAGCCGACATGGCTGTAACCGGCGCGGGCAGCGACCTCGACCATTTCCGGTGGCGACAACTCAAGCACCGTCAGACTGGCTAGAGACAGGATTCGTGGAGGCATGCTCATTCCTCGATCAACTCGGGTGTGCAGGCGCGACCGCTGGTGGCGGCCTGTTGAATCGCTTCAACCAGCGCCAGCGTGCGGGTTGCATCAGCGGCACTGACCAACGGCTCGACTTCACCCCGCGCCACGCGTACGAAATGCTGTAACTGCAAGCGTAAAGCTTCGTCTGCGCTGCAGGACTCTTCGACTGCCAACAACGGCTCATGCCACCCGGCATCCACTTGATCAGCAGCGTAATGCCAGCGCTTGAGTTGGGGAATGCTCAACGCACCAGCAGTGCCGGCCAGCAGATAACAGGGCTGATCGGCCTGACGCGGGTACGCCGGGTTCTCACCGGAATCGAGTTCCCAACTCCACGGCGCGGCCACCGCATCAGAACCGGTCAGCGTACCCAGCGCCCCATCCTCGAACTGCAACAACACCGCCGCGCTGTCGGCATTGGCGAAACCGCGTATCGAGCTGTCAGTGACGGCCTGCACCGAGCGCACTTCGCCGCACAAATGACGCAGCAGATCGAGGTCGTGAATCAGGTTGGTCAGCAGCATTCCGGCACCGACCTCGCGACGCCACGGGATATCGAAATAACTGTCGGGTTTGCGCAATTGAAACAACGCGGTAACCAACGTCAAACGCCCGAGCGCACCGCCCTTGACCAACTCATGAGCACGGACGATCAGCGGGTTATGCCGCCGATGATGACCGACCAACACGGGCACTCCGGAGGATTTCACCGCCGCTACCAAGCTCCGAGCTTCCTCCAGGCTGACCCCGACCGGTTTCTCCAGCAGCACTGGCACCCCAGCGGCGAGGCAATCGAGCGCGGTGCTGACATGTTGATTATTCGGGTTGGCGACGATGACCGCGTCCGGACGCGTCTGCTCAAGCATCTGCCCGTGATCGGCGAAATGCGCGACCGCCCACTCAGCCGCCAATGCCGAAGCTTGCGGGCCTGGATCGGCCACGGCACACAAGGTCGCTTCGGTGAGAGATTGAAGATGCCGGTAATGTTGCTGACCCATGTTGCCAGCGCCGATCAGGGCGATTCGCAGGGGAGAATTCAAGACGTGGTTCTCTTGTGATTGTTGTGGGGAAACACTTAATCAACAATTTAGAACTCGATTCCAGATTCTCACAGATGTCGCTATTGATAGTGTGCGAACACCGCACAACTTCCTGAACACACACAAAACAACTGTGGGAGCGAGCTTGCTCGCGAAGGCGTCGTTTCAGTCAACTTTGCCGTAACTGATACACCGCATTCGCGAGCAAGCTCGCTCCCACAGGGGATGTGTTTCAGATTAAATGAACAGCTCCGAAGCCTGACTCGCCGCCGACAACTCCTCGGCAAACTCCAGCAGCAGCGGCGCCAGTTCATGCAACCGCGCGCCGGGCATCCGTGCACTTGGCCCGGCAATGCTCAGCACACCAATCACCCGACCATCGCCGGGGTGTTTGACCACCGCCGCAATCGCCGAAGTGCCCACCGCCGAACTCTCCTCGACACACGCATAACCCTGCTCGCGCGCAAGTCGCAGGCGTTCCAGCAGCTCAATATTGGAGCGCGGCGCATTCGGCCCGACGCCTACCGGCACCTCTGCCGCCTGCCGTTCGACCAGCGACAACGCCTCGGCATCGCTCATGCATGCCAGCCACGCATGGCCCGACGCGGTGTAGAACAACGGCGCATCGCGGCCCATGTCGGGGTCATAACGCAGGCCAGTCCGCGCGCCCTGAGACTTGGCAATCCAGGTCTGACGCTCGCCATCGATCACGCCCAGACGCACCAGCTCACCGGTTTCACGGGCCAGTCGATCCAGCACTGGCTGAACAATATCGGCGCCGCTGCCCGACAGATAACGGAAACCCATCGCCACCAGTTTGGTCGACAAGTGATAGCGCAGCGTTTCTGGATTCTGCCGCACATAACCCAGGCGAATCAGCTCGGCGAGCAACCGGTGAGTCGCACTTTTGGGGATTTGCAGTTGCTCGGCGAGGGTCTGCATCGGCAGCCCGTGCGGCTCACTGATGAGGCTTTCCAGCACGCTGAAAACCCGTTCGATCTGACTGCCGGCCATGGGGACATCCAAGTGAAATTTTGCCGATTCTAGAAGACATCTTGAGGAATGCGAAATCTGGAACCGGATGTCCGATAACCGCCCGCTTTGCAATATGACGGCTTGCCGAGCGCGATTCATATTGGATATTTTCTGGAATCAAATTCCAAAAATAGCTTGAAGCCGGAGACGCTTTTGATGCCTGCCAAACCTGCACTGCCCGACGTGGATTGCGATGTGCTGATCGTCGGCTCCGGCGCTGCCGGTCTGTCGGCAGCCGTTACCGCAGCGTGGCATGGCTTGAAAGTGATCGTCGTCGAAAAGGACCCGGTGTTCGGCGGCGCCACCGCCTGGTCCGGTGGCTGGGCCTGGGTGCCGCGTAATCCGCTGGCCACCCGTGCCGGCATTGTCGAAGCCATCGAACAACCGCGCACCTACCTGCGCCATGAGTTGGGCGAACACTACGACTCGGCGATGATCGATGCCTTCCTTGAAAATGGCCCACCCATGGTCGCGTTCTTCGAACAGCACACCGCCCTGCAATTTGCCGACGGCAATGCGATTGCCGACATCCATGGCGATACGCCGGGGGCCGGCACGGGCGGGCGCTCGGTCATCGCCGCGCCTTACGACGGGCGAAACGTCGGCAAGTTGCTGAAGCGCCTTCGTACAACCCTGCGCGAAACTTCGTTCATGGGCATGCCGATCATGGCCGGCGCAGATCTTTCGGCGTTTCTCAATCTGACCCGTTCATTGCCGGCGGCGTGGCACGTGACCCGGCGTTTCACTCGGCATCTGCTCGACCTCGCCATCCATGGTCGGGCGATGCAACTGGTCAACGGCGTGGCATTGGTGGCACGGCTGGCCAAGTCCACCGAAGACCTCGGCGTACTGCTATGGGAGTCGGCGCCAGTGACTGAATTGCTGCGCGAAGACGGACGCGTTTGCGGCGCGCAGATCAGCACCGCCAAAGGCCCGATCCGTATTCAGGCGCGCAAAGCCGTGGTGCTCGCCGCTGGCGGATTTGCTCATGACATCGAGCGGCGCAAGGCGCTGTTTCCGCGCACTCCGACCGGTCATGAGCATTGGGCATTACCACCACTGGCGGTGAATGGCGATGGCTTGCGACTGGGCGAAAGTGCTGGCGGTCAGGTCAATACCGATGTCGCTTCGCCGGTGGCCTGGGCGCCGGTATCGCAGGTTCCACATTCGGACGGCAGCATCGGCCATTTCCCACACATCATCGAGCGCGGCAAACCCGGGATCATCGGTGTGTTAAGCAATGGTCAGCGCTTCGTCAACGAGGCCAACGGTTACTACGACTACGTCAGCGCCATGGTTGCTGCCGCGCCGGAAGGTGAAGAAGTAGCGTCGTGGCTGATCTGCACCCGTGCTTTTCAACGGCGTTATGGTCTCGGCATGTCTCGGCCGTTTCCGGTTCCGGTGGCAGGTTTTATCCGCAGCGGCTATCTGAAAACCGGTAACAGCCTGGAAGAATTGGCCGTTGCTTGCGGCATCGACCCAAAGGGTTTGCGTGCCACCTTCGATCACTACAACCACCATGCTCGACATGGCGAAGACCCGGCATTCGGTCGTGGCGCAACTCCGTACAACCGCAAACAGGGCGACCCGGCGCAGCAGCCCAACCCTTGTGTGGCGCCGATAGAAGACGGCCCGTTCTACGCGGTAAAAGTGCAACCGGGCTGCTTCGGCACATTTGCCGGACTCAAGGTCAACCCGCACGCCCAAGTACTCGGCGCCGACCAGCAACCCATCGCCGGCCTCTACGCTGCTGGCGGTGACATGGCCAGCATCATGGGCGGCCACTATCCGGCGGGCGGGATCAATATCGGCCCGGCGCTGACTTTCGGCTACATCGCCGCCCGGCACATTGCCGGCGTTACAGCTTTCGAACAGGAGATCGACCATGCAGCACATCGTTAACGCTCAAGGTTTGCACATGCCGAAACTCGGCCTCGGCACCTGGCCGATGCTCGACGACGAATGCACCCGCGCCGTTGAGCAAGCGTTGGAGTTGGGCTATCGGCACATCGACACGGCGGCGGCCTACAACAACGAGGACGCCGTCGGACAAGCACTGGTGAACAGTCCGACGCCCCGCGAAGCGATTCACCTGACCACCAAAGTCTGGTGGGATCAACTGCAGCCCGACGCCATGCGCCACTCCCTGCAACGCAGCCTCAAAGCCTTGCGCAGCGATTACGTCGACCTGTTCATGATCCACTGGCCGACCACTGACTGGGACCTGCCACGCACCCTCGAAACACTGGCCGAGTTCAAGGAACAAGGGCTGGCACGCAACATCGGCGTGGCGAATTTTCCGCTGCCGTTGCTGCGTAAAGTCGTCGAGGAATATGGCATTGCGCTGTCAGCGATTCAGGTCGAATACCACGTCCTGCTCGGCCAAAACGCCCTGCTCGATTACGCCCGCCAACACGATCTGGCGCTGACGGCCTACACACCGCTCGCGCGCAACAAGGTCTCGGACGTGCCGCAACTGCAGCAGATCGCCCAAAAGCACGGTGTACTGCCGACCCAGATCGCGCTGAAGTGGTTGCTCGATCAGCCTAATGTCGCGGCGATTCCCAAAGCCAGCAGCAAAGCCAATCAACTGGCGAATCTCGCTTCGTTGAAAGTCGAGCTGGATGATGAGGACCGCGCACTGATTGCAGCGCTGCCGAAAAACCAACGCCAGGTCAGCCCGGACTTCGCCCCGGTGTGGGACGCGTTCGACCGCTGAAAGCAAAAGTTTGCCACCGGATTGAATTAGTCCGGCGCTTGCTCGTCAATAACAGGCCCGACCTCGGCACACCGAGGCCGGGCCTGTTTGTGTCTGCGCGAATAGACGGACGACCGGACTGGCGCCACACTCACACACCAGCAACACTCATCACCACGCTCAAGCTTAAACAGAGGATTCCCACATGCTATGGAAAAAAGGCCGACGCAGTGACAACGTCGTCGATGCACGTGGGGACGATACCGGCGGTGGTGGTGGCGGGATGCGTTTCGGTGGCGGCAAAGGCCTGAGTCTCGGAGCGATCCTGCTGATAGTCGGCATCGGTTGGATCACCGGTCAAGATCCATTGCAGATCCTCGGCCAGCTCACCGGCCAAGTGTCCAACCAGCCCGCGCCGAGCAGTCAAACCCGTCAGGCACCACCAGCCAATGACGAACAGGCCGAGTTCGTGCGCTCGATCCTCGGCGATACCGAAGACACCTGGGGCGCGATTTTCCAGCAGGCCGGTCGTCAATATAAGGACCCGACGCTGGTGCTGTTCAGCAACCGGGTCAACTCGGCTTGCGGTCTGGCGACTTCGGCCACGGGACCGTTCTACTGCCCGGCGGATCAGAAAGTCTATCTGGACATGGCGTTCTTCCAGGAGATGAGCCAGCGCTTCAAGGCTGCCGGCGACTTCGCCCAGGCCTACGTGATCGCGCACGAAGTCGGACACCACGTGCAGACCTTGCTCGGGGTTTCCGCGAAAATTCAGGCTGCCCGTCAGCAAGGTCGGCAGATGCAGGGCGACGGCGGTTTGCTGGTGCGTCAGGAATTGCAGGCTGACTGCCTCGCCGGGGTCTGGGCCTATCACGCGCAGAAGCGTCTGAACTGGCTGGAGCCGGGCGATATCGAAGAAGCCTTGAACGCCGCCAACGCCATCGGTGATGATCGCTTGCAGCAACAGGGTCAGGGCCGTGTGGTGCCGGACTCGTTTACCCACGGTACGTCGGCGCAAAGGGTGCGCTGGTTCAAAACCGGATTCGCCCAGGGCCAGGTCGGCCAGTGCGATACCTTTGCCGCGAAAAACCTGTAAATGCATAAGTGGTTGTTGGTTTTACTGATCATCGGCGGCAGCGCTCACGCGGCCGGCGTCGACGCGATCAGCGCCGGACGCTTGCAATTCAAGGCTGGCGAAATGGCTGTCGGCATCGGCCCGGCGCCCGAGAAAATCGAGCGCGTGCTGATCGTCATTCATGGCCGCTTGCGCAATGCCGAGACCTACCGCAAGAGCGCCGAACGGGCGACCGAGCAGGCGGGACAGACCGCGCACACGCTGGTGATCGCTCCGCAATTCCTCAACGAAAGCGATGTTTCGCTGTATTCGCTGCCGAACACGCTGTTGCGCTGGAAAGGCAACGAGTGGATGGGCGGCGGCTTGTCCACCGGACCGAATCCGCTGAGTTCCTACGCTGCGCTGGACGAAATCGTTGCCCGGGTCAGCGACCGCAAACAGTTTCCGGACGTGAAGCAGATCGTGATCTTCGGTCACTCCGGTGGCGGACAAGTGGTGCAGCGTTATGCCCTGCTCGCCAAGGATCAACCGGCACTCAAGGCCAACGGTATTCGCCTACGATACGTGGTGGCCAACCCGTCGTCCTACGCCTATTTCAATGAACAGCGGCCAGTGGCGTTCGATCACGCGCAATGCCTGAATTTCAATCGGTGGAAGTACGGTCTGACCGACATGCCGGTGTATTCCGGCGGGCAAACGCCAATGCAGCTTGAAGGCAGTTACACCAAGCGCGAGGTGATTTATCTGTTGGGCCAGCAGGATATTGATCCGCAGCATCCGGCGCTGGACAAGAGCTGCGCCGCCGAGGCGCAGGGCGCGTATCGACTGGAGCGTGGGAAGATGTTCTTCAGTTACTTGCTGCGCCGTCATCCGGAAGGGGTGAACCAGCGCCTGATCGAAGTGCCCGGGGTTGGGCATAACGGCGACGGGATGCTGAATTCGCCGGAGGGGCAGAAAGCGTTGTTCGATCAATGATTATGCAGTGACGGATCTGACGTCATCGCGGGCAAGCCCGCTCCCACAGTGAGCGTGTCGTACACAGCATCTGCGAACGCCACTAAACCTGTGGGAGCGGGCTTGCCCGCGATGAGGCCCTTTCAAACGACGAAGCTCTTAAGCAGAAAGCATCCGCCGCAACTCGACACAATCCTGCGCATGCCAGTCAGTCAGCTCCGGCCACGGGTTATCCGGCAAATTCACCAGCACCGTGCGCGTCCCCGCCGCCCGACCGCAATCCAGATCAAAGCGGTAATCACCGACCATCACCATCTCGCCGGTCGGCACATTCCACGCCTCTGCCAACTTCAACAGTCCACCGGGATGCGGCTTCGGCGGCGCTTCATCGCGGCCCAGCACATCGTCCACCGCGAAGCAGTCAGCCAGACCGATCGCCTCCAGCGTCACATGCGCCAGTTCGCGGGCATTGCGGGTGAGGATGCCGAGGCGATAACCGCGCTCGTGCAGATCCCGAACCAGTTCCACCGCACCAGCGGCCGGTTTCGAGCCCAGCGCCAGATCGCGTTCATGCTCCAGCAACCACGCATGCTTGGCTGCCGCTTCATCAGCCGGCAGTGCAGCGAGGTGCGTCAGGATGTCGTCTTCGGGCGGGATCGCCAGTGCCACGCGAATCGCTGCGAAGTCATGCACCGCCACGGTCAGGGTGCCGTCCATGTCGAACACCCAGTTCCGCACGTCCGCCAGACTCATGCCCAGTCCTTGCGATGACGGATCAAGCCTTCCTGGGTCACTGACGCCACCAGTTGCCCGGCGCGGTTGTACACGCTGCCACGGGAGAAACCACGGGAGTTACCGGCCCAAGGGCTGTCCATCGCGTAGAGCAACCAGTCATCGGCGCGCAGATCGTTGTGGAACCACAACGCGTGATCGAGGCTGGCGACCTGCATGTCTTTCTGCCACACCGATTTGCCGTGAGGCAGCATCGAGGTGGTCAGCAGACCGAAGTCCGAGGCGTACGCCAGCAAGTATTTATGCAGCGCCGGAATGTCGGCCAATGCGCCGTCGGCACGGAACCACACGTATTTCACCGGATCGGCCGGCTGTGGGTTGTACGGGTCTTTTTCGGTGACCGGGCGCACTTCGATCGGTTTCGGGCACAGCAGTTTTTCACGCATGTGCTCGGGGATCAGGTGCGCACGTTGCTGGGTCAGTTCCAGCTCCGACGGCAGGTTTTCCGGGCCGACCACTTGCGGCATCGGGGTCTGGTGCTGGAAACCTTCTTCGTCGTATTGAAACGAGGCGCTGCAGGTGAAAATCGGGTTGCCCTTCTGGATCGCCGTCACCCGACGGGTGCTGAAACTGCCGCCGTCACGCACGCGATCAACCGAATAAACCACCGGCAACTTGGCATCGCCCGGGCGCAGGAAATAACCGTGCATCGAGTGCACATGGCGATCCTCTTCGACCGTCTGACTGGCCGCCGACAGCGACTGGCCGAGTACCTGACCACCGAACAACTGACGGAAACCCAGATCCTGGCTACGGCCACGGAACAGGTTTTCTTCGATCGGTTCCAGGGTCAGCAGGTCGACCAGATCTTCCAACACTTGGCTCATTCAGACTCTCCTCACACAAAGCAGTGCCGCGCAGTCTTGGCTGCGGCAGGCAATTCAGGTTCTGGCGCGAGCCACTTTCGCGCCATTGTAAACGTCCGTGTCGGCTTAGCCATGCAAGGTTTGCAGCCACTGCTCCCTGGTGATGCGATACAGCACATGTCGACGTAACGGGTGATCGACGGCGACTTTCGGGTGGTCGAAGTCATTCGCCGGATCGTGATGCATGCCGATGGCCTGCATGACTTTTTCCGACGGCAGATTGGATTGCGCAGTGAAGGCCACGATCTGTTTCAACGACAACCGGTCAAAGCCGCAGCGCAGAGCGGTCCATGCCGCTTCGCTGGCGTAACCCAGGCCCCAATGTTCCTTGGCCAGACGCCAGCCGATTTCCACTGCCGGAGTGAAAGGTGCGTCAAAACCGACCACACCCAGACCGGTGAAACCGATGAATTCGCCGCTGTCCTTGCGCTGAAGTGCCCACAAACCGAAACCGTGCTCGGCAAAATGCCCGCGCACCCGGCCAATGAGCGCGGCACTTTCCAGTCGGCTCAGCGGTGCCGGAAAGTAACGCATGACTTGCGGATCGGCACACATCGCCGCAAATTCCGGCAAATCCTCGTCCTGCCACTGGCGCATCAGCAGTCGCGCGCTTTCCAGTTCGAGTATCGGCTCCATCGTGTCCCTCCGTTTCCATGTCGCCAGTCTACATCGCTGGTAGGATCGTTCGCTCTGTCCTGAATTCCCATTTCTACGTTCTCAGATGAAATCGCCATGCCCGTACCGCTGATCTACCACGAAGACTACAGCCCCGAGTTTCCGGCGGATCACCGCTTCCCCATGGACAAGTTCCGCTTGCTGCGCGATCACCTGATCGACAGCGGCCTGACCCGTGACGCCGACCTGCTGCGCCCGCAGATCTGCCCCAACGATATCCTCGCGCTCGCTCATGACCGCAGTTATATCGAACGCTACATGAGCGGCGAGTTGTCGCGCGAAGACCAGCGGCGCCTTGGCCTGCCGTGGAATCAGGCGCTGGCGCAACGTACGGTACGGGCGGTCGGCGGCTCATTGCTGGCGGCGGAAAAAGCTCTGGAACACGGTTTGGCCTGTCACCTGGCCGGTGGCACTCATCACGCTCATTACGACTATCCGGCCGGATTCTGCATCTTCAATGATCTGGCGATCATCAGCCAATTCATGCTGCAAAGCGGCCGGGTCAACCGGGTGCTGATCTTCGATTGCGACGTGCATCAAGGCGACGGCACTGCACGGATTCTGCACGACACCCCGGAGGCGATTACCGTTTCCCTGCACTGCGAGAAGAACTTTCCTGCACGCAAGGCCGAAAGTGACTGGGACATTCCGCTGCCCAAAGGCATGGGCGATGCCGATTACCTGAACGTCGTGGATGATGCGCTCAACTATTTACTGCCGCTGTATCAGCCGGATCTGGTGCTGTACGACGCCGGGGTCGATGTACACAAGGACGATGCGCTCGGTTATCTGCAACTGACCGACGAAGGCGTCGCCGCCCGCGATGAAAGCGTGATGCGCCATTGCCTGGGCCGCGACATCCCGGTGGTTGGGGTAATCGGCGGCGGCTACAGCAAGGATCGCCACGCCCTCGCCCGCCGCCACGGCATCCTGCATCACAGTGCGCAGCGGGTCTGGGAGTCATACGGCTGTCATTGAAATGTGCCGCGTTACCCACAATGCCTGTGGAACTGCCTGTGGATAACCTGAGTGAAAGGGACTACAGGCCCTGCAGGCTGTAGCGTACAGCGCGCTGGTCATTTTTTAACCAACACCTGAATCCACCATCATTCCCTGTGGGAGCTGGCTTGCCAGCGATGGCGGCGTATCAGCCAGCATAATTGCCACTGATCCACCGCAATCGCTGGCAAGCCAGCTCCCACAGGTCTAGCGGTCGGCTGTTAGAATGCGCGCCTTATCCCGCCATACCGCAGCGCACGCCATGACCCAGACTTCCACCACCCTCCCCGCTCACGTCGCCATCATCGGCGGTGGCCCCGCTGGCCTGATGGCCGCCGAAGTACTGAGCCAGGCCGGAATCCGGGTCGACCTGTACGACGGCATGCCCTCGGTGGGCCGCAAGTTCCTGCTCGCTGGCGTCGGCGGCATGAACATCACCCACTCCGAAGCGTATCCGGCCTTCCTCTCGCGCTACGCCGAACGGGCGCCACACATCGCCCCGCTGCTGCGCGGCTTCGATGCCGATGCGCTGTGTCGATGGATTCACGACCTGGGCATTGAAACCTTCATCGGCAGCTCGGGCCGGGTGTTCCCTACCGACATGAAAGCCGCCCCGCTGCTGCGCGCCTGGCTCAAGCGTCTGCGTGACAGCGGCGTAGTTATCCACACCCGCCATCGCTGGCTCGGCTGGAATGACAGCGGCGCACTGCGCATCGACAGCCCGGACGGCGAAAAGACCCTCAACCCCGACGCCACCCTGCTTGCCCTCGGCGGCGGTAGTTGGGCGCGGCTGGGTTCCGATGGTGCGTGGATGCTCGCACTGGAGAAACGCGGTGTAGGACTTGCGCCGTTGCAGCCAAGTAATTGCGGCTTCGAGGTGCAGGCCTGGAGCGATTTGATGGTCAGCAAATTCGCTGGCGCGCCGCTGAAAAATATCGCCATCGGCTTGAACGACGACATCCCGCGACTGGGCGAATGCGTGATCACCGCGACCGGCATCGAAGGCAGTTTGATTTATGCACTGTCGGCGCCGATTCGCGAGGCGATCAACCAGTACGGCGCGGCGGTGATTCATATCGATCTGCTGCCCGGCAAGCCTGTGGATAAAATTCAGGCGGCGCTGAGCAAACCGCGTGGATCGCGCTCGTTGGCCAAACACCTGCACAGCCAGATCGGCATCGACGGAGTAAAAGCGGCGCTACTACGTGAACTGACATCCGCCGAGACCTTTGCCGATCCGGCATTGCTAGCCCGGGCAATCAAGACCTTGCCGCTGACCTTGGTGAAAACCCGGCCATTGGACGAGGCAATCAGCAGTGCCGGTGGCGTGACGTTCGAGGCGATGGATGAGCGGCTGATGCTCAAGGCATTGCCGGGGGTGTTCTGCGCGGGGGAAATGCTGGACTGGGAGGCGCCGACGGGCGGGTATCTACTGACCGGATGTTTTGCCAGCGGACGGGCGGCGGGATTGGGGATGGTCGAGTGGCTCAAACACTCCGGCTGAATCAATCGCGAGCAGGCTCACTCCTACAGGGATCGCGCCCTTGTAGGAGTGAGCCTGCTCGCGATAGCAGTCTGGCAGGCGCCGCGACTGTTAAGGCTTACGCTTGCGCGGCCCAGTGTTGAACACTGGCACTTTGCGCACAGGCTTGACCGAAGGCTCTGGCGCCTGCGTCTCGCCGGTGTCCACCCATTTGCCCAAATTGCGCTTGCCGCCACCACCGGAAGTTTTCGGCTTTTTCGGTTTCTTCGGCTTCTTCACGACCTGACCGCTGGCATCGGTATCCGGCACGCGGTGCTCAGGCTCGAAGTCCGGCTCGTTCTCACGCTTCAAGGTCTGACGCGTGAGCATCTCGATGGCCGACAGCATGTTCACTTCATCGGCACACACCAGCGAAATCGCTTCGCCGGTGGCGCCCGCACGGCCAGTCCGACCGATGCGGTGGATGTAATCCTCGGCCACGATCGGCAGATCGAAGTTGACCACCAATGGCAGGTCTTCGATATCCAGACCACGGGCGGCAACATCGGTGGCGACCAGAATCTGTACTTCGCTGAGCTTGAAACGATCCAGTGCGCGCTGACGCGTGGCTTGCGGTTTATCACCGTGAATACCGTCAGCGTTGATGCCCAGACCCTGAAGTTTTTCCACCAGTGCATCGACGCCGTTACGGGTCTTGGCGAACACCAGCACCTGCTTCCATTTGCCCTTGCGCATCAGATGCACGAACAGTTCAGCCTTGCGCTTCTTGTCCACCGTCACGATCCACTGCTTGACGGTGCTGGCAGCGACGTTACGCGGGCTGACTTCGATGCTCAGCGGATCGTTGAGCATCTGCCCCGCCAGCAGGCGAATGTCATCGGAGAAAGTTGCGGAAAACAGCAGTGTCTGACGCTGCTTTGGCAGTACGCGGTAGATATTCGACAGTTCTTCGGAGAAGCCCAGGTCGAGCATGCGGTCGGCTTCGTCCAGCACCAGCGTTTGCAACTGGTTGAACTTCAGCGCCTTCTGCCGGAACAGGTCGAGCAAACGCCCAGGCGTGGCGACCAGCACATCGACGCCGCCGCGCAGCTTCATCATCTGCGGGTTGATGCTGACGCCGCCGTACACCGCGTAAGTGCGCAATGGCAGGTTTTCCGCGTACTCGCGCACGGCTTCGTGAACCTGCTCGGCCAGTTCGCGGGTCGGTACCAGAATCAGTGCACGCACCGAATTGGCGGCGACTTTCGGCCCTTCCATGGACAGCAACTGCAACAGCGGCAAGGCGAAACCGGCAGTCTTGCCGGTACCGGTCTGGGCCGCAGCCATCAGGTCACGACCGGCCAGCACCGCCGGAATGGCTTGCGCCTGAACCGGCGTCGGGGTCTGGTAGCCGAGCTTCTCGAGGGAGCGCAGCAAGGGTTCGATCAGGCCAAGGGTGGCGAAAGTCATGGGATTACCGTAGGAAAATTCAGCGCGGTTGTGCAAAACAAGTGTGCAATGCCGCGCAGTTTACCCTAATTCACACGGGATTCTGTCGGCATGGCCGTCACAACCGGCGGCTTCGCCCGTCGCCACTGCGGCAGACCGATCAGCACCACGGCGCTGATGATCACCAGCATCGCCAATGCTTCCTCGATACCGATGGTCTCGCCGACAAACACGATCCCCAGCAACACCGCCACCGCCGGATTGACGTAGGCATAACTGGTGGCCGCGGCCGGGCGCACATGCTTGAGCAGGTACATATAAGCATTGAAAGCGATGATAGAGCCGAAACCGATCAGGTACGCCAGCGCCAGCCAGCCTTCCAGCGGCGGCATGGCTTGCAGGTGTTCGCCACTGAGCGCGCTGCCGATCAGCAGCACCGCGCCGCCAACCAACATTTCCACGGCACTGGCCATCGCGCCCGCAGGCAGCGGCAGATGTTTGCTCCACACCGAACCGAAGGCCCACGCCGCCGCAGCGAAAATCAGCAGGGCTGCGCCGGTAGGACTGGATTGCAGATTCGAGCCCATGTTGAGCATCGCGATACCAATAATCCCCAGCACCACCCCGGCCCATTCGAGGCGGGTATTACGCGCGCCCCAGAAATAGCCACAGAGCAACGTAAACAGCGGCACCGTCGCCACCGCCAGCGCCGCGACCCCGGAGGCAACGCCCGAGTGTTCAGCCACGCTCACCGCGCCGTTACCGAAACTGAGCAACAGAATCCCGATCATCCCCGCCGCTTTCCACTGCGCCCACGTCGGCGCCGGAGCCCCGCGCCAGCGCAGGAACGCGTACATCAACGTGCCTGCAATGACAAAACGCGCACCGCCGAGCATCAATGGCGGCCAGTATTCGACGCCGATGCGGATCACCAGATAGGTCGACCCCCAAATCACATACAGCGCAAAAAACGCGGCGATCAACGGTAAGGGAAAACGGCGCAGACCAGACATGGGAGCAACTCGGCATCAAGGCAGTGGACTGGGTATTCTAGAAAAGCCGCAGACTGAACATAAGGAACAAAACCGGTTTATCGCGCCGGTACACTTTTGATAAACGAGCCAGTTCATGTCCATTGTGGGAGTCAGCCTGCTGGCGATTCGGTGATTCAGCCAACAACGATGTTGAATGACACGCCGCAATCGCCAGCAGGCTGGCTCCTACAAGGGTTACTACTCGGGATCAACGATAGCGCTGGAGGTGTTCGACGACTTTCGCGGCTGGGACTTTCTGCAATTTGCACAGCAGGTCATGGGACAGCTCACGCACCCCATGCTTTTGGCGAAGCTGTTCAGCCAAGTGCGCCATCAGGTTGGCCGCCATCTCCGCATCAGCCATCGCCCGGTGAGCCTGGCCGGTGTGCGGCAGACGGGCAAAAGTAGTGAGGGTGCCGAGTTTGTGGTTCGGCGCTGCCGGCATTAGCCGGCGGGCCAGCAGCAGCGAACAGGCAAAGTTCTGCAACCGGGTGCGTTTGATTCGGCCCAGTTCAAAGTCCCAGAACTTCTGGTCGAACGCGGCGTTGTGCGCCAGTAATGGCGTGCAGCCGACGAATTCGTTGACCTCGTTCATCACCTGCTCAGCCGATGGCGCGGTGCGCAGCATGGCGTTGCTGATGCCGGTCAGTTGCTCGATGAAGGCCGGGACGCGTACGCCGGCGTTCATCAGGCTCTGGTAACGCTCGACGATGCGGCCGTTTTCCAGCATGACCACGGCGATTTCCGTGGCCCGGCAACTGCTGCTCGGCGAGATGCCGGTGGTTTCAAAGTCGATGACTGCAATGCGTTCCAAACCGGGTGGTACTCCGTCCAAATCAATTTTTCAGTAGCTGCTCAATTCTTCAGCAGCAGTGCGCCTTCGATCGGCACGTATCGACTGGCGGCGCGGATCAGCGAGTTGGCGGTCAGGCCGGGGACGCCGTAAGCCACGGCTTGCACCCCGTGTTTGCTGATGATGCGTTCCAGCAGCATGTCGAAATCACCGTCACCGGAGGCCAGCACTACTTCGTCGACGTGATCGGCGGCGTCCATGATGTCGAGGGTGATGCCGACGTCCCAGTCACCTTTGGCCGAACCATCGCTGCGCTGGATGTAAGGCTTGAGCTTCACGGTGAAGCCGAGGTTGCGCAGGATCTGTTGAAACTGCTGCTGTTTGCTGTCGCCGCGATCAATCGCGTAGGCGTAGGCCTCGACGATCTGCCCGTCCTTGCTGATGTCCGCCCACAGCGCCGCATAGTTGAAATGGCAACCATAAGCCTGACGCACGGTGTAGTAGAGGTTCTGCACGTCGGCGAACACTGCGATTTTTTTCACCGGAGTTCCTGTGGGCGCGCAAGCGCACGTAGCGGGATCAGGCGCATGGCCCGAAAAAGGCGCTCAGTATGCCAGTGAGGAGGAAGGTGACGCGAATAATCACCGGCAGGCGCCAAGGTATCCCTGACAAGCGGTGAATGTGGCGAGGGGATTTATCCCCGTTGGACTGCGCAGCAGTCCCAAAACCCGGGTCCGCTTCGCTGCCCAACGGGGATAAATCCCCTCGCCACGGTGTTAGCGTGAACTTCAGAGATGTGGGTCAGACGAAGGAATCGTCATCATCGAAGAACGATGAGTTGTCATCGCTGTAGTCCGCGTCGCTGAGCCCGCCCTGATCATTGTTGTAAGTGTCGTTGCCTGCCACACGCTGATCGTCGTTCCAGCCGTTGTTGCCCTGATCTGCAACTTGCGCCGGCTCTTCCTTGATTACCTCAACGACTTCTTGCGGCTGCTGCTGGTTATGGCTGAACAAGCTGCTGATGCCTTGCGCCAGCATCACGCCACCGGCCACACCGGCTGCGGTTTTCAGCGCGCCACCGAGGAAGCTGCTGCCGGCAGCCGGGGCTGCTTGTTGCGGGGCATAGTTGGGCGGCGCTGCGCCGAAGTTCTGTTGTGGGGCGGGCGCCGCGTAGTTCTGCTGCGGTGCCGGTTCGCGCCAGCCTCCGGTGGATGCCGGTGCGCTCTGGGTCGGTGCACTCTGGGTTGGCGCCGGACGCGGATTGCTGCCAAAGATGCTGGACAGGAAACCACCGCCGCTCGGTGCAGGTGCTGCGCCCTGAGCCTTGGCCGCTTGCAGGTCGGCCTGCAATTGCTGGACTTGCTGGGTCAGTTGTTTGTTCTGTTCATCGAGGCTTTTGATGGCCGCCTCTTGCACCAGAATCGCCTGGGTCATGAAATAACCTGCCGCCGGTTGGCGCGTCAGGTGTTCCTTGATCCGCGCCTCCGCCAGGGCGTCGCGCGGGGCTGCTTCCGTTTCGGCCTGTTGCAGGCGGGAAAACAGTCCATCGATCAGGGTTTGCTCTTCGCTGTTCATGGCGACCTCGTAGATTGCCGGGGATAACGTTGCCCTTGTCCACGCTGGACACGGTACCTGTCTGTAATGGAGGCAGTGACAGAATGTTTCAATGACCTTTACCGAACGTTTACGTTTGCGCCCCGCCACGCATCATCGGTTAAAGTGAGCCACTGTTTTCGACCTGCGATACCGACCGATGAATGCCTTGGATGTACTGCGCGACTCTCTCTATTTCTTCAAACGCAATCTGGGCCAGATCGTCCGGCTGTGCCTGCCGCTGGTGATTTTCGAAGCGTTCCTGCAACAGGTGGTCGACCACGCCACCGGGCCGGAGAATTTCTCGGCGATCAGCGTGGTCGTCGGTCTGCTGGTTTATCCGCTGTATACCGCCGCGCTGATCCTGTTGCTGGACGCCCGCACCAACGGCGAAACGCCGCGCAACCGCGATCTGCTGGCGCTGTCCGTCAGACTGTGGCCGCGTTTCGCCGTGCTCACCGCGCTCAATACCTTGCTGATCCTGCTCGGCCTGTCGCTGTATTTCCTGCCGGGGCTGTGGCTGATGGTCACTTTGGCGTTCGGCGAATACCTGCTGGTGCTGCGCGGCCTCGGCCCGTTGCAGGCGATGAAGCAAAGCCTGCGCCTGACCCGTGGGCATTTCTGGAAGATTCTGTTGTGCATCCTCTGCGTGATGGGGCCGCTGTGGCTGCTCAAGGGCGCAACCCTGGCGGTGTATCCCGAGCCGCAGAATCCGCTGATCGCGGTGCTGATCGACAGTGGCCACAGTTTCCTGCAACTGTTCACCAGTGTGGTGCTGTTCCGCCTGTTCATGCTGATCAGCGAATCGCCCGACAACCGCGAAGGAACGGTCTGATTGTTATTGGCCTTGGGCGCTGGCTTCTCAGTCCGGTATGCTCAGGGCCACTTTTGTAACGCTATAAGTCGAGCCATGCCCCGTCTACTGCGCTACACCCTGCTGATCGTACTGTTCGCCATCGTCCTGATCGGCGGGCTGATTCTCACCGTCACCTGGCGCCCCGACGCCCGCGAAACCCTGCCAGTCAGTTGCACCGGTCAGCCGCCGACGCTGGTGCCCGGGCAAGCGCTGAAAGTCATGACCTGGAACGTCCAGTATCTGGCTGGCAAGCGTTACGTGTTCTGGAATGATCTGGCGCAGGGCACCGACGAAGCGCCGACTCTGGAAGACATGGCCTTCAGCCTCGATGAAGTGGCGCGAGTGATCCGCGACGAGCAGCCCGATCTGGTGTTGATTCAGGAGCTGGATGACGGCGCCAAGGCCAGTGACTATCAGGATCAGCTCAAGCTGTTGCAGGAGCGCGTCGCCGACCTGTATCCGTGCAGCGCGCATGCGTTCGACTGGAAGGCTGATTTCGTCCCCGATCCGCACGTCTTCGGCAGCGTGGGCCGACAACTGGCGACGTTGAGCCGCTACCGCATCGAACACGCCGAACGCCTGCAATTGCCGGTAGCGCCAGCCAATTTCATCAGCCGCCAGTTCCAGCCGAAGGATGCTCTGCTCGCGGTTAAATTGCCGCTCAGCGACGGCGGGCAACTGACGGTGTTCAACACCCATCTGGATCGCGCCAGTCAACCCGACGACACCTTGCAGGCGCAGGTAACCGCCGTGGCCAAGGTGCTCGACAAGTATGAGAGTCAGGGCATGCCATGGCTGATCGGTGGCGACTTCAACCTGCTGCCGCTGGGCCAGTACCGACGTTTACCCGCCGAGCAGCGCACGCCCTACTCCGCCGACAGCGCACTGCATCTGCTGTGGGACAAGTACCCGATGATCCCGACCAACAACGAAGCCAGCGGTATCGACCGCGCCCGGTGGCTGACCCACTACCCCAACGACCCCGGCCTCAACGGCCCGGATCGTACGGTCGACTATCTGTTCTACAGCCCGAAGATCAAACGGATGGAAGCGATGGTGCGGCAGGACGATACGTTGCGCATCTCCGATCATTTGCCGGTGATTGCGCGGTTCCTGCTGCCGGTGGCGCCATAGGGCCGGCAGCGATAAAAATGCGGAACTAACCCGCTTGAACCATGCTCTAGCCTTCGAATTGATGATTCGGAGAGCGCATGAAGATATTACTGGTGTGCAAGGACATTGGGGGTTACGCCCGGAAACTGGCGAACCATCTAATGGCCGAAAACGAAGTGTGCTTCATTGACACATCTTCGATGTCCGAAAAATTCAATCGCGCCCCGAAGATCATTCGCCGCCCGCTCAAACACTGGGCTCAGTTGCGGCAGATCAAAAAAGCAATCCGTGCATCCGGACGATTTGATGTCGCCTTGTTCATCAACCCGGCGCAAATAGATCCGACGCAGTTGGCGGTAGCTTTCAAGTCCTGCGACCGCAAGATTGCCTATCTTTACGACAGCTTCAGTCGATGGCCGATGAGCCGTGAACAACTTGCCGAATACGATGAGGTGTTTTCCTTCGATCCGGAGAATGCCAAGAGCCATGGCCTGAAAAAACTGCACAACTTCATTTACGACGACCATGTCGTGGAGGGGGAACCCGTCGAATACTCGGCAATTGTGGTCATGGCCGGCAAGGATCGGGTTCCAGCACTGGAAAAACTGGCGCAGGAGTTTGATCGACTCGGGATCAGTGATTACAAGTTTATGGTTCAGTGCAAACCGATCCCCGGCGCTCATCCGGGCATAACCTTCTTCGCACAAAGAATGTCTCTGGAGTCCGTAGGCGAACTGGTAAAACGCTCGCGGATCATTCTGGACATTTCCAAGCCCGGCCAGGCCGGATTGAGCTTCCGTTTTTTTGAGGCTATGGCCTCGCGCAAAAAAGTCATTACCACCAACAGAAGCGTTGTCGACTATGACTTCTACAACCCGGCAAACATTCTGGTCATCGATGAAGCCAGCCCGGTGATTCCCGAGCAGTTCATTAACGAACCGTATGTGGACGTTCCCGAGCAGATCTATCAGAAATACACGTTGCAGGGATGGACCAGAACTGTCTTTTCACTGCACTGAAACACTCCCCGGTTCCACCTGCACAACACAAATCCCTGTGGGAGCTGGCCTGCCAGCGAAAGCGGTGTGTCAGGCACCGGATGCATCGACTGACACAAAGCCTTCGCGAGCAGGCTCGCTCCCAAAGGTTTTGTGAGTCGCCGCAAATCATCTGCACAGCGCAATCCCTGTGGGAGTTGGCCTGCCAGCGAAAACGGTGTGTCAGGCTCCAGATGTGTTGACTGACACGACGCTATCGCGAGCAGGCTCGCTCCCACAGGTTTTGTGAGCAGTCTCAAACTGTTTGCACAACACCAATCCCTGTGGGAGCTGGCCTGCCAGCGAAATCGGTGTGTCAGGCACCAGATGTATTGACTGACACGACGCTATCGCGAGCAGGCCAGCTCCCACAGGTTTTGTGAGTTGCCTCAAATCATCTGCACAACACAAATCCCTGTGGGAGCTGGCCTGCCAGCGAAAGCGGTGTGTCAGGCTCCAGATGTGTTGACTGACACGACGCTATCGCGAGCAGGCTCGCTTCCACAGGTTTTGTGAGTTGCCTCAAACTGTTTGCACAACACCAATCACTGTGGGAGCTGGCTTGCCAGCGAAAGCGGTGTGTCAGGCACCGGATGCATTGAACTGACACACCGCTATCGCGAGCAGGCTCGCTCCCACAGGTTTTGTGAATTGCCTCAAATCATCTGCACTGCGCAATCCCCTGTGGGAGCTGGCCTGCCAGCGAAAGCGGTGTGTCAGGCTCCAGATGTGTTGACTGACACGACGCTATCGCGAGCAGGCTCGCTCCCACAGGTTTTGTGAGTTGCCTCAAATCATCTGCACAACACAAATCCCTGTGGGAGCTGGCCTGCCAGCGAAATCGGTGTGTCAGGCACCAGATGTGTTGACTGACACGACGCTATCGCGAGCAGGCTCGCTCCCACAGGTTTTGTGAGTTGCCTCAAATCATCTGCACAACGCAATCCCTGTGGGAGCTGGCCTGCAGGCACCGGATGCATCGACTGACACAAAGCCTTCGCGAGCAGGCTCGCTCCCACAGGGAGAACAAATAGCTAGCCGTTGATCAATGCACTTCTTCGAGGTCGTCGTGCAGCAGGCCGAAGATCTGCCGTTTCATGTCGATGAACGAGCGTTCCATGACCATGTCCAGCGTGCGTGGACGTTCGATAGGCACGTCGAGTATCTGCTTGATCCGCCCCGGCCGTGCTCCCATCACATAGACCCGATCACCGAGCAGAATCGCTTCGTCGATATCGTGGGTCACGAACAACACGGTCTTCTTGCTGTTGCCCCAGACCCGCAGCAACAGCTGCTGCATCTGCAAACGCGTCTGGCTGTCCAGTGCGCCGAACGGCTCATCCATCAAAAGGATCTGCGGGTCATTGGCCAGTGCGCGAGCAATCGCCACCCGCTGCATCATGCCGCCCGAAAGCTGTTTGGCGTAGCTGTCGGCGAACCCGGCAAGCCCGACTTCGTTGACGTAGTAATCGACGATCTCTTTGCGCCGCGCCGCCGGCATGCCGCGACGTTTGAGGCCGAATTCGACGTTCTGCCGCACGGTCAGCCACGGAAACAGCGTGTAGCTCTGGAACACCATGCCGCGATCCGCGCCCGGGCCCTGCACTTGCTGGCCGCCGACGTAGATCTCGCCGGAGGTCGGCTCGGCCAGACCTGCGGTGAGGTACAACAGGCTCGATTTGCCGCAACCCGATGGCCCGACCAGCACCGCGAACTGCTGATCAGGCACCTCGAAAGACACCTGCTCCAGCGCGGTAAACGTGCCGCCATCAGGCTTCTTGTAACGCAGGCTGACCTTGTCCACCTGCAAACGCGGGGCGGCATGCGGCGCGGTGGCCACCGGCTCGATGAAACGATGAGTAGCAGCGGTTACTGAGCCCATGCGGCGATCCTCAAACGTAGGAAGCGAAACAGTTGATCGGTGAACAGGCCCAGCAGGCCAATGATGGCGATCGCCAGAAAGATCACATCCACCTGAAAGCCGCGCATGGCCTTGAGGCTCAGATAACCCAGTCCGCTGGATGCAGCCACCAGTTCGGCGACCACCAGATAGGTCCAGGCCCAGCCCATGGTCACGCGCAAGGTGTCGAGCACGCCGGGCACCGAAGCCGGTGCGATCACATGCAACACCGCGTCGAGGCGGTTGGAGCCCAAGGTGTAAGAGGCATTCACCAGATCCTTGGAAATCCCTTTGGAGACGTCAGCGATCATCACCAGTTGCTGAAAGAACACGCCGAAGATAATCACCGAGACCCGCTGCTCCAGACCGATGCCGATCCACAGGATGAACAGCGGCACAAACGAGGTCACCGGCAGGTAGCGAATGAAGTTCACCATCGGCTCAAGAAACGCCTGAACGATGCGAAAACTGCCCATCAGCAAGCCAATCGGAATCGCCACCAGCGACGAGACGATAAACCCGACCATCACCACTTCGACACTGGCCCAGACATGCTGGCCGAGCGTGCCGTCACGGCTCAGGCGCACGGCGGCCTCGACCACCGCGCCGGGCGTCGGCAGAAACATCCCCGGGACAATTCCGCCATACGACAAACCGGCCCACAGCCCGATCAATAACAGCCAGGCCAGACCGCTCGCGCCCCACACCACTTGCACCGGCAAACCGGTCTTGGGCGTCAGGCAGCGGCTCAGCCACGAATTGCGCTTGAACATGCAAACCTCCTAGAGCGGGCTGACGAAACGGTTGTCGACCAGATCGTCATGGCTGACGTTGTAGGGTTTGCCTTGCAGCTCGCTGGCGGTTTCGTTGGCCAGTTTGATCAGTGCCGCGCTGTCACCCGGATTACCCGGTGAGCCGAGCAGTTTTTCGCTCATGGCCTGATCGTAGAAGCGCACGCCTTTGGCAGCCGCGGCCAGCTCCTTCGGATCGGAGAGATAGCCGCCGACACCTTTGGCCATGATCGCGTAGGCCTCTTCCGGATGTTCCTGGGTGTACTTCACCGCTTTGTAGAGTCCGGCCACCAGCGCCTTGACGTCTGCCGGTTGTTTTTCGATGACGGAGCAGTTCAGCGCCACCACATCGACAATCACTCCCGGTGTGCTGCTGCTGTCGATCAACACCTTGCCCTGTTGTCGGTCACGGACCATCGACAGATGCGGTTCCCAGGTCACGGCGGCCGGTACACGACCTGCGATGAACGCGGTAGCGGCGTCGTCAGCCGTCATGTTCTGCACGGTGATGTCGCTCATTTTCATGCCGTTCTTTTTCAGCAGATACGAGAGCCAGAACTGCGAGGTCGAGCCTTCGTTGACCGCGACGGTCTGGCCCTTGAGCTCTTGCAGGTTCTTCACGTCCTTGCCGACCAGCACGCCGTCGCCACCGTGGCTGTCATCCAGTGCGGCGACAGCCTTGAAGCAGAACTGCGGGCGATACTTGAGCACTTCGTCGATGGTCGAGGCCGACCCGGACAACTGCCCGGACGCCTGCGCAGCCATGTACATCGAAGCCTCTTCGACCACTGGCAATTCGACGGTCAGACCGTTTTCCTTGAAGTAGCCCAGATCCTGAGCCAGATACAGCGTGCCATAGCCGACCCAGGTCGTATGGCCAATGGAAAGCGTACCGGCCTGGGCGCCGGTGGCGACTGTTGCGGCCAGGGCGGTAATCGCCAAAGGATGGGTGAGACGGAGACACAAGGACTTGATCATGGAGCACTCCCGACGCTGTTGATTTAGTTTTGTCATGGGCAGTACGGCCGGCCCCTGTGAAGTGAATCCACGCTGCGGTCTCTGTTGGACTCTGGCGTGGAACTCTGGGGCTGGCGAGATCGATGGTGGCCCATGTGCGGGCGCAGGAAAATCAGGAAATTGTTGGCTGCGAACCATGAAAAAACTGGCTAGGGCGCACCGCAAAAGGGCGGCATTGGCGGGGATGCTCAAGGCAGGTGCAAGTCGGGAATCATGGGTGAAACAACAGTCCAATCGCTGGCAAGCCAGCTCCCACAGTGATCTCGGGTTGCCCATAAATTGTGGACACCACCGAAACCTGTGGGAGCTGGCTTGCCAGCGATAGGGCCGGCGCGGTATCAGCGCAATTGAAACCAAGTGGTTTTCAACTGGGTGTATTTGTCGAACGAATGCAGCGACAAATCGCGACCAAAACCGGACTGTTTGCCGCCACCAAATGGCACCGTCACGTCCAACGCATCCACCGTGTTCACCGACACCGTACCCGCCCGCAACTGCCGTGCAACGCGATGCGCACGATTGAGATCGTCGGTCCACAGCGACGCCGCCAGACCATAGACACTGTCATTGGCCAGACGCAGCGCCTCGGCCTCATCGTCGAACGGCACTACCGCCAGCACCGGGCCAAATACCTCTTCACGGAACAGCGTCATGTCCGCTCGCACGCCGGTAAAAATCGTCGGCAGGATAAAGTTGTCAGAGCCATTGAAGCTCGCCTGCCGACCACCGCAAACCAGCGTCGCGCCTTGCTGCTCGGCCTCACGAATGAAGCGCATCACGCCCGCAGCCTGACGATTGTCGACGATGGCCCCGGCGCGACTCTGCGGGTCGAGCGGATCGCCCGGTTGCCAGCGCTCGGCCTGCGCTTTCAGGCGCTCGACAAACTCATCATGGATCGAGCGCTGCACCAGCAGCCGCGAATTGGCCGAGCAGACTTCACCCTGATTGAAGAAAATGCCGAACGCGGCTTTTTCCGCCGCAAGGTCCAGATCCTGACAATCGGCGAACACCAGATTGGCGCTCTTGCCGCCGCACTCCAGCCACACCTGCTTGAGGTTCGACTGCGCCGAATACTGCATGAAATATTTGCCGACCTGAGTCGACCCGGTGAACACCAGACAATCAATGTCCGCGTGTAACCCCAGCGCCTTGCCGGTCTGCTCACCGAGCCCCGGCAGCACGTTCAGCACACCCGCAGGCAGCCCGGCCTCCAGCGCCAGCTCTGCCAGACGCAATGCCGAAAACGGTGACTGTTCAGCGGGTTTGAGAATCACCGAGTTGCCTGCCGCCAGCGCTGGTGCGAGTTTCCACGCGGCCATGTCCAGCGGGAAATTCCACGGCACCACAGCGGCGACTACGCCCAGCGCTTCGCGGCTAATAGTTGCCAAAACATTGGACGCTGTGGGGGCGATCTGATCGTAAAGTTTGTCGAGGCTTTCGGCGTACCAACGGAACACCCCAGCGGCACCCGGCACGTCGATGTTATAGGCATCCATCACCGGTTTGCCCATGTTCAGCGAGTCGAGCAATGCCAACTCTTCACGATGGGCCATCAACAGATCGGCCAGCCGCAGCAGCACTTGCTTGCGCTCGGCGGGTGAACGTTGCGACCAGTCGCCCGCTTCGAACACCTGCCGCGCGCTGCGCACCGCCGCATCGACATCGGCCTCGCCGCACGCTGCGACGTTGGCCAGAAGCTGGCCGGTGGCGGGGTTGATCGCGGCAAAGGTCTGCCCCGATTGCGCCGCACAGTGTTTGCCGGCGATCACGGCTTGATCGGGAAACTTCAATGCAACGGCCTTGCGCTGCCAATCTGCAAGCTCGAACACGTTCAGATGCTCCATGGGCTTTATTGTGCTTCGATGGTCGCTCAGCCCCGGGCGCGCTAAAAATAGTAAAAATGTCTTCGCAGGTAATGAAAAAACTGGGCAAACGGTTCACCTGAACGGCGCATAGATGGCTAAGGTTCAAGGATAAAAACATCGTCGAGCAACGGACGCAGCGGCGCATAAATTGCTTGAAAGTCGAGTCCGCTCGTCCTGAGGTTTGCCGTGGCCGCCTACAATTTGCGTCAGTTGAAATACTTCATCACCACCGTCGAATGCGGCAGCGTCGCCGAGGCCTCGCGCAAGCTGTACATCGCCCAACCGGCGATTTCCACGGCGATCAAGGCACTGGAAGACAGCTTCGGCGTACAACTGCTGATCCGTCATCACGCCCAAGGGGTTTCGCTGACACCGAGCGGTGCGCGCTTCCTGCGCAAGGCCCAGGAACTGTTGCGCATGGCCAAGGAGTTCGAGCAGAACGCCCTGGCCGACAACGATGTGGTGGGCGGGCAGATCGATATCGGCTGCTTCGAAACCGTCGCCCCGCTCTACCTGCCACAGTTGATCGCCGGGTTTTCCGCGCTGTATCCGGGAGTGAAAATCCGCATCCGCGATGGCGAACAACAAGAGTTGGTGCAAGGGCTGACGTCAGGTGCTTTTGACCTGGTCATCCTCTACGAACACGAACTCGATGCGACCATCCAGACCGAACCGCTAATGCCGGCGCAGCGACCTTATGCGCTGCTGCCGGCCGATCACCGCTTCGCCCAGTACAAGCAGGTGTCGCTGCGCGATCTGTGTCTGGAGCCGATGATTCTGCTGGACGTGCAACCGAGCCGGACCTACTTCGTCAGCCTGTTTGAGGAACTCGGGCTGACCCCGCGAATCGAGTTCAGCTCACCGTCGATCGAGATGGTGCGCGGCATGGTCGGTCAGGGTTTCGGCTTCTCGGTGCTGGTCACCCGGCCGCACTCGGAATGCACCTACGACGGCAAGAAAGTGGTGTGCGTGGAGATTGTCGAGGACGTCACCGGTTCAGGTCTGGTGGCGGCGTGGCTCAAGCGCGGGCAACTGACCAAACCGGCGCAGCTGTTCGCCGACTACTGCCGCGAACAACTGACGGGCGGGGCTGCGATCTTTTGATCTTCAGGTTCCCCGAGGCTTGGCGCGGGCAGTGGCCTCAGCCACCAACGGATCATCCGGCCAATAATGCTTGGGATACCGTCCCTTCAGATCCTTCTTAACCTCGGCATAGGTGCTGCGCCAGAAGTTCGCCAGATCCTGCGTCACCTGCACCGGGCGTCGCGCCGGGGACAACAGGTGCAACTTGACCACCTGCCGGCCACCGGCAATCCGTGGTGTATCGGACAAACCGAACAGCTCCTGCAACCGCACCGCGAGAATCGGCGGCTGTTCGCTGTAGTCCAGACGGATCGACGAGCCGGACGGCACGCTGATGTGATGCGGCGCCAGCTCATCCAGCTTCTGCGGCAGCGGCCACGGCAACTGATTACGCACGATGCTCGACAGGTCGAGATTGGCGAAGTGGCTGAGCCGCGAAACCTTGCCCAGATACGGCATCAGCCAATGCTCGAGATTTTTCAGCAATGCGGCATCGCTGACATCCGGCCACTGGCTTTCATCCGAGGTATTCAGGTCGAGCTGGCGCAACAGCGCAACTCGCGCCTGCCACTGGCGCAGTTCCGGGGTCCACGGCAGCAATTCCAGACCCTTGCGCCGCACCAGATTCACCAGCGCCTGACTGCGTGCGTTTTCGTCGAGACCGGTCAGCGGTTCGCGACTGAGGATCAGCTCACCGACCTTGCGCTGACGCTCGGCACGCAACACGCCTTCGCGCTCGTCCCAGTCCAGTTGATCGACGCAACGCACCTGCTCAGCCAATACCGAATCGAACAGCGCCGGATCGAAATCCGCCGCCAGATAAATCCGTTCTTCGCGCTGGCCCTGACGACTGCCGAGATCGGCGATGACGATCCACGACTCCTTCATCAGGCTGTCGGCTTCGGCGAACAACGCGGCGCGACCGTTGGCCAGACGATACTCCGAGCCACCGGCACGCCGCTGCTGAGCAACGCGATCCGGATAGGCCAGCGCCAGCAAGGCACCGAGCCAGCGCGGATGATCGGGATCGCTGACCGGCTCGCTGGCCTTGCCACGCAGGTAACCACGGTACTGCCGCGCCAGTTGCCGCGCTCGCTGCACGCCACCCTGCGCGCCGCGCGCCGCACGTTCTTCGCCGGACAACAACACCAGTCGGCTATGCAGATCGGCGCCGGCACCGCGCAAGATATCGCGCTCGCCGAGCAGCGCGGCGACGTCGCACGCCATGTTGGCCAAGCCCAATGCCTGACCGCGCAACAACAGATGACCGATGCGCGGATGCGCCGGCAACTCGGCCATGGCCTGACCGTGCGAGGTCAGCGCTTCGCCGTCCAGTGCGCCGAGCCGTTCGAGCAAATCCTGCGCCTGTGCATAAGCCGCTGCTGGCGGAACATCGAGCCAGACCAACTCGCCCGGCGTGACACCCCAACGCCCCAGTTGCAGCGCCATTGCGGCGAGATCCGCCGAGAGAATTTCCGCACTGCCATAAGCCGCCAGCTGATCGTGTTGATCCTGCGACCACAACCGATAGCAAACCCCCGGCTCCAGTCGTCCGGCCCGGCCCGCACGCTGGGTGGCGCTGGCCTTGGAGATGCGCTGGGTGTCGAGGCGAGTCATGCCGCTGCCGGGATCGAAACGCGGCACCCGTGCCAGCCCGGCGTCGATCACCACGCGCACGCCGTTGATGGTCAGGCTGGTCTCGGCGATGTTGGTTGCCAGCACCACTTTGCGCTGGCCGGCGGGAGGCGGATCGATGGCGGCGCGCTGGGCATTCAGATCCAGTTCACCGTGCAGCGGGCACAACAGAACGTCTTTGCGTTCGCCAATCGCATCGCTCAGTTGTTGATGGACACGGCGAATTTCCGCTTGTCCCGGCAGGAACACCAGCAGGCTGCCGGTTTCATCGTTGAGTGCTTCGAGCACGGTCTGAGTTACGCGCTGATCAATGTATTCGCCGGGCTGAAATGGTCGGCCCCAGCGCATCGCCACCGGGAACATCCGCCCTTCGCTGCGCAGAATCGGCGCGTCGTCGAGCAGGCTGGCCAGGCGTTCGCCTTCGAGGGTCGCCGACATCAGCAAAATCTTCAGCGGCTGTTCAGCTCGAAACAGTTCGCGACCATTCAGACTGAGCGCCAGCGCCAGATCGGCGTCGAGACTGCGTTCGTGAAATTCGTCGAAGATCAGCAGACCCACGCCTTCCAGCGCCGGATCGTCCTGCAAACGCCGGGTGAGAATGCCTTCGGTGACCACTTCAATACGGGTATTGGGGCCGACCTTGCTGTCGAGGCGGATGCGATACCCGACGGTTTCGCCGACCTTCTCGCCCAACTCGCTGGCCAATCTCTCGGCAGCCGCACGCGCCGCCAGACGACGCGGTTCGAGCATCAGAATGGTTTGCCCGGCCAGCCACGCTTCATTGAGCAGGGCCAAGGGCACGCGGGTGGTTTTACCGGCGCCGGGCGGTGCTTCGAGCACAGCCTCGTGGCGTGTCGCCAACGCTTCACGCAGGGCGGGTAAAACTTCATCGATTGGCAGAGAGATCATGCTGGCTCCAAAACAGAGCGGCGAGTATAACGGCGAACTGCTAAGCCTTCGTCAGGGTCTTAACTTCACAAGACGAAGCTTCGTTATCAGATGACTCAGGAGATATTTCCCATGCGTGTACCTTTTCGACTGATCGGCGGTGTGCTGGTCGCCACCCTGCTTACTCAATTGACCGCGTGCGGCTCGATTTTCTATCCCGACCGTCGCGGCCAGATCGACGGCAAGGTTGACCCGGCGATTGCCGTGCTCGATGCCGTGGGCCTCCTGTTCTACATCATCCCCGGCCTGATCGCGTTTGCCGTCGACTTCGCCACTGGCGCGATCTATTTCGAACCGGGCCACACCGCGCAGATCGACCCGGCCAAACTCAAACAAGCCATCGGCCCGGACGGTCAGGTCGATAATCACAAGTTGCAGGCTATTCTCGAAAGTGAACTGGGCAAAGACTTTCCACTCGATGACCCGCGCCTGATTCAGCACAAGGGCAGCACCCAGCAACTGGCGATGTTCGGCCTGCAACCTGCCGCCTAAACCATAAGGATCTACCGCACTCATGACCACCAGCCCCGAACACGCCCGCCTGCTGCGGCTCGCGACCCGCGCCTCGGTGGCGGTGGCTTGTACGCTGATCATCGCCAAAGCCATCGCCTGGTGGCTGAGCGGTTCGGTGAGCATGCTCGCCGGCCTCACCGACTCGGCGCTCGATGGCGTCACCTCGCTGCTCAATCTGCTGGCGGTGCATTACGCACTGCGCCCGGCGGATGACGATCATCGTTATGGCCACGGCAAGGCCGAATCGCTGGCGGGCATGGCGCAGGCGCTGTTCATCGGCGGCAGTGCGGTGTTGATCGCGTTCCAGGCGTTCGAGCGTTTGAAAACACCGGAGCCACTGGGCGCGCCATGGCTGAGCATCGGCGTGATCGTGTTCTCGCTGCTGCTGACGGCGGCGTTACTGACGCTGCAACATCGGGTGATCAAGCAGACCGGTTCCAATGCGGTACGCGCCGACTCCCTGCATTACCGCTCGGACATGTTGCTCAACGGCAGCATTCTGATTGCGCTGGTGCTGGCCGGGTTGGGCTTCACTCAACTGGACGCCTGGTTTGGTCTGGGGATTTCCGTGTACATCCTCTGGAGCGCGGTGCAGATCGCCCGGGAAAGTTTTGCGGTGTTGATGGATGAAGAGCTGCCGACGGATGTCAGTCAGCACATGCTCGAACTCGCCTGTGGCGTACCGGGAGTCTTGGGCGCCCATGACTTGCGCACGCGGATCTCGGGCAATCACTGGTTCGTGCAGTTGCATCTGGAATTGCCGGGAGAACTGACGCTGTCAGTCGCTCACGGCATCAGCGATCAAGCGGCGGATGCGATTCACGCCGCCTACCCACGGGCCGAAGTGCTGGTGCACGCCGACCCGCAGGAAGTGGTCAAGTCTGAACGGGCGCAAACCCGGATTCAGTAAGTCACCTGATAACCGCGACTGCTCAGGCAACTGCCCTGAGCCTGACGATAAGCCTGAACCACTTCGGGCGCCGGCTGATAGGTCGCGGTGCGTGGGTCAAACCCGCTTTGCTGGACGGCGTACTGATAGCACTGATAACCGTCCTGCTGCACCTGCTCCGGCGACTGGCCGTTGGCCGGATAGGCCTGAACGTCATAGCCCTGAGATTGCGGCTGCGGCTGTGGCGGCTGTTGAACCGGCGGCTCGACCACGACGTAATCCTGCGTGGCTTCCTGATAGGCGTAATAGGAACCGGCGGCGAGGAACAGCAGCGACCCGCCGATCCACACTTCACGCGAATAATCAGGCAAATACTGGATGCGAATCCCCCGTGGCGGCTGCACGACGATATAGCGCGGGCCCTGTGGGCGATACCAGTAACCACCGGAATAGAAGTAATCCTGGCCGCGATACGGCACGCGGTAATCGCGGTCGGGGAAGCGGTCGATCATATGCCCCGGTCGATACTGCGGGCCCGGGCCCCAGCCATTGCCATGACCGTCCGGACGTCCCGGCCAGTGATTGTCATTGGGGCGATTATTGGTCTGCCAATGCTGGTTGTTGTAGCCATTTTGCGGGCGCTCGTCGCGGTAGTAACCCTGACGCGGCTCCTGGGTCTGGCGCACGGCATCGGGACGCGGCTGGATCGACAGATTGTTGGATGGCTGCGGCGATGGCTGGTGAACCGGATTCGGCTGATTCGGCGGGCGGTTCTGGTTCTGGTTTTGCCACTGACCATTGTTGTTGTGTTGCTGTTGCTGTTGCTGTTGCTGCTGCTGCTGACCGTTGTGTTCGAACTGGCGACTGTTGTCGCCACGAATGATCTCGTTGTTCTGCGGACGTGGCTGATTCTGCGGCGGCGGATTGTTCTGCCCGTGCGGCTGATTGTTGCCGCCATGCCCCTGATTGTTACCCTCATGTTCCGGTCCGCGTCCGCCATTATCGGGGCCACGGTTCTGCGGTTCATCGGCAAGCGCTTGCGCACTGACACTCACACACAGCAAACCAACACCGGCCAGACGCCAGATGCGCGACTTCATGCTATTCCTCATTACGGGCCAAGCCTGTCATTAAGTGGGCTTGTAACTAAGACCGGGAATACACACACCGGGTTCTGACAAAGGTTATCAGTCACGCAACTTATTTATTGAGGAGCGCGAGCGCAAAAGCACAAAAATCGCGCGCAAGAAAAAAGGGAGACCCGTCGGCCTCCCTTCTAGAGAACTTCGTCCTGGCTCAACGCTTATGACGTCGGCTCACCTCACGCCGTCTTCTGGACAGTGTGTAGCTCGGGGGCCGGCACAACCCCGGTGAGGGTGGCGGCCGCGGCAGGCCGGATTGGGCGGGCCGCGTGGACTGTGTTACCGAGCAGTGATTCTGGTGATAAGAATAGGCCTGAGGCCGCGACAGATGATTGCGAAGATTGCTGAAATAAACACCACTTGCGCAATTTTTAACCCTGGATAGATAATCCGCCGCAATAGATACGACAAAGGCCTGATTGATGAGCAAACTCGACCGTTACGACCTGAGCATTTTGGCGGAATTGCAGCGCGACGCCCGCATCTCCAACCAGGAACTGGCCGAGCGCATCGGTCTGTCGCCCTCCCCGTGCTCGCGCCGGGTCAAGCAACTGGAGGACGACGGCTACATTTCGCGCCAGGTCGCCCTGCTCGACCGCAAGATGCTCGGCCTGAGCCTGACCGCTTATGTGCTGATCGGCATGGACCGGCACACACCGGAGCGTTTCGAGAATTTCGAAGCAGCGATCCGTACGTTGCCGCAGGTGCTGGAGTGCAGCCTGGTGACGGGCGTGGACGCTGACTATCAGTTGAAAGTGGTGGTGCCGGACATGGATCACTATCAGAAACTGCTGCTGGGGCATCTGACCCGGATTGAAGGCGTGACCAGCGTGCGTTCGAGTTTCGTGCTGAATCAGGTGCTCAACAGCACCGAATTGCCCCTGACTCATCTGCGTAGTTGAGATCGCCTTCGCGAGCAAGCTCGCTCCCACATTTGAAATGCATTCCTCTGTGGGAGTGAGCCTGCTCGCGAAGGGGCCAGCCCAGCCGACCAATAACTGCGGTGCGGCACACCGACGCAGGTCAATGCTCGCAGCCTTACCCCAGGCGTATACTCGCAGCGTACTTTTCAGTCGCGACCGAGCCGGAGATACCCGATGGACCCAGCATTACTCGAAGAATGGATGATGACCGGACTGGTCAGCATCCTGATCATTTTCATGGGTTTCATCGTCTGGGATCTGGCGAAGAAGTCCAAGGCCGGGCGCTTTGGCTCGTTCATCCTGTTCTTCGTGCTCGGTCTGGGCGTGGCCGCGTTCATCATCAAGAGTGTGGTGATCGGCCTGATCGAATCCGGCGCCTTATAAGCGCGCCGGTACTTCTTTCCACTGGCCCTGATCGAGCCCTTCGATTGACCAGTCACCAATTTTGACCCGCACCAGCCGCAACGTCGGCAGCCCGACTGCCGCCGTCATGCGCCGCACCTGACGGTTACGCCCCTCGCGAATCACCAGCTCCAGCCAACTGGTCGGCACGGTCACGCGAAAGCGTACCGGCGGGTTGCGCGGCCACAACTCCGGTTCATCCAGTTGCCGCGCTTCGGCGGGCAGGGTCATGCCGTCATTCAGTTCGACGCCGTCGCGCAAACGCTGCAATTGCTCGGCCGTCGGTACGCCTTCGACCTGTACCCAATACGTCTTCGCCAGTTTGTGTTTCGGATCGGCAATCCGCGCCTGTAACTGGCCGTCATTGGTCAGCAACAACAAGCCTTCGCTGTCGCGATCCAGACGTCCGGCCGGGTAGATGCCGGGCACGTCGATGTAATCCTTGAGCGTCGCCCGCCCTTCACCGTCGCTGAATTGCGTCAGCACATCGAACGGCTTATTGAACAGGATCAGTTTCGGCTCGGCCGGTGGTGCCTTGGCAACACGGCGCGGGGCAGAAGGCTGAGGCTTCGCGCCGGGGCGGCGGGAAGGTGGACGCGGGGGACGGGACATGAGCAAAACAACATCTAACGGTCAGGGCTTCCAATGCTAGTGCCCCGACCGCCAAATGACCACGACTAACCGTTAACGGAACGGCGGTTCGTCGAAGCTGCGCAGTTTGCGCGAGTGCAGCGAGTTGAGTTCAGTGCGCAGCAGATCCACCGCTTCGATGCCGATCTTCAAGTGCTGACTGACCGCACGCTCATAGAACGCGTTGGCCGAACCCGGCAGCTTGATTTCGCTGTGCAGCGGCTTGTCCGAGACACACAGCAACGTGCCGTACGGCACCCGCAGACGATAACCCTGAGCGGCGATGGTGCCGCTTTCCATGTCCACGGCAACAGCGCGGGACAGGTTGATCAGCGGACGTTCCTGGGCCCAGCGCAATTCCCAGTTGCGGTCGTCGTAAGTCAGCACGGTGCCGGTGCGCAGACGCTTTTTCAGCTCTTCGCCCTTCTCGCCAGTGATATTGGCGGCAGCCTGCTGCAGCGCCATCTGCACCTCGGCCAGTGCCGGGATCGGAATGTTCGGCGGCACCACCCGGTCGAGAATCCCGTCGCGACGCATATAAGCGTGCGCCAGCACGTAGTCACCGATGGTCTGCGACTGACGCAAGCCGCCGCAGTGACCGATCATCAGCCAGCAATGCGGACGCAGTACGGCGAGGTGGTCGGTAATGTTCTTCGCGTTGGACGGGCCAACGCCAATGTTGACCAGCGTCACGCCGTGGCCGTCGCTGGCCATCAGGTGATAGGCCGGCATCTGGTAACGGTGCCAGACCACGCCAGCGGCAATCGCCGAAGCTTCGCCGTGATCCATGTTCTTCTCGATGATCACGTTGCCCGGCAACACCATGCGTACGAAACGCGGGTCACTGCGCAGTTGCTCCAGACCATGGACGATGAACTGATCGACGTAACGGTGATAGTTGGTCAGCAGAATCCACGGCTGCACATGCCGCCAGTCGCTGCCGGTGTAATGCACCAGACGCCGCAGGGAGAAGTCGACCCGCGCGGCGTCGAACAGCGCCAGCGGCAACGGATCGGTGTTTTCCCAATCGTACAGACCATCGGCAATACCGTCGGTGGCGGCAGACAGGTCGGTGCTCGGGAACACTCGCGCCAGCACTGCGGCGGTGACGCCGGAGCCGGCCAGTTCATCGCCTTGCTCGACCACGTACGGGTACGGAATATTCTGTTGGCTGACACCGACTTCGACGGTCACGGTGAAGTCGTGCATCAAAGGCACCAGCTGTTCCAGCAGATATTTGCGGAAGGCTTTCGGATGGGTGACGGTGACGCTGTAAGTGCCCGGCAGTTGCACCTTGGCGTAAGCGCGGGTGGTCTGCGGAACTTCGCCCTGACAGAGGTAGGTCAGACGCAGCTCGGGATAACGAAACAGGGCGCGCTGTTCAGCGTCGGGCTCGACGCGATCCTTGAGGTAACGCTTGAGCGCGGAATTCAGTGCAGTGGTAGCCCGTTCATGCAACTCGGCCAGACGATCCACGGCTTGTTCGGCGGTTTGAACAACAATAAACGCTTCGGTCACGATCAGCTTCCTGTGTTCTGACTTGCAGAGCTTCATCTTGCCTGCATCGTGGCGCGACGGGAACAGTGGCGTAATGGCTGTAGCTCAATCTTTCAAACAATAGAGATCCTTGTGGGAGCGGGCTTGCCTGCGATGAGGCCGTTACATTCCACATCAATGTTGACTGGCAGGCCGCCATCGCTGGCAAGCCAGCTCCCACAGAGATTGAAGGTGTTTGGGGGATTTTGGTCAGAAACCCTGCGGGGTCGAGCGCGCGACAATGGCTTCGACATCCAGCCCACGCGGCAACGCACCGTACACCCGGCCACCGCCGCTCAGTCGACTGGCGATAAACGCATCGCTCACCGCCGAATTACCCGCCTCCAGCAACAGCTTGGCCTGCAAGCCCAGCGCGATGTCCTCGGTCAATTGCCGCGCCCGGTACTGAATGTCGCTGGTGTCCTTGAACTGCGCCTGCAACTGCTGAATGTGCGCAGCCAGGCGCTTGTCGCCATGCCCGTCACCCAGTTCGCTGAACAGCACATCGAGCACGCCCGGCTCTTTCGACAAGGCCCGCAGCACATCAAGGCACTGCACGTTACCCGAACCTTCCCACGTCGAGTTGACCGGCGCCTCGCGGTACAGACGCGGCAGAATGCTGTCCTCGACATAACCGGCGCCGCCCATGCATTCCGCCGCTTCGTTGATCATTGCCGGGGCGCGTTTGCAGATCCAGTATTTGCCCACCGCCGTCACCAGCCGGGCGAACTGCGCTTCGTGGCGATCATCCAGATGATCCAGCGCCTTGCCCATGCGCAGGCTCAGCGCCAGCGCGGCTTCGCTTTCCAGCGCCAGATCGGCCAGCACGTTCTGCATCAGCGGTTGTTCGCTGAGCAGTTTGCCGCCGACCTTGCGATGGGCGCAGTGATGGCTGGCCTGGGTCAGCGCCTGACGCATCAACGCGCTGGAACCGACCATGCAATCGAATCGGGTCATGGCGACCATTTCGATAATGGTCGGTACACCGCGCCCTTCTTCGCCGACCATCCACGCCAGCGCGCCGCGAAACTCCACTTCGCTGGAGGCGTTGGACTGATTGCCGAGTTTGTTTTTCAAACGCTGAATGTAGAACTGATTGCGCGTGTCATCCGGGCGATGGCGCGGCAACAGGAAACAGCTCAAGCCCTTGTCGGTCTGCGCAAGGGTCAGGAACGCGTCGCACATCGGCGCCGAGCAGAACCACTTGTGCCCGACCAGTTCGTAAGCCTGACCCGGGCCGCCAGCGCCGACCGGATAAGCCTTGGTGGTGTTGGCGCGCACATCGGTGCCGCCCTGTTTCTCGGTCATCGCCATGCCGATGGTGACCCCGGCCTTGTGGGCCATGCCGACGTTGCGCGGGTCATATTCGGTGGCGAGGATTTTCGGCAACCACTGTTCAGCCAGATTCGGTTGCAAACGCATGGCCGGCACGCTGGCGAAGGTCATGGTCAACGGGCAACCGCTGCCAGCCTCGGCCTGGCTGTGCAGATAGCTCATGGACGCCCGGGCGACATGCGCGCCGTCCTGCGGATGAGCCCACGGCAATGAGGTCAGGCCATGTTCGATCGCAGTGCGCATCAGCTCGTGATAGGCCGGGTGAAATTCCACCAGATCGATGCGATGACCGTAACGGTCATGGCTGGCGAATACCGGTTTGTTCTGATTGGCGAGGAACCCGGCTTCCATCAACGGCCCGCCGGCGAGCGCGCCATAGGCGTCGATCCGCGACTCGGCCCAACCGGCGCCAAACCTGCGCGACCACTCCTGCAACGGCAGGTCGATTCGGTACAGGTTGGTGCCGTCGAGCGACGGCGGCTGGTTCGTGACGTCGTGGGTTTCGGCGAACTGATGCAGGTTCATGACGGGGCTCCTTTGGTCAGCCAGGACCTCAGTTAAGCACCGCACCGTGAGCGGTCAAAGTGTCATATGCGCCTAATTGGCGGCGCTTTCACCCTATCAGCCGCAAAGTACCCGGCGCTCCAGCGCTGCCTGCAAATCTTCAAACTTCACCGGTTTGTGCAAATAATCGATCTGCACAGCGCTCGCACAATGTTCCCGGTCAGTGCCGAGCGCGAGCATGAACACCGGCAGCGTGGCGCAACCCGGCAGTGCATGAATCTGGCAGCAGAGCATCTCGTCGTCGTGGGGCAACTGACCGTCGACCAGCACCGCGTCAAAGGTTTCTCGCTGCAAATACTCCAGCGCCGCCGAACTGCTGTCGGCAGTACGCACGCGGAAGCCGAGCTTGAGCAGCATTCCACGCATCACCAACTGATTGACGCTGTTGTCGTCGACCAGCAGCACCGTGCAGTCCTGCGGTGCGCGCACGGTTTCGCGGCTGCGCATGGAGACCGGCGCAGCTTCGACCGCCGGCAGTTCGAACTCGACATCCAACTGGAAACGGCTGCCGCTGCCCGGTGCGGAACGGTGCGTGAGCTTGCCGCCGAGCAACTCGACCAATTGCCTACAGATCGCCAGACCGACGCCCAAACCGCCGTACTCGCGGGTCATCGAACCATCGAGCTGGAAGAAACGCTGATACAGGGTCGCCTCGCCCAGATCGGTAAAACCGATGCCGGTGTCGATCACCGCAAACGACAGCGCCATACGATTGCCCGCTGCCGGTTTGCCGGTGACGCGCAGGGCCAGACCGCCGATGCGGGTGAACTTGATCGCGTTGTCCAGCAGGCATTCCAGGCATTGCGCGAGTTTGGCGCTGTCGCCGTGCAGACGATCCGGCAGGGTCGGCAGGACTTCGATCTTGAACTCCAGCGACTTGCTCGCCGCATTGCCATCGAACTGCACTCGCAGGGCTTCGACCACTGCGCGCAGGCTGAAACTGTCAGGCGTGGCCCGCAGCTTGCCGGCTTGCAACTCGGTCAGGGTAAGGATGCCGTTGACCATGCGCATCATGTCCCGCGCCGAACCGGCGGCGGTCTGCTGGTATTGCTCCAGTTCCGGGTCCAGATCGACGGTCTGCATCAGTTCGAGCGAGCCGATCACGCCGTTCATCGGCGTGCGCAGTTCGTGGGTCAGGGTCGCGAGGAATTCATCCTTGAGCTTATTACTGTGGGCCAGTTGCTGGTTGAGCACTTCGAGCTTCTGCCCGGCATCAAACAAGGTCTGTGCCTGTTGCTCGCGCATCGCATTGATCCGGTCGGCCAGTGCCAGCGACAGCAGCGCCACTTCAATCGCCGAGCCAATCTGGCTGGCGTACATGGTCAGGAATACGTTCGGCACCAGACCCAGCACCATCAGCGTGTTGATAACCCCGCCCAGCAAGAACGCCGACCAGGCAATGATGAAATAGCGTGCCACCCGCAGACCACGCCACCAGGCGAGGATGCCGGCAGCAAAAATCACCACGGTGAAGGTCAGCGCCAGCGTCGTCGCCAGGCGCAAGGCCAAGGCATAACTGGTCATCAGCGACAAACCGACCACCAGCGCACCGAACGCGATCAGGCCGATCAATATGCGATCAAGCCAAGGGCTGTGGGTTTTGGTTTGTAGAAAGCTACGAGCGAACTGACTGCCGAACAATCCGGCACAGCCAATAAAGAACGGGGTGGAGGCATTGGCCCACCACGGGTTGTTCGGCCAGAAATACTCGACCGCCGCGCCGTTTACCGATAATTGGTAGAGACCGAACGAGGCGATATAGAAGATGTAATAGAGGTAACTGGTGTCGCGCACGCTGAGGTAGATGAACAGGTTGTAGACCAGCATCCCCAGCAGCACGCCATAAATGATGCCTAGCACGTACAGGCGCAACGGTTGGTCTTCCAGGTACGCGGTGCTCGACCATAACGTTACCGGCGCCTGAATCGAGCCTTCGCTGGCCAGTCGCAAATACACGGTCTGTTGTTGCTCAGGCTTGAACGGCAGATCGAACAGGTAGTTGTTCTGGCGAATCTCGCGACTGGCGAACGGTAATGCATCACCGGTCTGGCGCACCAGACGATAGTCACCATTGGCATCGGCCAGATAAAGGTCGAGATGGTCGAGCGGCGGATAGGCCAGCTCCAGCAACCACGCGCGTTGGGCCGCAGGATTGTTCGGTCGGTATTGCAGATCGATCTTCAGCCAGAACGCCGAACGCGAGTAACCGGCGTTGAGCGTGGCTTTGTCGTGGGGTTTGAAGTTGCCGGCCGCGGCTTGTGCACGAACATCGGCAATGCTCGCCTGACCGCTTGGGTCTTCGAACACTTGCAGGGAGCGGCCCAAGGGCAGGCTCTGGGTGGATTCGTCGAATTCGACGGCGCTCGCCAGGAGGGGCAAGCAGAACAGCAACATCAACAAATAGCGCATTGAAGCCCCAGCGTGGCTCGTCCGGTTGTGTCAGGAAGCCCCCCCATTCCTTTTGAGTAGACGTAAAACCGGTATTACCTGTTATTGGTTTGGATCCAGACTAGCATAGCCGTTGCTGGCCATTGAGCACCATGGAAATTTTTACAGTGAAGGCTCTAGAACGGGCGTTTCAGAGCAAAGCAGCGAGCTAGAGCTGTTGCCTTGGTCAGCTTGTCACAACAACCTCATTGCCAGTGATCAATTGTGGTTCATTCCATGACTGCAATGTTGTCCGACAATGTGTCAACGAACGCTGGCAGGACTGAACCCGAAAATCAGCTTTGGTGGTAAGCTCGCGCACCATGAATATCTACAGCTCTCGCCCCGTTGTCCTCTGTCTCTCCGGCCACGACCCAAGTGGTGGCGCCGGCTTGCAGGCAGATATCGAAGCCCTGCTCGCGCAGGGTTGCCATGCGGCTCCGGCCGTCACCGCCCTGACCGTGCAAGACACCGTCAACGTCACTGACTTCCGCGTCCTCGACCGTGAGTGGGTACTGGCCCAGGCCAATGCCGTACTCAACGATTCCGAAGTCGCGGCAGTCAAACTGGGCATGCTCGGTTCGCTGGAGATGGTCGAGACCGTCGTCGAGCTGCTGACCGCGCACCCGCACTTGCCAGTGGTCTGCGACCCGGTGCTGCGTGCCGGTGGCGGCGGACGCCTGGGCAAGGACGAAGTCGGCTACGCCATGCGCGAACGCCTGCTGCCTCTGTCGATCATTGCCACCCCCAACCTTCCTGAAGCACGCATCCTCGCCGAACTGCCGGAAGGCACCGCCGACGAATGCGCTGAAAAACTCCTGCCGTTCGTCAAAAACCTGCTGATCACCGGCGGCCACGGCGACGAAACTGAAATCCATAACCGCTTGTACAGCCGCGACGGCCTGCGTGAAACCTTCACCTGCCAGCGTTTGCCGGGCAGCTATCACGGCTCCGGTTGCACTTTGGCCAGCGCCTTGGCCGGTCGTCTGGCCCAGGGCGAAAACCTCGCCAGCGCCGTACGCAGTGCACTGAATTACACCTGGCGCACCCTGCGTGACGCCGAACAGCTAGGCAAAGGCCAGTTCGTGCCGCGCCGCTTGCCGCTGGATTTCTGCTCGTAACGTCGTGAGGTCTGCCTGATGAAACTCCGTGGCCTGTATGCCATCACCGACAGTGAATTGCTGGCCGGCAAGTTTCTGCCTTATGTGGAGGCGGCGCTGGAAGGCGGCGTCACCCTGCTGCAATATCGCGACAAGAGCAGCGACGAGGCCCGCCGTCTGCGCGAGGCCGAAGCGCTGCGCGATCTGTGCGAGCGCTACAAAACGCAACTGATCATCAACGATGACGCCGAACTGGCCGCCCGCCTGAACGTCGGCGTGCACTTGGGTCAGACCGACGGCCCGTTGTCGCCGACCCGCGCCTTGCTCGGTTCGAAAGCGATCATCGGCTCGACTTGCCACGCCCAACTGGAGCTGGCGCAGCAAGCCACCAAAGAAGGCGCGAGTTATGTCGCCTTCGGTCGCTTCTTCAATTCCAACACCAAACCCGGTGCGCCGACTTGCAGTCTCGATCTGCTCGACGAGGCCAAACGCACGCTGCATCTACCGATCTGCGCGATTGGTGGCATCACCCTCGACAACGCCGCGCCGCTGCTGGCCCACGGTGTCGACTTGCTGGCCGTGGTGCATGGTCTGTTCGGCGCCGAAAGCACCGCCGAAGTGACGCGCCGCGCCCGTGCATTCAATGAATTGTTCAAATCCTGATTTTTGAGAGCCCGATCATGTCTCGTTCCGAAACCCTGTTTGCCAATGCCCAGAAACACATCCCTGGTGGTGTGAACTCGCCGGTTCGCGCGTTCAAGAGCGTTGGTGGCACACCGTTGTTCTTCAAACACGCCGAAGGCGCCTACGTCACCGACGAAGACGACAAGCGTTATGTTGACTACGTCGGTTCCTGGGGGCCGATGATCCTCGGTCACAGCCATCCGGACGTGCTGGACGCAGTGCGCAATCAGCTGCAACACGGTCTGTCTTACGGCGCACCGACCGCGATGGAAACCGAGATGGCCGATCTGGTCTGCTCGCTGGTGCCATCGATGGACATGGTGCGCATGGTCAGCTCCGGCACCGAAGCGACCATGAGCGCAATCCGTCTGGCCCGTGGTTTCACCGGCCGCGACAGCATCATCAAGTTCGAAGGCTGCTACCACGGTCACTCCGACAGCCTGCTGGTCAAGGCCGGCTCCGGCGCACTGACCCAAGGCGTGCCGAGCTCGGCCGGCGTACCGGCGGCGTTTGCCAAACACACCCTGACCCTGCCGTTCAACGACATCGATGCCGTTGAAAAAATGCTCGCCGAAGTCGGCGAAGAAGTCGCGTGCATCATCGTCGAGCCGGTCGCCGGCAACATGAACTGCGTGCCACCAGCACCGGGTTTCCTCGAAGGTTTGCGCACCCTGTGCGACAAGCACGGCGTGGTACTGATTTTCGACGAAGTGATGACCGGTTTCCGTGTCGCCCTCGGCGGTGCTCAGGCGTACTACGGCGTGAACCCGGATCTGACCACCTTCGGCAAGATCATCGGTGGCGGCATGCCGGTCGGCTGCTTCGGCGGCAAGCGTGAAATCATGGAACGCATCGCGCCGCTGGGCCCGGTGTATCAGGCCGGTACGCTGTCGGGTAACCCGCTGGCGATGGCCGCCGGTTTGACCACTCTGCGCCTGATCAGCCGTCCGGGTTTCCATGCCGAGTTGACTGACTACACCACTCGCCTGCTGGATGGCCTGCAACAACGCGCTGACGCCGCAGGCATTCCGTTCGTGACCACTCAGGCGGGCGGCATGTTCGGCCTGTACTTCAGTGGCGCCGACGACATCGTCACTTTCGAAGATGTAATGGCCAGCGATGCAGCGCTGTTCGGACGCTTCTTCCACTTGATGCTGGAAGGTGGCGTGTACCTGGCACCGAGCGCCTTCGAAGCCGGTTTCACCTCGATCGCCCATGGCGAAGCCGAGCTGAAATTGACTCTGGATGCTGCCGAACGCGCCTTCGCCGCACTCAAGTAATCCGCCGTACCGCTGACGTTGGCTATTGCCGGCGTCAGCATTCACCTACACCCACAGGTTTTTTCCGACGCATCTGCTAAATATCATCCTAAAGTGGGCGATATATTCCCCGCGCAGCAGAAAAACGAGTAAAGACTTTGTAAGGATGGCCCTGCTTATTTCATAATGCGCGCTTATTGGATCCCTCGATGGGTCCGCGTGCCCTTCAGAGGTAAGTCGATTCCCATGAACCGCACCGGCCGCACCCTTGCCTTGGGCTGCCTGTTGCTCCTTCAGCCCCTGCTCGCGCATGCACAAGCAGGCGGCAACTCGTTGTTGATCCCGGCGATGGGTCGTTGCACCCTCAATACTCAGCCGCAAGACGTCACGCAGGCACTTGCCGCCTGCCAAAAGGCTGCGGATGAAGGGGATGCGCAAGCGCAATACGAGTTGGGTGAGTTCTACTACGACGGTAAAAGCGCGCCGCGCGACCTCAATCAAGCCCTGAGCTACTTCGAAAAGGCCTCGTTGCAAGGCCACGCTCAGGCACAGTTCAAGCTCGGCACCATGTTTTTCCATGGTGAGGGCGTACAGGCCAACAACATTCAGGCGTATATCGTGCTGAAGATGGCCGCAGTCAACGGCGCCGAAGATGCGCTGGACACCGCCGACGAAGTCTCCGAAAAAATGTCCCGCGAAGATCTCGAAACCGCCACTCAGGTGCTCGGACAAATTTTCCGTAAATACCTGATGGAACTGCAAAGCGCCGATGGGCGTACGCCGTTTTCGCCACTGCCTTAAATTCTGCGCAGCTTCTTTAGGCAGCAAGGGATTTGGTGGCTGAACAGGGTTTGTGGCGAGGGGATTTATCCCCGTTCGACTGCGCAGCAGTCGCAAAACCATTCGGCGCGTCTTGTCAGATAGAACCTGATTGCAGGACTTGGGGCCGCTTCGCAGCCCAACGGGGATAAATCCCCTCGCCACAATAAATTCCCATCAGCCACAAATTTCAGGTTTTACTTCTCAGGCATCGGCACCGGGAACGGCATCACATTGCCGACCGCGCCGCGGGCTTCGCTGATTTTCGGGGTGCCCAGACGCTCGACTTCATCGATGCGCACAATCGAATGCATCGGCACAAAACTGCGCACCACACCTTCGAACTGTGCCTTGAGCTTCTCTTCGCTCGGATCGACGACCACTTGCGTGCGCTCGCCAAAGACGAACTCTTCCACTTCCAGAAAACCCCACAGATCACTTTGATAGATCTGCTTGGCGTACATTTCGAACACCTGGCCCTGGTTGAGGAAAATCACCTTGTAGATTGGAGCTTCGCGTTTGGTCATGGCGGGCGGATAACATCGGGGATAAAAATGAGGGCGCGAACTATAGCATAGCCTCCGGACGCACAGCGGTAGGAACCTGAGGACATGTTCCCTATAATGCGCGGTTCTTTGAACCACGTGACGACCCTATTCCATGGCCAAGAAGCTTTACATCGAAACCCACGGTTGCCAGATGAACGAGTACGACAGCTCGCGCATGGTCGATCTGCTGGGCGAACATCAGGCCCTGGAAGTCACCGCTCGCGCGGAAGACGCGGACGTGATTCTGCTCAACACCTGCTCGATCCGCGAACGCGCCCAGGACCGGGTGTATTCCCAGCTCGGCCGCTGGCGTGAATTGAAACTGGCCAACCCGGAAATGGTAATCGCCGTCGGCGGTTGCGTGGCCAGCCAGGAAGGCGCAGCGATTCGTGATCGCGCACCGTACGTCGACGTGGTCTTCGGCCCACAGACCCTGCACCGCCTGCCGGAAATGATCGACGCCGCACGCCTCACCAAGCTGCCGCAGGTTGACGTGTCGTTCCCGGAAATCGAAAAATTCGACCACTTGCCCGAGCCGCGTATCGACGGCCCGAGCGCCTACGTGTCGGTGATGGAAGGTTGCAGCAAGTACTGCACGTTCTGCGTGGTGCCCTATACCCGTGGCGAAGAAGTCAGCCGGCCGTTCGACGACGTGCTCGCCGAAATCATCCACCTCGCCGAGAACGGCGTGCGTGAAGTGACGCTGCTCGGGCAGAACGTCAACGGTTATCGCGGTCAGACCCATGACGGACGCCTGGCCGATCTGGCCGAGCTGATCCGCGTGGTCGCCGCCGTCGATGGCATCGACCGCATTCGCTACACCACTTCGCACCCGCTGGAGTTCTCCGACAGCCTGATCCAGGCCCACGCCGAAGTGCCGGAACTGGTCAAGCATCTGCACTTGCCGGTGCAGTCGGGTTCGGACCGGATTCTCGCGGCAATGAAACGTAACCACACAGCCCTTGAGTACAAATCCAAGCTGCGCAAACTGCGCGCTGCGGTGCCGGGGATCAGCATCAGCTCGGACTTCATCGTCGGTTTCCCCGGCGAGACCGAGAAAGACTTCGAACAGACCATGAAGCTGATTGCCGACGTCGGCTTCGACTTCTCCTATTCGTTCGTTTACAGCCAGCGCCCGGGCACCCCGGCTGCGGATCTGGCCGATGAGACGCCGGAAGAACTGAAAAAAGAACGCCTGAACGCGCTTCAGCACCGTTTGAATCAGCAAGGTTTCGAGATCAGCCGACAAATGGTCGGTTCGATCCAGCGGATTCTGGTGACCGACTACTCGAAAAAAGATCCGGGCGAACTGCAAGGGCGCACCGAGAATAATCGAATCGTCAACTTCCGCTGCGACACTCCAACCCTGATCGGCCAGTTCGCCGACGTGCACATCGATGCGGCACAACCGCACTCGCTGCGTGGGTCGCTGGTTCAGTAACAAATCTTGATAACAGTGAAGATCATGTGGGAGCTGGCTTGCCAGCGATAGCGGAGTAACAGGCAACATCTTTGCCGGACTTGATGGCCTCATCGCTGGCAAGCCAGCTCCCACAATGAACTGCATGGGTCTTGAGATTGAGCTCATCCATTTAAGAGCTTTCGCACCCACGCCTCTGGCGTTATCCTTGATTTCATCTTAATTGCCCCAGGGCGGCTAAATACGACCTTGAACGCACCCATAGAACCACATCGTTTTATTCTCGAGCCCTTTGAGGCTCGCCGCTTCGCCAATCTGTGCGGGCAATTCGACGAGCACCTGCGCTTGATCGAACAGCGCCTGACTATCGAAATCCGCAACCGCGGCAATCAGTTCGAATTGATCGGCGACCCCCAGCACACCACTTCTGCGGAAAATCTGATTCGTCGCCTGTACCGGGAAACCAAAGGTTCAGAGCTGTCGCCAGATACGGTTCACCTGTTCCTGCAGGAATCGGCCGTCGTCGAACTGGATAACCACGCCCCCGCCGAAGCCTCCGTCGCCCTGCGCACCAAGAAAGGCATGATTCGCCCACGCGGCTTGAATCAGCTGCGCTACGTGAAGGAAATTCTCGGTAACGACATCAACTTCGGCATTGGTCCGGCCGGTACCGGCAAGACCTATCTGGCCGTGGCGTGCGCTGTCGATGCATTGGAACGCGAGCAGATCCGCCGCATCCTGCTGGTGCGTCCGGCGGTTGAAGCGGGTGAAAAACTCGGATTCCTGCCCGGCGACCTGTCGCAGAAGATCGACCCGTATTTGCGCCCGCTCTACGACGCGCTCTACGAAATGCTCGGCTTCGAATACGTTGCCAAGCTGATCGAACGGCAAGTGATCGAAGTCGCGCCGCTGGCTTATATGCGCGGCCGCACGCTGAACAACAGCTTCATCATTCTCGACGAAAGCCAGAACACCACCGTCGAGCAGATGAAAATGTTCCTGACCCGGATCGGCTTCGGCTCTACCGCCGTGATCACCGGCGACATCACCCAGGTCGACCTGCCAAAAGGTACCAAGTCCGGCCTGCACCATGTCATCGAAGTGCTCAAAGACGTGCCGGGCATCAGCTTTACTCACTTCATGCCCAAAGACGTGGTGCGCCATCCTTTGGTGCAACGCATCGTCGAAGCCTACGAGCGCTTCGAGAATCGCGTAGCCGACGAAACCCCGAAGGACAGCCGCCGCGATGCTTGAGCTAGACCTGCAAATCGCGACCGAAGCGTCCGCGCCGAGTGAAGCCGACTTCCGCCTGTGGTGCGAACTGGCCCTGCGCCAGCGCACCGCCGACTCGGAAATGACCATTCGTCTGGTCGACGAGGAAGAAGGCCGCGAACTCAATCACACCTGGCGGCAAAAGGATTACGCGACCAACGTCCTGTCGTTTCCGGCAGACGTGCCTGACGAGTTCCTCGACATCCCGCTGCTCGGCGATCTGGTGATCTGCGTGGCGGTGGTCGAGCGCGAAGCTGCCGAACAAGGCAAGGAACTAAAGGCCCATTGGGCACATCTGGTCATTCACGGCTGCTTGCATCTGCTCGGTTACGACCATATAGATGACGAGGAAGCCGAAGAAATGGAAGCACTGGAACGCGAGTTGCTTGCTGAACTGGGCTATCCCGATCCGTACGCGGATGACGAATCAGAAACATCCCCTATCGTTACAACAAAGGATTCAGAGTAATCGCTATGAGCGAAGATCGATCGAGCAACGGGCAGAAGTCATGGCTGGGTAAACTGACCCAGGCTTTTGCCCACGAGCCGAAGAACCGTCAGGAGCTGCTTGAGCTGCTGCGTGATGCACATCAGAACAAACTGCTGGACAGCGAAGCGCTGGCCATCGTCGAAGGCGCCATTCAGGTGGCTGACCTGCAAGTACGCGACATCATGGTGCCGCGCTCGCAGATGATCAGCATCAAGGCGACCCAGACCCCCCGTGAATTCCTCCCGGCCGTGGTCGACTCGGCTCACTCGCGCTATCCGGTCATCGGCGAAAGCCACGATGACGTGATGGGCGTGCTGCTGGCCAAGGATCTGCTGCCGCTGATCCTCAAGGAGAACGGCGACAGCTTCAACATCAAGGATCTGCTGCGCCCGGCGACTTTCGTCCCGGAGTCCAAGCGTCTGAACGTGTTGCTGCGTGAGTTCCGCGCCAACCACAACCACATGGCCATCGTCATCGACGAGTACGGCGGCGTGGCCGGTCTGGTGACGATTGAAGACGTGCTGGAACAGATCGTCGGCGACATTGAAGACGAACACGACGTCGAAGAAGACAGCTACATCAAGCCGCTGCCAAGCGGTGACTTCCTGATCAAGGCACTGACGCCGATCGAGAACTTCAACGAGTTCTTCGACAGCGAATTCTCCGACGACGAGTTCGACACCGTCGGTGGCTTGGTGATGAGCGCGTTCGGGCACTTGCCAAAACGCAACGAAACCACTGAAATCGGCGCCTATCGCTTCCGCATTCTGAACGCCGACAGCCGTCGGATTCATTTGCTGCGTCTGACACCTATCGCTCGCTAAGGATTGAAATGCATCGTCTGACCCGCCCCGGCTGGCCCGGTAACCTGCTGGCCGTGGCGGCCGGTGCAATCACCACCTTTGCCCTCGCACCGTTCAACATCTGGCCGCTGGCCTTGCTCGCGGTCGGTTTGTTTTACGCCGGACTGCGTGAGCTCAGCCCACGTCAGGCGCTGGGCCGTGGCTGGTGTTTTGGTTTCGGCCTGTTCGGTGCCGGCACCAGCTGGATCTACTACAGCATTCACCACTTCGGCGGTGCTTCGGTACTGCTGGCCGGCTTCCTGATGCTGCTGTTCACGGCAGCGATTGCCTGGTTCTTCGCCTTGCCGGCATGGCTCTGGGCACGCTGGTTGCGCCGTAACGAGGCACCGCTAGCCGATGCGCTGGCATTTGCCGCGTTGTGGGTCGGTCAGGAAGCGTTCCGTGGCTGGTTCCTTACTGGTTTCCCGTGGCTTTACTCCGGTTACAGCCAGCTCGATGGCCCGTTGTCCGGGCTCGCGCCGGTGGGCGGCATGTGGCTGGTGTCGTTCGTCCTCGCATTGACCGCAGCACTGATCTACAACGCCCCGCGCCTGTTGCAATCCGGCCGCAAAGGTTTTGTCGTCGCCGGCCTGCTGTTGCTGGCCGGGCCGTGGGTCGCGGGCATTGCGCTCAAGGGCCACGCCTGGACCAGCCCATCGGGACCACCACTGACCGTCGCCGCAATTCAGGGCAACGTCGCGCAAAGCATGAAATGGGACCCGGCCGAACTCAACGCGCAACTGGCGCTGTACCGCGATTTGAGTTTCCGCTCGAAACCGGTGGATCTGTTGATCTGGCCGGAAACCGCCGTACCGGTACTCAAAGAGTCCGCCGAGGGCTACCTGAGCATGATGGGCACCTTCGCCGCCGAGCGTAAATCGGCGCTGATCACTGGTGTGCCGATCCGCCAAACGGTGCGCCATGAGAAACGCTTCTTTAATGGCATCACCGTGGTTGGCGAAGGCGATGGCACTTATCTGAAGCAGAAACTGGTGCCATTCGGCGAGTACGTGCCGTTGCAGGAAGTCCTGCGTGGGCTGATCGCATTCTTCGATCTGCCGATGTCCGACTTCGCCCGCGGCCCTGCTGATCAACCGTTGCTGCAAGCCAAGGGTTATCAGATCGCGCCGTTCATCTGCTACGAAGTGGTCTACCCGGAATTTGCCGCCAGCCTGGCTGCACGCAGCGATCTGCTGCTGACCATCAGCAACGACACTTGGTTTGGCACTTCGATTGGTCCGCTGCAACACTTGCAGATGGCGCAGATGCGCGCGCTGGAAGCCGGTCGCTGGATGATCCGCGCCACCAACAATGGTGTGACTGGTCTGATCAATCCATTCGGGCAGATCACCGAGCAGATCCCGCAGTTCGAACAGGGTGTGCTGTACGGCGAGGTAGTGCCGATGCACAACCTGACGCCATACCTGCAATGGCGTTCGTGGCCGCTGATCATCCTTTGCCTGCTGCTGTTTGGCTGGGCACTGATGGCGAGCCGGATGTCCAAAACCCTTTAAAAGCAAAGATCGCAGCCTGCCTACAGGGGAAACACAAATCCAATGTAGGAGCTGCCGCAGGCTGCGATCTTTTGATCTTCAACGATAAAACAACGAATACCCCACCTGCCCCACCGCCTCGTTCAGCAACTGGCCGCTCTGCCAGATCGACTTGAACTCCGGCATCCAGCCACCTAGCGGCCGGGCATTGTCAGTGCCGAGAAAACCTACCGGCGCCGGCACCACGTCAAACCCTGCCTGCTGAAAACTCCAGACCGCCCGTGGCATGTGCCAGGCCTGAGTCACCACCGCCACGCGCTTGATCCCCTGCGGGAGCAATATATCGGCGCTGAGCTTCGCGTTCTCCCACGTCGTACGGCTCTCGCCTTCCTGCCAACGCACGCTCACGCCAAAATCATCCAGCAGCGAATCGGCCATCAGCTTCGCCTCGGTGGGCGGCGTGCCGTAATGCAGACCACCACTGGTCAGGATCGGCAATCCTGACGCCTTGGCCAGTCGCGCCGCGTAGCGCTGACGCTCCAGGCCGATGCCGGTCGGCTGATCCTCGCCCCAGGCCAGATCGCCGCGCTCACGCCCGGAACCCAGCACCACAATCGCATCGGCACGTTGCGCCAGTGTCGCCCATTCAGATCGGGCCAGCGGCGGTTCACGCTCCAGCGCCTTGGCACCCCATTGCACGACAACCGGCAGGCTCATCAGCCAGAAGCCACCAAAACCAATGGCAAAGCACAATCCAGCGAGGCGCGGTCGCGAGCGGCGTAACCACCAGGCAGCCAATAACAGCAGCAAAAGAATGCCGGGCGGCAATAGAAGTTGTTTTACGAAGTAACGAAAAGGCATCGAGCATCTCCAGAGATGCCCGAAGCCTAAGAGGGTTAATACACTGCGACAACCGATATGGAGCGATCCTGTTGAAAAAGATCCTCCGTGATCACGCGACTTGCGCTTACTTGGCCTGCAAAGCACGAACCTTGACGGTTTCTCTGCCGGGCGCCTTGTCCTTGAGCCAAATGACCTTGGCTGAATGTGCTGCATCGAGTTGCTTTACTGCCTGCGACAGGCAGCCATGCGTTTCCCGTTCACTGCGATCCAGATAGGCCTTGACCAGTTTGAACTCGGCGGGGCTCAAGCCACGCAATTCCAGTTCCAGGGGGCGCTCATCGCGCAGCCGGCCACCGGTTTTTGCAGCGTCCAGGGCCATACCCAGACGATCCATCAACCGTTCATACAACTCGGGTTTCGTGACGTTCTTTTGCCGTTGCTCCACCATCCCTCACCTCATTGAAGATAAGACTCACTCCCCAATAAGAGCTTAGCTTCGCTGCACAAACCGGCTGCACGCCGCGACCAACGGCCCTCGCCACGGATTTACCGGGCCAAACTGCTGTAATCAGGGTTTCCCTAGGCCAAGCGCGGTCATGTATGCTACGGCGCTTCCTGTAATTCCACTTCCAGCGCGCCCGGACCTTTGCGGATGCCGCACTGAAGAGGATTAGGCCACCCCTATCCAGTACAAAAGTAGCCATGCACGAACAATATCAGCCCCGTGAAATTGAAGCCGCCGCCCAGTCGTTCTGGGACGAGCAAAAGTCCTTTGAAGTCAGTGAACAGCCAGGCAAGGAGACTTTCTACTGCCTGTCGATGTTCCCTTACCCCAGCGGCAAGCTACACATGGGGCACGTGCGCAACTACACCATCGGCGACGTGATCTCCCGCTACCAGCGCATGCTCGGCAAGAACGTTCTGCAACCGATGGGTTGGGACGCCTTCGGCATGCCGGCAGAAAACGCCGCGATGAAGAACAACGTAGCGCCTGCCAAGTGGACCTACGAAAACATCGCCTACATGAAAACCCAGCTGCGCAGCCTGGGTCTGGCGGTTGACTGGTCGCGTGAAGTCACCACCTGCAAACCGGATTACTACCGTTGGGAACAATGGCTGTTCACTCGCCTGTTCGAAAAAGGTGTGATCTACCGTAAAAACGGCACCGTGAACTGGGACCCGGTCGATCAGACCGTTCTGGCCAACGAGCAAGTGATCGACGGTCGCGGCTGGCGTTCCGGCGCGCTGATCGAAAAGCGCGAAATCCCGATGTACTACTTCAAGATCACCGCCTACGCGGATGAGCTGCTGGAGAGCCTCGACGAACTGACAGGCTGGCCTGAACAGGTCAAGACCATGCAGCGCAACTGGATCGGCAAATCCCGCGGCATGGAAGTTCAGTTCCCGTACAACGTCGATTCCATCGGCGCAGCCGGCGTGCTGAAAGTCTTCACCACCCGTCCGGACACCCTGATGGGCGCGACTTATGTTGCCGTCGCCGCCGAGCACCCGCTGGCCACCCAGGCCGCGCAGAACAACCCTGAGCTGCAAGCGTTCATCGCTGAATGCAAGGGCGGCAGCGTCGCCGAAGCCGACGTCGCCACTCAAGAGAAAAAAGGCCTGCCGACCGGCCTGTTCGTCGAGCACCCGCTGACTGGCGAAAAACTGCCGGTATGGGTCGCCAACTACGTGCTGATGCACTACGGCGACGGCGCAGTGATGGCGGTACCGGCTCACGACGAACGTGATTTCGAGTTCGCCCACAAGTACGACTTGCCCGTTAAATCGGTAGTGCGTACCAGCTCCGGCGATACCAACCCGGCCCCGTGGCAAGACGCCTACGGCGAGCACGGCACGCTGATCAACTCCGGCGAATTCGACGGCCTCGATTTCGCAGGCGCGTTCGACGCCATGGAAGTCGCGCTGATCAAGAAAGAACTCGGCGCCTCGCGTACCCAGTTCCGCCTGCGCGACTGGGGTATCAGCCGTCAGCGCTACTGGGGCTGCCCGATCCCGATCATCCACTGCGAAACCTGCGGTGACGTGCCGGTGCCGGAAGACCAGTTGCCAGTTGTGCTGCCGGAAGACGTGGTGCCGGACGGCGCCGGTTCGCCACTGGCGCGCATGCCCGAGTTCTACGAGTGCAGCTGCCCGAAATGCGGCCAGCCTGCCAAGCGTGAAACCGACACCATGGACACCTTCGTCGAGTCGTCGTGGTACTACGCCCGTTACGCCTCGCCCCACTTTGAAGGTGGCCTGGTCGAGAAATCCGCGGCTGACCACTGGTTGCCGGTGGATCAGTACATTGGCGGTATCGAACACGCCATTCTTCACCTGCTCTATGCGCGCTTCTTCCACAAGCTGATGCGCGACGAAGGCCTGGTGAGTTCCAACGAGCCGTTCAAGAACCTGCTGACCCAAGGCATGGTGATCGCCGAGACTTATTATCGTCGCGAAGCCAACGGTGCCTACACCTGGTTCAACCCGGCGGACGTAGAACTCGAGCGCGACAGCAAAGCCAAAGTCATCAGCGCCAAACTGATCTCCGATGGCCTGCCGGTGGAAATCGGCGGCACCGAGAAGATGGCCAAGTCGAAGAACAACGGCGTTGACCCACAGTCGATGATCGACCAGTTCGGCGCCGACACCTGCCGCCTGTTCATGATGTTCGCCTCGCCGCCTGACATGAGCGCGGAATGGTCCGACTCCGGCGTCGAAGGTTCGCACCGTTTCCTCAAGCGCGTCTGGCGTCTGGCGCAAGCCCACGTCACTCAGGGCCTGCCGGGTAAACTCGACGTTGCCAGCCTGAACGACGAACAGAAAGTCATTCGCCGTGCGATCCACCTCGCGATCAAGCAGGCCAGCCATGACGTCGGCCAGAACCACAAATTCAACACCGCCATCGCTCAGGTGATGACGCTGATGAACGTGCTGGAAAAAGCCCCGCAAGGCACCGCGCAGGATCGTGCACTGGTTCAGGAAGGTCTGGAAACCGTAACGCTGTTGCTGGCTCCGATCACTCCGCACATCAGCCACGATTTGTGGACTCAACTGGGCCACGAAGGTCCGGTGATCGACGCCGGTTGGCCAGTGCAGGACGACAGCGCTCTGGTGCAGGACAGCCTGACTCTGGTTATCCAGGTCAACGGCAAACTGCGCGGCCAGATCGATATGCCGGCCAGCGCGACTCGTGAAGAAGTCGAAGCGGCAGCTCGTGCCAACGAAAACGTACTGCGTTTCGTTGACGGCCTGACTATTCGTAAAGTGATCGTAGTGCCCGGGAAACTGGTCAATATCGTCGCCAGCTAATTGGATCGGGCGTCAGGTGTGCCTGGCGCCATGTAAAACCTTTCGGGCCGCAAGACCGGCCCACATGGTTTCAAGGGGAGCAACAAGATGATCAAACGCAATCTGCTGGTGATGGGCCTCGCGGTTCTGCTGAGCGCCTGCGGTTTCCAGCTGCGTGGCACTGGCACCACCGAACTGACGATCAAGGAACTCGATCTGACCGCACGTAATGCCTACGGCGAAACCGTAACGCAACTGCGTCAGGTGCTGGAGTCCAGCGGCGTCAAGGTTTACAGCGGCGCACCGTACAAGCTGTACCTGGCTGACGAGCAGGAAGACCAGCGCATCCTCAGCTACGCCGGGGCCGGCCGTACTGGCGAGTATCAGGTGACTACCGTTCTCAACTACGACATCCGTGGCGAACATAACCTGAGCCTGCTGAGCGACAAGCTCGAAGTGCAGAAAGTGTTCATCCACGACGGTAACAACCTCGTGGGTTCCGATCAGGAAGCCAACGACGCCCGTCGTGACACCCGCCGCGAGCTGGTTCAGCGCATGATGCTGCGCCTGCAACAGATAACTCCGGGGCAACTGCAGCAGCTGCAACAGGCCGCCAATGACCGGGCCAAAGCAGAAGCTGACGCCCTGCAAGCGGCGCAAAAGGCTGAAGCGGAAACTCCGCGTCAGTCGCCGCTCGAACTGCCGAAGCAGTAAGACGTACGGGGCGCTCAGGCGCCCCGTTCGCCCTCTCTTATGAAGCTCGCTCCCGCTCAACTCGGCAAACACCTGCAAGGCGCCCTCGCGCCGGTCTACATCATCAGTGGCGATGACCCACTGCTGTGCCAGGAAGCCGCCGACGCCATCCGCAGTGCCGCTCGCCAACAAGGTTTCGACGAACGCCAGGTGTTCGCCGCCGACGCCAGTTTCGACTGGGGTACGTTGTTGCAGGCTGGTGCAAGCATGTCGTTGTTCGCCGAAAAGCGCCTGCTGGAACTGCGCCTGCCTTCGGGCAAGCCCGGTGACAAGGGTGCCGCGGCGCTGATCGAATACTGCTCGCGCCCCGCTGAAGACACGTTACTGCTGATCAGCTTGCCCAAGCTCGATGGCAGCGCGCAGAAAACCAAGTGGGGCAAGGCGCTGGTTGAAGGTCAGCAGACCCAGTTCGTGCAGATCTGGCCGGTGGATGCCAACCAGTTGCCGAGCTGGATTCGTCAGCGTCTGTCACAGGCCGGATTGGCGGCCAGCCAGGACGCGGTCGAACTGATTGCCGCACGCGTCGAGGGTAATTTGCTCGCCGCCGCGCAGGAAATCGAAAAGCTCAAGCTGATGGCCGAAGGTGGTCAGATCACTGTCGAAACTGTTCAGGCGGCCGTGGCCGACAGTGCCCGTTTCGACGTATTCGGGCTGACCGATGCGATCCTCAACGGCGAAGCCGCCCACGCGTTGCGCATACTTGAAGGATTGCGCGGTGAGGGTGTCGAACCACCGGTGATTCTCTGGGCTCTGGCCCGAGAGTTGCGCCTGCTGGCGAACATCTCCCTGCAATACAGCCAGGGCACGCCGCTGGACAAGTGCTTCAGCCAGTCGAAGCCGCCGGTATGGGACAAACGCAAACCGCTGATGAGCAAGGCCCTGCAACGCTACTCGGCGCAACGCTGGGCGCAGTTGTTGCTCGAAGCTCAGCGCATCGACGCGCAAATCAAGGGTCAGGCAGCCGGTTCGCCATGGATGAGCCTGAGTCGTCTGGCACTGTTGATGGCCGGTCAGCGCCTTTCATTGCCTGCTGAATAAAATCAAAAGATCGCAGCGTGCCGCAGCTCCCACAGGGGGCGGTGTAGGAGCTGCGGCACGCTGCGATCTTTTGATCTTGTTTTCCTACAAACACCACCCACATTTGCCCTATAGACAGATGCCCGACATCGGCAGATTATTTGCCGCGTAAAACCCACTCACTCGCGAGAACCCCAATGAGCAAAAAGCCATCGAAACATGGCCCGAACAAGGCCAAATCCATCATCGCCCAACCCCTGTTCCGCAGCCGCCAGGAACAGCCAACCAAGGGCAAAGGCAGCTACCGCCGCGAAGCCTTCCAGTCTAAAAGCTGGGAGGCTTCTTACTTTCTGGCTGCTTGAAGCAGAACCCCCCTTCGACATGTTAAGGTCTGCACCTGATTCGTATCTCTTGGAACTGTGCATGCCCTTTAGTCTTTCCCATCGTTGGCCCGTTCGCCAATTGATCGCCGCAGCAAGCTTCGTCCTGCTTGTCGCCTGTGCGGAAAAACCCACCGCCGCCGATGCGCAACCCCTGCAAACCGCCCCTGTCGTTACGGCCCCAGCGATCATCCCGCCGGTAGTGCCGTCCGCCGACCCGCTCGATATCCAGCCGACCCAGACCTTTGCCGAATGGCAGGCAGGTTTCCGCAAGGACGCCCTCGCCGCCGGGATTCGTCCTGAGCTGTTTGATCGCGCCTTTGCCAATGTCAGCTTCGACCCGAGCGTGATTCGCGCCGACCGCAGTCAGCCGGAATTCTCCCGCCCGGTCTGGGAATACCTCGACGGCGCCCTCTCGCCATTGCGCGTGCGCAAGGGCCAGGCGTTGATCAGCCAGTACGCCGACATTCTGCAGAGCATCGAACAGCGCTATGGCGTTGATCGTCAGGCGCTGGTTTCGGTGTGGGGCATGGAAAGTAACTTCGGTCAGTTCCAGGGCACCAAGTCGGTGATCAATTCGCTGGCGACTCTGGCCTATGAAGGCCGGCGTCCGGGCTTTGCCCATGCGCAACTGATCGCTGCCCTGCAAATCCTGCAACAGGGCGATATCACACCAGAGAAGATGCTCGGTTCCTGGGCTGGCGCCATGGGTCAGACCCAGTTCATTCCGACAACTTACAACACCCACGCCGTGGACTTTGATGGTGATGGTCGCCGCGACATCTGGGGCAGTCCGGCAGATGCCCTGGCTTCGACTGCGCATTATCTGCAAAGCTCCGGCTGGCAACGCGGTCAGCCGTGGGGCTTTGAAGTGCAACTGCCAGGCAGTTTCGATTTCACCCTGGCGGACGGCGCGATCCGCAAAACTGTCGCTGAATGGCGGCAACTGGGTGTAAGCCTGCCGAATGATGCTCAGGTACCGCAAGGCTCCGAGCAACTGTCCGCGGCCCTGCTGCTGCCGGCCGGTTATCGCGGCCCGGCGTTCCTGATCCTCGACAACTTCCGGGCGATCCTCAAGTACAACAATTCTTCGTCGTACGCGTTGGCAGTCAGCCTGTTGTCCGAGCGCTTCAGTGGTGGCGGCCTGATCAACGGCACCTGGCCGAAAGATGACCTGCCGCTGAGCCGCACCGAGCGTATTGAATTGCAGACCCTGCTGAGCGCGCGCAACTACGATGCGGGCACCGCTGACGGGATCATCGGCGCCAATACGCGCAAGGCGATTCGCAGTGCGCAGCAGTCGTTTGGCTGGCCGGCGGATGGTTATCCGACGCACAAGCTGCTTGAGAGCCTGCGTACCCAGTAAAAGCATCGCGGGCAAGCCCGCTCCCACAGGTTTTTGAGTCGAATACAGAATTGTGTTCCGACAAAGAACCTTGTGGGAGCGGGCTTGCCCGCGAAGACTGACTATCAGGCGAACAACTTCTACGCCTTGATCACCACATCCTGCTCCAGCATCAATTCCTTCTTCCCTGCATCCAGCCGCACCAACGCGCCCATCGGCAACGTCAGGTTCGGATCGCAATGCCCGCTGCGCCACCCGGACAGCACCGGAATCCGCAACGGCTCAAAAGTCTGCTTGAGCAGGCGATTCAACGCATCGACCTCTACCCCTGCGATATCCCCCACCAACACGCCACGCAGCTTTTGCAGCATGCCGGCCAAGCGCAATTGCGTCAGCAACCGGTCAATGCGGTACAGCGGCTCGTTGATGTCTTCGATGAACAGAATCACCCCTTCGAGATCGATCTGGTAAGGCGTGCCCATGGTCGAGGCGATCATCGCCAGATTGCCGCCAAGCAGCCGCCCGTGAGCAACACCCGGCTCCACCGTGGTCAACGGATAAGCAACCGGGTGACTGAACACGCTGCCCGACTTCATCTGCCCGCGCAGCATGGCGAAAAACGAGGTCACTGTCGGCGGCTCCTTGTCGCCCAACAGGTCAGCGTTCAACAACGGCCCGTGAAAGGTCACGAAGCCGGCGTAGCGACTGATGGCGACGTGCAGCGCGGTGATGTCGCTATAGCCGACGAAGGGCTTGGCATTACGGCTGAGCAGGTCGAAGTCGATACGGTCCAGCAGGCGCGGCGTGCCGTAACCGCCGCGCAGGCAAATGATCGCATCGACCTCCGGGTCGGCAAACGCAGCATGCAGGTCGTTGAGTCGCACATCATCGCTGCCGGCCAGATAACCGTCCTTCTCATAGACGCCCGGAAACACCCGCAAGCCGTAGCCACGAGCGCGCATCCATTGCACAGCCTTGTCGGTGTCCAGCGCGCCGGGCCCGGCGGGTGCGATCACACCGATCAGCCCTTCGGACGGCAGCGCCGGCACCGGTTTGTGCGGAGAAAGGGTATGGGTCGGTCGAACAGTCATCCTTGAATCTCCCTGTGAGAAGTCTTGAAGACACAGTAGTCAGGAACAGCAGCAAACAGAAGAGTCTGTTTACTCAATGCCAGATGAATAACCTGTGGCGAGGGAGCTTGCTCCCGCTGGAGTGCGCAGCAGTCCCAAAAATATTGGGGTCGCTACGCAACCCAGCGGGAGCAAGCTCCCTCGCCACAGGATTGTGTTCAGCTCTGCGTCAGACAAAAAAATGCCCGCCGGGCTGTGAAGCCTCGGCGGGCATTTTTTTGTCTGGCGCTGGATCAGGAACCGAGCAGCTCGGCCTTGACCAGTTTTGCCTGTTCGTCAGCGTGGTACGACGAGCGTACCAGCGGGCCGGAAGCAACGTTCTTGAAGCCCATCTTGTAACCTTCCTCGGCGAACCAGGCGAAGACGTCCGGGTGCACGAAGCGCTGTACCGGCAAGTGGCTGCGGGACGGCTGCAGGTACTGGCCCAGAGTCAGCATGTCGATGTCGTGTTCGCGCATGCGCTTCATGACTTCGATGACTTCTTCGTCGGTCTCGCCGAGACCCAGCATCAGGCCGGACTTGGTCGGAATGTGCGGCATCATCTGCTTGAAGCGTTGCAGCAGGGTCAGCGACCACTGGTAGTCCGAACCCGGACGCGCAGCCTTGTACAGGCGCGGCACGGTTTCCAGGTTGTGGTTGAACACATCCGGTGGCTCGGCGGCAGTGATTTCCAGCGCGACGTCCATACGGCCACGGTAGTCGGGGACCAGGGTTTCCAGCTGCACGTTCGGCGACAGTTTGCGGATTTCGCGGATGCAGTCGGCAAAGTGCTGGGCACCGCCGTCACGCAGGTCGTCGCGGTCAACCGAAGTGATCACCACGTACTTGAGTTTCAGGTCGGCGATGGCGATGGCCAGGCTTTCCGGCTCGTTGACGTCCAGTGGTTTCGGACGACCGTGGCCGACGTCACAGAACGGGCAACGACGGGTGCAGATGTCACCCATGATCATGAAGGTCGCGGTGCCACCGGAGAAGCACTCGCCCAGGTTCGGGCAGGAGGCCTCTTCGCAGACGCTGTGCAGCTTGTGCTTGCGCAGCAGGCTCTTGATACGGTCGACTTCCGGCGAAACCGGGATGCGCACACGAATCCAGTCAGGTTTCTTCGGCAGTTCGGTGGTCGGAATGATCTTTACCGGGATGCGTGCAACCTTCTCGGCGCCGCGCAGCTTGACGCCGGCTTCTACCTTGGGACGCGGGGCCGGGCGCTCGGTCACGTCGAGCGTCGGGATCATGGTTTGCACTGCATCAGTAGTCATATCAGTCGATTCCGCCCGTCAGGGTCGTCTGCTCAGCATAGTCGAGGTGTTTGACGAGCTGCGCGCGCAGCCGGGCACTTACCTCGGCAAATTCAATCGATCCTGCGTGGTCGCTCAGCTGGGTCATCGCCAGCCCGGCATAGCCGCAGGGATTAATCCGTCGAAACGGTTCCAGGTTCATATCCACGTTCAGGGCCAGGCCATGAAAGGAGCAACCGTGGCGAATCCGCAAACCCAGAGAAGCGATTTTCGCTCCATCGACGTAAACGCCGGGAGCGTCTGGCTTGGCCGCTGCGGTCACACCGTAGCTGGCCAGCAGTTCGATCAGGCACGCTTCCATGCGACTGACCAGATCACGCACGCCGAAACCCAGCTTGCGTACGTCCAGCAACAGGTAGGCCACCAACTGGCCGGGACCGTGATAGGTCACCTGCCCGCCGCGATCAACCTGCACCACCGGGATATCCCCCGGCAACAGCAAGTGTTCGGCCTTGCCTGCCTGGCCCTGGGTAAACACCGGAGGGTGCTCGACCAGCCAGATTTCGTCGGCGGCATCAGTGCCGCGTTCGTTGGTGAAGCGTTGCATGGCATGCCAGACCGGCTCGTAAGCCATCTGGCCGAGCTCGCGAAAGCCCAGCGTGCCAGACATCACAACACCATGTGCACGAAACCGGTAGCCCGCAGTTCGCTGTTGATGTCGTACAGCTGTTCCTGCCCGGTCGCGACGATGTGCAACTGAATGGTGGTGTACTTGCCGTTGGTGCTTTGGCGCTCATCAACGCGCTCATCATTGATCGTCGCGTGTTTCTTGACGATTTCGATGATCTTGTCCTTGTTGCCGACACCCGTATCGCTGATCACCTTAACCGGATAATCAGTCACTGGGAATTCGATCTTAGGCGCCTTTACTTCGGTATCGGTCATGGCGTAACGGCCTCGTAAGCGTAAGCCTTGGCAACGAACATGGCCCCGTTCCGGATCGGAACGGGGCCATGCGGGTCAACGCTGAATCAGTTGAACAAGCCGTAGAAGAATAGACGGATGCTATCCCACATGCGACGGAAGATACCACCCTCCTCGACAGCGTCCAGAGCGATCAGGTCAGCGCTGTGCACTACCTTGTCGTCCAGTTTCACTTCGACTTTACCGATCACGTCGCCCTTGGCGATTGGCGCGGTCAGTTGCGGGTTCATGGTCATGCTGGCAGCGAGCTTTTTCAGCTGGCCTTTTGGCAGGGTCATGGTCAGGTCTTCAGCCAGGCCGGCCTTGACTTGATTGGTGGTGCCTTTCCAGACCGGCGCTTGCGCCAGTTCGGTGCCCTTCTGATAGAAGGTCTGGGTTTCGAAGAAGCGGAAACCGTAAGTCAGCAGCTTTTGGGTCTCGGCGGCGCGAGCCACTTCGCTGTTGGTGCCGAACACCACAGCAATCAGACGCATGCCATCACGTACAGCCGAAGACACCATGCAATAGCCGGCTTCGTCGGTGTGACCGGTTTTCAGACCGTCAACGGTCTTGTCGCGCCACAGCAGCAGGTTGCGGTTAGGCTGCTTGATGCCGTTCCAGAAGAACTCTTTCTGCGAGTAGATCGCGTAGTGAGCCGGGTCTTCGTGGATGATTGCGCGAGCCAGAATCGACATGTCGTGAGCCGAAGAATAGTGCTCCGGGTTCGGCAGGCCAGTCGGGTTCATGAAGTGGGTATTGGTCATGCCCAGATCAGCCACAGTCTTGTTCATCAGGTCGGCGAAAGCGTCTTCGCTACCGGCGATGTGCTCGGATAGTGCGACGCTGGCGTCGTTGCCGGACTGGATGATGATGCCGTGCAGCAAGTCGCTGACAGTCACCTGCGAGCCGACTTTGATGAACATCCGCGAACCGCCGGTGCGCCAAGCGTTTTCGCTGACGGTCACCGGGTCGTTTTCACCGATCTGGCCACGACGGATTTCCAGCGTAGCGATGTACGCGGTCATCAGCTTGGTCAGGCTGGCCGGTGGCAGGCGCTGGTCACCGTTGTTCTCGACCAGCACGTTGCCGCTGCTGGCGTCCATGAGTACGTAGGCTTTGGCGGCCAGTTGCGGTGGCGACGGCATCATCTCGACCGCGAAGGCGGCTGGCGAGATGAGCAGCGGGACTAGCAGGCACAAACGTTTGGCAAAGGTGGTGATGTTCATCCGTCTCTCGAAATCGCTAATGGAAACTTGCCCGAAGGCAAAACTAATCAGACAGCCTTCTAATGGGCTGTCGCGTGTTCAGTTGCTCACTCCAGTACCCTTTGCGGGCTTTTATTCTTCGACGAGCCAACAACCTGGTCCACCCCCCAATCGCTGGTGAACCGTCAATCAAGTCCTACGTTTTACTCTGTGACGACGCTTGGCGAACCGAGGTTGGCCATGCGCACGCTGTTCTGTACCTGGGCAATTTCACCCGGCGAACCGATCGGCCCCAGGCGTACCCGGTGCAGGGTCTGCTGATTGCGCACGATCGAACTGATGAACACCGGAGCGCTCACCATCCCGCTGAGCTTCGACCTCAGGAGTTCTGCAGCGTCCGGGTTGGCGAACGCGCCCACCTGCAGATACTGGCCAGACGCTGTTGCAGAAGCGTTTTTTTTTGCATCGATCTGCACTGGCACGACGGCCGCGGCGTGTTGCTGCGGCGGCGGGGTCCATTGCTCGACGGTGCCCGCCGAAGCGGTGATCACCGGGCCGCTATTCTGCGCGACTTGCGGTTCGTTGAGCATCAGAGGCGCCGGACGGCCCTTCGCTGCCCACCAGGTCTGTGGATCGATACCTTCGACCTTGACCCGCGCCGTGCCGATTTCGGCGTAACCGAGTTTCTTCGCGGCAGCGTAGGACAAATCGATGATGCGGTCCGAGTAGAACGGCCCACGGTCGTTGACGCGCAGGATCACGCTCTTGTTGTTGTCCAGGTTGGTCACCCGAACGTAACTCGGCAGCGGTAATGTCTTGTGTGCGGCGCTCATGCCGTACAGGTCATAGACCTCGCCATTGGCGGTGTTCTGACCGTGAAACTTGGTGCCGTACCAGGACGCAGTGCCGGAGGCGACGTAGGTCTTGGATTCCTGCAACGGGAAATAGGTCTTGCCCAGCACGGTATACGGGTTGGCTTTGTAAGCCCCGGTGTGCAGGGTCGGCGTGGCATCGGGAATGCGCGAAACATCGACATCCCACCACGGCGCGCCATCTTTGTGCGCGCGGTTGATGTCCAGGCCCGGCTGCGCACGCACAGCGGTAGAGGATGTTTTCGGCGCTGGCGAACGGCTGGTCGAGCAACTGACGACCAATACTGCCAACGCAGCAAATGCCACCAGCTTCAGGGGTTTATTGTTAGGCAATGCCCGCATTACTTGACGCCCCGTGCTTGTACCAGCTGTTCAGACAGTTGATGTACGGCCATGGCGTACATCACGCTGCGGTTATAACGCGTGATCGCGTAAAAGTTCTTCAGGCCCATCCAGTATTCAGGCCCGTTGTCGCCTTCGAGGCGAAATGCAGTAACCGGCATATCATCGCGCAGCGCATCATGACTTGACCAGCCCAGCGCCCGCAACTCTCCGACAGTCTTTGTCGGCTCGATGCCGGTGGTCAGACCTTCGTCGACCTGATCGCCCCGCACGTCCGCCCGACTGACCACCGGCTCGCCGGCAACCCAGCCGTGACGCTTGAAATAGCTGGCGACGCTGCCAATCGCATCATCCGGGTTGTTCCAGATATTGATGTGGCCGTCACCGTCGAAATCCACTGCATAGGCGCGGAAACTGCTCGGCATGAACTGCGGCAGGCCCATCGCCCCGGCGTAAGAGCCTTTGAGGGTCAATGGATCGACCTGTTCTTCGCGGGCCAGCAGCAGGAACTCACGCAGTTCCTTGCGGAAAAATTCGGCACGGGGAGGATAGTCGAAACCGAGCGTCGACAAGGCATCGATCACCCGGTAATTACCGGTATTACGTCCGAAAAACGTTTCAACGCCAATGATCGACACGATGACTTGTGCCGGCACACCGTATTCCTGCTCGGCGCGGGCCAGCGTGGCCTCGTGCTGACGCCAGAAGTCCACGCCCCGGGCGATGCGCGCATCGGTGAGGAACATCGGACGGTATTCTTTCCACTGTTTGACCCGCTCGGCGGGCCTCGAAATGGCGTCGAGAATCGCCTGTTTGCGCTGTGCCTCGCGGAACACCGCCATCAGTTGTTCACCAGCGAAACCGTAGTCGCGGGTCATTTCACCGACGAACTCGGCCACCTGCGGCGAACCTTCGTAATCGCCGGCCAGCGCTTCCTGCGCGCTACCAAGGATGCCTACCAGGCCGACCCATGGCGCGTATCGAGACGCCCAGCCACGCATTACTTGCATTGAACTCTTCACCTTATTCAAACCTGTGCGATCCACTTGCGATGGGTATGGATCGACATCAAAACCCCAAACGCTGACAGCAGTGTCACCAGCGAAGTTCCTCCGTAGCTAATGAACGGCAACGGCACCCCCACCACCGGCAACAGGCCACTGACCATACCGATGTTGACGAAAACGTAAACAAAAAACGTCATGGTCAACGAACCGGCGAGCAATTTACCGAACAGCGTTTGCGCCTGAGCGGTAATCACCAGCCCCCGGCCAATCAGCAGCAGATAGATCAGCAACAGTGCGCAGATGCCCACCAGACCGAACTCTTCGCCGAGTACCGCAATAATGAAGTCGGTGTGGCTTTCCGGCAGGAAGTCCAGGTGCGACTGGGTGCCGAGCAGCCAGCCCTTGCCGAACACGCCGCCAGAACCAATGGCAGCCTTGGACTGAATGATGTTCCAGCCGGTACCCAGCGGATCACTCTCCGGATCGAGAAAGGTCAGGATTCGCTGCTTCTGATAGTCGTGCATGATGAAAAACCACATGGCAACCGCCACCGGTACAGCGGCGGCCAGCACGCTGAGAATCCAGCGCCAGCGCAGCCCGCCCATGAACAGCACGAACGCACCACCCGCAAGAATCAGCAGCGAGGTGCCGAGATCCGGCTGGCGCACGATCAGAATAAACGGCACGCCAATCAGCATCAGGCTGATCCCGACGTGTTTGAGCTGCGGCGGCAAAGTACGTTTGGACAGATACCAGGCGATGGTCGCCGGCATCAGGATCTTCATGAATTCCGAGGGCTGGAAGCGGATCACCCCGGGGATGTTGATCCAGCGCGTGGCGCCCATGGCGTTGTGGCCCATGATGTCCACCACCATCAACAGCACCACCCCGACCACATAACCCAGCGGCACCCAGCGCGCCATGAAGCGCGGCTCAAGCTGAGCGATGACGATCATCGACACCAGGCCGATACCGAACGAAGTGGCCTGCTTGGCCAGCAGATCCCAGCTCTTGCCGCTCGCCGAATACAGCACGAACAGGCTGCCTGCCGCGAGAATCAGCAGCAGGATCAGCAACGGTCCATCGATATGTAACCGTTGCAGCAGAGTCGCGCGGCGGCGCATCACATCCTCACTGGAGAGCATGCGATCGAAGTTATTCATCACTGGGCCGTAGCCTCCGCACTGATTGGTCCGGCGTATTCGGCCTTCAAACGTCCGTCTTGATCCAGCAGCCAGGCATCCATGACCTGACGCACGACTGGCGCGGCGACGCCGGAACCGGATTCACCGTTCTCGACCATCACCGACACCACGATTTTCGGGTTGTCGGCCGGGGCAAACCCGACAAACAAGGCGTGGTCGCGGTGGCGCTCCTGCACCTTGGAGCGGTCGTACTTCTCGCCCTGCTTGATCGCAACGACTTGCGCCGTACCCGACTTGCCGGCGATCCGGTATTGCGCGCCGATGGCCGCTTTGCGTGCAGTGCCGCGAGCGCCGTGCATTACCTGCTGCATGCCGTGATTGACCTTGTTCCAGTCCGACGGATCGCGCAGGACAATGTCCGGAATCGGGTTTTCATCGACCGGTTTCACCCCTTCGAGGGATTTGGCCAGGTGCGGCCGGTTCCACACGCCTTTGTTCGCCACCAGCGCAGTGGCTTGCGCCAGTTGCAACGGAGTCGATTGCATGTAGCCCTGACCGATCCCGAGAATCAGTGTTTCACCCGGGAACCACGCCTGTTTGCGGGTTGCACGCTTCCATTCGCGGGAAGGCATCAGCCCGGGCGACTCTTCGAACATGTCCAGCGAGACCTTCTGGCCGATGCCGAACTTGTTCATGTAGGCCGACAGCCGATCAATACCGATCTTGTGCGCCAGGTCATAAAAGTAGGTGTCGTTGGAACGCATGATCGCCGTGTCGAGATCGACGAAGCCGTCACCCGTGCGATTCCAGTTGCGGTATTTGTGGTCGTAGTTGGGCAGCATGTAGTAACCCGGGTCGAACACTCGGGTCGATGCCGTCACTACGCCAGAGTCGAGCCCGGCAATCGCCACAGCTGGCTTGATCGTCGAACCCGGCGGATACAGACCGCGCAGCACGCGGTTGAACAACGGTCGATCAATCGAATCACGCAACTCGGCGTAGGCCTTGAAGCTGATACCGGTGACGAACAGGTTCGGGTCAAAACTGGGTTGGCTGACCATCGCCAGCACTTCACCCGTGCTCGGGTCCAGCGCCACCACGGCGCCACGCCGTCCGCCCAATGCAGCTTCGGCGGCTTCCTGCAATTTGATGTCCAGGCTCAGGACGATGTCCTTGCCGGGAATCGGATCGGTACGCTTGAGCACGCGCAAGACGCGGCCCCGAGCGTTGGTCTCGACTTCCTCGTAACCCACCTGACCATGCAATTCCGGCTCGTAGAAGCGTTCAATGCCGGTCTTGCCAATATGATGGGTGCCGCTGTAATTGACCGGATCGAGGCTTTTCAGCTCTTTCTCGTTGATCCGCCCCATGTAACCCACCGAATGCGCAAAATGCGCACCCTGCGGATAGTGACGAACCAGTTGCGCAACCACTTCCACGCCCGGCAGGCGGAACTGATTCACCGCGACGCGGGCGATCTGCTCTTCAGTCAGCTCGAACAGGATCGGCACCGGCTCAAACGGCCGGCGCCCCTGACGCATGCGCTTCTCGAAAATCACCCGGTCCTCGGGCGTCAGCTCCAGCACTTCGACGATGACGTCGAGCACCTGCTGCCAGTCGCCGGAACGCTCGCGGGTCATGCTCAGGCTGAAGCTTGGGCGGTTGTCCGCCACCACTACGCCGTTGCGGTCGAAAATCAACCCACGGGTCGGCGGAATCGGCTGCACATGCACCCGGTTGTTTTCCGAGAGCGTCGAGTGATAGTCGTACTGAATCACCTGCAGGAAATACAGCCGCGCAATCAGCACACCGATCAGCAACACGATCGCAATGGCCCCGAACACGACGCGGCTACGCACCAGACGTGCGTCTTTTTCGTGGTCCTTGATGCGGATCGGCTGAGACATGAGGGCTGGATTACTTGTGGTAAGGGTGACCGGACAACACGGTCCAGGCACGGTACAGCTGTTCGCCGATGAGGATTCGCACCAGCGGATGCGGCAAGGTCAGCGGCGACAACGACCAGCGCTGGTCAGCCCGCGCACAGACTTCCGGTGCCAGCCCTTCCGGGCCACCAACCATGAAGTTGACCGTGCGCGAATCCAGCCGCCAACGGTCGAGTTCGACCGCCAGTTGCTCGGTGCTCCAGGGCTTGCCATGGACTTCGAGGGTTACGATCCGCTCGTTCGGGCCGACCTTGGCCAGCATGGCTTCGCCTTCCTGACGGATGAAGCGGGCCACGTCGGCATTCTTGCCACGGGTATTGAGCGGAATTTCCACCAGTTCCAGCGCCAGCTCGGACGGAAGACGCTTGGCATATTCATGCCAGCCTTCTTCCACCCATTTGGGCATGCGTGAACCGACGGCGATCAGTCGCAGTCGCACAGCAATCCCTTACAGCTGGTCTTTGTTGAGCTTGGTGAAATGCTCGTGGGTGTTTTCCGGGCTGTGGTGCTTGGCGTCGGCCGCACGGCTTTGCTCGGCACCGGCCCACAGGCGTTCCAGGTCGTAGAACTGACGAGCCGAGGCGGTCATCATGTGCACGATCACCAGGTCCAGGTCGAGGAGCACCCAGTCGCTGTCGCCCTTGCCTTCTTCGCCCAGCGGCTTGGCGCCCTGCTTTTTGACTTCTTCGCGAACCTTGTCGAGCATCGCGTTGATCTGGCGGTTGGAAGTACCGGTCGCAATGATCATGTAGTCAGTGATGCTTTGCTTGTCGCGCACATCAATGATCTGAATGTCTTGCGCCTTGACGTCTTCCAGGGCGGCTACGGCCAGCTTGACCAGCTCGTCACCTTTCAACGGCTCGTTGGTGTTGACCGGTTCTGGCAGCGGCGCACTCTTGAATGTGCCTTTGCGCTTTACTTTAGCTACGTCTTTGTCAGTCATATAAAACTCGTTTTGCTCATGTATTCGGCGGCTTGGAGACACGTTGATTCGTATCAGTGAAGCACGCCTTGTTCAGTTCGACGCACGATATAGATCGTGCGCATCGATGTAGGCCAGGACCGCGTCGGGCACCAGGAAACGTACCGACTTACCGCTGGCCAGCAGTTGACGGATCTGGGTGGCGGAAACCGCGAGCGGTGTCTGCCAGACGAATGCAATCTGTCCGCTCGGCCCTTTCAGGGCCAGCGGGTCGCTCACCGAACGCGCTGCCAGCAGGTTGCGCAAGGCATCCGGCGGTTCGCTGTCGGCGTCCGGGCGCTGTAGCACCAGGATGTGGCAATGCTGGAGTAATTCCTCCCAGCGATGCCAAGTGGGCAGGCCGCAAAATGCGTCCCAGCCCAAAAGCAGAAAAACCTGGGTCTCTGCGGCCATTTCGGCACGCATCAACTCCAGGGTATCAATGGTCCAGGACGGTTTGTCCCGCTGCAATTCGCGGGCGTCCACTACCAACGGCGGCACTCCGGCCACCGCGCACTCGACCATCGCCAACCGATCCTGCGCCGACACCTGCGGCGTACCGCGATGCGGCGGCCGGGCGTTCGGCGTCAGGCGCACCTCGTCGAGCGCCAGCGCTTCGGCTACTTCCAGTGCGCCACGCAAATGGCCGATGTGCACCGGATCAAACGTCCCGCCCAATACGCCAATACGGCGGGGCTGGAGTTCGGCGCCGGGCAGCGGCGATGTCAGGTCGAGGTCGGTCAAGTCAGACCGTCGCCTGGCCGCGCAACTGGCCATCACCGACCACGATGTACTTCTCGCAGGTCAGTCCTTCGAGGCCAACCGGGCCACGGGCGTGCAGCTTATCAGTAGAAATGCCGATCTCGGCACCCAATCCGTATTCAAAGCCATCGGCGAAGCAGGTCGGGGTGTTGATCATCACCGATGCCGAATCGACTTCCGCCACGAACCGTCGGGTGTCGGCGAGGTTTTCGCTGACAATCGAATCGGTATGGTGCGAGCCGTAATGATTGATGTGTTCGATCGCCTGGTCCAGCCCGTCGACCACGCGAATCGACAGGATCGGTGCCAGATACTCGGTGTTCCAGTCGTCTTCGCTGGCCGGTACGGCATCGATGATCGCCCGGGTGCGCTCGCAGCCACGCAGTTCGACGCCTTTTTCGCGGAACCGCGCCGCCATCGACGGCAGGAAATCCTTGGCAACAGTTCGATCGACCAGCAACGTCTCCATCGCGCCGCAGATACCGTAGCGATAGGTCTTGGCGTTGAAGGCAATGTTTTCGGCTTTCTGCAGATCGGCGTGGGCACTCACGTAAACGTGGCAAATGCCGTCCAGATGCTTGATCACCGGCACGCGGGCGTCACGGCTGACGCGCTCGATCAGGCCACGGCCACCGCGCGGCACGATCACATCGACGTACTCGGGCATGGTGATCAGCGCGCCGACGGCGGCACGGTCAGTGGTTTCGACCACTTGCACCACGGCGGCGGGCAATTCGGCCTCGGCCAGACCACGCTGGATGCACGCGGCAATCGCACGGTTGGAGTGAATCGCCTCGGAACCGCCGCGCAGGATGGTGGCGTTGCCGGACTTCAGGCACAGGCTGGCGGCGTCGATGGTCACGTTGGGACGGGACTCGTAGATGATCCCGATCACGCCCAGCGGCACGCGCATCTTGCCGACCTGAATCCCCGACGGACGGAAGCTCATGTCGCGAATGGCGCCGACCGGGTCCGGCAGCGCTGCGACCTGACGCAGACCGACGATCATCCCGTCGATGCGCGCCGGGGTCAGTTCCAGACGTTCCAGCAGTGCCGGCTCCAGACCATTGGCGCGACCGGCGGCCAGATCCTGTTCATTGGCTGCGGCCAGCTCGGCGCGAGCAGCGTCCAGAGCATTGGCAGCAGCCTGCAAGGCGCGGTTTTTCTGCGCGGTGCTGGCACGGCCGATGACCCGGGAGGCTTCGCGGGCGGCGCGACCCAATCGGGTCATGTAGTCAAGAACGGACTCAGTCATGGTCTGCTGGGGTCTTGGCAAAGAGGAAAGCGGCAGATTATAGCTGTCGCGTCCCGGGACTAACAGCGGTGACGGGCGGATGGTCGAAATGGAGGGTGATTTAGCGGCGTTCAGGCGTAATTAAGCTGCGCATTGTTATCATCACGACCTCCTTCGTCTGGATAAACATCGTCTGCCATGCCCAATCTGAACGTTCGCGCCGCTGCCCCGCGCCTGCCAATCGGGCTCCCGGACGCTTTTTTCGACCGTGACGCACAAGTTCTGGCGCAGGATCTGCTCGGCAAAATCATTCGTCATCGGGTCGGCGATTTATGGCTGAGCGCTCGAATTATCGAAACCGAAGCCTATTACTGCGCAGAAAAAGGCAGCCACGCCTCGCTCGGCTACACAGAAAAGCGTAAGGCTTTGTTTCTGGATGGCGGGCACATTTATATGTATTACGCCCGTGGCGGTGATTCGCTGAACTTCAGCGCGCAAGGCCCAGGCAATGCGGTGCTGATCAAGTCCGCCTACCCGTGGGTCGATGAAATCAGCGGCCCGGCGAGCCTGGCGCAAATGCTGCTGAACAATCCTGACGCTCAGGGTCGACCACGCCCGTCGCAAAAACTGTGTGCCGGTCAGACTCTGCTGTGCAAGTCGCTCGGGCTGAAGGTGCCGATGTGGGATGCCAAGCGCTTTGATCATGAACTGCTGCTGGTGGAAGATGCCGGGCCTGCACCGTCGCACATCATTCAAACGACGCGACTGGGGATACCCCATGGCCGTGATGAACACCTGATGTACCGCTTCGTCGATGCCGCCTACGCTCAGTGGTGTACGCAGAACCCGCTGCGCCGGGGTCAGGTCGAAGGACGCGATTATTTTGTACTGCCCTGAAACCCTGTGGGAGCGAGCTTGCTCGCGAATGCAATCGGCCAGTGACAGCCATGTCGCCTGACACGACGTTTTCGCGAGCAGGCTCGCTCCTACATGGGCCTATTTGGATTTGATGGAGTTGTTTGTATGGGCCCATGGCTCGATAGCGTGACCGGGTGGCTGGCAGCCAATCCGCAGTGGCTGGCAGCGGCGGTGTTCATCATCGCCTGCGTGGAGTGTCTGGCGATTGCCGGATTGATCGTGCCCGGCACGGTGTTGCTGTTTGCCGTCGCCGTGCTGGCCGGCAGCGGTGCGTTATCGTTGAGCGAAACCCTGTTGCTGGGTTTTCTCGGCGGGATTCTCGGCGATGTGATTTCGTACTTCCTCGGCCGCCACTTCCATCAGAACATCCGTCGACTGCCGGGGCTGCGCCATCATCCGGAATGGATGGCCGGGGCCGAAAGCTATTTCCAGCGCTATGGTATCGCCAGCCTGTTGGTTGGACGCTTTATCGGTCCGCTGCGGCCGATGCTGCCGATGGTCGCCGGGATGTGCGACATGCCCTTCCCGCGTTTCGCCGCCGTCAGCCTGCTGGCCGGGGCCGGATGGAGTGTCGCCTACCTGCTGCCGGGCTGGGCCACCGGGGCGGCGATTCGCCTGCCATTGCCGGAAGGTTTCTGGCTTGAGGCGGGTATTGTCGCCGGGGCTATCGCGGTGATGGTCGGTCTGAGCGTCAACAGCAGCATGCGCCAGCATCGCCGGGCAACTCTGTGGATCAGCAGCATGAGCCTGTTGATTCTGATCGGTCTGTTCATCGGCTATCCGCACTTGACCGCGCTCGATCAAGGCGTGATGACGCTGGTGCAAGAGCATCGTGGGCCAATGCTGGATGAAATCGCGGTCACGCTGACGCTGATCGGAGAGTTCCGCAACATGCTGATGTTCAGCATCCTGCTCACCGCTTTGTTATTGCTGACGCGGCAATGGCGTCAGGCGATTTTCGTCGGCGGGACCTTGCTCGTTACTGCACTGGCCAACACCGCGACCAAACAGTTTTTCGCCCGGGTACGTCCGGAAGTACTGACCGATCCACTGACCAGCTACAGCATGCCCAGCGGTCACGCCTCGGGATCGTTTGCGTTGTTTCTGAGCCTGGCGGTGCTTGCCGGACGCGGTCAACCGCCACGGATGCGTCTGACCTGGCTGTTGCTCGCGTGTATTCCGGCGCTGTCGATTGCCCTGTCGCGGGTCTATCTTGGCGCGCACTGGCCGACGGATGTCATCGCCGGCACTATGCTGGCAGCGTGTGTATGTGCGGCGAGCCTGTGGTTGAGCCAGCGCAAGACGCCACTCAATGCCATGCCCGTCAAAATCTGGTGGCTGATTCTGCCGGCGCTGTTGCTGATGTTCAGCTTCTTCGTGTTCAGGCATTTGCCGCATACGATGTTGCGTTACGCCTATTGAAGATTACCCATGCAGAGAGCTTGACCCCCTCTGCATAGGTAGCTCAGGCGAAGAGTTCACCTTGCAACTCGTCGAGCAGCGCCTGAATCGCATCCAGTCGCCGTTGCGGATCATCGGTTTGCAGCAGGTCGATCTTGTCTTCCTCGGCAAACGGCAGCAGGTACGCCAACTGGTTCGCCAGTGACTGCTGCCCATGCGCCTCGATGCCCATGTTCAGCGCCTCGACCATTGGATGCTCGGCCAAGGCCTTGAGCAACGCCACCAGATCAGCGTCTTCATCCTGCAACGGTTGCTCTGGCTCTTCGTCGAGCCAATCGACGTCGGCGAGGATCAACTGATCGCGTTGCACTTCGGTGCGCAGCACATTGAAGCGCCGTCCGCCCTGCACACGAATCCCAAGCAGGCCATTGTCCTGCTGCTGGAAGTCGATGATCTTCGCTTCGCACCCGACCAGCGCAAAGCCTTCCGGTGCAGCACCAACCTCGGCGCCGTCCAGAATGCACACCACGCCAAAACCGCCGCCCTGCTTCATGCAGCGGCCGATCATGTCGAGGTAACGCGCCTCGAAGATCTGCAAATCGAGGTTACAGCCGGGAAACAGCACTGTGTTCAGCGGAAAAAGCGGCAGACTCATAGTCATTTCCTTACACCACCATCGACACCGCCAACGGCAGGAACACTGCCGTGGCCACGCCCATCAAACTCATTGCCAGCGCCGCGAAGGCACCGCACTCATCACTTTCCTGCAACGCCACCGAAGTACCGACCGCATGCGCGGTCATGCCCAGTGCCATGCCGCGTGCTTCCGGGCTGTGCACGCCGAGACGGGTCAGCAGCGCCGGACCGAAGATCGCGCCGATCACCCCGGTGATCAGCACAAACACCGCCGCCAGTGCCGCCACACCACCGATCTGCTCGGCCACCAGCATGGCAATCGGTGAGGTCACCGACTTGGGTGCCATGGTCATCAGAATCATGTGCTCGGCGCCGAACGACCAGCCCAGCGCTACGCCCATGCCCGTCGCCACCACGCCACCTATCACCAGCGTAGTAAAAATCGGCCAGAACAATTGGCGGATGCGTCGCAGGTTCAGATACAGCGGCACCGCCAGCGCGACCGTCGCAGGTCCCAGCAGAATGCTGAGGATTTCGGTGCTCTTGCGGTACTCCGCATATGTCAGGCCGCAGCCGAGCAGAACGCCGATCACCAACAGCATGGAGACCAGCACCGGTTGCAGAAAGATCCAGCGGGTTTTCTCGAATGCCGCCAGCACCAGTTGATAAGCGCCGAGGGTGATGCCGATGCCGAACAATGGGTGATGGATAACCGAGGCCCAGGCCCCTTGCCAGTCGAAGAGCATCAGGACTCCTCCGAGCGGCGGGCATGACGCTTGACCATGCGCTGCATCAGCACGCCGGCGAAGGCCATCGACAGAATCAACGACAGCACCAGCGCGCCGGTAATCGCCCAGAAATCGGCAGCAATGTCCTTGGCATAAACCATCACGCCCACCGCTGGCGGCACCAGCAACAACGGCAGATAACGCAGCAGACTGCCGGCGGCAAGGTTCAGCGGTTCGCCGACTTCACCACGCACGATCAGGAACACCAGCAACAGCAGCAAGCCGATGATCGGCCCCGGCAGCACTGGCAGCAGCAAGTGGTTGAGCGCGGTGCCGAGCAATTGAAACAGCACCAGCATGGTCAGGCCACGTAACAACATCCGACATCCCCCAAAAAAAAGCGCCCGGCATTATAAGCACGCCTGCGCTATGGATCGGCATTCGCCAAAAGCATGGTCGGTTGACCGGAGCAACTCGCCATGTTGATCTACAGTGGTTCGCAGGGCGGTCAAATCCCCCACCTGAAAAACTATAAAACCGATGAACCCAAGGAGAGTCTCAATGCCCTATGTTCCAGTTGCAGAGCTCAAAGATTATGTCGGCAAGGAACTCGGACGTTCCGAATGGCTCACCATCGATCAGGAGCGTATCAACCTGTTCGCCGAAGCCACCGGGGATTATCAGTTCATTCACGTCGATCCGGTCAAAGCCGCGCAAACGCCATTTGGCAGCACCATTGCCCACGGTTTCCTGTCGCTGTCACTGATGCCGAAACTGATGGAAGACATCCTCGTTCTGCCGGAAGGCGTGAAGATGGTGGTCAATTACGGTCTGGACAGCGTGCGCTTCATCCAGCCAGTGAAGGTCAACTCCAAAGTCCGACTCAAGGTCGATCTCGGTGAAGTGACCGAGAAAAAACCTGGTCAGTGGCTGCTCAAGGCCACCGCAACGCTTGAGATAGAAGGCTCGGACAAACCGGCCTACATCGCAGAACCGCTGTCGCTCTGCTTCGTTTAAGCGTCGGGATGCGAAGCGGCTCACGCTGTTTCGCATCCGCTGCTTGTTCCCGGCTGTATTAGGTCACATAGCTACGGCATACTCGGTCGCCTAATTGCCCGGAACCCGCTATGCGCTCACTCGCCTCTCTAGCCCCGATTGCCCTGACCCTGTTGCTCACCGCTTGCGGCGACGGCGAATCGCTGTTGCCTCCGGACGCACGGCTGCCGGACGGCGGACGCTATCGCGGCGAACTGGTCAATGGCTTGCTGCAAGGCCAGGGGCGCGTCGACTATCCCAATGGCAGTTGGTATGCCGGGCAGTTCGACAAGGGTCAATGGCATGGTCAGGGCGAATGGCATGGCAGCAATGGCGAGGTCTATCGCGGCCAGTTCCAGCAAGGACTGTTCGACGGTCAGGGCAGCCTGACCACCAACGCCGGCAGCTACACCGGCGGTTTCAAGCTGGGCCGACGCGATGGCGAAGGCACGCTGAAAGAAAACGCCATGACCTACCGTGGCGAGTTCAAATCCGACCAGTATTCCGGGCTTGGTCGTCTGGAAATGGACGACGGCAGCTCCTATCAGGGCCAGTTCGCCCACGGCAAACCCAACGGTGAAGGCCAGCGCGGCGACGCCAGCGGCAACTCGTTCACCGGGCACTTCGTCAACGGTCAACTGGAAGGCAACGGCACTTACAACAGTGCCGACGGCGACATCTATGTCGGCGGCTTCAAGAACAACCAACTGCACGGCAAGGGCCGCTACGAAAACGCCGATGGCGACGTATGGCTCGGCCAGTTCAAGGAAGGCGCGCTGACCGGCAAGGGCGAACTGATCGGCGCCGACGGCAGCCATTACATCGGTAACTTCAGCGACTGGCGCTTCAGCGGTCAGGGCCGTTTGAACCTGCCGGATGGCAGCTTCTATATCGGCCAGTTCGACAACGACGCCTATAGCGGACGCGGCGTTCTGGTGCTGACCGACGGCACGGTGCTCAGCGGCACCTGGATCAATGGGCAGCGCGTTCGCGATGCCGACGGCAAATTGCTCCCGGACACTCTCGAACTCGGCTTGCTCGCCCAAGGTCGCTTGCTCAATGAAGCACTGGCCGCTGTGCCAGCCTCGACCCCGGCGGTGGAACTTTACACTCTGACATTGGGAGGCGACGGCAAGCAGAGTGTGTTCCTGCGCGAATCGGATTACGTCGCCAACATGCTCGCCAGCCGTTTCGGCGCGTATGGCCAGATTCGTCTGGTCAACCACCGCGACCACCTCACCGACCGGCCGATGGCTACCCGGGAAAACCTGCGCCGCGCCGCACAAACGCTGGCCGAACGCAGCGGCCCGGAAGACTTGCTGTTTATCTACCTGACCAGCCACGGCACTGCCGAACATGAACTGGTACTCGACCAGCCACGCATGGAACTGGCCGACCTGCCCGCCGACGAACTCGCCGCCGTACTGGCCCCACTGAAAAACCGCGACAAGATCATCGTGATTTCGTCTTGCTACTCCGGTGGTTTCATTCCGGCACTGAAAGACGAACGCACCCTGATCATGACCGCCTCACGCGCCGATCGTGTTTCGTTTGGCTGCTCGGAAGAAGCCGACTTCACCTACTTCGGTGATGCGCTGTTTGCACAAGCACTGAACCAGACCGACGACCTGGAGCAAGCCTTCAAACTGGCCAAGGCCACCGTGGCCGAGCGCGAACTGGCGGACAATTTCGAAGCCTCGGAGCCGCAGATCTGGGCGCCGAAAACCGTGCTGGCGCACTGGCAACTGTTGCGTAAACAACAAGCCAAAAAAGCTTTGCAAAGTGCTGCGTTGAACGACGGAGCGACAAACAGCAACTAAGCTGAACAGTATCAAGGGAGAGACACCATGTACTTGACGCCTCAGCACATCTTGCTAGCCGGTGCCACCGGACTGACCGGCGAGCATCTGCTCGACCGTCTGCTCAACGAGCCGACGATCACCCGCGTCCTCGCCCCTTCGCGCCGGCCGCTGGCGGAACATCCGCACCTGGAAAACCCGGTTGGTGATCCACAGGTTTTTCTGCCGCAACTCAATGGTCGTGTCGATATCGCCTATTGCTGCCTCGGCACCACCATCAAACAGGCAGGTTCGGAACAAGCGTTTCGTGCGGTTGATCTGGACATGGTCGTGGCCTTCGCCAAACGTGCGCGGGAGATGGGCGCGCGGCACCTGATCGTGATCAGCGCATTGGGCGCCGATCCGAAATCATCAATTTTCTACAACCGGGTCAAAGGCGAGATGGAAGAGGCATTGCGCGCGCAGGACTGGCCGCAACTGACCATCTGCCGACCTTCGCTGTTGCTCGGGGAACGCACAGAACCACGTCTGAGCGAGCAGCTCGCTGCACCGTTCTCAAAACTGATTCCCGGTAAATACCGCGGCATCGAAGCCTGCCAACTGGCCCGCGCGATGTGGCGTCTGGCGTTGGAAGAACAGGATGGGGTGCGGGTGGTTGAGTCGGATGAACTGCGCAAGTTAGGCAAATAATCTTGTAGTGACTGAGCTGGCCTCTTCGCGGGCAAGCCCGCTCCCACAGTGGTACCGCATACAACACAAAACCTGTGGGAGCGTGGCTTGCCCGCGAACGGAGTGCGCAGCACTCCCCTACAATCCGCCAGTTGCCTGATAGCTCACGCCAATCACTGTCAGCAGCGACAACGGCAACAGCAGCGTATCGAGCAAAGCACTGGCCGGCAGGTCCACTCCCGGATAACCCGGCGCCTCAGCGCCGAAGCGATCCTTCGGGCAACAACCGCCATTCATCACATACAAATCCAGTCGTGTCCCCGCATACACCACCGGCGCCCCAGGCTTGGCCGCATCGAGCGTCCGCGCCGTGGCGCATCCAGTCAGTTGCAACGCCAGCAGGATCAACAGCAGCTTATTCATCACTGCTCAGATGATGCTCGCCCCAACGCGGCAACATGTCCTGAGGAATACCCAGCAAATTGAGAATCCGCGCCACCACGAAATCGATCAGATCATCGATGGTCTGTGGCTGATGATAGAAGCCCGGCGAGGCAGGCAGAATGGTCACGCCCATGTTCGACAGCTTGAGCATGTGCTCCAGATGAATGCTCGAATACGGCGCTTCACGCGGCACCAGAATCAACTGGCGGCGCTCTTTCAGCGTGACGTCGGCGGCGCGTTCGATCAGGTTGTTGCAGGCGCCGGTCGCGATCGCCGAGAGCGTGCCGGTCGAGCACGGCACCACTACCATTGCCGCTGGCGCCCCGGAACCCGAGGCAACCGGCGACATCCAGTCTTCCTTGCCGTACACGCGAATCTGCCCGGCGGCAGCGCCGGTGTATTCGGTGAGGAACGCCTGCATCATTTGCGGTTTGGGCGGCAGCGTGACGTCAGTCTCGGTAGCCATGACCAATTGCGCAGCCTTGGAGATCAGGAAATGCACCTCGCGATCTTCACGCACCAGACAATCGAGCAGACGCAAACCGTACTGGGCGCCGGAAGCGCCAGTCATCGCCAGCGTGATGCGTTCCGGGCCATTGCTCTCCAAACGAGTGTTCATTGCAGCGCCTCGGCGAGTTTGCCGTGCAGGCCGCCGAAGCCGCCGTTGCTCATGATCACCACGTGAGTGCCGGGCTGCGCCTGGCTTTTCACGCGTTCGATGATGCCTTCCAGCGAATCGCTGACAATCGACGGCACGGTGCACAGCGCCGCAGTGCCAGCCAAGTCCCAACCGAGGTTGGCCGGCGCGTACCAAATCACCTGATCGGCATCGACCACACTGTCCGGCAAGCCGTCGCGGTGAGCGCCGAGCTTCATCGAGTTGGAGCGCGGTTCGATGATCGCGATCAACGGCGCATCACCAATGCGTTTGCGCAGACCGTCGAGGGTGGTGGCGATGGCAGTCGGATGGTGGGCGAAGTCGTCATAGATGGTGATGCCGCGCACTTCGGCGACTTTCTCCATCCGGCGTTTGACGTTCTTGAACGCGCTCAACCCGGCGATACCCATTGATGGCACCACGCCAACATGCCGCGCCGCCGCGAGGGCAGCCAAGGCGTTGGCGACGTTGTGCTGACCGGTCAACTCCCACTCGACGGTGCCTTGCGACACGCCTTCGAACATCACTTCGAACGCCGAACCATCGGCGCTCAGCAGTTTGACTTGCCATTGACCGCCGACGCCGGTGGTTTGCACCGGGGTCCAGCAACCCATCTCGATCACGCGCTGCAACGCAGGTTCGGTGGTCGGGTGGATCACCAGGCCTTCACTCGGGATGGTGCGCACCAAGTGGTGAAATTGACGCTCGATAGCTGGCAGATCGGGGAAGATGTCGGCGTGATCGAACTCAAGATTGTTGAGGATCGCGGTGCGCGGACGGTAGTGAACGAATTTCGAGCGTTTGTCGAAGAACGCGCTGTCGTACTCGTCAGCCTCGATCACGAAAAACGGCGTGCCGCCCAGACGTGCCGAAACGGAGAAGTTTTGCGGCACGCCGCCGATCAGGAAGCCCGGGCTCATGCCCGCGTGTTCCAGCACCCAAGCGAGCATGCTGCTGGTGGTGGTTTTGCCATGCGTACCGGCAACCGCCAGCACCCAGCGACCTTGCAGCACATGATCGGCCAGCCACTGCGGGCCGGAGACGTACGGCAGGCCTTTGTTCAGCACATATTCCACCGCCGGATTGCCACGGGACATGGCGTTGCCGATCACCACCAGATCCGGCGCCGGATCAAGCTGCGCCGGGTCGTAACCCTGAGTCAGCTGAATGCCCTGGGCTTCCAGTTGAGTGCTCATTGGCGGATAGACGTTGGCATCGGAGCCCGTCACGTGATGACCCAGCTCTTTGGCCAGAACCGCCATCGAGCCCATGAAAGTCCCGCAAATACCCAGAATATGAATGTGCATAGTCGACCTCGTAAAACATGGCCGCAGGTTAGCGTAGGGAGGGGAAAATCGCACTCTTTAGGTGATCAGGGCTTTTGTAGGGTTGCGGTGTTTCAGGCAGATCGGGCGATGCCGTGTTTGCGCAGCTTTCTATATAGCGTGTTGCGACTGACGCCCAACTGCGCCGCCGTATGCGTCATATGCCAGTGCGTCTGCTCCAGCACATTGAGCAGCGCCAAACGCTCGGCATCTTCCAGCGGATGATCGGTGGACGCCGCCGCCAACACTGCTGGCCGCACCTGCCGAATCATTGCCGGCAAGTCCTCCAGTCCGATCCACCCTTCATCGCTCAATGCCGCCAGCGTGCGCAGCACATTGCGCAATTGCCGCACGTTGCCCGGCCAGTTGAACGCCAGCAGCGCCTGCCGTGCCGCGTCATCAATCAACAAGGTTTCCCCGCCCGCCTCCTCGGCCAGCAGGAAATCCAGCAACTCAGACTTATCACTGCGCTCGCGCAACGCCGGCAATGCCACTTCCAGACCGTTGAGCCGGTAGTACAAATCCTCACGGAAACTGCCGTCCTCGACCCGCCCCAACAAATTCCGGTGAGTGGCGCTGATGATCCGTACGTTCACCGCTTCCGGCTCGCCGCCAATCGGCACCACCTGCCGGTCTTCCAGCACCCTCAGCAATCGGGTCTGCAAGGCCAGCGGCATGTCACCGATTTCATCCAGGAACAACGTGCCGCCGTCAGCCTGCTGCAACTTGCCGCGCATGCCGTCCTTGCGCGCACCGGTGAAGCTGCCGCCGCGATAGCCGAACAGTTCGCTCTCGATCAGGCTCTCCGGAATTGCCGCGCAATTGAGGGCGACGAACGCCTTGCTCGCCCGTTGACTGGCATGGTGCACAGCCTTGGCGAAGGCTTCTTTGCCAGAACCGGTTTCGCCGTTGACCAGCAGCGGTACGTCACGCTCGAAAACCCGCAGTGCTTTGCGAAAATCCGCCTGCAACGCGGCGTCGCCCAGACAAATACCGGACAGACGCGGCGCTTCGGCGACTAACGGTGTGCGAGTCGCTGGCGTCGGCACCGGACGCCGGGCCTCACCACGCAACAGGGCAAACAGGTTTCGCCCGTCACGAGTGCGCAATGGCCAACTGGCGCTGGCATTGGCGCTGGCGCGACCGAGCAGTTCATCCAGCGAACAATCGAAAAACGCCTCGACCGGTTTACCCAGCAAGCCGCCGCGAATATGCCCGAGCAGGTTCAACGCGCTCTGATTGACCGCGCTGATCCGCCCTTCGCCGTCAAACGCCAGCAGCCCTTCGCTGAACAGCCCGACCGATTCGGCCTGTAAATGAAAACGCAGCAGCCACTGATTATCGAAGCAGCGCAGGAAATAGCAGCTTTCGATCATCTTCGCCGACAGATTGACCAGCGCCATGGTGTGGAACTGGCTCTGCCGCGAAACGTCATGCCGCGCCGAGGAGACGTCGAGCACCGCCAGTAGCTCGCCGTGCGGGTCGAACACCGGGCTCGCCGAGCAGGTCAGGCCGGTGTGACGGCCACGGAAATGTTCGTCTTGATGGATGGTCAACGCCTGACGCTCGACCAGGCAGGTACCGATGCCGTTGGTGCCTTCGCAGGCCTCGCTCCAGTCGGCCCCAAGCCAGAGGCCGGAGCGTTCGAAAATCTTGCGTTCGGCCGGGGCGGTGACGCAATTGAGGATCACCCCGCGAGCATCGGTCAGCAGCACCGCGTGACCGGCGCCGGACAGTTGTTGATGCAGACTGCTCATTTCATTGCCGGCAATTTGCAGCACTTGTTGCAGACGCTCGCGGCTTTCAAGAACGCGACCGTGTTCAAGCACCGTCGGCGCGATGGTCAGGGCCGGGTCGAGATGATAGTCCTCGACGCAACGCAGCCACGAGCGGGCAATCGACGGGTCAGCCCCGGGGCCATGCAGGTGCGGCTTACCCTGGGTGACAGTGAGAACCTGTTGGGCATGGCGACTCAAATGGTTGTCGTGCATTTCTTATTATTCTCCCCGAGGCTCGATGGCCAATGCTTGAGGTGACGCCCAGCATCCTCCAGCCAACCACGCATTGCAATGCTGGCAAGACCACCCGGTCGCGCGCTGTGCCAAATACGGTACAGAGTGTCACCCCCTCTGTACCGAAACCGTCACAGCCGCCATCCACTTGTCCGACAGGATTCGCGCAAGGCCTTGATTTGCCTGACCTGCAAGGCAGTGGCCCGACCTTTGCTCTACGCTTATAGCAAGCGCAATTGCGCCACTCCCTTATAAGCACAAAAGCCAAGGAGAAAAACATCATGCGTTACGCTCACCCCGGTACTGAAGGCGCCAAAGTCTCGTTCAAGAGCAAATACGGTAACTACATCGGCGGCGAGTTCGTCGCGCCTGTCAAAGGTCAGTACTTCACCAATACCTCGCCAGTAAATGGCCAACCGATTGCCGAATTCCCGCGCTCCACTGCCGAAGACATCGACAAGGCACTGGACGCCGCTCACGCTGCCGCCGACGCCTGGGGTTCCACCTCCGTGCAGTCGCGCTCGCTGACGCTACTGAAAATCGCCGACCGCATCGAACAGAACCTCGAATTGCTGGCAATCACCGAAACCTGGGACAACGGCAAAGCCATCCGCGAAACCCTCAACGCCGATATTCCGCTGGCTGCCGACCATTTCCGCTATTTCGCCGGGTGCCTGCGCGCTCAGGAAGGCAGCGCTGCCGAAATCGACGGCAACACCGTGGCTTATCACATTCATGAACCACTGGGCGTGGTCGGCCAGATCATCCCGTGGAACTTCCCGATCCTGATGGCCGCATGGAAACTCGCGCCAGCTCTGGCTGCCGGTAACTGCGTGGTGCTCAAGCCTGCCGAGCAAACCCCGCTGGGCATCACCGTGCTGATGGAACTGATCGGCGATCTGCTGCCGCCGGGGGTGCTCAACGTGGTGCAAGGGTTCGGCAAAGAAGCCGGCGAAGCCCTGGCCACCAGCAAACGCATCGCCAAGATCGCTTTCACCGGTTCGACCCCGGTCGGCTCGCACATCATGAAATGCGCCGCCGAAAACATCATTCCGTCCACCGTGGAGCTGGGTGGCAAGTCGCCGAACATCTTCTTCGAAGACATCATGCAGGCTGAACCGACCTTCATCGAAAAAGCCGCCGAAGGTCTGGTGCTGGCGTTCTTCAACCAGGGCGAAGTCTGCACCTGCCCTTCCCGCGCACTGGTTCAGGAGTCGATCTACGACGAGTTCATGGCCGTGGTCATGAAGAAAGTCCTGCAAATCAAACGCGGTGACCCGCTGGATACCGACACCATGGTCGGCGCGCAGGCGTCCGAGCAGCAATTCGACAAAATCCTTTCGTACCTGGAAATCGCCAAGGGCGAAGGCGCCGAGCTGCTGACTGGCGGCAAGGTGGAAAAACTCGAGGGCAATCTGGCGACCGGATATTACATCCAGCCGACCCTGCTCAAGGGCACCAACAAAATGCGCGTGTTCCAGGAAGAAATCTTTGGCCCGGTGGTGAGCATCACCACCTTCAAGGACGAAGCCGAAGCGCTGGCCATCGCCAACGACACCGAGTTCGGCCTTGGCGCCGGCTTGTGGACCCGCGACATCAACCGCGCCTACCGCATGGGCCGCGCGATCAAGGCCGGTCGCGTGTGGACCAACTGCTACCACCTGTACCCGGCGCACGCCGCGTTCGGCGGGTACAAGAAGTCCGGCGTCGGTCGTGAAACCCACAAGATGATGCTCGATCATTATCAGCAGACGAAAAACCTGCTGGTGAGCTACGACATCAACCCTCTGGGCTTCTTCTAAAACCTCGGGGCAATACAGCTAATCCTGTGTTGCCCTTCAAATAGCCATCGCTGGCAATCCAGCTCCCACAGGGATCTGCGCAAGTCCCAACACCACAGAAACCTGTGGGAGCTGGCTTGCCAGCGATAGCGTCCTGAATGACACACCACAAAAAGGTCTGGCCGCTCTGGCACGGCCCTTGCGTACCCGTCATTCAGGATTTGCGTGAAATCTGCCGCTGCGTGAACAGCACCCACCCACCCAAATCGCCACACCCGAAAGTCCAACAAATCGAACAATAAAAAAGACAGAGAGGACTTATGACTACAACCACACAGCTCAAACCCACACTCGGCACCCTGCATCTATGGGGCATTGCCGTCGGTCTGGTGATTTCCGGCGAATACTTCGGCTGGAGTTACGGCTGGGGCACCGCAGGCACCCTGGGTTTTCTGGTCACGGCTTTGATGGTCGCGACCATGTACACCTGCTTCATCTTCAGCTTCACCGAATTGACTACTGCGATCCCACACGCAGGTGGGCCGTTTGCCTACAGCCGTCGAGCATTCGGCGAGAAAGGCGGATTGATCGCCGGGATCGCCACGCTGATCGAATTCGTCTTCGCGCCACCGGCGATTGCCATGGCGATTGGCGCCTATCTCAACGTGCAATACCCGGAGCTTGACCCCAAGCTGGCAGCAGTCGGGGCGTATTTCGTGTTCATGACCCTGAACATCCTCGGCGTCAGCATCGCTGCGACCTTTGAACTGGTGGTCACGGTGCTGGCGGTCGCCGAATTGCTGGTGTTCATGGGGGTGGTTGCACCGGGTTTCAGCTTCAGTAACTTCGTGCTTAACGGCTGGTCGGGCTCCAACGAGTTCACCATGGCCTCGATTCCCGGGATCTTCGCGGCGATACCGTTTGCGATCTGGTTCTTCCTCGCCATCGAAGGCGCGGCCATGGCCGCCGAAGAAGCCAAAGACCCGAAACGCACGATTCCCAAGGCTTACGTCAGCGGCATCCTGACCCTGGTGTTCCTCGCCATCGGCGTGATGGTAATGGCCGGCGGCGTCGGCGACTGGCGTCAACTGTCGAACATCAACGATCCGCTGCCGCAGGCAATGAAAGCGGTGGTCGGTAACAACTCGTCGTGGATGCACATGCTGGTATGGATCGGCCTGTTCGGGCTGGTGGCGAGTTTCCACGGGATCATTCTCGGCTACTCGCGGCAGTTCTTTGCCCTCGCCCGCGCCGGGTATCTGCCTAAAGGCCTGGCCAAACTCTCGCGTTTCCAGACGCCGCATCGGGCCATTCTGGCCGGTGGCGTCATCGGTATCGCGGCGATTTACAGCGACGGTCTGGTCAATCTGCAAGGCATGACCCTGACGGCGGCGATGATCACCATGTCGGTGTTCGGCGCCATTGTGATGTACATCATCAGCATGCTCAGCCTGTTCAAACTGCGTAAAACCGAGCCGAATCTGGAGCGCACCTTCCGTGCACCGGGTTATCCGATCGTGCCGGGGATTGCGCTGTTTCTGGCCGTGGTGTGCCTGGTGGCGATGGCGTGGTTCAACACGCTGATCGGCTGTGTGTTCCTTGGCTTCATGGCAGCGGGTTATCTGTACTTCCAGCTGACCGCCAAACAACGCGCCGATGCCCCGGCGGACGCTATGCTCGAAGGTGTCTAGTTGCACCGGCACCGGGCCACAAACCCGGTGCGCGCATTATTGATGTGCACGCAAAACCTGTAGGAGTGAGCCTGCTCGCGATAGCGGTGTGTTAGTCACCATTGATAGCGACTGACATCCCTCATCGCGAGCAGGCTCACTCCTACAAAAAAGCAGATTGCAGTAATTACTGGAGGACACCGCCCCATGGCCGCATTTGCCCATTCCGTCGGCGCCCAGACCTACCGCTTCGACAGCCTCAAAGATGTAATGGCCAAGGCCAGCCCCGCACGCTCCGGGGATTTCCTGGCCGGTGTCGCCGCGCTCAACGACGGCGAGCGGGTGGCCGCGCAAATGGCGCTGGCGAATATTCCTCTCACGCACTTCTTGCAGGAAATGCTGATCCCTTATGAATCTGATGAAGTCACCCGACTGATCATCGACAGCCACGACAAGCAGGCTTTCGCCGTGGTCAGCCACTTAACGGTCGGCGGTTTCCGCGACTGGCTGCTCAGCGATGCTGCCGATGAAAACAGCCTGCGCGCGCTCGCCCCGGGGCTGACCCCGGAAATGGTCGCCGCCGTGTCGAAGATCATGCGCGTGCAGGATCTCGTGCTGGTGGCGCAGAAAATCCGCGTAGTGACAAAGTTTCGCGGCACCCTCGGCCTGCGCGGACGACTGTCGACGCGCCTGCAACCAAACCACCCCACTGACGAACCTGCGGGTATCGCCGCGAGCATTCTCGACGGTCTGCTGTACGGCAACGGCGACGCAATGATCGGCATCAACCCGGCCACCGACAGCATCGCCTCGATCTGCGCGATGCTGGAAATGCTCGACGCGATCATTCAGCGTTACGAGATTCCGACCCAGGCCTGCGTGCTGACCCACGTCACCACCTCCATCGAGGCGATCAACCGTGGCGTGCCGCTGGATCTGGTGTTTCAGTCGATTGCCGGTACCGAGGCGGCCAACGCCAGTTTCGGTATCAACCTGAATATCTTGCAGGAGGGTTATGACGCGGGGCTGAGCCTGAATCGCGGCACCCTCGGCCAGAACCTCATGTACTTCGAAACCGGTCAGGGCAGCGCGCTGTCGGCCAACGCCCACCACGGCGTCGATCAACAAACCTGCGAGACCAGAGCCTACGCCGTGGCGCGCCATTTCAAGCCGTTTCTGGTGAACACGGTTGTCGGATTTATCGGCCCGGAATACCTCTATAACGGCAAACAGATCATCCGCGCCGGCCTCGAAGACCACTTCTGCGGCAAGTTGCTCGGCGTACCGATGGGCTGCGACATCTGTTACACCAACCACGCCGAAGCCGATCAGGACGACATGGACACCCTGCTGACCCTCTTGGGCGTAGCCGGGATCAACTTCATCATGGGCATCCCCGGCTCCGACGACATCATGCTCAACTACCAGACCACCTCGTTTCACGATGCGCTGTATGCGCGGCAGACTCTGGGCCTGAAACCGGCGCCGGAATTCGAGCTGTGGCTGGCGAAAATGGGCATCTTCACGCAGGCGGACGGCAAGGTGCATTTTGGCAACAACCTGCCGCCGGCCTTCCGCCAGGCGCTGGCGCAACTGGGATGAGTCTTATGGAAAAACCACCCGTAGATCCGCAAAACCCCTGGCTGGAATTGCGCCGCCTGACCCCGGCGCGAATTGCCCTCGGTCGCACCGGCACCAGCCTGCCGACCAGCGCGCAGCTGGATTTCCAGTACGCCCACGCCCAGGCCCGCGACGCCGTGCATTTGCCGTTCGATCACGCAGGGCTCAGCAACCAACTCAGCGAGCGTGGCCGTGAAACTCTGCTGCTGCACAGCGCTGCGTTGGACCGTAACAGCTACCTGCAACGCCCCGATCTGGGTCGAAAACTGAGCGATGAATCGGCGCAGACCCTGCGTGATTACGCTGCGGCCCATCCGGGAGGCGTCGATCTGGTGGTAGTCGTGGCGGATGGCCTGTCGGCACTGGCGGTGCATCGCCACACATTGCCGTTTCTGACCCGACTGGAAGAACAGATGAGCGCCGACGGCTGGTCGGCGGCACCGGTCGTCCTTGTGGAACAGGGTCGTGTTGCAGTGGGCGATGAAATCGGTGAGCTACTGGGTGCAAAAATGCTGGTGATGCTGATCGGCGAACGCCCGGGGCTCAGCTCACCCGACAGTCTCGGTTTATATTTCACCTACAATCCAAAGGTCGGACTGACCGATGCTTACCGCAACTGCATCTCCAACGTTCGGCTTGAGGGCTTGAGCTATGGCATGGCGGCGCATCGCTTGCTGTATCTGATGCGCGAAGCCTGTCGGCGGCAGTTGTCGGGGGTCAATCTGAAGGACGAAGCGCAGATTCAGACGCTGGAGTCGGACGCAGGTGCAGACATGAAAGGTAATTTCCTACTCACTCCGCCCCCTGCCTGAACCGTTTCCGCATTGCGTTTCTGCGCCGGTTTAAGGCAGGATCGATGCACGGCCGCCAGGGTTTCCCGTCGCCGTCAGAGCATGTGAAAACAGCCACTTGAAGACGAGACCTATCATGCGGATTATCCAAGCGACCCTTGAACACCTGGATTTGCTGACCCCGTTGTTCGTCAAATACCGCGAGTTCTACGGCTCCCTGCCTTATCCGGACTCGTCCCGCGCGTTTCTCGAAAAACGTCTGCGACGCAAGGAATCGGTGATTTACCTGGCGCTGGCCGACGATGACGACAAGAAACTGATGGGTTTCTGTCAGTTGTATCCGAGCTTTTCTTCGCTTTCGCTCAAACGCGTGTGGATTCTTAACGACATCTACGTCGCCGAAGACGCCCGCCGCCAGTTAGTGGCCGACAACCTGATCCGCACCGCGAAGAAAATGGCCAAGGAAACCCAGGCCGTGCGCATGCGCGTCTCGACCAGCAGCAACAATGAAGTTGCGCAGAAGACCTACGAATCCATCGGATTCAAGGAAGACACCGAGTTCAAGAACTACGTGCTGCCGATCAGCGACGAACTCTAAAGTCAAAAGATCGCAGCCTGCGGCAGCTCCTACATTTGGAATGCACTCCCCCTATAGGAGCTGCCGAAGGCTGCGATCTTTTAACCCCACCTCATATATCTGCATCTCCCTGACAATTGTTCACACCCCGACATCCCTCGCTACAAAACCAACGCGCTTTTCACCTATCAGACCGTATAATCCCGATCTTTCCGGCTTGTAAGAAAAACTACACCCGTCTGTAGGCTTACACGAAGTCATCCGCACAGGCCTGCAGAGTCGGGCCGTCACTCAGGTGCCCCCATGGATTTCAACCCGCTCGACCTTATCCTGCATCTCGACGTCTACCTCGACATGCTGGTGAACAATTACGGGCCGTGGATCTACGCCATCCTGTTTCTGGTGATCTTCTGCGAAACCGGTCTGGTGGTGATGCCTTTCCTGCCGGGTGATTCGCTGCTGTTCATTGCCGGCGCTGTAGCGGCTGGTGGCGGCATGGACCCGGTATTGCTCGGCGGACTGCTGATGCTCGCGGCAATCATGGGTGACAGCACCAACTACGTGATCGGACGAACGGCGGGGGAAAAGCTCTTCAGCAACCCGAACTCGAAGATTTTCCGTCGCGACTACCTGCAACAAACCCACGACTTCTACGACAAGCATGGCGGCAAAACCGTGACGCTCGCGCGCTTCCTGCCGATCATCCGTACCTTTGCCCCGTTCGTCGCCGGTGTGGCGAAGATGCCGTATCCGAGATTCTTCGGTTTCAGCGTGTTCGGCACCATCCTCTGGGTCGGCGGTCTGGTAACACTGGGCTACTTCTTCGGTAACGTACCGTTCATCAAGAAGAACCTGTCGCTGCTGGTAGTCGGCATCATTCTGCTGTCGCTGGTGCCGATGATCATCGGTGTCGTGCGCAGTCGTTTCGGCGGCTCCAGCTCCAAAGCCGAATCGCGCTGAAAGCATGTGGTCACTGAGCGCCTGGCGACGCCGGCGCATCCTGGCCAGGCACCCGATTGCCGACGACATGTGGCAACGGGTGCGCCATCACCTGAGCTTTCTTGACGGCATCAGCGCCGCCGAAGACCAGTGGCTGCGTGAAGCCTGCGTGCTGTTCCTCGAAGAAAAACACCTGACCGCCCTGCCCGGTGTCGAACTGCATCAGGAACAACGCCTGCTGCTCGCCGCCCAGGCGCAATTGCCGCTGCTCAATCTCGGCGATTTGAACTGGTATCAGGGTTTTCACGAAATCGTCCTCTATCCCGACGACTTCCTCAGCCCGCAGCGCCACCGCGACGCCAGTGGCATCGAACATGAATGGGACGGTGAACACAGCGGCGAAGCCTGGCAGCAAGGCCCGATCATTCTCGCCTGGCCGGGCGTGATGGCCAGCGGTGGCTGGGAAGGCTACAACCTGGTCATCCACGAACTGGCGCACAAGCTCGACATGCTCAACGGCGACGCCAACGGCCTGCCGCCACTGCACGCCGACATGCGCGTCAGCGACTGGGCGCAAGTCATGCAAGCGGCCTACGACGACCTCAATCGGCAACTCGATCACAATCCGGACGCTGAAACCGCCATCGACCCGTACGCGGCGGAAAACCCGGCCGAGTTCTTCGCCGTCACCAGCGAATACTTCTTCAGCGCCCCGGATCTGCTGCACGAGAGTTATCCACAGGTCTATGCGCAACTGAAGCTTTTCTACAAGCAGGACCCGTTGGGCCGGCTGTTGCAACTTCAAGCCGAAGACCCGGTCTATCAGGCTCACGACTAAGGCCAGGACGACTTTCGGTGCATGGCATCGGCAGCAGAATATGCCTATAATCGCCGCCACTTTTTGGTCAATCCGGCCAAGTGTTTTTGGTCAACTAACGGGGGCACCGCCCAATGAGCTACAGCAAGATTCCGGCTGGCAAAGACCTGCCGAACGACATCTACGTCGCGATCGAGATCCCGGCCAACCACGCGCCGATCAAATACGAAATCGACAAAGACAGCGATTGCCTGTTCGTTGACCGTTTCATGGCCACCCCGATGTTCTACCCGGCCAACTACGGTTACATCCCGAACACCCTGGCTGACGACGGTGATCCCCTCGACGTGCTGGTCGTGACCCCTTACCCGGTTGCTCCAGGTGCGGTCATCCGCGCTCGTCCAGTCGGCATCCTGAACATGACCGACGACGGCGGCGGCGATGCCAAAGTCATCGCAGTTCCACACGACAAGCTGTCCCAGCTGTACGTGGACGTGAAGGAATACACCGACCTGCCGCCACTGCTGATCCAGCAGATCGAGCACTTCTTCGCGAACTACAAAGATCTCGAAAAAGGCAAATGGGTGAAAATCGAAGGCTGGGCCGGCGCAGACGCCGCTCGCGAAGCGATCACCAAGTCGGTTGCTGCCTACAAGGGCTAATAGCCCTGACACGCAGTACGCCTGACAAAAAACCCCGGTTTACCGGGGTTTTTTTTGTCTGGGAAATGGCGCTTTAAACGCTGCGTTTAAAAAAGCCGCTACACAGTTTTAATCTGTTTAATTTCCCACAAGAACGTCTTACATCCAGTCGCAAAATTCGCCCCGTTTTTGAACACCCGGTTTATTCAAACCGCTCTGGCACGGCCGTAGACTCCGTGTTTATGAAAAAGAACACTAGCGGTCCAAGATTCAAGGCACTCCTGGAAGCAGCGAAGATCACCACCACGGGATTCGCAAAGTTCTGGGGCACGGAAGCCCAAAATATTCATAACTGGTACACCCGGGGCGTCCCGGCGTATCGCATGGAGGAAGTCTCACGCCTGTTGTCAGTCAACAGCGACTGGCTGAAAACCGGCGATGGCGCCAAAGACTCCCCAAGCCTGCAAATGCCCGCCAGCAATGGCGACACCTTCGACGCCCAATCCATTCGCGGCGTCTACACGGTCATCGACCCCAACGACATCGACCTGCCCTTCTTCAAGGAAACTCCGATAACAGCCGGCTCGAAGAAAACCCATGTCATCCTCGACCCCGAACAATCCATCCGCCTGCCCCGCGTCCATCTCGACATCCTCGAAATCAAACACACCGACGCCATCTGCGCGCACATGATCGGCAACAGCATGGCCGAACGCATCGCCGACGGCTCGACCATCGCCATCGACCGCGGCCTGACCCAGGTCGTCGACGGCGAAATCTACGCCATCGAACACGACGGCATGCTGCGCATCAAATATCTGCACCGCATGCCCGGCAACGCCCTGCGCCTGCGCAGCCACAACAGCGCCGAATACCCGGACGAAATCTTCCGTGCCGCGCAGATCGAAGAGCAGCGGATACACATATTGGGCTGGGTGTTCTGGTGGTCGACCCTGAGTAAACGCCGCCCGGCGATTCCGTTTCTCTGACCTGATGCCCTTCCGGACCTGTGCCTATCTCCCTGTGGGAGCCAGCCTGCTGGCGATGAGGCCCGGATAATCAGTACAAATCCCGGATTTTTGCCCGACAGATCGCTCTAACCCGCACTTCAAGCTGGGAATCCCCGCCAAAAATCAGTATCCTGCGCCCCACATTTGCGCATCGACCCGCCCAGCGGCTCAGATCGCACCCGACGCGGCAGATCAACGTCTGACCAAGTCCCACAGCCGGACGCAAGATCCGGGTGTACGTTTTGAAGGCTGACGCGGTTTACCAAAAATAAACCAAGCCAGTCCCCGAGAAGCCGGCCACAAGCCGGCTTTTTAATGCCTGAAAGTCTTGCAGAGTAAGGACTTTCCACAAAACACCATCTTTGACCCACACCAAAACGCTGGTTAGCCGCCACTCTATCGCCTCGACTTCTTGGGCAATGGCCGGCTGCGCTCGACCGGCAGCTGCCGGTAGCGATAAAGAATGCCTGAGCGCCGCTGCGCTGATCACTTTCAAGAAGATGCTGAGCGCCAGAACCATTGAGCTGTATTAAGCAGTCGCCACAAAGCGAGTGATGAATTCTGTAGGCCTTAAAAGGCAAGAAGATTTGATAGCTTCTTAACCAGTACGCGCGAATTCAATTGAGGGAGAGCCCAGACACAACGGCTTACCTTTTCCAGATACAAGCACCTACTCTCGGCGGCATCCTGAGCGAGCATTTATTTATACTCGCCCGCCAGTCAGCTCAAAAACCCCCATCAGCACAGGGATGCGCCCATGTCTGTTCCAACCTATGATCAGTTCATCGAACCGATCCTGCGTTTTCTCGCCACAAAACCCGAGGGGGTTATCGCTCGGGACGCCCACGAAGCGGCTGCTAAAACGCTGCAATTAACAGAAGCTCAGCGTGAAGAACAGCTCGCGAGTGGGCAGTTCACCTACAAGAACCGGTCAGGCTGGGCGCACGATCGTCTCAAGCGTGCTGGTCTTTCCAGCAGTGCCAAACGCGGTTATTGGAGGTTGACTGACGCAGGTGTGCAGTACGCCAAGGAGCATGCATTTCCACTGTCAGCCAAGGACGTGGAGCATTTAGCGATCGGCTACATGAATGTGAAGCTGAAAGTCGCGCCTGATGCCGAGCCACTGGATGATCAACCAAACGTTGAGCCAGATCCGGCCTCCGCCACCGAAAGCCCCGACGACCGACTAGAGCGAGCGCTAAAAGAATTGCGCGATGCCACGGCGGCAGACCTTTTGGATAACTTGCTGCAAGTCAGCCCCAACCGCTTCGAAGTGATCGTGCTGGATGTGCTTCATCGCCTGGGTTATGGCGCCAGTCGCAATGATCTGCAACGTGTCGGTGCTTCCGGCGATGCAGGCATCGACGGCATTATCTCGCTCGACAAGTTAGGTTTGGAGAAGGTTTACGTGCAAGCCAAGCGCTGGCAGAACACTGTTGGACGGCCTGAGTTACAGGCGTTCTACGGGGCGCTCGCCGGACAAAAAGCCAAACGCGGCGTGTTCATTACCACCTCAGGCTTTACGGCGCACGCTGTCGACTTTGCCAAATCGGTGGACGGAATTGTGTTGGTAGACGGGACGCGACTGGTGCACCTGATGATGGATCATGAGGTGGGCGTGACATCCCGTTTGTTGAGGTTGCCGACGCTGGATCGCGATTACTTTGATGAAGAGTGAATTCAGGAGTGTTGCTGCTTGATCCAGCTAACCAATTTCCATATTGGGCTTGTGGTCAAAAGTGATGGCACACTAGAATCGCGACGACTGTTCTACCAACCCCCACGGATCGAGGGTTACATCAGCGCGGGGCAAGGCCGGGACTGAATCCAGTTTAGGTTGATGTGCAGGTCAAGGAGACCAATATGTCGGACGCAAACATCAGGGAAAAATACTTCGTTTACCATCTCACGTCCGTTGAGAATCTGGATGGAATCCTTAAGGAAGGCCTGAAGCCTCGGGCCAGTCTGGAAAATTTCACCGACGTCGCAGACAGCGAAATACTTAAGAAACGCAAAGCGCTCAATCTTGATCGCTATGTTCCATTCCACTGGTTCGCTGCGAACCCGTTTGATGGACGGGTACAGCTAAGCCGGCCCAAAGAGAAGTTCGTCCTCATTTCCGTGTTTCGATCATTTGCCAAACAAAACGGTTGGAAAATTATTCCCCGGCACCCACTCGCTGATGATGCGATTCAACTGCTCGATTACAACCCAGGTTTTGAAGCAATTAATTGGGAACTGATGAGTACTCGGGATTATCAGAACGCGGAGTGCAAAAGCGTTTGCATGGCCGAATGCCTATCTCCGGAAGTGGTAAACCCCAAAAACTTTTCCAGAATTTATGCACCAACCGATGAAGTCAGCTCGCTTTGTGAGGCTAAAATGCGCGAGGCAAAGCTTGCGACTCCCATCAGCGTGAATCCCGGAATGTTCTTATAAATGAACTACACCAGCCTGAATCCAGAGAAAGCTCTGATTTGGCGTATCGTCCATCGCGATAACCTGCCCTGGATTCTGGACAACGGTCTGCATTGCGCAAACTCGGAAGCACAGGCACCTCAGTACGTGAATATCGGTAACGTCGACTTGATCGACAAACGCCGCTCCCGTCAGGTGCCTATCGCCCCCCAAGGTTTTTTGGCCGACTACGTGCCCTTCTATTTCACGCCCTTCTCGGTGATGATGCAGAACATTCACTCTGGGTGGAGTGTTCAGCAGCGCAGCAATGACGAGATCGTGATTTTGGTCTCAAGCCTGTATCGCGTTGAAGAGCTCGGCCTACCGTTTGTCTTCACAAACGCGCACGCCTATCCAAGTTGGACAAACTATTACAGCGATCTGGCGAATCTCGACCAGATCGATTGGTCTATCCTTCAACGGCGCGACTTCAAGCGCGATCCTGATGACCCTCGCAAAATGGAGCGTTATCAGGCTGAGGCGCTGATCCACCATCACTTACCGATTACGGGACTGCTGGGCATCATGTGCCACACCGATGCAATGAAAGTACGCATAGAAGCAGACGTCGCCGCTAGAGGCCTGACGTTGTCGGTTCATGCGCGCCCCAAATGGTATTTCCAATGATCAGATTTACCCAAGGCAACCTGCTGGAAGCCAAAACCGAAGCCCTCGTCAACACGGTGAATACCGTGGGCGTGATGGGTAAGGGCATCGCATTGATGTTTAAAGAACGCTTTGCGCAGAATTACCGTCTCTATGCAGCAGCGTGTAAGGCGAAGGAAGTAGAAACCGGCAAGATGCATGTGACGGCCACCAATGAACTGGATGGCCCTCGTTGGATCGTGAACTTCCCAACCAAACGCCATTGGCGTTCTCCGTCGCAAATGGCGTGGATAACTGAAGGCTTGCATGATCTGCGTCGGTTTCTGCTTGAGAACGACGTAAAATCTGTCGCAGTCCCACCGTTAGGTGCTGGTAATGGCGGCTTGAAGTGGCCTGAAGTTCGTGAACAGATTGTCGAAGTCTTGGGTGATCTGGACGCCGATATATTGGTGTTCGAGCCTTCTAACCAATATCTGAATGTCGCCAAACGTTCGGGCGTAGAAAAGCTCACGCCAGCCCGAGCTCTTATCGCCGAACTGGTTCGTCGCTATTGGGTTTTAGGCATGGAGTGCAGTCTGCTGGAGATACAGAAGTTGGCTTGGTTTCTCGAGCGTGCTATCGAGAAGTTGCCGAATACCGAGAACCCTCTGAATCTGAAGTTTGTCGCGCACAAATATGGGCCATACGCCAACCGACTGGAACATCTGCTCGATAACCTCGATGGCAGTTATCTGCACTGTGACAAACGCATCAGTGACGCTGGCATCAGCGATGTGATCTGGTTTGACCAAGAGCGCAAAGCCTTTTTGCAGACGTATCTGAAGACTGAGGCCAAGGAATACTCCCAGGCTTTGGAACGCACCGCCGAGTTGATTGACGGTTTTGAATCGCCATTCGGTATGGAGCTTTTGGCCACAGTCGATTGGCTGCTAAGCCAGGAAGGCGTGTCCGCGACCGTTCCTGCAGTGCGTGAGGCGTTGAAGCATTGGGACGGTGGCGCTGGCGCTGCTGCTCGCAAGAGCAAATTGTTCGATGATCAGGCTCTTGATATTGCGCTCAAGCGCCTGTCATCCAGCAGTTTCCGACCTGAATTAGCGGCCTGAGTGATTCCCTGTTAGCTGGGGAACGGTTCAGCAAGCCCCTTTGCACAATTCTCCTCTCCCCCTGATAGAGCAGTCTTCAGAGACGGCGAATTTTCAAGGCGGCTATAAGTCCGAGAATGACGCCACATGGAAGTTGAAATTTGATCCCCCGCATTCTGAGTTCACACCTGAAATCCGCCACCGCAACAACTTTATGCCTCTGCCTATCCGCATGCGTCGGGGTAGGCATCTCCCTCCCAGAAAAAGTCACACTGAAAACCGACGCCTACAGAGCGCAAAGCTACCGCTCAATCACCCCGCAAATCACCAGTACAGCAACATCGTCACCCACCCGTGAATGGTGCGGAATCACTGTCTGGGCGCTGGTGATTCCGGTGCCGTTGAAGCTGCCGGTCTGCCATTCTTATTCCGAGCAATCCTTCGGCAGTGATGAGTTCGGGAGGGAGACCGTTCTGCTCAACACGAAGCAAACAGTGCCATCACCGCTCCACGCCTGCGGCCCACTCATGGTGCTGGGGCCGATCGTGCACGGTTACGAAGGCAATGCACTGTGCGGCGTTTTTCCTGACTGATCAGATGACTCACGGATAACTAAACGACTTCACCAACGTCAACTCCCCCACCGCCCGCATCGGCACTACAAACGTCTCCATCTTCTCGCTCGGCGTTCCTTCCTCCGTAATCACCGTCACCTGCGCCGTCGTCAGGGGCTGCACCGCGTCATCCCCGCCGCTATCTTCATCACTGCGATAGCCGCCGCCGTAGTAATTCACATACACCAGATACTGGCCTTTGATCGGCGCCGGCATGGCGAAGATTTCCGGGCCGTAGCCGGTGGTGACGTCGACGTCCAGCGCGGCGCCGTTTGGCGCCACGCGGTTGCCGTACCAGATGTGCGCGCCGTCGGGGGTGACGAGGTGCAAGTCGAGGTCGGTGCCGTCGCTGTCCCACGACAGCAACACGCGCAGTTTCGCCGGGGTGGCGCCGCCGCTGGCGTTGAGGAATTGGGTGCGGTGGCGCTGTTGGCCGTCGGGGCTGCGGACTTCGACGCTGTTGCTGCCGTTGGGGAATGAGAACGGGCGGTCGAAGCGGCCGCTGTCGTCGATTTTCAGCGGCATGCTGACGCCGTTGACGATGAGTCGACCGGGATCGTTGTTTTTCGGGGTGGTTTTGATCTGGCCACTGATGCGTGCGGTGTTGGCCTGGCCGACCGGGGTGTTCACCGATGAGGCCGGGTAGTTGACGGTCTGGCGGAAGTTTTCGCCTTCGCCCTCGGGCGCGCCGGTGCGCCAGCCGCCGACCGGGGTGTCGAGTTTGACGTTGTCGGCGGCCATCGCCAGCGGCAACGCATTGAGGGCGCAGAGCAGCAGCAAGACCTGTGGATAACGGAGTGTCATGGTCTATTCCAGCAAGAGGTGGCGGGCAAGCCCTTCGATGTAGGTTTCATCCTGGCCGTTGGGGTGTGCTTCAAAGGCCAGGTGCAGATATTCGTGGGTCAGGTCGAGGCGATCCTGCAAGGTCAGCACGCCGCGCACGTAGATGCGCTGGCGTTCGCGGTCGACGAACGGTCGACCGAAAGCCAGTTTGCACACGCCGAATGTGCTGACTTCGTTGTAGCCGGTTTCGCTTTCAAGCCTCGGACCCCAGCCGCGTCGTTGTTTTTGCAGCCAGTCCTGGGCGGCGGGCAATGCTTCGCAGGAGGCGACCGGGTTGTCCCAACGGCTGAGGCTGGCGCGTGGATAGGCGTGCAGCAGAATCGCGTCGTAACGTTGACCAGCGTTAGCCTGTTCGACTGCTTGCTGCCAGGCGAGTTTGTCCGGGCCAGGTTGATCGGAGTGATAGGTGACGGTGCTGCCGGCCAACACCAGATCCGCCGTCCACGCCGCGATATTGCGCGACTCGGCCGAGGCGGGACGCGGTGCGACCCGCTGGCGGTTGCTGCTGTCGTCAATGCTCAAGCAGTCGCCGTTGCGTGAGGCGTTTTGCAGCAGATAAGTGCGAATCGCCACGGCCAAGGCTTTGGCGGCTTCAGCGGGTTCGGGTTTGGCTTCGCGCTCCAGAACACGGGCGACGTATTCTTCGCGATCCAGTCTTGCCACGAGTTTGTCGTTGAGCAAAAACAGTTCGCCGTCGCTGTGGATATCCAGCGCATTGCCATTGGCGAATTCGACGCGGTAGTCGCCCTGCAACGGGCCGGAAGTTGCAACGCGCTCGCCAGACAAAACCCGTACGACCGGGTATCGCGAGAACAGTCCAACCTCAACACAACGCCCCGCCTCTGCGGGCCAGGCACTCGGCAACACCGTCGCCAATGCAGCACCGTAATGCCGCAAAACCATCTGACTGGTGCCACGCCCGCCAGCCCAGATCGGCGTGCCGTCCGCCGCCCAACCAGCGAATCCGCCCTGGCGCGATGTCGGGTCCTGATCGCCGAGCCAGCTCCAGGTTTTCACCCGCAAGCGACCACCCAGCTCACCGACAACGTTGCCGTCTGCGGCGTTCAGCACCACATCGAGCAACACCCGGCGCATTTGATCTTGAGCCGGAAGCACAGATAAAACGCCCAGCAACTCGGCAACTGAAACCCGGGTCGCCGGTTGTACGGCAGGCAAATCCAGCAACCATGATGGCGCCTTGTGTGCCTGCCAATAGGTGCGCCAGTCGGCAGAGGTAATGCCCAATCGCGCAGGCTCGAAATACAAACCACAGGATTTAACCAAGGCCTGATCACGCTCGATCTTGCCGCCAGCCGTGCAGCAATAGACTTCGTCCTTCGACTGCCCGCGACATTCATATGCCGGCTCACGGGCGCCGGTATCCACCAGCCACGCGTAAACGAACAACTTCCACAGACTGCCGAGCGGCGTATCCAATGTCGCAGGCAACGGCTCGCGGGCGATCAGTTGCGTGTGATTCAGCGACAGCAACTCGCCCTTGTAGGCAAGGCGCAGCGGTTCGTCCTGCGCTGTCGCCAGCGCAGGAATCAGACACAACATCAGCCACAGCAGCGGCCGCTTCATATCAGTTGACCGTAACCTGACCGAGGGCGGCTTTCGCTTCCTGGGCCTGATGCTGCGGCGCATACACTTGAGTGAAACGCACCGGTGGCAGGTTGAACTGGCCCTTCTGCGAGAAGCGCACCAGATGGCGCAGACGCAATTCACCGCTCAGCGCATCGACCGGCACCGCGTAGGCCAGTTGTCCCGGCTCGAAACGCGCCTTTTCCAGCGCGGTCGGCTCGGTGCCGTCCTTGCCCTGTAGCTTGATGCCCCAGGTCGTGCGCTCGACATCCGCGCCCGGTGGCAGCGGCACCTCGAGCATGCCGTAGCGCAACGGTTTCGGTGCTTTGCTGGTGAGGATCACTTCGTCCAGATACAGGCTGTCGCTGGACAACGGCTTGTTGCCGACCGGCTCCAGTTTGAAGGTGAACGCCTCGTCGCCCGGCACCAGTCGCGACAGGCGACGGGTGATGGTCACGGCCATCGGATCAATGGCCGGTTGCTGAGTCTGGAAGCTCAGCGCCGCACGCAGCGGACGCTCCTGGGTGCCGGAGACCGACAGCACGCTCGGCACTGGCGCAGCGCCTTGCCACGTCCAATACATCTCGCCGCTGACCCCGTAGTTTTTCTTCCAGCCTTCACCCGGCATCAGCGCGATGGTCGGTGAAGCCTGCTCGATGCTGCGTTGCAGCCAGGTCAGCGCCAACGCCCGTTCAAGGGTTGATTGCTGCGGCAGCAGCCGTTGCAGCAAGGCTTGGGCACGGGCCTGATCGAACGGTTGCAGCGACAGGTTCAGCGCTTCGGCAAACGGCTGCGAACTGACCGCCAGACGTTGTTGCGCATCAGCCACCTGCCGATTGAAAGCGTCCGGCAGATTGACCTTCGACTGCTTGGCCAACGCGGCTGTCAGCGTCCGCGCTGCCGCCAGACCGAGCGCCGAATCCGGATCGCTCATCACCAGACTGTCTTCGCCATCGTCCATAAGATTGGCAGCGTTGCCGTCGCCAGCCTTGGCCAGATCTTCCATCAGACCCGTCAGCAGCGTGTTGACCGGCAAGTGCATTTGCTTGGCGAACGACAGGATCAGCGCCCGTTGCAACAGCGGCGTATTCGGCGCCTGTTTGGCGTAGACCTCCAGCACTCGCTGCCAATGCTCCGGCGGCAGGGTCAATTCCAGCACTTTGCTGGCGTTCCAGTCGGCGTAATAGGCGTACGCGGTGAGGAATGCATCCGGCTCACCGTCATAGCCCCACCAGGTGAAGCTCGCCGAAGGACCGGCCATTTGCACCAGACGCAGACGGCTGTTCTGCATGATCAGGCGCAAGCGATCACGGATCTGCGGGCTCGACGCCAGCGACGGGTAAGCGATGCTCAGCGGCAGCAAGCGGCTGGCCGTCTGCTCGACGCCGCCATACGGATAGCTCAGCAGATCATCGAGTGCGGAACGGAACAGCGCTTGCGGGCTGTCATCCAGACGCAGGCGAATGTCGGTGGCATCAGCCGGCAGACTCAGCGGCGTGTCACCACTGGCGACATCGAGGCTCTGCGTTTGAGTCACCTGCCAGCCGTCACCGGTCGCGCTCAGGCGCACTGCCAGGGCATCCGCAGTTTTGCCGTCCTGCACCAATTCGGCTGTCCACTCACCAGAAGCCAAAGCAAAGGCTGGCAGCGGCAGATAATTGATGCCGTTATTCAGGGTCACCGGCAGGCGTTGTTCGGCGCCCGCGTAATGAGTCACCAGTTCAGCCTTGACCGGTTTCTCGGCCTGACTGAAGGCGAACACACCCAGTTGCGGCTGATCGCCCTTGCGGAATTTGCTCGGCCCGCTCCACTTCAGGTACAGCGGTTTTTCCGAGCGAACAAACTGCTTCTTCTGCCCGACCTGACCGTCATCGGCGATGGCCCTGGCTGTGATGCGCCAGCGGGTCAGCGAGTCCGGCATCTTGAAGGTGAAGCGGGTTTTGCCGTCGGCATCGGTGAGCAATTCCGGCTGCCATGCAGCGGTATCAACGTCTTCGCGACGCGGACGTTCCAGCACTTTCACCCCGCGTTCGCTGCGATTGGCCTTGCCCGGCGCACCGGGGCTGCCCGGCAACGCCACGTCGTAACTGATGAAAGACAGGCTGGCGCTGGTGCGCACGTTATTGCGCCGTGGGTGATAGAAGAACTGATCGATGGTCGGCGCGACTTCCGGTTGCAGCGCATAGACCATTTCGTCGACCACGCTGACCGTCAGATGCGCCGGAACCGCTTTGCCGGCGAACTGCGTGGTCAGATCCACAGTGACGGTATCGCCCGGTTGATAAACCTGTTTGTCAGTGCTGATCGCCACGTCGATTTGCGGCGCCACCACTTTGATCCCGGCGTTCTGGAAGCTGTACTGACCACCCTTGGTGTACAGCACCGAGAACGTCAGGTTCGGCGCAAAATTATCCTTCACCGGAATGCGGGCGCGGTATTGGGTATCGCTGAGTTTTTCCAGTTTCAGCCAGTCGCCCCCCTTGGCCAGCAGCGCAGTGGCTTCGACCTTGTCACGCTCCAGCGACAGCAATGCATCGCTGACCGGTTCCGGAAAAGTGATCAGCGCCAGCGCTTCATCGCCAGCCTTGTACTCGGGTTTATCGAGGACGATTTCCACGGTGCCCGGCACCGCTTTGACGCCTTCACCGGTGACCGAATGACCGGTGGCGCCGAGTACCCGACCGTGCTGATCCTTGAGCGTCAGGTTGTAAGTGCCCGGACGCTCGAAAGCCAGGCTGAAGCCTTTATCGGATGCCGCGAGTTTGCCTTCGCCCGTGCTCTGATCTTCCAGACGCACCCAGCTGTAAGTGCTCGGCGTAACGGCTTTGCTTTCTTCGCTGCCGCCCTCGTTGGTGTAGCTGAAAGCGACTTTATCCTTGACCGCACTGAAGCGTTGCGGCGCGCTCAAGCGGAAGCTTGCGGCGCCACGGTCGATGAGGATTTCCTTGGTGGTCTTGACCCGATACGCCGCACCATCGCTGGCAAACACGGTGAGCATGTAGCGGCTCGGTTTGTCGGCGGCCGGCAGGTCGAGGGTCGCGTTGCCCTTGCTGTCGGTGGTCAATTCGGTGCTGGTCAGTTCCACCGGGAATTGCCCGAGGTATTGCAGCTCGTTGTCGACCATCGACAGTTGCTGGGCGCGCAGACTCAGGGTCAGTTTGGCGTTGGCCACCGGTTTGCCGTCCGGGTACAGCAACACCAGGCTGCCCTTGACCGGCTCGCCGGTGCGGTAGTCCTGTTTGGCCAGGTTCAGCGAAATCTCGAAGTGCGGCTTGATGTATTCGGCGACACGGAAGGCACTGCTGTAGGCCTGATCCTTGTAGTTGAAGCGGATCTCGTAGCCACCCGCCACGGCGTTATCCGGCAACTGGAAACGGCCTTGGGTACCGGCCTTCGAATCAAGTTTCAGGTCGAGGGTTTGCAGCTCGGTACCGGTGGCGTCGAGCACGCTGACATTGACGTCGGCAGCGGTTGGCTGCACTGAATCGCGGGCGTTCTTGAACTCACGGCCGACGATTTTCAGCGACACCCAATCCCCCGGGCGATACAGCGGCCGGTCGGTGAAGGCATAGAGTTTGGTGTCGTAGATTTCGCTGTCGTAATAGAAGTTCTCGGAGACGAATACGCCGCCCTCCTCGTCCTCGCCGATCACGAACGAACGCTCGGGGCTGACGTGTTTCAGTCGCAGCAAACCATCGGCATCAGTGGCGCCGCTGCTCATCACGCCGAGGCCATCGGTCCACAGCACATTGACCTTGGGCACCGAACTGCCTTCGTGTTTGCGTGCAGCCCAGACCAGCAATTCGTCACCGGCAATCTTGCTCACGGCCACGGTGTTCGAGACGAAGACCATGGTAGTCGCCCGGTACTTGCCGACCAGCGCTTCAACCAGATACAGACCCGGTTTCAGATTGCCCAACGGGATGTAGACGTTGCCCGGGGCGACGTTGACGAAGTCACTCGACGAGCCTGCCAACTTCACGCCTTCCGGCGGCTGGATCGGTTTCGCCTGCCACAGCGGATAACGGAACTGACTGACCACCGGCAGACCCGGGATCAACGCAAATTGCGGCTGCGCGTCATACGGCGTCGGCGCAACGATGGTGTTGCCCATCTTCAGTTCCGGCACCTCTTCGGTGACCTGTTTGCGCGACTCATAGGAGAACGCGCGCTGCATCACGCGACGGGATTTGCGATACCAGTTGTCCCACAGATAAGCGAGCGTGTTCGACAGCCCGTCCCCCTTGAACTGACCGTCGCTGACTACGCGGTGCAGGTTCTTCTGACGCTTGAGGAAGTCCAGCGGCTTGTCGATCCGGTACACGCGGATGTCGGCGCCGCCATACGGCTCCATACGAAAACGCCGGTAATCACGGCCCGGCGCTTCGAGGCGCACCATCGCCTGCTCGTCGCTGGCGAAACTGCTGTCGGCCAGCAGGAAGAAGCTTTCACCGGACACCGGCGTGTAGCCGCTCGGCTCGACCGAGTCTTCGGCGTTGACCGTGGCCATTGGCATCAGCAATGCCAGCAGCAGAGGAATTCGAGAACAGATACGCAACATGCGGGCACCGGTCATTGGGTGAGAAAGTTCAGTCGATAGACGCCGATGAAGTTGGGATTGGCTGCGTCGGGTATCCATCGGGTGTCCTTCCATGTCATGAGTTGCTGCAGGCTTGCCGAACGCATGCCGTTGTCAGTCGGGGTGGTGGTGCCGGTGTGATAGGCGATGTAGCGGCCCATCCAGATCATCAGGTGCTGGTCGTCGCCCTGATCGAAAAACATCAGGTCACCGGGCCGGGCCTGCGACACGTCGCGGCCGATCAAGTGGCTGTTGAACTGAATCAGTTTGATCGCATTGACGTACGGCCCGACCTTGCCGCCACCCTGCTGCCATTGCTGGGCGAGCTTGCGCTGGTCATCGCTGAGCGATAGCTCCGGCGGCAGGTAGCGGTTGGACAGGCCATTGCTGCGCAGCCATTTGTCGTCATGGACTTTCAGCGCTTCGTTGGCGGCGAAGCGCACCAGCCCGGCGCAGTCCTGCTGATACCAGCGCGGACTCGGGCCCTGGCTCAGTTGCTCCTGAGCGATGCGCACAAACCAGGCACGGAACACCTGGGATTGCGACACATCCAGCGGCGCGGTTTCGACGGCGCGGGCCCCCGCGCTCAGCAGCAGCGCGAGCAAGCCGAGGCTGCGGATCAGTGCGGTCACAGGGCTTTCCATTCCAGCGGCAGCCACTGCCAGTGGCCGTCGGGCTCGCTGCCTTCAGGCAAGGTCAGCGCGTATTTGCCATAGCCGCCGAGGGTGCGCAATTTCGGAATCAGATAAGTCTGTGCGGCGTTGTAGAACACCGGCTCCATGTCTTGCGGCAGGCTGTCGAGCGTCTCCTGCTGCATCAGTTGCGCCATCGAGTCCGGGCCGAAGTAGATTGGCATCAGCACGTCTTTTGGTAACACATCGGCCATTGGCGGGAAGCGTTTGTCGAGGGTGCCGAGGGCCTTGTCGACCAGCTTGTCGTCGAGGGAAAACAGCAGCGTCGAACCGTGCCGCGCCAGGCTGACTTTCATGAAGGCCTTGCCGGTGATCGCATCAGGATTCTCGGCGTCCTTGGCCGCGTAAGGGCCGAAGTTCGAGCTGACCTGACGCTGCCAGACATGGCTCTGGCCTTCCTGTTTCTCGACCACCGGGAACACGTTTTCTTCCACGCTGGACTCAAACGCGCCGACCATCGAACCGAACAATGTGCCGAGATCGCCGTCGAGTTTGCCGTTGTCCTCATCCTTCAGACTGGCCACCAGCAGCGGCGTGTACAGCCGCGAATCGGCGTACCAGCACAGGCCCGCCGCGCCGGCCACGTGCTCGGTGAGTTTCTGCGCCACGGCTTCTTCGGCGCCGAGTTTCACCAGCAGCGGTTTCTGTGGCTCAGCGGCCACCGGCAGGGTTACGCAAGCACTCGCGCCCAAGGGCATGGCCTGCCAGACCGGTTTGAAATCGAAGTCGGGCTGGTTTTGCAGTTCATCCATGGCGAGGAAGCTGTGCCAGCCTTTGTCATCCATGTCGAAACGCAGCCCGGCGAAGTTCGGAATGAAGCGCTGGTAGCCCATCGCGAGCACGCTGGAGTTTATCGACAGGCGTTGTTTGATTTCGGGTGCTTTGACCGGCAGACCGAAGGCTTCCGGGAACAGTTTGTCGCCATTGAGCAGCGCTGCCAGCGCTTGCGGCGAGACGTGCCCGGACTCCTCGGAAACACCGCTTTCCGGTTCGTAGTATTTGGCCGGATTGGACAGCACCACCAGTTTGTCGCCGCGCGAAGCGAACAATAGCGACTTGCTGGCGTTGTAGGTCAGTTGATACAGCGTCACTTCGTCGCCGCCGACTTTCAGCTTGCCGAACACGCTGAGCTGCGAATCATCCAGGGCGACTTTCGCCAGCGGCTCCAGCAGCTTGGCCAGTCCACCACGATCCATCACCAGCAGAAAGTCCTTCAACCGGCCATCAGCCCCACGCCACAGGGCGACATCCGCCGGTTGATCGAAAAGCTCTTCGATCAGGCTGTCTTGCAGCTTCAGGTCATGCTCGTAAATGATCCGGCGCAGACTGCCAATCAAGCCGAGGCGGTCAGCGTGGGTTTCGTAATAGAAGACGAAGTCCTCGGTGAGCGTGGCCTTGAGGAACGGCACCGTCAGCAAGTCCTTGGGCAACTGGCTCAGGGAATGCGCTTCCAGCAACGCATCCGGACGGCTCATCCCCAGCTTGTCGCTGGCCAGTGCAGCCGCCGGCGCCTTGGGTTTGTGCATGAACCAGCCGAGCCCGCCCGCCACACCGGCGGCCAGGACCAGCCCGACCAGCAACAGCGGCCAGCGTCGGGAGGGTTTGCCGGCAGGCGTTTCGACGGTTGGAGAAACAGTGTTATCGCTCATCTTCACGCTCATGTTCCCAAAGCTCACGAGTTCATCCGTGGTGCGGGATGCTTAATAGTTGAAAGTCTTGACCAGCAGCAGATCACCGATTGCCCGCAGCGGCACGATGAAGGTCTCGCGTTTTTCGTCGACGGTGTTTTCGTTCAATACCAGCGTGATCTGCGAGGTGATGACCTCGTTCTGATTGCTGGCCTCCTCGAAGTTATAGCCGCCGTCGCCGAAGTTGCCCCAATAGTTGACGTAAACCAGATAGGTGCCATGCAACGGCGCTGTCATGGTGAACATTTCCGGGCCGGGGCCATCGACGCCGTCCGGGTCGAGACCGCCGCCATTGGTCAACGCCGTATGGGCGAAAAACGCGTGCTGGCCGTCGGGTGTAATGATGTGCAGGTCTAGTTCGGCCTTGGGATCGTCCCAGCCGAGAACCACGCGAATCCGCGCAGGCGTGCGCAAGTTGTTCGCTTCATAAAACTGTACGCGCTTGAGCGACTGGCCTTCGGCGCTGCGCACTTCGACGCTGTTGGAACCGGCGCCGAACGCATAGGGCCGGGCAAAACGCCCATCGTCGTCGGTGTAGAGATTCAGCGGATTGCCATTGACCGCCAGCGTATGCGGCCCACGCTGATTGCCAATGGCCTTGAGCTGGCCCTGAATCATCGTGCGATTGCGCTGGATACCGCGATCAATCGGCGGCGTGGGATAGGCGACTTGCGGATTTTCGCTGCGGTCGAGCAGACCGTGATAACGCCAGCCGCCCACCGGTTCCGACAGCTCGGCAGTCGGCGCGGCCAGCAGCGCGGGCGCGCAGGCCAACCCGATCAGCAGCAAAAGAAATGAACGCATGTGATGCCTCCTGCCATGCCTGAACGAAACCTTGCACCCGATCCTCGGTACTTCACAGCGCGGAAAACTGCGTTTCGTCTGAAAGACCCGTGACTGCCGGGTCGTAGAAGGCGCGAAGATTAGCGATTTGATAGTTTTTTAACAATCGGATACATCTGAATTTTCTGTGGGAATCACGCTGTCAGATGGACGATGAGCCGAATAGCAGTCATATTCGGCTCACAGAATGAGCCGAATAAAGTTTCTAATCGGCTCACGCACATGAGATCAGAGATTGATGGCAATTCATTGGATCTGGCAGCAGCCCGACTGGCCTGACTTCAACTGGCAAGCTGAACGCTTGGCGCCACTCTTGCGCGAGTGCGTTCAGGCCCAGGGACAACTGAAGGGCATGGCCCAATCGGTAGACGGTTCTTTGAGCGCTCAGAGCGAGCTTGATGCGCTCTTGCAGAATATCGTGACGTCATCCGCCATAGAAGGTGAGCAACTCAATGTCGAATCGGTACGCTCCTCCCTGGCGCGACGCCTGGGTCTTGAGCAACCCGAAGCAAACCACGTCAGCCAACGCAGTGAAGGTCTGGCGCAATTGATGCTCGACGCGACCCGTCATTTCGATGATCCGCTGACACTGGATCGGCTGTTCGAATGGCATCAATGGCTGTTCCCGGAACAAGAGACTGGCATTACCGCACGCTCGATCCGCATCGGCGGTTTACGCGGCAATGAGCCAATGCAGGTAGTGTCCGGCCGGATCGACAGGCCGAATGTGCATTTCGAGGCGCCTCCCCGACAAGGTCTGGAAGAACAGTTAGCGACGTTCCTCGACTGGTTTGAGGCCAGTCGCAGCCAAAGCAGCCTCGATCCTTTGCTGCGCGCCGGTATCGCACATTTCTGGTTCGTCACCCTGCATCCTTTCGACGATGGGAACGGCCGTCTTACGCGTACGATTACCGATCTGGCGCTGGCGCAAGGTGAAGCGCAGGCAATCCGTTTCTATGCGATGTCGGCCAGTATTCTCGAAGATCGAAATGGCTACTACCGCGTATTGGAGTCAAGCCAGAAGGCGGCTCTGGATATCACGGAGTGGCTGAAATGGTTCCTGCAAACGCTTCTGCGCAGCCTGCAACAAGCCATTGCCCGGATTGAGTCGGTGCTGGGCAAGGCCCGTTTCTGGCAAGCGCATCGGGAGTCTGATTTGTCGGTAGAACAGACCAAGGTGCTGAATCGCCTGCTGGACGGCGGGGAGCGCGGCTTTGAACACGGGATCAGTGCGGCGCAATACCAAGCTGTAGCCAAGGTATCCAAGGCCACGGCAACCCGGCATCTGGCCGAGTTACTGGAAAAGGGCTGCCTGCAACGTTTACCGGGAGGTGGACGCAGTACGCGTTACCAAATTGCTTATCCAGAAAACTTCACAGGTTAATATCCTGTCACCGCAAATCTTGTGGTGAGGGGATTTATCCCCGACCGGCTGCAGCAGTCGTAAATTGCTTGATGCGATCCTCCTACCGGATCGGGGTGGCTGATTTGGGGTTGCTGCGCAGCCCAGCGGGGATAAATCCCCTCGCCACATGGAGACCTGCAAAGCTTCGAAACAAGCCCCTGCTCATTTGCCCATAAACCCCCTATCTGCTAGTGTCGCGCCGGTTTAACGTCAACCGGAAATCGCCGCCATGGCCCGCAAAAAAGCTGCACTGGATTTCGAACAATCCCTCGCTGACCTGCAAACGCTGGTCGAGCGTCTGGAGAATGGTGAATTGTCGCTGGAAGACTCGCTGACCGCTTTCGAGCAGGGTATCGGTCTGACCCGTGACTGCCAGGCAGCGCTGGCGCAAGCCGAGCAGAAGGTGCAAGTGCTGCTGGAACGCGATGGCGAACTGGCCGAGGAACCCTTCGACGCGGAACAGCCAGAATGATTGCTGCGTATTCGGCGACCAGCCAGGCGCGGGTCAACGCGGCACTGGAAACCCTGTTCAACGCGCCGCTGCCAGAACTGGCGCGCCTGTATGAGGCCATGCGTTACAGCGTGATGAATGGCGGCAAACGGGTTCGCCCGTTGCTCGCCTACGCCGCATGCGAAGCGCTCGGCGGCCAGGCTGAACAGGCCAACGGCGCTGCTTGCGCGGTTGAGCTGATCCACGCCTATTCGCTGGTTCACGACGATTTGCCGGCAATGGACGACGACGACCTGCGTCGCGGCCAGCCGACCACTCACAAAAAATTCGATGAAGCCTGCGCGATTCTCGCCGGTGACGGCTTGCAGAGCCTGGCGTTCAGCGCCCTGCTCGATCCGCGCCTGAGCAATCCGCAAACCGAAATCCGTCTGCAAATGGTCAGCGCCCTGGCACTGGCCGCAGGCCCGGCAGGTATGGTCGGCGGTCAGGCCATCGACCTTGGTTCGGTCGGCCTCAAGCTCGATCAAAAAGCCCTCGAACTGATGCACCGGCACAAGACTGGCGCGCTGATCGAAGTCAGCGTCAAGCTCGGTGCCCTGGCCAGTGGCCGCGCCGAGAAGGATGAACTGAAATCCCTGCAGACTTATGCACAGGCCATCGGCCTGGCGTTTCAGGTGCAGGACGACATCCTCGACGTCGAAAGCGATACCGAAACCCTCGGCAAACGCCAGGGCGCGGATATTGCCCGCGATAAACCGACCTACCCGGCCCTGCTCGGTCTGGACGCGGCCAAGGCCTACGCCCTGGAACTGCGTGATCAGGCGCTGCACGCCCTGCGACCGTTTGACGCGGCCGCAGAGCCGTTGCGCGATCTGGCCCGGTATATCGTCGACCGGCGTAACTGAACGCCAACCTGTCAAAAAAGACCAACGCGTGGGCAGGGGACGATGCATCAGGTAAACTGCCGCATCTTTTATACCTATAACGATTCGCCTGATGCCCACGACGTTTCATGAGATTCCCCGCAAGCGCCCGACCACGCCCCTGCTCGACCGCGCGAATACGCCGGACGGCCTGCGCCGGTTAGGCGAAGCCGAGCTGGAAACCCTGGCTGATGAGTTGCGCCTGGAATTGCTCTACACGGTCGGCCAGACCGGTGGGCATTTCGGTGCCGGCCTGGGCGTCATCGAGCTGACCATCGCGTTGCATTACGTCTTCGACACCCCGGACGACCGGCTGGTGTGGGACGTGGGTCATCAGGCTTATCCGCACAAGATCCTCACCGGTCGTCGCGAGCGCATGGGCACCCTGCGCCAGAAGGACGGCGTCGCGGCTTTCCCGCGTCGCGCCGAGAGCGAGTACGACACCTTTGGCGTTGGCCACTCCAGCACGTCGATCAGTGCCGCGCTGGGCATGGCGATTGCCGCCCGTCTGCAAAACAGTGATCGCAAGGCTATCGCAGTGATTGGCGACGGCGCGTTGACTGCCGGCATGGCCTTCGAGGCGCTGAACCACGCGCCGGAAGTGAACGCCAACATGCTGGTGATCCTCAACGACAACGACATGTCGATCTCGCGCAACGTCGGCGGTCTGTCGAATTATCTGGCGAAGATTCTTTCCAGCCGCACTTATGCGAGCATGCGCGAAGGCAGCAAGAAAGTGCTGTCGCGCCTGCCCGGTGCCTGGGAAATCGCCCGTCGCACCGAAGAATACGCCAAAGGCATGCTGGTTCCCGGCACCCTGTTCGAAGAACTGGGCTGGAACTACATCGGCCCTATCGATGGCCACGACCTGCCAACCCTGATCGCCACCCTGCGCAACATGCGCGATCTGAAAGGCCCGCAGTTCCTGCACATCGTCACCAAGAAAGGCAAAGGCTTCGCCCCGGCGGAAGTCGACCCGATCGGTTATCACGCCATCACCAAACTCGAACCGCTGGACGCCCCGGCCGCCGCGCCGAAAAAGGCTGGCGGGCCGAAGTATTCAGCGGTGTTCGGCGAGTGGCTGTGCGACATGGCCGCGGCTGATCCGCGTCTGGTCGGCATAACCCCGGCAATGAAGGAAGGCTCGGATCTGGTGGCGTTCAGCGAACGCTTCCCGCTGCGCTACTTCGACGTGGCGATTGCCGAGCAGCACGCCGTGACCTTTGCTGCCGGTATGGCCTGCGAAGGCGCGAAACCGGTAGTGGCGATCTACTCGACGTTCCTCCAGCGTGGCTACGATCAGCTGGTTCACGACGTCGCGGTGCAGAATCTCGACGTGCTGTTCGCCATCGACCGTGCGGGTCTGGTTGGCGAAGACGGCCCGACTCACGCCGGCAGTTTCGATCTGTCGTACCTGCGCTGCATCCCGGGCATGGTCATCATGACCCCGAGCGACGAAAACGAACTGCGCATGATGCTCACCACCGGCCACCTGTACAACGGCCCGGCGGCGGTGCGTTATCCGCGCGGCAACGGCCCGAATGCGACCATCGAGAAAAACCTCGACCCGATCGAGATCGGCAAAGGCATCGTCCGCCGTCAGGGCAGCAAAGTCGCCCTGCTGGTGTTCGGCGTGCAACTGGCCGAAGCGCTGAAAGTCGCCGAGAAGCTGGATGCAACCGTGGTCGACATGCGTTTCGTCAAACCGCTCGATGAAGCGTTGGTGCGCGAAATCGCCGGCAGCCATGAGTTGCTGGTGACCATCGAAGAGAACGCGATCATGGGCGGCGCCGGTGGCGCAGTCAGCGAGTTCCTCGCTCGCGAGAACATCCTCAAATCGATGTTGCATCTGGGCTTGCCGGACATCTACGTCGAGCACGCGAAACCGGCGCAAATGCTGGCCGAATGTGGGCTGGATGAAGCCGGGATCGAGGCGTCGATCCGCGAACGCCTTACTCTGCTCGACCAGTAAACACCGTCCCTGTGGGAGCGGGCTTGCCCGCGAAGAGTCCGGCACATCCAACTTCAATGTTGATTGTGCCAACGCCTTCGCGGGCAAGCCCGCTCCCACAGTGTTTTGTGCTGCTGCAACATGTTGTGTACACCAGAAATCCCTACGGACTGTTGATGAACCTCTCGCGCCTCGCCCTGCCCTTCCTCCTGCTGCCATCCGCCAATGCCCTCGCCGACACCTTCGAGCGCGATCAGGCGCTGAAGCTGCCGGACATGCTGATCAGCGCCAACCGTCAGGTCGAAGCGCGCAACGACAGCAGTGCCGCCAACACGGTGTTCACCCGCGAAGACATCGACCGTCTGCAACCGAGCGACGTGCCGGATCTGCTGCGTCGAGTACCGGGCGTGCAAGTGGCGCAGACCGGTGGGCGCGGCAGTCTGCCGGGGATTTATATTCGTGGCACCCAGTCGGCGCAAAGCCTGGTGCTGGTAGACGGGCAACGCATCGGTAGCTCGACTTCCGGCGACAGCAATCTGCAGCATCTGAACATTGAGCAGATCGAGCGTGTGGAAGTGCTGCGCGGCTCGCGCTCGGTGATTTACGGCAGCGATGCGATTGGCGGGGTGATTCAGATTTTCACCCGTCGCGGCACTGAGCAAGGCTTGCAGCCACGGATGCACGTCGGCTTCGGCAGCAACCAGACCTGGGAACGCAGCCTAGGCCTGTCTGGCGGTGACGAGAAAACCCGCTTCAATCTTGGCGCCAGTCTCGACGAAACCGCCGGCATCGACCGCACCCACGAGTCGTATCCCAGCGATGGCGACCACGATGCATACCGCAACAAATCGATCAGCCTGAGCCTCAGCCATGCGCTGACCGATGACATCGAAGTCGGCGCCAATCTGCTGGATAACCGTGGCAAGAGCGAGTTCGACAATCCGTTCGGCCGCTTCGACATGAACACGTTCGAGTCCGTCCAGCAGCAGCCCTACAGCGATTTCAACGTCAGCAGTGTCAGCAGCTACGTGGATGCGCGGGTCAACGATATCTGGAAAACCCGCGTCGAATTCGGCCACACCGAGAACCGCGAGAAGACCCTCGACAAGCTCAGCGATGAGCGCACGGTGTTCAACACTTACCGCGATTCGGTGAACTGGCAGAACGATCTGACCCTGAATGCGCGCAATAGCCTGATCCTCGGCGGCGACTGGTACGAAGACCGGGTCAACAGCAGCACCGCGTTCGACGAGGACAGCCGTTGGAACCGTGCCGCGTTTATTCAGCATCGTTATCAGGCTGACAGCTTCTCCACGGAGCTGGGCCTGCGTCACGACGACAACCAGCAGTTCGGCAGCCAGAACACCTGGAGCGGCACCTTCACCCTGCCGCTGAACCCGGACAATGACCTGTTGCTGAGTTACAGCGAAGGTTTCCGCGCACCGACGTTCAATGACCTTTACTACCCGGATTTCAGCAACCCGAACCTGAAGCCGGAAACCTCGAAAAGCTACGAACTGCAATGGCGCAGTCAGTTGAGCGACAGCACACGTCTGGAAACGTCGCTGTACCGCACCGACCTGCAAGACGCGATTATCTTCGGCAGCAACTCGCGCCCGGAAAACGTCGCCTCGGCCCGCATCAACGGTTTCGAAGCAGCGCTGAAACAGGAGCTGTTCGGCTGGCAGAGCAACCTCGGCGTATCGATCATCGACCCGCGTGACCGCGACAGCGGACATACCCTGGCCCGTCGCGCGCGGCGTACCGCGAGCTGGGATCTGGATCGCCAGTTCGACAAACTGGGTCTGGGCGCCAGTTGGCAATTGGTCAGCGGCAGTTACGACGACTTGAACAACACCCAGCCATTGGGCGGTTATGGTTTGCTCGGTTTGCGCAGCAGTTGGGCGTTGAACCGTGAGATCAAGCTGGATCTGAAGCTGGATAACGCTCTGGACAAGGGCTACAGCCGCGCGAATTACAGCTATGACGGCAGTCAGTACGGTTATCGCGAAGAAGGTCGGGCATGGATTTTCGGGATCACCTGGACCCCTGAGCTCTAAGGACTGCCCCTCACCCCAGATTATTTGTCAGGTGCGATCAAGTGGCAGAGCTTGGCGGTTGCTTCGATCATTTGGCCGCTTGGGCGTTCTAGACCTTTGTCGGTGACCAGCAACAACTGATGTTGCGTCACCGCCGCCACTTGCGGCCAGGCTTTCCACGCATTGAGTTGCGCCTGATCGCTGGCCAGAATCACTTCCGGATTACGCTGCAACACCGCTTCGACGCTGACCTGAGGCGCCGGCAAGGTCAGGTCGGCGAAGACATTCCGTGCTCCGCAGACTTCCAGCGCATCACTGATGATCTGCCCACCGCCAACGGTGTACAGCGGCTGATCCCAGACTTGATAGAACACCCGCAACGGCGTGTCGCGGTGATAGCGCTGGCGCAAGTCATCGAGTTTCTGCCGCAGATCGCCCCCCAGTTTCACGCCCCGCTCGGCACGTCCAAGCTGCACCGCAATGGTTTCAATCTGCGCACTGAGTTGTTCGAGGCTATGCGGTTCGGCGACAAAGGTAGGAATGCTCAATCGCTTGAGCTGATCACGCTGCGCCGGGCCGACACTGCCGGGCCAAAGCAGCAGCAAGTCAGGCTTGAGGCTGAGCAGGCGCTCCATGTCCAACTGACCATAACGCCCGACTGACGGCACATTTTGAATGGCCGCAGGACGCTCACCGGCATCCAGCACCCCGACCAGCAAATCGGCGGAATCCAGCTCAACGACAATTTCAGAAAGCGACGGCGCGAGGCTGACCACCCGCAGGCTCGCCAGCACCGGAGCCGAGACGGCCAGCAGCAGAAGCGCCAGCCACAGACGGCGCATCAGCCGAGTTGACGCGGGATACGATAGAGATAGAACAGCACCGCCGTGGACAGCGCCAGCAACATCAGCGGCACCGCTTCGAGGCCGACGAACACCGCCAGCGCGCCGATCCATGCCGGCAGCGCCGCTGCAAGAAACGCCGTCCGGCGAGTCGCCGCCAGCGCGATCCAGGCTGCAGGCTCTTCTGCGGTATCGAGGGCTTTTTGCGTGGCGATCAACGCATGTTTGTAGCGACCGAAGAACTTCAGGCTGACAAACATCGAGGCCACGCCGGCAATGAACAGCGGCATCGCCAGCACCGGCAGGATCGCATCAGTCTGACCAAACAGCGCATTGAGAACGAACAGCGGCACCAGCGCCAGCGCCAGGTATTTCCACCAGGCCACTGCCAGACGGCGCCGCACCTGACCGCGCGTCACGCCCGGTCTGCCTCGCCCTGATGCTCGTTGCCCATCATGTGGTCGAGCTTGCTAGCCTTGGTCGCCAGATACAGTTTGTTGTGCGGGTTGTGCCCGGTGTGCAGCGGCACGCGCTCGGCGACCACGATGCCCATGTCGGTCAAGGCTTTGACCTTGCGCGGGTTGTTGGTCATCAGACGCAGAGACTTCACGCCCAGATGCTCAAGCATCGGCAGGCACATGGCGTAGTCACGCTGGTCGGCGGCAAAGCCCAGACGCTCGTTGGCTTCCACGGTGTCGGCGCCGCCGTCCTGCAATTCGTAGGCGCGGATCTTGTTCAGCAGACCGATGCCGCGACCTTCCTGACGCAGGTACAGCAACACGCCGCGGCCTTCGCGGGCGATGGCCTTGAGGGCGGCTTCGAGTTGCGAGCCGCAATCACAGCGCTGGCTGAACAAGGCGTCGCCGGTCAGGCACTCGGAGTGCAAACGGCCGAGAACCGGGGCTCCATCGGCAAAATCACCCAGGCTCAGCACAACGTGCTCGCGGCCGGTGGCTTCATCGAGAAAACCGTGCATGGTGAATTGCGCAAAAGGCGTTGGCAGCTTGGAAGCGGCGACAAAAACGACAGGCACCGGTGTGCTCCTGATCTAAAAAAGTCTGAAGATTCGCTGGCCGGCATTGTAACAGCAGGTTCCTGCAGGCGCTTAGGCTGAATTATCGGCCATAACGATCAAAAAGTTTGATGACAATCCTGACAATTGAGGTCTCTGTGGGAGCTGGCTTGCCAGCGATTGCGGTGGATCAGCAAAAAATATGGCGATTGAAACACCGCTATCGCGGGCAAGCCCGCTCCCACAGGGGGCTCTTTTGGTACAAAAATCTGTGATCAGTATTGTTCAAATGGATATGGTTGTTTCCAGCGCTCAAAGATCGGCTTGAGCTCGCCGCTCTTCACCAACAACTCCATGCGCTGATCGAACAGCGCCATCAACGTACGGGCTTGCGGTGTATCGGCGAAGCACAGGTACAGCGGCAATTCAGCGATGTGAGTTTTGCGAAACTGTTCAGGTTCCCTGGCCCTGCTGATCACGTAATCGATTTCGGTCAGCGCATCGATGTAATAGTCCGCACGGTTGTGGGTCAGCATCGACAAAATCCCGGTGCGCCGGACGACTTCGTTGTAGCTCTTCACGTTGGGCAAATAATCTTGATAGTCGTAACCGCGCACCCAGGCCAGTCGATAACTGCCGAGGGTTTCCGGGGTCGGCGCCGGATTGCTGGCAAGCCCGAGGGCGTAGATGTGGTCGGTGTCGAAGTTCCAGCGCGGATAGAGCAAGTCGCTGGCCTCTTCGTGATAGGAGCCGACGCAGGCGTCGATTTCGCCACGTTCGGCCAGTCCTACGGAGCGCGTGTAGGGTTCGGTGCGAATATCCAGTTTGACCCCGGCTGGCTCGAACACCTTGCGCAGCACGTCCCAACCCAGTCCATGGCCATCGGCAGCGGTGTAATCCTGCCAGTCCTCACTGGCCAGATGGATGACCGACGGCGCGGGCACGGCTTCCTGCGCGCTGGCCACAGGGCCAAGCAACACAAACAGCAGAAGCATCAGCCAGCGTCGAGCCATCCCTAGTCCCCTCACTTAACCCCGCTCACTCATCCGGCGTGACGGATCAGGCGAAAATCCACACCAGTCCCTGCATCGCCAGCCAGGCGAACACGCCCGCCAGCACGTCGTCGAGCATGATGCCGACGCCGCCATGTACATGCCGGTCGATCCAGCGGATCGGCCATGGCTTGAGGATGTCGAAGAAGCGGAACATCAGGAAACCCGCGAGCAACCAGTACCAGCCTTCCGGCACCAGCCACAGGGTGATCCACATCCCGACCATCTCGTCCCAGACGATGCCTTCGTGGTCATGCACTCGCAGATCGTCGGCGACCTTGCCGCACAGCCAGAAGCCGAACAGCATGGTGATGCCGAGCATCAGCCAGTAACCCCAGTCGGGCAACATCTGCCACAACGGAATAAAGGGTAGCGCAACTAACGAACCCCACGTGCCCGGCGCTTTCGGCAAGGTGCCCGAACCGAAACCGAACGCGAGAAAATGCCAGGGATTGCGCCAGACCGACGGCGGAACGAATTCGGCCGGAACCTGTTTCGGGTGATCTGTCACGGTGACTCCTGAAAATGTTGATAACCCCGGATTTGCGGGGTGATGTCCAATCCTTCGCGATCCAGCAGCACCACACCCTGGCCCTGCGCCACCCGCCCGATCACATGGATCGGCCAGCCATCGGCGAGCAATGCCGGCAACTCGACGGACGGTAGGGTAAACGCCAGCACGTAATCATCGCCACCACTCAACGCCGCACGTTCAGCACCGCGCTGACCGAGAAAGGCGACCAGCGCTTCCGACAACGGCACACGCTCGCGCTCGACCTCAAGTCGCACCTTCGATGCCAAGGCAATGTGCCCGCAGTCGGCGAGCAACCCGTCGGAGATATCCAGCGCTGAAGTGGCTTTGCCGCGCAACGCCTGACCGAGGCCGAGTTGCGGTTGTGGCGACCAGTAATGATTGAGCAGCGGCTCGGCAATCTCAGTGTCGGCCTCGCGCTGGCCGAGCACCAGCGGCAAAGCACCGGCGGCGTTGCCCAGCTCTCCGCCAACACACAGCAAGTCGCCGGGTTGCGCGCCGCTGCGGGTCAGTGCTTGCCCGGCCGGGACGCGACCGAACACGGTCATGGTCAGGCTCAGCGGCCCACGCGTGGTGTCACCGCCCACCAGTGCCACACCGCAGCTCTGCGCCATGCGGTTCAAACCACGGGCATAGGCTTGCAGCCAATCGGCGGTCACCGTCGGTACAGTCAGGGCAAGGGTAAAGGCGATGGGCGTGGCGCCCATGGCAGCGAGATCGCTGACAGCTACGGCCAGCGAACGCTGACCCAGCAAAAACGGATCGCAGGGGTCGGCGAAATGCACACCGGCCACCAGCGTATCGGTAGAAATCGCCAGCTGTTCCCCGGGGGGAACCGCCAGCAAGGCGCAGTCGTCGCCGATCCCCAGTGCAACGCCCTCGCCGCCCTGCGCACAAGGCGCGGCGGCGAAGAAATTACGGATCAGCTCAAACTCGCCCATTTGAAGTATCAAGCGCGTTTCAGCGCTTGAACGCCTTCACTTCAGCATCACGCAGGCGCGGGGCCAGCTTGTCGAGCACGCCGTTGACGAACTTGTGACCGTCGGTGGAACCGTAGACTTTCGCCAGTTCGATCCCTTCGTTGATCACCACGCGGTACGGCACGTCGACGCGCTTGAGCAGTTCCCAGGTGGACAGGCGCAGCACGCACAGTTCAACCGGGTCCAGCTCTTCGATGGTCAGGTCCAGGCACGGCGTCAACGCAGTGTCGATCTCGGTCAGGCTGGCCGGAACACCGTGCAGGATGTCGTGGAAGTAGCTGGCATCGGCAAAGGTGAAATCGTTGTCGACGCGAAACTGCGCCTCGATTTCGTTCAGCGAAGTACCGGCCATGTGGCGCTGGTACAGCGCTTGAGTCGCCAACTGACGGGCAGCCCGGCGCTTTTCGCTTTTCGAAGGCTTGCCGGCGTCCGCTGGACGTGGATCGCGCGGGTTGAAACGATCGCTTTCGTCGCTAATCACTTGGCCTCCAACTGTGCCAGCAGGCTGACCATTTCCAGAGCGGACAGGGCAGCTTCAGCACCTTTGTTACCGGCCTTGGTGCCGGAACGTTCAATGGCTTGCTCGATGGAATCCACGGTCAGGACGCCGAAAGCGACCGGAACGCCGAACTCCATGGACACCTGGGCCAGGCCCTTGGTGCATTCGCCTGCCACGTATTCGAAGTGCGGAGTACCGCCACGAATGACCGCACCCAGGGCGATGATTGCCGCGAACTCGCCCTTCTGAGCGACTTTCTGCGCAACCAGCGGAATTTCGAAGGCGCCAGGTGCGCGGATGATGGTGATGTCGCTTTCGCTCACGCCGTGGCGAACCAGGGCATCAACTGCACCGCTGACCAGGCTTTCAACCACGAAACTGTTGAAACGGCCTACTACTAGAGCGTAGCGGCCTTTAGGGGCGATGAAGGTACCTTCGATGGTCTTCAGGGTCATTCGTCAGATCTCTTAAAGAGCCGGGACGCGTGTGTTACGCGTCCCTCAGTGATTTATTTGCCGCGAATTCAAGGCCGCAAACAGCCGGTCATTATTCGGAGGGCACGTATTCTACAACTTCCAGATCGAAACCGGATATGGCGTTGAATTTCATTGGTGCCGACATCAGGCGCATTTTGCGTACGCCGAGGTCACGCAGGATCTGCGAACCGGCACCGACGATGCTGTAAGTGGTCGGTTTTTTCACCGCAGCCTGATCGCCGGTTTCGCGGATATGCGCCAGCAATACGTCGCCATCGAGCGGGTGACCGAGCAACAGCACCACACCGCTGCCCGCCTCGGCAACCGCAGCCATGGCGGCGCGCAGGCTCCAGCGGCCCGGTTGTTTGACCATCAGCAGATCGCGCAGCGGGTCCATGTTGTGTACACGAACCAGCGTCGGCTCTTCGGCGCAGACCGTGCCCAGCGTCAGGGCCATGTGCACGTCGCCTTCCACGGAATCACGATAGGTCACCAGGTTGAATTGGCCCAGTTCGCTGTCCAGTGGCTGCTCGGCAATCCGCTGAACGGTACGTTCGTGGATCATCCGGTAGTGAATCAGGTCGGCGATGGTGCCGATCTTGATGTTGTGTTCAGCAGCGAAAGCTTCCAGCTCAGCGCGACGGGACATGGTGCCGTCGTCGTTCATCACTTCGCAGATCACACCGCTCGGCTCGAAACCGGCCATGCGCGCCAGATCGCACGCGGCTTCGGTGTGGCCGGCACGCGCCAGGGTGCCGCCGGCCTGAGCCATCAGCGGGAAGATGTGGCCCGGGCTGACGATATCTTCAGCCTTGGCGTCTTTGGCGGCAGCCGCTTGCACGGTGCGCGCGCGGTCAGCAGCGGAGATGCCGGTGGTCACGCCTTCGGCTGCTTCGATGGAAACGGTGAACTTGGTACCGAACCCGGAACCGTTGCGCGGCGCCATCAGAGGCAGCTTCAGCAGTTCGCAGCGTTCGCGGCTCATCGGCATGCAGATCAGGCCACGGGCGTGCTTGGCCATGAAGTTGATGTGTTCGGCCTTGCAGCATTCGGCGGCCATGATCAGGTCGCCTTCGTTCTCGCGGTCTTCGTCATCCATAAGGATGACCATCTTGCCTTGGCGGATGTCTTCAACCAGTTCTTCGATGCTATTGAGCGCCACAAGGCACCCCCTTGAGTCAGGATTTGAGGTAGCCGTTCTGGGCCAGAAAGCTTTCAGTGATGGTGCCGCCGGAGGTTGGCTCTGCAGCCTTGTCACCGAGCAACAGGCGCTCGAGGTAACGCGCCAGCAAGTCGACTTCCAGATTCACCCGGCGACCTGGCTTGTACGACGCCATGATGGTTTCGCTCAGAGTGTGCGGAATGATGGTCAGCATGAATTCGGCGCCATCGACCGCGTTCACGGTCAGGCTGGTGCCATCGACGGTGATTGAGCCTTTATGGGCGATGTACTTGGCCAGGTCTTTTGGCGCGCGGATGCGAAATTCCACAGCGCGGGCATTGTCGGCACGGGAAACGATTTCGCCGACGCCATCAACGTGACCGCTGACCAGATGCCCGCCGAGACGGGTGGTCGGGGTCAGGGCTTTTTCCAGATTGACCGGGCTACCGCTTTTCAGGTCATTCATGGCCGTGCAGTCGAGGGTTTCGCGGCTGACGTCAGCGGCAAAGCCGTCGCCCGGCAGTTCAACCGCGGTCAGGCATACGCCGTTGACCGCGATGCTGTCGCCGAGTTTGACGTCGCTCAGGTCGAGCTTGCCGGTTTCGACATGCACGCGTACATCGCCGCCCTTGGGGGTCAATGCACGGATACTGCCGATGGATTCAATGATGCCGGTAAACATGGGGTTCTCCTTGAGAACAAGGCCAGCGCAATAGCGATGGCCGGGAATTATACGCTCGCCGAATGGACAGGGATGGCAGTGACTCGCCAGTCATCGCCCACGGCGCGAATTTCGCTGATTTTCAGTTCCGGCGCATCCTTCATATGGGCGAGCGGCCAGTCCAGCAAAGGACGCGCCGTGGAGCCGAGGAACTTGCCGGCAATAAAGATCACAAACTCATCGACCAGCCCAAGCTGAGCAAAAGCGCCCGCCAAGCGCGGACCGGCCTCGACCAGTACTTCGTTGACGTCACGCTTGGCCAATTCGATCAGCAACTGATGCAGATCGACCTGACCGTCATCACCCGGCACAATCAGGCATTCCGGGCCATTGGCGTATTGTTCTTCGACCGCAACGCAAGTCGCGACCAGCGCTGGGCCGGCCTTGAAGAACGGCGCATCCAGCGGCACCCGCAGGCGACCGTCAATCAGCACCCGCAATGGCGGACGACTCATGGCCAGTGCGGTTTGCTCGCCATCGAGGCCCAGTTCTTCAGCGCGAACGGTCAACCGCGCGCCGTCGGCCAGCACCGTATCGGCACCGGTCAGCACTACGCTGGCCTGTGCGCGTAGTCGCTGCACCGCGGAACGTGCGGCAGGCCCGGTGATCCACTGACTCTCGCCACTTTCCATCGCCGTGCGACCGTCGAGACTCATCGCCAGCTTGACTCGCACGAACGGCAAGCCGTGTTCCATGCGTTTGAGGAAGCCTTGATTGAGCTTGCGCGCTTCGCTTTCCAGCACGCCGCTTTCGGTGGCGATACCGGCATCCGCCAGACGCTGCAAACCACGGCCGGCCACTTGTGGATTCGGATCACGCATCGCCGCAACCACCCGCCCGACACCGGCACTCACCAGCCCATCGGCGCACGGCGGCGTACGCCCATGGTGACTGCAAGGTTCAAGGGTGACGTAAGCGGTCGCGCCCCGGGCCAGTTCACCGGCAGCGCGCAAGGCGTGGACTTCGGCATGCGGTTCGCCGGCGCGTTCATGCCAGCCTTCGCCGACAATCTGCCCGTCCCGCACGATCACGCAGCCAACCCGGGGATTGGGGTGCGTGGTGAAGTGACCTTTGCGCGCCAGTTCCAGCGCACGGGCCATGAAGTGGGCGTCGAGGATCGCCTGCTCGGCGGCAGTGGTCATTCTTTCACCGGTTCGCGGGCGAGGCGGTCGATCTCTTCGCGGAACTCGTTGAGATCCTGAAAGCGCTTGTACACCGAAGCGAAGCGGATATAGGCGACCTCATCAAGCTTTTGCAGCTCGGCCATCACCAGTTCGCCGACCACGAGGGATTTGACCTCGCGCTCGCCAGTAGCGCGCAGCTTGTGCTTGATGTGAACCAGAGAGGATTCGAGGCGCTCGACGCTTACCGGACGTTTCTCCAGGGCGCGTTGCATGCCGGCGCGGAGTTTTTCTTCGTCGAACGGCTGGCGGCTGCCATCGGTTTTGATCAGGCGCGGCAACACCAGTTCGGCGGTCTCGAATGTCGTGAAACGTTCGCCGCAGGCCAGGCATTCACGCCGGCGGCGCACCTGTTCGCCCTCGGCGACCAGACGCGAGTCGATGACCTTGGTGTCGTTGGCACCGCAGAAGGGACAGTGCATGGTGGCTGGCAACAAAAAAAGGGAGGGCCATGGTAGCGCATCCCGGTGGCAAGACAAGCCATAGGGTTTGCGGTATACAGACTGGCATGATCGTTTGATCCATGGATTTCATTTTGCTGGAGCAGCCAATGCCGTTACGTCCGCTCATTTTGCTCAGTCTTTTCAGCCTGCTGGTGGCCTGCGGCAGCGACAAACCCAAGCCGCAGCCGCCAACCCCGGGCCCGGCGCCGCAACAGGCGCAGAAAAAAGCCAAAGAGGCCGCTGATCTTGGCCCGCTGCCGGCCTATCAACGTGAACTGAGTGGCACCCTGCAAGGCGTGCCGGCCGGTGCCGAAGTCGAACTGGCGTTGCTGGTGATCGATGAAAAGGATCGTCCGCAACAATTGCTCGCCAGTTCCAGCCTGATCGGCAACAACCAGATTCTGCCGTTCCGCCTGCGTTTCAACCCGGAAGCCTTTCCGGCCGGTGCCCGCGTTGAATTGCGTGGTCGCGCCAGCCAGTCCGGTCAGTTGATCCTGCATCTGCCGTCGCAGACCATCACTCAGCCGACCACCCAGGCGCTGGGACAGCTGCAATTCGTCAAAGCACCATGAATGCACCGTTCGACCTGCAACAGGCATTAGGTGAATTGCTCGGCGATGCCCGGCTGGTGGCTTGCCCGCTGCCGGACACCGATCTGAAGCTATGGCTGATCGACGGCGACAACATGGATCGCGCCTTCAGCCCCGATGAAACCCGGCGGATTCTGCACGAGCCGCCGTACTGGAGCTTCTGCTGGGCCAGCGGTCTGGCGGTGGCGCGCTATCTGGCGCAGTTTCCGGAGTGGGTCCGGGGCAAACGGGTACTGGATTTCGGCGCCGGTTCCGGGATCGCCGGGATTGCTGCGGTGAAGGCCGGTGCGCTGGAGGTGGTGGCTTGTGATCTCGATCCTCTGGCGATTGCCGCGTGCCGGGCGAATGCCGAACTCAATGATGTGCAGATGGGTTATTCGACGGACTTCTTCGCCGAGGCGGATCGCTTTGATCTGATCCTGGTGGCAGACGTGTTGTATGACCGGGAAAATCTGCCATTGCTGGATGCTTTCCTCAGCCGAGGCCGGGAAGCGTTGGTGGCGGATTCGCGGGTGCGGGATTTTCGTCATCCGTTGTATCGGCGCATTGAAATGCTTGAGGCGATGACGCTGCCGGATCTGGCCGAGCCGGAAGAGTTTCGCTATGTCAGCCTCTACCATGCGCGGCGTTAGCTGAAAGCATCGCCAGCAGGCTGGCTCCCACATTGGATCTGTGTCGTTCACAAATCCCCTGTGGGAGCCAGCCCTGCTGGCGAAGGCGTCCTGCCTGGCGACAGCCCTCTCAAACCTGCGCCGCTTCCGGCCACACCCCGCCAAGCCGTATAGTTGCCCCATCCACGCTTTTACGAGATCCCCCATGAGTCAGCAAACGCCGTACATTTTCGACGCCACGACGGCCGACTTCGATCAGTCGGTGATCGAGGCTTCTTTCCAAAAACCGGTGCTGGTGGATTTCTGGGCCGAATGGTGTGCCCCGTGCAAGGCGCTGATGCCGATGCTGCAAACCATCGCCGAGAGCTATCAGGGTGAATTGCTGCTGGCCAAGGTCAATTGCGACGTCGAGCCGGACATCGTTTCGCGCTTCGGCATCCGCAGCCTGCCGACCGTGGTGCTGTTCAAGGACGGTCAACCGGTGGACGGTTTTGCCGGCGCACAACCGGAATCCGCCGTGCGCGCCTTGCTCGAACCGCATGTGCAGATGCCACCGCCAGTCGCTGCCGATCCGTTCGAACAGGCGCAGGCGCTGTTCGATGAAGGCCGCTATGCGGACGCCGAAGCCACGCTGGTGGTGCTGCTCAATGAAGACAACACCAACGCCAAAGCGCTGATCCTTTACGCCCGCTGCCTCACCGAGCGCGGTGAACTGGGCGAAGCGCAAGCCGTGCTCGATGCGGTCAAGAGCGATGAGCACAAAGCCGCGCTGGCCGGGGCCAAGGCGCAAATCAAGTTCCTCGGTCTGGCCAAGGATCTGCCGGACGCCGCCGACCTGAAAAGTCGTCTGGCGCAAAATCCGCAAGACGATGAAGCGCTGTATCAGCTGGCAATCCAGCAACTGGCCCGCCAGCAATACGAAGCGGCGCTGGATGCATTGCTCAAGCTGTTCATCCGCAATCGCAGCTACAGCGAAGGCTTGCCGCACAAGACCTTGCTGCAGGTGTTTGAGCTGTTGGGCAATGATCATCCGCTGGTGACGGTGTACCGACGCAAGCTGTTTGCGGCGCTTTATTAAGAAGATCAAAAGATCGCAGCGTGCCGCAGCTCCTACTTTGGAATGCATTTCCCTGTAGAAAGCTGCGATCTTTTGCTGTCTATTCGATCCAGCTGTAGAGCGGCGTATCCCCACCACTGGCGACTTTGACTTGCGTCGAATGGCGCAAGCGCACCAGCAAGCGCTTGCCCGCTGCCGCACTGCCGGTCAGTCCTTCAAGCTGTTCCAGCAGATCCGGCCCGCTGAGTTGTCCGGCCTTGCGCAGCAAATCCTTGGCGACCTGCCACAACGCATCGTCCTGATTCAGCGGTTTCGCCGCTGGCGTCGCAGCAGTCTCAGCTTGAGCGGTTGGCGTCTGCGCACCCAGTGCCGAACCGAGCCGTGCCCAATCGCTGTCATCCAGTTCCAAAGTCAAATCCACCGGCAAGTCGCCGACGGTTCCGCGTATCCGCAACATTAGCTTCGCTCCTGCACATTTCTGACCTACATGCTCCCATGGGACTTGTGCAACGCCAAGCAGGCGGGCAAACTCTGCGCACTTTCGTTATAAGATTACATAACAAACTCTTCACTTTACTTCCCGGAGACCGCCATGCGTCGTCTGCTGCTCGCTTTGCCGTTTGCCCTGTTGCCGCTGGCCATCGCCCACGCCGCCGATGAGCACGACCATGATCATGAACACGGCAGCCTCGGCGCCCACGAACATGGCGTCGGCCGCCTCAATGCAGCGCTCGACGGCCAGACCCTGGAACTGGAGCTGGAAAGCCCGGCGATGAACCTGGTGGGCTTCGAACACGCCGCCACCAGCGATGCCGACAAAGCCAAGGTCGCCGCTGCTCGCGCCCAACTGGAGAAGCCGTTGGCGCTGTTCAACCTGCCCGCCGCAGCTGGTTGCAAAGTATCCAGCCAGGAATTGGAAAGTCCATTGTTCGGCGACAAGCCGGATGCCGACGATCATGACGATGATGACCACGACCAACCGGCCAAGGCTGGTGAAGAGCATCACCACGAGCACAGCGAAATCCACGCGCACTACCAATTCACCTGCGCCACTCCGGGTGCACTGAAGACGCTGGATCTGGCGAACATCTTCAATACCTTCCCGGCGACCCAGAAAATTCAGGTACAACTGATCAGCCCGAACGGTCAGCAAGGTACGGAAGTCACGGCCAAGGCTGCTGCCCTGAAGTTCTAAACTCACTGAAGAACCCCTGTAGGAGTGAGCTTGCTCGCGAATGCTATCGACCAGTCACTATCGATGTCGGCTGATCCAGCGCTTTCGCGAGCAAGCTCGCTCCCACAGGGGTTGCATGTTCAACTCTTGAAATCGGCGCCATGACTCAAGCACTCATCGAACTGTCCGACCTGGGCTTCAGTTGGCCCGGTCACCCGCAACTGCTGGACATCCCGGCGTTTCGCCTCGAACCCGGCGAAACCCTGTTTCTCAAAGGCCCCAGCGGCAGTGGCAAGACCACCCTGCTCGGCTTGCTCGGCGGCGTGCAGAAACCGGATCGCGGCAGCATCCGCCTGCTCGGCCAGGAACTGACCGAACTCGGTGCCGGCGCCCGCGATACTTTTCGCGTTGATCACACCGGCTACATCTTCCAGCAGTTCAACCTGCTGCCGTTTCTTTCGGTACGCGAGAACGTCGAACTGCCTTGCCACTTCTCGAAGCTGCGGGCCCAGCGCGCCAAACAGCGCCACGGCAGTGTCGATCAAGCCGCCGCCACCCTGCTCGCCCATTTGGGTCTGAAGGACGAAAGCATCCTCAGCCGCCGCGCCGACTCACTGTCGATCGGTCAGCAACAACGCGTCGCGGCCGCGCGGGCGTTGATCGGCCAACCGGAACTGGTGATCGCCGACGAACCGACTTCGGCACTGGATTACGACGCCCGGGAAAACTTCATTCGGCTGCTGTTCGCCGAATGTCGCGAGGCAGGATCGAGCTTGTTGTTCGTCAGCCACGACCAGAGCCTTGCGCCGCTGTTCGACCGTCATCTGTCCCTGGCCGAGCTCAATCGCGCCGCCACGTCTGCCGAGGTCTGAGATGTATTTGTTCCGTCTGGCCATGGCTAGCCTGGCTAACCGCCGCTTCACCGCCCTGCTAACCGCATTCGCCATCGCCCTGTCGGTGTGCCTGCTGCTCGCCGTCGAACGGGTGCGCACCGAGGCCAAAGCCAGTTTCGCCAGCACCATCAGTGGCACCGACCTGATCGTCGGCGCGCGCTCGGGTTCGGTGAACCTGCTGCTGTACTCGGTGTTCCGCATTGGTAACGCCACCAACAACATCCGCTGGGACAGCTTCGAACACTTCGCCGCCAACCCGAAAGTGAAGTGGGCGATCCCGATGTCCCTCGGCGACTCCCATCGTGGCTACCGCGTGATGGGCACCACCGAAGCCTATTTCGAGCATTACCAGTACGGTCGCCAGCAACATCTGGAACTGGCCGACGGTCGCCCCTTCGCCACCGATCCGTTCGAAGTGGTGCTCGGTGCCGAAGTCGCCGATGCGCTGCACTACAAGCTCGGCGACAAACTGGTGCTGGCCCACGGTGTGGCGGTGATCAGTCTGGTCAAACACGACGACAAACCGTTCACCGTGGTCGGTATTCTCAAGCGCACCGGCACCCCTGTGGATCGCACGCTGCACATCAGCCTCGGCGGCATGGAAGCGATCCATATCGACTGGCACAACGGCGTGCCGGCGCAGGGCAAAGGCCGGATCAGCGCTGATCAGGCGCGCAACATGGACCTGACGCCGCAAGCGATTACCGCGTTCATGCTTGGCCTCAACAGCAAGATTTCCACCTTCGCCCTGCAACGCGAGATCAACGAGTTCCGTGGCGAACCGATGCTGGCGATTCTGCCGGGCGTGGCGTTGCAGGAGTTGTGGAGCCTGATGAGCACCGCCGAAAAAGCCCTCTTCGTGGTCTCGCTGTTCGTGGTGCTGACCGGGTTGATCGGCATGCTTACGGCGATTCTCACCAGCCTCAATGAACGTCGCCGCGAGATGGCGATTCTGCGCTCGGTCGGCGCGCGACCGTGGCACATCGCGAGTCTGTTGATACTGGAAGCTTTCGCTCTGGCGCTGACCGGTGTCATCGCCGGGCTGGCGTTGTTGTATATCGGCATCGCTGCTGCGCAGGGTTACGTGCAGGCCAACTACGGTCTGTTTCTGCCGCTGGCCTGGCCGAGCGAGTATGAATGGACGCTGCTCGGTGGCATTCTGGCGGCCGCGCTGCTGATGGGTAGCGTGCCGGCCTGGCGTGCGTATCGCCAGTCGTTGGCCGACGGCTTGTCGATCCGTTTATGAGGATGTTCACCATGCCCCGCGCTGTACTCGCGCTGTTATTGCTGGTCGCCCTGCCCGTGTGGGCAGCGGCGCCAAAAGATCTGACCTGGTCGGAGATGATTCCGCCGGACGCCGCCCCCGAAGTGCCGAACATGACGCCGCTGCACGACATGTCGAAGATGGGCGATGCGCTGTCCGCCGAAGCCGCGCCGGCTGCGAAACAGGACCTGCCCGATGCGCCGGTGGTGCAGAGCCTCGACGGGCAGAACATTCGCCTGCCGGGTTATATCGTGCCGCTGGAAGTCAGCGAAGAAGGCCGTACCACGGACTTCTTGCTGGTGCCGTATTTCGGCGCGTGCATCCATGTGCCGCCACCGCCGTCGAACCAGATCGTGCATGTGAAAAGCGAAGTCGGCGTGAAGCTTGATGAGCTGTATCAGCCGTACTGGGTTGAAGGGCCGTTGCAGGTCAAGGCGTCCAGCAGTGAACTGGCGGATGCCGGGTATCAGATGGAGGCGGACAAGATTTATGTGTATGAATTGCAGGAGTGAATCTGTCGGTTCTGTGTTGTTTGATCGATTGTCATCGCTAGCAGGCTAGCTCCCACAGGGGATTTGGGTTCAGACACAGATCCATTGTGGGAGCCAGCCTGCTGGCGATGGGGCCGGCCAAGGTTCCACAAAACCTGCAGGGATGAGTGTTTCATTGAGCTGAGTCAAAAGACCGTATCAGTTGGCTTCGTACCATAGGACATCAGAAATTTTTAACGTCCTCTGGAGCCCCCATGAACAAGTCCTTGCTCAGCGCCTCGCTGTTTGCCCTTGCGCTCGCAGCCCCTCTCGCCCACGCCCACGAAGCCGGTGACATCCTCATCCGCGCCGGTGCGATCACCGTCAACCCGAAGGCCGACAGCTCCAACGTCAAGGTCGATCAGGGTCCGTTGAGCGGCACCAATCTGGGCGGCAAGGCGACAATGAGCAGCGACACCCAGCTGGGTCTCAACTTCGCTTACATGCTCACCAACAACATCGGTATCGAGTTGCTGGCGGCCACTCCGTTCGAGCATGACGTGAAAATCAAAGGCACCGCGCTGCCAGCTGCCAACGGCAAACTCGGTACCCTGAAACACCTGCCGCCAACCCTCAGCGTCGTGTACTACCCGCTGGATTCGAAATCGCCGTTCCAGCCCTACGTCGGCGGCGGTATCAACTACACCTGGATCTACGACGAGCACGTCGGCAGCGAAGCGCAGGCCAACGGTTTCAGCAACTTCAAGGCGAAAAACTCCTGGGGTCTGGCATGGCAGGTCGGCGCGGACTACATGCTGACCGACAACATCATGCTCAACGCCCAGGTGCGCTACATCGACATCGATACCCGCGCCACTGTCGACAACAACGCCGTGGCCCAGGGCACTCGGGCCAAAGTGAATGTTGATGTCGATCCATTTGTGTACATGGTCGGTCTGGGCTACAAGTTCTAAGGAACATTCGCGTGGTGGTGAATGAGGCTTTGGGTGAGCAGGCTTGATACTGACGGCGACTGCAATGCAGTCGAACGGGGGATAAATCCCCTCGCCACAGGGATAGCGACAAATTCCGGCCGTGAAAAAGGCGCCTGTCAAAAGGCGCCTTTTTCATGTCTGCGAAAAGCTTATTTGCCGAGCAGTCGCGCCAACCCGACACTCATCGGCGTTTCCTGGGGCAGGTCGAAGCGCTCGATCAAGCGACTGTTGTTCGCCCGCGAATGGCGGATGTCACCGGAGCGTGCCGGACCATAACTGATCGGCGGCAACTCACCGACTACCGCACGCAGCGACTCAAGCATCTGCTTGAGATTCGTCGCCTTGTTCCAGCCAACATTGACCGCGCCGATTTGCACTTCAGGCTTTTCCAGCGCCTGAACCAGAATCTGCACCAGATCTTCGACGTAGAGGAAATCACGCGTCTGTTCGCCGTCACCAAATACAGTGATCGGCAAGCCCTTCTGCGCGCGTTCGCTGAAAATGCTGATCACCCCGGAGTACGGCGAGGACGGGTCCTGCCGTGGGCCGAAGATGTTGAAGAAACGGAAAATCACCGGTTCCAGCGCGTGCTGGCGACGGTAGAAATCGAAGTAATGCTCACCGGCCAGTTTGTCCGAGGCATACGGTGTCAGCGGTGCTTTTGGCGTGTCCTCGTCAATCGACTCGCCTTCGCCGTTGTTGCCGTATACCGCCGCGCTCGAAGCGAACAGCACACGCTTGACCCCGGCCTGGCGCATGGCTTCGCAGACATTCAAGGTGCCGATGAAATTGCTCTGGTGCGTCTTCACCGGATCGTCCACCGATGCCTGCACCGAAGCCACGGCGGCCAAATGCGCAACCGCGCTGCAACCGAGCATCGCCCGTGCCACCAGCGCAGCATCGGCAACATCGCCGACGATCAGTTCGACCTTGGGATTGTCCAGCGGCAGATTGCTGCGTTTGCCGGTCGACAGATCATCAAGAATCCGCACCGAATGACCATTGGCCAGCAACGCGTCGGTCAGGTGCGAACCGATGAAACCGGCACCGCCGGTGATTAAAACAGGACCATCAACCATGACGATAAAACCTATCCAGTAAGCCCGGGAGTGCGGCGCGCCAGGCGCGCGGTTTGATCCCGAATGTGTGCAGAATTTTCTTGCAGGCGAGCACCGCGTGTTGTGGCTCTTCGGCAGCGTCCGGGCGCGCGGCGTGAGCCTGAGCGGTCGGTGCTTCGATGGCCAGCTCATGCAGGCTGCGCGCTTCGGTGAGAATTGCCTGTCCCAGCGCCAGCGGTGTGGTCGCTTCGTGGCCGGCGTAGTGGTAAGTGCCCCACAGCGGCGCCGCGCAATCGAGTTGCTTGAGCACCGAGATGATCACTCGCGCCGCATCGTCGACCGGGGTCGGATTGCCCCGGCGATCATCGGCCAGCAACAGTTCGTCCGGCTGTTCGGCGCGAGCGAGGAAACGCCCGAGCGTGCCGTCGGCGCTGTCGTCGAGCAGCCAGCCGAAACGCAACAGCACATGCTGCGGGCACGTCGCACGCACGCTTTGCTCGATGCGCCACAACGCCTGACCACGCAGGCCAAGTGGCACCGGTTCATCTTTTTCGCTGTAGGCGGTCGCGCGCGAGCCGTCGAACACCCGATAACTGGAAGGCTGCACCAGGACGATGTTGTGATGCTGGCACAGTTCGGCCAGACGCTCGATGGCGCGCTCTTGCCCGGCCAGACGGCTTTCGCTGACCGTTTCGGCCTGGAACCAGTCGAAATAGTAGGCAAGGTTGATCAACGCATCAGGACGGGTGTCGTCGAGCAGTTGCGTCAGGCTCGCGGCATCCCAGCCGTCTTCGGGCGGGCGGGGGGCGAGGAAACCGATGTCTTCTTCCGCACCGAGGCGAATCAGCGCCTGCCCAAGGGCATTTCCGCCGCCCAGTAACATAAGGCGCATTCGCATAGAGTCAGCAGGCCCAGTCTGGTTGGAACGATGGCTTTGGCGACAGCGCTTGTGGCGCCATCGTCGATAATTGCCGGAATCGTTGCATTTTGCGGGTTTAGTGCGCAACCGTCACCCGTAAAGTATCGATATCCGGGATTTGTAACATGGCGACTGGCCCCATCGCTGGCAAGCCAGCTCCCACAGAGATTGCGGTGCATACAAAACCTGTGGGAGCTGGCTTGCCAGCGATGAGGCCCTGAAGGTCACTCGAGATCCCCAGCGGTACTTGCATCTTCAAGCCCACGCCCGCATAACTTGAAGCATGAATCTGCCCATCCCCAAGGACGTGGCCCTGGCAGGCTTTCACCCCGCCGTCAGCGCCTGGTTCAACAACACATTCCCGACGGTCACCGCCGCCCAGGCCCGCGCATGGCCGTTGATCCGCCAGCGTCGCTCGACATTGATCGCCGCGCCCACCGGTTCCGGTAAAACCCTTACCGCGTTCCTCGCGGTACTCGACGACCTTGTACACCGTGGCCTGGAAAGCGCCGAAGGCTTGCCCGACGAAACCCTGGTGGTCTACGTCTCGCCGCTCAAGGCGTTGTCCAACGATATCCAGATCAACCTGCAAAATCCCCTCGCCGGCATCACCGAACAGTTGCGCCAGATGAATCTGCCGCCACTGGAAATCAGCACCGCCGTACGCACCGGCGACACCCCGCAGAAAGACCGGGCGGCCATGCGCAAAACCGCGCCGCACATTCTGGTGACCACGCCGGAGTCGCTCTACGTGCTGCTCGGCTCCGAGTCCGGACGCAAAATGCTCGGCACCACGCGCACGGTGATCATCGACGAAATCCACGCCGTCGCCGCCAGCAAACGCGGCACTCACCTGGCGTTGAGCCTGGAACGCTTGCAGGCGCTGTGCGCAGAACCGCTGACGCGCATCGGCCTCTCGGCCACGCAAAAGCCAATTGAGGCGGTGGCGCGGTTTCTGGTTGGCGTCGATCGCCCCTGCGAAATCATCGACATCGGCCACGCCCGCCCACGGGATCTGGGAATCGAAGTGCCGCCAGTGCCGTTATCCGCAGTGATGGCCAATGACGTCTGGGAACTGGTTTACGACCGCCTCGCCGAACTGGCCCGCGAACACCGCACCACACTGATATTCGTCAACACCCGACGCCTCGCCGAACGCCTGAGCCGGCACCTCAGCGAACGCCTCGGCAAACAAGCGGTAGCGGCGCACCACGGCAGTCTGGCCAAAGAGTTTCGCCTCGACGCCGAGCAACGGCTCAAGCGCGGCGAACTGCAAGTGCTGATCGCCACTGCCTCGCTGGAACTGGGGATCGACATCGGCGAAGTCGATCTGGTCTGCCAGATCGCCTCACCGCGTTCGATTGCCGGATTCCTGCAAAGGGTTGGCCGTTCCGGGCACCAGGTCGGCGGAACGCCCAAAGGCCGATTGTTCGCCACCACTCGTGATGATCTGATCGAATGCGCCGCCCTGCTCGACTGCGTGCGGCGCGGCGAACTCGACACCTTGCACATTCCCGTCGCACCGCTGGACGTTCTCGCGCAGCAGATCATCGCCGAAGTCAGTTGCCGGGAATGGTCGGAAGACGCGCTGCTGGCGACGTTCCGCAAGGCCTCGCCGTACCGCGATCTCGACGAAAAACATTATCAGGCGCTGCTACAGATGCTCGCCGAAGGCTACAACGGTCGACAGGGAATACGCAGCGCCTATCTGCATCGTGATGCGGTCAGCCGCACCTTGCGCGGCCGTCGCGGCGCACAACTGGCCGCCGTGACCAGCGGCGGCACTATCCCCGATAACGCCGACTACAGCGTGCTGCTCGAACCTCAGGGCTTGAACATCGGCAGCGTCAACGAAGACTTCGCCGTGGAAAGCATTGCCGGCGATGTGTTCCAGCTCGGCAATACCTCCTACCGGATTTTGCGCGTCGAGACCGGCAAGGTCCGCGTCGAGGACGCGCAGGGTCAGCCGCCGACCATCCCGTTCTGGCTCGGTGAAGCGCCGGGGCGCAGCGCGGAATTGTCATCCGCCGTGGCGCGCCTGCAAGCGCAACTGGATGAACTGCTCGGCGCCAGCCCCGGCAATCTGCAACCGGCGCTCGACTGGTTGACCACGACCCTCGGCCTCAATCTGGCCAGCGCCGAACAACTGGTCGAATATCTCGCCCGCGCTCGCCAGACACTCGGCGCCCTGCCATCGCAGGACACGCTGCTGATGGAACGGTTTTTCGACGAGTCCGGCGGCACACAACTGATCATTCATTCGCCGTTCGGCAGCCGGATCAATCGCGCCTGGGGCCTGGCCTTGCGCAAGCGCTTTTGCCGCACCTTCAACTTCGAATTGCAGGCGGCCGCCAGTGAAGACGCGATTGTGCTTTCGCTCTCCACCAGCCACAGCTTTGAACTCGATGAAGTCTGGCGTTATCTGCACAGCAACAGCGCCGAGCACATCCTGATTCAGGCGATTCTCGATGCACCGCTGTTCGGTGTGCGCTGGCGCTGGAACGCCGGAGTCGCGCTGGCCTTGCCGCGTTTTACCGGCGGACGCAAAGTCGCGCCACAAATCCAGCGGATGAAAAGCGAGGACCTGATCGCCAGCGTCTTTCCGGACCAGATCGCCTGCCTGGAAAACCTCGCCGGCGAACGTGAAATCCCCGACCATCCCTTGGTTGAACAGACCCTCGACGATTGCCTGCACGAGGCGATGGACAGCGAAGGCTGGCTCGATCTGTTGCGACGCATGGAACGTGGCGACGTGCGCCTTATCAGCCGCGATTTGCCCGCACCCTCGCCGCTCGCCGCAGAAATTCTCAGCGCCCGGCCCTACACCTTTCTCGACGACGCGCCGCTGGAAGAACGCCGCACACAAGCGGTGATCAATCGGCGCTGGAGCGATCCGCAATCCACCGATGATCTCGACGCCCTCGACGCCGACGCCATCGCAGCCGTGCGGGAAGAGGCCTGGCCGGCGCCGGGCAATGTCGATGAAATGCACGAGGCGCTGATGAGTCTGGCGTGCATCAGCGATGCAGAAGTGCAGGCCAATCCGCAGTGGAGCGAATGGCTGCAAACCCTGGCTGAAGGTGGTCGCGCCTGCCGCTTGCAGATTGATCCTGAGCATTCACTTTGGCTCGCACGCGAACGGCTGAGTTGCCTGCAAGCGCTTTATCCACAGGCCAGCGTGCAGCCAGCGCTGGAAGCACTGCCCGGTTTCGATGAGGTCTGGTCTGGCGAAGACGCCTTGGTCGAGGTGATCCGCGCTCGCCTCGGCGCCTTCGGCCCGCTGCAATTGCAAGCCATTGCCGAACCACTCGCGCTACCTGCGAATCAAGTAACCCAAGCCCTCGCACAACTGGAACGCGAAGGTTATGTGTTACGCGGGCAGTTCACCCCGGGGCTGAGCATCGAGCAATGGTGCGAGCGGCATCTGTTGGCGCGAATTCATCGCTACACGGTCAAGCGTCTGCGCCGGGAAATCGAACCGGTGGCGTTGCAGGATTTCATGCGTTTCCTGTTCGACTGGCAGCATCTAACGCTCGCCACCCGTGGGCAGGGCAGTGCCGTGTTGCCGGCGATTGTCGGTCAGTTCGAAGGTTATCCAGCGGCGGCTTCGGCGTGGGACAGCGATATTCTTCCGGCGCGGCTCAAGGACTATTCGCCGAGCTGGCTGGATGATCTGTGCCGCAACGGCAAACTGGTGTGGACACGCCTCAGCGCCCGGCAAAAACTCAGCGGCACCGCGTTGCGCAGCACGCCAATCGTGTTGCTTCCGCGAGCCATGGTCGGGTTGTGGAGCGCGTTGGCCGAACAGACGCCGGTCAGCGAGTTGTCAGCGAAAACCCGGAAGGTGTTTGAGGCGTTGAGTCAGCACGGCGCATTGTTTTTTGATGAGTTGATTCACGAGGCGCACCTGCTGCGCTCGGAACTGGAAATAGCCTTGCAGGAATTGGTCGGTGCCGGGCTGGTCAACGCCGACAGCTTCGCCGGACTGCGGGCACTGATCACCCCGGCGAGCAAGCGCCAGCAACGCAGCAGTCGACGTGGACGCGGGGCGTTTGTCGGCGGCATGGATGACGCCGGGCGCTGGGCCCTGCTGCGGCGTGGGCCGGCGCCGCTGGCCAAGGATTCGTCCGAGGCGCTGGAACATATCGCCATGACCTTGCTGCGCCGCTATGGCGTGGTGTTCTGGCGTTTGCTGGAGCGTGAGGCTGACTGGCTGCCGAGTTGGCGTGAGTTGTTGCGCACGCTGCATCGGTTGGAAGCACGCGGGGAGATTCGTGGCGGGCGGTTTGTCAGTGGTTTGGCCGGGGAACAATTTGCGCTGCCGGAAGCGATTCCGCTGCTGCGCGAGGTACGTCGGCGGCCACATGATGGAAGCCTGATTGCGGTGTGCGGGGTCGATCCGCTGAATCTGGCCGGGACTTTGTTGCCGGGGACGAAAGTGCCGGCGCTGGCGAGTAATCGGCTGGTGTATCGGGACGGGATTGCGGTGGCGGCAGAGATTGCCGGCAAACCGCAGTTTTGGGGGGATCTGGAGCCGGAGGTCATGACGAATGTGCGGGACAAACTGATCCGGCATTGATGTTGTCTGTTCTGGCCTCTTCGCGGGCAAGCCCGCTCCCACAGTGATTTGTGATCTGGCCTCTACCTCTGCATCACACAGAACCCTGTGGGAGCGGGCTTGCCCGCGAAGAGGCCGGCAGGCCCACCAAAAAATCCCCTGCTAAGTCCGGGTCTGCTCCGGCAACACAACCGAAGAATGCTCCGGCGCCACCACCTCATCCTCCTGCCGCTTCGGCAACAAAACCTGCTGTGGATAAGTCTGCGCGAAATGCACCGTCGGGCAGTTATCCACAAGCTTTTTCAAGCGCTGATTGAACGCCCGGCTCACCGCATATTGCCCACCCGACACCGTACGGAACTGCGCCGTCAGCACCACGCCATTCAGATCCATCTTGTCCACGCCAAACACATCCAGCGCCCCTTGCAGGTTGTACTTGAGGAACGGGTCTTCGCGGATTGAATCACCGGTCTCGCGGATCAATTCAATGGCCTTGTCGACGTCCGTGTCGTAAGTGAACTGCACCGAGAAAAACGCGTACGCGAATTGCCGCGACTGATTGGTGACAGCCTTGATCTGCCCGAACGGCACCGAGTGCACAAAACCCTTGCCGTCACGCAGGCGCAAGGTGCGGATAGTCAGACCCTCGACGGTGCCGGCATGCCCGGAGTCGAGCACCACCCAGTCGCCAATCGACAGCGTGTCCTCGATGATGATGAACAGCCCGGTGATCACGTCTTGCACCAGTTGCTGCGAGCCAAAACCAATCGCCAGACCGACCACCCCGGCACCCGCCAACAGCGGCGCAACGTTGATCCCCAGATTGGCCATGGTGGTGATTGCGCAGATCACCACCAGAATGATTTTGATCGCATTGCGCAGCAGCGGCAGGATGGTTTTCACCCGCGTACTGGGCTGGCGCGCTCCACGTTTGCTGACCGGTGGTTTCAACGCTTCTTGAATCGCCGTGTCGAGCACCACCCACAACAGCCATGTCACCAGAAAGATCAGGCCGATACGACTGAGCGAATCGCTGATCGCCCGCCCGACCGTGCTGCTCTGGGCAAAGTCGATCAGCGACACACCCCAGATCCGCCCGAGAATATCGATGAAGGCAATCGCGATGACGATCCGCAACAAGGCATGCAACAGACTGAGAAAACGCTCCTTGTAGGCGCTGCTGCGCTGAATCGCCTCGGCTTTTCGTGACTTGAACAAATGCTGGAGGACGGTGCTGAGAAACACCGTACCGATCAACAACACCGTGGTGAACAACGCACAGCGCAGGGCTTTCTGATTGTCCTCGCCGATACCGATCAGATTGACTGCCGAGACCAGCACCATCAGCACAATCGGCCAGTACCAGAGCCCGGAAAAAATCCGCAGCGACTCCTGCAATGACGGCTGTTTCAAGCGCTGCGCCAGCGGGCGGTTGCGGATCAGGTGCGCCACTGGCCGACGCAGGCGAATCACCAGCAAGCCGAAGATGATCGACGCCGTCAGCCCGGTGAACACCGCGACGCTGCTGGTGATATTGCCGCCCAGTTGTCGGGCGATCTGCGGACTGGTCAGCGCATCGCTGAGGGCGGCGAGGAAGCCGATCAGGAACAGCGGTCGCGGACAGTAATCGCGGATGATGCGTGCCGCCGGTCGTTTGTGGCCGACGTTGAACATCACCACCACGCACAACAACATCGAGGTGGAGAAAATCCCGCTGCTGGTGGCATAAGCAAAACACAGCGCCAGCGCTCGCCCGACCGAGGCCTCAAGAAAGTGGCTGACATACAGGGTCAATGGCAGGCAGATCAGCGCGGGCAGCGTGTACGGCAGCAGATAGCCGAGCAGATCCTGGCTACGTTGCCGAGTGCGCAACCAGCGACCTTCGCGCAGGCGTTTGGCCAACAGACTGCCAAGCACCGTGAGCACGGCGAACGTGCCGAGCCATACGCCGGAGAGCATCAGGAAATCTCCGGCGACGCTCCAGCCCGAGCGATCCGAGGGTTGATTGACCAGTCTGTCGACTTCGTCTGCGGCACGGTCGGCACGCAGGCGCCAGGCATCGACCAGATGCTCGTTGAGATCGAGTTTGTCCTGCACATCGTCGATGCTGGAACTGATGGCGCCAAGCAGACCGCCCTGGACGATGGGCTCCGGCTCCGCCGCTTTGGTGCTGGCCGCCGGGAGGCCCGGCAATACGGCGGCTTCTAGCTCGTTGGCGCCGAGAAACAGTAATGCTCCCAGCAGAATCGCGACCCTGAACTTGACCAAAACTCCGATCTCCCTTGGCTGAACCTGTAAGGAACTGATCGGTAAATGCCCGGCAAGTTCGGTTTTCACCTGATTTGCGTGCCGAACATTGGCTCCCGTGGCGAGGGGATTTATCCCCGTTCGGCTGCGCAGCAGTCGTCAACCGAACAACCGATATGCCAGAGAAGCAGGCGGGCTCTGGTTTTGGGGTCGCTTCGCAACCCAACGGGGATAAATCCCCTCGCCACAAAATCTCCTCACCACAGGACTCGGTGTTGCCGCCGGGATCTTTGCGCCCAAGGCAAATATCAAATGCCCACCCCTGTATTTTTCCGCCCCCACCAAACCCCGACACTGCGCTCCATCCAATCAACTCACCCCAGGAGTGCCGTCATGCCCATTGCCCTGCTCGCGCTGACCCTCAGCGCTTTCGCCATCGGGACGACCGAGTTCGTCATCGTTGGCCTGCTTCCCACCATTGGCGCCGATCTCGGCGTCAGCCTGCCCTCCGCCGGGCTACTGGTCAGTCTCTATGCGCTGGGCGTTGCCATCGGCGCGCCGGTGCTGACCGCCCTCACCGGCAAAGTCCCGCGCAAACTGTTGCTGCTGTCGCTGATGGTGTTGTTCACCCTCGGTAACTTGCTGGCCTGGCTCGCGCCGAGCTATGAATCGCTGGTGCTCGCGCGGATCGTCACTGGCCTCGCCCACGGCGTGTTTTTCTCGATCGGCTCGACCATCGCCACCAGTCTGGTGCCGAAGGAAAAAGCCGCCAGCGCGATTGCGATCATGTTCACCGGCCTGACGGTGGCGCTGGTCACTGGTGTGCCGTTGGGCACGTTTATCGGTCAGCATTTCGGCTGGCGTGAAACCTTCCTCGCCGTATCGGCGCTGGGTGTGATCGCGTTCATCGGCAGCTTGATCTACGTGCCGAAAAACATCGCCCACAGCAAACCGGCATCCTTGCTGCAACAATTGCAGGTGCTGAAACAGCCGCGCCTGTTGCTGGTGTACGCCATGACCGCCATCGGTTACGGCGGCTCGTTTATCGCTTTCACTTTTCTCGCACCAATCCTCCAGGACATCTCCGGCTTCAGTGCCGGCACCGTCAGCCTAGTGTTGCTGGTGTACGGCGTATCCGTGGCGGCCGGCAATATCTGGGGCGGCAAACTGGCGGACAAACGCGGGCCGATCAGCGCGCTGAAAATCATCTTCGCCCTGCTTGCTGCGGTGCTGTTCGTACTGACTTTCACCGCTGGAAACCCTTGGCTCGCGCTCGCAACAGTGCTGGTCTGGGGCGCCGTCGCTTTCGGTAACGTGCCGGGGCTTCAGGTGTATGTGGTGCGTCAGGCCGAACACCACACACCGCATGCAGTGGACGTGGCTTCGGGGCTGAATATTGCCGCGTTCAACCTCGGGATTGCCGGTGGTGCCTGGGGTGGCGGCCTGATCGTTGAACACCTGGGCCTGATTCACACCGCATGGATCGGCGGCCTGGTCGTGCTGGTGGCGCTGGCACTTACGGCATGGAGCGGTCGTCTTGATCGGCTCGGCCCGGTCTACGCCGAAAGCAATTCCCGCGTCGTCACAGGCCATTGATTCAACACAAATCCCCTGTGGGAGCTAGCCTGCTAGCGATTGCGAAGTGTCAGTCAAAGACAAGCTGACTGACCCGCCGCCTTCGCTAGCAGGCTAGCTCCCACAGAGGTTTGTGGTGTTCGGGAGCATGCACCGTCCGTAATGCCGTCGAAACTTTCCCGAACCGCCCGCAGTCATCAGCAAACGCAGGCGGTAAGGGGATTTTTCACGGGAGGGACGGCATGACCACGATTCACATCGGTATTTCCGGCTGGCGCTACACTCCGTGGCGCGGGGGTTTCTACCCGAAAGGACTGGCGCAGAAACGCGAGCTGCAATTCGCTTCGCGCGCGGTCAACAGCATCGAAATCAATGGATCGTTCTACGCCCTGCAACGGCCCGAACGCTATGCCCAGTGGTACGCCGAAACCCCGGACGACTTCGTCTTCAGCGTCAAGGCGCCACGCTTCATCACCCATATCCGTCGCTTGCGTGACATCCACGTTCCACTGGCGAACTTCTTTGCCTCCGGCGTGCTGGAACTCAAGGAAAAACTCGGCCCGATCCTTTGGCAATTCCCGCCGAACTTCAAATTCGACGCCGAGCTGTTCGAACACTTCCTCAGCCAGTTACCCCACGACACCGAAGCGGCTGCCGCCCTCGCCCGGCAACACGATTCGCACCTGCACGGCCACGCAAGTCTCAAGGCCTATCGAAAAAAGCCGTTGCGCCACGCGGTGGAAATCCGCAATGAAAGCTTCATCAACCCCGAATTTGTCCGCCTGCTCAAACGCAACAACATCGCACTGGTGATCGCCGATACCGCCGGCAAATGGCCTTACCGCGAAGACCTCACCAGCGACTTCGTTTACCTGCGGCTGCACGGCGCTGAAGAGCTTTACGCCAGCGGCTATACCGCGCCAGCACTCAAACGCTGGGCCGAGCGAATCGACGCCTGGCATCACGGTCGCCAACCGGGTGACGCACACCTGATCGCCCCACGTCTGAAACCCCGGGCACGCAAATCCCGCGAGGTGTTCTGCTACTTCGACAACGACGTCAAAGTCCACGCGCCCTACGATGCACGGCAACTGCTGGAGCGTTTCGACCTCGACAAGCAACTCGCCGTCACCCCCGGCAAACCCGCTGCCGAAGGGGTGCTGGCATGAGTATTCCCGAGCCGGTCGGCGTGACCGACGAACAGGAAAGGGTGATCCCCACGGTGCATCGCTTCACTGTGTTGACGGTTAATACCCACAAGGGGTTCACGGCTCTGAACCGACGCTTCATCCTCCCGGAATTACGCGAGGCGGTGCGCAGTGTGTCCGCTGACGTGGTGTTCTTGCAGGAAGTCCACGGCACTCACGAACAGCACCCCAAGCGCTACAGCAACTGGCCGGCGATGCCGCAGTATGAATTCCTCGCCGACAGCCTGTGGCCGCAGTTCGCCTACGGGCGTAACGCGGTGTACCCGGCCGGCGATCACGGCAATGCGCTGCTGTCGAAATTCCAGATCATCCGTCACGACAATCTCGACGTTTCAATCAGCGGCCACGAGAATCGCGGCCTGCTGCATTGCGTATTGCGTCTGCCCGGCGACGGTCCGGAGCTGCATGCGATCTGCGTGCACCTGGGGTTGCAGGAAAGTCATCGCAACGCGCAGATCGAGCTGTTGAAAAAACGCATTGCCGAGTTGCCGGATGACGCACCGGTCATCGTTGCCGGCGACTTCAATGACTGGCGCCAGCGTGCCGATGCGTTACTCAAACCGTGCGGTTTGCGCGAAGTTTTCGCTGAACATCATGGCAAACCGGCGCGCAGTTTCCCCGCGCGTTTACCGGCGCTACGACTGGACCGCATCTACGTACGCAACCTCAAGGCCAGCCAGCCGAAAGTCCTGGCGAACAGGCCCTGGTCACACCTCTCCGATCATGTCCCGCTGTCAGTGGAGATAGAACTATGAGCAGCGCGCCCGTGGAGAAATCCGTCGTCGAACCCCTATCCGCCGCACCGCCTACCGGTGAGCCAGGGACAGTCGATGTCGAGTACGGCTGGCAGGGCAACAACCGTGTCGAGATTCTGGAAAACGGCGAGGACTATTTCCCTCGGGTGTTCGAAGCTTTACGGGCGGCGCAGAACGAAATCCTCCTCGAAACCTTCATCGTCTTCGAGGACAAGGTCGGCAACGAGCTCCAGCAGATTTTGATCGATGCCGCACAGCGCGGCGTGCGCACCACCGTGAGTTTCGACGGCTTCGGCTGTGGCGAACTGACCACCGGTTACCTCACCGCACTGAGCAAGGCTGGCGTGCATCTGCAAATGTTCGATCCGGCGCCGAAACGGCTGGGTTTCCGCACCAACTGGTTCCGTCGTTTGCATCGCAAGATTGTGGTGATCGACGGCAGCATCGCATTCATCGGCGGGATCAATTTTTCGGGTGATCATCTGGCCGATTACGGCCCCGAGGCGAAACAGGATTACGCGGTGAAAATCGAAGGCCCGGCGGTGGCAGACATTCATCATTTCGCGCTGCTGCAAAGCGGCCGGCCGGCACGCGCCAAATACTGGTGGCAGCGCCGCAGACAACGCCGCGCCGAGCTGGCGATGGAAGATCACGATGGCCAGGTGCGTCTGGTGTTCCGCGATAACGATCAGCACCACACCGATATCGAAGACGTGTATTTGCAGGTGCTGCGCAAAGCCAAACGGCGGGTGGTGATTGCCAACGCCTACTTCTTTCCCGGTTACCGCTTGCTGCGCGAGATCCGCAATGCCGCTCGGCGTGGCGTCGATGTGCGGCTGATCCTGCAAGGACAGCCGGACATGCTGGTAGCGAAGATCGCAGCGCGCATGACCTACTACTATTTGCTCAAGGCAGGGGTGCAGATCCACGAATACTGCGACCGACCGCTGCACGGCAAAGTGGCTTTGGTGGATGAAGAATGGAGCACCGTTGGTTCAAGCAATCTGGACCCGTTGAGCCTGTCGCTGAATCTGGAAGCCAACGTGCTGATCCGCGACCGGGCGTTCAATCGCGAACTGTTCCAGCGCCTCGAAAACCTCAGCAAGAACCACTGCAAAGTGATGACGCCAGGCAACGCCCCGAACGGACGGTTGTGGCACATGACCGTGGGCTTTCTGGTGTTTCACTTTCTGCGGCATTTCCCGGCAATGGCCGGTTGGCTACCGGCGCACAAACCGCGCTTGAAACTGTTCAAACATACTGTCAGGAGTGATCCGTCATGAGCCGCTCCGAGACCCAATCCGCCGGTCATTCGACGCCCACAACCCAGTCTCGCTGGAGCCGCTGGAAGCGTCCGCTGACTGTGCTGTTTTTTCTTGCGCTGATTGCCCTGCTGACCATGTTCGCCCGGCGCATCGAATGGGCCGAAGTGCTGACTACCCTTGCCGATTTCAAGGTGCGCACGCTGATCATTGCCGCCAGCCTGACCTTGCTGAGTTTTCTGGTGTACGCCAGTTTCGACCTGATCGGCAGGACTTACATTCGTCAGGATCTGACCTGGAAACAGATCCTGCCAGTGGGCGTGATCAGCTATGCGTTCAACCTTAATCTGAGTGCCTGGGTCGGCGGGATCGCCATGCGTTATCGCTTGTATTCGCGGCTCGGGGTGAGCAAGTCGAACATCGCCAAGATCCTCGGTTTGAGTCTGGCAACCAACTGGTTCGGCTACATGACCGTTGCTGGCGCAGTGTTCAGTAGCGGGCTGGTGAGCATGCCGCCGGGCTGGAAACTCAGCAGTACCGCGCTGCAAGGTGTTGGTGTGTTGTTGCTGATAGTGAGTGCAGGGTATCTCGCGGCGTGCCGGTTTTCCAAACGCCGGGAATGGTCGATTCGCGGGGTGGAGATCAATCTGCCGTCGCTGCGCATGGCGGTTCTGCAATTGCTGCTCGGGGCGTTGAACTGGTCGTTGATGGCCGCAGTGATTTTCACTTTGTTGCCGAGCAAACTGGATTATCCGCTGGTGCTTGGCGTGCTGTTGATCAGCGCGATTGCCGGGGTAATCACGCACATTCCTGCGGGGCTCGGGGTGCTGGAAGCGGTGTTCGTTGCGCTGCTGCAGCACGAGGCGTCGCGGGGCAGTCTGGTGGCGGGGTTGCTGGCGTATCGGGCGATTTATTTTCTGCTGCCGCTGTTGATCACGGTGGTGATGTATCTGGTGGTGGAGGCCAAGGCCAAGGCTCTACGAATTGAAAAGAAACCTGGTTGAGCGTGTTGAACTGATGACGCCTTCGCGAGCAAGCTCGCTCCTACATTTGAAATGCGCTCTCCTGTGGGAGCGAGCCTGCTCGCGAAGGCGTTCGAAAGAACCCAACAAATCAATTGGACTGGATTATGCTCAACCGCTCACCCACGACCATCTCGGTAATCCAGTCGACCAGAATCGAGGTATAGGCCTGCTGCGAAACCGGGTCGCTCAGGGCATGGTCGGCGCCATCGATAATCCGGTGGGTCAGCGAATGCGTCTGCTGACACGCCGCCCGATAACTCATGATCGTCGCATGCGGCACGTAGTCGTCGGTCTCCGATTGCACCAGCAACACATCCCCGGTGAATTGCGAACAGGCATGCAGCGCCCGATTACTGTCGGCCCGCACCAGCGTGCCGCGATAGTCACGCAGGTCAGCCTTGTCCAGATCACGCTTGGGCGTGTGCCATTGTTCGTCGCGATACAGCGCCGGTACGCGCAGCGCCAGCCAGCGCACCGGGCGCAGCGAGGTAAGGATCGAGGCGAGATAGCCGCCATAACTGGTGCCGACCACGGCGATCGCCGAGGTGTCCAGCGCCGGGTGCGAGAGCAGCCGATCATAGGCCGCCAGCAAGTCGCGCAGGTTGTCTTCACGGGTGACCCGGCTCAACGAAAGGCCGGTGCCGCCAGTGTGCCCGCGCAGGTCAAAAGTCAGGCACACGCAACCGAGACCGGCGATGCCTTTGGCCCTTTCCAGGTCACGCTCCTGGCTGCCGCCCCAACCGTGCACGAACAGCACGCCGGGGACTTTCGATTTGGGACTGAGAAAAGTCCCGCTCATCTGTTCATCATCAATGTCGATTTGAATGCTTTCGCTTCTAGCCGTCATAAGATTTGACCGTTACGTATTTGAGAAGAAAGTCGCTGTTTTCAGCCGGGCCGCGATAGACCTCGATGGCATCTGCCGGCAGCGGCTGATTGATGTAGGTTTCCACCGAAGACACGCGGATCGCGCGCATCTCAGGATCGTTGATAAAACTTTGCAGCGCCGCCACTTCGGCACTGCTCGCGCCGCCCATGCGCCAGGATTGTTCGAGCACACCGCTGCGGGATACGCCGTCGCTGTCCAGCCCCTGGGCAATGTCATAGTTACGACGAGAGGCGTAAAAGCGCGGATAGGCTTCATCCGCCGCACGGTCGAAAACCTGCGCCTGTTCGATGGCCAGCCGTACATCGTCGGCCAGATCCAGCGCCAGCAAATCCTCATAACCGCCCTGCACCACCAACAGGTTTGAGCCGCCGTAGACCTCTTCGCCGTGAGCGTCCTTGGTCAAGTATTGATCACCGCAGTAACTCAGTACTGTCCCGGCGATGAATGACTGGCCGACGCTGTGAGTGATGACGTCGCTCAAGTCCTGTTCCAGCACCACGCCTTCGCTGAACAGTTTCTCGGCTTCGGGTCGAGCGAGGATTTCATCGAATGCGTCCAGGCTTTCGATCACTTCCTGACCGCGACCGGCGCAGGCGTGAACCGGTTTGAGACGAATCGGCCCGCTGTACAACAGATGTTCGGCAGCGGGCCGCGCATCTTCCAGCGCGAATACACTCAGACCGTCGAGCACCACGTTACGCGTGCGCTCGGAAAACAGCGGCGCCCAGCCCTTTGGCGCATGGGCCTGATAGCTGCGCAAACCGTGGCTGATGGCTTTGGTGCAGATGAAATCGTGCTCGACCACGCCACCCCACAAGTCGTCCGGGCCTTTGACACCCAAGTCGCACGCGGCGGCAGCGCCGACGATGGTTTGCGTCGGCAGCAGATACAGTTCACGCCCCTTGTGCTTGACCGGGTCGTAACTGCCACCGAATTTCAGTCCGAGAATTTGCGCCAGCCAACGCGCCAGGGCTTTGTTGGTTTCGACTTCGTGCTGCGGGGCGTCGGGGCGCACCGAGTGGGCGAGCACCAGTTTTTTGCCAAGTGTCGGGGTCATGCGATCCCCTTCAACGGTTCGATGAATGTAGTCGTGAGAGGTGCAGAGATCAGGCCAATACAGGATCTGTGGAAAACTTACGCGAATCAGCTATTTGCGGAAAACCTGATGGCACCGCGCCTGTTTCAATCTGCACGACTGAACGCAAAACCCCGGCAAATTGCACGATTATGAGCATTGCCTAAAACCATATGTAGGAGTGAGCCTGCTCGCGATAGCGGTCTTTCATTCAAAGGTGAGTGTGGCTGAATCTACCGCTATCGCGAGCAGGCTCACTCCTACAGGGGTTTTGTGGTGTCTGGGCTAGCGGGAGCCAAACCGCGCCCGATAATCACTCGGCGCCAGCCCGGTGATTTTCTTGAACGTGGCGCGAAACGCACCCGGGTCCTGATAGCCCACCGTCCACGCAATATGGTCGATGGTGCCATTGGTGAACTCCAGCATCTCCCGAGCCTTGCCGACACGCAGATGCTGACAGTATTCAGTCGGTTTCAACCCCGTCGCCGCCCGAAACCGACGCAAGAAGGTGCGCTCTTCCAGCCCGGCGCGCTCGGCCATCGCCGGCAGCGAGACATCGGTCGCGCCGGTGCTTTGCAGCCAGTGCTGCACCTTCAAAATCGACGCATCGCCATGACCGAGGATCGGCGCAAAATTGCTCCCGCAGGCGCTGGCGCTATCGCTGTGTTCCATCACCAGAAAGCGTGCAGTGGCGGTGGCAATACTCGGCCCGAGTACGCGATCAACCAGCCGCAGCCCCAGCTCTGACCAGGCCATCAATCCGGCAGTGGTGATCAAGTCGCCGTCATCGACAATCGGTGTGTCGGCCTTGAGTTTGATCTTTGGATAACGCTCGGCAAATGCCTTGGCCGACGTCCAGTGCGTGGTGGCGCTGCGGCCATCGAGCAGTCCGCTCTCTGCCAGCAGCAACGATCCCACGCACACTCCGCCGAGCGTGGCGCCGCGAGCATGTTGATCTCGCAGCCATTGCATCAGGCCCGCCGACATTTGCGCCGCATTGAAGCCTCCGATTGATGGAGGAATCAGCACCGCGAGCAACAGGGTGTCCGGGGCAGGATGACTGTCGTAAACCCGCATCGGTGGTTGCTCACCCTCGACCTGCCAATGGCCGATCCGCAACAGCGGCAATTGCGCAGCCTGATGCTCGGCGGCAATCCGGTTGGCCACCGCGAACAGATCGGTCAGGCCGTGCACCGCCGCCATTTGCGCGCCGGGATAGATCAACACGCCTATTTCAGCAACAACCGGCTCGGCAATGGCCCTTTCTGCGCTCATTGTCAGTTTTCCCCTGTCTATTGTCGGTGCGGCCAATCCTCGAAGCGTCGGCCAGCGCCAATACTGTCGCCACACCCAACCGATACTTCGAGGACCCACCCATGGCCAAGCAAGCGCTCATCGTAGTCGATATCCAGAACGACTACTTCCCTCAAGGCAAGTGGCCGCTGGCCGGGGTCGAGGCGGCTGCCGACAACGCCGCCCGCCTGATTGCGGTCTTCCGCGAAGCAGGCGATTCGGTGGTGCATATTCGCCATGAATTCACTTCGCCCGACGCACCGTTTTTCGTCCCGGGCTCTGAAGGCGCCAAGCTGCATCCGAAGGTCCTCAACCGGGCCGATGAGCCGGTGGTGCTCAAGCACTTCGTCAACTCGTTCCGTGAAACCGAACTGCAATCAATTCTCGACGAACAGGGCATCAAAGAATTGGTGGTCGTTGGCAGCATGAGCCACATGTGTGTCGATGGCATCACCCGCGCGGCGGCGGATCTGGGTTACATCGTCACCGTCATTCACGATGCCTGCGCCAGCCGCGACCTGGAGTTCAACGGGCTCACCGTGCCGGCCGCTCACGTACACGCTGCGTTCATGTCAGCGCTGGGGTTCGCCTACGCCAGCGTGGTGTCCACTGACGAGTTCCTCGCTCGCTGATCGTCCGGCAACACTTGGTAAAACCTTGCGCCCGCCCACGTTGCGGGCGTTCTTTCGTGTTCCGGGAAAATCTCACGCGTGAGCCATTGATGGCATTTTGGATTGGTTGTAGTGTGGCTCACGCGTGAGATGTTCATAACGGAGTCACTGCCATGAAAAGCCTCGTTCCCGAGCGCTCGAAACCGTCCGCGAAAAAGCCGTCGAGCTTCTATATGAAGCAGATGCGCGCGGGCCTGGCTGCCGCCGGTTATGTGAAACACGAAACTTGGGTGCTTCCCGAAAACCGAAGCTTGCTCAAGCAAATGGAGCAACAGCTACGCCAACCGATTCTGGCTGGCTCATTCATGTCGGAGAATTACATGAGCGCAGGCAACAACTGGAACATCGATAGCCTCTTCAACGCCCTCAAGGCACTGGACGAGGTGGCTTCGCACGAGATCACGCTGTCTCTGATCCAGAGCTCCGAACCCAGCCTCAAGCTGGAAATGAACGAATTCGGCGGCCTGCCGATTCACATCGCCCTGGCGGGTGCACAGATCATCGTCGACACCGTGCTGGTGGACGTCGATTCGATCACCGACGTGCGCGCCTTCAACGATGCCGTGCTGCGCAGCCGGGAAATGTTTCCGCTGTCGTCGATCGGTATCGAGTCGATGCCGAACGGGCAGACCGTTTACAACATGTTTGGCGCACTCAGTGCCGATTCGAGCCTGACCAACGTGGTCACCGAGGTGAAAACCCTGGTCGACAACGTGCAGCGCGCCAGCGAAGCCTTCGAACACTTCTTCAAGTAATCAACAGGGAATATCCAATGACTCAGTCCATCTGGAGCAAGTTGTTCACCGCCTTGCGCGGCGGCGCCAATGAAGTCGGCGAAGCCATCGTCGATCAACAGGCCCTGCGCATCCTCGATCAGGAAATCCGTGACGCCGACACCGCGTTGTCGAACGCCCGTCGCGAACTGGTCACCATCATGGCCAAGCACAAACTGGCTGCCGACCGCGTGAGCGAGTACGACGCCAAGATCAAAGATCTGGAAGCCAAGGCAGTTTCCGCGCTGAACGCCGGCCGTGAAGACCTGGCAATGGAAGTGGCCGAAGCGATTTCGACCCTGACCAACGACCTGACCACCGAGAAAGCGCAGAGCGACGAATTCGGCACCTACGCCGAGAACATGCGCAAAGACATCTCCAAAGCCGAGTCGCGGATCAAGAGCCTGCGCCAGCAAGTGGACATGGCCAAGGCCCGCGATAGCGTGCAGAAGGCTCAGGTCAGTGCGTCCATCGCCAGCGGCGGCGCCAACGGCAAGCTGGAAACAGCGGTCGGCACCTTGAACCGTCTGCAAGAAAAGCAAAAACAACGTGCCGCCGAGCTGAGCGCTGCTGACGAACTGGCTGACGCTTCGACCGGCAATGACCTGGACCGCAAACTGCGCGACGCCGGCATCACGCCGAACGAAGGCAGCGCCAACGCGATTCTTGAGCGCCTGAAGCAGAAGTCCGCTCAGTAATAGCGCAATCCGTGTAGGAGCTGCCGAAGGCTGCGATCTTTTGATCTTTGTTTTTCACGATCAAAAGGTCGCAGCCTTCGGCAGCTCCTGCACGGGTTCTTTGGCTCCACAAGATTTGTATTTTGCCTGCCTCGTTCGTCCGCAGCCCGGTACACTGGCGGCGTTTTTTGTGACGAACACCTCCACCCGCCTCAAGGAAAGTACCCATGGGATGGTTCAAAGATTTGCTGGGCACCAGCAACTGGCAGCCAGCCGCGCCCGCTCCAGTGGCCAGCGGCCCGCTCGGTATGGCGCAAGGCAAAGGCGTGCGATTCGATTCGACTCTGGCCCTGCTGCTCGACGGCAACACCTCTGTGCAGGTCCCCGCTGCGGAAGCGATCTGGAGCGCCGGTTGGGTCGATCTCGGCCAGTCCAACAAACTGCATCGCTACTACCTCAACAATGAAGATTTCTGGGTGCAGATTCACGTCACCGGTGACGACCAGATCGAATCGGTAACCCTGTTCAACTACCTCAGTTACGTGACCGTCAACAGTGACGCCGAACTGCAGCGCCTCGCCGGCCCGAACAGCCTGATCGGTCTGCCGACTTACACCCACGGCGGTGTGTTGTACACCCGTGAATGGGGCACCGAACAAGGCCAGACCGAACTGGTGCCGATGACCGAACACGTGGTCAACCCGGACGAAAGCTACACCATCAAACACCATTCAATGCTTTACGCCCGCGAGACCGGCCTGACCGATCGCCGCGAGCTGTTGCTGTTCTCCGTCGAACAGGACGAAGAAGGCACCGTCAGCCTCAGCACTTCGCTGGGCATTTCGCTGTACACGACTGATCTGAGCATCATTTAAAAAAGGAAGTTTTTTCATGCTGGAAGTGCTGGCCGTCTCCCTGAACAAGACCGCACTGGTCGGTTTCGTCGTTTACCTGATCGGCGCCGTGCTGCTGTTCATGCTGTTTCAATTCGTCTACACGCGGATCACACCGCACAAGGAATTCGAACTGATCCGCTCGGGCAACACCGCCGCTGCAATCGCTCTGTCCGGTGCGATCATCGGCTTCGCAATTCCGGCGAGCAACGTTATCGCCTTCTCGGTCAACGTCCTCGACTTCGTGCTGTGGGCAGTGATTGCCGCCGTCGTGCAACTGTTGGCATTTCTCGCCACGGGCCTGGTGCTCAAAGGCACTTCCCAGCGCATCGTCAACGGTGAAGTCGCCTCCGGTATCTATGTGGCAGCCGTTGCCATCAGCGTCGGCATGATCAACGCCGCGTGCATGACACCGTCGCACTGACCGGCAGGGAGCCCTTGATGAAACGAAGCAAGTACGTTCAGCTGTCTCTCGCCGCATCGGTGGCCATGGCCATTTCCGGTCAGGTATCGGCACAGGAACAGCAACAGCATTTCCAAAGCGTGGAACAGTGCGTCGATGCCGAAGTGGCAGCCGATGTCTGCTCGAACGCCTACGTCGCGGCACTCACCGAACACCGACGCATTGCCCCGGCCTACGATGACAAAACCAAGTGCGATGCGGATTTCGCTGCGGACTGGTGTCAGAAAAATTCCGACGGGCGTTTTGTGCCGAAACTCGGTGGCTTCAAGCTACCGCAAGCCGAGGCAGCGCAAGATCTGAATGCGCTGGCCAATAGTGAAATGCCGGCGGGAGATGTATCAAATGCCCAGCCTGCTCAAACCACTTCGCACTCTTCCGGTGGTGGCAGCGGCTGGCTCAGCGGATGGCTGATCGGTAACGCGATGAGCAACAACGCCAACCGCACCGTTTATCGCGACCGCGACACTCGCCAGACCTACAACACTTCGACACAGAACCGCAGAATCGAATCGGCGCCAGCGCCTCGCAGCGATACCAGCTACGACAGCTCCCGCAGCAAGCCGGTCAACGTCGCCTCATCGACCTCGCGTGGCGGCTTCGGCAGCCAGTCGTCTGCCCGCAGCGGTTGGGGTGGATGGGGCAGTTCGAGCAGCTGACCATGAAAAAGATCCTCTGCGCCGAGCGCCCCGACTGGAAACAGACCGCCGAAAGCCTCGGTTTTATGTTTCACACCATCGACGACGAACCGTACTGGGACGAAAGCGCTTATTACCAGTTCACGCTCGCGCAGATCGAAAACGATCTTGAGGACCCGACCACCGAACTGCACGAGATGTGCATGGATCTGGTCGACCGCGTCGTGCGTAGCGAGGAGCTGCTAGATCGCCTGAGCATTCCCGCTTCGTACTACGACATGATCCGAACGTCCTGGCTGGAAGGTCATCCGCATCTGTATGGGCGAATGGACTTCTCCTACAGCGGAAACGGCCCGGCCAAACTGCTCGAACTCAACTACGACACGCCGACCAGCCTCTACGAAGCGGCTGCGTTCCAGTGGGGGTGGCTGGAGCAGTGCATCGAGCGCGGAACACTGCCGGCCCATGCCGACCAGTTCAACAGCATCGACACCAAGCTGCATCAGGCTTTCGCCGAGCTACAGCTCAAGCGCCCGTTCTACTTCGCCTCGATGAAAGACTCGGTCGAAGACAAAGGCACCACCGACTATCTGCGTTTGATCGCAGAGAAGGTCGGCATTGAATCGCGACATATCGACATAGAAGACATCGGCCTGACTTCCGACGGGCGCTTTGTCGATCTGCAAGATCGCTGGATTCCGCACCTGTTCAAGCTGCACGCCTGGGAGTTCATCTTCCACGAGCCATTCGGCGCGGCGATTGCCGAGTGCGACACGCAGTTTTTCGAACCGGCCTGGAAGGCGATTCTCTCCAACAAGGGCGCCCTGCCGTTGTTGTGGGAACTGCACAAGGGCCATCCGAATCTGCTTGCGGCGCATCTCGATCCGAATCCGGCCAGCGCGGTGCCCAAGGGTTGGGTGCGCAAACCGTACTTCTCCCGCGAAGGCGCCAACATCGAGTTGCAAACCGCAGAAGGTCTGATCGTCAAAGAGGACGGCCCTTACACCGATGCGCCGTTCATCCTGCAAGAGTTCGCGCCGCTTCCGAAGTTTGGCGACAGCTATACGCTGGTTGGTTCGTGGGTGATTGGCGATCAGGCGGCGGGGATTGGTGTACGGGAAGACAACAGTTTGATCACCAGGGATTCGAGCCGCTTTTTGCCGCATCTGATCCTCGACTGATTGTTCAGCCACAGTTAATTCCGGCCAAAAAAAACCGTAGCGTGAACGCGCTACGGTTTTTTTGTGCTTGCCGTGGCTTACGACAACTCGGTTGTACGGACCGGGGCCGGCGTCGCGACGTCTTGCTTGTCGCGACCTGGCGTGATCACGCCAGCCATTCTACGGCGGGCTATCTCCGCGCCCCGACGACGCAAAGGTGATTCGACGAACCGGTAATTGAGTTCACTGCACACCAACATGATCACCAGGGACGTGAGCAGGAGCTGGATTGTATATCCCGCCCCGAGCGTTTCGCCGCTGTTGGCTGCAATGCGCGTCCAGATTTCAGTGCTCAAGTGGTAGGCGAAAATGTGCACGACATACAACGCGTACGAGCGCGATCCCAACCACTCGAACAAACCGCCCAACAACGCCGGGCAATAGATGTAGCCCTTTTGATAACTGGCCAGCCAGACAAGTATCAACGCTGTTATCGCAATCAGGCCGACAGCAATCGGCACGCTGATCATTTGGGCAGCGATGGCGCCCAGCATGTACAAAAGAAATAGCGTAACGGCGAGCCGCTTGAACGAACTGGTGCCGAGCCCGACTGGCTCAAAGTCTTTGTACAAAGACGTGCGGGAGAACATGCAGAGCAGAATCCCCCACATCATCGCATCCAGCCGGAACGAGAAAAGCATAGGCGCGGGCGGTGCGCCGAAACCATTGCGGTCAAAGCCGAATTGCAAAGCGATCAGCGCGATCAGAATAATCACTCGCCAACGTGGCGAAGTCACCAGCAGCAGAAATAACGGGAATATGAAGTAGAACTGCTCCTCCAGCGCCAGGCTCCAGTACACCGAATTAGGCCCCAGAATCATGCCGTACTGGTTGGCTAGGTTACCGGTGAATGTCGCAACAGCAGTGAAGCTGCGCAGGTTGTAGAACCAGGACTGAAATGCGTCCGACTGATTGAAGAAAATCGAGAATGCCAGCGGTATGAGCACCCACAACCAGGCCGTAGGCAGCAGTCGATAAGCCCGCCTGATCCAGAAAGAACTCGCTGCAAGACCAAACCTGTTCTGCTCTCGGCTTTGGTCGAAATAATCAAGGTAAGCCTTGCTTACGACATAGCCCGAAATACAGAAAAACAGATCCACACCGGTCCATGGCCAATACACATTGAACAGCTTGCCCAAGAGCAAATCATGGAACGGCAGCAACTGCGGGAGGTGGGTAAAAACCGTCATAAGGATGGCCACACCCCGCAAATACTCGATTTCCTTATTCTTGCTACTGCTCATCGGACTCTCTTGTTTTTGTGAACGAACAGCGAGCTGATCGTTGGGTATTCTTCGGTGGAAAAACGGGCTGGCTAAGCAGTCTCCGGCGCGGATCATGGAACGGCTTCCCCTTCGCCTTCAAGCTCTACTTCCACCAAAACGACAAAACCCCCGCAATGCGAGGGTTTTGTGCTTAAGCCATGTAACGACTCATTCTGAAATCAGAACGGAATATCGTCATCAAAGCTGTCGAAGTCCGGAGCTGGCTGCGGTGCGGCCTGCTGAGGTGCCGGAGCCGAACGCTGTTGCGGTGCCGACTGCTGCGGGCGCGGAGCCTGTTGGCGTGGCGCTGGAGCGGATTGCTGGTAGTTGTTGCCACCGCCTTGTTGTTCGCCCTGTTGTGGACGGCCGCCGAGCAGTTGCATGGTGCCTTGCATGTCGACCACGATTTCGGTGGTGTAACGCTTGATACCGTCTTTTTCCCACTCGCGGGTCTGCAGCTTGCCTTCGATGTAGACCTGCGAACCCTTACGCAGGTATTCGCCAGCGATTTCGGCAACTTTGCCGAACATCGAAACACGGTGCCACTCGGTCTTCTCGACCTTCTGACCGGTTTGCTTGTCGGTCCACTGTTCGCTGGTTGCCAGACTCAGGTTGGTCACGGCGTTACCGTTAGGCAGGTAGCGAACTTCGGGATCCTGGCCGCAAGTGCCGACCAATATGACTTTGTTAACCCCACGGGCCATAACGTTCTCCTAGGCTTCGCAAGCAGCCTCGGCCGGGTTGTTCACCAGGCGTTCGAGGGTGTCGCGATCCACTAATTCTTTGTCCAGTTTGATGTAAACAGCCGCTTCATCAGCGACTATCACTGCATCTGTTACCCCTACGAGGGCCTTGAGGCGCTCGACCAGACCCGCTTCGCGGATCGCCTCGGGCGACAACGGCAAACGCAGACTCGTCACGTAGGGAGGTTCGCGCATGGTAACAGCAAAGGCCAGCCAGATGGCAGCCAGACCGGCACATCCAAGGAACACAACCGACAGACCGCCATGCTGAAACAGCCAGCCGCCGAGTATCCCGCCGAGCGCCGAACCGAGGAACTGGCTGGTGGAATACACGCCCATGGCCGTGCCCTTCCCGCCCGCCGGTGAAACCTTGCTGATCAGCGACGGCAGGGAAGCTTCCAGCAGATTGAACGCGGTGAAGAAAACCACCGTGCCGATCACCAGAGCTCGCAAGCTGTTGCCGAACTGCCAGAAGAATAGCTCAGTGAGCATCAACGTCAGGACGGCGCCGAGCAAAATTCGTTTCATTTTGCGTTTCTTCTCGCCGTAGATGATGAACGGGATCATGGCGAAGAAAGAAATCAGCAGCGCGGTCAGGTAAACCCACCAGTGCTGCTCCTTTGGCAAACCGGCTTTTTCCACCAGCGCCAACGGCAGTGCAACGAAGCTCGACATCAGCATCGCGTGCAACACAAAAATACCAAGGTCCAGACGCAGCAAGTCCGGGTGCTTGAGCGTTGGCAACAATGCCTGACGTGCCACGCCGGATTCACGATGCTGCAATGGCCCGGTGGACTTCGGCACCATGAACATAACGATGACGATGCCGAACAACGCCATGCCGCCCGTGGCGAAAAACAGCCCGGAGAGTCCGAAAGCACTGGTCAGCAGCGGGCCGACCACCATGGCCACGGCAAACGACAGGCCGATGGTCATGCCGATCATCGCCATGGCTTTGGTGCGATGCTGTTCGCGGGTCAGGTCCGAGAGCAGCGCCATGACCGCAGCGGAAATCGCCCCGGCGCCTTGCAGGATGCGTCCGGCGATCACGCCCCAGATCGAATCGGCCTGAGCAGCCAGCACACTGCCGAGGGCGAAGACGATCAGCCCGAGGTAAATCACCGGACGACGGCCGATGCGGTCGGAGATGAAGCCGAACGGAATCTGGAAAACCGCCTGAGTCAGGCCATAAGCGCCAATCGCCAGCCCGATCAGGGCCGGGGTCGCTCCCGCCAGGTCCATGCCGTAGGTCGCCAGTACCGGCAACACCATGAACATGCCAAGCATACGGAAGGCGAACACCAGGGCCAGACCGCTCGCTGCGCGGGTCTCGCTGCCACTCATGCGTTCGCTGTGGAGATCGTGCATGGAAAAACCTCGTGTGAACCGGCGGCGATTCTACCAGTCCCATCGAAAGACAGGGTAGATCGCGACGCTTTGACGCGTATAGATGAAACTCTCTTCATCCAGGGCTAAAAACCCTTCGCTTGATAGTGTGCATCCATCCAGTATTTGGCCGTATACTCCTACGTTTTCGACGCCCGCCGAGCGAGGCCACTTTGGACAAGATCCTGATACGTGGGGCCCGTACCCACAACCTGAAGAACATCGACCTGACCCTGCCACGGGACAAGCTGATCGTCATCACCGGCCTGTCCGGATCCGGCAAGTCGTCCCTGGCCTTTGACACGCTATATGCCGAAGGTCAGCGCCGCTATGTCGAATCCCTGTCGGCCTATGCCCGACAGTTTTTGTCGATGATGGAAAAACCCGACGTCGACACCATCGAAGGCCTGTCGCCGGCAATTTCCATCGAACAGAAGTCGACCTCGCACAACCCGCGCTCCACGGTCGGCACCATCACCGAAATCTACGACTACCTGCGCCTGCTCTACGCTCGCGTCGGTACGCCGCGCTGCCCGGATCATGACATTCCGCTGGAAGCGCAGACCGTCAGCCAGATGGTTGACCTGGTGCTGGCCCAGCCGGAAGGCAGCAAACTGATGCTGCTTGCACCAGTCATTCGCGAGCGCAAAGGCGAGCATCTGTCGGTATTTGAAGAGCTGCGAGCCCAAGGCTTCGTCCGCGCCCGCGTCAACGGCCGGATCTGCGAGCTCGACGAGCTGCCGAAGCTGGATAAACAGAAGAAGCATTCGATTGATGTGATCGTCGACCGCTTCAAAGTCCGCGCCGACCTGCAGCAGCGTCTGGCCGAGTCGTTCGAGACCGCGTTGAAACTGGCGGACGGTATCGCGCTAGTGGCGCCGATGGACGACGAACCCGGCGAAGAGATGATCTTCTCCGCGCGTTTCGCCTGCCCGATCTGCGGCCACGCGATCAGCGAGCTGGAACCCAAACTGTTTTCCTTCAACAACCCGGCCGGCGCTTGCCCGACTTGCGATGGCCTGGGGGTTAAACAGTTCTTCGACATTAAACGCCTGGTAAACGGCGAACTGACCTTGGCCGAGGGCGCGATACGCGGCTGGGACAGGCGTAACGTCTATTACTTCCAGATGCTCGGCTCGTTGGCCTCGCATTACGGTTTCAGCCTTGAGGTGCCGTTCAATCAGTTGCCTGCCGATCAGCAGAAATACATTCTGCACGGAAGTGGCTCACAGAACGTTGACTTCAAGTACCTCAACGACCGTGGCGACATCGTCAAGCGTTCGCACCCGTTCGAAGGCATCGTGCCGAACCTTGAGCGACGCTATCGCGAAACCGAGTCGGCCAGCGTGCGCGAAGAACTGGCCAAGTTTCTCAGCACTCAGGCTTGCCCGGATTGCCGTGGTACCCGCCTGCGCCGCGAAGCGCGGCACGTTTGGGTTGGCGAGAAAACTCTGCCGGCAGTGACCAATCTGCCAATCGGCGATGCCTGCGTGTATTTCGGCGAGTTGAAGATGACTGGCCGTCGCGGCGAAATCGCAGACAAGATTCTCAAGGAAATCCGCGAGCGTCTGCAATTTCTGGTCAACGTCGGTCTTGATTATCTGTCACTGGATCGCAGCGCCGATACGTTGTCTGGCGGCGAGGCGCAGCGGATTCGTCTGGCCAGTCAGATCGGTGCCGGTCTGGTAGGCGTGCTGTACATCCTCGATGAACCGTCCATCGGCTTGCATCAGCGGGACAACGACCGACTGCTTGGCACCCTCAAGCACCTGCGCGACATCGGTAATACGGTGATCGTCGTTGAGCACGATGAAGATGCAATTCGTCTGGCCGACTACGTCGTCGATATCGGCCCGGGCGCCGGGGTTCACGGCGGCCAGATCGTCGCCGAAGGCACGCCAGCCGAAGTCATGGCGCACCCGGATTCCCTGACCGGCAAATACCTGTCGGGCCGGGTGAAGATCGAAGTACCGGCCAAGCGTACGCCGCGCAACAAGAAGTTGAATCTGTCGCTCAAGGGCGCACGGGGCAACAACCTGCGCAACGTTGATCTGGACATCCCGATTGGCCTGCTGACCTGCGTGACGGGTGTTTCCGGTTCAGGCAAATCGACGCTGATCAACAATACGTTGTTCCCGCTGAGCGCTACGGCACTCAACGGCGCGACTACGCTGGAAGCAGCGGCGCACGACAGCATCAAGGGCCTGGAGCATCTGGACAAGGTCGTCGATATCGACCAGAGCCCGATTGGCCGGACGCCACGTTCCAACCCGGCGACTTATACCGGCCTGTTCACTCCGATCCGCGAGCTGTTCGCCGGCGTACCGGAATCACGCTCCCGTGGTTATGGCCCGGGGCGTTTCTCGTTCAACGTCAAGGGCGGTCGCTGCGAAGCGTGCCAGGGCGACGGTCTGATCAAGGTGGAAATGCACTTCCTGCCGGACATCTACGTGCCGTGCGACGTGTGCAAGAGCAAGCGCTACAACCGCGAAACCCTTGAGATCAAATACAAGGGCAAGAACATCCACGAAACCCTCGAGATGACTATCGAGGAGGCTCGCGTGTTCTTCGACGCGGTGCCGGCGCTGGCGCGCAAGCTGCAAACGCTGATGGATGTCGGTCTGTCGTACATCAAGCTTGGCCAGTCGGCAACGACGCTGTCAGGTGGTGAGGCGCAGCGGGTCAAGCTGTCTCGTGAGCTGTCCAAGCGTGACACTGGCAAGACCCTGTATATCCTCGATGAGCCGACCACCGGCCTGCACTTCGCGGATATTCAGCAATTGCTCGACGTGCTGCATCGACTGCGTGACCACGGCAATACGGTGGTGGTGATCGAGCATAACCTCGACGTGATCAAGACCGCTGACTGGCTGGTGGACTTGGGCCCAGAAGGCGGTTCCAAAGGTGGACAGATCATCGCCACCGGCACACCTGAGGAAGTGGCCGAGATGAAGCAATCTCACACCGGTCATTACCTGAAACCGTTGTTGATCCGCGACCGGGCTTAAACGCCGGACATGAAAAAGCCCCTGTCACTGATGAAGTGACAGGGGCTTTTTTGTATCTGATGCAATCAGGAAGTGTGCGATTGCAGGTAGTTCTCGAGACCGATCAGCTTGATCAGGCCCAACTGCTTTTCCAGCCAGTAGGTGTGATCTTCTTCGGTATCGTTGAGCTGAACGCGCAAGATCTCGCGGCTGACGTAGTCCTTGTGCTGCTCGCAAAGCTCAATGCCTTTGCACAGCGCGGCGCGGACTTTGTATTCGAGGCGCAGATCCGCTTCGAGCATGTTCGGCACCGTAGTGCCGACATCCAGATCATCCGGACGCATGCGGGGAGTGCCTTCGAGCATCAGGATTCGGCGCATCAGGGCATCAGCATGACCCGCCTCTTCTTCCATCTCGTGGTTGATTCGCTCGTAGAGCTTGGTGAACCCCCAGTCCTCATACATCCGCGAATGAACGAAATATTGATCACGCGCGGCCAGTTCGCCGGTCAGCAACGTGTTGAGGTAATCGATTACGTCTGGGTGGCCTTGCATCGCCCTACATCTCCCTACTTGAAAGTCTGTAGTTTGAACCAACCTGACTGTAAGGTCACTCGCTTAGCGCAATAAAAGCGAAGATATTCTGAGAAAAGCAGCCTAAATAACGCAAAAACCGCCCTAATGAGGGCGGTTCTGCTTCTCGTTTAGACTTCGTTAAGCTGTACGTTGAGCAGCTTTGCGATTGCTTCTCCATACGCCGGATCAGCTTTGTAGAAATGCTGCAGCTGGCGATCGACAACATCGCTCGAAACACCCGCCATCGCACCGGCAATGTTGCTGACCAGCAATGCTCTTTGCTCGTCGCTCATCAGGCGGAACAGCGCACCGGCGTGGCTGTAGTAATCGGTGTCCTCGCGATGATCATAGCGATCAGCCGCGCCACTCAAGGCCAACGCAGGCTCGGCGTAATGCGGAGCTTGTTTTGGCGATTCGATGTAGCTGTTCGGCTCGTAGTTAGGTGCAGCACCACCATTGCTGCCGAAAGCCATCGAACCGTCGCGCTGGTAGGTGTTCACCGGACTGCGTGGCGCATTCACCGGCAATTGCTGGTGGTTGGTGCCAATACGGTAGCGATGTGCGTCGGCGTAGGCGAACACGCGACCTTGCAGCATGCGATCCGGCGACAGCCCTACACCTGGAACCATGTTGCTCGGACCGAATGCAGCTTGCTCGACCTCGGCAAAGTAATTTTGTGGATTGCGGTTGAGTTCCAGCTCACCCACTTCAATCAGTGGGAATTCTTTCTGCGACCAGGTTTTGGTCACATCGAACGGATTCTCGTAATGCGCGGCGGCCTGAGCCTCCGTCATGATCTGGATGCATACCCGCCATTTCGGGAAATCACCGCGCTCGATGGCTTCGAACAGGTCTCGCTGGGCGTAATCCGGATCAGTACCTGCCAGACGAGCAGCGTCGGCCGGTGCAAGGTTCTTGATCCCTTGCTTTGTCTTGTAATGCCACTTCACCCAATGACGCTCACCTTGAGCACTGAGCAAGCTGTAGGTGTGACTGCCGAAACCGTGCATGTGACGGTAGCCGTCGGGAATACCGCGATCCGAGAACAGAATGGTGACCTGGTGCAGCGCTTCAGGCGAATGCGACCAGAAATCCCACATCATCTGTGCACTTTTCAGATTGCTCTGCGGCAGACGCTTCTGGGTGTGGATGAAATCTGGAAACTTCAGCGGATCACGAATGAAGAACACCGGGGTGTTGTTGCCAACGATGTCCCAGTTGCCTTCTTCGGTGTAGAACTTCAGGGCAAAACCGCGCGGGTCACGCTCGGTATCGGCCGAACCACGCTCGCCACCAACGGTGGAAAAGCGCAGGAAAGTCGGGGTTTGCTTGCCGACAGATTCGAACAGCTTGGCGCTGGTGTATTCGGTGATATCGCGGGTAACGGTGAAAGTACCGTAGGCACCCGAGCCTTTGGCGTGAACGCGACGCTCAGGGATGTTTTCGCGGTTGAAATGGGCGAGCTTCTCGATCAGGTGAAAATCGTCGAGCAGCAGCGGGCCTCGTGGGCCGGCGGAGCGGGAATTCTGGTTATCAGCGACAGGTGCGCCACTGGCGGTCGTAAGCGTTTTGGTCTGGCTCATACGGTCTTCTTCCTCTGTCAGTCATGTAACTGCCGGCTAATCGGCTTGATGGCAGTATTGATCATCCATGTGACACCCACAAATTCATTAACTTGCGGACATCGATAGAAAATTACTAACGATCAAAGCCATGACATAGTGACAACAGAAGGGTGTCGGAAGCTTGTATGGACAGCGCATTTATTACGGACACAAAAAACCGGGCACTAGGCCCGGTTCTTTGTTTCAGACTGACGTCTTACTCGGCGGATACAGCTTCGCCAGCAGTAGCACGATCAACCAACTCGACGTACGCCATAGGCGCGTTGTCGCCAGTGCGGAAACCGCACTTGAGGATGCGCAGGTAGCCACCCTCACGGGTAGCGTAACGCTTGCCCAGGTCGTTGAAGAGCTTACCAACGATAGCTTTCGAACGGGTACGGTCGAAAGCCAGACGGCGGTTAGCCAGGCTGTCTGTCTTGGCCAGAGTGATCAGCGGCTCAGCAACGCGACGCAGTTCTTTGGCTTTTGGCAGAGTAGTTTTGATCAGCTCGTGCTCGAACAGCGACACTGCCATGTTCTGGAACATAGCCTTGCGGTGCGAGCTGGTGCGGCTCAGGTGACGACCACTTTTACGATGACGCATGGTTCATTCCTTACCAAACACTACGTTCGGTGATTACGACGATCAGGCAGTCGCCTTGTCGTCCTTCTTAAGACTTGCAGGCGGCCAGTTGTCGAGGCGCATGCCGAGGGACAGACCGCGGGAGGCCAGAACGTCCTTGATTTCAGTCAAGGATTTCTTGCCCAGGTTCGGAGTCTTCAACAGCTCTACTTCGGTACGCTGAATCAGGTCACCGATGTAGTAGATGTTTTCCGCCTTAAGGCAGTTAGCCGAACGTACAGTCAGTTCCAGATCGTCAACCGGGCGAAGCAGGATCGGATCGATCTCGTCTTCCTGCTCGACAACCACTGGTTCACTGTCACCTTTGAGGTCGACGAACGCAGCCAACTGCTGTTGCAGAATGGTTGCAGCGCGGCGAATAGCCTCTTCAGGATCCAGAGTACCGTTGGTTTCCAGATCAATAACCAGCTTGTCCAGGTTAGTACGCTGCTCGACACGGGCGTTTTCCACCACGTATGCGATACGGCGAACCGGGCTGAACGAAGAGTCAAGCTGCAAGCGACCGATGCTGCGGCTTTCGTCTTCATCGCTCTGACGCGAGTCTGCTGGTTCATAACCACGACCACGAGCTACGGTGAGCTTCATGTTCAGGGCGCCGTTAGACGCCAGGTTAGCGATTACGTGATCGGGATTAACGATCTCGACATCATGATCCAGCTGAATATCGGCAGCGGTAACCACCCCCGAACCCTTCTTCGACAAGGTCAGCGTAACTTCGTCACGACCGTGCAGCTTGATGGCCAGACCTTTAAGGTTCAACAGGATTTCAATTACGTCTTCCTGTACACCTTCGATGGCGCTGTACTCGTGGAGCACACCGTCAATCTCGGCCTCGACTACTGCGCAGCCGGGCATTGAGGACAACAGGATGCGTCGCAGCGCGTTGCCCAGGGTGTGGCCAAAACCACGCTCGAGAGGCTCGAGAGTGATCTTGGCGCGGGTTGGACTGACAACCTGCACATCAATATGGCGGGGTGTCAGGAACTCATTTACCGAAATCTGCATGGATGCACCTATTTTCTAGCCCTTACTTGGAGTAGAGCTCGACAATCAGGCTTTCGTTGATGTCGGCGGACAGATCACTGCGAGCAGGAACGTTCTTGAAAACGCCCGACTTCTTCTCAGTGTCTACTTCTACCCATTCTACGCGGCCACGTTGGGCACACAGATCGAGAGCTTGGACAATGCGAAGTTGGTTTTTTGCTTTCTCGCGAACTGCAACCACGTCACCAGCACGAACCTGGTAAGACGGAACGTTTACGGTCTGACCGTTAACGCTGATCGACTTGTGCGATACCAGCTGACGGGATTCGGCACGAGTAGAACCAAAGCCCATACGGTATACAACGTTGTCCAGACGGCATTCGAGCAGTTGCAGCAGGTTTTCACCGGTTGCACCTTTCTTGCCAGCAGCTTCTTTGTAGTAGCCGCTGAATTGACGCTCGAGAACGCCGTAGATACGACGGACCTTCTGCTTTTCACGCAGTTGGGTGCCGTAATCGGACTGGCGACCGCGGCGTTGGCCGTGGATACCAGGTGCTGCTTCAATGTTGCACTTCGATTCGATCGCGCGCACGCCGCTCTTCAGGAAGAGATCGGTGCCTTCGCGACGAGCGAGTTTGCATTTTGGACCAATGTAACGAGCCATTCTTTACAATCTCCTGGATTACACGCGGCGCTTCTTCGGCGGACGGCACCCGTTGTGCGGGATTGGCGTCACGTCGGTGATGCTGGCGATCTTGTAGCCACAGCCATTCAAAGCGCGGACTGCGGATTCACGACCTGGACCTGGACCTTTGACGTTGACGTCGAGGTTTTTCAGGCCATATTCCAGCGCAGCTTGACCAGCACGTTCAGCAGCTACTTGAGCAGCAAACGGGGTGGACTTGCGGGAACCGCGGAAACCCGAACCACCGGAGGTAGCCCAGGAAAGAGCGTTACCTTGACGGTCGGTAATGGTCACGATGGTGTTGTTAAAAGATGCATGGATGTGGGCGATGCCATCAACCACTGTCTTTTTAACTTTTTTACGAGGACGAGCAGCAGGTTTTGCCATGATTAAATTCCTGTCGATTCGCTGGGGCGATTACTTGCGGATCGGCTTACGCGGACCTTTACGGGTACGCGCGTTAGTCTTGGTACGCTGACCGCGTACTGGAAGACCACGACGATGACGCAGACCGCGATAGCAACCGAGGTCCATCAAGCGCTTGATTTTCATGTTGATTTCGCGACGCAGGTCACCTTCAGTGGTGAACTTCGCCACTTCGCCACGCAGCTGTTCAATTTGCTCGTCGCTCAGATCTTTGATCTTTGCTGCTGGGTTTACCCCAGTTTCTGCACAGATCTTCTGTGCAGTTGTGCGACCAACACCATAGATGTAGGTCAGCGAGATAACAGTATGCTTGTTATCTGGAATGTTAACGCCTGCAATACGGGCCATTCAGTGGGACTCCAATTGACAGCTACCTACGCCCCGGAAGCCAAGAAATAGGGCGCGAGATAATATCGCTGTAATAACAAATAATCAACCCGGCAGCGCACTAGCTGCCGGGCTTGAAGCACAATCACACTCAGCCTTGGCGCTGTTTGTGACGCGGTTCCGCGCTGCAAATTACTCGAACAACACCTTCGCGGCGAATAATTTTGCAGTTACGGCACAGCTTTTTCACCGATGCACGAACTTTCATCACCAACTCCTCGAACCTTATGGGTACTCAGCGCAACATGCCGCTGCCGTAACCCTTCAGGTTGGCTTTCTTCATCAGGGATTCGTACTGGTGCGAAACGAGGTGCGATTGTACTTGGGACATGAAGTCCATCACAACCACGACGACGATCAGCAACGAGGTCCCGCCAAGGTAGAACGGTACGTTGGCTGCAACCACCAGGAACTGGGGCAGCAGGCACACGGCCGTCATGTAAAGAGCACCGAACATGGTCAAGCGAGTCAGAACGCCATCAATATAGCGCGCAGACTGCTCACCTGGACGGATGCCCGGAATAAAGGCACCGGACTTCTTCAGGTTTTCCGCTACGTCTTTCGGATTGAACATCAACGCCGTATAGAAGAAGCAGAAGAAAATAATCCCTGCACTAAACAGCAGAATATTCAACGGCTGACCAGGAGCGATCGACTGCGAGATGTCCTGCAACCAGCCCATACCTTCAGACTGACCGAACCAGGCACCCAACGAAGCCGGGAACAGCAAAATGCTGCTCGCGAAAATAGCCGGAATAACGCCGGCCATGTTCACCTTCAGCGGCAAGTGGCTTGTCTGCGCAGCAAAAACCTTGCGGCCCTGCTGACGCTTGGCGTAGTGAACAGCAATACGACGCTGACCACGCTCAATGAACACCACGAAACCGATAATCGCTACTGCCAGCAAACCGATGGCAACCAGGGCAAAGATATTGATATCGCCCTGACGTGCAGACTCGAAAGACTGCCCGATTGCTCTCGGAAGACCGGCGACGATACCCGAAAAAATCAACATCGAGATACCGTTACCTACACCACGCTCAGTAATCTGCTCACCCAGCCACATCATGAACATCGCACCAGCCACAAAAGTGGATACCGCGACGAAATGGAAGCCAAAGTCACCAGTGAACGCCACGCCCTGCCCCGCCAGACCAATGGACATGCCAATAGCCTGAACGAGAGCGAGAACGACGGTGCCGTAGCGGGTGTACTGGCTGATCTTGCGACGGCCAGCTTCACCTTCCTTCTTCAACTGCTCCAGCTGTGGGCTGACGGCTGTCATCAATTGCATGATGATCGATGCCGAAATGTACGGCATGATCCCCAGTGCAAAGATGCTCATCCGCTCCAGCGCACCGCCGGAAAACATGTTGAACAAGCTAAGAATGGTCCCCTCATTCTGTCGAAACAGGTCTGCGAGTCGGTCCGGGTTGATACCTGGAACCGGGATGTGTGCGCCTATTCGGTAGACGATAATCGCCAGGAACAGAAAACGCAGACGAGCCCAGAGTTCAGACATACCGCCTTTGCCGAGCGCAGAGAGAGCACCTTGCTTAGCCATTTATTCCTCGAACTTGCCGCCAGCTGCTTCGATAGCCGCACGCGCACCTTTGGTGGCGCCGATTCCCTTGCCGATAGTGACAGCGCGAGTCACTTCACCGGACAGCATGATTTTCACACGCTGTACGTTGACGTTGATCACGTTGGCATCTTTCAGGGACTGCACAGTAACGATGTCGCCTTCCACTTTAGCCAGCTCGGACAGACGCACTTCTGCGCGATCCATGGCCTTCAGGGAAACGAAACCGAACTTCGGCAGACGACGATGCAGCGGCTGTTGACCGCCTTCAAAGCCTGGAGCGATGGTGCCACCGGAGCGGGAGGTTTGACCTTTGTGGCCACGGCCACCAGTCTTACCCAAACCGCTACCGATACCACGGCCCGGACGATGCTTTTCGCGACGGGAACCCGGCGCTGGACTCAGATCATTGAGTTTCATCGATTAACCCTCGACACGCAGCATGTAGTAAGCCTTGTTGATCATCCCGCGATTCTCGGGAGTATCCAGGACTTCTACAGTGTGACCGATGCGACGCAGACCCAGACCCTTAACGCACAGTTTGTGGTTAGGGATGCGGCCGGTCATGCTTTTGATCAGCGTTACTTTAACGGTAGCCATGATCAGAAGATCTCCTTAACACTTTTGCCACGCTTGGCGGCAATGGACTCAGGAGATTGCATAGCTTTCAAACCTTTGAAAGTGGCGTGAACCACGTTTACCGGGTTAGTCGAGCCGTAGCACTTGGCCAGAACGTTCTGAACGCCAGCAACTTCGAGGACAGCACGCATAGCGCCGCCAGCGATGATACCGGTACCTTCAGAAGCAGGCTGCATGTACACCTTCGAAGCGCCGTGAGCGGACTTCATTGCGTACTGCAGAGTGGTACCGTTCAGATCAACTTGGATCATGTTGCGGCGAGCAGCTTCCATTGCCTTCTGGATCGCAGCAGGCACTTCACGTGACTTGCCACGGCCGAAGCCAACACGCCCTTTACCATCACCAACCACGGTCAACGCGGTGAAAGTGAAGATACGGCCGCCTTTAACGGTTTTGGCTACGCGGTTAACTTGAACCAGCTTCTCAATGTAGCCTTCGTCGCGCTTTTGGTCGTTATTTGACATAACTTAGAACTCCAGCCCAGCTTCACGAGCAGCATCAGCCAGCGCTTTAACGCGGCCGTGGTACTTGAAGCCAGAGCGGTCGAAAGCCACTTGCGAGACGCCAGCGGCCTTAGCACGCGTAGCGACCAGCTGGCCAACCTTAGTGGCCGCGTCGATGTTGCCAGTGGCACCATCACGCAGTTCTTTATCCAAAGTCGAGGCGCTTGCCAGGACTTTGTTGCCGTCGGCCGAGATGACCTGGGCGTAGATGTGCTGCGACGAGCGGAACACGCAGAGACGCACGACTTCGAGTTCGTGCATTTTCAGGCGTGCTTTGCGAGCGCGACGCAGTCGAGTAACTTTTTTGTCGGTCATTTGCTATGCCCTACTTCTTCTTGGCTTCTTTACGACGGACGACTTCGTCCGCGTAGCGCACACCTTTGCCTTTGTACGGCTCTGGTGGACGGAAGTCGCGGATCTCAGCGGCCACTTGACCTACCAGCTGCTTATCGATGCCCTTGATCAGGATATCGGTCTGGCTAGGAGTCTCAGCGGTGATGCCTTCCGGCAGTTCGTAATCCACTGGGTGCGAGAAGCCAAGGGCCAGGTTCAGAACCGTGCCTTTTGCTTGCGCTTTGTAACCAACACCGACCAGCTGGAGCTTGCGCTCGAAGCCTTGGCTTACGCCTTGGACCATGTTGTTTACCAACGCACGCGTGGTACCTGCCATTGCGCGAGTTTGTTGATCGCCATTGCGAGCAGCGAAACGCAGCTCACCAGCTTCTTCAACGATCTCAACGGACGAATGGATGTTCAGTTCAAGAGTGCCCTTGGCACCCTTCACCGAAAGCTGTTGGCCTGCGAATTTTACTTCGACACCGGCTGGCAGCTTAACGGGGTTCTTAGCGACGCGAGACATGCTTATCCCCCCTTAGAACACAGTGCAAAGAACTTCGCCGCCGACACCGGCAGCGCGCGCAGCACGATCCGTCATCACACCTTTGTTGGTGGAGACGATAGACACGCCAAGACCGCCACGAACTTTCGGCAGATCTTCAACGGACTTGTACTGACGCAGGCCTGGACGACTAACGCGCTTCACTTCTTCGATGACCGGACGGCCTTCGAAGTACTTCAGCTCGATGGACAACGACGGCTTAGCGTCGGTGGTGATCTGAAAACCCGCGATGTAACCTTCGTCCTTCAGGACTTTTGCTACAGCCACCTTCAACGTGGAAGACGGCATGCTTACGACGGACTTTTCAGCCATCTGGGCATTACGGATTCGAGTTAGCATGTCCGCTAACGGGTCCTGCATACTCATGGGCTAGACGCTCCTAATACAAAAAAATTAGCCTTGCGGCTACTACTTGTCGCCGAGAAACTCCGGGCAAGAAAAACACGGGCTCAGGCGAGCCGGTCATTCTAGACACACCCCAGAAATGAATCAAGCCCCAAAAGGGGCTTGATTCAGATTCAAGGCCACCGATGGTCAGGTTCTTGCGAACCCGAACATCAAGGCTTTGACAGCAATTACCAGCTGGCTTTAACCAGACCTGGTACATCGCCACGCATTGCCGCTTCACGCAGTTTGTTACGGCCAAGGCCGAACTTGCGGTAAACGCCGTGCGGACGACCAGTCAGGCGGCAACGGTTACGCATGCGCGCAGCGCTTGCGTCACGTGGTTGCTTCTGCAGAGCTACTGTAGCTTCCCAACGCGCTTCTGGACTTGCGTTCAGATCAACGATGATAGCTTTCAGTGCTGCACGCTTGGTGGCGTACTTGGCAACGGTGAGCTGACGCTTCAGCTCACGGTTCTTCATGCTCTTCTTGGCCATTTTCCTACTCCAATCAGTTGCGGAACGGGAATTTGAAAGCACGCAGCAGAGCGCGGCCTTCATCATCGTTCTTGGCAGTGGTGGTCAGGGTAATGTCCAGACCGCGGAGAGCATCGATCTTGTCGTAGTCGATTTCCGGGAAAATGATCTGCTCTTTCACGCCCATGCTGTAGTTACCACGACCATCGAAGGACTTGGCATTCAGGCCGCGGAAGTCGCGAACCCGAGGCAGGGAGATCGACAGCAGACGATCCAGGAACTCGTACATACGCTCACGGCGCAGAGTCACTTTGACGCCGATCGGCCATCCTTCACGGACTTTAAAGCCAGCGATGGATTTACGAGCGTAGGTCACAACGACTTTTTGGCCGGTGATCTTTTCCAGGTCAGCAACAGCGTGCTCGATGACTTTTTTGTCGCCGATCGCTTCGCCCAGACCCATGTTCAAGGTGATTTTGGTAACGCGCGGAACTTCCATCACGTTCGAAAGCTTAAGTTCTTCCTTAAGTTTCGGAGCGATTTCCTTCCGGTAAATCTCTTTTAGTCGTGCCATGGTCTTCTACCTAGCAGTGTTCAAGCATCAACCGCTTTTTGGGTCGACTTGAAGACACGAATTTTCTTACCGTCTTCTACTTTGAAACCAACGCGGTCAGCCTTGTTGGTTTCGCCGTTGAAGATGGCGACGTTAGAAGCGTGCAATGGCGCTTCTTTCTCGACGATACCGCCCTGTACGCCCGACATCGGGTTAGGCTTGGTATGACGCTTGACCAGGTTCAGACCACCAACAACCAGACGGTTGTCAGCAAGAACCTTCAGCACCTTACCGCGCTTACCTTTGTCTTTGCCGGCGATCACGATGATCTCGTCGTCACGACGAATCTTTTGCATGTCGGATCTCCTTACAGCACTTCTGGGGCGAGCGAGACGATCTTCATGAACTTCTCAGTACGAAGTTCACGGGTCACTGGCCCAAAGATACGGGTGCCGATCGGCTCTTGCTTGTTGTTCAGAAGAACAGCAGCGTTGCCATCAAAGCGGATAATGGAGCCATCAGCACGACGTACGCCGTGACGAGTGCGGACTACAACAGCAGTCATCACTTGGCCTTTTTTCACTTTACCGCGAGGAATTGCTTCCTTCACGGTAACTTTGATGATGTCACCGATACCAGCGTAACGACGATGGGAGCCACCCAGCACCTTGATGCACATAACGCGGCGTGCGCCGCTGTTATCGGCCACATCGAGCATGGATTGAGTCTGAATCATATAATTTCTCCGACCCCTAGTCCTTAGACTTCCACAGCGCGTTCGAGAACATCAACCAGTGCCCAAGACTTGGTCTTGGCCATCGGACGAGTTTCACGAATAGTGACTTTGTCGCCGATGTGGCACTGATTGGTTTCGTCGTGCGCGTGCAGCTTAGTCGAACGCTTAACGTATTTACCGTAGATCGGGTGCTTAACGCGACGCTCGATCAGAACGGTGATGGTTTTGTCCATCTTGTCGCTGACAACACGGCCAGTCAGCGTACGGACAGTTTTTTCGGCTTCAGCCATGATCACTTACCTGCCTGCTGGTTGAGCACAGTCTTCACGCGAGCAATGTCACGCTTAACTTGCGAGAGCAGATGAGACTGCCCCAACTGGCCAGTTGCTTTCTGCATACGCAGATTGAACTGGTCGCGCAGCAAGCCGAGCAGTTGCTCGTTCAGCTGCTGTGCGGATTTTTCACGAAGTTCATTCGCTTTCATCACATCACCGTCCGTTTAACAAAGGAGGTGGCGAGCGGCAGCTTTGCAGCAGCCAGGGCGAAAGCCTCACGCGCCAGCTCTTCAGAAACACCCTCGATTTCATACAGGACTTTGCCTGGCTGAATCTGGGCAACCCAGTATTCGACGTTACCCTTACCTTTACCCATCCGAACTTCGAGTGGCTTTTTGGAAATAGGCTTGTCCGGGAATACACGGATCCAGATCTTGCCGCCACGTTTAACGTGACGGGTCAGTGCACGACGCGCTGACTCGATCTGACGAGCGGTGAGACGACCACGAGCTACAGACTTCAGCGCGAACTCGCCGAAGCTGACTTTGCTACCGCGCTGAGCCAGACCACGGTTGTGGCCTGTCATCTGCTTGCGGAACTTCGTACGCTTAGGTTGCAACATTTGGCGTACCCCTTACTTAGCAGCTTTTTTACGAGGCGCTGGTGCTTGTGGTTTCAGCTCTTCTTGGCGACCACCAATAACTTCGCCTTTGAAGATCCAAACCTTTACACCGATCACACCGTAAGTGGTGTGAGCTTCGTAGTTGGCATAGTCGATGTCGGCACGCAGGGTGTGCAATGGCACACGACCTTCGCGATACCATTCAGTACGTGCGATTTCAGCACCGCCGAGACGACCGCTCACTTGGATTTTGATGCCTTTGGCACCAATGCGCATTGCGTTCTGTACTGCGCGCTTCATAGCGCGACGGAACATTACACGGCGCTCCAGCTGCTGAGCTACGCTCTGCGCAACCAGCATACCGTCGAGCTCCGGCTTGCGGATCTCTTCGATATTGATGTGCACAGGCACACCCATTTGCTTGGTCAGGTCCTGACGCAGTTTCTCAACATCTTCACCTTTCTTCCCGATAACAATACCTGGACGAGCGGTGTGGATGGTGATACGTGCAGTTTGGGCCGGACGATGGATATCGATACGGCTTACGGACGCGCTTTTTAGTTTGTCTTGGAGATACTCGCGCACCTTCAGATCAGCGAACAAATAGTCCGCATAAGTCCGACCGTCTGCGTACCAGACGGAGGTGTGCTCCTTGACGATTCCCAGGCGAATGCCAATGGGATGTACTTTCTGACCCATCTCTTCGACTCCGTTACTTGTCAGCAACCTTGACAGTGATATGGCAAGACCGCTTGACGATGCGATCAGCACGGCCTTTGGCACGTGGCATGATGCGCTTCAGCGAACGCCCTTCGTTGACGAAAACGGTGCTGACCTTAAGGTCATCAACGTCTGCGCCTTCGTTATGCTCGGCGTTGGCTACGGCCGACTCCAGCACTTTTTTCATGATCTCGGCGGCTTTCTTACTGCTGAAAGCCAACAAGTTGAGCGCTTCGCCCACCTTCTTCCCGCGAATCTGGTCGGCGACCAAGCGGGCTTTCTGGGCGGAGATTCGAGCGCCCGACAACTTAGCGGCTACTTCCATTTCCTAACCCCTTAACGCTTGGCTTTCTTGTCAGCCACGTGCCCGCGATAAGTGCGGGTACCGGCGAACTCGCCCAGTTTGTGGCCGACCATGTCTTCGTTAACGAGAACTGGGACGTGTTGACGACCGTTGTGTACTGCGATGGTCAGACCGACCATTTGTGGCAGGATCATCGAACGACGCGACCAAGTCTTAATTGGTTTGCGATCGTTCTTTTCCGCCGCCACTTCGATCTTCTTCAGTAGGTGAAGATCAATAAAAGGACCTTTTTTCAGAGAACGTGGCACTGTCGTATCCCTCTATTTACTTGCGACGACGGACGATCATTTTGTCGGTACGCTTATTACCACGAGTCTTCGCGCCCTTAGTCGGGAAGCCCCATGGCGATACCGGATGACGACCACCAGAGGTACGACCTTCACCACCACCATGTGGGTGGTCAACCGGGTTCATGGCAACACCACGAACGGTTGGGCGAACGCCACGCCAGCGTTTGGCACCAGCTTTACCCAGCGAACGCAGGCTGTGCTCGGAGTTCGAGACCTCGCCCAAGGTCGCACGGCATTCAGCCAGTACTTTACGCATTTCACCGGAACGCAGACGCAGGGTCACGTAAACGCCTTCACGAGCGATCAGCTGAGCCGAAGCACCAGCGGAACGAGCGATTTGTGCGCCTTTACCTGGCTTCAGTTCGATGCCGTGTACGGTGCTACCAACTGGAATGTTGCGCAGTTGCAGAGCGTTGCCCGGCTTGATCGGCGCCAAAGCACCTGCGATCAGCTGGTCGCCAGCGCTCACGCCTTTAGGGGCGATGATGTAGCGACGCTCGCCATCTGCGTACAGCAGCAGAGCGATGTGAGCAGTACGGTTTGGATCGTATTCGATACGCTCGACAGTGGCAGAGATGCCATCTTTGTCGTTGCGACGGAAATCGACCAGACGATAATGCTGCTTATGACCACCACCGATGTGACGAGTGGTAATACGGCCATTGTTGTTACGACCACCAGTCTTCGATTTTTTCTCGAGCAGCGGTGCGTGAGGAGCGCCTTTATGCAGCTCCTGGTTGACCACCTTGACCACAAAACGGCGGCCAGGGGAAGTCGGTTTGCATTTAACGATTGCCATGATGCACCCCTTCCTTACTCAGCACTGCTGCTGAAATCGAGATCTTGGCCTGGCTGAAGGGAGATAACTGCCTTCTTCCAGTCATTACGCTTGCCCAGACCGCGAGCTGTGCGCTTGCTTTTACCCAGAACGTTCAGGGTAGTAACACGCTCAACTTTCACGCTGAACAGGCTTTCGACGGCCTTCTTGATTTCCAGCTTGGTTGCGTCAGTTGCAACCTTGAAAACGAACTGGCCTTTCTTGTCAGCCAGAACCGTAGCCTTCTCGGAAACGTGCGGGCCAAGCAGAACTTTAAATACGCGTTCCTGGTTCATCCCAGCAGCTCCTCGAATTTCTTCACGGCCGACACGGTGATCAACACCTTGTCGTATGCGATCAGACTAACTGGATCGGAACCTTGCACGTCACGTACATCAACGTGTGGCAGGTTGCGAGCAGCCAGGTACAGGTTCTGATCAACAGCGTCGGACACGATCAGAACGTCGGTCAGGCTCATGTTGTTCAGTTTGCCCAGCAGATCTTTGGTTTTCGGAGTTTCAACAGCGAAATCCTGAACCACGATCAGACGATCAGTACGCACCAGCTCAGCAAGGATGGAACGCATTGCTGCGCGATACATCTTCTTGTTCAGCTTTTGGGAGTGATCCTGTGGACGAGCTGCGAAAGTGGTACCGCCGCCGCGCCAGATTGGGCTACGGATAGTACCGGCACGAGCACGGCCAGTACCTTTCTGACGCCAAGGGCGCTTACCGCCACCACGAACGTCGGAACGGGTCTTTTGCTGCTTGGTACCTTGACGGCCGCCGGCCATGTAGGCCACGACTGCTTGGTGAACCAGAGTCTCGTTGAACTCGCCGCCAAACGTCAGTTCGGAAACTTCGATCGCTTGAGCGTCATTTACATTTAATTGCATGTCAGCTTCCCCTTAACCGCGAGCCTTGGCTGCTGGACGTACAACCAGGTTGCCGCCAGTAGCGCCAGGAACAGCACCCTTGACCAACAACAGATTGCGTTCAGCGTCCACGCGCACTACTTCCAGGGACTGCACGGTCACGCGCTCAGCGCCCATATGACCGGACATTTTTTTGCCCTTGAATACACGACCAGGAGTCTGGCACTGGCCGATAGAGCCTGGGACGCGGTGGGATACGGAGTTACCGTGGGTGTTATCTTGCCCGCGGAAGTTCCAACGCTTGATCGTACCCTGGAAGCCTTTACCCTTGGACTGACCGGTTACATCAACCAGTTGACCAGCGGCGAAGATTTCAGCGTTGATCAGATCGCCGGCCTGGTAGTCGCCATCTTCAAGACGGAACTCCATTACGGTACGACCAGCGGCTACGTTCGCTTTAGCGAAGTGGCCAGCCTGAGCTGCTGTTACACGCGAAGCACGACGCTCGCCGACAGTGACTTGCACTGCACGATAGCCATCGGTCTCTTCAGTTTTGAACTGGGTGACGCGATTCGGTTCGATCTCAATGACCGTGACCGGAATGGAGACACCTTCTTCGGTGAAAATACGGGTCATACCGCATTTACGACCGACTACACCAATAGTCATGTTGTAAACCTCATGAGTGTACGGGGCTTTCACCCGCTATGGCCGCCCATTTCAGAGCGTTACACGACTAAGACCGAGTCTTAGCCGAGGCTGATCTGCACTTCCACACCGGCCGCAAGATCAAGCTTCATAAGAGCATCAACGGTTTTATCCGTTGGCTGGACGATGTCCAGAACGCGCTTATGAGTACGGATCTCGTACTGGTCACGCGCGTCTTTGTTGACGTGCGGGGAGACCAGAACGGTGAACCGCTCTTTACGGGTAGGCAGTGGAATTGGACCACGCACTTGAGCACCAGTACGTTTCGCGGTTTCCACGATTTCCTGGGTTGATTGGTCGATCAGGCGATGGTCGAAAGCCTTCAACCTGATACGGATTTGCTGATTTTGCATTGGATTTCAGACTCCGGCTGCTATTCCCACCGAGCGCAATACGCCCGTTAAAAGGAGGCGCAATTCTATAGACGCCCCATATAGGTGTCAACCCAATAAAAAAAGCCCCCGCTGAGCGGAGGCTTTTTCAAAACATCAAAGCTAACTCAGCAAAGAGTCTTACTCGATGATTTTGGCTACGACGCCAGCGCCGACGGTACGACCGCCTTCACGGATAGCGAAACGCAGACCGTCTTCCATTGCGATGGTTTTGATCAGGGTAACAGTCATCTGAATGTTGTCACCTGGCATTACCATTTCAACGCCTTCTGGCAGCTCGCAGTTACCAGTCACGTCAGTAGTACGGAAGTAGAACTGTGGACGGTAGCCTTTGAAGAACGGAGTGTGACGGCCGCCTTCTTCCTTGCTCAGAACGTAAACTTCTGCGGTGAACTTGGTGTGCGGCTTAACGGTACCTGGCTTAACCAGAACCTGGCCACGCTCAACGTCGTCACGCTTGGTGCCACGCAGCAGAACGCCGCAGTTCTCGCCAGCACGACCTTCGTCGAGCAGTTTGCGGAACATTTCAACGCCGGTGCAGGTGGTAACAGTAGTGTCACGCAGACCAACGATTTCCAGCGGATCCTGAACGCGAACGATACCGCGCTCGATACGACCAGTCACAACAGTACCGCGACCCGAGATCGAGAATACGTCTTCGATTGGCATCAGGAATGGCTTGTCGGTCAGACGAACTGGTTCTGGGATGTAGCTGTCCAGAGTTTCAACCAGTTTACGAACGGCAGTGGTGCCCATTTCGTTGTCGTCTTTACCTTCCAGCGCCATACGAGCCGAACCGATGATGATTGGAGTGTCATCACCTGGGAAGTCGTAAGTCGACAGCAGGTCGCGAACTTCCATCTCAACCAGTTCCAGCAGCTCAGCGTCGTCTACCAGGTCAGCCTTGTTCAGGAAAACCACGATGTACGGAACGCCAACCTGACGGGACAGCAGGATGTGCTCACGGGTTTGTGGCATCGGACCATCAGCGGCCGAGCAAACCAGGATTGCGCCGTCCATCTGGGCAGCACCGGTGATCATGTTCTTCACATAGTCAGCGTGACCTGGGCAGTCAACGTGAGCGTAGTGACGGATCTTCGAGTTGTACTCGACGTGCGCGGTGTTGATGGTGATACCACGAGCTTTTTCTTCTGGCGCGCTGTCGATCTTGTCGAAGTCAACGATTGCGGAACCGAAAACTTCGGAGCAAACGCGAGTCAGAGCTGCGGTCAGAGTGGTTTTACCGTGGTCAACGTGACCGATGGTGCCAACGTTGACGTGCGGTAGGGAACGATCAAATTTTTCTTTAGCCACGACAATTAACTCCTAGCCTAAAGGGGCTGAATCAGCCTTGTTTTTTGGTAACAGACTCGACGATGTGCGACGGGGCTGTATCGTATTTTTTGAATTCCATAGAGTAGCTTGCGCGACCCTGGGACATGGAACGAACGTCGGTCGCATAACCGAACATCTCACCCAGCGGAACCTCGGCGCGAATTACCTTGCCGGATACCGTGTCTTCCATACCCTGGATCATGCCGCGACGACGGTTAAGGTCGCCCATCACATCACCCATATAGTCTTCAGGCGTAACAACCTCTACCGCCATGATCGGCTCAAGCAACTCACCACCGCCCTTCTGGGCCAGTTGCTTGGTCGCCATGGAGGCAGCCACTTTAAACGCCATCTCGTTGGAGTCGACGTCATGGTAAGAACCATCGAACACGGTAGCCTTCAGGCCGATCAGCGGATAGCCGGCAACAACGCCGTTCTTCATCTGCTCTTCGATACCCTTCTGGATAGCCGGGATGTATTCCTTAGGAACAACACCACCTACAACTTCGTTCACGAATTGCAGACCTTCCTGACCTTCGTCAGCAGGAGCAAAACGGATCCAGCAGTGACCGAACTGGCCACGACCGCCGGATTGACGAACGAACTTGCCTTCGATTTCACAGTTCTTCGTGATGCGCTCACGATACGAAACCTGAGGCTTACCGATGTTGGCTTCGACGTTGAACTCACGGCGCATCCGGTCAACCAGGATGTCCAGGTGCAGCTCGCCCATGCCGGAGATGATCGTTTGACCAGTCTCTTCATCAGTTTTAACGCGGAAAGATGGATCTTCCTGAGCAAGCTTGCCCAGTGCGATACCCATTTTTTCCTGGTCATCCTTGGTCTTAGGCTCTACGGCAACCGAAATAACCGGCTCCGGGAAGTCCATGCGAACCAGGATGATTGGCTTGTCAGCGTTGCAGAGGGTTTCACCAGTGGTGACGTCCTTCATGCCGATCAGGGCCGCGATGTCACCAGCGCGCACTTCCTTGATCTCTTCACGGGCGTTTGCGTGCATTTGCACCATACGACCCACGCGCTCTTTCTTGCCTTTAACCGAGTTGATCACGCCGTCGCCGGAGTTCAACACGCCCGAGTAAACACGGACGAAGGTCAAGGTACCCACGAATGGGTCGGTAGCGATCTTGAACGCCAGAGCCGAGAACGGCTCCGAATCGTCTGCATGACGCTCCAGCTCGATAGTCTCGTCATCCGGGTCAGTACCCTTGATGGCAGGAATATCAACAGGCGCAGGCAGGAAGTCGATAACGGCGTCGAGAACCAGGGGAACACCCTTGTTCTTGAAGGAAGAACCGCAAACAGCAAGAACGATCTCACCAGCGATAGTACGCTGACGCAGAGCGGCCTTGATTTCCGCGATGGTGAGTTCTTCACCTTCGAGGTACTTGTTCATCAGCTCTTCGCTGGCTTCGGCCGCAGCTTCAACCATGTTGCTGCGCCACTCTTCAGCCAGTTCCTGCAGTTCAGCAGGGATAGCTTCACGACGTGGAGTCATGCCTTTGTCAGCATCATTCCAGTAAACAGCTTCCATGTTGATCAGATCGATCTGACCCTGGAAGTTGTCTTCGGAACCGATAGCCAACTGGATCGGCACCGGAGTGTGACCCAGACGCTGCTTGATCTGACCGATCACGCGCAGGAAGTTGGCACCAGCACGATCCATCTTGTTTACGTAAACAAGACGTGGAACGCCGTATTTGTTGGCCTGACGCCATACGGTTTCCGACTGAGGCTCAACACCCGAAGTACCGCAGAACACAACGACCGCGCCGTCGAGTACACGCAGGGAACGCTCAACTTCAATGGTGAAGTCTACGTGGCCCGGGGTGTCAATAACGTTGAAGCGATATTGGTCTTTGTGCTGCTTTTCGGAACCCTGCCAGAAGGCGGTAATAGCAGCAGAAGTAATGGTAATACCACGCTCCTGCTCCTGAACCATCCAGTCTGTGGTCGCGGCGCCGTCATGCACCTCGCCCATTTTGTGACTTTTGCCAGTGTAAAAAAGGACGCGCTCGGTGGTGGTGGTTTTACCAGCATCCACGTGAGCAACGATACCAATGTTACGGTAGCGATTAATCGGTGTTGTACGAGCCATAAAGCCCTCGCAAAATTAGTGACGCTAAAATTAGAAGCGGTAGTGCGAGAAAGCTTTGTTAGCTTCAGCCATACGGTGCACGTCTTCACGCTTCTTAACTGCAGCACCTTTACCTTCAGCAGCATCCAGCAGCTCGCCAGCCAAGCGCAGAGCCATGGACTTCTCGCCACGCTTACGGGCGAAGTCTACCAACCAGCGCATTGCCAGAGCGTTACGACGGGAAGGACGAACCTCGACCGGAACCTGGTAAGTAGCACCACCAACGCGGCGCGACTTCACTTCGACCAGCGGAGCGATGGCGTCGAGTGCTTTTTCGAAGAGTTCCAGGGGATCGGTGCCGGCCTTACGAGCCTTCACGGTATCCAGGGCACCATAAACGATACGCTCGGCAACGGCTTTCTTGCCGCTTTCCATAACGTGGTTCATGAATTTTGCGAGGATCTGGCTTCCGTATTTCGGATCGTCCAGAATCTCACGTTTGGCTGCTACGCGACGTCTTGGCATTGATAAGCCCTCAAACGGTCTTCAGGTTAGCCCGGGACAGCTCCAGTGGATGCGTGCCCGACCTTACTCTTATCGACTCAATAAAATAAAAATCTGCTAAACGGCCGATTACTTCGGACGCTTGGTACCGTACTTCGAACGACCTTGGTTACGACCTTTAACGCCGGAAGTATCCAGGGAGCCGCGAACGGTGTGGTAACGAACACCTGGCAAGTCTTTTACACGACCGCCGCGGATCAGTACCACGCTGTGCTCTTGCAGGTTGTGGCCTTCACCGCCGATGTACGAGGAAACCTCGAAACCGTTGGTCAGACGCACACGGCATACTTTACGCAGTGCCGAGTTAGGTTTTTTCGGCGTGGTGGTGTACACACGGGTGCACACGCCACGACGTTGCGGGCAGTTCTGCAGCGCAGGTACGTCGGATTTCTCGACGATACGCTTACGCGGCTGACGTACCAGCTGGTTGATAGTTGCCATCTACTAGCTCCACTGTTGTCTTGCGACGCTATTGTCTTGCAAGAAAAGCAAAATGGCAGGAACGAATTCCCGCCAAATTTAGGGGATCAAGAGTCTAAAGAGGATCTTGTCCCCAGTCAAGGCAAGGCCCCGACCTCCCCGCCCTTCGAACCTCGACAAATTGTCTCGATTCGATGAACGGAGCGATCAGGGCCTTACGCTCATTTACCGCAGAACTCAGTTACCGCTCGAGTTCAGCGCTTCGGTCAGTGCAGCTTCCACTTCACTGGCGCTTACGCGCAACGGCTTGTCAGCTTCACGGCGACGCTTGCGCTCGCTGTGATAAGCCAGACCGGTACCGGCCGGGATCAGACGACCCACAACTACGTTTTCTTTCAGGCCGCGCAGGTAATCGCGCTTGCCGGTGACTGCCGCTTCGGTCAGTACACGGGTGGTTTCCTGGAAGGAAGCCGCCGAGATGAACGATTCGGTGGACAACGACGCCTTGGTGATACCCAGCAGAACGCGAGTGAACTTGGAGACAAACTTGTCTTCCCCGCCCAGACGCTCGTTCTCTACCAGTACGTGAGTCAGTTCCATCTGGTCGCCCTTGATGAAACTCGAATCGCCGGATTCAGCGATTTCAACTTTACGCAGCATCTGACGCAGGATGGTCTCGATGTGCTTGTCGTTGATCTTCACGCCTTGCAGACGGTAAACGTCCTGGATCTCGTTAACGATGTACTTGGCCAGCGCGCTCACACCCAGCAGACGCAGGATGTCGTGCGGATCGCTTGGACCGTCGGAGATAACTTCGCCGCGGTTTACCTGTTCGCCTTCGAAGACGTTCAGGTGACGCCACTTCGGAATCAGCTCTTCGTACGGATCGCTACCGTCGTTCGGGGTAATGACTAGACGGCGCTTGCCTTTGGTCTCTTTACCGAACGCGATGGTGCCGCTGACTTCAGCCAGAATCGACGCTTCTTTCGGACGACGAGCTTCGAACAAGTCAGCAACACGCGGCAGACCACCGGTGATGTCACGAGTTTTCGAAGTTTCCTGCGGGATACGAGCGATAACATCACCGATCGCGATCTTCGCACCATCCGCCACACCGACCAGGGCGTTGGCTGGCAGGAAGTACTGAGCGATAACGTCAGTGCCTGGCAGCAACAGATCCTTGCCGTTGTCATCGACCATCTTCACGGCAGGACGGATGTCTTTACCGGCAGCTGGACGATCTTTCGCGTCGAGTACTTCAATGTTGGTCATACCGGTCAATTCGTCAGTCTGACGCTTGATCGTGATGCCTTCTTCCATGCCCACGTAGGTCACGGTACCTTTCATTTCGGTAACGATCGGGTGAGTGTGCGGATCCCACTTGGCCACGATTGCGCCAGCGTCGACCTTGTCACCTTCTTTAACCGAAATCACAGCACCGTACGGCAGCTTGTAACGCTCGCGCTCACGACCGAAGTCATCAGCGATTGCCAGCTCACCGGAACGGGACACAGCAACCAGGTGACCATCCACTCGCTCAACGTGCTTCAGGTTATGCAGACGGACGGTACCGCCATTCTTCACCTGAACGCTGTCGGCTGCGGAAGTACGGCTTGCCGCACCACCGATGTGGAACGTACGCATTGTCAGCTGGGTACCCGGCTCACCGATGGACTGAGCAGCGATAACGCCGACAGCTTCACCAATGTTCACCTGGTGACCACGAGCCAGATCGCGGCCGTAGCACTTGGCGCAGATGCCGTAGCGGGTTTCGCAGCTGATCGGCGAACGCACGATCACTTCGTCGATGCTGTTCAGCTCGATGAACTCGACCCACTTCTCGTCTACCAGAGTACCGGCAGGAACGATGATATCTTCGGTACCCGGCTTGAACACGTCACGAGCGATAACACGACCCAATACGCGCTCACCCAACGGCTCTACAACGTCACCGCCTTCAATGTGCGGAGTCATCAGCAGACCGTGTTCGGTGCCGCAATCGATCTCGGTCACAACCAGATCCTGCGCCACGTCTACCAGACGACGAGTCAGGTAACCGGAGTTCGCAGTTTTCAACGCGGTATCCGCCAGACCTTTACGAGCACCGTGAGTCGAGATGAAGTACTGAAGTACGCTCAAACCTTCACGGAAGTTCGCAGTAATCGGCGTTTCAATGATGGAACCGTCCGGCTTGGCCATCAGACCACGCATACCGGCCAGCTGACGAATCTGTGCTGCGGAACCCCGCGCACCCGAGTCGGCCATCATGTACATCGAGTTGAACGATTCCTGGTCGACTTCGACGCCATGACGGTCGATGACTTTCTCTTTCGAGAGGTTGGCCATCATCGCCTTGGAAACTTCGTCGTTCGCCTTGGACCAAAGGTCGATCACTTTGTTGTACTTCTCGCCCTGGGTTACCAGGCCGGAGGCGTACTGACTTTCGATCTCTTTCACTTCATCAGTTGCAGCATTGATGATGCGGGCTTTTTCATCCGGGATAACGAAGTCGTTAACACCGATGGAAACGCCGGAAATGGTCGAATAGGCAAAACCGGTGTACATCAACTGGTCAGCGAAGATCACGGTCTCTTTCAGACCAACCACGCGGTAGCACTGGTTGATCAGCTTGGAGATCGCCTTTTTCTTCATCGGCAGGTTGACGACGTCGTACGACAGACCTTTTGGCACAACCTGGAACAGCAGCGCACGGCCGACAGTGGTGTCGACAATACGGGTACCGCTCACGCTGTTGCCGTCACGATCGTTGACGGTTTCGTTGATACGAACCTTGACCTTGGCGTGCAGTGCGGCTTCGCCGGCACGGAACACACGGTCAACTTCCTGCAGATCCGCGAATACACGACCTTCGCCTTTGGCGTTGATCGCTTCACGAGTCATGTAGTACAGACCCAATACAACGTCCTGCGACGGAACGATGATTGGCTCACCGTTAGCTGGCGACAGAATGTTGTTGGTCGACATCATCAACGCACGCGCTTCGAGCTGGGCTTCCAGCGTCAGCGGTACGTGCACGGCCATTTGGTCGCCGTCGAAGTCGGCGTTGTACGCGGCGCAGACCAGAGGGTGCAGCTGGATAGCCTTACCTTCGATCAGAACCGGTTCAAACGCCTGGATACCCAGACGGTGAAGGGTCGGTGCACGGTTGAGAAGAACCGGGTGTTCGCGAATCACTTCAGCGAGAACGTCCCAAACCTCTGGCAGTTCGCGCTCGACCATTTTCTTGGCCGCTTTGATGGTAGTCGCGAGACCACGCATTTCCAGCTTGCCGAAAATGAACGGCTTGAACAGCTCGAGAGCCATCTTCTTCGGCAGACCGCACTGGTGCAGACGCAGGGTCGGACCTACGGTAATTACCGAACGACCGGAGTAGTCAACACGCTTACCGAGCAAGTTCTGACGGAAACGACCTTGCTTACCCTTGATCATGTCAGCCAGGGATTTCAGAGGACGCTTGTTCGAACCGGTGATAGCGCGGCCACGACGACCGTTGTCGAGCAGTGCATCGACAGCTTCCTGCAACATACGCTTTTCGTTGCGCACGATGATGTCCGGAGCGGACAGATCAAGCAGGCGCTTCAAGCGGTTGTTACGGTTGATCACTCGACGATACAGATCGTTGAGGTCGGAAGTCGCGAAGCGACCGCCATCCAGCGGGACCAGTGGACGCAGATCTGGCGGCAGAACCGGCAGAACGGTCAGCACCATCCATTCTGGAAGGTTGCCGGAACCCTGGAAGGCTTCCATCAACTTCAGACGCTTGGACAGCTTCTTGATTTTGGTTTCGGAGTTGGTTTGCGGAATTTCTTCGCGCAGACGGCCAATCTCGTGCTCCAGGTCGATAGCGTGCAGCAGTTCACGGACAGCTTCGGCCCCCATACGGGCATCGAAATCGTCGCCGAACTCTTCCAGCGCTTCGAAGTACTGCTCGTCGTTCAGCAGCTGACCTTTTTCAAGGGTAGTCATGCCCGGGTCGATAACGACATAGCTCTCGAAGTAGAGAACGCGTTCGATATCACGCAGGGTCATGTCCATCAGCAAACCGATACGCGACGGCAGCGATTTCAGGAACCAGATGTGGGCAACCGGCGAAGCCAGTTCGATGTGCGCCATGCGCTCACGACGAACCTTGGCCAGTGCAACTTCAACGCCGCACTTCTCGCAGATGACACCACGATGCTTCAAGCGCTTGTACTTACCGCACAGGCACTCGTAATCCTTTACCGGGCCAAAGATCTTGGCGCAGAACAGACCGTCACGCTCAGGTTTGAACGTACGGTAGTTGATGGTTTCCGGCTTTTTAACTTCACCGAACGACCACGAGCGGATCATCTCAGGCGATGCCAATCCAATACGGATGGCGTCGAACTCTTCGACTTGACCCTGGTTTTTCAGCAAATTCAGTAGGTCTTTCAAGGCCTTTCCTCCTGGCGGAGCAGAGAGCGGGCAATCCTGCCCCGCTCTCGATTCGCGTCACGTGTTATTCGGTTTCCAGATCGATATCGATGCCGAGGGAACGAATTTCCTTGATCAACACGTTGAAGGACTCGGGCATGCCCGGCTCCATACGGTGATCGCCATCCACGATGTTTTTGTACATCTTGGTACGGCCGTTCACATCGTCCGACTTCACTGTGAGCATTTCTTGCAGAGTGTAAGCAGCACCGTATGCTTCCAGTGCCCAGACCTCCATCTCCCCGAAACGCTGACCACCGAACTGCGCCTTACCACCCAGCGGCTGCTGGGTAACCAGGCTGTACGAACCGGTAGAACGAGCGTGCATCTTGTCGTCTACCAAGTGGTTCAGCTTCAGCATGTACATGTAGCCAACGGTAACTGGACGCTCGAACTTGTTGCCGGTACGGCCGTCAGTCAGCTGCATCTGGCCGCTTTCCGGCAGGTCTGCCAGTTTCAGCATGGCCTTGATTTCGCTTTCCTTGGCGCCGTCGAACACTGGAGTGGCCATTGGAACACCGCCACGCAGGTTCTTCGCCAGATCCAGGATTTCCTGATCGGAGAAGCTGTCCAGATCTTCGTTACGACCGCCGATCTGGTTGTAGATCTCGTCCAAGAAGGTACGAAGTTCAGCGACTTTACGCTGCTCTTCGATCATCCGGTTGATCTTCTCGCCCAGACCTTTGGCCGCGAGGCCCAGGTGGGTTTCAAGGATCTGACCAACGTTCATACGCGAAGGTACGCCCAGTGGGTTGAGGACGACGTCGACCGGGGTGCCATTGGCATCGTGCGGCATGTCTTCAACCGGCATGATCACGGAGACCACACCTTTGTTACCGTGACGACCGGCCATCTTGTCGCCCGGCTGGATGCGACGACGGATTGCCAGGTAAACCTTGACGATTTTCAGCACGCCTGGAGCCAGGTCATCGCCCTGCTGCAGTTTGCGCTTCTTGTCTTCGAACTTGTCGTCCAGCAGACGGCGGCGATCAACGATGTAGGCCTGAGCCTTCTCGAGCTGCTCGTTCAGAGCATCTTCAGCCATGCGCAGTTTGAACCACTGACCATGCTCAAGACCGTCGAGAATTTCGTCGGTGATGTCCTGACCTTTCTTCAGACCTGCGCCGCCTTCAGCCTTGTGGCCTACCAGAGCGGAGCGCAGACGTTCGAAGGTCGCGCCTTCAACGATACGGAACTCTTCGTTCAGATCCTTGCGGATCTCGTCGAGTTGAGTCTTCTCGATCGACAGTGCACGAGCATCACGCTCAACGCCGTCACGAGTGAAGACCTGTACGTCGATGACAGTACCTTTGGTGCCGGTTGGCACGCGCAGGGAGGTGTCTTTAACGTCGCTGGCTTTTTCACCGAAGATTGCACGCAGCAGCTTTTCTTCCGGAGTCAGCTGGGTCTCGCCTTTCGGAGTGACCTTACCAACCAGGATGTCGCCTGCGCCAACTTCAGCACCTACGTAAACGATACCGGCTTCGTCCAGCTTGTTCAGTGCAGCTTCACCCACGTTCGGGATGTCTGCAGTGATTTCCTCAGGCCCAAGCTTGGTGTCACGCGCCACACAGGTCAGTTCCTGAATGTGGATCGTGGTGAAGCGATCTTCTTGAACAACTCGTTCCGACAGGCAGATGGAGTCTTCGAAGTTGTAACCGTTCCAGGCCATGAACGCGATGCGCATGTTCTGACCCAGTGCCAGCTCACCCATATCGGTGGACGGACCATCAGCCATGATGTCGCTGCGCTGAACCCGATCACCTTTACGCACCAGCGGACGCTGGTTGATGCAGGTGTTCTGGTTGGAGCGGGTGTATTTGGTCAGGTTGTAGATGTCGACACCAGCTTCGCCGGTTTCAACTTCATCATCAGCAACACGAACCACGATACGGCTGGCATCAACGGAGTCGATCACGCCGCCACGACGAGCCACGACGCAAACGCCGGAGTCACGAGCTACGTTACGCTCCATGCCGGTACCTACCAGCGGCTTGTCAGCGCGCAGGGTTGGTACAGCCTGACGCTGCATGTTCGAACCCATCAACGCACGGTTGGCGTCATCGTGCTCGAGGAACGGGATCAGCGACGCTGCAACCGAAACAACCTGCTTCGGCGATACGTCCATCAAGGTGACGTCTTCCGGCGCCTTGACGGTGAACTCGTTCAAGTGACGAACAGCAACCAGCTCGTCGATCAGCATTTTCTTGTCGTTCATCGTGGCCGAAGCCTGAGCGATCACGTGATCAGCTTCTTCGATGGCGGACAGGAACACGATCTCGTCGGTGACCAGAGCGTCTTTCACCACACGGTACGGGCTTTCGAGGAAGCCGTACTGGTTGGTGCGCGCATAAGCAGCCAGGGAGTTGATCAGACCGATGTTCGGACCTTCCGGCGTTTCAATCGGGCAAACACGACCGTAGTGAGTCGGGTGTACGTCACGAACTTCAAAGCCCGCGCGCTCACGAGTCAGACCGCCGGGGCCGAGTGCAGAAACACGACGCTTGTGCGTGATCTCGGACAACGGGTTGTTCTGGTCCATGAACTGCGACAGCTGGCTGGAACCGAAGAACTCTTTCACCGCCGCAGCCACTGGCTTGGCGTTGATCAGGTCTTGCGGCATCAGGCCTTCGCTTTCAGCCATCGACAGACGCTCTTTGACCGCACGCTCAACACGTACCAGGCCAACGCGGAACTGGTTCTCGGCCATTTCGCCTACACAGCGAACACGACGGTTACCCAGGTGGTCGATGTCATCGACGATGCCTTTACCGTTACGGATGTCGACCAGAGTCTTCAATACCGCGACGATGTCTTCCTTGCACAACACACCCGAACCTTCGATTTCGGTACGACCGATACGACGGTTGAACTTCATCCGGCCGACCGCAGACAGGTCATAGCGCTCAGGGCTGAAGAACAGGTTGTTGAACAGGGTTTCGGCAGCGTCTTTGGTTGGCGGCTCGCCTGGACGCATCATGCGATAGATCTCGACCAGCGCTTCCAATTGGTTGCTGGTGGAGTCGATCTTCAGAGTGTCGGAGACGAACGGACCACAGTCGATGTCGTTGGTGTACAGAGTTTCGATGCGAACAACGCCGGACTTGGCGATTTTCGCCAGGATTTCGGTGTTCAGCTCGGTGTTGCACTCTGCCAGGATTTCGCCGGTGGCCGGATGCACGATGACCTTGGCGGTAGTGCGACCCAGGACGTAGTCCAGAGGCACTTCCAGCTCTTTGATCCCGGCTTTTTCCAGCTGGTTGATGTGGCGAGCGGTAATACGACGACCCTGCTCGACAATAACCTTGCCCTTGTCATCCTGGATATCCAGAACCGCGATTTCACCGCGCAGACGCTGAGGCACCAATTCCAGGCGCAGGTTCTCGCCCTTCACGTGGAATACGTTGGTGGTATAGAAAGCGTCCAGCACTTCTTCGGTGGTATAGCCGAGCGCGCGCAGCAGTACCGATGCAGGCAGCTTGCGACGACGGTCGATACGCACGAATACGCAGTCTTTCGGGTCGAACTCAAAGTCCAGCCACGAACCACGGTAAGGAATGATCCGCGCAGAGTACAACAGTTTACCGGAGCTGTGCGTCTTGCCACGGTCGTGGTCGAAGAACACGCCCGGGGAACGGTGCAACTGGGAAACGATTACACGCTCGGTACCGTTGATTACGAAGGTACCGTTCTCAGTCATCAGGGGGATTTCACCCATGTAGACTTCTTGCTCTTTGATGTCCTTGATCGCTTTGTTCGACGACTCTTTGTCGAAAATGATCAGGCGCACTTTTACCCGCAAAGGTACGGCGAAAGTTACACCGCGCAATACGCATTCTTTGACATCAAATGCCGGTTCGCCCAGGCGATAACCGACGTACTCCAGCGCAGCATTGCCGGAGTAGCTGATGATCGGGAAAACGGATTTGAAGGCCGCATGCAGGCCCACGTCGCGGAACTGATCTTTAGTCGCTCCCGCTTGCAAGAATTCACGATACGAATCCAGCTGGATGGCCAGGAGGTAAGGCACATCCATGACGTCCGGCAACTTGCTAAAGTCCTTGCGGATACGTTTTTTCTCAGTATATGAGTAAGCCATCAGCGTTCCCCAGCTTGGTCACCTGCTTGTTTGGCCCCTCCCGACGGGAGCAGCCAGAAAATCGTGCAAACCCCATGGTTTGCTCCACCGCATCGGGTGGTTACAGCTCGTTATCAGCACCGACCCAGTCGGCTGCCAATAACGGAAAAAGGCCGGTGGCAAGAGCCACCAGCCATCAGCCTGTCGCTTGACGCTCGGGCTGGAGGAGCAAAGTCGATGCTTATTTCAGCTCGACTTTAGCGCCTGCTTCTTCCAGAGTAGCTTTGGCTTTGTCGCCTGCGTCTTTCGAAACAGCTTCCAGAACCATGGCAGGAGCGCCGTCAACTACAGCCTTGGCTTCTTTCAGGCCCAGACCGGTCAGTTCACGTACTGCCTTGATCACGTTAACTTTCTTCTCGCCAGCTTCCAGCAGCATGACGTTGAATTCGGTTTGCTCTTCAACAACAGCGGCAGCAGCAGCTGGACCAGCCGATGCAGCAGCAGCGGTAACACCGAATTTTTCTTCGAAAGCTTTGATCAGCTCAACAACTTCCATTACGGACATGTTGCCAACTGCTTCAAGGATGTCGTTTTGAGAGATAGACATGAATCTAATTCCTGATTTGGGGACGGCCTACGCGACCATCGAAATAAACAAAAAACGCGAGAAGACGACGAGCCTTAGGCTGCGACTGCTTCTTTTTGGTCGCGAATTGCCGCCAGAGTACGAGCCAATTTGCTGGTAGCGCCTTGAATCACGCTCATCAGCTGAGAAATTGCTTCGTCACGGGTCGGCAAGGTTGCCAGTACGTCGATCTGATTAGCTGCGAGGAACTTGCCCTCGAACGCAGCTGCCTTGATCTCGAACTTGTCCTGACCCTTGGCGAATTCTTTGAAAATACGAGCAGCAGCGCCCGGATGTTCGTTCGAAAATGCGATCAGGGTCGGGCCGGTGAACACGTCGTTGAGAACACTGTATTCAGTGTCAGCAACAGCGCGCTTGAGCAGGGTGTTACGTACAACACGTACGTAAACGCCAGCTTCACGAGCCTCTTTACGGAGTCCGGTCATTGCGCCTACTGTTACGCCACGTGCATCAACCACGACAGCGGACAGAGCGACTTTGGCAGCCTCGTTGACTTCAGCGACGATGGCCTTCTTGTCTTCGAGATAAATTGCCACGGGTTTACTCCTGCTTGTTACCGTTTCATCTGGCCGAAGCCGGATGTCGTTTTGGTGTCTGATTCGGTAAGGAACCGGGAGCACCATCTGCGTAGGCTTTTGGTTTAAGACTTGCGTCGCCTACGGTCTTGGATAGCCCCCGCCAGGCAGGGACCCCAAATTTTCGAATGACGCGATCACTCGCGCCAGTCTTTGTCTTACGCGTCCAGCGAGCTCTGATCAATAATCAGACCTGGGCCCATAGTGGTGCTCAGGGTAACGCGCTTGACGTAGATACCTTTCGAGGAAGCAGGCTTGATACGCTTCAGATCAGCGATCAGGGCTTCAACGTTTTCCTTCAGCTTGACGGCATCGAAGCCCATCTTGCCAACGGAGGTGTGGATGATGCCGTTCTTGTCGGTGCGATAACGAACCTGACCAGCCTTGGCGTTTTTAACCGCGGTAGCTACGTCTGGAGTTACGGTGCCGACTTTCGGGTTAGGCATCAGGCCGCGAGGGCCGAGGATCTGACCCAACTGACCAACAACGCGCATGGCATCCGGGGATGCAATAACTACGTCATAGTTCAGGTCGCCGCCTTTCATTTCGGCAGCCAGGTCGTCCATACCTACACGGTCAGCGCCGGCAGCCAGAGCGGCCTCAGCAGCTGGACCCTGGGTGAACACAGCAACGCGAACGGTCTTGCCAGTGCCGTGCGGCAGCACAGTAGCGCTACGAACAACCTGGTCGGATTTACGCGGGTCAACACCCAGGTTTACAGCAACGTCGAACGACTCGCTGAACTTGACAGTCGACAGCTCAGCCAGCAGAGCGGCGGCGTCTACAATGTTGTAGGCCTTGCCTGCTTCGATTTTGCCGGCGATAGCCTTTTGACGCTTGGTCAGCTTAGCCATTACACACCCTCCACGTTAAGGCCCATGCTACGAGCAGAACCGGCGATAGTACGCACGGCTGCATCCATATCAGCTGCAGTCAGATCCGCGTTTTTGGTTTTCGCGATTTCTTCCAGCTGAGCACGGGTAACGGTGCCAACCTTAACGGTGTTCGGACGAGCGGAACCGCTGGTCAGACCGGCCGCTTTCTTCAGCAGAACCGAAGCAGGCGTGGATTTGGTTTCGAAAGTGAAGCTACGGTCGCTGTAGACAGTGATGATCACTGGAGTCGGCAGACCTGGCTCAAGACCCTGAGTACGGGCGTTGAAAGCCTTGCAGAATTCCATGATGTTCACGCCGTGCTGACCCAGAGCAGGACCAACAGGTGGACTTGGGTTAGCCTGAGCGGCCTTCACTTGCAGCTTGATGTAAGCGGTAATCTTCTTGGCCATGAGGCACTCCAATTACGGGTTCGAACGCCTCGAAAGGCTCCCCGGTTACTTGCGCGTTTATCCCAGTGACGACAAAACCCCACAGCCTAAGGCTGCGGGGTTGGGATGCTTTTCAGCTAGACCTTTTCGACCTGACTGAACTCCAACTCTACCGGGGTAGAGCGTCCGAAAATGAGCACCGCGACCTGGATCCGGCTCTTTTCGTAGTTAACTTCTTCAACAACGCCGTTGAAATCGGCGAATGGACCGTCATTGACACGTACCGTCTCACCTGGCTCGAACAACGTCTTCGGCTTCGGCTTATCGCTACCATCAGCAACGCGACGCAGAATCGCTTCTGCCTCTTTATCCGTAATAGGTGCAGGCTTATCGGCGGTACCGCCAATGAAACCCATCACTCGAGGAGTATCCTTGACCAAGTGCCAAGTACCCTCATTCATATCCATCTGAACCAGCACGTAACCTGGGAAGAATTTACGTTCACTTTTGCGCTTCTGGCCATTACGCATTTCAACCACTTCTTCAGTGGGAACCAGAATTTCGCCGAAGCCATCTTCCATGCCAGCCAGCTTCACACGCTCGACCAGCGAGCGCATAACATGCTTCTCGTAACCCGAGTAAGCATGAACAACGTACCAACGCTTAGCCACGGGACACCCTTAGCCAACAATCAAGGAAACAAGCCAACCGAGCAGGGAATCAAGCCCCCACAACAGCAACGCCATAACCAGAACAACAGCCACAACAATCAATGTGGTCTGCGTGGTTTCTTGGCGAGTTGGCCACACGACTTTACGGATCTCGGTGCGAGCTTCCTTAACCAGTACAAAGAAAGACTTGCCCTTCGCAGTCTGCAGGCCTACAAAGGCAGCTACAGCAGCGATGACCAGCAAAGCTAGTACACGGTACAGGATCGGCGAAGCAGAATAATACTGATTGCCAACAACGCCAACAACCACCAAGGCGACTACTACAAGCCACTTGAGCAGATCGAAGCGAGAGCCTTGAGCTTCAGCTTTAGGAGTCATCTATGAAGATCCTGTGAAAAGAAAGCCAGACACACCAAGTGAATCTGGCAGGTCAGGAGGGAATCGAACCCCCAACCTACGGTTTTGGAGACCGTCGCTCTGCCAATTGAGCTACTGACCTAAAACAAAATCAGGCCGACCATTATGCCGGCCCGAAAAAGACATTACAACTATTTACTCGATGATCTTAGCTACGACACCAGCGCCGACGGTACGACCGCCTTCACGGATAGCGAAACGCAGACCGTCTTCCATTGCGATGGTTTTGATCAGGGTAACAGTCATCTGAATGTTGTCACCTGGCATTACCATTTCAACGCCTTCTGGCAGCTCGCAGTTACCAGTCACGTCAGTAGTACGGAAGTAGAACTGTGGACGGTAGCCTTTGAAGAACGGAGTGTGACGACCGCCTTCTTCCTTGCTCAGAACGTAAACTTCTGCAGTGAACTTGGTGTGCGGCTTAACGGTACCTGGCTTAACCAGAACCTGGCCACGCTCAACGTCGTCACGCTTGGTGCCACGCAGCAGAACGCCGCAGTTCTCGCCAGCACGACCTTCGTCGAGCAGTTTGCGGAACATTTCAACGCCGGTGCAGGTGGTAACAGTAGTGTCACGCAGACCAACGATTTCCAGCGGATCCTGAACGCGAACGATACCGCGCTCGATACGACCAGTCACAACAGTACCGCGACCGGAGATCGAGAATACGTCTTCGATTGGCATCAGGAATGGCTTGTCGGTCAGACGAACTGGCTCTGGGATGTAGCTGTCCAGAGTTTCAACCAGTTTACGAACGGCAGTGGTGCCCATTTCGTTGTCGTCTTTGCCTTCCAGCGCCATACGAGCCGAACCGATGATGATTGGAGTGTCATCACCTGGGAAGTCGTAAGTCGACAGCAGGTCGCGAACTTCCATCTCAACCAGTTCCAGCAGCTCAGCGTCGTCTACCAGGTCAGCCTTGTTCAGGAAAACCACGATGTACGGAACGCCAACCTGACGGGACAGCAGGATGTGCTCACGGGTTTGCGGCATCGGACCATCAGCGGCCGAGCAAACCAGGATTGCGCCGTCCATCTGGGCAGCACCGGTGATCATGTTCTTCACATAGTCAGCGTGACCTGGACAGTCAACGTGAGCGTAGTGACGGATCTTCGAGTTGTACTCAACGTGCGCGGTGTTGATCGTGATACCACGCGCTTTTTCTTCCGGGGCACTGTCGATCTTGTCGAAGTCAACGATTGCCGAACCGAAAACCTCGGAGCAAACGCGAGTCAGAGCTGCAGTCAGAGTGGTTTTACCGTGGTCAACGTGACCAATGGTCCCAACGTTGACGTGCGGCAGGGAACGATCAAATTTTTCCTTAGCCATCGATATCACCCCTAGAAGAAATAATTAAGCAAAACTACATAGACCATTAAAACAAAGGCAGATATTTTCATATCTGCCTTGTTATATGGAGCTCTTGAGCGGATTTGAACCGCTGACCTCACCCTTACCAAGGGTGTGCTCTACCAACTGAGCTACAAGAGCGTAACACTTTGCACAACCTGCAAACTTGGAGCGGGTAGCGGGAATCGAACCCGCATCATCAGCTTGGAAGGCTGAGGTTCTACCACTAAACTATACCCGCGCAGCGTACAGCTCACGCTAAAATCTGGTGGAGGGAGAAGGATTCGAACCTTCGAAGTCGTAGACGTCAGATTTACAGTCTGATCCCTTTGGCCGCTCGGGAACCCCTCCTAATCAGGCCGGCATTCTACATCACGCCAAACCTCTGTCAAGCATTTTCTCATTTAAAAACCTGAGGTTAGCTGCGTTGACACACTTCACTTTGACAACCCATTCAGGTCTTCGCTGTGGAGCGGGCGCCATTCTATGCAAACTATTCAGCAGGTGCAACCCCCTCACACTGCATTATTTTATGTTTTAACTCATTGAATTCCTTGGAAAGGTTCTGCAGCTGCACATCCCCCAACAAACGCTGGCTTTCTGGCGCTATACGCAACCAATAACCCGGCCCCGGGAGATCGCCTTGCGAAGATTGAGTCTTCACTTCCATGGAAACCAGCCGCTGCTCTAGCGCCGACAACGTCTCCTGCCGGGAAAAACCGCCCAAAAACAGACACTCTCGCCCCACTCGCGGAGAACTTTGCTTCTCCTGCACCGACCCAGCCGTCTCGCTCAGCAAGCGAATATCCTGCTGAGCCCCCCGATACAAGCTGAGCGGCGTGACATCCTTGGCACGCATAGGCGCTTCCTGCTGATGCCAGACGTAATAAAATACATTGAGAACAAGGAGCAGAAGGAACAACCAACGCATACAAACCTCAGGACAAAGGACACGCCATGGCCAAGCCTACAAACACTAAGTCGGAAACAACCCTGGCCTCAGGTGCGACATCTGCAACCAAACCAGCATCACCACCCGTAATAAAGACGGTAAAACTCCCCCCCCAGTAGGAACGGGCCATCTCGATCTGAGTCAGCACAAACCCTCTCAGCATTAGTGAGCATCCACGCTCCACCGCCTCGACAGTCGTTCGCCCTGGGGCCTGACTGGTCAATGCAAGCTCTGCCGCGTGGTCTCCGTAACGAATTTTCCGAGTATGCGTACGCAATTGATTACGCATCAGTGGCATGCCTGGGCAAATGAAACCACCGAGATGCTCGCCATCAGCCGCGATGAAGTCGGCCGTCACAGCCGTGCCAAAATCAAGAACCAGGCATGCACCGCAAGCAAGATGAAAACCGCCAAGCATCGCCAACCAACGATCAAGGCCCAAGCGCTCGTAATCGTCATATCCATTCCTGACGCCGGACATTTCTCGCGCAGGCTTGGCACAGACGACAGAAACACTGAACTCCCGCTCGAGCAGCTCGATCAGGACTCCAGTCTCTTCAGTAGTCCGCACACTGACCAGACGACATTTGCACAGCGACAAGCCCTGGACAGCACTCAGACTATCAACCAGCGCCTTATCCGAGTCGACCACACCCTCCGCGACCACAGCGCACGACGCGGTAGCGAGCACGCGCCACTTGATAAAGCTGTTTCCACAGTCGAGCTCAAGAATCATCACGCAACCTCAAACTGAGCTCACCACCACTAAACACCTTTTCCACACCATCCACCTTCAAGCGCAGTGCACCTTGATTATCGACACCAAGCACCACGCCATCTATCTGACTAACACCAGCAATCAATGAAACCGGCCGCCCTTGCCACAAATGATCTCGCTCCCACTCCGACTGCAGAACTGAGAACCCACCTGCCTGATGACGCTGAATATGGGCTCGCAACTGCTCACTGAGCTCAGCAACCAATACATTTCGGTCACAGTTTTTACCTGACTCCAGACGTATCGATGTCCATTGCTGGTCGACCTCATTAGCATTCTGCATATTTACGTTAATGCCTATACCGAGCACGACGTGACATACGTCCGCAGGATCTCCAACAAGCTCCAAAAGAATGCCAGCGACTTTCTTGCGTCCGACCAGAACATCATTCGGCCATTTCAATCCCGCCGCAGGCACTCCAAGCTTTCGCAAGGTCTGCATAACCGCCAAGCCAACAACAAGGCTCAAGCCTTCGAGCTGACGCATCCCACCATCGATACGCAGGACAAGGCTGTAGTATAGATTTTCAGCAAAAGGGCTCACCCACTTCCGCCCCCGACGCCCACGCCCGGCGACTTGCCTCTCCGCGAGAACAAGGAATGGCGCAGGTCGACCTTGATTGATGGCTCGCAATGCTTCTGCGTTGGTAGAGTCGATGGAATCAAAGACGGCAACCGGCCAAATCGGAGCTAAAGCTTCAATCCTGAGAGGATCGAGCAACGTCAAAGGCGCCGCAAGCTGATAGCCGCGACCTCGCACCTTATTAATGGACAGCCCAAGCTCAGCTTCCAGATGCTGAAGCTGCTTCCATACCGCACTTCGACTGATACCCAGGGCGCCCCCGAGATCCGGACCAGAATGGAATCGCCCATCCTTCAAAAGATTCAACAACGTCAGCATGCAGATCTCGCCTCACGATAAGGCCCGAATAATAGCCATGCACTGAGCCGTTGCATAGAAATCAAGCAGACCACTTTCTGGCAGGCAAAACAAAACCCCAACTGCTTTCGCAATTGGGGTTTCGGAATTTAATCTTGACGATGACCTACTCTCACATGGGGAAACCCCACACTACCATCGGCGATGCATCGTTTCACTGCTGAGTTCGGGATGGGATCAGGTGGTTCCAACGCTCTATGGTCGTCAAGAAATTCGGGTACTGACTCGTGACCAGATGGCCTCGTTTCAGCAAATTGGGTATGTGATAGCTTTCGGTGTTTTGCAAGATCGAACTTTCGGTTCATTTCGTCTTCACACACCGCAATCTGGCCTTTCGACGCAAATTGCTTGGGTGTTATATGGTCAAGCCTCACGGGCAATTAGTATTGGTTAGCTCAACGCCTCACAGCGCTTACACACCCAACCTATCAACGTCGTAGTCTTCGACGGCCCTTCAGGGAACTCAAGGTTCCAGTGAGATCTCATCTTGAGGCAAGTTTCCCGCTTAGATGCTTTCAGCGGTTATCTTTCCCGAACATAGCTACCCGGCAATGCCACTGGCGTGACAACCGGAACACCAGAGGTTCGTCCACTCCGGTCCTCTCGTACTAGGAGCAGCCCCTCTCAAATCTCAAACGTCCACGGCAGATAGGGACCGAACTGTCTCACGACGTTCTAAACCCAGCTCGCGTACCACTTTAAATGGCGAACAGCCATACCCTTGGGACCGGCTTCAGCCCCAGGATGTGATGAGCCGACATCGAGGTGCCAAACACCGCCGTCGATATGAACTCTTGGGCGGTATCAGCCTGTTATCCCCGGAGTACCTTTTATCCGTTGAGCGATGGCCCTTCCATACAGAACCACCGGATCACTAAGACCTACTTTCGTACCTGCTCGACGTGTCTGTCTCGCAGTCAAGCGCGCTTTTGCCTTTATACTCTACGACCGATTTCCGACCGGTCTGAGCGCACCTTCGTACTCCTCCGTTACTCTTTAGGAGGAGACCGCCCCAGTCAAACTACCCACCATACACTGTCCTCGATCCGGATAACGGACCTGAGTTAGAACCTCAAAGTTGCCAGGGTGGTATTTCAAGGTTGGCTCCACGCAGACTGGCGTCCACGCTTCAAAGCCTCCCACCTATCCTACACAAGCAAATTCAAAGTCCAGTGCAAAGCTATAGTAAAGGTTCACGGGGTCTTTCCGTCTAGCCGCGGATACACTGCATCTTCACAGCGATTTCAATTTCACTGAGTCTCGGGTGGAGACAGCGCCGCCATCGTTACGCCATTCGTGCAGGTCGGAACTTACCCGACAAGGAATTTCGCTACCTTAGGACCGTTATAGTTACGGCCGCCGTTTACCGGGGCTTCGATCAAGAGCTTCGCGTTAGCTAACCCCATCAATTAACCTTCCGGCACCGGGCAGGCGTCACACCCTATACGTCCACTTTCGTGTTTGCAGAGTGCTGTGTTTTTAATAAACAGTCGCAGCGGCCTGGTATCTTCGACCGGCATGAGCTTACGGAGCAAGTCCTTCACCCTCACCGGCGCACCTTCTCCCGAAGTTACGGTGCCATTTTGCCTAGTTCCTTCACCCGAGTTCTCTCAAGCGCCTTGGTATTCTCTACCCAACCACCTGTGTCGGTTTGGGGTACGGTTCCTGGTTACCTGAAGCTTAGAAGCTTTTCTTGGAAGCATGGCATCAACCACTTCGTCATCTAAAAGATGACTCGTCATCAGCTCTCGGCCTTAGAATCCCGGATTTACCTAAGATTCCAGCCTACCACCTTAAACTTGGACAACCAACGCCAAGCTGGCCTAGCCTTCTCCGTCCCTCCATCGCAATAACCAGAAGTACAGGAATATTAACCTGTTTTCCATCGACTACGCTTTTCAGCCTCGCCTTAGGGACCGACTAACCCTGCGTCGATTAACGTTGCGCAGGAAACCTTGGTCTTTCGGCGTGGGTGTTTTTCACACCCATTGTCGTTACTCATGTCAGCATTCGCACTTCTGATACCTCCAGCAAGCTTCTCAACTCACCTTCACAGGCTTACAGAACGCTCCTCTACCGCATCATCCTAAGATGATACCCGTAGCTTCGGTGTATGGTTTGAGCCCCGTTACATCTTCCGCGCAGGCCGACTCGACTAGTGAGCTATTACGCTTTCTTTAAAGGGTGGCTGCTTCTAAGCCAACCTCCTAGCTGTCTAAGCCTTCCCACATCGTTTCCCACTTAACCATAACTTTGGGACCTTAGCTGACGGTCTGGGTTGTTTCCCTTTTCACGACGGACGTTAGCACCCGCCGTGTGTCTCCCATGCTCGGCACTTGTAGGTATTCGGAGTTTGCATCGGTTTGGTAAGTCGGGATGACCCCCTAGCCGAAACAGTGCTCTACCCCCTACAGTGATACATGAGGCGCTACCTAAATAGCTTTCGAGGAGAACCAGCTATCTCCGAGCTTGATTAGCCTTTCACTCCGATCCACAGGTCATCCGCTAACTTTTCAACGGTAGTCGGTTCGGTCCTCCAGTTAGTGTTACCCAACCTTCAACCTGCCCATGGATAGATCGCCCGGTTTCGGGTCTATTCCCAGCGACTAGACGCCCTATTAAGACTCGCTTTCGCTACGCCTCCCCTATTCGGTTAAGCTCGCCACTGAAAATAAGTCGCTGACCCATTATACAAAAGGTACGCAGTCACCCAACAAAGTGGGCTCCCACTGCTTGTACGCATACGGTTTCAGGATCTATTTCACTCCCCTCTCCGGGGTTCTTTTCGCCTTTCCCTCACGGTACTAGTTCACTATCGGTCAGTCAGTAGTATTTAGCCTTGGAGGATGGTCCCCCCATATTCAGACAAAGTTTCTCGTGCTCCGTCCTACTCGATTTCATGACTAAGAGATTTTCGCGTACAGGGCTATCACCCACTATGGCCGCACTTTCCAGAGCGTTCCGCTAATCTCAAAGCCACTTAAGGGCTAGTCCCCGTTCGCTCGCCACTACTAAGGGAATCTCGGTTGATTTCTTTTCCTCAGGGTACTTAGATGTTTCAGTTCCCCTGGTTCGCCTCTTGCACCTATGTATTCAGTACAAGATAACCATCTTATGATGGCTGGGTTCCCCCATTCAGACATCTCCGGATCAAAGTCTGTTTGCCGACTCCCCGAAGCTTTTCGCAGGCTACCACGTCTTTCATCGCCTCTGACTGCCAAGGCATCCACCGTATGCGCTTCTTCACTTGACCATATAACCCCAAGCAATCTGGTTATACTGTGAAGACGACATTCGCCGAAAATTCGAATTTCTCAATTAAGAGAACTCACAAATTTTACCTTAGCCTGATCCGTTACCAGTGAAAGTAACGTTCAGTCTATCTTTCTATCACATACCCAAATTTTTAAAGAACGAACTAGTCAAAGACTAGAAATCAACATTCACCATCAAACCGATGGAATGCTCATTTCTAAGCTTTCAAACTTCAGAAGCAGTAGTGGTGGAGCCAAACGGGATCGAACCGTTGACCTCCTGCGTGCAAGGCAGGCGCTCTCCCAGCTGAGCTATGGCCCCGTATTTCTACAGGTTCCCACACAAAATTGGTGGGTCTGGGCAGATTCGAACTGCCGACCTCACCCTTATCAGGGGTGCGCTCTAACCAACTGAGCTACAGACCCAATTTCGGGCTGCTTCTTTCGTCTTCTTCAATGAATCAAGCAATTCGTGTGGGAACTTATGGAGCAGCTGATGTCGTCGATTAAGGAGGTGATCCAGCCGCAGGTTCCCCTACGGCTACCTTGTTACGACTT
>NZ_CP199585.1:1415000-2220000 GCF_052567255.1 Pseudomonas sp. McL0111 | reverse complement strand
ACATCTTCTTCACGCCATCCAGGCCTTCAAGCAACGGCATGGTCAGAATGCACTGAGCCTCCTGACCATAACCACGCTGCAGCTCACGCCCCATCAACAGGTTGAACTTCTGATCGGTGCCACCCAACTCGACATCCGCACGCAGAGCCACCGAGTCATAGCCCTGAACCAGCGGATAGAGGAACTCATGAATGGCGATAGGCTGATTGGTGGTGTAGCGCTTGTCGAAGTCATCGCGCTCGAGCATGCGAGCGACGGTGTATTGCGAAGTCAGGCGAATAAAGTCGGCCGGCCCCATCTGATCCATCCAGGTGGAGTTGAACGCGACTTCGGTTTTCGCCGGATCAAGAATCTTGAACACCTGAGTCTTGTAGGTCTCGGCGTTTTCCAGAACCTGCTCACGAGTCAGCGGCGGACGCGTTGCGCTCTTGCCGCTCGGATCACCGATCATCCCGGTGAAGTCACCTATAAGGAAGATCACCTGATGCCCCAGCTCCTGGAACTGGCGCAGCTTATTAATAAGCACCGTGTGACCCAAGTGCAGATCCGGAGCGGTAGGGTCAAAACCAGCCTTGATACGCAGCGGTTGGCCGCGCTTGAGCTTCTCGATCAGCTCGGACTCGACCAATAGTTCTTCCGCACCACGTTTTATCAGCGCTAGCTGCTCTTCAACCGACTTCATAACAGACCCGCAAGGCTCAGATTCAAAGGGAACCAACCATACAAGATCGCGCACCAAATACAAGTTTTGCCCGGCGCACGGACACCAATCCACAGACAGACTGTCTGTAGACTTGCTTCAGAGATGATTTGGTTATATTTTATACAGTTATTTCATCTTCATCATGTCATTCATCTTTTCCAATTCATCATTATTCAAAGTCAAAATCACTTATGACCACTGAACCGTCTAAAGCGCCACCGCTTTACCCGAAGACCCACCTGCTCGCCGCAAGTGGGATCGCCGCCCTTCTCAGTCTGGCGCTCCTGGTATTCCCTTCCAGCGATGTTGAAGCCAAAAAGACGACCCTGAGTCTTGAACTGGAAAGTCCTGCTGAACAACTGACACAAGATCAAGACGCTGCTGACGCGGCTCAGGCCACAAATGAGCCGGTCGCTTCGCCCTTCGCGCAAATAGAAAACGATGCCGAAGACACCTCGGAAACCGCTCAGGCCGCTCCCGCGCCGACTCCGGCCGCCGACAAGAAAGCCCCGGGACACCGTGAAGTTGTTGTCGCCAAAGGCGATACGCTTTCGACATTGTTTGAAAAGGTCGGACTGCCGGCCGCCGCAGTCCATGAAGTGCTGGCCAGCGACAAGCAGGCCAAGCAGTTCAGCCAGCTCAAACACGGCCAGAAACTCGAATTCGAATTGAACCCGGAAGGCCAACTGACCAACCTGCACAGCAAGGTCAGCGACGTCGAAACCATTACCCTGACCAAAAATGACAAGGGTTATGTATTCAACCGCGTTACCGCCAAACCGACTGTCCGCACCGCTTACGTACACGGCGTAATCAACAGCTCGCTGTCGCAGTCCGCCGCTCGCGCCGGCCTGTCGCACAGCATGACCATGGATATGGCCAGCGTTTTCGGCTACGACGTCGACTTCGCTCAAGACATCCGTCAGGGCGACGAATTCGACGTGATCTACGAGCAGAAAGTGGTCAACGGTAAAGCCGTAGGCACTGGCCCGATCCTGTCTGCCCGTTTCACTAACCGCGGCAAGACTTACACCGCCGTGCGTTACACCAACAAACAAGGCAACAGCAGCTACTACACCGCTGATGGCAACAGCATGCGCAAGGCGTTCATCCGTACTCCGGTGGACTTCGCCCGCATCAGCTCGAAGTTCTCCATGGGCCGCAAACACCCGATCCTCAACAAGATCCGCGCCCACAAAGGCGTCGATTACGCAGCCCCACGCGGCACGCCGATCAAGGCTGCCGGTGACGGCAAAGTGCTGCTGGCCGGCCGTCGCGGTGGTTACGGCAACACCGTGATCATCCAGCACGGCAACACTTACCGCACGCTGTACGGGCACATGCAGGGCTTCGCCAAAGGTGTGAAAACCGGCGGCACCGTCAAGCAGGGTCAAGTGATTGGTTATATCGGCACCACCGGCCTGTCCACCGGCCCGCACTTGCACTATGAGTTCCAGGTCAACGGCGTTCACGTCGATCCACTGGGCCAGAAGCTGCCAATGGCAGACCCGATTGCCAAGGCCGAACGCGCTCGCTTCCTCGCGCAAAGCCAACCGCTGATGGCGCGCATGGATCAAGAGAAGGCCACGATGCTGGCTTCGAGCAAGCGTTAAGTCATGGCCCTCTATATTGGCGTGATGTCCGGTACCAGCCTCGATGGACTGGACATCGCTCTGATCGAGCAAACCTCGGCGATCAAACTGGTCGCCACGCATTACATCCCGATGCCTGACACCCTGCGCGCCGAGCTGCTTGGCTTGTGCGCCAGCGGTCCCGACGAAATCGCCCGCTCGGCGATTGCCCAGCAAAACTGGGTGAAGCTCGCGGCGCAAGGCATTCGCACTCTCCTCGATCAGCAGCAACTCGATCCACAAGCCATTCGCGCCATCGGCAGCCACGGCCAGACCATTCGCCACGAACCGGCGCGCGGTTTCACCGTACAGATCGGCAACCCTGCACTACTCACCGAACTGACCGGCATCACCGTCGTCAGTGATTTCCGCAGCCGCGATGTCGCTGCCGGTGGCCAGGGCGCACCACTCGTGCCTGCCTTCCACGAAGCTTTGTTTGAAGAGCGTACCGGTAACCGGGCAGTCTTGAATGTCGGCGGTTTCAGCAATCTCAGTCTGATTGAGCCGACCAAGGCTGTAGCCGGTTTCGACTGCGGACCTGGGAATGTGCTGATGGACGCCTGGATTCATCAGCAGCGCGGTCAAAATTACGATCTCAACGGACAGTGGTCAGCCACCGGCACCGTCGAGCCAGCTCTACTGAAGGAGCTGCTCAGCGATCCTTTCTTCGTGACCAAAGGCCCGAAAAGCACCGGCCGGGAAGTGTTCAACCTGACTTGGCTCGAACAGCACCTGTCGCGCCTGCCAACCTTTGCCGCTGAAAATGTCCAGGCAACACTGCTTGAACTGACGGCACTGACCATCATCGAATCGCTGCAAACCGCACAAGCGGATACTCGCGAACTGCTGGTCTGCGGCGGCGGCGCTCACAACGCTACGCTAATGAAGCGTCTGGCTGACCTGCTGCCAAATGCAGTCGTGGCCAGTACCGCGACGCATGGTGTTGATCCGGACTGGGTTGAAGCCATGGCCTTCGCCTGGCTGGCGCATTGCTGCCTCGAAGGCATCGCTGCCAACCGACCGAGCGTCACCGGAGCCCGTGGCCTGCGTATTCTCGGCGCCATCTACCCGGCCTGACCGCCAGACTCAAATCCCGCACAGCAAAACGCCGCAGAGCCATGAAGCCCTGCGGCGTTTTGTTATGTGCAGCGAAGTGCGATCAGATCGAGAACGAAGACCCGCAACCACAAGTGGTGCTGGCGTTCGGGTTCTTGATCACGAAGCGCGAGCCTTCCAGACCTTCCTGGTAATCGACTTCGGCACCGGCCAGATACTGGAAACTCATCGGATCAACCACCAGACTTACGCCTTCGCGCTCGACAATGGTGTCGTCCTCGGCCACATCTTCATCGAAGGTGAAGCCGTACTGAAACCCTGAACAACCGCCGCCCGTAACGAATACGCGCAGCTTCAAGCGATCATTCCCCTCTTCATCGACCAGGCTCTTCACCTTGTGCGCAGCACCTTGGGTGAATTGCAAAGCCGTGGGGGTGAAGGATTCGACGCTCATGCTGACTATCTCCCGGCGTTACGCCGCCATAATGCGTGATGACGCGCATTATCCGCTTCTCCTAGAAAATCGGTCAACTATTGTTACGGTATATCAATCAACACAATTGTCAGACCACAATGCAAAAAGGCCCGTTCGACGGGCCTTTTTGCTATCAGGAAGGATGCGTTACGGCAGCATGCCAGCGTGCGACAGACCCAGACGCTCATCCAGACCGAACAGGATATTCATATTCTGCACAGCCTGACCCGACGCGCCCTTCACCAGATTGTCGATGACCGACAGCACCACCACCAGATCGCCATCCTGTGGACGATGCACGGCGATACGGCAGACGTTGGCGCCGCGCACGCTACGGGTTTCCGGATGGCTACCGGCCGGCATTACATCGACGAACGGTTCATTGGCATAGCGCTTTTCGAACAGCGCTTGCAGATCCACCGAGCGATCAACCACGGTCGCGTAGAGCGTGGAGTGAATCCCACGAATCATCGGCGTCAGGTGCGGCACGAACGTCAGGCCGACGTCCTTGCCCGCTGCACGACGCAGGCCCTGGCGAATTTCCGGCAGATGACGGTGACCTTTCACCGCATAGGCCTTCATGCTTTCCGATGTTTCGGAATACAGAGATCCTACGGACGCACCACGACCGGCGCCGCTGACGCCGGATTTGCAGTCGGCGATCAGGCGCGAAGTGTCAGCGAGACCAGCCTCAAGCAGCGGCAGGAAACCCAGTTGCGTCGCTGTCGGATAGCAACCCGGCACCGCAATCAGACGCGCCTTCTTGATTTGCTCGCGATTGACCTCCGGCAAACCGTAGACCGCCTCGTCGAGCAACGCCGGCGCACCGTGCGGCTGGCCGTACCACTTGGCCCACTCATCGGCGTCCTGCAGACGGAAGTCCGCCGACAGGTCGATGACCTTGGTGCCCGCCGCCAGCAATTCACCGGCCAGTGCATGAGCCACACCGTGCGGAGTGGCGAAGAACACCACATCACATGCGCCCAGCGTCTTGATGTCCGGCACGCTGAACGCCAGGCCATCGTAGTGACCGCGCAGGTTCGGATACATGTCGGCCACAGGCAGGCCAGCCTCGGATCGGGAAGTGATCACAACCACTTCTGCCTGCGGATGCTGTGCCAACAGACGCAGCAGTTCGACACCGGTGTAACCCGTGCCGCCGACGATACCGACCTTGACCATAAACCTGCCCTCAACGAACCCACTGGAAAGCCGTCGATAATAGGGGCCGCGCGCCCCTGCGACAACCGTCAAGGTGACGTGCGGACGCTCAAGCCTCTACTATCCGGCTTACCGTGAATCAGGGAATAACTAAAAATGCTCTATCTGTGGATCAAAGCGTTTCATATCGTCAGCATCGTGTGTTGGTTCGCCGGGCTGTTCTACCTGCCGAGATTGTTCGTTTATCACGCACAAAGTGAAGATGCGATCAGCAAAGAACGCTTCAGCATCATGGAGCGCAAGCTGTATCGCGGCATCATGGGCCCGGCGATGATCGCCACGCTGATCTTTGGTGGCTGGCTGATCTACCTCAACCCAAGCATCTTCAGTCAGGGCGGCTGGATACACGCGAAACTGACCCTGGTCGTATTGCTGATCGGCTACCACCATATGTGTGGCGCACAGGTAAAACGCTTCGCTCGTGGCGAGAACACCCGCAGCCATGTCTTTTATCGCTGGTTCAATGAAGTGCCGGTTCTGATATTGCTGGCTATCGTAATTCTGGTCGTGGTCAAGCCGTTCTAACTTCAATAACCACAACACTTCGAGGGACCTCCAATGTCGCTGCCCGCTCTGCTCGAACAACGTCTGCGTCTGCCCGTGGTGGCTGCGCCGATGTTCCTGATTTCCAACCCGGAACTGGTGCTCGCCTGCTGCCGCAATGGTGTGGTCGGGAGTTTTCCGGCCCTGAACCAGCGCGAAAGCAGCGGTTTCAAGGCCTGGCTGGAACAGATCGAAGCGGGACTGGCGACGCTGGACAACCCGGCGCCTTACGCGGTCAACCTGATCGTTCACAACAGCAACCCGCGCTTACAGGCGGATTTGAATATTTGCGTCGAGCACAAAGTGCCGATCGTCATCACCAGCCTCGGCGCGGTGAAAGAATTGGTGGACGCGGTGCACAGCTACGGCGGCCTGGTGTTTCATGACGTCACCACTCGCCGCCATGCGGAGAAAGCCGCCGAGGCAGGTGTCGATGGTCTGATAGCCGTCGCAGCCGGAGCCGGTGGCCACGCCGGAACCTGGAGCCCGTTTGCGCTGATCGCCGAAATCCGTGAATTCTTCGACAAGACGCTGCTGCTTGCAGGATGTCTTAACCATGGCCATGAGATTCTCGCCGCACAGATGCTTGGCGCGGATTTGGCCTACTTCGGTACGCGATTTATCGGCACCACCGAAAGTCATGCGCCTGACGCCTACAAGGAAATGCTCCTGACAGCCAAGGCTGCAGACATCATTCATACTCCTGCCGTGTCGGGCGTACCGGCGAGCTTCATGCGCCAAAGCCTGCAAGCTGCGGGTTTCGACCTGGCGGCATTGCAAGGCAAAGGCGAGGTCAACTTTGGCGACAAGCTCAAACCGATCAGCGATGAAGCCAAGGCCTGGAAGACCGTGTGGTCGGCGGGTCAAGGTGTAGGGCAAATCGATGATCTGCCGAGCGTCGATCAACTGATCGCTCGCCTCGACGCCGAGTATCGCCAGGCCCAGGAGCGCGCAGCACAGCTGCCGAAACGCTGGCCACGCTGAGAAATCCGGCCAGTTGCTCGCCAACTGGCCTTACACTTGCTGACCGCAACATCTTTCACTTCCATTTTTTCGCGACAAGGATGCCTCGGCCATGAGCGACCCCCGTTACAAGATCGTTTTCGACGGTGCTCTGCAGCCCGGTGTCGATATCACCACTGCCAAGCTCAACCTCGCTGACCTGTTCAAAAGCGATGTCGCCGCCATCGAGCGCTTGTTCAATGGCAGCACCGTCGCCCTCAAACGCGATCTGTCGCACAGCGATGCGCAAACCTATCTGCAAGCGCTGGGTAAAACCGGGATCGATGCGCGAATCGAGCCGGAAACAACGGTCGAGCTCAATCTGGCCGACGTACAAGAATACTCAGCTGCCGTCGCCGAACCGGACTCGCCCTACGCGCCTCCTCGGGCCAACGTTGGCGAAAACCTGCCGGCATTCGCCGAACTGAAGCCGTTCAGTGTCGAAGGCCGAATCGGCCGCCTGAGGTTTCTGGCCTGGACCATGGTGTTGAGCCTGGTCGGCATACCCGTTGTCGGTATATTCGCGTTGATCGGCCTGGGGCTGGTCAGTGGCGATTCCACCACCGGGTTGATCATCGGCGGCATCTTCGCCTTCTTCCTGTTCATCGCCTTCGTAATTGTCAGCATTCTGTTCAGCGTCCAGCGCCTGCACGATATCGGCTGGTCGGGCTGGCTCTGGCTGCTGAACCTTGTGCCGTTCGTAGGCACCTTTTTCCCGTTCGTGATCATGATCGTACCGGGCAATAGCGGCGCCAATCGCTACGGCCCGCCGCCGCCACCCAACAGCACAGCCGTCAAAGTCCTGTGCTCTCTGTGGATCGTGTTTATTGCGCTGATGTTTGCCGGCGGGATGCTCGGCGGCATCTCGGCTATCCAGCAGGAATATGAAAGCAACCTTGAAAGCAGCTACGAAAGTGGCTCGGTGACCACCGATGAAGTAGACGTCGAGGTCGAACCGGCAGCTAATTCCGCCGACGATGCAGCCGAAGCCGCCCAGCCTTCTGTAGACTCTGCGAAAGAATGAACAACGCTCCCCGCCGTGACACCTGCGTCGCTGGCGCGGGGCTGTTGCGATGGAGAATTGCATGACCCGTTACGCTCTGATCACCGGCGCCTCCAGCGGCATCGGCCTGGCACTGGCCGAAGCTCTGGCCCGGCGCGGTCGCAGCCTGATTCTGGTGGCTCGCCAGCGTGATCAGCTGGAAAGTATCGCTATCGAACTGACTCAACGCTTTGGCGTCGAGGTGCTGTTTCGCGCGTGCGATCTTGGTGAGCCGTTGCGCCTGTCCGGATTTCTGCTGGAGCTGGAAGAAGGCGACCGGCAGATCGATCTACTGGTGAACTGCGCGGGCATTGGCACTTGCGGCCCGTTCCTCGCACAGGACTGGATGACCGAGCAGGATCTGATCGAGGTGAACATCCTCGCCCTCACCCGTTTGTGCCACGCCATTGGCAACAGCATGGCGTTGCAGGGTGGCGGGCAGATTCTGAATGTCGCCTCGGTGGCCGCGTTCAACCCCGGCCCGTGGATGAGCACTTACTACGCCAGCAAAGCCTACGTGCTGCACTTTTCCGAAGGCCTGCGGGTCGAGCTGAAGAAATGCGCGGTAAAAGTCTCGGTGCTCTGCCCCGGTCCGACCCGTACTGCATTTTTCCGCACCGCGCAGTTGAACAACGAAAAACTCAACGACAGTAAATTGCTGATGAGTCCTGAAGAGGTCGCGCTATACACCGTGCGCGCTCTGGAGAAAAATCGCGCCATCATCATTCCGGGGCGGCGCAACCGCTGGTTTGCCTTCCTGCCGCGACTTGGCTCGCGCTGGCTCAACCGCACTATCGTCGGCATGGTCAACAAGGCTTACTGCCCGCGCTGAATCGCCCTACGGTAAAACACTGGGCTGGCACATCCCTCATGAGTAGACTCAGGCCAGCCCAAACAACGGAGAAAACAGCAGTGGATACTCTGTTCACCAAGATCATCAACCGGGAGATTCCGGCCAAGATCATTTACGAGGACGACCAGGTTCTGGCGTTCCACGACATCGCGCCACAGGCACCCGTGCATTTTCTGGTGATCCCGAAGAAGCCGGTGCGCACCCTCAATGACCTGACCGAAGACGACAAGGCGCTGGCCGGGCACATCCTGTTCACTGCCCAGCGTCTGGCGCTGGAATTGGGTTGCGAGGAAGGCTTCCGGGTAGTGATGAACTGCAATGAACAAGGTGGGCAGACCGTCTACCACATTCATATGCACGTACTCGGTCAGCGCCAGATGACCTGGCCACCGGGCTGATCAAAGCAACACTGTGGGAGCGGGCTTGCTCGCGAGGGCGATGGCACTTTCAAAACCTCTGTGCCTGACACGCCGCTTTCGCGAGCAAGCTCGCTCCCACAGGAATCGCTTCAAAATGACCCAGCGCAAACCTTCTCCGGCCGATTCGGTTAAACTGGCCGCCGAGATTCCTCCCGGAGGTCAGCATGACTACCCAACGTCACTACTCGCCAATTGACCGTCTTCTGCTGCAAGCCGATGCCGCGATGCGCACCCTGCTTCCTTTCAGTGGCCAGCCGTACCGTCCGTCGCCAGCCATCGTGCAGCCCGAAGTTCAGATGAGCGACGAAGACACCCGCCACGTTGCCGGGCTGATGCGCATCAACCATACCGGCGAAGTCTGCGCCCAGGCGCTGTATCAGGGGCAGGCACTGACGGCCAAGCTGCCGCAGGTGCGCGAAGCCATGGAGCACGCGGCTGAAGAAGAGATCGATCATCTGGTGTGGTGCGAACAACGCATTCACCAGTTGGGCAGCCACACCAGCATTCTCAATCCGCTGTTCTACGGCATGTCCTTCGGTATTGGCGCGGTTGCCGGCCTGATCAGCGACAAGGTCAGCCTCGGGTTTGTCGCGGCAACCGAGCATCAGGTGTGCAAACACTTGAACGAACATCTGGAGCAGATCCCCGCCGAGGACGAGAAGTCCCGGGCGATTCTCGAGCAGATGCGTATTGATGAAGAACATCATGCGGAAAGTGCGCTGGATGCAGGCGGGTTTCGTTTTCCGGCGCCGGTGAAGTTCGGGATGAGTCTGTTGGCCAAGGTGATGACCAAGAGTACTTATCGGATCTGAAGCGTCGGTGGCCGTAAGGGCCTCATCGCGAGCAGGCTCACTCCTACAGGGTCTGTGTTTCAGCAATAAAAAAGGCGACTACCGCTAAGTAGTCGCCTTTTTTGTGCCCGGAATCTTACGTCGGCATGTTGCGCGCGTAGAAGATTTCCAGCATTTCGTGTTTCACACGCTCGGTTACCTGCTTGCGTTGCTCAGCCGACAGGTTGCTGGTGGCGTCGCCGAACAGGTAGTTATCCAGTTCGAAGTTCTTCAGCAGCATTTTGGTGTGGAACAGGTTTTCCTGGTACACGTTCACGTCGGTCATCTGATACGCGTCGCGAGTGTCTTCGGAAAGGTAGTTCTGGATCGAATTGATCTCGTGGTCGATGAAGTGCTTGTTGCCTTCAACGTCACGGGTGAAGCCGCGCACACGATAATCCACGGTCACTATGTCCGAATCGAACTGGTGAATCAGGAAATTGAGCGCTTTCAGCGGTGAAATGACACCACACGTCGACACATCGATATCCACACGGAAGGTTGCAATACCGTCGTCCGGATGAATTTCCGGATAGGTGTGCACCGTGATGTGGCTCTTGTCGAGGTGGGCCAGGATGATTTCGGGCAACGGGCCCGGCGACTCTTCAATCTGACTTTCAGTCGGGGTTACCGGCTCTTCAGAAATCAGAATCGTGACGCTGGCGCCCTGAGGTTCATAGTCCTGACTGGCAATGTTCAGGATGTTGGCACCAATGATCTCGACAACTTCTGTGAGAATCTGCGTCAGGCGTTTCGCGTTGTACTCTTGATTGATGTACTCGACGTAAGCCTGCTGGTCTTGCGGGGTTTCCGCGTAGCAGATGTCATAGATGTTGAAGCTCAAGGTCTTTGTCAGGTTATTGAACCCGTGGAGCTTGAGTTTGCTTTTCACCGTTAAAAACTCTCTATGTATGCGGCGCAGCCGCGTGATCAAGCATGCCCGTCAAATGCGAACAACGCACCTGCGTAGGACGGTTAACACCTCTTCGCGATGGCGATTTTGGTTATCTGTTCAGGCGGCTGATCCGTCGGTTGACCGATCACTGCCCTGAAAAAAGTGGCGCATTATGCAGACGTCAGCGGGGGATCGCCAGAGTCTGCACTGCTTTTATGATAGTTGAATGTCGGTTCAACCGAGTTCGATGATTTCGTAATCGTGAGTGATCGCTACGCCAGCGGCGCCGAGCATGATCGAGGCCGAGCAATACTTCTCTGCGGACAGTTCGATGGCGCGCTTGACCTGGGCTTCTTTCAGGCCACGGCCCTTGACCACGAAATGCATGTGGATCTTGGTGAAGACCTTCGGATCTTCGGTCGCACGCTCTGCTTCGAGGAAGGCTTCGCAGCTTTCAACGGCCTGGCGCGACTTCTTCAGAATGCTCACCACGTCGAAGTTGCTGCAACCGCCAACGCCGAGCAGGAGCATTTCCATCGGGCGCACGCCCAGATTACGACCACCGGCGTCCGGCGGACCATCCATGACCACGACATGACCGCTACCGGATTCGCCGAGGAACATGGCTTCGCCAGCCCATTGGATGCGTGCCTTCATCGCCAAGACTCCACTGTAGAAAAAAGGGTCGCCAGCTTAGCACAGGGCTTTGCTCTGACAGCGGCGGCTTTCCTAGGACGGATGCGTCTAGGGCGTAGGTAATTTCTCGAATTTTCGACGAAGTGTCTGTTAAGCTGGCGCCAATTCGCTGGCGCCTATGCCAGCTGTGTAGCGACCGCCTTCAGCGCCTCATAAAAAAATCAAACATCACCGTGCAGTCTTTTCGGGATACAACCATGGTTGCTATTACCCCCACACCCAAAATCAAAAACCTCGACAAGCTGCTGATGCATTGCCAGCGGCGTCGCCATGCGGCCAAGAGCAACATCATCTGTGCCGGCGACCGCTCGGACACGCTGTACTTCATCATCAAGGGTTCGGTGACGATCCTGATCGAAGACGATGACGGACGCGAGATGATCATCGCCTACCTGAACGCCGGGGACTTCTTCGGCGAACTGGGCCTGTTCGAACAGGCTGGCCAGGAGCAGGAACGCAGTGCCTGGGTGCGGGCCAAGGTCGAATGCGAAGTTGCGGAAATCAGCTACGCAAAATTCCGCGAGTTGTCGCAGCAAGATCCAGACATTCTTTACGTCCTCAGCGGACAAATCGCACAACGCCTGCGCAACACCACGCGCAAGGTCGGCGATCTGGCGTTCTTCGACGTGACCGGCCGTGTAGCTCGTTGCCTGCTGGAACTGTGCAAACAGCCCGACGCGATGACCCATCCGGACGGCATGCAGATCAAGGTGACTCGTCAGGAAATCGGGCGGATTGTCGGGTGTTCGAGAGAGATGGTCGGCCGCGTGCTCAAGGATCTTGAGGAACGCAACCTGGTCGATGTGAAGGGCAAGACCATGGTGGTCTTCGGCACGCGCTAAGCGAAAGCCTAAACGCTGTACATCTGCGCCAGCATCAGACGAAACAGTTCATCGAGACGCGCCAACGCCTGTGGCGCGTTGAATTTCTCATGCAGGGCGATGTGGCTTTCAGCCCGCACCCGCTGCTCCAGACCGCAGGCTTCGTTAAAGCGATTGACCGCTGCGACCATCGACTCACGCTCGTTATCCATCAGCATCGCACCGTGCATCAGTCCGACCGGACGCTGACCGCCCTGACTCTGGCGCCAGCGCTGGGCAGTGCCGACCATTTTGCGGCCGTCGAGGTTGACGTTGAAGCGACCGTCGCAAAATGCGCCGTCGATTTCGCCCAGTGACGAAGTGCCGCCCAACTCATTGAGCAATTGGCAGATCGGATCGCACAGACGACGGTAGCCTGTTTCGATGCGATTCAGATCGCCCTCGCTGCGCGGCGGTGCATAGACCAGTGCGATGTTGATCGTCGCGGCTGATTGCGGCACCGGCTCGCCACCGGTTTCGCGCAGCAGTACCGGCCAGCCGGCAGCAGCGGAAACTTCGCAGGCGTGTTCGAATCCGGGCAGGCGATTGAGGCGGCGCGGCATGACCAGAGCGCGATCGCTGGGTTGCCAGAACAGCAGACCGAATTCGGCGTCGCCGGCGCAGACTGAAGCGAGCAAGTCCTGTTCGGCTTGCAGGCCGGCTTCGATGGTCAGGGAGGTTGGCAGCGACATGGACAGCTCCAGCAGATTTGAGACCTTCAGCGAATTCGAGGGCCTCTTCGCGGGCAAGCCCGCTCCCACAGGGAACGGGCGCCTGCCAAAGATCAATCAGTCGAGGGTAGAACCGTTCACCACTCCGCCACGCTCCGGGAAGAACAGGCGTTGCAGTTCAGTGCCCGGGCTTTCGGCGCGCATGAACGCTTCGCCGACCAGGAATGCGTAGACGTCACTGATTTCCATCAGCTCGACATCGGCACGATTGAGGATGCCGCTCTCGGTGATCACCAGTCGGTCGCGCGGGATGCGCGGCAGCAGGTCGAGAGTGGTTTCAAGGCTGACTTCAAAAGTGTGCAGGTTGCGGTTGTTGACCCCGACCAGCGGTGTGTCGAGGGTTTTCAGCGCACGCTCAAGCTCATCGCCGTCATGCACTTCCACCAGCACATCGAGGCCAACACCTTTGGCCACCGCTGCCAGTTCGGCCATTTTCACGTCGTCCAGTGCGGAAACGATCAACAGCACGCAGTCGGCGCCCAGCGCACGGGCTTCAACGATCTGATACGGATCGATCATGAAGTCTTTGCGGATTACCGGCAGCTTGCACGCGGAACGAGCCTGCTGCAGATACGCGTCGGCGCCCTGGAAGTAGTCGATATCAGTCAGCACCGAAAGACAGGTCGCCCCGCCCTTCTCGTAGCTTTTGGCGATGTCGGCCGGGATGAAGTTCTCGCGAATCACACCTTTGCTCGGCGAAGCCTTTTTGATTTCGGCAATCACCGCAGGTTGTTTCTTTTTCGCTTGCGCCAGTAATGCCTGGGCAAAACCACGGGGTGCATCGGCCGCCTTGGCCAGACTTTCCAGCTCGCTCAGGCTCACACGGGCGCTACGCTCGGCGATTTCCAGAACTTTGCGGGCCAGAATGTTTTCCAGAACCGTCGGTACACTCATCCCTCATTCTCCACTTTGAATACCGCGGTAAAGGCACCCAGCTCCTCGAGTTTCTCACGAGCAAGTCCGGTGTGCAGAGCGTCGTGCGCAAGCTCCACGCCCTGTTTCAAACTACTGGCCACGTCGGCGGCGTACAGCGCTGCACCAGCGTTGAGCACAATCATTTCAGCGGCTTTCTGGCCGTTTTCGGTTTTGCGTTTGCCCAGCGCATCACGAATCAGCGCCAGCGAAGCCTCCGGGCCATCAACCGACAGACCGTGCAGGCTCTGGCTTTTCATGCCGAGATCTTCCGGCTCTACCCAATACTCGGTGATCTGGTCGTTTTTCAGCTCGGCAACAAAGGTCGGTGCAGCCAGGCTGAATTCGTCCAGACCGTCCTTCGAATGCACCACCAATACATGTTTGCTGCCCAGACGCTGCAAGACTTCAGCCAATGGCCGGCACAGCGCGACGTTGAACACCCCCACCACCTGATGCTTCACACCGGCCGGATTCGTAAGCGGGCCGAGCATGTTGAACAGCGTGCGCAGGCCCAGATCGCGGCGCGGGCTAGCGGCGTACTTCATCGCTTTATGGTGGGTCTGGGCAAACATGAAGCCGATGCCGACGTTGTCGATGCAGCGGGCGACCTGGACAGGCGTCAAATTGAGGTAGATCCCGGCCGCTTCCAGCAGATCGGCGCTGCCGCTCTTGCCCGAAACAGCACGGTTGCCGTGTTTGGCCACGGTGCAACCAGCCGCTGCAACGACGAACGAGGACGCCGTCGATACGTTGAAAATGTTCGCGCCGTCACCGCCGGTGCCGACCACATCGACCACGCCGTCGAGGGTCTTGAGTTCGACTTTGTCTGCCAGCTCGCGCATCACTGATACGGCGCCGACGATTTCGTCGATGCTTTCGCTCTTCATGCGCATGGCCATCATGAACGCGCCAATCTGCGCGTCAGTGCATTGGCCAGTCATGATTTCGCGCATCACGTCGCGCATTTCATCGGTGCTGAGGTCGAGGTGCTCGACGATACGGCTCAGGGCTGTCTTGATATTCATGCAAAGTCCTTAGCGCGTGCCGCCGGTTTGTTTGAGGAAGTTGGCAAACAGTTCATGGCCCTGCTCAGTCAGGATCGACTCGGGGTGGAACTGTACGCCCTCAATGTTCAGGGTCTTGTGACGCAGGCCCATGATTTCGTCGACGCTGCCGTCATCGTGCTGGGTCCAGGCGGTCAGTTCCAGACAATCGGGCAAAGTATCGTGCTTGACGATCAGCGAATGGTAGCGGGTAACCGTCAGCGGATGATTCAGACCGGCAAAGACACCCTTGTCCTCGTGGAATACCGGGCTAGTCTTACCGTGCATCACTTGTCGGGCACGCACCACGTCACCGCCAAAGGCCTGGCCGATGGACTGGTGGCCAAGGCAGACGCCGAGGATTGGCAGTTTGCCGGCAAAGTGCTTGATGGCTTCGATGGAGATACCGGCTTCGGTCGGTGTGCACGGGCCGGGAGAAACCACGATGCGCTCCGGGTTGAGCGCTTCGATCTGGGCAACGGTGAGTTCATCGTTGCGCACAACCTTGACCTCGGCACCCAGCTCGCCGAGGTATTGCACAACGTTGTAAGTAAAGGAGTCGTAGTTGTCGATCATCAGCAACATGGCGTTTCGAACCTCTTGAATTCTGACTTGAAGACAGCCTTCAGATGACTTGCCCGCAGGGCGCTGCGATGTCGGACGCGCAGGTCGCATCGGTACAGCGGGATTTCAAACGGGCAAGGAAGGCAAAGCGATACAGATCCGGCGGGGCCGGCAGGAAAGATTCAGGCGCGCCAACGCCAACGGGCGTGTGCCTTGATGACTTGATCCAGGAGTTTGCTGACGATCAACACGGGGAAGGTCTCGTTCATACGTTCCCGCACAGTAACTTAGCTGGGCAGAGCGTGCAATATGGCGGGGCCGACGGGGGATAAAACTATGTGAGGGTTCGCGACCGATGGCAAAAGGCCGGAAGTTTTTGGTACTGTCGTTTCGTTCACTACAACAATAAATAAACGGACTTGCTCATGATCAAACAGACGTTGTTTGTACCGCTCGCCGGCTGCCTGCTCGCCATGGCGTGTGCCCAGGCGATTGCAGCCCCTCATCCTTACTCTAATTTCATCGTCTTCGGCGACAGCCTGAACGATGCCGGGACATTCGCCGACACTGGCGGCCCGGCCGGCGCGACCCAGCGCTACACCAACCGTACCGGGCCACTGTACAAGGATGGCACCGGGGAAAATCGCGACCTCAACGCCACACAAATCCTCGGTGGCAAACTGGGTTTCAGCCCTGATCAGACCGCGTCCTCGTCCTCGGCAGTCCGTGCCGGCGAAGGCTTGCCCGACGGCAACAACTGGGCTGTCGGCGGCTATCGTACCGACCAGATTCTCGACTCGATCACCACCCAATCAGCCACTGGCGAGCGCACCCGTGCCGGTTATTTGCCGTCGAATGGCTTCCGCGCCGATCCGAATGCGCTGTATTACCTCTCGGGTGGCGGTAACGACTTCCTGCAAGGACGCATCCTCAGCCTCGATCAGGCCAGCTCCGCCGCCGACCGCCTCGCAGACAGCGCACGCACCCTGCAATCAGCCGGCGCCAAATACATAGTGGTCTGGCTGTTGCCGGACATCGGCCTGACCCCGGCCATCAATGGTTCGCCGTTGCAGGGATTCACCTCGCAGCTCAGCGCCCAGTTCAACACCGAACTGGTCAGCCAGTTGCAAACCATCAACGCCGAAATCATTCCGCTGAACATTCCGGTACTGCTCAAGGAAGCGTTCGCCAACCCGGCACAGTTTGGTCTGGCCACTGACCAGAATCTTACGGCCACCTGCTTCAGCGGCAACAGCTGCACGGAAAACGCCAGGTACGGCATCAACAGCGCCACGCCTGATCCGTTCAAGCTGATCTACAACGACTCGGTACACCCGACCGAAGCCGGTCAACGCCTGATTGCTGACTACACCTATTCGCTGCTGTCGGCGCCATGGGAACTGACCCTGCTACCGGAAATGGCCCAAGGCGCGTTGCGTTCGCATCAGGACGAGTTGCGCAACCAATGGCTGGCTGACTGGGAAGACTGGCAGGCTGTCGGTCAATGGCGGGCGATTGTCGCCGGTGGCGGTCAGCATCAGGACTTCGATGACCAGAGCAGCGCAGCGAGTGGCGACGGTAATGGCTACAACCTGAACATCGGCGGCAGCTACCGTGTCAACGAAGCCTGGCGCGTGGGTCTGGCAGCCGGTCTGTACCACCAGAAAATCGAAGCTGGCGACAGCGACTCCGAGTACAAGCTCAATTCCTACATGGGCACAGCGTTCGCCCAGTATCAGCAAAATCGCTGGTGGGGTGATCTGGCTTTGACTGCCGGGCATCTGGATTACGACAGCCTCAAGCGTAAATTCCAGCTCGGGGTCAACGAGCGTGGCGAAAAAGGCGATACCGACGGCTATGTATTGGCCATCAGTGGCCGCATCGGTTACGACATTGCCCCGCTAGCCAGCAGCCCTTGGCACCTGTCGCCATTCATCAGCGCCGACTTCGGCAAAACCGAAGTGAACGGTTACTCGGAAAACGGCGCGGATTCCACGGCGCTGACCTTCGATGATCAGTCGCGCAACTCCCGGCGTCTGGGTCTGGGTATTCAAGGCAAGTACCAGATCACCCCGAAAACCGAAGTGTTCGGCGAATTCGCGCATGAGCGTGAATACAACGATGACACTCAGGACCTGACCATCAACCTCAACAGCCTGCCAAACAACCACTTCACGCTGGAAGGCTACACGCCGCAGACCAACCTGAACCGCCTGAACCTGGGCGTGAGCCACAAGCTGACTCAGGACCTGGCGTTGCGCGCGAGCTACAACATTCGCAAGGATGATGACTTTACCCAGCAAGGTATCAACGTAGGTGTGAGTCTGGATTTCTAAATCGCAGGCCAATAAAAAACGCGACGTCCTTACGGGCGCCGCGTTTTTTTATGGCTACACACAATCAAATGTAGGAGTGAGCTTGCTCGCGAAAACGGTGTATCTGTCGACATTAATGGTGAATGTCAGACCGCTATCGCGAGCAGGCTCACTCCTACAATGATTTTGAGGTAACTCAGCTTTCCGGGGTTTGTTCGGCCAGTGCAACCGCACGGAACATCGCCCGGCGCTTGTTCAGGGTTTCTTCCCATTCCAGTGCCGGCACCGAGTCGGCAACGATGCCGCCACCGGCCTGCACGTGCAGTTCGCCGTTCTTGATCACCGCGGTGCGGATCGCAATCGCAGTGTCCATATTGCCGTTCCAGGCGAAGTAACCGACCGCACCGCCATAAACGCCACGCTTGACCGGCTCCAGTTCGTCGATGATTTCCATCGCGCGAATCTTCGGTGCACCGGACAAAGTCCCCGCCGGCAGAATCGCCCGCAGTGCGTCCATCGCCGTCAGTCCGGCTTTCAATTGGCCGGTAACGTTGGAGACGATGTGCATCACGTTGGAATAACGCTCGATGACCATTTTCTCGGTGAGTTTCACCGAGCCGATTTCCGAAACGCGCCCGGTGTCGTTACGACCGAGGTCGATCAGCATCAGGTGCTCGGCAATCTCTTTGTCGTCGGACAGCAGGTCTTCTTCCAGCGCCACATCAGCTTCTTCGGTCGCGCCGCGTGGGCGAGTACCGGCAATCGGGCGCACGGTGATCAGATTGTCTTCGACCCGCACCAGCACTTCCGGCGAACTGCCAACGACATGGAAATCGCCGAAGTTGAAGAAGTACATGTACGGCGTCGGGTTGAAGCAACGCAGTGCGCGGTACAGATCGATCGGCGCAGCCTTGAAGTCGATCGACATACGCTGCGACGGCACGACCTGCATGCAGTCACCGGCAAGGATGTATTCCTTGATGGTGTCGACAGCTCTTTCGTAGTCGTCCTGAGTGAAACTGGAGCGGAACACCGGATCAGCCGATTGCTGTTTGCTGAAATCCAGACCTCGGCGCGGGGTGATCGGCTGACGCAGTTTTTCCAGCAGTGCCTGCAATTGCGCCTGACCTTGCTCGAAAGCATCGGCCTGCGCCGGATCGGCCAGCACGATTGCATGCATCTTGCCCGCGAGGTTGTCGAACACCACCACCGCGTCGGAAACCATCAACAGAATGTCCGGCACGCCCAGCGGGTCCGGGTTCGGGCATTTGCCCAGGCGCTTCTCCACATAACGCACGCAGTCATAACCGAAGTAACCGACCAGACCACCGTTGAAACGCGGCAGACCGGCAATGGTCGGCACGTTGTAACGGGCCTTGAAGGTTTCGACGAAGGCCAGCGGGTCTTCGACGTCATGGCTTTCGGTTTCGACGCCGTCGATGGTCACGCTGACGTGATGGTCATGAACCCGCATCACGGTGCGGCACGGCAGGCCGATGATCGAATAACGCCCCCACTTCTCCCCGCCCTGTACGGATTCGAGCAGGTAGGAGTTGGGCTGGTCAGCCAGTTTCAGGTAGATCGACAGCGGCGTGTCGAAGTCGGCCAGGGTTTCGCAGGCCAACGGAATGCGGTTGTAGCCATCAGCGGCCAAGCGCAGGAATTCTTCTCGGATCATGAGGTGCCTCGTGGTGTGAGGTGCTAACAGTCAGGTGTGCAAACGTGCCGGCAGGCCGGCCAGGAACAAGTCAGGCGCGCCAACGCCAGCGGGCCAGGGCCTTGATGACTTTCATCCAGAGTTTGCGGGTGACCACCACGATGGCGTTTCCAGAAGGAGGTTGAACAGCGTCGGGCAACGTTATCCCACCGGCCAGATCCAGGCAACCGGGAATTAGCTTGCGCAGATCGTCGATCACCAGAGCCGGGGATTCCTCGGCAATCGGTCGGCCGTGGTTGTAGCCGTAGCTCAACGCCACGCACTTGACCCCCGCCGCTTTCGCCGCCAGCACGTCGCTGCGCGAATCACCGACAAACAGCGATTGCGAGGCCGGAATGTTGGCCATTTTCATCACGAAAAACAGTGCCGCCGGGTCAGGCTTCTTCTGCGGCAAGGTATCGCCGCCGATGATCCACTTGAAGTAACGACCGATTTTCATCTGATCCAGCAACGGTGCTACAAAACGCTCGGGCTTGTTGGTGATCAGCGCCATCACCACACCTTGCTTGTACAGCCATTTCAAAGTGTCGCGCACGCCGGGATAGACCACGGTCAGCTCATGGCTGGCGCCGTAGGCTTCCATGAAAATCTCCAGCGCGTGCTCGGCCTCGACATCATCCACCGCCGAGTGCTCGATGCCACCGGCCAGCGCACGACGCACCAGCACCGGCGCGCCGTTGCCGACCCACTCGCGTACCGATTCGATGCCCGCCGGCTTGCGGCCGAGGGTGAGCAGCATGTTGTCCACCGCCGCCGCCAGGTCGGGAACCGAATCGATCAGCGTGCCATCCAGATCGAACATCACCAACCGTGGCAGTTTCCCCGGGAACAGCTGCTCAAAACCACTCATGGGCGGCTCAGTGCCAGTTCGGAGCGCATCTTGTCGATGACTTCCTGATAGTTCGGTGCGTTGAAAATCGCCGAGCCGGCAACAAAGGTGTCAGCACCGGCAGCGGCGATTTCACGGATGTTGTTGACGTTGACGCCGCCGTCGATTTCCAGACGGATATCACGGCCCGACGCATCAATGATCGCCCGCGCTTCGCGCAGCTTGTCGAGGGTGCCGGGAATGAACTTCTGCCCGCCGAAGCCCGGATTGACGCTCATCAGCAAGACCATGTCGACCTTGTCGATCACGTACTTGAGCACGTCCAGCGGGGTCGCCGGGTTGAACACCAGACCGGATTTGCAGCCGCCTTCGCGGATCAGCTGCAAGGAGCGATCAACGTGCAGCGTGGCTTCCGGGTGGAAGGTAATGTATGTCGCGCCGGCCTCGATGAAGTCGCCAACGATGCGATCCACCGGGCTGACCATCAGGTGCGCGTCGATTGGCGCGGTAACGCCGTACTTGCGCAGTGCCGCACAAACCATCGGACCGATGGTCAGGTTCGGAACGTAGTGGTTGTCCATGACATCGAAGTGGACGAAGTCGGCACCGGCGGCCAGAACGTTGTCCACTTCTTCACCCAGGCGGGCGAAGTCGGCGGAGAGAATCGACGGAGCAATTACGAAGGGCTGCATGACGCACCTTTTCTGAGCTAAATCACGATGGCGCGCATTGTATACCTCAAGTTTCCGCGCGCGCACCGTGACCGCGATGATTGGGTTGTGCCATGACCGGTGGCAGATAACCTTTCAGTAGGCCGCCCGGTAGATCTTCTCGATATCAATGGCGCTGAGTTTGCGCGGGTTGTTGCGCATCAGGCGCTCGATTCCTGCGGCCTCCACGGCCATCGACGGGATCGCCTCTTCCGGCACGCCGAAACTGCGCAAGCCGCTGGGGATTTCCACCGCCGCGCACAGATCGGTCATCGCCTGCACGGCTTTGTCCGCCGCGTCGTTGGCGCTCAGATGGGCAGTTTTCACCCCCATGGCTTCGGCAATATCCTGCATCCGTTCGACGCAGGCCATCTTGTTCCAGGTCATGACATACGGCAGCAGCAAGGCGTTGCTCACACCGTGAGCGATGTTGAAGCGCCCGCCCAGCGGATACGCCAGCGCATGCACCGCGCCGACCCCGGCATTACCGAATGCCATGCCGGCCATCAGGCTGGCGGTGGCCATGTCTTCGCGGGCTTGCAGGTTGGCGCCGTTGGCGTAGGCCTTGGGCAATGACCGGGCGATCAGCTTGATTGCGCCAAGCGCCAGCGAATCGGTGATCGGCGATGCATTCACCGACAGATAGGACTCGATGGCATGCACCAGCGCATCGACACCACTGGCGGCGGTGACGCTGCGTGGGCAAGTCAGGGTCATTTGCGGACTGACCAGCGCCACGTCCGGTAATAGAAAGTCGCTGACGATGCCTTTCTTCAGTTGCGCGACCTTGTCCGAAAGAATCGCCACATTGGTCACTTCCGAACCGGTGCCGGCGGTGGTCGGAATGGCGATCAGCGGCGGGCCTTTGCGCGGCACCTGATCGACACCGAACAAATCCTCCAGCGCACCGTGGTAACCGGCATACGCCGCAACACTCTTGGCGATGTCGATGGCACTGCCGCCACCGAGACCGATCAAGCCGTCATGCCCGCCCTCGCGGTAAACGCGCATGCAATCCTCGACGATGGCGATTTCCGGGTCCGGCAGCACCCGGTCGAAAATCTCGTACTCGCGCCCGCCGAGCTGACACAGCGCCAGCTCCACGGTGCCGGACTTGACCAGCGCGGCATCGGTGACGATCAGCGGGTTGTCGATGTCCAGACGTGTCAGCTCCGCCGCCAGTTGCTCGATGGCTCCGGCGCCGGTGATCAGTTTGTGAGCGATTTTGAACTGGGAAAGACTCATCGTGCGCAGCCTCTTATAGATGTGGGAGCTGGGCACAAGATTAGCTGGAGATTTGGAGTTGTCTGCCATTCACCTTATGAATGACCCCGACCCTGAGGACATCACAAATCAATGTAGGAGTGAGCCTGCTCGCGATAGCAGTCGTTCAGTCGACACTTATAGTGACTGTCAGTCCGTCATCGCGAGCAGGCTCACTCCTACAAATGGCGCCTCAGACCTGGGCGGTGCGCAGTTTTTCGCTGCGGCCACGCAACCATTCCAGGGTCAGCAGCAGGATCACCGAAAACGCGATCAACAACGTAGCGGCAGCAGCAATGGTCGGGCTGAGGTTTTCACGAATGCCGCTGAACATCTGCCTAGGCAGCGTGGCTTGTTCGGGGCCGGCGAGGAATAAGGTCACTACAACTTCGTCGAATGAAGTCGCAAAAGCAAACAGCGCCCCGGAAATCACTCCCGGTGCAATCAGCGGCAAGGTCACCCGGCGAAATGCGGTCAACGGTGACGCACCGAGGCTGGCCGCAGCTCGCACCAGATTATGGTTGAAGCCCTGCAAGGTCGCCGACACCGTAATGATCACAAACGGCACGCCTAGCACCGCATGCACCACGATCAGCGAGAAGAAGCTGTTGCCCAGCCCTAGCGGCGCGAAGAACAGATAACTCGCCACGCCGATAATCACCACCGGCACCACCATCGGCGAAATCACCAGCGCCATCACCAGTGCTTTACCGGGGAAGTCACCACGGGTGAGGCCAATCGCCGCCAGCGTGCCGAAGACCATCGCCAGCACCGTGGCTGCCGGAGCAACGATGATGCTGTTCTTCAACGAACGCATCCATTCCGCCGAGGCGAAGAAGTCCTGATACCAGTGCAGCGAAAAGCCTTGCAGCGGGTACACGAGGAAACTGCCCGAGTTGAACGACAGCGGAATGATCACCAGCACCGGCAGGATCAGGAACAACAGAATCAGGCCGCAGAGAATCCGCAAGCTGTAGAACCACACCCGTTCGATGGGCGACATGTAAGGACTCAGCATCTCAAATTCCCCTTAGCTCAGGCGCAGGCGACTGGCGCCCACCAGCCAGCTGTAAATCAGATAAAGCACCACGGTCGCCAGCAGCAGCAAGCCGCCCAGCGCGGTGGCCATGCCCCAGTTGATGCTGGTGTTGGTATAGAAGGCGACGAAGTAGCTGACCATTTGATCGTTCGGGCTGCCGAGCAACGCCGGAGTGATGTAGTAGCCGATGGCGAGGATGAACACCAACAGGCAACCGGCGCCGACACCGGCATAGGTCTGCGGAAAATACACCCGCCAGAAACTGGCGAACGGATGGCAGCCCAGTGAAATCGCTGCGCGCATGTAGGTTGGCGAGATGCCTTTCATCACGCTGTAGATCGGCAGGATCATGAACGGCAGCAGGATGTGCACCATCGAGATGTACACGCCGGTGCGGTTGAACACCAGTTCCAGCGGCTTATCGATAATGCCCATCGCCATCAGACCGCTGTTGATCAGCCCGCCCGATTGCAGCAACACGATCCACGCGGCGACCCGCACCAGAATCGAGGTCCAGAACGGCAGCAGCACCAGAATCATCAGCAGGTTGCTTTGGCGTGATGGCAGGTTCGCCAGCAAATAGGCCAAGGGATAGGCGAGGAACAGGCAGGTCACGGTGATGACCAGGCCCATCCAGAAGGTGCGGGCGAAGATGTCGAGGTAGATCGCCTGGTCCGGGGTGGCCGGGGCTACTTCGCCGAGGTCGTCGATGCGGTGATCGACTGCCGCCAGCAAGTAGTAAGGCGTGATGCTGCTGGTGTTGCGGCGCACCGCTTGCCAGTAGGCCGGATCGCCCCAACGTTCGTCGAGGGCTTCCAGTGCTTCTTTATAAGAGGCCGGTTCGCTGGCGAATGGCAACGCCCGGGCGGTTTTGGTCAGCAGGCTGCGATAGCCGGCCAACTCCATGTTCAAGCGCTTGGACAGATCGCCCAGCGTCGAGTTTTTGCGGGCTTCGGCGAGGTCGTCGCTGGCTGCCTTGTAGACCGGCTCGGCGGGCAGGCCGCGACCGTCCCAACTGGCGATGGCCGCCACGGTGCGCGGCATGCCGCCGACCACTTCCGGGTTGCCCACGCTTTTGTAGAGCAGCGCCACGATCGGCACCAGAAACACCAGCAACAGAAACAGCACCAGCGGCGCAATCAGCGCCTGAGCCTTCCAGCGGTTGACCCGCTCGGCGCGCTTGAGCTTCTGCTTCAAGGTGGGGCTGGTGCCCTCGTTCAAGGGAACGGCGATGGCCATGACGTACTCCGCAAATCTTTGATCGTTACAGAAGTGGCGGACCACCTCTGTTGTGTTGAAACACCGCAGCCTGTGACAGCGAGTTTTTGTGGCGAGGGGATTTATCCCCGTTCGGCTGCGCAGCAGTCGTAAACCTCAGAACGGGGTTCCCGACATACCGAGCGCTATGGTTTCGGGGCTGCTTCGCAACCCAACGGGGATAAATCCCCTCACCACAAAAGCTTACTCGCCACAAAAATCTCCCTGCGCAGTAGACGACTACTTACTTCGCAGCCCAGGAATTGAAGCGCTGCTCCAGTTGCTCGCCGTTGTCAGCCCAGAAGCTGACGTCGATCTGCACCTGATTGGCGATGTTTTCCGGGGTGGTCGGCATGTCTTTCAGCACGTCCTTGCTCAGCAACGGTACGGCTTGGGTATTAGCCGGGCCGTAGGCGATGTTTTCCGAGTAGGTCTTCTGTTGCTGCGGCTGCACCGAGTAGGCGATGAATTTCTTCGCCGCTTCAGCGCGCTTGGCGTCCAGACCTTTAGGGATGGCCCATGCGTCGAAGTCGTAGATGCCGCCGTTCCACACCACTTTCAGGTTGGATTCTTTCTGCACGGCAGCGATGCGACCGTTGTAGGCCGAGCTCATCACTACGTCACCCGAAGCGAGGTATTGCGGCGGCTGAGCGCCCGCTTCCCACCACTGAATGCTTGGCTTCAGCTCATCAAGTTTCTTGAACGCGCGATCCTGACCATCCTTGCCGGCCAGCACTTTGTAGACGTCTTTCGGCGCAACGCCGTCCGCCATCAGTGCGAACTCGAGGGTGTACTTGGCGCCTTTGCGCAGGCCACGCTTGCCCGGGAATTTCTTGGTGTCCCAGAAATCCGCCCAACTGGTCGGCGCGGTTTTCAGCTTGTCAGCGTTATAGGCGAGTACGGTCGACCAGACGAAAAAGCCCACACCGCATGGCTGGATAGCGCCTTTGACGTAGTCTTCGGACTTGCCGAACAGCGCAGGGTCGAGGGGTTCGAACATGTCTTCGTCGCAGCCACGGGCCAGTTCCGGCGATTCGACTTCCACCAGATCCCACGACACGCTCTTGGTGTCGACCATGGCTTTGACCTTGGCCATTTCACCGTTGTATTCGCCGGCGACGATCTTGCCGTTGCCCGCCGCTTCCCACGGTGCATAGAAGGCTTTGACCTGCGCAGCCTTGTTCGCCCCGCCAAACGACACCACGGTCAAATCCGGGCCAGCGGCCATTGCGCTTGCCGCACCCATCAGGCCCAGGGTCAGGGCGGTGAACTTCAGGGATCTCAACATTTATTGTTCTCTCCACGTGCAGGGTTGGTGTTGGTAGTGCCGGGGCGATCAGTTCGCCTCTAAAAGGGGATCGAGCGCACGAACGTGCTCGACCTGCCAGCCAAGCGGTACCACGTCACCGACCGCGAGCCCGGGATCGAGCTCGGCAATCGGTTGTTTCACGAAGAAGTCGGTCTTGCCGCAGACTTCGAGGCGCACCCGGACGTGGTCGCCCAGATAGATGAATTCCGCCACCCTCCCTGAGAAGCGGTTGACGCATTGGTCGCTGGAGCCGTTGAGGCTGACGCGTTCCGGACGAATCGACAGGGTCACCGGCTCGCCGGTCTGGCCGACGTTGACCGCCAGCGCCTCGACCTTTTCGCCACGGCCCAACTCGACCACGCAGCGGTCGCCACTCTGGCTGAGCAAACGGCCGTTAAGACGGTTGTTCTCGCCGATGAAGTTGGCGACGAAGGTGTTTTTTGGTTCTTCATAGAGGCTGCGCGGCGGGGCGATCTGCTGGATTTCGCCTTGATGAAATACCGCGACGCGGTCAGACATGGTCAGCGCCTCACCCTGATCGTGGGTCACGTAGACCACGGTCACGCCGAGACGCTGGTGCAGATGTTTGATCTCCATCTGCATGTGTTCACGCAGTTGCTTGTCGAGGGCGCCGAGTGGTTCGTCCATCAGCACCAGTTGCGGTTCGAACACCAGCGCCCGAGCCAGCGCCACGCGCTGTTGCTGACCACCGGACAATTGCGCCGGGTAACGTTGGGCGAAGGCATCGAGCTGAACCATGCTCAGGACTTTCTTGACCTTGTCGCTGACGTCACTCTTGTTCAGCCCGCGCACGGTCAGCGGGAAGGCGAGGTTCTCGGCCACGGTCATGTGCGGGAACAGCGCGTAGTTCTGGAACACCATGCCGATGTCGCGCTTGTGCGGCGGCACGTTGTTGATCGAACGCCCGGCCAGCAGAATTTCCCCGGCGGTCGGAGTTTCGAAACCGGCAAGCATCATCAGGCTGGTGGTCTTGCCGGAGCCGGACGGCCCGAGCAGGGTCAGAAACTCACCTTTGCGAATGTCCAGGTTGAGGTCTTTGACGATCAGGTTCTCGCCGTCGTAGCTCTTCTGCACACCACGAAAGCTGACCAGCACATCACTGGCCCCTGCGTTTGAATCGACCTGGCTCATACCCACACCTTTGTTATTGATGACTGCTGTGGGACTAAGCCTAGTGGCTACTGACAGGCACGCAAATCGGGGCGCAGGAGAGAATCGCCTCAGCCGGATGGAAGGTTGGGGGTAGGGATTGCCCTACAAGGATGGCGCGTTTGGATATGGCAGTTGCGAGCGTTGAGCTGCAAGCCACATGCAACGGCAAAAACGCGCTATCAGTAACGTCGCAAATGAACATGCCTATACCGAGACTGTGGGAGCTAGCCTGCTAGCGATGGCGGCAGGTCAGTCGCTACTGAGCTAGCTGACATAAAGCAATCGCTAGCAGGCTAGCTCCCACATTGGATAAGCAGTGATCTTTAGAGGAGTTTGTGTTCCATCGCGTACTTCACCAACTCCGCCAGGGAGGTGATGTTGAGCTTCTGCATCAGCCGCGCCTTGTGGGTGCTGATGGTCTTGCTGCTCAGGGCCAGTTGCTGGGCGATGTCGTTGACGTTGGCGCCTTGAGCCAAGCGCTCAAACACCGAGAACTCGCGCTCGGACAACAGCGAGTGCAGTGGCCGCGCGTCAGTCAGGCCGACTTCGAAAACCATGCGATCAGCCAGATCCGGATCGATATAGCGCCCACCCGCCGCGACTTTGCGAATGGCCGTTAGCAGCAGCGCCGGATCGCTGTCCTTGGTCGCATAACCGGCCGCGCCAACCTTCAGCGCCCGGGCAGCCATCTGGGCTTCGTCGTGCATCGACAGCACCAGAATCGCCGGTGGATTGTTCAGTGCACGGATGCGCGGAATCGCTTCCAGACCGTTGACGCCGGGCATGGAGATATCCAGCAACACCACTTCACACGGCACATGCCGCAGGGTCTCAAGCAACTGCTCGCCATTGCTCGCCTCACCGACGACTTGCAGATCCTTGGCCAGGCCGATCAATTGCTTGATGCCTTCACGGACGATGGTGTGGTCTTCGGCTACCAGTACACGGATCACTTGCCTCTCCTAACTGATGGGTTGATCTTCTAGCTATCCAGCGGCACCCAGACATTCAGACTGGTGCCCTCCCCCGGCTCACTCTCAAGCCGCAGCCGCCCGCCCATGATCAGCACTCGCTCGCGCATGCCGACCAAACCGAACGAAGTCGGCCGACCCGTCGCGGCGACAAATCCTACGCCGTCATCGCTGATCGTCAGACACAACTCGTCACCCTCAAGCGCCAGCCTCAGTTCGACAGTATGCGCCTGGGCATGCCGCATAACGTTGGTCAGCGCTTCCTGCAGAATTCGGAACAAGCCAATCGCCTTGGCATCGCTGAGCGGCGGCAGATTCTCCGGCACCTGCACCAGACACGGAATCTGCGTGCGCGCCTCGAAGCGCCGCGCCTGCCATTCAATCGCCGAGGCAATCCCGGCGTCGAGAATCGGCGGACGCAACGCCGTGGCAACATCGCGCACCAACTGAAACAGCTGGGCGATCAGGCGTTTCATGCTGTTCAGGCGATCATGCAGGCCAGGATCAAGTTGCGCGTAGGCCAGTTCGCACATCGATGTCTCGAGTTTCAGCACCGTGAGCATCTGCCCCAGCTCATCGTGGACCTCGCGGGCGATGCGCGCCTTTTCTTCCTCACGCACGCTTTCAAGGTGCGCCGACAGTTCGCGCAGTTGCTCGCGACTCGCGGCCAGTTCCAGTTCGATGCGCTTGCTCTCGGTGATGTCCCAGACGATGCCGTCCCAGACGTACGCGCCGTCTTCCAGTTGCCGGGTAATGGCTTTGATCTCGGCCCAGCGTTGCTCGCCCTGACGGGTGAGAATCCGCCCTTGCCATGACCAGTCGCGATCTGTGTCCAGCGCCTGATCCTGGGTCTGGTGATAACTGGCCTTGTCGTCCGGATGCACCAGACTGCGCAAGCCCATGTCGCGATGGGCGATGGCGGCCGGAGCATAACCAACCAGACTTTCACTGCCCTCACTGATGTAGGCGAAATCGATCTGCCCGGTCACCGGTGCCCGCTCCAGGCGAAACACCAACCCCGGCACGTTGGCGGCGATGCCCTGCAGCCGCGCTTCACTTTCTTGCAGCGCGGCCAACGCGCGGCGTCGCTCGGTGACGTCCGTCAGATAGACCACCAGATATTCACCGTCGCGAAACCGCAGGAAACTCAGCGAGACATCCGCCGGCAAGACACTGCCATCGGCGCGCACGCAATTGGTTTCAAAACTCAGCGGGCCCTCTTCGCTGGCGCGGGCACGCTTCCACAGACTGAGCCAGCGGTCCATGTGCAGCCCGGGTTCGAAATCGATCAGCGGCCGCTCGATGATCCCGCCCGATGGATAACCGAGCATGTTTTCCGCCGCACGATTGGCGTAGCGCACATGGCTGTCCCAATTGACCCAGAGAATGCCGACGGTGCTTTGATCGATGGAAAACTGCGTCAGCCGCAGCGCTTCTTCACTGGCGGTGCGCTGGGCGATGTCTTCGCGCGCGGCCAGCAGGCGTTGTTCGAGGCTGTGCTGCTGACGCCGTTGCCAGAACACAATCGCCGCGCAACTGAGCAGCAACACCGCGAATAACAGGCTGAGGTTCTGCCAGAAACCCGGCGATTCCGAGAGTCTCGGGTATTTGGGTTGCAGCCACTGATTGTGCAGGCGCTCCAGCTCCTTGGCGGGGATCGCGCGCAAGGCGCTTTCAACGATGCCGGCCAGTTCCGGCCAGTCGCGCCGGGTCGCAACCCGCAGCAACTGCGGCAGACCGATATCGCCAACCACCACCAATCCCGCGAACTCGGGCTCGGCTGACAATCGACCCAACTGAGCCTCATCTACCACGGCGTAGGACGCCTGCTGACTCAACAGCAACTGCAACGCCTGACGCTCCACTGGCACGCCTTGCAGATTCAGATGGGGATAGTTGCCACGCAGGTAATCAGCGGTCGCACTCGGCATACGCACCGCGACGCGGGACTGGCTGTCGAGTTTTTCCAGCTCAACCACGCCGCCGGTCTTCTGGTCGCTGACCACCAGTTGCGGCACGCGCATATATGGATCGGAAAACAGCCACAGGCGCAGCGCGCTTGGGGTCTGGGTCAGGCCCGGGGCCAGATCGATTTCACCGTCGCGGGCGGCGGTTTCCAGTTGCTCAAGATCCTGAAAGTTGCGCCAGCTCAGTTCGACGTTCAGGGCTTTCGCCAGTGACTTCATCAACTCGACATTGGCCCCGGACAAGCGCTGCAAACGCCGATCGTATTGCGCATAGGGCGCTTGCAACACCAGACCGACGCGCAGTTCGTTGTGCTGCGCCAGCCATTGCTGCTGGCTCGCCGACAGTTGCACTAGATGGCTCGGTGGCGCAGGCGCCGCCCGGCCCATCAAGGGAAACCACAAACAGCCGATAACCCACAGGCAGCAAAATCGCTTCATTGAAGTCTCATACACTGACAAATTCTGACCAACCCATTAGGCTGCCGGGATACTTTTCTGGCCTGGAATAACCGATGCCCTCTGTCTACCGCCTGGCAATGCCAGCATTGTGCCTGTCGCTGCTCCTGCCTTGTGCGTTTTCCGTCGAAGCCGCCGATCCGGCGCCCGCCACGGAAAAATCCACCGAAGCAAAACCGGCTGAACGCCAGCCACTGCTTGAGCGTAGTCAGGAAGAGGCCGCGGCACTTGCACTCACGGTTCCGGTTCAGGAACAACAACAGTTGCAGTCCGGTGCCGAAACCTTCCTCGCACTGTGGAAACCGGCCAACACCGCCGAACCCAAGGGCGCGGTGATTATCATCCCGGGCGCAGGCGAAACTGCTGACTGGCCACAAGCAATCGGCCCGTTGCGACGCAAGTTGCCAGACGTCGAGTGGAGCAGCCTGAGTATCACCCTGCCCGATCTGCAAAGCGACGCCATCGCACCGCGCGTAATCGCAGCCCCGGCGGCGCCGAAAGCGGCCGAGACCGGCAGCAAGGATTCGACCACCGCGCAACCGATCGAACAGGCCGCTGGCGGTGAAGCCGACGTAGCGGATCAGGTCGTGGCCGAAACCACCGAAGAACAGTCCAAGGCTGATGCCGAGCGGATTTTTGCGCGCATCGATGCCGCGATTGCTTACGCCGAACAGCAAAGTGCGCGGCGTATCGTGGTGCTCGGTCATGGCACTGGCGCTTATTGGGCGGCGCGTTACCTGAGCGAGAAGCAGACATCTCAGGTGGAGAAGTTTGTGATGATCGACGCGCAGACGCCGACCAAGGCCAAACCGCAGCTTGCGGAATTGACGCCAACGTTGAAGCTGCCGACGGCCGACATTTTCTACACGGACAAACCGCTGGATCGCAATGCCGCGCTGGAACGCATGCAGGCCAGCAAGCGGTTGAAGACTTCGGCGTTCAGTCAGGTCGCGCTCAAGGCGTTGCCGGACAGCAAGGCTGAGCAGGAACAGTTGTTTCGCCGGGTTCGTGGCTGGTTGAATCCGCAGAACGTGGACTGACAGAAAGACCGCGTCGCCCCATTCGCGAGCAAGCTCGCTCCCACATCAGGCGGAGATCGAATGTGGGAGCGAGCTTGCTCGCGAAGAGGCCAACGCAGACAACACAGGTCTATCCGCTAACGAAAATCGCGCCGCTCACGAATCAGCGTGTAAGCGTTATGCAGTTCGCGAGTCCGGTCCGTGGCCTCGCGAACCTGTGCCACCGTCGCGCCACTGCCGGCAATCTTGTCCGGGTGATGACGGCTGAGCAGTCGCCGATAAGCCCGTTTGATCTGCGCCGGCTCGCTGGTCACCGACACGCCGAGCAGGCGCATCGCTTCCTGATAACTCACTGCGGCACTGATCACCGGACGCTTGCCCGGTTCGTAGTCGCTGGCCAGCGCTTGCACCTGCTGAGTTGTCCAGCCCAGCCACTTGCCCCACTTCGCCAACAACTCCCGCTCAGCAACGCCGGCCCGACCATCGGCCCAGACCATTCGCCAACAGGCGCGCAGTACGCCTTCGGTTGCATGCGGTTGAGCGCTCAGGCGACGCAGATACCCACGCAGATTATCGTTGCCCGACTTGCCGCGATTAAACGCGGCAATCGCCCGACGCTGTGCCGAGTCGCTCATTTCCAGAGAGCGCATCTCCTGACGCGCCTGCTGAATATGCCCATCCGTCACCCGACCATCACTCTTGGCCAGACGTCCGAGCAACACGAACAACAATTCGTCGTTGCGCAACATCGGCTGGCCGCCGAGTTTTTCCCGCAAATGCCCCCAGCTTTGCAAGTGCAGGCGCCGATCCAGCGCCTGACCCAACAATGCCCCAAGCATGGCCCCCGGAATGCTGGCGATAGCAAAACCCGCCCCGGCTCCAATCAGAGTCCCTGGCCACAACATATCAACGTCTCGCTTCTATCAAGGCTTCTGCTTCTGCCAGTCGTTCATGCGTACCGACATCGACCCACAGGCCTTTCAAGCGCTCACCGCTCACTTGACCGTTGGCCATCGCCTTGCGCAGCAGCGGCGCCAATTTGAAAGCCTCGGCCTTGCAGCCGTCGAACAATTGCGGATGCAGCACCGCTATGCCGCAGTACGTCAGGGTGGTAGCGCCCGGCTCAGCATCATTCACCTGGCCGTCGACCAAGGTGAAATCGCCGGTCGGGTGATGGGCCGGGTTGTCCGCCAGCACCAGATGCGCCAGGCCAGTGATCGGCTGATGCAGCACGCTGAAATCGTAATCAGTCCAGATGTCGCCATTGACCACCAGAAACGCATCGTCGCCGAGCAGCGGCAGCGCACGGAAAATTGCGCCACCGGTTTCCAGAGGCTCGCCTTCACGCGAATATTGAATGCTCACGCCATATTGCGAGCCGTCGCCCAGGTAATCCTCGATCTGCTGACCGAGCCAGGCGAGGTTGATCACGATCTCTTTGAAACCGGCTACCGCGAGGGCGCGCAGGTGATACTCGATAAGCGGCACGCCGCCCGCTCGCACCAGCGGTTTCGGCGTGGTCAGGGTCAGCGGGCGCATGCGCTCGCCTTTGCCCGCCGCCAGAATCATTGCCTTCATGCTTGCGCTCCGTCACGCAGGCTCGCCAGCAACGCTTGCAGGTCCGCCAGTTCCGGACGGCGTGCGACCACCGCTTCTATATAAGAGAAGAAACGCGGCACATCGGCCAGATAACGTGGCTTGCCATCGCGATGGCAGATACGCGCGAAGATGCCGATGACTTTCAGGTGACGCTGCACGCCCATCAAGTCGCTGGCACGCAGGAAGTCTTCGAAGTCTGGCTGTACCGGGATGTTCAGCGCCGAGGCTTGCTGCCAGTAATTTTCCAGCCAGCCACGTACACGCTCTTCCGGCCAACTGAGGAAGGCGTCCTTGAACAGGCACGTCACGTCGTAGGTCACCGGGCCGTAAACCGCATCCTGAAAATCCAGCACGCCGGGATTCGGCTCGCTGAGCATCAGATTGCGCGGCATGTAGTCGCGATGCACCAAAACTTTCGGCTGGGCCAGCGCGCTGTCGATCAGCAGATCGCTGACGTTCTTCCACAGTTGCTGTTGCGCGGTGTCGAATTCGATACCGAGTTCACGCTTCACGTACCACTCCGGGAACAATTCCAGCTCACGGCGCAACAAAGCAACGTCGTAACTCGGCAGCGGTGCAACCATCGGCAATTGCTGAAAAGCCAGCAACGCTTGCAGGGCATCGCCGAACAAAGCGTCAGCATTTTCGCTGTCGATCACGTCGAGAAAGGTCTTGTTGCCCAGGTCATTGAGCAAAAGAAATCCGCGTTCGAGGTCTTCTGCATAAATTTTCGGCACATTTATTCCGGATTTCGCCAGTAAAAAAGCGATATCCACGAACGGTTTGCAGTTTTCCTGGGGTGGCGGCGCGTCCATCACGACGAAGCTGCGACCCGCGCCTTCCCAGCGGAAGTAACGGCGGAAACTCGCGTCGCTGCTGGCCGCGGTCAACGTGGCCGGGGGCACGGCGCCCCAGCCCTGATCTGCAAACAGGTTTGCCAACTGCTCATCGAGCCAAACTTTCAGGTGTTGCAAGCGTACATCTTGGTCAGGCATTGCAAGGGTCTCCGACGGCGCTAGCCGTCAAGCGGGTCATGCTTTATTATCCAGCATCTTTTTCAGACCATCGAGAGGCGTGCGGCCCACACCGCGGGCAGATGGCACGCAGGAAGCCCGGACTAATAAGATGGCATTGAAATCCCCCGCGTTTCGTAAAAAATTTCCGTTGTTGGTAACCGGCAGTCTGCTGGCTATGCAACCTCTGGCCAGCCCATTCGTTTTCGCCGCCGAGCAGTATGACTGCTCCGTATCGGCTACGGGTGCCTGGGACTGTTCGCCAAAGACGCCGGCGGCTGCATTGCCTCCGCGTCCGGTGCATGACGGCAGTGCCGTCAGCGCTACTGGCGAAGCCCCGGCGCAGGACGGTTCGGTTGCCGACACTGGCACTAAAACCGCTCTGGTCACCGAAGCCAAAGGCCGCGGCCTGAAAGCCCGTAGCGAAGACTACAGTCACCTCGACTGGGTTCCGCGCGAGAAGCTTACCGCCGCCCAGCTGGCCGAGACCGGTCCTTACTGCTCTGGTTCCTATATCGAACCGACTCGTCCTGGCATGAATGACAAGACGAATAAAAGCGATGCTCCGACCTTTATCGGCGCAAAAGCTTCGCGCTATAACACCGATGATCAAGTTGGCACATTGGCCGGCGATGTCGTGTTGCGTCAGGGCAGCATGCAGGTCGAGTCCGACGAAGCCAGCCTGTATCAGGCCGAGAGCCGCGCCGAACTCAATGGTGACGTGCGCATTCGCGACAACGGTGCTCTGATCGTCGGCGACCACGCCGATGTGCAGCTCGACACCGGTGAAGCCAAGGTCGACAACGCCGAGTACGTGCTGCACAAATCGCGTATCCGCGGTAGTGCGCTGTACGCCAAGCGTGCCGAGAACGCGATCATCCGCTTGAAGGACGGCACGTACACCACGTGCGAACCGAACAGCAACGCCTGGCAGCTCAAGGGCAACAACATCACCTTGAACCCGGCCACCGGTTTCGGTACTGCGACCAACGTGACGCTGCGGGTCAAGGACATTCCGATCCTGTACACGCCGTACATCTACTTCCCGATCGATGACCGTCGCCAGTCCGGCTTCTTGCCGCCGACTATCGGCACCGGTACCGATACCGGCTTCATGCTGGTCACCCCGTACTACTTCAACCTGGCGCCTAACTACGACGCCACGTTGTATCCGCGTTACATGAGCAAGCGCGGCATGTTGGTTGAAGGCGAGTTCCGTTACCTGACCAAGTCCAGCGAAGGCCAGTTCGGCGCTGCGTACCTGAACGATGACGACACCGAACGCAGCAAGCAGACCGACTACGAAAAAACCCGCTACATGTACAACTGGCAGCACAAGGGCGGTCTCGACTCCCGCGTGTTTACCCAGGTTGACTACACGAAGATCAGCGATCCGTATTACTTCCAGGATCTGACGACTGATCAGATCGGTGTGAAGAGTGCTGACTACGTGAACCAGCAAGGTTCGGTCACCTACCGTGGCGACAGCTATACCGCACGATTGAACGCGCAGGCGTATCAATTGGCGACCGTGTCGAACATCACGCCATATGACCGTCTGCCGCAGATCACCTTCAATGGTCAGCTGCCTTATCACCCGGAAGGTCTGAATTTCGATTACGAGACCGAACTGGTTCGTTTCGATCGCGATCTGGAAAACGGCAACTTCACCAACGAAGACGGCACCGTCGAGACTCGTCTGGACAATAACGTCACAGGCCTCGCGCGCGCCAACGGCGACCGTTTGAACCTGAAGCCTGGCGTCAGCCTGCCGATGAACTGGACCTATGGCTTCCTGAAGCCATCGCTCAAGTACCAGTACACCCAGTATCAACTGGATCTGGACGGTACTGGCAAATCCCAGATCGCTGCTATGTCGCCGGAAAATCAGAAGCTGTACGGCCAGTTCGGCAGCAATCAGAACCGTGGCGTACCGATCGCCAGCATCGACAGCGGCCTCTACTTCGACCGCAACACGTCGTTCTTCGGCAAGAACTACCGCCAGACTCTGGAACCACGCCTGTTCTACCTCTATGTACCTGAGGAAGACCAGTCGGATATTCCGGTGTTCGACACCAGCGAATACACCTTCAACTATGCGTCGCTGTTCCGTGACAACCGCTTCTCGGGTTCCGACCGTGTCGGTGACGAGAACAAACTGTCGCTGGGCGTAACCAGCCGCTGGATCGAAGACGACGGTTTCGAACGTCAACGCGTCAGCGTCGGTCAGGCCCTGTACTTCAAGGATCGCGAAGTGCAACTGCCAGGTATCGATGCCAAAACCCGTGCGGACGCCCAATCCAACGTTTCGCCGTACGCACTGGAATACGAATATCGCTGGAACCGTGACTGGCGCACCACTGCCGACTACAACTGGGATCCGGACAGCCGCAGCCCTCGTTCCGGCAGCGCGATGTTCCACTACCAGCCTGAAGACAACCCGAACAAGGTTATCAACGCCGGTTATCGCTATCGCAATGACCAGGTTCGTTACGACCAGAGCACCGGTAAATGGACGGTGGGCGGCGGTGACTACGGTACCCCGGGCCAGCCTGGCTACGTGAAGGACTACTACAAGATCCAACAGCATGACTTCTCGGTCATCTGGCCGATCGTGCCGCAATGGAATGCCATCAGCCGCTGGCAGTACGACTACAACCGCAACCGTACGCTGGAAGCCTTCGGTGGTTTCGAGTACGACAACTGCTGCTGGAAATTGCGCCTGATCAACCGTTACTGGGTTTCCTACGACGAATTCAGTCAGGAAGCTCCGCAAAACGAAAAGGGCGACCACGGCGTCTTCCTCCAAATTGTTCTGAAGGGACTCGGCGGCCTCACCGGCGCCAAAGTAGAGAGCTTCCTCGACAAAGGCATTCAAGGTTATCGTGAACGTGAAGACCAAGCTTTCTGATTGTCTGCGCCCGCTGATGCTGGGCGCGCTGTTCCTGGGTACTGCGGCTAACGCCGCAGTTCAGTCCATCGATAAAGTGGTCGCCATCGTCGACAACGACGTGGTCATGCAGAGCCAACTGGACCAGCGTGTCCACGAAGTTCAGCAGACCATCGCCAAACGTGGAGGCGGCATGCCGCCTCCAGGCGTACTGGATCAACAGGTGCTTGAGCGCCTGATCGTCGAAAACCTGCAATTGCAGATCGGCGACCGTTCCGGCATCCGCATTACCGATGAAGAGCTGAACCAGGCTGTCGGCACCATTGCCCAGCGCAACAACATGACTATTGATCAATTCCGCGCCGCTTTGGCACACGACGGTCTGAACTACGACGACGCCCGTGACCAGATCAAACGCGAAATGATCATCAGCCGTGTGCGTCAGCGCCGCGTGGCAGAACGCATCCAGATCTCCGAGCAGGAAGTGAAGAACTTCCTCGCCTCCGATCTGGGCAAGATGCAACTGTCCGAAGAACTGCACCTGGCCAACATCCTGATTCCAACCCCGGAAAGTGCCAGCTCCGAAGCGATTCAGAGCGCCGCACGCCAGGCGATGGATATCTACCAGCAGCTCAAGCAAGGTGCTGACTTCGGCCAACTGGCCGTCGCCAAATCCGGCAGCGACAACGCACTGGAAGGCGGCGACATGGGCTGGCGTAAAGCCGCTCAATTGCCACCGCCGTTCGACCGCGAACTGAGCAGCATGGCCGTTGGCGACATCACCCAACCTGCACGCACCCCGGGTGGTTTCATCATCCTCAAAGTGCTGGCAAAACGTGGTGGCGAAAGCCAGATGAGCGACGAAGTTCATGTACGCCACATTCTGGTCAAGCCAAGTCCGATTCGCGACGAAGCCAAGACCAAGGCGCTTGTTCAATCGTTGTATGAGCGCATTCTGGCGGGCGAAGACTTCGCCACTCTGGCGAAAAGCTATTCCGAAGACCCGGGTTCAGCGCTCAACGGTGGCGATCTGACCTGGATCGACCCGAACGCACTGGTACCGGAATTCCGCGAAGTGATGAACAAGACCCCACAAGGTCAACTGTCCAAGCCATTCCAGACCCAATACGGCTGGCATGTTCTGGAAGTGCTTGGTCGTCGCGCTACCGACAGCACCGAAAAAGCCCGCGAACAGCAGGCAATGACGGTTCTGCGCAACAAGAAATACGACGAAGAGCTGCAAACCTGGCTGCGTCAGATCCGTGACGAAGCGTACGTAGAGATCAAACTTCCTGGTGCAGACCAGGCAGCGCAGTGAAACCCCAGCGTTTCGCGCTGACACCCGGCGAACCAGCCGGCATCGGTCCCGACCTGTGCCTGCTGCTCGCCTCGCAAGCCCAGCCACACCCCCTGATTGCCATCACCAGTCGCGACCTGCTCATCGAGCGGGCCGCGCAACTGGGGCTGGCCGTCAATCTGCTGGCCGTCACCCCTGATCACTGGCCGGACGCTCCGGCGCCCGCCAATAGTCTTTATGTCTGGGATACGCCGCTCAGCGCCCCCGTCGTCGCCGGGCAACTGGACAAGGCCAACGCGGCTTTCGTCCTGGAAACCCTGACCCGCGCCGGCAATGGCTGCCTGAACGGCGATTTCGCCGGGATGATCACCGCGCCGGTACACAAGGGCGTGATCAACGAATCGGGTATCGCGTTTTCCGGCCACACAGAATTCCTTGCCGACCTGACCCACACTGCACAAGTGGTGATGATGCTTGCCACTCGCGGCTTGCGCGTGGCGCTGGTCACCACTCACCTGCCGTTGCGCGAGATTGCCGATGCGATCACGCCGGAGCGTCTGGAGCGGGTCACACGGATTCTGCACGCCGACCTGCAAGACAAATTCGGCATCGCCCAGCCACGCATCCTCGTCTGCGGACTCAACCCGCATGCCGGCGAAGGCGGACACCTGGGCCATGAAGAAATCGACATCATTGAACCGACATTAGAGCGCCTGCGCGGCGAGGGCATGGACCTTCGTGGCCCGCTGCCTGCCGACACTCTGTTTACCCCCAAATATCTGGAGCACTGCGACGCAGTGCTGGCGATGTACCACGACCAGGGCCTGCCCGTGCTGAAGTACAAAGGCTTCGGCGCAGCAGTCAACGTGACCCTTGGCCTGCCGATCATCCGCACATCGGTCGATCACGGCACCGCCCTGGATCTGGCCGGCAGCGGCAAGATCGATACCGGCAGCCTGCAAGTCGCCCTGGAAACCGCCTACCAGATGGCCGAGACCCGTTTATGACCGAGCAATACCAACACAAGGCGCGCAAACGCTTTGGCCAGAACTTCCTGCACGATGCCGGCGTCATCGACCGCATCCTGCGCTCCATCAGCGCCAAGCCTGACGACCGCCTGCTGGAAATCGGCCCGGGCCAGGGTGCGCTGACCGCCGGCCTGCTCAACAGCGGCGGCCAGCTCGACGTGGTGGAACTGGACAAGGATCTGATCCCGATCCTCAACCAGCAGTTCGCCGGCAAGAGCAACTTCAACCTGCATCAGGGTGATGCACTGAAGTTCGACTTCAACACGCTCAACGCTGCACCGAACAGCCTGCGCGTAGTCGGTAACCTGCCGTACAACATCTCGACGCCGCTGATTTTCCACCTGCTGAACAATGCCGGCATCATTCGCGACATGCACTTCATGCTGCAAAAAGAAGTGGTCGAGCGTCTGGCAGCGGGTCCAGGTGGTGGCGACTGGGGTCGTCTGTCGATCATGGTTCAGTACCATTGCCGCGTGGAGCACCTGTTTAACGTTGGCCCCGGCGCGTTTAATCCGCCGCCAAAGGTTGATTCGGCAATCGTCCGTCTGGTGCCACACGCGGTACTGCCGCACCCGGCCAAGGATCATCGCCTGCTGGAGCGCGTAGTGCGCGAAGCGTTCAACCAACGCCGCAAGACCCTGCGCAACACCCTCAAGCAATTGATGACCAATGACGAGATCGAAGCCGCTGGTGTCGATGGCAGTCTGCGTCCTGAACAGCTCGATCTGGCAGCATTCGTGCGCCTCGCCGACAAGCTCGCAGAACAGGTTGTAGAAACGCCCGCCGCCGACTGACAGGCGATGAACGCTATCGGGCAGGACGCCGCTCTGGTTTACTGCCCGATACTTGCCTAGACTGACTCCCCATCAGCTACGCCCCGCGTTCCGCTTTGTTTAAGGCCTTTTTGAATGTCCGATCCTCGTTATCAGGTCGATGTCAGCGTGGTCACCCACTATCTGGCAGACCAATCGCAACCCGAGCAAGACCGCTTCGCCTTCGCCTATACCATCACCGTGCAAAACAACGGTCAGATGCCTGCCCGATTGATTTCACGGCACTGGGTCATCACTGACGGCGACGGCCATGTCGAAGAAGTTCGCGGCGCCGGTGTCGTCGGTCAGCAGCCATTGATCGACACCGGTAAAAGCCACACCTACAGCAGCGGCACGGTGATGACAACCAAGGTCGGCAATATGCAGGGCAGCTACGAAATGGTCGCCGAAGACGGCAAGCATTTCGACGCAATCATCAAACCGTTCCGCCTCGCCGTACCCGGGGCCCTGCACTGATGGCGACGTATGCCGTCGGTGACCTGCAAGGCTGTCTTGATCCGCTCAAGTGCCTGCTCAAGCAAGTCGCGTTCGACCCGAAACTGGATCGTTTGTGGCTGGTCGGCGATCTGGTCAACCGTGGCCCGCAGTCACTGGAAACCCTGCGCTTCCTTTATGGCATGCGCGAATCTCTGGTCTGCGTGCTCGGCAACCACGACCTGCACCTGCTGGCCGCCTCGCAGAACATCGAACGCCTGAAGAAAAACGACACCCTGCGCGAGATCATCGAGGCGCCCGATTGCGCCGAACTGATGTTGTGGCTGCGCCAGCAAAAACTTATGCACTACGACGAACAACGTGATGTCGCCATGACCCATGCCGGCATTGCGCCGCAGTGGTCGCTGCGCAAGGCACTCAAATGTGCTGCAGAAGTGGAAACCGCGTTGCGTGACGACAACCTGTTTCCAGCGTTCCTCGATGGCATGTACGGCAACGAGCCGGCGAAATGGGACAACGACCTCAAAGGCGTGACCCGCCTGCGAGTCATCACCAACTATTTCACGCGCATGCGTTTCTGCACCGCCGAAGGCAAGCTCGACCTCAAGAGCAAAGAAGGCCTCGACACTGCGCCGCCAGGTTACAAACCGTGGTTTCAGCACAAGGACCGCAAGACCAAAGGCCTGCGCATCATTTTTGGCCACTGGGCGGCGCTTGAGGGGCTGGTCACTGAGCCGGGCATCTCGGCCCTCGACACCGGATGCGTCTGGGGCGGTAGCCTGACCCTTATGAACGTCGACAGCGGTGAACGACTGTCCTGCAAATGCGACGAACACGGCGCTGTACTGCCGCCAGTCGCCTCCCCTATCCCAGAATCTTCGCCAGTCAGCGCCCCGCGTTAGACTGCGCATACCGCCAAGCTACAGGAACCCGCCATGAGCGAATTCAAACGAATCCCCCCGGAACAGGCCCAGGCCTTGCGCGAACAAGGCGCAGTAGTGGTCGACGTACGTGATCCAGCCACTTTCGCCGCTCTGCACATCAGTGGTTCGAAGCATCTGGACAACGTTTCCATCTCGGACTTTATCCGTGCCGCCGACCTGGATGCGCCGACTGTAGTGGTCTGCTATCACGGCAACTCCAGCCAAAGCGCTGCCGCCTACCTGATCAGCCAAGGCTTCTCCGACGTCTACAGCATGGACGGCGGCTTCGAGTTGTGGCGCTCGACTTATCCTTCGGAAACCGCGCAAAGCACCTCCGAATAATTTTTTTGTCACGCGCAGGCCCCGGCTCCCGCGGGCCTGCGCGCGGCAGACGAACGGTCTGCCACAACTAATTACGTATCTCGCCTTTACCTCCTGAATTCCCAACTATCCTTAAGCGCAGGCCATCCAAAACAGGGGAGAGCCGGTACACCGGCGCACGGGTCATCGGGAGTAGCTTTCGGGGTTGTCGGCTCCGGGAGAGTTCTGGGGGGTAAACAACAGCCGCCAAAACGACTGTTGCCAGCATCGACTGAGTGATCCGGCGTCGGCTCCACGTATCGAGCGAGGTGACGTCATGAGTATCTTTAGCCACTTCCAACAACGCTTCGAGTCCACACGCCAGGAAGAACTCTCGCTGCAAGAGTATCTGGAGCTGTGCAAAAAGGACCGCAGCGCCTACGTTTCCGCCGCCGAGCGTCTACTGCTGGCCATCGGAGAACCAGAGCTGCTCGACACCTCGACCAACTCGAGGCTGTCGCGAATCTTCTCCAACAAGGTGATCCGCCGCTATCCGGCCTTTGAAGACTTCCACGGGATGGAAGAATGCATCGACCAGATCGTGTCGTATTTCCGCCATGCAGCCCAAGGCCTGGAAGAGAAGAAACAGATCCTTTATCTGCTCGGCCCCGTCGGTGGCGGTAAATCGTCGCTGGCCGAAAAGCTGAAACAACTGATCGAAAAAGTGCCGTTCTACGCCATCAAGGGCTCGCCGGTATTCGAATCGCCTCTGGGTCTGTTCAACGCCACTGAAGATGGCGCAATCCTCGAGGAAGACTTCGGCATTCCACGGCGCTACCTGAACACCATCATGTCGCCATGGGCGACCAAACGCCTGGCCGAATTCGGCGGCGACATCAGCCAGTTCCGCGTGGTCAAACTGTATCCGTCGATCCTCAACCAGATCGCCGTGGCCAAGACCGAACCGGGTGATGAGAACAACCAGGACATCTCGGCGCTGGTGGGTAAGGTCGATATCCGCAAACTTGAGGAATACCCACAGAACGACGCCGATGCCTACAGCTACTCCGGTGCGCTGTGCCGGGCCAACCAGGGCCTGATGGAATTCGTCGAAATGTTCAAGGCACCGATCAAGGTGCTGCACCCATTGCTGACCGCCACACAGGAAGGCAACTACAACAGTACCGAAGGCCTCGGCGCGATTCCGTTCACCGGGATTTTGCTGGCTCACTCCAACGAATCGGAGTGGCACACCTTCCGCAACAACAAGAACAACGAAGCCTTCATCGACCGGATCTACATCGTCAAAGTGCCGTATTGCCTGCGGGTCAGCGACGAAGTGAAGATCTACGACAAGCTGCTGTTCAACAGCTCCCTGGCCAAGGCGCATTGCGCGCCAGACACCCTGAAGATGCTGGCGCAGTTCACCGTGCTTTCGCGCCTCAAGGAGCCGGAAAACTCCAACATCTATTCGAAAATGCGCGTGTATGACGGCGAAAACCTCAAGGATACCGATCCTAAGGCCAAGTCGATCCAGGAATATCGCGACTCCGCCGGTGTCGACGAGGGCATGAACGGACTGTCGACGCGCTTCGCGTTCAAGATCCTGTCCAAGGTTTTCAACTTCGATCCGCACGAAATCGCTGCCAATCCGGTGCACCTCCTTTATGTGCTGGAACAGCAGATCGAGCAGGAACAGTTCCAGGCGGAAACCCGCGAGCGCTACCTGCGCTACCTGAAAGAGTACCTGGCACCGCGCTATATCGAATTCATCGGCAAGGAAATCCAGACCGCTTACCTCGAGTCTTACAGCGAGTACGGCCAGAACATTTTCGACCGCTACGTGCTGTACGCAGACTTCTGGATTCAGGATCAGGAATACCGCGATCCGGAGACCGGCGAAATTCTCAACCGCGTCGCACTGAACGAAGAACTGGAAAAAATCGAAAAACCGGCCGGCATCAGCAATCCGAAGGATTTCCGCAACGAGATCGTCAACTTCGTACTGCGAGCCCGCGCCAACAACAACGGCAAGAACCCGACCTGGCTCAGCTACGAAAAACTGCGGGTGGTCATCGAGAAGAAAATGTTCTCGAACACCGAAGACCTGCTGCCGGTCATCAGTTTCAACGCCAAGGCCAGCAAGGAGGACCAGCAAAAGCACAACGACTTCGTCACACGCATGGTCGAACGCGGCTACACCGACAAGCAGGTACGGCTTCTTTCCGAATGGTACCTACGGGTCCGTAAATCGCAGTGAGGTAGTTGCAAGCGACAAGTTACGAGCTGCATTTAGAAAGCGCGCAAGCCCTGAAGTCCGGGCAACTGCTTCTACTTGCAGCTTGCAGCTCACAACTTGAAGCTGCCCGGAGGGCCTCTATGAGCTATGTGATCGACCGACGCCTCAATGGCAAGAACAAGAGCACGGTGAACCGCCAGCGCTTTTTGCGGCGTTACCGTGATCACATCAAGAAGGCCGTCGAAGAGGCGGTCAGCCGGCGCTCCATCACCGATATGGAACACGGCGAACAGATCAGCATTCCCGGTCGCGATATCGACGAACCGGTGCTTCACCATGGTCGCGGCGGCAAACAGACCGTGGTTCACCCGGGCAACAAGGAGTTCACCGCTGGCGAGCACATCGCCCGCCCTCCTGGAGGTGGCGGCGGACGCGGGCCGGGCAAGGCCGGTAACTCCGGCGAAGGCATGGACGAGTTTGTTTTCCAGATCACCCAGGAAGAATTTCTCGAGTTCATGTTCGAAGACCTCGAACTGCCGAATCTGGTCAAGCGCAACCTGAGCGGCACCGACACCTTCAAAACCGTACGCGCGGGCATCAGCAACGAGGGCAACCCGTCGCGGATCAATATCATCCGCACTCTGCGTTCAGCTCATGCGCGACGTATTGCGCTGTCCGGCAGCAGCCGGGCAAAACTTCGCGAAGCCAAGGAAGAGCTGGCGCGGTTAAAACGCGAAGAACCGGATAACTTCGGCGATATTCAGGAAATCGAAGCGGAAATCGAAAAACTCAGTGCGCGTATCCATCGCGTGCCGTTTCTCGACACCTTCGATCTCAAGTACAACTTGCTGATCAAGCAGCCCAACCCCAGCTCGAAGGCAGTGATGTTTTGCCTGATGGACGTTTCCGGCTCCATGACCCAGGCGACCAAGGACATCGCCAAGCGCTTTTTCATCCTGTTGTATCTGTTCCTCAAGCGCAATTACGACAAGATTGATGTGGTATTCATCCGGCACCACACCAGCGCCCGGGAAGTCGACGAAGAAGAGTTTTTCTACTCGCGGGAAACCGGCGGCACCATTGTTTCCAGTGCACTGAAACTGATGCAGGAGATCATGGCCGAGCGTTATCCGAGCAACGAGTGGAACATTTATGCCGCTCAGGCCTCCGACGGCGACAACTGGAATGATGATTCGCCGATCTGCCGCGACATTCTGATCAACCAGATCATGCCGTTTGTGCAGTACTACACTTACGTAGAGATCACACCGCGCGAACACCAGGCCCTGTGGTACGAATACGAGCGCATTGCTGAAGCCTTTTCCGACACGTTTGCCCAACAGCAACTGGTCTCGGCCGGGGATATCTATCCGGTCTTCCGTGAACTCTTCCAGCGCAGGTTAGTGACATGACCGCCAAAGAGCAGAAGCGCCAACCTATCTCCACCGGCTCCGAATGGACGTTCGAGCTGATCCAGACCTACGACCGTGAAATCGCCCGTATCGCGGCCGGTTATGCGCTGGACACCTATCCCAACCAGATCGAAGTGATCACCGCCGAGCAAATGATGGACGCCTACGCCTCGGTCGGCATGCCTTTGGGCTATCACCATTGGTCCTATGGCAAACACTTCCTCAGCACCGAGAAATCCTACAGTCGCGGCCAGATGGGGCTGGCCTACGAGATCGTGATCAACTCGGACCCGTGCATCGCCTATCTGATGGAAGAGAACACCATCTGCATGCAGGCACTGGTGGTGGCGCATGCGTGTTACGGTCACAACAGTTTCTTCAAGGGTAATTACCTGTTCCGCACATGGACCGATGCCAGTTCGATCATCGATTACCTGGTGTTTGCCAAGCAGTACATCATGCAATGCGAAGAGCGCCACGGTATCGATGCGGTAGAGGACTTGCTCGACTCCTGCCATGCACTGATGAACTACGGCGTGGATCGCTACAAACGCCCGTATCCGATTTCCGCCGAAGAAGAACGCCGGCGGCAAAAGGATCGCGAAGAGCACATGCAAAAGCAGATCAACGACCTCTGGCGCACCATTCCCAAAGGCGCTGACAAGTACAGCGACAAGGACAACGCGCGCTTCCCGGCCGAGCCCCAGGAAAACATTCTGTATTTCATCGAGAAACACGCGCCGCTGCTGGAGCCATGGCAGCGGGAAATCGTGCGGATCGTGCGCAAGATCGCCCAGTATTTCTACCCGCAACGCCAGACACAGGTGATGAACGAAGGCTGGGCGACGTTCTGGCACTACACCTTGATGAACGACCTGTACGACGAAGGGCTGGTCACCGAAGGTTTCATGATGGAGTTCCTGACTTCCCACACCAGTGTGGTATTTCAGCCAGGCTTCGACAGCCCCTATTACAGCGGCATCAACCCCTATGCACTGGGCTTTGCCATGTACCGCGACATTCGGCGCATGTGCGAGAAACCTACCGAAGAGGACTACCGCTGGTTCCCGGACATTGCCGGTACCGACTGGTTGTCGACCATCAAGTTCGCCATGAGCAGCTTCAAGGACGAGAGCTTCATCCTGCAGTACCTGTCACCGCAGGTGATCCGCGATCTGAAGCTGTTCAGCATTCTCGATGACGACCAGAAAGACGATCTGCTGGTGCCAGCAATCCACGATGAGACGGGCTATCGGATCATCCGCGAAACCCTGGCAGCGCAGTACAACCTCGGCAATCGTGAGCCGAACGTGCAGATTTACAGCATCGACCGGCGCGGCGACCGCTCACTTACCCTTCGTCATCAGCAACACGACCGCAAACCGCTGGGCGACTCCACCGACGAAGTGCTCAAACATCTGCATCGGTTGTGGGGCTTCGACATTCATCTGGAAACCCTGCAAGGCGACCAGATCATGAAAACCCATCACGTTCCGCCACGCGGCGAACATAGCGAAGGTGATTACGGCCGACTCGATCTGGCCGTCATTCATCTTTGAATCGGTTCTGGCCTCCGAAAGTCCGACGCAAGGGTTATTCTGTCGGGCTAACGGAGGTTTTTTATGCAGATTTATAAGGTCGGCGGCGCGGTACGTGATCGCTTGCTGGGTAAACCGGTCACCGATATCGATTGGGTGGTGGTTGGCGCTACCGCCGAAGAGATGCTCGCCAAGGGCTATCGTCCAGTGGGAGCCGATTTTCCGGTATTCCTGCACCCGAAAAGCGGCGAGGAATACGCCCTCGCCCGCACCGAGCGCAAGAGTGGTCGCGGTTATGGCGGTTTCACTTTTCACGCCAGCCCTGACGTCACACTTGAAGAAGATTTGATCCGTCGCGACCTGACTATCAACGCCATGGCCGAGGACAATCAGCAACAATTGACCGACCCCTATCACGGCCAGCGCGATCTTGAAGCGCGAATTTTACGCCACGTTTCCCCGGCGTTCGCCGAAGATCCTCTCCGTGTACTGCGGGTTGCGCGCTTCGCTGCCCGCTACGCCGGCCTGGGCTTTACCGTCGCCCCCGAGACTCTGGAACTGATGCGTCAGCTCAGTGAATCCGGCGAACTTGAAGCGCTGACCGCCGAGCGCAGCTGGAAAGAAATCTCCCGGGCGCTGATGGAAGATCAACCACAGGTGTTTATCCAGGTGTTGCGCGACTGCGGCGCGCTGAAGGTGCTGATGCCTGAAGTCGACGCATTGTTCGGGGTTCCGCAACCCGAGGCGCATCACCCGGAAATCGACAGTGGCATCCACACTCTGAGCGTGCTCGAGCAGTCGGCCATCCATAAACAACCGCTGACCGTGCGTTGGGCCTGCCTGCTGCATGATCTCGGCAAAGGCCTGACGCCCGAAGAAGAGTGGCCACGGCACATCGCCCACGAGCACAAGGGGCTGAAGCTGATCAGTGCGGTCAACGAACGGTTCAAGGCACCGAAGGATTGCCAGGAACTGGCACTGCTCGTCGGCCAATATCACACCCACGGGCACCGCGCCCTGGAGTTGAAGGCCTCGACGTTGCTGGAGCTGCTGCAGAGTTTTGACGTGTATCGTCGGCCGCAGCGCTTTGAGGAATTCATCGTCGCTTGCGAAATGGATGCCCGAGGACGCAAAGGACTGGAGCAGCGCAGTTATCCACAAGCGGATTATCTGCGCGGCGCGGCGACTGTTGCGCGTGGTGTGGCGGTGCAGCCGTTGCTGGAGCAGGGTTTCAAGGGCCCGGAGCTGGGCGAAGCGCTCAAGCGCGAGCGGCTCAAGGCGTTGAAGGCTTATAGAGAAAAGGCGTCAGCGTGAAGAACTTCGCGAGCAGGCTCGCTCCCACATTGGACCGGGTCTCCTGTGGGAGCGAGCCTGCTCGCGAAAGCGTCCGCCAGATCAAAGCAGATCCGAAGGCGTGAGCTGTTCGCCCCTCCACTCGAACGCAACCGGCGCCAACACCTGATCAATCTGCGCTTCAGCCCACATAGCGGCGAAGCTTTTGCCTACACCAGGATGCACACGATCCGGCGCAATCAGCGACAGCGGCCACAACACAAAAGCATTTTTCAGAATTTCTGCCCGAGGCAGGATCAAACCGTCAAAGTTGCCCACCAGATCGCCGTACAACAACACGTCGATGTCCAGCGGCAAACCCTTGCGATCCGGTGCATAACGCCCGTTGTCCGCCTCAATGAATTTCAAGCGACGATCCAGCTCCATCAAGGGCAGATCGGTATATGCCGACACCACGAAATTGAAGAACGGCCCGCTCTTGATCCCCACTGGCTGACTCTCGAACACCGCCGAACAGCGGATATCTACCAGAAACGCGTCCAGCGCATCCAGCCCCGCACGCAAATGGGTTTCGCGCTCGATATTGCTACCGAGCCCGAGGTAAACCTGAGTCAGCGACATCCGCGCTCGATCTCCACACCCACGCCACCCTTGGCAGCCGGGACGGCACCTGGTTTGGTCAGCTTCAAACGAATCCAGGTGATCTTGAATTCGCTCATCAGCACTTCGACCAGACGCTCGGCAAAGGTCTCGACCAGTTGGAACTGAGCCTGCTCGGCAAAGTCCTGAATTCGCGTGGAAACACTGGCGTAATCGAGCGCCATGGTCAGATCGTCGCCGGCCGCTGCCGGGCGGTTGTCCCAGGCGAAGCTCAGATCAAGGCGCAGACACTGTCGGATGCCGCGCTCCCAGTCGTAGGCACCAATCACGGTGTCGACTTCCAGGCCCTCGATAAACACTCTGTCCACGCACTTCTCTCCACTGCACGACAAGGGCGCAATGCGCCGTTAGAATCAGGGCGTCCTCGCCCGGAATAGTTAGCATGTTTTGGTTACTGGCGACTCTCGCCTACCTGCTCGGCTCTCTGTCCTTCGCCATTTTGCTCAGCCGCCTGACCGGAAATCCGGACCCGCGAATGAGTGGCTCGGGCAATGCCGGCGCTACCAACATGCTGCGCCTGGCCGGTCGCAAACTCGCGATCCTGACCCTGCTGGGTGATCTGTGCAAAGGCCTGCTGCCGGTGCTGCTCGCCTCGGCAATCGGCCTGTCGCTGCAGGACCAGGCCTGGATCGGCGTCTGCGCCGTGATCGGTCACCTGTTCCCACTGTATTTCCGTTTTCGCGGCGGCAAAGGTGTCGCCACCGCCGCCGGTATGCTGCTGGGCCTGTACCCACCCGCCGCGCTGCTGGCGGTGTGCGCCTGGCTGCTGACGTTCTACCTGACTCGCACCAGCTCGCTGGCGGCGCTGATTGCCACGCCGCTGACCTTGCCACTGCTCGCCTGGCAAGAACCCGAGGCGCTGTTGCCGATGAGCGCGTTGACGCTGCTGATCGTCTGGCGCCATCGCGGCAATCTACGCGACCTGTTTGCCGGGCGCGAACGGCATTTTTAAATGCCGCCCATGAATACCACTCATCACAGCGCCGACAACTGCTCCATCGGCCAGCGCGCCTGCACGCTGATCGCCAGACTTTCGTGCTGACCCGCCTGTAGACGCTGGCATCCGGCGAACGCGATCATCGCGCCGTTATCGGTGCAGAACTCCGGACGTGCGTAAAACACATCGCCCTTCATGTCGCCGAGCATTTTTTCCAGCGAAACACGCAGCGCCTTATTGGCGCTGACGCCGCCAGCGATCACCAGGCGCTTCATGCCAGCCTGTTTCAGGGCTCGCTTGCACTTGAAGGTCAAAGTCTCCACCACGGCCTGCTGGAACGCCAGAGCGATGTCGCAACGGGCTTGTTCGCCGTCGTCCCCGGCGCTGACACATTGCTGCCAGGTGTTGAGCGCGGAGGTTTTCAAGCCGCTGAAGCTGAAATCCAGCCCCGGGCGATCGCACATCGGACGCGGGAAAGTGAAGCGTCCTGCGACGCCCTGCTCCGCCAGTTTGGCGATTTCCGGACCGCCGGGGTAATTGAGCCCCATCATCTTCGCGGTTTTGTCGAACGCTTCACCGGCTGCGTCGTCGAGCGTCTCGCCGAGCAAGGTGTATTGGCCGATACCATCGACCTGAACCAGCTGCGTATGACCGCCGGAGACCAACAAAGCGACGAACGGGAATTCCGGCGGTTGTGCCTCCAGCATCGGCGCCAGCAAATGACCTTCCATGTGGTGCACGCCGAGCGCAGGAATGCCCCAGGCAAACGCCAAAGCCTGAGCGCAGGAAGCACCGACCAACAACGCCCCGACCAGGCCAGGACCCGCGGTATAGGCGATGGCGTCGATCTCGGTCGGCACGCAGTCGGCCTCGGCCAACACCTGACGAATCAAAGGCAGCATGCGCTTGACGTGATCACGCGAGGCCAGCTCCGGCACCACGCCACCATAGGCGCGATGCAGGTCGATCTGGCTGAACAATGCGTCGGCCAGCAGGCCACGTTCACTGTCATATAATGCGACGCCGGTTTCGTCGCAGGAGGTTTCTAATCCCAGTACTAGCATGGGTTTGCGCCTTGTTTAGGCTGAATTCGAAGGCGCGCATAATAGTCCCCGAGTGATGCCCCGACCAGCGGTTTTCGATCAGAGGCTTTGCATTCCGAGCGATGAGGGGTTAACATCCGCAACCCTTAAAAACCGACGTCTTCAAGTGCTCTTTTGCCGCGAGGATGTTGACCCCGGTAATGAATGAAGGTAGCTCTGGATGCCAGCCGTCAAAGTTAAAGAGAACGAACCCTTCGACGTAGCTCTGCGTCGTTTCAAGCGCTCCTGCGAAAAAGCCGGTGTACTGGCTGAAGTTCGTAGCCGCGAATTTTACGAGAAGCCAACTTCTGAGCGTAAGCGCAAAGCAGCAGCCGCTGTTAAGCGTCACGCCAAGAAAGTTCAGCGCGAACAGCGCCGCGCCGTTCGTCTGTACTAATACACAGACGTTCGTAGCAAGCTTCTTTGCCTAAGCCCGGCTCTCAGCCGGGCTAATGGCATTTGCGTAAAACGCTTGATGCTTCACCGTCGAAGCCGCACACGCGACCGAGATGAATCTGCTTCACACGTCAGACCTGGCTCTTTTGCCAGCGGTGCACGTCTTTTCTGACGAGCCTTTCAAGGCTACTGACGAGCACACCCACTGATTCCTCTCACGACGATCAGCCCAAGGCACCTGCATGCGTGCCCGCTTTATTGAGCTATCCGAGGCCCTTAACCGGCCGTCAGCGGATTCAGCGCAACACTTTCAAATAGTCGAAAACTGATTGGTACTAACGTCAGTGGATTTTCGGCAGATACACTTCCCGACAGCGATTACGCAGACGACACCGGTCGAGCCGCACATTTTGCGTGCTTCAAACATCGACCCGCGTCCGAACGCCTTTCGTATCGGACTTATTGCAGCACAGACGACGAGTACGCCATGGCCGGGCTGATTCCCCAGAGCTTCATTGACGACCTGCTGAACCGCACCGACATCGTCGACGTGGTCAGCTCGCGCGTGCAATTGAAGAAGGCTGGCAAGAATTACACCGCCTGCTGCCCGTTTCACAAAGAGAAAACCCCGTCCTTCAGCGTCAGCCCCGACAAGCAGTTCTATTATTGCTTCGGCTGCGGCGCGGGCGGTAACGCGCTCGGTTTTCTCATGGATCACGACAACCTGGATTTCCCCCAGGCCATCGAAGATCTGGCCAAAGCCGCCGGCATGGAGATTCCTCGCGAGGAAAGCGGTCGCCCGCACAAGCCGCGACAGCCGACGGATTCACCGCTGTATCCGCTGCTCACCGCCGCCGCCGATTTTTATCGGCAGTCACTCAAGAGTCATCCATCGCGCAAAGCCGCAGTGGATTACCTCAAGGGACGCGGCCTGACCGGCGAGATTGCACGGGACTTCGGCCTCGGTTTCGCGCCGCCGGGCTGGGACAACCTGTTCAAGCACTTGAGCAGCGATACCCTGCAACAAAAAGCCATGGTCGACGCCGGCCTGCTGATCGAGAACGCCGAAACCGGCAAACGCTATGACCGCTTCCGCGATCGCGTGATGTTCCCGATTCGCGACACCCGCGGGCGGATCATCGCCTTCGGTGGTCGAGTGCTTGGCGACGACAAACCGAAATACCTGAACTCACCGGAAACCCCGGTATTCCATAAAGGCCAGGAACTCTACGGCCTCTATGAAGCGCGCAAGAACAATCGCAACCTCGACGAAATCATCGTCGTCGAAGGTTATATGGACGTCATCGCCCTCGCCCAGCAAGGCCTGCGCAATGCCGTCGCGACGCTTGGCACTGCCACCAGCGAAGAACACCTCAAGCGCCTGTTCCGCGTCGTGCCGAACGTATTGTTCTGCTTCGACGGCGACCAGGCCGGCCGTAATGCCGCGTGGCGCGCACTGGAAGCGACGCTGCCCTGCCTGCAAGACGGACGCCGGGCGCGATTCCTGTTTTTGCCCGAGGGCGAAGACCCCGACACCCTGGTTCGCGCCGAGGGCACCGATGCCTTCCGCGCCCGGATCAACCAGCATGCGCAGCCGCTGGCTGATTATTTCTTCCAGCAACTGACCGAAGAGTCCGATCCACGCTCGCTCGAAGGCAAGGCCCATATGGCCACCCTCGCCGCACCGCTGATCGATAAAGTACCGGGCGCCAACCTGCGCATTCTGATGCGTCAGCGCCTGACCGAAATCACCGGCCTGAGCAGCGAGACCGTCAGTCAGCTCGCGCAAAGTGCGCCGCAGGAAGCGCCGCCCGCCTACGATCCGGGCATCGATTACGACGCAATGCCGGACTACAGCGACTACCATCAGCCGCAGGCGCAAGACATGTATGCGCCGCAGCAGGAGTGGACGCCGAAAAAACCCGGTGCCGGCGGCAAGAAGTGGGACAAAAAGCCATGGGACAAGAACGGCAAGCGCGGTGATCGCGATCAACCGCAACGCCAGCGCACGCCGATTGGCGTCGAGTCGCCGACCCTGACTGCCCTGCGAACACTGCTTCATCACCCACAACTGGCCGAGCGCGTCGAAGACGCCGGGCACATTGCGGACGAAAATCAGACCAATGCCCAGCTACTTGTGGCGCTGCTCGAAGCCGTACAGAAGAATCCCAAGCTAAACTCATTTCAGTTGATCGCGCGATGGCACGGCACTGAACAGGGACGCCTGTTAAAGGCATTGGCAGAAAAGGAATGGCTGATTGACGGTGACAACCTTGAACAACAGTTTTTCGACACCATTACTAGCTTGTCAGCCCGCCAACGCGAGCGAAATCTTGAACAGTTACTCAGGAAAGCCCGTCAAAGCGAACTGAGTATCGAAGAGAAAAATCAACTGCGCGACCTACTAAGTCGCAATGTTTCCGCATCAAGCCCGACCTCAACTGGCGCGTGAGGTCATAGCTCAGGTATAATCCTCGGCTTGTTTTTTGCCCGCCAAGACCTTCAGTGGATAGGGTGTTATGTCCGGAAAAGCGCAACAGTCTCGTATTATTGAGTTGATCAAGCTTGGTCGTGAGCAGAAGTATCTGACTTACGCCGAGGTCAACGACCACCTGCCCGAGGATATTTCAGATCCTGAGCAGGTGGAAGACATCATCCGCATGATTAACGACATGGGGATCCCCGTTCACGAGAGTGCTCCGGATGCGGACGCCCTTATGTTGGCCGACGCCGATACCGACGAGGCCGCTGCGGAAGAAGCAGCAGCCGCGCTGGCAGCGGTGGAGACCGATATCGGTCGCACCACTGACCCGGTGCGCATGTACATGCGTGAAATGGGTACAGTCGAGCTTCTGACTCGTGAAGGCGAAATTGAAATCGCCAAACGTATCGAAGAAGGCATCCGTGAAGTGATGAGCGCAATCGCGCACTTCCCTGGCACGGTCGACCATATTCTTTCCGAGTACACTCGCGTCACCACCGAAGGTGGTCGCCTGTCCGACGTCCTGAGCGGTTACATCGACCCGGACGACGGCATTGCGCCGCCTGCCGAAGTGCCGCCGCCAGTCGAGGCGAAAGCCGCCAAGGCCGACGACGATACCGAAGAAGATGAAGCCGAATCTTCCGATGACGAAGAAGAAGCCGAAAGCGGTCCTGATCCGGTTATCGCTGCCCAGCGTTTTGGTGCAGTCGCCGACCAGATGGAAATCACCCGCAAGGCCCTGAAAAAGCACGGTCGCAGCAATAAGGCAACGATTGCCGAGTTGTTGGCACTGGCCGAGCTGTTCATGCCGATCAAACTGGTGCCGAAGCAATTCGAAGGCCTGGTCGAGCGTGTTCGCGGTGCCCTGGATCGTCTGCGTCAGCAAGAGCGCGCGATCATGCAACTGTGTGTACGTGATGCACGTATGCCACGCGCCGATTTCCTGCGTCAGTTCCCGGGTAACGAAGTCGACGAAAGCTGGTCCGACGCTCTGGCCAAAGGCAAAAGCAAGTACGCCGAAGCCATTGCTCGTGTGCAGCCGGACATCATCCGTTGCCAGCAGAAGCTGACCGCGCTGGAAACCGAAACCGGTTTGACCATCGCTGAAATCAAGGACATCAACCGTCGCATGTCGATCGGTGAGGCCAAGGCCCGCCGCGCGAAGAAAGAGATGGTTGAAGCCAACTTGCGTCTGGTGATCTCGATCGCCAAGAAGTACACCAACCGTGGCCTGCAATTCCTCGATCTGATCCAGGAAGGCAACATCGGTCTGATGAAAGCGGTAGACAAGTTCGAATACCGTCGTGGTTACAAGTTCTCGACTTATGCCACCTGGTGGATCCGTCAGGCGATCACTCGCTCGATCGCCGACCAGGCCCGCACCATCCGTATTCCGGTGCACATGATCGAGACGATCAACAAGCTCAACCGTATTTCCCGCCAGATGTTGCAGGAAATGGGTCGTGAACCGACGCCGGAAGAGCTGGGCGAACGCATGGAAATGCCTGAGGACAAAATCCGCAAGGTATTGAAGATCGCTAAAGAGCCGATCTCCATGGAAACCCCGATCGGTGATGACGAAGACTCTCATCTGGGTGACTTCATCGAAGACTCGACCATGCAGTCGCCAATCGATGTCGCCACTGTCGAGAGCCTGAAAGAAGCGACTCGCGAAGTGCTGTCCGGCCTCACTGCCCGTGAAGCCAAAGTACTGCGCATGCGTTTCGGTATCGACATGAACACCGACCACACACTCGAAGAAGTGGGCAAACAGTTTGACGTAACGCGTGAGCGGATTCGTCAGATCGAAGCCAAGGCGCTGCGCAAGCTGCGCCACCCGACGCGAAGCGAGCATCTGCGCTCCTTCCTCGACGAGTGATACCAGAACCCCCGGCCCAGGCCGGGGGTTTTGTTTATATGGCAGATTAAATTCCTCACAACGCCCCTCCCCCGCATACCCCGTCTACACTCGAAACATTCACCCCCGAGCCATAACGAGACCGTTATGCCCAGACTGGCGTCCGTGCTTTTTTTGCTGTCACTGATGATCTGGACCGCAACGGCTGACGCGCTGACTCTGACCGATGAAGAACGTAGCTGGCTGGCGGCTCACCCCGATTTGCGTCTGGGTGTAGATGCTTCATGGCCGCCGTTTGAGTTCCGTGACGAACAGAGCCGTTATCAAGGCCTCGCTGCGGACTATATCGACGTGATCCGCCAACGCCTGGCGATCAAACTCACGCCCGTCGAGCCGTCGAGCTGGACCGAAGTGCTGGAGCAGGTGAAAAAGGGCAAAATCGACCTGCTGCCGGGCATCATGTCCACACCAGAGCGCCAGAACTATCTGTCGTTCACCCGCCCCTATCTCGACTTTCCGATTGTCATCCTCGCCCACGTCGGCGGCGCGCAGCCGCGCAAGATTGAAGACCTGTACGGTTTGAAGATTGCCGTAGTGGAAAACTACGCCCCTCACGAATTGCTGCGCACCCACCATCCGGATCTGAATCTGGTGGCCATGCCCAATGTCAGCTCGGCATTGCAGGCGCTGGCGACTGATGAAGTGGACGCTGTGGTCGGCGATCTCGCTTCCAGTGTCTGGAGCCTGCGCCAACTCAAGCTCGACGGTTTGTATGTCAGTGGTGAAACCCCGTACCGCTATCAACTGGCGATGGGCGTGCCCCGCGACAACAAGATGCTGGTAGGCATTCTGGACAAAGTCATTGCCGACATGACCCCGGAAGAAATCAGCAGCATTCAGGAACACTGGGTCGGCAGTGTCCTCGATCACCGGACGTTCTGGTCGGACTTGCTGGTCTACGGCCTGCCCGGCCTGCTCCTGCTGGTGATCGTGCTGGCCGTGGTGATTCGCATCAATCGGCGTCTGAGTTCGGAAATCGCCCGCCGCGTCGACCTCGAACAGGAACTGCGCAGCAGCGAATATCACTATCGCGGCTTGGTCGAGAGCCTGTCGGCCATCGCCTGGGAAGCGCGGATGAGCGACTTCACCTACAGCTATGTTTCTCCGCACGCCGAAGATCTGCTCGGCTATCCGCAGTCGCATTGGCTGATTCCGGGCTTCTGGCGCAACATCATTCACCCTGCCGACCTGACTCGAGCCCAAGGCATCTGCGATCAGGCCGTGCGCGAAGGGCGCGATCACACCCTCGACTACCGGGTGATTACTGCCGACGGGCGTTGCCTCTGGGTGCGCGACATCGTCAGCCTGATCGAGCATGGTCACGAGCCGGTGATGCGCGGTTTGATGATCGACATCAGTGAAACCAAGCGCACCGAAGAAGCACTGCGTCTGTCGGAGCAGAAGTTCGCCTCGGTATTCCAGCAATGCCCGGACATTCTGGTGATCGCGCGGCTCTCCGACGGCTGCCTGCTTGAAGTCAACGAAGCCTTTGAAGAACAGATCGGACTGAAAGCCGAAGAAGTCGTGGGCCAAACCGCCACCGAACTGAATATATGGGGTATTCCCGGGGTCGGCCCGGGACTGTTGCAGCGCTTGCAGGCCGGCAGCATCCGCAACCTGGAAATGCCCTTTCGCCGTAACAACGGCCAAGTGTTTACCGGGCTGATTTCTGCCGAGCCATTCGATCTCGACACCACGCCGGCGCTGGTGGTGGTGGTACGCGACATCACTCAGCTCAAGGAAACCCAACAGCAACTGCAAACCTCCGAAGAGAAGTTCGCCAAAGCTTTCCACGCCTCGCCGGACGGCTTGCTGCTGTCGCGCCAGAGCGATGGCTTGCTGCTGGAGGTCAACGACGGTTTTAGCCGCATCACCGGCTTCAACAGCGCCATGTCGGTGGATCGTTCGGCGCTGGATCTGGGGATCTGGGTCAATCTCAACGAGCGCAAACAGATGCTTGATCTGTTGCACCGCGACGGGTTTGTCCGTGACTTTACCTGCCATATCCGCCGCAGTGACGGGCAGATTCGCCTCTGCGAAGTCTCCAGCCGTCCGCTGCCGATTGGCGATGAAGACTGCATGCTGACCATCGCCCGGGACATTACCGAACGCCACCTGATGCAGGAAAAACTGCAGCAGGCCGCGACCGTGTTTGAGAGTACCGCCGAAGGTGTATTGATCACCGACACTCAGCAGCACATCAGCGCGGTTAACCGTGCCTTCACCGAAATTACCGGCTACAGCGAAAGCGAAGCCCTCGGCCATACCCCGCGGCTGCTCGCCTCCGGCCTGCATGACAGCGCGTTTTATGCTGCGATGTGGCACCAGTTGACCGACGAAGGTCACTGGCAGGGCGAGATTTCCAATCGGCGCAAAAATGGCGAGCTGTATCCGAGCTGGCTGACCATCAGCGCCGTGCGCAATCGCGACAAATTCATCACTCACTTTGTCGCAGTGTTCGCTGACATCTCCAGCCTCAAGCATGCCCAGGCCAAACTCGATTATCAGGCACACCACGACCCGCTTACCGGCCTGCCGAATCGCACGCTGTTTGAAAGCCGCCTGCTGATGGCGCTCAACGGCCAACAGGAAAATGGCGGTCAAGGTGCGGTGTTATTCCTTGACCTCGACCGCTTCAAACACATCAATGACAGCCTCGGCCATCCGGTCGGTGACCTGCTACTCAAGGGCATCGCCGTGCGCCTCAAGGAACAGCTGCGTGATATCGACACCGTGGCGCGACTCGGTGGCGATGAATTCATCATCCTGCTGCCCGGCCTGCAACAAGCAAGTGACGCCGACAATATCGCCACCAAACTGCTCAATTGCTTCGGCGCGCCGTTCCAGGCGGGCGAGCACGAGTTTTTCATCAGCGCCAGTATCGGCACCAGCCTTTATCCACAGGACGGTTGCGACGTCGCCACGCTGGTCAAAAACGCTGACGCCGCGATGTACCGCTCCAAGGCCAAGGGTCGCAACCGAGTCGAGAGTTACACCCGCGACCTCACCGCGCAGGCCAGCGAACGAGTCGCGTTGGAGCACGAATTGCGGCGAGCCATCGAGCGCAACGAACTACATCTTTATTACCAACCGAAAATCAGCCTCGAAGACCATCGCTTGGTGGGCGCCGAGGCACTGATCCGCTGGCGTCACCCAACGTTCGGCGAAGTACCTCCGGAGCACTTTATTCCGCTGGCCGAAGAGAACGGCATGATCCTGCAGATCGGCGATTGGGTGCTGGAAACCGCCTGCCGGCAGATGTTCGAGTGGAGCCAGATCTACGATTGCCAGACGCCGCTGTCGGTCAACCTCGCCGGCGCGCAACTGCGTCAGCCGAATTTGCTCGGGCGCATCGAACAACTGCTGAAGGAAAACCGTCTCAGGCCGGATTTACTGCAACTGGAAATTACCGAAAACTTCATCATGAGTCAGGCTGAAGAAGCGCTGGCCGTGCTGCACCAACTCAAACACCTCGGCGTACAACTGGCGATTGACGACTTCGGCACTGGTTATTCTTCGCTCAGTTACCTCAAGCGTTTGCCGCTGGATATCCTCAAGATCGATCAGTCTTTCGTCCGCGGATTGCCCGACGACCCCCACGACGCGGCGATTGTGCGCGCCATCATCGCACTGGGCCGCAGCATGCAATTCACCGTGATTGCCGAAGGCGTGGAAACCCAGGCGCAGCAACAATTCCTCGCCGCCGAAGGCTGCGAACAGATCCAGGGCTACATCGTCAGCCTGCCGTTACCACCAGAAGAATTCGCCGCAACGTTTCTGCGTATTACCGTATCGGATTTTTCGGATAGCACAGCCGAGAAACCGTCGCTATAATCCGCGGCCTACTGAGGGCCTATAGCTCAGTTGGTTAGAGCAGAGGACTCATAATCCTTTGGTCCACGGTTCAAGTCCGTGTGGGCCCACCAAATTGAAAGCCGCGCAAAATGCGCGGCTTTTTCTTGGGTGATCGATCGCGGACTCAGGTCTCGACGAATGCAATGTTCGGAAGACGGCCGCAAGGTCTGTAGGAACCTTCTGAATCCATTCTTTACCCCACTTCCAGCCCTGTTGACCTTTTCTCCGAGCACGTAATCTCCGGACGCCACCGCCCGTCCAGGATTGTTTTGATGCTAGTAAATGCTGCCCCACTGATAAAGGAAGCAGCCGATCAACACACATGGATCGATCTTGCTTTACCCGACCTGCGAACGCTTCCGAGAGAACTGCGATCAACTGCGATTGAAGAAGTAAAAAGGGCAGACGACGCAAAGGGCGCCCTGAAGATTCTCTTGGCTCACTTTGGATTCATCGACGACGCATTGCTGGCCGTCACAATCCTTACGCCCATTGGGAACGTTGCGATTATGAGAGACAAGCTGGCGCATATCGTCGAGAAACGCCCAGACTCTCGAGAGCGCTACGTTCGGCATGCCATCGATACGCTGACAGGGCCTTTCGAAATATGGCGAGTGCTCTATGACAATGGCGGATACCGGATGGCATTCATCAACGCCTACGAGGCAAAAAATGACATGCTTGTCGTGGTTGACGTGCGCAATGGGCACGTCCTCTGGAACTTCATGCATGCCCCCGCAAGAGCGATGAACAAACACCGTCTAGGCGAGCTCCTGTACAAACGATACTTTCTTCAGGACAAAGAAAAAGGGCAGCCATGAGGCTGCCCTTGATATTTGAATCCTGATATTTGCATCCTCAGGAAATGGGATGAAGAGGTCTCACCTTACACCGATGTTGCAGCATCGCTGAGGTACCTACGTCTGCTAATGCCCTGCAAGGCAGCAGATTTCGCGCTCTTGTTGGCATTCTTGACAAAGAGGGCTGGCAAGTCAAATCAATTGTCAGGTCTTTTGTTTCAACAAAAAAAACATGGTCAACACTTGGATGCACCCTTGGATTATTGCTCACAAGCGCCTCGCCAGTTGAGCCTGTAACATGCTCGCCCAAAGATCCGCGCCCAATGGAGCCGTCCCCCTTGCCAGACATTCGCCCGCCCGTGCTTGATGAAATCGACCGTCAGTTGATCGCTGCTCTGCAAATCAATGCCCGCGAGAGCGTGGCGATGCTTGCCCGGCAGTTGGACATCGCGCGCACCACGGTGACCTCTCGTTTGGCGCGGCTGGAAAAGGCCAAAGTGATCACTGGTTATGGCGTGCGCCTTGGTCAGCGGGTGATCGATGGCGGGTTGCAGGCGTATGTCGGGATCAAGGTGCAGCCGCGCTCTGGCAAAGAGGTGTTGCGCCGGTTGAGTGCGATGGCGCAGGTGCAGCAGTTGTGTGCGGTGAGTGGCGAGTTTGATTATGTGGCGTGGTTGCGTACGGATTCGCCGGAGCAGCTTGATCAGTTGCTGGATCAGATTGGTAGCGTGGATGGGGTGGAGAAGACTACGACTTCGATTATTTTGAGTAGCAAGATTGATCGGGGGCAGCCGGTCTGATTTTTTCCGCCGTGGCTTCTCGGGGGAATTTAAGGGCCTCTTCGCGGGCAAGCCCGCTCCCACAGTGATCTTTGTGTAGCCCACTGTCGTCATATTGATCGTTAAAATGGCGAATCGACGACACTTTGCGTCTTATTAACGTGTTCTGCGCTCCCTAGAATGGCTGGCATCTTTTCCTATACTCAGACGCGCATCCTGCGTCGAGTCGCCAGCAAGGTCAGCCATGAACAACAACAATCGCCATCCTGCAGACGGTAAAAAGCCAATCACCATTTTCGGCCCGGACTTTCCTTTCGCCTTCGACGACTGGATCGAACACCCGGCTGGCCTCGGTAGCATTCCCGAGCACAACCATGGCGCTGAAGTGGCGATTGTCGGCGCGGGCATCGCCGGTCTGGTGGCGGCTTACGAGCTGATGAAACTCGGTCTGAAACCAGTGGTTTACGAGGCGTCGAAGATGGGCGGCCGTTTGCGCTCGCAGGCGTTCAACGGCACCGATGGCATTGTCGCGGAACTCGGCGGCATGCGTTTCCCGGTGTCTTCCACAGCGTTCTATCACTACGTCGACAAACTCGGCCTTGAGACCAAGCCTTTCCCGAACCCGCTGACGCCAGCCTCTGGCAGCACGGTGATCGACCTCGAAGGCAAAACCCATTACGCACAGAAACTGGCGGATCTTCCTGCACTGTTCCAGGAAGTGGCTGACGCCTGGGCGGATGCTTTGGAGGCGGGGTCACAGTTTTCCGATATCCAGCAGGCAATTCGCGAGCGAGATGTTCCGCGCCTCAAGGAGCTATGGAACACCTTGGTGCCGCTGTGGGACGACCGCACGTTTTACGATTTCGTTGCCACCTCCAAAGCGTTCGCCAAGCTGTCGTTCCATCATCGCGAAGTGTTCGGTCAGGTCGGTTTCGGTACGGGCGGCTGGGACTCGGACTTCCCTAACTCGATGCTGGAAATCTTCCGCGTGGTGATGACCAACTGCGACGATCACCAGCACTTGGTGGTCGGCGGCGTTGAGCAGGTCCCGCAAGGCATCTGGCGCCATGTGCCGGAACGCTGCGTGCACTGGCCTGAAGGCACCAGCCTGAAATCGTTGCACCGTGGCGCGCCACGTTCCGGCGTGAAGAAAATCGCCCACGCACCGGACGGCCGTTTTGCCGTCACCGACAACAACGGCGACACCCGTGAATACGCAGCGGTGCTGACCACTTGCCAGAGCTGGCTGCTGACCACCCAGATCGAGTGCGACGAAACGCTGTTCTCGCAGAAGATGTGGATGGCCCTCGACCGCACGCGCTACATGCAATCGTCGAAGACTTTTGTGATGGTCGACCGGCCATTCTGGAAGGACAAGGACCCGGAAACCGGTCGCGACCTGATGAGCATGACCCTTACCGATCGCCTGACACGTGGCACCTACCTGTTCGACAACGGCGACGACAAGCCGGGGGTGATCTGCCTGTCGTACTCGTGGATGAGCGACGCGTTGAAAATGCTTCCACACCCGGTGGAAAAACGCGTGAAACTGGCACTCGACTCGCTGAAAAAGATCTACCCGAAAGTCGATATCGCCGCACGCATCATCGGCGATCCGATCACCGTGTCATGGGAAGCCGATCCGCATTTCCTCGGCGCATTCAAAGGCGCCCTGCCCGGACACTATCGCTACAACCAGCGCATGTACGCGCACTTCATGCAGGACGACATGCCGACCGAGCAGCGCGGGATTTTCATCGCTGGCGACGACGTCTCGTGGACCCCGGCATGGGTCGAAGGTGCGGTGCAGACTTCGCTCAATGCGGTGTGGGGGATCATGAAACATTTCGGCGGCGTCACACATAAAGAGAACCCGGGCCCGGGTGATGTGTTCAAAGAGATTGGCCCTATCGCCCTGCCCGAGTAAGAGGAATCCCTGATGCGTGTAGCCCTTTACCAATGTCCGCCAATGCCGCTGGACCCGGCCGCCAATCTCCAGCGCCTGCATCAACTGGCGATGGAGGCTCAAGGCGCCGACCTGCTGGTACTGCCGGAGATGTACATGACCGGCTACAACATCGGTGCCGAAGCGGTGAGCACGTTGGCCGAGGTCTACAACGGGGAATGGGCGCAGCAGATCGGCCGGATCGCCAAGGCTGCCGGTCTGGCGATCCTCTACGGTTACCCCGAACGCACCGCTGACGGACAGATCTACAACGCCGTGCAGTTGATCGACGCCCACGGTGAGCGCCTGTGCAATTACCGCAAGACGCATCTGTTCGGCGATCTTGATCGCTCGATGTTCAGCCCCGGTGAGGGTGAGTTTCCGGTAGTAGAACTCAACGGCTGGAAGCTCGGCTTCCTGATCTGCTACGACCTGGAGTTTCCGGAAAACGCCCGGCGTCTGGCCCTCGATGGCGCCGAGCTGATTCTGGTGCCGACGGCGAACATGATTCCTTTCGACTTCATCGCGGACGTTTCCGTACGCTCGCGGGCCTTCGAAAACCAGTGTTATGTGGCCTACGCCAACTATTGCGGCCACGAGGGTGATATCCACTATTGCGGCCAAAGTAGCATCGCCGCCCCCAATGGTGAGCGCATCGCTCAGGCCGGACTCGATGAAGCCTTGATCGTCGGAGAGCTGGATCGCCAATTGATGGCCGACTCCCGCGCCGCCAATCGCTACCTCAATGACCGTCGCCCAGAGCTTTACGACGCGCTGAACAAGCGCTAATCCGCTAGCATTGGCACTTCACTGTTCTGGAAGTGCCCATGCCTGCGCCGACTCACCCCCGCCCCCACACTGAAACCCTGGCCAACGGCTTGCGCGTGACCCTGCGTCACGTGCCCGGTCTGACGCGCAGTGCCGCGGCGTTGCGGGTTGCCGCCGGTAGCCACGACGTACCTTTGGCATGGCCGGGGCTGGCGCATTTCCTTGAGCATCTGCTGTTTCTCGGCGCCGAGCGTTTTCCTGCAAACCAGGCGCTGATGTCCTACGTGCAGAGTCACGGCGGACAGGTAAATGCCAGCACCCGTGAGCGCACTACCGACTTCTTCTTCGAGCTGCCGCCTCGATCCTTCAATGAAGGGCTTGAGCGTCTGTCAGACATGCTCGCCCACCCGCGTATGAATCAGGACGATCAGTTGCGGGAACGCGAAGTGTTGGATGCGGAATTTGTCGCGTGGTCGCAAGATCCAGCGGCTCAGCAGGAACTCGCGTTGTACGAAGGCTTGTCGGCGGAGCATCCGTTGCGCGGATTCCATGCGGGTAACCGAGATAGCCTGCCAGTGGAACAAGCGGCGTTTCAGCAGGCACTGAAGGACTTCCATCAGCAGTTTTACTGCACAGGACAGATGACCCTGAGTCTGGTCGGCCCCCAGAATCTGGAAGAGTTGCGCGCATTGGCGGAACAGTTTGCGGCGGCGTTGCCGGTTGGGGATAACGTTGCGCAAGTCGCGCCGTTGCCATTGATCGACGCAGCGGCAAAAAGTTATCAACAGGTCGCGGATCGACGCCTCAATTTGCTCTTTGCATTCGAGGCATTGCCCGAGTCTTCCGCCGAAGCGCTGGGGTTTCTCTGCCACTGGTTGAACAGCAGCAAACCGGGCGGTCTGCTCGCGCACTTGCAACAACAAGGCCTCGCCGATAGCCTGACTGCCACGCCGTTGTACCGCTTTGCCGGGCAAGCCTTGTTGCACCTGGAGTTTGTTGCGCCTGCGGAATCAGCGCCGGCCATCGGTGAACAACTGCAGGATTGGCTGGGCTTTTTCGCTGCGCAACAGGATTGGGTGTCGTTGCGTGAGCAGTACGCCGTCCTGCTTGAGCGACAACAGAAAATCAGCGGTGCGCTGCAATTGGCACGCAGCGACAGCGAACAACTCGACAGCGGTTTGTCGGATTCCGCGGTTGCTGCGCTCAAGCACATCCTTGGCGAAATCGGCGCTGTGGATAACTTCAGCAGCCACTGGCACCTGCCTGCCGCCAACCCTTTCCTGCGCGCTGCCGAACCTTTGGCCAACGCCGGGTTGATTCGCGGCCAGACCAGCGCTCACCGTGGCCTGCGCACATTTGCGCAGGATCGTTCCCGCGGTCGTCGCGAGCGGTCGTCTATGCAATTCAGCTTGGCGCTGCCGGACAATACTGATCACGGTGCGATTTATCTGCGCTGGCAACTGGACGCGGCGGCGACTGCTGACCTGCAAGCGAAGTTGCAACGCAGTCTTCGGGAAACGCGGGACGACGCGCTTCAGGCCGGGGTCGACGTGTCCCTGACCACGACGGGTAATCAGTGGTTGCTGAAACTGACGGGGCTGCAAGAACCAATGCCCGAAGTCCTTGAACACGCGCTGAAATATCTGACGCAGGTTGACGCCGACTCGCCCAAGGGCGAGCCGCAATCGCCGTTGATTGCGATCCGGCAACTGCTCAAGGTTTTACCCGAATCTTGCCTGCCAGCGGTCGCGCAGTCCGACGACGTCAAACACCTGTGGACAACTGCGCGCTGGGACGGACTGGCGCTGGGCCTCAACCCGCAGACCCAATCCGCCATGGGCCTGGCTTTGAGCCGCATCCCGGGCGTACCGGACAATCAACTGTTTGCACCTGTGGCGAACAACGCCAAACATATGTGGAACCACATCGACACCCAATCCGGTGAGCATGCACTGTTGCTGTTCTGCCCGACCGCCAGCGGCGAGATAGCAAATGAAGCTGCATGGCGCTTGCTAGCGCACTTGTCCCAGACGCCGTTCTATCAGCGCCTGCGGGTCGAGTTGCAGTTGGGATATGCGGTGTTCAGTGCCTTGCGGCAAATCCACGGTCAGACCGGGTTGCTGTTCGGTGTGCAATCACCCAACGTCGCCCCTGCGCAACTGCTCGAACACATTCAGCAGTTCCTCAATGGCATTCCGATGCTGATCGAACAGCTTGATGACGCCAACTTCAACCAGCAGCGTCAGTCACTGGCTGACCAGTTCAGCATTGAGACCCTATCCAGCAAAGAAGCCGCCGATCTCCTGTGGCAGGGCAAGCTGGCCGGCCATTCGTCGGATTATCTGGCACAACTGGTCGCGGCCATCGGTCAACTGGATCGCCCGACGTTGCTTGCCGCTGCTCAAGGGTTGAACAACGCCGAGGCCGGCTGGCGCTGTCTCGCCAGTTGCGCGGCGCCGGGTGCGCCGTGGCAAGCGGCAAAATGATCATTACCGGGGCTGCAAGGAGCTTTCTCAAAGATTCACGGGCAATCCCGTTGAAATTTTGAGTAACATAGCAGCCTAACTATTTGGAACATCCCAGCGCTGCCGTGGACTATACCTATGGATAGCGCTATCTCACCCACCTGAAGGAGACACCCCATGGCTTGGACTAAACCTGCTTACACCGACCTGCGTATCGGCTTCGAAGTCACCATGTACTTCGCCAGCCGCTGAGTTCTGCTTCTGGAACATTGCAGTGCAACGCCTCGGCTCGCCGGGGCGTTTTATTTTCAGCGTTGAAATGATGGAGCGTTCATGTTCGTCCAGATTCTGGGTTCGGCCGCCGGTGGCGGTTTTCCGCAGTGGAATTGCAACTGCGTCAATTGCGCAGGTTTTCGTGATGGCAGCCTGAATGCCCACGCCCGCACCCAATCGTCTATCGCGATTTCTGACGATGGCGTGAACTGGGTGCTGTGCAATGCCTCGCCGGATATCCGCGCCCAGTTACAGAGCTTCGCCCCGATGCAACCGGGCCGCGCTCTGCGTGATACCGGGATCAGCGCGATCATCCTGATGGACAGCCAGATCGACCACACCACCGGCCTGCTCAGCCTGCGCGAAGGTTGCCCGCATCAGGTCTGGTGCACCGACATGGTCCATGAAGACCTGAGCAGCGGTTTTCCGCTGTTCACCATGCTCACTCACTGGAATGGCGGGTTGAACTGGAATCGCATCGAACTCGACCAGAGTTTCACCGTGGCCGCGTGCCCGAACCTGCGCTTCACCCCGCTGCCTCTGCGCAGCGCGGCGCCGCCGTACTCGCCGCACCGGTTCGATCCGCATCCGGGCGACAACATCGGCCTGATCGTCGAAGACCTGAAAACCGGTGGCAAGCTGTTCTATGCACCAGGGCTGGGCAAGGTTGACGCGCCGCTGCTGGAAATCATGGCTGGCAGCGACTGCCTGCTGGTGGACGGCACGATGTGGGATGACGATGAGATGCAGCGTCGCGGCGTCGGCACCCGCACCGGTCGCGAGATGGGCCATCTGGCGCAGAACGGCCCCGGCGGCATGCTTGAAGTGCTGGAGCAATTGCCTGAACAGCGCAAAGTGCTTATCCACATCAACAACACCAACCCGATTCTCGATGAGGATTCGCCGCAGCGCGCGGAACTGGCGCGGCGCAATGTTGAAGTGGCGTTTGATGGCATGAGTATTGTGCTGTAAGCAGTTGAGACCGCGGCGCGGCCTATCGCCAGCAGGCTGGCTCCCACATTGGGTTTTGGTGTGCACAAACCCCTGTGGGAGCCAGCCTGCTGGCGATGAGGCCTGAGCAGACACCACAGAATCCAACGGTTGTTCCCGGAGAACAGACATGACCGACACGCCAATGTCCCCCACCGAATTCGAAACCGCGCTACGCGCCAAAGGCGCCTTCTACCACATCCATCACCCCTACCATGTGGCGATGTATGAAGGCCGCGCCAGCCGCGAGCAGATTCAGGGCTGGGTCGCCAACCGCTTCTACTATCAGGTGAACATTCCCCTGAAAGACGCGGCGATCCTCGCCAATTGCCCGGACCGTGAAATCCGTCGCGAATGGATTCAGCGCCTGCTCGACCACGACGGCGCCCCCGGTGAAGACGGCGGCATCGAGGCCTGGTTGCGCCTCGGTCAGGCGGTCGGCCTCGACCCGGATCAACTGCGCTCACAGGAACTGGTATTGCCTGGCGTACGTTTTGCGGTCGATGCCTACGTCAACTTCGCCCGTCGCGCCAGTTGGCAGGAAGCCGCCAGCAGCTCACTGACCGAGTTGTTCGCGCCGCAGATTCACCAGTCGCGCCTCGACAGTTGGCCGCAGCATTACCCGTGGATCGACCCGGCCGGCTACGAGTATTTCCGCACCCGCCTCGGCCAGGCGCGGCGCGATGTCGAGCATGGTCTGGCGATCACGCTTGAGCACTACAAAACTCGCGAGGGCCAGGAGCGCATGCTGGAAATTCTCCAGTTCAAACTGGACATCCTTTGGAGCATGCTCGATGCCATGAGCATGGCCTACGAACTGAACCGTCCGCCGTATCATAGCGTCACAGCAGAACGGGTCTGGCATAAAGGAATCACCTTATGAGTTTCGACCGCAGCAAGACTCCGACCTGGCGTCCCGGCTATCGCTTTCAGTACGAACCGGCGCAGAAAGGCCATGTGCTGCTGTACCCGGAAGGCATGATCAAACTCAACGAAACCGCCGCGTTGATCGGCGGCTTGATCGATGGCGAACGGGATGTCGCAGCGATCATCGCCAAACTCGATGAACAATTCCCCGGCGTGCCTGAACTCGGTGAAGACATCGAGCAATTCATGGAGGTTGCCCGTGCGCAGCACTGGATCGAACTTGCCTGAGTCATCGGTGCAAGTACCGCCAAAACCGGAAATCGGCCTGCCGCTGTGGCTGCTCGCCGAGCTGACTTATCGCTGCCCGCTGCAATGCCCGTACTGCTCCAATCCGCTGGATTTCGCCGAGCAGGGCAAAGAGCTGAGCACTGAGCAGTGGATCAAGGTGTTCCGCGAAGCGCGGGAAATGGGCGCGGCGCAATTGGGCTTCTCCGGTGGTGAGCCGCTGGTGCGTCAGGATCTGGCCGAGCTGATTCATGAGGCGCGGCAGTTGGGTTTCTACACCAACCTGATCACCTCCGGCATCGGTCTGACCGAGCAGAAAATCAGCGACTTCAAGAAGGCCGGGCTCGATCACATCCAGATCAGTTTTCAAGCCAGTGACGAGCAAGTGAACAACCTGCTCGCCGGCTCGAAGAAGGCATTCGCGCAGAAGCTGGAAATGGCCCGCGCGGTGAAGGCTCACGGCTACCCGATGGTGCTGAACTTCGTCACCCATCGGCACAACATCGACAAGATCGACCGCATCATCGAGCTGTGCATCGCCCTCGAAGCGGACTTCGTCGAACTCGCCACTTGCCAGTTCTACGGCTGGGCGCAGCTCAACCGCGTCGGCCTGCTGCCGACCAAAGAACAACTGGTGCGTGCCGAGCGCATCACCAACGAATACCGCGCCAAACTCGAAGCCGAAGGGCATCCGTGCAAGCTGATTTTCGTCACCCCGGACTACTACGAAGAACGCCCGAAAGCCTGCATGAACGGCTGGGGCAGTATCTTTTTGACCGTGACGCCGGACGGCACCGCCCTGCCCTGTCATGGCGCCCGGCAGTTGCCGGTGCAATTTCCCAATGTGCGCGATCACAGCATGCAGCACATCTGGTACGACTCGTTCGGTTTCAATCGCTTTCGCGGTTACGACTGGATGCCAGAGCCGTGCCGCTCCTGCGACGAGAAAGAAAAGGACTTCGGTGGCTGCCGCTGCCAGGCTTTCATGCTGACCGGTGACGCGAGTAACGCCGACCCGGTGTGCAGCAAGTCCGAACAGCACGGTGTGATTCTCAAGGCCCGCGAGGAAGCTGAGCACGCCACCCAGACCATCGAACAACTGGCCTTCCGTAATGAACGAAACTCGCGCCTCATCGCCAAAGGCTGAACCTTTCAGCGCCACTCAAGCCGTCACCGCCGGTGTGGATTTCGCCGAACTGCAACTCGGTGCCAACGGTTTGTTCTGGAATGAATACCGCCCGGCGGACGCTGCGTGCCGTATCTGGCACTGGCGCGATGGTGTGGCGACGTGTCTGACGCCTGCGGGTTTCAGCGTGCGTAGCCGGGTGTACGAATATGGCGGTGGAGCGTTTTGTCTGACGCCTGACGGGATCGTGTTCGTCAACGAGGCGGATCAGCAACTGTACCGGCAGACACTCGGCGGTGAGCCTCAACCGCTGACCTCAGGTGAGTGTCGTTACGGTGATCTGCACTTTGCGACGAATCAGGTGCTGGCGGTCGAAGAAAACCAGGATCAGCATCGCTTGGTAGCGATTGATCTGGCGGACGGCGCGCGGCATTTGCTGGCGCAAGGGGCGGACTTTTATGCTGCGCCGATCATCAGTCTGGATGGCCAGCGTCTGGCTTGGATCGAGTGGAGTCGTCCGCATCAGCCGTGGACTTCTACGCGATTGATGGTGGCCGAGCGTTCCGCCGAAGGTGCTTTCTCGGCACCGCGTTGCGTGGCGGGCGATGGGGTCGAAGAGTCGATCCAGCAACCGCGATTCGATGCTGCCGGTCGATTGTATTGCCTGACTGATCGTGGCGGGTTCTGGCAACCGTGGGCCGAGTCATCGAACGGCTTAAACGCGCTGCCCGCTGCTGCGGCCGATCACGCTCCGGCTCCGTGGCAACTGGGCGGCTGCACTTGGCTGCCGATTGGTGACGGGCATCTTTCGACCTGGAGTGAGGGCGGTTTCGGTCGTCTTGACCTGTGTGGCGAAGACTTCACCGGCGCCTACAGTCGCTTCCGGCATCTGGCGCTGGATCAGCAGTTTATCTATTGCATCGCGGCCTCGCCGATCAGCCCTTCGGCGGTGATCGCCATTGATCGCGCGTCTGGTGAAGTAACGGTATTGGCCGGTGGCGTGGCACCGTTGCCTGCAGAGCGCATCAGCCGTCCGCAAACCTTGTGTTATCCGAGCGGCACTGGCGAAGCACACGGTTTCTTTTATCCGGCCATGAGCGGCGAAAACCGACCGCCGCTGGTGGTGTTTATTCACGGTGGTCCGACTTCGGCTTGCTATCCGATACTTGATCCACGCATTCAGTACTGGACCCAGCGCGGCTTCGCTGTCGCCGATCTCAACTATCGCGGCAGCAGCGGTTATGGCCGCGAGTACCGACAGGCCCTGCACCTGAGCTGGGGCGAAGTGGATGTCGAGGACTCGTGCGCGGTGGTGGCCTATCTGGCTGAGCGCGGCATGATCGACGGCGACCGCGCCTTTATCCGTGGCGGCAGCGCTGGCGGCTATACGGTGTTGTGCGCCTTGGCGTTTGAACAAGTATTCCGCGCCGGTGCCAGTCTCTACGGGGTCAGCGATCCGGTCGCACTGGGCAAGGCTACGCACAAGTTCGAAGGCGATTACCTCGACTGGCTGATCGGTGATCCGCTGGAAGACGCAGAACGCTACGCCGCTCGCACGCCGCTGCTACACGCCAGCAATATCCGCGTTCCGGTGATCTTCTTTCAAGGTGAGCTGGACGCGGTAGTCGTGCCGCAACAGACCCGCGACATGGTCGCAGCGCTGGAGTACAACGGTATTCCGGTGGAGGCGCACTACTACGCCGATGAACGCCACGGTTTTCGCCGGGCAGTTAATCAGGCGCATGCGCTGGAGCAAGAGTGGAAGTTTTATCGGCGGGTGATGGGGATGGTGGACTGAAAACCACGTCCATCCTTCAGAACCGTGGCGCCACAATCGCGGGCAAGCCCGCTCCCACAAGCATCTCGGTCGTTCACGAATTCTGTGTACGCCATAGAACCTGTGGGAGCGGGCTTGCCCACGAAAAGCGATCTATCAGACGCCGCCGTATTTAGCGCTTGGCGATGATGTACACCGCATGCACGATCCCGGGAATGTAGCCGCACAACGTCAGCAGAATATTCAGCCAGAACGCCCCGCCGAAGCCGACTTGCAGAAATACACCCAGCGGTGGCAACAGAATGGCGATGATGATGCGGATAAAGTCCATGAGCGTGCTCCTGAGGGGTTGGCCCAAATGAGCCATACAAGCTAATCGACCCGCGCCGTTCGTCAGGGTTCAGTGCAAACACCGACTCCGGCCATTTGTTCGCCATTACTCCACACAAAAAAACGCCCCACGCCAAAAGAATCAGGCGTGAGGCGTGCGTTATACCGCGAGACGGTTCTTGAATTCGGGCAGTACGGTTCGGATCAGACGGCAATCCCTTTGCGGCATTGCAGTTGCGCGGTGCGTACGCGGGAGAAGGCCCGGGCCAGGCGCAGGAGCATTTCGTCGATGTTGGTTTTGCTGACGGTCAGCGCCGGGGTGAAGCGCAGGCAGTTGGTTTGCGGGGCGTTGAGCAGCAGTCCTTCGTGCAGTGCGGCACTGACTACGGCTTCTGCCGAATCATCTGACAGGCTCAGTCCCCAAAACAGACCCTGTCCGCGCAACTCACCCTGGCCGTAACGATGCGCCAGACGGGCGAGCCCTTCGCGCAGGTGTTGGCCGTTGTCGTTGACCTGCTCAAGGAAAGCGCGATCCTGCACGCTGTCGAGCACAACCAGGCCGGCAGCGGTCATCAAGGCATTGCCATGGTGGGTGCCGCCCAGTTCGCCGGGTTCGAAACAGCAGGCCTTGCCCCGCGCCAGCAGCGCCGCCAATGGCACGCCTCCGCCAAGGCCTTTGCCGAGGACGACGATGTCCGCACGAACGCCGTAGGACTGTTCGGCGAGCAAGGTGCCGCAGCGGCCGATACCGGTCTGCACTTCGTCGAGGATCAACAGAATCCCCAGTTCGCGGCACAGACGCTCGACGCCTTTGAGGTAATGCTCGGTGGCGGGAATCACCCCGGCATCGCTCTGGATCGGTTCGAGCATGATCGCCACCGTTTGCGCATCGACTGCGGCGTGCAGCGCCGGCAGGTCGTTGAACGGCACCAGATCGAAGCCCGGCAGCAGCGGTGCGAAACGGTTATGCAGATTGCAACTGTCCGACGCCGACATCGTCGCCAGACTACGGCCGTGACAACCTTGTTTCGCAACGATGATGCGAGACGCACCGCCGCGATACAGTTGCCCCCATTTGCGCGCCAGTTTGATCGCCGCTTCACAAGCCTCGCTGCCGCTGTTGAGCAGGTAGGCCTGATCGCTCGAAGTGCTGGCACACAGCCGTTCGGCGAGGCTGAGCATGCCGCGATTGTGCAGATTGAAGCCGGGATTGATCAGCGACTGCGCCTGACTGGCGATGGCTTTGACCAGCGTCGACGGGCTGTGGCCGAGGCTATTGGCGCCGCCAGCCTGGGAGAAGTCGAGGTAAGCGCGGTCATTGCTGTCCCACAACCAAGAACCCTGGCCCCGGACGAAGACCTGCAGCGGCCGCGCGACGCTGGGCATCAAACGCTCGGCATTCAGGCTATCACCAGCCTCGGTTTCGCCAGCCTCGTGAGCCAGATCATCCAGGCTTGGCGCCTGACGCCGCAAACTGAACAGATTCATTGAAAAAAACCTCCTTTGAGGTTTTTTGAACTGCCTATGTAAACGCTTTTGACACTCACGCTATTCATCGCGCTTTATGGCCCTGTAAGCCCCGTTAATGCGGTTAGACTAGGCCGACTCACGGCGCCGAGCCATTTCGATTTCCCAGCATTTTCGATAAGCATTACTTATGGATTTCAAACAACTGCGTTATTTCGTCGCGGTCTACGAAGAAGGTCATGTCGGCCGTGCCGCCGAGCGCCTGTCGATCTCCCAGCCAGCCTTGTCGCAGCAGATCCGCCAGCTCGAACAGAACCTCGATGTCAGCCTGTTCGAACGCAGCAGCAAACGCCTGCTGCCGACCCTCGCCGCCCACACGTTGTACAACCATGCCCTGCCGTTGCTGGATGGATTGCAACGGGCGCGGGAAGCGCTGGGCAACTTCAAGGGTCAGGCGCTGCGCACTCTGGCAATCGGCGTGCTGCAAACCGTGCACACCAGTCTGGTGCCGCAAATGCTTGAGCGGGTGCGCAAGGCCCAGCCGCATCTGGTGGTGCAGATCTACGAACTGACCGGACTGGAAATCGAAAGGCGCCTGCTCAACGGTTCGCTGGACATCGGCATCAGTTATCTGCCACCGCGTCAGCCCGGTCTGCATGGCGTGATGCTCTACGAAGATGAACTGACGCTGGTGATCCCGGCGGATCATCCTCTGCGCGAATTCAAGAAGGTCTCGATGAAGCAGGCCGCCGAGCTGCCGATGTTGCTGCTGGGCGAAGAGTTTCAGATTCGTCAGATCTGGCAGGCGCAACTGGCCAGCCTCGGGCGTCGTCCGCAGGTGCAGGCAGAGCTGAACAATATGGTGGGGATTCTCGACAGTTTGCCGCATACCCGTCTGGCGACAGTGCTGCCGGGGCGTTCGCAAAAGGAATATGGCGATCAGGATCTGCTGTGGAAACCGCTGAGCGAACCACGGGTGCCGCTGAAAGTCGGGCTGGTATGTCGCGATGTGCAACGCCAACAAGCCTCTTTGGCGCTGTTGCGAACGTTGCTGGAGGAAGTGATGCAGCGCGAAGGGAAACCGCTGAAAGGCACGCCATCACTGGATGATCTGAGCTGAGGCACTTTTCTTCAGGCAAAAGAAAACCCCGCCGAAGCGGGGCTTTGCAGACTGTTTCCCTGACATCCATTTCACTCCGCCACCCTGGCAGAATCCTACGTGTCCGTGTTGTTGCTTTGAGCTTCCTGCTCGACGTCCATGAAATGTAGATTAGCCGTGGATCCAATTGGCGCATATGGGAGAACAGCAGCACGTTATGTAAGAGATTGCTTACATAACGTTTTGGATCAGAATTGCGCGGCGTCCAGCAGGAACAACGACTCGCTGCCAGCCTTCACCGATGCGCTCAACGAGTGGATACGCGGCAGCAGACGGGCGAAGTAGAAGCGCGCAGTGCCGAGCTTGCTGGCGTAGAAATCTTCCTGAGTTTCTTTGCCCAGCGCAGCCTTGGCCATCAGTGCCCACATGTAGGCGTATGCCACATAGCCAAACGCTTGCAGATATTCAACTGAGGCCGCGCCGATTTCGTTCGGGTTGTTTTTCGCCCGATCCAGCAGCCACGCTGTCAGTTCGTCGAGGGTATCGACGGCATCGTTCAGTGGCTTGGTGAATTCGGCCAGATCGGCATTGGCGGTTGCGGTGAAGTGGCGAATCTCGTCAGCGAACAGCTTGTAGAACGCGCCGCCGTTACCGACGATCTTGCGACCGACCAAGTCCAGCGCCTGAATACCGTTGGTGCCTTCGTAGATCTGGGTGATGCGCACATCGCGCACCAGTTGCTCCTGACCCCACTCGCGGATGTAGCCGTGGCCGCCAAAGATCTGCTGGCCGTGAATCGTGGTTTCCAGACCGAGATCGGTCAGGAACGCCTTGGCCACTGGTGTCAGCAGTGCAACGAGATCCTCGGCACGCTTGCGAGTGGTTGCGTCTTCGCTGAACTTGGCGGTGTCGAGTTGCATCGCCACGTAGGTGGAAAACGCACGGCCACCTTCGTTCGAGGCTTTCATGGTCAGCAGCATGCGACGCACGTCCGGGTGGACGATGATCGGGTCAGCGACTTTGTCTTTGTTTTGAGCGCCGGTTGGCGAGCGGCTTTGCAGACGATCACGGGCGTACTCAACAGCGTTCTGATAAGAGCGCTCGCCAGTGGCCAGACCTTGAATACCCACGCCCAGACGCTCGTAGTTCATCATGGTGAACATCGCGTTCAGGCCTTTGTTCGGCTCGCCGACCAGATAACCCACAGCTTCGTCGAAGTTCATCACGCAGGTCGCGGACGCCTGAATGCCCATCTTGTGTTCAATCGAACCGCAGCTCGCCGGGTTGCGTGCGCCCAGGCTGCCGTCGGCATTGACCATGAACTTAGGCACCAGGAACAGCGAAATGCCTTTCGGGCCTGCTGGTGCGTCCGGCAGTTTTGCCAGTACCAGATGGATGATGTTTTCGGTGAGGTCGTGTTCGCCACCGGTGATGAAGATCTTGGTGCCGCTGACCTTGTAGGAACCGTCGGCCTGAGGTTCGGCCTTGGTACGGATGATCCCCAGATCGGTGCCGGCATGCGGCTCGGTCAGGCACATCGAACCGGCCCAAATCCCGGCGTACATGTTCGGCAGGTACGCGGCTTTCAGCTCTTCGCTGGCGTGGGCGTTGATCGACAGACAAGCGCCGGCCGTCAGCATTGGGTACAGACCGAACGACAGGCTGGCGGAATTGACCATTTCTTCGACCTGGGCCGACACGGCTTTGGGCATGCCCATGCCGCCGTAGGCCGGATCACCGCCAACGCCGACCCAGCCGCCTTCGGCATAAGTCTGGTAAGCCTGGGGGAAACCGGCTGGCGTGGTGACGGCACCGTCCGCCCAGTGGCAACCTTCTTCGTCAGCGGCACGGCTCAGGGGCGCGATGCTTTTGCTGGTGACCTTGCCGGCTTCTTCGAGAATGGCTTCAACGGTTTCCGCATCGACGGTCTCGGCCAATGCAGGCAGTTCGGCCCAGAGTTTGGCGACCTCGAATACTTCGTTGAGGACGAAGCGCATATCGCGCAGCGGCGCTTTGTAGTCAGCCATGGCAAACCTCGCAAGATCTAAACAGGTGATTCGTGGAATGGTGTTTTCGTTGGGGCCGAGTGTACCCCAACAACTTTTGCGACACATAGGGTCAACCGGTGACTGATTTGTTATTTTTAGTCACCAGCCGGAAATTGTTTTTGATCTCTGGAGAAACCTGTGGCGAGGGAGCTTGCTCCCGCTTGAGTGCGCAGCACTCACTCATCGGACTCGCCGATCAGGGGCCGCTACGCAGCCCAGCGCGAGCAAGCTCGCTCGCCACAGAAGCGGTTTACAGTGCAAACAGCTCCGCCGGCAGTTTCATCAGGCAATCACTGCCCGCTTCGATAGCCGCTCGATGCGCCGCCGTTCTCGGCAACAAGCGCTTGAAGTAAAACTCGCACGTCGCCAACTTGCCACGCAGATAATCCGCCTCCCCTTCGCCGGCATCCAACTGCACCTGCGCCACCAGCGCCATGCGCAGCCACAGGTAGCCGAGGATGATGTAACCGCTGTACATCAGATAATCCACCGACGCGGCACCGACTTCGTCCGGGTTCTTCATCGCCGCCATACCGACCTTCATGGTCAGCTCGCCCCATTGCTGATTGAGCTGATCAAGCTGCGTGACGAAATCCCCCAACTGCGGATGCCCGGCATTCGCAGCACATAATTTGTGGACGATTTTGGTGAAGCCGCGCAGCAACTTGCCCTGACTGCCAAGCACCTTGCGCCCCAGCAGATCGAGCGCCTGAATGCCGTTGGTGCCTTCGTAGATCGGCGCGATCCGGCAATCGCGAACAAGCTGCTCCATGCCCCACTCACGGATAAATCCGTGGCCGCCGAAGATCTGCATCCCGAGGTTGGTCACTTCCAGTCCGGTGTCGGTCATGAACGCTTTGCAGATCGGCGTGAGGAAGGCCAACAGGTCTTCGGCCTCCTGACGTGCCTCGGCCTCAGCGCTCAGATGCGCGTTATCGAGTAACTGCGCGGTGAAGTAGGTCAGCGCACGATTGCCTTCGTTGAAGGCTTTCATGGTCAGCAGCATGCGCCGCACGTCCGGGTGGACGATGATCGGGTCAGCCGGTTTGTCCGGGGCTTTGGCGCCGGTCAGCGAGCGCATCTGCAAGCGGTCGTTGGCGTATTTGATCGCACCCTGAAAACTCGCCTCACCCAGACACAGTCCCTGCATCCCGGTGCCGAGCCGTGCGTGGTTCATCATGGTGAACATGCAGTTGAGGCCCTTGTTCGGCTCGCCGATCAAAAAGCCTTTGGCCTCGTCGAAGTTCAGCACGCAAGTGGCGGACGCCTTGATGCCCATCTTGTGTTCGATCGAACCGCAAGAAACGCCGTTGCGCTGCCCCGCTTCGCCGGTCGTGTCCGGGAGGAATTTCGGCACGATGAACAGCGAAATACCCTTGGTGCCGGCCGGTGCGTCAGGCAACTTGGCCAACACCAGATGGATGATGTTGTCGCTCATGTCGTGCTCGCCGGCAGAGATGAAAATCTTGCTGCCGCTAATCGCGTAGCTACCGTCGGCCTGAGGCACGGCGCGGGTCTTGATGATGCCCAAGTCAGTGCCGCAGTGGGCTTCGGTCAGGCACATGGTGCCGGTCCACTGGCCAGCGGTGAGTTTGCTCAGGTAAGTGTTCTTCTGCTCTTCGGTGCCGTGAGCATGGATTGCCGACATCGCGCCGTGGGTCAGCCCCGGATACATGCCCCAGGACGTGTTGCTGGAGCCAACCATCTCGCTGATCACCAGCCCCAGCGAACTCGGCAAGCCTTGGCCGCCGTAAGCCGGATCTGCCGCCAGACCGTGCCAGCCGCCCTCGACATATTGTGCGAAGGCTTGCTTGAAGCCTGTAGGCGTTGTTACCACGCCATTGTCGAAATGGCAGCCCTCTTCGTCACCGCTGCGATTGAGCGGCGCCAGCACGTTCTCGCAGAACTTCGCGCCTTCCTCAAGGATCGCGCTGATCATGTCCGGGCTGGCGTCGTCGGCACCCAGAGCTGCGTAGTTGGCGTGGAAGTCGAAGACGTTGTCGATCAGAAAGCGCATGTCGCGCAGGGGGGCTTTGTATTCAGGCATGGTGCTTCTCCGTCAGCAGATTTCTTCAACCTACTGCCGGCCACCACGCCTCACAATCACTGTCCAGACGCTGAATGCGCCGTCATCACTCAACCCGCAGCAGCGTCCATGCGCACCGCGCCACGGCGGTTCTGCCCGTACGCCACCACGCAGTTACGCCCGGCGCCCTTGGCTGCATAGAGCGCCTCGTCGGCGGACTTCAGGACTTGTTCCGGGTTGCGCTGCTCCAGCCGTTCGGCGACACCGATACTGACGGTGACCGAGACACTGGACGCACCGGAGCCGGCGCGACGCTGACGACCTTGCTGATCGTCATTCGGGCGGTTTTCCTGATTGCGCAGTTGAATGCTGTAAGACGCGATCGACTCGCGGATCACTTCCAGGTGCGGCATGCACTCTTCGAGGGTCTTTCCGGCGAATACCAGGGCAAATTCCTCGCCACCATAGCGATACGCCCTACCGCCGCCGCTGATCTTCGACAGCTTGCTGGCAACCAGACGCAGAACCTGGTCACCGACATCGTGGCCGTGGGTATCGTTGAATTTCTTGAAGTGGTCGACGTCGCTCATCGCCAGCACATAGTTGCGACCCAAACGCTGCATGCGTTCGTTGAGTGCGCGGCGCCCCGGCAGGCCGGTGAGTTCGTCGCGGAAGGCCATTTGATAGGCTTCATGCGCAACGGCGGCAGCGATCATCAGCATCACCTGGCTGCACATGATGTTCAGGGTGAACGGCAGGATGAAGGTTTTCGGCAGCATCCAGAACACACCCAGCAAGCCCACCAGTTGCGCCGCGTGCAGCGGTCGCGGGTTGCGCCAGTATTGCCAGGCCAACAGCACGAACGCCGAGACGAACACTGGATACGACAACTGGATCAGACTCATCCACGCGCCATGCAGCGCTGGCCAGCGGATCTCCGAAAGCCACATCAGCAGCGCTTGCGGGTAACTTTGCTCAAGCCCGAGGGCGACGCTGCCGAAGGCAAGCAATACGGCGAATCGCGCCACCATGTCCTGAAACAGGTGCGTACGTTCCTGCCACGCCGCGAACAGGCCGAACAACAGCGGCAGCAGCAGGCACACCAGATGGAACACCACCGCAGCGTCTTCACGCACTTTGCCGTTGTCGCGGTAATAGTCGGTCTGGGTGTCGAGCAGGAAGTAGGCGATGTACACCGTGAGCATCAGAAACAGTTCGCGCTGACGTCGGTAAACCGCACAGTAAGCACCACCCAACAGCAGCACCAGAGTCGGCAATACGTTGAACAGTGAAGTGAAGAACACGTTGAGGTCTTTGACGTACGCAGCCGACAACCCCGCGAGTAACAACAGCAGTGATGGTAAAAAATGGCTAAAACGTACAGCGGAAGAACGCGGCAAGGGGTTGAACTCCGACCCGGCAAAAGATGGCATTGTGCCTGCATTTTGAGCAGTTAAGCACATGCAGTGTGACCTGCGTCACATCGAAGCCTCTTTAACGGCAGGAAATCAGCTTTTCTTAGCCTTTTAGTGGGGAATTTGCCGCGGTTAAACAATTATTCATGAGGCATAAAAAAAGCCGCTGTCCCCGGAGGGAGCAGCGGCCGTGAAACTTGCCCTGAGACTTAGTAGCCCAGTGCGAAGTCTTCTTCTTTCATGTCCATCAGGTTATTGGCGCCCGACAGCATGGTGGCCACGTGTGTACGGGTACGCGGCAGGATGCGCTGGAAGTAGAAGCGCGCGGTTTGCAGCTTGGCGGTGTAGAACGCCGCGTCGCTGGTGCCTTCTGCCAGCTTCTCGGCTGCCAGACGCGCCATGTCGGCCCAGAAGTAAGCCAGGCAGGCATAACCGGAGTACATCAGGTAGTCCACGGAAGCCGCGCCAACTTCTTCGCGGTCTTTCATGGCAGCCATACCGACCTTCATGGTCAACTCGCCCCACTCTTTGTTCAGTGCAGCCAGCGGAGTGACGAATTCCTGAACGGCTTCGTTGCCTTCGTTGGTCTGGCAGAACTTGTGGACGATCTTGGTGAAGCCTTTCAGAGCCTCGCCTTGAGTCATCAGCACTTTACGGCCCAGCAGGTCGAGTGCCTGGATACCGGTGGTGCCCTCGTACAGCATCGAAATGCGGCTGTCGCGAACGTTCTGCTCCATGCCCCACTCGGCGATGAAGCCGTGGCCGCCGTAGATCTGCACGCCGTGGTTGGCGGATTCAAAACCGACTTCGGTCATGAAGGCTTTGGCGATTGGAGTCATGAAAGCCAGCAGTGCGTCGGCTTTCTTCTTCTCTTCTTCGTCCACGCCGTATTTGACGATGTCGACCTGTTTGGCGGTGAAGTACACCATCGCACGGTTGCCTTCGGCGAATGCCTTCATGGTCAACAGCATGCGGCGTACGTCTGGGTGCACGATGATCGGGTCAGCGGCTTTTTCCGGCGCTTTCGGGCCAGTCAGGGAACGCATTTGCAGACGGTCACGAGCGTATTTCAGGCCACCCTGGAAACCGATTTCGGCGTGGGCCAGGCCTTGCAGCGCGGTACCCAGACGAGCGGTATTCATGAAGGTGAACATGCAGTTCAGGCCTTTGTTGGCCGGGCCGATCAGGAAACCGGTCGCGCCGTCAAAGTTCATCACGCAAGTGGCGTTGCCGTGGATGCCCATCTTGTGTTCCAGCGAACCGCAGGTCACAGCGTTGCGTGCACCGATGGTGCCATCAGCATTCGGCATGAACTTTGGAACGATAAACAGGGAGATGCCTTTGGTGCCAGCCGGTGCATCCGGCAGGCGGGCCAGTACGATGTGGACGATGTTGTCGGCCATGTCGTGTTCACCGGCCGAGATGAAGATCTTGGTGCCGGAGACTTTGTAGGAACCGTCAGCCTGAGGTTCGGCCTTGGTGCGCAGCATGCCCAGGTCGGTGCCGCAGTGCGGTTCGGTCAAGCACATGGTGCCGGTCCATTCGCCGGAAACCAGTTTGGTCAGGTAGGCGTCCTGCTGCTCAGGGGTGCCGTGCTCGGAGATGGTGTTCATCGCGCCGTGCGACAGGCCCGGGTACATGCCCCACGACCAGTTGGCCTCGCCAACCATTTCGCTGACAGCCAGACCCAGCGACTCAGGCAGACCCTGACCACCGTGCTCGACGTCGTGCGCCAGGCTCGGCCAGCCGCCTTCGACGAATTGCTTGTAAGCCTCTTTGAAGCCAGTCGGGGTTTTCACGCCGGACTCGCTCCAGGTGCAACCTTCGATGTCGCCCACACGGTTCAGCGGAGCCAGTACCTGCTCACAAAACTTGGCGCCTTCTTCGAGAATGGCGTCAACCATGTCCGGAGTTGCGTCTGCGCAAGCCGGAAGGCTCTGATAGTGCGCTTCGTAGCCGAGCAGCTCGTCACGAACGAAGCGAATATCACGCAAGGGGGCCTTGTAGTCAGGCATAGCGATAAACCTCTGCTGATGTAACCGGGAATGAACGACCGCGTTGATTTGTTGTGACGGTCAAACAGTTGTTTGAAACATACGTTTACGCCGAAATCTTGTCAAGCATCGATCTTTTGCCGTTCGTCATCACAGTTTCCAAACGCCGGCCACGACAGAACGCCATGCGCTCGACCGAGCCACGGACAATCAAACAAAGATTAGTTGAGAGAGAAGGACTTACAACGAAAAACGCCGCGAACAGGCGCGGCGTTAGCGAAACATGAAATGCTGCAAATCAGGCAAAAGTGTCGATGATCGTACCGAGCACTTCATCGGATGCCTTGGCGACTTTGGCGCCCAGTTCTACCTGGAACTTGCCTTGAGCCATCTGCACCATGTCGCTGCCCAGATCCATTTGCTGGCTGCGATCCACACCGCGCAAACGATCGATCTGCGCTTCCGAAGACTGGCTGGTAACCGAACGCTCAATGGTGTTGTTGGCGATCTGGCTGGCCGCCTGATCGACACGGTTCTGCCCGGTCTGAATCGTGCTCAAACCCGCATAAAAAGCTGTGTTACCGGAGATTTCCATGGGAGCTCTCGTCCTTGGGAAGGATCAATACAAGCCATTGAACCAGAGGCGTCAGAAAAACACCCGTCAAAAACACTAATGGCACAGTGCCTGCTCATAGGCAAAATCAGTCGAGCAGATCCAATTGCAGATGTTCCGCCACCGCCTCGGCACTGATTGACTTGAGTTTCGGTACCCGACCAAGACACGGCGCGGGAATCCGCTCGGCCAGCGTCGCCAGGTTTTCCTCCAGCCGTGAGGTCTTCGGATCAATGATATTCGCCACCCAGCCCGCCAGTTGCAGACCATCGCGAGCAATCGCCTCGGCCGTCAGCAGCGCATGACTGATACAACCCAATCGCACGCCAACCACCAGAATCACCGGCAGCTTCAAGGCGATAGCCAAATCGGAAAGATTGTCCTGATCCGCCAACGGCACACGCCAGCCGCCCGCGCCCTCGATCAGGGTGAAATCGGCATTCATCGCGAGAATCGAGCGCATCGGTGCCAGCAGCGATTGCACCGTCAGCGCCACACCAGCCTCCCGCGCCGCCAGATGCGGGGCGATGGCCGGTTCGAACGCCACCGGATTGACCTGTTGATAAGTCAGCGGCAATGAACACTCAGCCAACAGCGCCAGTGCATCGCTGTTGCGCAAACCCTTGGTGGTCACCTCGCAACCGGAAGCTACCGGTTTGCCCGCCGCCGTACTCAATCCCGCCGAGCGCGCCGCATGCAGCAATCCGGCAGCCACGGTGGTCTTGCCGACGTCGGTGTCAGTTCCGGTGATGAAATACGCTGCGCTCATAAGGGTTTCTCCAACACGGCGTAGACCACCTGATAAGTCGCCGGCAATCCCGACGCCTCACGGAACTGCTCGTAAGCATCCACCAGACCGAGAATCCGCGCCCGCCCGGTCAAACCGCCGGGCCTGCCCGGATTCAGATTATGCGCGCCGAGCGCCTTCAGTTCGTGGGTCAAACTGCGCACATCCGGGTAATGCAGCACATGCGGCTGGTTTTCCAGACTGACGGTGCGCAAACCGCTGGCCGCACACAACTGCTCGTAACGAGCGAACTCGCGGAAGCGGTTGACGTGTACCAGGCCATCGACCTGCCGCCAGCTATCGCGCAATTCGTACAGCGTCCCTACACAAAGACTAGCAAACGCGAAAATCCCCCCCGGCTTGAGCACGCGAAAGGCTTCGCTGAGCACCGAATCGAAATCCGCGCACCACTGCACCGCAAGGCTGGAGAAGATCAAATCACAGCTGGAGTCCTGCAACGGCAGCCGTTCGGCATCACCGGCGATGAAATGCTGAGCACCGCCCAACGGACGGGCGTGATTGAGCATGCCTTCAGCGATATCCAGCGCCAGCCCGTTGCTTGCGTCGAAACGTTCGGCCAGCGCCCGAGTGAAATAACCAGTGCCGCAGCCCAGATCCAGCCAACGCGCCGGAACAAAGTCTGCGGGCAAACGCTGCAACAACTGCGAACCGACATCGCGCTGCAACTCAGCCACGCTGTCGTAGCTGGCCGCTGCACGGGAAAAAGACGCCGCCACCCGACGTTTGTCAGGCAAGCCACCGGGCAACGCCGCTAGAGATAAATCAGTCATCACCGCACTCATGTAAAAACGCCTGGATCGCACCCGCCACTCCGTGGGGGTCCTCCAGCAGAAACGCATGGCTGGCCTGTTCGATCAGGCCAATTTCGACATCCGGCAACAACGCGAACAACTCCCCTGCTGCCTCGGCGGGCACCAGACCGTCCTGTCCGGCAAACAAATGTAACTGCGGGCCGCGAAACGCCTGCACGGCTGCGCGAGTGTCTATCTGCGCAAGCAATTCCAGACCTGCCATCAGCGCTGCGGGCGAAGCAGTCGGCGCCGCGGTCAGCAACAGCCGCGACAAGCCACGCGGGTCCTGAGCGCCTTGTGCGCACAGCAGCGAGAAACGTTTGAGGGTGGTTTTCGGATCAGCAGCGCAACCGGCGAGAAAAGCATCAAAGGTCTCGGTCGGCATCGCGCTCGGCCACTGTTCGTGGGCAACAAAAGAAGGATTACTCGCCAGCGTCAGCAGACCGCAGCAATGCTCACCCCGACGCGCCGCCAGTTCAGAAGCGAGCATGCCACCCAGCGACCAGCCGCCAAGCCAGACATCCTGAGGAATTCGCTCATCGAGTTCGTCGAGCCAGTCTTGCAGGTCACCGGAATCGAGTTCCGGCAGCGGCTCGATCTCGACATGCAGATGTTCGTCGAGTCCCTGCAATGCGGCAGCCAAAGGTTCCAGCGGCGAAATGCCGAGGCCCCAGCCGGGCAGCAGGATCAGTCGGTTACGCATGGCTTGGCTCCGACGACAGTTGGGCAAAGCAATCGGCGAGACCCTCTAACAATAGCTGCACCTGCGCCTCGCTGTGGGCGGCGGTCAACGTCACCCGCAACCGCGCACTGCCAGCGGGCACGGTGGGGGGGCGAATCGCGGTGACCATCAAGCCGCGCTCGCGCAGCATCTGCGACAAGCGCACCGCACGGCCGGCATCGCCAATCATGATCGGCTGGATCGGGGTGAAGCTGTCCATCAGTTCCAGCCCGATCTGTTCAGCGCCATGGCGGAACTGGCGAATCAACGTCTGTAAATGTTCACGCCGCCAATGCTCGCTGCGCAGCAGTTCAAGGCTTTTCAGCGTCGCACAGGCCAGCGCCGGCGGCTGGCTGGTGGTGTAAATGTATGGGCGAGCGAACTGGATCAGACTTTCGATCAGCTCTTCACTGCCAGCGACGAACGCACCAGCAGTGCCGAATGCTTTGCCGAGGGTGCCGACCAGCACCGGCACATCGTTCTGACTCAAACCGAAATGCTCGACGATTCCGCCACCGTTGGCGCCCAGCGGCCCAAAACCGTGGGCATCGTCGACCATCAGCCACGCACCTTTGGCCTTGGCTTCGCGGGCCAGCGCCGGCAGATCGGCGATATCGCCGTCCATGCTGAACACGCCATCGGTGACCACCAGCGTGTTACCGGTGGCTTTCTCCAGGCGCTTGGCCAGACTCACGGCGTCGTTGTGCAGATAGCGATTGAAGCGCGCCCCGGACAACAAACCGGCATCCAGCAGCGAGGCATGATTGAGCCGGTCTTCGAGCACCGTGTCGCCCTGCCCGACCAGCGCCGTGACGGCGCCCAGGTTAGCCATGTAGCCGGTAGTGAACAGCAACGCGCGCGGGCGACCGGTCAGGTCAGCCAAGGCTTCTTCCAGCGCGTGATGCGGGGTGCTGTGGCCGATCACCAGATGCGACGCCCCGCCGCCAACGCCCCAGCGCTCGGCGCCAGCGCGCCAGGCTTCGATCACCTGCGGGTGATTGGCCAGGCCTAAATAGTCGTTGTTGCAGAACGCCAATAATGGCTGACCATCGACCACCACTTGTGGCCCCTGTGGGGTTTCAAGCAGCGGGCGCTGGCGATAGAGATTTTCGGCACGACGGGCAGCAAGGCGTGCGGCGAGATCGAAAGACATGCAGGCCTCGGTGAGATCACAAATATCAAAGTGAACGCGATTCCCTGTGGGAGCGAGCTTGCTCGCGAAGACGCCTTCACATCCGACATCAATGTCGACTGAAATACCGCTTTCGCGAGCAAGCTCGCTCCCACAAGGGTTTGCATTCCTTCAGAGGAATCCGCGCAGCTGTTAAACCGCAGCGTTATAGAACTGCTCGGTGCTCTTCTGCTCAACCAGGGCCTGTTCGATCGCGGCCTGGTGAACCTCGTCCGAATGCTCTTCGCGAGCTTCCGGCTGGATACCCAAGCGAGCAAACAACTGCATGTCCTTGTCGGCCTGCGGGTTGGCGGTGGTCAGCAGTTTGTCGCCGTAGAAAATCGAGTTGGCACCGGCGAAGAACGCCAGGGCCTGCATCTGTTCGTTCATCGCTTCGCGGCCGGCGGACAGGCGCACGTGGGATTGCGGCATCAGGATGCGTGCCACGGCGAGCATGCGAATGAAATCGAACGGGTCGATGTCTTCGGCGTTTTCCAGCGGCGTACCGGCAACCTTCACCAGCATGTTGATCGGCACCGACTCCGGATGCTCTGGCAGGTTGGCCAACTGGATCAGCAGATTGGCGCGGTCATCGAGCGACTCGCCCATACCGAGGATGCCACCGGAGCAGATCTTCATCCCCGACTCACGCACGTAGGCCAGCGTCTGCAAGCGTTCGCTGTAAGTGCGGGTGGTGATGATGCTGCCGTAGAACTCCGGCGAGGTGTCGAGGTTGTGGTTGTAGTAGTCGAGGCCGGCCTTGGCCAGCGCTTCGGTCTGGTCCTGATCGAGGCGACCGAGGGTCATGCAGGTTTCCAGACCCAAGGCTTTCACGCCTTCAACCATCTGCAGCACGTACGGCATGTCTTTGGCCGATGGATGCTTCCACGCCGCGCCCATGCAGAAACGCGTCGAGCCGATGGACTTGGCGCGGGCAGCCTCTTCGAGGACTTTCTGCACTTCCATCAGTTTTTCTTTTTCCAGACCGGTGTTGTAGTGACCGGACTGCGGACAGTACTTGCAATCTTCCGGGCAGGCGCCCGTCTTGATCGACAGCAGCGTGGAAACTTGAACCCGGTTGGCGTTGAAATGCGCGCGGTGCACCGTCTGCGCCTGGAACAGCAAGTCGTTGAAAGGCTGTACGAACAGAGCTTTGACTTCGGCCAAAGACCAGTCGTGACGCAGGGTGGCAGTGGTGCTCGCGCTCATGGGTGTTTCCTTGGTTATGCTTGGCTGGCGGCTGCGGGAACGGAATACCCACAGACGCGACACGGATGTTCGGCATATTTAAGGAAGAGCAATGCGCTGTCAACCACAGTACGAAGGTCAGGTTTACATCTGTTTAAAAAACGTACAACTCTGTTTGTTATGCAATGAGCCTGCGGATGCTCAAACGCCGCTCTGTATGGCCTGCGAAACCGAACTACCCTGGCTGGGTGATCAATGCCTGACTTGCGCGCTACCGCTACTCGCGCCCGGCATGACTTGCGGTGGTTGCCTGCATGAGCCGCCGGCTTTCGAACAGGTTGCCGTGCCGTGGGTTTACGGGTTTCCGGTGGACAGTTTGATCACTCGCTTCAAACATAGCGCCAATTGGCCGTTTGGCCACCTGCTCGCCGAAGTTCTCGGGCAATTCCTGCAACATCGCTTCGAAGAAGACTTGCCACGCCCACATGCGTTATTGCCGGTGCCGCTCGCCACCAAGCGATTGCGCCAGCGCGGTTTCAATCAGGCCAGCATGCTGGCGCGCTGGTTAGGTCAACACCTCGATCTGCCCTGCGAAGAGAATCTGCTGCAACGAATTCTCGATACCAGCGCCCAGCAGGACCTCGACGCCAAGGCGCGCCAACTCAATCTGCGCAATGCTTTTGTGCTCACACCCGACGCGCAAGTAGCAGGCCGACATCTGGCGTTGGTCGATGATGTGCTGACCACTGGAGCCACCGCTCAGGCACTGGCGCGACTGTTAATCGACGCAGGCGCCGCAAGGGTCGATGTCTATTGCCTGGCACGCACGCCAAAACCGGGTACTTGAGCAAACCACTCCTATAAAGGGATTAGCGTCGGGCTTGACTCTCGGGTCCCGAGCCGCCAACTTCAACCCCCATCGTCACAGCACAAAGCGCTCATCTATGTCCCTGCCAACCCTGTTGTCCCAGCACATCGTCCGTCGCCCGCAGCGCATCGCCCTGCTGCAACACATCGCCGAACAGGGCTCGATCACCCGCGCCGCGAAAAGCGCCGGCCTGAGTTACAAAGCGGCATGGGATGCCATTGATGAGCTGAACAACCTCGCGCAGAAACCGCTGGTGGAACGCGCGGTCGGTGGCAAGGGTGGCGGTGGCGCCAAACTGTCCAGCGAAGGCGAACGTGTCCTGCGTCTTTATCAAAAACTGCAAGCCTTGCAGGCACAAGTGCTGGAGGCCGCCGAAGATGCCAGCGACCTCGACTTGCTTGGCCGCTTGATGCTGCGCACCAGCGCCCGCAATCAGTTGCACGGCAAAGTCGTGGCAATCGAGAGCCAGGGGCGCAATGACCTGATTCGCCTGGAACTGGCCGAAGGGCTATGGATCGACGCGCAGATCACCCACGACAGCACTGTGCATCTGGAACTGCACGCGGGCACCGAAGTGGTGGCGCTGATCAAGGCCGGCTGGCTCGAACTGCTGTCCAGCGAACAACCTGCAACATCCGGTCACAATCTTCTAAACGGCACCATCGAGGCGATTCTCGATGCCGAGGACGGTCCCAGCGAAGTTCGCATCGCCCTGCCCAATGGCCAGACCCTCTGCGCCCTGGCTGAGCCGCTGCACTTGCGCACCCATGGCCTGAGTGTCGAGCAACCGGTCCGTGTGCAGTTCTCCCCTTCCAATGTGCTGATCGGCACACCGCTCTAGCTCGGCGCCCTGCAACAAAAGCGTCATCGACCCTCATTAAGGTGGCTGCAAAAACCATGCAGGGAGCCTGAGATGAGCCTGTTAGAAGAAAACCAATCCACCGATCTGGAAAAAATGGTCGGCCTGAGCCGGCGCGGTTTCATCAGCGCCGGCGCCCTGTGCGGCGCAGCGATGTTCCTCGGCGGTAGCCTGTTGAGCCGCAGTGCGCTGGCCACCGGTGTCAGCGCCGGCAACAGCCGCCTGCTCGGCTTCGACAGCATTGCCGCCGCGACCACCGACGTCATCAGTCTGCCCAAGGGCTACAAGTCTTCGGTACTGATCAGTTGGGGCCAGCCGCTGCAAAAAAACGGCCCGGCCTTCGACCCAAGCGGCAATGGCACCGCCGCTGCACAGGAAGTGCAGTTCGGCGATAACAACGACGGCATGAGCCTGTTCGCCTTTCCCGACGACAAGAACCGCGCGTTGATGGCGATCAACAACGAATACACCAACTACCGCTACCTCTACCCGCACGGCGGCATCCCGCAATCGGCCGAAGACGTGCGCAAGGCGCTGGCCTGCGAAGGCGTTTCAGTGATCGAAGTGCAGCGCAAGAACGGCCAGTGGCAGTTCGTTCAGGGCTCGCGCTACAACCGCCGTATCCACGGCAACTCGCCGCTGCGCATCAGCGGCCCGGCCGCCGGTCACGAGCTGATGAAAACCAGCGCCGACAAGCGCGGCAAGAAAGTCCTCGGCACGTTCCAGAACTGCGCCAACGGCATGACGCCGTGGGGCACGTACCTGACCTGCGAAGAGAACTTCACCGATTGCTTCGGTAGCAGCAACGCGCAACAACAATTCGACCCGGCGCAGAAGCGCTACGGCGCATCGGTTACCAGCCGGGAAATCAACTGGCACCCGTTCGACCCACGCTTCGATCTGGCCAAGAACCCCAACGAACTCAACCGTCACGGCTGGGTGGTCGAGATCGACCCGTTCGATCCGCAATCGACGCCGGTCAAACGCACCGCGCTGGGCCGCTTCAAGCATGAGAACGCCGCACTCGCCGAAACCGACGACGGGCGCGTCGTGGTGTACATGGGCGATGACGAGCGTGGCGAGTTCATCTACAAATTCGTCAGCCGCGAGCGCATCAACCATCGCAACCCGAAAGCCAACCGCGACATCCTCGATCACGGCACTTTGTACGTGGCCAAGTTCGATGCCGGCGACGGCAACCCGGATCACCCGAAAGGCCAAGGCCAGTGGATCGAACTGACCCACGGCAAAAACGGCATCGACGCCAGCAGCGGTTTTGCCGATCAGGCCGAAGTGCTGATCCACGCACGACTGGCCGCCAGCGTCGTCGGCGCCACGCGCATGGACCGCCCGGAATGGATTGTCGTCAGCCCGAAAGACGGCCAGGTCTATTGCACCCTGACCAACAACGCCAAGCGCGGTGAAGACGGTCAACCAGTGGGTGGCCCGAACCCTCGCGAGAAGAACGTCTACGGGCAGATCCTGCGCTGGCGCACCGACCGCGACGATCACGCGGCGAAAACTTTCGCCTGGGATCTGTTTGTGGTCGCCGGCAACCCGGGCGTGCATGCCGGCACGCCGAAGGGCGGATCGAAGAACATCACCCCGCAGAACATGTTCAACAGCCCGGATGGCCTGGGCTTCGACAAGGCCGGGCGTCTGTGGATTCTGACTGACGGCGATTCGAGCAATGCCGGGGACTTCGCCGGCATGGGCAACAACCAGATGCTCTGCGCCGATCCGGCGACGGGTGAAATTCGCCGGTTCATGGTCGGGCCGATTGGTTGCGAAGTGACCGGGATCAGCTTCTCGCCGGATCAGAAAACCCTGTTTGTCGGGATTCAGCATCCGGGCGAGAACGGTGGTTCGACCTTCCCTGAGCATCTGCCGAACGGCAAGCCGCGCTCGTCGGTGATGGCGATCTCCCGTGAGGACGGCGGAATCGTCGGCGCCTGACAGGCCCTTATCGCGAGCAGGCTCACTCTTACAGTGAAATGCATTCCAAATGTAGGAGTGAGCCTGCTCGCGATGGCGTCGGTTTGGACACTAACCCCCTTCCTCCCTGTCATCTGCGCTACCATGCCGGGCCGGACGCGGCAGCCTGCTGCGCGCAGGAGTCAGCATGGCCCACCCGTTTGAAACCCTCACCCCAGACCTCGTACTCGATGCTGTCGAAAGCATCGGCTTCTTGAGCGATGCGCGCATTCTGGCGCTCAACAGCTACGAAAACCGTGTCTATCAGGTTGGCATCGAAGACTCCGAACCGCTGATCGCCAAGTTCTATCGTCCGCAGCGCTGGACCAACGAAGCCATCCTCGAAGAACACAAGTTCACCTTCGAACTGGCTGACGTAGAAATCCCGGTGGTTGCGCCATTGATCCACAACGGCGAAACCCTGCACGAACACGCCGGATTCCGCTTCACCCTGTTTCCCCGTCGTGGTGGCCGGGCGCCGGAGCCGGGCAATCTCGATCAGCTGTATCGCCTCGGCCAGTTGCTCGGGCGGATTCATGCGGTCGGCGCGACCAAGCCGTTCGAACACCGTGAAGCCCTCGCCGTGCAGAACTTCGGCCACGCCTCGCTGAACACCCTGCTCGAAGGCAACTTCATTCCCAAGAGCTTGCTGCCGGCTTACGAGTCCGTGGCCCGCGATCTGCTCAAGCGGGTGGAAGACGCCTACGCCGCCACCCCGCATCAGAACATCCGTATGCACGGCGACTGCCACCCCGGCAACATGATGTGCCGTGATGAGATGTTCCACATCGTCGACCTTGACGACTGCCGCATGGGCCCGGCAGTGCAGGACATCTGGATGATGCTGGCCGGCGACCGTCAGGAATGCCTTGGGCAACTGTCGGAATTGATGGACGGCTACAACGAGTTTCACGACTTTGATCCGCGTGAACTGGCACTGATCGAACCATTGCGAGCGTTGCGCCTGATGCACTACAGCGCCTGGCTGGCACGGCGCTGGGATGACCCGGCGTTCCCGCACAGTTTTCCGTGGTTCGGCACTGAACGCTATTGGGGCGATCAGGTGTTGGCGCTGCGTGAGCAACTCTCGGCGCTCCAGGAAGAACCGCTGAAGTTATTCTGATTCACCACAAACCTTGTGGGAGCTAGCCTGCTAGCGAAAGCGGACTGACATTCAACATCGCGTTGACTGAACCAGCGCAATCGCTAGCAGGCTAGCTCCCACATGGATCTGTGTTCACAATTTTCTGACTAATCAGCTCGGACATCCGCCGACAAATCTCCTTACAATCCCTCCTTTGCCAGCTGCCCACGCAAGGATTCTGCATGCAAGCCGCCAACCCGCGTCGCGGGTACATTCTGGGCCTGACCGCCTACATCATCTGGGGCCTGTTCCCGATCTACTTCAAAGCCATTGCCGAGGTTCCGGCAGTCGAAATCATCATCCATCGGGTGCTCTGGTCGGCACTGTTCGGCGCATTGCTGCTGATGGTCTGGAAACATACGGGCTGGTTGCGCGAGCTGCTCGACAACCCCAAGCGTCTGGCAATTCTGGCATTGAGCGGCACGCTGATCGCGGCCAACTGGCTGACCTATGTGTGGTCGGTGAATAACGGGCGGATGCTCGAAGCGAGCCTCGGTTACTACATCAACCCGCTGGTCAACGTGCTGCTGGGGATGCTGATTCTTGGCGAACGCTTGCGCCGCATGCAGTGGGTTGCGGTCGGGCTGGCGGCAGTCGGTGTGGCGCAGCAGGTGTGGCAGGTCGGCAGTCTGCCGTGGGTGTCGCTGGTGCTGGCGCTGACCTTTGGGTTCTACGGGTTGATCCGTAAACAGGCGCCGGTCAAGGCGTTGCCGGGGCTGGTAGTAGAAACCTGGATGCTGGTACCGATTGCCTTTGCATGGTTGCTGTTCAATCAGACCGCAACCAGCGCTCAACCCGAGTTCTGGACGACTTCTCAAGCCTGGTGGCTGATCGCGGCCGGCCCGGTAACGTTGGTGCCGCTGGTGTGCTTCAACGCGGCCACGCGCCACTTGCCCTACACCACCATCGGTTTCCTGCAATACATCGCACCAACGCTGGTGTTGTTGCAGGCAGTGCTGCTGTTCGGTGAGCAGTTGTCATCCAGCACGCTGATAGCGTTCATGTTTATCTGGGCAGGTCTGGCGGTGTACAGCGTCGATGCGTGGATAAGTTTGCGTCGCCGCGCCTGATCAAAAAACGTACTAAGCTTCGCAGGCCACAGTTCTCGTGGCCTGCAACGTTCCTTCCCAAGGTTATCCACAAGCAGGTGCATATAAAAACTGGATAACCTGATCAGGGATCGGTGCGCAGAACCAACTCCACCATCAGATCGTCCGCCAGGGTTTCCAGGCGCGATTGCAGCACGTCCAGCGACAAGGTCAGCGGTACCGCAAGAATCGCCTCGGCGTGGAACAGCGGCTCACTGCTCATCGGTGCCGGTCGCACTTCGGTCACCAGCCGTTCCAGATTGACGCCCTGCTCGCTGAGCAATCGGGTGATGTCGCGCACGATCCCCGGGCGGTCGTTGCCCACCAGCTCCATGGCGATCGGTTTCCAGGTGCAGGATTGCTCGATACCGCTTTCGGCGATCAACACACGAATGCCATGTGCCGACAATGCCTGTAAGGCATCGACTAATTCGTCGTAAGCCTCCGCTGGCACGCCCACCCGAAGAATCCCCGCGAACTGCCCGGCCATCCGTGACATGCGGCTTTCCAGCCAGTTGCCGCCGTGCTCGGCGATGCATTGGGCAATGCGCTCGACCTGCCCGGGCTTGTCCGGGGCGAAGACGGTGAGTACGAGATGGTCCATGGCGCAGCCCTCTTGTCATGACTTTTGTTATAGAAGGGCAAGTATAGGCAAGGGACCTGATTCAGCATCCCAACACTTATGGCAACCATTTATGGCCACAGGAAAGGAGGGCCCATAGCAGGCACATAGTATTTATGTGTACAACTTTTGATATTTAGCTGGAACAATCCAATAGTTTTTTGAGAACATCCCGTGCCGCGTCGTGACCGCAATGCGTCATGGGGTCGCAGATCGACGTAATTAGTCTGATTTTCACAAGCGCAATTCATCATGTAGTATGCCGCTGCGCGCACTACATAACGCTGAATCGATGTCTGCCCAAGGCATGTTCGCAACCCTGAAAGCCCCGTCAGCAAGGCCCCAAGCCGTTGATTGGTCCCAACCCAGCCGCCAGAAATGGCATGCACTGGTTGAGGGGTTTGTGGTTTAAATGGCCAGAGGCTTCATTGTCAATTTGAAGAGCTGAAAAGCGAAATAGCTGAGCAGAGTGAGGCAAGCAATGACTGAACACGTTCAAGTCGGTGGCCTGCAGGTCGCCAAAGTCCTGTTCGACTTCGTGAACAACGAAGCCATTCCCGGTACCGGCCTCACCGCCGAAAAATTCTGGGAAGGTGCCGACAAGGTCATTCACGACCTGGCGCCGAAGAACAAAGCCCTACTCGCCAAACGCGATGACTTCCAGGCGCGCGTTGATGCCTGGCATCAGGAACGCGCCGGCCAGGCACATGACGCCGTGGCCTATAAAGCCTTCCTGCAAGAAATCGGTTATCTGCTGCCAGAAGCGGCTGATTTCCAGGCAACGACGCAAAACGTCGATGACGAAATCGCCCGTACCGCCGGCCCGCAACTCGTGGTTCCGGTGATGAACGCCCGCTTCGCTCTCAATGCTTCGAACGCCCGCTGGGGTTCGCTGTATGACGCCCTCTACGGCACCGACGCGATCAGCGATGCCGGTGGCGCAGAGAAAGGCAAAGGCTACAACAAGGCGCGTGGCGACAAAGTCATCGCCTTCGCCCGTGCATTCCTCGACGAAGCCGCGCCGTTGGCTGCTGGCTCGCACGTCGATTCCACCAAATACACCATCACCGACGGCAAATTGCAGGTCACCCTCAAGGGTGGCAGCAACACCGGCCTGCGTGACGATGCGCAACTGATCGGTTTCCAGGGCGAGGCCAGCGCGCCAATCGCGATCCTGCTGAAACACAACGGTCTGCATTTCGAAATCCAGATCGACGCCACAACCCCTGTCGGCCAGACCGACGCTGCCGGCGTCAAAGACGTCCTGATGGAAGCGGCACTGACCACCATCATGGACTGCGAAGACTCCGTGGCTGCCGTCGATGCCGACGACAAAGTGGTGATCTACCGCAACTGGCTCGGCCTGATGAAGGGCGACCTGTCGGAATCCGTTTCCAAGGGCGGCCAGACCTTCACTCGCACCATGAACCCTGACCGCACCTACACCACGGTCAACGGTGGTGAAGTGACCCTGCACGGTCGTTCGCTGTTGTTCGTGCGCAACGTTGGCCACTTGATGACCATCGACGCGATCCTCGACAAAGACGGTAACGAAGTGCCGGAAGGCATCCTCGACGGTCTGGTCACTTGCCTTGCGGCGATGCACAACCTGAACGGCAACACCTCGCGCAAAAACACCCGCACCGGTTCGGTCTACATCGTTAAACCGAAGATGCACGGTCCGGAAGAAGCCGCGTTCACCAATGAGTTGTTCGGTCGCATCGAAGACGTGCTGGACTTGAAACGCAACACGCTGAAAGTCGGGATCATGGACGAGGAGCGCCGTACCACGGTCAACCTCAAGGCGTGCATCAAGGCAGCCAGCGAGCGCGTGGTGTTCATCAACACCGGTTTCCTCGACCGTACCGGCGACGAAATCCACACCTCCATGGAAGCCGGCCCAATGGTGCGCAAGGCCGACATGAAGGCTGAGAAGTGGATCGGCGCCTACGAGAACTGGAACGTCGATATCGGTCTGAGCACTGGCCTGCAAGGTCGCGCCCAGATCGGTAAAGGCATGTGGGCCATGCCCGATCTGATGGCCGCGATGCTTGAACAGAAAATTGCTCACCCGCTGGCCGGTGCCAATACCGCCTGGGTGCCGTCGCCAACCGCGGCTGCACTGCACGCGCTGCATTACCACAAGGTTGACGTGTTCGCCCGTCAGGCCGAACTGGCCAAACGTGCTCGCGCTTCGGTGGACGACATTCTGACCATCCCGCTGGCGGTCAACCCGAACTGGACGCCAGAGCAGATCAAGAACGAACTGGACAACAACTCCCAGGGCATTCTCGGTTACGTGGTGCGCTGGATCGACCAGGGCGTCGGTTGCTCGAAAGTGCCGGACATCAATGACGTCGGCCTGATGGAAGACCGCGCAACGCTGCGTATCTCCAGCCAGCACATCGCCAACTGGCTGCGCCACGGTGTCGTCACCGAAGCGCAAGTGATGGAAAGCCTCAAGCGCATGGCGCCGGTGGTGGATCGTCAGAACGCCAACGACGCGCTGTACCGTCCGCTGGCACCGAACTTCGACAGCAACATCGCCTTCCAGGCGGCGGTCGAACTGGTGATCGAAGGCACTAAACAGCCGAACGGCTACACCGAGCCGGTGCTGCACCGTCGTCGTCGCGAGTTCAAGGCTGCCAACGGCCTGTAATCTTGCGTAGATGCCGGATGTGAAAAAGCCCTGATCCTTTTTGGATCAGGGCTTTTTTGTTGGCGCACAATCAAAAGATCGCAGCCTTCGGCAGCTCCTACAGTTGAGCTCATGTAGGAGCTGCCGAAGGCTGCGATCTTTTGATCTTCAACAGGTCACGGTTCCATCCCAAGCTCGTGTTTGACCAACGCCAGCAGCTTGTTGGTATCAATCGGCTTGAGCAGGAAATCCACCACGCTCAAATGCATTGCTGCAATCGCGTCTTTCACATCGGCATCGCCGGAAACAATGATGATCGGCATCGCCGCCCGTACTGATTCACGCACCTGACGGACCAGATCCAGGCCACCGACATTGCCCATGCGCAGATCTGTGATCACCAGACCAATCGAAGGTTTGTCTTCCAGCATCCTGAGCGCGGTTTCACCGCTGGCGGCGGTCATGCAGCGGATGCCGTCGAGCGCCAGAATCTCCGACAACAGTTCCCGGGCGTCCTTGTCGTCATCAACGATCAATACACGCTGCGGTGGCAGATCGGGTTCGAGCATCACAGCGCTGAGCGCTTCCCGCTCGGCGTCGCTCAAAATATCGTGGTCGGACATGGCTTTCTCTACATTCTCAAATCAATCCCCTAGCACAGTGGTCAGACATCGCTAAGCAGAGCTTCAATGTGCACTTCGTCGGATTTTTTTCCAAGAGGTGAACAAAGAGAATTTCCGACTGTTTGCGTAGGGCATGTCCGAAAACTCGCCAACGGTCGTCAAACCTAGACTTACGTCCAATGGGCACCCTGCGCGATGGGGCCGACCATGGCTGCAACGATCCGACAACAACAATTCGAAAAAGACTGCGGTAATGGTTATGAGTAAAGCGGACGCCTTCACCCAGGCAGGGAAAACCGCGGTATTGCAGAACATTCAGGGCACCCTGCAATTCCTCCAGCGCTTCCCGCCCTTCAATCAAATGGAACATGCCCACCTGGCGTATCTGGTGGAGCAATGCCAACTGCGTTTTTACGGCCAGGGCGAGAGCATCATCAAACCCGCCGACGGCCCGGTCGAACACTTCTACATCGTCAAACAGGGCCGGGTAGTCGGCGAGCGTCAGCACATCACCAAACCCGGGACCGAAACCACGTTTGAAATCACCACCGGCGAGTGCTTTCCCCTCGCCGCACTGCTCGGCGAACGGGCGACCCGCACCGAGCACCTGGCTGGCGAAGACACCTTCTGCCTGCAACTGAACAAACTGGCGTTCATCAAACTGTTCGCCCTCTCCAATGCCTTTCGCGATTTCGCCTTGCGCGGGGTCAGCAGCCTGCTGGATCAGGTCAACCAGCAAGTCCAGCAGAAAGCCGTGGAAACCCTTGGCACCCAATATTCGCTCAACACCCGCCTCGGCGAATTGGCCATGCGCCACCCGGTAACCTGCACGCCAGACACGCCGTTGCGTGAAGCGGTGAAGTTGATGCACGAGCAGCAAGTCGGCAGCATCGTCGCGGTGGATGAACACAAGGCGCCGCTGGGGATTTTCACCCTGCGTGATTTACGCCATGTGGTGGCTGAAGGCGTCGCCGATTTCAGCGAAGCCATCGAGCGCCACATGACCTGCTCGCCGTTCTACCTTTCGCCGGATCACAGCGCTTTTGATGCGGCGATTGCCATGACCGAACGGCACATCGCCCACGTCTGTCTGTTCAAGGATCAACGCCTGTGCGGCGTGGTCTCGGAGCGTGATCTGTTCTCGCTGCAACGAGTCGATCTGGTGCATCTGGCGCGCACGATCCGCAGCGCACAACGGGTCGAACAACTGGTGACCCTGCGTGGCGAGATCGGCCAACTGGTCGAGCGCATGCTGGCGCACGGCGCATCGTCCACGCAGATCACCCACATTATTACGTTGCTCAACGACCACACCGTGTGCCGGGTAATCGAACTGACCCTCGCCGAACGCGGCGATCCCGGCGTGCCGTTCAGTTGGCTGTGTTTCGGCAGCGAAGGCCGGCGCGAGCAGACGCTGCACACCGATCAGGACAACGGCATTCTGTTCGAAGCGCGGGACGCGGCACATGCAGCGGAGATTCGCGGCAAGCTGCTGCCGATTGCGCAGCAAATCAACCAGAGCCTGGCGCAGTGCGGCTTCACCCTGTGCAAAGGCAACATCATGGCCGGCAATCCCGAACTGTGCCTGTCCCGGGCGGAGTGGGCGCGGCGGTTTGCGGCGTTTATCCGCGAGGCGACGCCGGAGAATCTGTTGGGGTCGAGCATCTATTTCGACTTGCGTGTGGTCTGGGGCGATGAACAGGCTTGCGAACAATTGCGCCGGGGCATTCTCGATCAGGTCGGCGACAACCGATTGTTCCAGCGCATGATGGCCGACAACGCCCTGCGCAATCGTCCGCCCGTGGGGCGTTTCCGCGATTTTGTGCTGGCGCGCAAGAACGGCGAGAAAGCCACGCTGGACCTGAAAGTCCAGGGCCTCACACCCTTTGTCGATGGTGCACGTCTGCTGGCGCTGGCCAACGGCATCGATACCAACAACACTCTGGAGCGCTTCCGCCAACTGGTGGAAAAACAAGTCATCGAGCGGCTCGACGGTGCGGCCTATGAAGAGGCGTACCACTTCATTCAGCAAACGCGTATGCAGCAGCATCAGTTGCAGACCCGGGAGAATCTGCCGTATTCGAACCGGGTTGATCCCGACAGCCTCAATCATCTGGACCGGCGCATCCTGCGTGAGTCCCTGCGTCAGGCCCAACGCCTGCAAAGCAGCCTGACCTTGCGGTATCAGCTATGAGTCTGTTTTCGTGGCTGCGCCCGGCCAGTCCGGTGTTGCAGGAGGATGTGCAGCAACGGCTGTCGAGTTTGCCAACGGGTAGCGAACTGAGCGAATGCAGCCTGCGCGAACAACGCTGGGTGGTGCTGGATCTGGAAACCACCGGGCTCAACCTGAACAAGGATCGGGTGCTGTCGATTGGCGCGGTGGTGATCGAGGACGGCGCCATCGATTTCAGCCAGCAGTTCGAACGCACCCTGCAATGCCGCGAACTCAAGCTCAGCCCCAGCGTATTGATTCACGGTTTGGGGCCCAGCGCGATTGCCGCCGGTAGCGAGCCGAGCGAGGCATTGCTGGAGTTCATGGAGTTTGTCGGCGACAGTCCGTTACTGGCGTTTCATGCGCCGTTCGATCAGCACATGCTCGGCCGGGCGCTCAAGGAGCACCTGGGTTACAAATTGCAGCATGTTTTTCTCGACGTCGCCGAGATGGCGCCGCTGCTGTGTCCGCAGGCGAATATTCGTGAGGCCGGGCTGGATGAGTGGGTCGACTGGTTCCGGCTGGAAGTGTTCGAACGACACAACGCGAGTGCCGACGCGCTGGCGACGGCAGAATTGGCGTTGATCCTGTTCAGTCGCGCTCGGGCGCAGCAAATCCATAGCCCGCTGAATCTTCAACAACGCCTGAGCCAGTGGAAACGCCGGCAGCAGGCGCCGTCCTTTTAGATTATCGGCGTCAGTTCCGGCCTCTTCGCGGGCAAGCCACGCTCCCACAGGTCATGCGCTACTCCCAAAATCAGTGCAAAACCTGTGGGAGCGTGGCTTGCCCGCGAAGAACGATAACGCGGTCTCGCTGATACCACCCGACCGGTGGCCAATTGCTAAGCATTCTCACCTCTGCGAGAATCGCGATCAATTCTCGTTAGTTAACCTTTCCCAATCGGTGACCCGGTGTCGTCAGTCCCAAGCCCTCACAGTGAGCTCGTCGGTGCGTTGTATCGCGACCATCGCGGTTGGCTGCTGACGTGGCTGCGACGCAACGTGGCCTGCCCGCAGCGCGCCGAAGATCTGAGCCAGGACACTTTCGTGCGCCTGCTCGGCCGCGAAGAACTGCTGTCACCCCGCGAGCCACGGGCGTTTCTGGTGGCCATCGCCAAGGGTCTGCTGTTCGATTACTTCCGCCGCGCTGCGCTGGAACAGGCTTACCTCACCGAATTGATGCTGATCCCCGAAGGCGAACAGCCGTCGGTGGAAGAGCAACAACTGATTCTCGAAGACCTCAAGGCTATCGACCGCTTGCTCGGTAAACTGTCGACCAAGGCCCGCGCCGCTTTCCTTTATAACCGCCTCGACGGCCTCGGCCATGCCGAGATCGCCAGCAAACTCGGCGTATCGGTGCCACGGGTTCGGCAGTATCTGGCCCAGGGTATTCGCCAGTGCTACGTCGCCCTGTACGGTGAACCGACATGAGTCCGGCCAGCTCCCGCCCGGTCTCCGCCCATGTGCTGGACGCCGCGATTGCCTGGCAACTGACGCTGGATTCCAGCAGCCCGCTGGAGCGCGAAGAGTTCACCAAGTGGCACGCGGCCAATGAAGAACATGCCCGCGCCTGGCGTCAGTTGGGCATGCTCGATCAACGTTTCAGCGTCGCCAATGGCCCGGCCCGCAGTGCCCTGCTGCAATCACGCGAAGGCATCCGCCGTCGGGTGCGCAAACTTGGCAGCGGAGTGGCCAGCGTGGTTGCGGTGATGGGTCTGGCGTTGTTCGCCGGTGATCGTTATTTGCCAGTGGATTACTGGCTCGCCGATCAACGCACCGCCACTGGCGAGCAACGCACCTTGCGTCTGGCCGACGGCACTGTGCTCAACCTCAATACCCACAGCGCGGTGGATGTGCGTTTCGATGACAAGCGACGGCTGATCGTCTTGCAGGAAGGCGAAATCCTTGTCGAAACCGGTCACGGCGATGCGCGTCCGTTCATTGTCGAGACCCGCGAAGGCAGCATGCGCGCGCTGGTCACACGGTTCCTGGTCAAACGCGAGGAACAAGGCACACGCTTGAGTGTGTTGCAGTCGGCGGTGGCCGCGCACGCAGAATCCAATCCTGAAGAGCAAATCCTCCGTGAAGGCCAGCAGGTGCTGATGCGCAGCGACGGGCTGGACCCGATTCTGGCGCTCAACCCCGGCGCCGATGCGTGGACTCGCGGGATGCTGGTGGTGGATAACGCCCGGCTGGGGGATCTGGTGCATGAGCTGGGTCGCTATCGTCGTGGCTATCTGGCCGTGGCCCCGGAAGTGGCTGACTTGCGCATCACCGGCAGCTTCCCGCTGCACGACACCGACAAAGCCTTGAGCGCTCTGCTGCCGACCCTGCCGGTGCAGATCGAGCAGCACACACCGTATTGGGTGACCGTGGCCAAGGCTGATATCAAACCTGACTAATGTGGAGCCTGATAGCCCTCATCGCTGGCAAGCCAGCTCCCACAGGAATCTGCGGTGACATTAATTTTGTGAACAACACTGAAAACTGTGGGAGCTGGCTTGCCAGCGATGGGGCCAGTGGCCCACACCACAAATAGGCTATTCCTCAGGACTCAGCAGCCCTCATTTCCAAGTTAATCGAAATTATTTTCATCTAGCCCTATCACTTTTTGATTCTCGTGCGGCAGACAGGCAATTGAGAAATATTTTCATTCATGAGCCGCCGTATGTCCCGTTCGCTAGACACCTTGTTGCGCCCCAGTCTGCTGGCCGTCGCAATTGCCCTCAGCGCCCCGCTGATCAGCAGCCCGTTGCTCGCCGCTGAACAAGCGTCCAGCGTTCGCGCCTACAACCTGCCGGCTGCACCATTGGCGACCACCCTGAATCAGATCGCCAGCCAGGGCGGCCTCGCTCTGTCGCTGAGCCCTGCGCTCGCAGCGGGCAAGACCTCGGCGCCGGTAAGCGGCCAATATGATGCGGCCGGCGCGCTGCGTGCAGCGCTGCGCGGCACCGGTCTTCAGCTGGAACAAAGCAGCACCGGCACTTACACCCTCGTCGCCGTGCCGGAAGGCGTAATGGCCCTGCCGGAAACTTCGGTCATCGGCGTGGAAAACGCTGAAAGCGCCTGGGGCCCGGTTGAAGGCTACACCGCCACCCGCACCGCCGCCGGCACCAAGACCGACACCGCACTGGTTGAAGCGCCGCGTTCGATCTCGATCGCCACTCGCCAGCAAATGGAAGATCGCGGCGTACACAGCCTCGATGACGCGGTGCGTTACATGCCCGGCATCACCGCCAGCAGCTACGGCAGCGACACCCGCGCCGACTGGTTGCGCGTGCGCGGTTTCGAGCCGACTCAGTTCCTCGACGGTCTGCCGCTGCCAAAAGGCGTGTACGCCAACCCGAAACAGGAAACCTGGAACCTCGACCGCCTCGCCCTGCTGCGTGGCCCGGCCTCGTCGGTTTACGGCCAGACCCCGCCAGGCGGTTTGCTGGATATGGTCAGCCGCCGTCCGAGCGACGTCGCCAGCAGTGAAGTCCAGTTGCAATACGGCAGCGACAATCACCGTCAGATCAACTTCGCCAGCACCGGCAAGATCGACGATGCCGGCGAGTTTCTCTACGGTATCAGCGGTGTAATCCGTGACGGTGGTACCCAGATCGACCACATCGACGACAAGCGCTACAACATTGCGCCGAGCCTGACGTGGAACATCGACGACGACACCAAACTCACCCTGCTATCGCAATTCACCCGCGACGATACCGGGGTCACCAGTCAGTTCTATCCGATCCAGGGCACCAAGATCGACATGCCGTTCGGTAAAATCTCCCACCACAAAAACCTGGGCGATCCTGACTACGACTACTACGACCGCACCTACTACGCGCTCGGTTATGCCTTCGAACATCGCCTCAACGACGTGTGGCAGTTCAAGCAGAACCTGCGTTACACCAAGTCGGATCTGTCGTTCCAGACCGTGACCGTCAACAGCTACAACCCGGCCTATGCCGGTTTCACCGTTGACGATGCAGGCAACGTCGGGCGAGGCACCACCAATGTCGACGAGGACATCAGCCAGTTCGCGGTGGACAACAACTTCCAGGCCGACTTCGCTACCGGTGACATCCGCCACACGCTGCTGCTCGGTCTGGATCACCAACGCAGCAACAACAATTACACGTCGATCTTCGGTACCGCGCCGGACATCAACGTTAACAACCCGGTTTATGGTCAGCCGATCACCCGTCCTTCACGCTCATCCGCCTACTATGACTACGATCAGAAGACCTACCAGACCGGTCTGTATGTTCAAGATCAAATGGCCCTCGATCAGTGGCGCCTGACCTTGGGTGGCCGTGAAGACTGGGTACACACCAGCACCCGGTTCCTCAACAAGGGCGACGCCACCAATACCCAGCGCGACAAGGCGTTCAGCGGTAATGCGGCCATCAGCTACGTGTTTGATTCAGGTTTCGTGCCATACCTGTCGTATGCCGAATCCTTCCAGCCAACCAGCGGTGCCGATGCCACCTCCACCGGTTCGCTCAAACCAACCGAAGGCAAGCAGTGGGAACTGGGCATCAAGTACCAGCCACCGGGCAGCAAGACCCTGTTGAGCGCCGCCGTGTATGACCTCACCCAGAAGAACGTCTCGGTCAACACCTTCGTCGATGGCATATCGATCACCAGCCAGACCGGCGAAGTGAAAGTCAAAGGCCTGGAACTGGAAGCGGTCTCGGACGTTACCGATAACCTGAAAGTCATCGCCGCCTACACCTTGGCCAAATCTGAAGTGCAGAACGGCGTCGACAAGGGCAATCGCCTGCAACTGATGCCCAACCAGCAAGCCTCGCTGTGGACCGACTACACCTGGCATGCCGGCGTACTCGACGGCTTCGGCATCGGCGGCGGTGTGCGTTACACCGGCAACACCTACGGTGACAAGGCCAACACCTGGCTGGGCAAGGCTGACGCTTACACCGTGTTCGACGCTGCCGTGCATTACGACCTCGGTCGTCTGGACAACAGTCTCAAAGGCGCGTCGCTGGCACTCAACGCGACCAACCTGTTCGACAAGGACTACATTTCCACCTGCGACGGTTTCTATTGCTACTACGGCGACCAGCGCAGCGTCATCGCCAGCGCCACCTACAAGTGGTAAGCGACAGAGCTGAAACAGGCCCTGTAACCAGGCCGTCCCTCGTGGACGGCTTTGGTGTTTTTGAAGGTCATGAAATGAAAAGTAAAACAATTCGTCGCTGGTCGTTCATCCACACCTGGACCAGCCTGATCTGCACCGTGTTTTTGCTGATGCTGGCATTGACCGGTTTGCCGCTGATTTTCCATCACGAGATCGACCATCTGCTCGGCGATGCGCCGCAGGTGCGCGAGATGCCGGCCGACACGCCGCGCCTGAATCTGGCGCAACTGGTGCAAGCCGCAGAAAAACACCGCCCCGACGAAGTCGTGCAGTACTTCGGTTTCGAGGACGACGAGCCCAACGCCGTGCTGACAATCATGGCAAAAACCGCCGGCACCGAACCGAATTCCTCGCACACCTTCATGCTCGATGCGCGCACCGGTGAAGCGCTGGAAACGCCTTCAGCCAATGGCGGCGTGATGCTGTTCATCCTGCGCATGCATGTCGATATGTTTGCCGGATTGCCCGGCAAGTTGCTGCTGGCGTTCATGGGTTTGCTGTTTGTGGTCGCGATTGTTTCCGGGACGGTGCTGTACCTGCCGTTCATGCGCCGGTTGAAATTCGGCACCGTGCGCCAGGACAAATCCACCCGCCTGCGTTGGCTCGATCTGCACAACCTGATCGGCGTGGTCACCCTGGCCTGGGCGCTGACGGTCGGCGTGACCGGCGTGATCAGCGCCTGCGCCGACTTGATCATCGCCGCATGGCGCAGCGACACCCTGACCGCGATGGTCGAGCCGTACCGCGATGCGCCACCGCTGACGCAACTGGCCCCGGCCACTCGCCTGCTGGACATCGCCCGAGAAGTCGCACCGGGTATGAACCCGGATTTCATTGCCTTTCCCGGTACGCGCTTTTCCAGCGAGCACCATTACTCGGTATTCATGAAGGGCGGCACGCATCTGACTTCGCATCTGCTGACGCCGGTATTGATCGACGCCAGCACGCTGCAAGTCACCGCCGTGGCTGAGCGTCCGTGGTACATGGACGTCATGGGCATGTCGCAACCGCTGCACTTCGGGGACTACGGCGGCATGCCGATGAAAATCCTCTGGGCCACGCTCGATGTGCTGACCATCATCGTCCTCGGCAGTGGCGTGTATCTGTGGCTGGTGCGGCGCAAAGCGGCGAAACCTGTGCTGGAAACGGCGGAGGCCTCTGCATGAAGCCGCGTCAGTCGAATTTCTGGAAGGTCTTCAGCACACCGCTGGTGATTGCGCTACTGACTGCGGCGGGGTTGTTTGCCGCGTTGTTGGGGGATGGGATCTGGGACAGTCTGGGCTGGGTCGGACTGGGTGTGCCGGCTTATCTGGCATTGAAGGGATTACTGCGGCGCGGGTGATGGCCTCTTCGCTGGCAAGCCAGCTCCCACAGTTTTTTGTGGTGAACACATATGACCGGTTCACCCGAGAGTCCTGTGGGAGCTGGCTTGCCAGCGAAGGCGATCTCATCAACACCATCAATTCCTCGCCAGCCACCCAGGATCTGTCTAGGCTAACGGCTCTTCGATGACCACCGAGGTTTGCCAATGTCCGCCCCCAGCATGACCCTGTTCCACAACACCCTCTCGCCATTCGTGCGCAAAGTGATGGTGCTGCTTTACGAGACCGGCCAACAGGATCGCGTCGCGTTGCAGGACTGCGTCCTCACCCCGGTCAATCCTGATCCGGCGCTGAATGCGGACAACCCGTTGGGCAAGATCCCGGCCTTGCGTCTGGCCGACGGCAACGTCATCCATGACAGCCGGGTTATCCTCGAATACCTCGACAGTCAACACGTCGGAAACCCGCTGATCCCCCGCGAAGGCCCGGCCCGCTGGCGGCGCCTTACCCTGGCCTCGATGGCCGACGGGATCATGGACGCCTCGGTGATGGTGCGTTACGAACTGGTCCTGCGCGCCCCGGAAAAACATTGGGACGAATGGCTCGACGCCCAGCGCGACAAAATCCGTCGTGCCCTCGCCGTGCTGGAAGCCGAGGCGATTGCCGAGCTGACCAGCCATTTCGATGTAGCCGCGATCAGCGTTGCCTGCGCCTTGGGTTATATCGATCTACGCCACGCGGACCTGGACTGGCGCACGGCCAATCCACAACTGGCCAACTGGTTCTTTGAGGTAAGCCAGCGACCGTCCATGGTCGCGACTATGCCCAAGCCTTAAATAGTCGGCGCCTGCTCCGGCCTCATCGCTGGCAAGCCAGCTCCCACATTGGAATTGGGTAAGACAGAGAGATCTGATTCAGCACAAATCCCTTGGGAGCTGCACCCCATGTTGGTTGTGGGTTGGATTGGAATGTTCTGAATCGACACAAATCCTGTGGGAGCTGGCTTGCCAGCGATTGCACCACCTCGGCTCCGGCGGCAGTGACGCAAAAATCAGCGTCACCAACACCTCCACCTCCCGCTGGTCCTCACGCAACCCGCTCATTGCATCGTCCCCACATCAAACTCCAACGGCTTGCCCGGCTTCTGCCCGATCCCGTACCAGTCGAGTTTGCGCGTCAGCACCATGAACACACCCAGCAAACCGAACAGCAGCAACGAGCCCATCAGCAGCGCGTAATCCTCGGCACTCAACAAGCCATACAGCAAGCCATACAACGCCGCCAATCCCGCCGAGAAACTCAAACCATGGCGCACGCTGCGCAACACATGGCAGACATAAAACCCGATCAACAACACACAACCACTCGCCGACAACAGATACGCCAAGGTAAAGCCGATGTGTTCCGACAGCGACAGCAGCAACAGATAAAAGAACGCCAGCGCCACACCGACCAATGCGTATTGCACCGGGTGTACCGCCAGACTCTTGAGCACTTCGAACAGGAAGAATCCGGCAAACGTCAGCACGATGAACAGCAAGGCGTATTTGATCGCCCGATCACTCTTAAGGTACTGATCCACCGGATCGATGAAACTCACCCCAAAGCTGCGGCCATTGAACGCATCGCAATCGTTGCTGTTGACGCAACGGCTCATGGCGTCTTGCAGGTTGGTCGAGAAGAACGTGGTCTGCCAATCGGCACTGAAACCGGCATCGCTGATTTCGCGCTTGGCCGGCAGGAAGTTGCCGACAAAACTAGGATGCGGCCAGTTGGCAGTCAGGCTCACGCTGCTGGACTTGCCCACCGGCAGCACCTGCAACGAACCGGTGCCTTGCAGGCGCAGGTCAAAACCGAATGCCAGTTGCGTGGTTTTGCTGGTGTCCAGCAACGGTAACGTCACCCGCACCCCCTCGCCCAGCCAGCCGACTTGGGTGCCCGGAACGAAGTCCAGACGTTGGCCATCGAGTTCCAGTTTCAGGGCATTTTCGATCCCGCGAATGTCGCTGATACCGACTGCGAGAAATGGCGCGTCAAACCGGTAATCGCTGAAGTCCTCCTGAATTCCCAACTGCGCCGGCAACGAAAAATTCCCGCTGATGCGATTGTCAGCGTGGAACAGCCGCGCCTCGTAAATGCCCCGTGCGCGCAATTCGGTCTGCACCTGGCCATCGAGTTCGAAACGCTCCGGCAGGAAGTACAGACGCCCACGTTCTTCACTAGGCTCGTCATAACGCTGGTTGGTTTTGTCGTTGATTTTCCAGTTGTGGATAACTTTGCGATACGGCACCACCATCACCGGTCCGCTCACCTGCTGGCTGTAACTGGAACTGCGGGCGATGTCTTCAAGCACGCCGTCGCGCAGTTGCTGGCGATCATCGATAACCCCGTCGATCATCAGCAACGGCACCAGCAACAGCAGGATCAGCAGGGCAATGGCCCCGAGTTTCATCGTCAGATTCTTGTTCATGGGACTCTCCCTGTTTTGATGGGCAGAGTCTGGTTTGCGGGTATGGGGGCTTTGTGGGGGGAATGTGGAGATTGTGTGGAGACTGTTCTGGCCTCATCGCTGGCAAGCCAGCTCCCACAGTGATTTGGATGTACCCAATGTTTGCATCCGACGCAAAAACCTGTGGAAGCGGGCTTGCCCGCGAAGGCCGCGACTCGGTTTCAAGGCAGGCGCAATGTCACTTCCACGCCGCCCTCAATATTGCCGATGCTCATCGACCCGCCATGCAACTTCACCACCTCTTCAACAAAGTTCAGCCCCAACCCGGTGCTTTTGCGCCCGCTGTCCGGGCGCGGCAAGGAGTAAAAGCGCTCGGTGAGACGCGGCAACGCATAGTCGGGAATTGACGCCGTTTCATTGAACAGCCGAAACTCGATCAACTCACCCACCCGCTCGGCACTGAAGCGCAACCAGCCCTGCAGCGGGGTGAAATCCAGCGCATTTTCCAGCAGATTACCCAACGCTTGGCGCAGCAGAAACGGCTCACCAACCAGCGCCAAATCCGCCGCAATCGCCTGTTCGATCCGCAGTTGCCGGCCTTCAATCCGCGCCGCCTGCGCCTGCAACAACTCATCGACCAACGCCGCCAGTGGCACCGCAACCCGCTCCTCCAACCCCTGACGTTGCTCGACTTGCGCCAGATTCAGCAGCCGTTCGATCAATTGCTGCATCCGCGCACTTTCGCTGTCGATGTTGCCGACGAACCGCGAACGCTGCTCCGGCGACATATCGCTGTGCAGCAACTCCGCCGCCCCACGAATTGCCGCCAGCGGGCTCTTCAGTTCATGGGTCAACGTGTGCACGTAACGCTCGACGTAGGCCTTGCCTTCGAGCTGAGTGCGCATCTGTTCCACGGCTGTCGCCAGTTGCTCCAACTCGCCGCCGCGATAATGCGGCACCTCCACGCGGCGCCCTTCACTCACGGCTTGGGCGTAACCGGTCAGGCGATGCAGCGCACGACTCAGCCACCACGACAACAATGCGCCGAACAACAAGCCGAGGCCGATCAGTCCGGCGCCGTAAAACAGCAATCGCCGTTCAGTGCGATCAACGTAAGGCTGCAATGAGCTATTAGGCTTGGCCACGGTGACCACGCCGATGATCTGGCCGTTATCGCGGATCGGTGCGCCAACGTGCATCACCGACGAACTCGCGTTATTCGGATCGCTGCGCGTGGAGCGCGCGCCGTACTCGCCGCGCAGGGTCAGGTAGACGTCGTTCCAGCGCGAATAGTCCTGACCAACCGCGACACCGCTGGAATCCAGCACGACGATGCCTTTGGCGTCAGTGACGTAGATGCGATGGTTGACCTGATTTTTCGGCAAACCCCAGATCGTCGCTTTTGGCTGGCGATCACCATAGGCGCGAAGCAATTCGGGCCAGCGGTTCTCGCTGAGGGTGCCGGCCTTGAAATCGTCACGAAGTATTTCCGCCATCAGATTAGCGGTGTCGACCAGGGTTTCTTCGGTGGACTGGCGTACTCCGGGACGGATTTCTTCCATCACCGTATTGAGTACGAAATAACCGGTCAGGCCGACAAACAGCACATACACAAAAAAAATCCGCAGCCCCAAGGACATCAGCTATGCCCCGGGCTGTAGCTGTAACCGAGGCCGCGATGGGTCTGGATCGGCTCGGCCTCGGCGCGCACCAGACGCAATTTTGCACGCACGCTTTTGATATGGCTGTCGATGCTGCGCTCGTACCCGGCATCGGCGGCGATACCCAGCGCATCGAGCAATTGCTCGCGACTGAAAACCCGCTCGGGTTGTTCGAGCAAGCATTGCAACAGGCGGAATTCGTGACGAGTCAGGCTCAAGGGCTGGCCACGATAGATGATCTGCACGCGCTCGGGATCGATGCGAAACAGCGCCGAAGTTGCCTCAATCTGCGGGCGCGGGGCCATGCGCTTGAGGATCGCCCGCACTCGCGCCGCGACTTCCCGGGGGCTGAACGGCTTGACCACGTAATTGTCGGCGCCGATCTCCAGGCCTACGACGCGGTCGATCTCGGCATCCCGTGCACTGAGGAACAACACCGGCACTTCGCTGAAACGCCGCAGCTGTTTGCAGGTTTCAAAACCGCTGATGTCCGGCAGACCGATGTCGAGAATGATCAGGTCGGCCGGCGTCTGCCGTTGATGCTCAAGCGCAGCCTCGCCGAGGCTCAGCCACGTGGTTCCGAACCCCTCGCCCTGCAAGGCAAATATCAGCGTGTCGGCAATTGCCGCTTCGTCTTCGACAATCAGAATATGAGGCATGGCGTCCGAGCCCGTGGTTGAGTGCGCGAACGGTGCCCCAAGCCTCGCGTTACGTCAATGAGACCACTTGGCTCAGCAGTCCGGTTTGTCGGCGGTGAAGCGCCGGGCCGGGTTTACCGCTGCGCCAAACTCGCGCAAGGCCTTGGCACCGATCAGCAACGGATAGTTGAAGTTGCTGCGGTCGGTCAGGTTGACCTCCACGGTACGCTTGACGTTGCCCAGGCACAGCTCCAGATCGACCACTGGCCGTTTCGCGACTTCGGTGGCCGGGCGCTCCTCGTCGTCCTCGTCGGAGCGACTCTTGATCTTGCTGATCCGCGCGACCTTGTGTTCATAGACTTTGTTGTCCGCATCTTTGGTGCCGAGACGGAAACGCACCCAGTCCTCGCCATCGCGGGTGAAGGTTTCGATGTCCTTGGCCGACAGCGAGGCAGTCAGCGCGCCGGTATCCATTTTGGCCTTGAGCACTTCACCGCCGATTTCCGGCAGCGCGATGTATTCGTAACGCCCGTACAGGGTCGGCTCGGCGGCCATGACCGGCAGCGCGACGAGGGCAAACAGTGCAAGGAGAGATTTCACGTAAAGGGCTTCCTTGAAAAAATGGGGGCGGCAGACGCGAGATTTTAGACAGCTTGCACACAATTGGTTCGCTACTGAAATCGCATCGCTGGCAAGCCAGCTCCCACAGGGAGCTTCAGTGAACATAGATCGTGCACGCACCAGAAAAACCTGTGGGAGCTGGCTTGCCAGCGATGAGGCCAGCACAGTCAATGCACATTTAACCTGCAGCATAACCAGCCAAAAGTGAAACATTTGTCAGTGCAAATTTGGCCTGTCGCGCGAAGCTGCTTATCATGGCGCGCCTATTCAAATTCATAGAGTTGCTTATGCGCCGCCTGCTCACCGGCTGTTTCGTCACCCTTCTGCTGTTGCTCAACACCCTGATCCTGATCGGGCCATTGATGGTGTTTGCCCTGCTCAAACTGGTCGCGCCCGGGCGCTGGCGCGATTATGCCTCGTGGGCGGTGATGTGGATCGCCGAGACCTGGGCCGAAATCGACAAGCTGATCTTTCGTCTGTGCATCCCCACCCAATGGGACATTCGCGGCGGTGAAAACCTGCGGGTCGATACGTCATATCTGGTCGTCAGCAACCACCAGTCGTGGGTTGATATCCCCGCGCTGATCCAGACCCTCAACCGCCGCACGCCGTTCTTCAAGTTCTTCCTCAAGAAAGAACTGATCTGGGTGCCGTTTCTCGGGCTGGCGTGGTGGGCATTGGATTACCCGTTCATGAAGCGCTACTCCAAGGCTTTTCTGGCCAAACACCCGGAGTTGGCGGGCAAGGATCTGGAAATCACCAAACAGGCCTGCGAGCTGTTCAAGCGTCAGCCGGTGACCGTGGTGAATTATCTGGAAGGCACCCGCTACACCGCTGAAAAAAGCGCGCAGCAGAAGTCACCGTTCAATCACCTGCTCAAGCCCAAGGCTGGCGGCGTGGCGTTTGTTCTGGCGGCGATGGGTGAACAACTGGATGCGATGCTCGACGTCACCGTGGTTTATCCACAGGACAAGATTCCGGGATTCTGGGACTTGATCAATGGCAGCGTGCCGCGCGTGATCATCGATATCCAGACTCGTGAACTCGACCCGGCGCTGTCGCAGGGCGATTACGAAAATGATCCGCTGTTTCGCGAGAGCGTCCAGAACTGGGTCAACCAACTCTGGAACGAGAAGGACCGGCGCATCGCTGAACTGCGCAGCGAGCGCCGTTGACTGGCAGGCGTGGGTTAGCTACCGACGCCCCAGACACCGCCGAGTGTTTTCAGCAGCGAACCGCCAACGCCCTGATCACCCAGATACTTGAGGATCACCGGCGCGAACTGGCCGACCATGCCGTCGTTCATGCCCAACGCGCCGAACGCGCTGTCCAGATCACTGGTGTTTTTCACATTACCCAGCGCGTTATCCAGACCGGCCGACTTGCCGGAAGAACCCAGCACGCTGCTCAGCGCGCCCAACTGACCGGCTCCGCCCGAGAGTTTGTCGAGGCCCGGCACGCTCTTGGCCAGCTCGGAATAATCGCTGCCGCTGAGCTTGTTCTTCGCCAGTCCGAACATCGCACTGGTGCCGCCCACGGCTTGTTGCGGCGTAACACCCAGCCCCGTGACGGCTTGCAACAGACCGGCGGTTTCCGATGTCGGGGCGGCGGCAGTGGCCGCGTTGCCGCCCTGCATGCTTGAAGCGGCCTTGGTCACGTCGTCCAGGCTGAAACCTGCAAACACCGGACTCGCCGCAAGGGTCATCAGCGAAGCCAGGGCAATACCGCGTGAAATCTTCATTCAGACATCCTCATGCGCTGTGGTAACCATCCATCAATGGATGGCAAAACTGCCGATTTGACCGGCCTCGTACCAGCATGTTCCTCGCCAGTGCATCCATTTTCATCATAGCCACGTATAGAGAACGTGAAACCCTGGAATTGCCGCGATGAATGGCACAACTGCTGTTGCTGAACTAGCCTGTGAGCAACCCGAGACCACCGCTCGTCGCCGTACTTTTGCCTGGAGAGTCGTCATTTCCATCGCCGATCCCGATCAGCTCAGACAATTGCTTGCCCAGTGTTCACTGGGTGACCGCCGCGCATTCGAAACGCTGTACCGCAGCGTCGGCCCGCGCCTGCACGGTGTGGCCCTGCGTTTCATGGGGCGTCCGGATCTGGCCGAAGAAGTGTTGCAGGAAAGCTTTGTACGGATCTGGAACAACGCCTCACGCTATCAAGCACATCTGTCGGCGCCGATGACCTGGATGATCAACATCACCCGCAACCAGGCCATCGACCAGTTACGTAAAAATCATGACCGGCCGCTGACCGATATCGAACAGGACACCCTGCCCGACGAAAGTCCTTCGGCGCATGACCAGTTGAGCAGCGCCCGCGAAGCCCGCGCGCTGAACCGCTGCCTGGAAACCCTCGAAGGCATGCAGCGCCAGTCGATTACCGTGGCCTACTTTCAGGGTTTGTCCTGCTCGGAACTGGCCGAACATCTGGCGGCGCCGCTGGGCTCGGTCAAATCGTGGATTCGCCGAGGCATGGAGCGCCTGCGCAGGTGCCTTGAATCATGAACTACCAGACCCCCGCCCTGCGCCGCGCCCTCGCCGCCGATTACGCCATCGGCTTGATGTCTGCACCTGCGCGCCGACGCTTCGAACAATTACTGCTGGATGACGCCGCATTGCGTACGGAACTGGCGCAATGGCAGGAAAGCCTCGTCAGCCTCACCGAGGCGCTGCCGGAACATCCGGTGCCGGATCGCGTGTGGCAAGGCATCACCGCCCGCATCGAGCCGCAAGTGCTGCATGTTCCTGAGAAACGTCCGTTCTGGAACTGGCTGCGCGCTACTGCTGCGCTGTGTTCGGTGCTGGTAATCGTCTTCCTCGGCTCGCTCTACAACCGCGACGACGCACGCTACCGCGCAACCCTGCAAACAGCCGACGCGCAACCGGCACTCAAAGTCGAAGCGCACGACGATTACCTGCAAGTCGAACCACTGACCCTGGCCGCCGTCGATCCGGGGCGTAGTCTGGAACTGTGGGCGATTCCGGCGGATGGCAAACCGATTTCCCTCGGCGTGATTCCGGCCGGAGGCAAAGGCAAGGTTGAGCTGAACGAGGCGCAGAAAGCGCTGATCGGTAAACCGATTGCACTGGCTGTCAGCCTTGAACCGAAGGGCGGTTCGCCGACCGGACAGCCGACTGGTCCGGTTCTCTATCAAGGCGCATTGGCTGCCCTCTGATACAGGCAGCACGCTTTTGTGGCGAGGGGATTTATCCCCGATCGGCTGCGTAGCAGTCGCAAAACCTTCAACCGTGTTCTATCTGGCAGGTCGCGCCGGATTAATTTAGGGCGGCTTCGCCACCCATCGGGGATAAATCCCCTCGCCACAGTTCTCCGTTCCACCAATGAAAAACGGCGCCACTGAGGTCGCCGCTGAGCTTATTAGAAAAAAATTATTTATCGCGGAAAAGCCTAACAACCTGTCAGATCTGACAGTTGGCGCATCCACACAACACAGCGAACATTCTTACTCCCATTACGTAACGGAGTACAAATGATGAAGCTGAAAATTATCACTGGAGCCTTGGTCACCCTGGCAATGATGAGCACTGCGTATGCAGCAACCTGCCCGACTCTCACTGTTAACTCTGAAAGCTTCAAGTTCACCTCTGCACGCCTTCAAGATAAAGACAGCACCAATTCGGTCGTAATCTGCCGCTATGAAGGCAAGGGCGACCTGGGCGCGTCTTCCGGATTAAGGCTTGAAGTTCCGGTAAAAGCCACTGGAAGCAATTGGAAAGGCGATGACTGCGCAACCAATGACGGTGACGCCAGCAAGTGCGCATTTAAATAATTGGTCTGACTCACGAATGAAAAATGGCAACCCGACAGGTTGCCATTTTTTAGGATGAAACTTACGCAGCGCTGAACAACCGGTGCGGGTCGATCACAAACTTCTTCGGCACGCCCGCATCGAACTCGCCATAACCTTCCGGCGCCTGATCGAGGCTGATGACTTGCACGCCCACCACTTCAGCGATGTTGATGCGATCCCACATGATCGCTTGCATCAGTGCGCGGTTGTATTTCATCACTGGAGTTTGCCCAGTGTGGAAGCTGTGGGATTTGGCCCAGCCCAGACCGAAACGAATGCTCAGGCTGCCCATTTTCGCCGCAGCGTCCACTGCACCCGGATCTTCGGTTACGTACAGACCTGGAATACCGATTTTGCCCGCCACGCGCACCACGCCCATCAGTGAGTTGAGCACGGTGGCCGGTGCTTCCGATTTAGCCCCGTCATGGCCATGACCACGGGCTTCGAAACCGACGCAGTCCACCGCGCAGTCGACTTCCGGTTCGCCCAACAACGCGGCGATCTGTTCGTGCAAAGGAGCGTCTTTCGACAGGTCGACGATCTCAAAACCCTGCGCCTTGGCGTGCGCCAGGCGGATGGTGTTGACGTCGCCGATGATCACCACCGCAGCGCCCAGCAGACGCGCCGAGGCGGCAGCGGCCAGACCGACCGGACCGGCACCCGCGATATACACGGTGCTACCCGGGCCAACGCCAGCGGTAACGGCGCCGTGGTAACCGGTCGGCAGAATGTCGGAGAGGCAGGTCAGGTCGCGGATTTTCTCCATGGCCTTGTCGCGATCCGGCAGTTTCAGCAGGTTGAAGTCGGCGTATGGCACCAGCACGTATTCGGCCTGGCCGCCGGTCCAGTCGCCCATGTCGACGTAACCGTAAGCGCCACCGGCACGGGCCGGGTTGACGGTCAGGCAGACGCCGGTGTGTTGCTCCTTGCAGGAACGGCAGCGCCCGCAAGCCACGTTGAACGGTACGGAAACCAGATCGCCGATTTTCAGGTTCTCGACGTCGGAGCCTTTTTCGATCACCTCGCCGGTGATTTCATGACCCAACACCAGACCGGTCTGAGCCGTGGTACGACCGCGCACCATATGCTGATCGGAACCACAGATGTTGGTGGAAACCACACGCAGGATGACACCGTGTTCAATCTTCCTGCCGCGCGGGTCCTGCATTTTCGGATAGTCGATTTTCTGTACTTCGACCTTGCCAGCGCCGAGATACACCACACCACGATTGCCAGACATGCTTTCACCTCGCTGTTGTTTTTATGGAACCGCGTTGCCCAGGCAGGCAGCGCGTTAAGTGCTCGGGTACAGATGCTGTTTATGTATTGCCTGTTAAGGCCTCTTCGCGAGCAAGCTCGCTCCCACAGGGGTATGCGTTCCAATGTGGGAGCCAGCTTGCTCGCGAAAGCGATCTAAAGAACGACCGTGCGATTGGCGTTCAAAAACACCCTTCTTTCGATGTGATACCCAACGGCACGAGCCAGAGTCAGCCCCTCGATATCCCGCCCCTTGGCGATCAGATCTTCCGGGTAATGACTGTGATCCACCGCCTCGACGCCCTGGGCAATGATCGGCCCTTCGTCCAGATCGTTATTGATGTAATGCGCCGTTGCTCCGACCAGTTTCACGCCTTTGTTGTAGGCCTGGTGATATGGCTTGGCGCCCTTGAAGCCCGGCAGCAGCGAGTGATGAATGTTGATCGCCTTGCCATCGAGCTTGCGGCACAACTCTGGCGACAGCACCTGCATGTAGCGGGCGAGGATCACCAGTTCGGCGCCGGATTCCTCGATCACCTGCCACACCTGACGCTCCTGCGACGGTTTGTCGTTGGGGTCGAGGGGGAAGTGGTAGTAGGGAATCTGGTGCCAGTCGGCCAGCGGTTTGAGATCCGGGTGATTCGACACCACCGCCGCCACGTCCATCGACAACTGGCCGATGCGCTGGCGGTAGAGCAAGTCATTCAGGCAGTGATCGGCCTTAGAGACCATGATCACCACTTTTGGCCGGTAATTCGGCGCGGTCAGCTCGAAGATCATGCCGAACGATTGACCACGCTCGGCGAGGCCGGCGCGGAAGGACTGTTCGTCGAAACCGTCGGGCTGACGGAATTCCACACGAATGAAGAAACGGCCCGAGAGCCGGTCATCGAACGAGTGATGCTCGGTGACGTAGCAACCCTGCTCGAACAGAAAACGCGTCACCGCGTCCACGGTGCCGAGGACGCTTGGGCAATCGGCGGTCAGAATCCATGTGTCTGGGGCGCGGCTCATGGTGCGGTGACTCCTGTTTCAACAACGGTGAGCAGAGGTAACTCTGTGGCGAGGGAGCTTGCTCCCGCTGGGTTGCGAAGCGACCCCAAAATCAGCGACCGCATCTTTTCAGGAGTAACGCGGATTGAGGTTTTACGGCTGCTTCGCAGCCGAGCGGGAGCAAGCTCCCTCGCCACAAATGCAGTCGCAACACGAAACTGCATCAGGCCTGAACGCTAAGGCCGTACTCGGCAGATGCATCCTGCAACCACAGCCACCAGTAATCCGAGAAGCTGCGGCGGATCAGCAGTTCCCAGGTGTCTTCAGCGGTATGGCGGATCATCAGCTGCGACTTGGCGAACACCGTGCCCACGGCCTTGCCGACCGGGAAGTTGTCCGGATGGACGTCGTAGCTGGTGGATTTCATCAGCACCTGACGCACGTTCGGGCCGCTCAGTTCGAGCACTTGCTGGCCGCCACTGACGTTGACGATGGCGATATGAAGATCACCCAGCGCTTCACGCAGTTTCTGCTCGGCGGCGAGTTCTTCACCACCTGGCACGATCAGCAGCCATTCGTCCGGGCCCATCCATTGCAGACTGGCTTCGCCTTTGACGATCACGCTCAACGCGCCCGGCAGTTCGATGCCCAGCGCCTTGTGTACGCCAGCGGCGAACGCGGCATCGTGGCCATCGCCACGGATGGTCAGGTGGCCGAGGAGTTTTTTCTCACGCACGATCACGCCGGCGTTCTTGCGACCCTTGCCGACCAGGCTGGCGAGGTCGGCATGGTGCAGCGACGACTCGGCCTTGGCCCCGGTGGTCGGGCGTTGTTGGTAAACATTGGCTGTGGTCATAAAGCACCTTTGCTGAATTCTGTTGGGTCCTGTAGTGGCTGAGCTAACGCCATCGCTAGCAGGCTAGCTCCCACATTCGACCGGGTTTCTCTGTGGGAGCTAGCCTGCTAGCGATTGGTAGCCCCCACACAGGACTCGAGACCATCAAATGTTCTGGCGATCACCCTTCGGATCGAAGAACACCGAAGAAACAATTTCCGCCTCGATCACGCGGCCATCCGCCAGCGGTGCAAACACCCGCTCGCCCATGCGCTTCAGACCGCCCTTGACCACGGCCATGGCAAACGAATAACCGAGTGAGTTGTGCGCGTAACTGGAGGTCACGTGGCCAACCATGGTCATCGGGATCGCCTGCTTGGTGTTGAACACCAACTGCGCACCTTCCGGCAGCCATACATTCGGATCGATAGGCTTCAGGCCGACCAGTTGTTTGCGCTGATCACGCAGGGTGTCTTCACGGTTCATGCCACGCTGGCCGATCCACGAGAACGGTTTGGTGCGACCGACGCACCAGCCCATGTTCAGGTCGTCCGGGGTCATCGAGCTGTCGGTGTCCTGGCCGACGATGATGAAACCCTTCTCGGCCCGCAAAACGTGCATGGTTTCAGTGCCGTACGGGGTCAGGTTGTATTGCTTGCCGGCCTCGACGATTTTTTCCAGCACGCCCATCGCGTAGTCAGCCTGGACGTTGACTTCGTACGACAGCTCACCGGTAAACGAGATGCGGAACACCCGCGCCGGCACGCCGCCGACCAGACCTTCTTTCCAGGTCATGAACGGGAAGCCATCCTTGTCCAGATCGATGTCGGTGACTTCGCTGAGCAGCTTGCGGCTGTTCGGCCCGGACAGGGTCATGGTCGCCCAGTGGTCGGTTACGGACGTGAAGTAGACCTTCATGTCCGGCCATTCGGTCTGGTGGTACAGCTCCAGCCATTGCAGAACGCGAGCCGCCCCGCCGGTGGTGGTGGTCATGACGAAATGGTTGTCGGCCAGACACGCCGTCACACCGTCGTCGAAGACCATGCCGTCTTCTTTGCACATCAGGCCGTAACGAGCCTTGCCCACGTCGAGCTTGGTCCAGGCGTTGGTGTACACACGGTTGAGAAACTCGCGGGCATCCGGGCCTTGAATGTCGATCTTGCCCAGCGTCGAGGCGTCAAGCAGACCGACGCTGTCGCGCACCGCCTGGCATTCGCGCTTAACGGCGGCGTGCAGATCTTCACCGTTTTTCGGGAAGTACCACGGACGTTTCCACTGACCGACATCTTCAAATTCGGCGCCGTTTTTCAGGTGCCATTGATGCAGCGCGGTGTAACGCACCGGCTCGAAGATGTGCCCACAGTGACGGCCGGCCACGGCGCCGAAAGTCACCGGCGTGTAGTTCGGACGGAACATCGTGGTGCCCATCTGCGGGATGGTCACGTTCAGCGAACGGGCGGCGATGGCCAGACCGTTGACGTTGCCGAGCTTGCCCTGATCGGTGCCGAAGCCCAGCGCGGTGTAGCGTTTGACGTGTTCAACCGACTCGAAACCTTCGCGGGTCGCCAGTTCGATGGCGGCGGCGGTCACGTCGTTTTGCAGGTCGACGAATTGCTTCGGCGCCCGTGCAGTGGCTTTTTCGTGCGGCACCTGGAACAGCGCCAGCGTGGCTTCTTCGAGACGGCTGAGGGCTTTGGGCAGCGTGCCTTCGACCACACCGAAACCGGCTTCGCTGGCAGCGCGGGCGCCACCTTCAAAACCATCGGCCAGCGAATCACCGAGACCGTAGACGCCATTGATGCCGCCGACGCACACGCGCTTCTGCGGTGCTTCGCCCGGTACGAAACCGAGGATGTCTTCACGCCAGATCGGCTTGCCGCCCAAGTGCGAAGCCAGGTGAACCACCGGGCTGTAACCGCCGGAACTGGCGATCAGGTCGCAGTCGAGCCATTCGCCCGGGCTGGTGACTTTATGCGCCTTGACGTCAATCGCGGCGACGCGGGCAGCGGTCACGTGCTTGCTGCCACGGGCTTCGATCACCGCGCTGCCGGTGAGGATGCGAATGCCTTTGGCACGCGCCTCTTCCACCAATGCTCCACGCGGATTGCTGCGGGCGTCGGCGATGGCCACCACTTGCAGACTGGCGTCGAGCCAGTCCAGCGCCACGCGGTAGGCGTGATCGTTGTTGGTGCTGAGGACAAGCTTTTTGCCCGGCGCGACACCGTAGCGGCGCACGTAAGTCGAGACTGCACCGGCGAGCATGTTGCCCGGCACGTCGTTGTTGCCATAGACCAGTGGACGCTCGTGGGCGCCGGTCGCCAGCACCACACGTTTGGCGCGAACCCGGTGAATGCGCTGACGCACCTGGCCGATTGGCGCACGGTCACCGAGGTGGTCGGTGAGACGTTCGTGAATGGTCAGGAAGTTGTGGTCGTGGTAGCCGTTGACCGTGGCGCGTGGCAGCAGCAATACGTCCGGGGTGTTCTTCAATTCAGCGATGACGCTGGCGACCCATTCCACGGCAGGCTTGCCGTCGAGGCTTTCGCGGGAGTCCAGCAGGCTGCCGCCGAACTCTTCCTGCTCATCGGCGAGAATCACCCGGGCGCCGCTGCGCGCAGCCGCCAGTGCCGCCGCCAGACCGGCAGGGCCGCCGCCGACGATCAGCACGTCGCAGTGCTGGTTCATGTAATCGTAGGTGTCCGGATCGTTCTCGGTCGGCGAGCGACCCAGGCCGGCTGCCTTACGAATGTACTTCTCGTAAGTCATCCAGAACGACTGCGGATACATGAAGGTTTTGTAGTAGAAACCCGGTGGCATCAGTTTGCCGCCGACCTTGCCGAGAATCCCCATCATGTCGTTGTTGACGCTCGGCCAGCCGTTGGTGCTGGTCGCGACCAGACCTTGATACAACGCCTGTTGCGTGGCGCGCACGTTAGGGATTTGCGTGGCTTCGGTGGCGCCAATCTGCAGCACCGCGTTCGGCTCTTCGGCACCGGCAGCAAAGATGCCGCGTGGACGCGAATACTTGAAGCTGCGACCGATGATGTCGACACCGTTGGCCAGCAATGCGGCGGCCAGCGAGTCGCCTTCAAAACCTTTATAGCTCTGACCGTTGAAGGTGAAGCTCAGCACTTTGTTGCGGTCGATCCGTCCGCCGTTGGACAGGCGATTGATCTGGCTCATACCTTCTCTCCCAGAGCCGTGGCGGCCGCTTTCGGGCTGTCGGTCTTGTCGGTGAATTGTGGCTTGGCGCCGATCTTGTAGCTTTCGAGAATCTCGTACGTCACGGTGTCGCGGGTGACGTTGAAGTACTGGCGGCAACCGGCGACGTGGTCCCACAACTCGTGGTGCAGACCGCGCGGGTTATCGCGGAAAAACATGTAGTCGCCCCACTCTTCATCAGTGCAAGCGTTGGGGTCCAGCGGGCGCGGGATGTGCGCTTGGCCGGATGCATGGAATTCCTCTTCGGAGCGCAGTTCGCCGCAGTGAGGACAGAAGATATGCAACATGGGGATTTCTCCTGTTAGTGGGCAACCGCAGCAGCGCCGTGTTCATCGATCAACGCACCGTTGTGGAAACGGTCGATGGAGAAAGGTGCGGCCAATGGGTGCATTTCACCCTTGGCCAGACTCGCGGCAAACACGTTGCCCGAGCCCGGTGTAGCCTTGAAGCCGCCGGTGCCCCAACCGCAGTTGAAGAACATGTTCGGTACCGGGGTTTTCGAAATGATCGGGCAAGCGTCCGGCGTGGTGTCGACGATGCCGCCCCATTGCCGGTTCATGCGCACTCGCGACAGCACCGGGAACATCTCGACGATGGCCTGGATGGTGTGTTCGATCACCGGGTATGAACCGCGCTGGCCGTAGCCGTTGTAACCGTCGATACCGGCACCGATCACCAGGTCGCCCTTGTCGGACTGGCTGATGTAACCGTGCACGGCGTTGGACATGATCACGCTGTCGATAATCGGTTTGATCGGCTCGGACACCAGCGCTTGCAGCGGGTGGGATTCGATCGGCAGACGGAAACCGGCCAGTTTGGCCATGTGCCCGGAGTTACCGGCAGTCACCACACCGACGCGCTTGGCGCCGATGAAGCCCTTGTTGGTTTCAACACCGATGCACACGCCGTTTTCCTTGCGGAAACCGATCACTTCGGTCTGCTGGATCAAGTCCACACCGAGGGCGTCGGCGGCACGCGCGAAGCCCCAGGCCACGGCATCGTGACGAGCGACGCCACCACGACGCTGAACGGTTGCGCCCATTACCGGGTAGCGGGTGTTTTTCGAGCAGTCGAGGTACGGAATCTCGTCGGCCACTTGTTGAGCGTTGAGCAACTCGCCATCGACGCCGTTGAGGCGGTTGGCGCTGACCCGACGCTCGGAATCACGGATGTCCTGCAAGGTGTGGCACAGGTTGTAGACGCCACGCTGGGAGAACATCACGTTGTAGTTCAGATCCTGCGACAGGCCTTCCCACAATTTCATCGCGTGTTCATACAGGTGCGCCGACTCGTCCCACAGGTAGTTGGAGCGGACGATGGTGGTGTTGCGTGCGGTGTTACCGCCGCCCAGCCAGCCCTTCTCGACCACTGCGACGTTGGTGATGCCGTGCTCTTTCGCCAGGTAATAAGCCGTCGCCAGACCGTGCCCGCCGCCGCCGACGATGACCACGTCGTAGACCTTTTTCGGGGTCGGCGTGCGCCACATTTTCTGCCAGTTTTCGTGATGGCTGAGGGAGTGTTTGAAGAGGCCGAAGCCCGAATAGCGTTGCATAGTCATTTACTCCAAAACCGCACTCAGCGATAAACCGGGAAATCTGCGCACAGAGCCGAAACCTGCTGAGCGACATTCGCCTCGACATCGGCATCGCCGAGGTTATCGAGGATGTCGCAGATCCAGCCGGCCAGCGTCACGCACTGGGTAACCTTGAAGCCGCGCGTGGTCACTGCCGGGGTGCCGATGCGCAGACCGGAGGTCACGAATGGCGACTGCGGGTCGTTCGGTACGGCGTTCTTGTTGACGGTAATGTGCGCACGGCCAAGGGCGGCGTCGGCGTCTTTGCCGGTGAGGCCCTGACGGATCAGGCTGACCAGGAACAGGTGGTTGTCGGTGCCGCCGGACACTACATCGTAGCCACGTTTGATAAACACGCTCGCCATCGCCTGGGCGTTGTCGATCACTTGTTGTTGATAAACCTTGAAGCCAGGTTCCAGTGCTTCCTTGAAGCACACGGCTTTACCGGCGATGACGTGCATCAGCGGGCCGCCCTGAGCGCCGGGGAACACTGCGGAGTTGAGCTTCTTTTCGATCTCTTCGTTGGACTTGGCCAGGATCAGCCCGCCACGCGGTCCGCGCAGGGTTTTGTGCGTGGTGGTGGTGACCACGTCGGCGTACGGCAGTGGGTTCGGGTACAGACCGGCGGCGACCAGACCGGCGACGTGGGCCATGTCGACGAACAGCAGCGCACCGACCTTGTCGGCGATCTGGCGGAAACGCGGGAAGTCGAGGGTCTTGGAGTAGGCCGAGAAACCGGCGACGATCATTTTTGGCTGGCACTCGACGGCCAGACGCTCGACTTCGTCGTAATCGATCAGCCCGGTCCTGGTGTCGATGCCGTACTGCACGGCGTTGTACAGCTTGCCCGAGGACGACACTTTGGCGCCGTGGGTCAGGTGACCGCCGTGGGCCAGGCTCATGCCGAGAATGGTGTCGCCCGCATTGATCAGCGCCAGGTACACCGCGCTGTTGGCGGAAGAGCCGGAGTGCGGCTGGACGTTGGCGTAATCGGCGCCGAACAGTTGCTTGGCGCGTTCGATGGCCAGCGCTTCGACTTTATCTACGTGCTCGCAGCCACCGTAGTAGCGCTTGCCCGGATAACCTTCGGCGTATTTGTTGGTCAGGCCGCTGCCTTGCGCTTGCATCACGCGTTTGCTGGTGTAGTTCTCTGACGCGATCAGCTCGATGTGATCTTCCTGACGTTGCTCCTCGGCATTCATCGCCGCCAGCAGTGCATCGTCGTAACCCTGGATCTGGTCTTGCTTGCTGAACATCGCGTCTCTCCCAGCGGCGGCGGTGCGCCATTTTGTCTTGGTCAGGCAGCGGTCTTGCGACAGTGCCCTTTGATGCGATGGTATGACCGGCGCAGACAGCTCAAATGCCTACGGACGCCACGCAAAGGTGCGTTTACGACATGGTTTGAAAAGCTCAGGCACACAATGTCCTCTGTGGCGAGGGAGCTTGCTCCCGCTCGGCGGCGCAGCCGTCGCAAAACCTCTACATACGGTATGCCTGACAAACCACATTCTCAGGACTTAGGGCTGCTGCGCAGCCCAGCGGGAGCAAGCTCCCTCGCCACAGAGAAAGTGTCAGCTGATCAGATGACGGAGGGCGAGAAGGAGGAGGAAATGCGCGGGATAGAGGGCGTACGCCCAGCGGCGCATCGCAGGGGGATGGAGGGATTTGGCATGTCGCAACAGGAACATTCCGAGCAATGGCGCAAACAGGCATGTCGCAATGCCGAGAATGGCAACGCTGTTACCGAACCGTGCCGAGTCAAACAGCACCTGCCATTGATTGGCTGCCAGACACAGCATTCCCGGCAACAGGCCGAAATACCACGGCCGGCGAATCACCAACAGCAGCGCCAATGGCAACAGCACCCCGAAGAAGCCAAACATCAGCCAGTTTGAGAACAGCGCTGCCAACAGCACCGCCCCGGCAGCGAGCAATCGTGCCGACAGCACCCGATCCAGCCAGCCCCGCGCCACCAGCAAGCCCAGCGCCAGCGTCGGCATCACGTTCAACGTCTCAGGATCAGGAATATAAACGCGGTAGGGAATTTCACTCACCGCACTAAACAACAGCAACCACCGGAGATAACGCCACTGCCCGTCGGTTTTCCTCAAACCGTCACGGGAAAGATTCGCCGCCATCGCCAGACAGAACCACGGAAACGCCAGCCGTCCCGGCACATACAGCCAATCGGCGGAGAACCCGACATATCGCAGGTGATCGAGCAACATGCTCAGCAGCGCCAGCCACTTGAGCAGATCCAGCGCGCCGTCGCGTTTACTCAGGTGCATAATCGGCCCGTGTCCATGTAATGTTCTGACAGCGACATCCCGTGTGCTCCCCGGATGATCTTCGGTAAAGTGCGCACCATCATTGACCAACGAAGCGTCACAAGCGTTTCGATCACGGAAGCCGGCCATGACCGACAAGAGCCAACAATTCGCCAGCGACAACTATTCCGGTATCTGCCCTGAAGCCTGGGCTGCCATGGAACAGGCCAACCACGGCCACCAACGTGCCTATGGCGACGATGAGTGGACCGCACGCGCCTCTGATCATTTCCGCAAACTGTTCGAAACCGATTGCGAAGTGTTCTTCGCCTTCAACGGCACCGCCGCCAACTCGCTGGCGCTGTCGTCGCTGTGCCAGAGTTACCACAGCGTGATCTGCTCGGAAACCGCCCACGTCGAAACCGACGAATGCGGCGCCCCGGAGTTCTTCTCCAACGGCTCGAAACTGCTGATCGCCCGTACCGAAAACGGCAAGATCACCCCGGAATCGATCCGTGAAGTGGCGCTCAAGCGTCAGGACATTCACTACCCGAAACCGCGCGTGGTCACCCTGACCCAAGCCACCGAAGTCGGCAGCGTCTATACCCCGGAAGAAGTCCGCGCCATCAGCGCCACCTGCAAAGAGCTGGGTCTGCACCTGCACATGGACGGCGCACGCTTCTCCAATGCCTGCGCATTCCTCGGCTGCTCGCCTGCCGACCTGACCTGGAAGGCCGGCGTCGATGTGCTGTGCTTCGGCGGCACGAAAAACGGCATGGCCGTGGGTGAGGCGATTCTGTTCTTCAACCATAAACTGGCCGAAGACTTCGATTACCGCTGCAAACAGGCCGGGCAACTGGCTTCGAAGATGCGTTTTCTGTCGGCGCCGTGGGTCGGCATTCTCGAAACCGACGCCTGGCTCAAATACGCCCGCCACGCCAACCACTGCGCGCAGTTGCTGGCAGAGCTGGTCAGCGACATTCCGGGCGTGGAATTGATGTTCCCGGTGCAGGCCAACGGCGTGTTCCTGCAACTCTCGGAACCGGCGATTGCCGCGTTGACCGCCAAAAACTGGCGTTTCTACACCTTCATCGGCAAGGGCGGCGCACGCTTCATGTGCTCGTGGGACACCGAAGAAGAACGCGTACGCGAACTGGCCCGCGACATCCGCGAAGTGATGTCCGCCTGACCTCTTGAAGCGATGAGCTCCCCTGTGGTGAGGGGATTCATCCCCGTTCGGCGGCGTAGCCGTCGTGAATCCTGAGAACGCGGTCTTCCTGTCAGATCGCGTTCGTAGGCTTTGGGGCTGCTTCGCAGCCCAACGGGGATAAATCCCCTCGCCACAAAATCCTCTAACAACCAAGCCGTCCATCCCGTCGCTACTGCTTCGTCTACATTGTCTGTCGAGCCCTCCGCTCACATAACAATAAGCAGGAGCATCCGCATGTCGCTACAAGGCAAAACCCTGTTCATCACTGGCGCCAGCCGTGGCATCGGGCGTGAGATTGCGCTGCGGGCTGCGAAAGACGGGGCCAATATCGTCATCGCCGCCAAAAGCGCCGAACCGCACGCCAAACTCCCCGGCACCATCCACAGTGTCGCTGCAGAAGTCGAAGCCGCAGGCGGCAAAGCCTTGGCGTTGCAACTGGACGTGCGTGATGAAGACGCGGTGCGCCAGGCGCTGGCCCAGGCCAACGAGCATTTCGGCAGCATCGACGCACTGGTGAACAACGCCGGAGCGATCAAGTTGACCGGGGTTGCGCACATCGAACTCAAGCGCTTCGACCTGATGCACCAGATCAACACCCGCGCCGTGTTGCTCTGTAGCCAGGCTGCCCTGCCCTATCTGAAAAAATCCGCCGGGCACATTCTCAACCTGTCACCGCCGCTGAATCTGGCGAACAAATGGTTTGCGCAGTACAGCCCCTACACCGTGACCAAATACGGCATGAGCATGCTGACCCTGGGCATGAGCGAAGAATTCGCCAACCACGGGATCAGCGTCAACTCGTTGTGGCCACAGACCATGATTGCCACAGCGGCGATCGAGTTTCAGTTGGGCAGTCGCGAGTCGTTCAAACATGCGCGCACACCCGCGATCATGGCGGATGCGGCGCATGTGATTTTGAGCAGCGCAAACCGCAGCCTGACCGGGCGTTTGCTGATTGATGAGGAGATCCTTCGGGAACGCGGTGTGACAGAGTTCGAACACTATCGGTTTACCCAGGACAGTGACGCGGCGTTGATGATGGATTTGTTTGTGGATTGAGCCACCTCGAACAGCGAATCCCGTCTTGTAGGCGGGATCCACACGATTGACGTCGAATTCACAGGTTTTGGAATTACCGCCCTCTTATTGTCCAGCACAGGCTCTCGGAAGAGTCATAGCGACCGCATAAATACAACAAGGCTAATTTCTACTTAAGATATATAGAAAAATTTAATAACCAACTTGTAGCCAGGCTACCGGGCCCGCCGACTTTATTTCTTGGCAAAATTCGTGCAATCAATGAGTTGCACCTTACCCCTTCAGAACATCGAGAGATAACAATCACCCAGCACTTTTAACTGCATAAAAAACACTTCATGGCTACTGTAATTTCTGACAGTAGACTGCTGCTAGCTCAGCAAAATAATATCAATGTAACCTTGCCGCAGTGGCTTGCGGCAAGCGCTCCATAGCATCAGCGTCAAGGCAAACATGAGTCTAATAACTCACTACTCAAGAAAGAGGTCACTCGAAATGTCTACCCTCGATATTACTATTCATTTTTCCAGTGCTGAAGGAGGCGATAAATTCGCCTACAGCGTAGCAGCCGATGATCTACACCGCCAACTTTTCGAGTGCGCGGGGATTGGCACAGATATCCTTTTTAATGACAAAGGAAAAAGATACTATGGCACTGTGACCAAAAAAACCATCTTTCAAGGTGCGCAACGCGATTGGTCACTCGAAATAACTGTGGTAGGACATCCAAAATAAAAAACTTTAAACATTAAAAATACAGTCCGCATGGGCGACGTGCCGAGTTTATTTATCCAAGGAAAGCAGTTTGAATAAATAAACTCACCGCCTGACCATGGATATAAGCCAGTCATTGATCAATCCCGCACCCACGTGTGGAAATGCAGCTTCAACGCGTTAAAACTCGATCCGCACGTCCCCCTTCGGCACGCTGCAGCAAGACAGGATGAAGCCTTCCGCCTCGTCGTCCTCGGTAATCCCGCCGTTGTGATCCATCTCCACCTCGCCCCCAAGCTTGAGCACCTTGCACGTCCCGCAAATCCCCATGCCGCAGGCTTTCGGGATCATCAGGCCCAGCTTGGCCGCCGCCGCATGCACGGTTTCCCCCGGCGCGACGCGAATGCTCTTGCCGGAAGAAGTGAATTCCACCTGATGCAGATCCGCCGCGTCGATTTCCGGTGCGTCGGCAGCTTGTTCGGCTTGTTCCACCGCGTCGGCACGGGCCTCGGGTGGCGTGGCGCCGAAGGATTCCTCGTGGTAGCGCGCCATGTCGTAACCGGCAGCTTCCAGCAAGCGCTTGACCGCCGTCATGTACGGCGTCGGGCCGCAGCAGAAGACTTCACGCTCAAGGAAGTCAGGAACCATCAGTTCCAGCATCTTGTGATTCAGATAGCCGCGATAACCGGCCCACGGCTCGCCGAGACCATGCTTCTCGCAGATCAGGTGCAGGCTGAAGTTGTCGATCCGCGACGCCATGTGTTCCAGCTCGCGGTGATAGATGATGTCTTTCGGCGAGCGGGCGCTGTGGATAAAGGTCATGTCGACGTTGGCGTTGGTGTCGTAGAACCAGCGCGCCATGGACATGCATGGGGTGATGCCGACGCCGCCGCTCAGATAAAGCACTTTCGGGCTCGGGAAGTCGATGGCGTTGAACAGCCCGACTGGCCCGTGCACCGCCAGCTCCTGCCCTTCGTGCAGGGTGTCGTGCAGCCAGTTCGACACCTTGCCCCCCGGCACTCGCTTGATCGTCACCGAAAAGCTGTATGGCACCGACGGCGAACTGGAGATCGTGTAAGAGCGCATGATCGGCTGGCCTTCGATTTCCAGCTCCAGGGTGACGAACTGCCCGGGCTTGAAGAAGAACAGGATCGGCTGGTCGGCCATGAAACAGAAGGTGCGCACGTCCCAGGTTTCCTGGATGACTTTGACGCAACGGACGATGTGTCGGCCATTGGCCCAGGTCTGTGTGGTGACCGGATTCAGGAAGCTGTTGGACATGCTGTTCTCCACGGCCGACTGTCGGCCTCATGTCGGCGATTCTGCGTATAGCGCAGACCGTCCGTTTACCTATCCGCGACATTGACATACTTATCGCGACCAGCCCCCAACCACCGGGGGTTGCGCGTCGGGAACAGATTGCATCATGTCGCCCATGGATAAGGTTGCGCCCAGCGCCGGGCCCACACTCCGCCTCAGACAACGACGATTTCTTTACACCTTGCGTAGCACTACCGTTTAGCCACTTTCGCCGGCCACGCAGATGGCCTTGAGGATCACATCGATGGACGTCACCGCAAAAATCAGCCTGGGCGATCCGCTGGAACCCGCACGCAAGGCCACCGCACAGATGCTGCAAGAGCGCGAACGCACGTATTCGCTGCCACAACCGTTCTACAGCGATGAGCGTCTGTTCGATATCGACATGCAGGAGATCTTCCAGAAAGAGTGGTTGATCGCCGGCATGACCTGCGAGATCCCGGCCAAGGGCAACTACATTACCCTGCAGATTGGCAAGAACCCGATCATCGTCATTCGTGGCGCCGACGGCGTGGTGCATGCGTTCCACAACGTCTGCCGCCACCGTGGCTCGCGCCTGTGCACCAGCGACAAGGGCAAAGTCGCCAAACTGGTCTGCCATTACCACCAGTGGACGTATGAGCTGGACGGTCGTCTGTTGTTCGCCGGCACCGAAATGGGCGCCGATTTCGACATGAAGCAGTACGGCCTGAAACCGGTGAACGTGAAGACTGCTGGCGGTTACATCTTCATCAGCCTGGCGGAAAATCCGCCGGCGATTGATGACTTCCTGTCGACGCTGAACCATTACATGGAACCGTACGACATGGAAAACACCAAGGTGGCGATCCAGACCACCTTGTTCGAAAAGGCCAACTGGAAACTGGTGCTGGAAAACAACCGCGAGTGCTACCACTGCAACGCGTCGCACCCGGAGCTGCTGAAAACCCTGCTGGAATGGGACGACGTCACCGATCCACGCGCCGATCAGGCGTTCAAGGATCACGTTGCCGCGTCCGCCGCCGCGTGGGAAGCGGAGAAGATCCCTTACGCTCACGCCAGTTTCGGCCTGCGTAACCGCATAGTGCGCATGCCGCTGCTCAAGGGCACCGTGTCGATGACCCTCGACGGCAAACAGGGCTGCGCCAAACTGATGGGCCGGATCAAGAACCCGGACCTCGGCTCGATGCGCATCCTGCACCTGCCGCACTCGTGGAACCACTGCATGGGCGACCACATCATCGTCTTCACCGTGTGGCCGATCAGCGCGCAGGAAACCATGGTCACCACCAAATGGATCGTGCACAAGGATGCCGTCGAAGGCGTGGATTACGACGTCGAGCGCATGCGTCAGGTGTGGGACGCGACAAACGATCAGGATCGGCGTCTGGCTGAGGAAAACCAGCGCGGGATCAACTCCACGGCTTATCAGCCGGGGCCGTACTCGAAGACTTATGAGTTTGGTGTGGTCAACTTCGTCGACTGGTACAGCGAGCGTTTGCTGAACAACCTCGGGGCCGAGCCTGCGCCATACCTCAAAGGCGTCCCGGTCCAGGGCTAAAAAGCAAAAGCATCGCTAGCAGGCTAGCTCCCACAGGAGATCTTCTGAGCACCAGAGATCCACTGTGGGAGCCAGTCTGCTGGCGATGGCGTCAGAACATTCACCGCATTACCTGGATGACCACCTCACCGATCCATCCTCGCCAATAAACTCCTCAAAAATATCCTCCCCCACCAACCTGATCTTCGCGTACCCATTCAACACCCGCAGCGGATAAGCCGGGTCCTGCGCATCCTGCGTTTCCGACCACAACACCCGCGAATGCCCGTTGAGTTCACTGGTCGTCCCATACGGAATCGCCCCGTGCCCGGCACACCGCGCCTGCAATCCGCCCTGCTGCGCATAGACGATGCCGTTGTGCAGATGCCCCCAGTACCAATAATCCGGCTCGCGCCCGAGTGCATCGCACACCGGTTGATACAGCGCAGTCTTGTTGTGCCCGGAAATATCGAACCCCTGGTGATGACTGAGCACCATGATTTTTTTGCGTTTCGGCAGGCCCTTCATCCAGAGGATCTGCGGCTCGTTCAGCGTGCCGTCCATGTACAGATTCATCGCATCCGAGGCGTACGCCGAATCCAGCCCGATCACCAGCCAGTCATCGTTGATCAACGCGAAATAACTGGTGCCCTGCTGTCCCGGAAAACGCTTGGCCAGTTCCTTGAAATAACCGTGGGCGCCGCTGTACATCTCGTGATTGGAATTGAGGGTGAACGAGCCGTGGGTGCCCATCGGCCAACCGGCCATGTCGACGTTTTCCTGCGAGTGACTGCCGGCGTAGTACACATCGCCCAGATGCACGGTGAAATCGGCCTGCGCCAGTTGCATCTGATTGGCCACCGACACCGCTGGCGCATGGGTGTCGAACGGACCGGTGCCCCAGTCGCCGGCAATCGCCAGCGTCACGTCGCGCTTCATTTGCACCACGGCCGGATCAGTGCCGAAGGTCGCGTGATGCCGCAGGTTTTCGATCCACTTCAACAGCGCCTCGCTCCACAACAGATCGAGCAGCTCCCATTTGCGGCAACCGAGCAGCGTGCCGTCCTTCAGCACTCTGGTTTGCAGTTCATCCGGCGATTGCGGCAACGGTGTGGCGTTGCCGATGCGCAGGATCGACAAACCATGCGACAACTCCCACGGCACCGCCGGTTCATCGTCCGGCAACTCGCCGTTTTTCAGCACGTATTGCGCCTGATCGTGACCGCGCTGCAGCAGCTTGATGATCGCCTCGAACTCCTGTGGCTCCAGCTCGCTGATGAGCTTCATCCAAGCCATTTCCATGCGCGTGAACAAGCCGTGAATCCGCACTTTGACTTTGTCGTACTCGTGTTCCCAATGACTGACCAATGACATGGCGTAATCCTCTATCCGTAAGGGCTCACAGGGTTTTCATGAATTCAATCAGCGCGCGTTTGTCGTCGTCCGACAGTGTCGTGCCGTAGAGGTGACCAGTGTTGTGGTTGCCCTCGAGTCGGGTGTCGTATTTGAAGTCCGCCGAGGCTTTGGCCTGGGCGCCGCTGGTGACGAAACCGACGTTGACCGGGTCGTAGACATCGGAACCAGTGACGAACACCTGTGGGCGTTTTTCTTCGGGTTGCAGCAAATCCCACAACGTCGGCACCGAGCCGTTGTGCAGATACGGCGCACGCAGCCAGATGCCGTCAGTTGGCGTGTTGCTGTAGCTCTGGGTCTTGCGATAGGCACCGAAGTCGAACGGCGGTTTCTTGAAGGTGTGGAACGCGGCAACCAGGCCGACGGTGAACGAGTCCAGCCGATGCGGATCGGTGCCGAGCTGATCGATATTGGTGGTGACCTGACCGGTGTCGGCGCGGCCGAAATCATGGCAACCGGCGCAGTTTTTATCCCAGATCGGCTTGCCCTGCGCGACCTTGGCCTGATCCAGCGCCCACGGCCATGCCGGGGCTTTATGCCCGAGCAGCCAGTTGGTCACGCGGTTGAAGCTCGGCGGCAACACTGATTCCGGGGTCGCACCGACGGCCATTGCGGCGGCGTAGTTGCGTTCGTGAATCTTGTTGTTATTGCCGTCCCAGTGCAGGTACATCGTTTCCCGGGGTTTCTGGTTCCACACTTGCGGCAGATCGACAGTGCCGATGGTCGAATCATCCGGGAAGCCGAACACCACCATTTTCGTCGGGTTGAACGTGTCGGTGCGCCCCGGCCCTTGTTGCGGGCGCAGCTTCTGCCAGGCGTAGGCCTGTTTCTGCTTGAGCAGCGCACTTTTCGCCATCGGCATGATCAGGTAGCGGTTGTAGAGCCTTTCAAAAAAGCCCAACTGAAACTTGCTGTTGATCGCCGTCATCACCGCGTCGGTGCTGAATTTCGGATCGCTGGCGCAATCGTAGGCGAACCACTGGAAGGCCTGTAGCTGCAAGGTATTGGCCGGCGCACTCGGCACATTGACCGCCACGTCGCTGGCATTGGCCCGGTAGGAACCGGTGTGGCACAGCGCACAATTGGGTTCCACGGTCGGGTAACCGATCTGCCGCTTGGCCATGCCAATGGGCAAGTCCTTGCCGTTTTCGTAGAGGAAACCGAAGACTTCCCAGCCACCGGGTTTTGGCATCTTTTCCGGGCACAGTTGCGGCAGCACGGCGAACAGGTAATACGGGATTCGCGCTTCGATCCCGAGGCCGATGGCAGCGTATTTGTAGTGATCTTCGTCGGAGGCGTATTCCTGCTCCGGCACCACGCGCAGCATCTGATACCAGGTTTCGTAGCCGATGAAGCCCAGCACCGCGAGCACAACCAGAGTGCCAACCTTGAAGGCGTGGCTTTGCCAGTGTCGCGCCCACGCCGCTTTCCATTCGCGCCAGCCATTGCACAGCAACGCCAGCGGGCGGTTTTCGGGCGTGGTGCCGAGGTACAAGAGAATGCCGAGGATCAGGAAGAAGCTCAGATCCCCCATCAGCATCGGTACAAACACCGAACCCTGAATGCTGGTGTTGATCAGGTAAATCCAGAACGCCACGGCGATCAGCCGCGTCAGCACGCACAACCAGGAATGCACCACGTAGCGCGGCGCGTTGAAACCCGAAGGCATGTAAAACACGCTGATGCCGACCAGCAGCATCCCGGCGTTTTCCAGCCACGGGTCGGAGAGTTGCGGCGGCAGCCCGACCACCGATGTCAGCAACCCCGGCATAAACAACGCCGGGATCGCAAACACCATGTTCATCGCAATGCCGATCCAGATGAAACGTTGGAACCAGCGGATGTAGGTATCCATGTCATCCATTTCCTTCTAATCACCAACCTGCAATGCCTCCTGTGGCGAGGGGGTTTATCCCCGTTCGGCTGCGCAGCAGTCGCAAAACCATCACCTACGGTTCTCCAGATACACCGCATTGGCTGGTTTTAGGGCCGCTTCGCGACCCAACGGGGATAAATCCCCTCTCCACAGAGGATCTCCTCAGCACAACATTCAGTAACTTCTGTCAGCCGAGGGCAGTTTTCTCCAGGTGTTCAAGGATGATCGGATAGACATCGACCACCGCGTTCTTGCCGAACATGCAGTCGATGTGGCCGTAGCCCGGCACCACATGCCGGCTGTAGCGCTCCGGCCCGTGCATGTCGCAAACCCGCTGGTAGGTCTTGAGCGTGCTTTCCGGCAGATAGCACTGGTTATCCGCACCGCTGATAAAGCAGATCGGCATGGTCAGCCGATCAAAGTGCGGCATGTACACATCCTCGCCCTTGAAATTCACCAGATGCCCTTTGCGCACGATCAGCGCCAGATGCTCGAACGTCTCGATGTTCGATTCGCCGAACAGCTCGTGCAGGTTGTCGTGCAGGGTTTCGTTGAGGGTGTCGTGGCGGTACAACGAGGCGTACATGAAGGTGATGCGGTGGCACACCGGATTGCTGCAATAACCCTGGGCTTCGATCCTTGCGTAGCCATTAAGGGCTTTGTCGTAGAGCTTGTTGAACCAGTTTTCCTTGCTGTCGGCGTAGGCTGTCATCGACTTCACGCCGATGGCATCGAGCACGCCTGGCAAGTGCAAACCGGCCTTCAGTCCCGTCGCAGTAGCGACCACCGTGTCAGCAGCAATCTGCGAGCAGACCACCGAACGCACGCCTTGCAGCCCCGCCAGCATCGACATGAAGAACGTCGTCGCGCCATAGCAATGCACCACGCATTGCACGTCTTTGGCGTTGGTCTGCTGTTGAATCTGCGTAATGGCAGCCTTGAAGTCGTATTGGGCGATCTGATCGCCGTTCCATTCCTTCTTGCTCGCCGGCAGCAGAATGCTCACGCGAAAATCCAGCAGCCAGACGTCGTAGTCGTGCTTGCACAGGTACTCCAGCAGGTTGGTCTGAATGGTATCGGTGGAAAAGATATTCGAGCCGACGCCCAATCCATGCACCAGCATCACCGGGCCCTTGCTGCCCGCCTGATAACGCGTCAGGCGCAATTCCACGCCGTCCTCGGTGGGGAAGAAATGCACCGCTGGCACCGGCGCATCCAGCGGCCGTTTCAGCCGTGGCGGGGCATCCGGGTTGAAATAGATATCCCCGGCAAACACACCGCCGTAACTTTCCCAGAGAATCCCGGCGAAGAACTTGCCGAACCGCGCCAGTCCTTCGATGCGCTCACGCTCGTTGCGCGCATTGAGGACTTTCATGGTGGTCATCTGTTTGGCGAAATCGGTCGGATGGATGTGCATCACTCCGGAACCAATCACCTCACCGGTCTTGTCCGGCCCGCGATACAGCGTCACGTATAACGTGCTGGTGTCGTGCCAGATATTCAGCACGCCGTGGTCCTCGGGCACGGTTTTGAAGGAGCTGAAGAAATAGTCCTGGCCGTCCTCGGCGGTCAGTTTCATGTCGTACTTCATGTGCCGCGTATCGACTTGCTGGTCGAATTGCTCGAACAGATTGAACACGCCATTGCTCGCCGTCAGCGGTTTCGCCGACAGCGCCGGAGCGGTCACCGTGCCGACGATGGTGGCGGCATGTTCCGGCTCCTTGATCATCCGGTTCATGTCGGCGGCGGTGATGGTCAGGGTGAAATCGATCGGCGAATTGTCGGCCTCGCCGCGTGTCGCCGCGGCTTCGTAGATCTGCAGATCGGTGCTTTGCGCAGCAGTGAAGGCGCGAGAAAAATAGCCCTTCATGGTTTCGGTAAACTGCACGCCGAGGGTCGGCGGCGCGACTTGTTTGCGCGGTGCCGACGGCAACGTGTAATCGATCTGCCAGCCACGGTCGGCGGCCAGCAGGCCCATGTTGCGCTCGCTTACGGCGGAGATGGTCAGCAGCGGATTGACCGCTAGCGAGGTCGGAATCACCGCGCCATCGGTCACGTACAGACTGGCGTATACGTCAGTGCCACTGGCGCCGCTGAACACCTGCCCTTTGTGGTTGACCACGCCCTGCGCCGCATCTTCACCCATCACGCAACCGCCCAGCGGATGCACCGAGACGATGCTGTGCTTGAGCAGTTTGGTCCAGATCGGATTCTCCACCCACACCCCACCGAGCGCCTTGGTGCTTTGCTGCAGACGCGCGTTACCGATCTTGAAGTTTTCCTGGTCGCCGACACCCGGCCAGTCGATGCGCAACTGATCCTTGCTATCAAGCACCATCCGCCCCTGACCGCTGTCGTGGCTCATGATCAGGTACGTCTGCATGTTGTGCAGCGCACCGAAATAAGGGCCACGCAGAAAGCTTTCCGCCTCGCGCTCCTTGTACTTCAACTTGCCGCTGAACGTGTCGTCGGTGGCCACGCCGATCATCTCGGCGAACCCGGCCATCGCCGGCACCATCGGCCGACCCAGCGCGCCAGGGATCGAGCCTTCCTCGATGACCATGCGACTGCGCCAGTCACCTTCGGTGCGCATGTCGATCACCGAAGTGATGCAGGGGCCGACCGGTTGCAGTTCCTTGGCCGAGTGCGCGCCAAAACCGATGCCGTTGATGGTCTGCTCGCAGTTGTGGCCGAAGCCGAGGATGTCGCCGTTGCCGCTCATGTTTTCGCCGAGTTGCCCGGACATCACCAAACCCTTGGCCTCTGAACGCAGGAGAATTTCAGTCGAGCCGAGGGTGCCGGCAGACACCACAACGATGTCGGCTTTCACAAACAGCGTCGGCGCCGAGAACAGTTCGCGACCACTGTCCAGGGTCTGGAAGTGCACGATCCAGCCATCGCCGTCGCGCTCCAGATGTCGCACTTCGGCCTGACAGAAAATCTCTGCGCCGTGGTTCCAGGCGTCCGGCAGATAGTTCATCAGCGTGGTGTTCTTGGCCTTGTTGTTACAGCCCGACACGCAGTCGCCGCACTGGTTGCACGGCAATTGCTCGACGCCGACGTGGTTGATGTTGTTCGGCAGTTTGTCGAAGTTCACGTTGATCGGCGGCGTATAAAAATGCGCGCCCTGCTTGAGGTAATCCGCCGACTTGCGGTTGGCGTCGAGCTTGGGCAGATTCGGTGCGGTGCTCGGGTAGGGATTGGGTTTGAGCATCTCCCGGGCCCGGGCATAACCGTCCTTGAGCAAAGTGTCGCGATGTTCACGCACAGCTTGCGGCCAGCGCGGATCATCGAACACACCGGGTTCCGGTTCCAGAGCCACGTTGGCGTTGATCAACGACGTGCCGCCGAGGCCGCAACCAACCACCACGTTCTGCTGCGCATTGACGTGCAGATCGAACAACCCGGTGCGCGAGCCGATATGGCCGTCGGGGTCGTGGACCTGCAGTTCTTCTGTCGCGGCGATCATGGTGTTGGGGTATTCGCCGGGCTGGATTTCTCTACCCCGCTCCAGCAAACACACACGTTTACCGGCGCGGGACAAGCGTGACGCGGCAATGCCGCCGCCATACCCGGAGCCGATGACGATCACGTCGTAGTGTTCCTTGATATCACTGATGGGCGTTGCGATGCGTGTCATGAGACTGATCCTTTCTCAGGCTGATGCGGCAACTCTGCGGATGCCTGCAATCAATGGGCGAACGAGCACCTGGCCTCCGGGGCGAACCCGGCGACAGCACAGCGGTTGGGCAGAACTGGCGGACTACAGACGAGCGTGTTGATTGGCGGCACGGCGTAACGTGCGCTTGCGTGGCGAGGGGGGCGGGCGATGTGGGCGGCTATCCATCATGCGTTCTCCCAGAACCAGATGTGGATAAGTAACGGCTGTCCTTGTGCCATTGCAGTGAAGACAGGCGCTGGATTGAAGTCAAGGCAGCAGTTTAGAACTGTATGAAATGTGACCAATTGCCATTTGAACTATGCCTGGCGGGGCTTGCAAGGTTTGGCGAACAACTTATCCACAGAGCCACCCACAGCAAATGGGGACAACTGTGGATGAGTTGCAAATAAGTGGCTGATTTACGAAGAAAAACCGTGACTTATTCAGAAGCAGGGTTTTATCGAGTGATTGAGCGTTTTTTGATCACAACCCTGTAAGGCACGTTTCATATGGCCTGTAGAGGATGGCAAACACCTTATCCACAGAAGCGCCAACAGAGTTCGGGGGTAACTTCAGGTGATCTGTGGAAAAGCCCTGGAGCCCTTGATAAATCGGGCGTTTCGCGAAATTTCATGCGTAAAAAGACGTAATTGATCAAAATTCAACCAAACCCATGCAAGCCACGTTTTATATGGCCTACAGAAGATAGCGAACATCTTATCCACAGAAGCGCCAACAGAGATTGGGGGCAACTTGTGTCGTCAGACTGGGGAAAAAGCCCGAAAAAACCGCAACTTAGGCTGGTTGTTTTTTGATCTTCGGGCTGAGAGGCCTGATTGACGTGGCGTACAGCGAGGGACGAACACGTTAACCACAGATCGACCAACAGGGATTGTGGGTAAAACAGCGTTCGCTCAACGCCGATGCATCAGATAAGCCTCGCCGGTTACTGCAATCATCGGATGCGGCACAACCTGACAGGTTTTGACGATTGCAAAGCCATGGCGCTCGTAGAAACGTCGGGCACCGGTATTGGCGGCGTAGTCGATCAGGCTCAGGCCATTGAGTCGCAGACTGTCGGCGCGTTTTTGCGCGTGTTGAAGAAATTGCACCCCGATGCCTTTATTGCGCCAGCCCTCGTGCAACGCGAGGCTGGAGATGTACAGCGTGTCCGGCACTTCCATATCCGCGTAAGGCGCCAGCACCGGATCGGTACTCGGCTCGGCATCCGGATCATGGCGCATCACGTAGCTGTGCATCATGCCGATCACCTGTCCGTCGGCCTCGGCGATCTGGCAGTTCTGCCAGGAGAAGTCCACGTCATCCCGGGCATAGCGGCGTGCGCCGACGTCGAGCAGCGGTTCGCCGGGTTCGGCGATTTGGCTCCAGATGTAGTCAGAAGCGCCTTCCGAGGAGATCTGGAACAGGCGCGCGATTTCGCGGGCGTCGGTGCGTTGGGCCGAACGGAATTCAACTGCCATGTTTTTCCTTTATGGAGATTGGCGGTGTGTCAGCGGACGACACCTTCTTCGATCAGCAATTTGAGGATCGCCTCGGCCCCAGCCTGCGCCGTGACACCTTTGAGCACTTGGCCGCCACCACCGCTGGCCTTGGCCGTGGCCGCTTTCATCCGGTCTGCGCCACTTTTGGCCTTGATCACTTTCAGACGCTTGGGCCGTGGTTTGGCCGTTTGCAGCGTGGCGACTGCCAGCAGCTCGTCGTCGATCACCTCGATATCTTCAGCGTTCAACACCCCACGCCGTGCCGGGCCATAAGCACTCTGCCGGGGTTTCGGCGCAGCGTTATCCACAGTCGCCAGAAACGGCAACCTTACCTTCAAGCGCCGCCGCTGACCACGGGGCAACGCTTGCAGCACCAGCGCCGAACCGTCGCTGATCGACTCGACCTGTGCCAGCCCGACCACCAACGGCCAGCCGAGGCTTTCGGCGAGCAGGAACGGCAACATCCCCGAGCCTTCACCGGTTTCCGCCTGGCTACCGGTCAGTACCACTTGTGCACCGGCCTCACGCAGATACGCAGTCAACGCCGGCAAGGCATCAGCGCCAGCCGGTTGCTCCAGCACATGCAGTTGCTCCAGGCCCATGCCCAGATAAGCGCGCAACGCCGGTTCCGCAACGTCGCCGGCATGCAGCACTTGCAGGTTATCCCCAGCCAGTTGCAGGCCCAGCTCCACGGCGCGGGCATCCTGTTCGGCGCGGCGCGGCCGGCCCGAGGTCGGGTGGGCGCCGATGGAGACGAGGCTGATGATGTTCGTGCTCATAACCCTTTCCTTCCCTTAAGCCGCATCGCGCTTGGCGTCGTTGCGGTAAGCCGCTACCGCCGCGATCAAGGCTTGAAGAATCTCCGCGCTTTCGCCGATCACCGACAGGTCGGCCCGTTTGATCATGTCGCAACCCGGATCGAGGTTGATTGCCACCACCTTGTCGCAGGCACCAATGCCTTGCAGATGCTGGATTGCCCCGGAAATCCCCACCGCCACGTAAACCCGTGCGGTGACCCAAGTGCCGGACGCGCCGACCTGACGGTCGCGAGCCATGAAGCCGTCGTCCACTGCGACCCGCGAAGCGCCTTCGGTAGCCCCCAATGCTGCGGCAGTTTCGTGGAACAGTGCCCAGTCCTTGACCCCGTTGCCGCCGGAGAAAATGAACTCGGCCTCGGCCATCGGAATCGCCGCCGGGTCGACGGCCACCGCACCGAGATCCTCGATCCGCGACAGGCTGCGTGCGACGCTTGTGGATAACTCCACCGGCAATGCTTCGTGACGGGTTTCGCTGACCGGTTCGGCACACTCGGCCGAGGCCAGAATCAGCCGCGCAACCGGTCGTGCCAGGTCTTGCAGACCCGCACCGGCACGGCCGATGCACTCTTGATCCTTGACTTGCCACACGCGAGTCGCCGGGCGTTCGCCCAGTGCAGCGGCAAAACGGCGACCCAGTTCGCCGCCACCACTGCGGCTGTCCGGCAGCAGCCAATGACGCGGATTGAACTGGTTATCCACAGCACGCAAACCCTGCACCCGCTGTTCCGGTGCATAACCGCTGAACTCTTCGCCATCAAGCACCAGCAGGCGATCGACGCCAGCATTGCCGAAGGTGCTTTCCTTGTGTTCACCAAACACCACCGCCAGTACCGCGCCGTCGTTGCCGGCCAGTTGATGAGCGAGGCCGAGCAGATCGCGGTCGTGACTGCTCAAGCGACCGCCGACCATGTCCGGCACTACGCAGATGTAGAACGCCGGTGCCGGTACTTGATGCAGCGGCAATTGCACTTCCACAGCGGCCGAACGTTTGACCGCCCCGCCCTGTTGCGCGCCGCTGCGGTCGATACGTTTGATGCCGTTGGGGCCGATGAATCCGATCCCGTGCAAATTCTTGCGGATGACGCCGTTCGGGCCCATCCAGCTGTGTTGCGCCGGTTGCATTGCCGCGTGCAGCGGATGCAGACGATTGCGGGCAATCCATTCGGCGCGCGGGTCGCGGCGGATAATGTCGCTCATCAGTGGGCCTCCGCAGGTTCACGTTTGGCCGGCGTGGCAGGCTTGCTCGGCGCGGCATCTTCGAGCAGCGCGTCGGCCACCAGTTCGGCGATGTCCTTGATCAGCGGACGCGGTTCAACCACGCCTTCGAGCATCGCCGTGCATTGTGGACAACCCACGGCCACCAGTTCAGCGCCGGTCTCGCGGATGTCGTCCATGCGCATATCGGGAATCCGTTGTTTGCCCGGAATGTCGGTGATCGGCGCCCCGCCACCGCCGCCGCAGCAGCGCGAACGGAAACCGGAACGTTGCATCTCTTTCACTTCGATACCGAGGGCGCGCAGCACTTCACGAGGCGCCTCGTATTCGCCGTTGTAACGGCCGAGGTAGCACGGATCGTGATAGGTCACGCTGTTGCCTTTGTGCTGACCGAGATTCAGCGCGCCGGCCTGGATGATTTCCGCCATGTAGGTGCTGTGGTGCTGCACCAGGTAGTTGCCGTCGAAGGCGCCGTACTCGTTTTTCAGCACATGAAAACTGTGCGGATCGCAGGTGACGATGCGGTTGAAACTGTATTTGGCCAGGGTCTGAATGTTGCGCTTGGCGAGCAACTGGAACGTCGCTTCATCGCCCAGACGCCGGGCCACGTCGCCGCTGTCGCGTTCTTCCAGACCGAGCACCGCGAAGTCGACTTTGGCGGCTTTCAGCACTTTGACGAACGCGCGCAAAGTGCGCTGGTTACGCATGTCGAACGCACCGTCACCCACCCAGAACAGCACGTCGGTGGATTTCTTTTCGCTGAGCAGGTCGAGATTCAAATCCGTCGCCCAGTTCATCCGCCCGCCCGGTGCAAAACCGCCCGGGTTGTCGGTGGCGATCAGGTTCTCCAGAACTTCGGCGCCCTTGTTCGGGGTCGCGCCTTTTTCCAGGGTCAGATGCCGGCGCATGTCGACGATGGCATCGACGTGCTCGATCATCATCGGGCATTCCTCGACGCAGGCGCGGCAGGTGGTGCACGACCACAGGGTTTCGGCATCGACCAGACCGTTGACGATCGGTTGATGCGGATTGCCGCTGTGTTCGCCGATGGGTTTGCCGGGGTAAGGGCTACCGGCGAATTTGGCATCAGTGCCGCCAGCGAGGCCAACGACCATGTCCTGAATCAGCTTTTTCGGGTTCAGCGGCTGACCGGCAGCGAACGCCGGGCACGCCGCTTCGCATTTGCCGCACTGCACGCAGGCGTCAAAACCGAGCAGTTGATTCCAGGTGAAATCCTTGGGTTTTTCCACGCCCAGCGGCGCGCTTGGGTCGTTGAGGTCCAGCGGTTTTAACCCGGTGGAACGGCCGCCATTGAAGCGCTCGGCGCGACGGTGCCAGGCCAGATGCAGGGCGCCAGCAAAGGCGTGCTTCATCGGCCCGCCCCAAGTCATGCCGAAAAACAATTCCGAAACGCCCCACAGCACACCGATCCCGAGAACCACCGCGACCAGCCAGCCGCCGAAGTTTTCCGGAAGAATGCCGGCCACCGGCAACGTCACCAGAAAGAACGATGCCGAGAACGCCATAAGGCTTTTCGGCAGACGCATCCACGGGCCTTTCGACAGCCGCGCTGGCGGGTTGCGCCGACGCAGGTAAACGAAGATCGCACCGACAAACATCACTGCCGACATCAACAGCAAGGCGTAACCGAGGATGCGGTTATGCAGGCCGAAACCGTGCACCAGAATCGCCAGCACAATCGACGCCACTGCCCCGCCCGCCGTGGCGACGTGGGTGTTGGCGATGTATTTGTCCCGCGCCACCACATGGTGCAGATCGACCATGTAACGCTTGGGCATGGCGAGCAGGCCGCCGATCAGATCGACCTTCGAGGCCCGGCCCCGACGCCACATGGCCACCCGCCGCAACGCGCCGAGGACACCAAGGCCCAGGGCTGCGAACAACAGGATTGGAAGAAGGGTGTTCAACATAGGTGAAGCTCCCAAAGACCTCGGGTCTTGCAGGTCGAGATGCCTTACTCGGTCCCTGTGGGAGCGGGCTTGCCCGCGAATGCATTCTGTCAGTCACCGTTGCATTGACTGACCCACCGCTTTCGCGGGCAAGCCCGCTCCCACAGGGTTATGTGCAAGCCGTCAGAAGTCTTTACACAGTCTGAGGGCGTCGTAGATCGCCGCGTGTGTATTGCGCTGAGCCACGCAGTCGCCGATGCGGAACAGCAAGTAACCGTCACCCGGCTCGCTCAGCGATGGCTGCGGCTTGATCGCGAACAATGCTTCGATGTCGATCTGGCCCTTGTTGCGCGAACCGTCCTTGAGCCCGTAATACAGCTCTTCGTCCGGACGCACGCCGTTTTCCACCACCACCTGATCGACCACCCGCTCCTCTTTGGCGCCGGTGTATTCGTTCTCCAGCACCGCGACAAGTTTGTCGCCTTCGCGATAGACCTTCTCCAGCATCATGTCGCCGGTCATGATTACTTCTTTCGGGTACATGCTGCGGTAGTAGGTCGGGAACGACGTACCGCCGATGGCCACGCCCGGTTTGATGTCGTCGGTGACGATCTCGACCTGGCTGCCCTTGTCGGCAAGGAAGTCGGCAACCGACATTCCGGTGAACTCGCAAATGGTGTCGTAGACCAGCACGTTCTTGCCCGGCGCGACTTTGCCGTCGAGCACGTCCCAGCTGCTGACCACCAGCCCTTCGGCGGCGCCCCAGTGTTCGTTCTGCTCCAGGAACGGATGCCCGCCGACGGCCAGCACCACCACGTCCGGACGCAAATCCATGATGGTCGGCGCATCCGCCGCTGTGCCCAGACGCAGGTCGACTTTCAGCCGCGCCAGCTCCAGCTGGAACCAGCGAGTGATGCCGGCAATCTGGTCACGCTGCGGGGCTTTCGATGCGGTAGTTATCTGCCCGCCGATAAATTCTTTCTTCTCGAACAGAGTCACGTCGTGGCCACGTTCGGCGGCCACGCGAGCCGCTTCCATCCCGGCAGGACCGGCACCGACCACCACCACTTTGCGTTTTACGCCGGTGGATTTTTCGATGATGTGCGGCACACCCATATATTCACGGGAGGTCGCGGCGTTCTGGATGCACAGCACATCCAGCCCCTGATATTGACGGTCGATGCAGTAGTTGGCGCCGACACATTGTTTGATCTGATCGATCTGGCCCATCTTGATCTTGGCGATCAGGTGCGGGTCAGCGATGTGCGCGCGGGTCATGCCGACCATGTCGACGTAACCGCCTTCCAGAATCCGTGTGGCCTGGTTCGGGTCCTTGATGTTCTGCGCGTGCAGCACCGGGGCCTTGACCACTTCCTTGATACCGGCCGCCAAGTGCAGAAACGGCTCCGGTGGATAACTCATGTTCGGGATAACGTTGGCCAGGGTGTTGTGGGTGTCGCAACCCGAGCCGACCACGCCGATGAAGTCGAGCATGCCGGTGTCGTCGTAATACTTGGCGATTTGTTTCATGTCCTCGTGGGACAAGCCGTCCGGGTGGAATTCGTCACCGCACAGACGGATGCCGACGCAGAAATCCGGGCCGACTTCCTTGCGCACAGCCTTGAGTACTTCGAGACCGAAACGCATGCGGTTCTCGAAGCTGCCGCCCCATTCGTCGGTACGTTTATTGACGCGCGGACTCCAGAACTGGTCGATCATGTGCTGGTGCACCGCTGACAGTTCGACGCCGTCCAGACCACCGGCCTTGGCCCGCGCCGCCGCCGTGGCGTAGTTGCCGATCACCCGCCAGATCTCTTCCGGCTCGATGGTTTTGCAGGTCGCACGGTGCACCGGTTCACGGATGCCCGATGGCGACAGCAGGGTCGGCCAGTGCTCGCCATCCCAGCGCGAACGACGACCCATGTGGGTAATCTGAATCATGATCTTGGCGCCATGCTTGTGCATGGCGTCGGCCAGATTCTGGAAGTGCGGAATGATCCGGTCGTCCGCCAGGTTGACCGATTTCCACCAGCCTTGCGGGCTGTCGATGGCCACGCTGGAAGAACCGCCGCAAATCGCCAGGCCGATGCCGCCCTTGGCTTTCTCTTCGTAATATTTGACGTAGCGGTCGGTGGTCATGCCGCCGTCGGTCGCGTAGACCTCGGCGTGCGCGGTACTGAGCACGCGATTGCGGATGGTCAGTTTGCCGATCTGGATCGGCTGGAACATTGCTTCGAAAGCCATGGCGGGTTCCTCGACTTACAACGGCTTGACGGTGAACAGGCCGTCGTCGTGGCCCTCTTCGGAGCCGCCGTAGACTTGCTCGGCCACGGTGCGGATCTTGCTGCCACGCGCTTCAAGAATCTGGTCCATGGCGCCGGCAAACCAACCGGTGAACATGTAGTCGACCTTGCGCCCGACCTTGCCGTAGACGTAGACGAACGCCGAGTGTTCGAGCTTGACGCTGGCGGTGCCTTTGTCGAGATCGATGTCCTGAATCTTGAACAGGCCCCAGCCGCGTTGCGACAGGCGCTTCATGTAGTGTTCGAACACCGCGACGCCTTCCAGGCCGTGGCATTCGGCTTCTTTCTCACACCAGTGCCAGGCGGATTTGTAGCCGGCCTTGTAGAGGATTTCGGCGTAGGCGTCAGCGCCCAGCACTTCCTCGATGCCCATGTGGTTGTTGACGAAGAAATGACGCGGCACATACAGCATCGGCAGGGCGTCGGAGGTCCAGACACCGGTTTCGCTGTCGACTTCGATTGGCAATTGCGGGGCGATCTTGGCCATGGAAACTTAACTCCAGAAAATTTGGTTTGTTGCCCCCGGCGCGGACGGCCGGGGGAAAGGATTCAGAAGTGCGGTGGCTTATTCGCCCCAGACGTCCTTGAGGACGTTGACCCAGTTTTCGCCCATGATCTTGCGCACGACACGTTCGGAGTGGCCGCGCTTGAGCAGGGTTTCGGTCAGGTTCGGGAATTCGCCGACGGTGCGGATGCCCAGCGGATTGATGATCTTGCCGAAACTGGTCAGACGACGGGCATAGCCCTTGTCGTGGGTCAGGTATTCGAAGAAGTCCTGGCCGTGCCCCTGAGTGAAGTCAGTGCCGATGCCGATCGCGTCTTCACCGACGAGGTTCATGGTGTATTCGATCGCTTCGGCGTAGTCGTCGATGGTCGAATCGATGCCTTTGGCGAGGAACGGCGCGAACATGGTCACGCCGACAAATCCGCCGTGGTCGGCGATGAATTTCAGCTCTTCATCGGACTTGTTGCGTGGGTGCTCCTTGAGCCCCGACGGCAGGCAGTGCGAATAGCAGACCGGTTTTTTCGATTCGAGGATGACTTCTTCGGACGTCTTGGAGCCGACGTGGGACAGGTCGCACATCACGCCAACGCGGTTCATCTCGGCAACGATTTCGCGACCGAAACCCGACAAACCGCCGTCACGCTCGTAGCAACCGGTGCCGACCAGGTTCTGGGTGTTGTAGCACATCTGCACGATGCCGACGCCGAGCTGCTTGAACACCTCGACATAGCCGATCTGGTCTTCAAACGCGTGAGCATTCTGGAAGCCGAAGAGGATGCCGGTCTTGCCCTGCTCCTTGGCCTTGCGGATATCGGCAGTGGTGCGCACCGGAATCACCAGGTCGCTGTTTTCGCGGATCAGCTTCTGGCTGGCGGCAATATTGTTCACGGTCGCCTGAAAGCCTTCCCACACCGACACGGTGCAGTTGGCCGCCGTCAGGCCGCCCTTGCGCATGTCTTCGAACAGCTCGCGGTTCCATTTGGCAATGATCAGACCGTCGATAACGATGCTGTCGGCGTGTAATTCGGCTGGGCTCATCAGGCGTCCCCTTATTGGCGATTCATGCGCCGAATCGTCTGCCGGCGCTTTGGGGCCAGCATATGCCTCGGTGCAGGGGCGACCGGGTGCAAAAACGACAGGGGAATTGCCGAAAGCGTCAATCCGCGACAAAGGGTCGACAAGCCACCCGACCGGCCACCTGTTCAAGCCCGCGATCATGAGCCAGAATTCGCCGCATCAATGGAACTTCACCGGTTTAGAGCGGCGACATCAATGAAATCGATCTTCCTGGCTTTGGCACTGATTGCGACCGGCGTACACGCCGCCGACGAGTCTGACGACAACAACCCCTGCGACGCCGTCGAAAACGACGTGCAGACCCTGGAATGCTCGACCTACAGCCGCACCACCGCCGAAGACCTGCTCAAGGACAACTACAAAAGCCTGTCCGAACGCATGCAAACCGCCTACGGCAAAAACCCGGCACAACTGACCGACATCACCACCAAACTGAAAACCGCCCAGCAGCAATGGCTGAAAACCCGGGATGCCGATTGCGCGGTGGAAGCCTTCCCGGCGACGGAAGGCAGCAAGGCGTTCAAGATTGCGCAGAACGATTGTGTGGCGCGGATGAGTGACGAGCGGTCGGAGTTTTTGGAGTCGATTGGGCAGGAATAGTCCTGAAAACTCGCTGAAATCTGGAGTCGTCTTAAGCTTTCACGCCCACAAGCCCTTCGTCCTACACAGTGTTCTGACCTCGCCTACAGATAGTGTTTGAAAGGCCCAAATAACGGGCCTTTCAAGCAACATGCTGACAATGATTGTTGATTGGCCACTTGATAAATATAAGTAAAGATTCGCAAATCTTATAAAAGACTTATATTCTTCCATGAACAGCATCCACTGGACTCGAAAGGCCGTTAAGCAACTCGTTAAATTGCATTCCGCTCATCAGGGTCAGGTTCGTGATGCCATCACTGCGCTGGCTGACATGCCTGATGTGGGCAACGTCAAAGCATTGGTGGGCCATGACTTCGCGTACCGACTGCGAGTCGGTAATTATCGGGTCATGTTCGACTGGGACGGCGCAATCAAAGTGGTCAGTATTCAAGAGGTCAAAAAACGCGATGAACGCACCTACTGACATCCAAATTATCAATGATGCCGAGGGCAAACCTGCTTTCGTGGTCATTCCCTACGCACAATACGTCGCGCAGAAGATACAACCCGATCTGATCCCCCATGAGGTGGTCAGCCTTATGGTTGACGGCGCGACCCCGATCCGCGCCTGGCGCGAACACCTCAACCTGACTCAGGAAGAGGTCGCCGGGCGCATGGGTATTTCCCAACCGGCGTTCGCCCAGCAGGAAGCCGTTGCCAAGCCACGCAAGGCGACACGCGAGAAAATTGCAGCGGCGTTTGGAATTACGGCCAATCAGCTTGAGCTTTAGAATTTCGAGAGACGATCACAGCCTGTGGAATAACTTCCGCAGGCTTCGATTCACTTGTCCAACAACGTTTTACTGACTTGCCAGTCAACCATCATCCCCGCCATCATCGCCCTCCACTTCTCCCGCATTGATAGCCCATGAATCCTCGCATCTACCTGCTCGCCCTCGCCGCGTTCGTGGCCGGTATCGATGAAAATCTGGTGGGCGGGATTTTGCCGCTACTGTCCCGAGAGCTTGGGGTCAGCCTGAGTGCTGCCGGACAACTGACGGCGGTGTTTTCCCTGACGTTTGCCTTGTGCGCCGCGCCGTTGCTGTCGTTTACCGCACGGGTCGAACGGCGGACGTTGCTGATCTATGCGTTGCTGACGTTTGCCGTGGGTAATCTCGGTTCGGGACTGGCAGTGGATTACTGGATGCTGCTGGTCTGCAGGATCATCAGCGCCGCCAGTTGTGCGCTGGTGGTGGTGTTGGCTTCGACCCTGTCCGCTTCGCTGGTGGATGCGCGATTGCGCGGACGGGCGATTGGCATCGTGTTCATGGGCATCAGCGGTTCGCTGGTGCTGGGAATTCCGCTGGGGATTGCCCTGAGCGAGGCGATCAGTTGGCGGGCGCCGTTTCTGCTGCTCGGGGCGCTGGCACTGGTGATTGCCGTTTTGCTGCGGGCGACTTTGCCGACGTTCGCCAGCCGCCCGCCGCTGTCGCTGCTCGATTACTGCCGACAATTGGTCATTCCGAAATTGCTGCTGGCACAACTGGTGTCGGTGTTACTGCTGACGGGACATTTCGTGCTGTTCGCCTATCTGGCGCCCTACGTACAGAAAACCATGGGCGTCGACGGTGTTTCGCTGAGTTATCTTTATTTGTATTTCGGTCTGGCGGCGATCAGCGGCGGCTTTTGCGGTGGCTGGCTATCGGATCGCCTGGGGTTCAGACGTGCGCTGGTATTGATTCCCGCACTGTTCACCGTGGTGATGGCGCTGCTGCCGTGGGCCACAACCTCGCTTTTCAGCTTTCTGGCGCTGTACGCGGTGTGGATGGCGTTGAGCTGGACCATCTCGCCAGTGGTGCAAAACTACCTGCTGCACAGCGCACCTGAGGCTGGCGAGGCGAATGTCGGCATCAACACATCGGCGATGCACCTTGGCGTGGCGTTGGGCGCTGCGCTCGGTGGCGTGGTGATTGCGCGGGGCAGCCTGGAAATCACGCCACTGGTCGGCGCGCTGCTGACAGCGTTCGCACTGGCGGCGGCGTGTTTGAGTCTACTGCTCAGCCGTCCCGGCAATTCTGCCATGACCAGCGGCGATCCACTTTGACCTAATACTTAGGGTGCGCGACCATCGCCACCCGCTCACACTCAATCAAGGCGCGACCATGAACATCTGCGGCATTGAAATCAAAGGCAGCGAAGCGATCATCGCCGTGGCCGCTCTCGACGGTTCGGCCCTGAGCCACATCGCCCTCTCCACCAAGAAAATCGCCCTCGACGATGACGATGAAGCGGCCAACGTCAAACGCTTCGCCGCGCAAGTGGCGTCATTTGTACGTGAGAATTCGATTGACCGGATTGCGATCAAGAAGCGCAGCAAGAAGGGTGAGTTTGCCGGTGGGCCGACCACGTTCAAGATTGAGGGTGTGTTTCAGTTGCTGGATGGTTGCGAGGTGACGCTGCTGTCGCCGCAGACGATCAATGCGCAGGCGAAGAAGCATAACTTTGAGCTGCCGGGGACGTTGAACAAGTATCAGCATGAGGCCTATAAAGCGGCCTGTTCGGCGCTGGTGAAGAAGTAACCCGATTCCTCAGATCATTGAGAACCTGTGGGAGCCGGGCTTGCCCGCGATGAGGCCGGCACATTCAACATTAATGCTGCCTTACACACCGCCATCGCGGGCAAGCCCGCTCCCACAGGGTTCTATGGTGTTCCCAAAACAGTCTCAAGTCAGGCTTGCGCGGTTCGCCGGTCTTCGCGGGGGCAGCGGGCGAATTTGGCGCGGTAGCTGCGGGTGAAGTACGACGGCGATTCAAAGCCGCAGGCGATGCTGACTTCGAGCACGCTCATGTCGGTCTGACGTAACAACTGCCGAGCCTTCTCCAGCCTCAGGCGCAGGTAGAAATTGCTTGGCGTGTCATTGAGGTGCAAGCGGAACAACCTCTCCAGTTGCCGCCGCGTGACCTTGATCGATTCCGCCAATTGCAGCGTGGTCAGCGGCGGTTCGCTGTGCTGCTCCATCTCGCCAATCACCTGCACCAGTTTCTTGTTACTGATGCCGTAGCGCGTGGCGACCTCCATGCGCTGGTGATCCTTGCGCGGCCGAATACGCCCGAGCACGAATTGCTCGCTGACCTGGATCGCCAGTTGCGGGCCGTGGGCCTGGGCGATCAGATCGAGCATCAAATCGATGGAAGCGGTGCCGCCCGCAGAAGTGATCCGTCGACGGTCGATCTCGAACAGCTCCTGGGTCACGCTGAGCTGTGGATAAGACTCCTTGAAGGCGTCAATGGCTTCCCAGTGCAGGGTCAGGCGATGACCATCGAGCAGGCCGGCCTCGGCGAGGACGAAGCTGCCGGTGTCGATGGCTCCGAGGGTCACGCCTTCGTTATCGAGGCGACGCAGCCAATGCTCAAGCGCCGGGGTGGCGAACTTCAGCGGTTCGAAACCGGCGACCACCAGCAGCGTCGCGCCTTTCTTCAGCGGTTCCAGCGCCGCGTCGGCGTTGACCGACATGCCGTTACTCGCCAGCACTGCCCCGCCATCGGCGCTCAGCACATGCCAACGGTACAACTCGCCACGAAAGCGGTTGGCCACGCGCAGCGGTTCGATGGCCGAAATAAAACCGATGGCGGAGAAACCCGGCATCAGCAAAAAGTAGAAATCCTGGGACATGTGCGCACTCGGTTGGCGGGTAGCGTGGATCGTTGATACGCCGTTTGTGATCGCCGTTCAAGAGTGCAGGTCGCTACAGTGCAAATGCCAGTCGCCGCAGTGCGCTTTCATCGGGGCGTTGCTGGGTAACTTTGCATCACCGGCGCGACAGACGCCGGAACTCACAATAACGACCTGCCGAGGAACCTGACATGAAACGACTGATCAGCAGCTGTGTTCTTGCACTCAGTGGTACCGCTTTGTTGAGCGCCAGCGTCATGGCGGCCGAACCCGCGTCGTGCCAGAACGTGCGCATGGGTGTAGTGAACTGGACTGACGTGATCGCCACCAGCGCCATGACTCAGGTACTGCTCGACGGCCTCGGCTACAACACCAAACAAACCAGCGCCTCCCAGCAGATCATCTTCGCCGGGATTCGCGATCAGCGGCTGGACCTGTTCCTCGGTTACTGGAACCCGCTGATGACCCAGACCATCACCCCGTTCGTCGATGCCAATCAGGTCAAGGTGCTGCAAGCGCCAAGCCTCAAGGACGCCCGCGCCACGCTCGCCGTGCCGACCTATCTGGCGGACAAAGGTCTGAAAACCTTCGCCGACATTGCCAAGTTCGAAAAAGAACTCGGCGGCAAGATTTACGGTATCGAGCCGGGCTCGGGCGCCAATACGCAGATCAAGGCAATGATCGCCAAGAACCAGTTCGGCCTCGGCAAGTTCCAGCTGGTCGAGTCCAGTGAAGCCGGGATGCTCGCCGCCGTCGATCGCGCCGTGCGCCGCAATGAAGCCGTGGTGTTCTTCGGCTGGGCGCCGCACCCGATGAACGTCAACGTCAAAATGACTTACCTCACCGGCAGCGACGACGCCCTCGGCCCGAACGAAGGCATGGCCACCGTGTGGACTGTCACCGCGCCGAAGTACGCCGATCAATGCCCGAACGTCGGTCGTCTGCTGAGCAACCTGACCTACACCGCCGAAGACGAGAGCCGGATGATGCAGCCGCTGCTCGATCACAAGGACGCCTTCGAGTCGGCCAAACAATGGCTCAAGGATCACCCGCAGGACAAGGCGCGCTGGCTTGAAGGCGTGACCACTTTCGACGGCAAACCGGCCGCCGAGAACCTGCAACTGACCAGTAAATAATCCTCGATTGAAGCCCCCCTCACTCTGACCCTCTCCCAGAGGGAGAGGGAACTGAACGACGCTTCGCCGCCCGAAACGGGCTGCGGACAGACCCATCACGCCTGAAGGAAACCGCACCATGAACCACGACGTCATCATCACCTGCGCACTTACCGGTGCTGGCGACACGACCGCCAGAAGCCCACATGTGCCGGTCACCCCGAAACAGATCGCCGCCGCTGCGGTGGAAGCCGCCAAGGCCGGCGCCACCGTAGTGCATTGCCACGTGCGTGATCCGCAGACCGGCAAGTTCAGCCGTGACGTGGCGCTGTACCGCGAAGTGATGGAGCGCATCCGCGAGGCTGACGTCGACATCATCGTCAACCTCACTGCGGGTATGGGCGGTGACCTCGAAATCGGTGCCGGCGAAAACCCGATGGAGTTCGGCCCGAACACCGATCTGGTTGGCCCGCTGACTCGTCTGGCGCACGTCGAAGAACTGCTGCCGGAAATCTGCACCCTCGATTGCGGCACGCTGAATTTCGGTGATGGCGACACGATTTATGTCTCTACTCCCGCGCAACTGCGCGCCGGGGCCAAGCGCATCACCCAGCTGGGCGTGAAGGCCGAGCTGGAGATTTTCGATACCGGTCACCTGTGGTTCGCCAAGCAGATGATCAAGGAAGGTTTGCTCCACGATCCGCTGTTCCAACTGTGCCTGGGCATTCCGTGGGGCGCTCCGGCTGACACCACCACCATGAAAGCCATGGTCGATAACTTGCCGGCGGATGCGGTCTGGGCTGGTTTCGGCATCGGTCGCATGCAGATGCCGATGGCCGCACAAGCAGTGTTGCTCGGCGGCAACGTGCGGGTAGGGCTAGAAGACAACCTGTGGCTGGATAAAGGCGTGTTGGCGACCAACGGCCAACTGGTCGAGCGCGCCACTGAAATCCTCAGCCGCCTCGGCGCCCGGGTGCTGACGCCGGCTGAAGGCCGCAAAAAAATGGGCCTGACCCAGCGCGGTTAAACCCTTCACACCACTTCCCCCTGTGGGAGCGAGCCTGCTCGCGAATACGGTACAGCTGCCGAAGAATGTTTATCGGATGTACTGGCCTCTTCGCGAGCAGGCTCGCTCCCACAATGGATCACCGAACTCTTTCAGGACGTCGCCATGAGCTTTATCACCGAAATCAAAACCTTCGCCGCGCTGGGCAGCGGTGTCATCGGCAGTGGCTGGGTTGCCCGTGCTCTCGCCCATGGCCTCGACGTGGTGGCCTGGGACCCGGCGCCCGGCGCTGAAGCGGCGCTGCGCAAACGCGTGGCCAACGCCTGGGGTGCGCTGGAGAAAAGCGGTCTGGCACCGGGTGCCTCGCAAGATCGCCTGCGCTTCGTTGCAACCATCGAAGAATGCGTGCGTGACGCCGACTTCATTCAGGAAAGCGCCCCCGAGCGTCTGGAACTGAAACTCGAACTGCACAGCAAAATCAGCGCCGCCGCCAAACCGAACGCCTTGATCGGCTCCAGCACTTCCGGCCTGTTGCCGAGTGAGTTTTACGAAAGCTCGACCCACCCGGAACGCTGCGTGGTCGGTCACCCGTTCAACCCGGTTTACCTGTTGCCGCTGGTGGAAGTGGTCGGCGGCAAGAACACCGCGCCGGAGGCCGTGCAAGCGGCAATGAAAGTCTACGAATCCCTCGGCATGCGTCCGCTGCATGTGCGCAAGGAAGTACCGGGATTCATCGCCGACCGCTTGCTCGAAGCACTGTGGCGCGAGGCTCTGCACCTGGTGAATGACGGCGTGGCAACCACCGGCGAAATCGACGATGCGATCCGCTTTGGCGCTGGTTTGCGTTGGTCGTTCATGGGCACTTTCCTGACTTACACCCTGGCTGGTGGCGATGCCGGCATGCGCCACTTCATGTCGCAATTCGGCCCGGCGTTGCAGTTGCCATGGACGTATCTGCCGGCACCCGAGCTGACCGACAAGTTGATTGATGACGTGGTGGATGGCACCAGCGATCAGCTCGGCCGCCACAGTATTTCGGCGCTGGAACGCTATCGTGATGACTGCCTGCTGGCGGTGCTGGAAGCGGTGAAGACCACCAAAGAGAAGCATGGGATGAGTTTCAGCGAGTGATCCTTGCAGATTGAGGTCAGCAGTACCGGCCTCTTCGCGGGCAAGCCCGCTCCCACATTGGAATGCGATCCCCTGTGGGAGCGGGCTTGCCCGCGAAAGCAACCGTCCAGTCACCATCAATGTTGGAACATAAATCATGCCCAGCCTCACCACCTACCAGACCCGCATCATCCCCGACTGGGTCGACTACAACGGCCATCTGCGCGACGCCTTCTACCTGCTGATTTTCAGCTACGCCACCGATGCCCTGATGGATCGCCTCGGCATGGACAGCAACAACCGCGAAGCCAGCGGCAATTCGTTGTTCACTCTCGAACTGCACCTCAACTATCTGCACGAAGTGAAGCTCGACACCGAAGTCGAAGTGCGCACGCAAATCATCGGTCACGACGCCAAGCGCGTGCATCTCTATCACAGCCTGCACAAGGTCGGTGATGACCAGGAACTGGCTGGCAATGAGCAGATGCTGCTCCACGTCGATCTCGCCGGCCCGCGTTCAGCACCGTTCAGCCCTGACACCCTGAACCGCCTGCAAACCATCGTCGTCGACCAGCAAGACCTGCCCGCCCCCGCTTACATCGGCCGGGTTATCGCCCTGCCACCTGCCCGGTAAATTCATCCATCGCAAGGAGCCGTCATGAACACCGCTGCCGCTGTTGCCGACTTCCGTACTTATCCGTTGATCAGCGCGCTAAGCGGCGTGCAGAGCCTGGCGGATCGCGTTTCGATTGAATGGGCCGATGGCCGTATCAGCCCGTTTCACCATGCATGGCTGCGCGATAACTGTCCGTGCCCGCAATGCGTCTACAACGTCACCCGTGAGCAGGTATTCGAGATTGTCGATGCCGCGCACGACCTCGCCCCTGCCGCTGCACATATCGCTACCGATGGCTGTTTGCACATCGATTGGCAGGACGGCCACCTCAGCCGTTTCGATCCGGGCTGGCTGCGCGCCCACGCCTATGACGATCAGTCCCGCGCCGAGCGTCTGGCCGCCAAACCCAAAGCTTATCTATGGCGCAGCGATTTGCAGCTGCCGGTGTTCGAATATGCAGCGTTGATGAACGACAACGCGGCGCTGCTGCAATGGCTGATCGCCGTGCGCGACATCGGCCTGACTCAGGTCCGTGGCGTGCCCACCGAGCCCGGCTCGCTGAAGTTGATCGCACAACGGATCTCCTTCATCCGCGAAAGCAATTTCGGTGTGCTGTTCAACGTGCAATCCAAGGCCGACGCCGACAGCAATGCCTACACCGCTTTCAACCTGCCACTGCACACGGATCTGCCGACCCGCGAGCTGCAACCGGGGCTGCAATTTCTGCATTGTCTGGTGAATGACGCCGAGGGTGGCGAGAGTATTTTCGTCGACGGCTTTGCGATTGCCGACGCCTTGCGCCAGGAAGATCCCGAGTCGTTTCAGGCCCTGTGTGAAATCCCCGTTGAGTTTCGCAACAAGGATCGCCACAGCGACTATCGCTGCCTGGCGCCGATCATTGCGCTGAACGTACTGGGGCAGGTTTCGGAGATTCGCATGGCGAACTTTCTGCGTGGCGCGTTCGATACGTCGGTGGAGCAAATGCCGTTGTTGTATCGGGCTTATCGGCGCTTTATTGCGATGACCCGCGAGCCGCGCTTCCGGCTGATGCAGCGGCTTAATCCCGGAGAGCTGTGGTGTTTCGATAATCGCCGGACTCTGCATGCGCGCAATGCGTTTGATCCGGCGACCGGCGCACGGCATTTTCAGGGCTGCTATATCGACCGGGATGAGCTGTTGTCGCGGATTCTGGTGTTGCAACGCTAGACCGCGTCATCGTTCATCGCCAGCAGGCTGGCTCCCACAGGGGAAATGCATTCCAAATGTGGGAGTGAGCCTGCTCGCGAAGAATCCACCTCGGCAGTCTGGTTCACGACCAAAAAAAGCCCCGATACAAGCCGTGACAGGATCGGGGCAGAGGGTACTGTTGAGGAGCCGCCAGGCGAGGGTGACCAAACCTTCGTGAAGTAGCTGGGGCCAGTGTGACCATTCCGCTGTTCGGCGACTTGGCCAAAAACGACATGCTCATAACCAATGTAGACACTGCGACAAAACGCCCTTGCCCTCCCCCCGTATGCCTACCAGAATCGAGCCACGACCTCCGTTGCCAAAGAAGGATTCGCCTCATGATGTACGCCGATTTGATTGATCAGGAAGACCTGTTGGGCCAGCTCAAGGCGTTGGGAATTCAAACGCCGAGCGGCACCACGGCAGAACAGGCATGTGAGTGTGCAGTGCGCGGTCTGGATGATGCCCGGGCATATGAGCTGCGCAAGATGGTCAAGGACATGTACACCAGCGGCGCCAGTATCCAGCCCGCCGTGCGGCAGGCCATCGACAGACAGTTGCTGCCGGCGCTGGCGGATTACCAACAGACCCGCAGCGCCTGATAGATCCATTCGCGAGCAAGCTCGCTCCCACGGTTGAAATGCATTCCAGTGTGGGAGCGAGCTTGCTCGCGAAGAACGATGACTCGGTCTACAGCCTTACGCTGGCAAACGTCGACTCATTACGCGCCTGGCTCAACGCCGACATCGGCCCCGACAGCGGCGACAGCACCAGCGCTTGCGGCAGCGGCATCATCGCCACTTGCTGGGTGGTGTTGGAGCCTACGCGCTCGTCACGCGGCGGAATGCCGAAGTATTCGCGGTAGCACTTGGAGAAGTGCGGCGTCGACACAAACCCGCAGACCGACGCCACTTCGATGATCGACATTGGCGTCTGCTTGAGCAGTTGCCGGGCGCGGATCAGGCGCAGCTTCAAGTAATAGCGCGACGGCGAGCAGTGCAGGTATTTCTGGAACAGCCGCTCCAGCTGACGACGCGACACGGCGACGTACACCGCCAGTTCGTCGAGGTCGATCGGCTCTTCCAGATTGGCCTCCATCAGCGCGACGATTTCCTGCAACTTCGGCTGGTTGGTGCCAAGCATGTGCTTGAGCGGCACGCGCTGGTGATCCTGTTCGTTGCGGATGCGTTCGTAGACGAACATCTCGGAAATCGCGGCGGACAGTTCACGTCCGTGATCGCGGCTGATCAGGTGCAGCATCATGTCCAGCGGCGCAGTACCACCGGAGCTGGTGAAACGGTTGCGGTCGAGGGTGAACAGGCGTGTGCTCATGGCCACACGCGGGAAAGCTTCCTGCATCGCGGCCAGACATTCCCAGTGCACGCTGCAATCGAAACCGTCGAGCAGACCGGCGCAAGCCAGTGCCCAACTGCCGGTGCACACGGCGCCAAGACGCTTCGACTGGCGCGCCTGACTTTGCAGCCATGACACGTGTTCACGGGTGACGGTGCGTTGAATGCCAATGCCGCCGCAGACAATCACGGTATCGAGTGGCGGGGCTTTGTGCATGGAGGCGTCGGGAGTGATTTGCAGACCGTCACTGGCCCAAACCTGGCCGCCATCGACGGTGAGGGTGCTCCAGCGATACAGCTCACGACCGGACAATTGGTTGGCCATGCGCAGGGGTTCTACTGCGGATGCCAGGGAAATCAGCGTGAAATTGTCCAGCAGCAGAAAGCCGATGGATTGAGGCGCACGGTTCTGGGGTTGGGCCCCGGAGTTGAACGACGTCATCGCGGTATCTCCTCACACAAAGCGGGTGATGGCCTCAGGCGGAGGCTCTTGTTATTGCCATCGTTCTCGCGTGGGAGACGGGCTTTGTTATGACAGAGCAATTGCCATGCCTAAAATTGAATGGCCGTTCAATAACTCCTGAAAACGACGTCGCGACGTGTCTATACGAGACGTCCGACAAAAGGTATTTCGAAGTGCCATCAGCGGCGGCGAAAGCTCTGCTCCGTTGCGTGTGAGCAAATCGGTAGCACTTGTGGGAACGGGCCTGCGCGCCGATGTTTCTGAGTGTCACCGCAAGCACGGGTGACGGACGGTAGGAGGCTTTGGGGGCGCCTCTCGGGTGGGAAAGGTTCTTGTCTGATTGCGACGCGCTAAAAGGTGGCGTGTTTGAATGACTGTGTTCACTTAACGCGCAGTTTTGACTGGTCTGGCCCTGATCGCCAGCAGGCTGGCTCCCACAGGGATTTGCGGTGTGATCAAAATATCAGCAACACCAGAGAACCTGTGGGAGCTAGCCTGCTAGCGATGGGAGCGATGGGAGCGATGGGAGCGATGCGGCATCAGCACTCCACCGCACTGACCGCCAAACCACCGCGCGATGTCTCTTTATATTTGTCATGCATATCGGCGCCGGTATCGCGCATGGTGCGGATCACCCGGTCCAGCGAAATAAAGTGCTGACCATCCCCGCGCAAGGCCATTTGCGCCGCATTGATTGCCTTCACTGCGGCAATCGCGTTGCGCTCGATGCACGGCACCTGCACCAGTCCGCCGACCGGATCGCAGGTCAGGCCGAGGTTATGTTCCAGGCCAATTTCCGCCGCGTTGCACAACTGTTCCGGAGACGCGCCGAGGATTTCCGCCAGCCCTGCCGCTGCCATCGCGCAGGCCGAGCCGACCTCACCCTGACAACCGACTTCGGCACCGGAGATCGACGCATTCTTTTTACAGAGGATGCCCACCGCCGCCGCACTGAGGAAGTAATCGACCACGTTGGCCTCGGTCACCACTTCGCTGAACTTCATGAAGTAGTGCAGCACCGCAGGAATGATCCCCGCCGCGCCGTTGGTTGGCGCCGTGACCATGCGCCCGCCGGCGGCGTTTTCCTCGTTCACCGCGAGGGCGAACAGGTTGACCCACTCCATCGCGCTCAGCGTCGAGCCGATCACGTTGGGCTTGTTCAACTCTTGAAGGCTACGGTGCAACTTGGCCGCACGCCGCCGCACGTTGAGACCGCCCGGCAGGATGCCTTCGTGCTTCAGACCTTGTTCCACACAATCCTGCATCGCTCGCCAGAGTTTCATCAGGCCGGCGCGGATTTCTTCTTCGCTGCGCCAGATCTTCTCGTTGGCCAGCATCAACTCGGCGACGCGCAGATTGTGCTTCTTGCACAGTTCCAGCAGCTCGACTGCGCTGGAAAAATCGTATGGCAGCTCAGTGCGATCCAGATCGACCACGCCGCTGGAAGCCTGCGCCTCATCCACGACAAAACCGCCGCCCACCGAATAGTAGGTGTCGCGATGCAGTTCACCGTGATCACCCTCGGCAATCAGGGTCATGGCGTTGGGATGGAACGGCAGGTTTTCGTCGATCAGGCGCATGTCCCGGGCCCAGACAAACGGCACCGACAAGCGACCATCCAATAAAAGGGTGTGAGTTTCGCGCAGGGCCTGGATGCGCGGGCCGATTTGCGACGGGTCGATTGCGTCCGGCCACTCGCCCATCAGGCCCATGATCACCGCGTTGTCGCTGCCGTGACCGATGCCGGTGGCTGATAGCGAACCGAACAGCTGCACCTCGATGCGGCGCACCTGCTCCAGTTGATGTTTGTTACGCAACGACTCGACAAACAATGCGGCGGCGCGCATCGGCCCGACGGTGTGGGAACTGGAGGGGCCGATGCCGATTTTGAACAGGTCGAAAACGCTGATAGCCATTGCTGCAGAGCTCCTGAGGAGGCGGGACCCGGGCACGAAGCGCCCGCTGGCGGAGCTGCTACGCTCAAGCTGCGATCCGCCGGAATGCCCGCATCATCAGGCTTTTGTCGGGTTGTCCGGCGTCTGACACCGACGCACTCATGTCCGCCAACGCCGCGCCGTTTTTATCCCGGTTTTCCGCCGTTTTTTTGCGGTCCAGATGGCCAGACGGGGCTAAAAAAAGCTGTAAACGACGTCACTGACACTAGATACGACCATCCCTGTACTGGATACGACGCACCCTGTAGGCGTCAGATTTTCACTGGTACATGATCGTATCGACTCGATTGCAAGGCGCCGCGGTAGAGCTGTCTCCAGAACGCCATCCAACCGCAACCTATAAGTGCGGTGGTCCAGTCGGAACACTGCCAAAAAAAACACCAAGGAGTCCATCCATGAAAGGTTCCCCGTCGTTGTTGTTGGCCGCCATGCTGAGTCTGCCGTTACTGGCGCAAGCAGCAGAACCCGCTCAATGCAGTACCGTGAATTTCTCCGATGTCGGCTGGACCGACATCACCGCAACCACCGCGACCACCAGCGTCGTGCTCAACGCCCTCGGTTACAAAACCAAGACCACCATGATTTCCGTGCCTGTGACCTACAAGTCGCTGGCCGACGGCAAGAACATGGACGTGTTCCTCGGTAACTGGATGCCGACCATGGAAAACGACATCAAGGCCTACCGCGATGCCGGCACCGTGGACACCGTGCGCACCAACCTCAAGGGCGCCAAGTACACCCTCGCCGTGCCGCAAGCCTTGTATGACAAAGGTCTGCATGACTTCGCCGACATCGCCAAATTCAAGAAGGAACTCGACGGCAAGATCTACGGCATCGAGCCTGGCAACGACGGCAACCGTCTGATCCAGAGCATGATCGACAAAGATGCCTTCGGCCTGAAAAGCGCCGGTTTCAAAGTGGTCGAGTCGTCCGAAGCGGGCATGCTGTCGCAGGTTGACCGCGCACAGAAACGCGACACCGCCGTGGTGTTCCTCGGCTGGGCGCCGCACCCGATGAACAAGCGCTTCAAGATTCAATACCTGACCGGTGGTGACGACTTCTTCGGCCCCGACTTCGGTGCCGCGACCGTTGCGACCAACACCCGCAAGGGCTACGCCACGGAATGCAGCAACGTCGGTCAGTTGCTGAAAAACCTGGAGTTCACCGTCGACATGGAAAGTGAACTGATGGGCAACATCCTCGACGACAAGATGAAGCCTGAAGCGGCCGCCAAGGCCTGGCTGAAAAAGAATCCACAGGTGCTCGATACCTGGCTCGCTGGCGTGACCACCACTGACGGTAAACCAGGCCTGGAGGCCGTGAAAGCCAAGTTGAATCAGTAATCGCTTATGCCGGGCAGGTTCGCCTGCCCGGGCTGTTTATTTCCTTGCATGCGGACGTTCACTACCATGCTGATTGATCAGAAAATACCTTTAGGCCAGTACATTGCGAGCTTCGTTGAATGGTTGACGCAACACGGCGCCAGCACCTTCGACGCAATCGCCGTGACCCTGGAAACGATGATCCACGGCGTGACGTTTGCGCTGACCTGGTTCAACCCTTTTGTCTTGATCGGCCTCATCGCCCTGCTCGCCCATTTCATTCAACGCAAATGGGGCCTGACCGTTTTCGTCATCGCCTCCTTTCTGCTTATCCTCAATCTGGGGTACTGGCAGGAAACCATGGAAACCCTCGCCCAGGTGCTGTTCGCGACCCTGGTCTGCGTGGTTATCGGCGTGCCGTTGGGCATCGTCGCCGCGCATAAACCGATGTTCTACACAATAATGCGTCCGGTACTCGATCTGATGCAGACCGTACCGACCTTCGTTTACCTCATTCCTACCCTGACCCTCTTCGGGCTGGGTGTGGTGCCGGGCCTGATCTCCACGGTGGTATTCGCCATCGCTGCGCCGATCCGCCTGACCTACCTGGGCATCCGCGATGTCCCGCAAGAACTGATGGACGCCGGCAAGGCCTTCGGCTGCTCGCGTCGCCAACTGCTCTCACGGATTGAACTGCCACACGCCATGCCGAGCATCGCTGCCGGCATCACTCAGTGCATCATGCTGTCGTTGTCGATGGTGGTGATCGCGGCACTGGTAGGCGCCGACGGACTCGGCAAACCGGTGGTCAACGCACTGAACACTGCTGATATCGCCCTGGGCTTCGAAGCGGGCCTGGCGATTGTATTGCTGGCGATCATGCTCGACCGTATCTGCAAACAACCCGACGCCAAAGCAGGGGGTGACGCATGAGCATAATTCGCTTCGAAGACGTCGACGTAATCTTCTCCAAGGACCCGCGCGAGGCGCTCAAGCTGCTTGATCAGGGCATGACCCGCAACGAGATCCTGAAAAAGACCGGGCAGATTGTCGGTGTGGAAAAGGCCAGCCTGGACATCAACAAAGGCGAGATTTGCGTGCTGATGGGGCTTTCCGGCTCCGGCAAATCGAGCCTGCTGCGTTGCATCAACGGCCTCAACACCGTCAGTCGCGGCAAACTGTTCGTCGAGCACGAAGGCAGGCAGATCGACATCGCCTCGTGCACCCCGGCCGAGCTGAAAATGATGCGCACCCAACGCATCGCCATGGTGTTCCAGAAATTCGCCCTGATGCCTTGGCTGACGGTACGCGAGAACATCAGTTTCGGTCTGGAAATGCAGGGACGTCCGGAGAAAGAACGCAAAAAACTGGTCGATGAAAAACTCGAACTGGTGGGTCTGACCCAATGGCGTAACAAGAAGCCTGACGAACTCTCGGGCGGCATGCAACAGCGTGTCGGTCTGGCCCGGGCACTGGCGATGGACGCCGATATTCTGCTGATGGACGAACCGTTCTCGGCACTCGATCCGCTGATCCGCCAGGGTTTGCAGGACGAGCTGCTGGAACTGCAACGCAAGCTGAACAAAACCATCGTGTTCGTCAGCCACGACCTCGACGAGGCGCTGAAACTCGGCAGCCGCATCGCGATCATGAAAGACGGGCGGATCATCCAGTACAGCGTGCCGGAAGAGATCGTGCTGAACCCGGCAGACGAATATGTGCGCACGTTTGTGGCGCATACCAATCCGCTCAACGTGCTTTGCGGACGCAGCCTGATGCGCACGCTGGACAAGTGCAAACGCATCAACGGTTCGGTATGCCTCGACCCGGGCGGCGACTCGTGGCTGGATCTGGCCGAAGGCAATACGATCAAGGGTGCGCGGCAGAACGGTTCGGTGCTGGACTTGCAGAACTGGGCACCGGGGCAAGCGGTCGAAGGGCTGGAACGCCGACCAACGCTGGTGGACTCCAATATCGGCATGCGTGACGCTTTGCAGATTCGTTATCAGACCGGCAACAAACTGGTGCTGCACGATAACAATCATGTGGTGGGGATCCTTGGCGACAGCGAGTTGTATCACGCGCTGCTGGGCAAGAACCTGGGGTAAGACCCCGGACACAAAAACGCCGCGAGAGGATCGCGGCGTTTTTGTTTATCGGGATATCTGGCAATACAGTGTTGAAGTTGATGACCCCATCGCCAGCAGGCTGGCTCCCACAGGAGAATGCATTCCAATGTGGGGGCCAGCCTGCTGGCGATAGAGTTGGCGCGGTGCTTCAGACAGAAACACCGCAGCACTTACAACTTAGCTATACACCCGGCCAAGGAGCTGCCGATGGCTTTCAAACTGATCGAGCACATCCCGCGTGATCTGATCCTGCGTGAAGCCCATCAGGTCGTAATCCTGGCTGCCGTTGTGCAGATACACCTCGGCGCGATAGAAACGCTGACGCGCCTCTTCAGACTCCACCGATTCGGACGGTGTCGCGAGGTAGCCTTCAAGGCTCACTTCGTAGACGAAAGGGTTGCCCTCTTCCATCTCGATGCGCACACCCATGCAACGCTTGGACTTGCCCAGCAGCGTCTGTACTTGCAGATCCTGCGCACGCATTTGCGCGGCAGCATCTTCCAGCGCCGGGCTGACTTGCTTGTCCATGAAACGCTGCACTACCGATTGGCTCGGTTGCAGATCCAGTTGAGTCAGACGCTCGCTGAAACCACGACGACCGCGCTCAGCCAGTTGCGCTTGCTCCTGTTCGATCTGCACGTCCTGGCGCATCTGCTTGTGCAGGCCGAACATGAAGAACACCAGCACCACCGAGAACGGCAGACCGGCCAGCACCACCATGGTTTGCATGGCTTCGAAGTTACCGGCGAACAGCAGACCGATGGTCACCAGCGTGATCACCACCGACCAGAAGATCCGCAGCCAGTGCGGCGCGTCTTCGTCGACGTTGCCGCCCTTGCACGAAAGGTTGGCCATCATCACCGCGCCGGAGTCGGCCGGGGTCAGGAACAGCACGAAACCAACGAAGATCGATACACCGATCACGACTTTGGATGCAGGGTAATGCTCGAGCAGTTGGTAGATCGCCATCGACGGCTGCTCGAGCGCCGTCTTGCCGAGTTCCACCGCTCCATGGTTCATCACCAGGTCCAGTGCCGAGTTACCGAAGATCGACAGCCACGCCAAGGTGAAGCCCAGCGGAATCAGGAGCACGCCGGCCACCAGCTCACGCACGGTACGACCACGGGAAATACGCGCGATGAACATGCCTACGAACGGGGCCCAGGAAATCCACCATGCCCAGTAGAACAGCGTCCACAGACCCAGCCAGCGGTCGGACTTTTCACTGTCGCCTTCATAGACGTACAGGTCGAAGGTCTTCAGCACCACGCCGTTGAGGTAGTCGCCGACGTTCTGCACGAAGCCGTTGAGCAGGTGCAGGGTCGGGCCGAACAGCAGCACGAAAATCAGCAGACCGCTGAACAGCACGATGTTCAGGTTGGACAGACGACGGATGCCGTTTTCCACGCCGGACACGGCAGCGATGGTCGCCACGGTGCTCATCACGATGATCACGATCAGCAGGTTGGTGTTGCTGTGTTCCATGCCGAACAGGTTTTCAAGGCCCGACGACACTTGCAGCGAACCAATCCCCAGGTTCGTCACCAGACCCAGCAGGGTCACGAACATGCCGAAGCCGTCCACCGCATGACCGGCCGCGCCTTTGACCCAACGCTCACCGACCAGCGGATACAGCGCCGAACGCAGTGCCAGCGGCTGGTTATGACGGTACGCGAAGTACGCCACGGCCAGACCGACCAATGCGTAGATCGCCCAGCCGTGCAGGCCCCAGTGCAGGAAAGTCAGTTGCACAGCCTGACGTGCCGCCATGTTGGTGGCCGACGCGCCTTCCGGCGGATTGAAGTAGTGATCCAGCGGCTCGGATGCACCGAAGTACAACAAGGAGATGCCGATACCCGACGAGAACAGCATGCCCGCCCAGGCGCCGTAGCTGAAATCAGGGGTGTCGTCCTTGCTGCCCAGTTTGAGCTTGCCGTAAGACGAAAACGCCAGACCGATGACGAATACCAGATAGGCGGCTATCACCACCATGTAGTACCAGCCGAAGCTGCGCGACAACCAGGCCTGGGCCACACCCAACATTCTGCCGGCCTCTTGCGGGGCGATAATCAGAATGGCGGTCAACAACAGAATCAACGCGGTAGAGGTGTAGAACACCCAACCGTTGACCGTCACCTTCTCGGGCGGGGTCTTTATAAGAGAGGCAGAACTCATGGCACAAATGCTCCAGGCAGTGCGAGAGAAGAACACAAGGCAACGCGGAACCCGACCAATCGGTTAGTTGGCAGCCGACCGGTGGGTGATATAAAGACACCCCGAAAAAAGCTCGAACCTGCAGAAATGGCGTCACGAATCGCTTTCGTGGCCGAAGCCCGGACGTTCATCCGAAACTTGAGCCTGAGCGTCTTGCCCTTTCAACACGTCCATCGAACCGCGAACCGCGCCATGCCCCGCGCAGGTTTCGAGCATTTTCGGATGTCGGTTTATCGCCATTTACATGTAGGAAAAATCTGTAAGCAGCGACGATTTGTCGCAGATCTTATTCTTTGTTGATTGAACGTTCAATCAAAACAAAATAGACTGGCCCTCAATCCGATAGGCGTTTATCGCCCCTCGGAAGGCCTAAGGAGATGTGCAAGATGCCCAAGGTCGGTATGCAACCCATCCGCCGCCAACAACTGATCGAAGCCACTTTGCAAGCGGTCGATCAGGTCGGAATGGGGGACGCCAGCATTGCGCTGATCGCCCGTTTGGCCGGTGTCTCGAATGGCATCATCAGTCATTACTTTCAGGACAAGAACGGCCTGATTGCCGCCACGATGCGGTATCTGATGAGCGTCCTCAGCGAGAACGTCACCCTGCGCCGCCAAGCGCTGGCAGATGACAGCCCACGGGCGCATCTGCAGGTGATCATCGAAGGCAACTTCGACGCCAGCCAGGTCAATGGCCCGGCAATGAAAACCTGGCTGGCCTTCTGGGCCACCAGCATGCACCAGCCGTCTTTGCACAGGTTGCAGCGGATCAACGATCACCGTCTGTATTCCAACCTGTGCTGCGAGTTCCGCCGTGTGTTGCCGCTCGAAGATGCGCGTAACGCCGCCCGTGGACTGGCAGCGTTGATTGACGGTTTGTGGTTGCGCGGCGCGCTGTCGGGAGACGCTTTCGACACCACGCAGGCGCAACGGATCGCTTACGAATACATGGATTTCCAACTGGCCAAGAAGGTGAGCTAGAGCACGAAGATACGCTCGGCGCCTGAAGCCAATCACTTATGCACTTGCGAGGACTTTATGGCCCGTTTCGAACTGCAAAAACTCTACATCGATGGCGGCTACAGTGACGCCAGCAGCGACGCCACTTTCGAAGCCATCAACCCGGCTAACGGTGAAGTCCTCGCACAGGTACAACGTGCGACCAAGGAAGACGTCGAGCGCGCCGTCGTCAGCGCCGAAAAGGGCCAGAAAATCTGGGCTGCGATGACCGCCATGGAGCGTTCGCGCATCCTGCGTCGTGCCGTCGACATCCTGCGCGAGCGCAACGATGAACTGGCCGCGCTGGAAACCCTGGACACCGGCAAGTCGTTCTCCGAAACCAAGTATGTCGACATCGTCACCGGTGCCGATGTGCTGGAATACTACGCAGGCCTGGTACCCGCCATCGAAGGCGAGCAGATCCCGCTGCGTGACACCGCTTTCGTCTACACCCGTCGCGAGCCGCTGGGCGTTGTCGCCGGTATCGGCGCGTGGAACTACCCGATCCAGATCGCTCTGTGGAAATCCGCACCAGCACTGGCTGCCGGTAACGCGATGATCTTCAAGCCAAGCGAAGTCACCTCGCTGACCACCCTGAAACTGGCCGAGATCTACACCGCGGCCGGCGTACCGGATGGCGTGTTCAACGTTCTGACCGGCAGCGGCCGTGAAGTCGGCACCTGGCTGACCGAGCACCCGCGCATCGAGAAGATCTCGTTCACTGGCGGCACCGACACCGGCAAGAAAGTCATGGCCAGCGCTTCGGCATCTTCGCTGAAAGACGTGACCATGGAACTGGGCGGCAAGTCCCCGCTGATCATCTGCGACGACGCCGATCTGGATCGCGCTGCCGACACCGCCATGATGGCCAACTTCTACAGCTCCGGTCAGGTCTGCACCAACGGCACTCGCGTATTCGTGCCGAGCCACCTGAAAGCCGCTTTCGAAGCCAAGATCGTCGAGCGCGTTGCACGCATCCGCGTTGGCAACCCGGAAGACGAGAACACCAACTTCGGCCCACTGGTCAGCTTCGCCCACATGGAAAGCGTGCTGGGTTACATCGCCAAGGGTAAAGAAGAAGGCGCGCGTGTTCTGTGCGGGGGCGATCGTCTGACCGACGGCGAATTCGCCAAAGGCGCATTCGTGGCTCCAACCGTGTTCACCGACTGCACCGACGAGATGACCATCGTTCGCGAAGAAATCTTCGGCCCAGTGATGGCGATCCTCTCCTACGAAACCGAAGAAGAAGTGATCCGCCGCGCCAACGACACCGACTTCGGCCTGGCCGCCGGTATCGTTACCAAAGACCTGAACCGCGCTCACCGCGTGATTCATCAACTGGAAGCCGGTATCTGCTGGATCAACGCTTGGGGCGAGTCCGACGCAAAAATGCCGGTTGGCGGTTACAAGCAGTCGGGCGTGGGTCGTGAAAACGGCATCAGCTCGCTGAACAACTTCACTCGCATCAAATCGGTACAGGTCGAGCTGGGCGATTACGTCTCGGTGTTCTAAGGCGTCAATCGCTTCGCCTGAAAGGCCTTCATCGCCAGCAGGCTAGCTCCCACAGGTTTGGTGTCATGCACCCAACCTGTGGGATTCCCCCATCTCTGCGGGAGCCAGCCTGCTGGCGATTGAGTGCACAGCACTCATCAGGCCTGACCTGACCAACTTCAAAGAGGGTGCATTCAATGTCCCAAGAATTCGATTACATCATCATCGGTGCCGGCTCGGCCGGTAACACCCTGGCGACCCGTCTGACTGAAGACGCTGGCGTTACCGTTCTGCTGCTCGAAGCAGGCGGCCCGGACTACCGTTTCGATTTCCGTACGCAAATGCCGGCCGCTCTGGCGTTCCCGCTGCAAGGCCGTCGCTACAACTGGGCGTACGAAACCGATGCCGAGCCACACATGGACGGTCGCCGGATGGAATGCGGCCGCGGCAAAGGCCTCGGCGGTTCCTCGCTGATCAACGGCATGTGCTACATCCGTGGCAACGCGATGGACTACGACGGCTGGGCAAAACTGCCAGGCCTGGAAAACTGGTCCTACCTCGACTGCCTGCCGTACTTCCGCAAAGCGGAAACCCGCGACATCGGCCCGAACGACTACCACGGTGGCGAAGGCCCGGTCAGCGTGACCACGCCGAAGGCTGGCAACAACCCGCTGTTCCACGCCATGGTTGAAGCCGGCGTGCAGGCCGGTTACCCGCGCACCGAAGACTTGAACGGCTACCAGCAGGAAGGCTTCGGCCCGATGGACCGCACCGTGACGCCGAAAGGTCGTCGTGCTTCCACCGCCCGTGGTTACCTCGACACCGCGAAAAAGCGTTCGACCCTGACCATCGTCACCCACGCCCTGACCGACAAGATTCTGTTCGAAGGCAAGCGTGCCGTTGGCGTGCGTTATCTGATCGGTGATGCCGAGGAACGCGTTGAAGTCAAAGCACGCAAGGAAGTCCTGCTGTGCTCCGGCGCCATCGCTTCGCCGCAAATCCTGCAGCGTTCCGGTGTCGGCCCTGCCGAACTGCTGAACTCGCTGGACATCCCGGTCGTTCACGACCTGCCGGGCGTTGGTGAAAACCTGCAGGATCACCTTGAGCTGTACCTGCAATACGCGTGCACTCAGCCAGTTTCCCTGTACCCGTCGCTGCTCTGGTACAACCAGCCGGCCATCGGTGCCGAGTGGCTGTTCAACGGCACCGGCATCGGCGCCAGCAACCAGTTCGAAGCCGGTGGTTTCATCCGTTCGCGTCCGGAATTCGAATGGCCGAACATCCAGTACCACTTCCTGCCGGTTGCGATTAACTACAACGGCAGCAACGGTGTGAAAGAGCACGGTTTCCAGGCGCACATGGGTTCCATGCGTTCGCCGAGCCGTGGTCGCATTCAGGCCAAGTCGAAAGACCCGCGCCAGCACCCGAGCATTCTGTTCAACTACATGGCCACCGAGCAGGACTGGCAGGAATTCCGCGACGGCATCCGCCTGACCCGTGAAATCATGCAACAGCCGGCACTCGACGCCTTCCGTGGTCGCGAAATCAGCCCGGGCATCGACGTCCAGTCCGATGAGCAACTGGACAAGTTCATCCGCGAGCACGCCGAAACCGCGTTCCACCCGTCCTGCTCGTGCAAGATGGGCACCGACGAGATGGCTGTGGTTGATGGCGAAGGCCGCGTGCATGGCATGCAGAGCCTGCGTGTGGTCGACGCTTCGATCATGCCGATCATCACCACCGGCAACCTCAACGCGCCGACGATCATGATCGCCGAGAAAATCGCCGACAAGATTCGTGGTCGCCAGCCATTGGCACGTAGCCAGGCTGCTTACTACGTGGCGGGCGATGCGCCGGTCAAAGGCAAGCCGATGCGTGATATCACCCCTGCTGCCCAGTAACATCGTTACACCGCGTCACAGCTAATCGCTGGCAAGCCAGCTCCCACAGGGTTTTGTGTCGTTCACAGTTATTGTGATCACCCCATAACCTGTGGGAGCCTGGCTTGCCAGCGATGAGGCCCTACAAATCAACACCCATCTCCCTGCTTCCCCCAGTAAATCTTCCTACACCCCCTCTTCACTTGATCCTACCCCCACGCAGGCCTACTCTAGACCTCGCGCAACCGTTTCACCCCTCCCCGCCGAATCGCCGCACCGCTACTCCATAACAAGGAGGTTCCCGAATGTTCGATTTCCACCCCCAGCTCAAGCAGCGCTTCGCTGCCTTGCGCACGGGCGCTGAATTCTTTTCCCTGCGATACGTCCGCGAGTCAGGCCAATACCTGTCGGTGCGCAAGAACGTCGCCGAACCACCGAGCATGAGTCGCGACGAAGGGGCGATGCTCACCGTGCGGGTCAACGGGGTCGAGGCTTACGCCGCCACCAACGATCTGTCGCAGCAAGGCCTGCAAGCCGCGCTCGAACGCGCCGAGCAACAGGCCCGGCGAATCAAGCCTTACGCGTTGCTCGATCTGCGCGAGCAGCCGGTATCCAGCGACCGCGCCGACTACTTTTCGCCGAACTTCGAACAGCCCTTCCCGTCCCTGAGCGATTGCTACGATCTGCTCGGCACGGAATCCGCCTCGGTGCCAAAGGATGAGCGCTTGGTGAACTGGCAGGTCAGCGTCGGCATCACCAATGTCGAGCAGATCTACCTCAGCAGTGCCGGCGCCGAACTGCGCCAGGCCCAGCGCTTCGTCTATCCGAGTCTCGAAGTTACTGCCTACGACGGCAACGATAGCCAGACCCGCAGCCTCGGTCGCGAGAACTTCGGCCAGCAAGGTGGCGCTGATGTGATCAGCCGTTGCGGACTGGTCGGCGCCGGACCGAAAGTCGCCGATCAGGCCCTGCAATTGTTGCTCGCGCCGAACACCCCGCAGGGGCCGCGCGATCTGCTGTTGATGCCGGATCAGATGATGCTGCAGATCCACGAATCCATCGGTCACCCGCTGGAGCTGGACCGGATTCTCGGCGACGAACGCAATTACGCCGGCACCAGTTTCGTCAAAGCCGAAGACTTCGGCAGCCTGCAATACGGCTCGAAACTGCTCAACGTGACGTTCGACCCGGATATCCCCGAAGAACTCGCCAGCTACGGGCATGACGACGACGGCACGCTGGCCAGCAAACAATTCCTGATCCGTGAAGGCTTGTTGCTGCGACCACTGGGCGGCGCGCTGTCGCAGTTCCGCGCCGGCCTCGACGGTGTTGCCAACAGTCGCGCCTGCGGCTGGAACCGCGCACCAATCGATCGCATGGCCAACCTCAACATCGAGCCGGGCGACCAGTCGCTGGAGCAGATGATCGGCGGCATCGAACACGGCATTCTGATGCGCACCAACCGTTCATGGTCGATTGACGATGCACGCAACAAATTCCAGTTCGGTTGCGAATGGGGTCAGTTGATCGAAAACGGTGAACTCAAAGGCATCGTGAAAAACCCGAACTACCGGGCGATTTCCGCGCAATTCTGGAAAAGCCTGCGCGCCGTCGGCGATGCCAGCACGGTGAAAGTGCTCGGCACACCGAATTGCGGCAAGGGCGAACCGAACCAGGTGATCCGCGTCGGCCATGCTTCGCCGGCCTGTGTATTCAGCAACGTTGATGTATTTGGGGGAGACGCCTGATGAGTACAGTCAAGAGTCAGGCTGAGGCCTTTAAAGTGCTGGTCAACTGGCTGCGCGACACCGTGCGTGAGCCGGAGCAGTTCACTCTCAGCTTTGCCGGTGAGTCTTCGGCGTTTGTCCGTTTCAATCACGCCAAGGTGCGTCAGGCCGGGCAAGTGCAACAGGCCGGTGTCGGCCTGAAACTGATCAACGATGGCCGCCACGCCGACCTGCAGATCACCCTGTCCGGCGAGCCGGAAACCGATCTGCAACGCTTGGCCGAAGGTCTGCAACAACTGCGCGAAATCCTCCCGCTGCTGCCGCAGGACCCGTATCTGCTGCTCAATCACAACGGCTGGCAGAACAACAACGTTCAGGAACATCCGCTGCCGGACACCGAGCAAGTGGTGGCAGAAATCGCTCGCGAGGCTGAAGGCCTGGACTTGGTCGGTTTCTATGCTGCCGGGCCGATCTCCCGTGGTTTCGCCAGTTCGTCGGGTGCTTTCGGCTGGCATCAGGCCAACAGCTTCAACTTCGATTTCAGCCTGTTCCACGAAAACGGTCAGGCGGTGAAAGCCAGCTATGCCGGGCATGACTGGAGCAGCGAAGGCTTCGCCGCGCGCATCGGTCAGGCGCGTGAGCAACTGGAGTTTCTCGGTCGTCCGCTGCGCACTTTGGCGCCGGGGCAATACCGCGCTTATCTGGCTCCGGCCGCCCTCGAAGAGATCATGAGCATGCTGTGCTGGGGCGGGTTCTCGGCGCAGTCGATTGCCAGCAAGAGCAGTCCGCTGCAAAAGCTCTATGCCGGTGATCAGGCGTTCAGTCCGCTGGTGTCGCTCGACGAGAAAGTCAGCGGCTCGCTGAGCCCGGCGTTTTCCGGCGAAGGTTATCCGCACAGCGATTTGCGCCTGATCATCGAAGGCAAGGCCGGCGAGCAATTGGTCGGTTCGCGCAGTGCTGCCGAGTATGGTCTGACCGCCAACGGCGCCAGTGGCGGTGAAGCGCCGAGTGCGCTGAACATGGCCGCAGGCGATCTGCCGCAGGCCGAGATTCTCAAGCAGTTGGGCACCGGGCTGTACATCAGCAATCTGTGGTACCTGAACTACTCGGATCAACCGGCCGCGCGGCTGACCGGCATGACCCGGTTTGCCACGTTCTGGGTCGAGAACGGCGAGATACAGGCGCCGGTCAGCACCATGCGTTTTGATGACAGTGCCTACAGCCTGCTCGGTTCGCAGCTCGAAGCGCTGACTGCGGAACGCGAAATGCTCCTGTCGGCCAGCACCTATAGCCAGCGCAATACGTCCTCGGCATTGCTGCCGGGGGCGCTGGTGAGCCGACTGACCCTGACCCTGTAAAAGCATCGCGAGCAGGCTCACTCCTACATTGGATTTGTGGTCGACACAGAATAAATGTAGGAGCGAGCCTGCTCGCGATGAGGCCTTCACTGACTCCACAACAAGAGGTTCCATGCCCAACCGCCCGCCTCTCGACGCCATCACCGCCCGCTGGTTGCCGTGGGTCGTCGCCATTGCTTTCTTTATGCAGTCCCTCGACGGGACCATCCTCAACACCGCACTGCCGGCCATGGCCCGCGATCTGGCCGAAGACCCGTTGCGCATGCAGGGCGTAATCATCGCCTACATGCTCACCGTGGCCTTGCTGATCCCGGCTTCCGGCTGGATCGCCGACCGCTTCGGCACCAAGAAGATCTTCTTCGGTGCCATCCTGCTGTTCAGCTTCGGTTCATTACTCTGCGCAATGTCGAACAGCCTGAGCATGTTGATCGGCGCCCGGGTGATTCAGGGCCTCGGCGGTGCATTGATGCTGCCAGTCGGGCGACTGGTGGTGCTGCGCGCCTACCCGCGTTCGGAACTGGTGCGGATCATGGGTTTCATCACCATTCCCGGTCTGCTCGGCCCGTTGATCGGCCCGACCATGGGCGGCTGGATGGTGCAATACCTGACGTGGCACTGGATCTTTTTGATCAATTTGCCGGTGGGTCTGATTGGTTGCTACGCGGTATGGAAGTTCATCCCCGACTTGCGCGGCACCGAACGTACGCGTTTCGATAGCCTCGGATTTCTGCTGTTCGGTGCGGCGATGATCCTGATCACCATCGCCATGGAAGGCCTCGGCGAACTGCATCTGCCGCACTTGCGGGTGATGTTGCTGCTGTTCGGCGGCATGGCCTGTCTCGCGGCGTACTGGCTGCGCGCCGGACACATCGACAATCCGTTGTTCTCGCCGTCGCTGTTCAAGACCCGTACCTTTGCCGTCGGCATCCTCGGCAACCTGTTCGCTCGTCTGGGCAGCGGCGCCCTGCCGTTTCTGGTGCCGTTGCTGTTGCAAGTAGCCTTGGGTTATTCGCCGTCGCAAGCCGGGATGAGCATGCTGCCGCTGGCGGCGGCGGCAATGTTTGCCAAGTGGATGGCGCGACCGCTGATCGAACGTCTTGGCTATCGCATCGTGCTGACCGGCAACACCCTGGCGCTGGGGATCATGCTGGCGAGCATGGGTCTGGTCAGCGAGCAGACGCCGTACTGGTTGCTGCTATTACTGCTGGCGATACTCGGCGCGATCAACTCGCTGCAATTCACCGCGATGAACACCGTGACCCTGATCGACCTCGACGACGCCAGCGCCAGCAGCGGCAACAGCTTGCTGTCGGTGGTCGCGCAGTTGTCGCTGAGCCTCGGGGTAGCGTGTGCCGGCGCATTGCTCGGCGGCTTCACGGCGGAGGTCGGCAATGATGGCGTCGAGACCGTGCTGGGTGCGTTCCAGCTGACCTTCGTCACGGTAGGCGTCATGGCGATGCTGGCAGCGACGATCTTCTCGCAACTCTCAAAAGAAGACGGCCGACGCGTCAAACGCCCGGAAGAACACCCGGATGAACACATCGAACACTAGACAGTGTCATGCCTTGTGAAAGCTTTTGTGGCGAGGGGATTTATCCCCGTTGGGTTGCGCAGCAGCCCCAAAAAGGCTGAATGCGGTCTGTCTGTCAGATTGGGGGGGACTGATTTCGGGGGTGCTGCGCGCCCCAACGGGGATAAATCCCCTCGCCACAGGTTTTGCACTCGGCTGTAAAGGTTTGAGCTGGGGGATTGAGTCACTGTTCGTCCAGAACTTTCGAGGAAAGTGGCACGGGGCTGGTACACTGCGCGACATTTTGTTTTGCAGGCCAGTCCCGTGACCACCATCGCCACCGCTTTTAACACTCTGCCGCTGTCCGCCGCCATGCTGGCTAACCTCGAATCTCTCGGTTATACCCAGATGACGCCGATCCAGGCGCAGAGCTTGCCGGTGATCCTCAAGGGGATGGACCTGATCGCCCAGGCCAAGACCGGCAGCGGCAAGACTGCTGCTTTCGGCATCGGCCTGCTGAACCCGATCAATCCGCGCTACTTCGGTTGCCAGGCGCTGGTGATCTGCCCGACTCGCGAGCTGGCTGACCAGGTTGCCAAGGAAGTTCGCCGTCTGGCGCGCGCCGAAGACAACATCAAGGTCCTGACCCTGTGCGGCGGCGTGTCCTTCGGCCCGCAGATCGCTTCGCTGGAACACGGCGCGCACATCATCGTCGGCACCCCGGGACGCATCCAGCAGCACTTGCGCAAAGGTTCGCTGGTGCTGGATGGCCTGAACACGCTGATCCTCGACGAAGCTGATCGCATGCTCGACATGGGCTTCTACGACGCCATCGAAGACATCATCGAAAAGACCCCGGCACGTCGTCAGACCCTGCTGTTCTCCGCGACTTACCCGGTGGGCATCAAGCAGCTGGCCTCGAAATTCATGCGTGACCCGCAAACGGTCAAGGCCGAAGCGTTCCACGATGACACGCAGATCGAGCAGCGTTTCTACGAGATTTCCCCGGAAGACCGCATGGGTGTTGTGACCAAAGTCCTGCACCACTTCCGTCCTGCATCTTGCGTGGCGTTCTGCTTCACCAAGCAGCAGGTTCAGGAAACCGTTGATCACCTGACCGCCAAAGGCATCTCCGCCGTCGGCCTGCACGGCGATCTGGAACAACGTGATCGCGACCAGGTACTGGCGATGTTCGCCAACCGCAGCACTTCGGTTCTGGTTGCCACTGACGTTGCCGCCCGTGGTCTGGACATCGATGCGCTGGACATGGTGATCAACGTCGAACTGGCGCGTGATTCGGAAATCCACATTCACCGCGTTGGCCGTACCGGTCGTGCTGGCGAAAAAGGTATCGCGATCAGTCTGGTTGCGCCGGGCGAAGCACACCGCGCACAAGCCATCGAACAACTGCAGAAATCGCCGTTGAACTGGGCTCAGGTCGATGACCTCAAGTCCCAGGGCCTTGCCCCGTTGCAGCCGCCGATGACCACCCTGTGCATCGGTGCTGGCCGTAAAGACAAAGTCCGTCCGGGCGACATTCTTGGCGCACTGACTGGCGATGCCGGCATTCCGGGCGCGCAGGTTGGCAAGATCGCGATCTTCGACTTCCAGGCTTATGTGGCTGTTGAACGTACCGTAGCCATGCAGGCCTTGCAGCGTCTGAACGACGGCAAGATCAAAGGTCGCTCGCTGCGCGTACGCATTTTGTAATCGATCTTCCATCCAACGAAGATCCCTGTGGGAGCGGGCTTGCCCGCGATGACGGACTGGCAGACAACATCTATGTTGAATGTGCCGACCTCATCGCGGGCAAGCCCGCTCCCACATGGGTCGTCGGTGAATTTGAAATTTGTGTGAGGACACCGTTTTGCGCTCTACCGAAGTCGTGATCATTGGCGCTGGCGCCGCAGGCTTGATGTGCGCACTGACCGCCGCCGGGCGCGGGCGTCAGGTGATGCTGCTCGACCATGCCAACAAGGCCGGCAAGAAAATCCTGATGTCGGGCGGTGGCCGCTGCAATTTCACCAACATGTACACCGAACCCAACAATTTCCTGTCGCAGAACGCGCATTTCTGCAAATCCGCACTGGCGCGTTACACCCAGTGGGATTTCATCGGCATGGTCGGCAAGCACGGCGTGCCGTACCACGAGAAAAAACTCGGCCAATTGTTCTGCGATAACAAGTCCAGCGACATCCTTGGCATGCTCCTCGACGAGTGCGATCAGGTCGGCGTCAGCCTGCATCTGGACACCTCGATCCAGACCATCGAAAAGGTCGAAAGCGGTTACCTGCTCGACACCACCCTCGGCCAGATCCAGTGCCAGTCGCTGGTGATCGCCACTGGCGGTCTGTCGATCCCGACGCTGGGCGCGACCGGTTTCGGCTATCAGGTGGCCAAACAGTTTGGCCACGAACTGCTGCCGACCCGCGCCGGTCTGGTGCCGTTTACCATCACCGATCAGCTCAAGGATTTGTGCACCGAGCTGTCGGGCACTTCGGTGGATTGCCTGGTGAGCTGCAACGACCAGAGCTTTCGCGAGAACATCCTGTTCACTCACCGTGGCCTCAGCGGCCCGGCGATCTTGCAGATCTCGTCGTTCTGGGAATCGGGCGACACGGTCGAGATCAATCTGCTGCCGGATCACGACGCGGCGGACTGGTTGCAACAGCAACTCGCCGAACGCCCGAACAGCGAGTTGAAGACTTTGCTCGGTGAAATCTTCACCAAGAAAATGGCCAACTTGCTGGCGGACAACTGGTTCGTCTCGAAACCGATGAAGCAGTACACCCACGCTGAACTGGCGGAAATCGCCGACAAGCTTGGCTGCTGGAAAGTGGTGCCGGCCGGCACTGAAGGCTATCGCACCGCTGAGGTGACACTGGGTGGCGTCGATACTCGCGAAGTCTCGTCGAAGACCATGGAGTCGCTAAAAAGCCCAGGTCTGTATTTCATCGGCGAAGTGCTCGACGTCACCGGGCATCTGGGTGGCTTCAACTTCCAGTGGGCCTGGGCCTCGGGCTACGCCGCCGCGCAATACGCCTGATCCAAAGCAAAATACAAATCCCTGTGGGAGTGAGCCTGCTCGCGATTGCAATCTGTCAGTCAACAATTTGAGACTGACCCACCGCGATCGCGAGCAGGCTCACTCCTACATTTGTAATGCGTGCAGCAGTAAGGAACACTTTTTGCTGTCAGATGTGATCGGCGCCATTGCGTCGGCGTCATTACTGGCTCAATTTAGCGGCATCGCCTCGGAAGGCCTTCGCACTTCATGTCCTCGACCTCGTTTCGTCAGTCTTTGCGGCGCCTGTGGGCGCTGGATAAATTCAGCTACAGCGTACGGGTGTTCATCGCCCTGACCGGCAGCATGGCGCTGTGTTGGTATCAGGATGAAATGGGCCTGTTGATCCCGTTGTTCCTGGGGATTATCGCCAGCGCCCTGGCCGAGACCGACGACAGTTGGCAAGGCCGCCTGAATGCGCTGGCGGTAACGCTGGTGTGTTTCAGCGTCGCCGCGCTGTCGGTGGAATTGCTGTTCCCCTATCCCATCGTTTTTGCAATTGCACTCGCGCTGGCGAGCTTCGGCCTGACCATGCTCGGCGCGCTCGGCGAGCGTTATGGCGCGATTGCCTCGGCGACGTTGATTCTGTCCGTGTACACGATGATCGGCGTCGATCAGCGTGGCGGCGCGGTCACTGATTTCTGGCACGAACCGATGCTGCTGGTGGCCGGTGCCGCTTGGTACGGCTTGCTCTCGGTGTTGTGGCAGGCGATGTTTTCCAATCAGCCGGTGCAGCAGAGTCTGGCGCGATTGTTCCGCGAGCTGGGGTTTTACCTCAAGCTGAAATCCTCGCTGTTCGAGCCGATCCGGCAGATGGATGTCGAGGCGCGACGTCTGGAACTGGCGCAGCAAAACGGCCGTGTCGTGGCCGCGTTGAACAGCGCCAAGGAAATCATTCTGCACCGGGTCGGCAACGGTCGCCCGGGATCGAAAGTCAGCCGCTACCTGAAGCTGTATTTCCTCGCGCAGGACATTCACGAACGCGCCAGCTCTTCGCACTATCCGTACAACGCGCTGGCCGATGCGTTCTTCCACAGCGACGTGTTGTTCCGCTGCCAACGCCTGCTGCGCCAGCAAGGCAAGGCCTGCCGCGCACTCGCTGAATCGATCCAGATGCGCCAGCCGTTCGTCTATGACGCGACGTTTGCCGAAGCCCTGAGCGATCTGCACGCCTCCCTCGAACACCTGCGCATCCAGAGCAACCCGGCGTGGCGCGGATTGCTGCGCTCACTGCGCGCACTGGCGGCCAACCTCGGCACGCTCGACCGTTTGCTCAGTGACGCGAGCAATCCCGATGCGCTGGCCGATGCCACCGACAGCAGCCTGCTCGACCGTTCGCCGCGCAGTCTGAAAGACGTGTGGATTCGCCTGCGCACGCAACTGACGCCGACGTCGCTGCTGTTCCGCCATGCCCTGCGCCTGCCGCTGGCCTTGAGCATCGGTTACGGCATGGTGCACCTGATTCACCCGTCGCAGGGTTACTGGATCATTCTGACCACGCTGTTCGTCTGCCAGCCGAACTACGGCGCGACCCGACGCAAACTCGGCCAGCGGATTCTCGGCACGGCCATCGGCCTGACCGTGGCCTGGGCGCTGTTCGATCTGTTCCCGAGTCCGCTGGTGCAATCATGCTTTGCCATCGCCGCCGGCGTGGTGTTCTTTATCAACCGCACCACGCGCTACACCCTGGCGACGGCGGCTATCACCATCATGGTGTTGTTCTGCTTCAATCAGGTCGGTGACGGTTACGGTCTGTTTGTGCCGAGGCTGTTCGATACCTTGCTCGGCAGCTTGATCGCGGGTCTGACGGTGATCCTGTTCCTGCCCGACTGGCAGGGCCGACGCTTGAACAAAGTGCTGGCCAACACCCTGACCTGCAATAGCATTTATCTGCGGCAGATCATGCAGCAATACGCCGCCGGCAAGAGCGACGACCTCGCCTATCGCCTAGCCCGGCGCAATGCACACAACGCCGATGCCGCGCTGTCGACGACGCTGGCGAACATGCTGATGGAGCCGGGGCATTTCCGCAAAGAAGCGGATGTCGGCTTCCGCTTTCTGGTGCTCTCGCACACGTTGCTCAGTTACTTGTCAGGGCTTGGCGCGCACCGGGAAACCCAGTTGCCGGAAGACGTGCGTGAACAGTTGATCGACGGCGCTGGGGTGAAACTGGCGGCGAGCATCGACGAGATCGCCCAGGGTCTGGCGAGCAAGCAGCCGATTGCGATTCAGAGCGATGAAGAAGAAGCACTGGCCAATGAGCTGGAACAGATGCCCGACGAGATTGATGAAGGGCAGCGGCTGGTGCAGACGCAATTGGCTTTGATCTGCCGGCAGTTGGGACCGTTGCGCACGTTGGCGGCGCATTTGATCAAGGATACCAGCGAAGATGGTGGCGCCTGACAGGACGCCATCGCCAGCAGGCTGGCTCCCACAGTGGGATGTATTGCAAATTCCAAATGTGGGAGCCAGCCTGCTGGCGATGAGGCCATCAGTCATAGAGCAAACTCAGGATCAGCCCTCACATCCCATGTTGCCTCAGCAACTTGTCATAACTCCCATCCGCCTTCATCGCCGCAATCGCCTTATCAAACCCCGCGACAATCTGCTCATGCTCTGGATTCTTCAGGCTGACCAATATATGCAGGCTGTTCTCGCTCAGCGGCTTGGGCAAAAACTCCACGGCGTTACGCACTTTCGGTGATTCGCGAGCCAGGTAATACCGCGCGACGTATTCATCTTCCAGCGTCAACTTGACCCGATCCGCCGCCAGCATGCGCACGGCCATGGCGAAGTTATGCACCGGGACTTTCTGCAGCGCGGTGTCGGCATCGAACGTTGCCGAATAGGCATAACCGCGCACCACCGCTATCGGATAAGTGTGCAATTGCTGCAAGTTGCTGTATTCGACGGGCGTGTCTTTGCGCTTGATAAAGCGGATGCGGTTGAGCAGATATTCATCGGAAAACTGCCCGAGTTTGGTCCGCTCGTCGTTGTACCAGGCGTTGACCAGCACGTCGTAGCGCCCTTCGCCAACGCCCAGCAGCGCTCGCGCCCAAGGCACCTGTTCGTAGTCGCTGGGATAACCGGCCCGGGCCAGCGCGGTGCTGACAATGTCGGTGGCCAACCCACCGTTGACCAGCGTGTCGTCGGTAAACGGCGGCCAGATATCGAACACCAGCCGCAGCTTTTCCGCTGCGGCGGTTTGCGCAAGCAAGAGCAGTCCGATCAGAGCAATGGCTCGATGCAATCGTGGCATGCTTGAAAATCCTTAGCGGGCAGACTGCCCGACGTGTTTTCAGTCAAAACCCCAAGGCCCCTTACCGGCGAAACCCAGGCCCTAACATTAGCTCATTGAAGCCAGTGCACAGCGCTTCCCAGCAGATTACACAAAGAAGCCAGCGTCGCGAGAAAGGAATGATGGCATTTTGACCTTTGTCACAGACTCTTACGCCATACAGACATCTTTGGCCTGGGCGCTTAGTATCGGGCGACGACGTTCAAGGAATCGGAAGATGACAATCGAGTGGATCTGCAAACATCACAGTGACCTGGGCATAGAACAGCTCTACACCCTTCTCAAGTTGCGCGCAGAAGTGTTCGTGGTCGAGCAAAAGTGCGCCTACCTGGACCTCGACGGTCAGGATCTGGACGGTGACACCTATCACTTGATGGGCTGGGAAGATGATCAGCTGGTCGCCTACCTGCGCCTGCTGGACCCGGAATCCCAGGGCGGCGACGTGGTGATTGGCCGTGTGCTGACTTCAGCGCAGGGCCGGGGCAAAGGTTTGGGACACGAGATGATGGAACAGGCGCTGAAACAGGCCGAGAAGCACTGGCCGCAGGTGCCGGTGTATCTGTCGGCGCAAGCGCATTTGCAGGGGTATTACGGCAAGTACGGGTTTGTGGTGGCGGGTGAGGAATATCTGGAGGATGACATTCCGCACATAGGCATGCGCCGGCCTTAATGGCCCCTTCGCGGGCAAGCCCGCTCCCACAGTTGAAACGCACTCCCCTGTGGGAGCTGGCTTGCCAGCGATGGCGTCAGCTCAAACAACCCAGGACTCAGGGATACTCCAACACCGCTTTGATCTGCCGCAAATTACGCTCGATCCAGCCCCGATCAATCGCTCCCCAGTCACGTACCCGATAACGCCCCGCATGATTGCGTGCGCCATCCTCCTGCTCGAATTCACAGACGATATCCAGATCCGCCAGCGCGGCAATCGTGTCCTGCGCCGTCCGGCGTGGCATGCCCGTGACTTCCGTCAGCGCCGGCACACTGCTGGCCAGCCCGCTGTCGATCAGGTACGCCACGTACAGGCGACGATAGAAGCTGCTTTTGGTCTTGCTGACGTCCATGCATGCGCTCCGCGCTTATTGAAGATCTGTTACTGCATATCCCGCCAAGTCAGGTACACCCGCAGATCGAACTCGATCTGGTGATACCCCGGCAGCATGTGCTCACACAATTTGTAGAACGCCTTGTTGTGGTCCGATTCCTTGAAGTGCGCCAGCTCATGCACCACGATCATTTTCAGGAAGTCCGGCGCAGCCTCCTTGAACAACGAGGCGATACGAATCTCTTTCTTGGCCTTGAGCTTGCCGCCCTGTACCCGCGAAACCGTGGTGTGCAGGCCGAGGGCGCGGTGGGTCAGGTCGAGGCGGTTATCGAACAGAACCTTGTCGATGGCCGGCGCGTTGCGCAGGTATTCCTGCTTCAGATCCAGCGCGAAGGTGTACAGCGCCTTGTCGCTCTGCACATCGTGCCGCCCCGGGTAACGTTGGTTCAGGTAATCACCGAGACGCCCTTCGGCGATCAGTTGGCGCACTTGATCCTGCAATTGTGCGGGATAGGCCTGGAGGTATTTCAACGCAGTCATGAGCGGGCGACACACATCTAAAAGAGCGCCAGTGTAACGAATTCAACCGGGCAACGCGCTCCAGTCAAAGGGTTCGGCAAAGCTTGCGACATCCTCGGCGATCAACGGACGCGCCACCAGGAAACCTTGCACATACTCGCAACCGTTGGCCTGTAGCCATTGATACTGTTCGATGGTTTCCACACCTTCGGCAATCACCAACAACCCGTATTGCTTGCACAGATTGATCACGTTGCTGACCAGTGCGGCGTCGCGGGTCGAGTCCGGCAGCCGCGCAATCAAGTGCCGGTCAAGCTTGAGCGTATCGAGTTCCAGATCGCGCAGATGCGCCAGCGAGCACGGCCCTGAACCGAAGTCATCCAGCGCCACCCGCACCCCGAGATTGCGCAACAACCGCAGCTGTTTGCGGGTTTCATCGGGGTTGTGCATCAGCGCCTCTTCGGTGATTTCCACCTCCAGTTGCCGAGGCTGCAACGCATGGCGCTCAAGTACCTGACGCAATTCGGTGACCAGGTTCGGCATTCCAAACTGGGTGTTGCTCAGACTCACGCCGAGTACCAGATCTTCGGCAAACAAGGTTTCCCAGGCTTTGCGCTGCCCGGCGCCGCGATGATAAATCCAGCTGCCGAGCCGACTGATCAGCCGCGCCTCTTCCAGCAACGGCAGAAACAATCCCGGAGGCACATCGCCGACACTCGGGTGCTGCCAGCGCAATAGCGCTTCAAAACCGCGAATCTGCCCGCTGTCGATGGCCACCTGCGGCTGATACACCAGATTGAAATCGCGATTCTCGATGGCGTTGCGCACACTCTCTTCGAGCATCAGCCGTGACCGCGCGCGGCCATTCATTTCATGATCATAAAAACGATACTGCTGACGCCCGGCGCGCTTAGCCTCGTACATGGCAATGTCGGACGCGCGCAGCAAGCCGTCGAGGTTTGAACCGCAATCCGGATACGTGGCAATGCCGATACTGGCGCCGAGGGCGATATCCAGACCTTCAATCTGCTGACAGATCGACACCCGCTCAATGAGCTTCTCGGCAATCTTCGCTGCCTGTTCAGGAAACTCCAGATCGAGCAGCGCGGTAAATTCGTCACCGCCCATCCGCGCCAGAATGTCGAACGGCCGCAGGCATGCCTTCAATTGCTCCGAGACCCAGCGCAGCACGCGGTCGCCGGCATCGTGGCCAAGGGAATCATTGACCCGTTTGAAGCCATCGAGATCGAGATAAAGCAGCACCCAACTGCTGTCGCTGCGCTCCCCGCGCAGCAGCAGGTTTTCCACGGTCTGATAGAAACCGCGACGGTTGAGCAACCCGGTCAGCGGATCAGTGACCGCTTGAAACTCAAGCTGCTGATGCAGATGGCGCACCACCGACATGTCCAGCACCGTCACCACCATCGCGTGTTGCTCGGGCGGCAACGGCGCGCAGGACAACGCCACCGGCACCTGCTGACCCGGCGCCGTGCGCAACAGCGCATCATGCAAGCGCAGGGTTTCACCACGCTTATAACCGGTATACAACTCCGAATCGGCCCACAACGGAATGTGCGGTTTCTGCAGATAATCGAGAAACTCCTTGCCCTCTAGCTCCTTCACCGGCGCATTGAGCAGCCGTGAAATCGCCGGATTGGCAAACCGAATCAGCCCGTCCTCGCCGAGCACCAGAATGCCCTCGGCGGCGTTATCCAGCACCGAGGCGTTGAAGGCGCGCGCCACTTCAAGATCATGCGTCAGCTGTTGCAAGGCACGGCGATTGCGCTGGTGTTCCAGCAAGGCCTGGACTTTGGGTTTGAGGATTTGCGGGTCGAAGGGTTTGAACAGGTAATCCACCGCGCCGTTGGCGTAGCCCTTGATCACCGCGTCCTGGGATTTTTCGTTGGCGGTCAGAAAAATAATCGGTGTAAGACGTGTGCGCTGACTGCCGCGCATCAATCGTGCAACTTCAAAACCGTCCATGCCCGGCATCTGCACGTCCAGCAGTACCAGATCAACGTCATGTTCGAGCAACAGGTTCAGCGCCTCGAAGCCTGAGGCAGCGGTCATGACCAACCAATCCTGACGCTGCAGCAACGCGCGCATGCTGATCAGATTTTCAGGGTAATCATCGACGATCAAAAGGACTGAGTGGCCTTCACCTGGCTGGGGTTGCGCGTCCATGCTACTTCTCTTGTCGAAACATCTCTTATCCGGGCAAGGCCGGCTTTCGGTAAAAACCGCACATATACTGAGCCTTCACTCTAGTCCGGGATCTGTAAAAGCAGAAGCTGTCACCCGGCCATCACCGGGGCAAAGCCGCGTTTAGCCGACTAACGGTCACGCCTGCAGCCCCCGGAAACCGGCGAAGATGGCAATTCGACAGGATGTTGGCGCCAATCATCCGCCAAACGGGCGTTAACAAAATAAGCCTCTACGCTTATAAAGGCCGCCCCCAAAAGGCGCGGGCTAGAGCTTCTGGCACCCGCGTTCAGGATGAACAGAGTGGAAGAACCGACATGATCGATCTCGCAACCTGGAACCTCAGCGTTCCCGTCGGCAGTCCGCCGTACACCGTTGAAACCTCGAAACTGGTGGATGGCTTCAAAGATCAGTACTTCCATTCCGACACCGGAACACTGTTTTTCTGGTCACCGGTTACCGGGTCAAAAACCGAAAACGCGATCTACCCCCGCACCGAACTGCGCGAAACCTACAGCAACGGTACCTTGCGCAACTGGTACTACCCGGATGCCGACAACCTGCTGCGCGCCACCCTCGCGATCAACAAAGTGCCAAGCTCCGGCAAGATCGTCATCGGCCAGATCCACGCTTATGAAAGCCAACGCCCACTGGTCAAACTCGAATACCAGTACAAGGACAAAACCCAGACCGGCAACCTGGTGATCAAAGTACGCATGCACCCCGATGACGAAGAAAGCCGCGTCATCACCCTCGCCACCGGGATCAAACTCGACAACGAATTCAACTACCTCATCCACCTCAGCCCCGGCGGCGCACTCGGCGTGAGCGCGGCGGGTTATCAATGGGATTCACAAATCAGCGCAACATGGCGGGTGAAGCCGCTGTATTTCAAGGCCGGGGTTTATGTGCAGGACAACACTGGGTACACCAGTGAGGGTGGGCAGGTGACGTTTACCAAACTGGATATTGATCACGATAAATAACCAAAACTCCCACGCCCTGCACCTGATTTCCTGCCCAATAAAAAACCCGCCTCTCGGCGGGTTTTTCATCAAAGCGGCTTAACGCTCAGTCTTAGTTGACCTTGGCGTTCAACTCACCTTTCAGATAACGATGATCGCTAGCCGCCTCTGATGACCACGATAGGGAACCTTTAACCACCCAATGGCTGCTGCCCATAATTCGCAGTGGATGGAATGTTGCGTATACGCTACCTTTAACCATAAATGTTGCGGTAGCAGAACATGGATCATTCTTTAGTAATTAGCCGTCTCGGCACCCAATTACGTGAAAAACGTATAAATCGTGGCCTGACACAAGCGCAGCTTGCCAACCTCGCGGGACTGACGCGGTACAAAGTCATCGCAGTAGAAAAAGGCATCCTTTCTGTCGGGATGATCGCCTATGCGCGAGTTCTGGGTGCTCTGGATTGTGAACTCGCAGTCGTTCCAGCAGCAATGCCGACACTTGAAGAGCTTGGGGACTTGTTCGAATGAAAATGACCTCGCTCAAAGTCAGTACGCCTGAAGGGGCTAGTGGCAGGCTTTTCGGCGATAGCGAGGATTACACGTTCCGTTATCACGCAGATGCGTTACCCGAGGTGGCCATCAGCTTGTCGATGCCTGTCAGACATGATGAGTTTCGTCGGCGCGAGCTTCATCCTGTTTTTCAGATGAACCTGCCAGAAGGCTATGTGCTGGAACAGCTGCGCAATCGCTTGGCCAAGACTGTGAATGTCGACCCGATGTTGTTGCTGGCACTGACCGGCAGCACCTCGCCCATTGGCCGGGTTCAGGTTCGATCTGAAACAGTTGACGCGCTGCTGGAGGAGCAACAATTTCCAGGCGAAAACCTCGAAGAGATTCTGACTTGGGATGGCACCGAAGATATCTTCGCTGACATGCTTGACCGCTACATCCTGCGAGCAGGCATTTCAGGTGTTCAACCCAAGGTGTTGGTGCCTGAGCGACAAGAATCCGCCCAGCCACGAGTAGCATCGAAGACTTCGGATCTGATCATCAAAAGCGGCAGCGACGAATTTCCCGGCCTGGCGATCAACGAATTCCTTTGCATGTCCATTGCCAAAGAGGCGGGCATTTCTGTTCCGCCTTTTTACCTTTCAGATAATGCCAAGTTGTTTGTCATGCGACGTTTTGACCGCGACGATGAGCTCAACCCAATCGGATTTGAAGATATGGCGGTGTTGATGGGGTTATCGGCCAGCCAGAAGTACAGCAAGAGTTATGCAGCAATCGCCAAGGCGATTCGTTTGTTTTGCCCGGCAAAAAATATGCGCAACTCTCTTTCCCAGCTCTTCGACAGCGTCGCCCTGAGTTGCATTGTCGGGAATGGCGACGCTCATTTGAAAAACTTCGGCTTACTCTATTCCGACCCCACAAAACGTGATGCGCACCTCTCTCCGGCTTACGACATCGTCAACACCACCGCCTATATCCCGGAAGATGCTCTAGCGCTGGATCTGGTCGGAAACAAGTCAATGTTTGCCTCACGGCAAGGACTCCTGGAGTTCGCGCACACCTGTGAGATCGAGCAACCAAGGGAACGCATTCAGAACTTGCTCTACGCTGTAGAAGCAGTACTGAAACGCTCCCCCCAATATCGAGAGCAAGCAGCTCACGTGATTACTGCTATTGAGCAATCAGCAGCACCGTTTTCCCGGACCTTTGGATAGATTAATCAGGCAAAAAATCATCGGCCACAAAAAACCCGCCTCTCGGCGGGTTTTTCATCAACGCAGTTTAACGCTCAGTCTTAGTTGACCTTGGCGTTCAACTCACCTTTCAGGTAACGCTGATACATCGCTTCCAGCGAGATCGGTTTGATCTTCGAAGCATTGCCGGCAGTGCCGAACGCTTCATAACGAGCGATACATACGTCGCGCATCGCCGTTACGGTCGCGCCGAAGAATTTACGTGGGTCGAATTCGCTCGGGTTGGTAGCCATCAGGCGACGCATGGCGCCGGTGGATGCCAGACGCAGGTCGGTGTCGATGTTGACCTTGCGCACGCCGTGCTTGATGCCTTCGACGATTTCTTCAACCGGTACGCCGTAGGTTTCTTTGATGTCGCCGCCGTACTGGTTGATGATCGCCAGCCACTCTTGTGGCACCGAGGACGAACCGTGCATCACCAAGTGGGTGTTCGGGATGCGTTTGTGGATTTCCTTGATGCGGTCGATCGCCAGCACGTCGCCGGTAGGTGGCTTGGTGAACTTGTAAGCGCCGTGGCTGGTGCCGATGGCGATGGCAAGGGCATCAACTTGAGTGCATTTTACGAAGTCAGCGGCTTCTTCCGGGTCGGTCAGCATCTGGCTGTGATCCAGAACGCCTTCGGCGCCGATACCGTCTTCTTCACCGGCCATGCCGGTTTCCAGTGAACCCAGGCAGCCCAGCTCGCCTTCAACCGAAACGCCGCAGGCGTGAGCCATGGCTACGGTTTGTTGGGTAACGCGGACGTTGTAGTCGTAGTCGGTCGGGGTCTTGCCGTCTTCGCCGAGGGAGCCGTCCATCATTACCGAGCTGAAGCCCAGCTGGATCGAACGCTGGCAGACGTCAGGGCTGGTGCCGTGGTCCTGGTGCATGCACACCGGGATGTGCGGGAATTCTTCGATCGCCGCCAGGATCAGGTGACGCAGGAATGGCGCGCCAGCGTATTTACGGGCGCCGGCCGAAGCCTGGACGATCACCGGGGAGTCAGTCTTGTCAGCGGCTTCCATGATGGCGCGCATCTGCTCAAGGTTGTTGACGTTGAAGGCTGGAACGCCGTAGCCGAACTCGGCTGCGTGGTCCAGCATCTGGCGCATGCTGATAAGTGCCATTGTGTGTGTCTCTCCCGGTTGAGGGTCGTTAATCGTGCCAGCCTGCCGGAGCGGCGGCGGCTATTCAAGTGATTGCAGATCGGGGGTCGAAGCCCGGTCTGGTGATTCGATAAAGCAAATTCTGAAACCTGCACAGTCCCCTAGAATGGATCTGTGGTGTGTCTATTACTCAGCCTTGCAACCACGGCCGATCAGGTCATTGGTGGCGACCCAGTACACCAGGCCTTCCTCACCCTTGACGTGAAACGCCAGCATGTCGTCGCTGTACAGCACGCCCGACGCGCCCGGCTGTTCTTTCAGGCGATAGACCTGATCGCCGCCGCCGAGGCGGACATCGACTTCCTTGCGGGCAGCGTCGGTATAACGCCACAGCACTTTGGCCTGGCTGTCACAGGTCCAGGTGGTCCAGTTATCCACAGGTGCGGACGACTGAAACAGGTTCATCTGCGCGCAACCGCCCAACAATGCCAGCGCCGCAATGGCGATCAAGCCTTTCATCCGTGTTCCTCGACTGACGACACACGCCGCCAGCCCTGAGTTAAAGAGTCAGACCCGTCAAGGACAACCATGTTCCTTGGCCGGAGTTTGCGTCTCGTACTTGTCCAGGCCATCCGGGCCTGAACGCTTGTTCAGTACCGGGTTGGTTTCCGCCTGCCAGTCAGACTGGTAGCAGTTTTTCTGCGCGGCGCCGGGGGCCGGTGTCGGCTCGGCCTTCGGGTTACTCCCGCAGGCCGCCAGCGTACCGGTCAGCAACAACAGTGCTAACGACTTGACCATATGAACACTCCTTTGCCTGGCCAAACGGGCGGCCTCAGGCCTTGGCCCGGCTTTCCAGGACTTCAACGGCTGGCAGCACTTTACCTTCGACGAATTCGAGGAACGCGCCACCACCGGTGGAAATGTAGGAGATTTGCTCGGACACGCCATATTTATCGATGGCGGCCAGAGTGTCGCCACCGCCGGCAATCGAGAATGCCGAGCTGTCGGCGATAGCCTTGGCCAGCACCTTGGTGCCGTTACCGAACTGGTCGAACTCGAACACGCCGACCGGACCGTTCCACAGAATGGTCTTCGACGATTTCAGCAGTTCAGCGAAGTTCGCTGCGGTCTGCGGGCCGATGTCCAGAATCATGTCATCGGCTGCCACATCAGCGATCAGCTTGACGGTGGCTTCAGCGGTTTCGGCGAACTCCTTGGCAACAACCACATCCACTGGCAGCGGCACGCTGACCTTGGCGGCGATGGCGCGAGCGGTGTCCAGCAGATCCGGCTCGTACAGCGACTTGCCGACCGGGTGACCGGCAGCGGCGAGGAAAGTGTTGGCAATGCCGCCACCAACGATCAGTTGATCGCAGATCTGGCTCAGGCTGTTCAGCACGTCGAGTTTGGTCGACACCTTGGAGCCGGCAACGATGGCAGCCATCGGTTGCGCCGGAGCGCCCAGGGCTTTGCCCAATGCGTCCAGTTCAGCGGCGAGCAGCGGGCCAGCAGCAGCGACTTTGGCGAACTTGGCCACGCCGTGGGTCGAACCTTCGGCGCGGTGAGCGGTGCCGAAAGCGTCCATCACAAACACGTCGCACAGGGCGGCGTATTGCTGGGCCAGTTCGTCAGCGTTCTTTTTCTCGCCCTTGTTGAAGCGCACGTTTTCGAACAGCACGATGTCGCCGGCCTTGACGTCAACGCCGCCCAGGTAATCGGCCACCAGCGGCACTTCACGACCCAGAGCCTTGCTCAGGTAATCGGCGACTGGCTTGAGGCTGTTCTCGGCGGAGAACTCGCCTTCGGTCGGACGGCCAAGGTGCGAGCAAACCATGACGGCCGCACCTTTTTCCAGGGCCAGCTTGATGGTCGGCAGCGAAGCCAGGATACGCGCATCGCTGGTGACAACACCGTCCTTGACTGGGACGTTGAGGTCTTCGCGGATCAATACGCGCTTACCTTGCAGATCGAGGTCGGACATCTTCAACACGGTCATGGGTCGCACTTCCTACGGTTTTTTTGAAGTTGCTGTTTGCAGATAGTGTTCTGCAACGTCCAGCATTCGGTTGGCAAAACCCCATTCGTTGTCGAACCAGGCCAGGATGTTCACCAGTTTTGGGCCGGAAACACGGGTCTGACTGGCATCGACGATGGCCGAATGTGGGTCATGGTTGAAATCACAGCTAGCGTGCGGCAACTCGGTATAGGCCAGCAGGCCTTTGAGCGGGCCGCTGGTGGCAGCCTCACGCAGAATCCGGTTGACCTCATTGGCGTCGGTCGCCGTGGCGGTCTGCATCGTGATGTCGAGGCAGGACACGTTGACCGTCGGCACGCGTACGGCTTTGGCTTGAATTCGTCCGGCAAGTTCCGGCAGCAGGCGTTCGATACCGCGCGCCAGACCGGTGGACACCGGGATCACCGACTGAAACGCCGAACGGGTGCGGCGCAGGTCTTCGTGGTGATAGGCGTCGATTACCGGCTGATCGTTCATCGCCGAGTGAATCGTGGTGATCGACACGTAATCCAGGCCAATCGCCTTGTCCAGCAGGCGCAACAGCGGCACGCCGCAGTTGGTGGTGCAGGAGGCGTTGGAGACCAGCAGTTCGTCGCCGGTCAGGCAATCCTGATTGACGCCGTAGACGATGGTGGCGTCGACATCCGCCTCGCTGGCCATCGGCTGTGAGAACAGCACCCGTGGCGCGCCGGCGTCGAGAAACCGCTGGCCGTCTTCACGAGTGTTGTAGGCACCGGAACATTCCAGCACCAGATCGACGCCCAGCGACGCCCAATCGATGCCTTCGGGGGTGGCACTGCGCAGGACCTTCACGCAATCACCATTAATATGCAGACAATCGCCGTCAACACGCACTTCGCCGGGGAACCGGCCGTGGGTGGAGTCGAAGCGTGTCAGGTATTCGATGCTGGCCATGTCCGCCAGATCGTTGATCGCGACAATTTCAAACCCGGCTTTCTCGCCTCGCTCAAACAACGCACGCAAGACGCAACGACCAATCCGGCCGTAGCCGTTGAGTGCAACTTTGTAAGGACGCGGTTGAGGCATGGGGTTCTCGATTACCGTGGTGAATCAGGTAGTGCGATGTTGCCCGAACCATCGCTTTCGCGAGCAAGCTCGCTCCCACATGGGCAGTGCATAACCCTGTGGGAGCGAGCTTGCTCGCGAAGGCGTCAGCTCAGACGACATCTTTTCTGGATCAGTCTTCCAGCAGTTCTTCAGCCTGACCCAGGATGTTTTCCAGGGTGAAACCGAACTCTTCGAACAATGCCGAAGCCGGCGCCGACTCACCGTAGGTGGTCATGCCGATCACGCGACCTTCCAGGCCCACGTACTTGAACCAGAAGTCAGCGTGAGCCGCTTCAATGGCGATACGTGCGCTGACCTGCAACGGCAGAACGGCTTGCTTGTAGCCAGCTTCCTGAGCGTCGAAGGCGCTGGTGCACGGCATGGAAACCACACGCACCTTGCGACCTTGCTCGGTCAGTTTGTCGAAAGCCTGAACCGCCAGGCCCACTTCCGAACCGGTTGCGATCAGGATCAGCTCAGGCTCGCCCGCGCAGTCTTTCAGCACGTAACCACCACGGCTGATGTCGGCGATCTGGCCGGCATCACGTTCCTGGTGCTGCAGGTTCTGACGCGAGAAGATCAGCGCCGATGGGCCGTCCTTGCGCTCCAGAGCGTTTTTCCAGGCCACTGCCGATTCAACGGCATCGGCTGGGCGCCAGGTGTCGAGGTTCGGCGTGGTGCGCAGGCTGGTCAGTTGCTCGATCGGCTGGTGCGTCGGGCCGTCTTCGCCCAGACCGATGGAGTCGTGGGTGTAGACGTGGATCACGCGCTGCTTCATCAGTGCGGACATACGCACCGCGTTGCGCGCATATTCCATGAACATCAGGAAGGTCGCGCCGTAAGGCACCAGACCGCCGTGCAGAGCAACGCCGTTCATGATTGCGGTCATGCCGAATTCGCGCACGCCGTAGTACATGTAGTTGCCGCTGGCGTCTTCAGCGCTGACGCCTTTGCAACCTTTCCACAAGGTCAGGTTGGAACCGGCGAGGTCAGCCGAACCGCCGAGCAGTTCCGGCAGCATCGGGCCGAAAGCGTTCAGGGTGTTCTGGCTGGCTTTACGGCTGGCGATGGTTTCGCCCTTGGCAGCAACTTCAGCGATGTAGGCCGAGGCTTTTTCAGCGAAGTCAGCCGGCAACTCGCCGCTCAGACGACGGATCAGCTCGTTGGCTTCGGTCGGGAACGCAGCGGAGTAGGCAGCGAAACGCTGATCCCATTCGGCTTCAACAGCGCGACCGGATTCCTTGGCGTCCCATTCGGCATAGATGTCGGCCGGGATTTCGAACGGGCCGTAATTCCAGTTCAGTGCCTTGCGGGTCAGAGCGATTTCCGCGTCACCCAGCGGGGCGCCGTGGCAGTCTTCTTTGCCCTGCTTGTTCGGCGAACCGAAACCGATGGTGGTCTTGCAGCAGATCAGGGTCGGCAGCGGGCTCTTGCGAGCGGTCTCGATGGCGGTCTTGATCTCTTCCGGGTCGTGACCGTCAACGTTGCGGATCACTTGCCAGTTGTAGGCTTCAAAACGCTTCGGCGTGTCATCGGTGAACCAGCCTTCGACTTCGCCGTCGATGGAGATGCCGTTGTCATCGTAGAAAGCGATCAGCTTGCCCAGACCCAAAGTACCGGCCAGGGAAGCGACTTCGTGAGAAATGCCTTCCATCATGCAGCCATCACCCAGGAACACATAGGTGTGGTGGTCAACGATGTTGTGGCTTGGGCGGTTGAACTGTGCCGCCATGACTTTTTCTGCCAGAGCGAAACCCACAGCGTTGGCCAGGCCCTGACCCAGTGGACCGGTGGTGGTCTCGACGCCCGGGGTGTAGCCCAATTCCGGGTGACCCGGAGTGCGGCTGTGCAGTTGACGGAACTGCTTGAGGTCTTCGATCGACAGGTCGTAACCGGTCAGGTGCAGCAGCGAGTAGATCAACATCGAGCCGTGGCCGTTGGACAGCACGAAGCGGTCGCGGTCGGCAAACGATGGATTGCTCGGGTTGTGCTTGAGGTAGTCGCGCCAAAGCACTTCGGCGATATCCGCCATACCCATTGGGGCACCGGGATGGCCGCTGTTGGCTTTTTGCACGGCATCCATGCTGAGGGCACGAATGGCGTTGGCACGCTCACGACGGCTAGGCATCGCTGATCTCCTGGGAGTTGTGAAACAGAGTGAAAAATCGAAACGGAAAAAAGGCGAGCATTTTCCCTCACCGGGACGCCTCGGGGCAATGACAGATAGTCATCTGCCGGCGTTTTTCCAATGGATAACGACGGTTTCGACTGATGAAACCTTTCCGCTGTTCGTTTGTAGAGTTAACCAGCCAGTGAGAAGTGCCATTTATCGAGCAATATCAAAACTTTTTGATATTGGCCTTGCGATGCTTTCGAGCCGTCACTAGACTGCCAGCCCTATGAACTTACGTGTGCCTTCCATTCGCCATGACGACTGCGACGAGCTGGCGGCCCTGTGCAAGGCCGGCGGTGATCCGCTGCGGCTGAATGTATTGCGCGCACTGGCCAACGATTCGTTTGGCGTACTGGAACTGGCGCAGATTTTCGGTATCGGTCAGTCCGGCATGAGTCACCACCTTAAAGTGCTGGCCCAGGCCGACCTGGTGGCGACGCGCCGTGAAGGCAACGCGATTTTTTATCGTCGCGCCCTGCCCCACACCGAAATTCTCGGCGGCAAGCTGCACGCCGCATTGTTAGAAGAAGTCGACAATCTGACGCTGCCAGACGACGTCCAGGCGCGAATCGCCCAGGTACACGGGCAACGTGAGGCGGCCAGCCAGGACTTTTTCGCACGGGTGGCGGAGAAATTTCGCGCCCAGCAAGACCTGATTGCCGGCCTGCCGCAGTACCGCGAAAGCGTGCTGGCCCTGCTCGATAAACTGAACTTCAATGGTGCTGCCACGGCCATCGAAGTCGGCCCCGGCGACGGCGCTTTTCTGCCGGAACTGGCGCGCCGCTTCGCCACCGTGACCGCGCTGGACAACAGCCCGGCGATGCTCGAACTGGCACGTCAGGTTTGCGAACGTGAACGGCTGATTAACGTCAGCCTGCAATTGGCCGATGCACTGAACGGCACAAGCCTTCAGGCCGATTGCGTGGTGCTGAACATGGTCTTGCACCATTTCGCCGCGCCGGCCGATGCGCTCAAGCACATGGCCGACCTGCTGCAACCGGGCGGTAGTCTGCTCGTGACAGAGTTATGTAGCCACAACCAGAGTTGGGCCAGGGAGGCCTGCGGTGATCTGTGGTTGGGGTTTGAACAGGACGATTTGGCCCGTTGGGCCACCGCTGCGGGACTCGTTCCCGGGGAAAGCCTCTATGTAGGCTTACGTAATGGTTTCCAGATCCAGGTTCGCCACTTTCAGCGACCGACTGGCGACACTCACCATCGGTAAATTCAGGAAAACATCGAGATGAGCGAATACTCCCTCTTCACCTCCGAGTCCGTGTCTGAAGGACATCCGGACAAAATCGCCGACCAGATTTCCGATGCGGTGCTGGACGCCATCATTGCTGAAGACAAGTTCGCCCGCGTGGCGTGCGAAACCCTGGTGAAAACCGGCGTGGCAATCATCGCTGGCGAAGTCACCACTTCGGCCTGGGTTGACCTGGAGCAGATCGTTCGTGACGTGATCACCGACATCGGCTACACCAGCTCCGACGTCGGCTTCGACGGCGCGACCTGCGGCGTGATGAACATCATCGGCAAGCAGTCCCCTGACATCAACCAGGGTGTTGACCGTGCCAAGCCTGAAGATCAGGGCGCCGGCGACCAGGGCCTGATGTTCGGCTACGCCAGCAACGAAACCGACGTGCTGATGCCAGCACCGATCACCTTCTCGCACCAGCTGGTGCAGCGCCAGGCCGAAGCCCGTAAATCCGGCCTGCTGCCTTGGCTGCGTCCAGACGCCAAGTCCCAGGTGACTTGCCGTTACGAAAACGGCAAGGTTGTCGGTATCGACGCCGTGGTGCTGTCGACCCAGCACAACCCTGAAGTGTCGTACAACGACCTGCGCGAAGGCGTGATGGAGCTGATCGTCAAGCACGTGCTGCCTGCCGAACTGCTGACCAAAGACACCCAGTTCCACATCAACCCGACCGGCCAGTTCATCATTGGCGGCCCGGTAGGTGACTGCGGTCTGACCGGTCGCAAGATCATCGTCGACAGCTACGGCGGCATGGCCCGTCACGGCGGCGGCGCGTTCTCCGGCAAAGATCCATCGAAGGTTGACCGTTCGGCTGCCTACGCTGGCCGTTATGTTGCCAAGAACATCGTTGCTGCCGGCCTGGCCGAGCGCTGCGAGATTCAGGTTTCCTACGCGATCGGTGTGGCCCAGCCTACTTCGATCTCGCTGAACACCTTCGGCACCGGCAAGATCAGCGACGACAAAATCGTCAAACTGGTACGTGAAGTGTTCGACCTGCGTCCATACGCAATCACCACCATGCTTGATCTGCTGCACCCGATGTACAAAGAAACTGCAGCTTACGGCCACTTCGGTCGTACTCCGCAGACCAAGACTGTGGGCGACGATACTTTCACCACGTTCACCTGGGAAAAAACCGACCGCGCCGACGCTTTGCGTACTGCTGCTGGCCTGTAAGACTCCCCGGCGACACAAAAAGCCCCGCACGGTTAGCGCCGTGCGGGGCTTTTTCACGTCTGGGAAACACCTCGCAAAACACCTTCCAGCCCACCCCGGAATTCTGACCTAGCCTGCAAGCATCACCCCTGAGCAAGGACGCTCACGATGCTGCGTTTGTTGTCAGTTCTACTATTAAGCCTCACCAGCCTGATCAGCCATGCCAACTGTCCAGACTGGTCTCCTTTTCAGGCAAAGCGTGAAATCACCGCCCTGCAAAACCAGATCAACCAATGGGACGATGCCTATCACCGCGAGGGCCGCTCCCTGATCGCCGATGAACTCTACGATCAGTCCCGAACACGCCTGATCGAATGGCGTCAGTGTTTCAATCTGCCATCGGCATCCGAACCGTTGCGCACGGCAGCAGGCCCTATCGCACACCCCATCGCCCATACCGGCCTGGAAAAAATCCACGACGCAGCAGCCGTCGAAGCGTGGCTTCGAACCCGCGAGGATATCTGGGCCCAGCCCAAAGTAGACGGCGTTGCGGTGACGCTGATTTATCGCGGCGGTTTGTTGCAGCAGGCGATCAGTCGCGGTGACGGAATCAAGGGACAGGACTGGAGCGCATCGGTAAAAAAGATCGGCGCCATCCCTCAACGGCTGACGCAACCGCTGGACTTGCTGGTGCAGGGCGAACTCTATTGGCGCTTGAACGAGCATGTTCAGGCCCGCTCAGGCAGCGTCAACGCCCGCGCCACCATCGCCGGACTGATGGGGCGCAAAACCCTGAATGCCGAACAAGCCGCAGGCATCGGGTTATTCGTCTGGGACTGGCCGGAAGGCCCGGACAATCTGCCTGAACGGATTTCGACCCTGACGATGCTGGGCTTCGCTTCGACTGAAGCCTACAGCCACCCCGTCAGCAATCTTGCAGACGCGCAGCAGCGGCGCGATCACTGGTATCGCTCGCCACTGCCCTTCGCCAGCGATGGAATTGTTCTGCGCCAAAACCAAAGACCGGTAGCCGAGCGCTGGCAGGCGCGCCCACCTTACTGGGCCATTGCCTGGAAATACCCGTTTGCCCAGGCATTGGCCGACGTACGCAGCATCAACTTCAAGATCGGTCGCACCGGGCGCATTACCCCGGTGCTGGAGTTGGCACCGGTCACGCTCGATGACCGGCAGATCAAGCGTGTCAGCGTCAGTTCGATAAAGCGCTGGCAGGAAATGGACATCCGCCCCGGTGATCAAGTCGCGATCAGCCTCGCGGGCCTGACCATCCCGCGCCTTGATAGCGTCGTATTGCGCACGACTGAACGTGCAGACATGAACATCCCGAACGCCAGTGACTTCCATGCCTTGAGTTGCTGGCAACCAACGCCAGACTGCAAAAGCCAGTTTCTCGCCCGCCTGACCTGGCTTGGCGGCAAGCAAGGGCTGGCAATGCCACATGTCGGGCGCGGTACCTGGGAGAAACTTCTGGAAACAGGCCGCCTGAACAACCTGCTGGATTGGTTGACCCTCGATGAGCCAGAGCTTGCTAACATTGCTGGCTTCGGCGAGCGCAGCAGCGCCCGCCTGATTCACAGTTTTCACAGCGTCCGCCAACGGCCATTTGCTCAATGGTTGAAAGCGCTGGGCTTGCCGCCCACAGGTCAGGCAATACTCAGCGATTCGTGGCAGACGCTGGTACAACGCGACACCGAACAATGGCAGGCAGAAGCCGGTATCGGCCCGGGCCGCGCGGCGCAATTGAGCGCATTCTTCCGCGACCCGCAGGTGCTGGCCCTGAGTGAAACCTTACGTGCCGCCGGAATCGACGGTTTCTGAATACGCAATCCCCGGCAGCCGGGAACCCAAGGGCCGCCAAGCGCTCCAACAGCGCAGTGCCCCACCGACCCGATTGCCTTTGCACATGGAGCTTTTATGAAATTTCTCGCACCACTTGCCCTGCTGACTCTTTGTGGCGTCCTGGCCGCTCCGGTGATGGCCGACGAAGACGCCCCGGGACTGACCGGCTGCGCAGCCAAGAAGCAGGGCATCATCAACCAGATCGAACAAGCCAAGTCGCGCGGCAACGCCGATCAGCAGGCAGGTCTGGAAGCAGCGCTGGACGCGGTCAACAAGAATTGCACCGACGCCGGCCTGAAAAAGGAACGCGAGAACAAGGTCCTCGACGCCAAGCACGAAGTGAGCAAGCGCCAGGCTGATCTCGACAAAGCCATGAAGAAAGGCGATGCCGACAAGATCAACAAGCGTAAGGACAAGCTCGCCGAGTCGCGCAAGGAACTGCAGGACGCGCTGGATGAAATCGACAAGTAAGCCACTGATTGTTTGAGATCAAAGGCTTTCCTGTGGCGAGGGAGCTTGCTCCCGCTCGGCGGCGCAGCCGTCGCAAAACCAGTTGACCGGAATTACCTGAAACAAATCGGTTGAATGGTTTTGGGGCTGCTTCGCAACCCAGCGGGAGCAAGCTCCCTCGCCACAGTTACTCAGTCACAGACACTCAGTGGTCGCGAAACTCTTTATGGCAGGCACTGCAGGCATCTTCGACTTTCTGCACCGCAGGCCCCAGGTTGCTGGCCTTGTAAGGCTGAACCTTGCTGGCGATCACCAATTCACCGGTGGCCGCTTCAAGATTGCGGGCCATTTCCTGAAAACGTGCCTGTCGCGACCAGACAGCGTCCTTGGCGCTGGTGTGATCTTCTTCGCGCACCTGCGGGAAATGCTTCCACGGCTCATGCGACAGAGCATCGAGTTTCACCGCACCCTCGGCGAATTTCGGCCCGTCGAACGGAATGCGTCCGCGCAACATGCCGCCTAGGTCTTCACCGGTCTTGAGCATTTGTTTGAAGATCGCCTTGCGTTGACCCAAAGGGGAATTCGGATCGACACCGCCGCAGGCGGACAAGGTCAGACAGGCCAGCAATACAACAGAAATTCTTTTAAGAGTCATGGTGGCTTCAGGTCACGGAATTCGGCGGCCAGTATCCTCGCGTCACCGGAAAACACCAATAGCCCTATTAAAAATACGGGTTGCTTGAGCGCATGGAGCACTTCGGCAACCGACACAGGAATTACTCCATGAACAGCCGCTTCAAGGCCTGGCACCATCCACTGCTCGCAACCCTGCCGTTGCTGGCGATTCTCGCCGGCTGCACCGGTGGCGACAGCGCCAAGCCGAAAACCCACGCATTGGCGACTTATTCCAGCGCAACGTGGGAAGCTCTGCCGGCAGTTTCCGACAGCGATCTGGTGGCCGGTTTCGGCTCATGGCGCAGCGCCTGCACCCGACTCAAGGCTGATCAGATCTGGGGCGGCACCTGCGCGGCAGCGGCCAATGTGCCGCAGAGCGCCAACGAGATCCGCGCCTTTCTAAAGCAGAACCTTGATGTCTTTGGCCTGCGCGCCGAAAACGACAACCCGAGCGGTCTGATCACCGGTTACTACGAACCGGTCTATCCAGGCAGCCTGACGCCAACTGAAACCGCGAACGTTCCGGTTTACGGCGTGCCGGAAGACATGATCATTGTCTCGCTCGACAGCATTTATCCCGAGCTGAAAGGCAAGCGCCTGCGCGGACGCCTTGAAGGTCGGGTGCTCAAACCTTATGACGACGCAGCGACCATTGAGTCCAAAGGGATAAAAGCGCCGGTGGTTGCCTACCTCACCGACCCGATGAACCTGCAATTCCTGCAAATTCAGGGTTCCGGGCGAATCCAGACGAAAGACGGAAAACAACTGCGGATCGCCTATGCCGACCAGAACGGCCACCCATATCGACCAATCGGTCGCTGGCTGGTGGAACAGGGCGAGCTGAAAAAAGAAGACGTGACCATGGGCGCGATCAGCAACTGGGCCAAGGCCAATCCGGCGCGCATCCCGGAACTGCTGGGCAGCAATCCGAGCTACGTATTCTTCACCCGTAACCCGGACAGCAACGAAGGCCCGCGCGGCTCACTGAACGTGCCGCTGACCGCTGGTTATAGCGCAGCGGTGGATCGCAAGGTGATTCCGTTGGGCAGCCTGTTGTGGCTGTCGACCACTCGCCCGGATGGCACCGCTTTGGTTCGCCCGGTAGCGGCGCAGGACACTGGCGGCGCGATTGCTGGTGAAGTTCGCGCGGATCTGTTCTGGGGCACTGGCGATGCAGCCGGGCAACTGGCCGGGGACATGAAGCAGCAGGGACAAATCTGGATGCTCTGGCCTAAAGGCGCAGCGCTGCCGCAAGTGCCGCAGGTGGCGGATGCAGTAAAGACTACCCCTTGAGATCAGCTTCGGTAGTCAGATAGCTATCGCGGGCAAGCCCGCTCCCACAGGTTTCGAAGGTGAGCACAAATTATGTGTAAGCCAAGAACCCTGTGGGAGCGGGCTTGCCCGCGAAGAGGCCAGCCGCAACACCCGTGAATCAGGCTGACACCACAAAGAAACTGATGATCAACCCCATCCCGACAAACCACACCAGCGAACGCGCAACCGCCCAGTCCGCCAGATAGCAAATGATGTAGAGCAGGCGACTGGTGATAAACAGCACCGCCAGCACATTGACCGTCACCAACTGCGCGGTTCCTACCAGGTGCGCGACAAGCACCGCCGCCGCAAATGCCGGCATCACTTCAAAACTGTTCAGTTGCGCCGCATGCGCCCGTCGAGCCAGACCGTTCAGGCTTTCCAGAAAATCCCGAGGATCATGGTTGTCACTCAGCCGGTAACCACCCACAGCCTTGGCCACGCCCGTACACACATACGGCAAAAAGATCGCGATCAACACACACCACAGAGCCACCGTCATAACGCCATCCTTTTTTCGAGTTATAGAATTCGCGGGCCGTCAGAACTTCATTATCAGTATGCCGATCAACACCAGCCCACAGGCTAAGAGCCGTGGCCTGCCAAAAGGTTCTTTCAGGTAACGCATGCCGAACAGCACCACCAGAATCACGCTGATCTCGCGCAATGCCGCCGCTTCGGCAATCGAGCCCAGTTGCATCGCCCACAGCACCAGAGCGTAGCTGAACAACACGCAGAACCCGACCGCCAGCCCCAGACGCCATTGCTCACGCCAGAACTGCAGGAACGCCGGGCGTTTGGCGACCCATGCCAGCAACGGAAACGGCCAGGCGCTGAGCAGCGTGACCCAGACCAGGTAATCCAGCGGATGCGACCAGCGCCGCAAGGCCTGACCATCGATGTAGGTGTAACAGCCGATGCACAGCCCGATCAGCGCCACCACCGGCAGCATCGTCCATGGCAAATGCTTTCCGCCGCCGCCCTGCCAAAGCAGGCAAGCCATGCCGAACGGGATCAGCATGATGCCGAAGATCTGCTGCGTGGTGAGCACTTCGCCGGCGAAGATCAAGGTCAGCGCCAGCACCACCAGTGGCGAGAGTCCGCGCATCAGCGGATAGACGAGCCCCAGATCGCCAACCCGGTAAGCCTGAATCAGCAAATAGCGATACAGCAGTTCGAACGCCGCTGAAGCCAGAATCCACGGCCAGATTTCCACGGGTGGCAAGTTCACGAACGGCAGTGCGACGGCGACAAACAGCAGCGCCACGGTGTCCATGCACGCCACCACCAGCAGCCGTTCGGCGCTGAACTTGATCAAGGTATTCCACGCCGCATGCAACAGCGCCGCCACCAGTACCAACCCCGTTGCAAGCACGACCCACTCCTTATTATTTTTCACACGTCTGATGTTGACGGTGCCGCAGGCTGAAACTCTTTGATGTTCAAAAAACAAAGAGTACCGCCAAGACTACCTACCGAGATCCAGAACATTCAATCTCTGCAACGCCGAGGCGTGGCTGTGGTCAATGTAGGCGCCCACTCACCTGTGGCGAGGGAGATCATGTGTCCTTAGCTTGAGCCAGCCCATCAAACCCTTGCGCCCAAACATCGGTGCACTCTTTTCACTCACCATCCAAAGGACCCCGGATGCTTGAACTCGTCGCCGCTTTTATCTGCCTCACCACCCTCCTCACGTTCGTGAACTTCCGCTTCATCGGCCTGCCGCCGACCATCGGTGTGATGGTCACTGCACTGATGTTCTCCCTGCTGCTGCAAGGCCTGAGCTTCATCGGCTACCCCGGCCTCGAAGAGCGCGTGCAGCAACTGATCGGCCAGATCGACTTTGGCGATCTGCTGATGAACTGGATGCTCTCGTTCCTGCTGTTCGCCGGCGCGCTGCACGTCAACCTGAATGACCTGCGCAGCTATCGCTGGCCCATCGGCCTGCTCGCGACTTTCGGTGTATTGATCGCCACAGCCGTAATCGGCAGCCTCGCTTACTACATCTTTGCCCTGTTCGGCTGGCACGTGAGCTTCCTCTACTGCCTGTTGTTCGGCGCGCTGATTTCCCCGACCGACCCGATTGCGGTACTCGGCGTGTTGCGTACTGCCAATGCTTCGAAGCCGCTGAAGACCACCATCGTTGGTGAATCGCTGTTCAACGACGGCACCGCTGTTGTGGTGTTCACCGTACTGCTGGGCATCGCCCAACTCGGCGAAACCCCGACCGTCAGCGCCACGGCCATGCTGTTCGCCCACGAAGCAATTGGCGGCGTGCTGTTCGGCGGGCTGATCGGTTATCTGGTGTACCTGATGATCAAGAGCATCGAGCAGCACCAGATCGAAGTGATGCTGACCCTGGCGCTGGTGATCGGCGGCTCGGCGATGGCCAGCGAGTTGCACGTCTCGGCACCGATTGCGATGGTGGTCGCCGGTCTGATCATCGGCAACCTGGGGCGCAACCTGGCGATGAACGACATGACCCGCAAATACCTCGACGGTTTTTGGGAGTTGCTCGATGACATGCTCAATGCGCTGTTGTTTGCGCTGATCGGCATGGAGCTGTTGCTGCTGCCGTTCAACTGGCTGCATGTGGCGGCGGCGGGTCTGCTGGCGTTGGCGATTCTGCTCTCGCGCCTGCTCACCGTGGCCCCGGCGATTGTCCTGCTGCGACGCTGGCGCACGGTGCCGCGCGGCACCATCCGCGTGTTGACCTGGGGCGGCTTGCGCGGTGGTGTCTCGGTGGCACTGGCGCTGGCCTTGCCGCTGGGCCCGGAACGCGATCTGATCCTGAGCATCACTTACATCGTGGTGCTGTCGTCGATCCTGTTGCAAGGTCTGACCATTGGCCGAGTGGTTCGCCACGTAACCAGCCAGTCCTGAGGCTGCGCTAGCGACTACTCAGCAATCCGAGCAGATGCCGCATCGCCAATGGGCGGTGCGGTGTCGAGCTGTGCATGACCACCAGTTCCCGTGAATAACGCAGTGCGTCATCGACTGGCAAAACACACAATCCCTCCTGTGGCATCCCGACCCACTGCGGCACCAGCGATACTCCCATGCCTTGCGCTACCAGCATGACAATGGTCTCCAGCGCATCCAGCTCACACAGAAGTTGCGGCTCGATAGCGTGCTCATCCAGAAAGCGCTGAGCAATCTGCCCTCCCCACGACCGAGCGTCATAGCGAATGAACGGCTGCTTGCGCACCAGCCTTTCAAGAGGCTGCCCGGCCTGCGCGGCCGGGGCGATCAGGATCAACGGTTCAGCCTTGAGCAACACCAGCGCCAGTGATTTTGGTGGCTGGAATGGAGGCTTTACCAGAATCGCCGCGTCCAGCTCACCCGTCAGGACTTTCTCGTAGAGGCTTCTCGAGTCGCCCGGTGTGATCTTCAACTTCAACTCTGGTGCGGACAGTGCCAACCGTTCGATCAGCCCCGGTAACACCCCGGTCAGCGCCGTCGATATCGCGCCGATCTTCACTTCTCCGGTAAGCCCGTCGTGACTCGAATCGTTTTGCAGGGCCTGGGCCTGCTCAATGAGTGCGCGAATTTTCGGCATCAGCAGCAGGCACTGATCCGACGGTTGCACCGCGTGCGCCGTACGCAACAGCAGCGTACAACCGAGCGTTCGCTCCAGCGCCTGGACACGCTGACTGATCGCGGCCGCCGTGCGATTTTCTCGCCGTGCAGCCGCCGCAATCGAACCGGTCTCAACCACTGCGACCAGACTTTTCAGGAACCGTATATCCATAAGTTTTCCTTTCGCTCAGAACAAGGCGAAGCGGTTTTACCTCGCCATACGGCCTGCTTACCCTGACTGCTCCTTCACTCAGGTAGATCACATGAACAGACCCTTTCACGCTGCATATCACGTTTGCGACCTGGAACAGGCGCGGATTTTTTATCGAGATGTGTTGGGCTGCACCGAAGGTCGAAGCGCCGAAACGTGGATCGACTTCGATTTTTTCGGCAATCAACTCTCGCTGCACCTCGGCACACCCTTTCCCACCACCCGTACCGGGCAGGTTGGAGAACACAAAGTGTTGATGCCACATCTGGGCGTGGTGTTGCCACTGGATGAGTGGCTGGAGCTATCCGACCGGCTGACCCGACTCGGCACTCGGTTCGAAATTGCGCCGGTGATCCGCTTCGCCGGAGAACCCGGCGAGCAACGCACGATGTTTTTTCTCGACCCCAGCGGCAACCCGATTGAAGTCAAAGGCTTCAAGGATTTTGACGGTTTGTTCGCAAGCTGATTTCCCCCAACAAACACAATAAAAAGGGGCACACCATGACCACCAAGAAACCCGTCAGCCTGGTCGTACGCATCATGATCGGACTGATCGCCGGCGTGATCGTCGGCATCCTTCTCAATCAGTTTCCCGAGCACAAGACCTGGTTCATCGACAATCTGCTGCAACCGGCAGGCGATCTGTTCATCAAGCTGATGAAGATGATCGTCGTGCCGCTGGTTTTTGCCTGCATGACCGTGGGCATTGCCGGAGCAGGCAGCACCAAAGCGCTGGGCCGAGTCGGCATCAAGACGTTTGTTTACTTCTTTACCATCACCAGCATCGCCATCGTATTCGGCTTGATAGTCGGCAACGTGTTTCAGCCGGGTGCCGGCGCAGACTTCGCCAGCACGCTGCAAACTCCGGTAACGGGTCTCGCCTCCAGCGCAGCAACGCAGAACCTTGGCCAGACGCTGGTCAACATCGTGCCGGACAACATCGTCCTGGCCATGTCCCAGGGCAAGCTACTGTCTGTGCTGTTTTTCGCCATCCTGTTCGGCTGCGCCCTGTCGATGCTGCCGGCGCAGCAGAAGGCGCCATTGGTCGCGGTCATGCAGGCGATTTCCGACACCATGTTCAAAGTGACGCATCTGGTCATGCATTACTCGCCCATCGGGATCTTCGGGCTGATCGGCGTCACCGTGGCCAGTTTCGGTCTCAGCGCCTTGTTGCCCCTGGCCAAACTGATCGGCATCACCTATGTCGCGGTGTTGCTGTTTGCGCTGTGTGTGTTGGGGGTTGTGGCGCGAATGGCCGGCATCAGATTTTTCCACTTGGTGCGTGAGATCCGTAGCGAACTGCTATTGGCTTACAGCAGCGCAGCATCGGCAACGGTGATGCCGCAACTGATCGAGAAAATGGAGCGTTATGGCGCACCCCGTTCGATCACCAGCATGGTCATCCCCTTGGGCTATTCGTTCAATCTGGATGGCGCCGCGCTTTTTGCCGCACTGGGCACACTGTTCATCGCACAGGCCTACGGCATCGACCTGAGCCTGGCTGATCAGGCGATGCTGGTGCTGATCATGGTACTGACGTCAAAAGGTGCGGCGGGCGTGCCTGGCTTCATGTTCATCATCCTCACCGCGACGCTGACGGCGGCCGGTTTGCCAGTCGAGGGCGTGGCGATCATCGCCGGGGTTTACCGCCTGATGGACATGCCGGTTACCGCGCTTAACGTGCTGGGTAATGCCCTCGCACCGCTGGTCATCGCTCGCTGGGAGGGTCAACTGAAGGCACCGACCAGCGACGCCCCGACTGAACTGGCCGCTCCGCCATTCAAGGCCTGAAACTAATCATCTTTATTGTCGGACTGATCCACGCGGGGCTTGTCGGTATTCGGCGCCCCGCTTTCGCTGCGGATCTGCGCGTGGCTGATCAGGGCGAAAATGAAGCTGCCGCCAATGATGTTCCCGGCCAGCGTGGGACCTGCGAACACCAGCCAGAAATCACTCCACGGCAACTCGCCGGCAAACACCAGATATGACACCTCTGCCGAGCCGACGACGATGTGGGTGAAGTCGCCGAGCGCCATCAGATAAGTGATGAGGATGATGATCCACATCTTTGCGCTTTCCATCGATGGGATCATCCAGACCATCGTGGCGATCATCCACCCGGAGACGATGCCCTTGGCGAACATCTGACTGGCGTGGTTCTCCATGACCTTGCGACCGATTTCGAGGAAAGCCAGATCGGTCTTGCTGTCGAAGATCGGCAACTTGAGCATCACGTAAGCCACGAGAATCGTGCCGCACAGGTTGCCGAACAGCACCACCGTCCACAGGCGGATCAGCCGGCCGAAATTGCCTAACGTCGGTTTGGTCATGACCGGCAGAACCGCGGTCAGGGTGTTTTCGGTGAACAATTGCTGACGGGCGAGAATCACCGCGAGAAAGCCTGCGCAGTAGCCGAAACTGGCGATCACCTTGAACTCGTCACCCTCAGGCAGACGTGAATTGAGCAGACCCATGCCCATCAGCGACAGGCCCATGGTCAGCCCTGCCGCGAGCGCCGACCACCACAACGCAGCAATGCTGCGCTCCAGTTCCTGATCGCCCTGGGTGCGGATGATTTCGTGCAGCACCGCCGCACGGGGCGGCTGGCTTTTCTCGACTTCGTGCTGCTCTTTGGCCGAGAGGTCGGGGGTCTTGCCGTCGGTGGGGGTGGTCATGGCGTGGGAACCGGTGGGGGGCTTTTAGCTACGACCCCCGCCGTTCACAGCTGTTCAGTAGGCGGGTAAATCTTCGATGACTGCAAAACCGCTTTCGCGAGCAAGCTCGCTCCCACAGGGATTGCGCGGTTCCTGTGGGAGCGAGCTTGCTCGCGAAGGACGCGCCGCCGATGTCACTTGGTGACGAGTTCATCTTCCTGAAACTGGTCTTTGACGTACTTGATCTCGGTCCGCCCATGCGGTGCCGGCAGGCCGTCTTCGCCCAGATTGACGAAGACCATTTTCTCGACCGTCAGAATGCTCTTGCGCGTGATCTTGTTGCGCACTTCGCAGGTCAGGGTGATCGAGGTGCGGCCGAACTCGGTGGCGGTGATGCCCAGTTCGATGATGTCGCCCTGGCGCGAGGCGCTGACGAAGTTGATTTCGGAAATGTACTTGGTCACCACGCGCTGATTGCCCAACTGGACGATGGCGTAGATCGCCGCTTCTTCGTCGATCCAGCGCAACAGGCTACCGCCGAACAGCGTGCCGTTGGGGTTGAGGTCTTCGGGTTTTACCCATTTGCGGGTGTGGAAATTCATCTTCACTCCTGAGTGTCTTGCCGAACGATGGACGGTATCTTGGCAGACTGAGCGGTCATGCTCCATGCGGCTTCGACTATGGTCGCGATTAACGATCTTCATCTGGCCGACAGAAACCCTTTGGAAGATCAGTCTAGACGGCTATAATCGCCACCGTTTCAAAACGGTCATCTTCAATTGATACCGTTTTCCCGCCACCTGTCCGAGGGGCGCTGCAGCAGGTTCAACCTGTCAGGCTCGGATGGGGCGTTGACTGGCACTAAGCCGGACACTAAACGCACAACGGCGCCCATTCGCATACATTACGAATGGAGGCTCTTCATGAGCGCTGTTATCACGCCTGCAGATTTTACCGATTACAAAGTTGCCGACATGTCCCTGGCTGCCTGGGGCCGTCGCGAAACCATCATCGCCGAGTCGGAAATGCCAGCTCTGATGGGTCTGCGTCGCAAGTACTCCGGCGAGCAGCCGTTGAAAGGCGCGAAGATCCTCGGCTGCATCCACATGACCATTCAGACTGCCGTACTGATCGAAACCCTGGTTGCCCTGGGTGCCGAAGTTCGCTGGTCGTCGTGCAACATCTTCTCGACTCAGGATCAGGCCGCTGCCGCTATCGCTGCTGCCGGTATCCCGGTTTTCGCCTGGAAAGGCGAAACTGAAGAAGAGTACGAGTGGTGCCTGGAGCAAACCATTCTGAAAGACGGCCAGCCATGGGCTGCCAACATGATCCTCGACGACGGCGGCGACCTGACCCAGTTGCTGCACGACAAGTACCCACAGGTTCTGGACCGCGTTCACGGCGTGACCGAAGAAACCACCACCGGCGTACACCGTCTGCTGGACATGCTGGCCAAGGGCGAGCTGAAAATCCCGGCCATCAACGTCAACGACTCGGTTACCAAGTCGAAGAACGACAACAAGTACGGCTGCCGTCACAGCCTGAACGACGCAATCAAGCGCGGCACCGACCACCTGCTGTCCGGCAAGCAAGCGCTGGTCATCGGTTACGGTGACGTGGGCAAGGGTTCGGCCCAGTCCCTGCGTCAGGAAGGCATGATCGTCAAAGTCTCCGAAGTTGACCCGATCTGCGCCATGCAAGCCTGCATGGACGGCTTTGAACTGGTTTCGCCATTCATCGACGGCATCAACAACGGCACCGAAGCAAGCATCGACAAAGCACTGCTGGGCAAGATCGACCTGATCGTGACCACCACTGGTAACGTCAATGTTTGCGACTCGAACATGCTCAAAGCCCTGAAGAAGCGCGCCGTTGTCTGCAACATCGGTCACTTCGACAACGAAATCGACACCGCTTTCATGCGCAAGAACTGGGCATGGGAAGAAGTGAAGCCACAGGTACACAAGATTCACCGTACCGGCCCGGGCGCTTTCGACGCTCAGAACGACGACTACCTGATCCTGCTGGCCGAAGGCCGTCTGGTGAACCTGGGCAACGCCACAGGTCACCCGAGCCGCATCATGGACGGTTCGTTCGCCAACCAGGTTCTGGCGCAGATCTTCCTGTTCGGCCAGAAGTACGCCGACCTGTCGCCAGCCCAGAAAGCCGAGCGCCTGACCGTAGAAGTTCTGCCGAAGAAACTCGACGAAGAAGTGGCTCTGGAAATGGTTCGCGGCTTCGGCGGCGTGGTCACTCAACTGACCAAGCAACAGGCTGACTACATCGGCGTAACCGTCGAAGGCCCGTTCAAGCCGCACGCTTACCGCTACTAACAGGCGCTGATTGCTCGCTCTCCCTGTGGGAGCGAGCTTGCTCGCGAAGGCGGTCTATCATTCAGCACCCATGTTGTCTGACTCACCGCCTTCGCGAGCAGGCTCGCTCCCACATGGGACTGCAGCGCCTCGAAGGTTCTTGTTTCCAAGGGTATGACCATGTCCCAAGACCGTCGCTACAGCTTCGAGTTCTTCCCGACCAAGACCGATGCTGGGCATGAAAAGCTGCTCAACGTTGCCCGTCAGCTGGCAACGTACAATCCTGATTTCTTCTCCTGCACCTATGGCGCTGGTGGTTCGACCCGTGATCGCACCCTCAACACCGTTTTGCAGCTGGAAAGCGAAGTCAAAATTCCCGCCGCACCGCACCTGTCGTGCGTCGGCGACAGCAAGGACGACCTGCGCGGCCTGCTGAACGAGTACAAGGCTGCCGGCATCAAGCGCATCGTTGCCCTGCGTGGCGACCTGCCGTCCGGCATGGGCATGACCAGCGGTGAGCTGCGTCACGCCAATGAACTGGTTGAATTCATTCGTGAAGAAACCGGCGATCATTTCCACATCGAAGTTGCCGCTTACCCGGAGATGCATCCGCAAGCGCGCAACTACGAAGACGATCTCGCCAACTTCGTGCGCAAGGCCAAGGCCGGCGCCGACAGCGCGATCACCCAGTACTTCTTCAACGCCGACAGCTACTTCTACTTTGTCGACCGTTTGCAGGCGCTGGGCATCGATACGCCAATCGTGCCGGGGATCATGCCGATCACCAACTACAGCAAGCTTGCGCGTTTCTCCGATGCCTGCGGTGCGGAAATTCCGCGCTGGATTCGCAAGCAACTGGAAGCCTACGGCGATGACACGCAAAGCATTCAGCGTTTCGGTGAGCAAGTGGTCAGCGAAATGTGCGAACGCTTGTTGCAGGGCGGCGCACCTGGGCTGCACTTCTATTCCATGAACCAGGCCGAACCTAGCCTGGCGATCTGGAATAACCTGAAGTTGCCGCGCTAAAAGTCGCAAAGAAAGATCAAAAGATCGCAGCCTTCGGCAGCTCCTACAGGGGTTTCGTAGCTGCGATCTTTTGCTTTTAACGCCCGAAACAGAGCTTCTGCAGGCACTTTCTGGCTCTTTCGCATTTCTCGTCGTAATCTCAAGCCATGCCTTTGATCACGCAGTTATTCGCCGTGCTGGTTTTTGCTTGCCTGAGCTTCGCCGCTCGGGGCGAGAAGTTGCGTATTGTCACCGAGCCATGGGCCCCTTACGTGTACGAAGAGGGCGGCAAAAACCTCGGGCTCGACTACGAAACCACTGCCGTCGTATTCAAGCGCCTGGGGATCGAAGTCGAATGGCAATTCCTGCCGTGGAAGCGCTGCCTGTCGATGCTCGAAACCGGCCAGGCCGACGGCGCGCTGGATATTTTTCACAGCGATGAACGCGACGCCACCCTGCTCTACCCTGTCGAACCGCTGTCGGACGTCGAATTCGTGATGTTCTACGCCAACGACCGACCACACCCCTTCAGCAAGCTCGAAGATTTAAAGGGCCTGACTATCGGCACTTCACCGGGTTATCTGTACAGCCCCGACTTCAGTCAATCGACCTTGTTCACCCGCGAGCCCGCGCCGACCCACGAAGCCAACTTCGGAAAACTGGTGCGTGGACGTATCGACTTGCTGATCACTGATCGCCGTGTTGGTCAGCACTTGCTCGATCAGCTGGATATCCGCGATCAAATCACCGAAAACCCGATGGTCATTAGCCGTCAAAGCCAGTATCTGGCAGTTCGACGCAATGCCGGGATGGATTTGCTGGTGCAGCGTTTCGGCGCAGAACTAAAACGTTTCAAGCGCGAACCGGCGTATGCCGAGCTCAGCGCACGCTATGGTGCGGCTCCCGCAGGCGTCGCGCCGCTGGGCAATGCATCGGCCAACAGTAAAACCGTTGAGCAGCAGGAAAGCAGCGCGCAGTGATTGCTCTGTTATACTCCGGCGTTCCCGCCAGGCTCACGCCCGGACGCCCGGAACCGTAACAGGCCTCTCGACCGCTACAGCGCAGCTTTTCAGCCCGCGCGAGCACTCCGGACGTGCCTTCGGAACCGCAGCAGGACCGGACGGGATTGCGTCCTCTTAAACGTGATTCGCGCCAGGCAAGACTCCCATTGGGCCAAGCCCTAACTAGAACAGGATTACTCATGTCCTTTGCTTCCCTCGGTCTCTCCGAGGCTTTAGTCCGTGCCATCGAAGATGCGGGCTATACCGAGCCTACTCCGGTGCAACAGCGGGCTATTCCCGCCGTGTTGCAAGGTCGCGACCTGATGGTTGCGGCACAGACAGGTACTGGTAAAACCGGTGGCTTCGCCCTTCCGATTCTGGAGCGGTTGTTCCCTAACGGTCACCCGGACAAATCCCAGCGTCATGGCCCGCGTCAACCGCGCGTACTGGTCCTGACCCCGACCCGCGAACTCGCGGCCCAGGTTCACGAGAGCTTCAAGATCTACGCCCGTGACCTGAAATTCGTCAGCGCCTGCATCTTCGGCGGTGTCGGCATGAACCCACAGGTTCAGGCCATGTCCCGCGGCGTTGACGTTCTCGTCGCCTGCCCGGGTCGTTTGCTCGACCTGTGCGGCCAAGGCAGCGTTGATCTGTCTCACGTCGAAATCCTCGTGCTCGACGAAGCCGACCGCATGCTCGACATGGGTTTTGTGCATGACGTGAAGAAAGTCCTCGCGCGTCTGCCGGCCAAGCGTCAGAACCTGCTGTTCTCGGCGACGTTCTCCAAGGACATCACCGACCTCGCCGGCAAGCTGCTGCACAACCCGGAACGCATCGAAGTGACGCCGCCGAACACCACGGTCGAGCGTATCGAACAGCGCGTATTCCGTCTGCCGGCCAGCCACAAACGTGCGCTGCTGGCTCACCTGATCACCGCTGGCGCCTGGGAACAGGTGCTGGTGTTCACTCGCACCAAACACGGCGCCAACCGTCTGGCCGAGTACCTGGACAAGCACGGCCTGCCGGCTGTGGCGATCCACGGTAACAAGAGCCAAAACGCTCGCACCAAAGCCCTGGCCGACTTCAAGGCCGGCGAAGTGCGCATTCTGGTAGCCACCGACATCGCTGCTCGTGGTCTGGACATCGATCAGTTGCCACACGTGGTCAACTTCGAGCTGCCGAACGTCGATGAAGACTACGTACACCGTATCGGCCGTACTGGCCGTGCCGGTCGTTCGGGCGAGGCGATCTCGCTGGTCGCGCCGGACGAAGAAAAACTGCTGAAAAGCATCGAGCGCATGACCAAGCAGAAAATCGCCGATGGCGACCTGATGGGCTTCGACTCCAGCACCATTGAAGCCGAGAAGCCGGAAGTGCGTGAGCGTCCGGACGTTCGCAACCCGCGCAATTCCCGTGGCCCGCGTGGCGACGGTCCGAATGGCGGCGGCGGTGGCGGCGGTCGTAAAGACAAAGGCAAAGACAAGGGCAAGGAAAAACCGGCCGGCGAACGTGGCGAACGCGGTGAGCGTCCAGCTCGTCAGCAGAAACCACGCGAAGGCACTCCGGCACGCGAACAGCGTCAGCCGAGCCAACCGCCACGCGCTTCCGCTGACCGTGCACCGGACGAGTTCCTTGATGACGATGTCGATAACTTCGGCAACCGCGTTGACTACGTACCGAAGCCAGCACCTAACGGCGGCCGCGGTCGTCGTCCAGGCGCACCGGCTCAGGGCGCAGCAGCAGGCACCGGCGCACCGCGTGGTGGTCAGGCGCAAGGTCGTCAAAACGGCCCGCGCAACACCAACGGTTCGAGCACCGGCACGCCGCCAGCCAAACGCAGCGGCCCACGCAATGGTGCTCCGCGTGACGGTCAAGGTCGTCGTGACGAGGCGCCGCGCAACCGTCGCCCGGCCCGCGAAGATCAGCCAAGCGCTGAACCAGCCGTGCAGAACCCGCGCAGCAATGGTCCGAAGATCATGCACAAGGAATCGAAAGCCGACCGCTTCCCGACGCCTGAGCAGCTCGATCAACTGCCAAGCCGCCCGCGTGGCGAAAAACCGGCATTGCTGACCCGCAATCGCTGATTTGACGCTGCAATGAAAATGCCCCGACTCGAAAGAGCCGGGGCATTTTTTATGCCGCCAAATACGCGCCCTGTGGGAACTAGCCTGCTAGCGATAGCAGTGGGTCAGTCAGCACAAGTTTTGAATGTGTTGTCCTCATCGCCAGCAGGCTGGCTCCCACAGGGGTCTGCGGTGATTAGCAGAATGTGACAGACAAAAAAAACGCCCCCGGCCTTACGACCAGGGGCGTTTTTGTGTGGTGGGCGAAAGTTACTTCGCTTTCACACCTTCAAACGAGATGTACAGCTCGACGGCGTCGGACTGAGGGCCCAAGTCCATCATCTTGCCGAAATCAGAACGCTTGATGCTGGTGGTGCCTTCGAAGCCGGCACGGTAGCCGCCCCATGGATCTTTGCCTTCACCCAGGAAAGTGGCCTTGACCACGATTGGCTTGGTCACGCCGTGCAGGGTCAGGTCGCCAGTCACGTCAGCAGTGTCTTTGCCAGCGGCGTTCTTGCCGGTGGATTTGACGCTGGTGGAGACGAACTTGGCGTCAGCGTATTTGCCCACGTCCAGGAAGTCTTTACTGGCGATGTGCTTGTCGCGCTCGGCGTGGTTGGTGAACACGCTGGCGGTTTTCACGTTGAATTCGATTTTGCTGTCTTCAGGCTTGGCAGCGTCAAAGCTGAACTTGCCGTCGATGTCCTTGAAAGTACCGGTGATGTAGCTGTAGCCCAAGTGGCTGATCTTGAAGTCAACGAAGGCGTGCTGGCCTTCTTTGTCGACGGTGTAATCAGCAGCCATCACGTTTGCGGACAGCACGGCAGAACCGATTGCCAGAGCGGCCAGAGTCTTTTTCAACATGCTTTCTTTTCCTTTGAGTCGAGGTTGAATTTCAGGCTTTGCGACCGAGCATTCGCGTAAGGGTCGCATCACGATCGATAAAGTGGTGCTTCAATGCTGCCAACGCATGGAGGCCGGAAAAAATTACCAGCGCCCACGCCAGCCAGAGATGAATCACCCCAGCGGTGTCTGCCTGATCCGGTAGCCCGGAAACCAGTGCAGGAACTTCAAACAGGCCAAACACCGGAATCCCGACACCGTCTGCGGTGGAAATCAGGTAACCGGCAAGCATCACAGCGAACAGCCCCAGATACAGAAACCCGTGGCCGAACTTCGCGCCGATACGGGTCATGCGGCTGTAGCTTTGCAGCGTTGGCGGCGGTGGGCTGATAAAACGCCACAACACCCGCAACACCATCACACCCAGCAACACCAGACCGATGCTCTTGTGCAGATCCGGCGCGTCTTTGCGCCAGGTGCTGTAGTAATCCAGCCCAACCATCCACAGGCCGAGGGCGAACAGTCCGAAGACCACCAGCGCCACACCCCAGTGCATGAAGATGCTGACCCAACCATAGCGCGAAGAAGAATTACGTAGCTGCATTGCCCAAATCCTGTGAGAACTGCGAACCAAGACTAGCGAGTTATCTATCGAATTAAAGCGGAAAATTTCGCTTTGAAATATCGAGAAAAACGATGAAGAGTGTTTAACAGGCGCGTTAAGGAAAGATTAAAGGCGAAAGTGTGACGGGATGTCTGGTATCTGACCCGAGATATGTGCAGTCAGATCCGGCCTCATCGCTGGCAAGCCAGCTCCCACAGGTTTCAGGGTTGAGCCCAAATTTTGTGAACGACTCGAATCACTGTGGGAGCTGGCTTGCCAGCGATGAGGCCCTTGCAGGCAATAAAAAAGCGCGGCATGAGCCGCGCTTTTTTGTTCACCGCAAAGCCTTACTGCGCTTTGGTATCCGTCGCCGCTGCCGGAGCAGTCGCGGGTGCAGCCGGTTTGGCCGCTGGCTTCTTCGCCGGTTCAGCCTTTTTCGCCGCAGGCTTGGCCGGAGCTTTTTTCGCCTCGGTTTTGGCTGCTGGCTTCTTCGCTGCCGGTTTGGCCGCCGCTTTCTTGGCTGGCTCGGCTTTTACCGGAGCCGCTGGCTTCGGTGCTTCCACCGGAGCTGGCGCAGGAGCCGGTGCAGGCGCTGGAGCCACTGGAGCAGGAGCCGGCTCAGGTGCCTTCACTGGCTCTGGTTTCTTGTCATCATCCGAACCACCGAACAGGTTGCTGAAGAAGTTGCCCTTCTTCGCTGCCACGGCACCCGCCGCGCCTGCCGCTGCTGCAGCCGGAACCACTTTGGCCGGTTCAAACGACTTGCCCGCCGCCAGGTCTTCAACCTGACTGGCTGCTCGCTGACCGGTGCGCAGCGCGCCTTCCAGAGTGCCCGGGTACAAGGTGTCGGTGTGTTCGCCGGCAAACGTTACACGTTGCAGCGGACGTTCCCACAGACGCCAGAACTTGCTGATCTGACCCGGACCGAAGGCCAGGTAAGCGCCGCCCATCGACGGGTCGGTGCTGTAGCGACGGATTTCATAACCGGTGAACGAGCCACGGGCCTGAGGATAAAACGCGTGCAGACGGATCAGCACCTGATCGACCATCTGCTTGTCGCCGAACGCCTGCATCACCCGGGCGTTGTCGCCGGACAGGTTGATCACCACGTTGGCGCCGCCCTTCAAGGCTGGTTCAATCCACAACATACCCAGACCGGCGTTGCTGTAGATCTCGCCGGACATCCGCGCCTTGCTTTCCCACACTGGCGTCTTGAACTTCAGCATGATCTGGTCGCGCCAGCCGTAGTTGGTGCCCTTGATCGCCGCCAGGTGCTGAGCATCCAGCGCCGGGGTCATCTGAATCTTGTTCAGGGCACGCAACGGCACCGCCAACACCACGTAATCTGCCTGATAGCCAACAGCGCCGACCTTGACGGTCACGCCGTCCTTGTCCTGGCTGATGGCCGATACCGGCGAATTGGTCTTGATGATTTTCAGTTGCTTGACGAAAGCCTGAGCCAGCACCGCACTGCCGCCGACCAGACGCGAGGCGCGCAGGTCACGGTCGGACACGCCGCGATAAACCCGGCTCTGCTGTGCAAAGTACAGCAGCGACAGACGCGACGGTTCGTCGTAGTGGGTGCGGATATCCTGGTTGATCAACTGACGCGCAGTGGCCGGCAGATTCTGTTTGTCGAGCCAGCTCGACACGGTGATCTGGTCCAGTGCATGCAGGGTGTTGGTCGCCGTCGGGTTCTGCGGATCGTCGATCGAGCGCGCCAGATCATCGAGGGTTTTCTCGTAACGCTTGATCGCTTCGGCCGTTGCGGGCTGCTTGGTCGCCAGATCAGCGGCGGAGAAATATTCGCCGTCGATCAGATAACCCGGAGTACGCACGAATTCCGGCGCCGGCGTGGTGCTCAGCTTGAACGTCGAAACGTACTTGTTCAGCACCGGCTGGGTCTTGTCGTTGCCGATCCATTCGCTGGTGGCCATGCCGGAGCGACCGCCCAGGCTCGGTTTGGCTTCCAGCAGCGTGACCTGCCAGCCTTTGTTTTGCAGCTCATAAGCGGCAGTCAGGCCCGACAGGCCGCCGCCGATCACGATCGCCGTTTTATCCTTGGCCAGCGCAGTCACGCTGAACAGCCCCAACATCACCAGCGCACAGGCGCGCAGCCAACCGACAGACATTCAGCGAACTCCGGAAATACACAGAAAAAAGCAGTTTTGCGGGTCAGACGACCCAAAGAACCGCGAAGAATACGTCAGCCATCAAAACGCCGCCAGCGACGTCTATCGGCCCATACAAAGTAGCTCAATCGACACAATGGGTTGTCCCCGTGCGACGCATTGCATAGGCTTGCGCGATTGTTTGCCCGCGCCTGACGCGAGCCGCCTCGAGGAGACTGTAAATGGGCCTGAATAATCAGTGGATGCAACGCGACCTCGCGGTGTTGTGGCATCCCTGCACCCAGATGAAAGACCACGAACAGCTGCCGCTGATCCCGATCAAGCGCGGTGAAGGCGTTTGGCTCGAAGACTTCGAAGGCAAGCGCTACCTCGATGCCGTCAGCTCGTGGTGGGTCAACGTGTTCGGCCATGCCAACCCGCGCATCAACCAGCGCATCAAGGATCAGGTCGATCAACTGGAGCACGTGATTCTCGCCGGCTTCAGCCATCAGCCAGTGATCGAGCTGTCCGAGCGTCTGGTGAAGATGACGCCGGAAGGCCTGAACCGGGTGTTCTACGCCGATAACGGGTCGTCCTGCATCGAAGTCGCGCTGAAAATGAGCTTTCACTACTGGCTCAACTGCAGCAAGCCTGCGAAAAAGCGCTTCGTCACCCTGACCAACAGCTACCACGGCGAAACCATGGCCGCGATGGCAGTCGGCGACGTGCCGCTGTTCACCGAGACCTACAAAGCGCTGCTGATGGATACCATCAAGGTGCCGAGCCCGGATTGCTATTTACGTCCGCAAGGCATGAGCTGGGAAGAGCATTCGCGCAATATGTTCGCCGCCATGGAACAAACCCTGGCAGAGAATCATGACAGCGTTGCGGCGGTGATCGTCGAGCCGCTGATTCAGGGCGCGGGCGGCATGCGCATGTATCACCCGGTGTACCTGAAACTGCTGCGCGAAGCCTGTGACCGTTATGGCGTGCATCTGATCCTCGACGAAATTGCCGTCGGCTTCGGCCGCACCGGAACCATGTTCGCCTGTGAACAGGCCGGTATCCGCCCGGACTTCCTCTGCCTGTCGAAAGCCCTGACCGGCGGCTATCTGCCGCTGGCAGCGTGCCTGACCACCGACGAGGTCTACAGCGCGTTCTACGATGACTATCCGACCCTGCGCGCCTTCCTGCACTCGCACAGCTACACCGGCAACCCGCTGGCCTGTGCGGCGGCACTGGCGACGCTGGATATCTTCGAGCAGGACAACGTCATCGAGAACAACAAGGCGCTGGCCCAGCGCATGGCTTCGGCCACTGCGCATCTGGTCGATCATCCGAACGTCAGCGAAGTGCGCCAGACCGGCATGGTGCTGGCCATCGAGATGGTCAAGGACAAGGCCACCAAGGAAGCCTACCCTTGGCAGGAACGCCGTGGCCTGAAGGTGTTTCAGCATGCACTGGAGCGTGGCGCGCTGTTGCGTCCGCTGGGCAGCGTGGTGTATTTCCTGCCGCCGTACGTGATTACCCCGGAGCAGATCGACTTCCTCGCCGAAGTCGCCAGCGAAGGCATCGACATCGCCACCCGTGGCAGCGTCAGCGTGGCCGTGCCGAAAGACTTCCACCCGGGTTTCCGCGATCCGGGCTGATTGCCATTTGAAGGTTTGAAGAGAACCTTGTGGTGAGGGGATTTATCCCCTCACCACAAAAGCAAGCCACTGTAATGCAAGATCCAATTTGCCAGAGACCCACCATGAGACTGTCCCGCTTCTTTATCGACGCCCCGCTGAGCATCGGCGATCACGAATTGCCGGAGGCTCAGGCGCATTACATCAGCCGGGTGCTGCGCATGGCCGAGGGCGATGCGGTGCAGATGTTCGACGGTTCCGGCCATGAGTTTCGCGGTTCGCTGAAAGAAGTCGGCAAGAAACGCGTGACGGTGCAGATCGACGAGCAACTCGCCGGTCAGATCGAATCGCCACTGCACATACACCTCGGTCAGGGCCTGTCCCGTGGCGAGCGGATGGACTGGGCGATCCAGAAAGCCACCGAGCTGGGCGTGAACGAAATCACACCGATCTTCAGCGAGCGCTGTGAAGTGCGCCTGAAGGACGAACGCGCCGACAAACGCCTGCTGCACTGGCGCCAGGTGGCAATCAGCGCTTGTGAACAATGCGGTCGTTCACGGGTGCCGGTGATTCATCCACCGGTATTGCTGGCTGACTGGATCAAGCAGACCGAAGCCGATCTGAAACTGGTGCTGCACCCGGTGGCCGAGCCGCTGGTGAGTCATGCCAAACCGGCGACGCTGGCGTTTCTGATCGGGCCTGAGGGTGGGTTGACCGATGCTGAGGTCGAGCAGGCCAAGGGCAATGGTTTCCATGCTGCACGCCTTGGGCCTCGGGTGTTGCGTACCGAGACTGCGCCGGTGGTGGCGCTAGCGGTCGCCCAGCAACTTTGGGGTGACTTTTAAGGCCCCATCGCTGGCAGGCCAGCTCCCACAGGTTTTTGTGAGGTTCACAAAATTCGAGTACGCCTCGGACACTGTGGGAGCTAGCCTGCTAGCGATTGGCCGCGACTCGGCCTACAAGACGTAAAACAGAATCGCCACAAAGTGCAGCAAACTCCCGGCGATCACGAACAAATGCCAGATCCCGTGCGCATGCCGCAACCGGTGATCCAGAGCAAAAAAGATGATCCCCACGGTGTACAACACACCACCCGACGCCAGCCAGGCAAACCCGGTCGGCCCAAGCGCTGCGATCAGCGGCTTGACCGCCACCAGCACGATCCAGCCCATCACCGCGTAAATCACGATCGACAGAATCCGCGCCTCAGAGCGCGGTTTGATCTCTTGCAGAATACCGATCAGCGCCAGCCCCCAGACAATCCCGAACAACGTCCAGCCCCACGGCCCGCGCAGCGTCACCAGACAAAACGGGGTGTAGCTGCCGGCAATCAGCAGGTAGATCGAAAAGTGATCGACCTTCTTCATGATCGCTTTTTTGCGCCCGCGCACGCTGTGGTACACGGTCGATGCGCTGTAAAGCACCAGCAAGGTAAACGCGTAGATCGCCACGCTGACAATCTTCCACGGACTGCCGTCGAGACTGGCAATCACCAACAACCACACCCCGCCGACAAATGCCGCCACCGCCCCGACCAGATGCGTCCAGGCGTTCAATCGTTCTCCGTGATACATGTGTTGCTCACCTCAAATTCGTTACCGCAACGCGCAAGGCTCGGGCCTTGAGCGTAAAAGCGCAATGTTTCTGTTCAACACGAGCCTGCGCACGTCGTGGTATTTGGGCACAATCGGCCGATACCAAAAAGAGTCCGCGCCATGCTGATCGACGAAGAATTGACCCTGAAAAAACTCGAGGTGTTCCTCGCCTTCATGCGCACCGGCAACCTCGCCCGTGCCGCCGCCGAGTTGCAGACCAGCAATGTCAGCGTACACCGCGCGATTCATTCGCTGGAAAGCGCCCTGCGCTGCCCCTTGTTCAAGCACGAAGGACGCAACCTGACGCCACTGGAAAGCGCTTACGTGCTCGAAGAACGCGCGCAGAAGCTGATTCAGGACGTGGTCGAAAGCGTGCGTCTGACCCGTGAAGCGGCCGGGTTTTCAGCTGAGCGCTTCAAGCTGGGCTCGCTGTACTCACTGACGGTGAAGACCGTGCCGCAGTTGATCATGGGTCTGAAGATCCGCCGCAGCGAACTCAACATTGACCTGATTCTAGGCTCGAATATCGACCTGCTCTACAAGCTGAAAAACATGGAAGTGGATGCGATTCTAGTGTCGCTGGACGACAGCATCAACGATCCGGACTGCGAGCAAATTGCGCTGTTCTCCGATGATATTTTCCTCGCCACGCCCGCCGATTCAAGGTTCGCCCAGCGCCAGGAAGTCGATCTGGCCGAAGTGCGTGACGAGACCTTCATCACCCTGACCCAGGGTTTCGCCACCCATCAGGACGGCAACCGGGTATTCAAGCAGGCGGGGTTCGAGCCGAAGGTGGCGATGCAGGTCAACGACATCTTCACCCTGCTGAGCATGGTCAGCTCCGGGGTCGGTTATGCGTTGCTGCCGGGGAGGATTGCGGCGGTGTATGAGAACCGGGTGAAGCTGATCCCGTTGCAGGAGAAGTACCGGTTGCAGCAGCATATTGGCGTGGTGTTTCTCAAGGCCAAGGAGCGTGATCCGAATCTGCTGGCGTTGCTGGCGGAGTGTCGGATGTATGCCAATCGCCAGAGCTGAGACCGAGTCGCCCACTTCGCGAGCAGGCTCGCTCCCACAGGGAAATGCATTCCAAATGTGGGAGCGAGCTTGCTCGCGAAAGCGTCAGCCCAGACACCAAATGCTCTAACCCATCAACCCGCGCATCACCAGAAACAACACCGAAGGCCCAAGCAAACAACCCAGCGCGGTATAAAACGCCGCCGTCAGACACCCATAAGGCACCAGCTTCGGATCAGTCGCCGCCAACCCGCCGGCCACGCCGCTGGAAGTGCCCATCAGGCCGCCGAAAATCACTGCACTGCGCGGATTGTTCAGGCCGATCATTGGCGCCACGAACGGCGTCATCACCATCACCAGAATCGCCTTGATCAACCCCGCCGCAATCGACAGCGCCATCACCTCGGAACTCGCACCAATCGCTGCCCCGGTCACCGGGCCAACGATGTAAGTCACCGCACCAGCGCCGATTGTGGTCAGGCTCACCGCATCGGTATAACCAAACGCCATCGCCACACCGACCCCGGCCACGAACGACGTGCCAACCCCGATAAACAGCGCCAGCACGCCAACAAACCCGGCCCTTTTGAGTTCATCGACGCTCACGCCGAATGCCGTGGCGACAATCGCAAAGTCGCGCAGCATCGCGCCGCCGAGCAAGCCGATACCCGACAGCAGTGGAATATCCACCACGCCTTTCTGTCCACCGGTCAGCGCGCCGCCAACATACGACAGCAACAGACCGAGCAAAATCGCAATGGCCGAGCCGTGCAGACGGCCCTTGGTAAAGGTGTTGGATATCCAGTAGGACACCCACATGGTCACGCCGACTATCAGGAAACCACTGATCAAACCGTAGCCGGTGATCGCTTTCATCATCGATTCGTACATGGCAATCACCCCGCAGTCTTGGCTGGAGTGATCGGCGCCGGGTCCTTGTTGCCGAGGCGCGTCAGCACCGGCACCAAAGCAAAGGCAATCACCACCGCGAGCGTCCCGGCGAGAATCGCCATCGGCCCGCCTTTCAGCGCGCCGTAAACGTTTTGCTGGGCGGCCATGGCGACGACGATGGGAATGTACACCGCACTCCAGAACTCGACGCCCTGCTCGGTCTTGCCCTTGAGCCAGCCGCTTTTGTTGAGATAACTGCCGAGGCCGATCAGCAGCAACATCGCAATGCCGACCCCGCCGACATTGGCCGGCACACCGATCAGTTTGCCGAGCAGTTCACCGATGAAGATGCCCACCAGGGTACAAAAGGCGAGAAACGCCACACCGTAGATAATCATTGTTGTTGTCCTCAAAGTGCATCGTCGAATGTTGTTTTTGTTGTTCGAAGCTTGAGTCGGCGGTTTAAGGTCGGCGGCTTCCCTCCTCACGCAACAGCGCCTGCAAGGTGTCGAGGCGGGCACTGTCGAAGGCAATGACGGTTCCCTGTTCGAACACCCGGCGCGCCAGCCCGGTCAGCACCGCACCGGGCGGCAGTTCGATCTGTAGACGTACGCCGCGCTCATAGGCGCTTTGTACGGTGCCGCGCCAATCCACCACACGGCACATGTTGAAAGCCAAATCATCACGCAGGGCGTCGGTCTTGATGACCGGACGGGCGCGACTGCCACTCAGATAAGCGATTTTCGGGATTTTCAACTCGACACTGGCGAAGGCTTCGGCAAGCTTTCCCGCCGGTTCATCCAGCAACGGACAGTGCGACGGCACGCTGACGGCCAGACGTTTTGCCAGACCGGCGCCACGGCTGCGCGCCAGTTCGGCGACGGCTGACATCGCCGCATCGCTGCCGGCAATTACCACTTGGTTATCGGCATTGATGTTCGCCAGATAAACCGGCGTTTCGGCGCTGTGGACTTGCGCCAACAATGTTTCGACTGTGGATAATTGCAGGCCGATGATCGCCGTCATGCCGTAGCCCTGTGGATAAGCCTGCTGCATCAACTCACCGCGCAGGCTGACCAGGTGCAACGCATCGCCAAAACCCAAGGCCCCCGCCACCACCGCTGCCGGGTAGGCACCGATGGACAGACCGGCGACGAAATCCGTTTGCAATCCGTCCTGCAACAACTGGCGCGACGCCGCGACTGCGGCGATCAGCAAACACAACTGCACCGCCCGCGTGCTGCGCAACGCTTCGGGCGAATCCAGTTGCAAGACGTCTTCGCCCAGCACATCGCTGGCCTCGATCAGGGTTTCCCGAGGCAAACGCTGAAGCATGCCCGGCTGCTGCGCGCCTTGCCCCGGGAACACCAGCAAACTGCTCACGCTGCCTGCTCCTGCGGATTCCATGGATCGCTGACCAGACAGGCCTGATGCGCATTTTTCAGCAATACCTTCGCGGACTGTCCGGCCCATTCGCGCAGGGCGACTGCGCCAAATGGCGTCTGCAATTGCATATCGACCCGGCACGCCACCTGATCGAAAAGCTCAACCAGTTTGCGCGCCTGATTACGCGGCAACAGCTGCGGCGTGCGCAGGATCAGATCGAGATCGCTGTCGGCATGCATCGCCGCAATCCCGCTGGCCAGTTCGAACCCGGCACTGCCGCTGACACCCCAGACCCAACCGCAGTCATCGAGCATCGGCCGCAATTGCTTGAGGGCATGAACCACCGGCAAATCTCTCAGGCTTTCAACATTGCACAGCGCTTCAGGACTGACGCGGCAAGCTATCGAATCAACCGCCATGAACGCCGCCAATCGTTGCTCTCGCGCCACACCGCGTACGCCGACAGCGACGAATCCCGAATCCGCCAACGCCCGCCGCACCACCACCGGTTGCCCGGCGTTCAGCGACTCGACCGCCCACTCCGGCGCATCCGCCGGCAACTGCGCCGGGGTCATGCCCCAGAGCAGATCGTGAGCGAGTACGGTGCTCACCACTGCGCCCTCAACAATTCCCGCACGCGGCTGGATGCGGCACGATTTTTCGCGCCAAGACGATTGCTCAGATCTGTACCGGAGATATCGCTGATCGCCTGAGTCAGGCACTCGGTGACTCGCGCCAGATCTTCTGCGCTCGGCTGTTCAATCTGCTGCACCGACAAGGTTTCCCACAGCAGGCCGAGGCTGGCGTAGCTGTCGATGTCATAGGCCATCGGCGGCACGCTGGCGGCCAACGCTTCTAGTTCTTCAACGCTGCGCAATGTCACCCGCGCCACCGAGGCCTTGCCCATCGCATGCACCATCACCCCCGGATCACGCAGGGCGATCATGCGATTGGCCTGATAACCGTGGGCGAGAAACGCGCCGGACATGGCTTTGCCCACCAACAGCGCAATCACCGCGTGCCCGGCCAGTCGGGCGCGGGCATAACTGTCCGCCGCCCCCGCCAGGGCCTGATGAATGCCGAGGGCTTCTTCGCGGCGACCGTAAGCCTGACTCGGCACATCGACGATGGCGATCAGCGCACGCTTCTGCGACTTGTCACGGTCGGCAGTGATCGCATCATCCACAGCCTTGGCCAGACCCCAGCCTTCGAGCAGCCCGACTTCGCCGTTGCGAGCGCGAGGAAAACGGTTGTCAGGATCGGCCACCACCGCGAGCAAACGCCCGAGTGCGGTGTCGGCGACTTTCAGCGACGGCGGCAAACCTTCGACCGCCGCAGCGCCTGCGCTCAAGGCGTTGAACCAGTTCAAACCCCGCAGGGAATAGCCACTCATGAGCGCGCTCCTTGATACAGATCGCGAACCACCGAAGGTTCGATTTGCGGCTCGGCGTTCAACTGCGCCAGCCGTTGCAGAAACAGCGCCGACTGCTGGCTGCGCGGTTGCGCCGGCAAGCCTTGCTGCAACAACTCGCCGACTTGCTGGCGAATCTGCGCCACGTCATCGGCGACATAACGATCCACCAGACCACTGGCGAAACGTTGCTCGCCACCGGTCAGGCTCCAGATGAACGGCCGATCACGCGAGTCGTATTCCTCGATCCCGGCTTCCTGCTCGATCACCTGCGGGCCATTCAGACCGAGACGCGCTTCGCGGGTGACGAGCAAATAACTGCACAACCCGGCGGCAATCGACATACCGCCAAAACAACCGACGCTGCCGGCGACCACACCCACCACCGGTTGGTATTGCTGCAAATCGACAATCGCTGCATGAATATCGGCGATCGCCGCCAGCCCGAGATTGGCTTCCTGCAAACGGACGCCACCGGTTTCCAGCAGCAACACGGCACGGGTCGGGATGCCTTTGCGGTTGTCTTCGGCGGCCAGTTCCAGCGCGCCGGCAATTTTCGCCCCGCCGACTTCGCCGAGGCTGCCACCCTGAAACGCGCCTTCGATGGCGGCAATCACCACTGGCAAACCGTCGAGGCTGCCCTTGGCAATCACCACGCCGTCATCGGCCTGCGGCACCACGCCCTGACGTTCCAGCCACGGCGACATCACCCGCTGGAACGGGTCGAGCAACTCACGGAAAGTACCGGCGTCGAGCAAGGCTTTCGCCCGCTGCCGTGCGCCGAGTTCGACGAAGCTGTGTTTGCTGAGAAGTTCTGCACTGTCAGTCATGGCCGATCTCCTCGAAGCCTTGTTCCAGACGCAGACGCACCACGCCCGGGGTTGCGCCGAAATCGTGAATATCGATGGCCATCGCCGGTGGCGTGGTGCCGTCGAACATCCGCGCAAACAGGTGCTGCCAGCGCAACTGCGCACCATTGACCGAGGTCTGCACATTGATCGTCAACTTGCCGGCCAGCCCCGGTTCGATCAGCACTTCCAGATCGCCCGAGCCGACACAACCCACCAGCGCACGACCGCGTGGCGGCTGCCCGGCGGGGAATTCAAACGATAGGGTTTCCATCAAAACGCTCCCTGAAGAATGCCGTCGCGCTCGATTCGGTCGAGCAATAAAGTGGCCGCGAGCAAGTCGGCAGCGCCACCGGGCGAGGCATTCAATGCGATGAGTTGTTGATCCAGTTCATGCAGACGACGGCGTCCGGCAAGGCTGGCGCTGCCGCCAGCGTCGAGCACCGCTTGCGCGCCGTGCTGCATGGCTTGCAGGCCCTGCTCGCCAGCGCGATAGAGCACGCAGGTATCGGCCAGGTCAGTCATGATTGCCAGCAGCGCATCGAGTCTGGCGTTCTGCTCACCATGGCCGGCAGCGCGGCTGCTTTTGAGTTGCGGCAAACCGCGTTGCAGCACCGACGGGAAGCCGAGTTGCGCTTCTTCACGGGCGCCGCGAGCGCCGTAACGCAGGGCAACTTGGGCGCCGTGGCTCAGCGGACGCGGTGCGTAACGATCATCGAGCAATGCCAGACGTGCGGCGCGCAGGGTGACGGCGTTGGCGCCATTAAATTGCGGTTCCAGCGCTGCGGCAGTCACCAACAATCCCAAGGCCCAGATCGCCCCGCGATGGGTGTTCACGCCGTTGGTGGTGGTGAGCATCGCTTGCTCACCTTCGCGACCAATCCGGCCGATCGCCTCACGCAGCGTCAAACCGACTTCGCCGATTTCGACCGCTGCTTCAGCCATCTCCTTGAACGCCGGCCACAGCGACAGCGCCGAGGCATGCATCAATCCCAAATGCAGATCGGTGTGCGCGCCGTTGCCACGACGGTCGACCAGTGCCGGTTTCGGCGACAGATCGGCTTCGTCGATCAACGCATCCACCGCCAGATCGGCCAATCGATCAGCCAGGGAAAGCGGTTTCGCTTGCAGATTAAGTGCGTGCATTACCAGCTCCTGAACTTGGCGGGCGGGTTGTAGAGGCCCCCGGACCACTCGACCAGATCGGCCACGCTTTTCGCCGCCAGCAGTTCGCGGGTGGCGTCGGTGCGGCGGATGCCGAGGTCTTCGGGCAGCGCGATCAAACCTTCGCGGCGCATGCGTGCGGTGTCTTTCGGGTTGTGGCGCAGGCCGATGGCGGTAACTCCGGCGACAGCGGCGATCATCGCCTGGCGCTCTTCCAGCGAGCGCGCCTTGTACAGATAGGCGATGCCTTCTTCGGTCAGCAGGTGAGTGACGTCATCGCCATAGATCATGATCGGCGCCAGCGGCATGCCACTCTTCTTCGCCACTTCCACCGCATCGAGGGTTTCGACGAAGGTCGGTTTGCCGCCCTCCTGGAAGGTCTCGACCATTTGCACCACGAGTTTTTTGCCGCGTTCGAGCATCGGTTGCTCGGCGTCGGCGTGGCGCATGTCGAGCCACGCCGGGGTGCTGTGACGACGGCCACGCGGGTCATGGCCCATGTTCGGCGCGCCACCGAAACCGGCAAGTCGCCCACGGGTGACCGTGGATGAATGACCGTCGCCATCGACTTGCAGCGTCGCGCCGATGAACAGGTCCACCGCGTACTGTCCGGCCAGTTGGCTGTACATGCGGTTGGAGCGTAGCGAACCATCGCGACCGGTGAAGAACACGTCCGGACGCGCGGCGATGTAGTTCTCCATGCCCAGTTCAGTGCCGAAGCAATGCACGCTTTCCACCCAGCCACTTTCAATCGCCGGGATCAGCGTCGGGTGCGGGTTGAGCGTCCAGTTGCGGCAGATCTTGCCTTTGAGGCCGAGGGATTCGCCGTAGGTCGGCAGGATCAATTCGATGGCAGCGGTGTTGAAACCGATGCCGTGGTTCAGCGACTGCACGTTGTGTTTTTCGTAGATGCCGCGGATCGCCATCATCGCCATCAATACATGCACGGGTTTGATGTGCCGTGGGTCGCGGGTGAACAGCGGTTCGATGTAGAACGGCTTGTCCGCCACCACCACGAAATCCACCCATGAAGCGGGGATATCGACACGCGGCAAGTCGCTGACGTCATCGACCAACTGGTTGACCTGGACAATGACGATGCCGTCGCTGAACGCTGCCGGTTCGATCAGCGCCGGGGTGTCTTCGGTGCTCGGCCCGGTGTAAATGTTGCCGGCCCGGTCGGCCATGAACCCGGCGGAGAGCACGACGTTGGGGATCAGGTCCACCACCAGTCGCGCATAGAGTTCGATGTAGGTGTGAATCGCGCCGACTTCCAGCAGACCGTCTTCGAGCAACTGGCTGATGCGCAGGCTCTGGGTGCCAGCGAAGGAAAAATCGAGCTTGCGGGCGATGCCGCGTTCAAACAGATCAAGGTGTTCGGAGCGACCGACGCTGGGCATGATCATGTGCAAATCGTGGAGCTTGGCCGGATCAGCCTTGGCCAATGAGCGAGAGAGGAAATCCGCCTGCTTCTGGTTATTGCCCTCCAGCACCACACGGTCGCCGGGCAGGATCAGCGCTTCGAGCGCAGCGACGATTTTGTCGGTGGGCAACACCACACCGTCGGCCAGATCGCGTACCTGCTCAAGGCGACGCTTCTTCTCATCACGCCGCCGCGTCCAGCGCGAGTCGGGGGATATTGTTGTTGTCATGCTCACTCCACGGGGTTCGCTTTCGTGGAGGTAAGTTAGGCGTGTGGATGCAGGGCATCAATCAAGCGCGGCGGTGAATCATTACGCTCAGCGTAACGTTCACTGACCTCATCGCTGGCAAGCCAGCTCCCACAGGTTTTTGTGGGGTTCACAACATTCGAGTACGCCTCGGACACTGTGGGAGCTGGCTTGCCAGCGATAGGGCCAGTCAAATCACCGAAAAAGCTGGATCAGTCCGTCGGGACTAACTTGTCCAGCACGCGATTGACGGCCATCTCCGCCACCATCACCACTTGGGCGATGCCTTCAAGCAACGCTGCGTGGTTGTTGAGCATGACCGTGACCGAGCCAAGCGATTCGCAGGCGTCGGCCAGCAGGGATTCGGTGTCGGCTTCGGGGTTGGCCATGTACAGGGTGTTGGGTTTGTACGGGGCGGCCATGATGTCGGCGGTGGGTGGGCCGAGGTAGTGGTCGAGGGCGCGTTCGGCGGCTTCGTGGAATTTCTTGGAATCGGAGGATTCGTAGGGGGATGTTGAGTCTGTGGGCGGTGGGTTGGGCGTTACTTTGAACATGGATGCTTGCCTCCAGAAAAGCTGCATCCAATTCGCCGCTAAGCGAAAGGGTGGCAGCTGTGCGCAAGTTAGCGGACCGGTAAGCATCCAAACCCGGTGCATCCGAAGATGCCATGCGCACAGCCACCATCGAGCGCAGGCGAGAGCCTGACTTGATAGGACTTGTACAACCGTGAATGCATACCGAGCCGCTAAGCTCGATCACTGGAAATCAGTGACCCGATCCAAGTTACGCAGCATGCCCAAGGCGCACAATCCGGCGGATTCTGGTGCATGCGTAGGCAGCGGCGCAAGGATTTGTAGGCTGTAGGGCGTAACACTGAGTGTCTTTAAACATCTGCGCCTGGAAGCGTTTATGGCGTTACAGAAATTGGGAATTTGTCTGTCGGAATTTGGTGATGCGACTGGCCTCTTCGCTGGCAAGCCAGCTCCCACAGGGTTTTGTGTAGTTCACAACATTCGAATACAACGCGGACACTGTGGGAGCTGGCTTGCTCGCGATGAGGTCAGTGAGATCACTGAAGATTCTGGATCAGTGGATAAGTCCGGCATCCACCAACAACTGCTCCAGCCCCAACAGATCCGGCACTTTCGCCACTTGCTCACCGACCTGCACCGCCGCCTGTTCCAGCGCGCACAACGGCACGTCGACGTAACTCAACTGGCTGTCGAGCTTGTACGAGCGGGGAATTCCCTGCACCAGCAGCGCAATGAATTTCAGCTCGGGCAAGCCACCAAGGGCATTCAGGATGACGATCCGGGCACGTTCGCCGATGACGATTTTCTGCCCGCAGGCCGACTCGAAACTCAGCAACGGAATCTGTCGCTGGCGCCATGACACGCGCCCGAGATACCACGGCGGCGTATCGAGATCGAACGCGCTGGACTGGTAGTCGATCAGCTCGGCCACGGCGACGTTGGGCAGGATCAGGTTGCGATCCGCCAGCGGCAGCAACAGCCCGGTGAGTTGGCTGCTGCGCTGATTGTGCCGGCGTTCATGCATGTTTCTTGCTCCATTGGGCAATGCTTTCGAGCAGCACCGATTCCTGGTACGGCTTGCCAAGGTAGTCGTTGACGCCGATGGCCATCGCCCGGTCGCGGTGTTTCTGGCCGGTCCGTGAGGTGATCATGATGATCGGCAGGTGTTGCAGGCGTTCGTCATTGCGCACTTGCGTCGCGACTTCGAAGCCATCCATGCGCGGCATTTCGATGTCGAGCAGCATCAGGTCCGGCATGTGTTCTTCGAGCAGCAACATCGCATCGACCCCGTCCTTGGCAGTCAGCACGTTCATGCCGTGGCGTTCGAGCAAGCGACTGGTGACCTTGCGCACCGTGACCGAATCGTCGACCACCATCACCAGCAGTGGTTTGTGCGGTTCGCTCTCCAGTTCGGCATGCGCCGGATGCTGCGGCTGGCGCGCTTGCATCGCACGAATCGGCGCCAGCAGATCAAGAATCAGCACCACCCGGCCATCGCCGAGAATGGTTGCGCCGGACACGCCCTGCACCGCGCCAAATTGCGGGCCGAGGCTCTTGACCACAATCTCGCGAGTACCGGCCATGGTATCGACTTGCACCGCGATGTGCCGGTCGTTGCACTGCACCAGCAGCACCGGCAACGGCAGGCTCTGGCCGAGCAGTTTCGGGCGTGGCGCGGTTTTCAGCAGTTCGCCGAGATAGCACAGTTCGTAACGTTGCCCGGCGTAGTGATAGCTCGGCGGATCGAGACGGAAATGCCCTTCCAGATCATTCGGCAATACCCGCACGATGCCGTCGATGGTGTTCAGCGGAATCGCGTACTGATCCTCACCGCTCTGCACCATCAGCGCGCGGTTGACCGACACGGTGAACGGCAACCGGATGCGGAAATGCACGCCCTGCCCCGGCACCGAATCAATGCTCATGCTGCCGCCGAGTTGGCGCACTTCTTCGTGCACCACGTCCATGCCGACGCCACGCCCGGAAATCTGCGTGATCTTCTCGGCGGTGGAGAACCCGGGCTGCAAGATGAACTGCAACACGTCGCGGTCGCTGATCTCGGCATCCGGCGCGAGCATTCCACGCTTGATCGCCTTGCGCCGCACCGCCTCCAGCGGCACGCCAGCGCCATCATCGCGGATGTCGAAAATGATGTCGCCACCTTCGCGGGACAGGTCGAGGGTGATGTTGCCCTGCGCCGGTTTATCCGCCGCCAGCCGTGCCTCGGCCGATTCCAGCCCATGATCGACGGCATTGCGCAGCATGTGTTCCAGCGGTGCGGCCATGCGCTCCAGCACGTTGCGGTCCATCTCGCCTTCGGCATTGCCGACAGTAAACGCGACGTCTTTATTCAGTTCTTCCGAGACCTGCCGGACGATGCGTTTGAGCCGCGGCAACATCCGTTCGAATGGCACCATGCGCGTACGCATCAGGCCTTCCTGCAATTCGGTGTTGATCCGGCCCTGCTGTTGCAGCAGGTTCTCCGCGTCGTGATTGCGCCGGTCGAGGGTTTCCTTCAAATCGAGCAAGTCGGAGGCGGACTCGAACAACGCCCGCGACAGTTGCTGCAACTGCGAATGACGGTCCATTTCCAGCGGATCGAATTCTTCGTAGCCCAGACGCTCGGCGTCGACTTGCTGACGGCTGAGAATCCGCCCCTGGGTTTCGGTGTCGAGGCGGCGCAACTGATCGCGCATACGCTCGATGGTGGTTTCCATCTCGTTCAGCGCGACTTGCGCATCGTTGACCTGCTGTTCGATCCGGCCACGAAAAATCGAAGTCTCACCGGCCAGATTGACCAGCTCATCCAGCAACTCGGCGGAGACCTTGACCATGTCCGCGCCGGCATCGGCAGCAGGCGCAGCAGCTTCGGTCTTCAGCGGGATCGGCAACAGCGGCGGTGTGTCGAGGGTCGCCGGGTGACTGAAATTCTGGATCGCATTGATCAGTCGATCAGCCGGTGGGCATGGCTGACCGGCGCGCACTGCGTCAAGCATCTGCGCCAAGCGGTCATGCCCGCGCTGCACCAGCGCGAACAGGTCGGCGCTCGGTTGCAGCACGCCACCGGAGAGGCTTTCGTAAAGGTATTCCAACTCATGGGCGAGGTCGCCAATCGGGCCGATCTCGACCATCCGCGCACCACCCTTGAGGGTGTGCAGATCGCGCAGCAGGGTTTCCACTTCCTGACGATTGCCCGGCTCAGCCTGCCAGCGCAGTAGCGCGGCGCCAGAGTTTTCGATGATGTCGAAACCTTCTTCGAGGAAGATTTCCAACAGTTCAGGATCGTGGCCGGCGCTGTCGTGGCTGAGCGCTGGTGGGGTAATTTCGGAGTGGGCGCTCTGACCTTGGCGGAACTGGCGAATCGCTTCGATCAGATCATCTGCCGGGCTCAATGGCTGATGGTTTTGCAACTGCTCAAGCAACTGCGCCAAACGGTCGTGGCTCTTGTGCAGCAACCGGCCCAAGGCTTCGCTGTAGCCGCTGCGCCGATCAATCAGTACTTCGTAGAGACTTTCCAGTTCATGGGCGAGGTCGCCGATGGCATCGACTTCGGCCATCCGCGCACCACCCTTGAGCGTATGCAAATCACGCTGCAACGATGACAGCGGCGCGGCGTTCTCAGGGTCAGCCAGCCAGCGCTGCAAGGCTTGGCCAGCGCTGTCGAGAATATCCACCGCCTCTTCAAGAAAGATCTCGACGATCTCGTCGTCTTGCTCGGTTTCATTGCCGGTTTGTGCCAGCTCAGCCGTGGCCGCACCCAATTCGTGGATGCTCAGCGTGCGACTGCCGTCGCTGCGGATCAGGCCCATGGCCGTCGGGTCGAGGCTTTCATCCAGCAGATCGTGCAAGGCGCGAATACGCTGCGGCTGCGGAGTGACTTCCTGGCCGGCAGCCAGTTCGTCGAGCATGTTGATCAGCGCTTCGTGGGCGTTCTGTGCTTCCTGGAAAAACCGTTCGCTGACCGCCAGACTGCTTTCTTCGACAGCGCCATACAGATCGAGCAAGGCTTCGCACAGCACGTCCACCGGCAGCAGATCGGCCAGATGCGCGCCTTCGCCGAGGGTGGTCAATTCATCCAGCAACGCGCTGAGTTCCTGACGTTTCCCGGGGTGTTGCTGCCAGCGCTGCAACAGGCTTTCGGCGTCGAGCAAGATGTCCATGCCCTGGGCGAGGAAGTTGTTGATCAGTTGTGGATCGCGCTTGACCCGCAAGCCACTGCTCGGCGCATCGAGGATCGATTGCAGGCGCTCGGCCAATAACCCTTCGGTGCGTTTGATCAGCGCTTGCGCACCGGCAATCGGCGCCAGCGGATCGTGCTTGAGCTGACGCAGGCCTATGCGAAACAAGCCTTCGGCTTCGAGCAGCAGTTCCACTTCGTCGAGGTCGAGCGGCAGTTGATGGGCCTTGAACTCGCGAGCCAGTTGATCGAGCGGCGCGGCCAGTGCGGCAATCGGCAACACCCCGGCCATCGACGCGCTGCCCTTGAGCGTGTGCAAGGCGCGCTGCAATTCGTCGCTGGCCTGCAACGGCACGTGCTCGGCGGCTTGATCGAGGAAACGATTGAGGCTGGCGAGATGGGTTTCGGCTTCGTTGCGGAAGATCTCCAGCAACAGTGGATCAAGCGCCGCGACGTCTTCCACGTCCTCGGCGGCCAGCGGCGTATCGCCCTTGGCCAGCGCGTGGGCGCGGGCGGCCAGTTGATCGACATCGCTGCGCTGACGCTGGGCATTGGCGGCGAATTCGTTGATCAGCTCCGGCAACAGTTGCAAGGTGTCGGCGAGCAGTTGCTGCACCACTGCACCGGGTTCGACGCTGTGCTCCAGCACCCGGTTGAGCAGGTTTTCCACGGCCCACGCCAGCTCACCAAGGATCAGCGCACGGACCATCCGCCCGCTGCCTTTCAAGGTATGGAAGGCGCGGCGCAATTCGGTCAGTGCGGCGCGATCCTGCGGATTGGCCGACCAGCGCGGCAGGTATTCGCGCAGGACATCCAGCACCTCGTCGGTCTCTTCGAGGAACACTTCAAGCAGTTCGTCATCCACCGGTTCTTCATCCTCCGGCGGCGGCATCAGGCTGCCCGGGGTAATCAGCGCCGGCGGGTTGAGCGCCGACACCGGGCTGGCCAGCACATCGGCCAGCGACTGGACGATTTGCGGGTCATCCAGCGCCTGCATGTCCTGCATCACCAGCGCTTCGCTGGGGCTGAGCACGTCGTCGAGCAGCGGTACATGCTGTGCGCCGGGCTGTTCGTCGGGATAGAAACCGAGGCTGGCGAGACTCTTCTGGGTGATATCCAGCAGTTGTTCGCTCGGCGCTTGCGGGTCATCGCTCAAGCGTTCGAGGTAATACTCAAGACCGCTGATGACATCGGCGAGGCTGTCCAGTTGCTGCCAGCCTGGCGCGTGCTGGTCGAGCAGCAGATGCTCGCGGATGAAACCGTTGCACGCCTCGACCAGACTCGCCGCGCGACTCAGGCCAATCACCGCCAGCGCGCCGCGTACCTGGGTCAGCAACTCCGGCAACGGTTGCAGTTGCTGTCGATCCCAGTCGGCGTCGATGTAGTCGACGATCATGTCTTTGGCCTGTTGCAGGCAAATGCGCGCTTCCTTGATCACGATCTGATGAATCTGCGTCAGGTCGGTGGTCGGCAGGCGCGAGTCTTCCTGGCTTTCCGTTTCGACCGTGCCGACCATTCCGGCCAGATTCGCTTCGACGTAAAGCAACGCACCGGCAACGTCCATCAGCGTCGCGTCATTCGGTTCGCGCTGGCCTTGGGCGAGGCTCAGCACCACCGCCAGTTGATCGATGATGACTTTGCGTGGCTGGCCGAAACCGAGCACCGCGAGGGTGTCGGCGATCTGTCGCAACGGCGCCAGCAGGCTCTCCAGATCCGAGGTGTGCTGACGGTCGCTGCGCACGAACAGATCCAGCCGCTCCTTGACCCGCACCAGTTCTTCGCAGAGCGCGGCAAGCACCGAGCGCATCGCGTCGCGGTCGGGACCGGCCAGCCGCGCGCGTTCTTCATCGACCATCGCGGTGTCGGGCAGCGCTTCGTCCAGAGAGTAACGATCTTTCATGGTCAGCATCTGCCCGGTGGGATGTTCGGCTTTGGCAATATAGAACAACAGGCTCTTGAGCAGCTCTGGCGGTGGCGGCTGGTTGATCCCGGGCAGGCCCTGTTCAAGCAAGCGCTTGAGCTCTTTGTCGGCATCCTTCAACAGGCTGCGCAGCGCCGGGCTGTTGGCGATGGCGCCTTCACGCATGCCTTCGACCAGCGCCGAAGCGACCTGCCACAACGGGCTCAACGGCGCGTCACCACTCAGCGCTTCGAGCCGGGTGAAGACTTTGCCGAGGTAGCCAAGGTGGGTCTGATCGTCCTGCTCGCGCAGCAAACCGAGCAAGGCCATTTGCAAGGTCTGGCGCAACTTGCGCAGCACGTTCTGCAGCTCTGGCGGTTCCAGCAAGGCGAGTTCATCGTCGCTGAGCGGCGGCAGTTCCGGCAGTTGCGGGCTGAACAGGCTGGTCTCGGACAACAGACTTTCACCGCGAGCGCTGCGCAGATCGTTGATCAGCGGCAGTACCACCAGCGGCAGGTCGCGACGGGCGTTCTGCACCCGGTCGAGGTAGATCGGCAGTTGCCCGAGGGCCTGCATCAGCAAGTGCAAGGCTTCGTCGCGATGGCTGACGCGATCCTGCAGCAACGCTTCGGCCAGATGCTCCATCTCTTCGGCCAGCAATGCGGCGCCGTAGAACTCGACCATTTGCAAGCTGCCGTGTACCTGATGGATGCACGCCAGGCACTCGGCCAGCCCGGGCGTCGCCTGCGGATCATCGAGCACGGCTTCAATCGCCTGATGCGCCTGTTTCAGCGTTTCGGCAATTTCGCCCTTGACCCATTCGAGGGCCACATAATCGTGCCGATCACCCATAACCACTTCGCTCAGCGCCTCACGCTTTATCGGTCACCGGCGCGGACGCCGGCAAGGTGAAACCGGACACCGAGCGCCGCAACTGACTGGCCATTTTCGCCAGGTTGCCGATGCTCTCGGCGGTGGCCGTGGAGCCGGACGAGGTCTGCGAAGTGATCTGCTGGATCACGTTCATCGTCAGGGAAATCTGCCCGGCCGAAGACGTCTGTTGCTGCGCCGCGTTGGAAATACTCTGGATCAGCGCCGCGAGGGTCTTGGACACGCCTTCGATTTCTTCCAGGGCCACACCGGCATCCTGCGCCAGCCGCGCGCCGCGCACCACTTCGGTGGTGGTCTGTTCCATGGAAATCACGGCTTCGTTGGTGTCGGTCTGGATCGCTCGCACAAGAGTTTCGATCTGCCGGGTGGCGGCGGACGAGCGCTCGGCCAGCCGCTGGACTTCGTCGGCGACCACCGCAAAACCGCGTCCGGCATCCCCGGCCATCGAGGCCTGAATCGCCGCGTTGAGCGCCAGAATGTTGGTCTGGTCGGCAATGTCATCAATCAGGCTGACGATGTCGCCGATTTCCTGCGACGACTCGCCAAGGCGCTTGATGCGTTTGGCGGTGTCTTGAATCTGCTCACGGATGTTGTCCATGCCGTGGATGGTGTTGTGCACCACCTCGTTGCCCTTGTTGGCGATTTCCACCGAGCGCTCGGCCACGGCTGACGACTCGGCGGCGTTGGCCGAGACCTGATCGATGGATTGCGCCATGTCGCTGATCGCGGTCGAGGCTTCGGAAATCTGCTGCGCCTGATGCTCCGAGGCCTGGGCCAGATGCATGGCGGTGGCCTGGGTTTCCTGCACGGCGGCGGCGACCTGGCCGGCGGTGAGGTTGATGGTCGCGACCAGATCGCGCAGCTGATCGACCGAGTAGTTGATCGAGTCGGCGATGGTCCCGGTGAAGTCTTCGGTCACCGAGGCGGTCACGGTCAGGTCGCCGTCGGCGAGGTCCTCGATTTCATCGAGCAGACGCATGATCGCGTTCTGGTTGCGTTCGTTCTTCTCGGCGGTCTCGCGCAACTGACGGTTGGTTTCGCGCACCATGACCATGCCGATCAGGATGATCGAGGCCAGCGCCAGCAGGCCCAGCACGTAGCCGCCGATGGTGTCGGTGCTGCGCCCGCCCGCCAGGTTTTCAAAACCGTTGGCCAGGTGTGATGCTTCATCGAGCAAAGTCTGCGACAGGCTGAAGATATTGCTCGCCGACTCGCGAACCTTGAACAGCTCCGGCGAGGTTTCGAGGATTTCATCCACCGAGCCCGAGACAAACTGGAACAGCTCGGCAATCTCGCTCAGGCGCGCACGCGCATCGCGGTCTTCGACCTGGCTGATTTTCAGCGCCGGGTCGCCTTGCAACATACCGTTGAGTACCTGGCCAAAACGTGTGGCGTCACGGCCGAAAGCGTCGGCGGCCTGTTGCGAGTTTTCGTCGCCGGCCAGCACCGTGTTGACCGCGCCGAGGATGCGTTCCGCCAGCAGCGATTGACGCTGGGCCATCGCTACTTGCGCGGCCGGGGCACCGCGTTGCAGGAGGATCTCCACGACTTTTTCGTATTCGATCTGCAACTGCGGCACGGTTTCGGCCAAGGTCGCAGCGACTTGATGCAGGGACAGCACCGTCTGTTCGCTGGAAAGAATCGCGTCGGTGTTTTTCAGCAGGCGCTCCCAATCCAGCTGCACGGCGCGCATTTCCGGGCGCACGGTGGACGGTGCCGGAGGCAGGCCGGTGACCGGGTCACCCTTTTTCAGGTAACCCCAGCGCTGGGCGAAATCGTTGCGCGCATCGCTCAGCAACTTGAACGCGGCAGCCTTGCCGGCGGCGGCTTCGGTGGCGTTCTTGGCGATGCGCTGCGAGAGCACGCGCAGTTCACCGGCGTGACCGATGTACTGCTTGTCGTAGTTCGCCTGGGTGTTGAGGTACGCGAAGTTGGCGAACAGCAACATGATGAACACGATCAGTGCGATGAACAGCACGATGATCTGCGAGCGACTGCGCGATCCTTCCGCCGACTTACCTGTTTTTGCTTTTATCATCGGTCCTCGCCTAATTTGAAGCTCACCGAAAGAACCTGTGGGAGCTAGCCTGCTAGCGATTGAACGATGGCGCGGTGTGCCTGATGCACTGCGGCGCCTGAATCGCTAGCAGGCTAGCTCCCACATGGGTTCTCTGTTGTTGCGGTTATATCGCTACATGCATGAATACCGGCGACCGCGCCAGCGCAAACAGGCTGAACACCCGCCAGTTCTGCTCACGTCGAAAATACCCGGTGACGAACTCGGCCTTGGAACCCTGTCGCTTGCTGATCGAGATCGGCTCGAAGCTGTCCTGCTCGAAGTGCTGCAAACCGAACACCTCATCGACCATCAACCCGGCGAACACATCCTGATGCTCGACCACCAGCACTCGCCGCTGTTTGCGCAGCGGCGACAGCTCATGGCCGAAGAAACCGCACAGGTCCATGATCGGCAACAACCGTCCGCGCAGATTAGCCACACCCTTGACCCATGGCTTGACCCCGGGCAACTGAGTGAAGCGCGGTTCGTGCAGCACTTCGCTGACTTCACCCATCGGCGCGACATACCAGTGCTCGCCGAGGCGAAAGCCGATACCGCTCCAGCGATCCTGACGGCCGGGCTGCGACGGCAGATCCGCCGCCAGCAGGCGGCAGCGCTGGTCGATCTGCCACAGCAGTTCGAAAGCGGTCAGCGATTGGCTCATGGTCGCGCGATCAACCCTTCAGTACGTTGTTCAGGGTCTTGATCAGGGTGTCTTCGTCGACCGGTTTGGTCAGGTAATCCTTGGCGCCCTGGCGTGTGCCCCAGACCTTGTCGGTTTCCTGATCCTTGGTGGTGATGATGATCACCGGGATGTGCCCGGTTTCCGGGTCTTTGGTCAATTGACGGGTGGCCTGAAAACCGTTGAGGCCGGGCATGACGATGTCCATCAGCACCGCGTCGGGTTTTTCCTGACGGGCCAGCGCCACGCCGTCGGCGCCGTTTTCGGCTTTCAACACTTCATGGCCGTGCTTTTCGAGCATGCCGGTCAGTTTGTACATTTCGGTCGGCGAATCATCGACGATCAGGATACGTGCCATGGTCTTCCCCATTTTTCTTGTCGACATCCGGCCCGCTGGCCGAGCGTCTCTTTACTTGTCTTACTGCGGCACAACGGCGGCGAAGCCCGGAACATGGGCCTGAATCGCGCTGAGCAGTTCTTCCTTGCTGAAAGGCTTGGTCAAAAATTGATCAGAACCGACAATCCGCCCCTTGGCCTTGTCGAACAGTCCGTCCCGGGACGACAGCATGATCACTGGCGTGGCCTTGAACGCACTGTTGTTCTTGATTAAAGCGCAGGTCTGATAACCATCCAGACGCGGCATCATGATGTCGACAAAAATGATCCCGGGATGGTTGTCGGCGATCTTCGCCAGAGCGTCGAAACCGTCGATCGCCGTAATGACCTCGCAACCCACATTTTTCAACAATGTTTCGGCGGTGCGGCGAATCGTTTTCGAGTCGTCGATCACCATGACCTTCAAGGCGCTGGACTGCTGTTCCATAAGAGGGCTCTACCGTCGCCTTTGCGAATCAATTTGTCCGTTTACGAGTAATCGATAGCTCGAAACCCTTGATGCTCAAGGGCCAGCATGACTTGGCAGCCTTTTTAGCACAGTCTCCTTATCCAATCTATCGACGGGTTTTTCCTTGACCGAAAACCCGCCCGGAGCCACTCTGACGCCACTTTTTCAATACCGATCCGGTAGCCAATTTTCGAGGAAAACCCAATGAGCGTTCGCGTCGGGATTGTCATGGACCCTATCGCCAGCATTTCCTATAAAAAGGATAGCTCGCTGGCCATGCTGCTGGCCGCGCAAAAGCGTGGCTGGGAACTGTTCTACATGGAACAGCGCGACCTGTATCAGGCCGAAGGCCAGGCACGCGGGCGGATGCGCCCGCTGAAAGTCTTCGCCAACCCGGAAAAATGGTTCGAACTGGATGCCGAGCAGGATTCGCTGCTCAGCGACCTCGACGTGATCCTGATGCGCAAGGACCCGCCGTTCGACATGGAGTTCGTCTACTCCACTTACCTGCTCGAACAGGCTGAAGCCGCTGGTGTACTGGTGGTCAACAAGCCGCAGAGCCTGCGCGACTGCAACGAAAAGCTGTTCGCCACGCTGTTCCCGCAGTGCACGCCGCCGACCATCGTCAGCCGTCGCCCGGATGTGCTGCGCGAATTCGCCGACCACCACGGCGACGTGATCCTCAAGCCGCTGGACGGCATGGGCGGTTCGTCGATCTTCCGCCACACCGCCGGCCACCCGAACCTGTCGGTGATTCTCGAAACCCTGACCCTGCACGGGCATCAGCAAATCATGATTCAGGGTTACCTGCCGGCCATCGTCGATGGCGACAAGCGCATCCTGATGATCGACGGTGAACCGGTGGATTACTGCCTTGCGCGGATTCCGGCCAAGGGCGAAACCCGTGGCAACCTTGCCGCCGGTGGTCGTGGCGAAGCCCGTCCGCTGACCGACAAGGATCGCTGGATCGCCGCACAAGTCGGCCCGACCCTGCGTGAAAAAGGCCTGCTGTTCGTCGGTCTGGACGTCATCGGCGAACATCTGACCGAGATCAACGTGACCAGCCCGACCTGCATCCGCGAAATCGACAACGCCTTTGGCACCGACATCGGCGGCATGCTGATGGATGCCATCGATCAGAAGCTCAAGGCTCGTTGAGATAGAACAACCAAGATGAAACCAACATTGCGTTATCATGCGCGGCCTGTGAAAAACGCGATGTTGGTTTTCTTGTCATGACACTTCCGTCCGAACTGCCCGCTGAACTCGCCCACCGTGGCGTGCGCCCGGCCGATCGCCTCGGATTTACCCTGTTTCTCGCGGCGCTGATTCATTTGGCGCTGCTGCTGGGCGTCGGCTTCACGATGGTCGAGCCCAAGCAAATCAGCAAAACCCTGGAAATCACCCTCGCCACGTTCAAGAGCGAGACCAAGCCCAAAAAGGCGGATTTCCTCGCGCAGGAAAACCAGGAAGGCAGCGGCACCCTGGACAAGAAGGCGATCCCCAAGACCACCGAGGTCGCGCCGTTCCAGGACAATCAGGTCAAGAAGGTCACGCCGCCACCAGCCGCCAAGGCTGAAGTGAAGGAAGCGGCGCCCAAGGCATCCGTGACCACCATTGCGCCGAAACCGCAAAAGGCCCCGACCAAGAAGGAAGAGGCCAAGACCGAGACCAAACCCGCAGTCGAGGCGCCTACCTTCGACAGCTCGCAGCTGTCCAGCGACATCGCCAGCCTCGAAGCGGAACTGGCCAACGAACAACAGCTGTACGCCAAACGCCCACGTATCCACCGCTTGAGCGCGGCCTCGACCATGCGCGACAAGGGCGCCTGGTACAAGGACGACTGGCGCAAGAAGGTCGAACGCATCGGCAACCTCAATTACCCGGAAGAAGCCCGCCGCAAGCAGATCTACGGCAACTTGCGGCTGATGGTGTCGATCAATCGCGACGGTTCGCTGTATGAAGTGTTGGTGCTGGAATCATCCGGCCAGCCGCTGCTGGATCAGGCGGCGCAGCGCATCGTCCGACTGGCGGCACCGTTTGCCCCCTTTACCGGGGACCTGTCGGACATTGACCGCCTGGAAATCATCCGCACCTGGAAATTCGCCCGCGGCGACAAGCTCTCCAGCAACTGAACGCCACCGTGCAGGGCTTTTGTGGCGAGGGGATTTATCCCCGTTGGGGTGCGAAGCGCCCCCAAAACCCAGCGACCTGACCAACCCTGACACACCGAGCCGAATGATTTTGCGACTGCTGCGCAGCCGAACGGGGATAAATCCCCTCACCACAGAGGCCCGCTCGCACATTGGGACTGTAGTGGTGTAAGCATCTCCAGCTTGTCAGTTTGCCCCCCGAACGCCACACTAGCGCACATGAAAAACGTCAGCCCCAGCTACCTCAAGCATCACTTCCTGATCGCCATGCCACACATGGCCGACCCGAACTTTGCCCACACCTTGACCTACATCGTCGAGCACACGGCCAATGGCGCCATGGGGCTGGTGGTCAATCGACCGCAAGAGCTGAATCTGGCCGACATCCTCGAACAATTGCGCCCGGACATCGATCCGCCAGTGCTGTGCCAGCATGTGCCGATCTTCATCGGCGGCCCGGTGCAGACTGATCGCGGTTTTGTCCTGCATCCTTCGGGCAAGACCTTCCAGGCCACCGTCGAGCTGGACGGTGATCTGGCGCTGTCGACTTCGCAGGACGTGCTGTTCGCCATCGCTGACGGCGTCGGCCCGGCGAAAAGCCTGATCGCCCTCGGCTACGCCGGTTGGGAAGCCGGGCAACTGGAGGCCGAAATGGCCGACAACGCCTGGCTGACCTGCCCGTACGACGCCGACATCCTGTTCAACACCAGCAGCGAGCTGCGCCTTGAAGCAGCGGCCCGGCACTTGGGGATCAACCTCAACTTGCTGACCAGCCAGGCGGGGCACGCCTGATGGCTCTGCGCCTGATTCTCGGCTTCGACTACGGCACCAAGCAGATCGGCGTGGCAGTCGGCCAGGTAATTACCGGCCAGGCCCGCGAACTCTGCACGTTGAAAGCGCAAAACGGCGTTCCGGACTGGAATCAGGTCGAAGCGCTGATAAAGGAATGGAAGCCCGATGCCGTGGTGGTCGGCCTGCCGCTGAACATGGACGGCACGCGCAGCGACATGTGCGAACGCGCCGAAAAGTTTGCCCGCCGTCTCAACGGTCGCTTCAACCTGCCGTTCTATACCCACGATGAACGCCTGACCACCTTCGAAGCCAAGGGCGAACGACTGGTGCGCGGCGGACAGAAAGGCAGTTACCGCGACAATCCCGTGGACGCCATCGCCGCCGCCCTGCTGCTGCAAGGCTGGCTCGACGAAAACACCGCATTGTTTGAATCCTGAAAAGCGCTACGGCGCTTCTCTTTTAAGTGATAACCCGCGCCAACGATCCGTGCTGTATCCGGACAACGAAGCTCGGGCCAAGAAGGAGCAACCATGAGCCTGCCAAATCCCGCCGAACTGATCACTCAGATGGCGATCCGCCTCAAGGCGCACCTTGCCCACCGTGGTATCAGCGAACCGCGTTACATCGGCATCCGCACGGGCGGTGTCTGGGTGGCTCAGGCCCTGCTTGCCGAGCTGGGCAGCGATGCGCCGCTGGGCACGCTGGATGTTTCCTTCTACCGCGACGACTTCAGCCAGAACGGCCTGCACCCGCAAGTGCGCCCGTCCGCCCTGCCCTTCGAGATCGAAGGCCAGCATCTGGTGCTGATCGATGACGTACTGATGAGCGGCCGCACCATCCGCGCCGCCCTCAATGAATTGTTCGACTACGGCCGCCCGGCCAGCGTGACGCTGGTCTGCCTGCTGGACCTGGACGCCGGCGAACTGCCGATCCGCCCGAACGTGGTTGGCGCGACCCTGAGTCTGGCCGCCCACGAACGGGTCAAGCTGTCCGGTCCGTCGCCGCTGACGCTCGAACTGCAAGACCTTGCCCTTTAATCCGCCCTATTGAGAGTCCCCCTCGCGATGACGCCTCTAGATACCAAGCGCCCGCTGCAGCTCAATGATCAGGGCCAGCTGCGCCACTTCCTCTCGCTCGACGGCCTGCGCCGCGAGTTGCTGACGGAAATCCTCGACACTGCCGACTCGTTCCTCGAAGTCGGTGCCCGGGCTGTGAAGAAGGTCCCGTTGCTGCGCGGCAAAACCGTGTGCAACGTGTTCTTCGAAAACTCGACCCGCACCCGCACCACCTTCGAACTGGCGGCCCAGCGGCTGTCGGCGGACGTGATCACCTTGAATGTCTCGACTTCGTCGGCGAGCAAGGGCGAAACGCTGCTCGACACCCTGCGCAACCTGGAAGCCATGGCCGCCGATATGTTCGTCGTGCGCCACGGTGATTCCGGTGCCGCGCACTTCATCGCCGAACATGTTTGCCCACAAGTGGCGATCATCAACGGCGGTGACGGCCGTCACGCGCACCCGACGCAGGGCATGCTCGACATGCTGACCATCCGTCGGCACAAGGGCAGCTTCGAGAATCTCTCGGTGGCCATCGTCGGCGACATCCTGCACTCGCGGGTGGCGCGCTCGAACATGCTCGCGCTGAAGACCCTCGGCTGCCCGGACATCCGCGTGATCGCGCCGAAAACCCTGCTGCCGATCGGCATCGAGCAATACGGCGTGAAGGTTTACACCGACATGACCGAAGGCCTGAAAGATGTCGACGTGGTGATCATGCTGCGCCTGCAACGCGAGCGCATGACCGGCGGCCTGCTGCCGAGCGAAGGCGAGTTCTATCGCCTGTTCGGCCTGACCACCGCACGTCTGGCCGGCGCCAAACCGGATTGCATCGTCATGCACCCGGGGCCGATCAACCGGGGGGTGGAAATCGAGTCCGCAGTGGCCGACGGCCCGCACTCGGTGATCCTCAATCAGGTGACCTACGGCATCGCGATTCGTATGGCCGTGCTGTCCATGGCCATGAGCGGGCAGACAGCCCAGCGCCAATTCGAGCAGGAGAACGCCCAGTGAAGCTCAGCATTCTCGGCGCACGCGTCATTGATCCGACTTCGGGTCTGGATCAAGTTACCGACATTCATATCGAAGCCTGCAAGATCGTCGCCCTTGGCGCCGCTCCAGCCGGTTTCAGCGCTCTGGAAACCATCGACGCCCAAGGGCTGGTCGCCGCCCCGGGGCTGGTCGACCTCAACGTCGCCCTGCGCGAGCCGGGTTACAGCCGCAAAGGTTCGATTGCCAGCGAAACCCGCGCCGCCGCAGCCGGCGGCGTGACCAGCCTGTGCTGCCCACCGCAGACCAAACCGGTGCTCGACACTTCCGCCGTGACCGAGCTGATCCTCGACCGCGCCCGTGAGGCCGGCAACACCAAAGTCTTCCCGATTGGTGCGCTGAGTAAAGGTCTGGATGGCGAACAGCTGGCAGAACTGGTGGCACTGCGCGACGCCGGTTGCGTGGCGTTCGGCAATGGTCTGGAAAGCTTCCGCAACACCCGTACCCTGTGCCGGGCGCTGGATTACGCGGCGACGTTTGATCTGACGGTGATTTTCAACTCGCAGGATCACGACCTCGCCGACGGCGGTCTGGCCCACGAAGGCCCGACTGCCAGTTTCCTCGGTCTGCCGGGGATTCCGGAAACGGCGGAAACCGTGGCTTTGGCCCGGGATCTGTTGCTGGTCGAGCAGACCGGCGTGCGCGCGCACTTCAGCCAGCTCACCAGCGCTCGCGGTGTCGCGTTGATCGCTCAGGCGCAGGCGCGTGGCTTGAAGGTCACGGCGGATGTCGCTCTGTATCAGCTGATCCTGACTGACGAAGCGCTGATCGACTTCAGCAGCCTGTACCACGTCCAGCCGCCGCTGCGCACCCGCGCCGACCGCGATGGCCTGCGTGCTGCGGTCAAGTCCGGTGTGATCTCGGCGATTTCCAGCCATCACCAGCCGCATGAGCGTGACGCCAAACTGGCGCCGTTCGGCGCGACCGAGCCGGGCATCAGCAGTGTTGAGCTGCTGCTGCCACTGGCGATGACGCTGGTCGAGGATGGCTTGCTGGATCTGCCGACCTTGCTCGCTCGTCTGGGCGCTGGCCCGGCTGAGGCGCTGCGCCTGCCGGCGGGCAAGCTGGCGGTGGGTGGCCCGGCGGATATCGTGCTGTTCGATCCGAAGGCCTCGACTGTTGCTGGCGAGACCTGGTTGTCGAAGGGCGAGAACTGCCCGTTCTTCGGGCATAGCTTGCCGGGGGTGGTGCGTTACACCCTGGTGGACGGCCGGATCAGCCACCAGGCCTGATATCCAGTTGCCCCAATCGCCAGCAGGCTGGCTCCCACAGGGATTTGTGTAGATCACAGATCCCTTGTGGGAGCCAGCCTGCTGGCGATGGCTTACTGGAAGGCGCCGCGATTCTGCGCATTACGCACCGAGACCTGATCGTTCAGCGTCCAGAAGTCATACAGCACGCCAATAAAGAACAACCCGCCCGTCAGCAAGTACAGCAATCCGCTGATCCACTTGCCCTGATACATCCGGTGCACGCCGAACACCCCGAGAAACGTCAGCAGAATCCACGCCACGTTGTATTCGATCGGCCCTGCGGCGAACCGCAGATCCGCTTCCCGATCCATTGCCGGGATCAGAAACACGTCGATCAGCCAGCCAATGCCCAGCAAACCGAAAGTGAAGAACCAGATCGTCCCGGTCACCGGTTTGCCGTAGTAGAAGCGGTGAGCGCCGGTAAAACCGAAAATCCACAACAGGTAACCGATCACCTTGCTGTGGGTGTCTTTTTGCTTCACACGGGGAAGCTGATAGCTGTTCATGAATGGCCTCATTTGCGTCGATAGATAAATTTTTTCTGCATTTCTGTGACTTTTTTATGTCCAGCCGACAAGTGGTTCGCCAACGTTACACTTTGCTGAAAGCCTTGTGGGGCTTGGGTTGTGTCCGACAATTGCGCCAAATTGCCGCTTGTTGGGCGAAATTGACCGCCGGGTTGAATCGACCAACGGCCCCGGAAGGGACAAAAAAGCTGTTATAAAGTTGCGCGCTAACACATAAGAGCCACGCCTAATGCGACCATTCTTCAAGACATGGCTAACCATCTGCCTATTAATGCCACTGGCCGCCCACGCCACCAATCGTGAGCAACGTCTTCCCAACGTTAACGGTTTCACCCCTAAATCCCATGCTTCTGCCCCTTCGAGCAAAAGCAGCAAAAGCAAAACCACCACGCTGAGCAGCAAGAGTCACAGCAAGTTGGTGCCACCGATGGCGAACAAGGAAAGCAGCAACGTCCTGAGTCGCGCGGTAAACGTCCTCGGTACTCCTTATCGTTGGGGCGGCAGCAGCCCAAGTAAAGGCTTCGATTGCAGCGGTCTGGTGAAATATGCGTTTAACGACGCCACCTTCGACCTGCCACGCACCTCCAACGCCATGGCCAGCGGCCACGGCGAGAAAGTCGAACGCAAGGATCTGAAACCGGGCGACCTGATTTTTTTCAACATCAAGAGCCGTCGGGTCAACCACGTTGCCATCTACCTGGGCAACGACCGCTTCATCCACGCACCGCGTCGTGGCAAAGCGGTGAGCATCGATACGCTGAACAAACCGTACTGGCAGCAGCATTACGTAGTCGCCAAGCGCGTACTGCCGAAAGAACCTGCCGGCAAGCAAATGCGTGTGGTTCAGCGCTGATCTAGCCCCCAGGATCAACTGTGGCGAGGGAGCTTGCTCCCGCTGGGCTGCGTAGCGACCCCAAAAGCTTGTGAGCGCTACGCACTCAAGCGGGAGCAAGCTCCCTCGCCACAGGTTTGCATTCCAATCTTCAGAAGTTATCCGGCGTACGCGCCTTCTCCCGCGCATGTTCGCGGCTGATCAAGCCCTTGGTCACCAGATCTTTCAGGCACATGTCGAGTGTCTGCATCCCCAACGATCCCCCCGTCTGAATCGCCGAATACATCTGCGCCACCTTGTCCTCGCGGATCAGGTTACGGATCGCCGACGTTCCCAGCATGATCTCGTGCGCCGCCACCCGTCCGCCGCCGATCTTCTTGATCAGCGACTGCGAGACCACCGCCAGCAAAGACTCCGACAGCATCGAACGCACCATCGACTTCTCGTCGCCGGGAAACACATCCACCACCCGGTCGATGGTTTTCGCCGCTGAGGTGGTGTGCAGCGTGCCAAACACCAGATGCCCGGTCTCGGCGGCAGTCAATGCCAGGCGAATGGTTTCGAGGTCACGCATCTCGCCCACCAGAATCACGTCAGGGTCTTCACGCAACGCCGAGCGCAGCGCCGTGGCGAAGCTGCGGGTGTCGCGATGAACCTCACGCTGGTTGATCAGACATTTACGCGATTCGTGGACGAATTCGATCGGGTCTTCGATGGTCAGAATGTGGTGATGACGGTGGCTGTTGAGGTAATCGATCATCGCCGCCAGCGTGGTCGATTTGCCGGAACCGGTCGGCCCGGTCACCAGCACCAGCCCGCGTGGCGCATCGGTGATCTTGCGGAAGACGTCGCCCATGCCGAGGTCTTCCATGCTCAGCACTTTCGACGGAATGGTGCGAAATACCGCCCCGGCGCCACGGTTCTGGTTGAAGGCATTGACCCGGAAGCGCGCGACACCGGGGACTTCGAAGGAAAAGTCGGTTTCCAGATGTTTCTCGAAGTCCACCCGCTGGGTGTCGTTCATGATGTCGTAGATCAATTCATGTACTTGCTTGTGATCCAGCGCCGGCAGATTTATCCGCCGCACATCGCCATCGACGCGGATCATCGGCGGCAGACCGGCCGACAGGTGCAGGTCGGAAGCTCCCTGTTTGGCGCTGAACGCCAGCAGTTCAGTGATATCCATGACGCTCCTCAATTCCAGTAGAATGCCGCGAACCTTCAGACCGCTGGCGCCTCTTGATGTCCACGATAGCAGACAACATTCAACTGGTTGGTTCACGCATCCGCGCCGCCGCCCAAGCCGCCGGGCGTGACGAAAACAGCATCCAGTTGCTGGCCGTGAGCAAGACCAAGCCCGCCGAGGCACTGCGCGAAGCCCATGCCGCCGGCCTGCGGGACTTTGGCGAGAACTATCTGCAAGAGGCCCTGAGCAAACAGCTCGAACTGGCCGACCTGCCCTTGATCTGGCACTTCATCGGCCCCATTCAATCGAACAAGACTCGCGCCATCGCCGAGCATTTCGACTGGGTGCACTCCGTGGATCGCCTGAAAATTGCACAACGTCTGTCCGAGCAACGTCCGGAAAACCTGCCGCCGCTGAATATCTGCATTCAGGTCAACGTCAGCGGCGAAGCCAGCAAGTCCGGCTGCACCCCGCAGGATCTGCCGGCGCTGGCGCAAGCCATCAGTGCCTTGCCGCGCTTGAAACTGCGCGGGTTGATGGCGATTCCCGAGCCGACCGAAGATCGCGCCGAGCAGGATGCCGCGTTCGCTGCCGTGCAACGTTTGCAGGCCAGCCTCGATCTGCCGCTCGACACACTTTCCATGGGCATGAGCCACGACCTCGAGTCGGCCATTGCCCAAGGCGCCACCTGGGTTCGTATCGGTACGGCCCTGTTTGGCGCCCGCGACTATTCCCAATCTTGAACATTTCCAGATAAGGACCTGACATGAGCAACACACGTATTGCCTTTATCGGTGCCGGCAACATGGCCGCCAGCCTGATCGGCGGCCTGCGGGCCAAGGGTCTGGAAGCCGCACACATCCGCGCCAGCGATCCGGGTGAAGAAACCCGCGCCCGGGTCAGCGCCGAACACGGCATCGAAACCTTCGCCGACAACGCTCAAGCCATCGATGGCGCTGACGTGGTCGTGCTGGCGGTCAAGCCGCAGGCGATGAAAGCCGTCTGCGAAGCCATTCGCCCAAGCCTGAAACCGCAGCAACTGGTGGTCTCGATTGCCGCTGGCATCACTTGCGCGAGCATGACCGCATGGCTGGGCGAACAGCCAATCGTGCGCTGCATGCCGAACACCCCCGCGCTGTTGCGTCAGGGCGTCAGCGGTTTGTACGCGACCAGTGAAGTGAGCGCCGAACAGCGTCAGCAAGCCGAAGAGCTGCTGTCCGCCGTCGGTATCGCCCTGTGGCTCAACGAAGAACAGCAACTGGACGCGGTGACTGCGGTTTCCGGTTCCGGTCCGGCGTACTTCTTCCTGTTGATCGAAGCCATGACCGCCGCTGGCGTCAAACTCGGCCTGCCGAAAGAAACCGCTGAACAACTGACGTTGCAGACCGCTCTCGGTGCCGCGCACATGGCCGTTGCCAGTGACGTCGATGCCGCCGAACTGCGCCGCCGCGTGACTTCGCCGGCCGGCACCACGGAAGCTGCAATCAAATCATTCCAGGCCGGGGGCTTCGAAGCTCTGGTCGAAAAAGCACTCGGCGCCGCCGCGCACCGCTCGGCCGAAATGGCCGAACAACTGGGCAAATAAGGAGCCTTACATGATTGGATTGAACACCGCAGCGGTTTATGTGCTGCAAACCCTCGGCAGTCTGTACCTGCTGATCGTGCTGCTGCGCTTCGTGCTGCAACTGGTGCGAGCGAACTTCTACAACCCACTCTGCCAGTTCATCGTCAAGGCCACTCAGCCGCTGCTCAAGCCACTGCGCCGGATCATCCCGAGCGTGTTCGGCCTCGACATGTCGTCGCTGGTGCTGGCGATCCTGGTGCAACTGGCGCTGATGGCGCTGACCCTGCTGCTGACTTACGGCACCACCGGTAACCCGCTGCAACTGTTTATCTGGTCGATCATCGGCGTGACCGCGCTGTTCCTGAAGATCTTCTTCTTCGCCCTGATCATCAGCGTGATCCTCTCGTGGGTCGCTCCGGGCAGCCATAACCCGGGCGCCGAGCTGGTGAACCAGATCTGCGAGCCGGCCCTGGCGCCGTTCCGCAAATTCCTGCCGAATCTCGGCGGGCTGGATCTGTCGCCGATCTTCGCTTTTCTCGCGCTGAAGCTGATCGACATGCTGGTGATCAACAATCTGGCGGCAATGACGATGATGCCGGAAATCCTGCGCTTGCTGATGTGAGCTGGTTCCGCTGGGACGGTGACGACTTGATCCTCGAGTGTCACCTGCAACCGGCAGCCCGCAGCGATGACTTCGCCGGGCTGCACGGTGATCGCCTGAAGATCCGCCTGACCGCGCCACCGGTCGAGGGCAAGGCCAATGCGTATCTGATCGGGTTTCTGGCCAAGGCTTTTGGGGTTTCCAAGAGTCAGGTCAGTTTGCTCAGCGGTGAGTTGAACCGGCAGAAGCGGGTGAAGATTTGCTCGCCGAAGAAGTTGCCGGAGTTGCCTGATCTAACGCGTCCCTGACCCCTGTGGCGAGGGGATTTATCCCCGTTGGGTGGCGCAGCCGCCCCCTGCATTGCGGCAGGCGAACCCGGCCGGCAGGTTTCACGACTGCTGCGCAGCCGAACGGGGATAAATCCCCTCACCACAAGGGCTGCGTTCAATGAATGAATCAGGCCCGATGGTTGCTTGCCGCTAACCCCACCGGTCTTTAGACTTACGCCTCATTTCAACGAGAGCAGGGTCGATGCCAACTGCCTTTCCCCCCGATTCTGTTGGTCTGGTGACGCCGCAAACGGCGCACTTCAGCGAACCGCTGGCCCTGGCCTGTGGCCGTTCGCTGCCAGCCTATGACCTGATCTACGAAACCTACGGCACGCTCAACGCGCAAGCGAGCAACGCGGTGCTGATTTGCCACGCCTTGTCCGGCCATCATCACGCCGCCGGTTATCACAGCGCCGACGACCGTAAACCCGGTTGGTGGGACAGCTGCATCGGCCCCGGCAAGCCGATCGACACCAACAAGTTCTTCGTGGTCAGCCTGAACAACCTCGGCGGCTGCAACGGCTCAACGGGCCCGAGCAGCATCAACCCGGAGACCGGCAAACCGTTCGGCGCCGACTTCCCGGTGCTCACCGTGGAAGACTGGGTGCACAGCCAGGCGCGTCTGGCCGACCTGATCGGCATCCGCCAATGGGCGGCCGTGATCGGCGGCAGTCTCGGCGGCATGCAGGCGATGCAATGGAGCATCACCTACCCCGACCGCATCCGCCATTGCCTGGCCATCGCCTCGGCCCCCAAGTTGTCGGCGCAAAACATCGCCTTCAACGAAGTGGCGCGCCAGGCGATCCTCACCGACCCGGAATTCCATGGCGGTTCATTCCAGGAAGCCGGGGTGATCCCCAAGCGTGGCTTGATGCTGGCGCGCATGGTCGGGCACATCACTTATCTGTCCGATGACTCGATGGGCGAAAAATTCGGGCGTGGCCTGAAGAGTGAAAAGCTCAACTACGACTTCCACAGCGTCGAGTTCCAGGTCGAAAGCTACCTGCGCTATCAGGGCGAAGAGTTCTCCGGGCGCTTCGATGCCAACACTTATCTGCTGATGACCAAGGCGCTGGATTACTTCGATCCGGCAGCCAACTTCGACGATAACCTGGCCAAGACCTTCGAAAACGCCACTGCCAAGTTCTGCGTGATGTCGTTCACCACCGACTGGCGCTTCTCCCCGGCCCGTTCGCGGGAACTGGTGGACGCACTGATGGCGGCGCGTAAGGACGTCTGTTACCTGGAAATCGATGCGCCGCAAGGCCACGACGCCTTCCTGATTCCGATCCCGCGCTATTTGCAGGCGTTCGGCAATTACATGAACCGAATCACGTTGTGAGAAAGCCATGAGAGCTGATCTGGAAATCATCCAGGAATGGATACCCGCCGGCAGCCGCGTGCTCGACCTCGGCTGCGGTGATGGCGAACTGCTGACCTGGCTGCGCGACAACAAACAAGTCACCGGTTATGGCCTGGAAAACGACGCCGACAACATCGCCGAGTGCGTGGCCAAAGGCATCAACGTCATCGAGCAGGATCTGGACAAGGGTCTGGGCAACTTCGCCAGCAACAGCTTCGACATCGTGGTGATGACTCAGGCCCTGCAAGCCGTGCATTACCCGGACAAGATCCTCGACGAAATGCTGCGGGTCGGTCGTCAGTGCATCATCACCTTCCCCAACTTCGGGCACTGGCGCTGCCGCTGGTATCTGGCGAGCAAGGGCCGGATGCCGGTTTCCGAGTTTCTGCCTTACACCTGGTACAACACGCCGAACATTCACTTCTGCACCTTCGAAGACTTTGAAGAACTTTGTCGCGAACGTGATGCGAAGGTCATTGATCGGCTTGCCGTGGATCAACAGCACCGCCACGGGTGGGCCAGTAAGCTATGGCCTAATCTGTTAGGTGAGATCGGTATCTACCGCGTCAGTAGCCCGGGGCTTGCAGATCACCGGATCGCGGTCTGAACCACGACATTCCGAGGAGAACGATCATGCGTCGTCTAGCGTTGTTGTTAATTACTGCCTGCCTGAGCGTCAGCGCTCTGGCAGCCGACGTCATCAAAAGCGAGCGCCAGGAAACCTTCGGCGACGTGACGGTGCACTACAACACTTTCAACTCCACTTACCTGCAACCGGACATCGCCAAGGCTGCCGAGCTGATCCGCAGCAAGAATCAGGGCGTGATCAATGTCTCGGTGATCAAGGATGGCAAACCGCTGATCGGCAACGTCACCGGTACCGTCAAGGACCTGACCAGCCAGAGCGTGGCGCTGAATTTCCGTCAGGTCAGCGAACAGGGCGCGGTCTATTACATCGCGCAATACCCGGTCGATCAGCAGGAAATCCGTACCTTCGAGATCAAGGTGCAGACCGGTGACAAAATCAACACCATCAACTTCAACCAAGAGCTTTTCCCCGGCGAATGATGAACCTCAAGCAACTCGTACTGGCCAGCCATAACGCCGGCAAACTCAAAGAACTCCAGGCCATGCTCGGCGAATCGGTGCAACTGCGCTCGATTGGCGAGTGGAGCAAGGTCGAGCCGGAAGAAACCGGCCTGTCGTTCGTCGAGAACGCGATCCTCAAGGCGCGCAACGCTGCACGCATTTCCGGTTTGCCGGCGCTGGCCGACGATTCCGGGCTGGCGGTGGATTTCCTTGGTGGTGCACCGGGCATCTATTCGGCGCGTTATGCCGACGGCAAGGGCGATGCGGCGAACAACGCCAAACTGCTCGATGCCCTGAAAGACGTGCCGGAAGCCGAACGCGGCGCGCAATTCGTTTGCGTTCTGGCGCTGGTGCGGCACGCCGATGATCCGTTGCCGATTCTCTGCGAAGGCCTGTGGCACGGGCGCATCCTCACCGCCGCCAGCGGCGAACACGGTTTTGGCTACGACCCGTTGTTTTGGGTGCCGGAGCGCAATGTCTCCAGCGCTGAACTGAGCCCGGCCGACAAGAACCAGATCAGCCACCGCGCCCGAGCAATGGATCTGCTGCGCCAGCGTCTGGGCTTGAAATGACCCATGATTCCTCCGCGTCGTCGCTGATTATCGGCGGCGCCGCCTCCTCGCCTCGGGCCCCGCTGCCAACGCTGCCGCCCCTGGCGCTGTACATCCACATCCCGTGGTGTGTGCGCAAATGCCCGTATTGCGACTTCAACTCGCACACCGCTAGCCCGGTGTTGCCGGAGCAGGAATACGTCGACGCGCTGCTGGCCGATCTCGATCAGGATCTGCACGCGGTGTATGGCCGTGAGATCAGCTCGATCTTCTTTGGTGGCGGCACGCCCAGCCTGTTCAGCGCCGAAGCGCTTGGGCGATTGCTGGAAGGTGTCGAAGCGCGCATTCCGTTCGCCAGCGACATTGAAATCACCCTTGAGGCCAACCCCGGCACCTTCGAACAAGAGAAGTTCGTCGCGTACCGCAAGCTCGGCATCAATCGCCTGTCGATTGGCATCCAGAGCTTTCAGCCGGAAAAGCTCAAGGCCCTCGGCCGCATCCACAACGGTGACGAAGCAGTACGCGCGGCCGGTATGGCGCGTCAGGCCGGGTTCGATAACTTCAATCTGGACTTGATGCACGGCTTGCCCGATCAATCGCTGGACGATGCGCTGAGCGACTTGCGCCAGGCTATCGAACTGCAGCCGACGCACATTTCCTGGTATCAGCTGACTCTGGAGCCGAACACGGTGTTCTGGAACCAGCCGCCCGTGCTGCCGGAAGACGACACGCTGTGGGACATTCAGGAAGCCGGACAAGCGCTGTTGGCCGAGCACGGTTACGCGCAATACGAAGTTTCGGCCTACGCCCAGGCGGGTCGCCCGGCACGGCATAACCTCAATTACTGGAGTTTCGGCGACTTCATCGGCATTGGTGCCGGGGCGCACGGCAAGCTCAGCCATCCGGACGGGCGCATTATGCGCACCTGGAAAACCCGCCTGCCGAAGGACTATCTGAATCCGGCGAAAAGCTTCCTCGCTGGCGAGAAGGCCCTGACCAATGGCGAGATGCCGTTCGAGTTTCTGATGAATGCGCTGCGCCTGACTGAAGGGGTGGAATCGCGCCTGTATCCGGAACGCACCGGCCTGTCGCTGGAGAGTCTCGCCGAACACCGGCAGGAGGCCGAACAAAGTGGCTTGTTGCAGGTCGAACCGTCACGTCTGGCGGCCACCGAGCGCGGACAGCTGTTCCTCAACGACTTGCTGCAGAAATTTTTGAGCTGAGCCCGATCCCAAACGGCAGCCCTAAGGAAAAACCCATGGATTTGATACTCGACCTGCTTGCCACCGTCTCGCGCTGGAGCCGTAGCAACCTCTCGGAAATCGCTTTGGCACTGGTGGGCTGCTTGCTGGTGCTGTTCGGCGCCGACTTCAAAGGCTGGGTCGAGCAACGCCTGGGCAGCATCGCCGGCGCCTTGCGCGTCCCGCTGATGGCCCTGCTGTGCGTGATCGGCAGCGGCGCTGCGCTGATCTACGCCACGCCGTGGGTGGTCAAGGGCTTGAGCCAGTTCAACAACTACAGCCTTGCGCCGGTGTTGTTGGTGGTACTGGTGTTGATCGGCGTAGTCGCCGACCGCCGCTGATCTCTGACACGACACAAACAACTGTGGGAGCGGGCTTGCTCGCGAAGGCGTCATGTCAGCCAACAACACTGCTGAATGACCGATAACTTTCGCGAGCAGGCTCGCTCCCACATTGACCGCAATCCTTACTTGGTTTGCGCGCCGCCGAATTCCTTCTCGTAGTAATCCTTGAGCTCCAAAGAGTCAGTACAACCTAATGCCAGAGCTTGATTGAGATAGTCCAGACTAAGCTTTTCCGGCTGACCTTTTTCAGTAAAACTTGTCGACGCCAAAACGTAATAAGCCTCTGCCCGATACTGGTCGTAGCTCAACAGCATCGCCTTGGCTTCCGCCTGAAGATTGGCCAGCGTCCTTTCAGTGTTCAGTGGTGCACGCAGATCCTGAAAGCAAAACGAACGTTTTATCGGAAGGGGATAGTTATCCTGATACCCATCCGCCCGCTCCAGACGGTGCCGTAGCTGCTCCAAGTATTTCAGGTGCACGGCACTTCTGAAGTCGTAGCGCATGTACACCTTGTCGCATTGCGCGAAATAGGCCACCGTTGCGGCAAACAAGCCAGCGTCCATTGCCTTTTGCAGAAGCTCGCAAACTTGCTTTCTTTCTTCGGTTGTCTGGGTGGGCTTGCTGCCCATATTCGCCAGTAAGTACGTTGCGATGATATGCCCGCCTTGTGACGCCATCTGCAAGTCATGCTTGAACTGCGGCGCAATCGCCATGGCACGCTGCAGAGTCGCCGCATCTGCCTCGGAATCGAGTTTGCCATCGGCCTCACGTTGCAGTAATTCATCCAGGACCTGAGTCATCTGCTCGGTCTTCTGCCTTGCCTGTTCAAAGTATTCGTCAGGCGTTGTCGGCTCGGCGGCGAATACCGCTGAGGACAACAGCAAAAGCACAGCGGCAAGAACAAGCTTCACAACATGACTTCCTTTTCGGGTTCAGGGACCTAGAGCTTTCGGCGGCCCGCCACCAAACTTTAAGCCCCCCAAAAACAACTGTGGGAGCGAGCCTGCTCGCGATAGCCCTTTAACATTCAACATCGTCGTTGACTGTCAGAACGCAATCGCTAGCAGGCTAGCTCCCACAGTTTTTATTGCGTGATGCTTACGCCTGTTTTTCGAACTTCAGGTCCCACACGCCATGCCCAAGACGTTCGCCACGGCGTTCGAACTTGGTGATCGGGCGTTCGGTCGGACGCGGGACGCATTTGCCGTCTTCGGCAAGGTTGCGATAGCCCGGGGCGACGTTCATCACTTCCAGCATGTATTCGGCATACGGTTCCCAGTCGGTGGCCATGTGCAGAATGCCGCCAACCTTCAACTTGCTGCGCACCAGTTCAGCGAACGACGCCTGAACGATACGACGCTTGTGGTGACGGCTCTTGTGCCACGGGTCCGGGAAAAACAGCATCAGACGATCGAGGCTGTTGTCGGCGATGCAGCGGTTGAGCACTTCAATCGCGTCGCAATCGTAGACCCGCAGGTTGGTCAGGCCCTGCGTCAGCACGCCATTGAGCAGCGCGCCGACACCCGGACGGTGAACTTCAACGCCAATGAAATCCTGATCCGGTGCAGCCGCGGCCATTTCCAGCAGCGAGTGGCCCATGCCGAAACCGATTTCCAGCGAGCGCGGTGCGGAGCGGCCGAACACCTGGTCGTAATCAACCGGTGCGTCGGCCAGCGGCAGCACGAATAGCGGTGTGCCTTGATCCAGACCTTTCTGCTGGCCTTCGGTCATGCGCCCGGCGCGCATCACGAAACTCTTGATGCGGCGGTGTTGGCGCTCGTCGCCTTCTTCCGTCTGGATTGGCGTGTCGTTCGATTCAGTCATCAATGGCTCTTACTTGATCAGACCATCCAGCGGCGAAGAGGCGCTGGCATAGAGTTTTTTCGGCATACGGCCGGCGAGGTAGGCCAGACGGCCTGCAACGATGGCGTGTTTCATGGCTTCAGCCATCATGATCGGCGAACCTGCGTGGGCGATGGCCGAGTTCATCAGCACCGCGTCACAGCCCAGCTCCATGGAGATGGTGGCGTCGGAGGCAGTACCGACACCGGCATCCACCAGCACCGGGATTTTCGCTTCTTCGAGGATGATCTGCAGGTTGTACGGATTGCAGATACCCAGCCCGGAACCGATCAGACCGGCCAGCGGCATCACCGCGATGCAGCCGATTTCCGCCAATTGACGGGCGATGATCGGGTCATCGCTGGTGTAAACCATCACGTCGAAGCCTTCCTTGACCAGCGTTTCAGCGGCCTTGAGGGTTTCGATCACGTTGGGGAACAGGGTTTTCTGATCGGCCAGCACTTCCAGCTTCACCAGATTGTGGCCATCGAGCAGCTCACGGGCCAGGCGGCAGGTGCGCACAGCTTCGATGGCGTCGTAGCAACCGGCGGTGTTCGGCAGGAAGGTGTAGCGATCCGGCGACAGCACGTCGAGCAGGTTCGGCTCGCCCTCGATCTGGCCGAGGTTGGTGCGGCGCACGGCGAAGGTAACGATTTCGGCACCCGAGGCTTCGATGGCTGCGCGGGTTTCTTCCATGTCACGGTACTTGCCGGTACCGACCAGCAAACGCGACTGGTAAGTACGACCGGCCAGAACGAAAGGCTTGTCGCTACGAACGATGCTCATGGGGAATCCTCTGTTGGGGTGAGGGACTTGCAGAATTCTGTGACCGCACAGGCTGTGCTGTTCAGCCGCCGCCGATGGCGTGCACCACTTCGACGTTGTCGCCGTCGTTGAGCGCGGTATCGGCATGCAGGCTGCGCGGGACGATATCCAGATTGAGTTCAACCGCCACCCGGCGTCCGGTCAGATCCAGACGGGTCAGCAGGGCCGCAACGGTTTCACCGTCGGGCAGTTCAAGGGATTCGCCGTTCAACTGAATGCGCATGCGCTAGGCCGCCATCATTTTTAGGGGGTGGCATTCTAGCCCGATCATGACCTAAAGGTCAGCACCAAGCGTCAAGCGGTTAGCTCAGGCGCCAGGCGGCGATGCCCAGGCATATCCAGCCGACCAGAAATGCCAGACCGCCGAACGGCGTAATGATGCCGAGCTTGCTGATGCCGGTGGTGGTCAGCACATAAAGGCTGCCGGAGAACAGCAGAATGCCCACGGCGAAAGAAATGCCGGCCCAGGTGACCAGTCGTCCCTGAATCTGTGTCGCCAGCAGCGCGACACCGAACAACGCCAGGGTGTGCACCAGTTGATAGGTGACGCCCGTGTGGAAAATCGCCAGATACTCGGGGGTCAGGCGGCTTTTCAGGCCATGGGCGGCGAATGCGCCCAGCGCCACACCGGTAAAGCCAAAGAAAGCAGCCAGCATCAGAAAGCCACGCAGCATGAAGAACTCCAGTCAGACTCAATCGGCGGGGTCTGTATAATGGCCCGCTCAACCGGTTCGGCCAAGCCATCTCTATGCTGCGTTCAATTTTCCGTCGTATTACAAAGGCCCTGCTCTGGTTCGCGGGCGGCAGCGTGTTGCTGGTCTTGCTGTTTCGCTTCGTGCCGCCCCCGGGGACGGCGCTGATGGTCGAGCGCAAGATCGAATCCTGGGTCGACGGCGAGCCGATTGACCTGCAACGCACCTGGAAACCGTGGGACGAGATTTCGGACGACCTGAAGGTCGCGGTGATTGCCGGCGAAGACCAGAAATTCCCTGAACACTGGGGTTTTGATTTCGGGGCAATTCAGGCGGCGCTGGCACACAACGAACTGGGCGGTACCGTTCGCGGCGCCAGCACCTTGAGCCAGCAAGTCTCGAAAAACCTGTTCCTGTGGTCGGGCCGCAGTTATCTGCGCAAAGGCCTGGAAGCGTGGTTTACCGCGCTGATCGAGGTGTTGTGGCCCAAGCAGCGGATTCTTGAGGTGTACCTGAACAGCGTCGAATGGGATGACGGCGTGTTCGGCGCCGAAGCTGCTGCCCGGCATCACTTTGGCGTGAGCGCCAGGTCGCTATCCCGGCAGCAGGCGAGTTATCTGGCGGCGGTGTTACCTAACCCGCGAGTCTGGAGCGCCAGCCATCCGACCGCTTATGTGTCGCGCCGCGCCGGATGGATTCGCCAGCAAATGAGCCAGTTGGGCGGGGACAGCTATCTGCTGGGCCTCAACGATTCGCGCCGGGCGCCTTGGGCGCAATAACCCCACACAATCTTCCAGACACCAAGAAACCCTGTGGGAGCGAGCTTGCTCGCGAAAGCGGTGGGGCTGCCAGCATCATCGTTAACTGACACGACGCCTTCGCGGGCAAGCCCGCTCCCACAGGGGACAAGGTGAAGCCGAAAAATGTGTATAAAAAAACGCCCCGATCATCTCTGATCGGGGCGTTTTTGTTTGTCGCGGCGCCGGTTATGCGGCGATCGACAACTTGAGCTTGTTCATCGCACTCTTCTCGAGTTGACGAATACGCTCTGCCGACACGTTGTACTTCTGTGCGAGGTCGTGCAGCGTGGCTTTCTCTTCTGCCAGCCAGCGCTGGTAGAGGATGTCGCGGCTGCGTTCGTCCAGCACTTCCAGTGCTTCGTGCAGGTTGTTGTTGGAGTTGTCGCTCCAGTCTGCGTCTTCCAGTTGACGGGCCGGGTCGTACCGGTGGTCTTCCAGATAGTTGGCCGGCGACTGGAATGCACTGTCGTCGTCCGCTTCGGCAGCCGGGTCGAAGGCCATGTCATGACCGGTCAGGCGGCTTTCCATCTCGCGCACTTCACGCGGTTCAACGCCGAGGCTTTCCGCCACACGGTGGACTTCCTCGTTGTTCAGCCACGCCAGACGTTTCTTCTGGCTGCGCAGGTTGAAGAACAGCTTGCGCTGGGCCTTGGTGGTCGCGACTTTCACAATGCGCCAGTTGCGCAGGATGAACTCGTGAATTTCCGCCTTGATCCAGTGCACTGCGAACGACACCAGACGCACGCCCATTTCCGGGTTGAAACGTTTTACAGCCTTCATCAGGCCGACGTTACCTTCCTGGATCAGGTCAGCCTGAGCCAGACCGTAGCCGGAATAGCTACGGGCGATATGTACGACAAAACGCAGGTGGGCGAGCACCATCTGCCGAGCCGCCCCCAAATCCTGCTCATAGTAGAGACTCTCGGCCAGTTCACGCTCCTGCTCCGGCGTCAGCAATGGAATGCTGTTCACGGTGTGCACATAGGCTTCCAGGTTTGCGCCTGGAACCAACGCGTACGCAGGTTGCAAAGAATTGGTCATACGAAAAAACCTCCCACTTACATTACTCGTGCCTTTCAGCACTGCGAAAAATTGACCGGGAACTCAAAAGGAAGTTCCCTTAAAAACCGCAAGGTCAATCACGCGCAAAAAAGATTCTACTTCGGCGCCAGCTCCCTGAGATGACGTGCGACTGCAATCCATGCACCGATATAACCCAACAGCACCGCGCCAAGCAAGAGCGACAGACCATCGGCAACTGGCACTCCGGCCAGCGCAAAATCACTGCCGTACAAACCGGCCAGTCCAACCACCGCGTCATTCAGCCAGTCCAGGCCGAACGCCAGCACACCCCAGGACAGAACCCCCGCACCCAAACCATACAGCGCGCCCATATAAAGGAAGGGACGACGCACATAGCTGTCAGTGCCGCCGACGAGTTTAATCACTTCTATCTCTGTGCGGCGGTTTTCAATATGAAGACGAATGGTATTGCCTATCACCAAAAGTAATGCAGAAACCAGAAGCACCGTCAGACCGAAGACAAACCGATCACCGAGCTTGAGGATGGCAGCCAGACGCTCGACCCAGACTAGATCAAGTTGCGCCTGTTGTACCTTCGGCAGCTCGGAAAGTTTTTGTCTTAATGCTTCCAGCGTCGTCTTGTCGACTTCGTTCGGGGTGACCAGCACCACGCCGGGCAGCGGGTTTTCCGGCAGCTCGCGCAGGGCTTCGCCCAATCCGGACTGCTGCTGGAACTCCTCAAGCGCCTGATCGCGGCCGACATATTCAGCATCAGCTACGCCGGGCATGCCTTTGATCTGTTCACGCAGCGACTCGCCCTGCTCGGGGCTGGCGTCGAGTTGCAGGTACAGCGAAATCTGCGCCGCACGCTGCCACGAACCACCCAGCCGCTCGACATTACTGAGCAACAGCGACAAACCCATCGGCAAACTCAGCGCCACAGCCATCACCATGCAGGTGAAAAAGCTGCCAATCGGCTGCTTGCCGAGGCGACGCAGGCTGTCCATCAGGCTGGCGCGGTGGTTTTCAATCCACGAACGCAACAGCGTGGAGAAATCCGGGCCGTCATCGTCGTCGTGTTTTTTCTTTTTCGGTGGCTGCGGATCGGCGGCCTTCGGGGCCACACGCTCGGAAACCTTAGGACTGCGAGTAGCACTCATTCCCCGGCCTCCCCGTCGCCAATCAATCGGCCGCGTTGCAGCGTCAGCATGCGATGGCGCATGCGCGCAATCAGCGCCAGGTCGTGACTGGCGATCAGTACGCTGGTGCCCAGTCGGTTGATATCTTCGAACACGCCCATGATTTCGGCCGCCAGACGCGGGTCGAGGTTACCGGTCGGTTCGTCCGCCAGCAGCAAGGCCGGACGGTGAACGATGGCGCGGGCGATGCCGACGCGCTGCTGTTGACCGGTGGACAAGTCGCCCGGGTACAGATCGGTTTTATCCGACAGCGCCACGCGCTCCAGTGCCGAATCCACACGTTTGGCGATCTCGGCCTTGGACAGCCCGAGGATCTGTAGCGGCAAAGCGACGTTGTTGAACACCGTGCGATCGAACAGCAATTGGTGATTCTGGAACACCACGCCGATCTGTCGACGCAGGTACGGAATCTGCGCATTGCTGATGGTGCTCAGGTCTTGCCCGGCCAGCAGCAGTTTGCCGCTGGTCGGACGTTCCATCGCCAACAACAGCCGTAAAAGCGTGGATTTACCGGCACCGGAGTGGCCGGTAACAAACAAGAACTCGCCACGACGGACTCGAAAGCTCAGCTCATGCAAGCCGACGTGACCGTTCGGGTAGCGTTTACCGACCTGTTCGAAACGAATCATGAACGCTCCCGCTCGGCAAAGAGTGCCTGGACAAAGGGTTCTGCTTCAAAAGTACGCAAATCGTCGATGCCTTCACCGACGCCGATGTAGCGGATCGGCAGGCCGAACTGCTTGGCCAGGGCGAAAATCACCCCACCCTTGGCGGTGCCGTCGAGCTTGGTCAGCGCCAGGCCGGTCAAAGTGACGGTCTGGTTGAATTGCTTGGCCTGATTGATCGCGTTCTGGCCGGTGCCGGCGTCGAGCACCAGCAGCACTTCGTGCGGCGCGTCTTCGTCGAGCTTGCCGATCACCCGGCGAACCTTTTTCAATTCTTCCATCAGGTTGTCTTTGGTGTGCAGACGACCGGCGGTGTCAGCGATCAACACGTCAATGCCACGGGCCTTGGCGGCCTGCACGGCATCGAAGATCACCGAAGCCGAATCGGCGCCAGTGTGCTGGGCGATCACCGGAATCTTGTTGCGCTCACCCCAGACCTGCAATTGCTCCACGGCAGCGGCGCGGAAGGTGTCACCGGCAGCCAGCATGACTTTCTTGCCTTCCAGTTGCAGCTTCTTCGCCAGTTTGCCGATGGTGGTGGTTTTGCCGGCGCCGTTGACGCCAACCACCAGAATCACGAACGGTTTGTTCTGCGAGACGATTTTCAGCGGTTGCTCAACGGGTTTGAGCATCGCGGCCAGTTCGGCTTGCAGGGATTTGTACAGTGCGTCGGCGTCGGCCAGCTCTTTGCGGGCAACCTTCTGGGTCAGACGCTGGATGATCTGCGTGGTGGCTTCGACACCCACGTCGGCGGTCAGCAGACGGGTTTCGAGGTCATCAAGCAACTCGTCATCAATGATTTTGCGGCCGAGAAACAGGCTGGCCATGCCTTCGCCGATGCTGGCGCTGGTCTTCGACAAGCCTTGCTTGAGGCGGGCGAAGAAACCGGCTTTCGACTCTTCGGTACGCGGCGCTTCGACCGGGGTTTCGATAATTGGCTCCGCCGCAACGACTGGCGCAGCGACAACCGGTGCAGGCACGGGTTGCTGAACATCCGGGGCAACCGGGGCAACCGGCTCGACGAAGACCGGAGCCACTGGCTCGGCAACGATCGGCACTGGCTCGACCACAACCTCTACCACCGGCTCAATCACCGGGGCTTGAACCGGTTCCGGAGCCAACACTGTCGGCGCCGAAATCGGTGGAGTGATGTGCGGCGCGGCCTCTTCAACCAGCGCTACCGGCTCTTCCGCTACCGGCAAGGTCAGCCAAGGCTCGGCCGCCGGCGACAGCGGCAGTTCAGCCGCAACAGGCGCTTCAGGCTCAGCCTCGACCACCGGTTGCAACACCGGCTCGGCAATCGGCAGCACAATCGGCGCCGGCGCTTCTTCTATTACAGGTGCCGGAGCGGGCTCAGGAATCGCAGGCGGCTGTTCGATGACGGGTTCCTGCGGCTTTTTGCGCAGCCATCCGAACAGGCTTTTTTTCTCGCCAGCCGCAGCTGGGGTCTTCTTGTCGTCGTTGGAACCAAACATGGAGGACGGCTATCTCACGGTAGCGACGCGCCATAAGGGCGCCCCGGCAAATAAATATTCGATGCAGAACAGACTGTGTTTCACCCAGCTTGTTCACGCGCAACATTTTGTCGAGGCGCCAAAGGCACCTCAAAGGTCGACTAATACGAAGGACTGGAACGGCATCGTCGGCGAAAACGCAGAGTTTAGCTGACAAACTCAAAGCTTCTGCCGGAAACCCATACAACCTATCGACTGATCAATGGCCTGATAGGCGTGGCCGCCAGTAAAACGGATCAGTATCCTAGCACCTCCTCGCCCGCCTAGGCTAAGACCAAGCGGGCAGCCCAACAGGTTTAAAAACGAATGAATGCTCTAGCCCGCCGCGCCGCTGGCCTGCTGCTCAGCACAGTCTGCCTGCCCCTTTCGGCCCTGGCCGCCGACCCGCAACCGACTCACGAATTCACCCTCGACAACGGCTTGAAGGTCGTCGTGCGCGAAGACCATCGCGCGCCGGTGGTGGTATCGCAGATCTGGTACAAGGTCGGCTCCAGCTACGAAACCCCGGGCCAGACCGGTCTGTCTCACGCACTGGAACACATGATGTTCAAGGGCAGCGAGAAAATCGGCCCCGGCGAAGCGTCGCTGATCCTGCGCGACCTCGGCGCCGAAGAGAACGCATTCACCAGCGATGACTTCACCGCTTATTACCAGGTGCTCGCTCGCGATCGTCTGGGCGTTGCCTTCGAACTGGAAGCTGACCGCATGGCCACTCTGCGCCTGCCGGCTGACGAGTTCGCCAAGGAAATCGAAGTCATCAAGGAAGAGCGCCGTCTGCGCACCGATGACAAACCGATGTCCAAGGCTTACGAGCGCTTCAAGGCCATGGCTTACCCGGCCAGCGGTTACCACACGCCGACCATCGGCTGGATGGCTGACCTGGACCGGATGAAGGTCGAGGAACTGCGTCACTGGTATCAATCCTGGTATGTGCCGAACAACGCCACGCTGGTAGTAGTCGGTGACGTCACCCCGGACGAAGTCAAAACCCTCGCCCAGCGTTACTTCGGGCCAATCGCCAGGCGCGATGTGCCGCCATCGAAAAAACCGCTGGAGCTGGCCGAGCCCGGCGAACGTCTGATCACCCTGCATGTGCAGACTCAACTGCCTAGCCTGATGCTTGGTTTCAACGTGCCGAGCATCGCCACCGCCGAAGACAAACGCTCGGTGAATGCCCTGCGCCTGATTTCGGCGCTGTTGGACGGCGGCTATAGCGGGCGCATCCCGACGCAACTGGAACGCGGCGAAGAGCTGGTCTCCGGCGGTTCGTCGAGCTACGACGCCTACACCCGTGGCGACAGCCTGTTTACCCTGTCGGCCACGCCGAACACTCAGAAGAAAAAGACCATGGCCCAGGCTGAAGCCGGTCTGTGGAAACTGCTGGAACAACTGAAAACCACCGCACCGACCGCTGAAGAGCTGGCGCGTGTGCGTGCACAAGTGATTGCCGGTCTGGTTTTCGAGCGTGACTCGATCACCAGCCAGGCCACCGCCATCGGCCAGCTTGAGACCGTCGGTCTGTCCTGGAAGCTGATGGACACCGAACTCGCCGATCTGGAAAGCGTGACCCCGCAAGATATCCAGGACGCCGCCAAGCTGTACTTCACCCGCGAACGTCTCAGCGTCGCCCACGTCCTGCCACTGGAGACGACTCATGAGTGAGCGCAAAACCCCACGCCTGCTGCTCGGCCTGATCGCCGTAGCTGTCATCGGCTCCGCCGCGTTCTATCTGGTGCCGAGCGACAAAACCAACGCCAGTGAGGCGCTGGACAACGCCAAGACCAGCCAGAAGTTGCAATCGCTGGCCGAACTCGACGGCAAGGCCCCGGCCACGCGCAAACTGGACGTGCAGACCTGGAACACCGCCGAAGGCACCAAGGTGCTGTTCGTCGAGGCCCATGAACTGCCGATGTTTGACATGCGTCTGATCTTCGCCGCCGGCAGCAGCCAGGACGGCAAGGCACCGGGTCTGGCCGTGCTGAGCAACGCAATGCTCAACGAAGGCGTGGCCGGCAAGGATGTCAGCGCTATCGCCCAGGGTTTTGAAAGCCTCGGTGCGGACTTTGGCAATGGCGCCTACCGCGACATGGCGATTGCTTCACTTCGTAGCCTGAGTGCGCCCGAGCAACGCGAACCGGCGTTGAAACTGTTCTCGGAAGTGATTGGCAAGCCGACTTTCCCGGCTGACTCCTTCGCGCGCATCAAGAACCAGATGCTCGCCGGTTTCGAATACCAGAAGCAAAACCCCGGCAAACTCGCCAGCCTGGAACTGATGAAGCGTCTGTATGGCGATCATCCGTATGCGAATTCCAGCGACGGCACGGCGCAAACCGTTCCGAAGATCACTCTCGCGCAACTGCGTGAATTCCATGAGAAGGCCTACGCGGCCGGCAACGTGGTGATTGCGCTGGTCGGTGATCTGTCGCGCAGCGAAGCCGAGGCAATTGCCAATCAGGTGTCCGGCGCCCTGCCCAAAGGCCCCGCGCTGGCGAAAATCGCCCAGCCGCAGGAACCGAAAGCCAGCATCGGCCACATCGAGTTTCCGTCCAAGCAGACCAACCTGATGATCGCCCAACTGGGCATCGACCGTGACGACCCGGATTACGCTGCGCTGTCGATGGGCAACCAGATCCTTGGCGGCGGTGGTTTCGGCACCCGTCTGATGAGCGAAGTACGTGAGAAGCGCGGCCTGACTTACGGTGTGTACTCGGGTTTCAGCCCGATGCAGGCTCGCGGCCCGTTCATGATCAATCTGCAGACCCGCGCAGAAATGAGCGAAGGCACGCTGAAACTGGTGCAGGACGTGCTCGCCGACTATTTGAAAACCGGCCCGACCCAGAAAGAACTCGACGACGCCAAACGCGAACTGGCCGGTAGCTTCCCGCTGTCCACCGCGAGCAACGCCGACATCGTTGGCCAGCTTGGCGCGATGGGTTTCTATAATCTGCCGCTGACCTATCTGGACGACTTCATGCGTCAGTCCCAGAGCCTCACGGTCGAGCAAGTCAAAGACGCAATGAACAAACACTTGAGCACGGACAAACTGGTCATCGTCAGCGCTGGCCCGACCGTGCCGCAAAAGCCGTTACCGGCCCCATCTGATAAACCTGCCGAGCAACCGCTCGGGGTTCCGGAGCATTAATGGCTACTCGTCCTAAAAAACCCGTCCACAACGTCCATAACGGCGTGAATCAGCTGCGCATCATTGGCGGCGAATGGGGCAGCCGCAAGCTGAGCTTCCCCGATGCGCCGGGCCTGCGCCCGACGCCGGACCGGGTGCGCGAAACCCTGTTCAACTGGCTGGCACCGTACGTAGAGGGCGCGAAAGTGCTCGATCCGTTTGCCGGCAGCGGCGCGCTGTTTCTCGAAGCGCTGTCCCGTGGCGCGGCCATGGGTCAGGCGCTGGACGCCAGCAACATTGCGGTTTCGAGCCTGAAAGAACACCTCGGCACGCTGCGCTGCACCACCGGTCAGGTGCAGACCGCTGACGCCCTGCGCTATCTGGAGACCCAAACGGCGACTGCCTACGACCTGGTATTCCTCGACCCGCCGTTCAATCAGAACCTGCTGCCGGCGGTGTGCAAGCTGCTGGAAGAGCGCCAATGGCTGGCCGACGATGCGTGGGTCTACACTGAAAGCGAGACCGCGCCATCGACCCTCGGCCTGCCGGGCAACTGGCGCCTGCACCGCGAGCAGAAATCCGGGCGCGTTTACTACGCGTTGTGGCAGCGCACGGCAGAGATCACCGGCTAACTGAAAGCCGGGAAAAAACCTGTGGCGAGGGAGCTTGCTCCCGCTGGGTCGCGAAGCGGCCCCTTTTCAAAACAGGGACTGCTGCGCAGTCCAGCGGGAGCAAGCTCCCTCGCCACAAAAGTGTGTGTGCTCTGAAAATTGACTCACATTGCTGCATCGAGAACCATCGTGTCCCTTTCGTCAGAACGCTTCACCCCCGCTTTCGGCCTCGGCAACCCGCACCTGCAAACCTTGTGGGGGCCGCTGTGGCGCAAAACCGTACACCTTGATCGCGAGCGCGAACGCCTGTGGCTCGACGACGGCGATTTCCTCGACCTCGACTGGCACGGCCCGCACAGCGCCGACGCACCGTTGGTGCTGGTATTGCACGGGCTGACCGGTTCCTCGAACTCGCCTTACGTCGCCGGGATGCAAGCCGCCCTCGCCGCGCAAGGCTGGGCCAGTGTCGCGCTGAACTGGCGTGGCTGCTCGGGCGAACCGAATCTGCTGCCACGCAGCTATCACTCCGGCGCCAGCGAAGACCTCGCCGAAACCATCAAGCATCTGCGCGCCAAGCGACCACTGGCGCCGCTGTATGCCGTCGGTTATTCGCTGGGCGGCAACGTGCTGCTCAAGCACTTGGGCGAAACCGGCCGCGAAAGCGGTGTGCTTGGTGCGGTCGCGGTATCGGTGCCGTTTCGTCTGGACCAATGCGCGGATCGGATCGGCCAAGGGTTTTCCAAGGTCTATCAGGCGCACTTCATGCGCGAGATGCTCGCCTACATCAAGAACAAACAACGGCAGTTCCAGCATGACGGACGCGAAGACGGCCTCGCCGCGCTGGCCGCGCTCGGCTCTCTGGAGAACATGCGCACGTTCTGGGATTTCGATGGCCGAGTGACCGCGCCGCTGCATGGCTTTGTCGATGCCGAGGACTATTACCGCCGCGCATCGAGCCGCTACTTCCTCGGCGAGATCCACACGCCGACCCTGATTATTCAGGCAGCGGACGATCCATTCGTGTTCCCGCACAGCTTGCCGCAAGCCAGCGAGCTGTCCTCGTCCACGCAGTTCGAATTGCAGACCCGGGGCGGGCATGTCGGATTCGTCGACGGTTCATTCCGTCAGCCGGGTTACTACCTGGAACGGCGCATCCCGCAATGGCTGGCCGCCGCAGGGCGCGAGTAGCGCCATGAACGATCAGGGCGAGTCGAGCCGCTTTTGGTAGACCGAGCCACCTGAGCCGGCAGTTCGAGCAGGCTTATGGCGTCGGGCCTGCTGCGTATCGCAATGCCCGACGGACGCCAGAAGACACCCAATGATCCAATGTGGGAGCGAGCTTGCTCGCGAAAGCGGTGTGTCAGCCGACATCTCCATCGACTAACACGACCTCTTCGCGAGCAAGCTCGCTCCCACAGGGGTTCAGCAGTTACTGACTATTCGCCGGTGGCGATGCCGCGGGCCGGTTCGTTGATCCACTCGCTCCATGACCCCGCGTACAGCGAAGCCAACGGATAACCCGCCAGACACAACGCAAACAGATTGTGGCAAGCCGTTACCCCGGACCCGCAATACGCGACCAGTTCAGACGGTGAGCGCTCGCCCAGTTTCGCGGCAAAGCGCTGTTTGAGCTGATCGGCCGGCAGGAATCGTCCGTCGCTGCCGAGGTTGTCGGTGAACGCCGCACATTGCGCACCGGGAATGTGCCCGGCAATCGGATCGATCGGTTCTACTTCACCCTTGAAACGCGGCAATCCGCGGGCATCAAGCAAGGTCAGCGTCGGTTGGCCGAGGCGCTTGTGCAATTGCTCGGCGCTGAGCAACAGATGCATGTCTGCTTGTCCGCTGAAATTGCTGCGAGACACGCTCGGCGCGTCGAGACTCAGCGGCAGGCCCGCCGCATGCCAGGCCTTTAGGCCGCCATCGAGAATGAACACGCCATCACGCTTGCCCAGCCACGCCAGCAACCACCAGGCCCGCGCCGCATAAGCGCCGGGGCCGTCGTCATACAGAATCACTTCGCTGTCGGCATTGATGCCCCAGGCTTGCAGTCGCTCGATCAACGCCGCTGGCTCGGGCAACGGGTGGCGCCCGGTCTTGCCCTTGATCACCGGGCCACTGAGGTCACGCTCAAGATCGGCGAAGCTCGCCCCGGCAATGTGCCCTTCGGCGTAGCTGCGCTGACCGTAATCCGGATCTTCGAGGGCAAAACGACAATCGAGAATCACCAGCCCCGGCTGCTCCTTGCGGGCATCCAACGCTTGCGGGCTGATCAGTTGCGCAATCGGCATAGCGGACTCCTGTGGGACGACATCGAAATTGTTTATTGCACTTCTTCGAGGGCCTGGGCCAGCGGCACGTAGAACTCCTCGAACAACGCATTGACCTCTTCGCGGGCCTGCTCTGTGACAAAACCTGCTTCCAGCACCAACACCTGATACACACCACGTTTAATGGCCTGCTCGCTGAGGTGCTTGGAGTTCTCCCGCGTGGTGCACAGAAACCTTACCCAAGAGGTAAGGATGATCCAGGCATTCAGCGTCAGGGATTCGATTTGCACGCGATCCATCTTGAGAATCCCGGCAGCCACGAACCCTTCGTAGATCGCCGTGCCCTGAATCAGGCAACGCTGAGAGAAACGCCGGTAGCGCGCAGCCAGGTCCGCATCGCTGTCGAGCAAATGTTCCAGATCACGATGCAAAAAGCGATAGCCCCACATCGCCGACAGCAGCTCCTTGAGGTAGTAGCGCTTGTCTTCGACCGTGGCAGCACGCCCCTGAGGCGGGCGCAGAAAGCTGTCCACCAGGCTTTCGTACTCACTGAACAGCACGGCGATAATCGCCTGCTTGTTGGGGAAGTGGTAGTACAGATTGCCCGGAGAAATCTCCATATGGGCCGCGATGTGATTGGTGCTGATACTGCGTTCGCCCTGCTGATTGAACAGCTCGAGGCTGTTCTGCACGATGCGCTCGCTGGTTTTTATCCGTGGGGCCATGGCTTGAGCTTAAATTCAGAGTGCGATAGCGGGCATCTTACGACCTATCGGTCAGCGGATAAAACCGCACCGGTTCAGGAAGTCATTTGACTTTGTAGAGCATAGACTCTAAAAAGTTCCTCACTAGAATAAATCCGGAGCTGACCATGACTGCCGACATTGCCTACTTGCAGGCGCTTCAACAGCCGTTGGACGAGCTCAATCGGCTGTTCGACGGCCAGCGCACAGCGTATGCCGCCAACCCGATGCCGCCTGCCGCCCAGCGCCAGCAATGGCTCAAGGCGTTGCGCGATCTGTTGAGCAATGAACGTCAGGCCTTGATCGAAGCAATCAGCACCGATTTCAGTCACCGCAGCGCTGACGAAACCCTGCTGGCCGAGCTGATGCCGAGCCTGCACGGCATCCATTACGCCAGCCGCCACATCAAGCAGTGGATGAAGCCCTCGCGGCGCAAAGTCGGCGTCGCCTTCCAGCCTGCTGCGGCAAAAGTGGTGTATCAGCCGCTGGGCGTGGTCGGCGTCATCGTGCCGTGGAACTACCCGCTGTTTCTTGCCATCGGCCCGCTGGTCGGTGCCCTTTCGGCGGGCAACCGGGTGATGCTCAAGCTCAGCGAATCGACCCCGGCCACCGGCCTGCTGCTCAAGGAACTGCTCGCGCGGATCTTCCCCGAAGACCTGGTCTGCGTAGTGCTCGGTGAAGCCGACGTCGGCGTGGCGTTCTCCCGACTGCGCTTCGATCACCTGCTATTCACCGGCGCTACCAGCATCGGCAAACATGTGATGCGCGCCGCCGCAGAAAACCTGACCCCTGTGACCCTCGAACTGGGCGGCAAGTCCCCTGCCATCGTCTCCCGCGACGTACCGCTGAAAGACGCTGCCGAACGCATCGCCTTCGGCAAAACCCTCAACGCCGGCCAGACCTGCGTCGCCCCGGATTACGTGCTGGTGCCGGAAGACCGCGTCGGCGCGTTCGTCGAGGCTTATCGTCAGGCGGTTCAGGGGTTTTATCCGACGCTCGCCGACAACCCGGACTACACCGCAATCATCAACGATCGCCAATTGGCGCGACTCAACAGCTATCTCAGCGACGCCACCAGCAAGGGCGCGCTACTGATTCCGCTGTTCGATCAAGGCCAGGGCCGACGCATGCCGCACAGTCTGTTGCTGAATGTCAGCGACGACATGACGGTAATGCAGGATGAAATCTTCGGCCCGTTGCTGCCAATCGTGCCGTATCAGGATCTGGATCAGGCATTTGCCTACATCAATCAGCGCCCTCGTCCTCTGGCCCTTTACTACTTTGGCTACGACAAGCGTGAGCAGAATCGCGTATTGCACGAAACCCATTCGGGCGGCGTATGCCTGAATGACACCTTGCTGCACGTCGCGCAGGACGACATGCCGTTCGGCGGCATTGGCGCCTCGGGCATGGGTCATTACCACGGTCACGAAGGTTTCCTGACTTTCAGCAAGGCCAAGGGCGTACTGATCAAGCAGCGCTTCAACGCGGCCAGGCTGATTTATCCACCGTATGGCACGTCGATTCAGAAACTGATCCAGAAACTGTTCATTCGCTAACGCAAGTCACCGCCTGGTAAAAACAACAATGCACCCAAGCCTGACCGAAACACCTGCACTGTCACGCCGTGGCCTGCTGAAATTCAGCCTCGGCGCCACCGCGTTTCTTGCCACTGCCGGGCTTGGCGCGAGCCTCAGTGGCTGTTCGTCGAGCATCGCCGCCAACGGTTTCGTCACGTTACGCGACGGCGATCTGCTGTTTTTACGCGCGTTGATTCCGGTGATGCTAGACGGCGCCGTAGCCGCGACAGCCATGCCCGCCGCCGTCGACGGCACGCTGAAGTCGTTGGACTACAGCCTCAATCACCTGTCGCCGGAAATGCTCAAACTCACCCGGCAACTGTTCGACGTGCTCGGCATGACCGTGACTCGTGGCCCGCTCACCGGCATTTGGGGCAGCTGGGAAAACGCCAGTCCCGAGGCCATGCGGCATTTCCTCGACCGCTGGCAGAACAGCTCGCTGAGTCTGTTGCGCATGGGCCATAGCTCCCTGCAGCAAATGGTGATGATGGCGTGGTACACCCGCGCCGAGTCCTGGGCCCATTGCGGCTACCCCGGCCCACCCACCGTCTGAAACCGTGGAGCCCCTATCGCGAGCAGGCTCACTCCCACAGGGGTCGCATTCCAAATGTAGGAGTGAGCCTGCTCGCGATGAGGCCAACAGCAGCACTATCCATCTGCCAGACAACAATAAGAGAGCCTGAACATGCCCGTACCCGACCCGTTCCGCGAAGGCCTCGCCCGTGGCTGGAAAACCTACAACGGCGCGCAACTGACCAATGACCTGACGCTGGAAGCCGACGTGGCAATCATCGGCAGCGGCGCTGGCGGCGGCACCACTGCGGAAATCCTCAGCGCCGCCGGCTATAAAGTGTTGCTGATCGAAGAAGGCCCGCTGAAAACCAGCAGCGACTTCAAAATGCTCGAAGACGAGGCCTACAGCAGCCTCTATCAGGAAGGCATCGGCCGCATGAGCAAGGACGGCGCCATCACCATCCTGCAAGGACGCGCCGTCGGCGGCACCACGCTGATCAACTGGACGTCGAGCTTTCGCACCCCCGATCCAACCCTCGAACACTGGGCCAAGGAGCACAACGTCAAGGGTCATACCCCGGCCGACATGGCGCCATGGTTCGAGAAAATGGAAAAACGCCTCGGCGTCGCCCCCTGGATGGTTCCGCCAAATGCCAACAACGACGTGATCCGTAAAGGCTGTGAGCAACTCGGCTATAGCTGGCATGTCATTCCGCGCAACGTGCTCGGCTGCTGGAACCTCGGTTATTGCGGCATGGGCTGCCCGACCAATGCCAAGCAATCGATGATGGTCACGACCATTCCCGCCACGCTGGAAAAGGGCGGCGAGCTGCTCTATCTGGCTCGCGCCGAAAAGTTGTTGCTCAGTGGCGACAAGGTCACCGGCCTGCAATGCGTGGCAATGGATGAACGCTGCGTCGAGCCCACCGGCCGCACCATCACGGTCAAGGCGCGGCATTACGTGCTGGCCGGTGGCGGCATCAACAGCCCGGGGCTGCTGTTGCGTTCGGATGCTCCCGATCCGCATAAATGCCTCGGCAAACGCACGTTTCTGCATTTGGTGAATATGTCCGCCGGGCGTTTCGAAGAAGTGGTCAATCCGTTCTACGGCGCGCCGCAGTCAATCTATTCGGACTATTTCCAGTGGAAGGACGGCACCACCGGGCCGATGGGCTACAAACTTGAAGTGCCGCCGCTGCAACCGGCGCTGGCGGCAACTCTGCTCGGCGGTTTTGGCCAGCAGAACGCCGAGCACATGGCCGATCTGCCGCACACCCATGCCATGCTCGCGTTGCTGCGCGACGGCTTTCACCCGGACAGCCCAGGCGGTAGCGTCGAATTGCGTGGCGATGGCTCGCCAGTGCTCGACTATCAGGTCTCGCCCTACGCTTGGGAAGGTCTGCGCCGGGCGTTCCACAGCATGGCCGAGATTCAGTTTGCCGGTGGTGCCAAATCGGTGATGCCGATGCACGCCGATGCGCGCTACGTGAACAGCCTGGCCGAAGCGCGCTCGCTGATTGACGGTCTGAGCCTTGAGTTGTATCGCACCCGGCTGGGCAGCGCTCACGTCATGGGCGGTTGCGCGATGGGCGAAGACCCGAAAACTGCGGTCACCGACAGCCTGGGTCGTCATCATCAACTGAGCAATCTATCGATTCACGACGGCTCGCTGTTTCCCACCAGCATCGGCGCCAACCCGCAATTGTCGGTGTATGGCCTTACGGCGCAACTGGCGACATCCCTCGTCGATCGACTGAGAAATCCGTGAAAAAAACGATTATTCGTCTCGTCTATAGTGCTTTCTTACCCAACAGGCGACTTGGCCGACCGGGACGGCTGCGATACCATCCGACTCCCCAACGGACTCCCGCCAGGACGACGCGATGAACCGAGTGTTGTACCCAGGTACCTTCGACCCTATTACCAAGGGCCATGGCGATCTGGTCGAACGCGCCTCGCGCCTGTTCGATCATGTGATCATTGCTGTCGCCGCCAGCCCGAAGAAAAACCCGCTGTTCCCGCTGGAACAACGGGTTGAACTGGCTCGCGAAGTGACCAAACACCTGCCGAACGTCGAAGTGGTCGGCTTCTCGACACTGCTGGCGCATTTCGCCAAAGAGCAGAACGCCAACGTGTTCCTGCGTGGCCTGCGAGCGGTGTCGGACTTCGAATACGAGTTCCAGCTGGCGAACATGAATCGCCAACTGGCACCGGATGTCGAGAGCCTGTTCCTCACGCCGTCCGAGCGTTATTCGTTCATTTCCTCGACGCTGGTGCGGGAAATCGCAGCCCTGGGCGGCGATATCACCAAATTCGTCCACCCGGCCGTGGCCGACGCGTTGACCCTGCGCTTCAAGAAGTAACGACCGTTCAAACGGCGCCCGCGTGCACTACGGGCGCCAATGCGGCACAATTGCGCGCATTGATTTATAGCGCCCGGGCCTGCCGCCCCGGCTGGAGTTAGCATGTCCCTGATCATCACCGACGATTGCATCAACTGCGACGTCTGCGAACCCGAGTGCCCGAACGCCGCCATTTCCCAGGGCGAAGAGATCTACGTGATCGACCCGAACCTGTGCACCCAGTGCGTCGGCCACTACGACGAGCCGCAGTGCCAGCAGGTCTGCCCGGTCGATTGCATCCCGCTGGACGAAGCGCATCCGGAGACTGAAGAGCAGTTGATGGAGAAGTACCACAAGATCACTGGCAAGGCCTGAGTCTATCTTCGCTTATTAGTCCTATCGCCAGCAGGCTGGCTCCCACAGGGGATTTGTGCCGATCACAATCCCTTGTGGGAGCCAGCCTGCTGGCGATGAGGCCTCAGCATCACTGCATTATTCAGATCAGCTCACTCCCGCTGCTCAAACCCCTCCCCCGTACACCCCAGACACCGCACGAACGCCGCTTTCGCCGGATCGACCACCAACGCCTGCCCCGCATCCCCGACGCCGCCGCCCAGCGCGGTAAATGGCAGCGACACCACAAACACCCCTGCACCGATCACCGTCGCCACCACCAATAAAGGTCGGGCAATCAGCAGATCGCCGATCATCGCGTAGGCAGGGGGATTCTGAATCGCATAGCGTGGATCACCGCTGCCGCTTTCCGTGGCCCCGGCGGGCAGACTGGAACACAGCAGCAGTGCGACAAGCAGGACTTGCAAGGATTTCATGGCACGATCCTTCGGGCTGAACAGTGAGACAACTCACTATAGACCGTAGGACTTTTTCGACTTCCTGCCTAACTTTGGCAGCGCGGGCAGAACACACTGGAGCGCTGACCCAGCTTCACTTCCCGCAGGCCGGTGCCGCAGACCTTGCAGTGTTCGTTGCCACGACCGTAGACAAACAGTTCCTGCTGGAAATACCCCGGCTGACCGTCGCCACCAATAAAGTCGCGCAACGTGGTGCCGCCGCGCTCGATAGCGGCAGCGAGGATGCGTTTGATCTCGATTGCCAGTTTCAGGTAACGCGCCCGGGAAATGCTCTTGGCCTCGCGGCGCGGGTCGATGCCGGCAGCGAACAGCGCTTCGGTCGCATAAATATTGCCGACGCCCACCACCACCGCGTTGTCCATGATGAACGGCTTGACCGCCATCGAACGCCCACGTGACAGCTGGAACAAGCGCTCGCCATCGAACAGATCGGTCAACGGCTCCGGCCCGAGGCGAATCAACAATTCGTGATTGAGCGGATCGGTACTCCAGAGCATCGCGCCGAAACGCCGTGGATCGGTGTAGCGCAGGGCCAGACCCGATTCCAGTTCGATATCGACATGCTCATGCTTGAGCGCCGGCAACCCGACTTCCACCAGCCGCAGATTGCCCGACATGCCCAAGTGGCTGATCAAGGTGCCGACTTCGGCGTTGATCAACAGATACTTGGCTCGCCGCTCGACCAGCACAATGCGTTGCCCGGACAGGCGCACATCGAGGTCTTCGGGGATCGGCCAGCGCAACCGCCGCTCACGCACGACAACCCGGCTGACCCGTTGGCCTTCCAGATGCGGGGCGATGCCCCGACGGGTGGTTTCGACTTCCGGCAGTTCAGGCATGGCGTCCTCGAATCAATGCGCGCCGAGGTCGCGGATCGTTTGTTTGAGCGTTTCGAAGTCGTAGTCCGACAGACCGACATAATCAAGCACCAGCGGACCGACCGCGTTCCACTCGAAATCTTCGGTCTGGTTGCCCAGCACTCGGTACGACGCGCAGATGTGCTCAGCCATTTTCAGAATCGCCAGCAGGTTTTTCAGTTGGCTATTGCGCGACGACTCGTCAGTGAAGATCGCCAGGGCGTTGTGGTGATTGGCGATAGCCGCACTCACATGCTCCGGCAGGCGCCACGACTTGGCCGTGTAGTAGCCGACCACCGCATGGTTGGTGTTGAACTCACGGTTCTCGGTATCGACCACTCGGCATTCAGGGCTGGCGTTGGCGTAAGCCTGTTCCAGCACCGACATATAGTTGGGGAAGCGCTGCAGCATCAACGGCACGCCGCAATCGTGGAACAGACCCAAGGCGTAGGCTTCATCGCCAGCCTGAGTGCCGATGCGTTTGGCCAGCGTCAGGCAGGTCATCGCGACGTCCTGAGCGGTGTCCCAGAAACGATTGAGTGTGACGATGGTGTCGTCGTTCATCTCGCCCTTGATCGACTGCGCGTTGATCAGGTTGATGATCGAACGGCTGCCCAGCAGATTCACTGCGCGCTGGATCGAAGTGATCTTGTTGCTCAGGCCGTAATACGGCGAGTTGACGATTTTCAGCAACGAGCCGGACAGGCCAGGGTCCTGGGCGATCAATTTGGCGATCACCTCCAGATCCGGGTCGGGCATGTACTGCTCCATTTGCAGATCCACCATGATCTGCGGCTGCGCCGGCACGCTGATGCCTTGCAGGGACTGTTGAATCTGTTCGGTGGTCAGCTCTTGGGACATAAGTACACACTCTGGGACAGGCGGGGATTCTAACCTCTAAAAACTGCAGGACGACATACCAGTGGGCAATTGTCAGGAACTTTCATTCACGCGCCGGCTTCGGAATCTGTAATGCCGAACGGTTGAATTCAGTTCCGTGCGACGGCAAATCCCGCAGACTCAGGAGCTTATAGATGGCCACTTCCCTCAACGGCAAACGTGTCGCTTTTTTGGTAACCGATGGTTTCGAACAGGTTGAATTGACTGGCCCCAAGCAAGCGCTGGAGCAGGCTGGTGCACAGGTCGACATCCTCTCGGCCGAAGCCGGCAAGGTCAAAGGCTGGAACCACGACAAACCGGCGGACGACTTCAAGGTAGACCAGACTTTCCAGGCCGCCAGCATCGAGCAGTACGATGCCGTGGTGTTGCCCGGCGGCGTGCAGAACTCCGACACTATTCGCATCGACCAGGATGCCCAGCATCTGGTCAAGACCGGAGCGTCCGCCGGCAAACCCATCGCGGTGATTTGCCATGGCAGTTGGTTGCTGATTTCTTCGGGACTGGTGAATGGCAAGACCATGACCAGCTACAAGACCGTCAAGGATGATCTGGTTAATGCCGGCGCGCACTGGGTGGATAAAGAAGTGGTCAAGGACGGCAACCTGATCAGCAGCCGAAACCCGGATGATATTCCGGCGTTCAGCCGCGAACTGATCACGGCCCTGTCAGCCTGATAAGGACGGTTCGGCTCCCACTGATCTATTGTGGTGAGGGGATTTATCCCCGTTCGGCTGCGCAGCAGTCGCAAAACCTGCCAGCGCGGTATATCAGATGTACCGTGCCGGACGGATTGGGACGGCTGCGCCGTCCAACGGGGATAAATCCCCTCGCCACAGGGCCTCTGTATAGCCACCCACCGCAGGCGTCCTGTGTATCCAACAGCCACATGTCCACTCGCCAGCCAATCGGGCAGTACAACACGCTATACTCCCGCTCTTTTTTCCGGAGCGACGTCATGTCCCTGCCTAGCCTGCGCCTCAAAGCCAACGCCGACCGACGCCTGCGAAACGGCCACTTGTGGGTCTACAGCAACGAAATCGACGTTGCCGCCACCCCTCTGAACGGCTTCAAGGCCGGCGATCAGGCCATCCTCGAAGCTGCCGGCGGCAAGCCGCTGGGCATCGTCGCGATGAGCCCGAACAACCTGATTTGCGCCCGTCTGCTGTCGCGCGACATCAAGCTGCCGCTGGACAAGTCGCTGCTGGTGCATCGCCTGAACGTCGCCCTGTCGCTGCGTGATCGCCTGTTCGACAAGCCGTTCTATCGTCTGGTCTACGGCGATTCCGACCTGCTGCCAGGTCTGGTGGTTGACCGTTTCGGCGACATCCTGGTGGTGCAGATCGCTTCAGCGACCATGGAAGCGCATAAAGAAGACGTGATCGCCGCACTGACTCAAGTGCTCAAGCCGAGCGGCATCCTGTTCAAGAACGACTCCGCCGCCCGTGATGCCGAAGGCCTCAACCGCTACGTCGAAACCGTGTTCGGCCTGGTGCCGGAGTGGGTTGCACTGGAAGAGAACGGCGTGAAGTTCGAAGCACCGGTGATTCAGGGCCAGAAAACCGGCTGGTTCTACGATCACCGCATGAACCGCGCCCGTCTGGCACCTTACGCCAAAGGCAAACGCGTGCTCGACCTGTACAGCTACATCGGTGGCTGGGGCGTGCAGGCTGCCGCATTCGGCGCCAGTGAAGTGTTCTGCGTCGATGCCTCGGCCTTCGCCCTCGACGGCGTCGAGCGCAACGCCGCGCTGAACGGCTTCGCCGAAAAAATGACCTGCATCGAAGGTGACGTGTTCGAGGCCTTGAAAGAACTCAAGGCCAGCGAAGAGCGCTTCGACGTGATCGTTGCCGATCCGCCCGCGTTCATCAAACGCAAGAAGGACCTGAAAAACGGTGAAGGCGCTTACCGTCGCCTGAACGAACAGGCCATGCGCCTGCTCAACAAGGACGGCATCCTGTTCAGCGCTTCGTGCTCCATGCACCTGCCGGAAGACGATCTGCAGAACATCCTGCTGACCAGCGCCCGTCACCTGGACCGCAACATCCAACTGCTGGAGCGTGGCGGTCAGGGCCCGGATCACCCGGTACACCCGGCCATCGCCGAGACCCGCTACATCAAAAGCATCACCTGCCGTCTGCTGCCAAACAGCTGATTGGCCTGAAAACGGGGAGCCCACGGGCTCCCCGCTTGCTGTCTGGCGATGCAACGTCGTCGGATTCACCCGCTGCGCATTTCTCTTCCTACAAATAACTTCCTACATACTTGCAGGAAATTTCTCCGCAACTTTAATTTAACGACATACAACTTACACAGCAGCTTTCGCCGTGCGACCACTCCGACAAAATTACTGGATTTTTCCTACTTAATAATCGCTTGCCATAAATCCATTACAAACTATTATTGAGTTGTCACCACGAGGTGGCACCCACAATTGATGAACAAGGAGTTCACACTATGAAAGCAATTACTCTGGAAGCTAACAAAATCGCAAACCTGGCTTTTCTGGTTGCCCCTAAAGCCCGTTAAGTAAGTCAGGACGCTGGGGAGTGCCGGCCCTCCAGTGTCCGCCCGACTGTAACCAGAGCGAGCCGACCCACATGCACATCAATCCTTTTCTGTTCATATTGCCGCGCACACCCGGACAAATAGTCTGGAACTATAAAGATCATGTTCAACATGAACTTGATGTCAATTACGCCTCCCGCCTTGCCAAACTTATCGACAACCCCAATATCTTCGACAGCCGCAACATAATAGACATACAACTATTAAATGCGGGAATCCTAACTATTACAAAACTAGACAACCCGCAATGGGGTTGGGATGAACTGTCGAAAATTTATCATATCGGCACTCAGAACATCCCGTGCGAACATACACCTCAAGATATTCATGAGTGGTCCAGACAATACCTCCAGCATTGCAATGAAGTGCTGACCACTCCGGCTCCCGAGCAACAACGTCCGCTTCAGGGTGATGGCCAGCGAATTCCCCTGCCCAAACCATTCGCATTGACTGACGACAGCCTGAACAACGCATTGCTCCAGCGCAAAACATGTCGCTCGTTCAATGGCGCAGCGATCACCCTCGATGACGTTGCCACCTTGTTATATCTGACCCTCGGTTATCTCCACGAACGTAAAAACGATCGCGACTCCAGCATCGCCGGTCTCGACGCCCGACGAAGCAGCCCTTCCGGTGGTGGCCTAAACGCGTGTGAAGGCTTTCTTCTGGTGCAGAACGTCACCGGTCTTGAGCCCGGCATTTACGCCTATCACCCGGCAGAGCACGCCCTGAGTCCAGTGAACCCGCTACCCGAACCGGCACTCGGCAATCTGTTGGCCGGCCAGCACTTCATCAACAACCTGCCGCTGGGGCTGTTCATCACCGCGCGATTCGACAAGCTCTGGTGGAAATACGAACACTCGCGGGCCTACCGAATGGCGTTCGTCGAGGCCGGACATCTGTCGCAATCCTTCCAACTGGTGGCGACGACACTGGGCCTCAATACCTGGCTGACCGGAGCGTTCGCCGACAGTCAGGTCGAAGCCCTGCTGAAGATTGAAAACAGTGCAGAACAGCCGTTGTTCTTCGTCGGTTGTGGTGCAAGCGACGGGCGAGCGATGTGCCAGGAAATGCAGGACCTGCTACAGGAGTCTTCGCCATGAAGGCGTTTACTTCCGGCGCGGATGAAAAACCACTGTCCTGGTCGCTTCAGTTCACGCTGGGCGACTGGAACACTCACGCCACAGTCCGCACCAGCCACCACGACTACCAATTACCGCCCGACGTGCAGCAACAACTGCTGACCCGATTCTGGTTCCCTCCGGCATTCCTGCCGTACCTGGCCCATCCGGCCATCGAAGCGGCTGGCACCGACGTCATGCATCGCCTGTCAGCTTGTCATCTGGTGCATTTTCTCGACTACACCACGTTGCTCGAACACCGCATCGTCAACCGCGCCGTCGAAACCATCATCCACGGCGAGTTGCCCGCATACGTTCCTCCGCGAATGAAAAATGCCGCGCTTCAGCTCTATACGGACGAGGGCTATCACGCGCTGTTTTCCAATCGACTCGCGGAACAGATCGCCAAGCTTTATGCCATCGCCGAGCGTCCGGTGATGCCTCTGCGCATCACCCGACTGAACGCGTTGATCGCCCGCACGCCGGAGAACAGCCGGCCACTGGCATGGTTTCTGCTCGGCTTCGTCTCGGAAACCATCATTGCCCGTGAGCTGCTCGACGTCTGTCGGGAAAGTCTGGTGAGCAGCGTAAGTGACATGTTGCGCGACCACCTCGCTGACGAAGCTCGCCACAGTCGCTACTTTTCTGAAGTGTTCCACTACCTCTGGTTGACCTTGAACGGTCGCCAGCGAGTGTTCGCTGCCAGAACCCTGCTGGATATCATCGTGACGTTTTTCGAGGTCGATGAGCGCTGGTTGAAACAAAGCCTGCGCGGTGTCGGTATCAGCGACAGTGCCACCCGGGAGATTCTCGACAGCGTGACCAGCGTCGGCGCCAGACGCCAGCGAGCCAGGGCTGGAGCCACCGCGACCCTTGAGGCATTGAGCAAAGCCGGATTCTTCGCACTACCCAACAACCTGAAACTTTTCGCCAGGGCAGGACTGATCGATGAATGAAGGAAGAACAGTGGTGACCGCCCGGCAACGACGCGGGGCTGTAAGCCTCTTGTTGGCGATGGTGCTCTTGGGCGTGTTTCCACTGGACGTCCTGCTTCCTTCATTTCCGGCGCTGGCCACGCACTTCGGACGCACCCCGGCGGATATCGCGCTGTCGATCAGCCTGTTCGCCGTCGGCATCGCCTTTGCTCAATTGCTGATCGGGCCGCTTTCCGATGTCATCGGCCGCAAAGGGCTGCTGCTTGCCGGCATGTGCGTGTCGATGCTCGGTGCGCTCGGCTGCGTGATGACCAGCGACTATTCGTTGTTCCTGATGTTTCGCGTGTTGCAGGCAATCGGTTGCGGCTGCTTCGTATTGTCCCAGGCCCTGGTCCAGGACCTGTTCGAGGGTGAGGAGCGTGATCGCCTGCGCATCCTGATGGTCACGGCTACAGGGATTTTCATCTCGGTGTCGCCGTTGGCCGGCACCTTTCTGCAAGCCACCCTCGGCTGGCGCGGCAGTTTCTGGCTGTTCACTGCGCTGGCTGTCGTGGTGCTAATCAAGGCCTGGCTGTTTCTGGAGAACACCCGCCCAGCCACCAGCAGCAATACGCTTAACTTCCTGGGTGCCTATCGAGGAGTGCTGGGGAGTTTCGACTTCGTTGGTTACTGGCTGATTTCAGCCTTTGCCTTCGCTTGCCACTTCTCGTTCATCGTCATCTCGCCACTGATCTTCATGGAACGCCTGCAACTCTCGGCTTATGACTTTTCGCTGATCCTGTTGATCTACGGCGCGGCCTATATCGTCGGCGGTGTCGCCGCCACAGTGCTGAGCCGACGAATCACCCCCGGCCAGCAGATCATTACCGGGCTGAGCCTGATCCTCATGGCAGGACTGGTGATGCTGTATCTGTCGAAATATTTTGCGCTGAGCCCAGCCACGGTACTGGTGCCCATGTTGATCTGCACCGCCGGCACCACCATTGCCCGCCCCGCTGCCACCTCCCGGGCCATGAGCCTGTTTCCCGAGATTGCCGGTACCTCGGCCTCGGCCGGCAGCACGATCATCTTCATTTGCGGCGGATTGATCAGTGCGCTGATCAGCCTCAGCCCGACCAACCTGCAATCGACGCTCGGTTACTGCTTTGTCCTGCTCAGTTGCGTGGCGCTGACACTAAATAGCAGGATCAGCCGTCGAGCAAAAACTGTCGAGGCCAGTCCGATAGCGCAGCCGGGCAGTGATTGAACCTGCCGGTCGTCATCGAATACCAACCGTCGGCACTGGAACAACGCTTTGTGGCATTCCCTCCAGACGCCAGCGGTGTAGAATCGGCGGATTCATCGCCATTCATCCCCCGGCGGGTTTATGAGCTCAGGCTGAGGCAAGCGGCGATCCCGCAAAGTCATCGGCAACTTCCGGACACACGGCTATTTCTGAGTGTTCCAGACGTCAATAGAAGCTCACTCCCCTTTGATACCTGATTAGCCGCCCGGAGTGTTCCATGCCAGATTACCGCTCGAAAACATCCACCCACGGCCGCAACATGGCCGGCGCCCGCGCACTGTGGCGCGCCACCGGGATGAAAGATGACGACTTCAAAAAGCCGATCATCGCCATTGCCAACTCCTTTACCCAGTTCGTTCCGGGCCATGTGCACCTGAAAGATCTCGGTCAACTGGTTGCCCGTGAAATCGAACGTGCCGGTGGCGTAGCGAAAGAATTCAACACCATCGCCGTGGATGACGGCATCGCCATGGGCCACGACGGCATGCTTTATTCGCTGCCGAGCCGCGAGATCATTGCCGACTCCGTCGAGTACATGGTCAACGCCCACTGCGCCGACGCGATTGTGTGCATCTCCAACTGCGACAAGATCACCCCGGGCATGCTGATGGCGGCCCTGCGTCTGAACATTCCGGTGATCTTCGTTTCCGGCGGCCCGATGGAAGCCGGCAAGACCAAACTCGCTTCCCACGGCCTCGACCTTGTCGACGCCATGGTGATCGCCGCCGACTCCAGCGCTTCTGACGAGAAAGTCGCTGAGTACGAGCGCAGCGCGTGCCCGACCTGCGGTTCGTGCTCCGGCATGTTCACCGCCAACTCGATGAACTGCCTGACCGAAGCCCTGGGCCTCGCACTGCCGGGCAACGGTTCGACCCTCGCCACCCACAGTGACCGCGAGCAGCTGTTCCTGCAGGCCGGCCGCACCATCGTCGAGCTGTGCAAGCGTTACTACACCGAGAACGACGAGTCGGTTCTGCCGCGCAACATCGCCAACTTCAAGGCGTTCGAGAACGCAATGATGCTCGACATCGCCATGGGCGGTTCGACCAACACCATCCTGCACTTGCTGGCTGCGGCCCAGGAAGCCGAGATCGATTTCGACCTGCGCGACATCGACCGTCTCTCGCGCACCGTTCCACAGCTGTGCAAAGTTGCGCCGAACATCCAGAAGTACCACATGGAAGACGTTCACCGCGCTGGCGGCATTTTCAGCATCCTCGGTTCGTTGGCCCGTGGCGGTCTGCTGCACACCGACCTGCCGACCGTACACAGCCGCAGCATGGAAGAAGCCATCGCCAAGTGGGACATCACCCAGACCACCGACGAAGCCGTGCATCACTTCTTCAAGGCTGGCCCGGGGGGCATTCCGACCCAGACCGCGTTCAGCCAGTCGACCCGTTGGGAAAGTCTCGACGACGACCGTGAAAACGGCTGCATCCGCAGCTTCGAGCACGCCTACTCCCAAGAAGGTGGCCTGGCCGTTCTGTACGGCAACATCGCTCTGGACGGCTGCGTAGTGAAAACCGCAGGCGTCGACGAGTCGATCCACGTCTTCGAAGGCAATGCAAAAATCTTCGAAAGCCAGGACAGCGCCGTTCGCGGCATCCTCGCTGACGAAGTGAAGGCCGGCGACATCGTGATCATCCGTTACGAAGGCCCGAAAGGCGGCCCGGGCATGCAGGAAATGCTCTACCCGACTTCGTACCTGAAATCCAAAGGCCTGGGCAAAGATTGCGCGTTGCTCACCGACGGTCGTTTCTCCGGCGGTACGTCAGGCCTGTCCATCGGCCACGCTTCGCCAGAAGCGGCTGCCGGTGGTGCAATCGGTCTGGTACAGGACGGCGACAAAGTCCTGATCGACATTCCAAACCGTTCGATCAACCTGTTGATCAGCGATGAGGAAATGGCTGCACGCCGTGCCGAACAGGACAAGAAAGGCTGGAAACCGGTGGAAGTGCGTCCACGCAAAGTGACCACCGCCCTGAAAGCCTACGCCCTGTTGGCCACCAGCGCCGACAAGGGCGCGGTGCGTAACAAAGCGATGCTCGACGGCCTGTAATCCTTAGCCGCCGGACAAAAAATGCCCCGCCAAGTGCGGGGCATTTTGTTTTCAGCTCGATTCAATGGGTAAATATGACTGCCCCATCGCGAGCAGGCTCACTCCTACAGGAAAACGCATTTCAATGTAGGAGTGAGCCTGCTCGCGATGAAGGCACCTCGGTCTTACTGGATCTCTTCAGGCTTGACGATCACCCAGTTCTTGTCCGCCGTAACCGGCAAACCTTCTTTGGCCTGGGCCGCAGCGTTCTTGGCCATCATGCCATTCAGTTGGGTCATGTATTTGTCTTTGCGGTTGACCCACAAATGGATGCCCCCCTTGGCCACATCCACACTGTGGAACAGCATGTAACCGTCGCTGGTCGGTGTATCGCCGCCCACCAGTACCGGTTTTTTCCATTCGTCGATGTAAGTGAGGATCGCCGCTTGTTTGCCGGCCATCCAGGTCGCCGGGGTCCACAGGTACGGCGTGAGTTCGAGGCCCATGTTGGCCTTCTCGTCATACTTGCCGGCAGTGATCTGCTTGCGAGCAGTCGTCAGTTCGCCGGTTTCGCGATTCTTCAGCAGCGTAGTCACGCCGATAACATTCTGCGGTTTGACGTTGTAGCCATACTTCGGATCGGCCGCGACCATGCGCACCAGTTCTTCCGAAGCGGCGGTCATCACATAAACCTCGATGCCGTTTTCCATCAACTTGTTGTACAACTCGACTTGCCCGGTGAAGATCTTCGGCGGCTGCACGTCGAGGTTTTTCACCACATCGCCGTCGTAATAAGTGGCCGGCACCGCTTTGCCAGAAGCCATCATTTCATCGACGTAGCCCTTGAGCTCTGTGAGGGTGAAGCCCGAGAACACCTGCGCTACCCACGGGTAGCAGACCATGTCGTCAACTTCGCAGAGGCGGTAGTAATAGCTGAACAGGCTTTCCTTGTGGTCGGCGGTGTCCTTGAACGGCATCAGTTTCAGCGAGGGATCGAGCTTGTCGCGGGTGATCAGGCCCTTGTTTTCCATGTACGGCAGCAGCGACTCTTCCAGGTCGTAGCGGTAACTGGTGTTGTCCATGTCGAACACCGCGTAGTTACCCTTGTTGGCATTGGCCGCGATCATCGCGTCCAGCGCCTTGGCCTGGTCGGCCGGCCAGTGTTTGAGATCGGTGGCGAATGCCTGTCCGGCAAAGCCCAGCCCTAACGTCAGTGCGACAGCCAGCATTTTCGGTGCGAACTTCATCGGCATGCTCCCTCATTGAAAGACACAGGTTCAAAGAGATCGACGCTAACAAATAAGTGTGACAGTCCTCGTCTGTCAGCGACCGAGCGCGTCCCTTTTGCGCCAGATGCATCCCTCTGAGCGACATTGGCTTATTCCAAAAACGACGGACGACCTGCCTTTTCGGTATTAAATCAATGGAAATCAAACTGTTAGGCTTGCCGGTTCGCAGCTGCCCAAGAATGTGGCTGGCACAAGTCTTATCGGAGTCTTCATGAATCTGCCGCTGATCCTCAATCTGCTGGTGTTCCTCGCCCTGCTCTTCGGTCTGGCGCAAACCCGCCATACCTCGTGGAGCCTGGCGAAAAAAGTCCTGCTCGCACTCGCCCTGGGCGTTGCCTTCGGTGTTGCGCTGCATACTATTTACGGTGCTGGCAACCCGGTGCTGAAAGCCTCGATCGGCTGGTTCGATCTGGTCGGCAACGGTTACGTGCAGTTGCTGCAAATGATCGTGATCCCGCTGGTGTTCGCCTCGATCCTCAGTGCCGTGGCGCGTCTGCATAATGCTTCGTCGCTGGGCAAGATCAGCTTCCTGACCATTGGCACCCTGCTGTTCACCACCGCGATTGCGGCGCTGATCGGTATCGGCCTGACCAATCTGTTCGGCCTCACCGCTGAAGGTCTGGTCGCCGGCACTCAGGAAATGGCCCGTCTGCAAACGATTCAGACCGACTACGCCGGCAAGGTTGCCGACCTGAATGTGCCGCAATTGCTGCTGTCGTTCATCCCGCAGAACCCGTTCGCCGATCTGGCCCGGGCCAAGCCGACGTCGATTATCAGCGTAGTGATCTTCGCTGCGTTCCTCGGGGTTGCCGCGCTGCAACTGCTCAAGGATGACGTCGAAAAAGGTCAGAAAGTGATCAACGCCATCGACACCCTGCAAGCCTGGGTGATGCGTCTGGTACGTCTGGTGATGAAGCTGACCCCGTATGGCGTGCTGGCGCTGATGACCAAGGTGGTCGCCGGTTCCAACCTGCAAGACATCATCAAACTCGGCAGTTTCGTGGTGGTGTCGTACCTCGGTCTGGGTCTGATGTTCGTGGTGCATGGCCTGCTGGTATCCGCCGCCGGGATTAACCCGCTGCGGTTCTTCCGCAAGATCTGGCCGGTGCTGACGTTCGCGTTCACCAGCCGCTCGAGCGCGGCGAGCATTCCGTTAAGCATCGAAGCGCAGACCCGTCGTCTGGGGATTCCGCAATCGGTCGCCAGTTTCGCCGCTTCGTTCGGTGCAACCATCGGCCAGAACGGCTGTGCAGGTCTGTACCCGGCGATGTTGGCGGTGATGGTGGCGCCGACTGTCGGCATCAATCCGCTGGACCCGCTGTGGATCGCGACGCTGGTGGCGATTGTGACCCTGAGCTCGGCCGGCGTGGCCGGTGTCGGTGGTGGCGCAACGTTTGCGGCACTGATCGTGCTGCCGGCGATGGGCTTGCCGGTTTCGCTGGTGGCGCTGCTGATTTCGGTTGAGCCGCTGATCGACATGGGTCGTACGGCGCTGAACGTGAGTGGTTCAATCACGGCGGGTGCGATTACCAGCCAGGTGATGCAACAGACTGATAAAGCGCTGCTGGATGCCGATGAGCATGCGGAGTTGGCGCAGGCTTGATCAGCGCCTGACAGACTGCTATCGCTGGCAAGCCAGCTCCCACAGGAATCTATGGTGTTCACACAATTTGTGATTCACCTTGGACACTGTGGGAGCTGGCTTGCCAGCGATGCTTTTTAAGCCTTTTCCCAGACTTCGAAGTTGTACGCGGGTTTGTCACCCTCGGCCGGATTCGGCACATTCGACACCAGTTTCCACTGGTTCAGATCGAACTCCGGAAACCACGCATCACCCTCCGGGCTCAGCGCAACGCGGGTCAGGTACAACCGGTCAGCCTGCGCCAATCCCTGCGCATACAACTGCGCGCCGCCAATCAGCATCAACTCATCGACGCCCTGCGCTTTCGCCCATTCTTCGGCGCGAACCACCGCTGCTTCCAGCGACGGATAAACCTCCGCACCTTCCAGCAACAGACCGGCCTGACGGCTGACCACGATGTTCAAGCGCCCTGGCAGCGGACGACCGAGCGAATCCCAGGTCTTGCGGCCCATGATGATCGGCTTGCCCAAGGTCGTGGCCTTGAAGTATTTGAAGTCCCCCGGCAGGTGCCAGGGCATGCTGTTATCGACGCCGATCACGCGGTTTTCACCGAGGGCTGCGATCAGGCTGAGGGGGAGTGATTTAGTCATGCCGGCGAGGATACCAGAGCCGCGCTTACCCCGATAAGCGCCACAGCGGTTATGCTCACGGCTCAATTAAGCGACGGGATGCCGCGTGACTGAACTGACTCAACTGCAAAACCTCTGGCTCACCGAAACCATTCGCCTGCGCGAAGAACACGCAGGCCCATTGGATGATCTGGAAGCCAATCGACTGGCCCGCACGGCTGGCGGCGATCTGCCGAGCCGCATTCAACGGCGTGCCTTGTGGCTGGCCGACCGCGACGGCTTGCGCGCGGCACTCTCGCACTGGCTGCAAGGCGCCCGCCTGGCGCTGGTGTTGCTGATGATTCTGGCCGTGTTGAGCGGCGCCGGTCTGGCGTTCGCCGCACTCGGCCAGACACCAGTCAATGTGTTCTGGGCTTTGGGCAGTCTGCTCGGGCTGAATCTGATCCTGCTGTTGAGCTGGGCGCTGGGATTGATTTTTGCCGGTGAACACGGCGCCACCCTCGGTCGCTTATGGATATGGCTCAGCGAAAAGCTCGCCCGCGACGCTAAAGCCGCGCAACTGGCGCCGGCCCTGCTGCTGATGCTGCAACGCAAGAAACTCAATCGTTGGGCACTCGGCACTCTGGTCAACGGACTGTGGCTGCTGGCGATGCTCAGCGCGCTGATCCTGTTGCTGACGCTGATGGCGACCCGGCGCTATGGCTTCGTCTGGGAAACCACGATTCTCAGCGCCGACACCTTTATCAACGTGACCCAAACCCTCGGCGCCCTGCCAGCGCTGCTCGGTTTCAATGTACCGACTGAAGCGATGATCCGCGCCAGCGGCGATGGCGCGCTGGACATCGAAAGCGCGCGTCAGGCCTGGGCGACATGGCTGGTCGGGGTGCTGGTGGTTTACGGCGTACTGCCGCGCCTGTTGCTGGCACTGTTGTGTTTCTGGCGCTGGAACAGCGGCAAAGCTGCGCTGCGTCTGGATCTGAATCTGCCCGGCTACGCGCAATTGCGCGAACGCCTGATGCCGACCAGCGAACGCCTCGGCATCAACGATGCTGCACCTGCGCAATTGCATCGGGTCGAAAGCGGCGTCAGCGAACATTCCAGCGACGGTGCGTTGCTGGTCGCCATCGAACTCGACGACCAGCGTCCATGGCCGCCAGCACTGCCGAAAACCGTGAGCAACGCCGGAATCCTCGACAGCCGCGAGTCCCGGAACAAACTGCTCGAACAGTTGAGCCGCTTCCCGCCGGCACGTCTGCTGATTGCCTGCGATCCACGGCGCTCGCCGGATCGCGGCAGCCTCGCGCTGATCGCCGAACTGGCGCGCAATGCTGCCGCAACTCGCATCTGGCTGCTGCAAGCACCGCCCGGCGAAGCACTGGACGCGGCACGTCTCGGCGACTGGCATTCAGCACTGCAACAGCTGGAATTGCCGTTCGCCGATTGTGCCCCGATGAACTGGCTGGAGAGCGGCCATGACTGATGCCCGGAAAGCCCCGCTGAAACTGGCGGTGGTCGGCCACACCAACGTCGGCAAGACTTCGTTGCTGCGCACCCTGACCCGCGACGTCGGGTTCGGCGAAGTCTCGCATCGCCCGAGCACCACGCGGCATGTTGAAGGCGCGCGGTTGTCGGTGGACGGCGAGCCGCTGCTCGAACTCTATGACACGCCAGGGCTGGAAGATGCCATCGCCCTGCTGGATTTTCTTGAGCGTCTGGAACGCCCCGGCGAACGCCTCGACGGCCCGGCGCGACTGGCGCGGTTTCTCGACGGTAGCGAGGCGCGCCAGCGCTTTGAACAGGAAGCCAAGGTATTGCGGCAACTGCTTGCCTCCGACGCCGGACTCTATGTGATCGACGCCCGCGAGCCAGTGTTGGCCAAGTACCGCGACGAACTGGAAGTGCTGGCCAGTTGCGGCAAACCGTTGCTGCCGGTGCTGAATTTCGTCAGCAGCGCCAACCATCGTGAACCGGATTGGCGTGAAGCGCTGGCGCGTCTTGGTCTGCATGCCTTGGTGCGTTTCGACAGCGTCGCGCCGCCGGAGGATGGCGAGCGACGGTTGTACGAAAGCCTTGCGCTGTTGTTGGAAAATGCTCGCCCTCAGTTGGAACGGTTGATCACCGACCAACAGGCTCAACGCCTCGCCCGCCAGCAAAGTGCGGCGCGGCTGATTGCCGAATTACTGATCGATTGCGCCGCTTGCCGACGCAGTGTGGTCAGCAACGCCGAGCAGGAGCAACAAGCGATCAGTGAACTGCGCAAAGCCGTGCGTCAGCGTGAACAACGCTGCGTCGAGGCGCTGCTCAAGCTGTACGCGTTTCGTCCACAGGACGCGGCGGCCAGTGATTTGCCGCTGCTCGATGGACGCTGGGGTGATGACCTGTTCAACCCGGAAACCCTCAAGCAACTCGGCGTGCGGGTTGGCGGCGGTATTGCTGCCGGTGCGGCGGCCGGGGCCGGGGTTGATTTGCTGGTCGGCGGCTTGACCCTCGGCGCGGCGGCACTGGCCGGGGCGATTGCCGGTGGAGCGCTGCAAACGGCGCGCAGTTATGGCAGCCGTTTGCTGGGCAAGATCAAAGGCCAGCGTGAATTGACCGTCGATGACAGCGTGTTGCGCCTGTTGGCGTTGCGTCAGCGGCAATTGCTGCAGGCACTGGAAGCTCGCGGACATGCGGCGATGGAGAGCATTCAGGTCGCCACGCCGCAAGGCAAGACCTGGCGCGAAGGCAAGTTGCCCGAAGCACTGAATATCGCCCGGGCCCATCCGCAGTGGTCGTCACTCAATCCACACCCAAAACTGAGCCAGGCCCAACGTCATGAGCAGATCGACGGATTAGTAAGCGAGGTGCTGGAACTCTAGATCCAGCCGAGCTTGAGGAACTGTTTGACCAACGCCGTGAGGCGATTGCGATCAGTGCGGTTAACGTGGCCATCGTTGTCGATGTCCGAAACCAGGCTCACCTCAAAGCCGCCATCATTGTCCAAATCATGGACAGCGGCTTTGTAGGCGAGCTTGTCACCGTCATGGAAATGCAATCTGACCGATTCCGGTGTGCCATCGCCACGCGGGTTCAGGGCAAAAATCCGCATGTGCCGACTCTCGCCATGCGCCGTATTGAACCAGGCACATTTCAGATAAGTCGTGGCGAAGCTGCGTAGTTGCCCCAGTTCGTGTTCCGAGGCTGCGCGCCAATCCTGTTCGTTGTCATGAAAGCGCAGAAGCACACTGTCCGCCGCGCCAGTGCCCAATGGGTCCTGGGCAATCACTTTCAAATACCGCATGTTTACGCTCCGTTGGCAAAAAACCAGTCTGGTCTGCTACGGGTAGCGCACGCCATGTACCCTTTCGCGAAATGGCGTAGGAAAGCTCAACTGACTTCGCGGGACAGCAGGGTCAGTGCCTTATGCTTCAGTAACTGCACATCAATCACCGGCACATTGATGTTTTTCGCCTGTTCATCCCACTGCCGCATCCGCAGACTGACCGCACACAAAGGGTCCTGCTCAAACGCATCCGCCTCAGCCTCAGTCATCACCCCGCCCTGATACTCCAGCGTCCTGCGGCTCGCTTCGCTCAGCCGAGCAAAATACCCCGCCTCCCTCAGTGTCAGATAACGCTTGGCCTGCACGTGATATTCCACCAGCCGCGCCATGCGCTCGCTGAACCCGGCCTCGCGCAGATAATCCGCGCCCAGCCGTTCATGGCTGACCACGCCATAGCCGCCCATGTTTTCCGCGCCCTCGGCAAACAAGTGGCCGATGTCGTGGAAGAACGCCGCCAGCACCACTTCGTCATCAAAGCCTTCGGCCATCGCCAGTTCGGCAGCCTGAGACATGTGCTCGATCTGCGACACCGGTTCGCCGATGTAATCGCTGGTACCAAAACGTTCGTACAAGCCGAATACCTTGGCGACGGTTTGCTCATGAGCTGCCATTAAATTTCCTCCAGCAAAGCTGCGATGTTGCGCTCGGCCATCGCCGGGCCGACGCTCATGCCGACGCCGGTGTGCATCAGCGCCACGCTCAACCCCGGCGCCGGCCGCAGGAACGAAAACGGCCCCGGCCCTCGGGAACCATAGACGCCCTGCCAGCGCTCGACCACCTGCACCTTGCAGCCTAGCGTCTGCTCGGCCAGTTCGAGCATCCAGTCGTCTACTTGCTCTGCGTTAAACGGCGACGGATCGCTGCCGTAATGGTGCGAGTCACCGATGATCAGTTCGCCGTAGGGCGTCGGGCTGATCAGCAAGTGAATGCCGTTGTCGTGCAGATGCGGTTGCTCGCGGAGGATCTGCGCTTGTACCGCAGCCGCTTCCGGTAAATCAGCGAAGGCGCCGTAATGCACGCAACTCAAACCGGTGAGCAACGCGTGTTGCAGATTCAGATCGGTCTGCGGGCGGGCGCGGAGCATTTGCAGGCGGCAGATTTGCGGGTCGAGCGCGGCAATCGGCTCGGCCAACAGCGTCTGATAATCATGGCCGGAACAGACGATGATCTGCTCCGCCGTGAAGGTCCCGGCAGTGCTGTGCAAGCGGCCCGGTTCAACGTCGCGCACCAGCGTCGAGAAGTGAAACTCGACGCCGAGGTCACGACGCAAATAGGCGATCAGCGCTGGAATCGCTTCCCGCGAATACAACTGTTGATCGTCCGTGCCGTGCAACGCGGCGCGGTGATGTCTGAACTGCCCGTGGTAGAGATCGCGTAATGCGGCGCCGCGCAGCAAGTCCACGCGATAGTCGTGTTCCACGGCACGGCCGGCGCAGAAAGCGTCGAGCAGATGCTCTTCGGCTTCGGTACGGGCGAATAGATACGAGCCGTTGCGCTTGATCTGCAGACCGGCGAGTTGCGCCCAGTCACCCCATATCTCGCGGCTGGCCTTGGCCAGTTCAAGCATCGGCCCCGGCGGTTGACCGGTAACCAGCGCCTGGCCGAAGTTGCGCACCGACGCGCCCAACGGCGTGGCAGTGCGTTCGAAAACCGTGACCTTGAGACCGCGCTTGGCGGCAGCATAGGCATGGGACAGGCCGAGAATGCCGGCGCCGACGATCAGCAAGTCGTTGTGTTGGGTCATTTAGAGGTGCTCTGAATGAGAGACCGCTTTCGCTGGCAAGCCAGCTCCCACAGGGTTTCATGGTGAACACAAATTCTGTGAACACCCTAAAGCCTGAGGGCTTTGTGGTGAACACAGTCTTTGTGCCCCCCAAAACCTGAGGGCTTTGTGATGGGCACACACTTTGTGAACACCTCAAAAACCTGTGGGAGCTGGCTTGCCAGCGAAGAGGCCCTGTCAGTCGATAAAGATCTTACTTGGCAACGACTTTCTCGGACTTGCCGTCATAACGCTTGCGCCATTCGGTCAGGATCTCGTCGCGATTCTTCGAGGCCCAGGCGAAGTCGTTCTTGATCAGACGCTGCTCGTAATCCGCTGGCAATTCAGTCTGCGGCTTGGCAATCCCAGGCTGCGCGAGAACAGCAAAGTTCTCTTTGTAGAGATCCATCGCTTCAGAGCTCGCGGAGAAGTCAGCCAGTTTCTTCGCCGCCTCTTCATGCGGCGTGCCCTTGATCACGGCAGTCGCTTCGATCTCCCAGCCCAGACCTTCCTTCGGCAGGATGATGTCCAGCGGCGCGCCCTGACGCTTGAGCTGTACGGCTGGATATTCGAAGGAAATCCCGATCGGGAATTCGCCCGACGCCGCCAGTTTGCAAGGCTTGGAACCGGAGTGAACGTACTGGCCGATGTTCTGGTGCAGACCGTCCATGTAGGCCCAGCCCTGTTTCTCGCCGAAGGTTTGCAGCCAGGCACTGACGTCGAGGAAACCGGTGCCGGACGAGGCCGGGTTGGGCATGACGATCTTGCCCTTGTACTCAGGCTTGGTCAGATCCTGCCAGCTCACCGGTTTGCTCAGGCCCTGCTTTTCGGCCTCGACGGTGTTGAAGCAAATGGTCGCAGCCCAGACGTCCATGCCGACCCAGGCTGGCGGGTTGGCGGCGTCGCGGTAGTTCGCGCCGATCTTGCCCAGATCCTTCGGTGCGTAGCTTTGCAGCATGCCTTGCTGATCGAGAATCGCCAGGCTCGAAGCGGCCAGACCCCACACCGCGTCAGCCTGCGGGCGGGCCTTTTCGGCCAGCAGTTTGGCGGTGATGATGCCGGTGGAATCACGTACCCATTTGATCTCGACCTCCGGGTTGGCCTTTTCGAACGCGGCCTTGTAGGCAGTCAATTGCTCAGCTTCGAGGGCGGTGTACACCGTCAACTCGGTTTTCGCCGCGAAGGCGTTCAGGCTGAAAGTAGCGAGCACAGCAGCGGCCAGGGCCATAGGCTTGAACATGATCGGTTTCCTGTCTTTTGAGTTGAGGGGTTTGGGCAAATCAGTGACCGGGCGCGGTTTGCCGCCAGGCTTGAGAACGGCGCAGCAAGCCGCGCGAAGCCCACGCCAGCAGCAAGGACACGCCCGCCGAGGTGAACAGAATCAGGGTCGACATCGCCGCCGCGCCGCCAACGTTGCCGGCGTCATCCATGTTCAGCACCGCGACTGCCGCGAGGATGGTGTCGGGGCTGTAGAGGAAGATCGCCGCGGAAACAGTGGTCATCGCCGAGACGAACAGGTAGCGCACGATGTCCAGCAGCGCCGGCAGGCAAATCGGCAGGGTGACGCGCAGGTAATGCCGATACAGCGGCGCCTTGAGCGACAGCGCGGCGGCTTCGAACTCGGCGTCGAGCTGGCGCAGCGCAGTGGTCGCGGTCATTTGCGCGGTGGTCAGATAGTGCGCAATGGTGCAGACGATCAGCAGCGTCATCGTCCCGTAGAGCACGTGCAGCGGATTGCCGGTGAGGTTGAAGAAGAAAACGTAGCCCAGACCGAGCACCAGCCCCGGCACCGCCATCGGCACAAAACTGAGCATGCGCAGCGCCAGATTGAGGCCGCGCTGGCCACGGGTTTTCTCCATCAGATAGGCGCCGGTGAAGATCAGCACGCTGCCGATCAGCGCCGTGCCCAAGGCCATTTTCAGACTGTTGCTATAGGCCAGCCAGCCACCGCCAGCGGTTTCGTTGAACTGATAGTGATTGAGCGACAGCGACAGGTTGTACGGCCAGAACTTCACCAAAGACGAGAACACCGCCATGCCGAACACCAGCAGCAACGCCGCGCTGATCAGCAACACGATGACCAGATAACAGGCGTCACGACGTTTCGACGGCGCCGGTTTGAACACCTGGGCGCGGCCACTCATGGAATCGCCATGACGCCGACGCAACCAGGCATCGACCCCGAAACTGAACAGCGCTGGCAGCAACAGCACCATGCCGATCAACGCGCCGCGACCGAATTGCTGCTGGCCGACCACGGCTTTGTAGGCTTCCAGCGCCAGCACTTGGTAATCGCCACCGACGACCACAGGCACCCCGAAATCGGTGATGGTCAGGGTGAACACCAGACAGAACGCGGCGAACACCGCTTGCCGAGTGGCCGGCCAGGTGATGCTGCGAAAGGCTTTCGCCGGACTGGCGCCCATGCTCGAAGCGGCGTCGAACAATCGCGCATCCGCCAGCGACAGCGCCGACAACAGGATCATCAGCGCATGCGGAAAGGTGTAAATCACCTCACCGAGCACGATGCCCCAGAAACCGTAGATGTTGTCCGAGAGCAACCCGCGCAACATGCCCTGATTGCCGAACAGATAGACCAGTGCAATCCCCGGCAGCATCGACGGTGCCATCAGCGGCAGCAGGGAAATCCCGCGCCAGATGCCTTTGCCGGGAATCAGCGTGCGTTGCAGCGCGTAGGCAAACAGGTAGGCCAGTGGTACGACGATGGCCGCAACGCTGAGGGAAACTTTCAGGCTGTTGCCGAGCAGCCAGTGGAAATTCTCGCTGGTCACCAGCTCTTTCGCGGCGAGCAAACCACCGCCCTGCCCGGCCTCACTGCTGAAACCGCGCCAGAAGATCGCCAGCAACGGCATCAGTACCGCCACGCCGAGTAACACCAGCAGGAGGATTTTGCCGCCGAGCACAAAGATCCGGTCGCCGATCTCGGCACGGGAAGTCTGCTGCACGCGCTTGTGCGGTAGCGGCAGGGCGAGGTTCGCGCTCATCAGGCAAACACCTGCAAGCTGCGCGGCGGCAAGGCGACCATGATCTGCTGCGCGCCGAGGCGCGGCATGGCTTCCGGAGCGAGTTCGGCGAGCAGCGAGTGGCCCGGCAACTGATCGAGTTCGAAGCTCATGCGGCAGCGATTGCCGAGGAACGTGATCTCGCGCACCTTGGCCGGGAACAGGTTTTCCTCATGCACCAGCGGGTTGACGCTGATCGCTTCCGGGCGGCAGAACAGTCGGCCCGAGGCACCGCTGACGCTGCCGTCGGCCAGACGCACATCCATTCCACCAACCCGGGCGTGGCTGTCGCTGCTGCGCTGGAATGGCAGCCAGTTGCCCTGCCCGACGAACTCGGCCACAAACGGCGTGGCCGGGAGGTTGTAGATTTCCTGCGGCGTGGCGTATTGCTCGACCCGGCCGTTGTTCATCACGGCGATGCGGTCGGCCATCAGCATGGCCTCATCCTGATTGTGGGTGACCATCAGCGTGGTGATGCCCAGATTGCGCTGCAACTGACGCAGCTCGGTGCACAGATGCTCGCGCACCCGGGCGTCGAGGGCCGACATCGGTTCGTCGAGCAGCAACAGTGACGGCGCCGGGGCCAGGGCGCGCGCCAAAGCCACGCGCTGTTGTTGGCCGCCGGACAATTGGCCGGGGTACTTTTTCTCACTGCCGGTGAGGCCGACCAGTTCCAGCATCTGCCCGACGCGACGGCGTACTTCGTCGCGACCACTGCCGGCGAGGCCGTAGGCAATGTTCGCTTCGACCGTCAGGTTGGGGAACAGCGCGTAGGACTGGAACAGAATCCCGTAGTCCCGGGCCTGCGGTGCGAGGTGCGAAACGTCGCGATCGCCAAGGTACAACTCGCCGCTGTCCTGCTTTTCCAGACCGGCGATGCAGCGCAGCAGGGTGGTTTTGCCGCAACCCGACGGGCCGAGCAGACACACCAGCTCTCCGGCCTTCACATCGAGCGAGACGTTATCCAGTGCGGTGAAGGCGCCAAAGCGCTTCTGCACGCCGCGCACTTTCATCGGCGCACCGGGGTTGGTCAGGGCAGTTGCGATTGCAGGGTTCATGGACAGGCCTCATCGAGCAGATGCAGGCCATCCTAGAGTTGTAATGCGTCCGTCATGTGGCAGTAAGGCAAAAACGGCTGATAGTGGTATTCGGGGATTTTGGTTCAGATGATGTGGCGACTGATCTGGCCTCATCGCTGGCAAGCCAGCTCCCACAGGGATCTTCAGTGAATGCAGATGCTGTGAACACCAGAAAACCCTGTGGGAGTTGGCTTGCCAACGATGAGGCCAGTGATGACACCCAAGATCTCAGGCCGGGGACATTTCCTGCGCCAAGCCGAGAAACGCCGCCGGCAGCCGCGCATTCTTGCGCTCCTTGAGGCAATACAGATACTCGGGAATCTGCGGCGCATTCTCGATGGTCAGCACCCGCAGTTGCGGATCATGCGGCACTTCCTGCCGGGCAATGATGCTGATGCCGATATTGCGCAGCACCGCCTCGCGGATCGACTCACGGCTGCCGATCTCCAGCAACGGGCCGAAGCTCACCCCGGCGCTGGCGAGCAGCTCTTCGGTCAGACGCCGGGTCGTCGAGCCGGTTTCACGCATCAACAGCGTGTGCCCGGCCAAAGCGCTCAACGCCACATGCTCATGCGCCGCCAGCGGATGATTGCGGTGCACTGCCAACACCAGTGGATCAGTCCCGAGCACCCGGCGAATCAACCGCGCATCGTCGAGCAACTGCGACGACGCCGCGACATCCACCCGGTAATCCTCCAGCGCTTCCAATACCTGCTGGGAGTTGCCGATTTCCACCGAGACTTCGACCTGCGGCAGACGCTCGCGAAAGGTCTTCACCAGATCAAGAATGTAATACGGCGCAGTGGCTGCGATGCGCAACGTGCCCTGAACCTGGCCGCTGTTGCGCAGGAAGAACTCGATATCGGCCTCCTGCTGCAACAGCGCCTTGACCATCGGCAACAGCCGCGCGCCCTCCTCGCTGACACTGAGACGACGGCCGCCACGGTAGAACAGCTCGACCGAATACTGACTTTCCAGATTGCGGATCTGCGTGGTCACGGTCGGTTGGCTGAGGCCGAGTTTTTTCGCTGCCAGCGTGATGCTGCCCAGACGGGCGACCATGTAAAACGCTTTCAGCTCGGCACTCAGCACAACCGCCCCTCATCTTATTTGCGCAGCAGGCGCAGACCGTTGAACACCACCAACAGGCTCACGCCCATGTCGGCAAACACCGCCATCCACATGGTGGCGAGTCCGGCGAAGGTTACCCCAAGAAAGATCGCTTTGATCACCAAAGCCAGCGCGATGTTCTGTTTCAGGATACTCGCGGTATCACGCGACAGGCTGATGAATGCCGGGATCTTGCGCAGATCATCGTCCATCAGGGCGACATCGGCGGTTTCAATCGCGGTATCGGTACCCGCCGCAGCCATGGCAAAACCGATCTCGGCGCGAGCCAGTGCCGGAGCGTCGTTGATGCCGTCACCGACCATGCCGACTCGACGGCCCTGTGCATAAAGTTCTTCGATGGCTTGCAGCTTGTCCGTCGGCAGCAAGTCGCCTCGGGCCTCATCGATGCCGACCTGTGCGGCAATCGCCTGCGCGGTGTGGACGTTGTCGCCGGTAAGCATCAGGGTTTTCACCCCGAGTGCATGCAATTGGCGAATCGCCTCGCGGCTGGTTTCCTTGACCGTGTCGGCCACGGCGAACAGCGCCAGCGGGCCGGACTGGTCGAGCAACAGCACCACGGACTTGCCCTGTTTCTCCAGCGCGAACAGCTTTTCTTCCAGTGCCGGCGAGCACAGGCCCAGCTCTTCAACCAGACGATGGTTACCCAAGTGGTAAGCCTGACCGTTGATTTCACCCTTCACGCCACGCCCGGCCAGCGCTTCGAAGTTATCCACAACCAGCGGCGCCAGGCCTTTATCCACAGCGGCGTTGGCGATGGCCAGCGATACCGGGTGATCGGAACGGCCGGCCAACGCCGCCGCCAATGCCGGGGCCATTGCGTCGGCGGTCGGGTCGAGCGACAGGTAATCGGTCTGCACCGGTTTGCCGTGAGTGATGGTGCCGGTCTTGTCCAGCGCCAGATAGTCGAGCTTGAAACCGCCCTCCAGGTACACGCCGCCCTTGACCAGAATGCCTTTGCGCGCCGCTGCCGCGAGGCCGCTGACGATGGTCACCGGAGTGGAAATCACCAGTGCGCACGGGCAAGCAACCACCAGCAACACCAGTGCGCGGTAGATCCAGTCGAACCACACGGCGCCCATGAACAGCGGCGGAATGATCGCCACAGCCAAGGCCAGGACGAACACCACCGGGGTGTAGATTTTCGAGAATTGATCGACGAAACGCTGGGTCGGAGCACGCGCACCCTGAGCCTGCTCAACGGCGTGAATGATCCGCGCCAGCGTCGAGTTGTTCGCCGCAGCGGTCACCGCGTACTCCAGCGAACCGGCCTGGTTGATGGTGCCGGCAAAGACTTTGTCGCCGACGGTTTTTTCCACCGGCAGGCTTTCGCCAGTGATTGGCGCCTGATCGATGGTCGAACTGCCGCTGACCACTTCACCGTCCAGCGCGATGCGCTCGCCGGGCTTTACCCGTACGCGGGCGCCGAGTTCGACGGTTTTAACATCCTGTTCGACCCAGTTGCCGTCAGCCTGCAACACCGTGGCCTGCTCCGGAGTCATCTGCATCAAACCGCTGATCGCATTGCGCGCACGGTCCAGCGAGCGCGCTTCGATCAACTCGGCGACGGTGAACAAGAACATCACCATCGCCGCTTCCGGCCACTGGCCGATCAATACCGCACCAGTGACGGCGATGCTCATCAGCGCGTTGATGTTGAGGTTGCGGTTCTTCAGGGCGATCCAGCCCTTTTTGTAGGTGGTCAGGCCGCCGCTGAGAATCGAAATCAGCGCGATGATCGCCACCACCCAGGTCGGCGCAGCGCTGGTGAAGTGGATAACTTCCGCCGCCAATGCGCCAACGCCGGACAGCGCCAATGGCCACCAGTGTTTTTTCACTGGCGCAGGAGTTGGTGCTTCAACGCCCGCCTCCAACGGCTCGGCGTGCATACCGAGGGATTTGATCGCCTCGGTGATCGGCGCGGTGTCCGGCAGACTGTGGGTCACGCCGAGCACGCGGTTGATCAGGTTGAATTCCAGTTGCTCAACGCCGGCCAGTTTGCCGAGTTTGTTCTGGATCAGCGTCTGCTCGGTCGGGCAGTCCATCGCCTCGATACGGAAACTGCTCAACCGGGCGTCGGCGCTTTTCGCCTCGCTCAGTTGCACCCGCGAAGGTGCGGCGGCTTTCGACGCGCAGCAGGAATCGCCGCCATGCTCGTGCTTATGCACTGGCTGCAATTTGTGGCTGTGGTTATGTCCGTCGCCGGGCTTGTGGGTGTGCTGGGAATCGCTCATTTGGTCGCGTCCATGAAGGTGCCTGTTGCCAAGTAAAGACCCTGTAGCCACTATAGGGTCAAGCACCCTTTTGGAGATTGCCGTCATGAAAATCGGAGAACTGGCCAAACTGACCGATTGCGCCGTGGAAACCATCCGCTATTACGAGCGCGAAAACCTGCTGCCGGAACCGGCCCGCAGCGACGGCAACTACCGCGTCTACACCCAGGCCCACGCTGAACGCCTGACGTTCATCCGCAATTGCCGCACCCTCGACATGACGCTTGAGGAAATCCGCAGCCTGCTCGCACTGCGCGACAGTCCGCAGGATCAGTGCGAAAGCGTCAATGCGCTGATCGACGAGCATATCCAGCATGTGAAAGCGCGGATTGACGGGTTATTGGCATTACAGACACAACTGCTCGACCTGCGCCAACGTTGTGGCGAGGGACCGGCAGCGGATCAATGCGGGATCTTGCAGCGGCTGGAAGTGAGTGGCGGGGTTGTCGCGACCGAGGTCGAACACTCCCACGTAGGCCGCAGCCACGGCCACTAACAACACCCAAAAACAAATGTGGGAGCTAGCCTGCTAGCGATAGCGGACTGTCAGTCAACATCACTGTTGAATCTGATGGCCCTATCGCTAGCAGGCTAGCTCCCACAGGGGTTTGGTGCGGAGTTTCAGACCGCCATTGGCGCGGTCATTGGCGCGTGGTGTTCGTAGCCTTCCAGCGAGAAGTCGCCCGGCTCCACCAGCTCCAGCCATTCCGGCTGGTACACGCCAGTCTTGGCAAACTCCGGCACGCGGTCGGAGATTTTCAATTTCGGCATGGCGAACGGCTCGCGCTTGAGCTGTTCGTTGAGCATGTCCAGATGGTTCTCGTAGACGTGCGCATCACCGATGAAATAGGTGAACCAGCGCGGCGTGTAGCCGGTCAGGCGACCGATCAGGCTCAGCAGCGCGGCGCCTTCGGTGAGGTTGAACGGCGTGCCCAGACCCAGGTCGTTGGAGCGGATGTAGAGGGTCAGAGAGATCTCTTTGGTCTCGACATTCGGGTGGAACTGGTACAGCAGATGGCATGGCGGCAAGGCCATTTCATCCAGTTGAGCAACGTTCCAGCCGTGGAACAGGATGCGACGGCTGCCCGGGTCCTTGATGATGGTGTCGACACACTGGCGCACCTGATCGATGGCTTTGTACAGCACCACGTAGGCCTGGCCGTCTTCTTCGCCCTGGGCAATCTGCTTGTAGCCGTTGCTCAAGGTTTGTTCGATGGCCGCGGTGTTGCTCAGCGGGATCTGCTTGTACGCCGGCCATTTGCGCCATTGCACGCCGTAGATTTCGCCGAGGTCGTCGTCACCCTGACGGAACGGGTTGGCCAGCCACTGCGCGTTTTCGTTGGCGTTCTGGTCCCAGACCTTGCAGCCCAGCTCGCGGAATTCGGCAGCGTTGTTCACGCCACGCAGAAAGCCGCACATCTCGCCGATGGCCGATTTGAAGGCCATCTTGCGGGTGGTGATCGCCGGGAAACCTTCCTGCAGATCGAAACGCAGCATCGCCCCGGGAAAGCTGATGGTGTTGATGCCGGTACGGTTGGCCTGTTTGGTGCCGTTCTGGATGACGTGCGAGACCAGTTCGAGATATTGCTTCATGAGTTACCTGTGTCCTTTGAGCCCCGGCGTCGCGCGCCGGGGTTCGTAGTTTAAACCGTCGGGGCAACCGGTGCCGCCGGTGCGCGACGATAGGCCAGCCAGATCAGGAACAGCCCGCCGATGATCATCGGTACACACAGCACCTGACCCATGGTCAGCCAGTTCCAGGCCAGATAACCCAGTTGCGCGTCCGGTACGCGGACGAACTCGACGATGAAACGGAAGATGCCGTAGAACAGCGCGAACATGCCGGAAACCGCCATGGTCGGGCGCGGTTTGCGCGAGAAAATCCACAGGATCAGGAACAGCGCAACGCCTTCCAGCGCGAACTGATACAGCTGCGACGGGTGACGCGGCAACTGCGCCGGATCGCTGAACGGCGGGAAGACCATGGCCCACGGCACGTCAGTCGCCTTGCCCCACAGTTCGGCGTTGATGAAGTTACCGATACGCCCGGCACCCAGACCGATCGGCACCATCGGTGCGACGAAGTCCATCAACTGGAAGAACGACTTGCCGTTACGCTTGCCGAACCACAACGCCGCGAGCATCACGCCGATGAACCCGCCGTGGAACGACATGCCACCCTTCCACACTTCGAAGATCAGCGTCGGGTTGGCGATGTAAGCGCTCAGATCGTAGAACAGCACGTAACCCAGACGCCCGCCGACAATCACACCCATCGACAGCCAGAAGATCAGATCGGAAAGCTTTTCCTTGGTCCAGGTCGGGTCGAAACGGTTGAGCCGGCGCGATGCCAGCAGCCATGCACCGCCGATGCCGACAAGGTACATCAGGCCGTACCAGTGGATTTTCAGCGGGCCGATGGCCAGAGCCACCGGGTCGATCTGCGGGTAAGGCAGCATTGCGACTCCTCGTTAGAGTTGAAACATTCAAAATTCCCGGGCGACGCTGCCACCTCAGGATTAAGCCAGGATTGTCTGGCGCGTCAGATCAGAAAAGTCAGACCCACGCAGAACAGCAAAGCGGCGAACAGCCTTTTCAGCAAGCGCGGCGACAGCCTGTGGGCCAATCGCGCACCGATGCGGGCGAAAATCATGCTGGTCAGAGCGATGCCCAGCAGCGCCGGCAAATACACAAAACCGAGACTATGGGGTGGCAGCAACGGGTCATGCCAGCCCAGAATCATGAAACTTAATGCACTCATCAGCGCAATTGGCAGCCCGCAGGCCGACGACGTGGCGACCGCTTGCTGCATCGGCACGCTGCGCCAGGTCAGAAACGGCACGGTGAGCGAACCGCCGCCGACCCCGAAAATCGCCGAGGCCCAGCCAATCACACTGCCGGCTGCCGCCAGGCCGTATTTACCCGGCACCGTGCGGCTGGCCTTGGGTTTGACGTCCAGCGCCAGTTGCACCGAGATCACCAGGGCAAACACACCGATGATCTTTTGCAGGTTAGGGCCCGAGATAGCCTCGGCTGTCAGGGCGCCGAAACCGGCGCCGAGCAGAATACCCACTGCCATCCAGGCAAAGATCGGCCAGCGTACTGCACCGCGCCGATGATGTTCGCGTACCGCGTTCACCGAGGTAAAAATAATCGTTGCCAGCGAAGTCCCTACCGCCAGATGCGTGAGGATCGACTGATCAAAGCCCTGCAAAGTGAAGCTGAAAACCAGCACCGGGACAATGATGATCCCGCCACCAACCCCGAACAGCCCGGCCAGCACGCCCGCACAGGCGCCCAGCGCCAGATAGAGCAGAAATTCCATGGCCGTCTCCCCGACGCATCCCCCAAACCGGAGCGGCATGGTAACGGATGCATGCCCTTGGGCTCCACTTGCGATGGATGCACGGACGATGTCTGCGTAGAGTGGGCAAAAAACACACAAGGACCACCTTATGTGCCTGATCGTATTCGCCTGGCGCCCGGGCCATGCCCAGCCGCTGATCGTCGCGGCCAACCGTGACGAATTCTACGCCCGCCCCAGCCTGCCGCTGGCGCAATGGGCAGACGCACCACAGGTGCACGCGGGCCGCGACCTTGAAGCCGGAGGCACGTGGCTGGGGATCGGCGCCAATGGGCGCTTTGCCGCGCTGACCAACATTCGTGACCCGCAGCAGCCAGCCGCGCGTAAATCGCGGGGTGAACTGGTGGCGAGGTTTCTCACGGGGAATCTGGCGATTGATGATTACCTGGCCGACATCGTCGCCCGCTCGCCGGAATATGCCGGGTTCAATCTGCTGCTCGGCAACGCCAATGAACTGTGGCACTTCCATGCCCGCGCTTCACAGCCGGTGATGCTTGAGCCGGGGATTTACGGGTTGTCGAATGCCGGGCTGGATACGCCGTGGCCGAAGTTGCTCAAGGCGCGGGACGCGTTGACTGCAGTGCTGGATGACCCACAACCTGAACGCTTGCTGGCGATTCTCAACGATGCGCAGACCGCACCGGAAGCCGAACTGCCGGATACCGGCGTGGGTCAGGCGACCGAGTCATTGTTGTCGAGTGTATTTATTGCCAGCCAGAGCTACGGGACGCGGGCAAGTACCGCGCTGATTGTGCAGGAGGATGGATCGCGCAGGATGGTTGAGCGCAGTTTCGGGCCGTTTGGCGGGCATTTGGGAGAAGTAGAGATTCTGGTTTAGGCGGTGTTCCGACTGACGCCATCGCTGGCAAGCCAGCTCCCACAAGGATCTTTAGTGAACACAAAATCTGTGAGCACCGGGGAAACCTGTGGGAGCTGGCTTGCCAGCGATGAGGCCATTAGCCGTTCAGAGGGCTTTGATCACCGCCGGCGGATTCATCTTCGCCAACCCGAGGTTCTTCAGCGCCAATTGCAGCGAGCTGTGGATAACTTGCGGATTGTCGATGGTCATCAGCTCGGCCAGCAGATCCTTGGCCTTGCTCAGGTTGATCTGGCGCAGCATCCATTTCACTTTCGGCAGGTTGGTGGCGTTCATCGACAGACTGTCGAAACCCATCGCCATCAACAGCACCGCCGCCGCCGGATCACCGGCCATCTCACCGCAGATACTCACCGGTTTGCCTTCGGCATGCGCGTCACGAACCACGGTTTGCAGGGCTTGCAGCACCGCCGGATGCAAGTAATCGTAAAGATCGGCTACTCGCGGGTTGTTACGGTCAACCGCCAGCAAATACTGGGTCAAGTCGTTGGAGCCGACCGACAGGAAGTCGACCATCCGCGCCAGTTCCTTGGTCTGATACACCGCCGCAGGAATTTCGATCATCACGCCGATTGGCGGCATCGGCACGTCGGTGCCTTCGTCGCGCACTTCGCCCCAGGCACGGTGGATCAGGTGCAGGGCTTCTTCGAGTTCGTGAATGCCGGAGATCATCGGCAGCAGGATGCGCAGGTTGTTCAGGCCTTCGCTGGCCTTGAGCATTGCGCGGGTCTGCACCAGAAAGATTTCCGGGTGATCGAGGGTGACGCGAATCCCGCGCCAGCCGAGGAACGGGTTGTCTTCCTTGATCGGGAAGTACGACAGCGACTTGTCGCCGCCGATGTCCAGGCTGCGCATGGTCACCGGTTGCGGGTGGAACGCGGCGAGTTGCTCGCGGTAGATCGCCAGTTGTTCCTTTTCGCTCGGGAAACGCTGGTTGATCATGAACGGCACTTCGGTGCGATACAGACCAACGCCCTCGGCGCCGCGCTTCTGCGCCCGCGCCACGTCCGCCAGCAGGCCGGTGTTGACCCACAGCGGCATGCGGTGACCATCGAGGGTCACGCACGGCAGGTCGCGCAGGGTGTCGAGCCCCAGCGCCAGTTGTTTCTCTTCTTCGACCACTTCGGCGAACTGCTTGCGCAGCACTTCGCTCGGGTTGGTGTAGACCTCGCCGCGTGTACCGTCGACGATCATTTCAATGCCATCGACCTTGGCGTACGGCAGGTCGACCAGACCCATCACCGTCGGAATACCCATCGCCCGCGCCAGAATCGCGACGTGGGAGTTGCCCGAACCGAGTACCGAAACCAGACCGACCAGCGTGCCTTCCGGCACCTCACCGAGCATTGCCGGCGTCAGTTCTTCGCTGACCAGAATGGTTTTTTCCGGGTAGACCAGGCTCTGCTGACGCTCTTCCTGCAGATAAGCCAGCAGGCGACGGCCGAGGTCTTTGACGTCCGACGCACGCTCACGCAGGTAGGCGTCGTCCATCAATTCGAAACGGTTGACGTGATCGGTGACCACCTGACGCAGCGCGCCCTGGGCCCATTGCCCGGTCTTGATCACGGTGGTGACTTCGCTGCCCAGCGAGGCATCGTCGAGCATCATCAGGTAGACGTCGAACAGTGCGCGCTCTTCCGGGCGCAACTGGGTGGCCAGTTTGGCGGACAAGGCACGCATGTCGGCGCGCACGCCTTCGATGGCGGTCTTGAACAGCCCGAGTTCGGCGTCGATGTCGGTGATGTGTTTGTCCGGCACCACATCGAGGTCTGCCGGCGGCAGCATGACCACAGCGGTACCGACCGCCGCGCCCGGTGAACCCGGCACGCCGACGAATTTGGCTTCCTGGATGCCTTTGCCCTGACGGCCCAGACCCCGGATCGAACCGGTGGCCTCGGCGTGGGCAATAACCCCGGCAAGCTGCGCGCTCATGGTCACGAGGAAGGCTTCTTCACCTTCATCGAACTGACGGCGTTCTTTTTGCTGAATGACCAACACGCCGACGACGCGGCGGTGGTGAATGATCGGTGCACCAAGGAATGACGCGTAACGCTCTTCACCGGTCTCGGCAAAGTAGCGATAGCGCGGGTGATCCGCGGCGTTTTCGAGGTTCAAGGGTTCTTCACGCGTGCCGACCAGGCCGACCAGACCTTCGTTGGGTGCCATGCTGACTTTGCCGATCGAGCGCTTGTTCAAGCCCTCGGTGGCCATCAGCACGAAGCGGTTGGTCTCGGGGTCAAGCAGGTAGACCGAGCAGACCTGGCTGCCCATGGCCTCTTTGACGCGCAACACAATAATCCCCAACGCCGCCTTGAGATCCTTGGCGGAGTTAACTTCCTGGACGATCTTGCGCAGCGTATTGAGCATGGCTCGGGGTCGAACTCCGTCGTCAGTCGCGCGCTAAAAGGCGCGGGGCAAGCTCTTTGAGGGCGCGTCGATAAACCTCGCGCTTGAATGTCACCACCTGGCCCAACGGATACCAATAACTGACCCAGCGCCAGCCATCGAACTCCGGTTTACCGGTCAAATCCATCCGCACCCGCTGCTCGTTGGAGATCAGGCGCAGGAGAAACCATTTCTGTTTCTGGCCGATGCACAGCGGTTGGCTGTGGGTACGCACCAGACGTTGCGGCAAACGATAGCGCAACCAGCCCCGAGTACAGGCGAGTATTTCAACATCTTCACGTTCCAGGCCAACTTCTTCGTTCAGCTCGCGGTACAAGGCGTCTTCCGGCGTCTCTTCAGGGTTGATTCCCCCTTGCGGAAACTGCCAGGCATCTTGATTGATACGGCGAGCCCATAGCACCTGGCCGGCGTCATTCGTCAGAATGATCCCGACATTGGGACGGAAACCATCGGGGTCGATCACGGCAACAACCTCGCAAACGCATGTCGCCGCATTGTTCCACAAAGGTTGATAAGGCGGCAACGAAGCTTCCTACCTTATGTGCACTCTTGTGAAAAGACCGTATTCTTGTCGCCTTTTTACAGACTTTTCAGCGGGTAACTGCAATGCGCCTGGCTCTATTCGATTTGGACAACACCCTTCTGGGCGGCGACAGCGATCACGCCTGGGGCGACTATCTGTGTGAACGCGGCTTTCTCGACCCGGTGGCGTACAAGACGCGCAACGACGAGTTCTATCAGGATTACCTGGCCGGCAAACTGGATAACGCCGCGTACCTGAACTTCTGCCTGGAGATTCTCGGCCGCACCGAAATGGCCGTGCTCGATGACTGGCACAGCGATTACATGCGCGACTGCATCGAACCGATCATGCTGCCCAAGGCGCTGGAACTGCTGAAAAAACACCGTGATGCCGGTGACAAACTGGTGATCATCACTGCGACCAACCGCTTCGTCACCGCGCCGATTGCCGTGCGTCTGGGCGTTGAAACCCTGATCGCCACCGAATGCGAAATGCTTGATGGCCGCTATACCGGACGCAGCACCGACATTCCGTGCTTCCGTGAAGGCAAGGTGACGCGCCTGAATCGTTGGCTGGAAGAGACCGGGCATTCGCTGGATGACAGCTATTTCTATAGCGATTCGATGAATGATCTGCCGCTGCTGGAGCAGGTGGCGAACCCGGTGGCGGTCGATCCAGATCCGAATCTGCGCGCCGAAGCCGAAAAACGTGGCTGGCCGGTCATCACGCTGCGCGACTGATATCGCTATCGCTGGCAAGCCAGCTCCCACAGGTTTCTCGGGTGTTCACACAATCTGTATTCACTGAGAACCCCTGTGGGAGCGAGCTTGCTCGCGAAAGTGCCGACGCGGTCTCAAGCCTTAAACAGGCTTGGCACCCATCAACCCGGCAATCGCGATAAAGCAGACAAAACTGATCAACGCCAAGGCAAAGCTGAACCTGCCCACCCGGCCCGGCGCCTTGCGCAACTTGTTCAAGCGCACCAGCAACCAGAACCACGCCAGCGCCGCCACGGTGTAAAGCACGCTGGACGCCAGAATCCACGTCTGCCCCAACGGCCAGCCCACCAGGTGCACCATCCACCAACCGGTGAACGGCATGCTCAGCAGCGCCAGGCCCATCAGCAGCCAGATAAACACTCGCGGCGACTGCAATGTGCGGCTGCCCGCCGTCGCATCCCCTTTGCGCCGCGCGAGAAAAACCCAGATCCCCAGACCCAGCGCACTCGCCAGCAGTACCACGGTTGCCACCATGTGCGCCGCTTTCAGGGCAGTTAACGTTTCCATTGTCCGATTTCCTTATGACCTGCCCAAAAGCGTAGCCGCTCAGCCAAGAAACAGCTTGTAGGCCGGGTTGTCGCTTTCATCCCAGTACGGGTAGCCGATTTCTTCCAGCGCTGCCGGCACCAGATGGCGCTCGTCATGCGGGACTTGCAGGCCCGCGACCACTCGGCCATCCGCCGCGCCGTGGTTGCGGTAGTGGAACATCGAGATGTTCCAGCGCCCGCCGAGTTTGTGCAGGAAGTTGAACAGTGCGCCCGGACGCTCCGGGAATTCAAAACGCAGCACCACTTCATCGACTACCTGCGCCGCACGTCCGCCGACCATGTGACGGATGTGCAACTTGGCCAGTTCATTGTCGGTCAGGTCGAGGACCGGGAAACCTTGCCCGGTCAGGCTCGCCAGCAATGCGCTGCGCGGATCGTTTTCCGGGTGCGTCTGCACGCCGACGAAGATGTGCGCTTCGCTGCCGGTGTTGTAGCGGTAGTTGAATTCGGTGATCTGGCGCTTGCCGATGGCTTCGCAGAACGCCTTGAAGCTGCCGGGTTTTTCCGGGATGGTCACGGCAATGATCGCTTCGCGGCCTTCACCCAGTTCGGCGCGCTCGGCGACATGGCGCAAACGGTCGAAGTTGACGTTGGCCCCGGAGTCGATGGCGACGAAGGTCTGGCCACTGACGCCGCGCAGCTCGACGTATTTCTTGATCCCGGCCACCCCCAACGCGCCGGCAGGTTCAGTGATCGAGCGGGTATCGTCGTAGATATCCTTGATTGCCGCACAGATTTCGTCGGTGCTGACGGTGATCACTTCATCGACGTAATCCTTGCAGATGTCGAAGGTGTGCTGGCCGATCTGCGCCACTGCAACGCCGTCGGCAAAGATGCCCACGGTTGGCAGGACAACGCGCTCGCCCGCCGCCATCGCCGCTTGCAGGCAGTTGGAATCGTCCGGCTCGACGCCGATGACCTTGATGTCCGGACGCAGGTATTTCACGTACGCCGCGATACCGGCGATCAGTCCGCCGCCGCCGACCGGAACGAAGATCGCGTCCAGTGGTTGCGGGTGCTGACGCAGAATCTCCATCGCCACGGTGCCCTGCCCGGCAATCGTGTGTGGATCATCGTACGGATGGATGTAGACGTAGCCTTTTTCGTCGACCAGTTTCAGCGAGTAGGCCAGGGCTTCCGGGAACGAGTCGCCGTGCAGCACCACTTTACCGCCCCGCGAACGCACGCCTTCGACCTTGATCTCCGGGGTGGTTTTGGGCATGACGATGGTCGCTTTCACGCCCAGCACTTTCGCCGCCAGCGCGAGACCCTGCGCATGGTTGCCCGCCGACGCGGTGACCACGCCACGGGAGCGCTCTTCGTCGGTCAATTGGGTCAACTTGTTGTACGCGCCGCGAATCTTGAACGAGAACACTGGCTGCAAGTCTTCGCGCTTGAGCCAGATATCGTTGCCCAGCCGCTCGGAAAGCTGGCGAGCGTTCTGCAGCGGGGTTTCTACGGCAACGTCATAAACGCGCGAGGTGAGGATCTTTTTGACGTACTGTTCGAGCATCGGAAAGCATCACTGAGCGGGTTGGGCAGGGCCAAGGAGTCTAACCCGGCTTTTGGCTGCACGACCACACGAATCCAGAGGTTTTAGCCTTGATGCATCCCCTGTGGTGAAGGGGTTCATTGTGGTGAGGGGATAAATCCCCTCACCACAGGAGTTTTCGCCGAGCATGGGGATATAATGCCGGCCTTTCGTTCCCCCCTCTTCGGCACCTCGGAGCCCGCATGACCCAGGATCAACTCAAACAGGCAGTGGCTCAGGCCGCCGTCGACTTCATCCTTCCGAAACTCGACGACAAGAGCGTCGTCGGGGTCGGCACCGGCTCCACCGCCAACTGCTTCATCGACGCACTGGCCCAGCACAAAGGCGCGTTTGACGGCGCAGTTGCCAGCTCCGAAGCCACCGCCGCGCGCCTCAAGGGCCACGGGATTCCGGTGTATGAGCTGAACACCGTCAGCGATCTGGAGTTCTACATCGACGGCGCCGATGAGAGCGACGCACACCTGAACCTGATCAAGGGCGGCGGCGCAGCCCTGACCCGCGAGAAGATCGTCGCGGCCGTGGCCAAGACCTTCATCTGCATCGCCGACGGCAGCAAACTGGTGCCAGTGCTCGGCGAATTCCCGCTGCCGGTCGAAGTGATCCCGATGGCCCGCAGCCATGTGGCCCGCGAGCTGGTGAAGCTGGGCGGCGACCCGGTTTACCGCGAAGGCGTGCTGACCGACAACGGCAACATCATCCTCGACGTGTTCAACATGCAGATCACCAATCCGGTGGAGCTGGAGAAGCAGATCAACTCCATCGTCGGCGTGGTCACCAACGGTTTGTTCGCGGCACGTCCGGCGGATCTGTTGCTGCTGGGTACCAGCGAAGGCGTGAAAACCCTGCGCGCTGAGTAATCCAGCACCGCCCACACTTTATGGGCTGACCAAAAAACCTGTGGGAGCTGGCTTGCCAGCGATGAGGCCATCAGCTTCAACATCAATGTTGACTGAAAGGCCGCCATCGCTGGCAAGCCAGCTCCCACAGTGTTTTGTGATGTTGGTCAGGGTTGCGCGGGTTTTCTGAAGACGTAAAACAAATTCGGCTCACTCACCAGATACAACGCGCCATCGTCATCCATCGCAATGCCTTCCGCCTGCGGCACGGTTTTCTGCAAGCCTTGCCGGCCCTTGTTCAGCGACATGGTGCTCATTGGGCGCCCGTCCACATCCAGCTCCAGAATCAATCGCGACTCATCGGACAGCGCCAGCAAATGGCCGCTGCGCTCGTCATATTGCAGGCTGGATAAATCCCTGACGAACATCCCGGCATCGCGCTTGGGATCATTGATCACATGCACGGCATAGGACTTCTCCGGATTGAAGTGCGGAAACCCGTGCACTTCATAGATCAGCATCGGATCGCGCTCCTTGGCGACGAACAGGCGCTTGCCTACCGAGTCGTAGGCCAGGCCTTCGAACCCTTTGTTGCTGCTCATGTGCACGCCGAGGGTCATTTGCTCGGCGTCCGCCGCATCGAGGAATGTGGTGCCTTTTTCCAGATGGATCTTGATCAGCCGTTGCTGGCGCTCGTCGGTGATTACGTAAGTGTCGGCACTGATGAATTCCACCGCCTCCGGGTCGCCAAACCCGATCAACGCAATACGCTGCAGAATCCTGCCATCGAGCGATAGTTCGATCAGCTCGGCATTCTTGTTGGTCACGGTGAACAGGCTTTTACGCACCGGATCGTAGGTCAGCGCCGAAACATCTGCGTCCAGCCCGTCGATAGCCCGCGCTTCAATATCCACCCGATACTGGTCCAGGCCAATGGACTCGCCACTCACAGGCTGCAAGAGCGTGTGCAGATTGAACCACGCACGCTCGAACAGACGCATGTATTGGCCGACCGCAACCAACGCGATCAGGGCAATCACCGTCAGCAGAATAATCAGAGGTTTGGGGCGGGCAAATCGGCGCATGCGGCTGGCTCGGAATCAAAACAGGCGGATGAAATATCACGCCTGTCTGAACTGGAGCTTAATGGCCACTAGCCTGCGACCACAAGAGAACCCTCTCGAAGGGCTATTTCTGTTTTTCGAAACGGTAGAACAGGTTCGGCTCGCTGACCATGTACAGCGTGCCCGCCTCGTCCATGGTCACGCCTTCGGCGCGGGGGATGGTGTTCTTCAAGCCGTTGAAGCCGCCTAACAGGGTCATGAAGCTGACCTGATCGCCCTTCTCGTCCAGCTCCAGCAGCAGGTGCGAATCAGCGGACAGCACCAGTGTGTGACGGGTGCGCGGGTCTATCGCCAAGGCAGAAAGATTGCGGATATCCAGCTCTTCGCTGGCCAGTTTCTGCTTGTCACCCTTGAGGATCTGGCTGCCGTCGCTTTTCCAGGTGAACAGCGCCGGAGGACGTTCTTCGCCCAGCAACAGCTGTTGATTGCGTGAATCCCAGGCGATGGCTTCGAAGGCTTTGTTCTGGTTTTTCGACGGGCCGAGATCGTATTTCGGGAAGTCGGCGATGTTCAGTTCGCGGGTGTCGGCATCGACCTTGACGATCGAGAGCATGTGCTGGCGCTCATCGACGATGGCCATCAGGCCGTTTTCCATCACGGTCAGGCCTTCGGGATTGCTCCAGCCAATCAGCGGCATCTTGCGCAGCACGTCACCTTGCAAAGTCAGTTCGGCGAGGAACGGGTTTTTGCCCATGACCGAAAACAGGGTTTTGGTCTGCGGGTTATAGGACAGGTCGGAAGCCTCATCCTTTTCCATGCCCGGCAACAGCTTGGCATCGATCACCGCCCGGTAATCCGGCAGCCAGATGCTCTCCTGACGCTCGGCCGTCGATTCGAAACGCTCCTGTACCCAGAGCACGCCGCGGTCATCCCAATGCATGATAAACGCGAGGCCGTAGGCAACTACTGCGATCAGCAGCAACCAGGAATACCAACGCATGGCGAAACGCGAACGGCGGGCGGTTTTGAGTTTAGGCAGCGGCTGCGTTGACATCAGGAGGACGAGTTCCAGAAATTCAGGCTAAAGGTAATAGCACAAAGAGGCCGGCTCAGACGCCAGAAAGGCTGAAATTATCCAGACAGGATGTGAAAAAAACGGCAAATGGCGGGATTGCCCTGCGCCATTGCGGACAGGATCACAAAAACAAATGTGGGAGCAAGGCCCCTGTGGCGAGGGGATTTATCCCCGCCGGGTTGCGAAGCGACCCCAAAAACCCGGGGACCGCTGCGCAGTCCAACGGGGATAAATCCCCTCACCACAAAAGCTCGCTCCCACAAGGGGCACTACATTGAATTAGCGCACGCTGCTGGTGAAGCTGCTCACGCCCGGCAGTTCAAGGACGATGTCGTCGCCGGCATTCAACGGGCCGACGCCCACTGGCGTACCAGTAAGGATCACGTCACCAGCCTGTAGCGAGAAGCAGCCGGCCATGTGCTGGATCATCGGCACAATCGGGTTGAGCATCGCGCTGCTGTTGCCGTCCTGACGGACTTCGCCGTTGATGGTCAGGCGGATGCCGATATCGGTCAGATCAGCAAAGCTGCTGGCGACCACGAACGGTGCAATCACCGCTGCGCCATCGAACGACTTGGCGATTTCCCACGGCAGGCCCTTGGACTTCAGTTCGGCCTGCTTGTCGCGCAGGGTCAGGTCGAGGGCCGGGGCAAAGCCGGAGATCGCGTCCAGCACTTCTTCACGGCTTGGCTTGGTCGACAGCGGCTTGCCGATCAACACAGCGATTTCCGCTTCGTAATGCACCGAGCCACGCTCGGCCGGAATGCTGAAACCACCTTCCAGCGGCACCACGCAACTGCCCGGTTTGATGAACAGCAGCGGCTCGGTAGGGACCGGATTGTCCAGTTCCTTGGCGTGTTCGGCGTAATTACGGCCAATGCACACGACTTTCCCGATCGGGAAGTGGATGCGAGTGCCGTCGACATACTGGTGCTGATAGCTCATTTACCGACTCCTGCCTTCATTGATTCATCAAGAATTGCCAATCAAACCGCGAAGATCTTGCCCGGGTTCATGATGCCGTTCGGATCGAACACCGCTTTGACTGCTTTCATATACTCGATCTCAACCGGCGAACGGCTGTAGGTCAAGTAGTCGCGCTTGGTCATGCCGACACCGTGCTCGGCGGAAATCGAACCGTTGTATTTCTCGACGGTTTCGAACACCCACTTGTTGACGGTGGCGCACTTGGCGAAGAACTCGTCCTTGCTCAGGTTTTCCGGCTTGAGGATGTTCAGGTGCAGGTTGCCGTCGCCGATGTGGCCGAACCAGACGATTTCGAAGTCCGGATAGTATTCGCCGACAATCGCGTCGATTTCCTGCAAGAACGCCGGCACTTTCGAAACGGTGACCGATATGTCGTTCTTGTACGGCGTCCAGTGCGAAATCGTCTCGGAGATGTACTCGCGCAGTTTCCACAGGTTCTGCAACTGGGTTTCGCTCTGGCTCATCACGCCGTCCAGCACCCAACCCTGCTCGACACAGTGCTCGAAAGTTTCCAGCGCAGTGTTAGCCACTTCTTCAGTCGTCGCTTCGAATTCCAGCAGCGCGTAGAACGGGCAATCGGTTTCGAACGGCGCCGGCACGTCGCCACGACCCAGCACTTTGGCCAGGGCCTTGTCGGAGAAGAATTCGAACGCGGTCAGGTCGAGCTTGCCCTGGAAGGCGTGCAGCACAGGCATGATCGAATCGAAATCGGCGGTACCGAGGACCATCGCCGTAAGGTTTTTCGGTGCGCGATCCAGACGCATGGTCGCCTCGACCACGAAACCGAGGGTGCCTTCGGCGCCAATGAACAACTGACGCAGGTCGTAACCGGTGGCGTTCTTGATCAGGTCTTTGTTCAGTTCCAGCACATCGCCTTTGCCGGTAACGACTTTCATCCCGGCGACCCAGTTACGGGTCATGCCGTAGCGAATCACCTTGATCCCGCCGGCATTGGTGCCGATATTGCCGCCAATCTGGCTGGAACCGGCAGATGCGAAGTCCACCGGGTAATAAAGGCCTTTTTCTTCGGCGACGTTCTGCAAATGCTCGGTGACCACGCCCGGCTGACAAACGGCGGTACGGTCGGTGAGGTTCACATCGAGAATCTGATTCATGTAGTCGAAGGACACGACCACTTCGCCATTCGCGGCCACCGCAGCGGCGGACAACCCGGTGCGCCCGCCCGATGGCACCAGCGCCACCTTGTGCGTATTGGCCCAACGGACGATGGCCTGCACCTGCTCGATAGACTTGGGAAACACAATGGCACTCGGCGCCGGGGCGAAGTGCTTGGTCCAATCCTTGCCGTACGCGTTCAGGGAGTCGGCGTCGGTGAGGACTTTGCCAGGCTCAACCAGGGTCTTCAGTTCATCAATCAGGGCAGGATTGGTCATCGACGGAACTCTCGAACAATTCATGGTCATCCTGAGAACGCTTCACGTCGCAGGAATGAGTGTTTAGCGGGGTCGTTATGCTAGCATACCGACCCCGCGGACCAGTGCCCAAGCCTGATTCGCGGCGACGGCATTCTTGTCGTCCGGGTCAGCGTCTGCTGGCTATTTCCTGCCATTTTTCTCCGGGATACAGGTTTACGCAGATGAGCAAGACTTCTCTCGATAAGAGCAAGATCAAGTTCCTTCTTCTCGAAGGCGTCCACCAATCGGCTGTCGACGTCCTCAAGGCGGCGGGCTACACCAGCATCGAGTACCTCACCGGTTCTCTGCCTGAAGCCCAGCTCAAGGAAAAGATCGCCGACGCTCACTTCATCGGCATTCGTTCGCGCACGCAACTGACCGAAGAGATCTTCGATCACGCGAAGAAGCTGGTGGCAGTCGGCTGTTTCTGCATCGGCACCAACCAGGTTGACCTGAGTGCAGCTCGCGAACGCGGTATCGCCGTGTTCAACGCGCCGTACTCCAACACTCGCTCCGTCGCCGAGCTGGTGCTGGCCGAAGCGATCCTGCTGCTGCGCGGCATCCCTGAGAAAAACGCTTCCTGCCACCGTGGTGGCTGGATCAAGAGCGCGGCCAACTCCTTCGAGATCCGTGGCAAGAAGCTCGGCATCGTCGGCTACGGCTCGATCGGTACGCAACTGTCGGTTCTGGCTGAAGGCCTGGGCATGCAGGTGTTCTTCTATGACACCGTGACCAAGCTGCCTTTGGGCAACGCCACTCAAGTCGGCAACCTGAACGACCTGTTGGGCATGTCCGACATCGTCACCCTGCACGTTCCGGAAACCGCCGCCACTCAGTGGATGATCGGCGAGAAGGAAATCCGCGCCATCAAGAAGGGCGGCATCCTGATCAACGCTGCTCGCGGCACCGTGGTCGAACTGGACGCTCTGGCGGACGCGATCAAGGACAAGCACCTGATCGGCGCAGCCATCGACGTATTCCCGGTGGAGCCACGCTCCAACGACGAAGAGTTCGAAAGCCCGCTGCGTGGCCTGGACAACGTGATCCTGACCCCGCACATCGGTGGCTCGACTGCCGAAGCGCAAGCCAACATCGGTCTGGAAGTGGCAGAAAAACTGGTCAAGTACAGCGACAACGGTACTTCGGTATCGTCGGTGAACTTCCCGGAAGTGGCCCTGCCGGCTCACCCTGGCAAGCACCGTCTGCTGCACATCCACGAGAACATTCCGGGTGTGATGAGCGAGATCAACAAGGTCTTCGCCGAAAACGGCATCAACATCTCCGGTCAGTTCCTGCAGACCAACGAGAAAGTCGGCTACGTGGTAATCGACGTGGACGCCGAGTACTCGGACCTGGCGCAAGAGAAGCTGCAGCACATCAACGGCACTATCCGTAGCCGCGTGTTGTTCTGATCAAAAGCCGAGCGACAAGAAAGGGAGCCTAGGGCTCCCTTTTTCATGTCTGCAGAAAAGTTACTTCACGGTCACAGTGATCTTTTCCGAAACGATTGGCGGATCGAAAGCCATGTGGCCCTTGTCGCCCAGTTCCAGTTGCAAGGTGTGCTTGCCTGGAGTCAGCGTCAGCTCGGTTTCGGTCTGAGCCTTGCCGAAGTGGATGTGATTGGCATCGACCGGGATCACCGCACCCGCGGGGATGATTTCCTTGGCATCGACCAGCAGGTGATGGTGACCGGTGTTGGCAGTGACGTCGCCCGCCGGAGCCAAGGCGATCCCTTTGACTTCAAATTTGACCTTGAAGGTCTTGTCTACAACGGCACCGCTGCTCGGCTCGACGATACTCACTGAAGCACCTGCCGGCGCCGGTGTAGCGGCGTTGGCCAGCATCGAAGCACCTAACAGAAGCCCTGCCAAAGCAGCACGTGACATGAATGTTTTCATTCTCTTCTCCAGTTTTTCCGTAAAATCCGCGTAGTCATGACAACTTCATGACTATTCGTTGTCGAAGGCACTCGACAACCATAGCAAAGCGAGCCTGAAAAACGGGCCGATTTCGATTTCAAAGGAGTGACCATGCGTTTTCTGCCTGGCCTGATCTGCCTGCTACCCCTTTTGAGCCCATTGGCTCACGCCGAGCTGATTGATGACGTCAACGACCGTGGCGAACTGCGTATAGCCCTTGAGGCTAATACACCGCCCTTCAATTACAAGGAAGACGGCGACAAACTCACCGGGTTCGAAGTCGAGCTTGGGCAACAACTGGCCAATGAGCTGGATGTGCGCGCCGATTTCATCGTCACCGACGCCAGTGACCTGCTCGAAGGCGTTGAAAGCGGCAAGTACGACGTTGCGCTCAACCACATAGCACTGACCCCGGAACTCAAGGAACGTTTCGCCTTCAGCGCGCCTTACAGTCAGGTTGATTCGCAGTTGCTCGCGCATGAGGAGCCGCAGCCGCGCCCGATGGTGCTGGTGCAGGCACTGACTGAAGAGAAGCCGAAAGCCGCCACACCAGTGAGTCTGGCGATTCCGTTTCAGAAGGGTAACCCGGCGTTTCAGGCGAGCATTGATAGCGCACTGGCGCGGATCAAGGCTGATGGTCGGCTGGAAGCGTTGTCGCAGAAGTGGTTCACCGAACCAAAGTGAACACGCAGAACCTGTGGTAGCTGGCTTGCCAGCTCCCACAGGTTTTTGTGGTGGATGATTAGTCGGGTTTTGTCAGGGCTTTCGCAGCTTGCGGCAATTCGAGTTCACTGAAGACTTGCACGCCGTGGCGTCTCAGCAGCGCTGCCGTTACGCCCTCGCCACTGACCTTCACCCCGCTGAACGTCCCGTCATAGGTCAGCAGATTGCCGCACGACGGGCTATTGGCCTTGAGCACCGCAACCCGGATGCCGTGCCTCTGCACCAGTTCCAGGGCCTGCCGGGCGCCATCGAGAAACTGCGCGCTGACGTCCTCGCCCTCGGTGGTCATCACCACCGCGACGCCATCCAGCACTTCCCCGCCCTGCCCGCCAGGAATCTCCGCTGCCGCTCGCGGCGTCGGCAAACCGCCAGCCACTTCCGGACACAGCGGCACCACGCGCCCTTCGGTTATCCACTGCTCAAGCAGATCGAATGGCCCGCTGGCCCCGCCGTCGTAACGCACGCGGTGACCCAACAGGCAGCGGCTGACCAGAATTTTTTCCATCAGAATGGCTCGTTGCCACGGCGACGGAACCAGCCGGTCAGCGACAAGCGCTCGCGGGTGGCCGGCAGCACTTCGTGGGGCACTTCGCCGGAGAGAAACACCACCAGACAACCGCCGATGGGTTGCACGTCGTAGGCGCGATCCTCGTTCAGATACATACGCAACTGCCCGCCATGTTCCGGCAGCCAGGCATCGTTGAGGTAAATCACCGCCGACACCATGCGCCGGTCGTCATCGCGAAAACGGTCGACATGTTTGCGGTAGAACGCACCCGGCGGATACAGCGCGAAGTGGCACTCAAAGTCTTCCAAACCAAGAAACAACCCACGGTTGAGCGCCTCGCGCAGACTGTCCATCAAGCTCAGATAACTGTCGCTGGACTGCGCTTCGCCGGGTTCGATCCACTGGATATGGTCGCCTCGAATGCCTTCGCGAATCTCTGAAAACGGCCCGCGACCGACCGCCGCCGGCGCCAGTTCACCCTCGGCGTCACGTTTACGGCACTCGGCCGCCAGCTCGCGGGTCAGACCCACGGGCAGGAAGATGTTCTGCTGCGACCAGCCATGCTCAGCCAGGTCGTCGACAATGCGTAACAGCAGCGGGTGTTCAGAGGATATTTGCATGGCGCGCATAGTATGTCGGCGCCGAGAAATCCGACAGAGCCGCGCAGCGGCTTGCCACGAATTCTCGACAAGTACCGGCACCGCACGGAGAATAGTCCGCTGCTGACAGGAGTCCTTATGCGCCGTTTGCTTTTTTCACTGTTGATGTTCTGTGTTTTGCCCGCCTGGGCGGACGGCCACGATCAGCTGTACAAGGTCGCCGGCTGGCCAGAACAACGCGCGCATTTCAATGACGCCTTGAGCGCCGCGCAGACGCGTTACCAGAACAACCTGCCGCCAGCGGTGTTTCAGGCGCTGGTGAACAACAGCAATCAGCGTTTTGCCGCACAGGCCGTGGATCAACGCGCCGAAGCGCAACTGCGGCAGAACCTTGCCGATCCAAAACCGGCGCTGACGTTCTTTCAGTCAGCGCTGGGCAAGAAGATTGTCGCTGCCGAACTGCTGGCGACCCGTCGCGATCAACTGGCGAAAAATGCCAAGGGCCTGCCGAAAATGCAGGTCAGCGACAGTCGTCTGCTGATCATCGGCCATCTGGCCCAGGCGCTGCCTGCGCGCGAGGCCGGTGCCGAAGTCAGTCTGGCGATTGCCGGTGTGGCGGCGGACAGTTTGAGTTCGATGATCCCCGGCCTGCTCGGTGGCGGCCAGGCGCAAAGCATGTTGAATGGTCAGCGCCAGCGCTTGATGGATCAGATCGGCGCCGACATGAACAACACGCTGCTCTACGTTTATCGTGATTTGTCGGATGACGAACTGGAGCAGTTCGCGACGTTTGCCGAGTCCACCGAGGGCAAGGCTTATTATCAGGCAGCGCTGGCGGCGATTCGGGCGGGGTTGGCGGTGGGGCAAAGTTCCTCGAACCTTAGCCAGTGATCTTTATCGCCCGGCAGGCCTCTTCGCGAGCAAGCTCGCTCCCACAGGGGAATGCATTCCAACTGTGGGAGCGAGCTTGCTCGCGAAGAGGCCATCAAATGCTCTAAAGATTGCGGCCCTTGATCCGCTTGTTCAAGAACTCGAAATACTCCTCGCGCATTTCCGCCGTCTCATTCGCCAGATGGTGCCGCGCCTCGGCCAGCAGCAGAATCTGCGGCCGGTCGAACTTCCACTTCATCACCTGCAAATTGTGCTGCCAGTCCACCGTCATGTCCGCCTGCCCCTGAATGATCAGCGGCCGTCGCGGACTTTTTTTCGCGTGCTCGACCCGAATGATCCAGCGTGACAACGCCCCGACCCATGCCGTCGGCAGACGCTTGGGTTGCAACGGATCGGTCAGCAGAAACGGCAGGAAATCCGGGTCGTTGGAGTTTTCGCTGAAGCGTCGGGTAACGCCTCTGACGAAGGGCCGGAGCAAGTAATAACTCAGCTGCGACCAGCCCCAGGCACGCGGGCGAACCAACGGAGAAAACAGAATCAAATGGCCTTGCGCCGGGCTGTTCTCGCCATGGTTAAGCACATGATCGACCACAATCGCGCCACCGGTGCTCTGCCCACACAAGTGCCACGGCTGCGGCAGCGCAATCGAGCGCGCCTCGGCGAACAATGCTTGCAGGGTATCCTGATACTCCGAGAAATCACGGATGCTCGCCCGCGCGCCGCTGGACAAACCATGCCCCGGCAAGTCACAGGCAATCACCGCGAAATCCTGCGCCAGCGCCCACTCGATCACATGCCGATAGAGACCGGTGTGATCGTAAAACCCGTGCAGCAGAAACAGCGTGCCCTTGACCTTTTCCGGCCACCAGCAATGGCTGACCAGTTCGTAGCCATCGATTTCGAAACGGCCGATGCCACGCCACATGTCACGCCCGGGAAAATCGGTCTGGTAGAAGCGTTGGTAAGCTTTCGCCTCGTCCGATAACGGCTGCCACTCGGCCAAAGGCTTGAGGCTGGCGCGCAGATGATCGGGGTCGAAAGAGGCAGGCATGAGGCAATTTCCAGAACGGTGAACAGACTTTATCGGCCTGCGATATTCATCTGTTGCGGCAAGCATGGCAAGCTAGCCGACCTTCGAGGACCGAAAACCATGCGTTCGCCCTACCGCACCGCAGTGTTCGCCAGCCTGCTCACCCTTCTGTGTGCCGGCGTGTTGTGGGCGGCGTACGACTGGTTTCAGGGCCGTTATCTGCGCGCGTTCAGCGAACACACGGCGGTGTTTTCCGGCGATCCGCTGCGCTTGCCAGCCGAACTCGCCGGCCCCGGCAATATTCGACTCGTGCATTTCTGGGACCCGGCCTGCCCGTGCAACGTCGGCAATCAACAGCACCTGACGGAAATGGTCGAACAGTTCGGCCCCAAAGGCGTGGAGTTCTTTGCCGTGCAGAAGGCCGGTAGCCACGGCCAGTTGCCCGCGACCCTGAGCAGACTGAAAACCATCGCCGTGCTGCCCGGTTCAGAAGAGGTTCCGGCCAGCCCCGCCGTGGCGATCTGGGACCGCAGCGGCAAACTCGCCTACTTCGGGCCGTACAGCGAAGGCCTGACCTGCAACTCCAGCAACAGCTTTATCGAACCGATCCTGCAGGCGTTGAGCGATGATCGTCCGGTCAACGCCACACACACGCTGGCGGTCGGTTGTTACTGCCCGTGGGCGCTAGACGCGCAGTAAGGGCATTCCGGACTTTTCAAGGACAGCGATGCACGGCACAGAAGGTCTGTGCTAATTGTTTGCAGCCCGCACGGGCGGCAATCCCGCAGGCACAAGGAGTCATCATGAAACGCGTCTTTACCGTTCTTGCCTTGCTCATCGTTGTCCTGCTCGGCGCCGCCGGCTGGTACGTCTACAGCAAGCAACCGACGCGCCAGGGCCAGGTGGAGCTGCGCAACCTGCAAGGCTCGGTGACCGTGCGTTATGACGAGCGCGGCGTGCCGCACATCCGTGCCGAGAACGAAACCGACCTCTACCGCGCCCTCGGCTATGTGCATGCCCAGGATCGGCTGTTCCAGATGGAAGCCATGCGCCGCCTGGCCCGGGGCGAACTGGCCGAAGTGCTCGGGCCGAAATTGCTCGACACCGACAAACTGTTCCGCAGCCTGCGCATTCGTGAGCGCGCCGCCAGTTACGTCGCCAGCCTCGATAAACAATCGCCGGCGTGGAAGGCCCTGCAAGCCTATCTGGATGGCATCAACCAATATCAGGACACCCACGCCGCGCCGGTCGAGTTCGACGTGCTGGGCATCCCCAAGCGGCCGTTCACCGCCGAAGACAGCATCAGCGTCGCCGGCTATATGGCCTACAGCTTTGCCGCGGCGTTCCGCACCGAGCCGTTGCTGACTTACGTGCGCGATCAGCTCGGGCCCGAATACCTCAACGTCTTCGATCTCGACTGGCAGCCAAAAGGCGTGTTGGCCAAGGGGCGCGCCAACCCGGTGCCGGCGCTCACTGCCGGTGACTGGAAAGACCTCAACGCCCTCGCTCGCATCAGCGAGCAGGCGCTGATCGACAACGGTCTGCCGCAATTCGAAGGCAGCAATGCCTGGGTGATTTCCGGCAACCGCAGCCAGAGCGGCAAACCGCTGCTGGCTGGCGACCCGCACATTCGCTTCTCGGTGCCGTCGGTGTGGTACGAAGCGCAACTGTCGGCGCCGGGTTTTGAACTCTACGGCCATCATCAGGCGCTGGTGCCATTTGCCTTTCTGGGACACAACCTGGACTTCGGCTGGAGCCTGACCATGTTCCAGAACGATGACCTCGATCTGATCGCCGAGAAGGTCAATCCGGACAACGCGAATCAGGTCTGGTATCGCGGCCAGTGGACCGACATGGTCACCACCGAGCAACAGATCAACGTCAAAGGTCAGAGCCCGGTCACTCTGACCCTGCGTCAATCGCCGCACGGCCCGATCATCAACGATGCCCTCGGCACCGCCGCCGGCAAGACGCCGATTGCCATGTGGTGGGCGTTCCTCGAAACACCAAACCCGATCCTCGAAGGCTTCTACCAGCTCAACCGCGCCGACACTCTGGCCAAGGCCCGCGCCGCTGCCGCCAAGGTGCAGGCGCCGGGGCTGAACATCGTCTACGCCAATGCCAAGGGCGACATCGCCTGGTGGGCTTCGGCATTGCTGCCCAAGCGTCCTGCCGGAGTGAAACCGGAGTTCATTCTCGACGGCAGCAGCAATCAGCCAGACAAGGATGGTTTTTACCCGTTCAGTGCCAATCCGCAGGAAGAAAACCCGGCGCGCGGCTACATCGTTTCGGCCAACTTCCAGCCCTTGTCGCCGACCGGCATGGAGATTCCCGGTTACTACAACCTCGCGGATCGCGGTCAGCAGCTCAATCGCCAGCTCAGCGACAAAAGCGTGAAATGGAGCAACGAGGCCAACCAGAAACTGCAACTGGGCACCACCACCGGTTACGGCCCTCGACTACTGGCGCCGTTGCTGCCGGTGTTGCGTGAGGTGGTGAAAGACCCGGCCGAGTTGAAGCTGGTCGAGCAACTGGCGCAGTGGCAAGGCGACTACCCGCTGGATTCGGTCAGTGCGACGCTGTTCAACCAGTTCCTCTATGACCTCGCCGATGCGGCCATGCGTGATGAACTGGGCAACGACCTTTTCGAAACCTTGCTGTCGACCCGCGTGATTGATGCTGCCCTGCCCCGGCTGGCGGCGAACGCCGATTCACCGTGGTGGGACAACCGCAGTACGCCGAACAAGGAGACCCGCGCCGATACGGTAAAAGTGGCGTGGCAGGCGAGCATCAAGCATCTGAAACTGACCCTCGGCGAGGATTCTTCCGCCTGGAAATGGGGCACGGCGCACACCCTGACTCACGGCCATCCGCTGGGGCAGCAGAAGCCGCTGGACAAGATTTTCAACGTTGGGCCGTTCGCCGCACCGGGCAGCCATGAAGTGCCGAACAACCTCTCGGCGAAAATCGGCCCGGCGCCATGGCCAGTGACTTACGGGCCTTCGACGCGCCGGCTGATCGACTTCGCCGACCCGGCACACAGCCTGACCATCAACCCGGTCGGCCAGAGCGGCGTGCCGTTTGATAGTCACTATGACGATCAGGCCGAGGAATATGTCGAAGGGATGTATGTGCAGGCGCACTTCAGTGATGAAGAGGTGACGGCCAATACCCGCAGCACCTTGAAGCTGTTGCCGGCGCGGTCATCGAAATAGATTTTCGCTGACAGGGCTGGCCCCTTCGCTGGCAAGCCAGCTCCCACAGGAATCGGCGTCGATCACAAATTTTGTGAACACCCTAAAAACCTGTGGGAGCTGGCTTGCCAGCGATGAGGCCCTCAAACCATAGCCGCAAAATTCAACCGAAACTGCTGCGGCGTCACGCCCAACCGGCGGTTGAACACGCTGCGCATATGTTGCGCATCGCGAAATCCACACTGATAAGCAACGGTCTTCAGCGGTGCCGTGGTGCTTTCCAGCATCACTCGCGCAGCATCCACCCGCGCCCGTTCGACGAACTCAGCCGGGGTGACCCGGGCTTCGCGGGCGAACACCCGGGAGAAATTGCGCGCGCTCATGTTCGCTGCCGTCGCCAGATCGGCGATGGTCAGATCGCCAGTGAGATTGGCCAGCACATACAACTGCACCAGCGCCACCGCCGAGGTTGGTTCCGCATGCGGGGTCAGAAACGGGCTGAACTGCGACTGGCCGCCGGAGCGCTGAGTGAACACTACCAGACGCTTGGCCACGCTTAACGCCACTTCGGCGCCGTAATCTCGAGCCAGCAGGTACAACGACAAATCGATCCCCGCCGTCACCCCGGCCGAGGTGTACAGCGTGCCATCCTCAACGTACAAACGATCCGCCTCGACCTGCGTCGAAGGGCATAACCGCGCCAGCACCTCAGCGTCGTTCCAATGCGTGGTGACCGTGCGTCCTTCAAGCAGCCCGGCTCGCGCGAGCATGAACGCGCCATTGCAGATCGAGCCGAAGCGCCTGGCGCGTGCGCAAGCCTCGCGCAGCCAACCATCGAACGTCGCGCCAAAATCCATGAACGGCAGTTGCGGGCCACCGGCGGCCAGCAGCAGGTCATAGACGTCGAGTGCCTCGCTGAAATGCCGATGGGCATTGAGAGACAAGCCGTTCGAGCACGCCATCAAACCGTGCTCGACACCGATCACCTCCAGCCGATAGTGATCCTCTGGCGCAAGGAACCGGTTGGCCTCGGCAAACACATCCATAGGTCCGGTGACGTCGAGCGACTGCACGCCTGGGAACACCACGATGGCGACGGTTTTATTCATGTTTTTTTAGGTCCCCTGTAACCCAGTGGCGAGGGGATTTATCCCCGTTGGGTTGCGAAGCAGCCCCAAGACCATACACCTCGTTGTGTCAGGCAGTCTTCATGGCTGGATTTACGACTGCTGCGCAGCCGAACGGGGATAAATCCCCTCGCCACAATGGATGGCATTCCAACTTGTGAAGGGCAGTTGGCACGATTTGCAGGTGGATTGGCAAGGATCGCAGCCATGCGTTGATTGTCCGTTTAGTGCCTCAGGGAACAGACTTTGTACATCAGCGCCACGACGGCGTTTTCCATGAGGAAGCATCCCATGAGCACGACCATTGCCGGTATCCAGATCCCTGACAGCGCCCTCGCCCGGGCCACCACCGAGTACATCCGCGACATCGAATCCGACCTGCTCTATCACCACTCGCGCCGGGTGTTTCTGTTTGGCGCATTGAGCGGTGATCGCCAGCAACTGGCTTACGATCCGGAACTGCTGTACGTCGGTGCGATGTTCCACGACCTCGGTCTGATCGAAGGTCATCGCAGCAATGACGAGCGTTTTGAAGTGGATGGGGCCAACGCAGCGGCGGCGTTTCTCAAGCCTTACGGATTGAGCGATGACGATATCGAACAGGTATGGCTGTCGATTGCCCTGCACACCACGCCGGGTGTGCCCAGGCATCTGCGTCCGACCGTGGCGCTGGTGACAGCGGGCGTGGAGATGGACGTGCTGGGGATGGATTACGCAGCGTTCAGCAGCGTGCAGCGCGAAGCCGTGGTGCATGCGCATCCGCGTGGCGAGGGTTTCAAGGAGTGCATCATCTGCGCGTTTGCCGATGGCTTGCGTCATCGCCCGCAGACCACGTTCGGCAATGTAAAGACCGATGTGCTGAAAGATCAGGAGCCGGGGTTCAAACCGATGAACTTCGTTGAAGTCATCCGTAAATCTCCCTGGACTTGAAGACCACCCAAAAAACATGTGGGAGCGAGCTTGCTCGCGAAGGCGGTAGGTCAGGCACGTGGATGTTGACTGACAGATCGCATTCGCGAGCAAGCTCGCTCCCACAGGGATTTGGGTTGATCACAGATTTGTGATCAACCCCATTGGCTTACGCAGCTTCCGGCGCCTGCGCGCGGCGCACGTCCGGTTGCTTCCACGAATCGGCAGCGCCTTCTTCGATGGCTTGCTGGATGGCTTTCTTGCGGGCTTCTTCGGCACGGCGGCTGAAGAACCAGACCATGAAGGTGACGATCGATACCGCCAGCAGAATCAGGCTGGCCACGGCGTTGATCTCAGGCTTCACGCCCAGACGTACCGCCGAGAACACTTCCATCGGCAGGGTCGTCGAACCCGGGCCCGAGACGAAGCTCGCCAGTACCAGATCGTCCAGCGACAGCGCGAACGACATCATGCCGCCCGCTGCCAGCGATGGCGCGATCATCGGGATGGTGATCAGGAAGAACACCTTCCACGGCCGCGCACCGAGGTCCATCGCCGCCTCTTCGATCGACAGGTCCAGCTCACGCAGACGCGCCGACACCACCACCGCCACATACGCCGCACAGAACGTCGTGTGGGCGATCCAGATAGTGACGATGCCACGTTCCTGCGGCCAGCCGATCATCTGCGCCATCGCCACGAACAGTAGCAACAGCGACAGACCGGTGATCACCTCAGGCATTACCAGCGGCGCGGTGACCAGACCACCGAACAGCGTGCGACCCTTGAAGCGAGTGATACGGGTCAGCACGAAGGCCGCCAGAGTACCCAGCGCCACCGCAGCCACTGCGGTGTAGCAGGCGATTTCCAGCGAGCGCAGCACCGAGCCCATCAGTTGGGTGTTGTCGAGCAGGCCGACGTACCACTTGATCGACCAGCCGCCCCACACCGTCACCAGTTTCGAGGCGTTGAACGAGTAGATCACCAGGATCAGCATCGGCAGGTAGATAAACAACAGGCCGAGCACCAGCATCAGGCTGGAGAAACGGAAGCGCTTCATTCTTTACCCTCCATTTCCTTGGCCTGACTGCGGTTGAACAGAATGATCGGCACAATCAGGATCGCCAGCATCACCACCGCCAGCGCGGACGCCACCGGCCAGTCACGGTTGTTGAAGAACTCTTGCCAGAGCACTTTACCGATCATCAGGGTTTCCGGGCCGCCGAGCAGTTCCGGGATCACGAACTCGCCCACCACCGGGATGAACACCAGCATGCAGCCGGCAATGATCCCGTTCTTCGACAGCGGAATAGTGATTTTCCAGAAGCTGTTGAAGGTACTCGAACCGAGGTCGGAAGCGGCTTCCAGCAGACTGTGATCGTGCTTCACCAGGTTGGCGTACAGCGGCAGGATCATGAACGGCAGGTACGAATAGACGACGCCGATGTACACCGCGAGGTTGGTGTTGAGGATCTGCAGCGGCTCATCGATAAAGCCCATGCTCATCAGGAAGCCGTTGAGCAGGCCGTTGTTGCTGAGGATGCCCATCCACGCATAAACGCGGATCAGGATCGCGGTCCAGGTCGGCATCATGATCAGCAGCACCAGCACCGTTTGCATCTCTTTACGGGCGGTGGCGATGGCGTAAGCCATCGGGTAGCCGATCAACAGACACAACAGCGTGCTGAAAAACGCCATCTTCAGCGAGCCAAGGTAGGCGGCGATGTACAACTCGTCGCCCGCCAGCATCGCGTAGTTGCCCAGGTTCAGCAGCAGTTGCAGCTTCTGCTCGGCGTACGTGTAGATCTCGGTGTACGGCGGGATCGCCACGTCGGCTTCGGCGAAGCTGATTTTCAGAACGATGAAGAACGGCAGCATGAAGAACAGAAACAGCCAGATGAACGGAACCCCGATGACCAGCTGCCGGCCATTGGGGATTATTCGATTGAGGCGGCGTTTGAATTTGCGCATGTTCATGAGCGGAGTACCACGCCGCTGTCGTCTTCCCACCACACGTAAACCTGATCGCCCCAGGTCGGACGCGCGCCGCGACGTTCGGCGTTGGCCACGAACGACTGCACCAGTTTGCCGCTCGGCAGTTCGACGTAGAACACCGAGTGACCGCCGAGGTAGGCGATGTCATGCACTTTGCCGCTCGACCAGTTGTACTCGCAGGTCGGCATTTCGGCGGTGACCAGCAGCTTCTCCGGACGAATCGCGTAAGTGACCGACTTGTCCTGGACCGAGGTGCTGATGCCGTGGCCGACGTAGATCTGCCGGTCGAGATCCTTGCAGGTGATGGTCGCGTGGCCTTCCGCATCGTCGATCACTTCGCCTTCGAAGATGTTGACGTTGCCGATGAATTCGCAGACCAGACGGCTGGTCGGGGTTTCGTAGATGTCGATCGGGCTGCCGATCTGAGCGATCCAGCCCAGGTGCATGATCGCGATGCGCTCGGCCATGGTCATGGCCTCTTCCTGGTCGTGGGTCACCATTACGCAGGTCACGCCTACGCGCTCGATGATCTCTACCAGTTCAAGCTGCATCTGCGAGCGCAGTTTTTTATCCAGTGCGCCCATCGGCTCGTCGAGCAGCAGCAGCTTCGGCCGCTTGGCCAGCGAGCGCGCCAGTGCAACACGTTGACGCTGACCGCCAGACAGCTGATGCGGTTTGCGCTTGGCGTACTGGCTCATCTGTACCAGCTTGAGCATTTCGGCGACGCGGGCATCGACTTCGGAAGACGAAATCTTGTCCTGCTTGAGGCCGAAGGCGATGTTCTGCGCCACGGTCATGTGCGGGAACAAGGCGTACGACTGGAACATCATGTTGATCGGACGTTCGTACGGCGGCATGTCGGTGATGTCGACGCCGTCGAGGAAAATGCGCCCCTCCGTGGGCCGTTCGAATCCTGCCAGCATCCGCAGCAGGGTGGACTTGCCCGATCCCGAACCGCCGAGCAGGGCAAAGATCTCGCCCTTTTTGATTTCCAGGGACACATCGTCCACGGCAATCGTCTCGTCGAACTTCTTCGTGACCCGGTCGATTTTGACCAACACCTGTTTAGGTGTCTGGTCGCCCTCGAGGGCTTTCTTATAGGCGCCGGAGGCAACTGCCATTTACGAAACTCCCAGAAAAAAACAATGCAGTCCGTCCACGCAAGACGAACCCAGGATAGTTTGTGCCTTATTTGCCCGTCTTGACCTTGGTCCAGCTACGGGTCATCAAACGCTGAATGTTCGGTGGCAACTCGGTCGACACGTAGGTCTTGTCGAGGACTGCTTGCGGCGGATAAACCGCTTCATCGGTGCGGATGGACTGTTCCATCAGCTTGTCCGACCCCGGGTTGGGGTTGGCATAACCGACGTAATCACTGACCTGGGCAATCACCTCAGGTTTCAGCAAATAGTTGATGAAGGCGTGGGCCTCTTTGACGTTCGACGAGTCCTTCGGAATCGCCAGCATGTCGAACCACAGCGCGCCGCCCTCTTTTGGAATCGAGTAGGCGATGTTCACGCCTTTCTTGGCTTCTTCGGCACGGTGCTTGGCCTGGAAGATGTCGCCGGAGAAACCGATCGCCACGCAGATGTCGCCGTTAGCCAGGTCACCGATGTATTTCGAAGAGTGGAAGTAGGTCACGTACGGACGCACTGCGAGCAGCTTGGCGGTGGCCTTCTTGTAGTCTTCAGGATTGGTGCTGTTGGCGTTCAGGCCCATGTAGTTGAGCATGGTCGGCATCATTTCATCCGCCGAATCGAGGAACGCTACACCACAGCTGTGCAGCTTCTTGATGTTTTCCGGCTCGAACAGCACGCTCCAGGAATCGATCTTGTCGACGCCGAGCACAGCCTTGACCTTGTCGACGTTGTAACCGATGCCGTTGGTGCCCCACAGATACGGCACGGCGTACTGGTTGCCCGGATCGTTCTGCTCCAGGCGCTTGAGCAGCACCGGATCAAGGTTCGCGTAGTTCGGCAGCTGGCTACGGTCGAGTTTCTGGAAAGCCCCGGCCTTGATCTGTTTGCCGAGGAAGTGGTTCGACGGCACAACCACGTCGTAACCGGTGCGGCCCGCCAGCAGCTTGCCTTCCAGGGTTTCGTTGGAATCGAATACGTCGTAGACCGGCTTGATCCCGGTGTCTTTCTGGAAGTCGGCCAGCGTGGTCTCGCCGATGTAATCCGACCAGTTATAAATATGCACGGTACCGGCAGCCTGGGCGCCGACGACGAACGTCAGGCCAGCAGTGGCCAGCAATGCATTGCGCAACAAAGAAAAAATAGGCAAGTGGAGGTCCTCTAAATTAGTTGGGCCCAAGTTGCCCAGCGCTGCATGACAGCCATGGCTGTCCGGCAACAAAACCGGCGCGCAACTTACCCTCGAAAAACCGTTCCAGCAAAACTTTCTGTCATTTAATTATTCCGCTGACCGCCCTCGCAGGGACGACGGCCAGCGGTTGTTGCTTCAAACCGGCTTATTTACCGGATTTGATCTTGGTCCAGCTGCGGGTCATGATCCGCTGAGTCGCGGCCGGCAAGTCGGCAATCGCGTACAGCTTGGCCAGTACATCAGCCGGTGGATAAACGCCCGGGTCGCTGGTGATGTCTTTATCGACCAGTGGGGTTGCAGCGGCGTTACCGTTCGGGAAACGTACGGCGTTGGTGATTGCAGCCATGATTTCCGGCTTCTGCAGGAAGGTCATGAACTTGTAGGCGCCTTCGACGTTTTCGGCATCTTTAGGGATGGCGACCATGTCGTAGAAGCTGCCTGCACCTTCTTTCGGAATGTTGTAGCTGACTTTGACCTTGTCACCGGCTTCGGCAGCGCGGGACTTGGCCTGATAGATGTCACCCGAGTAACCGACGGCTACGCAGATGTTGCCGTTGGCCAGGTCGGAGATGTACTTGGACGAGTGGAAGTAAGCGATCGAAGGACGAACCTTCATGATCAGCGCTTCAGCCTTGTCGATGTCTTCTTTCTTCTGGCTGTCGGTTGGCAGGCCCAGGTAATGCAGCGCCACCGGAATCATCTCGGTTGGCGAGTCGAGCAGACTGATGCCGCAGGATTTCAGCTTGGCCGCGTTTTCCGGCTTGAAGATCAGATCCCACGAATCGACAGGTGCGTCGGCACCCAGTGCAGCCTTGACCTTCTCGGCGTTGAAACCGATACCGATCGAGCCCCACATGTACGGGAAGGCGTGTTCGTTGCCCGGGTCACTGACCGAAACGGCCTTGAGCAGATCCGGGTTCAGGTTTTTCCAGTTAGGCAGCTTGGACTTGTCCAGCTTCTGGTAGACACCGGCCTTGATCTGTTTGGCGAGGAAGTTGTTCGACGGAACGACGATGTCGTAGCCGGACTTGCCTGCGAGCAGTTTGGCTTCGAGGGTTTCGTTGCTGTCGAAGACGTCGTAGACGACCTTGATGCCCGACTCGTCTTCAAACTTCTTGATGGTGTCCGGAGCGATGTAGTCGGACCAGTTGTAGACGTGCAGCACCTTGTCGTCCGCCTGAGCCGCAGCCGCCATGATTCCCATCAGGGACATGGCGAGCAGAGTCTTGCCAGCGAGCTTTTTGCCTAATGCCTTCATGCGTAATGCTCCAAATTTTTCTTTTTTGAACCACTTTGTTCAGCGGCCGAACCCGGACAACTGGAACCGCGACTAGTCTGGCAAGATCCGAGGCGGTCTTTCAAGGAAAGACCAGCCTTTCTGACATCTTCGAGCGAGAGCGCCGCAGCTCCCCCGCCCGAAGCCTAGCACCTAGCCCTGCAACACACTGAGGGTCAGGTCCAGACACTTGCGTGCCTTTGTTACCAGCTCATCGATCTCCGCTTTGCTGATAACCAGCGGCGGCGCGATGATCATGGTGTCGCCGACAGCGCGCATGATCAGCCCGTTATCGAAGCAGAACTGACGGCAGATCATGCCGACGCCCTTGCCTTCGTAACGCTTGCGAGTGGCCTTGTCCTGCACCAGCTCAATGGCCCCCAACAGACCGACACCGCGAACTTCACCCACCAATGGGTGATCATTCAGTTCCCGCAGACGTTTCTGCAAATACGGTGCCGTTTCGTTGTGCGCGTTCTCGATAATTTTTTCTTCGCGCAGGATACGGATGTTTTCCAGACCCACCGCTGCCGCCACCGGGTGACCGGAGTAGGTGAAGCCGTGGTTGAAATCGCCACCTTCATTAAGCACTGCCACCACCGAGTCACGAACGATCAGGCCACCCATAGGGATGTAGCCGGAGGTCAGGCCTTTGGCGATGGTCATCATGTCGGGTTTGAGGTCGTAGAAATCGCTACCGAACCACTCACCGGTACGGCCGAAACCGCAGATCACTTCGTCGGCAACGAACAGGATGTCGTATTTGGCGAGGATCTCTTTCACGCGCGGCCAGTAGCTGTCAGGCGGAATGATCACACCGCCAGCACCCTGAATCGGCTCGGCAATAAAAGCACCGACGTTATCCACGCCGACTTCGAGAATTTTTTCTTCCAGCTGATTGGCTGCCCAGATCCCGAACTCTTCAGGGGACATGTCGCCGCCTTCGGCGAACCAGTACGGCTGGGCAATGTGGACGATGCCCGGAATCGGCAAGTCGCCCTGTTCGTGCATATAAGTCATGCCGCCCAGGCTCGCGCCGGCCACGGTCGAACCGTGATAACCGTTCTTGCGGCTGATGATGACTTTCTTGTTCGGCTGGCCCTTGATCGCCCAGTAGTGGCGAACCATACGCAGCATGGTGTCGTTGCCTTCGGAGCCGGAGCCAGTGAAGAACACATGGTTCATGCCTTCTGGCGCGACGTCGGCGATGGCCTTGGCCAGTTCCAGCGCAGGTGGATGCGCGGTCTGGAAAAACAGGTTGTAGTAAGGCAGCTCGCGCATCTGCTTGCTGGCGGCATCGGCCAGTTCATCGCGCCCGTAACCGATGGCCACGCACCACAGCCCGGCCATGCCGTCGAGGATCTTGTTGCCTTCGCTGTCCCAGAGGTACACGCCCTTGGCATTGGTGATGATCCGCGGGCCCTTCTCTTTCAATTGCTTGAAATCGCTGAACGGGGCCAGGTGATGATCATTGCTGAGTGCTTGCCACTCACGGGTTTGCGGGTTGTTGCTGGTCATGCCAATTCTCCTTGTTATCGGTGAAGGCGCGACGTTTGACCGTCGCGCCTGGCGCATCAGACGGCGAAGAGCAGGTACTCACGCTCCCACGAACTGATCACGCGCTTGAAGTTTTCATGCTCGGCCCGCTTGACCGCGACGTAGCCAGTAATGAAAGTCTTGCCCAGGTATTTTTCGACGGTGGTGCTGTTTTCCATACGTTCCAGCGCGTCTTCGATGGTCAGTGGCAGGCGCAGGTTGCGGCGCTCGTAACCACGGCCAACCACTGGCGCGCTCGGATTCAGGCCTTCGACCATGCCGATGTAGCCGCAGAGCAGGCTCGCGGCAATCGCCAGGTACGGGTTGGCGTCGGCGCCCGGCAGGCGGTTTTCCACCCGGCGGTTTTGCGGACCGGCATCCGGTACACGCAGGCCCACGGTGCGGTTCTCTTCGCCCCATTCGACGTTCACTGGTGCCGAGGTGTCCGGCAGGAAGCGGCGGAACGAGTTGACGTTCGGTGCGAACAGCGGCAACAGCTCGGGGATCAGTTTCTGCAAACCACCGATGTGGTGCAGGAATAACTGGCTCATGGTCCCGTCTTCATTGGAGAACACGTTCTTGCCGGTCTCGATGTCGATGATGCTCTGGTGCAAGTGCATGGCACTGCCCGGCTCACCGGTCATCGGCTTGGCCATGAAGGTCGCGGCCACGTCGTGCTTGAGCGCGGCTTCACGCATGGTGCGTTTGAACACCAGAATCTGGTCGGCCAGCGACAGCGCGTCGCCGTGACGGAAGTTGATTTCCATCTGCGCGGTGCCGTCTTCGTGGATCAGCGTGTCTAGATCCAGCTCCTGCAATTCGCACCAGTCGTAGACGTCTTCGAACAGCGGATCGAATTCGTTGGCGGCTTCAATGGAGAACGATTGACGACCGATTTCCGGACGGCCCGAGCGACCGATTGGCGGCTGCAACGGATAGTCGGGGTCGTCGCTGCGCTTGGTCAGGTAGAACTCCATTTCCGGCGCGACGATTGGCTGCCAGCCCTTGTCGGCATACAGCTTGAGGACTTTCTTCAGGACGTTGCGCGGCGACAGCTCGATCGGGTTGCCTTGCTTGTCATAAGTGTCGTGAATCACCTGAGCGGTCGGCTCGATGGCCCATGGCACCAGGTACACGGCGTTCTGGTCGGGGCGGCAGATCATGTCGATGTCAGCCGGGTCGAGCAGTTCGTAATAGATGTCGTCTTCGACGTAATCGCCGGTCACGGTCTGCAACAGAACGCTTTCTGGCAGGCGCATGCCTTTTTCGGCGATGAATTTGTTGGTCGGCGAGATCTTGCCACGCGTGATGCCGGTCAAGTCGGCGATCATGCATTCGACTTCTGTGATCTTGTGGTCTTTCAACCAATCGGTGAGCTGGTCGAGGTTGGTACTCATAAATGCCTCTGGGCTGAGTCTCCTGACACCGGGTGTCAGGCAAAATTTGACGCCGGGGCGTCGCGATAAAGGGCTTGCTTGCGCGAATGCCGGCCTATGCCTGGCACCGCGCGAAGACAATGAAAGAGGAGCTTACCTGCCCTTTACGCTGGCGTTGCATTTCCCGTGCACTCTCAACACATACAGCCGACCGTGCAGAATCGTGAGCAACGCAATGGACACGTCGCCGCGCACGGCTCAGGCTGCGGGAAAGAAAGCGATCTATATTGGAAGGGAAATCGGTAAAGAGGGTGCCATCCTGTGCGTCCAGAATATCGGACGTTGCCGTTTTTGCCGCCGAATGCGAGAGCGATTGCGGCAGGTCGCAGGCCTTGTCGGCTGCGATACGGACGGACGAGTCGCCACTGATGTGATAAGCATGCAGACCGGACTGCATGGAGCAGTCGGTGACGCCGATTAACGGCAGGCGAGACATGAAGCACCCCGGTATTATTGCTGTTATGGGTTTGATCGGAGCTTAGCCTTGTTCATTTTTTTACACAACACCCCCGTAAAAAATACAACACGGCCTGCTCAAGCCTGCGGGTGCCAAGCGTCCCAAGTGCTAAAAAACGCCCTAAAGTGCCCCATAAATGCCCTCACGGCGCTTTTTTAGGGCAAAAAAGGCCTCGCTTGACTTCGGCAGGCCGTTCGGGTTGACTGAAACCAGAAAAGATCAATGATTGATATTTTTAACAACAAAGGTGTTGCATCATGTCGGTACCCCCGCGTGCCGTTCAGCTTAATGAAGCGAACGCGTTCCTTAAGGAACATCCTGAGGTTCTGTACGTTGACCTTCTGATTGCGGATATGAATGGTGTGGTGCGCGGCAAGCGCATCGAACGCACCAGCCTCCACAAGGTTTACGAGAAAGGCATCAACCTGCCGGCCTCTCTATTTGCTCTGGATATCAATGGTTCGACGGTAGAAAGTACCGGCCTGGGCCTGGACATCGGCGACGCCGATCGTATCTGCTATCCAATCCCCGACACCCTGTGCAACGAGCCATGGCAGAAGCGCCCTACCGCGCAACTGTTGATGACCATGCACGAACTCGAAGGTCAGCCATTCTTCGCAGATCCGCGTGAAGTGCTGGCCAACGTAGTGCGCAAGTTCGACGAAATGGGTCTGACTATCTGCGCAGCGTTCGAGCTGGAGTTCTACCTGATCGACCAGGAGAACGTGAACGGTCGTCCACAGCCGCCACGCTCGCCGGTATCCGGTAAACGTCCGCACTCGACTCAGGTCTACCTGATCGACGACCTCGACGAATACGTCGACTGCCTCCAGGACATTCTGGAAGGTGCCAAAGAGCAAGGCATCCCGGCCGACGCCATCGTCAAGGAAAGTGCCCCGGCGCAGTTCGAAGTGAACCTGCACCACGTCGCCGACCCGATCAAGGCATGCGACTACGCGGTACTGCTCAAGCGTCTGATCAAGAACATCGCCTACGACCATGAAATGGATACCACCTTCATGGCCAAGCCTTACCCGGGTCAGGCAGGCAACGGTTTACACGTCCATATTTCGATCCTGGACAAGGACGGCAAGAACATCTTTGCCAGCGAGGATCCCGAGCAGAACGCCGCATTGCGTCACGCAATCGGCGGTGTGCTGGAGACCCTGCCCGCTCAAATGGCGTTCCTGTGCCCTAACGTCAACTCCTACCGCCGTTTCGGCGCACAGTTCTACGTGCCGAACTCGCCGTGCTGGGGTCTGGACAACCGTACCGTGGCGATTCGCGTACCGACCGGCTCTTCCGATGCCGTACGTATCGAACACCGCGTGGCCGGCGCCGACGCCAACCCGTACCTGTTGATGGCTTCGGTCCTGGCCGGTGTGCATCACGGTCTGACCAACAAGATCGAACCGGGCGCGCCAGTCGAAGGCAACAGCTACGAGCAGAACGAACAAAGCCTGCCGAACAACTTGCGCGATGCCCTGCGCGAGCTGGACGACAGCGAGGTGATGGCCAAGTACATCGATCCGAAATACATCGATATCTTCGTCGCCTGTAAAGAGAGTGAGCTGGAGGAGTTCGAACACTCCATCTCCGACCTCGAGTACAACTGGTATCTGCATACCGTTTAAGCGGATTCGTGATCCAGATAAAAACGCCGTTGGCTGATTCAGCCCACGGCGTTTTTTTATGGCCGCCTGCGGCGGATCGCTGGCAAGCCAGCTCCCACAGGATTTTTGTCGAACACAAAACTCATGTACCCAATCAATCCCTGTGGGAGCTGGCTTGCCAGCGATGGCGTCCGGGCAGACAACATCAAACCCTGCTCGTACAATGCCCGCTGCCCCGCAGGAGACTTTCATGACGCGTCCCGCCCCTATTCGCAAACCCCGTGCCCGCAGTCAGGCGCGGATCGATTCGATACTCGATGCCGCGCGCACGCTGCTGGCCGCCGAGGGCGTGGGCAGTCTGTCGATCTACAGCGTCGCCGAGCGCGCACAGATTCCGCCCTCCTCGGTCTACCACTTCTTCGCCAGCGTTCCGGCGTTGCTCGAAGCCCTGACTGCCGATGTCCACGCCGCGTTCCGCGCCTGCCTGCAAGCGCCAATCGACCATGATGCCCTGCGCGACTGGCGCGACCTGTCACGTCTGATCGAACAGCGGATGCTGGAGATCTACGCTGAAGACGCCGCTGCACGCCAACTGATCCTTGCGCAACACGGCCTGACTGAAGTAACCCAAGCCGACCGCCAGCACGACATCGAGCTGGGTGATCTGATGTACAAGGTGTTCAACCATCACTTCGAGCTGCCGAAGCTGCCGACCGACGTCGATGTGTTTGCTCTGGCGATGGAGCTGGGCGACCGCGTCTATGCGCGCTCGGTGCAGCAGCACGGGCAGATCACTCCGCGCATGGCCGAGGAAGGGATGCGGGTGTTTGATGCCTACATTGGGCTGTATCTGCCGCCGTATCTACCCAAAAGAATTCTCTAGCGCCCTCACCGGCCTCTTCGCGAGCAAGCTCGCTCCCACAATGATTGTGGTGAACACAACATCTATGAACGACACCGAACCTGTGGGAGCGAGCTTGCTCGCGAAGGCCGCACCGCAGTTTTCAGATCAGACACAAAAAACCCCGAAGGGCTCACACCCTTCGGGGTTGTTTTTTAATCACCGGCTTACAACTTGGCGATCGATACCTCGGTGGATTTCACGAAGGCGATCACCTCGCTGCCAACCACCAGTTCCAGCTCCTTGACCGAGCGGGTGGTGATCACCGAAGTGACGATGCCGGAAGCGGTCTGCACGTCGATTTCCGACAGCACGTCGCCGAGAACGATTTCCTTGATCGAGCCTTTGAACTGGTTGCGTACGTTGATGGCTTTGATAGTCATGGCAATGATTCCTGTCGTTTGCTTGAGTTATTGAGCCCAACGCAATTGCGTAGGCAAGGGTGAAACAGGTTCCGGCTCCGGCGGTTCTCCGGGCAGGGACAAAACTCGGTTGAGCACTTCGGTTTCCAGTGATGCCAGGCGATGCGAGCCGCGTACTCGTGGACGCGGCAGCTCGACATGCAGGTCGAGCCCGACTTCGCCGTCCTCGATCAGAATCACCCGGTCGGCAATCGCCACGGCTTCGCTGACATCGTGAGTCACCAGCAACACCGTAAAACCGTGTTGCTGCCAAAGGCGTTCGATCAGTTGCTGCATTTCGATCCGGGTCAGCGCATCCAGCGCACCCAGCGGTTCGTCGAGCAACAGCAGACGCGGCTGATGGATCAGCGCCCGGGCCAACGCCACACGCTGCTTCTGTCCGCCGGACAAAGCGGCCGGCCATTCATTGGCGCGATCAGCCAGCCCCACGGCTTCCAGTGCGTCCAGCGCTTGTGGGCGCCAGTTACCCTTGAGGCCGAGACCGACGTTGTCGATGATCTTTTTCCAAGGCAGCAAGCGTGCTTCCTGAAACATCAGGCGGGTGTCTTCCCGCGCATCACTGAGCGGTGCAGCACCGGCCAGCAAGTCGCCGCCGGTGGGTTGATCAAGCCCGGCGAGCAAGCGCAACAAGGTGCTTTTACCGCAGCCACTGCGACCGACCACGGCGACGAATTGCCCCGCCGGAATATGCAGATCGATGTTGCGCAGCACCTGCCGCGCACCGAAGGTCTTTTGCAGATTGCGCACCGCCAGCGGAATCCCGCGCAGCAGGCGTGGAGGTTGTTGAGCGGTCATGCCGCACCTCCTTTAGCAACCTGATAGGCCGGGTGCCAGCGCAACCAGACACGTTCAAGTCCACGGGCGGCCAGGTCTGCCAGTTTGCCGAGCACCGCGTAAAGCAGGATCGCCAGCACCACCACGTCGGTCTGCAAAAATTCGCGGGCGTTCATTGCCAGATATCCGATGCCGGAGCTGGCAGAAATGGTTTCGGCAACGATCAACGTCAACCACATAAAGCCCAAAGCGAAGCGCACACCGACCAGAATCGAAGGCAGCGCACCCGGCAGAATCACTTGCCAGAACAGGCTGAACCCGGACAGGCCATAACTGCGCGCCATCTCCACCAGCGCCGGATCGACGTTGCGAATGCCGTGATAGGTATTGAGGTAGATCGGGAACAATGTGCCGAGCGCTACCAGAAAAATCTTCGCCGATTCGTCGATGCCGAACCAAAGGATCACCAGTGGAATCAGCGCCAGATGCGGCACGTTGCGGATCATCTGCACCGAACTGTCGAGCAGGCGTTCGCCCCACTTCGACAGACCGGTGATGAAACCCAGCACCAGACCGATGCTGCCACCGATGGTGAAGCCCAGCGCCGCACGCCAGCCGCTGATCGCCAGGTGCGTCCAGATTTCGCCACTGCGCACCAGACTGACCCCGGCCTCGATCACTGCCACCGGAGCCGGCAGAATCCGCGTCGACAACCAACCCGCCGACACCGACAACTGCCACACCGCCAGCAACAACACCGGCAACGCCCAGGGCGCGAGGCTGTGGATAATTTTCTTCATGGCGCGCCTCAGCTCTGCGACGCGGCTTTGGGAAGAATGTCGTTGGCCACCATCTCACCGAACGGGCTGACGTAACCGGCGCCTTTTGGCAGTTCCGGGCGCTCGATATCGAGGTGCGGGAACAGCAGTTCAGCGACGCGGTACGACTCTTCGAGGTGTGGATAACCGGAGAAGATAAAGGTGTCGATGCCCAGGTCGGCGTACTCCTTGACCCGTGCCGCGACGGTCGGACCATCGCCCACCAGCGCAGTGCCAGCACCGCCACGCACCAGACCGACACCGGCCCACAGGTTCGGGCTGACTTCCAGATTGTCGCGACTGCCACCGTGCAGTGCGGCCATGCGCTGCTGACCCACCGAATCGAAGCGCGCCAGCGAGGCTTGAGCACGTTTGATGGTCTCGTCGTCGAGATGCGAGATCAGCCGATCCGCCGCTTGCCAGGCTTCGGCGTTGGTTTCACGCACAATCACATGCAGACGAATACCGAAACGCACGGTGCGCCCGAGCTTGGCCGCTTTGGCGCGCACTTGCTCGATCTTCTCGGCCACTGCCGCTGGCGGCTCGCCCCAGGTCAGAACCATTTCCACCTGCTCGGCGGCCAGATCCTGCGCAGCTTCGGAAGATCCACCGAAGTACAGCGGTGGCCGCGGTTGCTGGATCGGCGGATAAAGTAGTTTCGCGCCCTTCACGCTGATGTGCTGACCGTCATAATCGACGGTTTCACCTTCCAGCACGCGGCGCCAGATCCGAGTGAATTCCACCGAGGCTTGATAACGCTCTTCATGGCTGAGAAACAGACCGTCACCGGCCAGTTCTTCCGGGTCACCGCCAGTCACCAGATTGAACAGCGCACGACCGCCGGACAGGCGATCCAGTGTCGCTGCCTGCCGCGCCGCGACCGTCGGGGAAATGATCCCGGGGCGCAGGGCAACAAGGAATTTCAGGCGCTGAGTCACCGGGATCAGCGACGCGGCTACCAGCCACGAGTCTTCGCAGGAACGGCCAGTAGGAATAAGCACCCCGCCGAAACCCAGACGATCCGCCGCTTGCGCGACCTGTTGCAGATAACCGTGGTCGACGGCGCGAGCGCCTTCAGCGGTGCCAAGGTAATGGCCGTCGCCGTGGGTAGGCAGGAACCAGAAAATATTGAGGCTCATGGAGTGGTCTCCTTGGGGATTCGAGTTACTGGGCTTGGGAGCTTTGGGCCACAGCGGCCGGGGGTGTCCAGATCACATCCTTGATGCTCAACGGCTTGGGAATCAGCTTGAGCTGGTAGAAGGTGTCGGCGATTTTTTGCTGCGCGGCGACCACTTCCGGGGTCAGGAACAGCGCGCCATAGCCCTGGCGTTTCACCGAGGTCAGGGTGATGTCCGCCGGCAGGCCGAGCAGTGGCGAAACCTGTTCAGTCACTTCTTCAGGATTGGCCTTGGACCATTCGCCGACGGCGCGCACTTCTTCAACCAGGGCTTTGATCACCTCGGGATTTTTCTGTGCGTAGGGTTTGGTCGCCAGGTAGAACTGGTGGTTATCGACGATGCCTTTGCCGTCACGCAGGGTCTGCGCTTGCAACTGTTGTTCGGCGGCGGCCTGGTACGGGTCCCAGATCACCCAGGCATCGACGCTGCCACGTTCGAACGCGGCGCGTGCATCGGCCGGCGGCAGGAATACGGTTTGAATGTCGGTGTATTTGAGGCCGGCATCTTCCAGAGCGCGCACCAGCAGGTAGTGCACGTTGGAGCCTTTGTTCAGGACGACTTTTTTGCCCTTCAGATCCGCCACCGATTTGATCGGCGAGCCTTTCGGTACGAGGATCGCTTCGCTGTTTGGCGCTGGCGGTTCGTAGGCAACGTAGAGCAGATCGGCACCCGCCGCCTGAGCGAACACCGGAGGCGTTTCGCCGGTAACGCCGAAGTCGATCGAGCCGACGTTCAGGCCTTCCAGCAGTTGCGGGCCGCCCGGGAATTCAGTCCATTGCACATCGACGCCTTGCGCAGCCAGACGTTTTTCCAGAGTGCCTTTGGCTTTGAGCAGCACCAGCGTGCCGTACTTCTGATAGCCGATACGCAATGTATCGGCTTGAGCTTGAGTGATGGCGCCTAAGGACACAGCCGCAGCAAACAGAGCGACCAGACCACGACGCAAAAATACAGTGCGCATAGCGCTCTCCTTTTTTGCTGTTGGGTATTGGCTGCACCTGCTTGCCCGTTAGCGGGCGAGTAAGGCCAGTTACATCAAGTTCGGGTGACGCTCAAATGCTCCAGCGAGCACTCAACAAACGTTCATTCAACAGGCCCGGCTCCAGCGGTTTCGGCCGGCGGGCCATGGCGCTGACAAACTGGTCCAGCGCTTCATGCAGTCGCTGCTCCAGTGCCGGCGCCAGTTGCGCCGCAGAGCTGCCTTCGCCGTAAGCGATCTGGCTATCCTCGGCGAAAATCCCTTGCAGCATTTCCTGCGCCTTCAATGCCGACAACACTGGCTTGAGCGCGTAATCGACCACCAGCATGTGGGCGATGCTGCCGCCAGTGGCCATCGGCAAAACAATCTTGTGATTCAGGGCACGCTCGGGCAGCAGATCCAGCACGGTTTTCAGCGCCCCGGAAAACGAGGCCTTGTATACCGGCGTGGCAATCAGCAGCCCATCTGCGTTTTCAATCTGTTGCAGCAGGTTGAGTACCTTCGGACTGTCGAAGCGGGCGTGGAGCAAATCTTCGGCCGGGAAGTCCCGCACCTGATAACTCACCACTTCCACCCCTTGTTGCTGCAACCAGTGTTGCGAGCGTTCCAGCAGCACCCCGGAACGGGAGCGCAGGCTGGGACTGCCACCGAGTGAGACAACCAGCATTCAGACAATTCCTTGGACGGTACAGGCGATTCGCGGGTTGCGATCTCGCTTCGATGGAGTGACCTTAACAGCTGATTTATATATCCATAAATCATATTTATTCATTTGGTTATGCGTTTTGGAGATATGCGGTTCAGCTTCTTTCGGGCGAAAAAAAAGGCCGTCGGAACGGCCTGAAATCCCCTGCTTCGTGGATGATACAAACTGAAATTCGTGTTGATTGATCCGACGCCTTCGCGAGCAAGCTCGCTCCCACAGAGGAACGCATTACAAATGTGGGAGCGAGCTTGCTCGCGAAAGCGGTGGTCGCTATATCGCCAATCTCACCGACTCATTTGTTCGGCTGCGGCGTCAGGCGCAGGTACGGCTTCACCGCGCGATAACCCTTGGGAAAGCGCTTCTTGATCTCTTCCTCGTCCTTGAGCGACGGCACGATCACCACCTCGTCACCGTCCTGCCAGTTGGCCGGTGTGGCCACCTTGTAGTTGTCGGTGAGTTGCAACGAATCGATGACCCGCAGGATCTCGTGGAAATTGCGCCCGGTGCTCGCCGGATAAGTGATGGTCAGACGAATCTTCTTGTTCGGATCGATCACGAACAGCGAGCGCACAGTGAGGGTGTCACTGGCATTCGGATGGATCAGATCGTAGAGGTCCGAGACCTTGCGATCAGCGTCCGCCAGGATCGGGAAGTTGACGATGGTGTTCTGGGTTTCGTTGATGTCTTCGATCCACTTGTGGTGCGAGTCCACCGGGTCGACCGACAGCGCAATGGCTTTGACGCCGCGCTTGCTGAACTCATCCTTGAGCTTGGCGGTGAAGCCCAGCTCGGTGGTGCACACCGGCGTGAAGTCCGCCGGATGGGAAAACAGCACGCCCCAGCTATCGCCCAGCCACTCGTGAAAACGAATCTTGCCAGCGCTGGAATCCTGTTCGAAATCGGGTGCGATGTCGCCGAGTCTGAGGCTCATGGTGCTGCTCCTGATGAATTGTTGTAGGACTCAACTGTAGCTCGGCTTTTGTGCTTAACAAAAAGAATAAATAAATAGATATTTAGATCTTAAAAGAATATTAAACATCTGTTCACTGGACGCTCGGCACCAAGACGACGAACATCGCCCCAGGGTTCGAGAAGGCCTTGAGTTGCTTTAAAGAGGGGAATTTCGGGGAGGACTTACGGGGGTGAGTCTGACTCGAAAACGCAAAAGCCCCGTCCGGCGCGATGCCGGACGGGGCTTTTTCACATCAGCAGCTTGAGCGCGCTATTACAACAGCGGGATCGAGTAGCTGACGATCAGGCGGTTTTCGTCCTGGTCGCGTTGGCCTGGAATGTCGTTGCGCCACATTGCGTTTTTCCACATCAGGCCGAGGTTTTTCAGCGGACCTTCTGGTACGACGTAACCTACGGTCAAGTCGCGTTCCCACTCGGAACGGCCAGTAGCGTTGACAGTGACCTGGTTGTAGCCGACCTTGCCGGAAGTGTCGATGTTATCGCCACGCAGGTAAACCATACCGGCTGTCAGGCCAGGGACGCCAACTTTGGCGAAGTCATACGAGTAGCGAGCCTGCCAGGTACGTTCGCCAGCGCGGCCGAACTTCTGGATTTGCATGTCGGTAATTGTGTAGTTCGACGAACCGTCACCTTGGTTCAGCCATGGGAAGTCGCTGTCGCCATTGCTGACCTGATAACCGCCACCGAAAGTATGACCTTCAACGGTGTACAGGAACAGGCCGCTGTACAGGTTGTTATCGACTTTGCCTTTGGTGATGCCAGTGCCGTAATCACCAGTGGTGAAGTAGTTGGCATCGTGACCATTCTTACCATCGTCACGGCTGTTGAAGTAACGGAAGTCAGACTTCAACACGCCCGGGCCGATTGCCCAGTTGTGAACCAGACCCAGGAAGTGCTGCTTGTAGAAATCTTCCAGGTTGCCGTAGTAGTACTGGGCCGTCAGGTCTTTGGTGATTTTGTAGTCACCACCTGCGTAGATGAACTTGTTGCTGTCGCGGCCGGCGGCGGTACGACCGTTGGCACCGTTGATCGACAGCTGTTCGTTGTTGCTCGAGTTACGACCTTTGACCGCTTCGATCTGACCGCCAACCAGCGTCAGGTCTTTGATGTCACCGGAAGTGATCTGGCCACCCTGCCAGGTTTGCGGCAGCAAACGACCATCGTTGGTCACGATAACCGGGTTTTTAGGCTGCAGAGTACCCAGCTTCAATTCGGTCTGGGAGATCTTGGCTTTGGCAGTCAGGCCCAAGCTCGAGAAGTCATCAACAGCTTCGCCGTTGGATTTGCTTGGGAAAACAGTGCCGCCGTAAGAACCGTAGTTGGTAGCGGTTTTTGGCGAAGCACCGTTAGTACCACCACCGGAATCCAGGCGCACACCCAGCAGACCGATAGCATCAATACCGAAGCCTACAGTGCCTTGGGTGTAACCAGAGATGAAACGCAGATCAAACGCCTGGCCCCATTCTTCTTGCTTGCTCTGAACACCAGCACGCTTGTTGGCAGGAGCGTTGACGTCGCCGTCACGGTTATCAGTGTTGATGTAGAAGTTACGCAGACCCAGAGTGGCCTTGCTGTCTTCGATGAAACCGGCTGCGCCTGCCTGCTGCGCAATAACCCCAACAGCCACGGCCAGGGCCAAGGTGGACTTGTTCATGTATCGCTCCTCTCGTTTCTAATTCTTGTGTTCCTGGTTCGGGGTCGAATGCCCTGAATCCTAAGATGCGCGATTAGCGCCAGACCGTGACTGACAAGTCAATCGTAACCTTGTGTGTCTACGACCATCGTCTAATCGCAGTGATTTGGTCCCTGCAGGTTAAAGATTTCCTGTTAACTCCAAAAAGAATTATTTAATTCTTTTTCATACCATTCAGGAATATGGCCGAGTAATGGCCTTTTGAGCCTGGACACAGAGTATCGGCTACTAAGCTCATTCCTAAATGGTATTTGTTCGCCATTTTTTAGATCGATTAGCTTTGGCGTAAACCCCACACGTCAAACCCTTTCGAAAAGGCGACGCCATAATGGCCAAACGCGCACTATCCAGTCAATTTGTTACAGTTTGTGTGTCAGTAATAATTTCCTTCTCCGCTCAGGCCTCTAACCTCACCGTCGGTTATCAAACCGGTATCGACCCGAGCAAAGTGCCCCAGGCCGACGGCGTCTACGAACAAACCATTGGCCAGAAAATCGACTGGCGTCGCTTCAACAGCGGCCCGGAAGTTGTGACAGCCATTGCATCGGGCGATGTGCAGATCGGCAACCTCGGTTCCAGCCCGTTGGCCGCTGCCGCCTCGCGTAATCTGCCGATCGTCGCGTTCATTGTTTCGGCGCAAATCAATGCCGCCGAAGCACTGGTAGTGCGCAATGGCAGTGGCATCAATACCCCGCAGGATCTGGTCGGCAAAACCATCGCCACACCCTTCGTTTCCACTTCCCACTACAGCTTGCTCGGCGCGTTGAAGCACTGGGGGCTGGACGCCACCAAAGTCAAAGTGGTGAACCTGCAACCCGCTGAAATTGCCGCCGCGTGGAAGCGTGGCGACATTGATGGCGCGTTTGTCTGGTCGCCAGCGCTTGGTGAAATCCGCAAGACCGGCAAGACCCTGACCGACGCCGCACAAGTCGGCCAATGGGGCGCCCCAACCTTTGAAGTCTGGGTAGCCCGCAAGGACTTCGCCGAGAAGCATCCAGAAGTCGTGGCCAAATTTGCCAAGGTCACTCTAGACGCGTTCGCCGATTACGCCAGCCATAAAGACCAATGGACGGCAGAGTCCGAGCCTGTGCAGAAAATCGCCAAATTGACCGGTGCCAACGCGGCTGACGTGCCGGAATTGCTCGCCGGCTCAACGTTCCCGGATGCCAAGACGCAACAATCGAGCGCACTGCTGGAGGGCGGCACGGCGAAGGCGATTGGTGAAACGGCGAAGTTTTTGAAGGAACAGGGCAAGGTTGAAACGGTGCTGCCGGATTATTCGCCGTACGTCAGCGCCAAATTCGTTGCTGATTGACGCGTAACCCTGTGGCGAGGGGATTTATCCCCGTTGGACTGCGCAGCAGTCCCTTTTTTCGGGGCAGCTTCGCTGCCCAACGGGGATAAATCCCCTCGCCACAATAGTTACGCAGGGTCTTCTGTATCAAAGGGTCTTTTCGAAGATCTTCGAATTACGCTGATAGTTGTACAGCGAGGCCCGCGCCGCCGGCAGCCGCTCGACGCTGCTCGGCTCGAAACCGCGCTCGCGGAACCAGTGCGCCGTCCGCGTGGTGAGAACGAACAGCGTCTTCAACCCTTGCGCCCGGGCACGGGTTTCGATGCGTTCGAGCAATTCATCACCACGACGGCCATGCCGATACTCGGGACTCACCGCCAGACACGCCAGCTCACCGGCATCCGAATCGGCAATCTGGTACAGCGCCGCGCAGGCGATGATCATCCCTTCACGCTCGACCACGCTGAACTGCTCGATCTCGCGCTCCAGCACTTCGCGGGAGCGACGCACCAAAATCCCCTGCTCTTCCAGTGGGCTGATCAAGTCGAGCAAACCGCCGACGTCTTCAATGGCCGCTTCACGCACCAGTTCGAATTGCTCCTGAGCAACCAGCGTACCGCCACCGTCACGGGTGAACAGTTCGGTCAGCAGTGCGCCGTCCTCGGCATAACTGACGATATGGCTGCGCGCCACGCCGCCACGGCAAGCTTCGGCGGCGGCATCCAGCAATTCCGCTTGATAGTTGCTGCCCAGACGCTGCAAATGCGCCGGCACCTGTTGCGGGCGTAGTTCACGCACCAGCCGACCGTTTTCATCGATCAGACCGAGATCCGCACCAAACAGCAGCAGTTTGTCGGCGCCCAGGTCGATGGCCGCACGTGTAGCGACGTCTTCGCAGGCCAGATTGAAAATCTCGCCAGTTGGCGAATAGCCCAGTGGCGACAGCAGTACGATAGAGCGCTCGTCGAGCAGGCGGTTGATGCCTTTGCGGTCGACCCGGCGCACTTCGCCGGTGTGGTGATAATCGACGCCTTCGAGCACACCGATCGGACGAGCGGTCACCAGATTGCCGCTGGCCACCCGCAGACGCGAGCCCTGCATCGGCGACGAAGCCATGTCCATCGACAGACGAGCCTCGATGGCGATACGCAGTTGGCCGACCGCGTCGATCACGCATTCAAGGGTTGCGGCATCGGTGATGCGCATTCCGTGGTGGTAATGCGGGGTCAGGCCGCGAGCGGCGAGGCGGGTTTCAATCTGTGGACGCGAACCGTGCACCAGCACCAGTCGCACACCGAGGCTGTGCAGCAAGACCAGGTCGTGGACGATGTTGCCGAAATTCGGATGCTCCACGCCGTCGCCGGGCAGCATGACGACGAAGGTGCAATCGCGGTGGGCATTGATGTAGGGAGACGCGTGACGAAGCCAATTGACGTATTCGGGCATGAACCTGGGCCTGTAATAAATAGCAGCCGGAAAAAAGGGCGAAACGGAAAACGCACAGCGGGCTGATGGTTATCGTCGGAACAGGCTTGGCGACACGCGCGCTCTCCTCATGAATACGGGTTGGGTTACCGGCAATTTACAGCGTTCGGTCAGACAAAACACAGTCTCCTGTAGGAGCCAGCCTGCTGGCGATAGGGTCGACTCATTTAACATGAATGTGTCAAACCTGACGCCATCGCCAGCAGGCTGGCTCCCACAGGAATTAACCAGACGGCACAGATGTTTTGTCCGGGGTCAGGCAGTAATGTTCAATCAACTGCCGTAATAGATGCACGGTAGGCTGCAAACGTGACATTTCGAGGTATTCGCCCGGCTGATGTGCGCAGGCGATATCACCGGGGCCGAGCACGATGGTTTCGCAGCCAAGGCGCTGAAGATAAGGCGCTTCGGTGCCGAACGCTACTGCTTCGGCGCGATGACCGGTGAGCTTTTCGGCAATCCGCACCAGTTCGGCGTCTTCGGCCTGCTCGAACGGCGGCACTTCAGGGAACAGCGGCGCGTAATCGATCTTCACCTGATGCCGTTCGGCAACCGGATTGAGCTTTTGCAGGATCGCTGCGCGCAGGGCTTTCGGGTCCATGCCCGGCAGCGGACGCAGGTCGAACTCCAGCGAACACTGGCCGCAGATGCGGTTGGGGTTGTCGCCGCCATGAATGCAGCCGAAGTTCATCGTCGGTTGTGGCACGCCGAATTGCGGGTTGTTGAACTCGCGCTGCCACAACAGGCGCAGGCCGCGCAGTTCGCCAATCGCATCGTGCATCGCCTCAAGCGCGCTGTGACCCAGGCGCGGATCGGAGGAATGACCGCTCTGCCCGAGAATGTCGATGCGTTCCATCATGATGCCTTTGTGCATACGAATCGGCTTGAGCCCGGTCGGCTCGCCGATCACTGCCGCCCTGCCCAACGGACGTCCGGCCTCGGCCAATGCGCGGGCGCCGGACATCGAGCTTTCTTCATCGCAAGTGGCGAGGATCAGCAGCGGTTGCTTGAACGGTTGGTCGAGCAGCGGCTGCACGGCTTCAATGATCAGCGCGAAGAAGCCCTTCATGTCACAACTGCCCAGGCCAACCCAGCGCCCGTCGACTTCGGTGAGTTTCAGCGGATCGGTCTGCCACAACGCGCCATCGAACGGCACCGTGTCGCTGTGCCCGGCCAATACCAGGCCACCGGGGCCCGAGCCGTAGCTGGCGAGCAGATTGAATTTACCGGGGCTGACCTGCTGGATGTCGCAACTGAAGCCCAGATCACCCAGCCAGGTCGCGAGCAAATCGATTACGGGCCGGTTGGATTGATCCAGGCTCGGCTGGGTACAGCTGACCGACGGCGCGGCGATCAACGCAGCGAACTGGTCTTTCATGGACGGCAAAGGCATCGCTGACTCCAACTCCCGATTTGAAGTCCATCATAGAACCATCCGGCGCCAGGAATAAACCGCCGCAAGGCGTAGGAAGGTTCAGTCCTGTACACTGCACGACCTTGGCAGCCACACATTCCCCCGGCTGCGCTCCCGATCCTGGATTTTCCGGCCATGCAGAAAGAAACCGAAATCAAACTCCGCGTCAGCCGCGAAACCCTCGCCGCCCTGCGCGAGCACCCGTTACTGAAAAAACGCAACAAAAGTGGCTGGGAACGCCGTGAGTTGATGAACCAGTACTTCGACACCCCAGAGCGCGACCTGGCCCAGGCCAAAGTCGCCCTGCGCCTGCGCAAGGATGGCGAAGAGGTGATTCAGACCCTCAAGACCCGTGGCCAGAGCGTCGCCGGCCTGTCCGAGCGTAACGAATACGACTGGCACCTGCCGAAAGCCAAGCTCGACGTGAAGAAACTCGACGGCGAATGCTGGCCCGAGTCCCTGGCCGAGCTGGACAAGAAAACCCTGAAGCCGATCTTCACCACCGACTTCGTGCGTGAACGCGCTGAAATCGCTTGGGGTCGCGGCAAGGCCAAAGTGGTCATCGAAGCCGCTTTGGACCTCGGCCACGTGGTGGTCGGCAAGCAGAAAGAAGAAATCTGCGAGCTGGAACTGGAATTGCGCGAAGGCGAGCCTGCCGCGCTGCTGGAACTGGCTGCCGAACTGGCCGAAACCCTCGCGCTGATGCCATGTGACATCAGCAAGGCCGAGCGCGGTTATCGCTTGTACGACGCCAACAGCTACTCGCTGAGCCTGCCGGCGCCAGAACTGACCGCCGAAACCCAGCTGGACGACGCGTTCGCCGCCCTGAGCTGGCACTTGCTCGGCAGCAGCCAGCGTCTGGCCGAACAGTATCGTTTCAACGGCCACTGGCGCCTGTTGCTGGACTGGGTCGAGAACCTTGCCGAACTGCGCGCCCTGCTGAGCAGCCTCGGCCAGGCCGCACCGCGTCAGTCGACTCACGACCTGCGCGTTGCGCTGGATGCCTTGCTCGAAGACTGGCGCCCGCTGGTGCAGGCCGGTATCGAAGATGAAGACGTGCGCAAAGCCGCGCCGGAGCAGTTCCTCGAAGAACTGGAAGACCCGCGCTGGGGCCTGTTCTCGCTGACCACTTCGCGCTGGCTGATGGCTCGCACCTGGACGGCTGATCGCAACACTCGCGGTAACCGCCAGGGTGGCGCGCAATTGCATAGCTGGTTGCCGCGTCTGCTCGGCGAAGAAGCTACCGCCCTGCAATTGCAGCGTTACCAGCAGCAGCCGGAAGATCTGGCCGAGCAACTGCCGCGCATCGAACGCATTCAGGTCTGGCTGCACCACGCACGTAACGTGCTGGAAATCCCGGAAATGGATCGCCTGTACGGTGAGCTGAACAAACTGGCGCAACTGGCCAACGAACCGACGATCACTGACGAACTGCTCGATGCACGCAAGCAGCAGGCGATTGCGGTTTACCAGAACCGTGCCTGGAAAATGCTCCTGCGTATGTAAGTCCGCCATCGCCAGCAGGCTGGCTCCCACATTGGTTTTGTGCGCACCACAAATCCCCTGTGGGAGCTAGCCCTGCTAGCGATCAGGCCAGCCGCCTCACCTCAAACCGGCAAACTGGTGGTCGACTTGATCTCCGACAACGCCACAATCGAGTTCACTTCCTGTATCCCCGGCACCAGCGACAGCTTCTCGAAGAAGAACCGCTCATACGCCTCGATGTCCGCCGCGACGATCCGCAACAGAAAATCCACCGCGCCCATCAGCACATAACACTCCAGCACTTCCGGAAAACCGCGAATCGCCTCGGTGAATTCGGTGAAGTTCGAACGCCCGTGGGCGTTGAGTTTGATCTCGGCGAAGATCTGCGTGTTCAAGCCGATTTTCTTCCGGTCCAGCAGGGTCACCTGCCCGCGAATGATCCCCTCCTCCTTCATCCGCTGTATCCGCCGCCAGCACGGCGACTGCGACAAGCCCACCTGCTCGGCGATCTGCGCACTGGACAGCGAAGCGTCCTCTTGCAGCAGGGCGAGAATCCTGCGGTCGTAGCTGTCCAGCTCGCTATGCATAGAAAAACCTCAAATTGATTATTTGGCGAATTGATTACGTCGATTACTCGCTGATAACGCTCATCATAGATAAGAAATACCCCGTACCGAATGTAAAAATTCCTCCAGAAAATCTGGAGACCCGCCAATGCCCCATCTCGAAGCCGTGCCCAGCGCCCCATTGCGCGCCGATGTCTGGAACGTCAGCAACACCCATTGCCTTGCGCAATATCAGCTTCTTGCCGAGGCCGAGCCGGATTTGCTGGTGCGGGTGCTGAACCTGTTCGCGCTGCAGTTCCTCACACCACAACAGGTCAATGTGCAGCGGCTCGACGATCTGCTGTCGGTCGATATCGTCATCGGCGGGCTGAGCTGGCACCGTGCGCAAGTGATCGCGGAAAAACTTCGTAACCTGATCAGCGTCTGTTCGGTGAACCTGCAAAACGCCGACATTGCTTGGGATGCGCCGTCGCAAGCGACCGGCTGACAAATCCGGCAATGGCTTCGTCGGGTAGTGGCCCAACGGTCTGCGGAGCCGCGACTATCCTTTGGCGCAATGTCGCTCAAAAGGAAGCCCGCATGTCCGTTCAACTTGCCACTCAGGACCGCTGGCTGGATCTCAACGATGTGTTGCGTGAACTGGTCGCCCAAGGCTTCATCAGCCAGGATTCGGCCGAGCAGGCGCTGAACGCTCGCCGCCGCCACGCCAGCAATGGTCAGCAACATCCGCTGGAGTTCATCGCCAGCCAGCAACTGGACGACCTCAGCCGTCCGGGGAAACATCTGGACCTCGAAAGCCTGACCCTGTGGCTGGCGCAGCAGGCTGGTCAGCCTTATTTGCGCATTGATCCGCTGAAGATCAACGTTGCCGCGATCACTCCGTTGATGTCCTACGCCTTTGCCCAACGGCACAAGATTCTCGCGGTCGCTGTCGATCGCGACAGCGTTACCGTGGCCAGCGCTCAACCCTACGTGACGGGATGGGAAGCCGACCTGACCCATGTGTTGAAGCTGCCGGTCAAACGGGTGGTCGCCAACCCGACCGATATCCAGCGTTTCAGCGTCGAGTTTTTCCGCCTCGCCAAATCGGTGAGCGGCGCGAGTAATGCCGATCAGCAGAGCGCTAATCTCGGCAACTTCGAACAACTGCTCAACCTTGGCGCCAGCGATCAGGAACCGGACGCCAACGACGCGCACATCGTCAACATCGTCGACTGGCTATTCCAGTACGCCTTCCAGCAGCGCGCCAGCGATATCCACATAGAGCCGCGCCGCGAGCACGGCACCGTGCGTTTTCGCATCGACGGCGTGCTGCACGACGTCTATCAATTTCCGCCGCAAGTGACCATGGCGATCGTCAGTCGCCTGAAAAGCCTCGGGCGAATGAACGTCGCCGAGAAGCGCAAACCGCAGGACGGTCGGGTCAAGACCAAGACCCCGGACGGCGGTGAAGTCGAGTTGCGCTTATCCACGCTGCCCACCGCGTTCGGCGAAAAAATGGTCATGCGGATCTTCGATCCGGAGGTGCTGCTGAAAAACTTCGACCAGCTCGGATTTTCCGCTGACGACCTGCGCCGCTGGCAGGACATGACGCGCCAGCCGAACGGCATCATCCTGGTCACCGGACCCACCGGTTCTGGCAAGACCACCACGCTGTACACCACGCTGAAAAAACTGGCGACGCCGCAGGTCAACCTCTGCACCATCGAAGATCCGATAGAAATGGTCGAACCTGCGTTCAACCAGATGCAGGTGCAGCACAACATCGACCTGACTTTTGCTGCCGGGGTGCGCGCGCTGATGCGACAGGACCCGGACATCATCATGATCGGCGAGATCCGCGATCTGGAAACCGCCGAAATGGCGATTCAGGCAGCGCTGACCGGCCACTTGGTGCTGTCGACGCTGCACACCAACGACGCACCGAGTGCGATCAGCCGTCTGCTGGAACTCGGCGTTCCGCATTACCTGATCAAGGCCACCGTACTCGGGGTCATGGCGCAGCGACTGGTGCGCACCTTGTGCCCGCACTGCAAGGCGCCACTGACCCTCGAAGAAGAAGACTGGCAAACCCTGACCCGCCCCTGGCAAGCGCCGTTGCCGAGTAACGCGCAACGCGCCATCGGCTGCCTGGAGTGCCGCGACACCGGTTACCACGGCCGCGCCGGGGTCTACGAAATCATGCAATTGAGCGACAGCCTCAAGGCCTTCATCACCCCGGATACCGACCTCAGCGCAATTCGCCGTCAGGCGTTCAAGGAAGGCATGCGCAGCCTGCGCCTGTCCGGCGCGCAGAAAGTCGCGGCGGGGCTGACCACGGTTGAGGAGGTGTTGCGGGTAACGCCGCAAAGCGAGCAGAGATAAAGCGGTCACGGAACCGGATCGGGTAAATGACGATCCAACGCCGTAGTTAACCCCCTTTGGAGTCACCCATCATGCGTCTCAAACTTGCTGTCGCCACTTTGGCCTTACTGTCTCTGCCCGTCGGGTCGGCAATGGCCGACAGCTTTTGGCGTAACGTCATCTCGTCCGGCGCCACCACCGGTTCGACTTATCTGACCTTCAAGGATCACAAGTTGATCGTCGCGGCTCAGGATGATGCCGGCAGCTTCGTTGCCAGTGACGGCGGTATCCGTGGGCCGTATCTGGAAGCGGCCATGCAGAAAGTCCGCGCCGACAACCCGGGCCTGCAAGCGACGGACATGGAACTGGCGAATGCGATTCTGGCGAAGAATGCCGTGGCTTCTGAATAAGCATCCGCAAACAAAAATGCCGCTCAACATGAGCGGCATTTTTTTGCCCCGAATCTCAGATTCGTCAGAGATCCCCTGTAGGAGTGAGCCTGCTCGCGATAGCGTTGTGTCAGGCGACATCGTCAGTGACTGATTAACCGCTATCGCGAGCAGGCTCACTCCTACACTGGATCTGTGTGGACTCGAAATCAGCGGTAATCATCCACCGGCACACACGCGCAGAACAGGTTGCGATCACCGTAGACATTGTCGACACGGTTCACCGCCGGCCAGTATTTGTGCGCCTTGGTATGTGCATCCGGCGTCACGCCTTGCTCGATGCTATACGGGCGTTCCCAGATGCCGGTGACATCCGCCAGGGTATGCGGCGCACCTTTGAGCGGGTTGTCCTCCGCCGGCCAGTTGCCGTTCTGCACCTCGGTGATTTCTGCGCGGATGCTGAGCATTGCCCCGATAAACCGGTCCAGTTCGGCCTTGGATTCGCTCTCTGTCGGTTCGACCATCAAGGTACCCGGCACCGGGAATGACATGGTCGGCGCATGGAAGCCGTAATCCATCAAGCGCTTGGCGACATCTTCCTCGCTGATCCCGGTCTGCGCCTTGAGTGGCCGCAGATCGAGAATGCATTCGTGCGCCACCCGCCCGTTACGGCCGGTGTACAACACTGGAAATGCACCGGATAAATGCTGCGCCAGGTAATTCGCCGCGAGAATCGCCACTTCGCTGGCGTCCGCCAGTTGCGGGCCCATCATCGCGATATACATCCAACTGATCGGCAGAATGCTCGCACTGCCCCACGGCGCCGCGCTGACCGCGCCGTTCTGCGGCAGCGGCCCGTCAATCGGCACCACCGGGTGATTGGCGACAAACGGCGCCAGATGCGCACGTATCCCGATGGGCCCCATGCCCGGCCCGCCGCCGCCATGGGGAATGCAGAAAGTCTTGTGCAGATTCATGTGCGACACGTCAGCACCGATATCCGCCGGACGCGCCAGCCCAACCTGCGCGTTAAGGTTGGCGCCGTCCATGTACACCTGACCGCCGTGCTTGTGGATAACTTCGCAGATCTCGCTGATGCCCTCCTCGTATACGCCGTGGGTCGAGGGATAAGTCGCCATCAGGCACGACAACTTGTCCCCCGCCTCGGCCGCTTTGCTTTTCAAGTCATCCAGATCAACGTTGCCTGCGGTGTCGCACTCGACAATCACCACGCGCATCCCGGCCATCTGCGCCGAGGCCGGGTTGGTGCCGTGGGCCGAGGACGGGATCAGGCAAATCTCCCGGGCACCCTGCTGGCGGCTCTCGTGGTATTTGCGGATCGCCAGCAGTCCGGCGTATTCGCCTTGTGCGCCGGAATTGGGCTGCATGCAGATCGCGTCAAACCCGGTGATCGCGCACAACCAGCGCTCCAGCTCTTCAATCATCAATGTGTAACCGACCGCCTGCTCCCGGGGTACGAAAGGGTGCAGATTGGCGAACTGCGGCCAGGTGATCGGGATCATTTCGCTGGTGGAGTTGAGTTTCATGGTGCAAGAGCCCAGCGGGATCATCGACTGGTTGAGCGCCAGATCCTTGTTCTCCAGTTGCTTAAGGTAGCGCAGCATCTCGGTTTCGCTGTGATGGGCGTTGAATACCGGGTGGCGCAGAAACGGCGTGCTGCGTTGCAGGTTGTCGGGAATCCCCAAGGTGAGTATCTCGCCGTCGAGCTCCTCGACGCTCAGACCATGATCGGCACCCAGCAACACATCGAACAGTCTGGCCACGGTGCTTTCATCACAGATCTCGTCGAGACTCAGGCCCAGACGGCCACGACCGAGAATCCGCAGATTGATCTGTGCTGCCTGCGCGCTTTCGATGATCGCGGTTTGCGCGCCACCAACCTCCAAAGTCAGCGTGTCGAAAAACTGCGCGTTCACCCGTTTGATCCCGTGACGCTCCAGGCCTGTCGCCAGAATGCAGGTCAGCCGATGCACGCGCTGGGCAATCCGCTTCAGCCCCTCGGGGCCGTGATACACCGCATAAAAACTGGCGATGTTGGCCAGCAGCACCTGCGCCGTGCAGATATTCGAATTGGCCTTCTCCCGACGAATATGTTGCTCGCGGGTTTGCAGGGCCATGCGTAACGCGACGTTGCCCCGGGCATCTTTTGAAACGCCGATGATCCGCCCCGGAATCGCCCGCTTGTATTCCTCGCGACTGGCGAAAAACGCTGCGTGCGGCCCGCCGTAGCCCATCGGTACACCAAAGCGCTGGGACGAACCGAACACTACGTCAGCGCCCAACTCGCCCGGCGGCGTCAGCAGCAACAAGCTCAGCAGATCGGTGGCGACGCAGGCCAGTGCTTGCTGCGCGTGCAGATGATCGATCAATGGCCGCAGATCGCGGACTTCACCGTGGGTGTCTGGATATTGCAGCAATGCACCGAACACCTGATGCTGCTTCAAGTTATCCACAGCATCGATAATCAACTCGAAGCCGAAACCTGCGGCGCGGGTCTGCACCACGGAAATGGTCTGTGGGTGGCAGTTCTCGTCGATGAAAAACACATTGCTCTTCGACTTCGCCACGCGTTTGGCCAGTGCCATGGCTTCTGCGGCGGCGGTGGCTTCGTCAAGCAGCGAGGCGTTGGCCAGTTCGAGGCCGGTGAGGTCGATGGTCAGTTGCTGGAAATTCAGCAGCGCTTCGAGCCGGCCTTGGGCGATTTCTGGTTGATAAGGCGTGTAAGCGGTGTACCAGCCAGGATTTTCCAGCACGTTGCGCAATATTACCGCCGGGGTCAGGGTGGCGTGGTAACCCATGCCGATCAGGCTGGTCCAGACCTGGTTCTGTTCGGCGTAACCGCGCAGTTTGGCCAGCGCCGCTTGTTCGTCGAGGGCCGGCGGCAGATCCAGCGCCCGATTGAAGCGGATACCGGGCGGTACCGTCTGTTCGATCAGCTCAATTCGACTGCCGAGACCAAGGCTCTCGAGCATCGCCTGTTGCTCGGCGACATCAGGCCCGAGGTGGCGGCGCAGGAAGGCGTTGGGGTCGCGTAACTGGCTCAGGGACGGCAACTGGGACATGACGGGCTCTCTCTTGGCTGGCGCTCGGCGTCAATGCAACACGGTCAAACCAGCATAGCAGCCGATACCGGCGCAGACGGCTTGGCGGCGATGGGTATTCCGGTTCATGCTGTGGCGCCTGCCTCAGGCATCCAACCATCGGATGATCAAAGTCTCATGAGCCAACAACCGTTCCTGCCGTTTTCCAAACCCGTCATTGATGAAGCCACGATTGCCGCCGTCGGCGAAGTGCTGCGCAGCGGCTGGATCACCAGCGGGCCGAAGGTCCAGGCCTTCGAAGCACAGCTGTCGGAATACTTCGGCGGGCGCCCGGTGCGCACCTTCAACTCCGGCACCTGCACCATGGAAATCGCTTTGCGTATTGCCGGCATCGGGCCGGGCGATGAGGTCATCACCACGCCGATTTCCTGGGTGGCCACCGCCAACGTGATTCTCGAAGTCGGCGCTACTCCGGTATTCGCGGACATCGACCCGGTGACGCGCAATATCGATCTCGATCAACTGGAAGCGGCGATCACCCCGCGCACCAAAGCAGTGATTCCGGTGTATCTGGCCGGTTTGCCGGTGGATATGGAGCGTTTGTACGCCATCGCCCGAAAACACAATCTGCGAATTGTCGAAGACGCCGCGCAGGCCCTGGGTTCGAGCTGGAACGGTCAGCGCATCGGCGCGACCGGGGACTTCGTGTCTTTCAGCTTTCAGGCGAACAAGAACGTCACCTGCTCCGAGGGCGGTTGCCTGGTCTTGAACACGCCCGAAGAAGCACGGCTGGCGGAGAAGTACCGCTTGCAGGGCGTTACCCGCAACGGCTTCGACGGTCTGGACGTTGATGTGTTGGGAGGCAAGTTCAACATGACCGATATCGCCGCCGCCATCGGTCTGGGCCAGTTTGCCCATATCGAAGCGCTGACCGCCCATCGGCGGGAACTGGCCCGGCATTACTTCAAATGTTTTGGCGCGGACTTCGAAGCGCAGTACGGCGCGCAACTGCCGCCGGCGGACTTCGAAAACAGCAACTGGCACCTGTTTCAACTGGTGCTGCCAGAGCGCAAGGACGGTTTGCCAGCACGGGCGACATTCATGGAGCAGATGCAGGCCAAGGGTATCGGCATCGGCTATCACTACCCGCCGATTCATTTGCTGAGCTTGTACCGCGAGCGCGGCTTCAAGGAAGGGATGTTGCCGGTGGCGGAACGTGTCGGGCGACTGATTGTGTCGCTGCCGATGTTTACCACGATGAGCAAAGAAGATGTCGAGCGCTCGGTCGAGGCGGTGAAAGCCGTCCTCAAACCTTAACCCGCTCTAAATGTAAGAGCTGCCGCAGGCTGCGGCAGCTCTTACGGGGCGAGCATTACTCGCCGATTGCAGCCTTGTACGCATCTGCATCGAGCAGTTTTTCCAGATCAGCCGCGTTGTCTGGCTTGAGCTTGAAGATCCACGCGCCGTACGGATCGGAGTTCAGCAACTCAGGCGAACCACTTAACTCTTCGTTGACGGCAATCACTGCACCAGCGATCGGCGAGTAGATGTCAGAAGCGGCTTTCACCGACTCGACCACCCCAGCCTGTTCTGCGGCAGCGAAGACCTTACCCACTTCAGTCAGCTCGACGAACACCACATCACCCAGCGCTTCTTGCGCGTGATCGCTGATGCCCACGGTGACGGTGCCATCGGCTTCCAGACGTGCCCATTCGTGACTTTCGGCAAAACGCAGTTCGGCTGGGATGTTGCTCATGTTCGGTGCCCTCAGGAAATTGTCAGCGGTCGGACCCGCCGGAAATAGGTTAGATCAAAGTTTTGCCATGACGCACGAAGGTCGGTTTGACCACTCGTACCGGATACCATTTGCCACGGATTTCCACTTCGGCGCGGTCGGCAGTTGCCGTCGGAACACGCGCCAGGGCAATCGATTTGCTTAGCGTAGGAGAGAAACTACCACTGGTGATCTCCCCTTCGCCAACATCAGCGATACGAACCACCTGATGAGCACGCAAAACACCGCGTTCCTCAAGCACCAGACCAACCAGTTTGTGCGCAACGCCAGCGGCTTTCTCCGCCTCCAACGCAGAGCGGCCGATGAACTGGCGCGAGGCCGGTTCCCAGGCAATGCTCCAGGCCATGTTCGAAGCGAGCGGCGAAACGTCCTGATGGATGTCCTGACCATAGAGGTTCATCCCGGCCTCAACCCGCAAGGTGTCGCGGGCACCGAGGCCAATGGGCGAAATACCGGCGCCCACCAGATCGTTGAAAAAACCCGGGGCCTGATCGGCAGGCAGGACGATTTCCAGGCCATCTTCACCGGTGTATCCGGTGCGAGCGATGAACCAGTCGCCGTCGGCGCGGCCTTCAAAGGGCTTGATCTGCTGAATCAGCGTGGCGCGGGACTGGGTCACCAGCTCGGCAATCTTGTGCCGGGCCTGCGGACCTTGAATGGCGAGCATCGCCAGCTCCGGGCGCTCGTGCAGTTGCACGTCGTAAGCGCCGAGATGCGCCTGCATCCAGGCCAGATCCTGATCGCGGGTAGAGGCGTTGAATACCAGCCGATAACCGTCGTCGAGACGGTAGACGATCATGTCGTCGACGATGCCGCCACGGTCATTGAGCATGGTGCTGTACAACGCACGGCCAGGGCTGTGCAGGCGTTCGACGTCATTGGCCAGCAAATGCTGGAGCCAGGCCTTGGCCTGGGTGCCGGCGACATCGATCACGGTCATGTGGGAAACATCGAACACCCCGCAATCGCGGCGCACCTGATGGTGTTCCTCGACCTGCGAGCCGTAATGCAGTGGCATATCCCAACCGCCAAAATCGACCATCTTCGCGCCGAGGGCGAGATGCAGGTCATACAGAGGCGTACGCTGTCCCATGGGTTTCTCCTTCCGGGCGTGGCGAAGGTGCGGACAGCTGCTGTACGGGGTGAAAGCCTTGAAATAGAAGGCTCTCAGCCGATTCCAGCGAACAGATCTGTCAGACGAACCGCACCGAATGCCGCGCATTGTAGCCGCATGATTCAGGGCTGACGACTAAGTGTTTCGATGCGCAGATCGCCGGATCAGGCCGATGACCGGCAACAGTCCGACCAGAACCAGGGTCAGCGCCGGCAATGACGCCCTCGCCCATTCGCCCTCGCTGGTCATTTCGAAGATGCGCACCGCCAGCGTATCCCAGCCAAACGGGCGCATCAGCAGGGTTGCGGGCATTTCCTTGAGCACGTCGACGAACACCAGCAACGCTGCGCTGAGCGTCCCCGGCAGCAATAACGGCAGATACACTTTGAAAAACAGTCGCGGCCCACTGACACCCAGGCTACGTGCTGCTTCGGGCAAAGACGGCCGTATACGCGCCAGACTGTTTTCCAGCGGCCCGTAGGCTACCGCAATGAACCGCACCAGATAAGCCATCAGCAACGCCGCCAGACTGCCGAGCAGCAGCGGTTTGCCCGCACCGCCGAGCCAGCCGGAAAGCGGAATCACCAGTTCCCGGTCGAGATAACTGAACGCCAGCATGATCGACACCGCCAGCACCGAGCCCGGCAACGCATAACCCAGATTGGCCAGACTGACCCCGGCGCGGATCGGCCGGGTTGGCGCCAGCCGTCGAGCGAAGGCCAGCAGCAAGGCGACGCTCACCGTGATAAGCGCTGCCAAGCCGCCCAGATACAGGGTGTGCAGAATCAGCCCGGCATAACGCTCATCGAGATCGAAACGTCCGCGTTGCCAGAACCAGATAATCAGTTGCAGCACCGGAATCACGAAGGCGCAGGCGAACACCAGTCCACACCAGCTCATCGCCGCCCATGCCTTCAAACCACGCAAGTGATACAACGCCTTGACCCGTGGCCGTTCGTTGCTAGCCCGGTTCGCCCCACGGGCACGACGTTCGCCGTAGAGCACCAGCATCACCACCAGCAGCAACAGACTGGCGAGTTGCGCCGCGCTGGAGAGGCTGAAGAAGCCATACCAGGTCTTGTAGATCGCGGTGGTGAAGGTGTCGAAATTGAACACCGAGACCGCACCGAAATCCGCCAGGGTTTCCATCAGTGCCAGCGCTACACCGGCACCAATCGCCGGACGCGCCATCGGCAACGCCACGCGCCAGAAAGCTTGCCACGGCGATTGACCCAGCACCCGCGCAGCCTCCATCAGGCCTTTGCCCTGAGCGAGGAACGCAGTGCGCGCCAGCAGATAGACGTAAGGATAGAACACCAGCACCAACACCAGAATCACCCCGCCAGTGGAGCGCACTCGCGGCAGCCGCAGGCCGCTGCCGAACCACTCGCGTAACAGGGTTTGCACCGGGCCGGCGAAATCCAGCAAACCGACGAAGACAAACGCCAGCACGTAGGCGGGGATGGCGAACGGCAGCATCAGCGCCCAGTCGAGCCAGCGCCGGCCGGGGAATTCGCAGAGGCTGGTGAGCCACGCCAGACTGACGCCCAACAGCGTCACGCCAATCCCGACGCCGAGCACCAGCGTCAGAGTGTTGCCCAGCAAGCGCGGCATCTGGGTTTCCCACAGATGCGACCAGATCTGCTGGTCGATGGTCTGCCACGACAGCAGCAAAACGCTCAGCGGCAACAGCACCAGCGCGGCGATGGCGAAGACGACGGGATACCAGCGGCGTTGGGCGGGGTGGGCCAAGGGAGGTCTCAAAAATTACAGGGCCGACACAAGTTCTGTGTCGGCCATATTCTGTGGCGAGGGAGCTTGCTCCCGCTCGGCTGCGAAGCAGCCGCAAAAGGTTACCAGATCAACTCAGACGACAGACGAGGACGCCATGGGGCCGCTTCGCGCCCCAGCGGGAGCAAGCTCCCTCGCCACAGTAGAATCACTGGACATAGTTTTATCGAGTGATCGACTCAGTTCCAGCCCGCCCGATCCATCATGCGAATCGCTTCAGCCTGACGCTTGCCCGCCACTTCTACCGGCAGTGTATCGGCAACAAACTTGCCCCAGGCCGCCACTTCCTCGGAAGGTGCCACAGCCGGGTTGGCCGGGAATTCCTGGTTCACATCAGCAAAGATCTTCTGCGCCTCAGGTGTGGTCATCCACTCGACCAGTGCCTTGGCTGCTTCCGGGTGCGGTGCGTGTTTGGTCAGGCCGATACCCGACAGATTGACGTGTACCCCACGATCCGCCTGATTCGGCCAGAACAGTTTCACCGGCAGATCCGGCTTCTGCTTGTGCAGGCGGCCGTAGTAGTAGGTGTTGACGATGCCGACATCGCACTGCCCGGCGTTGATCGCTTCCAGCACTGCAACGTCATCGGAGAACACGTCGGTGGACAGGTTGTTGACCCAGCCCTTGAGGATCTTCTCGGTCTTCTCGGCGCCATGCACTTCAATCATGGTCGCGGTCAGCGACTGGTTGTAGACCTTCTTCGCCGTACGCAGGCACAGGCGACCTTCCCAGTTCTTGTCGGCCAGTGCTTCATAGGTGGTCAACTCGCCCGGTTTCACTCGCTGTGTCGAGTAAGCGATGGTTCGCGCACGCAGGCTCAGACCGGTCCAGGCATGAGTGGACGAGCGGTATTGCAGCGGGATATTGGCGTCGATGGTTTTCGAGGTGAACGGTTGGAGGATGCCCATCTGCTCGGCCTGCCAGAGGTTGCCGGCATCGACGGTCAACAGCAGGTCGGCGGTGGCGTTTTCGCCTTCGGCCTTGATGCGCTGCATCAGCGGCGCTTCCTTGTCGGTGATGAACTTGATCTTCACCCCGGTTTTGGCGGTGTAGGCATCGAATACCGGTTTGATCAGTTCATCGATGCGCGACGAGTAAACCACTACCTCATCGGCAGCCTGTGCGGTGGTGCTGCCGATCAGGGTCAGGGCCAGTGCGGTCAGAAGACGCTTGGGTGCCAACATGGGAGTGGTCTCTCGGTCGGGAAATGTGGGCCAAATGATAAGGACTCACATTTACCACCACAATCGAACACTTCCCCAAGTCTTTACCAGATGTTGCGCAAGCTGAAATATGCGGTGGCTGCGCGGACGCCTTCGCTGGCAAGCCAGCTCCCACAGGGTTTCGCGGTGCACTGCGGATTGCAGCTTCACACCGCCCACTGTGGGAGCTGGCTTGCCAGCGATGAGGCCGGCAGCCTCAATAAAGAAGTCAGGGTTTGGCGAGGGCCGGGAGGTCGCCGGTCAGGCCGAGGGCTTCGCGCACGAACAACGCCTTGGCCTCAGGCATCTGCTCAACCAGTTTCAACCCGGCATTACGCAACCAGCGCACCGGCAGCGGATCAGCCTGGAACAAGCGCTCGAAGCCTTCCATCGCCGCCATCAGCGCCAGGTTGTGCGGCATGCGCCGACGTTCGTAACGGCTCAGCACCTTCACATCCGCCAGACGTTCGCCACGTTCGGCCGCTTGCAGCAGCACTTCAGCCAGCACCGCCGCATCAAGAAAACCAAGGTTCACACCCTGCCCTGCCAACGGGTGAATGGTATGCGCGGCATCGCCGATCAACGCCAGACCTTCAGCGACATAACGCTTGGCATGGCGCTGACGCAGCGGCACGCAGACCCGTGGATCAGCGCTGATGACTTCACCGAGGCAACCCTCGAACGCCCGCTCCAGCTCCTGGCAGAACGCCGCTTCATCCAGCGCCATCAGACGCTCGGCTTCGCTCGGGGTGGTCGACCAGACAATCGAGCACCAATCCTGCTGACCATCACGCTCCAGCGGCAAAAACGCCAGCGGCCCGTGATCGGTGAAACGCTGCCACGCCGTCATCCGGTGCGGTTTGCTGCTGCGCACGCTAGTGACGATGGCGTGGTGCAGATAATCCCACTCGCGGGTCGCAACGCCAGTCAGGCGCCGAACCGCCGAATTAGCGCCATCGGCAGCGATGACCAGCGGCGCACGCAAGGTGCGGCCATCGGCCAACGTCAGCAGCCAGTCGTCGCCGGAGCGGCGCATCTGTTCCAGTCGCGCATTGGCCAGCATGCCCAGATCGCAGTCGTGCAAGCGGTCGAGCAAGGCATCCTGTACCACGCGATTTTCGACGATGTGCCCGAGCACCTCGGCATGCACGCTGCTCGCCGAGAAGTGGATCTGCCCGGTGCCGCTGCCGTCCCAGACGTGCATGTCGGTGTAAGGACTGCTGCGCCGTTTGGCGATGCCATCCCAGACGCCGAGGCGTTCGAGAATCCGCTGGCTTGCGGCCGACAGCGCACTCACCCGTGGCTCGAACGGCGCATCGATATCGAACGGTTTGACGCTCAACGGGCTGCCGTCGAGCAGCAGGACTTCCAGCCCGCTGTCCTGCAACGCCAACGCGAGGGCGCTGCCGACCATTCCGGCTCCGACAATCAGCAGATCTGCGCGCATTTCCATGCTTTAAGCCTGTCTCGCTTGCGGCTTGAGCCGCACGTAAAGGGTTTTACCGACCCGCGCCACCAAGTTGCCGGCGCCGTCATGAATGTCGACCTGCAACTGCGGCAGGTATTTCTCGCCACTGGCGGTCTGCCGACGGATCTCGTCGAGCAAGGTCTCGTCGATGTTGAACCGGGCGAACACCCGGCCCTTGCCCGGCGCAATGAAATCGATGTCGGCAGCCTTGTCCCAGACGATGTAACGCGAGCCGAGGTTTTCCATCAACATCAGCATGAAGAACGGATCGACCATCGAATACAGACTGCCGCCGAACTGGGTGCCGACGTAATTGCGGTTGTACCAGCCCAATCCCATCGACACTTGAATGTCGCGAAAGTCATCGCTGATGTGCCGAACCCGCACGCCAGCGCCAAGGTAAGGCGGATAGAACGTCATCACCCAGCGCATCAAGCGTGCCTTGCCGAACGAACGCATCAACCAGTTACGCATCCGGACGTGTTCCCAAACCCATGGCCTGACGGGCGAACCAGCGTTTCGCCGGTGGCAGCAGATCAAGACCGAGCAAACCGATGTTGCGTCCCAGCGACACCAGCGGCTGGGTGCTGCCGAACAGTCGGGTAACTTGATCGGAGAAACCTACGGTGAGCTCTTGATCGAGACGCTGACGCTCGCGATAAGCCTGCAACGTGGCGAAATCGCCCAGCGGTTTGTCGCTGGCGAGCAAGGCTTCAGCCAGCGCATTGGCATCGCGCAGTGACAGGTTGAAACCCTGGCCGGCAATCGGATGCAGGCTGTGCGCGGCGTTGCCGAGGATCGCCAGATGCGGACGCACCTGCTCCTCGGCCTCCACCAGCGACAGCGGATATAGATGCCGCGCGCCAACCTGTTTCAGGGTACCGAGGCGATAGCCGAACACGCTCTGCAATTCGCTGAGGAAATCGCGATCACTCAAGTCCGCCAGACGTTGCGCATCCATGCCCAAACGGGTCCAGACCAGTGCGCAGCGGTTTTCCGGTAATGGCAGCAGCGCCATCGGACCGTCATCGGTAAAGCGCTCGAAGGCCATGCCGTTGTGCGCTTCGCTCGGGGTGATGTTGGCGATCAGCGCGCTCTGGTTGTACGGACGCTTGCGCACATTGATGCCCAGTTGCTCGCGCAGCCCGGAACGACCGCCATCGGCCAGCACGGCGAGGTCGCATTCAATAGTGGTTTCGTCGTTGAGGGTCAGACGATAACCGTCAGCCAGCGGCTCCATACGGGTGACTTCCGCCGGGCAGCGCCAACTGATCACCTCTTTATCGACGTGTTGCCACAGGCACTGGCCGAGCCAGGCGTTTTCCACCACATAACCGAGCGCCGGCACGCCCTCTTCCATCGCCGACAAACGGGCGGTGGAGAAGCGTCCACGGTCGGAGACATGAATCTGCTTGATCGGCTCGGCGCGGCGGGAGATTTCCTGCCACACACCGAGTCGCTGATAAATCTGTCGGGCGCCGAACGACAGGGCCGAGGAGCGCGCATCGTAGCTCGGCTGCCAACCTTCGCCGGGGGCGAACGGTTCGATCAGCACGATCTTCCAGCCACGGGCCTTGGCTCCGGCCTGCAAAGCCAACGCGAGACTGGCGCCGACCAGACCGCCACCGATGATTGCCAGATTGACCCGACTCATGCCACGTGCGCCCGGGCTTGCGCCATCAGCGCTTCGATGTCGGCGACGGTTTTCGGTACGCCGTTGGTCAGGATTTCACATCCGGTTTTGGTCACTACCACGTCGTCCTCGATGCGCACGCCAATGCCGCGCCATTTCTTCGCTACGTTCTGATTGTCCGGGGCGATATAGATGCCCGGCTCCACGGTCAGCGCCATGCCGACCTCCAGCACGCGCCATTCGCCGCCGACCTTGTATTCGCCGACGTCGTGCACATCCATGCCCAGCCAGTGGCCGGCGCGGTGCATGTAAAACGCTTTATAGGCTTCGCTGGCGATCAATTCGTCGACGTTGCCCTGCAACAAGCCCAGCTTCACCAGACCGCTGGTGATCACTCGCACTGTGGCTTCATGCGCCTGGTTCCAGTGCTTGTTCGGGGCGATTTCGGTAAACGCCGCTTCTTGCGAAGCCAGTACCAATTCGTAAATCGCTTTCTGCTCGGGCGAATATTTGCCGTTGACCGGCCAAGTGCGAGTGATGTCGCTGGCATAGCAGTCGATCTCGCAACCGGCGTCGATCAGCACCAGATCCCCGTCCTTGAGCAGCGCGTCATTCTGCTGGTAATGCAGGATGCAGCTGTTGCGCCCGGCAGCGACAATCGAGCCATAGGCCGGCATCTTCGCCCCACCCTTGCGGAATTCGTAGTCGAGTTCGGCTTCGAGGCTGAACTCGTGCAATCCGGCGCGACTGGCCTGCATCGCCCGAATGTGTGCCTGGGCCGAGATCCTTGCGGCTTCGCGCATTACCTTCACTTCTGCCGCCGATTTATACAGGCGCATGTCGTGCAGCAGATGATCCAGGGCAACGAACTCGTTCGGCGGCTGGGCGCCAAGGTGCGCTTTGGAGCGGATCACATTGATCCAGTCCATCAGGTGCCGGTCGAATTCCGGGTTGCTGCCCATCGCCGAATACACCCGGTCGCGACCTTCGATCAGGCCTGGGAGGATGTCGTCGATGTCGGTGATCGGGAAGGCATCGTCGGCGCCGAAGTCGCGGATCGCGCCTTCCTGGCCTGCACGCAAGCCGTCCCACAATTCACGTTCGGCGTTGCGCTCACGGCAGAACAACACGTACTCACCGTGTTCGCGACCGGGCATCAGAACGATCACGGCCTGCGGCTCGGGGAACCCGCTGAGGTACTGGAAATCGCTGTCCTGGCGATAGACGTGCTCGACGTCGCGGTTGCGGATGGCAACTGCGGCGGCGGGCAGGATCGCGATGCTGTTGGGTTCCATCTGCGCCATCAGGGCCTTGCGGCGACGGCTGTATTCCGCTTTCGGGATATGGATCATGGGCAGATGGCTTTCCCTGGCACGCGATTAATGCAACGACGGTTTGGCGGCGGGCGGCACGTCGGCTTTCTTGGTTTCGGAGAACAACAGCAGCGGCGCGACGCGCAGGTATTCCATGACTTCCATGTAATCGCTTTCGCCGTCTTCGGATTCTTCCAGAGCGTCTTGCACCTGAGAGATGGCTGCCAGATCCTGCAGCACTTCAGTGGCTTCGGTGCTCAGCATGCTACTGTCGCGGCAGTTCAGGCCAAAACCGCTGAGGAAACCCTGGCACCATTCGCCCAGTGCGGCGGCGCGGTCAGCCAGTGGCGCGTCATCGGTCGGCAGCAACAGCACGACGGTAACGTCGTCGCCGGTCAGTTCGCCTTTGACCATTTCCTGCAAGCCGATCAGGGCATTGCGGACGTTGTCCTGGATCTCGCCTTCTAGCAATTCGGCGGCATCGATCAACCAGCCTTCGTTGTCGAAGCCGGCTCCGGCGCAACTGCGCCCGAGCAGCAGGCCATGCAATTCGGCAGGCGAGACGTTGTGGCCGCTGGAAGTCAGCAGAGTGGCGAAGGCTTGGTACGGGGAATTCTGAATGGTCATGGGCAGCTAGGCGCCAGACGGCGCTATGTCTAGAATGAAGGCCTTGTATCCTACATCGACAGACTCGCCAAGACTATTAAAGGCTGTCCGCCTGTCACCTCCATCAGACACAAATTCAGTGGACACAATGGAAGACAACGACCTGCAAGCGCTGATGGCCAGACTCGAGCTGCTGATTACCCGAGTCGAGCAACTAAAGAGCCAAAACGGACTCTTACTAGCTCAGGAAAAGACCTGGCGCGAGGAACGCGCGCATCTCATTGAAAAAAACGAAATCGCCCGGCGTAAGGTCGAGTCGATGATTTCGCGCCTCAAGGCCCTGGAGCAAGACTCATGAGTTCAAGCAATAGCGTAACCGTGCAGATCCTCGACAAAGAGTATTCGATCATTTGCCCGCAGGAAGAACGCAGCAATCTGGTGAGCGCCGCACGCTACCTCGATGGCAAGATGCGTGAAATCCGCAGCAGCGGCAAAGTCATCGGCGCCGACCGTATCGCCGTGATGGCTGCACTGAACATCACCCACGATCTCTTGCACAAAGAAGAGCGACCGGACATCCAGGCCAGCGGCTCGACCCGTGAACAGGTGCGCGACTTGCTCGATCGTGTCGATCTGGTGCTGGCCACCGAGCCAGACGTCACCAAGGGCTGATTCGTCAGACCGCTTGAGGTATACTCCCGGCACTCCCTGGGGTGCTTGCCAGTTGACGATGTCCCTGAGCCGATTCGCACTACCCTGGAAGTTGCACGTTGGGCTGGTGTGCATGTCCGCTAGACGGAAAGCCTTAAAGTCTACTGCATCTTCCACCTTGAACTTTCGGGTTCAAGGGCTAAGTTGACAGCGGTTCATCCGGGGAGCCTGATTCGAATCCGATGTCGGTGAAAACCGACATCGGATTTTTTATGCGTACGTTTTCGTCCCACCTGCCGAAGCCGAACCATGACCGAACCCGCGCTGCTACCACGCCCGCAACTTCGCCGCCTGCTGCGCAAGGCGCGCCGCTCGCTGTCAAAGAGCGAACAACGCCAGGCCGCCAAAGGCTTGTACCGGCAACTGGCGCAAGACCCGCATTTCCGCCGGGCGAAACATATCTCTCTATACCTGCCCACCGACGGTGAAATCGATCCGCGCCTGCTGCTGCGTGAAGCTCAGCGTCGGGGCAAGGCGACCTATCTACCGGTGCTCAGTGCCTGGCCGCGAACCAAAATGGTTTTCCAGCGCATCCGCCCCGGCGAGAAACTCAAACCCAATCGCTTCCGCATTCTGGAGCCGCGCGCCTGCCTCGCTCGACAACGCAAAGTCTGGACGCTGGATCTGGTGCTGTTGCCGCTGGTGGGTTTTGACGACGTCGGTGGACGTTTGGGAATGGGCGGTGGCTTCTACGACCGCAGCCTGGCGTATCTGGCGCGTCGAAAAAACTGGCGCAAGCCGACGCTGCTGGGGCTGGCCCATGAATGTCAGAAGGTCGAACGCTTGGCGCAAGCGAGTTGGGATGTACCGTTACAAGGCACGGTCACCGACAAGGCGTGGTATTTCGCAGGATAGACGCCGCGCGGATCAGCGACGTCGGGAAGGCAGTTTCAGCGTTTGAACGCGGTCGACTGTTGTACTTGTTGCGCGACTTCAATCGGTGCATCGGTCTTGTTGGCCCACAGGCTCTGCGCATAACCAGTGGTCACGACGCCCAGGCCGAACAAAATAACCAAAATCCATAGTAAATCCGGTTTGCGTTTCATCGATTGCCCCCCTCAAGGCACATCATCACGATGACAGCAGCGGTTTCCGTGTGTAGGCCGTGCAGCAGCGTCAAGCTTTAAAGGCCGGCATTTTGCGTCAACGTGACCCTCTGCGCAAACGCTGACGTCAACCGACCGTCGGTTTGTCATAAAATTGCCCGACAACCTGCCCAATGACCGTTTCAGGAGCAAAATACATGGCCTATTGGCTGATGAAATCCGAGCCCGACGAACTCTCGATCAAAGGCCTGGAAAAGCTCGGCACCGCGCGCTGGGATGGGGTTCGCAATTATCAGGCGCGCAATTTCCTGCGGGCCATGGCGGTTGGGGACGAATTCTTTTTCTATCACTCCAGCTGCCCGGAGCCGGAAATTGCCGGGATCGGCAAGATTATCAAGGCAGCCTACCCTGACCCGACGGCGCTGGAGCCAGAGAGCCATTACTTCGATCCTAAGGCCAGCCTCGAGAAAAACGCCTGGAGCGCGATCGATGTCGCCCATGTCGAGACGTTTGCGCGGGTGTTGAAGCTTGATTATCTGAAACAGCAGACGGCGCTGGCCGAGATGCCGTTGGTGCAGAAGGGTTCGCGGTTGTCGGTGATGCCGGTTACGGCGGAGCAATGGGCGACGGTGATTGCGCTCAAGCCTTGAGACTTTTTTCGGCTGACAAAATGCAATCGCTGGCAAGCCAGCTCCCACAGGGTTCTGCGGCGATCACATTAATGTGTTTCACCGCAAATCCTGTGGGAGCTGGCTTGCCAGCGAAGAGGCCCGCCCGGACAGCAGAAGTCTTACTGAATGATCAGGTTGTTGAACAACAGATCCTCAACCACCGGCTTGCCAGTCTCGTCATTCATCACTTGCTGAGTCTGCTTCAGCGCTTCCTGACGCAGCTTTTCCTTGCCTTCGATGCTGCCCATCGCTTCGGTAGTCTGCTGAGTGAACAGCGCCACCAGTTGATTGCGAATCAGCGGTTCGTTGGCCTTGACCAGTTTGGCCGACTCATCACCCGTCACCCGCAGCGCGACGTCAGCCTTGAAGACCTTGAGTTTCGGTGTGCCATCCAACCCGTAGTTGCCCACAAAAGGCGGGCTCAGGGTGATGTAGCTAACCTTTGGCGCTTCGCCTTCTTTGGCTTCTTCGGCCAGCGCTGCCACAGGCAGAGACAGGGCCAGCAACAACATGATCCACGCTTTCACAATTCGCTCCTTATCCGGTTTGCGGCCTAGCATAACGACCCGCCGCGCAAGCACAAGCTTATGGGCGACTATCAGGGTCGGGCATGCTCGTTGACCCGTTGACTGACACACCTACACTTATCGGCCATCACTCCCAAAGGAATAGCCCTGATGAAAGCCGTGCTGTGCAAAGCCTTCGGCCCTGCCGAATCGCTGGTGCTGGAAGACGTCGCCAGTCCTGTCGCGAAGAAGAACGAAATCCTGCTGGAGGTGCACGCTGCCGGGGTCAACTTTCCGGACACGCTGATCATCGAGGGTAAATACCAGTTCAAGCCACCCTTCCCGTTTTCTCCGGGCGGTGAAGCGGCGGGCGTGGTCAGCGCTGTCGGTGAAAAAGTCAGCCATTTGAAGGTCGGCGACCGGGTCATGGCCCTGACCGGCTGGGGCAGCTTCGCCGAACAGGTCGCGGTGCCGGGCTACAACGTCCTGCCGATTCCACCGTCGATGGACTTCAACACCGCCGCCGCGTTCAGCATGACCTACGGCACATCGATGCACGCCCTGAAACAGCGCGCCAACCTGCAACCGGGTGAAACCCTGCTGGTACTGGGCGCATCCGGCGGTGTCGGTCTGGCAGCCGTGGAAATCGGCAAAGCCATGGGTGCCCGGGTCATCGCTGCTGCCAGTAGCGCAGAGAAACTCGCGGTGGCCAAAGCGGCCGGCGCCGACGAACTGATCAACTACAGCGAAACCAGCCTCAAGGAAGAAATCAAACGCCTGACCGATGGCCAGGGCGCTGACGTGATCTACGACCCGGTCGGCGGTGACTTGTTCGATCAAGCCATCCGCGCCATCGCCTGGAACGGCCGCCTGCTGGTAGTCGGCTTCGCCAGCGGACGCATTCCCGAATTGCCGGTCAACCTCGCCCTGCTCAAGGGCGCGGCGGTGCTCGGCGTTTTCTGGGGCTCCTTCGCTCAACGTCAGCCACAGGACAACGCGGCGAATTTCCAGCAGTTGTTTGGCTGGTTCGCCGAGGGCAAGCTGAAACCGCTGGTGTCGCAGGTCTATCCGCTGAGCAATGCGGCGCAGGCGATCAATGATCTTGGACAGCGCAAGGCTGTGGGCAAGGTTGTGGTGCAGGTGCGCTGAGCCTGGGACGCACGTCATCAGTTGCCGGGCGCATAGCCGATGTCGCCCGGCAGCAGGTGTTCCTGAATTTTCTCGCTACGAGACGGGATGAGGCGGCCATTTTCATCGAAGCGCAACACGATCAGCCAGTCGTAGACATCGTCGGGCCATTTTTCCTGGCCCATCAATGCTGTGGCGTCGCCGCCGAAGGCTTTGAGCAGTTTATTGATATGTCCGTGATGCCAGGCAATCAGCACGGTCTTCGCCTGATTGCTCTTGCGCAGCAGTTTGACCAACTGATGAAGATCACCATTGAGGTAGGGCTGCTCAATCGCAAGGTTCAGACGCTGGGCCAGCGGGATCAGGGTCAGGCGCGAGCGTGAGCTCTCCGCGGTGTCGCCGGCAGCAATCAAACGCTGGGGGGTGAGGGTCTGGCCGTCGAGTTTCAGCGGATTGAAATAATCGACGTAGGCTGCCGCGCGCTGTTCGCCTCGGGCATTGAGTACCGATCCCACATCCGGTTTTTCCGCATGCCGAATGATCAATACGGTGGCATTGCGCAGGCCCGAATGGGCAGGATGATCAGCATAAATCAAGGTCAGCACCACAAAGGTGAGTGCTGCCGCCACAAAAAATCTCGGCAATAACCTGCGAACCTTCAGTGGCATTTCTTATCTCGACTGATCAATCGGCTGAACTGGCCGCGAGTCTAAGTCACTCGATGTTGATAAGTGGTGAAAACGCCCTGTTCTTACAGCTGAGCGACAGGTTCGTAAAGGAACATGCGACTTCCAACATTTTCCGCTGTTTTGGCGATGCGAACCGGTGCTATTTTCGGTAACGAAACTGTAACATTCGCATCCGCAGTCAAAACAAGAAATCTGGAGCTCTTGAATGTTTGCTTTCTTTCGTCCTGCCGCACATCAGGCTCCATTGCCTGAAGAAAAAATAGACAGCACTTACCGACGCCTGCGCTGGCAGATCTTCGCCGGTATTTTCTTTGGTTACGCGGGTTACTACCTGCTGCGCAAAAACTTCTCGCTGGCGATGCCATTCCTGATAGACGAGGGCTACACCCGGGGTCAGTTGGGTCTGGCAATGTCGGCTATCGCGATCGCTTACGGCTTGTCGAAGTTCTTGATGGGCCTGGTCTCGGATCGCTCCAACCCTCGCTACTTCTTGCCGTTCGGCCTGCTTATCTCGGCGGGCGTGATGTTCGTTTTCGGTTTCGCACCGTGGGCCACGTCCAGCGTGACGATGATGTTCATCCTGTTGTTCATCAACGGCTGGGCTCAGGGCATGGGCTGGCCGCCAAGCGGCCGGACGATGGTGCACTGGTGGTCGCAAAAGGAACGCGGCGGCGTAGTGTCGGTGTGGAATGTGGCGCACAACGTTGGCGGTGGTCTGATCGGCCCGTTGTTTCTGCTTGGCATGGGCTTGTTCAATGACTGGCACGCTGCATTCTATGTACCCGCAGCAGTGGCCCTGGGTGTGGCGGCGTTTGCCTTCATCACCATGCGCGACACCCCGCAATCGGTTGGCCTGCCGCCGATCGAGCAGTACAAGAACGACTATCCGGAAGGCTATGACGCCAGCCACGAAGACGAATTCAGCACCAAGGAAATCTTCGTCAAATACGTGTTGCGCAACAAAATGCTCTGGTACGTCGCCATGGCCAACGTCTTCGTCTACCTGCTGCGCTATGGCGTATTGGACTGGGCCCCGACGTACCTGAAAGAAGCCAAGCACTTCACCGTGGATACCACGTCGTGGGCGTACTTCTTCTACGAGTGGGCCGGCATTCCAGGCACCTTGCTGTGCGGCTGGATGTCGGACAAGATCTTCCGTGGCAACCGTGGCCTGACCGGCATGGTGTTCATGGCGCTGGTCACCGTAGCGACGCTGGTCTACTGGCTTAACCCGCCAGGCAACCCGACCATCGACATGATCGCCCTGTTCTCAATCGGTTTCCTGATCTATGGTCCGGTGATGCTGACAGGCCTGCAAGCTTTGGAGCTGGCACCGAAAAAAGCCGCCGGCACCGCCGCGGGCTTCACCGGCCTGTTTGGTTATCTGGGTGGCTCGGTCGCAGCCAGTGCGGCGATGGGCTACACCGTGGACCATTTCGGCTGGGACGGTGGTTTCGTGCTTCTGGTAGGCGGCTGCATTATGGCAATGGTTTGCCTGGCCCCGACCCTTTGGCACAAACAAGTCGCCAGTCAGAGCCGCGAAGCCGTCGCCTGATCAGTCTTTGACTGACAGCGCTTGAGCCGCGCCTCCAGATTCCGGTCTGGCATGGCGTGGCTACGCAGAGCGTGTGCGGTCTGCTCGACATAATCGCGAGTGGTGCCATAACGCCCGCAAGCGCTTTCGAACACCTGGCTCAGCACATGATCCGGCAAGTTGCCGGCATAGCTGGGCAGGTGTCGCTCCAGCACAAATCCCAAGGCCTGTACCTGGCTGCCATCTTCAAGACGGCAGTTGAGCCAGTGCGGGCGATAGGATGGAAACGGCATCTCTCTTTTCCACAGGGCATACAACGCACTGTCGAGATTCTCTTCCGGCAGCCGATAGGCAAAGCCGCTGCAAGAACCCCCGCGATCCAGACCAAACACCAACCCGGGCATTTCCGGGGTGCCTCGGTGCTCGTGCGACCACAGATACAAGCCGCGATGGTAACCATGCACCCGACCGCGCACCCGTTCAGAGGACGAACACTCCGGCTTCCAGATCAACGAGCCATAGGCGAACAGCCACACCGGCCCGCCCTTGTGGCGCGCCATGGTCGATTGCATCGAGACGAGAAGTTGTTCGTGCGTCAGCTGCGCGCCCAGATCGAGCCGCGGAGGGTAAGCCAGATTCAGAAAAGCAGATTCAATGGCTGTCATGACAGTAGTGTTCGGCCCCGCAAGTATTACAAGATGTAAGCACAATTCGCTTCATAGAACATATAGCAGTAACTCTAAAACGAAAAGTGCTAAAGGATGTATGACACTTTTGATAAGGACAAATAACGGCTATCAGCCCGGTCATTGGCTTTTATATAGCCTAATCCCCTTTCACCAATGTCTTAAATACCTGAATGACATATCCATAAGCATTCGCTCACCTGTTCAGGGTTTGTTCATGAGTACGAAGGAAATTTCCTACTAAAATATCGGAATCTCTTTATGTCCCGTCGCTGAACGCCCGCGTATAACGGCCTTCCTCTGGCGCAAGCCATCCCGTTACCGAGGCTGCACAATGAAAACCCCATGGATTTTGACCGCACTGCTGCTGAGTCTGGCTGGCCAGACAATGGCGCAGGAAAGCTCGGAGAAAGACGGCGGGTTCTGGTATGCACAGACCAGTGTCTATACCAAACACTACTCTCCCGACCCTGAACACAATAACAATCAGGACTTGATTGGCATTGAACGTAATCAGGCGTCAGGCTGGGTATTTGGCGGGGCGACTTTTCGTAACTCGTTCAGCCAGCGCTCAAATTACGGTTATGTCGGCAAACGTTTCGACAGTGCCGATTATCCGGTTTACCTGAAACTCACCGGCGGGTTGTTGCAGGGTTATCGCGGCGACTACAAGGACAAGATCCCGCTCAATCACTTCGGTGTTGCACCGGTGATCATTCCGTCTCTGGGCACTCATTACGGGCCAGTGGCTGCCGAACTGGTGTTGCTCGGCGCCAACGCGGCCATGGTCACGACCGGCGTGCGTTTCTAGTAACGCACGCTCAATCGCGACTCAGGAACGAGGCGCGTAGGCGAAGACGTCGGCGCGCATCTGATGCGCATCCATCCCCGCTTCAACCAAAGCGTCCAGCGTGCCATAGACCATGGCCGGTGAGCCGCTGGCGTAGACGTGCAACGGTTTCAGATCAGGGAAGTCCTCGCAGACTGCTTCGTGCAACATCCCGCAGCGCCCTTCCCAGCCGCATTGATCGCTGACGACCTTGTGCAGGAACAGGTTGGGCAACTTCACCCATTCGTCCCAATGTTCCATCTGATAGAAGTCTTCCGGTCGGCGCACGCCCCAGTACAGATACACCGGGTGCTTGAAGCCGTTGGCCCGGCAATGTTCGATCAGGCTGTGGATCTGCCCCATGCCGGTTCCGGCAGCGATCAGCACCAGTGGACCGTCGGGCAGTTCCGCAAGGTGGGTATCACCGAACGGCAGTTCGACGCGCACCAGCGGATTGCGCTGCAATTGCTCGATCAGGCTCAACGCACTGGGTTCGCGCGCCAGTACATGGATTTCCAGGTCTCGCCCGCCATGCGGTGCCGAGGCCATGGAGAACGCCGATTTCTCGCCGTTCTCGCGTTCGATCAGCAAATACTGCCCGGCGTGATAACGCGGCGGCTTGCCGGCCGGCGCACGCAAGCGCACGCGCCAGGTGTCGCCACCGACATCCCGGCACTCGATGACCTGACACGACAAGCTGCGCACCGGCAGTTCTCCTAGCGCGAGCACGCCATCCCACAGCAGGATGCAGTCTTCCAGCGGCTCGGCTATGCAAGTGTAGAACTCGCCGTGGTCACGCACATCGCCGGCCTGCTCGACCCGACCTTCCACCAGCAACGCCGCGCAAACGTGGCAATTGCCATTGCGGCAGCTTTGCGGGCATTCGTAGCCAAGGCGCCGCGCACCATCGAGAATCCGCTCACCGGGCTGTATCTCAAGTACCGCTCCGGAGGGCTGCAGGGTTACACGCATCAATCTATTCCTAACTGATTCCAGATGGCATCGATCCGTTGAGTAACGGCGTCGTCCTTGACGATGACACGGCCCCACTCGCGAGTGGTCTCACCCGGCCACTTGTGGGTGGCATCGAGGCCCATTTTCGAGCCCAGGCCAGAAATCGGCGAGGCGAAGTCGAGATAGTCGATCGGCGTGTTATCGATCATCACCGTGTCACGCTTGGGGTCCATGCGCGTGGTGATGGCCCAGATCACGTCGTTCCAGTCCCGGGCGTTGATATCGTCGTCGGTGACGATAACGAACTTGGTGTACATGAACTGTCGCAAAAACGACCAGACACCGAGCATCACGCGCTTGGCATGGCCCGGATACGACTTCTTCATGGTCACGATGGCCATGCGGTACGAGCAGCCTTCCGGCGGCAGGTAGAAATCGGTGATCTCCGGGAACTGCTTTTGCAGGATCGGCACGAACACTTCATTCAGCGCCACGCCGAGGATCGCCGGCTCATCCGGCGGACGACCGGTGTAGGTGCTGTGATAGATCGGTTTGATCCGGTGGGTAATGCGCTCGACGGTGAATACCGGGAAGCTATCGACTTCGTTGTAGTAACCGGTGTGGTCGCCGTACGGGCCTTCATCGGCCATTTCGCCCGGATGAATCACGCCTTCGAGGATGATTTCGGCAGTCGCCGGCACCTGCAAGTCGTTGCCACGGCACTTCACCAATTCCGTGCGGTTACCGCGCAACAGACCGGCGAAGGCGTATTCGGAGAGGCTGTCCGGTACCGGCGTCACTGCGCCAAGGATGGTCGCCGGATCGGCACCGAGGGCCACGGACACCGGGAACGGCTGACCTGGATGCTTCTCGCACCACTCACGGAAATCGAGCGCACCGCCACGGTGGCTGAGCCAACGCATGATGACTTTGTTGCGACCAATCACTTGTTGACGGTAGATGCCGAGGTTCTGCCGGTCCTTGTTCGGACCTTTGGTGACGGTCAGGCCCCAGGTAATCAGTGGGCCGACGTCGCCGGGCCAGCAAGTCTGCACCGGCAGCATCGCCAGATCGACATCATCACCTTCGATAACCACTTCCTGGCACACCGCGTCTTTGACGACTTTCGGCGCCATCGCGATGATCTTGCGGAAGATCGGCAGCTTCGACCACGCGTCTTTCAAGCCCTTCGGCGGCTCCGGTTCCTTGAGGAACGCCAGCAGCTTGCCGATTTCGCGCAACTCGCTGACCGACTCGGCACCCATGCCCATGGCGACCCGCTCGGGTGTGCCGAACAGGTTGCCAAGCACCGGGATGTCGTAACCGGTCGGCTTCTCGAACAACAACGCCGGGCCCTTGGCCCGCAGCGTGCGGTCGCACACCTCGGTCATCTCCAGCACCGGCGAGACGGGAATCTGGATGCGTTTCAACTCTCCGCGCTGCTCAAGCTGCTGCACGAAATCCCGAAGATCCTTGAATTTCATTGACGATGGCACCCTCAAAATAGGCGTACATCCTACCTGCTCTGACGGGCAAACAGCAGCCCGTCAGCGCTTGGCATTGCTCAATTGTGGTTGGTGCCCAGCAGTATCGGCGCAAACAAAGGGCTCAATCTGGCACTGCCCATGTCAGAAAGATGATCTGCATCCTTGTACTGTGAATGGCCATCGACATCGATGGCGCACAGCCCGTCCTTACACATGAACGGTGTCGGGTCGAGGACGTGCACACCGGAATCCGCGGCACTCATTGAGTTGAACAGGTCAGTGAAAAATTGCTGACGCGCCAGATGTTCATTGAGCGGCCGACCGAGCCCCTCGGCCGAGCGCCCGATTCGCGCCAGGCTGGTCAGACGGTTGATGAAACTCTTGTGCTGCAGCGGCACCTCCTTGAACAGCCAGACCTGCACGCCCGCGTCACGTAGCTCGGCCACTTGCGCCTTGAGCGCTGCGGCCATGCGCCGTTCGGCTTGCTGCGTATTGTCTTTGCGATCAAGCAGGAACTGTCTGTCGCCATCGCCGTCTTCACGGCCATAAACGTACAAGCTCCAGTTGGCCGCCAACACCACGTCCTTGATCCCGAGGCTGAGAACTTTCTCCATGTTTCGCTTATTGAAGTCTTTGCACTGCTGACGTAATACATCTTCGATAATCGGCGGGCAGGCACTCAGACTGTACAACCACACTGGCGGCCCATTTTGACTGACGCTTCCTTCGATGGCCGGTAACAACGCGGCGGTATGACTGTCACCCCAGAACATCTTTGTCGCCGCTAACTTCTGTTCACCGCCCAGCAGGCATGCTTTGTCCAGCGCCTTGTCCGTGCTTACCTGCATACATTTCACCTGCCCGGCCTGCCATTCCCGGGACTGAGCGTACTCCAACGCTTTACCGGTCATGCGCTGGGGCACACCTTGCGCCCGGTCAATCGCCGTCCCCGTCACAGCCAGAGCCGTGATAGAGATCAAACCACCGATCAATACCGAGTTGCGGCTGGCAAACACTCGCTTTTCACGAAACGGCAGCTCGATGTAACGCAAGCTCAGCCATGCAAGACCCAGCGCGAGGGCCATCCAGCCAATCGCTTCCAGAGGCTGGATGCCGTCGATGGAAATCGCGTTGGCATACACGTAAACCGGCCAATGCCACAGGTAAAGCGAATAGGACAGCAGACCGACCCACACCAGGGCGCGGGCACTCAACAGCCGGCCAGCCCACGTCGGCCCCTGCGCGCCAGACCAGATCAACGCGGTCGTGCCCAATACCGGAAGCAATGCCGCCCAGCCCGGGAACACCGTGGACTTGTCAAACGTGAACACCGCTACCAGCACTGCCGCCAGTCCAGCCAGACCGACCAACTGACGCAGCCACGTTCGTACAACCAGTTTCGGCGCAGGCATCACCGCCAGCATGGCCCCGCAGAGCAATTCCCAGGCCCGGGTTGGCAACGAGAAAAAGGCAAATTCGAGCCTGCGTTCGATGTAGATAATGTTCAGGCCGAACGACACCAGCAGCACGCCAAACAGCAGCCAACGCCAATGGCGGATGTGGCGCACCATCAACACCATCATCAGCGGGAAGAAGATGTAGTACTGCTCCTCCACCGCCAGCGACCAGGTGTGCAGCAATGGTTTGAGCTCCGAAGCAGGCTCGAAGTAGCCGTCCTGACGCATGAACAGGATGTTGGAGATGAACAACGACTGGTAACGAACCGTACGCCCCAGTTCGGAAAGGTCTTTGGGTGTCAGCAAAAGCCAACCCAACGCCAGCGTCACCACCACAACCACACTCAAGGCCGGCAGGATACGACGAGCCCGGCGCCCCCAGAAATCAAGGAAGCTGAAGCGCTGGGCGCTGATTTCACGGAACAGGATTGTGGTGATCAGGAATCCGGAGATGACGAAGAACACGTCAACGCCGACAAAACCGCCGCTGAATGTACTGAAGCCGAAATGGAACAGCACGACGGGAATAACCGCGAGTGCCCGTAATCCGTCGATATCACGGCGATTGCCAAACGTGTGCATAGCGCTCCTTGTGGGTTCGGATACAAGCCGATCAAACAAGGACATTAGCCAGCCAGGAAAGTTATGCACCGCGAGCGCAAAAAAAAGCGCCCCTTTCGGGACGCTCCTTTTTAAGCGGCTTTCGTATTACTTGCGCTTCATCGACAAGAAGAACTCGTCGTTGGTCTTGGTCGTTTTCAGCTTGTCGATCAGGAACTCGATGGCGGCAACTTCGTCCATCGGGTGCAGCAGCTTGCGCAGAATCCACATGCGCTGCAGTTCGTCGTCGGCAGTCAGCAACTCTTCGCGGCGGGTGCCGGAACGGTTGATGTTGATGGCCGGGAACACACGCTTCTCGGCGATCTTGCGATCCAGAGGCAGTTCCATGTTGCCGGTACCCTTGAACTCTTCGTAGATCACTTCGTCCATCTTCGAACCGGTTTCAACCAGTGCGGTGGCGATAATGGTCAGCGAGCCGCCTTCTTCGATGTTCCGCGCAGCGCCGAAGAAACGTTTCGGTTTCTCCAGGGCGTGGGCATCGACACCACCGGTGAGCACCTTGCCGGAGCTCGGGATCACGGTGTTGTAGGCACGGGCCAGACGGGTGATGGAGTCGAGCAGGATCACCACGTCCTTCTTGTGTTCGACCAGGCGCTTGGCCTTCTCGATCACCATTTCGGCAACCTGTACGTGACGGGTCGGCGGCTCGTCGAAGGTCGATGCAACCACTTCGCCGCGCACGGTGCGCTGCATTTCGGTTACTTCTTCCGGACGCTCGTCGATCAGCAACACGATCAGGTGAACTTCAGGGTTGTTACGGGCGATGTTCGCTGCGATGTTCTGCAGCATGATCGTTTTACCGGCTTTCGGCGGTGCAACGATCAGACCGCGCTGGCCTTTGCCGATCGGAGCGCACAGGTCGATCACTCGACCGGTCAGGTCTTCGGTGGAACCGTTGCCGGCTTCCATCTTCATGCGCACGGTCGGGAACAGCGGGGTCAGGTTCTCGAAGAGAATCTTGTTTTTCGCGTTCTCTGGACGATCGAAGTTGATCGTGTCGACCTTGAGCAGTGCGAAATACCGCTCGCCTTCCTTCGGAGGGCGGATCTTGCCAACGATGGTGTCACCGGTGCGCAAGTTGAAACGGCGGATCTGGCTAGGCGAGACGTAGATATCGTCCGGGCCGGCCAGGTAGGAAGCGTCAGCGGAGCGCAGGAAGCCGAAGCCGTCCTGGAGAATCTCCAGCACGCCATCACCGGAGATTTCCTCACCGCTTTTCGCGTGCTTCTTGAGCAGGGAGAAAATCACGTCCTGCTTGCGCGAACGGGCCATATTTTCTATGCCCATCTGTTCGGCCAATTCGAGCAGTTCGGTAATCGGCTTTTGCTTGAGTTCAGTCAGATTCATATAGGAATGACGTAATCATTTATGGAGGGGGGAAATTAAGCTTTTGGCTTAATGAGGCCGCGCCGCGGAGAAGGCGACAGGATCGCGAACTAGTTCGAAAAGGAGTGCGTCGGCGGCGGCTAGCAGGGGGCATTGGAGAAACCAGTGCGGGGCCGAATGTACCACCTGAATTTCGGAGCGTCTAGCCCTGAATACGCAAAAAGCCCCGCTAATTGCGGGGCTTTTTTTCAGACACTTTACTGCGACGCTTAGATGTTGGCGTCGAGGAAAGCAGCCAGTTGCGACTTCGACAGCGCGCCGACTTTGGTCGCTTCAACGTTGCCGTTCTTGAACAGCATCAGAGTCGGGATACCACGCACACCGTGCTTGGCCGGGGTTTCCTGGTTCTCGTCGATGTTCAGTTTGGCAACGGTCAGCTTGCCTTTGTAAGTCTCGGCAATCTCGTCCAGAACCGGGGCGATCATTTTGCAAGGGCCGCACCATTCAGCCCAGTAGTCGACCAGTACAGCGCCTTCGGCCTTGAGTACGTCGGCTTCGAAGCTAGCGTCGCTAACGTGTTTGATAAGATCGCTGCTCATGGAATTCTCCAGGTTGTAAGCAAAAAAACGTGGCCCATCATAGCCGCCCTTCCCTTGTTCAGGAAGTCGCAGATGATTGAGTCTTGCTATGGTGCCCCATGAGTTTGGGTATAGCTCAAGTCACGCCGTGGCGGGGGCGATGAAGGCAATTCCGGTGCGCAGAGCAGCGTTGCGCACGTGCTCCTGCATGGCTTTTTGCGCCGCGCCGGAGGCTCGACGGGCGAGTGCCCGGAGGATCTTGCGGTGTTCCTGCCAGGTTTCCATGGCACGTTCGGCCCGGATGAACGGTAGCTTCTGGCTCTCGAGAAAGATCTCGGCACTGGCGGTGAGGATGCTCAGCATCGCCTGATTGCCGCTGGCCAGCAGGATGCGCCGGTGGAATTCGAAGTCGAGTTTCGCTGCGGCTTCAAAGTCGCTGGCCCGTAACTGCTCACGCATTGCCGCGACGTTGTCCTCCAGCGCGTCCAGCTCAAAGGTACTCAACGTCACCGCCGCCAGCCCCGCAGCAAAGCCTTCCAGCGCATAGCGCAACTGAAAGATATCCAGCGGCGAGGCCTGCGCCGCGAATGGCCAGCCCAGCGCGCCTTCACTGCGTGACAAATCAACCGGCGCCTGTACGAACACGCCCTTGCCCGGCTGAATACTCACCACACCCAACGCACTCAGCGACGACAGCGCCTCGCGCAATGAAGCCCGGCTAACCCCCAACTGCACGGCCAGATCGCGCTGCGAAGGCAAGGCATCGCCCGCGCCGAAACCCTGTTCGGTGATCAGTTTGCGAATAGCTTGCAGCGCCACTTCGGGTACGGCGCGGGAGATCGAGTTCATGGTTTTCCAGACGAGCCAGGCCAATGTGCGGCTAGTTGTAAAGCTATTCGCAACATCCGGCAAGTCGTGCCCCAGCGGGGTTCGGCGCTGGGCTGCGATGCGCTATCGGGGTGCGAAAACCAACCTGACTGTTCAGACCAGTAAGACCGAACAAACCCGGCAAAACCGTGGCCTGCCGTGATGATTACGGTGGGTTGGCATGCCCCATGCTCTGTCCGATCGCAGAAATCACTTCCAGCCGATCCCGGAGATTTGCCATGTCCCTGCGTTCCAGCGCCCTCCTCGCTGCCCTGTTTGCCGGTCTGATGTTGAGTCAGGTTTCCGCCCACGCCGACGGTCTCGATGACGTGGTCAAACGCGGCACATTGAAAGTTGCCGTGCCGCAGGACTTCCCGCCGTTCGGCTCGGTCGGCCCGGACATGAAACCTCGCGGCCTCGATATCGATACCGCAAAACTGCTGGCCGAGCAGCTCAAGGTCAAACTCGAACTGACCCCGGTCAACAGCACCAACCGCATCCCGTTCCTGACCACCGGCAAGGTCGACCTGGTGATTTCCAGCCTCGGCAAGAACCCGGAGCGCGAGAAAGTCATCGATTTCTCCCATGCCTACGCGCCGTTCTACCTCGCCGTGTTCGGCCCGCCGGACGCCGCGATCACCAGCCTCGACGACCTCAAGGGCAAAACCATCAGCGTTACCCGTGGCGCCATCGAAGACATCGAACTGACCAAGGTTGCCCCTGAAGGCGTGACCATCAAGCGCTTCGAAGACAACAACTCGACCATCGCCGCGTATCTCGCCGGCCAGGTTGATCTGATCGCCAGCGGCAACGTGGTGATGGTCGCGATCAGCGAAAAGAATCCGAAACGCGTGCCGGCGCTGAAAGTGAAGCTCAAGGATTCGCCAGTCTATGTCGGCGTGAACAAGAACGAGCCGGCACTGCTGAGCAAGGTCAACGAGATCCTCGCCACCGCCAAGACCGACGGTGCGCTGGAAAAGAATTCGCAAACCTGGCTGAAAGAGCCGCTGCCGGCCGATCTTTGATCGCTCGGGCGGGAGTTAATTAATGGCCTATCAGTTCGATTTCCTGCCGGTGGTGCAAAACACCGACCTGCTGTTGCGCGGTGCTCTGTTCACCCTTGAGCTGACGGCCATCGGTGCGGTGCTCGGGGTTGGCGTAGGCATCGTCGGCGCGCTGGTGCGGGCGTGGAACATCCGCCCGTTCTCGGCAATCTTCGGCGTCTATGTCGAGTTGATCCGCAACACGCCATTCCTCGTGCAGCTGTTTTTCATCTTCTTCGGTTTGCCGTCCCTCGGGGTGCAGATTTCCGAGTGGCAAGCGGCGGTGCTGGCGATGGTGATCAATCTCGGTGCGTATTCGACCGAGATCATCCGCGCCGGCATTCAGGCGATCCCCAAGGGTCAACTGGAGGCCGCAGCCGCATTGGCGATGAGTCGCTTCGAGGCGTTCCGGCATGTGGTGTTGTTACCGGCGCTGGGCAAGGTTTGGCCGGCGCTGAGCAGCCAGATCATCATCGTCATGCTCGGTTCGGCGGTGTGTTCACAGATCGCCACCGAGGAGCTGAGCTTCGCTGCCAACTTCATTCAGTCGCGCAACTTCCGCGCCTTTGAAACCTACGCCCTGACCACGCTGATCTACCTGTGCATGGCCTTGTTGATCCGCCAGTTGCTGAACTGGATCGGGCGCCGCTTCATAAGCAGGAGCAGCGTATGAGCGATTTCACCTTCTGGGACATCCTGCGCAACCTGCTTATCGGTCTGCAATGGACGCTGGCGCTGTCGCTGGTGGCATTCATTGGTGGCGGGTTGGTCGGCTTGCTGATCATGGTCATGCGCATCTCGAAAAACGCCCTGCCGCGCAACATCGCCCGGACCTGGATAGAGCTGTTCCAGGGCACGCCGCTGTTGATGCAGCTGTTTCTGGTGTTTTTCGGTGTGGCGCTGGCCGGTATAGACATTTCGCCGTGGATGGCGGCGGCGATTGCCCTGACGCTGTTCACCAGCGCCTATCTGGCAGAGATCTGGCGCGGCTGCGTCGATTCAATTCCCAACGGTCAGTGGGAAGCCTCGTCGAGTCTGGCGCTGAACCCGCTGGAGCAACTGCGCTTCGTGATCCTGCCGCAGGCCCTGCGCATTGCCGTGGCGCCAACCGTGGGCTTCTCGGTGCAAGTGGTCAAAGGCACTGCGGTGACTTCGATCATCGGTTTCACCGAGCTGACCAAGACCGGCGGCATGCTCGCCAACGCCACGTTCGAACCGTTCATGGTCTACGGCCTCGTCGCCGCCGGCTACTTCCTGCTCTGTTACCCCTTGTCCCTCAGTGCGCGCTATCTGGAAAGGAGACTGCATGCCTCTGCTTAGAATTTCCGCCCTGCATAAGTATTACGGCGATCACCATGTACTCAAAGGCATCGACCTCAGTGTCGAGGAAGGCCAGGTGGTGGCGATCATCGGCCGCAGCGGCTCGGGCAAATCCACCTTGTTGCGCACGCTTAATGGTCTGGAATCGATCAATGACGGCGTGATCGAAGTCGATGGCGAATACCTTGATGCCGCCCGCGCGGATCTGCGCAGCCTGCGGCAGAAAGTCGGCATGGTGTTCCAGCAGTTCAATCTGTTCCCGCACCTGACCGTCGGCGAGAACGTGATGCTCGCACCACAAGTGGTGCAGAAAGTGCCCAAGGCCAAAGCCGCCGAACTGGCGCGGCAGATGCTCGCCCGGGTGGGGTTGAGCGAGAAGTTCGATGCGTTTCCGGATCGACTGTCCGGCGGGCAGCAGCAACGGGTGGCGATTGCCCGTGCTTTGGCGATGTCGCCGAAAGTCTTGCTGTGCGACGAGATCACCTCGGCGCTGGACCCTGAACTGGTCAATGAAGTGCTGGCCGTGGTGCGGCAACTGGCCAAGGAAGGCATGACCCTGATCATGGTCACCCATGAAATGCGCTTTGCCCGCGAGGTCGGCGACAAACTGGTGTTCATGCACCATGGCAAGGTGCATGAGGTGGGCGATCCGAAGGTGTTGTTTGCCAATCCGCAGACGGCGGAGCTGGCGAATTTTATTGGTAGCGTAGAGGCGACAGCCTGAAGAAACTGTAGGGGTTTTACTGGCCTCTTCGCGGGCAAGCCCGCTCCCACAGGGTTTTCGGGTGGAACCGGATTGTGTGTTCGGCGCAAAAACCTGTGGGAGTGAGCCTGCTCGCGATTGACCGCGCAGCGGTCACCGGCATTCCTGCGCCATATCAAGGCTTTGCGCCGTACGCGTTGGCGGCGGCGTTTGATCGTGGCACGATGTCGGGGTTATCGACCGAGACCCCCCTGACCATGCCGCAATCCAAAGCCAAGAATCTGTCCCTGATCGCCGCAATCGACTTGGGCTCCAACAGCTTTCATATGGTCGTGGCCAAGGCCCAGAACGGCGAAATCCGTATTCTCGAGCGCCTCGGCGAAAAGGTCCAACTGGCCGCCGGCATCGACGATGAGCGCAAGCTCAACGAAGAATCGATGCAACGCGGGCTCGATTGCCTCAAGCGTTTTGCCCAACTGATCAACGGTATGCCGCTAGGCGCCGTGCGGATCGTCGGCACCAACGCCCTGCGCGAAGCGCGTAACCGCCTAGAATTCATCCACCGCGCCGAAGAAATCCTCGGTCACCCGGTGGAAGTCATCTCCGGCCGTGAAGAAGCGCGACTGATTTACCTCGGCGTATCGCACACCTTGGCCGACACCCCGGGCAAACGCCTGGTCGCCGACATTGGCGGCGGCAGTACCGAATTCATCATTGGCCAGCGCTTCGAGCCGTTGCTGCGCGAGAGCCTGCAAATGGGCTGCGTCAGCTTCACTCAGCGCTACTTCAAGGACGGCAAGATCACCCCGGCTCGCTACGCCCAGGCGTACACAGCGGCGCGGCTGGAGATCATGAGCATCGAACACGCCCTGCACCGCCTGACCTGGGATGAAGCCATCGGCTCCTCGGGGACCATCCGTGCCATCGGTCTGGCCTTGAAGGCTGGCGGTCATGGTACCGGCGAAGTCAACGCCGAAGGGCTGGCCTGGCTCAAGCGCAAACTGTTCAAGCTCGGCGACTCGGACAAGATCGACTTCGAAGGCATCAAACCGGATCGCCGGGCGATTTTCCCGGCAGGACTGGCGATTCTCGAAGCGATCTTCGACGCCCTCGAACTGCAACGCATGGATCACTGCGAAGGCGCACTGCGCGAAGGCGTGCTCTATGACCTGCTCGGTCGCCATCATCACGAAGACGTGCGTGAACGCACCCTGACGTCGCTGATGGAGCGTTACCACGTTGACCTGGAACAGGCTGCGCGAGTCGAACGCAAGGCGCTGCACGCGTTTGATCAGGTGGCTCAAGACTGGGAACTGGATGACGGTATCTGGCGCGAACTTCTCGGCTGGGCAGCGAAAGTGCACGAAGTCGGTCTCGACATCGCTCACTATCACTATCACAAGCACGGCGCCTATTTGATCGAGCACTCGGACCTCGCCGGGTTCTCCCGTGAAGACCAACAGATGCTCGCACTGCTGGTTCGCGGCCATCGCCGCAACATTCCCAAGGACAAGTTCGCCGACTTTGGCGACGACGGAATCAAGCTGATCCGCCTGTGTGCGTTGCTGCGCTTTGCGATTCTGTTCCACCACATTCGAGGCACCCAGACCATGCCGCAGGTGGTGTTGCACGCCAAGGGCGACAGCCTCGACGTCGAATTCCCGGAGAACTGGCTGGATGAGAATCAGCTGACCCAGGCGGATTTCGGGCTTGAGGCTGAATGGCTGACACGGGTGGGCATCATCCTTACCGTGCACTAACTCAGAGAAACCTGTGCCACAGGTAATCAGTGCAGGCACAAAAAAGGCGATCCATCAGGATCGCCTTTTTTATTGCGCCAGATTTGAAGGTCAACTGCTAACCGGCAAAATCGGGCTGCCCAAGCGCTCCAGCAAAGTCGCCTGCGCACTGCGCGGGTTCTGGTTGCCGGTTGGCGTGTTGCGGATGTAACGGCCGTCCGACTGCAGACTCCAGCTGTGGGTGTTGTCAGTCAGGTACAGCTCCAGCTCTTTCTTCACGCGGGTCAGCAGCTTCTTGCCTTCTACCGGGAAGCAAGTCTCGACGCGCTTGTCGAGGTTGCGCTCCATCCAGTCTGCGCTGGAGAGGAACATCTGCTCCTCGCCACCGTTGAGGAAGTAGAAGACACGGGTGTGCTCAAGGAACCGGCCGATGATCGAGCGCACATGGATGTTGTGCGAAACCCCGGCGATGCCCGGACGCAGGCAGCACATGCCACGCACCACCAGATCGATGCGCACACCGGACTGGCTGGCCTTGTACAGCGCGCGGATGATCTTCGGATCGGTCAGCGAGTTGAACTTGGCGATGATGTGCGCCGGTTTGCCGTCGAGGGCGAACTGGGTCTCGCGGGCAATCATGTCGAGCATGCCCTTCTTCAGGGTGAACGGCGCGTGCAGCAGCTTCTTCATGCGCAACGTTTTACCCATGCCGATCAACTGACTGAACAGTTTGCCGACGTCTTCACACAACGCGTCATCGGAGGTCAGCAAGCTGTAGTCGGTGTACAGGCGGGCGTTGCCGGCGTGGTAGTTACCGGTGCCGAGGTGCGCGTAACGCACGATCTCGCCGGCCTCGCGACGCAGGATCAGCATCATCTTGGCGTGGGTCTTGAAGCCGACCACGCCGTAGATCACCACTGCACCGGCCGCTTGCAGGCGGCTGGCCAATTGCAGGTTGGACTCTTCGTCGAAACGCGCACGCAACTCGATGACCGCGGTCACTTCCTTGCCGTTACGCGCAGCATCGACCAGGGCATCAACGATTTCCGAGTTGGCGCCGGAACGGTACAGGGTCTGGCGCACCGCCAATACATGCGGGTCTTTCGCTGCCTGACGCAGCAGATCGACCACGGGCGTGAACGATTCGAATGGGTGCAACAACAGGATGTCCTGCTTGCTGACCACGCTGAAAATGTTCTCGCTGTTTTGCAACAGTTTCGGGATCTGCGGGGTGAACGGCAGATATTGCAGCTCGCGCTGACTGTCCAGACCGGTGATGCTGAACAGCCGCGTCAGGTTCACCGGGCCGTTGACCTGATACAGCTCGGTCTCGCTCAGGTTGAACTGCTTGAGCAGATAGTCCGAGAGATGTTTCGGGCAAGTGTCGGCGACTTCGAGCCGCACGGCATCGCCATACCGACGCGAGAACAACTCGCCACGCAGGGCACGAGCCAGGTCTTCTACGTCTTCGGAGTCGAGCGCCAGATCGGCGTTTCGGGTCAGACGGAACTGGTAGCAGCCCTTGACCTTCATGCCCTGGAACAGATCGTCGGCGTGCGCGTGGATCATCGACGACAGGAATACATAGTTGTCGCCAGCGCCGCCGACCTCTTCCGGGACCTTGATGATCCGTGGCAGCAGACGCGGCGCCGGGATGATCGCCAGACCGGAATCGCGACCGAAGGCGTCGATGCCTTCGAGTTCGACGATGAAGTTCAGACTCTTGTTCACCAGCAACGGGAACGGGTGCGTCGGGTCGAGTCCGATCGGGGTGATGATCGGCGCGATCTCGTCGCGGAAATAGCGGCGTACCCAGGTTTTGATCTTGGTCGACCAATGACGGCGACGGATGAAGCGCACCTGATGCTTTTCCAGCTCCGGCAACAGAATCTCGTTGAGGATCGCGTATTGGCGATCAACATGACCGTGCACCAGTTCGCTAATGCGCGCCAGCGCCTGATGCGGCTGCAAGCCATCGGCGCCGGCCTGTTCACGGGCGAAGGTGATTTGCTTCTTCAGGCCGGCAACGCGGATTTCGAAGAATTCGTCGAGGTTGCTGGAGAAGATCAGCAGGAACTTCAATCGTTCCAGCAACGGATAGGACTCATCCAGCGCCTGTTCCAGCACGCGGATGTTGAACTGCAGTTGCGACAGCTCGCGGTGGATGTACAGGCTGCTGTCATCCAGACCGGGAATGGCAATCGCCGGAACCGCCGCAGCCGGTTCGGCCACCGGCGCGGGCGGAGCTGGCTCCAGCTCCGGCGGGGTTTCGGTGATTTGCTCGACCACCGGTTGAGCGTCTTTTACGGCAACTTCAGTCAGTCCTTCGGTATTCATCGGATGTTCCTGGGAGGGCTATTTCTGCTCTCGTAACAATTGAGCGGCGCGGACAGCAAAGTAAGTCAGGATGCCATCAGCGCCGGCACGTTTAAAGGAGGTGAGTGATTCGAGGATCACTGCTTCGCTCAACCAGCCATTCTGGATCGCCGCCATGTGCATGGCGTATTCGCCGCTGACCTGATAGACGAAGGTCGGCACTTTGAAGGCATCTTTTACCCGAAACAGGATGTCCAGGTACGGCATGCCGGGTTTGACCATGACCATGTCCGCGCCTTCAGACAAGTCGGCGCCGACTTCGTGCAACGCTTCGTCGCTGTTGGCCGGGTCCATCTGATAGGAGGCTTTGTTCGCCTTGCCCAGATTCGAAGCAGAACCGACGGCATCGCGAAACGGCCCGTAGTAGGCGCTGGCGTACTTGGCCGAGTAGGCCATGATCCGCACGTTGACGTGACCGGCAATCTCCAGCGCTTCGCGGATCGCCTGAATCCGGCCGTCCATCATGTCGGATGGCGCGACCACCTGAGCGCCAGCGGCGGCGTGGGACAGAGCCTGTTTGACCAGTGCATCGACGGTGATGTCGTTCTGCACGTAGCCTTCTTCATCGAGAATACCGTCCTGCCCGTGGGTGGTGAACGGGTCCAGCGCGACATCGGTGATCACGCCCAGCTCAGGGAAACGCTCACGCAGGGCGCGAGTAGCACGCTGGGCAATACCTTGCGGATTCCAGGCTTCAGCGGCATCAAGGGATTTGAGTCCGGGTGGCGTCACCGGGAACAGCGCCAGCGCCGGGATGCCCAGTTCGACCCATTTCGCGGCTTCTTCGAGCAGCAGGTCGATGCTCAGACGCTCCACACCCGGCATCGAGGCCACGGCTTCGCGGCGGTTTTCACCGTCGAGCACGAACACCGGCAGGATCAGATCATCGACCGTCAGCACATTTTCCCGCACCAGCCGACGCGAAAAATCATCACGACGATTGCGTCGCAGACGAGTGGCAGGGAACAGGCGATTGGCGGGGGTAAAGCTCACGGCGGACTCCTGAGCCCGCGCAAACGGGCGAGCGTGACAGTTATAGACGGCCATTATGACCAACAGATGACAGTTATGTGTGTCCTGTGACAGGTAGCCTTATTCCATTGTCCGTGTAGGAAATGTTCACGTCGAGACACATTTGGACACTTTCATGAATGTGTCTGAAGGGTTAGGCTGCGCGTTCATTTCGCCAGCACCCAGACAATGCTCCAACAATTTCTGCATGACTTTGGTTACTTTGCGCTGTTTCTTGGCACATTCTTCGAAGGCGAAACCATCCTGGTGCTCGCGGGCTTCCTCGCGTTCCGTGGATACATGGATATCAACCTGGTCGTGGTTGTGGCGTTCTTCGGCAGTTATGCCGGCGATCAGCTGTGGTACTTCCTCGGACGCAAGCACGGGCGCAAGTTGCTGGCGCGCAAACCGCGCTGGCAGATGATGGGCGACCGGGCGCTGGAGCACATCCGCAAGCATCCAGACATCTGGGTCCTGAGTTTCCGCTTTGTTTATGGCTTGCGCACGGTAATGCCGGTGGCCATCGGCCTGTCGGGTTATCCGCCGGGACGCTATCTGCTGCTCAACGGGATTGGCGCAGCAATCTGGGCCACGGCTCTGGCCGCCGCTGCTTATCACTTCGGCGCGGTGCTGGAGGGCATGCTCGGCAGCATCAAGAAGTACGAGCTGTGGGTGCTCGGCGCGCTGCTGATCCTCGGTGTCGGCCTGTGGCTGCGCCGCCGTTTCAAGAATGCCCGTCTGGCGAAGAAGATCTACGAAGACGAGCAAATCCACAAAGCCGAACAGGCCAAAGCCGCCGAGCCTAAGACGCCAGCCGAGTAATTCGCTGGCGGCACACATACAGACCAATGCCACTGAGCAGGCTGTAACTGAGCAGGCCAGCCCAGATCACCGGGCTGGCCGGCCATAGCCCGAGCATGGGCGCCAGCCACACCAGCGGCAGGTTCGACAACAACCGCAACAGCTCGACTTTCAGCGCCCACGGGCGATTCTCCAGCGCCACACCCAGCGCAAACACACCGAACGCCACCGCCCCCCAACCGAGTACCAACGCTGCGGTAGGCAGACTTCGTTCCAGGTTCATCAAGTAACTGCCCAACGCGATGTAGACGCAAAACTGCGCCGCGACGTACCACTGTTGCCGACTGTCGAGCGGCACATCGAATTTGCAGAACTGCGTCAGATCCGGCTTGTTCATCGGATATTTCGCGGCGACATCTGCCGGCCGCCAACCGGTACGCATGAACCAGATCCGCAGCTTGTCCCACTTGCTCTCGGCGCGACGTGCGTCATTCCACAGCTGCGCATAGAACTGCAGATTCGCCCACAACGGATTCCAGCTGGCCAGCGGCGTGGTTACGCCAAAAATCACCGGCTCGTTGTCGTCCTCTTCCTGAAAGGTGCCGAACAGCCGATCCCAAAGAATGAACACCCCGCCGTAGTTGCGATCCATGTAGAGAGCGTTCTGTGCATGGTGAGCCCGATGATTGGACGGCGTGACGAAGAACCACTCGAACCAGCCGAGCTTGGGGATGTGCTTGGTGTGTACCCAGAATTGATAGAGCAGGTTCAGCGCCGCAACGCTGACGAACACCAACAGCGGCACACCGAGCACCGCCATCGGCAGGTAGAAGATCCAGCCCAGCAGAAACCCGGTGCTGGTCTGGCGCAATGCGGTCGAGAGGTTGTAGTCCTCGCTCTGGTGATGCACCGAGTGAGCGGCCCAGAGGACGTTGCGTTCATGGCCCATGCGATGCAGCCAGTAATAACAAAAGTCGTAGAGGACGAAGGCCAACACCCAGACCCAGACGCTGTTCGCCGACAATCTGAACAGCGCCAGATGTTCCAGGGCAAACGCATACGTCAGCAGCCCGACGCCTTTGGTCAGTAGGCCGGTGGTGGTCGAGAGCACACCGGTGCTGATGCTGTTTACCGCATCGGCCAGGCGATAGTTGCTGACCCCGCGCCAACGGTCAGCGACAAGCTCCAGTGCGATCAACAGCAGGAAAAACGGCACCGCATACAGAATCAAGTCCATGAAGCTTCTCGACTGAAGTCTTGAGCACAGATCCTAGGTCTAGCCGCGATTTAACCCTATGGCAACGAGCGACAAATTAGTGGACATTTAGCGCCATGAATCAGGAGAGAAACCCATGAGCAAAAAAGTTGCAGTGATCCTGTCCGGCAGTGGCGTATACGACGGCGCCGAGATCCACGAAAGCGTCATCACCCTGCTACGCCTTGATCAACGCGGCGCGCAGGTGCAGTGCTTTGCCCCGAACATCGCGCAATTGCATGTGATCAATCACCTGACCGGCGAAGAAATGCCCGAGTCGCGCAACGTGCTGGTGGAATCGGCGCGCATTGCCCGCGGCAACATCAAGGACATCCGCGAAGCCAGCGTCGATGACTTCGATGCGCTGATCGTGCCCGGCGGTTTTGGTGCGGCAAAGAACCTGTCGAACTTCGCCGTCGAAGGCGCTGGCTGCAGCGTGCAACCCGAAGTGTTGGCACTGGCCGAAGCATTTGCCGAAGCGGGCAAACCGGTGGGCCTGATGTGCATCTCGCCGGCACTGGCGGCAAAAATCTACGGCCCCGGCGTGACCTGCACCATCGGCAATGACGCCGACACCGCCACAGCGATGAACAAGATGGGCGCCACCCACGAAGATTGCGCGGTGTCCGACATCATCGAAGACAAGGCACGCAAACTGGTGACGACCCCGGCGTACATGCTGGCGCAGAACATCAGCGAAGCGGCATCAGGGATCAACAAACTGGTGGATCGAGTGCTGGAACTGACCCACGAAAACGATGCCTGAGACGACCTGATGTAGGAGTGAGCCTGTTCGCGATAGCGGTGTTTCAGGGAACAGTTTTGTTGCATGACACACCGCATTCGCGAGCAGGCTCGCTCCCACAGGGGATCGAGTTGAATCAGGGCTTGCGGGTCAGGCGGGTAAGGATTCGGTCCAGCGCATTGGCGAACGCCTGTTTCTCGCGTTCGCCGAACGGCGCGGGGCCGCCACTCATCTGGCCCTGCTCACGCAGATCGGTGAACAGGTTGCGTACAGCCAGCCGGTCGCCCATGTTCTGCGCATCGAACTCCTTGCCGCGTGGATCGAGCGCCGAGACGCCCTTCTTCACCAGGCGGTCAGCCAGCGGCACATCGCTGCAAATCACCAGCTCACCGGGCACCGCGTGTTCCACCAGATAATCGTCCGCCGCATCCGGGCCGCTCGGCACCACGATCAGTTTGACGATAGCCAGCGCCGGTTTGATCTGCGGCTGCCCCGCGACCAGCACCACTTCGAACTGGCGCTTGAGCGCAAACTTGACCACCAGATCCTTGGCCGCACGCGGACAGGCGTCGGCATCGATCCATACACGCATTTTGTTTACCCCTTAAAAAGCTTCGCGAGCAGGCTCGCTCCCACAGGAAATACACCATCCATGTGGGAGCGAGCCTGCTCGCGATTATGAGCGCAGCGAATGCAGTTAAGCGGTCACCCGCTTCTTCTCGGCGATCCGACTACGGCCATACAACACAATGATCGCCAGAATCGCCAGTGCCTGCGCCGTCAGCGAATACGCATCGGCATGAATCCCCAGCCAATCGAACTCGAAGAACGCCACCGGCCGCGTGCCGAAGATCCCCGCTTCCTGCAACGCCTTGACGCCATGCCCGGCAAACACCACCGACAAGGCGCAAAGCAGACCGGCGTTGATGCTGAAGAACAGGGTCAACGGCAATTTCGCTGAGCCGCGCAAAATCACCCACGCCAGACCGACCAGCAGCACCAGCGCCGTCGCGCCGCCAGCCAGCACCGCGTCATGCCCGGCGGGCCCCGCCTGCAACCACAGGGTTTCATAGAACAGGATCACTTCGAACAGTTCGCGATAAACCGAGAAGAACGCGAGGATCGCAAAACCGAAACGCCCGCCTCCGCCGACCAGACTGCTCTTGATGTAATCCTGCCAGGCCGCTGCATGCCGACGGTCATGCATCCACACGCCAAGCCACAACACCATGACACTGGCGAACAGCGCCGTGGCGCCTTCGAGCAATTCGCGCTGCGAGCCGCTGACATCGATCACATACGCCGCCAGTGCCCAGGTCCCGAGACCGGTCAACAGCGCCAGACCCCAACCGACGTTGACGCTGCGCACTGCCGATTGCTGGCCGGTATTGCGCAGGAACGCGAGGATCGCCGCCAGCACCAGAATCGCTTCCAGACCTTCGCGCAGCAGAATCAGCAGACCGGAGATATAGCTCAGCGACCAGCTCAAGCCGTCATTGCCGAGCAGGCCAGCCGACTCGTTGAGTTTGGCCTTGGCGACATCAAGCCGCTGCTCGGCCTGTTCGACCGGCAGACCATCCTGCAACGACTGCCGATAAGCCATCAGCGACTTCTCGGTGTCCTTGCGCACGTTGGCATCGACGTTATCCAGCGAGCTTTCGACCAGTTCGAAGCCTTCCAGATACGCAGCCACCGACAGGTCATAGGCCTGATCGCGCTCACCGGCACGGTAAGCGGCGAGGCTCTTGTCGAGGGTTGCAGCGGTGTAATCGAGCAACTGTGCCGGGCCACGCTTGACCTGCGGCGGCTGCGAACGCTGGGCGCGGAAGGTCGCGGCAGCTTGCGCGCCTTCGGCAGCCAACACTTCGGATGGGGTCTGGCGGGCCAGATCGGCGATGTTGTAAGCCTTGTCGGATTTGCCTGCCGCCGCATCGGCGCTGAATCCGCCGATGTAGGTGGCCAGATCCCAGCGCTGACGGTCGTCGAGTTGATCGGCGAAGGCCGGCATGTCGGTGCCTTCGACACCTTGGCCGAGGGTGCTATAGATCGCGTACAGGCTCAGGTGATCCATGCGTGCCGCGTCGCGCAGGTTGGCGGGCGCTGGCACCATGCCGACACCTGCCGGGCCGTCACCGGCTCCGCTGTCGCCATGGCACACCGAACATTGCTGGGCGTAGAGCGGCGCGCCGCGAGTCGGATCAGGGGTGATAATTGGCGCCTGACTGACCTCGTAGGCCACCGCCAGTTGTGCACCCAGTTGGCGCGCCTGACGGGCGATCTGCGCGCCGTCCTGTTTGGCGCTGATCGCTGCGTGCAGCGTACTCACACCCTGCTCCAGCGCGGCTTTTTCCGGCTTGGCCGGCATGTCGGCAATCAGCCCTTGCAGCGCTTGGGTGAATTCCAGTTGCTCGCGGTATTCGGACTCGTCGATGACTTGGCCTGCTTGCACGGTATTCGGGTAATCCGCGCTGATGTAATCAAGCAGGTGCAGCGCCTGAGGTGCACTTTCCACCGTGTCGGCCAGCAGATTGAAACTGCTCAGGGCGCACAACGGCAACACCAGCCAGGCCAGGAATCGGGACGAGGCAGTCATGAATCATTCTCAATTGGAAATACGAAGTAACACATTGTTCCCTTCGAAGACGTTTCCCTCAAGCTTTGTCGCTGTCTCGCGGCGTTTTAGCGCAGTGGCGCCGTCGCATTGCGATAGTGATCAAGCATGAAATCGACAAACACCTGCACCTTGAGCGCGACATGTCGGGCATGCGGATACAACGCGTAGTAATGACGCTGGCCGAGCGAGCAGTTGGGCAGGATCTGCACCAGCCGACCGCGCAGCAGATCCTCCTGCACCGTGGCCCGGGTGAACGCGGCGATGCCGACGCCAGCCAGCGCAGCGGCATGCAGCGAACTGATCGAGTCAGCCTTGAAACGGCCCTGCGCCCGCACGTTGCTGGTCGCACCGCGAGCATCGGTCAGCGACCAGTCACTGCCGCCGGAAAACGCCAGCAACTGATGCTCGGCGAGTTCGCGCACCTGACGCACCAGACCACGCCGCGCCACATAGGCCGGCGAGGCCACCAGCAGCATGTCCGAGACCGTCAGCAGCCGCGCCACCAAAGAGGAATCCGCCAGCGGCCCGCAAATGCGCAACGCCACATCGAAGCCGTCGGCGATCAGATCGACAAAGCGGTCATCGCAGGACAGATCGACTTCAATATCCGGGTAGCGCTGTTGAAACGCCGGCAACCAGCTCGCCAGCTCCAGGGTGCCGATCACCATCGGTGCGCTGATGCGCAGCAATCCGCTGGGACTTTCATGGGCTTGCCCCACCGCTACTGCGGCCTGGTCGAGACGTTCGAGAATGTCGACGCACGCGGCGTAATACTGCTGACCCGCCGTGGTCAGACTGAAATTGCGCGTGTTGCGGTTGATCAGGCGCGTGCCGAGTTCGGCTTCCAACTGCTGCAATTGGCGGGAGATGGTCGAATGCGTCGTGTCCAGACGCTCGGCCGCCGCGCTGAAGCCGCGACAATCGACGATGCAACGAAACGCACGCATGGCCAGCAGTTGATTCATCGAAACCCCGGGAGTCAGTTGAGCGGCAAGCGCACAAGCCTAGCCCAACCCCTGCCCCCTTAACACCGTGATTAGTGCACTTTTCAAACATATAACAGAGCAAAAACATCGCAGCACAGGGCCATTATCCATCTCTATAATGCGCCACCTTCTCGCCCGTTTCGTTCAAGGAAGAAACAGCCTCCATGCGCCATCGCTTGCTGGTCTTACTGCTGCTCGGGGCAATCCTGCAATTGGCCGGTTGCGCCGCCTACCGCAATTACGATCAGGAGATGCAGCAGACCATCGATGAAATGTCGAAAGGCGAGCTCAACGAAGCGCTCTACCTGCTGAAGCTGCACAATCCCTGGGAAGACAAGGATCTGCTGTATTACCTGGAAAGAGGCGCCATTCTCAGCGCCGGTACCAACCTGCCAAAAAGCCAGGAAGCCTGGCGCACGGCTGACCGGATGATTTTCCAGCGCGAAGAGGCCGACCCTTCTGGCGCCATGAAACTGCTGACCCGCTTCGGCAATGAAATGGGCACCATGCTGGTCAACGACAAGCTGCTGCGCTACGACGGCTACGACTACGAAAAGGTCATGCTGACCACGGAAATGGCCCTCAACCAACTGGCGGACAACGATTTCGACGGTGCCCGCGCCGACATCAAGAAAACCCACGAACGCGAAACCCTGATTGCCCGCCAGCGCGAACGGCAATACGAAGAAGCCGAAGAACAGGCCAAAAACCAAGGGATCAAGCTGCACTACAAGGATCTGCAAGGCTATCCGGTCGCCGTCCTCGACGCCCCGCAAGTGGTTGAACTGAAGAACGGCTATCAAAGTGCGTTCAGCCATTATCTGGCCGGTTTCACTTATGAAGCCTTGGGCGAACGCGGTCTTGCGGCACCGGGTTATCGTCAGGCCATCGAGTTGCGCCCGGGCGTAGCGTTTCTCGAGAAGGCTTTGCGCAATCTCGACAAGCCGCCGCCAGCAGACGATGAAAGCGAGATCCTTGTGGTTGTGCAAAGCGGTTTTGCCCCGGCGCGCAGTTCGGTGCAGGTGCCGATTCCGGTGCGGCTGAACGAGAACCTGACGATTGTCGCCCCGATCTCGTTCCCGGTGATGGTGCCCGACACCCTCACGCCAGCGGTGACCTACCTCCTGGTTGACGGCAAACAACAACCGTTGACCATGATCAACAGCGTCACCGACATGGCCATGCGCACCTTGCGCGATGACATGCCGGCAATCATTTCTCGCGCGATGTTTCGCGCCAACATGGCCGCCATCAGTCAGGCTCAGGAGAACGAACGCCACCCGGAAAAGGCTTCGCTGGTGGTCACAGAGAAAGACCCCTTCGAAGAGGCTGACACGCGTACCTGGCGCACCCTGCCGGATAAAACCCTGGTCGCCCGACTGCGCCTGAAGAAAGGCCTGCACCGCCTGCGTTTCCCCTACTACCGGGCCGAAGACGGCTTCACGGTACGCGTCGATCAGCCGCATCAGGTGTTCTACCTGCGGATTTTCCGCGGCCAGGATTTTTATATAGGACCGGCACTGGTTCTGCCCGAATTGCCATTAGCGGGCAAAACCGCAGGAATCGACCAGTAATGGCACATAACTAACCAGTGCAATTAAAAAGCTATTACATGGCCAGTATTGCTCGCTTATAATGCCGCGCCCTCGCTATCGCGATATGGCATAAAAGCTCCTCTGGTTATGAGGAATTGGCAGGAGGCCAGCGCCACTGTCGATGGGTCACACCAGCCCGACCAGCACAGGCGGCTGATGCAGTTTCAAGCTCAGGGAAGAAGTACCCCCATGGCATTCCGCGCTCCCACTCTGATCGCGCTCAGCGCCGTCACTCTGTTGTCCGGCTGTTCAGCGTTTCGCAACTACGACTCCGAACTGGCCCAGACCAACCAGCAACTGGCTTCCGGCAACGTTGACGCCGCTCTGACACTGCTGGAAAAGAACAACACCAGCCCAGACAAAGACCTGCTCTATTACTTCGAGAAAGGTGAACTGCTGCGCGCCAAGGGTGACTTGTCCGGCAGCCAGAATGCCTGGGGTCATGCCGATCAGGTGGTTGGCCAGTGGGAAGACTCGGTCAAGCTCGACACCGGTAAATACCTCGCTCAGTTCGGCAGCTTTATCGTCAACGACAAGGTCCGTCGCTACGAAGGCTACGACTACGAAAAAGTCATGCTGACCACGCAAATGGCCCTGAACCTGCTGGCGGTCAATGACTTCGATGGCGCCCGCACCGCGATCAAGAAGACTCACGAACGTGAAGCGGTGATCGCCGACCTGCGCGACAAGGAATACCTCAAGAGCGAAGAAGAGGCCGAGAAAGAAGGCGTCAAGACCCAGTACAAGGATCTGCAAGGCTATCCGGTTGCCAGTCTCGATGCGCCGGAAGTGGTCGGTCTGAAAAACAGCTACCAGAGTGCGTTCAGCCATTACCTGGCCGGTTTCGTCTACGAAGCCCTGGGTGAAAAAGACCTCGCCGCGCCGGGCTATCGCAAGGCTGCCGAACTGCGTCCGAACACCAAACTGCTGGAACAGGCGCTGATCGATCTCGACAAGCCGAGCAAGTCTGATGACAGCGACATCCTGATCGTCGTGCAAAGCGGTCTGGCGCCGTCCCGCGACTCGATCCGCATTCCGCTGCCATTGCCGATTTCCAACAATGTAGTGATCACTCCGCTGTCGTTCCCGGTGATCAAGCCAGACACCAGCACCGCGCCGTTCGCGCAGATTGGTGTCGATGGCCAGCAACTGGACCTGACCGCGCTCAACAGCACCACCGCCATGTCCCGCCGCGCCCTGCGTGACGACATGCCGGGAATCATCCTGCGCACCACCGTGCGGGCGATCACCAAAGGTGTGGCGCAGAAGAAGATCAACGAAACCAATCCGCTGGCCGGGCTGGCAGTGGGTATTTCTTCAGCTGTGCTCGAAGGTGCCGATACCCGTACGTGGCGCACCCTGCCGGACAATACTCAGGTGGTGCGTCTGCGCTTGAAGAAAGGTGAACACCAAGTCACCCTGCCGAGCGCTGTGGGCGGCTCGCTGGTCAAGATCACCGTCGACCAGCGTTATCAGGTGATCAGCCTGCGTGCCGTGGGCAATCAGGTTTTCGCCGGCGGCGTTGCCGCTCATGTCATCCCGAGCGCCAGCCCGACTGCCGTGGCCAGCCTCAAACAACCTTAAGAACGGAGTCTTTGCATGCGCTTCAAACTCATCGCCGTTGTCGCCCTGGCCCTGTTGGCCGGCTGCGCCACCCCGCCACCACCGGAGCCCGGCAGTGCCGCGAGCAAGGTCGTGGCCATGGGCCCGCAGAAGCACATCGCGGTCGGCGCCATGCGCGTTGCCCGTGAGAACGGCTTCATGACCGTCAATGTGCAGTTGACCAATACGCTCAACAGCAACAAGACGTTCTACTACCGCTTCGCCTGGCTTGGCCCGGAAGGTTTCCCGATCGCCGAAGAAGAAGTCTGGAAAAGCCAAATGATGTATGGCGCGCAGACCAGCTTCATCCAAGGCATCGCGCCGACCCCTAAAGCCGTGGACTTCCGTCTGGAACTCAAGAAGCCTTAAGCACGCCACCCTATTCCTGATTCAGAGAGCACTCCCATGTTTGCACGCTTTTCCTTCATCGCTGTCCTCGCCCTGCTGGCCTCCGGTTGCGCCAACACTTCGCCGACTCTGGGCAGCAAGAACATCAGCTACGGCGACACCAAAGCGGTTGAAACCGTGACCAACGAATTCGGTTCGACCGATCTGCAAATGATCGCCGAGTCGATGACCCGCTCGCTGGCCCAGTCCGGCATTCTGCAGGGCCGTCCGGTGGTTCAGGTCTACGACGTGAAGAACAAGACCAGCGAGTACATCGATACCCGCGAAATCACCACCAGCATCAAGACTCAGTTGATGAAGACCGGCGTTGCCCGCTTCGCCAGCGACAACACTGCCATGCAGAGCCAGGTTGACCAGCTCAAGCTGCAAAACCAGAGCGGTCTGTACAAAAAAAGCACCGTGGCCAAGACTGGCAACATGATCGCTGCCAAGTACCGCATCGAAGGTTCGATCAGCTCGATCGTCAAGCGCAGCAGCGACTACAAAGACGTCTTCTACAAATTCAGCCTGCAATTGATCGACGTCGAAAGCGGTCTGGCCGAGTGGATGGACGAAAAAGAGATCCGCAAAACCACGGAGCGTTAATCGATGCGCACATGGATTGGCATGATGGCCCTGGCTTGCGCGTTCAGCGCGCAAGCGGCCCCGAAAGTCGCAGTGACGGATCTGGCGTATCAGGAACGTGTGGAGCAATACATCCACATCGTTTCGGCCCAGAGCAATCACCGCGAGGGTTACTACAGTGCAAGTGGCTCTTCGAGCTACAACGAGATCGAAGCCACCACCAGCTACATCGAGCAAGGCGAACTGCGTAAATTCACCGGCGACATCAAGGGTGAAATGCTCCGTACCGGCATGTTCCAGCTGGTGCAGGGCACGCCGTACACCGCTTCGTCCAAGGGTGACGTCTACGACGTGATCAAGCGGATCAAGGCCGGCAACTTCAAGGGCGCCGACTATGTGCTGTTCGGCACCGTGTCGGACATCGACTTCACCCAGGACATGAACGAGCTGGCGAACACCGACAGCTATTCAGCCGTGCTGGCACTGACGCTGGTGGCGGACTTCAGCCTGATCAACACCAAGACGTACGAGATCACTTCGGCCTTCACGGCGATGGGCGAAGGTCAAGACACCAAACTGGTGAACCACCGCGACATCAAGATCTCGCTGAACCGCCCACGGGTGGTGCGTGAGGTGTCCAAGGCACTGGGTGAAGACGTGGCCGCGCAACTGAGCCAACAGCTCGGTGGCAACGGCTACGAACAGCCTCGCGAGGCACCGCAGCGCAACAACCTGCCGCGTGATACTGCGCCGGTGATTTTGCACTAGCCGTTGGAATGACACCCTGTGGCGAGGGGATTTATCCCCGTTGGGACGCGTAGCGGCCCCGGAGACGGGACTGCTGCGCAGTCCAACGGGGATAAATCCCCTCGCCACAAGAGCCAACCACAAAAGCCTGCGGGCAGAAAAAAGGCGACCTGAACAGGTCGCCTTTTTTTGTGTCCGCAAACTTTAGACCGCAGCCCTGCGCAACGTCGCCATAAACGCCGCCGCACCAATGAACAGCCCGGCAAACGTGCGATTCATGCGTTTCTGCTGTTTCGGTGTCCGCAACAGACGCAGCACCCTGGATGCCAGTCCGGTGTAACCGGCCATGACCACCAGATCAACACAGATCATGGTCACGCCAATCAACAGATACTGGATCAGCAGTGGCGCATGCGGATTGATGAACTGCGGCAGCACCGCAAGCATGAAGATCAACGCCTTGGGGTTGCTGATGTTCACCAGAAAGCCACGGAACACCAGCGCCAGCGGCCTGCCGATCGGACGCACTGCGCCGTCATCGCTCATGTCCATGGGCAGCGCGCGCCATTGCTTGATCGCCAGGTACACGAGGTAAGCCACGCCGAACCATTTGATCGCGTGGAATGCGGTGGCCGATGCAGTAAGGATCGCGCCTACGCCGGCGCCGACAATTGCAATCTGCAAAGCCAGGCCCAGTTGCAGGCCCAGGGCGTTCCAGTAACCGCGCCAGAAGCCGTATTGCAGACCGCTGGACATCGACGCAATGGCGCCAGCGCCCGGGGAAAGACTGATCACCCAGCAGGCAGCGAAGAACGCCAGCCATGTTTGAAGCTCCATCGCACACCTCGACTCAGAATCGTGACAGACGTCCAAGCTAATGCGGTTTGGGGCCAAAAGCAAAGATCGCAGCCTTCGGCAGCTCCAACATGGAAATACGATCCCCTGTAGGAGCTGCCGAAGGCGGCGATCTTTTGATCTTGCTTGTTGGAAACTTACTTCTCGAAACCACTCGAAGGGAACACATCAGTCCCGCGCCAACGCCGCACCGAGCGTTGAAAAAACAAGCTGTTCGGCACCTGCACCATGGCGCTGCCGGTGCCAAGTTCTTCCGCTTCGATCAGCGTGGTGTACAGCAGATTGATCGCGACCACCCGCCCTTTGACCCCGGGCTTGTCGGTGGTGTCGACCAACTCGACCACATCACCGAGGCGGAACGGCCCGACGGTGAAGATCAGAATCGCGCAGAGCAGGTTCGACAACACACTCCACATCGCGAAGAACGCGACCGCCGCCACCGCAACGAAACCGGACAGCGCCGTCCACAGCACCGTCGCCGATACCCCGAGACGCTCCAGCACAAAGATCAGTGCACTGCCCATGATCAGCCAGCGCAAACCACCACGCAGCGGCATCAGCAGTTGTGGCGGAAACGGATAGCGCTCGCCGAGGCGGGTCAGGCCTTTGGCGACAAAGCGCTGGGCCAGATAACCGGCCAGCAGGATCAGCAGAATCTGCACACCGAGCCAGATCGGCTCGATCCACACCGCCGGCAATGGCAGCTTGAAGGCATCCATCAGGACAGTGCCTCCAGCTCCGCTTGCATGCTTTCGAGCAACTCCAGCGCTTCCATCCAGGACTCTTCCAGCTCGGCTTCGCGCACTTTCAGCCTGGTTTGTTCGGCCAGGAGATCACGCAATTCGTTCTTGCGCGCAGGCTCGTAGATGGAGCTGTCGCCGAGACTGGCATCAATCTTCGCCAGTTTCTCGTGCAACTTGCCCAGCTCGGCTTCGAGCTTGTCGGCTTCGCGCTTGTGCGGCGCCAGTTGCTGACGCAACGCAGCGGCAGCCTGACGCTGAGCCTTCTTGTCGGTCTTGTCCGGATTCACCGGCGTATTGCTGACAGGGGCGTTGCGCTGGCGGTATTCCACCAGCCAGCGTGCATAGTCTTCAAGATCGCCGTCGAACTCTTCGACCTTGCCGTCCGCGACCAGGAAGAAGTTGTCGGTGGTGCTCTTGAGCAAATGCCGATCGTGAGAGACCACCAGTACCGCGCCGCTGAATTCCTGCAACGCCATGGTCAACGCCAGGCGCATTTCCAGATCGAGGTGGTTGGTCGGTTCATCGAGCAGCAACAGGTTCGGCCGTTCCCAGGCAATCAGCGCCAGCGCCAGGCGGGCCTTTTCGCCACCGGAGAAATTCAGTACCGGTTCGTCGATGCGCGCACCACGGAAGTCGAAACCACCGAGGAAGTCGCGCAGGGTTTGCTCACGCTCGCCCGGAGCCAGACGCTGCAAGTGCAGCAACGGGCTGGCCTTGGAGTCCAGCGAGTCGAGCTGATGCTGAGCGAAATAGCCGACCACGGTGTTCTCGCCACGGGTCAGGCGCCCGGCCAGCGGTTCCAGCTCGCCGGCAAGGTTCTTGATCAGGGTCGATTTACCGGCGCCGTTAGGGCCGAGCAAACCGATGCGCGCGCCGGGGGTCAGTTGCAGCTTGACCTTCTCCAGCACGGTTTTGTCGCCATAACCCAGACGCGCATCGGACAGATCGATCAGCGGGCTGGAGATCTTGGTCGACTCGCGGAACACGAAGTCGAACGGCGAATCGACGTGGGCGGCGGACAGCTCTTCCATGCGCTCCAGCGCCTTGATCCGGCTCTGCGCCTGACGGGCCTTGGTGGCCTGGGCCTTGAAGCGGGCGATGTAGCTTTCCATGTGTGCACGTTGCACCTGCTGCTTCTCGTAGGCCTGTTGCTGCTGGGCCAGACGCTCGGCACGGGCACGCTCAAACGCGCTGTAGCCGCCGCGATACAAGGTAATTTTGCGCTGATCGACATGCGCCACGTGATCAACCACTTCGTCGAGGAAGTCGCGGTCGTGAGAAATCAACAGCAGCGTGCCGGGATAGTTTTTCAACCAGTCCTCAAGCCAGATGATCGCGTCGAGATCCAAGTGGTTGGTCGGTTCGTCGAGCAGCAACAGGTCCGAAGGACACATCAATGCCTGCGCCAGGTTCAGACGCATCCGCCAGCCACCGGAGAAATCTCCGACCTGACGGTCCATCTGCTCATTGGTGAAGCCGAGACCGGCCAGCAGTTTGCGCGCTCGCGCATCGGCGGTGTAGCCGTCGGCGCTGTCGAGTTCCGCATGCAGGCGGGCCAGAGCGGTGCCGTCGTGGGCTGCTTCGGCAACGGCAAGATCACGTTGCACCTCACGCAGGCGCAGGTCACCATCGAGCACATAGTCGACGGCAAGACGCTCAAGCGTCTCGATCTCCTGGCGCATATGGGCGATACGCCAGTCGGCCGGCAAGTAGCAATCACCCGAGTCCGGGTGCAGCTCACCCCGAATCAAGGCGAACAGGCTGGATTTGCCGGCGCCGTTGGCACCGATGAGGCCGGCTTTATGGCCGGCGTGCAGGGTCAGCTCGGCGTCTTCTAGCAGACGTTGCGGGCCACGCTGTAAAGTCAGGTTCTGAAGTCGAATCATAATGGCGGCGGAGTCTACCAGCTTCGCTCGCAACTGGCGCGAGAAGCACGATGTCCTCTGACCTGTGGAGTTTTTCCCTTGCCACTTACGCCCGACCGGGCGTGGAACACGCTTGCCTGCAGCTGCAATCGGCGGGGGCCAACGTGTGCCTGCTGCTCTGCGGATTATGGCTGGAACAGCGCGGCACAGCCTGCGACGAACAGCGCGTGCGGCAACTTGAAGCGTTGGTTGAACCTTGGGATATGGAGGTTGTGCAGCCATTGCGTGCCTTGCGCACTCAGTGGAAAACCCTGGCCAATGATGACCCGGTCCTCAAGAAACTGCGTGAACAAATGAAAGCACTGGAGCTGGAAGCCGAGCGGCATCTGCTGTGGCAACTGCAACAGGCAACGCTGGAATGGCCGTCGAACGAGGCGTCAGCGTGTAAGGAATGGCTGGAGAATCTGGCTGGCATGGGCGCCAACCCGAACCGCGACGCGCTGCAAGTGCTGCGCGCCGCGGTGACCGGCAGTTAGGAAGCGCTGGTCGGATTGCTGGCGACGCTCGACGCAGCGGCTGGCGTTGGCGCAGTCGTGGTGGTCGAGGTAGAAGCGGCTGGAGCAGCGGCCGGTGCCGAAGTCGCTGGCTTGGCGACTGGCGCTGTAGCTGGTTTGGCGGCGGCTGGTTTGGCAGCAACCGGCTTTTTCACGGCAGGTTTTGCCGCTGGTTTTGCAGCCGGTTTTACTGCTGGCTTGGCGGCCGGCTTGGCAGCGGCAGGCTTGGCGGCAGCGGCAGCTGGTTTTGCCGAGGCTGCTGGTTTGGCGGCAGGTTTTGCAGCCGGCTTGGCAGCTGCTTTTGCAGCAGGCTTAACGGCTGGTTTCGCTGCTGGCTTCGCGGCGACTGGCTTCGCGGCAACCTTGGCAGCAGGTTTTGCTGCGGCAGTTTTGGCGGCCGGTTTTACAGCGGGTTTGGCGGCAGCTTTTACAGCCGGTTTAGCGGCTGGTTTGGCGGCAGCAGTTTTCGCTGGAGCAGCTTTGCGCACTGCTGGTTTTGCAGCAGGTTTTGCTGCGGTTTTAGCAACCGGTTTTGCCGCGGCCGATTTGGCAGCCGCAGGTTTGGCGGCGGTGGTTTTGGCAGCCGGTTTTGCAGCACTTGCTGCGGCTTTTTTCACAGCTGGTTTCGCAGCAGGTTTGGCCGCTGCTTTCACTGGAGCTTTTGCAGCAGGCTTGGCCGCAGCGGTTTTCGCCGGTGCTTTTGCCGCCGCTGGTTTGGCTGCAGCTTTCTTCGCCGGGGCAGCTGGTTTAGCCGCACGGGAAGACAACGCCTTGACCACCGCCTCTTGCACGCGACCCACGCCCTGCGCCAGCTTCAGGCTTTCCTGAGCATCGCGCTTGAGCTGCAGAATGTAGCTGCGGGTGTCGGACTGACGATCCTTCAGCGCGTCGAGCAGGTCTTCAAGTTCTTTCACTGCGCCTTTGGCCTTGGTCTGTGCCTTGGCTTTACCGGCGGTTGCTGCGTCCTGCAATTTGGTGCGGGATTTGTGCAGTTTCTCTTGTGCCTTGCCGCGTTGCTTTTCCAGTTTGGCGAGCAGTTTTTCAGCATCAGCCAAGGCTTGGGAACAAGCGGTTTCCAAATGCTCGAGCAGGCTGCCCGAGAGTTGTTGGAGTAAGTGCAACGGAGTATTTACAGGCTTCTTGGTGGCCGACATGGTTTACCTCCTGGCTGACGTGAGTGCGGCTCATACTAGACCTCTGCTGCTACCGCCGCTAGGTGATGTTGACAGTATCGAAACGCTTGCGTTGCAACGAAGTGAAAATGTTCTGCCTGAAGTCGAAAGCAGTTCACCGTTGCAGACGTTCGCGCTGGCATAATCCACCGCATCTCAGGACGGAGAGTGCCGATGTCGCGCTACCTTTTTTTATCCCTCTGCATGATTTTTTCCGCAGCCCACGCTGACGAAAAAACCACGCCGAACGATGCTCATGATCTGGCCTACAGCCTCGGCGCCAGCCTTGGCGAACGCCTGCGTCAGGAGGTTCCGCAATTGCAGATTCAGGCACTGATCGAAGGTTTGCAGCAGGCTTATCAAGGCAAGCCACTGACATTGAGCGAGGCACGAATCGAACAGATCCTCGCCGACCACGAATCGCAAAATGCCGAGCACACGTCGCAGCCTTCGAGTGAGGCGGCGATGGAAAACGAGCAGCGTTTTCTCACCGCAGAAAAAGCCAAGCCAGGTGTGAAGGAACTGGCCGATGGCATCCTGCTGACCGAACTCACACCAGGTACCGGCGCCAAGGCCGGCCCTGATGGAAAAGTGCAGGTGCTGTATGTCGGTCGCTTGCCGGATGGCACGGTGTTCGATCAGAACACTCAACCGCAATGGTTCAGCCTCGACAGCGTGATCGCCGGCTGGCGCACCGCGTTGCAGAATATGCCGGTCGGCGCGAAGTGGCGTCTGGTGATTCCATCGGATCAGGCCTATGGCGCCGACGGTGCCGGTGACCTGATTGCGCCATTCACACCGCTGGTATTTGAAGTCGAATTACGCGGCGCCAGCTGATCGCACAAACGAAAAACGGTGCGCCGTGGCGCACCGTTTCGAGGTCTTGCGGGAAGCGGTTCAAGCCTGAACTGCATCCTTTTCCTTGTGAGCCGTGTGCAGCACTTCGATCAGGCAGTCTTCCAGTTCGAAGCGTTCGTGAAGCAGGCCACCCAGCTCTTTGAATTTCTCGGCAACGCATTTGCCTTCGTCGCACAGATCGTTGAACGCCAGCAGCTTCTCGGTGATCACGTCGATACGCGGGTAAATAGTCTCGGCGAGTTCCAGACCACGCTTATCGTTGAACGCCTTGGCTTCGCCAGTAAGCTGTTCATAGATCTCGAAATGCCCGGCTGATACGTAATCAACCAGCACACCGCAGAACTCCTGCAATGGCTTGCGGCTTTCACTCAAGGTTTCAGGCTTGGCGCCGAGCGAGTCGTAGGCTGTAACAAGACCGTTGCGCTCCTGCAACCAGCGGTCGATCAGCAGATGAACTCCACCCCAACGTTCCTGAGCATTCTGACAACTTTCGAGCATGGCGATCTCTCTTCCCTTGTGGGTCATGCTGCTCTACACCCGCACCCCTCTTGTGGTTCGGGGGGCGACCGGGCAGAGCGTCATCGAGCAACATAATTCCAATGACACGTGCGGGCCAGATTATGCCCGCGCGCCTATAGCATCAAGGTACGCAGACGACAAAGTTCATACAAGTGTTTAATCCCGGATCAGGGCATGGTGCGACCGTTCGCCGCTAAGTGGTCGTTGCAGAGCGCTCCACGCCAGTCCCAGCAACTGCCATGCGGCGAGCATCGAAACCCCCACGAAGAACAGCAGGCTCCATTCCGGGATACTCAAATCGAACAGCGTCCAGGACATTTCTGCGCAATCGGCCGTGTTGTTGAACATCCGCACCAACGCACATAACCAAGGCACGCTACTGAACAACTCTTCGGGCTGCGGTGAGCAGCTGACCAGTTGATTGACGAAGTCCCCCTGCAACAAAACCTGGCGCCATGCCGCTGTCGTCCCGCCAAGGCTGGCGGACAGCGCAAAGGTCCAATAGAACCCCAATCCGGCGCTACGCGGCCCGTGCACCGCTGCAAGCCCGCAGCTCAGGGTGAGCACACTCAGGAACAAGCGCTGCACCAGACACAGACTGCATGGCCGCAGGCCTACCGCGTATTCAAGGTAATAAGAAGCTCCCAGGGCCACTGCCCCAGCGGTGAAAGCCATGAAAAACAAGGAGCGTGAGCAGGCCAACGACATGGCTAATCCGTAACAGTAAAGACAGGCGGTTACGGTAGAGGAAAGGGTGCGGGCCTTTCAAGGCAGCGCACTGCCGACACTTCACCAAAGGTGTAGGGAAATCCCGACAAGTTATGGAGGAATAGGTGTAGTCCTCTGTAGGACTTTGCCCAGGACGTCAGAGACAGGTAATTTTTCACTCGAAAAAGGTGAAAGAGGGAGCGTACTCCCTCACTGTTTCAGGCGTTCACCGGCACGGGCAACGGTGCTGCCAGAAGTCGCTCATCGAGCAGCCCGAGGCCTTCCTGGAACAACTGGTTGCTGCGCTCGGTGTCGCCCAGTTGCGCGAGCAGGCGCGCCAGTTCTGCGCAGGCTTCCGGATTGCGCTGCATACGCAGACTGCTTTCCAGATAATCACGCGCCTTGCCCCAAAGACTGGTTTGCAGGCAGAGGCGGCCGAGGGTCAACAGCAAGCTCGGATCGGCCGGATGATCCTTGAGCCAGCCTTCAGCGGTTTGCAACTGGCGTGCAGGATCACTGCCACGTACCAGACCATACAGACGCGCCAGATGGCTATCGAATTTGCGTTTAAGGGCACCACGCAGCACTTCTTCCGCTTCAGCCTGAGCACCCAGCTGACGCAGTTGCTCGGCGTAGGCCAACACCAGCGCCGGCTCCTGACGCTGAGCCGAAGTCAATTGCTGCCATGCGCGTTCAAGGGACTGCAAGCCGACGCTGCCGTCCTCTTCTCGCTGAGCGGCCAGCGACAGGTTTTCACCCCAGGCACGACGCTCAAGCTCAGCCAGCTCAGCCGGTGGCAAAACCTTGTCCTTGCGCAGTTCCGGCAACAGACGAATCACCGCCGACCACTCACCCCGTTGCTGATACAGACGCTGCAATTGACGCAAGGTTTGCGCATTGTGTGGATGACGCTCGTGCATCGCTTGCAGCGTCACCAGCGCACCTTCGGTATCACCACGATCGGTCTGCAACTGGGCATGACTCAAGGCAATCGCCAGTTCCGCTTGTGGCTGGCGCTCCAGAGCGCGCTCCAGCAAACGATCACACTCTTCGTAATTGCCTTGTTCGTTGGCCGCCCGGGCGGCACCGAGGTAATACAGCAGCGGTTGGCGTTCGGCCTCGGCGGCTCGAGACAAATGACGCTGGGCACTGGCCCAACGACCTTCCGCCAGATCCAGCTGACCGTGCTCGATTGCCACTTGCACACGACGGCTACGGTTGCGTCGCGACCATGGATTGACCACGCCACTGGACGTCATCACCAGTTCGACCAGCGCCTTGATCCCCCAGACAACCAGCCACAACACTGCGATCACCGCCAGCGTTGCCCACAGGCTCGACTCATAGCGGAAGCTCTTGTAGGCGACCAGCACGTAACCGGGATGCTCGGCAATCGCCAGGCCCAGCGCTGCCGTTGCGGCGATCACCAGAAACACGATCACGTACAGGCGCTTCATGGTTTGGCCTCCTGCGCAGTGTCAGTGGCAGGTTTGGCGAAGGGTTTCACCGAGTCTTCAGCGTTGACATTGCGCCGCTCAAGATAGGCTTGCACCGCACTCAACGTGCCGGTCAGATCCGGCGTATTGACGGTGACCGGTTGCTTGCTCAGCTCGGCGACCTGTTCGAGCATGATTTTGCTCTGCGGATTATCCGGATTGAAATTACCCTTAAGCACATCCCGTGCCTCGGCCAGCGCCTGGGTGTAAACCGCCGCCTGACCATTGAGCGCCGCCCACTGCGCTTGCTCCAGCGACAGGCTCAGGGCCAGGCGCACTTGGCTCAGGCTCTGCCCGGCCAGCAGTGGTCGAACATTCTTGTCGGCATTGAAATCGATGCGGATGTAACGGGAAACCTGATCCCACCACTGCGACCAGCGACTGGCGCCATCGCCATCGGCGGTCAGGCCCAGCAGAGATTCGCCGCGGTCCTTGTATTCCGGCGCCAGCTCGGTGAGCCCGATCACCTGATCACGCAATGCGCCCAGACGCAGGAACAACCCGGTGCGATCCGGCTGCTCGGTGCTGCGCAGGGCAACCAGAGTCTTGGCCACTTGTTCGCGGGCGGCGAAAGAACCGGGATCGTTCTGCTCGCGGAGGATTTCGTCGGCGCCCTGCACCAGCGCCTGAGCGCTGCTGATGTCCTGCAGCGCTGAAAGGCGCAGGCTGGCCAGACGCAGCAGATGCTCGGCCTCGGCCAGACGCCAGTCTTTGCGGCTAGCACCAAGCACGGTTTCCAGACGTTGATTGAGGCGCTGCTGATCGCTCTGGAGTTGACTCACCAGACGCTGACGGTCAGCGAGTTCATCGGCGCCTGGCAATTGCGCGAGGCGCTCGGTCAGGCGCTGTTCGTTGAGCTTAAGTGTCTGCGCCTGATCGTTCAGCGCCTGCACCTGACTCGACTGTTGCAGAGTGTTGGTTTGCAGGTGACGCACCTGCCACACACCCCAACCGCCCACTGCAACACCAGCGGCACCGAGCAATAGCGCGATGATTGCCAGTCCGTTGCCTCGGCTCGGTTCCTTAGTCGGCGGCCGACTTTCTACCGATGAATCAATCGGTGCATCAAGCACCGGCGGGCGTTCATCTTTAGGCAAGGCAGTTTCGCTCACGTATCCATCCTTTGCATTAGAGAACGGGCACGGGATGCTCCCGTAACGCCGTCAGCAAAGCCGCGGCACTCGCGCCGCGGCAATCCACAACTGTTCGGGCCCCGGCGGCACTTGCCAGCTCGGCGACCCTTGGGCTTGGAACAAACAACGGCAACTGCGCAATGTTCGGCCAGGCATCGCCGGCCAACTGACGCAGGTGCTCGAAACCCTGTCCACTGCTGACCACCAGCCCGCTCAAGCGTTCCGCTTCGATCCGCAGCGGCAGTTCGTCAGACGGATAGGCCGGCAGGTCTCGCCGATACAACTCCAGATACTCGACACTAGCACCTAGCTCGCGCAGGCGCTCGGCCAGCAGCTCACGGCCACCCTCGCCACGCAGGATCAATACCTGCGAATCAGCGCGGGTCACAGCCTCGCGCAGACGTGGCAATTGCAGCAAGGCTTCGCTGTCATCGCCATCGGCCGGGAAGTTTGCATCCAGACCGCGATCCAGAAGAATCTGCGCGGTAGCCGCGCCGACGCTGAACCACGGCATCGCCAGCGACGCCGGCCCGTAGCTATCGAGTAGCTCGACCGCAATACGCGCCGCCGGCTTGCTGACCACAATCACCGCACTGCAACGCGGCAGATCGGCAAACGTCTGACGCATTGTCGCAGAGACCGGCAGCGGTGCTATTTCCAGTAGCGGCAGACAACTGCTGAAAATCCCCTGCCCGGCCAACAACTCGGCAAGCGCCGTGCAGTCATCCGCCGGACGGGTCAGCAGCAGGCGCCAGCCGGTCACTCGTGACCAGCCTCACCGTAAACCGCTTTGAGAATATCGGCAGCACCCTGGCTCAGCAGGTCTTCGGCGACCTGCACGCCCAGAGTCTCGGCAGCAGCACGTGGCGCACGGGCCTCGGCGCTCAGCAACTTGCCGCCACTTGGCTCGCCAACCAGCCCGCGCAACCACAACTGATCGCCTTCAAGCACCGCGTAGCAGGCGATTGGCACCTGGCAGCCGCCATTCAGATGCTTGTTGAGGGCTCGTTCGGCAGTAACGCGTGAAGCGGTATCCGCATGATGCAGCGGCGCCAGCAGGGCATGAATTTCGTTATCGACGCTGCGGCATTCGATGCCGACCGCGCCTTGGCCACCGGCCGGCAGGCTGTCATCAACACTGATTGCCGAGGTGATGCGGTCTTCGAAACCGAGGCGAATCAGGCCGGCGGCGGCGAGGATGATCGCGTCGTACTCACCGGCATCGAGCTTGGCCAGACGGGTGTTGACGTTACCGCGCAGGAAGCGGATTTCCAGATCCGGGCGACGGGTCAGCAACTGCGCCTGACGACGCAGGCTGGAGGTGCCGACGATGCTGCCGGCCGGCAGCGCTTCAAGGCTGGCGTAAGTATTGGAAACGAACGCGTCACGCGGGTCTTCGCGCTCACAGATGCAGAACAGGCCCAGACCTTGAGGAAAGTCCATCGGCACGTCTTTCATCGAATGCACGGCGATATCGGCCTGGTTTTCCAGCAGCGCGGTTTCCAGTTCCTTGACGAACAGGCCTTTGCCGCCGATTTTCGACAGTGGCGAATCAAGCAGCTTGTCGCCGCGACTGACCATGGGCACCAGCGTCACAAGCAGACCCGGGTGGGCCGCTTCCAGACGGGCTTTGACGTATTCGGCCTGCCACAGGGCAAGGGCACTTTTGCGGGTGGCGATGCGGATTTCGCGAGAGGACATGGATCAATCCGTACTGAATAGATACGGCGGATAATAACAGCTCAGCCAAATCCACTTTGACTTGAATCAGAAACGGCGCGGCCTCCCTGGCCTGCAATGTCCGGTAACGAGAAGTGAGAGCCGCCGGGAAACCCCGGGTTAAAGGCCCTGCATCATTTTGCGCACACCCGCCACATGCCGGCGGCTGACGATCAAGGCGTCGCCATTCAGACCTTTGAGGAACAGCTGGAAGTGTCCCAGCGGCGTGCGTTGCAGTCGCTCGATGCGTTCGCGGGCAACCAGTGCGTTGCGGTGAATACGCACGAAGCGCTCGCCGAATTCGTCTTCCAGCGCCTTGAGCGGCTCATCCAGCAGCACTTCGCCGCCTTCATGGCGCAAGGTCACGTATTTGTGGTCGGCGATGAAGTAGACCACCTGATCCAGCGGGATCAGCTCGATGCCTTTGCGGGTGCGGGCACTGATGTGGCTGCGTGGGCCGGTGCCGCTTTCGGCAGCCGGACGGGTCAGGGCCGAGAGTTGCGCCCGATTGGGACGTTCAGCCCGTTTCAGGGCGTCTTGCAGATGTTCGGTTCGCACAGGTTTCACCACATAGCCCACGGCGCTGGCCTGCAGGGCTTCCACGGCAAATTCATCGGGGCCGGTGCAAAACACCACGGCCGGTGGTGTTTCACGTTCGCACAGACGGGCAGCCACTTGCAGGCCATCCAGGCCAGGCATGCGGATATCGAGCAGCACGATATCCGGCTTGTGGCTGTCGATCAGCGCCAACGCCTCTTCGCCATTCGTGGCGCTGGGCTCCAGGACTGTGTAACCCTCGAGTTCGCTCACCATTCGGCTGAGGCGCTCGCGGGCCAGTGGTTCGTCATCAACGATCAGGACATTCATATTGCGCTGGATTCCTGCGTGAGTCTCGCACAAGGATAGCGTAGACAGGTGGAGTGACGTCCGTCACCGCGATCCACGCTAAGACTAGCCCGAGCGCCAAAAAGTGCCGTACGTCGGCCAGCAATATTTGCCAAAGCCCGGTTCGTACCGCTCAAAGCCCGCTGTTGTCTGCGCTTTTCACAAGGTTTGCCGATGGACAATACACCCACCCCTCTCTTCTTATAGTCGGCACCCAGCGCTTTGCGCGATCCCCGCTCGCGCCGACTCCTATGTCCAACTGTAGACGCTCGCCGGAGCGATATTGCTCAAACGAAAAATATCCTTGTGCAAAACGCCCCACGGGCCGCGCCGACTATGCATGAGCGAATGAGAAAAAAACGTATCGACCAGTGTCAGCGACAGGATTGGCAACCCTGTTATTATCCGCGCCAGCGTTTCACGCCTTTTTTCTTCAAGCCGATACGAGCGAATTCATGAGCACTGACAAGACCAATCAGTCCTGGGGCGGCCGCTTCAGTGAACCCGTCGACGCCTTCGTCGCCCGCTTCACCGCCTCCGTCACTTTCGACCAGCGCCTGTATCGCCACGACATCATGGGCTCGATTGCCCACGCCACCATGCTGGCCAAGGTCGGCGTGCTGACCGATGCCGAGCGCGACAGCATCATCGAAGGCCTGAAGACCATTCAGGGCGAAATCGAGGCCGGCCAGTTCGACTGGCGCATTGACCTCGAAGACGTCCACATGAACATCGAAGCCCGCCTGACCGACCGCATCGGCGTCACCGGCAAAAAACTGCACACCGGCCGGAGCCGCAACGACCAGGTCGCTACCGACATCCGCCTGTGGCTGCGTGACGAGATCGACCTGATCCTGGCCGAGATCACCCGTCTGCAAAAAGGCCTGCTGGAGCAAGCCGAGCGTGAATCCGCGAGCATCATGCCCGGCTTCACCCACTTGCAGACCGCGCAGCCAGTGACGTTCGGTCACCACATGCTGGCCTGGTTCGAAATGCTCAGCCGCGACTACGAGCGTCTGGTCGACTGCCGCAAGCGCACCAACCGCATGCCGTTGGGCAGTGCTGCACTGGCCGGCACCACCTACCCGATCGATCGCGAATACACCGCGCAATTGCTGGGCTTCGACGCCGTCGGTGGCAACTCGCTGGACAACGTTTCCGATCGTGACTTCGCCATCGAGTTCTGCTCGGCTGCGAGCATCGCGATGATGCACTTGTCGCGCTTCTCCGAAGAGCTGGTGCTGTGGACCAGCGCGCAGTTCCAGTTCATCGATCTGCCAGACCGTTTCTGCACCGGCAGCTCGATCATGCCGCAAAAGAAAAATCCCGACGTGCCGGAGCTGGTGCGTGGCAAGACCGGCCGTGTGTTCGGTGCGCTGATGGGCCTGCTGACCCTGATGAAAGGCCAGCCCCTGGCCTACAACAAGGACAACCAGGAAGACAAAGAGCCGCTGTTCGACGCGGCCGACACCCTGCGCGACTCGCTGCGTGCATTTGCCGACATGATCCCGGCGATCAAGCCGAAACACGCGATCATGCGTGAAGCGGCGCTGCGCGGTTTCTCCACCGCCACCGACCTCGCCGACTATCTGGTACGCCGTGGCCTGCCATTCCGCGATTGCCACGAAATCGTTGGCCACGCGGTGAAGTACGGCGTGGACACCGGCAAGGATCTGGCGGAAATGAGCCTGGAAGAACTGCGCAAGTTCAGCGACCAGATCGAGCAGGACGTGTTCGCCGTGCTGACGCTGGAAGGCTCGGTAAATGCCCGTGACCATATCGGCGGCACTGCGCCGGCGCAGGTCAAGAAGGCTGTGGTTCGCGGTCAGGCGCTGCTCGCCAGCCGCTAAAAGCATCGCCAGCAGGCCGGCTCCCACATTGGACTGAGTTCACAAATCCAATTGTGGGAGCCAGCCTGCTGGCGATAGCTCACTTCAGATCAGCAAAAACTTACTTCTTGGCAGCGATCATCGCCAAAAACGCTGGCATTGCCGCTTCCTTATCCGCCGCAATCTTCTGCACATGCGGATTGGATTCCAGACGCTGCAACAGTGCCTTGGCCTGTGGCATCTCCGCCAGAAAATCGATTCCAAACAGCTTCTGCCCGACCGCGCACGCCAGCGGCACGCTGTAGAGGAAGTACAAATCCGCCACGCTCAGACTGTCGCCCGCCACATACGGCGCGAATTTGCCGTGACGCCCCAGCGACGCAAACCCCAGCAGCAGTTCAGCCTTGGTCTTTTCCTTGATCGCCTCGGGAATGCTCGCGCCAAAGAACGCTTCGCCATAACAGGCGCGGCCCGGCAGCTCGATGTACAGCTCGATTTCCTTGGCAATCGCCAACACTTGGGCGCGCTGGAACGGATCACTCGGCAGCAGCTGCGTACCTTTTTGAGTCTGCTCAAGGTATTCGAGGATCACCGCAGTTTCGTTGATGTACCCGCCCTCGACACCCAGCACCGGCACCTTGCCACGCGGGCTGATGACCAGTGATTCCGGGGTCTGCGTCGGGTAGAACGTGATCTCTTCGAATGGCAGAGCCTTTTCGAGCAGCGCCAGTTTGACCATGTTGTAGTAGTTGCTGACTGAGAATCCGTAGAGCTTGAGCATCACATAGCCTCCAGGCCGTGCGGGGTGGGCAGTGCCTGTTTATAGATCGCCGGATGGATTCCCGCCAGCAGCATCACGCCGCTGAATGCGGGTAAACTGGCGCCTTTCCTTGAGGAGCCTGCCATGAGCGAGCCAACTGATATCGATAACGACGAAGAAGAGTTCACCGAATCGACTCTGATCGAAGCCATCGAAAACCAGATCGTAAGCGACAACCCGCCAGCCGCCAAAGCCACGCTCAACAAGCTGACCCTGGTCGGCGTTGAGCGCGAAGAGATCCTCAATCTGATGGCCCACGTTCTGGCCTACGAAATTGACGCGATGCTCGATGAAGATCGCCCGTTCGATACCGAATGGTATGAAACCGCGTTGCGCGCACTGCCCGATCTACCGCCAGAAAAACAGTAACCCCCGATCCTGTAGGAGTGAGCCTGCTCGCGATTGCGTTCTCTCAGTCAGAAAGATGCTGACCGACACTGCGCCATCGCGAGCAGGCTCACTCCTACGATGTTTGGTTACGTATCCATCCAGCTTGATCCAGGAACCTGACTACACTGGAACCCGCCCAAGGGAAAATTCCCTGTCGCCAGCACTGGACACACCGCATCCGCAGGTTCACCTTAGGGGCGCTGTCGTCTAATTCCTAGAAAGTCTGGAGTCCTTATGTCGCTTACCCCTGAGTTGGTTGCCGAACTGGAAGTCCTTGCACTCTTTCCCCTGGACAGTTCCCAGGAAGGTTTGAAAATTCATCAGACCGCTGCCCTGAAACATATTGCTGCCGCGCAACGCCTCTTCGAAAAAGAACTGACCGACCAGCCCGATGGCGGTTACCTGACCAGCCTTGGTCGTGATGCCGCGCAAAATGTGCAAACCGTTCTGACCATTCTGAACGTAGAAGAAACCGCCTGAATCCCCGTTTATTGCCCACGGGAACCCCTTTCACGGGATTTCCGCGGGCCTGCCCGATGATCTGTCGTCGCCCGACGATAGAAATCTGACGTCAAAACACAAATTCAGCTTAAAAGTCCCGCCGCGCAGACGCTAAACTGCCTCACATTCCGAGACCTTCTACGTCCGAGCCCTGCGAGCCGGTTTGAGCTGACATGACGCGCACCCACGAAATTCGCCCCGATCTGGACGAGGGAATCGACCGCAAGGTTCTCAGCCAGCTACGCGCACGCTTTCTCAAACTCAATGAAGGTCGCCTGCTTCGCGCACTGGAAGGTTTATCAACCCGCCAGCAAGACGTGCTCACGCTGCTGCCGCTGTTTTTCCACGTCAATCATCCGCTGCTGCCGGGCTACGTTTCGGGCAGCACGCCGGCTGGATTGTCGAATTACGAACCGGACACCAATGCGCTCGCCGAAGCCCAGCGCCTGACCCGCTCGTTTTCTTACAAGCCGCGTCACGGCAGCAATCCGCCACGGCCAATTCAGGGTCTGTTCCTGATGGGCAGTCTCGGCACTTTGGCCCAGGCCGATCAGAGCGACATGGACGTGTGGGTCTGCCACGCGCCGGATCTGACTGAAAACGAGCTCGCCGAACTGCGCAAGAAATGCCAGTTGCTCGAAGCCTGGGCTGCCACTCAGGGCGCTGAGGCGCACTTCTTTCTGATCGACCCGACGCGTTTCGTCAAAGGCGAGCGCGACACGCAACTCAGCTCAGAGGATTGCGGTACCACCCAGCACTATCTGTTGCTGGACGAGTTCTACCGCACCGCGATCTGGCTGGCCGGGCGCACGCCGATCTGGTGGCTGGTGCCGGTTTACGAAGAAAAAGCCTACGACCTGTACACCCACACTCTGCTGTCCAAGCGTTTCATTCGCGCCGACGAAACCCTCGACCTTGGCCATTTGGCGCAGATTCCGCCGGGGGAGTTCATTGGTGCCGGATTGTGGCAGCTGTTCAAAGGCATTGAATCGCCCTACAAGTCGGTGCTCAAACTGCTGCTGACCGAGGTCTACGCCAGCGAGCACCCGAAGGTGCAGTGCCTGAGCCTGCGCTTCAAGCAGGCGGTGTTTGCCAACCAGCTCGATCTGGATGAGCTGGACCCGTACATGGTGGTTTACCGCCGCATCGAGGAATACCTCATCGCGCGCAACGAGCCGGAGCGGCTTGAGCTGGTGCGCCGGGCGCTGTATCTCAAGGTCAATCGCAAGCTCACCGGCAACAGTCGCACCCAGAGTTGGCAGCGTTCGTTGCTGGAACGACTGGCTCAGGAGTGGCATTGGGATCAGCGACAGTTGACGCTGCTCGACAGTCGGAGCCAGTGGAAAGTCCGTCAGGTCAGTGCCGAACGCCGCGCACTGGTCAATGAACTGAATTACAGCTACCGCTTCCTGACCCAGTTCGCCCGCACCGAACAGACCGTCAGCCTGATCAACAAGCGCGACCTCAATGTTTTGGGTCGGCGGTTGTACGCAGCGTTCGAACGCAAGGCCGACAAGGTCGAATTCATCAACCCCGGGATCGCCCCGGACCTGGCCGAAGACACTCTGACGCTGGTGCAGTCGCGCAACAAAAAAGAGCCGGGGCAAACCCAATGGGGTCTGTACAACGGCAGCCTCACCGCCCATGAGTGGGAACATTTCGCCCCGATCAAGCGCAGCCGCGAATTGCTCGAACTGCTGACGTGGTGCCACCGCAACGGCGTGATCGACAGCAGCACCCGCCTGGCCTTGCACCCCGGCACCAGCGACATGAGCGAGTTCGAGCTGTTCAACCTGCTCGGCAGCCTGCAACAGAGCATCGCCCTGCCCTTGCCGACGGTGGATGAAGAGCCTTTGCTGCGCGCCGCCGTGCCGAGTGAAGTGCTGATTCTGGTCAACGTCGGGGTCGATCCACTCAAGCATCACCGCGACCTGAATATCCTGATGACCACCGAGCGCACTGACTCGCTGAGTTATGCCGGAGTGCGCGAAAACCTCGTGCTGACCCTGGACCAGGTCACGCTCAACAGCTGGAACGAAGTGCTGGTCAACCGCTTCGACGGGCCGCACGCCCTGCTCGACTGCCTGCGCGATTACCTCAACAACCTGCCCAGCGGACCGCTGCAACCAGCGTTGCGGGTACGTTGCTTCTGTCATAACCGTGCGCAGTTCATTGCCCGGCGTGTGGAAGAGATCGTCGATACCGCACAGAACCTGTTGCTCAGCGGGCTCAATCATCGCTACCTGATTCAGGTACAGCAGCACTATCACGTACTGGAGCTGGTACCGGGTCAGGTCAACCATGTGGCCCTCGCCACCCTGCCGGCGCTGCTCGATTACCTTGGCGAAGAACAGGCGCGCTACAGCCCGCTGCACCTCGACCCGATGGCACTGGAGGATCACGATCTGGCGTTGATCCTGCCGATGGGCCAGCCCGAATCCATTCAGGTGTTCTACCGGATTACCGAGCATCAGGCCGAGTTGTACGTGCTGGATGAGTTCAATGCGCTGTGGCAGCAACATTTGCCGTATCACGATGAACAAAGTCTGCTGGTGCCGTTGCAGCGATTTCTGCAATCGATCCTGTTCCGGCGCGAGGCGTTGCTGCCGATGGATGGCAGTCAGGCAGTCAACCTCGATACTTTGTATTACCAGTTATTGCCATCAGGCCCGGGCCGGGCACGTCGGGTCGAAGCGCGGCCGGCGCCGCAGACTCCGGTCAACAAACCGTTCTACGACGTGCAGGCCATCGTCGGCAAAGCCACACCGGGGGAAGTGCAGGTCACGCTGTATTGCAATCAACGAGAGTTCAACGAGCTGGAGCATGGCGACCAGCTGTTCAGCGTGGTCGCCCGGGAGATCGTCGAGCAACGCCGGGAAACCGAGCGCTATCGCTGCTACATCACCGACCTGGACCTGTCGGGCCTGCTCGGTGATGGTCAGAGTTCAAGCAATCTGTATCTGCGTTACAAGGCCGACCTGGAGCGCGCCCTGAACGAGGCACTCGAACAGGTCTGAGACGGGGTTACTCGCGAAACTCACCGCCATTGGCTGGCTGCGATTCGACTTCGAGCAAGGTCAGCTTCAGGGTCTTGCCACCCGGTGCTGGCCAGTCAATGTGCTGACCGACTTTCAGGCCAAGCAGTGCGCTGCCGACCGGCGCCAGGATCGAGATCTTGCCTTCATCGGCGTTGGCATCCTTGGGATACACCAGCGTCAGGTGATAGTCCTTGCCACTGCCTTCTTCGCGGCAATGCACACGGGAATTCATCGTCACGACATCGGCGGGCACTTCATCGTGACCGACCAGCGTATCGGCGCGGTCCAGTTCGGTTTGCAGCGCGATTACGCCTGGCGAAGTCTGATCTTTCAGACTGTCGATCAAACGCTCCAGACGTTGCACGTCCAGACGGGTAAGGGTGATGGAAGGTGCGGTCATGATCCGGGCAGACTCCTTTCTTCTGCACAAAAAAAGCAAAACCCCGCCAAAAAAGGCGGGGTTTTCACCAGGCCTCGATGGGTTGAGGCGTGCTCGGACACTATCACAGCTCAAAAAATATACAAGTCACGCCCTTTGGAGCTGGACGAGAACCTCTGTGGCGAGGGGATTTATCCCCGTTGGATCGCGTAGCGGCCCCCGAGACCTTGACGACTGCTACGCAGCCGAACGGGGATAAATCCCCTCGCCACAACATCCTTAAGCCAAAGATTTGCGCGTCGCCGCCTCGGTGCAGATCACCCGCCGCCGCTCATCATCCGCCGAGCGCCATTCGCGGATGTCCTCGACATGCCGGAAGCAGCCGAGACAAACCTTCTGCTCATCCAGCCGACACACGCCGCTGCACGGCGAAAGCACGGCCGGGCTGACGTTGCTGTAAAGCGGCTTGGGCGGACGAACGGGTGCAGGCTGAGTCACGAAATCACAGACCTTCGAAATCGAATTCGGCACCGGCCTGCTGCTTGACGATGCGCTCAAGCATTTCGCCCAGTTGCTCTTCGCTCTTGTCACACATCCAGCGCTCGCTCTCTTCGTCGTAATCGAAGTGGAAACCACCGGACACCGCCGCCAGCCACAGCTGACGCAGCGGCTCCTGACGGCTGAAGATCAACTGCGAGCCGTTTTCGAACTTGACGGTCAACACACCTGCCGAGCTCTCCAGATCGATATCCAGATCACTTTCGTCAAAGATGTCTTCCAGTTTTTCCTGGGTTTCATCGACCAGATCGTGAAAACGCGCTTCGGACAAACTCATTGCGGCAACCTCAAAAAATGTCTGATCAGGCTCAAGCGCCGAAAGATACGGACGCGCCCCACTGATTGCAAAGGATAACGACCAGGGACCTGTTGGCAAGCCAACACCGAACCCTGTGGGAGCGGGCTTGCCCGCGATGGGGCCTGCAACTTCAGCATCAATGTCGGCTGATCCACCGCCATCGCGGGCAAGCCCGCTCCCACAGGGTCTGGCGGAGTAGCGGCCAAGGCCCGCCGGACGGGAAGCCCGTCGCATAGGCAAGCTGCCGGGTGGCCGGTATACTCCGGCGCAATTAACGCATTTTCAAGGATTTCGCCATGAAGCGCCTGATCTCTTCCCTTGCTGCGCTCGTCGCGGTTGCCTGCCTTGTATCGGCCTGCGGTCAAAAAGGCCCGCTGTACCTGCCCGATGACAATCAGGACCCGGCCGAGCAAGCCAAATCGTCGCAACAACAACCTGCCTCCAAGGCGCATAAGCACGACGTTTACCAATAAGGGATCGCCATGGACGTTTTCAACTACCGTGGCGGGGAGCTGTTCGCGGAAGGTGTGGCGCTGTCCGCCATTGCCGACCGCTTCGGCACACCGACCTACGTTTACTCGCGTGCGCACATTGAAGCCCAGTATCTGGCTTACGCCGATGCATTGGCCGGCATGCCGCACCTGGTTTGCTTCGCGGTCAAAGCCAACTCCAACCTCGGTGTGTTGAATGTCCTGGCCCGTCTCGGCGCCGGTTTCGACATCGTCTCCCGTGGCGAACTGGAACGCGTACTCGCCGCTGGCGGCAGTGCCGACAAGATCGTGTTCTCCGGCGTCGGCAAGACCCGTGACGACATGCGTCGCGCCCTGGAAGTCGGCGTGCATTGCTTCAACGTCGAGTCCACCGAAGAGCTTGAGCGTCTGCAAGTTGTAGCCGCCGAACTGGGCGTTCGCGCGCCGGTCTCGCTGCGCGTCAACCCGGACGTCGATGCCGGCACCCACCCGTACATTTCCACCGGTCTCAAAGAGAACAAGTTCGGCATTGCCATTGCCGACGCCGAGGATGTTTACGTGCGTGCCGCGCACTTGCCGAACCTGGAAGTGATCGGCGTTGACTGCCACATCGGTTCGCAACTGACCACTTTGGCACCGTTCCTCGATGCCCTCGACCGCTTGCTTGATCTGGTTGATCGCCTCGGCGATTGCGGCATCCACCTGCGCCACATCGATCTCGGTGGTGGTTTGGGCGTGCGTTATCGCGATGAAGAGCCGCCACTGGCTGCCGACTACATCAAAGCCGTGCGCGAACGTCTCGACGGTCGTGATCTGGCGCTGGTGTTCGAGCCGGGCCGGTTCATCGTCGCCAATGCCGGCGTGCTACTGACTCAGGTCGAATACCTCAAGCACACCGAACACAAAGACTTCGCCATCGTCGATGCGGCAATGAACGACCTGATCCGCCCGGCGCTTTATCAAGCCTGGATGGACGTCTCTGCCGTGCGCCCGCGCGAAACCGCGGCACGCACCTACGACATCGTCGGCCCGATCTGCGAAACCGGTGATTTCCTCGCCAAGGATCGTGAGCTGGCGCTGGAAGAAGGCGACCTGCTGGCCGTGCATTCGGCCGGTGCCTACGGTTTTGTGATGAGTTCCAACTACAACACCCGCGGCCGCGCCGCCGAGGTGCTGGTGGATGGTGATCAAGTATTCGAAGTGCGCCGCCGCGAAACCGTGGCCGAGCTGTTTGCCGGCGAAAGCCTGCTGCCGGAGTAACCCATGCTGCTGCGTTTTACCAAAATGCACGGCCTGGGCAATGACTTCATGGTTCTCGACCTGGTCAGCCAGCACGCGCATATTCAGCCTAAACACGCCAAGCAATGGGGTGATCGGCACACCGGCATCGGCTTCGATCAGTTACTGATCGTCGAGGCGCCGAGCAACCCGGACGTGGACTTCCGTTATCGGATCTTCAATTCCGACGGTTCCGAAGTTGAGCAGTGCGGCAACGGTGCGCGCTGCTTTGCCCGCTTCGTGCTGGACAAGCGTCTGACCGCCAAACGCCAGATCCGTGTCGAGACCAAGAGCGGCATCATCGAACTGGACGTACGAAATGACGGCCAGATCGGCGTGAACATGGGCGCCCCGCGTCTGGTGCCGGCGGATATTCCGTTCGAAGCGCCGGCGCAGGCCACCAGCTATCAGCTTGAAGTCGACGGTACGACCGTCGAACTGGCCGCCGTGTCGATGGGCAACCCCCACGCCGTGCTGCGAGTACAGGACATCAATAACGCACCGGTGCATGAACTGGGGCCGAAAATCGAACACCACCCGCGCTTTCCGGCGCGGGTCAATGTCGGTTTCATCCAGGTCATTGACCGGAACCGCGCGCAACTGCGCGTCTGGGAACGCGGCGCCGGGGAAACCCAGGCCTGCGGCACCGGCGCCTGTGCAGCGGCTGTAGCTGCGATCAGTCAGGGGTGGATGGATTCGCCACTGCTGATCGACCTGCCCGGCGGGCGTCTGTCGATTGAATGGGCAGGCCCTGGCCACCCGGTGTTGATGACCGGGCCGGCAGTGCGCGTATACGAAGGACAAGTGCGTCTTTGAGTGAGCAGAAACCATGACCGATAAGCCTCAGGTACCCGCCCGACAGTCCGACGAATCAGCGTCCGAGAGCCTGGAGGCGGCAGCGGTTGCCGCATACCTGGAGGCTCATCCGGACTTCTTCGTCGAGCATGAAGAACTGCTGCCGGCGATGCGCATTCCGCACCAGCGCGGTGACACCGTGTCGCTGGTCGAACGCCAGATGACCATCCTGCGCGACCGCAACATCGAGATGCGCCATCGCCTCTCGCAGTTGATGGACGTCGCCCGCGACAACGACCGGCTCTTCGACAAGACCCGTCGCCTGATCCTCGCCCTGATGGACGCCGCCAGTCTCGAAGACGTGGTGATCAGCGTCGAAGACAGCCTGCGCCAGGATTTTCAGGTGCCCTTCGTGAGCCTGATCCTGCTTGGCGACAACCCGGCGCCGGTCGGCCGCTGGGTGACCCACGCCGACGCACAAGTCGCTATCGGCGGTTTGCTCACTGAAGGCAAAAGCGTCAGCGGCAGTTTGCGTGAGCATGAACTGGACTTCCTGTTCGGCGAAGAACAGCGCAAGCAGATCGGCTCCACCGCCGTCGTTGCCGTCAGCCATCAAGGTATCCACGGCATTCTGGCAATCGCCAGCCGTGATCCGCAGCACTACAAGAGTTCGGTCGGCACGCTGTTCTTGAGCTACATCGCCGAAGTCATGGGCCGCGTGCTGCCACGGGTCAACAGCTCCCTGCGTTCGGTACGCTGAACATGGAACGGCAACTGGACGCTTACTGCGAACACCTGCGCAGTGAGCGACAGGTGTCGCCGCACACCCTGTCGGCCTACCGCCGCGACCTCGATAAAGTCCTCGGCTGGTGCATCAAACAGAACGTCGGCAGCTGGGCCGCGCTGGATATCCAGCGCCTGCGCAGCCTGATCGCTCGCCTGCATGCACAAGGCCAGTCCTCGCGCAGCCTTGCGCGTTTGCTGTCGGCGGTGCGCGGGCTCTATCACTATCTGAATCGCGAAGGTCTCTGCGACCACGATCCGGCCACGGGTCTGGCGCCGCCGAAGGGCGAACGTCGCCTGCCGAAAACCCTCGACACTGACCGCGCCTTGCAACTGCTTGAAGGCGCAGTCGAGGACGATTTTCTCGCCCGTCGTGATCAGGCGATTCTGGAGTTGTTCTATTCCTCTGGCCTGCGCCTGTCGGAACTGACCGGGCTTAATCTCGATCAACTCGACCTCGCTGACGGCATGGTTCAGGTGCTCGGCAAGGGCAGCAAGACGCGTCTGCTGCCGGTCGGCAAAAAGGCTCGTGAAGCGCTCGAACTATGGCTGCCATTGCGGGCAATGACCAACCCGGCCGATGACGCAGTGTTTGTCAGCCAGCAAGGCCGACGTCTGGGCCCACGGGCGATTCAGGTGCGGGTCAAACTGGCCGGCGAGCGTGAGCTGGGGCAAAACCTGCACCCGCACATGCTGCGGCATTCCTTCGCCAGCCACTTGCTGGAGTCCTCCCAAGACTTGCGCGCCGTGCAGGAACTGCTCGGCCACTCGGACATCAAGACCACGCAGATCTACACCCATCTGGACTTCCAGCACCTGGCGGCGGTCTACGACAGCGCCCACCCACGGGCCAAACGCATGAAAGGCGACGATTCATGAGCATCCAGTTGATCACCTTCGACCTCGACGACACCCTGTGGGATACCGCTCCGGTGATCATCAGCGCCGAAGCCGTATTGCGCGAATGGCTGACCGAACATGCGCCGAACCTGGGCGCGGTGCCGGTGGAACATCTGTGGGCAATCCGCGAGCGGGTGCTGGCCAATGAGCCGGGTCTGAAACACCGCATCAGCGCGCTGCGTCGACGCGTGCTGTTCCATGCTCTGGAAGACGCCGGTTATGCCCATGGCGAGGCGTCTGATCTGGCCGACAAGAGTTTTGAAGTATTCCTGCATGCGCGGCATCAGATCGAAGTGTTCCCGGAAGTCGAGCCGGTGCTGGAGATCCTCGCCAATCACTATGCGCTCGGCGTGGTAACCAACGGCAATGCCGATGTGCGACGGTTGGGTCTGGCGGACTATTTCAAGTTTGCGCTGTGCGCAGAAGACATCGGCATCGCCAAACCGGATGCTCGACTGTTTCAAGAAGCCTTGCAGCGTGGCGGCGTGAGTGCCGAGGCGGCGGTGCACATTGGCGATCATCCGGGAGATGACATTGCCGGCGCACAACAGGCGGGACTGCGAGCGATCTGGTTCAACCCGGCCGGCAAAGTCTGGGAAGCCGAGCGCCTGCCGGACGCAGAAATCCGCAGCCTGACCGACCTGCCAGCCGTGCTCGCGCGCTGGAATGCTACTTCCGCCTGACATGAGTTCCGCCTTCTGTGGCGAGGGAGCTTGCTCCCGCTCGGCTGCGCAGCAGTCGCAAAATCAACTGGCGCGGTATTCCTGGAAGATTGGGATTGCAGACTTCAGGGTCGCTTCGCAACCCAGCGGGAGCAAGCTCCCTCGCCACAGTGTCCGTCTTTATTTCAGGCATGAAAAAGCCCGCAGCGACGGCGGGCTTTTTCAGCAAGCAAACAGCGACCGTCAGATAGGACGGCTACCGTACTTGTTGTCCGGCTTCTTGGGCGGATCGGCGACCACATTGGCCTCCACTTCCTGCACCTTGCCGCCGCGCGACAGAAACTCTTCCATGGCCTTGGCCAGGGCGTCGCGTTCCTTGTTCTTGGCCTCGATGCTCGGCAACTCATCGACCGACACCGCAGCCTTGGCTTTGCCTTTGGCAGCCGGGGCCGGCGTATCGTCACCGCCATCATCGTCGGCAGCGTCTTCCGCTGCCGCTTCCAGGCCTTCTTCGGCCTCGTCTTCGTCGCCTACTTCGAGGTCGTCGTTTTCCAGATCATCGTCGCTCATGTTCTACCTCATGACTTGCGAAAAGCAGATTAGTTATAGACCAGCTTTGGCAACTGTCGAAAGTCGCCGTAAAAAAACGGTAGTCGCTGCTGACCAGCGGCTATGCCTCTTCACCGTGCAAGGTGGCAAGGACTTTACGTGCACCGCCATGATCACGGTGCTCGCCCAGATAAACGCCCTGCCAGGTTCCCAGTGCCAACCGGCCTGCCGAAATCGGCAGACTGATCTGACAGCCAAGCACGCTGGCCTTGAAGTGCGCCGGGAGGTCGTCCAGGCCTTCGTCGTTATGCTCATAGCCGTCTGTTCCTTGTGGGATCAGACGATTGAAAAATCGTTCGAAGTCGCGACGGACCGCCGGATCGGCGTTCTCGTTGATGGTCAACGACGCCGAGGTATGCTGCAGCCACAGATGCAACAGACCGACCCGGCACGCCTTGAGTTCAGGCAGGCCGGCGAGTAACTCGTCCGTTACCAGATGAAAGCCCCGGGGCCGTGCCCGCAGGGTTATCAGAGTCTGTTGCCACATACAGTTCTCCGCACGTTCGGGGCGCATTCTAGCGCGCTCAGGAAAAAAACAAAGGCCCTAATATTCCTGCTTTGATGTAAGCCTTTGGCCGCAGAAAAATGCTTGTCGTAAACACGACCAAAGCCGTACGAAAAATCCTTTCAGCCTTCTCTTGAATGACAAATCGCAGGCAAAAAAATGCCCGGCGAACCGGGCAATTTTTTTCGCGTGCTTACAGGTTGTAGCCGCGTTCGTTGTGTAGTGCCAGATCCAGGCCGACCGCTTCTTCTTCCTCGGTGGCACGCAGACCCATGACCACGTCCAGTACCTTGAGGATGATGAAAGTGACGATCGCGGTGTAGATCACCGTGAAGCCCACGCCTTTGCACTGAATCCACACTTGCGAAGCAATGTCGGTCACGGTGCCGAAACCGCCCAGAGCCGGTGCAGCAAACACACCGGTCAGGATCGCGCCGAGAATACCGCCGATACCGTGCACACCGAAGGCGTCCAGGGAATCGTCATAGCCGAGTTTGCGTTTCAGGGTAGTCGCGCAGAAGAAGCACACTACGCCTGCCGCCAGACCGATGATCAGCGAACCCATCGGGCCCACGGTGCCAGCGGCCGGAGTGATCGCCACCAGACCTGCAACCACACCCGAGGCGATGCCCAGTGCGCTTGGTTTGCCGTGGGTGATCCACTCGGCGAACATCCAGCCCAGTGCAGCGGCGGCGGTTGCGATCTGAGTCACCAGCATTGCCATACCGGCAGTGCCGTTGGCAGCAGCAGCGGAACCGGCGTTGAAGCCGAACCAGCCAACCCACAGCATCGCCGCACCCATCAGGGTGTAACCGAGGTTGTGCGGAGCCATTGGAGTGGTCGGGAAGCCCTTGCGCTTGCCGAGTACCAGGCAAGCCACCAGACCTGCGACACCAGCGTTGATGTGCACAACGGTGCCGCCTGCGAAGTCGAGCACACCCCAGTCACCCAACAGCGAACCCGGACCGCTCCAGACCATGTGCGCAATCGGTGCGTAAACCAGAGTGAACCAGACGCCCATGAACACCAGCATTGCGGAGAACTTCATCCGCTCGGCGAACGCACCGACGATCAGCGCCGGGGTGATTATCGCGAAGGTCATCTGATAGGTGACGAACACCGCCTCAGGGAACAGCGCAGTCGGGCCAGTGATGCTCGCAGGGGTTATGCCGGCGAGGAACGCCTTGCCGAAACCGCCGACGAAGGAGTTGAAGTTGACGACGTTGGCTTCCATCCCGGTGGTGTCGAACGCCATGCTGTAGCCATAAAGGAACCACAGGATGGTGACCAGGCCGGTAATGGCGAAGCACTGCATCATCACGGAAAGAATGTTTTTGGAGCGAACCATGCCGCCGTAAAACAGCGCCAGACCCGGAATGGTCATGAACAGCACGAGGGCGGTGGAGGTCAGCATCCAGGCGGTATCGCCGGAATTGAGGACTGGAGGCGCCACCGGATCTGCCGCCATAGCCAGGCCGGGCATTACGATGGACAACAGGGCGCCTAGCCCTGCGAATTTACGCAGAGTCATATTGTTTTCTCCTGGGGCGTTGGGTTTGTGGCGGCTTAGATTGCGTCGGTATCGGTTTCGCCGGTACGGATGCGAATCGCCTGTTCCAGATTGACCACGAAGATCTTGCCGTCACCTATCTTGCCGGTGTTGGCAGCCTTGGTTATCGCCTCGATAACCCGATCCAGATCCTTGTCGTCGATTGCAACGTCGATTTTCACCTTGGGCAGAAAATCGACCACGTATTCCGCGCCGCGATACAGCTCGGTGTGACCCTTCTGCCGGCCGAAGCCTTTGACTTCAGTAACGGTAATGCCCTGCACGCCGATTTCGGACAGCGACTCGCGCACGTCGTCCAACTTGAACGGCTTGATGATGGCAGTGACTAGCTTCATGAAACTCTCTCCCGAATTGGTGGACTTGCCCCAGGAAAACAAACCCGACTCAAGTCTAAGCGCAGTGCCTGGCTTTGTAACGCATCGTCGGCCTTACCCGCCCGACTGACGCCAGCTAACCGCTCCTGACGAAACTCCCCGTCCCGTCCGGCGCACTGCATTCGTCACAGCGACTGCATCAGTGCATGGGTCACTACCGACTAAGCAGAAAGCTTGCCATGTCGCCAAAAACCACTGATTTCAATCCGTTAGCCGCTGCCGCAAGCGCAACCGCGCAAAAGGCCATCCAGATACGCACAACAACGGTGCGTCGCCGTCCGTCCGCCTGCGCGAAAAGCGTGCATCCGTGCCTGCGCAAATGACTATAGACACTGCGTGATACACTGCCGGCCATTGTTTCCAGGACATTTCCCATGCTCGCGCCCAAAGACTTCCTCGACGCCCTGAGCGGCACCGCCTCCCGCCTGTTCAACGGCGACACCCCGCTGCCGAAAGCCGAAATCGAAAGCCAGTTCAAAATGCTGCTGCAAAGTGCCTTCAGCAAACTGGATCTGGTCAGCCGGGAAGAATTCGATAGTCAGATGGTCGTGCTGGCGCGCACCCGCGCTCGCCTCGAAAGCCTCGAAGCCAAAGTCGCCGAGATGGAAGCGAAGCTGACTCCGCCAGCCGAATAACCCGCTGCTATCCCCTGTGGGAGCTAGCCTGCTAGCGATTAAAGGTCGGAACGACCTTACGCCTCACTTGCAGGAGCTGCCGCAGGCTGCGATCTTTTGATCTTCAGCCCTGCGACAATCCCGGCAACGTCCTACAAGCACCGTCCCACGCGCCTTATTAAGTAAGTACCTTGAATCAAGCATCCCGGCACGTGAGGTGTTTATGAAGCAGAAGAAGCAGAAAACCCAACCGGCACGGGTTTCCAAACCTGGTACCGAGGCACTCGGTTTGCCGGACAGAGTTTCAGCCAGTCAGCGGCATTTTCTGAAAGTGGCCGCGACCTACGGCAAGGAGATGGAGCCCGATGGTTGGCTCGCCGGTGGTGGAACCTGAGTACCGCCAAAATGACCGCCTGACAGGCGGTTTTTTTATGCCTGAGGATTAGTGCCTCCAGCAACATTCAGAGAAAGTTCGTCCTTAAAACAATCCGACCAACGCTTTATCCCAAGACTACCCTTCAAAAACCCGCAGGAAGCGGCCCCCGATTCAGCTCAAGGAACGACCATGTCCCTCTCCATCGTCCACAGCCGCGCCCAGATTGGCGTGGATGCTCCCGCTGTCACTGTCGAAGTCCATCTCGCCAACGGTCTGCCGTCGCTGACCATGGTCGGGCTACCCGAGGCGGCGGTGAAGGAGAGCAAGGACCGGGTGCGCAGCGCGATCATCAATTCCGGGCTGCAGTTTCCAGCGCGGCGGATCACCTTGAATCTGGCGCCGGCAGACTTGCCCAAGGATGGCGGGCGCTTTGATCTGGCGATTGCTTTGGGGATTCTGTCAGCGAGTGTGCAGGTGCCGTGTCTGACGCTGGATGATGTGGAATGCCTGGGCGAGCTGGCATTGTCCGGTGCGGTGCGAGCTGTGCGCGGGGTGTTGCCGGCAGCGTTGGCGGCGCGCAAGGCGGGTCGTGCGCTGGTGGTGCCGCGGGCGAATGCGGAGGAGGCTTGTCTGGCGTCGGGATTGAAAGTTTTTGCGGTGGATCATTTGCTGGAGGCGGTGGCGCATTTCAACGGGCATACGCCGGTTGCGCCGTACGTTTCGGACGGATTGATCCATGCCGCCAGACCCTATCCCGACCTTAACGAGGTTCAGGGGCAAATGGCCGCCAAACGAGCGCTGCTGATTGCCGCTGCGGGGGCGCACAATTTGCTGTTCAGCGGGCCGCCGGGGACAGGCAAGACGCTGCTGGCCAGTCGGCTGCCGGGATTGCTTCCACCGCTGTCGGAATGCGAAGCGCTGGAGGTGGCGGCGATTCAATCAGTCGCGAGCGGCGTGCCATTGACCCATTGGCCGCAACGCCCCTTTCGCCAGCCGCACCATTCCGCATCGGGTCCGGCGCTGGTCGGCGGCAGCTCGAAACCGCAACCCGGCGAGATCACCCTCGCCCATCACGGCGTACTCTTTCTGGATGAGCTGCCAGAGTTTGATCGCAAGGTGCTGGAGGTGCTGCGTGAGCCGCTGGAATCCGGGCATATCGTGATTTCACGCGCCAAGGATCGCGTGCGCTTTCCCGCTCGCTTTCAGTTGGTGGCAGCGATGAATCCATGCCCCTGTGGATATCTTGGCGAGCCCAGCGGCAAGTGCTCATGCACACCGGACATGGTGCAGCGCTATCGCAACAAGCTATCTGGGCCGCTACTGGATCGGATCGATCTGCACCTGACGGTCGCACGGGAGGCGACGGCGTTGAATCCAGAGGTGAAGCCGGGAGAGGACAGCGCCAGCGCAGCGGCCGTCGTGGCCGAAGCCCGCGAGCGTCAGCAGAAGCGTCAGGGCTGCGCCAATGCGTTTCTCGATCTGCCGGGGTTGAAGCGCCACTGCAAGTTATCCACAGTCGATGAGAAATGGCTGGAGTCGGCGTGTGAGCGGCTGACTCTGTCGCTGCGCTCGGCCCACCGCTTACTCAAAGTCGCCAGAACCCTGGCAGACCTTGAGCAAGTCGATGCAATCAAGCGTGAGCACTTGGCCGAAGCGCTGCAATACCGGCCGGCAACGCCTTAATGCTCGGTCAGATCCACCAATGGTGCCTGCCGCACTTCGGTGTCGCGCCCGGCCTGAATTTCGGTCACGCGCTTCAACGCGTTATCCACAGCGCCTTTGTCCACCAGCAGGCTGTAGCTGATCTGGAACTGTTGACTGGCCTTTGGCGCAATGGTCGGCACCAGATTCAATGGGCGCTGATAGCGGCGGTTGTAGGAAAAACTGGTGCCCGGCTCAAGGCCCGTGACATAGCCCTGACCTTGGGTATCGGTGTTTTTCCACAGGGAAAATACCGGCAGCTGCTGCGTATTGAAGCCAACAGAAACACCAAGACTGCCGGCCTTGTTATGCAAAACGGCCAGGGTTTCGCCTTTGGCGTCCGCATAAGGCACGACGTTGTAGACCGTTTCGTCGTAGTCCTTGGTCGGCCCGCGATAGGTCTGCCAATCCGCCAACTCGGCTTTGGCTTTGTCGTTGAAGGGCGAGACCTGTTTCACCGGCGCCACGAATCGCGCGCCCTGTTCGAGGAACGGCGTACTGAAGTTGCTGTGATACAGCGCCTGGTATTCCTTAGGATAATCGCCGTTGTTGGTCAGCGTATCGTTGAGGGCGAAACGGGCAGTGCCGGGCTCGGTGACCAGTTCAGTGACGACCGAGAAGTCGACTTTCTTGAACGCCTGCTCTTTCAGCTCGCCGCGCAGACTGATGGCGTAGGGAGGCTTTTCGTCGATGTGCAACGTGACGGTACTGGCCGGAATGTTGGCGGCGCGCCCGTGCAGGGTCAGCAACTCGCCATTGTCCATCCCGGGATGGCCGACCCATTCGTAACCGCAGCGGGCCACCAGTTCATTGAAGCCTTCCAGCCAACCCAGGCCACCGCGTCCGTTGAGTTCGATGAACGCCGGGTTGACCACATCCTTGACCGGCGAATCCCAGCCCATGCGCACGTTGCCGACAGAGGCTTGCAGGACATTCATGCCACGTGTCGGCACTACCGAGAGTTTCATCGTGCCGTTATCGATATCGACGATGCTGACCCCTTCCTGCCGTCCACCGTGCAAGGTACGCAGGCTTACGGAGAAGGGTTTGTCGGTTTTCACCCCGAGTTGTTCACTGGATATGCTCCAGTTTTGCGCGGGCTTGTTGGCATCGAGAAGGACGTAATCCCAAGCCATGGCATGGGAAGCAGCAGACAGTGCGCCGAGTGCAACGGCGAGTTTGAGCGGGGTCATGGCAGCAGCCTTTATTGGAGTTGTGCCATTTTTATAGCGCTGCGGAAACGATTCAGCAAGTATAGATGAGAGATGCAGAGGGTGATTTGCCACGGATCGGCGGCGTTGCGTTCGCGAGCAAGCTCGCTCTCACAGGGTTTTGGGTTGTTCACACAATTTTGTGAGCGACCCCGGAAACTGTGGGAGCGAGCTTGCTCGCGAAAGCTATATCAAGGCTGTATCAACGGAAGCGATCGACCTCGGAGCGCAGATCCGCCGCAAGCTTCTCCAGCTCTTTGGCAGTGACGGCGAGGTTCGATACCACCTCGCGCTGCTCACTGTTGGCCAGCGCAATACTCTGCAAGTTACTGCTCAACAAAGTCGCGGTGCTGCTCTGCTCCTGAGTCGCCGTGGTAATCGCTGCAAACTGCTGGCCCGCCGAACGGCTTTGCTCATCAATGCGCGCCAGCGCCGTGGCCACATTGGCGTTGCGCGACAGGCCTTCCTGCATCAGCAGATTGCCCTGCTCCATGGTGCTGATCGCGTTACCGGTTTCCTGTTGAATGCTCTGGATCATGCCGGAGATTTCATCGGTCGCCTGACGGGTGCGCGACGCCAGATTACGCACTTCGTCCGCCACTACCGCAAAGCCACGGCCCTGCTCACCGGCACGCGCTGCTTCGATGGCCGCGTTGAGCGCCAACAGGTTGGTTTGTTCGGCAATCGAGGTGATGACGCTGACGATGCCGCCGATTTCCTGCGAGCGCTGACCAAGGGTATTGATCACGGTGGCAGTGGTGTTCAACGCGCCTGCGATTTGCTCCAAAGACGAAGACGCTTCATCCATCGAGGTGCGGCCGATCTGCGTCTGCTGCGCATTTTCCTGGGCCAGACGCTGGGTCGCGCCCATGTTGTCGGCGATGTCCAGCGAAGTAGCGCTGAACTCTTCAACGGCACCGGCCATGCTGGTGATTTCGCCGGACTGCTGCTCCATGCCTTCGTACGCACCACCGGACAAACCGGACAGCGCCTGGGCACGGCTGTTGACCTCTTCCGAGGAACGGCGGATGTGCTCGACCATGGTCGACAGCGCCTGGCTCATCTGGTTGAACGCACGGGACAACTGACCGATTTCGTCGTTGCTCGACACGTTCAGACGCACGCTAAGATCACCGGCGCCCAAGGCTTCAGCCTGACGCACCAGATCGCTCAGCGGTGCCAGCTTGCTGCGCAACAACCAGACCACCGAACCGACCGCCAGCAACATCGCCAAGAGGCTGCCGATCGCCAGTTGCGTACCAACGCTCCAGGTCACCGCACGAATCTCGGCTTTCGGCATGCTCGCCACGACCGACCACGGCCCGCCGTCGAATGGTACGGCGATGCTGTAGAAGTCCTCGGATTTGTCACTCCAGAATTCGCCTTTGCCCGGGGTCTTCGCCAGACCATTGATCACCGGTACGGCTTGATCCAGTGCCTGCACACCCGCTGGTGGAACCAGCCATTTGTTCTGCTCATCCAGCAACGCCAGCGAACCGCTCTGGCCGATGCGGAAGCGCTTGAGGTTATCGAACTGGGCGTTCTGCGCATCGGTGTAATCGAAACCGACAAACAGCACTGCGATCACTTTGCCGCTGCCGTCGCGAACCGGGGTGTATTGGGTCATGTAGGAACGATCAAACAACAAGGCACGGCCGACATAGCCCTGCCCCGCCATCAACTTCGCGTACGCCGGGTGGGCGTGATCGAGCAACGTGCCGATGGCGCGGCTGCCGTCCTGCTTGGTCAGGGAGGTGCTGACCCGCACAAAGTCTTCGCCGCTGCGCACGAACAATGTAGCGACACCGGCGGTCATTTGCGTGAACTCGTCAACTTCCTTGAAGTTGTTGTTCAGCACTTCGCTGCCCAGGTGCAGGCCCGGCGTCTGAGTCCCGGCCACGGTCACAGGCTCCGACGGATGAATGCTCAAACCCGCGCTGAAGCGCTTCTCGAACAACCCGCTCAGGCGCTGGGTGCTCTCACGCAGCGTGCCGTGGAAGGTGCTCAGTTGGTCGGCCAACAGCCGCGCTTCACTGGCGAGGTGTTCTTCACGGGTGGCGAGGTTAGCGGTATCCAGCGAACGCAGGGCGAAAACCGTACTGCCGCTGATGACAATCGCCAGTATCACAGCGAGCGCGAGGCCCAGCTGCGAGGCGATCCGGGCGCGAGGTTGAGACATGAGAAGCTCCTGGCCGAGCCACCGGATCCTCCCTGATCGCAGCTATTGCTCGGAAATATTCTAATAATGGGGGGTGAATCGCGGATACCGGCACGACGGTTCCACTTGGACGTATTCGGCGGTAAAACTGAATACTTGAGTGTGTGGCAGGGGTATGGCTCAAGGCCTGCATTGTGGCCGCTCGAACGTTTCAGCTCAAGCGTGCGACCGCAGGCAGCGCCATGGCGCGGACTTCGCCTTGCAGGAAGTCGCTGAGCCGGCGCAAACGTTCACCTCCCGGACGGGTCTTTGGCCACACTAGGTAATAATTCAGTCCACTGGCGACGGCGGTTGGCCACGGCAGACTCAAGCGCCCTTGTGCGACATCTTCGGCGACCATCAACAGATCGCCCATCGACACGCCGTAACCGCGAGCCGCCGCGATCATCCCCAGTTCCAGCGTATCGAACACCTGCCCGCCCTTGAGCGATACCTGGTCAGACAGGCCCATGTGCTCCAGCCAACTGCGCCAATCGCGGCGATCCGGGGTCGGGTGCAGCAACTCGGTGCTGGCCAGTCGCGCCAAATCCCATGGCTGATCATTGAGCAGATTCGGCGCGCCCACCGGGATCAGCTCTTCGGGAAACAGCAGGCTGGCTTCCCAGTCCGGCGGGAAATGCCCGTCGCTCAGCAGCACCGCGCAATCGAACGGCTCATTGTTGAAATCCACCGAGTCGACATCCATCCACGCGCTGGTCAGTTGCACCTCGTTGCCTGGCTGCAAATGGCGGAAGCGGCTGAGCCGCGCCAGCAGCCAGCGCATGGTCAGGGTCGACGGGGCTTTCATGCGCAGGATGTCGTCTTCGGCGCGCAAGGTATTGCAGGCGCGTTCCAGCGCGGCGAAGCCGTCGCGGATACCGGGCAACAGCAAGCGCGCCGACTCGGTCAGTTGCAGATTGCGACCGCTGCGGTGAAACAACCGACAAGCAAAATGCTCCTCCAGCGTACGGATGTGCCGGCTGACAGCACTTTGAGTGATCGACAACTCTTCCGCCGCGCGAGTGAACGAGCTATGCCGTGCCGCTGCTTCGAATGCGCGCAGGGCATACAAGGGAGGAAGACGACGCGACATGCAGAAAGCTCCTGTAGCGGGACGAGGCCAACCTGGCCGAAAGTTCTCAGGATGAGTTTTAATCATGCCACCCATCCTTTTTATCCCTTTGTGCAACGCCTGCCAAGCGCCGAGAATCGACGGTCTCCTGTTCCCTCTGAAAATTGAGTGGTGATGACCATGCAGCATCCTGTGCGTACCGAACTCTGGGCCATCCTGCGGCTGGCGGGGCCGTTGATTGCCTCGCAGTTAGCGCACATGCTGATGGTGCTGACCGACACGTTGATGATGGCCCGTCTCAGCCCCGAGGCTTTGGCCGGCGGCGGTCTGGGCGCGGCGAGTTATTCGTTCGTGTCGATTTTCTGCATCGGCGTGATTGCCGCTGTTGGCACGTTGGTGGCGATTCGTCAGGGCGCCGGCGACATTGTCGGAGCCGCGCGCCTGACGCAGGCCGGATTGTGGCTGGCGTGGCTGATGGCGCTGGGCGCCGGATTGCTGCTGTGGAACCTCAAACCGGTGTTGCTGCTGTTCGGCCAGACCGAAACCAACGTCAACGCTGCCGGCCAGTTCCTGATCGCCCTGCCGTTCGCCCTGCCCGGCTACCTGAGCTTCATGGCCTTGCGTGGTTTCACCAGCGCGATTGGCCGGGCGACGCCAGTGATGGTCATCAGCCTCGGCGGCACGGTGGCCAATTTCCTGCTCAATTACGCGCTGATCACCGGCATGTTCGGCCTGCCGAAAATGGGTCTGACCGGCATCGGGCTGGTTACGGCGATAGTTGCCAACTGCATGGCGCTGGCATTGGCGTGGCATATCCGTCGGCATCCGGCGTATGACGCCTATCCGTTACGCGCAGGCCTGTCGCGGCCCAATCGCCAGTACCTCAAAGAACTCTGGCGCCTCGGCCTGCCGATTGGCGGCACCTATGCAGTGGAAGTTGGTTTGTTCGCGTTTGCGGCGCTGTGCATGGGCACCATGGGCAGCACGCAGTTGGGTGCGCACCAGATTGCCCTGCAAATCGTCTCGGTCGCGTTCATGGTGCCGGCGGGTATGTCGTATGCGATCACCATGCGCATCGGTCAGCATTACGGCGCCGGGCAGTTGCTGGATGCGCGGATGTCCGGGCGGGTCGGGATCGTCTTCGGCGCAGTGGTGATGCTCGGTTTTGCCATGGTGTTCTGGTTGCTGCCGAATCAGTTGGTTGGTCTGTTCCTCGATCACAACGATCCGGCGTTTGCCGAGGTGATCAGGCTGGCGGTGAGTCTGCTGGCGGTGGCGGCGTGGTTTGAGCTGTTCGATGGCACGCAGACCATTGCCATGGGCTGCATTCGCGGACTCAAGGATGCGAAGACCACCTTCCTGGTCGGGCTCGCTTGCTATTGGCTGATCGGCGCACCAGCGGCGTGGTGGATGGCGTTCCATCTGCATTGGGGGCCGACGGGCGTCTGGTGGGGTCTGGCGCTGGGGCTGGCGTGCGCGGCGGTGAGCCTGACGCTGGCGTTTGAATGGAAAATGAAGAGGATGATTCTTCGAGAACCACAATCTCAAGGCTTCAACATCCCTCAGCCTGAGTGAAACTTCCTTGTGGGAGCAAGCCTTTGTGGCGAGGGGATTTATCCCCGTTCGGCTGCGAAGCAGTCGTAAAACCATAGAACCGGGTGTAACTGATACACCGCGATCCCAGGTTTTGGGGCGGCTTCGCCACCCAACGGGGATAAATCCCCTCACCACAAAAGCAGTCCCACATTGATTTGGCGATCAACCGACGATTTCGAGGGCTGGCTGCTGGCTGGAACCGAACGTCAGATACTCGACCAGCTCCGCCAACGGCAACGGCCGGCTGATCAGATAACCCTGCACCTGATCGCAACCAAATCCACGCAACAGATCCAGTTGCTCCGGCGTCTCCACCCCTTCAGCAACCACTTCCAGATGCAGGTTGTGCGCAAGGTTGATCATCGCGTGCACCAGTTTGCGGTTCTCTTCGCGTTGTTCCATGCCGCCGACAAAGCTCTTGTCGATCTTCAGCAAAGTGATCGGCAGACTGTTGAGGTGCACGAACGACGAGAACCCGGTGCCGAAGTCATCCAGCGAGAAACGCACGCCGAGGCGACCAAGAGCGTCCATGGTCTGCTTGACCAGATCGCTGCGGCGCATCACCGCGGTTTCCGTCAGTTCGAACTCCAGCCATTGCGCCTCGACGCCGCGTTCGGCAATCAAACGGCTGAGGGTCGGCAGCAACTGGCTGTCCTGAAACTGGCGAAACGACAGGTTGATCGCCATGTGCAACGCCGGCAGCCCACGCTCGCGCAGCGCCTGCATGTCGCGCAGGGCCCGGGAAATCACCCAGTAACCCAGCGGCACAATCAAACCGCTCTGCTCGGCCAGCGGCACGAATTCGCTCGGCGGCAGCAAACCGCGCTCACCGTGACGCCAGCGCACCAGCGCTTCGAGGCCGACGATCTGGCCGTCCTCAAGGTTCAGGCGTGGCTGGTAATGCAGCTCCAGTTCATCGCGACGCAGAGCCCGGCGCAACTCGCTTTCCAGGTCGGCCATGCTCCGCGCATTGCGGTTGATGCGTTCGTTGAAAATATGAAAAGTGCAGCCCTGAGTGCTTTTCGCCTGCTGCATGGCGATGTGCGCGTGCCACATCAGCGGATCGGCGCCAGCCTGCGCACGGGCATGGGCGATACCGAGGCTGGAGCCGATCAGCAGACTTTCGCCATCGACCCAATACGGTTCGGACAAGGCTTCGGTGATGCGCTCGGCCATCCACTCGGCGCGCTGCGGCGCACGGCGGGTGTCGATCAGCAGGGCGAATTCGTCGCTGCCCAGGCGTGCCAGTTGATCGCCGGCCTCAAGCTGGCTTTTCAGGCGGGCGACGACTTGCAGGATCAGCCGATCACCGGCCTGATGGCCGAGGGCATCGTTGGCATGCCGGAAGTTGTCGAGATCGAGATGACCCAGCGCCAGACCGCGACCGTCGTTTTCCGCGAGGCGCGCCGTCAACAGCGTCTGGAAGCCCTGACGGTTGGCGATGCCGGTCAACGGATCCTGTTCGGCCAGGCGTTGCAGGGTGTTTTCCAGCACGCCGCGTTCGCGCACATGACGCAGGCAACGGCGAAGCATGCCGGGGTCGAGTGCGTCGAACACCAGCCAGTCGCTGACACCGTCCGGCGCAGTGGCCGGCTCGTGCTCCAGCAGCAACACGGTCGGCAGGCTGCAACGCCCGGGCGCTGGCTGCAAGGCGGGAATGGTCAACAACACCGCGTGGCGGTTGTCTTCGAACAAACTGCTGACCGACTCCCAGCTCGGCGCGCTGATCAGCACTGCCGCGCTCCCCATCGGAGCCAGACACTCACGCAATAACGCTGTCCACGCTGGCTCTTCGGCCAGTAGCAGCAAACGCAAGGGTTCGACAGGCGTAGACAAGCTAGCTCCCTAGACTCTGCAATGATGTGGGCGGCGGGCATTATGCCGTTGTGCTGAGCAATGACCAAATGACAACGGTTATCAAAACGTTATTTTGTGTCACGAATGAGAACATTAGTCGCAAAATCACCGCGCATCCTGCGTGAAAGTAACAAAACCGGCAAATATGAATCGCGTGGTACGTCACAAGTCGGAGAGACCAGCATAAATCGCTGAGCCTGTTAAAATGCCGGCCCATTTCGTCAACGACTCCCGAATTTCGTATGTCCCGACTCAATCCCCGGCAGCAAGAAGCCGTGAACTACGTCGGCGGCCCTCTATTGGTGCTCGCCGGTGCTGGCTCCGGCAAGACCAGCGTGATCACTCGCAAGATCGCGCACCTGATCCAGAACTGCGGCATCCGCGCCCAGTACATCGTCGCCATGACCTTTACCAACAAGGCCGCGCGCGAGATGAAGGAACGGGTCGGCACCCTGCTGCGTGCCGGCGAAGGTCGTGGCCTGACGGTCTGCACCTTCCACAACCTGGGTCTGAACATCATCCGCAAGGAACACGCGCGGCTGGGCTACAAACCGGGCTTCTCGATTTTCGACGAGACCGACGTCAAAGCCCTGATGACCGACATCATGCAGAAGGAATACTCGGGCGAAGACGGCGTCGACGAAATCAAGAACATGATCGGCTCCTGGAAAAACGATCTGATCCTGCCGCCCGAAGCCCTGGAAAACGCGCGCAACCCCAAGGAACAGACCGCCGCTATCGTCTACACCCACTATCAGCGCACGCTCAAGGCGTTCAACGCGGTGGACTTCGACGACCTGATCCTGCAACCGGTGAAGCTGTTCGAAGCCCACGCCGACATTCTCGAAAAGTGGCAGAACAAGGTTCGCTATCTGCTCGTCGACGAATACCAGGACACCAACGCCAGCCAATACCTGCTGGTGAAAATGCTCATCGGCAAGCGCAACCAGTTCACCGTGGTAGGCGACGACGACCAGTCGATCTACGCCTGGCGCGGGGCGCGGCCGGAAAACCTGATGCTGCTCAAGGACGATTACCCGTCGTTGAAAGTGGTGATGCTCGAGCAGAACTACCGCTCCACCAGCCGCATCCTGCGTTGCGCCAACGTGCTGATCTCGAACAACCCGCACGAATTCGAAAAACAGCTGTGGAGTGAGATGGGCCACGGCGACGAGATCCGCGTGATCCGCTGCCGCAACGAGGACGCCGAAGCCGAGCGCGTGGCCATGGAAATCCTCAGCCTGCACTTGCGCACCGACCGCCCTTACAGCGATTTCGCGATCCTCTATCGCGGTAACTATCAGGCCAAGCTGATCGAGCTGAAATTGCAGCACCATCAGGTGCCGTATCGCTTGAGCGGCGGCAACAGCTTCTTCGGGCGACAGGAAGTGAAGGATCTGATGGCCTACTTCCGGCTGATCGTGAACCCGGACGACGACAACGCCTTCCTGCGGGTGATCAACGTGCCGCGCCGGGAAATCGGCTCGACCACGCTGGAAAAACTCGGCAACTATGCGACCGAGCGCAAGATTTCGATGTACGCCGCCACCGACGAAATCGGTCTGGGCGAACATCTGGACAACCGCTTCACCGATCGCCTGTCGCGCTTCAAGCGCTTCATGGACAAGGTGCGTGAGCAGTGCGCCGGCGAAGATCCGATCTCGGCGCTGCGCAGCATGGTCATGGACATCGACTACGAAAACTGGCTGCGCACCAACAGTTCCAGCGACAAGGCTGCGGACTACCGGATGAGCAACGTCTGGTTCCTGATCGAGGCGTTGAAAAATACCCTCGAGAAAGACGAAGAAGGCGAAATGACCGTCGAGGACGCCATCGGCAAACTGGTCCTGCGCGACATGCTCGAGCGTCAGCAGGAAGAGGAAGATGGCGCCGAAGGCGTGCAGATGATGACGCTGCATGCGTCCAAGGGTCTGGAATTCCCATACGTGTTCATCATGGGCATGGAAGAGGAAATCCTCCCGCACCGTTCCAGCATCGAAGCCGACACCATCGAGGAGGAACGTCGTCTGGCTTACGTGGGCATCACCCGCGCCCGTCAGACCCTGGCGTTCACCTTCGCCGCCAAGCGCAAGCAGTACGGCGAGATCATCGATTGCGCGCCAAGCCGCTTCCTCGATGAGCTGCCGCCGGACGATCTGGCCTGGGAAGGCAACGACGACACACCTACCGAAGTCAAAGCCGTGCGGGGCAATAGCGCATTGGCTGATATACGCGCGATGTTAAAGCGCTAGAATTGACCACTTTTTTACAAGCCTAGGGCGCACAAGCGCCATCAGAGGACAGCTTCATGGAAGCATTGCACCAGAAAATCCGCGAACAAGGCATCGTGCTTTCCGACCAGGTCCTGAAGGTCGACGCCTTCCTGAACCACCAGATCGACCCGGCCCTGATGAAGCTGATCGGCGACGAATTCGCCACGCTGTTCAAGGATTCGGGGATCACCAAGATCGTCACCATCGAAGCCTCGGGCATCGCCCCGGCGATCATGACCGGTCTGAACCTCGGCGTGCCGGTGATCTTCGCCCGCAAGCAACAGTCCCTGACCCTGACTGAAAACCTGCTGTCGGCGACCGTTTACTCGTTCACCAAAAAGACCGAAAGCACCGTCGCCATTTCCCCGCGTCACCTGACCAGCAGCGACCGCGTGCTGATCATCGACGACTTCCTGGCCAACGGTAAGGCGTCGCAAGCGCTGATCTCGATCATCAAACAGGCTGGCGCAACCGTTGCCGGTCTGGGCATCGTGATCGAGAAGTCGTTTCAGGGCGGCCGTGCGGAGCTGGATTCTCAGGGTTATCGCGTTGAATCGCTGGCACGCGTGAAGTCGCTGGCGGGCGGCGTAGTAACCTTCATCGAATAAAGCCAGCTAAACCGCATTACCCCTGTGGGAGCTAGCCTGCTAGCGATGGCAACGTGTCAGTCAAAATTTAAATGACTGACAGACCGCCATCGCTAGCAGGCTAGCTCCCACAGTTGGTTTTGTGTGGGCGGTTACTGCGCGGTGGCCTTCAGGCCGGTAAGCAGCAGCCGCTGAAACAGGTCTTCTTTCAGGCCCTCGGGATTGGTGAGCTGCATCCGCTGCAGATGCTCCGGATACATCGAAGCCTCCGGCGCATCCAGCGCAGCCTTGCCCAACTCCAGAATTTCGGTCAGTTTGAACTTGCTCTTCAGCCAGTTCAGCGCCCGCAACAAATCCCGCTCGATCTCATTGAAATCACAGCCCAGCGGATACTCCGGAAACAGGTTCGGATGCCGTGCGGCAATCGCCTGCAAACGCTGCGGGGTGTTGTCAGCAAAACGTGGATCGATCCGGAAGTCCTTAGGCAGCTTGCCGACCTTCTGCGCCTGTTCGATAAGCCCTGACTGGAAGCGCGAGTCGCTGATATTCAGCAGCGCTTCGATCACCACCGCATCGGTCTTGCCGCGCAAATCGGCGATGCCATATTCGGTGACCACAATGTCCCGCAAGTGCCGGGGAATCGTGCAGTGGCCATACTCCCAGACAATGTTCGAACTGACCTCGCCGCCAGACTCGCGCCAGCTGCGCAGGATCAGAATCGAGCGCGCATCGTGCAGCGCATGACCCTGGGCGACGAAGTTGTACTGGCCGCCAACACCGCTGAGTACCCGACCGTCCTGCAACTGATCGGACACGCCAGCACCGAGCAAGGTCATGGTGAACGCGGTGTTGATAAAGCGCGCATCGATGCGCTGCAAACGCTTGAGTTCTTCCTGACCGTACAGCTCGTTGATGTAACTGATGCGGGTCATGTTGAATTCGAGGCGCTTGCTGTGCGGCAATTCGCGCAGGCGCTCGTAGAAACTGCGCGGCCCGAGGAAGAAACCACCGTGCACCGAGATGCCGTCGGTTTGCGCCGCCTCGTCGAGAGTGCCGGCGTTGGCCCGCTCCTGAGTCGGCACGTCCGGGTAGACCTTGCGCCGGATGATCCCGGCGTCCGCCAGCACCAACAGGCCGTTGACGAACATTTCGCTGCAACCGTACAAACCTTTGGCGAACGGTTCGATACCGCCCTCGCGCTCGATCAATTGCGCCCACTGGCTCAGATTGATGTCCGCCAGCAAGGCCCGATAGCCTTCGTTGTCGGCCTGCCGAGCCAGCAGTGCGGCGGTCAACGCATCGCCCATCGAACCGATGCCGATCTGCAAGGTGCCGCCGTCGCGTACCAAGGTGCTGGCGTGCAGACCGATGAAGTGATCCTGAAACCCGACTGGCATGTTCGGCGTGGAAAACAGTGTGCTGCTGTCCTTCTCGTCGATCAGAAAGTCGAAGGTATCGATCTCGACTTCGGCATCGCCGGGCATGTACGGCAGATCGGTGTGTACCTGGCCAACCAACAGGATGGTCTCCCCCGCCCCGCGGCGTTTGGCGATCATCGGCAACAGGTCGAGAGTGATGTCGGGGTTGCAACTCAGGCTCAGGCGATCCGGATGTTCGCTGCTGCTGGCGAGCAGTTGCGCCACCAGATTCAGGCCCGCTGCGTTGATATCGCGGGCCGCGTGGCTGTAGTTGCTGCTGACGTAATCCTGCTGGGCCGGTGCGCTGTTGAGCAGGCTGCCGGGCTGCATGAAGAATTGTTCGACGCGGATGTTCGCGGGAAGGCTGTCGCGACGCAAGTCGGCGAGGAAATCGAACTCCGGATAATCACCGAATACGCGTTCGACGAAGGGTTCGATAAAGCGCTTCTGCAAGCCATCACCCAGATCCGGACGGCCAAGGCACAGGGCGGTGTAGATCGTCAGTTGCCGCTCGGGCAGCTCTTTGACGCGCCGGTACAGCGCGTTGACGAAATGGTTGGGTTTGCCCAGCCCCAGCGGCAAGCCCATGTGGATATGCGCCGGCAACCGTGCGAGCACGTCGTCCACTGCCTGTTCGATCGAACACAACTGCACCATCTGAATCCTCCCGCCCGTTCCGTGAATAGAGGTGAGACCGAGCTTGCCTTGAGTTTGCTGCAAAGGACAGCCTCAACCCTGAATCGCAGGCACAAAAAAACCGTCCGAAGACGGTTTTTTTCGTCAGAAATGCGGCTTATTTCAGGCCGGACATCTTCTGGATCGCGCCCTTCAGCTCGTCATCCGAGCAGTCGGCGCAGGTGCCTTTCGGCGGCATGGCGTTCAGGCCGGTAATGGCTTTGGCCAGCAAACCGTCGAGGCCGCCCTGGTGATCGGCGCGGTCTTTCCAGGCTGCCGCGTCACCGATTTTCGGTGCGCCCAACAGGCCGGTGCCATGGCAAGCGTTGCAATGTTTTGCAATCACTTCGTCAGGCGTCTTCGCTCCACCGCCGCCGCCCGTAGAGGCAGCAACTTCCATCCCCTTGCATTCCTGACCCTGGACACACACCTGGCCAACCGGCTCGAGGCGTTTGGCAATATCGTCATTCGTCGCAGCTTGAGCGCTGACAGCCCAGAGGGCCAGTACGGTTGCTGGTGCAGCCAGCATTTTCATAATTAGGTTCACGCGTTCACCCTCAATGGTGGCTATTCACGCCTGCGGCCACGGTTCGCAGGCGGGCGCAAGTATAGCGGGTAGCCCGCCACACTGAAACAACCCCATTATTAAAGGGGTCTTGTTGCGCATCGATAAAACGGTCCGGGTGCCTTCGCCGTAATGGCCTGGCGCCTCTTTGTTTAAAAGTTCGCCGGCGTGGCTGCGCTGATTAGTCGCGCCGGTGAGTCGAACGGATTACGGAAACGATGCGGCTTGGTACTTTCAAAATAGTAGCTGTCGCCAGCTTCGAGAATAAAAGTTTCTAGCCCTACCACCAGCTCCAGACGACCTTCCACCAGAATCCCGGTTTCCTCGCCCTCATGGGTGAGCATTTCTTCGCCGGTATCGGCGCCCGGCGGGTAGATTTCGTTGAGGAAGGCGATGGCCCGGCTCGGGTGCGCACGACCGACCAGCTTCATGGTCACGGCACCGTCGGAGATGTCGATCAGCTCGTTGGCCTTGTAGACGATCTGGGTCGGTTTTTCCTGCAGGATTTCTTCGGAGAAGAACTCGACCATGGACATGGGAATCCCGCCCAGAACCTTTCTCAGCGAACTGATCGAGGGGCTGACGCTGTTCTTCTCGATCATCGAAATGGTGCTGTTGGTGACGCCCGCGCGCTTGGCGAGCTCACGCTGGGAAAGACCTTTGAGCTTTCGAATGGATTGCAGTCGTTCACCGACGTCCAAGGCTGGAGCCTCCTGATGTTGTAAGAATATTGAGCGGTATCATGGCGACAGCGTTCAGTATTTACAACACTTGGGCTCCGTAGCGGCCTCAAGCCTCGGAATAGAGCCTTGGCACCCGGCGCAGGTTGCAGAAGATCTGGTACGGGATGGTGTCCGCCCACTTCGCCACGTCGCTGGCGAGGATGTTTTTGCCCCACAATTCGACGGTCGAACCGAGGCCCGCTTCCGGCACATCGGTGAGGTCGATGCACAGCATGTCCATCGATACCCGGCCGATGATGCGGCTGCGTTTACCGGCCACCAATACCGGCGTGCCGGTCGGTGCCTGACGCGGATAGCCGTCGGCGTAACCCATGGCGACCACGCCGATGCGCATCGGTTTATCGGTGATGAATTTGGCGCCATAGCCCACCGGTTCGCCGGCTGGCAGCTCACGCACGCAGATCACTTTCGATTCCAGGGTCATCACCGGTTGCAGGCGTTCGGCGACAGCGTTGGCTTCTTCAAAAGGCGTCGAACCGTAGAGCATGATGCCCGGTCGTACCCAGTCGCTGTGGATCTGCGGCCAGCCGAGTACCGCAGGCGAGTTGCGCAGGCTGACTTCGGCAGCCAGGCCCTGACGCGCCGCTTCGAACACCGCCACTTGCTCGGTGCTGCTTTGCGCGTGCAGTTCATCGGCGCGGGCGAAGTGGCTCATCAGAACGATTTTCGCCACTTTGCCGCTGGCCAGCAGCCGTTGATAGGCCGCCGGGTAATCCTTGGGATGCAGGCCGACGCGGTGCATGCCCGAGTCGAGCTTCAGCCACACGGTGATCGGTTTGTTCAGTGCCGCCTGCTCGATGGCTTCGAGCTGCCACAACGAATGCACCACGCACCAGAAATCATGCTCGACGATCAGTGCCAGTTCATCGGCTTCGAAAAAACCTTCAAGCAGCAACACCGGGGCACGGATACCGGCAGCGCGCAGCTCCAGCGCTTCTTCGATGCAGGCGACAGCAAAACCATCAGCCTCAGCTTCCAGCGCTTGGGCACAGCGCACCGCACCATGGCCATAAGCGTCAGCCTTGATCACCGCCAGCGCCTTGGCACCAGTGATTTCGCGGGCAATTCGGTAGTTGTGGCGCAGGGCTTGAAGGTCGATCAGGGCACGGGCTGGACGCATGGCGGCAGACTTCTAGGCGGTCATGGGAATAAAAACCGGCGCTGGCTGACGACGTGAACCGCCAACAGCACCGGGAGAGGGATCTTTACAGCGGTTACGGCAGCGCAGCGACGATGGAGATTTCCACCAGGATGGTCGGCTTGGCCATCTTCGCTTCGACGGTGGCACGGGCCGGGGCGGCGCCTTTTGGCAGCCACTGGTCCCACACCGAATTCATCCCGGCAAAGTGCGCTTCGATGTCATTCAGGTAGATCGTTGCCGACAGCAAATGCTGTTTGTCGGTACCGGCCAGATCCAGCAAGCGCTCGATATTGGCGAGCACTTCGCGGGTCTGCTGTTCAATCCCGGCGCTGAAATCGTCACCGACCTGTCCGGCCAGATACACGGTGCCGTTGTGGCTGACGATCTGACTCATGCGCTCATTGGTGAGCTGGCGCTGGATTGACATGTTGTGCGGACTCCTTGGTTTTGTTGCCGTAACGGGAAATATCGAGGCCTTCGGCGCTGATCTGCGGCTTTTTCTTCGCCATCAGGTCAGCCAGTAAACGACCGGAACCGCACGCCATGGTCCAGCCAAGAGTGCCGTGACCGGTGTTGAGGAACAGATTCTTGAACGGGGTTGCACCAACAATCGGCGTGCCGTCCGGCGTGGTTGGACGCAGGCCGGTCCAGAAACTCGCTTCGGCCAGATTACCGCCCTGAGGATAAAGGTCGTTGACGATCATCTCCAGGGTTTCGCGTCGACGCGGGTTCAGCGACAGGTCAAAACCGGCGATCTCGGCCATGCCACCAACGCGGATGCGGTTGTCGAAACGGGTGATCGCGACCTTGTAGGTCTCGTCGAGAATGGTCGACGTCGGGGCCATGTCCGGGTTGGTGATCGGCACGGTCAGCGAGTAACCCTTGAGCGGATACACCGGGGCCTTGATGCCCAGCGGCTTGAGCAGTTGCGGCGAGTAGCTGCCGAGTGCCAGCACGTAGCGGTCGGCGGTTTCCAGCTTGCCGTCGATCCATACGCCGTTGATGCGATCACCGGCGAAGTCGAGCTTCTGGATGTCCTGGCCGTAGCGGAATTCCACACCCAGTTTCACCGCCATTTCGGCGAGGCGGGTGGTGAAGATCTGGCAGTCGCCGGTCTGGTCATTCGGCAGGCGCAGCGCACCAGCGAGGATGTCGGTGACATTGGCCAGTGCCGGCTCGACGCGGGCAATGCCGGCGCGGTCGAGGACTTCAAATGGCACGCCGGATTCTTTCAGCACGGCGATGTCTTTGGCGGCGCCATCAAGCTGAGCCTGAGTGCGGAACAGTTGCGTGGTGCCGAGGCTGCGGCCTTCGTAAGCGATGCCGGTTTCAGCGCGCAATTCGTCGAGGCAGTCGCGGCTGTACTCGGACAGACGCACCATGCGCTCCTTGTTCACCGCGTAACGATTGGCGGTGCAGTTGCGCAGCATCTGCGCCATCCACAGGTATTGATCGATGTCGGCGGTGGCTTTGATCGCCAGCGGTGCGTGGCGTTGCAGCAGCCACTTGATGGCCTTGAGCGGCACGCCCGGCGCGGCCCACGGTGAGGCATAACCCGGCGATACCTGGCCGGCGTTGGCGAAACTGGTCTCCATGGCGGCGGCTGGCTGCCGGTCGACCACCACCACCTCAAACCCGGCACGGGCCAGATAATAAGCACTGGCGGTACCGATGACGCCGCTACCCAAGACCATAACGCGCATTTTTGTATCCCTCATCGGGGCTGTCCGCCGACGTCTGTTGTACGAGCAATTGTGGGCGCAGTGTAAAAAAGATTAGCCAGTGCTTTTCACTATATAAGCGCCTATATTTGGCGACAATTCTCGGCAAAAACCCTTTTCACGGAGGCGCATCCCCTATGCGTACCAACACTCAGACCAAACGTGAGCTGGACAAGATCGACCGCAACATCTTGCGAATCCTGCAGGCGGACGGGCGGATTTCCTTTACCGAACTCGGGGAAAAAGTCGGCCTCTCGACCACACCGTGTACCGAGCGGGTACGCCGGCTGGAGCGCGAAGGCATCATCATGGGCTACAACGCCCGCCTGAATCCGCAGCATTTGAAGGGTAGTCTGCTGGTGTTCGTCGAGATCAGCCTCGACTACAAATCCGGCGACACTTTCGAGGAGTTCCGACGCGCGGTGCTGAAACTGCCGCATGTGCTGGAATGTCACCTGGTGTCAGGGGATTTCGACTATCTGGTGAAGGCGCGGATTTCCGAGATGGCCTCGTACCGCAAACTGCTGGGCGACATCCTGCTCAAGCTGCCACATGTGCGCGAGTCCAAGAGCTATATCGTCATGGAAGAAGTGAAAGAGAGCCTGAGCCTGCCGATTCCTGACTGAGATTTGTGCTGCTGCCATCGCCAGCAGGCTGGCTCCCACAGGTTCAGTGGTGAACACGAACAATGTGAACACCTGCAATCCCTGTGGGAGCTAGCCTGCTAGCGATGCGGACAACTCGGCTATCTGGCTAGACCAGCACCTGCCGATTCGCCGCCATGTACTCGAACACCTGCTTCTCGACCCGTGGATGTATCAGCTCCACCGGCCCGCGCCCGTTCGGGCAGGGCAAGGTTTTGGTGGTGCCGAACAAACGGCAGATCAGCGGTCGCTCGCCATACACCGTGCAGCCGTTCGGCCCCAGGTGCACACAGTTCAGCTCATCCATCGCGGCGTCCTGCTCGGCGCGGGTCTTGCGCGGCAGACGGGCCATTTCCTCGGGCGAGGTGGTTACCGGCCCGCAGCAGTCATGGCAGCCCGGCACGCACTCGAACGTGGGGATCTGCTGACGCAGGGTGCGGATTTTCTCGCTGTTGCAGCTCATCGAAACGGTAACCAACGTGGAATAGGCGACGATTGTGCCGCAAAAGCCGTATTCCAGACAGCGACGGCCGACCAGTGTTGCCCGTATTCGGGCGTGCGGCTTATGCTCCGTCAAATTTTCTCGACACTCAGCCGTTGGATGACGCCTATGAATGCCCGCGCCCACACCACCGCGAGCCAACCGCACGTTGCCTCTTATTACGCCGCCAGCAGCCTGCCGCAGCCCGATCATCCGGTGTTGCAAGGCGAACTGGTTGCGGACGTGTGCGTGGTCGGCGGCGGCTTCTCCGGGTTGAACACCGCGCTGGAACTGGCCGAACGCGGCCTCAGCGTGGTCCTGCTGGAAGCGCACAAGATCGGTTGGGGCGCCAGCGGGCGTAACGGCGGGCAGTTGATTCGCGGAGTTGGTCATGGTCTCGACCAGTTCGCCAACGTCATCGGCACCGACGGTGTCCGACAGATGAAACTGATGGGCCTGGAAGCCGTGGAAATCGTCCGTCAACGCGTCGAACGCTTTCAGATCCCGTGCGACCTGACGTGGGGTTACTGCGACCTCGCCAACAAACCTTCCGATCTCGAAGGATTTGCCGAAGACGCCGAAGAACTGCGCGGCCTCGGCTATCGCTACGAAACCCGTCTGCTGCAAGCCAATGAAATGCACACGGTGGTCGGCTCCAAACGCTACGTCGGCGGCTTGATCGATATGGGCTCCGGGCATCTGCACCCGCTGAATCTGGCGTTGGGCGAAGCCGCTGCGGCGCAGCAACTGGGCGTGAAACTGTTCGAACATTCGGCAGCGACACGCATCGATTACGGCCCTGAAGTGAAGGTGCACACCGCACAAGGCTCGGTGCGCGCCAAGACCCTGGTGCTCGGCTGCAACGCCTATCTCAATGACCTCAACCCGCAACTCAGCGGCAAAGTGCTGCCGGCCGGCAGCTACATCATCGCCACCGAACCCTTGAGCGAAGAACAGGCCCATGCCTTGTTGCCGCAGAACATGGCGGTCTGCGACCAGCGGGTGGCGCTGGACTACTACCGGCTCTCGGCGGATCGACGCTTACTGTTCGGTGGAGCCTGCCATTACTCGGGACGTGATCCGAAAGACATCGCTGCGTATATGCAGCCGAAGATGCTGGAAGTTTTCCCGCAGCTTGGCGGGGTCAAAATCGACTATCAGTGGGGCGGCATGATCGGCATCGGCGCCAATCGCTTGCCGCAGATCGGTCGGCTCGCGGAACAGCCGAATGTGTATTACGCCCAGGCTTATTCCGGTCATGGAGTGAATGCCACGCACCTGGCGGGCAGGTTGCTGGCCGAAGCGATCAGCGGGCAGCACAGCGGTGGTTTCGATCTGTTTGCCAAGGTGCCGCACATCACCTTCCCGGGCGGCAAGCATTTGCGCTCGCCGTTGCTGGCGTTGGGGATGTTGTGGCATCGGCTGAAAGAGTTGGTCTGAGGTTTTTGCATCGGCCTTGAGGCCGCCATCGCTGGCAAGCCAGCTCCCACAGTGATTGGGGGGTTCACACGTTTTGGTGTTCACCACCGAACCTGTGGGAGCTGGCTTGCCAGCGATGGGGCCAGCAAGGCCAGCATATAATTCAGATCCGCCAGAACGGCTTCAACCCCTCCTCCTGCGCCTGTTCACGCGTCAGCCCGACATCCTTGAGTTGCTCCGGCGTCAGCCCCAGCAACGCCTTGCGCGTGTGCAGACGATGCCAGAGCAGGCCCCAGCGACTGAGGCCGGACGGCGCGTTGCGCATTGCCGCATGCCACGCATTGTCCTCCTGCCCCGCCGCCAGTTCCTGACTGTGTAACGTCAGCCGCACATCACTCAAGCCGTTCATTTTTGTCGCTCCTGTTTACTTGGGTAGCCAGAGATTCCATGATGCGCGGGCCGACAAAAGCATTACAGATTCAAACAAACTGTATTAACTCCATACAGATTTGCCGCTTCTGTTACTGAATTGCCGATTTCTGTCGCATCTGTACTGGTTTAACGAATCATCTGCATCGAGGCAGTGCCATGACGCTCTATGTAAACCTCGCCGAATTGCTCGGTACGCGCATCGAACAAGGTTTCTATCGCCCCGGAGACCGCTTGCCTTCGGTGCGCGCCTTGAGCGTAGAACATGGCGTCAGTCTGAGTACCGTGCAGCAGGCCTATCGCATGCTGGAAGACAGCGGCCTGGCCACACCGAAACCGAAGTCCGGCTACTTTGTGCCGGTGGGGCGTGAGCTGCCGGAGCTGCCCGCCGTCGGGCGTCCGGCGCAGCGGCCGGTGGAGATTTCGCAGTGGGATCAGGTGCTGGAACTGATTCGCGCGGTGCCGCGCAAAGACGTGGTGCAACTGGGTCGCGGCATGCCGGATGTCAGCTCGCCAACCATGAAACCGCTGCTGCGCGGACTGGCGCGGATCAGCCGCCGCCAGGACATGCCCGGCCTGTATTACGACAACATCCACGGCACCCTCGAACTGCGCGAACAGATTGCCCGATTGATGCTCGATTCCGGCTGCCAGTTGAGTGCCGCCGACCTCGTCGTCACCACCGGTTGCCATGAAGCGCTGTCCACCAGCATCCATGCGATTTGCGAGCCCGGCGACATCGTCGCGGTGGATTCGCCGAGCTTTCACGGCGCCATGCAGACCCTTAAAGGTCTGGGCATGAAAGCCCTGGAAATCCCCACCGACCCGCTCACGGGCATCAGCCTCGAAGCCCTCGAACTGGCGCTGGAGCAATGGCCGATCAAAGTCATTCAGCTCACGCCTAACTGCAACAACCCGCTGGGCTACATCATGCCGGAGTCGCGCAAACGCGCGCTGTTGACGCTGGCCCAGCGTTTCGACGTGGCGATCATCGAGGACGATGTGTATGGCGAACTGGCCTACACCTACCCACGTCCGCGCACGATCAAATCCTTCGACGAGGATGGTCGCGTGCTGCTGTGCAGTTCGTTTTCCAAGACGCTGGCGCCGGGGCTGCGCATCGGTTGGGTCGCACCGGGCCGCTATCTGGAGCGGGTGCTGCACATGAAATACATCAGCACCGGTTCGACAGCGCCTCAGCCGCAGATTGCCATCGCCGAATTCCTCAAGGCCGGCCACTTCGAACCGCATTTGCGGCGGATGCGCACGCAGTACCAACGCAACCGTGACGTGATGATCGACTGGGTGACGCGCTATTTTCCTGCCGGCACTCGCGCCAGCCGTCCGCAGGGCAGCTTCATGTTGTGGGTCGAACTGCCGGAGGGTTTCGATACCCTGAAACTGAATCGAGAGCTGCACGATCAAGGCGTACAGATCGCCGTCGGCAGCATCTTTTCCGCCTCGGGCAAGTACCGCAATTGCCTGCGGATGAACTACGCTGCCAAACCGACACCGCTGGTCGAAGACGCGGTGCGCAAGGTCGGCGCGGCGGCGAGCAGATTGCTGGCCGAAGCCGACTGACCTTTTTCGAGCCATCAGCGTCCATATGCCGACCATTACTGCCGACCGGAACGATCCTACGTGAGCTTCAGACAGCCCCTACTCGCTTTGCTGATCCTCGCCGCGTTCCTGGGCGGTTGCGCCAGCCTCGATGTTTCCCGCGAGCCGAGCCAGGCATTGCCGGCATCCAGCTCCAGCTTCGGCCGCTCGATCCAGGCGCAAGCTGCGCCCTATCAGGGTCGCTCCGGCTTTCGCCTGCTGTCCAACAGCACCGAGGCGTTCACCGCCCGCGCCGAGCTGATCCGCCACGCGCAAACCAGCCTCGACCTGCAGTACTACATCGTCCATGACGGCATCAGCACACGGATGCTGGTGGAAGAACTGCTCAAGGCTGCCGACCGTGGCGTGCGCGTACGCATTCTGCTGGACGACACCACCAGCGACGGCCTCGATACGATCATCGCCACACTGGCGGCGCATCCGCAGATCCAGATTCGCCTGTTCAATCCGCTCAATCTGGGGCGCAGCACCGGCGTGACGCGCGCGGCAGGACGGCTGTTCAACTTGTCGCTGCAACACCGACGGATGCACAACAAGCTGTGGCTGGCGGACAACAGTGTGGCCATCGTCGGCGGGCGCAATCTGGGTGACGAATATTTCGATGCCGAGCCCAACCTGAATTTCACCGACATCGACATGCTCAGTGTCGGCCCGGTGGCCGAGCAACTCGGGCACAGTTTCGATCAGTACTGGAACAGCGCCCTGAGCAAACCGATCGACGAATTTCTCTCCAGCAGACCCAGCGCCAAGGATCTGCAAAACACCCGCACACGGCTGGAAGAATCGCTGGAAGAATCCCGAAAACAGAATCACGCGCTGTATCAGCAACTGATGACTTTCACCACCGAGCCGCGCATGGACATCTGGCGCAAAGAGCTGATCTGGGCCTGGAACCAGGCACTGTGGGATGCGCCGAGCAAGGTGCTGGCCAAGGATGAACCGGACCCGCAATTGCTGCTGACCACGCAACTGGCGCCGGAACTGAAAAACGTCAGCAAAGAGCTGATCATGATCTCGGCCTACTTCGTGCCTGGCCAGCCGGGGCTGGTGTACCTGACCGGGCGCGCCGATGCCGGGGTATCGGTGAGTCTGCTGACCAACTCGCTGGAGGCCACCGACGTGCCAGCGGTGCATGGCGGTTATGCGCCGTATCGCAAGGCATTGCTGGAGCACGGGGTGAAACTGTTCGAGCTGCGCCGCCAGCCTGGGGATAACCATGGCAGCGGGCCGCACTTGTTTTACAGCAAGTCGTTTCGCGGCTCGGATTCCAGCCTGCACAGCAAGGCGATGATTTTCGACCGACAGAAATCCTTCATTGGCTCGTTCAATTTCGACCCGCGCTCAGTGCTGTGGAATACCGAAGTCGGCGTGCTGGTCGACAGCCCGGAACTGGCCGCGCACGTGCGCGAGCTGGCAGAACAAGGCATGGCGCCAGCGTTGAGTTATGAGGCGAAATTGCAGGACGGGAAGATTGTCTGGGTCACCGAGGATAACGGCCAGATGCATACGTTGACCAAGGAGCCGGGGAGCTGGTGGCGACGGTTCAATGCGTGGTTCAGCACCACCGTCGGCCTGGAGAAAATGCTTTAAAAGATCGCAGCCTTCGGCAGCTCCAACAGCTGGAATGTAATCCCATGCAGGAGCTGCCGAAGGCCGCGATCATTTGATCTCAAGCGGTTTGCACTGCTCCGAACGCACCTTGGCGCATCAGCAGAATCACCAATCCGAACGCCCCCACTGCCATCAACAACGGCAGCGCATGCCCGCTGATCCACTGACTGCCCGCCCCTGCTGCCAATGGCCCGATCAGACAACCAACGCCCCACAACTGCGCAATGTGCGCGTTGGCACGAACCAAGGCATCGTCGCGATAACGCTCACCAATCAGAATCAGCGACAAGGTGAACAAGCCGCCCGCACTGGCACCGAACGACACCCACAGCGGCCAGATTAGCGGCGTATCGATCAACAGCGGAATCGCCAGACTCGACAGCATCAGGATCACTGCGCAGCCGGCGAACAACGTGCGTCGCGACAAATAGTCGGCCAGCGCACCAATCGGCAATTGCAGCAGCGCATCACCGACCACAACGGTGCTGACCATCGCCAAGGCGATTTCCGCGGTGAAACCCTGACGCAGGCAATACACCGGCAGCAGCGTCAGGATCATCGCCTCGAACGCGGCAAACAACGACACCGCCCAGGCAATCGCCGGCAGCTCGCGGCTGAAACGCCACAGATCGCCGAACGTCACGCTGCTCGCCTCACTGCTCGGCGCGCCGCTACGGCCCAACAGCAACAACGGCGAGGCCAACAGCAGGCCGACACCGACCCAGAAGCCGTAATCGTGTTCTGTGCCCAGCGCACCGAGCAGCAATGGGCCGGATAATTGGCTCAGCGCGTAACTGCTGCCATACAGCGCCACCAGTCGCCCGCGCCAGCGCTCGACCACCAATTGGTTGATCCAGCTTTCACCGAGAATGAATACGATGGTCAGGATCACGCCGATCATCAGGCGCAGTACCAGCCAGATCGGATAACTCGGCAACAGCGCCAGCAAACCGATCGATAAGGCACCGGCCCACAGGCACAGGCGCATCAGATTGGCCGTGCCGAAACGCGCCGCCAAATGACTGGAAATCTTCGCGCCCAACAACACGCCAATCGCCGGCATCGCCGCCATCACACCGATGGCGAAGGAGCCGTAACCCCAACCCTCCAGCCGCAACGACACCAGCGGCATGCTGACCCCAAGGGCCAGGCCAACACTCAAGACAGACGCCAACACGGCGAAATACGTCGCCCAACGCATGTTCCACGCTCCTGTGGATAATTATTATGTGCACCACAAAAACCAATGTGGGAGCGAGCCTGCTCGCGAAGACGGCGTCACATTCAACATTGATGTCGACTGTCACACCGCTATCGCGAGCAGGCTCACTCCCACAGGGGATCTACGTCGCTCAGAGAGCCCGGTTCAGACCGGGCTCTCCCACTGACTTACAGCTTGATCCAGGTCGCCTTCAGCTCGGTGTATTTGTCGAACGCGTGCAGCGATTTGTCGCGACCGTTACCCGATTGTTTGAAGCCGCCGAATGGCGCGGTCATGTCGCCGCCGTCGTACTGGTTGACCCACACGCTGCCGGCACGCAGTGCCTTGGCGGTCAGGTGCGCCTTGGAGATGTCCTGAGTCCACACCGCTGCCGCCAGGCCGTATGGCGTGTCGTTGGCGATCTGGATCGCTTCTTCTGCAGTGTCGAAAGTGATGACCGACAGCACTGGGCCGAAGATCTCTTCCTGGGCGATTTTCATCGCGTTGCTCACGCCGTCGAAAATCGTTGGCTCAACGTAAGTGCCACCAGTTTCCTGAAGGATGCGCTTGCCGCCAGCCACCAGTTTGGCGCCGTCGGTATGCCCGGACTCGATGTACGACAGCACGGTGTTCATTTGCTGGGTATCGACCAGCGCCCCGACGTTGGTCGCCGGATCAAGCGGGTTGCCCGGTTTCCAGGTTTTCAGCGCTTCGATCACCATCGGCAGGAATTTGTCCTTGATCGAACGCTCGACCAACAGACGCGAACCGGCGGTGCAGACTTCGCCCTGATTGAAGGCGATGGCGCCGGCAGCGGATTCGGCCGCCGCTTGCAGATCCGGGGCATCGGCGAACACGATGTTCGGGCTCTTGCCGCCGGCTTCCAGCCAGACGCGCTTCATGTTCGATTCGCCGGAGTAGATCATCAGTTGCTTGGCGATCTTGGTCGAACCGGTGAACACCAGCGTGTCGACATCGTTATGCAGGGCCAGTGCCTTGCCGACGGTGTGACCGTAGCCCGGCAGCACGTTCAGCACGCCTTTCGGAATACCGGCCTCGACCGCCAGTTCGGCGATACGGATGGCGGTCAGCGGGGATTTTTCCGACGGCTTGAGGATCACCGAGTTACCGGTCGACAGCGCCGGCCCCAGTTTCCAGCAGGCCATCATCAGCGGGAAGTTCCACGGCACGATGGCCGCCACTACGCCCACCGGTTCGCGAGTCACCAAACCCAGTTGATCGTGCGGGGTGGCGGCGACTTCATCGTAGATCTTGTCGATCGCTTCACCGCTCCAACTCAGCGCTTGCGCCGCGCCCGGAACGTCGATGTACAGCGAATCGCTGATCGGCTTGCCCATGTCCAGGGTTTCGAGCAGTGCCAGTTCTTCGGCGTGCTGCTTGAGCAGGCCGGCGAAACGAATCATCGTGGCTTTGCGTTTGGTCGGCGCCAGACGCGACCAGACGCCGGAATTGAAAGTGGCGCGGGCGTTTTCCACGGCGCGCTGGGCGTCGGCGGCGTCACAGCTGGCGATCTTGCCCAGCAGACGGCCATCGACCGGGCTGATGCACTCGAAGGTCTCGCCGGAGACAGCATCGGTGTATTCGCCATTGAGGTAGGCGCGGCCTTCGATCTTCAGGTCGCGAGCGCGTTGTTCCCAATCGGCACGAGTCAGGGTGGTCATTCGAGTGTCCTCCTCTTGTTGAATACGAGCGCCGCGATCTTCGCGGACGTCTTCAGAAATTCTGCCCGGCCAGCCTGCTTTTCGGCCAGAGGCACCCGTCACCCTAAACCAGCGGCCGGGTTTGTTTCAATATATTTGACATAAGCCCGGCAAACGGCCTTGCAGTGTTCAATTTAATAAACATAGACTTTGGCCCTTTCCAGCCAACGCGCCGTAATCACGGGAGAAAACAACAATGAATATCCAGAACGTCGTCGACATCAGCCTGACCAGCAGCGAAGCCGAACGCTATCGCCCGGACCCGGCCAAAGTGCTTAAAGGTGATCCCGAGCAAGCTGTATTCCATCAATACGAAAGCCCGTGTGGGCAGATGGGCGTCGGCGTGTGGGAAGGTGCGGTGGGCCAGTGGACGGTGAATTACACCGAGCACGAATACTGCGAGATTCTGCAGGGGGTTTCGGTGCTGCGTGATGGCGACGGCAATGCCAAGACTTTGCGTGTTGGCGATCGTTTTGTGATTCCTGCCGGTTTCCGTGGGACCTGGGAAGTGCTGGAGGCTTGCCGCAAGGTCTATGTGATCTTCGAACAGAAGGCTTGAGTTATTGCGCCGCCTGCTCCGGCCAAACACTGGCCCCGCAGAGCTGAATGCAACAAAAAGGTCCGTCTCTCGCGATACGGGCCTTTTTTCGTCAGGACGTATTGTGCCTGAACCTTACGCCTGCGCGACGAAATAGACTGTCACCATCGCAGAGCGGTTTTCACCCTGACTTTGAGGCAGACTCAAATCCAGGTGTTCCGCAGTCTCCGATACCGAATCAAACGGCACAGGATGTGCTGTTCGGCCAGAGCGCAGAGCGCCCTCATCCCATAAATTTGCAAGGAAGCCATATGACTACCATGACCGTATCAAAACTGATCAAAGGGGCGCTGTTCACTGTCCTGCTTGCGTCTACCCTGCCGGCGCTTGCCGGGCAATGCAATATAGATGTCCCTGGCCTGCCTGTAGGCCAAAAGGCCACCTCGCTGACCCTTTCGGCCATCCAGGTAGCCACAGGCTCGGATCGGCTGCGCCTGGAAAAGCCCGAGGACATGTTCAGCCTGTTGAACAGAACCGATCGGGTCCGGGTACTGGTCAATGACCGCGATGAGATCCTGGAGATTATCTGCGGCTGACTCTCCCCTCAAAATCCAGGCAACAAAAAAGGCCCGTATCGTGAGATACGGGCCTTTTTCGTAAGTCGGGAAAAATCAATTACTTGATTTTGCCTTCCTTGTAGATCACGTGCTTGCGAACAACCGGATCAAATTTCTTGATCTCGAGTTTGTCCGGCTTAGTACGCTTGTTTTTGTCGGTAGTGTAGAAATGACCAGTACCGGCGCTCGAAATCAAACGAATCAATTCACGCATGATTAGCTCCCTTAGATCTTGCCAGCTTTGCGGATTTCGGCCAGCACGACAGTGATGCCACGCTTGTCGATGATGCGCATGCCTTTGGCAGATACACGCAGACGCACGAAACGTTTCTCTTCTTCAACCCAGAAGCGGTGATGCTGCAGGTTCGGCAGGAAACGACGACGGGTTTTGTTGTTTGCGTGGGAAATGTTATTCCCAGTCACCGGACCCTTACCGGTAACTTGACATACTCTCGACATGCCTCAGCCCTCTAAAACCACATGCCCAACCCGGCATGGGTTGGCCGCTTAATCTCTCAGTCATTTGGCGCCAGGCGCCGCGTTTCTTTAGAGGTCTTACCGGCTACACCTACAGTGAAGGAACCGGGCCCCTAGAAAAGAGCGCTGCTTTATACCAGAAAGACCGAAGAGCAACAACATTCCGTGTGCAATCGATCACTAAAAAGGCGCAAAACCCGGCTGCGAGAGCCTTGGATAAAGGCTGTCACCGGCTTTTACCACTCGTCGAAGAAAACCGCCTTCGCACGCCTTTCTAACTTTTCATCCCGCTACGCTACCGCAAAAACCGCCATGACCCAGCCTCAAAAATGCAAAAAGGGGATAGTCATTTGCAATCCAGCCCACTAGGGTAGGCCTTTTCCAGACTGCACTTGCAGATGGGCCTTCGATCTGTAAAGGAAGCCGACCATGCGCCTCGCTGCCCTATCCCTGTTGCTCGCCCCGCTTCTGCTGAGCCCTCTGGCCCAGGCTGCCGCCCTGAGCGTTTGCACCGAGGCCAGCCCTGAGGGCTTCGACGTGGTGCAGTACAACTCGCTGACCACCACCAATGCATCCGCCGACGTGCTGATGAACCGTCTGGTGGAGTTCGACACTGCCAGCGGCAAAGTCGTCCCGAGCCTGGCCGATAGCTGGGAAGTCAGCACCGATGGCCTGAGCTATGTGTTCAAGCTGCATCCGCAGGTGAAATTCCACCGCACCGAGTATTTCAGCCCAACGCGCGAGCTGACCGCCGAAGACGTCAAATTCAGCTTCGACCGCATGCTCGACCCGGCGAACCCATGGCACAAGGTTGCCCAAAGTGGTTTCCCGCATGCGCAATCAATGCAGTTGCCCGCGCTGATCAAGAAGATCGATGCGCTTGATCCGCTGACCGTGCGCTTCACCCTTGACCACCCGGACTCGACATTCCTCGCCACACTGAGCATGGGCTTCGCCTCGATCTATTCAGCCGAATACGCCGACAAACTGATGAAGGCTGGCGCGACCGACAAGCTCAACAGCCAGCCAATCGGCACCGGCCCGTTCGTGTTCACCCGCTTCCAGAAAGACGCTTCGGTGCGCTACAAGGCCAACCCGGATTACTTCGGTGGCAAGCCAGCGGTCGACCCGCTTATCTTCGCCATCACCCCGGACGCCAACGTGCGCCTGCAAAAGCTCAAGCGCAACGAATGCCAGATCGCCCTGTCGCCCAAACCACTGGACGTACAAGCGGCGAAAGAAGAACCGACGATCAAAGTGGAAAAGACTGACGCGTTCATGACCGCTTTCGTCGGCATCAACAGCCAGCATCCACCGCTGGACAAGCCGGAAGTGCGTCAAGCGATCAACCTTGCGTTCGACAAGGCCAACTACATCAAAGCGGTGTTCGAAGATACCGCCGAAGCGGCCAATGGCCCTTATCCGCCGAACACCTGGAGCTACGCCAAGAGCTTGCCGGGTTATCCGCACGACGTGGCGAAAGCCAAGGCGTTACTGGCCAAGGTTGGTTTGAAGGATGGTTTCCAGACCACTATCTGGACCCGGCCATCCGGCAGCCTGCTCAACCCGAATCCGAGCCTCGGCGCCCAGTTGCTGCAATCGGATCTGGCGGAAATCGGCATTCAGGCGGAAATCCGCGTGATCGAGTGGGGCGAGTTGATCCGTCGCGCCAAGGCTGGCGAGCATGACTTGTTGTTCATGGGCTGGGCCGGCGACAACGGTGACCCGGACAACTTCCTCACGCCGCAATTTTCCTGCGCCGCGGTCAAGTCCGGTACCAACTTCGCGCGTTACTGCAACGCCGATCTGGACAAGCTGATCAGCGCCGGCAAGACCACCAGCGAGCAAGGCGTGCGCAGCAAGCTCTATGAGCAGGCACAGGCGCAGATCCAGCAACAGGCGCTGTGGCTGCCATTGGCGCATCCGACCGCGTTCGCACTGACGCGCAAGGACGTTCAGGGCTACTCCGTCAGCCCGTTCGGGCGTCAGGATTACTCCAAAGTCACCCTGAAATAACCGCAACAACACAATACCTGTGGGAGCTGGCTTGCCAGCGATGACGGCAATAAATTCAACACTATTGCCGTCTGAAATACCGCTATCGCTGGCAAGCCAGCTCCCACAGGGTCTTGCATTTTCCGAGGGTTACATCCAGCCATACTCCGCCATAGACAGCGGCTCCCCGTCGCCGACGATGAAGTGGTCGAGCACCCGCACATCAATCAGATCCAGCGCCTTTTGCAAACGCTTGGTCAGTTGCCGATCAGCCTGACTGGGCTCGGTGTTGCCCGACGGGTGGTTGTGACAGAGGATCAGCGCCGCAGCGTTATGCGCCAAAGCCCGCTTGACCACTTGCCGGGGATGCACGCTGGTGTTGTCGATCGAGCCGCGAAACAGCGCCTCGAAGGCCAAAACCTGATGCTTGGAATCAAGAAACAGACACCCGAACACCTCGTGCGGCTCATGGCGCAGCATCGCCTTGAGGTAATCGCGGACTGCCTGCGGGTTTTCCAGAGCCGGTTTCTCGCGTGATCGCTCGGCCAGATGCCGCCTGTTCATTTCTTGAGCAGCTTGCAACTGGGCAAACTTGGCTGGCCCGAGGCCCAACTGTTTGCTGAATGCTTCGAGATCGGCTTCAAGCAACAAACGCAGACAGCCAAACTGAGTCAGCAAGTGTCGCGCCAGATCCACGGCGCTTTTTCCGGCCACTCCAGTACGTAAAAATATCGCCAGCAATTCGGCATCCGAAAGACTCGCCGGCCCCTGCTCCAATAACCTTTCCCGCGGCCGTTCCGCCGCAGGCCAATCGCGAATACTCATACACATTCCTTGTCTGTGGGCGCCGCTGTTCCGTAGCGGTCGCTGTGATATCGTAGCCCATCTTTTTTGCGGTCGATTCACCCCTGGGGAGGGGGTATCGCCCAGCAGTCATCAACGAAATGAAAGGCAGACCTATGCAGCGGCTGTATCGGAAACGCATCGTTCTGGGCGTCGGCGGCGGCATTGCTGCCTACAAGAGCGCCGACCTGGTTCGTCGCCTGATCGACCAGGGCGCCGAAGTGCGCGTGGTCATGACCCGTGGCGGCGCCGAGTTCATCACCCCGCTGACCATGCAGGCGCTGTCCGGCCACCCGGTTCATCTCGACCTGCTCGACCCGGCCGCTGAAGCCGCGATGGGCCACATCGAACTGGCGAAATGGGCCGATCTGGTGCTGATCGCCCCGGCCACCGCCGACCTGATCGCCCGCCTGGCCCAAGGCATCGCCAACGATCTGCTGACCACGCTGGTGCTGGCCACTGACGCCGTAGTCGCCGTCGCGCCGGCAATGAATCAGGCGATGTGGCGCGATCCAGCCACTCAGGCCAACCTGCAACTGCTGGAAAGCCGTGGCCTGAAGACTTTCGGCCCAGCCTCCGGCAGCCAGGCCTGTGGCGACGTCGGCATGGGCCGGATGATGGAAGCCACCGATCTGGCGCAATGCGCTGCAGACTGCTTCCAGCGTCAGGCGCTGACCGGCAAGCACGTCGTCATCACCGCCGGCCCGACCCAGGAAAACATCGATCCGGTGCGCTACATCACCAACCACAGCTCCGGAAAAATGGGCTTTGCCCTGGCTGAAGCCGCAGTGGAAACCGGTGCTCGCGTTACGCTGATCAGCGGCCCGGTGCACCTGCCGACCCCGGATCGCGTCACGCGCATCGACGTGGTCAGCGCCCGCGACATGCTTGCGGCCTGTGAATCGGCGATCCCGTGCGACGTGTTCATTTCCTCGGCAGCAGTTGCGGACTACCGCCCGGAAGTCATCGCGCCACAAAAACTCAAGAAAGACCCTACAAGCGGCGACGGCTTTGTCCTGCAAATGGTGCGTAACCCAGACATCCTGGCCACCATCGCAACCCGTCCCGACCGTCCGTTCAGTGTCGGTTTTGCCGCCGAGACCGAACACCTGCTCGACTACGCTGCACGCAAGCTGAAGGACAAGAATCTCGATTTGATCGTCGCCAACGACGTCGCCAATCCGAGCATCGGTTTCAACAGCGAAGAAAACGCCTGCAGCGTGATCGACCGTGAGCTTCACGCCACAGTTTTCGCCCAGACCAGCAAGAGCAAAATCGCTCGCCAACTGGTCACTTTTATCGCCGAACGTCTGAACCAGGTTTAATTTACATGCACGCTTTGCAAGCCAAGATCCTCGACCCACGCATCGGTACCGAATTCCCGCTGCCGCAATACGCCACCCCGGGCTCCGCCGGCCTCGACCTGCGCGCCATGCTGCAACAGGACACCGTGATCAAGCCGGGTGAAACCGTGCTGATCCCTACCGGCCTGTCGGTTTACATCGGCGACCCGAACCTCGCCGCACTGATCCTGCCGCGCTCGGGCATGGGCCATAAGCACGGCATCGTGCTGGGCAATCTCGTGGGCCTGATCGACTCCGATTACCAGGGCCCGCTGATGGTGTCCTGCTGGAACCGTGGCCAGACCGAATTCACCATGCCGGTCGGCGAACGTCTGGCGCAATTGGTACTGGTGCCAGTGGTGCAGGCGCATTTCGAGATGGTTGAAGAGTTCGTTGAAACCGAACGTGGCACTGGTGGTTTCGGACACTCGGGCACCAAATAACCCGCTGCAATACATTCCCTGTAGGAGCTGCCGGAGGCTGCGATCTTTTGTTCTTGTTTTTTGAAAATCACAATCAAAAGATCGCAGCGTTCCGCAGCTCCTACAGGGGAAATTTGCGCAGATTCATCTGAAAGGTTTACTGCCGGAAATCAAGGTTTTGCCGGCCGAAAGCCACGCCAGCCGAGGTGTCATGGCCCTTTCACACCACGAACTCTCTGTGGAAAACGCCGTCATACCCTTCAGTTTGAGCCTGCCGTCGAATGACTCGTCGGTCTGTCCAGCCACTTTCGAGATGGAGCATTTCCGCAGATGAGCACCCCAGCCCAAGTTGCCCCAAAGCTGCCTGACAGCATCTTCCGCGCCTACGACATTCGCGGCACCGTGCCGGAATTTCTCAACGCCGAAACCGCTTACTGGATCGGTCGCGCCATCGGCTCGCAGAGCCTGGCCCAAGGCGAGCCGAACGTCTCCGTCGGTCGCGACGGTCGCCTGTCCGGCCCTGAACTGGTCGCCGAACTGATTCGCGGCATCGCCGAAAGCGGTTGCCACGTCAGCGACGTCGGCCTGGTGCCGACACCTGCGCTGTATTACGCCGCCAACGTACTGGCCGGCAAATCCGGGGTGATGCTCACCGGCAGCCACAACCCGTCGAACTACAACGGCTTCAAAATCGTTATCGCCGGCGACACCCTCGCCAACGAGCAGATCCAGGCCCTGCACGAACGCCTCAAGAGCAACAATCTGAGCAGCGGCACCGGCAGCGTGACCCAGGTCGAGATTCTTGATCGCTACAACACCGAAATTGTCCAGGACATCAAACTGGCCCGTCGCCTGAAAGTCGTAGTCGACTGCGGCAACGGCGCGGCCGGCGTGATCGCCCCGCAACTGATCGAAGCGCTGAACTGCGAGGTCATCCCGCTGTTCTGCGAAGTGGACGGCAACTTCCCGAACCACCACCCGGACCCGGGCAAACCGGAAAACCTCGTCGACCTGATCGCCAAGGTCAAGGAAACCAAGGCTGACCTCGGCCTGGCTTTCGACGGTGACGGTGACCGCGTCGGCGTAGTGACCAACACCGGCAGCATCGTCTTCCCGGATCGCCTGCTGATGCTGTTCGCCCGCGACGTACTGGCGCGCAACCCGGACGCGGAAGTCATCTTCGACGTCAAATGCACACGCCGCCTGGTACCGCTGATCAAGGAATACGGTGGTCGTCCGCTAATGTGGAAGACTGGTCATTCGTTGATCAAAAAGAAGATGAAACAATCCGGCGCCCTGTTGGCCGGTGAGATGAGCGGGCACATTTTCTTCAAGGAGCGCTGGTTCGGTTTCGATGACGGTATCTACAGCGCCGCGCGGCTGCTGGAGATCCTCAGCAAGGAAAAGTCCTCGGCAGAAGAGTTGTTCGCGACCTTCCCGAACGATATTTCTACGCCGGAAATCAATATCCATGTGACCGAAGAGAGCAAATTCAGCATCATTGATGCACTGCACGACGCACAGTGGGGCGCAGGCGCCGACCTGACCACCATCGACGGCGTGCGAGTCGACTACGCCAAAGGCTGGGGCCTGGTGCGCGCCTCCAACACCACACCGGTGCTGGTGCTGCGCTTCGAGGCCGATGACGAGGCTGAATTGCAGCGCATCAAAGATGTGTTCCACGCCCAACTGAAACGCGTTGCACCTGATCTCCAATTACCGTTCTGATTCACCCGGAGCCCTGAATGACCCTCGAACGCGAAGCCGCCGCCCACACCGCCCAGGTCCTGTCCGAAGCGTTGCCTTACATCCGACGTTATGTCGGCAAGACTCTGGTGATCAAATACGGCGGCAACGCGATGGAAAGCGAGGAGCTGAAAACCGGCTTCGCTCGCGACATCGTCTTGATGAAAGCCGTGGGCATCAACCCGGTGGTCGTGCACGGTGGCGGCCCGCAGATCGGTGATCTGCTCAAGCGCCTGTCGATCGAGAGCCATTTTGTCGACGGCATGCGCGTCACCGACGCCGCCACCATGGACGTGGTGGAAATGGTCCTTGGCGGCCAGGTCAACAAGAGCATCGTCAACCTGATCAACCGTCACGGCGGCAGCGCCATCGGTCTGACCGGTAAAGACGCCGAGCTGATTCGCGCGAAGAAGCTCAACGTCACCCGCCAGACGCCGGAAATGACCCAACCGGAAATCATCGACATCGGTCAGGTCGGCGAAGTGGTCGGGATCAACACCGAACTGCTGAACCTGCTGGTCAAAGGCAACTTCATCCCGGTGATTGCGCCAATCGGCGTGGGTGAGAACGGCGAGTCGTACAACATCAACGCCGATCTGGTGGCTGGCAAGGTTGCCGAAGCGCTGAAAGCCGAGAAGCTGATGCTGCTGACCAACATCGCCGGCCTGATGGACAAGTCGGGCACGGTCCTGACCGGCCTGAGCACCCAGCAGGTCGACGACCTGATCGCCGACGGCACCATCTACGGCGGCATGCTGCCGAAGATCCGTTGTGCACTGGAAGCGGTGCAAGGCGGCGTGGGCAGCTCGCTGATCATCGACGGTCGCGTACCGAACGCGATCCTGCTGGAAATCTTCACCGATACCGGTGTGGGCACGCTGATCAGCAATCGCAAGCGTCCGTAAGCAACAACGCAAACAAAAAGACCCCGCTCAGCCTGGCTGAGCGGGGTCTTTTTTTGCCTGCGCTGCCTGTGGGAGCGAGCTTGCTCGCGATAGCGGTGAGTCAGTCAACAAAGATGTTGAACGTTACGACGCCATCGCGAGCAAGCTCGCTCCCACAGTATCTTGCCGTTACACGCCGAATTGGGCGCGGTAGGCTTCCACGGCCGGCAGGTGCTGCTTGAGTTGTGGATCGTCGGCGAGGAATTCCAGCACCTGGTTCAGCGAAACGATGCTGATCACCGGAATACCGAAATCACGCTCGACTTCCTGAATAGCCGACAACTCACCGTTGCCACGCTCCTGACGGTTCAGGGCGATCAGCACGCCGGCAGCCTTGGCGCCGTCCTGCGAAGCGATGATTTGCATCACCTCGCGGATAGCGGTACCCGCGGTGATCACGTCGTCGATGATCAGCACATCACCGGTCAGCGGCGCGCCGACCAGGCTGCCGCCCTCGCCGTGGGCCTTGGCTTCCTTGCGGTTGAAGCACCATGGCAGGTCACGGTCGTGATGCTCGGCCAGCGCGACGGCAGTGGTCGCCGCCAGCGGGATGCCTTTGTAGGCCGGGCCGAACAGCACATCGAAGGCAATGCCGCTCTCGACAATGGCTGCGGCGTAGAAACGACCCAGCTGCGCCAGGGCCGAACCCGAGTTGAACAGGCCGGCATTGAAGAAGTAAGGACTGGTGCGCCCGGACTTCAGGGTGAACTCACCGAAGCGCAAAACGCCGCGATCGATGGCAAAACGAATGAAATCGCGCTGATACGCTTGCATGAAAAAAACCCCAAATACCACGGATTTAGCTAATTAGCTTGACGCCGTGTATCATACACGCACGCGATTTTTGGGGCCATTTATGCGGATCATCAGTGTGAACGTCAATGGTATTCAGGCTGCAGTCGAGCGTGGTTTGCTCAGTTGGCTGCAAGCACAGAATGCCGACGTCATCTGCCTGCAGGACACCCGTGCCTCCGCCTTTGAACTGGATGACCCAGCCTTCCAACTGGATGGCTACTTCCTTTATGCCTGCGATGCTGAAGTCCCTGCCCAAGGTGGCGTGGCTTTGTATTCGCGGTTGCAACCGAAGGCTGTCATCAGCGGTCTCGGTTTCGAGACGGCCGACCGCTACGGGCGCTACCTGCAAGCAGATTTCGACAAAGTCAGTATTGCCACCTTGCTGCTCCCTTCGGGGATGAACGGCGATGAGGACTTGAACCAGAAGTTCAAGCTCATGGACGACTTCGGCAAGTACCTGGACAAACAGCGACGCAAACGTCGCGAGTACATTTATTGTGGCTCGCTATACGTCGCGCAGCAGAAGCTCGACATCAAAAACTGGCGCGACAGCCAGCAATCCCCGGGCTTCCTGGCGCCGGAACGGGCCTGGATGGACGAGATTGTCGGCAACATGGGCTATGTCGATGCCCTGCGCGAAGTCAGCCGTGAAGGCGACCAGTACAGCTGGTGGCCGGACAACGAGCAGGCCGAGATGCTTAACCTCGGCTGGCGCTTCGACTACCAGTTGCTGACCCCGGGCCTGCGCCGCTTTGTACGCAGCGCACGCCTGCCACGTCAGCCACGGTTCTCGCAGCACGCACCGCTGATCGTCGACTACGACTGGACGCTGACTATCTAAGCGTCGATTCGCAGTTAAAAAATGCCCGTATCGCGAGATACGGGCATTTTTTATGCGCTGGTGAAATGACCCGAACCTCAGGTCACCGCAAAGAACGGCAGCGCCAGGTAGAGCTTGATCACGATGACATTGATGATGTCGATGAAGAACGCACCGACCATCGGCACCACAAGAAACGCAATCTGCGAAGGCCCGTAGCGCTGCGTCACCGCCTGCATGTTGGCGATGGCCGTCGGCGTTGCACCCAGCCCGAAGCCGCAATGCCCTGCCGCCAATACTGCCGCATCGTAATTGCGACCCATGACCCTGAACGTCACGAAAATCGCGAACAGCGCCATGACCAGAGTTTGCGCGGCCAGAATGATGAAGATCGGCAAGGCCAATGCCGCCAGATCCCAAAGCTTCAGAGACATCAAGGCAATCGCCAGAAACAGCGACAGACTGACATTACCCAGCACCGAAACTTCACGCTCGAATACCTGATACAGGCCCAGCGCCGAAAGCCCGTTGCGCAAAACCACGCCGACGAACAACACACAGACGAAGGTTGGCAACTCAAGTGCCGTGCCTTGCAGGAAGCCGTTCAGAAGATTGCCGGCCAGCAAGCTGACGGCGATCAGCGCCAGTGTTTCGATAAACGAAAAAGGCGTGATCGAGCGCTCTTTGTTTGGCTGCTCAAAGCCTTTTGGCAACCGGGGCGCTTCCTGAGATTGGCAACCGGGCACCTGAACACGCTTGATCAGCAGGCGAGCGACTGGACCACCAATCAAACCGCCCAGCACCAGGCCAAACGTCGCGGAGGCAATCGCCAGCTCGGAAGCCGAGGCCAGACCGTACTTCTCGCTGAACACCGTCCCCCACGCCGCACCGGTACCGTGACCGCCCGACAATGTAATCGAACCGGTCAGCAGGCCCATCAACGGATCGAGCCCGAGCATTTTCGCAAGGCCGATACCCATGGCGTTCTGGACGACCAGCAGACCGGCCACCGCCAGCAGAAAAATGCCGACTACGCGACCGCCCTTCCTCAGGCTGGCGAAGTCTGCACTCAAACCGATGGTGGCGAAGAACGCCAGCATCAATGGCGTCTGCAATGAAGTATCGAAGCGCACTTCAATTTCGAAAGTTCGTAATACCAGCAGAACCAGGGCAACCAACAGGCCACCGGCAACAGGTTCAGGGATATTGTAATTACGCAGGAAACCCACTCGTGTAACCAATCCGCGCCCTAGCAAAAGCACTAAAGAGGCGGCCACAAGCGTTCCGTAAAAATCGAGCTGAATCATTGGGATTATTCTTGGCTGTATATTCACAAGCGCACTTTTCTACCTAAGCACGGCTCATGAATCGGCTGAGTGTCTCAACGCTGATTGCTTGAAATTCAAGGACCTTCGATGGCTTGAATATGTCGAAATATTTCAGAGGGAATATGACGTGGGGCAACTTTATCAACCGCCAAGTGGCATTGCCAAGGACATACCCGACGTAGGGGCATTGCAGTTGTGACTAAACATGTAAGAGTTTTCTTTAGGAAAATTCCTATTGCATTTTGTTATCGCGGATATATCACCCGAGCATGTAGTTAATTGTGGCGCTAAAACAAAAACGCCCTGACAAGTCAGGGCATTTGCTTACTGCTTCTTCACAGGGGTTCTGCATTGATCGTTATTTGATCAGCCGCCAAGTGAACGGATACCGATAAGGGAACCCGTCATTGGCCTTCACCCCGGCAATGATCGTCAGCACCAGCGCACCGATGGCCAGCAGGCCAAGCAGGAAGAAGCCGATAATCAGCAACATCAACAGCAGGCAGATGGCCGAGGCAATCGCCACGGTGATCTGGAAATTCAGCGCTTCTTTACCCTGAGCATCGATGAACGGATCGGTTTCGCGCTTCATCTGCCACAGAATCAGTGGCCCGATCAGGTTGCCGAACGGAATCCAGATCCCCAGCAAGGCGGACAAGTGACAAAACATCGCCCATTGACGAACCTCCTGGCTCGGTTTGGGCAGCAGCTCTTGCTCATCACTCATCGCAGACTCCTTGCGGGTTATGAACCTGTTCAGTCGGCCAGTGCAGCCTTTTGCAGGTCGAAAATTTCGTTCATGCCTTTCTTCGCCAGCTCAAGCATGGCGTTCAGCTCTTCTGGCTGGAACGGCGCGCCTTCAGCGGTGCCCTGAACTTCGATGAAACCGCCGGAGCTGGTCATCACTACGTTGAGGTCAGTCTCGGCAGCCGAATCTTCAAGATAGTCCAGATCCAGCACTGGCTCGCCCTGATACATGCCAACCGACACGGCGCCGATCATTTGCTTGAGCGGGTCGCCGCCTTTCAGGCCGCCGCGCTTCTTGATCACTTTCAGCGCATCGACCAGCGCAACCATGGCGCCGGTGATCGATGCAGTGCGGGTGCCACCGTCAGCCTGGATCACGTCGCAGTCGACGTACAGGGTGACATCGCCCAGCTTGGACATGTCCAGTGCGGCGCGCAGCGAACGACCGATCAGACGCTGGATTTCCAGAGTACGACCGCCCTGCTTGCCACGGCTCGCTTCACGTTGGTTACGCTCGCCAGTGGCGCGCGGCAGCATGCCGTATTCAGCGGTCAACCAGCCTTGGCCCTGACCTTTGAGGAAACGCGGCACGCCGTTTTCGACGCTGACGGTGCAGATGACTTTGGTATCACCGAATTCGACCAGTACAGATCCCTCGGCGTGTTTGGTGTAGTTGCGGGTAATGCGGATCGAGCGGAGCTGATCGGCAGCGCGACCACTTGGACGTTTCATAGGGAATACCTGTACTGGGGACGGAAAACTGCCGAGCATTATAGAGCCGTGCACCGCGACTGGGCACGGGTTAAAAATTTCGCCCGACGATCGAAGGCCCTGAAACGTACTTACCCGACGGCCTGCAGCCCTTTGTCACACCGTGTGTTTGGGCGCATTCGCCGCACTGCGCTACAATCCTGCGCCTTTGCTGCCAGTCGGCTTAAATTCATTGATATCGAGCTGCGGAGCCTACGCTCCGTGTCGATCTGCATTGCGAGGTCACCGCCATGGTGCACAGCATGACCGCCTTCGCCCGCGTTGAAAAAGCCGGCGTTCAGGGCACCCTGAGCTGGGAACTGCGCTCGGTCAACAGCCGCTATCTGGAACCTCACCTGCGCCTGCCGGAGTCGTTTCGCGACCTCGAAGGCGCCGTGCGTGAAGCGCTGCGCCAAGGTCTGTCGCGAGGCAAACTCGAATGCACTCTGCGCTTCACCGAAGAAAGCACCGGCAAACCGTTGCAGGTGGATCGCGAGCGCGCCGCGCAACTGGTCGCCGCCGCTGAAACCGTCGCCAGCCTGATCAAGAACCCGGCGGCGTTGAATCCTCTGGAAGTGCTGGCCTGGCCCGGCGTGCTGGTCGCCGACGCCAGCGACCCGCAGGCACTGAATGCCGACGCACTGGCTCTGTTCAATCAAGGTCTGAAAGAGCTCAAGGCTGGCCGCGAGCGCGAAGGTTCGGAACTGGCACGCCTGATCAACGAGCGCCTGACGTCGATTGAAGAAGACGTCGTGACCCTGCGCGATCTGGTTCCGCAGATGCTCGCGACCCAGCGCCAGAAGGTCCTCGATCGCTTCGCCGACATGAAGGCCGAGCTTGATCCGCAGCGCCTCGAACAGGAAATGGTCATGCTCGCGCAAAAGAGCGACGTGGCCGAAGAACTGGACCGTTTGAGCACCCACATCATTGAAGTTCGCCGGGTTCTCAAATCCGGCGGCGCCGCCGGGCGACGCCTGGACTTCCTGATGCAGGAACTCAACCGCGAAGCCAACACACTGGGCTCCAAGGCCTTCGACCCGCGCAGCACCCAAGCCGCCGTCAACCTCAAAGTGTTGATCGAGCAGATGCGCGAACAAGTGCAGAATATTGAGTAAGGCTACCCCGACATGACCCACAGCACCGGCACCCTGTACATCATTTCCGCCCCATCGGGCGCGGGCAAGAGCAGTCTGGTCAAGGCTTTGACCGACGCCAATCCGGAGATCCGCGTCTCGGTCTCCCACACCACCCGCGCCATGCGTCCCGGTGAAGAGAACGGTGTGAACTATCACTTCGTCGAACGCAGCGAGTTCGTGAAGATGATCGAGCACGGTGATTTCCTGGAGCGCGCCGAAGTTTTCGGCAACCTCTACGGCACTTCGCAAAGCCACCTGCAGCAGACACTGGACGAAGGCCACGACCTGATTCTGGAAATCGACTGGCAGGGCGCCGAGCAAGTGCGCAAGCTGATGCCGCAGGCGCGTTCGGTCTTCATTCTGCCGCCATCGTTGCAGGCCCTGCACCAGCGCCTGACCAATCGCGGTCAGGACAGCGACGAGATCATCGACGGCCGGATGCGTGAAGCCGTCAGCGAGATGAGCCACTACGTCGACTACGACTACCTGATCATCAACGACGATTTCGCCCACGCGCTGGACGATCTGAAGGCGATTTTCCGTGCCAATCAGCTGGCACAGAAGCGCCAACAGCAGCGTTTCGGCAAATTGCTCGCTGAATTGCTCGGCTAATCAGCGCTTCCCAAAACCGCTGCAAGCGCTTTACATTGGCACTTGCAGCGCGTTGAAGGGCTTGGTCAAAAAATCAGCGCTTCCCTAATCGCTGGTGATTTTTTAAACTGTTGAGTCCGCTCGCCCAACCGGGCAGCGCGCATATTGCATTCGCTCCGAGGAATACCATGGCCCGCGTAACCGTTGAAGACTGCCTGAACCACGTGGAAAACCGTTTTGAACTGGTCATGCTGTCCACCAAGCGTGCCCGTCAACTGGCCACCGGCGGCAAAGAGCCTCTGGTTCAGTGGGAAAACGACAAGCCTACCGTTGTTGCCCTGCGTGAAATCGCTGAAGGCCTGATGAGCTACGAGTTCATCGCCGAGCAGGAAATCGTTCAGGACGAGCCGCTGTTCGCAGCGTTCGAAGACGAGTCCAACGAGGCCGTCTAAGCCTATGCCTGGTCGACGTAGCACGGCGCGGGAATACAGACTACGGCAGGAGTCATCATGCCGAGCATAGACGCCCTCGCCGATCGCTTATCGACCTATCTCGGCAAAGACCAGGTAAACCTGGTCCGCCGAGCGTACTTCTACGCCGAACAAGCCCATGACGGTCAACGCCGTCGCAGCGGCGAGGCGTACGTCACGCACCCTCTTGCGGTGGCGAATATTCTTGCCGACATGCACATGGACCATCAGAGTTTGATGGCTGCGATGCTGCATGACGTGATCGAAGACACCGGTATTGCCAAAGAAGCGTTGCAAGCGCAGTTCGGTGAAACCGTGGCCGAACTGGTCGACGGGGTCAGCAAACTGACCCAGATGAACTTCGAGACCAAGGCCGAAGCCCAGGCTGAAAACTTCCAGAAAATGGCCATGGCCATGGCACGCGATATTCGCGTGATCCTGGTCAAACTCGCCGACCGCCTGCACAACATGCGCACGCTGGAAGTGTTGTCCGGCGAAAAACGCCGGCGCATCGCCAAGGAAACCCTCGAAATCTACGCACCCATCGCCAACCGGCTGGGCATGCACGCGATCCGCATAGAGTTCGAAGACCTCGGCTTCAAGGCCATGCACCCGATGCGTTCCGCGCGGATCTACCAGGCCGTCAAACGCGCCCGGGGCAACCGCAAGGAAATCGTCAACAAGATCGAAGAATCCCTCGCACATTGCCTGGCCATCGATGAGATCCAGGGCGAAGTCAGCGGTCGCCAGAAACACCTCTACGGCATCTACAAAAAAATGCGCGGCAAGCGTCGGGCCTTCAACGAGATCATGGACGTCTATGCGTTCCGGATCATCGTCGACAAGGTCGATACCTGCTACCGCGTGCTCGGCGCTGTACACAATTTGTACAAACCGTTGCCGGGGCGCTTCAAGGATTACATCGCGATCCCCAAGGCCAACGGCTATCAGTCGCTGCACACCACGCTGTTCGGCATGCACGGCGTACCGATCGAGATTCAGATCCGTACCCGCGAAATGGAAGAGATGGCCAACAACGGCATCGCCGCCCATTGGCTGTACAAATCCAGCGGTGACGAACAGCCGAAAGGCACCCATGCCCGCGCCCGCCAGTGGGTCAAAGGCGTGCTGGAAATGCAGCAACGCGCCGGCAACTCGCTGGAATTCATCGAAAGCGTGAAGATCGACCTGTTCCCGGACGAGGTCTACGTGTTCACGCCAAAAGGCCGGATCATGGAGCTGCCGAAAGGCTCCACGGCGGTCGACTTTGCCTACGCGGTACACACCGACGTCGGTAACAGCTGCATTGCCTGCCGGATCAACCGACGTCTCGCACCGCTGTCCGAACCGCTGCAAAGCGGCTCCACGGTGGAGATCGTCAGCGCGCCCGGCGCCCGTCCGAACCCGGCGTGGCTCAACTTCGTGGTCACCGGCAAGGCGCGCACGCACATCCGCCATGCGCTGAAACTGCAACGCCGCTCCGAGTCCATCAGCCTCGGCGAACGCTTGCTGAACAAGGTGCTAAACGGTTTCGACAGCTCACTGGAAAAAATCCCGGCCGAGCGCGTCAAAGCGATGCTCACCGAATACCGTCTCGAACTGATCGAAGATTTGCTGGAAGACATCGGTCTCGGCAATCGCATGGCCTATGTGGTTGCGCGCCGCCTGCTCGGCGAAGGCGAACAGTTGCCAAGCCCTGAAGGCCCGCTGGCGATTCGCGGCACCGAAGGTCTGGTACTCAGCTACGCCAAATGCTGCACGCCGATCCCGGGCGACCCGATTGTCGGGCACCTGTCGGCGGGCAAAGGCATGGTTGTACACCTGGACAACTGCCGCAACATCAGCGAAATCCGCCACAACCCGGAAAAATGCATCCAGCTCTCGTGGGCCAAGGATGTCACCGGCGAATTCAACGTCGAGCTGCGCGTCGAGCTGGAACATCAGCGCGGCCTGATCGCACTGCTGGCCAGCAGCGTCAACGCAGCCGACGGCAATATCGAGAAAATCAGCATGGACGAACGCGATGGTCGCATCAGCGTCGTGCAACTGGTGGTCAGCGTCCACGACCGTGTGCACCTGGCCCGCGTGATCAAGAAACTGCGCGCTCTGACCGGGGTCATCCGCATCACCCGCATGCGTGCATAACTGAACCATTACAAGGAGTCATACATGACCAAGACTGTTATCACCAGCGACAAGGCCCCAGCTGCCATCGGCACCTATTCGCAGGCAATCAAGGCCGGCAACACCGTCTACATGTCGGGCCAGATTCCTCTGGACCCAAAGACCATGGAACTGGTTGAAGGCTTCGAAGCCCAGACCGTCCAGGTGTTCGAGAACCTCAAGGCCGTGGCCGAAGCTGCCGGTGGTTCGTTCAAGGACATCGTCAAACTGAACATCTTCCTCACCGACCTGAGCCACTTCGCCAAGGTCAACGAGATCATGGGCAAGTACTTCGACCAGCCATACCCGGCCCGCGCCGCCATCGGCGTTGCTGCCCTGCCGAAGGGTTCGCAAGTCGAAATGGATGCCATTCTGGTCATCGAGTAATGCGTACGGCGCAGCCATCAAACGCTGCGCCGACTGCTCTGCAAGAAAAGGTTTTGAAAGGATTCCACCATGCGCAAAGCGCTAGCTCTCTCGCTGCTCGCCATCTTCCTCGGCGGCTGCGCCAGCGACCCTGCCGACCGTGACATCAGCGGCACCTGGATCAACCAGGTGGCGATCGATGCTGCCGCCAAGGGCGGTCCCCTGCGCGAAGCGCTTCAGGCCTATGGCCCGAATCTGGAATGGGACATCAACACCAAGGCCAGCCAGGCCCGCTACACCAACGGTTTTGAGAACGTCGAAGGACGGCTGCTGGGCGAACAGTCCGGCGCCTGGAAAGTCGACTTCTATGGCAGCTCCAGCAGTGAGCTGAAACGTGACGGCCGACAATTGAAACAGGCTTCCACCGAGAACGAACCGGAGCAACTGTTCGACCGCGCGCAGATTCCGGTACCGGAAGGTGCACCGATCGGCGCCAGCTTCGAACGCGCACTGTATTCCGCTTATCTGGGCGGCAGCTGGAAAATTGCCAGCGGTGACGGCGAAGGCAACACCGTGCAGTTTCAGGCTGATGGTCAGGTGACTGGCCTGCCGAATGCAGATCGTTACGCCTTGTGCCTCGCAGGCGATTGCGCCTCGATGAGCAGCGACCACGACAGCATGTGGCTGCAACAGGGTGGCCAAGGCAATAACTGGATCTTTGTCCGCAAGGGTAAAGAGCTGGAAATCCTGCAAGCGGTGAACAGCGCACTGGCGGATGAACAGCCGCAGTTCACCCCGGGTGAGCGCAAGTGGTTGCTGGAAAAACAGTAAGCACACCTGAGCACAACGCATATCCTGTGGGAGCTGGCTTGCCAGCGATGAGGCCGTCACGTTCAACATCAATGTTGACTGATAGGCCGTCTTCGCTGGCAAGCCAGCTCCCACAGTGATTTTCGGTACCTGGAAGTCAGCATTTACCTTCGAGGATCGCGGCATAACCTTCGCGGTAGCTTGGGTATTTCGGCACCCAGCCCAGCGCTTTCGCCCGCGCATTGCTGCATCGCTTGCTGCCGGTACGGCGCACGCTGGCGTCATCCGCCCACTCAGTCACACCCAGATACTCGCGTAGCCAGCCCACCACTTCGGCCAACGGCGCCGGCGCATCGTCGACGCCGATGTAGACCTTCTCCAGCGCCACACCCTTTTGATCCGCTTCCAGCAGAAACGCCATCAAACCGGCAGCGTCGTCAGCATGAATGCGATTGCCGTACAACGGCGGTTCGACTGCCACGCGATACCCGCGCCGCACCTGAGTCAACAGCCACTCACGACCAGGGCCGTAGATGCCGGTCAGACGCAGGATGCTCGCCGGGATGCCACTGGACAACGCCAACTGCTCGGCTTCCAGCATCACTCGACCCGAGTAGCCGGCCGCGACGGTTTCGGAGCTTTCGTCGACCCACTCTCCCTCCTGCTGCCCATAAACGCTGCTGCTGGACACGAACAGCAGGCGATCCGGCGTCTGCCCGTAGTCGTCCAGCCAACTCAGTACATTCTGCAAACCCTGCACATAAGCCGCGCGATAACCGGCCTCATCGTGGTCGGTGGCAGCCGCGCAATACACCAGGTAATCCACGGCACCGACCGGCCAGGTCTCCGGGCAATCTTCATTGAACAAGTCACCGGCCACACCGATCACCCCGGCCGGCAGGCGTGAAATGTCACGGCGCAAACCATGAACCTCCCAGCCCAGGGCCAGCAATTGCGTGGCCAGACGGCTACCGACATCACCACAACCGGCGATCAAAACAGAAGGCGCGGACATCAAAAAACTCCCATCGGAAAGCTACAAACTAGCCTCGGCACTGGACGAGTGGCTAGCAATCAAGGAAAAAAAGATACTCTATTACTTTTGTTAACAAGAATTACTTGCAATAATGCACGCCACTTTTGTTCTCGGCCTTGCGAGGCCTGGTAGAGCATCACACGTTTTTCTATCTCAGGTCCGGCCAGCATGACACGCAATCAAATTCCCGCTTCGCCAACCAAACGACCTCGCGCCTGGAGCGCCGTGGCGGCTCTGTTGCTCAGCCTGATGCTGGCGCCGACCGCCGCTTTCGCTGACGCTCAGGCCCCTGCCGCTCCGGCCGCCACCGAGCAGCATGCTCCTGCCGGTACCGCACCGGTTGCTGCGCCTGCTGCCACCGATCCGGTTCAAGCAGTAGACGCCGCCGATGCCCCGGAAGTCCTCGAAGCCGACAACACGCTGGGCATGGCCCACGACCTGTCGCCATGGGGCATGTACCAGAACGCCGACATTATCGTGAAAATCGTGATGATCGGCCTGGCCATCGCCTCGATCATCACCTGGACCATCTGGATCGCCAAAGGCTTTGAGCTGATGGGCGCCAAGCGTCGTCTGCGTGGCGAGATCGCTGCCCTGAAAAAAGCCGCCACTCTGAAAGAAGCCAGCGCCACGGCGGGCAAGGAGGGCACCCTCGCCAACCTGCTGGTCCACGACGCCCTTGAAGAGATGCGCCTGTCGGTCAACAGCCGCGAGAAAGAAGGCATCAAGGAACGCGTCAGCTTCCGTCTTGAGCGTCTGGTTGCCGCTTGCGGCCGCAACATGAGCAGCGGCACCGGCGTGCTCGCCACCATCGGTTCCACCGCGCCGTTCGTCGGTCTGTTTGGTACCGTGTGGGGCATCATGAACAGTTTCATCGGCATCGCCAAAACCCAGACCACCAACCTCGCCGTTGTAGCTCCGGGCATCGCTGAAGCGCTGCTGGCTACTGCACTGGGTCTGGTCGCTGCAATTCCAGCCGTGGTCATCTACAACGTGTTCGCCCGTTCGATTGCCGGTTACAAGGCGCAGGTGTCCGACGCTTCGGCAGAAGTCCTGCTGCTGGTCAGCCGTGACCTCGACCACCAGCCTGAGCGCAGCTCCCAGCCGCACATGGTTAAAGTGGGGTAATCGGCCATGGGCCTGCATTTGAAAGAAGGCGCAGACGACGATCTGGCCGAGAACCACGAAATCAACGTCACACCGTTCATCGACGTGATGTTGGTACTGTTGATCATCTTCATGGTGGCGGCGCCGCTCGCCACCGTGGACATCAAAGTCGATCTCCCTGCCTCGACCGCCAAACCGGCGCCGCGGCCAGAGAAACCGGTGTTCCTCAGCGTCAAAGCTGACCAGCGCCTGTTCCTCGGCGAAGACGAAGTGAAGGCCGAAGCCCTCGGCGCCACACTCGACGCCAGAACCCACGGCAAGAAAGACACGACCATCTTCTTCCAGGCTGACAAAGGCGTGGACTACGGCGACCTGATGAGCGTGATGGATAACCTGCGCGCAGCCGGTTACCTGAAGGTCGGTCTGGTCGGACTCGAGACGGCAGCCAAGAAATGATCACGACGCGCCATAAGCTGACGCGTTACGGCGGTAGCCTGGCCGTGGTGCTGGGTGTTCATGCGCTGGCCATCGCGCTGGCACTGAACTGGACCGCCCGCCCGCCCATCGAATTGCCGCCGCAGGCAATGATGGTTGAGCTGGCACCGGTTCCGGCCCCGCCACCGCCGGCTCCGCCGAAAGTCGTCACACCACCGCAGCCACCGGCTCCGGTTGAAGAGTTGCCGATTCCGAAAATGGCGGAAGCACCGAAGGCAGAAATTGCCGTGCCCAAGCCAGTGAAGCCGAAGCCCAAGCCACAACCGCCGAAACCGGTCGAGAAGAAGCTGCCTGATCCGCCGAAGGAAAAACCTTCCGAGGAAAAGCCGTCCGACGCACAACCGACCCAGGCACCGACGGAGAAATCCGCCCAGCCAGCACCGGGTCCCTCGCCGGCACAGATGGCTGCAAAGGCCAGCTGGCAAGGCACGCTGCTCGCGCATCTGGCGAAATACAAGAAGTATCCGCAAAGCGCCCAGGCGCGGGGCAAGGAAGGCTTGAACCGTCTGCGCTTCGTGGTTGATGCCGAAGGCAACGTGCTGTCGTTCGAACTGGTGGGCCGTTCCGGCAATGCCGATCTGGACCGGGCTACCCTGGAAATGATCCGCCGCGCTCAACCGCTGCCCAAGCCGCCGGCCGACATGTTGACCAACGGCTCGATTGAAATTGTTGCGCCGTTTGTTTACTCGCTGGAACGTCGCCGCTAAAGCCACACAAACCCCTGTGGGAGCTGGCTTGCCAGCGATTGCAGTGTGTCAGACAAGAATTTACCTACTGACCCACCGCTATCGCTGGCAAGCCAGCTCCCACAGGTATCTCCGCCAACCGGGGAATCCAGCCAAAAAGGCACCGAAAGGTGCCTTTTGCATATCTGTACGCGGCAAACACACATTGCCCGGTGTCGCATTCCTCACTCAGTCTGATAACGTGCGTCTATCGATTGCAGCCGGTATGCTTGGCCCGCATCTTCATGGACGCTTGCTATGACCCTCACAGAATTACGCTACATCGTTACCCTCGCCCAAGAGCAGCATTTCGGCCATGCCGCCGAGAAATGCCACGTCAGCCAGCCGACCCTGTCGGTGGGTGTGAAGAAACTTGAAGACGAACTCGGTGTGCTGATTTTCGAGCGCAGCAAAAGCGCCGTGCGCGTGACGCCGGTCGGCGAAGGCATCGTCGCACAAGCGCAGAAAGTGCTGGAGCAGGCCCAAGGCATTCGCGAACTGGCCCAGGCCGGCAAGAACCAACTGACCGCTCCGCTGAAAGTCGGCGCGATCTACACTGTCGGCCCGTATCTGTTCCCGCACCTGATTCCACAACTGCACCGGGTCGCCCCGCAGATGCCGTTGTACATCGAAGAAAACTTCACCCACGTGCTGCGCGACAAACTGCGCAACGGCGAGCTCGACGCGATCATCATCGCCCTGCCGTTCAACGAAGCTGACGTGCTGACCCTGCAACTCTACGACGAGCCGTTCTACGTCCTGATGCCGGCCCAGCACCCGTGGACGCAAAAGGAAACCATCGACGCCGGCCTGCTCAACGACAAGAGCCTGCTGCTGCTCGGCGAAGGCCACTGCTTCCGCGATCAGGTGCTCGAAGCCTGCCCGACCCTGACCAAGGGCAGCGACGGCGCCAAGCACACCACGGTCGAATCCAGCTCGCTGGAAACCATTCGTCACATGGTCGCTTCGGGGCTGGGTATTTCGATCCTGCCGCTGTCGGCGGTCGACAGCCATCACTACGCGCCGGGCGTGCTCGAAGTGCGTCCACTGTCGCCGCCAGTGCCGTTCCGCACCGTAGCGATTGCCTGGCGCGCGAGCTTCCCGCGGCCGAAAGCCATCGAGATTCTTGCCGACTCCATTCGCCTGTGTTCGGTGGCCAAGCCAGCGGCACCGGTTACAGCCGGTTAAGCGAGCGTCATGACTGAGCTGTCGCAAGTGTCGGTGACGGCACTCAAGGGTGTCGGGGAAGCCATGGCCGAGAAACTGGCCAAGGTCGGTCTGGAGAACCTCCAGGACGTGCTTTTCCATCTGCCGTTGCGTTACCAGGATCGCACCCGCGTGGTGCCGATTGGCGCATTACGCCCCGGTCAGGACGCCGTCGTCGAAGGCACCGTCAGCGGCGCCGACGTGGTCATGGGCCGCCGCCGCAGCCTGGTCGTGCGAATGCAGGACGGCACCGGCGGGCTCAGCCTGCGTTTTTACCATTTCAGCAACGCACAGAAAGAAGGCCTCAAACGCGGCACGCGCATTCGCTGCTACGGCGAAGCGCGGCCCGGTGCCTCGGGGCTGGAAATCTACCACCCGGAATACCGCGCCATTACCGGCGACGAACCACCGCCAGTGGATGAAACGCTGACCCCGGTCTACCCGCTGACCGAAGGCCTGACGCAAGCGCGCCTGCGCCAGTTGTGCATGCAGACCCTGACCATGCTCGGCCCGACCAGCCTGCCCGACTGGCTGCCGACCGAACTGGCCCGCGACTATCAACTGGCGCCGTTGGCCGACGCGATCCGCTATCTGCACAACCCGCCGGCCGATGCCGACGTCGACGAGCTCGCCCTCGGCCATCACTGGGCCCAGCATCGTCTGGCGTTCGAAGAACTGCTGACCCATCAACTGTCGCAGCAACGCCTGCGCGAGAGCATGCGTTCGCTGCGTGCCCCGGCGATGCCGAAAGCCAAGAAGCTGCCACCAAAATATCTGGCCAACCTCGGCTTCAGCCCGACTGGTGCGCAACAGCGTGTCGGCAATGAAATCGCCTACGACCTCAGCCAGCACGAACCGATGCTGCGGCTGATTCAGGGCGATGTCGGCGCGGGTAAAACCGTGGTCGCCGCCCTCGCCGCACTGCAAGCACTGGAGGCGGGTTACCAAGTCGCGCTGATGGCGCCGACCGAGATCCTCGCCGAACAACACTTCATCACTTTCAAGCGCTGGCTCGAGCCGCTGGGCATCGAAGTCGCATGGCTCGCCGGCAAGCTCAAGGGCAAGAACCGCGTCGCCGCGCTGGAACAAATCGCCAGCGGTACACCAATGGTGGTCGGCACCCACGCGCTGTTCCAGGAAGAAGTGAAGTTCAAGAACCTCGCACTGGTGATCATCGACGAACAACACCGTTTCGGCGTGCAACAGCGTCTGGCGCTGCGGCAGAAAGGCGTCGGCGGGCGCATGTGCCCGCACCAGTTGATCATGACCGCCACGCCGATTCCGCGAACGCTGGCGATGAGCGCCTACGCCGACCTCGACACCTCGATCCTCGACGAACTGCCGCCCGGTCGAACCCCGGTCAACACCGTGCTGGTCACCGACACCCGCCGTGTCGAAGTCATCGAACGGGTGCGCGGCGCCTGTGCCGAAGGGCGTCAAGCCTATTGGGTGTGCACGCTGATCGAAGAGTCGGAAGAGCTGACCTGTCAGGCTGCCGAAACCACCTTCGAAGACCTTACTGCCGCCCTCGGCGAACTGAAAGTCGGGCTGATCCACGGACGGATGAAACCCGTCGAGAAAGCCGCCGTGATGGCTGAATTCAAGGCCGGCAACCTGCAACTGCTGGTCGCCACAACGGTGATCGAAGTCGGCGTCGACGTGCCCAACGCCAGCCTGATGATCATCGAAAACCCCGAGCGCCTCGGCCTCGCGCAACTGCACCAATTGCGCGGCCGCGTCGGTCGAGGCAGCGCCGCCAGCCATTGCGTGCTGCTCTACCATCCGCCGCTGTCACAGATCGGGCGCCAGCGGCTGGGCATCATGCGCGAGACCAACGACGGTTTCGTCATCGCCGAAAAAGACCTCGAACTGCGTGGCCCCGGCGAAATGCTCGGCACCCGCCAGACCGGTCTGCTGCAATTCAAAGTCGCCGATCTGATGCGCGACGCCGATCTGTTGCCAGCCGTGCGCGATGCCGCACAGGCATTGCTGGAACGCTGGCCGACCCACGTCAGCCCATTGCTTGATCGCTGGCTGCGTCATGGGCAGCAATATGGCCAAGTGTGAGCACCGTCGCAGTTTGTGAAGGATCGTTCCTACAGAGCTGGTTATACTCCTGCCATTGTTTCAAAACTGGATACACACCATGACCGAAGCCGCTCTCGCCCCCGAACCCCCGCACGCTCCGTCCGTCATTCGGCTGCTGCTGGGCAAGCTGGGCATCGCCTACGAAGAAGTGCTCGACCACCACGGTCTCAACGCCTCGCGCAAAGTGCAGGCCGTGTTGCTGGACGATGCCGTGGGCGCGCTGATGGTGCTGTTCCCGCAGAGCCAGCTGCTTGACCTCAATCGCCTCGCTGAACTGACTGGCCGCCGCCTCACCGCCGTGTCCACCGAGCGCCTGGAAAAGATGCTCGGCAAACACAGCCTGAGTTTGTTGCCGGGCCTGCCGGCGCTGACCAGTTCGCCGTGCCTGTATGAAGAAAGTTTGCTGCGCGAGCCGAAGTTGCTGATCAACTCCGGCGAACCGGGCGTACTGCTGGAAATCACCAGCGAAGCCTTCAAGACCATGCTGACCAAGGCCAGCGCCGCCAACTTCGGCGAAGCCCTGAGCAGCATCCGCCCCAACCTTGATCGCCCGGATGACGACCGCGAGGAAATCACCCAGGCTGTGCAAGCGTTCACGGCGCGCCGTATCCAGCAGCGTCTGGAAGCGACCATCGAGATTCCACCGCTGGCGGAAACTGCACAAAAAATCATCAAGCTGCGCGTTGATCCGAACGCCACCATCGACGACATCACCGGCGTGGTCGAAACCGATCCGGCGCTGGCTGCACAGGTCGTGAGCTGGGCGGCATCGCCGTACTACGCTTCGCCGGGCAAGATTCGTTCGGTGGAAGACGCCATTGTCCGCGTACTCGGCTTCGATCTGGTGATCAACCTGGCGCTGGGCCTGGCCCTCGGCAAGACCCTGAGCCTGCCGAAAGACCACCCGCAACACACCACGCCGTACTGGCAGCAGTCGATCTACACCGCCGCCGTCATCGAAGGCCTGACCCGCGCCATGCCGCGCGCCCAGCGTCCGGAAGCCGGCCTGACCTACCTTGCCGGCCTGCTGCACAACTTCGGTTATCTGCTGCTGGCGCACGTGTTCCCGCCACACTTCTCGCTGATCTGCCGTCACCTGGAGGTCAACCCGCACCTGTGCCACAGCTACGTCGAGCAACACCTGCTGGGCATCAGCCGTGAACAGATCGGCTCGTGGCTGATGCGTTACTGGGACATGCCGGACGAACTGGCCACCGCCCTGCGCTTCCAGCACGACCCAAGCTACGATGGCGCCTACGCCGAATACCCGAACCTCGTCTGCCTGGCAGTACGCCTGCTGCGCGGTCGCGGCATCGGCTCCGGTCCGGACGAAGACATCCCCGACGCCCTGCTCGAACGCGTCGGCCTGAGCCGCGACAAAGCCAACGACGTCGTCAGCAAAGTCCTCGAAGCCGAAGTCCTGCTGCGCGAACTGGCCTCGCAATTCAGCCAGGCCTAAAAACTTCGCGAGCAAGCTCGCTCCCACAAGGTTTCGCCGACCTCCTGTGGGAGCGAGCTTGCTCGCGAAGAATCCAACCCGGTACAACTGACTCAGCAGCACCCATCTGATCACCACAATTCAGCTGAATAACCAGAACCCAACTGAATCACCAGAAACCTGTGGCGAGGGGATTTATCCCCGTTCGGCTGCGCAGCAGTCGCAAGTCCAGCCAACCGGGTGTGCCTGATAAAACCCAAATATCAGGTTTCAGGGCCGCTTCGCAGCCCAACGGGGATAAATCCCCTCACCACAACAGCCCTTCTACTCAGGCTTTCGGCTTGGCCTTCCTCGGCTTCAAATACTTGGTCAGCCCCTGGAACCACATCACCAGCGCCGGGTTGCCTTTAATCTGAATCGACTTGTCCTGAATCCCCTGCATAAACGCCAACTGCTTATTCTTCGCCTGCATCGTGGCAAAGCCATAACCCGCATCTTTAAACGCAATCGCAAACGCCGGCTCCGCCACCACCCCTGACTTGCTGGTGATGCGCTGCCCCTTCACCACGAAATGCCGCGCCACCTTCCCATCCAGAGTCTGCAGCTGAAACACCAGATCCTTGTCACCCAACTGCTGCTGGAACGCAGGATTTGTCCGACTGGCCTTACCCATCAACAAACCCAGCATCCACAGAAGAAAACGAAATTTCATGCGCACAGCCTCAAAAGGAAAATGAACGGCCGGGGCAGTGTAAGGGATTCGAACGATAACTCCACTATCTGCCTCTATTGGAAGATGATGCAGCCCATTTCCCGCACGATGACCACCAAGTCACAATCCAATACCCACCGTCCTACACCTGTTGAAACACATATCTGTAGGAGTTGCCGAAGGCTGCGATCTTTTGATCTTCAGCCCCGCAAACCTATGGGAAATTTCCTGCAAAGCGCCGGGATATGCATGAACTAGGCAGGTTGAGCGATCATCGATAGCCTCTGTGGGTCGCCGCAAAATCGGTGACCGGATGTGCAAGTCCGAAATCGGGAGCAAATCTTTTTCCTACTTCACAGGATTTACACCGATGAATCACTCACCAAACGATATCGAAACAACCACATCCTCCGAACCCGTCGACAATGAAAAACTCGACAAGGAAGCAGCCGAACGCGCCTTCGCCCACTACTTCGGGCCACCTAAAGATCCAACACCCAAGCGCCGTGAAGGCCTCTTTACCCTCTCCCCCAAAATCGACGCCGAAGCCCTTCTAGCCAACGCTTCGGAAGATTTGTTATCCATCAGTACCATCGCTGCGGACCTCGCTGACGATATCGATGGCTCACGCCGGTCGGTCGCCCTGGCGCTAAGCAGAATGGCGGATGGGGTTCAGTTGATGGTGGAAGGCGCGCTGGATCATATTGAAACGCGGCAGGCATTTCAGGGCTAAGGCTCAACGGAATCTGGAATAGAAAAAGGGGACGTTAAGTCCCCTTTCTTGAATTCCCTGTTTGACCGCTGGCAACCTGTCTCCAGTGCCGAATTCGCGATGTAATCGAAAAAGTGGAAAAATTTCAAACCCGTCAACGATTCAACGGCAACTGGAAACGCATACGAACAATGCAATTGGCGAAGTCTTCACGAAACAGTTGAACAGCCATTTCGCAGTGCCCGTCAGCGTATTGCTTCCAAAGCGGATCGTCGAAGTCAGCCCCGCCCAACCGCTCCATCGACGTCGCCAGACCTTTCTCACGATTCTGCCCAGCCAGGGCCGTGGCGGCTTTGTAAAAACCGTCCAGCGGCAACCCGGTTTGCAGAGCAACCAACTCTCCCAAACGTGCGTTGGTTGTTTGCACCAGACACCCAAGCCTATCAATCGGCGCCTCAGCGCCCGGGAACGTGCCCTGATAGATTTCCTCGCAAAAGCCTTCTTTGAAACGCACCCATTTCTTCTGCACGCCTTTGAGTTGTAACTGTTCAGCAGGCGCCAAACTGCCCAGCGCTTTCTTGTATTGCTCATTCAGCAAGGCATCAACCTTTTCGAAACTTTGCTGGCCGCAAATGACCAAGTCAGGATTGGAAAAGCTATCGGGGTTGCAGGTTTCTCGAGCATGCGCCGTAAACGCCGAGGCGGTTAACATGATGCCGATACATAACGACCTTCTTATCACTTCGTATCCTTCGAATTAATCAATTCCAACTCACCATCCCGATACAACACCTCACACCCCACCCACGCCGGATCAACCTGCGGCATCACCGCCGACGGCTTGCGCAATTCCCGCAACAACGTCGAACCGTGGGACAAGCGTCCGCCCATCCGCGCAATCACCGCACGCGCCGTCTGGTAATGCGCGTGCCGTCCCGGATCAAGTGTGTCCTCCAGCAAAATATCCTCGCCGAGAATGCCCCGCACCTGCCCCGGATAAATCATGAACCCGGTCGCCTGCTCTGCGCCTTCACGGCCGTCCTGCCAGAAGCTGCCATCGCGCGTCCGCACGTCCGGATGCGGCGCAAACCAATGCTCGCGATCCGCCAGCGGCATGGCGTGGTGCAGACGGAAGAAGATGCGCATCAGGTTGTCGCGGTACCACTCGCGCACTTGCAGGTAGTAACCGCGCAAGCCCGGCAGGCCGGTCGAGTGCGCGATACGGATCAGGCTCGACCACTGCGGAAATGCCTGTAACGGCAGCTCGCTTGCCGCTGGCCGAGGCGTTGCCGGATCGGTCTCCCATGGCAATCGGTGGGGGCTGCTTTCAAGGTTGTCGTAAGCGGTCGGCGGACGCCCCAGCCAATCGCCGCCGCTGCTGGCCAGCGCCGTGGCGATGCACAGGTTGCCTTGCACCACGAATACATAAAACCGGGTGAACCAGTCTGCCAGTTGTTGGCCGTCAGCTCGTTGGGCGACGAGTTCGGTCAGCTCTTGATCGAAGCGCTGCAAGCCATGTCCAAGAGTCAGCAAGTGGCCGCGTGCGATGCGTTGCATGCGCAGGAACAGCGGCAGCGAACGCAACATCTTCAGCGGTCGCCACGGCAGATGCGGCGTCGCGCCGCCGACTTCACCGGCGTAGTTAGCGGCGCTGATGCCCCAGTCGGCCAGCCTGGCAAGAAACAGATCATTGTTGATATAGGACGCGCCACCGAACACTGCGGTGAACGGCTCGTTGTCCTGCAACACCCGCGCATCCCAGCGCGCCATGATTGCCGGGATACTCGCTGCCGCGCGCCGCTGCGCGTACTCCACCAACACGCTCGGTTGCGGCGGCAGGATCTCGGCGATGTTGGCGGCGGTGAGGTGCCGGCGCCAACCGTAATCGCTGATCGGCCGATATTGCAGCAGCCACAGTTGCGCACCGTCCCAAGCCCATTCGACGTCGCCGGGCACGTAGTGGAACACGCGCAGAACGTCTTGCAGAAAGCGCCAGAGCACGCCTTCGGTCAAGCCATGGGACGGCGTGAACGCGCCGCTTCGCCACGCATCGCCGAGCCGCGAAAGCGTTGCCCGCGAGGGGCTGACGTGACCGTCGGCGAGCGATTCGAGATGACCTTCAACCCATTCCAGTTCTACCGACAGATGCCGCACAAACGCGATCCCGGAAACCACCGGCGTGATGAAGCGCTGGACCACCACTTCCTCGACGCCTTCGGCCGTGAGTTCGGCGATACGTTTCGGCACATTAGCGCTCGGCTCGCGCAGATAGGTGGTGCTCAAACCGGCATTTGCCGAGTCGGCCTGATCTTCGCCATAACTGGAGGAGCGCACCGCCCAGGTCACGTCGGGTTGCGCGGCGAGAAACGCTGACAGACGCGGATCATCGCAATCGTTAAGCGTCAGCGCCGCCGGCACCGGTTGCCTTGCCAGTTCAGCGAGGCGCAACCGACCGCCCTTGGTGTGCGCGACAAATCCGCGCTCACCGGACTCCAGCCACGTGGCAAATTCGGCCGGCGAATCGATCCACGGGTAATGACCCCAACCGGGTTTGAGGCTGATGGTCAGATCGGCGCGCGCAAGAATCGCCGACCACGCCGCCGCTTGCTCAATGCCCAACACGTTGTCCTGATCGCCCCAGACCAGCTCGACCGGATCGGTGATCCACTCCAGCAGCGGCAGCGCCGTGTCGGCTCGCACCAGATCCCAATGCGGCACAAACGCTCGGCAACGCGCATACCCGGCGCCCATGCGCTGGTACTGCGCAGGCGTCCAGGTCTGGTTGGAGAACTTGCGGGCGAACAGCGTGGGTTTGTTCGACAGCAACCAGTGGATGGTCTTGCGAATCGGTAGCGGCGACATCAGCGCCGGCAACCGCCGCTGCCACAAAAAGGCACCGACCGGAGCCAACAAAACGCTGCGGGAGAAGTGCCCCGGCCGACGCTGCAACGCGTGCAGCACCAGCAACGCATTAACCCCGACCGCCATGATCGCGCTGCCCTTTTTCGTCATCGCCAGCAACGTCTGAGCGTAGGCCGTCAAGTCTTCGCAGGGTGGCTGCGGATTGATGCCGAAGCCCGGCAGCTCCAGCGGCACCACGGTGTAACGCTGGAAGTGCGGCAACGCATCGTCCCACCAATCGGCGGCACTGCCGTTCCCGGCCAGCAGGTACATCAAGGGTTTGCTCATGGACGATCCTCAGGTCAGATCGCGCAGAGCGGCGTCGAGAGTTGGATAACGGAATGTGTAACCGACCTCGGTCAAACGCTGCGGCACCACGCGCTGACCGTCGAAGAACAACTGCGCCATCTCCCCCGCCAATGCACGCACTGGCGCGGCGGGAATGTGGAACCACACCGGGCGCTTGAGGACTTTGCCGGCATTGGCGGCGAACGCTGCCTGACTGACGGTTTCAGGCGCGACCATGTTGTAGGTGCCACGCAGACTCTCGTCGTCGAAGGCCCGAGCAATCACCTGCAGCACATCGTCGCGATGCACCCAACTCATGATCTGCCGACCATCGCCCATTCGCCCGCCAAAGCCCAAGCGGAACGGCATCAGTAACGGCAACAACGCACCGCCCGGGCCGAACACTACGCCGAAGCGCAGCACCACCTGACGCACGCCAAACTCGGTGGCCGGTTGCGCGGCGGCTTCCCATCGAGCGCAGAGTTCGGCCATGAAGCCGTCACCCTTGCTGGCGTGTTCGTCGAGGCTTTCGCTGGCATCGCGCACGCCGTAGAAACCGATGGCCGAGGCTTGAATCCACAGCGTTGGTTTGTGCCGCGTGTTCTTCAACCAGGTCATCAACGCTTCGGTGGTACCGACTCGGCTGGCGAGCAGTTGCGCTTGACGCTTGGGACTCCAGCGTGGCCCAGCTACTGGTGCGCCTGCGAGATTGATCACTACGTCGAAGGCTTCGTCGTGGCTGAGCTCGCTAAGCGAATGCACACAGCGGACGCGGCCGTTGAACAGGTTCGCCGCGTTCAACGGATCACGCGTCAGGACGCTGATTGAATGACCGGCGTCGAGTAGTTGGTTGACCAAAGCTTCACCGATAAAACCGGTGCCGCCGGTGATCAGCACGCGCTTATAGGCGCTGCCGACAAACGGGTTGGATGAACTCGGAGTCTTAACTGAAGGGGATTTTTGGTGGTCATGGCGATACAGCCACAACAGCGGCGGCACCAACACCAGCAACGCAAAACCGTCGAGCCACAAGTGCGACCAGACCTGTTGTTGCGCTGAAAGCCACATGTCCTGCGGTGCCCATAACAGAATGCCGGCGATCAACCAGCCCCACACCATCGGGGCTTTCGAGCGATTGCCAATGTGCACCAGCGCGAGCATGTACAGCGAGTAACTTTGCAGCGTCGCGCCGAACAGCGCGAGCCACCAGACTTGTTGTTCGTGGCCGGCGGCGGGCACCGGGTCTGCGCCCCAGAATGCGAGTTCGAGAACTTGAAGATAGCCGTCGAGTAAACCGGAATGCCCGGCCCAGGTCAGGGTGAGGCCGGCGAGTATGTGCACGATCGCAGCGGCGTATAGCCAGAGCACTAAAGCGCGGCGAAGGGAGATCGAGGGGGCTGGCATTCCGTGTCCTGAGCGCATTCCTTGGGGGTGGGGAGTTTAAAGGAAAATGGGTGTTTTCAGTCGCTCGAACACAATAGGTTTTGTCGCTATCGCACTGAGTGAGCGTCAATCAAGACGAGCAGCTCCTTCAACCTAGCAATATCCTCCTCATAAAAGGCATTACATTGCGTCAGGACCACATATTCATAGCCGGTCGCTTTTTCATGGGTGCTGCATACAATCCCCGGACCTTCCCCGCCATCCTGCCTTCCATACACGACATCCCGCGCATCCGTCAGCACCCAGCCTGACATAGCCAATTTCGTACTGGCTGCTTCAGGAAGTCCATCGAAGTGCATGATTGCCTCAGCATTCGGCAGCTTGACGAGCAAGTTGTATGGCGACGATAAAGAACTCATTCCCACAGTTTTCGTGACTTCGGCGAGGTCCTTACCCCGCACGATAAACGTTGGGAGGCCGTCTAGATCACCTTCATAAGTTGACTGATGAAGTGGCGAAAGTTTCAGGACTTCAATTGCGCCCTCGTTGACACAGCTGACGAACTCCAGCATTGGCTGAACGTCATGAAACTCGCAGGTGGACTCTTGAGCAAACAATGTCGGTGATAGAAGTGTCGTGCAGAATGCGAACACCCACCTCAAACAAGATTGGGGCAAGCTCAACTGAATGCCCCTGTACGCATTTCCATTCACTGAGTGCCACCTGCTCCAATACATTCAATTGAATCGCTGGAATCCAAGAAATTCCACAAAGCCGCCGAACGCGCCATCGACCACCACGTCAAACTGCCCACCGAACCAAACGCGACGCGAAACCGGCCTCTTTAGCCTCTCCCCGGCACCGACGCCGAAGCACTCATGGCCAACGTCTCTGAAGAGTTCGAAGCAGAGAGATTCGCTGGTAATTGCGCTGTGAGCCATCATCGGGAAGATGGCTGGATAGCACCAAAAGTACTTTTTTCATGTCCATTTTCTTATGGGAAATCGATTGTACGGTCTATCCCGATCTCCCTGAGCACTGCCCACTCCGAAGATCAGGATCCGACGCTGGACTTCTAAAGCTGTAATTACGTCACGAAGGAATAGGATAGACTTATGTCAATCACGACAAATATATCAACCCCTCTTTATACAATAACTCTTATCTTTAACAGATTCAGGTATACGTGAAGACTTGCCAAGCGCATTCATCTTATCGATATAACTCGCGTAAAGAGGGCAAGCATCTTCTTTCATACCTAGATCCCAATAAGCATCTGCCAAATTCAGTATAGCAACTACCCTTTCAGGATACTTTTGGTGAATTTTCTTCAGAAGCAATACTGCTAAAGCACTTTCTTTATTGCGGTATAGATAGTAAGCATAATCATTGATCGCTCCAACATTATCACCCCCAACAATCAATGTCATTTCATATACCAAATCTTTTGGAATGCTAATTCGTTCCCCACCTGTGCCGGGCTGAAGAAACAGCGCCCCTTTTTCACCTTCAGGAAGCTTCTTCAATACATACTTAAAATCTTTATTGATTTCAGCAACCTTTGCACTTTCACTCATGTTCTTGACAGCAGGACCATTACCAGAAAATTGAGAAAACTTTACGCAACACTCAATGCGACGCACATCAAATTCACGAGGAATTCTATCTTCGCCTGGCACGCTCTCGTCGCTAATAGAATATTTTTCATCACGATCCGGCTCCTCCCAGCCGGACATTTTGTATAGCACGAAATCATTAAGACTTCGATCCCATCTGAAGTCATACTTCGTTATCAGTGTGTTATGCGGGTAATAGTCAATCAGAAGTGAAAAATCACCTGGTATATACCCCTCAGAAAGCCCACCGCTACCGAGCTCAAAACCACCTGTTATTTTTTTATCACTACCGCCAATATCGATGGTTATATTTGAAAAAGTCTCATCGTCCGCGGAAGAGGACACAGCATAATGATCACATACTCCATCGGAATTCAGATCGATCTGGCACTGCGTAGCTGCCTGCACAACGCCGAACACGGAAAGAAGCATGAAACCAAATAAAAACTTCATCATAGCGTTCCTCCAAGAGCAACTATTCGAGCTTCAGCATGCTGTTTCGCGACAGACGCGGTGCGGGAAGACGCGTAGTATTTGCGGGTAGCATTGCCACTCACGGACGAGTCCGAGTTATATAGTTCAATAAAACGCTTATACCCTATAATCGCTTGATTTCGGTCTGCGGCCTTCCCGCTAGTTCCTCCCGCCGGATCACTCCATAACCCCCAAGCAAACGAAAACTTGGCATTTTTATATGCTTTGCTGTCAGCCAACTCATAGACGCCCAACTTATTTAGCTTAGCGCACCCCTTTATATCAAGCGCTTCAATTGCTCGATTCAAAAACTGCAATCTATCATCGTAACCATTGAAGCCACCATTCACCACGGCCGTACAATAGATAAAATCATCCAAATCCGAACTCGCAGTTAGCTTTTTATAATTCGCCCAGAACCACCCTACGGAAACTACACTATGAGGCAGCTGCGCCATTTTATTATAGTCGGGCGCACCCAAGAAATTTTCGCCTACAAAAATCCCATAAGCCTTATAGTTTTCTTCGTAAGTAATTTGGATCAAGCCCCGACCAATATATGGTGCATACGAAGGAAGGCTATTATAACCCTCAATCGTAACTCTAAGGCTGCCACTCTCATGTAACATCTGCGCCAAAACATGCGCTTTACTTATACACGTGACAATTCCAGCCGTGGCGTACATTTCAGTTAGCAAATCTGTGTACTTATCTATATTGGCCTGCGTAGCCGCTGGGGCAATTAATTTAATTTGCTCTTTAGTAATAACGTCCGAACAACTACAGCCACCGCTATATGCAAACGAAGAAATTAGCCCGACAGGATGAATATGTTGCACGCTCGCATTATTTGAGATCCCATGCTGACCCAACAGCTTGCTCCACCAACTAAGCTTCTCAATTCTTGCCTTTTCTTCTACCCAATCTTTATGAGGCTCAGAATTACTATGCCCAATTATTTCGTCCAGAGCATCCCACTTATCTTTTTTGAAATCCCACTCATTTTCATAGCGCGTGACCAGGTTCGATATCGGTTGGGAGAACCAAGGCTTGCTCAATGCCTCTGCAATCTCAGACGGGGCCAGTTTTTTGTCCCCATTCCGGTCAAGTATTTTATACAGCATCTCGTTAACCGAACCCGCAACGGCCGCTTCAATGTTTGGCACATAAGTTTCACGCTCTTGCTCATTGAGATTCTCTTGAGCATGTAGGAACGCTGCTAAGTGATCGGCGTTGCTGGTGGTCTCTTCGATGAAATTGAAGCCACCCCATTCAAAGGGTGAGTGTCGAGAAATAACTACATCCTGCTCCGCGAACCAACCATCAATTCCGTTACCGTCCTTGTCTCCTAACAGACCATCTAGACGCCACCAATAAGTAGTTGTCGTTGACTGACCCATTGTGACTGCTTGTTTTATTTTTTTGTCCGCAGGTAATCCTTCTAGCAGTCCTACTGGGATATAAAAATCGTACCCCACATCTTTCCCAGCATCCGATGCTTTAGGTGGATTCGTAGCGCCCATTCCTTGTACGTGAGTTACAAGCTTGGTGCCTACTGGAATTTTTACTATAGATTTCTCAGCGAGGGGAAAACCGACAGCCTTAGCTTTACTTTGCTCAGTGAAAGCTTTCACATCCTCACAGCTAAAAACCTCTAGGTGCAGAAGGTTCTTCGGAGCTGCATCTGAATGGTTCTGATACTTGCCTACATGCCCCAGAACCTCACCAGCCTTGATCTTGTATGTCTGAGAGAGGACAACAACATCTCCCATCGGGCTGTGCGGCTCACTCTTTGGCGTAAGTGATTGCAGCCAAATAAACCCAGGAAGCTTCCCATCTGCGCCGGGCGCTAAGGCTGGCGTTGCCTGGCCACTGACGATTTCGGCGAGTTTACGAAAGTTGTTAGGTGTCGCTTCGTCACCAAGCCGTACTTGTGCGCCTGCTGGTAAGTGGCTAAGCGGGAGGCCGCTAGTATGGGCGCTGCGGATATTCGCTCCGTGCTGAGTGCCTCCAGGGATAGGATCTTGAGCTTCGTTACCCACGAAGTATTTGCCCCCCCCCAAGTCTTTCAATTGCCCCTTATATACCCATCCGCCCGCAGGCAAGCCTGAAATTTCAGGACTAACGCTGATAACCGCAACCCACGTTTGATTCGCTGGGGCAGGTTGTGTAACCACGGTCGTCCCCCGGGGCAAAACCGCCAAGACAGGAAAGTGTCCGGCGTTACCACTTCGCATCCGTATGCCCAAAGGCTTGTCTGGAGCATTGGCCTTAACTTCATAAAGTCCCTTTCCCCAAAAACCCGGCCGGTCTTTAAGCGTAGGGTTCGCTTTGTAACCCTCCCAGTCCAGCAAGTGCATATAGAGGCTGAAAAACGTCAGGCTTGGCCCAGCCGTTGGCGTGCTTGCAGGAGCCGCCCCGGATGCAGGCGCAGGAGGTGCCGGGAGCTCAAGTCGGTGCTTTACCAGCACAAACCCAGTCGAATAAACCGAGGGCGTCGAGCTAAAATCAGAAGTCGGGTACTTCTCGTCAATGCGATACGCGACGACCTCTCCATCAGCGATGCATCTGACCTCCGTCAGATCGCTGACCAAACCCGAAGCTTCATCGAAGTGAACGCCGCCATGCCAAAGCCCATTGGCCCCCAGCGGATAGTAACCATCCTTCGCTTTGGCTAGCGCCTTGTAGAACTGCTGCGGATCGGTCGCTTCGGCTGTCCCCACTTTCAAGGGATACGACCATTTTTGAATTTTGTTCGTTGTCTCTGTCATTACCAATTACCTGAATTCTGATCCCTGGTGGCTTGGATTGCCGTCGATGTCTTACCCGGAAAAATTGAGCATGCGCTTCGGTTTGCGTTTGATCTTTTCCTCAGACGCATTCAACAACGCCTGATCCATCAAACTCCCCGCCTTATCCTTATCCGCCGCCCCCGGCAGAACCGGCGGCTTAATCCCGATCCCTGTCCCATTACCCGCCGACCCGCCAGCATTAATCTTCACCACCGGCCCAACAACCGTCACACCACCGCCATCCAGCTTGATAAAGCTCCCACCCCCAAGAATGGTCAGCTCCGTCCCCGCCTCAATAACAATCTTGTCCCCAGCCTTAAGGTGAATCTCTTTCCCCACACTGGTGAGCTGCGCCGTCCCGAGCTTCACATGCTGGTTCTGCCCAATCGTCAGGTGATCGTCCATCCGCGTTTCTACTTTGCGGTCGGAGATCGTGGTGCGGTGTTCTTCAGCCTTGAGTTCGGTGTAGGTGTTTTTCTCGACCGTGTCGTGGCGTTCGTTGCCGACCCGAATTTTCTGGTCGTGCTCGACGTTTTCATCCCAATCGCGCTGGGCGTGGATGAAGATTTGTTCGGCGCCTTTTTTGTCTTCGATGCGCAGTTCGTTGTAACCGCCGCCGCCCGGTGAACTGAGCGTTTTGAACACGCTGCGGGTTTTGTTCGCCGGCAGTTCGTACGGCACCGGGTTTTCCTTGTGGTACAGGCAACCGGTGACGAGGGGTTGGTCGGGGTCGCCTTCGAGGAAGGTGACGAGGACTTCCATGCCGATGCGCGGAATGGAGATGGCGCCGTAGCGGTCGCCGGCCCAGGAACTGGAGACGCGTAGCCAGCAGCTGGTTTTGTCGTCGGCCTGGCCTTCGCGGTCCCAGTGGAACTGGACTTTGATGCGGCCGTATTGGTCGCAGTGGATTTCTTCGCCTTTGGGGCCGGTGACGTGGGCGGTCTGGCTGCCGAGCACGCGCGGTTTCGGGTGTTCCAGCGCCGGGCGGTAGAACACGTCCCACGGGGTGGCGAGGAAGGTGTTGCGGTAGCCTTGGTGGAAGTCGTCTTTGTTGTCGGTGGTGTCGCTGGTCACGCCTTCTTCGAGGACTTGCGGTTGCTTGCCTTCGTGGAGGATTTCGGTGAGCAGCCACAGGTCGTTCCACTCGGTGCGCGGGTGGTCGGACATTTCCATGAAGTGGCCGCTGACCAGTTTGGTCTGGTCGCCACGGCCTTCGGCCTGACGGTAGTCGGCGCGATGGCGTTCGAGGGCGCGCTGGCTGAGAAACTTGCCACGCGCGCGGTCGATGAAGCGGCCCGGGTAGTCGTAGTCTTCGAGATCCGGTTCAGCGTCTTTGCTATCGAGAGCGCCATCGGGTTTGTACGCCGCTTCCATTTGCAGGCGCGGTTTTTCGAAGTCGTAGTCGCGGCGCGTGGTGCGGCTGGTGCGGGTTTCCAGGCGCAGCTTGAAACCTTTGATCACCGGTTCGTCAGCGACCATGCCGCTGCCCTGCACGTAGGCGGTGGGCTGGCCGAGTTTCTGGAACACGGTCTGGTCGTCACCGAACACCAGCAGATGAGATTTTTCGCTGTGCTGGAAGTGGTAGTGAATGCCTTCTTCTTCGCACAGGCGTTGGACGAAGTGCAGGTCGGTTTCGTCGTACTGCACGCAGTAGTCGCGATCCGGGCATGGCTGGCTCAGCTGGAAGCTGTAGGCGTTGCCTTTGATGCCGTGCTCTTCGAGGATCAGCGCGATGATTTTCGGCGCCGACATCTGCTGGTAGATGCGCTGGTTGGTGCGGTGATGCAAGTATTGCAGTTGCGGCACCATCGAGATTTTGTAGCGGGTCAGGCGCTTGCCGGCATCGCCCTGGGCAACGCGATAGATCTGGCCGTGAATGCCACTGCCCTGCGGATCGAACGCCAGAAACGCTTGCTTGTGCAGGAGTTTTTCCAGGTCCAGATCGGGGTTTTCGCTGACCAGTTCGAGGTCGAAACGAAACGGCTGGCTGATGCCTTCGGTGCCAGTGAACGCCAGCACTTGCAGGTCGCCCACATAGTCTTCAACCGTCAGGCTGAAGTGCGTTTCGTTAGCTGAGTTGAACATTGTGTGCTCCCTGTTCGAATGTCATCCGTTACGCCCGAAGTCGCAGACGTTGCAGCCAGGACGAAGTGGCGCCCATGGCGTCACGCAGTTGGATGGCAGTGATGGTGCGTTCTGCCGCATCGAAGCTCAGCGCCGTTTGCAGCGCCGGCCAACAGTGTTTCGGTAAGTTTTGCGGGGCTTGCAGCTCGCGCTCCAAGTGCTCGTCGCGGGCCTGGGTCGAGGGCAAGCGGCGGAACGGGTGTTTGCCGCCCGCCAGTTCGTAGATTACGCAGGCCACGCCGTACACGTCCGCGCTGGCCGACAACGGTTGGCCCTCAAGCAGTTCGGGTGCGGCGTAGCCCGGGGTCCAGGCGTTGAAGCGCTCTCGGCTCAGGTGCGGCAGGCCGGGCAGAATGCCCTCGACTGCCTGGCCGAGGCCGAAGTCGAAGAGGCGCACGCCGTCTTCGCTGAGCATCACGTTGCTCGGTTTCATGTCGCCGTGCAGCACGCCGCGTGCGTGGGCGTAGGCCAGCGCATCGAGCAGCGGCAGGACAATGTCGCGCAGTTCTTTCCACGGCAGGCCCAGTGGCCGCTCGCAGAGCAATTTGTCCAGGGTCAGGCCACGCATGAGTTCCATGGTGATGAAGGCCCGCTGGCAATCGGTGTCCACTTCGAACGTGTACGGATGCAGCACGTTGTCATGGCGCAGGCGTCGGGTCAGGGCGAACTCGCTGTAGAGCAAGGCACTGGCGTCCGGCGACTCGGCAAATTCTTCGCTGAGGATTTTCAGCGCGATGTAAGGGTCGGGATCGCCGAACTGTTCGTGCAGCAGATCCCTTGCCCGGTAAACGGCGCCCATGCCACCCGCCCCGAGCAGACGCTCGAGGTGGTAACGGCCTGCCAGAACATCCGGCAGTTCACCGACGCTGGCCTTGGTCGGCGCCAGCGCAGGTTCGGCGTTATGTTGCTTGGCGAAGGCGAAGTAGGTCAGGTTGTTGGCCTGCTCTTCGCTCATCAGCAAGTCGTCGACTGAGGATTCGATTTCAGTCATTGGCGGATCACCACGGCAGTCAGGTTGTCCCGGGCGGCGCCACGCAGGGCGCCGTCGAACAGACGTTCCAGCGCCACATGCGGCGCGGTCAGGCTGAGGGCGTTGCCGAGGGCGTCGCTGCTCAGGCCCTGATACAAACCATCACTGCAGAGCAAAAACGCATCACCCGGATGCACTTCGAGTTCCAGTACATCGAGGGTCAGTTGCTCGGCAGCGCCGACGGCTCGGGTCAATGCCTGAGCTGCCGGATGCGCAGCAGCCTGCTCGACGCTCATCTGTTGCTCGTCGATCAATTGCTGTTGCAGCGAATGGTCCTTGGACAGCTGATACAAACGCTGCCCGCGCCACATGTAGCAACGGCTGTCGCCGGCCCAGATGCAGGCCGCACGATTACCGTCCACCAGCAGCGCCACGACGGTGCTGCCCATAATGCTGTCGTGACGACCGGCAGTGACGGTCAACTCCTGCCCCAGTCGCCGGTTCAGCCAGTGCAGGCACTGGCGAATGGCTTTGAGGCGTTCGTCGAAGTCGTCGTGTGGCGGCAACTCCGCCAGGCTGGCGACGATCAACTGGCTGGCGATGTCGCCACCCTGATGACCGCCCATGCCGTCCGCGACCACCCACAGCCCCTGCTGCGGATTGTCGAGGAAAGCATCTTCGTTGCGCGCCCGCACCTTGCCCGGGTCGGTACGCGCCGCGCTGCGCCAGGCACTGGCCACCAGCATCAGAGCTGCACCGGCATACGGAAGGTGCGCAGCACGCCCATGTCGAACGGGTTCGGCGTGCGCTGGCTGGTCAGCAGGTAGTTGGCGCGCAGGCCACCCACATCGGCTTTCAGCACCAGCACGTCGCGACCGGTCAGGTACTCGGTCTGCATCAGGTCGAACAGACGGAACAACGACCATGGGCCGGAGTTCTTTTCGATCCCGATCGGACGACCGGCCATCTTGTCCATCACCAGACTGGTGCGACCGTCTTCAGCATCGGTTGGCCACTTGAACGACACCGGCACGATTGGACCGTGGCGATATTCAATGGTCTTGTCACCGAACTTGAATTCCGAACGGCTGACCGATGGATCAAGGGTGTACGGCTCCAGTTTGAACTGCACGGTCGGCTCGGCCGGGTTGATCGAGAAGAAGCTCTGACGAATCGTCAGCGCGGCCGCCATCTGATCGAGGTAGACCTTGGACACCGGCAGGCTGTGACCGTCGACGCTGCGCATCCGGTAGTTGCCCGGATCACCACTGACGAACGGACGCATGTAGGTGTCGAAGAAACGGTCGGCGATGCCTTGAGCCTTGAAGAACTCGCGGAAGTCGCTGATCGCCACGTCGCTGGTGCTACTGGCGCTGAATGGATAACGCTTGCTGATGGTCTTGCCGTAAACGCTGTACAGCTCGTTCTGATAACGGCCGTTCAGGTATTGGTAGGCATCGTTGAGCACCAGACGCCAGGAGTCTTCGGCCAGCACGTTGAACCACACGCTCAGCGGACGCGGCAGACGACCGGACGCATTGCGCAGGTTGGTCAGCGCATCACGCTGGCCGCTCATGCGGGTCTTGGCCAGTTCGAACGCGGCTTGTTCCGGCGAGCTGGAACGAGCCAGGCTGGCCAGTTGCAGTTGCAGGTCGTTGAGCGCGCTCAGTGCCGGGGTCAGATCAGCGGCCGGGCCGTTGTTGTCATCCAGCAAACGGTGCAGCGGTTCGAAGCGACGTTGCAGGGATTTTTTCGCGGTGTCTGGCAGGTTCTTCGCGACGTTCAGGGCCGAAGCCTTGTCCGCCACGGCAGAGGCCAGTTTGCCGACTTTACCCAACTTGCCCTTCTGGCCGGCCAGCGCATCGGCGGCATCGCCAGCTTCATCCACCGGATCAGCAGCAGCCGGGAAGCGAGTGTTTTCGCGTACTTCTGTCAGCAATGCCAGCACCGGCGAGTTGGCCGAAGTCAGGCCCGCCAGTTGCTCGGCGCCTTCGCCAGCGTCGTTGATCGGCGGCAATGCCACTTGGCCAACGGCCTCGCTCCAGTAGTTGGCGTAGTCGCGGAAGTACAGTTGCTCCAGCTCGACCATCAGGCGACGCAAGTCCATGTCGCTGATACCGGCGCCTTCGCCCAGCACCCAGTTGTCACGCAGGATGTCGGTGACCAGTGCAGAACCCTGGACCGAGAAATACTGCTGATAACCCTGCTGGGTGTAGAAACCCGGGATCACGTAATCGGTGCCGACAAACAGCGAGCCTTGTGGGCCGAGGTGTTGGCTGAAACGGTAATCCGGCAGGTTGCGCGCCTGCTCACGGAGCATGCGATACACCACGGTCGCCAGCGATTCGCTGCGCAATACCTGACGCGCCTGCGCGACCAGTTGGTCGTTCAGCGGGTAGATAAACGGCAGCTTCAGCAGACGTTCGAAGTGGGTGGTCAAGCCGTTCTGCACCGCAGTGTTGCCGGTGTAGCGCGTCGACCAGTCAGTAGCGACCCAGTCCTTGAGCCACGCCGCATCGCGACGGTCCTTCATGTTCAACATCAGGTACGCGCGCAGGCTGTTGATCAGCTTTTCGCGGTCCTTCATGTTGGTGCGGATCTGCCCTTCGAGCAGCGTCGCGACCCGTGGCAGCAGTTGCGCCTGAAGCTCACGTTCGTAAGCTTCTTTGACTACCGGATTAACGTCTTCGCCCTGATACAGACCGCCACGCTCGTGGTACGAAACGTCGCCCTTTTTCGGGAACACTTGCGTCGCCGCGTAGCTGGTGTCGAGGACTTTCAGCGCGCCCATCGCATCATCACGCGGGCTCAATAACGTGCGTTGCTGAGCCCAGTTCTGCGCCAGATTGCGCAGGTTTTCCAGACGCTCATAGTTGGCCGAAAAACCACCAGCCCAAAGCATGCCGAACAGTGCCAGTGCCGCCAGTGCACCGACGTACAACGCACGCTGGCCCCAATGGATGCGACTGCGTTCGCGCTTGTCCAGACCGGCCAGATCGGCCTCGGGGAAAATCACCCGGCTGAGCAAGTGGTGGATAAACCGCGAACGGCCACTGCGCAACGTCGGCAATACGCCGGCGCTCATGCCCAGGTTGGCGCCGATGCCAGCGGTGGTCGCGTCCATTTCCTGCGTCAGGTGCGGCGCGCTGGTCAGGTAGAAACCGCGCAGTTGCGTGGCACGCTGGTAACGGTTGCCGGTGAACGCCAGATCGACGAACAGGCACATGCGCTCGCCGATCTGCCCCAGTTGATGCGGGAAGTCGAGGATGCGGCCACGGCGCTGAGTATCGCGCTCGGAGTGCATGCGCATGATCACTTGGCTGTTGAGGCGACGCAGCAGCTCTTCGAACTCGCTGCGCAGCACCGACACGTCGGTGCCCTGCTGATCCTTGCGGAAACTGGTGCCCAGCACCTGATCGCTTTCTTCGCGGGTCAGTTGATCGAAGAACTCGTCGAAGCCCAGCAGCTTGTCAGCCTTGCTCAGTACCAGATACACCGGCACATCGACGTGCAGCTTCTGATAGACGTCTTGCAGACGGGCACGCACCTGGCGCGCCAGAGTGTCGATGTCTTGCTCGCTGCCACCGATCAGGGTTTCCACCGGAATGGTCACCAGCACGCCGTTCAGCGGACGTCCACGACGACGCTTGCGCAGCAGCTCCAGCAACGTGGTCCAGGCACTGCTGTCGACGTCGACGTCCGCCTGGGTCAGGTAACGCCCGGCGGTGTCGATCAACACGCCGTGATCGGCGAAGTACCAGTCGCAATGACGGGTGCCGAGGGTGTCGCGGGTCAGCTTGCGGTCGATCTTGTTGATCGGGAATTCCAGACCGGAAAAGTCCAGCAGGCTGGTCTTGCCGCTGGCCTGCGGGCCGATCAACAGATACCACGGCAGCTCGCTGCGCCAGCGTTCGCTGCGACCGCGATACAGACTCGACGTCTTCAGGGTTTTCAGTGCGTCCTTGAAACGCGCCTTCAACTCTTTCTGCTCGTCGTCGATCAGCTCTTCGCGGCGGATGCGATCCTGACCGTCCTCGGTTGCTTCGACAGCTTTCTTGCGCACACCGGCGCGCCAGCTGACGAAGACCATGGTCAGGCCCCAGATCAGGAACAGCACACTGATGGTCAGCAGGCGGGAGGTCGAACCTTCCCAGAACTTGTAGTCATCAACGGCCAACAACGGGCCGACGAACCACACCAGCAGTGCCACGAACAGCACCAGCAGCAGGGTCCAGACCCAGGTCTGGCGCAGGAAGGCGCCGACTTTCTTGAAAAACTTTTTCATCACACGTCCCTGTTTACGGCTGCGACTGCGGTTGGACCGCGGCTGGATCAATCGGCTGATAGGGTTGCAGAACGGTGTCGCGCTGCTCGCCCAGGACCCAGGCAAAACCCGAATACATCACCACCAGACAGACGAAAGTGAACAACACCACCATCCACGCCGGCACGATGCGCACCAGGTTGCGACGTTGATCGTTCAGGCCTTCCCAGTGCGGCGACAGCTCACGCGGCACGTCGCCACGCAGTTGACGGATCTGGCGGTACAAGGCGTCACGGATGCCTTCGAGTTCGAGCATGCCGCGTGCCTGCACGCGGTACTTGCCTTCGAAACCGAGGGACAGGCACAAGTACATCAGCTCCAGCATCGGCAGGTGCTTGACCGGGTTTTTCGACAACCGATCGAGCAGCTGGAAGAACTTCTCGCCACCGAAGGTTTCGTTGTGGAAGGAGCTGAGCAGGCTCATCTGCGACCACTCGCTTTCGTTGCCCCACGGCGTGGTCACGACGGCTTCGTCGACCACGGTGCAGAGCACGTAACGGGCGGCCATCACCTGGCTGCTTTCGGCGCCGTTGTGCAGGGCGCGCACTTCAAACAGCTTGAGCCCGGCGGTCAAACGCTCGTTGAGCGCATAAAGGTCTTCGCGGGTTTCGCTGTGCTTGAGACGCACCACTTCCGAGAGCAGTTCGGACGACGCCGCCACCAGCGAATTGAGGCTGATGTTGAAGGCTTCCGCCGGGCGCAGACGCGCGGCGTAGATCATCCGTTCTTCCAGTTGTTCGAAGCGCGGAGGCGCGGCGAAGTCGGTCAGCGGACTCGATGCCGGGCCGTGGCCCTGACGGTCGAGCAGGACGGTTTTATCGTCCTGATTGTGTTCCATGTCCTTGATCATGTCGGTCAGTTCCTGATGGCCCAGAATTTCAGTTCAAGCTCGGCGAATTCGCCGGACACGTGGAACGCGAAGCCGCCGGAGCGCTCGAGTTGTGCCAAGTCTTCGGAACTGAGTTCGAGAATGAAATAGGTTTTGTTCGAATGGAACGCAATCTGCCGCGGGGCCACCGGCAACGGTTTGACCTTGATCCCCGGCAAATGCAGGTTGACCAGTTGGCGAATACGCTCCACCGGGCCGACCTTGAGGTGCGCCGGCAAGCGGTGGCGCAGTTCTTCGGAATCGCAGTTGGCACTGGCTGCCAGCACGAACGACGCCGAGCCCAGCAGTTTGTGGTCGTGCAACGGCGACACGATGATCCCGTACTGACGCGCTTGCAGGATCAGTTCGATGGCGTGCTGTTCGAGCACCATCGACAGCACCTGACGGATCGCTTCCATCAGTTTGCGGAAACTCCCGCCCTGATCGGCGTGCGAGTAACGGCTGTCCAGACGCGGACGTTTGCTCTCGCCGGAGAAGGTCGCCAGATCGCCGAGCATGGTCAACAACGTGCGGTACAACTCTTCCGGGTGCACCTGCTCAAGACCAAGGTAATGACGCAACAGCAGCTCGGTGCGGTTGATCAGTTGCAGCATCATGAAGTCGCCAACCTCCGCGCCGCCGACCTTGCCGTTGGAGCGAATCCGCTCGGCAATCGTGTCGCCACGGTGGTTGAGCATGCTGATCACTTCTTTCAGGCACGACAGCAGATAGCTGGAAGCGTGCGCCTGAATGTAGGTCGGCACGAAATCCGGATCGAGGCTGATCACGCCGTCCGGCGTGGTGTCGAGCACGTCGCAGATCTTCAGCTTCACGTAGGCCTGATCGCTCTGTTGCTCGCCGAGCAGCAGTTTGAAATCCGGGCGGCCGCAGCTGACCTGGCTTGCAGAATCGTCACCGGCGTTGGAGTCGGCGACTTCGGCGTCATACGCGGTAAACCGCGCCAGCACGTCGGACTGCTCCGGACGACGCGACTCGATGTGGTTACCGGTAACCAGCGGCAGCGCCAGATAGATTGGCGTGTTGCCGGTGTTCGGCGGCACGTCCAGCGCCAGCGGCTCGGTGTTGCCGCCGAGTTCGAACAGGCTGCCGTCCGGCAGAATCCCCGAGGCTTCACTGATCACCAGTTTGCCCATGTTGAGGAACTGCAAGTCGATCTCCAGATTGAGGAAACCCCAGGTGTAACTGCCCAGCAACTGGGTGCGGGTTTTCATCTGGTGATCGTAGTAGCGATCGTTGTGCTGGAAGTGCTGCGGACGCAGCAGCATGCCTTCCTGCCAAATGACTTTATGGGTATTCATGTTCAGTCATCCGCCTTGGCGAGCACTTCATTGGTGTTGCGGATACCGGCCTGATCAAGCGTCAGATCGGCGTCGGTAAGTTCCAGCGGCGTGATCTGCACGGTGTAGCGCCACTTGGTATCCGGCAGGTCGCGGTAAGCGGCGAGAATGCCGACGTAGCGGCTGCCCTCCTCCACGCTGAGTTTCAGTTCCACGGTTTCACCCGGGCGCAGTTCGAGTTCTTCGCTGGCCACCAGATCCGGGTTGAGGGATTCCTTGGCGCGCTCGTAGAGGCTGAAGAAGTCAGCGTTCTCGAAGGTCACCGGGTGTTTGAGTTCGAACAGACGCACAACGATTGGCGACGGACGCCCGTTGAGGTCCGGGTTGAGCTGATCGCTGCCGGTCAGTTTCAGGTTGACCTTGGTCACTTTCGAGTACGGCGACAACGACGAGCATCCAGCCAGCAGCACCAGTACGGTGAGCGCAGTCAGCGTCTTGAAAAAAGCGGTCGAACGGCGAGACATGCGCATCATCCTTGGTGGTCGGTGTGGAGGGTGGAGATCAGGCGGATCTGTTCTTCGTAGGCCTGAGCGAAATCGCGGGCCAGCAGACGCTCGCTCCAGTCATCGTCCTGACGCAGTGCCTGGTGATAACGCCCGAACGCTCTCCAGCGTCCGCCCGAGGTGGCGAGCAACGGTTTGTTGTCGCGCTCGAAACGCAGGGTCAACTGCTCCGGCGAGAAGTGCTCCAGCGTGCCGCGAACGGCGGCGCGGCTGGCGGTCAGCAAGGCCACCTGATGCGCCTGCAAATCACGGAACGCACGGGACACCGCTTGCTCGGCCGGCAGATGCCCGGGCTTGTGCGCCTGCAACAGAATCTCCAGTGCTTCGCTCGGATCGACAGCGAATTTCAGCGGATTCTTGTTGGTGCCTTGCACGGTGGTCTGGGCCAGACGCAGTTCGTTTTTCAGCTCGGAACGAGTACGCAAGCTCTGCTGCAAACCGCCGATGCTCTGACGCAGCAGTCGTGCGGCGTTGAGGGCGAGCGCTTCGCGGGCATCGTGATCGAGGCCCTTGAGATCGACACCGAGCGCTGCACCGAAGTGGTCCCAGAAACCTTCGCTCTGACGCTCGACGGCTTTCGGGGCCGGAGCAGGCGCAGGTTCGGCGGGAGCGGCGATCAGCTCCGGCACCATCAGGCTTTCCATGTCGATGCGCGCATAGTCGGCGCGCTGACGGCTGTCTTCGGGCGCGGTGTTCGGCGCCAGCAGTTCGTCGATTTCCGAGTACACGCGCTCTTGCTGTTCGAGCGCATTGAGTGGGTCAAGGTCGAGAAACGCGTCGTCCGGAATGATGCTGCCAGCAGCACGCGGACGGCCGGCTTCACCATCGAAGGTCGCCGGGTCACGCACCAGTCGTGCACGAATTTCGAAGTCGCCGAGCACGTAGGTGCTGCCGTGCTCGATACGCACGGGCTCGCCTTTGTTCAGACGTGCACCGCTGCCGCCATCCTGAATCCCGTTGCTGCTGCTGTCGGTCAGGAAGAACACACCTTCGCGAAAGCTGACAATCGCGTGATGGTTCGACAGATGACGCTTGCGGTCAGGGATGATCCAGTCGCAGTCCTCGCCCCGCCCGATCACGCCACCGGCCTGTTTGAAGGTCCTCTGGCACAGCTCGGTGGGCACGAACTGCTTGGTGTTCAGCATTTCGAAAACCAATTCCATGTTTGATGCTCCTTGCGGTCACTTGCCGCGATTGACCGCTTGCGGATCACCCAACGGGCGATAGTCGTTGTCGTTGAATTTGTAATTGCCGCTGCAACCGCCAAGGCCGCATAGAACGACGAGGGTCAGCAGGGCAGCGTGCCAGTGACGAACAGACATCAGAAGGTCTCCAGGTGTAGACAAAGCACAAAGCGCCGACCCTTGCGGGCGGCGCTGTTATAAGCGAATTCATTCTTTGGGGAGGCTCTAAACCAAGGCCTGGAGCCGATCCCCTGTGGCGAGGGGAATCCCTTCACCACAGGGGAATTGCTGGTCATCGGGGATCTGCGAATTGCAGAAATCAATTTCAGATCAGCCATCAAAGTCACCCAGATTGATATTCAGGCGCCCGAGGCGATAAAGCAGCGTTCTGCGTGGCAGGCCCAGTTCGCGGGCGGCCAGGGTCTGGTTGCCGTCGTTCTTGCGCAGGCAATCGAGCAGCAGACTGCGTTCGACCTGCTCCAGACGTTCGCGCAGATTCAGGCTTCCAGCGTCATCCGGCATCGGCTCCGTCAGGCGCAGCGAAAAATGCTCGGCCAGCAACTCGCCGCCCTCGCACAACAGCACCGCTCGCTCGACCAGTCCTTTGAGTTCACGCACGTTGCCGGGGAAGGCGTAGCCGGACAGGTGATCCAGCGCCGCATCCGACCAGCGCACCGGGTCACGCTGCAAGAACGCGCAGGCTTTTTCGGCGAAGTGGCGGGCCAGATCGAGGATGTCGTTTTCGCGGTGACGCAGCGCCGGCAGTTCAATCGGAAATTGCGCGAGACGGTAGTACAGGTCCTCACGGAATTTGCCTTCGCTGACCAGCACCGCCAGATCACGGTGCGTTGCGGCAATGATCCGCACATCGATCTTGTGCGTATCGTTGGAACCCAGCGGACGGATCTCGCCTTCCTGCAACACGCGCAGCAGCTTCGATTGCAGCGACATCGGCATGTCGCCGATTTCATCGAGCAACAGCGTGCCGCCATTGGCAGCATCGAACAGCCCCGGACGGTCTCGGTCGGCGCCGCTGAACGCGCCTTTGCGATAGCCGAACAACTCGCTTTCCAGCAGGTTTTCCGGAATCGCCGCGCAGTTCTGCACGATGAACGCCTGGGACCGACGCGGGCCGCAGTCGTGGATTGCGCGGGCCACCACTTCCTTGCCGGTGCCGGTCTCGCCGCGCAACATCACGGTGTACGGGCTGTGCAGCACTTTGCTGATCAGCGAGTAAGTCTGGCGCATCGCCGCGCTCTTACCGATCAAGCCATAACCACTGACACTCGGCACACTGCGGCTGGCCGGCGCCTCGACGCCGACTGGCTGACGCAGCCGTTGCAACAAGTGCAACTGACCCAGCACGAACGAGCCGAGCTGGCCGAGCGAATCGGCAAACCCTTGCAGCTCGACGCGATGACGACTGGCGCACAGCAGCAAGCCTTCGACAGCCTTCTGCTGATTGACCAGCGGCACGCACAGCAACGATTGCCACGCCACCGATGTGGCCGGCAGAAAACTGGTTTCGTGCAGGCTGCCGCCCAAGTCGCCAAGGCTCACCACGCGGTTCTGGCACAGGGCAAATTGCAGCAGTTGTTCACCGTTGTAGTCGGCCGGCAGACTCGCCGCGCCGCGTGGTTGCAACACACCGTCGAGGCACTCGGCGTTCATTCCGAGGCACGTGTGCGTGGCATCGAGCAGGTACAACTGCGTCAGCTCGCAACCGCTCAGTTCGGCCAGACCGCGCACGAAGTCACCCAGCAGCGCAGCACCGTCGGCCGCGCGCGACAGGCTGGCGAATTGCGCCAGCAAGGCTTCGGCGTAAACCAGTGGTTGCGGCACTTGAGTGAACATCACGCCCACCTCAGACGAACTCGCACGTCACGCTGGCGTTGCCGTCGAGCGTGGCATGCACACGCTTGAGGCTTTCACCGGTAGCCATCGCGTCGAGCAGACGATCCGCTACCAGCGGCAGTACGTGCTGATCGAGCAAATGATCGATCAGGCGCGCACCGCTGTCGCTTTGCGTGCAACGCTCGGACAGATGATCGACAAGGTTCTGGCACCAGCTGAAATCCAGCTGACGACGGTTGAGACGCTCGCCGAGACGACCGAGTTTGATCTCGATCAGCTCGCGCAGCACCGGGCCGCCGACCGGGTAGTACGGCACCACTTTCATCCGCGCCAGCAGCGCCGGTTTGAAGTGTTTGCTGAGCACCGGGCGAATGGTTTCTTCAAGCACTTCGGCAGTCGGCCGTGCGCCGTTCTCGCAGAGGTCGCTGATGCGGTCGCTGCCGAGGTTCGAGGTCATCAGAATCAGCGTATTGCGGAAGTCGATCTCGCGACCTTCACCGTCGTTGGCCACGCCTTTGTCGAAGATTTGATAGAACAGGTTGAGCACGTCCGGATCAGCCTTCTCGACTTCATCGAGCAGCACCACCGAATACGGCTTCTGACGTACCGCTTCAGTGAGCATGCCGCCTTCGCCGTAACCGACGTAGCCCGGCGGCGCACCGATCAGGCGCGAAACGGTGTGTTTCTCCTGAAACTCGGACATGTTGATGGTGGTGATGAAACGATCACCGCCGTACAGCAAGTCGGCCAGCGCCAGCGCAGTTTCGGTTTTGCCGACACCGCTCGGGCCGACCAGCAGGAACACGCCAACCGGGGCGTCAGGCTTGTTCAGGCCGGCAGCGGTGGCGCGCATCGAGCGATCCAGCGCGTGCACGGCTTGTTCCTGACCGCGAATACGCGTGCGCAGATCGGTGGCGAAACTTGCTACCTTGGCGTTGTGCTCACGGGCCAGTTGCGCCAATGGCACACCGGTCCAGGCGCTGATTACTTCGGCGACCAGACGCGGGCAGACTTCGAAGCTGACCAGACGCTCCTTGACCTGCACGGCGGTCAGCGCGCTGTGGGTTTCGTTGAGTTGAGCTTCCAGCGCTTCGACGCTTTGGCCTTCTTCGACTTCAGCGGCGAGGGTTTCGATCACGGTGCCTTCGGCGTCTTCCTCGACCGTGACAGTCGGCTCGACGGCGGCGGCTTCACGGGCCTTGGCCAGTTGCTGACGCAGTTCCAGCAGGCGCTCGGCCAGTTGCTTCTGTTCAGTCCACAGAGTTTCCAGCGCGACCATTTCGTTTTCGGCTTCGTCCAGACGCGCTTCCAGTGCATCCAGTGCTTCGTGGTCGATCAGCAGACCGGCTTCGGCATCGCGACGCAGCGCCTGACGCTGACGACCACCTTCAGCCAGTTCACCACGCAGGCGCTCAAGGCTTTCCGGCGCAGCAGCGAGGCTGATGCGCACGCGGGCACAAGCGGTGTCGAGCACGTCGACGGCTTTGTCCGGCAGTTGGCGGCCGGCCAGATAACGGGCGGACAACTCGGCAGCCGACACCACGGCGTCGTCACGCAGGTAGATGCCGTGGCTCTTCTCGTAAACCTGAGCCAGACCACGGAGGATGGTCACTGCTTCGCTGACGGTCGGTTCGTGCAGTTGCACTGGCTGGAAACGACGGGCCAGCGCCGGGTCTTTCTCGAAGTATTTCTTGTACTCGGCCCAGGTAGTCGCGGCGATGGTGCGCAACTCGCCCCGCGCCAGTGCCGGTTTCAGCAGATTGGCTGCGTCGGAACCACCGGCATTGCCGCCCGCACCGATCAGGGTGTGGGCTTCGTCGATGAACAGAATGATCGGTTTTGGCGACGCTTTGACTTCGTCGATCACGCCTTTCAGGCGACGTTCGAATTCACCTTTGACGCTGGCGCCGGCCTGCAACAGGCCCATGTCCAGCGACAGCAGCTCGACGCCTTTGAGCACTTGCGGCACTTCACCGGCAGCGATGCGCGATGCCAGACCTTCAACGATGGCGGTTTTACCGACACCGGCCTCACCGACCACAATCGGGTTGTTTTTACGGCGACGGGCGAGGATGTCGACCATCTGCCGGATCGCGCCATCGCGGCACAGCACCGGGTCGAGTTTGCCGTCGCGGGCCTGTTGGGTCAGGTTGTGGGTGAAGCGTTGCAGCAGCGACTCGCCTTGTGCGGCCGGTTTGCCATTGCCCGCCGGTTGCTCCTGTTGTGACAGGGCAAATTCTTTCAGGCGATCAATGTTCAGTTTGGCGAGCAGCGGCTGATAGCGGCTGCCGGCATAACGCATCGGATTGCGCAGCAACGCGAGGATCAGCGCCGCATCCTCAACCTGGGTCTGGCCCAGTTCAAGGTTGGCCACCAGCAACGCGTCTTGCAGCCATTGCACCAGTTCCGGGGCGAACACCGGGTTGCGCGAGGCGCTGTGCTCGACCCGCGATTGCAGTGCGGCACTGAGTTCGCCGGCATCGACATCGGCGTCTTGCAACGCGCGTGCGAGCAAGCCGTTCGGACGCTCCAGCAAACCGAGCATCAGGTCTTCGACGAGGATCTTGCTGCCGCCACGGGCAACACAACGTTCCGCCGAACGTTCCAGGTCACGACGGGTTTCGGCGTCCAGCGCCTGGATGAGTTGTTGCAGGTCTACGTTGATCATGGCTCACGTCCTTAATGAATTTTGCTGCCCAGGGTCACCACGCCGTCTGCTTTCTCGCAGCCCAGCCAACTGGTCCACCCAAGGCGACAGTCGTTCTTCTCACCAATGCGCAGTTCGCGGATTTCTTCCGGGCGCAGCACCAGGCGAATGTCGTAATCGAGCGGGTCACGCAAGGTGAACCGCACCAGCGCGCAGAGCGGCTGGTACCCGAAACCGATCGGCAGGAATTCGTGGAATCGCTCCCAGTCGAGTTCGGTGATGTGAATGCGGAACTTGCCGCTGCGGTCGCGCACATGTTCGCCGAGCACCAGGTCTTCACCGAGCGCGCTGTTGGCGCGGCCGAGGCGATTGCGTTGCTCCTCGAGGATCTCCACGCGGCGCTCGATGCACTGCTCGATGACCAGGTCTTCGTGCTTGAAGTAGTAACGCAGCACCGCCTCGATCAGCGCCGCCGAGTGCGCCCGCAAGCTGAGCAGGCCGAGGTACGGCAGCAGGCGCTTCCAGTTCAGTTCCTTGGCCTTGCGGATGTCTTCGCCACCCAGACCGATCAGCGCGAACAACTGCGCCGAGAACGGGTCGAGCGCACCGCTCTGGAAGCTTGCGCGGTAGCGATATTTGCGCCAGATCGGCAGCATCAGGCGTTGCAGGCGATGGTGGAACAGGTCGAGAAAGTTGCGGGTCGGGTTGCCGTCCTCGCTGTCGCCCAAGGCCTGTTCGCCATAGAACGCCGGCAGCGGCGAACCCGAACCGACCAGGCCGATCAGGTTGAACCGCAGGCGCGCGCGCATCTGCCCGTGCTCTTCGAAAAACTCCACGCGATCAACGTCGCTGCCGGGAAAGCCCAGGCTCGGGTTGGCCTGGAATTCCAGCTGGTCGTACAGATCGTCTTCGCTCAGGTACGGGTGCGCATCGCGCAGCCGGTCGATCACCAGCAGCACGGCCTGAAACAGCGAGTACTCGCGTATACCCTTGGTCAGCCCGCTTAAAGCAGGGGCTGAAGGCCCATACGTGGTGTCCATTGGTACACCTCTCCCTGTGTGCTTTTTACCCGCAGCTCGTGGAATGAATTGAGACTGGCGTAAAGCGCGAAAAACTCGTTAAGAACCGAGGCGAAAACGAACAGGTCGCCCTCGCCGATATACCCTTCCGGGTCGATGGTCAGTTCGGTGCGCAAACCGCGCACCGGCAAGCCACGGTGCAACCGGTCCACGTGGTGGTGCTTGATGTTCTTGAGGCCGCCGAGCAGGCGTTTGCTGACCTTCTCCGCGTGCTGGTCGTAGTAGCGAGGCAGGTCGTAGGTTTCGAGAATCACCTTCAGCGCATTGACGTCGGCCAGCGACAGATAGTTGAGCGACATGTTGCTGATCAGCTTCCACAGGAAGTCACGATTCAGCGGTGGCGCAAAACTCGAAGTGGCCGGGGTGATGTTGCGGAAACTGAGGAACTCCGGGGTTTCCTCGCACGCCATGCAGATGTCGCCCAGCTTGAGCTTGCGCGGCAGGTTCTGGTTGGTGCACATCAGCTCGATCGACAGGGTTTCGTGGGCTTCGGTGTGACGAATGCCGAAGCTCAGGTAGGTGTCGAGGCCGTCGTGCAACAAGGATGAACGTTGGCGAATGCTGTAATGCGGACGGCTGTTGGGCACGTCGAAACTCGGGTCGTGCTCGAAGGATTCGAACGGCACGTATTCCTGATAACCGAGGCCGCCGGGCTTCCAGCCAGTCACGGTTTCCACCGAGAACACACCGCAGTTTTCCTGATCGTATTCGGCCGGCAGCAGCAGGTATTCGTCCTGCTTGCCGTCGAGACGAATCGGCAGCGCATCGTGCTTGAACAGGTTGACGATAGGCGTACAGAACAGCTTCACGTTGTCCAAAGTCGGACGCATGCGCATGATGCCGCTCTTGCGAATATCGAAGCGCAATTCCAGGCCACGCATCTGCTTGAGCGTGTCTTCCGGCAGCGCCTTGAGAATGTCCAGACCATGGACGTCGACGAACAGGAACTTGTCCTGGAAGGCGAAGTATTCCTGCAGATAGCGATAGCCCCGGAAGGTGTTCAGCGGATACGGGATCAACGCTTCTTCTTCGGCAAAGCCCACCGGTTTGACCCGGTCCCCGGGAATCTTGAACGCCATCGGCTTGCCGCTGACGCCATCAATCGGCTTGCCGGCGCCGTCGAGCGGGATCAACTCGATGCCTTCCAGATTGCGCAACAGGCTCAGGTAAAGCATCTGGCTGATGTAGCGCTCACCGGCAAGGTGCAGGCGCAGCTTGCTCAGTTCGAGCTCGCCGAGATGACCGTCGGCGCTCATTTCCAGACGCAGGCTGAGCAGCGAACCGTCGCCCTTCACCGAGTAATTCAGCGCGGCCAGATCCAGCGGCAACACCTCGGTCGGGTAGCAGGTGCGAAAGCGGCAACGCACGTCTTCAATCGGTTTGCTTTCAATCGGCGTATCCCGCTCGACCTTCAACGCGGGCCCGGAACGCTTCAACGGATCGAACTGCAGAATGCTGAACGCCGGCAGCGGCCGCATATAGTTCGGCCACAGCAACTGCATCAGCGAATGGCTGAGTTCCGGCAACTCGTCATCAAGCTTCTGCCGCAGGCGCCCGGTCAGAAACGCAAAGCCTTCCAGCAACCGCTCCACATCCGGGTCCCGCCCGGCCTGCCCCAGATACGGCGCCAACGCCGGACTACGCTCGGCGAAACGGCGACCTAATTGGCGCAGTGCGGTGAGTTCGCTTTGGTAGTAGTGGTTAAAGGACACGGGTTACCTGCCTGGTAGTGGAACTCATGGAAATACGGAGCTGTGGATTACGCTCGACGCCCGACCTGGTCATTGGATTACACCTGCAGGCCGACCTGGCTGAATACGACCTGAGATGTTTCGCAAAGCCCAACGCAACTCGATGACTTGAGTGGTGAGGATCGCCAGCAACGTGACGCAGCCTTGGGCCACGCCGTAGAACAGGGCTCTTAACGGGTTGTCGGGTAGCATCCCGAGCAGGATGAAGCCCACCATCAGAAAAAGGATGGCCAGCTTGGCAACCAGACTTCGAATCAGCGCAACGATCAGGTTGACGCCCAGAAAAATGTAAAACAGTGCGTAACTCGCAATGCCGATGGCGACACCATGGGAGGTAAATCCGCCGTTAAAAAGCCTGTAAGCATGCACAACCGCGTCATTCAAAAACGCATAAGCCACGCATCCGAGGGCGTGGATTAATAGGCATAGGGCGAGACGAACGTAGCTACTCATGCAAGCCTCAAATTCCCATACCACGAACCAAAGCCATGGATAGCAACAATGGCTACCAGAACCGAAAACGTCATCACACGGTGCAGGCGCGAATTCCGAGCAGCGGGAAAAATTGCTGCCGCGAGTAAAAAAAAGCTCAACAGGGCCAGCCAGCCGAACAGGTCGCTGTCGGCAACAAAGGCGAGGTAGCCTTGAATTTCACCTGCTTCAGATATTTTCATCAGCTTCCAACGTATACCCAAGAATGTCTTTCAATATTTGCTCATAGCTATTTCGCTTTAGCTTTTTCAGAACTTAGGACTTTGCGTTGCTGAAGATAAATAACACCTTCTCCTGAAAAGGCAATTACACTGTTAGATGTGAGTGGCTCGCTATTCTCGTCTCCAAACTTGAGCCATCCTTCATCCCACAACTCACCACTTTCATGCCTGACTTGAACGAAATAATATGGAGGTTCTGACTTAGTCACTTCAATGTATTGACCTCCATCAGCACCACCTCTCCAATGAGCATTTGGATATTCGCTGAGTACATGCGGCTTATCTTCTGAAAAATCCATAAAAAACATTACCCCGAATGCTATCAACAGAGACAGTGCACCAACGGCCATCAGAAAACGCTTCAACCAGATCAATCTTTTATCTCCAACGTATCGCTGCTGAATGTGTAATCCAGATCTGGCTTTGTTTCTTGGAAATCCTCCATATAATCTTTTGGTATCACTGCAAAATAGGATCTTTTAGGCGCACCGAGATCCAGACTATCAACTAAATCAGCCACAAACGTCATGCAGTTGTGGCTTCTTATGCTGTACGGTTCTCTATTCATGTTGTCGTTGTCTTTTTCTTTATTTTTAAGCCACGCTTCGGCCTGAGAAAAAGCGGCCCCCCTGAGTACAACCCCAGACACATTGCTCGACTGACCATAAGCTAAAGACATACTTCTCAACGTTTTTTTGAGTGATGACTCAGTAATCGCTCCGCCTTTGATCGTCACATTAGGAACAGGGCGTAACCTCACAATTCCCGGTGGACCTGCTCCTTCATAACGCCCGTACTCTCCGTACTTCGTCAGCCCCGTTTTACCGTTGACAATTAGTACACCTGCGTGACCTAGGTCAGAGAACTTATGACTAATACCCAAAGCCTCCACATGAATTTTGTAGTCCGGAAACACAACAGGAATCACAAAATCATGATCACTTACCAAGTAAATTTGTACTGGGGTCTTATCCTTAGCAGGAGTGGTCGCTACAGTTGCGACTTTTACGGCTTGAGGCATTTCACTCTCCCCTAACCAACCAGTTTGGTATAGCCGAAATTTGTATATTTTGGACTTGAGCTTTTGAGCCCAGCGACTTGGATAGTCCGGTATCGTCTGTTACGCCTCGAATTTCCGAACCATCCTCAAGCGTAGCGGTGTATGCAATATTTTTAAGTGGGGCTCCCGATACTGGGTCCATTAACTGAACACGTACATCAAAGCCAAATATGTTCAACGGAATTGGTGGCACAAACGGCGCCGGCGAGTGCGAATTACCGATAATCACTGTCCCGGAACCTGCCGTGACTTTATTGCCGTGAGTACCAACCGAACCTACGATCGCAGCCGGCTTGCCATTGATCAAAACCGTGGTCGCCAGATCGCCGACCAACGCACCACCACACGCCGAGGCATCGCCTTGGCGGGCGGCCGCGAGGCCGTCGAAGAACACGTCGCCGGAACCGGCGGCGATCGGGTTTGTGCCGTGGCCGGGGAGCGGGCAAGCGGTTGGGTCGGATACACGTGCTGCTGGTTTGCCAGACATCGGGGTTCTCCTTAGTTGACCTTGACTTGACCGCTGCCATCCAGGCGCGCGGAAAAACTGACCTGTCGCTTGAAACCATCAACTTCCAGCAGGCCTTCGATGCTGAAGGACAGGCGAAGCTGATCGTGGTCACGCGGCAGGGAAATGACACGCACGTTGCTCAGGCGCGGTTCGTAGGCTTCGATGAAGCTTTCGATGGCCAGGCGGGCCTGACTCAGGGAGTCGTGCAGGCTCAGGCGCATGTCATTGAGATCGGGCAACCCGTAGTCGGACAGCGTTTGCACACTGCCGGCCCGGGTGCTGAGCATTTTGGCCAGATGGGCAGCCACAGACGCCATGGCGGAAACCTCGAGGCTCCTGCCATTACGTTTTTCAGCATCGCCATTGAGGCGTTCGAAAAGGCTGCCGTATCCGTCCATGAGTCGCTCTTACTCTTTGTCCAGCTTGCCAACCAGCGACAGGGTGAAATCGGCACCCATGTACTTGAAGTGCGGACGCACGTTCAAGCTCACGCGGTACCAGCCTGGCTCGCCTTCAACATCGCTGACGATGATTTGCGCAGCGCGCAGCGGACGACGGCCACGTACTTCGGCGCTCGGGTTTTCCTGGTCGGCAACGTACTGGCGAATCCACTTGTTCAGTTCCAGCTCGAGGTCGGTACGTTCTTTCCACGAACCGAGTTGCTCGCGCTGCAGCACTTTCAAGTAGTGAGCCAGGCGGTTGACGATCATCATGTACGGCAGTTGGGTGCCGAGCTTGTAGTTCAGCTCTGCTGCCTTGCCTTCTGCGCTGATGCCGAAGAACTTCGGCTTCTGCACCGAGCTTGCGGAGAAGAACGCCGCGTTGTCGGAGCCTTTACGCATGGTCAGGGAAATGAAGCCTTCCTCGGCCAGTTCGTATTCACGACGGTCGGAAACCAATACTTCGGTAGGAATCTTGGTTTCGATTTCGCCCATGCTTTCGAAATGGTGCAGAGGCAGGTCTTCAACAGCACCGCCGCTCTGTGGGCCGATGATGTTCGGGCACCAGCGGAATTTGGCGAAGCTGTCGGTCAGCTTGGTGCCGAACGCGTAGGCAGTGTTGCCCCACAGGTAGTGCTCGTGGCTGTTGGCAACGGTTTCCTTGTACACGAACGATTTGACCGGGTTTTCTTCCGGATCGTACGGGTTACGCAGCAGGAAACGCGGCACGGTCAGGCCAACGTAGCGGGAGTCTTCCGAGGTACGGAAGCTCTGCCATTTGGCGAATTGCGGGCCTTCGAAGTGGTCTTTCAGATCTTTCAGATCCGGCAGGCCAGTGAAGCTTTCCAGACCGAAGAACTTCGGACCGGCAGCCGCGATGAATGGCGCGTGAGACATGCAGGCTACGCTGGAAACGTACTGCATCAGTTTCACGTCCGGCGAGCTTGGGGACATGTAGTAGTTGGCGATGATCGCGCCAACCGGCTGACCACCGAACTGGCCGTATTCAGCGGTGTAGATGTGCTTGTACAGGCCAGACTGCATGACTTCCGGCGAGTCTTCGAAATCGTCCAGCAGGTCGTCTTTGGAGACGTTGAGGATTTCGATCTTGATGTTTTCGCGGAAGTTGGTGCGGTCGACCAGCAGTTGCAGACCACGCCACGACGATTCCAGAGCCTGGAAGTCCGGGTGGTGCAGGATTTCGTCCATCTGGCGGCTGAGCTTGGCATCGATCTCGGCGATCATGCGGTCAACCATGGCTTTCTTGACCGGCTCACCGTTGTTCTGCGGCTTGAGCAGCTCTTCGATGAAAGCCGACACACCGCGCTTGGCGATGTCGTAGGCTTCGTCGTCCGGCGTCAGGCGGGTTTCGGCGATGATGCTGTCGAGAATGCTGTACTCGCCGTTGCCGGCGCTCTTCTCTTGTGCTGCGCTAGTGCTCATTGTGTTGGCTTCCTTGGCTACTGGAGTCTCAAGCGTCCGTGGCTGCGGCGTTCAGGCCCAGCTCACCGAGTACGCGACCGCGGGATTCGTCGTCGGCGAGCACGCCTTCGATGGCTTTACGGAACGCAGGTGCGTTACCCAGCGGGCCTTTGAGGGCCACCAGCGCATCGCGCAGTTCCATCAGTTTTTTCAGCTCAGGCACTTGCTCGACCAGGCTGGCCGGGTTGAAGTCCTTCATCGAATTGACGCGCAATTGCACAGCCAGCTCGTCGGCTTCGCCGTCTTCCTGCAGACGGTTCGGCACGCTCAGCGTCAGACCCAGTTCCTGCTTGGCCAACACTTCGTCGAAGGTCATCTTGTCGATGCTGATCGGCTTGCGATCTTCGATTTTGCGATCGTCCTTGCGGTGGGTGTAGTCACCGATTGCCAGCAGTTTCAGCGGCAGTTCAATCTCTTCCTGAGCACCGCCGGTGGCGGGTTTGAAGGTGACGTTGATGCGTTCCTTGGGGGCTACCGAGCCTTCTTTGGCCATGGCTTTTCTCCTTGCGGTTGTGGCCCTGGGGCCTATTCGAGTACCACTTCGAGATCGAGGTGGCACAGCCTGCGATAAATCTCTTCCTTGCGTTCACGCACTGCATGGTTCTGCGGTAACAACTCGCAGCAGCTATGCAGCAGGTGCAGCACTTCCAATGCAAGATCGGGCTCCCAGGCGTGCAGGCCTGAGTCCTGTAAAGTCTGATCGAGTGTTTCGAGCTGGTTCTTGGCCAGTTCGTATTTCTTGGCCATGAAACACAGCCGGCCGAGGGCGAACTGCCAGAAGAAACGCTCGCGCCCACCGTGGGCGGATTGCAGACCCTGCTTGAGAATCTGCACGGCAGGCTTGAGGCCTTCCTTGCGCAGAACCGGCAGGACTTCTTCGAGGGCTTTTTCCCAGGCGGGCTGAGTCTGGACGTCGTCGGTTTCAACCTTTCGCGGCGCACTGGCGCTTTGCAGGTGCGGCATGACGTTGCCGGCGATCCACGCCCGGGTGGACGGATCGGCGAACGGCGCACCGTCATGGAAACGGCATTCGATGATGCCGGGCAGGCGCTGAACCAAAAGCGCGAAGTGGATCTCCACTTCGCGCATAGCCATCTCGGCGTTGAGGTTCTGGAGACATTCCCAGACCATCCTCTGGCCATCGAACCAGAACGGCGCCTTCGCCAGGCTCGCCTCCAGTTCAACCAGCAGGTCGGCGTATTTGCCCTGATCGAAACGGTCCTGATACTGCTTGAGTTTGTCCGCAGGCAGACCGCGCAGCACGGTGATCTGCTCGGCGTTGCGCTCCGGCACCGCGTCAATCGGCAGCCAGAGCAAAGTACGGTTGAGGCGCAGGGCGCGCAGGTCGGTGGCTTTCTGCTTGAGCCACCAGGCACACAACGGACGCGCGCTTTCCTGCTGGGCGCGAAGAGCCTTGTAGGCTTCTTTTTCGTTGTCGATCGGTGCGCCGGGCGTGAGCAACTGGCTGGCGGCCTGCTTGACCTGCGCCACCGCCGAGCCCATCACGCCGGGTGCCGGCTGGTTGTCGGCAGCGCGCTGGATCATGGTTTTCAGGCGACGGGAAAGCGGCAACAGCAGCGGCGCGTCATCGCCCAGATGCTCGGTGCACGCGGCGTCGAGACCGGCCAGATGCTCGGACAACTGCCGGAACATCGGCAGCTGTTCCTTGATCGCAATGTTTTCGGTGATCACCTGCTCCAGACGCGGCACCAGCCAGCCAATGGCGGCAGCACGGGTCCGGGCTTTGAGTGGGTGAACGACAGGCCAGTTGTTTTCCGACAGATGGTGCAGCAGACCGAGGCCGGCCAGCAGGCCGGGGAAAGATTCACGCTGGTACAGAGACCACGTCAGCCAGGCGCCGACACGCAAATCCTTGGATTGGGTACGCAGCAGATTTTCGCTGTTTTCACGGATTTTCAGCCAGTCGATCTGCCCGCTTTCGTGCATCGACGAAGCCTTGGCCAGCTCGCTTTCCAGTGCCTCGAATTCGCTCGAAAAACGAACGTCTTCGCCCGCGAAATTCTCTTTGGAAACAGAGACTTTTGCGAGTTCGAGGTAATGAGCGGAAAGTTTGCTTGAGTAGGACATCCATGGCCTTTAAGTTTTGATGACGGTCATACGCCTGTTTGGAATTTCAGCGGCGCGGACAGTATCGAAGAGCTGTTGGAGACTCATCCAATTGAGTGTTTGCTCTTTCAAGTGGGCGCATCGTAATCACAATGATGGCCACTAGCAAGCATCTGATCAAACAACAAGACGAAGTGTTCATTGCCCTGCGTAAGAGATCGCCCTATATGTTGCAGGGGGTTCCCTGATGTCGGCTTATATTGTGTACATTTGCCCTGCCCCCTCGAAACCCTTGCTCCAGAGCGGCCCGCTCGACCTCGATGGCTTCGCGCAGCACGCCGGCTCCATTACACGGCGGCAAGCATGACCATTCTCGAAAAAAATAGAAGTAGGATTCTTCCTAAAATTCATTGGATTCATAAAACAATTACCGCTGACAACAGCGCACAACAAAAGTGCCATCAATGTGATGGCATTTCATTTCGTTGAAACTTACACAGCCTCGGAAAACACTGCACTTTCGTGCTAACTCAATAATTATCGAATTACTTTCCCACAGTCATTTCCTTCAACCCACACCACACTTTCACGCCCGGAATGCTCTGACAAATGTCAGAGATACTTCTTACATCAATTTATTTCCTGCGTTGCTAGCTTGCCTTGGCAAATTCTTTTCGCGTGGCGATCAGGGACGATCGAACACCGCGCATCGACTCACTTGCTTAAGGACAAGCGTATGTTCAGTACGGGCACTTGCGCGCCTTTTACCTTGCAAATTCCCGGAGTTCGCCACGACTTCAAGGTGTTGGCATTCGATGGTGATGAAGCCATCAGCAGCCTTTACGCCATCCGGATCAAGCTGGTCAGCGAACGAGCGGATATCGACCTGGAAGGCTTGCTCAGTCAACCGGCATTTCTGCAATTCGGGTTCAACAACGAGGGGATTCATGGACGCATTGAGGATGTGAGCGTTGGTGAGACAGGACGACGGCTGACGCACTATCAACTGACGCTGGTGCCGGCGCTGCACTATTTGCAGTTCAGTCATGATCAAAGGATTTTTCAGCACCGCACGGTGCAGCAGATCATCGCGCAGGTGTTCAAGGATCACGGCATTCAAAGTGATGCGTTTACCTTTCATGTCACCCCGAACCCGCCACGCGACTATTGCACCCAGTATGCGGAAAGCGACTTCGAATTCATTCAGCGCCTGTGCGCCGAGGACGGAATCGCCTGGCATCATCAGCATTCGGCGGACGGGCATTTGCTGGTGTTCACCGATGACCAGGTATTTCTCCCCACGTTGGGTGCGACACCGTATCAGCAGGACACCGGCATGGTCGCCGAGCACCCGGTGGTCAGCCGGTTCAGTGTGCGTAACAGCACTCGCACCAGCACCGTCACCCGCCGCGACTACGACCTGAAACGCCCAGGTTTGTTGCTTGAAAGCCGCTTCACCGCCGAATTCACTCCAGCCCTGGAGGACTACCGTTATCCGTTGCTGATCGAGAACGAAAAGCGCGGCAAGCAAATTGCCCGTCAGGCGCTGGAGCGGCATCGCAGCGACTATGAACTGGGTGAGGGTGAAAGCGATCAGCAGATCCTGCGCTGTGGGCACCTCTTCGATCTGACTGAACACCCGCGCAAACAGTGCAACGACTTGTGGCTGTTGCTCAGCGTTCAGCACGATGGGCGACAACCACAAGTGCTCGAAGAATCGATCCCCAGTGAAATCAAAGCCGCCGACGGGTTCACCCAAGGCTATCGAAATACCTTCAGCGTGATTCCCGCAGAAGTTGTTTTCCGCCCGCCGTTGCCAGCGCGTCGACCACCACTGGTGGCTCAGACCGCACGAGTTACCGGGCCGGCGCACGAAGAGATCTACTGCGATGAATTCGGGCGCGTGAAGATTGAACTGCCGTGGGATCGCGCCGAACTGAACAGTGAGCGCAGCAGTTGCTGGGTACGTGTGGCGACGGGGTGGGCCGGGGATCACTTCGGCACCGTGACCCTTCCGCGCATCGGCATGGAAGTCGTGGTGACCTTTCTCGAGGGCGACCCTGACAAACCACTGATTACCGGCTGCGTGGCAAACAAATCCACCTTGCCGCCCTACTCCTTGCCCGATCACAAAACCAGAACCGTACTGCGCAGCCACAGCTCGCCCCATACCGGTGGCTACAACGAACTGTCGATAGAAGATCGCGCCGGGCAGGAGTTGATCTACCTGCGTGCACAACGCGACTTGGCGCAGAAAATCGGTAACAGCATTCAGTTGGAAGTGGGCAACGAGCGCCGTGAAACCATCAACGGCAACAGCCACACCAGCGTTGGAAAATCCCTCGACATCGAAGCCGGCCAGCAAGTGCATCTCAAGGCCGGGGCCAGTGTAGTGCTGGATGCCGGCGCCAGCATCACGCTGAAAGCGGGCGGTCATCACATCGTGATCGATGCCGACGGGATTTTCACCAGCACCGAAATCGAGACGGGGCGCAAGCCACCGGACAGTGCAGGCACCCATCTGCTCCTGCCTGGGCTGGATGGCATGTTGTCCGTTGCGTCAGCTCCAGCAGCACAGGCACAGGCACGTGTAGAGGAAGAACTCGAAGAAGAGGAAGAAGAAGTCGATCTGGAGGACGAAACGCCTGGGGGTATTACTTTGCGTATCGGCGTGTTTTTTGATGGGACGGGGAACAACAAAGCCAACAGCGAGACAGTCGCCGCTTGCTATGCGCCGGATGCCAATCTGGCGGAAGCGGCTGAAGAGATTCAGAAACACTGCGCCACTTATGGTTATGACGGGGACGGGAATTCGCCGGATAACAGCTATGGGAATGATGTGAGCAACATTGTTCGGCTGTATGAGCTATATACGGACCATGCTTTCGAAACCCTGCCGGAGAAAGCGAAAAGCGCTTCTTTGCGTGTGTACATCGAAGGAATTGGTACTACAGCTGACGGGAGTGACTCGATTTACGCTCAGGCAACAGGCAGAGGTGATACAGGTGTGTCAGCCCGAGTTGAGCAGAGTCCTGAAAAAATCATTGGTCGAATGCGATTGCTGATTGAAAAGAATCCAAATGTACTCATGGAAAGCATCGAGGTTGATATTTTTGGGTTCAGTCGAGGTTCGGCAGCGGCTCGACATTTTGCGAATGAGATACTCAAAAATGAGCGCAGTTCTCTCGCAAACGCTTTGCCGGCGGGCTCTCCGGGTTTTTCCAGCAGCTTTGACTGGAGCCAGAAATCGAGCATCGCCATCAACTTCATTGGCCTGTTTGATACCGTCACGGCAATCGCCAACCCATGGCTGCTGGACTTTACTGGCGCCAATAGCAGGAATCCCTTCGTCGATCTGAAACTGCCAGACGGTTGCGCCAACAAAGTGGTGCATTTGGTTGCACGTGATGAGTTTCGTGAAAACTTCGCGCTTAACAGCTTAGGTGACATTGATCTGGTTTTGCCCGGCTCACACTCGGATCTCGGTGGCGGTTATTTACCCAGAGCTAAGGAAAAACTCCTGCTGAGCAAACCGATCACCAGCACCATTAGCCGAGATAAGGAGAGCGCCCGCAGTGCAGCATATGTTGAAGCCGAGAAAGAAGCCTTTGCATGGTATGCGAAGGGAGTCATAGAGGATGACTCCCCAGGCAGCCAACTGCGGGTGGCATTCTGGGAAAAACCCGTAAGTCAATCATCAGAAAAAGGCAGTTTCAGGCAGGAACCTCAGAAGCGGGTTTATGCTGCAGCCAGCATTGAACGCCCGGTACATGGTGAACTGTCGTTAGTGTATTTGCGCATCATGCATGAACTTGCAGTCCGAGCAGATGTGCCTTTCAAGGTCATCCCGGCAACGCCAGCTCTAAAACTGCCCGAAGAGTTGATCCCCATCCATAAGAAACTTCAGGCGTACGCCTTGGGTGAGTCTTCCGTTGAAGGACTGACTATCAAAGAAAGGGCACTGTTACGTAGCCGCTATATCCATCTTTCCGCTAACTGGAACGCAGCCAAGGATTTGAATAGCAGCGACATGAACATTGTGTTTATCAACCGCCCCAGTAAGAACAAGCAACGAGTGGTGCACCCCCATGACTAACTTCATTCGCATTTTCAAAAAAGGCAAGAGCCTTCTTTTAGGCTTGTTACTGGCCGGCTGCGTACAAGAGGGCTCTCATGCTGCGGGTAACGTGCCATGGTTTCTTGGCTTTGGAGCCCCGGACTACATGGAGGTCTGGATTGAAACCGCCGACGTCGTAGATGTTCGAGAACGGGTGTTCCGGCGTGTTGGGGCCGGAATTGCTTCGGTAAGAGCTCCCGCTGATTACAAAGGCAAGCCCGCAGGTTGGCCCGAAAACCCCGGAAGTGGCGCGGGTCGTGATGTCACCGGCGCCGACCTGCCTCGCTTGATCTACGTACGCTGGCAGTCTCTAGCGGAGCCTCAAACCTATGAGGCCTATGTCATCATTCCCGAAACTGCCCGGGAAATCATGCGCAAACCCGAGCAAGCATTCTGCAGACTTGATGGTAAATGGATCACTGACTACCGCGACGACATCGGAATTGGCTTGGCTCCCGGCGGCATTGTGAAGGTCTGGCTTGGAGGGACTTGCCTCAAGTCTGTCGAGATAGCTCGGGTCGAAGGAAGTGTATTGAAGGAAGGTCCGTATCAAGGAAAAAATGAGGGGCACTATGCCTTGCCTCTATCACTTGAATCCAAAGCCTACATCGAAAAATACGGCATCCCCTACGGGAGCTGGTAAGGAGCATTACCTCATGGAATTGAAACCCCTGTTTTTTGCAGCACTGATGTGGCTTCCCGTCACACAAGCCTCAGCGGACACCCCGCCAATGGACGGCCATTACTATCTCTACGGAGCAATGGAAATGGGCGCCGAGTTGTTACTGCGCCAGGACGGCACCTTTGACGCAGGCGTGGCGTACGGCAGTGCCGACGGTTTCGCCAAAGGCACCTGGACAGTGCAGGACAACATGTTGACGCTGAACAGCGAAACCAAAGCGACCTCCAACAGCGATTTGTCCGCCTTGTTCCAGGATCTGCAATTGGCGATTGAGCCAAACTGCCTGGCTGTGGATTTTGGCAACGGCAAAGCCTGCTTTCGACGCAACTGAGCGCATCCATCAAGCATAAAAAATGGGCACCCGACCGCAATCGGTGTGCCCATTTTTTATTGCGGTTCTCCTCGCGATTCGAGGAGTTCGCCGCAATTAAGGATTAACGCTGTCTTTCAACGATTTGCCTGGCTTGAACGCAACGGTGTTGCTGGCCTTGATTTTCACCGGCTCGCCGGTTTGCGGGTTTTTGCCGGTGCGGGCGCCGCGGTGGCGTTGCAGGAAGGTGCCGAAGCCCACCAGCGTGACGCTGTCCTTGCGGTGCAGAGCGCCGGTGATTTCTTCGAGAACGGCGTTGAGAACGCGGTTGGCCTGTTCTTTGGTCAGATCTGCTTTTTCAGCGATTGCAGCGGCGAGTTCTGGTTTACGCATTAGTGAAGCCCCTTTGACGGTTTTTTGTTGTTATGTCCGTGCTGTTCTCGTTGGAACAGCGCCCAAGGCGCCGCAGGCTCTACTCTGCGGCAGACGGGAGTGAGAATGGCACGCGGATACCGGCTGCGCCAGTCTCCCCGCGACCTTTGTAGGGGCAAAAGCGGGGTGATTCCGACAGAACGACCGGTATTTACGCCAGCAGGGCCGGAAGCTGTTTGTTCAGCGCGAGTTTTTCCATCACCGCCGCGCCAGTCAGCGCGTAACCGAGCAACTGACCGTCTGCGCCGTGGCACAGGGCCTTGATGTCGGCATCCTGGCCTTCGACAGTCCAGACACCTTCGACGCCCCGTGGCGGCGGCGAAACCACCAGCGGGCATACCGGGGTTTTCACAGTGATCGGCATCGGGCCGTAGCTCACGGCGACGGGGTTACCGGCGAGGGTTTGTGCCAGCGCTCTCGCACAGCTCATGAGGGGCATCACGTACAGCAAGTTCAGCCCGTCGACCTCGGCGCAATCGCCCAAGGCATAGATATTGGCGTGTGAGGTTTTCAGATGCCGGTCGACCACGACGCCACGGTTGACCTGAACACCGGCAGCCGCCGCCAGATCGATTCGTGGGCGCAGGCCGATGGCCGACACCACCACGTCGCAAGCGATGACCTGACCGTCGGACAGATGTGCTTCGAGGCCATCGGCAACCTTTTGCAGGCGGGTCAGCACCGGGCCGAGATGGAAACGTGCGCCAAGGCTTTCCAGCCCGGCCTGTACCGCTGCGGCCGCCGCCGGGTGCAGCAGGGTCGGCATGACTTGTTCACATGGAGCAACCAATTGCACTTCGTAGCCGCCAAGGATCAAGTCGTTGGCGAATTCACAGCCAATCAGGCCGGCGCCGAGCAGCAATACCCGGCGCTTGCCCGCCGCCGCGGCACGAAAGCGTGCGTAGTCTTCCAGATCGTTGATCGGGAACACCAGATCCGCGCCGTCACCTTCAATCGGCACCCGCACGGTTTCCGCGCCCCAGGCGAGGATCAGGTCGCGATAGGCCACCGCTTCCTCGCCGATCCACAGGCGCTTGTGACCGGCATCGATGCCGCTGATGCGCGTGTGGGTGCGCACTTCGGCTTTCAACTGCTCGGCCATCGCGCCGGGTTCGGCCATGCTCAGGCCGTCGGCGTCCTTGTTCTTGCCGAAACCAGTCGACAGCATCGGCTTGGAGTAAGAGCGCCCGTCATCGGCGGTAATCAGCAACAGCGGGGTTTCGCTATCGAGCTTGCGATACTCCCGGGCCAGGTTGTAACCCGCCAACCCGGTGCCGATGATTACGACAGGTGCGCTCATGCCTTACTCCTCAGTGTTTACTCAGTTGATTTCGATCATTTCGAAGTCCATTTTGCCGACTCCGCAGTCCGGGCACAGCCAGTCTTCCGGTACGTCCTGCCATGCGGTGCCCGGCGCAATGCCGTCATCCGGCCAACCATCGGCTTCGTTGTAGATCAGGCCGCAGACGATGCATTGCCACTTTTTCATTCAAATACTTCCTCAGGATTCAGGCTTTGACTGGCGCGAACGGTCGATGGGTGTTGCGTTGCCATCCGGCTCAGCGCGTTTTGTACTGATCACGCCGGGCAGATGCAAGCCTGTTCGGCGCAACGGCGACCCGGATCAATCAATATCGCAGTTCGACATGTTAAGCTCGCGGCCTCATTTGCGGCCAATAATGACTCATTGTGCAACACACAAATCCCTGCCCGGCCCCGCTCTGGCTGACTCAGAGCCGATTGTCGCCCCTCCCCGATTCGTTGACCCTGAACTGGTTGTTCGACGAAGGTTCGTTGACCCGTCGCCTGACGAGGCTGTCCGCTGACGGCTTCAGCGTCACGCCGTTGTTCGAAGGCTGGAACACCTTGCGCGCCGATGAATGTGCGGCGCTGAATCTGGCCGAAGGCAGCGAAGGCTGGGTGCGCGAAGTGTATTTGCGCGGTCACGGCGAGGCCTGGGTGTTTGCCCGCAGCGTGGCATCGCGCAGTGCGTTGCAGGGCGACGGCTTGCACATGGATGAACTCGGCAGCCGCTCGCTGGGTGAATTGCTGTTCTGTGATCACGCCTTCCAGCGCCGCGCCATTGAGGTCTGTCACTACCCCGAACAATGGTTGCCCGAAGCATCCCGCGCACCTGAACTGTGGGGCCGCCGTTCGCGTTTCGACCGTGGCGCACTGAGCGTGCTGGTGGCGGAGATTTTTCTACCGACCCTGTGGAGCGCCGCACGCGCCCATCCGGAGAACTGCTGATGTATCAGAGCCTGCTCAAGTCGCTGAACCGCTTGAACCCGCGCGCCTGGGATTTCGTCCAGCTGACGCGCATGGACAAGCCGATCGGCATTTACCTGCTGCTGTGGCCGACGCTGTGGGCGCTGTGGATTGCCGGCAAAGGCTCGCCATCGCTGGCCAATATCGTGATTTTCGTCCTCGGCGTGGTGTTGACCCGTGCCGGCGGCTGCGTGATCAACGACTGGGCCGACCGCAAGGTCGACGGCCACGTCAAACGCACTGCGCAACGGCCATTGGCGGCAGGCAGGATCAGCTCGAAAGAAGCTCTGGTGTTTTTTGCGCTGCTGATGGGCGTGAGTTTCCTGCTGGTGCTGTGCACCAATGCCCCAACCATCTGGCTCTCACTTGGCGGGCTGGCGCTGGCGTTCACCTATCCGTTCATGAAGCGCTACACCTATTACCCGCAAGTGGTGCTGGGCGCGACGTTTTCCTGGGGCATGCCGATGGCGTTCACCGCCGAGACCGGCAACCTGCCCGCAGCGGCGTGGTTACTGTGGATCGCCAATCTGCTGTGGACGGTGGGATACGACACCTACTACGCGATGACCGACCGCGATGACGACTTGAAGATCGGCGTGAAATCCACGGCGATTCTGTTCGGCGATGCCGACCGGGTGATCATCCTGACCTTGCAGACGCTGGCGCTGGGTTGCCTGTTGCTGGCCGGATCGAAGTTCGAGCTCGGCGGCTGGTTTCACATCGGTTTGCTGGCTGCGGCGGGATGCTTTGTCTGGGAGTTCTGGTACACCCGTGGCAAGGACCGGATGCGTTGCTTCCAGGCGTTTTTGCATAACCACTGGGCAGGATTGGCGATTTTCGTCGGGATCGTGCTGGATTACGCGCTGCGCTGAGGATTCAAACCTGTGGGAGCGAGCTTGCTCGCGAAGGCGTCGTGTCAGCCAGCAAACGGGTTACTGACACACCGCTTTCGCGAGCAAGCTCGCTCCCACAGGGGATTTGCGTTTACTTGTGCTCGTGCACTACGTGCCACACATCCTTCATGCCATCACCTTTCATTTCTCCAGGTTTTTCGTCCTTCATGAAGGTGTAAAGCGGCTTGCCGTCATAGGCGTATTGCATCATGCCGTCATCGCGTTTGATGACCGTCCACTTGCCTTCAGCCTTGGCACCCGCCGGCGCCATCATCGGCGGCCAGTTCTTCGCGCAATCGCCGCTGCACATCGACTTGCCGCCAGCGTCCTTGTCGAACGTATAAACGGTCATGCCTTTATGATCGACCATCATGCCGTCCTTCATCATGGCCGGCTCGGCGGCCATGGCAAATCCAGGCAAAGTCAGGGCAGCAGCCATCAGCAGGGCTTTGAAAGAAGCAGTCATTTGAGTCATGGAAACCTTCTCTTGTGGTTGTCAGGATTCGGACTTAGAGCTTAGTTGAGGATTTGCACAATCGCCGGACGCTGAAATACTGTCACACGACTGCAATAATTCCGTTATCTAATGCGGCGCAAGACAGTTAAATGACAAGAGGATTAAGGCATGGTTGGCAGGAGCATTCTGATCGTCGACGACGAAGCGCCCATTCGCGAAATGATCGCCGTTGCGTTGGAAATGGCCGGCTATGACTGCCTCGAGGCGGAGAACTCGCAGCAGGCGCATGCCATCATCGTCGACCGCAAGCCGGACTTGATCCTGCTCGACTGGATGCTGCCCGGCACCTCCGGCATTGAACTGGCCCGGCGCCTCAAGCGTGATGAGCTGACCGGGGACATCCCGATCATCATGCTTACTGCCAAGGGCGAAGAGGACAACAAGATCCAGGGTCTTGAAGTCGGTGCCGACGATTACATCACCAAACCGTTTTCCCCTCGCGAACTGGTGGCACGCCTCAAGGCTGTACTGCGTCGCGCCGGGCCGACCGATGGCGAAGCGCCGATTGAAGTCGGCGGCCTGCTGCTCGACCCGATCAGCCACCGCGTGACCATCGACGGCAAACCGGCCGAGATGGGCCCGACCGAATACCGACTGCTGCAATTCTTCATGACCCACCAGGAACGCGCCTACACCCGTGGCCAGTTGCTGGATCAGGTCTGGGGCGGCAACGTCTATGTGGAAGAACGCACCGTCGACGTGCATATCCGGCGCCTGCGCAAGGCCCTCGGCGATGCCTACGAAAATCTGGTACAAACCGTGCGCGGCACTGGCTACCGGTTTTCCACCAAGGCCTGATCCGACCGCCAGCCCCGCAGACAAGGACCGTATTTTCCGTGAATCAAAACTGGCATGGCACCCTGATTCGCCACATGCTGTTGCTGGTCACCGCGTGTCTGGTGATCGGCCTGATCACCGGCTATTACGGCTGGAGCCTGGCGGCGGGCCTGGGGATTTATCTGGGCTGGACGCTCAAGCAACTGCTGCGTCTGCACGAATGGCTGCGCCTGCACCAACCCGATGAAGCACCGCCCGACGGCTATGGCCTGTGGGGCGAAGTGTTCGACAGCATCTATCACCTGCAACGCCGCGACCAACGGGTGCGCGGACGCCTGCAAGCGGTGATCGACCGGGTTCAAGAGTCCACCGCCGCGCTGAAAGACGCGGTGATCATGCTCGACAGCGACGGCAACCTCGAATGGTGGAACCGCGCCGCTGAAACCCTGCTCGGCCTCAAAACCCCGCAGGACAGCGGTCAACCGGTGACCAACCTGGTGCGCCATCCGCGCTTCAAGGAATATTTCGAGCAGGAAAGCTACGCCGAACCGCTGGAAATCCCCTCGCCGACCAATGATCGCGTGCGCATTCAGTTGTACCTGACCCGCTACGGCAACAACGAACACCTGATGCTGGTACGCGACGTCACGCGTATTCATCAGTTGGAGCAGATGCGCAAAGACTTCATCGCCAACGTCTCCCACGAATTGCGCACGCCGCTGACGGTGATCTGCGGGTATCTGGAAACCCTGCTCGACAACGTCGAAGAGGTGAACCCGCGCTGGAGCCGTGCCTTGCAGCAGATGCAGCAACAGGGCGGACGCATGCAGACGCTGCTCAATGACCTGCTGTTGCTGGCGAAACTGGAAGCCACCGATTATCCGTCGGACAATCAGCCGACTTCTGTCGACTCACTGCTGCAATCGATCAAAAGCGACGCGCAGCAATTATCCGGCTCGAAAAACCAGCACATCACACTGGAAGCCGACGCCAGCCTGCTGCTCAAGGGCAGCGAAGCGGAATTGCGCAGTGCGTTTTCCAATCTGGTGTTCAACGCGGTGAAATACACCCCGGCCGAAGGCAACATCCGCATTCGCTGGTGGGGCGACGAGCAAGGCGCGCACCTGAGCGTGCAGGATTCGGGGATCGGCATCGACAGCAAACACCTGCCGCGCCTGACCGAACGCTTCTACCGCGTCGACTCCAGCCGCAATTCCAACACCGGCGGCACCGGGCTCGGTCTGGCCATCGTCAAACACGTTCTATTGCGCCACCGCGCACGCATGGAGATCAGCAGCGTGCCCGGCCACGGCAGCACGTTCACCTGCCATTTCGCCCCGGCGCAGGTGGCCCGGGCTCAGGTAATCCGCGCCGCTGAGTAATCCGCCACTAGGCAATCGCCATATCAGCCGCTACATTGGCTGACTTGTGCCTGCCTTTCAGGCAATGATTTTTCTCTCTTTTGAATTACACGGAACCCGCAAAACTCCATCATGGACCCTTCCCCTGGCTTGTCCCTCGCTACAATTTTCGCCGATTTCGGCATGATTCTTTTCGCTCTGATCCTGGTTTTGCTCAACGGATTCTTCGTTGCGGCGGAATTCGCCATGGTCAAACTGCGCTCGACCCGGGTCGAGGCCATCGCTGACAAAAACGGCTGGCGCGGGCACATCCTGCGCACCGTACACAGTCAGCTCGATGCGTATCTCTCGGCGTGCCAGCTCGGCATCACCCTCGCCTCCCTCGGCCTCGGCTGGGTTGGTGAGCCGGCGTTTGCGCACATTCTCGAGCCACTGCTGGAAACCGTCGGCGTGCAGTCGCCGGAAGTGATCAAAGGCGTGTCGTTCTTCGCCGCGTTCTTCGTCATTTCCTATCTGCACATCGTCGTCGGTGAACTGGCGCCAAAATCCTGGGCAATCCGTAAACCCGAGCTGTTGTCGCTGTGGACGGCGGTGCCGCTGTACCTGTTCTACTGGGCGATGTACCCGGCGATCTACCTGCTCAACGCCAGCGCCAACGCGATTCTGCGTATCGCCGGTCAAGGCGAGCCCGGCCCGCACCATGAACACCACTACAGTCGCGAAGAGCTGAAACTGATTCTGCACTCGAGCCGTGGCCAGGACCCGAGCGACCAAGGCATGCGTGTTTTGGCCTCGGCGGTGGAAATGGGCGAACTGGAAGTGGTCGACTGGGCCAACTCCCGGGAAGACTTGATCACGCTGGAGTTCAACGCTCCGCTCAAGGAAATTCTGGCGATGTTCCGTCGCCACAAGTTCAGCCGTTATCCGGTGTACGACAGCGAGCGCCAAGAGTTCGTCGGCTTGCTGCACATCAAGGATCTGTTGCTGGAACTGGCGGCGCTGGATCACATTCCCGAGTCGTTCAACCTCGCCGAACTGACCCGCCCGCTGGAGCGCGTTTCACGGCACATGCCGCTGTCGCAACTGCTGGAACAGTTCCGCAAGGGCGGCTCGCACTTCGCCGTAGTCGAAGAAGCCGACGGCAACATCATCGGCTACCTGACCATGGAAGACGTGCTGGAAGTGCTGGTCGGCGACATTCAGGACGAACACCGCAAGGCCGAACGCGGCATCCTCGCCTATCAGCCGGGCAAGTTGCTGGTGCGTGGCGATACGCCGTTGTTCAAGGTTGAACGCCTGCTGGGCATCGACCTCGATCACATCGAGGCTGAAACCCTCGCCGGTCTGATCTACGAAACCCTGAAACGGGTACCGGAAGAGGAAGAAGTGCTGGAAGTCGAAGGCCTGCGGATCATCATCAAAAAGATGAAAGGGCCGAAGATCGTTCTGGCCAAGGTGTTGATGCTGGATTGACGCAAGTGGGCAAAGCTCCCTCGCCACAATGACTCCCAACATCCCTTCCTACTGCTTGCCCAACGCAAAGTTGGGCAGCGCACCCAGCGGCTGGTTGAACTGATACGGAATCGACACCAGCCCCAGCCCGGTATTGCGCTGCACCACAAAGTGCAGGTGCGGGCCGCTGCTGTTGCCGGTATTGCCCGACAACGCTAAAGGACTGCCCACCACTACCCGCTGTCCCTCTCGTACGCTCACCGAACCTTGCTTGAGGTGCAGATACACGCCCATTGTCCCGTCGTCGTGCAGCACCCGGACGAAATTGCCCGACGGATCAGTACCGCGTCCGGTCTGTGAGTTCTCGGTTTTGACCACGATGCCTGCCCGCGCCGCAATGATCGGCGTGCCGACCGGCATGGCGATGTCCATCGCGTATTTGTTCTTCGGCCCGAAGTGGCTGTACTGACCATTGGCGCCCTGGCTGAGACGAAACGGCCCGCCACGCCACGGCAATGGATAGCGATAGCCCTGAGCCGCTCCCGTGGGGTCGCCCAGGGAATATTGGAACTGCGGCGAATACACCAGCGGTTGTCCGCCGTTAATCGCCGTGAGCAGCGCCAGACGCGTATTGCTGCGCGCCGGCAGTACCTTGCGGATGGTTTGACCCGGCGCGCCACGCACATTGCTCAGCCCGGTAAAAGCCAGTGCAATCTCGACCGGCGCATACAGATCGTTGCGCACGAACACCACATCGGCGCCCTTCTGCTTCTTGATGTCGAGATACACCTGGCGCTCGAGGCGCTCGACCATGCGGTCCTGAAACACGAACACCTGCGAGCCTTTGCTCGGCCGGTCGCTGTACGAGACCACGCCGTTGGCATCGGTGGATTTGTAAATGGTCATGGCCACAGCCGAGGTGGAGGCCATGAAGAGACCACAGAAAAACAGCAGGCGCGCGAGCATGGGCAAGAGTCTGTCGAAGTAAGGCTTGGGAAAGAGCCTAGCAGCTGAGACAGACCAGGCTAGTCGACAGATGTTTCAAATTGGGAGAGCGAGAGATGGGTGGTGCTTTTGATGACCCCATCGCCAGCAGGCTAGCTCCCACAGGTTCAGCGTGATCCCTGTGGGAGCGAGCTTGCTCGCGAAGGCGGACTTTCAGGCGACGATGATTACGCGCCCGGAACGAAGTGCTTCTGTGCGGTACCACGAGCGATCAGACGCGAGATGTAGTCGAGCTTCTGCGCGTCCTGATCGACGAAGCGGAAAGTCAGTTGCAGCCATTCGCTGTCAGGTTTCTGCTCAAAGGCAACGATGGCATGCAGGTAGCCATTCAGGCGGGCAATTTCGGCGTTGTCGCCCTGCTCCAGATCGAGCACGGCGCTGTCGAGAATCTGCGGCAGGGTGTCAGTGCGTTTCACTACCAACAGCGCTTCCTTGATGCTCAGCGCCTTGATCACGCATTGCTGGTTGCCACTCGGCAGGCGCAACTGGCCTTGGCCGCGACCGCTGGCAGGCGCTGCCGCAGAGGCTGGTGCCTTGACCGGCGGACTGTTGAGCAGACCACGGGATGGCGCGGCAGCCGGGGCTGGAGCAACGACGGCAGGTTTGGCAAACGGATTGACCGCAGCAGCGGCCGGAGCCGAACCGATCACCGCAGCTTTGCCCCCAGTCAATGCGCTCAGGGAGTCGTTGCCGAATGCCGAGTTCATCTTGGTCGGCGCGCTGTTCATCAGGGTATCGAGCTTGCCGACCTTGTTCAGCGCCTGCTTGACCTTGGTCAGCAGCTGTTCGTTGGTGAACGGCTTGCTGACGTAGCCGGAAACGCCGGCCTGAATCGCCTGCACCACGTTCTCTTTATCGCCACGGCTGGTGACCATGACAAACGGCATGGTTTTGAGGTTGTCCTGCTCGCGGCACCAGGTCAGCAGTTCGAGGCCGGACATTTCCGGCATTTCCCAGTCGCACAGGACCAGGTCGAACGCTTCGCGGGCCAGCATCGCCTGAGCCTTTTTGCCGTTGATGGCGTCCTCGGTGCGAATCCCCGGGAAGTAATTGCGCAGGCACTTTTTCACCAGGTCACGAATGAACGAAGCGTCGTCCACGACCAACACACTGATCTTGCTCATCCAACACCCCTATTAAAATCCCGGCAAGCATAACGCTGGCTGATGGCACATTGCCAAAACTCTTCAGTCACGCCGGGACTTTTCGTTCGCGGGTGCTGCTTTTTAATTCGAAAGCTATAAACAAAAACGCCCGGCCAAAGGACCGGGCGCTTTACTCAGGCAATCTTACTTATCGTCAGCATCGCCCGGAACATTAGCGGTTTCGCCGCTTGTGCCCTCAACTTCTGCCTTCATGCGCTTGAGGCCCATGTGGCGCACGTCGGTGCCGCGAACCAGATAGATCACCAGCTCCGAGATATTGCGCGCGTGGTCGCCGATCCGCTCCAGCGAGCGCAGTACCCAGATAATGCTCAAGACCCGCGAGATAGAGCGCGGATCTTCCATCATGTAGGTGGCGAGTTCACGCAGGGCGGTCTTGTACTCGCGGTCGATGACCTTGTCGTACTGGGCGACTGAAAGCGCCAGATCGGCATCGAAGCGGGCAAAGGCGTCGAGCGCATCGCGCACCATGTTGCGCACCTGGTCGCCGATGTGCCGCACTTCGACGTAACCACGCGGCGCTTCGCCTTCTTCACACAACTGAATGGCGCGGCGGGCGATCTTGGTCGCTTCGTCGCCGATGCGCTCCAGGTCGATCACCGACTTGGAGATGCTGATGATCAGACGCAAGTCGGACGCCGCCGGCTGGCGACGGGCCAGAATGCGCAGGCATTCTTCGTCGATGTTGCGTTCCATCTGATTGATCTGGTCATCGATCTCGCGCACTTGCTGGGCCAGACCGGAGTCGGCCTCGATCAGCGCAGTCACGGCGTCGTTGACCTGCTTCTCCACCAGCCCGCCCATGGCCAGCAGATGGCTGCGCACTTCTTCCAGTTCGGCGTTGAACTGCGCGGAAATGTGGTGGGTAAGACCTTCTTTACTAATCATCTTGGCGTCCTTGGAGCGTCCGGTAAGGTGCGGCGGGCCGCAGCATCAATTCAGTGGGCAACCACCATCTGTCAGCCATAACGACCGGTGATGTAGTCTTCGGTCTGCTTCTTCGCCGGATTGGTGAACAGCGTGTCGGTGTCGCCGAATTCCACCAGTTTGCCCATGTACATGAACGCCGTGTAGTCGGACACCCGCGCAGCCTGTTGCATGTTGTGGGTAACGATGACGATGGTGAACTTGGATTTCAGCTCGTAGATCAGCTCTTCGACTTTCAGGGTCGAGATCGGGTCAAGGGCCGAGCACGGTTCGTCGAGCAGCAGCACTTCAGGTTCTACGGCGATGGTACGGGCGATCACCAGACGTTGCTGCTGACCACCGGACAGGCCGAGTGCCGACTCGTGCAGACGGTCTTTGACTTCGTCCCACAGCGCCGCGCCTTTCAATGCCCACTCGACTGCTTCGTCGAGGATGCGCTTCTTGTTGATGCCCTGAATGCGCAAACCGTAAACCACGTTTTCGTAGATGGTTTTCGGGAACGGGTTGGGCTTCTGGAACACCATGCCGACACGACGACGCAGCTCGGCAACGTCTTCGCCCTTGCGATAGATGTTGTTGCCGTACAGGTTGATCGCGCCTTCGACGCGGCAGCCGTCAACCAGATCGTTCATCCGGTTGAAGGTGCGCAGCAGCGTGGACTTGCCGCAGCCGGACGGACCAATGAAGGCCGTCACGCGCTGTTTCGGGATGTTCATGCTGACGTCGAACAGTGCTTGTTTCTCGCCGTAGTACAGGCTCAGGCCCGGCACTTCGATGGCCACGGTTTCCTGTTCGAGGTTCAGGCTCTGCTTGTCGCGGCCCAGGGCGGACATGTTGATGCCGTGGGTATGTGCTTCGTGCTGCATGGGAGGCTCCCCTGTGCTAACAAATTCGGTTCAGTTTTCGTGGGAGCCAGCCTGCTGGCGATTCAGGCGCTGCGGTTTGTCTATAAACCGCGGTGCTGCCATCGCCAGCAGGCTGGCTCCCACATAGAAATCAGTGCTGAAAATCAGCTATCCAGTGCTTTGTACTTTTCGCGCAGATGGTTTCGAATCCACACTGCCGACAGGTTCAGGGTCGCGATCACCAGCACCAGCAGCAGCGCCGTGGCGTACACCAGCGGGCGGGCCGCTTCGACGTTCGGGCTCTGGAAGCCGACGTCATAGATGTGGAAGCCCAGGTGCATGATCTTCTGATCCAGGTGCAGATACGGGTAGTTGCCATCCACCGGCAGCGACGGCGCCAGTTTCACCACACCCACCAGCATCAGCGGCGCCACTTCACCGGCGGCGCGAGCCACGGCGAGGATCATGCCGGTCATCATCGCCGGGCTGGCCATTGGAATCACAATCTTCCACAGCGTCTCGGCCTTGGTCGCGCCGAGGGCCAGCGAGCCTTCACGCACGGTACGCGGGATGCGCGCCAGACCTTCTTCGGTGGCCACGATCACCACCGGCACCGCCAGCAGCGCCAGGGTCAGCGACGCCCAGAGCAGACCCGGCGTACCGAAGGTCGGTGCCGGCAGCGCTTCCGGGAAGAACAAGCGGTCAACCGAACCACCCAGCACGTAAACAAAGAAACCCAGACCGAACACGCCGTAAACGATGGCCGGTACGCCAGCGAGGTTGTTTACCGCAATCCGGATGATCCGGGTCAGGGTGTTCTGCTTGGCGTATTCACGCAGGTACACCGCTGCCAGTACGCCGAACGGGGTGACGATCATCGCCATGATCAAGGTCATCATCACGGTGCCGAAAATCGCCGGGAAAATCCCGCCTTCGGTGTTGGCTTCACGCGGGTCATCCGAGAGGAATTCCCAGATCTTGCCGAAATAGAAACGAACCTTGGTGAAGGTGCTCATGGCGTTCGGCTGGTAGGCGTGAACCACTTTGCCCAGACCGATTTCCAGCTCTTTGCCGTTGGCATCGCGAGCGGTCAGGCTGTCGCGGTTGAACTGCGCATGCAGATCCGACAGACGCGCTTCGATGTCCTGATAACGGGCGTTGAGTTCGGCGCGCTCGGATTCCATGTCCGCTTGCGCGGTGGCGTCGAGCTTGCCTTCCAGTTCCAGTTTGCGACCGTGCAGACGGATGCGCTCCAGACCCGAGTTGATCGCGCCAATGTCGGTTTTTTCCAGCGACTTGAGTTGCGCCGCCAGACCGTTCACACGGTTGATCCGCGCTTGCAGTTCAGGCCATGCCGCTTCGCCCTCGGCGATGACTTTGCCGTCCTGTTTGACGTTGACCAGATAGCCGTAGAAGTTGCCCCACTCACGACGCTCGATCGCCATCAGCTCTGGCGGCGTGGTCTGGTTGGTCAGCCACTCGCCGACGATCCAGGTGAAGTCGTTGCCGTTCAAGTCACGGTTGCCGACCTTGATCAGCTCGCGGGTCATGAACTCCGGGCCCTGGTCCGGCACCGGCAAACCAGCGCTCTTCAGACGTGCACGCGGCACTTCTTCTTTCTGTACCACTTCACCGATGACCAGGTGATTGGCCTGGCCCGGTACGTCGTAGTTGGCGTGGACAAGATCCGCCGGCCAGAAGTGACCCAGACCGCGCACGGCAATCACCGCCAACAGGCCAATGGTCATGATGACCGCGATGGACACCGCGCCACCGCTGATCCAGACGCCCGGGGCGCCGCTCTTGAACCATCCTTTCAGGGAGTTCTGTTTCACAGACTTCTACCTTTGCTTAAAGCGACGAGTATTTCTTGCGCAGACGCTGACGAATCAGTTCTGCCAGGGTGTTCATGACGAAGGTGAACAACAGCAGCACCAGCGCCGAGAGGAACAGCACGCGGTAGTGGCTGCCGCCGACTTCCGATTCGGGCATTTCCACCGCGACGTTGGCGGCCAGGGTGCGCAGGCCTTCGAACAGGTTCATTTCCATGACCGGCGTGTTGCCGGTGGCCATCAGCACGATCATGGTTTCGCCAACCGCACGGCCCATACCGATCATCAGCGCCGAGAAGATCCCCGGGCTGGCGGTGAGGATCACCACGCGAGTCATGGTCTGCCACGGTGTGGCACCGAGGGCCAGCGAGCCCAGGGTCAGGCCGCGAGGCACGCTGAACACGGCGTCTTCGGCAATCGAGTAGATGTTCGGGATCACCGCGAAGCCCATGGCCAGACCAACCACCAGAGCGTTGCGCTGGTCGTAGGTGATGCCCAGGTCGTGGGAGATCCACATACGCATGTCGCCGCCGAAGAACCAGTTCTCCATGAACGGGCTCATGTACAGCGACAGCCAGCCCACAAACAGAATCACCGGAATCAGCAGCGCACTTTCCCAACCGTCCGGCACTTTCAGGCGGATCGATTCAGGCAGGCGACTGAAGCTGAAACCGGCGACCAGAATGCCGATTGGCAACAACATCAACAGACTGAAAATGCCCGGCAAATGCCCTTCGACATACGGCGCGAGGAACAGGCCGGCGAAGAAACCGAGGATCACCGTCGGCATCGCTTCCATCAGTTCGATGACCGGTTTGACCTTGCGGCGCATGCCCGGCGCCATGAAGTAGGCGGTGTAGATCGCAGCGGCAACCGCCAGAGGCGCGGCCAGCAGCATCGCGTAGAACGCGGCTTTCAGGGTGCCGAAAGTCAGTGGCGACAGGCTCAGCTTCGGTTCGAAATCGGTGTTGGCGGCGGTCGATTGCCAGACGTATTTAGGCTCGTCGTAGTTCTCGTACCAGACCTTGCTCCACAGTGCGCTCCAGGAAACTTCCGGGTGCGGGTTGTCCAGCAACAACGGTTGCAGCTTGCCGCCCTGCTCGACGATCACGCGGTTGGCGCGTGGCGACAGACCAAACAGGCCTTGGCCGTCGACCACTTGATCGACCAGCAAGGTGCGGTGCGCGGTGCTGTGGAACACACCAAGCTTGCCGGCAGCATCGAGGGCGAGGAAACCCTTGCGGCGCTCCTCAGCGGTGATTTCAACAATCGGTGCGGTGCCCATCTGGAAGGTGCGGATCTGCTTCAGGCGTTGTTCGCCATCCGGATCACGCGCCATGAACCACTGGGCCAGTCCGCCCTTGGAGTCGCCGAAAATCAGCGAGATACCGCCCACCAATTGCGTACTGGCGGTGATTTCAGAGTCGGCGTTTTCCAGCAATTTGTAGCGACCGTTGAGGCTCTTGTCGCGAAGGCTGAACACGTCGGCCTGGGCACGACCGTTGACCACGTACAGCCACTGCTGGCGCGGGTCGACGAAGATGTTCTTCACCGGTTCGGTCATCTGCGGCAGCTCGATACGCTTCTGCTCGTTGGTGACTTCGCCGGTCATCATGTTTTCTTCGCTGGTCAGCGACAGCACATGCAGTTGCGAGTCGGTCGAGCCGGCCAGCACCAACGTGGTATCGGTAGCGTTGAGGCTGACGTGCTCCAGCGCACCACCGTTTTCGTTCAGCGCGATTGGCGCCTCGCCATACGGGTATTCAATAGCCGGGGAAATGGTTTTCTTGCCATCGGGGTAGCTGACTTTATAGGTGTGACGGAACACCAGAGCCTGACCGTTGGACAGACCCACTGCCACTAGCGGATGACCTGGCTGGTCTTCGCCGATGGACGTTACGGTGGTGCCCACCGGGACCGGCAGATCGACGCGCTTCAGTTCAGCGCCACTGTCGATATCAAAGAACAGCGCCTGACCTTTATCGGAAACGCGCATCGCCACCTGATTCTGCTCTTCGAGCGAAATCATCAGCGGCTTGCCGGCGTCCTGCATCCAGGCCGGGGTGATTGCATCTTGCGCGGTCAGATCGGCACCTTTAAACAGCGGCGCGACCACGTAGGCAAGGAAGAAGAAGATCAGGGTGATGGCTGCCAGCACCGCCAGGCCGCCAACGAGGACGTACCAGCGGGTGAAGCGATCCTTGAGCGCGCGGATGCGGCGCTTGCGTTGCAGCTCAGGCGTATTGAAATCAATGCGCTTGGGAGGGGAAGTCGTAGTCATTGGGGAATTGGCCAGATCATTCATGCGCTCACCCTAGCGATCCTGTATGACAGAAAGATGACAATGCAGTGACGCACCAAATCCGCCGCCAGCGTAACTGGCAGAGGATCGAAAATTTGAGGTGTGTAAAAGGCCGGTCTGCAAGCAGATCCGGCCTTTTACTTGAGTCCGGTGGGGTTCACCCCGGACTCAATTTGTTACTTCTTTGCGACTTCAGCGCCGCCTTCTTGCAGACCCAGGTCAGCCAGTGCTTTTGCAGCAACCTTGGCTGGCAACGGGATGTAACCGTCTTTCACTACCACTTCCTGGCCCTGTTTCGACAGAACCAGTTTCACGAACTCGGCTTCCAGTGGGGCCAGAGGCTTGTTCGGGGCTTTGTTCACGTAAACGTAGAGGAAGCGCGACAGTGGGTACTTGCCGTTCAGGGCGTTTTCTTCGCTGTCTTCGATGAACTCGGTGCTGCCTTTCTTCGACAGAGCAACGGTTTTCACGCTAGCGGTCTTGTAGCCGATGCCCGAGTAACCGATGCCGTTCAGCGAGGAGCTGATCGACTGCACAACCGACGCCGAACCTGGTTGTTCGTTGACGTTTGGCTTGTAGTCACCTTTGCACAGGGCTTCTTCTTTGAAGTAGCCGTAGGTGCCGGATACCGAGTTACGGCCGAACAGTTGCACTGGCTTGTTGGCCAGGTCGCCGGTCACACCCAGGTCACCCCAGGTTTTGACTTCGGCTTTCGCGCCGCACAGACGAGTAGACGAGAAGATCGCGTCAACCTGTTCCATGGTCAGGTGCTGGATCGGGTTGTCCTTGTGGACGAACACCGCCAGGGCATCCACGGCAACCGGGATAGCGGTTGGCTTGTAGCCGTATTTCTGTTCGAAGGCCGCCAGTTCGGTGTCCTTCATTTTGCGAGACATAGGGCCGAGGTTGGAGGTGCCTTCAGTCAGCGCAGGTGGCGCGGTGGCGGAGCCAGCGGCCTGAATCTGGATGTTTACGTTCGGATATTCTTTTTTGTAGTTCTCAGCCCAGAGGGTCATGAGGTTGGCCAGGGTATCGGAGCCGACGCTGGACAGGTTGCCCGACACACCAGTGGTCTTGGTGTAGCTCGGGATAGCAGGGTCAACAGCGGCGAACGCGTTGGCAGTCGCAACGCCAGCAGCGACAAAAGTCATTGCCGCCATCAAACGCTTCAGTTTCATGCCTTACTCCTAGCAGATAGGGTGTGTTAAGTCGGGGCCAAGTATCAGCAGGCCGTGTGAACACTCTATGGCTGAAATATGACAATTGGATGAAAGGCCAGCATTGAGCTTTTATCGGATAATTCCGCTGCCCCAAATCGCCAGCAGGCTGGCTCCCACATTGGAATGCATCTCCATGTGGGAGCCAGCCTGCTGGCGATAGGGCCGGTACTGCTGCAAATAATCCTGGAATCAGCGCCCCTTCTTCCAGAGATACGCGCCCACCAGAATCCCCATCGTGCACAGCACCGCCACATAGTAGGCAGGCCCCATCGGGCTTTCTTTCAGCAGCAGGCTGACCACCATCGGCGTCAAACCACCGAAGATCGCGTAAGCCACGTTGTACGAAAACGACAACCCGCTGAAGCGCACTACTGGCGGGAACGCCTTGACCATCACGTACGGCACCGCGCCGATGGTGCCGACTAGCAAACCGGTCAGCGCATACAGCGGGAACAGCCAGTTCGGGTGATCTGCCAGGCTGTGATAGAAGGTCCAGGAGCTGATCAACAGCCCCAGGCTACCGAAGACGAACACGCGGCCCGCACCAAAGCGATCAGCCAGTGCGCCGGAAATAACGCAACCGATGCTCAGAAACACAATCGCCAGACTGTTTGATTGCAGCGCCACGGTCGGCGAGAAGTGATAGACCGTTTGCAGCACGGTCGGGGTCATCAGAATCACCACGACGATGCCGGCCGACAGCAGCCAGGTCAGCAGCATCGAGATCGCAATCGCCCCGCGATGGTCGCGCAGCACCGCACGCAGCGGCACTTCTTCAGCCAGCGCCTTGCGCAGTTGTAGCTCGGCGAACACTGGGGTTTCGTGCAGCCAGCGGCGCAGGTACACCGAGAACAGGCCAAACACACCGCCGAGAAGGAACGGAATCCGCCAGGCGTAATCCGCGACTTCCACAGGCGTATAGATGCTGTTGATCGCGGTGGCGACCAGCGAACCCAGCAAGATACCGGCGGTCAGGCCGCTGGTGAGGGTGCCGCAGGCGTAGCCCATGTGCTTTTGCGGTACGTGTTCGGAAACGAAGACCCACGCCCCCGGCACTTCACCGCCAATCGCCGCGCCCTGAATCACCCGCATCAGCAGCAACAGGATCGGCGCCCACATGCCGATCTGCGCGTAAGTCGGCAGCAAACCCATGATCAGGGTCGGCACGGCCATCATGAAAATGCTCAGGGTGAACATCTTCTTGCGCCCCAGCAGGTCGCCGAAGTGCGCCATGACGATGCCGCCCAATGGCCGGGCCAGATAGCCAGCGGCGAAGATGCCGAAAGTCTGCATCATGCGCAGCCACTCGGGCATGTCCGCCGGGAAGAACAGCTTGCCGACCACGGTGGCGAAGAACACAAAGATGATGAAATCGTAGAACTCCAGCGCACCGCCCAGGGCCGATAGCGACAGAGTCTTGTAGTCATTGCGGGTTAACGGTCGTGCGGGTTGCTCGGGCTGCGCGAGGCTCGAAGGCGCTGTGGTCATGGCAAGGGCTTCTCTTATAGTCAGATCTGTCGTCACAACAACGCTGGCTGTGACTTGGACAGGTTCGGCACCATAGCAAATTGTTCGAAAAAGCACATAGAGGTGCGTATTTGACGGTCGAAATGAGAACCGGATGGTCGTCGCGGAGTCTACCGACCGATATACTCGCAACCTTGCTCCGGTTTGTAGGGGGTTGCTGTGCGAAATCGTCGCTGGATCTGTCAGTCGCTTTCGCAGAGTTTCCCCTTTAGGCGCCTTATGGAAAACGTGACGAACGTAGTATGTTCGGTGCTGAATCGTTTTTCCTGAAGACGGCTACCACCAGCGATACCAACGAAGAGTCACGGGTCAGAGGCACCCCCGGCATGATAGAGCTCGAACAAGAAGATCCGATCCCACAGGGCGACCTGGCCCTGCAAATCACCGCGCTACCGCGTGAAACCAACGGCTTTGGCGATATTTTCGGCGGCTGGCTGGTGGCGCAGATGGATTTGGCCGGTACCGCAATGGCCAGCCGTGTCGCTGGCGGCCGCGTCGCTACCGTGGCCATCGACCGCATGGCGTTTCTGGTGCCGGTGGCTGTCGGCGCGCAATTGTCCTTCTATACCCAGACCCTGGAAATCGGCCGCAGCTCGATCCAGATGATGGTCGAAGTGTGGAGCGACGATCCGTTGTCCAGCGAGTGGCGTAAAGTCACCGAAGCGGTGTTCGTGTTCGTCGCCATCGATGGCAGCGGCCGCACTCGTTCGGTTCCGCCTCGCGCACGTTAAACCTCGCGGCCGTTTTGCGGTCGATAGTCGTCCAAGTGTCTGATCGAGAGTTGTCCCATGAACACGCCCAACGTTGAAGCCGTGAAACTGGATGAACTGAACTGCTGGCGTATCCGCCACGGTCAGGCCGAAGTGCTGGTTGCCCAGCAAGGCGCGCACATCCTCAGTTATCAGATCGACGGCCAGCCGCCGATCATCTGGCTGAACGACAAGGCCGTGTTCAAGACCGGCAAAAGCATCCGTGCCGGCGTGCCAGTGTGCTGGCCGTGGTTCGGCGTGTTCGAGCGCAATCCGCAGAGCGTCAAAGCCATGCGCGTCAGCGACGAACCGGCAGGCGCGCACGGTTTTGTCCGGGCGATGGATTGGGAATTGGGCGGCATCGAAGCCGAAGACCATGGCATCAAGGTCGAATTCAAGTTGCCCTACCCTGATGGCGGCTTCCCGGGCTGGCCGCACGAAGTGGACCTGACCCTGACCCTGCGTCTGGACGAGCAACTGCACATCAGCCTGACCAGCCATAACCGTGGCGGCGACAGCGTCAGTCTCAGCCAGGCGCTGCACAGCTATTTCGCGGTCAGCGATGTGCGCAACGTGCATGTCGAAGGCGTGGACGGCTTGGACTACATCGAGACCCTCGATGACTGGAACACCGCCACCCAGCGAGGCGATCTGCAGTTTGCCGGCGAAACCGACCGCATCTACCTCGACGCTCCGCCACAACTGAGCATCGTCGACCCGACGTGGGAACGGCGCATCGTGCTGAGCGCGACCGGTTCGCGCACAGCAGTGATCTGGAACCCGTGGATCGACCGCGCCGCCGCGCTCAGCGACATGGACAACGATGGCTGGCAGCGCATGTTGTGCATCGAGACGGCGAATGTGATGGGCGATGTGGTGAATCTGGCACCGGGTGCCAGCCATACGATGGGCGTCAGCATCGGCGCTAAACCGCTCTAACCAACACCGCAGTACGAAATGTGGGAGCCAGCCTGCTGGCGATGGCGCCGTGTCAGGCAACTTGAAGATGCCTGACGCACCGCTATCGCCAGCAGGCTGGCTCCCACAGTTGTTCTTGGGTATTGGCTAGAGATCCGACTCTTTGACTACGCGAACCTTGTCCGCCTCCAGCGCATACGCCGCGTCGGCCAGGTCGTTGTTGACCTTCTCGATCTTCAGCGTGCCGATCACCCAAAGCGGTGTATAGATGTCATCCAGCTTCAAGCCTTTCGGATAGCGCACCAGTACCAGTTGATTCGGCGGCGGTGGCGGCACGTGGATGCAGGCGCCCGGGTATGGCACGAGGAAGAACAGCGTGCTGCGGCCCTTGGCATCGGACTCCAGCGGCACCGGATAACCACCGATGCGGATGTGCTTGTCGTTCATCGACGCCACGGTTTTGGTCGAATACATCACCGCCGGCAGACCTTTGGCCTGTTTCATGCCGCCCTTATCCGTGAAGGTGCCGGTGGCTTCGGGGGAGTTGTGGTCGATTTCAGGCATGGCCTCGAGGGCCTTTTGATCCGACTTGGGCATCAGTTCCAGCCAGTCGGTTTCCGGCAATTCGCCGGCATGGGCCAAACCGCTGCCCAGAAAAAGGAGAGTCAACAAAATGCGGCGCATGAAGGTGCTCGGGTAAAAGGAAGGAAAGAGATTCGCCGAGCATTCTAGCCCTCTCCGCCGGTTTGGCAGAGAGGACCTGGTCGCTTTGGATCAGTTCTTTTTGATCAGACCGTAGATCACCAGCAGGACAATCGCACCGACCAGCGCGCCGATGAAGCCTGCACCCTGACCTGCCTGATAAATGCCCAGAGCCTGACCGCCGTAAGTGGCTGCCAGCGAACCGCCGATACCGAGCAGGATGGTCATGATCCAGCCCATGCTGTCATCGCCCGGTTTGAGGAAGCGCGCCAGCAGGCCGACGATCAAGCCGATAAAGATGGTTCCGATAATTCCCATGGCATTTCCCTCTGATTGATTGGCTATAGCCTAGCCAGACTTTGGCATCCTGCCATCAGAGAACGGCGGTTCCCGAAGGTTCCGCCGCCGCCAGATGAAACTGTCTTTACTCGGCGATCAGCGCTTCGACCTTGAGAATCTGCTGCTCCAGCGTGGCCTTGTCGGCGCAACGCAGGTTGGCGTGACCGACCTTGCGTCCGGCCTTGAAGGCTTTGCCGTAGTGATGCAGATGGCAATCGGCAATCGCGATGACTTTCTCTACCGGCGGAACCACACCGATGAAGTTGAGCATCGCGCTTTCGCCGACCTTGGCGGTCGAACCCAGCGGCAGACCGGCAACCGCCCGCAGGTGGTTTTCGAACTGGCTGCACTCGGCGCCTTCGGTGGTCCAGTGCCCGGAGTTATGCACACGCGGCGCGATTTCGTTGGCCTTGAGGCCGCCGTCGACTTCAAAGAACTCGAACGCCATTACGCCGACGTAGTTCAGTTGCTTCAGGACGCGGCTGGAATAGTCTTCGGCCAGCGCCTGCAACGGGTGATCGGTACTCGCGACCGACAGCTTGAGAATGCCGCTGTCGTGGGTGTTGTGTACCAACGGATAAAATTTCGTCTCACCATCACGGGCACGCACGGCGATCAGCGACACTTCACCGGTGAACGGCACGAAGCCTTCCAGCAGGCAGGCAACGCTGCCCAGCTCAGCAAACGTATCGACCACATCTTGCGGCTTGCGCAGAACTTTCTGGCCCTTGCCGTCGTAACCCAGGGTCCGGGTTTTCAGCACGGCCGGCAGGCCGATGGTCGCGACAGCGGCGTCCAGATCGGCTTGCGACTGGATGTCGGCGAACGCCGGAGTCGGAATCCCCAGATCCTTGAACATGCTCTTTTCGAACCAGCGGTCGCGAGCGATGCGCAGCGCTTCGGCACTCGGGTAGACCGGTACGAACTGCGAGAGAAACGCCACGGTTTCGGCCGGGACGCTTTCGAACTCGAAGGTCACCAGATCGACTTCATCGGCCAGTTGACGCAGGTGATCCTGATCGCCGTAATCGGCCCGCAGGTGTTCGCCCAGCGCGGCCGCACAGGCGTCCGGCGCAGGGTCGAGGAAAGCGAAGTTCATGCCCAGCGGAGTGCCCGCCAGGGCCAACATGCGGCCCAACTGGCCGCCACCGATTACACCGATCTTCATCTCAACAACCTCAGGCAATACGTGGGTCTGGATTGTCCAGGACGCTGTCTGTCTGCTCGGCACGGAAGGTTTTCAGTACCGCGTGGAACTGCGGATGCTTGGCGCCGAGGATACTCGCCGAGAGCAGGGCTGCGTTGATCGCACCGGCCTTGCCGATGGCCAGAGTGGCAACCGGAATACCGGCCGGCATCTGCACGATCGACAGTAGCGAATCGACGCCCGAGAGCATCGACGACTGCACCGGAACGCCCAGCACCGGCAGGTGGGTCTTGGCCGCACACATGCCAGGCAAGTGGGCCGCGCCACCGGCACCGGCGATAATCACCTCGATGCCGCGGCTTTCAGCCTCGTCGGCGTACTGGAACAGCAGATCCGGGGTACGGTGGGCAGAGACCACTTTAACCTCGTACGGGATGCCGAGCTTTTCCAGCATATCGGCGGTGTGGCTAAGGGTGGACCAATCGGACTTGGAGCCCATGATCACGCCAACCAGTGCACTCATCGTCGCGCCTCTTCTCTCTGGGCGCCCGCAGGCGCGTCAAAAAACAACAAGCCACGCAGGATGCGTGGCTTGATTGTACGAAAAATGGCCGGACGGACCGGCCGAAGGCCGCGCAGTATACCGCAAAGAAGCCAATAAACAGCCCCCGTCTCGACCATCTGTCATTTGCCGAAAAACAGCGCGTTTACTGACTCGAAAATCAAGATCAGTGATCTGCCAAATAACACTTGGCAAATATTAATAGCAGTCACTTCAGTATGTTAAAGCTGAACGCTCGCACTTTAAGAAATAAAAACTAAAACACTGAAAACAGACCCCTGAAGTTATTGGTGCTATAAAAATACCAGAACCAATAGAACTTGCTCACGCAAACCCAACAATTAAAAACCACTAGAGAATCTCGAATGCCAAAGCCTTTATTATTGATGGTTTATGTTCACAAGGATTTATCCGAGCATGACAGTAACGATCTTTACGACACCCATTTCAAATGGCTATCGAAGGAGTTCGAAACTATTTCCGGAAGAATATTCGGCATCATTATGGTGCCGCATTCAAGGGCTCCGGAGCTCTGCGAGCACAGTTACAAAGTCGACACTCCCGAGCAGGCGCTCTATTCATGGTATGAAAAAATCGAAAGAAATAAAGAGAAAATTATCGGTGTCAACTCGGGATACACCGATCACACCCTGAAGTGTCTGCTGCTAACACGCGACAACCTAAGCGATACGGTCGGGGGGATTGCTACTCATACGGGCAGTTGTGCAATTGCCTCTATCAATGGCCACCAGACGCCGGCACATGAAGTCGGTCACTTGTTCGGGGCACGACATGAAGATTACGAGGTTTACTACAATGGCTGGTGGGATGAAACCATCATGGCATCAGGCACCCTTGAATCGAATTTCAGAGGAAACGCCAAGCGTTTCAGCGATAAAAACCGGGAACACATTCGTAACTATCTCGAGTTGCACGATTAATAAACTTTGAGTTTTTATTTCGCCAAGAGTGAAGCGCCACTGACTTTCACTCTTGGCGGTCGATCAAACGGTAGAGCCAGCCGCCCCACTCTCTAACTTTCGCCACAACAACCGTACATTGGCCTTGCGCACCAGCGCACATCGATACAAACGAATTTCCAGTGGCACATGCCATGGCGGCCCACCACAAACAACCAACTCACCGCGGGCAAGTTCAGCCCGAACACTCAACTGCGGCACCCAGGCAATCCCCAACCCTTCCAGCGCCATACTCTTCAGGCTGTCCGCCATCGCAGTCTCATAGATAGTGGTAAAGCGCAAAGCACGCTGACGCAACAGACCATTCACCGAACGCCCAAGAAACGCCCCGGCGCTATAAGCCAGCAACGGCACACTTGCATCACCTTCCAGATCAAACAGCGGCTTGCCATCCGCATCGGCGGCACACACCGGTAACATTTCCGTCTGCCCCAAATGCAAAGAAGGAAAAATCTCCGGGTCCATCTGCATCGCCGCGTCCGGGTCATAGAACGCCAGCATCAGATCGCATCCGCCCTCGCGCAACGCATGCACCGCATCACCGACGTTGGTCGCCACCAGCCGTGTGGCAATGTTCAGCCCTTCGTTACGCAGCTGCGCGATCCAGCGCGGAAAGAAGCCCAGCGCCAACGAATGCGCCGCGGCAACCTGCATGACTTCGCCCTGCCCGCCTTCCAGATGATGCAGATGACGCAGCACTTCACCGAGTTGCTCGACCACCGTGCGCGCCGTCACCAGAAACAGTTGCCCCGCCGCCGTCAGTTCGATCGGCGTGCGCGAGCGGTTTACCAGAGTCAGCCCCAACGCCGCTTCGAGGCTGCGGATTCGCCGACTGAACGCCGGCTGAGTCACGAAGCGCCGTTCGGCTGCCTGCGAGAAGCTGCGGGTGGCGGCCAGAGCACTGAAGTCCTCGAGCCATTTGCTTTCCAGATTCATCACGTCCTCCCGGACACGCACCAAAACAGGTCACACGTCTGCCGCGCGGGCGGCGTCACACGGGCATTATGCCGAATGTGCATAGGCCAGTGCTTAACAGCATTGGCCCAAAATTTCCCACAAGCCTAGCATTCGCAGCGTTCCGGCACAGACCGGGTCCATATCGAGATGATTTCTATCATGTCCTCCGCTGCATCTTTCCGCACAGAAAACGACCTGCTTGGCGCCCTCGAAGTACCGGCTCAAGCGTATTACGGCATCCAGACCCTGCGAGCGGTGAATAACTTCCGTCTCTCCGGCGTTCCGATTTCGCATTACCCGAAACTGGTTGTCGGTCTGGCAATGGTCAAACAGGCCGCTGCTGACGCCAACCGTGAGTTGGGTCATCTGAGCGAAGCCAAGCACGCTGCCATCAGCGAAGCCTGTGCCCGATTGATCCGCGGTGATTTCCACGAAGAGTTCGTGGTCGACATGATTCAAGGTGGCGCCGGTACTTCCACCAACATGAACGCCAACGAAGTGATCGCCAACATTGCGCTCGAGGCAATGGGTCACCAGAAAGGCGAGTACCAGTTCCTGCACCCGAACGACGACGTCAACATGGCGCAGTCGACCAACGACGCCTACCCGACTGCCATCCGCCTGGGTCTGCTGCTGGGTCACGACGCCCTGCTCGCCAGCCTCGACAGCCTGATTCAGGCATTCGCGGCCAAGGGTCAAGAATTCAACCACGTCCTGAAGATGGGCCGTACCCAACTGCAAGACGCCGTACCGATGACCCTTGGTCAGGAATTCCGTGCTTTCGCCACCACCATGGGCGAAGACTTGGCCCGTCTGAAGACGCTGGCCCCGGAACTGCTGACTGAAGTGAACCTGGGCGGCACCGCGATCGGTACTGGCATCAACGCCGACCCGCGTTATCAAGCTCTGGCCGTTCAGCGTCTGGCCCTGATCAGCGGTCAACCGCTGGTTCCAGCCGCCGACCTGATCGAAGCCACTTCCGACATGGGCGCCTTCGTGCTGTTCTCCGGCATGCTCAAGCGCACCGCGGTCAAGCTGTCGAAGATCTGCAACGACCTGCGTCTGCTGTCCAGCGGCCCGCGCACCGGCATCAACGAAATCAACCTGCCGGCGCGTCAGCCAGGCAGCTCGATCATGCCAGGCAAGGTCAACCCGGTTATCCCGGAAGCCGTGAACCAGGTGGCATTCCAGGTCATCGGTAACGATCTGGCGCTGACCATGGCAGCCGAAGGCGGCCAACTGCAACTGAACGTGATGGAGCCGCTGATCGCTTTCAAGATCTTCGACTCGATCCGCCTGCTGCAACGCGCCATGGACATGCTGCGCGAACACTGCATCGTCGGCATCACCGCCAACGAAGCGCGCTGCCGTGAACTGGTCGAGCACTCGATCGGTCTGGTCACCGCACTGAACCCGTACATCGGCTACAAAAACGCCACCCGTATCGCCGGCCTAGCGCTTGAAAGCGGCCGTGGCGTACTGGAACTGGTGCGCGAAGAAGGTCTGCTCGACGAAGCCATGCTCGCCGACATCCTGCGCCCGGAAAACATGATTGCTCCGCGTCTGGTTCCGCTTAAAGGCTGAACCGACACGTAACTTGTAGCACCGCTCACCAGGTCGAGGGACTAGACACCTCTCACCTTTTGAGGGCTTGGGGATTTTATCCCCAAGCCCTTTTTTTTAACTTTTGATCCTGAGACCCGTATGTCTGGGGACTGAACAATGTGGGAGCGAGCCTGCTCGCGAAGGCGGCGGTACATTCAACAGCAATGCGCCTGATACACCGCTTTCGCGAGCAAGCTCGCTCCCACTGAAAAGCAGTCTCCGCACTAGCCCGGCGCCGGTAACGTCGGGTGTTTCAAAGCCTCGTTTCGTCGCTTGCACCACTACCGTGCAGACGGGCGCGTCACTGATCGGTATAGTGCCGCCCCTCTTCGCGTGAGCGGTCGTCGGTAACGAGGCCATAACCCATGCGAAACCCGAACTAATAACAAACCCGCGAAATTGGAACCGGGACGAAACCTGCGCCTCACCTGCCTTGCCGTGCGCTTGTCGGTGTAACGCGATGTTTCTGAACATCCAGCATTTGCTTACACAAAAAACAGCGAGGAAAAATCCATGCTCGAAGTCATCAACGACTTCCTCTCAGGGAAAGTACTGATCGTGCTCATTGTCGGGCTCGGTAGCTACTTCACGATTCGCTCGCGTTTCGTTCAACTGCGTCACTTCTTCCACATGTTCGCGGTGTTCCGCGACAGCCTGAAAAGTAGCGCCGGGCAACTCAGCTCGTTCCAGGCCCTGATGCTCAGCCTCGCCGGCCGCGTCGGTGCAGGTAACATCGCCGGTGTCGGCATTGCCGTGACCCTCGGTGGGCCAGGTGCCGTGTTCTGGATGTGGGTCACCGCACTGGTCGGCATGTCCAGCAGCTTCTTCGAGTGCTCGCTCGGTCAGCTCTACAAACGTACCGACTCCGATGGCACCTTCCGTGGCGGCCCGTCCTACTACATCCAGCACGGTCTGCAGAAGCGCTGGCTGGGTATGGTCATGGCGTTCCTGTTGCTGGTGACTTTTGGCTTCGCGTTCAACGGTCTGCAAGCTCACGCTGTGACTCACTCGCTGAACAACGCTTTCGGCCTAGACACCACTTACACCGGCCTCGGTCTGGCGGTGTTGCTGGGCCTGGTGTTCGTTGGCGGGATCAAGCGGATCGCCAAGGTCGCTGACCTGCTGGTACCGGTAAAAACCCTGGTTTACATCGGCGTGACTCTGTACGTGATCGTGCTGCAATTCGATCACGTTCCAGCGATGCTGATGACCATCGTCAAGAGCGCCTTCGGTCTCGACCAGGCCTTCGGCGGTCTGATCGGCAGCGCCATCGTCATGGGCGTGAAGCGTGGCGTGTTCGCCAACGAAGCCGGTCTTGGCAGTGCGCCAAACGTGGCCGCAGTGGCTTCGGTCGAGCACCCGGTGGCTCAGGGTGTGGTTCAGGCGTTCAGCGTGTTCCTCGATACCTTCGTGATCTGCACCTGCACCGCGCTGCTGATCCTGCTCTCGGGTTTCTACACCCCGGGCTTCGAAGGCGACGGCATTGCCCTGACCCAGAACTCGCTGGCCGCCGTGGTCGGTGAATGGGGCCGGATGTTCATCTCGGTCGCACTGGCGCTGTTCGTGTTCACCTCGATTCTCTACAACTACTACCTGGGCGAGAGCAACCTGCGCTTCCTGATCGGTGAAAACCGCAAGGCGCTGATCGGCTACCGCGCACTGGTACTGGTGTTGATTTTCTGGGGCGCTATCGAAAACCTCAGCACCGTGTTCGCCTTCGCCGACATCACCATGACCATGCTCGCGTTCGTCAACCTGATCGCGCTGTTCATGCTGTTCAAGGTCGGCATGCGCATCCTGCGTGACTACGATGACCAGCGTGCAGCCGGGATCAAGACTCCGGTGTTCGATTCGAGCAAGTTCCCGGATCTGGATCTGGACCGCAAAGCCTGGCCGGCCAATCCGCCTGCCGCTGCCGGCAAGGTTGAAACCGAGTCGCAAGGTGTACCCGCAGCGCAACGCTGATGGGTAAATGACGGGCGCACCCTCTGCGCCCGTCAGTTAAAGTGCAGAAAACTGTGGGAGCGAGCTTGCTCGCGAATGCGGTGAATCAGTCGAAATATGTTTGGCTGACCCACCGCTTTCGCGAGCAAGCTCGCTCCCACAGGAACTCATCGTTTCGGAGAATCCTATGAATTCGTCGACCTACCCCGCCGCCCAACACGTCATGGTTTTGTATACCGGTGGCACCATCGGCATGCAGGCCAGCGCCAACGGTCTGGCCCCGGCTTCCGGTTTCGAAGCGCGGATGCGCGACTATCTGCACAGCCAGCCTGAACTCGTGGTGCCGCAGTGGCGCTTTCGCGAGATGGCGCCGCTGATCGACAGCGCCAACATGACCCCTGCCTACTGGCAGCAACTACGCGAAGCGGTGGTTGATGCCGTCGACGTACAAGGTTGCGACAGCGTGCTGATCCTCCACGGCACCGACACTCTGGCCTATAGCGCCGCAGCAATGAGCTTCCAGTTGCTCGGCCTGCATGCCCGCGTGTGCTTCACCGGATCGATGCTGCCGGCCGGTGTCACCGACAGCGATGCCTGGGAAAACCTCGGCGGCGCACTGGTCGCCCTCGGTCAGGGCCTGGCGCCGGGCGTGCATCTGTACTTCCACGGTGAGCTGCTGGCGCCGACCCGTTGCGCGAAAGTGCGCAGCTTCGGTCGTCATCCGTTCAAGCGTCTGGAGCGTCAGGGCGGTGGCGTGAAAGCGTCTTCGATCCCGGCAGCGCTGAGCTACAACCAGCCCAGGCAACTGGCGAATGTCGCGGTGCTGCCGCTGTTCCCGGGTATCAGCGCGGCAGTCCTCGACGGTCTGCTCGACAGCGGAATCCAAGGGCTAGTGCTGGAGTGCTATGGCAGCGGCACCGGGCCCAGCGACAATCCAGAGTTTCTCGCCAGCCTTGGCCGCGCGCGGGACAACGGCGTGGTGGTGGTTGCCGTGACGCAGTGCCATGAGGGCGGTGTCGAACTGGATGTCTACGAGGCTGGCAGCCGTTTGCGCGGTGTTGGCGTGCTGTCAGGTGGCGGCATGACCCGTGAGGCGGGGTTCGGCAAGTTGCATGCATTGCTCGGCGCGGGGCTGGAAACGGAAGAAGTCCGACGTCTGATCGAACTCGACCTCTGCGGCGAACTGATCTGACACAACGCCTTACCCTGTGCGAGTGAGCCTTTGTGGCGAGGGAGCAAGCTCCCTCGCCACAATAGCGCGCATACATCAGGGTCTTCGTGCGGCATATAACTTGCTGCGTTCCAGCCATCCCCAGGCTGGAAGTCCTCATGCTCCACTCCCACCTCACCACGCTCAACGCCGTTTCACTGGTGCTCAACACCTTCAAGGCCGAAGGTCTGTCCAGTGAAGCTTTATTGGCCGGAAGCGGCATCAGCGCGGCGGATCTGAACCGTGCCGACACCCGTATCACCACCAATCAGGAGATGCAGGTCTGCGCCAACGCCGTTGCACTCAAACATGACATCGGCCTGGAACTCGGCCGACGGATGCACGTTTCCTGCTACGGCATCCTCGGTTATGCGCTGCTCACCTGTGCCACCTTCGGTGACGCTTTGCGTCTGGCGATTCGTTATCCGGCGCTGTTGGGAACACTTTTCGAGCTGAGTCTGGAGGACGACGGCGAACGGGCCTGGTTCGTCGCCGCTGATTACCGCGAGAGTCCGGCGATGGCGGTGTTCAATGCCGAGTTCTGTCTGGTGTCGCTGAAAGTCATTTGCGACGACTTGCTCGGGCATCCGTTGCCGCTGCTGGCGGCGCGCTTCGAACATGCGGCGCCGGGATACCGCGACAGCTATGCCGAGCACTTCGACAGCTCGCTGCACTTCGGCGCCAAGGACAACGCCTTCGCTTTCGACCGGCGCTGGCTTGATCAACCGCTGCCGCTGGCCGACGTGATCACCCATCAAGCGATGGCCGAACGCTGCCGCAAGCAGAACACCGAGTTCACCGGGCGTCAGGCGTGGCTGGGAAGGATTCGCCAGTTGCTCAGCGCCCAGTTGAATGCCGCACCGGGACTTGAGGGCCTGGCGCAGCAGATGAAATGCTCGCCACGCACCTTGCGCCGGCACCTCAAGGACATGGGCAGCAGCTATCAGGAGCTGCTTGACGAGTTGCGTTTCGAACGGGCCAAACAGATGCTGTGCGAGGATCAACTGCCGATCTACCGCATCGCCGAAACCCTGGGTTTCAGCGAGACCGCGAGTTTCCGCCACGCCTTCGTACGCTGGAGCGGCGTGGCGCCGAGCCAGTTCCGCCCACACTGATTGCCCCTGTAGGAGTGAGCCTGCTCGCGATAGCGTCAAACCTGTCGACATCAAAGGTGACTGACACACCGCCATCGCGAGCAGGCTCACTCCTACAGGGTTCTTTATTCCATGCCCTGAGTCGGGGCAGGGATGCATGAAAAGGAGCGAATTCCGGTCACAGGTTTTGGCCATATCGATCCCCTTTTGGCCTCTCCTGCCGTTCTCCGATTCGCCTCGCGCCGCAACACTGGGGTCAACCGAATCAGCCCTGCGGAGAACAACAAATGCTGACGATCTACTCAGACGATCACCACCTGCACCATGGCCGCTGCGAATTGATCGACGGTCAACTCAAGCCTTGCTTCGAGATGCCATCGCGCGCCGATCACGTTCTGCACCGCGTGAAGAACCAGGAACTCGGTCCGGTCGAGGCGCCGAAAGACTTCGGCCTCGAACCGATCGCGCGCATCCACAGTCGCGACTATCTCGACTTCTTCAAAGGAGCGTGGGCACGTTGGGCCGAACTCGAAACCGACGGCGACCTGCTGCCCTACACCTGGCCGGCACGCACCTTGCGTCAGATCAAACCGACCAGCCTGCACGGCCAGCTCGGTTATTACAGCTTCGACGGCGGCGCACCGATCACTGCCGGTACCTGGCAAGCGGCCTATAGCGCGGCGCAAGTAGCGCTGACCGCGCAAGCCGAAATACAACGCGGAGCACGCAGTGCCTTTGCCCTGTGCCGACCACCGGGACACCACGCTGCTGGCGACTTGATGGGCGGTTATTGCTACCTCAACAACGCCGCCATAGCCGCACAGGCATTCATCGATCAGGGCCACAAGAAGGTCGCGATCCTCGACGTCGATTACCACCACGGTAACGGCACGCAATCGATTTTCTACGAGCGCAGCGACGTGCTGTTCACCTCGATTCACGGTCATCCGGAAGCGGAGTTCCCGTTTTTCCTCGGCTACGAAGACGAGCTGGGCGAAGGCGCCGGTGAAGGTTTCAACTTCAACTATCCGCTGCCGGCCGGTTCCGGCTGGGACACCTGGAGCGCCGCGCTGGATCAGGCCTGCAACGAGATCGACAGCTACGGCGCCGACATCATTGTGGTGTCGCTGGGCGTCGATACGTTCAAGGACGATCCGATCTCGCAGTTCAAGCTCGACAGCCCGGACTACCTGGCGATGGGCAAGCGCATCGCCGCGCTGGGCAAACCGACGCTGTTCGTCATGGAAGGTGGTTACGCGGTGGAAGAAATCGGCATCAACGCGGTGAACGTGCTGGAAGGTTTTGAACAATGAGCCGACTCAAGCACTTCATCGCCCCCGCGCTGTGCGCTGCGTTTCTGAGCAGCGCCGTCCACGCCGAAGAACGCACCCTGCGCGTCTATAACTGGTTCGACTACATCACGCCAAAGGCGCTGGAAGACTTCAAGGCGCAGAACACCCAGACCAAACTGGTCTACGACATCTTCGACACCAACGAAGCGCTCGAGGCCAAGCTGCTGACCGGCAACTCCGGCTACGACGTGGTGGTGCCATCCAACGTGTTTCTCGCCAAGCAAATCGAAGCCGGGGTGTTCCAGCCACTGGATCGCAGCAAGCTGCCAAACTGGAATCACCTCGATCCGAAACTGATGAAGCTGATCGAGGCCAACGATCCGGGCAACAAATTCGCCGTGCCATACATGTACGGCACCATCCTGATCGGTTTCAACCCGGCCAAGGTCAAGGCTGCGCTGGGTGACAACGCGCCTGTAGACAGTTGGGACCTGATCTTCAAAGAAGAGAACATCAGCAAGCTCAAGCAGTGCGGCGTCGCCCTGCTCGACTCGCCGTCGGAGATTCTGCCGCTGGCCCTGCAACACCTCGGCCTCGACCCGAACAGCAAGAACCCGGCGGACTATGCCAAGGCCGAAGCACTGCTGATGAAGATCCGTCCGTACATAACCTACTTCCATTCATCCAAGTACATGGCCGACATCGCCAATGGCGACATCTGTGTGGCGGTCGGTTATTCCGGCAGCTTCTCGCAAGCCGCCAACCGCGCCAAGGAAGCCAAGAACGGCGTAGTCGTGGACATGCGCTTGCCGAAGGAAGGCGCGCCGATCTGGTTCGACATGCTCGCGATTCCCAAGGGCGCGAAGAACACCGAGGATGCCTACACCTTTATCAACTACCTGCTGCAACCTGCGGTGATCGCACCGGTCAGCGACTTTGTCGGTTATCCGAATCCGAACAAGGACGCCACCGAACTGGTCGATCCGGCAATCCGCAACAACCCTAATCTGTACCCGACCGATGCGGCAATGAGCACGCTGTATACCCTGCAACCGCTGCCGCGTGACGCCGAACGGGCGCGCACCCGGGCCTGGACCAAAATCAAGTCCGGCACCTGAGTGGTCACCCAACCAAAGACCCGCCGAGGCGGGTCTTTTTTTGCCTGCAATATTTATGTACCGCCCGACGTCTGAGTCGCTGCCCTACCTTGCCTTGGTCCGGCGCTGCATATCGCAACGGCCGTAACATCAGACAAGGATATGGTCATGCCCGAAAGCACCACGCCCAGCGCTGTCGATGTACTCACACAACTGGTAAGCGGCCCCTCACTTACCGAAGTCGCCACCCAAACTTTGCGCCCGGTCCTCGTGCAGTTGTACCCGCGCCAGACCATCGAGCCGGCGCTGACCATGGTTGCAACACCGACCTGGTTGATCAGGGAAAACAAGGTCGAGGCTGGCCCCTGCCACTTCGAGTCGCTCACCGATATGCTGGTGCGGCTTGCCCTGTCAGGTGCAGTGGTCACTCTCATTGCAGGCGAACACTTCCTCACCGCACAACCCGGTGTAGACCCTCCCGTTCAGATCCCGGCAGACATCGAGAAGATCGGCGCTCTGCTGAATGAGTTCGCCCCCTTGCTGTTCAAGGCCCGCCAGCAACAGCAAGTTGAGTACTGGAATGAAACCGGCAGCGCCTCAGCACCCCGCTGGCACGAACTCTCGCAAACCTTGCGGCAACTGTGGAACGTCAGTGATGCCAATGGTTGGGATGCCGATCAGCAAGCCATGGCGCGTGCGGTTTTCAACTACCCGGACAAGACTGAACGATCAGTCATCGACCGTTACCAGACCCGAGCCTGCCTGATCGATTTCGATAAGGAGCAAGGCAGTGACCGCACGCACCTGAGCATCCTCGACACGGCGGTTCTGGTTGGCACAAACGGCAACCGCACAATGATCCTGACGCATTCGGTTACCCAGGGTTTTAAACGCTTCGACACCTTCGATGAACTGAACGAGTCTCTGGAATGGCCGGCTGAAGCGGGTATGCCCCCGATCAACGTGCAATGGCGGCTATTCGAGCCTCAAGGCAATTTTTTCGACCAGCAAGCCTGCACCCTGATTGCACTGGAGGCCCAGGCGATAGGTGAGATCGACAACTTCCAGCGACCTCGGGCTTCGGTTTACTTTTCACCTGCCGATGCAGGCGGTGGTTCAGCCTCGGCGACAGAACAATCATCCTCCGGTTATGCGCGCATGGGGCACTCGTTGCCGCAGTGGCTGGAACATGCAGCACCTGCCGACCAGTCGCGCTACAGCCGGCACTTGCTGGACCTGGTCGCGGTACAGCAACAGAACGAGGGGAAGACCTTTCAAAACGAAGTTCCCAGGATTCAGGATTTCACGTTGGCGGAGCTGAACAGAATCATCAACCGGGGGCCGGCGCAAAACGTCAGACTGCAAGACGTTGAAATGACCATCACCAGCGTGGTGGTCTGGGGCACCTTCCTCCCACCGGAACACGAACAGACGCTGACCCTGTCACTGACCGAACTGGCGCTGCAGAATCTGGCAGGGATGCCGCTGGGGAACCGATCGGTGAACTACCGGGACGGGAGGACACCAATACCGCCATGGATGACCCCGGCCTACCTGGACAACCTGATCACTTCAGCGGACATCGGCAAAAACTATCCGAATCAGCTCAAAAACAGGTTGATAGAAGACAACGCCAAAGCTTCTCACTTACGCCAACTCTACGTTCGTCAATTGCCCATCGAGCTGCCGTTGCTGGCGTTGCAGCACAAAATCCGCGGGGAAGCAGGCCTCGACGAGCAGGGTTACCGGTATGTGGTTGCCGCGCTGGCAAACGAGCCCGCAGATCGACGAGTCGACGGCCAGGACATCGTGATTCGCCCGCTGGCTTTCGTCACCGGCGATCACGTCAGCGGCGCCGCCGATGAAGTAGTCAACATGTTCGTGATCGGTCCACGGGATACGCACAACGGACCGTGTCTGCTGTATCGCCCGCTGCTCGACAGGCCGCTGCTGCAATACCCTTCAACGGCGAACCTGCTGTATGCAATCAGGCACTCGAGAACGTTGCGTCAATCGGTACTCGCCTGGTTGCCGGACGGTGTTCGGTTCAACTACTCACAGTATGTCTTTCCCGGAGCTCTGCCTTCGGTGTGGACAGTGCCGCAGTTACTTGTCGACCCGACGCTGTCGCCGGACCTGACCGGCGCCGTAGCGCTCGGCAACCGAGTGCTTGAACAGGACCTGTTCGCAGACCTGTTCAAGGCCAATGCCGATGCGCTGATCGCTCAAGCCGATCGCGACTCCGTCTCCAATGCCGAAGCGCGCTGGGCCACCCTCAAGCTCGGCGGTTGGGCGTTGTTCAATGCAGCCTTGCCGTTTCTGGGACGCAGCGTCGGCACGGCTGCATGGATCTGGCAGATCATGGACGATCTGCAAGAGGTCGCTGACGGACAGGAACAGCAGCAGCCCGCGTGGACCGCGCTGGCCGACGTTCTGTTATCGCTGGGCATGGTGCTCGCTCATCGCGCGGCGATGCGCAAGACAGCACAGCGGGCTGCCGCCCTCCCCGAGAAAGTGCCGCAAACGTCCAGCGAACCCATCACGTCCGCCCGCATCAGCGCGACGCGGCTGCCAGATGTCGCCGGCCATGAGCTGCCACACCATCATGAGTTGTTACTGCACACCCTCGGCGCACTCAAAAAAACACCGGCCGGTTTGGCCACGGTGCTCGACAGCCTGAAGATCGACCGTCCCGATGGACTGGCCGAACCCGCAACCGAAGGCCTGTATCGGCATCTGCGTAATCAGGGACAAAAATGGTATGCGCAGGTCGGTGCACGCTGGTTCGAAGTTGCGCTCAATGACAACGATGACGTTCAGATCATCGATACTCGCGAGAACCCGGGACGCACGGGGCCTTTACTGATTCGCAATGCGCGTGGCGAATGGTTTGTCGATCTGCGCTTGCGACTGCGCGGTGGCGGTCTCAAGAGCCGCCGCAAGCAGTTGCAACAGCAGAACGCGGAACTGCTGCGCAAGAAGAAACAAGACATCGCCGCCTTCGATGCCAGCCTAGAGGCCAAGCGAAGCACATTGATGACCGCACGACGCAGCATGCTGGAGGCCACGGCGGAAAACGCCGCAAGCGCCCGCCAGCATTTTCTCGACACGCTCGACTCACAGGTGAAGGACTACGGCACGCAAATCGAAAGCCTGAAGGAATTGAACACCCTCGAAACAGTACCCAACTACCGGACAGCCATGCTCGAGCGAACCTCCTTGCAACTGTTCCTCATGCAGTCCTGGATCGATGAGAGCTTCCCCGCATTCCGCGAAAATCTGGAGACAACCCTGGTGCTGCTCGACGAGGGTGCCAGTACTTCTGCAACCGATCGTTCTGCGCCGTTCGAAAGCATGTCCGAGCTGACTAAGGGAATTATCGAAAAAATCGAGTTCGCCCATACACGTTTCACGCAAATGAGCCTGCTTGGCAAAGAAGCGGTCGAGATCAGCCGTCAATACAAGGCCAAACTGCCGAAGTTTTCGCTGGAAGATCTGAAGCTTCTGCAAATCACCCTGGGGCAGGAACTATGCCTTCGGGCCGATCCAACGGATTCACGGGAGGGAGCACGAGTGGCCCTTGAATCACTTGTCGAAGATGCCTCTCTGAACATCCAGAGCACCCTGGATCTGAGCGCGGAGCAAAGTCTTGATCAGCTCGGCGAACGCCTGGAAGCGATGAACAATCTCGTGGAGCAATTCGACGTCATCGACCAGCGGTTCGTTGATCTCCTCGCCGAGTATCCGCAGCAGCTGGTTCCCGAACGTCTCGATCAAGTCAAAAAACATGTTGCCGAATTCCATCAGGATGCTGTGCGACAGTTGTCGAACCTGCTCCGGGACCAGCGGCTGGTGAAGCCCATCGCAGGGCCGTCGAAATCGTCACCGGCGCCGGCGAAAAAAATCATCAAGACTCGTTACAAGGGGACGATGATCGGCCAGCCGCGTCGCGGTGTCGACGGACAGGACAGCGACCTGGTCGATGTGGTGGCGCCGTTGACCGGCAAAGTGATCGCGACCTTTCATGAAAAGACTCCGGGCAACTGGGTGGAAAGAGTACCCGCCAAACCCACAGCAACACCCAAGCCACACCCCGATCTACCGAAGGCCCTGCTAACCGCAAAGGCGCTGCTCGACGGGCTGCCAACTTTCCGCGAGCGCACCCAGGCACACATCGACCGGGCGCAGCGCAATCCGACGGAGATTGAGGAGATCTACTACCTGCACGCCACGCGATTGCACGAAACGATGGAAAAAATCGATCAGGCCCTCGCCGCCGGTAACCATACCGCCAGCAAAACCACTTCCGCCGCCACACTCAGACAACAACTCGACATCGAGGCCAAGGCCCTTTATGCCAGAGGTCGCGCCGCCAGAATCGAAACCACCAAACAGCAGCTCCCGACAGCAGCGCGGATCGAATGGCTCTACGGCAAAGGGGAAGTGTCCATCGACAAAGCCTCCGAACGTCGACGACTCAAAGGCCCGCGCAAAGATTATCTGCTGGAGTACCCGATACTCGACAAGCCTACCGGCAAGGTCTTGTGGTATGCGCATTTTCATTACGCCAGCGCCACCGATCCACTACCGTCGTTCACTGCGGCACATCTGAAAACCGTCGAGCAAAGACGACTGGGTGGTGCCTACGTAGAGCGCGAGAACCATAGCAATCAAGAGTTGATCGCCATCCATCGCAGTACCATCACTCACAGGCAAGCCTCTGCATTGTTCTTCTCCTGAAACATACCCGCCCCATAAGCCCGCGATCTGCGGGCTTTTTTACGACCTATATATATCTACCACCCGAGCGGGTGAACACGCCGGTACATTCGGTTGCATGCGGCGGATGCCGCCCCACCATGCAATCGGTTCCGATCCCATGAAAGAAACAAACCGAACAGACACTGCCTCACCGCTGCTTAATAAAAGCCAACTGATCGAACAGACCAGCGGCGGTCCGACTCTCCAGGAGGCTGCCGCACAACTGCTGCGCGGGGCCCTGCACAAGTTCTTTCCCGAGCAACGAATCGACCCCGAAAAAACCATGTTGATGACCCCGATCTGGCATCAGCAGGGCGAAAACCTGCTGAGCGACAGTACCCGGTTCGAAACGCTGACCCACTTACTGGCGCGCCTGGCTTTCACTCAAATGACAGCCGACTTCATCGAGGGTGAACACTTCCTGACCTTGACGCCCCAGGCCGCCGACCCGGTCCACCTGCCCGTCAGCATGGACGCGATTACCACACTGCTGAACGAGTGTGCCCCGGTACTGTTCGTTGGCTTCGCGCAAAGCCAACTCGATTACTGGAGCGCAATCGTCGAAAGCCTGCCGCGCTGGCAGCAGTTGTCCGAGACGCTGCAAAAGGCACTGAACGTCCAGTCCGTAAAAGGCTGGAATGCGCATGAATGCACCCTGGCACGACACGTTTCGCAGTTCCCGGATCGGGCTGCACGCGCCGCGAACATCGCCGGCCTGTCAAACGTGCGCGCCAGTCTTATCGATATCGATCTGATTGTTGACCTGACCCAAACCCACAAGACCCGGCACCTGATGCTGGCTGGTGCAATCGTACTGACCGCAACACTGGGCAACCGCGAGTTGGTCACGATGTTTACCATTGATGAAGGCTGTGAATCGTTCGAATCCATGGCGCAACTCGGCGCCACTCTTCCCGGACGGATCGACCTCGATCTGAGAGAGTATGGTTTGAAGTGGCGACTCTATGAACCCGAAGGTAATATTTTCGACGCCACGGTCTGGGCATTGATTGGCTGCCAGATCGACTCGATCGATGTCCTTGATCCGGCGAGCAGTTCATCCACGACACAGCTCGTCGCATACAAGGATGATGCGGGGAACTCTCAGGCGCATGTCGAACGGCTTGTAGAGGCGATCCCGGAATGGCTTTTGGCGGGGTCGCTGGATGAAATTCAGGCCTACAGCGGCTACCTGACTGCTTTGGGAAAGCTGCGCGGTGAAACCGGTAGCGATGTTTTCAACAGCAGCGAAATTCCGCTGATCAAGGACTATGCCCAAAAGCAAATAAACGCGGCCATCGTCGCCGAGCGAAACGAAGTCGACAGTACGCAATTGCGCCTGAATGATGTCCGGATCACCATCACACATAGCTTCGAAGCCGGTGGTTTTACCCTTCCCGATCCAAATCAGATCAGGGTTCAGACGCTTGGCGAATTCGCCCTGTACAACACGTCGCCCTACATGGCCGAGGTGGCTTATCTCGACGGCACGCCCGCACCGGCCTGGATGACAATCAAGTTTCTGATACGCATGGCCAGCGAGGTCAACATCGGCGAAAACTATCCAGAACTGATCAAAAGCACCTTGATTGACGATCAGGAGCAAGCCCGTCGCCACAAGTTGCGCTACAGCCGACAATTACCGTTACTCCTGCCGATGCTGGCGCTGGAGTGCAAACTCAGGCAGCAGGGCGATGTCGACGAGCAGGGTTACCGTCAGGTCTGTCAGTTGATGGCTTCAATTACCGCGGCTACACCGATCGCTTCGTGGCCGGTACAGATTCGCCCACTGGCGTTCATCCCGCGCTTTCGGCTCGGCAGCACACCCGACACCGTCACCAACATGTACATCATCGGACCCCGAGCGGGAGCCAGCGGCCCCTGCCTTCTTTATCGCCCTCTGCTGGATCAACCGCTGCGCCAATTTCCGTCCGAACAAAACATGCTCTATGCCTTTTACCAGGCGGGTGAGTTACGTGATGCAGTGCTGGCCTGGCTACCGACCCGCGCCTTGAGTTTCGAGTACGGTCAGTATGTATTCTCCAGTGGCCTGCCATCACTCTGGACCGTCACCGACCTGGCATTCGATCCGTTCAGCCACCTTGACCTGAGCGCTGCTGTCAGTCTGGCGAACAGCCCCTTGAGCAGCGACATTTTCTCGACTCTTTTCGATAAAAACAGCCTGGCAATAGCCGAGCTTGCCGACCGCCAATCCACCTCCAATGCCGAGCGGCGCTGGGCATTGCTGGAGGACAGCGGCTGGTCGATATTCGGTGTGGCAACAAATTTCCTCAGCGGCCCGGCAGGCGCGGCAGTGTGGGTCTGGCAGACTATCAGTCAACTCCAGCAAGCTCTGGATGCACATGACACCGGTGACAAGTCTGCCGAATGGTCGTCGATCGGTGATGTGTTGCTGACGCTGGGCATCTTGCTCGCGCAAAGGTTCTCGTTACAGCGCCTTCGGCTCTCGAGTCCGCTGAAAGAGCAAGCCACGCCGGTGCACGTATCTGTCGATGATCCGCAGCTCGTTGCCCCGATTCGCACCAGGACAATGGTCATCACTCACGACACCACTCCACTAAATTCTCCCCTGCCTGAAACTCATTCCTCGATTCTGGCACCCAAAAAACTGGTTCGCATCAATGCACAAGCGTCATTCCTGCAAACCATTGATCGCCTTAAAGTACCCAGGCCGATTCTTCCCGAGGGTGCGGTAGCCAACGCTGATCATCTTTATGAGTTCGAGAGCAAGCTGTATGCCGAAGTCGGTGAACGCTGGTTTCAAGTCAGTGCCGAAACGGATGAGCCGGTGTTCGTCGTCGATCCCGACACACCTTCCCAAACGGGTTTGTGCATCAGGTTCGACCAACAGACCAAACGCTGGCACTGGGAGCTGAAACTGCGGTTACGCGGCGGTGGTCCGACCGGGAGGATCGAAGCCCTGCGCCGCGAGAAGAACAAACGCAAGGATGAGGCATGGGCTGCGTTGCATCTGTTCATCGAACAGGAAGCCAGCAAAAGAGCGGATCTGGAAAGTGCCTTGCAACCACCGGAAAACAGCGACCTTTCAGCCGTGATGACTGAGCAAGATATCGCCACCTATGTCAGCAAAGCCGACCAGTTGACCATTGACTACACCCAGGCATTGGCCGATCTCGAAAAGTGGCGTGAGGCCGGCGGTGCCGGGGTGTTTTATCAGGCGCAACTGATACGGTTGACGGTCGAACAGAATCGCTATCTCAGTAGCTGGATGCGCATGAAGTTGCGTGAGTACGCAAAAATCGTCGCACCGCAACTGAGCACTCTGGAGCCTCCCGAAAGTCGATCCCGACCGATACAGATGACAGCCGCGCGCAAAGCCATCGCCGTAAGCAATGAAATGGTCGAGCGCCTCACCCTTCTGCACGCTTCACACGACAGGTTGAACGCTCACACCGGCACCACCCGCAAAGTCGCGGGGGATCTACAACGATTGATGCCAGCGCTCTCGCGCCACGACCTGCACGCCAATGAAATCGGGATGTCTATTGAACTCTCGCTGCTGGATGCACCGGAGGGCGTCCTGGATCCGTTACGGAAAATTATCGTGCCGATTTTCGACGGTGCAGCTGATGCAGGTCACCGCCTGTTCAGCCGCCTCGGCATCGCGAGGGAGACAAAAAACCCGGACCTGAGCGTCGAGCAGCTCACCGAATTGGTCGATCGCCTGGCAGATGCCGAAAAACGACTGGAAGATCTGTCCAGCAGTTCATCCGCACAACTGGAGGCCATCCGCTTCCAGCGTGTTCAGCAACTGGTCAAGGAATTCCACCATTTAGCGCGACGTCACCTGCTGGATCTGTTGCCGGAGCCCGAAGAAGTCATGACCGCCACGATGGCCCGGCTCGAACCAGCGTCCTCCACCTCACGTGCAGTTGGCAAGGTGAACAAATCCCGGCCACGAGTCATCGAAACGCAAAAGGCTGCCTCCTCCGAAACACCCCGCGCACTCGAAGAGATGCCTGTCGTCAGGGCCGCCGCCGAACGGCCGATACAAGCACCAACGCTGGCCGATGAAGAGGTCATCAGCGGCGCCATGACGATGGTTGACGAGCTGGCTCCGCTTATCAAACGTTTGCGCACAGATGCCCAACGACCTTCACGTATTCCGGCTGACATGCAGGATCTGTTTGACCAGCAGGCAACCCGTCTCGACCAGACTGCCGAGAACGTCGACGCCATATTTGCTCGCAGAAAAGCGGATTTTCCGGTGGGACAACTGAGCACCGGACTGCGTGAGGCTGCAATCCGTATGCGTCGTGAGGGCGTCAGCGTCTATGGCGCGATACTCACAGGGCGCAGACCCCGGGAGAGTTATCTGCAGTGGCTGCACGACCACCGTCTGGTACAGATAACCAAGGACGAGCGGGGACGCATCCGAACCAAACAGCGCAAAGACTATTTCCAGGAGTATCGGATTAACGACAAGGCACGCCAGAACAAAGCCTTGTGGGTCGCACACTTCCATTACAACAACCTGACTGACCCGATTGATCAGTTCACGGCTGCGCATCTCAAGTTTGCCGACGGCTATTTGCAGGAGCTGTCCGCCAAGGCGCGGCAGGATCTGGAACATTTCGATGCAGTGGATAACGTGCTGCGCAAAATCGTTCGGCCACAGGTACTGGATCTGTTTCTGCACCCGGTTGGCGAGGTTGACTGAAGGTTAATCGTCTACAGAGTTACTTGCGCCAGACGCTACGCAAACGTGCCAGAGCAGCCTGAATATCTTGCTCCGGCACCGCTGCAAATCCCAGTACCAACCCGGCACGTTGATCCGCCGGGATGTGGGAGTCGGGCAACCAATAGTTGCTCAGGCCATTGACCTCGACTCCGACACTTTGCGCTTTGGCGATCAATTCGCGCTCGCGGGCAAGGCTGTTCACCGAGACGGTCAGGTGCAATCCGGCAGCCACCGCCGGCAGGCTGCCGACACCTTCGATATTCTCCGGCCAATGCGCCAACAAACAGTTGCGCCGACTCAACGCGGCACGGCGCATACGGCGGATATGCCGCTGGAAATGCCCGGCCGCCATGAACTCGGCCATCACCGCTTGGGTGCTGACTTCGGAATGCCGCACATCCACCGCCCGGCGTCGGGCGAAGGCTTGCACCAGCGCAGTCGGCAACACCAGATAACCCAGACGCAATGCCGGAAACGCCACTTTGCCGAACGTCCCGACGTAGAGCACTCGCCCTTCGCGATCCAGCGCTGCCAAAGGCGCCAGCGGTGCGCCGCTGTAGCGATACTCGCCGTCGTAATCGTCCTCGATGATCCAGCCTTGGTTGCGCTCGGCCCAGGCCAGCAACTCAAGTCGCCGCGCCAGACTCATGACCACCCCGGTCGGGTATTGGTGTGACGGCGTGACATAGGCCAGTCGGCAATCGCTAAGTCTGGCCAACGCTGTGCAATCAATGCCCTCTTCATCCACCGGCACTCCATGCAATCGCGCTCCCGCCACGGTGAAGGCATGACCGGCCGCCCGATAGCCCGGATTTTCGATGCCGACCACCGCGCCCGGCTCCACCAGCAGCTGTGCACAAAGGCTAATGGCCTGTTGAGCGCCACTGGTGATCACAATTTGCTCAGCCGAGCACTGCATCCCCCGCGAGCTGCGCAAATACGCGGCAATCAAGCCTCGAAGACGTTCGTCCCCAGCCGGATCGCCGTAACACAACTGCTGCAAAGCCGGTTTTCGCCAGAAAGCCGCGTTGAGCTTGGCCCAGACGTCGAACGGGAACAGATCGAAAGCTGGCACCCCCACCCGAAAAGCGCGCGGCGGACCGCTCGGCGGCGTCGGTAAATGATTGTGCTCGAGGGTCTGTAAAGCGCTGCTGTGGATAACTTTACTGGATAAAATTCCAGGTGTATTTGACGATTTTGTGGATAAGGCTGTGGGTAAGCCTGTTGAAAACCCTGTGGATAGTTTTGTGGATAATTTTTTTGCCGCAGGTTGTGTTTGCGGCAGTTGCGCCACATAGGTTCCGTCACCGACACGCCCCTCGATGTACCCCTCTGCGTAGAGTTGATCGTAGGCGCGCACCACGCTGTTACGCGAAATACCCAACGCCGCCGCCAGATCACGACTGGCCGGCAACCGGGTGCCACTGCCCAGTCGCCCATCCAGCACGCGCAGGCGCAGTGCCTGGAAAAGTTGCAGGCTCAGGCCCTGACGACGGTCGAGTTCAATCCCGGCCGGATTGAAGGGCATTGCTGGCGTGATGGATTCTGGCATGACAATGGACCTATGAAATTGGCCATCAATGGCTCTTACAACAGACCAATAGCCTGCCTAGGATGCAGGCATTCGCCAAGGAAAATTTCGCCATGTACACGCCCCGCGCCTTTGCCATCGACGACTTGTCGCAACTGCACGAATTGATCCTCGCCACTCGCCTCGCCATTTTGGTGACCCACGGCGAACAGGGCCTGCAAGCCAGCCACGTACCGGTGCTGCTGCATTGCGAACAAGGTGAGAACGGCACGCTCTACGGACATCTGGCCAAAGCCAATCCTCAGTGGAAAGACCTGCGCGACGGCGCCGAAGCCATGCTGATCTTTGCCGGCCCCGACGCCTACGTCAGCCCGGGCTTTTACCCGAGCAAGGCCGAGCACGGCAAAGTCGTGCCGACCTGGAACTACGTCGCCGTGCACGCCTATGGCCACGCCGAAACCTTCAGCGATGGCGGACGCCTGCTCGACATCGTCAGCACCCTCACCGACCGCCATGAAGCCGGCCGTGCGCAACCGTGGAAAGTCGATGACGCACCCGCCGATTACATCGACGGCATGCTCAAGGCCATCGTCGGTTTTGCGATTCCCATCGACCGTCTCGAAGGCAAACGCAAGCTCAGCCAGAACCGCAGCGACGCCGACATCGCCGGAGTGCGCGAAGGACTGGCCGCCAGCACCGAGATCAACGATCAGACACTCGCCCACTTGATGCGTTAAGGAAATCACCATGAGCCAAATCGACATCCGCCCGGTCACCGCCAGCGACCACGCCGCCTGGCTGCCGCTGTGGCAGGCCTACCTGCGCTTCTACAACACCGAACTGCCGGACGCCGTCACGCACAGTACCTGGCAGCGTTTTCTCGACCCGGGCGAACCGACCCACGCAGCGGTCGCCTGGGCCGATGGCAAAGCCGTGGGCATGGTGCATTTCATCTACCATCGTTCGAACTGGAGCATTGAAAACTCCTGCTATCTGCAAGACCTGCTGGTCGCGCCGCAAACCCGTGGCACTGGCGTCGGTCGCCTGCTGATCGAACACGTCTACGCCACCGCCAAGGCTGACGGATGCTGCAAAGTTCACTGGCTGACCCACGAAACCAACGCCACGGCGATCCAGCTCTACGAGCGCATCGCCGAACGCCCGGGGTTTATCCAGTTCCGCAAAGCCATCTGAGACTCTTCAAGGAAAATCGCGCCATGACCACCTCACTCGCCGATTGGAAAGGCGTACCGCCGCCCTCGACCACACTGCTCGAAGGCCGCTTTATCCGTCTGGAAAGACTCGACCCGGCACGCCACGGCGACGACCTTTTCAAAGCCCTCGAAGGTCCTGGCGCCGATCCGAAACTGTGGAACTACTTGCCTTACGGCCCGTTCCCCGAGCGCAGCACTTTCAATGACTGGCTGAACAACAACGCTGCCAGCAGCGACCCGTATTTCTTCAGCGTCATCGACCGCGCCACAGGTCAGGTGCAAGGCATCCTCAGCCTGATGTCGATCGTCCCGACCCACGGCCGCATCGAAATCGGCCACGTCACCTTCGGCGCGCCGATGCAGCGCTCACCGAAAAGCACCGAAGCGGTGTACCTGCTGGCCAAGGAATCCTTCGCGCTGGGCTATCGTCGCCTGGAATGGAAATGCAACAACGGCAACGCGCGTTCCAAATACGCCGCCGAACGTCTGGGCTTCAGCTTCGAAGGCGTGTTCCGCCAGCACATGGTGGTCAAGGGCGAAAACCGCGATACCGCGTGGTACTCGATTCTGAACTCGGAATGGCCAGCGATTGCGGCGGGGTTCGAGCAGTGGCTGTCCGATGAAAATCAGACGCCTGACGGGCAGGTGAAAGGCTTGGTTGAATGCCGCGCTTAAGCCTGTAAAAGCAAAAGATCGCAGCCTTCGGCAGGCTGCGATCTTTTGATCTTCAGTTAACGTCCCGGCGAATCCGCACTACGCCCATTTTCAGTCCAAAGGGGCGAAACACGGCATTCAGTGACTTCAGCGTCTGATTACCTTCGCCATGCTCTATATGCACCAGCGTGCGTACGGAAATTTTGCACATTTTCGCGAACTGGGTCTGATGCAATCCCGTCACTTCAACGCGCAAACGGCGAACCGCTTCACCGATCTCCAGGGTTCCTTGTGCCAGTGCCTCTTGAATGTTCTCGATGAGCACAGTGCGCTCGGCAACGGTCATGCTCATTTCAGATCCCACTCTTTCAAACGTTGCTCCAGATTCTTCAATGCAATGCTCGGATGGTTCATGGTTCGATCCGGCAAACCGCTGGCAGTCAGAATATCGGGAAGTGCAGCCAAGCGCTGTGCATCCCCGCGCAAGCGCTCGAATGAGTCGGGCGCGTCAGCCAACGCAGCCAATGGATCATCTGGATCAGCAATATCTGCAAGTGCGCGGCAAACTCCACGCCAATCGACATTTCCCGCCCGCTCCAGCTCTTTTGGCCATTTGGTCGAACGGGTCACGCCTTCGTCATCCATGACCATGGGTGCCAAATCATAAATGGGCGCCAGGCGAAACGTGTTGGCTTGCCGGATGATTGCGGTATTACGGCCGTGGTTATCAGAATTACCGAGGATTTTGTTGATCAGATCCCGGCGTAGATAGTCCGCAACGAGCGTCGGAATCTGACTTGCCTGACCCGCATCGCGCCAGAGTCCGGCGAGCATGCGGATGACATCCATATGGTTCATTGCGCTGCCTGGCGTTGTTACCTCAGCCAACGAGTAAATCGACTCGACAGCCAAACGCCTTACTTCCCCGTCCGCCGCAATGCGATCAAAGCGCTGCATCCACAGACTGGGTTTACTCGCTTCCTCCAATGCCAGACCTGCTGCAGCGACCGTTTCGATACCGAGTGTCTGTAAGGCCCTGTAGTAATGAAATTCGCTTCGCAGGATATCCTGATCAGTCAGGCCTCCTTTGTTTCGAGCAAACTTCACAAACCAGTGCTGACTGACCTCTTCATCAGCCAGTACCGCGTCGGGATACAAAAGGCCGGCACGGTTCTCGACGAGCAGCAACTTAGGAGCTTCCCCGCCAGCACCTGTGGCACCGCCAATCGCCGCGCCCAGTTCATAGGCGTACTCCAGAAAACGGTTGTCACGATTGATAACATCCTCGCGCTGGAATCCGATTGGCTTACGCTCATCCACAGCCTCGGCCGACTCTTTTATCCGCATGTTGCCGATGGGTGCCGGAGTGCTCCGGCCGAGCAGATAAAGGTCAGCGCTGATGTTTGCAGGTTTCTCGTTTCCCAAGCGTGCCAGGAGAAACCTTCTGGCGGCGCCGGCCGGCGCAATGTCATGCACAAACGCAGGCGTGCCGGACCGCCGTCCTTCCCAATCCAGTGGGAACCGCGCACTCACAGCCTTGGAAAAACGAGATCCTATATCGTCGATGTTATCGACCAGGTAAGCGGTCTCGTAACCAAAACTGCAGCGACTTTCGAACCCCTGTTCAGGATTGTCGAAACTCAAGACCATGGCGTCTTGCCATTGGCCAGCGGTGAATATCTGTAATGTCAGGTTGTACATGGTTTTCCACCTGCACTTAAATGCATTCCGCGCAGCCTTTGTTTGGCTTTAAATGCAATATAGTGCATTTTTAGTTCAACATGACATGATTGATCTGCAACAAAATGCAGATACGCTGTTTATATCCTCCATCAAAACGCAAAATAATGCAGATGTGATCAATCACACTTTAGACATCATTCTGTAAAAACCCTCCGCTATACAGGACGCCCCGCTTATAACAAAAAGGCCGTCCCCCAATGCCCTTCCCGCCTCAGCGTCTGTCTCTCGCCATCGCCCTGCTGATCACTGCCAACATCGCCCACGGCAAAACCGTGCAGATCGATACCGCCACCACCGCCTCGCAAACCCTTGGCGGCAGTGACACGCTGACGATTTCGGCGCCGGGCAGTATCACCAACAGCGGCAAGGCCGTAAGCCTGAAGGACAGCACCAGCGGCGTCGGTGTGGTGATCGATAACTCGGGCAAGATCATCTCCAGCGGTGGCCGTGCCATCGACAGCAGCGGCGACCTGACCAAGGCGCGTGACTACAAAATCTACAACCGCAGCGGCGGGCAGATTCTCGGTTCCAATGATGCGTTGCGCATCGACAGCAATTTCGTCAGCGGCAGTCTGTTGATCGACAACAGCGGCATCATTCGCTCGACCACCGGCCAGGCGCTGGATCTGGATGCGCTGCGCAGTGACGGAGTCAAAACCACGATCATCAACCGCGCGGGCGGGCTGATTCGCGGCGATGCCAGTGACGGTATGAAGACCGGCGCCAATGCGACGATTACCAACTACGGCGAGATTTCCACCGGCGACTCGCACAACGCCGACGAAAAATTCGACGGCATCGATATCGACTCCGCAAGCGGCGTCAGCGTGACCAACTACGGGATGATTTCCGGCGGCCGTCATGGCATCACCACCGATCTCGGTGCAACGCTGGTCAACTACGGGGAAATTACCGGGCGCAACGGCTCCGGTTTTGGCTCCGATGGCGACGGCACAGTGATCAACCACGGCACCATCACGGGTGCCTACTCCGGGCTGCAACCCAATGGCGACGGCGATGGCGTGGATATCGACAAAATCGCCCACATCGAAAACTACGGCACGATTCAAGGCGTCGGCGCCGGTGGCGTGGACAAGGGCGGTTTCGCCAATGGCAGCGAAGGCATCGCGCTGGGCGGCGGTTTCATTCACAACGCCAGCGGTGCGCTGATCAGCGGCGCCAACGCGGCAATTCTGGTGGACGACGGTAGCGGCGGCTCCGGAGTCGGGGCCACCACGCTGGAAAACTTCGGCACCATTCAGGGTCTCGACGGTTTCGGTGTGAAGTTCGTCGGCGAGTTCGCCGACAGCGTGATCAACGGCGGCACCATCAGCGGCAGCAATGGCCTGGCGCTGGATCTGGGCGGCGGCAACGACAGCCTGACCCTGAAGAATGGCAGCCGCTTCGTCGGCGTGGTCGATGGCGGCAGCGGGTACGATCAGGTGGTGATGGACGACGCAGCGGGCGGCAGCTTCGGTGCCAGTCGCAACTTCGAATGGCTGGAGGTCAAACAAGGTGCGTGGACCCTCACCGGGAGCGGCGATTTCAGTGACGGCGGCGCGGTGCGCAACGGCGCGACACTGATCAACCAGGGCGGCATTGCCGGCACTCTGACCGTGGATGCTGGCGGCGTATATGCCGGTGGCGGCTCGGTCGGCAATCTCAATGTCAACGGCACCTTGCGCACCAACACCAGCCTCGGTCAGGCAACCATCGTTCAGGATTTGAACATGGGCAGCGCATCGACCCTCGCTTACGGCGTCAACGCCGACGGCAGCAGTGCCCCGGTGATCGTCGGCGGCACGGCCAATCTCAATGGATCAACATTGGCGATCAATCCCGGCACCGGCACTTATCCGTGGCAGAGCCAATACACCGTGCTGCAAGCGGCGCGGGTCAACGGCACTTTCGGCACAGTCACCAGCGACTACGCGTTCCTCACGCCGACACTCGCCTACACCCCGACTCAGGTCGATCTGACCTACACCCGCAACGACGTAGCGTTCAATGAGTTTGCCGTCACCGGCAACGGCAGCAACGCGGCCAACAGCCTCGCTTCGATGGGCAAAAACAATGCGCTGTACAACGCATTGCTCAACACCACCCAAAACAGTGCTGGCGCCGCCATTGAGCAACTCGCTGGCGCCAGCAACGCCAACCTGACCAGTGCCACCCTCGGCGCCAGCAGTCAGGTCGGCAGCAGCATGCTTTCGGCAATGCAACAAATGGGCGGCGGCCCGGGCCTGATGGTTGGACTGGATCAACGCGACACTCCGGTGCTCGCGGCAAACGGCGTACCTTCCGAAGCACGTAACCTGAACGACCCGAACGCCCGTGGACGCATCTGGCTGCAAGCCATCGGCGGCTACGGCAAGCTCAATGGCAAACACGGCAACAGTGGCCTGGAGCAGCGCAGCAAAGGCAGCGTGCTCGGCGCAGACTGGTCGCTGACACCGCAATGGCGTCTGGGCGTACTCGGCGGTTACTCGAAGACCGATCTGGACGCAACTGGCGTCGATGGCAATGTCGAGAGCTGGCACGCCGGGGTTTACGCGTTGCGTCAGAGCGGCCCGTATTCACTGCGTCTGGGCGCGGCGTACAGCGGCCATCAAGGCGAGAGCAAACGCACCGTGGCGTTCAACGGTTTCAGTGATCGGCCCAAAGGCAACTACGACGCCGACAGCCAGCAAGCCTTCGCCGAACTCGGTTACGCCATGGGCAACGGCCGCCTCAGCGCTGAACCGTTCGCCAGCCTCGGCTATCAGCGCTACCACCGCGACAGCTATCAGGAAAAGGGCGGCGCTGCAGCTTTGCAAGTCGACGGCCAGACCCAGGACAACTTCAACAGCACCTTCGGCCTGCGCCTCGCGCACCTGAGCAGCCTGGACAACGGCATGAGCCTGACCCCGCGCATGGCGGTCGGCTGGAAACACACTTATGGCGATGTCAGCAGCTCGACGCGGCAAGCGTTCGTGACTGGCGGGACTGCATTCAATGTTGATGGCTCATCACTGGATCGCGACAGTCTGGTGCTGGAGGCGGGACTGGATGTGGGGATTTCGGCGCGCCATACATTGGGCGTGGGGTATAGCGGCGAGATTGGCAGCAACAGTCGCAATCATGGGTTGATTGGGCAGTGGCAGATGAGTTTCTGATTATTGCCAGCGGGTGGTATCTGGAACACGCGTAGGAAAAGGCATCGGAAACGCCCGGCAAAATTGCACTTTCCTCCGTTGTCGTCAGTTTTCCGCAGAACAAACTGACGACACCTGCAAAGACGTGGGAAGTAGCTGACATCGGGCCATAGGCCTGTCCCCTTAGAGTTTGGCCTCCCTTTACAGAGGCCGAACTTGATGGCTGTCCAACACAAATACCGACCTGAACATCTGGCACTGGCAATTGCTCTGGCAGTCAGCTGCGTAGACGTTTCCATGGCACAGCAAGCGGAAGTTTCCGCGGTGACTGATGCACAAGATCCAAAGCCGCGGAAAAAGAGACCTGTGAAAGCGGTTCCGCTCGACGATGATATTTTTAAAATCAAAGAATTCATCGGACCATTGGAACATTCGGCCTGGACCGCTGATCCGCAGGAACAAAAAACACCAAATCCGCGACCACCCGCTATCCCCGTTGAGTTCGATGCCGTCTTCTATGAGCTTCTCGACTTCCCCGAGCCTGAAACAGTAGAAGCATCTGTCGAAGAAAATCCCTTCAACAAATTCAAGAACGCCTACACAACACAACACACGATCCTTTCAAAGCCGCTTGAGAATATCAACGGGGTTTCGCTGCAACTGGGCGAGGCAGATGACCTGCTGGTGATCAGCAGCGGAGCCCAGTGGGATGGTCGGATTGATGGCGGCAAGGGAAAAAACGGCTTGCTGTTGAATGCCTCGCAAGGAGGCGAAATTGGCGAGACTGCGAACTTCGCTGGCATGCGGGTCGCCAGGGGCGAATGGCGGTTGCAGCATGAGTTTCACGGCGATACCGAGATTAAAACCGGAGCAAGCCTGTTCAACAACGGATTGATAAAAGGCGATGCCTATGTCGAGTCAAATGCTGTCTATGGCGGTCATGGTGCAGTCACCAACCTGTATGTAGACGGCGCACTGGTCGCAAGCCCGGATCTTGGATCACCCATCATTAATGGCAATCTGGAATTTTCCGAGGGGGCGATTTTTTCCTATGGTGTAAACGGCAAGGGCTACTCCACACCTGTTCTGGTCGAAGGCACTGCCGTGCTGGCCAATGCTGCCTTTCAGGTTCACGGAGTACCAGGTGACTATGCCAACAGCACAGTGCATTCGGTTCTGTTGGCCGAAAAAATTGAAGGTGAATTCGGGGAGATAACCAACAACCTTGCCTTCATGAAACCGACACTTTCTTACTCTGCCAACCAAGTAGCCCTGACTTACCAACGCAACGCCGTTGCGTTTGAGCAACTGGCTGACTCGGAAAGCGGTAAAGCCCTCGCCCGTAGCGTCGATACATCCAAAGCTGCGACCTCAAACACGGCCATTCGCACCCTTGTGAATAGCAACAAAACAACTGCAACTGCCGCCATTGAGCAACTCGCAGCCGGCAGCAACGCCAACCTCGCAAACGCCACCCTGAACAGCATTAATCCGGTCAGCGCCAGCATGCTCTCGGCGATGAATCAACTCGACAGCAATGGCTCAAGTCGATCAGCCAATGCGCCAAGTCTGGCCGCTGGTGGTGAAGATTCGGGACGGGTCTGGCTGCAAGCTTTAGGGCACGGCGGCAAGGTTGATCGCGACTTCGATACCCTGAAACACTCCACCCAAGGCCTTGTGCTGGGCGCCGACTGGCGACTCGATGAGCAATGGCATGTCGGCCTGATGGGCGGCAAATCGCAAACCCGGCTGGATGCCCGGCAATTCGATGGCGACCTCGACAGCTGGCACCTCGGCGCCTACGCGGTACGTCAGGACGGACCGTTCGCGCTACGGCTCGGCGCGTCATACGGCGGCCATGATGGAAGCGGCAAACGCCGGGTAGCATTCAGCGGATTCAGCAACCACCTCAAGAGCAACTACGACGCCAACACCCAGCAAGCCTTTGCCGAAGTCGGCTACAACCTCGGACGAGGCAATGTCAGTATCGAACCGTTCGCCAGCCTTGGTTATCAGCGCTATCAACGCGACGATTACACCGAGAAAGGAGGTGATGCGGCGCTCAAAGTGCACGGCCAGACTCAGGACAATCTGAGCAGCACTCTTGGCTTGCGCGTTGCCAAAATCAATCGTCTGGACAACGGCATGCAGCTGACTCCGCGCCTGAGTGCGAGCGTGAAGCACACCTATGGCGAGCTCTCCAACGAGACACGTCAGCAATTGGTGAGCGGAGGGAAAAGCTTTGAGGTGGCCGGCGCCGAGACAGATCGCAACAGCCTGATGCTCGACGCGGGTCTGGATCTCACCCTCTCGGCACGTCACACCGTTGGCGTTGGCCTCACCGCCGAGGCCGGCACCGACAGCCGCAGCCACGGCGTAATGGGCCAATGGCGAATGGCGTTCTGACAAAACGCATTCTGTAGGAGCTGCGGCACGCTGCGATCTTTTGATCTTGAAGATTTCAGCCTGCGGCAGCTTCCAACGGGCGAAAAAAAAGGGGAGCACATGCCCCCCCGAGGTTTAAAGCGTTGGATCGAGGCGGTTATCTCAGCCTTCGATCTCGATCAGGATTTCGCCCGGGTTGACCCGGTCGCCCTTGGCAACGTGAATGGCGGTGACCTTGCCGGCAATCGCGGCCTGGACTTCGGTTTCCATCTTCATCGCTTCGGTAATCAGTACAGCCTGGCCAGCCTTGACGGTGTCGCCTTCCTTGACCAGCACATCAACGATGTTGCCCGGCATGGTGGTGCTGACATGGCCCGGGGCCGAAGCCTGCTTGCGCTTGCTGCTGCCACCGCTGACGAATTCGTTGAGCGGTTCGAACACCACTTCTTCCGGCATGCCGTCGATGGACAGGTAGAAGTGACGCTTGCCTTCAGCCTTGACGCCGACACCGGTGATGTCGACGCGATAGGTCTCGCCGTGCACGTCGATGACGAACTCGGTCGGCACGCCTTCGCCGCCAGCCGAAGCCACGCTGCCTGCTTCCGGGATCGGCAGCAGCACTTCCGGGGTCAGGGTGCCGGCGGCACGCTCCTCAAGGAATTTGCGCCCGATGTCCGGGAACATCGCAAAGGTCAGGACGTCTTCTTCGGACTTGGCCAGCGCGCCGATGTCGGCACGCAGTTTGGTCATTTCCGGCTTGAGCAAATCGGCTGGACGTACGTCAATTACCTCTTCGCTGCCGATCGCCTGACGACGCAGTTTTTCGTTCACCACTCCCGGCGCCTTGCCGTAGCCGCCTTGCAGGTAGAGCTTCACTTCGTTGGTGATGGTCTTGTAGCGCTCGCCAGCCAGCACGTTGAAGAACGCCTGGGTGCCGACGATTTGCGATGTCGGGGTCACCAGCGGCGGGAAGCCGAGGTCTTCACGCACGCGCGGGATTTCCGCCAGCACTTCGCCCATGCGGTTGAGGGCACCCTGCTCTTTCAACTGGTTGGCAAGATTGGAGATCATCCCGCCCGGCACCTGGTTGACTTGCACACGGGTGTCGACGGCGGTGAATTCGCTTTCGAACTGGTGGTATTTCTTGCGCACGGCATAGAAGTACAGGCCGATCTCTTGCAACAGTTCGAGGTTCAGACCGGTGTCGTACTCGGTGCCCTTGAGCGCCGCGACCATCGATTCGGTACCTGGATGGCTGGTTCCCGAAGCGAAGCTGGAGATTGCGGTGTCGATGTGGTCGGCGCCGTTCTCGATAGCCTTGAGCTGGCACATGGTCGCGAGACCGGCAGTGTCATGCGAGTGGATGAACACTGGCAGCGACTGTTCGGCTTTCAATGCGCGAACCAGTTCACCGGTGGCGTACGGGGTCAGCAGACCGGCCATGTCCTTGATCGCCACGGAGTCGCAACCCATGGCTTCCATTTGCTTGGCCTGGGTAACGAACGCGTCGATGGTGTGCACCGGGCTGGTGGTGTACGCGATGGTGCCTTGGGCATGTTTGCCGGCAGCTTTCACTGCTTCGATGGCCACGCGCAGGTTACGCACGTCGTTCATCGCGTCGAAGATACGGAACACGTCGATGCCGTTGACCGCAGCCTTGGCGACGAAGGCCTTGACCACGTCGTCGCTGTAATGGCGGTAGCCCAGCAGGTTCTGCCCACGCAGGAGCATTTGCAGACGGGTGTTAGGCAGCGCCGCGCGCAGTTGGCGCAGACGCTCCCACGGGTCTTCCTTGAGGAAGCGTACGCAGGCGTCGAACGTCGCGCCGCCCCAGCACTCCAGCGACCAGTAGCCGACTTTGTCGAGCTTGTCGCAGATCGGCAGCATGTCTTCGGTGCGCATGCGGGTGGCGAGCAGCGATTGGTGAGCGTCGCGCAGGATGGTGTCGGTGACAAAGATCTTCTTGGACATTGTTGTATTCCTCACAGGCCTGCGTGGGCGGCGATGGCGGCGGCGATGGCCAGGGCCAGCTCTTCGGGTTTGCGCTTGATCGAGTAGTTGGTCAGTTCAGGGTGGCTTTCGACGAAGCTGGTATTGAACTGGCCGCTACGGAATTCCGGGTTGCGCAGGATTTCCTGGTAATACGCGGCGGTGGTCTTCACGCCTTGCAGACGCATGTCGTCGAGGGCGCGCAGCCCACGGTCCATCGCCTCTTCCCAAGTCAGCGCCCACACAACCAGCTTCAGGCACATCGAGTCGTAGAACGGCGGAATCGTGTAACCGGTGTAGATCGCCGTGTCGGTGCGCACGCCGGGACCGCCGGGGGCGTAGTAACGGGTGATCTTGCCGAAGCTCGGCAGAAAGTTGTTCTTCGGATCTTCGGCGTTGATGCGGAACTGCAACGCGAAACCACGGTGCTGAATGTCTTCCTGCTTCACCGACAGCGGCAGGCCGGAGGCGATGCGGATCTGTTCGCGGACGATGTCGATCCCGGTGATTTCTTCGGTGATCGTGTGTTCGACCTGCACCCGGGTGTTCATCTCCATGAAGTACACCTCGCCCTCGGCGAGCAGGAACTCCACGGTGCCGGCGTTCTCGTAACCCACGGCCTTGGCCGCACGCACCGACAGGTCGCCGATGTAGGCGCGCTGTTCCGGGGTCAGTTGCGGGCTCGGGGCAATTTCGATCAGCTTCTGGTTGCGGCGCTGAATCGAGCAGTCACGCTCGAACAGATGCACGACGTTGCCGAAGCTGTCGCCGAGAATCTGCGCTTCGATGTGTTTCGGATTGACGATGCACTTTTCCAGGAACACTTCCGCCGAACCGAAGGCCTTGGTCGCTTCGGAAATGACCCGGGGGAAATTCTGTTCGAGTTCTTCGCGGCTGTTGCAGCGACGGATGCCGCGACCGCCACCACCGGAGGTGGCCTTGAGCATCACCGGGTAACCGATACGGTCGCCTTCGGTCAGCGCTTCGGCGATGTCCGCGACGTTGCCTTCGGTGCCCGGTGTGACCGGCACGCCAGCCTTGATCATGCTGCGGCGGGCTTCGGTCTTGTCGCCCATGCGGCGAATCACTTCAGCCGATGGACCAATGAATTTGATTCCGCGTTCGGCGCAGATGTCTGCCAGCTCGGGGTTTTCCGAAAGGAAACCGTAACCCGGGTGCAATGCATCGCAGCCGGTTTCCACCGCCAGGTTCACCAGCTTGCGCGGGTTCAGGTAGCCGGCCAGTGGCTCGGCACCAATGCTGTGGGCCTCATCCGCACGCTTCACATGCAGGGCATGCCGGTCGGCGTCGGAAAAGATCGCAACCGAGCGAATGCCCATTTCGGCGCAGGCTCGCACGATTCTTACGGCAATCTCACCACGGTTGGCGATCAGGATCTTTGTTATCACTTGGAGGTTCCCTTGAGCCGGTGGCATCACGACCTGCTAGACCCAGGTCGACGCGTGACCAAATGTTTCAATCTGGTCGCGTCTTCACACTAGCGCCCACAAGGGATTAACAAAAATGAATAATTATTGGGTCAGGCATAAGCAAAGACTTATAGTTAAACCATCAGCCCCCGGCCAGAGCCTATAAAAATGCGTAAGTCCTTGATGCGTATGACATTGCGTCAATTACAAATCTTCAACGAAGTGTGTGATTTACGCTCTTACAGCCGCGCAGCCGAGGAAATGTCTCTCACGCAACCGGCCGTCAGCCTACAGATTCGTCAGCTGGAGGAGCTGATCGGCCAGCCATTGTTCGATTACGTCGGCAAAAAACTCTACATGACCGAAGCCGCTGAGGCACTCCAACGCGCCAGCCGGGACATTTTCGGGCGTCTGGAAAACCTCGATATGCAGCTATCGGACATGCAGGGATCGCTGCAGGGACAATTGAAGCTGGCAGTTGAGTCCAGCGCCAAATATTTTGTGCCGCACCTGTTCGCCGCCTTCAAGCGCCAGCACCCGGAAGTGAATCTGCAACTGACAGTGGTCAATCGCGGCCAAGTGATCCGCCGCCTCTCCGACAACCGCGATGATCTGGTGATCATGTCGATGGTCCCGCAGGACATGGGCCTGGAGTTTTTGCCCTTTCTCAACAACCCGATTGTCGCCGTCGCTCCACCGGATCATCCATTGGCGCACATGGGCCCGCTGCGTTTACAGGATCTGGAACCCTATACGCTGCTGATCCGCGAACCCGGCTCGGGTTCTCGACTGGCGTGCGAAGAGTATTTCAAAGAGAAGCGCGTGCACTTCACCCAGACCCAGGAAGTGGCATCCGCCGAAGCTCAGCGCGAGTGCGTATTGGCAGGTCTGGGCCTGGCGCTGTTGACGCGCCATGCCCTGAACCTAGAGCTGGCGACCGGCGGACTGGTCGAGTTGCCGATCGAGGAATTGCCGCTGCTGCGCAGTTGGTGCCTGGTGCAGGCCAAGGCCAAACGCCTGTCACCGGTGGCGCACGCCTTCCTGGCGTTTATCCGCAGCGAACGGACGCAGATCAGCGCGCTGGTTGAGCGCTTCGACGGGAAGCTGCGAGTGCTGCCTGCCAGTGATTGATGTCGGGGAAGTCGCCGATTTCGGCCTGAAGCTGGCGAAGTTCGAAGCGATCTTCGATAGCACGACGGAATTCCATGCGGCGCTGATCTTCCTGCTGACGACGGGTCTTCGCGGCGCTGTTGCGTTCTTCGTAAGGCTGAGCCATTTCGAGTCTCCCAAGGCGATTACGGGAGTTTCACGATAGGCGCGAGGGATGACGGTTTGGCTGCGCGCGGATGACAGTGCGATGAAACTTGCGGATGGTTGCGGTGTTTTCATAGATGCCATCGCGAGCAGGCTCACTCCCACATTTGATCCCGATAAGACACAGAGTTTGTGTTCACCGCAGATCCTCTGTGGGAGCGAGCCTGCTCGCGATTAAGGTCGGAACGACCTTACGATGACTTTAGTCATCAAGGGCTTTTGCCGCTTTCGGAGACAATCGCAAGCTGCGCAAACTGCGCTTCACGCTCTTGAGGTGATTGACCAGGCTCGGACCGCGCGCCATGGCCACGCCCATCGCCAACACATCGATCACCACCAGATGCGCGATACGCGAAGTCAGCGGCGTGTAGATCTCGGTATCTTCATGCACATCGATCGCCAGATTGACCGTCGACAGCTCAGCCAGCGGCGTCTGGCTCGGGCACAAGGTAATCAACGATGCACCGCTCTCGCGCACGAGGTTGGCGGTGATCAGCAGATCCTTGGAGCGACCGGACTGGGAAATGCAGATCGCCACATCGGTCGGCTTCAAGGTGACGGCCGACATCGCCTGCATGTGCGGATCGGAATACGCCGCTGCGGTCAGCAGCAAGCGGAAGAATTTATGCTGCGCATCCGCTGCCACCGCGCCCGACGCGCCAAAACCGTAGAACTCGACGCGCTGTGCTTGCGACATCAGCGTCACCGCACGCTGCAATTCCACCGGATCGAGTTTCTCGCGAACCTCCATCAAGGTGTGCAGGGTGGTGTCGAAAATCTTCAGGCTGTAGTCGGCGACGGAGTCGTCTTCGTGGATCGCGAACTGGCCGAAGCTGGCACCGGCGGCGAGGCTCTGCGCCAGCTTGAGTTTCAGATCCTGAAAACCGGAGCAACCGATGGCGCGGCAAAAGCGCACGATGGTCGGCTCACTGATGCCAACGCTGTGGGCCAGGTCGGCCATGGAACTGTGCATCACCGCCGCAGGGTCAAGCAGCACGTGGTCGGCGACCTTGAGCTCCGACTTGCGTAACAGGTGACGTGACTGGGCAATGTGTTGCAGCAGATTCAAGGGGCTGGACTCTTGTTGTGGGCAGGACTGTTTATGGGCAGACGCCAAGGATGTAGCAAGCTTGTAGTTATACTACATGAATCGGCTTTTTGCCTGCTCAATGCGTAACTCGATGCCCCCGTATCAGGCGCGATGGGCTGCATGTAGCCCTTAAAGCGGGTTTTCCTGTTCACGCAGAAGCCTGGCCAGCGCAATGGCCTCGACCGGACGACTGATCAGATAGCCCTGCACTTCATCGCAACGCTCGGCCCGCAAGAATTCCAGCTGATCCTCGCGTTCGACGCCTTCGGCCACCACTTTCAGCGATAGTCCATGCGCCATGGCGATGATCGCCCGGGTGATCGCCGCGTCTTCACTGCCCTGCCCCAGACCGCGAATGAATGCCTGATCGATCTTCACGTAATCCACCGGGATGCGCTTGAGATAACTCAACGACGAGTAGCCGGTGCCGAAGTCGTCAATCGCCAGCTTCACCCCGAGGTCGCGCAGTTGCTGGAAGGTCGCGATGATGTGTTCGACGCTGTCGAGCAGTTGGCTTTCGGTGAGTTCCAGCTCCAGGCAGTGTGGCGCCAGGCCGGTTTCTTCCAGTACCTGGCGTACCAGACTGACCAGTTTGCCCTGACGCAGTTGATGCACTGACAGATTCACGGAGACCCGAAGCGGCGCCAGACCCTGACGCTGCCATTCGCACGCCTGCCAGCAGGCCTGACGCAGTACGAATTCGCCAATCGGGCCGATCAGCCCGGTCTCCTCGGCCAGCCCGATAAAGTCCCCCGGCGGCACCCGGCCCATGGTCGGATGATCCCAGCGCACCAGCGCTTCCGCCGCATTCAGGCGACCGGTCGCCAGGCACAGTTTCGGCTGGTAGAACACGTTCAACTGCTTTTCCTCGATGGCTTTGCGCAGCTGGTTTTCCAGTTGCAAGCGCTCAAGGGTGCTGGCCTGCAAGCTCTCGGTGTAGAACTGGAAGTTGTTCCCGCCCAGATGCTTGGCGTGCTGCATGGCCATGTTCGACTGGCTGACCAGTGCGGAAATTTCCCGAGCGTTGTCCGGCAACATACTGATGCCCATCGAGGCGCTGACTACCAGTTCATGCCCTTCAACTGTTAGCGGCAAGCGCAGCTTGGCCGACAGCCGCGTCGCCACCCGCGCCAGACTCGACAAATTGCCGTACGCATCGAACAGCACCGCAAATTCGTCGCCGGACAATCGGGCGATGGTGTCGGCCTCCGGCAAAGCGTTGACCAGCCGTCGCGACATCTTCTGCAGCAACTGATCCGCGACCTCGTGACCGAGGCTGTCGTTGAGCAACTTGAAGCGATCCAGATTGATGTGCAGCAGCGCCAGACTGCGCCGCCCGCCCTGGCGCACGCGCTGATGGGCTTCATGCAGACGTTCGCGGAACAGCGAGCGATTGGCCAGCCCGGTCAGTTCGTCATAATGCGTCAGGTAGCGCATGCGCTCTTCGGATTCGCGGCGGGCCGAAAGATCGGCGAAGAAGCCCACAATATGACTGACGTTTCCCCGACCATCGCGCACTGCGTTCAATTGCAGCCATTGTGGATAAAGCTCGCCGTTCTTGCGGGTTTCGACCAGTTCGCCCTGCCAACTGCCGTGCTGCTCAAGGGCTTGGCGGATCGTGACGTAATGGCGACGGGCATCGCGGCTGCAAGGCAACTCGACAACGTTGCGCCCGAGCATGTCATCGATGTCATAACCGGTGACCCGGCTGAACGCCTGATTGATCGCAATCAACGCGTAATCAGGGTCAAGAATCACAATGCCTTCGCTGGCCGCTTCAAACACCGTTGCCGCCAGTTGCCGTTGCTGTTCGAGGTTTTTGCTGGCGCTGATGTCGCGCCGGGTGCCGACCATGCGGATCACCCGCCCGCTTTCGCTACGCTCCACCGCACGCCCACGGTCTTCGATCCAGACCCAATGACCGTCGCCGTGACGCACGCGGTATTCGATCTGATAGTCCTCGGTGCGGCCCTTCAGATGTTCGATCAGCGCATGCTTGAGCGCCGGCACGTCCTCCGAGTGCAGGCGCGGCTTGAGGTCACGCAGGATCGCCGTGACGTATTCCGGGGCGAGGCCGAACAGCTCCTGAATCTGCGTGTGATGGACTTCGTCGGTTTGCAGGTTCCAGTCCCACAAGCCCAGTTCGCTGGCCTTCAACGCGAGCGCCAGCCGCGCTTCGCTTTTGCTCAGGGCCTGATTGGCGACGTCCAGTTCGCGGCTGCGCTGGGCAACGCGATCTTCCAGCGCGACTTGCGCCTCGCGCAGCTTGCCCTCGGCACAGCGGCGATGCTCGATCTCCTTCGCCAGCTCTTTATTGAGCTGGTCACTGCGGGCCTGGGCTTGCTGCAAATGTTCGATCAGGTGCTGATTCTGGAAGCGTCGCAGCAGGCCTCGGTCGATCAGGCGATTGACCTGCCACGCCACCACACTCAGCGAACCGAGCAGGATCAATCCCAGCCAGCCCCAGCCACGCGCCAGTTCGTCGCCACCCCAGAACAGATAACCGATGGCCGGCAGCAGACACGGCAAGGTAAAAGACAGAAAGGCCGGCAGGCTCACCGCGTAAGCAACACTCGCCGACAGGGTTGCGGCGCCGATCAGGCCGAACACCCATGCTTGCTGTATGAAATTGTCGGCGGGCACCAGAGCGATGCCGGCGCCGGCCAGCGTCAGGCCGGTCATGGTCGAACCGAGCAGGAACATCCGGCCCCAGATTGGCTGCGCCTGGCGATTGGGGATCGCCGAATCGAACGCGGCGACCTGAATCACCCGCAGCGCCACCAGCGACAGCAACCACACCAGCCAGATGCTGACCACGAAGTAGCGCTGCGGGCTCCAGAGCAAACCGGCGCAGACCAGACCATTGATCAACATGAAAAGAGTGGGCAACAAGGAGCCTTGATACAACAGGCGCGTGCGCTCTACCGCCATCTCCATGGCGTAATGCTTGCGGATAACCCGGGGTTCCACAGAGGGGCCCGACAGTTCGGAGCTGAGGGTCATGGGCAACGTTCTTGTTCTTATAAGGGGGGCGTGCGCCCGAAACGTGGACGGAGCATACACAAGCCAACCCACTTGCCAAACTGCTCCAGATCATAATTTCAACGAAACTTTTCGCCTCCGAGACATCGACAAAACCCGCAGAGCCAGACGGGCTGACGCCTTCAGGCAGTGACCGACCGGTCGTCATTGGCAGGACTTTCATCGGCTAATGCAAAGCTCGGTTTGCCCGGGCTGGCGGCGCACCCTAGAATGCGCCGATGCGCGATGATCTCTCCCTTCTGCTGAACTCTCTCAACGATGCCCAACGCCAGGCCGTAGCGGCCCCCGTTGGCCGTCAGTTGGTCCTGGCCGGTGCTGGCTCCGGTAAAACCCGAGTGCTGGTGCACCGTATCGCCTGGTTGATCCAGGTCGAAAACGCCTCGCCCCACTCCGTTCTGTCGGTGACCTTCACCAACAAGGCCGCTGCCGAGATGCGTCACCGCATCGAGCAGTTGATGGGTATCAACCCGGCCGGCATGTGGGTCGGTACCTTCCACGGCCTGGCGCACCGCTTGCTGCGGGCGCATTGGCAGGAAGCCGGCCTGAGCCAGACCTTCCAGATTCTCGACAGCGATGACCAGCAGCGTCTGGTCAAGCGGGTGATCCGCGAGCTGGGACTCGACGAGCAACGCTGGCCGGCCCGTCAGGCGCAGTGGTTCATCAACGGGCAGAAAGACGAAGGTCTGCGCCCGAAACACATTCAGGCCAGCGGTGATCTGTACCTGGCCACCATGCGCAGCATTTATGAAGCCTACGAGGCTGCCTGCCTGCGCGCCGGCGTCATCGATTTCTCCGAACTGTTGCTGCGCGCTCTCGACCTGTGGCGCGACCATCCGGGTCTGCTGGCGCATTATCAGAAGCGCTTCCGGCACATTCTGGTGGACGAGTTCCAGGACACCAATGCCGTGCAGTACGCCTGGTTGCGTCTGCTCGGTCATGGCGGCGACAGCCTGATGGTGGTCGGCGACGACGACCAGTCGATCTACGGCTGGCGCGGCGCGAAAATCGAGAACATCCACCAGTATTCCGCCGACTTCCCGGACGCCGAGACCATTCGTCTGGAGCAGAACTACCGCTCCACCGCCGGCATCCTCAAAGCGGCCAACGCCCTGATCGCCAACAACACCGGACGCCTCGGTAAAGAGCTGTGGACCGACGGGGGCGACGGCGAAGCGATCAACCTGTACGCCGCGTTCAATGAGCACGACGAAGCACGCTACGTTGTCGAAACCATCGAAAGCGCGCTGAAAACCGGCCTGGCCCGCAGCGATATCGCGATTCTGTACCGCTCCAACGCCCAATCACGCGTTCTCGAAGAAGCCTTGCTGCGCGAACGCATTCCGTACCGCATCTACGGCGGCCAGCGCTTCTTCGAGCGTGCGGAAATCAAAAACGCCATGGCCTACCTGCGCTTGCTGGAAGGTCGCGGCAACGACGCGGCACTGGAGCGGGTGATCAACGTTCCGGCACGCGGCATCGGTGAGAAAACCGTCGAAGCGATCCGCGAACATGCACGCCACAGCGATGTGTCGATGTGGGAAGCCATGCGCCTGCTGGTCGCCAACAAAGGCCTGACCGGTCGCGCGGCTGGCGCCCTCGGTGCCTTTATCGAGCTGATCGAAAACCTCGCCGCCAAGTGCGCCGAGATGCCGCTGCACCTGATGACCCAGACCGTCATCGAGCAATCCGGCCTGATCGCTTATCACGAAGCGGAAAAAGGCGAGAAAGGTCAGGCCCGGGTAGAAAACCTTGAGGAACTGGTCAGCGCTGCACGCAACTTCGAGAACACCGAAGAAGACGAGGAACTGACGCCATTGGCTGCGTTCCTCGGCCACGCTTCGCTGGAGGCTGGCGACACTCAGGCCGACGAGCACGAAGACAGCATTCAGTTGATGACGCTGCACAGCGCCAAAGGCCTGGAATTCCCTTACGTGTTCCTCGTGGGCATGGAAGAAGGCCTGTTTCCGCACAAGATGAGCCTGGAAGAACCGGGGCGTCTTGAAGAGGAACGGCGTCTGGCTTACGTCGGCATCACCCGGGCGATGCAAAATCTGGTGATGACCTATGCTGAGACCCGACGCCTCTACGGCAGCGAAACCTACAACAAGGTCTCGCGTTTCGTACGGGAAGTGCCAAAAGGTCTGATTCAGGAAGTACGTCTGTCGAACAGCGTCAGCCGACCGTTCGGCGGCAATCAGTCGATGAGTGGCAGCAACCTGTTCAGCGGCAGCGAGATTCCGGAAACCGGCTTCAGCCTCGGCCAGGCTGTGCGGCATTCGATCTTCGGTGAAGGGGTGATCCTCAACTTCGAAGGCGCAGGTGCGCAGGCACGGGTGCAGGTGAACTTCAGCGAAGGGAGCAAGTGGTTGATGCTCGGTTACGCGAAGCTGGAAGCGATTTAAAGCTTACGCCGGACCAAATGTGGGAGCGAGCTTGCTCGCGAATAGGGTGATCAGTCGACATCTATTCAGACTGACACAACGCCTTCGCGGGCAAGCCCGCTCCCACAGGTTTCAGCGTTGGATGATCTATCAAGGACATTTCCATGGGCTCAGGCTTCTTTTCTTCCTGGACATTCTGGGCGCTGCTCTCGGCCACGTTCGCCGCGCTGACGGCGATTTTCGCCAAGGTCGGCATCGAAAACGTCAATTCCGACTTCGCCACGCTGCTGCGCACCATCGTGGTATTGGTCAGCCTGGCCTTGATTTTGTACGCCACGGGCCAATATCAGTCATTGGGATCGATCTCCGCCAAGAGCTACCTGTTCCTGCTGTTGTCCGGTCTGGGCACAGGCGCGTCGTGGCTGTGCTACTTCCGCGCACTGAAAGTCGGCCCGGCCTCGCTGGTCGCTCCGGTCGACAAACTCAGCGTGGTGCTGGTGGCGGTGCTCGGCGTGGTCCTGCTGGGCGAAAAACTCGACCTGCGCCAATGGGGCGGCATCGGCCTGATCACGGCCGGTGTGGTGATGCTGGCGTTTCGTCGCTAAGCACCTTTCTCACTGAACCTGTCCGGTTTTCCTACAGACAAAAGTACATGGCCTTATTGCTTCGACTGAGCTGAACGTAACCTGTCAGGCAAAAGCCCGAAACACTCTCTCGCTAGCCAGTAACACTTCAGCTGTGCAACATGGCGCGCGTGTCTCCACAAACGGGAATTCCCTTTATGAAACGTTTTCTTAGCATCGCCATGGCGTTGTGCATCGGCCTGACGATGAGCCTCGACGCCAACGCCAAGCGCTTTGGTGGTGGCAAAAGCGCCGGCGCTGCGCCGTCGCACCAGACCAGCCAGATGGCTCCTTCTTCTCCAGGCATGGGCGGCGCTGCGGCGACCGCTGGTGCTGCCGGTGCCGCTGGCGCCGCGGCCAAGGCCGGCGGTGCGTCGCGCTGGCTCGGCCCTCTGGCCGGCATCGCCGCCGGTGGCCTGCTCGCTTCCATGTTCATGGGCGGCGGCTTCCAGGGCATGCAGATCTTCGACATCCTGATCATGGCTGTGATCGCGTTCGTGATCTTCCGTTTCATCGCCGCTCGTCGACGCAAGCAGCAGGAGCACATGGCTCCGGCTGGCGCGCCGATGCAGCGTGAAGTGTTCGAACAGAAGCCAGCGGCAATGGGTTCGATCTTCGGTGGTTCGGCTGCACCTGCTGCCGCCCGTCCGGTGATCAACGCGCCAGCCTGGTTCAACGAACATAGCTTCCTTGAAGCTGCGCGCAGCCACTTCCAGTCGCTGCAGCAGCACTGGGATGCCAACGAAATGGACAAGATCGCCGAGTTCGTGACCCCGCAAATGCTCGAGTTCCTCAAGCGTGAGCGTGCTGAACTGGGTGATGCGTTCCAGTCGACCTTCATCGATAACCTCCAGGTACAACTGGATGGCGTGGATGATCGTGCAGACAAGACCATCGCCACCCTGACCTTCAGCGGCGTGTCGAAAAACTCGCGTTTCGACCAGGGCGAAGTGTTCAGCGAAAGCTGGAACATGGAACGTCCACAGGGCGACAACCAGCCTTGGCTGGTCGCCGGTATCCGCCAGAACGGCTGATACTTCCTGCGTTAAGCATGCAGTAACGAAAACCCCGGACTCGTCCGGGGTTTTTCTATTTCGCAGTTGCATCTATAGCGAGCTACTGTATAAACCGCCCCATATAAACCGCGCCATACAAGCAAGAGGATCCCGGACGTGGAAGAAATCATCGAACAATTGCGCGAAGCCAACGAACCCGTACCGGTTCCGCTGGAGTTGCCTGACGAAGACCAACTGGTGGAAATCGAAGAACAACTGTTCATCGATATCCCGTTTGTCTTCAGAGAATTCCTGCTGACCGTGAGCGACGTGGTCTACGGCAGCCTGGAGCCGGTGACCGTCACCGACCCGCAATCGCACACCTATCTGCCGGACGTTGCCGCCAACGCCTGGGATGCCGGCGTCGACCGCAGCCTGATTCCGATCTGCCAGGACGGCGACGACTACTACTGCGTCGAAGAAGACGGCACCGTGGTGTTGTGGCAGGCCGAAGAAGAGCTGATTGCCGAAGAAACCTGGGAATCGGTATGGCACTGGGCACGGGACGTCTGGCTGGAAAGCTGATCGCCCCAACGCCCCGGGTGGTCAGTGCCCCGACGACTCCTTGTGGTTGTCGAGGGTTTCGAGCAAGGCCACCTGCATCTGCGTGTGCACGCGGATGAACCAGCGCCACAGCACCGCCGCCACGGCGGCTGCGACCACGGCGATCAGCACCAGCAACTTGTTGGTCGGCAAAATACTGGCCGACAAGGCTGCCAGCAGCAGGAAAATCACCAGCAGCGAGAGAATCGGGATCACTTCGGAGATCACCCGGCGCACTCGCTGTGTGTGACGCCCGGCCATCTCCGGCTTCACGCCCATCTCTGCGAGCAACATCGACAGCGCCTTGAGCTTGCGATAAGCCGCGATCAGAAACGGTAGCGACAAGAGCAGCGCGCCGCCCCAGATCAGCGCTTTCTGCCAGCTCGGATCGCTGATCCAGTCCTGCATCCAGATCGAAAGTCGCCCGGCAAAGAATGCGCCGGTAAAAAATATCGCGATCACCAGCGCCAGATTGACCCCGACCTGCAGCAGAATCCGCCGGATTATCGACGCCAGCATCGCGCCCTCGCCCTGCGGCTGGATACTGCGCAACCATTCGCCGTACATGCCGAACACCCGCCCGAGACGCTGAGGCATCGCAGCAGACAACTTGATCGACAGTGGGTCGGCAGCACGGATCAGATACGGCGTCAGCAGCGTGGTAATCACCGAAACCGCCACCGCTACCGGATAGAGGAAGTTGCTGGTGACCTGCAAGGTCATGCCCAGCGCGGCGATGATGAAGGAAAATTCGCCAATCTGTGACAGACCCATGCCAACGCGCAGTGAGGTGCGTCCATCATTGCCGGCGATAAACGCCCCGAGGCCGCAGGACAACATCTTGCCCAGCACCACCGCCACGGTGATCACCGCAATCGGCCACGCGTATTGCAGAAGAATCATCGGATCGAGCATCAGGCCGATGGCGACGAAGAAGATCGCACTGAACAGGTCGCGAACCGGTTCGATCAGGCGCTCGATTTTCAGCAATTGCCGCGACTCGGCCATGATCGCACCGATCAGGAATGCGCCGAGCACCATGCTGTATTCAAGCTTGACCACCAGCAAGCAGAAGCCGAAACACAGGCCAAGTACGGTGATCAGCAACATCTCATTGCTTTCGAATTTGGCCACGTAGGCCAGCAGTCGCGGCACCAGCAGGATGCCGATCACCAGCGCGACGATCATGAACAATGACAGCTTGCCGACCGTGGAAAACACCTCGCCGGAACTCACCGTGCCGCTGACCGCAATGCTCGACAGCAAGGCAATGATGCCGATGCCGAGGATGTCTTCGACGATCAACACGCCGAAGATCAACTGGGCAAAACGCTCGTTCTTCATCTTCAGATCGTTGAGCGCCTTGACGATGATGGTGGTCGAGGAGATCGCCAGAATTGCGCCGAGGAACAGCGAGTCCATGGTGTTCCAGTCGAACCAGCGGCCGATCTCGTAGCCGATCCAGATCATCAGCACGATTTCCAGGAACGCCGCGATAAACGCCGTGGCACCGACCTTGAACAGCTTGCGCAGGCTGAACTCCAGCCCGAGGCAGAACATCAGGAATATCACCCCCAGCTCGGCGAGGGTCTTGATCGTCTCTTCATCATGGATCAGGCCGAATGGCGGCGTGTGCGGGCCAATGATGAAACCGGCGACGATGTAGCCGAGCACCACCGGCTGCTTGAAACGGTGAAACAGTACGGTCACCACACCCGCGACCAACATGATCACTGCCAGATCCTGAATAAAGCTGATGGCATGCATGGCGTGGGCTCCTTGAATGAATGGCTCGCGGGCAGACGTCAGAAAAGTCTGGGCGAGCTGGGTAAAAATCCGCTTTTCGTGTAGGAATTGCCCTTGGGCAGGGGCTTTTGCAGGGTAACACCGCGACTTCCGGCTGAAAGGCGGTGCAATATATGGAAACAGATCGATCCCGGCGTGACGGCAGCCTGTCGCCTGGCGTCCCGATAACGGTGGTTTTGAAAAGCGACCAGGCACCCGCAGAGGTGCTTCCAGCAACCCAGCCTTGACCCGTGAGAACGTTATGGAACCCGGAAACGCCCAGCTGTCGATGACGGTACTGATGACCCCCGACATGGCCAATTTCTCAGGCAATGTCCACGGCGGCACCCTGCTCAAATACCTCGACGAAGTGGCCTACGCCTGCGCCAGCCGTTATGCCGGTCGCTACGTGGTGACGCTGTCGGTGGATCAGGTGATTTTCCGCGAGCCGATTCATGTCGGCGAACTGGTGACCTTCCTCGCGTCGGTCAACTACACCGGCAATACCTCGATGGAAGTCGGCATCAAAGTGGTGACCGAGAACATCCGCGAGCGCTCGGTGCGCCACACCAACAGCTGCTTCTTCACCATGGTTGCGGTGGATGACCAGCGCAAACCGGCCGCCGTCCCGCCGCTGCAACCGCAGAACAGCGAAGACAAACGCCGCTACATGCAGGCCCAGCAGCGTCGGCAGATCCGTCAGGAGCTGGAGAAGCGCTATCAGGAGATCAAGGGCGACGCTTGATCATTTCGTCTTTCAGATAGCTTTCGCGAGCAGGCTCGCTCCCACGGGGATTACATTCCAAGGTGGGAGCGAGCCTGCTCGCGAATGGAGGCAGCGCAGCCTCAGAGGCTGATCGAAGTCGCCTCGAACTTCACCCGTGGATGCGCAATCCGATCCTGCGCCCGCACCAGTTGCAACTCGTAACTGGCACACGCCTGGGTTTCCAGCAGCACTTCATGCACCGCCGCAGCGGTAAATTCAAACGCCGCCACCAGGCTGTCGCCAAGCAGCACTCGCGCCAGAAACAGTCCGGAAGTCAGATCGCCCACGCCCACCGGTTGACGCGGAAACGCCAACAGCGGACGGCGCAGATGCCAGCTCTCGTCGGCAGTCACCAACAACATCTCGAAAACGTCGGACGGTTTGCCCGGATAGTCCAGATGCTTGACCAGCACTGCTTTCGGCCCGCGCACCAGCAATGAACGCGCCATGGCCAGGCAATCGAACAGCGAACTCGGCTTGCGCCCGCAGAAGCTGTCCAGCTCCAGTTGGTTCGGGCACATGAAGTCCGCCACCGCCGCCGCTTCTTCCAGCAGGAAATCGCTGACTTCGGTCGGCACACTGCAACCTTTCTCCGGATGGCCCATCACCGGGTCGCACAGATACAAAGCCTTGGGATTGACCGACTTGATTCGCGCCACACCGCTGAGAATCGCCCGTCCCTGCGCCGCACTGCCCAGATAACCGGACAGCACCGCGTCGCAGTTGCCCAGCTCGCCAATCGCGGCGATGCCTTCGACCAGCTCGGGAATCAGGTGCGGCGACAGCACTTCGCCCGCCCATTGGCCGTATTGGGTGTGATTGGAGAACTGCACCGTGTTGAGCGGCCAGACGTTCACCCCGACCCGCTGCATCGGAAAGACCGCAGCGCTGTTGCCGGCGTGGCCAAACACCACATGGGACTGAATGGCGAGCAGATGAGGTGTACGTTTCATTCGGGTTTTTCCGTAAAACGATTGAAATTCAAGCCGCGCAGTATGCGACGAAACGCAGCCTGTACGACAGACCGGCGACGCAGTTAAGCTGACGCTATCTTTTGGAGTTCCTTGTTGATGCTGACCCTCGAAAACATTTTCGTGCTGATGCTGTTCGCCGCTGCCGGCGCGTGGCTTTGGCACAACCACGGCTTGCGCGAGCGGGCGCTGGAGCGGGTCAAACAGCACTGTCTGAACGTGCGCGTCGAGTTGCTCGACGGCAACGTTGCGCTGAAGAAGATCGGTTTCATCAAGGATGCCAGCGGTCGTCGGCGCCTGGCCCGGGTGTACAACTTCGAGTTCACCGTGACCGGCGAAACCCGTCACAACGGCACCATCACCCAGTTCGGCGCCCATAGCGCGCAGATCGAACTGGCGCCCTACCCGGCCCCGTTCGACGACACGCCACCCGTGGTCGAAGTCCAGAAGCCCCGAGCCGAAGTCATCGAGCTAAGCCAGTGGCGCCAGGAACATACCAAGTGGAAGCCTTAGAGGCTGCGATCTGCTGATCTTTAATTCGACCGACAGCCAGACATTGCCTTCTGTAGCGCCGCAACATCCTGTGCCTCGCCGAAAATCAGCTCTATCCGTGAATCCTGCCGCCATTCACTTGCCTGCCAACTCAACTCGGCGTTATCCAAAGCATTGGCCGAAACCCAGCCGTCCGAGCTGTGGATAACCAGTTTCGCCCGCTGCCAGTCCAGCCCTTGCAGCCAATCGGCCATGCGCTGCTCGTCAAACACCTGACTCGGATGCCAACGCCAGCCGATGCTCCAGCCGCCCTCCTGCGCCTGACTCAGGCAGATTGGCGCCGTCGGATCAGTCCAGATCGCCGGCATTTGCTCCAATCCTTTGGGAACGACCAACTTATCCACACCCGCCGCCGCTTGCGCCGCCAATCCCGGTAACTCACTCAAGGGCAATTGCGCCTGCTGCGTCCAGATCAGCCTGATGGGCGGCAACTGATCGGCGATTTTCTGCCGAGTCATGTCATCAAGATCATCGGCCTTGTTGAGCAACAACAATCCCGCGCTGGCCAACGCGCCTTGTTGCGCTGCCGGCAACACCTTACCCGCCGCCAGCGCCTGAGCGTCCAGCACCAGCACGCAGGGCTGAACCGCGAGAACTCCGAGCCACGGCGCCTCACTGAGTTGCTTGAGCAACTGCGCCGGATGCCCCAGCCCGGAAGGCTCGATAAACAAGCGGTGCGGTTTCGCCTTGCGCAGCAAACGTCCGAGGCCGATCTGAAACGGTGCGCCATTCACGCAACACAGGCAGCCGCCGGCCACTTCGCCCAGTGCGATACCATCGGCATCGCGGATCAGCAGCGCGGCGTCGAGGCCGATCTGGCCGAACTCGTTGATCAGCACCGCCCAGCGCTCATCAGCCGGTCGCTGGGCCATAAGGTGGCGAATCAGGCTGGTCTTGCCGGCGCCCAACGGCCCGGCGATGACATGGGTAGGAATGTTCTGCAACATGGGCGCAAGTTTTCTGAGGAGGTCGAAGATGCGGTGGATGGGATGGTCGTTGCTGTTGATGCTGCTGTCGGGCGAAGCGCTGGCTCAGGCGTGCGTGGTGCATAGCCAGGCAGAACGGCTCGACGTGAAAGTCTGCCAGCAGAATCGCAACATCCCGGAAAAACTCTTCAGCGACGGCTTCTGCCAGCCCAATCTGGCCGGACAAAAAGTCGAAGTGCAATACGTCGACCAATGCCCGAGCGGCGCTTTCGGCGTGTGCAGCAACGCTCAAGTCGCCAATATGCCCTATCGCCAGGATATCCACTATTACGGCGTGGCCACCGACGCCGCGTATTTGCAGCCGTACTGCGAGAGCCAGAGCCAAGGCAACTGGCTCAAGCCCTGAGGCTTCAGCCGAGCCAGTCGAGAGTCAATATCAGCCGCTGCTCGCCGGGGGCCAGTTGTGGCGAGCGATGGATCAGACCGAAGCCTTCATTGCCGTGCCACTTCTCGCCTTTCAATAGCGCCACGTCAGCGCTGGCGAGTTGCTGAATCTGCCGCGCGTCTTGCGGCTCAGCGTTCGGCTGACCCAGTTGCTGGCGATCCATCGCGCCTTCCTTGAGCCATTCGCTGCCGATGCCAGCATAGGTGGTGATCAGGCGCACGGGCACATGGTCGACGTGAAAACGCGGGCACATGGCCTTGTCCAGCACCCGCAGACGCAGGCCGATACGTTTGGCGCCGAGCAGGCAGGCGAAGGCGCTGGTCAGCCATTTCAGATCGGCGATAAAGCCTTCATAACCTTCCAGATCGCGAAAGCCTGCGGCCAATCCTGTTAGATCGGGTTCAGCCTCCTCGTCCAATAACTCCAGGCACAGCGATTCCGCCAAAGGCTCGTTAAGTGATAACAACAAACTTGCGAACTCGGCGATGTGCAGCGGCAGTTGGCGCTGCCAAACAGCAAGGTTGATCGGGTCTTCAAGGATTCGCGCCAGTGCTTTGGGGGTCGGGCCCTGATGCTGATAGCGCGTCCTGTTTTGCTGCAGTTTCAGCGCAAGCATCAGGCGGCCTCTTCATGCCAAGGGCCGAACGGGTCCGGCAGCATTCGCCAGCCTTCGGCACCGACGGCCATTTCGGCATCGGTCAGCAGGCAGTCATCCAGTTCCTTCGCAAGCTGCAGGAAATCGATGTTCTGGCCAATAAACACCAGCTCCTGACGGCAATCTCCGACACTGGCGGTCCAGTTTTCCATGATCGCAGCGGTGCTTTCCTGATCTTCTGGCCATTGGTTTTTTGGCACAAACCGCCACCAGAGTCCGGCAAAACCATGGCGCATCAAGCCGCCAGCCTGAGACCAGCTACCGGCGTCGGTAGGTTTGCTCGCGAGCCAGAAGAACCCTTTGGAGCGCAGTAGTTTGCCGTTCAACCACGGACGATCAATGAAGCTGAAAAAACGTTGCGGATGGAACGGCCGGCGCGCGCGGTAAGCCGTGGATGCGATGCCGTACTCGGCGGTTTCCGGGATGTGTTCGCCGCGTAGCTCTTGTAGCCAGCCGGGGGCCTGGGCGGCTTTGTCGAAATCGAAGCGGCCGGTATTGAGGATCTTCTCCAGCGGCACCTCGCCCATCACCATCGGCACAATCTCGGCGATGGCGTTGAGGTTTTTGAGGATCGCCGTCAGCTCTTCGCGCTCGCTGCTGCTGATAAGGTCGATCTTGCTGATCAGCAGGACGTCGGCGAACTCGATTTGCTCGATCAACAAGTCAGTGATCGAACGTTCATCTTCCTCGCCAAGGGTTTCACCGCGAGAGGCGAGGCTTTCCGCAGCCTGGTAATCAAGCAGGAAGTTCATGCCGTCGACGACGGTGACCATGGTGTCGAGACGGGCGATGTCCGCGAGGCTTTGCCCCTGTTCATCGCGAAAGGTGAAGGTCTCCGCTACCGGCAGCGGCTCGGAGATTCCGGTCGATTCAATCAGCAAGTAATCGAATCGGCCATCACGGGCGAGTTCGCTGACCTCTTCAAGCAAGTCCTCGCGTAACGTACAGCAGATACAACCGTTGCTCATTTCCACGAGTTTCTCTTCTGCACGGTTCAGGCTGACATCGCGCTGAACTTCGCTGCCATCGATATTGATCTCGCTCATATCGTTTACGATCACCGCCACGCGCAAACCGTTTCTATTACGTAGTACGTAATTCAAAAGTGTACTTTTTCCGGCGCCGAGAAAGCCCGAAAGAACGGTCACAGGAAGCTGGGTAGACATGGGGTAATCCTCACGGTAGTAGCCGATCAACGCCCGAAACGGTGCGTTCGCGTAGCGCGTGACGTTCTCTGGCTTCAAACGAAGTGCTCGCAGAAGCGGACGCTTGAAAATCGGCTGACTCAGGCTTAATTCAAATTTATGTTATAGTATAACAATATGAATAAGCCAGCCCCCTCTTGCCGTAGACGACAAAGAACCGGAAGCTGCAGGTAATTTGCTCCTCAGGAAATGTGATGAAAAATGCGTCGAAATGCGCGGTATTGAGCCTTGCCCTGTTGAGCGCAGCCAACGCCTGGGCGCAAATTCCAGCCCTCGCCAACTGCACGCGCAGCGCTAATCTGCTGGCCTGTGTCGATGCCGAGGGCAACGCTTACAGCGTCAACACGGCCGGCAGCACGATTTACCTGCGGGGTTTCGACAAGAGCAGTCAACGTTATTGGGCACAAACCAACAGTCGCTTCGGGCAACTGACGTTCTTCACCGGCATCGCCTCCGACGGGGAAGCCTGGGTCGGCTATACCCGTCGCGTCGGCTGGACCACGATCAATCGCTTCTCCAGTTCCGGTGGCAGCAGTGCCAAGTTCACTTGCAGCCGGATCACCGGCTGCTAGACCCGCGCTTTTTGCTGCTCCTGTTGCCAGGCCATGTAGCTGTCGACAGGGGGATTCTTCTGGAAATAACGCTGCAATCCTTCAAACAATCCATCGGCTACAGCCTGTTGATGCCTCGCGGTAACCAGTCGCTGACTATCACGCACATTTGAAATGAAGCCTGTTTCCACCAGAATCGACGGCACATCTGGCGACTTCAGCACGGCAAAACCCGCCTGTTCCACGCGCTTCTGATGCAGCGTGGTGATGCCCGCCAAGCTGCCCAATACCGTGCTGCCAAGCTGCAAACTTGCAGCGATGGTCGCATTCATCGACATGTCGAGAATGACTCCGGCGAGCATCGGGTCCTTATCCTTCAGATTGAGCAGACTGGTAGCGCCGAGCAGATCTGCGCCGTTCTCCCGCTGGGCCATGAAGCGGGCAGTCGCGGACGTTGCGCCCCCTTCAGACAAGCAATAAACCGAGGCGCCGGAAGCGGTCAGACGCGGTGCAGCATCCGCATGCACTGAGATAAACATGTCGGCTTTGTGCTGACGAGCGATCTCTACACGCTTGCGTAAAGGAACGAAAAAATCGTCATTGCGCACCAGTTTGACGTCGAATCCCTTCTCTTTTTTCAGGCGTTTGGCGAGTAGTTGCGAGATAGACAGCACCACATCTTTCTCTCTTTCGCCCTTGGAGCCGACTGCACCAGGGTCTTTACCACCGTGCCCAGCGTCAACAACCACAATAATGTCGCGCTTGAGATGGCCCTTTTTCTCAAGTGTTTCACGTGGAACCATTGGTAAAACTGGCGTCTTGCTGTTCACCAGATCCAGCACCAATCGATGCCCTTGCCCGTCCTGTGGCGCCAAAAGGAAGCTGTTCAATAACACTGGACTGCTCAGATCGAGAACAATCCGCGTATCGCCCTGGCCAAAATGTCCGGATCGAATCGAACGGATCACCGTGTTTTCCAGCGCCAGCTGACTGAAATCACCACTCAAATTTGCGCCGGTGAGATCAATGATCAGCCGCTCCGGAGCGCTCAAAGAGAAGGTTTTGTAGCGAACGGGCCCGCTTAGATCGAACACTAAACGCAACTTGTCATCCGAACGCCAAAGCCGCGCATTGCGAATTTGCGTGGCCGAAACAGTGAAAGGTAGAGCGAAGGCCGCGCTGGCCAGAATCAGATTAAGCAGATGGCGTCTGTGCATATGAAAGCCCGTTCATGAAAAAGGCATCGTGATTTGAATTGTTATAATGTAACATCAAATTCAATCAACACGATGGACTTGAACATGAATGCGCTGACACTCCCGGATATCGCTGCGCAGGCCGCTCGCCAAACGTTGCCACTCGAATGGGTGGGCATGTGCGGCATCGCTCTGCCTGTTTCACTGGAGGGCCAACGTGTCAGTGCGAAAGCCGATGCGGGGGTGAGTCTCGATGATGGCGAGGCGCGCGGCATTCATATGTCACGTCTGTATCTGGCGTTGGAAGTGCTAGAAAGAGAAAACCTTTCACCCGCCCTGTTGCGCAGAGTACTCCAGCAATTTCTCGACAGTCATGAAGGTTTATCTAACAACGCCTATCTGAATATTCACACCGATTTGCTGCTAAAAAGGCCCGCGCTGATTAGCCCATTGGCCGGTTGGAAAAGCTATCCACTGAGCATCGCAGCAAGCCTGAAAAACCAGATGTTCCACGTGGAACTAAAAATCGACGTCGCTTATTCCTCTACCTGTCCCTGCTCCGCTGCATTGGCCCGGCAACTTATCCAAGCGCAATTCGTCGATGATTTCGCCAACAAGCCGCTGCAACACGCCGAAGTTTTAGCCTGGCTCGGTTCAACCAAAGGCATCGTCGCTACACCGCACAGCCAGCGCAGCAATGCCCAACTGCACCTTCACCTCGACGAGTTCATCGACGAATTGCCGCTGAGCGTCATCATCAATGATGCCGAAGCAGCCCTCGGCACCGCGGTGCAAACCGCAGTAAAACGCGCCGACGAGCAAGCATTCGCCCTCGCCAATGGGCAGAACCTTATGTTCTGCGAAGACGCAGCGCGCCGGCTCAATCTCGCCTTGCGCCGATCACCGGGGGTCAGCGCCTTCCACTTGCGAGTGATCCACGCCGAAAGCCTGCACGCCCACGATGCCGTTGCTGAAAGTCACTGGACTCGGGAGAGCGCATGATCCGCTGCCAAGCCTTGAGCTGGGGCGCACCCGGCCAGCCTCTGACCTCGCCCCTCTCCCTGGAACTAGAAAGCGGCAGCCTGACCTCGATCATTGGTGCCAACGGCTGCGGTAAAAGCAGCCTGCTGAAAGTCATCGCCGGCCTGCAAAAACCCTTGGCAGGCAAAGTCACGCTGAGTGTTCCACGTCAGGGTGGATTGTCTTTTCTGCCACAACAGCAACACCTTGATCGCCAGTTCCCCATCAGCCTTGAAGAACTGGTCGCCGCAGGTTTCTGGGGACGCCGACTGTCGACAACACTGCGCGCACAACGACTGAGCGCAGCACTGGAGAACTGGCATCTGAGCGGCCTCGAACAACGTCCACTGATGGCGCTCTCCGGCGGTGAACTGCAACGCGCCCTGCTCGCTCGTTTAAGCCTCGCCGACACACCCGTGCTGTTGCTCGACGAACCCCACGCCGCGCTCGATGAATTGGGCCAAAAACTGCTGTGGCAACACATCCACGCCTGGCATGCCGAAGGACGAACCATAGTGATGGTCTGCCATGACCTCGCTGCGGTGCGCCAGCACATCCCGCAGACGCTGCTGATCAAGAACCAAGATTGTGTTTACGGCACCAGCGCCGAACTGATCCAACCCACACCCAACATGCAGGTGGCCTGATGCTCGCTGTCGCGCATTTCTGGCAACCGTTCAACGAGTTCGTGTTCATGCGCCGGGCGCTGATCGGCGGTCTGGTTCTGGCCTGCAGCACTGCGCCGCTCGGAGTGTTTTTGATCCTGCGCCGCATGAGCCTGATCGGTGACGCCGTCGCCCACGGCATCCTCCCCGGCGCCGCGTTGGGCTTCTGGTTCGCCGGCCTGAGCTTGCCGGCGTTGACCATCGGCGGCCTCGGTGCCGGCATGAGCATGGCCGGCCTCGCCGCATGGATCACCCGCCGCACCGGCCTGCGTGAAGACGCCAGCCTCGCGGCTATTTACCCGATCTCGCTGGCCAGCGGCGTGCTGATTCTAGGCGTCGCCGGCAAACGTCTGGACCTGCTGCACTTGCTGTTTGGTTCGGCGTTAGCCGTCGACGGACCGACGCTCACTGGCATGCTGTGGGTCTCAGGATTGAGCCTGATCGCCATGGCGCTGATCTACAAACCGCTACTGCTCGATACGCTCGACCCACTGTTTCTATCAACCGTCAGCCGACTCGGCCCACTCGCTCATGGCGTGTTCCTGACCCTGGTCGTGCTCAATCTGGTGATCGGTTTCCAGGCCATCGGCGCACTGATGGTGGTCGGCTTGATGATGCTTCCAGCCGCGGCTTCTCGGTTCTGGAGTCGTCGCTTGCCGGCCCTGATCGCCATCGCCGGCCTCATCGGTTGCCTGTCGGTCTGGCTCGGATTGCTCCTGTCGTTTTACTACTCGCTGCCCAGCGGCCCGGCCATCGTGCTGGTTGCAGGCGTCGGTTATCTGCTGTCCGTGGTGTTCGGGCCGGTACACGGTTTGCTGCGCCGCCCGCCTTTGCTCACATCCCAATGAGGTGTTCCCCGATGCGCGCTCTACTCGTGCTGTTCAGCCTGATGCTCTCGATGTCATTGTCGGCAGCGGAAAAGTTACCCGTGGTCACCAGCTTCAGCATCCTCGCCGACATGGTCCATCAGGTCGGTGGCGAGCATATCCAGATCACCAACATGGTCGGACCGGATGCCGACGCGCACACCTACGAGCCGACCCCGGACGATGCCAAAGCACTGCTCAAGGCGAAACTGATCGTCAAGAATGGACTGGGTTTTGAACCATGGCTGGACCGTCTGGTAACCAGCACCGAAACCAAGGCGACGGTTATCAGCGCCAGTCACGGAGTGATTCCGCGCTCGCTGGATGAGGACGGCGAAACCGTTCCCGACCCACACGCCTGGCACAATCTGGCGAACACCGAGTTGTACATCGCCAACATCACCAAGGCGCTGATCGCCGCCGACCCGGCGAACAAGGCTGACTATGTGCGCAACAGCCAGACCTATCTGAAACAGATCTACGCCCTGCTCGCTGAAGCCAAGGCCAAACTCGGTTCACTGCCGCCGGGTAATCGCAAGATCGTCACCAGCCACGATGCCTTCGGTTATCTCGGCCAGGCTTACGGCATCGACTTCATGGCACCCCAAGGTCTGTCCACTGAACGCGAACCTTCGGCCGCCGAAGTCGCTGCGTTGATCACTCAGATCCGTCAGGCCAAGGTCAAAGCGGTGTTCATGGAAAACATCAAGGACGCACGCCTGCTCAAACAGATCGCCAATGAAAGTGGCGCGCACATTGGCGGAACCTTGTACTCCGACGCACTGGCTGCAAGTGGCCCGGCCAGCACCTTCGCCGGGCTGTTCGAATACAACCTCAACACGCTGTACAACGCCTTGAGCCAGCCATGATCCGCAAGAATCCTTCCGGCGATCTGCCGCGTATTGCCGAGTCAGCCTACGTCGATAAAACCGCGATCATCTGCGGCAAAGTGGTGATCGGCGAAAACGTGTTCGTCGGCCCTTATGCGGTGATTCGCGCCGACGAAGTGGACGCCTCGGGCGAGATGGAGCCGATCACCATCGGCGCCAACTCGAACATCCAGGACGGTGTGGTGATCCACTCCAAATCCGGCGCAGCCGTAACCATCGGCGAGTTCAGTTCCATTGCCCACCGCTCAATCGTGCATGGTCCCTGCACGGTCGGTGACCGGGTATTCATCGGTTTCAATAGCGTGCTGTTTAACTGCGTGGTGGGTGACGGTTGCGTGGTGCGGCACAACTCGGTGGTCGATGGCCGGGATTTGCCGGACGCGTTCTACGTGCCCTCCACCACCCGCATCGGACCGAATACCGATCTCTCGCAGTTTCCCCCGGTGAGCGTCAGCGCCTCGGAGTTTTCCGAGGATGTGGCGCGCACCAACGTCGATCTGGTGCGCGGCTACAAAGCCTTGCAGAACGAGTTCTGAACCATGAGCAGCGTGCTGATTCGCAATGCACGGCTGGTCAACGAAGGACGTGAGTTCGACGCTGATCTGTTCATCAACCATGGCCGCATCGTCAAGATTGCTCGCAGCATCAACGGGGAAAATGCTGACCTGGAAATCGATGCCAACGGCCAGTGGTTGCTGCCGGGGATGATCGATGACCAAGTGCATTTCCGTGAACCCGGCGCACCGGCCAAGGGCAGCATCTACACCGAGTCTCGCGCAGCGGTGGCCGGCGGTATCACCAGTTTCATGGACATGCCCAATACCAATCCCGCCACCCTGACCCTCGAAGCACTGGCCGACAAAAAGCGCCGAGCGGCGATCAACTCGGTGGCCAATTACGGCTTTCACTTTGGCGTCAGCCAAGACAATCTCGACACCGCCGCCGCGTTGAATCCGTGCGAAGTTGCCGGGGTAAAAGTGTTCATGGGCGCCTCCACCGGCAACATGCTGGTGGACGATCCGAAGATCCTCGAGCGATTGTTTGCCGAGGTGCCGACCATCCTGCTGGCCCACTGCGAACACACGCCGAGCATCGACGCCAATGCGGCCAACCTGCGCGACTTGTTCGGCGAACATTTACCAGCGGCGGCGCATGCACTGATCCGTAATGCCGAGACCTGCTATCGCTCGTCTTCTCTGGCGGTGGAGCTGGCCAAGCGTCACGGCACACGCCTGCACGTTTTGCACCTGACCACCGCGCGCGAGCTGGAGCTGTTCGAAGACAAACCGCTGGCGCAAAAACGCATCACCGCTGAAGTCTGTCTGCACCATTTGTTGTTCGATGACCGCGACTATCCGGCCCTCGGCAATCTGATCAAATGCAACCCGGCGATCAAGACTCAGGCCGACCGTGATGCGTTGCGTCAGGCACTGCTGAGCAATCGTCTGGACGTGATCGGCAGCGATCACGCGCCGCATACCTGGGCGGAGAAACAGCGGCCATACGCCGAGGCGCCATCGGGTTTGCCGCTGGTGCAACACGCGTTGCCTGCATTACTGGAACTGGTCGCGGATGGCGTGCTGCCAATCACCACGCTGGTAGCGAAGACCAGCCACCGGGTGGCGGACTTGTTTGCGATTCCGGATCGAGGGTATTTGCGGGAAGGGTATTGGGCGGATCTGGTGTTGATTGAGCCGCGGAGTCTGGAGGTGTCGCGACAACCGATTCTTTCTCAGTGCGGATGGACGCCGTTTGCCGGTCGGCGCTTTCGGCATCGGGTGAATACGACGTTGGTATCGGGACAGATTGCCTGGCAGGGCAATCGATTGAATGAGGGGTGTCGGGGATTGCCTTTGCGGTTTATGCGGTGAGAGCAGTGGCGTCTGCTATCGCTAGCAGGCTAGCTCCCACAGGGAAATGTATTCCAGTTGTGAGAGCGAGCTTGCTCGCGAAGCTTTTCAGGCGCGAGGCTTAACAGTGCCGCAATCCTGACCCAACCAAACGGCACGGGTTTCCAGGCTGCCCTTCTGGTTGATCCCGATGGCATTGAACGTGCCGTTGGCAACCGTGGTGAACTCGCGATCACTGAGGAACGTAGCCACCCCGGTGCCCTGCGCTTTCGGACAACTGAAACGGAATTTCCACTGGTTGCCTGTGCGATCGGTGATCTGCTGTTTGCAGCCCGATTGTGGATCAGCGAGCGGAATATCATTGGTCGCCACTTGCTCTGGCGTCAGGCAAGCACGAATGCCTTTACCGCCGATATTGATCCCGTTTTTCTCCAGTGCCGCGCGCTGCTGCGGGGTCATCTGGCCCTGCAATTGGCCAAGGATCGACTGCACGTCCATAGGCTGATCATCGACTTTGACGTTACTCGACGTCATTTCCCACAAGCCCGGCTGCAACATCTGCGCCTGCGCCATTACCGGCAGCGCCAAACCCAGGCCCAACGCCAAACCCAGCAGACGAACATTCATTGAAAAGCTCCTGATCAGTAGTGGCCGTTAGACGTCAGCTGCGTGCTTCGGTTCATGCCCGGCCCAGGCAAAAAGAAATTAGCGACAATCGCCATGGAACATGGTCTGTTAGGCATTGAATCTTCAGGAGCAAGGCTGCCCCATGGATTATTTTGGACCGCACATCTTCGGTTATCTGATCGCCCTGATACACAGCCTCGGTTTGATCGCTGCCATCCACGCCGTGTTGACGGTCCGCACCGCCCAAGGTTCGATTGCCTGGGCATTGTCGCTGATCTTCATCCCCTACCTGACACTTATTCCATATCTGGTGTTCGGCCGCAGCACCTTCGACGGCTACATCAAGGCTCGACGCCAGGCCAACGAACAGATGCGCCAGGCGATCTCCGAGCTGAACTGGCGCCCCTGGGTAGAAGAAGCACTTACCGCCCGCGCCTCGAACGCTTACGCCTCATTACGTGCCATGCCCAAGCTCGGGCGCATGCCGTGCCTGGCCAACAACGAAGTGAAACTGCTGATCAACGGCACGGCAACATTCGAGGCGATTTTCAGCGCCATCGAGCAAGCCCGGGAAGCCGTGCTGATCCAGTTTTTCATCATCCATGACGATCGCCTCGGCCAGCGTCTGCGTGATCTGCTGCTGAAGAAAGCCGCTGAAGGCGTGACGATTCACCTGCTCTACGACCGTATCGGCAGCCACGCCCTGCCCCACAGTTACGTCCAGGCCCTGCGCGATGGCGGTGTCGAGGTCAAAGCCTTCGCCACCCGCAGCGGCTGGCTCAACCGCTTTCAGGTGAACTTCCGTAACCACCGCAAAATTGTCGTGGTCGATGGTTTGCTCGGGTTTGTCGGCGGGCACAACGTCGGCGACGAATACATGGGTGAAAAACCGCCACTGGCACCGTGGCGCGATACCCACGTTCAGGTGCGTGGCCCGGTGGTGGCGTGCATGCAGGAGTCATTCGCCGAAGACTGGTTCTGGGCGGCACGAACGCTGCCGCCGATGATCCTGCCGGACGCTTATCCAGAGGACGGCGTGCTCTGTCAGTTGCTGGCGAGCGGCCCGGCAGATGCTTACGAAACCTGCTCGCTGTTCTTCGTCGAGGCGATCCACGCGGCGACCGAACGGGTATGGATCACCAGCCCTTATTTCATCCCCGACGAAGCAGTGTTCGCAGCGCTGCGCCTCGCAGTTCTGCGCGGCGTCGATGTGCGTCTGCTGTTGCCGTCACGTCCCGATCACCGCATCGTTTATGCCGCTTCCAGTCTCTACGCGTTCGAAGCCGTGCGCGCCGGGGTGCGGGTGTTCCGTTACGAACCCGGATTCCTGCATCAGAAAGTGGTGTTGATCGACAGCGAGATCAGCGCCATTGGCAGTGCCAACCTCGACAACCGCTCGTTCCGCTTGAATTTCGAAGTGATGTTGCTGACCGTCGACAGCGCGTTTGCGGCAACCGTGGAACAGATGCTCATCGACGACTTCGCCCTGGCCTTTGAAATCGACAAACAGGAAAGCCGGGAGATCCACCGCCTGCAACAACTTGGCATGCGGATCGCCCGGCTTATTTCACCGATTCTCTAACCTCAAGGGTGATAGATGTCGTCGCGGGTCCATGGCAATTCATGGCTGCCATCGGCGTGAGCTTTCACCGCGAGGATCTGGTGCAGATTGATCCAGCCACGGGCGAATGCGTAAGCACAGCCGGCCAGGTACAAACGCCAGATACGTAGCGCTTGCTGAGGCACCAGTTTGCCGGCGGCTTCGAGGTTGTCCTCAAGCCGTTCGCTCCAGTGGTCAAGCGTGCGCGCGTAATGCAGGCGCAGGCTTTCGACGTCGACAATCTCCAGGCCGACTTCGCTGATCTCCGCCGAGATCATCGACAAGTGCGGCAGCTCGCCGTTGGGGAATACGTACTTCTCGATGAAGTCTCCGGCACCGCGCCCGACCGGACGACCATCAGTGTGCTTGGCGGTGATGCCGTGGTTCATCACCAGACCGCCCTCCTTCACTGCGCCGAACAGGGTTTTGCAGTATTCGGCCAGATTGGCGTGCCCGACGTGTTCGAACATGCCGACGCTGACCACTTTGTCGAAGCGCCCGTCCTGAGGCAGATCGCGATAGTCGAGCAGTTGCAGCTCGATCTGATCTTCCAGACCTTCGTCTTTAACTCGCTCGCGAGCCAGCTCCAGTTGTTCCTTGCTCAACGTGATGCCGAACACTTTCACGCCAAATTCGCGTGCGGCATATCGCGCCAGTCCGCCCCAACCACAGCCGACATCCAGCAGATACTCGCCAGGCTGCAAACGCAGCTTGCGGCACAAATGGCGGAATTTTGCCTGCTGGGCTTGCTCCAGCGTTTCGCTGCCGGTTTCGAAATACGCGCAGGAATACGCCATGTCGCTATCGAGCCACAGCTGATAGAACTCGTTGGACAGGTCGTAGTGATAGGAAATGGCTTTGGCGTCCGTCTCCTTGTCGTGCACCGCACGCACCGGCTGAGTGTCTTCGTCGCCATCGAGCAAAGCGTTGCTCAATTCATCGCAGACCCGGATGACCTCGCTGATCGAGCCCTCCAGTTCCAGTTTGCCTTCGACAAACGCCGCACCCAATGCATCAAGGCTTGGATGGGTGAACTGGGTGACCATCTGCGGGTCCTTGACGACGATGGTAACGCTGGGCGCCGGGCCCAGATTGAACTCATGGCCGTCCCAGAGACGCAGGCGCAGCGGAAGCTGCAGTTTCTGTAAGGCCGGTGGAAGTTGCGCGAGCATGGAAAATCCCCCCTTGTTTCAGACGTCAGATCTGAGGGTAGACCATCCTTGAAAAATAGCAGGCTATCGATTTGATTAGCCGAATCTATCGTTCCAGACGCTCCAACAGGCCATCCTGCACCCACTGTTTCAACCAGGTGACGGCTTGAAGTGGAGCGCCCTCACCATAAATGACTGCTAACTCGGCGCACAGTTCGGCGAAATTCCAGCCTTCATTGAACACACCTTGCAGGGCATTGGCTTCGGCGGACTCAAGGCTGCGGTAATTGCAGATAAGTCCCTGACGCCAGATCAGACAGACTTGTGGGTTTTCCAGCAGCTCGCTGTGCGGGAAATCGCTTTGCTCTTTGACCGAACGCCACAGCGCGAGGCTGTTGAAACGGCATTCAAGCCACTGCAATGACGGTATCGGTTTAACCTGCAAGGCTGGCCATTCTTCGGGGGAAAGTGTGGCCATGGTGTTGATCGTCAGCGCTTGGCCGTCCACCGCATCAAAGGCCAGGGTAAACGCCCATTCCAACACCGCCAGTTCCGCCAGAGGCGCGCTCTGCTCCGGCACCAGATGCTCGCGGATAAATCCTTCGAAGCCCTTGCCCAGCCACCGCAAGCTGTAATGCGCGGATGGGTATTTGCGGATGTAAGCCTGAGCCAGAGCATCAAACTCTTCGTCGCCCATCCAGTTCCAGATGGTCGGGAAGTCATCCCGCAGAACCTCCAGCAATCGCGCCTGATAGGCATTGTGATAAATCGCCAGCCCGGTGCCGACGTCCAGCGTCGGGCCGCCGATCAGGCTGTCGCCCAGGGTCAGGTTTGCGGTCGCGGACTGATCCAGCAGAAACGACTCAAATGCCAATTGCCATTCTTTCAGGCGCATTGCTGTCTCCCCGCCAGGACTTTTTCACCCAGTTCACGAGCCATTTGCAGTTCGGCGAGCAGCTCTTCGAACGGAGGGAAATGATCGTCACGCTCCAGCAGCGTGGCCACCGGGCCGAAGTGCTCCAGTGTGCGTTGGTACAGCGCCCAGACCGGATCACTCACTGGATGGTCATGGGTATCGATCACGTAATCGCCGTAATCGCTGTGCCCGGCCAGATGCAGTTGGCGAACTTTGTCTGCCGGCAGACTCTGAATGAAAGTCCACGCATCGAAGCCGTGATTGCGCGAACTGACATAGACATTGTTGACGTCGAGCAGTAGCTCGCAGCCGCTGACCCGGCTCAGGGCCGCAAGAAATTCCCATTCGGAGAAGTCGTCAGACGCGGCGCGAACATAACTGGAGACGTTCTCCAGCACCAATGGCCGCTGCAACACGTCCTGCACCTGGGCCACGCGTCCGGCAATATATTCGAGACTTTCTTCGGTGTAAGGCAGAGGCAGCAGATCGTGCAACTGATGGGCGTTGCCGCGACTCCAGCACAAGTGGTCGGAGATCCATGCCGGCTGGACCCGGTCGGCCAGTTTCTTGAGTTGTTGCAGATAGTCCGGATCGAGGGCGTGTGGCCCGCCGATGGACAAGGACACACCATGCATCACCAGCGGATAGCGCTCGGCGATGGCGTCCAGGTAGTACAGAGCCTTGCCGCCCTGCACCATGAAATTCTCGGAGACCACTTCGAACCAGTCCACGTCCGGCGACTGTTCGAGGATCTGCTGGTAATAAGCACTGCGCAAACCCAGGCCATAGCCCAGGAAAGGATGAGTGGCAGACATGTGCAGACTCCTTGCAAAGTGGCCGCAGTGGCGTGAACCACTGCGGCGGCACTTGGAGGTCGGTTATTCGCCGACCTTGCCACCTGCTTTCGCGCAAGCCGATTGAGTCATTGCCTTGAAGCCCTGACCTTTGCAAGCACCCATGCCTTTGCAAGCGTGGTCTTTGGTTTTGCAATCGTTCTGGCCTTTGCAGGCGTTCACGCCGTAGCAATGAACCTGGGCATCAGCGGCCATGGCGTTGGTGGCGACACCGGCAAACATGGTAGCGGCGGCCAAAGCGAGAGCGGCACCAGCAGCAGCGGTTCTGATAGTCATTTTTCTTATCCTCGTTATCGTCAGGGGTGTCGGCTGGAAGGTTGTTCAGTCCCGACATAGCACTAGAGAGACCAGCCCCGACGGCGTTACAGGGCAACCAGAAATATTTTTAAATATCTTTTTCGAGCTTCAGTAAAGGCTCCTGAAACCGCAGCAAGCGCCCGGCATTTCCCAGCACCAGTAACGTGCTGAGGTTATGCAGCAACGCGGCGATCATCGCCCCGGCAGCACCAAGCCAGCCGAATGCAGCGAACACCACGATGGCCAGCGTCCAGCCCAGACCGATGATCACGTTGACCTGCAAGGTGCGTCGGCACTGACGACTCAGGCGCACGCAGGTGCCGAGCCGGCGCAGGTCGCTACCGATCAGCACGATGTCCGCCGAGGCCAGGGCGATGTCCGCACCGCCCGCCCCCATCGCCACCCCGACTACGCCGGCCTTGAGGGCCAGCGAATCGTTGATGCCGTCGCCGACCACCATTGGCCGGAAGCCGTTGTCGATTTCCTTCAACACACGATTGAGTTTGTCTTCCGGTAATGCCTGCGCTTCGACCTCTTGTAAACCGACTTCGTGGGCCAGTGTCTGCGCGACACTTTGGCGGTCACCGGTCAGCAACAATTGTCGGCCAAGACCGAGTTCGCGTAGCTCGCCAAGGGCAAACCGTGCCTCTGGTTTGACGGTGTCGGCCAGCAACAGCCATGCAACGAACTCCCCGTTCAGCGCCAGACCGGCAATCGGCCCGTCGTGTTCGGGAACGGTCGTGGTGGCAATACCCAACTGAGCGAATAGCTCCGGGCGACCCAAAGCAGCTTCGCCTTGAGCGGTCATTGCCACCACACCGAGTCCTTGGCGTTCATGGATATCGGTCAGTGCCAGGCAATCTTCCTGACTGACCAGACCGGCCAGAGCGCGACTCACTGGATGACTGCTGGCCGCGCCGAGGCTGGCGGCGAGTGCCTTCACGGTTGGCTGATCCAGACGCGGGCTGTTGATCGACTGCAAACGCAAAGTGCCGTAAGTCAGGGTGCCGGTCTTGTCCACCACCAGCGAAGTGAGGTCAGCCAGTTCTTCAAGGAACGCCGAACTGCGGATCAGAATCCCGTGCCGCGCCGCCACCGCCACCCCGGCAATCGCCGTAGCCGGTGCCGACAACACCAACGCGCATGGACACGCCGCCACCAACACCGCGAGCATCGCCTGCGCGTCATTGGTGATGAACCAGGTGACTGCCGCCAGTAACAACACCAGCACCATGTAGCTGCCGGCATAACGTTCGAGCAAACGGGTAATCGGTGGCTTGGATCGCTCGGCGTTCTGCATCAACGCGATGACTTTGCCGAGGGTCGATTCACCCCCGGTGCGGGTCACTTCGATGCGCAGCAAACCGTCGAGGTTGATCGCACCGCCGAAGACCGTCATGCCTGCCGCCGCTTCCACCGGTACCGATTCACCAGTGATCGATGCGGTATCGAGACTGGCCTGACCCGAGAGAATCCGTCCATCGGCCGGCACCCGATCCCCGGCACGAACCTCAACAGTGTCACCGGCCTTGAGCGTGCCGTTATCGACTTCGATGATCGAGCCGTCAGCCTGAACCTTACGCGCATGACTGCGGGTCAATTGGCCGAGGGCATGAATCGCCTCTTGCGAGCCGATCACGCTGCGCTCTTCCAGCACATGGCCGAAGATCATGATGATCGGCAGCAGCGCGGCGGTCAGCAAATCCCCGGTGGCCCAGGCGCCGAGCATTGCCAGCGCAATCAACTGATCGGTGATGCCGTGCAGGCTCGGATAACGCAGGCTGTACCACGCCGAACGCATCACCGGCACCGCGACCAGTAAAGAAGCAAAACCCAGCAGCAACTGACTGACGCCGGTCTGCTCGGGCACCAGCCAGCGCCAGATCAACCCGAGGCCGAGCAGACCGAGTGCGAGCATGGCCAGGGTCAGCTGACGCGCAGCGCGGCGTTGTTCGGCCGAGGACAACAGGCTCGGTGCGGCGGTAGTAGCGCTCATTTACTGGCTCCCTGAATGATCAGGCGGGAATCGTCTTTCGGATCGACCGTGGTCACTGAACCGGCCTGTCCGAGAATCTTCGGCATCCGCTCGCGGTAAAGGCGCAACAGCAATTGTGGGTCGGTACCCTGTTGCTGCGCTTTGGCCAGACTCAATACGGTGGCGGTGTCGGCTGAGGCTTTTGCCAGCCGTTCACCGGCCTGAGCGTGAGCCACTTGCAGCGCACGGTCGGCTTGTTCGTTGGCGGTCTGAGTAAGTTTTTCGGCGTCAGTGCGCGCATTGGCCACGGCCTTGTCGGCTTGCTGACTAGCTGTCAGCACGGCGTTGAACGCACTCACCGCTGGCTCCGGCAGACTCGATTGCACATCGACCCGCGCCACTTCGATACCGATGCCCTGCCCGCTGGCTTTCAATTCGGCCAAGCGCCGATTGATGCCTTGCACCAGATCGCCACGCAGACGCTCACGACGTTCGGCGGCCTGATTGTCAGCACCGATCAGCTCCGGCCGGGCGACCAGAATCGTGTCGAGATCCCGCGCCGCCGTCAGTGCAACGGCGCTGCGTGTCACCAGTCGATCCAGAGCGGGCAGCACATGTTCGCCTTGCAGCACGAAGTCATAAGGGTCGGTGACTTTGTAAAACACCCGCACATCCAGTTGCACCACACCGGCATCACCGGTCAGCAGATAACCGGAACCGGCCAATGCATCACTCAGCGGAGTAGCGAACGTGGCGACACGATCAGCCTTCACCGCTTCATTGCTGCGCAGCAGGTTTTCCACTCGGCGTTCGATCACCCGATCCGCCGCTGGCAGCAAAACCACCTGCTCGAACGGCTGCGGCCAAGCCAACAAAAGCCCGGCGTTCTGGATGCGTTCCAGCGCGCCAAAGTGCAAAACCACCGCCCGATTTTGCGTATCGATCTGCCGCACGTTGGAGAATGCCCACGCCAAAGCGGCCAACACTGTCACCGCGTACAAGGCAAAAAACGCCAGACGTCCGGCCTGAATCCATGGGCTATTCAACGAATGTGTTCCACGTGGAACTTCTTCATTCATGGCTGCGATCCGCTTTTGCTGTCGAGCGTCGGCGGGCCGTCGACCAATACACGGAACGGTGCCGCGTCGGTGCGCAGAATCAGTTTGGTGTCCGGGGTGACGATGGTGCCGAGCGTATCCAGCGAACGCAGCAAGTTGTACAACTGCGGCGAACCGGCGTAGGCGCGACCGTAGATTTGCGCGGCTTCGACTCGCGACTGCGCTTCAATTTCGGCGGCTTTCACCGTAGCGTCCGCTTGCACAATTCGCGCGTCGCGCTCGGCGGCAGAACGGATCTGTGCAGCTTCACGCTTGCCGATAGCAGTGCGCTCGGTAGCGATGGTTTCACGCTCGGCGCGCATGCGGTCGACGGTGGCGGTGAGCGTCACCGAGGGCAAGGTCAGGCGTTCGATGCCGACCTGCACCACACGCACGCCATAAGTGGCGAGCAATTGCTGATCGATTTGCTGACGCAGTTGCGCTTCGAAATCAGCGATACGCACCTGACTCGCATCAGTGTTCACCAGACTCGACAGATCGAAACTGCTCGCCGTGGTTTCCAGCGCCGAACCGACAAAGGTACGAATCTGTCGTGCCGCTTCGTCCGGCTGGTTCTGTACTGCGCGCATAAAGCGCTGCACGTTGTCCGGATCACCCTGCACCTGCCACGCCACGTAGGCCTGGACGATGATGCGCAAACCATCGCGAGTGCCGACATCCTGCAAACCGCTGGAGGTGGTGCGCAGACGCAGGTCTACCGGAATCGCCGCCTCGAACGGCGCCGGCCAGCGCCAGCTCAAACCCGGGTCGAGCAATACCCGCGACGGATTACCGAAACGGGTGATGACCGTGGCTTCGCCCGAGCGCACTTGCACCAAACTTGCCGCCGCAATGGCAAACGCCACCAGCAACACGGCCCAGCCCATGCGCCGCCAAGGGAACGGCCCCGCCTCTTCCGGCGCACCGTGATGATGGTGATGATGCCCATGGTGATGCCCGCCATGGCCGTGATCGTCGTGGCCGCTGTGGTCATGCTGATCGTGAGTGTGCGACTGGCTCAATGGGCAACTCCTGGCTGAGCGGTGGTGCGCGCTGGCGTTGGATCAGCCGGCAGCGTAAACGTACGCAAATCGATGGTGGGTGGATTGCTGCTGCCGCCCAGGCGGTGGTCGAGCACCAGCAGTTTGGCTTTGCTCAAACCCTGGCTGAGCTGACTGAGATATTGCTCCAGCACAAAGGCCTGGCCGGCGCTGGCATAGGCTTTTTGTTCAGCGCTGAATTTCAGATCTGCCGCACGCGCCGTGGCATTGATTTCATGCGCGCTGGCACTGGCTTGATCCTTGGCCAGACTGGCCTGCAATTGCGCCTGATTACTTGCCTCGGCAGCCGCTCCGCGTTCACGCGAGATCAACGCCTGCGCCCCGATCTGCGCGGCCTGCACGCCGTGATAGGCATTGGCCGCACCGGCTGGCGGGTGAATTGCTTCAACCACAGTGGCGAGAATTTCCACGCCGCTGTCGAGTTTTTGCAAATCACTCTGCACCGCCTGGCCGATTTCTTCCCCTAGCCCGACGCGGTCTGCGCCGAGCAAACCGTCGAGGGTTCGCGAGGCGAAGTCGTGCACCAGAATCCGGCTGGCGGTGCTGCGGATCAGCGTCGGCACATCTGCGCTGTTATAGGTGGCGGCCAATGCCGCCTGATCGCTCAGGCCAATGCGATAGACGAAACGCACGTCCATGTTGACGATCTGAAAGCTCTGCTGCTCGCCCCGGCTACTGGCGATCACCTGGGATTTGTCGTTGACGTGACTGGCGTCCCACAAGCGGTTGGCCGTCATCGGTGCCGGGCCTTCAGCGGATTCGGGCTGAGTCGGCGCCGGAGTTTCCGCGACGCTGGTGGCAAGCTCATGTACCACGCCGTTTTCCACGATCAATACGCGACCCAACGGCCACGGCAAACCGGTGTGCAAACCCGGGCCGAACACCTCGACCGGTTTGCCGAAACGCTCATAAATGCCTCGGCCTTGCAGGGGGATTTCGTGGATGCCGGTCAACAACCAGCCGACTGCCGCGACCAGCGCCAGCACCGGCAGAAACGCCCGGCGCATGTAGCTGAAGGCCCAGATCTGCCGCAGATCGATACCGAAACGGTTGTGCAATTCGTGCTGCAACGCGAGCAAGGGTTGCGGCGGCCAGCGCAGCAAATCCGCGACAAAACTACGCGCCAGCAGCGTTGGTTCGAGACGTTCGCGGCGCGGACTGAATACTGATAGAACGGCGCGCAATAACAACTCAATCGCGACCAATCCCGGCAAAATACCGATCAGTACCGACAACCGCACAGGCCAAACGGAGTTTTCGCTGGCAAACAACAGACACGCCGCGCCGAGCAGCAGACTGATGATGGTCACCCGCAGCAGCTGCGCCAACGCTCCGGCTTCGGGCCATTGCGCCGGGTTTTCCTGCGCCAGTTGCCGCTCGATGACCAGCAAACCGAAGGCCAGCAGCAACGCGAAAGCCGCGCCGACCGTGGCTGATAAGCCGACCGCAGCGGGCGGTAACGCGAGGTTCCACACCTGCTCGATACTGAGTAACACCAGCAGCGCCCACGCGCCCAACCATAGCGTGCCGGCGCCGATCTGGCGGAGCAGATACACACCGCGCTGGCTCAGGCGATCCAGCAGGCGTTCATACCAACCGTCCGGCGCGGGCTGCGGCTCCTCGGTCACGGGCGTCAGCTCTACCGGATTGATCACCCGTGCGCGCCATTGTGTGACCCAGGCTGCCGACTGCAAGCCTGCGACCAGCACCAGCAACGCTGCGCTCTGATTGACCAGCAGCGCCGGCCATAACGATTGCGCAGCAAACAGCCCGACAAAAAACGCGAGTACCCACCCTGCCCCGGCCAACACAGCGAGCCCGATAGCCAGCCGACGCAAGCGCCGGCCCTGCGTGGCCGCCTGCTGAAAGCGCGGCAGTCCGGTCACTTGCGTGCCATCGATGTCCAGATCGACTTGCATATCACCCCAAAGCCATTGGTTCACGTCTGTTGTCGTTACGATATAACGAAAGCCGTGAAATATTTGTACATAATTGCGCTTATCTAAAGATGCCCAACCTGTCGCTTACCTGAAGCCTTGACCGAAATGTAGGGAAACGCACATATTACGCTCGTAATTTTATTCGCCCTCTATTTTTAGTAATCCGCATCTCTCAACCAGGAGCAAGAGCATGAGCAACTATGACGTGGTGATTCTCGGCGGCGGCCCCGGTGGTTACAACGCGGCTATTCGCGCCGGGCAGTTGGGCCTCAAGGTCGCTTGCGTTGAAGGTCGCACGACCCTCGGCGGCACCTGCCTGAACGTCGGTTGCATGCCATCCAAAGCCTTGTTGCATGCCTCGGAACTGTACGACGCGGCGATGGGCGCGGAATTCGCCAACCTGGGAATCGAGGTCAAACCGACCCTAAACCTCGCGCAAATGATGAAACAGAAAGACCAAAGCGTGAGCGGCCTGACCAAAGGCATCGAGTTTCTGTTTCGCAAGAATAAAGTCGACTGGATCAAGGGCTGGGGCCACATCGATGGCCCGGGCAAGGTCACGGTGACAGGCGATCAGGGCAGCAAAATCGAGCTGACGGCCAAGGACATCGTCATCGCCACGGGCTCCGAACCGACACCGCTGCCGGGTGTAGAGATCGACAACCAACGTATTCTCGACTCCACCGGCGCGCTGTCCCTGAGCGAAGTGCCGAAGCATCTGGTGGTGATCGGTGCCGGAGTGATCGGCCTCGAACTCGGTTCAGTCTGGCGCCGCCTCGGCGCGCAGGTGACCGTGGTCGAATTCCTCGACCGCATCTGCCCGGGCGTCGATGGCGAGGCCGGCAAAACCTTGCAGCGTTCGCTGAGCAAACAAGGGATCGCCTTCAAATTGAGTTCAAAAGTCACTAGCGCCACCACCTCGGCCAACGGCGTGCAACTCAGCGTTGAACCGGCAGCCGGCGGCACTGCTGAATTGCTCGAAGCCGATTACGTGCTGGTTGCCATCGGCCGCCGCCCTTACACCCAAGGGCTGGGTCTGGAAAACGTCGGTTTGAGCACTGATAAACGCGGCATGCTCGCCAATAAACAGCACCGCACCGAGGCCGCCGGTGTCTGGGTGATTGGCGACGTAACTTCAGGCCCGATGCTCGCGCACAAGGCTGAAGATGAGGCCATGGCCTGCATCGAGCAGATAGTCGGCAAGGCCGGTGAGGTCAATTACGACTTGATCCCCAACGTCATCTACACCAAACCTGAGCTGGCCAGCGTCGGCAAGACCGAAGAGCAGCTCAAGGCCGAGGGCCGCGCCTATAAGGTCGGCAAATTCCCGTTCACCGCCAACAGCCGGGCGAAGATCAACCACGAGACCGAAGGTTTTGCCAAAGTCATCGCCGATGAGCGCACTGATGAAGTGCTCGGAGTGCATCTGGTCGGCCCGAGCGTCAGTGAAATGATAGGTGAGTTCTGCGTGGCGATGGAATTCAGCGCCTCGGCGGAGGACATTGCTCTTACCTGCCACCCGCACCCGACGCGCTCGGAAGCGTTGCGTCAGGCGGCGATGAATGTGCAGGGGATGGCGACGCAGATGTAGGTTGCGAAATCTTTATTGCCTGGACAGTCGTCATCGCTAGCAGGCTAGCTCCCACAGTGAGTTTTTGGTCAATACAAAACCCCTGTGGGAGCTAGCCTGCTAGCGATGAAGGCAACTCGGTCTCAAGCAGGCAAATGCCCCAGCGGCAAGGCTCCCGGCGTCTTCACCGTGTGGATCGCAAAGTTGCTGCGAATATCACTCACACCCGGCAATTTCAGCAGGCAGCCGGTGAGAAAACGGTCGTAAGCGCGCAGATCCGGCACCACCACTTGCAACAGGAAATCCGATTCCCCGGATACCAGAAACGCCGAAATCACTTCCGGCAACGCCGTTACCGCCGTGTAAAAGGCTTCTGCCTGTTCATCGTTATGGCGCTCGACCTTGACCCCGACAAACACCGTCAACCCCAGCCCGATTTCATCCCGATCCAGTGTCGCCTGGTAACCGCGAATCACCCCGGCCTCCTCAAGCATCCGTACCCGGCGCAAGCAAGGCGACGCCGACAATCCAATCTCATCGGCCAGTTGCACATTGCTCAGGCGCCCGTCCCGTTGCAGAGCGGCGAGGATCTTGCGGTCGAAGGCGTCCAGTTTCATGTTTGGCAGATCTCGATGGCTAACGTATAAAAAGAAAGCAGGTTATGCCAATCCTGACCGCTTTTGAAGCGAACTACGCAAGCACCTGCCCTGCCCCTCAGCCATAGACTGAGCAGACCGAATCGACAACGAAAGGGCTGCGACATGGCGAGTTTATGGCTGTTCTTTATGGCACTGGCGGTGGTTTATCTGTTGCCCGGGCCGGACATGATCCTGCTGTTGCAGACCGGCGCCCGTCAGGGTCGCGGCGCGGCGCTGGCCACCGCCATCGGTCTGGGGATTGCCCGGGCTTGTCATGTGGCATTGGCGGCGCTGGGGCTGGCGGCGTTGTTCAAGGCTGCGCCGTGGACGTTCGATGTGGTGCGGCTGGCGGGTGCGGCGTATCTGTTGTGGATCGGTATTCAGTGCTTACGCAACACGCTGGTGCCGAACCTGAATAGCGGCGATGTTGCTGCCACTCACGGGCAATGGCGTGAAGCGATCCGTCGTGGCTTGCTGACTAACCTTCTAAATCCGAAAGCCTTGCTGTTCTGCTCGGTGCTGTTGCCGCAGTTCATCGTCGCCAATGGCGCACCGGTGCTGACGCAGTTCGCCACCCTAGGGATGCTGCTGGTCGGCGTCGGTCTGCTGTTCGACAGCGCCTACGCCCTGACCGGCGCCGCGCTGGGCCGTTGGCTGCAACGCAGTCCATCAGCCCAACGCTTGCAGCAATGGCTGTTCGGCAGCCTGTTGATCGGCTTCGCCGTGCGCCTGACCTTCGTGCAGCAGGCTTAGCCTTTGCGGGCCTTGCGCTGGCGACGGTTGATCAACAGCAATGCCCCGGCCGTGAACAGCACGATTGCACCGATCTGCACCGGCCGCTTGTATGGCCTTAAAGCAGCACGAGCAGAATCGGTGACCTGGGTGATGTAGCGCTTGTTGGCGTTTTCAAAGTCCGGAAACGGGCATTGATTACCGAAGTCCACCGCCCACAGCACATACGGGCCTTCCTTCACGTACCGTTGATAGAGCGCGCTCTGCTCTTCCAGGCTGCTGTTCCAGCCGGCGGCATTGCACAGTACGGCGGCAAACGCCTGACTGGTATGCGGAAGATTATCGGCGGCGCGGCTGGCCAGTGCGGTGGCGACGAAACGGTAGTGATAACGCTGATCCGGTTTGGCTTCGCTGGCTTGCTGACGTTTCACTTCGTCTTCGGCCACCAGCGGCCCGACCTTCAGTTCGACGGATTCCAGGCTGTAGTTACCGCCAAACGTGGCGTAGTCCGGCGCCATCTCGTAACCGAGAATATCCATGCCCCATTCGCGGGCCGTCCACGCCGCGTTGTACAAGGCACTGGCACGCTTGGTCGGCCACCAGGCGCTATCGGCCTTCAGCCGCTGATCGCCATAGAGTCTGGCCTTGTGTCGCAAGTCGTCATTGTCGAAGTAGGCGACGGCTTCCTGATAATGCCCTTCACGCAACAAGCGCCGGCCAAGCAGATTGCGCAAACTCGCCGCGACCGGCAGCGGCACATAGTTGTCACGATCCTGCTGAGTCAACTCCGGTGGGGCCGGCACGTTTTCATCGACGTAGCGCTTGAGCTCATCAACTGTCAGCACGCGCTCGGCCACGGTCGCGGCATCGAACCAATAAATGCTGTTGCTGCGATACAACTGGACGAACGCTTGCAGGTATTCACCCCGTTGCAGCGCCAGAATTGCGCTCTCACCTTCGACCCGGCATTTCGGCTGGACAGTTTCATACGCCCAGTCCGGCGTGCGGCGATAACCCCAATCCTCGTTCTGCGGGAAGGCCTGCGCGGCTTTCGAATAAGCAGCGGCGGCAGCAACTTTGTCGCCATCGCGCACTGCCAGTTTTGCCCGCAGCCACCACGCCAGCCCGCTGTCCCCGGCGTTTTCGAGGAAGGCCTTGGCGCTGGTGTAATCGCCCTGTTGATAATTCATTGCCGCCAGTCGATCGGCGTTTTCCAGGCTGCCACGGGTGCTGTCTTGCAGCAGCTTGATGAGTTTTTTCTCGTTCGGCGGTTGTTCGTCAAATGACCAGCCCATGCGACTGACCAACGATGCCGTGACCAGTTGCTGCACTGCCTTGTGCTGCAGCAGGTTGGCCAATTCGGGCTCGGGCAATTGCGCCAGATCATTCATCAGCAGTTTCAGCGAGGTGTTGCCCACCGCCGAACCGTGCAGGTTCTGCGCCTCATACAGTTCGATGGCGCCGCTCCAGTCGCCAGCGCTGCGCAACACCCGTGCTTCTTCACCGAGGCTGGCGACCCCCAGTTCCAGCGGATCGCTGAAACCGTCGATGCTCATTTGCCGCGTCTGGCGGAAGGCATCACGGGCCTGTTCCAGCGCCTCGACGGGATCACCCGCTTCGGCGCTTCTGGCAAACCAGGTACGCCCCAAAGAATACGCAGCCCACGTGCTGCGCAACGGTCGCTGATCGGCCGGCAGTGCCAGCAGCTTGCGGAAATATTCGGTCGCCAGTTGATGATCACCCGTGGCAAACGCTACCGCGCCAGCCACGTACAAACGGATTTCCGCCGGCAGACTGGCGCCCTGCTCTTCGACCTGACGTGCATCGGTCAGGCCACGCAGTTGCTTGACCAGTGCTTGCTGCTCGGCGCTCAAACCTGCCTGTTCGGCCTTGTCGCGCAGCTCGGCGCGGGCATTTTCCTCGCCGTACATTTCGTCGGGATTGTAGGTCGCGGCGGTGACATTGTTCAGGCCGGCGATGGTTTTGCCGAGGCGGCTGATCTCGAAGTTGAAGTTGCCCTCAGGCAAGTCCGCCAGCGTTTGCCCGCGATTGTCGAGCAGACGCATCGGGAAGTCCGGCCCGCAGGCCAGCGCCGTACCCAGCGGCAGGCTGAGGCTCAGGCAGAGCAGATGGCGGGGCCAGTTACGGGTCAACATGCGAACCTCCTTGATCAATATTTGCGCAACGCGCCCAACCGATGGCGCGCTGCCCGTCAGCCGGCAGACGGCCTTCGCGCAGGCGGGTGAAGGTAAGCAGATCGGCGCTCTGTTGCAATGCATAACCGGCGAGCGCATCGGCACCCTCGCAGTTCTGTGCCTTCACGGTGATCCGTTCAGGCCAGGCGCTGTCGAGGTTGCCGCCGTTGCTCAGGCGAATGTCTTGCAGGCCATTCTGGTCGCTGAAGGCCAGCGCCAGATGACTGCTCAGTGCGTCACCCCGGGCCACGGCGCGCAAGGTGGTCAGGCTCCAGGCCCGGCGATCATTGGCCAGCGGCAGGCGAAACCAGATCAGGCCGGCCAGGTGTTCCGGCGGGTCTTTGCGCAGCGCTATGGCGAGTTGGCTCAGTTGCAGCGGATCGGCGAGCAGTTCCCGACGTTTTCCGCCGCGTTCGAGTGGTACTTCACTCTCCACCACTGGCGCACCTTCGGCATCCGCCAACAGCGCAACGCCGTAGGCCGGCAACGCCAGGTAAAACGGTTTGTCGGTGATTTTTCCCCACGCCGTCGCCCAGTCCCGAGCTTGCTTGGCATCAAACAAACCGCGGCGTGGATCACTGACCGCATGCACCTGCAACACGCTGCTGTCCACCGTTGCCAGCAGCGTCGGCAGCTGCGGACTGGCGAGCCATGCCGGCAACGCAGTGATGCTCAGGGGTAAGGTAGCTGGTAACGCAGCGCGCAGATGTTTGAGGAATTCGGCGTAGGTCGGCAGGCGTGCATTACCGGCGTCGTGATCGATCTCGACGCCGCTCAGCGTCAGGCCCTGCGCTTGCCATTCGGCGATTACCTGAAGGATTTGCGCAGTGACTTGCTGCTGATCCAGAGCCTTGAGCTGCCCATCAAGACGGATCACTGCGATCAACGGGCGACCGTCCTGTTTCAGCAGCGCCGGATCAATCCGCGCCCGGCTCCACCCGGCATTCGGAAAGGCCTGCAACGCCAGCACCCGTAACGTCGAAAAGTCAGAACGACTGTCCTTCAACGCGGACTCATGGGCCGGCGTCCATTGCCGCTGCCAGACGTAAAGCTGTTGATCGAGCGGCGGTGCATCTTTTTGCTCACAGGCAGAGAGCAAAAACACCGAAGCCAACAGGGCTGATACCCCAGCGATAAAGCGCATACCTTGCACAATCCCAATCAATCCAAGGCTGCAAGGTTACACAAAACCCCGTGGCTCAGGGCTTACGGGCAATGATCACCTGACTCTTCGCTACAACGGCGTCCAGCGCGTCCTTGATCTGCGTGCCCCGCGGTGAGTCGAGTACCGCTTGCCAGGTGTCGGCCCAGTGATTGAGCAAAGGATGATCGGGGTTGCTGAAATCGACCTTGGCTTCCCAGAACAACAGCATCCACATCGACCAGTAAAAGCCGTACTGGCTGTGGCTGACGATCTCCAGACCGGCGTCGCTGACCATCGCCTTGAACTGCTCTTCGGTAATGATGCGAATGTGGTTGGGCTTCTGGAAGTACTCTGGCGCCGCGATATCTTTCTGCAAGTCTTCGGAGCTGGGATGCGGCACGCTCAGCAGGTACAGCGCACCCGATTGGCCGACACGCACCAGTTCGGCAAGAAACTGCGCCGGGTCTTCGACGTGTTCGATGACTTCAGTGGACACCACACGAGTCGCGGTGCCGTCGGCAATCGGCAGCGGATTGCAGTCGGTGACATGGCACTCGATCTCACGTGCCGGCGTATCGCCGAGGCGCTGGCGCGTGGCTTCAACCTTGGCGCCGTCGATGTCGGCAATGATGATCTTCGCCCCGCGCATCCCACAGAAATGCACGTTGCCGCCATCGCCGCAGCCAACGTCGAGCAGGATGTCATCCGCCGACACCTTGAAGCCTTTGAACAGTTCGTCGGTCTCCTGGTTGAACCAGCCGCTGAGCTTCGCGTCGTACAGACCGAGCATGTACGGATCGACCTTGTTGGCGACCGGAGCGGCAGGCTCCACCGGGGCCGGTGCAGGCGTCGACGCCGTGAGTTTCTTCAATAGGCTCAGCATGAGGTGGCTCCAGGGGATGGGACGGCGGTTCGCGACGTACCGAGGCGTTGCACCAGTGCAGCGCCGCGATTGCGCATCGGCATTTCGATAAGGCGGTAATTCAGCTCGCTGAGCAGCACGATCAGCCCAAAGGCGAGCACCAGCGTAACAATCGGATGCCCGGCCGGGCTGGGCAAACCCGCGCCCTGCAAGCGGAAGATCAGTTCACGCACCAGCAGATAGGCCGGGATATGGATCAGATAGATGCCATACGAACGGCTGCCAACCCACGCCATCAGCCGCTGCAAACGACCGGTCGGCAGCAGGTAGTCGCGATTGTACGAGGCGATCCATACCAGTAGCGCACTGAGCACGGCGATTGAGCCGATGCGATACGGCGCAAAGGTGAATCGGTCGGTGGCCATGAAGCTGAGCAGCAGCGCTGCGCTGATAAATACAGCTAATCCAGCCCAGCCATGGCGCAAAAACTTCGGTTCCCAGCGCCGATAGCCCGGCTGCACGCTCCATATCGCCAGCAGCACGCCGAGCGCCAGCGCATCCGTGCGAACCACCATCAGCAACGGCGTACGCAGCGTGAACAATTGCACCGCCACCAACGCCAGCAACGCCCAGACCAGATGCTTGCGGCACAGCACAATCAGCAGCGGGAACAACAGGTAGAACTGTTCCTCCAGCGCCAGGCTCCAGTAAACGAAACTGCTGCCGTACTCGTAATGAAAGAAGCTGTCGGCGAAACGGAAATTGGCGTATTGCAACACCCCCGCCAACGTCGCCTGCAGGTTCGCCGACAGTGTGCCGAAGGCCCCTGAGCGGTTGAGAAACATGCACGCCAGCAACATCAGCGCCAGCCACAACCACGCCGACGGCAACAGCCGAAACGCCCGGCGCAACCAGAAGTTGCGGGTCTGTTGCCAGTATTCCCGAGGCGAGCGGCAGTCTTGCAACTGCGGGATCAGGCTACGGGCGATGACGAATCCGGAAATCGCAAAAAACAGATCAACGCCCCACCACGTCTGCGCCACGCCATGAGCCTTTTCCAGCAACGGCACCGGATCGGTAAAAAGACTGCCCTGCAAATGATGGAACAGCACGCCGAGCACCGCGATAGCGCGCAGCACTTCAATGTCCATGATCCGTTTGCTGCTCATGCGCCGGGAGCCTCGACATGAGCGATGCCACGATGCTCGAACAATTGGGCCAGGAAATCTCCCAGTCGCTGCTCAGCCACAGCCTGGCTGCAGAACCCCTGAAGACTGACAACCGCTTGCGCCGACATCTGCGCATAACGCTGCGGATCGTGTTTCGCCACTTCGTAACTGGCGCGATAGGCCACGCACAACGATGCCCAGTTGGTCATGTAACGCAGCGTGCGGTAAGCCTTGCGCGGGTCGTGAGGCCAGGCGGTGAGTTCGTCGGTGGACTCGATCAGAAACGCGTTGTCGGCGCTCAGGTAATCGATCATCGCCGTGGTGCGTGGCGCCACGGCCGGTTTGCCGCAGGACATGAATTCCATCAGCGGCAGGCACTGGCCTTCGCCGTAGGAAGTGTTGACCACATAGCGGGTCGCTTGCACCAGACGCTCGTAGTCCGCATCCGCCAGATAGCCGTAAATCAGCACGATGCGGCAGCGATAGGACTGGTTCTTGTACAGGTGATGGAGGATGTCGCTCATCGCCAGTTCGGCATCGTGGTGCGTGAGCTTGAGCACCAGCGTCGCGTCTTCGGTGTCACGGAAGGTCACGCAAAAAGCGCTGAGCATGTCTTCCCAGTTTTTGCGGCCATCACCGGGGTTGAACACCGAGGTGTAGACCACGCCGTCGAGCAACAACTCCTGCTCGGTGACCGGCGCCTCGAAGTCGATGCCGACGCCACGGCGCAGATGTTTCGGGCCAAAGGCGTTGACGTCGAGCTGACGGCTGTCGGCCACCAGCCCCTTGATCTTCAAGCGCACCGGGCCGCTTTGCGCTTGACCCTTGAGTTGCTCGCCACGCGCGGCAAAACGGTCCCACACTGGCGCCGGCACGGCGACTATCGGGTAATCGGCGTCCATCGCCTCGCGCACCGCGTTGACGGTGTAGCTGGAATGGGTGATCGCTGCACCGCAAGCGCGCAGCACCGTACGCCAGTCGTTGCGCGGTTCGCCGGCAAACGGCTCGTTGGGAATGGTGCTGAATTCCCAGGCGAACACCGGCAATGTCGGGCAGGCAAAATGCAGTGGCGTGCGGTGTGGCGGCGAGAACGACAGGAACACACAGGGCTCACCGCGAGCCAGACATTCCAGGTACAACGCATCGACTTCCCGCGCCGGATCGGTGACTTCGATCACCCGGCCCAGACGTTCAAGGACTGGCCGGTATTCCTTGAGGACGAAGTAATAGCTGTACTCCGAGCGTCCGAGGTTCTGCACGATGGTGTGCTGATTGGTTTCCGAATGAATGATGATCAGCATGAGGCGTTATCCGTCACGGTTCCAACGTTGGCCGCTTGCGGGGCGAGGCCGAAGAAATCGGCCATGCGCTGCTGCACCGGGGCGAACGCGCAGTAATCGTGCATACGCTCAATCGCCGCATCGGACATCTGCCGATATTGCCCGGGTTGCGTCGTGGCCATTCGGTAACTGTCTTCGTAAGCGGTTTTCAGCGATCCCCAGTCCGGGCGATAGCGCAGGGTGCGATAGATGATGCGCGTGTCCTGAGGCCAGATGGTCAGCTCTTCACTGGACTTGACCACGAACGCCACCGATTCATCGATGTAGTCTTCCATCGCCGTATGATTCGGCGCGATCACCGGTTTGCCGCTGGCCATGAATTCCATCAGCGGCAGGCACAGACCTTCGCAGCGCGAAGCATTCACGTAGAAACTGGCAGCCTCGTAGAGCCGGGCGAATTGTGCATCATCCAGATAGCCGTGCATCACCAGCACGCGGCAGGCGCAAGGCGAAAGCTGCGCCAGCAGGGTCATCAATTCGCTGTAGTAGGACGCCAGATCGCCCTGGGTAATCTTCAGCACCAGCGTCGCGTCAGGCGTTTCGCGGAATGCCCAGCAGAATGCGGTGATCAGTTGATGCCAGTTTTTGCGGCCATCCTGAGGGTTGAACACGGTGACGTAGATCACCCCGTCCACGTTGGTTTCGACCACCGATGAGGTGTCCGGCAAATCCAGCGGCGGTGGCTCGATCACCAGTATGGCGGGCGCACCGGCAATCGCCGGCAGACGTTGTTCAAGCCAGGCATGCGCCTTGTCCGACACCAGGTCGCGAACGCCTTCCCAATACCAGTGATGAAGAAACTTCACGCGAGGTATTGGCGGCGATTGCTCGCGGCCAAGGTTCAGTGCCCACAGACGCAAATAGTGCCGGGCAATCACGAAACGCCGTTTGAGGGTCAACGGAGGTGGGCGCGCCGCTTCGATTTGCGCGGCCAGTGCGGCCTCTTCTTCGGCGGTCAACGGCGTGGGAATCAGCGCATCGGCGGACAAGTTCAGCGTACGCGTATCGAACAGGCAACCCTTGATCGCCAGCGACACACCGGGATTGACCGGCGCACTGACATGACGCTCACGAATGGCGGCAAAGTTTTCCCACAACGGTGTCGGCAGCACCAGCACCGGAAAGTCTTCCCCCATCGACCGGCGGATGGCACGGGCGGTATGGCTTGACAAGGTGATGACCCGGCCCTGACGCGCAAGCATTTGCGTCCAGTCCTGGCGCGGGTCGTCGTCACGCTGTTCGTCGGGAATCGAATCGAACTCCCACGCCACAACGCAGACTGTCGGGCATTCAAGATCGTTCGGGGTTTTCTGCGGCGGAGTGAACGACAGGAACAGGCTGTCTTCGCCCGCAGCGCGCAATTGCCGGAAGAGCGGATCGACCTCGGCGGTGGAGGACACCACATGCACTCGCCCAAGGCTTTCGAGCACCGGACGATATGCCTTGAGCACGAAGTAGTAACTGTATTCGGGACGCCCGAGACTCTGGCTGATGGAACTGTCGTTGACGTCCGAGTAAAGAATGAAATTCATGGCATCCCACGATGAAACCGCCATCCCGGCAGTCTCACACTGTGACGGCCGAGCGTGGGATCGGGTCGGCAATGCCGTCTTCCGTCCTGCGTCTTCGGTCACGTCTTTGTTCTTGTTTTAGTGGTCGGTTTTACCTTGTTGCGCGACGATCCTGGCGAACCCCGGATGATCGCGACGAGGGGCATTCTAAACACATCCGTTGAGGATTCGTGAACCGCCCGGCGAGAATAAATCGGGCTACGCTGACGAGAACTGACCAGTCACGGTTGGACCTGTTGAAATTGCCGCGCAATTGGCACAGATTGTTGCCAAACAACTACAACAACGACTTCGCCTGCCTGATTTCCGGTTTCAACTACCGGTCTGACAGACCTTCCCTCAAAGCCTGTGGGAAATGGCGAAAGTTAAAGACCAAGGGGTCGCTGTTTGAAAAAGCGTCTGTTCGTCACGGGTCTGAGTGGATTCGTGGGACAACATATCCAGTCGCGTCTGACATTGACCGACTCATCGTGGGAGCTGCTGCCTGCCGCTGCGCCCTACGACCTGACGGCACCTGACAGCCTTGTCGGTCTATGGCCGCAGATGCCCGACGCCGTCATTCATCTGGCCGGCCAGACCTTCGTTCCGCAAGCCTTTCGTGACCCGGCGCGTACCCTCGAAATCAATCTGCTCGGCACGCTCAATCTGTTGCAGGCGTTCAAGACTCGCGGCTTTACCGGCACCTTCCTGTACGTCAGCTCCGGCGATGTCTATGGCCAGGTCAGCGAACCCGAACCGCCCATCACCGAACAGCAACCGCCCTGCCCGCGCAACCCGTATGCAGTGAGCAAACTGTCGGCCGAATTCCTCAGCCTGCAATGGGGCCTCAGCGAGAACCTGACGGTCAGCCGGCTGTGGGGCACCTACACCTTCAAGATCAAGCGCATCGTGGTCAAGCCCGGCGGCAAGTTGTCCCTGCAAATGCACCATCACCGCAATGAACACTGGGTTGTGGTCGAAGGCATGGCCAAGGTCACCAACAACGGTAGCGGTACCACGCTGGTAGCGAAGAACGAATCGACGTTCATTGCCGCCGGCCACAAGCATCGCCTGGAAAACCCCGGCGTGATTGATCTGGTGATCATCGAAGTGCAAAGCGGCGAATACCTGGGAGAGGACGACATCGTCCGCTTCGAAGACCATTACGGCAGGACGGTTTAAATGCTGCTTTCCCTGTATCGCTCGCTGTATGGCTATCGAGGTTTCATCCTCGGCAGCGTGCAGCGAGAGTTTCAAGCGCGGTATCGCAATTCGCTGCTCGGTGCGCTTTGGCCGATTTTCAATCCGCTGTCGATGATCATCGTCTACACGGTGATTTTCTCCCACATCATGCGTGCCCGCCTGCCCGGCGTGGATGACAGCATGGCTTACAGCGTCTACCTGTGTGCCGGGCTGCTGGCCTGGGGACTGTTTTCGGAAATCACCCTGCGCAGCCAGAACATGTTTCTGGAAAACGCCAACCTGCTGAAGAAAATCAGCTTCCCGCGGATCTGCCTGCCAGTGATCGTGCTGTGCAACGCGGCGATCAATTTCGCCATCATCATCGGCCTGTTTCTCGGGTTTCTGCTGATCACCGGACGCTGGCCGGGCACCGCCCTGCTGGCGCTGATCCCGCTGATCGCCCTGCAAATGATGTTCTGTGCCGGACTGGGCATGGTGCTCGGCGTGCTCAACGTGTTCTTTCGTGACGTTGGACAACTCTTCGCCATCTGCCTGCAATTCTGGTTCTGGCTGACGCCGATCGTCTATCCGATCAGCATCCTCCCGGACTGGGTGCAGCGCCTGCTGCAACTCAACCCGCTGACCAACCTGATCGCCAGCTATCAGAATCTGTTCCTGTATGGGCAATGGCCGGTCTGGAGTTCGCTGCTGCCAGTGTTTATTGCCGGCGTGGTGATGTGCCTGATCGGGCTGCGGCTGTTTCGTCAACGGGTCGGCGAAATGGTGGATGAACTCTGATGGGGCATATTCGCGTAACCGGTCTGGGCAAGGCCTATAAGCAATACCCGAATCGCTGGAGCCGTCTGGCCGAGTGGCTGATCCCGTTTTCGCCGATTCGCCACCGCCAGCACTGGGTCCTGCAAGACGTCGAGTTCGAGATCCAGCCCGGCGAGGCGGTGGGCATCGTTGGCGCCAACGGGGCCGGTAAAAGCACCTTGCTGAAGATGATCACCGGCACCACCCAACCGACCTGCGGCAAGATCGAACTCAACGGCCGCGTGGCAGCGCTGCTTGAGCTGGGCATGGGTTTTCACCCGGATTTCACCGGACGGCAGAACGCGTTCATGGCCGGTCAGTTGCTGGGAATGCAGGTCGGCGAAATCGAAGCGTTGATGCCAGATATCGAACTGTTCGCGGAAATCGGCGAGGCTATCGATCAACCGGTACGCACCTATTCCAGCGGCATGCAGATGCGCCTGGCATTCAGCGTTGCGACGGCTCGGCGCCCGGATATCCTGATCGTCGATGAAGCGTTGTCGGTGGGTGACGCCTACTTCCAGCACAAAAGCTTCGAACGCATCCGCAGCTTCCGCAAGGCCGGCACCACGCTGCTGATCGTGTCCCACGATCGCTCGGCGATCCAGTCAATCTGCGACTCGGCGATCCTGCTCAAGGATGGCCACATGGCCATGTACGACAAACCCGAAGTGGTGCTGGATTACTACAACGCGCTGATGGCCGAACGCGAAGGCCAGGTCGTGCGTCAGGAAATGCTCGCTGGCGGCGAAGTGCAAACCATCTCCGGCACTGGCGAGGCCGGGATTCTCGGCGTGCGCCTGCTGGATGAACAAGGCCGTTCCATTGACGTGGCAGAGGTCGGTCAGCCTGTCGTGCTGGAAGTGCAGGTTGAGGTGCGTCAGGACATCGAACGTCTGGTGCTCGGCTTCATCCTCAAGGATCGGCTGGGTCAGATGATGTATGGGATCAATACCCATCGTCTGGGCAAGGCACTGACCGACCTGCATGCGGGGGAACGCTTCACCTATCGCTTTGCTTTCGTCATGGGGTTGGGCAAGGGCAACTATTCGGTGTCGCTGAGCCTGTCGCGGCTGGATTCGCACATGGATCGCAATTTCGAATGGCGCGATTACGGTCTGGTGTTCCATGTGATCAACAATCGCCAGGAAGATTTTGTCGGTTGCTCATGGCTGGGCGCCACGACCACGATCACCCGCCAATCCGAGGCAACGCAGACCGAGCGTGCGCCATGACCCGGCTGCTGGTGGAATGCACTCACGTATTCAAAAACCCGAAGATCAACTCCGGGATTCAGCGCGTGGTGCGCAACGTCATCAATCGTTTGCCGGCCAGTGTCAATAACGTCGAGTGCATGCCGGTGGTGTCGATCAAGGGCGAGCTCTACCGCGTCACGCGGCTGGCGGCACTGGATACTCCGCTGTTCAACGCACTTGAAACCTTCGGCGGGCGGCTGGAGCGACTGGCCCATCGCTTTTGGCAACTGCACCAGCGGCTCGATAAAAAATGCTCATCCAAAACACTACGCCGAGTGCTGTACGTCGCTTATCGCCTGACATCCATCGGCGTTTTCGGCTTGCCGTTGCGGGTGATCGGACGGATCAACCGCACGCAACTACTCAAACGCTGCACACCGCTGCAACATCAACCCGGCGATCAACTGGTACTGCTGGATTCGTCCTGGCATTCGGATTTTTTCCCTCACGCCGAGCAGCTCAAGCGCGACGGCGTGGGCATCGTCGCGGTGATCTACGACCTGATCCCGCTGACGCATCCGCAGTTCTACGACACTCGGCTGGTGCAGGTATTCAGCGAATGGTTCGACTGGATCACCCGCACGGCTGATGGCTACATGGCAATCTCGGCGACAGTGCGTGATCAAGTGCATGAAGAGTTGCAGCGGCAGCTTGGCGCGGCACAGACAGACAAACTCTGGTTCGACTATTTCCATCTCGGTTCCGAACTGGATCTGCACAGCGCCGAAGCCGTCGTCGAACCGCGCCTGCAACGCCTGTTCGCCACGCCCGAACCGGTGTTCCTGATGGTCAGCACCATCGAGCCACGCAAGAACCATCAATACCTGCTCGACGCCTTCGACCGGGCCTGGGCCGCTGGCTCGCCAGCGCGTTTGTGTATCGCCGGACGCATCGGCTGGAAATGCGATGCCCTGCTCGCCCGTGTGCGCAACCATCCCGAACTCAACCGTCGGCTGTTCGTGTTCAATGACCTAGGCGACACCAGCCTCGAACACGCCTACGCCCACGCCAGTGCGCTGGTGTTCCCGTCATTCGTTGAAGGCTTCGGCCTGCCGCTGGTGGAAGCCATGCAGCGTGGCTTGCCGGCGATGGGCAGCGACATTGCGGTGTTCCGTGAGATTGGTGGCGAGTTCATGGCTTACTTCGATTTGCACGATCCGCAAAGCCTCGCCGATCTGGTCGCAGCGTTCGCCAGCAGCGGCCAGTTCCCGGCGGCCCTTGATGTGGCTGACTGGCGCTGGATCGGCTGGGGCGAAGCCAGTGCGCAATTGACTGAACGCACCCTGCGCAATGTTCTGGAGGCGCCGACGACGCAGGCGAGGCGGCATGCGCATTGCTCTTAACGCCCGCATTCTCCAGGCACCACGCACCGGCATCGGCCAATACGTCGCCGAACTGGTCAACGCCTTGCGCAGCGAAAACGATGTCGAGGTCGCGTTGTTCCACGGCTGGGGCTGGAGTTCGGCATTGCCGGACGCGGCCATGCCCGGTTACTCGCGGCTGACCCCGCTGCTGCGGCAGATTCCCGGGGCTTATCAGGCGCGGCGCTGGCTGGAGCAGAAGCGCTTCGATCAGGGCCGGGCACAGAACATCGACCTGTATCACGAGCCAAGCTTGTGGCCGCTAGCCTTCGACGGCCCGACCGTGATCACCCTGCATGACCTGACCCACGTACATTTCCCCGACACTCAGCCGCCAGCGCGACTGAAGGAAATTGAACGACGGCTAGCGGCGGGCGTGCAGCAGGCGCGGCTGATTCTGACCGACTCCCAAGCCATCGCCGATGAAGCGCAGGATTATTTCGGCCTGCCCGCCGAGCGCTTTGTCGTCGCGCCACTGGGGGTTGCCGAACGCTTCCATCCACGCGAACCGCACGCCATCGAAGCGGTGCTCAAGGCGCATGCCGTCGAGGCGCGGGAATACTTTTTGTGCGTGGGAACGCTGGAACCGCGCAAGAACCTCAATCTGGCCTTGCGCGCGCATGCCTTGCTACCGGAAGCGGTGCGCCAGCGCTTTCCGTTGTTGATTGTCGGTATGGCCGGCTGGCAGCAGGCGCAGTTCAGCGATGAGTTGCGTCTGGGCTTGGCCTCGGGTCACGTGTGCCTGCTCGGCTATCTGCCGGATGAAGACGTCGGACAATTACTGGCCGGGGCCCGGGCGCTGGTGTTTCCGTCGCTGTACGAAGGTTTCGGCCTGCCGGTGCTGGAGGCGATGGCCAGCGCAACACCGGTGATCCTCACCCGCACTTCGGCGATGCCTGAAGTGGCTGGCGCTGCGGGTAACTATATTGAACCTGACGATACGAACGGCTTGCGCGACGCAATGAGCCGTCTGATCGACGATCAAGCGCACTGGCAGGCATGCCGAGAAGCCGGATTGCAGCAGGCACGGCTTTTTTCCTGGGAACGTTGTGCACAGGCCACGGCCGGTGCTTATCGCCAGGCCATGGGAGGTTGAATGAAAGTTCTGCATTTTTTCAAGACGTACCTGCCTGATTCCGTCGGCGGTATCGAGCAAGTAATCTTCCAGCTGTGCGAAAGCGGCGCCAAACATGGTATCGATGGCCAGGTGCTGACCCTCAGCGCCGATCCGACGCCCGCCGTGGTCAAACTCGGCGAGCACCAAGTGCATCGCGCCAGACTCGACATTCAATTCGCCTCCACCGGTTTTTCCTGGAGCGTGTTCAAACAGTTTCGCGAGATGGCCGCCGAGGCCGACGTGGTCAACTACCACTTCCCTTGGCCGTTCATGGATCTGGTGCATTTCGCCAGCGGCATGAACAAACCGAGCGTGGTCACCTACCACTCAGACATCATTCGCCAGAAGCATCTGCTCAAACTTTACCGACCGCTGATGAACCGCTTCCTCGCCAGCGCCGACCGGATTGTCGCGGCCTCGCCGAATTACCTGCACACCAGCGATGTATTGCAGCAATTCCAGGACAAGACCCGGGTAATTCCCTACGGTTTGAACAAGGCCGGTTATCCACAGGCAGACACCGAGCGGATGAACCGCTGGCGCCAGCAGCTTGGGGATAAGTTCTTCCTGTTCGTCGGGGTGATGCGCTATTACAAGGGTTTGCACATCCTGCTCGAAGCGTTGAAAGACGTGGATTACCCGGTGGTGATCGTCGGCGCCGGGCCGCTGGAACTGGAGCTGCACGCCCAGGCCGTCGCACTGGGCCTGCGCAATATTCACTTCCTCGGCCGCCTCGGTGACGAAGACAAAGTCGCCCTGCTGCAACTGAGCTACGCCATCGTGTTCCCTTCGCACCTGCGCTCGGAAGCCTTCGGCATCTCGCTGCTGGAGGGCGCGATGTACGGCAAACCGATGATCTCCAGCGAGATCGGCACCGGCACCAGTTACATCAATATCCACAACGAAACCGGTTTGGTCGTGCCGCCGAGTAATCCACAGGCCTTCCGTGAAGCGATGCGTACCTTGTGGGAAAACCCGCAACGCGCTGCCGAGATGGGTGTGAAGGCTGAAGCCCGCTACCGGCAGCTGTTCACCGCCGACGAAATGGGCCGCAAGTGGACGGAGCTGTATCAGGAATTGCTCGAAGAAAAATCCCTGTCCTACGCATAACGCATTTCTGATGAAGACCCTGTGGGAGCGGGCTTGCCCGCGATAGCGTCCGGTCAGGCAACAATGATTCTGGATACACCGGCCCAATCGCGGGCAAGCCCGCTCCCACAGGGATTGAGTGTTATCCACAGAGTTGGTTACAGGTCCAGCACCAGCGGTGCATCACTTTGTGCAGGCACCGCGCAGCAGATCAGCACTTGTCCTGCTTCCGGCATGTCCGCCGGGGGCTGTGGATAATTCACTGCGCCGCTGATCAAACGGGTTTTGCAGGTGCCGCAGGAACCGCCGCGACAACTGAACTCCGGGCGCAGACCTCGGCTTTCCGCGAGTTCCAGCAAGCTGCTGCCGTCCGGTTGCCAGCGCGCTTCCTTGGCCGAGCGTTCAAACACCACTGGCATTGAAGTGGTCGCTGCCGGCGGTTGTTCGATGACGATGGCATCCGGATCGGCTTGGCGCTTGAGGGTCGAAGGGCCAAAAGTTTCCGCGTGAATCTGCGCATCGCGCACATCGAGATCCCGCAGGCTGTCATAAAGCCCCTGAGTAAACGCGCCCGGGCCACAGAGGACAAAATCCACCTGATCGAAATCTTCAACGTCGAGCACGCTTTGCAGCAAGGCCACATCGACGCGCCCCGTCAGATCAAAGTCCGCGCCTTCTAATACATCCGCCTCCGGTTGGCTGAGCACCCGTATCACGCGAACGGCACCACCAGCGTCTTCCTGCAAACGATCCAGCTCTGCCCGGAACGGCTGATCGGCAAGCGTGCGTGAACCCTGCAATAACAACGTCGGACGAATCCCCCGAGTGCGTAGTCCCTGATATACAACTTCCCGCAGCATCGACAACAACGGCGTAATGCCTACACCCGCCGCCAGCAACACCAATGGCCGTCGCTCCAGCGGCGCGACCGTGAAATGCCCCTGCGGCGCGCGCGCCTCCAGTACATCGCCGACACGAATCTGCTGGTGCAAATGGCTCGAAATAAGCCCTTCGCGCTTCACGCTGATACGAAAAAAACCATCCGACGGCGCACTCGACAGGCTGTAGGTGCGGATATGCACCTCACCATCGAGGGTGAACCTCAGCGGCAAATGCTGACCGGCCTGAAACACCGACAAACCAGCGCCGTCGGCGGGCTCCAGATAGATCGAACGAACGCTGCGACTTTCCGCCTCGATCTTCACCACCCGCAGCGGTCGCCAGGCATTGCCCAAAGCCTGCGCCTGCAACCGCGCTTCGGCCTCGGCCCAGTTGCCGGTCAACAGACTGGTGGGCGACATGCCGTCGAAGCGCCAGCGCAGAGCCAGGGCTGCCAAGCGCCGCACCAGTTTCTCCACATCGAACGTCCACAGACGCTCGGCACCTTGAAAGGCTTCGATCTCTGCGCCTTCGAGGACAATTTCAGTACGCCCGCTCAGTTGCAGCAAATCCCCTGTGGAAAAGTCGATGAACAGCAAGCCCGCTCGGGGGTTGAGCAGCAGATTGCCGAGGGTGTTGAAGTGCAGATTACCGGCGAAATCAGGGATCGTCAGACGGTTGCCTGCAACCCGTACGAAACCGGCCTGACCGCCACGATGCGAAACATCCACCGCACGCTGGCCGTCGATATCCACATAACTGGCGACAAAGAACGTGTCGGCGCCTTCGATCAAGGCTCGGGCGGCTTCATCGAGGCCGTCGAGGTGCTGAGATTTACGTGTCTGCGGGTCGGTCAACGGCACCCGCTGAAACTGCCGCAACTGAATGTACTGCGGACAGTTGCCGAAGGCTTGATCCACCGTTACCTGAAAACCTGCATCGCTCATCGTGCCGACATGGCCATTGAGGCGATTGCGCCGTCGTGTGTGCAACTCGATGCCGAGCAGGCCGATGGCTGCGCCGTCCTGCAACTGCGCCGGATCATCAACGTCGGGCAGGCTGGAAAACTGCAATTGCGCAGGCTCTGGCGATTGGGCAAACCCCGGCGCACCTTCAAGCACGCTGGCCCAAGGACGACCGTCGCCATCCACCGCGCCGTACAACATGAACGGCAATTGCCGATAGAACTCACGGTGTTGGTCCGGCATCCAGTTGCGAATGACCTTACGCCCGAAGGCCTCCATGCGTTCAGCGACGCCGATGCGAGCCTGCAATTGCTGCTCGCCGGCATGCCACGGTGAAGGCTCCATCACGGCATCTCCCCTGCGCCGCTGGCGCAGTGTGGACGGCCCGGCTCGAACCGGGCCGTAACATCAGGCGGTTTTCTGCAACCCGGCGACAGTGCGCGGCATGCCGACAAAACCTGGCAAGGCTTCGATGCGTTGCAGCCAGGCGCGGACATTGCTGTAGTCATCCAGCGAGACGTTACCTTCCGGCGCGTGGGCGATGTAGCTGTAGGCCGCGATGTCGGCAATGCTCGGCTCGCTGCCGGCCAGACAGGCCGATTTGCCCAGTTCCAGTTCCATTACCTTGAGCAGGTTGTGTGCACGGGTAATCGTGTCCTCGGCATTCAATTGAGCACCGAATACCGTAATCAACCGCGCCGCTGCCGGCCCGAAAGCAATCTGCCCCGCCGCCACCGACAACCAGCGCTGGACCCGAGCGGCACCGACCGGATCGGCGGGGAGCCAACGGCCATTGCCGTATTTTTGTGCCAGATACACAAGGATTGCATTGGAATCGGCCAGCACCACACCGTCATCGTCGATCGCCGGTACTTGCCCGAAGCTATTGATTGCAAGGTAGGCCGGTTGCTTGTGCTCGCCCTTGGCCAGATCAATGAAGATCTCTTCGGTCGGCAGTTGCAGCAGGGACAGCATCAGTTCCACCCGATGGGCATGACCGGAACGCGGGAAATTGTAGAACTTGATCGGTTGCATGGTCGACTCCGCTGGAGTGGCGCCGCTCAGGACTGACGGCGCCGATGAGGGCCATCTTCTACCCATCGCGAAAACAACAGAATCACCACAAATCGCAATCGATTATTTCAGATAGCGCAATAACGCCGCATTCTTCAGCGCTGGATGTTCACGCAAGGCCTTGACCGCGAAATCGACAAAACTGCGCACCCGCGCCGGGGCCTTGCGCCCGCCCTGATACACCACGTGGATTGGCAGCGGCGGCAGCTCGAAGTCCGCGAGCACCACTTCCAGTTCGCCGCTAGCCACCTTGTCCGCCACTTGATAGGAAAGTACGCGGGTCAGCCCGACACCCATGCAGGCGGCGGTGATCGCAGCTTGATTGGCGGTGACCACCAGTCGCGGTTCCGGACGCACATTCAGCGGTTCACCCTGATCGAGAAACGGCCAACTGCGCAGTTGCCCGATAGAAGAAGTTGCCACTACCGGAGCGCCAGCCAGGTCCTGCGGATGCGTCGGCCGGCCATGAAGAGCAAAGTAACCGGGCGATCCGCAAATCACCCGACGTACTTCGCCAACCCGGACTGCATGCTGATTGCTGTCCGGCAGTTCGCCGATGCGTACCGCGACATCGATGCCCTCCTCGACCATGCTCGCCACCCGGTCGAGCAACAGCGCGTTGATCGACACGTCCGGATACTGCGCGAGGTAATCGGCCATTACCGGCGTGACGAACAACTGACCGAACAGCACCGGAGCGGTGATCGTCAATTGCCCACGGGGCTGGGTATGGCTGCCGGCAGCGGAGTCCTCGGCTTCCTGTACTTCAGCGAGAATCCGCCGACAGTCTTCCAGATAACGCTGCCCAGCCTCACTGACATGCACGCTGCGCGTGGTGCGGATCAGCAGTTGCGTGCCGATCCGCTGCTCCAGCGCCGCCACGGCGCGAGTGACGCTGGCGGCGGACAAACCCAGGCGCCGCGCCGCAGCGGAGAAACCCTGCTCCTGAGCGACAGCGGCGAAGACCTGCATTTCCTGGAAGCGATCCATGGGTTGAAAATCTCACGGTGAGCATCCGGTGAATTATGCATATCCCTCGGCACCACGGCAGAACAATCTCAGAGCCCCATTTCTAGCTCAAATAGAGAGCTGAGCGCCTGCCGACGACGGATCAACCGCGCTTCACCGTTCGCCAACAACACCTCGGGCAACAAAGCGCGGGTGTTGTAGTTGGACGACATCGACGCGCCATACGCGCCGGTATCGTGGAACACCAGCAAGTCGCCGACCTGCGCTTCGGGCAGCATTTGCGGGCGCAGTTCGTGTTCGTCCTGAGTGAAGATATCCCCGGATTCGCACAGCGGGCCACCGACCACGGTTGGCGTCAGCGGTCGCTCGACCGGACGGCCATCGGCGTCGATCAACGTCGTATGGTGGTAGGCACCGTACATCGCCGGGCGCATCAGGTCGTTGAAACCGGCATCGACCAGCACATAGTTGCGGTTGCCCATGCGTTTGACCGCACGTACTTCGCACACCAGAAAACCCGATTCGGCCATCAGGAACCGGCCGGGTTCGATTTCCATGCGCACCGGATGGCCGAGCAGCGCTTCGATCTCTTGCCGGGCAGCAGCCCAGGTCTGCGCGTAACGCTGGATATCCACAGCCTTGTCTTCCAGACGATACGGCGTTGAAAGCCCGCCGCCGATGGAGAACGCCTCGATGTCCTGCTTCAGCGAACTCACCAGATCCACCATCGCCCGCGCCACTTGCTCAAGGTGCGAGTAATCCACTCCCGAGCCGATGTGCATATGCACGCCGACCAGCTTCAGGTCGAATTCGCGGATCACCGCCAGAGCGTCGTGAATCTGCTCATGCCAGATACCGTGTTTGCTGTTTTCGCCACCGGTATTGGTCTTGCGGCTGTGGCCGTGACCAAACCCCGGGTTGATCCGCAGCCACACGCGATGGCCGGGGGAGCGCTCGCCCAACTGACGCAGCATATCGATGGAACCGGCGTTGACCTCAACGCCCAGCTCGACCACACGATCCAGGGTTTTACGGTCGAACAGATCACAGGTGAACACGATCCCGGCCGGCGAACCTTCGGTACTGAAACCCGCCATCAACGCCCGCTCGACCTCACCGAGGGACACAGCATCGACGTGCAATCCCTGTTCACGCATCAAGCGCAGAACGTGGATGTTGGAACAGGCCTTCTGTGCATAACGAACGGTATCGAACCCTCGCAAGCGCTCGATCCGCTCAACAATCGTCGCGGCGTCGTAGCACCACAGCGGTGAACCATGAAGTTTCAGGGAATCGGCAAGAAGCGTGAACGGCGGAGATTGGGTCATGACGCGGGCTCGCAGGAAAGATTGAAGCAAGCATGCCGAGTCATCATCATTTGTAAAAATAGCTATTTATTCATCAGCCATTCATATCTGATATGAGGCCTTCAAAATCCGCGAGGTATGCCGGTGAAGATTTCACTGCGACAGGTAGAGATTTTCCGCTCGATCATGCTGGCCGGCAGCGTCACCGGCGCCGCACGTTTGCTCTTCACGTCGCAGCCGACCGTCAGCCGGGAACTGGCGAGGCTCGAACATGTGTGCGGCTTGCGCCTGTTTGATCGCGAGGGCGGTCGATTACTGCCGACTGCGCAGGCCTTGATGCTGCTCGACGAGGTTGAGCGCAGCTACGTCGGGCTTGAGCGGATTGACCGTTATGCACAATCGCTGCGCAACTTCGAACACGGTCGCCTCGCCCTCACCTGCCTCCCGTTGTTCTCGCAGACCTTGCTGCCGAAAGTCTGTCGGCGTTTTCATCAGGCACATGCGGGCATCAGCATCAGCATCGTCGCGCAGGAATCGCCGTTGCTGGAGGAGTCGCTGGTCACCCAGCAACATGACCTCGGTCTGACCGAAGTCGATCAGGTGCCACGCGGCACCCAAGGCGAATTGCTGTTCAGTTCCGATCTGGTTTGCGTCCTTGCGCCGGGGCATCCACTGCTGGCGAAAACCGTGCTGTCGCTGGAAGACTTCCATGAAGTCGACTTCATCAACCTCGCCAATCTCGACATCTACCGGCAGACACTTGACGTGCACTTCCGCCAGGCCGGGGTCAATCGACGCACCGTGATCGAAACCAGCAATGCTGCGTCTGTCTGCGCGATGGTCAGGCAAGGCCTGGGGGTGGCCATCATCAATCCACTGACCGCGCTGGAAGAGTCCGGCCGCGATCTGCTGATTCGCCCACTGACGTTGTCGGTGCCGTACCGGATCATGCTGATCCGCCCGAATCATCGGCCGGCGTCGGTGACCGTTGATGCGTTTTGTGAGGTATTGCGTGAGGAGGCGGCGAAGACTGTTGTCGGGATAGAACAATTGGTTGGATCGCGTGGCTGAAAGAAGGTCAAAAATAACCCCCGAAGTTCGGGGGTTTGATGTGCCCAAGGAATAAAGATTGTCACAATAGCCCTTGTAGTTAGCGCCTTGCATGGATAAGTCTAGCCTTGACAGATTAAAAAAGGAGGTCACAAATATCGTCCATTCATAACATGTCGGTATTTTCAATAGAATAAAGGCTGTCACAGCGGACGAGTAGCCAAAGCTGAATCCGAGCGGGGAGCAAAAACATCCTATTCAGCTATGATGTTACTTTTCATGTTATCGCTGGATGCATTGATCCATCTGCCGACTTGGCGTTGCCTCATAAGTAGTTATCCCAAAGTCAGACCTGCTAGCGCTTTAGGAAGTAGAAGCTTGGGTCAGCAAAAATTCGGCAGATGGATGTCCCCACAGGATTTCCTACCCAACACGTTAGCGATGGTAGTAAACAAGATGGATCGGAACGTTCGTAACCCTCAGCGGCTTTCGCAGAGTGCTCTCAGAAAGGGGCTAGCGATAGCGTAATTCAAATTCGAATTGAAGCTCTGCGTTTGTAGTGGGTGTCCTCGTGGAGACGCGCATGACTTTAACCAACGCGAACCCATATTCATTTTGAAAGATGACTATCTCACCTTCGTTGACTGGTTTCGTGTAGTGGCTGTCCTCAAGCCACCTCCCCGGGTCGTCAATTTGAGAGAACTCAGTGCAGTTTTTAGCCAAGCACACGTTGTGAGCATAATCGAGCGCATAGATGGTTCCGTTGCCGCGATTAGTCCAGCTCGTCTTGAACTCACGCCCAGGGGGGCCCATTAGCCTTATTCCGCCGTTTGAGTTGTAGTCAAAGGCGCCACCGTCGTACATCTTGGTCGAACATTGAAACTTAGAGAAAAACGCGGAGTTATCGCGTCTAGCCTCGTTCCTGAGATCACCTGGAAAGTCGCGCACCGTCACGTTATGCCGATGGAATATCTTCCAGGCCAATGCACCTACATCCGGGTTAGGGTCGCAATTCGCGATGTGAACCACAGATATCTTGCGAGTGATGAGCAAATTTGCGCACGATTCGCCTCGTCTGCGCTTCGCACATGGTTCTAACGTTACATATGCCGTTGCTCCCGCGAGGTCAATATCGGCTAGATTGTCGAGCAATGCTTTCTCAGCATGCTCGCTAGCCTTAACCTGAAACGCTAAATCCGTACCATCTGCGTTGCGGATGCTACCTCCATATCCCTTAGCTGCCCAGCCGAGGACTATCCCGTTAAGCTCCAAGATAATTGCGACGCGGGGAGCAGGATTTGATCGCGTTGCATCAACCGGACAGAGCTTGGCTTTGTCCACAGCCATACGAGCAAAGGAGTATTCCAGGTTGACAACGCAGCCTTGGTTCTCGGTCTCGATCATTTGCGTGCTCGCTGTATAAAGCTTTCCAGCAAAATTTTATCCGCGATGGGAGCAACGGTAATCATCGTACTTAATTACTGAGTTGGGAGCTAAAATTCGCATAGGAACCATCAGCGAACATGATAAAACTCTAATCATCTGTATGTTCGCCAGAGGCCACTGAAGTGGTAGGGTAGGGAATTGCTGAAAATAATGGAAAACCTTCAATACGGTCTGACTCATCTTGACTAAAAGAAAGATAGATTTCTTTAGGATTGCCAGAGGTTTTCACTACGGTGGCATCTTTTTTCTTAACGATTTCTAAATGCTGTACTGCTCGTGAAGCAAGAAGCAACTTCAGACCATCCCATTGAGTAGCTAGTGCTGGGGGCGATGGCTTTTTGTTTGAGTCCAAATATTCAGCTAACCACTGAATGTATTCTTCGGTAAAACTAGCTCTCGATTTAGTAGTTTTGTCGATACTGTCATCTTTTTTTACAATACTAACGACATTTTCTTCGCCTTCAGCAGCAATAGACTTAGGAGGAGTTAAATCATGCCTTCCCTGAACGATAATTAGCGAGGCCCAGTTTTGGTTTCGGGAGTCAATTACTACATCCTGCTGCCCTTTGGCTCTTAGTATTAACGATACAGAAAGTGCCGAAACTCTTGGAGGTGATACTGGAGCACCAATTCGACCTAAATTTTGGGTAAATCGCTCTTGGATTTGCAACGCTAATAACTGAGAAAAACGGCCAATGCGCTTGTATCCCGTTCGTGACTTCAAACTTTCCCTGCTTATCGCATCCGGATCATCAATAGAAAAAGTAACCCACAGATACTTTTCAACGCCTTCAACCAGTACCTTGATCAAATACTGTGGTGGGCGACCCGACGTGGGCATACCGTTTGCGTAAAAAGCGGACATGAGATCGGTAATTTCTTGCACATCCGACGCCCATAAGCACACCACCCTAGTTTTTTCTAATGAATGCCGAAGATCACAACTTTGGTCGCAAATAACAAATAGTTTATTATAGTTGAGACGCCCATCTTCCACGCACACAAAAACATCGCCCAATGCTAGCGCGTACCTTTCTAGGTTAGCACTACGATCGTCAGACACATCTCCCCTGAAACCGGCCTTTAGAAACATATCAGCTAGTTGACTAGTCGCCGGTACGTTGCCGGCTAAAGAGTTAACACTCAAAACGGCAGGGAGTGACTCAACCTTTTTTGCTAAATTCTGATCGTCTAATATTTTATTACTAAGAAAAGCGCCAATTAGCCAAGTCAGGTAATCGCCAACAGATTCCTTTTCTACGGATAGCGATGCGACATTTAACAGTTTTAGCTCAGAAGGTTCGATAGCTCGAATATGCCTATGGATATCATCTGATGCACGCTGAACAGCGACCCAATATTCATCTAGAAAATTAGCAAGACACTGCTTTTCAGCGTAGTCAATAAGTATCCTCACCAGTTCGCTCTCAAGCCTATCCGACCCTGCATCAGGCTTGCTTAAGAAAGAAAAGAACTCCGATCGCAATCCAGTTTTATCTTTGAACTCCAAAGAAAATCCAGTTGCTTGGTCTCTTGAAGAAATCAAAACAACTAACGGATAAAATTCTAAACCATCTACTAATCTTTTTTGCTTTATCCAGCCTTGAAGTTTGGCAGCCCTCTCATAAGCGGAGTCGGGATCTCTTTCATCTTTTAAAAAAAAGTCTAAAAAAATCAACCTATAAGGTTCTGCGCCTTCCAAATTTAGATCACAATCGCAATCATAATGGATATTAAATTTTTTCAGCTCACCTAGTAATGGCGCTATATCTGAAAGCTTTGAATCAATATCACTTTGATAGGTATCAAACAAACTTTCCTTGACCCAGACCCAGTTAGGCTCATTTCTCATCTGCCAGAGTCTAAGCATCCTACCTTCATTATAGACAAAGGAATGCACCAAGGAGGATTTAGAGGTATCAAATATACCTTCTTCACCGAAGGTTTTCTCAATCAGTTCTCTAGCCTCTGGATGATCAATCAAGTGCTCTGAAAACAATGTAAGAGCCTCTCCATTGATATCACTCAAAGAAGGTGGAGCAAAAGCATCATCGATAACTAAAACTTTATCAATGCTGCCCCCAGCCAAAAGAGCTTGAACTTCCATTTATTTCTTCCCTTTAAAACAAATTACAAATCCACGATGAGTTTTAGAAACCCCAGGATCATCAAGATCAATAGTAATAGAGTTGTATTCTGCGAGCTTTCTTGAAATAAATAGTCCCAGCCCTCTTCCATCGTCAGCCGGTTTGGTGCTGAAGAACGGATTAAATATTTCTTCACCTCTTACAACAGGTATCCCAGGCCCGTTATCAGAAAACTGGATTTCACCCACCAAAGGGTCCAGCATAATTTCTATCTTAGGAGAAAAACGTCTTAATTCAAGTTCTTGCTTCAGCCAATAAACAGAGTTTGATATCAAATTCTCGAAAATCTGTATCACCTGACCTTTTACCGCATATACTTTAAAAGAACTATCCAAAGCATCTAAACTATATTTTATTTCGTGCCTTTCAAACTGAGAAGAATGTGCCTGTAAAACCTCTTTAATTAGCTCGACCAAATCAAAGTTTTCTTTTCTCTGTCTACCCGGTGTAGCCAGTGGATCGAGGATTCTTATACGTTTATCTAATGTATCAAGCTGCTCCCTAAGTAGCTTCAACTGAGCTTTTTCTGCAGGTGTAGAAGCACTATATCCCTTTAGGGTTTTTAGGGTGCTATGCGTCATGCGACTGAGCTCATGAAATATGAACTCTGTCATCAGACCAACACCCGCCAAATGCACATAATTATCTATTTCGGCTTCGTAATTTTTTATTGCTAACTTAGCTTTTTCCCAAGCGAGGGCCATGTCTTGCATTCTGTCTAGTAAAGAATTAACGACGGCCACATCTTCTTTTCCGACGCGTTCGCGCAACTTCTTCGCATGCTTAACAGCTTCCTGCTGAGCTTCATCCAGCCGTTTCTCTAACTTTGGAAATTCTTTTGCTGCTGACTCTGTGGTTTCTCCCTCGACACTGTTTAGATAGGTTTTAAACTCGGTAAGAAGTGTATGCCTTAGAAGCGCGACAAGTGCTGCTTTCTCGTCATTATCCCGTAAACCTTCGCGATTAGTTTGATCTTGAAGTTCTGGATTCTTTTTGCCACTAATACTTACTGAACCGACAATTTGTTTTCGGTTCATTTTGTAGCCGCCACTACCAAAAGCGACCCCATCTAGATCCAGCCAATCGTCTCGTATCTCAGCGTATGGATAAACACGAAAGTTATCCCGGTACAGAAGTAGCCCGCCCCCCCAATTCGCCAACCACTTTAAAGCTGAGTCATAACCATCAGGTTTATCAAGTCTTAGTTTTTGTCTGTTAAACCAATGAGCTTCTAACTTAAACTCTCCGAGCTTCATTAAACCTTGAGTTAAGCTAGCACTTATGGAAGTGGCACCGATAGCTTTTTTCTTTCTTCCAGCTTTCTTAGCAAGAGCGCTTCTAAGATGGACTCCTGTCAACTCAAACTGTTTTGATTTCCCATACACATTGTACGTTACGCTACCCTTCAAGACCGGTTGCCCGCTCTTGTCGTATCCGAACTGCGCTTTGCATGTTGCGTGCGCATAAGCCAGCTTTTCCGACTCAAATGTCGGAATAGTTATCTTTTCTTTGTTGAAGAAAAACCTGATATCCGGTCGGTTCGCGTCAGGGTTAAAAGGATTTATTAATTTCGCAAAATCTGTATCTGCGATTGAACGTAACTTCTCAGAGCTCCAATCACTTTGCAGATTCCTTATAGTAATGCAAGTACCCTTAATTGATGAATCGCTTTTTCGCTCTCCACGCCCTACAGAAACTTCAAATTTATCCGCATCTAAATTTGGGTTCCTTTTCAGCACGGACCAATCGACTACAAGTTTATTCCAGGATTTTTCCCCGACCTTGGTACTTTCAACCTCTAAAAAGTCTCCAAGGCGCATTGATGATAGGCGGCCAATACCTTTCTCGCCCAAAACAGACCCATCGTCTATCAGCGCGCGCTGGAGTAATCTATTCGGAGTTCCAATAGTGAGGAAGATAGAATCCAGTTCCTCCTCACTCATTCCGTGACCTGTATCCTCTACACGAATCCAAGTATATTCACTATAGAGTTCTAGCAAGATTGAAGCTCGTAACTCAGGCAATGCAGAGCAAATCGAGTCCGTAAATTTGGAAATCACTTCAGATGAGGCAGACGGGTCGATAGATGAGGAGATTTCCTCTTCCAAATCGTCGTCAGCAAATTCATCATTTTTCAGTCCGTACTCAAGCCGCTGCAGCTCACCTCTAGATAGTACAGACGAAATAGTAACTACGACCTTTGGAGATCTAGCATCCAATGCATTTTTAATTAGCTCATACAACGCGATCTGATCGGAACTTATTAGTTCTGCACCGAGCTCGAGCAATACTCTCGCTTTAAATTTAATGCCCATATTTCACACCTGACAGATTAAACATCCTTGATCATCGTCTTCTTCCGGGGTGTCGGTCGAATCGAGCTCTGAAAATACAGCTATCAATGTGGAATTATCTTTTCTTTGGGCCATACGCTCCACACGTAAAGCGTGATCACGTATTATCTGAGCCATACGCTCCGGTTGTTCAAGCTCTGAAAGGCTTTCACCTTGACTCCAAGTAAAGAAGTTACCTGTCTTTTCGAATGGTACTTCATACTCTTTAGCTTTCTCATACAAATCGGGATGTGTTTCTTTTAACTTTACCCATTCAATTTTTTGCTGATAGAAGCAGAAGTAGCATCCAGAGCGAGTTCTTCCCCACTTTGTGTAGGGGGGCATCCCAACCCCAGAAACTCGAAGAATTTCTTCAATATCGCGCAGGATCAACCCGTCTTCCTGGAACGGATAAACAGCTTCGATATTTGTCTTATGGCTGATGTACCCCGTGCGATTTTCATCAGCACGGAGCCCAACATAATTGATTATTGGTTGGTCGCCGCAAAAGTCCTCAAAAGGCTTAAGCTTGAGCATTTTCGTGCACCAACGACGATGATTGGAGGGAATCATCCCTCCATACATGTCATACCAGTGGTCGAAACCGAGGTCAGCATTCAAACGATGCAACGGCTTCCCGAGGTAATTTTCCAGGCGCTGCAAATAGTCATAAGTCTCGGGCAGCTCTTTACCGGTATCGCTGAAGATGTACTCCATTTCGGGCACACGATCTCGCATGTAAATCGCTAACGCTGCGCTGTCCTTGCCCCCTGAAAGGCTAAGGATGTGTCTAACCCGCGGTTCGTTGCTCATCGCTTAGCTCATTCTCATCGTGTTCAGTGGAGCCCTGCTGCAATTGCAGCAACGCTTGAGCAAGGGCTGACGCGGCCAAATTCAAATTGCCGCCCACTTGCTTAGTGAGAGTCTCTAGCAGGCTATTGGCCATGATCTTGGTCTCATGATCAGAGGTCAATAGCATCGCTGCCTCTTCGCCACTGGGGAGAGTCAAAGTCACCCCGACGAAGCGTTGCGCTTGACGCTCAAACTCGCCTTTACGCATAGCGACCCTAAGCCAGCGCTTGTAGCGCCCGCATAGCTCAAGGACGGACTCCGCAAATATCGGAGCGTCACTGTCTTTCCAGATATCTAAGGGTCTATGAACTACAACACTCGCAATGGAATCCATCCACTTGTCGTCAGTCAGGGTGATGTCCGAACAGCGCATGATGAAGGCTTTAAGATCTACCTCGGCAAGAGACTGCGCGGTATCGGCGCACTCTTCCTGGAGCTGCGATCGAAGGGCCTTCAGAGGGCCTGTGATCTCAAAAGCCTGCGCCATGGAAAAGCTAACCTCGTCCTGCAACCGTCGGTATGCCATACCAAGCTCAGTGAGGCTTTTAGCCAGCAGATCGGGGAAGCTACTAGCGTCCTTCCCCTTCCCAGCCATCACCACGCGCGGCATATCAACGGCGAGCAACGAAACCGGGTCGGTTGCTCTTTTGATTACGTCGCGAAGGGCTTTGGTTTGGTTTGTAAGTCGCAGTGTCTCTTGCGAATATTGCGGGAGACGCCCGTACCAGCGGATCAGCTCCCGCGCAGCATCCAGGTAAGATGCGTTCAACCCCAACTGCACACCTACCGTTCCAAATGCCTTTGCATAATCTTTGATCAGGTCTTTGCGCTCTGCTGCAATGTCGAAGCGGCGGAAGCTAAAGGTGTGAGGGCTCCTGAACATCCGTTGCTGATGATCGGAGGTCAACTCCAGTATCAGACTTCCTCGTTCGAAAATCGCGCACGATTCCTTGTTAACAAGAAGGTAAACCATGAACCACACGCTGGCCGGCCCATTTCGGACCCCTAGCGGCGGTAGTGCCAGACTGGAAATGACCTCAGCAAAAGTGACCTGCCCGTCAATCATCAGTTGCTTATCAAGCTCCGCCCAAACTTTACGTATGCCGGCAGGAGAATTACCGTCCGGTGCCGTTAACAGCCAACGGCCGCCAGCCCCTTTACGATGCAGTCCAGTGGATTGAAGCAGAGAGCTGTAGAGCAATCGTTCGGGTGGGAAGTCGACGATACCTAGCAGCTCTGAATCAACCTTTTTATCCAGCAGGTCAAATAGACGCTGCCGAGCTGCATTGATTGCAGATGAAGGCTTCTCTTTGTTGATCAATTCGTTATTGATCGCCGGAGCCGCCTCGTAAACCTTATCGAACAGCCAAGAGGCGGCTTGACTAAGGTTCATTGCTCCGCTATCGGCGATCACCTTTCCTTTATGCCAATACTGCATACCGGACGACCCTTTTGCTTGCCGGTTCAGCAATGCCAAGACCAGTCGGCTAACACGCTCACGTGCCGTGCTGAACCTCGACTCGACATAGCGCTCAGTCCAGGGATCCAAATGACTAAGCTTGACCTGGTCATGAACCATCAACCAGCGGGAGTATTCAATGAGAGCATTACGCTCATCCGGACCGACTTTGACAATTGCGGTAAGCGATAAAACGTCGTCAGTAGAGCGAGCTACCTCTTCAGCAGCACCGACTAAAGCAGACGATTCGGCGTCTGCAAATATCAGCCCCACACTGCCATCATGGCGACCATGATTACCGATGGACTGCGCAATTCTATCCGACGTGCCTGCAGTCACTCTTACCGAGCGGATTGTTCCTGTCTGCTGATAATGACGACTTGCAATAACGCTTCTTTCAGATAGGGCCTGTGAAACGCCATTGAACATCAGTTCATCAGCCGAGCGCTGCATCGTATCCTCGTATAAAGCCTCGACGTTGATAGCGTGACTGACGGCAAAACCATAATCATGACTCGCAGGACGATGTACTAGGATTCTTTTGGCAGTTAGCTCACTCAAAGCTTCAGAGATAGCTCCAAGGTCTTCCCCCATAGCAAATCTAAGGAGCTCAACGCTCAACACCACATGGAGGACTTGAGCGACCAGCTCGATGACGGCAATCGACTTGAGTAATTCAAGCTGTAACGCCGTCATCTCCGCGTCATTACGCTCTACGACAGAGCGAGCGAAATCCCAGCGTCGTTCAGCTTCAAGATCACGGAAGCGAAGCCCTATCCCTGTCGTGAGGTAGTCAAAAAGCTCGCTCATTCCATACCAAGAAGAATGATCGACGATATTATGCTCCGCGAAGTCTCTCAGTGCTCCGGACTCATATCCACGCATGAATGCATGAAATGAACGCTCGCTCTGACCAAATCGCTTAGATATGACCGCTAAGCAAGCCAGAGCTGCTGGGTGCAATGGGTACAGGCGCTCTGCCTGAGAGAACAGCTCACTCTCACCAGTTCCGCGGAAAAAGTTGAAATCAATTGCTTGCTTGTAGATGCTCCGGGCATCTTTTTTCAGGGCAACCGACTCAGTAATGGTTCCATCCGCGCCTAGGGCATGAAGAGCGAAATGCGCATACCGCTCGACCGGCTCATCAAAAGGCACTTCATCGAAGCGTGCTGAGACCTTATGCCACTCATCGGAAAGCGTCCGACCTACACCTGTGGCATAAGCATCAAAGTGCTGGTGCAGCATTGATATGACTAGTAGACCATCGTCCGTAGGATGAGATGCGACCTCAGCGATTTGCTGCAGAGACATCAAATCGCCGGCTTCCGGATTTAGAGCTGCGTACTCGATGAATTTGCCAAGCTCGTCAATCAGCAATAGGACACCGGAACATCCAGCACCTTTGGTGATTAGAACAAAGTCATTCAGCAATCTACTCGTCGCTGCGTTAAGGGGTACGTCACGATAGGTCTGAGCTTTCGTATCCAACTGGCGCTTAAGCTCAGTAGCCAGCTTGCTTTTTGGCAGGTGCTCAAGCGCTTCAAGAATAGACTGTGCTAACGCGTCACCCAACGATACGCGCGAACCGCTTATTGCCAGTGCAAAGCGATTTTGCTCTTGGGGGAAAAGCTCAGCGACTTCTGTAGAGGCCTCAATGAGCTGTTTGTAAATTGCATGAGAGCTCTTTTGCCCTTCTAACAAACGTGCGAGCAGCAACCCTAGCGCCGACTTACCACTGCCGTAGGGCCCAATGAGTTTCCAGGCGCGTTGTGCGCTACCCGACTTCAACGCGCCGCCAATCTGACGAAGCACTGCCAAGACAGCAGGAGTGATCAGATAACTATCGAGCGAATCTTGTGACCGCAAATCCCTAGTCAGCGAAATGGAGCGCAGGAATTTGGAGTCCAGCTCAAGGTGATCTATCAGTCGATCAGACATTCGATTCTTCTCCCAGACCCAGCAAGCAATCAGCCCAAGCGGGCGCTAAAGTTGTATCCAGAATAATTTGCTGGGTATCAGCGGTATCAATAAATCGCACAACGCCACCAAACTCTTTTTCTACACCTTCTATCAAGCTACTCACTTGAAAGTTATCCAACCTGAAAACGCTACCGGGACTGAATTCACCATGAACAATCTTGGTGAGACTGAGAGAGTTGGTATTTTGACGTTCGAAGTAATCAATCAAGGAAAAAAGGAAAACTCTTGGAGACAGACCTAAGGGCGCATTTCTACCTACTAGGTAAACAGTTCTGCCGTCGTCGGCAGTGACCTCTTCAAAAAGTCCCAAATCTTGCAGTGGACACCACGAGGTATCATCACCTGCAGACTCTTCCCGCTTGTACGAATGCAGGAAAATGCTTGAATGCTGCTCAAGTGTGGAGTCCGCCAGCTTTTTGTTACTAGCGGATGCCTGATTCTCGAGACCCGCGATGAGTGTCTTTCGATCAAAACGGGAATACGTTGCGCTCCCGAAGACCAAATTCCAAACTGCAATCTCCGCGTGAGATGAAATCCACCAGTGAAGCAGCCAAAGCGACTCCGGCTGTTCGAGGAAAGGGTCCCAACCATCTTTCGAAAGCAGCAAGCTTCCAATCGGACCGGATTGCAGGCCAGAAGAATCGCGGCCGTCGACTATCCCGAAAGCCTCACCCCAAAATTGAATCGACTTGACCATGTTGCGGCCAATGCCCAATGTAATAGTCGCCTGAGCTTCATCTTTCAGCGCAAGGGGATTGCTGATAATTGCTTGATGTAGCTTTGGCAGCCATCCGTAACGGCAAACGAAGGACTCATGTCCCGAGAAGCGCTCATCTCGTCGTTGAATGCTCGACATCAACCTTTCCTCCCTGGGGCCAATTTCTCCGAAGCAGCTTGGTCGTTGCTCTGAGCTGCTGGCTCGATAATGATGCGTTTCGTGGCGGCATCAAAGTAAATATCTACTTGGTCGCCTTCGTGTAGGCCGGCATTCCTCAGCAATTGCTCGCTAAGCGAAACGCGCCCCAGCTTCTGGATCCTGCGGGTGTCAAACAAAACCTTCATCCTACTTACCCCAAGCCTCGTGGCAGGCTTTATCAATACTCGTAGGATACTTTATTGGGGGACCTAACACAGGGGGGAGCGCCGCCTAAAGATGCTCATTTTCCCTGTCTTTTGTCAGTTAGACTAATCTCGTCCTCAGGCTTGGGACCATGGTCACCGATCTCTGACATAGCTGCAGGTCACGCGGTCGACGCCCGTCTAATCGCCATTGCACCGTCCCCAGTAGCGATATAAAAGGAGGTTTCTGTGAGCTGTGATTGTGAGGTTCAGCTGCAGCGATCTCTCAATGCGGCAACGGGTGAGTCGATCCAATAAGCGAAACGAGGGCAGGGATTTGCTCTGCTGCACGTCCTATCAGGCAAAACACCCGGTTGCTCTGAAGGGCAACTGGTGCAGGGTTGACGTGCACGACGTAAGCGCCAGACTGCCAGGCTGCGGCCGGCAGATCTTCTCCGAACCACACTACACCAGGGCGGAGTTTGCCTTTACAGCGTGGGCAGCGAGGTGGTTCGATCTTCAAGCCCTCACTGGCGATCGGATTTTCGAAGGATTGGTCCGCGGGTATTCGATGGCAAGCAAAGCATTTGGGCTGCGCAAGGCTTCCATGCAGATGGATTACATCCGTTGACCCGGCGCGCTCATGAAGGTCGTCGATGTTTTGGGTGACCACCGTGACCTGTCGGGTCTTGGCCAAATGCACTATGGCCAGATGTGCGGCATTCGGTTCCGCTCGCGCGACTTGGGCACGCCGCCACAGATACCATCCCCAAACCAGCGCTGCGTCCGCGCGGAACGCGTTTGCGGTTTCAAGCTTCTCCGGATCATGGTGGGCCCAGATTCCTGTCAGCGGGTCGCGAAAAGTAGGTATACCGCTCTCCGCCGAGATACCGGCGCCGGTGAACACCACGATTCGCTTTGCACCCCCGATCAGTGTGGCTATGGCTTCGATCGTGCTGGTCATTTCCCCTCCCGCCAACGACAGCATCTGGCGAAGCCAATAACGGACGGCTTCCGACGGTTTTCATTACACGCCATATTCGATGCGACACAGATAATCTCTGACCAACCGATAGCCATGTTCATCAGAGGCAACGCTGCAGGGCGGTCGGTAAATCAAGTCGCAGGCGGGTTTGTTCAACCAATTCACGGCGAGATAGCGGCTGCCGATAATCTTGGCAGTGTCCGCTCCAGGTATTGCGAGGTTGCGGACACGCTCATGGCGATTGACCAGTAGCCAAGCGTGGGTTGTGCGCTTGAGTTCATTATTGCCACCTGCGAGTTGCGACGTTCTGCATATTCAGCATACAACGGTGCATGTCATCAGCGCAGTGCATCCGGTCGCCCGGGGAAGGATCGATGCGGCAGAATCTAAAGGTAGCTTGGGCCCGTAGATGAGTTGCTCGTTGGCCTGAGGATACCTACGATCTAGAGCAACGCTCCGGCGTCGTGCGTGACCTAACAGTGCCGAGGCTGACAAGTTTGGCCCAGCGATTGAGCGAGACTAAACTCTACAGGGCCAGCTCTCAGGTATATCCCGATCAGGCGCTGGTAGAAGTAAAAGTCTTCAGGAGAGTGCATGAGTACTTTAACCATAAGCGCTGAAAGGGATGCCGCCTACCGGGCCCGCTTGTGCAGGCTTCTACAGATTCCGGAGCAACCTGATGATCAAATGATTCACAAGCTCATTGAGGCTGGGTTTCCAGCTGTCACCTTACAGGCGCTCGTCGACACGTGCGCCTTGAGCCAGGAGGCATGCAAGCAGCAGAATGCTTCGTCTTCGGGTACTGCGCCTTCAACGTTTGACAGCAAGTGAGAGCTACCGCCTGTATCGTGTTGCACCCGTGACTGCTATCGCCGAAGTGGTTTTCGGGAACCGTCAGAAGACTTACCGCTGGTTGAACAAACCCAAAAAGCGCCTGTTGGGCAGCAGCCCTGTTGGACTGTTTTCCACTCTGATTGGCAGGCGAATTGTCGAAGATATGCTGATACAGTTGAATGAAGGATTGGCGCTCTAGTTTCGCTGGTGGCAGAAGCCTGTGTACACCCCATAAAAGGGAGACTTGTGAGAACGGCCTCGATATTGATACGGGCCAAGTCTATAAAGGGGCGCCGTATGCTCTTTCAAAAAACCCAAGATGACATATAGGTTTGATACTCTGAATTCAGGGCATTGATGAGTTTTTCCGCCTGCGATGATCAAGTGCCTCTATGCGTATCTTTAATCACCCTGATGCGGTGCACGCTTAGACACGGCGCTCCCCCGGTCCATTTTTAAACAAAAAGGTCAGCTTTAATGAGTCTTGATGCGTTCAGAAATCCAACACGTAGTCAGCATTACGTTTCGCAAGCGGAACAGCGACTGAACTCCTGCTCAGCAGATCCTAAGTCAAAAAATCCGGAAATCTATCGATTTTCTGTGATTGACAGAAAAGACCTTACAGTTCGCCTAGATGGAAAAAAGCGGATAGGTGGAACTCTCGAGTTTCAGGATCTGTTCACGCTGGTACGAATTGGCGACAAGGAAAGGTTGAATTTTGAACACTTATTCAGTCGCTACGAAGGCCCATATCCTGAACAAGTAGACGGTTTGCTTGAGCTGATCGACGACGCCAGATCACGCGCGGATACTCGTGAAACCCTCGATTTGATAAAGGTCGAGGGTTTCGATTTCGCGAAATTTCTCGGTTACGTCAAATTCATCTATACCTATAAGACGATGAATTGGCTGAGAAATCCTCATAAAATTAGGGAGGTGCTGAAGAATTTCACGCCTTTTCTGGATCACTCACTTGATAAGCCTGGTGCATTTGCGTTGTACCTAGCGCTAACTGAAAAAAATTCTTCTGAAGAAACATATATATGTAAAACCTATGGCGTTTCCTCTGGCGAGTATAAGCAGTGGATTCGACTGTTACTGCTATTTCTGTACACAGAAGACGGTAAAGCGTCAAACTTAGATGGATTTGTGGAAGAGTTCTTCGTTGCGAAAGAATTCTCTACAACTTTCCTTGTAAACGTATTTGACGAGCGATGCGCGCTACTTACAGACACTGGAGTGGTCAAGCACTCTACTGAACACGGTCCAGCAACCTATATGAACGTGTCAAAAAACTGCGTGATCGCAATTCAGCATACGTTCGTTGAGGGCGAGTATTTGGATAGGCTGATGGGCGCGCGTGCTGGAGATCTGGTTTTCCGAGAGCAGCTCAAGGCTAAAATAGCCACCACGGTGAACGCCGTTCTCAATGTCAACAATTATGGGATCCTTCAGGGCTATAACCAAATTTGCGTCAAGGCTGCTGCGCTAGCGGTCTTTTGCGCGACTCCGGACATCCACGGCGTGAAGGTCCTGAAAACCGAAAAGAGTGAGAAGTAGGGTTCTACATGTCGACAGATCACTGAGGCTATGCGATCCGGGGGAAGCTACCCAGCCAAACTGTGAGGGGGGGCAGAAGCACCGTGTCGCCATAGCCCGGGGACTGGCGATAGATCCGGAAGTGATTTCTTTGATGAGCCGACCTCAGCGCTCCATCCCGAGTTACGAGATGAGGTTCTGAAAGTCATGCGCGAACTGGCAGACGCTGGCATGACAATGACTAGCAGCCACCCACGAACCGCGCTTCGCCAGTGAAGCGGCTAACCAAGTGGTGCTCATGGAGAATGGCGTGATTACCGAGGACAGATAAAAGGAAGCGTTTTTCAGCGATGATAGCGGAGAGAGGATTCAGCAGTTCCTGTATTGCTACTAATCGAGACATTGGGTACAGCCAGGCAAACTAAACGTATACAAAAAAATCTTACATCAGCTGATTTATACCAATATATCCAACGCGCTATAAATTATAGTCAGCAGGATATATTCGGATATTTCCTTGCCATGAACGAGCAGCCCATGGTCGACATCGACCGGAGGCTGGACTGACTGCATCGGGTCGAATACGCTTTAGGATATGGTATTTGCATCGCGAATACTTTTGAGCACTATCGCGCCGTTAGCCAACTCGATGCTCAGCAAATCACCGGGCCCCACGTTCATGGCTGCAAGGACCTCTGGGGGGAGATCAATGATGACGTCCCCGCTTCCGTCGCCTGGGTCTTGGCACTTTACAGTCGTCCGTACTGATTCAGTCATTGGACACTCCCTCCTAACTTGGCTGATGCACTGAATCGATATCCTACCTCCGTGGATACCCGTGTCTACCGTTGTTACATATAGATCAAAAGCGGCTTATCGCCCCCAATCCGCAACGCCACTTCCGAGCGTCGCTCAGCGCCCGTTCGAAAGCTCTCAGCAGACCAGCACTTAGCGCGCTCAGCGTCCCGCTTGCGGCGCAGCAAGGCAAAGGTGTCATGTCGCAATTGGTCACGGATTCGGAAACTCCACTCGCCTGCTGCGTCAGCAGCCGCGTGAGGACACCTTCAAATAGGCATATGGATCATGGCCGTTGAACCGCGCGCACTGGATCAAACAGGTAGAATTAGGCTAGCTAAATACCATCCACAGGAAATCACATGAACACAGAATTGACTGAGGAAGAGATGCGCCTAGCGCTCTTCGGTAACCCCGCGCCAGCAGAACAAATTAGTGCCACTCCGGTAGAAGCGCCCCAGTCGGATATCGCACTCGCTCAACCAGTGAGCATGCATCAGAAGAAAAAGGTCGCTAAGGCGTTCACACCCCGTCTGAAGGTGTGTAGTGGTCTAATGAAACCGGACACCCATTTAGGCGAGAATGCTCGCCAGATCGAGGTGTCAGATGACCAAACAACGCCGTTCCTTTTCTGCTGAATTCAAACGCGAGGCTGCCGACCTCGTGCTCAAGCAAAACTACAGCTACATCGAAGCCAGCCGTTCACTCGGCGTCGGCGAGTCTGCACTGCGCCGCTGGGTTGATCAGGTCCAGCAGGAACGTCAAGGCGTCACTCCGCAGAGCAAAGCATTGACCCCGGAACAGCAGAAAATCCAAGAGCTGGAAGCCCGGATCGCCCGCCTTGAACGGGAAAAATCGATATTAAAAAAGGCTACCGCGCTCTTGATGTCGGAAGATCACGAGCGTACGCGCTGATCAATCAGCTGAGCGTCCATGAGCCGATTGATTGGCTGTGCAAGGTGTTTGAAGTCCCCCGTTCGTGCTACTACGCCCAGCGCCTTAGGCGCCGCACGCCAGATGTCAAACGGCTTCGGTTGCGCAGCCGGGTGAGCGCGTTGTTCACGCAAAGTCGCAGTGCTGCGGGCAGCCGCAGCATCCTGTCGCTGATGCGTGACGACGGTGAGCAGCTCGGTCGGTTCAAAGTGCGCAGCCTGATGCGCGAGCTTGACCTCGTCAGTAAACAGCCCGGATCACATGCCTATAAACGAGCGACCGTTGAACGGTTGGATATCCCGTACATCTTGAATCGGGAGTTCAATGTTCCAGCACCCAACCAGGTGTGGTGCGGCGACATCACCTACATCTGGGCCCAGGGGAAATGGCATTACCTGGCTGTTGTGCTGGATCTCTGCACACGCCGGGTAGTGGGCTGGGCGTTGTCGGAAAAGCCGGACGCCGATCTGGTTATCAAGGCGCTGGATATGGCGTACGAGCAACGAGGAAGACCTCAGGGCCTGCTGTTTCACTCGGATCAAGGGTCGCAGTATGCGAGTCGTTTATTTCGCCAGCGGCTATGGCGTTATCGCATGCGCCAGAGCATGAGTCGCCGGGGGAATTGCTGGGACAACGCGCCAATGGAGCGCGTATTCCGCAGCTTGAAAACGGAATGGATACCGACCACGGGCTATAGAACGGCTCAAGAAGCCCAGCGAGATATCAGTCACTTCTTGATGCATCGGTACAACTGGGTTCGACCCCATCAATTCAACGGTGGGCTGGCGCCAGCTCGGGCCGAAGAAAAATTTAACGTCGTGTCCGGGATTAGTTGACCACTACAGAAGTGACAGTGGCGAGGTAGATAATGAGCCGTTATTCCTGAACCTGCCACTACCCCGGCAAAGGCGCCGGGATAGAGCCTTGTGACACACTTTAACGATTTGTGACAACCTTTATTCTTTGGAAACATTTGATTGAGCTGCTGTGGATAACTTATTCCACAGTCACCGACTTCGCCAGGTTACGCGGCTGATCAACGTCAGTGCCCTTGAGCACAGCGACGTAATACGACAGCAGTTGTAGCGGGATGGTGTAGAGGATCGGCGAGAGGATGTCGTGGATGTGCGGCATCTGCACCACATAAGTGCCTTCGCCATTGGTCATCCCAGCCTTTTCGTCAGCGAAGACGATCAACTGGCCGCCACGGGCGCGGACTTCCTGCAGGTTGGATTTCAGCTTTTCCAGCAGTTCGTTGTTCGGCGCCACGGTGACCACCGGCATGTCGTTATCCACAAGCGCCAGCGGGCCGTGCTTCAGTTCACCGGCCGGGTAGGCTTCGGCGTGGATGTAGGAAATCTCTTTGAGTTTCAGAGCACCTTCCATCGCCACCGGGTATTGCGCGCCGCGACCGAGGAACAGCGTGTGGTTTTTGTCGGCGAACAACTCGGCGATTTTTTCCACGGTACTGTCCATCGCCAGCGCCTCACCGAGACGGGTTGGCAGGCGGCGCAGTTCTTCGACCAGACGGGCTTCTACGCCCTTCGCCAGAGTGCCACGCACTTGACCCAGCGACAGAGTCAGCAACAACAGGCCAACCAATTGCGTAGTGAACGCTTTGGTCGAAGCGACGCCGATTTCACGACCGGCCTGAGTCAACAGGGTCAGATCGGATTCACGTACCAGCGAGCTGATACCGACGTTGCAGATCGCCAGGCTGGCGAGGAAGCCTAGCTCCTTCGCGTTGCGCAATGCGGCCAGGGTGTCGGCGGTTTCGCCGGACTGCGAAATGGTCACGAACAGGGTGTCCGGCTGCACCACCACTTTGCGGTAGCGGAATTCGCTGGCGACCTCGACCTGGCACGGAATCCCCGCCAGTTCTTCGAGCCAGTAACGCGCAACCATGCCGGCGTGATAGCTGGTGCCACAGGCGACGATCTGCACGTTGCGCACTTTGGCGAACAGTTCAGCCGCTTGTGGACCGAATGCCTGGACCAATACCTGATCCGCGCTCAGACGACCTTCCAGAGTGCGCTGCACTACGGATGGCTGCTCGTGGATTTCCTTGAGCATGTAGTGACGGAATTCGCCCTTGTCTGCGGCTTCGGCACCGTCGCTGTACTGCACGGTGGCGCGCTCGACCGGGTTGCCGTTCACGTCCCAGATTTGCACGCTATCGCGGCGAATTTCGGCGATATCGCCTTCTTCCAGGTACATGAAGCGGTCAGTGACCTGACGCAATGCCAACTGATCGGAGGCGAGGAAGTTTTCCCCAAGGCCCAGACCGATCACCAGCGGGCTACCGCTGCGCGCAGCGACCAGTCGGTCCGGCTGCTGCGCGTTGACCACCGCCAGACCATAGGCGCCATGCAGTTCCTTGACCGTAGCTTTCAGGGCGGTGGTCAGGTCAGGCTGGTCCTTGAGCTTGTGCGCCAGCAGGTGGGCGATGACTTCGGTGTCAGTATCCGAAGTGAACACATAACCCAGCGCCTTGAGTTGCTCACGCAGGGCTTCGTGGTTTTCGATGATGCCGTTGTGAACCACCGCGATGTCGCCGGAGAAATGCGGGTGGGCGTTGCGCTCGCACGGTGCGCCATGGGTCGCCCAACGGGTGTGAGCAATACCGAGACGGCCAATCAGTGGCTGTTCGGCCAGCGCTGCTTCGAGCTCGCTGACTTTGCCCGGACGACGCATGCGCTCAAGCTTTTCGTCGTTGGTGAAGACCGCGACACCCGCACTGTCATAGCCACGATATTCCAGGCGCTTGAGGCCTTCGAGCAGGATGGCGGTGATATTACGTTCTGCAACTGCGCCGACAATTCCACACATGCTTATTTCTCCTGACTGACAGCCGCGCAAATCACGCTGATACCGCGGGCCTGAATCTGATCCCTTGCCTCTTGGGGCAGGCGATCATCGGTAATTAGGGTATGGACGCTGCTCCATGGCAGCTCCAGATTGGGAATCTTGCGACCGATCTTGTCGGCCTCGACCATCACGATGACTTCCCGCGCCACGTCGGCCATTACCCGGCTCAGACCGAGCAATTCATTGAAGGTGGTGGTGCCGCGCACCAGATCGATGCCATCAGCGCCGATAAACAATTGGTCGAAGTCGTAAGAGCGTAGTACCTGCTCGGCGACCTGCCCCTGAAAGGACTCCGAATGCGGGTCCCAGGTGCCGCCGGTCATCAACAGGACGGGCTCGTGTTCGAGTTCGCTCAAGGCGTTGGCGACGTGCAGGGAATTGGTCATCACCACCAGACCCGGCTGCTGACCGAGTTCCGGGATCATTGCGGCGGTGGTGCTGCCGCTGTCGATGATGATGCGTGCATGCTCGCGAATACGTTTCACCGCAGCACGGGCAATCGCCTGTTTGTATTTGGAAACGCTGAGGCTGGTCTCGGCCACCAGTTCCTGCGGCATGCTGATTGCGCCGCCATAACGGCGCAGCAACAAACCGTGGCTTTCCAGCGCGGCGAGATCCTTGCGAATCGTAACTTCGGAGGTTTCGAAGCGCTTGGCCAGTTCATCCACACTGACTTCTCCCTGCTCGTTGAGCAAGGCGAGGATGTTGTGACGGCGCTGGGGCGTGTTGCGTTTCGACATGGTAGCTTAAGTTTCGATTCGAAAGATAACGGAAGCAATCAAAACCTATCGGCCGCAAATCGTCAAGACGTCGTCATAAAAAATCGCAGCCCCGACAGCCCTGTAGGAGCTGCCGAAGGCTGCGATCTTTTGATTTCAAAAACGACTGTGGATAACTCAGCCCTTTTTGATTTTCTCCGGCCGTTTCCAGCCATCGATATTCCTCTGACGCGCCCGACCTACTGCCAACTGCTCGTTATCCACATTCTGGGTAATGGTCGAGCCGGCTGCCGTAGTCGCACCGTCAGAGATATCCACAGGCGCGACCAACGAGTTGTTGGAGCCGATGAACACATCTGCGCCCAACACGGTTTTCCACTTGTTGGCGCCATCGTAGTTGCAGGTGATGGTGCCGGCGCCGACGTTGGTGCGTGCACCGATTTCGGCATCGCCCAGATAGGTCAGGTGCCCGGCCTTGGCGCCCTCGCCCATGTGTGCGTTCTTCAGTTCGACAAAGTTACCCACATGGGCGCGTGCTTCAAGCACAGTACCGGGGCGCAGACGGGCGAACGGGCCGGCATCACTGCCTTCGCCCATAATCGCGCCTTCGATATGACTGTTGGCTTTGATCACCACGCCTTTACGCAGCGTGCTGTCCTTGATCACGCAGTTCGGGCCGATGATAACGTCGTCTTCGATGACCACATTGCCTTCGAGGATGACGTTGATGTCGATCAGCACATCGCGACCGACGATCACTTCGCCACGTACATCGAAACGCGCCGGATCACGCAGGGTTACGCCTTGGGCCATCAAGCGACGACCTGCGCGCAACTGATAGTGACGCTCAAGCTCGGACAACTGCTTGCGATCGTTGGCGCCCTGCACTTCCATCGGATCATGAGGCTGTTCGGTGGCAACCACCAGACCATCACTCACTGCCATCTCGATTACGTCGGTCAGGTAATACTCGCCCTGGGCGTTATTGTTCGACAGCCGGCTCATCCAGTCGGCCAGATGACTGGCAGGCACCGCAAGAATCCCGGTGTTGCCTTCGGTGATCTGGCGCTGGGCTTCGCTGGCGTCTTTGTGTTCGACGATAGCGGCAACCTTGCCGTCGGCGCTGCGCACGATGCGTCCGTAACCGGTCGGGTCTTCCAGTTCAACGGTCAGCAAGCCCATCTGGCCTGGAACGACCTGCTTGAGCAGACGCTGCAAGGTTTCGACTTCAATCAGGGGCACGTCACCGTAAAGGATCAGTACGGTGTCGGCGGTAATGAACGGTACAGCTTGGGCGGTGGCGTGACCGGTACCCAATTGCTTGTCCTGCATGACGAAATTCAGGTCGTCTGCCGCCAGACGTTCACGTACCACTTCGGCACCATGTCCGATGACGACGTGGATGCGCAGTGGATCAAGCTGCCGGGCGCTGTGGATAACATGGCCAAGCATCGAGTTTCCGGCCACTGGGTGCAGCACTTTCGGCAGCGCCGAGCGCATACGGGTGCCTTGACCGGCCGCGAGGATAACGATTTCGAGAGACATGACTGGCTACCAATCCTGGGTGGTCAGCAACTGCGACCGGGTTTTGAATTCGGAAAAGAAAAAAGGGTAGCCGAGGCTACCCTTTTTAATCAATCACACAACAAGTCGCTGGCGAATTAACCGCCGAACTTCTTGCGGATCTGCTGGACGGTACGCAGCTGAGCTGCGGCCTCGGCCAGACGTGCGGACGCAGCTCCGTAGTCGAAATCTGCGCTCTTTTCATGCAATGCAGCTTCGGCAGCCTTGAGAGCTGCTTGAGCCTGAGCTTCATCCAGGTCGGCAGCACGTTGCACGGTGTCGGCAAGTACCTTGACCATGTTCGGCTGAACCTCGAGGAAACCACCAGAGATGTAGAACACCTCGGCTTCGCCACCTTGCTTGATCAGGCGGATCGGACCCGGCTTCAGATTAGTGATCAGCGGCGCGTGACCCAGAGCGATACCAAGATCACCCAGTGCACCGTGCGCAATCACCATCTCGACCAGGCCGGAAAAGATTTCCCCTTCCGCGCTGACGATATCGCAATGGACTGTCATAGCCATCTGATTGCCTCAACCTAATGAGCGCCCGTTGCCGGGCGCCAGGATTACAGTTTCTTGGCTTTCTCGATCGCTTCTTCGATGCCGCCGACCATGTAGAACGCTTGTTCTGGCAGGTGGTCGTAGTCACCGTTGAGGATGCCTTTGAAGCCAGCAATGGTGTCTTTCAGGGAAACGTATTTACCCGAGGCACCGGTGAAGACTTCAGCCACGAAGAACGGCTGCGACAAGAAACGCTGGATCTTACGAGCACGGTTTACCAACTGCTTGTCGGCTTCCGACAGCTCGTCCATACCCAGGATCGCAATGATGTCCTTCAGTTCTTTGTAACGCTGCAGAACGTACTGAACGCCGCGAGCGGTGTCGTAGTGTTCCTGGCCGATTACGTTCGGGTCCAGCTGGCGCGAAGTCGAGTCGAGTGGATCGACCGCCGGGTAGATACCCAGGGAAGCGATGTCACGGGACAGAACGACGGTGGCGTCCAAGTGGGCGAAGGTGGTCGCTGGCGACGGGTCAGTCAAGTCATCCGCAGGTACGTATACCGCCTGGATCGAAGTGATCGAACCTTCTTTGGTCGAAGTGATACGTTCTTGCAGAACGCCCATCTCTTCAGCCAGAGTCGGCTGGTAACCTACTGCCGAAGGCATACGGCCCAGCAGTGCGGATACTTCAGTACCGGCCAGGGTGTAACGATAGATGTTGTCGACGAACAGCAGAACGTCGTTACCTTCGTCACGGAACTTCTCGGCCATGGTCAGGCCGGTCAGTGCTACGCGCAGACGGTTACCCGGCGGCTCGTTCATCTGACCGTAAACCAGTGCCACTTTGTCCAGAACGTTGGAGTCCTTCATCTCGTGGTAGAAGTCGTTACCCTCACGAGTACGCTCACCCACACCGGCGAACACGGAATAACCGCTGTGCTCGATGGCGATGTTACGGATCAGTTCCATCATGTTTACGGTTTTGCCTACACCGGCACCACCGAACAGACCGACTTTACCGCCTTTGGCAAACGGGCAAACCAGGTCGATAACCTTGATGCCGGTTTCCAGCAGGTCGTTGCCGCCTGCCTGTTCAGCGAACGAAGGCGCTGGACGGTGAATGCCCCAACGCTCTTCGGTGTCGATCGGGCCAGCTTCGTCGATCGGGTTACCGAGGACGTCCATGATCCGGCCCAGAGTCGCTTTACCGACCGGTACGGAGATGGCTGCGCCAGAGTCGGTAACTTCCAGACCGCGCTTCAAGCCTTCGGTGGAACCCATCGCAATGGTACGAACCACGCCGTCGCCCAGCTGCTGCTGAACTTCCAGAGTGGTGCCGGCATCGCTTTGTACTTTCAAAGCGTTGTAGATGCTCGGTACGCTGTCGCGTGGAAATTCCACGTCGATAACGGCGCCGATGATTTGAACGATACGTCCGCTACTCATAGCTGGATCCTCTGAATATTTGAACCGTTAAACCGCGGCAGCGCCGCCGACGATTTCCGAGATCTCTTGGGTGATCGCAGCCTGACGCGCCTTGTTGTAGATCAGCTGCAAATCGCTGATCAAATCACCGGCGTTGTCGGTAGCGTTCTTCATCGCGATCATCCGCGCAGCTTGTTCAGCCGCGTTGTTCTCGACCACCGCCTGGTAGACCTGCGACTCCACGTAGCGAACCATCAAGCCGTCAAGCAGCTCTTTGGCGTCCGGTTCGTAGAGATAGTCCCAGTGGTGCTTGAGATCCTGATCCGGGGTTGCCACCAGTGGAATCAACTGCTCCACGGTAGGCTGTTGCGTCATGGTGTTGATGAACTTGTTGGACACCACGGACAGGCGGTCAATACGGCCGTCCAGGTAGGCATCCAGCATCACCTTGACGCTGCCGATCAGATCATTGATCGACGGCTCTTCACCCAGGTGGCTGATAGCTGCAACGACGTTACCGCCGAAGTTGCGGAAAAAGGCCGCACCCTTGCTACCAACAACACACAGATCAATCTCGACGCCGTTTTCGCGGTTTACCGCCATGTCCTTGACCAGGGCCTTGAACAGGTTGGTGTTCAAGCCGCCGCACAAACCACGGTCACTGCTCACTACGACATAACCGACACGCTTGATTGCGCGGTCGATCATGAACGGGTGGCGGTATTCCGGGTTGGCGTTGGCCAGATGCCCAATTACCTGGCGGATACGCTCCGCATAAGGACGGCTAGCAGCCATGCGCATTTGTGCCTTGCGCATTTTGCTGACCGCCACTTTTTCCATGGCGCTGGTAATCTTTTGCGTGCTTTTGATGCTCGCAATCTTACTGCGAATCTCTTTTGCGCCTGCCATGTAACACCTATCAGGTTAGCAAGCGGGAGCCTTGCGGCTCCCGCTGCGGCTTACCAGGTTTGGGTGGCCTTGAACTTCTCGATACCGGCTTTCATGCCAGCATCGATATCGTCATTGAAGTCACCTTTCACGTTGATCTTCGCCATCAATTCGGCGTGATCGCGGTTGAAGAAAGCAATCAGCGCTTGTTCGAAGCTGCCGATCTTGGCGATTTCAACGTCGGTCAGGAACCCACGCTCAGCGGCATACAGCGACAGCGCCATGTCAGCAATCGACATTGGAGCGTATTGCTTCTGCTTCATCAGCTCGGTAACGCGCTGACCATGCTCAAGTTGCTTACGGGTCGCTTCGTCCAGGTCAGAAGCGAACTGGGCGAATGCCGCCAGCTCACGGTACTGAGCCAGAGCGGTACGGATACCACCGGACAGCTTCTTGATGATCTTGGTCTGAGCGGCACCACCCACACGGGATACCGAAACACCGGCGTTCACTGCAGGGCGGATGCCCGAGTTGAACATGGCCGATTCCAGGAAGATCTGACCGTCGGTGATGGAAATCACGTTGGTCGGAACGAACGCGGAAACGTCGCCAGCCTGGGTTTCGATGATTGGCAGTGCGGTCAGGGAACCGGTTTTGCCGGTCACTGCGCCATTGGTGAACTTCTCTACGTATTCTTCCGAAACGCGGGATGCGCGCTCCAGCAGACGGGAGTGGAGATAGAACACGTCGCCTGGGTAAGCTTCACGGCCTGGTGGACGGCGCAGCAGCAGGGAAATCTGGCGGTAAGCCACTGCTTGCTTGGACAGATCGTCATAAACGATCAGCGCGTCTTCACCGCGGTCGCGGAAGAATTCACCCATGGTGCAACCGGAGTACGGTGCCAGGAATTGCAGCGCAGGAGATTCCGAAGCACTGGCAGCCACGATGATCGTGTTGGCCAGGGCGCCGTTTTCTTCCAGCTTGCGAACCACGTTGGCGATGGTCGATTGTTTCTGACCGATTGCTACGTAGACGCAGAAAATGCCGCTGTCTTTCTGGTTGATGATCGCGTCGATTGCCAGAGCGGTTTTACCGATCTGACGGTCGCCGATGATCAGCTCACGCTGGCCACGGCCGACAGGGATCATGGCATCGACAGCCTTGTAGCCAGTCTGTACAGGCTGGTCTACCGACTTACGCCAGATCACGCCTGGAGCAACTTTCTCGACCGCGTCGGTCTCGGTGTTGCCCAGAGGACCTTTGCCGTCAACTGGGTTACCCAGTGCGTCGACTACGCGACCCAGCAGTTCCTTACCAACAGGAACTTCGAGGATGCGGCCGGTGCACTTGGCGCTCATGCCTTCAGCCAGAGACTGGTATGCGCCCAATACAACGGCACCTACGGAGTCCTGCTCCAGGTTGAGGGCCATACCGTAGACGCCGCCCGGAAACTCGATCATCTCGCCGTACATTACGTCGGCCAGACCGTGAATCCGCACGATGCCGTCAGATACGCTGACGACAGTGCCTTCGTTACGGGCTTGGGAGGTCACATCGAGCTTGTCGATGCGGCCCTTGATAATTTCACTTATTTCGGAAGGATTGAGTTGCTGCATTGCTCTGCTGCCCCTTCAAACTCAAGATTTCAATGCTTCGGCAAGTTTCGCGATTTTGCCGCGAATCGAGCCATCGATAACCAGGTCGCCGGCGCGGATTACGACACCACCTATAAGGGCAGCATCCTCCGCAACTTGCAGGCGCACTTCCCGGTTGAGTCGTGCACTGAGAACCTTGGCGAGTTTGTCTTGCTGTTCTTGGTTCAATGCAAAAGCACTGGTCACTTCAACGTCTACCGATTTCTCTTGTTCGGCCTTGTACAGGTCGAAAAGAGCGGCGATCTCCGGCAGAAGCGGGAGACGGTCGTTTTCGGCAACGACGTTAATGAAGTTCTGAGCCTTGGCATCAAACTTGTCGCCGCACACGTCAATAAACGTGGCGGCCTTTTCTGCGCTCGTCAGTCGCGGGGCCTTGAGCACGCGCTGCATGGTGTCATCTTGTGACACCGCTGCAGCCAGGCCGAGCATGGCTGACCAATTGGCCAGTTGCTGGTGGGCCTGAGCGTGCTCGAAGGCCGCCTTAGCGTAAGGTCGGGCCAACGTGGTCAGTTCTGCCATGATCGCCCTCGCTTAGATTTCAGCAGCCAGTTGGTTAACCAGCTCTGCGTGCGCGTTTTGATCGATTGTGGCACCCAGGATCTTCTCGGCGCCGCCGACAGCCAGCAAACCCACTTGGGCACGCAGCTTGTCTTTGACACTGTTCAGTTCCTGTTCGATCTCGGCTTGAGCCTGAACCTTCACACGGTCAGCATCGACACGGGCCTTTTCAACGGCCTCTTCGACAATCTGGTTACCGCGTTTCTTGGCTTGCTCGATGATTTCAGCTGCCTGAGCTTTCGCTTCGCGCAGTTGTTGACCCGCTTTCTCTTGGGCCAACTCCAGGTCGCGAGCTGCTCGGCTGGCAGCGTCCAGACCATCAGCGATCTTCTTTTGACGTTCGTGCAGAGCTGCGATGACCGGAGGCCATACAAACTTCATGCAGAACAGTACAAAAATCAGGAACGCAACGGACTGGCCAATCAGGGTCGCATTAATGTTCACGCCAACACCTCGCAGTTACGTTGTCCATCACATCAAATTACTCGGAAGAATCCGGGTAATTAGCCAGCGATCTGACCAACGAACGGGTTCGCAAAGGTGAAGAACAGAGCGATACCAACACCGATCATGGTTACGGCGTCGAGCAGACCGGCAACGATGAACATTTTAACTTGCAGCATTGGAACCATTTCTGGCTGACGCGCTGCGCCTTCCAGGAACTTGCCGCCCAGCAGGCCGAAACCAATTGCGGTACCCAGTGCGCCCAGGCCGATCAACAGTGCAACAGCGATAGCGGTTAGACCAACTACAGTTTCCATCTTTCCTCCCGACTTTTACGTCGTATGGTTTAGGTTTTTTTAATTTAAAGCGGGTAAAACAAATCGTTTCAGCGGCCCCGTCAGGAGCCCCCTCCCGTTTGACGGGGAGGGACATCAGACTAGTCGAAACCAGTCTTAATGGTTTTCTTCGTGCGCCATCGACAGGTAGACGATGGTCAGCATCATGAAGATGAACGCCTGCAGCGTGATGATCAGGATGTGGAACACAGCCCACGCCCACTGCAGAACAACGCCCAGGCCGCTGAGCCAGAGCAGGCCGCTGCCGAACATCACAGCGATCAGAATGAACACCAGCTCGCCGGCATACATGTTGCCGAACAGACGCAGAGCCAGAGAGATCGGCTTGGCGATCAGGGTCACGAATTCCAGCAGGAAGTTCACCGGGATCAGCAGGGCTTGAACGAAGATGTTCTTGCTGCCGAACGGGTGCAGGGTCAGTTCGCCGATGAAGCCGCCGATGCCCTTGACCTTGATGCTGTAGAAAATGATCAGTGCGAAAACCGAGAGCGCCATGCCCAGTGTCGCGTTCGGGTCGGTAGTCGACACGGCACGGAACGGGATGTGGTGGTCGCCGGAGATCAGGATGGCCAGCTGAGGAATCCAGTCGACCGGTACCAGGTCGACGGCGTTCATCAGGAACACCCAGACGAAGATGGTCAGTGCCAACGGTGCAATCACCGGGCTACGGCCATGGAAGCTGTCTTTCACGCTGCCATCGACGAATTCGACCAATACTTCAACGAAGTTCTGCAAAGCACCAGGCTGACCGGAAGTCGCCTTCTTTGCCGCCATGCGGAAAAGAAGAACGAAGATCAGACCCAACGCGACCGACCAGCCGAGGGTATCGACGTGGAAAGCCCAGAAGCCCATTTCTTTGGCTTCTGCTGCGGTATGGGCAAAGCCCCAGCCGCCGTTAGGTAGCTGACCGAAGGTCAGGTTCTGCAAGTGGTGCTGGATATAGCCCGAAGCGGTTGTTTCTGCCATGGTTGCCTCAAACGCCCTAAGGTCTCGAAAGTCTTGTTCTCATCAGCAGGGGAGCGAACCAGCTGACTGACTGAGTCAGCACGAAGACACCGAATACTGCTATCGGCGCCAATGGCTTCACACCTGCAAACACCAGTGCAAACAGCACTGCCGTCAAAATCAATTTGCCTGCCTCGCCGGCATAAAAAGACCGGACGATGGACTGGGCTGCTCGGGCGCCGGAAAACCGAAATGCCTTGTGAGCGAAATAAACATTGGGCAGCAAGGCTATCAGGCCTCCGCAAAGTCCCGAGTATCCGGCTACGACTCCGTGCCATTGCCAAAGCGCCAAAGCAGCAATGAGCAAAACGACAAACTGAGCCATCAACACCGGAAAAACTGCCATGCGATGGAACGGCAGGCGGTTTGGCTTGCGGGTTTCCATCACTATTGCTCTCCAATGGTCGGCTGCCAGAATTCAATAACTTGGCATAATTTGTGCCGACAAAATGCGCGCAGAGTATAGGGGCGGTTCTGCCCCTATTCAACTGTCAGGTAGTGATTTCCGACTGCGCGCTACATGAGGAAATGTTTCAGCGGATGTGCGCGAGCACACCCTGAAGCTCATCGAGGGAGTTGTAACCGATCACCAACTGACCTTTTCCCTTCTTGCCGTGGCGAATCTGCACCGCAGAGCCTAGGCGCTCGGCCAGGCGCTGTTCGAGGCGAGCGATATCCGGGTCTGGTTTTGCTGCTTCCACAGGCTCCGGTTTACCACTCAACCACTGGCGAACCAGTGCCTCGGTTTGGCGCACAGTCAGGCCTCGTGCGACAACATGTCGCGCCCCTTCCACCTGCTGATTCTCCGGCAGACCGAGCAATGCACGGGCATGACCCATTTCCAGGTCACCGTGGGACAGCATGGTCTTGATCACTTCAGGCAACGCAATCAAGCGCAACAGGTTGGCGACAGTGACACGGGACTTGCCCACAGCCTCGGCGACCTGTTGCTGGGTCAGCTGGAATTCCTGCTGCAAGCGTTGCAGGGCAATCGCTTCTTCGATCGGGTTCAGGTCTTCGCGCTGGATGTTCTCGATCAGCGCCATGGCGATCGCGGTTTCATCCGGCACATCGCGAACCATCGCCGGGATGGTTTCCTGGCCAGCCTGCTGGCTCGCACGCCAGCGGCGTTCACCAGCGATGATTTCAAAACGACCTGCGCCGATTGGGCGGACCACAATCGGCTGCATGACGCCTTGCGCCTTGATCGAATTCGCCAGTTCTTCCAGCGCCTGCGGGTCCATGTCCCGGCGCGGCTGATATTTGCCGCGCTGGATCAGGTCCAGCGGCAGGTGCTGCAACTCGCGCTGATCGGCCTGAACTGCCTGCTCTTCCAGAGAGCTGACAGTCGGACCGCTCAGCAGTGCATCCAGTCCACGTCCGAGACCTCGTTTCTTGACGGCCATGGGGATTCCTTAAGTTGCCTGAGCGGCGGCGATGCGTGAATTTTTACGCTGACGGCGAACCATCTCGCCCGCCAGGGCCAGGTAGGCCAGCGCGCCGCGTGATTGCTTGTCGTAGGCCAGAGCCGGCATGCCGTAACTCGGGGCTTCGGCCAAGCGGATGTTGCGCGGGATCACCGTGTCGTACAGCTGCTCGCCGAAGTGTTCCTTGAGCTGCGCCGAAACATCGTTCATCAGGCTCAGGCGCGGGTCGTACATGGTCCGCAGCAGGCCTTCGACCTTGAGATTCGGGTTCAGCAGTTCGGCGATACGCTTGATGTTATCCACAAGGTCGCTCAAACCTTCGAGCGCAAAGTACTCGCACTGCATGGGGATAATTACCCCGTCGGCGGCAACCAGTGCGTTCAGCGTGAGCATCGACAGCGACGGCGGGCAGTCGATCAGAATGTAATCGTAGTTTTCGCGGATCGGCGCCAGCGCACTGCGCAGGCGGCTTTCCTTCATCTGCATTTCCAGCAGAACCACTTCGGCGGCAGTCAGGTCGCGGTTGGCCGGCAGCAGTTGATAACCACCGTGTTCGGAGTAGTGCATGGCCTGAGCCAGATCGCATTCGCCGATCAGCAGGTCATAAACCGAGTTTTCCAGGCCGTGTTTATCCACACCGCTACCCATGGTGGCGTTGCCCTGTGGATCGAGATCGATCAACAGCACCCGGCGCTTGGTCGCGACCAGCGATGCTGCGAGGTTGATGCAGGTGGTGGTCTTGCCCACACCACCCTTTTGGTTCGCTATCGCGAATACCTTAGCCATTCTTGCTTGTGTTCCCAATCATGCCGTGCGGCGCAGTATCAGCAGATGGCGTTGGCCTTGGCAACCGGGTACGGCCAAGGCGTGTTCGCTATCGAGGTGGAAGTCTGCCGGCAATGCTACCAGCTCATCGGCCGGATGAACGCCCTTCATTGCCAGCCAGCGCGTATTGGTGTCGCCGAGGTGGCGAGTCCAGTTGCTGAAGTTCTCCATGCTGCTGAAAGCCCGGGAAATGATCCCGTTGAATGGCTGTGCAGGCTGGAAAGATTCGACGCGGCTGTGGATAACTTGCAGGTTATCCAGTTTGAGTTCGAGTTTGACCTGGGTCAGGAAGCGGGTTTTCTTGCCGTTGCTGTCCAGACAGGTCACTTGCGAGTCGGGAAACAGGATCGCCAACGGAATCCCCGGCATGCCGCCGCCGCTGCCGACGTCGAGCCAGCGGCCGTTTTCGATAAACGACATTACGCTGAGACTGTCGAGCAAGTGCCGCGAAACCATTTCGTCGGGATCGCGCACCGCAGTCAGGTTGTAAGCCTGGTTCCATTTGATCAACAGGGCCAGATAACCCAGCAGCAATTCGTGCTGGGTTTCACTCAGATTGATCCCGAGTTCACGGGCTCCTGTGGATAACTCTTCGGCGTGTTGCGAAGTGACCTTAGAACTCAAGCGCTTTGCTCCAACTGACGGCCCGCGCCGCGTTTTTTCAAATGAATCATCAACAGCGAAATCGCTGCCGGGGTCACGCCCGGAATCCGCGAAGCCTGACCCAGCGTCTCGGGACGAGTCGCGCCGAGCTTGCCCTGGATCTCCTTGGAGAGACCGGAAATGTTGGTGTAATCGATATCCACAGGCAGTTTCGTGTCTTCACTGGCGCGCAGACGGGCGATTTCGTCCTGTTGACGGTCGATGTAACCGGCGTATTTGGTTTTGATCTCGACCTGCTCGGCAACCTGTGGATCTTCGGCGCCGTGCCCGGTCACTTCGACCAGACCAGCGTAGTCGATTTCCGGACGGCTCAGCAGATTGAGCAAGTTGTACTCGTGGGTCAGCGGCGTGCCGAATTTTTCAGCAATCGCATCGCCCTGTTGCGTGCCCGGGCGAACCCAGGTGCTTTTCAGGCGCTGCTCTTCAATTTCGATACTTTCGCGTTTCTTGCAGAAGGCCGCCCAACGCGCGTCATCGACCAGACCCAGCTCGCGACCTTTTTCGGTCAGACGCAGATCGGCGTTGTCCTCGCGAAGAATCAGGCGGTACTCCGCACGGGAAGTGAACATGCGGTACGGCTCTTGGGTACCGAGGGTGATCAGGTCGTCGACCAACACGCCGATGTACGCCTCATCGCGACGCGGGCACCAAGCTTCTTTGCCCTGCGCGCGCAGCGCAGCGTTGGCCCCGGCCAGCAACCCCTGGGCGCCGGCTTCTTCGTAACCGGTGGTGCCGTTGATTTGCCCGGCGAAGAACAGACCGCCAATGACTTTGGTTTCCAGGCTGTACTTCAGATCACGCGGATCGAAGTAGTCGTACTCGATGGCATAACCCGGACGCACGATGTGCGCGTTTTCCATACCGCGGATCGATTGCACGATCTGCAATTGCACGTCGAACGGCAAGCTTGTGGATATCCCGTTCGGGTACAGCTCATGGGTGGTCAAACCTTCCGGTTCGATGAACACCTGATGGCTTTCCTTGTCGGCAAAGCGGTGGATCTTGTCTTCGATCGACGGGCAATAACGCGGGCCAATGCCTTCGATCTCGCCGGCAGCGGAATACATCGGCGAACGGTCGAGGTTCGCGGCAATGATTTCGTGGGTGCGGGCGTTGGTGTGGGTAATCCAGCAACTGACCTGCCGTGGATGTTGTTCTTTGTTGCCCATGAACGACATCACGGGAATCGGCGTATCGCCCGGTTGCTCGCTCATCACCGAGAAATCCACAGACCGGCCGTCAATGCGCGGCGGGGTCCCGGTTTTCAGGCGACCCACACGCAGCGGCAGTTCACGCAGGCGGTGAGCCAGGGCAATCGACGGCGGATCACCGGCGCGACCGCCGGAAAAATTCTGCAAACCGATGTGGATAAGTCCACCGAGGAACGTACCAGTGGTCAACACCACGGAATCTGCGAAGAAACGCAGACCCATTTGGGTGACAACACCGCGTACTTGCTCCTGCTCGACGATCAAGTCATCGGCTGCCTGTTGAAATATCCACAGGTTCGGCTGGTTTTCGAGGATTTCGCGGACAGCGGCTTTGTAGAGAATCCGGTCAGCTTGCGCACGGGTCGCCCGTACGGCCGGGCCTTTGCGGCTGTTCAACACACGAAACTGGATGCCGCCCAGATCGGTAGCCGTGGCCATCGCGCCGCCGAGGGCATCGATTTCCTTGACCAGATGGCTTTTGCCGATGCCACCGATGGCCGGGTTGCAGCTCATTGCACCGAGGGTTTCCACGTTATGCGTCAGCAACAGGGTTTTTGCCCCCATACGTGCTGACGCCAGTGCTGCCTCGGTACCGGCATGACCGCCGCCGATGACGATCACTTCAAAACGGGAAGGGAAATCCACCACGCACCTCGTGCCTGCTTAAGTAGGTAATTCAGGAATAGTTTGAGATCAGGTTTCTGAACCTGGTCGACAAGTATAGGGACTTCGCCCTTCCTAAAGAACCCTTTGCACAAAATTTAACCAGCTGTGGAGAACTCGCGGTTAAAAGAATAAAAAAGAAAGAAATTTATAAAACCTTTGTTTTTATGTTTATTTTTACTGGGGCACCTTTCTGTGGATAGATCTCTACAGGCCTTTATATTCAATATGTACAGAGATTCAAAACCCTGTGTCCATGTGCCAATAAGGCCCTTGGATAACCGGTCTAAGCCTGTGGATGAATGGGATGGTTATCCACAGGCACGGTTATATCCAGTTTTCAGGCCCTGTTATCAACTGACCTCAGTGGCAGTTATTCACAGGGCTTAATCCACAGAAAATCGTTGATTGAAGGAATTCCAGACACGAGAAAAGCGCTCGCCTGAAGATTCAGTCGGGCACTCGGGTTGGTTTATTTGGAAAGGGAAAACAAAAACGGGCCCGAATGGGCCCGTTTGAATGCAGCGGCTGAGTTACTTACCGATGCAGAAGCTGGAAAAGATCCGTCCCAGCAGATCATCGGAGCTGAATGCCCCGGTGATTTCACCGAGCGAATGCTGTGCCTGACGTAAATCTTCAGCCAACAGCTCGCCGGCGCCCGCCAATGTCAGCTGAGCGCGGCCATGTTCCAGTGCAGAACTGGCATGACGTAATGCTTCCAGATGCCGGCGTCGCGCACTGAAGCTGCTTTCCGACGTCTGTTCATAGCCCATGCAGGCCTTGAGATGATCGCGCAGCAACTCCAGGCCTTCACCGGCCGACTTTGCGCTCAGGCTGATGGTCACGTGGCCATCGGTACAGATTTCCAGGGCAATCGCCTCCCCGGTCAGGTCAGCCTTGTTGCGGATCAAGGTAACTTTTGCCGGATCGGGACGGGTTTCGAGGAATTCCGGCCACAAGGCGAACGGATCTGCAGCTTCAGGAGCAGTGGCATCCACCACCAACAGCACGCGATCTGCTTCGCTGATGGCTTTCAATGCGCGTTCCACGCCGATCTTTTCCACCTGATCATCGGTATCACGCAGACCAGCGGTATCCACTACGTGCAGCGGCATGCCATCGATGTGGATATGTTCACGCAAAATGTCCCGGGTGGTGCCGGCAATCTCGGTAACGATTGCGGCTTCGCGACCGGCCAAGGCATTCAACAGGCTGGATTTGCCGGCATTCGGCCGGCCTGCGATCACTACGGTCATGCCGTCGCGCAGCAACGCACCCTGCCCGGCTTCGCGCAGCACGGTGGATAACTCGTCGCGTACCTTGTCGAGCATGCTCAGCACGTGGCCATCGGCGAGGAAGTCGATTTCCTCTTCCGGAAAGTCGATTGCAGCCTCGACGTAAATGCGCAGACCTATCAACTGCTCAGTAAGGTTATGCACACGCTGGGAAAACGCGCCTTGCAAAGAACGCAGGGCATTGCGCGCCGCTTGTGCAGAACTGGCCTCGATCAAGTCGGCAATCGCCTCGGCCTGGGCCAGGTCGAGTTTGTCGTTGAGGAAGGCTCGCTCGCTGAATTCGCCCGGCCGGGCCAGACGACATCCCAGTTCCAGGCAACGTTTGAGCAACATATCCAGAACGATCGGGCCGCCATGACCCTGTAATTCCAGCACGTCTTCGCCGGTAAACGAGTTGGGGCCGGGGAAATACAGCGCCAGACCTTCATCCAGCACTTGCCGGTCATCACTGAAAAACGGGCCATAATGCGCATATCGCGGTTTCAGTTCGCGGCCACTGATGGCCTGCGCCGCGGCACTCGCCAACGGCCCGGAAATACGGACGATACCCACACCGCCTCGGCCTTGGGCAGTGGCAATGGCAGCAATGGTTTCACGAGGTACGCTCATAAACCGGAATCCAGACAAAAGTGACAGATAGCAAAACGCCCCACTAGGGGGCGTTTTGAGTGGTGTTATCCACAGTGCAAGTTACGCCTCGGCTTTTTTCGTCGCCGCTTCGATCTTACGCGTGATGTACCACTGTTGGGTGATCGACAGGCAGTTGTTCACAACCCAGTACAGCACCAGACCAGCCGGGAACCACAGGAAGAAGAAGGTGAAGATGATTGGCATCATTTTCATGACCTTCGCCTGCATCGGATCCGGAGGAGTCGGGTTCAACTGCTGCTGGATGAACATGGTCGCGCCCATGATGATCGGCAGAATGAAGAACGGGTCCTTGATCGACAGGTCAGTGATCCACAGCATGAACGGCGCTTGGCGCATTTCCACGCTTTCGAGCAGAACCCAGTACAGCGAAAGGAAAACCGGCATCTGCACGAGGATCGGCAAGCAGCCGCCCAGTGGATTGATCTTCTCTTTCTTGTACAGCTCCATCATGGATTGCGACATTTTCTGCCGGTCATCACCATGTTGTTCTTTCAGTGCGGCCAGTTTTGGAGCAACAGCACGCATGCGCGCCATCGATTTGTAGCTGGCAGCCGACAGAGGGAAGAACAAGCCTTTGATCAGCATGGTCAGGAAGATGATCGACCAGCCCCAGTTACCGACAATGGCGTGGATATGTTGCAGCAACCAGAAGATTGGTTGAGCAATGAACCACAGAATGCCGTAGTCGACAGTCAGTTCCAGACCTGGGGACAACTCTTTCAGAACTGCCTGGCTTTTCGGACCTGCGTAAAGAATAGCGCTGGTTTCAACTTTGGCACCTGGAGCAGCGGTCAGTGTAGGACCGGTGTAACCGATGATGTAGTTGCCTTTGCTGTCTTTACGGGTCTGGACGATGTTGTTTTCGCCCTTCTCCGGAATCCATGCAGTCACGAAGTAGTGTTGCAGCCATGCTACCCAACCACCGGTGACGGTTTCTTTCAGTTGGGCCTTGTCCATGTCCTTCATGGACACTTTCTTGTACGGCTCGGAACTTGTCCACAGGGCAGCGCCGAGGTACGTCGCAGTACCGGTCGCTGTTGTGGACGATGGATCACCGCTGGCGTCGCGTTTCAACTGGGCAAACATTGCCCCGTTCCACGGCTGAGCGCTCTGGTTATCCACAATGTAGGACACGTTTACGTCATACAGGCCACGTTTCAGAGTGAAACGCTTGATGTAATTGACGCCGTCCTTGCTGAACTTGAGGTCTACGACCAGTTGGTCCTGACCGTCAGCCAGTTGATAAGTCTTCTTCTCCGAGGAGTAAACCGGACGACCGGCCGGATTTGCATCCGGGCCGTTGGTGCCGATCAGACCACTTTGTGCCAGATAAACACGCTCGCCGCCGTTATCGAACAGCTGGAACGGAACATCAGGACGATCCTGGCGACGTGGATACAGAGGCAAAGTCAGTTGAGCAACATCGCCACCTTGTGGATCGATCGCGAGATCGAGCACGTCGGTTTTGATCTGGATCAGATCCTTGCTGGCAGCGACCGGAGTTTCGGCAGGTGCGCTGGTATCGTTTGCGGCGCGTGGAATGTCGTCACTGGCAGCAGCATTATTGCCAGGAACGGTATCCGGCAGGCCAGATGTGGTCGTACTGGAAGCAACATTCTGAGTCGGCAAGGCAGCCTGGCCATAGTCCTGGTTCCATTTAAGAACCATAACGTAAGCCACGATTGCGAGGGCGACGATCAGGATCGTGCGTTTGATATCCATGATTACTCGGCCATCGAAGAAGAACGGGAGGTAGGGATAGGCGGAACCGGGTCATAACCACCGGGATTCCACGGATGACAGCGACCTAAACGACGAAAGGTCAGCCAGCCACCGCGCAGAAGGCCATGATTTTCGATGGCTTCATACGCGTAGCAGGAACAACTGGGGTAGAAACGACAGTGACTGGCCATCAAAGGACTAATGGCGTAGCGATAAAACTGGATCGGAACGAGTGCCAGTTTACGCATCGGGACTGTCTACCCCTACAGTTTCGGCTTTGACTTCTGGAACAGGCTTGCTGCGTGCAAGACGTTTCCAGAGTTTGCCGAAATGCTGAATCAATTCGGGGTTCTCTACGTCACCCAAACCTTTGCGCGCGACGATAACTATGTCCCAGCCGACCAGAGAATCCTGGTGCAGGCGAAACGATTCGCGCATCAGACGTTTGAGGCGATTGCGCTCGACGGAGAGCTTTACGCTCTTTTTCCCGATAACCAGCCCGAGACGGGGGTGATCGAGATCGTTGTTGCGCGCAAGGAGCAGGAGATTTTTCCCCGGAACCTTGCCGGTAGGGGAGTCAAAGACTGCCTTGAAATGCCGGGGGGTAAGCAAACGCTTTTCCCGACTGAAGTCCTGACTCACCTCCAGTACCGGATTATCAAACTGCCAGACGCGCACGACCTTTGGCGCGACGACGCGACAGGACTGCGCGGCCGTTCTTGGTAGCCATGCGAGCACGGAAACCGTGGGTACGAGCGCGTTTGATAGTGCTTGGTTGGAAAGTACGTTTCATTGTCGTGTTACCTGGTTCGTCCACAACGGGCCGGAATGGCCCCCGTTTTAAGAGACCGGGGATTCTAGAGAAAGCAAGCCTTCAGGTCAATTTCCAACCAGCGTTTCCTTATAAATAGATCTGCACGGCTATTCGGGTCGAAACCCTGATCACTAGATATAGAAATAAAGAAGGGAATTATTTAAAGCTTTTCTGTAAAGCTTATAAAAGCTAGGGACGCCATCGTCTGTGGATAACTACCTTCAGCCGTTGTTTTACCTGATGTACAGAGAATGACAACTACAGTGGAAAACCGTGGTCAGCCTGTGCTGCGCTATCGGATAACCTGTGTGTGGAATGGCCTGTTATCCACAGGCTGGTTATCCACCGAGTTCAACCCCCAGTTGTCCAGTGCCCTTAGAGGCGGTTATCCACAGAGCTTATGCACACACCGTTGGTCGCCTTTTTCTGGTTCAACGCATTGATAAATCATGGGCGACGAGCAACCTGCATGTGGATAAGTGGGCGGCTCGCAGCTACAATGGCCGCTTGTTTTTGCCTCACCGGCTTTCAACTTAGGGGATATCCGTGTCAGTGGAACTTTGGCAGCAGTGCGTGGAGCTTTTGCGCGAAGAGCTGCCTGCCCAACAATTCAACACCTGGATCCGTCCACTACAGGTCGAAGCCGAAGGCGACGAGTTGCGCGTGTATGCACCGAACCGTTTTGTGCTGGACTGGGTCAACGAAAAGTACCTGGGCCGTGTCCTTGAACTGCTGGATGAGCATGGCAATGGCATGGCGCCTGCGCTTTCCTTATTAATAGGCAGCAAGCGCAGCTCGGCACCGCGTGCCGCTCCGAATGCACCGTTGGCCGCCGCGCAAGCTTCCCAGGTACAGGCCAATGCTGTGCCGGTCAGCTCGCCAGCGCCTGCCCCGACGGCAGCCCCGGCGAAACGTGCCACGCAGAAATCCGCCGAAATCAGTGAAGAGCCGTCCCGCGACAGCTTTGATCCGATGGCCGGTGCCAGTTCGCAACAGGCCCCGGTTCGCGCCGAACAGCGCACCGTGCAGGTCGAAGGCGCGCTCAAGCACACCAGCTACCTCAACCGCACGTTTACGTTCGAGAATTTCGTCGAAGGTAAATCCAACCAGCTCGCCCGCGCGGCGGCCTGGCAAGTGGCGGATAACCCGAAGCATGGTTACAACCCGCTGTTCCTTTATGGCGGCGTTGGTTTGGGTAAGACTCACTTGATGCACGCTGTGGGTAACCATCTATTAAAGAAGAACCCGAATGCCAAGGTCGTGTACCTGCATTCCGAGCGCTTCGTGGCCGACATGGTCAAGGCCCTGCAACTGAACGCGATCAACGAGTTCAAGCGCTTCTACCGTTCGGTCGACGCCTTGCTCATCGATGACATTCAGTTCTTCGCCCGCAAAGAGCGCTCACAGGAAGAGTTTTTCCACACCTTCAACGCCCTGCTTGAAGGTGGCCAGCAGGTCATTCTCACCAGTGACCGCTATCCGAAAGAAATCGAAGGCCTTGAAGAGCGCCTCAAATCCCGCTTCGGCTGGGGCCTGACGGTTGCCGTCGAGCCGCCGGAACTGGAAACCCGCGTCGCGATCTTGATGAAGAAGGCCGACCAGGCCAAAGTCGAGTTGCCGCACGACGCCGCGTTCTTCATTGCCCAGCGAATCCGCTCCAACGTCCGTGAGCTGGAAGGCGCGCTGAAACGCGTGATCGCCCACTCGCACTTCATGGGTCGCGACATCACCATCGAGTTGATTCGTGAATCCTTGAAAGACTTGTTGGCGTTGCAGGACAAACTGGTCTCTGTGGATAACATTCAGCGCACTGTCGCCGAGTACTACAAGATCAAGATCTCCGACTTGCTGTCCAAGCGCCGTTCGCGCTCGGTGGCTCGTCCGCGTCAGGTCGCCATGGCGTTGTCAAAAGAATTGACCAACCACAGCCTGCCGGAAATCGGCGATGTGTTTGGCGGCCGCGACCACACGACTGTTTTGCACGCCTGCCGCAAGATCAACGAACTTAAGGAATCCGACGCGGACATCCGCGAGGACTACAAGAACCTGCTGCGTACACTGACTACTTGATGAACACCAGCGCAGCTTATTAAGGCAAGGGACTAGACCATGCATTTCACCATTCAACGCGAAGCCCTGTTGAAACCCCTGCAACTGGTCGCAGGCGTCGTCGAGCGCCGACAGACCTTGCCGGTACTGTCCAACGTGCTGCTGGTTGTCGAAGGCCAGCAACTGTCGCTGACCGGTACCGACCTGGAAGTCGAGCTGGTTGGTCGCGTGCAACTTGAGGAGCCGGCTGAAACAGGTTCCATCACCGTGCCTGCGCGCAAGCTGATGGATATCTGCAAAAGCCTGCCCAACGATGCACTGATCGACATCAAGGTCGACGAGCAGAAACTGGTCGTGAAGGCCGGTCGTAGCCGCTTCACCCTGTCGACCCTGCCATCCAACGACTTCCCGACTGTGGAAGAAGGCCCGGGTTCGCTGACTTGTACTCTGGAGCAGAGCAAACTGCGTCGTTTGATCGAACGCACCAGCTTCGCCATGGCCCAGCAGGACGTGCGTTATTACCTCAACGGCATGCTGCTGGAAGTCTCGGCCGGCGTGATCCGTGCTGTGGCCACCGACGGCCACCGTCTGGCGATGTGCTCGATGCAGGCCGATATCGGTCAGCCGGATCGCCACCAGGTGATCGTGCCGCGCAAAGGTATCCTCGAACTGGCGCGTCTGCTCACCGAGCCGGACGGCAACGTCAGCATCGTGCTGGGTCAACACCACATCCGCGCTACCACCGGTGAGTTCACCTTCACCTCGAAACTGGTCGACGGTAAATTCCCGGACTACGAGCGCGTTCTGCCAAAGGGCGGCGACAAGCTGGTACTGGGCGACCGTCAGGCATTGCGCGAAGCATTCAGCCGTACCGCGATTCTGTCCAACGAGAAGTACCGCGGTATCCGTCTGCAACTGGCCAACGGTCAATTGAAGATCCAGGCCAACAACCCGGAGCAGGAAGAAGCGGAAGAAGAAGTGGGCGTCGAGTACAACGGCGGCAACCTGGAAATCGGCTTCAACGTGAGCTATCTGCTCGACGTGCTGGGCGTGATGACCACTGAACAGGTTCGCCTGATCCTGTCCGACTCCAACAGCAGTGCGCTGGTGCAAGAGTCCGACAATGACGACTCGGCTTATGTTGTTATGCCGATGCGCCTGTAATCAGCAGAAACTAGATGTCCTTAAGTCGCGTCTCGGTCACCGCGGTGCGCAATCTGCACCCGGTGACCTTCTCCCCCTCCCCCCGAATCAACATTCTTTACGGCGCCAACGGCAGCGGCAAAACCAGTGTTCTGGAAGCCATTCATCTGCTGGGGCTTGCCCGTTCGTTTCGTAGCACGCGGCTATTGCCGGTGATTCAGTACGAGCAGCTCGCCTGCACCGTGTTCGGCCAGGTCGAATTGGCCGAGGGCGGACATAGCGCTCTGGGGATATCTCGCGACCGTCAGGGCGAGTTCCAGATCCGTATCGACGGCCAAAACGCCCGCAGCGCTGCGCAACTGGCGGAGATCCTGCCGCTGCAGTTGATCAACCCAGACAGCTTCCGCTTGCTGGAGGGTGCGCCGAAGATTCGCCGGCAGTTTCTCGACTGGGGTGTGTTCCACGTCGAACCGCGATTCATGGCGACCTGGCAGCGCTTGCAGAAGGCCCTGCGCCAGAGAAACTCTTGGCTGCGGCATGGTACACTTGACGCCGTTTCGCAAGCGGTTTGGGACAGGGAACTGTGCCAGGCCAGCGCTGAAATCGATGAATACCGCCGCGCTTACATCAAAGCCTTGAAACCAGTCTTTGAACAAACCTTGAGCGAACTGGTTGAGCTTGAAGGTTTGACGCTCAGCTATTACCGAGGCTGGGACAAAGACCGGGAATTAAGTGCCGTACTTGCAGGTTCCCTACAGCGGGACCAGCAAATGGGTCATACCCAGGCCGGACCACAACGCGCTGATTTGCGTCTTAGATTGGGCGCACACAATGCCGCGGACATCTTGTCCCGGGGTCAGCAGAAGTTGGTGGTCTGTGCCTTGCGAATTGCCCAGGGGCATCTGGTGAGCCAGGCCCGACGCGGTCAGTGTATTTATCTGGTGGATGACTTGCCGTCCGAACTGGACGAGAACCACCGTCGCGCGCTGTGCCGCTTGCTGGAAGACTTACGCTGCCAGGTTTTCATCACCTGTGTAGATCACGAATTATTGAGGGAAGGCTGGCAGACGGAAACGCCAGTCGCTTTGTTCCACGTGGAACAAGGCCGTATCACCCAGACCCACGACCATCGGGAGTGAAGGCATTGAGCGAAGAAAATACGTACGACTCAACGAGCATTAAAGTGCTGAAAGGCCTGGATGCCGTACGCAAACGTCCCGGTATGTACATTGGTGACACCGACGATGGCAGCGGTCTGCACCACATGGTGTTCGAAGTGGTCGACAACTCGATCGACGAAGCCCTCGCCGGCCACTGCGACGACATCAGCATCATTATCCACCCGGATGAGTCCATCACCGTTCGCGACAACGGCCGTGGCATCCCGGTAGACGTGCACAAAGAGGAAGGCGTTTCCGCCGCCGAGGTCATCATGACCGTCCTCCACGCTGGCGGTAAGTTCGACGACAACTCCTACAAAGTATCCGGCGGCCTGCACGGTGTAGGTGTTTCGGTAGTGAACGCACTGTCGGAAGAGCTGATCCTGACCGTTCGCCGCAGCGGCAAGATCTGGGAACAGACCTACGTCCACGGTGTTCCGCAAGAGCCGATGAAAATCGTTGGCGACAGCGAATCGACCGGTACCCAGATCCATTTCAAACCGTCCGCCGACACCTTCAAGAACATCCACTTCAGCTGGGACATCCTGGCCAAGCGGATTCGTGAACTGTCCTTCCTCAACTCCGGTGTTGGCATCGTCCTCAAGGACGAGCGCAGCGGCAAGGAAGAGCTGTTCAAGTACGAAGGCGGCCTGCGTGCATTCGTTGAATACCTGAACACCAACAAGACTGCGGTCAACCAGGTGTTCCACTTCAACATCCAGCGTGAAGACGGCATCGGCGTGGAAATCGCCCTGCAGTGGAACGACAGCTTCAACGAGAACCTGTTGTGCTTCACCAACAACATTCCACAGCGCGATGGCGGCACCCACCTGGTGGGTTTCCGTTCCGCACTGACGCGTAACCTCAATACTTACATCGAAGCGGAAGGCCTGGCGAAGAAGCACAAAGTCGCCACCACCGGTGACGATGCCCGTGAAGGTTTGACCGCGATCATTTCGGTGAAAGTACCAGACCCGAAGTTCAGCTCCCAGACCAAAGACAAGCTGGTTTCTTCCGAAGTGAAGACCGCGGTCGAACAGGAAATGGGCAAGTACTTCTCCGACTTCCTGCTGGAAAACCCGAACGAAGCCAAGCTGGTCGTCGGCAAGATGATCGACGCCGCGCGTGCTCGTGAAGCCGCGCGCAAGGCTCGTGAGATGACCCGCCGCAAAGGCGCGCTGGACATCGCCGGCCTGCCGGGCAAACTGGCTGACTGCCAGGAAAAAGACCCGGCACTGTCCGAACTGTACCTCGTGGAAGGTGACTCTGCTGGCGGTTCCGCCAAGCAGGGACGTAACCGCCGCACGCAAGCGATCCTGCCGCTCAAGGGCAAGATCCTCAACGTCGAGAAAGCACGCTTCGACAAGATGATCTCTTCGCAAGAAGTGGGCACCTTGATTACCGCGCTGGGCTGCGGTATCGGTCGCGACGAGTACAACATCGACAAGCTGCGTTATCACAACATCATCATCATGACCGATGCTGACGTCGACGGTTCGCACATCCGTACCCTGCTGCTGACCTTCTTCTTCCGTCAGTTGCCGGAGCTGATCGAGCGCGGCTACATCTACATCGCCCAGCCGCCGCTGTACAAGGTCAAGAAAGGCAAGCAAGAGCAATACATCAAAGACGATGACGCCATGGAAGAGTACATGACGCAGTCGGCCCTGGAAGATGCGAGCCTGCACCTGAACGACGAAGCCCCGGGCATCTCCGGTGAAGCGCTGGAACGTCTGGTGAATGATTTCCGTCTGGTGATGAAGACCCTCAAGCGTTTGTCGCGCCTGTACCCGCAGGAGCTGACCGAGCACTTCATCTACCTGCCGGCCGTCAGCCTGGAAATGCTCGGCGACCACGCCGCGATGCAGACCTGGCTGGCCAAGTACGAAACCCGCCTGCGCACTGTCGAAAAATCCGGTCTGGTCTACAAGGCCAGCCTGCGTGAAGATCGTGAACGTGGCGTGTGGCTGCCAGAGGTCGAATTGATCTCCCACGGCCTGTCGAACTACATCACCTTCAACCGTGACTTCTTCGGCAGCAATGATTACAAAACCGTGGTTTCGCTGGGCGCTCAATTGAGCACCTTGCTCGACGACGGCGCGTACATCCAGCGCGGCGAACGCAAGAAGCCGGTCACCGAGTTCAAGGAAGCCCTTGAATGGCTGATGGCTGAAAGCACCAAGCGTCACACCATCCAGCGATACAAAGGTCTGGGCGAAATGAACCCGGATCAGCTGTGGGAAACCACCATGGACCCAGCGCAGCGCCGGATGCTGAAAGTGACCATCGAAGACGCCATTGGCGCAGACCAGATCTTCAACACCCTGATGGGTGATGCGGTCGAACCTCGCCGTGATTTCATCGAGAGCAACGCTCTGGCGGTTTCGAACCTGGATTTCTGATCCGGTACGATGATTCGGTCACCCTATCGGGGTGGTCGGTCAAGCCAAGAAGAGGCCCGCGCAAGCGGGCTTTTTTTTGCGTACGATGCAGCTCAACTCCAGACTCTCCTTTAAGCCTGACAAATGGACGTGTATCGATGAAGGATTGGGTCAAACGGCTGCCGGTCAATCTATTACCGGCAATGTTGGGGATTCTGGCTTTTTTTATTGTCATCGGACCCCGAGCGCTAAATCCCCAGAACATTGCGTGGCTGGGTCACAGTGATCCCGCCACACACTATCTGGGCTGGGCTTTTTTCAGGAATGCGCCTTGGTCGTTTCCACTGGGACTTAACCCTTCGTACGGGCTGGAGTTGAGCAACGCCATCATCTTTTCGGACTCAAATCCGCTGTTTGCCTTCGTCTTCAAACCGTTTACCTCTTTACTTCCGGAGCCTTTCCAGTATTTCGGGCTTTGGCTGTTGATGTGTTTTGTTTTGCAAAGCTGGTTTGCCTGGAAATTGATGGGGCTGGCCACGGTCAATGTGCCCGTGCGTTTACTTGGCTCGGTGCTGTTTCTCTTTAATCCGGCGATGATCGTGCGGATGGGAGTGCATCTATCCCTTGCCGGGCATTTTCTTATCCTGGCCGCGCTGTATCTGGCTTTACGCCCTGAGAACGGCAAACGCTCGACGGCTTGGGGCCTGTTGCTGGCGGTAGCGGCACTGGTGCACGCCTATTTACTGGCGATGATTGCACTGATCTGGATTGCCGATCTCCTGCATAGAACCACCCACTATCAATTTACCGTACGCAAGGCACTTATCGAACTGTTCTGCCTGTTATTACTGACCGCCGCGTGTTGCTGGCAAGCGGGTTATTTCGTTCTCCAGGGGCCCGGTCTGGCTTCCATTGGATTTGGATTGTTCCGAGCGAACGCTCTGACGTTCTTTACATCCGCTGGTTGGTCATACGTTTTACCGGCTCTCCCGGGGGTCGCTGGCGATGGGGACGGCATGGCATTCCCTGGGCTGGGGGTAATGTTTCTGCTGGTCTGCGCGTTACCGCTGCTGGTGTCGAGCAAAACCAGTATTTTCAACGCAATGCTTAATCGCTGGGTATTGATACTGGCGTTGGTCGGGCTGATGGTTTTTGCTTTTTCCAACAAGGTAGGCATTGGCGCGTTTGAGTTCGACTACGCGTTACCTGATGCCGTCGTTGCGATGGCGAGTGTCTTTCGAGCCTCCGGGCGGATGATCTGGCCCGTCATGTATGCGGCCATCTTCGCTGTTGTTTTTCTGATTGCCCGTGAACATCGTCCACACACGGCAATCATGCTGTTGGCATCAGCAATGGTGCTGCAGATTGCCGATACCCGTGCCGGGTGGGCAAACACCCGCAGTCAGTTGATGGCCTCGCCAGGTAAGGAATGGACCACGCCTCTGGTCGACCCCTTCTGGCGCGATGCGGCGTTGCACTATCAGAAGGTGCGATGGGTGGTGCCTCAAAATTTTTCGACTCATTGGATGACGCTGTCTGATTATGCGAGCAAGTACAACCTGGCAACGGATGCCGTTTATCTGGGACGGGTCAGTGCGGTGGCTCAGGAGGCTATGCAGCGCACAGCGAACCGGATTGTCGAATCTGGAAAGTATGATGCCGACACTCTGTATGTGTTGGATCAGCGTTCGGCGCTTCAAGCCTCTGTGAGTTTTAATCGTGACACAGATGCCTTGACCCGGATCGACGGCTTCTATGTGTTGGCGCCGGGTTGGAAGCGATGCGCCGATTGTCCCGCGATCAACCCTGCGCACCCTGATGAGCTGATTTCGACATTCCAGCCAGGCGAGAGAATAGCGTTTTCGGATACCGGCTCAGGCACTGCCCTTCTCGCCGGAGGATGGTGGATCTCCGATGTTTGGGGCACTGGATCTGTTGGCTCGGACGCCGAAATCATCCTGAAGCCCGCGGGCGTTGTTACCTCATTGTCGATTGAAGCCACTGCCTTTCTGGCAAAGTCACACCCGCGCCAAGCTGTGGAGATCAGGATTAATCAGATGCCGGTACTTTCTACTGGCCTGACCCGATCAACCGCTAACAAGATTGATATTGCGTTGCCAGTGGATGTGCAGCAACGCGTCGCGCAGCAGGGTATGTTGCGTATTCAGTTTCACTTTCCCTCGGCGGTCAGCCCCCATGACCTGGGAATGAGCGTGGATGAGCGCAAACTGGCCATCGGCTTGCTTGCCTTGACCTTTCATTGATCAATGACGCGATACCGACGTGCTGGCGATGGGGCGGCCAATGCGAGGAGGCTGACGCGCTGTAGCCGGTGAATCATTCGCTGGCCGTCGTCACACTCTCCAACCGATACCCATACCCGTAAATCGTCAGCAGCTGCCATCCCCGCTCCGCCGTCAGCCCCAGCTTGTTGCGCAACCGGTAGATATGCGTATCCAGCGGTCGCGATGACGACATCTCTTCATGCGGCCAAAAACGCTCATACAGATATTCCCGAGACAGCGGTCGGCCAAGGTTGCTGAACAGGCAGAGCGCTAGCCGATACTCACGTTCGGTCATGACAATCGGTTTGCCATCGCGGGTGACGGTCAGTTCGGCGTCGTCGAAGGTCAGGTCATTGAAGGTCTGTACTTCAGCGGCGGCGGTGCGTTGTTGGTAATGCCGGCGCAAGACTGCCGCGACCCGTGCTTTCAGTTCATTGGGCCGGAACGGTTTGCTGACGTAGTCATCGGCGCCAGCGTTCAATGCCTGGACGATATCGCTTTCGCCATCGCGGCTGGTGAGCATGATCGCTGCCGGCGGCGCTTCCATGTGTTCGCGGGTCCAGCGCAGCAGGGCCAGGCCGGTGAGGTCGGGCAATTGCCAGTCGAGGATCAGCAGGTCGAAGGTTTCCCGGCGCAGTTGCCGCAACAGGTCCTCGCCGCGTTCGAAGCTGTGCAATGACCATGGCTGGTCTCCCGCTTCGGCCATTTGCTGCAGGGTCTGTTCGACCCGGCGCAGTTCGGCGGGTTCGTCGTCCAGTATCGCAACGCGCATACGCGATCATTCCTTGTTGCTTGGGCAGTTGGCCAACAACCATAGCGGCTGAGCCTGTGCAGTGAAAGTAAGCAGTCCGCCGTCGGTCGACGTCCGCTATGATTCTTCGGTCTACGTCCTCAGACCTGTGGCTTATGAAACCATTCACACCGCCCTGCCCTTTTTCCTGCACGCCTTTGTTCATATGAGCACCCCGCATCGGCGTGAAAGCCGAGAGCCGAGCCAAGTTCAGCGTTTGTTCCGGCGTCTGGTGCGCGAATGGTTGTGGATAAGTCTAGTGCTGTTGCCGCTGACTGCGCTGTTGTCGTATCGCGCGCAGATCAATTTGCACGACGACTCGCCGGGCTGGAGTGCATTGCTCTCGGTCGGACTGGTGGCCTGCGTCCTTGGGTTTTTGTTGTGGCGCCCGCGCCTGGCGCTGTGGCTGACCTTGATCGGGATCGCTTGTGTGCTGCTGACCAGCGCCGGGCTCGCGGAAATGCGGGACTGGTGGTCACCAACCCCGGCAGCGCTCGGCATGTTGTTTGGTTACCTGATCTGGAACTGGCGGCGCCTGAACGGAGTGCTGACGTACTTCGGCTGGGAGCTGGCGCGTCTGGACAGCGAACCGAAGGTGTTTCCCGAACGCCGTCGTGCGCAATTTCCCACCGCTGATCGTTTGCAGGGACAGATCATGGCGCTTGAGCAGGCCATGAGCCGCACGCGCGATACCCGGCGTTTCATTGCTGACGGTCTGGAATATCTGCCGGTGGCGACCCTGATCAGCGACCCGAAAGGGAAGATCCTGCTGGGTAATCGCAAGGCACGTCAGCTGTTCGATAACGATCTGGTGGGTGACGAGGTTCTCGATCAACTGGCGCAACTCGGCTACCCGGATTTGTCCACAGATCCGCGCCTGCCATTGTCTGCCCTGCCGCTGCTGGAGTTCCGTGATCACAAGGAGCGCAGCCTGCGTCTGGAACGCGCCGCACTGTTGCCGGTGGACGGTGACACGCCGATTGGCTGGTTGCTCAGCCTCACCGACCTCAGCGCCGAACGTGCGGCCGAAGAACAACGCGGTGTGCTGCTGCGCTTCTTGTCTCACGATTTGCGAGCACCACATTCGGCGATCCTCGCGCTGCTTGACGTTCACCGGCATAAGTCGGGCACTGACTCCCCGTTGTTCGAACAGATCGAGCGTCAGGTACGTCGCGCGCTGGACCTGACCGACGGCTTTGTCCTGTTGGCGCGGGCTGAATCCGAAGCCTACGAGTTCCAGCCGAGCCTGTTTGCGATGTTGGTGCTCGATGTACTGGATCAGGCGTTGCCGATTGCCCAGCAAAAAGGCATCGAACTGCTGCACGAAATGGACGAGCACTCCCAGGAGCGTCTGGTTCTGGCCGACCAAGGGCTGCTGACCCGGGCGTTGTTCAATTTGCTGGAGAATGCGATCAAGTACAGCGGGGATGGCACCACGGTTCAACTGTGCGTCACCTGTCACGAGGATTGGCTGTGTTGCGAAGTAACCGATCATGGCAAAGGGATCGCTCCCGACGAACTGCCGGACCTGTTCAGCCAGTACCGGCGCTTTTCTTCAGCCAAAGGCATTGATGGCGTGGGGCTGGGGCTGTCGATGGTCAAGGCTGTGATCGATCATCATAGCGGCCGGATCGAGTGCCACAGCGTGGTCGATCAAGGCACGACGTTTCGTCTGGAGTTGCCACTGATAATTGAATGATCGGGCATAAAAAAACCGGCTATATCAGCCGGTTTTTTTACATCCGAAAAAAACTTATGCACCTTTTACGGTGTTTTATGAGATTGAGAAATATATAAGTAAATCAATCACTTAATTTACGATTTCAAGCCTTTTCAGCAAAACCGTACACAGGTTATCCACAAAATCTCAGACAGCCACTTGATCATTCTGCGCGGGTGCCTGTGGCGCCGGTGGCAGCGAACCCATTTCACGTTGGGTCTGCTCGTTCCAGGCTTGGACCCGGTCATTCAGTTCGGCGATGGCGCGGGGCCCGGTGCCGTTGGCGTACATCGGCTCGCCGATGACCACGGTGATCACACCAGACTTTTTGCCCCAACCGACTTTCGGCCAGAACCTGCCGGCATTGTGTGCAATCGGCAGCACCGGAAGCTCGGCATTGACTGCCAATGCGCTACCACTGCGCGAGAACTTGCCAACGGTGCCGAACGGCACGCGAGTGCCTTCAGGGAAAATCAGCACCCAGACATTGTCCTTGAGCAGTTCGTCACCTTTGGCCGCCACTTGCTTGAGCGCAGCTTTCGGGTTGTCACGGTCAATGGCGATCGGCCGCAACATGGCCATGGCCCAGCCGAAGAACGGCACGTAGAGCAATTCGCGCTTGAGCACCTGGCTCAAAGGCGAGAAATAAGCGGAGAGAAAGAACGTCTCCCAAGTGCTCTGGTGGTTCGACTGAATCACGCAGGGCCGGTCAGGCACGTTTTGCGCACCTTTGATTTCGTAACGGATACCGAGAAACACCTTGGTCAGCCAGAGGGCGCAACGACACCAGTACACGTTGATAAAACGATATCGCGCCTTGAACGGCAGAAAGGGCGCGATAAAAAAGCTCAGGCTGCACCACAGCAAAGAAGTGGTGCCCAGCAGCAGGTAAAAGAGAAAAATTCTGATGGCCCGCAGTATCGACATGGCGACGTTTACCGTTACGGGCATTGCCCGGCTGTTCAAGCGCACCCCCGATCAATCCCTGGTCAGGAACGTCAGAAGCACTCTAGTTGTGGATAAGTTCTGCGGCAATCGCCGCCAGATCGTCAAAAATCAGGGTGCCAACCGGCAAGGTTTTGCCCTGAGTCTTTTCGCCTTTCCCGGTCTTTACCAAAACTGGCTGTGAATCGACGGCTTTGGCGGCCTCCAGGTCACCAAGGCTGTCGCCGACAAACCAGACGTTGGTCAGCTCGACGTTGTAATGCGCTGCGATGGTTTTGAGCATCCCGGGTTTCGGTTTGCGGCAATCGCAGCCCTCGTCCGGCCCATGCGGGCAATATACGATCAGCCCGACTTCACCACCCTGCTCCGCCACCAACTCGCGCAAGCGCGCGTGCATGGCGTCGAGGGTGGCGAGGTCGTAGTAGCCGCGAGCAATGCCCGACTGGTTGGTGGCGACCGCCACCGTCCAGCCGGCCTTGCTCAACTGCGCAATCGCCTCGATCGAGCCGGGCAGTGGAATCCACTCCTCCACCGACTTGATGTAAGCGTCGGAGTCGTAATTGATCACTCCGTCCCGATCGAGAATCAGCAGTTTCAACAGCAATCCCTCAACCCAGCAGCGAAATGTCGGCAACACCGAGGAACAGACCACGCAGACGCGCCAGCAGCGCGTAGCGGTTGGCCCGCACGTTGGCGTCTTCGGCATTGACCATCACGGCGTCGAAGAACGCGTCCACCGGCTCGCGCAATGCGGCCAGGCGTGCCAGCGATTCGTTGTACTGACGCGCCGCTGCCATTGGCTGAACTGCCTGATCCGCTTGCTGGATCGCCGAATACAGCGAGAACTCGTTGGCGTTGTCGAAGTATTTGGCTTCGACCACGGTCGGTACCGAGCCTTCGACTTTGCTCAACAGGTTCGATACACGCTTGTTCACGGCGGCCAGCGCAGCGGCTTCCGGCAGCTTGCGGAAAGCCTGAACGGCTTGCACACGCTGATCGAAGTCCAGTGCCGAACCCGGCTTCAGCGCACGTACCGACAGGTAGGTCGCGACATCCACACCTTCGTCTTCGTAACGCGCACGCAGACGGTCGAAGATGAATTCCAGCACCGAATCGTTGAGACCGGCAGCCTTGATCTTGCTGCCGAACGAGTTCACGGCGAAAGCCACGGCGTCGTTCAGATCCAGATCCAGTTGTTTCTCGATCAGGATACGCAGCACACCGAGTGCCGCACGGCGCAGGGCGTACGGGTCTTTGCTGCCGGTTGGCAGCATGCCGATACCGAAGATGCCGACCAGCGTGTCGAGCTTGTCAGCGATAGCGACAGCTGCACCGGTCAGGGTCGCCGGCAGTTCAGCACCGGCACCGCGTGGCATGTATTGCTCGTTCAGCGCCAGCGCGACATCTTCCGGCTCGCCGTCATTGAGGGCGTAGTAGTAACCGGCGACACCTTGCATCTCCGGGAACTCGCCGACCATTTCGGTCGCCAGATCGCACTTCGACAGCAGGCCTGCACGGGCAGCCCACGAGGCGTTGCCGCCAATGCGTGCGGCGATGTACGCAGCCAGTTTCGAAACACGTTCGGCCTTGTCGTAGACGCTGCCGAGTTTTTCCTGGAACACCACGTTCTGCAGACGCAGGTTGAAGTCTTCGAGCTTCTGCTTCTTGTCTTGCTTGAAGAAGAACTCGGCGTCGGTCAGGCGTGGGCGAACCACTTTCTCGTTACCGGCGACGATCTGCTGCGGGTCTTTGCTTTCGATGTTGGCCACGGTAATGAAACGTGGCAGCAACTTGCCGTCGGCATCCAGCAGGCAGAAATACTTCTGGTTGTCCTGCATGGTGGTGATCAGCGCTTCCTGCGGCACATCGAGGAAACGTTCCTCGAACGAGCACACCAGCGGCACCGGCCATTCAACCAGCGCGGTCACTTCGTCGAGCAGCGCCGGCGGAACGATTGCCGTGCCTTCCTGACGGGTAGCGAGTTCTTCGGTGCGCTTGCTGATGATCTCGCGACGCTCGTTGGCATCGGCCAGAACATAAGCGGCACGCAGGTCGGACAGGTAGCTGGTCGGCGAACCGATGCGCACGTTTTCCGGGTGGTGGAAACGGTGACCACGGGAGTCACGACCAGCCTTTTGGGCGAGGATGGTGCAATCGATGACCTGGTCACCGAGCAGCATCACCAGCCACTGGGTCGGACGCACGAACTCTTCCTTGCGCGCACCCCAACGCATGCGTTTCGGGATCGGCAGATCGTTCAGCGAGTCTTCGACGATGGTCGGCAGCAGGCTGGCGGTCGGCTTGCCGGCGATGCTCTGGCTGTAGCGCAGTTTCGGACCGCTCTGGTCGATTTCGCTCAGATCAACGCCGCACTTCTTGGCGAAGCCCAGTGCTGCTTGAGTCGGATTGCCGTCTGCATCGAATGCAGCCTGACGTGGCGGGCCGTCGAGGTTGATGCTGCGATCCGGTTGCTGGGTGGCCAGCGCAGTGATCAGCACAGCCAGACGACGCGGCGCGGCGTAGACGGTTTTGCTTTCGTAGCTCAGGCCAGCGGCTTGCAGGCCCTTGTCGATACCGGCGAGGAACGCATCAGCCAGGGTGTTCAGGGCTTTCGGCGGCAGTTCTTCGGTGCCCAGTTCAACCAGAAAATCTTGAGCACTCATTGTGCAGCCTCCAGCTTGGCCAGTACTTCGTCACGCAGGTCCGGGGTCGCCATCGGGAAGCCCAGCTTGGCGCGAGCCAGCAGATAGGCTTGAGCGACGGAACGCGCCAGGGTGCGAACGCGCAGAATGTATTGCTGACGCGCAGTCACCGAGATTGCCCGGCGCGCATCCAGCAGGTTGAAGGTGTGCGAAGCCTTCAAGACCATTTCGTAGCTCGGCAATGGCAGCGGCTGGTCGAGTTCGATCAGGCGCTTGGCTTCGCTTTCATAGAAGTCGAACAGTTCGAACAGTTTTTCGACGTTGGCGTGTTCGAAGTTGTAAGTGGACTGCTCCACTTCGTTCTGGTGGAACACATCGCCGTAGGTGACTTTGCCCATCGGGCCGTCAGCCCAGACCAGGTCGTAGACCGAATCCACGCCTTGCAGGTACATGGCCAGACGCTCGAGACCGTAAGTGATCTCGCCGGTCACCGGGTAGCACTCGATGCCGCCCGCTTGCTGGAAGTAAGTGAACTGCGTCACTTCCATGCCGTTCAACCAGACTTCCCAGCCCAGACCCCAGGCGCCGAGGGTCGGCGATTCCCAGTTGTCTTCGACGAAGCGAATGTCGTGGACCAGCGGGTCCAGGCCGACATGCTTGAGGGAGCCCAGGTACAGTTCCTGGAAGTTGTCCGGGTTCGGCTTCAGGACTACCTGGAACTGGTAGTAGTGCTGCAGACGGTTCGGGTTTTCGCCGTAGCGGCCGTCAGTCGGACGGCGGCTTGGCTGCACGTAAGCGGCGTTCCAGGTTTCCGGGCCGATGGCGCGCAGGAATGTCGCAGTGTGGAAAGTGCCGGCGCCTACTTCCATATCGTAGGGCTGAAGTACCACACAACCTTGCTCGGCCCAGTATTGCTGGAGCGCGAGGATCAAGTCTTGGAAGGTACGCACGGCTGGCGTAGGCTGGCTCACGAAATTCACCTGTTTCTTGGGCTGCGATTTAAAGAGCGGGAGTATACCCGATTCAGTCGCACCTCCACCCCCTGGAGCCTTATGCCACGCTGCTTTTGGTGTACCGAAGATCCGCTGTACATGGCTTATCACGATCAGGAGTGGGGCACGCCGCTACGCGATGCGCAGGGTTTGTTCGAGTTGCTTTTGCTCGAAGGGTTCCAGGCCGGGCTGTCATGGATCACCGTGCTGCGCAAACGCGCGCACTATCGCGAGGTGCTGTACGGCTTTGACGTGCAGCGTGTGGCGCAGATGAGCGATGCGGAAATCGAAGAATTGATGCTCGATCCGGGGATCATCCGCAACCGTCTCAAACTGAATGCCGCCCGGCGCAATGCCCAGGCCTGGCTGGCGCTGGAGGACCCGGTGGGGTTTCTCTGGTCGTTCGTGAACGATCAACCGATGATCAATCATTTCAAGGATCGCAGTGAAGTCCCGGCCATCACCCCCGAGGCGCTGGCGATGAGCAAAGCCTTGAAAAAGGCCGGCTTCACCTTTGTCGGCCCGACCATTTGCTACGCGCTGATGCAGGCCTCGGGCATGGTCATGGATCACACTCAGGACTGCGACCGCTACGCGCAGCTCACCAACGCCGGTTAGAATGGCCGCCTCGCGCACAGCACAAGATCAGGAGTGACCTGTGGAAAAGTTTAAAGGCGCCTTGCTGGTAGGCGCTCTGCGGCTGTTTGCCCTGCTTCCGTGGCGGGCCGTGCAGGCCGTCGGTTCGGCCATCGGCTGGATCATGTGGAAAACCCCCAACCGTTCCCGGGAAGTGGTGCGGATCAACCTCGCCAAATGTTTTCCACAGATGGACCCGGCCGAGCGTGAGCGTCTGGTCGGCCAGAGCCTGAAAGACATCGGCAAGTCGCTGACCGAAAGCGCCTGCGCGTGGATCTGGCCGGCGCAGCGTTCCATCGATCTGGTGCGCGAAGTCGAAGGCCTCGACGTCCTCAAGGATGCGCTGGCTTCGGGCAAAGGCGTGGTTGGCATCACCAGCCACCTGGGCAACTGGGAAGTGCTCAACCACTTTTATTGCAGCCAGTGCAAACCGATCATTTTCTATCGCCCGCCCAAGCTCAAGGCTGTCGATGATTTGCTGCGCAAACAGCGCGTGCAACTGGGCAACAAAGTCGCCGCCTCGACCAAGGAAGGCATTCTCAGTGTGATCAAGGAAGTGCGCAAAGGTGGTGCAGTGGGTATTCCTGCTGACCCGGAACCGGCCGAATCCGCCGGGATCTTCGTGCCGTTCTTCGCCACGCAAGCGCTGACCAGCAAGTTCGTGCCGAACATGTTGGCCGGTGGCAAAGCGGTCGGCGTGTTCCTGCATGCGCTGCGTCTGCCGGATGGCTCGGGTTACAAAGTGATCCTCGAAGCCGCGCCGCAAGCCATGTACAGCACCGATACCGCTGAATCCTGCGCAGCAATGAGCAAGGTCGTCGAACGCTACGTTGCGGCATATCCGAGCCAATACATGTGGAGCATGAAGCGCTTCAAGAAGCGTCCACCGGGCGAAGAACGCTGGTATTGATCGAATTGGCACACTCTGTGGATAACTTTTAGGCGCCGCCGCCGCTGGCTGCGGTCGTTCGAGTTATCCCCAGAACACGTTCACCGAAGGGCGCATGAAGATGTCCGAACACCGCAAATCATTCCGCATCAAGATCACCCACGACAGCTTCGGCGAATGCCTGGGGCAGACGCGCAATCTGTCACCGACCGGGGTGTATGTGCAGCATCCGCGCCTGGCATCGTTGCATGAAGGCGCGGTGGTCTATGGCCAGGTTCAGGGTTTACCCACAGGCGCGCCGAAGGTGCGGATGGAAGTGGTCACCGTGGACGCCGAGGGCATCAGCCTGCGCTATTTGTAGACTCGGGCGCCTGCCGATCGAGCTTCTTCAGGAACACCGTCATTTCCTTCTCGGCCTGCTTGTCGCCATGGGCGCGGGCGGCTTCCAGTCCCTGCTCCCATGCCTGACGTGCGGCGGCTTTGTCATCCAGCGCGAGATGCGCCTTGCCCAGCAGTTTCCACGCCGCCGAATACTTCGGATCGAAGCCGACACAACGCTGGAAATGCTCGGCAGCCTTGGCGTTTTCCCCAAGATCGAGATAACCCTTGCCGAGGCCGAAACGCAGCAGTGAGCTATCCACACCCTTGGCGAGCATTTTTTCCAGGGATTCGAGCATTGGTGGATTCCTTGCTTGAGGAGTGTCAGGGATTGATCTAATTGAGTGACACCGCCATCGCGAGCAGGCTCACTCCTACAGTGGAACGCATTTCACCTGTAGGAGTGAGCCTGCTCGCGATGGCGCCAGTCTGATCGGCAAATAATTCGGATCAGAAGAAGCTGAGACCCACATGAAACAGCTTCTCCACATCACGAATATGCTTTTTATCCACAAGGAACAAAATCACATGGTCGCCCGCTTCGATCACCGTGTCGTCGTGGGCGATGATCACTTGTTCGTTGCGGATCACCGCGCCGATGGTGGTGCCCGGTGGCAGGCCGATTTTCTCGATCGGTTTGCCGATCACCTTGCTCGACTTCGCATCACCGTGGGCAATTGCCTCGATGGCTTCCGCCGCGCCCCGGCGCAGTGAGTGCACGCTGACGATATCGCCGCGCCGCACGTGGGCCAGCAAGGTGCCGATGGTCGCCAGTTGCGGGCTGATGGCGATGTCGATATCGCCGCCCTGAATCAGATCGACGTAGGCCGGGTTGTTGATGATCGTCATCACCTTCTTCGCCCCCAGCCGTTTGGCGAGCAGCGACGACATGATGTTGGCTTCGTCATCGTTGGTCAGTGCGAGGAAGATGTCCGCGTCGGCGATGTTCTCTTCCATCAACAGATCGCGATCCGATGCGCTGCCCTGCAACACCACGGTGCTGTCGAGGGTGTCCGAGAGATAGCGGCAACGCGCCGGGTTCATTTCGATGATCTTTACCTGATAACGGCTTTCGATGGCCTCGGCCAGACGTTCGCCGATCTGCCCGCCACCGGCAATGACGATGCGTTTGTAGGTTTCGTCGAGGCGGCGCATTTCGCTCATCACCGCACGAATGTCCTCACGCGCAGCGATGAAGAACACCTCGTCATCGGCCTCGATCACCGTGTCACCTTGCGGCAGGATCGGCCGGTCACGGCGGAAAATCGCCGCGACGCGGGTCTCGACGTTCGGCATGTGTTCGCGTAACTGACGCAGTTGCTGTCCGACCAACGGCCCGCCGTAATACGCGCGCACCGCCACCAGTTGTGCCGCGCCTTCAGCGAAGTCGATCACCTGCAACGCGCCCGGATGCTCGATCAGGCGCTTGATGTAGTTGGTGACCACTTGCTCGGGGCTGATCAGCACATCGACCGGAATCGCTTCGTTCTGGAACAGTTGCTCCTCGCGATTGAGGTACGACGCTTCGCGCACCCGGGCGATTTTCGTCGGGGTGTGGAACAGCGTGTGGGCGACCTGGCAGGCGACCATATTGGTCTCATCGCTGTTGGTCACCGCCACCAGCATGTCGGCGTCGTCGGCACCGGCCTGACGCAGCACTGACGGCAGCGAGCCACGGCCCTGCACGGTGCGGATATCGAGACGATCACCGAGATCGCGCAGACGCTCGCCATCGGTGTCGACCACCGTGATGTCGTTGGCTTCGCTCGCCAGGTGTTCCGCCAGCGAACCGCCGACCTGCCCCGCACCGAGGATGATGATTTTCATCCAGTCACTCCATTGAATCCATTTAGCCGCGCGCGGCAGCGATCTTGATCAGCTTGGCGTAGTAGAACCCGTCATGCCCGCCCTGCTGGGCCAGCAATTGGCGACCATGCGGTTGCTTGATCCCGGCGGTCGTCGCCAGATCCAGTTCACGGGCGCCCGGGGTGCGTTCGAGGAACGCGGCGATCACTTCGGTGTTTTCGGTCGGCAACGTCGAGCACGTCGCGTAAAGCAGGATGCCGCCGACTTCGAGGGTCTTCCACATCGCGTCGAGCAGTTCGCCTTGCAGTTGCGCGAGAGCGACGATGTCATCGGGCTGACGGGTCAGCTTGATGTCCGGGTGACGGCGAATGACGCCGGTGGCCGAGCAAGGCGCGTCGAGCAGGATGCGCTGGAACGGTTTGCCGTCCCACCACTTGTCGGTCTCGCGACCGTCGGCGGCGATCAGTTCGGCGCTGAGGCCGAGGCGTTCGAGGTTCTCGCGTACACGCACCAGACGCTTGGCTTCCAGATCCACCGCCACCACGCCGGCCAGCGCCGGTTCGGCTTCGAGGATGTGGCAGGTCTTGCCACCCGGCGCGCAGCAGGCGTCGAGCACTCGCTGGCCCGGCGCCAGATCGAGCAGATCGGCCGCGAGTTGCGCGGCTTCGTCCTGCACGCTGATCCAGCCTTCGGCAAAGCCCGGCAGGCTGCGCACGTCAGCGGCGGCCTCAAGGATGATGCCGTCGCGGCTGTAAATGCATGGGGTTGCGGCGATGCCGGCGTCGGTCAGCAAACCGAGGTAGGCGTCACGGCTGTGATGACGGCGGTTGACCCGCAGAATCATCGGTGGATGCGCGTTGTTGGCTTCGCAGATGGCTTCCCACTGTTCCGGCCAGAAAGCCTTCAGGGATTTTTGCAGCCAGCGCGGGTGCGCAGTGCGTACCACCGGATCGCGTTCCAGTTCGGCGAAAATCGCCTCGCTATCGCGTTGTGCGCTGCGCAGCACGGCGTTGAGCAAACCCTTGGCCCAAGGCTTTTTCAGCTTTTCGGCGCAACCGACGGTTTCGCCGATGGCGGCATGCGGCGGCACACGGGTGTACAGCAACTGGTAGAGACCGACCAGCAGCAACGCCTCGACATCGGCGTCCGCAGCCTTGAACGGCTTCTGCAACAGTTTCTCCGCCAATGCCGACAGGCGTGGCTGCCAGCGAGCGGTGCCGAACGCCAGATCCTGGGTGAAACCGCGATCGCGATCCTCGACCTTGTCCAGTTGTGTCGGTAACGAGCTGTTGAGCGAAGCTTTGCCGCTGAGTACAGCAGCGAGTGCCTTGGCGGCGGCCAGACGCGGATTCATTGCGCGTCCACCGCAGCGCCCAGCAGCGTGCCGACGGCGAATTTCTCGCGACGGCTGTTGAACAGATCACTGAAGTTCAGCGCCTTGCCGCCGGGCAATTGCAGACGAGTCAGGCACAGCGCCTGTTCGCCGCAAGCGACGATCAGGCCGTCCTTGCTGGCGCCGAGGATCGTCCCCGGTGCACCGTTGCCGTCAGCGAGCGTCGCGGCCAGCACCTTCAGTGCTTCGCCATTCAGCGTGCTATGGGTGATCGGCCACGGGTTGAAGGCACGCACCAGACGTTCCAGCTCGACGGCCGGACGGCTCCAGTCGATGCGCGCTTCGTCTTTGTTCAGCTTATGCGCGTAGGTGGCGAGGCTGTCGTCCTGCACTTCACCCTGCAAGGTGCCAGCGGCCAGACCGGCAATCGCTTGCACCACGGCTGGCGGGCCCATCTCGGCGAGTCGGTCGTGCAGGCTACCGCCAGTGTCTTCGGCGCTGATCGGGGTGACGACCTTGAGTAGCATCGGCCCGGTGTCGAGACCGGCCTCCATGCGCATCACGGTCACGCCGCTTTCGGCATCACCGTGTTCGACGGCACGCTGGATCGGCGCTGCACCGCGCCAGCGTGGCAGCAGGGACGCGTGGCTGTTGATGCAGCCCAGACGCGGAATATCCAGCACCACTTGCGGCAGGATCAGGCCGTAGGCGACCACCACCAGCAAGTCCGGCTTCAATGCGGCCAGTTCAGCCTGAGCGTCTTCGTTGCGCAGGGTTGGCGGCTGCAACACCTGGATATTGTTTTCCAGCGCCAGTTGCTTGACCGGGCTCGGCATCAGTTTTTGTCCGCGACCGGCCGGACGATCCGGTTGGGTGTAGACCGCAACGATCTCGTAAGGGCTGCTCAGCAGGGCCTTGAGGTGTTCGGCGGCGAATTCCGGGGTGCCGGCAAAGACGATGCGCAATGGCTCAGTCATGAAGGGCTCTCTGTTGCAAAGCATCTTGAAAAGAAAAAGGCTTGCCGCAGCAAGCCTTTGAAGAGGGGCATCAAGCGTTCTGGCGGTGCTGCTTTTCCAGTTTTTTCTTGATCCGGTCGCGCTTGAGTTGCGACAGGTAATCAACGAACAACTTGCCGTTGAGGTGGTCGCATTCGTGCTGGATGCACACCGCGAGCAGGCCTTCGGCGATCAGTTCGTAGGGCTGACCATCGCGGTCCAGCGCTTTGATTTTGACTTTCTGCGGGCGGTCGACGTTTTCGTAGAAACCAGGCACCGAGAGGCAGCCTTCCTGATACTGATCCATGTCTTCGGTCAGCGATTCGAATTCGGGATTGATGAACACCCGTGGTTCGGTGCGGTCTTCGGAAAGGTCCATCACGACAATACGTTTATGCACGTCGACCTGGGTCGCGGCGAGGCCGATGCCCGGCGCTTCATACATTGTTTCAAACATGTCATCGACCAGCTGACGCACTTCGTCGTCCACTACGGCCACAGGTTTGGCGATAGTGCGCAGGCGCGGGTCTGGAAATTCGAGGATGTTTAAAATGGCCATAGGCTTTGATTGATGCACATGTGAAGTAAAGTCGGGCGATGGCCTGGCGGGTCCGAGGATGCAGGCTACCGTTGTGAAACGTAGCTCTTCTTGAAAGAGCGAGCCACGGGGGCTCTGGCGTTTCACGCGAACGCACATAATAAAGGGATTCACCGCATGAGGAAATCACTACTCGCCCTGCTGCTTCTGGCTTCGGCCGGTGTGGCGCACGGGCAAGTGCAGCTCAAGGAAGGTTTTCCACAGCAATACAAGGTGGTAGCGGGGGACACACTCTGGGACATTTCCGGCAAATACCTGCGCCAGCCGTGGCAGTGGCCACAGTTGTGGCAGGCCAATCCGCAGATTGAAAACCCCAACCTGATCTATCCCGGCGACACCTTGTCGCTGAATTACGTCAACGGCGAGCCACGGCTGATGCTCAATCGCGGCGAATCTCGCGGCACCATCAAGCTGTCGCCGCGCATTCGTACCAGCCCGGTGGCCGAGGCGATTCCGAGTATTCCGCTGAAATCGATCAACAGTTTTCTGTTGAGCAACCGCATCGTCGACAAGGTCGAGGACTTCGACAAGGCGCCGTACATCGTCGCCGGCGATGCCGAACGCGTGCTCAGCGGCACCGGCGACAGGATCTTCGCCCGTGGCCATTTCGACCCGAACCAGCCGGTCTACGGCATCTTCCGTCAGGGCAAGGTCTACATTGATCCGCAGACCAAGGAGTTCCTCGGGATCAACGCCGACGACATTGGCGGCGGCGAAATCGTCGCCACCGAAGGCGATGTCGCCACCCTCGCCCTGCAACGCACCACCCAGGAAGTGCGCCTGGGTGACCGCTTGTTCAGCGGCGAAGAACGTTCGATCAATTCGACTTTCATGCCCAGCGCCCCGAGCAGCCAGATCAATGGAGTGATCATCGACGTGCCGCGCGGCGTCACGCAGATCGGTGTGATGGACGTGGTCACCCTGAACAAGGGCAGACGCGACGGTCTGGCCGAAGGCAACGTGCTGGAAGTGATGAAAACCGGCGAAACCGTGCGTGACCGGATCACCGGCCAACCGCTGAAAATTCCCGACGAACGTGCCGGTTTGCTGATGGTGTTCCGCACTTACGAAAAACTCAGTTACGGCCTCGTGCTTAACGCTTCACGCTCGCTGGCGGTTCTCGACAAGGTGCGAAATCCGTAAGCTTGCTTAACAAGTTACCAACAGAGTTATCCACAGCTTGTTCCGAATGGTTCGGACCTTATAACGATCAAGGATGATCCATGATGCTGTCTGTCTGTACCCCGGTTTCCCCTGCGGAACTGGAAGCGCGTTTGCGCCTGCACCGCTTGCCGGATATCGGCCCGAAACGTTTTGCCAGATTGCTCGAAGCCTTCGGCTCGGCGTCAAAAGCCATCGGCGCGCCGGCCAGTGCCTGGCGCTCGCTGGGTTTGCCGGCGAGCTGCGCCGAGGCTCGGCGCAGCCCTGAAGTGCGCGATGGCGCGAGCCACGCATTGGCTTGGCTAGAGCGCCCGGGCCAGCATTTGCTGATGTGGGACCAGCCGGATTACCCGGCGTTGCTGGCGCAGATTCCTGACCCGCCGCCGCTGTTGTTCGTCGCCGGTGACCCACTGATTCTGGAAAAACCACAGCTGGCGATGGTCGGTAGTCGTCGTGCTTCGCGTCCAGGGATGGACACCGCTGCCGCGTTTTCCCGAAGCCTCGCCGGGGCCGGTTTTGTCATGACCAGTGGTCTGGCGCTGGGCATCGATGCCGCCGCGCATCAGGCGGCGCTGGATGTCGGCGGGCAAACCGTCGGGGTGCTCGGGACCGGGCTGGAAAAATTTTATCCACAGCGCAATAGACGCCTTGCCGACGCGATGATTGCCTCGGGCAGCGCGGTGGTTTCGGAGTTTCCACTGGACGCCGGACCGACCGCCAGCAACTTCCCGCGCCGCAACCGGATCATCAGCGGCTTATCCCTCGGCGTGCTGGTGGTTGAGGCCAGTGTTGCCAGTGGCTCGCTGATCACCGCGCGGCTGGCGGCGGAACAGGGTCGCGAGGTCTATGCGATTCCCGGATCGATCCATCACCCCGGCGCCAAGGGCTGTCACCAGTTGATCCGTGATGGCGCGGTGCTGGTGGAAACCATCGAACACATCCTCGAAGGCCTGCGCGGCTGGCAGCAGCTACCGTTATGCATGGAAACGCCGCCAGTCAATCATCTGTTGTTGCGCCTGCTGCACGCGGCGCCGCACACCAGCGAAGCGTTGGTCGACAGCAGTGGCTGGGCGTTGCCCAGGGTGTTGGCGGCGCTGACTGAACTGGAAATGGACGGCCGCGCAGTGTGTGAAAACGGTCGCTGGATGGCCAGGACGAGCTAGGTTTTACGGGGAAGATCGGTAAACTGCGCGAAACCTGTTTGTGGAGAGTTTTTTCATGGTCAACAGTTGGCGTGTGCAACAAGCCGCACGAGAGATTCGCGCCGGGGCGGTGATTGCCTATCCAACCGAAGCCGTCTGGGGGCTGGGTTGCGACCCGTGGAACGAAGAAGCGGTGGATCGGCTGTTGGCGATCAAGAATCGCTCGGTGGACAAGGGGCTGATTCTGGTCGCTGACAACATCCGCCAGTTCGACTTCCTGTTCGAAGACTTCCCGCAGGAGTGGATCGACCGCATGGCCAGCACCTGGCCGGGGCCGAACACTTGGCTGGTGCCGCATCAGTGCCTGCTGCCCGAGTGGGTGACCGGGGTGCATGAAACCGTGGCATTGCGCGTGAGCGATCATCCGCAGGTGCGGGATTTGTGCTCAATGGTCGGGCCGTTGATTTCGACATCGGCCAATCCGCAGGGGCGCCCGGCAGCGCGCACGCGGTTGCGGGTCGAGCAGTATTTCCGTGGGCAGATCGATCTGGTGCTCGGCGGGGAGTTGGGTGGGCGCAAGAACCCGAGCCTGATTCGTGACCTGGTGAGCGGCGAAGTGGTTCGCCCGGCATAAAACCGAGTTGCTCCAATCGCTGGCAAGCCAGCTCCCACATGGGTCTTCGGTGTACATGGATTCCCTGTACAACTCAGAACCTGTGGGAGCTGGCTTGCCAGCGATGGCGTCCTCAAGGCAACAGAATTGTCGACCCTGTCGTGCGTCGTGCCGACAACTCGGTCTGCGCCTTCGCTGCATCCGCCAGTGAATAGCGCTGGCTGATATCCACTTTGATCTTGCCGCTGATGATCATCTCGAACAGCTCATCCGCCATGCGCTGCAGGTTCTCGGCGTTGTTGGCGTAGGTCGCCAGCGTCGGCCGGGTCACGTACAGCGAACCTTTGGCCGAAAGAATCCCCAGATTCACCCCGTCCACCGCACCCGACGCATTACCGAAACTGACCACCAGCCCACGCGGCGACACGCTGTCCAGCGAGGTCAGCCAGGTGTCTTTGCCGACGCCGTCATAGACCACCGGGACTTTTTTGCCGTCGGTCAATTCCAGCACGCGTTGCGCAACGTTTTCGTGGCTGTAATCGATGGTCGCCCAGGCGCCGTTGGATTTGGCCAGTTCGGCTTTTTCCTTCGAACTGACGGTGCCGATCAGCTTCACACCCAGCGCCTTGGCCCATTGGCAGGCCAGCGAGCCAACGCCACCGGCAGCGGCGTGGAACAGAATGGTTTCGCCACCCTTGAGTTCATAGGTTTGACGCAGCAGGTATTGCACAGTCAGGCCTTTGAGCATGACGCCGGCAGCGGTTTCGAAACTGATCTCGTCCGGCAGTTTCACCAGATTGTCCTGAGGCAAAACGTGAAATTCGCTGTAGGCACCCAGCGGGCCGCTGCCATAAGCCACGCGATCACCGACCTTGAACCGGCTGACGTCGCTGCCCACCGCATCGACGATGCCCGCACCTTCAGCGCCCAGGCCCGATGGCAGGGCTGGCGGTGCATAGAGACCGCTGCGGAAATAGGTGTCGATGAAGTTCAGGCCAATCGCCTTGTTGGCCACGCGCACTTGAGTCGGGCCGGGCGCGGCGGGCTGATAGTCAACATATTCGAGTACTTCGGGACCGCCGTGGGCGCGGAACTGGATACGCTTTGCCATCTGCCTGCTCTCCTTGGGGCTTTCGTGAGCCCCCTATCCAACTCCCTTGGTTGATCTTCGTCAACTGCGGCGCGCCGGCCTGCGGTGGTATGCTACGCGCCCATTTGCGTCGCCCGCCCACGGGGCGCCGCCTAGTGATGCCCCGATCCAAGGTGATGCCATGACGACCCGCACCGACGCCGTAAAGGCCTATCTGCTCGACCTGCAAGAGCGCATCTGCGCCGCTCTGGAAACCGAGGACGGCGGCGCTCGCTTCGTCGAAGACGCCTGGACCCGGCCTGCCGGCGGTGGCGGTCGCACCCGGGTGATCGAAAACGGCACGGTGATCGAAAAGGGCGGCGTGAACTTTTCCCACGTGTTCGGCAGCGGTCTGCCACCGTCGGCCAGCGCCCATCGTCCGGAACTGGCCGGTCGTGGTTTCGAAGCCCTCGGCGTGTCGCTGGTGATCCATCCGCACAACCCGCATGTACCGACTTCCCACGCCAACGTGCGCTTTTTTATCGCCGAGAAGGAAGGTGAAGAGCCGGTCTGGTGGTTCGGTGGCGGCTTCGACCTGACGCCGTATTACGGCAACGAAGAAGACTGCATTCACTGGCACCGTGTTGCCGAGCAGGCTTGCGCGCCGTTCGGGGCGGACGTGTACCCGCGCTACAAGGCGTGGTGCGACACCTATTTCCACATCAAGCATCGTCACGAACCGCGTGGCATCGGCGGCTTGTTCTTCGATGACCTGAACGAGTGGGATTTCGACACCAGTTTCGCCTTCATGCGCGCTATCGGTGACGCCTACATCGACGCGTATCTGCCCATCGTGCAGCGCCGCAAGCACGACGCGTTCACCGCGCAGCAACGCGAGTTCCAGGAGTTCCGCCGTGGCCGCTATGTCGAGTTCAACCTGGTTTACGACCGTGGCACGCTGTTCGGCCTGCAATCGGGCGGGCGTACCGAGTCGATCCTGATGTCACTGCCGCCGCAAGTGCGTTGGGGCTACGACTGGAAAGCCGAGCCCGGCAGCGAAGAAGCACGCCTGACCGAATACTTCCTGCAAGACCGCGACTGGCTGGCCGAGGCCTGAGGACATCTGATGGATCGTTACGTCGTTTTCGGTAACCCGATTGGCCACAGCAAGTCGCCGATGATCCACAAACTGTTTGCCGAACAGACCGGGCAGAGCCTCGAATACACCACGCTGCTGGCGCCGCTCGATGACTTTGCCGGCTGCGCCACGGCGTTTTTCCGCGAAGGTCGCGGCGCCAATGTCACCGTGCCGTTCAAGGAAGACGCCTATCGACTGGCCAATGCCCTGACCGCCCGGGCGCAACGGGCCGGTGCGGTGAACACCTTGAGCAAACTGGCGGATGGTTCCTTGCTCGGTGACAACACCGACGGCGCCGGACTGGTGCGTGATCTGACGGTGAATGCCGGGTTCAGCCTGACTGGCAAACGCATTCTGCTGCTCGGCGCCGGTGGTGCGGTGCGCGGTGCGCTGGAACCGTTGCTGGCGGAACAACCGGCGTCGGTGATCATCGCCAACCGCACGGTGGACAAGGCCGAATTGCTCGCCGAGTTGTTCAGCGATCTGGGGCCGGTGTCGGCCAGTGGTTTCGACTGGTTGCGCGAGCCGGTGGACGTGATCATCAACGCTACATCTGCCAGCCTCACCGGCGACGTGCCGCCGATTGCGCCGAGTTTGATCGAGCCGGGCAAGACCCTGTGCTACGACATGATGTACGGCAAGGAGCCAACGGCGTTCTGCCGTTGGGCCACGGAGCATGGCGCGGCGGTGTCGATGGATGGCCTGGGCATGCTGGCCGAACAGGCGGCGGAAGCGTTTTTCCTGTGGCGTGGCGTTCGCCCGGATACGGCGCCGGTTCTCGCCGAACTGCGCCGCCAACTGGCCGTTTAAAAGCATCGCTGGCAAGCCAGCTCCCACAAGGATCACCTAAATCCCTGTGGGAGCTGGCTTGCCAGCGATTGAAGTCGACGCGGATATCAGATCAGTCTTCAAACCTGATCGGACATTTCTCCGGCCCTTCAAGCTTCCGCAACTCCTCCACCACCTGCGGCCGGGCCCCGCGCAAGGTCAGGCTGCGATCCTGACGCAGCAGACGCCGCGCTTCTTGATGCAGCATCTCCACCCCCGAATAATCGATAAAGTTGATCTGCTGCGCCTCGATCACCACCCGCGCGCCGTGCATCCGTTGCAGGCGCACTTGCAGGTAGTGGCTGGCGCCGAAAAAGATCGAGCCGCCGACTCGCAGCACATCGTCCTCACCATCCCGCCAATGCTGCACCCGTGGTTGCGAAGTGCGTTTGAGATAGAAGAACAGCGACGCCAGCACCCCGGCGTAAATCGCCGTCTGCAACTCCAGCAGCAGCGTGGCGAGACAGGTCAGCGCCATCACCACGAACTCGGCGCGGCTGACCCGCAGCAACGAACGAATCCCGCGATGATCGACCAGTCCCCAGGCGATCAACAGAATGCTGCCGGCCATGGCCGGGATCGGAATGTGCGCAATCAACCCCGCGCCGAAAATCGCGAACAACGCCACCCAGATCGCCGAAAAAACCCCGGCCAGCGGCGAGCAGGCGCCCGCCTCGTAACTCAGTCCGGAACGGGTGAACGATCCGGCGGACAGCGAGCCGGAAAAAAACGCTCCGACGATATTCGACAGGCCCTGTGCGCGAACTTCCTGATTGGCATCGAGCAATTGCTGCGAACGGGCAGAAATCGATCGGGCAATCGACAGGCTGGTGACCAACCCGAGCATGCCCACCGCGACGGCGCTGGGCAGCAGACGCAGAATCAAATCCAGATCCAGCGGCAACCCACTGAACGGCGGCAAGCGTCCGACAAATGCGCTGACCAGATGCACATGGCCGAACATCGCCGGCCACAGCCACACCACCAGACTGCCGAGCACCAGCGTCATCAACAGCGTCGGCCAGCGCGGCAGCAATTGTTTCAGCAGCACACCGACCACCACCGTGGCTACACCGAGGGCCAGTGAAGGTTTATCCACAGCCCCGAGATGGTGGACCAGATCCATCAGACTACCCAGCGCCGTGGCTTTGGCTGGTAGATCCAGGCCAAGCAAGTTCGGCAGTTGCCCGATGGCAATCACCACCGCTGCGCCGAGGGTGAAACCCAGCACCACCGAATGCGAAACGAAATTCACCAGTGCGCCGAAACGCAGCAAACCCAGCAGCCACTGGAATATCCCGGCGAGCAAGGTCAGCAGCAGAATCAGCGTGATGTAGTCCTGCGAAGCCGGCACGGCCAATGGGCTGACGCTGGCGTAGAGCACAATCGAAATCGCGGCGGTCGGGCCGCAGATCAGATGCCACGACGAACCCCACAGGCAGGCGATCAACACCGGGATGATTGCCGCATACAGGCCGTATTCAGGTGGGAGACCGGCGATCAGCGCGTAGGCAATCGACTGCGGCAGCGCGAGAATTGCACCGCTGAGCCCAACGATCAGATCCCGCCCGACGCTGGCGCGGGTCTGCCGGGGCAGCCAGGACAGGAATGGGAAGAGTGAATGGCGGCTGGGGAAGGCCATGGGTTCTCGCGATTGGGGTTTTCAGGCAAGCCTATCAGGACAGCGCGGTCATTGTGGCGAGGGTATTTATCCCCGTTCGGCTGCGAAGCAGTCGCGTGACCGTTACACGCGGTACATCTGATATTTCGTGCGTGCAGGTTTTGGGGTCGCTCCGCGACCCAACGGGGATAAATCCCCTCGCCACAGGTAAATGGGAGGTCTTACAGTTTGGCTTTGACGGCAGCCATAGCCTCCTTGCCGTCCAAGGTCTTCACGCCATCCAGCCACTTATCCAGCACCGCCGGATTAGCTTTGATCCACGCCTTCACCGCATCAGCATTACTGACCTTCTTGTTCACCACCTCGGCCATGATGCTGTTCTCCATCTCCTGAGTGAACGAAAGATTGGTCAGCAATTTACCCACATTCGGGCAGGCCTCGGCGTAACCCTTGCGCGTCAGGGTGTAGACGCTGCCGGTGTCACCGAAGTATTTCTCGCCGCCCTTCAAGTAATGCATCTTCAATTGCACGTTCATCGGGTGCGGGGTCCAGCCGAGGAAGGTCACGAACTTCTGCTTCTTCACCGCCCGCGAAACTTCGGCGAGCATCGCCTGTTCGCTGGATTCGATCAGCTTCCACTGACCCAGATCGAAGTCGTTTTTCTTGATGATGTCTTGCAGCGAGATATTCGCCGGCGCGCCGGAGCCGATGCCGTAGATCTTCTTCTCGAACTTGTCGGCGAACTTGTTCAGGTCAGCAAAGTTATGCACACCCGCGTCCCACACGTAGTCCGGCACGGCCAAAGTGAACTCGGTGCCGTCGAGGTTCTTCGCCAGTTGCGTGACATCACCGGTGGCGACGAACTTGTCATAGAAGCCCTGCTGCGCCGGCATCCAGTTACCGAGGAAGACATCGACCTGGCCGTCCTTCAAGCCGCCAAAGGTGATGGGCACCGCAAGCGTGTCGACCTTGGCCTTGTAGCCCATGCCGTCCAACAGAAACCCGGTGATGGCGTTGGTCGCGGCGATGTCGCTCCAGCCGGGGTCGGCCATTTTCACCGTCTCGCAACTTTGCTCGGCGAATGCCGATGCGCTGCCCAGCGCGAGCAGGCTGACCGTCACTACTGTGGATAACTTGACCATGGACTTCCCCTTAACATTATTGGTTTTGGCAGGGTTGTGGATAACGTGCTTTGCGCTCTAGGTCATCGAGGTCGATGTGGTTGCGCATGTACTGCTGACTGGCGTCCACCAGCGGCTGGTGATCCCAGCTCTTCAGCTTGCCGACGGTCAGGGCATCGGCGACAAACCGACGGCGTCGCTGACTGGCGAGCACCTGACGGGTGATCGCCGGGATGTCCCATTTGGCCCGCGCTTCGGCGAGAAAATCGTCGAACAGCGGGCGATATTGCGGCGAATGGCTGAGTTCTTCCAGTTCACGCGGATCGTTATCCACGTCGAAGAGTAGGCAAGGGTCGTCTTCACTGTAAATAAATTTGTAGGCGCCGCGACGGATCATCATCAGCGGGCTGATGGTGCCTTCGGCCATGTATTCGCCGAACACTTCGTCATGCCCGCCCTGCCCTTGCAGGTGCGGCACCAGCGAGCGGCCATCCAGCGGCAGGCCCGGTTCCAAGGTGCCGCCGGCCAGTTCGACGAAGGTTGGCAACAGGTCAGCGGTGGACACCGCAGCGCTGACACGGCTGGCGCCGAACTGGCCGGGAGCACTTATCAACAGGGGTACCCGTGCGGCCATTTCGAACCAGTGCATTTTGTACCAGAGGCCTTTCTCGCCGAGCATGTCGCCATGGTCGCCGGAGAACACGATGATCGTATCGTCGATCAGCCCGGTTTCTTCCAGCGTTTGCAGGAGTTTGCCGACGTTGGCGTCGATATAACTGCACGCGCCGAAATACGCCCGGCGTGCGTCACGAATCTTATCCACAGGCAGTGGCTTGTCCCACAGGTCGTACACCTTGAGTAGGCGCTGCGAATGCGGATCGAGTTCGTGCGGGTCGGGCGTTGTAGGCAGCGGGATATCGGCATCGTCGTACAAATCCCAGAACGCCTTGGGAATTGTGTACGGGTCGTGTGGATGAGTCATCGACACGGTCAAGCAGAATGGCTGGTCGCCGTCCTCGCGGATGTGGTCGAACAGATACTGCTGCGCCTTGAACACCACCTCTTCGTCGAAGTCGAGCTGGTTGGTGCGCACGCAGGGCCCGGCTTGCAGCACCGAGGACATATTGTGATACCAACTCGGGCGCACATCCGGTTCGTCCCAGTTCACCGCCCAGCCGTAGTCGGCCGGGTAAATGTCGCTGGTCAGGCGTTCTTCATAGCCGTGCAGTTGATCCGGGCCGCAGAAGTGCATCTTGCCGGACAGCGCCGTGCGGTAACCGAGGCGGCGCAGGTAATGGGCGTAGGTCGGAATATCGGCAGGGAAATCGGCGGCGTTGTCGTAGGCGCCGATCTTGCTCGGCAACTGGCCGCTGACCAGAGTGAAACGCGACGGAGCGCACAGTGGACTGTTGCAATAAGCGGCGTCGAACACCACGCCTTGGGCGGCGAGGCGCGAAAGATTCGGCAGTTTGATCGGCGACGGGCCGTAGAACGGCAACATTGGCGCGGCCATTTGATCGGCCATGATGAAAAGAATGTTCTTGCGCTTCATGTGATCGCGGCATTCCATGTTGAATATTTATGCGAGAGTGCTGCGATTGAGCATGGATTCCATAGCGGATCTGGTAAACACCGTGGCCGGCAATGACTAGGATAAGCACAGCTTATGTATGAAGCCCTTGGCGATCTGTCCCTCGACCTGCTGCGTGCCTTCGACGCGGCGGCCCGTCATCGCAGCTTCACCGCCGCTGCGGTCGAGTTGGGCACCACGCAACCGGCGATCAGTCAGCAGATCAAACGGCTCGAAGAACAGCTCGGCACGCGACTGTTTGACCGTATCTACCGCGGCATTGAATTGACCGAGGTCGGGTCAATCCTGTTCGAGCAAGTTACCCTCGGTTTGCAGAATATCGACGCAGGGTTAAGCGCGATCAGCGCACAACAGCAACACGAGGTGTTGCAGGTCGCCACCGATTTCGCCTTTGCCGCGTATTGGCTGATGCCGCGTTTGCACCGCTTCCATGAAGCCAATCCGCAGGTGGACGTGAGCCTGGTCACCAGCGAGCGCAATCACAACATGCTGCGCACTGACATTGATGTGGCGATCCTGTTTGGCGACGGGCGTTTCAAGCAGGGTGAAAGCCATTGGCTGTTCAGCGAGGAAGTGTTCCCGGTGTGCAGCCCGCAATTGCTCAAGGATCGTCCGACGCCTCTCTGTGCTCAGGCCTTGCTGGAATTGCCGCTGTTGCACCTGCGCGGGGAAAACAGCAGCAACTGGTTTGACTGGAGCGGACTGTTTCGCGAGTTAGGCATCAGTACGCCGCCGGCGCCGGGGCAGTTGCGTTTCGACAATTACACGCTGTTGATTCAAGCGGCGATCGGCGGCCAAGGCGTGGCAATTGGCTGGCGGCACCTTGTGGATAACTTGCTGGCCCAAGGTTTGTTGTGCCGACCGATTGCTGAAACGACGCTGTCGCGGTTGGGGTACTACGTGGTGCTGCCGCAACGCAAACGGCGTGGGGCGTTGATTCAGCAGTTTGTTGATTGGTTGATGGCGGAGCAGGCCAGTAGTGCTGAATCGTTGAGCGGGGTGACGTTACCGTCAATTGCGGTTTGAAGATCAAAAGATCGCAGCGTGCCGCAGCTCCATTGGATCTGCGGCGTTTGATTATTTGGACACCGCTACAAAATTCACATGCTGGCCCACATGCAGATTCAGCCGCAGCTCATCGGCAATCCCCACCGCGACCCGATTCAACCGTTCCAGCGGCTCTGCCAGCCCCGGCTCAAGATTGCCGCCGACCTGACTGAAATGCTCGATGGTCAGCCCGGCCACGCCATGCGGCGCATTGACCAGCGTCCAGTGCGCCGAACTGCTCTGCAATGCTTCGCGGATTTCTTCGGCAGCATGACGCTGCAACGGGTCGGCCAATTCCGGATCGTCCAGCACCGCGAAGTCGCCAACCACAAACAACCGCGCCACCCCCGCCGCCTGCATACCGTCCACCAGCGCATCCACCGCCAGCACTTGCTCCACCGGTCCGAGCACCACGGATCTTTCGACATGATCGCTGCTGAACGGCAGCCCCGGTGCATCCAATAAACAGATCACCGCCGAACTGCCGGCCACACTCTGGTTGACCCGTTCGGCATCGAACAGATCGCCGCTTTTGGTGCGCAGCCCCGGACGCGGTGCGAGAGCGGTAAGGTCGTCGAGAATCGCGATGACTTCGTGCTGACGGCGCAGCATCTCAGCCATCAATGCAGCGCCCAGGCTGGACATGGCACCATAGAGCACCACTTTCACCGTCGGGGTTTCAGCATTTTTCATGGCTGTTTTCCATGTTGTTGGCCTATATGGCGTGTGACCGGTGGAAAACACCGAGGGTTCGAATCGATTCAGAGGGATTCAGATGCAAGCGATCAAGGGTTACCACGCCCACGTGTATTTCGACGCCAGCACCATCGATCAGGCGCGGGCCTTGTGCGAGCAAGCCGCGCAGTTGTTTCCACTGAAAATGGGCCGCGTCCACGAGCGCCCGGTCGGTCCGCACCCGGACTGGAGCTGCCAATTGGCCTTCGGCCCTGCGTTGATCGGCGACGTGCTGCCGTGGCTGGCGCTCAATCGCAAAGGTCTGGTGGTGTTTCTGCACCCGGACACCGGCGATGATTTGCTCGATCACACGGATCACGCGATCTGGATGGGCGCGATCCGGCCGCTGGATCTGTCTATTTTCTGATCAAAGGGTTTCTTCGGGTTCGCCCGACAAGTGTTCGTCCAGATGCAGCCAGGGCAATTGGCTGTTGGTCCAGATATGCCGCTCGGCCGGCGCCTGCTCCGGGTGATCCAGCGTGGCGATAGTCAGATCAATGCTCTGCGGGCTGAGCAGTGTCACTAGCGCCAGTTGTGCGCCACAGTTGGCGCAAAAGAATCGAGCGCAACTTGCCGATGAGTCATAACGTGCCGGCGTCCCGGCCAGCCATTGGAAGTTGACGGCTGGCACGGTGATCCACGTCGTGACGATCCCGCCGCTGACCTTGCGGCAAATCGAGCAATGGCAGTGGGCGATGTCATGCAACGGCCCGCTGAACTGATAGCGGATATGTCCGCAGTGGCAGCCTCCATTGTGCAAATCACTCATGTCCCGGACCCCTCATTCCCGAATTTGTTGACTCTAGCCGCATCCGACGGCCGGTTGACCGTTCATTCAAAGCTTTCACCAGCGAAAGGTAGCTGAAAGCTTCCCCGATTAGGATCGCCCCACTTCCGGCAACAGACCGGTTGGCCAACGCGTGTGTTTGCTCGCTCGCCCGGCCCAATTAACAACAACAATGGTGATTCTGATGTCCTCTGTAGCCCGCCTTCTCGCTGTCACTCCGCCCGTACGCCTCGTGCTCCCCGTTCTGCGCTGATCCCGCCCGATCTGCTCATTTAACTAGCCGCGCTACGCCTGGAGTATTCCCATGCTGACTTTCCTTGGCTTTGCCATGGTCATCACGTTCATGTTTTTGATCATGACCAAGCGCCTGTCTGCGCTGATCGCCCTGATCATCATTCCGATCATCTTCGCCCTGTTCGGCGGCTTTGCGCCGAAGATCGGTCCGATGATGCTCGAAGGCATCACCAAGCTTGCGCCGACCGGCGTGATGCTGATGTTCGCCATTCTGTATTTCGCCCTGATGATCGACTCCGGCCTGTTCGACCCGGCCGTGCGCAAGATCCTCAAACTGGTCAAGGGCGACCCGCTGAAAGTTTCGGTCGGCACCGCCGTACTGGCGCTCGTCGTTTCCCTCGATGGTGACGGCGCGACCACTTATATGATCTGCGTGGCCGCCATGCTACCGCTGTACAGCCGCATCGGCATGAGCCCGCGAATCATGGCCGGTCTGATCATCCTTGCCGGTGGCGTGATGAACATGACCCCATGGGGCGGCCCGACTGCCCGTGCCGCAAGTGCGCTGCATGTCGACCCGTCGGACATCTTTGTACCGATGATCCCGGCGATGGCTGCCGGTGTGGTGGCGATCCTGATCATTGCCTACTTCTACGGCAAACGTGAGCGTGCGCGTCTGGGTGAACTGCACCTGATCGGCGATGAAATCGATCACAGTGAAATCAGCGTTTCGCAGTTCCCGGATGCCCGTCGTCCCAAGCTGATCTGGTTCAACGGCCTGCTGACCCTGGCGCTGATGTGCACGCTGATCGCCGGCCTGCTGCCGCTGCCGGTGCTGTTCATGGTGGCGTTCAGTATCGCGATGATCGTCAACTACCCTTGCCTGCAAATGCAGAAGGATCGCGTCGCAGCCCACGCCGGTAGCGTGCTGTCGGTGGTCAGTCTGATTTTCGCCGCGGGTATCTTCACCGGTATCCTTTCCGGAACCGGCATGGTCGACGCCATGTCGAAAAGCCTGCTGGCAGTGATTCCGGACTTCCTCGGCCCGTACCTGGCGGTGATCACCGCGCTGGTGAGCATGCCGTTCACGTTCTTCATGTCGAACGACGCGTTCTACTACGGTGTGTTGCCGGTGCTCTCCGAAGCGGCCAGCCATTACGGCATCACCGCCGTGGAAATGGCCCGTGCCTCGATCGTCGGTCAGCCCGTCCACTTGCTGAGTCCGCTGGTGCCATCGACTTACCTGCTGGTGGCATTGGCCGGCATCGAGTTCGGTGACCACCAACGCTTTACCCTGAAGTGGGCAGTGCTGGTCTGCCTGTGCATACTGGTTGCCGCATTGCTGTTGGGGGTTTTCCCGCTGTTCAGCACGTTGTAACGGCCTCAAACTACCGCGCCGCCAGCTGATTGCTGGCGTCGTGGTTTAACACTCGCTCAAAGGAATACACATGGAATGGCTGACCAACCCTGAAATCTGGGTTGCCTTCTTCACCCTGACCGCCCTGGAAATCGTCCTCGGCATCGATAACATCATCATGATTTCGATCCTGGTCAGCCGCATGCCGAAACACATGCAGCAGCGCACCCGGATCTTCGGTCTTGGCCTGGCCATGGTCACCCGAATTTTGTTGTTGCTGTCGATCACCTGGGTCATGCGCCTCACTGCCGACCTGTTCGAAGTCTTCGGCCAGGGCATCTCCGGTCGCGACCTGATCCTGTTCTTCGGCGGCCTGTTCCTGTTGTGGAAAAGTTCGCAGGAGATGTACCACGCGCTGGAAGGTGAAGACGAAAGCGACGACACGCCGGGCGGCAAGGGCGGCAACTTCCTCTACACCATCATCCAGATCGCGATCATCGACATCGTGTTCTCGCTGGACTCGGTCATCACTGCCGTCGGCATGGTGTCCCACGTTCCGGTCATGGTCGCGGCAATCGTCGTGGCGGTGCTGGTGATGATGCTGGCGTCGGGCAAGATCAGCGAGTTCATCGATAAGCATCCTTCGCTGAAGATGTTGGCGCTGTCGTTCCTGCTGGTGGTCGGCACCGTGCTGATCGCCGAGTCGTTCGACGTGCACGTACCGAAAGGCTACGTCTACTTCGCGATGGGCTTCTCGCTGGCGGTTGAAGCGATCAACATCAAGTTGCGCACCGCGATGGCGAAAAAGAAGAAGCAGCAAGACCCGGTGAAACTGCGTAAAGACATCCCGGGCCAATAACCCGGTAGCACACAGGCAACACCCCTTGTAGGAGTGAGCCTGCTCGCGATAGCGGTCTATCAGTCAACATCACTGTTGAAGCTGATTACCCCTATCGCGAGCAGGCTCACTCCTACATTTGCTTGCGCAGCCCTCGAAATGCCAGGCAACGCACACCTTGTGGGAGTCTGGCTTGCCAGCGATAGCGGAGTGTCAGCCGACATCAATATTGGCAGTGCCGCCGTCATCGCTGGCAAGCCAGCTCCCACAGGATTTTCATCCACCGATGAATCTGTGCCAGAGCGCAAAACCTGTAGGAGTGAGCCTGCTCGCGATGACTGACTGCCAGTCGCCATCTGTAGTGGCTGAACCACCGCTATCGCGAGCAGGCTCACTCCTACATAGCGCTTCAGTGGACTTAAAATTGTGTTGGTCTTCAGGTGCTTCGCCGTTTGTGTGAAGTTTTTTTGATGACACTTTTGTTTCAATCCACTCTTTAGCTGTGCAATGCTGGCGCCCAGACCGTTAGCCAACTACAGCTTAAGTATCAAAAACGTAGAAACCGCGCGGCACCGTCAATTTGCCTCTTTGGGGCGCTACCACCACAGGGGGTCTGCATGCTCACCCTGCTCAATTTGCTTTCTGCCGTGGCCCTGCTGATTTGGGGCACGCACATTGTTCGTACCGGCATCCTGCGGGTGTACGGCACTAACCTGCGCCATGTGATTGGCCAGAACATGTCCAAGCGCTGGCTCGCGTTCGTTGCCGGCATCGTCGTGACCGCGATGGTGCAGAGCAGCAACGCCACGGCCATGCTTGTCACTTCATTCGTCGGCCAAGGGCTGATGGCGCTGACCCCGGCGCTGGCGACCATGCTCGGCGCCGATGTCGGTACGGCGCTAATGGCGCGGGTGCTGACGTTCGACTTGTCATGGCTATCGCCGCTGTTGATCTTCCTTGGGGTGATTTTCTTTCTGTCACGCAAACAGACGCGGCTCGGGCAGATGGGCCGGGTGGCTATCGGGCTGGGGCTGATCATTCTGGCGCTGCAACTGATCGTTGAAGCCGCCGCACCGATCACCCACGCCCAAGGGGTGAAGGTGATTTTCGCCTCGCTGACCGGCGATATCCTGCTCGACGCCTTGGTCGGTGCGTTGTTCGCGATGATTTCCTACTCCAGCCTCGCGGCGGTGCTGCTGACCGCCACTCTGGCTGGCGCAGCCGTGATCAGTCTGCCGGTAGCAATCGGTCTGGTGATCGGCGCCAACATCGGCAGCGGCGTGCTGGCGTTCATGAGCACCAGCATGCAGAACGCTGCGGGTCGGCAAGTGGCGCTCGGCAGCCTGCTGTACAAACTGATCGGCCTGCTGCTGATCATCCCGGTACTCGACCCGCTGGTGCACTGGATCGACAGCCTCGATTTCAGCCCGCAGGAAATGGTCATCGGCTTTCACCTGCTCTACAACACCGCGCGTTGCCTGATTCTGCTGCCGAGTGTCGGGCCGATGGCGCGGTTGTGTGCGTGGTTGCTGCCGGAGCGGCCGGAGGTCAACGGCACCGCCAAACCCCGGCATCTCGACCCGACCGCGCTGGTCACCCCGAGTCTGGCGCTGGCCAACGCTGCCCGTGAAACCCTGCGCATGGGCGATCTGCTCGACAACATGCTCGACGCCACGCTCGATGTGCTGCGCGGCAAGCAAACCGCCATCACCCAGGAAATGCGCCGTCTCACCGATGACGTCGAAGCGCTGTACAGCGCGATCAAACTGTATCTGGCGCAAATGCCCCGCGAGGACCTTGGCGAGCAGGACAGTCGGCGCTGGGCGGAGATCATCGAACTGGCGATCAACCTGAAACTCGCCAGCGACCTGATCGAACGCATGCTGCGCAAGATCCAGCAGCAGAAGACTTCGCAGCGCCGCTCGTTTTCCGAAGAGGGTCTTGAGGATCTGGCCGGGCTGCACCAGCAACTGATCGCCAATTTGCGGTTGGGGCTGTCGGTGTTTCTCAGCGGCGACCGGGAAAGCGCCCGGCAACTGTTACGCGAGAAACGTCGCTTTCGCGCACAGGAACGCCGTTTGGCCCACGCCCATGTCAGTCGTTTGCAACGTAAGATCGTGCAGAGTATTGAAACCAGCTCGCTGCATCTGGAGTTGATTGCCGACATGAAGCGGCTCAATTCGCTGTTTTGCAGCAGTGCTTATGTGGTGCTGGAGACGGCGGACACCGGGGCGCTGGAAGCGGACGATATCGCCGACATTACGCATTCGCCTTGAACGTCTGCGGCTGGGGTCAGTCAGTAACTCATGATTCAGCTTCAAGGACGCCTTCGCTGGCAAGCCAGCTCCCACAGGGTTTTGTGTGCGCCGCAAATCCTGTAGGAGTTGGCTTGCCAGCGACAGCGGTCTGACTGACGACACGGATCTCCAATTCAGCCGTATGGAAGCTCGTTATGCGTTGCCTGTTGTTCGCCTGTTTACTGCTCGGTTCCCTGCCCGCCTTCGCCCTGGATCGTTTTCAGGTTGAAGGCTATGCGCTGCCCAACGGCCTGCAACTGTTGCTCAAACCCGGCACCGAACGTGGGCATGTGGCGATTCGGCTGGTGGTCGGTGTGGGCATGGACGACTTCGGTTGCGATAAAAAAGAGCTGCCGCATCTACTCGAACATCTGCTGTTCAGCGGCATCGACGCCACTGGTGAAGGTGGCATCGAGGAGCGTATGCAGGCGCTGGGCGGTGACTGGAACGCCTTTACCAGTAACGCTGACACCACGTTCGTCATCGAGGCCCCGGCGAAGAACCAGCGCAAGGTGCTCGACCTGCTGCTCGATTTGCTGACCCAGACGCGCATCGATGACAACGCGATCAACGCCGCCAAACGTGTGGTCGAGCGCGAGGACGGCGGCCACTACACGCGCCTGCGCCGCTTCCTCGACCGTCAGGATCTGGGCCACAGCGCCAGCAATCAACTGGCGGTGGAACTCGGTCTGAAATGCCCGCAGCGCGCCGAGGTCGATCACCTGACCCAGAAGCAATTGGAGAAGGTGCGCAAGACCTGGTACGCGCCGAACAACATGACGCTGATCGTGGTCGGCGAACTCGACAAGTTGCTGCCGGCCTATCTGGAACGCACTTGGGGCGCGCTCGAAGCGGTTGATCCGGCGGAGCATCGTCCGCTGCCGGACATCCGTATCAGTGCTGCCCATGAGCGCACGCTGATGCGTGGTTTCATCGGCGACGGCGCCAAGCTGCACTGGCTGGTGCCGGAACCGGTGCTGGACGAGCAGTACGATGAAACCTTCGATCTGCTCAAGGATTACCTCGACTGGGCGCTGTATCGCCAGTTACGCCTGAACCATGGCTTGTCTTACGGGCCGTGGGCCGAGCGTGAAGTGTTCGGCGGTGTCGGCTTCATGAGTCTGAATGCCGATCTGGATCGCGATGATGTGGCCGAGGCCGAGCAGGTGATTGAAGATCTCAAGGCCGATCTGCTGAAAAATGGCCTCGACGCCGACACCTTCGCCCGCCTCAAACAAGCGGCTATCGCCCATCAGGCCTGGGCGGTGCAGGGCAACAGCGGAATGGCTGACTATTACTGGAGCGCGCTCGGTGATTACGAGGACGGCCGCTTCGCCGACCCCGCCCGTGAGCTGCAAGGGGTGACGCTGGAAGCGGCGAACAAGGCCATGCGTGAGTTGCTGCTGCAACCGGGGTATTTGCGGATTGAAAAGCCGTTGTTCGGTGATGATGAGGTGCTGTGGCTGATTGCGGGTGGGCTCGGTGTGTTGCTGCTGATTTTGATTGGCTGGCGATTGCATCGCCGAGGCAATCACAAACCGCAAGGCTGACGAGAACCCCTGTGGTGAGGGGATTTATCCCCGTTGGGTTGCGCAGCAGCCCCAAAACCTGCGAACCGGTTCATTCAGATACATCGCATTTTCAGGATTTGCGACGGTTGCGCCGCCGAACGGGGATAAATCCCCTCGCCACGGGGGGTGGGCGGCGGTAACCTTTCGGGGTTTTTTCCTACATTGTTGTGAATCGCCAAAATGCAAAAAATCCGCCTCCTGATCCAGCGCATTCTCGAACTGATGAAGCGCTATCCCGGGGTCATTGCGCTTGGCGGTTTCGTCTCCGGGGTCGGCAGTTTCATTCTGGTTGATCGCCAGCAAGGTCTGGCGACCTGGATCACCATCATCATGCTGCTCAGCTGGATCTGGCTGATGCTGGAAAACACCCTGACCGGCCTGTTCACCCGCGTGTTCAAACGGGAAATCCCCCAGCCGCTGCTGCGTTACGCAACGCAGATGATCCATCAGGAAAGCCTGTTTTTTGTCCTGCCGTTCTTCTTCATCACCACCACCTGGAACAGCGGTCAGCTGGTCTTCACCGGGCTGCTGAGCATCGCCGCGCTGATCTCGATCACCGACCCGCTCTATTACAAATGGCTGGCGCCACGGCGCTGGGCGTTTCTCGCGTTGCACACCCTGACCCTGTTCGCCGCCCTGCTCACCGCGTTGCCGGTGATCATGCACCTGACCACGTCGCAGAGCTTCAAATGGGCGCTGGGGATTTCCGTGCTGTTGTCGTTCCCGAGCCTGGCGTCGATCTTTCCGATCCGCACCGTGCGCAACGCGCTGGCGATTTTGTGTATCACCGTCGGCATCGGCGCGGCAGGCTGGACCCTGCGTTCGTGGGTGCCGCCGGCAACGTTGTGGATGACTGACGTGGCGATCAGCACGCAGTTGCAGGATCGCACCCCCGGCGCCAGCCTCGAACAAGTCAGCGCCGAGCAAATCCGCAACGGCGGGCTCTACGCCTACACCGCGATCAACGCGCCGCGCGGGCTCGACGAGCGGATCTATCACGTCTGGCAATTCAACGGCCAAGAGGTCGACCGCATCGCCCTGGATATTCATGGCGGACGCAAGGAAGGCTACCGGGCGTGGACGCACAAGCAGAACTTCCCCGGCAACCCGGTGGGCAAATGGCAGGTGCGGGTACTGACCGAGGACGGTCAGGTAATCGGCGTGCTGCGTTTTGAAGTGACAGACAGCACAGCGATCAAAGAAAAGTAATCCGGTTCGTGCTATTACGTATCCCAGCGTATTTAGCCGAACAAGCACGGAGCTTATGACCAGCAGCTCAATGACAGGCAGTGCCCAACTGGATACCTCCATCGCCCCTGCCCGTCTGCGGGTCACGGGGGACTGGACGCTCGCCCATTACGCCGACCTCAAGCACCTCAGCGAAAGCCTTCACGGCCAGTACGACGCCAATACGATTGTTGACCTCAACGGCCTCGGCGCGCTCGACACCGCCGGCGCTTCCTTGCTGGTGGAACTGCTCGGCTCCGAGCGCCTCGGCAAATCCGCCGAACACCCCGACTGCACGATTTCCCCCGCCGACCGCGCCTTGTTGCAGACGGTCTATCGCTCGCTGACCGATTTCTGCGTGCCAATCAAGGAGCCGGAAGTCAGCGTCAGCGTGCAACTGCTGACGCGCATCGGGCGTGCGGTGGACACGGTCTGGCAGGACACCCTGCAACTGCTGGGATTTGTCGGGCTGATTCTGGAAACCATCGCGCGCGGCCTGTTCCGGCCCAAGCGCTGGCGGATCACGCCGATGGTCGCGCACATCGAGCAGACCGGCCTCGACGCTGCGCCGATTGTGGCGCTGCTGACATTTCTGGTCGGCGCGGTGGTGGCGTTTCTCGGCGCGACGGTGCTGGCGAGTTTCGGCGCCAGTATCTTCACCGTGGATCTGGTCGGCTTCGCCTTCCTGCGCGAATTCGGCGTGTTGCTGACCGCGATCCTGATGGCCGGGCGCACCGCCAGTGCGTTCACCGCACAGATCGGTTCGATGAAGGCCAACGAAGAAATCGACGCGATCCGCACCCTCGGCCTCGACCCTATCGAGTTGCTGGTGGTGCCGCGAGTGCTGGCGTTGCTGGTGGCGCTGCCGATGCTGACCTTTCTGGCGATGCTCTGCGGGATCATCGGTGGTGGCGTGGTCTGTGCGGTGTCGCTGGGGATTTCCCCGGCAATGTTTTTAGCCTTGCTGCAAAGCGATATCGGCATTCAGCATTTTCTGGTCGGGCTGGTCAAAGCGCCGATCTTCGCCTTCCTGATCGCGGCGATTGGTTGCCTGGAAGGCTTCAAGGTCAGCGGCAGCGCCGAATCGGTCGGCGCCCACACCACCTCGAGTGTGGTGCAGTCGATTTTCGTGGTGATCGTGCTCGACGCGGTGGCCGCGCTGTTCTTCATGGAGATGGGCTGGTGAGTCGTCTACCCCGCGCGCCCTCGGAGGCGGTGATCGAAGTTCGTGGCCTGTGCAATCGCTTCGGTAGCCAGAGCGTGCACGAGAACCTCGATCTGGACTTGTACAAAGGTGAAATCCTCGCGGTGGTCGGTGGCTCCGGCAGCGGCAAATCGGTGTTGCTGCGCAGCATCATCGGTTTGCGCCGACCGAGCGAAGGCATGGTCAAAGTGTTTGGCAAGAACCTGCCGAACCTGTCCGAGGAACAGCGCTCGCAGGTCGAACGGCGTTTCGGTGTGCTGTTTCAGAAAGGCGCGCTGTTCTCTTCGCTGACCGTCACCGAAAACGTCGCCCTGCCCCTTATCGAACACGCCGGTCTCAGCCGCAATGACGCCGAGCATCTGGCAGCGGTGAAACTGGCGCTGGCCGGGTTGCCGTTGTCGGCGGCAGACAAATACCCGTCGTCGTTGTCCGGCGGCATGATCAAGCGTGCGGCGCTGGCACGGGCGCTGGCACTGGACCCGGACATCCTGTTTCTCGACGAACCCACCGCCGGCCTCGACCCGATTGGCGCGGCGGCCTTCGATCAATTGATCCTGACCCTGCGTGACGCGTTGGGCCTGAGCGTGTTTCTGGTGACCCACGACCTCGACACGCTCTACACCATCACCGACCGTGTCGCGGTACTGGCACAAAAGAAAGTGCTGGTGGCCGGCCCGATCGATGTGGTTTCAGAAACAAACGACGCGTGGATTCACGAATACTTCCACGGCCCGCGCGGCCGCTCGGCGCTGGACGCCGCCAAATTGCTCAACGAGGTCTGACATGGAAACCCGAGCCCATCATGTGTTGATCGGCCTGTTCACGGTGATTGTCGTGGCGGGCGCCCTGCTCTTCGGGCTGTGGCTGGCCAAGTCCAGCGTCGATACCGAGTTCAAGGATTACGAAATCGTCTTCAGCGAAGCCGTCAGCGGTCTGTCCAAGGGCAGCTCGGTGCAGTACAGCGGGATCAAGGTGGGCGACGTGGTCAGCCTGCGCCTCGACCCGCAGGACCCGCGTCGGGTGCTGGCGCGGATTCGTCTCGGTGGCGACACGCCGGTCAAGGAAGACACCCAGGCCAAACTGGCACTGGCCGGGATCACCGGGACCTCGATCATTCAGCTCAGCGGCGGCACCCCAGAGAGTCCGAAACTCCGTGGCCACGACGGCAATTTGCCGACCATCGTCGCAGCGCCCTCGCCTATCTCGCGGCTGCTCAATGACAGCAATGACTTGATGAGCGGCATCAGCACCCTGCTGAACAATGCCAATCAGATGTTTTCCGCCGACAACGTCACGCGCATCAGCGCCACCCTGGCGCATTTGGAGCAAACCACTGGCGCGATCAACGATCAGCGCGGCGACTTGCGCCAAGCCATGCAGCAGCTGGCGAGCGTCGGCAAACAGGCCAGCAGCATGCTCGAACAGACCTCGTTGCTGATGCGCAACGCCAATGGCCTGCTCAACGATCAGGGCAAGCAGGCGTTGGGCAGTGCCGAGCAAGCGATGAAATCGCTGGAACAGAGCAGCGCCACCATCAACGCCTTGCTGAGCAAAAACCAGAACTCCCTCGACAGCGGCATGCAGGGCCTCAACGGCCTGGCACCAGCGGTGCGCGAACTGCGCGAAACCCTCGGCTCGCTGCGCGCCATCTCGCAACGCCTTGAGGCCAACCCCAGCGGCTACCTGCTGGGCAGTGACAAGAACAAGGAGTTCACGCCATGAAGCTGACTCATCTCGCCCTCCTCGCCAGTTTCACGTTGCTGGGCTCGTGCTCGATCCTGCCCAAGTCTGAGCCATCGGATGTATATCGCCTGCCGACCGCCCAGTCGCCCGCCTCGGCCAGTTCGGCGGCGACTCAGCATTGGTCGCTGCGCTTGAACAAATTGCAGGCCAGCGAAGCGCTGAACCGGCCGAACATCGCCGTGATTCCACAGGGCGATGTGATCAGCAGCTACAAGGCTTCGCGCTGGAGCGATCCGGCGCCGGTGCTGGTGCGTAATCGACTGCTTGATGGGTTTCAGCGTGATGGCCGGGTGACGTTGCTCAGTACCGATGACAGCAATTTCCAGGCGGATCTGGAACTGGGCGGTAGCTTGCAGGCGTTTCAGACTGAATATCAGGGCACCCAGGCCAGCGTTGTGGTGCGGGTCGATGCGTTGCTGATTCGTGGATACGACCAGCGCATCCTCGCCAGCCGCCGGTTTGAAGAGCGCCAGCCGCTGAATGACGTGAAGGTGCCGGCGGTGGTCGCAGGCTTCGGCCAGGCCAGCGACCGATTAACCGCGAGGGTTGTGGCGTGGGCCGTGGATCAAGGTCAGAAGCTCGCCCCACAGAGACCCTGATTCACCTCAAACCTTGTGGGAGCTGGCTTGCCAGCGATGGCGGTGTGTCAGCCAACATAGCTTTTGGATGTGCTGGCCTCATCGCTGGCAAGCCAGCTCCCACAGTTTTTTGTGATCAGCCGAAGAACCAGTAGCACACGCCAATTGCGCCAAGCACGCCGGCGAATTCTGCCAGCAACGCACAACCCACTGCATGCCGTGCCCGCTGAATCCCCACCGCACCGAAGTACACCGCAAGCACATAGAACGTGGTCTCGGTGCTGCCCTGCACCGTCGCCGCCACCAGCGCCGGGAAGCTGTCGACACCGGAAGTTTTCATCGTTTCGATCAGCATCGCCCGGGCGGCGCTGCCGGAGAACGGTTTGACCATTGCTGTTGGCAGCGCATCGACAAACCGGGTGTCCCAACCGGCCCACTCGACCAGATGGCGAATGCCTTCCAGACCAAAGTCCAGCGCCCCCGAAGCCCGCAGCACACCGACTGCGCAGAGCATCGCCACCAGATACGGCAGCAGGTTCTTGGCGACGTCGAAGCCTTCTTTGGCGCCTTCAACGAATGCCTCATACACCTTCACTTTGCGTAACGCGCCGATCACCAGAAACAGCATGATCAGCCCGAACAGCGTGAGGTTGCCGAGGATCGAAGACAGCCCGGCCAGCGCCGTGGCTGACATCGTGCCGAGCAGCGCCATGAAGCCGCCAAGCATCAGCGCTCCGGGAATCAGATAGGCCAGCACCACCGGGTCCCAGATGCGCAGGCGTTGCATGAACGCCACCGAGAGGAAGCCGACGATGGTCGAGCAACTGGTCGCCAACAGAATCGGCAGGAACACCAATGTCGGATCGGGCGCGCCTTGCTGGGCGCGGTACATGAAGATCGTCACCGGCAGCAGTGTCAGCGAAGAAGCGTTGAGCACCAGGAACAGAATCTGCGCGTTGCTGGCGACGGTGGCGCTGGGGTTGAGCTCTTGCAGCGCTTTCATCGCTTTGAGGCCGATGGGCGTGGCGGCGTTGTCGAGACCGAGGCCATTGGCGGCGAAGTTCAGGGTGATCAGGCCGAGGGCCGGGTGACCGGGCGGGACTTCCGGCATCAGCCGCAGAAACAGCGGGCCGAGCACTTTGGCCAGCCACTCGACGATCCCGGCTTTTTCAGCGATGCGCAGAAAGCCCAGCCACAGAGTCAGCGTGCCGAACAGCAGCACCATGACTTCGACCGAGAGTTTGGCCATGGCGAAAATGCTTTCCACCATCGCCGCGAAGATCCCGGCGTTGCCGCCGATCAGCCACTGCGCCAGCGCCGACACGGCTGCCACGATGAAGAAGCCAAGCCACAGGCCATTAAGCATCAGTCAAATCCCCCGGAATATGCGGCGAATGATAGCGGGGTCGCCAGAAACGACAAACCCCGGATTTCTCCGGGGTTTGTTGGTAAGCCTTGCATCAATCAATGTGGGAGCGAGCTTGCTCGCGAAGGCGGTGTGTCAATCAACATAATTGTTGAATGTGCCGGCCTCTTCGCGAGCAAGCTCGCTCCCACAGGTTTTTGCATTACGGCTTCGAGATTTCACCTGCTGGCAGTTTTTCCTTGCTGCGCCAGTGCGGCAGGGAGTTCCAGTAGCGCTGGCCTTTGGCGTCGTCATACATGCCTTCCCAACGGGAGATGACCAGTACCGCCAAGGCGTTGCCGATCACGTTCAGTGCAGTACGCGCCATGTCCATGATGCGGTCGACACCGGCGATGAATGCCAGGCCTTCCAGCGGAATACCGACGCTGCCCAGCGTAGCCAGCAGCACCACGAAGGACACGCCCGGTACACCGGCGATGCCTTTGGAGGTAACCATCAACGTCAGAACCAGCAGCAGTTGCTGGCTGATCGACAGGTCGATGCCATACAGCTGGGCAATGAAGATAGCCGCGATGGACTGATACAGGGTCGAACCGTCGAGGTTGAACGAGTAACCGGTCGGTACCACGAAGCTGCAAATGGCTTTCGGCGCGCCGTAGGCTTCCATCTTCTCGATCACGCGCGGCAGCACGGTTTCCGAGGAGGCGGTGGAGTAAGCCAGGACCAGTTCATCCTTGAAGATGCGCATCAGCTTCAGTACGGAGAAGCCGAACAGGCGAGCGATCAGGCCCAGTACCACGAAGGCGAAGAAGGCGATGGCGACGTAAACCAGGATCACCAGTTTCGCCAGCGGCACCAGCGAGGCGAAGCCGAAGTTGGCCACGGTCACCGCGATCAGTGCGAATACGCCGATAGGGGCGTAGTTCATGATCATGTGGGTGACTTTGAACATGCTTTCCGAGACGCCCTGGAACATCTTCACCAGCGGCTCGCGCAGGTCCGACTGCAGGCTCGACAGGCCGAGACCGAACAGCACGGAGAAGAAGATGATCGGCAGCATTTCGCCGCGAGCCATGGCCGCGAAGATGTTCGACGGGATCAGGTTGAGGATGGTCTCGATGAACGCGTGTTCATGCTGCACTTCGGCGGCGGTCGCCTGGTACTTGGAGATATCCACAGTGCCCAGGGTGCTCATGTCGATGCCGGTACCCGGGTGGAACAGGTTGGCGAGCAGCAGGCCAACGACGATCGCGATGGTGGTGACGATCTCGAAGTAGACGATGGTCTTCAGGCCGATGCGCCCGAGCTTCTTGGCGTCGCCCACGCCAGCAATGCCGACGATCAGGGACGAGATGACGATCGGGATCACGATCATCTTGATCAGACGGATAAAGATATCGCCCGCTGGTTGCAGGACGTTACTGATCCACCAGGCCTTTTCGGCACTGAAGTGGTTGAGCAACGCACCGATTGCAATACCCAATACCAGACCGATGAGGATCTGCCAGGCGAGGCTAAGTTTTGCCTTCTTCATTATCTTTACCCTTACTTGCGTTTGACTCAGGCACATGCAGGAACTGGAACGCTCTTTAGCGGAAAAGTCTGTGCATCTGCCTCCGTATAAGGTGCCCCGAAGCACGTGTTTACGGCTCTTCGGCAGGCGAAAAAAGGCGCAACTATTCCGATGCAAGGTTGCGCCGTCTAATGCCGTAAACGCCTACCCTATGCCGAATCGGCATGAGCTTTTTTAAATGAAACGGGCGTCCCAACCGGTTCGATTACGACATTTCAGCCGGCATAAGTGCCGTGAACCGGCCATCACAGCGTAAATTGGTTGTTTTTTAAACGAGAAATTTCGACGGAAATTTTAGGAAAAAGCCTACGTTGAAAGAGTAGAAGTCCCACTGTTTAAAAGGACTCTTTCTCGATATACGGTCGCCAGGAAACACCGCGAAACGGTTTCGCGCGCAGTGTGAGCGATGAAAAGATGAGCGAAGCGCTCTAGATCAATGTTTTGCCTGATTGGCTGCGATCTCTGGAAGCTTGTATCTGAAAGCTTCTGCGCAAGTCCGTCGAACCACTGTGGGTCGGCGAACCTGCGGCGCAGCTTTTACCCTGACCCGGCCCTTGCGCAGGCACTCCATGTACCCGTAGGTCACTCCGACCCTGAAACAGTCAGAACGTCCCGGCCCCCTGGTCATGCACCGGCCTTCCTCAGGCGGATGCAATAAAGAGCAGCGGGGCGCTGCCCTCATGTTCGGATTCAGTACCAGTTCGGATCTTTCTTCAGGGTTTCCATCAGTAGATCCTGCATGCCCTGATTCGGTTTGCCGAGGAAGCGGTAGGTGGCATGTCGCGTTGGCGACTTGTCGGCCGGCAGTCCTTCGGGCACATCGACGAGCATGGCGTAAGCGTCTTTCTTGTCGAAGCTGAAAGCGACGATCAAGCGGTGATTCAGGCACTTGTCTGCGGATTCACAGAGCGGCCCTACCAGATACTTGTCGCCATCTTCAGTCACGGCATTCATCTGCTGGTCAGGCGTGCCGGACAGGTTCATCACCCATTCCGGCAGGCGTTCTTCCTTCTTCACCACGCCTTGCCAGGTTTCCCTGTATTGCGGGTCCGAACTCAGCAGTTCGTTGACCCGTGCCTGGCCATCATTGGCCGCCAGCGCCATGGCACTACCGCCCATAAGCAGGGCGGCTGCCAGTGTCTTTAACGCTTTCATCGTTAACCTCGGCCGCGACGGCCAAAGAAGAAGGATGCGATGAACATCACCAGGAACACGACAAAGAGAATCTTGGCGATACCCGTGGCGGTGCCCGCGATACCACCGAAGCCCAGTACTGCAGCGATGATGGCAATGATCAAGAATGTAATTGCCCAGCTCAACATGGTGATTCTCCTTACTTCTCTATTTAGGGGTATTGCGTGTTCCGGCGTAGAGACGCCCGAATCCGGTTAAAAATTGATCAGAAAACCCAGCGCTCTTCACGTGGCATTTCGTCCAGCGGTTGTGCTTGATCAACGGCGACCATGTGCATCGAAGTGCTCTCGGCCTGACTGTTGCTGACGGCGCTGAAATGGCTCTGTGTCGCGTGCTGCATCGAGATCAGCGGTGCCTCTGGCTGCTGGCTGTTTTCCCAGCGCAGGTATTGCTGGCAAGCGATCAAAGTGACCAACAGCGCCAACACGCCAAACAGGGTTTGCTGGATATGCAGTGGCGAGATACGCACTTGGGCGGCACGTTGGCGAGTCATCCTGGGTTCCTTACTCTTATTCGGTTGGGGCAGTTCATGTTCTGCCCGGGCTGAAAGAGATATTGCAGGCTGCATGCCAGTTTTTTGATTGAAAAAATACCAATAAAAACAATGACTTATAATTGATTGAAAAATTGTTCTCGACGCATCCTGCACGATGGGTCTGTGATGGTCGTGCGGAATGCACGATTATTTCGTAGGAGATTTCATTCTTATTGAATTGAGAGCAGGGCGCGGATGTCAGAAAAGGACGCAAGCAATCGCCTGCAAACCGGGAAATGGTTAAATTATCAACAAAATCAACGTATTGGCTGATGAGGCAGGAGAGAGCTACCCTCCTATGGCCAGCATCGTTCAGAATCCACCATGCAACTTGCCCGATTTTTCCGGGACTAAACCAAGACATACACTTATGGAGCGTAGGAAAAATGGAATCAGCCACTGAGCACCAAGGCCGCATTCTGCTGGTGGACGACGAATCCGCCATCCTGCGAACCTTTCGTTATTGCCTCGAAGACGAAGGCTATACGGTAGCCACCGCCAACAGCGCGGCCCAAGCCGATGCGCTGTTGCAGCGTCAGGTATTCGATCTGTGCTTCCTCGATTTGCGCCTCGGCGAGGACAACGGCCTCGACGTGCTGGCGCAGATGCGGATTCAGGCGCCATGGATGCGCGTGGTGATCGTCACCGCACATTCGGCTGTCGATACCGCGGTAGATGCCATCCAGGCTGGCGCTGCCGACTATCTGGTCAAGCCGTGCAGCCCTGATCAGTTGCGTCTGGCCACCGCCAAGCAACTGGAAGTGCGCCAGCTCTCGGCACGCCTCGAAGCTCTCGAAGGCGAGATTCGTAAACCGAAGGACGGTCTCGATTCCCACAGCCCGGCGATGAAAGTCGTGCTGGAGACCGCCCGCCAAGTCGCGGGCACTGACGCCAATATTCTGATTCTCGGCGAGTCCGGCACCGGTAAAGGCGAACTGGCCCGGGCGATTCATGGCTGGAGCAAGCGCGAGAAGAAATCCTGCGTCACTATCAACTGCCCATCGCTGACTGCCGAACTGATGGAAAGCGAGTTGTTCGGTCACAGTCGCGGGGCATTTACCGGCGCCAGTGAAAGCACTTTGGGTCGCGTCAATCAGGCCGATGGCGGCACGCTGTTTCTCGACGAGATCGGCGATTTTCCGTTGACGTTGCAACCCAAGTTGCTGCGTTTCATTCAGGACAAGGAATACGAGCGGGTAGGGGACCCGGTCACCCGCCGCGCCGATGTGCGCATTTTGGCGGCGACCAACCTCAATCTCGAAGACATGGTGCGCGACGGCCGTTTCCGCGAAGACCTGCTGTACCGCCTCAATGTGATCACCCTTCATCTGCCGCCACTGCGCGAGCGTGCCGAAGACATTCTTAATCTGGCCGACCGCTTCCTCGCGCGTTTCGTTAAAGAGTACGCGCGTCCGGCACGTGGTTTCAGCGACGAGGCCCGTGAGGCGCTGCTCGGTTATCGCTGGCCGGGCAACATTCGTGAGCTGCGCAACGTGGTCGAGCGGGCGAGCATTATCTGCCCGCAGGAGCGCGTCGAAATCAGCCACCTCGGCATGGCCGAACAACCGGCCAACAACGCGCCGCGGGTCGGCGCGGCACTGAGCCTGGATGAACTGGAAAAGGCCCACATCGGCGCGGTACTGGCGACTGCCGGCACCCTCGACCAGGCAGCGAAGACCTTGGGTATCGATGCTTCCACGTTGTATCGCAAGCGCAAGCAGTACAACTTGTGAGCGCCCGGCGATGAAACTGGCGATGAAGTTGCGGACCCGGTTGTTCCTGAGCATTTCCGCGCTGATCACCGTGGCGTTGCTCGGCTTGTTGCTCGGGCTGGTCAGCGTGATGCAGATGGCCGGGACTCAGGAGGCGCTGATCCGCAACAACTTCGTCACCCTCGATCTGGGCCTCAAACTACGGCAGACACTCGGCGATCAACTGATCATGATGCTCGCCGAGAAGCCCGATCCCGTAGCGTTTGAAACCTCCAAACAGCACTACTTCCAGTTACTGGATGAAGGTATCGCGCAGGAAGGTGAGGGCGACGGTCGCCAATACGGCTTCAGTCAGGCCAAGGCCGATTACCTGAGTTTTCTCCAGGCGTTCGATCAGTCGCGTGATCCAGGCAATGCCCTGAGCGACAACGGCGACCTGCGCGAGCGCTTCAATACCTTGCGCAATGGCCTGATTGCCGAACACAAGCACGCGCTGGATAACATCAACTCGGTGCAACACGCAGCCCGTGACCGGGCGTTATTGGTGGCGGGGCTGATCGGGCTGGTCGGGCTGGCGGTGCTGATCATCGGCTTCATCACCGCTCACGGTATTGCTCGACGTTTCGGCGCGCCCATCGAGGCGCTGGCGAAAGCGGCGGACAACATTGGCCAAGGCAACTTCGAAGTGACCCTGCCGATTTCCTCGGCGATGGAAATGAATCAACTGACCCGGCGCTTCGGTTTGATGGCCGAAGCGTTGCGCGAGCATCAGGCGACCAATGTCGATGAACTGCTCGCTGGCCAGCAGCGCTTGCAAGCGGTACTCGACAGCATTGACGACGGTCTGTTGATGATCGACCGCCAAGGCCATCTTGAGCACCTCAACCCCGTCGCCCAGCGTCAATTGGGCTGGGACGCGGAGCGTCTCGGTCAAGGGCTGGGCAGCGCACTTGAGCGTCCGGAGCTGGATGCCCAACTGCAATTGGTATTGCGCGGCGGTACGCTGGAGCGTGCGCCGGAAGATTTGAGTATCGAAGTCGACGGCGAATCACGTTTGCTGACTTACAGCCTGACGCCGGTCAGCCACACCCAAGGGCATATTCTCGGCGCGGTGATGGTGTTGCACGACGTGACCGAACAACGTGCGTTCGAGCGAGTGCGCAGCGAGTTCGTATTGCGCGCATCTCACGAGTTGCGTACGCCGGTGACCGGCATGCACATGGCGTTCGGTCTGTTCCGTGAGCGCGCCAAGTTTCCTGCGGAGTCTCGCGAGGCCGACCTGCTCGACACCGTAAATGAAGAAATGCAGCGCTTGATGCAGTTGATCAACGACTTGCTGAACTTCTCCCGTTACCAGAACGGCTTGCAGAAACTGACCTTGGCGCCTTGTTCAATAGACGATCTGCTGGAGCAGGCGCAGTTGCGTTTTGCTGATACGGCGGCAGACAAAGGCATCGCCTTGAACGTCGAAGTGCAGGGACCGCTGCCGCGTTTGCAGGCGGATCAGGCGCAACTGGATCGCGTGCTGGATAACCTGATCGACAACGCGCTTCGCCACACTGCCCGTGACGGCCAGATCCGTTTGCAGGCGCGGCGGCATGGCGAGCGAGTGATCATCAGCGTCGAAGACAACGGCGAAGGCATTGCCTACGGCCAGCAGGGGCGGATCTTCGAACCGTTTGTGCAGGTCGGGCGGAAGAAGGGCGGTGCCGGGCTCGGTCTGGCGCTGTGCAAGGAAATCGTCCAGTTGCACGGCGGGCGCATGGGTGTTTATTCGCGGCCGGGACAGGGCACGCAGTTCTATATGGCGCTGGCGGTTTAGGCTTCGTCGTCCAGGCGCCTGCCGGCAAGGCGCCGACCTCGAGTGATCAGCTCGATGAACTGCACCGCGCTCAGGGCATGAGCGAACAGCCAGCCCTGACCGAACTTTACCCCTTCACTGCTGAGAAAAACTGCCTGCGCTTCGTGCTCGATGCCCTCGGCGATCACCTTCAGATCCAGCGATTGCGCCATGTGAATGATGTGCGGCGCAACGCCGCTGCTGGCGGCGTCGTGGCCAAGTGCATCGATAAACGCCTTGTCGATTTTCAGGCAGTCCACCGGCAGTGTTTGCAGGTAGGCGAGGCTGCAATAGCCGGTGCCGAAATCGTCGATCAGCACTTGATGGCCGACGTCGCGCAGCGCTTGCAGGTTTTCCCGCGCCACCACCACATCAATCAAACCGCGTTCGGTGACCTCAAAAGCAATCTGTCGTGCCGCGACCCGGTGCAGCGTCAACAGCTTGGCCATGACCTGGCCGATGCGCGGGACCATTACGTCGCAAGCCGCCAGATTCACCGAAATGTACAGCTGCGGATTAGACCGTAACAGTTGGCCCAGTTGTTCCAACAGGCGTTGCAGAACGAAATCGGTCATCTGGCGGATCTGTCCGGTGTTTTCCGCCATGGGGATGAACAGGTCGGGACTGGTCAGCGTGCCGTCCGGTCGTCGCCAGCGCAGCAACGCTTCGGCGCCGACGCAATTGCGGCTGTCGAGATCGAAGATCGGTTGATACAGCACTTGCAACTCGCCACGGCGAATCGCGCCGTGCAGTTCGGCATCCAGCGACTGCCGTTGGCGCACCAGTAAAAACACGAAGAAGCCGACGAACGCTCCGAGCACCAGACAAGCCGGAACCACCCACCACCACACCGCGGGGATGTGCATGCCGGAGCGCGGCGTGATCAGCACCAACTGGTATTCCGGGTTTCTGGTGGGCATGCGGTAGATCAGGTGCGACTCAGTGATTTGCAGGGCGTCGCGGTTTTTTGGCGGCCAGTCGGTGGGCGGCCAGGGTTGTTCGGCACCGAGTACCGGGATTGCCCGTTTGCCGTGATCGAGCACCACCAACAGGCTGCTCCCGGGCGACAGATCGACCATGTCGGTCAGATGGCCGCGCGAGGTTGCCACACGGAAATTGCCGCGCCCGAGCATCAGCGCGGCGCGGTTTTCGTCGGGTTCGGTGGTGGTGTTCAGCCAATAGCTGTAGGTCGGGCCGCGGATGTCCGGCGCCCGCACCACGGACAGGCCTTCCTGGCGCGGACGGTTGGAGCAGATCCGTGAGCCGTCCATGTAGGCGGCTTCATAGACGAAGCGATAATTGAAGGTGACTTGCTGCAGGGTGGCGACCATTTCGTCATCGCAGCTGCGCAGAGGCTGGGATTCGAGGTCGTCGAGACTTTCGCGTAACTGACCGAAGAGTTGCTCGAGGCGGGCGAGGAAGCGTTCGCCCTGAGCGTTCATTTGCGTGCTTTCGTTTTGCTCGACCTGATGTATTGCAACGAACAATCCGCCGGCAATCAACAGGCAGGCACTGAGGACAGCCGCGATCATCGCCAAAAACCAGGGGCGATAGAACCAGCTACGCAGCGTCTCTCGGGTAGCAACCATCATGGAATATCCGAAGAGTTACCAATGAGTTATAGCTGCTGATTGTGAATTCGCCCTGACCGTCGGGCGGGCGTCATTATTTTGTCTGATTGAGCACCAGGAGCAACGCAGCGGTTTGCGCATCCGGCGTGCCATCGAAACGGGAAGGGCGGAAGTGCATCTGGAATGCAGCGAGCACATGACGGGTCGCGACATCCAGCTCACCGGTTTGCGGCGTGGCATAACCGAGACGCGCCAATTGTGCCTGGAACCAGCTCACTGGCGGCAGCTCGGCGTTGAACTGCTGTTGCTGGCGCGCTACGGCCTGTTCGTTTGGCCACAAGCCAAGACCTTGGTCGGCGAGGCGTTTCCATGGGAACAACGGGCCCGGATCAAGCTTGCGCAGTGGCGCGATGTCGCTGTGACCGATGATGTGGCGGGGGCTGATGCCGTTGCGCTTGCTGATGTCCTTGAGCAGGGCGATCAACGACTGAATCTGCGCTTCGCTGTACGGGTACCACAGGCGCCCGGTCGGCGTGTCCTTGAAGCCCGGATTGACGATTTCGATGCCGATCGAGCTGGAGTTGAGCCAGGTGCGGCCCTGCCATTCGCTTTCCCCGGCATGCCAGGCGCGCATGTTCTCGTCCATCAGTTTGTAGACGGTGCCGCCCTTGTCGTCGCCGATCAGGTAATGACTGCTGACTTCACCGTGGGTCAGCAATTGCAGCGAGCGCTGCAGCGAGGCGGAGGTGTAATGCACGATCACGAACTGGATGCGGCTGTCGTGATTGGCCGAAGGATGGCTGGTGTCGTAACGCGGGCCGCTGGCACAACCGGCCAGTAGAAGCAGCGACGCGATGAAGGCAAAAAATTTCATGATCGAAGGCAGTACACGCAAGACAATAATGCAACAGTGTAACGTACTGCCTTGCGTCTCGACGGCGAATGGGCTGATTTAAACAAAATGGAACAATTGCTCAGCCCAGCTCGACCCGGTTGCGTCCGCCATTTTTTGCCCGGTAGAGCGCCTGATCGGCTCTTTTCAGCACCAGATCGCTGTGTTCTCCCGGTTTGAATGCCGCCAGCCCCATGGAGATGGTGATCGTCACCCGTTCGCCCTTGAAGTGGAACGGGCAGGCTTCGATGGCGGCACGCAGGGTTTCGAGCAGTCTGGCGCCGACCGCCAGTGGCGTGGCCGGCAGCAGCAGGACGAACTCTTCACCACCGAAACGGGCAATGAAATCGCTGCCGCGCAGGCGTTTGCGCAGCACCGTGGCGATGATCTTCAACACTTTGTCACCGGCCAGATGACCATAGTTGTCGTTGATGCGTTTGAAGTGATCGAGGTCGAGCATCGCCAGGCTCAAGGTGTTGCCGTGCTGTTGCCACTGCGCGGTTTCATGTTCGAGACGTTCGCTCCACGCCGCGCGGTTGGGCAGGCCGGTGAGCGGATCGATCAGGGCTTTCTGGCGTTGCTCTTCAAGGTGTTCGCGGAAACCCAGGGCTTCCTGTTCCATGTGCGCTACGCGTTCGGCCAGACCTTTGAGGCGGGCGGCGACTTCCTGTTCGCGGCTGTCGCGCTGCTTCTGGTGCTGGTCCATGGTGCCAAGCAGGCCTTCCAGATGGTTTTCCAGCACCTGCTTGAGGTCGTCCAGATCGGCCGCTTCCTGCACGCTGGTCTGCAAGCCATCCACCTGTTCACGGATTTGCGTGTCCATCGCCCGCGCCGCCGAGCTGTTGTCGGCATGCCCGTCGCTGGCAGCTTGCAGATTGCTCTGGAACGCTTCGAGGCGTTCGTTGAGTTGTTGCAAATACACTTCGAATTCGTGCTGGCCGCTGTCGGTGATTGCCAGCATCAACGTCGCCAGATCGTCGAGGATCGGGATCAGTTCGTACCAGTTCAGCCCGTGTTCGAGACGGTCGCGCATGGCTTCGGCCTGCGGACGATGGCGCTCCGGCAAAGTCAGGTCGTCGAGTAAGCCGATCAGGGTGTCTTCGATGTGCTTGGCAACCGAGCTGTAAGACGGCTCCGGTGAGTCGGGCAGGGCGAAGAGGATGTCGTGCTCGGGCTGTTCCGGGTCGATGGCCGCCAGTGCTCGCGCCATGGGTTCGGGCAGGGGCAGGCTGTCGAGGATCAGCGGAGAAGGGCTGTCACCGGGGTGGAACAGCTCGTCGGGGTTGATCGCGATGGGTGCGATTGGGCTTGGAGCGGGTGCGGCGACTACTTCAAGTTCTGGTTCAAAGACTGGTTCGGGTGCGACCGGTTCTGTTTGGGCAGGTGCGCTGGCGGTTTCTGTGGCGACCTTGGGCGGTACGAAGGCGACGACTTCCGGTTCTGGTTCCGGATGGGGTATTACGGCTGGCTTCGGCGCTTCTGCGATGGTTGCTTCTTTGATAGCCGGAGCGGCAATCACCGGTGCAACGGCTGCGACGGTGGGCTGTGGCGATGGTTCTGGCTCAGGCGCAGCGGCAGCAGGTGTCGGCGTGGGCGCTGGTGCTGCAGCTGGCGCGGCTTCAGGAGCGGGCGCTTCTTCGCTGTCTCGCGTACCAAACAGACGCTGAAGCAGACCCGGTCGCTCCGGCTCGACTGGCGCGTCCATCTGGCTCAGGGCCTTGCCCTGCAAACCGCTGAGTTCGCTGAGTAGCAGTGGCATTTCCCGCGCCTGCCCGACTCGTCCGTCCAGTTGCTTGGCGAACTTCTTCAGCGGCTGGGCGACTTCTCGCGGCAATGGCAAGGCTTGCAACTGGGTGACCAGGGCCGTCAGTGCGGTGCTGACCTGATCGATGCGGGTTTCGCGGCGCTGCTCGGAGTCGAGTACGGCTTTTTCCAGGCGCGGCAGCAACGCGGCGAGGCCGGCGTCCATGTCATCGGTGCGCACCACATCGCGCATCTCTTTCATGCATTGGTCGACCACGCGGTCGGTGCCTTCGGCGGCCAAAGTGCTGCGCACCAGGCCACGGCGCAGCAGGTCGAGCCGGGCGGCCCAGCGACGTTCCAGTTTGTCTTGTTGTTCGATGCTTTTGAGGTATTTCTCTTTCCAGCGCTGGGCTTCGTCGCTCATTCAGGGGTTCCGCGAAGGGCAGGACTCAACGCGGGCAATGCATCGGCCGTGAGCGAACCCGGCAGACGAATCTCTACCGCGACCGGCAGGTGATCAGATATGGGCTGCGCCAGCACTTCGACCTTTTCCAGCGTCAGGGTCGGGCTGAGCAAAATATGATCAAGGCAACGCTGAGGGCGCCAGCTGGGGAATGTCGCTTCCACCTGCGGGGCCAGCAAACCGAGATCGCGTAACGGTGAATGTTGTAGCAGATCGCTGGCATGGGTGTTCATGTCGCCCATCAACACCTGGTGTTTGTAACCACCGATCAGCTCACGAATGTAGCCCAGTTGCAGGCTGCGCGTCCGGGCGCCAAGCGCCAGGTGCATCATCACCACAACCAGCGCTTCGGGACCTTCGCCGAAGCGCAGAAGAATGGCTCCACGACCTTTTGGGCCGGGCAGCGGATGGTCTTCGATCGCCCACGGGCGCAGACGACTGAGCACGCCATTGCTGTGCTGGGCCAGTCGACCGAGATTGCGATTGAGTTGTTGATACCAGTAGGGGAAGGCGCCGAGATGCGCCAGGTGTTCGACTTGATTGACGTAGCCTGAGCGCAGGCTGCCGCCATCGGCTTCCTGCAGGGCGACCAGATCGAAGTCGCCGAGCAGATCACCGATCTTTTGCAGATTGCCTGAGCGCCCGTTGTGCGGCAGCAGATGCTGCCAGCTACGGGTCAGGTAGTGCCGATAGCGCTCGGTGCTGATGCCCACCTGGATATTGAAGCTGAGCAAGCGCAGACGATGGTCTGCGGGCAGGCCCGTGGACTCCAGGTGGTGCTCGTTGATCTGCGGATCATGCAGACCAACGATGCGTTCAGCTCCCCAGCGGCGCATGGCGATTACCGCGCTTAGTTGGCAGCTGCCTTGTTGGCCGCTCGCTCTTTGGCGACCAAGTCGTCAGCCAGTTTCAGCGCTTGCTCGGCACCACCGGCAGAACCGATGTCAAAGCGGTACTTGCCGTTGACGATCATGGTTGGAACGCCGGAGATTTCATACTTCTTGGCCAGTTCTTTGGCTTTTACGATCTGCCCCTTGATGGCGAAGGAGTTGAAAGTGGCCAGGAACTTGTCCTTGTCCACGCCCTGAGTGGCCAGGAAATCAGCCATTTCCTGTGGATCGGTCAGGCGTTTGTGTTGTTTCTGGATCGCTTCGAAAACTGCCGCGTGAACCTTGTGCTCGACACCCATGGCTTCCAGGGTCAGGAACATCTGGCCGTGAGCGTCCCACGGGCCGCCAAACATGGCAGGGATGCGGACGAAGTTCACGTCGGATGGCAGCTTCTCAACCCACGGATTGATCACCGGCTCAAACGCGTAGCAGTGCGGGCAGCCATACCAGAACAGCTCGACCACTTCGATCTTGCCAGGCACGGCAACCTGCACCGGGTTTGCCAGTTCTACGTACGGTGCGGCAGGGGCTTCGGCGGCCTGGGCGGTCACACCGAACAGGCTGGCAGCGACGAGGGCGGCGCTGATGATCAGATTACGCATGCTTTACTCCTGGACAATTTTGGTCGCCTCGCGCGACCTGTTCTGAGACAGATCCTGGCGGGCATGAGTTCTGTAGTGTAACGGCAGCGGCCACAAAAAAGGGCGGCCAAAGCCACCCTTTTTATACTTGCTGCGACGGATTAATCGAGCGTTAACATTGTGCGAGACAACTGCCCTGCACGACGCTCGATCCGCAGGCCTTAGTGCAGGCCCTGGATGTAGCTGGAGACCGCGGCAATGTCTTCGTCGCTCAGCCGTTTGGCGATGGTCTGCATGGTCATGGTGTCGCCGTCGTTGGTACGGCCACCTTCTTCCTTGCGGAAATCGGTCAGTTGTTTGGCGATGTATTGAGCGTGCTGGCCACCCAGATGCGGGAAGCCGGCGGCTGCGTTGCCGGCGCCGTTCGGCGAGTGGCAGCCGATGCAGGCTGGCAGGCCCTTGGCCAGGTTGCCGCCACGGAACAAGTCTTCACCGCGCTTGACGATCTTCGGATCGGCGGCGCCGACACTGCCTTTCTGGCTGGCGAAGTAGGCGGCGATGTCGGCCAGATCCTGGTCGCTCAGGTTGGTCAGCAGGCCGGTCATTTCCAGAACGGTGCGCTTGCCCGACTTGATGTCATGCAGTTGCTTGGTCAGGTAGCGTTCACCCTGACCCGCCAGTTTTGGAAAGTTTGGCGCCATGCTATTACCATCCGGGCCATGGCAGGCTCCGCATACGGCGGCTTTCGCCTGGCCTGCTGCTGCATCACCTGCAGCATGGGCCATGCCGGAAATTCCCACGGTCAACAGCAGACTCACGATCAATTTGTTCATCAGCTAATCCAACTACGGCTAAGGGTTAAGAGTTATGGACCGGGCTTACTCGCTCATCCAAAGGATGATGGCTTGGTAATCCTCGGCACTGCAGTCCATGCACAAACCACGCGGCGGCATCGCCTTGAAACCCTGGGTCACGTGTTGCACCAGCGTCTCCATACCTTTCGCCAACCTCGGCGTCCAGGCTTCCCGATCGCCTCTTTCGGGCGCCGTAGGGAGCTGGCCGGAATGACAGGCACCACAAACACGGTTGTACACGGCTTCCGGTTCTTGTGTAGCCTGCACGCCATAAAGTGGCATCAAGAGTCCGGCAGCCAGCAGCCATTTCGTCATAAAACGACCTTTTCAGGGTTGAGAGCGTTCTGCGTTCTAGTGCGCAATGAAGGTCTGTCGCTCTCGTGTACTTCATCCTTCGCTGGGACAAAGCACACACAAAATCTGCGGCATTATATACTGGCGTCACTGAAACGGAAGCGACACCGCGTTCCGCGCCCAATCCCGGCGCCGCCCACATCGGAAATCCCATGCAACTCAAGAATCCCATCCTCGGCCTGTGCCAACAGTCCACGTTCATGCTCAGTGCCGCCAAAGTCGATCAATGCCCTGACGACGAAGGCTTCGAAGTGGCGTTCGCCGGTCGCTCCAACGCCGGTAAATCCAGCGCACTGAACACCCTGACTCACGCCAGTCTGGCGCGCACCTCGAAAACTCCGGGTCGCACACAGTTGTTGAACTTCTTCAAGCTAGACGATGAACGGCGTCTGGTCGACCTGCCGGGCTACGGTTATGCAAAAGTACCGATCCCGCTGAAGATGCACTGGCAGCGTCACCTTGAGGCTTACCTCGGTGGCCGCGAGAGTTTGAAGGGTTTGATTCTGATGATGGACATCCGTCATCCAATGACCGACTTCGACCTGCTGATGCTTGATTGGGCTGTTGCCGCCGGCATGCCGATGCACATCCTGCTGACCAAAGCGGACAAGCTTACGTATGGCGCAGCCAAGAACACGCTGCTGAAAGTGCAGTCGGAAATCCGCAAGGGTTGGGGTGATCACGTCACCATCCAGCTGTTCTCGGCGCCGAAACGCATGGGCCTGGAAGACGCCTACACTGTGTTGGCGGACTGGATGGAACTGGCTGACAAGGGCACTGAGGCGGCAGCCGAGTAAATCGGGATATGGAAATTTGTTTGTAGTGTGTTCAGGCAAGGCGAAAGCGCAGTGAAAAGCGGCCAGGGTCGCGCTCGACTTTAGGGAACCTAAATGAGCATTTGAGCTGTGCTTTCAACGCAGCATGAACGCGCTACAGACAAATTTTGGGCAAAAAAAGCCCCGGACTTCATTGGGGAGGGAGAATTCCGGGGTTCAAGTTCCGAACCGCTAGGGCGGGGTTCAGATATCTGCCAACACTTAACACAACATAGGAGCATCGAAGGGCTTCACCAGCCATTCAGTAACTCTGAGTAGTGGGTTGTCAGATTAGTTCAGAATTTTTTCAAAAAGCTTTGGAATAACCTCAAGAGCGTTTCAATCTAAGGTCGTTTCAAAGGGTTTGCCGCGACACCCTGTCGCGGCAAAAGACCGTGCCAGACGCCTTAGTGCGCCTCGTCCCAGTTGTTGCCAACGCCGACTTCCACCAGCAACGGCACATCCAGTTGCGCCGCTTCGCTCATGTGCAGGCGAATTTCCTTGCTCACCTGCTCGACCAGGTCTTCGCGAACTTCCAGCACCAGTTCATCGTGCACCTGCAGGATGACTTTGGCGTCCAGCCCGGACGTGCTCAGCCAGTTATCCACAGCCACCATGGCTTTCTTGATGATGTCCGCAGCGGTGCCCTGCATCGGCGCGTTGATCGCTGTGCGTTCGGCGGCGGCACGTTCCTGCGGCTTGTTGGAATTGATTTCCGGCAGATACAGGCGACGGCCGAAGAAGGTTTCCACGTAGCCCTGATCCGCAGCCTGAGCGCGGGTGCGGTCCATGTATTCACGAACCCCCGGGTAACGCGCGAAGTAGGTATCGATGTAGGCCTTGGCGGTTTTGGTATCGACGCCGATGTCCTTGCCGAGTTTCTGCGCGCCCATGCCGTAGATCAGGCCGAAGTTGATCGCCTTGGCGCCACGGCGCTGGTCGGAGGTCACTTCGTTGAGCTCGACCTTGAACACTTCGGCTGCGGTGGCGGTGTGCACGTCGAGATTGTTGCGGAAGGCATTCATCAGGCCTTCGTCTTTCGACAGATGCGCCATGATCCGCAGTTCGATCTGCGAATAGTCCGCCGCCAGCAGTTTGTAGCCTTTCGGCGCGACGAACGCCTGACGAATGCGGCGACCCTCGGCGGTGCGCACCGGGATGTTCTGCAGGTTTGGATCGCTGGAGGACAAGCGCCCGGTCGAAGCCACAGCCTGATGGTACGAGGTGTGGATGCGCCCGGTGCGCGGATTGATCTGCTCCGGCAAACGGTCGGTGTAAGTGCTTTTCAGCTTGCTCATGGAGCGGTGCTCCATAAGCACTTTTGGCAAGCGGTGATCGTCTTCGGCGAGTTTCGCCAGCACTTCTTCGGCAGTCGACGGCTGGCCTTTGGCGGTCTTCTTCAGCACCGGCAGGCCGAGTTTTTCGTAGAGGATCACGCCGAGCTGCTTCGGTGAGCCGAGGTTGAACTCTTCCCCGGCGATTTCGAACGCTTCACGCTCCAGCGCGACCATCTTCTCGCCCAGTTCGATGCTCTGCACGCCAAGCAATGCGGCATCGACGAGCGCGCCCTGACGCTCAATGCGTGCCAGCACCGGCACCAGCGGGATCTCGATATCGGTCAGCACGCTGGCCAGACTCGGAATCTCGCTGAGTTTTGCGAACAGGGTCTGATGCAGGCGCAGAGTGATATCGGCGTCTTCGGCGGCATACGGGCCGGCTTGCTCCAGAGCGATCTGGTCGAAGGTCAGCTGCTTGGCGCCTTTGCCGGCGATGTCCTGGAAGCTCACGGTGGTGTGATCCAGGTACTTCTGCGCGAGGCTGTCCATGTCATGTCGAGTCGCGGTGGAATTGAGCACGTAGGACTCAAGCATGGTGTCGAAGGCGACGCCGCGCACGGTGATGCCATTGTTTTGATCACCACCGATGGCGCAGTTGGCCAGGATGTTCATGTCGAACTTGGCGTGCTGGCCGACCTTGAGCTTGCTCGGGTCTTCCAGAATCGGCTTGAGCGCGCGCAATACGGTGTCGCGATCCAGTTGCTCCGGCACGCCGATGTAGGAGTGGGTCAGCGGGATGTAGGCGGCTTCGTTGGCCTGTACGGCGAACGAGAGGCCAACCAGTTGTGCCTGTTGCGCGTCGATCCCGGTGGTTTCGGTGTCGAAAGCGAACAGCTTGGCGTTGTTGAGCTTTTCCAGCCAGACGTCGAAGCGTGCCTGATCGAGGATGGTTTCGTAAGCGGCTTCAGCGGGAGCAGCAGGAGCTTCGGCTTCAGGTGCGCTGAACAGATCGGCGGCTGGCGCGGGCGCGGCGGCGCTGCTCAGTTCCAGACGTTTGGCGTCGCGATCCAGATCGTTGATCCAGCTTTTGAATTCGAGCAGGGTGTAGAGCTCGTAAAGCTTGGCCGGGTCTTCCGCACCCATCTGCAGGTCGTCGAGTTCGACGTCCAGAGGCACGTCGATCTTGATCGTCGCCAACTGATAGGAGAGGAACGCCATTTCCTTGTGTTCTTCGAGCTTGGCCGGCAGGGTCTTGGCGCCGCGAATCGGCAGGGTCGGGACGATGTCGAGCTGCTCGTAAAGCTCCTTCAGGCCGCCGTTGACGCCGACCAGCAGGCCGGAAGCAGTCTTCGGGCCGATACCCGGAACGCCCGGAATGTTGTCGGAAGAGTCGCCCATGAGGGCCAGATAATCGATGATCTGCTCCGGTGCGACGCCGAATTTCTCCTTCACGCCTTCCACGTCCATCGAACTACCGGACATGGTGTTGACCAAGGTAATGTGGCCATCGACCAGTTGTGCCATGTCCTTGTCGCCGGTGGAGATAATCACCGGACGGTCAGCGGCGGCACTGCTGCGCGCCAGGGTGCCGATCACGTCATCGGCCTCGACGCCTTCGACGCACAGCAGCGGGAAGCCGAGGGCGATCACGCTTTGGTGCAGAGGCTCGATCTGCACGCGCATGTCGTCGGGCATGCTTGGGCGGTTGGCTTTGTATTCGGCGTACATCTCATCGCGAAACGTCCCGCCCTTGGCGTCGAACACCACGGCGAACGGGCTGTCCGGGTACTGCTTGCGCAGACTCTTGAGCATGTTCAGCACGCCTTTGACCGCACCGGTCGGCAGGCCTTTGGAAGTGGTCAGTGGTGGCAGTGCATGAAAGGCGCGGTACAGGTAAGACGAACCGTCCACCAGGACGAGGGGGGCTTGGCTCATGAGCAGGATCAACCTTTTCGGCGGGTCCGGCGCTAGAATAGCGGGACCGTTGACGACAAAGGGACAAGGTTATCATGCGTACGTTAAATCGCTTGCTGCTGGTCAGTTTGATTGCTGCTTCACCGTTGGCCGCGCTCGCGGCGGATAGTGCGCCGTCATCAGAGCCGGAAGTTACCATTAACACGCACACGGAAGGCGACAAGGTCATTCAGGAATACAGCCGCAGTGGCTTCGTGTATGCGATCAAGGTCACACCGAAGGGCGGCAAACCGTATTTTCTGGTGCGCGCCGATGGTACGGATGCGAACTACATCCGCTCCGACCAGCCGGATATGTTGATTCCGTCGTGGGAAATCTTTACCTGGAAGTAAGTTTCCCGACTTTTAATCGGCGCCGCGCGCAAGCGGCGCCCGAACTGAGCAGTTTTTAACCATGTCTGTGTTCACTCCCCTGGCTCGGCCCGAGCTGGAAACCTTTCTCGCCCCATACGGGCTTGGCCGTCTGCTTGATTTCCAGGGGATTGCCGCTGGCAGCGAAAACACCAATTTCTTTATCAGCCTGGAGCAGGGCGAGTTTGTCCTGACTCTGGTCGAGCGCGGGCCAGTGCAGGAGATGCCGTTCTTCATCGAGCTGCTCGATGTGCTGCACGAAGCCGATCTGCCAGTACCTTACGCACTGCGCACCACCGACGGCGTGGCTCTGCGTGAACTGAAAGGCAAACCGGCGCTGCTGCAACCGAAACTCGCCGGCAAGCACATCAAACAAGCCAACGCGCAGCATTGCGCGCAGGTCGGTGAGTTGCAGGCGCGCCTGCACCTGGCGACCCAGGGCGAGAACATGATCAAGCGCAAGACCGATCGTGGTCTGGACTGGATGCTGGAAGAGGGCACGCAGTTGCTCTCGCACCTGGCGGATCAGCCGCGTGCCTTGCTGCAAAAGGCTTTGGACGAAATCACCGAGAAGAAAGCCAGGATCCTCGCGCTGCCACGGGCGAACATCCACGCTGATCTGTTCCGCGACAATGCGATGTTCGAAGGCACGCACCTGACCGGGCTGATCGACTTCTACAACGCCTGCTCGGGGCCGATGCTCTACGACGTGGCGATTGCCTTGAACGATTGGTGCTCGGACGATGACGGCCTGATCGACGGGCCACGCGCCCGGGCATTCCTCGGCGCTTATGCGGCGCTGCGTCCGTTCACTGCGGCGGAGGCTGAGTTGTGGCCGACCATGCTGCGCGTGGCGTGTGTGCGGTTCTGGTTGTCGCGATTGATTGCAGCCGAATCGTTTGCCGGGCAGGACGTGTTGATTCACGATCCGATGGAGTTCGAGCAGCGGTTGGCGCAGCGGCAGTCGGTTAGCACACCATTGCCTTTCGCCCTCTGAGTAGTTCTGGAAGCCAGCACGAACCTGTGGGAGCGAGCTTGCTCGCGAAGGGGGCGGTGCATTCAGCATTTGTTTCGCTGACCCACCGCTTTCGCGAGCAAGCTCGCTCCCAAAGGGTTTTGTGGTTTACAGAGACTCCAGGCACCCGGCCAAATCATTACCCAATTTTTCCAGCACTTGCTCATAGCCCTGAGCCGTCGCCGGGGTGTAGCCGCCCAGCGCATCCAGTTCGGCGAGTTTTACCGGCAGCCCCGACACCAGCGTTTCCGCCAGACGCGGACGCAGCGGTGGTTCGCTGAACACACACGTCTTGCCGACTTCCTGCAAACGCTTGCGCATTGCAGCGACGTGCTGCGCACCCGGCTGCACTTCGGCCGCCACGCTGAACACGCCGGTATGTTTCAGACCGTAAGCGTCTTCGAAGTAATCGAACGCCTCGTGAAACACGAAGTACGGTTTGCCCTCAACACCCGCCAGACGCTTCTTCAAACGCAGATCCAGTGCATCCAGCCGCTCATCAAACGCCTTGGCGTTGCTTTGATAGCGCTCGGCATTCGCTGGGTCGGCCGCGCTCAGGTCAGCGGCCATTTTGTCGGCAATAACCCGCGCGTTGACCGGCGATAGCCACAAGTGCGCATCAAGTGTGCCCGGGCGGTGATCGTGATCATGCTCGTCGGCGTCTTCGGCGTGGGACTGGCTGTCTTCAGCAAAGTGGCGCAGTTTCATCCCCGGCAGATCTTGGACGGCGACGCTCGGCAGCGTACGACCGTTCAGCACGCGAGGCAGGAAGCCTTCCATGTCCGGACCGATCCAGTACAGCAGATCAACCGATTGCACCTTGCGCACGTCGGAGGGGCGCAGAGCGTAGTTATGCGGTGATGCTCCCGGCGGCAGCAGCACTTCTGGAATCGCCACGCCGTCCTGCACGGCCGCGGCAATCAACTGCAACGGTTTGATGCTGGTGAGGACTTTGACCTCGGCCTGAGCCGAACCGATCAGCAGAAAACTGGCGACAAAAGCCACAAAAACAGAAAAAAGTCGGGACACGATGAGCACTCAAGGAGGCGAGAACGGGTAACATAATAACGTCTCTATCAAAACTCGTCGCCGCCCATGCCTAATACACCGATTGCCAGCCGTCCCCACGACCACTCTCATTGCGTGCACAGCGCTCTGTCCGAGGCCGATGTCCTGTGTGCCCAGAAAGGCCTGCGCCTGACTGCGTTGCGCCGTCGGGTGCTGGAACTGGTGTGGCAAAGCCACAAGCCGCTGGGCGCCTACGACATTCTGGCGGTGCTCAGCGAGCAGGACGGGCGCCGCGCCGCGCCGCCGACCGTATACCGCGCGCTGGATTTCCTGCTGGAAAACGGCCTCGTGCATCGGATTTCCTCGCTCAACGCCTTCGTCGGCTGCAATCACCCGGAACACGCGCATCAGGGCCAGTTCCTGATCTGCCGCGAATGCCATGCCGCCATCGAGCTTGAGCAAAAGAACATCAGCGACGCGATCGTCTTCAGCGCCCGCGACGTCGGTTTCATTGTCGAAGCGCAGACCGTCGAAGTGGTCGGCCTGTGCTCCGGTTGCCAGGGGGCTTGATGAGCAACGCGCTGATCCGACTGGAGCAGGTCGCCGTCACGTTCGCCGGGCAGAAGGTGCTGGACAACATCGACCTAAGCGTCGAACCGGGGCAGATCGTCACCCTGATCGGCCCCAATGGCGCCGGCAAGACCACGCTGGTACGCGCCGTACTTGGTCTGTTGAAGCCCGACAGCGGCAGCGTCTGGCGCAAGCCCAGGCTGCGCGTCGGCTACATGCCGCAAAAACTCCATGTCGATCCGACCTTGCCGCTGTCGGTGCTGCGCTTTTTGCGTCTGGTGCCGGGTGTCGACCGTCCTCGTGCACTGGCTGCACTGAAGGAAGTCGGCGCCGAACACGTCATCGACAGCCCGGTGCAAAGCGTTTCCGGCGGCGAGATGCAGCGCGTGCTGCTAGCCCGCGCTCTGCTGCGCGAGCCGGAACTGCTGGTGCTCGACGAGCCGGTGCAAGGCGTCGATGTCGCCGGGCAGGCTGAGCTTTACAGCCTGATCACCCGTCTGCGTGACCGCCATGGTTGCGGCGTGTTGATGGTGTCCCACGATCTGCATCTGGTGATGAGCACTACCGATCAAGTGGTGTGCCTCAACCGCCACGTCTGCTGCTCCGGGCATCCCGAGCAGGTCAGCGGCGATCCGGCGTTCGTCGAGTTGTTCGGCAAGAACACGCAGAGTCTGGCGATCTATCACCACCACCATGACCACGCCCACGACCTGCACGGGTCGGTAGTCAAGGCGCCCGCTTCGGGCCAACCCCACGTTCATGGAGATAGCTGCAAGCATGGCTGATTTTCTGTTGTATGCCCTGCTTGCAGGTCTGGCGCTGGCGATAGTCGCGGGGCCGTTGGGCTCGTTCGTGGTCTGGCGGCGCATGGCGTATTTCGGCGACACCCTGTCCCACGCCGCATTGCTCGGCGTAGCGCTGGGCTTTCTGCTGGATGTCAGCCCGACCGTCGCGGTGACCGTCGGCTGCCTGCTGCTCGCGGTGCTGCTGGTGACCCTGCAACAGCGCCAGCCACTGGCTTCCGACACTCTTTTGGGGATTCTCGCGCCAAGTACCCTCTCTCTCGGGCTGGTGGTACTAAGCTTCATGCATGAGGTGCGGATCGACCTGATGGCCTATCTGTTCGGCGACTTGCTGGCGATCAGTCCGACCGATCTGGCGTGGATTCTCGGCGGCAGCGCGGCGGTGCTGGTGTTGTTGGTGACGTTGTGGCGGCCGCTGCTGGCGATCACCGTGCATGAAGAGTTGGCCAGAGTTGAAGGCCTGCCGGTGGCCGGTCTGCGCATGGCGCTGATGTTGCTGATTGCGGTAGTGATCGCGGTAGCGATGAAAATCGTCGGGGTTTTGCTGATTACTTCGCTGTTGATCATCCCGGCGGCTGCGGCACAACGTCACGCCCGTTCGCCGGAGCAGATGGCACTGGGCGCGAGCCTGCTGGGCATGCTCGCGGTGTGTGGCGGGCTGGCGCTGTCGTGGTTCAAGGACACCCCGGCCGGGCCGTCAATCGTTGTGACGGCAGCCGCACTGTTTCTCCTGAGTTTTGTTCTGCCCCGTCGAGGGGTGTAGACTTGCTCGTTTTTTGCGCAAATAGAGAGTCGCAGGAATGAAGCCGTTCGCCTCCCGTTATCTGCTCCTTGCCGCATTTTCAGTGCTGCTGGGCGCCTGCCAAAGCACGCCGCCGGTGGTTGAAGCCCCCGACGCACGCGCTACGGCCATCGCGCAGCTGGAGCAAAGTCTGGCCAGCAGCGAACTGGCCACCGCCGAAGATCAGTTGGCGGCATTGCAGACCGAAACACCTAACGATCAGTCCCTTGAGCAATACCAGCGGCAACTCGCCGAAGCCTATCTGCGCCGCAGCCAGATCGTGTTGCAGAAGGGTGATGTGAATGCTGCCGCTACCGCGCTGAGCCGTGCCCGCGCCCTGATGCCCAAGGCTCCGGCGCTGACCGGTGGCGTCAACGGCGCAATCTCCGAAGCGCGCAAGGCTGAACTGGAGAAGGCCGAAGCGGCGCTGCTCGCAGCGGAAGCCAAGCCGAAAGCCAAGGTGATCGACCCGACTGCCGAGAGCACCACGGTTGCGCTGAATATCACCGATAGCCGCAAATTGCGTCGACAACTGGATGCGATCGCCGCTGATGTAGTTAATTACGATTGTGCCGTGAGCATCCAGGCGCCGCGCACCAACGACTACCCTTGGCTGGCGACTTTGCTGACCAAGCGAGTGAAGAAGCTGAATCCGGATTTCGATCTGAAGATCGAGAAGCAGATCTTGCGCACTGTGCCGGCGCAGATGGTTCTGATTCCCGCTAAACCCTAAAAGCTTCGCGAGCAAGCTCGCTCCCACAGGCACAGCGTGTTCCCTGTGGGAGCGAGCTTGCTCGCGAAAGCGTCTTCTCAGTCAGAGCAGATCCTTAAGCCGGAATCGCCTTGGCCTTAGGCTCCCGAGCCCAAACCCGATGCTGCCCAATCGCGGCAATAAACGCCTTGGCCAACTTAGCGTCGGCGCCCACGATCAACCCGGCATCCGCCTCAAGCTTCAACACATCGAGCAACTGCTTCGCTTCTCCGTGCAAGGCAATCGCCTTCAAGTGCTTGTACGCCTCCAGCAGGTAATGCAACGCCACGCCATCACCACTCAACGCCTTGATCGACGCCGCACCACCCGGCACAAACACCGCGTCGAACGCCACCGAAGGCAGGCCTTCCATCGATGCATCCACCGCTAGGCTCTTGCCGTCAGCGGTTTTCACTGGCGCCGAAGTCGGGCCGAGCAATTTCGCGTGCGCTCCTTCGGCCATGAGGGCCTTCTTCATCGCATCAATCGCCGCACCATCGACGCCGTTCGCTGCAAGAATAGCTACTTTTCGCGTCTTGATGTTTTCCGGCAACAGATTCGCCTGACTCAGTGCCGGTGAGTGATCCGGCGACGTCTTGCGCACTTCGACCGTGCCTTTGGTCGGTACCGGCAAGCCCAGGTTCTGCGCTACGCGTTTGGCCAGTTCCAGATCAATGTTGGCCAGGATCTCATTCACCTGACGAGCGCGGATGAACTCCCGCTCGACCTTGCCCAGCTCGAAGCTATAGGCCGAGATGATGTGTTCCTGCTCGTGCTTGCTCATGCTGTGGAAAAACAGCCGCGCCTGCGAGAAGTGATCGCTGAACGACTCGCTGCGCTGACGGATCTTGTTGGCGTCGATGCGTTCCGGGTAGCTCTCGAAACCACCGTCCTGTGCCGCTGGCGGGGTTTCCTTCGGCCAGCCACCGTCAATCGAGTTCGGCTCGTAAGACGCACGGCCCTTGTCGATCACCGTGCGGTGCTGAGCATCGCGCTGGCCGTTGTGAAATGGCGCTACAGGGCGATTGATCGGCAGCTCATGAAAGTTCGGCCCGCCGAGTCGGCTGATTTGCGTATCGGTGTAGGAAAACAGCCGACCTTGCAGCAGCGGGTCATTGGAGAAGTCGATGCCCGGCACGATGTGGCCGGGGCAGAACGCAACCTGCTCGGTCTCGGCGAAGAAATTGTCCGGGTTACGGTTGAGGGTCATTTTGCCCAACGGAGTGATCGGCACGATTTCTTCAGGGATCAGCTTGGTCGGGTCGAGGATGTCGAAATCGAAGTCGTGCTCGTTTTCCTCCTCGATGATCTGTACGCCGAGTTCCCATTCCGGGTAATCGCCCATCTCAATGGCTTCCCAGAGATCGCGGCGGTGGAAATCAGTATCTTTACCGGCAAGCTTCTGCGCCTCGTCCCACACAAGCGAGCAGGTGCCTGCGGTCGGGCGCCAGTGGAATTTGACGAAGCGCGATTTGCCCTCGGCGTTGATCAGCCGGAAGGTGTGAATCCCGAAGCCCTGCATGCTGCGCAGGCTTTTCGGAATCGCCCGGTCGGACATTGCCCATATCACCATGTGCGCCGATTCCGGCACCAGCGAAACGAAATCCCAGAAAGTGTCGTGCGCCGAGCCGCCAGTAGGAATCTCGTTATGTGGCTCGGGTTTTACCGCATGGACGAAGTCGGGAAACTTGATCGCGTCCTGAATGAAAAACACCGGCATGTTGTTGCCGACCAGATCGAAGTTGCCTTCGTCGGTAAAGAACTTCACCGCGAAACCACGCACGTCACGCACGGTGTCACCAGAACCGCGCGGCCCCTGCACCGTGGAAAAACGCACGAATACCGGCGTCTTTTTCCCCGGGTCCTGCAGGAATCCTGCCTTGCTCAGCGCCGCGTGATTCTCGTAGCTCTGGAAGAATCCGTGGGCGCCGGTGCCGCGAGCGTGGACGATGCGCTCCGGAATCCGCTCATGGTCAAAGTGCGTGATTTTCTCACGCATGATGAAGTCTTCCAGCAGCGACGGCCCGCGGGGTCCGGCCTTGAGAGTGTTCTGGTTATCGGCGACTTTCACACCTTGATTGGTGCGCAGGGCCTGGCCGGTGGCGTCGGAGCGAAACTTCTCCAGACTGTCGAGTTTGGCATTGCTGTTGGCGCGATCCGGGGTGTCGGTTCCGGCCATCTGGCTCTTGTCGGTGACGGGTTTCTTGGTACTCATCAGACGTAAACTCCTCGTTTGACCCCTTTACCTTGCGGGGCTCCTGGGCATTTCCCGGGCACGGCACCCAGGGTTTTCAAGTCGCTTACTTAGTGACTGATGAGGCTTTTGGGCGTTCCTTTTTTATGACCTTTGATCTTGTTATTGCCAAATCGAAGGTTAATTGCGAAATAAATGCTAAGAACCTCTATACGGACAGGCTAAAATGCGCGCCCGGCTAACCGCTGATCCTTTTCTAACGCGCCCCACAAGGTTCGCTACGTGATCGAGTTTCAAAACGTCCACAAGACTTACCGCGTCGCCGGTAAGGACATCCCCGCCCTGCACCCGACCACTCTCTCGATTGAGAACGGTCAGGTCTTTGGCCTCATCGGCCATTCCGGTGCGGGAAAAAGTACCCTGCTGCGTCTGATCAATCGCCTGGAGCAGTCCTCTGGCGGCAAGATCATTGTCGATGGCGAAGAAGTCACCGCTCTGGACGCCAACGGCCTGCGCCGTTTCCGTCAGCAGGTCGGGATGATCTTCCAGCACTTCAACCTGCTGGCCTCGAAGACCGTTGCCGACAACGTCGCATTGCCGCTGACTCTGGCTGGCGAACTGTCGAGCAGCGAGATCAATCAGCGCGTGGCCGAGTTGCTGGCCCGCGTGGGTCTGGCCGATCACGCGAAGAAATACCCGGCGCAATTGTCCGGTGGCCAGAAGCAGCGCGTCGGCATCGCCCGCGCCTTGGCGACCAAGCCGAAAATCCTGCTGTGCGACGAGGCGACCAGCGCTCTCGACCCGCAAACCACCGCGTCGGTTCTGCAACTGCTGGCCGAGATCAATCGCGAACTGAAACTGACCATCGTCCTGATCACCCACGAGATGGACGTGATTCGTCGCGTTTGCGATCAAGTGGCGGTGATGGATGCCGGCGTGATCGTCGAGCAAGGTCCGGTGGCCGATGTGTTCCTGCATCCAAAACACCCGACCACCAAGCGTTTCGTGCAGGAAAGCGAGCAGGTCGACGAAGGCGAACAGCGTGATGACTTCGCCCACGTCCCAGGCCGCATCGTGCGTCTGACGTTCCAGGGCGAAGCGACCTACGCGCCGCTGCTCGGCACTGTCGCCCGGGAAACCGGCGTCGACTACAGCATCCTTGCCGGTCGCATCGACCGCATCAAAGACGTTCCTTATGGGCAATTGACCCTCGCCGTCACCGGTGGCGACATGGAGGCGGCCTTCGCCCGCTTCACCGCCGCTGACGTTCACATGGAGGTATTGCGCTAATGGAAGACCTGATCAGTTTCTTCACCAATATCGACTGGTACGAAATCTGGCTGGCCACCGGCGACACCATGCTGATGCTCGGCGGTTCGTTGCTGTTCACCGTGTTGCTCGGCCTGCCGCTGGGCGTGTTGCTGTTTCTCTGCAGCCCGCGTCAGTTGCTGGAAAACCGTGGCCTGTACGCGGTCATGTCGCTGGCGGTGAACATCCTGCGTTCGCTGCCGTTCATTATTCTGTTGATCGTGATGATCCCGTTCACTGTGCTGATCACTGGCACGTCGCTGGGCGTGGCCGGTGCGATTCCACCACTGGTGGTCGGGGCTACGCCGTTCTTTGCGCGTCTGGTGGAAACCGCGTTGCGTGAAGTCGATCGCGGCATCATCGAAGCGACCCAGTCGATGGGCGCGACCACGCGACAGATCATCGTCAACGCCTTGTTGCCGGAAGCCCGCCCGGGCATCTTTGCAGCGATTACGGTGACGGCGATTACACTGGTGTCCTACACGGCGATGGCCGGTGTGGTTGGCGCCGGTGGTCTGGGTGACCTGGCGATTCGTTTCGGTTATCAGCGTTTTCAGACCGACGTGATGATCGTGACCGTGGTGTTGCTGTTGATTCTGGTGCAGGTGTTGCAAATGGTCGGTGATCGACTGGTCGTGCACTTCTCGCGCAAGTAATCCGGATTTGTAAAAAGACATGAGCCGGCCATTCGCTGGCAGGCGCCAGACGGGCGCCTCAAAAGGAGTTAGCTGAATGAAAAAACTGATCGTTGCCCTGGCTGCCGTTGCAGCTTTTTCGGCCCACGCCGACGAAACCCTGACCGTTGCTGCCACTCCGGTGCCGCACGCTGAAATCCTAGAATTCGTGAAGCCGGCACTGGCTAAAGAAGGCGTGGATCTGAAGATCAAGGTGTTCACCGACTACATTCAGCCGAACGTACAGGTCGCCGAAAAGCGTCTGGACGCCAACTTCTTCCAGCACCAGCCGTACCTTGATGAGTTCAACAAGGCCAAGGGCACCAGCCTGGTTGCGGTGACCGGCGTGCATCTGGAACCATTGGGCGCGTATTCGAGCAAGTACAAGAAGCTCGATGAGCTGCCAGGCGGCGCCAATGTAGTGATCCCGAACGACGCCACCAACGGCGGCCGTGCACTGTTGCTGCTGGCCAAGGCTGGCGTGATCACCCTGAAGGACCCGACCAACATCCTGTCGACCGTCAAAGACATCGCGACAAACCCGAAAGACCTGAAAATCCGTGAACTGGAAGCCGCGACCATCCCGCGCGTGCTGACCCAGGTCGATCTGGCGCTGATCAACACCAACTATGCGCTGGAAGCCAAGCTCGATCCGTCCAAGGACGCGCTGGTCATCGAAGGCAATGACTCGCCGTACGTGAACATCCTCGTGTCCCGTGCGGACAACAAGGACAGCGACGCGATGCAGAAACTGGCTGCTGCACTGCACAGCCCGGAAGTGAAGAAATTCATTCTCGAGAAGTACAAAGGCGCGGTACTGCCGGCGTTCTGATTGATTGCTGCAATGAAAAAGGGGACGCCATGGGCGTCCCCTTTTTTGTGCCCGAAACACCTCGGTAGGAGCGAGGTTTTGTGGTGAGGGGATTTATCCCCGTTGGGCAGCGAAGCAGCCCCAAAACCTGCAATCGGGATTTATCAGATAGACCTCGGACGCTGGGTTTACGACTGCTGCGTAGCGGAACGGGGATAAATCCCCTCGCCACAATGGATTTCCCGGCGCTATCAGGGGTGGTTACTTGCGGTTAAGCATCACCGGGAGCTGCGCGATCAACTTGGCGTTATTCAACGGCGCCCGAATAAACCCGCGCTGCGTGCCGTCCGGCCCGATCACCGCAAGATTGCCGCTGTGATCAACCGTGTAATTCGGCTTGCTGGTATCGGCCGGAATAAACGGAATGCTCACCGCGTTGGCGACTTTCTGCAACTCTTCAATCGACTTCGGCGTCAGGCCGATGAATTGCGGATCGAAGTAACCCAGGTACTGCTTCAACTGCTTGGGGTTATCGCGGTTCGGGTCAACGCTGACCAGCACGATCTGCAATTTATCCACAGCGTCCTTCGGCAGTTCACTCTTGATCTGCCGCAGTTGCGCGAGGGTGGTCGGGCAAATGTCCGGGCAGAAGGTGTAGCCGAAGAACAACAGGCTCCACTTGCCCTTCAACTCATTGATTGTGACCGGTTGGCCGTCCTGGTCGATCATCGTCACGTCTGGCAGATTGCGGCTCTGCGGCAGCAGGATGATGCCGGCGTCGATCAGCGCGGTCGGGTCGCCCTGGCCCTTACCGCTCAGCACTTTGTTGACGGTCAGGCCGAGGATCAGCGCGATCACGGCGACGAGGATGAAGACGGTTTTCTGGGTTCGAGTCATAGGTTCAACAGTAAGTAGTGGTCTACGAGCAGGGCGATGAACAGCAGGAACAAGTAGTAAATAGAGTACTTGAAGGTGTTGATCGCCGCGTGCGGCCGAGTGCCACGGTACAGCACCACGGCCCATTGCAGAAACCTTGCGCCCAGCGCCAGGGCACAAATCAGGTAGAGCACGCCGCTCATGTGGATCACATACGGCAGCAGACTCACCGCCAGCAGCGCGAAGGTGTACAGCAGAATGTGCACCTTGGTGTAGTGCTCGCCGTGAGTTACCGGCAGCATCGGAATGTCGGCCTTGGCGTATTCCTCTTTGCGATGGATCGCCAGCGCCCAGAAGTGTGGCGGGGTCCAGGCGAAGATGATCAGCACCAGCAGCAATGGTTCGGCGCTGACGTGGCCAGTCGCGGCGGTCCAGCCGAGCAGCGGTGGAGCGGCGCCGGCGAGGCCACCGATGACGATGTTCTGCGGCGTCGCGCGCTTGAGGAAACCGGTGTAGACCACTGCGTAACCGAGCAGCGAGGCCAGGGTCAGCCACGCGGTCAGTTGATTGGTGAAAGTCAGCAGCAACGCTTGGCCGAGCAGCGCCAGCACCAGTGCAAAGGTCAGCGCCGCAGCGGGCGACACCCGGCCCTCGGCCAGCGGTCGTTTGTGGGTGCGCGCCATCACCGCATCGATGCGCCGGTCTACCACATGGTTGACCGCCGCCGCGCCGCCGGCACACAGGGCAATCCCCAGATTGCCGAACACCAGCACCGTCCACGGTACCCCGGCGCGGGTCGCGAGAAACATCCCGACCAGCGAGGTAATCAGCATCAGCACCACGACTTTCGGCTTGGTCAGTTCCAGATAATCGCGCCACAGCGCCTGCGCGGGACGTTCGCCGGTCAGAATCGCCATGGAGTTTCTCCTTTTATTGTTATGGGCGCGGTGGAATGTTTACGCGGGCTCAGGCGCCAGCGGGTGAGCATCGGCTGTTTCACCCGCACCAGACTGGTCCGTGCGTGGTAATTGACCAGCACCATGGTCAGCAACAGCGCTGCGCCGCCCGCGTTGTGGGCGACGGCCACCGGCAGCGGCAGATGGAACAGTACGTTGCTGATACCCAGCGTGATTTGGGCGGCGAGGGCGATCAGCACCAGCCCGGCCAGTCGGGTCATGCCGACCACTTTCAGTTGCCAGGCCAGCCCGAGCAGCACCAGCGTCACCAGCAACGCGCCGATACGATGCGTCAGATGAATCGCCGTGCGTGCGTCGCTGTCGAGTTGGCCGCCGAGGTAATTGGGGCCGATGTGTTGGGTCAGGTGAAAACCGTTGGCGAAGTCTGCCGCTGGCAGCCATTGGCCGTGACAGGTCGGGAAGTCGATGCAAGCGACGGCTGCGTAGTTGGAACTGACCCAACCGCCCAAGGCGATCTGGCCGATCACCAGCAACAGGCCGGCAGTCGCCCAATATTGCAGACGCTTGGGCACGGTCAGCGCCGGCAGCACGCCGGACAATCTCAATGTCAGCAAAAACAGCAAACTCAACGTCGCAAAACCACCGAGCAAGTGCCCCGTCACCACTTGCGGCCAGAGCTTGAGCGTCACCGTCCACATGCCGAACGCCGCTTGCGCGAACACCACCGCCAGCAGAAACAGCGGCAACTTCAACGGTTGCCCCGGATCGCGGCGATTGACCCACGCCCGCCCGGCCAACACGGCGATGAGCATGCCGAGGGTGCCGGCGAAGTAACGGTGGATCATCTCGTTCCAGCCTTTGTGCGCGACGACCGGCGAGTCGGGGTAATGCAGTTCGGCATGGGCCAGTTGGGCTTCGCTTTTCGGCACGCTGATAAACCCGTAGCAGCCCGGCCAGTCCGGACAGCCGAGGCCGGCGTGGGTCAGGCGCGTATAGGCGCCGAGCAACACGACAATCAGTGCCAGCAGGGTGGCAAACAGCGCGAGGCGAAATCCAGGTTTGGCCATGACGATGCCCTTATCCGATGTTCGACAGTTTCAGCAGGTGGCGCAGGTCGTTGAGCAGATCCTTGCCTTTGACGTTCGGGTCATAACGCAGCACCAGATTGCCGTGGGGGTCGATGATCCACAGTTGCGGGGTGGCTTTGTCGCCGGTGGTCTTGCTGAACGTGGTGACATCCAGTGGATAGCGTTGCAGTTGCGGGTATTCGCGGGTCAGTTTGGCTTCGTAATCCGCAGCCAAAGGCTGTGCGGCGGCGAGGGCATGACTGGCGCGGCTGGCATCCCGACCGAGGCCGATCTGAATCTGTCGCGCCAGATACACCAACTGCTGGCAATCGACCGCGCAATCCTTGGGCGCGGTCACCAGCATCTGCCAGCGATCTTCATCGGCGACCACACCGAGGTCGGCGCGGGACTGACCGTTGCCGATCAATTCGCCGTGGTAGCTGCGACCGTCCGGCACCCAGAACTGCAATTTGTACATGCCGGTGGCGAGGATCATCGGACCGATCACGCCGAGCAGGATCAGCAGCAGTTGAATGCGCCCGCGACGGCGACTGGCGACGGGTTTCGCTTCAGACATGCTGGGTGGATTCATGGCCGTTCCCATGGTGTTTCTCCTTTGCGTTGTGCCAGCCGAGATAGACATAAAGACCGAACAGGGCGATGGCCATGGCGAACCACTGCACGGCGTAACCGAGGTGTTTTTCCGGGCCCATGGCGACCACTGGCCAGTCGGCCTCGTAGCTGGCCGGGCCTTGTTCTGCGCGCACTTCGAAGGCGAAGCCGTCGCGGTCGAGGGTTTTCCACAGCTTGGCCGGCTCGACGGCGGTGATGGTTTGCGGCCAGGTGCTGCTGACCGGGTCGGCATGCAACTGGAAGGTTGCGCCGGGAGCGACATAGACCCAGGCATCGATACTCAGCGCCTCGGCGGGTGTGCTGAATTGCGGTGCTACGCGGCGGTCCGGCCACGGCAGCCAGCCACGATTGACCAGCAGCCACAGTCCGGTGGCCCGATCCTGAAACGGTTGCAGCAGTTCCACGCCGACCTTGCCGTTACGCTGGCGATTGTCGAGCAGCAGGCTGTGCGCAGCATCGAACTGGCCATGCAGATGCACCCGGCGAAAGGCCGGATCGGCGCTGTGCAGCAATTCGCTGCTGGCCATCGGCTCGGCGGCGCGGCGTTCGGCGTAGTTGGCGAGCAGGGCGGTTTTCTCCGCGCCACGGCTCAGTTGCCAGAACCCCAGCGACACCAGCAGCGGCAACAGCAACGCCACCACCAAAGTGGGTATGACGCCCGGCCGAAAGCGTTTCATGGCCGCGCCAATAAGTCAGTCGTCTGGGTCGCTATACTCAAATGCATCGCCTGTCCCCCGGAGTCTTCCCATGCTCAAAGCAGCCATCGTTCTGCTGCTGATTGCCACGGTGATCAGCCTGTTCAGCGGCCTGTTTTTCCTGGTCAAGGACGACAGCCATTCAAATCGCCTGGTCATCGCCTTGAGTGTTCGGGTGGCATTGGCCGCTGCAACCGTCGGCTTGATCACCTGGGGTTTTTACAGCGGCCAACTGGTGTCACACGCGCCGTTCTAGCGAGCGCTTAAAGTACGTAAACGAAGATGAACAAGCCGATCCACACCACATCGACGAAGTGCCAATACCAGCTCGCCGCTTCGAAGCCGAACTGGTGCTCGTTGTCGAAGTGGCCCTTCATGATCCGCATCAGCATCACGAACAAAATGATCGTGCCGATGGTCACGTGGGCGCCGTGGAAACCGGTGAGCATGAAGAACGTCGCGCCATAAATGCCGGAACCAAGGGTCAGCCCCAGTTCGTGGTAGGCGTGCATGTATTCCTCGGCCTGCAAGGCGAGGAAGCCGCAGCCCAGCAGCACGGTGATTGCCAGCCAGATTTTCAGCGCGCCGCGATGGCCCTTTTTCAAGGCATGGTGGGCGATGGTGATGGTCACGCTGGAGCTGACCAGCAAGATGGTGTTGATCAGCGGCAGGCCCCACGGGCTGATGACTTCCTTGGGTGGCGGGAACAGTTTCGGGTCAGGTGTGTGCAGCAACGGCCAGGTGAACTGGAAGTTCGGCCAAAGCATGTGCGCGATGCCTTTCGGGCCTTCACCACCAAGCGCCGGGCCGGAAATATGCCGCACGTAGAACAGCGCACCGAAGAACGCGGCAAAGAACATCACTTCGGAAAAGATGAACCAACTCATGCCCCAGCGAAACGAGCGATCCAGCTGCGGGCTGTACAACCCCGCACGGCTCTCCTTGATCACCGTGCCGAACCAGCCGAACAGCATGTACGCCAGCAGCAACCCGCCGACGAAAAAGATGTACGGGCCGTGGGATTCCGGGCGCGCAGCCTTCAGATCATTGAACCAGGTGGCGAGGCCGTACACGGTGATCGCCATGCCGAAGGTGGCGATGATCGGCCACTTGCTCTGGGCCGGAACGTAATAATGCTCATGAGTTGCCATTTATTGTTCTCCTTATCGGGCACGCTTAACCGCCAGTATTTGCAGCCACTGGTGGATGACGGGCGGTGATATCGAACAGCGTGTAGGACAGCGTCAGGTGCTTCACATCCTTGGGCATGTCGCGGTCAACAATGAAACGCACCGGCATCTCGATCTGCTGACCGGGCTGCAGCACCTGCTGGGTAAAGCAAAAACATTCGGTCTTGTGGAAATACGCCGCCGCTTCGCTCGGGGCGATACTTGGCACGGCCTGCGCGCTCATCGGTTTGTCGGTCGGGTTGCGGGCGATGAAGATCATCTCGTTGACCCCGCCCGGGTGGGCGACCAACTCCTCACCTTTGGGATAGAACTCCCAGGGCATGTCGGCATTGTTCATCGACAGAAACTGCACGCGCACCTGCCGTGAGTTATCCACAATCTGCTCGCCTTCGTACTGCCCGGCGGTCTTGCCGTTGATGCCGAAGGCTTTGCACATCACATCGTAGATCGGCACCAGGGCGAAACCGAAAACGAACATCGCCACCACTACGCCGAGCAGGCGGGTGACGAGTTTCTTCAGCGATATTTCAGCCATTTTTTTCAGCCTCTACGCCCAACCCTGTGGGAGCTGGCTTGCCAGCGATGGCTGCCTGCCTGACACACCGCACTGGCCCCATCGCTGGCAAGCCAGCTCCCACAGGAGTTTCAGCAATGCGGAAAATGTTCATTTCACTTCCGGCGGTGTGGTGAAGGTGTGATACGGCGCCGGGGACGGCACGCTCCATTCCAGGCCTTCGGCGCCGTCCCACGGTTTGGCCGGTGCTGGCGGGCCGCCGCGAATGGTCTTGATCACGATGAACAGGAAGAACAGCTGCGTGGTGCCGAACATGAACGCGCCAATCGACGAAACCATGTTGAAGTCGGCGAATTGCAGGTTGTAGTCCGGAATCCGTCGCGGCATCCCCGCAAGCCCCACGAAGTGCATCGGGAAGAACGTCAGATTCATGCCGACAAAGGACAGCCAGAAGTGCAGCTTGCCGAGGGTTTCGTCGTACATGTGGCCAGTCCATTTCGGCAGCCAGTAGTAGGTAGAGGCGAAGATCCCGAAGATCGCTCCTGGCACCAATACATAGTGGAAATGCGCGACCACGAAGTAGGTGTCCTGATACTGGAAGTCCGCCGGGGCGATGGCCAGCATCAGCCCGGAGAAACCGCCGATGGAGAACAGAATCACGAACGCCACGGCAAACAGCATCGGTGTCTCGAAGGTCAATGAGCCTTGCCACATGGTGCTGGCCCAGTTGAACACCTTCACCCCGGTAGGCACCGCGATCAGCAGGGTTGCGTACATGAAGAACAACTCGCCCACCAGCGGGATGCCGACCACGAACATGTGGTGCGCCCAGACGATAAACGACAGGAACGCGATGCTCGCGGTGGCGTAGACCATCGAGGTGTAGCCGAACAACGGCTTGCGCGAAAAGGTCGGGATGATCGAGCTGACTGCGCCGAACGCCGGCAGGATCATGATGTACACCTCGGGGTGCCCGAAGAACCAGAACACGTGCTGGAACAGTACCGGGTCACCGCCACCGGCGGCACTGAAGAAACTGGTGCCGAAGTGGATGTCCATCAGCATCATCGTCACGCACCCCGCCAGCACCGGCATCACCGCGATCAGCAGGAACGCGGTGATCAGCCAGGTCCAGACGAACAGCGGCATTTTCATCAGCGTCATGCCGGGGGCGCGCAGGTTGAGGATGGTCGCGATCACGTTGATCGCGCCCATGATCGAACTGATGCCCATCAGGTGGATGGCGAAAATGAAGTAGGTCACGCTCTCCGGCGCGTAAGTGGTGGAGAGCGGTGCGTAGAACGTCCAGCCGAAATTCGGCCCGCCACCGGCGGTGAACAGGGTCGAAACCAACAGCAGGAACGCCGCCGGCAGCAGCCAGAAGCTGAAGTTGTTCATCCGTGGCAGAGCCATGTCCGGCGCGCCGATCATCAACGGGATCATCCAGTTGGCGAGGCCGACAAACGCCGGCATCACCGCACCGAACACCATCACCAGCCCGTGCATGGTGGTCATCTGGTTGAAGAACGCCGGTTCAACGATCTGCAATCCGGGCTGGAACAGCTCGGCGCGAATCACCATGGCGAACGAGCCACCGAGCAAGAACATGGAAAACGCGAACCACAGGTACAGCGTGCCGATGTCCTTGTGGTTGGTGGTCAGCACCCAGCGCATCAGGCCTTTGGCGGGGCCGTGGGCGTGGTCGGCATGACCGTGGTCATCGATTACAGCGCTCATGGCTTGTCTCCTGTAAACGAGTGAGCTGGGCGGGTCGGGGCGCGATGCCCCGGCCGATGGATTACCTGCGCGATAGACCGGGTCATTTGCTTTCCGCCTGTTTCAGCTCCAGCACTTCTTTTGGCGTGACCATGTCGCCCTTGTTGTTGCCCCAGGCGTTACGTTCATAGGTCACGACTGCCGCGATATCGACTTCCGACAACTGCTTGCCGAACGCTGCCATCGCAGTGCCGGGCTTGCCGAAGTACACGCGGTGCAGGTGGTCGGCTTTCGGTCCGGTGGCAATCGGCGAGCCTTTGAGTGCCGGGAACATCGGCGGCAGACCCTGGCCTTCAGCCTGGTGACAGGCGACGCACGTGGTGTGGTAGATCTTGTCGCCACGTTCCTTGAGCTCGTCGAGGGTCCATTCCTTGCTCGTCAGCTCTTTAAGCTGAGCAGCTTCGGCTTTGCGGTCGGCGAGCCATTTGTCGTAGTCGGCTTTCTCTTTGACTTCGACCACGATCGGCATGAAGCCGTGATCCTTGCCGCACAGCTCGGCGCACTGGCCACGGTAGATTCCGGGCTTGTCGACACGGGTCCAGGCTTCGTTGACGAACCCCGGAATCGCATCGCGCTTGACCGCAAAGGCTGGCACCCACCACGAGTGGATAACGTCGGCCGAGGTCACAAGGAAGCGCACCTTGGCGCCGGTCGGCAGCACCAGCGGCTTGTCGACCTCGAGCAAGTAGTGCTCGCCCTTGGTTTCCTTGTTGTGGATCTGCTCGGCGGGAGTGGCCAGGTTGCTGAAGAACTCGACGTCCTGGCCCAGGTATTTGTAATGCCACTTCCACTGATAACCGGTGATCTGGATATCGATATCCGGCTCACTGGTGTCGTACATCTTGATCAGGGTGGCAGTCGCCGGAACGGCCATCGCCACCAGAATCACGAACGGTACGATGGTCCAGAGGATTTCGACGGTGGTGCTTTCGTGGAATTTTGCGGCGACCTGCCCGGTCGAGCGGCGGTGCACAATCATCGACCAGAACATGGCGCCGAAGACGATGATGCCGATCACCACACAGATCCAGAAAATGGTCATGTGCAGGTCGAATACTGCGTGACTGATTTCAGTCGCTCCAGGCGCCATATTCACAGTCCAGGCCGCGTTGGCCTGGCTGAAAATCGACCACAACAGGAGGCCCATCCAGACGTGTGGATGTCGCATCATTGCGGGTTCCCCTTATCGTTCTTGTTATCCCGCCGGCTTTCGCCTGCGGCAAGGGAGCGGCTGCATCAGACTACGAACTTGATTTGCCGTGCCTTGCTGCGGGTGCAGTCGGGCGTCATCAGCTAACTCCATTCATTGGCGAGTATAGACAGCGACTGGAAATTGCAATGCGCGGACGTAAATCATCTGAAACAGCTGGTACTTGCGTTCCATGGCCCGAATGGAGAAGGATGCAGACGAGTGGTGGCAAATCGATATAACGCAGGTGCATCAAGGATGAAATAATTATGACAAATGCGTCTTAGCATTTTTCGTAAGCCAGCTAACTTATGTCTTCCCTATTTCATTGCCTTGTTTCCTGGAGTTTTCATGAACACCGCCGCATTGCGCGAGCAGATCCAAAAAGCCCGACAAACCGAGCAAGAAACCGGACGGCTGACGCGTCAGCTGCAAGCCAAACTGCCTCATTTACACTCGGCAATCCAATTGCCTGAAACCGATCGTGAAGGCGTACTGACACGTTTTGTCTCCGCCTATATCGACGAAGTGCCGGACCTGCTGGACGCAGCCAATGAAGTCGCCAGGGAAGCGGGAATCGAGTCGCAGATCAAACCGGTGCTGAAAATCGCCGAGCAGTACTTCATCCAGCCGCCGGTCGGCCTGGACAGTCTGCTGGACGAAGCCTATCTGGCGCACCGCTTTGTCGAAGAGGTCAACGACCTGTACATCAAGCATTTCGGCCAGCCACTGATCCCATTGGACATGACGGTCGCCAATCTGATTGCTCACCAATTGCTCGGTGAGGAATTTGCCAACAAACTGGACGAAGTGGTGCACCACGCGGTGGACAGCATGCTCGACGACGACAGCTTTGCGCTGGAGTCGGTCGAAGCCTACCGCGAAAAACTCAGCAGCCCGGACACCGGCGCCGCGTGGAAACGCTGGCCGTGCATGGGGCGCCGCCTGGGTGTAGGTCTGGAGCTGGATCAGCCAGCCGCGTAATGCAGAGTCACCTTTAATACCTGTGGGAGCTGGCTTGCCAGCGATTACGGTAGGTCATCAACATCTCTGTTGACTGATTCACCGCTATCGCTGGCAAGCCAGCTCCCACAGGGTTTTGGGGGATTTAGCCGGCCGCACCGATCCCGGTATTGGTCCGAACCCGCCCTTCAAGCCGTCGCTTCAACCCTCGCGACTCGATCACCAGTTTCGACCCCTTGGCCGCATTCGCCCGGCCCCACTCTTCCAGCAACTCCAGACACGAATGGTCGATGTAGCTCAGATTATTGAGCGGCACGTGCACCGTCGTTCCCGGTGGAATGCTGCCCAGCACCTGAGTCAGCGTCGGCACCTTGAGGAACGTCGCCGCCCCCACCAGACGCAGCTCCATCTCACCGTCCTGCGGAAGATCGATCAGGCTGATCTTCAGCCGCGAAGCCTTGAACGCCAGCTTCACCAGCGTCAGGCCGAAACCGATCAGCACGCCGGTCAACAGGTCAGTGAAGATGATCGCCAGCGCCGTGGCGGCGTAGGTGAACATCGGCATCCGCCCATATCGACCCAGGCCACGGAACGCCTTGATATCGACCAGTTTGAAACCGGTATAGACCAACACCCCCGCCAGACTCGCCACCGGAATGCTTTGCAGCACACTCGACAGCAACAGCACGAAGGCCAGCAGCCACAGACCATGGAAGATCGTTGAATAGCGCGTAGTCGCACCGGCCTGCACGTTGGCCGAGCTGCGCACGATCACCCCGGTCATCGGCAGCGCGCCGACCAGACCGCAGAGCATATTGCCGACACCTTGCGCCGACAGTTCACGGTCAAAGTCCGAACGCACGCCGTTGTGCATGCGATCCACCGCTGCCGCTGACAGCAGGGTTTCGGCACTGGCGATGAATGCCACGGCGAAGGCCGCGATCAGCAGCGTCGGGTCAGCCAGACTCAGCAGATCCGCAGGTTTCAGCCAGTCGATGGCTTCCGCCAGATTGGCCGGCACCTCGACCCGTTTCACCTGCAACGCCAAGAGCAGACTGGCACCTGTCGCCAGCCCGACCCCAAGCAACGCTCCGGGAATGAAGCGCAACTTATGCGGGCGGAATTTTTCCCACAGCCCCATCACCGCGATAGTCGCCAGCCCGAGCAATCCGGCCTGCCAGCCAAGCGATGGCAGCGCTTGCGCCACCGCAGCGGGGAACGCGGTGAGGTTATCCAGCCCGGAGGGTTTTGGCGCGGCATCGAGCATCACATGCACCTGCGACAGCACGATCAACACGCCGATTCCGGCGAGCATGCCGTAGACCACCGCTGGCGCGGTAACCCGGAACCAGCAACCAAGCTTCAGACGCCCGGCGACCAGTTGCAGAAAACCCGCCAGCAACAAAATCGGCCCGAGCATCTCGATCCCGTGCTGGCGCACCAGCTCGAAGACCAACACCGCCAGGCCCGCCGCCGGCCCGCTGACCTGCAACGGCGAGCCCGCCAGCCAACCGACCACAAGACCACCGATGATCCCGGTGATCAAGCCTTTGGCCGGTGGCAACCCTGACGCAATCGCAATGCCCATGCACAGCGGCAGGGCGACCAGAAACACAACCACCGAAGCCAGCAGCTCCCGTGGCAGAACCGCTTTCAATTGAGCAGCACGCATGGTGATTCTCCCGAAGCTTTCTTCAGGCGTGGCTCCGCCTGGCCGCTGAAACAGCGACCGGCGTCAAACCACACAGATTTTTAGGAAGATTTAGAAGCGCGCTTTGGGCGTCGCCACCGGAATCGGATGGCTGCCATCGAGCGGCAGGAATCGAGCCTGATCCGCGTCGTAAGCTTTGATTTCACTGGTCTTGATGTCGTAGACCCAGCCATGGATGAACAGATGACCGTTCGCCATGCGCGAGGCTACCGAAGGATGGGTACGCAAGTGCTGCAATTGGGCGATGACATTTTCCTCGGTGAGGATATGCATGCTCTCGTTTTCGTCGGTGCAGTTGCAGTTGTCGTGCACCATGGTTTTCGCGACTTCGGCGTGGCGTAACCAGGCTTTGACCGTCGGCATTTTTTCCAGGCTGTCGGGATTGAGCACCGCCCGCATCGCGCCGCAATCGGAATGGCCGCAGATGATGATGTGCTGCACGCCCAGAGCCAGTACCGCGTACTCGATGGCGGTGGAAACACCGCCGTTCATCTGGCCGTAAGGCGGCACGACGTTGCCGACGTTACGGGTCACGAACAGATCGCCGGGGGAGCTGTGGGTGATCAGTTCGGGAACGATGCGCGAGTCGGCGCAGGTAATGAACATCGCCCGTGGCGACTGGGCCGTGGCGAGTTTCTTGAAGAGTTCTTCCTGCTGCGGAAAGACCTCATGACGAAAATGCAGAAAGCCATCAACGATATGTCGCAGCGCTGCATCGGCGGATTCCGCCCCAGGGACGGCTTGCGCCGACGCAGCCAACGGCTGTTTATCCTTGTCACTCATGATTCATCCTCTTTGGCGGATTCAGGGAGTCGTCCCTTGTATTCCGATATGAAGCCAGTGGCTGTTTAAACCATCCGGGCCATCCCGACCCGTCAGTCACTCGATGAACAAGGTAGCCGTCGAAACTTAACTCAAACTGAATCAAACGCTCTAGAACGTGTGTTCCAGGTCACAAAAAACGTGACTGGGGTATTTCGACGGAAGGATTCCAACCCCTCAACCATAGGTCAATTGTCGCTAAATCAACGACATCTGGCGACCCGGCGGACAGAAGGCTGTGCAGTCGAGGTTGTAGCCCTCACGATGATTGAGGCCAAGACGCTTGATCGCCTTGGCGAAACGCTGTGCGAGCAGATCGGCGAACGGCCCTTCACCGCGCATCCGCGCGCCGAAACGGCTGTCGTAGAGCTCGCCGCCACGGCTCTGGCGGATCAGGCTCAACACATGCGCCGCACGTTGAGGATAGTGCGCTTCAAGCCATTCCTCGAACAGCGGCGCAACTTCCAGCGGCAGGCGCAGCATCATGTACGCGGCACTTTGTGCGCCGGCCGCGTGGGCTTCGGTCAGCAGGCTTTCGATTTCGCTGTCGTTGATCATCGGGATCATCGGTGAACACAGCACACCGACCGGAATCCCCGCCTCGCGCATCACCCGGATCGCCCGCAGTCGTGCCTTGGGCGCAGCGGCGCGAGGTTCGAGGATACGTTTGAGTTCGTCATCCAGCGTGGTCAGGCTGATCATCACCGCCACCAGCCGTTGCTGCGCCAGTTCCGTGAGCAGGTCGAGGTCACGCAGGATCAGCGAACCCTTGGTGACGATGGTCACCGGATGTTTATAGCGCAGCAGCACTTCGAGGGTCTGACGGGTCAGTTTGTGTTCGCGCTCGATTGGCTGATACGGATCGGTATTGGAGCCCAGATTGATCGGCGCACATTGATAGCCTTTTTTACTCAGCTGTTCTTCCAGCACCTGCGCTGCGTTGGTTTTGGCGATCAGCCTGGTTTCGAAATCCAGCCCCGGCGACATGTCCCAGTAGGCGTGGCTCGGTCGGGCATAACAGTAGATGCAGCCGTGTTCGCAGCCGCGATAGGGATTGATCGAGCGATCAAAGGGCAGGTCCGGCGAAGTGTTGCGGGTGATGATGGTTTTCGCCGTCTCGAACATCACCTCGGTGCCTTGGGTGAGCGGCACTTCCTGATACCAGCCGTCATCCTCGGCCACCGAACGGCTCGGTGCGAAACGGTTGTGCGGATTGGTGGCGGTGCCGCGGCCGCGAAGAGGCAGAGGTGTGTGCATCGGATGCGTCCTGATGGCTGTATGTGCATACAGTATCTCTCGTGTGTGGAAACTGCCAGTGCCGTTCGGCGATTTGGAATACATTGAAAATGTTGTCCAGACACAGGGTATAGATTGACACTTGTTTTACTGCAATTTCGAGACACACCTTTGACGTAGCCGTTAATCCAGCGAAGTCGCTAATATCCGCCATGTTGTAACTTCGATATTAAATATTTAAAAGGAATTAAATGTGTCTTACTTCAATCAACGTGGCATTTTTCTGCAAAAACTGGGTCCGTCAATAGTTGATCCTTATGAAGTTTTGGTTTCGATGCAATTTGCGTTGAAGGAGTCGGGTTGGGACGCAGAGAATGCCGTGTCGACCGAATCCCTGCTGGACTCTCGGATTATCATCGCCTCTTCTTATGACGCCGGTAAGACGTTCGATATACCCAATGAAAAAGATATTGATGGTGACGGTGATATTGATGCAGATGACAAGGCCAAGTTGCTGGCACTTGCCAAGGCTTATGTAAATATCATGAATCCATGATTGATATTACGACGCTGCCATAGATACAGTGTGCACAAATAAAACCTGCCCGCAATTATGCGGGCAGGTTTTTTATTAGTTGCTATGAGTAACCTGACCAAGATCATCTGTCGACGTAGTCTTCATGTCACTGGTTCGCAAACGGCTGACCTCGTCAGCTTTGACCGACGCGCCCTTGTTGCCCCAACTGCCACGAATGAAACTCACCACATCCGCCACTTCCTGATCCGACAACCGCCAGGCGAACGCCGGCATGGTGAAGGTCGACGGTGCGGTGTGCGTGGCCGGCAAAGTCCCGCCCTTGAGCACGATGTTGATCAGCGAGGTCGGGTCTTCCGATTGCAGCACCGGATTGCCCGCCAGCGCCGGGAACACCCGGGTGTAGCCGTGACCATCGGTGCGGTGGCAGGCCGCGCAGTTGTCGATGTACACCGACGCACCGCGTTGGCTGTCGTCGCCGTTCCACAGGGCTTTGGCGGCTTTCTCATCGTACTGATGCGGTTGATCGGCCGGGTCATTGGCCGGCAGCGACTTGAGATAGCGGGCAATCGCGGTCAGATCGGCGTCGGTCATGTATTGCATGCTGTGGGTGACCACATCGCTCATGCCGCCGAATACTGCACTGCGATCACTGCGTCCGGTTTTGAGGAACTGCACCAGTTGCTCTTCGCTCCAGCCGCCGAGGCCATCCTTGTGGTCGCCGCGCAGGCTCTTGGCGATCCAGCCTTCCAGCGGCGCACTGCCGGCGAGGAAGTTTTTGCCATCGGCCGCGCTCAGGGATTTTTCCTGCATGGTCAGGGCACGTGGCGTATGGCACGCGCCGCAATGTCCTAGTCCTTCGACCAGATAAGCCCCACGGCTGATCACCGGATCATCCGACGTTGCTTTGTAGTCCTCGACCTTCGGTGCAAACATCCAGCGCCAACCCATCAGCGGCCAGCGCATGCTCAGTGGCCATGGAATGTCGCTGGTCTTGTTCTCTTGCGCCACCGGCTCGACGCCGTGCAGGAAATACGCGTAAAGCGCTTTCATGTCGTCTTGATTGACACGGGCGTAGGACGGATACGGCATCGCCGGGTAAAGCGTGCTGCCGTTTTTGGCGACACCATGGCGTACCGCCTGATCGAAATCCTCGAAGCTGTAATCACCGATACCGGTTTTATCCGGGGTAATGTTGGTCGAGTAGATCGTGCCGATTGGCGTTTCCATCGGCAGGCCACCGGCGAACGGCTTGCCGTCCTTGGCGGTGTGACAGGCCACACAGTCACCGGCACGGGCGAGGTATTCGCCGTGTTTGATCAAGGTTTGATCAGCTTCGGCGCCGTACAGGGTTGCACTGCCGAGCAGTGCCAACGTCGCGATAACGAGATTCTTCATGGTCATCGCTCCTTAAGCCTGAACCAGCGGGCCGGGGTTTTTCAGGTATTGCTCGCGGATCGCTCTGGCTGACCAGTACGTCAGTGCAGCGACCAGACCCGTAGGGTTGTAGCCCAGACCTTGTGGGAAAGCTGACGCACCAGGCACGAAAACGTTGTGCACGTCCCAGCACTGCAAGTAGCGGTTCAGAGCACTGGTTTTCGGGTCGGTGCCCATGATCGCGCCACCGTTAAGGTGGGTGGTCTGATAGGACGCGGTGTTGAAGTGGTCGCCGACTTTCTTGCCGATCACTGCAATGGCTTTCGGGCCCATCGCTTCGGCAACCTTGCCCATTTTTTCGACCATGAAGCGATTCATCTTGATGTCGTTTTCCTGCCAGTCGAAGGTCATCCGCAGCAGCGGCAGGCCGTAGGCATCACGATAAACCGGGTCCAGATCCAGGTAGTTGCCACGGTAGGACTGATGCGCACCGTGAGAGTCCATCGACACCTGATGGGTGTAGTAATCGGCCGTCGCGCGTTTCCAGTCGCTGCCCCAGGCCGGAGTGCCCGGCGGGTTGGACGTACCGGCAATCGGCCGGCTGCCTGCCTGGTTGACCCACATCGGCGAGCCGCCGACAAAACCATGCGGCCCGTGGTCGAAGTTGTCGGCGTTGAAGTCATCGATCGCCACGCCGTTGCCGCCGGCACCGATGAAGTTGTTGGTGTGGGTGTCCTTGTCGAAAAACGCCTTGATGGTGGCCATGTTCTGGTAAGCGAAGTTCTTGCCGACCACGCCTTCGCCGCTGATCGGGTCGTACGGCTTGCCGATACCGGAGAGCAGCATCAAGCGCACGTTATGGAACTGGAAGGCACCGAGGATCACCAGATCCGCCGGTTGCTCGATTTCCCGGCCCTGACCATCGATGTAGGTCACGCCCGTGGCTTTGGTCTTGGTGCTGTCGAGATTGACCCGCAGCACGTGGGAATTGGCCCGCAGTTCGAAATTCGGCAACGGCTTCAGCGCCGGCAGAATGTTCACGTTCGGCGAGGCTTTGGAATACATGTAGCAGACGTAACCACTGCAAAATCCGCAGAAGTTGCACGGGCCCATCTGTGCGCCGTAGGGATTGGTGTACGGCCCGGAAGTATTGGCGGACGGCAGGTTGTAGGGTTTGTAACCGACTTCAGTAGCCGCTTTGCCGAACAGCTGTGCCGACACGGTGTTTTTCTGTGCTTCCAGCGGGAACGGGTTGGAGCGATCCGGAGCGTACGGGTTGCCGCCCTTGCCCTGACCGACCAACTGACCTTTCACCGTCCATGCCTGGCCCGAAGTGCCAAAGACTTTTTCGGCGTAATCGAAGAACGGTTCCAGCTCTTCATAGCTGACGCCGAAGTCCTGGATGGTCATGTCCTTGGGAATAAAGCTTTTGCCGTAGCGCTCTTCGTAATGACTGCGCATGCGCAGTTCAATTGGATCGACGCGAAAGTGCACGCCTGACCAGTGCAAACCGGCACCGCCCACACCATTGCCCGGCAGGAACGCGCCCAACTGGCGGTTCGGCAGGGCGATGTCATTGACGCTATGGCGAATGGTGACGGTCTCTTTGGAAATGTCCTGGAAGAGTTTTTTCCGCACGCTGTAGGTCAGTTCGTCGATCACCTGCGGATAGTTGCCGTCAGGGTAGGTGTCCTGCATCGGCCCGCGCTCGAGCGCCAGTACGTTGAGCCCGGCCTCGGTCAGCTCTTTGGCCATGATCGCGCCCGTCCAGCCGAAACCGACGATCACCGCATCGACCTTTTTCATTACCGTTGCCATGCTCAAGCCCTCTCGCCGCGAATCGAAACTGCCGGGAAGGGGTATTGCTCGTTGCGTTCCACCCAATCCATGAAATCGGCGCGGGCGCCGGGGAAGCCGATCATGGTCCAGCCGACCATGCCTTTATTGCCGCCGTGGATCGGGTCGCAGAAGAACCCTTCCTTGGTGTTTTGCAGTAACAGGTTGAAGAAAATCGTTGCTGGAACGGCATCGAATTGCGGTTTTCCGGCTTCGAGCTGCTTCAGCAGATCGTCTCGGGTAGCGCTGTCTTGTTGCGCAAATGTTTTGCCGTTGAGGGATTTCGTCCACTGATCCGTGGCGGCAATGCCCAGGCGATAGATCTCTTTGGGCACCAGTTTGCTCTGCCAGCCCATCTCGGGTGCGGCGTCGGCATTGAACGGGCCTTGCATGTACCAGAGGGCACCAGCGGCATACGGGGTGTTCATCTGACGATCGATGTATTCCGGCACGCCGGCTTCGAGAGCACCCGGGCCTTGGGCGTCATTGGGGATCAACTGCGCCACGGCGGCATTGATAAACGCCCATTCTTCGGCAGTGAAGTAACTCGGCTGATAAGTGCCGGCGTCGGCGCGAACTGCTTGCGCCTTTGGTGCTGCGGGCGCGGCTTCTGGCGCGGCTTGCAGCATGCTGCTGCCCAGTCCGGTCCCGGCGAGGGTGACCACGGGGATCAGGGTCAGGGATTTGCGTAAAAAATCACGCCGCGGGTTGTCTTGATCTTGATCAGACATGGGGATGCACCTCATCAGGCATTGATGGTTTTCAGCCATTTCTGCGAATGGCTTCAGGGTTATTTGTCGAGACGCGGCCGTGATGACCGGGAAAAGGGGGACACGTCTGCAACATGATGTGACAAATGGTAGCAGGCTACCCATCGTGATGAACCGATTCAGCGGAAAAAAGCCTGAATTTTCGACCAAGTCCCGCTTAATCCGCTGCAATTCACGATTCTTTGACGATTGGCTCACAGGCCTTTGACTGCCCGAGGTCGAAGCTGCGAGCCCATCACTGATGAATCCCATACGGTCACCCCAGCATGTCTCGACTGCGTCTTTTCCCTGCTATCTGTTTGTCGTTTGTTGCAATGCTGCACCTGATGCCGGCCCAGGCCGCTGAGGTCACTCCGCGTCCTGCGGAATGGGCGCAGCCGGTGGAGGCGCAATACAACCTGTTCCAGATGTCCCCGACGTTGTATCGCAGCGCACTGCCTGACAGCGGCGCCGTGCCGTTGCTGCAAAAACTCAAGGTCGGAACGGTCATCAACTTCCTGCCGGAAGAGGACTCGTCCTGGTTGAAGGCGCCGGATATCAATCAGGTGCAGCTGCCGTATCGCACCAATCATGTGGATGACAGTGATGTGCTCAAGACATTGCGCGCCATCCAGAGTGCCGAGGCTAACGGCCCGGTGCTGATGCACTGCAAACATGGCTCCGACCGTACCGGTCTGATGGCGGCGATGTACCGCGTGGTGGTTCAGGGCTGGAGCAAAGAAGATGCCTTGAGCGAAATGACGCAAGGCGGTTTTGGCGACAGCAGCCACTTCAAGGACGGTATTCGCTACATGATGCAGGCGGATGTCGAAAAATTGCGTACTGCGTTGGCCAATGGTGATTGCAGCACCAGCGCCTTCGCCACCTGCTCGATGAAGAGCTGGTTCCAGTCCAGCAACGTCAAGTGAGTCGAACCTTCCACGGCATTGCGCCGTGGAAGGTTATCTGCCGACTCAGTGTTGCTCGTCAGGTTTTTTCTTCAGTTTCGGATTAGGGAAAAACTGCACCGCCTGGACTTTCTTGTCCGGTGCAGGCTTGAGCGCGCTGGTATTGACCCGCGTGCCCAGTTCCTTGGGCACTGACAGCCCCTGTTCATTCAGCGTGTCGGCATAACCGCAGGCCACGCATTCGCGATGTGGCACTGAGTCTTCGTTCCACATCATCAGCCGATCCGGCTCGCTGCACGCCGGGCAGACTGCCCCGGCGATAAAGCGCTTCTTGGTAATCACTGGCCCCTCGCTCATGCTGCCGCGTCCTCACTCAGACCGCTGTGGCGCAAGAGTGCGTCAATCGACGGCTCACGACCACGGAAGTCGACGAACAGCACCATCGGTGCCTGTGAACCACCACGCGCCAGAATTGCTTCGCGGAAGGCGCGACCGGTTTCAGCGTTGAGCACGCCGTCTTCTTCGAATTTCGAGAAGGCGTCGGCCGACAGCACTTCAGCCCACTTGTAGCTGTAATAGCCTGCCGCGTAACCGCCGGCAAAGATGTGCGCGAAGCTGTTCGGGAAGCGGTTGTACGCCGGTGGGCGCATTACCGAGACTTCGTCACGGACGCCTTCGAGCACTTGTGCCACGCTGCGACCGTCACCGTGGGTGGCGTGCAGTTCGAAGTCGAACAGCGAAAACTCCAGTTGGCGCACCATCATCAGGCCGGACTGGAAGTTCTTCGCCGCGAGCATTTTTTCCAGCAGGTCTTGTGGCAGCGGTTCGCCGGTTTCGTAGTGACCGGAGATCAGCGCCAGGCCTTCCGGCTCCCAGCACCAGTTCTCCATGAACTGACTTGGCAGTTCGACCGCATCCCACGCCACGCCGTTGATGCCGGACACGCCGGCATGCTCGACGCGGGTCAGCAGGTGATGCAGGCCGTGGCCGAATTCGTGGAACAGGGTGGTGACTTCATCGTGGGTCAGCAGCGCAGGTTTGCCGCTGTCGGCCGGAGTGAAGTTGCACACCAGATTGGCCACCGGGCTTTGCAGCACACCGTCAATGGTGCGGCGACGGTCACGGGCGCCGTCCATCCATGCACCGCCGCGTTTGTTGGCGCGGGCGTACAGGTCGAAGAAGAAGCGGCCGACGTGCTGGCCGTTTTCCTTGATCTCGAACAGGCGCACGTCCGGGTGCCAGGTGTCGAAGCCTTTCTGTTCGGCGATCTCGATGCCGTACAGACGCTGAACGATGGCGAACAGACCGCCGAGAACTTTATCGATCGGGAAGTAGGCGCGCAGGGTTTCCTGAGCGACGCTGTAGCGTTGTTCTCGGAGTTTTTCCCCGTAGAAACCGCTGTCCCAGCTTTGCAGATCGGCGCAACCCTGCTCGGCGGCGTACGCCTTGAGCTGTTGCAGATCCTGCGCGGCGAACGGTTTACTGCGCTTGGCCAGATCACGCAGGAAGCTCAGCACCTGATCGCTGGACTCGGCCATTTTCGTCGCCAGGCTCAGCTCGGAGAAACTGGCGAAGCCCAGCAGTTTTGCCAGCTCCTGACGCAGGTCGAGGATTTCTTCCATCACCGGGCCATTGTCGTTCTGACCGGCGTTCGGGCCTTGATCCGACGCGCGGGTGCAGTAGGCGGCGTAGACTTCTTCGCGCAGTGCACGGTCGTGGGCGTAGGTCATCACCGCGAAGTAGCTGGGGAATTCCAGAGTGATCAGGAAGCCTTCGAGGTCTTTGGCCTGTGCGGCGGCAGCCATTTGCGCCTTGGCCGAATCGGTCAGGCCGGCGAGTGCCGCTTCGTCGGTGACGTGCTTGGTCCAGGCCTGGGTGGCGTCGAGCAGTTGGTTGGAGAAACGGCTGCCCAGCTCCGACAGTTTGCTCTGCACTTCGGCGTAGCGTTTCTGTTCGGCTTCCGGCAGATCGATACCCGACAAACGGAAGTCGCGCAGGGCGTGTTCCAGAATAGTCTTCTGCGCCACGTCGAAACCGGCAGCTTCCGGGCTGTTGGCCAGTGCTTCATAAGCCTGGAACAGCTCACGGTTCTGGCCCATCTCGGTGGAGTAGGCGCTCAGGGCTGGCAGGCACGACTCGTAGGCCTCACGCAGCTCGGCGCTGTTGCGCACGGCGTTGAGGTGGCTGACCGGGCTCCACGCGGCGCCGAGGCGGTCATTGAGTTCGTCCATCGCCAGTACCAGGCCGGCCCATGTCGGGTTCTGCACTTGGGTCTTGAGGATTTCGGTGATGGCGGCGCGGTTGTCAGCCAGGATGGTTTCGATGGCCGGCAATACGTGTTCGGCACGGATCGTGGAGAACGGCGGCAGGTCGTAGGACTGCAGAAGAGGGTTGTTCACGCTCACGGTTGGCACCTTGGCTGGAAGAAACATGCGCCCATCTTAATTACAATCGACACTCACCGCAGCTATCGGCGACAGAGAGAGAACTAATCGTGTCCCTTCGCAAGTACCAGAACCATACCCCGCAGTTGAGCAAAGGCGCGTTTGTCGACGGCTCGGCGGTGGTGATCGGCGACGTTGAAATCGGTGAAGACAGCTCCGTCTGGCCGCTGACCGTCATTCGCGGCGACATGCACCGCATCCGTATCGGTGCGCGCACCAGCGTGCAGGATGGCTGCGTGCTGCACATTACCCACGCCGGCCCGTTCAACCCGGACGGTTTTCCGTTGCTGATCGGCGATGATGTGACCATTGCGCACAAAGTCATGCTGCATGGCTGCACGGTCGGCAGCCGCGTGCTGATCGGCATGGGCAGCATTGTCATGGACGGTGCGGTGGTTGCGGACGATGTGATCATTGGCGCCGGCAGCCTGGTACCGCCGGGCAAGCGGCTGGAAAGTGGCTTCCTTTATGTCGGCAGCCCGGTGAAGCAGATCCGGCCACTGACCGACAAGGAGCGCGCCTTTTTCACCTACAGCGCGGCGAACTACGTGAAGCTCAAGGATCTGCATCTGGCCGAAGGCTACGACCAGCTCTGAATCGACTTACACCTGCTCAGGATTTCTCATGCATTACCAGACCGTACTGTTCGACCTCGATGGCACCTTGACCGACCCGCGTGAGGGCATTACCCGCTCCATTCAGTTCGCCTTGGGTAAACTGGGTATCGATGAGCCGGACCTGACCAAACTCGAACACTTCATCGGCCCGCCGCTGTTGCAGGCGTTCATGCAGTTCTATGACTTCGACGAAGCGAAGGCCTGGGAGGCGGTGAATTTTTACCGTGAGCGCTTCAAGGTCACTGGTTTGTACGAGAACCGCGTTTTCGACGGTGTCACGCCGCTGCTGGAAACCCTCGCCGGCCAGGGGCGGCAGTTGTACATCGCCACGTCCAAGCCGTGGGAGTTCGCCCGGGAAATCGCCCGGCATTTTGATTTCGCCCGGCATTTCAAAGTGATTTACGGCAGCGAGCTGGATGGCACTCGCACCAACAAGGTCGAGCTGATTGCGCACCTGATGGCGGAAGAAGGGCTGGACCCGGCTAACACATTGATGATTGGTGACCGCAAACACGACTTGATCGGTGCGCGCAGTAACGGGCTGGATGCGGCGGCTGTTGGTTATGGGTTTGGTAGCCATGAAGAATTGAGCGCCGAGGCACCGGCCTATCACTTCGAGACACTGGCCGAGTTGCATCAGGCATTTTTGCAGCGCTGATCAGTCCGCTATCGCTGGCAAGCCAGCTCCCACAGGGTGAGCGGTGAGCTCAGGCTCACCCAATTCCTTTTGGAGTTGGCAATCCAGCCTTCAAAGGTGAACGGTGAGCTCAGGCTCACCGCAATCCCTGTGGGAGCTGGCTTGCCAGCGATGAGGCCTATTGAGTCACTGGAAAATTATGATTTTGCCAAGGCTTTCAATGCAGCCTTGCGTTCCCCGACCGGCAATCCGCCCAGCTTCTCGACCTCGGCAAAAAACCTCACCCAATCCCCATCCACCTGCCTGAACAACGCCGCAAACGCCGGCACCCATTGGTCATACAGACCAAACGGCAACAGCCGCGCATTGTTCAGCGGCGCATTGACCCAAGCGTCGTAACGCTTGTCCCCGCCCCACTGGCTATCACGCATCGCCCGGTAGTCCTGCCGGAACCGTTCGAACTCCGCCGCTTTGCGCTCACGCATCTGCGGCGCCGGCAACGGTTGTGCATAAAGCTTTTCCAGCCGTGAACGGGTATCCAGCACCAGCTCAATAAACTGATCACGCTGGATTATCTGCGAACCCTTGTCCGCTGGCAGCCCGCGAAACGCCCGCCATTGGCGCGTACCTTCCTGCTCGACGAAGGTGGCGAAGGACTCGTTGAACTCGGTGTCGTCCTGCACATAAAAGCGCTGATGCCCCAGTTCATGAAAAATCAGCGTGGCCACACGCTCGTCGCCCCAGCCCAGCATCGTGTTGATGATCGGGTCGTTGAACCAGCCGAGGGTCGAGTAAGCCTCGACGCCGCCAATCGACACGTCCATCCCCCGCAAGCGCTGGAGCGCCGCTTCACCTCGCGCCCCGCTCTGGCTGTAGTAGCCGCGATAGGCCACACACCCGGCAATCGGGAAGCAATGGTTTTGCGGGGTCAGGGAAAACTCCGGGGTGGCGAACACGTTCCACACCACAAACGGGCGGCCGATGTCGGCGTACAGGCGATAACTCTGGTTGTCCGGCAGGTGCAAATGCTCGCTGGCGAAATCCCGAGCCTTTTGTGACTGGATCAGATGCGCACGCAATTTGGCGTCGCGGCTCGGGTCGGCGATCACCTTCGTTACCGGCTCACGCGCCCGCAGCAATTGCAGCTGACCGTCAGCCAACTGGCTGTAGTAGCTGACGCTGGAGCAACCGTTGAGCAGCAAAAGCATCACACCCGGAAACAAAACCCGAAAAACACGATCAAGTAACCGATGGCTTGGAAGCGGCCTGATCAAAATAAAAAATTCCCTGGAGAGTCTGCCCGCAAGACTATCCCGCCAAATGGAGCTCCGCTATGCGCAAGTTGCTACTGACCACGGGCCTGCTGACGCTGACCGGTTGTGCCGGGTTCGGTATGCCCGCACCTGACCCCACGCAAGCCTGGATCGATCTGGATGCCCGGCAGCAGGACACCGCGCTGCAAGCGCTGGAGGTCGATGACAAAGCGGCTGTGGACAAGCGTTATTTCGAAGTGCAGCCCGGTAGCCATCAACTGACCGTGCGTTATCAGTTCCCGGTGCAGGCGACCAACATCGGCCCCGACGCCGAACCGCTGTGGCGCGATTGTCAGCTGAACCTCAAATTCAAGGATTTCAATGCCGGGCAGCGCTATCAGTTGCAAGCGGGAAGTATCGGTTTCAGGCCTTGGGCCAAGCTCTACGATGAGCAGCGCAACGTCGTAGGCCAAGGCACACCGGCAGGCTGTCAGCGCACCTGATCGGCGTTATGCTGGATGTCCGAATCATGGGACATCCAACATGCGCAAGTTGATGCTGTTGCTCGCGGTCGGCGTGATTGCCGGTTGCCAGACGCCGTTGCCACCGGTCGATCCGCAAATGGCCTGGGTCGATTTCTCGACGCCGACACCGGGCGGCAAATTGCTCATGGCGGAACGCCTGGACAATGTACGTTTGAGTGACGGGCGTTTTTTTCAGGTCACCCCCGGCAGCCATGAGCTGCGGGTGCGTTTCGACTTCGAAGTGTTCGGTGGTGGCGGCGGTCTGATGACCGGCCCGGTCGAGCGTCTGTGCTATCTGTACATTCGCTATGACCATTTCGAGGCCGGGCAGCGCTATACGCTGGAAGGTCGTTCGCTGGCGTTCACGCCGAGCGCCCGGCTTTATAACAGCAAGCGCGAAATCGTCGCCGAGGATCGCGACGTCAATTGCATCATCTGAGTCGAATCAGTTGCCGTTCTTCTGATAGATGATCGCTTTGGTGCCGTAGTCGCAGGTACCGACAACCATGGCCACGTCGTGTTTGTCCGCCTCTTCCTTGCTCACGATCTCAAGGGTGTAGGAAGGCACGGCGTTGGCCTGAATCTTTACTTCGATCTCGTTCTTCAGTTCTTCGCAGTCTTTGGGTGCCGCAAGAACCGATGTGGCCAATGCACTGCACAGAATCGCCAAGCCAATACGTTTCATGGTGAAGCTCCCTGAAAGCAGCGCGCATGGTCATGCGCTGAAACTGCTGGTGCTTATTCGAGCATATTTTGGCTGAGCGGGTGCTGACTTTGCTCACATCTTTAGCTGACACTTTCAAGCATTGTGGTGGTTGTTAGATTGCCTTCGCGGGCAAGCCCACTCCCACATTGACCGTGTCTAACACAAATCCCTGTGGGAGCTGGCTTGCCAGCGAAGGCGTCAGCGCTGGCAACGCCTTATTCAAAGTGTCCGAAAATCAACTGACCAGCGTCGCTTCCAGGCTGATCTGCGCATTCAGCACCTTGGATACCGGGCATCCTTCCTTGGCCTTTTTGCTCAGCTCATCAAACTGCGCCTGGGTCGCCCCCGGAATCTTCGCTTTGAGAATCAGCTTCACCGCGGTGATCGCAAAGCCGCCTTCGACCTGATCCAGAGTGACCTCGGCGCTGGTGTCGATCGACTCGGCCTTGAGGCCGGCATCGCCAAGAATCATCGAAAATGCCATGGAGAAACAGCCGGCATGCGCCGCACCGATCAGCTCTTCCGGGTTGGTGCCCTTGCCGCCCTCGAAGCGCGCCTTGAAGCCGTAGGGTGCTTCTCTGAGGACGCCGGTCTCGGTGGAAATCGAGCCGATACCGGTTTTCAGATCACCAGCCCAATGTGCGGATGCTTTTTTCACGATAGCCATGTGTACCTCCTCAAAATCTGGCGCGGAACGCCGCGCCGTCGTGGTTTTAGCTTGCAAGGCTTCTGAGGATAGACGCGGGAGCAAAGTTCAGCCTGTCTGAATCGTTGACTTTTTTAGTAGGTTTTTTCGCTCTGCTATTGAAACTCGGGTATATGCCCTTATTGCAATGAACACGCCTATGAATTCGGCAGGTTTTCGTTCGCAAGAAAAAACCTGCACCCCATTCGGAGAAGCAGGTTCATGAAGCAACTGTCCGACGTTAAGTTTTCCACCCTCGATCTGGTGCCGGTCCGCGAGAACGGCAGCCCCGCGCAGTCGCTGCGCAATTCGCTGGATCTGGCCCAGCATGTCGAGAAACTCGGCTACACCCGTTTCTGGGTCGCCGAGCACCACAACATGGACGGCATTGCCAGTTCCGCGACCTCGGTATTGCTGGGTTATCTGGCTGGCGGGACGTCGAGCATTCGCGTCGGCTCCGGGGGGGTGATGCTGCCCAACCATGCGCCGCTGGTGATCGCCGAGCAGTTCGGCACTCTCGAAAGCCTGTACCCGGGACGTATCGACCTCGGCCTCGGTCGTGCGCCCGGCTCCGACCAGTTGACCGCGCGCGCCTTGCGCCGTGAGCGTTCCGGCAGTGCTGACGATTTCCCCGAAGACGTTGCCGAACTGGTGCGCTTCCTCGGCCCGCGAACCCCGGATCAGCGCGTGATCGCGATGCCGGGTACCGGCACCAATGTGCCAATCTGGCTGCTCGGTTCCAGTCTGTTCAGTGCGCAATTGGCTGGCGAGCGCGGTTTGCCTTACGCCTTTGCCTCACATTTCGCGCCGCGTTTCATGCACGAGGCGATTCGCGTCTACCGCAATCACTTCAAGCCGTCGGCAGTGCTCGACAAGCCCTACGTGATGCTCGGCGTGCCGCTGGTGGCGGCGGATACCGACGAGCAAGCTGATTATCTGGCGACCTCGGTGTACCAGCGCATTCTTGCGTTGATGCGTGGACAGAGCCTGGTGCAGCGCCCGCCCGTGAAAACCATGGAAGGTCTGTGGCTGCCGCATGAGCGTGAAGCGGTGGGTGATTTCCTGGGTTTGGCGATGGTCGGCAGTCCGCAGAAAATCCGGGCGAAGCTGGAAGTGCTGGTTGAACAGACTCAGGCGGATGAGCTGATCTTTACCTGCGATCTGTATGAGCACGCTGATCGCCTGCATTCCTACGAGTTGTTGTCGCAGGTGATGAAGGGCTAATACAGACGTTGAGTGATTAAAAAACTGTGGCGAGGGAGCTTGCTCCCGCTGGGTCGCGAAGCGGCCCCAATGCTGAATCAAAAAAGGGCCTGCTGCGCAGTCCAGCGGGAGCAAGCTCCCTCGCCACAGAAGGTGGGATTACAGTGCTCACAAAAAAGCCGACGCATTTGCGTCGGCTTTTGCATTTCAGGCGCGATCAGCCGCGTTTGTAGACGATTTCCTTGGCGCCACCTTCGCATTTGCCGACGACCTTGCCGTCTGCGGCTGCACCTTTATCGACAATTTCCAGCGAATAGTTCTTTGCCCCTTTGGCATCGATTTTCGCCGCGATCTCGCTTTTCAGCTCTTCACATGGCTTGCCGGCAGCAAACGCACCACCCGCAAGGCTCAACAAACCTACTGCCAATATAAACTTCTTCATCGGTCGCACTCCCTGGTCGGATTAAAAGAGGCGGGCATCGAGTCATCTACCCGATGCGCTCACCCTATAGCGCTTTGCCATTCCTATGGCACTCGGCCAGCGCGCAAGTTCAGAAGCGTAGTTCAATATCAGCTGCTGGCAATCCGGAAACCGACTTTCAGGGTTACCTGAAAGTGTGCGGCCTTGCCATCTTTGATATGACCGCGAGTGTCGATCACTTCAAACCATTCCAGATGCTTGATGCTCTTGCTGGCTTCGGCCAGTGCGTTGTTGATGGCGTCTTCGATGCTGCTGGGGGATGAACCGACCAGCTCGACTTTTTTGTACGTGTGATGGTCACTCATAACGATCTCCTTGGTGGCTGAATTACAGCCTAGCAGTGATTCCGGGTATTGATTTGGTCGGCCCGCAGCGAGGTGAAGTTCAGAATTTCTGCACTTTCTCAAACCTGCGAAGTCCCAAACAACACACGCCACTCATCACCAATGCAGGAGAGCCACCATGGCCAACACCTCTTTACGTAAAGCCTCGTTGCAAAGCATGGAAGCCGAGATCGAGAGTCTGCTCAAATCGTTGGAAAGCCTCAAAGACGACGCCTCGGACGAGTCGCGCAAGACCCTCAAGGCGCTGAAAGGCAATGCTGAAAGTGCGCTGAAACATTCGCGTCACCTGCTCAGCGATGCTTACGAAGAAGTCAAAGTCAAAACCCGCGAGACCGGGATCGCCACCCGTGATTACGCGCAGGAACATCCGTGGACGACTGCCGGCGTGGCAGTCGGTGCACTGGGGCTGCTGGCCGCTTACTTGCTGTTCAAACGCGGCGAGTGATCCGTCTGGCGCAGCTCTTGTTTGAGCCACTGCGCCAATTGCCGGGCGCGTCCGTCTGCGGCGCGCTTGGGTAGCCACAACGCCAGTTGCGCCGGGGTTTCACAAAAGCCCCACGGCGCAACCAGGCGACCGGCCTTCAAGTCTTCGGTCACCAGCGGCTCAGGGGCAATCGCCACGCCAAGCCCTGCCACCGCCGCCTCCAGCAAATAATACAAATGCTCGAAACCCTGTCCCAACTTCAACGCCTTGGCGTCGAGGTGGTTTTGCTGTGCCCAGCTTGGCCAGGCCTGCGGGCGCGATGTGGTGTGCAGCAACGGTTCGTTGAGCAACGCTTCGGCTGGCGCGGCTTGTAACCGCTGGTAGCCGCTGAACATCGGGCTCATCACTGGGCCGATACGCTCGCTGGCCAGTTCATAGACCTGCATGTCGGCCGGCCATGGCGGTTCGGCGAACAGCAACAAAGCGTCGAGCCCCGGGCGGCGTGGATCGAGATCGCCTTCTCCCGCGGACAAGTGCAGGCGCAAGTCCGGCAAGTCAGCATTGAGCCGTCCCAGGCGCGGGATGAACCAGCGTGCGAGCAAGCTACCGGAGCAGCCCAGGACGAACGGCGCATCAGCGGTGCTTTGCGTCAGTTCGGCGCAAACACTGCGCAAACGCTCGAAAGCCTCGCCGCTGGCGTCGCGCAATCTTGTGCCGGCATCTGTGAGTTTCAGGCCGCGTCCTTCCTTGACGAACAGGCTGACGCCCAAGTGTTCTTCCAGCACTTTCAGCTGGCGGCTGACGGCACCGTGGGTTACGTGCAGTTGTTCGGCGGCCTGGCTGACGCTGTTTAGCCGAGCGGTGGCTTCGAACGCACGCAAGGCGTTCAACGGGGGAAGGTCGTGGCTCATGGGATCTGTGAGTTTTCCTGACAGGTTGTGGCGATCTTATCGGTTTTCAGCTTAGAAGGTCAGGGGTAGAGTGGGCGTCATTGTCTTCTCATCCGAATTCACCTGGAGCACACCATGACCCAGACTTCGAACACCTCCAATCTGCGTAACGGCCCTGATGACAACGGCCTGTTCGGCGCGTTCGGCGGTCGTTATGTCGCTGAAACCCTGATGCCGTTGATCCTCGATCTGGCCCGCGAATACGAAACGGCCAAGGAAGATCCTGCATTCAAAGAGGAATTGGCCTACTTCCAGCGTGACTACGTCGGACGCCCGAGCCCGCTGTACTTCGCCGAGCGTCTGACCGAGTTCTGTGGCGGCGCGAAGATCTACCTCAAGCGCGAAGAGCTGAACCACACAGGCGCGCACAAGATTAACAACTGCATCGGTCAGATTCTGCTGGCGCGGCGCATGGGCAAGAAACGCATCATCGCCGAGACCGGCGCCGGCATGCACGGCGTGGCAACTGCCACCGTGGCTGCACGTTTCGGTCTGGACTGCGTGATCTACATGGGCACCACCGACATCGAGCGCCAACAGGCCAACGTGTTCCGCATGAAGCTGCTGGGCGCCGAGGTGATCCCGGTGGTTGCCGGCACCGGTACCCTGAAAGACGCGATGAACGAAGCGCTGCGTGACTGGGTGACCAACGTCGATAGCACTTTCTACCTGATCGGCACCGTGGCTGGCCCGCACCCGTACCCGGCGATGGTTCGCGACTTCCAGGCGGTGATCGGCAAGGAAACCCGCGAGCAGTTGCAAGCCCAGGAAGGTCGCCTGCCGGACAGCCTGGTGGCGTGCATCGGTGGCGGTTCCAACGCGATGGGCCTGTTCCACCCGTTCCTCGACGACAAGAGCGTCGAGATCATCGGTGTTGAAGCTGCCGGTTACGGCATCGAAACCGGCAAGCACGCGGCCAGCCTCAATGGCGGCGTACCGGGTGTGTTGCACGGCAACCGTACCTTCCTGCTGCAGGACGACGATGGCCAGATCATCGACGCGCACTCGATTTCCGCTGGCCTCGACTACCCGGGCATCGGCCCGGAACACGCGTGGTTGCATGACATCGGTCGCGTCCAGTACACCTCGGTGACCGACGATGAAGCGCTCGATGCCTTCCACAAATGCTGCCGTCTGGAAGGGATCATTCCTGCACTGGAAAGCGCCCACGCCCTGGCTGAAGTGTTCAAACGCGCACCGACCCTGCCGAAGGATCACCTGATGGTGGTCAACCTGTCCGGCCGTGGCGACAAAGACATGCAGACCGTCATGCACCATATGGAACAGTCCAAGCAGGAGAAACACTGATGAGCCGCCTGCAAACCCGCTTTGCCGAACTCAAGCAACAGAATCGCGCCGCGCTGGTGACCTTTGTCACGGCGGGCGACCCGGACTACGACACGTCGCTGGCGATCCTCAAAGGTCTGCCGAAAGCAGGTGCCGATGTGATCGAGCTGGGCATGCCCTTCACCGATCCGATGGCGGATGGCCCGGCGATTCAACTGGCCAACATCCGTGCCTTGGGCGCCAAACAGAATCTGCTGAAAACCCTGCAAATGGTTCGCGAGTTCCGCGAGGACAACAGCGACACGCCGCTGGTGTTGATGGGTTATTTCAACCCGATCCACATGTACGGCGTCCCGCGTTTCATCGCTGATGCCAAAGAGGCCGGTGTTGATGGTCTGATCGTGGTCGACATGCCGCCAGAGCACAACTCGGAGCTGTGCGACCCGGCCCAGGCTGCCGGGATCGACTTCATCCGTCTGACCACGCCGACTACTGACGATGTGCGTCTGCCGAAAGTGCTCAATGGCAGCTCGGGTTTTGTCTATTACGTGTCGGTTGCCGGTGTGACCGGTGCTGGCGCCGCCACGCTGGAACACGTCGAAGAAGCGCTGGCGCGTCTGCGTCGCCATACCGATTTGCCGATCAGCATCGGTTTCGGTATCCGTACGCCAGAGCAAGCGGCTGCGATCGCGCGTCTGGCCGAGGGCGTGGTAGTGGGTTCGGCGTTGATCGATCACATTGCCAATGCCGAGACTCCGGCGCAGGCCATCGACGGTGTGCTGAGCCTGTGTTCGGCATTGTCCGAAGGCGTGCGTAAGGCCCGCGTCAGCTGAAGGTAAAGTTCCTGATACAGAGGAATTAGCGCCTCGCGGCACAGACTAAATGAGCAAGACCGAGGGATTCAGAACCACGTTCTGAATCCCTTTTTGCTGTTAGTGCAGTGAGGAAATACCCGATGAAAATGCCGAAACGTCTGATTGCCGGTCTGGGCGTGCTGATGATCAGCGCGACACCGCTGCTGGCCAGCGCCGATCAGCACAATGATCAACGCGACGATCACGACCACGGCGGCCCGCAACAGGGCCAGCACGACAATCGCGGTGACGATCACCATGACTGGCAAAGCAGTCACCGTGGTGGCCCGCCACCTCGCGATTTTGGCCCGGTGCGCCAGACCATTCATGACAATCATGGCTACTTCGTGCGCGGTGCACCGCCACCTCCGGGGATTCGTCTGGAGCGTGGCCGGCCGCTACCGCACGGCTATTACGGCGAGCGGCTGGATGGGCGGGCGCTGGGGCGTTTGCCGGTGTACCCGGGCTATGAATGGCGCCGGGCAGGGAGTGACATTGTGCTGATCGCGGTCGGTACCGGGATCGTCTATGAAGTTCTGGACGGTGTTCTCAACTGATCGCGTTAACTGTGGTGAGGGAGCTTGCTCCCTCACCACAGGGGTTTTAAGGCAGCTCCAGCCCACCCGCGGCCTTGTGCAGTTTGCGCAAGTGCTCGCCGATCTGTTTCACGTTGGCCTCGTTGGCGGCAATCTCCGCAGCCCGCTTGGGCTCTAGCAGCGCCCTTACTTCCTTGTCGAGATCCCCGGACAGCGCCAGCAGTTGTTTCTGGCGCTGGCTGCTTTCGGCTTCCAGTCGACTTGACTCGCTCGGCTGTGGCAGACCGTAACCGCGCGAATCCAGCAGTTCTGCCGGGCGGCTGAGGAAGCCGCTGTTGGCGAGGATCTGCTGCAAGGTCGCGTTTGCCTTGTCCATGCCGCCGTTCTCCAGTTCCCGGGCACCGAGGTAACGCTGTTTGACCTCATCCTGGGCCAGCAACAATTGCCGACGGAAACTCGCCTGTTCCAGTAATAACAGCGCGGCGCTGGTGCGCAGGTCGGCGCGTTCGAACCACGGGCGACGCTCTTCGGCCGAGAGTGAAAGCCATTCCTCGACGCTGTTCTGCTTGATCGGTAATTGCTTTTTCAGCACATCAAACATCGCCTGATAACGATCCCTGAACGAGTCGAAACGGTAGCCAAGTCGCAGCGCTTCCTTTGGGTCGTCCAGCACGCTGGTATCAGCAAGCCCACGGCCCTTGAGCACTTCAAGCAAGCCATTGGGCATGATGCTGTCGAGGCCGGTGAGTTGTGCATTGTTGCTGCCGCTGCGTAGCAATTTCAGGCTTTCCACTGCGCAGTTGTTGGACAGGAAGAAGTAGTTGCCGTCGTAGCTCCAGTGCATCTCGGCGGCGTGTTCGACCACGTCTTCGATCTCGCTGCGAGACAAATTCAGCGGTACGGAAGCGAGGCTGCGCAGTTCGGTCTTGGTGTATTCGTCGATCACCTGTGCCAGCGGCAATACGAACAGTCGCGACGGGTATTTGCCGACCAGTCCGTCCCAACTCGATAGCTGCACATCGCCGACGAAGGCGCGGTACGACAGCACCAGATGCTGATCCAGATCGAGCCGGCAGTCCGGGCCCCGTGGCCGACCCGGTGCGCAGATCACCAGACGCAACATGCTGTGGCCCCAGCGGCTGACCCAGTTCTGATTGGCTTCGGCCAACAGATAATCGACGGCGTAAACCCGTTCCGGATCGACCTGGCCCAAGGGCTGTTTGGCGAAATCGTTACCAGCATTCAGAAACGCGAAGGTCTTGCTGCAGGTGTCCTTGGCGGGCGGCGCCCAGCCGAAGCGTTCCTTGTAATAGCGATACAGCGCCGGACGGCGGCAGGCGTAACTCGGGTCGAGGAGGAAATACTCCATGTTGACCGCGACGAATTCTTTCGGGCTGGAGATCTCGTACAAGTCAGGGCTGCGGGCGATCTGCCGGTTGTGCTGCTCACGTTCGCCACGACGCCCGACGTATTGCTGCCAACCGGCGAGGTCGAGCAGGCGTGGATCATCGCTGAGGGTAAAGCGGCGGTCATTCTGACCACGGCATTCATCGGGGATGCCGACCAGTCCACTGCTGGCGTTGCGCCGGGTACAGCGCTGGATCAGCGTGCGTTCGGCGGCAGGCCACAGACGTGCGCGGTCATAAATGTGGGTGAGTTCGTGCAACACCGTGGCGAGCATTTCCTGACGCACAGTGCCGTGGGGGCGATTGGTTTTTTCTTTGGCGGCGCTGCCATCGGTGAGGCTGGCGAGCAGTTTGCGGTTCAGATCGAGTTCGGCGACCAGTGTTGCCTGGCCGTAGGCGTTGCTCGGCATGTCGTCGGTCCAGCCGACATCGATGCGCCGATCCAGTTGCTCGATAAAGCGCGGCGGCAACTTTTGCATTGCTTCATCAAGCAGCGCCTGGCTGGCCTGTTGTTGGGCGGGGCTCAGACCGTCGGTCTTGAGCCGCAGTTGCAGACTGGCGTGGGCACTGTTGCCAAGCAGCAACAGCGTCCCGGCCAGCAGCCAGGCGCCGAGTGACTTCACAGCGCGAGAATGGCTTCGGCGAGTACCTGATCACTGGCGTCGCGGGCTTCCGGAACGCGGGTGCGCAAAGTATTGATCGCTGCTTCAAGGTGCGCGCCACGGATATCACCGTTGGTGGCAACGAAGCTCGCAGCATCGTCGTGGGCTTCACGGATGATTTTCGAGTCGCGGATCGACGTGGTGGTATCGGAGGTGAAATCGATAGTGCGCTGGGAGGCACGGACGATGATGTTACTGGTGGCTACCAGGGTGTGTGCCTGGGCCATATCGGCCAACAACAAAAGGCCAAGGGCGGCAGCAATCAGCGGGCTACGCATGGAACGACTCCGAAGGGACAAAGACAGGGATAACTATTGGACGAGAATTGCCTGTGCCAGTTCAAGGTCGCTGACATGAAGTTTTGGACGGGTCTTGCGCAGGTAATGCAGCGCCGATTCGAGCTGCGAGCCTCGCAGTTGACCGTCACTGGCAACAAACGCCGCCGCGTCATCGTGAGCGGCGAGCAACAGTTTACGGTCGAACGGCGCGGAAGACACCATGCTGGTGGCGTAACCGGTGACGACGATGTTTTGTGTCGACACGTCAAAGGCGTCGACCGAGGTCGCCCAGCAGGTGGTGATCAAGACAGAGGGTATAAGCAGATGTGTAAGAAAACGCATGAGACTCGGTAACTGTTAGCGAGCCCCAAGGCTAGCGCAATGCCCGGGCCAGAGCCAGCGCCGAAACATCGGGACACGGCCGGCGTGTCCCGCAGTGCCGCTTGCTTAGATCGTCAGAATGGCTTGTGCCAACTGTGCATCGGTCGCGTTCAGCTGTGGGGCCTGATGGCGGATGTGATCCAGAGCGCTTTCCAGTTTCACGCCACGGATCTCGCCTTCGCTGGCCACGAAGCTGGCGGCGTCGTCGCGAGCAGCGAGAACGATCTTGTCGTCACGGAACGACGAAGAAACGTCGGAAGTCGCGTCGGAGGAAGACTTGAGTGCGCCGACGACGGCGTCGGTGGTCACGATGAAACTGGTAGCGCTGGCGTTGGCAGCCACGGCCAGCAGGGCGGCAGCACTGAGCAGGCGAAGACGGGACATGGTGTAACTCCTGTGAATAAACCGGATGGAGAGGTGGCTCGATGTCTGAGGAGTCAGACGCCGGTCGCAGAGCATTCGCCACGTTCTGCGTGGATATTAGGCTTGTGCACTCGGTTCGCCCAGTGGGCAAAGTGCTAGCGCCAGAAAGGTTTATCCAGTTCATTGAGCCGGTCAGCGTGGCTCAGGCCCAGATCGGCAAGATCCCGACCATCGAGCTGAGCCAGCAGACGCCGCGTCCTTGCTCGCTCCAGGCTATGCCAGAAGCGCCGCAACAAACGCCGCAGAACGTTTTTGCGGGCCGGCAGTGAAATTGAAAGCGCTGAAACATCCTGTAAGTCATTCATGACGTATTCCTTCTGCCAATGGAGGCGGAAGGTCATGTTGAGCCTGATACAGCGGCCGAGGCAGATACACCGATGCAAAATTGTACTGGTTCAGATCAGCATATTTGAAAACTGTATTGGTGTTTCACAGCGGTGCCTGTACCGGAGGTTTTCAGCCTTCAAAACGACAAAACCCGTCGTGGTTTCCCACGACGGGTTTTGCTTGTTCAATTCGGGTTGCTGGCGGTGGGTCTAACGACCAGAGCCAGCGACGCTACTTAGCGCCAGAACGGCTTGCTCAGCTCTTCGTAGCGTTGTGCTTCGCTAATCCCGGCATCAGCCAGCAGACGCGAGTCCAGACGAGCCAGTTGATGGCGGCTGGAGATGCGGCGCTGCCACAACATCAGGTTGGCGATAACGCGCAAAGGCATGGAAGCCTGGGTTTTTTCAGCTTTGTCTTCGAAGAACAGTTCGGAACTGAGTGTACGTTCCATGGTTGACATCCTTCCGCTTGTGGCGGGATCAGGTAGTGGTTTGACTGGTGCCCATGATCCTCTCGTTTGCCTAGTCTCTCTAGATACAGTTCAACTGTATTGTGAGTGACCAGTTAACTGTTTATAGGGGGTGTACGGGTCAAAATCGCGCAAACTGTACCTATCCGCCCTTATCTGGTGCATTTTTGTTCAATTCGGCGGGATTGGTAGGCAAATGCTGTAGGAAATGACCGGTACAGCAGTACAGTTTTTGACAGAGATGGTGTTTGCGAGATTCCGCTGACGCAAATTGTGTTTGCGCCAGCGGTCTGTCTGTGCGGATTACGCCTTCAGCATGCGGCCGGTTTCTTCCAGATTGATGTGCCAGCTCAGCGCATCACGCAGGATGTGCGGGGTGTGACCACCGATTGCACAGGCTGCGGTGAAGTAATCATTCAATGCCTGGCGATAGTCCGGGTGCACACAGTTGTCGATGATCACCCGCGCGCGCTCGCGTGGTGCCAGGCCGCGCAGATCGGCCAGGCCGACCTCGGTCACCAAAATGTCGACGTCATGCTCGGTATGGTCGACGTGGCTGACCATCGGCACCACGCTGGAAATCGCGCCGCCCTTGGCAATCGACTTGGTGACGAAGATCGCCAGGTGCGCGTTACGGGCGAAGTCACCGGAACCGCCGATACCGTTCATCATCCGCGTACCGCAGACATGGGTGGAGTTGACGTTGCCGTAGATATCGAACTCCAGCGCCGTGTTGATCCCGATGATGCCCAGGCGCCGCACGACTTCCGGATGGTTGGAGATCTCCTGCGGGCGCAGCACCAGTTTGTCTTTGTACTTCTCCAGGTTGCCGAACACATCGGTGTTGCGGCGCTCGGACAAGGTGATCGAGCTACCCGAAGCGAAGCTCAGCTTGCCGGCGTCGATCAGGTCGAAGGTCGAATCCTGCAGCACTTCGGAGTACATGGTCAGGTCTTCGAACGGCGAGTCGATCAAACCGCACATCACCGCGTTGGCGATGTTGCCGATCCCCGCCTGCAACGGACCGAGCTTGTTGGTCATGCGCCCGGCGTCGACTTCCTGTTTGAAGAAGGTGATCAGGTGATCGGCGATGGCATTGGTGTCGACGTCCGGCGACGACACGGTGGAAGGCGAATCCGGCTGTTGGGTGATGACGATGGCGACGATCTTCTCCGGCGGGATCGGGATCGCGGTGCTGCCGATGCGGTCGTCGACTTTTACCAGCGGGATCGGCGTGCGCGTCGGGCGATAGGTCGGGATATAGATGTCATGCAGACCTTCGAGGTTGGCGTTGTGCGCCAGGTTGATCTCGACGATCACGTGTTTGGCAAAAATCGCGAAGCTCGCCGAGTTGCCCACCGAAGTGGTCGGTACGATGTGGCCTTGTTCGGTGATGGCCACGGCTTCGATGACTGCAATGTCTGGCAGCTTCAGTTGTTGGTTGCGCAGTTGCTCGACGGTTTCCGAGAGATGCTGGTCGATGAACATCACTTCGCCGGCGTTGATTGCCTTGCGCAAGGTGCTGTCGACCTGGAACGGCATGCGCCGCGACAGTACGCCGGCTTCGGTCAGTTGCTTGTCGAGGTCGTTGCCCAGACTGGCGCCGGTCATCAGGCTGATTTTCAGCGGCGTGACCTTGGCCCGCTCGGCCAATGCGTGCGGGACAGCCTTGGCTTCGCCGGCGCGGGTGAAGCCGCTCATGCCGACGGTCATACCGTCCTCAATCAGTGCGGCGGCGTCGGCGGCGCTCATCACTTTATCCAACAACGAAGGCAGGCGAATACGGTCACGGTACATGGATTATTATCTCGGGAAGCGAGTAGCAGGATGCGCAGTCTAGTGAATTAGGCGGGCGCCTGTCCCGCTACCAAGGTCGCAAACGAGGCGTCTATTTAGCGGGTTTCAAGTAAAACACCGTTACTGGATCGGTAACAACGCGGCATATTGTCCGACGTTTTGCACAAACAAAAACGCCCCGACAAGTCGGGGCGTTGGCTCAAGCAGCGAGGGTTACTCGACGGCTTTGACCATGTCTTCGATGACTTTCTTCGCGTCGCCGAAGACCATCATGGTCTTGTCCAGATAGAACAGTTCGTTGTCCAGGCCGGCATAACCGCTGGCCATCGAGCGCTTGTTGACGATGATGGTCTTGGCCTTGAACGCTTCGAGGATCGGCATGCCGGCAATCGGCGATTTCGGATCGTTCTTGGCGGCCGGGTTGACCACGTCGTTGGCACCGAGCACCAGTACCACGTCGGCCTGACCGAACTCGGAGTTGATGTCTTCCATCTCGAACACCTGGTCGTAAGGCACTTCGGCCTCGGCGAGCAGAACGTTCATGTGCCCCGGCATCCGACCCGCGACCGGGTGGATCGCGTACTTCACGGTCACGCCACGATGGGTCAGCTTCTCGGTCAGCTCTTTCAGCGCGTGTTGTGCGCGGGCCACCGCCAGACCGTAGCCCGGCACGATGATCACTGTGTCGGCGTTGGTCAGCAGGAAGGTTGCGTCGTCAGCCGAACCGGATTTCACCGGACGTGCTTCTTTCGCACCGGCCGGGCCAGCGTCGGCCGTGTTGCCGAAACCACCGAGCAGTACATTAAAGAAGGAACGGTTCATCGCCTTGCACATGATGTACGACAGAATCGCACCGCTCGAACCCACCAGCGAACCGGCAATGATCAGCATCGAGTTGTTCAGCGAGAAACCGATACCCGCCGCCGCCCAGCCGGAATAGCTGTTGAGCATCGACACCACCACCGGCATGTCGGCGCCACCGATCGGGATGATGATCAGCACGCCCATCACGAACGCCAGCACGAGCATCAGTGCAAATGCGCTGAGGTTGCCGGTGAACATGAAGATCAGACCAAACACCAATGTCGCCAGACCCAGCACTGCGTTCAGCTTGTGCTGACCGGCGAACTGTACCGGTGCGCCCTGAAACAGGCGGAACTTGTACTTGCCCGACAGCTTGCCGAACGCGATCACCGAACCGGAGAAGGTGATTGCACCAATTGCCGCGCCGAGGAACAGCTCCAGACGGTTGCCCGTCGGGATCGAGTCGCCCAGCTGTTTGACGATGCCCAGCGACTGCGGCTCAACGACTGCAGCAATGGCGATGAACACCGCTGCCAGACCGATCATGCTGTGCATGAAGGCGACCAGTTCCGGCATCTTGGTCATTTCAACGCGCTTGGCCATGATCGAACCGGCGGTGCCGCCGACCAACAGACCGACGATCACGTAACCGATGCCCGCAGTGGCCAACTCAGCGCCAAGCTTATAGATCAGGCCGACGGTGGTCAGAATGGCCAGCGCCATGCCGAGCATGCCGAACAGGTTGCCGCGGCGCGACGTGGTCGGGTGCGACAGACCTTTGAGGGCCTGGATGAAGCAGATCGACGCGATCAGGTAGAGCGTCGTGACGAGATTCATGCTCATTACTTCGGCGCCTCTTCTTTTACTTTCGGGGCTTTCTTCTTGAACATCTCAAGCATGCGGCGGGTCACCAGGAAGCCACCGAACACGTTGACCGCGGCCAGTGCCACGGCGAGGGTGCCCATGGTCTTGCCCAGCGGCGTGACGGTCAGTGCGGCGGCAAGCATGGCGCCGACGATGACGATTGCGGAGATCGCGTTGGTCACCGCCATCAGTGGCGTGTGCAGCGCAGGTGTAACGTTCCAGACCACGTGATAACCGACATAAATCGCCAGCACGAAGATGATCAGGTTGTAGATACCGGGGGAGATAAGCTCTTCCATCGTCTGAATCCCTGCTTAGGCGTTTTTGCGGATGACTTGGCCGTCGCGGCACATCAGGCACGCGGCGACGATATCGTCTTCGAGGTTCACTTCGAACTGGCCTTCTTTAGTGAAGACCAGCTTCAGGAAGTCCAGCAGGTTGCGGGCGTACAGCGCCGAGGCGTCTGCGGCGACTTCACCGGCCAGATTGGTCGGGCCGGCGATAGTGACGCCATTCGCGATCACTACCTGATCAGCCACGGTCAGCGGGCAGTTGCCACCCTGAGCCGCTGCGAGGTCGATGACCACCGAACCCGGCTTCATCTGCGCCACGGTTTCCGCGCTCAACAGCACCGGAGCCTTGCGACCCGGAATCAACGCGGTGGTGATGACGATGTCGGCCTGTTTGGCGCGCTCGTGCACTGCCTGAGCCTGACGCTGCATCCAGCTCGCCGGCATTGGCCGGGCGTAACCGCCGACACCGACAGCGCATTCACGCTCTTCATCGGTCTCATAAGGCACGTCGACGAACTTGGCGCCGAGGGATTCGATTTGCTCTTTCACGGCCGGACGCACGTCGGAGGCTTCGATGACCGCACCCAGACGTTTCGCCGTGGCAATCGCCTGCAATCCCGCCACACCGGCGCCGAGAATCAGCACGCGCGCCGCTTTCACGGTGCCCGCAGCCGTCATCAGCATCGGCATGAAGCGCGGATAGTAGTGAGCGGCCAACAACACGGCTTTATAGCCGGCAATGTTCGCTTGGGACGACAGCACATCGAGGCTCTGGGCCCGGGAGGTGCGTGGCGCCGCTTCAAGGGCAAATGCGGTAATCCCGCACTCGGCCATCTTGGCGATGGTTTCATTGCTGAACGGATTGAGCATGCCCACCAGCACCGCACCACGCTTGATCAGCGTCAGTTCGGCATCGCTGGGTGCGACCACCTTGAGAATCAGCTCGGCACCAAACGCATCGTTGGCGCTGCCAATGGTTGCGCCTGCCGCCTCATAGGCACTGTCTACAACGCTGGCTTTAACGCCGGCGCCGGATTGCACAGTGACCTGATGACCTTGGCCGATCAGCTTCTTAATGGTTTCCGGGGTTGCAGCAACCCGTGTTTCACCGGTCTGGGTTTCGAGAGGAACACCAATGTGCACGTCAAATCTCCTGCGTGATCTTATTGAGTAAACCCATGCACTACGGATGGTGCGGCTGGGGCGGCCGATCAGCACGATCCCGCCAAATCAGGGCGGGGCGCGGCATTTTGCAGGCGAACTTTATGCCCTTCAAGGGATTATGACGGGTGACGGAAAATTAACTACAAGTCATGCCGTGACCGAATGTCGCAGATGGCCGGCTGAATCCCTTGCAGGCCGTGCCTTGTAAGGATTCTGGCTGAATTTAAAGAATTTACACATCGGCGGGGTGAATGAGCGGATATCGGCATGGGATACAGGCGCAAAGCCATGCTGGCAGGCGCTTGTGGGACGACTGTACGACTTTCGGATACAGTCTGTGAATATGCGACAAATACTTATATCTGTAGTGCTTCAATTATTCTGACTACGGGGTCAGCAAGTGTCACAAGCCGCTATTCCTCTAGCTTGTAGCTCTGTGCCTGATTTACCAGCCAGTCGCGAAATGCCCTTAATGACGCCGATTCGACTTTTCGCTCCGGAATCATCAGGTAATACGCCTTGATGCTGGAGAGCGCCTGAGGGTTGGCAATCACCAGGCGTTTCTCGGCCAATTCGCGCTGGATCAGGAACGGAGGAATCAGTGCGATGCCCATGTCGTGCATGGCTGCTTGGGCCAGCATCGAGAATAGCTCGTAGCGCGGACCTGTCATGTCGCGAGGGATATTCAGTTGCTGCGAGTTGAACCACTGTCGCCAGGCATATGGCCGAGTGGTCTGTTGCAGCAGTGGCAGTTCGGCGATCTCTTCAGGCTTCAGATGCGTCCTGTTGCCGATCAGGGCAGGACTGCATACCGGCATCGGATTCTCGCCCATCAGTCTGTGGGATTCGGTACCCGACCAATCGGCATCGCCGAAGTAGATCGCCGCATCGAACTCGGTATCGGCAAACAGGAAGGGGCGGGTGCGGTTGGTCAGGTTGACGGTGACTTCAGGATGTTTGAACTGGAAGTCTTTGAGTCTCGGCAACAGCCATTGGGTGCCGAAGGTCGGCACCACCGCCAGTTCGATCACATTGGCGCCCTGCTGGCCCATTACCGAGAGGGTGTCGCGCTCGACCGCATCGAGTTGGGTGGCGACCCGTCGGCTGTAGGAAAGCCCCGCTTCGGTCAGCTTCACCCCGCGCCGCGAGCGTCGGAACAGTTCCACGCTCAGGAACTCTTCAAGGCTGGCGATCTGTCGGCAAATAGCGCCTTGGGTGAGGGAAAGTTCCTCGGCGGCCCTGGTGAAGCTCTCGTGGCGGGCTGCGGCTTCGAAGCTGATCAGTGCCGCGGTACTGGGGATTTTTCTGCGCATGTACTTCAACCTCACTAATACATCTTATAAAAGGCGCTTGCCGACGTTACGGAGTGAGAAATTAGCACAACAGGATGCGAAATCCTCGTTTGCCGCATTGGCGAACCGGGCCTAGGATCAATGCCACGTTAATTCACCCGATTTGCGAGGACTCACTCATGGGCGGTAAAGCTAGCTTCAACTGGATCGATCCCCTGCTGCTGGATCAACAGCTCACCGAAGAAGAGCGCATGATCCGCGACACGGCCGAGCAGTTCGCTCAACAGAGCCTCGCGCCGCGTGTGCTTGAAGCCTTCCGTCATGAGAAGACCGATCCGGCGATCTTCCGCGAAATGGGTGAGGTCGGCCTGCTCGGCGCGACCATTCCCGAGCAGTACGGTGGCAGCGGCCTCAATTACGTCAGCTATGGTCTGATTGCTCGCGAAGTGGAGCGGGTCGATTCCGGCTATCGCTCGATGATGAGCGTGCAGTCCTCACTGGTGATGGTGCCGATCAACGAGTTCGGTACTGAAGCGCAGAAACAGAAGTACCTGCCGAAACTGGCTTCCGGCGAATGGATCGGTTGCTTCGGTCTGACCGAGCCGAACCACGGTTCCGACCCGGGCGCGATGATTACCCGTGCACGCAAAGTCGAGGGTGGCTACAGCCTGACCGGCGCGAAGATGTGGATCACCAACAGCCCGATCGCCGATGTGTTCGTGGTCTGGGGCAAAGACGATGCGGGCGACATCCGTGGCTTCGTGCTGGAGAAGGGCTGGAAAGGCCTTAGCGCTCCGGCGATTCACGGCAAGGTCGGTCTGCGCGCATCGATCACTGGCGAAATCGTCATGGACAACGTGTTTGTCCCTGAAGAGAACATCTTCCCGGATGTGCGCGGCTTGAAAGGCCCGTTCACCTGCCTCAACTCCGCACGTTACGGCATCTCGTGGGGCGCGCTGGGTGCTGCCGAGTTCTGCTGGCATACCGCTCGTCAATACACGCTGGATCGCCATCAGTTCGGCCGCCCGTTGGCTGCCACTCAGTTGATCCAGAAGAAGCTCGCCGACATGCAAACCGAGATCACTCTGGCGCTACAAGGTTGTCTGCGCTTGGGTCGGATGAAGGATGAAGGCACTGCAGCCGTCGAAATCACTTCGATCATGAAGCGCAACTCTTGCGGCAAGTCGCTGGATATCGCACGCATGGCTCGCGACATGTTGGGTGGCAATGGCATTTCCGATGAGTTCGGCGTGGCCCGTCACCTGGTCAACCTGGAAGTGGTGAATACCTATGAAGGCACTCACGACGTTCACGCACTGATCCTGGGTCGGGCGCAAACCGGTCTGCAAGCGTTCTATTAATAGGAGAGCGACTATGGGCGCGCTGTCGCATCTGCGGGTACTGGATTTATCGCGAGTGTTGGCTGGGCCGTGGGCCGGGCAGATCCTCGCCGACCTTGGCGCCGAGGTGATCAAGGTCGAGCGCCCGGGCAATGGTGACGACACTCGCGCCTGGGGG
>NZ_CP199585.1:737500-1410000 GCF_052567255.1 Pseudomonas sp. McL0111 | reverse complement strand
CCAAGGTTTCCTGCGCAACGTTAATCGACGCAGGGTTAGTCGGTCCCTAAGGCGAGGCTGAAAAGCGTAGTCGATGGAAAACAGGTTAATATTCCTGTACTTCTGGTTATTGCGATGGAGGGACGGAGAAGGCTAGGCCAGCTTGGCGTTGGTTGTCCAAGTTTAAGGTGGTAGGCTGGAATCTTAGGTAAATCCGGGATTCTAAGGCCGAGAGCTGATGACGAGTCATCTTTTAGATGACGAAGTGGTTGATGCCATGCTTCCAAGAAAAGCTTCTAAGCTTCAGGTAACCAGGAACCGTACCCCAAACCGACACAGGTGGTTGGGTAGAGAATACCAAGGCGCTTGAGAGAACTCGGGTGAAGGAACTAGGCAAAATGGCACCGTAACTTCGGGAGAAGGTGCGCCGGTGAGGGTGAAGGACTTGCTCCGTAAGCTCATGCCGGTCGAAGATACCAGGCCGCTGCGACTGTTTATTAAAAACACAGCACTCTGCAAACACGAAAGTGGACGTATAGGGTGTGACGCCTGCCCGGTGCCGGAAGGTTAATTGATGGGGTTAGCTAACGCGAAGCTCTTGATCGAAGCCCCGGTAAACGGCGGCCGTAACTATAACGGTCCTAAGGTAGCGAAATTCCTTGTCGGGTAAGTTCCGACCTGCACGAATGGCGTAACGATGGCGGCGCTGTCTCCACCCGAGACTCAGTGAAATTGAAATCGCTGTGAAGATGCAGTGTATCCGCGGCTAGACGGAAAGACCCCGTGAACCTTTACTATAGCTTTGCACTGGACTTTGAATTTGCTTGTGTAGGATAGGTGGGAGGCTTTGAAGCGTGGACGCCAGTCTGCGTGGAGCCAACCTTGAAATACCACCCTGGCAACTTTGAGGTTCTAACTCAGGTCCGTTATCCGGATCGAGGACAGTGTATGGTGGGTAGTTTGACTGGGGCGGTCTCCTCCTAAAGAGTAACGGAGGAGTACGAAGGTGCGCTCAGACCGGTCGGAAATCGGTCGTAGAGTATAAAGGCAAAAGCGCGCTTGACTGCGAGACAGACACGTCGAGCAGGTACGAAAGTAGGTCTTAGTGATCCGGTGGTTCTGTATGGAAGGGCCATCGCTCAACGGATAAAAGGTACTCCGGGGATAACAGGCTGATACCGCCCAAGAGTTCATATCGACGGCGGTGTTTGGCACCTCGATGTCGGCTCATCACATCCTGGGGCTGAAGCCGGTCCCAAGGGTATGGCTGTTCGCCATTTAAAGTGGTACGCGAGCTGGGTTTAGAACGTCGTGAGACAGTTCGGTCCCTATCTGCCGTGGACGTTTGAGATTTGAGAGGGGCTGCTCCTAGTACGAGAGGACCGGAGTGGACGAACCTCTGGTGTTCCGGTTGTCACGCCAGTGGCATTGCCGGGTAGCTATGTTCGGGAAAGATAACCGCTGAAAGCATCTAAGCGGGAAACTTGCCTCAAGATGAGATCTCACTGGAACCTTGAGTTCCCTGAAGGGCCGTCGAAGACTACGACGTTGATAGGTTGGGTGTGTAAGCGCTGTGAGGCGTTGAGCTAACCAATACTAATTGCCCGTGAGGCTTGACCATATAACACCCAAGCAATTTGCGTCGAAAGGCCAGATTGCGGTGTGTGAAGACGAAATGAACCGAAAGTTCGATCTTGCAAAACACCGAAAGCTATCACATACCCAATTTGCTGAAGCGAGACCATCTGGTCACGAGTCAGTACCCGAATTTCTTGACGACCATAGAGCGTTGGAACCACCTGATCCCATCCCGAACTCAGTAGTGAAACGATGCATCGCCGATGGTAGTGTGGGGTTTCCCCATGTGAGAGTAGGTCATCGTCAAGATTAAATTCCGAAACCCCAATTGCGAAAGCAGTTGGGGTTTTGTTTTAGTAGAAGTCCAAGTTTTTGCTGGCACGTTACTCCGGTAACGGGCTGGTCACAGAATTTCTTGACGACCATAGAGCGTTGGAACCACCTGATCCCATCCCGAACTCAGCAGTGAAACGATGCATCGCCGATGGTAGTGTGGGGTTTCCCCATGTGAGAGTAGGTCATCGTCAAGATTAAATTCCGAAACCCCTGTCTGCTAACGCAGACAGGGGTTTTGTCGTTTCAGGGCTTAAAAATCCGGACCTTCAAACCGCTTTACGTCTGCTGCTGCTTCGACGGGCCTGCCATTTACGCCACCAGATGTAGACGCCAGTCCCTGACAACCCTGCGATCAAAACACCTAACACCGCGATCATCACTTGCCCGGTGAATCCAATGATCCGTCCACCATGTATCGGCAACTGCAATCTATAAAACCGCTCTCCCAACGTCCCCTGTCCTGCTATCTCCAGCCCCAACAATCTCCCATCGGTACCGTGAAAGAACAGCCAGGATTTACCGTGAGCCTCAGTGTCATGCTGTCCAAATCCAGCCCCGTAGAAGTTGTATTCAAAGCTGTAATACAACTCACCAATTGCCGCTGTCAGCCATAACCTTTTGCCCTCCTCTAATGCCCTTTCGTACGCCTGTTGATAACTCAACTGCGTCACGCCCAAGTCTGCCGGAGGCATTCGCCCTCGGGCTTCATAGACGCTAGGTTCAATCGGCGAAAATAGGGACACGACAGGTTTAAACACCTGGCTCGGCAGGTTCATGGCGACGCTACTGACTGCAATAGGCAGCAACAACAACCACAGCCACAATCCCCCCGCACGATGCAGATCGAAGTTGAGCCGATAAGCATGCCCGCCCTTGATCTTCCAGGCAGTCGACCACTTCTTCCAGAAGGGCTTACCTCGTGGCAACGTCAGCCACAGCCCGACAAAGCAATCGATCACCCAGGCGATGGCGACCAGTCCCATCAACAACAATCCCCAGTTCCCCGGCAATGTCAGGTTGTAGTGGAACTCGAGAATGAACGGGACGAAGTTCTCCCGTTGAAAACAGCATTCACCCCAGTATCGACTAGCCTTCTGCTCAGCACTCACCGGGTCGAGATAGAACACTTGATTGCGCTCTTCAAACGGCTTGCCGGTTGCCGGATCGTTACGCGCAACCGCCGCCAGTAAAGCCGTATGTCCCGCCTCGTTCGGATACTCCATGTACCAGACTTGCAGCTTGGGATGCGCCGTTTGCACAGCGTCAACCAAGTCTCCCGGAGGCAAGCGTTGCCCCTCGGCCGATGCCGCGTAGAACTCGGGATTCAACCATTCATCTAGCTCATGATTGAACGCGAGAATGCTCCCGGTAATCCCGGCCAGCAGCAGAAAGACCGCCGTGGCCAGCCCAATGTAGCGATGCAATAAAACCAGATAGGCGCGCATTAAAATTTCCCCACAGATACGACAAAGCCAGCCTCTGAAATCAGGGGCTGGCTTTTTTATGCACGAGACAAATGTTTAGAACTGATAGCTGACCGTGGCCGCGACGTTGCGCTCTTCGCCCATGTAGCAGAAGTTCAGACTGGCGCAGGAAGCCACGTAGGATTCGTTGGTCAGATTGTTCGCATTCAGGCGTACATCGACGCCCTTCAAGCCGACCTTGCCCAGGTCATAGCCGATCGAGGCGTCGAACAGCGTGTAGGACGGCACCTTCATGGTGTTCTCAGCATCCGCCCAGCTGTAGCCGACATAACGTACGCCTCCACCCAGACGCAGACCGTCGAGTGCCGCGCTGTCGAACTTGTAGTCAGCCCACAACGACGCCATGTGGCGCGGCGCCTGAGTCGGTGAGTTGCCCTTGTTCTCGATCACATCGGTCGCTGTGCTCAGGGTGCTGACCATCGACTTCGAGTACTCGATGTCGGTGAAGGTGTAGCTGCCGAGGACTTTCAGGTTGTCGGTGAGCTGCATGTGCGCTTCCAGTTCCAGACCCTGAGAACGCACAGCACCTACAGCGCGGTAGAAGTTTTCCTGCGGCAGTTTGGTTGCGAGGTTCTCCTGATCAATGCGGAACAGCGAGGCGGTGAACAGATTGTCAGTGCCCGGCGGTTGATACTTCAGGCCGACTTCCCACTGAGTACCGTCAGTCGGTGCCAGCGGGTTGCCGGCGCTGTCAGCATAGGAATTCGGATTGAATGACTCCGAGTAGCTGATGTACGGCGCCAGACCGTTATCAAACAGATACAGCGCGCCCGCTCGGCCAGTCAGCTTGGTGCGTTTATCGTTGATTTCGGTGCCCAGCGGACGACCGGCTTCAGCGATGCGGTTCTCGTCGGAGGTCTCGACCCAGTCCTGACGCAAGCCGAGCGAGAAGCGCCATTTGTCCATCTCGATCAGGTCTTGCAGGTAAACGCCGGTCTGCTCCAGACGACGCAGATAGCTGGTCTCGCCATACATATCGATTGCCGAATTGCCGTACACCGGATTGAAGGCATTGATCGGCGCCAGGCCACCGCTGGTCCAGTCGACCACGGTTTTGCGGCGCTGATAATCCGCTCCCATCAACACGGTGTGTTTGGTGGCACCGGTGAAGAATTCGGCCTGCAGCATGTTGTCGACGATGAACGCGTGAAGGCGCTCGTCACCGCCAGTGTAATAACGGTTCAGTTCGTTGCTGGCCGGCGAAGTCCAGCCATAGGCGTAGACCTGATCCATGTTCACTTTGGAATCGAGGTAGCGGAAGTTCTGCCGTGCGGTGAAGACGTCGTTGAAGCGATGCTCAAACTGATAACCGAACGATTGCTGATCACGCGAGTAACCGTCGACACCCGGCTCGCCTTCGAAGAAGTGTGGCGAGATACGGTTGCCGTTGCGCTGATGAATCGTGCCGTCGGCCGGTACACCACCGTGGTAGCCGCCGTCTGGATCGTGTTGCAGATAGGCTTGCAGGGTCAGCGAGGTATCTTCGTTGAAATCGATGCTGATCGTCGGTGCCAGAGCGAAGCGCTTTTCCTTGTTGTGGTCAAACTGCGTGTCGGACTGATCCGTCAAACCGATCAGACGATAGGCGATGCGCTTGTCGTCATCGACCGGGCCGCTGAAGTCAAAACCCACTCCGCGCTGGCCTTGGGTGCCGACAGTGGCCTGCACCTGATGGTAAGCCTCGTACAAGGGTTTCTTGCTGGTCAGTGCCACCAGACCGCCCGGCGAGCTGCGGCCATACAGAACCGAAGATGGCCCTTTGAGAATATCCACGCGCTCAAGGAAATACGGATCGACCTGCATGGTGCTATAGGTGCCGCTGTCGCCCATCGACTTGAGGCCGTCGAGATAGATGTTGTCCACCGAACCGTCGTTGAAACCGCGCATCGCCACATAGTCATAGCGATGGGTTGCGCCATACGGATTGGTCAGCACACCGGGGGTATAGCGCATGGTCTGCGATACGGTTTGCGAGCCCTGATCGTCCATTTGTTCCCGGGTGACCACGGAGACACTTTGCGAGGTTTCCAGCAGCGCAGTACTGGTTTTGGTGGCGATCTGGCTGTGCGTCGCGTTGTAGCCGTCCATGCTGCCGAGTGCGTTGCCTAGTGCGAAGCCCTTGATGTCTGTGGTTGGCAGGGCGAGGGCTGCGGATTCGGCAATCGGGCGCAAAACGTAACTGCTGCCGTCCTGACTGACCGCTTCCAGCCCTGAGCCGCCGAGCAAATGGCTCAGGGCCTGATCGGTTGAATACTCACCTTGCACCCCCGGCGATTGCCGGCCTTGAGTCTGCTGAGGAGTCATCGACAAGGTGATTCCGGCCTGACGCGCAAACTGATTGAGCATGTCGCCCAACGGGCCAGCGACGATGTTGTAGCGATGGCTGCTTACTTCACTGCTACTTGCAGCCATGCTCAGGCCGGGCAACACACCGACACTCAGTGCGGTGGAAAACAATGCCGCGCGAACGGCCTGGCGCAGCAGGCCGGATTCAGCAGTGAAATTCAGAGGGTTCTTACAGGTGGCGCGGACGGTCATTGTAGGTTTCCGTAGGAAGTCGCGGAGGCAGAGTTGAAGTGCTTACTGACTAAGCCGGACTTGCTGCGAAAACCCGCCAAAATAATTTCAGACCGCCCGTTCCAGCGTCACCCACCAGCGAGTGCGATAGCGCAATTGCACCGGAAGTGTTTGCGGCAGGACCGCCAACAGCTTGTCGGTATCCTCCAGGCGGAAGACTCCGGACAAGCGCAGATCCGCGAGGTCGGATGCACAGCTGAGGAAGCCGTGACGGTAGCGACCGACTTCACTGAGAAAGTCGGCCAAACGCATATTGCGCGTCACGATCATGCCGTCGACCCATGCCCCGACGTCCATATCCAGTGGCGGCGCGAGACGCGCCTGATGGTGATCAATCAGATAACTCTGTCCGGCCAGTACTTCGATGGAATCGCCGTCGGCAGAATGCGGAGAAACAATCGCGACACGGCCCTTGGTGACGCTCAACCGTGTGCAATTGGCTTCTTCACGCACGATGAAACGCGCATCAAATGGCTCATAGCTGCCATGCCGACTTTGCACCCGCAGCGGTCGATTGAGCGAGGCTCCTTCGTCTGCGCCGCCGCAGGTGACGATGATTTCGCCACGAGTCAGTTTGATCAGTCGCTGCTGCTTCGTGTAATCCAGATCCACCGCACTGGCGGTGTTCAGCTCGATCCGCGTGCCGTCCGGCAACTGGAACCCACGGCGTTCGCCGGTGGCTGTCGCGTAGTCGGCGCTCCACTGTTGCCACGCCAAGGTGTCCTTGGCTAACCAGGCCGCAGAGCCCATCAGCAACGCGCCGGACAACAACTTCAAGGCCTGACGCCGACCCAGGCCCTGCGCACTGTTTTCCAGAGTATTGAACGCCACTTGTGCGCCGGGCACCGTGCGCAGGTTGTTACTCAGTTCAGCTTGCAGCGACTGCACACGTTGCCACGCCAGTTCGTGATCATGGTGCTCGGCGCGCCACGCTTCGCACTGGCGATTCAGGCGCGAGTTGCCATGATTGTTGCGCAGGCGCAGCAGCCAGTGGATGGCTTGTTTGACCACTTGCTGCTGTGGTTCGGCACGCCGGCCGAGAGAGAGATTATCCGTCGGCATCAGCTTTCGTACCGCAAGACATAGCAGTGAAACAGCGCCTCGGCGACGTAACGTTCAACCGAGCGCAGAGACAGGCCCATCTGCGCGGCGATCTGTTTGTGGGTCAAGCCTTCACACTGCGTAAGCAGAAATGCCTGACGCACTTTTGGCTTCAGTCCTTCGAGCATGCGCGCGATGCTTTCGAGCAATTCGATCACCAGCGCACGGGCTTCGGCACTTGGGGTTTCGGCTTCGGGCAAGTGGGCGATGGTTTCAAGGTAGGCGCGTTCGATTTCTTCGCGACGCCAGTGGTCGATCAACAGACCACGGGCAATGGTGCGCAGAAACGCCCGCGGCGCCTTGAGCTCTAGGCGTTCGGTACGTTGCAGCAGGCGCACGAAAGTGTCCTGAGCCAGATCCGCTGCATCGGCGGCGTTGCCCAGCCGCACGCGCAGCCAAGTGTTCAGCCAGCCGTGATGACTGCTGTATAGCGCCTGGACTGCAAACTCAGGTGAGGACATGAACGCGGTAGCCCGAAAACGTCACAAATGATAATTAGTCGCATTTTTATCAAGGCACGAAAATTTTGCAACCTTCACTCGATCAGCGTGGGTAAAAAATCTTACGGCGAACGCTCTGGCACGCCGTTCGGCGGGAATCTGGCAGAAATGCCGCCCATTTCCCACATAACCCTAAGATTTCTCCGACACGTGCCGACAGACTGGTGAGACATGCGTGCACCAAAGTAGAGCGGCCACAAGAACGCTGCCTGCGCTGTACATGGAATGTTGCATCCGGAACGCATCCCCACTTTTGGCATAAGAAGTCCCATGAAATGAATCTCAAGTTCAGCCATAAAATTCTGTTGGCCGCCTCGGGCGTCGTGGTCCTGGCGTTCGCGCTGTTCACTTTGTACAACGACTATCTGCAGCGAAATACCATTCGCCAGAACCTCCAGTCCTCCGTGCAGCAGGCCGGCGATCTGACCGCCAGCAGCGTGCAGAACTGGATGAGCGGGCGGATTCTGGTACTGGAAAACCTCGCGCAGAACGTTGCCCATCAAGGTAAAGACGCCGATTTCCCGGGGCTGGTCGATCAACCGGCCTTCACCTCGAACTTCCAGTTCACCTACGTCGGTCAGGCCAACGGTGTCTTCACCCAGCGCCCTGACGCGAAGATGCCGGACGGTTACGACCCGCGTCAGCGCCCGTGGTACAAACAAGCGGTAGCCGCCGACAAAACCATGCTGACCCCGCCTTACCTGGCAGCGGTCGGTGGGCTGGTGGTGACCATCGCCATGCCGGTGAAGAAGAACGGTGAACTGCTCGGCGTTGTCGGCGGTGACCTGAGTCTGGAAACCCTGGTGAAGATCATCAACTCGGTGGACTTCGGTGGCCTCGGCCATGCGTTCCTGGTCAGCGGCGACGGTCAGGTGATCGTCAGCCCGGACAAAGATCAGGTGATGAAGAACCTCAAAGACATTTACCCGGACACCACCGTACGCATCCAGAAGGGTAACCAGAACGTGGTGCTCAATGGCCACGAGCGGATTCTGTCGTTCACCCCGGTCAGCGATCTGCCGAATGCCGAGTGGTACATCGGTCTGTCGATCGACCGCGATAAGGCCTACGCCGCACTCAGCCAATTCCGTACCTCGGCGCTGATTGCGATGTTTGTCGCCGTGAGCGCGATTGCGCTGCTGTTGAGTCTGTTGATCAACGTGTTGATGCGTCCATTGACCACCATGGGCCGTGCGATGCAAGACATCGCCCAGGGTGAGGGCGACCTGACCCGTCGTCTGGTCGTGGAAAGCAAAGATGAGTTCGGTGAGCTGGGCAGTGCCTTCAACCAGTTCGTCGAGCGGATTCACGCGTCGATTTCCGAAGTGTCTTCGGCCACTCGCCACGTACACGATTTGTCGCAACGGGTCATGGCCTCGTCCAATGCCTCGATTGTCGGCTCGGATGAGCAGAGCGCCCGCACCAACAGTGTGGCCGCCGCGATCAACGAGCTGGGTGCCGCCACTCAGGAAATCGCCCGCAACGCTGCCGATGCTTCGCAGCACGCCAGTGGTGCCAGCGAGCAGGCCGATGATGGCCGTCAGGTGGTGGAGCAAACCATTCAGGCGATGACCGAGCTGTCGCAGAAGATCAGCCTGTCGTGCACGCAGATCGAAACGCTCAACGCCAGCACCGACAACATCGGGCACATCCTCGATGTGATCAAAGGCATCTCGCAACAGACCAACCTGCTGGCTCTCAACGCGGCCATCGAAGCGGCCCGTGCCGGTGAAGCCGGTCGTGGTTTTGCGGTGGTGGCGGACGAGGTGCGTAACCTTGCCCACCGCACGCAAGAGTCGGCGGAAGAGATCCACAAGATGATCACTTCGTTGCAGGTCGGTTCGCGTGAGGCGGTCAGCACCATGAACGCCAGTCAGGCGTCCAGCGAGCAGAGCGTTGAAGTGGCGAACCAGGCCGGTCTGCGACTGGTTAGCGTGACCCAGCGCATCGGCGAGATCGACGGCATGAACCAGTCGGTGGCTGCGGCGACCGAGGAACAGACGGCGGTGGTGGAAACCCTCAACGTCGACGTCAACCAGATCAACCTGTTGAACCAGCAGAGCGTGGCCAACCTCAACGAGACGTTGAAGGATTGTGATGCGTTGTCGCAGCAGGCCAACCGGTTGAAGCAGTTGGTGGACAGCTTCAAGATCTGATTCGCACTGGGTAACACCGCGTTATCGTTCTTCGCGAGCAAGCTCGCTCCCACAAGGTCCCGGTTAAACACAAATACTGTGTTCACCCAAAAACCTGTGGGAGCGAGCTTGCTCGCGATGCTTTCAAGTCAACGAAACGTTTCGCCCGGCGGCCGCAGCGCTGAAAAGGTAACGATTGATCGCCTCGACGCCCCGGTTCAGATGCTGTTCCAGCGCCGTCACCGCCCCTTCGACATCACCTGCCTGCACCGCTCGCAGAATACCCCTGTGATCTTCCTGAGACAGTTTGCCCAGGCCCATCGCTTCGAGGTTGAAGCGCAGGAAGCGTTCTTCCTCGTTGAGCCCGTCTTCGACCAGTCGCAGCAGCCGCTTGTTGGGCGCCTCGCGGTACAACTCCATGTGGAACAGGCGATTGAGCCGGCCGATTTCGCCGTAGTCGTGCTGGCTTTCGAGTTCCTCGATATAGCTGGCCGCGCGTGCGTGGTGGGCGCTGGTCAGCAGCGGAACCGATTGCCGCAGCGCTTCGGATTCGAGGAGGATTCGCAGTTCGTAAGTCTGGGTGGCATCGCCCTGAATGAGCGGCGCAACCACCGCTCCTTTATGGGCGGTGACTGTCACCAGATCCTGGGCTTCCAGTTGGCGCAAGGCTTCGCGCACCGGCATGCGGCTGACTCCGAACAGGTCCGCCAGATCTTGCTGACGCAGCGCGGTGCCGCAGGGCAGACGTCCATCGAGGATGGCCGAGCGCAGGGTTTCTTCGATGATCGAGCGCGCGAGATGCGCGGGAATCGGCCCATCGACCTTGATGCTGTGCAGCGGTTTGGGCTTCTGTGTCACGACTACACACCCTGGCTACAATCCGATTTGGATCCAATGGACACTAGAGATTGCTCTACAAGATGTCAAACCGTGTAGAGGATTGCTCATCTATTCAGCTTAGTGCGTGAGTGATGATCTCAGGGTGCCATTGTTTTTTAACGGGCTAACCTTCACCATCAAACGCTTTCCTTTCTGCCCTCCTCGGATGCCTGCTGTGGCGGTACGTTTCGCGATCCCTCGGATTGTGCGCTGGTTTGGCTGCGCACTGCTGCTGGCCGGCCTCATGCTGGGCGGTCTGCATGCCGATTGGGATTTTTCCGCGATCAGCCGCAAGGCCACGGCACTCTACGGACCATTGGGCGCCGGGCAGCAGCGAATCGATGCCTGGCAAAACCTGCTGGCGACGCAAAAACAAGTCAGCGAGATGGAAAAACTCAAAGTGGTGAACCTGTTTTTCAACAAACAGATGCGCTACGTCGAAGACATCGATCTCTGGGGCCAGGTCGATTATTGGGAAACGCCCATTGAAGCGCTGTGGAAGGGTGCCGGCGACTGCGAAGATTATGCGATCGCCAAGTATTTCAGCCTGCGCCATCTGGGGGTTTCCAGTGACAAGCTGCGCATCACTTACGTCAAGGCACTGCGCCAGAATCGTGCGCACATGGTGCTGACTTACTATTCCAGTCCAGAGGCGATGCCGCTGGTGCTCGACAGCCTGATCGATCAGATCCAGCCTGCGTCGCAGCGGACCGATTTGCTGCCGGTCTATTCTTTCAATGCCGAAGGTCTGTACCTGCCCGGCGCCAAGGGCAACAAAAAGGTCGGTGACACCAAACGGCTGTCACGCTGGCAGGATGTGTTGAAGAAAATGCAGGCCGAAGGTTTTCCGGTCGAAACGACTAACTAGGAGCACGCGCTCAGATGTCTTTGTTCAAACAGCTGTTGATCGCTATCTGTCTGTTCCTGGTGGTCGCCTTCACTGGCAGCTTCATGGTCAGTCTGGAAAGCTCGCGTACTCAGTACGTCAACCAGTTGCGTTCCCACGCCCAGGACGCGGCCACGGCGCTGGCGCTGTCGCTGACGCCGAATATCGATGACCCGGCGATGGTCGAGTTGCTGGTCAGTTCGATTTTCGACAGCGGTTATTACGCGAGCATCCGCGTGGTCGATCTGAAAACCGACAAGACCATCGTCGAGCGCAGTGGTATCCCGGCAGTCACCAACGTGCCGGACTGGTTCGTCAAAATGATCGGCCTCGAACCGGCGGGTGGCGATGCGCTGGTCAGTCGTGGCTGGGAACAGGCTGCGCGGGTCGAGGTGGTGAGCCATCCGATGTTTGCCTTGGCAAAACTCTGGCAGAGCGCGTTGGGCAGCCTTGGCTGGCTGCTGATCTGCGGCGCGGTGAGTGCGGTGCTCGGCGCATTGCTGCTGCGTCGGCAATTGCGCCCGCTGGATTACATGGTCAAACAATCCCATGCCATCGCTCGTCGCGAGTTCCTCAGTCTGCCGGAACTGCCGCGCACCCCGGAACTGCGCCGTGTGGTGCAGGCCATGAACCAGATGGTCGAGAAGCTCAAGGCACTGTTTCAGGAGCAGGCCGAGCGCAGTGAAAAGCTGCGCGCCGAGTCCTATCAGGACAACCTCACGGGTCTGGCCAACCGGCGTTATTTCGAGATGCAGTTGAACGCCCGGGTGAGTAACCCGGAGCAGGCCAGCTCGGGTTATCTGCTGTTGTTGCGGGTCAAGGATCTGGCCGGTCTCAACCAGCGTCTTGGCGGTCAGCGCACCGATGAATTGTTGAAAGCGGTCGGCGAGCAATTGTCCCGTGAGTGCGCCAAGTACCCGGAAACCCAGAACCTCGTCACCCGTATTCGCGGCGGCGAATTCGCTGTGCTGGCGCCGGGGCTGGTGCGCGAAGAAGCGCTGCAACTGGCGCAGAACCTCGACAATGCGTTGAGCAGTCTGCACGCCACGGGTGCTACCGATGTGGCGGCGGTGGCCTCCATCGGTCTGGCGCCGTTCGCTCATGGCGACTCGCCGCAAGCGGTGCTCAGCCTCGGCGATCAGGCGTTGGCGCAGGCTGAAGGGCAGGGCGAGCAGAACTGGGCGTGCCTTGAGCACGGTCTGTCGGCGAGCGTTGGTGACGATCACCACGCCTGGCATCGCCTGCTCGATCAAGCGTTGAGTCAGCAGCGTTTCGAGCTGTATTTCCAGCCGGTGGTGGCCGCACAGGACACGCAACTGGTGCTGCATTACAAAGTGCTGTCGCGACTGCTCGACGAGCAGGGCCAGACCATTCCGGCCGGACGCTTCCTGCCATGGCTTGAGCGCTTCGGCTGGACCGCACGACTGGATCGGCTGATGCTCGAACGCGTGCTGGAGCAGATGAAAGAACATGAGCAATCGCTGGCGCTGAACCTGTCCTCGGCGACATTGGCCGACCCGCAGGCGTTGAACAAAGTCTTCGAAATTCTGCGAGCGCATTCCAACCTCGGCTCGCGCCTGACGCTGGAAATCGGTGAGGAGCAATTGCCTGAGCAAGCGGTGCTCGAGCAATTGACCCGGCGTCTGCGCGAACTCGGTTTCTCGCTGAGCCTGCAACGCTTTGGTGGGCGCTTCAGCATGATCGGCAACCTGGCGCGGCTGGGACTGGCTTACTTGAAGATCGACGGCAGCTACATTCGCGCGATTGATCGGGAGAGTGACAAGCGCCTGTTCATTGAGGCGATCCAGCGGGCGGCGCACAGCATTGATCTGCCGCTGATTGCCGAGCGGGTCGAGACCGAGGGGGAAATGTCGGTGATTCGCGAGATGGGTTTGTATGGGGTTCAGGGGCAGCTGTTTGGTGAGCCCAAGCCCTGGAAGTAAGCCTTTGCAGGTGCGGTGTCAGTGATGCCGCCTTCGCGGGCAAACCCGCTCCCACAGGGATTTGTGAAACGACACAGTCCAATGTGGGAGCGAGCTTGCTCGCGAAGAGGCCAGCTCAGTCGCCGAAGATCCTGAATCAGATCAACCCGCTCTCATCCTCATCGATCAAATGACTCAAGCCGCCCAACGCCTCACGCGCCTGGGTACGATCCATCAGTTTGGCCTGTGCCGCCGGCGGCAGGTCGGTGACGCGGATCACCCCTTTGCTGGTCAGCACCTGAATCAGGTCGTCGAGTACCCGAATCATTTCAAAGTCGCTCTGCTTGAGCTGTTTGAGGCTGTTTTCCACGGCGGCATTGGCAAACCATGCCTGGATTTCATGATGGTCGGCCGGCAGCGTTTCCGAGGCCTCGGCGTAAGCCGCAGCTTCCACGCGAACCAACTGGCCCTGCGCATCGCGTTGCACGTAAAACATTGAGCGTCCCTCGGAAATGAACCAGCGTCATGCTGTCAGCAGCATAGCCAACTGCACGCGAGTATGCGGTGCGGCGACGAAATCGTCACGATTGTGACGGCTGGAAACGTGACCGCCGCCCCATAAGAGGCGGCCGTTGTTCGTTTGTCAGCTGTTGTTGTGATCGACTTTGATGGTCGGATCGCTGCCGGCAATCAGGTTATGAATGTTGGCAGTGGACCAGTTGTTACCTTCCAGTTTGATCGTCACGTCCGGTGTCGCGGCTGCCGCATCGCCGGAGTTGAACTTGCCGCCCGAGCTGACTTGCAGCGACGACACGCCATCGACCGTGCTGATCTTCAGGAAGTTGTCGATGGTGCTGCCGGTCTCGCCCTGCAACAGATCGCGCAGGTCGATGCGGTCACCTTCGCTGGCGTTGAAGTCCTTGATCACATCGTTGCCGGTGTCGCCGGACTTCCAGACGAAGGTATCGGCACCCGAACCACCAATCAGGATGTCATTGCCCGGGCCACCGATCAGCGTGTCGTTGCCGGTGCCGCCGAGCAGGATGTCATTGCCTTTACCGCCATCGAGCACGTCGTTGCCGCCCGAGCCGAACAGGATGTCATTGCCTGCGCCACCCAGCAGGGTGTCGTTGCCGTCATGCGCGCCGGACACATCGAACGCCTGATAGTGCTCGGTGATGTACTGGTGCACGTTGCTGGTGGTGACTTTGCTGACGTCGACGCCGGTCTGCTGCGCAACGAACGCCTGCATCGCCTGATAACCCTCGCCGGCAATGCCGTTGAAGCTCACCAGATCGCCGAACAGGATGTCGTTACCGTCGCCACCGCTGACGGTGTCGTTACCCGGCAGTGTCGCTTCGGTGTGGCCGATGATCGAGTTGGCCAGATCCTTCGGATCGATGTTGGTTTGCGGCGTCTTGTCCGAGTCGTACGGTTTCAGGTCGTTGAGGCTGACCCCGCTGTTGAGGCCGATGGCTTCGACGTTCGACAGACCGCTCAACAAGGCGAAGCTGCTGCCGGCGTTGCTGGTAGTCGCCGAATCGGTGCTGCTGCCGCTACCCGCCAGGCTGGAAATCTCATAGGTGCCATCGCCCTGAGCGTGCACGGTGCCCAGGTTGGTCGCGGTCCAGCCGTAACGGCTGGTGTAGACCTGCAACTGAGCGGCGCCGTTGGCGCTGATGCTCAGATAGTGCGTGTTGTCGATGTAAGTGCTGAAGGTATCGCCCAACTTGTAGTTGCTGGTCGTCACCACGCTATCGAACTTCACGCTGCCGTACAGCGTCGGGTTGGTCTGCTCATTGGTCTGGTAGTAGGTCGGCTGGCCGTCGGTGATGAAGTACGTGAGGTTCTTCGCCCCGGTGTTTGCGACTGCATCAGCGCTCTGGAAGAAGTTGGCCGTGGCTTTGAACACGTCTTCGTAGTTGGTGCCGCCGCCGGACGCCATCGAGTCCAGCACCGCTTTGAGCTGGGTCAGCGCGTTCGGGTCGTTGAGGTTCACCGACACCGACTTGTTGACCTGGGTATCGAAGTCCACCAGGAAGATGTTCACCGTGCCCGAGTTGCTGCCGCCCAGGCTTTGCTTGAGGGTGTTGAACACCGCCGTCAGCGAGTCCTTCGCCGAGCTGATTGACGAAGCGCTCATGCTGCCCGAACTGTCGACCATGAACGCGATGTTGTAGTTGGTGCCCGGCACCACGGTCAGACCACCGATGTCAGCGACCATGATGTCGTTGCCGTCGGTGCCGCTGAAGGTGTCATCGCCCGAGGTCCCGACAATGGCGTTGTACACCGCTGGCACCACAGTGACCGGAATCGTCGCGACACTGCTGGCCGAACCGCCGACTTGTTCGGTCGAGGTCGAGGTCACGGTCAGGTTGAACTGACCGTTGTAGTACGGCGGTGGCGTCACGGTCAGGCTGCCGAGGCTCCAGCCAGTGACGTTGGCGTCGCCGCTGGTCGCGGTGACGGTAAAGGTATGACCTGCGCCGTCGCTGAGTACCGAGCCGACCGGTGCGCCGCTGATCTTCACGCTCAGGGTTTCCGAGCCGTCGGTGTCGGTCAGCGCGGTAGTGATCGCCGACAGTTTCACCGTGGTGCCTTCGGCGCCGGTGTTGAGCTTGTAGCCGTCGTAATAGCCTTCGCCGTTGGTGCCGTGCAGATCGGAGACGGTCACGCCGGAGTTGATCAGATCCTGCACGCCGGTGTAGATCGGCACGCCGGTGCTGCTCAGGTCGATCGGCGTGCTGCCGTTGACCGACAGATTCACATCGTAGCTGCCCGGGCCGCTCTGGTTGTGATGGTAGATGTCGAGGGTGTAGTAACCGCTGGTGGTCGGAGTGAACGAACCATTGATGGCACCGCCCGCACCCCAGGTACCCGAAGCCACGCTCTTGCCGCCGATAGTAATCAGCAGGCTGTCATCGGCGACGCCGCTGAAGGTGTAGGTCTTGCCGGCTTCGAGGTAGATCAGGCCGGACGTCTTCGACGCCGTACCTGCCGCGACGCTGCCGTCGGACTGCACGTTGGTCACGTTGCCGCTGGAGTTTGGCGTGCCAGCGCCGTCGATGACGTTTTTCAACGTGGTCGAGTCCGCGCCGCTGCCACTGGTGCCGAGGCCCGACAGACCGGTCCAGACTTCCTTGACCAGCCCGGTGGACTTCACGCTGTTGTCGGCCACGCTCACGGTCGGTGCATCGGCCACTGGCGTGATGTCGATCTTCACGGTGCCGGCGTTGCCCAGCAGTTGGCCGTCGGTAGGCTGAAACTTGATCTGCGCGTAGTCAGCCTGCTTGTTGCCCAGACCGGTACCGCCGTAACCGTCCACACCCGACTCGTTGGCATCCGGCATGAAGCGCAGTTTGCCGGCGTCGATGTCAGCCTTGCTGAAGGTCTGATTGTTGGCAACGTCTTTCCAGGTCGAACCGTCCAGATACTGCAGTTTGCCTTCGCCCGGCAGTTGGGTGATTTTCACGCCCAGGCTGCTGGCCGGGCTGTCGACGTCGGTCACACCAAAGGTCGACCAGCCAAGGATCAGCGGAGTGTCTTCGGTGCCGGTGACGTTGACCGGTGCAGCGACCGGCGCATCGTTGACTGCCACCACGTTGACTGTGGTGGTCGCAGTGTTGGAGTAGTTGCCGCCGTCGGTCACGGTCACGGTGATGATCCGCGGCACGGTGCTCGGGTCTTCACTGTTGTTGGTGAAGCTGATGTTCTTGATCGCCTGCATGTAGTCGGCAAGCGTCGCGTTACCCGACAGCGTCAGGGTCACGGTGCCGTTGGTGCTGTTGGCATTGATGGTGATGCCGTTGACGCTGTTGCCCAGGTTCAGTGCATCGCCATCCTGACGGTTGGTCAGGACGATGGTCGCGCCGGTCAGCATGGTGCTGTCCGGGTCGGTGATGCTCAGGTCGGTGTCGGCAATCGACACACCAGCGCCCGGGGTGTTTTCGGTGAAGGTCACCTTGTAATCGGCACCGGTGGCGCCGCTGGAGTTGTTGGCGTCCAGATCGATGACTGGCGGTGCGTCGTTGTCGATGATCGAAGTGCTGACGCTGCCATTGGTGGCGCTGACTGCGAGGTTCTCGAAGTTGCCGCCAGTGGCCGAGTCGATCTTGACCACGAAGTTTTCGGTGCCTTCGGTGATCTTGTCGTCGATGGTCGCAACGTTGAAGGTCGCGGTGCTGGCGCCTGCCGGGATCTTCACGGTGTACACACCGGTGAAGTCCGAACCGTCGGCGGCGGTGCCGCTGTAGACGATTTTCAGGGTCACTTCGGTTTGCGCCGGGTGAGTCAGGCTGACGGTATAGCTGGCGGTCTGGCCTTCGGTCACCGAGGAGCTGCCGCTGATGCTGACTTCGGTCTTGTCGATGGTGTCGGTGACGTTGGTCACCGCCGGAGTCTTGTTGGTCACCAGGCTTTCGAAGTTGCCACCGGTGGCGGTGTTGATCGTTGCCTGAACGGTACCTGCGTCTTTGTAGACGTCGTCGGCTGGCGCTGGGACGGTGACGGTGCCGGTGGTTTTGCCGGCATCGATGGTGATCACGGCGCCGTTGCTCAACGTTACGGTCACCGGTGTGCCAGCGGCGTTGGTCAGGGTTGCGGTGTAGATGATCGAGCCGCCCTCGGCCACGGTGCCAGTCGCGCTGAGCGACAGGTTGGTGGTGTCGATGGTGTCGGTCACGGTGGTGCTGACCGGCGTCTTGTCGGCAACGAGATTTTCGTAGTTGCCGCCGCTGACGTTGGTGATCGAATTGCTCAGCGGGGTGTGACCGTTCAGCGCATCGTTCGGTGCGGTAGTGGTTACGGTGCCGGTGGTCTGGCCGACGGCGATGGTGATGGTTTGGCCGTTGGCCAAAGTCACGGTCACTGGGGAGCCGGTTACCGCAGCACCGACGGTGGCGGTGTAGACGACGCTTCCGCCTTCGGCTGCGGTGCCGGTTGCGGTCAGCTTCACGGTGGTGGTGTCGATGGTGTCGGTGACGCTGGTGATTGCCGGAGTGCTGCTGGTCACCAGTTTCTCGAAGTTGCCACCGGTTGCGGTGTTGATCGTTGCCTGAACGGTACCTGCGTCTTTGTAGACGTCATCGGCAGGCGCTGGGACGGTGACGGTGCCGGTGGTTTTGCCGGCGTCGATGGTGATCACGGCGCCGTTGCTCAGCGTTACGGTCACTGGTGTGCCCGCTGCGTTGGTCAGGGTTGCGGTGTAGATGATCGAGTCACCCTCGGCCACGGTGCCGGTCGCGGTGAGCGACAGGTTAGTAGTGTCGATTGTGTCGGTCACGGTGGTGCTGACCGGCGTCTTGTCGGCAACGAGGTTTTCGTAGTTGCCGCCGCTGACGTTAGTGATCGAATTGCTCAGCGGGGTGTGGCCGTTCAGCGCATCGTTCGGTGCGGTAGTGGTCACGGTACCGGTGGTCTGGCCGACGGCGATGGTGATGGTTTGGCCGTTGGCCAAAGTCACGGTCACTGGGGAGCCGGTTACCGCAGCACCTACTGTTGCGGTGTACACGACGTTTCCGCCTTCGGCTGCGGTGCCAGTGGCAGTCAGCTTCACGGTGGTGGTGTCGATGGTATCGGTGACGCTGGTGATTGCCGGGGTGCTGCTGGTCACCAGTTTCTCGAAGTTGCCACCAGTGGCCGTGTTGATCGTCGCCTGAACGGTGCCGGCGTCTTTGTAGACGTCGTCTGCCGGAGCCGGAACGGTCACGGTGCCGGTGGTTTTGCCGGCGTCGATGGTGATCACGGCGCCGTTGCTCAACGTTACGGTCACCGGTGTGCCCGCAGCGTTGGTCAGGGTCGCGGTGTAAATGATCGAGCCACCTTCAGCCACGGTGCCGGTCGCGGTGAGCGACAGGTTAGTAGTGTCGATGGTGTCGGTGACGGTGGTGCTGACCGGCGTCTTGTCGGCAACGAGGTTTTCGTAGTTGCCGCCGCTGACGTTGGTGATCGAGTTGCTCAGCGGGGTGTGGCCGTTCAGCGCATCGTTCGGTGCGGTGGTGGTCACGGTGCCCGAGGTCTGGCCGACGGCGATGGTGATGGTTTGACCGTTGGCCAAAGTCACGGTCACTGGGGAGCCAGTTACCGCTGCACCGACGGTGGCGGTGTAAACGACGTTTCCGCCTTCGGCTGCGGTGCCGGTGGCGGTCAGCTTCACGGTGGTGGTGTCGATGGTGTCGGTGACGCTAGTGATTGCCGGAGTGCTGCTGGTCACCAGTTTTTCGAAGTTGCCACCGGTTGCGGTGTTGATCGTTGCCTGCACGGTGCCGGCGTCTTTGTAGACGTCGTCGGCTGGCGCTGGGACGGTGACGGTGCCGGTGGTTTTGCCGGCGTCGATGGTGATCACGGCGCCGTTGCTCAACGTTACGGTCACCGGTGTGCCCGCAGCGTTGGTCAGGGTCGCGGTGTAAATGATCGAGCCACCTTCAGCCACGGTGCCGGTCGCGGTGAGCGACAGGTTAGTAGTGTCGATGGTGTCGGTGACGGTGGTGCTGACCGGCGTCTTGTCGGCAACGAGGTTTTCGTAGTTGCCGCCACTCACGTTAGTGATCGCGTTGGTCAGTGGTGCATGACCATTCAACGCATCGTTCGGAGCGGTGGTGGAAACGGTACCGGTGGTTTGGCCGACAGCGATAGTGATGGTCTGGCCGTTGGCCAATGTCACAGTGACCGGCGAGCCAGTTACCGCTGCGCCCACGGTCGCGGTGTAAGTGACGATGCCACCTTCAGCAGCAGACTCGGTCGCGGTCAGTTTTACGGTGGTGGTGTCGATGGTGTCAGTGACGCTTGTCACTGCCGGAACAGTGCTCGGCACCAGGTTCTCGAAGTTGCCACCAGTGGCCGTCGAAATGGTCGCTTCGACTTTACCTGCGTCTTTGTAAACATCATCGGCTGGTGCTGGAACGGTCACGGTGCCGGTGGTTTTGCCCGCTTCGATGGTGATGACGGCGCCGTTGCTCAACGTTACGGTCACCGGAGTGCCAGCAGCGTTGGTCAGGGTCGCGGTGTAGATTATCGAACCGCCTTCGGCGACCGATTGAGTGGCACCCAAAGTCAGGTTGGTAGTGTCGATGGTGTCGGTGACGGTGGTGCTGACCGGGGATTTGTCGGCGACCAGATTTTCGTAGTTGCCGCCGCTCACATCGGTGATTGCGTTGGTCAGTGGAGCATGACCATTCAACGCATCGTTCGGAGCGCTAGTGGTTACGGTGCCTGTGGTCTGGCCGACGGCGATGGTAATTGTCTGGCCGTTGGACAGAGTCACGGTGACTGGCGAACCGGTTACAGCGGCGCCAACAGTCGCGGTGTAAGTGACGGTACCACCTTCAGCAGCAGACTCAGTCGCCGTGAGTTTTACGGTGGTGGTGTCGATGGTGTCAGTGACGTTGGTCACTGCCGCAACGGTGCTCGGCACCAGGTTCTCGAAGTTGCCACCAGTGGCCGTCGAAATGGTCGCTTCGACTTTACCTGCGTCTTTGTAAACATCATCGGCTGGTGCTGGAACGGTCACGGTGCCGGTGGTTTTGCCCGCTTCGATGGTGATGACGGCGCCGTTGCTCAACGTTACGGTCACCGGAGTGCCAGCAGCGTTGGTCAGGGTCGCGGTGTAGATTATCGAACCGCCTTCGGCGACCGATTGAGTGGCACCCAAAGTCAGGTTGGTAGTGTCGATGGTGTCGGTGACGGTGGTGCTGACCGGGGATTTGTCGGCGACCAGATTTTCGTAGTTGCCGCCGCTCACATCGGTGATTGCGTTGGTCAGTGGAGCATGACCATTCAACGCATCGTTCGGAGCGCTAGTGGTTACGGTGCCTGTGGTCTGGCCGACGGCGATGGTAATTGTCTGGCCGTTGGACAGAGTCACGGTGACTGGCGAACCGGTCACGGCTGCACCAACAGTCGCGGTGTAAGTGACGGTACCACCTTCAGCAGCAGACTCAGTCGCCGTGAGTTTTACGGTGGTGGTGTCGATGGTGTCAGTGACGTTGGTCACTGCCGCAACGGTGCTCGGCACCAGGTTCTCGAAGTTGCCACCCGTGGCCGTCGAAATGGTCGCTTCGACTTTGCCGGCGTCTTTGTAAACATCATCGGCTGGTGCTGGGACGGTCACGGTGCCGGTGGTTTTGCCCGCTTCGATGGTGATGACGGCGCCGTTGCTCAACGTTACGGTCACCGGAGTGCCAGCAGCGTTGGTCAGGGTCGCGGTGTATATGATCGAACCACCTTCAGCCACGGTGCCGGTGGCGCTGAGCGACAGGTTGGTGGTGTCGACGGTGTCAGTAACCGTGGTCGAAACCGGTGCTTTGTCCGCTACCAGATTCTCGTAGTTGCCGCCGCTGACATCGGTGATCGCGTTAGTCAGAGGTGCATGACCGTTCAACGCATCGTTCGGCGCAGTAGTGGTCACGGTACCAGTGGTTTGACCGACGGCGATAGTGATGGTCTGGCCGTTGGACAGGGTCACGGTGACTGGCGAACCGGTCACGGCTGCACCAACAGTCGCGGTGTAAGTGACAGTGCCACCTTCAGCCGCAGACTCGGTCGCAGTGAGTTTTACGGTAGTGGTGTCGATGGTGTCAGTGACGTTGGTCACTGCCGCAACGGTGCTCGGTACCAGGTTTTCGAAGTTGCCACCCGTAGCGGTCGAAATGCTTGCTTCGACTTTGCCAGCGTCTTTGTAAACATCATCGGCTGGTGCTGGGACGGTCACGGTGCCCGTGGTTTTGCCCGCTTCGATGGTGATGACGGCGCCGTTGCTCAACGTTACGGTCACTGGTGTGCCGGCAGCGTTGGTCAGGGTCGCGGTGTAGATGATCGAACCGCCTTCAGCCACGGTGCCGGTCGCGGTCAGCGACAGGTTGGTGGTGTCGACGGTGTCAGTAACCGTGGTCGAAACCGGCGATTTATCCGCTACCAGATTCTCGTAGTTGCCGCCGCTGACATCGGTGATCGCGTTAGTCAGTGGCGCATGACCATTCAGCGCATCGTTCGGCGCGGTAGTGGAAACGGTACCGGTGGTTTGGCCGACAGCAATGGTAATTGTCTGGCCGTTGGACAGAGTCACGGTGACTGGCGAACCGGTTACAGCGGCGCCAACAGTCGCGGTGTAAGTGACGGTGCCACCTTCAGCCGCAGACTCGGTCGCGGTCAACTTCACGGTGGTGGTATCGATGGTGTCAGTGACGTTGGTCACTGCCGCAACGGTGCTCGGTACCAGGTTTTCGAAGTTGCCACCCGTAGCCGTCGAAATGGTTGCTTCGACTTTGCCCGCATCCTTGTACACGTCATCGGCTGGCGCTGGGACGGTCACAGTGCCGGTAGTTTTCCCGGCCTCGATGGTGATCACGGCGCCGTTGCTCAACGTTACGGTCACCGGAGTGCCAGCAGCGTTGGTCAGGGTCGCGGTGTAGATGATCGAACCACCTTCGGCCACGGTGCCGGTGGCGCTGAGCGACAGGTTGGTGGTGTCGACGGTGTCAGTAACCGTGGTCGAAACCGGTGCTTTGTCCGCTACCAGATTCTCGTAGTTGCCGCCGCTGACGTCAGTGATTGCGTTGGTCAGTGGAGCATGACCATTCAGCGCATCGTTCGGAGCGGTGGTGGAAACGGTACCGGTGGTTTGGCCGACAGCGATAGTGATGGTCTGGCCGTTGGCCAATGTCACAGTGACCGGAGAGCCAGTTACGGCTGCACCAACAGTCGCGGTGTAAGTGACGGTGCCACCTTCAGCCGCAGACTCGGTCGCGGTCAGTTTTACGGTGGTGGTATCGATGGTATCAGTGACGTTGGTCACTGCCGGAACAGTGCTCGGCACCAGGTTCTCGAAGTTGCCGCCTGCGGCCGTCGAAATGGTCGCTTCGACTTTGCCTGCATCTTTGTAAACGTCATCGGCCGGAGCCGGAACGCTTACGGTACCGACGGTTTTACCGGCGTCGATGGTGATGACAGCGCCGTTGCTCAACGTCACGGTCACAGGCGTGCCAGCCGGGTTGGTCAGTGTTGCGGTGTAAACAATCGAACCACCTTCAGCCACAGTGCCGGTCGCAGTCAGCGACAGGTTGGTGGTGTCGACGGTGTCAGTAACAGTGGTCGAAACCGGTGCTTTGTCTGCCACCAGATTCTCGTAATTGCCGCCGCTGACATCGGTGATCGCGTTAGTCAGTGGAGCATGACCATTTAACGCATCGTTTGGCGCGGTGGTGGAAACGGTACCGGTGGTCTGACCGACAGCGATAGTGATGGTCTGGCCGTTGGACAGAGTAACGGTCACTGGAGAACCGGTTACGGCTGCGCCGACGGTCGCGGTGTAGGTGACAGTGCCACCTTCAGCAGCAGACTCGGTCGCGGTCAACTTCACGGTGGTGGTATCGATGGTGTCAGTGACGTTGGTCACTGCCGCAACGGTGCTCGGCACCAGGTTCTCGAAGTTGCCGCCTGTGGCCGTTGAAATGGTCGCTTCGACTTTGCCTGCATCTTTGTAAACGTCATCGGCCGGAGCCGGAACGCTTACGGTACCGACGGTTTTACCGGCTTCGATGGTGATCACGGCACCGTTCGACAGAGTCACGGTCACCGGAGTGCCGGCCGGATTGGTCAACGTTGCGGTGTAAACAATCGAACCACCTTCGGCCACGGAACCAGTCGCAGTCAGCGACAGGTTGGTGGTGTCGACGGTGTCAGTAACAGTGGTCGAAACCGGTGCTTTGTCCGCTACCAGATTCTCGTAGTTGCCGCCGCTGACATCGGTGATCGCGTTAGTCAGTGGCGCATGACCATTCAGCGCATCGTTCGGCGCGGTAGTGGAAACGGTACCGGTGGTTTGGCCGACGGCGATGGTGATGGTTTGGCCGTTGGCCAAAGTAACAGTCACTGGCGAACCGGTGACGGCTGCGCCAACAGTCGCGGTGTAAGTGACGGTGCCACCTTCAGCGGCGGACTCGGTCGCGGTCAGTTTTACGGTGGTAGTGTCGATAGTGTCAGTGACGTCAGTGACTGCCGCAACGGTGCTCGGCACCAGGTTCTCGAAGTTGCCGCCTGTGGCCGTTGAAATGGTCGCTTCGACTTTGCCTGCATCTTTGTAAACGTCATCAGCCGGAGCTGGAACAGTCACGGTGCCGGTAGTTTTACCCGCCTCGATGGTGATGACAGCGCCGTTGCTCAACGTTACGGTCACCGGAGTGCCAGCAGCGTTTGTCAGGGTCGCGGTGTAGATTATCGAACCGCCTTCGGCGACCGATTGAGTGGCACCCAAAGTCAGGTTGGTAGTGTCGATGGTGTCGGTGACGGTGGTGCTGACCGGGGATTTGTCGGCGACCAGATTTTCGTAGTTGCCGCCGCTCACATCGGTGATTGCGTTGGTCAGTGGAGCATGACCATTCAGCGCATCGTTCGGAGCAGTAGTGCTCACGGTGCCAGTGGTCTGGCCGACGGCGATGGTGATGGTTTGGCCGTTGGACAGAGTCACGGTGACTGGCGAACCGGTTACAGCGGCGCCAACAGTCGCGGTGTAAGTGACAGTGCCACCTTCAGCAGCAGACTCGGTCGCGGTCAGTTTTACGGTAGTAGTGTCGATGGTGTCAGTGACGTCAGTGACTGCCGCAACGGTGCTCGGCACCAGGTTCTCGAAGTTGCCGCCTGTGGCCGTCGAAATGGTCGCTTCGACTTTGCCAGCGTCTTTGTAAACGTCATCGGCCGGAGCAGGAACGCTTACGGTACCGACGGTTTTACCGGCTTCGATGGTGATGACTGCGCCGTTCGACAGAGTCACGGTCACCGGAGTGCCGGCCGGATTGGTCAACGTTGCGGTGTAAACAATCGAACCACCTTCGGCCACGGAACCAGTCGCAGTCAGCGACAGGTTGGTGGTGTCGACGGTGTCGGTGACGGTAGTGGAAACCGGTGCCTTGTCGGCTACCAGATTCTCGTAATTGCCGCCGCTGACGTCAGTAATAGCGTTGGTCAGCGGAGCATGACCGTTCAACGCATCGTTCGGCGCGGTAGTGGAAACGGTACCGGTGGTTTGGCCGACAGCGATAGTGATGGTCTGGCCGTTAGCCAGAGTCACGGTCACTGGCGAGCCAGTTACGGCTGCGCCAACAGTCGCGGTGTAGGTGACAGTGCCACCTTCAGCCGCAGACTCGGTCGCGGAAAGTTTTACGGTGGTGGTGTCGATGGTATCGGTAACGCTGGTCACTGCCGCAACGGTACTCGGCACCAGGCTCTCGAAGTTACCGCCAGTCGCAGTGCTGATCGTTGCCTGAACGGTGCCGGCGTCTTTGTAGACATCATCGGCCGGAGCAGGAACGCTCACGGTGCCGACGGTTTTACCGGCTTCGATGGTGATCACGGCACCGTTCGACAGAGTCACGGTCACAGGCGTGCCAGCCGGATTGGTCAGCGTTGCGGTGTAAACAATCGAACCACCTTCGGCCACGGAGCCGGTCGCCGTCAGCGACAGGTTAGTGGTGTCGACAGTGTCGGTCACATTAGTGCTGACCGGGGTTTTGTCCGCCACGAGATTTTCGTAGTTACCGCCGCTGACATCGGTGATCGCATTGGTCAGCGGAGCATGCCCATTCAACGCATCGTTCGGAGCGGTGGTGGAAACGGTACCGGTGGTTTGGCCGACAGCGATAGTGATGGTCTGGCCGTTAGCCAGGGTCACAACAACCGGCGAGCCGGTCACTGGCGCACCGACGGTGGCGGTGTAAGTAACGGTGCCGCCTTCTGCTGCGGTTTCCGAAGCGCTGAGCTTCACCGTCGAGGTGTCGATGGTGTCAGTGACGCTGGTGACAGCAGGAACGGTACTCGGCACCAGGCTCTCGAAGTTACCGCCAGTCGCAGTGCTGATCGTTGCCTGAACGGTGCCGGCGTCTTTGTAGACATCATCGGCCGGAGCAGGAACGCTCACGGTGCCGACGGTTTTACCGGCTTCGATGGTGATCACAGCACCGTTCGACAGTGTCACGGTCACCGGAGTGCCGGCCGGATTGGTCAGCGTTGCGGTGTAAATGATCGAACCACCTTCAGCCACGGAACCGGTCGCGGTCAGCGACAGGTTGGTGGTGTCGATGGTGTCAGTCACGGTGGTGACGGCTGGAGTCTGGTTCGCCACCAGATTTTCGTAGTTGCCACCGCTGGTGCCGTCGATTTTCACGCTCAGGGTGTTGCCACCGGCGAGTGCGTCGTTCGGCGCGGTGAAGTTGACCGTGCCGCTGCTGGCGCCGACAGGGATGGTGATGGTCTGGCCGTTGGACAGGGTGATCACAACCGGGGAGCCGGTGACCGGGGCAGTGACCGATGCGGTGTAAGTCACCACGCCGCCTTCGACGGTGTTGGCCGTGGCGGTCAGCGACACGGTGCTGTTGTCGATGGTGTCGGTGACGTCGGTCACGGCCGGGGTCTTGTCGACCACCAGGTTTTCAAAGTTGCCGCCCGTGGTCTTGGTGATGGTCGCGTCGACTTTGCCGGCGTCTTTATAGACGTCATCGGCAGGTGCGGCGACAGTTGCGGTGCCGCTGGATGCACCTTTGGCGATGTTGATCACCGCGCCGTTGCTCAACGTCACGGTCATGGCATTGCCGGCCGGATTGGTCAGGCTGGCGGTGTAGACAATCGAGCCACCCTCGGCCACGGAACCGGTAGCGCTCAGGCTCACGGTGGTGGTGTCGACGGTGTCGGTGACAGTGGTGACCACCGCCGAACGGTTGGCATCGACCTGTTCGAAGTTGCCGCCGCTGTGGCTGGCAATCGCGGTCTGGACCTTGCCGCCGTCGATGTACGGCGTGTTCGCCGGGGCAGCGAAGTTGACCGTGCCGGAGGTGGCGCCGGCAGCAATGTTGATCACTGCGCCGTTGGCCAGGGTTACGGTCATCGCGGTGCCGGCCGGGTTGCTCAGGGTCGCGGTGTAGGTGATCTGGCCACCTTCGCTGACGGTGTCACTGGCGCTCAGGGTCAGCGTGGTCTTGTCGATGGTGTCGTTGACGGTGGTGCTGACCGGCGTCTTGCTGACATCGAGCTTCTCGAAGTTGCCGCCGCTGGCGTCGGTCATGGTCACGGTGAGCTTGCTGACATCTTTATAGACGTCATCGCTTGGCGCCGCGATGGTCACCGAACCGCTGGTCTTGCCGGCTTCGATGGTGATGGTCTGGCCGTTGCTCAGGTTGACGGTCACCGCAGTTTGCGCGGCGTTGGTCAGGGTCGCGGTGTAGGTGATCGACGTGCCCTCGAGCACATAGCTTTCGGCGCTGAGGGTCAGGTGCGTAGTGTTGATGGTGTCGGCGACGTTGGTCACCGCTGGCGTCGGGTTGGCCACCAGGCTTTCGAAGTTGCCGCCCGTGGTGTCCTTGATGGTCACTTCAAGCTTGCCGGCGTCTTTGTAGACGTCATCGGCAGGCGCAGGAACGGTCACGGTGCCGACGGTTTTGCCGGCTTCGATGGTGATGGTCGAGCCGTTGCTCAGGGTCACTGTCACCGGCGTGCCGGCCGGGTTGGTCAGGGTTGCGGTGTAGACGATCGAACCGCCTTCGTTGACGTTGCCGGTGGCGGTCAAGGAAACGGTGGTGGTGTCGACGGTGTCGGTCACGGTGGTGCTGACCGGGGATTTGTCGGCGACCAGATTTTCGTAGTTACCGCCGCTGACATTGGTGATCGAGTTGGTCAGCGGTGCATGACCATTCAAAACATCGTTCGGCGCGGTGGTGCTCACGGTGCCGGTAGTCTGGCCGACGGCGATGGTGATGCTCTGGCCGTTAGCCAAGGTCACAACAACCGGCGAACCGGTAACCGGTGCGCCAACAGTCGCGGTGTAAGTAACTGTTCCGCCTTCAGCAGCAGTTTCGGTGGCGGTCAGTTTGACGGTCGAGGTGTCGATGGTATCGGTAACGTCAGTCACGGCCGGAACGGTGCTTGGTACCAGGTTTTCGAAGTTGCCGCCCGTGGCGTTGTTGATGGTGACTTCAACTTTTCCAGCGTCTTTATAGACGTCATCGGCAGGCGCCGGAACGCTCACCGTGCCAACGGTTTTGCCGGCTTCGATGGTGATCACAGCGCCGTTCGACAGAGTCACGGTGACTGGCGTGCCAGCCGGATTGGTCAGCGTCGCGGTGTAAACAATCGAACCACCTTCAGCCACAGTGCCGGTCGCAGTCAGCGACAGGTTGGTGGTGTCGACGGTGTCGGTCACGTTGGTGCTGACCGGGGATTTGTCGGCAACGAGGTTCTCGTAATTGCCGCCGCTGACGTCGGTGATCGAGTTGGTCAGCGGAGCATGACCGTTCAGCACATCGTTCGGAGCGGTGGTGCTCACGGTGCCGGTAGTCTGGCCGACGGCGATGGTGATGCTCTGACCGTTAGCCAAGGTCACAACAACCGGCGAACCGGTAACCGGTGCGCCTACTGTCGCGGTGTAAGTAACTGTTCCGCCTTCAGCAGCAGTTTCAGTCGCAGTCAGTTTTACGGTCGAGGTGTCGATGGTATCGGTAACGTCAGTCACGGCCGGAACGGTGCTTGGCACCAGGTTCTCGAAGTTGCCGCCCGTGGCGTTGTTGATGGTGACTTCGACTTTGCCGGCGTCTTTATAGACGTCATCGGCAGGCGCTGGAACGCTCACGGTACCGACGGTTTTGCCGGCTTCGATGGTGATCACAGCACCGTTCGACAGGGTCACGGTCACCGGAGTGCCGGCCGGGTTAGTCAGGGTCGCGGTGTAAACAATCGAACCGCCTTCAGCCACGGAACCGGTCGCGGTCAGCGACAGGTTGGTGGTGTCGACGGTGTCGGTCACGGTGGTGCTGACCGGGGATTTGTCGGCGACCAGATTTTCGTAGTTGCCGCCGCTGACATCAGTAATCGAGTTGGTCAGCGGGGCATGACCATTCAAAACATCGTTCGGCGCGGTGGTGCTTACGGTGCCGGTAGTCTGGCCGACGGCGATGGTGATGCTCTGGCCGTTAGCCAAGGTCACAACAACCGGCGAACCGGTAACCGGTGCGCCAACAGTCGCGGTGTAAGTAACTGTTCCGCCTTCAGCAGCAGTTTCGGTGGCGGTCAGTTTGACGGTCGAGGTATCGATGGTGTCAGTAACGTCAGTCACGGCCGGAACGGTGCTTGGTACCAGGTTTTCGAAGTTGCCGCCCGTGGCGTTGTTGATGGTGACTTCAACTTTGCCGGCGTCTTTGTAGACGTCATCGGCCGGAGCTGGAACGCTCACGGTGCCGACGGTTTTGCCGGCCTCGATGGTGATCACAGCACCGTTCGAAAGAGTCACGGTCACCGGAGTGCCAGCCGGATTAGTCAGGGTCGCGGTGTAAACAATCGAACCACCTTCAGCCACAGTGCCGGTCGCAGTCAGCGACAGGTTGGTGGTGTCGATCGAGTCGGTAATGGTGGTGGTAGCTGGCGTAGTGTTCGGCACCAGATTTTCGAAGTTGCCGCCGGTAGCACCGGTAATGGTGGTGCTGACGGTGCTGCCATTGTTGTAAACGTCGTTGGCAGCGGTCGGCACGTTGACGGTGCCAGTGGTCTGGCCTGCGCCGATAGTGATGGTCGAGCCGTTGGACAGGGTGACGGTTACCGGGGTTTGCGCCGGGTTGGTCAGTGTCGCGGTGTAGGTGATCTGGCCACCCTCGACGACGCTGCCGGTAGCGGTCAGGGTCAGACCGGTGGTATCGACCGAATCGGTAATCGTGGTCACGGCCGGTGTCGGGTTCGGCACCAGATTTTCGAAGTTGCCGCCGGTGGCAGCCGTGATGGTGGTGGTGACGGTGCTGCCGTTGTTATAGACGTCATTGGCGGGGGTCGGCACGTTGACGGTGCCGGTGGTCTGGCCAGCGCCGATGGTGATGGTCGAGCCGTTGGACAGGGTGACGGTTACCGGGGTTTGTGCCGGGTTGGTCAGGGTCGCGGTGTAGGTGATCTGCCCGCCTTCAGTGATGTTCGGCGCGGCGGTCAACGTGACTGTGGTGGTGTCGATTGTGTCGGTGACTTGCGTGGTGGCCGGCGTGGTCGGCGGCGTCACGGTGATGCCGTTGCCACCGGTGGTGCCGGTGACGGTCACGTCGATCTGGGTCGGGTCGTTATAAACAGTGTCGTTCGGCGCCAGCGGCACGTTGACGGTGCCGGTGGTCGAACCGGCCGGAATCACGATCACCGCGCCGTTGGACAGGGTGATGGTCAGGTCGGTCAGCGGTGCCTGAGTCAGGGTCGCGGTGTAGACCAGCACGCCGCCGGCTTCGGTGATGGTCGGCGTGGCGCTGAGGCTCAGGGTCGAATCACGCAGAGCGTTAGTCGTGGTGTCGGTGGTCTGGCCGCCAGTGATGTTTTGCGCAGCCTGACCGCCAGAGTTGATCCCCGCAGTCGGGAAACCAATGGTCGGATCAACGCGGCCAGCAGTGGCGTCGAGCAACACGAAGCTGTGGCCACCACCGGCAGCGCCGCCAGTGCCTGCGGCGCTTGGGCCGGCAGCGGTGGCGTCCAGCGCGGTAGTCGGGTCGACACCGGCGGCGATGGCTTGTTGCAGTTCTGCAACCGACGGCGCGGCTTGCGCGGTGGCCTCGGCCAGATCAGTGCTGGAGTCGGGCGCGTTGGCGCTCCATTGGGTCTCACGGCCCAGGTCCAGGGTGCGGCCATCAGCCAGTTCCAGAGAGACGGCGCCAGACAGACCGGTGTCGATCTGGTCGCCGACCATCAGACGGTCGCCTTCAACGAGCACGCGACGGACGCCTTCCGGCGACACCACGAATACCTGACCGACAATGCTTTTGACGATGGCAACAACACTGCTCATTGAAGACTCTCCGGGTGTCACGTTCAGTTGACTTCCATGGACCTGATGGCATGGGCGCCGATTCAGTCTGGACGTACTTTAAAAAATTGCGAAACAAGATTGACGCATGCATTCGTCAATAATTTGGCTATATTCTTTCGCTATTAACTTTATGCCAAACTATTGACCTTATGGGTGCCATCCTAAACAATCGCCCCACTAATGTCACATTGATATTTCCGCGGCGACCTGTCCTTCAGCGTGTGATCCAGTTCCTATTTTGAACTTTCCGACATACGGTCAATCCGGTTGCCATCATCCGACGCAGCAGCACGTTTTGCTGTGATTCAAGACAAGAAGTTCTGGGAAATCTTTACCATGCGTTTGCACTTGTTCAAGGCTCTACCCTTCGCCCTTGCCGCCTCTTTCGTACAAGCACAATCCCTACCAGAAGCCATGCAGCAGGCCATGGATGTCCATCCGGAAATCCAGGCAGGGGTCAACAGTCGATTGGCCGCGGATTATCAGTTAAGAGCAGCAAAAGGTGGATACCTGCCCAAGGTCGATCTGCTGGGTGGTTATGGCCGTGAAGGCACCGACAACGTGACCACTCGCGCCAACGGCGGCGGCAATCACTGGGAAACCCTGAACCGGGGCGAGTCAAGTTTACGTCTGTCGCAAATGGTTTTTGACGGTTTTGCGACGTCCAGCGAAGTCGGGCGTCAACAAGCCACCGTTAACTCCCGCGCCTACTCGCTGCTCGGCACTTCCGAGCGCACCGGTCTGACCGTCGCTCAGGTGTATCTGGACGTGCTGACCCGCCGTGAATTCGTGCGCTTGGCCGATGAAAACCTCAAGAGCCACCAGCGCATTTACGACCAGATCCAGTTGCGCACCCAGCGCGGTGTCGGCAGCGGTGCTGACCTTGATCAAGCCGAAGCGCGGATGGCTCAGGCCCGCAACAACCTGATCACCGAGCAGACCAATCTTGCCGACTCGGAAACCAACTACCTCAGCGCCGTTGGCCAGATGCCTGATCAACTGGAGCGTCCGGCACCGTTCATGGCGATGATGCCGGCCAACCTCAACGAAGCGCGTACGCAGATGGTGGAAAACAGCCCGATCCTGCGCTCGGCCGAGTCCGACATCGCTGCTGCCGAGAAGCAGTACGAAACCGCCAAGTCGACCTTCTACCCACGCTTCGACGCCGAACTGGGCCGCACCGCCGACAACGATCTCGACGGCCAGAACGGTCACAACAACGAATGGCAGGCCATGCTGCGCATGCGCTTCAACCTGTATTCGGGTGGCAGCAACAAGGCTGATCTGGAATCCAAGTCCTACCTGTCGAACCAGGCGCTGGATATCCGCAACAACGCCCTGCGCCAGTTGAACGAAGAACTGGGCCTGGCCTGGAACGCCCTGAATAACGCGAATGCGCAAGTGCCAATCGCTCAGCAATACGTTGATCACAGCACCGCCGTGCGTACCGCTTACCAGCGTCAGTTCAGCCTCGGCGAACGTACCCTGCTCGATTTGCTCGACAGCGAAAACGAGTTGTTCACCGCTTCGCGTCGTCTGGCTGAAATCAAAAACATTCAGTTATTTACTCAGTACCGAATCAAGGCGACCATGGGCGAGTTGCTCAGAAGCCAAGGAGTGGTCGCACCGTTGGCATCCGTTGTGCAAAACGACGTGAAGCCCAAGGTTCAACTGCCTGGGATGAATTGAGTTATCCCTTTTCAACAGTTAAAGAGTGCCGAGCGTGGAATCAGAAGTCAGTCGAGTTCATCTCAGTCATGATCCGCGCGCGTTGCACGACGATCCCTTACTGGATGGTCTGCTCGCTCTTTGCATGCTGCATCAGAAACCTGCCAGCGCGGCCATGCTCACCACCGGTCTGCCGCTGCCCAAGCAACGCCTGAGTGTCGAACTGCTGCCACGCGCAGCGGCTCGCGCCGGGCTGCAAGGTCGAGTGCTGCAACGCAAACTGGAAGAGATTCCGGCGATTGCGATGCCGGCGCTGTTGCTGCTCAAGGATGACCGTAGCGCTGTCCTGCTGGGCTGGGAGGGTGAAGACCAGGTTCGCGTGCTGCTCAGCGAGACCGATGGTGGCGAATCATTGGTCAGCCGCGAGCTGCTGGCCGACGATTACACCGGCAAAGTGTTCTTCGCCCAACCCCAACACAAATTCGACGTCAACCACGGCACGCTGATTCCGCGTGCACGCTCGTGGTTCCGCGACACCCTCAAGCGCTCGCGCTGGCTGTACGCCGATGCGATTGCCGCGAGTTTCCTGATCAACATCATTGCGATGGCCGCGCCGTTGTTCGTGATGAACGTCTACGACCGCGTGGTGCCGAACCAGGCCGAAGCGACCCTGTGGGTGCTGGCTCTCGGCATTACCGGTGCGTACATTTTCGACCTGATCCTCAAGAGCCTGCGCAGTCTGTGCCTGGATCTGGCCGGCAAGAAAACCGACCTGATCATCTCCGCGACGCTATTCGAACGCATCGTTGGCATGTCGATGAAATATCGCCCGGCGCGAGTCGGCAGCTTTGCGCAGAACATTCATGAGTTCCAGAGCCTGCGCGACTTCCTCGCCTCGCTGACCCTGACCAGTCTGATCGACCTGCCGTTCACCATTCTGATCTTCATCGTGATCGCCATTCTCGGCGGACATCTGGTGTGGATTCCGGTGCTGGCGTTCCCGATTGCCCTGCTGATCGGCTATGCCTTGCAGAAACCGCTGGTGGCGACCATGGAGCGAACCATGGCCCTTGGCGCCGAGCGTCAGTCGAGCCTGATCGAAACCCTCGCCGGCCTCGATGCGGTCAAGGTCAACAACGCTGAAAGCGAACGCCAGTATCAGTGGGAACAGACCATCGGCACCCTCAGCCGCCTCGAACTGCGGGTGAAAATGCTCTCCGGTCTGGCGATGAACATCACCTTGCTGATCCAGCAACTGGCCGGGGTGATCATGATCGTCTTCGGCGTCTACCAGATCATCGACGGTCACCTGAGCATGGGCGGGCTGATCGCCTGCTACATGCTCAGTGGCCGAGCACTCAGCCCGCTGGCGTCGCTGTCCGGTCTGCTGACCCGTTATCAGCAGGCGCGAGTGACCATGACCTCGGTCGACCATATGATGGAGCTGCCGCAGGAACGCAATTTCGAAGAGCGCCCGTTGAGCCGCAAGGTTCTGCAAGGTGCCATCGAGTGCCGTCAGATGAACTTCACCTATCCGGATCAGCAAAACCCGGCGCTGAAGAACATCAATCTGGTGATCCGTCCCGGCGAGAAAATCGGCATCATCGGCCGCAGTGGTTCCGGCAAGAGTTCGCTGGCGAAACTGCTGGTCGGCCTGTATCAGCCGGACGATGGTGCGTTGCTGGTGGACGGTGTCGACATCCGCCAGATCGACGTCAGCGAACTGCGCTACAACATCGGCTACGTGCCGCAAGACATTCAATTACTCGCAGGCACCCTGCGCGACAACCTGGTGTCCGGCGCCCGCTATGTAGAAGACGAACTGGTGTTGCAGGCCGCTGAACTGGCCGGCGTCCACGAATTCGCTCGTCTGCATCCGCAAGGTTACGAACTGCAAGTCGGCGAGCGCGGACAGAACCTGTCCGGCGGCCAGCGGCAGAACGTCGCTCTGGCTCGGGCACTGCTGCTCAATCCGCCGATCCTGCTGCTCGATGAACCGACCAGTGCCATGGACAACACCGGCGAAGAACGCCTCAAACAACGCCTCGCCGCAGTCGTTGAAAACAAGACCGTGGTGCTGGTTACGCACCGGGCTTCGCTGTTGTCGCTGGTGGATCGCCTGCTGGTGATCGACCGCGGGCAGATTCTCGCCGATGGCCCGAAAGCCGCGGTGATGGAAGCGTTGAAGAAGGGGCAGATCAGTGTTGCTTAAGTCGGGTTTCAAGGATTCGATCCGTCGCTACTTCAAGGGCTCGGCTTCGTTGCAGGGCCAGCCGCTGCCGGAGGTCAACAAAGCGCTGATCGAGGATGCGCCGCGCGTGGTGCGCCTGACGATCTGGGCGATCATCGGTTTCTTCGTGTTCCTCATGTTGTGGGCGAATTTCGCCGTTATCGATGAAGTGACCAAGGGCGACGGCAAGGCGATTCCGTCGTCGAAGATCCAGAAAATCCAGAACCTTGAGGGCGGCATCGTCTCCGAACTGTTCGCCAAGGAAGGGCAGATCGTCGAGGCCGGCGCGCCGCTGATTCGTCTGGACGACACGCGATTTGCTTCCAACGTCGGTGAAACCGAGGCTGACAGACTGTCGATGGTGCTGCGAGTCGAGCGCCTGAGCGCCGAGGTCGATGACCGTCCGCTGAACTTCCCCGACGACGTGCTCAAGGCTGTGCCGGGGCAAGCCAAAAGCGAAGAGTCGTTGTACGTCAGCCGTCGCCAGCAACTGCACGATGAAATCGGCGGTTTGCAGGAACAGTTGATCCAGCGCCAGCAAGAGCTGCGCGAATTCAGCTCCAAGCAGACGCAATACCGCCAGCAACTGGGTTTGCAGCGCCAGGAAATCAACATGTCCGAGCCGTTGGTGGCGCAGGGCGCGGTATCGCCAGTGGAAGTGTTGCGCCTCAAGCGTGCCGAAGTCGAAACCCGTGGTCAGCTTGACGCGACGACGCTGGCAATCCCGCGTGCCGAGTCGGCGATCAAGGAAGTGCAGCGCAAGATCGACGAGACTCGCGGCAAATTCCGCAGTGAAGCGCTGACCCAACTCAATGAAGCTCGCACCGATCTGAACAAGGCCCAGGCCACCGGCAAGGCGCTGGAGGACCGGGTCAGCCGTACGCTGGTTACCTCGCCGGTACGCGGCATCGTCAACAAGTTGCTGGTCAACACCATCGGTGGCGTGATCCAGCCGGGCGTCGATCTGGTGGAAATCGTGCCGCTGGACGACACCTTGCTGGTCGAAGCGAAGATCCGCCCGCAGGACATCGCGTTCCTGCACCCGGGGCAGGAAGCGACGGTGAAATTCACCGCGTATGACTACACCATTTATGGTGGCCTCAAGGGCAAGCTTGAGCAGATCGGTGCCGACACCATCACCGACGAAGACAAGAAAACCACCTACTACATCATCAAGGTGCGCACCGAGCGCAGTCACTTGGGCACTGATGAAAAGCCGCTGCTGATCATCCCGGGGATGGTGGCGTCGGTGGATATCATCACCGGCAAGAAATCGGTGCTGAGCTATCTGCTGAAGCCGATCATCCGTGCGCGGGCCGAGGCGTTGCACGAGCGCTAGATTTTCGTGGCGTTGCTGGCCTCATCGCTGGCAAGCCAGCTCCCACAGGGTTCTCTGCTGGAACGCATATATGTTGTCCGACACAAAAACCTGTGGGAGCTGGCTTGCCAGCGATGGCGTCAATGAAATCGCCGCATAACGCTCAGAAGTGACACAAACCGTCACTCACCAACCAGTCCATTCCTCACCATTCGCCATATCGTTATTCTCTAACGGTATTTAATTTCCAATTCTTATAGCTATAAAGTCACTCCCCTGCGTACCTGCCGACCAATCGGCGCGCCGCACGACCTGAACCAACACGCAATCCAGCGTGAGTTTCTGATCGACGCGCGCCTATGAGCGTGCCGTGCGTGGGAGTTATCTGAATGTCTGCAGCTACTGCTACCCCAAGCGCCGCGACTGTCGCGCCGCAATACTTCGACGTCCGCCCGTTCAGCGGCGCGGTCGGTGCCGAAATCATCGGCCTGGACCTGACCCGTCCGATCAATGATCAAGACTTCTCGCGCATTCATCGTGCGCACCTGGATCACCACGTTGTGGTGTTCCGCGACCAACAAATCACCCCGCAACAACAGATCGACTTCAGCCGCCGTTTCGGTGTGTTGCAGATCCATGTGCTCAAGCAGTTCCTGCTGGCCAATCACCCGGAAATCCTCATCGTTTCCAACATCGTCGAGAACGGGCAGAACATCGGCCTGGGCGATGCCGGCAAGTTCTGGCACTCCGATCTTTCCTATAAAGAACTACCGAGTCTGGGCTCGATGTTGCACGCGCAGGAACTGCCATCCGAGGGTGGCGACACGCTGTTCGCTGACATGCATAAAGCCTGGGACAACTTGCCCGAAGCACTGCGTAAAGCCATCGACGGTCGCTCGGCGGCGCATTCCTACACGGCGCGTTACAGCGAAACCAAATTCGAAGGCAACTGGCGCCCGACCCTGACCCCGGAACAATTGGCTCAGGTCGCCGAAGTGGTGCACCCCATCGTCCGGACCCATCCGGAAAACGCTCGCAAGGCGTTGTTCGTCAGCGAAGGTTTCACCACGCGCATCGTGGATCTGCCGGAAGACGAGAGCAAACAGCTGCTCGACGAGCTCTACGCCCACAGCGTGCTGCCGCAAAACATCTATCGCCACCAATGGCAGGCTCACGACCTGGTGTTCTGGGACAACCGCTCGCTGATTCATCTTGCCGCCGGTTGCCCAAGCTATCTGCGCCGCAAGCTGTTCCGCACGACCATTCAGGGCGACGCGCCTTTCTGATTTGCCGGAGATTCGATCATGTCCAAACGTCTTCCATTTGCACCGCTGGCCGCCGCCATTGGCCTCGGTTTCAGCCTGATCGCCGGCAGTCTGGTCGCGCCGAGCGTGGCCCACGCCGAAGGTGAAATCCGCATCGCCGAGCAGTTCGGCATTGTTTATCTGCTGCTCAATGTCGTGCGCGATCAAAACCTGATCGAGAAGTACGGCAAGCAGGAAGGCATCGATATCAAAGTCGACTGGACGCAGCTGTCGGGCGGCGCAGCGGTCAACGATGCGCTGCTCTCCGGCTCGATCGACATTGCCGGTGCGGGCGTCGGGCCGTTGCTGACCATCTGGGATCGCACCCACGGCAAGCAGAACGTCAAAGCCGTGGCCTCGCTCGGCAACTTCCCGTATTACTTGCTGAGCAATAATCCGAACGTCAAAACCATCGCCGACTTCACCGAGAAGGATCGCATCGCGGTGCCAGCGGTGGGGGTTTCGGTGCAGTCGCGTTTCCTGCAATACGCGGCCGCCAAGCAGTGGGGTGACAAGGAATTCAACCGCCTCGATAAATACACCATTGCCGTCCCGCACCCAGACGCGACCGCCGCGTTGATCGCAGGTGGCACCGAGCTGAGCGGGCACTTTTCCAACCCGCCATTCCAGGATCAGGCGCTGGAGAATCCGAACGTCCATGTCGTGCTCAATTCCTATGACGTACTCGGCCCGAACTCGCCAACCGTGCTGTTCGCCACCGAGAAATTCCGCAACGACAACCCGAAAACCTACAAAGCCTTTGTCGAAGCGCTGACCGAAGCCGCGCAATTTGCACAGAACGATAAAGGCGCTGCCGCCGACACTTACATCCGCGTGACCAAAGCCAAGATCGACCGCGCTACGCTGCTGAAAATCATCGACAACCCGCAGTTCGAATTCAGCGTCACGCCAAAAAATACTTATCCACTGGCCGAGTTCCTCTACCGCGTCGGCGCGATCAAGAACAAACCTGAATCGTGGAAGGATTACTTCTTCCAGGACGCCAAACCGCTGCAAGGGAGCTGATCGAGATGAACGCCCCTTTGCAAGGCCACGCGGCCAGCAACCTGATCGCCAACACGCAAGCGCTGCTGGCGGTCGACAACGTCAGCCTCGAATACCGCACGCCACAACGGGTGGTGCGTGCCACGCATCAGGTCAGTTTCGAGATCGATCCGGCGGATCGCTTTGTATTGCTCGGGCCGTCCGGTTGCGGCAAATCGACCTTGCTCAAAGCGGTCGCCGGGTTCATTGCGCCGTGCGAAGGCGAGATCCGTTTGCAGGGCCAGCGTGTTGATGCGCCGGGGCCGGACCGGATTGTGGTGTTTCAGGAGTTCGATCAACTGCCACCGTGGAAAACCGTCAAACAGAACGTGATGTTTCCGCTGTTGGCATCGCGCACGTTGAAGAAAAAGCAGGCTGAAGAGCGGGCGCTGCACTATCTGGAAAAAGTCGGTCTGGCAGCGTTTGCCGATGCCTATCCGCACACCTTGTCCGGTGGCATGAAGGCGCGCGTGGCGATTGCCCGGGCGCTGGCGATGCAACCGAAAATCCTCCTGATGGACGAGCCGTTCGCCGCACTGGATGCGCTGACCCGACGCAAGATGCAGGAAGAGTTGCTGCTGCTCTGGGAAGAGGTGCGCTTCACGCTGCTGTTCGTCACGCACTCGATTGAAGAAGCGCTGGTGGTCGGTAATCGCATCCTGTTGCTGTCGCCACATCCGGGGCGGGTGCGGGCGGAAGTGCACAGCCATCAATACGATCTGCAAAGCCTTGGCGGCGTCGCGTTTCAGGAATCGGCGCGACGCATCCATCGTTTGTTGTTCGACGAAGGCCAGTCGCCGGAAACCGAACGTGAACATGACTTCAACGATATTCGCATCGCTTATTGAGCGGCCAGGAGGATTGCCCGATGAGCCATTCATCATCCGTACGACAAGAGTTTGAAACCGTTCTAGAGCCGCTGACCAGTGTGCCGGTCGAGCGTGAACTGCCGCTCGGTCAGCGGTTGTGGCAACAGGGCTGGCTGCGTAAAAGCCTGATTCTGATTTTGCTCGCGGTGCTTTGGGAAATCGTTGCCCGGGTGCAGAACAACGATTTGTTGCTGCCGAGTTTTTTGCAGACCAGCCATGCGTTGTATGACGGTCTGCTTAGCGGCGAGTTGTTGAGCAAGGTGTGGATATCTTTGGTGGTGCTGCTCAAGGGTTATCTGATCGGCATCGTGTTGGCGTTTGGTTTGACGACGCTGGCGGTCTCGACCCAGTTTGGCCGGGATCTGCTGAGCACGCTGACCTCGATGTTCAACCCACTGCCAGCGATTGCCTTGCTACCGCTAGCGCTGCTGTGGTTCGGGCTGGGGCAGAACAGCCTGATTTTTGTGTTGGTGCATTCGGTGTTGTGGGCGTTGGCGCTGAACACCTATGCAGGGTTTCTCGGTGTTTCGGAAACCCTGCGCATGGCCGGGCGCAACTATGGTTTGAAGGGCATGCGCTTTGTGTTGTTCATCCTGATTCCGGCGGCGCTGCCGTCGATTCTTGCCGGGCTGAAAATCGGTTGGGCCTTCGCCTGGCGCACGTTGATCGCCGCTGAACTGGTATTCGGTGCTACCAGCGGCAAGGGTGGGCTCGGCTGGTACATCTTCCAGAATCGCAATGAGCTGTACACCGACAAGGTGTTTGCCGGGTTAGCGGTGGTGATCCTGATCGGTTTGCTGGTGGAGAATCTGGTCTTCGACACGCTGGAGCGGGTGACGGTGCAACGCTGGGGCATGCAACGCTGATCTGTGGGACGTCCAATGGCGTCATCGCGAGCAGGCTCACTCCTACACTGGATTTCTGTCGTTCGCAAAATTAGTGCTCGCTGAAGATTTCTGTAGGAGTGAGCCTGCTCGCGATGAGGCCCGACCAGCCAGCGCCAAGCCCCCGGAATGTTTGCTAGTATTGCGCACAGATCAATCCAGATCCGCCATGAGTGCTCAGCATGCAACTCCCGGACATGAATCTTCTGGTGGCCCTCGACGCTTTGCTCGACGAAGGCAGCGTGGTCGGCGCCGCACGGCGGATGAACCTCAGCCCGGCAGCCATGAGCCGCACCCTGACGCGAATTCGTGAAGCCATCGGCGATCCGATTCTGGTGCGCGCCGGTCGCGGGCTGGTGCCGACCCCCAAAGCATTGGAGTTGCGCGAGCAGGTTCGCGATGTCGTCGAACAGGCTGCGCTGCTGTTTCGCTCGGCAGACGCTGTCGAACTGAGCACTTTGCGCCGGCGCTTCAGCATTCGCGCCAACGACTTCTTCATTGGTGTGTACGGCGGCAAACTGTTCGATACCCTCGACCAACAGGCACCGCACTGCGAATTGCGCTTTGTCCCGGAAGGCGACGGCGACGATGAGGCGCTGCGCGAAGGGCGGATCGATCTGAGCGTCAGCAATACCCGGCCGGTCACCCCGGAAGTCAAAGTGCAGAATCTGTTCTCCACCCATTTTGTTGGCTTGGTGCGCGAGGATCATCCGTTGCTGGATGGCGAAATCACTGCCGAGCGCTACGCCGGGTTTTCGCATATCAGCATGTCGCGCCGTGGCATCGCACGCGGGCCGATTGATACGGCATTGAATGCGCTGGGGCTGGAGCGGCGAGTAGCGGTGATTGCGCCAAGTTTCCATGCGGCGATGTTTGCGCTGCCGGACTCGGATCTGATCCTGCCTGTCCCGAAGGAGGCGCTGCTGAGTGTGCGCCGATTGGGGCTGAAGCTGCGCTCGTTCGACCTGCCGATCCCGTTGCCGACCTTGATGCTGACCCAAGCCTGGCACCCGCGTTTCGACAAAGACCCGGCGCACCGCTGGCTGCGTGAAACCCTCAAGACTTGCTGCGACGAAACCTGGCTCGCGGCCCAGCCCTAACCTTTACGGGTACCATCAACCCCTGTGGGAGCGGGCTTGCCCGCGATGGGGCCCGGTAGCCACAACATTTCAGCGTCAGACCCACCGCTATCGCGGGCAAGCCCGCTCCCACAAGGATCGTATTACTGCGCGAAACGCACTTATAAACTGCCAATAAGTCAATTTTCGTCAGCACTAAGCCTTACTAAAATGCTCCGGTATTTTTCCCTCCGGAGTTTGTATCCATGACATCCCTGACGGTCCCGGCGCCACTTGCCGCCGCCAGTCCGACGGCGGCCGCGCCCCCGCTATTCGGGGCGCGGATCATCATCGGTCTGGTCGGTGTGCTGCTGGCGGTGCTGGTGTCCGGTCTCAACGAGATGGTGACCAAAGTTGCCCTCGCCGATATTCGTGGCGCGCTGGGCATCGGTTACGACGAAGGTACCTGGCTGGTCGCCAGTTACACCGCCACTTCAGTTGCGGCCATGGCATTCGCGCCGTGGTGCTCGGTGACCTTCTCGCTGCGCCGTTTCACCCTGGTCGCGATCAGCTTGTTTACCTTGCTCGGCGTGCTGTGTCCGTTCGCTCCGAATTACGAAAGCCTGCTGCTGATGCGCACCTTGCAAGGTCTGGCCGGTGGCGCGCTGCCACCGATGCTGATGACCGTCGCCCTGCGTTTTCTGCCGGCCAATTTCAAACTCTATGGCCTCGCCGGCTACGCACTCACTGCCACATTCGGCCCGGGCCTTGGCACGCCGCTGGCCGGGATGTGGACCGAATTCGTCGGCTGGCAATGGACGTTCTGGCAGATCATCGTCCCGTGCCTGATCGCCATGCTGATGGTGGGTTATGGCATTCCTCAAGATCCGCTGCGCCTGGAACGCCTGAAGTCGTTCAACTGGAAAGGTTTGCTGCTGGGATTCCCCGCGATCTGCATGCTGGTGATCGGCCTGTTGCAGGGCAATCGGCTGGACTGGTTCGAATCGAGTCTGATCTGCGCGTTGCTCGGCGCCGGCTCACTGTTGCTGGTGGCGTTTCTGATCAACGAATGGTCGCAACCGATTCCATTCTTCAAGTTGCAGATGCTCGGCATCCGCAACCTGTCATTCGCGCTGCTGACCCTGGCCGGTGTACTGGTAGTGCTGCTGGCGGTGGTGGTGATTCCGTCGAGTTATCTGGCGCAGGTGCAGGGTTATCGGCCGGTGCAGACCGCGCCGATCATGCTGCTGGCAGCGTTGCCGCAGTTGATTGCGCTGCCGCTGGTGGCGGCGTTGTGCAACCTGCGTTGGGTCGATTGTCGCTGGGTTCTGGGCATTGGCTTGAGCATGTTGGCGCTGTCGTGTCTGGGCGGCTCGCAACTGACCTCGGCGTGGATTCGCGATGATTTCTACGTGCTGCAGTGGTTGCAGATTTTCGGTCAGCCGATGGCGGTGCTGCCGTTGCTGATGCTGTCGACCGGCAGCATCACGCCGCTGGACGGGCCGTTCGCCTCGGCCTGGTTCAACACCGTGAAAGGCCTGGCTGCGGTGGTCGCCACGGGTGTGATCGAGGCGCTGACCACCGCGCGCCTGCACTTTCACTCGACCATGTTGGTGGATCGCCTGGGCAACTCGCCGCTGGCTGCCAGTGACGATCCGGGGCTTGCCCATCGCCTGCACGAACAAGCCGTGGTGCTGACTTCTTCCGATCTTTATCTGTGCATGGCCGGCGTCGCGGTGACGTTGATCCTGCTGATTTTCTGGCTGCCGACGCGGATCTATCCGCCCCGTGCGCCGACCTGATTGCTTCACTGAAACAGAAGGTTTTTATGACGACTCAAGCAAAGCAAAAACTCGCGGTGGCTGTGGCAGCCGCGCTGGCTGTCGGCGTGCTGTTGTATCTGGCGGTGCCGGGGCTGTTCGGCAAACGTACCGAACAGAAAACCAACGACGCGTTTGTCTCCGCCGATTTCACGTTGGTGGTGCCGCGTGTGGCCGGGTTCATCAAGCAAGTGCTGGTGGAAGACAACCAGCAAGTGAAGGCCGGGCAGTTGCTGGCGCTGATTGATGATCGCGATTTGCGCGCCGCCGCCGAAGCGGCCGATGCGCAAACGCTGGTTGCCCGCGCGCAACTGCAAAACGCCAAAGCGACGCTGGAGCGCCAGACCTCGGTAATCGCTCAGGCGCAGGCTTCAGTGGTCTCGGCCAAGGCGGAAATGGCTTTCGCCCAGCAGGAACTGAACCGCTACAACCATTTGGCGGGCGTCGGTGCCGGCACGGTGCAGAGTGCGCAGCAGGCACGCACGCGCATTGATCAGGCCTCTGCGCGGCTCGACACCGCCAGCGCAAAACTGGCGGCGGAGCGCAAGCAAGTGGAAATCCTCACGGCCCAGCGTGACGCGGCCGAAGGAGGGTTGAAACACGCGCAAGCGGCGTTGGAAATGGCCAGTTTCGAGCTGTCCTACACGCGGATCACCGCGCCGCAGGACGGCATGGTCGGCGAGCGTGCGGTGCGGGTTGGTGCGTACGTGACGCCGGGCAGCAAGTTGCTGGCGGTGGTGCCGTTGAAACAGGCGTATGTGGTTGCCAATTTTCAGGAAACTCAACTCACCGACGTGCAACCGGGTCAGGACGTGCAAGTGCGTGTCGACAGTCTCGGCGGTGAACTGCTCAACGGTCGCGTCGAAAGCATTGCACCGGCTACCGGCGTGACGTTCGCGGCGGTGAAACCGGACAACGCCACGGGTAATTTCACCAAGGTCGTGCAGCGGATTCCGGTGAAAATTCTGCTGGAACCGGGCCAGCCACTGGCCGAGCGGTTGCGCGTTGGTATGTCGGTGGAGGCGAGTATCGATACCCGCAGTTCGGCGACCTCGGTGCGTGAGGTGACTCAGCGATGATTTTTGTTGAATCAGCCGACGCTATCGCTGGCAAGCCAGCTCCCACAGGATTTTTGCAGGTTGCCAAAAATCTGTATCCCATACAGAGATCCCTGTGGGAGCTGGCTTGCCAGCGATGGGGCCATTGGCAGCAACTCACCCTCAGTGCCTTGCTCACAGTAAGCCTGAGCGCCTGCACCATCGGCCCCGATTTCCAGAAACCCCAAGCCACTCAAATCGCCGACTGGTCAAAACCAGCAAAATCCGCCCCCAGCCAAGCTGTCAGCGAACATCTGAACGAACGCTGGTGGGAAGTCTTCAACGACCGCCAACTCTCCGCCCTGACCCAGCGCGCCGTGCAAGACAACCTCGACCTGCAACTCGCCAGCAGCCGTCTGCAACAAAGCCGCGCCGCTCGCCAGGTGATCACCGCCGAGCGTTACCCGAATACCGCAGCCACCGGCAGCTACGGGCGTGAGCGCAACAGCGGCAAAGGCCTGAGCGATCCGTCGGGGCATAACGGCAACTCGGCGTTCAATCTGTGGGACGCCGGTTTTTCTGCCTCGTGGGAGCTGGATTTCTTTGGTCGCGTGCGCCGGGAAACCGAAGCCGCCGATGCCAGTCTCGAAGTCGCGGAGAATGACCGTCGCGGCGTGCTGCTGGCGGTCCTCGCCGACACTGCGCAGAACTACATCCAGTTGCGCGGTGTGCAGAACACCCGGGCGGTGACCGAGCAGAACCTTGACGTCGCTCGCCACAGCCTCAAGCTCTCGCAGCTGCGTCTGGCCGACGGGGTGGCGACTGATCTGGACGTCGCCGAAGCTGCCGCGCAAGTCGCCGCCATCGAATCGCGCTTACCGGCGCTGGAACAGCGTCAGGCACAACTGATCAATGCGATCAGTCTGTTGATGGGCGAACCGCCGCAAGCCTTGGCCAAAGAGTTATCCACAGACGCGCCAGTGCCGCAGTCGCCGCTCGAAGTCGCTATCGGCCTGCCGTCGCAATTGGCCGAACGCCGCCCGGACATCCGTCAGGCCGAGGCTCGACTGCATGCCGCCACCGCGAACATTGGTGTGGCGAAGGGCGATTTCTATCCACGCATCACCCTGTCCGGCAACCTCGGCTCACAAGCCATGCAGCTCAGCGATTTCGGTTCCTGGGGCTCGCGAGCGTTCGGCATCGGCCCACAATTCAGCCTGCCGTTGTTTGACGGCGGCCGCCTGCGCGGCATGCTGCAACTGCGTGAGGCCCAGCAACAGGAAGCGGCGATCGGTTATCAACAAACCGTGCTGCGCGCCTGGCACGAAATCGACGACCAACTCACCGCCTACAACGCCAGCCAACGCCGCCGCGACAGCCTTGCCGAAGCCGTGCGCCAAAACCAGATCGCCCTGCGCACCGCGCAACAGCAATACGTCGAAGGCGTCGTCGACTTCGTCAACGTCCTCACAGTGCAAGGTGCGTTGTTGGCCACTCAGGAACAATGGGTCGAAAGCTCGACCGGGGTTTCGCTGGCGATGGTGGGTTTGTACAAGGCGTTGGGTGGGGGATGGGAGTCGGTGTATCCGGCGGGGGAGATGGTTCGGCGTTGAAGGTGGCACAAAGGATATGCGATCGCGCCAATTTGATAGGCGATGGAACCTGCTGAGCCTTCAGTCAGATGGACTTTTCAGGTTGAGTTGAACCTTAGTGGCTCAGCCTGCGAAATTTTCGATTTTGACTTGTCCATCGGGAAATGTAGCGATGATTTCAAGCTCGCCGCCCATCGCACGAATGTAATTACGTAGCGTGCTGATGTACATGTCAGTACGGCGCTCCATTTTCGAAATGGCCGCTTGATTGACATGCAACATTTCGGCAAGCGTCGCCTGACTCAGGGCTTTGGCTTGTCGCAGTTCGTTGAGTGGCATTTCTTTTATGTGTTGTTGATAGATCGATTCGGCGCGCGCCCGGGATTCGGGTGTCATGCGCGCTTCGAGTTCGGCGAATTTCTTAGCCATTGTTACAACCCTCTTTGCGCAATGTTTCGAGATGCTCAACGTACAGTTGGTCGGCGAGTGGGACGTTGACTTCATACCAGCGATCCTGACCGGTTTTGTCTCCACCGATCAACAGCAACGCGCAGCGTCTCGGATCAAACGCATAGAGTATGCGGTACGGTCGCCCGGCATGCTGCACTCGCAGTTCTCGTAAATGACCATGCCGTGCTCCATTAATCGCGCTGCTGTGTGGAAAGCGAAGACCCGGACCGAATTGACCCAGCAGTTTTACGCTTGCAGCCACAGAGCTCTGCTCGTTTTCAGTCAGATCTTCCCACCAGCTACCGAACTCGTCGGTGTATTCGATATCCCAATTCATGGGGATCGAATATGAGCGTTATGGAATATTCCATCAAGGTTATATTTTCGATGGGTTGACCATAGCTCTTCGAGTGGTTTGCAGCAAGAGCAGCGGCCCAATGATGGCCTTTCGCTTGACGCTAACCCCCGCTGTCGTAGACTCCGCACATCCGTCAGGGAGTAGCGGTCATGCAGCGTTTTCGTGTTTGGGTTATCGGATTGACCTTTGTAACGTGCGTGGTTCAGGCGCAAACGCCCGGGCCAGACGATCCGCTGCTGGATAACGCCGCCCCCGGAGCGGCGACTTCGAATAGCGAAGCGCGCGGCGTGCTGCGGGCCAAGGATCAGGCGGTTCTGGCTAGCGAGTTGTCCGGACGGATTGTCGAGTTGCCTTTCAGTGAGGGCGAGTCGTTCAAGAAGGGCGATACCTTGGCGCGATTCGATTGTTCGGCCTATCAGGCCCAGTTGAATGCTGCGCAAGCGGCCAATCGCGGGGCGGGTGAAGAACTGGCGCACAACAAGCAATTGGCCGCGCTCAATTCCGTCGGGCGTTTCGAAGTGGCGCGGGCCGAGGCCAAGGTCAGTGAAACCCAGGCGCAATCTCAGGTTTATCAGGTCCAGGTCAAACGCTGCAGCGTGATCGCGCCGTTCGACGGGCAAGTGGTCGAGCGCAAGGTGCAGCGTTTTGAAAGTGTGCCGGCCGGTGCGCCGCTGCTGGATGTGGTGGATAACCGCACGCTGGAGATCCATCTGCTGGTGCCGTCGCGCTGGATGGCCAAACTCAAACCCGGTCAGACATTCAGCTTCGTTCCCGACGAAACCGGCCAGCCACTCGATGCCACGGTGAAACGCCTTGGCGCGCGCATCGATGAGGGCAGTCAGACCCTGTTGCTGGTCGCAACACTGCCGAACGCGAGTGGTTTGCTCGCTGGCATGAGCGGCACGGCGCGTTTTGCGGAGCTCAAGTGAACGCCCCGGTCAGTGGCGGCGCCGAACAAGTGTTCGCCCGCTTCCTCGATCTCGAACGCCAGACCCGCGCTGCCCGCGATGTACCGCAACTGGCATACAGTCTGGTCAATGACGGCCAGTCGTTGTTCGGCTTTCGCCATGCCGCGCTGTTGATTGCCGGCAAGGTGCAGGCAGTCACCGGCGTCAGCGCCGTGGAGCCGAATGCGCCGTTCGTGGCGTTCGTTGAGCAGGCTGTTGCGCAGTTGTTCAAGCAGGATGTACTGAAGCAGGCGCGGGTGATCGCGCCGGAAATGGTCGGCGAATCGATTCAGGCCGACTGGCGCAGTTTGTCCGCCGCGCAGGTGTTCTGGCTGCCGTTGGTGGACCGCGAAGGGCAGGTGTTCGGCGGTTTGTGGCTGGCCCGCGATGTGCCGTGGAATCCCTCCGAGCAAGTTCTGCTGTCGCAACTCGGCGACACCTATAGCCACGCCTGGCTGGCGCTGCAACCGCGCAAACCGTGGCGGCTGCGCTGGACGCGCAAGCGTCAGGTGGCGCTGGTCGCAGTCTTGTTGTTGGGGCTGTTGATTCCGGTGCGCCAATCGGTGCTGGCCCCGGCCGAAGTGGTGCCGCAGGGCGGGCGCGTGGTGGCGGCGCCGCTGGACGGGGTGATCGCCGAGTTTCTGGTCAAACCCAATCAGCCGGTGAAAACCGGTGATCTGTTGCTGCGCTTCGAAAGCACCACGCTCAAGGCTCAGGCTGACGTCGCCGAACGGGCGTTGGGGGTTGCCGAGGCCGAACTGAAATCCAATTCCCAGCGTTCGTTTGCTGACGCCGAATCCAGCTCCCGGGTCGATTTGCTCGCTGCTCGTGCCGAGCAAAAACGCGCGGAACGGGATTACGCCCGCGAGTTGCTCAACCGCAGCGAAGTACGTGCCGAGCGCGACGGCATTGCGGTGTTTGCCGATGCCGAGCGCTTGACGGGCAGACCGGTGCAGACCGGCGAACGGCTGATGGAAATCGCCGATCCGACTCAGGCTGAGCTACGCATTGAATTGGCCGTGGGTGATGCGATCTCGCTGGACCCCGGCGCCGAAGTTGCGCTGTTTCTCGACAGCGATCCGCTCAAGCGTCATCTCGCAACGCTCGAACGCTCGGCCTACGAAGCGCAACCGACCGCAGGTGGACAGCTGGCTTATCGTCTGGACGCCAATTTTGCCGAGGCTCCGCCGCGTATCGGTCTGCGCGGTACGGCGAAAATATTTGGCGACCGTGCGCCGCTGGCGCTGTATCTGCTGCGCCGGCCATTGGCGGGCCTGCGTCAAAGCGTAGGTCTGTAAATGAACCTGCCGAGCCTGCGCGCCGATTTACAGTTGTCGCCCGCAGCCCCGGCGCTGGACGGCTCGCCGCGCTGGACGCTGGCCGATCCGGTGCGCGGGCGCTATTTCAAACTCGGCGCAGCGGCGATGCGTCTGTTGCGGCACTGGTCGCTGGGCGATGCCGAACAAGTGCTGCGCGCGGCCAATCGTGAACCGGGTCTGCCGCTCGATGGCAGCGAACTCGAGCAGTTGCTGGAGTTTCTCCGTGGGCACGATTTGATCAGTGCGCTCGATGATCAGCAGCGCGCCAGTTACCGCCTCAAGGCCTTGGCCCAGCGTCAGAGCCTGTGGAAAATCCTCCTGCATCAATATCTGTTTTTCCGTATTCCGCTGTGGCGCCCGGACGCGTTTCTCAATCGCACCTGGCCATGGCTGGAACGTTACGGCCCGCGCCTGTTGCGCTATGGCTTGCCGGCAACCCTGGGGCTCGGGGTGTTTCTGGTGTCGCGGGACTGGCAGCGCTTTGTCGGTACGTTTCCGCATCTGTTCAGCCTCGGCGGCGCGCTGGCGTTCGGTGTGGCGTTGTTTTTTGCCAAGCTCTGTCATGAGTTCGGCCACGCATTCATGGCCAAGCGCGCCGGGTGTCGGGTGCAGAGCATGGGCGTGGCGTTCATGGTGCTGCTGCCGATGTTTTATACCGATGTCAGCGATGCCTGGCGGGTCAATGATCGACGCGCACGGCTGCTGATCGGTGCCGGCGGGGTGCTGGCGGAATTGCTGCTGGCCAGTATTGCGCTGCTGGTCTGGTCGCTGCTGCCCGACGGGCCGGGACGCACGGCGGCGTTCATGCTCGCCAGCGCCACCTGGATCACCACGCTGGTGGTCAACCTCAACCCGTTCATGCGGTTTGACGGCTACTTTCTGATCAGTGATTTGTGGGAGGTCGACAATCTTCAGGGGCGGGCGTTTGCCTTGTGTCGCTGGCGGTTGCGCGAGTTTTTGTTCGGCTACGGCGCACCGGCGCCCGAGCCTTGGTCGCCGAAGATGCAACGGCGTTTGCTGATCTGGGGGTATGGCTCGTGGTTGTGGCGTGCGGCGTTGTTTTTCGGGATCGCGTTGGCGGTCTATCACCTGTTCTTCAAGGTGTTGGGGATTTTCCTGATGCTGGTGGAACTGGTGTGGTTCATCTTTCTGCCAATCATGAATGAGTGGCGCCAGTGGTGGAGCCGCCGCGATCAGGCCCACGCGCCACGAGTCTTGCTCAGCGCTCTGGTGCTGCTTGGCCTGTTGCTGGTGCTGATCGTGCCGTGGCGCAGCGCCGTGGAATTGCCGACGATGCTCGAGGCCGGGCGCGCCAGTGCCTTGCACGCCCCGGCAGCGGCGCGGGTCAAAGCGGTGAACGTCGCGGACGGCCAGAAAGTCGCGCAGGGCGATGTGCTGATTGAACTTGAATCACCTGATCTCGATTCGAAACTGGCCATCGTGCGCCGGGAAATCCAGATTCAGCAGTTGCTGATGCGACGTCAGGCCGGACGCAGTGAAACCGCCGCCGACGCCGGTATCGTCGAACAGAAACTCGCGGAAGCCGTGGCCGAATATCGCGGGCTGAGCGCACAACGCGAGCGTCTGTCGTTGCGCGCACCGCACGCCGGTACGGTGCGAGATTTGCTGCCGAACCTGAGCGTGGGCCGTTGGCTGTCGAGCACGGATGCGCTGGCACGGGTGGTCGAGGACGGGACTCGCTTGCGCGGGTATCTGGCCGAGGCCGAGCTCTGGCGGGTGAAGCCGGGCGCCAGCGGACGGTTTATTGCCGACGACCCGATGCACCCGGCGCTGGCCGTGCAACTAAGTGAAATCGATACCAACGGCGTGGCGTATGTCGATCAGGAAGCGCTGACCTCCGATCACCACGGACCGATTGCCGTGCGCCGCGATCAACAGCAGCGGGCAGAACCGGTGCAGGCGCAATACGGCGCACGACTGACTACGCTTGAGGCGGCGCCGACCCCGATGCAGCCGCTGCGCGGCGTGGTGGTGTTGCAGGGCAGCGCCGAGTCATTGCTGGGTGTCGCCTGGCGGCGATTGGCGGCGCTCGGCGTCAGGGAAAGTGGTTTTTAACGGAGAGCGGTGATGGCGAGTAACTCGGCAGTGGCGGCAAACGGATTGGTGGTGCGGCCTTCGGTGACCGCTGACGGTCCGTTTCTGCAAAGTCTGTATCAGACGGCACGCCCCGATCTGCAATTGATCGATGGCGAGCATGAACATGTGCAGCAAATCGTTGCGCAGCAGTTTCAGGTGCAGGAGCAGGGGATGGGCGAAAGCTATCCCAATGCCATGCACTACGTGGTCGAGAAACTTGGCACGGCCATCGGCGCGCTGAGTACCGATTTTGGTCCCAACGAGATTCGCGTGCTGTATCTGGCGTTCATCCCCCAGGCACGCGGCAAGGGTTATGGCCGCGAAGTGCTGCAAGGCGTACAAAAAGCCGCGCAACAGATCCGCTGCCCGGTGGCCACGGTGGTCTGGACTAACAACCCGCATGCACGCCGGCATTACCTGGCGCTGGGGTTTGCCGTTGAAGAAAGTAATCCTGCCGCCGAGCGCCTTGTCTGGTACCCACAGGGATGATGTCCGGTCAGTTGAAGGTGATGTGGAAATAACCCAGTTGCGGATCACGTCCCATCGGCGGCACTCGTGACACGAAAATACCCTGCACCCGCCCAAGCTCGGGTAACTCCAGCGCACACAGGCCATCGACAAATTCGGTTGGAGTCAGGCTGTTCAGCTCGACACTGAACGGCATGCGCTCGCTGTAGCGCATTTTTGCCGAGGGGTTTTCTTCCAGTTGCCCGATATGAACTTGCAGCGCACTGCCGTCGGGCAGATGCAGGGTGCCGATCCGACCCAGTAGCGCTTCGAAATTTTGGCTTCTAACGGTTTGCAGCATGTCTTGCTCCAGCCAGGTTGAGTGCCGGGGAAGCGTGCTCCCCCGGCGGTCAATCAGTTACGTGAAGGGAAGATACCTTGCAGCGCAATGCTGAAGTTGAGCACCAGATACGGGTTCATGATCGGCATCGGCTGGCCATTGCCGGTGGGTGAGATTGTCCCGGCGATGGTGGTAGCCACGCCTTTGAGCGCAATGGCCGACGCACCTTGGGCGTCGGAATAGATATTCGCCAGACCGGGACCGGTACCGGAAGCGCCGATGTAGGAGTTTGTCGCGGTGGGTGTACCGAGCGGATTGCTGGCAGGGTTAGCCAATTGCAGGGTGGTGGTGGCAGTGAGGCCTGCCAGAGTGTGAGTGTGGTTCGGCAGATTGTTGAGAGTGGCAGTGACTTGTTCGGTACCGGAAATTTCACCCATCACTCGAGTTGTCAGGCCCCCGCCAGTGCCTTGGCAGATCGGCATTCGGCTTTGCAGGTTGGGCAGTCCGAAAGTCGTGGTGCCGTTACCGCCATAGGTGGTTCCCAGCAACGCAAACAACGCGTTGTACTGCGCGATGCTCATCATCTGACCGTTGCACGCCGCCCAGCCGCTGGGTGCATAGTTAAAGGCAAACGTCAGAACAGTACCCATGTAAACGTCCATAGTCCTCATCCCTTCAGGTTATTGGTCGGCGGGCCACTCGCGGTTTCGGCCGGGTTCCTTGCCTTTCCTTTCGCAGCCAGGTCACGCCACGCCAGAGCGTAGACCCGGTTTGACTCGACTGCCGGATGTCGTGAATGAGTAATCCGCCATCGACGGCTATCCTGTCGCTGACCTAAAGTGACTGGCAGGTTTCGGGGTCATACGGTCGTGGTTTTCCGGCGTAGCAAGAGGATGTAATGGCAGCACACAGAGAAACGCCGATTGGCGACACGCAAGAACCCCGCGCGGTCCCGGGGGCATGGCTGGTTGCCCTGCGTCTGATTCGATGGGCCAGAGAACACTGGCTGCTGCCGATCATGTTGCTGGCGGCGGTGGTGCGTTGTTACGACCTGACGGCCGCGTCGATCTGGTTCGACGAAGGTTCCAGCGTGCTGCTGAGCCAGTTTTCACTGGCGGACATCTGGGTGCGTGCAGCCCATGATGTGCATCCGCCGCTGTATTTCATGTTGCTGCATGGCTGGATCGGGCTGTTCGGCGACGGCATGCTGTCGATTCGCAGCATGAGTGCGATACCCGGGATCATCACCGTTGGCCTCGGCGTGTGGCTGGTGGATCTGCTCGCCACCCGGCGTGCCGCGTTGCTGGCCGGTTTGCTGCTGGCGCTGTTGCCCACCGCCGTGCGTTACAGCCAGGAAGTGCGCATGTATGCGTTGCTCGGCATGTGGCTGATCGGCGCGACCATTGCCTTGGTGTACTGGGTGCGGCAACCACGGCGGCATCGTTATCTGGTTGCTTATGCGTTGTTGATGACGGCAGCGTTCTACACCCATTACTTCACCGCTTTGTGCGTGATCAGTCACTGGCTGTATCTGGCGGCGGTGCGCGTGCAGCCGGGGTATCGATTGCGGCATATCCAGCGCCCGGCCTGGTGGCTGGCGAATCTGGCGATTGCACTGGCATACCTGCCGTGGGTGCCCAATCTGGTCGATCTGCTGCAGCACATCCCGGAACTCAAGGCCAGTAACGATATTGGCTGGGAAGACCCGGTGACCCTGGTCTCGCTGCCTTCGATGGTCTGGTCGCTGCTGATTCAGGACGATGGCGGCACTTTTCCGGTCTGGCTGTTCATGACCCTGCCCTTGGCATTGCTGGCGCTTATCGGCGTCGCATTACGACGTGATCGCAGTGTTTTTCGCGGCAGCTTGCTGCTGTTGTGCTACAGCGTGGTGCCGATCCTGTTGGTGTTTGCCGTGTCGTTTATCTCGCCGGTATTCATCGAGCGTTACCTGACGGCCTATGCGCTGGGGTTGCCGATGCTGGTGGCACTGGCGATCGATCGGCTGTACGCAGGCTCTCGTGTGCTGGCGCTGGCCATCCTGGTGCTGTTCGTCGGTGTTGAACTGATAGGCGTGAAGAACAACGCCACGGTCGACAGCAATGATCAGTTCGGTGTGCTGGTCGACTACGTCAACCGGCACTTCACCGAGGGCGACCGGATCGTCACCAGCGACATGATGTGGTACCTGAGTTACGTCTACTACAACCGCACCGATGCGCAGATTCGTCTATACACCCCGAACGCCGCGGACGGCCATTCCACGCGCCCCAACGCTTACGGGTTCGGTACGCTGGTCAGCGACGACGTCTACCTCGACCGGTTGGCCGATTTGCCAAACGGCAGCGGCCGGGTGTGGCTGATCGGCACCCTGGACGAGCCGAATGATTTTGCGGCTCTGCCAGAGGGTTGGCAGCGGCGCAGTGACATGCATGCTGCAGGCGCTTTTGCACGTCTGTACCAGACGCTGCCAGACACCGGGAAACCGGGGGGTTGAGCGCTAAATCGATTCATCAGCCGAGTCATACGAATTTTCGATTTATTTGGCTCGAATAGTTTCGATTTGATATCAAAACACCACTAGTCGAAAGGATATTGTTGAACTACATTTGTCGGACAAAAGGACTTCCGACTACGGTGAAGGGATTGCAGCAGTTCCACTTTATCTCCGGCTTGCCGCGCTCAGGCTCGACCCTGCTTTCTGCAATTCTTTTGCAGAACCCGCGCTTTCATGCAGGCATGACCAGTCCAGTGGGCTCGCTGTTTTCCGGAGTCCTCGATCAATGCAGCGCCGGCAGTGAGTTCGGCGCGGTGATCGACACCGACATGCGCCGGCGCCTGCTGCGTGGTTTGTTCGATTCCTTCTACGCCGACAAGGCCGACAAACCCGTGGTATTCGACACCAACCGCCAGTGGAGCTCGCGCCTGCCGGCGATCAACGATCTGTTCCCCAAAGCCAAAGTCATCGCCTGCGTGCGCAACGTCGCCTGGGTGATGGACAGTCTCGAGCGGCTGTACCGCGCCAACCCCTATGAAAACACCAAGCTGTTCGGCGATGCCGTCGAGCGCAACACCGTCTACAGCCGCTGCGAAACCCTCGCTCAGCGCAATCGTCTGGTGGGTTTTGCCTGGGCGGCGCTCAAGGAAGCCTATTACGGCGAACACGCCGAGTCGCTGCTGATCATCGATTACGACTTGCTCAGTCAGGCCCCAGAGCGGGTGTTGCGGCTGGTCTATGACTTTATCGGCGAACCGTGGTTCGAACACGATTTCGAGCATCTGGCGTATGACGCGCCGGAGTTCGACCAAGCCCTGGGCCTTGCCGGCCTGCACAAGGTCAAACCCAGGGTTGCCTTGCAGTCACGGCGCACGATTTTGCCACCGGACCTGTTCAAGCAATACGCCGATTTGTCTTTTTGGCTCGATGGCTCAGCCAGCGCCGCCAATGTCATTCGTATGAAGTCCGACCCCGCGATCAGTTGATCGCGGCGTTTTTCATTGATGCGTTAACAACTGCGTTCGATTGCGGGTGAGCAACATGTGGTGGACCCTGTTTGGCGGTGCAAAGGTAAAGTCGCGGGCAACCGAGGGCCGGCGTTCGCTGGCCACGCCGATGATCATGCCGCTGGAACCGCGCATGTTGTTCGACGGCGCAGTCGCAGCCACCGTGGCCGATACGGCAGCCCAGGCCGACAGCCATCCTGCCGCTGATGCAGCGAAGACGCCGACTGCCGATCACCCGAGCGTCAGCAAGGACACTCACGGTCAGGCTGACGCCACACCGGCCGCCAGCCCCGTCGCGGTGCCGGGGCAGAGCGTGGTGTTCGTCGATTCCCGGGTCAAGGACGCCGACAGTCTGCTGCAGGGCGTTGCGCCGGGCACCCAAGTGGTCAAACTCGATGCAACCAAGGACGGCCTGCAACAGATCGCCGACTATCTCGATCACCATCAAGGCATCAGCTCGGTGCAGATCATCGCTCACGGCAATGCCGGCGATCTGTGGCTGGGTGACAGCTATCTATCAGCCGACAACGTCGCCCAACGCAGCGCGGTTCTCGCTGAAATCGGCAAGGACATGAACGTCGGCGGCGACATTTTGATCTACGGCTGCTACACCGCCGAAGGTGATCGCGGCCTGAGTTTCGTTGACTCTCTGGCGCAACTGACCGGTCGCGACATTGCAGCATCGAACAACCGTACCGGCGTCGGCGGCGACTGGAATCTGGAGATCGCTACCGGCAACATCGAAAGCGCCAACGTGCTCTCGACCAAAGCCATGAGCGAATATCAGTGGGGCCTGGCCACCTGGACCGCGACCAACAATCTCAATACCGGTGTCGGCTCGTTGCGGGCGGCGCTGGCGTCGGCGCAGAACGGTGACATCGTCACGTTCAGTTCCAGCATGACCGTCCAGCTCACCTCTGAGCTGCTGATCAACAAGAGCATCACCGTCGATGGTGACTTGAACAACGACGGCGTGGCCGACGTGACGCTCGACGGCCAATACAAAACCCGCGTGGTGGAAGTCGCTTCCGGCAACACGGTGACCCTCGACGGCTTGGTCATTACCCGAGGTCTGGTGGCCGCCACCGGTGGTAACGGCGGCGCAGCGGCGGCGAGCGCCATGGGCGGCGGGATTTTCAACGCCGGCATCCTCACTCTGAATAACGTCACGGTAACTGCCAACGCCGCTTCCGGCGGTGGTGGCGGCGGTGGGGTGACCGGCGGTTACGTCGGCGGTGGCGGTGGTGGCGGTGGCGGTATCGGTGGGCAGGTCGGTGGTCACGGCGGTTCGACCGGCCCGGCCACCGGGCCCTATGCAGGCGGTGCTGGCAGCGCTAACGCGGGTGGTTACGGCGGTGGCTACTCTCCTGCCGACATGGGGGGGCGCGGCGGCACCAGCACGGGTGGCGTGGGCGGCAACGGCGGCAGTGCCGGCGCCGGCTACAGCCACGGCGGTAATGGTGGCACGGCGAGCAATGGCACGATTTCCATTGGCGGCGGTGGTGGTGGCTCGGGCTGGAACAAGGTCGGCGGCGTCGGCGCCAATGCGGCCGGCGGTATCTACAACGCCTCGAGCGGCACGTTGAAGGTCATCGGCACCTCGGTGATCAGCAACAACATCGCGGCCGGTGGTGGCGGTGGTGGCGGCGGCGGTGTTGGCAGCAATGGCGCCAACGGCGGTGACGGTGGTCGTGGTGTCGGCGCGATCTGGAATAACGGCGGCGTGGTGCTAATCACCGCGAGCAACTTTGCCGCGATCAGTGGCAACGCTGCTGCCAGTGGTGGCGGTGGTCTGTCGAGCGGTGGTTCGACAGGTAATACGCCGAGTGCCCTGGCGGCGATCTTCAACAATGGCGGTTCGCTCAACACCGCCTACGTGGAACCGCCGACCGCCACCATCGTGGTCGCCGATCCGGCCCTTTCCATCGGCGAAACGTCTCTGGTGACCATCACCTTCAGTCGCGCAGTTTCTGGTTTCACCACCGCTGACCTGACGGTTGCCAACGGCACGCTGACGACCCTTTCCAGTATTGATGGCGGTATCACCTGGACCGCGACGCTTACACCAACCAATAGCATTACCGACACCACCAACCTGATCACCCTCGATAATACGGGCGTGACCGCAGTCTCTGACGGCGTGGCGGGCGTCGGCACCACCAACTCCAACAACTACGCGATCGACACAGTCCGTCCGACTGCAACCATCGCGATGGGCGATACGGCACTCAAGATAGGCGACACCTCTTTGGTGACCATCACCTTCAGCGAAGCCGTGACCGGTTTTACCAACGCCGATCTGACCATTGCCAACGGCACGCTGACGGCGGTAAGCAGTGCCGATGGCGGCATTACCTGGACAGCGACTTTCACGCCGACTGGCAACATCACTGACGCCACCAACGTGGTGACGCTGGACAACACCGGTGTTGCCGATCTGGCCGGCAACGCCGGCACGGGCAGCACCAATTCAGCCAATTACGTCGTCGATACCGTGCGCCCGACCGCTACCGTGGTGGTCGCCGACAACAATCTGGCCATCGGCGAAACCTCGCTGGTGACCATCACCTTCAGCGAAGCGGTGACCGGCTTCACCAACGCCGATCTGACGATTGCCAACGGCACGCTGAGCGCGGTCACCAGCGCCGATGGCGGGATCACCTGGACCGCAACGTTCACCCCCAACAGCAGCGTCAACGACGCCACCAACCTGATCACTCTGAACAACGCTGGAGTGACAGACCTGGCCGGCAATGCGGGAGCGGGCACCACCGACTCGAACAATTATGTGATCGACACCGCCCCGCCGACCGCCACTATCGTGGTTGCCGACAACGCGCTGAAAATCGGCGAAACCTCACTGGTCACGATCACCTTCAGCGAGGCCGTCAGCGGTTTCACCAACGCTGACCTGACACTCGCCAACGGCACGCTGACGGCGGTGAGCAGCGCAGACGGTGGCATCACCTGGACGGCAACCTTCACGCCAACCTCCAACATCACCGACACCACCAACGTCATCACGCTGGATAACACTGGCGTCGCTGACCTGTCGGGAAATGCCGGCGTCGGCACCACAAATTCGAACAACTACGCAGTCGATACCCAGCGCCCGACCTCGACTATCGTGTTCGCACAAAGCACCCTGAAAATCGGCGATACATCGCAGGTAACCATCACCTTCAGCGAAGCGGTGAGCGGTTTCACCAACGCTGACCTGACGATTGCCAACGGCACGCTGACGGCGGTGAGCAGTGCTGACGGCGGCGTTACCTGGACGGCGACTTTTACCCCGTCCGCCGCCATCACTGACGCCACCAACGTGGTGACGCTGGATAACACCGGTATTGCCGATCTGGCCGGCAACGCCGGCACCGGCACCACTACATCGAACAACTACGCCGTCGATACCGTGCGCCCGACCGCAACCATCGTGCTGGCCGATCCGACCCTGAGTGCCGGTGAAACTTCGCTGGTGACCATCACCTTCAACGAAGCAGTGACCGGCTTCACCAACGCCGACCTGACGATTGCCAACGGCACGCTGAGCGCGGTAAGCAGCAGCGATGGCGGCATTACCTGGACCGCGACGTTCACCCCGACGGCGGGTGTCAACGATGCCACCAACGTGATCACCCTCGCCAATGCCGGCATCGCTGACCTTGCGGGCAACGCCGGCGCCGGCACCACCAATTCCGGTAACTACACCATCGACACCGTGCTGCCGACAGCGTCCATTGTGGTCGCCGACAATGCGCTGAACATTGGTGAGACCTCGCTGGTCACTATCACCTTCAGCGAGGCGGTCACCGGTTTCACCAACGCCGACCTGACCATCGCCAACGGCACTTTGACCGCGGTAAGCAGCAGTGACGGCGGGATTACCTGGACCGCAACGTTTACTCCAACGACCAGCATCACTGACGCCACCAACGTGATCACCCTCGACAACAGCGGCGTGCAGAACGCCTCCGGCAATGCCGGCAGCGGCACCACCAACTCGAACAATTACGCAGTCGACACCCAGCGCCCGACCTCGACTGTCGTGTTCGCGCAAAGCAACCTGAAAATCGGCGATACATCACAGGTGACCATCACCTTCAGTGAAGCGGTGAGCGGTTTCACCAACGCTGACCTGACGATTGCCAACGGCACGCTGACGGCGGTGAGCAGTGCTGACGGCGGCGTTACCTGGACGGCGACTTTTACCCCGTCTGGCGGCATCAATGACACCACCAACGTGGTGACGCTGGATAACACCGGTATTGCCGATCTGGCCGGCAACGCCGGCACCGGCACCACTACATCGAACAACTACAGCATCGACACGCAACGCCCGACCGCAACCATCGTGGTCGCTGATCCAACCCTGAATGCCGGTGAGACTTCACTGGTGACCATCACCTTCAGCGAAGCGGTGAGCGGCTTCACCAACGCCGATCTGACGATTGCCAATGGCACGCTTAGCGCGGTAAGCAGCAGCGACGGCGGCATTACCTGGACCGCGACGTTCACCCCGACGGCGGGTGTCAACGATGCCACCAACGTGATTACCCTCGCCAATGCCGGCATCGCCGATCTGGCGGGCAATGCGGGCACCGGCACCACCAATTCCGGCAACTACACGATCGACACTGTACTGCCGACCGCGACCATTGTAGTCGCCGACAACGCTCTTAATATCGGTGAGACCTCGCTGGTCACTATCACCTTCAGCGAGGCCGTCACCGGTTTCACCAACGCCGACCTGACCATCGCCAACGGCACTTTGACCGCGGTAAGCAGCAGTGACGGCGGGATTACCTGGACCGCAACATTTACTCCAACGACCAGCATCACTGACGCCACCAACGTGATCACCCTCGACAACAGCGGCGTGCAGAACGCATCGGGCAATGCCGGTAGCGGCACCACCAACTCCAACAGTTACGCCATCGACACCCAGCGTCCGACCGCGACCATCGTGGTTGCCGATACGGCGCTGGGAGTTGGCCAGACCACCACAGTGACCATTACCTTCAGCGAAGCGGTGAGCGGACTGACTCTGGCCGACGTGACCGTAGCCAACGGCACGTTGTCCGGACTGACCACCTCGGACAACATCACGTTCACCGCGACCTTTACCCCGACGGCCGGCATCACTGACACCAGCAATCTGATCACTCTGGACAACACCGGCATCGCCGATTTGGCGGGCAACGCGGGCAGCGGCACCACCGACTCGAACAACTATGTGATCGACAGTCAGCGTCCGACTGCCACCATCGTCATCAGCGACAATGACCTGCGTCCCGGCGAAACGGCGCTGGTGACCATCACCTTCAGCGAGGCCGTGACCGGTTTCGACAACTCCGATCTGAGCGTCGCCAATGGCACGCTGAGCAACGTGACGTCGAGCGACGGCGGCATTACCTGGACTGCCACGTTCACGCCGACCATCGGCGTTACCGATGCGACCAACCTGATCGTCCTCAATAACGCTGGCATCAGTGATCTGGCCGGCAATACCGGCACTGGCACCACCAATTCGAGCAATTATCAGGTCGATACCGAGGTGCCGACCGCGACCATCGTTGTTGCGGACACCGCGTTGAAAGCAGGCGAAACCTCACTGGTGACAATCACGTTCAGCGAGGCCGTCAGCGGTTTCACCAACGCCGACCTGACCATCGCCAACGGTACGTTGAGTAATGTTTCGTCGAGCGACGGCGGTGTCACCTGGACGGCAAACTTCACGCCGACCACCAACATCACCGACACCAGCAACCTGATCGTCCTCGACAACAGCGGCGTGACCAACGCCTCGGGCAACGCGGGTGTGGGCACCACCGATTCGAACAACTTCGCCATCGACACCGCGCTGCCGACCGCCACCATCGTGGTTGCCGACAATCGTTTGGGTATCGGTGAAACCACCACGGTGACCATCACCTTCAGTGAAGCGGTCAGTGGCTTCGATCTGTCCGACATCAGCGTCGCCAACGGTGCGTTGTCGAACCTGCTCAGCAGTGACGGCGGCAAGACCTGGACTGCCACGCTGACCCCGACCGCTAACGTCAACGACACAACCAACCTGATCGTGCTCGATACTTCGGGTGTGCAGGACCTCGCCGGAAACGCTGGCGCCAGCATCGCCATTTCCAACAACTACATATTGGATGCGACCCAGCCGACCGTGAATATCGTGGTCGCCAACCCGCACATCGGTATCGGCCAGACCACGCAGGTGACCTTCACTTTCAGCGAGACGGTGAGCAACTTCGACCTGTCCGATCTGAGCGTGACCAACGGTGATCTGAGCAATCTGAGCAGCAGCGACGGCGGCAAAACCTGGACCGCGACGTTCACCCCGACCGCCAATGTCACCGACCCGAGCAACTTCATCGCGCTGGACACCAGCAACGTCACCGACCTGGCAGGCAACACCGGTAACACCGTGACGGTGTCGAACAACTACGCGATCGACAGTGAACGACCGACTGCCACCGTCGTCATCGGCAACCCGAATCTGGGTCTCGGCCAGACTTCTCCGGTGACGATCACCTTCAACGAAGCCGTCAGCGGATTTGATCTGGCCGACATCAATGTCGCCAACGGCACGCTGTCGAACCTGAGCAGCAGTGACGGCGGCAAAACCTGGACCGCGACCCTGACGCCGAATGCCAACGTCAGCAGCGCCAGCAACGCGATCAGCGTCGACAGTGCCGGCGTCAGTGATCAGTCAGGCAACAGCGGCAGTGGCACGAGTCAGTCCGGCAACTACGCGATCAACACCGTGCCGCCGATTGTTCCGCCATCTACGCCGACCTCACCGATTGTGGTGGTGCCGCCCGATCCGGAATTCCGTGCCGGCGATCCAGTGGTGTTGCCGCCGCAACCCAACGCGCCGCTGCAACCGATCATCTTCACTCCGCCCACCGGCGATCTCGGTTCGCCGCTGACCTTCGCTCCGTTGTTCGAGCAGCGCGTGATCGGCGATGGCTTGCGGCCGCTGGGTGACATCTTCATGAATCACGGCGCGCTGAGCCCGAGCTTCATTGCCCAAGTGTTCTCCGACAGCAATTACGGCGACGGCTCGGGTCATGGCTTCCTCGGATTTGGCGGCGGCGATGGCGGGGTGTTTGGCAGCAGCACGCTGTCGAGCCTGTTCAACCAGGGCAGCGACAGCGGTCGTGACTCGTTGAACGCCTTCGATCATCACTCGATCAAGGGCGGCGATATTTCCCAGGGGCTGCGCGGAGTATTTGGCGCACCGACACTGGGTCAGCAACTGCAACAACTCAAGGACAGTGAACAGCACCGGGTCGATGACCTGGCGGCGGCATTGCAACAGGTCGGTATCAGCGAAATATCGGCCTGAACCAACAAAACTACTTAACACGGTGCGGTAGCCAGGGGCGGTCCAGGGATGAAGAAGAGTCAGAAGTTATTCGGCGCCAGCTTGCTGGCGCTGGCGATCAGCGGTTGCGCAGTCACCAGCGATCCTATCGAGCGCAGCGTCAGTGAGCAGAGGGCCAGAACCGACCTGCAGAACATGTACAAGGGTCAGGAACCGCTCAGCGGTCCGCTGACGCTGCACCAGGCCATGGCCCGTGCGGTGAAGTACAACCTCGAAGGCCGCTTGAAGATCATGGAAGAGGCACTCGCCAAGCGGCAACTCGACCTCGCCAGCTTCGACATGCTGCCGCGTATGGCGCTGGATGCCGGTTACGTCGGACGTAACAACGTCAGCGCCTCCAGCAGCCAGAGTGTGCGCACCGGCACCCAGTCCCTGGAACCGTCGACCTCTCAGGATCGCGACCGTGATGTCGCCGACCTGACCATGGTGTGGAACGTGCTCGACTTCGGCGTCAGCTACATCAGCGCCAAGCAGCAGGGCGACCAGCGTCTGATCGTTCAAGAACGCCGGCGCAAGGTGATCAACACCATCGTCCAGGACGTGCGCTCGGCCTATTGGCGAGCGATGGCCGCCGAGCGTCTGCTCAAGCAGATCGACAGCCTGATGGCGCGGGTCGAAACGGCGCGCAACAATAGCCAGAGCATGAGCGATCAGCGCATCGGCGACCCGGTGCAATCGCTGGGTTATCAACGCTCGCTGATCGAAGCCACGCGTCAATTGGAAGAACAGCGCCGCGCTCTGTCGCTGGCGAAAACCGAACTGGCGACGCTGATCAACTTGCCGCTGGGCACCAACCTGACCCTGGCCACCGATGACGGTTACCAGATCCCGCAACTCAAGGTCGATCTGTCGAAACTGGAGCAGGAAGCCCTGACCAGCCGCCCGGAACTGCGCGAGCAGGATTACCAGACCCGCATCAGCGCCGCCGAAACCCGCAAGGCCATGCTGCGCCTGCTGCCCGGTCTGGAGTTCTCCGCTGGCGGGCATTACGACAGCAACTCGTTTCTGGTCGAGCAGGGCTGGGCTGACTATGGGGTGAAAGTCACCTGGAACCTGTTCAACGTGATCTCCGCTCCAGCGGCAATCAACGTCGCCAAGGCTGGCGAAGAAGTCGCTGCCGCGCGCCGTCAGGCAATGTCGATTGCGGTGCTGGCGCAACTGTACGTGGCCAACGCCAACTATCAGGAAGCGATGCGCCAGTTCAAGACCAACCAGCAACTGTCGGACATCGATGGGCAAATCGTCGGCCAGTTGCGCAACCGTCATCAGGCTGCCGGCATTGGCGAACTGGAGTTGATTCAGGGCGAGTTGAACAACTTGCAGGCCGATCTGCGTCGCGATCTGTCTTACGCCGATCTGCGTAACGCCTACGGGCAGATCTTCGCCAGCGCCGGCCTCGATCCGCTGCCGGATCAAGTGCAGTCGACCGAAGTGCAGTCCATCGCAACTGCACTGGCCAACCGCGAATCGGCGTGGGCGGCGGGGGATATCTCGGTGCCGGTGGCGCATGCCGCCGTCAAGTAATCTGCTGGCGCCAGTCGCCAGCATCAGCCGTGCGCAACGCGAGGTCCGCAACGGCCATCGCGGTGCGGCGATCCTGCTGACCGGCCTGCCGGCGGCGGGCAAATCGACGCTTGCCCAGGCGTTGCATGCCGAATTGTTCGAGCGCGGTTTGCAGAGTGTGGTGCTCGACGGCGATAGCCTGCGCACCGGGTTGAATCGCGATCTGGGATTCACCGACGCAGATCGACTGGAGAACATTCGCCGCGCCAGCGAACTGGCGGCGCTGCTGGTGGAAAACGGCCACATTGTGATTCTGGCGATGATCGCGCCACTGGCTCAGTTGCGGGAAATCTTTGCCCAACGGCTGGGCGAGGATTATCGCGAAGTCTGGTGCAGTGCGTCGCTGGCGGTCTGCGAGCATCGCGATCCCAAGGGGCATTACGGTCGGGCGCGGCGTGGTGAGTTGCCGGGTTTTACCGGCGTCTCGGCACCCTACGAAGCACCGGCACAAGCCGCGTTGGTTCTCGACACCGGCGGGCAATCGGTTGAGGCGTGCCTTGATCGATTGCTGACCTGGCTCGGTGAATGTTCAGTGTTGCCGAAGGCATGAACCGCCCGGCGTATTCGCGTTTGCCGGTGTCGGTGGATTTGTCGCTGTTGCTGCAAGCGCTGACGGCGATTGTCGACGATGCCTGGCGCAGCCATTTCAATGCCGGGTACTTCACCGGTGACTGGAGCGGTGTCGCGCTGATTTCTGCGAGCGACGCATTGACCGAGTTGTCGCCCGGACGTGGTGAACCGCTGCACCGCGCACCTTGGCGGCTGGACGAGCGCTGGCAAACCGGCTTGCGTGATCTGCCGCTGGAAATCGTCAGTGCGCGGCTGTTGCGGTTGGCGCCGGGCGCGCAGATTCACGAACATCGCGATTACGATCTTGATGGCCCGGATGCCGATCTGCGCCTGCATATTCCGCTGCTCAGCCCGCCCGAAGTCGACTTCTGGCTCGACGGTGAAAAAGTCCCGATGCAGGCCGGGGAGTGCTGGTTTCTCGATCTCGCCCGACCGCATCGCGTGGATAACCGCGATACGTCGCTGCGGGTTCATCTGGTGCTCGATTGTCGGCCCGGCGAGTGGCTGGAGCGGATGATCGCCGACGGTCTGCCAAGCACCCCACAAGCACAACGGATCGAAACAGCGCTGCAACGTTTTCAGCACGCGGTCGCTACTGACTCTGCGCTATCCGCGATCTTGCAGGCACTGCCCGACCCTGAACAGTTCATCTCGCGAACCCTGGAGTTGGCCGCTGAGCGGGGAATGGCATTCTCCCGCGAAGAACTGCGTGCCGCGATGCGCAATGGTCGTCGGCAATGGAATGAACAATGGAGCGCTTGAATCTGCACGGCTGGTTGCCGATTCGTATCTGGCCGGTCGCCGGACAATGGCAGATTGACTGGTGCTGGTTCAGCGACACGCCGGTGCATCAGCCGTTTTTCCGCGATGCGGTGGAAGACGCGTTGCGTCTGCCATTCAATCAGGCGTTCCGTCGGCAAACGCCGCTATCGGCACTGGCCGAATGGCAGGCACAAAGTCCTGGTCTGGCACCGAGCGCTTTCATCCTGCACGCCTCGCGTTGTGGCTCGACGTTGATCAGTCAGATGCTTGCCGGTCTCGACGATCACATCGTTGTCTCGGAACCGCCGCCGCTCGATGCCTTGCTACGCAGTGATTTGCCCGCCGAGGAACGCCGGGCCGCCATCAGCGGATTGCTCTCGGCCTATGGGCAGCGGCGGGGCGGTAGCCAGCAACGCCTGGTGATCAAGCTTGATGCCTGGAACATCGGTGAATGGCCGTTGTTGCGTGAATGCTTCCCTGACACTCCGTGGCTGTTCGTCTATCGCGATCCGCTGGAAATCGCCGTCTCGCACCTGCGTCGTCCGGGCATGCACATGGTGCCGGGTATGCTCGGCGACTGTGTTCTGGAGGATGGATTGTCATTTGAAGGACGCGAAGATTTCATCGCTCGGCGCCTCGGGCGTTTGCTCGAAGCGGGGCTGGCGCACTGTCGTGATTCGGGCGGGATGGTGGTGAATTACAGCGAGTTGCCAGAGGCGATGGGCGGGCGATTGGCGGAGTTTTTCGGCCTGAGTGCCGAACAGCGCCAGCAAGTGTTTGCGACGACTGGTCGGCATGCAAAACAGCCGTCGCAGGTGTTTGTCGCCGATGGCGAAGACAAACGGCGTGAGGCGTCGGCGCTGTTGCAGACGCGAGTGCAAAACTGCGCGCAGGCACCCTATGACGCGCTGGAAACCTTTCGCCTTAATACTGTTTGTGCAGAGAAATCATTATCAGGACTTGCCGGATAAATCCGCCATCCCCTTGAGCAGCTCAATCGGCAACGGAAAAACGATCGTCGAGCTCTTGTCACCGGCAATCGAAGTCAACGTCTGCATGTAGCGCAACTGCATGGCGCCGGGTTGGCGGCCGAGCATTTCTGCGGCCTGCATGAGTTTTTCCGAGGCCTGCAACTCACCTTCGGCGTGGATCACCTTGGCCCGGCGTTCACGTTCAGCCTCGGCCTGTTTGGCGATGGCACGAACCATCGATTCGTTGAGATCGACGTGCTTGATTTCGACGTTGGCGACCTTGATGCCCCAGGCATCGGTCTGCGCGTCGAGCACCTGCTGGATATCGATGTTCAGCTGTTCGCGTTCTGCCAGCAGCTCGTCCAGTTCATGTTTGCCGAGCACCGCGCGCAACGTGGTCTGCGCCAGTTGGCTGGTGGCCGAGAGAAAGTCTTCCACCTGAATGATCGCCTTCTGCGGGTCGAGCACGCGGAAATACAGCACTGCGTTGACCTTCACCGAGACGTTATCGCGGGTGATCACATCCTGCGGCGGCACGTCGAGGACCACGGTGCGCAGATCGACCCGGACCATTTGCTGCACCACCGGAATCAGCAGGATCAGCCCCGGGCCTTTGACCTGCCAGAAACGTCCGAGCTGGAACACCACGCCCCGTTCATATTCGCGCAGGATGCGGAACGTCGAACCCGCCAGGGCTATCACCAGAAACAGCAGTGCAACAAAACCGATTTGCAGACCCATGATCACTCTCCGAGCGGCGCCGCGTCAGCCGCGGCCACTTGCAGCAACAATCCCTTGCGACCCACCACGCGCACCGATTGCCCGGTATGCAGCGGTGTGGCGCTGAGCACTTGCCAGCGTTCACCTTGCAGTTGCACCCAGCCGTTACGCGCGTCACCCGGTTGCACGGTGGTAATTGGCGTCACGCTGCCGAGCAGGCCGGCATCGCCACTGACTGCGTGTCGCGGCCGGGTTTTCAAGGCGCGGACCAGCAGTGCAATCAGCAGCAGGGCGCTGATCAGGCCCAGACCAATCATCATCGGCACCGGCAATTCGGCATTGCTCAGAATCAGTGCGCCGATCACGAACATGATGATCCCGCCCAGACCGATCACGCCGTAATTCGGCAGCGCAGCTTCGGCAATCAGAAAAACGATGCCCAAGGTAATCAGCCACAGACCGACCGGGTTCACTGATGCAATCGAGGCGTCAGCGGCGAAGGCCGAGCCACTCGCCAGCAGTAACAGGACTAACGCACAACAACGGCTGTTCACGTGACCCTCCGGGAGAGTCGTGGGGTAGTTCTTTCAGTCTAGTTGAGGCTGCGGCTGGATGAATTCTGATCAATGTGCCGATGTGTCCGGTGAGCGGAATTCCGTTCGCTGGCGGTCTGTCGAACTAGACTCTGGGAAACAGCAACAACGTTCTGCGGGCAGCGCTCCGCCGAACATCGAGGTGCATCATGCGTATGGCAAAAAAGGTCCAAAGCAGCCTGAACCGGGCGCATTGCGAATATGACATCGTCGCCCACCGACACTCGGCGAGCAGCCTGGAAACAGCGCGGGTTGCCGGTGTTCCCGCCGAGCGAGTAGCCAAATCGGTAATCCTTGATGACCACCATGGGCATTACCTGATGGCGGTGCTGCCGGCCAGTCGGCACCTGGACTTGAGCAAAGTGCGCAACGGCGGTGAATGGCAACTGACCCGCGAAAGCAATCTGCCGCATATCTTTGACGACTGCGAACGCGGCGCGGTGCCGCCGCTGGGCGATTCCTATGGTCTGGACATGGTTATCGACCCGCTGCTGACGCGGCAGCAAGACATCTATCTGGAGGCCGGCAACCATAACTATCTGCTGCACATGAGCATGCCCGAGTTTCTGAAAATGGTGCCGCATGCCGAGGTGCGGGAGTTGAGTCATCAGATTTGATGGCGCCTGAGCTGACGCCATCGCGGGCAAGCCACGCTCCCACAGGAGATCGCGTTAAACCTGTGGGAGCGAGCTTGCTCGCGAATAATCTTCCACACACCACTTACTTCAAGGAGCCCAACATGCAACAGCCAACCCACAGCCTACCTTCCCTGTTCAAACAACTCGGCCTCGACGACGACCCCGTCAGCATCGAGCAATTCATCGCCACCCATTCCCCGCTGAAACCCGAACTGCACCTGGCAGACGCGTTTTTCTGGACGAAAAGTCAGGCCGAGTTTTTGCGCGATGAAATTCTGGAGGATGCCGATTGGGCGGAGGTGGTGGATGAGTTGAATGTGTTGCTGCGTAAGGGGCGGGCGGGGTAATTGTGCATGCAGGTAATCCCAAATCTGCGCACGATCCTGTGCGGCGGCTGGAGTCTAGATAATCTTCATTCTTGATTTTCTGCCCGCCTGCGCCTGGCGGCGAATTGTGCTTCAACTTCCTCATTGGACAGGCCATCACCCGCCCGCATTGACTCCCGGGCTATGTCGACCTTGCGCTGTAAAAATATTTCATACTCACGAGCTTCCTGTTGAGTCTGAACAAACTGACGCATCATTTCTCGCACAATCTGCGACGCAGGACGGTGTGATGCCTCCGCTTCAGCCATAAACTGCTCGCGCAGTTCCGGCTCAAGTTTCATTGTGAAAACGGCTTGCTTCGACATTTTCGGCTCCTTGGAAAAAGGGATGGATACTGACGTGGTATATACATTGTAGATACGCAATTAGATATTCAGGATTGCTACTTGCGACCGACGGGTAGATTTGTTTCAAAACTTGACTGAAAATCCCCTCCAATGCGATATTGATAGTTAGCAAACTAACAGTGTGCATTGTCCCGTGCCGAATAACCTCGACGCTCTCCAGATGAACATCAGCAGTGCCATGGTGGTGGCCGCCAGGCATTGGCGGAAGATCTGCCAGACCACGCTGGTCAACTATGGAATTTCCGAAGCCTGTGCCGTCCCGCTCTTGATGATCGGGCGTTTGGGTGAGGGTGTGCGGCAGGTGACGGTGGCGCAGGCGGCCGGGATGGAAAGTCCGTCGCTGGTGCGCCTGCTCGATCAGTTGTGCCACGCCGGTTACGTTTGTCGCACTGAAGATGCACAGGATCGCCGGGCCAAGTGCCTGAGCCTGACCGACACGGGTCGGGAGTTGGTGCAGGCGGTGGAAATCGAACTGGTGCGGCTGCGTCACGAAGTGCTCGAAGGCATCGACCAAAGTGATCTGGAAGCTACGCTTCGAGTACTGAAAGCTTTTGAGGCGGCCAGTCCGCCAGCGGTGGTTAATCCTTGAACGGTTTTTTCTCCGGCATTCCGCCTGCCCGGGACTGGTTCTACGGGGTCCGTACTTTTGCAGCGTCGATGATTGCGCTGTACATCGCCTTGCTCATGCAAATGCCGCGACCGTATTGGGCGATGGCCACGGTGTACATCGTTTCCAGCCCGTTCCTCGGGCCGACCAGTTCCAAAGCCTTGTACCGTGCAATCGGCACCTTTCTCGGCGCTGCGGCGGCGGTTTTTTTCGTGCCGATGTTCGTTCAGAGCCCGTATGTGTTGGTGGTGGTGATCGCGTTGTGGACGGGGATTCTGCTGTTTCTGTCCCTGCATTTGCGCACCGCCAACAGCTACGCGTTGATGCTCGCCGGTTACACCTTGCCGCTGATCGCCCTGCCAGTGGTGGATAACCCGCTGAATGTGTGGGATGTGGCGGAAGCGCGGACCGAAGAGATTTTCCTCGGAATCGCCGTTGCCGCGGTGGTCGGCGCGATGTTCTGGCCACGGCGTCTGGCGCCGGTGTTCAACGATGCCGTGGGTAAGTGGTTCGCCGACGCGACGAGCTACAGCCTGAAGTTTCTCGGCCGTGATGTGCAGCCCGAAGAAGTCACCGCACTGCGCATGGCCATGGTCGCCAGTTTCAACAGCCTTGAATTGATGATCGGCCAGTTGCCGCACGAAGGTTCGCGACCGCAAACCGTGCGCAATACCAAGGAATTGCGCGGGCGCATGATTCACTTGCTGCCGGTGATCGATGCCCTGGAAGACTCGCTCTACGCCCTCGAACGGCGTACCCCGGAACTGGTGGAAAAATTCGCTCCGCTGCTGACCGCGACCCGTGAATGGCTTTCCCATCAGGACGCCGATCTTGATCGCTGGCAAGCGCTGAAAGACCAACTCGAAGCCCTGCAACCGAGTACCGAAGCGCTGGAAGATCGCAGGCAACTGCTGTTCTCCAACTCGATTTACCGCCTCGGTGAATTCATCGATCTGTGGCAAGACTGCCGCAGTCTGCAGGATGCGATTCTTTGCGAGCGTCAGGACAGTTGGCGTGCGGTGTATCGTCACTGGCGCCTTGGTCGCCTGACGCCATTTATCGACCGTGGGCTGATGCTCTACTCGGTAGCCTCGACCATTCTGGCGATCATTGTTGCCTCGGTGCTGTGGATTCTGCTCGGTTGGCCGGACGGCGGCAGCGCGGTGATTCTGGCGGCGGTGGCGTGCAGTTTCTTCGCCTCGATGGACGACCCTGCGCCGCAGATTTACCGGTTCTTTTTCTGGACCGGGATGTCGGTGCTGTTTGCCAGTCTGTATCTGTTTTTGATTCTGCCGAACCTGCACGATTTCCCGATGCTGGTGCTGGCGTTTGCCATCCCGTTCATTTGTGTCGGCACCCTGACAGTGCAGCCGCGCTTCTACCTCGGCATGCTGCTGACGCTGGTCAACACCTCGTCATTCATCAGCATTCAGGGCGCTTACGACGCGGACTTCTTTGCCTTCGTCAACTCCAACCTGGCGGGGCCGATAGGCCTGTTGTTCGCGTTCATCTGGACGCTGGTGGCGCGGCCGTTTGGCGCCGAACTGGCGGCCAAGCGCCTGACCCGTTTCAGCTGGAAAGACATCGTCAACATGACCGAGCCGGCGAATCTCGCCGAACACCGGCAATTGGGCGTGCAACTGCTTGACCGGCTGATGCAGCACTTGCCGCGTCTGGCCCTGACCGGGCAGGACACGGGCATCGCCTTACGCGAAGTACGCGTGGGCCTGAATTTGCTCGACTTGTTGGCTTATACCCCGCGAGTGACCGGCGTGCCGAAGACGCTGTTGCAGCAAGTAGTCGCCGAAGTCGGCGAGTATTTCCGCGCCTGTCTCAAGGCCGGCGAACGCTTGCCAGCGCCGAGCGCGTTGCTGATGACCATGGACCGCACGCGCCGTGCGCTCAATGGTCACGGCGACGAGGAAACCCGTCTACACCTGTTGCACGCCTTGAGCGGTTTGCGTCTGGCGCTGTTGCCCGGTGTTGAATTCGTTTCCAGCGCCGAGCCCGAAGAACCGCTGCCCGATGGAGCGCCCCTATGATCGGTGATCTGGACATCAGCGGCATCTTCCTGCCGACCTTGCTGGTGTTGATGGGCATCACTTATGTGCTGTTTTTGCTGGTGCATGGCGCGCTGACACGCCTGCACTTTTACCGTCTGGTCTGGCACCGGGCATTGTTCAACGTGGCGCTCTATGCCGTGCTTCTGTACGGCGTGGACTCACTCAGTCGATACCTGATGACATGAAAAAACCGTTTTTGACTATCGGTCGCGTGGTACTGACCTTGCTGATCGTGACTTTCGCCGTCGTCCTCGTCTGGCGCATGGTGATGTATTACATGTTCGCGCCCTGGACTCGTGACGGCCATATTCGCGCCGATGTCGTGCAGATCGCGCCGGACGTTTCCGGGCTGATCCAGCAGGTCGAGGTCAAGGACAACCAGTTGGTGAAACGCGGGCAGGTGCTGTTCAGCATCGACCAGGACCGTTTCAAACTGGCCCTGCGTCAGGCCAAGGCTGCCGTGGCCGACCGCGAAGAAACCCTCGCTCAGGCCCAGCGTGAAGCCAAGCGTAACCGTGGCCTCGGCAATCTGGTGCCGGCTGAGCAGTTGGAAGAGAGCCAGTCGAAGGTGGCTCGTGCGCAATCGGCGCTGGCGGAATCGCTGGTGACGGTGGACAGCGCGCAGCTCAATCTCGACCGCTCGGTGATCCGCAGTCCGGTCGACGGCTACGTCAACGACCGGGCGCCGCGTGTTCAAGAGTTCGTCACGGCCGGCCGCGCGGTGCTGTCGGTGGTCGACAGCAACTCCTTCCACATCGATGGCTATTTCGAAGAAACCAAACTCGACGGCATCCATGTCGGCCAGTCCGTGGACATCCGCGTGATCGGCGATCGGGCGAAGCTGCGCGGGCATGTCGAAAGCATCGTCGCCGGTATCGAAGACCGCGACCGTACCAGCGGCAACAACCTGCTGCCCAACGTCAATCCGGCGTTCAGCTGGGTACGGCTGGCGCAGCGGATTCCGGTGCGCATTGCCTTTGATGATGTGCCGGAAGACTTCCGCATGATTGCCGGGCGTACGGCGACCGTGTCGATCATCGACGATCAGCTAACCGACAACCGCAAGCAGGAGCCCGCGCAATGAGTAGGGCGCTGATGATCGCCGGGTTGGGTCTGATGTTGTCGGCCTGTCAGATGGTCGGCCCGGATTACCATTTGCCGGAAAAGTCCGCGGTCAACCGCACGGACTTTCAAGGCGATCTGGCGGTAGACGGCAAACCGGTGGTCTCGGCGCCAGTGCCGGCGGACTGGTGGCGGCTGTATCAGGACCCGCGTCTGGATCAATTGGTGCAGCAGGCCATGGCTTCCAATACCGATTTGCGCGTCGCCGCAGCCAACCTGCAACGGGCTCGCGCGCAAGTCGACGAGGCGGAAGCCGCCGGTGGCTGGAGTGCCGGAGTGAAGATGGGCGCCCAGCGTTTGCAGGAATCCGGTCAAGCGTATTTGCTGCCGGAGAAAGTGCCGGTGGCCAATGTCGGCGATATCGGCATCAGCGCTTCATATCAGTTTGATCTGTGGGGCACTTTGCAACGTGGCATTGAAGGCGCGAAGGCCAACGCCGACGCCACGCAAGCGGCCGCCGATACCGCACGCATAACCTTGGTGGCGGATGTGGTTCGGGCCTACACCCAGGTGTGCGCAGCCAACGAAGAGCGGGAAATTGCCCAGCATTCCCTCGACCTGCAGCAGCAGGGCACGACCCTGATCCAGCGTCTGCGTGACGCCGGGCGCGGTGATGAAACCCAGGTCACCCGTTCGCAAACCCAATTTAAATCTCTGCGTGCCGACATGCCGCGTTATGAAGCGGCGCGTCAGGCTGGGTTGTTCCGTCTGTCGATGCTGCTGGCGAAACCGGTCGATCAATTGCCGGCAGGCACTGCGACCTGCGCCGAACTGCCGAAAATCGCGCAACTGGTGCCGGTGGGTGATGGCGCTGCGTTGCTCAAACGTCGCCCTGACATTCGTCAGGCCGAACGCCGTCTGGCTGCCGCGACTGCCGGAATCGGCGTCGCCACTGGCGAGTTGTACCCCGACATCAGCATCGGCGCGACCATCGGCACTGTCGGCATCATCTCCGACCTCGGCGACCCTTCGACCAACCGCTGGGGCTTTGGCCCGTCGCTGAGCTGGAAGGTGCCGACCAACGGCGCTCGCGCACGAATCCGTGAGGCTGAAGCCAACACCCAGGCTTCGCTCGCGCATTTCGATGGCGTGGTGCTCAACGCCATTCGTGAAACCCAGACCGGTCTGGCGCAGTACACCGCGTTGCTGCAGCGCCGCGATGCGCTGGCCGATGCCGAGCAGTCGGCGAAACTGGCGGCAGACCAGACGCACCGCTTCTTCCAGGCGGGTCGCGAGTCGTTTCTGGCCGACCTTCAGGCCACTCGCACTTACACCGACGTGACCGCGCAACTGGCCGCTGCCAACACCCAGGTTGCGATGAGCCAGATCGATTTGTTCCTCGCCCTCGGCGGCGGTTGGGAAAGCGGACGAACGCAAGCGTCAAACCCCGGCAAACCCTGAGGCCGTTGCTATGCTTTGAAGTGTTGGAAGGGCGCCCCGAGCAAGGCGCCTTTTCAACGCAGATTGCTAGTGCTGGTCTAGGGGAAACCAATAATGAAAAACCCTTACGCTCTCGGCTTCTGGTGCGCCCTCGCAGCGCTACTGCTGCTATCGGCCACCTATTTCTACGGCATCATGCTCGCTCACCAGATCGACAAGGCCATGGTCTTCCTCGACAGCGCCACCGCGCTGATCGCGGTCATGGCAATTGTGGTGGTGGCCTGGGCGTCGGTTCAGGTGCAGCGGGTCAAAAAAAGACAGCTTGAACAGGGCAAAACCCTGGTGCTGATCTGGGACACCAAAGTCGCGCTGCGCCGGGTTGAAACCGTATTCGATCGCTATTTCTGGGGCAGTTACTGGCAGCCGGGGCGCACCTTCGCCGAAGTCATGGGCGAGCTCACCGGCACACCGCTGGAAAAAAGCCTCGAAGCCCTGAAAAAACAATGTCTGGAACTCGACAAGCAGATCGCTGACGAAGGCTGGCACTGGCTGAACAATGCCCGTGAGCTGTCCGACGTCGCCACAGCGATGGCTCGCGAACGCTATCAGCTGGATTTTTGCGATCCGCGCGGCGAGGGGCCGGGCGAAGCGGTGATCGACCGGGATTTCGAAGTGCTGGTGTATACCTGGACGGCGCGGCTCAAAAGCTTTGATCATCAACTGGATGAGATCGAGGTTCAGTACTCCTGATCTTCGGTCAATCAACGGGCCTCTTCGCTGGCAAGCCAGCTCCCACAGGTAAAGAGATATCCCTGTGGGAGCTGGCTTGCCAGCGATTGCGTCTCCAGATCACCGAAACTCTTGCAGCCTGTTCACTGTCCACACTCCCCATAGACACTCTTTAACCTTTAAACATTGGGCCGCTTCCCGCGCCCAGTGCTAATCTCCATCGCTAATTTCAGCGGAGTCGAGCCGCGACCCGGTTACGGGTTCAGGGAAGACGACCACACTCACAGCCACGGAAATCGATCAGGTCATTCATGAATAAATCAGCAGGCGTGCTTCTCGGAATTGTTGTTGCCATCGGTGCCATCAGCGTCGGCGGGGCCTGGTACACGGGCACCAAGATTGAAGGCGTGCTGAACAATGCGGTCAGCAATGCCAACAAAGAGCTGCAGACCGCGATGGCCGGCTCCAACGGCACGGCGTCGCTGGAACTGGTTTCGCTTGAGCGCCACACCTTCACCAGCACCGCGCACTATCGCCTCAAGGGCGAAGGTGAAATGTTCGGCGAGGCGCCGGTCGAGCTGCTGTTTGTCGACCATATCGAACACGGCCCACTGCCGTTCTCGCGTCTGCTGTCGCTGAAATGGCTGCCGGTTATGGCCACCAGCAACTATGAGCTGGAAAAGAATGCCGCCACCGAGAAGTGGTTCGCCGCAACCAAAGGTGCCGCGCCGCTCAAAGGCGTGACCAACATCGGTTACGACGAGTCGACCACCAGCAGCCTCGAACTGCTGCCGCTGGAAACCGCGCTGGATGACCAGTCGAGCCTGAAGTTTTCCGGTCTGAGCATGGACATCTCCGCCAGCGCCCAGGCGCAGAAGGTCAAGGCCAACGGCTATATGGATAGCCTGAAGCTGACCTCGGTCGCCGAAGATCAGGCACCGGTGCAGATCGAGCTCAACGGTCTGACCCTGGCGAGCAATCTGGCGAAGAGCAGCTACGGCTACTACACCGGTGAAAACACTCTGGAACTGACCGGCAGCAAGGTGACCTTCGGTCCCAAGCAATCGGTGCTGGGCGTGAAGAACTTCGAAATGAAGAACCTCACCGAAGAAACCGGCACCAACGCTTCCGGGCGTGCTGATTACCAGATCGGCGAAGTGTCGCTGAACGACAAGAAAATCGGTTCGGCACAGATGGCCATGAGCCTGAAGAACCTCGATATCCCGTCGGCCATGTCGCTGATGCAGATCTACCAGACCAAGTTGCAGCCTTACGAAAAGGCTTCCGCCGAGGCCGCCGCCGCAGGTTTGCCATCGCCGGAACTGAACCTGACCGAAGCCGAGTCCGCACAGGTCAAAGCCGATCTGCAAAAACTGCTGGCTGCCGGCCCGCAAGTGGCGCTGGAAAACCTCTCGCTGAAAACCGCCAACGGTGAAAGCCGCGCCAATCTGGTGATTGATCTGACCAAGCCGCAGTCGATGGATCTGCCACCGGATCAGTTGGGCAAACAATTGCTCGCGTTGCTCGACCTGAATATCCAGGTGTCCAAGCCGAGTTTGATCGATCTGCTCAGCGTGCAGGCGCAGGTTGATGGTCAGACCGATGCCAAAGCCATTGCCGATCAGGCCAGCGCCGCGGCCGAGATGTTCTCCGGCATGGCAGTCGGTTCGCAATTGGCGACTCTGGACGGCAGCAATGTCGTGACCAAGCTGCATTACGCCGCCAATCAGGTGGAATTCAACGGCCAGAAAATGACCGTCGAGCAGTTCATCGGCTTCCTGATGAGCAAGTTTGCCGGTGTTACTCAGGTTCAGTAATCGGACCTTGTAAACACCAGCGTTCAAAGCGACGCCCGGCCTCTGCACCCGCAGACGCCGGGCGTTTTGCTGTCTGGGGTATGGGTTTACCTCGCCTGCGGGAGACGCCCGGTCGCGATTCTGAATAAATATTGTGTTCTGGATATTGGTCTACGCTTGCATGCAAGACTGCCTGACTAAGCTTGGCCGGGGAAATTCACTCGGCCTTCGTTACGAATGGGCAAGGAGGGCATTGCGACCCGGCTGGCCATGTAAGGATGCTGACGAATGCCGCGTACTGATGTTCCTGTTTTACATCGTGGTTTACGCCCGTTGTTCCGTTTTGCGCTGTGCAGCCAATTGCTTTGGCCGGCACTGGCGTTTGCCGATACACCCTATGATCAGATGGTGCGTGATGCCCGTGCCGGGCAATACACGCCTGCGCTGACGGTTTTGCGTCAGGTGCCGGCGGGGCAATCGACCACCGGGCAGATCAGCGATCACCTGCAAATCGCCAGTTGGGCCGGGCTTGACGCCGAAGTGGTGCAAGTCTACGAAACCCAGGGCCGTGACCGCGTGCTACCGGTGCAGGCACTGACCGCCACCGCCCGCGCCTATCGCAATCTCAAGCGTTGGGATCAGGCGACTCAGGTCTACAACAAAGCCTTGGCGCTGGACCCGAACAACGCCGACCTGCAATTGGGTCTGGCGCTGACCCAGGCCGATTCCGGCAAACCCGACGAAGCCGTCACCCGCACCAAAGCCTTGGTCGCCGCCAAACCTGACGATCCTTCGCGGCGTCTGGCGCTCGGCTATGCGCTGACCCGCGCCGGCAAGCAATACGACGCGCTGTTCGAGTACGACCAGGCGTTCATCCGCGCCGGCAGCAAACCGGAAGTCGCCCGTGAATACGTGGTCGCCCTGCAAAAGGCCCGTCTGCCGGAACCGGCGCTGCGTCTGGCCAATCAACGGCCGGGGCTGATCGATCCGGTAACTTTGCGCCGTCTCGAAGGTGATCTTGCCGCCGAGCGCGTGCGTCTTGCCGAGTTCGCCAGCCGCACTGAAAAAGAACGCTACGTGATCGCCGACCGCGCGTTGGCCGATTACGACAAACTGCTCGCCACCTGGACCCCGGATGCAAGCGCTCACGACGACGTGGTTCGCTGGCGCATCGACCGCATGGGTGCGCTCAAGGCCCGGGCGCGCACCGCTGACGTCATCAGCGAATACCAGAAGCTGCAAGCCGAAAACGTGAAGATCCCGACCTACGCTTTGCGTTGGGTCGCCGCTGCCTATCTGGATCAGCGCCAGCCGGAAATCTCTACCGACCTCTATCGCCAGGTACTTTCGGCGCCCGACGCCGATGCCGGTGATCGCCTCGAAGACACCACCGCGCTGTATTACTCGCTGCTCGAAAGTGATCGTGCCGAAGAGGCGCGTAAAGTCGCCGACGATCTGGCCAAGTCGCAACGTCCACGCATCGAACTCAAGGGCTTGCCAATCGGCAACCCCAATGACGAATGGATGGACGCCCAGCAACTCGCGGCGCAGGCCGGCGCCTATGGTTCCGATCTGCCGCACGGCGAGGAGCAGTTGCAGACACTGGTGGATCAGGCGCCGGGCAACGTTGGCTTGCGTCTGGCGCAAGCCGACCTCTATCTGGCCCGCCAATGGCCGCGACGTGCGGAAAACCAGCTCAAGGAAACCGAGAGTATGGTGCCGCGCGACATGGGACTGGAACTCGCCCAGGCGCGGACTGCCATGACCCTGCAGGAATGGCGGCAGATGGATGCGCTGACCGACGATGTGGTCGAGCGTTACCCGGACAACCGTCAGGTACAACGAGCAGCACGCGAACGCGAAGTACACGACATGTCCGAACTGCGCGTCGAAGCCTACGGCGGCAAGGCCAACGGCGGCGGCGGCAGCGGTGCCGGGGCTGTCAGCGGCAGCCGGGATTTCGGTATCCAGAGCACCCTTTACAGCCCGCCGATCAATGAAGACTGGCGCGTGTTTGCCGGCGTCGGCTACGCCACCGGCGATTTCGCCGAAGGCACTGGTACTGACCGCTTCCAGCGCGTCGGCCTGGAACGCCGCACCCGTGACATGACCCTCGAAGCCGAAGTTTCCAACCACGATTACGGTTACGGCGACAAACAGGGCGCGCGCATTGCGATTGCCCGCGACATCAACGACAACTGGCAGTACGGCGGCAGCCTCGCCTATCTGTCGGCCGAAACGCCATTGCGTGCGCTGAACAGCGACATCAAGGCCAACGGTGGCAGCGGTTTCATCCGCTGGCGCGCCAACGAAAGCCGCGAGTGGAAACTGTCTGTCAGCCCCTCGCACTTCAGTGACGGCAACAACCGCGTCGAAGCCTTGCTCACCGGTCGCGAAGGCGTCTACAGCGCACCGAACGTGCAGGTCGATGCCGGTCTGGAAGTCGGCACCAGCCACAACTCCAACTCCGAGGATGTGCCGTACTTCAACCCGAAGGCGGACTTCAGCGTCATGCCGACGGTGAATGTCAATCACGTGCTCTACCACCGCTACGAAACATCCTGGAGCCAACAGTTCCAGGCCGGCGCGGGTACTTACAGTCAGCGTGATCACGGCACGGGCGGCATGGCAATGCTCGGTTACGGCCAGCGCTACGCCTGGAACGATGTATTCGAAGTGGGCGGCTTGTTGAGTGTGATCAACCGGCCTTACGACGGTGACCGGGAAACCGATCTGCGTCTGCTCGTCGACCTCACTTTCCGCTTCTAGAAGAGTTTGAAGATGCCTTTGATTTCGCGTTTCATCCTTCTGCTGGGAGTGCTGCTGATCAGCGCCTGTGCCCAGCAAGCCCCGGCCTTCGCGCCGCCGTCCGAACGACCGGTGGCGGCCAGCGAGAAACCGTGGCCGAAAAATCATGTGTTGGGCATCGCCTATCACGACATCGAAGACCGCGATCCCGATCAAGCCGTGGTGGCGGTGCGCACCGAACGCATGATCGAGCAACTCGCCTGGCTGCGGGAGAACGGCTACAAACCGGTGACGGTCGACCAGATCATGGCGGCGCGCAAGGGTGGCCCCGAGCTGCCGGCCAAAGCGATTCTGCTGAGTTTCGACGACGGCTATTCAAGCTTCTATACCCGCGTGCTACCGGTTTTGCGCGCCTACAACTGGCACGCGCTTTTGGCGCCGGTCGGCACCTGGATCGATACACCGCTGAACCAGCCGGTGGACTTCGCCGGTACGCCGCGTGCGCGCTCCGACTTCCTGACCTGGGATCAGGTGCGGGAAATCTCGCAATCCGGGCTGGTGGAAATTGCCGCTCACACCGATGCCAGCCACAAAGGCATCCTCGCTAACCCGCAGGGCAACATGCAGCCTGCGGCGGCGACCCGGCGCTATGACCCGGTGACCAAACGCTACGAATCCGAAGAGGATTTCCGTGCACGGATTCGTACCGACGTGGCTACCATCTCGGAAAAAATCCGCAAGGTCACCGGTTACAAACCGCGCATCTGGGTCTGGCCGTACGGCACGGCGGACGGTACTTCGTTGACCGTGGTCGGCGAGCAGGGCTACGAAATGGCCCTGACCCTCGACGACGGTCTCGACGCCCTCGACAACCTGATGAGCAGCCCGCGTTTCCTCGTCGCCTCCGATCCTGACGGCGAGCATTTTGCCAACAGCGTCGTCGCGGTGCAGTCCGATTTCGCCATGCGCGTGGTGCATGTCGATCTGGACAACGTTTACGACCCTGACCCGGCGCAACAGGACATCAACCTCGGCAAACTGGTGCAGCGCATGGCTGACCTAGGTGCCAATACGGTATTCCTGCAAGCCTTCGCCGATCCTAAGGGTGACGGCCTGGTGCACTCGCTGTACTTCCCCAATCGTCATCTGCCGGTGCGTGCGGATCTTTTCGACCGCGTGGCCTGGCAACTGCGCACTCGGGCCCATGTGAAAGTCTTCGCGTGGATGCCGGTGCTGAGTTTCGGCCTCGACGCCAAGTTGCCACGCGTGACCCGTTGGGACCCGAAAACCGGTACCACTTCGGTGGACCCGGATCAGTACAAGCGTCTGTCGCCATTCGATCCCGAAGTACGGCGGATCATCGGTGAAATCTACGAAGACGTGGCACGCCTGACCTCTGTGGACGGCATTCTCTATCACGATGACGCAGTGCTTTCGGACTTTGAAGACGCCAGTCCCGAGGCGCTGAAGGCTTACGCGGCGCACGGTTTGCCGGGTTCGATTGCCGCGCTTCGCGATGATCCGGCGGCGATGCAGCGCTGGACGCGCTTCAAGAGCCGCTACCTGATCGACTTCACCAACGAGCTGACAGCCAAGGTCCGCGCCATTCGTGGCCCGCAGGTACTGACCGCGCGCAACATCTTTGCCGAACCGATGCTCAACCCGGCCAGCGAAGCGTGGTTTGCGCAGAACCTCGATGACTTCCTCGTGACCTACGACTGGACGGCGCCGATGGCCATGCCGCTCATGGAAAAACAGACCCAGGCGCAATCCGGCCCATGGCTGGAGGCGCTGGTCGCCACCGTGAAGAAACGCCCCGGTGCGCTGGATCGCACCGTGTTCGAATTGCAGGCCAGGGACTGGACGAAGAAGGATCAGGCCGACATCGATGGTGCGCAACTGGCGGACTGGATGGGCCGCCTCAAGCGTCAGGGTGCAACCAGCTTCGGTTACTACCCGGACAACTTCCTCGACAACCTGCCGGACCTGAAAACCGTGCGGCCTGCGCTCTCCAACAAATGGAACCCATGACATGCTGGATAGACTGTTAGCCCTGCTTGTTCTGGCGATCGTCCTCGGCGTCCCGCTGGGGCTGATCTTCCTGGTGACCGGGCAGTTCCTGATGGACTTCGTGTTTTTCTACCCGTTGTTCATGTCCGGGCTGTGGATTGCCGGTGGCCTGTATTTCTGGCTGCACTGGGAACGGCACTGGCCGTGGAAGGACGACACCTTGCCGCCGCCACTGGCCGGCGAGCCGCTGATTTCGATTCTGATCCCTTGCTACAACGAAGGTGACAACGCCGCCGATACCATTCACGCCGCGCTGGCCCAGCATTACCCGAACATCGAAGTCATCGCGATCAACGACGGTTCCAAGGACAACACCGCGCAAGTGCTCGATGCGCTCGCCAAGGAAGATCCACGTCTGCGGGTTCTGCATCTGGCGGAAAACCAGGGCAAGGCTGTCGCCCTGCGCATGGGCGCCATCGCCGCCCGTAGTGAATATCTGGTGTGCATCGACGGTGATGCGCTGCTCGCGCCGAACACTGCGGCCTATCTGGTAGCGCCAATGCTCGACAACGCACGCCTTGGTGCGGTGACCGGCAACCCACGGATTCGTACGCGTTCGACGCTGGTCGGACGGGTGCAGGTCGGTGAGTTCTCTTCGATCATCGGTCTGATCAAACGCACGCAGCGGGTATTCGGGCGAATCTTCACGGTGTCCGGGGTGATCGTCGCGTTCCGCCGTACGGCGTTGAACCGGGTCGGCTACTGGAGCCCGGACATGATCACCGAAGACATCGATATCAGCTGGAAGCTGCAACTCGACCACTGGAGCATCTTTTACGAACCGCGTGCGCTGTGCTGGATTCTGATGCCGGAAACCCTCGGCGGATTGTGGAAGCAGCGCCTGCGCTGGGCGCAGGGTGGCGCGGAAGTGTTGTTCAAGAATATTCGCGGTATCTGGCAGTACCGCCACCGTTATCTGTGGCCATTGCTGTTCGAGTATTGCCTGTCGACCGGTTGGGCATTCACCTTTCTGTTGTCGGTGATTTTCTGGGGTGTCGGCAAGTTTGTGGTCATGCCGGAAGCCATCGCCGTCGATCACCTGATGCCTCCGGCGTTTACCGGGTTGTTGCTGGCGTTCGTTTGTCTGGTGCAGTTCGCGATCAGCATCATCATCGATCGGCGTTACGAACCGGGTCTGGGCAAAACCATGTTCTGGGTGGTCTGGTATCCCCTGGTGTTCTGGTTTATCAGCCTGCTCACCACGCTGGTCAGCTTTCCCAAAGTGCTGTTCGGCCAACATCAGAAACGTGCGCGCTGGGTCAGTCCTGACCGGGGCATCAAACCGGTCGGCGATGACGAAGAGGAGGTTATCAAATGAAAATCATCCGGACTCGCCAGCGGCCGTTCCTGGTCGTGATCGACGTGATCCTCACGCTGCTGGCCTGGGTTGGCCTGCTGTTTCTGCTGGTCAGAGGGCTGTGGCCACTGATCGAAACCCATGCGGGCGGGCCGCGCATCGACAACTCGGCGTTCGAAGCGCTGGGCACCCTGCATATTTATCTGTGGGTAGCGTTGGTCAACGCGGTGATCCTGATTTCCTGGGCGCGTTATCAACAGCGTAAAAGCCGCAGCTTCGCTCAGCGGCGTTTGCCGGCGCCGGTGGTTGATGACGATGGGCTGAGCAAGAGTTTCAGACTCAACGATGACCGTTTGCAGAAACTGCGCACGCCCGGGGTGATGACCATTCACAACGATCAGGAAGGCGACATCAGCCATGTGGTGACGCATTTCTGGCCGGTTGAACAGGCCGAGTTGCCGCCGCCGCTGGCGCCGCTGGAAAATCCGCGGACGATCTTTCTGCATGCCGAGGATGATGATAATCGTGAACCGTCGAACCGCTGAGTCGGTTTTTCGTTAGTCGCGGATCAGTTTCCAGGCTTCATCCATGGGCAGTGGTTGTTTCATGCGTTCGGCGAGCATTGCCATTGCCCGCTCTTTCTCGCAGGCGATCGCGGCCACCACGAGGCCCTTGTTGCCGAACAGGCCAATGAAGGGCGGTTGCTCGGGCTCTCCGATGAACTCGATCTGATCCCATTGCTCGGCGTGGCCCAGATAGTCGTAGTTCTTGCCGAAATGCCAGGTCCAGAAAAACGGCACGTCGAGATAGTGTTCCTCGGCGCCGAGCATATTGGCAGCAGCGATTCGCGCATGCTGTTGGGCGAGGCGCCAGTGTTCGATGCGTTGTGGCTGACCGTTTAACGGGAAGGTGGCGATGTCGCCAACCGCCCACAGGCCATCGGTCACGCGCATACCGCCGTCGACGCGCAATGACAGGTCTTTTTCTCTTGGCAACGCGGCAAAAGCTTCAGTCGCCGGGCGCACGCCGATCCCGGTCAGAACCAGATCCGCAGCGATGCGCAAGCCATTGTCGAGCAGCACCGCTTCGACTTTACCGTCGCCGACGATTTCCTGGGCTTGGTGTTCGGTGATGAATTTCACGCCGTGGTCTTCATGCCGTTGGCGGATCGCTTTGCCCACGGCTTCGCCGAATTGCGCGGCGAAAGGAATGGCATGTCGTGCGAGCACAGTGACTTCGAGGCCGTATTGGCGCAGCGCCGAGGCGCATTCCATTGCAATGAAGCTGTCACCGATGATCACTGCCCGTTGTCCGGGTTCGGTGCCGCGCATGATCTGTTCGGCCTGCTGCCTTGAGCGCAGGACAAACACTTGCGGCAGATCGGCACCCGGCAACTCCAGTGTGTTGGGTGTGGCGCCGGTAGCCAGAACTGCCGCGTCATATTGCAGGTTTTGGCCATCGTTCAGATGCAGGGTTTTCGCTTGAGCATCAATCGACGTTATTTCGCCGTGAATTCGTTCGATGCGTTGTTCTTGGTAGAAGCCTTGATCGCGCAATGCGGGTGTCTCTGAGGCCGACATGTCCCCGGCGAGTACAAACTTGCTCAACACCGTGCGGTCGTAACCGGCCTCGGGCTCGTGATCGATCATCACGATGCGTCCGCCAAAACCCTTCTCGCGCAGTGCCGCGGCACACGCGGTACCTGCCGCCCCGGCACCGGCGATGATGAACGTGCGGGAATCATCCGCGGCTGGAGCGTGCGGATCGGAAATCGGCTGGTCATCGACCCAGACTTCGTCGCCGCGCAGTTCCAATGGATAACGCTTGAGACTGTCGAGGGCCGGCGGCTCGCACAGCCTGCCGTCCTCGGCGCGGAACGCAGCCTTGTGCCATGGGCAAATCAGACGTCCGTGACACAACGCACCGTCAGCCAATGGCGCGCCGGCGTGTGGGCATTCGCCCTGAAAGGCGCGTAATTGGCCTGCGACGCGTAACAGTACGATCTTGCAATCACCGATCTGCACTTGCAGGCCATGGTCTTCAGGAACATCGGCGAAACGGGCGACATGGTGCAGGGACATATTCGGCTTCCTCGCGGGCATTTCTCTTACGAGTTTGCGGCGCAGTGCGAGGTTCAGCCAATTGCCACTGCCACGGCACGAACGGTACAGCTATAGTTTGCAAGCCGACGACGGCCCAACTGCACAAGGTGCTCCCGGAATGACCCGATTGACCACTCTCAACCCTTGGCTGGCGGCCCTTGCCGTCGCCCTTTGCGTGCAGTTTCCGGCGCAGGCCCAGGAGCGCTTCACCCTCAGCATCCCCGGCGTTTCGGATAACCGCCTGTTCACCGCGGCTGCGGCCAGCGACGCGGCAGGCTGCGGCGGCAAGAACCAGTCGCCGGCGCTGAGCTGGAATGCCGGACCGGCAGCCACCCAAAGCTATGCGATCGTCATGCACGATCCGGATGGCCAGAAAGGCCTGGGCGTCGATCACTGGATTCACTACGGCATCAAAGCCACCACCCGGCAGATCCCGGCGGGTGTCGGTGCCAAGTCCGCTTTCGAAGGCGTCGGCGGCACCAACAGCAAAGGCAATACGCACTACATGGGCCCTTGCCCGCCGACCGGCGACAGCGCGCACCACTACATCATTCAGATCTACGCCCTTGATCTGGCTCCAGACGCGTTGCCGGCCGGTCTGACCCGCGCCGAGCTGATGGAAAAAATCAAAGGTCATGTGCTGCGCAACAGCAGTGCGGTACGGCGTTATCACCGCTGAAAATATTTTCAGCGGGGTTTAACCCGAACTGAAGGGGCGGCCCGTCTCAGAGGATGAATGGATCAATTTCATCCCGAGGTCAGCCCCCATGTCTCTCCCTGTATCTTTCCTGCGGCCCGTGGCGGTCGGCGTATTGCTCGCCGTTGCTGGCTGCGGCGTTACTTCCGATCCGCAATCTGCCGCCGTTCCCGCGCCAGCGCAGCCGCAAGTGTTGATTCAACATGAAGCGCTCAAGGCTGATGTGGCGATGGCCAAGCGCAGTGCGGGTGCAGCGCCGATGGCCAGTTTTGCGCCAATGCCGGCAGGCGAAAGTTATCCACAGGGCTATCGCGACGAGCAGCGCGAGCAATATCAAGCGCTGGCCGACAACCCGATCCATTCCGTCGCCGAAACCCCGGTCTCCACTTTCAGTGCCGACGTCGATACCGGCGCCTACGCCAACGTCCGCCGTTTGCTCAATCAGGGCCGCTTGCCGCCGGAAGGCGCGGTGCGGCTGGAGGAAATGGTCAATTATTTTCCCTACGACTACGCACTGCCCAGCGATGGCTCGCCGTTCGGCGTGACCACCGAACTGGCCGCCACCCCGTGGAATGCGCACACGCGATTGCTGCGAGTAGGCATCAAGGCCTCTGACCGTGCGGTGGCGGAGCTGGCTCCGGCGAATCTGGTGTTTCTAGTGGATGTGTCCGGTTCGATGGATCGCCGCGAAGGCCTGCCGCTGGTTAAAAGCACCCTGAAACTGCTGGTTGATCAGTTACGCGAACAGGATCGGGTGTCGCTGGTGGTGTATGCCGGCGAATCGCGCGTGGTGCTGGAGCCCACATCCGGTCGCGAAAAAGCCAAAATTCGTACCGCCATCGAGCAACTGACGGCGGGTGGTTCTACGGCAGGCGCTTCCGGTATCGAACTCGCCTATCAGATGGCGCAACAGGCGTTCATCGCCAAAGGCATCAACCGCATCCTGCTGGCCACCGATGGTGACTTCAATGTCGGTGTCAGCGACTTCGACAGCTTGAAACAAATGGCTGTGGATAAGCGCAAGACCGGGATTTCCCTGACGACCCTGGGTTTCGGTGTGGATAACTACAATGAACACTTGATGGAACAACTGGCCGACGCCGGTGACGGCAACTATGCCTACATCGACAACCTGCGCGAGGCGCGCAAAGTGCTGGTCGATCAGCTCGCTTCGACCCTCGCGGTGGTGGCGAAAAACGTCAAGTTGCAGGTGGAGTTCAACCCTGCGCAGGTCAGTGAATACCGGTTGCTCGGCTACGAAAACCGCGCGCTCAAGCGTGAGGATTTCAGCAACGACAAGGTCGATGCCGGTGAAATCGGTGCAGGACACACGGTGACAGCGCTGTATGAAATTGTCCCGACAGGCGAGAAGGGCTGGCTGGAGCCGCTGCGCTACGGCAAGGCTGCTGTCGCAATGTCTGAAAACACAGGAGAGATGGCGATGCTGCGTGTGCGATATCAGTCGCCGGAAGGTGGGAAAAGTCTTTTGATCGAGCACCCGATCAGCAATCAGGTCAACCCGGCCAGCGAGGATCTGCGTTTTGCCGCTGCGGTCGCGGCGTTTTCCCAGCAACTCAAGGACGGTCGCTATACCGGCGATTTCAGCCTGCAAGACACCGAAAAACTGGCCCGAAGTGCGCGGGGCGATGATCGTTTCGGTCTGCGCAATGAGTTCGTGCAACTGGTGGAACTGGCGCAGAGCCTGCGTACTTCAACCGCATCGAACGTGATGCCGACCGAACGACGGATTGAATAGTGAGCCGTTTGAAAGGTTTTATCAGTCAGCTGTTTGCCCCCGCAGACAGCCCCGCCGCCAGCAGCGATGAGTCGTTGCTGGCGCGTTATCGTGAAGGCGACGGTGTGGCGTTCGAGATTTTGTACGCCCGCCATCGCCAGGGTTTGTATCGGTTCTTGCTGGGTTTGAGTGGCAAGCCAGAACTGGCTGAAGAGGTCTATCAGGAAACCTGGCTGAGTCTGATCCGCAGCAGCAGTCAGCCACAGGGGCGGGCGACATTTCGTACGTGGCTGTTCCAGATTGCCCGCAATCGATTGATCGATCACTGGCGCAAGCACGGCGTCCATCAACCTTTGCATGACAGCTATGACGAGCAGGTTCACGCTGTCAGCGATGAGGAAAGTGATCCCGAGCAATTACTGAATCTCAGCCGTGACAGCCAACGCCTGGAAAATGCCCTGCAAATCCTGCCCGCTGACCAGCGTGAAGTCTTTCTGCTGCGTGCCCACGGCGATCTTGATCTGGCGCAAATCGCCAGCCTCACCGAAACACCGCTGGAAACAGTCAAAAGCCGTTTGCGCTACGCCCAGCAAAAGCTGCGTCGGCTGCTGGCCGAGGAGGTACTGACATGACTGACGCCCGCCCGACACCCGAAGAACAACTGCTCAAGCACTATCGTGAGCAACACAACGCTGAGCCATCGGCGCGTCTTGATGCCTTTATTCTTGATGCCGCCCACCGGCAAACCCCGGCGCCGAAGCCGAGCCTGTGGCAGCGCTGGCTGCAAGCCTGTCAGAGACCGCGTTATCAAGTGGCGTTCGCCAGCCTGGTCGGCGTGGCATTGATGTTGTCACTGGTGCAGCGCGCTCCCGAGCCGCTACCCCAATACGACTTCGCCCCGGCCGCGAAACCCGCTGCACCGCTGGCTAAAAAACAAGCGCCGGAAGCGCAATCGCTGGCCGCACCGGCAGGCGGCATGCGCGCTCCCGCGCCGATGATGGAAATGGCCGCACCGATGCAAAGCGAAGCGATCAGCGCGGACATGGCCGACCAAGCCAAGACCAGCAAACGCGCCGCCGCCCCGGCCAATGGCTTGGACCAGCAACTACAAGAAGTCCTGCGCCTGCGTGAATCCGGGCAGTCGCAAGCGGCCGATACGCTGTTCAACAACCTGCACAAACGCTACCCCAACGCCGATCTCGACGCACGACTCAAACAATTACAAGAAAACTGATCACAGCAACCCCCAGCAATTTGGCATTGCCCCGCAAAAACGCGCACTATCGGGGCATTGCCGATGCGCTGGAGAACAAAGTGGCACCGAAAATCGACCGCATCGCCCAACTCCTCAACTGCCCGGAAAAGGGCGAGGAGATGCGGCGAGCGATTACCGAAGCTCGTAAGGAATTTCTGCTGAACCAATCGGAAGAAGACGTGCTGGAAGAGGACGTTTATGACGAGGAGGTTGAGGAGGAAGAAGACGAGGATGAGGATTACGACGAGTTTGATTGGACGACGGAGTGAGGGTGATTTGCCGATCATTCGCGTTTATACATATCCAAACCTCTGTTCCGGTGGCTTCCGACATGCTGGAGCTTCGCCTTTGATTACCCCCGCCTGCGATTGATTCCTGACGTTACGCCGATCATTTGCTCGTTGACCCTCAACTTCAAAAAAGAGCACTATAAGGTACTATTTTTTGTACCTTTGGAGGCGTCATGGAGCAACTGCTTGCTAGCCGCTCGGTGAGTATCACCGAACTGAAACGCAGCCCCAGCACTGTGATCGAGCAGGCCGGCTTAGAGCCCATCGCCGTTCTCAACCATAATCGTCCCGCTGCCTACCTGCTGGCGCATGCGACTTATCAGGAATTGCTGGATCGTCTGCGAGCCGCTGAATTGCGCGAGGCGATTGCTGCAAGTCGCAATGATCCACGTCCGGCCGTGGCAGCCGACACCGTTTTTTCTGAGCTTGATGCGCTTATAGATGACATCGAATCAGAGCAAAATCGCCGATGAGGCGGTTGTTGTTTTCTGCACTTTCCCGCGACGATTTGCAGCAGATTGCCCGCTACATCTCTCGCGACAATCCTGGACGTGCCCGATCTTTCGTTAGCGAGTTGCGTGTGAGGTGTGAGCAGCTAACCACCCAGCCGAATCAAGGTGTTTCCCGAGAGGAATGTGCCAAGGGGCTGAAAATGATCACTCACGGCCGATACTTGATTTTCTACTCGATCGTAGAGGGCGACATCCTGATAGAGCGCGTTCTGCATAGCGCGCAAGACCTCGCCCGGCTCTTTGAACTCAACAGCAACAATCAGCCTTGAAAGACATCGCCCACAAAAAAGCCCCAGACCGTGAAATCTGAGGCTTTTTCGTTTCTATCTATGGTGCACCAGGCGGGATTCGAACCCACGACCCCTGCCTTCGGAGGGCAGTACTCTATCCAGCTGAGCTACTGGTGCAGCGGGCGACATCATACCTAGGTCGGCTCGGGGCGTCCATGCTGGGTTTTAGCACGTATTGTCAGTGCGAATGTCGGATCAGCGGCTGCATTCCATAAAGCTGTAACGTTCTGCAAAAGGCTCGTTTGGCGCTTTGGCGGGACTGATCTATCGTTTGCCTGCGACCGGGGCTTTTGGCTCGTTGATCTGAAAAATTCAGCAAAAGCGGCGTTTTTGTTCTTTTTTTCGAACGGCCTATTGTCCTTTACCCCCTTTGATCCTAGGATTCGTTTGAGATTTCAAACGCTCTTTGACCGGGTGCCGAGCCGCACGTGTTGCTAGCCGTGCGCTGATAAAGTGCTTCAACCCGGTAATGATTTCCCTGACGGCAGCCTTGCGAGGCGCCTTTCTACAATCATAATTCTGCTCCGCGTCTGTCGCGGTGCTGTTAAGGAAAGCCGACATGCAGCTCAAAGACACCCAGTTGTTCCGCCAGCAAGCCTTCATTGATGGCGCTTGGGTAGACGCGGACAACGGTCAGACGATCAAGGTCAACAACCCGGCAACTGGCGAGATCCTCGGCACCGTGCCAAAGATGGGCGCTGCCGAAACCCGCCGCGCCATCGAAGCCGCCGACAAGGCACTGCCGGCCTGGCGTGCACTGACCGCCAAGGAACGTGCGGGCAAACTGCGTCGCTGGTTCGAACTGATGATCGAGAACCAGGACGACCTGGCTCGCCTGATGACCCTCGAGCAGGGCAAGCCGCTGGCCGAAGCCAAGGGCGAAATCGTTTACGCCGCTTCGTTCATCGAGTGGTTCGCCGAAGAAGCCAAGCGCATCTATGGCGACGTGATCCCGGGCCACCAGCCGGACAAGCGTCTGATCGTGATCAAGCAGCCAATCGGCGTTACCGCGGCCATCACGCCGTGGAACTTCCCGGCCGCGATGATCACCCGTAAAGCCGGCCCGGCACTGGCCGCTGGCTGCACCATGGTGCTCAAGCCTGCTTCGCAAACCCCATTCTCCGCATTCGCTCTGGCCGAACTGGCCCAGCGTGCCGGCATTCCTGCGGGCGTGTTCAGCGTTGTTTCCGGCAGCGCCGGCGACATCGGCAGCGAGCTGACCAGCAACCCGATCGTGCGCAAACTGTCCTTCACCGGCTCGACCGAAATCGGTCGTCAACTGATGGCTGAATGCGCCAAGGACATCAAGAAAGTCTCGCTGGAACTGGGCGGCAACGCGCCGTTCATCGTGTTCGACGACGCGGACCTGGATAAGGCCGTCGAAGGCGCGATCATTTCCAAGTACCGCAACAACGGCCAGACCTGCGTTTGCGCCAACCGTCTGTACATTCAGGATTCGGTCTATGACGCGTTCGCCGAGAAGCTGAAAGTGGCAGTCGCCAAACTGAAGATCGGCAACGGTCTGGAAGACGGCACCACCACTGGCCCGCTGATCGACGAAAAAGCCGTGGCCAAGGTCAAAGAGCACATCGCTGACGCTGTGGCCAAAGGCGCAACCGTGCTGGCCGGTGGCAAGCAGATGGAAGGCAACTTCTTCGAGCCAACCATCCTGACCAACGTGCCGAAAAACGCAGCCGTGGCCAAGGAAGAAACCTTCGGCCCACTGGCGCCGCTGTTCCGCTTCAAAGACGAAGCCGAAGTGATCGCGATGTCCAACGACACCGAGTTCGGTCTGGCCTCGTACTTCTATGCTCGCGACCTGGGCCGTGTGTTCCGTGTGGCTGAAGCCCTGGAATACGGCATGGTCGGCGTCAACACCGGGCTGATCTCCAACGAAGTCGCGCCGTTCGGCGGCATCAAGGCCTCGGGCCTGGGCCGTGAAGGCTCCAAGTACGGCATCGAAGATTACCTGGAAATCAAATACCTCTGCCTGGGCATCTAAGCCCGGCCTGGCATTGCTATAAACGCAAAGGGCACGAGAGCGCTGTCCCTTTGCGTCGCTTCAAACCGGAATTTTCTCTGCGGCCGGGAACGCCGTGGCAGTCGATCATCGCATGCTGCCACCGTCGATTCCTCCCGCTTAATCCTTGAACCACGCCGCCCGATGAGCGGCGAATGAGGACTGTAATGAGCAAGACTAACGCTGAACTGATGGCCCGCCGTACCGCAGCTGTTCCACGTGGTGTAGGCCAGATTCACCCGATCTTCGCCGAGTCGGCAAAGAACGCGACCGTGACTGACGTTGAAGGTCGTGAATTCATCGACTTCGCCGGCGGTATCGCTGTACTGAACACCGGCCATTTGCACCCGAAAATCATCGCCGCCGTGACCGAGCAACTGAACAAGTTGACTCACACCTGCTTCCAGGTGCTGGCCTACGAGCCGTACGTTGAGCTGTGCGAAAAAATCAACGCCAAGGTGCCAGGTGATTTCGACAAGAAAACCCTGCTGGTCACCACCGGTTCCGAAGCTGTAGAAAACGCCGTGAAAATCGCCCGTGCCGCCACTGGCCGTGCTGGCGTGATCGCTTTCACCGGTGCTTACCACGGTCGCACCATGATGACTCTGGGTCTGACCGGTAAAGTCGTGCCTTACTCGGCCGGCATGGGCCTGATGCCAGGCGGCATCTTCCGCGCGCTATACCCGAACGAACTGCACGGCGTGAGCGTTGATGATTCGATCGCTTCCATCGAACGCATCTTCAAGAACGACGCCGAGCCGAAAGACATCGCTGCGATCATCATCGAGCCAGTTCAGGGCGAAGGTGGTTTCTACGTTGCGCCGAAAGAATTCATGAAGCGTCTGCGTGCCCTGTGCGACCAGCACGGCATCCTGCTGATCGCTGACGAAGTGCAGACCGGCGCTGGCCGTACCGGCACTTTCTTCGCCATGGAACAGATGGGCGTCAGCGCCGACCTGACCACTTTCGCCAAATCCATCGCTGGCGGCTTCCCGCTGGCCGGTGTTTGCGGTAAAGCCGAGTACATGGACGCCATCGCTCCAGGCGGCCTGGGCGGCACCTACGCCGGTAGCCCGATTGCTTGCGCCGCGGCTCTGGCCGTGATGGAAGTGTTCGAAGAAGAAAACCTGCTGGACCGCTGTAAGGCAGTCGGCGAGCGTCTGGTCACTGGCCTCAAAGCCATCCAGGCCAAGTACCCGGTGATCGGTGAAGTCCGTGCCCTGGGCGCGATGATCGCGGTCGAGCTGTTCGAAAACGGCGACAGCCACAAGCCAAACGCCGCTGCTGTGGCATCGGTTGTGGCCAAGGCTCGCGACAAGGGCCTGATCCTGCTGTCCTGCGGCACCTACGGCAACGTTCTGCGCGTACTCGTACCGCTGACCTCGCCGGACGAGCAACTGGACGCAGGTCTGGCGATCATCGAAGAGTGCTTCTCGGAGCTGTAAGCCCCGGCACTGTGTGATCGGATCGACAAAAAACCCGCTTCGGCGGGTTTTTTCATGCCCCTGAAACACTTCGACTGCTTTAGCGCTGTATCGAAAGGCCAGCATTGGCTAAGGTTCAGGCATTGCAAGGGAGAGCGCGCATGACTGCCGTTGTATTACCCGCCGTACCCCGAGTGCTGATCGCCGAGGCTGATCCGTGGTCTCGGGATCTGCTCAAACAAGTGCTGCTTAACGTACGTTGCGATGCGCGGCTGGATCTGTGTGCCGATGGTCAACAAGCTCTGTCGCTGCTCAGCGAAGTGCCGTATGACCTGGCGATTGTCGATTGGGAGTTGCCCGGCATTGATGGTCTGAGCGTGTTGCGCAGTGTGCGTCAGCGCAAACGCAATCCACCTCTGCCGTTCATTCTGATGAGCAGTCGCAACGACAGCGCCAGCGTGCGCGAAGCGTTGCCGTTGGCACCGACGGCGTACCTGACCAAACCGCTGAACATGGAGAGCCTGACCGAGCGCTTGCAGGGTTTGCTGCTGAATGCCGGTGAAGAGGTGTTCTGCGAAGTGCCGACGCTAGCGCCGGGCATGACCCTGTCGGTGTTCCTCGAACGGCGGCGCGAGCAAACCGATGGCGCGCCACTGATGACCGATGTGCAAGTGGCGGTCAAACGCAGTCTGAATCCCAATGGTCTGGATCTGAACCTGCTGGAGCAGGAAATTCGCACTGATCCGCAGATCACCGCCGTGCTGATCGCGGCGGCCAACAGTGCAGCGCAACATCAAAGCACGCCAGTGCAGACCTTGGGACAGGCGCTGCATCGGCTCGGCACCGGGCAGAGCATGAACCTGATTCTGGGGCTGGCGCTCAAGCGCAGTGCAAAACTCAGCGATCCTTGTCTGGCGGATTACGCCGAGCGTTATTGGGGCTTGTCACTGCACACCGCTGAATACGCGCGCACGTTGGCACGCCTGCTCGATCTGGATCAGGAACGCTGCTATTGCGCGGGGATGCTGCATCGACTGGGTGATCTGGCGTTGCTGCGCTGTTTGCAGGAATGGCAGCAGGCGGGCGGTGAGCTGGATGAACTGGAAGAGGTCGGCGAGGCGCTGGCGGAATTTGGTGCGGCTTACGGCTCGGCACTGCGAACCCGCTGGCGTCTGCCGCTCGAACTGCGTGAGTTGATTGCTTCGGTTTACCAGCTCGGTGGCGGCGTGTATTCCCGCGAAGCGCTGGTGATGAACATGGCGGCGCAGATGGCCCGATTGACCGAGCATGAAGGCGTGGAGGAGTTGGCGAAAAGCCGTACGGCACGACTGCTCAAGATCGGTCTGCCGGAACTGATGCGGATGCGTAAATAACCCCCCACCGCATAACTTGTGGGAGCTGGCTTGCCAGCGATGGCGGATTATTGGCCGACATCTTGGCTGGATGTGCTGGCCTCATCGCGGGCAAGCCCGGCTCCCACAGGTTTTTGGGTTGGGCTGCCTATGGGCTCAGCCAGAGACGATCCGGTTCTTGCCCTGGCGCTTGGCTTCATACATCGCCGCATCCGCGCGGGCGAACAGGCTGTCGAGGTTCTCGTCCTCGGGGGTGAGGCTGGTCAGGCCCTGGCTGACGGTGATGCCGAATGCCTGACCGTCATGGCTGAAGCTCAAGCGCTGAATTTCTCGTTGCAGTCGTTCGGCCACTTGCATGGCCATATCTGGCGCACACCCCGGGAACACGGCAGCAAATTCCTCACCACCAATTCGTCCGAACAGGTCACCGCGCCGCAGAGACGCTAACCCGCACTCGGCGATGCGTTGCAGGACGTTGTCGCCCTCGGGGTGACCGTAGGTGTCGTTGACGACCTTGAAGTCATCGATATCGAGTAGCAGAAAGGCCAGTGGCGCACCTTGCAAACGGGCCTGTTCGAACTCGCGGTTGGCGCATTCGAAGAAGTGCCGACGGTTGCTGCTCTGGGTCAGCACGTCGGTGGTGGCCAGGCGTTGCAGCTCGGTTTCCATCTGCTTCTTGTCGGTGATGTCTTCGGCGATGCCGACGATGATCACTGGCTGGCCGGGTTCTTCCTGGCGATTGATGAAGCACTTGTCGCTGAGCCAGCGCACCTGGCCATCGGCGGCGATGATCCGGTACTCGCGATCTTCCACCGCGCCTTTGTGCAGGACTTGGGCGAGGCTTTGCTCGGCGTAGTCCAGGTCGTCCGGATAGATGCTGTCACGCCATTGGTTGTAGTCCGCCAGCAACAGCCCTGCGGAGCGCCCGAAAATTCGTTCATAGGCCGGGCTGACGTACAGCACCTGACGGGTTTCCCAGTTGAAGGCCCAAAGCACCGCGTTGACGCTGACCAGCAAAGAGCTGAACAGTTGTTCCCGTTCGCTCAGGCGGGCGACCTCGCCTTGAGCGTGCATCAACGCCATGAGGGTTTGCGCGGCTTCGGGCCACTGCGGGAGGGATGAGTCTTTTTGATTGTTGTTGACCATCGACACTGTCTCAAAGGGCGTGCCGCGTATGACGACAGCGGCCACCAATAAGCCCGCCGGGGGTGGCGAAGTGTCTTTGAGATAGGGGTTTTTGAGCTAAGTTCCGCGCTTTGATAACGAGGGAGCTTGCTCCCGCCGGGCGGTACCGACACCGCGTTTTGTTTTTCAAAACGCGGTGTCAGGTTCTACGACTGCTGCGCAGCAGAGCGGGAGCAAGCTCCCTCGCCACAATCAGACGGCTGCAGGGCGCAGCGAGTAGGTTTTCAGCTGGTTGGCGAAGTCGCGCAGCGAATGGATGCCGCTGGACTCGGCCTCGTGAATCCATTCCTTCATCGCCGCGAGCATGTCGTGGCCATTTGCACTGGTCTTGACCCAGATCTGCTGCAGAGCCAGGCGTTTTTCGTAAATTACCTTCAGTGCCTGACTGTGTTCGAGCATGTTCTGGATGCGCAGGTGATGACGATCTTCGAGCAGGCTGGTTTCCCGCGACAGCAGGCGTTTGGCTCGGTGGAACTGGTCACGCACCGAGTGATCGACTTTGGCCAGTTCCTGTTTGACCAGCGGGCCAATCACCAGCTTGCGGTACTGGGCCATGATCTGGAAACGGTTGTTGAGGATCGCCATGGCGGTGTCCATGTCCAGATTGCCCTTGCCTTCGACGCGGTGGGCAATTGGCGCAACCCGCTGCACCTTGGCCAGACGCAGGAAGCTGAAGACTTTGATCCACGCCCAGCCGAGGTCGAACTCCCACTTCTTCACCGACAGTTTGGCCGAGTTAGGATAGGTGTGATGGTTGTTATGCAGTTCTTCGCCACCGATCAGGATGCCCCACGGCACCAGATTGGTTGCGGCATCGCGGCATTCGAAGTTGCGGTAGCCGACGGCATGGCCGAGACCATTGACGACGCCGGCAGCCCACACCGGAATCCACATCATCTGGATCGCCCAGATGGTGATGCCGATGGTGCCGAACAGCAGCAGGTCGATAACACCCATGATCGCCACACCCAGCAACGGATAACGGCTGTAGAGGTTACGTTCGATCCAGTCTTCCGGGCAGTTCTTGCCGTAGATGCGTAGGGTCTCGGGGTTTTCGGCTTCGGCGCGATACAACTCGGCACCTTTGCGCAGCACCGTGGACAGACCTTTGATCACCGGACTGTGCGGGTCATCTTCGGTTTCGCATTTGGCGTGGTGCTTGCGATGGATGGCCGTCCACTCGCGGGTGTTCTGCGCCGTGGTCAGCCACAGCCAGAAGCGGAAGAAATGTTTCAGGCCAGCATTCAGCTCCAGCGAGCGATGGGCCGAGTAACGGTGCAGATAGACCGTGACACCAATAATTGTCACGTGGGTCATCAGCAGGGTGACAGCGACCAATGACCAGGCCGACAAGCCAAGAAAACCTTCGTACCACATAGGCTATAGGGCCCTCGATAAAGATAAAAACAGCCGTTGCATTATCACTAAGCACACAGATAAAACCAGTCACCCTTTCAGATAAGAGTCGCTGGATGTTTCTTGACCTATAATTCCAACCTTTTTGTAAGGACATGGACAGCCGAATGCCTGCCATTTATCGCGATGCCATGCGTGCAGCGCTGCTTTACCTGGTGTTTGCCATAGTCTGGCTGCGCGGCACTGGTTACTTATTGAACAGTTTCTTTGATGAGTCTGTCGACCTGGAGCGTTGGCAACTGATCAACGGTTACGTCTGGGCGGCGATCAGCGCCGGGTTGATCTTTCTGGCTCGGGCCAAGTTGTGTGAGGTTTTGGGAATCGGCGCGCGTTTGCGCGAGCGTCAGGCAGATCGCGAACGCCTGCGCCAGGCGGCGGCGGTGTTCGATTGCACCCGTGAAGGCGTGCTGGTCACCGACCGCCAGGGCCTGATCGTGCACGTCAATCGTGCGTTCATCGAGATCACCGGCTATCAACGTGAAGAGGTCCTCGGCCATCAACCGAGCCTGTTCAAGTCCGGCCATCATCCACCGGGTTTCTATCAGGCGATGTTCGCCACGCTACAGAGTCAGGGTGAGTGGAGCGGGGAGATCTGGAACCGCCGCAAAAGTGGGGAAATCTACCCGCAATGGCAGACCATCCGTGTCATTCACGACGATCAGGGCCGGCTCAGTCATTACGTCGCGGTGTTCTCCGACATCAGTGCGATCAAGGATTCCGAGCACGAACTCAAGCACCTCGCGCATCACGATCCGCTGACCGATCTGCCCAACCGTCTGCTGTTCAGTGACCGTGCCGAACAGGCGCTGGCTTCGGCGCAGATCCACAAACGCGGCTGCGCCTTGCTGATGCTCGACCTTGATTACTTCAAGATGATCAACGACAGCCTCGGGCACAACGTCGGTGACAGCTTGCTCAAAGCGGTGGCAGTGCGGTTACAAGAGTTGTTCGGGCCGGGCATCACTCTGGCGCGGCTCGGCGGCGATGAGTTCGCGGTGCTGGCCGAAAGTTGCCCGCAACTGGTGCAGGCGGCAGCGCTGGCGCAGCGCATTCTCGATGCCCTCAAGGAGCGGTTCTGCATCAACGGTCATGAACTGTTTATCAACGCCAGCATCGGCATCAGCCTGTTCCCCAGCGATGCCTTGAGTGCCGAACAACTGCTGCGCAATGCCGATGCGGCGCTGTTCAAGGCCAAGAGCAACGGACGCAACGGCTACGCGCTGTACACCGAAGAACTCACTGCACATGCGCAGCGGCGGGTCGAGATCGCTTTCGAACTGCGCCGAGCGCTGGAGCAGCAGGAGTTACGCGTCTATTACCAACCGGTGCATGACCTGAAAAGCGGCCGGCTGATTGGCGTCGAGGCCTTGGTGCGCTGGCAGCATCCGCAGCGTGGTCTGGTGTCGCCAGCGGAGTTCATCCCGATTGCCGAGCGCACCGGACTGATCGCCGAAATCGACGCCTGGGTAATGCAGCAGGCCTGCCGGCAAATGTGCCAATGGCAGGAGGACGGCGTGGTGCTGTCGTTTATCGCGGTGAATGTCTCGTCACGGTTGTTCGCCCGTCGTGAGCTATATCAGCAGGTAGCGCAGGTGCTGCATGACACCGGACTGGACCCGGCGTATCTGGAACTGGAAGTGACTGAAAGCGCGGTGATGGAAGATCCGGAAGTGGCGCTGGAGCAGATGCATCACCTGCGTGAACTGGGGATTCGGCTGGCCATCGACGATTTCGGCACTGGCTATTCGTCGCTGCTGCGGCTCAAGCGCCTGCCGGTGCAGAAGCTCAAGATCGATCAGGGTTTCGTCGCCGGCCTGCCGTGGGATGAGGATGATGCGGCGATTGTCCGGGTGATCATCGCCCTGGCCCGCAGCATGGGCATGCAGGTGCATGCCGAGGGGATCGAACAGGCTGAGCAGGCGGCGTTTCTGTTGGGGCAGGAATGCGATCTGGGGCAGGGTTACTGGTTCGGACGGCCGATGCCGGCGCAGGATATTGATTGGACGAAGGCGCCAGTCATTGGCTGACAAGTCTGTTGAAGCTGAGCGCTGATCTTGTGGCGAGGGGATTTATCCCCGCTGGGTCGCGGAGCGGCCCCGTTCTTTATCCTGGTAGCAGGGGACTGCTGCGCAGTCCAACGGGGATAAATCCCCTCACCACGAGGTTTTCGCTACTCCACGGGGACGTGAACACCGCGCAAACCCTTGCCCCGCCACATAATGTTTTTCAGTTATATAAACATTCTTAAATAGTCTTTTTAAGAATATCCGCGCCTCTCTTATATTGCTCCCACGCCGAACGCAGTGCCGACCACTGCCAGGCAAATCCCATACAAAGGAGCAGCACCATGAGCGCATCCCTGCGTAGCGTTGACGGTCAGGACGAAACCACCATTTTGCGTGAAATCCAGAGCGCCCTGCGCGATCTGCGTTTCGGCGCGGTGGAGATCACTGTGCACAACGCTCAAGTCGTCCAGATCGAACGTAAAGAGAAATTCCGCTTGCAGCAGCCGGGCAACAAACCGAGCTGATCCGCAAAGCAAAAGATCGCAGCCTGCGGCAGCTCCTACAGGGGATCTGCACAGGAGTTGTCGGAGGCGGCGATCTTTAACCGGCACCCGATTCAGCAATACATAAGAAAAAGCCAATAGAATTCCAGGAGCTTTCACCATGTCGTCGATTCGCCGTTACGCTTTGGCCGCTCTGGCCAGCGCTGTGTTTGCCGGTTCCGCGGTTGCCAAGGATTACGAACTGCTCAACGTGTCGTATGACCCGACGCGTGAGCTGTATCAGGACTACAACGCTGAATTCATCAAGTTCTGGCAGCAGGAACACGCTGGCGACAAGGTGAAAATCCAGCAGTCTCATGGTGGTTCGGGCAAACAGGGCCGTGCGGTGATCGACGGTCTGCGTGCCGACGTGGTGACCTTGGCACTGGCCGGCGACATCGACGAAATCGCCAAACTCGGCAAGACCCTGCCCGCCGACTGGCAGAAGCGTCTGCCGGACGCCAGCACTCCATATACCTCGACCATCGTGTTCCTGGTGCGCAAAGGCAACCCGAAAGGCATCAAGGACTGGGGCGATCTGGTCAAGAACGACGTCTCGGTAATTACCCCGAATCCGAAAACCTCCGGCGGTGCACGCTGGAACTTCCTCGCGGCCTGGGCCTATGGCCTGAAAGCCAACGGCGGTAGCGAAGCCAAGGCCAAGGAATACGTACAGACCCTGTTCAAGCACGTGCCAGTTCTGGATACCGGCGCTCGCGGCTCGACCATCACCTTCGTCAACAACGGTCAGGGTGACGTGTTGCTGGCCTGGGAAAACGAAGCGTTCCTCGCGCTGAAAGAAGACGGCGGCGCCGACAAATTCGACATCGTTGTACCTTCGCTGTCGATCCTTGCCGAACCTCCGGTGGCTGTGGTCGACAAGAACGCCGAGAAGAAGGGCAACGAGCAGATCGCCGAAGCGTACCTCAAGCACCTGTACAGCCCGGCCGGTCAGGAAATCGCGGCGAAAAACTTCTACCGTCCACGGGATAAAGACGTCGCCGCCAAATACGCCCAGCAGTTCCCGAAACTGGAACTGGTAACCATCGACAAGGACTTCGGCGGCTGGAAAACCGCTCAGCCGAAATTCTTCAACGACGGTGGCGTGTTCGACCAGATCTATCAGGCGCAGTAATCTGATTTCAACCACACCACGAGCCTGATGCTCAGGCGCGGAAAATGTGGGAGCGAGCCTGCTCGCGAAAGCGGTGTGTCAGAGGACGTAAAGTTGACTGATGCTCCCTCTTCGCGAGCAAGCTCGCTCCCACATTAGTGCGTTTAGCGGAATGCTTTTTTAACCAGGGACTTTTATGTCGCGTCGTATCTCCCCCGTCATACCCGGCTTCGGGCTGACGCTGGGCTACACCTTGGTGTACCTCAGCCTGATTGTGCTGATCCCGCTGGCGGCGATGTTCGTCCATGCCGCCCAACTCACCTGGGATCAGTTCTGGACGATCATTTCGGCGCCCCGCGTGCTGGCGGCGTTGAAGCTGAGCTTCGGCACCGCGCTGTGTGCAGCGATCATCAACGGCATTATCGGCACGCTGCTCGCCTGGGTGCTGGTGCGCTACACCTTCCCGGGACGCAAGATCATCGACGCGATGATCGATCTGCCGTTTGCGTTGCCGACCGCTGTAGCCGGTATCGCCTTGACCGCGTTGTACGCCCCTAACGGTCTGGTCGGCCAATTTGCCGCCGACCTCGGTTTCAAAATCGCCTATTCGCCACTCGGGATCACTCTGGCGCTGACCTTTGTCACCCTGCCGTTTGTCGTGCGTACGGTGCAACCGGTGTTGGCCGATATACCGCGTGAAGTCGAAGAAGCGGCCGCGTGCCTCGGCGCGAAACCGTTGCAGGTGTTCCGCCACATTCTACTGCCGGCACTGCTGCCAGCCTGGTTGACCGGTTTTGCCCTGGCGTTTGCCCGTGGTGTCGGCGAGTACGGCTCGGTGATTTTCATCGCCGGCAACATGCCGATGAAAACCGAGATCCTGCCGCTGCTGATCATGGTCAAACTCGACCAGTACGATTACACCGGCGCTACTTCCATCGGCGTGCTGATGCTGGTGGTTTCCTTCGTCCTGTTGCTGCTGATCAACTTGTTGCAGCGGCGCATCGAAACCCCATAAGGAGGCGCGAACATGTCCCAATCGTCTATTGCGGCCGCCTCTTCGGCCAACGCCGCCCGCCGTGGCAGTGCGAATTCACGACGCGTATTGATCGGCCTCGGCTGGCTGGTGTTTTTCCTGTTTCTGGTACTGCCGCTGTTCATCGTGGTATCGCAAGGCTTGAAGAACGGCTTCGGCGCATTCTTCACTGCGATCTTCGAACCGGACGCACTGTCGGCGCTGAAACTGACGCTGATCGCCGTGCTGATTTCGGTGCCGCTGAACGTGGTGTTCGGCGTCAGTGCAGCATGGTGCGTGAGCAAGTATTCGTTCCGCGGCAAGAGCATGCTGGTAACGCTGATCGACTTGCCGTTTTCGGTATCGCCGGTCATCGCCGGTCTGGTCTACGTGCTGATGTTCGGCGCGCAGGGCTTCTTCGGGCCTTGGCTGCAGGATCATGACATCCAGATCGTGTTCGCCTTGCCGGGCATCGTGCTGGCGACGATCTTCGTCACCGTGCCGTTCGTGGCCCGTGAACTGATCCCGCTGATGCAGGAACAAGGCACGCAGGAAGAGGAAGCCGCCCGCCTGCTCGGTGCCAATGGCTGGCAGATGTTCTGGCATGTCACCGTGCCGAATATCAAGTGGGGCCTGATTTATGGCGTGGTGTTGTGTACCGCGCGGGCGATGGGTGAGTTCGGTGCGGTGTCGGTGGTTTCCGGGCACATTCGCGGGGTGACCAACACCTTGCCGCTGCACGTCGAGATCCTCTACAACGAATACAACCACGTAGCCGCGTTCGCCGTTGCGAGCCTGTTGCTGATCATGGCGCTCTTCATCCTGCTGCTCAAGCAGTGGAGCGAAAACCGTATCAACCGCCTGCGCGCCAGCGCCGCGGAGGAATAATTCATGTCGATCGAAGTGCGTAACGTCAGCAAGAATTTCAATGCGTTCAAGGCGCTGGACAACATCAGCCTGGACATCCACAGCGGAGAACTGGTGGCGCTGCTCGGCCCGTCCGGTTGCGGCAAGACCACGCTGCTGCGGATCATTGCCGGTCTGGAAACCCCGGATCAGGGCAACATCGTGTTTCACGGTGAAGACGTTTCCGGCCACGATGTGCGTGATCGCAACGTCGGTTTTGTGTTCCAGCATTACGCCTTGTTCCGCCACATGACGGTGTTCGACAACGTCGCATTCGGCCTGCGCATGAAACCGAAAAACCAGCGCCCGAGCGAAAGTCAGATCGCGGTCAAGGTTCATGAACTGCTGAACATGGTGCAACTGGATTGGCTGTCGGATCGCTACCCGGAACAACTTTCCGGTGGTCAGCGTCAGCGTATCGCTTTGGCCCGCGCCTTGGCCGTTGAGCCGAAAGTGCTGCTGCTCGACGAACCGTTCGGCGCCCTCGACGCCAAGGTGCGTAAGGAACTGCGTCGCTGGCTCGCCCGTCTGCACGAAGACATCAACCTGACCTCGGTATTCGTGACCCACGACCAGGAAGAGGCGATGGAAGTTGCCGACCGCATCGTGGTGATGAACAAGGGGGTGATCGAGCAGATTGGTTCACCGGGTGACGTCTACGAAAACCCGGCCAGCGATTTCGTTTATCACTTCCTCGGTGATTCGAACCGCTTGCTGCTCAGTGACGACAACCATGTGCTGTTCCGCCCGCACGAAGTGTCGCTGTCGCGGCATGAGCTGGAAGATCACCATGCGGCTGAAGTGCGCGATATCCGGCCGCTGGGTGCGACCACGCGGGTGACACTGAAAGTCGAAGGGCAGACGGATTTGATCGAGGCAGAAGTGGTGAAAGATCACGACAGCCTGATCGGTCTGGCCCGTGGCGAGACGCTGTTTTTCAAGCCGAAGGTCTGGCAGAAAGTCGCCAGCCTCTAAGATCAGAAGATTCGCCAGCAGGCTGGCTCCCACAGTGGATCTGTGTTCAACACAAATCTCCTGTAGGAGCTAGCCTGCTAGCGATAGCGGCCTATACAGCCGCACGATTCGGATTGACCCGTACCGTGCCGGCGCGCGCCTCGATCTGCTCTTTCAATTCATGCCGCATTCCAAGCATAAACGCCAGCTCGGCCACCACAAACAACGGCCCGACAATCAGCCCGCTCAAGTCATCGACGAACGCCGGTTTGCGCCCCTCGTAGTGGTGCCCGACAAACTGGATCACCCAGCCAATCACAAACATCGCCAGGCCGCTGCTCAGCCAGACCATGGTGCTTTGCTGCGCCAGGGCATGGCCTGCCCATACAGACAAACCCATCAGTACCGTCATCAGCACACCGAGTTTCAATTCCAGGCGCAGGTAAAACCATGCCGAGGCGAGCCCAAGGATCACCGCCGGCGAAATCCACAAACCGCCAAGCGACCATTCCGGACGCGACAGCAATACCGCCACCGCCACCACAATCAGTGGAATACCGATAAAGTGGCTGACGATGTTGCGCGGATCGCGGTGGTAGGCGGCGTATTGACTGAGATGGTCGACGAGGCTTTTCATTGTTGTTCCTCCTGTAGGGTGATCGGATCATGCCCCAGGTTCACGGATCGCTCTGTCAGGCAGGCGACAATCCAGGAGTGTTCATGGAAATTCGTTCACGGTTGTTGAGCGGGCAATGGTTCAGTCATCTGCCTGCATCCTTTCAGGATAGCCTGCTGGCGGCGGCCCGGGAGCGACGGCTGACGGCGGGGCAGCGCTTGTTCCAGCGCGGTGATCCGCCGTGTGGTTTGTACGCGGTACTCGACGGTGCCGTGCGCATCGGCGCGGTCAGCGAGCAGGGCAAGGAGGCGCTGTTGAGTCTTGTTGAGGCGCCGCACTGGTTCGGTGAAATCTGCCTGTTCGACGGCCAGCCACGCACCCATGACGCCTACGCGGTAGGGCCGTGCACGCTGCTGAATATCCCGCAGAACACGCTGCTGAAATTGCTCGATGAACAGCCGGTGTACTGGCGACATCTGGCGTTACTGATGAGCCACAAACTGCGCCTTACCTTCATCAACCTCGAACAGCTGAGCCTGCTTCCGGCCCCGGCGCGCCTGGCGCATCGATTGCTGATGATCGCGGAAGGCTACGGCGAACTCGACCCGCCTCGCCGGGTTCTGCAATTGCCGCAGGAGCAGTTGGCGTCGATGCTGTCGCTGTCGCGGCAGACGACTAACCAGATCCTCAAGGACTTGCAGGCACAGGGGATTATCGGACTCGGCTACGGCGAAATCGAAATCCTCGACGCCGTGCGATTGCGAGCACTGGCCACAATCTGAAGATCACCATCCCCCCCTGTAGGAGTGAGCCTGCTCGCGATGAGGCCGTGTCAGCCGCCATCAATTATGGATGAACGACCGCTATCGCGAGCAGGCTCACTCCTACAGTTGTTTTGTGTGATGCTCAGGAGCCGCGATAGGTCGAGAAACCGTACGGGCTGAGCAGCAGTGGAATGTGGTAGTGCTGATCGGTCTGCTTCACTTCGAAGATCACCGGGATTTCCGGGAAAAACGTCTCGCGTTTGGCCTTCTCGAAGTACTCGCCGGTCTTGAACACCACCCGATATTGCCCGGCTTCGAAAGGTTGTTTGGCCGGGAACAGTTCGGCAATTCGCCCTTGTTCATTGGTCGTTCCCTCTGCCAGCGGCTGCCAGTTCTGGCCGACGTGTTTTTCCAGAGTCACATTGATGCCCGGTGACGGCAGGCCGTTTTCCAGGTTGAGCACGTGCACGCTCAACGGATTGCCGGCGGCAAGGGCCAGACTTGAGAAAGCGCTCAGGCCGAGCGCGGCGAAGGTCATGCGCAAGTGAGTCATGGTGAATCTCCTTATCGGGAAGCGGTGATGGACAGATCGACAGCGTTGGCTGCCTTGATCGCGCAGTTTTCGTCTTGCTCGCCGCCGCCGGAGCCGGCCACGCCCAAGGCGCCGACCAGTTCCGCGCCGCTGAACAGCGGCACACCACCGCCGAGCAACAACAGTTCATCGAGGGTGTTGAGGTTGGCTGCTTCGGGATTGCTGCGGGCACGTTCGGCAAACAGTCGCGTCGGGGTTTTCGTCGAGAGTGCGGTGTAGGCTTTACGCTGGCTGGCGGCGGTGTTGTGCGGGCCGATGCCATCGCCGCGCAGGGTCACCAACAGATTGCCGCCACGGTCGAGCACCGACACCGTGCCGCTGCAATTGCTCAGCGCCGCGTCGGCCAGTTGGCGTGCGGTTTTCAAGTCGAGGTCGGCATGGCGCTGCAGTTCGGCGCCAGCGTAAACGCTGGCGCTGAGGCCGATGGCCAGGCTGGCAACAAGGTATTTGACGGTCATGGGCAGGCTCCAGAAACGAAGGTCGCCACCTTAATCGCCCGTCTTCGTCAGAAGCTCGTCAGTCTGATTACAAGTTTGTAATGGGCAATACCGCCGAAGGCGCCTAGCCTGTGCACCTGAACAATCGAGGTGTGCCATGCGTTTGCTGGTCGTAGAAGATGAAGCCAAAACCGCGAACTTCCTCGCCAAGGGCCTGGGTGAGTCGGGTTTCGCCGTGGACGTGGCGCTCAATGGCCTCGATGGGCGTTATTTTATCGAGCAGCAGGAATACGACCTGATCATCCTCGACGTGATGCTGCCGGGCCTCAATGGCTGGCAATTGCTGCAACTGATCCGTCAGCGCGGCGCCACACCAGTGCTGTTCCTTACCGCCCGCGATGCCATCGAAGACCGCGTGCGCGGCCTCGAACTCGGTGCTGATGATTACCTGCTCAAACCGTTCGCGTTCGCTGAACTGCTGGCGCGGGTGCGCACATTGTTGCGGCGCGGGCCGATGCGCGAGGCGGAGTCGTACAGCATTGCCGACCTGGAAATTGACGTGCTGCGCCGTCGGGTCAGCCGGGGCGGGCAGCGGATCAACCTGACCAACAAGGAATTCGCCCTCCTGCAATTACTCGCCAGCCGTCAGGGCGAAGTGCTGTCGCGCACGCTGATCGCTTCGCAGGTGTGGAACCTGAATTTCGACAGCGATACCAACATGGTCGAAGTGGCGGTGCGTCGTCTGCGTTCGAAAGTCGATGATCCCTACATGCCGAAACTGATCCACACCGTGCGCGGTGTCGGCTATCAACTGGAAGCCCCGGACGATGCGCTCTAGATCCATCGCCTGGCGCCTGGCTCTGGCGTTTGCTGCGGTTTGCGCGTTGGTCTTGAGCCTGATCGGCGTATTCCTTTACCGCTCGCTCGCTTCGGAACTCGCCTACCGCGATGACATGGCGCTGCTCGGGCGGCTGGAGCAAGTGCGCGCGTTGCTCGCCGACAGCGACAGCCTCGACGCCTTGCAGGCGCGGCCGAGGCTTTATCAGAACATGCTCGGCAATCTCGACAGTCTGCTGCTTGTGCGGCGCGCTGATGGATCGAGCGTGATCGCGATCAATCCACGCCAGCGTGAACTTCCGGCGCTGAACGCCATCGCCCGCGATCAGTCGCCGCAACGCCAGGACGTGTTGACCTGGCCGGCCCCGGACGGCGCCGAGCTGGCCTTGTTGTCAGGCGAAGCCCAAGGCCCGAACGGCGAATTGCTGACAGTGATCGCCGGCAAGGTACTGAGTGAGCGTGAGCAGATGCTCGGCAGTTACCGGATGCGCCTGTATCTGGCCATCGGCTTGGGCGCGCTGTTGGCGTTTGCCCTCGGATTGCTGTTGTTGCGCAAAGGGCTGCAACCGCTGCGCCACTTGAGCGAAGCGGTGCGCGGTATCGACTTGCGCAGCCTCGATCAGCGTCTGGCAACATCCGACGCGCCCACCGAACTGCTGGAGCCGGTGCAAGCGCTCAACGGCATGCTCGCCCGTCTGGATGACAGCGTGCAGCGCCTGTCACAGTTTTCCGCCGACCTCGCTCACGAGATACGTACGCCGCTGCACACGCTGCTCGCCAGCAACGGTCAGGCGTTGAACTATCCGCGCAGTACGGCGGAGTATCAGGAGGTGCTGGCCTCGAACATGGAAGAGTTCGAACGGCTCAAGCGCATGGCTGAAAACCTGATGTTCCTCGCCCGCGCCGAGCAGGCTGAGCGGGCGCTGAGCTTGCAGACACTCGATCTGCAACCGCTCGGCGATGAGTTGTGCGACTACTTCGAAGCGCTGGCCGATGACCGCGACGTTCGTCTGGAAAATGGCCTGCATGGCGAACTCCACGCCGACCGGCAACTGTTGCAACGGGCGCTCGGCAACTTGTTGGCCAACGCCGTGCGGCACGCCGACAGCGGTTCGGTGATCAGTTTGCGGCGACGGGATGCCGAGGGTGTGTGCTGGTTGCAGGTGCACAACTTCGGGCCAGTCATTGGCGATGAGCATCTGGGCAAACTGTTCGACCGGTTCTACCGCGCTGACCCGTCCCGCGCTGAACCGGGAGACTCCGGTGGGTTGGGGCTGGCGATTGTGCAGTCGATCATGCAATTGCATGGGGGGCGGGTGCGGGTGGGCAGTGATGCGGCGGGCACGGTGTTTGAGCTGGGTTTTGTGGTGATCTGACTGCCGCCTTCGCGGGCAAGCCCGCTACCACAGGGTTTGGGGTGTACAAAAAACTGTGCCACACCTCGATCACTGTGGGAGCGGGCTTGCCCGCGAAGAGGCCAGTCGATTCAGTACAAATTCCGGATCAATCAGCGCAACCCATCGCGAAACTGCCCCGGCGTCAGCCCGGTCCAGCGCTTGAACGCTCGGCTGAAACTGCTGGTGTCGGCAAACCCCAACAGATAACTGATCTCGCTCAGCGAACATTGCGGATCACGCAGATGCAGCAGCGCCAGATTCTCACGGCTCTCGTTGAGCAGCGTATCGAAGCGACAACCCTCATCCGCCAGATGCCGTTGCAGGCTGCGCAGGCTCAGGTGCAAGGCCTGGGCAATGCGTTCGGCACTCGGCTCGCCTTCGGGCAATTGTTCTTCGATGGCGTCGCGAACCTTGCGCTCCCAGGTCAACGGCTGGAGCTGCGCCATCGTGCGTTTGAGCACGGCTTCGTTGTGTTCGGCCAACTCGGGGTTGGCGTCGTCGAGGTGGCTGTCGAAGTCGGCGAGGGCGAACTCCAGACGATCCTCAACGGCGGAAAAATGCACCGGCGCGCGGAAGACTTTGTGCCATTGATGCGCGTCCGTCGGTTCCGGGCGGCGCAGGTAGACCGCCAGCGGCGCGTAGTCGCGGCCCAGACGATTGCGGCAGGTACGCACGTAAATCGCGGCAAAGGCGTCGATGGCTTCAAAGGCCGGCGCGGGATTGCCGGTCGGAACCTTCAGACGAAACAGGTAGCGGTCATCGTTGCGGCTAAGCTCAAGTTCCAGAGCATCGCTGACCACCGGGTGATAACGCACGATGCGTTCGAACACTTCACGCAAGCTGCCACTGGCCACCAGTGCATAACCGAGCGCATGAAACGTGGTCGGGCTGACAAACCGCGACACCCGCAGACCAATGGCCGGGTCGCCACTGACCTGCACCGCGATTGCCCACAGGCGCGTAGTGCCGGACAACGGATAACGCGCGTTGGGGTCGTCCATCAGTTGCGGATCGAGGCCGGCCTGTTGGCACAGGGCGATGCTGTCCAGCCCCAGCGCATCGAGTTGCTTGCGCAGGGCACGGGTCCAGCTGGCGAGGGAGGTCGGTTCCTTCATGCGGATTGGCGCTTCCGGTCAACAGGTTGGCGTTCACGGCTAGCGTGTTCGACATCTGCGCAGGGCAGGATGCGAACATCAATACCCAGAGGATGGAAGCATGGACCGTACTTCTGCAAGTCCCCAGCGACACAATGCTGCCCAGCGATCAGCGCATATTCGCGAAGTGGTGCTGGCAAAAGGCGTCGAATTGCGTGAGCGCTACCCGATTCTCAAGCATCAGGACGCCCTCGGTGCGGGGATTCTGGCCTTTGCCCTGGCCGGCATGATCGGTTCTGCGGCGCTGTACATCACCGGGCATATGGTGTGGTGGGTTTGCCTGTTGCTCAATGCGTTTTTCGCATCGCTGACCCATGAGCTGGAACACGACCTGATCCACAGCATGTACTTCCGCAAGCAGCGCATCCCGCACAACCTGATGATGGGCCTGGTCTGGCTGGCACGGCCAAGCACGATCAATCCGTGGATTCGTCGTCATCTGCACCTCAATCACCACAAGGTGTCCGGCACCGAAACCGACATGGAAGAGCGGGCGATCACCAACGGTGAGCCGTGGGGGATTGCGCGTTTGCTGATGGTTGGCGACAACGTGATGTCGGCGTTCATCCGCATGCTGCGGGCGAAAACCTGGGCGCATAAACTCAGCATCATCAAACGCACGCTGAGGGTCTACGCGCCACTGGCGCTGGTGCATTGGGGCGCGTGGTACGTGTTTCTCGGCTTCCATGCGGCGAATGGCATCGCTTATTTGATGGGGACGCCGATTGAATGGTCGGCGACCACGCTGTCGGTGATGCAGGTGATCGATATCGCCGCTGTGGTGATCATCGGCCCTAACGTGCTGCGGACCTTTTGCCTGCACTTCATCAGTTCGAACATGCACTACTACGGCGACATCGAACCGGGCAATGTGATCCAGCAATGCCAGGTGTTGAACCCGGTGTGGTTGTGGCCGTTGCAGGCGTTTTGCTTCAACTTCGGCAGCAGCCACGGGATTCACCATTTTGTGGTGAAGGAACCGTTTTATATTCGCCAGATGACCGTGCCGGTGGCACACAAGGTGATGCGCGAGATGGGTGTGCGGTTTAATGATTTCGGCACGTTTGGGCGGGCGAACCGGTTTGTTCGCAAGGATGAAGTGGTGAGTGAAGAGGTGCGTACAGCTCAGGCTTGATCGGTGAGTTCCAGGGCCTCTTCGCTGGCAAGCCAGCTCCCACAGGTTTTTGTGTGGTTCATGGATTTTGTGAACCACATCCTTGTGGGAGCTGGCTTGCCAGCGATAGCGATTTTTCAGGCAACCTCAATCCGGCTGGAATGGCGACTCACTCAGAATCACCCCCGTCTCCTCGACATACTGCTGCCAATGCCCGATCAACTCGCTGAGCTTCTCCGGCTGACTCAGCGCCAGATCATGAATCTCCCCCGGATCACTGGCCAAATCATAAAGCTGCCAAGTCGCCGGCCCCACCGGCCCGGGGATGTACACGGCTTTCCATGAGCCCTGCCGAATCGCCCGGCGCCCGAACAATTCCCAACCCGTCACCGTGTGTTCGTCATGCACCTGCGCGGTCTCGCCCGAGAGGAAACCCAGCCACGATTTGCCACGCAGCGGAGCGACCGCTTTGCCATGCCATTGCTTGCCGGGATGGCGCACGCCAGCCAGGTCGAGAATCGTCGGCGTGATGTCCATCACCGTGCCGAAGCCGTGGCTGATCTGCCCTTTGAGCGGCAGCTGCGGATAGTGCAGCAACGCCGGCACACGAATCCCGCCCTCGGTGGTGAACGCCTTGAACAGGCGCGACGGCGCTGTCGCCACTTGCGCCCAGTTCGGCCCGTACCAGACGTAGGAATTGGCGCGGCCAATATTGTCCAGGCTGTTGTCGTAATGCTGGTTCAGGTAAGTCAGCAGCTCCGGGCCAAACTTGGGGAACGCTTCCAGCAGCGCGCCTTCGGCACCGTTGTCGGACATGAACAGGATGAAAGTATTGTCGAGTTGGCCTTGCTGGCGCAGGTAATCGACTACCCGGCCGATGTTCCAGTCCATGCGCTCGACCATCGCCGCGTAGACCTCCATCGCCCGCGCGGAAATCTGTTTTTGCTCGTCGCTCAGCGCATCCCATTGCGCCGTCAGTTGAATCAGCGGATGCGGCTCGACGTCTGGTTCGATCAATCCCAGTGACTTGAGTTTTTCCAGGCGTTCGAGGCGTAGAACCTCAGGACCGGCATCGTAACGGCCACGATATTTCTCAACGATGTCTGCCGGTGCCTGCAACGGCCAGTGTGGCGCCGAGAATGGCAGGTAGGCGAAGAACGGTCGGGTCTGGTCACGCTCCTTGAGGTACTGCAACAGCTTGTCGCCGAACGCATCCGAGGAATAGAAATCCTTGGGTAATTCGTCGACAAACGTCTTGTCCTCGATGTACAGCGCCGGGGTCGATTTCAGCAAACCGGGGGTATGTTCATCGTAGGTCGGCTCGAAACCGTAATGGTTGGCCGCGCCCGGCAGCAGCGAGAACGATCGCTCGAAACCACGAGCCTGCGGCGCCAGCTCGGCGGTCAGGCCCAGATGCCATTTGCCGCTCATCAATGTCTGATATCCGGCCTCACGCAGCAGCTCGGGCAGCGCCACGACGCGGTCGTTGAGATAGCCCTCGTAACCCGGTTTACCGATCAGCTCCGGGGTCAGTGCCTCGGCCATGGTGCCGATGCCGGCGATGTGGTGATCGGTGCCGGTCAGCAGCATCGAGCGGGTCGGCGAGCAGGTTGGTGCGGTGTGGAAATCGGTCAGGCGCAGGCCGTTGGTGGCCAAAGCGTCGAGGTTCGGCGTGGAGATTTCCCCGCCAAACGCGCCGATGTCGGAGAAGCCGAGATCGTCGGCCAGAATCACCAGGAAGTTGGGGCGTTGCGACATCGAAAAACTCCTCTCAGCAGGCTATGAACGACAGCGGCAGATCGCGGATCTGCACGGCTGCGCTGGGTTGGTAATGATCGTCACTGGTCAGTTCGTGCAGCAGCTCTTCGCGCAACTGATGGAAATCGAAACTGCTGCGCTGGCGCGGATGGGGCAGGGCGATATCGACCACCTGCTTGATGCGCCCGGGACGCGGCTCCATCACCACCACGCGGTCAGCGAGAAAGATCGCTTCCTCGACATCATGGGTGACCAGAATCGTGGTGATCTTCGCTCGCTCGCGGATGGCCAGAAGTTCGTCCTGCATCTGCTGGCGGGTCAGTGCATCGAGGGCGCCAAAAGGCTCGTCGAGCAACAGAATTCGTGGGCTGGCGACCAGTCCGCGGGCGATCGCCACGCGCTGCGCCATGCCGCCGGAAAGCTGATGCGGATAGGCACGGGTGAAGTCGCGCAGGCCGACGAGGTCGATGAAGTTGTTGATGCGTTGCTGTTTTTCAGCGGCGCTCAAAGGTTCGTTGACCAGACCCAGACCGATGTTGTCGGCGACTGTCAGCCACGGGAACAAACGGTGTTCCTGAAAGACGATGCCGCGCTCGCCACCGATGCCATTGACGGCTTTGCCATCGACGCTGATCTGCCCGCGAAACTCAGTGTCGAGACCGACCAGCAATCGCAGCAGAGTTGATTTGCCGCAGCCGCTGGAGCCGACGATGGCGACGAACTCTCCCTCGGCGATGTCGAGGTTGAATTCGCGTATCGCCTCCAGTTGAAAACCGTCGACGTCGAAGGATTTGCCTACGTGGGTGAAGCTGACTATCGGTGCGTTCATGCGTGTCTCCAGCGGGTCGCGCGAATTTCCAGGCGTTGGCCAATCAGATTGAGGAGGGCGCCGGTGAGGCCGACCAGCAACATGCCGGCCATGATCAGATCCATGCGCAGCAGTTGTTGGGCGCCGATCATCTGGCTGCCGATGCCGCCGTTGGACGGCATGAAATATTCGGCGCCGATGGTGCCGAGCCAGGCGTAGATAAGGCTCAATCTCAGGCCGGCGAACACGCCCGGCGCGGCGCCCGGTAGCACCAGTCGGCGCAAGCGTTGGCCGAGACTCAGGCGCAGCACTTGCGCGGCTTCGTTGAGTTGCGGCGAGAGGTGGGCGACGCTGCGTTGGGTGGCGATGAACAGCGGAAAGAATGCGGCGAGTGCGACGAACACCCACTTCGCCAATTCGCCCAGGCCGAACCACGCGGTCAGTAGCGGTACCCAGGCGAAGATTGCGATCTGACGGATCGCGGCGAGAGTCGGGCCGAGCGCCCGTTCACTGGTACGCGACAGGCCCAGCAGCAAACCGAGTGCGAACCCCAGACCACCGCCCAATAGCAGGCCGCCGAGAGTCCGCCCGAGACTCAGGGCCATGCCGCTGATCAATGTGCCGTCGAGCAGACCATCGCGCAGCGCCCCAAGCACCACCAGCGGACCGACCAGAATGTTGGCGTCGATCCATTGTTGATCGCTCGCCACTTGCCACAACCCGACCAGCCCCAGCGGCAGCAACCACGGTTGCAGGCGTTGCCAGCCTTCATAGCGCGGGCCGCGACGAATTTCGGCGGTGGCCGGATGCGGCCAATGCACCAGTTTTTTATCCAGCAAACCGATGCCGCGATCCATCACCACGCCAATCACGCCGATCACCACGATGCACACGAATACGATATCGAGCATGAACAACTGCCGCGCCCAGACCATCAGGTAACCGATGCCTTCGCTGGAGGCCAGCAGCTCCACGGCCAGCAGCGACGTCCAGCCGGCGGCCAGCGCCAGTCGCACACCAGCCATGAATGCCGGCAGCGCCGCAGGCAGCACCAGCCGGCGGATCAGCAAGTGCGGCGGCAGGCGCAGCACGGCGGCGGCTTCGCGCAGTTTTGGCTGCGCGTCACGCACGCCAACCAGTGTGTGCAGAGTCACCGGGACCACGATGGCTTTGATCAGCACCACCAGTTTCAGCACTTCGCCGATGCCGAAAAACACCATGAACAATGGTATCCATGCCAGTGTCGGCACTTGAGCCAGACCGGCGAAGGTCGGGAAGATCAAACGTTCGAGACGGCGACTGAAACCCAGCGCCGCGCCGAGCACCGCCCCGGCCGAAACCCCGGCCAGCAATCCCCAGAACAGCCGTTGCAGGCTGATCCACAAATGACTCCACAACTCGCCGTGGGACAGTTCGACGGCACTGCTCCACACCAGTGAAGGCGCGGGCAGGATCTGTTCGCTCATCCACTGATTACGTGCGGCCAGCCACCACAAGGCGAACAGGGTGAGCGGCAGTATCCAGGGCAAAACACGATGGCTCAGTCTCGGCCAGACACGCCGACTCTTCAGCGGCGGAGCGGCCAGCGGCAGGCTGAGCAGGGATTGGCGGGCCATGGGTGACCTCCGTTGTCGGGTTGGATCGGACTTTCTAAATGGTTATATAAAAATATCAATTAATACTATTAAGAGATAAGCAAGACCATTTAAGGCTTCCAGCCCATGCGCATCCAATGCATTCGAAGAATATTTTCGATGCTGTTAATGCATACCGCTCCGCAAGCCCCGTGCTAGCTTGTTTAGTCCTTAAAGCTATAAAAATGTGAATTTATAGTATTTAAGTGTTGGTCGTGTTTATGCCTACTTTCGGCTCCTCAACGCCCGTCGTGATCAGGAGCCGCACCCATGAACATCCCTTTCAAACGCCTCATCAATCTGTTTGCCATCCCGGCTTTGGCGGGTCTGTTGGCGTTTACCGCGCAGGCCGATGAACTTAAGGAAATCAGGATCGCCGTTCCCGATCTGAGCGCTGGCACCCAGCACAGCGGCGGTGGCGTGGTGGACGTTTTGCGTGATCGGCAAATCTTCGAAAAAGCCTTCGCCGATCAGGGCATCAAGATTCAGTGGAGCTTTTTCAAAGGTGCTGGGCCGGTAATCAACGAAGCATTCGCCAATGGCCAGGTGGACCTGGCGTATCTCGGTGACCTCGCGGCGATCATCGGCAAATCCAATGGCCTGGATACGCGGTTGCTCAGCGCCAGTGCGCGTGGGGTCAAACAGTACCTGGGCGTGGTGCCGGGTTCGGGGATCAAAACGCTGCAGGATTTGAAGGGCAAGCGCGTGGCGATCTTCCGTGGCACCGCGACGCAGTTGTCCTTCGATGCGGCGCTGGCCAGTCAGGGCCTGAGCGAGAAGGATCTGAAAGTCATCAACCTCGATTTCAACGCAGCGGTCGCGGCACTGGCGGCCAAACAGATCGATGCATCATGGGGCAGTTCCGGGCTGACTGCGCTACAAGCCAAAGGGTTGGCCGAGTTGCCGTTGAACACCAAGGATCTCGGTGGCGCCGGCAGTGTGCAGTCGGTGCTGGTGGGCACCGGCAAGTTTGTCGATGGTCATCCGGAGGTTGTGGCGAAACTGCTCAAGGCGCAGCAGCAAGCGGTGGAATGGCTGACTCAGGACGGCAACAAGGACGCTTATGTGCAACTGGTGTCGGGGCTGGCGAGTTATCCACCAGTGATTCTGTCGCAGGACTTGCAGGATCAGAAGTTGAGCGAGGTATTCCCTTCGACGCTGGACCCGGTGTTCCTCGGCAAATTGCAGGACTCGGTGGATCTGGCGGCGCAGCAGAAGCTGATTCGCAAGCCGTTCAAGGTGAGCGATTGGGTGGCGCCTGAATTGGCCGCTGCAAAACTCTGAATCTGTAGCGCTTGGACAGGACTCATCGCCAGCAGGCTGGCTCCCACAGTGGATCGGTAGTGGATGCAGAATCCGTGCTCACCGAAGATCCCTGTGGGAGCCAGCCTGCTGGCGATTGCGGTCTTAAACGGCGACGCTGACCTCCTGCCGATCCACCGCCACCAACGTATCGATCATCGCCCGCGCCGCCGGTGACAAACGAAACCCGGTGCGACTGACAATCCCGCAGCGCGCATTCATGCTCTCCAGATTCTGCGGCAGATTGCGCCAGTGCAGCAGCGCCAGTGAACCCTGCGCAATGTCTTCGACAAACGCCTCTTCCGTGCCCACGCCAATCGCATTGGATTGCAACACCACTTTCACCAGCGCCGGAAAATGCTCGGTCTCGATGGTCGGCGAAAAATCGATCCGTCCGCTGAGATTCGCCAGCAATTTACGGATGCCTGGCGGGATCAGCGTGGTCGCCAACGGATAGTCGAACATGTCGTTGGTCGACAGGCTTTCCTTGGCCAGCAGCGGATGCCCCGGACGGCAGAAAAATACCCCGCGCTTGGGCGTCAGCGCCTGGGTCTGGAAGTTCGGATCTGCCTCGAAATGGCGGATGTCGGCGATGAAGAATTCGATTTCCTCGCGGCTCAAAGCGCGGCTGAGCTTTTCCCAGTTATCCACCTGAAAGCAGGTGCGCACTTTCGGGTGCGCATTGATGAATTGCGCGACGGCATCAGGCACCAGTTTCACCGCTGGCGCCGGGCCGCAGCCGAAGTGCAGCTCACCGGCATCGAGCTTGGTCATCTGCGTCACTTCGGCGCTGAGCAATGCCGCGCCCTGCACCAGCGTCAGCGCATGTTGCAGTACCACCTGGCCTTCGGGGGTGGGGCGCAAATCCTTGTTGCCGCGATCCACCAGCACGCAGCCGAACTCTTGCTCCAGCCCCTGAATGCTGCGGCTGAACGCCGGTTGAGTGATGCCCATCGCGTCTGCCGCACGGACAAAACTGCGGTGTTCGTTGAGGGCGATGAAGTAACGCAACTGGCGAAGATCCATATGCTTTTCCGGCATCCTAAAAATAGCTCGAAGGCATTTGCGACGAGGGTTGCTAGAGGTTTTAAATGCAAGCTCTTATTCCGTCAACGAAGCATGTGAATATCTATTAGATGTAAATGGAATATAGATAGAGCGATGTTTCGCTGCCGTCCTACCGCAAGCAGTCGATGAGGGTCTACCCATGAGCAATGCCGCACTCGCTGTAAAACCCGCTGTCCACGCGCTGGAAATTCATCCGGTGGCCGGTCGTATCGGCGCCGAGATTCGTGGCGTGCACCTGTCCGGTGAGCTGGACGCTGCCACCGTCGAAGCGATCCAGCAGGCGCTGATCCAATACAAAGTGGTGTTCTTCCGCGAGCAGACTCAGCTCGACGATCAACGCCAGGAAGCCTTCGCTCATCTGCTCGGTGAGCCGGTGGCGCACCCGACCGTGCCGTCCCGCGAGGGCACGCGGTACTTGCTGGAGCTGGACGGTGCCGAGGGCCAGCGCGCCAACTCGTGGCACACCGACGTGACCTTCGTCGATGCCTACCCAAAAGCCTCGATCCTGCGTTCGGTGGTAGCGCCTGCGTTCGGTGGCGACACCCTGTGGGCCAACACCGCTACCGCGTACAACGAGCTGCCGACCGAGCTGCGCGAGCTGGCGGACAAACTGGTCGCCGTGCACAGCAACGAATATGACTACGCAGCTACGAAGCCGGACGTGTCGGCGGAGAAGCTTGAGCGCTATCGCAAGATCTTCACGTCGACCGTTTACGAGACTGAACATCCGGTGGTGCGTGTGCACCCGATCAGCGGCGAGAAGAGCTTGCTGCTGGGGCATTTCGTCAAACGCATCAAGGGTTACTCGCAGGCTGACTCGGCGCATTTGTTCGGGTTGTTGCAGAGCCATGTGATCCGTCAGGAAAACGTGGTGCGCTGGCGCTGGAAGGCCGGTGATGTGGCGATCTGGGATAACCGTTCGACTCAGCATTACGCGATTGACGACTACGGCACGCAGGACCGGGTGGTGCGTCGGGTGACGTTGAAAGGTGAGGTGCCAGTGGGGGCTTCCGGGCAGCGTAGCCAGACCATCAAAGGAGCAGAGATCGTCGGCGTCTGATCGGGCCCTTTCGCGAGCAAGCTCGCTCCCACAGGGGATTTGTGTCGAACACAACGGATGTGAACGACACAGGACCTGTGGGAGCGAGCTTGCTCGCGAAGCCTTTAATCACCAAACACCAATCTGCACCATCTTCTCGGTCTCTGGCTCGCCATAACGAAACCGCTGCCCGCGCAACTCAATCTCCTGATGACTGATGGTCGTGCGCCGCTTCAACCCGCGTACCCATTCAAACAGATACCCCGCATGCTCCTCGCGCACTGCCGCATAGTCCGGATCTGCACCCAGATCGTTCAATTCCTGCGGATCATTCAACAGATCAAACAGCTGCGGCCGGAAGCCATCGTACGCCAGGTATTTCCAGCGTTCGCTGCGCACCATGGTCATGCGGCAACGGTCGATGGGCTGGCCTAAACGCTCGCGTGCGGGTGCCTGAAATGCGTAGTCGTACTCACTGATCGCATAGCGGCGCCAGTCCGGGTTTTCACCGTGCAACAGTGGGATCAGCGAGCGTCCTTCCAGTCGATGTTGCGCGTCCGGAAGGCCGAGCGCCTGAAGAAAAGTCGGCAGCGCATCGATGGTTTCTGCCAGCCGATCATCCACCGTTCCCCGGGTGGAATCCGCCGCTGCTCGCGGGTCGCGCACGATCAACGGCACGCCAACCGACTGCTCCAGCAAAAACTCTTTCTCACCTAGCCAATGGTCACCCAGAAAGTCGCCGTGATCGCTGGTGAACACGATCAGCGTGTCATCCCAGCGCCCGTTGCTTTGCAGAAAATCGAACAGCCGCCCGAGCTGATCATCGACCTGTTTGATCAGGCCCATGTACGCCGGGATCACGTTGTTTCGTACTGAATCGCGGGAGAAATTCAGGCTTTCTTCATGCTGGCGAAAGGCCTGATAGACCGGATGGTCGCTTGGAACGTCTGCACGGACCGGTTGGAGAATCGATTTCGTACTGTACAAGTCGTGGTACGGTGCCGGTACGATATAGGGCCAGTGCGGTTTGATGTACGAGAGGTGCAAACACCACGATTTATCACCTTGTTCACTGATGAAGTCGATGGCTCGATTTGTAGTGTAGACGGTCTCTGAATGTTGCTCGGGAATCCGCGCCGGCAAATGTGCGTGACGCATTTTCCAGCCACTGAGGATTTCGCCGTTCTCGCCTTCAGCGGCGTTCGCCCAGTCGTGCCAGGGGTTTCGCCCGTCGAAACCCTGTTCACGCAGGTAATGGGTGTAGGGCGCGGATTCGCGTTTGTCGTCGAACAACGGGTCATCGGGGAAGATTCCGTCGTGGCGAAAGTACGGCTCGAAGCCGACCTCGTTGAACACTTCGGCCTGCTCGCTCGTGGGGTTGATCGCCAAGCGTTGCAAGGCGTCGACATTTGCCGTGGCGTGGGTCTTGCCGACCAGCGCAGTACGAATGCCGTGCGGTCGCAGGTAATCGCCGAGGGTCAATTCCTCCAGCGGCAACGGCACGGCGTTCCACGCCACTTGGTGGCTGCTGACGTAGCGTCCGGTGTAGGCCGACATTCGCGATGGGCCGCAAATGGTGCCTTGGGTGTAGGCACGGCTGAAGCGCACGCCGGCAGCGGCCAGGCGATCGATGTTTGGCGTGTGCAAGTGTGGGTGTCCGTAGCAGGACAGGTAATCGCGGCGCAGTTGATCGCACATGATGTAGAGCACGTTGCGCACGGGGTTTTGCGGGTTGGACATGGGGTTCACCGGTCAGGAAGACAGGTGGGGTTTTTCGCTTTGGGCGGGGGTGTTCGGCAAGTGCATTTGGGGAATGGATCTTATGCAGGGATTGCATCGGCGCCTGAGTGGACCTCATCGCGAGCAGGCTCACTCCTACAATTGGAATGCGTTCCCCTGTGGGAGTGAGCCTGCTCGCGATAGCGCTGGTTCAGACGGCAAGATTCTCCAGTGAACAAACTTCCTCATCCAGCGCATCCACCTCCTTGATCTGCGCAATCATCGCCTCCGCCAACGGTGACAACCGATACCCGGCCCGACTGACAATCCCGTAGCGCGTATACAGCTCCTCCAGATCATCCGCCAAGCCTTCAACCTTCAAACACACCAGCTCACCCTTGGCCCGGTGCAGCGCATCTGAATACGCTCCGACAATCCCGATCGCATCCGAGCGCAGCACCACACCCAGCAGGCTGGCGCTGTTTTCGCATTCCACGTTGGGGACGAAGTCCGGACGGCCGCTGAGGTCGACGATGACCTTGCGCAGGTTCGGCGGACGAATACTTACCGCCATTGGATAACTCATCAATTGCGCGGCGCTGACCCGTTCGAATCCGGCCAGTGGGTGCCCGGCGCGGCAGCAGAAATGCCATTTGCGCGGGCGCAGGCGATGCGTCTGGTAATCCGGATCGGCCTCGAAGTGCCGGGTGTCGGCGACAAAAAATTCGAACTCTTCGCTGAGCAGTCGCTTGCTCAGCGTCTGCCAGTCATCGACCTGAAACTGCACCCGCGCTTTCGGGTAGCGACCGATAAAGGCGCCGATGGCGCGAGGGATCAATCCCGCCGCCGGTGCCGGACCGCAACCGAAGCGCAACTCGCCCGCTTCCAGGCCATTGAACTGGCTGATCTCGTTGGCCATCTGCTGCGCACCGCTGACCAGTCGCCGCGCGTGTTCGAGCAGCACCTGGCCTTGTTTGGTCGGTGGCAGTTCCTTGCGCCCGCGGTCGATCAACTGGCAGCCGACGCTGTGTTCCAGCGCCTGAATGCTGCGGCTGAACGCAGATTGCGACAGGTTCACCGCCTGCGCACCAGCGACGAAGCTGCGTTGTTCGGCGAGGGCAATGAAGTGACGGAGCTGACGCAAGTCGATATGCATTTTTCACATAAAAAATATCCGGGAAATGCATTGGATATGCATTAGGTCGACTCCTTATAAAGGCAATCTCTTATGCAGTAAATCTTTGTAAAAACATAAATAAATAACTTTAAAGAATATGCAGAGCAAAAGATGTCTGTGTGTTTTTCCACCAGGAGCCGCCCATGAGTCCGTTGAACCTCGCGTCACCCTTAACGCCACGACGGCTCAAACGCCTGCCTCTGGCCCTGTTGCTGGCCGGGAGTGCCAGTTGGACTCACAGCTACGCCGCCGACACCGAAACCCCGGCGCCAGTCCCAGCGGGCAAACCGGCCGCCAACAGTTCGCAGCTGGAAACCGTGACGGTCACCACCCGCCGCCGCGAAGAAAGTTCGCAGGATGTGCCGACGCCGATGAGCGTGCTCAGCGGTCAGGCGCTGGAGACGCAACGGGTTTACCGGATTCAGGATTTGCAGCAACTGGTGCCGAGCGTCAACGTCGCCTACATGCATGCGCGGCAGTCCAGCGTGTCGATTCGTGGCCTGGGCAACAACCCGGCGAGCGATGGGCTGGAGGGCAGTGTTGGGCTGTACATCGACAACGTGTATCTGGGTCGTCCGGGGATGGCGGTTTTCGACTTGATGGACATCGAGCAACTTGAGGTTTTGCGCGGACCGCAGGGCACGTTGTTCGGCAAAAACACCACCGCCGGGGTGATCAATATCAGCACCCGCGCACCGACATTCACCCCCGAGCGCAGCATTGAAACCTCGGTCGGCGAGGACGGATATTTCCAGACCAAGGGCACGATTTCCGGGCCGCTCAACGATGAGCTGGCCGGACGCTTTTCGGCTTATCGCACCCGCAGCGATGGCGACATCAAGAACGAATACAACGGCCATGACTTGAACGGCGGCTCGCGTGATGGCTTCCGCGCGCAGTTGCTGTTCAAGCCCAACGAAGATTTCAATCTGCGCTGGATTGGCGACTACAACGAAGAGGATTCCAGCGCCGGCACCCGTGTGTTGTACAACACCGGGCCGACCATCAACGGCGTCAATTTGTACCAGTCGCGTGCAGCGGCTGCGGGCGCAACGCTGGTCAACGGTTCGCATCGCAAGGTCAATCTCGACAACGACCAGCACGTCACCGTGCATCAGGGCGGTACTTCGGTCGAAGCCAACTGGACGCTGCCGAGCGATTTCACCCTGACCTCGATCAGCTCATACCGCTTCTGGAATTTCACCCCGCGTAACGACGACGGTCTCAACGTCGCGGCGACCTACAACGCCGGGGTGTCGGTGGAGGACAAACAGTATTCGCAGGAATTTCGTCTGGCCTCGCCGAAGGGCGAGTTCTTCGATTACGTGCTTGGCGCCTACTACTTCGGTTCGGATCTGGATAACAAATCCTTCGCCTATTACGGCCCGCAAGCCGACATCTGGAACGGCACGCCGCGCGGTGCGCTGGCCAACGTCAACAGCGTCGGCAACGGCCATATCAAGACCGACAGTTTTGCGTTGTTCGCCCAAGGCACCTGGCACCTCACCGAACGCCTGGATTTCACCGCCGGGGTGCGCGGCACCTACGAAGAGAAAAACGCCTGGGTCAATCGTGATGACCCGCAAGGTGGCGCGGCCGTCACGGGCGCAGCCGCCACGGCGCGACGTGGTCGCGCGGGTGCCTACGATTCCGGCGATTTGAATCAGTACAGCTCCAGTCCTTCCGGGTTGCTCAACGTCAGCTATCGCATCACTGACGATCTGCTCGGTTACGCAACCTTGTCCCACGGCGAGAAGTCCGGCGGGGTCAATCTGGTGGTCGGTTCAGCACCCACGGCTGGCGCCGACTCGTTGCTGATCGGCACCGAACGCGCAAACAACGCCGAACTCGGCTTCAAGAGCACGCTGTGGGATCGCCGTTTGCAGCTCAACGCCAACGTGTTCTGGACTCAGGTCAACGCCTACCAGACTAACGCCTACGACGACGTCAACCGCGTGCAATACCTGACCAACGCCGGTTCGGTGCGCTCACGCGGCGTCGAGTTCGAAAGCACGATCATTCCGCTGCGTGGCCTGACGCTGAACTTCAACGGCTCGTACAACGACGTCAGTTATCTCTCGTACAAAGATGCGCCATGCCCACCGGAAGTCAGCCAGGCACCGGGGGCTCCTGCGTCCTGCGATCTGAGCGGCCACCAAGTGGTCGGCGCCTCGAAATGGATCGGCAACGCCAACGGCAAATACGAATGGAATCTGGCTAACGGTCTGCAACCTTACGTCACCGGCAGCTACGCGTTCCGCTCGAAAGCGGTAGGCACGGTCGAGGATTCCGACTACGGGCAGATCCCGAGCTACGCGGTGGTCAACCTGTCCACCGGTCTGCGCGGCGATTTCAATCAGGGGCAGTGGGATGTCTCGCTTTGGCTGAAAAACGCCTTCGACAAGACCTACTACACAACCCTGTGGACCGGCGGCAACGGTGGTTACGAAGGCTTGCTCGGCACGCCACGGACTCTCGGTGTGACTGGCCGTTACGACTTCTGATTCGTCATTCAAGGAGCTGCATCATGTTGCCCATCAAGTCCGCTTTACCGCTGCTGCTGTCCGGCGCAGTGCTCAGTACCGGCGCCTTCGCCGCGCCCAGCGTCTACCCGACTGGCGTCACCCGTTACGACCCGAACAAAGCATTCAACCAGTACGTGATTTTCAGCGGCGCCGATAAACAAACGCACCTGATCGACATGAACGGCAACGAAGTCAAAACCTGGGCGCAAGCGGGTTTTCCTTCGGCGATCATTGATCCGAAACTGGTCGGTGGCGAGCGCGGGCATGTGTTGTTGCAACTCAGTGAAAAAGACCCGGGCAAGCTCGGTTCGGCCGGCAACGGTCTGGGCAATCAGAGCGTCGGCGAACTCGACTGGAACGGCAAAGTGATTTGGCAGTGGGGCGACAAGGCCCCCGGTGGCGCTGCGCAGCAGCATCATGATCAGCGCCGGCTGAGCAACGGCAACACTGTGGTGCTGGCGAACAAGGTACACAAGGTCAAAGGCTTCAAAGTGCCCGAGGTGATTGATGATGCGATCTACGAGGTCAGCCCTGACGGGACGGTGAAATGGCAGTGGCTGGCGTCGGAACACCTGAACGAATTCGGCTTCACGCCTGAGCAGTTGAAACTGGTGCGCGCCAGCGACAATCCTGACTACCTGCACATCAACAACCTCAGCCTGGTCGGGCCGAACAAGTGGTTCGATGCGGGGGACAAACGCTTCAATCCGGACAACTTGCTGCTCGATTCACGCAACGCCAACTTCATTGCGATCATCGACAAGCAGAGCGGCAAAGTGGTCTGGCGCCTCGGGCCGAATCTGCCGTTGAGCAACCCGAAAACCGCGCAGACATTGCCGCGACCGGTGGATCAGTTTGTCGGTCAGCATGATGCGCACATCATCCCGGCCGGATTGCCCGGCGCCGGCAATCTGCTGGTGTTCGACAACCAGGGTTCGGCGGGTTATCCGAACGTCACTCTCGGGCTGATTTCCGGTTCACGAGTGCTGGAGATCGATCCGCTGAAAAATGAAGTCGTCTGGCAGTACAGCGCCGCCAATTCCAAACAGCCGGGCTGGGCGTTTTACAGTTCGTTCATCAGCAGTGCTCGCCGTTTGCCCAACGGCAACACGTTGATCGATGAAGGCATGAACGGGAGGTTTTTCCAGGTCACGGCCAGTGGCGAAAACGTCTGGGAATACGTCAGTCCGTATCTGGGTAAAGCGCCCGGCAGCGATGCGATCAGCAACTGGGTCTATCGCGCGCTACCAGTGAGTTATGACTGGGTTCCGGCCGGAACGCCGCGCTCGGAAACGGCGGTCATTGCGCCTGTCGCGGGTGCGCAGCAAACCAGTGTGAGTCGTTAGTTTAAATGGAATTAATGCTCGAAGGATTGGCGATAAGTTATGTGTGAGTTGAACAGTGCTTATTGCAATTTCGTTAGTAACTGACGTGGACAAGAGTTGGATGTCGAACCATTCTCTGTGACGTGAGTTTCCAGGAGGAAACTTGCTCTCATCGGAAGACACTTAATTCAACGATAAAGGAAATCTCGTTATGTCGAGCATTAATGGCAATTATGTAAACGCGAACGCTGGTGCCAAGTTGACGATCACCGATGGCAACGACTCCAACGGCACCTTCAGCGGCAAGTTCAGCCAGAACGGCGTGAATTACGATATCCCTTACGGGCACTACCATTTCCAGAACAGCACCGGGCAGCCTACGATCATCACTTTCACGGCCCTGAATGATGGTACAGGCTATCAGTCCTGGACGCTGTTTTCGCCGGACCACAACTACTCGAAAGTTCGTGCGGCGGGCTCGCGCACAAATTTTGATGGTGATGTCGTAGGAGTGGCCGGAGAATTTGTTAAACAGTAATATAAGGTCATAAAAAAGCCGTCACACTATTTTGGCGTGGCGGCTTTTTCTTACATTAAGTAAGTCTTTTTCATGTAAGTCATATTGGCGATGGATGACAGAGTTTACTCGTGTTTGATTCTAAGCTCGCAGCGAACTCTATCAACTGTTCAGGACGCTTACATGCAAAACTCGCTTTATTCCAATACCGTTAATGGTGTTTCGCTGACGATTGTCGATTCCGACGACCGCACCGGCCTGTTCGGCGGCACCCTGCATCACGCAGGCATCAACTACGGCATCGTCGATGGCCGTTATGCCAGCCTCAACGGCTATCGGCCGCCCACCGTGGTCACGCTTGTCGCAGCCCATGAAGATCATGGCTATTTCGCCTTGTCACTGTTCTCTCCAAGCCGGGGCACCCACGAACTCACGGGGCATTGCGTGCGTGTCACCTACGACGGGACGGTCAGCAGTTTGCCCGGTGACTTCGTCCGTCATTCCCGCAGCCCGGTTTCAGCCGACGCTTCGACACCTCAATAACATTCAAGCAAGGATGCTGCGTATGACTGCTATCAACGGTGTTTATCGCCACGGACCTTCCGATACCACGCTGACCCTCACAGGGGGTGATGAGCGCACAGGAAGCTTCACCGGAAAGCTGTCGCTGTCCGGAATTGATTACCCGCTTGCCTACGGCAACTTTCATTTCAAACATGGTTTTTCAACTGGCGCTGTCACGATCACCTTCAGCACACGCATGACGGATGGAAACGTGCAGGCGTGGGTGTTGTTCTCGGCGGATCAACGATTTGGCCGACTCAGGGCAATGGGGACTGGCGCCGATCTACCTGGAAGCGTTGCTTTGACAGCACTGGAACTGGTCCGACAGAACCCGTGAAAAGCCTTGAAACCGCGGTTTTCACATGCCTTCGCCGAATATTTTTCATGCTTGAAAAGCATTGTAAATTTCACATCGGGCGCTAGCCCTTGCTGGTCGCGGTCTGGCGCAAATTGATTGCTTTCTTTATTCTCTAAAGATCTAAACAAATCAGCAAAAGTTACTTTCGGAGATAAGCGATTACTCCAATGATTCACCTCAACGACCGGTCGCCCGGGGGATTTTCGCGGCGGCCGGGCGGGTACTTCGCAAAGAGACCGCAGGGAGTGAATCAATGGGCAATGTCCAGACCGCCGCCAGTGCACAGGAGGTGCTGTGGCGCCACGCACCGAGTGGCGAATTGGTCGATCTCGGCCGGCCGCATCGCCTGCCGTTGGGGCAGTTGCGTTTGCAGCGTGCGCCCAAAGGTATTTTGAGTCGCCGCGAATCGATCTTGCTCGGTGTTCTGGCGTTGCTGGCGCATGGCGCGGTGATCTACTGGATCAACCAGCAACCGACGCCGACGCTGCCAATCGTACCGCCGGAAATTCCACCGATGACCATCGAGTTTTCGCGCCCGGCACCGCCAGCGCCTCCGGTCGTTGTGCCACCGCCGCCAGCACCTGTGGTCGAACCGCCACCGCCGGTGGAGGACGAACTGGCGACTAAACCGCCGCCACCAAAACCGATTCCAAAACCCAAACCAGTGGTTAAACCCCCACCGAAACCCGCGCCGAAAGCTGTCGAGCAGCCTCCGGCGCCGCCACAACCGGCAGCTCCGGTCGCTGCTCCAGCGCCACCCGCACCACCCGCGCCAGCGCCAGTGACTCCGGCCTCGGCGAATGCCGCGTACCTGAAAAATCCGGCGCCGGAATACCCGTCGCTGGCTCAGCGGCGCGGTTGGGAAGGCACGGTGATGCTGCGAGTGCATGTGTTGGCCAGCGGCAAGCCGGGGGAAATCCAGATTCAGAAAAGCAGTGGTCGGCAGCAGCTCGACGATGCGGCGCTAAGCGCGGTCAAGCGTTGGAGTTTCGTGCCGGCCAAGCAGGGTGATGTCGCCCAGGACGGCTGGGTCAGCGTGCCCATCGATTTCAAGATTCATTAAACCGAAACCTATTCGCGCTAAACGTTTACACGAGGGAACACATCATGACGTTACTGGCATCTCCACTGGAATCCATCGAAAGCGCGGTGATCTGGCTGCTGGTGGTTTTTTCCGTCGCCACCTGGGGACTGGCACTGCTCAAGGCTGTGCAGTTTGGTCGCCTGAAAGCACAGGATCGCAAATTTCATAAACGCTTCTGGGCGGCGTCGAGTCTGGATTCCGCGGCCGAGTTGAGCGAAACCCAACCCGGCGCTGCAGCTCGGGTGGCGCAGGCTGGTTATGCGGCAATCCAGGTGGGCGAGGCGCCGCAGACGGCGGACCTGAGCCAGGCGATCAACCATCAGGATCGCCTCGAACGCGCCCTGCGTCAGCAGATCGTCCGTGAGCGACGTTCGCTGGAAACCGGTCTGGCGGTGGTCGCGAGTATTGGCAGTACCTCGCCGTTCATTGGTTTGTTCGGCACGGTGTGGGGAATCATGGAAGCGTTGAAAGGCATCAGCGCTGCGGGTTCGGCGAGTCTGGAAACGGTCGCCGGGCCAATCGGTGCGGCACTGGTCGCAACCGGCGTGGGGATCGCGGTCGCGGTGCCGGCGGTGCTGGTTTACAACTACTTTTTGCGTCGTCTGAAACTGACGGCGGCGGACCTGGATGATTTCGCCCATGACTTCTACAGCCTGGCGCAGAAGAGTTCGTTCCGTGTGCTGATCCACCCGACCGCGCACAAAGTCGCGGCTCAAGGTAACGGGCAGAAAGTGAAGGAGGCGTCCTGATATGGCCTTCTCCACGCAAGACAGTGACGAGGTGCTCAGCGAGATCAACGTGACGCCGCTGGTGGATGTGATGCTGGTGCTGTTGGTGGTGTTTATCGTCACCGCACCGCTGCTGACCAACGCGATTCCGATCAACCTGCCGAAGACCGAGGCAGTGGCCCCGGTCGAGCAGAAGGACCCGTTGGTGGTGAGTATCGACGGCGCCGGCAAACTGTTTATCAACAAGGATGAAATCCAGCCGGACCTGCTGGAATTCAACCTGAAATCGGCCAAGGCCAAAGACCCTGAAGTGCGCGTGCAATTGCAGGCTGATGACGGAGTGAACTACGGCGAAGTGGCGCGAGCCATGGCTTCGATTGAACGGGCAGGGATTACCAAGTTGTCGGTGATCACTGCGCGGTGACTGAAATTTCGATTTTCCGGGGCCGTCTCCTTGGCAGGGTGCGGCCCTTTTTTTATTTCTCGAAAAACGCCCAACTCTGAACCCTCTATCCCTGTAAGAGCTGCGGCAGGGGATTGCGATATATGCTTTTCGGGTCTTAATAAATAGCTTCTTATTCCTTAACGAATATAAATCCCGTCCCTATACTCGACACAGAACAGACACGCAGCAGGAGAGCTCCCCCATGCGCAACGAATCAATCCGCTATCTGATTGTGCCGGGCTGGCAAGGATCGCCAGAAGATCATTGGCAGTCCCACTGGCAAAACAGCCTGCCGAACAGCGCGCGCGTCGAGCAGGACGACTGGCTGACGCCGCGACGTGAAGACTGGGTCGCGGCGCTGGCCGAGGCGATTGCCGCCGACAGCACGCCAGTGATCCTCATCGCGCACAGCCTCGGCTGCGTCACCGTTGCGCATTGGGCGGCTACCGCGCCGGTGCAATATCTGCGGCAAGTGCGCGGCGCGTTACTGGTTGCGCCTGCCGATGTCGAGCGTCCGGCCTGCGCCCCGGCGTTGCGCAATTTTGCACCGATCCCCAGCGACCTTTTGCCGTTCCCGAGCCAGGTGGTCAGTTCCGATAACGACGCTGCCGTCAGTGCGCCGCGAGCGCTGGAACTGGCGCGCAACTGGGGTGCCGAGGCGGGGATTCTTGCCGGTGCCGGGCACATCAACGTGAAGTCCGGGCATCAGCGCTGGGAGCAGGGTTTTGCTTATCTCTATCGCCTGCAAAACCGCATGGAACAACACGCCCGGCGTCGCGCTTGAACCCTTTTGATTTTTGATCGCCCCCGTCTCCCGGCGGTTCAGGGCGGGAGTCTGCCATGAGTTTCGAAATTTTCGGTCAGCCGTTGCTGACCTTTCCCGATGCGGAAAAAAGCCCCCTGAGCATTCGCGCCAAGGCGCTGGTGTTCGTTGATCCACGCTCGCGCCAGTTGCGCGCAGAGCTTGAGCAATTGGCCCCGCGTTCGATCTCGGTGCTGATTCGCGGCGAGACCGGGACCGGCAAGGAATTGCTCGCCCGGCACATTCACCGTGCCAGTGATCGCAGCGGCCTGTTCGTCTCGGTCAATTGCGGTGCGATCAGTCCAACCTACGCCGATGCCGAATTGTTCGGTTACGCCGCCGGCAGTTACAGCGGCTCGGCCAGCAGCCGTGCTGGCTGGTTCGGCTCAGCCAATGGCGGCACCTTGTACCTCGATGAAATCGGCGACCTGCCGCTGCCGATCCAGATCAAATTGCTCGCAGCCCTGGAAAACCATGAAGTCACCCGCGTTGGTGCGCATCAGCCGAGTCCGGTGGATGTGCGCCTGGTGGCGGCGACCAGCATCGATCTGGCGCAAGCGGTGGACGCCGGGAAATTCCATGAACGGCTTTATCACTACCTCAGCGAAGGGCAGCTGGAATTACCGGCGCTGCGCGCGCGGATCGGCGACATCCTGTCGCTGGCTGAGTATTTTCTCGGCATCTATAGCCAGCGCCTGGATCTGCCCGTGCCGTTGATCAGCGAAGCCGCGCAACACGTACTGGAACAACACAGCTGGCCGGGCAACACCCGCGAGCTGGAAAACGTCATTCACTTTGCGCTGCTGGTGAGTACGGGGGACGAGATTCTGCCGGAGCATCTGAACCTGCCGGAGGTGTCTGGGCCGCAGGTTCAGATCGAAAAACTGGTGGCGCAGATTAACGTCGGTGGCAGTGTTGCCGAGCGTAAGGCGTTGAAAGATCTGCTGATTAATTTGAGTCAGGCGCTGTAAGCATTTTGTCCTGTATGAACAAAATGGAATATGAAGGTGAATAAACGTTATTGTCCGGGAATAAAAAATCCCGGTATTGTCCGCTTCACGCCAGCGATAGCACTTCACTGGCACTCGTATTAAATGCCGTCGTCGGTGACGACCGTGATTCTCGATAAGGACACTGCATGAAAAAGGTTCTGTTGTTTACCGCATTGGCGGCTGCTCTGACTGCTTCCCTGGCCCAGGCCGGCGAGAAACTGGTCGTTGCCGCGACCCCGGTCCCGCACGCCGAGATTCTCGAACTGATCAAACCGACCCTCGCCAAAGAAGGCGTGGATCTGGAAATCAAAGTTTTCACCGACTACGTGCAGCCGAACGTGCAGGTTGGCGAGAAGCGTCTGGACGCCAACTACTTCCAGACCCTGCCGTACCTGAACAGCTTCAACCAAGGCAAATACAAGGACGACAAGTCCAAGTACCTGGTGACCGTGCAAGGCGTACACGTTGAACCGTTCGGTGGTTACTCGAAGAAGTACAAAACCCTGGCTGAACTGCCAGACGGCGCAACCATCGCCATCCCGAATGAAGGCAGCAACAGCGGCCGTGCCCTGATCCTGTTGCAGAAGGCTGGCCTGATCGAGTTGAAAGACCCGAAAAACGCTCTGGCCACGCCGAAAGACATCGCCAAGAACCCGCACAACTTCAAGTTCAAGGAACTGGAATCGGCCCTGCTGCCACGCGTTCTGAACGAAGTTGACCTGGACATGATCAACACCAACTACGCGCTGGAAGCCAAGCTGAATCCGACCAAGGATGCACTGGTGATCGAGGGTGCAGATTCGCCTTACGTGAACTTCCTGGTTGCCCGTGAGGACAACAAGAACAGCGACGCCATCCAGAAACTGGCCAAAGCCCTGACCAGCCCGGAAGTCAAAGCGTTCATCGAGAAAAAATACAACGGCGCGGTACTGCCGGCGTTCTGATCTGACGCTATAGCGAACCCCTTCAAGGTTTGAAAAAACGCCGATGGCTAGTGATAGTCATCGGCGTTTTTGTGTGTGCCTGATTTGTGGCTTGTGAATGATTTTGTGGCGAGGGAGCTTGCTCCCGCTGGAGGCCGAAGGACTCCCATTGCGATCGATCAGAGATATCGAGTTGATCGGTTTGCGACTGCTGCGCAGCCGAGCGGGAGCAAGCTCCCTCGCCACAAAACAATGCGAGATTCAGATCTTTAACGTTCAGGCCACCCTGGACTTCAACGCCCGGCGCAACGCCACGAGCAATTTCACGATGTCCTGCGGGTCCAGTCGCTGCGGCACTTTTACGTCAGCCATGTTTTCTTCCTTGTGATGGTTTGGCCGGAGTCTGGCCAAAAGCTGTTCGTCCTTGGAGGGCTTTCGTGAAAAAAAGATCCTTCCTACAGCGCAAAGGAACATAGCCTTCTTCCTTTGCCGCAGCAAACCCACAAGATAGTTTTTTGGGTGATATCAATATGCTTTAACGGTATTTAAATTCTTCTTTTTATACCTTTAAAGTCGGTGCCTGCCGGACAGTTACCCGCTGTCCATGGACTGCACCAACGTCGCTTATCGAGCGACGTCCAGGATGTTTCATGACCTTCGATTACGCTTTTATCCTCAGCACCCTGCCGGCGTTTTTAAAAGCCGTGGGCGTGACGCTGCAGGTCGGTTTCATCGCCATCGGTACGTCGCTGCTGGTGGCGTTGCTCAACGCGACGATCCTGGTGTTCCGCACGCCTTACCTGCAACGTGCGGTCGGCCTGTATGTGGAACTGGCGCGCAACACCCCGCTGCTGATCCAGTTGTTCTTCGTCTACTTCGCTTTGCCGGCGCTGGGGATTCAGGTCTCCGGGTTCACTGCGGCGATCATCACCATGACCTTCCTTGGCGGCGCCTATCTCACCGAAGTGCTGCGCGCCGGTGTTGATGCAGTGCCGCAGGCGCAACTGGAATCCGGGCGTTCGATTGGCTTGTCCCACGGCCAGTTGCTGCGCTACGTGATCCTGCCGCAAGCAGGCATCCTCAGCTTGCCATCGCTGTTTGCCAATTTCATTTTCCTGCTCAAGGAAACCACTGTGGTTTCGGCAGTGGCGGTGCCGGAGATTCTCTACACCACCAAGAGTTACATCGCGCTGTACTACAAAACCTACGAAATGCTCGCCGTGCTGACGCTGATTTGCGTGCTGCTGTTCTTGCCGCTGTCGCTGCTGCTCAGCCGTCTGGAAAGGAGGCTTCAGCATGGCCAGTTCGGGTCTTGAACTGCTTTGGGTGTCGTTGCCGCAACTGGCAAAAGGCGCCGGGCAAACCTTGTCGATCTCGCTGCTGAGCATCGCCATCAGCAGTATTGGCGGCGTGCTCTATGGCGTGTTGTGCACACTCAACGTGCGATGGCTGAACACGATTCTGCGCGTGTATCTGGAACTGTTTCGGGCGATCCCGGTGCTGGTCTGGCTGTACCTGTTGTTCTTCGGGCTGCCGATCTTTTTCGGCCTGAGCCTCCCGAGCTTCTGGTGCGCGGTGCTGGTGTTGTCGCTGTGGGGCGCCAGCGAAGTCGGTGAAGTGGTACGCGGCGCGCTGCATTCGTTGCCGCGTGGGCAACGTGAGGCCGGGCTGTCGATCGGTCTGAACGCGCCACAACTGTACGGCTACGTGCTGCTGCCGCAAGCGCTGAAACGCATGACGCCGCCGACCATCAACGTCTACACGCGGATCATCAAGACCAGCTCACTGGCGGTGCTGATCGGCGTGGTCGATGTGATCAAGGTCGGCCAGCAGATCATCGAACGCACCTACGAATCGGTGCTGATCTACGGCGCACTGTTTCTGTTTTTCTTTTTCATCTGCTACCCGCTCTCGGCCGCTTCGCGCGTGCTGGAGCGGCGCTGGACGCAAGCATGAGCGCATTGATCGAGTTTCAGGGTTTCAACAAATTCTTCGGCGAGCAGCAGGTGCTCAACGGCATCGACCTGAGCGTGAAGGCCGGCGAAACGGTGGTAGTGCTCGGCCCCAGCGGCTGTGGCAAAAGCACCTTGCTGCGTTGCCTCAATGGCCTGGAAGTCGCGCACAGCGGTAGCCTGAAATTTGCCGGCCGCGAACTGCTGGGCAAGGACACCGACTGGCGCGAAGTACGTCAGCAGATCGGCATGGTGTTCCAGAGTTATCACCTGTTTCCGCACATGAGCGTGCTCGACAATTTGCTGCTCGGCCCGCTCAAGGTGCAGAAGCGCCAGCGCCGCGAAGCACAGCAGCAAGCCGAAGCCTTGCTCGAACGCGTGGGCCTGGCGGACAAGCGCGACGCCTTCCCGCGTCAGCTGTCCGGTGGTCAGCAGCAACGCATCGCCATCGTCCGTTCGTTGTGCATGAACCCACGGGTCATGCTCTTCGACGAAGTCACCGCCGCCCTTGATCCGGAGATGGTCAAGGAAGTGCTGGAAGTCATTCAGGGGCTGGCCCGCGAGGGCATGACCCTGTTGATTGTCACCCACGAAATGGCCTTCGCCCGTGCCGTGGCTGATCGCATCGTGTTCATGGATGCCGGGCGCATCCTCGAACAGAACCCGCCCGAGATTTTCTTTACGAATCCGCAAACCGCACGCGCGCAGCAGTTTCTGGAGAAGTTCTCCTACGTCGAAGCTTTCCCTTCAAGAGCTTTGCCTGAAACGACTCACACCAAGGAACTGGAACTGCTATGAAAACTGCCAAGACATCCCTGTTTTTCCTGCCACTGCTGGGGCTCGCGCTGCTGGCCGGCTGCAACAAATCCGAAGACATACCGAAGCCAAAGGTTGCCAGTGAAAGCGCTGCGCCTGCGAGTTATCTGGACAAGATCAAGGCCCGCGACAAACTGATCGTCGGCGTGTTCACCGACAAACCACCGTTCGGTTTCGTCGATGAGGCGGGGCGTTACGTTGGTTTCGATACCGACATCGGCCGGCGTTTCGCCAAGGACCTGTTGGGCGATGAGAATAAAGTCGAATTCGTTGCGGTCGAACCGGCGAGCCGGATTCCGTTCCTGCAAAGCGACAAGGTCGATCTGATCCTCGCCAACATGACCGTGACCCCGGAGCGCAAGGAAGCGGTGGAATTCACCAACCCGAACCTCAAGGTTGCGGTGCAGGCGCTGGTGCCACAAAGCAGCTCGGTGAAGAATCTCGATGACCTGGCGACTCGCACCACTATCGTCACCACCGGCACCACTGCCGACCTCTGGCTGACCAAGAATCACCCGGACTGGAAACTGCTGAAGTTCGAGAAAAACTCCGAGTCGTTGCAGGCGCTGGCTACAGGGCGCGGCGATGCTTATGCGCAGGACAATCTGGTGCTGTTCAGTTGGGCCAAGCAGAACCCGGGTTATCGCGTGCTGGAGCAAAAACTGGGTGCCGAGGCGCCGATTGCGCCGGCGGTGAAGAAGGGCAATATCGAGCTGCGCGACTGGGTGAATACCGAGTTGACCAAGCTCGGTGAAGAGAAGTATCTGCTCAAGCTGTACGACCAATATGTGCGTAAAGAACTGAGCGATGACACCAAGCCTGAGAGCGTGATTGTTGAAGGGGGCAAGTGGCAGGGGTGATCGGCAGTGATCATTGATTGAAGATCAAAAGATCGCAGCCTTCGTCAACGCCTACAGGGGAATGCATTCCAAATGTAGGAACTGCCGCAGGCTGTGATCTTTTCAGCTGTTCTATCAGTCAGGCCAATTCCATGCGGGTTCGTCCAGGATTCGCTGGCCGACGATGCCGGTCTGTCCCAGCGTCTTCTCCAGCACGATGCAATTGCATTCCGGGTCTTCCTGCAATGCCGAAATCAATCGCCGTGCATGGGACACCACCCACACCTGGCACTCCTGCGAAGCGCGGATGATCAAGCGTGCCAGCGCTGGCAGCAGATCCGGATGCAGACTGGTTTCCGGCTCGTTCAGCACCATCAGCGATGGCGGACGGGGTGTCAGCAGTGCCGCGACCAGCAGCAGGTAACGCAGGGTGCCGTCCGACAATTCTGCCGCTGACAGCGGCCGCAGTAATCCTTCCTGAAAAAACTCGATGGCAAAGCGTCCACCCGCTTGAGCCTCGATGTGCAGTCGCGCACCGGGAAAGGCATCGGTAATGGCTGCACGCATCGCGTCGCCGTCGCCGATTTCAATAATGGTCTGCAACGCCGCGGCCAGATCCCTCCCGTCGTGGTGCAGCACCGGCGTGCGCGTCCCCAGTTGCGGCTGGCGCACCGGGGCGTCGGCGTCGCTGCGAAAGTGATCATAAAAGCGCCAGCGACGGATGAACTCGCGCATCTGAAACACTTCCGGTGAACTGCGCAGGCTGCCGACCTGATCGAACAGGCTGTCGAAGTTCGGCGTATGTTGCGCCAGCACGTCCCATTTTCGCTCGTTGCGGGCGCGGATCATCGGGCCATCGCGGTCCACCAGCAGGCTGGCAGGGCGGTAATTTGCCCCGGCCCATATGCATTCGCGTTTGATCTGTGGATCAAGGCTGAAGCGGGAAGGGATCGGCCGTGAATGCTCGGGTAGCATGAAGTGCCCGTTGGAGTCGGGCAGTCCCAGGCTGATTGAATAACTGAAATCCTCTCCGGCAAACCCCAGCCGCAGACGCTTCACTCCTTGGCGCACGGTCGGCTCGATCGGTACTTCGCCGTTGCGCATGCGCCGGCTGATGGTCTCCGGCCCGGCCCAGAAGGTCGAATCCAGCCCGCCCTCACGGGCCAGCGCATTGACCACTCCGCCCTGCGCGGTTTCGGCGAGCAGGCGCAGCGCTCGGTACAGATTGGACTTGCCACTGCCGTTGGGGCCGGTGATAAGGTTCAACCGGTCCAGCGGGATCACCAATTTGTTGATCGAGCGGTAATTGGCCACCGCGAGGGTTTTTAGCATGGGCGTTTCCTTTGCCGGAAGCGCTAGTGTGCCGCGCATCAACCTCTGTGGCGAGCGAGCTTGCTCGCGCTGGGTGCGCAGCGCCCCCAAAAGGTCCGGCGCGCTGTTTCAACTTCAAAAAATATCAGCAGGCTTGCGATTGCTGCGCAGTCGAGCGGGAGCAAGCTCCCTCGCCACAGGGGGGCGTCGCAGGGGAAATATCCGGATCAGGCGAGCGAAGCCGGAACCCTGTTCTAAGCTCACAGTCGTATCGTCACTTGCACGTTCGTACACAGGAAGGAGTCTGCATGGCGAGTCCCGGTTTGAAAACAATGATGGGCCTGAGTTTGCTGGTGCTACTCAGCGCTTGCGGCGATAAAAAGCCCCCTCCGGAATACCTGCCACGGGTCTTTGTGCAAGTGGTCAAACCCGCGGACTACGCGGCTTCCGTAACCCTCACCGGTGATGTACAGGCGCGGGTGCAGACCGAGTTGTCGTTCCGCGTCGGCGGCAAGATCATCCAGCGCATGGTCGATGTCGGTGACCGCGTCAGCGCCAAACAGGTACTGGCCAAACTTGATCCCAAGGATCTGCAAACCAACGTCGATTCCGCGCAAGCCCAGGTCGTGGCTGAACAGGCGCGGGTCAAACAGGCTGCCGCCGCATTTGTGCGTCAGCAAAAACTCTTGCCCAAGAGTTACACCAGCCAGAGCGAATACGATTCCGCCCAGGCTGCGTTGCGCAGCAGCCAAAGTGCTTTGAGCGCGGCGCAGGCGCAACTGGCCAATGCCAAGGATCAACTCAGCTACACCTCGCTGATCGCCGATGCGCCGGGTGTGATTACCCAGCGTCAGGCCGAAGTCGGTCAGGTGGTACAGGCCACCGCGCCGATTTTCACCCTGGCCCGCGATGGCGACCGTGACGCGGTATTCAACGTCTATGAATCGTTGTTGGCCGAGCGTCCTGCGGATCGCTCGATAGTCGTCAGCCTGCTGGATAACCCGGCGATCAAAACCACCGGCACCGTGCGTGAGATCACCCCATCGGTCTCGGCGCAGTCCGGCACCGTGCAAGTCAAAGTCACTCTCGATAAATTGCCGCCGGGCATGCAGCTCGGTTCGGTGGTCAGCGCCACCGCCAAGGGCAGCGGTAAATCGGCGGTGGAGTTGCCGTGGTCAGCGTTGACCAAAAACATCAGTGATCCGGCGGTGTGGATGGTCGACGACAAGGGCGAGGCGCAATTGCACACGGTCACGGTCGGTCGTTACCTGACTGGCAAGGTCATCATCAGTGAAGGCCTCAACGGTGGAGAGAAAGTCATCGTCGCTGGCGGACAACTATTGCACCCGGGGATGAAAGTCGAGATTGCCGAAAACACCTACAAGGATCTGCAGCCGGGAGCACAGCCATGAAGCGTTTGGGGCTGTTATCCGTCGGCTTGTTGTTGGCCGCTTGTTCGAAAAGCGAGCCGCCGCCGGAACCGGTGCGTCCAGTGCTGTCGATCAAGGTTCAAGCGTTGAACGAGGAGACCCTCGGGCGCTTCGCCGGGAGCATTCAGGCGCGCTACGAGAGCAACACCGGTTTCCGTGTCGGCGGGCGTATCGCCAGTCGTAACGTCGATGTCGGCGCCGAGGTGGAAAAGGGCACGCTGCTCGCCACCCTCGATCCGTCCGATCAGCAGAACCAGTTGCGTTCGGCGCAGGGTGATCTGGCAAAAATCGAAGCGCAATTGATCAACGCCCAGGCCAATGCGCGACGCCAACAGGCATTGTTTGATCGCGGTGTCGGCGCGCAGGCGCAACTGGACATCGCCAACACCGACCTGAAAACCACCCAGGCTTCGCTTGATCAGGCGCGGGCGGCGGTCAATCAGAGCAAGGATCAACTCGGCTACACCGAACTGCGCTCCGACCACAAAGCTGTGGTCACCGCTTGGAACGCCGAGGCCGGTCAGGTGGTCACTGCTGGCCAACAAGTGGTGACGCTGGCGCAACCGGACATCAAGGAAGCGGTGATCGATCTGCCGGACACCCTGGTCGATCAGATCCCCAGCGATGTGGTGTTTCTGGTGGCCGCGCAACTCGATCCGAGCATCAACACCACAGCGATCATCCGCGAAATCGAACCACAGGCACAAAGCGCCACACGCACCCGTCGCGCCCGCCTGACGCTGACTGAAACACCGCCAGGCTTTCGTCTCGGCACGGCGATCAGTGTGACCCTCAGTTCGGCGATCAAACCGCGTATCGAACTGCCCGTGACGGCGCTGCAAGAGGTCGATGGCAAACCGCGCATCTGGGTGATTGATACCCAGAGCAAAACCGTCAGCCCCCGTGACGTCAGCGTGGTCAGCCGCAACGACAGCACCGTGGTGCTGGCCGGTGGCGTCAAAAACGGTGAGCGCGTGGTCAGCGCCGGCGTTAACAGTCTCAAACCCGGGCAAGCCGTGAAACTCGACGAGGACAGTCAATGAAAGGCTCTTTCAACCTATCCGAATGGGCCCTCAAGCATCAGTCATTCGTCTGGTATCTGATGTTCGTCGCGCTGCTTATGGGCGTGTTCTCCTATTTCAATCTTGGCCGCGAAGAAGACCCGTCGTTCACCATCAAGACCATGGTGATCCAGACCAAATGGCCCGGCGCGACCCAGGAAGAAACCCTCAAGCAGGTCACTGACCGCATCGAGAAAAAACTCGAAGAACTCGACTCGCTCGATTATGTGAAAAGTTACACGCGCCCCGGCGAATCGACGGTGTACGTGTACTTGCGCGACACCACCAGCGCCAAGGACATTCCGGAAATCTGGTATCAGGTGCGCAAGAAGATCGACGATATTCGCGGCCAGTTTCCCCAAGGGATTCAAGGGCCGGGATTCAACGATGAGTTCGGTGATGTCTACGGATCGGTCTATGCGTTTACCGCCGACGGGTTGACGATGCGCCAGTTGCGCGACTACGTGGAGCAGGCGCGGGCCGAGATTCGTAACGTGCCGGGGTTGGGCAAGATCGAGATGATCGGTCAGCAGGATGAAGTGATCTACCTGAACTTCTCCACGCGCAAACTGGCGGCGCTGGGCATCGATCAGCGACAAGTGGTGCAGAGCCTGCAATCGCAGAACGCCGTGACTCCGGCGGGTGTGATTGAGGCCGGACCTGAGCGGATTTCGGTGCGCACCTCCGGGCAGTTTGCCTCGGAGAAGGATCTGGCCGAGGTCAATCTCAAGCTCAATGATCGCTTCTATCGTCTGGCGGACATCGCCGAAATTCGTCGCGGTTATGTCGATCCGGCGACCCCGGAATTTCGCTTCGACGGCAAGCCGGCCATCGGTCTGGCAATCGCCATGCAGAAGGGCGGCAACGTTCAGGAGTTCGGTAAAGCCCTGCACACACGCATCGACCAACTCACCGCCGATTTGCCGGTAGGTGTCGGCGTACACACCGTTTCCGATCAGGCGGTGGTGGTAGAAGAAGCTGTCGGCGGCTTTACCAGTGCGCTGTTTGAAGCGGTGATCATCGTGTTGGTGGTGAGCTTCATCAGCCTTGGCGTACGTGCCGGTCTGGTGGTGGCGTGCTCGATTCCGCTGGTGCTGGCGATGGTGTTTGTGTTCATGGAATACAGTGGCATCACCATGCAGCGGATTTCTCTCGGTGCGCTGATCATCGCCCTCGGCCTGCTGGTGGACGACGCGATGATCACCGTGGAGATGATGGTCACGCGGCTGGAGATGGGCGAGACCAAGGAGCAGGCGGCGACGTTTGCCTACACCTCCACGGCGTTCCCGATGCTCACCGGTACGCTGGTGACCGTCGCCGGTTTCGTGCCCATCGGCCTCAACGCCAGCTCCGCCGGTGAGTACACCTACACGCTGTTCGCGGTGATTGCGGTGGCGATGATCGTGTCGTGGGTGGTGGCGGTGTTCTTCGCGCCAGTCATCGGCGTGCACATCCTCAGCACCAACCTCAAACCCCATGCGGCCGAACCGGGGCGTGTCGGGCGGGCGTTCAACGGCGGTCTGCTGTGGTGCATGCGCAATCGCTGGTGGGCCATCGGCATCACCGTGCTGTGTTTTGCATTGTCGATATTCTGCATGCGTTTTGTGCAGAACCAGTTCTTCCCATCCTCGGATCGCCCGGAAATTCTTGTCGATCTGAACCTGCCGCAAAACGCCTCTATCGACGAAACCCGAAAAGCCGTCGACAAGCTCGAAGCGACGCTCAAGGGCGACCCCGACATCGTGCGCTGGAGCACTTACATCGGTCAGGGTGCGATCCGTTTCTACCTGCCGCTCGACCAGCAGTTGCAGAACCCGTACTACGCGCAACTGGTGATCGTCAGCAAAGACTTCGAGGCCCGTGAAGCCTTGAGTCAGCGCCTGCGCGAACGCTTGCACAAGGATTTCGTCGGCATCGGCAGTTACGTGCAGGCACTGGAAATGGGCCCGCCGGTAGGGCGTCCGATCCAGTACCGGGTCAGCGGCAAGGACATCGATCAGGTGCGCAAACACGCCATCGACCTCGCCACCGAACTGGACAAGAACCAGCACATCGGCGAGATCATTTACGACTGGAACGAGCCGGGCAAAGTCCTGCGCATCGACATCGCACAGGACAAGGCGCGGCAACTCGGGCTGTCGTCGGAAGACGTGGCGAACCTGATGAACAGCATCGTCAGCGGCTCGCCACTGACTCAGGTCGATGACGATATCTACTTGATTAACGTGGTCGGGCGGGCAGTGGATTCCGAGCGTGGTACGCCGGAAACCCTGCAGAACCTGCAGATCGTTACACCCGGCGGCACCTCGATTCCGTTGCTTGCATTCGCCACCGTGCGTTATGAACTGGAGCAACCGCTGGTGTGGCGTCGCGACCGTTTGCCGACCATCACCATCAAGGCCTCGGTGCGTGATGAGATTCAGCCGACCGATCTGGTGAAACTGCTCAAGCCGTCGATTGATGCCTTCGCCGCCAAACTGCCGGTGGGTTACAAAGTCGCCACGGGCGGTACGGTCGAGGAAAGCGGCAAGGCCCAAGGGCCGATTGCCAAGGTCTTGCCGCTGATGCTGTTCTTGATGGCGACCTTCCTGATGATCCAGCTGCACAGCGTGCAGAAGATGTTCCTGGTGGCGAGTGTCGCGCCGCTGGGGCTGATTGGCGTGGTGCTGGCGCTGGTGCCGACCGGTACGCCGATGGGCTTTGTGGCAATCCTCGGGATTCTGGCGCTGATCGGCATCATCATCCGCAACTCGGTGATTCTGGTGACGCAGATCGACGAGTTCGAGAAGAAGGGCTATGCGCCGTGGGATGCGGTGGTCGAGGCGACGGAGCATCGGCGCCGACCGATCCTGCTGACCGCAGCGGCGGCGAGCATGGGCATGATCCCGATTGCCCGGGAAGTGTTCTGGGGGCCGATGGCGTACGCGATGATTGGCGGGATTGTGGTGGCGACGTTGCTGACGCTGCTGTTTCTGCCGGCGCTGTATGTGGCCTGGTACAAGATTCGCGAGCCGAAGAAGGATGCGGCATAAAGCGAGCGCTTCGCGCTCATCGCCAGCAGGCTGGCTCCCACAGGGAGATGTGTTTCAGCAGTGACACGCTGGTTTCCACAGGGAGATGTGTTTCAGCAGTGACAGGCTGGTTTCCACAGGGAGATGTGTTTCAGCAGTGACAGGCTGGTTTCCACAGGGAGATGTGTTTCAGCAGTGACAGGCTGGTTTCCACAGGGAGATGTGTTTCAGCAGTGACAGGCTGGTTTCCACAGGGAGATATGTTTAAGCAGTGACAGGCTGGGTTCCACAGGGGCGAGATGAACTCCTACTGTGGGAGCTAGCCTGCTAGCGATGGCGTCCTCACAGGCTACCAGATTTACGCCAGACGCTGGCCAACCAGGGCTGCTGCTCCCGCGGCAGCCCCGCTGGCCGGAAGTAATGCTCCAGCTCGACAAACCCCGCCGCCGTCAGCAATCCGCGCCACGCCTCAAGATCGTGATACGAGCCATAACGCGGCCCATTCCAGCCCTCACGGTTATCCCCACGCGGATTCGAGCTGAATAACACGCCACCGGGTTTCAGCGTGCCATGAAGCTGCTTCAGCACTCGCGGCAGTTCCTGCAACGGCACATGAAACAACACCGCGTTGGCAAAGATCCCGTCGAAGCGTTCAGCCGGAAGTTCAAGCTTCAGAAAGTCCTGCTGCAAGACTTCGCAACCGCTGTCCTCACGCGCCATCCGCGCAAACTCCTGCGAACCGTCGAGCCCGACCGCGACGTGGCCCATACGGGTGAACGTCTGCAAATCGCGCCCCGGCCCGCAGCCGAAATCGAGGACAGTGAACGGTGCTGTACCCTGAATGTGCCGTAACAAGGCGTCGATGTTCTGGCTGACATCGTGATCGCGGGTGCCTTCACGGAAGTCTTCGGCCACCGCGTTGTAATGGCCGAGGGTAGTGGCGGTGATCTGTTCCAGGTCGGTCGGGGTCTGTTTCATGGTCGGGACTGCGCGGGAGATAGGGGTTCGGCGAATATACGCTATCGCTAGCAGGCTAGCTCCCACAGGGAAACGCATTCCAGCTGTGGGAGCTAGCCTGCTAGCGATAGCAATTGCCGAGTAGATGAGATTTTGCCTCAGCGCTTGTTCAAACCCCGCGCCAGACGATCCCCGCCCAGCTGAATCACCGCGACCAACGCCACCAGCAACACAATTACCGTCAACATGATCTGGCTGTCAAAACGCTGATACCCGTAGCGGTAAGCAATATCGCCCAATCCACCGGCGCCAATCGCCCCGGCCATCGCCGACGAATTAATCATCGTCACCAGCGTGATAGTGAACCCGCCGACAATCCCCGGCAGCGCCTCCGGCAGCAGCACATGCCAGACGATGTGCCAGCGTCGGCAACCCATCGCTTGCGCGGCTTCCACCAAACCGTGATCGACCTCACGCAAACTGACTTCGGCAATCCGCGCAAAAAACGGCGTGGCCGCAATCGTCAGCGGAACCACCGCAGCCCACACGCCGTAAGTGGTGCCAACGATCAGCCGCGTGAACGGGATCAGCGCCACCATCAGAATCAGGAACGGAATCGAGCGAAACAGATTCACGAATGCACCCAGGGCGCGGTTCAGAACCGGCGCTTCATAGATCCCGCCCTTGTCGCTGGTGACCAGAATCACCGCCATCGGGATTCCCACCAGCAACGCGATCAGCGACGACACGCCGACCATCAAAAACGTGTCGATAAACCCCTGCAACAAACGATCAAACCACATAACCCAGCACCTCCACTCGTTGCGCCCACTGCGCGGCGCGCTGACGCAACTCTTCAGCGGCGAAAGACGAACCGCTCACAGCCAGCAGCAGTTGCCCCAGCGCATGGCCCTGAATCCGTTCTACGCCGCCCTGTAGCAACTTCACCCGACCGCCAAGCGACGCGAACAGTGCAGCCAGATCGGGTTCATCACGGGCACTGCCGGTGAACTGCAAACGCAACACCACAGCCGCATCCAACGAAGGCGATTGCACCTGCAAACGGCTTTTCAGCTCTTCCGGCAACGCGTGTTGTAACGGTGCGAGCAAGGTCTGGCTGACTTCATGTTGCGGGTTGCCGAACACTTCCCAAACCGGGCCTTGCTCGACCACGCGGCCGTGTTCCAGCACCACCACGCGGTCGCAGATTTCGCGGATCACCGCCATTTCATGAGTGATCAACACGATGGTCAGGCCGAGGCGTTTATTGATCTCGCGCAGCAGGCCGAGGATCGACTGAGTTGTCTCCGGATCGAGGGCCGAAGTGGCCTCGTCGCACAGCAGAATATCCGGGTCATGCACCAGCGCCCGAGCGATACCGACGCGCTGTTTCTGCCCGCCGGATAGCTGCGCCGGATAAGCCTTGTGCTTGTCTTGCAGACCGACCAGTTCCAGCAGTTCTCGAACCTTTTGTTCGCGTTTTTGCTTGGGTACGCCGGCGACTTTCAGTGGTAACTCGACGTTCTGCCACACGGTCTTGGCCGACATCAGGTTGAAGTGCTGGAAGATCATGCCGATCCGTCGGCGCAGCGCCACGAGGCGATCTTCATCGAACTCACCGATATCCACTTGATCGATCAGCACCCGGCCCGAGGTGGGCTGTTCGAGGCGGTTGATGGTGCGGATCAGCGACGACTTGCCGGCGCCGCTGCGGCCGATGATGCCGAACACTTCACCACGCTGAATCGCCAGGTCGATGCCTTGCAATGCGGCGACCGGCCCTTGCCGGCCCTCGTAGGTTTTACCCAGGCCAATGAAGCGCACGTGGGCGCGATTGAGTTCCGGGCGCAGCTCTGTTTGTTCAGCATTCTTTGGCTCTGGAATATCCAGTCGCCGTTGGATCGCGGCCGTCATGCTCAGCTTTCCCAACCGGCCTGGTACAGCTTGCCGTGGGCCTTATCCAGAGCGGCGCGGACGACTGGCGAGTGCTGATAGATGTCGACGAATTTGATCAGGCGCGGATCGGTTTTGCTCTTCGGCTGGATCACAAACTGGATCACGTATTCCTTGTGGTCGAGACCGTCGAACAGCAGCGCCGAACCGGCATCGAAAGTCTTCGCCAAACGAATGTAGGCCGGGTAGCCCTGCACCAGATCAGCATCGTCGTAGGCGCGCACCAGTTGCACCGCTTCGACCTGGAGAATTTTGATTTTCTTCGGGTTGGCGATGATGTCTTCTTCGGTGGCCTTATAGCCGACACCCGGTTTCAGCGTGATCAGCCCGGCCTTGGCCAACAGTTGCAGGCCGCGACCGCTGTTGATTGGGTCATTGGCGATGGCGACGCTGGCGCCTTCAGGCAATTCGTCGAAGCTTTTGTATTTCTTCGAGTAGAGGCCGACGTTGTTGATGATCCCCGGAGCGAATGGCACCAGATCAAAACCGGCGGCAGCCTTGGCGTTTTCCAGGAACGGGATGTGCTGGAAGTAGTTCACGTCGATATCGCCGGCAGCGAGGCTGACGTTGGGTGCGATCCAGTCGGTGAACTCCACCAACTCGACTTTCAGGCCTTGTCTGGAGGCTTCTTCGACAGCGGCTTCCAGCGGAATGGCGAAGGCGGCGGTGGTGCCGATTTTCAGCGGGGCGTCGGCGGCGAAGACTGCCGAACTGAAGAGGCCGAGGGCCAGGGCCAGTGCTTTGACTGGGAGGGACAGGCGTTTCTTGGTCATGGTGGGTTTCCAGTCAGTGCTTGAATTTTGTGGTGTCTGTTCAGGCCTCATCGCTGGCAAGCCAGCTCCCACAGGGATATATGGTGTTCACAAAACCTGTGGGAGCTGGCTTGCCAGCGATGCTTTTTAGGGGCGGTAAGCGGCGCCGGTGTGTTGCTCGGGCAAATGCGCTTCACCGTGAAACAGCTTCTCGCGCAGGCTGCCGTTGTCGTACGCAGTCTTGTACGACCCACGCCGTTGCAGCTCGGGAATCACCAGTTCGATGAAATCGACATAGCTTTCCGGGGTAACAATGCGGGTCAGGTTGAAACCGTCGAGGCCGGTTTCGGCGATCCACGACTCCAGTTCATCCGCCACTTGTTCGGCTGAGCCAACCACGGTGATGTAGCGCCCGCCGAGGGCGTGTTGTTCCAGCAACTTGCGGCGGGTCCAGTCGTTGTTTTGCAGATTCTTCGTCGCCGACTGGATCGCGTTGCTCTTCACGTACTGGATCGGTTCGTCGATTTCATACTGGGAAAAATCGATGCCGGTGGATGCCGAAAAATGCGCCACGCCGGCCTCGGCGCTGGCGTAACTCAGGTACTCGGCATGCTTGGCCCACGCGGCTTCTTCGGTTTCCCCGACGATCACGTTGAGGCCCATGAACACCTTGATGTCCTCGGGGTTGCGCCCGGCCTCGACCGCGCTGGCGCGGACTTTATCCACCTGCACTTTGGTCGATGGTTTGTTCTGGCCACTGATGAACACGCACTCGGCGTGACGACCGGCGAACAGCAAACCGCGATCCGAACTGCCGGCCTGAAACAGCACCGGTGTGCGCTGCGGCGAAGGTTCGCAGAGGTGATATCCCTCGACCTGATAGAACTCACCCTTGTGCTCGACCTTGTGCACTTTTTCCGGCTGGGCGTAGATCCGCTGCTGCGGATCGTTGAGCACCGCACCGTTTTCCCAGCTGCCTTCCCAGAGTTTGTAGAGCACCTCCAGGTACTCGTCGGCCTGATCGTAGCGACGGTCATGTTCGACCTGTTCACGCAGGCCCATGGCTTTCGCGGCGCTGTCCAGATAACCGGTGACGATGTTCCAGCCGACCCGGCCGCGACTCAGATGATCGAGGGTCGACATGCGTCGGGCGAACAGATACGGCGGCTCATAAGTGAGGTTGGCGGTCAGGCCGAAGCCGAGATTTTTGGTCACCGCAGCCATTGCCGAAACCAGCAGCAGCGGATCATTGACCGGCAACTGGATCGCCTCTTTCAGCGGCACATCCACCGAGTCCTGATAGACGTCATACACGCCGACAATGTCAGCGATGAACAAACCATCGAACAAGCCGCGCTCCAGCAACTGCGCCAGTTCGGTCCAGTATTCGATCGTGTTGAAGCGCGTCGAGGTGTCACGCGGATGCGTCCACAGTCCATGGTTGATGTGGCCGATGCAGTTCATGTTGAACGCGTTGAGCAGAATCTTCTTTTTCGCAGCGCTCATCAGATAGTCCCCCGCAGCGGAGGGTTTTCATCGTTGAGGTAATAATTGCCCACCGCGTGATACTTCCAGCGCACCGGGTCGTGCAGGGTGTGCACGCGAGCGTTGCGCCAGTGGCGGTCGAGGCCGTGTTCAATCAGGGTGGCCTGACTGCCGGCCAGTTCGAACAAAGTGCTGCCGGCAGCCAGGGAAATTTCGGTGCTGATCGCCCGTGCTTCAGCGACGGCAATCGACGCGGCCGCAACGGTCTCGGCATTCGGTTCGGCTTGCGCGACGTCGAGGAATTCCCCGGCGCGTTCGAGCAAGGCTTCGGTGGCGTGCAGACGAATGCTCAAGTGGCCGAAGCTCTTCAGGGTCAACGGATCTTCAGTGGCCTTGTCATTGCCGGAGTCGATCCACGGCCGGGTTTTGCTGCGTACAAAGTGCAGGGCATCTTCGTAAGCGGCGCGGGCGATGCCGGTGTCGATGGCCGCGTGCAGAATCTGCGCGAGCGGGCCGACGGTGGTTGGCCGCTCGAACGCGCTTTGGAATGGCAGCACATCTTCAGCCGCGACGTAGACGTCTTCAAACACTACCGAACCGCTGCCGGTGGTGCGCTGGCCGAAGCCGCTCCAGTCGTCGATCACGGTCAGACCTTTGCTGTCACGCGGGACGAAGGCCAGTTGCTGCACGCCGTCTTCATCGACCACCGAGGTCGGGATGCGCTGGGCGTAAATCGCCCCGGTCGCGTAGAACTTGCGACCGTTGATGCGGTAGCCGTCGCCATCGCGCTTGAGGCTGGTGACGCGGTCGTGGGCGGTTTTGGTACCCAGTTCTGCGAGGGCATTGCCGAAGCGCTGACCAACCAGAACCTCGGCGTACAGTCGTTGTTTCTGCGCATGGCTGCCGTTCACCCGCAGCACTTCGAGTGCATAGAAATGGTTCTGCGGAATCTGCCCGAGGGAGCCATCGGCCTGAGCGATCAAGGCGATGACTTTGGCCAGGGCCACGTTGGACACACCGGCGCCGCCGTACTCCTTGGGCACGCTGATGCCCCATAGGCCCGAGCGGGAAAACACGTCCAGCTCCGGCAGTGGCAAGCGGCGCTCACGGTCGCGCACGGCGCTGTCACGTTTGAAATCTTCGGCCAGGTCGCTGGCGACGATCAGGGCTTGTTCGTCGCTGGTGATGACCGCGACGTGTTGAGAAATTGTCATGTGTTTCTCCAGAGGTCTGGTTTCAAATCCAGGAATGGCGGGCCGGCAAAGTGCCGTTAAGGCGATAGGCGCCGACCGCGTGATACTTCCAGCGCACCGGGTCGTGCAGGGTGTGCACCCGGGCGTTGCGCCAGTGGCGGTCGAGGTTGAATTCGGCGAGGGTTGCGCGACTGCCGGCCAGCTCGAAAAGCTTTTCGCTGGCGAGCAATGAGATTTCGGTGGTCAGCACTTTGGCTTCGGCCACGGCAATCGAGGCGCGGGCGGCGGATTCGGCGGTCAGCGGTGCGGCATGCACTTGATCGAGCACTTGCCCGGCCTTGCGCAGCAGCGCTTCAGCGGCGTGCAGTTCGATTTTCAGTTTGCCGATATCGGCGATCACGTAGAGGTCATCGCTGGCGCGTTCGACCTTGGCGTCGATCCACGGCCGGGCGCGGGTTTTGACGAACTCGATAGCGTCGTCGATGGCGCCACGGGCGATGCCGGCGTCGATAGCGGCCTGAATCAGTTGCGACACCGCGCCTTGGGTATTTGGGCTTTCGTTGATCTTCCAGTTGTCGACGACAAGGCTCGATTCGACGCGCACGTTGTTCAGCAGAATCGTGCCGCTGGCGGTGGTGCGCTGACCGAAACCCGACCAGTCATCAACAATGCGCAGCCCCGGGGTACCACGGCGGACGAAGGCCAGCACTTGCTTGCCGTCATCGTTGAGCGCCTTCACCGCGACCCAGTGCGCGAACAGCGCACCAGTGGAGTAGAACTTCTGGCCGTTGATCACGTAGTCATCACCGTCAGCGGTGATTCGTGCTTTCAGTTCGAGGGTGTTTTTGGTGCCGCGTTCAGGCCCGGCATTACCGATGCGCCAGCCTTCGAGCACGCTCTGGAACAGCTGTTTTTTCTGCTCTTCGGTGGCGCTGCCAAGCACCAGATTGATGATGCCGAACTGGTTCTGCGGAATCTGCCCGAGCGCCGGGTCGGCGGCGGAAATGATCGCGAATACCTCGGCCAAAGTAACGAAAGAAACCTGCGGGCCACCGTATTCGCGCGGGATGGCAATGCTGCCCAGACCACTGCGGGTGAACTGTTCGATTTCCGACCACGGTAACTTGCGCTGGCGGTCACGTTTGGCGGCCTGCACGCGGGCGACTTGCGCCAGATCGTGAGCAGCCTTGATGGCTTGTGCGTCGTTGCGCAAAACCTGCGCGGGCAACAACAGCGGGGCGATGTCCAGGTCACTCTGAACGTTTGCGTCTGCCAGACTGGACATCAGTGCCGCTCCTTGGCTGCACGCAATGCCCTGGCGATCTGCACTGGGGTGATTGTGTTCCGGACCATACCTACCTCACATCTCATGAAAAACGCCGCAATCAGTGCGGCGAACGAAAACAAGAATGTCCGGTGGTCCGGTGCATATACCCTAAGCGCGTATAAATATTAAATAAACTAACTTTTAGGAATATGTATAGAAGGGGTGATGGTCTGGTTGGTTAAGAACTTGTTTGGTGTGTGAACGCGAACGTGTGGTGAGGGGATTTATCCCCGTTGGACTGCGCAGCAGTCCCATTTCTGGGGTCGCTTCGCAACCCAACGGGGATAAATCCCCTCACCACAGAAGCTCCCTCGCCACAGGGGAATGTTCAGTTCTTGAGGGTTTCGGCGGCTTTCAGTTGTGGTCGCAACGGGACTTTCAGATAAGGATTGCCACAGCCGATTTTCACTGTCCGCGCAGGTGCCCAGCGCGAGTTGTTGCCGACCCGGTCGAGGATGCAATAAGTCACGTCCAGCCGCAGATCCTCACCGCCCTCGACGATGATCGCCGAGGGCACCCAGACCTGAATCGTCTGCCCGATATCCGCTGCCGTAATGCGTGGCAGATCCATGCGCACATCGCCCCAGCGCAAGGTGATTTCGTCGTCCTCGGCCATGTTCACATAGGGCTCGATGGTCAGTGGAACACCGCGCTTGATCTGGTTCGGGTTCACGCCCTGACGGCGGATCGTGTCGGGTAGCGTCACTGGCGCCAGTTGCTGGTTTTCGTCACTGCTCAAAGTGGATAGCTGGCCACCGGGGCAATCGAGTTTGACCTGCACCGCAGTTGTGGCCGACAACGCCGGCTCTTGGCCTATCTGCATGAGCCGGTAGTGGATCTGCGCGGTGCCGCTGGCGATGAAGCTCTCTGGCACCCGCAGGCTGATCGATGTCGAAACGTCTTCGGCGCTCAACACGCGAGAAGCGACGTAGCAGCTGTTCCAGAACAGTTCGATCACGTCGCCAACGTCCATACCGGGATAGGGCATGACATCGACCAGCAGGTGAGCGGCGGCCGCGAGGTTGATGCCGTTTTTTTGCGCTGGCGCCAGGCTCGGCGCTGCCAGTTCGGGGGTATGCGAAGTGTGGGTCATCGGTTTCTCTCCTTGAAGCATCGCAGCGAAGTCCGTTTCTGAAAAACAAATGGCGTGAATTACCAGGCAATAAACCCGCGAACTTTTATTCGGATTAAATACAAGTCTGTTTATTGGATGGACGCCGGTTGGCGACTAGATAAGAGTGTGCGGGAAGGGGAGTCAATAGAGCGGGTTAGTTAATCCGTGAATTACGGATCAATCAGAAATTTCCTACGCTTGTTAGGCATTAGGCTTAGGCCGGCTGGCGATTGGAACTACGTATCTTGAGGGTTTTCGACCTTTGAAATACGTGGGTTATCGAATACCACTGTTGCAGGTGGCGGTTTTTTTTTGGCGGATTATATCTGTTGCAGAACATATATATGTACCGCATTAGACAGACTGGTTTGATTATGTTGAAGGGGGAGTTGTAGGGCGAAGAAGGTGTAACTTCCATCCGTGGAAGTTGGCGGTTGTTGCATTGAAAGTTTTCAGGCGTGATTCAAAAACTTGCTGAGAAACTGTTTCGTACGCTCTTCTTTAGGATTGGCAAACAACGTCTTGGCCTCACCTTGCTCGACGATCACACCCTTGTCGAAAAACACCACACGGTTGGCCACATCACGGGCAAAACCCATTTCGTGAGTGACGATCACCATGGTGCGTTTCTCTTCGGCGAGACCGCGAATGGTCGCCAGCACTTCACCGACCAGCTCCGGATCGAGCGCCGAAGTCGGCTCGTCGAACAGGATCACTTCCGGCTCCATCGCCAGTGCCCGGGCTATCGCCACGCGCTGTTGCTGACCACCCGAGAGACGACGCGGATAAGCGTCTTCCTTGCCCGCCAGACCAACCTTGGTCAGCAGCTTCTTGCCCAGAGCAATGGCTTGCTCGCGCGGCATCTTCTTGACCACGATCGGCCCTTCGATGACGTTTTCCAGTGCGGTGCGGTGAGGGAACAGGTTGAAATTCTGGAACACGAAGCCCACGTGCTGGCGCAGGTTGCGCACCAGACTCTGCTGCTGGTTCAACGGGCGGCTGGTATCGATCTCGATATCGCCGACCTTGATCCGGCCGCTGGTGGGTTGTTCGAGGAAGTTCAGGCAGCGCAGGAAGGTCGTCTTGCCCGAGCCGCTGGGGCCGATGATCGCGACCACCTCACCTTCCTTGACCTCAAGATCGATGCCGTTGAGCACGACCTGATTCTTGAATTGCTTGGTCAGTTTTTCCACGACAATCATGGGGTCAGGACTCCTGGTCATGCCGATTGACCCGCTCTTCCAACTTGTTCTGGAAGTGCGAAAGCACCGTGGCCAGAATCCAGTAGATCAGCGCGGCGGCAAGATACATGGTGAAGACTTCGAAAGTCCGGGCGGTAATCAGCTGCGCCTGACGGAACAGTTCCGGCACCTGAATGGTGGCAGCCAGCGCAGTGTCCTTGACCAGCGAAATGAAGCTGTTGCCCAGCGGTGGCAAAGCCGTGCGCATGGCTTGCGGCAGGATGGCCCGACGCAAAGTCTGCGCACGGGTCATGCCGATGCTCGCAGCTGCTTCCCACTGACCGCGTTCGATCGAGCTGATCGCGGCGCGGAGGATTTCACAGGCGTAAGCAGCCATGTTCAGCGAGAAGCCGATCAGCGCCGCTGGCAACGGATCCAGTTCGACACCCAATTGCGGCAAGCCGTAATAGATCACGAACAATTGCACCAGCAACGGCGTGCCGCGAAAGAACGACACGTAGATGCGGGCCAGCCAGCTCACCGATTTGAAACGCGACAGGCGCATCAATGCCAGGCCGAAGCCCAGCACCAAGCCGAAGAACATGCCGCCGAGGCTGAGGACTACCGTGAAGTACGCGCCCTTGAGCAGAAAGGGCGCGGAGTCCAGTGCGAGTTGGAAAGCTTCTTCCATTATTTAGTGACGTCTGCGTTGAAGTATTTCTTCGACAGCTTTTCAAGAGTGCCGTCAGCACGCAGTTCGTCGAGGGCTTTGTTCAGGGCTGCCAGCAGCTCAGGTTCGCCTTTACGCACGGCGATACCGGATTCCTGACGCGAGAAGGCTTCACCGGCGGCTACGGTTTTCGGGGCTTTCTTGGCGTATTCAAGCGCGGCCAGACGGTCGATCAGGATGGCGTCGGTACGGCCATTGTTCAGGTCGGCGAACTTGGTCGGATCATCGTCGTAGGTGCGCACGTCAGCGCCCGGCACGTTGGCGCGGACCCATTGTTCGTAGTTGGTACCCAGGCCTACACCGACTTTCTTGCCAGACAGGTCAGCGGCGGTCTTGATGTTCAGCGCGGCTTCTTTGCTCTTCAGCACCAGCGCCTGAATCCCGGAAACGGTGTACGGTTCGGAGAAGTCATACTTCTTCTTGCGCTCGTCGGAGATGGTCACCTGGTTGACCACGATGTCCAGACGCTTGGATTCCAGCGCGGCGAGAATACCGTCCCACTTGGTCGGCTGAACCTTGGCTTTGACACCGAGTTTTTGCGCCAGGGCTTCGGACAGCTCGACTTCGAAACCGGACAGTTTGCCGTCGGCATCAACGAAGCTGAACGGTGGATAAGTGCCTTCCAGGCCGACGTTGATAACGCCTTTGTCCTTGATCTGTTGCAACTGCTCACCGGCGACTGCCTGGCTGATCAGGCCGGCGCTCAGCGCCAGGCCCAGCGAACCTACCAGCAGATTTCGACGTAGTGCGGAAAAATTCATGACAAGCCCCTGTGTTTTCTTATGGAAGACGCTTAAGGAAGTTGGCGAAATCGCGATTCTGATGACTGCGTTATCCTGCCCTAAAGCAGCTTATGCGTCTCTCGCGAAATTCGCCTGCGGCGAGACTATATGATGTCTTTGTTAGACTTGAAAATACTTAATAGTCTTTTTGTTATTCTTTAATCGAATATTCAACAGTTCTCCTGTGGCGAGGGGATTCATCCCCGTCCGGCTGCGCAGCAGTCGCAAAACCATGCGACTACACCTGCATTGAAGAGAACGCTGGGGGCCGCTCCGCGGCCCAACGGGGATGAATCCCCTCGCCACAAGGGTTTCTGCAATCTCAAGGATCAGCTCGACAGTGAGTCTTTATAGGCAAACAACGCCGGCGCTCCGCCGGTATGCAAGAAGATGATTGGCCCCTCGTCAAACCGCCCGCGCCCAATCCCGTCGAGCATCCCGGCCATCGCCTTGCCGGTATAAACCGGATCAAGCAGCAGACCTTCCTGACTCGCCAGCAGCTTCACCGCCGCCAGCGTCCCGGCATTTGGTTCGCCATAACGCGGGCCGAAATACTCGTCCCACAACTCGACCTTGAACCCGGACGGCAACTTCACGCCCAGCAGATCGGCAGTGCGTTCGGCGAGGCCCTGAACCTTGGGGCGCTGATCTTCTTCGCTACGCGATACGGTCACGCCGATCACCGGCAATTGCGGCAAGGCTTCACTCAGGGCCAGCGCCAGACCGCTGTGGGTACCGGCACTGCCCGAGGCCAGCACCACGGCAGAAAACGTCAGGCCGGTGTCCTTGATCTGCTCGGCCAGTTCCAGTCCGGCGCGCACGTAACCCAAGGCGCCGAGGGCGTTCGAACCACCGATTGGCACCAGATACGGTTTCTTGCCGTTGTTGCGCAGGCGCACGGCGAGGGCGGCCAGTTGCTCGTCGGCGTTGTCGAGGTTTTCCACCAGCTCGACCTTGGTGTCGAACAGATCCAGCAACAGGCGATTGCCGTTGCCGGTGTAATCACTGTCGTCGGTGCCCAGCGGATTTTCCAGCAGGGCGACGCAGCCGAGGCCCAGTTTCGCGGCCAGCGCGGCGGTCTGGCGAACGTGGTTCGATTGCAGCGCGCCGGCGGTAATCAGCGTGTCGGCACCTTGCGCCAACGCATCGGCGGCGAGGTATTCGAGTTTGCGCAGCTTGTTGCCGCCCATGGCCAGCGGCGTCAGGTCATCGCGCTTGATGTACACCTCGCGACCGAGCCAGGTGGACAGGCGTTCGAGTTTTTCCAGAGGCGTGGGTTGGCCGAGCAGTTCGAGACGGTTAAAGCGTTCCAGCTGTTGTTTGATCATGAGTCCGTACTGGCGGAGGAAGATCTCAGGACTATAGGCACGCCGATTTACCGGGGCAACCGTCAATCGCTTATAGCCAAATGAACTGAGCCCAGCACTATCGGTTCTTAATTCGCCTTCACGACCATGCCGTAAAGTAGGCGCCGTTGACGCGGCCAGACAGTCCGGCCGCCCGTGAGGAGTCTTTACCGTGAGCGAGCGTTCCAGCCATTGGCAATTGCAGACCATCGTCAGCCAGCTACGCAGTGCGCGGGATCAGTGGCGCGCACAAAATGGCCGGGCCAGCGGCGAGCAGGGAGGCCGCGAGTTGCCGTCGCGAGCTGCGATGGCGGAGATTCTCGAAGCCTTATGCGGCGCGCTGTTTCCGATGCGGCTGGGCCCGGTGGATTTGCGTGAAGAGAGTGAAGATTTCTACGTCGGCCACACCCTCGACACCTCGCTGAATGCCTTGTTGGCGCAGGCGCGTCTTGAACTGCGTTATGTCGCCCGGCATACCGAGCAGGCTGATACCGAAGTCGAAGCGCGGGCGATCCGCATCATTCAGGATTTCGCACTGGCGTTGCCGGGGCTGCGCAGTCTGCTCGATACCGATGTGCTGGCGGCCTATCACGGCGATCCGGCGGCACGCAGTGTCGATGAAGTGCTGCTGTGCTATCCGGGGATTCTGGCGGTGATTCACCATCGTCTGGCGCACCATTTGTACCGTGCCGGATTGCCGCTGCTGGCGCGGATCAGCGCGGAGATTGCGCACTCGGCCACCGGTATCGATATTCACCCGGGCGCGCAGATCGGTCGTAGCTTCTTCATTGATCACGGGACAGGTGTGGTGATCGGCGAGACGGCGATCATCGGTGAGCGGGTGCGGATTTATCAGGCTGTGACACTGGGCGCCAAGCGCTTCCCGGCGGATGAAGACGGGCAGTTGCAGAAGGGCCACCCACGGCATCCGATTGTCGAAGATGACGTGGTGATTTACGCCGGGGCGACCATTCTCGGGCGGATCACCATCGGTCAGGGTTCGACCATCGGCGGCAATGTGTGGCTGACGCGCAGTGTGCCGGCGGGGAGCAATTTGACCCAGGCCAACTTGCAGCATGATGACGGGACGCAGAAGTAACCTTTAAATCTGTGTTGCTGCATCTGGCCTCTTCGCGAGCAGGCTCGCTCCCACACTTGGAATGCGTTCCATTGTGGGAGCGAGCTTGCTCGCGAATGGTTTTTAGGCCGAATCGAGATAATGGCATTCAGCCAATTCACCATTGAACGAATCTTCCGAAACCAGCGTCATACCCCTCCTTGAGCTAGCGTAGGAAAACTACCGCTTGGCCGTGCGATTAGTCCTTAGCGCCCTATCCATGTTTAACTTGAACGTTCATTCAAGTTAAACCGGTGGTTCGCTGCCCGCTCACAACAGGAGGCTTGCCTTTGCTGAGTCCGATCATTTCAGCCATTTCCCAATCCCTTGAGGTGCACCTTTCATGAGTGCATCGTCCACCCCCGCCAGCGGTCTGGTACGCATGAATCCGCCGGTGTTCTACTTTGCCGCGACGGTCATTCTGCTGTTCGGTATCGTTGTCATCGCCATGCCGGAGCAGGCCGGTGCCTGGCTTCTGGAAGCGCAAAACTGGGCGGCCAACACGGTCGGCTGGTACTACATGCTCGCGATGACCCTGTATCTGGTCTTCGTGGTGGTCACCGCGTTATCGGGCTACGGCAAGATAAAGCTCGGTGCCGACCACGACGAACCCGAATTCAGTTATCTGTCCTGGGCCGGCATGCTGTTCGCCGCCGGGATCAGCATCACGCTGTTTTTCTTCTGCGTCTCCGAGCCGCTGACCCACATGCTGCAACCGCCGCAAGGCGAGGCGGGCACGGCAGACGCGGCGCGTCAGGCGATGCAGATTCTGTTTCTGCACTGGGGCCTGCACGGCTGGGGCGTGTTCGCCTTTGTCGGCATGGCGCTGGCCTATTTCGCCTATCGGCATAACCTGCCGCTGGCGTTGCGTTCGGCGCTGTATCCGCTGATCGGCAAGCGCATCAACGGCCCGATCGGCTACGCGGTGGACGGCTTCGGCATCATCGCCACGGTGTTCGGTCTCGGTGCCGACATGGGCTTCGGCGTATTGCACCTCAACTCCGGTCTCGACTACCTGTTCGGCATCGCTCACACCCAGTGGATTCAGGTCGGCCTGATCACGCTGATGATGGGCGCGGCGATCATCGTTGCGGTCTCCGGTGTCGATAAGGGCGTGCGGGTGATGTCCGACATCAACATGCTGCTGGCCTGTGCGCTGCTGCTGTTCGTGTTGTTCGCCGGGCCTACGCAACACCTGCTCAATACCCTGATCCAGAACATTGGCGACTACCTCGGCGCATTGCCGATGAAGAGTTTCGACTTGTACGCCTACGACAAGCCAAGCGACTGGCTCGGCGGCTGGACGGTGTTCTATTGGGCCTGGTGGATTGCATGGTCGCCGTTTGTGGGGCTGTTCATCGCACGGATTTCCCGTGGCCGGACCATCCGTGAATTCGTCTTCGGCGTGCTGTTGATTCCGCTTGGCTTCACCTTGGCGTGGATGTCGATTTTCGGCAACAGCGCCATCGATCAAGTGCTCAACCACGGTATGTCGGCGCTGGGTATGTCAGCCCTCGACAATCCGTCGATGAGTATTTATCTGCTGCTGGAAACCTATCCGTGGAGCAAGACCGTCATCGCCGTGACGGTGTTTATCAGCTTCGTGTTCTTCGTCACTTCGGCCGACTCCGGCACGGTGGTGCTTTCGACGTTGTCGGCCAAGGGTGGTAACCCGGACGAAGACGGCCCGAAATGGCTGCGGGTGTTCTGGGGTGCGATGACCGCACTGATCACCAGTGCGCTGCTGTTCTCTGGCAGCATCGATGCGCTGAAGTCAGCCGTGGTGCTGACCTCGTTGCCGTTCTCGCTGATCCTGCTGCTGATGATGTGGGGCCTGCACAAGGCGTTCTATCTGGAGTCGCAGAAACAGATCGCGCAGCTACATTCGCTGGCGCCGGTGTCGGGTTCGCGACGTGGCACGGGCGGCTGGCGTCAGCGTCTGAGTCAGGCCGTGCACTTTCCGTCGCGAGACGAGGTGTACCGTTTCATGGACACCACGGTGCGTCCGGCGATTGAAGAAGTGACGGCGGTATTCGTCGAGAAAGGCCTGAATGTGGTCGCGCAACCTGACCCGGCGAACGACAGCGTCAGCCTGGAGATTGGCCACGGCGAGCAGCATCCGTTCGTTTATCAGGTGCAGATGCGCGGCTACTTCACGCCGTCATTCGCGCGCGGTGGCATGGGCTCCAAACAGCTCAACAATCGTCGCTACTACCGGGCTGAAGTGCATCTGAGCGAAGGCAGTCAGGATTACGATCTGGTCGGCTACACCAAAGAGCAGATCATCAACGACATCCTCGACCAGTACGAACGGCACATGCAGTTCCTGCATCTGGTGCGTTGATCGGGAGCTGAGCGTCGGGACGTTTTACGACTCGGCGCTCAGCACCATGAACAACACCATCGCTGCCATCGGCACACCAAACACCGCGCTGCCGACCACCAATTCCGAGCCCAACGGCTGACCGGCGTGCACCACGCCGACCGCGCCATTAATCACCGTCAATGCCAGCCACAGCGCGGCGAAGCTGTAGGCCATGGTCTGCCGGCTGAAGCCGATGCGTTCGCCGATGTAGAGCATCAGGGCGAGCAGGACCAGGCCGAAGAAGATGATGATTGCGGTGTGCATGTCGGGTTCTGCCTGCTGGATATCTGTCGACGGGTCTGACGCCTTCGCGGGCAAGCCCGCTCCCACAGGGATTGGCGTCGTTCACAATTCTTGTATTCGACACAAAAACCTGTGGAAGCGGGCTTGCTCGCGAAGAGCTCGCCTCGGTGTCATTGAAAGCATAGTCAAAACCAGGCCGCCGTTAAGTTATGGCGCAAGCTTTTGTACTCGCGCCAGGAAAAATGTGAAACGTTTCAGCAATTCGTCGAGTCCGAGGTTTATCAGCCGTGCTGCGCGAGTATGCTGAGCGACTTGCGAAGCAGTCGATACCCGTTCAAAACCGATAAGAGAGGACTCGATGACTTACACCGCTGCCGAAAACCGCTACGACTCCATCCCTTACCGCCGCGTCGGACGCAGCGGTCTGGTGCTACCGGCGCTGTCGCTGGGCCTGTGGCACAACTTCGGCGACAGCACGCCGATCGATACCCAACGCGCCTTGCTGCGTACCGCGTTCGACCTGGGGATCAACCACTTCGACCTGGCCAACAACTACGGTCCGCCGTACGGCAGCGCCGAGATCAATTTCGGCCGTCTGCTGCGCGAAGATTTCAAGCAGTACCGCGATGAATTGATCATTTCGAGCAAGGCCGGCTGGGACATGTGGCCCGGTCCTTACGGTCAGGGCGGCGGTTCGCGCAAGTACGTGCTGGCCAGCCTCGATCAGAGCCTGCAACGTCTTGGCCTGGACTATGTGGATATTTTTTATTCGCACCGTTTCGACGCGGATACTCCGCTGGAAGAAACCGCCAGCGCCCTCGCTACAGCAGTGCAGCAGGGCAAGGCGTTGTACATCGGTATCTCGTCGTATTCCGGGGTGAAAACCCGTGAGATGGCGGCGCTACTCGCCGAGTGGAAAGTGCCGTTGCTGATTCATCAGCCGGCGTACAACCTGCTCAATCGCTGGGTGGAAAAAGACCTGCTCGACACCACTGAAGAACTCGGTACCGGCGTCATCGCTTTCACGCCGCTGGCGCAGGGTTTGCTGACCGATAAATACCTCAACGGTGTACCGGCAGATGCGCGGGTCAATCGTCCGGGCGGTGGTTCGTTGCAGGCTTCGCACCTGTCCGATGCCAACATCGCGCATGTGCGTGCGCTGAACGAGATCGCCAAACGTCGCGGCCAGAGTCTGGCGCAACTGGCGCTGGCCTGGACCCTGCGTGACCCACGGGTGACCTCGGCGCTGATCGGCGCGAGCCGGCCGGAGCAGATTATCGAGAACGTCGGGGCGTTGAAGAATCTGAGCTTTAGCGCAGAGGAATTGGCGGAGATCGACCGGTTTGCTCAAGAGGGCGGGATCAATCTTTGGGAGAAGCCTTCGACGGCTGAGTAACTGACAGGCGTTGAATACATTGGCGCCAGTTGCATGGCGATCGCTAGCAGGCTAGCTCCCACAGGTGGATTGCAGTCCATGTGGGAGCCAGCCTGCTGGCGATGAGGCCGAAGCAGGCCATAGAAGACTCAGTTAAAGAACGGCACATCCCCCAACACCGTCGCGCGCTGCATCACCCGCCGTGCGGGCCGGTAATCATCCACCGCGTAATGCTGCGTCACGCGGTTATCCCAGAACGCAATGTCGTCCTGCTGCCAGCGCCAGCGAATGGTGAATTCCGGGCGGGTCGCATGGGCGAACAGAAACTTCAGAATCGCTTCGCTCTCGGTGTCCGACAGTTCGTTGATCTTCGAGGTGAAGCCTTCGTTGACGAACAACGAACGCCGGCCACTAACCGGATGCGTACGGATCACCGGGTGCGACAGTGGCGGATTCTTGCGCCGCGCTTCTTCCCACTGCGCCAGTGCTTCGGGTGTATTGCCGTAGCGCTCGAGCGGAAACGAGCGAGTGAAATCGTGGGTTGCGGTCAGCCCTTCAAGCATTGCTTTCATCGGCGCCGAGAGCGCTTCGTAAGCCGCGATGCCACTGGCCCACAGCGTGTCACCACCAAACTCCGGCAGCAACTTGGCGCTGAGCACCGCGCCCATCGCAGGCGTCGGCAGGAAGGTCACGTCGGTGTGCCAGATCGCGTTGTCGCGTACGTCGGTGACGGCGGTGTCGAGGATCAGCACTTCCGGTTGTTCCGGCACATTCGGGTAGATCGGATGAATGTGCAAATCGCCGAAATACGCTGCGAAACGCGCCTGTTGTGGCGGTTCGATTGGCTGGTTGCGGAAGAACAACACCTGATACTTGAGCAACGCCTGCTCGATGGCGTCGCGGTGTTCCAGACTCAATGGCTGGCTGATATCAACGCCGCTGATCTGCGCGCCGAGGGCCGAGCTTAAAGGGGTGATGTTCAGGCTGCTCATGGTGGTTCTCTTCGAATTCGTGATGTCGAGCTTTTGTAGGAGTGAGCCTGCTCGCGATAGAGGTGTGTCATTCACAACAACGTTGTCTGACACTCTGCGATCGCGAGCAGGCTCACTCCTACAAGGGTTTCAAACTCAGTGGGCTTGGCCATGCCACGGCACCAGTTTGCGTTGCAGTGCGCGCAGGCCCATTTCCATGGCGAAGGCGATCAGCGCGATCACCAGAATCCCCAGCACCACCACATCGGTGACCAGAAATTGCGCGGCCGATTGCACCATGAAGCCCAGGCCGCTGGTGGCAGCGATCAGCTCGGCGGCGACCAGCGTCGACCAGCCCACACCCAGACCAATGCGTACGCCAGTCAAAATGTCCGGCAACGCACTCGGCAAAATCACATGGCGGATCAGTTGTGCTCGAGTAGCGCCCAACGATTGCGCGGCGCGCAGTTTGGCCGGGTCGACGGTGCGTACGCCGGTCGCGGTAGCGATGGCAATCGGCGCAAAAATCGCCAGGTAGATCAGCAGCACTTTCGACAATTCACCGATGCCGCACCAGATCACGATCAGTGGCAGATAAGCCAACGGCGGAATAGGGCGGTAGAACTCGATCAGCGGATCAAGCACGCCACGGGCGATGCGGTTTGAACCAATGGCGATGCCCACTGGCACAGCGGTCAGAATCGCGAAACCGAGGCCCAGACCGATGCGGCTCAAACTGGCGCCCAAATGCTGCCACAAGGTCGAATCCATGTAGCCGGTAGTCGCCAGCAGCCAGCCTTTTTGCAGCACGGCGGAGGGCGGTGGCAGGAACAGTGGTTCGATCAATCCAGTGGCAGTCACTGCCCACCAGATTGCCAACAAAGTGAACAGCGTCAGCAGGCTGATCCAGCGAGTGCTGAGGCTGCGGCGTGCAGGAATTGCCACCGAAACAGTGGCGGGTTTTACCGCTTGGGCGGAAACGTCGTAACTGCTCATGCGCGCTCCTGCCGTTGAACGGCGCTGCGTTGCGAAAATACTTTGCTCAGCACGTGTTCGCGGGTTTCGATAAAACGCGGGTCGGATTTGATTGCTCGGGCTGATTCGCCAGCGGCATAACGCCGACCGAAATCCAAGTGCAAGCGTTCGACGATCTGCCCCGGATTCGGTGCCAGCAGAATCAGATCCGTGGCGAGAAACACCGCTTCTTCAATGTCGTGGGTGATCAGGAAAACCGGCTTGGCGGTGCGCTGCCAGACTTGCAGCAGCAACTCTTGCATCTGTTCGCGAGTGAACGCATCAAGGGCGCCGAAAGGCTCGTCCATCAGCAGCACGCGCGGGTCAGCAGCGAGTGCGCGGGCCAAGCCAACGCGCTGCTTCTGTCCGCCGGATAGCTGCCAGATGCGACGGTTTTCAAAACCGGAGAGATCAACCAGCGCGAGCATTTCACGGGCGCGTTGTTCGCGTTTGTCGCGAGCAACACCTGCCAGCTCAAGACCAAAAGCAACGTTGGCCAGCACGTCCTGCCAGGGCAGCAGGGCGTCGTCCTGGAACACCACGCCACGTTCGGCGCTCGGGCCTTTGACCGGCACGCCATCGAGGGTAATGCGCCCGGCACTGGGTTCAACAAAACCGGCAATCAGGTTCAACAGCGAAGTCTTGCCACTGCCGGACGGGCCGAGGGCGACCAGCAATTGCTGGGGGCCCAAGGTCAGGGAAATGTCCGCCAGCACAGGTTCCTGGCTGCCGGGATACTGTGCGCTGATGCGCTCCAGCTGTAGCAAGGCCATCGCAGTTAACTCCCGATCAGTTGGTGATGTATTTGGCGCTGACGTACGGCGCGTAGTCCGGCAGCACGGCTTCGACCTTGCCTTGCTCCTTGAGGAACGCAGCGGTGTCGGTGATGGCTTTGGTGGTCGGTGCGCCGAGCGTGATCACCTGATCAGCCGCCAGCGGGTAGACGTTGCCTTGCAGCAGCAATGGAATGTCGCTGGCCTTGGCGCCGGACAGTTTCACCAGCTTGTCGACGTTGGATTGATCGGCGAGCCAGGCTTTCGGGTCTTTGCGGTAATCGGCATAGGCGTCGAGGGTGACCTTGGCGAATGCGCTGACGATTTCCGGGTGCTTCTCGGCGAAGTCTTTACGCACGATCCACGCATCGAAAGTCGGCGCGCCGAACTTGGCCAGTTCACCGGAGGTGATCAGCACTTTGCCGTTTTCCTTGGCCACGCCGAGTGCCGGGTCCCAGACGTAAGTGGCGTCGATGTCGCCGCGTTTCCATGCGGCAACGATGGCCGGCGGCGCTAGGTTGAGGATGGTGACTTTCGATGGGTCGATGTTCCAGTGCTTCAGTGCTGCGAGCAGGCTGTAGTGGCCGGTGGATACGAACGGTACGGCGATTTTCTTGCCGATCAGATCTTGCGGGGTCTTGATCCCGGAACCGTCGCGGGCGACGAGTGCTTCGGCGGCGCCGATCTGGGTAGCGATGAGGAAGGTTTCGACCGGGACTTTGCGAGTGATCGCAGCGGTCAATGGGCTCGAACCGAGGTAGCCGATCTGCACATCACCGGAGGCGATGGCGGCGATGATGTCGGCGCCGTTGTCGAACTTGCGCCAGCTGATATCGGCCTTGGTGGCTTTTTCGTAGGCGCCGTCGGCCTGGGCGACTTTCGCCGGGTCAACGGTGGTCTGGTAGGCAACGGTGAGGTCGGCAGCCTGCGCCAAAAAGCTCGCGGCAGCCAGAGAGGCTACGGCCAGCAGGCGAAGCGGGAAATTCAGTTTCATTGAAGAACTCCATATCAGGCGACCGAGCGTCGGCGTGAAAGGAGACTAAATGATCTAAGAATACGAAAATAAATAACTTTTTCGAATGAGCTTATGAGCGGAAAAATCTAAGCCTTAAGGGCAACCGGCGCTTTTGTGGCGAGGGGATTTATCCCCGTTCGGCTGCGCAGCAGCCGTAAGACCTTCCTGTGCGGTGTATCGGATAAATCGCGTATCTGGCTTTTGGGGCTGCTGCGCAGCCCAACGGGGATAAATCCCCTCGCCACAGGAACCTGTCAGTACACAATTTGTGTTCTGACAGATCAGTTACTGATCGCCAGAATGCTCGCCTGATACGACCCGACAAACACATCGAAATCGCCGACTTCGTTCTGCTCAAGTTCAGCCTGTGCCGCCAGCGAGGTGCGCGCCAGCTCTTCAAACTTCGCCTGTTCATCGGCCGCCAGCGGTTCGCTGCGGAAGAACTCGGCGTGCGCCTGGCTCTGGCGCAGGGAGAACTGGGCAAAGCTCTCCTTGTGCTCGGCCATCGACGCCAGCACCTGAGCCGAAGGCGTCAGCGACGGGTCGCGGACCTTGGCCAGTTGTGCGTCCAGCGCTTTGCTGTGGGCGTCGCTGGCATGGCTTTGATCAAGCAGCGCGGCCAGCGGAGCGATTTTCTCCAGCAGTTCGGCGGCCCATTCCTTCATCTCGACTGCTTGCCCGTCACGCTGCAATTGCAGGCCCGGACGTCGACCTTCCTTGACCACGCTGAGGAAGTTCGAGGTGGCGTTGCCGCAACTGGTGTTGGTCAGCAGCGGGCTGTCGTTCAGCGCGCAGTACAGCAGGAATGCGTCGAGGAAGCGCGATTCGGTGAGGTCGATGCCCATCGGCAGAAACGGGTTGATGTCCAGGCAGCGGACTTCGACGTACTGAATGCCACGGGCGACCAGCGCCTGAATCGGCCGCTCGCCGGTGTAGGTGACGCGTTTCGGGCGGATGTTGGAGTAGTACTCGTTTTCGATCTGCAGGATGTTGGTGTTGAGCTGTACCCACTCGCCATCCTTGTGCGTGCCGACTTCAACGTATGGCGCGTACGGCGTGGCAACAGCCTTGCGCAGGCTGTCGGTGTAGCTCGACAGGTCGTTGTAGCACGGAGTCAGACCGGCCTGAGCGTTGCTCTGATAACCGAGGTCGCTCATGCGCAGGCTGGTGGCGTACGGCAGATACAACGTGTCCGGATCAAGCTGTTCCAACTGGTGCGAACGACCGCGCAGGAAACCGGCATCCAGCGCCGGTGAGGCACCGAACAGGTACATCAGCAACCAGCTGTAACGACGGAAATTGCGGATCAGCGCAATGTAGGAAACCGACTGGAAGTCGCGGTCGGTGCCGACAAAACCTTCGGCTTCCTTGAGCAATGGCCAGAGCTTTTCCGGCAGGGAAAAGTTGTAGTGAATCCCGGCGATGCATTGCATGGTCTTGCCGTAACGCAGGGCCAGGCCCTTGCGGTAGACGTATTTGAGCTGACCGATATTGGAGGTGCCGTAATAGGCAATCGGGATGTCTTCCTCGGCCGGCAACGGGCACGGCATCGATGGACTCCACAGGTACTCGTTGCCGAGCTTGCTGTAGGCAAAACGATGAATCTTGTCCAGGCTCGCCAGCGTGTCGGCCGGATCGGGCAGGGCAGGCGTGATGAATTCCAGCAGCGACTCGGAATAGTCGGTGGTGATTTGTTCATTGGTCAGCGCGGAACCCAAGGCTTCGGGGTGCGGCGTTTGCGCCAGACGACCCTCGCTGGTCACGCGCAGGCATTCACGTTCGATACCGTGGAGGCACTGTTCGAGCAGAGAGAGGTTGGCGCGCTCACCGAGCAGAGCCAGGCGGCGGTTGAGAAGTTCGCTCAATTTGGATTCCTTCACGCGTCAGTCGCCCCAATATGGGGGTGGGCAGGACGGTCTACAAGGGTGAAGTTGAAACTGGCGTTATCGCCTGGTTTTTTAGCCGTGCCGGCCCATGCCGCTTGCCAACTTCACTCCTTGAATCTGGCTATTGCGCACGCGGAAAAGTTCGACGCCGCAGACACAGCGCCGAAATTAACTCAAATTGATGACGAGTAGCTACAGGACAGCGAACGTGCCTTGCGCTTTTGCGACCAGTTTGTCGCCCTGCATCACGTCGGCTTCGACCACCAGCGTGCGCCGGCCCGGGTGGATAACCCGCGCCGTGCACAGCACCTCGCCGTCAGCGACGGCGCGGATGTAGTTGATCTTGCATTCGATGGTCGCGCTCTGCTGGTCAAAGCCATGGGTGCTGGAACAGGCCAGCCCCATGGCAATGTCGACCAGACTGAACAACGCGCCGCCGTGCAACTTGCCGCCGCGATTGCGCAACTCGGGTTCCAGCGCCAGGGCGACTTGCGCCACCCCGGTTTCCAGGCTGTGCAGGCGGCAGCCCAACAGCTTGAAAAACGCGCTCTCGACGAGCCCGGCCGGAATATCCATCAGCGTTTCTTCAACTGCTTGGCGTTGGCGAACAGCGAAGCCATGGCGTTGTTGCTCGGCGCAGCCGTCGCGGTTTCCTTGCGCGGCGCGGCGTTGCCCGAAGACTGACGCGATGCCGAACCCGGACGCGAACCACGCGCACCGTCGATTTTTTCGCCCGGGGTGTCGCCCATGCGCATCGACAGGCCCACGCGTTTGCGCGGAATGTCGATTTCCATGACCTTCACTTTCACCACATCACCGGCCTTCACCGCTTCACGCGGGTCCTTGATGAACTTCTCCGACAGCGCCGAGATGTGCACCAGACCGTCCTGGTGCACGCCGATGTCGACGAACGCACCGAACGCGGTCACGTTGGTTACCACGCCTTCGAGGATCATCCCCAGTTGCAAGTCCTTGAGGTCTTCGACGCCTTCCTGGAACTCGGCGGTCTTGAACTCAGGACGCGGGTCGCGGCCCGGTTTTTCCAGTTCTTGCAGGATGTCGGTGACCGTTGGCAGACCGAAGGTTTCGTCGGTGAATTTCTTCGGGTCCAGACGCTTGAGGAACCCGGCGTCACCGATCAGCGAACGGATGTCACGGTCGGTTTCAGCGGCAATTCGTTGCACCAGTGGATAGGCTTCCGGGTGAACGGCGGACGAATCCAGCGGGTTGTCGCCGTTCATGACGCGCAAGAAACCGGCAGCCTGTTCGAAGGTTTTTTCGCCCAGACGTGCGACTTTCTTCAGCGCTGCACGGGTCTTGAACGCGCCGTGTTCGTCGCGGTGGCTGACGATGTTCTGCGCCAGCGTCGAGTTGAGACCCGAGATGCGCGCCAACAAGGCTACCGAAGCGGTGTTCACGTCAACGCCGACGGCGTTCACGCAGTCCTCGACCACTGCGTCCAGACCTCGCGCCAGTTTCAGCTGCGACACGTCGTGCTGGTACTGACCGACACCGATGGATTTCGGATCGATTTTCACCAGTTCGGCCAACGGGTCTTGCAGGCGACGAGCGATGGACACCGCGCCACGGATCGATACGTCGAGATCCGGGAATTCCTTGGCCGCCAGTTCCGACGCCGAGTACACCGATGCACCGGCCTCGGAGACCATGACCTTGGTCATTTTCATCGCTGGATATTTTTTGATTAGCTCGATTGCCAGTTTGTCGGTTTCGCGGCTGGCGGTGCCGTTGCCGATCGCGATCAGGTCAACCGAGTGCTTGGCGCACAGGGCCGCGAGGATGGCGATGGTCTGATCCCATTTGTTGTGCGGGACGTGCGGGTAAACCGTGGCGTGATCGAGCATCTTGCCGGTCGAGTCGACCACCGCAACCTTGCAGCCGGTTCGCAGGCCCGGGTCGAGGCCCAGAGTTGCACGCGGACCCGCCGGGGCGGCCAACAGCAAGTCGTGCAGGTTGTGGGCGAAGACGTTGATCGCCTCGGTTTCAGCGCCGTCACGCAACTCGCCGAGCAGGTCGGTTTCGAGGTGGGTGTAGAGCTTGACCTTCCAGGTCCAGCGCACTACTTCACCGAGCCATTTGTCGGCCGGGCGGTTCTGATTCTGGATGTTGAATTGCTGACCGATCATGCCTTCGCACGGGTGCATGGTGCCCGGCAGTTCGTCGCCGACCTTCAGCGCGGAGCTGAGGATGCCTTCGTTGCGGCCACGGAAAATCGCCAGCGCGCGGTGCGACGGCATGCTTTTCAGCGGTTCGTCGTGTTCGAAGTAGTCGCGGAACTTGGCGCCTTCCTCTTCCTTGCCGGCAATCACGCGGGCGCTGAGAGTGGCTTCCTGCTTGAGGTAGTTACGCAGTTTTTCCAGCAGGCTCGCGTTTTCGGCGAAGCGCTCCATGAGGATGTATTTCGCACCTTCCAGTGCAGCCTTGGTATCGGCCACGCCTTTTTCGGTGTCGATGAAGCGCGCTGCTTCGGCTTCCGGGGTCAGCGACGGGTCGTTGAACAGACCGTCGGCCAGCTCGCCGAGACCGGCTTCGAGGGCGATCTGGCCCTTGGTGCGGCGCTTCTGCTTGTACGGCAGGTACAAGTCTTCGAGACGGGTCTTGGTGTCGGCAAGTTTGATGTCGCGTTCAAGTTGCGGGGTGAGTTTGCCCTGCTCTTCGATGCTGGCGAGGATGCTGATGCGCCGTTCGTCGAGTTCTCGCAGGTAGCGCAGACGCTCTTCCAGATGACGCAACTGGGTGTCATCGAGGCTGCCGGTCACTTCTTTCCGGTAACGGGCGATGAAAGGAACGGTAGAACCTTCATCGAGTAGCGCGACGGCCGCTTCGACCTGTTGTGGGCGTACGCCGAGTTCCTCGGCGATGCGGCTGTTGATGCTGTCCATAAAACCACCTGACAAATTGTGAAAGCAGGCTCGCAGGCACGGAAAATAAAGGCCCGGAGTCTGGTTGAGCGGCGTGAAGTTTGCCGCTGCCTGGGTCAAGAGGCTCCCCATTGACCCGTGAAATCGAACAATTACTGCGGTTGCCATGAAAATAATCGGCTGCCACCTGCGGTAACGATTCAGACGTTGCCTGGCACAAAACGCCGCGCATTATAACCAGCGTTCTGACATTCGGGGGCGTTGCAGTCTGTAGGCATAAACCCCGGTTTACTGGCAGTGAAGGAAAAATCTGCTAACAATGCACACGGTGCGTATAACGGCAGCTACGCCATAATGCGCGCCGAGCTAAAAGGAGCATCCAATGAGCAGCACTGCAAACAATGCTGAAGGCGAAAAAATTCTTATTGTTGACGACGATCCAGGGCTGAGCAGCCTGCTGGAACGCTTTTTCGTCAGCAAGGGCTACCGCGCCCGTGCCGTACCGAATACCGAGCAGATGGATCGTCTGCTGTCGCGTGAAGTGTTCAACCTGGTCGTCCTCGACCTGATGCTACCGGGCGAAGACGGCTTGACCGCTTGCCGTCGTCTGCGCGGTTCGAACAACCAGATCCCGATCATCATGCTCACCGCCAAGGGCGACGAGCTGAGCCGTATCAAGGGTCTGGAACTGGGCGCCGACGATTATCTGGCCAAGCCGTTCAACCCGGACGAGCTGATGGCGCGAGTCAAAGCCGTACTGCGTCGTCAAGCCGCACCGGTGCCGGGCGCGCCGGGTAGCGAAGACGAAAACGTCACCTTCGGTGATTACGTGTTGTCGCTGGCTACCCGCGAACTGAAACGCGGCGAAGAAGTGCACATGCTCACCACCGGTGAGTTTGCGGTACTTAAAGCGCTGGTGATGAACGCTCGTCAGCCGCTGACCCGCGACAAACTGATGAACCTGGCCCGTGGCCGCGAGTGGGATGCTCTTGAGCGTTCCATTGACGTGCAGATTTCCCGTCTGCGCCGGATGATCGAGCCTGATCCATCCAAGCCGCGCTACATCCAGACTGTCTGGGGCGTGGGCTACGTGTTTGTACCGGATGGCGCCGCCACCAAGTGAGTCGGTGATTTGTAGGAGCGAGTCTGCCGGGCCAGCCAATGGCCTTCTGCGCAGACTCGCAATCCGCAATATGCGAGCATTGCTCGCTCCTGCAAGTGTGTAGCGGTTATCCATGAAAACCCCTGTCTGGTTCCCCCAAAGTTTTTTCTCCCGCACCCTTTGGCTAGTGCTGATTGTCGTGCTGTTTTCCAAGGCGCTGACCCTGGTTTATCTGTTGATGAACGAAGACGTGCTGGTGGACCGCCAATACAGCCACGGTGTCGCCCTGACGCTGCGTGCCTACTGGGCCGCCGATGAAGAAAACCGCGCGAAGATTGCCGATGCCGCGACCCTGATCCGGGTGGTTGGCGCAGGCGTGCCGGAGGGCGAGCAACATTGGCCGTACAGCGAAATCTACCAGCGACAAATGCAGGCGGAGCTGGGCGGCGATACTGAAGTCCGATTACGCATGCATTCGCCACCGGCGCTGTGGGTGCGTGCACCCAGCCTCGGCGATGGCTGGCTGAAAGTCCCGCTGTATCCGCATCCATTGCGCGGCCAGAAAATCTGGAACGTGCTCGGCTGGTTCCTTGCGATCGGTCTGCTCTCGACTGCATCGGCATGGATTTTCGTCAGCCAGCTCAACCAACCCTTGAAGCGTCTGGTGTTTGCCGCAAGGCAACTCGGCCAGGGTCGTAGCGTGCGTCTGCCGATCAGCGACACCCCGAGCGAGATGACCGAGGTTTACCGAGCGTTCAATCAGATGGCCGAAGACGTCGAACAGGCCGGTCGCGAGCGTGAGCTGATGCTGGCCGGGGTTTCTCATGACCTGCGCACGCCGCTGACTCGCCTGCGGTTGTCGCTGGAATTGATGGGCGACCGCAACGATCTGACCGACGACATGGTGCGCGACATCGAGGACATGGACGCGATTCTCGACCAGTTCCTGGCGTTCATTCGTGACGGTCGGGATGAGTCGGTCGAGGAAGTCGATCTCAGCGACCTGGTGCGCGAAGTGGCTGCGCCGTACAACCAGAATGAAGAGAAAGTCCGTTTGCGTCTGGAGCCGATCCAGCCGTTTCCGCTGCGTCGGGTTTCGATGAAGCGTTTGCTCAACAACCTGATCGGCAATGCCTTGAACCATGCCGGCAGTGGTGTGGAAGTCGCGGCCTATGTGTCCGGTGACACCAGCGCGCCGTATGTGGTGCTGAGTGTGATGGACCGAGGCGCGGGGATTGATCCGTCGGAGCTTGAGGCGATTTTCAACCCGTTCACTCGCGGGGATCGTGCGCGGGGCGGGAAGGGGACGGGGTTGGGTCTGGCGATTGTGAAGCGGATCGCTTCGATGCATGGCGGCAATGTTGAACTGCGCAACCGCTCCGGTGGTGGACTGGAAGCGCGGGTGCGGTTGCCGCTGGGGTTGATGCTGCCGCGAGATGCGGTTTAAGGGCGGTCACTTCTGCCAGGGCTGATGGCCCCTTCGCGAGCAAGCTCGCTTCCACAGTTGAAATGCATTCCCTGTGGGAGCGAGCTTGCTCGCGAAGGCGGCTTGATCACCGCCAGAGGATTACGGTATTAACCCTTACCCTTGGTGCGAGTCATGTTCGGCCCGCCATTCTTCTCAAGATGCTCGATGATGATCCCCGCCACGTTCTTGCCAGTGGTGGTCTCGATCCCTTCCAGACCCGGTGACGAGTTCACTTCCATCACCAGCGGCCCGTGATTGGAACGCAGGATATCCACACCCGCTACCGCCAGACCCATGACCTTGGCTGCACGCAGCGCGGTCATGCGTTCTTCAGGGGTGATCTTGATCAGGCTGGCGCTGCCGCCACGGTGCAGGTTGGAACGGAACTCACCCGGTTTGGCCTGACGTTTCATCGCCGCGATCACCTTGTCGCCGACCACGAAGCAACGAATGTCGGCGCCGCCGGCCTCCTTGATGTATTCCTGAACCATGATGTTCTGCTTCAGGCCCATGAAGGCCTCGATCACCGACTCAGCCGCCGTCGCGGTTTCGCACAGCACCACGCCGATGCCTTGAGTGCCTTCCAGCACCTTGATCACCAGCGGTGCGCCGTTGACCATGTCGATCAGGTCAGGGATGTCATCCGGCGAGTGAGCGAAACCGGTGACCGGCAGGCCGATCCCCCGGCGTGAAAGCAATTGCAGCGAGCGCAGCTTGTCCCGTGAACGGGCGATGGCCACCGATTCGTTGAGCGGAAAAACCCCCATCATTTCGAACTGGCGCAACACCGCGCAGCCGTAGAACGTCACCGATGCGCCGATCCGCGGGATGACCGCATCGAAGCCTTCCAGTGGCTTGCCGCGATAGTGGATCTGCGGCTTGTGGCTGGCGATGTTCATATAGGCGCGCAAGGTGTCGATCACCACCATTTCATGCCCGCGTTCGGTGCCGGCTTCGACCAGACGACGGGTGGAATACAGACGCGGATTCCGTGACAGCACAGCGATCTTCATGCAACACCTGTGGAGGAGGTAGATACCGGGAACACCGGCTTGTCTTGTACATATTTAATCCCCGGATTGACCACCAACTGGCCGTCAATCAGGGCTTTGGAACCGAGCAACAGGCGATAGCGCATGGACTTGCGGCAGGCGAGGGTGAACTCGACTGGCCAGACCCGATCACCAAGGGCCAGGGTGGTGCTGATCACGTAGCGCACCTGGGCCTGGCCGTTGGAGCTTTTAATGGTTTTGCGAGTGACCAGCGGTGCTTCGCAGCGCCGGTGACGCAACTGCACCACCGTGCCCAGGTGCGCGGTAAAGCGCACCCACTTCTCGCCGTCACGTTCGAACGGCTCGATGTCGGTGGCATGCAGGCTGGAGGTGCTGGCGCCGGTGTCGATTTTCGCCCGCAGGCCCGCGACTCCCAGATTAGGGAGCGCCACCCACTCGCGCAGACCGACAACGGTCAAATGGTCAAATGTCTTCAAAGGTACTCAACCGGTAGAAACCGCTCTGGCCGCACGCGGCCGAATTCGCGGTATTCACGCAGAATAATGGTTAAAAGGCGACAGATATCTACGGCCCGGATAGCCGACCCCTCAAGCAGGTGTCGGATGCTGCGCATTGTAATCCGGGATGGTGCAATTCATGGCACGACAGAAACGGTAGTACAGTTCATCAATATTTCAGAATGAGGAAATTCCATGGCACAAAAAAGCGAAGAGGACGACAAGGTCCGTCTCGATAAGTGGTTGTGGGCTGCACGTTTCTATAAAACACGTGCCTTGGCCAAAGCCGCCATCGAGAGTGGCAAGGTGCATTGCCGAGGCGATCGCTGCAAGCCTGGCAAAGAGCCACGCGTAGGGGATGAGTTCCAGATTCGTATGGGCTTCGAAGAACGCACGGTAAAGGTTGAGGCCTTGTCGATCGTGCGTCGTGGCGCACCCGAGGCGCAGACGCTGTATGTCGAGACCGAGGCCAGTATTGCCAAACGTGAAGCGGCAGCGGCGATGCGCAAGGCTGGCGCGCTGGGCGTGAGCACCGATGGCAAACCGAGCAAGAAACAGCGACGGGACTTGTTTAAGTTTCGTGGGAACAGTAACGACGAGTAGAGCCGTAGTTGCTGTGTTGTCTGTGCCGATGTCATCGCGGGCAAGCCCGCTCCCACAGGTATTTCAGGTGTTACAAAATTTATGTTCACTGAAGATCACTGTGGGAGCGTGGCTTGCCCGCGATCGAGTGCGCAGCACTCGCCAGCAACAACGCGGTATCAGGCCGTACGCATCACACTCATCCGCGAAATCACCGGAAACTTGCCCAGCAGCCCGAAAATCGGCGCAGTAACCTTCAGCCAGAAATTCGAGGCGTGATACGCAAACGGTGTGTAGTAACCCCAGCCCAACGCCCACACCGCCAGCAATACACCGCCGATGTAATCGTCCTGACCCCAATGCGCCCCGGCTACCAAACGCGGCAGCATAAACAACAGCGCCAGGCCCCAAACCACCAGGAATTGACCAACACTACGGCTGAAAACCCCCATGAACAGCGCCCAGATCAGCAGCACCGAAGCATGATCACCGGGGAAACTCTGGCTTGAGCGATCCTTCAGCTCCCAGGTCTTCTCAAGGTGCGGGAAGTAGTCGCTCATATGCACTGCGCCTTCGAGCATCATCGACGGACTGCTGTGTTGCCAGTCCATGTAGTCGGCGAACTTGGAAAACAGCGCGCGGATCACCACCATCAGCAGCAGGATCGACAGAAAACCGAAAAAAGCCCGACGCACGTCAACGGCCTTGAACACCCAGTCGCCCTTGATCAGCAGCGTCAGCAGGATCAGTCCCACTACGATGTCGAACGGGCGCAGACTTGCAATTGCCCAGATGTGGAGCCATATGGGGTTGCTGGCCAGTGGTGCATTGAGTGAGCGAAACAGCCACTCGTCGAAAATCACACACAGCATCTGGCCCGTAGGCCATAACCAGAAAGCCAGTAGTGCTAATGGCACTACGTTGCACAAAACCAGCCGGCCGAGGTTCCACCTAGATTGGAACAAACCCGGATTGTTCATAAAATGCCTCCCGTGGCTGAACATTTCGCACCAAAACGGTGCCAAGAAGCGCCGGATTTTCATCTTTTGTAACCATTTTGTCATCACATTCAGATACCTAAAACCTATGACCGACCTTCCAGATACCGACTTTTCCCAACGCTTCATCTTCGATGACAGCGACACTCGCGGCGAACTGGTGGCGCTGGAGCGCAGCTACGCCGAGGTCCTCGCCAAGCACCCGTACCCGGAACCGGTTGCGCAATTGCTGGGTGAACTGATGGCTGCCGCCTCGTTGCTGGTCGGCACCTTGAAGTTCGATGGCTTGCTGATTTTGCAGGCGCGTTCCGAAGGCCCGATCCCGATGCTGATGATCGAGTGCTCCAGTGATCGCGATATTCGCGGCCTGGCCCGATACGAAGCCGATCAGATCGCCCCCGATGCGACCCTGGCCGACCTGATGCCCAACGGCGTTCTGGCCCTGACCATCGACCCGACAATTGGCCAGCGTTATCAGGGCATCGTCGATCTCGACGGCGAAACCCTGTCCGACTGCTTCACCAATTACTTCGTCATGTCGCAACAGGTCGGCACGCGCTTCAAGCTCTACGCCGACGGCCGTCGCGCTCGTGGTCTGCTGCTGCAACAACTGCCGGCCGATCGCCTGAAAGATGAAGAAGAACGCGCCGCCAGCTGGCAGCACATCACCGCGCTGGCCAGCACCTTGTCCGCCGATGAACTGTTGAGCCTGGACAACGAAACCGTGCTGCATCGCCTCTACCATGAAGAGCAGGTGCGTCTGTTCGACGTGCAGAATCTGCGCTTCCGTTGCAGCTGCTCGCGGGAACGCTCGGGCAATGCGCTGGTCAGTCTGGGTCTGGAAGATGCGCAGGCGCTGGTGGTCGAAAACGGTGGCAACATCGAGATCGATTGCCAGTTCTGCAACCAGCGCTACCTGTTCGATGCTGCCGATGTCGCTCAATTGTTCTCTGGAGCGGGCGTCGAGACGCCGTCAGATACCCGGCACTAAAACGGTTCAGCGTAGGTAAATTCACTGCTCAACGACGGAATTACGCCGTTACGACGGGAGGGCCCTACTCTTTTTGGGCTTTTCTGGCATAATCCGGCCCACTTTTTTCGCGGTAGTAGTGCACGACTTTCTACTACAAAACGTTTGGAGCACACTCGGCCACTGGCCGACGGGGAACCTCATGACGCAAGCCAATAACGCCGTGTACACCGATCTGAGTGTTGATGATCTGGTTAAAGAAGCCTTGAACCGCGGTGAAGGCGAGCTTGCCGATACCGGCGCTCTGGTAGTTCGCACCGGTCATCGCACCGGCCGTTCGCCAGTCGACCGTTTCATCGTTGAAGAGCCTTCCACCCAGGCTGCCATCGCCTGGGGCCCGATCAACCGCAAGTTCCCGGCCGACAAGTTCGATGCCTTGTGGGCTCGCGTCGAAGCGTTCAACAACGCGCAAGAGCACTTTGTTTCCCATGTGCATGTAGGCGCGGCGGAAGATCACTACCTCGCCGTGAAAATGACCACTCAGACTGCCTGGCAGAACCTGTTCGGTCGTTGCCTGTTCATCAACCCGGCTCAGTACAACCCGGCCGGTCGTGACGAGTGGCAAGTGCTCAACGTTGCCAACTTCGAATGCGTGCCTGAGCGTGACGGCACTAACTCCGATGGCTGCGTGATCCTCAACTTCGCCCAGAAGAAAGTGCTGATCGCCGGCATGCGTTACGCCGGTGAAATGAAGAAAGCCATGTTCTCGGTGCAGAACTTCCTGCTGCCGGCCGCTGACGTGCTACCAATGCACTGCGCTGCCAACATCGGCGAAGAAGGCGACGTGACCCTGTTCTTCGGTCTGTCGGGCACCGGTAAAACCACCCTGTCGGCCGACGAAAGCCGTTACCTGATCGGTGACGACGAACACGGCTGGGGCGAAGGCGTTGTCTTCAACATCGAAGGCGGCTGCTACGCCAAATGCATCGACTTGTCCGAGAAGAACGAGCCGGTCATCTGGAAAGCCATCAAGCACGGCGCAGTTCTGGAAAACGTCGTCATCGACGATGCCAAGCACGCCGACTACGCCGATGTCAGCCTGACCCAGAACAGCCGCGCAGCCTACCCGCTGGAGCACGTTGCCAAGCGTTCCGAGAAGAACTTGGGCGGCGAGCCAAACGCTGTGATCTTCCTGACCTGCGACCTGACCGGCGTGCTGCCACCAGTGTCGATCCTCAACGAAGAACAAGCGGCCTACCACTTCCTGTCCGGCTACACCGCTCTGGTGGGTTCGACTGAAATGGGTTCGGGTAGCGGCATCAAGTCGACTTTCTCCACCTGCTTCGGCGCACCGTTCTTCCCGCGTCCGGCTGGCGAATACGCAGAGCTGCTGATCAAGCGCATCCGCGGCTTCGGCTCCAAGGTCTACCTGGTCAACACCGGCTGGACCGGCGGTGGCTACGGCGTCGGCAAACGCTTCAACATCCCGACCACCCGCGCCGTGATCGCTGCGATCCAGAGCGGTGCATTGATCGGTGCCGAAACCGAACACCTCGACACCATCAACCTCGACGTGCCACTGGCCGTCTCGGGTGTTGAAACCAACCTGCTCAACCCACGCAACACCTGGGCTGACAAGGCTGCTTACGACGAAGCCGCGAAAGCACTGGCCGGTCTGTTCATCGAGAACTTCAAGAAGTTCGAAGTGAGCGACGCGATCAAGGCTGCTGGGCCGAAGTTGTAAGATCGGTTTTCAGCGAATGAAAAAGCCGCCTCTTGAGGCGGCTTTTTTGTGGGCATTAAACGGCACGAAATGCGGCAGCCATGTTGTCCTGCTCACGCCTCGATAGTCCCAAAGCACCCGCTACCTCCTGCCAGTTACCAATCGTAAGTCTGAAGTGGTCAATGATTGCCTCCACATCGCTTCGGCCAATCCGAAAATACTCCGCCACTTCCCTAGCCAACTCCAGATCCAGCGCGTTGTCCGCATCGGTGATATTCAGCTTCAACCCATCAGAGTGCGCCACCGGATTCATGTCATAGGCCGCAGACAGTCGCCAGCCTCGACCAGGGTCGAGAATGAAACCATGGTTACGAAGGTGGTCGTCGGTGTTGGAAACCATGATGTTGAAGACGATTCTCGACCATAACTCACGAAGATCGGCATTGGGTTGCGAACCATGCTCCATGATGACTTCTGCCAATTCCAGGTAGCTGGCACCTGTAGAGGCGTCATCACCGTCCACGCGGTCGGTCATGGTCATGGCTGAGGCAAAGTGGTGTCGGCCGCCGCGTTCGGTTCGGTCGAAGCGTTTGACCAGGAAGCAATGGTGATCGCTCGCGTAGCGTCGGGCCAAGCCGCTTGCTACGCGTAATCCGCAGTTGTCCGCCAAAGCATTCACCACCATTTCCCATCCGCCGACATCGTAATCGTCTCGCGTGCTGGGGAACTTGGCGATCCAAAGTTGGCCGTGCTCGTCGACGACGCTGGCCTTGGGTCTGGCACCACCTAGCGAGCCGCCGGGTGCGATGAGCATTCTTAGCCATTCGCGGCCATCGGCTGCCGTGTTATCCGGATCGTTTTCGAGAGCTCTGCTTGCCTGCTCCAAGGCTCGCAGCTCGACAAAGGGCGGGGCGGCAATACCGTCGCGGTCGTCGAGAAAGTTACCCTCGTCATTGAGTTTGTAACGTATGGCGCCGACGCGGAACTGGTCATGTACGCCGAGAAGATAATCGGATTCGAACAACTTGCTGTCCTTGGGAACCAAACCGTCCCGAATATCCCTTTCCAGTCGGCGTTTCATCAGCAGTTGACCCCACCGATCAGGGCTTGAGTCTGCAAAGATGCCAAAACGACTCTGATGCTGACCGGGGAACTGGCGGCCTTGAAAAAGCCCGATTCGTGGGTCTAGTGTTGTGAAATTCAACTCCGGATCGGCTAGCGCCTTCGGGTCATACTCAAATTCAAACACGTTGGTGTTACGTGTTTTTCTTGCGTGCAGAAATCCAAGACGTCTGGCGCCGTTCAACGATTCCCAGTCAGCATAAACAGCGATCAGCGTCATTTCTCACCTGCGGTGCCTGGCTTTTTCTTCTTCAAAAGTTCGGAAAGGGAGTGTGTGTTGAATGGGAAATCAGCCGGAAGTTTTGTGGTGGTAGCGGCATCGATGACGCTTGGAGTCCCCGTTTGATCAGATGCAGCTTTTTTTACCGCGCTGACGCCGCTTACTCGTTGCGGCTTTTTGGTCGGGGATCTTGATGCGGGCACTAATTGAGCATCCTGTATTTGGCGACCCGTTTCGTCGGTCGCGGCAAGCTGGTTCAGATCCTTTTCCAGCCCCAGCACCTGCATGACCGACAAATAAGCACCGATGGTTACTCCGGATTCACCCGACTCGAGATTGCGCAAGGTGGTCAGCGACATTCCTGCTCGTTCAGCGACCTGCTTGGCCGTCAACTTGCGGCGTAGACGAGCCAGCTTCAGCCGTTCGCCAAATTCGGACAGCAGTCGAGTGGAGGAAGGCAAAAGTGGCGCTGTTTTCTTGGCCATGTGGCAGTATTCCTTCATTTTTTAGCCTTAACTGCCAGAATAATAGCACTTAAGTTGAAGGTTGCCGTTTGTGGAAGATGAGCGACAGTGTTTCTGGTTAACTGCCATTATTCCAGCTGTTTTTTATATATACAGCCAGAATACTGCTACTTAAGTGCGGCACGCTTTCTATCAGCTCATCAAAAAATTTGCTCATGGTCAGTCCTGTGTTTGATCACCTTTTTCTTAATCGCTCTCAGGTAAGCCGTGAGAGCGATCCGAAGACTCAGCGTCCGTGTCGGTGAGGCTGGATTCGAGTGGGCGGTATCGATCGGTGGTGAGCGAGTTCCATGATTTCATTGTTCTTCTCTCTCTATAGGCGTTTCAAAAGCCACCACCACCATGATCAAACGATGGGAGGCGGACTTTGTTCGGGTTGGTCAACCAAGGAGAGAGATAAACCCTAGGTACGCCGAAGCGTCCCAAACACAGCCGCCATAAAGCGTGCCGCACATATAGAAGGCGGCAAGCATACAAGGGCATGCGCAGTTTCTCTCTCAATTTCAGGTGACCAAACCCGAGTCGCTGATTTGGCAGCGACAGTCACGACTATAGGTTCGAGCTAACGAGCAGCGATAGAAGATAAGGTGGCTGGGCTTGTAGGAACGGGCCGAAGATTCGATAGGCAACGACTGTCGGATTTTTCGTCCGGTTCACCCGGCTCCACCTCAACGAATATGCCGATACGCAGCAAGATCCAGCACGCTGGTCGCCAACCCGGTATCCGGCGCATAAATCCCGCCCTTCACCGACGAAAAACTCACGCCTTTGCTGCCCAGCGAAACATAGCGTTCGCCCTGATCCAGTTCGGTGAACCAGGTATAGGAATTCTTTTCCATCGCCTTGTATTTCGCTGCGTCCTTGACCATCGCGTCGCCACAGACTTTGAGGTCGGCGTCGGTCAGATTCAGTGGATTGGTCAGTGGAGTGCCCCAGCGCTTGAGGCAAATCTCGGCAAAGTGGCGAACGAAACGCCCCGGCTCGGCGAGTACTTTTGCACCTGCAACACCATCGGCGGAAGCGTTGCCCACCAGGGTGGCGTGGCGACCGGGGATGGGGAAGATGTGGGTTCGAGTGCCTGTGGCGGTTTGCGGGATCACGCAGCTGAAACCTTTGGAGCGTTCATCCCGGGCGTAGAAGCCTACATACTCTTTGACGTTGGCGTTAAGTTTGACTCGTTGCTCCTGAAAGTTGCCGATACCCGGTACAGGGTCAATCGCAAAGATATTGACCGGAATGTTTTTCAGTGCGTTGTCCTTGAACATTGCGTTGGCCAGCATGTGGCAGCTGATACCGCCGCGACTCCAACCTACCAGGTTTACTTGAGTTGGAATAATTCCATCTTTGCGAAAAAGTTCGATGATCTTTTCCTGTAATTTTTGATTGGTTACGCTGCGATCACCGTAGTTATATTTACGCCAGAACCACGACCCTTCGGCTTTTACATCTTCAATGGGAATGCCGGCCGCTTTAAGGCGGTTGTATTCGGTTTCGGACAATTGCTCGCGCTGCCAGTCGCACTTGCCTTTGATGATGTTGACCGCGTGCAGTACGTTTTCCTCCCAGCCCTTGCCGAACAGCGTGCCACTTAGGCCGTAGTCAGCGGACTTGGTGAACAGTTCGTCGGCTTGCAGGTTGCTGGTGCCGGGGCCGTCGACCACGATCCATTCCGCGAACTCGCGACCGGAATGGTGCGAGGCGAGGGTGGAAACCAGTTCACCATTCCAGAAGTTTTCATTAGTTGTATCGAACTTGGTAGAACCGGTGCCACAAAAGAATATAGTTAATGTAGTCATGTTGTTGCTCTCTATTGAAGTAGGAGCAAACTAATGTCGATGGTCTTTATAATAAAGCAGTTGATTGTTGCTGGATTTGTTTTCTGTGCCTCAGGTTCGATGTGTGAGTTGTTGTTTTGCAACTTCCAGTAGTTCGCAGCCATCTTGTGTCAGTAAATAAAGGGCATTGATGATATTGGGGATATCCTTTACGTCGGCTTGCTTGAAACACAAACAGTAAAGAGTTTCCAACAAGTCGCTGGCCGCGCAAATACGTTGGTGAGCGGCATCGAGCAGATCAGAGTGACGAGCCTGGGTATCGACGACCAGTACCGGGTTATCGCTGTAGTTGGTTTTTAATGGGCGGTAACGGTGGATCAATGGGTTGTACGTGTTCATGGGTGGATGTGTCCTGTACGAATTCGCTCCGGTATTTCCAGCTGCGCCGGCCACTATAGAAGTGCGTTACACGCAGCGACAAGACAGCCGCGATGGACAGAGTTTGTAGGGGTTTTTCCGTGGTTAGGGCATTTGCCCTACGAGGTTTCGTGGCTTTTTCAGGGCAAAACCCTTAGAGGTAAAATTTCCCACGGGTTTGTCAGGCGATTCGCAGTAAATCTCTGTATGGTGCGCGCCAGAATCCGTAGGGCGTTTCCATACGTCCGACACACGCTTAAAGGGAATTAGGTATGCAATGGCTACGAATGGCCTCGATTTTGTTGCTGTGGGCCAGCGGCTGTCGTTTGGCGTTGGCGTCGGATGCGGCCAACGCACTGATGTTTGCCAATCTGGAACGTACCGGCTGGCCCGATGCCCTCACCAGTCAGGCCAGTGTGGACACGGCTTCGCGTGGCGAAGTGCTGATGTTCGCCAAAGCGCTGCTCGCCTGCGAGGCACTGGATGAGAAGGAGCTTGAACAGCGGCTCGGTGTGCCGCACGTACAACTCAAATCGATCAGGCAAGTACGCGACGGTCTGTGGGATCGTTTGCTGAGTACCTATCGCAACGCCAGTCAGGACTGCGACGATCAGCCGTTTTGTCCGCGTGTGCGCAGTGTCGCCGAATTGCGGCAACTGGCTGCGGCATTTACTGGCGACATCAGCCCGGCCCATGCGCTGTGGGCGAGCAAGAGCCAGGGTGTGCATGAGCAGATGCTGGATGAGCAACTGCGTGTGGCGGTTTTGCATCCCTGAGATGTTTAAGTTTGTGTCGTTCTGAAGGGCCTCTTCGCGAGCAAGCTCACTCCCACAGGGTGGCGTGTTGATCGCGCCATTCGCTGTATCATTCCGTATCGAATTGCCCCCGGCCTTTTCTCGACTCGCTGTGATCGCCCGCTAGGCTGTTGGCATGACAGCGGTCAACGGAGTGACAGCGAATGCACAACACCCTGGAACAGGTTTTTGGTTATCCACAGTTTCGACCCGGGCAGGAAGCCGCGATCAGCGCGGTGCTGGCCGGACGCTCGGCGGCTGCGATCTTTCCCACCGGCTCAGGCAAGTCTCTTTGCTATCAATTATCGGCGTTGATGCTGCCGCATCTGACCCTGGTGGTTTCGCCGTTGCTGGCGCTGATGCAGGATCAACTCGGCTTTTTACAACGCCACGGCATCAGTGCCGGCAGTATCGATTCGGCGCAGAGTCGCGATGACGCCAACGATGTGATGGCGCGCGCCCGTTCGGGTGAATTGAAGATCCTGATGATTTCCGTGGAGCGCTTGAAGAACGAGCGCTTCCGTAATTTCTTGCAGCAGGTGCCGATCTCGTTGCTGGTGGTGGACGAGGCGCACTGCATATCGGAATGGGGCCACAATTTCCGCCCCGACTATCTCAAGCTGCCGGACTACCAGCGTCAGTTCAATATCCCGCAAACCCTGCTGCTGACGGCCACGGCGACGCCGAAAGTCATTGCCGATATGCAGACCAAATTCGCTATCGCCGCCGAGGATGTGGTGACCACCGGTTTCTATCGGCCCAACCTCAATCTGCTGGTGGAACCGGTGCGTGGCCAGGACAAGCGCCGGCGTCTGGTGGAGTGGATGGCCGCGCGTCCCGGCCAGCCGAGCATCGTTTATGTGACCTTGCAGAAAACCGCTGAGCACATCGCTGAACATCTTGAGCGAAACGGCATTCAGGCCGAGGCGTATCACGCCGGTTTACCTCATGACCAGCGTGAAGCGATCCAGAAACGCTTCATGGGCGGACAGTCCAATTGTATCGTCGCCACCATCGCGTTCGGCATGGGCATCGACAAGAGCGACATCCGCAACGTGGTGCATTTCGACCTGCCCAAATCCATCGAAAACTACAGTCAGGAAATCGGTCGCGCCGGGCGGGACGGGCAGCCATCGGATTGTCTGGTGCTGGCCAACCGCGACAGCCTCAACGTGCTGGAAAACTTCGTCTACGGCGACACCCCGGAGCGTGATGGCATTCGTTATGTGCTCGACGAACTGAAGGCATCGGCCCCGGAAGGTCAGTGGGAATTTCTGCTCGGACCATTGGCGGATCAGAGCAACATTCGCGCCTTGCCGCTGAAGACTTTGCTGGTGCAGTTGGAGTTGCGTGAGCTGATCGCACCGCGCTACGCCTACTATGCAGAATACCGCTTCAAATATTTGCTGGAACCGGAAGCGCTGCTTGAGCGTTTCGAAGGTGAGCGCCGGGATTTCGTTGCGGCGATCATCCAGACTTCTAGCCGTGCGCGCACTTGGGCCACGGTGAATTTCGATGCGATGTACGAGCAGTATTCAGCCGAGCGCAATCGAGTGGTGAAGGCGCTGGATTACTTTCAGGAGAAGGGCTGGGTCGAACTGGAAAGCAAGCAGATGACCGAGGTCTACAGCCTGTTGCACAGCGACTTCGACAGTGATGTCTTGAGTGCAGAATTACACGCGTATTTCACCCGCCATGAACAAACTGAAATCACGCGGATTCACGCGATGCTGGAGCTGTTCGCCACTGAACATTGCCTGGGTTATCGACTGGCCGAGTATTTCGGCGATCACAATGCGCCGGAACGTTGCGGGCATTGTTCGGTGTGTCACGGGGACATCGCCCGGTTGCCGGCGCCACCGGAACTGCCACCGCTTGTGGATAAGAGTTTCGATGTGCTGTGCGAGGATTTTATCCACAGGCATGAGCAACACACCGGCAGCAAGCCCTCGGCGGAGCGGCTGACGCGGTTTCTCTGCGGGATCAGCGTGCCACTGTTCACCAAGCTCAAGGCACGGACGATTTCCGGGTATGCGGCGCTGGAGGAGTATCCCTACGCTGAAGTGCGGGCGTGGGCGGAGCTGCATCCATCCGCTGAATGTCGATCATCACGGTAATAAACTTCAATTTCCGTCGATGGCTGACTATGGTGAGACCAGTCTTTGGATCACCCACAAGAGAACAATATGAGCCAGACGTCTTTCGATATTCAGCAGGCCGCCGTGATCGGTGCGGGCACCATGGGCCGTGGCATTGTCATGTGTCTGGCGAATGCCGGCGTTGCGGTGCGGTGGGTCGATAACAATCCGCAGATGCTTGAGCAGGCCTTGGCCACGGTGGCCGATACCTATGCGCATAACGTGCGTCAGGGCCGCATCGATCAGGCCGAGGCGGATGCGCGTATCGCCCGGGTGACGGCGGCGGCGGATTACGCCGCGATCCGTGATGTCGATCTGGTGATCGAAGCGGTGTACGAAAATCTTGAACTCAAGCAGAAAATCTTCCGCGAGCTGGATGGATTGCTCAAGCCTGAAGCGTTGCTCGCGAGCAATACTTCGGCACTGGATATCGATGCGATTGCCGCCGCGACACGGCGTCCGGCGCAAGTGCTGGGCCTGCATTTCTTCAGCCCGGCGCACATCATGAAACTGCTGGAAATCGTTCGTGGTGCACAAACCTCTCCGGCAGCGCTGGAAGCGGCGCTGGCGCTCGGCAAACGCATGGGCAAGGTCAGTGTGGTTTCGGGCAACTGCCATGGTTTTATTGGCAATCGAATGCTGCATCCGTATGCCCTTGAGGCACGCAAGATGTTGCTGGAAGGCGCTTATCCACACCAGGTCGATGCGGCATTGCAGGGCTTTGGTTTCGCCATGGGGCCATTCCGCATGTACGACGTGGTCGGCATCGATCTGGAATGGCGCGCCCGTGAACTGGCCGGTAAAGGGCAGAATGCGCCCGAAGTTCAAGTGGATAACCGCTTGTGTGAAATGGGCCGCTTCGGCCAGAAGTCCGGCAATGGTTACTACCATTACGAGGCGGGCAGTCGTCAGGCCGAACATGACCCTGAGGTCGATGCACTGGTGCTGGAAGTCAGTGAAGCGCTGGGCTTCCAGCGTCGTGAGATCGGGCCGGAGGAGATTCTGGAACGCAGCCTGCTGGCACTGGTTAACGAAGGAGCGAAGATCCTTCAGGAAGGCATTGCCGGGTCGGCGCACGATATTGATCTGGTGTACCTGAATGGCTATGGCTTCCCGGCGGACAAAGGCGGGCCGATGGCCTGGGCAGATCAGCAGGGGCTGGCGGATATTCATCAGCGGTTGCTGGCGCTGGAAACGCGGCAGGGCGATCAGTGGAAGCCTGCGCGATTGATTGGCGAACTTGCGGCTCAGGGGAAAGGGTTTGCTGACCGTTGAGTGATGCGGTGTCTGTGCGGGCGCCTTCGCGGGCAAGCCCGCTCCCACAGGTATAGTGGTCGTTCTCACGGTCAGCGTGAGGGCGATCAGATGAGAGTTTCGAATGAATCAACGCACCGACTACCCGCACTTCCAGCCAATCACCACGCGCTGGCATGACAACGACGCCTATGGTCACGTCAATAACGTTACCTACTACAGCTTCTTCGATACCGCCGTTAACACCTATCTGATTCAGGTTGGTGGGCTGGATATCCATGACGGTGAAGTGGTGGGTTTTGTGGTCAGTTCGGCGTGTGATTATTTTGCGTCGATTGCTTTCCCTGATCTGATCGAGATCGGTCTGCGGGTCGGCAAACTGGGCAATAGTTCGGTGCAATACGAACTGGCGGTGTTCAAGGTCGGCGAAAGCGAGGCCTGCGCGGCTGGTCGTTTCGTTCATGTGTTTGTCGATCGGGCATCGAATCAGCCTGTAGCGATTCCTTCCGGGTTACGCCAGGCACTGGAGCGATTGGTGGTTTAGCCTCAGGCAAAAAAAATCGCAGCCCGGGGGAGCTGCGATTGTTCTGTACCGGCCGAGGAGGCGAAGCCTCAGTCGCGGTAGTAGCGGTGATGCTTGCGGTGGCCATAGGCATGCCCACGACCACGGTGGTCGTCGCGATAGTAGCGACGATCACGGTCACGGCCACGATCGTAATGACGGTCATCGTCATTGCTCTTGTTGCCCATGTAGTTACCGAGCGCGCCACCGGCGCCGCCACCTGCTGCGGAGCCGATCAGGCTGCCGGTGGTGCCGCCCATGCTGCGGCCAACCACGTTACCACCCGCTGCGCCCAACGCACCGCCAATGGCCGCTTCGCCACGGCTGTGTTTGTTGGCGCCAACTGCGCTACCACCCGCGCCGCCCAGGGCTGCGCCGATGGTGGAACCTGTGTTGCCGCCTAACGATTGACCGACGACCGAGCCAAGAACCCCGCCCAATGCGCCGCCCACACCTGCTTCGGTGGTGCCTCCGGCAGAAGCGAAGCCACTGACCAGGCCAAGGGACAACAAGAGAATCGAGGAGAACTTCATAGAGGAGCCTCAAAGGGATGACGGCGCCGATCCTGAGGCTGTGTAACAACCGTGACAATCGAAATCCGACGAATAACACGACTTGTATACAATTTCGCAAGTTACTGTTTTATATGCGGAACTTAAGCGATTTTCGCTGGTCTTTAGCTACTTCGGACAGGCCGCTTTTATGCAAAAGCGGCCTTTTTTGTGGGCGTTTGAAAAGTACCGGTTACAAACAAATCTGCTGAATCGACTACCGCCTTCGCGAGCAAGCTCGCTCCCACATTTGAAATGTATTCCAATGTGGGAGCGAGCTTGCTCGCGAAGGGGTCAGCCTTGGCAACACATCAAGCAGACTTGGCCATAATCAGTCCGGTCTCACTCGCTGCTTCCAGGCGAATCGCAATGAACTTCGACGTCGGCGTATGGCTTCCGTCGCCAGTGCTCTCCAGCGGCACCAGTGGATTGACCTCTGGGTAGTAAGCCGCTGCCTGACCTGCCGGAATATCAAACGCCAACAGAGTGAAGCCTTTCACCCGACGCTCACGCCCATCGTCCCACAGCGACACGATGTCGGCTTTCTGCCCTGGCCGGAAGCCCAGGCGAATGATGTCGGCCTCGTTGGCAAACAGTACATCGCGCTGGCCTTTCACCCCGCGATAACGGTCGTCGAGGCCATAAATCGTGGTGTTGTACTGATCGTGGGAGCGCATCGATTGCATGATCAGATCCGGCAGTTGCCCGGTGGCGCGGGTGCGTTCGTGCACCAGATCCTTGGGCAGCAGGTTTGCGCGGAAATTGGCGCGACCCGATGGGGTGTTCCACTTGCGCGCGCCAGCGCTGTTACCGAGATAGAAACCGCCCGGATTTTTGAGCTTCTCGTTGAAGTCCTTGAAGCCGGGAATGGTGTCGGCAATCAGGTCGCGGATGCGTGCGTAATCGGCCGCCAGCCAGTTCCAGTCCACCGGTTTGCTGCCGAGAGTAGCGGCAGCAATGCCGGCGACGATGGCCGGCTCCGAACGCATCTGGTTCGACAACGGCTGCAACTGGCCGTTGGAGGCGTGGACCATGCTGAACGAGTCTTCGACGGTTACCGCTTGCGGGCCTTCGGTCTGGATATCGATGTCGGTGCGACCCAGGCATGGCAGGATCAACGCGTTCTTGCCATGCGCCAGGTGGCTACGATTGAGCTTGGTACTGATCTGCACGGTCAGGTCGCAATTGCTCAGCGCCGCGAAGGTGCGCGGGCTATCCGGCGTAGCTTGAGCAAAGTTGCCGCCCAGCCCGATGAATACCTTGGCACGGCCCTCGGCCATCGCATGAATCGCCTCGACCACGTTGTGCCCGTTGTGACGCGGCACCTTGAACTGGAAGCGACGCTCCAGCGAATCAAGGAACGCGACTGGCGGACGCTCGTTGATGCCCATGGTGCGGTCGCCCTGCACGTTACTGTGGCCACGCACCGGGCACAGACCTGCGCCGGGCTTGCCGATGTTGCCGCGCAGCAGCATCAGGTTGGCGATTTCCTGGATGGTCGGCACCGAATGACGATGCTGAGTGATGCCCATCGCCCAGCACATGATCACGTTCTTGCCTTTGGCGTACATGCGTGCCGCTTGTTCGATTTCCACCAGCGTCAGGCCCGACTGCTCAACGATCTGCTCCCACGGCGTATCGTCAACGGCGCCGAGGTATTCCAGCACATTGGCGCTGTGTTCGTTGAGGAAGTCATGGTCAAACACTGCTGGCGCACCGGCCTTCTGCGCATCGCGTTCCCACTGCAACAGGAATTTGGCCATGCCGCGCAGTAGCGCCATGTCGCCGCCCAGTGCCGGGCGGAAATACGCGGTGTTGGTCGGTTTGTCGCCGTTGGTGAGCATTTCGATCGGGTGTTGCGGATGCTGGAAGCGTTCCAGACCACGCTCTTTCAGCGGGTTGATGCACACCACTTGTGCGCCGCGTTTGACGGCTTCGCGCAGCGGTTCGAGCATCCGTGGGTGGTTGGTGCCGGGGTTCTGGCCCCAGACGAAAATCGCATCGGCGTGTTCGAAGTCATCGAAGGTCACGGTGCCTTTGCCGACGCCGACACTCTGCGCCAATGCCACACCGCTGGCCTCGTGGCACATGTTCGAGCAGTCGGGGAAGTTGTTGGTGCCGTAGGCGCGCACGAACAATTGATACAGGTACGCCGCTTCGTTGCTGGCGCGACCCGAGGTGTAGAACTCGGCCAGATCAGGGCTAGGCAGCGCTTGCAGGTGCTTGCCGATCAGCGCGAAGGCGTCATCCCAGGCGATAGCTTTGTAACGGTCGGTCTCGGCGTCGTAGACCATTGGCTCGGTCAGGCGACCCTGATATTCGAGCCAGTAGTCGCTCTGCTCCAGCAGCCAGGTAACGCTGTGTTTGGCAAAGAACTTGGCATCCACCCGGCGCTTGGTCGCTTCCCAGTTCACCGCTTTGGCGCCGTTCTCGCAGAACTTGACCATGCCGCTTTCCGGCGAGTCGCCCCAAGCGCAACCCGGGCAGTCGAAGCCGCCGTTCTGGTTGGTCTTGAGCATCATGCGCAGGTTTTTCAGCGCGTTGTCGCTGGTCAACCAGGCCTGTGCCACGCTGATCAGCGCACCCCAGCCGCCGGCAGCACCTTTGTAAGGCTTGTAGCGCGGGACGGGTTTCTGGTCGGCTTGATGATGTTGGCTCACGCTTGGTTCTCCATCGCAGGGCTGTAGACCCGCGGCGCATTCTTCTGCGGCAGGTGGATGAGATTGAGGTTGTGGCGACGGGCCCATTGCACGGCAAGGCCCGTAGGCGCGGACAGGCTGACCAGAGTCTGGATGCCGGCGCGCAAAACTTTCTGGATCAATTCGAGACTGCAACGGCTGGTGACAATCGCCAGGCCGCCGGTTGTGGAAATCTTCTGGCGGATCAGGCCGCCAATCAGCTTGTCGAGGGCGTTGTGCCGGCCGATGTCTTCGCGGCCCAGCAGCAATTCGCCGCTGGCGTTCATGAACACCGCCGCGTGCACCGCGCCGCAATGCTGGCCGAGTGGCTGGAACGCACCGATGCGCTGGCGCAGGCCGTCGAGCCATTCAATCGGTGGCAACGGCGCCCCCGGCAACACCTTGAGATCGGGCAGTGCCTGTTCCACCGCTTCGACGCCGCACAGCCCGCAACCGCTGGTGCCGGCCATTTGCCGACGCTGTTGCTTGAGGTTCCAGAAGGCGCGGTTGGCGATGGTCACTTGCGCGTACTGCGCTGAACCGGCGCCGGTCAGTTGCAGGTCATAGATGTCGGTAGCGTCTTCGATGATGCCGCTGCCGAGACTGAAGCCGACGATGAAGTCTTCCAGATCGGTTGGCGTGACCAGCATCACGGCCTGGCTGATGCCGTTGTAGGCAATCGCCAACGCGACTTCCTCGGCCAGCGCGGTGCTTGCCGATTCATTGCGTTGCAGATCACTGTAACTGTAGGTCTGGCTAGCGGCGGGCGCGGGCGTTTCGATTGCAGGCGCCGCGCAGGCTGGGCGCTTGGCGTTCATGGCATCACCGACGGATTGATCACCGTTAAGACTAGGCGCGGCAACATGTCGCGTCTAATCGCTAGTGTCGATCTATTGATAGATGCCGTCGATCAGGCTGCCGTTGGTGATTGTTAATACAGCGCAAAACAGGCTTCGGCCAGCGCTGAACGTGGGGCGCCACGGCGCATGATCAGGCCCAGCGGCGCAAGAGTTCTGGCGTTTTCAATCGGTTGCAGGCGCAAGTGATCGGTGAGCTTTTCCAGGCCGCCTTCGAGCGGCATGATCGCGCAGCAAAAACCGCCGTGCACAGCTTGTAACAATTGATGCACGGCGTCGGTTTGCAGCAACGGTTGCGGGGTCAGGCCACGGCTGTGGAAGTTGTGGTCGATGGACTGACGAAAATGCATGCCGCTGGTCAGCATGCCCAGCGGCAGTTCGATCAGCGATTCCCAGCTCAACGGTGCCTCGCCGAAGGTGAAGGAGCGCTGGTCGTAGAGCAGGCCCATGCGGGTTTCGCTAAGGGCCAGAGAGTCGAATCGCTCGTTATCCAGACGTTCGAGGTAGGACACACCGAGGTCGATACGGTTATTCGCCAGTTGTTCGAGGATCTGTTCCGAACTCAGCGCCGACAGTTCGAAGCGCAGGTTAGGGTGGGCGGCATGGAGGCGTTGCATCAGCGGCAGCGGATCGAAACTCGACAACGGCACCACGCCCAGACGCAGGGTACCGATCAGATTACCGCGACACGCCGCCGCTTCCGCCTGTAAACCGTCGTAAGCCGCCAGCACCGTGCGCGCCCACGCCAACACACGCTCGCCCGGCGCGGTGAACCCTTCGAAGCGCTGACCGCGATTTACCAATGGCAAATCGAGTTCTTCTTCGAGATTGCGCAGGCGCATCGACAAGGTCGGTTGGGTAATGTGACAACGCGCGGCGGCCTGGCCGAAGTGGCGGGTTTCGTCGAGGGCGATGAGGAATTTCAGCTGCTTGATGTCCATCTTCGCTCCGGGGGATGTGGGTGGGGAGGATGATTCTAACGCTTGGGCCGGGGTGGGTCATTGGTCGGCTTGGAACCGGGTTTCTCTGGCGTGGTCTAGGCTTGGACGTCTGACCCTTTTATTCCATGGAGAGAACACGATGAGCCTTTTTAGCTTTGTGAAAGAAGCCGGTGAAAAACTGATCGATCTGCTGACCCCTGGCAACGCCAATGCCAGCGAGCAGTTGAAGGACCATATCAGCAAGGTCGGCCTGGGCAATCCAAATGTGCAGGCGACGGTGGACGGCGACAAAGTCACGCTGACGGGGGAAGTGGCGAGTCAGGAAGAGAAAGAAAAAATTGTGCTGGCCGCGGGTAACATCGCCGGGGTTGGGAGCGTCGATGACCAGATCACTGTGACTGGGCCGGTGCTGGCTGCGGCGCAGTTTGTCGTGGTCCAGAAGGGCGACACGCTGAGCGCGATTTCCCTGCGAGTGTATAAAGACGCCAACAAGTATCAGAAGATTTTTGATGCCAACAAACCGATGCTCAAGGATGTGAACAAAATTTATCCAGGGCAGACTCTGCGTATCCCTGAGTAAACCTGCGAACTGCTATCGCCAGCAGGCTGGCTCCCACATGGAAATGCGATCCAGTGTGGGAGCCAGCCTGCTGGCGATTGGGGCAACCCGGTTTCAGAGCCCGGCAATCAAGTCCCGATAATCCTCGACCGCCGCAAACTCAGCGGTGTCTTTCGGGCCTTTGCGGCTGTCCGGCTCTTTCACCGCCAGCAAATGCGCCACGCCGAAACTCCGTGCACTGCGCAGGATCGGCAACGTGTCGTCGATGAACAGACTGCGCGCCGGGTCAAAATCGATGTCCGCCTGCAAGGCATCCCAGAACTGCGGGTTTTCCTTTGGATACCCGTAATCGTGAGAACTGATCAAACGCTCGAAATACGGCGCCAGTTCAATCCGTTCCAGCTTCAGTGACAGCGAGTCGCGATGCGCGTTGGTGATCATCACCACGCGTTTGCCGGCTCGTTTGATCGCCGCCAGAAACGTATCGGCGTCCGGGCGCAGGGCGATCATGTGCGCAGTTTCCAGCTTCAAGTCGCGCACCGACAGCTTCAACTCGGCACTCCAGAAATCCAGGCAATACCACTGCAATTGCCCGGCGTGGCGCTCGAACAGCGGCTGCAATTCCATTTCGGCCATCGCCCGGCTAACCCCGTGCAGTTCGGCGTAACGCTGCGGCAGGTGTTCCATCCAGAAATGGTTGTCGAAGTGCAGATCCAGCAGCGTGCCGTCCATGTCCAGCAGAACGGTATCAATGTCAGACCACGGTAGAGAAGGCATGGCAACGTCTCGAGCGGTAGAAAGATATCCGACGTAAATAATCGGGAAAGCCGCGTTATAGTAGCGCGTTCACGCCAAGGAGCTTTGCATGCGCCAGAAACCTACTGTACTTGCCCGCGAGATCGTCGCCACCAGCCGGATTTTCTGCGTCGAAGAATTGAAGCTGCGCTTTTCCAACGGCGTGGAGCGCACGTACGAGCGTCTGGTCGGCAGAGGCGCTGGCTACGGCGCGGTGATGATCGTGGCGATGCTGGATGCCGAGCACGCGGTACTGATCGAGGAATACTGCGGCGGTACCGACGAGTACGAACTTTCCTTGCCCAAGGGCCTGATCGAGCCGGGCGAAGATGTGCTGGCAGCCGCCGAGCGCGAGCTTAAGGAAGAGGCAGGTTATGGCGCCCGGCAACTGGAGCATCTGACCGAGCTGTCGCTGTCGCCCGGTTACATGAGCCAGAAGATTCAGGTGGTGCTGGCCACTGATCTGTATGAGGAGCAACTGGAGGGCGACGAGCCCGAGCCAATGCGCGTCGACAAGGTCAACCTGCGCGAACTGTCAGCCCTGGCGCAAAACCCGAGTTTCAGTGAAGGGCGCGCCCTCGCGGCGTTGTACCTGACCCGCGACTTGCTGACCCAGCGCGGATTCTTTCAGCCATGAGTGAGATATCGGTGAAATTTCCCCACCCATTGATGGCGCCGGTGGTTGAGCTGGCATTGAAGGCTGGCGAATCGATTCTGCCATTCTGGCGCGCCAACGTTACGGTTACCTCCAAGGTTGATGATTCGCCGGTGACGGCGGCCGATCTGGCTGCGCACCATGTGATCGTCGCCGGGCTGACCGCACTGGATTCGACGATTCCGATCCTTTCCGAAGAAGATGCGGACATCCCGCAAAGCGTGCGTGCCGGCTGGCAGCGCTGGTGGCTGGTGGACCCGCTGGATGGCACCAAGGAGTTCATCAACGGCAGTGAAGAATTCACCGTCAACATCGCGTTGATCGAAAACGGTCGCGTGGTGTTTGGCGTGGTATCGATGCCGACCAATGGCCGCTTTTATGTCGGCGGTGCAGGTCTCGGCGCGTGGCGCGGGGATATGGATGGCACGCCTGTGGAAATCGCGGTGCGCGATGTTTTGGCGCCGGGTGAAGCATTTACCGTGGTGGCGAGCCGTCGGCATTCCAGTCCAGAGCAGGAGCGTTTACTTGCCGGCCTGAGTGCCAGCCTGGGTGAACTGCAATTGGCGAACATCGGTAGTTCGCTGAAATTCTGCCTGTTGGCCGAAGGGGCAGCGGATTGCTATCCGCGACTGGCACCGACCTCGCAGTGGGACACCGCAGCGGCGCAGGGCGTGCTGGAAGGGGCGGGTGGTGAGGTGCTGGATCTGCGCGGTGAAGCGTTCAGTTATCCGGCGCGGGAATCGTTACTTAACGAGTTCTTTTTGGCGCTGCCGGCAAAGGCTGCGTGGCGAGCGAAGCTTCTGGAACTCGCTCGCTCTTGAGATCAAAAGATCGCAGCCTGCGGCAGCTCCTGCAGTGGATTTCGTATTTCCCTGTAGGTGCTGCCGAAGGCTGCGATCTTTTGCTTTAGCGGTGCAAAACGTACTGCCCGGTAAAGGTCACCGCCGCTTCATCACTCCCCGCATTGACGATCCGCGTATGCAGCGTCAACCGTGCCCGCCCGTAGCGCTGATACATCGTCAGAAACTTCTTCCATACCGCCGCACTCGGCGCCGGACAGATCGCAACCGCATCGCCAGTCACCGGCAGTGGATAACTGATCTGCCCCTCCTGAATCACGATGTGCCCGTCTTCAATCGCTTCTTCCTTCAAGCGCAAATGCAGCCAGCCCCAACCCGCCAGCACCGCGCCGCAATACAGGCTGCCGCCAAACATGGTGCTCTTGTGATTGACGTTGGGTTCCAGTGGCAGATGCAGGCTCAACTGTTGTTCGCGCCAGTCGAGCACCTTGAGGCGCATGTCCCGGGTCAGCGGAATGTCGTGATGGAGAACGGCTTCCAGGTACTCACTGTTGATGCTCATTCGGCGTCGTCTCCCTGGCTGCTGTCACCGAAATTCAGCCCGTGTTTGCGCAGCTTGTCATGCAGGGTTTTGCGCGGGAGGCCCAGCGCTTCGGCGAGGCTGCGCACCGAACTGTGAGAACGCGCCAGTTCGGCAGCAATCAATGACTTCTCGAAATTCTCTACCTGCTCGCTGAGGCCGCCGCCGGACACTTCCACGGTGCTGCCGCCACTGCCGGGTTCGGTGTTGTCCAGCGCCAGTTCGAGGCCGAGGGCGAAGCGTTCGGCGGCGTTCTGCAGTTCGCGCACGTTGCCGGGCCAGGGGTGGCGCAGCAGCAAGGCGCGATGCCCCGGTTGCAGTTCGTGGGGCGGTAAACCGTGGCGGGCGCTGGCTTCATCGGCGTAATGCTGGAACAGCACCAACGCATCTTCGCCGCGTTCGCGCAGTGGCGGAATGCGCAGCGGTGCGACGTTGAGTCGGTAGTATAAATCGGCACGGAAGCGGCCCTGATCGGCAGCCTGACGCAGGTCTTCCTTGGTCGCGGCGATCACGCGGATGTCCAGCGGGATCAGTTGATTGCCACCCAGGCGCTCAACGACACGCTCTTGCAGCATGCGCAGCAGTTTGACCTGCACGTCCATGCTCATGCTTTCGATTTCATCGAGGAACAGCGTGCCGCCATTGGCGAATTCGAACTTGCCGATCCGGCGTTTCTGCGCGCCAGTAAAGGCGCCGGGTTCGTGGCCAAACAGTTCGCTTTCCACCACCGACTCGGCCAGCGCCCCGGCGTTGATCGCGACAAACGGGCCGTTACGTCGACTCGACAGGTCATGCAGCGCCCGGGCGACCACCTCTTTGCCGGCGCCGGTTTCGCCAAGGATCAGCACGTCAGCCTTGGTCGCCGCCAGCGAACCGATCTGCTCACGCAAGCGCAGCATCGGCGCCGATTGGCCGACCAGTCGCGCGCTCAGTTCATTGCGGTCACTGAGGGCCAGCCGCAGGCTGCGGTTGTCCAGCACCAGTCGGCGCAGGGCCAGGGCGCGGCGCACGCTGTCGAGCAGGGCATCGCTGGCGAAAGGTTTTTCCAGAAAGTCATAGGCGCCGGCACGCATGGCCTGCACCGCCAGCGGCACATCGCCGTGGCCGGTGATCAGCAATACCGGCAACTCCGGATCCTGAGCGTGCAACTCGCTGAGCAGTTCGAGGCCGTCCATGCCCGGCATGCGGATGTCGCTGACTACGACGCCAGGCCAGTCACGTTCCAGTTGTGCGGCCAGCCCTTGGGCTTCGGACAGCGGCAGGATTTTCAGCCCGGCCAGATCCAGAGTCTGGCCGAGGGCCTGACGCAGGTGTGGATCGTCGTCGATCAACACCACCTGAATGCGATTGTCGATGGTCATGCACTTCGGTCCTCGGACGGTTGCAGGCTGACCCCGGGCGCGCCGGCGCGCAGCCGCAGGGTGATCAAGGCGCCGCCTTGCTTGTGGTTGGCAAATGACAGTTCACCGCCAAAGGCGCGCATCAGGGTTTCACAGATCGCCAGTCCCAGACCAAGGCCCTGCGTGCGGGTCTTGGTGGTGTAGAAAGGCTCGCTGGCGCGGCCTAGGGCTTCCATGCAGAACCCCGGGCCGTTGTCGCGAATGTACAGATTGACGCCCTCGGCGGTGGATTCGGCACTCAGCCACAGTTTGCGCGGCGGACCTTTTTCGGTCAGCGCGTCGAGGGCGTTGGCCAGCAGGTTGCCGAGCACCTGGCGCAGACGGGTTTCGCCAGCCTCGACCCACAAAGTGGCGGCGGGCAGGTCGCGGATCAACTCGACTTCCATGCTGCGCCGGCGCTTGGCCAGCAACGCCAGCGCATCGTCGAGTGCCGGTTGCAGGGCGACGCTTTCCGGCGCATGTCGATCACGACGGGCGAAAGCACGCAGGTGGGCGATGATCGAGGCCATGCGCCCGGTCAGTTCGCTGATCAGTTTGAGGTTGCCGCGAGCGTCGTCGGTACGCTGGTGATCGAGCAGCACTTCGGCGTTTTCCGCGTAGCTGCGGATCGCTGCCAGTGGCTGATTGAGTTCGTGGCTGATGCTCGCTGACATCGTCCCCAGCGCCGACAGTTTGCCGGCTTGCACCAGATCATCCTGGGCGCGTACCAACTCCTGCTGGGCCTGTTCGCGCTCCAGCACTTCCTGTTTCAAACGCCGGTTGAGGCCTTCGAGGTCGCTGGTACGCTCCGCCACCCGGCCTTCCAGTTCGCGGCGGGCCTTGGCTTCGAAGGCGATGCGTTCCAGATAGTGGCGACGGCGCTGCATCATCAGGCCGAGTAACAGCATGACCACCAAAAGTGTTGCGCCGCCGATCGCCACGACGGTGCGTACCGGGCGGTCGATCAGGGTGCGCGGGGCGAGAATGCTCACGCTCCAGCCGGTTTCGGCGATGTCCACGGTCTGGGTCAGCCAAGCAGTCGGGCTGAGGTTCAGCGGGCGCGGCTCGCGGGTCGGGTAGGGCTGGATGGCGGTGATTGCCGCACGTTCGGTGTCACTCAAATCTCGGGTCGAGCGAAAGCGCCATTCCGGGCGCGAGGTCAGAATCACCACGCCGTTGTGATCGGTTACCAGTAATTGTTCCGGGGTTTTGCCCCACAGACTTTCTGTGTGGTCGAGGTCGACCTTGATCACCAGCACTCCGATGATTTTTTCACCATCACGTACGGCTGCCGCGAAGAAATAGCCGCGCTTGGCCGAGGTGGTGCCGAGGCCGAAGAATCGCCCCAAGCGTCCGGCCATGGCTTCGCTGAAATACGGCCGGAAGGAAAAATTACGCCCGACGAAACTGTCATGTTTGTCCCAGTTCGATGCCGCGAGCGTCTGGCCTTTGGTGTCCATCAGGTACATGACTTCGGCACCAGCCTGGGCGGCGATGTTTTTCAGCAGACGGTTGGCATTGCCTTGGGTGACGCCGTCATCCGGTGCGCCGAGCACGGAGCGCAGGGCCGGGAGGTCGCCAAGAATCGTCGGCAACACTTCGTAGCGATGCAGGGTGCCCAACAGGTTGGCGACGTACAGATCGAGGGTCTGCCGGTTCTGCCCGGCCAGTTCGCTGCGGTAATAACGCTCGGCCAGATGTTCCAGCGGCCACAGCAACGGCGCCAGGCACAGGGCCAGCAACGCGAGACTGCGCCAGCGGGGGCGGCGAGGGAGGGTTGGTTTCATGGGCCGGATGCGCCTGAGGTGACAGGCGCATTATGCCTAGCCTCAGGAGAAGACGTCAGCGTCCTTGAGCAATGCGGCGGCAGCGTCCTTACCGGACAGCTTCGGTGCTTCGTCCAGTTGCCAGTCAATGCCCAACGCCGGATCGTCCCAACGAATGCTGCGCTCGGAGCTCGGGTCGTAATAGTTGGTGGTTTTGTAGAGGAATTCGGCGAACTCGCTCAGCACCACGAAGCCATGGGCGAAACCTTCCGGCACCCACAATTGGCGGTGGTTTTCCGCCGACAGGCGCACGGCCACCGATTTGCCGAAGTGCGGCGAGCTGCGGCGAATGTCCACGGCCACATCAAGCACTTCACCGACCGTCACGCGCACCAGTTTGCCCTGGGTGTTTTGCAGTTGGTAATGCAGGCCACGCAGCACGCCTTTTTGCGAGCGCGAATGGTTGTCCTGAACAAACTGAGTGTCCAGGCCAGTGGCCTCCTGGAACGCCTTGGCATTGAAGCTCTCATAGAAGAAACCGCGCTCGTCACCAAACACCTTGGGTTCGATGATCAGAACACCGGGCAGGTCGGTGGTGATTACATTCATGGGATTCTCCATTGATAAGCGTGAATGGCCGACATTCTTGCGCAAAGCAGTGCCGGGCGCGAGTGCTCAAGTACAAATCCCCAGTCCTGGATCAAGCGTGAGGATGGCCGGGGGTTGCGTATCGCGCCGTGCAGTGGCGATATAGGCGCCTAATAAAATTTCAGGGGTCGTTTCATGCCGCTCGCCACGTTGATTCATCGCGCCAGTTTGCCCAGCCCGCAGGTTTCTGCGGAGCAGGCTCTGCAATGGTTGGCGGAACACTACGGGCTCAGTGGCACGTTGCAGGCGCTGGGTAGCCAGCAGGATCTCAACTACCGCCTCGACAGTGTGCGCGGGCGGTTCGTCTTGAAGATCTGCCGTGGCGATTATTCGCTGGTGGAGTTACAGGCCCAGCACGCCGGCCTCAAATACCTTGCCGAACATTCGGCAGTCCACGTGCCGCGAGTAATTCTGGCCAATAGCGGCGAAGACCTGCTGACCCTGCAAGTCGACGGCGAGCCGGTGCATGTGCGGCTGCTGGACTACATCGAAGGCCAGCCGCTGACTGCTCTCGAGCATCTCGGTAATCAAGTGGTGGCCGGGTTCGGTCGGCTCTGCGGCGAAATGGATCTGGCGCTGGCCGGGTTCGATCACCCGGGCCTCGAACGCACGCTGCAATGGGATGCTCGCCATGCCAGTGCGCTGATCAGCCATCTGCTGCCGGTGATCAAGGATGACCAGCAGCGTGGGCAAATCGCTGACGCAGCCGAGCAGGCCGAGCGTCGTCTGCAACCGCTTCTGGACAAGCTGCCGGTGCAAGCGATTCACATGGACATCACCGATGACAACGTGGTCTGGCAGCGTGACGCGCAGCGCCACTGGCAGTTGCAAGGCGTGATCGATTTCGGTGATCTGGTGCGCACCTGGCGCATCACCGATCTGTCGGTGACCTGTGCGGCGCTGTTGCATCACGCCGCTGGCGATCCGTTTGTCATCCTGAAGGCGGTTCAGGCTTATCACGCGGTCAATCCGCTGCAACACGAAGAGCTTCAGGCTCTGTGGCCGCTGATCGTTGCACGAGCGGCGGTACTGGTACTCAGTGGCGAGCAACAGGTCAGCATCGATCCGGACAACACCTACAGCCGCGACAACCTGGCCCACGAGTGGGAGATTTTCCGCGTCGCGACCTCGGTGCCACTGGCGCTGATGGAAGCGGCGATTGTCACTTCGGTCGGCCAGAGCCTGCCTGCCATCGGCAGTGAAGGTTTCGCGCCGCTGTTGCCAGAACTGGTCGGGCGCGAATTTGCGCTGATTGATCTGGGTGTCTTGAGCCCGCATTTCGAGGCCGGTAATTGGGAACAGCAAGGTATCGATCAACGATTGTTGACTGAGGCTGCGGCGACCCACGGTCTGGCGGCCAGTCGTTATGGCCAGTACCGGTTGTCGCACACCCGAGTAGACAGCGCCGATGAGCCGGACACGTTCCCGCTGCATGTCGAATTGCGTGTGCCGGATGGCACGGCAGTAGAGGCGCCGTTTGCCGGTGTATTGCATCAAGCGGCGGATGGCGCACTGCAACTCGACGGCCCGCAATTGAGCGTGCGGCTGTGGGGCGTGAACCCTTCACTGCACAGCGGCGCGGCGCTGGTCAAAGGTCAGGTGCTGGGTTCGGTCGATGGCCCGTTGATCGTGCAGTTGAGCCGTGGCCCGGATCTGCATGCGCCGTTGTTCTGCACGCCTTCGCGGGCGGCGGCGTGGCAGGCGTTGTGTCCGTCACCCGCCGCTCTGCTGGGGCTGGCCTGCGATGCCGAACCGGAGCTGGACGCGCAAACCCTGCTCGATCGGCGCAATGCCAGTTTCGCCCGCACGCAAAAACACTATTACGTTGACCCGCCGCGCATCGAGCGCGGCTGGCGCAATCACCTGATCGACATGCAGGGCCGTTCTTACCTCGACATGCTCAACAACGTTGCGGTGCTCGGTCACGGTCACCCACGTATGGCGGCAGTCGCGGCACGTCAGTGGTCGCTGCTCAATACCAATTCGCGGTTCAACTATGCGGCGGTCGCCGAGTTTTCCGAGCGGCTGCTGAAGCTGGCGCCCGAAGGCATGGACCGGGTGTTTCTGGTCAACAGCGGCAGCGAGGCCAATGATCTGGCGATCCGTCTGGCCTGGGCCTACAGCGGCGGGCGCGACATGCTCAGCGTGCTTGAGGGATACCACGGCTGGACGGTCGGCGCCGACGCGGTATCGACCTCGATTGCCGATAATCCAAAAGCGCTGAGCAGCCGGCCGGACTGGGTGCATGCGGTGACCGCACCTAACATCTATCGTGGCGAATTCCGTGGCCCGGACTCGGCGCCGGATTACGTGCGCAGCGTCGAGCATCATCTGCAAAAGATCGCTGAACAGAAGCGCCAACTGGCCGGGTTCATCTGCGAGCCGGTGTATGGCAACGCTGGCGGCATCTCGTTGCCACCGGGGTATCTGAAACAGGTCTACGCGTTGGTGCATGCACAGGGCGGCGTGTGCATCGCCGACGAGGTGCAGGTTGGTTATGGGCGTATGGGCCATTTCTTCTGGGGTTTTGAAGAGCAGGGCGTGGTGCCGGACATCATTAGCATGGCCAAAGGCATGGGCAACGGTCAGCCTCTGGGCGCGGTGATCACCCGCCGGGAAATTGCCGAAGCGCTGGAGGCCGAGGGTTATTTCTTCTCGTCGGCTGGCGGTAGCCCGGTGAGTTGCCAGATCGGCATGGCGGTGCTGGACGTGATGGAGGAAGAGAAGCTCTGGGAAAATGCGCAGGTGGTTGGCGGCCACTTCAAGGCGCGACTGGAGGCGTTGATCGATAAACATCCGCTGGTGGGCGCGGTGCACGGTTCCGGTTTTTATTTGGGTGTTGAATTGATCCGCAACCGGGAAACCCTGGAGCCGGCCACCGAAGAAACCACGCTGCTGTGTGATCGTCTGCGTGAGCTGGGTATCTTCATGCAACCGACCGGCGATTTCCTCAACGTGCTCAAGATCAAGCCACCGATGGTGACGTCGCGGCGCAGTGTGGATTTCTTTGTCGACATGCTCGACCAGGTACTCACTGAAGGCCTGTAACCCAATCCCCTGTAGGAGCTGCGGCACGCTGCGATCTTTTGATCTTGTTTTCAGAGGCAAAAATCAAAAGATCGCAGCGTGCCGTAGCTCCTACATAAAGCGGATTTATATCGGTAAATTTTAAGAGTTTTTAGATGGAATGCATTTTCCATCCTTTTAAATACGATTTTTATCGGCTATAAAGCTGAAAACCCTCGACGGTTCCCTGGAGTCCCGATGACCACTTTGAAAAGTACCCCACGCGCTGACGGCTTCCACATGCCAGCCGAGTGGGCGCCACAAACCCAAACCTGGATGATCTGGCCAGAGCGCCCGGACAACTGGCGTCTGGGCGGCAAACCGGCGCAAGCCGCGCACGCTGCCGTGGCCAAAGCCATTGCCCGTTTCGAACCAGTGACCGTCGCCGTGTCCGCCGGCCAGTACGAAAACGCTCGCGCCCGCCTCGACGTGCCGAATATTCGTGTGGTCGAGATGTCCAGCGATGACGCCTGGGTACGCGACAGCGGCCCGACTTTCGTCATCAACAACAACGGCGAAGTGCGCGGTGTGAACTGGGACTTCAATGCCTGGGGTGGTTTCGACGGCGGTCTGTATTCACCGTGGAACCGTGATTCCCAGGTCGGCGGCAAGATCCTCGAGATCGAGCGCAGCCCGCGTTATCGCACCGAAGGTTTTGTACTTGAAGGCGGCTCGATTCACGTCGATGGCGAAGGCACGCTGATCACTACCGAAGAATGCCTGCTGAACCGCAATCGCAACCCGCATCTGGGTCGTGAAGAAATCGAAGCGGTGCTCAGCGAAAATCTGGCTGTGGATAAAATCATCTGGCTGCCGGATGGCCTGTTCAACGACGAAACCGACGGCCATGTGGATAACTTCTGCTGCTATGTGCGTCCGGGTGAAGTGCTGCTGGCGTGGACCGATGATCCACAGGACCCGAACTTTGCACGCTGCCAGGCTGCGATGAAAGTGCTGCAAAGCAGCACCGACGCCAAGGGGCGCCCGTTCACGGTGCACAAAATGCCGATTCCGGGGCCGCTGTATGCGACCGAAGAAGAGTGCGCCGGTGTCGATCCGGTGGACGGCACGCAGGAGCGCAATCCGAGTGTGCGTCTGGCCGGCTCCTACGTGAACTTCCTGATCGTCAACGGCGGCATCATCGCGCCAAGCTTCGACGACCCGATGGATGCCCCGGCCCGGGAGATTCTGCAGAACCTGTTCCCGCAGCACGAAGTGGTGATGGTGCCGGGTCGTGAACTGTTACTGGGCGGCGGCAATATTCACTGCCTTACCCAGCAGCAGCCAGCGCCCCACAAAGAGTGAGTGCTGACGTAACAGCTTGAGTTGATTAAAAAATAAGCTGAGCGCCAATTCGCGCTCGCCGTTCGAAGAGAAGCCCGCAGCCCGGTTGGACTGCGGGCTTCTTTGTATCCGCTTGTCGACAAATAAGAAACGTTGGCATAGCTCTTGTATCGGCCAAGGGGTACTAGGGAGGGGAAGAGAACTTCAACAGTTCTGTCATAAACCTTGGATAACGTAGCCGCTCACGAACGGGGAGAGAGCGCTGAAATGAACGCCGAAGTGAACGTAGTCAGCGAGCGGACTTTGCATCCCGTGGCCGTCAACGGCGAATCGCTCCAGATTGTCGCGCACTGGTTGAAGTCCAATGGAACGCGTCAGATCAGGGGACCTGATCCGCGCCGGATGATGATCGAGCGTTACCCCGCTGGCCTGTTCAGCGAGGCAGAACTGGAAGCGTTGTGGGCTGTGATGGAAGGATAAGAACAACAACAGGGATTGGTAAAAGCGCTGCCGGGATGGCGGCGCTTTTTTATGCACGAAGTTTTTTTGACATGACTACCAACCAATGTGGGAGCGAGCTTGCTCGCGAAAGCGTCGGGCCAGTCGACATCTTTATCGACTGACACTAAGCCTTCGCGAGCAGGCTCGCTCCCACAGGTTTTTGCGCTGACTAGAAGCTGTAGGTTCCGGTCACCACCAGGTTGCGCGGTGCGCCCGGCTGGATCTGGAAGGCGCTGGTGGATGAGGCGTAATAATCGCGATCAGTGATGTTGTTCAACGCTGCGCGTACATCCCAGTCCTTGTGTTTGTAACCGGCCAGCGCGTCCCAGCGGCCATAACCCGGTAGCACCGTGGTGTTGAGGTTGTCGGCGTAACGCTGGCCAACCATCGTCAGGCCGGTTTCGGCGTACCAGCCCATTTCCGGTTTCCAGGTCAGGAACAGGTTGCCGTTGTGCTTGGCGACGTTGCTGATTCGCTTGCCTTCCAGCCCGTTGTTGTCCTTCTCGACGGTTGCGTCCTGCATGCCGACGCCACCGCGAACGTACCAGTTGCCAACGATCTTGCCGGCAGCGGTCAACTCGATCCCGCGCGAACGCTGGACACCGGTCAGCACGGTGATCGTCGGATCGTTTGGATCTGCGGTACGGCGGTTGTAGAGCTCAAGGTCGTAGACCGCCAGCGTGGTGCTCAGGCGATCGTCGAGCCAGTCGCTCTTCACCCCTATTTCCTTCTGCTTGGTCAGCTCGGGACTCAGGTCGTTGCTATTGCCGGCAGCTCCGGGCGTGATACCGATCAAACCGCCGCCGACCGGTGAGAAAGTCTTCGACCAGGAAGCGTAGAACGAATGGTTCTGCAATGGCGTCCAGACCAGACCCACTCGTGGACTGGTGCTGTGGCTGTCACGCTCTTCGGAGATGTTCTTGAGCTGGTTGGTCGACTTGATATCGAACGTGTCGTAGCGCAGGCCGCCGAGCAATTGCCATTGATCGTTCAGGCGCAATTGGTCTTGAACATACACGGCGCGGCTTTCGACTTCGGTGTGGCTGTCGCTGAAGACTTGCATGCTGCCCGTGTGGCGCAGGTTGCGGTCAGGGTTGTACAGATCGAGCGACGGCACCGGTTGCGCGCCCGGCGTTTTGCCGGTGGCAGCGTTAAACAGCTTCGGGTCGCGGCGCTGGCTGCCGATTTCGATACCGGTCAGCAGTCGGTGTTCGAGGCCAAAGGTGTCGAATCCGCCTTCCAGTTCAACGTTGTTGAAGATGTTGCGGGTGGTCAGATCCTGTTGCCAGTGCTGGCGCGTGACCTTGTTGGTTTTTTTATCGAAACCGGTGAGGTAGGTGTTGTCGAAATCACTGTCGAGCTTGAACACGCCAAGGGTTTGGCGCAGTTGCCAGTTGTCGTTTATTTCATAGCTGAGTTTCGAGCGCAGGGATTGCGTCTTGTCGTCGATGTAATCGTGATCGTTGCCATAGGTCGTGTCCGAGCCGACGTCCGCCGGACGACCATTCACGCCAGGGATGCCGCGATCCGGGGTGCGGTTGTAGCGGCTGTATTCGTACTGCACCAGCCAGTTCAGGTCCGGGGTCAGTTGCCAGCTCATCGACGGTGCGAACAGTTGGCGATTGCCGCTGACGCCGTCGCGGAAGCTGTTTTCATCCATGTTGCCCATGTTCAGACGCAGGCTGATGTTGTCGCTCGGATCGGTGCTGAGGTCGGCGTACAGGCTACGCAGGTCTTCGCTGCTGCCCTGGGCTTCAATGGTCGAGCGACGTCCGGCCTCGGGCATTTTACTCACGCGGTTGACGATCCCGCCCTGGCTGCCGCGCCCGTACAGAACGGCGGCTGGGCCTTTGAGCACTTCAACGCGTTCGATGTTGTGCATGTCGCGCTTGTACTGGCTGTCGTCGCGGATGCCGTCCAGGTAAAAGTCATTGCTGGCGTCAAAGCCGCGAATGCGCACGCTGTCGAAACGGGTGTCGGCACCGCTGCTGACGTTGGGAACACCGCTCAGTGCGTCACCGATGTCGTTGGTGCCGTAGTTGGCGACGTTTGAAGTCTTGATCGAATCGATTGCCTGCGGCACGTAGCGCACGGGCGTGGATGTGCGGGTTGCGGTGTTGCTGACTTTGACGCGAGGGTCGTCGGCTTGCGCTTCGGCACTGATCGAGGTGGCGGGTAATTCAGTCGCAGAGTAGGCAAAGCCGCTGGACAGAAAAGCCGAAAGTCCAAGGGTCACGGGGGTTAAGCGGAACGGGGCAGGCATCTGAAACGCATCCGAAAGGGCAGGGGAAATCGAGTGCGCGAATGGTAATGCTTTGCATTTACTTCCGTTAATTGTTCCTGAAAAGTTCCCCGGTTTGATTGTTTCGAGTTGTGTCTGTTTCGATACAAAACTCCCTTACGGTCATTCGACCGATTGGTGAAACAGACTGAAAGCCATTCCAGCGTTTTTCTGCCTACGTCGGAGGGCTAGTCTGGCGCCATCGATTTTTCGCCATTCTTGCCGGAGCTTTCCCATGGTCCTTCACTACATTTACGACCCGTTGTGCGGCTGGTGCTACGGCGCCAAACCGCTAGTGCAAGCCGCACAGCAAGTGCTGCCGGTCATCGCCCACGGCGGCGGCATGATGAGCGGCGCCAACCGCCAGAGCGTGTCGCCACAATTGCGCAATTACGTGATACCGCATGACCGGCGCATCGCCGAATACACCGGCCAGCCCTTCGGCGAGGCGTATTTTGAAGGCCTGTTGCGCGATCACTCGGCAGTCTTCGATTCTGAGCCACCCATTGCTGCGGTACTGGCGGCCGAGCAGATCGATGGCCGGGGTCTGGAATTCATTGGACGGTTACAGACCGCGCACTACCTGGAAGGTCAGCGGATTGCCGATGTAGCAGTGCTTCTCGAGTTGGCTCAGGAGCTGGGCTACGACACCGCTGAATTTAAAGCCGCGTTCGAAGCGGCTGACACGCAGCATCACATCAAACAAAGCCGTCAGTTGCTGGCGAAAGTCGGCGGACAGGGTTTCCCGACATTTGTGCTGGAAGACGCTGGGCAGTTCACGCTGATAGATATCGGACCGTGGCTGGGCAAACCGCAGGAGTTTTCCGATTGGCTGCGTCAGACGATTCCTACGGCTCAGGTCGCCGTTGCCGCACCCTTTTGTGGCGTTGATGGCTGCACTTGATGACATGCACGAAAGTCACTGGTTACGTGGCTTTTCGGGCAATTGCCTATCGTAAAAAAGTCCTTTCTTAGACGATTTTTACCTATTTAAAGACGATTCTTGAAATTGACACACTGTTAAGGGCGCGGATAGGATTCGCGCCAACGCCTGTGGCTAACCGCCATGACTCAAAATAATAATCAGGCCCGCCATGACTTTGTCGTGGGCGGGTCTTTTTGTTTTCGGGGTGAAAGAAGAGTGCAATAGCGCCGTTTCAGCCGTTCGACACAGCGCGTTTCAACCCGTAATAAGGAAAATAAAATGTTGAACAAGCGGATCAGTCTGATCGCATTGGGGATGTTGAGCGCCACTCAGGCCATGGCTAACGACCAGGCCGAGTCCAAGGGTTTTGTTGAAGACAGCAGCCTCAAAGTGCTGCTGCGCAATGCCTACATCAATCGTGATTACAAAAACGGTAACGACGACAAAGCCGAGTGGGGCCAAGCGGCCATCGGTACGTTCTCGTCCGGTTTCACCCAAGGCACCGTTGGTGTCGGTGTTGACGCTTTCGGTCTGTACGCATTGCGTCTGGACGGCGGCAAAGGTCGCAGCGGCGCGGGTGGCATCGACTTCTTCAAGCAGGGCGACAGCGGCAACGCGGCTGATGACCTGTCCAAGTTCGGCGCAGCGGTGAAATTCCGTCTATCCAACACCGTGCTGACCTACGGTGACCAGATGCCGGCTCTGCCGGTGCTGAACTATGACAACTCGCGTCTGCTGCCGGAAAGCTACACCGGTACTTTGATCACTTCCAAAGAGATCAAAGGCCTGGAGCTGAACGCCGGTCGTTTCACCGCCGAATCGCGCAAGAGCGCTGAAGGCCGTGACAGCGGTGGTCTGAAGTCGATCAACGTGTTGGGCGGTAGCTATCAGTTCACCGAACAGTTCAAGGCTGCGCTGTACGCTTCCGACGTCGAAGACGTGCTGAAGAAGCAATACGTGAACGCCAACTACGTGTTCCCGATTGACAAGGATCAGTCCCTGACCCTGGACTTCAACGGCTATCGCACCAAGCTGGATAGCTCGTACGTTCGCGAAAACACTGTTCCTGGCAAAAGCATCGTTACCGGTCAGGACAACAAGATCTGGAGCCTGGCAGCCACTTTCGTCACGGGTCCACACTCGTTCACCGTGGCGCACCAGCGCTCCACCGGCGACAGCAACCTGGGCTACGCCTACGGCGGCTACCAGAAAGATCAACAGCGTGTGGGTGACGGTGGCAACACCATCTACCTGGCCAACTCCTACTGGTCCGACTTCAACGCTGAAGACGAGCGCAGCTGGCAGGTTGGTTACGGTCTGGACTTCGGCGCATTCGGCGTGCCAGGTCTGAGCTACAACGTTGCTTACGTGCGTGGCGATAACATCACCACCTCCACTTCCTCCGGTGGTTCCGAGCGCGAAATTTTCAACCAGTTCAAGTACGTCGTGCAAAGTGGCCCGGCCAAAGACCTGAGCGTGAAACTGCGTAGCTCGGTCCTGCGCGTGTCGCAGAAATCCAGCGAATACAACGTCAGCGGCAACGAGCTGCGTGTATTCGTCGATTACCCGATCAACATCTTCTGATGATCGGCGAGTGATAAAAAACTCGTAAAAAAAGCCCCGACTGGTTCGGGGCTTTTTTTTGACTTTTTCGACGAAAACCGCAAAAAACCCGTGTTTTTGTCATCTGAAACTACTTTTTGAGGCGCTTGAAACGGCGTTTCAATCAGGCCTTTAAATGCCTGAAATTCTTTCTCATGGACGCAAATTCTCCACCTAATAGATTAGTCCGCTCAACGTAGTGGAGAATTTGGTAATGATCGTTTTGAACAGAGAAGTGGGCGAATCGCTGCGGCGCGACAAGTATGTCAACGTGCAGAGTGGTGACTTCAATCTCTACGGTCATTTCACCGACCTCGTCAGATTGACCCGCAGTTGGGAAAACATGGAGCCCGACAGTTACTACGGTCAGGCCGATGCCGGCATGCGCTATCGCCGCTACAGCGACTTCGAATACAACCCCAAGACTCGCGAGTTGAAGCAACTCGAACACCGCGCTTACGTGCAGTCCAAAGAGAACAACGCCTATGTGGGCGGTATGGTCCGGCACTTCCAGGACTTCTCCGAAGAAGTGATTACTTCGCCGGTGATGCGCAGCCTGATCGATACCGATTTTGAAGTGTACAAAAGCGTGCTGCCTGAAGAGCTGCACGATGAAATCTGGCAGTGCCAGATTCACCAGATCCGCATCGAGATCAAACCCGGCAAACAACTGGAAATCACTCCCGAAGGCATTCACTGCGACGGCTATCCGTTCAGCGGCGTGCACTTCTGGGGTCGCAACAATGTCGAGGGCGCGGAAAGCCGTTTGTATGACGTGCACGAGCAGCAATTGGCGTCGACGACTTACAAGGAAATCCTCGACACCACGTATTTCCTCGACCGCGACATGCGCCACTACGTGACACCGGCGCGCAACACCCACTCCCATGCCATGGCATACCGGCAGATTCTGGCGATTTCCTTCTCGCGGCCCGGGACCGCTTTCGACATTGTTCGCTAATCAGATCACCCAAATAGACGGTGTCGAGTGCTCGACGCCGGTGGTGCTGCGTCGCGCCACGGCCAAGGACGCGCAACGCATGGAGCGCTTCTTCCGCATGTTCGACGAAGTGTCCTTCTGCGAATGGCAGGACGCCAAGTGCCTGCGCGGGGTGCTGATCCAGAAAACCACTACGGCGTATCTGGCCTTCGACGTGGCCGGCGAAATCGTCGGCGCAGTACTCGGCGGCATGCTCGGCAGTCGCGGCACCATCAATCATTTGGCCGTCAGCCCGCGCTATCGCAGCCAAGGCGTGGGCCAGCGTCTGGTTGAAGCGGCTTCCGCCGACATGAAACGTGTCGGGGTATTGCGGATGTTTCTGTTCGTCGACGATGCTAACCTCGCGGGCAAGCGTTTTTGGACTGCCCAGGGTTTTTGCGAGCCCCATGGCGAACGAACATTTGAGAGGGATCTATGAATGAAACGTCCGGCAGTGCGCCGCTGATGGCTGAGCGTCAGCCGTCGCGCACGTTTGCCGAAGCCAGCCCGGTAGTGGCCGGTTATTTCACGGTGTCATTCGTGTTCGGGTTGATGGCGGTCAACGCAGGGCTGCCAATGTGGCTGCCGGTGGCGATGTGCTTGTTCGTTTACGCCGGAGCTTCGCAATTTGCGGCGCTGGCGCTGATCTCCAGTGGCGCGTCGCTGACCACCATTGTGCTGACCACTTTCCTGATCAATGCGCGGCACATGCTGATGTCGGTGTACATGGCCAAGGCCCTGCGCGCATTGGGCCTCAGTCGCATGGAACGCTGGTGCTACGCCGGCGGCCTGACGGACGAATCCTTTGCCTTTCACAGTGTGAAACTGGGCACCGGGGCGCCAGTCAACGTACGTTATCTGATCGGCTTCAACCTGTTCTGCCACACCTCGTGGGTGCTGGGTGGACTGCTCGGCGCCGTCTGCGCGCAATATGCCTCGCACCTGATCAAATATCAGCTCGACTATGCGCTGACCGCGATGATGCTCTACGTGCTGGTTTCGCTGTGCAACACCCGCAACAAACTGATCGCCGCGCTGGCCGCAGTGGTGTGCATGGGCGCACTGAGTCTGGTCGGCAGTTCGCCCTTCAACGTATTCATCGCCACGTTTGTGGGCTGCGGAGTGGGTGTATGCCTGACCAAACGTTCCTGATTCTGGTCGTCGTGCTGATGATGGCCGTGACCTTCCTGCCACGCGCCTTGCCATTGCAAGTGAACACCGAACACTGGCCGCCGTTCGTTGCGCGGGCGCTGGAATACTTGCCGGTGGCGATCGTCGCTGCGATCAGCCTGACTCCCTTGTTGATCAAGGATCAGCACATACAGCTCGACCGCCCGGAATTCTATGCAGCGATTCCGACGTTGTTATGTGCGTACTTCAGCAAAAACCTCTTTCTCAGTGTGGCGGTTGGGACGGCTGCGTACATTGCGCTCGGCTCGTTCATGTAGCGGCAGATCGATTACGTCGTTCAGCGCCTGGCCGGACAGGTTCGGATTGTTTACCGCCAGGCGCACTTCAAGGAAGTCCTCGAAGTCGGGGAAAATCGTCAGCCCGTTCTTCTGCGCGGCTTCGCGGGACACCATGCCGACGGCATCCATCTGCGTGATTAACGACAGCGTCAACGTCTCGCTGCACGAATAAACCATGCGCTGACCGTTCTCGTGATTGCCCAGCCCGGCGTCGAGAAAACGCAGGAAGCTGTGGGAATACGGACAATCTTCTGCCGGACGTACCTGAAACTTGTTGCCGAGCAGCGTCAGAGGATCGTTTTCCTGCCCGCAATGGGCACCGACCACCTGCACCTGAACATCCGGCAGGACAATGCTCGGCATCCCCGGCCGCTGTGGACCGATCAACACCGCGAGATCAAAGTCCTCGTTCTTCAGCTTGCTGAGGTTTTCCATCGACTCGGCGTAACTGAACTCCATCTGATAATCGGGGAACACCTCGATCAGGCGTCCGATCATTCGCCGGTTGAAGTCAGTTGATAACGTATTGTTCAACGCTACCTTCAGCGTCCGTTGCCCCGGCACCTTCAGCGCCTCGACTTTTTCTTCCATTTGCCGCGTGGCAATCAACACTTTGTCCATGTAAGGCGTCAGCTCAGTGCCTTGCGGCGTCAGCGTCAAACCCTTGTTGGAACGGCGAAACAAGCGGAAACCGAACTGCTCTTCGACCTTGTTCAACTGCGCGGCCAAGGCCTGCACGGTCAGGCACGAATGCTCGGCTGCGGCCGACAAAGAGCCGGTCTGCACGATGCGCATGAGGTTGCGTAAGGTTCTGCTATCCATAGGTAATGCCCTCTAAAGTGGGCTGGGTATTGTTGTGTAGGAAACTGCCGATACGGCGCCATATGCCGGCTATATTCCTGCACCTGAGCATAGTTGTCGCGGGTTTAGTAGCGAATTGATGCCTCCGCCGATGGCTGGAAGCTGACACAGGATCGGGGTTTTTGGTGACTGGGGGGTGATTGGGGTCAAAAAAAGTGCGGGGGCGAGCGGTGTAGGGGGGATATTTTAACGGGAAAAGACTTACAGCGTAGACGCCTGATGCCTTCGAAATGCGCGGACTTGTCCGATGAAATACAGGGATTGGACTGATTGTCGGGGTTGGTTGGGGCAGATGAAAATAGCAATCAGAAAGGCGAATTACGACGATGCAGCCCCGCCGATCAACAAGCGATTGACCGAAAACCAGTCTCCCGATAACAATGCAGAGGTAGCGCTGATGTAGCTACATAAATAACGATGAGGTTCTCAACATGACTGCACTGCTTAAAACCACGGATGTGCGTTGCCGCATCGATGAGGATTTGAAGGCGCGTGCCACTGAAGTGTTGAACGCTTGCGGGTTGAGCCTAAGCGATGCCATGCGCCTTTTTCTCCGGCAGGTCGTTGTGACTCAGGGTTTACCCTTCGAGGTGCGAGTTCCTTCTGAAAAGACAGCGCGCGCCATGAGTGAAGCTCGAGATATTCGCCAGCGCTTCGACTCTGTAGACGACATGCTAAGGGCTGCTGATGGCGAAAACGGAGAAAAAGCAAAAGCGCGCTGAACGACCGCGACAATGCGCACAAACGTCCGAATTTAAGAAGTCCTGGGATCGATACCTGCGTGCCGGACGGCGCGATATGAACGAAGTTCGAAGGGTGATGGTGATGCTTTTTCTGGGCGAGCCCTTACCAGCAGAATACTTGGATCATGCTCTGACAGGAGACTGGTCTGGATTTCGCGAGTGCCATATTGGCGGCGATTTCCTGATGATCTATGAGAGCTCAAGTCCGGATCGTCTTACATTTGTCGATCTCGGTACTCACTCTGAATTATTCAAATAACGCAGAAACAAAGAAGCCGACATCGCTGTCGGCTTCTTTTTTTGAAACATGCTTGATAGGTACGTTCTAAAGCAGAAAAAAGAGGTCTCACCCGAGCGCTGATTTTCAGGCCATCAACGGGGTTCCTAACGCCGACTATCGCCACCTGAAGGCAGTCGGTTTCGCGCTCTTGGTTTGATTCTCTGTCACAAATCGCAGGCGTGTCAATCGTGCTTTTGCATGACCGATTGTACATACGCGGACTAAATTTAAAGAAGTGTTCGGATCTGTACTAGTATCAAAGTACGCCACAATTTCGGAAGGAAACTCATGCCTTTCATATCACCCACTTCGAGCCCACCCCCACGCGAACAACTCGACGTCCCCGAAGCCGGCCGCGTTGCGTTGAAGTTTTTCTTCAACCTCATGGAGCGCTGGGGCTGTAACGCCGAGCAACAACGCACACTGCTCGGCGGCGTCGGCAACACCACGTTCTACAAGTACAAACACCTGCCGCCGAATATCCGTCTGCCCCATGACACCCTTGAGCGCATCTCCTACCTGATGGGGATTCACAAGGCGCTGAGCATCATCTTCAGCAACAGCCGTGAGCGCGCCTACACATGGGTCAGCAGCCCGAACGACGCAGCACCGTTCAATGGCCAGACCGCGCTGAGTTACATGCTGGCCGGGCGGGTGGTGGACATCGCCGATGTACGCCGTTACCTCGACGGGGTGCGCGGTTGAAGGCGCCGGAGCTGGCCGAGGCGCAGTGGCCGCGAGCCTATCGGATCGTCAACAGCAGCTTTCCGCCGATTGCGCTGTTTGAAGACGTGCTCGATCCCGAGGACCTGGAAATCGCCTACGCCATTGAGGCGCTGACCAATGATCGCTTGATTCAACAGGCTGGCGTGCTGGCGAGAGTGCGGCCTGAAGATCGTCTCTCCGGTCCTGGCTCAACGCCGGTGATGGCCGCGTTCACCCACATCGGAAAATCCAGCCGCTTCACCGATGGCACCTTCGGCGTCTATTACGCCGCGAGTAGCCAGGCCGCCGCCATCGCCGAAACCTGTTACCACCAGGAACGCTTCCTCGCCGCCACCCACGAGGCCGATCTGGAATTGACCATGCGCACCTACATCAATCGCGTGATCAAACCGCTGCATGACGTTCGCCACGGCTATGCGCATTTGCACAATGCCGATCCCGAGGCCTATGCCCCGTGCCAGGCCTTCGCCCGACAACTGCGCGAGAGTTCGTCGTGGGGTCTGCTCTACAACAGTGTGCGTCTGTCAGGCCATGAATGTGTTGCGGCGTTCCGGCCGCCAGCGGTGTCGATCCCGAGACAGGGTAAACATCTGCGTTACGTGTGGAGCGCGAGTCAGCGCAAGATCTCGATCGTGTTTGAGATCAGTCAGGTCTGAAACACCAACGCCGCTTTCGATTCTGTCGGCAGGATTGATTACACCGCATCACAAATGAAGTACCCCGCACCTACTTTTTCCCCTCCCGCCCCACGCCTACATTGAACTCCAACACCTGACCCTCATCCCGAAGGCAGGTCACTGGAGAAATCGTCATGCCCTTTGTCAGCGTACGCATCACCCGCGATGGCGTTACCCGCGAGCAAAAAGCCCAGGTGATCGCCGAAATCACCGAGACCCTCGAACGCGTCCTCAACAAACGCCCGGACCTGACCCACATCGTCATCGAAGAAGTCGACACCGACAACTGGGGCTACGCCGGCATCTCCACCACCGAGTACCGCCGGCAACTGGCAGAGCGCGACAAGTCCTGACGCTGGCCTGCGCGCATTCAAAACTCTGGTTTATTGATTGAGGAACCCATCATGAGCAACTTCAAGAAAACCGTCGTCATCACCGGCGCCTCCCAAGGTCTGGGCGACGGTATGGTCAAAGCCTTCCGCGAACTGGGCTACAACATCGTCGCCACATCGCGTTCGATCAAAGCATCGAGCGATCCGCAAATTCTGACCATTGCCGGTGACATCGGCGATCCAGCCACCGCTCAGCGCGTGATCAGCGAAGGCGTCGCCCGCTTCGCCGCATAGACACACTGATCAACAACGCCGGCATCTTCGTCGCCAAACCCTTCACCGCCTACACCCCGGAAGACTACGCAACGGTACTGTCAGTCAACCTCAACGGCTTCTTCTACATCACCCAACTGGCCATCGCCGAGATGGAAAAACAGGGCCAGGGCCACGTGGTCAACATCACCACCAGCCTGACCGACCACGCCATCGACGGCGTGCCATCGGTGCTCGCCTCCCTGACCAAGGGCGGCCTGAATGCCGCCACCAAATCCCTGGCCATCGAATACGCCAAACGCGGGATTCGGGTGAATGCAGTATCGCCGGGCATCATCAAAACCCCGATGCATGGCGAAGAAACCCACGCAGCATTGGGCGCGCTGCACCCGGTCGGGCATATGGGCGAGATTGAGGACATTGCGCAGGCAGTGGTGTATCTGGATAACGCGGCGTTTGTGACGGGCGAGATTCTGCATGTGGATGGTGGGCAGAGCGCGGGGCACTGATCGTTGCTGTTTTACAAAGCCCTCGCAGCGATGCGAGGGCTTTTTTGTGGGCGACGGTTTAGAGCTTTGGACTTGGCGTGCCCAGCACTTTTACCGCGTCATCGATCAACGCCTTACTTAACTCCTGCAAGTATTGCGAGGCACAGGCGTGGAGGTCTGGGTCGCGTGCCACGTCAGTATCCGACGTCAGCAGTTTTGAGATGTGCAGCAAATGCGAGGCATGGGAAAGGGCTGTAGTCACCGGGACGCCGGCGCTGGTGCGAAACAGTGCGTGGTTGGATTGGTACGAGAAATGGGTGAGGCCGGGGGTTTTCAGATCCTGGAGATCGGTCATGGGATTCACCTGCCGTTTGCTGGGCGGTGGAAAGGAATGACCGGTGTGCAGAACTTTGACGGATTGATGCTGTTCATTTGTGAAACTCCCTGTCTCAAATGAGCGCTACCTCCTCCGTTCTCAGGCGAGAGGGTGGCAGCTATGCGCAGGCTGAGAAACCGGAGATACAGGAACCCGGCAGACCCGAAGGTCTCCCACGCACAGCCGCCATTACACGGAAATGCGAGCACAAAAAAAGCGCCGGCAAACGTGGTGGGGCGCTTGTGCGCCTGCATCTTACTCGGGTTCTCAGGCCCGGTCGCTGAATTGGCAGCGACGGGTTAGACGGTAGCTTGGGGAGGGGGGGAGCGCAATCGTGGCCAGGTAGTGGCGGGGGAGTATTAGTGAAAATTATGGCTGGGCAATAATTTCAAAGTGCCTGCTGAGAATGCGCAATAGGCAGTGCACTTGGGCCCATTGAGGTTCAGCGTGGACAAAATGTGGACACTCCAGAAACAACAAAGCCCCTGCATTTCTGCAGGGGCTTCATTTTGTATGGTGCCGGCACCAGGAATCGAACCCGGGACCTACTGATTACAAGTCAGTTGCTCTACCATCTGAGCTATACCGGCGTTGTGGGCGACGATTATAGCGATTGGGTTGGTTCTGTAAACCCCTGAATTCAGACTATTTTTACGAAGGTCTGAATCAGGCTTGTTTTGCCCTGTGCGATTCTAAAATTCGACGAGTTCGGTGCAATAGCGAGCGCTGCTGAATCGCTTTCTTGGCGATGTAACCAACTTGGTGGCAGGGTCCAGATTACCCCTCTGAAAACCCCAAAAACTCTCCGGTTATGCCCTTTTGATCGAAACCTTATGCACAACGGATTAGCCGCAAGTCAGCCCCAAGCCCGATTTTGTGGAGCCGTTCTCATTTTGTTCGCAAATCGCTGTTTTGCAGGTTTTTTATTTATATGAACAAAAAATGAACAGCGCTGTTGCGATGGTGAAACAGCCGTAGATATTGGATCCGCGACAATTCCATCAACAGAGTTATCCACAGGCTGTATAGGTTTAAGCGCGCTCTGCCAGCAACAGAAAATTACGCGGAGTCAGTGCGCTGTCGCAGAAGGTCCCGAGGCGTACGACGTAGCCCCTTTCGATGAGGAAAAGTGCTCGATCCAGATTCAGCCAAAGCTCCAGTGGTCGTCGGAACAATCCGCGCAGCAGTTCCAGGTTGCGCACTGCGGCCAACCGCTGCCAGCCGGCGGACTCCAGTGCCGGCCAATCTTGCGTGCCGACTGTGGATAACTCTTTGAGTGCGGCCAGATCCTGGCAGTAGTCGGCAAACGGTTTGTCCAGCCAGGCACTGGGCAGTGAAGGGGTGGGCAGGTATTCGTCGATGCCGCGTACTTGCCGTTGCAACAGGTCGAAGGCCAGGCGCCGGGCCATTGAGGTGTCGCGCTGGCGTCGGACGCGTGCACCGGCGGTGACGGTTTCGCTCATTGGCAGGGCAAGATCTTCGAGCGAAAGCTGTAGGGACGAGCGTAAACCGGCCGAGGACAATGCCTGATATTCGCTGCGACTGATGCGGTTGTAGCAGCAAGGGGCAATTGCCATTTGTTGGCATCCGGCAGCGCTGGCCAGTTGCATCAGCCGTACATGCAGGTCGCCGCAGGCGTGCAGGGCGACGGGTGTATGTCTGGCGTTCAGTACCGATGCTGCGTTTGGCGCGAGGACATTCTGTTCAACGTGCAGTGCGTGCGACTGATGACGCTGGCTCAATGCCTGACCGCTCACCACCAATGCAGGGTCGTATTCGATGCAGGTCAGTTGTTGGCCGGAACCGAGCAGGCGACGCCCCAAGTGGCCCTTGCCGGAGCACCAGTCCAGCCAATGGGTCGGTTGCGCGGCGAATGTCAGGCGACTCGAAAACGCTTCGATCTGCTGCCACTTGCGTCCCGGGACATCGACGTTCAATCGGTGGCCCGCCGCCTCCAGCGCATGCGCCGGCAGTTCACCCACTGCACTCAACTTAGCCGACAACGCCGCCAATGAGGCAAAAGGCTCCGGCGCATCGAGCAAGTCGGCGGGGTGGTTATGGGCGTTTTCCGCGTCTTCCAGCGAACGGGCGCGTAGCCATGCGGCCAACTGCGGGTAGGAGGTTTCCCATGGGAGATGCAGATGAGTGAACGGTCGAGGTTTCCACAGCGCCTGATGCGTTGTAAGAAATGCATCCAGTGCGCTGAAACGGGCGAGTAGTTCCTCACCCGTCAGCACGTGGGAAGTTTCAGCGCCCTTGGCAGGCATCGACGCGCAACCAGCGCTCCAGCAGCTTGAAGCCGCGCACCAGCACGTAGGACATCAACAGATAGAACACGCCAGCAGCGAAGAAGATTTCTACCGGCAGGTAGGTGCGGGCGATGATCGTGCGGGCCATGCCGGTCAGTTCCAACAGGGTCACCGTACTGGCCAACGCGCTGGCCTTGAGCATCAGGATCACTTCGTTGCTGTAGGCTGGCAGGCCGATGCGCGCGGCACGCGGCAGGATGATGTAGAACATCGCCTTCGGCTTGGACATGCCCAGCGCCCGCGCGGCTTCGATCTCACCCGGTGGAATTGCCTGGATCGCGCCGCGCAGAATCTCGGCGATATACGCGGCGGTGTGCAGGGTCATGGTCGCGGTGGCGCACCAGAACGGATCGCGCAGGTACGGCCACATTGCGCTCGCGCGGACGGCGTCAAACTGCGCGAGGCCGTAGTAGACCAGGAACAGTTGCACCAGCAGCGGCGTGCCACGGAAAAAGAAGATGTAGGCGTAGGGCAAAGCGCGCACGTACCACAGCTTCGAAGAGCGGGCGATGCCCAGCGGAATCGCCAGCAGCAAGCCGACGACCACAGCAATCGCCACCAACTCCAGGGTCAGTTGTGCGCCCTGCGCCAGTTTCGGCAGCCATTTGATGATGACTTCCCAGTTCATGAGTCGCTCCTCGCGAAGCCGCGGGCGGCGCGTTTTTCCAGGAAGTGCATGCCGGTCATCGCCAGTACCGTCAGACCCAGGTACATCAGCGCGGCGACCATATAGAAGGTGAACGGTTGTTTCGACACGGTCACGCCGATCTGCGCGTGACGCATGATTTCTTCAAGGCCGATGACCGAGACCAGTGCGGTGTCTTTCATCAGGATCATGAACAGATTGCCCAGACCGGGCAGGGCGATGCGCCACATCTGCGGCATGATCAACCGGGTGAAGATCCGCCATTTCGACATGCCCAGAGCCACGCCTGCTTCACGGTGACCTTTGGGAATGGCGAGGATCGCGCCGCGGAACACTTCCGTGGCGTAGGCGCCGAAGCACAGGCCCAGCGCAATCACGCCGGCGGCGAAGGCATTGAGTTCAAGGTCGGGGTTGCCGAAAAACTCACCGAGGGCGCGCATCAGGTTGACCGTACCGAAGTAGATCAACAGCACCCAGAGCAATTCCGGGACGCCACGCACCAGGGTCGAATAAGTACCGCCAAGCCACTGCAACGGCTTGTACGGGGAGGTCTTGGCCAAGGCGCCGAGCAGACCGAGCACCAGTCCCAGGCACAGGGCCGTAAGCGCCAGTTTGACGGTCATCAGCGCGCCGGCAGCGAGGGCCGGGCCGAATCCGTAGAGGTCGATAATCATGGATTTCTTTTCAAATCGCGGCAGGCAAGGCCGGGAGCCGGCGCCGTCGGATCACGGCGCCGGTCCCGCAGGTCAGGATCAGTAGATGCTGAACGGGAAGTACTTGTCGTTGATCTTCTTGTAGGTACCGTCGGCGACGATTTCCTTCAGAGCAGCGTTCAACTTCTCACGCAGTGGATCGCCTTTGCGCACAGCGATGCCGATCTTGTCGCTTTCAACGACAGGAGCGCCTTTGAACTCGTAGTTTTTGCCCGCGTCGCTTTTCAGCCAGTCGTAGTTGGCGTACTTGTCGGCGAGGATCGCGTCGACACGACCGGAGGTCAGGTCGAGGTAGGCGTTTTCCTGAGTGTCGTAGAGGCTGACTTTGATGTCATCACCGTAGGTATCTTCCAGCCAGGTACCGGCCAGAGTGGCACGCTGGGTACCGATGGTTTTGCCTTTGAGCGAGTCCTTGTCGGTTTTCAGGTCGACATTTTTCGGTGCGATGAACTGCAGCTTGTTCGAGTAGTACGGGTCGGTGAAGTCGACCGCGCCCTTGCGCTCCTCGGTGATCGACAGCGAGGAAATCAGGAAGTCGAATTTCTTCGCGTTCAGGGCCGGAATGATGCCGTCCCAGTCGGAAGTGACCACGGTGCATTCGACTTTCATCTTCGCGCACAGGGCGTCGCCGATGTCTTTGTCGAAGCCGACAACCTGGCCGCTGGCGTCTTTATTGTTGAATGGCGGGTAAGCCGCTTCGATGCCCATCTTCAAGGTTTCGGCCATGGCACCGGCGCTGAACGCGAGGGTGACGGTGGCGGCCAGGAAGACCTTTTTAAAATTCTGCATGCATGTTGCTCCGTTAGCGGTTGCTGGACATGAATTGTTTGCAGCGCGCCGAAAGCGGGTTTTCAAACACCTGCTGAGGCGATCCTTGCTCTTCCACCAGCCCCTGATGGAGGAACACCACTTCGCTGGAGACCTGACGGGCAAAGCCCATTTCGTGGGTCACCAAAAGCATGGTGCGGCCTTCTTCGGCCAATGCGCGGATGACACTAAGTACTTCCTGAACCATTTCCGGGTCAAGCGCGGAGGTGGGTTCGTCGAACAGAATCACCTTGGGTTGCATCGCCAGCGTGCGGGCGATGGCGGCGCGTTGTTGCTGACCACCGGACAATTGCGCCGGGTAGGCGTGGCGCTTGTCGGCGATGCCGACCTTGGCCAGCAACGCTTCGGCGACTTCGATCGCTTCGGCCTTGCTCTGGCCGAGTACGCGGCGCGGGGCTTCGATGATGTTGTCGAGCACGCTCATGTGCGGCCACAGATTAAAGTTTTGAAACACAAAACCAATCTCGGAGCGCAGGCGGTTGATCTGCTTGCCGTCGGCGGCGACCAGCTCGCCGTTCTTCGCGGCCTTGAGCTTGAGTTCTTCCCCGGCGACCAGGATCTGGCCCTGATGCGGGTTTTCCAACAGGTTGATGCAACGCAGGAACGTGGACTTGCCGGAACCTGAGGAACCGAGGATCGAGATCACATCGCCGTCGCGGGCGGTCAGCGAGATACCTTTGAGCACCTCAAGCTGTCCGTAGCGTTTGTGCAAGTTGCGGATTTCAAGCGCGGGCGTGGCCTCAGCCATGTGCGTTCCTCATATATGTTGCGCTCCTGCTGTTGGCTGGCCTTCCTGGCGAGGCGGCCAAGCTAGCATAGCGTTTCAATGGCAGCCAACAGCGCTGCGGGCGGTTAACGGGTGGCGTGTGGCAGGTTGTCGCATCGGCACAGCAGACTGTCGCCCCATCAACAACCGAACGGGTGTTTGAGTGTGGATTCCCGTGGGTGTCGCGTAAAAAAGGGCGCGATGTTGCCAGCTTTGGCGGGGTGTTGGAAGCGCTAACCGACCCAACGTACCTGAATCGCACTTTTATTGTGCATCCCACACTTTTTCAGTGTGTTTCTGGTGCGCTGATTCGTTTGAAAAGTGAGTCGCAGGGTAACGCTCTGGCGAATAGCCATTAATTCCAAGGACTTGCGATGACTGTCCGGTCGCGCGCAAAGCCGCGGGCCTGAACAAGTTGAAACATTTTGGCGCAATTATTGCGTGCAGAATCCGGAACGCCCTGTTGGTTTCTTTTTACGAGAAGGAAAACCAGACAGGTCGGACGTAATCGCTTTCCTCGCAAAGGTAGTTCCGATGAGCAGTACCCAAAGCTCCAATGGCCTCGAACAGGGGCTCAAACCGCGTCATGTGACCATGCTGTCGATCGCCGGTGTTATCGGCGCAGGTCTGTTCGTTGGCTCCGGCCATGCAATTGCTGCCGCAGGCCCAGCCGTGCTGTTGGCCTACGCCGCCGCCGGTACGCTGGTGGTGCTGGTGATGCGCATGCTCGGTGAGATGGCTGTCGCCTCGCCGGACACCGGTTCGTTCTCGACTTACGCCGACCGTGCCATCGGGCATTGGGCCGGTTTCACCATTGGCTGGTTGTACTGGTGGTTCTGGGTATTGGTGATTCCACTGGAAGCCAACGCCGCCGCGACCATTCTCCATGCATGGTTCCCGGGTGTGGGCATTTGGGCGTTCGCACTGATCATCACCATGTTGCTGACAGTGACCAACCTGTTCAGCGTGAAGAATTACGGTGAATTCGAATTCTGGTTCGCCCTGATCAAAGTATTGGCGATCATCGGCTTCATCGGGCTCGGTATCGCGGCAATCTTCGGCTTCCTGCCGAACAGCGAGGTCAGCGGCGTTTCGCATCTGTTCGACAGCGGCGGCTTCCTGCCAAACGGCATGGGCGCAGTGTTGGGCGCGATTCTGACCACGATGTTCTCGTTCATGGGCACCGAGATCGTGACCATCGCGGCCGCCGAATCGAAGAACCCCGGCAAGCAAATCTCCAAGGCCACCAACTCGGTGATCTGGCGGATCGGCTTGTTCTACCTCGTATCGATCTTCATCGTTGTGGCGCTGGTGCCATGGAACGATCCTACGCTGGCCAACCTCGGTTCCTACCAGACCGTGCTGGACCGTATGGGCATCCCTAACGCGAAAATGATTGTCGATATCGTGGTTCTGGTCGCTGTGACCAGTTGCCTGAACTCGGCCCTCTACACCTCGTCGCGCATGCTGTTCTCGCTGGGCAAACGCGGCGACGCACCGGCCATGTCGACGCGCACCAACAAAAGCGGCACGCCTTACTGGGCGGTAATGCTGTCCACCGGCGCAGCGTTCCTGTGCACATTCGCCAACTACGTGGCCCCGGCTGCGGTGTTCGAATTCCTGCTGGCCAGCTCCGGCGCCATCGCGCTGCTGGTGTACCTGGTGATCGCTTTCTCGCAACTGCGCATGCGTAAACAACGCATGGCACGCGGCGAGAAAATCGTCTTCAGCATGTGGCTGTTCCCCGGCCTGACCTACGCGGTGATCGCCTTCATCATCGCTGCCCTGACCATCATGCTGTTCCAGGAAGCCCACCGCGTGGAAATCCTCGCGACCGGCCTGCTGAGCCTGCTGGTGGTGGCTGCCGGTTTACTGGTGGCACGCCGCCGCAAACTGGAAAAGCGTGGTGCGGTGGTGTTGAACTGATCCGTAACATGTAATGCAAAAACGGCCGCTGTCAGTGATGACAAGCGGCCGTTTTTGTTTTTACTAGCGGTGACAGAATAATTGCCTGCTTCAGATCCAGAATCAGCTTTGCTCTCGCAGTAGCATAAAGTCTGAGCTGCATTGTTCTTCGCCGAACCATTCATCCCAAGTTGTTTCCTTGAGAGCGGTAGCAGGACCGCTTTCGAGTATTGAAGCCTGTACTGCGGCTGCCGGCTGTTCCTTGTTATCGCAAGGCCCGATCAGACAAGTTGTCTTCCTCACCTGACCTCCTTTTCTTAGCCATGCGTGAGCGCCAAGCGCAAAAGTTACTCGGCTTTTGGTTCGCTATCTTCTTCCAGCGACTTCCCGTAAGTATCCAGCGCAACCCCGAAGTCGGTGATGAACTGCGGCTCGCTCAGCCAGGCCTGGGCGGCTTCGATATCCATGCCGTCGGCCCACATGCGGTAGTCGATCAGCATGTCGGCGGCCAGGTGGGTGGCGGCCATGCCTTCGTTATCGGCGTTTTCCATGTCCAGCAGTTCAGGATGGTCAACGATGATGAACGCCAGCTCCCGCAGCAGTGTCAGCAGCATTTCGTTGCGGCTGACGGCTTCGGCGTCGCGCATTTTGCTGAACATCGCCAGGGTGTATTCCGGGATCGGCTCGGCGAGGTGGCCGAGGTCGTCGTCCTGATCCAGCGGCTTGCGACCGACCATGCGGATTTGTTTGGCTTTGGCCTTGGCGCGTTTGGCGCGTTTCTGTTGCTTGTTCAGGGATGCCATGGGAACTCAGTTCTTCTGTTGGGTTTGTGCGGCGATTGCGTCGGACGCGGCCACATAGTCGGCCTGGAAGGCCGCGGATTCGATCCAGGCGAGTGCGCCGGCTTCGTCGGTTTCTTTCGACCACTGGCGGTACTCGATCAGCGCGGCGAGGATGAAGTCCATCGCGCCTTCTTCGCCTTCCTGCTCGTAGACCAGTTCCAGCAGCGGGTCTTCGAGGAATGCCATGCACAGGGCTTGCTGGCTGATCTTTTCGGCGTCGATCATTTTCTTGAACAGTTCGGTCAGGTCCACCGATTCGAAGTCGATGCGATCATCGTTCGGGTCCAGCTCGACCGGCGCCTCGGCACGCTTGGTGCGGTTCTGCTTGGCCTTGGCTTTGGCGCGGGTGGCGCGTTTTTGCTGCTTGTTGGCGGAGGCCATGGTGTTGTTCCGTCGTGCGTGAAATGGGCTCAACTGCGCGGCACTTGCCGCCCGGGTGTGTCGGGGGCCAGTTCGCCGGTTTGCAGCCAGGTCAGAGCGATGGGCCATAGTGTGGCTTGGTATGCGCTACGAAAAAAGGCGAAATGTCCGACTTGTTGTTCGCCGATGTCCTGCGGCTCGATGCGCAGGTGGGTTTTCGCCGCGTTGCTGAAGTAGTCGAGCAGACGTTCGATGGCCGGAATCGTACCGTAAGGGTCGTCGCTGATGCTGATCGCCAGGGTCTGTGCGTGGACGTTGGCGAAGGGCAGTCGAACGTCTCGATTGTGGAGCGAGCGACCGCTTGGGCGCTGCTCGTAGCGGGCGGTCGGGGTGCTCCAGTCGCGCACGACGCCGGCTGGCGTATCTTCCAGCCAGCCGAGGCGCTTGCCGGGAAAGTAACCACAGATCAGCGTCACCAGCGGCATCAGCAGATGCCATTTGCCGAACATGCGCCAGCGATGCTCCGGCGCATAGTCATGCCAGTAGGCGAACTGCGCGCCGACCGTCACCAGCCGACGAATGACCTGCCCGGATTCTCCCAGCCCCGCCGCGCAACCGCCAAAACTATGCCCGACCACATCAATCGGCTGACCGGGAAACTCCCGTTGCACGCGTTTGAGCATTGCTTCGAAATCCTGCGCGCCCCAATCCGTCCATGAGGCGTTGAGCGCCTTCATCGAGCCGGGCCGGGATTCACCGATGCCGCGGTAGTCATAAATGATCACGTCAAAGCCGTTGGCGAACAGGTAGGCGGCGAAACGCGAATAATGACGGCAACGCACCGAAGTCGCGGCGTTGATGATCACCACGGCGCGCTGCGTATCGGGCAGGGCATGACGCCAGGTGAAACCGCCAAGGGCAAAGCCATCGGCTGCGAGTTCCTGGAAGGGTTCGTCCTGCGCTGCTGATGCCGTTGATGGTTTTAGTTGAATGCCTTCCAGTTCTGGCGTGTCCTGAAAACTCATGGCTCTCGACCTTCGCGGTTAGCTGCCAACGATAGTCCCAGCGCCGCTAGGGAACAATCCGCAGTTGTTATTCAGTGGATTGGGTGAGCATGCGTTCTTCGATCAAGGCCTGCTCTCGATTGAGTTCTGCGCGAAGCTCTTCTTCACTCGGCAGGATCGTCTTGTAACTGCTGGCGAACAGTTGCTCATTCCCCTTGAGCATCGAGTAACGGGCAACCGAATCGTTACTTTCGGCGCACAGAATAATGCCGACCGTTGGCTTGTCGCCCTCACTGCGCTTGAGTTCATCGTACATGCGTACATACATGTCCATTTGCCCGACATCGCGGGCGCTGAGACGGCCGCGTTTTAGATCAATGATCACGAAGCACTTGAGCAGGTAGTTGTAGAACACCAGATCGATGTACAGATCATCGTCATCGCTACTGATCCGTTGCTGGCGAGCGACAAAGGAAAAGCCTTTGCCGAGTTCAAGGAGAAAACCTTGCAGGTGATCGATCAAGGCTTGCTCAAGACCACTTTCCTTGACCTTGCCTGCTGAAGGCAGTCCGAGAAATTCGAGCATGACGGGGTCGCGAATGAACTCACGCGGACTGCATTTCATGGCTTCGATGTTGGTCGTTGCTTCCTCGATCACCCTGGCCTTGTCGCGACTCATGAGCAGTCGCTCGTAGTAGAGCGTATTGATCTGGCGATCAAGGGCGCGACTTGACCAGTTCAGCGTCGCGGTTTCGTCCATGTACCACTGACGAGCCTTTTCGCTTTGTACCCGTAACAGCCTGCGATAGTGGGTCCAGCTCAATTCGTGACGCAGTGCGTCACGAATTGGAAACGCTTGATAAAAAAGGCGCATATATCGGAGATTGGAGGCGTCAAAGCCCTTTCCGAACTGCCCGGTCAGTTCTTTCGCCAGCGTGGCCAGTAATTGTTTGCCATACCCCGCACGCTGGGCTCCCTGCTGTTCGAACTCGACAATATGCCGACCAATCTCCCAGCAAGTCTGGACTTGAATAGTATCGACCGCGCGCAGCACTTGTTGCCGTGCCTGGCGTATGAGCACGCCGAGGTTGCCCAGCAGTGAATCGATTTTCGGGTCTTGTTTATCGACAGAATCTAACTGGCTCATCGGTATTCCATGACAGGGGAAACGGAACACAGAGCATGCCAATAGATCATCGTGCTGGATGTCGGGTGTTACGGGTTATGTAGCAGGAAGACGGGATTGCTTTTGCAGGAAGTTGCCCGTGAATCGAGCGATGAATGCCGAGGTCTGTAGTCCATTTCGTACGCCGTCCAAGTTCCAATCATTCTAAAACCCGAGGCCAAAGCAAAAATCCAAAGAGAGTAACGATTGGGTTTTGCCAAACCCGGGAGTCGCCATCATGAAAACCACCCATTCACTCATGCTGTCTGTAACCGCCGTGTGTCTGCTGATGTGCCCTGTGATGTTGCAGGCCGCCAGCCTTGAACCGATTGACAGCGCCGGCGTGCAGGTCCAGCAGCAACAGCAAAACGGCATCAACTATCTGTCCGGCGGAATCGGCCTGGATGAGTCGAAAGCCATTCAGCAAACCACCGGTTACAACCTGCACATGACCTTCTCTGTCGGTACGGGCAACGAATACATTCCCGATGTCGATGTGGTCATCAGCAAAGCTCCGGGCCAGACCGTGTTTAATCTGAGTCAGGCCGGCCCACTGGTTTACGTGCAGTTGCCGCCCGGCAAGTACACCGTAACCGCCACCCGCGATGGCGTGACACGCCACGATACCGCCGACATCGGCAGCGGTGCCGCACGCAATCTGGTGTTCCACTGGAACGACAACAGCTAGCGCTTATTGGCGTTGCGTTTGGGGCTGGTCGCAGGTCTGCCGATTCGGGTCAGCCGATGCCACATCAAGCCTGCGGCCAGTAGCGCTGATGCGAAGAAACCTTCCCAGACAATATGAAACCAGTACATGCGCGGCTGGCCGGCAAGGGTGTAGACCTTGGCCGGTCCGCCACGGGTGGCGGTGGTGATCGAGTCGTGGATCAGCCCGTCGATCACCGAGTAACTCAGCAGTGCACCGGTAAAGATCAGGAACACGCTGATCATGATCGTCAGTCCCCTCGATAGCAGACTTTCCTGAGGCGCTGGCGGATGGGGCAGGCGGACGCGGGTTCTTTTCTGATTCATGTGCTCTGCAAGGTCCTTACGCGGTCAGCAACCCGCGAACTCTGCACTTTGCGCAGACAGCGTGAGCGTATCCGTAGATTTGCCTGCAAGGTGCGCGCACTCAGCAATCACTTTCAGAATCGCTATGACATCGGCAGACAAAGTCATCCCCAGGCAGATTCTCACTCCTGTGGTCGCATACCCATCGGCGAAAAAGATCCCGGTACCGGCCACGTGACAACCGCGTTCGATGGCCAGGCTTTCCAGCGCCGTCATGTCGGTGTGCAACGGCAATTCGATCCAGTGGATAAATCCGCCGCGTGGCGGAACATAAACTGTACCGACGGGGAAGTCGGTTTTGACCAGTGCCGCAAAAAAGCCGCCAATCGACGCCAGTTGTGTTCTCAACCGGTTGCAGTGTTCGTCCATGTAGCCGCGCCCGATAAATTCATTGAGCACATTTTGCGCAAGGCTGGAAACCGCCAGATTGCGCGAGAACATTTGCGCCAGAATCGCGTCCCGATACTTGCCGGCAACACACCAGCCAACGCGATAACCCGGGGCGACGGTTTTTGAGAAGGACGAACAGTAGATCGTCTGCCCGCTGGTGTCGTAGCTCTTGATGGCGCGTGGGCGTTCACCCTCCGGCACCAGATCGAAGAAGATATCGTCCTCGATAATCGGCACGTCAGCCTCGCGAGCGACCTGTGAAAGCCGGGCGCGAGTGGCATCGGGCATGATGAAACCGCGAGGGTTCTGCAGGGTTGGGTTGAGAAAGATCACCGAGACCTTTTTCAGTTTCAATGCCTCTTCGAGATGATCGACATCGATGCCATGTTCGCCATGGGTACGAATCGGCAAGGCGCGCATGCCGAGGCGCTCGATGGTCTGCAAAATTCCGTAGTAGGTGGGCGTCTCGATAGCGACAGTTGCACCCTTTGGCGCGATGGCTTCTAGCGCCAGTTCCAGCGCGATGGTGTCACCCGACGTCACCAGGACATCGTCCGGCCCGCAGACCACGCCGCGCGTCAGCATCAGCCCGGCAATTCGTCGGCGCAGTGCCGGCAAGCCGGGCGGCGCCACCAGTGCGGTCAACGAGTTGTCGGTTTTGCTGGTCAGCGCGGCGAGGCACTTGTTCAGGAGGACGTGTGGAGTGAGTTCGCTCTGCAGGACGGCGGAATTCAACGAGGCGGTCTTCCGCGAAGCCGCTTGGGCGAGCATCGTGACCACGGCGTGATTGACGTTGACGGTGACACTGGAAAAGTCAAAACCGCTGGCGGTTTTTGGCTGCCCCGATGCAGTGACGAAATAGCCGACGCGGGGGATGGTCGAGACATAGGCATCGGCCTCCAGATCAGCCAGAGCGTGTTGCACGGTGGTGATGCTGGCTTCGAACATTCGGCTCATGGCGCGAATCGACGGCAGCTTCGATCCGGCTGGCCACTCTCCACTGGCGATCTGACGAACAATCCAGTCCTTGACGATTCGCCAGCGCTTATCGGGAATATCAAACCTGTCCATAAGTTCTCTGAGGCATTCCGGGAAACAATTCAGAGAAAGTAAAGTAAAGCGCCCCCCGTTGCAGCAACAATGACGATGTTGAGGAAAACCAGGCTGAAGGCGAATCGAATCAGGCTGTGCTCTTCCTGACGGTTGGCACCCGCCAGCCCGGTAATCAGCGACAGAATCGATAACGATCCCAGCGCGCCATGTCCGGCAGCGCTGTTGACCATCGCGGCAAGCCACGCGCCGTGCTCCGAGGTCAGCGCTGCGATGGACGGCATGACGAGGGTGTTGCCGCCGACGTTCGACCCGGTGACGTAACCGGCGATACCCGCCAGCAAGGCAATCGTCGGCGCCAGTGAAATCCCAGACAGCGATTGCAGCGTGTGCTGCGCCTCAACCAGAAAACCTGCTTTGACCATGACCTGCGAAAGCAGCAGGAACAGAAAAATCGTCGTCACCGGAAATTTGGCTCGTTTGAACAACGAGGCCCATGGAAATCCTGCGGTCGCGCCTTGCTTGACCGACATCAGCAAAGTGACGATCAGTAGAGCCAATCCCGGGGATGCCAGCGGCTTCCAGGAAACATGCTCGCCTTTGATGACCCACAGTCCATCCCAGCCCGACAGCAAAAATATCCCGCGTGATGCAACGATGACGCCCAGCAACGACAGATACGGCCACGCCGCACTCGGCCAGCGCACCAGTTTTTTGCGCTGTGCACAGGAGATCCCCAAACCTGCGCAGGCAACCGCCAGGCCGGCCAGCACACCGGAGACTTCAGGCCCGATCCACAGGTTGATGGAAAACAGCACCGCAACGAATAGCGCAGTGACCAACAGCAGTCCGAGCCAAGGGGTGACGGTGCGAATGCCTGCCTGCCACATGGCGATGGCGGCAAGGCAAAGGAACACCGGCGCACTGATCAGCGCCGAATGGCTGCCAAGAGTTTCAGCGGGTATGTGCGCCAGCAGCGAGCCGATCACGGTCGCCAGACCCAGGGTTCCCCATGGCATGATGACCATGCCGGCCAGGGCGATTTTCATCCCGGCCTGGCGGCTGAACAAACCCATCAGCAGCGGCACGGTGGCGATCAGCGAAACACCAAATCCGGTCATTGCCTCAAGCAACGGAGCCAGACCCAGCACGATGAAAATCACCTGCGCCGGCGGTGTCCAGCCAAGCTCCTTGACCCAGGCGCCAATCGCCTGAGGCGCGCCACCGCGCTCCACCAGAATGACGAAGGCCAGTCCCGGCACAATCACGCAAGCGGTGCTGAGAAACAGGATCATGGTGTCGTGAAAGATCGCCGACGAGATAGCAGCGGTCAGCGCACCAGCGGCGCCTGCAGTCCACAACAGAAATACCAGCGCAACGCCCGACAGCGCAGCTTGTACCGGAGGCCGGCGCATCACGAGAATCAGCGCGATCACCAGACCGATGGGTGACATTTGCAACAAGAGCGCAGCCATACCAATGTTTTCCTTAACTGACCGTGAGTCTGTCCGCAGGAGGGATGCTGCAATGCTGGCTAAGTTTTCGGTGCGGGGAGAGATACAGAATTGGCGAGTTTTTCAGTACGCCTGACAGGACGTGCGCCCATGCGACATGAGAAGCGAGGGCACTTGCCAATCGATGAGCAAATCGAAGGCATAGAAAACCCTGAACCTTGCGGTTCAGGGTTTTCAGTATTTGGCTGGAGGTTTGATGCTCAAGACAAGGCCAATGTCTGCAGGATCGCAATGCGTAAAGGATTGGTTTCCACACTCAGCAACTTGATCGCCAATGCGCAGCAGACCACGATCAACATCGGCTTTATCAACCGCGGCCCGACCCTGACTGCCGCTCGTGCGCCCAATTGGGCACCGACAAACGCCGCCAAAGCCATGGCTATGGCTACCGGCCAGATAATCACGCCCTTGGTGATGAAGACCGCCAGTGAGCCGAGGTTGCATGATGCGTTGGCCAGTTTGGTGAAGCTCATGGCCCGCATCATGCCCAAACCGCAGAGCAGAACGAATCCGACGAGGAAGAACGATCCCACCCCCGGACCAAATACGCCGTCATAAAAGCCCAGGATCGGCGCAACGGTGAATGAAAAAAGCAGTATGCCGATTCGCTTGCGGCGGCCTTCATTGGCAAGTTTTGGAGACAGCGCAAAATAGACCGCCACCAGAATCAGCATGATAGGTACGCAGACTTCCATGTAGCGCTTATCTATAGAACTGACCAGCAACGCTCCGCTGGCACCGCCAATAAATCCGCAGATAACCAGGAAGCGGCCCTCACGCCACTCGATCAGTCCTTTGCGAGCAAAGGTGACGGTTGCTGAAATAGTTGCCGAGGCGGCCTGGAACTTGTTCGTTGCAATGGCACTGATCGGATCTACACCCGCAAGAAACAAGGCCGGCAAGGTAATCAACCCTCCACCACCGGCAATCGCATCAAAAAAACCGGCGCAAAAAGCGACGAGCGCCAGCATGCCAATGATGTCCCAAGACATTGAAATTCCTTTTCTGGTGATTGGCCAATTACATGGCGAATTGATCGGCAGCCTGAACGCTTGTGACTCAGCCTTGCAGCAGTAACGGGTCATCCGAAAGAACAATGGATGAGGAGAATTTTGAAATTCCGAAAATGCGAACGAGGACTCGTCGATTGTCCTGGATGACATCGCGGCAGTGCAAAGCGCGGATGTTGTTAATGACCATGGCCGATTCCTGAGTCAACGCGTAGGCGAACGGAGTGGCTTTTTCCAGACTTCGGCAAAGGGCGGTATAAGCGGTTTTTACAATCGGCGAGACGTTGCTATCGACTGAAAAACGGTACGAGTTAAACCGTGCTGCGAACCCCACCTTGTCGTCGAATTGCAGAATCGAAACGTGACGGCCATCTTCCCCTTTGCCGCTGACAAAGGAGTCACTTCGAGTGAACTGGAAGTTATCCGTGGTTAAGGCGAGGCAATTGGCGACGCCAATTTTTTCGAGTATGGGAGGTAGCGGGATGACCCGTGTAGGTTCAAGAGTCGGATTCCACAAGGCTGAAAGTATCAGCGACGATGGGGAGGGCGAACGCCCGCCTTTCGCGTTGACCGCACACCAGTAAGGCGCCTCGGTATGCGGCCCAAGAGCCAGGCCGGAGTGGGAACTCAGTTCTTTGAGATCTGGCTCGGCATTGATTTTGTTGAGCCCGCCACCCTTGAAGTTGGCGACCAGTCTGACCAGTTTCCCCTCGTTGTCCATGTCATAGGCAAAAGCCTCGTTATCCACCAGTTTCAACAGGATCTGATTACGTGCAGCCAGGCAAAGCACGTCGTGACGATTTTCCAGCAACGCCAGTTCTGGCAGTTGATTCGGGGGGCTGGAGTCGGTGATCTTTTGCAGCCGTTCAAAAATCAACGCGCAAAATAGTCCATCGGAGTAGGCGTCCAGTATTTCGCGTTGGTGCTTCGAAAACGAGAGTCCTAATTCAGTGGCGGCCATGCAGGCTCTGGATTTGGTCCCGGGTGCTTGCGGCCCGCCCATGTTTGCCAGTTCTTCGGCGAGCTTGTGAAGCAATATTGACTGTCGAGTTTCAAACTCGAACGTTCTGATTTCCTGTTCGATACAAACCCCGGTGGCTTCGACACTGGTTTTGAAGGCATCAATCACTGGTTACATCCCTGTTGTGGATCGGCTCCGAGTCATGCGGTAGCCCTGTGTCCGATTCTGCCCAATCCACTGGTCGGCGTATGTCATCCCTTTCTGCTAAAGCGTAAGGAGCGATCCCAGAGGTGTGACAGACTTTTGCGGAGACGATAACCAGCGCTTGTAGGATCTTTGACCTGGAGGCTGTCAGGCGTTACTGGCAATTGTTGGGGGGCGAAGGGAGAGGGGGAGGGAAGGGGGGTTTTTCGGTGCTTCGCTGGTACGAAACAGCGCCTGGTTAAATCGCAGGCATAAAAAAACCCTGAATCTTGCGATTCAGGGTTTTCGGTATTTGGTGCCCAGAGACGGAATCGAACCGCCGACACGGGGATTTTCAATCCCCTGCTCTACCGACTGAGCTATCTGGGCAACGGGGCGCATTAAAAGGGTTTTTCGGATTTACGTCAACGACTTTTTTAAAATTTCTTAAATTAATTCCGTCGCTTACGATCCGACCCCCGATTTCTCGGGATTATTCCGCTGGCGGAACGTAGCCTTCAGCCTGGGCGTATTCCTCGCCGGAGAAGTACTTGTCCATTTCGCCCTGCAGAAATTTACGATCTTCGCCGTTCATCATGTTCAGGCGTTTTTCGTTGATCAGCAGGGTCTGGTGCTTTTGCCAGTCTGCCCAGGCCTTGGCCGAGATGTGTTCGAAGATGTCCTGGCCTTTAGGGCCAGGGTATGGAGCGCGCTCCAGGCCTTCGAGTTGTTCTTTGTACTTGCGGCACATTACGGTGCGGGTCATGGCGATACTCCTGCATTCAATACGGCGGCCGCGCGTTCGAGCAAGGTCTTGACCGGGGCGGCGAGGCCCAGGCGCGGCGGGGTGGCGAGGTTATACCAGAGCCAGTCGGCCTCGGCCACGTGGTGGCTGGCCTCCTGTACCTGAACCAGCCAGGGTTCGATGGACAACTGAAAATGGCTGAACGTGTGGACGAGGGTTGGCAGTGCTTGCTGCTCGCCCATCGCCAGCGAGTGCTGATCGGCGAGATGTTGCAGGTCGTCGAGGTCGTCGAGTTCCGGCAGGCTCCATAAACCGCCCCATAGGCCGCTGGACGGGCGGCGATAAAGCAAGATCGCGCCGTCACCGTTGGCCAGCATTGGCATCAGCGTGCGTTTCTGCGGGATGGCTTTGCGCGGCTTGGGGATCGGGTAACGCGTCTCCAGCCCGAGCATGTGCGCTTCGCAGCCCTTTTCCAGCGGACACAGCAGGCAACTCGGCTTGCTGCGCGTACACAGCGTGGCGCCCAGATCCATCATTGCCTGGGTGTAGGCGTTGACTCGGTCATGCGGCGTAAAGCGCTCTGCGTTGGCCCACAGCTGTTTGGCGACCTTGGGTTCGCCGGGGTAGCCCTCTTGCGCGGTAAAGCGCGCCAGCACGCGTTTGACGTTACCGTCGAGGATCGGCGCACGCAGGCCCATGCTGATGCTCGCGATGGCGCCAGCGGTGGACAGGCCGATGCCCGGCAGATCAACCAGTTTTTCCACATCACGCGGAAACTCGCCGTCGTACTGGCTGACGACAATCTTCGCGGTCTTCTGCAAATTGCGCGCTCGGGTGTAGTAACCCAGACCTGTCCACAGGTGCAGCACTTCGTCTTCCGGCGCCTCGGCCAGCGCTTCGACCGTCGGCAGTGCGGCCATGAACCGGTCGAAATAGTTGAGCACGGTGCTGACCTGGGTCTGCTGCAACATGATTTCCGAGACCCACACCCGATACGGGTTGATGCCCTGCTGCCAGGGCAGATCGTGGCGGCCATGGCGGTCGAACCATTCCAGCACCGCCGTTGAAAACTGCTCCGCTCTCATCGTTTGAACAGACCTTTCAATGCGTTTTTCAATTCCGGGCTGACCTTGTCGCCGAGTTTCTCGTCGATTTTTTCACTGAGTTTGTCGCCGGCCAGTTTGGTTGCGACCTGGCCCATGCGTTCGTTGTCCAGACGGCAAGCCTTGGCGCCCAGTTCCAGCGGGCCACGGCAGCGCAGCGGCCACTCGATGCCGACGAACTTGTCGCCGACCTGACAGGCCGGGTCCGGCATGGCGCCGGTATCGCCTTCGACGATGATGCCGACGCGGTAATCCATGCCCAGCACTTTTAGGTCGATGTCGCCGTCACCGTTCACCGTCATGCCCGGGATACGCACCTTCAGGTCAGGGTTGCTGGCCACGCCGTTGCGGAAGGTCAGGTTGCCCTTGAGCTCCTGGAACGGCGTGTCCTTGCCTCGCGGTTCGCCGCTAAGGGTCTTGCGATTAAGGGTGGCGATGCCTTTGCACAGTTGCTGCTCAAGGTTGGCGTTGAGCAACACGCCGTTGTTGATCACGAAACTGGCGTTACCGTTGAGGGTGTCGATCAGCGCCTGCTGGCTGTTGCCGCTGCCGGTGACATTGCTGGTGAGTGTCACCAGACCTTTGACCGGTGGGTTCTTGCCTTGGCTTTCGAGGATTTTCTCCACCGGCACCCGGTTGATTTTTGTCTGCAGGTTCAGCACTGGCGCGCTCGGGCGTACATCCAGCGTGCCCTTGGCTTCGAAACCGCCGTTGTACAGCTCGCCGCTCAGATTGCTCAGGGTCAGCAGGCCGCCCTGGCCGGTGGCCTTGAGTGCGGCGTTCTGGATCGGCAACTTGTCGAGAGTCAACTGGCCGAACGTCAGGTCAGCGTCGACATCAAGTTTGGCCAGGCGCTCGACCGGCAACAGGCGCTCGGTGCTCCAGGCACTTTTGCTCGGTTTGTCCGGCAGCGGCGTACTGCCAGCGCCGGCCATGGCATCGGCCTCGGTGCTGGCGACTTCAGCCTGACGCGCTTGTGTGGCGTTGGCGTTCTGCGCGGATTTCGGCGGCAAGTAGCGGTCGACGTTGAAAGTGTCAGCCTTGAGGATCGCGCGCAGCGATTGCTTGGCGAAGTCTTCCACGGCGATGCGACCACTGAAGCTGCTGTCGTCGAGTTTCAGATTGATGTTGTCCAGCGCCAGGCTGCTCGGCGTGGCCGAAATGCGGCTGACCAGTTCGACTTTGCTCAGGCTGCCTTCGGCCATGGCCGGCAGTTTCTGGCCGATGCTGTCGACGAATTTCGCCAGATCGAACTGCGCGATGGAAATCCCGCCGCTGATCTGTGGCGTCTTGTCGAGGTCGTTGGCCTTCAATTCACCGAGGGCGCGCAACTGGTTGGCGGAGATCTTGATCCCGGTCCATTCGGCGACGTTCGCTGCCTTGTCCAGCGCTATCTGGCCCTGGGCGGAGAAGGTCATGGTCTTGCCTTGCAGCGGGTCGCCGGTCAATTCGCCGGACAGCTTCATGTCTTCGAACTTGTAGCGTTGCAGGGCGCGTTCAATGCGCAGTTCGCCGGTCAGTTCGGTGCGAACCCGCAACACAGGCTGATTGGTGCTGAGGAACGCAGTGGCTTTCAATGGAATATTGGTCGAATCGTGTATCGCACCGCTGCTCAGCTGGATGCTTTCGGCGCTGAACTGCTTGCCGGTCTTCTCGTCGTTGTATTCAACGCGGGCGTTGTTGACAGTCAGGCTGTCGATGTCGAGGCGGATTGGCTGCGGCGGTTTCTCCGGCTGCGGGGTGGCCTCTGCAACAGGTTCGCTGGCAGGCGGCGTGCTGCCAGCCGGAGCGGCAGGTGTCGGCAACTTGCCGATGTCTTCCCAGTTGCCGTGACCGTCCTTGTCGCGATTGAGGCGCAGGTTCAGGCCTTCGACGCGCACGTCGCTCATCTGTACCTCACGGCGCAGCAGCGGCAACACGCGCACGGACAGGCCGAGCATCTGCAGATCGGCGAACGGTTCGTCAGGCTTGATCAGCGTCGCAACGCTGGCCTCGTGCAGTTCGAGGCCGAGCCACGGGAACAGGCTCCAGCCGATATCGCCATTGAGCGTCAGCTCGATGTGGGCCTTGTCGCGGGCTATCTGGCGGATCTCGTCTTTGTAGTCGTTGGGATCGAAGAGGTGGGTCAGGGCGAAGCCCGCCGCCACAATGATCAGCAACAGCCCGAGGAGTACCAGACCCAGGATTTTGCCGAACGCTTTCATGGGCGAGTCCTTGTAGTTAGTCGAATTCGTAATTTAGCCGGGGAGTATAGCGCTGCATTTGCCCGGTTCGGTGTGGGTTCATGTTGCCACTATGTCCAGCGCCACATTCAATTTGGCGGCCAGCGCTTGTGCCTCAAGGTGCCCGGCAGGCGCTTGCAGGCGTAGTTCGGCACCCGCTTGCGACGCCATTTTTTGCGCTTGGTTCACCAAACGCTCGGCAACACCACGGCGTCGGGTAACTTTTCGCACACACAAATGTGACAAGTACCAAACGCTGCCGTGCCTTTGCAAACGCCCTGCGCCGAGCAGGCGGTCATTGAAACGTCCGGTAATCAATGAGCTGTCGGCCAGCGCGCTTTCGATCAGGTCCGACTCCCCGGCAAAGGGCGCGAACAACCATTCGGGCGCATCGCGATAGATTTTCTGCAAATCCTGCTGATCCTGATAACTCGGATTTTCAAGCGTCTGAACAATAACCGGCATGAATTTTCCTCTCGAGGCGCTTTATGCAGGAGCAGCGTTCCGCAGCTCCTGCACGTTAGGAGATCAGATGACATGAAAAAGGTGATGTCAGTTTGGTTTTTCTGTCACCTGCAAATGGTAACCTTCGCCCGTTCGTCCGTCCTTCTGCGACTTAACGTCGCGCCTTCAAGGAGCTTCACCCACAAAAACGGTCATGCCTGCGTGCATAAGGCCGAGGGTGAATAGTGGCTGGCGAACCATACTAATAATGGGGGATACACAATGAGCACGAGCATCACGGCGGACGGCCTCAAAGCCGACCAGCCCGCGTTCCTGTCCAAGGAACGCATCATCGCCAAGCCCGGTTTCAACCGCTGGCTGGTACCACCGGCCGCATTGGCCATCCACTTGTGCATCGGCATGGCCTACGGTTTCTCGGTGTTCTGGTTGCCGTTGTCCAAGGCGCTGGGCGTCACCTCACCGGTGGCTTGCGCGCCGGACATGAGCTTCATCGCACAGGTCTTCTCCTCGCAATGTGACTGGCCGATCTCGATGCTCGGCTGGATCTACACCCTGTTCTTCATCTTCCTCGGCTGCTCGGCAGCGATCTGGGGCGGCTGGCTGGAACACGCAGGCCCGCGCAAGGCCGGTGTGGTTTCCGCACTGTGCTGGTGTGGCGGTCTGCTGATCTCGGCGCTGGGTATCTATACCCACCAGATCTGGCTGATGTGGATCGGCTCGGGCGTGATCGGCGGTATCGGTCTGGGCCTGGGCTACATTTCGCCGGTCTCGACCCTGATCAAGTGGTTCCCGGACAAGCGCGGCATGGCCACCGGTATGGCGATCATGGGCTTCGGTGGCGGCGCGATGGTCGGTGCACCACTCGCTGCAGCGCTGATGGGCCACTTCGCTTCGCCGACCAGCGTCGGCGTGTGGCAGAGCTTCCTGGTGATGGCCGCGATCTACTTCGTGTTCATGATCGGCGGCGCACTGTCGTACCGCGTTCCGCCAACCGGCTGGAAGCCTGAAGGCTGGACCGCTCCGGCGAAAAAAGCGTCGAACTCGATGATCACCCACCGTCACGTCCATGTGAACGTGGCGTGGAAAACCCCGCAATTCCGTCTGGTGTGGCTGGTGCTGTGCCTGAACGTGTCGGCCGGTATCGGCATCCTCGGCATGGCCTCGCCACTGTTGCAGGAAGTATTCGGCGGCAAATTGATCGGTGTGGATCTGCCATTCGGTCAACTGGACGCCGGACAACTGGCTTCGATTGCCGCAATTGCTGCCGGTTTCACGGGTCTGCTGAGCCTGTTCAACATCGGTGGCCGGTTCTTCTGGGCATCGTTCTCGGACTACCTGGGCCGCAAAAACACTTACTTCGTGTTCTTTGCGCTGGGTTTTGCCTTGTACGCGCTGATCCCGAACCTCGGGCATCTGGGTAACGTTGCGCTGTTCGTGGCGGCGTTCTGCATCATCCTGTCGATGTACGGCGGCGGTTTTGCCACCGTTCCGGCCTATCTGGCCGACCTGTTCGGTACGCAAATGGTCGGCGCGATCCACGGTCGTCTTCTGACGGCGTGGGCGGCGGCGGGCGTGCTGGGTCCGGTGTTGGTGAACTACCTGCGTGAATATCAGTTGAGCATCGGCGTTGAACGCGCTGCCGCTTACGACATCACCCTGTACATCCTCGCCGGTCTGCTGGTGCTGGGCTTCCTGTGCAACATGCTGGTGCGTCCGGTGGCCGACAAGTACTTCATGACTGACGCTGAACTGGCTGCCGAACAGGCGCTGGGCCACGACAAGGGTGCTGACGCGAGCACCGTTCTGGAGTGGAAAGCCGCGCCGGGCAGCAAGCCGCTGGCAATCGCTGCATGGCTGGTGGTGGGCATTCCGTTGGCGTGGGGCGTTTGGGTAACCCTGCAGAAAACGGCGGTACTGTTTCACTAAGGTGTTAGCTGCATAAACACCGAACCTGTGGGAGCGAGCTTGCTCGCGAAGGGGTCATATCAGCCGACATCAATGTTGACTGATCCACCGCTTTCGCGAGCAAGCTCGCTCCCACATTTGTTTTTGATGTGTCCGAAATGGCTTGTATGGACATGTCTACCCGCGACAGCCGGGGGTTCTATCCGTCAGCCATATCACGTCTCGTGTTTCTGTTTCCCGCCCGCGCCCCTATAATGGCTGCCTTTTTCGCCCAATGATTTTGCGGAGCTGGTGATGGCCGAACGTAAGGCGTCAGTCGAGCGCGATACTCTGGAAACCCAGATTAAAGCCTCGATCAATCTTGATGGCACCGGAAAGGCCCGATTCGATATCGGTGTTCCTTTTCTTGAGCACATGCTGGACCAGATCGCCCGTCACGGGCTGATCGACCTGGATATTGTCAGCAAGGGCGACCTGCATATCGACGACCACCATACCGTGGAAGACGTCGGTATCACCCTCGGCCAGGCCTTTGCCAAAGCCATCGGCGACAAGAAAGGCATCCGTCGCTACGGCCACGCCTACGTGCCGCTCGATGAAGCGCTGTCGCGCGTGGTGATCGACTTCTCCGGTCGTCCGGGCCTGCAAATGCACGTGCCTTACACCCGTGCCACCGTTGGCGGCTTCGACGTTGACCTGTTCCAGGAATTCTTTCAGGGCTTCGTCAACCACGCACTCGTCAGCCTGCATATCGACAACCTGCGCGGCACCAACACCCACCACCAGATCGAAACCGTGTTCAAGGCTTTCGGCCGCGCACTGCGCATGGCTGTTGAGCTCGATGACCGCATGGCCGGTCAGATGCCATCGACCAAAGGCGTTCTGTAATGCAGACGGTTGCGGTAATCGATTACGGCATGGGCAACCTGCACTCGGTGGCCAAGGCCCTCGAGCACGTCGGTGCCGGCAAAGTGCTGATCACCAGCGATGCCGCGGTGATCCGCGAAGCCGACCGGGTGGTTTTCCCCGGCGTTGGCGCGATTCGCGACTGCATGGCTGAAATCCGTCGCCTGGGTTTCGACTCGCTGGTGCGTGAAGTCAGCCAGGATCGGCCGTTCCTCGGTATCTGCGTTGGCATGCAAGCCTTGCTCGACAGCAGTGAAGAGAACGACGGCGTCGACTGCATCGGCCTGTTCCCGGGCGCGGTGAAGTTCTTCGGCAAAGACCTGCATGAAGACGGCGAACACTTGAAGGTCCCGCATATGGGCTGGAACGAAGTGAAGCAGTCGGTGGATCACCCGCTGTGGCACAACATTCCGGACCTGGCGCGTTTCTACTTCGTGCACAGCTACTACATCGCCGCCGGTAATCCACGGCAGGTGGTGGGCGGCGGTCATTACGGTGTCGATTTCGCTGCTGCGCTGGCTGAAGGCTCGCGTTTCGCCGTGCAGTTCCACCCGGAGAAGAGCCATACCCATGGCCTGCAATTGCTGCAGAACTTCGCCGCGTGGGACGGTCGCTGGTAAATGGCCGCCAAGAAGACCAAGCCGCCGATTCTGACCCTTACTCCCGAGCAGGAGAGCGAGGCCAATCGCAAGATTCAGCGGTTCATGGAAGATCGCTTTGAACTGGACCTGGGTTCGTTCGAAGCGGCGGAAATTCTTGAGCTGTTTACCCGTGAAATTGCTCCGCACTATTACAACAGGGCGATTTTCGATGCGCAGACCCACCTCAAAGAGCGGTTTGAAAGCATCGAAAGCGACCTGTGGGCGCTCGAGAAACACTGATTTCCGAGCCAAGCTGAACATTCAAATTTGAAGGTTTGCCAGATGCTGATTATTCCCGCTATCGATCTTAAAGACGGTGCCTGCGTACGTCTGCGCCAAGGCCGCATGGAAGATTCCACGGTGTTCTCCGATGACCCGGTGAGCATGGCTGCCAAGTGGGTGGAGGGCGGTTGCCGTCGTCTGCATCTGGTCGATCTGAACGGCGCGTTCGAAGGCCAGCCAGTCAACGGCGAAGTCGTCACCGCGATTGCCAAGCGTTATCCGAACCTGCCGATCCAGATCGGCGGCGGCATCCGTTCGCTGGAAACCATCGAGCACTACGTCAAGGCTGGCGTGAGCTACGTGATCATCGGCACCAAAGCGGTGAAAGATCCGGCCTTCGTTGCTGAAGCCTGCCGCGCCTTCCCGGGCAAAATCATCGTTGGCCTGGATGCCAAGGACGGTTTCGTCGCCACCGACGGCTGGGCTGAAATCAGCACCGTGCAGGTCATCGACCTGGCCAAACAGTTTGAAGCAGACGGCGTGTCTTCGATCGTTTATACCGACATCGCCAAAGACGGCATGATGCAGGGCTGCAACGTGCCATTCACCGCTGCGCTGGCCGCTGCAACGAAGATCCCGGTGATCGCTTCCGGCGGCATCCATAACCTCGGTGACATCAAGTCGCTGCTCGATGCCAAGGCACCGGGCATCATCGGCGCCATCACTGGCCGGGCGATCTACGAAGGCACCCTCGACGTCGCCGAAGCGCAAGCTTTCTGCGATTCGTACAAAGGCTGAGGACTGACCATGGCGCTGGCCAAACGCATCATCCCTTGCCTGGACGTGGATAACGGCCGGGTCGTCAAAGGTGTGAAGTTCGAAAACATCCGCGATGCCGGCGACCCGGTGGAAATCGCCCGTCGCTATGACGAGCAGGGTGCCGACGAGATTACCTTTCTCGACATCACCGCCAGTGTCGATGGCCGCGACACCACGTTGCATACCGTTGAACGCATGGCCAGCCAGGTATTCATCCCGCTGACCGTGGGCGGTGGCGTGCGCACCGTGCAGGACATTCGCAACCTGCTGAATGCGGGTGCGGACAAGGTTTCGATCAACACCGCAGCTGTATTCAACCCGGAATTCGTCGGCGAAGCAGCGCAGCATTTCGGCTCGCAATGCATCGTCGTCGCCATCGACGCGAAGAAGGTTTCCGGCCCGGGCGAAACCCCGCGCTGGGAAATCTTCACCCACGGCGGGCGCAAGCCGACCGGTCTCGACGCAGTCGAGTGGGCGAAGAAGATGGAAGGCCTGGGTGCCGGTGAAATCCTCCTGACCAGCATGGATCAGGACGGCATGAAAAACGGCTTTGACCTCGGCGTGACCCGCGCCATCAGCGATGCGCTGGGCATTCCGGTGATCGCCTCCGGCGGTGTCGGCAACTTGCAGCATCTGGCTGACGGCATCCTCGAAGGTCACGCCAGTGCAGTGTTGGCGGCGAGTATTTTCCACTTCGGCGAATACACCGTGCAGGAAGCCAAGGCGTATATGGCTCATCGCGGAATCGTAATGCGTTAAACCGTACAGGCCAGTGGACAGCATGGCGTACCCAAGGCACTCTTGGGCACGCCATGGATTTCGGTAGCCCGACATGATCAAACGCCTGCTTCTTGTTCTCGCCAGTGCCTCTGTGTTGTTGCTCAACACCGCTCGAGCCGAAAACAGTCCCGACACCGATCTGGTGCTCCTCACCGAAAACTTCCCGCCATACAACATGGCGAAAGACGGCAAGAACTTCGCCAAAGACGAGAATATCGACGGCATCGCTGCCGACATCGTGCGCGAAATGTTCAAGCGTGCCGGGCTCACCTATAGCCTGACGCTGCGTTTCCCGTGGGAACGAGTCTACAAACAGGCGCTGGAAAATCCAGGTTACGGTGCGTTCGTGATGGCGCGCCTGCCGGATCGCGAAAAACTCTTCAAATGGGTCGGCCCGATTGGCCCGGATGACTGGATCATGTTGGCCAGGGCCGATAGCAAGATCACCCTCGAAACACTCAACGATGCGCGCAAGTACAAGATCGGTGCCTACAAGGGTGACGCGATTGCCGAGACGCTGAACAAGCAAGGCTTGAAACCAGTCGTGGTGCTGCGTGATCAGGACAACGCGAAGAAACTGGTCAGTGGCCAGATCGATCTTTGGGCCACCGGCGATCCTGCCGGCCGTTATCTGGCGCGACAGGACGGCGTGACCGGGCTCAAGACGGTGCTGCGTTTCAACAGCGCCGAGCTTTACCTGGCGCTGAACAAGGATGTACCTGAGGAAATCGTCACCAAACTGCAAGCTGCGCTGGATCAGATGCGCAAGGACGGTGTGGTAGACGAGATCATGGCGCGCTACCTGTGATGTCGCTCCACCCCATGATGTATTCGCGTACGGGCGAAGCTTGGTTATTTGTGTCGTAGGCGATACTGCAGACTTTCATGGGGAAATTGCTTTCCCGTCGTATCATGTTCGAATTTACAGTCGCATAGCCTTGAGGGATATTGCAGTCGATTGTTTCCGGATTACCGTGCTTTCTTTGATAATAGGCGATGCCATCGATCTTTCTCTCTGGCCATTCGATTGACACCCGGTTGTACTCTCTCATGTAGAAGAAAGTTACGTCGGCCATGGGTGTCGGGCCTGCGGGATGAAGATAAGCTGGAATGGTAACGGAGTTTTTATAAGTGCCCGCAGGCAGTAATTTATCCGTGCTGTCTGTTGTGACAATACAAAGATTGTTGATTCCTGGCGTGGGCCCGATCTCTACATTTAGGTAAGAACTATTGGCTTCTAATGAATGACTATAGTTGTGCGGATTTTCGCACTCGACAGGGTCTTTGACTTTTTTGTAGCGATAGTACCGAGTGCTGGCATTGATGGGGAAACTCCAACTCGGAAATACCGAAACCCCGTCTTTTCCAGTCGATATTTTTGCATATTCATTTATATCTGACGGAAGTGACAGAGAGGCGCTGGGGAAAAGTTGGCAGCTGTCAGGGTTTGTATTGATTTTTCCGTTGATAAAGCAGTCGTCGATCAGTGCAGTCGGGCTACCGTAGTTACTCTTTTCTACATAGTCATAGCCCGGCAGTCGTGTCACGTCCATGGCTCGTGTACCCAGTACGGCGTACACCTCGTTGGTGGATCTAACGAGAACGGGACTGCCGGAACTGCCTCCGCTGATGCCGGCGCATTGATTTCGGACGCTGTGGCGCCATACCCAGGGCTTTTCAAACAGGGCGGCGGATGCATGCTGGACGCACGCTGCAGCCCTCAGTGGTGTCGTACTGGCGGCGTTGACTATCAGAATGTCAGTGTTTTCGGGTGGCGCCATGCTGGCCAGTTTCAGCGGGGTGATCCTGGAATCCTTGAGTTCTCCCTGTGTTGTGTTCAATTCGAGGATGGCAATGTCAACACCTTGAATACTGCTCCAGATAACTTTCTTCAGCGGGAAAGATTGGTAAGCGTCTTCGGTATCAATAAAGTAGTTGAAGGTAATAGCGCCTTCGATTGGTTTATCTACCTCAATAATGCCGTTTTTCTTGCTTACACAGTGCGCGCTGGTCAATGCATAAACAGGGTCGGCATCACTCTGGCTTTTTGTATCGATTATAAAAGCGGTGCAATAGCCAGGCAGAGGGCCGGAAAAGCGGCCGATACCGCGCCAGTAGTCGAATTTTCCATCTTTGTTTTTTAAGTAGCCTGGCTCGGCAAAATTTTCGGCACCATCACCATAATCAAGAGGTGTAGCATTTGTAAGTGTTGATGTGAAGGCAAGCGCAACTAACGTTAATGCAGGTGGTGATTTAATCATGGCCAGTCCCTGGTCGTGTGAGCTTCGAATGCTCAAGAGCGGGCTAGACTAAATCAGTTTTTGTTTTTCGAAAGGGTTGAAGTTGTTATTGGTTATGACTTGAAGAGAGTTATCGCAATTGAAGGGGGCTGAAGAGGTTATCGATAAATACCGTTTTTGCCATGTGCGGAGGTCGCGCGATTGCTGCGCAAACTGATCATCTGCTTGATATCAATCCACTCAATTCCCTGAGCTTTCAGTTTCGGTAACTCTCGCTCCAGCACCGCCAGCGTCTGCGGGTATGGGTGTCCGATCATCACTGCCGAACCTTGCTTGCGCGCCAGGTTGATCGCCGTCTGCAACTGCGTATAAATCGCTGCCTCGGTGCGCTCGTCATCAAGAAATACATCCCTTGAGACACTCGCCAGATCAATTTTCTGCGCTTGCTGCGCGGCGACGGTTTGCGCGCTGGTGCGGCTGTCGACGAAGAACTTGTGGCGGCGCTGCAACTCGCCCATTAACCACGCCATGGCCACCGGTTGCGCTGTCATGCGACTGCCCATGTGGTTATTGATGCCAGCGGTATAGGGGACCATTTTGAAGGCTGCGTCGAGGCGCTTTTCGAGTTCTTCCAGCGGCAGTTCAGGGTGCCAGGCATAGGGGCCGGTGGCGGGGTCCATCGGCATGTGCAGGATCACGATCTTGCCGGCGCGATGGGCTTCGCGGGCGAATTCGGTGGCGTGCGGGGTGTCGGGCATGATCGCCGTGGTCACCGGGCCGGGGAGGGCCAGCACGCGACGATCCCGGGGCAGGTTTTGCCCCAGGTCATCGATGATCAGCGTCAGGTAAGCCTTGTGAGGCGTGGAGGTGGCGGGTTCTGCATGAGCAGCACCCGCCAGACAGCACAGTAGAACGAAGACGAAACGCAAAGACATCCTCAACGGCCGGACGTGATGCTCAGGCCTTTGAGCAGGCTCAGGGCCTGGGCCAGTTGGTAGTCGTCATCCTGCGGCATTGCCTTGGCCTTGGCGCCGGAGCCGGTCGGTTTGTCCGCGCCGCCATTGCCGTTGCCGAGGTGACCTTGCAGGTCGGCTTCCTTGAAGTAGTCGCCGTCCGCCTCGTTGGTGATCTTGGCCTTGCGTACTTCGATGTCCGGGACGATGCCCTGAGCCTGGATCGAGCGACCGTTAGGCGTGAAGTACAGCGCGGTGGTGATTTTCAGTGCGCGGTCGTTGTTCAGTGGCAGCACGGTTTGTACCGAGCCTTTGCCGAAACTGGTGGTGCCCATGACCACGGCGCGTTTCAGATCCTGCAAGGCACCGGCAACGATTTCCGACGCCGAGGCGCTGCCACCGTTGATCAGCACGACCATTGGCACGGCTTCGCTTTCGTCCTTGCCGGTGGCGGAGAAGCGCAGTTCGGAGTTGGCGATCCGGCCCTTGGTGTAAACGATCAGACCTTTGGTGACGAAGTGGTCGACCACTTCAACAGCTGCCTGCAACACGCCGCCCGGGTTGTTACGCAGGTCGAGAATGATGCCGTTGAGCTTCTTGCCGTTGTCCTTGCGCATCTTGGCCAGGGCCTTGGAGACCTCTTCGCCGGTCTTGACCTGGAACTGAGTGATGCGGATGTAGCCGTAGCCCGATTCCAGCAGCTGCGACTTGACGCTCTTCACCTGAATCACGGCGCGAGCCAGGGTCACGTCGAACGGCGTGCCGCCATCGCGAACCAGGGTCAGGGTGATTTTCTGGCCGATCTTGCCGCGCATCTTGTCCACGGCTTCGGTCATGGTCTGGCCGCGAGTCGGCTGGCCATTGATCTTGACGATGAAGTCGCCGGCCTGAATGCCAGCCTTCGATGCCGGGGTGTCGTCGATTGGCGACACGACTTTGATGAAGCCGTCTTCGGAGCCGACTTCAATGCCCAGACCGCCGAACTCGCCGCTGGTGCTTTCCTGCAACTCGGTGAAGTCTTCAGGGCCCAGGTAGGCGGAGTGCGGATCGAGGTTGCTGAGCATGCCCTTGATCGCGTTCTCCAGCAGGGTCTTGTCGTCGACCGGTTCGACATAGGCGGCTTTGATCCGGTCCATGACCTCGGCAAAGGTGCGCAACTCTTCCAAAGGCAACGGGGCCTTGGAGGTCGCAGCAGTGCCTGCCGGAGCGACGGCCGGGGCCGGTTGAGCGGCGAACGCCAGAGGCGCGCCGATCACCAGGGCGATCGTCAGGGCCAGCGAGGTAAGACGGGACAAATGCAGCATGTCGAACGAACTCCTAATGTAGGTGACTCAACGCCTATCCTTGCGCGTGGCACCATTGCGCCGGATCACTCGGGTGACCCTGCTGACGAATTGCGAAATACAGCGCTGGTGTGTCCTGACCGCCACTGTTGCCGACAGTGGAGATCGACTCACCGGCTTTTACCACGTCACCGGCCGACTTGAGCAGCGTCTGGTTGTGACCATAAAGACTCAGAAAACCGTTGCCGTGGTCGAGAATCACCAGCAGCCCGGCACCGCGCAACCAGTCGGCGAACACCACACGACCACCGTGCACGGCATGCACCTGGCTGCCGGCGGAGGCGCTGATCATCACGCCGTCCCACTTGGTGCGGGTGTCGTCGCCACGGGTTTCGCCGAAGCGTGCCAGCAATCGACCATCAACCGGCCATGGAAGTTTTCCCCGGGTTGCAGCAAAAGGGCCGCCGAAGGTCTCGCCACTGCTGGAAACCAGCGCGCCAGGTGTGGACTTGACCGGTTTACGTGGGGCGTCGCTGTTTTCAGCCTGCGCCTCACGCAAACGCTTTTTTTCGGCTTCCTGCTGGGCGATCAGCGCTTTCTGTCGCGCTTCTTCTGCCTCACGGGCCTGGCGGGCCAGGGTTTCTTCAATGGTTTTAAGGACTTTAGACAGGTCTGCCTGATCCTGCTCGCGGGCTGCCAGTTTCTGGTCGCGGGCCTTCACGTCGTCGCTGAGCTTGGCGAGGACTTGCTGGCGTTCCTTGCGGACCTTGTCGAGTTCGTCGCGCTGGCTGTCGAGGCTGCTTTTCTGCACCAGCAATTGCGCTTGCTGCATGGAGATGTCTTTTTCGACATTGGCCAGTTGGCGCAGGGTTTCGTTGAAGTTCTTCAACTGCTCCAGGCGGGCCTGGCTCAGGTAATCGTAATAGGTGAGGGTGCGGGCGAACTTCTCGGGATTCTGCTGATTGAGCAGCAGTTTGAGGTATTCCTGACGGCCATTCTGATAGGCCGCACGGGCCTGGATGGCGATCAGTCGCTGCTGTTCAGTGCGCGCGCTCTGGAGTTTTTTTTTCTCTCCATCGAGTCGCTGCAGCTCGGATTCGCTTTTCTTCAGCTCTTTTTGCAGGGCATCGACCTGCTTCTCGAGCTTGCCCATCTCGGTTTCGGTGCCTTTGAGCTCTTTCTGCACGCCGGATTTTTCTTCCTGGAGCTTGCCCAGCAGCTTTTTCAGCTCGGCAATGTCCTGACGCGTGGCGTCCAACTGCTGTTGGGTTTGCGCGCGCTCGTCAGCGAAGGCCGGTTGGAGCAGGCAAGTCAGAGCGAGGGCAATCAGGACGCGGAGCATAGAGGCGGGCGGCACCAGGGTAATGGACGGCCTAGTATGCCCGCCCGAGGCTGCAAAAAAAACGCCCAATTGGGGCTGTGTGATAACTGGCCAGAGATACAGCCGAAATTAATCTTTGAAACCACCATAAACCAATGTGGGAGCTGGCTTGCCAGCGATGGCGTCTGCACATTCAACATAGTCGTTGGCTGTCAGATTGCTATCGCTGGCAAGCCAGCTCCCACAGGTTTTTGCAGTACTTCAGTGATCCGGATTACACCAGAATCGAGGTGCCGGTCATTTCTGCAGGCTTTTCCAGGCCCAGCAGTTTCAGCATGGTCGGTGCCACGTCGGCCAGCACGCCGCCTTCACGCACCTTGAGGTCACGCTTGCCGACGTAAATGAACGGCACCGGCTCGGTGGTGTGCGCGGTGTGCGCCTGGTGGGTTTCTTCGTCGGACATTTTCTCGCAGTTGCCGTGGTCGGCAGTGATCAGCGCTTCACCGCCGACCTTTTCCAGCGCCTCGACGATGCGGCCGACGCAGGCATCCAGGCATTCCACGGCTTTTACCGCCGCATCAAACACGCCGCTGTGGCCGACCATGTCGCCGTTGGCGTAGTTGACCACGATCACGTCGTAACGCTGGTTTTCGATAGCCTCGACGATGCGGTCGGTGACTTCCGGAGCGCTCATTTCCGGCTGCAAGTCGTACGTGGCGACTTTCGGCGACGGGATCAGGATGCGTTCTTCGCCCGGGAACGGTTCTTCGCGACCGCCGGAGAAGAAGAAGGTCACGTGCGCGTACTTCTCGGTTTCGGCGATACGCAGCTGGGTTTTGCCGTTTTTCGCCAGGTAATCACCGAGCACGTTTTCCAGGCTGCCGGCGGCGAAGGCCGATGGCGCAGGAATGCTTGCGGCGTATTGGGTGAGCATCACGAAACCGGCCAGTTTCGGCTGGCGCGCGCGTTCGAACTCCTTGAAACCGTCCTCAACGAATACCCGGGTCAGCTCACGGGCGCGGTCGGCGCGGAAGTTCATGAAGATCACCGCATCGCCATCTTCGACCTTGACCGGCTCGCCGATTGTGGTGGCTTTGACGAATTCGTCGCTTTCGCCACGAGCGTAAGCAGCTTCCAGACCTTCCTGAGCGGTGGCGGCGTTGAATTCGCTTTTGCCATCAACGATCAGGTTGTAGGCCTGGGAGACGCGATCCCAGCGGTTGTCGCGATCCATCGCGAAGTAACGGCCAACGATGCTGGCGATACGGCCCTTGCCGAGTGCCTGGAAAGTCGTGTCGAGCAGTTCGATGAACGATGCAGCGCTTTTCGGTGGCGTGTCGCGACCATCGAGGAAGGCGTGCAGATAGATTTTTTCAGCGCCGCGCTTGAAGGCCAGTTCGGCCATTGCGACCAGGTGATCCTGGTGGCTGTGTACACCGCCATCCGACAGCAGGCCCATGAAATGCACGGCCTTGCCGGCGGCCACGGCTTTATCCACAGCGGCGCAGATGGTCGGGTTCTCGAAGAACTCGCCATCGCGGATCGATTTGGTCACGCGGGTGAAGTCCTGATACACCACGCGGCCGGCCCCGAGGTTCATGTGGCCGACTTCGGAGTTGCCCATTTGACCGTCGGGCAGGCCGACGTCCATGCCGCTGCCGGAGATCAGGCCGTTCGGCACGGTGGCCCACAGGCGATCAAGTACAGGCTTCTTCGCCGCATACACGGCGTTGGATTCGTGGCTCTCGCTGTGACCGAAGCCGTCGAGAATCATCAGGACCAAAGGTTTAGGCGTAGTAGTCATGGAATCCACTCGTGGCTGAGTTAAAAGAGGGCGATGGAAAAGTGAGTGGCAGTTTAAAGCGAAGTTCCGACCGCGTCACCGCCGGACGGGGTTTGGCCCACCATAGTGGCTGTGTATACTGGCCGACATTTTAACGCCCTGGAACCTCCTTCGATGGTTGCTCACCTGATTGAATTTGCCACTAACCACTACATTCTTGTCGGTATCTTCGTCGTACTGCTGGCTCTGCTGCTTGCGCATACCATGCAGGGCGGCGGTAAAAGCCTGAGCACCGGCGAATTGACCGCACTGGTCAACAAGGACGCAGGCGTGGTGGTCGACATCCGTACCGCCAAGGATTACGCCGCCGGCCATATCGTTGGCGCGATCAACATTCCCCAGGACAAACTGGCTGCGCGCATCGGCGAGCTGGAAAAGCACAAGGCCAAGACCATCATTCTGGTCGACGCCCTGGGCCAGACCTCCGGCACCCATGCCCGCGAGCTGATGAAATCCGGCTTCACCGCCGCCAAGCTGTCCGGCGGGATCTCCAGCTGGAAAGGCGACAACCTGCCGCTGGTGAAGTGATATGAGCAAAGTCATCGTCTACTCCAGCGATTACTGCCCTTATTGCTCACGAGCCAAGTACCTGCTCGAGAACAAAGGCGTGGCCTTCAAAGAGATCAAGGTCGATGGCAAGCCGCAGGTGCGCGCCGAGATGGCCCAGAAAGCCGGACGCACGTCCGTGCCGCAGATCTGGATCGGCAGCAAGCACATTGGCGGTTGTGACGATTTGTATGCCCTGGAGCGCGCGGGCAAGCTCGACGCGCTGCTCAAGGCCTGAACGGCTGCACCCACGTACAGCAATCCCTAAAAGACCCAAGATCAGAAAGGATCTGAGATGACTGACCAACAGAACACTGCAGCCAGCGAAGAAGAAACCGCACCGCAATTCTCCTTGCAGCGCATCTACGTTCGCGATTTGTCCTTCGAAGCCCCGAAAAGCCCGGCGATCTTTCGCCAGCAGTGGGACCCGACCGTCGGTCTGGATCTGAACACTCGTCAAAAAGAACTGGAAGGCGATTTCTATGAAGTCGTGTTGACCCTGTCCGTGACCGTGAAAAACGGTGACGAAGTAGCCTTCATCGCTGAAGTGCAACAGGCCGGTATCTTCCTGATCAAGAACCTGGATGCGGCTTCGATGAGCCACACTCTGGGTGCGTTCTGCCCGAACATCCTGTTCCCGTACGCTCGCGAAACCCTGGACAGCCTGGTTACCCGTGGCTCGTTCCCGGCGCTGATGCTGGCTCCGGTGAACTTTGACGCCCTGTACGCGCAAGAACTGCAGCGCATGCAGGAAAGCGGCGAGACCCCGACCGTTCAGTAATCGGTTTGGTAACACCCATGTGGGAGCGAGCCTGCTCGCGATAGCGGTCTGTCAGACACATCAATGTTGACTGACACTCCGTAATCGCGAGCAGGCTCGCTCCCACATTTGTTTTGCGGTGTTATTTGAAATCGTTCTGGCGCCAGGCTTCGTACACCGCCACCGCTACTGTGTTGGACAGGTTCAGGCTGCGGCAGCCTTCTCGCATTGGCAGGCGCAGGCGCTGATCGGCTGGCAGGGCGTCCAGCACTTCAGGCGGCAGGCCTCGGCTTTCCGGGCCGAAGATGAACGCATCACCCGGGACGAACGCGGCATCATGAAACGGTCGCGAACCCTTGGTGGTGAACGCGAACAGCCGTGGATTGCCGAGGCTTTCCAGGCAACTGGCAAGGTCAGCGTGGCGTTGCAGCGTGGCGTATTCGTGGTAGTCGAGGCCGGCGCGGCGCAAGCGCTTGTCGTCCATCTCGAAGCCCAGCGGTTCGATCAAATGCAGGTGGCAGCCGCTGTTGGCGCACAGCCTGATAACGTTGCCGGTATTCGGCGGAATTTCTGGTTGAAAAAGGATGACGTGAAACATGCACGGCTCCGAAGGTAAAGATGAGCGGCATTCTACGCCGCCCGTGGACAACCGTTCGAAACTATTCCCGCGAGTGATCGGATCGCTGGTGATTGTCGGGCTGATGATCGGCTTGATGATCGGTCGCCTGACCACACCGGACCCCAGCGTATTGCAGCAGGTCGAGACGATTGATGGCGGTCTGGTGGTGTGGTTCAACAACGAACCCAAGCTGCACGGCGAAATCGTCGATGGCGCGCTGGCGCTGTTGTTCCAGGCCGAAGGCAAAGCGCAGAAAGGCCAGTTGAAGCTCAACGGCAAGGACGTCAATTGGCGTACGCGAGTGAGTGATGGGGGCTTGTTGCTGACGGTGCTGGCGGCGCGGCCGCTGCAGGGTGACTGGGCCGGCAGCGAAGTCGATGACCGCTGGCGGCTGGAGATCCATCTCCGGGAGCAATAAAAGCGGGAATCCCCGGCCTGCCTGTACCAAGGTTCCCAAAAGCGTGGGCTGATGCGTTCGCATCAGCCCTGTGTAAAGAAGGAACCCCTGACCTGCCTGTATCAAGGGCCCCAAAACGGGTTGGGCTCGTCGCTTGTGCGGTGTGAGCCCGGGTGTAAAGAGGGGAATCCCCGGCCTGCCTGTACCAAGGTCCCCGAAACGGGTAGTGAACCGAATCACCTGTAAGGGTTATTGCAGGGGGCGTGCCAGTTTTAGCATTTGGAAACAGAAAACCCGCTCAGAAACACGAAAGCCCCGTAATTCGGGGCTTTCGTGTATTTGCAGCTTTGGATTTTCAGTCTGGATTGAATGTTTTTTGAGCAGGCTGACATGCCCGATCACGGGTCATCGTGCATTGATGCGGTGCACGCAGGCCCTGAAAGCTTCGCGAGCAGGCTCACTCCTACAGTTGGAATGCGTTTCTCTGTGGGAGCGAGCCTGCTCGCGATTGGATGTAACGGTCAGCGAAAAACTCAGGGCTTAGCCCTCATCCCCCTCATCATCATCCCCGCCATCGACCTTCATCCCCAGTTCCTTGATCTTGCGCGTCAGGGTATTACGCCCCCAGCCGAGCAACACCGCCGCATCACGACGACGACCTGCCGTGTGCTTCAGGGCGGTCTCGATCATGATCCGCTCGAACGCCGGCACCGCGCTGTCGAGCAGGCTGGATTGGCCGCGAGCCAGCGCTTGATCGGCCCACTGACGCAGCGCTTGCTCCCAGTTGGTCACTGGCGCTGAATCCTGTGGCAGGTTCAACAGCTCCGGCGGCAGGTCGCTGATGTGCACTTCGCGCCCGGACGCCATCACCGTGATCCAGCGGCACGTATTCTCCAGCTGACGCACGTTGCCGCCCCACGGCAGATTCTTCAGATATTCCTCGGTCTCGCTTTTCAGCAGCTTCGGCTCGACCGCGAGTTCTTGCGCGGCGCGGCTGAGGAAGTGCTTGGCCAGCGTCGGGATGTCTTCGCGACGGTCCGACAGGCGCGGAATGTGGATGCGGATCACGTTGAGGCGGTGGAACAAGTCCTCACGGAACTTACCGGCGTGGACCAGGGTTTCCAGATTCTGGTGAGTCGCGGCAATGATCCGCACATCGACCTTGACCGGTACATGCCCGCCGACGCGGTAGAACTCGCCGTCAGCCAATACGCGCAGCAAACGGGTTTGCGTATCGGCCGGCATGTCGCCGATTTCGTCGAGGAACAGCGTGCCGCCGTCAGCCTGTTCGAAACGCCCGCGCCGCAGGTTGGCCGCGCCGGTGAACGCGCCTTTCTCGTGGCCGAACAGCTCGGATTCCATCAGGTCTTTCGGGATCGCCGCCATGTTCAGCGCAATGAACGGCGAGGCCGCACGCGGGCTATGGCGGTGCAGGGCGTGGGCTACCAGTTCTTTACCGGTGCCGGATTCGCCGTTGATCAACACGGTGATGTTGGAATGGCTCAAGCGGCCGATGGCGCGAAACACTTCCTGCATCGCCGGCGCTTCGCCGATGATTTCCGGGGTGCGGGTCAGCGCCGGAACCACTTCCAGACCTTGCTGTTCTTGCGCGTGCTGATTGGCACGTTTGACCAGCGAAACCGCTTCATCAACGTCGAACGGTTTCGGCAGGTACTCGAAGGCGCCGCCCTGATAAGAGGCGACAGCGCTGTCCAGATCGGAATGAGCGGTCATGATGATGACCGGCAACCGTGGGTGCTGCTCGCGAATCCGCGCCAGCAGATCCAGACCGCTGGCACCGGGCATGCGAATGTCGGAAATGATCACGTCCGGCTGCTGACGCGCCAGACGACTCATCACGCCATCGGCGCTGTCGAAGCTCTGGGTGGTCATGCCTTCCTGCTGCAGGGCCTTTTCCAGAACCCAACGGATAGAACGGTCGTCATCGACGATCCACACGGTTTCACTACGGCTCATGTCGATGTGGCTCCTTGTTCCAGTGGCAGAAAGATCGAGAACGTCGTGTGGCCGGGATGGCTGTCACACTCGATCAGGCCCTGGTGCTGGCTGATGATGTTCTGGGTAATGGCCAGACCGAGCCCGGTACCGTCCGGGCGACCGCTGACCATGGGAAAGAAAATGGTTTCCTGGAGTTCCGCCGGGATGCCCGGGCCGTTGTCGATGATCTCGATCTTGGTCACCAGACGATGGCGGACGTGGCCGATGGTGAACTGGCGCATGGCGCGGGTGCGCAGGCTGATGCGGCCCAGACGCAGCTCGTTCTGGCTGCTGATGGCCTGCATCGCATTGCGCACAATGTTCAGCACGGCTTGAATCATTTGTTCGCGGTCGATCAGGACGTCGGGAATGCTCGGGTCGTAATCGCGCACCAGCGTGATGCAGCCCTGGCTTTCGGCTTCGACCAGATGACTGACGCGCTCCAGCACTTCGTGCACGTTGCACATGGCCAGCGACGGCAGTTTGTTCGAACCAAGCATGCGGTCGACCAGATTGCGCAGGCGGTCGGCTTCTTCAATGATCACGTTGGTGTAGTCGCGCAGGCTTTCTTCTGGCAGCTCGCGGGCCAGCAATTGCGCGGCGCCACGGATGCCGCCCAGCGGGTTCTTGATTTCGTGGGCGAGACCGCGCACCAGCATCTTGCTGGTTTCCTGCTTGGACAGCTGCGCCTCTTCCTTGGTGATCCGCAGCAAGCGGTCACGCGGGTGGACTTCCAGCAGCAATAGGGTCGCGCCATTGCTGAGGATCGGCGTGACCGCGTAATCCACAGTCAGGGTCTGGCCGGTGAGGGCGGTGAGCATCGCTTCGCGCTTGGTGAACGGGTGCGCCTGCTCCACGGCCTGGCGCAAAGAGTTGAGCGCTTCGGTCGATTCAGTGAACAGCTCGCTGATGAACTGTCCATGGCTGCGCTGACCGCTGATGGCCAGGAGCATCTCTGCCGCCGGATTCATGTACTCAAGGCGCAATTCGGCATCGAGCAGGATGGTGGCGGTGGTCAAGTTGTCGAGCAGCAAACGGGGAATTGCGTCGCTAATGGTCATCAGAGCCTCTTTTGGGGGCGGAGCGTGCGCAAGTAACAAGCGTCGATAAGCGGAAAATGCAAAAACCAAACCAAGGCTCCGAAAAGAAGCGTTCGACGCCTGAAACAGGCGTTTGACGCTCATTTGCGTGGCGTGTGGCCAGCGCTTGCGGGTACTTTCGAACCAAAATGGGTTGAAATGTGGGTACGGTGCAGCCTGTTGCACCAATATAGTGCGCAAAGCTGAACGGCGTTAGAAGAAACGCAGGAAGGGGTTTTTGGTTTCGGCGGGTTTGTCTTTCAGCGGACATTCGGGGCGTACGCCGTAGTCCTCGGTCACGCAGGGTTTGACCTGACGTTTCTGTGCCAGCGAGATGCGCAGCATGTGGAACGGCTGGTTGGCGGTGCGCTCGACGGTGCGGCCCTCGGCATCGAGGATTTCCGCCGAGAGATTGTGGCTGCCACGGTCGACGTTGCTCAGCGGAAACACCGGGCTGACACCAGGATCGCCGGTCGGTTGACCATCCAGCAACAGGCGATAGCGATGACCGGGTTGCAGGCCGGGCTCACTGGTGATGCTGACGATCAGCTCGCCGGCACTGCTGCGGATCGTTGCATCGGGTTCGGGCACCAGAACACGCAGCATGTCGTAGTGGAACAGTGGCAGCTCCTCGGATTTGCTCGCCGTCCGGATGGGGGCCGCTGCAGTCGGATTGGCCGGCATGCGGTTGCTGGTCGCCAGCGGCACGCTCTTGGCGTTGCCGGAGCGCGGCTGGTCAGTGAAGACCCGGTTGCCCTGCGCATCGACGTAAGTGAAAACCTCGGCTGACGCACTGAGCGCTATCAGGAACAGGCAGGCGGTAAGCAGCCAGCGAGTCATGGCTTGTGCACCCGCTGCACGGTAAACACCACTGCCGGGCTCTGCTGGATGATCGCCTCGCCATTGAGCACCTGTACGGCGAGTCGATGCTCACCGCGATCAACATTCACCAGTTGCAGGATCGGCACGTTGCTTGGCTGGCCGTAAGGCTGATCATCGAGCACCAGCCGTAATTGATGAGGTGGTTGCAGGCGCGGCTTGATCTGCACGTTGACGGTGAAGGTGCCGTTGTTGGCGCGCAGCGCTTCTTCGGTCGGCAGGCCGCCGAGTTCGAGGACTTCGTAAACATTGCGGGGCGGCTGGCTGCTGTCCGTATTGGGCTTCGGCGTGCTCGGTGCTTGCGGCTCAACGCTGTTGAGCGGCGGTAAATCCACGGTTTGCGCCTGCACCCCACCGGGTGAATGATCGCTGTAGACCGTGTTGCCGTTGGCATCGGTGTACTTGTAGATCTGCGCGGCGGCGGGGAGGGCGATCACCAGCAACAGGAAAAGAAAACCACGACCCATGAAATCGACCGATAAACGATGAGATTGGATTGCAGCATAGGTCAGGGGTAGCGGTAAGCCCAACCCTGCACACATCCAGAGATCATTCAGGCACCAAAATTCCCCTGTGGGAGCGAGCTTGCTCGCGAAGGCGTCGTGTCAGTCGCCATCTCTTTCAATGACCTGGCGCATTCGTGAGCAAGCTCACTCCCACCTGAGTTCTTCATTGGCCATGAAATTCAGGCAATAAAAAAGGCCTCCCGAAGGAGGCCTCTTTTTGTCACGCCGCGTAACGCGGCGCTACCGGATCAGCAGCTGTAGTACAGCTCATATTCCAGTGGGTGTACGAAGGTGCGGACTTTGATTTCTTCTTCGGATTTCAGCGCGATGTAAGCGTCGATGAAGTCGTCGGAGAACACGCCGCCCTTGGTCAGGAACGCACGGCCCTTGTCCAGCTCTTCCAGGGCTTCTTTCAGGCTGCCGCAAACTTGTGGGATCTCTTTCGCCTCTTCAGGCGGCAGGTCGTACAGGTTTTTGTCAGCTGCGTCGCCAGGGTGGATCTTGTTCTGGATACCGTCCAGGCCGGCCATCAGCAGTGCTGCGAAAGCCAGGTACGGGTTGGCAGCCGGGTCCGGGAAGCGTGCTTCGATACGGCGGGCTTTAGGGCTCGACACGTAAGGAATACGGATCGAAGCGGAACGGTTACGAGCCGAGTAGGCCAGCATTACCGGAGCTTCGAAGCCTGGTACCAGACGCTTGTAGGAGTTGGTAGCCGGGTTGGTGAAGCCGTTCAGGGCCTTACCGTGCTTGATGATGCCGCCGATGAAGTACAGAGCGGTGTCGGACAGGCCGGCATAGCCTTCGCCAGCGAAGGTGTTCTTGCCGTCTTTCCAGATCGACATGTGTACGTGCATGCCCGAACCGTTGTCGCCGTACAGTGGCTTCGGCATGAAGGTCGCGGTGCGGCCGTATGCGTCAGCAACGTTGTGTACAACGTACTTCAGGGTCTGGGTTTCGTCGGCTTTCTTCACCAGGGTGTTGAACTTGACGCCGATTTCGTTCTGGCCGGCAGTCGCCACTTCGTGGTGGTGAACTTCAACGGTCAGGCCCATTTCTTCCAGCGCGTTGCACATGGAGGTACGGATTTCGTGGTCGTGGTCGAACGGTGGAACCGGGAAGTAGCCGCCTTTGACGCCTGGACGGTGGCCCTTGTTACCGCCTTCGATGTCCTGGTCGGACATCCACGAAGCTTGCTCGGAGTAGATCTTGAACATCGAGCCGGAGATGTCCGACTTGAATTTCACCGAGTCAAAGATGAAGAACTCTGGCTCTGGACCGGCGAACACGGTGTCACCGATACCGGTGGCTTTCAGGTGTTCTTCGGCACGCTTGGCGATTGCACGCGGGTCGCGGTCGTAGCCTTGCATGCTCGACGGTTCGATGATGTCGCACACCAGAATCAGCGTGGTGTCTTCGGTGAACGGGTCGAGAACGGCAGTGTCATCGTCCGGCAGCAGGATCATGTCGGAGGCTTCGATGCCTTTCCAGCCAGCGATGGAGGAACCGTCGAACATTTTGCCGACTTCGAAAAAGTCGTCATCCAGCGCATCGCGAGCCGGCATGGTCACGTGGTGCTGAGTGCCTTTGGTGTCCGTGAAGCGCAGATCAATCCACTTGACGTCATGATCTTTGATGAGTTGAACCGACTTCGACATAGTGTCCTCCGGGTGGCTTCGGGCTTAGTAGTGGATGCCCTTAGAATGTGGGTGATGCCGGCGCGAATACTCTGCCAAGGCAACCTGCCTCACAAGGGAGCAAATTGCATGCCAGTGCCCCAGCATGGGTTTTTTGCCCCAAATTCACGCTTATAAAGCTGTAAAGCGCATTAATGGTGAAAATATCGCCCTCTAATGTAGCGTCTTAATCGAAAAATGACCTGTTTTGGTGCGCGCAAAACCTTCTGCATATTAACTGGTTAAACCTTGAGCAATTTCCGCTATAATCCGCGCCCCCCTTTTTCGGCTGGCCCTGCGCGCGCTGTTTTCATGAAACTAATCGTAAAAGTCTTCCCCGAGATCACCATCAAGAGTCGACCTGTCCGGACGAAATTCATCCGCCAGTTGGCCAAGAACATCCGCACCGTGCTCCGCGATCTGGACCCGGCGGTGGTGGTTAACGGTGTCTGGGACAATCTCGAGCTGGAAACCCGCGTTACCGACCTCAAAGCCTTGAAAGAGATGGGTGAGCGCCTGACTTGCATGCCAGGCGTCGCGCACTATTTGCAGATCGACGAGTACCCGCTGGGCGACTTCGACGACATCACCGAGAAGTGCAAAGAGCACTACGGCGATGCACTGGCCGGGAAGATTTTCTCGGTGCGCTGCAAGCGTGCGGGCAAGCACCCGTTCAGCTCGATGGACGTCGAAAAATACGTCGGCAGCAAACTGCGTCGTGAATGCGGTGCTGCCGGAATCGACCTGAAAAAGCCGGAAATCGGAGTTCGCATCGAAGTTCGCGACAAACGGTTGTTTGTGATCCACAGCCAGCACGAAGGCATCGGCGGTTACCCGCTCGGCGCACTGGAGCAGACGCTGGTATTGATGTCCGGCGGCTTTGACTCAACCGTTGCGGCCTACCAGATCATGCGACGCGGTTTGATGGCGCACTTTTGCTTCTTCAATCTTGGCGGGCGTGCCCACGAATTGGGCGTGATGGAAGTCGCGCACTTCATCTGGAAGAAGTACGGCAGCTCCCAGCGCGTGCTATTTGTCAGTGTGCCGTTTGAAGAAGTTTTGGGCGAAATTCTCGGCAAAGTCGATAACAGTCATATGGGCGTCGTGTTGAAGCGTATGATGTTGCGCGCGTCGTCGAGCATTGCCGACCGCCTGCAGATTGATGCGCTGGTTACCGGCGAGGCGATCTCCCAGGTTTCGAGCCAGACGCTGCCGAACCTGTCAGTGATCGACTGTGTGACCGACAAACTGGTCCTGCGACCGCTGATCGTCGCGCACAAGCAAGATATCATCGACACGGCCAACGAGATCGGCACTGCCGATTTCGCCCGGCATATGCCGGAATACTGCGGCGTTATCTCGGTCAATCCGAAGACTGCCGCCAAACGTGGCCGCGTTGAGCATGAAGAAAAAGAATTCGACATGGCGGTGCTCGAGCGTGCGCTCGCAAACGCCAAACTGGTTCCGATCGATCGGGTGATCGACGAGTTGGGCCAGGATTTGCAGATTGAAGAAGTCGGCGAAGCGCTGGCCGGTCAGATCGTTATCGACATCCGTCACCCGGATGCCGCCGAGGATGACCCGCTGGAACTCGACGGCGTAGAAATACAGACGATGCCGTTCTACGCAGTGAACGCTCGTTTCAAGGAACTGGACCCTACACGCCAGTACCTGCTGTATTGCGACAAAGGCGTCATGAGTCGCCTGCATGCCCACCATTTGCTCAGTGAGGGGCATGCCAATGTGCGCGTTTATCGACCGAGCTAAGTGCCCGGGGCTGTTTGCCTGTGGCTTGCGTCACCGGCCCCCCGACGCCGCCGTCAAGCTGTAACGGCTTTGCCGGACTCTACTGTTAATCGCTGCCACCAGTTGTTGTCAGCACACCGAATCCTCTGATCGAGATACACAAGTGATCGAAAATCTACGCAACATCGCCATCATTGCTCACGTTGACCATGGTAAAACCACCCTGGTAGACAAACTCTTGCGTCAATCCGGCACCCTGGAGCGCAACGAGCTCAACGACGAGCGCGTGATGGACTCCAACGACCAGGAGAAAGAGCGCGGTATTACCATTCTGGCGAAAAACACCGCCATCAACTGGAACGGCTACCACATCAACATCGTGGACACCCCGGGCCACGCCGACTTCGGCGGCGAAGTTGAACGCGTAATGTCGATGGTTGACTCCGTTCTGCTGCTGGTTGACGCTCAAGACGGCCCTATGCCGCAAACCCGTTTCGTGACCAAGAAGGCTTTCGAAGCCGGCCTGCGTCCGATCGTGGTCATCAACAAGGTTGACCGTCCAGGCGCGCGTCCGGACTGGGTTCTGGACCAGATCTTCGACCTGTTCGACAACCTCGGTGCTACCGAAGAACAGCTGGACTTCAAAGTCGTCTACGCCTCGGCCCTGAACGGCATTGCCGGTCTGGAACACACCGACATGGCTGAAGACATGACCCCGCTGTACCAGTCGATCGTCGACAACGTACCTTCGCCGAAAGTCGACCGTGACGGTCCGTTCCAGATGCAGATTTCCGCTCTGGACTACAACAGCTTCCTGGGTGTTATCGGCGTTGGCCGTATCGCTCGTGGTCGCATCAAGCCGAACACTCCGGTTGTCGCTATCGACGCCGACGGCAAGAAGCGCAACGGTCGTATCCTGAAGCTGATGGGTCACCACGGTCTGCACCGTATCGACGTTGAAGAAGCAGCTGCCGGCGATATCGTCTGCATCAGCGGCTTCGACCAGCTGTTCATCTCCGACACTCTGTGCGACCCACTGAACGTCGAAGCGATGACTCCGCTGACCGTTGACGAACCAACCGTTTCCATGACCTTCCAGGTAAACGACTCGCCTTTCTGCGGTAAAGAAGGCAAGTTCGTGACTTCCCGTAACATCAAGGAACGTCTGGACAAAGAGCTGCTGTACAACGTTGCTCTGCGCGTTGAAGAAGGCGACACCGCCGACAAGTTCAAAGTCTCCGGCCGTGGTGAGCTGCACCTCTCGGTACTGATCGAAACCATGCGTCGCGAAGGCTTCGAAATGGGTGTTGGTCGTCCGGAAGTGATCATCCGCATGGTTGACGGCGTGAAGCACGAACCGTACGAAAACGTGACCATCGACCTGCCGGAAGAATCGCAAGGTTCGATCATGGAACAGATCGGTATCCGTAAAGGCGACCTGACCAACATGGTTCCGGATGGCAAGGGCCGTGTGCGCCTTGAGTACAACATCCCGGCCCGTGGCCTGATCGGTTTCCGTAACGAGTTCCTGACCCTGACCTCCGGTGCAGGCATCCTGACCTCGATCTTCGACCGTTACGACGTGATGAAGTCCGGCGACATGTCCGGCCGTCAGAACGGCGTGCTGGTTTCGGTTGCTACCGGTAAGGCTCTGACTTACTCGCTGGAAACCCTGCAAGCTCGCGGCAAACTGTTCCTGGGTCACGGTGAAGACGTGTACGAAGGTCAAATCGTCGGCATCAACAGCCGCGACAACGACCTGGGCGTCAACCCAACCAAAGGCAAGAAGCTCGACAACATGCGTGCTTCGGGTAAAGACGAAACCATCGCTCTGGTTCCGCCTATCCGCTTCACTCTGGAACAGGCTCTGGAATTCGTTCAAGAAGACGAATTGTGCGAAGTCACTCCTAAGTCCATCCGTCTTCGCAAGAAGATCCTGGGCGAAAGCGAGCGTACCCGCGCTGCCAAGAAAAGCGGCAACTGAGTTTCGACTTAGTTAAGGCTTAAAAAAACGCCCCCGGTCGCGAGACCGGGGGCGTTTTTGTTTGTCTGGGTTTTGTCTGAGATTTATGCGGTGTTTTTGCTGGCCCCTTCGCTGGCAAGCCAGCTCCCACAGGGTTTTGAGTCGCACATGGAATTTTTGAACGACAACAATCACTGTGGTAGCTGGCTTGCCAGCGAAGGCGGCCGATCAGCCGCCGAATATTTCAGGAGGGATCAAAACTTCTCGATGGCGCGGAAATTCTGCACGCGCTCGACTTCTTTCGGCTTGTACGCGCAATACCCCGGGCGTGGCCCGATCTTCGGGTGATTGCGGCAAGTGTCCGGGCGCTTGTCATAAATGGTGCATAGACGCGATTTACGATCCAGATAGTAGCAATCGTTGTTGCTCATCCGTTGCAGGGTGAAAATCCCCGACTTCTGGTTGAAGCGCTCGACCAGGCCTTCTTTCTGCAAACGCTTGGCGATGTTCTTCGGCGGATCGCCCAGCTCGAACTCATCGACTACACCGATACGCACCAGATCCTTGATCTTGACCTCGACCGGCAGCGTGCAGCAGCTCGAAATGCACGAGCCGCACATCGGCGCCGTATATTTTGCCCAAGTGTCGAGACGGTCGATCTCGGCGGCGGCAATCAGGTTGGGCTTCATCATCGGGAGTTACCAGGCGTGTGCATCAGGGCGCGCGATCATACCGGGACTGGTGGATTTTTGAACAACCTTTCGCCAGATTTTTTCATTGCCGGGATAAATCGTCGGACAACCCGGCACGGGCCATGCATCGATAAGCGTGCTCGCCAAGGTATTGCCGGGCGATCTCGCACTCTCAGGAAAAACTGCCGAACCAGAGCCGCCAGCATCGGTCAGACCGTCTAGGCTCAGACAATTCCCCGCTCGCTCGAGGTCCTATCGATGACTCAAGAACCACTAGTTCGCGAAGCAGAGGTGGCCGCATTCCGCGACGCCGTCCTGACCAAACTCACCTATGCGGTGGGCAAAGACCCGGATCACGCCTTCGACCATGACTGGTTCGAAGCCATTGCCCTGGCAGCGCGCGACCACATGGTCGAGCACTGGATGGATCACACCCGGCAGATCTACCGCAAAGGCCAGAAGCGGGTGTATTACCTCTCGCTGGAATTTCTCATCGGCCGTTTGCTCTACGACAGCCTGAGCAACCTCGGCCTGCTCGATGTCGCCCGTGAGGCGTTGACCGAGCTCGGTGTCGATCTGGAGCGCATCCGCCTGCTGGAGCCCGATGCGGCGCTGGGCAACGGCGGCCTCGGTCGGCTCGCCGCATGCTTCATGGAAAGCATGTCGACCCTCGGCATCGCCGGCCACGGTTACGGTATTCGTTATGAACACGGCTTGTTCCGTCAGGCCATCGTCGATGGCTGGCAGCAGGAACAGACCGAACACTGGCTGGATTTCGGCAACCCGTGGGAGTTCGAGCGGCCGGAAGTCGTGTATTCCATCGGCTTCGGCGGCAGTGTCGAAACCGTCACCGATGTCTCCGGCAAGGCCAAACAAGTCTGGTCACCGGCAGAAACCGTCCGGGCGATTGCCTACGACACGCCGGTGGTTGGCTGGCGCGGGGCGAGCGTCAACACCTTGCGCCTGTGGCGCGCGCGGGCGATGGAAGATCTGCACCTGGAACGGTTCAACGCCGGTGACCACTTGGGGGCCGTCGCCGAAGTGGCGCGGGCCGAAAGCATCTCTCGCGTCCTGTATCCAGCGGACAGCACCGAAGCCGGGCAAGAGCTGCGTCTGCGTCAGGAATACTTCTTTGTCGCCGCCTCGTTGCAGGATTTGCTGCGCCGCCATCGCAACATGCACACCTCGGTACTGACCCTCGGTGATCACGCCGCGATCCAACTCAACGACACCCACCCCTCGATTGCCGTCGCCGAACTGATGCGGCAACTGGTCGATGTCTATGACGTGGCCTGGGACGCAGCATGGCAAGTCACCGTCGACACGCTGTCGTACACCAACCACACGCTATTGCCCGAAGCGCTGGAAACCTGGCCGGTCGGTTTGATGGAACGCATGCTGCCACGGCACATGCAGATCATTTATTTGATCAACGCGCAGCACATCGATTCGCTGCGAGCCAAGGGCATTCATGATTTCGACGTGTTGCGTGCGGTGTCGCTGATCGAAGAAGACAACGGCCGTCGCGTGCGCATGGGCAACCTCGCATTTCTCGGTTCGCACAGTGTCAACGGCGTGTCCGGGCTGCACACCCAGTTGATGCGCAAAACCGTGTTCGCCGAACTGCATAAGCTCTATCCGGAGCGGATCAACAACAAAACCAACGGCATCACCTTTCGCCGTTGGCTGTATCAGGCCAACTCCGAGCTGACTTCGATGCTGGTTGATGCCCTCGGCCCGGACTTGCTCGACAACGCTGAGGAGCGCCTGCTCGATCTGGAACCGTTCGCCGAGAAACCGGCGTTCCGCAAAGCCTTCGCCGAACAGCGGTTGCACAGTAAAAAGGCCCTGGCCTATCTGATCCACGAACGGCTGGGGGTCGCGGTCAATCCGGCAGCGATGTTCGACGTGCAGGTCAAACGGATTCACGAATACAAACGCCAGTTGCTCAATCTGCTGCACACCGTCGCGCTGTATCAGGCGATCCGTGCTGAACCGGAAGTCGATTGGGTGCCACGGGTGAAGATCTTCGCCGGCAAGGCGGCGGCCAGTTATCACCAGGCCAAACTGATCATCAAACTGACCAACGACATCGCCCGGGTGGTGAACAACGACCCGACCGTGCGTGGTCTGTTGAAAGTCGTGTTCCTGCCCAACTACAACGTCAGTCTGGCGGAAAGCATTATTCCGGCGGCGGACTTGTCCGAGCAGATTTCCACTGCCGGGTTCGAGGCGTCGGGCACTAGTAACATGAAGTTCGGCCTTAATGGCGCACTGACCATCGGCACCCTCGACGGCGCCAACGTGGAAATGTGTGAGCGCATTGGCGCCGAGCACATGTTCATTTTCGGCCTCAGTGCGCAGCAGGTTGAAGCGCGCAAACAGAACCACGAGTTCAGCGCCGCGCCGGACATCGCCGCCTCGCATCGTCTGAACGATGTGCTGCAAGCGATCCGCAGCGGCGTGTTCTCGCCGGACGACACGTCACGCTATACCGGGTTGATTGACTCGCTGATCGACTACGACCGCTTCCTGGTCTGCGCCGACTTCGACTCGTATTGGGAAGCGCAGAAGCGCGTCGAAGCGCACTGGCACGACACCAACAACTGGTGGCGCTCGGCGGTGCTCAACACCTCGCGAATGGGCTGGTTCTCCTCCGACCGGACGATCCGCGAGTACGCCACGGAAATCTGGAAAGCGCTGGAGTAACTTCCCGCCCGGCTCGATATACTGACGCGCCGGAAAAGATCGCAGCCTTCGGCAGCTCCTACAGGTGTTCACATAACCCTGTAGGAGCTGCCGAAGGCTGCGATCTTTTTCGATCAGGCTGCGCTAATCTCCCCGGATTGGCCTTCGCGCTTAGGGATATCGACCATGCAATGGATGTTCATGTTGATCGGGCTGGTGCTCGGCTGGCTGCTCGACGAGTCGTTCAGCTCCGCGCTGTTGGGCGCGCTGCTGGGTCTGGCGATTGGGCAGACGATCCGGCTGGCCAGGCTCGGTTCGCAGACTGCCGAGCAACAGCGTCAACTTGAACAGGCGAAAGTCGCGTTGCAGGCGGTCGAGCAGCGTCTGTTTCTGCTGGAAGGCGCGCCGGTTCGCGCTGAGTCGCCACCGAGTGTTGCGCCAGTCCCTGAAGCGATCGTCGCACCGGCCCAGGTCGTCGAACAAGCTCCAGCGCCGGTACAAGCACCTGCGTCCGAGCTGGTCTGGGAACTGCCGCCCGAACTCGAGCCCATCTCCGCCGTCGCCCGCGAAACCAGCCAGCCGTTGCCCGCCGATGTCTGGCGTCTTGACGCCGTTACTGCCGAACCACAACAACCCGCCGAACCCCGTGGCCCGAATCTTATCGAGCGCGGCATCAGTGCTGCACGCAACTGGCTGTTCGGTGGCAACACCGTGCTGCGGGTCGGTGTGGTGCTGCTGTTCTTCGGTCTGGCATTCCTGTTGCGTTACGCCACCGAAGGCATGGTGGTGCCGATTGAATTGCGTTACGCCGGCGTGGCGGCTGCCGCTTTGGGTCTGCTGGCGCTGGGCTGGTGGCTGCGGCATCGCAACAACAGTTATGCGTTGATGCTGCAAGGGACGGGCATCGCAGTGTTGTACCTGACGGTGTTCGCGGCGATGCGTCTGCATCCGTTGCTCGACCCGTCTGCCGCGCTGGGCTTGCTGGTGGCAGTGACGGTATTTTCGGCGATTCTGGCGATCACCCAAGACTCGTTGGCGCTGGCGTGTGTCGCCGCGCTGGGCGGTTTTGCCGCGCCGATTCTGACCTCCACCGGCGCCGGCAACCATGTCGCACTGTTCAGCTATTTCGCCTTGCTCAACGCCGGCATTCTCGCCATCGCCTGGTTCAAGGCCTGGCGTCTGCTCAACCTGATCGGTTTCGTCGGCACCTTCGGTATCGGCTTCGCTTGGGGGCTGCGTTCTTATGCGCCTGAATTGCTGTGGAGCACCGAACCGTTCCTGATTCTGTTTTTCCTGATATACCTCGCCATCGGCCTGCTGTTCGCCCGACGCAAATTGCGCGATATGCCCGATGCCCCTGCGGACGGTGATCGCGAGGCGCTGTTGCAATGGTCGGCGCGCAAGGGCGATTACGTCGACGGCACCATGCTCTTCGGTCCGCCTATTGTCGGCTTCGGTTTGCAGTTCGCGCTGGTGCAGCATCTGGAATTTGCCGCCGCGTTCAGTGCCCTCGTGCTCGGCATGATTTACATGGCTCTAGCCAAAGTCTTGATGGGCGGTCGCGCCTTGTTGCTCGGCGAAACCTGTCTGGCGCTCGGGGTGATTTTCGCCAGTCTGGCGATCCCGCTGGGGCTGGATGCGCGCTGGACATCGGCCGCTTGGGCGGTGGAGGGTGCGGGGATTTTCTGGCTCGGTTTGCGTCAGCAACGACCGTTCGCTCGGGCCTTTGCGTTGCTCTTGCAATTGGGCTCGGCGCTGGCGTTTCTCAGTCAGTTGCGCATCGGCGAAAGCAGCCTGCTCGACGGCGCGCCGCTGGGTGCGTTGATGCTCGGGAGCGCTTTGCTGTTCAGCTTCTATCAATTGCGCAAAGCCTCGGCGGAGCAGGCTTCGCCGTGGGAGCGCCAAGGTCTGCCGGTTTTGGCGAGTCTGGGCTTGACCTTCCTTTATCTGCTGGCACCGCTGTTCTTCTTTACCCACGGCACGGCGATCAGTTGGGCGCTGGCCGGTTTGGTCACTTTGTTTGTTGGCCTGCGTTTGCAATCCCGTACGTTCCTGTTCACCGCGTTCGCTGTGCAGTTGCTTGGCGGTGCGCTGTTCCTGCTGCGGCTGCAAGGCGCCGGTGAAGATTCGGCAGCCGTGTTCAATGCCGGTTGGAGCGGTTTGCTCAGCGCCTCGTTGATTGGTCTGGCGCTGATCGCCGGCATGCTGCTGGCGGCGCGTGACGAGATGGTGCGCGGCGATGTGCGGCTGCTGCGCGGTTTGTCAGTGGTGTTGCTGGCGGGGTTGGTGCTGATCAATCTGGCGGTGCTGTTTGTCCTGCCATGGCAGACCGCGAGCGCGGTCTGGGCGGCCAGCGGTTTGCTGATCATCTGGCTGAGCCTGTACCTCAAGCAGCGTGTGAGTTTTGTCTTTGGCCTGCTGTTACAGGTGATCGGCGGCGCGGCGTTCTTGTTCGCCGGTCCCGAGTTGCTTGGGCCGTTGTCCAGCGAAGGTTTAAAGCCGTTGGCGCATGGCGGATTCTGGACGCCGCTGGTGTTGGGGCTGGCCGCGATGATTGGCGCGTGGCGCCTGCAACTGGGCAATCACGCCTCGGCGTTCGATGCGCTGAGCCTGCAGCGCTTGTCCCAAGTATTACTGGTGTGGGGCGCCGGTTGGTGGACGCTGGCGTGGGTCAGTGAAGTGCTGCGTTTTGCGCCGATCAATCTGCAGGGCACATTGTTGCTGCTGGTCGCCGCGCTGAGTGTGGCGCTCTGGACGCTGCTGTCATTACGCCTGAAGTGGCCGTCGCTGGGGCTGCTTTGCACCTTGCTGATTCCGGCTGCCGGACTGGTGCTGATCGCCGCTTGGCATTCGCGTTATCACCCGGCGGCGGACTTTGGCTGGCTGGCGTGGGCGGCGGTGTTCGTGGTGCATTTCCTCAGCCTGCGACGCCTGGCACCGATGCTGCCGGCGCGCGCCTTGAGTGCTGCGCATGTGCTCGGTTGCTGGCTGTTGCTCGGCGTATTGGCGCTGGAATTGCGCTACGGTTTGCTGCTGTTGTCCGAGCAATACAACGCCTGGCGCTGGCTGGGTTGGGCGATTCTGCCGAGCCTGTATCTGTTGCTGGCGGCTGCACCGCGTAATTGGCCGTGGCCGGTGGCGGCGTTTGCTCGCGAGTACCGTTTTTATGCCGCTGCGCCGCTGGCGGTGTTGATGCTCGGCTGGTTCTGGCTGGCCAACGGCGTCAGCGATGGCAATGCAGAACCGTTGCCGTACGTGCCGCTGCTCAACCCGTTGGAATTGGGCCTGCTGTTTGCGTTGTTCGGGGTGTATGTCTGGTCGCGCAGCGCCGCAACACAATGGTCGATCCGCCAGGATTACGCCGAGTACGCCGCACAACTGGTGGCCGGGGTTTCGCTCTTCGCTTTCTGCACAGCGTTGGTGACCCGCGCCGCGCACCATTGGGCGGGGATTCCGTTCGAGCTGGATCAACTGCTGGCGTCGATGCTGGTGCAGGCCGGGTTGTCCATCGTCTGGACGCTGATGGCACTGGGGCTGATGATCGGCGGCCATTTGCGTCATCGGCGCGAGGTGTGGCTGATCGGCGCGGCGCTGATTGCGCTGGTGGTGGCGAAACTGATTTTTGTCGAATTGAGCAACCGTGGCGGGCTGGCGCGGATCGTCTCGTTTATCGGCGTTGGCGTGTTGCTGCTGGTGGTCGGCTACTTTGCGCCGCTACCGCCCAAGCGCGTCGAAGCTGACCCGGTGGCAGAACCACCGGCCGCGGAAACCGAAGGAGTGTCATCGTGAGTCGCAAGTTGAATCTGGGGTGGTTGGCGCTCGGTGTGGTGATGGCTGCCGGCGCTCAGGAAAAACCGGCGGACTTCGCCACGCAGGTGTCGTTGTCGGTTAGCGGCAACGGCCCGTGGTATCGCTTCGAACTGCCGCTGAATGTGCAATTGCAGGCGCGGCAGACTGATCTCAGCGACCTGCGGGTGTTCAACGCGGCCGGCGAGCCACAGGCCTATGCGCTGGCGCGTGAATCGGCGCAGACCCGCGACGACGGCCAGTTGCACGACGTCAAATGGTTCCCGCTGTACAACGCAGCCGACGCCACTGAGCACGCGCCAAATGTGCGCGTGCAATCGACCACCAACGGCACGCTGGTGGAAGTGCAGCCGTCGAGTCAGTTGGAGGCGGGCGAAGAAGTGCTGCGCGGCTGGCTGCTCGATGCCAGCGCGATCAAGGCGCCGTTGCAGCAGTTGATCCTCGACTGGACCAGCGAACGCGACGGGTTCCAGCGCTTCAGCATCGAAGCCAGCGACGATTTGCAGCACTGGCAAGCCTGGGGCGACGGTCAGGTGGCGCGCCTGTCGTTCGCCGATGAGCGCGTCGAACAGCACGAGGTGGCGTTGCCGGGGCAATCGGCGCGTTATCTGCGCTTGCTCTGGGACTCACCGAGCTCGGCGCCGACGCTGACTTCGGCGCAACTCAAAAGCAGCGATCCGCGTAACGTGCCGCTACCGTTGGTCTGGTCGCAAGCCTTGGCCGGCAGCAGCGCGAAGGCCGGTGAATACACCTGGCAGTTGCCGATGGGGCTGAATGTCGAGCGGGTCCAGGTCGAGCTGAAACAACCCAACAGTCTGGCGCCGGTGACGTTGGCCGGACGCCGCGAGAGCAGTCTGCCGTGGCAGACGCTGAGCAGTTCGCTGCTGTATCGCCTGACCCGCGATGGCCAGGACGTGGTGCAAAACGAATTGCAGTTGTACGGGCAGACCGTGCAGCAGTTGAAGTTGACGGTGGATGAGCGCGGCGGCGGACTCGGTGAGCAGGCGCCAAGCCTGAAATACGCGGTGCGGGCGACGCAGGTGATCTTCCTCGCACGCGGTGAAGGGCCTTACAGCCTGGCGCTGGGCAACCCGAGTGTGAAAACCGCGAACCTGCCGCTGACAACGTTGATCCCCGACTTCAAGCCGGAAAAACTGGCGACGCTGGGCAAGGCGACGGTGCAGGGTGAAGCGCTCGCTACCCAGGCAGTGCCCGCGACCACGGCGGCGGTGGCCGAGACCAATTGGAAAAAGATCGGTTTGTGGGCGGTGTTGCTGGTGAGTGTGCTGTTTCTTGGGGTAATGGCCGCGAGTCTGCTGCGCAAGCCCCCGACCAATTCCTGAGCCAGCAGCGGGTGCTGCGCACCCGATCGCCAGCAGGCTGGCTCCCACAGTGATATATCTTGTTCACACCGGAACCTGTGGGAGCTAGCCTGCTAGCGATGAGGGCCTGCGCTCCAGCCACTCCGTCCGATTTCCTACTACGCTCAACGCCGTGCATGAACTCTCTCGACCCGATCACGTCTGATAGATGCAATTGCACCCCGACGCACGTTACCGGGCGTCATTGCTCGCTACGTTTTCAGACTCCCTGTAAACTGCGCGGGTTTTTAGCCCCCCATTCCACCGGAGCCTTCCATGTCCCGCGTTACCCTGAGTCGTTATCTGATTGAGCAGACCCGCAGCAACAACACGCCTGCCGATCTGCGTTTCCTGATCGAAGTGGTGGCGCGCGCCTGTAAAGAAATCAGCCACGCCGTGTCCAAAGGCGCCCTGGGTGGTGTTCTGGGCAGCATGGGCACCGAAAACGTCCAAGGCGAAGTGCAGAAGAAACTCGACGTGATCTCCAACGAGATCCTGCTCGAAGCCAACGAATGGGGCGGTCACTTGGCCGGCATGGCGTCCGAAGAAATGGACAATGCCTACCAGATCCCGGGCAAATACCCGAAAGGCGCCTACCTGCTGGTTTTCGACCCACTGGACGGCTCGTCGAACATCGATATCAACGCCCCGGTCGGCACGATCTTCTCGGTACTGCGTTGCCCGAACGAATACCTGAGCCAGAACGAGCCGCTGAACGAAAAAGCGTTCCTGCAGCCAGGCACTCAGCAAGTTGCCGCCGGTTACGCCATCTATGGCCCGCAAACCATGCTGGTGCTGACCCTGGGCGACGGCGTCAAAGGCTTCACTCTGGACCGCGAAATGGGCAGCTTCGTACTGACCCACGAAGACATCACCATCCCGGCTTCCACTCAGGAATTCGCGATCAACATGTCCAACCAGCGTCACTGGGAAGCGCCGGTACAACGCTACGTTGACGAATTGCTGGCTGGCGAAGAAGGCCCGCTGAAGAAGAACTACAACATGCGCTGGGTTGCCGCGATGGTCGCGGACGTTCACCGCATCCTGACCCGTGGCGGTCTGTTCATGTACCCACGCGACAGCCGCGAGCCATCCAAGCCGGGCAAACTGCGTCTGATGTACGAAGCCAACCCGATGTCGTTCCTCGTGGAACAAGCGGGCGGCGCGTCCACCGATGGTCACCAGCGCATCCTCGACATTCAGCCGGACGGTCTGCACCAGCGTGTAGCGGTGTTCCTCGGCTCGAAAGAAGAAGTCGAACGCGCTACGGCCTACCACAAGGCTTAGACCATGAACGCGCCCTGGCAGCCGTTGCTCGATTGGTGGTTCGGACATGCCGAATCACCGGACGATATTTCGGCTGACAAGGGCAAGTTGTGGTTTGGCAAACGTGACAGCCAAGACCTCGAAGCGCAGACGCGTTTCGGGGTCTTTGTCGATCAGGCCCTGGCCGGCGAATTGACCGAGTGGACGCAACGTCCCGAAGGTTGGCTGGCGCTGGTGCTGCTGCTCGACCAGCTCCCGCGAATGATCTTTCGCGACACCCCTAAAGCGTTTTCCGGCGATCTGCGCGCGCAGAAGCTTGTGGCCCAAGGCATCGCGGCGGATTTTGACCGTCAGTTGAAGCCGATCCAGCGCGTATTCATTTATCTGGTGTTTGAACACTGCGAAAACCTCGCGGTGCAGAACGAAGCGGTATCCAGATTCATGGACCTGGTGGCTGAACAGCCGGAAGCAGAGCGCGCAGTGTTTGCCGACAATTTGGATTATGCCGAGCGGCATCAGAAGGTCATTGCGCGGTTTGGCCGGTTTCCGCATCGCAATGCGGTGTTGGGAAGGCAGTCTACGGTTGAGGAGCTGGAGTTTCTTTCCGGCCCGGGTTCACGGTTCTAAACCTTCAGCGCTGCTGCTGACGTCATCGCGGGCAAGCCCGCTCCCAAAGTTTTTGTGGTGAAACACATCTTGTGTAAGCACCGACGATACCTGTGGGAGCGGGCTTGCCCGCGATGAGGCCGGAACTGCTGCTTAAATTCTGAAACTACCCACCAACTGCTTCAACCGCGCCGCCTGTTGCTCCAGATCCGAGCACGCACGCAGTGTTGCCTGCAAGTTCTCCACGCCTTCCTGATTCAGCGTGTTGATCTCGTTGATATCAACGTTGATCGACTCGACTACAGCGGTCTGCTCCTCGGTCGCGGTTGCTACCGACTGGTTCATGCCGTCGATTTCGCCGATGCGTTGGGTCACGCTGCCCAGACGTTCGCCGGCCTGATTGGCGATGCCGACGCTGTTTTCGCTCTCGCGCTGGCTCTCGGTCATGATGCTCACCGCCTGACGGGCGCCGACTTGCAGCTCTTCAATCATCTTCTGCACTTGCTGCGCCGAATCCTGAGTGCGATGTGCGAGGTTACGCACTTCGTCAGCGACCACGGCGAAACCACGTCCGGCTTCACCGGCACGCGCGGCCTCGATTGCGGCGTTGAGCGCGAGCAGGTTGGTCTGCTGCGAGATGCTGGTGATCACTTCCAGAATCTGCCCGATGTTCACGGTGTTGCTGTTCAGGGTTTCGATGTTGCCGCACGAGTCGCTGATCTTCGCCGACAGCTGTTGCATCGCCTGGATGGTTTTATCCACAACCTGCTGGCCATCGACCGCGAGGCTGCGCGCATCGCTGGAGTGCTGCGAGGCGAGGGCGGCGTTCTGCGCAATTTCCTGCGCGGCGGCGCCGAGCTGATTGATCGCGGCGGCCACGCTGTTGGTGCGGGTCGCTTGCTGGTCGGAGTTGTACATCGACGAGTTCGAGGCTGCGACCACGCGCAGGGCGACTTCGTTGACCTGGCCGGTGGCCGAGGACACTTCGCGGATCGAGGTGTGGATACGCTCGACGAAGCGGTTGAACGAGGTGCCCAGCGCGCCGAACTCATCGTTGCCGTGAATCACCAGACGCTTGGTCAGGTCGCCTTCACCTTCGGCGATGTCGTGCATGGCGCGGCCCATGGTCAGCAGCGGTTGCATCAACACGCGGATCAGCATGCCGAGCAGGACGATGATGATCACCACGGCAATCGCCATGGCGATCAGCGCCGAGGTGCGGAATTCGCTGAGCATCGAGAACGCCGTGTCTTTGTCCAGCACCAGCGCCACGTACCAGTCGGCCGACGGTACGCCGTTGACGTGGGTGAACGAGATCAACTGAGTCTTGCCGTCGAACTCGACTTCTTTCAGGCCCGGGCTGACTTTCGGCGCGCCGTTGGGATAGGCCTCGGCGAGGGTCTTGAGCACCAGTTTGCTGTCCGGGTGGATCAAAATTTTGCCGTCGGCACTGACAATGAACGCGTGGCCGTGGCCGCCAAAATTGAGCGAGTTGATGATTGCGCTGACGCTGGTAAGGTCGATGTCCGCACCGGCAACACCGATCATTTGACCCTGACGTTGTACCGGGGTGGCGACGGTGATCACCAGTTTGCCCGACGAGGCGGCGATGTACGGTTCGGTGACGATGGTCTGGCGGGCGCTGTCGGCCGCTTTGTACCAGCCACGAGCACGCGGGTCGTAGTCCGGCGCACGGTTGCCGGCCGGCACCGAGAACATCACGCCATCGGCGCCGCCGAAGTAGCTGAGCTGGAAGTTACCGGTGTAGGCGGGCAGGTCGATGATGCGCTTGAGGCTGGCGGGTGCGTTGCCGTCGGCGACGACTTGCTGGGACATCGATTGCAGCAACTGAATGCGGCTTTCCAGCCAGGTCTGGATGTTGCTGGTGGTCAGGCTGCCGAGTTCCTGCATCGAGGATTCGGTACTGCTGCTCAGGGCTTCACGCTGGCGGTAGTCGTTGAACAGAATAAAACAGGCGAACGCTACGGCCACCACGAGGGCAGCAGCCAGCAGGATCTTGTGGCTGAATTTCATGTTTCTGGTCATTAAGAGAGCTACCGCGAAGGGGCTGGTCAAGAAAGGGCGGCAATTTGCCACACTCTAGGGCTTTGCGCTGCTCTTATTTCGACCGCTGCGCGCCAAAGATTAGGCGTCTTTTGTGAAATGCGACGAAATGCTCAATAGCCCCACAAAGTGTCTGATTTAGCGGCCAAAGCCAGACGAGCGGGCTAACAAATAGCCTGCCCCGGAGGGAACCAGATAGGGGTTTTCTCTTCTAAGCTTCTGGTTGGCGTCATGCCATCCCCCTTCCGCTCCAGGAGTTACACCATGTCGCTGCGATCTATCGCCCTGCTTTCGTTTTGCGTGCTGCTGGTCGCATGCAGCAAGGTCAATCAGGAAAACTACTCGAAGCTTTCGGCCGGCATGGCCAAAGGCGAAGTCGAAACATTGCTCGGCAAACCGACTGATTGCTCGGGCGCGCTCGGCATGTCCAGTTGCACCTGGGGCGACAAGAACAGCTTTATCAGCGTGCAGTACGCCGGTGACAAAGTGCTGATGTTTTCCGGCCAAGGCCTGAAGTAAACCGGGGCTACGCGCCCACGGGAGAAGAAAAATGAAGCGGTTGTTGATACTCCTTTTTGCCGGCCTGGTATTGGCCGGCTGCGCCACGCACGGTGAAGATCCGCTGGCGCCGAAAACTGTCCACAGCGTCAATCTCAAGCGTTATCAGGGCACTTGGTATGAGCTGGCGCGTTTGCCGATGTACTTCCAGCGCAATTGCGCGCAATCCGAAGCCCATTACAGCCTCAAGGTCGACGGCAACATCGACGTGCTGAATCGTTGCCTGACGCCGCAGTGGGAATGGGAAGAGGCCAAAGGCACGGCTTATCCACAGGTGCCGGGCAAGACCGACAAGTTGTGGGTCGAGTTCGATACGTGGTTCTCGCGCCTGATTCCGGGTGTGGCGAAGGGTGAATATTGGGTGTTGTACGTCAGCGATGACTACAAGACCGCCATCGTCGGCGACCCGAGTCGCAAGTACTTGTGGCTGTTGTCGCGTACCCCGACCGTCAACGGTGTGGTGCGTGAAGAACTGCTGAGCAAGGCGCGTCAACAAGGTTACGACACGACGCGGCTGATCTGGCGAGCGTCGGATCGGCAGATGGCCAAGACTTCAAATTAAGGAACACCGAAAAATCAATGTGGGAGCCAGCCTGCTGGCGATAGCGGCGTATCAGTCAAAAATATTGTCGACTGATATGCCCTCATCGCCAGCAGGCTGGCTCCCACAGTTGGTTGTGTATCAGCCAAGGAGTTCGCGCAGGACCTGGGTGAAGTCGCGTGCACTTTGTTCCTCCCCGGCATGGCGCCCGTCGCGCACTACCCACTGGCCGTTGACCAGCACATCGCGCACCTGACGATCCCCACCGGCAAACAACCAACGGTTCAAAATCCCGTCGCCACTCGCCGTGGCCAGATAAGGATCATTGCCATCGAGCACAATCCAGTCCGCCCGCTTGCCCACTTCCAGCGCGCCAATCGGTTGCCCCAATGCCTGAGCACCGCCATCCAGCGCGGCGTCATACAGGGTGCGGCCGACCATCGGCTGCTCCGCGCCATACAAACGATTACGCCGCTGATCGCGCAGACGCTGACCGTATTCCAGCCAGCGCAATTCCTCGACCACGCTCAATGACACATGGCTGTCGGAACCAATGCCCATGCGTCCGCCCTGCGCGAGAAAATCCACCGCCGGGAAAATCCCGTCGCCAAGGTTGGCTTCAGTGGTCAGGCACAGCCCGGCGATGGCGCGACTCTTGGCCATCAGCGTGACTTCTTCGGCATTGGCGTGAGTCGCATGCACCAGGCACCAGCGCTGATCGACGTCGGCGTTTTCATACAGCCATTGCAACGGGCGACGGCCGCTCCAGCTCAGGCAGTCATCGACTTCCTTTTGCTGCTCGGCGATGTGGATATGCACCGGGCATTGCTTGTCGCTGGCAGCCAGCACTTCGCTGATCTGTTGCGGTGTGACGGCGCGCAGCGAGTGGAAACACAGTCCCAGCGATTGCGCTTTTTGCCGAGCCAGCAATGGCTGCAAACGTGATTGCAGTTTCAGGTAATTTTCGGTGCTGTTGATGAACCGGCGCTGGCCTTCGTTCGGCGTCTGGCCGCCGAAACCCGAGTGGCTGTAGAGCACCGGCAACAAGGTCAGACCGATACCGGCGCTGCTGGCCGCGTGGCTGATTTGCAGTGCCAGTTCGGCCGGGTCGGCGTACGGCTGACCGTTGTTGTCGTGATGCACATAGTGAAACTCGGCAACCGAGGTGTAACCGGCCTTGAGCATTTCGATGTACAGCTGGCGGGCGATGACGCCGAGTTGTTCCGGGCTGATTTGTCCGACGAGTCGGTACATCAGATCGCGCCAGGTCCAGAAACTGTCGTTCGGATTGCCGGCGACTTCGGCCAGACCAGCCATCGCGCGCTGGAACGCATGGGAGTGCAGATTCGGCATCCCCGGCAGCAGCGGCCCGCTCAGTCGTTCGGCGCCGTCTGCGGTGGAATCGGCCTGGATATGGGTCAGCACGCCATCGGCGCTGACCTCAAGACGTACATCATTGGCCCATCCGTTAGGCAGCAGCGCGCGTTCGGCAAAGAAGGCGGACATGGTTCAGCACCCCATCGTGTGTTATTTGTATATACATATACAGACGTTTGCCTGCCCGGTAAACTCCGGCAAGCTAGCAACCTTCATCAAATGAACAGGGATCAACCGTGCCGACTCCGCCTCCAGTCTCTCCGTTGGCCGCGAACCTGGGCGACAGTCCGGCGCCCTTGTACGCCCGCGTCAAACAGATGATCACTCAGCAGATCGACAGTGGTAACTGGCCGCCGCACTACCGTGTGCCGTCGGAAAGTGAACTGGTCAATCAGCTCGGTTTCAGTCGCATGACCATCAACCGTGCGTTGCGTGAAATGACCGCCGACGGTTTGTTGGTGCGCATGCAAGGCGTCGGCACGTTTGTCGCCGAACCGAAGAGCCAGTCCGCGCTGTTCGAAGTGCACAACATCGCCGATGAAATCGCCTCCCGTGGTCATCGCCACACTTGTCAGGTCATCACCCTTGAAGAGGAAGCCGCAGGTTCCGAGCGGGCGCTGGCGCTGGACATGCGTGAAGGGCAGAAGGTCTTTCACTCGCTGATCGTGCATTTCGAAAATGATATTCCAGTGCAAATCGAAGACCGTTTCGTCAACGCACTGGTGGCCCCGGAATACCTCAAGCAGGATTTCACTCTGCAAACACCGTACGCCTATCTGAACCAGGTGGCGCCGCTGACCGAAGGCGAGCACGTGGTTGAAGCGATCCTCGCCGAGCCGTCCGAGTGCAAGTTGCTGCAGATCGAAAAAGGCGAGCCGTGCCTGTTGATCCGTCGTCGTACGTGGTCGGGCCGTCAGCCTGTGACCGCTGCGCGTTTGATTCACCCCGGTTCCCGTCATCGTCTGGAAGGGCGGTTTCATAAATAGAGAGCACAAATGAGTGGTTTGAAGGTTTTACGCGCCGAAGGCTACCCGCGCATGCCGTGGAAAAACGGCGGCGGCAGCACTGAAGAAATCACCCGTGATGCGGGTGCCGGTCTTGATGGTTTTGGCTGGCGCTTGTCGATTGCCGACATTGCCGAGTCGGGCGGCTTCTCAAGCTTTACCGGTTATCAGCGAGTGATCACTGTATTGCAGGGCGACGGCATGACCCTGTGCGTAGATGGCGACGACACGCGGCCGCTGTTACCCCTCGCCCCGTTCGCTTTCAGCGGCGAAAGCCAGGTGTCGTGCACCTTGCTCGGCGGGGCGATTCGCGACTTCAACCTGATCTACGCACCACAGCGCTACAGCGCACGTTTGCAGTGGCTGGATGGCGATCAGCGGTTCTTCAGTTCGGCGGGCACGGTGTTGGTGTTCAGCGTCAGTGAACTGCTGGAGGTGCAGGTCGGCGACAACGTATCGCAACTTGGCCGACATGATTGCCTGCAACTCGACGGTAATACCGGGCTGGTTGAAGTCTCTACCAACGCCGCATGTTGCGTGATCGAACTCCTCCAGAACTGAACAAAACCCTGTGGCGAGGGGATTTATCCCCGTTGGGGCGCGAAGCGGCCCCTTTCCTCGAATAAAAGAAGGGGTCTGCTGCGCAGCCCAACGGGGATAAATCCCCTCGCCACAAAAGCATTCACACTTCCTGTTTCCACCAGCGCACCAACTTGTTACCGAACGCCCCAGCGTGGCGCAAAACCGCGCTCAAGTGACAATCGCCGCTCCCCGAAAAAATCCCCGCAAAAAATTTCATCAACGCCAGAACCCTTGATTCAGGCGCTCTCCAGCCGTGTCCGCAATCTTTCTTGAACACCCCTCCAGCAAGTTGGCCGCTTGATTGCATATGCTTGTATGTACAAGTAAAGACGTATGCGTATGAGTCGCTAGAGACTCCCCGCAACGTCCACTGATTCGCTTGTAGCGCAACGACGCGCACAAGCTTGCTCGCCCACTGCCAGGGTTGGTTTGGATTGATTGCCGAGGAGTGTTTTTTCGTGACTAAGCCTACTAAGTACCGTGACATCGAGATCCGTGCCGCACGCGGTAACAAGCTGACCGCCAAGAGCTGGCTGACCGAAGCGCCGCTGCGCATGTTGATGAACAACCTCGACCCGGAAGTCGCCGAGAACCCGAAAGAATTGGTGGTCTACGGCGGCATCGGTCGCGCTGCGCGTAACTGGGAATGCTACGACAAGATCGTCGAGAGCCTGACCAACCTGAATGACGACGAAACCCTGCTGGTGCAATCCGGCAAGCCGGTCGGCGTATTCAAGACCCACAGCAACGCCCCGCGTGTGCTGATCGCCAACTCCAACCTGGTGCCGCACTGGGCGAGCTGGGAACACTTCAACGAACTCGACGCCAAAGGCCTGGCCATGTACGGCCAGATGACCGCCGGCAGCTGGATCTACATCGGCAGCCAGGGCATCGTTCAAGGCACCTACGAAACCTTCGTTGAAGCCGGTCGCCAGCACTACAACGACAACCTGACCGGCAAGTGGGTCCTGACCGCCGGTCTCGGCGGCATGGGCGGCGCTCAGCCGTTGGCTGCCACCCTGGCCGGTGCTTGCTCGCTGAACATCGAGTGCCAGCAGGTCAGCATCGATTTCCGCCTGAAAAGCCGCTACGTCGATGAGCAAGCCAAAGACCTCGACGACGCACTGGCGCGCATCGCCAAATACACCAAAGAAGGCAAGGCAATCTCCATCGCCCTGCTCGGTAACGCCGCTGAAATCCTCCCGGAACTGGTCAAGCGCGGCGTACGCCCGGACATGGTTACCGACCAGACCAGCGCCCACGATCCACTGAACGGCTACTTGCCGGCCGGCTGGACCTGGGACGAATACCGCGCTCGCGCCAAGACCGAGCCGGCTGCCGTGATCAAAGCCGCCAAGCAATCGATGGCGGTACACGTCAAAGCGATGCTGGAGTTCCAGAAGCAAGGCATTCCGACCTTCGACTACGGCAACAACATCCGTCAGATGGCTCAGGAAGAAGGCGTCGAGAACGCGTTCGACTTCCCGGGTTTCGTACCGGCTTACATCCGTCCACTGTTCTGCCGTGGCATCGGCCCGTTCCGCTGGGCGGCGCTGTCGGGTGATCCACAAGACATTTACAAAACCGACGCCAAGGTCAAAGAGCTGATCCCGGACGACGCGCACCTGCACAACTGGCTGGACATGGCTCGCGAGCGCATCAGCTTCCAGGGTTTGCCGGCACGTATCTGCTGGGTTGGCCTGGGCCTGCGCGCCAAGCTTGGTCTGGCGTTCAACGAAATGGTGCGTAGCGGGGAGCTGTCGGCGCCAATCGTGATTGGTCGCGACCACCTCGACTCCGGCTCGGTAGCCAGCCCGAACCGCGAAACCGAATCGATGCAGGACGGTACCGACGCTGTGTCCGACTGGCCACTGCTCAACGCTCTGCTGAACACCGCGAGCGGCGCGACCTGGGTTTCGTTGCACCACGGCGGCGGCGTTGGCATGGGCTTCTCGCAGCACTCGGGCATGGTGATTGTCTGCGACGGTACTGACGAAGCGGCCGAGCGCATCGCTCGCGTTCTGCATAACGACCCGGCGACGGGCGTGATGCGCCACGCCGATGCCGGTTATCAGATCGCCATTGATTGCGCCAAGGAGCAGGGCCTGAACCTGCCGATGATCACCGGCGCCAAGTAACACGCTTTTGCTTTATGTGGGAGCGAGCTTGCTCGCGAAGAGGCCTGCACAATCGACATTTGTGCCCGCTGACAGATTGCTTTCGCGAGCAAGCTCGCTCCCACAGAAAAGCAGCCCTACCGAAGCTCAGTGAACTCGAAAAACAATCCACAGAGGTTGAATCATGGCTGTTAACACCGATCGTGCAAGCAACAAACCGTTGATCGAAAAGCGTTCGATCGACTACATCCCGGAAGCGGAAAGACACGGTCGTCTGTTGAGCCAGTTCACCCTGTGGATGGGTGCCAATCTGCAAATCACTGCGATTGTCACCGGGGCTTTGGCCGTGGTGCTGGGCGGTGATGTGTTCTGGTCGTTGATCGGTCTGTTGATCGGGCAACTGCTGGGAGGCGGCGTGATGGCGCTGCATGCGGCGCAAGGGCCGAAACTTGGCTTGCCGCAGATGATTTCCAGCCGCGTGCAGTTTGGGGTTTATGGCGCGGCGATCCCTATCGTGCTGGTGTGCCTGATGTACCTGGGTTTCACCGCAACCGGTACGGTGCTTTCCGGTCAGGCGCTGGGCCAGTTGTTTGGCGTGACTGACACCGTCGGTATCCTGATTTTCGCCAGTGTCATTGTGCTGGTCACGGTGCTCGGTTATCGAGTGATCCACTGGATCGGTCGTGTCGCCAGCGTCGTTGGCGTGATTGCTTTTGTTTACCTGTTCAGCCGCCTGCTGAGCCAGGTTGATGTCGGCGCACTCCTGCAAATTCGCCACTTCAGCTGGAGCAGTTTCCTGCTGGCGGTGTCGCTCGCGGCCTCGTGGCAGATCGCTTTCGGCCCCTACGTGGCGGACTATTCGCGCTACTTGCCGAGCAAGACCTCTGCGGTGAAAACCTTTTTCGCTGCGGGCGCCGGTTCGGTGATTGGCGCACAGGTGGCGATGATTCTTGGTGTGTTCGCCGCCGCTTCGTCCAACGGCCAGTTCGCCGGTCATGAAGTCGCCTACATCGTTGGTCTGGGCGGTACCGGGGCCACCGCCGCGCTGCTGTATTTCAGCATCGCGTTCGGCAAAGTCACCATCTCGACGCTGAACTCCTACGGCAGCTTCATGTGCATCGCGACCATCATCAGCGGCTTCCGTGGCCACCTCACGGTCACGCGCCTGCAGCGTCTGGTGTTTGTGCTGGTCATCGTCGGCACGGCAACACTGATCGCGTTGCTCGGTCAGCACTCGTTCCTCGGTGCGTTCAAGTCTTTCATCCTGTTCCTGCTCGCATTCTTCACCCCGTGGAGCGCGATCAACCTGGTGGACTACTACTGCATCACCCGCGAGCGCTATGACGTACCGGCGCTGGCCGATCCGAAAGGTCGCTACGGTCGCTGGAACATGCTCGGGATCAGCGTTTATGTGTTTGGTGTGCTGGTGCAACTGCCGTTCATCTCCACCAAGTTCTACACCGGTCCGCTGGTGGCTGCTCTCGGTGATGTGGATATCTCGTGGATTATCGGTCTGGTGCTGCCGGCCGTCGTTTATTACCTGTGCGCGAAAAAATGGCACAGCGCTGTACCTGATCACCTGATTCTGCCGGTCGAGCAGGACAGCGTTGTAGAGACCAAGAAAAGCGGGGCCGCTCGCGCTGCTGCGCAGGCCTGATTGGACGTGGACAGGGCTGGATGCCTCTTGACTGCCGTAAGCCCAATTCATGATTAGGAGCGTCGTAACAATGAAATCGAACAAGACCCTGCTGACCGCACTGCTTTCGATGGGCCTGCTCGCCAGTGCCGGTGCCACTCAGGCTGCCGGCTGGTGCGAATCCGGCAAACCGGTGAAATTCGCCGGCCTGAACTGGGAAAGCGGCATGCTGCTGACCGACGTGCTGCAACTGGTGCTGGAGAAAGGTTACGACTGCAAGACCGACAGCCTGCCGGGCAACTCCATCACCATGGAAAACGCCCTGAGCAGCAACGACATTCAAGTGTTTGCCGAAGAGTGGGTCGGCCGCAGCGAAGTCTGGAACAAGGCCGAGAAGGCCGGCAAAGTGATCGGCGTCGGTGCCCCGGTGGTGGGTGCGGTCGAAGGCTGGTACGTGCCGCGTTACGTGATCGAAGGCGACGCCAAGCGCAAGCTTGAACCGAAAGCCCCGGACCTGAAAAACATCGCTGACCTGGCCAAGTATTCCGCTGTATTCAAGGATGCCGAAGAACCGTCGAAAGGCCGTTTCTACAACTGCCCGGCCGGCTGGACCTGCGAGCTCGACAACAGCGAAATGCTGAAAAGCTATGGTCTGGAAAACAGCTACACCAACTTCCGCCCGGGCACCGGCCCGGCGCTGGATGCGGCAGTGCTGTCGAGCTACAAGCGTGGCGAGCCGATCCTGTTCTACTACTGGTCGCCAACCCCGCTGATGGGCCAGGTCGATCTGGTCAAGCTTGAAGAAAAACCGGGCGTCGACAAGAGCGTGAGCATCAAGGTCGGCCTGTCCAAGACCTTCCACGAACAGGCGCCGGAACTGGTCGCCGTGCTGGAAAAGGTCAACCTGCCAATCGATCTGCTGAACCAGAACCTCGGACGCATGGCGAAGGAACGCATCGAATCGCCGAAACTGGCGAAAATCTTCCTCAAGGAACATCCTGAAGTCTGGCATGCGTGGGTCAGTGAAGACGCAGCCAAGAAAATCGACGCGGCGCTGTAGGTCGATACCTCCCGGTCAACCGCGAGGCTGGCCGGGATGATCGCCGTATTCGCTGGATTGAGATTTCTGATTGAGAGCCGCTTATGTTTCCCGAAAGCTTTACCTTTTCCATCGCTGACTGGGTCAACGGTTGGGTCGATTCGCTGGTCACCAACTACGGCGATGTGTTCCGCCACATCTCCGACACTCTGTTGTGGGCCATCGTCAATCTCGAAGGCCTGCTGCGTGCGGCGCCATGGTGGTTGATGCTGGCAATCGTTGGCGGCGTGGCCTGGCATGCGACGCGCAAAGTCGTCACCACTGCGGTGATCGTCGGTCTGCTGTTTCTGGTCGGCGCCGTCGGCCTGTGGGACAAGCTGATGCAGACGCTGGCGCTGATGATGGTCGCGACGATCATTTCGGTGCTGATCGGCATCCCGCTGGGGATTCTTTCGGCGCGCAGCAATCGTCTGCGTTCGGTGCTGATGCCGCTGCTCGACATCATGCAGACCATGCCGAGTTTCGTGTACCTGATCCCGGTGCTGATGCTGTTCGGTCTGGGCAAGGTGCCGGCGATTTTCGCCACGGTGATCTACGCCGCGCCACCGCTGATTCGTCTGACCGATCTGGGTATTCGTCAGGTTGACGGTGAAGTGATGGAAGCGATCAACGCGTTCGGTGCCAACCGCTGGCAGCAACTGTTCGGCGTGCAATTGCCGCTGGCCCTGCCGAGCATCATGGCCGGGATCAACCAGACCACCATGATGGCCCTGTCGATGGTGGTAATCGCCTCGATGATCGGTGCCCGTGGTCTTGGTGAAGACGTGCTGGTGGGGATTCAGACCCTCAACGTCGGACGTGGTCTTGAGGCCGGTCTGGCGATCGTGATTCTCGCAGTGGTCATCGACCGCATTACTCAGGCATACGGTCGGCCACGGCATGAGGTGAGCAAATGAACAACGCAACCGTGAGCAAGATCGAAGTCAAAAACGTCTTCAAGATTTTCGGCAACCGCGCCAAGGATGCACTGGCCATGGTCGGTCAGGGCAAGACCAAGGATCAGGTGCTGAGCGAGACCGGTTGCGTGGTCGGGGTCAACGACTTGTCGCTGAGCATCGGTACCGGCGAGATCTTCGTAATCATGGGCCTGTCCGGCTCCGGCAAATCGACGCTGGTGCGCCACTTCAATCGCCTGATCGACCCGACCAGCGGCGCGATCCTGGTCGACGGCGTGGACATCCTGCAATACGACATGGACGCCCTGCGCGAATTTCGCCGGCACAAGATCAGCATGGTGTTCCAGAGCTTCGGCCTGCTGCCGCACAAGACCGTGCTGGACAACGTGGCTTACGGCTTGAAAGTGCGCGGCGAGAGCAAGCAAATGTGCTCTGAGCGCGCGCTGCACTGGATCAACACCGTGGGCCTCAAAGGCTACGAAAACAAATACCCGCACCAGCTCTCCGGCGGCATGCGCCAGCGCGTGGGTCTGGCTCGGGCCTTGGCGGCGGACACCGACATCATCCTCATGGATGAGGCGTTCAGCGCCCTCGATCCGCTGATCCGCGCCGAGATGCAGGATCAGTTGCTGGAGCTGCAAAAGACTCTGCACAAGACCATCGTCTTCATCACCCACGACCTCGACGAAGCCGTGCGCATCGGCAACCGTATTGCGATCCTCAAGGATGGCCGGTTGATCCAGGTCGGCACGCCGCGCGAGATTCTGCATTCGCCGGCGGATGAGTATGTAGACCGGTTCGTGCAGCGGCGGGCTGCGGTGGTTTGATCTGAGTTATGCAGTGCATTGACTGACCCCATCGCTGGCAAGCCAGCTCCCACAAGGATTGTGTGAGCGCCAAGATCCCTGTGGGAGCTGGCTTGCCAGCGATGAGGCCGGTGAAGTTGCATCAATATTACGGTTGAGGTTTTAGATGTCCCAGGCTGAAAAAGTAGTGATCACAGGCGACCACCTACGCTGGCAGGACGTGGTCGCCGTTGCCCGTGATGGCGCGGTGCTCGAACTGTCGAGCGAGACCTGGGCGCGCATCGAAAATGCTCAGGCCATCGTCCAGCGTATCGTCGCCAGCGGCGAGCGTGCCTATGGCGTCAACACCGGTCTGGGCGGCTTGTCCAACGTCTCGCTGAAAGACGAGCAACTCAGCCAGTTGTCGCGCAACACCTTACTCAGCCATGCCTGCGGCGTTGGTCCGGTATTGGCCGACGAGCAAACCCGCGCGATCATCTGTGCGGCAATCCGCAACTACAGCCACGGCAAATCCGGCCTCCATCGCCGGGTGGTCGAAGCACTGCTGGCGCTGCTCAATCGCGGCATCACCCCGCAGGTTCCAGCGCAAGGTTCGGTGGGTTATCTGACGCACATGGCGCACATCGGCATCACGCTGCTCGGCGTCGGCAATGTCAGCTATCGCGGGCAGATCGTCTCGGCGCAGCAGGCCTTGGCTGAAGAGGGTTTGCAGCCGGTGCAACTCGGCGCCAAGGACGGTTTGTGTCTGGTCAACGGCACGCCGTGCATGACCGGCCTCAGCTGTCTGGCGATTGCCGATTCCATGCGGCTGGTGCAATGGGCCGATGTCATCGGCGCCATGAGTTTCGAAGCGCAGCGTGGGCAAATCGATGCGTTCGATGCCGAGATCATCGCGCTCAAGCCACACCCGGGCATGCAGCAGGTGGGCGTCAATTTGCGCGGCTTGCTCGATGGCAGCGAAGTGATCGCCTCAAGCAAAGGCATTCGCACCCAGGATGCGTTGAGCATCCGCTCGATTCCGCAGGTGCACGGCGCGGCGCGGGATCAACTCGCACACGCGATCAAACAGGTCGAAGCCGAGCTTAACGGCTGCACCGATAACCCATTGTTGCTGGGCACGCCTGACGATTTTCGGGTGATGTCGCAAGCCAACCCGCACGGTCAGTCCGTGGCGATGGCGGCGGATCTGCTGGCGATAGCCATGGCCGAAATCGGCTCGATTGCCGAGCGTCGCCTCGATCGTCTGGTCAACCCGCACGTCAGCGGTCTGCCGGCGTTTCTGGTGGCCAATCCGGGGGTGAATTCCGGGATGATGATCGTGCAATACGTCGCCGCTTCGTTGTGCGCCGAAAATCGCCAATTGGCGCAACCGGCCGTGCTCGATAACTACATCACTTCCGGCTTGCAGGAAGACCATCTGAGCATGGGCACCAACGCTGCGCTGAAGCTGCAGCGGGCGCTGGAAAACTGCACACAGATCCTCGCCATTGAGTATCTGCTGGCGGCTCAGGCCTTCGAATTTTTGAAAGTACAACGCTTCGGCGCGGGTACCGATATCGCGTGGCGACTGCTGCGTGAAAAGGTCCCGGCCTACGATCAGGATCGCTGGCTGGCGCCGGATATCGCCGCCGCTGCGAGCGTATTGAAAGACGCGAATCTGCTGCACAACGTTCTACCGAATCTGCACTGACAAATACCCACGCCAGCGTGCCAAGGCGCGGCTCCCCAAAAGGCGAGACGCGACGGACAACGGACATCTCCGGAGCGTCTGGCGAGTTAACAAGAAAACTCTCAAAAGGAGCACAAAATGACTGCGCTGAACCTGATTCCCGGCCAACTGAGCCTGGCCCAACTGCGTGAGATTTATCAGAACCCGGTCAAGCTGAGCCTCGACAACAGCGCTTCGGCGCAGATCGAAGCCAGCGTTGCCTGCGTTGAGCAGATTCTCGCCGAGAACCGCACCGCTTACGGCATCAACACCGGTTTCGGCCTGCTGGCTTCGACCCGCATCGCCAGCGAAGACCTGGAAAACCTCCAGCGTTCGCTGGTGTTGTCCCACGCCGCTGGCGTCGGCCAGCCGATCAGCGACGCGCTGGTGCGTCTGGTCATGGTGCTCAAGGTCAACAGCCTCAGCCGTGGTTTCTCCGGCATTCGCCGAGTGGTGATCGATGCGCTGATCGCGCTGATCAACGCCGAGGTTTACCCGCACATTCCGTTGAAAGGCTCGGTCGGTGCTTCCGGCGACCTCGCGCCGCTGGCGCACATGTCGCTGGTGCTGCTGGGCGAGGGCAAGGCGCGCTACAAGGGCGAGTGGATGGAGGCGACCGAAGCGCTGAAAATCGCCGGCCTGACGCCGCTGACACTGGCTGCCAAAGAAGGTCTGGCGCTGCTCAACGGCACTCAGGTATCCACCGCGTTTGCTCTGCGTGGTCTGTTTGAAGGTGAAGATTTATTCGCGGGCGCTCTGGCGCTGGGCGGTCTGACTGTTGAAGCTGTGCTCGGCTCGCGTTCGCCGTTCGATGCGCGTATCCACGCTGCTCGTGGGCAGAAAGGCCAGATCGATGCCGCCGCTGCTTACCGCGATCTGCTCGGTGAGCGTAGCGAAGTCTCCGACTCGCACCAGAATTGCGAAAAGGTTCAGGACCCGTACTCCCTGCGCTGCCAGCCACAAGTCATGGGCGCCTGCCTGACCCAGTTCCGTCAGGCCGCCGAAGTGCTGGCCGTCGAAGCCAACGCGGTGTCCGATAACCCGCTGGTATTCGCTGCTGAAGGCGATGTGATTTCTGGTGGTAACTTCCACGCTGAGCCGGTTGCCATGGCCGCTGACAACATGGCGCTGGCCATCGCTGAAATCGGCTCGCTGAGCGAACGCCGCATCTCGCTGATGATGGACAAGCACATGTCGCAACTGCCGCCGTTCCTGGTGGCGAATGGCGGGGTGAACTCCGGTTTCATGATCGCGCAAGTGACCGCAGCGGCACTGGCCAGCGAGAACAAGGCCTTGTCCCATCCGCATTCGGTGGACAGCCTGCCGACTTCCGCTAACCAGGAAGACCACGTATCGATGGCTCCGGCTGCCGGCAAGCGCCTGTGGGAAATGGCCGAAAACACTCGCGGGATTCTCGCGGTGGAATGGCTGGCGGCGGCTCAGGGTCTGGACCTGCGTAATGGTCTGAAGACCTCGCTGAAACTGGAACAGGCGCGGGCGATTCTGCGCAAGGAAGTGGCGTTCTATGAGAAGGACCGGTTCTTTGCGCCGGACATCATTGCCGCGACTGATCTGCTGGCTTCGCGCTGCCTGACTGAGCTGATTCCAGCCAAGCTTTTGCCTAGCCTGTGATGGACTCTTCGCCAGCAGGCTGGCTCCCACAAGGGTATGTTTTCCAAGTGTGGGAGCCAGCCTGCTGGCGATTCGATTTTGAATACTGTGGAGACTAAGGGATGAAAACCCTCTGGCAACACTGCCACGTCGCAACCATGGCGCAAGGCGTCTACTCGATCATCGAAGATGCGGCCATCGTGACGTCCGGTGCGCACATCGAGTGGATCGGCCCGCGCCATCTTCTGCCTTCCGGCGAATACCCGGCAGTCAATGATTTGCAAGGCGCGTGGGTCACCCCCGGCCTGATCGACTGCCACACCCACACGGTGTTCGGCGGCAACCGCAGCGGTGAATTCGAAAAGCGCCTGCAAGGTGTCAGCTACGCGGAAATCGCCGCCGCCGGTGGCGGCATCGCCAGCACCGTACGCGCTACCCGCGAAGCCACAGAAGACGAACTGTTTGCCAGCGCCGCCAAACGCCTGAAAAGCCTGATGCGCGACGGCGTGACCACGGTCGAAATGAAGTCCGGTTACGGGCTCGATCTGGCCAACGAACGCAAGATCCTGCGGGTCATCCGCCGCCTCGCCGCGGAACTGCCGATCAGCGTGCGCAGCACCTGTCTGGCGGCTCACGCGCTGCCGCCGGAATACAAGGATCGCGCCGACGATTACATCGAACACATCTGCGCCGAAATGCTGCCATCGCTGGCGGCTGAAGGGCTGGTCGATGCCGTCGATGCATTCTGCGAATACCTGGCGTTCTCGCCGGAGCAGGTTGAGCGGGTGTTTATCGCCGCACAGCAACTCGGCCTGCCGGTGAAGTTGCACGCTGAACAATTGTCGTCGCTGCATGGCTCCAGTCTGGCGGCGCGTTACCACGCGTTGTCGGCTGATCATCTGGAGTTCATGGACGAGGACGACGCCATCGCCATGGCCGCATCCGACACCGTCGCGGTGCTGCTGCCGGGCGCGTTCTACTTCCTGCGCGAAACCCAATTGCCGCCGATGGATGCGCTGCGCAAGCACAAGGTGAAAATCGCCATCGCCAGCGACCTCAACCCCGGCACCTCGCCGGCGCTGTCGTTGCGCCTGATGCTGAATATGGCCTGCACCTGTTTCCGCATGACCCCGGAAGAAGCCCTGGCTGGCGCGACCATTCACGCCGCGCAAGCGTTGGGCATGGCCGAGACTCACGGGTCGCTGGAAGTCGGCAAGGTCGCGGATTTTGTCGCCTGGCAAATCGACCGCCCGGCGGATCTGGCGTACTGGCTCGGTGGTGATCTGGACAAACGCGTCGTGCGTCACGGCGTTGAATCAAGTCTGTAGGAGAGCGGTTGTGGATAAGGTTCTGAACTTCAAACAAGGTCGTGTGCCGCTGCTGATCAGCATGCCCCACGCCGGCACTCGTCTGACCCCGATTGTCGAGGCCGGGCTGATCCCCGACGCGAAAAGCCTGCCGGACACCGATTGGCATATTCCGCAGCTGTACGACTTCGCAGAAGAACTGGGCGCCAGTACGCTCGCTGCCGAGTATTCGCGGTTTGTCATCGACCTCAACCGTCCGTCCGACGACAAACCGCTGTATGCAGGCGCTACCACCGGCCTGTATCCGGCGACGCTGTTCGATGGCATTCCGCTGTTTCGCGAAGGGCACGAACCGTCGAAAGAGGAGCGTGCGACGTATCTGGAACAGATCTGGACGCCGTACCACCGCACCTTGCAGCAAGAACTGGCGCGGTTGAAGGCCGAGTTCGGTTACGCGTTGCTGTTCGATGCGCATTCGATCCGCTCGATCATCCCGCACCTGTTCGACGGCAAGCTGCCGGACTTCAACCTCGGTACCTTCAATGGCGCCAGTTGCGATCCACAACTGGCCACGCAACTGGAAGCGATCTGCACCCGCCACGGCGACTACAGCCACGTGCTCAACGGACGCTTCAAGGGCGGTCACATCACCCGGCATTACGGCAATCCGGCGCAGAACATCCATGCCGTGCAGCTGGAGTTGGGCCAGTGCACTTACATGGAAGAGTTCGAGCCGTTCCGCTACCGCGCCGATCTGGCGGAGCCGACGCGGGTGGTGCTCAAGGAGTTGCTGCAAGGCTTCCTGGCCTGGGGCGAAAAACACTACGCGTAACAGCGTCAGGCACATACCCCCTGTAGGAGTGAGCCTGCTCGCGAAAGCGGAATACCAGTCGCTGAAGTGTTGACTGAACAACCGCAATCGCGAGCAGGCTCACTCCTACAGGTACGGTGTTCGCTTTGGGTCGCCACCGTGCAAAACACGGTCGCCACAGTTCGCTTTTGCCGCTCGACGGCTGGGTAATGTTTCGGCCACGGTGCGCAGACACCGATCCGACAATAATCCGCTGCCGCTCGAGACCGCTCCCGATGACAAGACCGATAACCCAGTTGTTAGCGCGTTGTGCGTTGATCCTCTCCGGCAGTGCGCTGCTCAGCGCCGGGGCCATGGCCAGTGACGACGCGTCCTGCAAGACCGTGCGTATGGGCGTGGTCAACTGGACCGACGTGATCGCCACCAGCGGCATGGCCGATGTACTGCTCAATGGCCTCGGCTATGAAAGCAAGCAGACCAGCGCCGTGCAGCAGATCATCTTCGCCGGCATCCGCGACAAGCGCCTGGACATCTTCCTCGGTTACTGGAAACCGGCGATGGACAACAACATCGCGCCATTCCTCGCCGCCAATCAACTCAAAGTCATGCCCAAGCCAAGTCTGGCTGACGCTCAGGCAACCCTCGCGGTGCCGGAATATGTCGCGGCAGCGGGGCTGAAAACCTTTGCCGATATCGCGAAATTCAAAGATCAACTCGGCGGCAAGATCTACGGGATCGAGCCGGGCAGCGGTGCCAACACCACGATCAAAACCATGATCGAGACCAATCACTTTGGCCTCAAGGATTTCAAGATCATCGAATCCGGTGAGGCCGGGATGCTCGCCGCCGTGCAGCGCGCGGTGAACCGCAAGGAATTCGTGGTGTTCGTCGGCTGGACCCCGCACCCAATGAACATCAACATGAAGATCACCTACCTGACCGGTAGCGAAGACGTCTACGGCCCGAACGAAGGTGCCGCGACAGTCTCGACCGTGACCGCGCCGGATTACGCCGAACGCTGCCCGAACGTTTACCGCTTGCTGGGAAACCTGAGCTTTACCGCCGCGCAGGAAAGCCAGTTGATGGTGCCGATCATGGAGCGCAAGACGCCTCAGGAGGTGGCGAAAGCCTGGCTGCGTGAGCATCCCGAAGATTTGCAGCGCTGGCTGGCGGGTGTCAGCAGCGTGGATGGCAAGGACGGCGTGGCGACGGTGCAGGCCAGCCTGAAAAAATAAGTCGCCCATGCGCCTTATGGGTTTTCGTGGCGAGGGAGCTTGCTCCCGCTGGTCTGCGAAGCGGCCCCAGACAGGAGCAACCCGGTATGGCTGAGGTAACCCGTGCGATGGGTATGGGAGTCCTTCGGCCTCCAGCGGGAGCAAGCTCCCTCGCCACAAGTTGATGTACTCCAGACGGTTCTTATGGATTCTTATCTTTCAGCTTCAATGGCCGCATTTGTCGCCAGGACGCTCAGCTTCAGCAGCGATGACAGCAGCCTCGCCGGCCTGCGTCGCGGCTACGACGAGATGTGCCGCGACTTCACGCCGCCGCCACCGGTCGGACTTGAGGTGATGGACTTCCAGTTAAGCGGCGTCGCTGTCCGTTCCTACCGTCCGCCGATACAGCCGCCATCCAGCGGCTGGCCGTGCGTGCTGTACCTGCACGGCGGTGGTTGGGTGGTCGGCGGCCTCGACTCCCACGACTTCATTTGCTTCGAACTGGCCATGGAGTTGGGCGCGATGGTGGTCGCAGTGGATTACCGCTTGGCACCCGAAAATCCATTCCCCGCCGGATTCAACGATTGCCTGAGCGTCTGGCGCGCCTTGCGCAGTGGACCGTTCTGGTTTGATCCGCAAAAGATGCTGGTGGCAGGCGACAGCGCCGGGGGCAATCTCGCGGCCGCGTTGTGTCTGGCCCTGCGTGACGCCGGCGAACCGCTGCCGAGCGCGCAAGTGCTGATCTATCCAGGCCTCGGCGGTGACGAGCATTTGCCGTCACGCAGTGAATGTGCCGACGCGCCTCTGCTCAGCAGCAGCGACGTCGATTGTTATCACGCGTTGTATCTGCGCGGCAGCGCTGAACCCGACGCCTACGCCATGCCATTGCTTGCCAGGGACTTCACAGGGTTACCACCGGCATTCATCGCCGTGGCGCAATTCGATCCGCTACGTGATGACGGCGTGCGTTACGCCGAACGGCTGACAGACGCGACCCTTTATTACGGCGAGGGACTGGTACACGGCTGTTTAAGGGCGCGCGGACAGGTCCCCGAGGTCGATCGTCTCTACGAAAACCTGCTCGGGTTTATGGCTGACAAATTGTGACTGCGCTGGAGCATGCTCATTGACGTAAATCGGGTTTATGATGCCGGACGGCAGAATAATAGATGTCCCCCCAGGGATGACCTCGACCCCTTACGGAGCGCGCAATGCAGACTTTGTTTCCGCAGATCAAACCCCATGCCCGGCACGATCTGGCTGTCGATGACACCCATACGCTGTACGTCGACGAAAGCGGTTCGCCGGAAGGCCTGCCGGTAGTCTTTATCCACGGTGGTCCCGGCGCCGGATGCGATGCGCAGAGCCGTCGCTATTTCGATCCGAACCTGTATCGCATCGTCACCTTCGACCAGCGCGGTTGCGGCCGTTCGACGCCGCACGCCAGCCTCGAAAACAACACCACCTGGGATCTGGTCGCCGACCTTGAGCGTATCCGCAAACACCTGGGCATCGAAAAATGGGTGCTGTTCGGCGGTTCCTGGGGTTCGACCCTGGCGCTGGCCTACGCGCAAACCCATCCTGAGCGTGTGCATGGTCTGATTCTGCGCGGGATCTTTCTCTGCCGTCCGCAGGAAATCGAGTGGTTTTATCAGGCGGGCGCCAGTCGTCTGTTTCCCGATTACTGGCAGGACTACATCGCGCCGATCCCGCTGGACGAGCGCGGCGATCTGCTCAGCGCCTTCCACAAACGTCTGACCGGCAACGATCAGATCGCGCAAATGCACGCGGCCAAGGCCTGGTCAACGTGGGAAGGGCGCACCGCCACCCTGCGGCCGAATCCGCTGGTGGTCGATCGCTTCTCCGAGCCACAGCGAGCGCTGTCGATTGCCCGGATCGAATGCCATTACTTCACCAACAATGCCTTCCTTGAGCCGAATCAACTGATTCGTGACATGGGCAAGATCGCCCATCTGCCAGGCGTGATCATCCACGGTCGTTACGACGTGATCTGCCCGCTCGACAACGCTTGGGAATTGCACCAGAACTGGCCGAACAGTGAGTTGCAGGTTATCCGCGACGCCGGCCATGCCGCCTCCGAACCGGGCATCACCGATGCGTTGGTCCGAGCGGCCAGTAATATGGCGCGACGCCTGCTCGACTTGCCGCCCGAAGAAGCATGAAGGGTCTACTACAGCGGGTACGCGGTGCGCGGGTTGAAGTGGCGGGAGAGGTTGTCGGTGCGGTAGATCAGGGTTTGCTGGTGCTGGTGGCCGTCGAACCCGACGACACCCGTGCAAGCGCCGACAAACTTCTGCATAAGCTGCTTAACTATCGGGTATTCAGTGACGCGGAGGGCAAGATGAATTTGTCCCTCGCGGACGTGGGTGGCGGGTTGCTGCTGGTCTCTCAGTTCACCCTTGCCGCCGATACCAAAAGCGGGCTGCGACCGGGTTTTTCGAGCGCGGCGCCTCCGGCCCTCGGTGAGGAGTTGTTCGACTATCTATTAAGCAAAGCGAAACAGATGCATGGCACTGTGGCATCAGGTAGATTCGGCGCGGATATGCAGGTGCACCTGGTCAATGATGGCCCGGTTACCTTTTTGTTACAGACGTGAAAGCACTTGAAACACCTTTTTAGGAAATTTCGACTGTTTTTCGCGTGTATTCGCGATAAATACTTGGTTACCCCTGATGCGTTGTAACGCGGGCTACTAGATAATCGCGCGCTGCGGGGATCGGCGTTCGTTGGTCCATTTTTGACTTAGGTAGAGACTTGTCCGTGTCCGATTGGGGAATCATTTTGCCCCAGCGGAGTCGGAACAATGCTCGCCAACTTGGCAAGGGTGCTCTGGAAGGTCGGCTTTTCAAGGCCGATAACCTCACAGGCACTTAATCTGGCCGTTGGTTTTTTGATCTGTTTTCGGCGAGGGTTGCTCGTGATTGTTAGTCCCTGTAATGCAGCAAAATTGTCTGCCAAACGCTTGCGAAGTGCTCTGGTAGCGGGCTCGGCGCTCCTGTGCCTGCTTAGCGCCGGTCAGCTTTGGGCGTTCAATCTTGACGATGTATCGGCCAAGGCTAAAGAGCTGGCCGGGCAGAAGTTCGAAGCCCCGCGCAGCAACTTGCCGAACGAATTCCGTGACATGAAATTCGCGGACTATCAGAAAATCCGCTTCCTCACCGAAAAAGCCGAGTGGGCTGATCAGAAGACGCCGTTCAAGCTGTCCTTCTATCACCAGGGTATGCATTTCGATACACCGGTGAAAATCAACGAAATCACCGCGAACACCGTCGAAGAGATCAAATACGACCCGTCGCGCTTTGATTTCGGCGATCTGAAATTCGATCCGAAAGCCACCGAACAACTGGGTTATGCCGGTTTCCGTGTGCTGTACCCGATCAACAAGGCCGACAAGCAAGACGAAATCATGACCATGCTCGGCGCGAGTTACTTCCGCGTCGTCGGCAAGGGTCACACTTACGGTCTGTCGGCTCGTGGCTTGGCCATCGACACCGCGCTACCGTCGGGCGAAGAATTCCCGCGTTTTCGCGAGTTCTGGATTCAACAGCCGAAGCCGGGCGACAAGCATCTGGTGATCTTTGCCCTGCTGGACTCGGCGCGTGCCACCGGTGCCTACCGTCTGATCCTGCGTCCGGGCAGCGACACCATCGTCGACGTCAAAGCGCAGATGTTCCTGCGTGACAAGGTCGGCAAACTCGGTATCGCACCGCTGACCAGCATGTTCCTGTTCGGCGCCAACCAGCCGTCGAAAGTGCTCAACTATCGTCGTGAACTGCACGACTCCAGCGGTCTGTCGATCCATGCCGGCAACGGCGAGTGGATCTGGCGCCCACTGAACAACCCGAAACATCTGGCCGTGAGCAACTTCAGCGTCGAGAACCCGCGTGGTTTCGGTCTGCTGCAACGTGGCCGTGACTTCAGCCACTACGAAGACCTCGACGACCGCTACGACAAGCGCCCAAGCGCCTGGATCGAGCCGAAGGGCGAGTGGGGCAAGGGCAGCGTTGATCTGGTCGAAATTCCGACCGCTGACGAAACCAACGACAACATCGTTGCGTTCTGGAGCCCGGAAAAAATGCCGGAGCCAGGCCAGCCGCTGGACTTCGCCTACCGCCTGCACTGGACCATGGACGAAGCAGCGATTCACGCGCCGGACAGTGCCTGGGTCAAGCAGACTCTGCGTTCGACCGGTGACGTCAAGCAATCGAACCTGATCCGTCAGCCGGACGGCAGCGTTGCCTATCTGGTCGACTTCGAAGGCCCGTCGCTCGCGGCATTGGCCCCGGATGCGGACGTTCGCAGCCAGGTCAGCGTCGGCGACAACGCCGAGCTGGTCGAGAACAGCGTGCGTTACAACCCTGAAACCAAGGGCTGGCGCCTGACCCTGCGGATGAAAATCAAGGACGCGAGCAAAGCGACCGAGATGCGTGCCGCGCTGGTGCAGCAAGTGATTCCGGCTGATCTGGCCAAGTCTTCGGTGCCGGCGTCCAACTCGTCCGTCGCCAAGGCCGACAAGGTTGCCGCCAGGCAGCAAGAGAAAGAAGACAAGGAAGCCAAGGCAGCCGAGGCCAAACAGGCCGACGCCAAGCCAGCCGCAGATGCCAAGGACAAGGCCAACAAAGATGCCAAGCAGCCAGCGGCTGCGGCCCCAGCCACACCGGAATCGGCGCCGACTGAAGAAGTCCTGACCGAGACCTGGAGCTATCAGTTGCCTGCCGATGAGTAATTCTCAAGTACAGCCAGAGACTCTTTCCGAGTATCTGGCGCATCTGCCGATGACCGACGAGCAGCGCGCGGAACTCGCGGGCTGCCAGTCGTTCAGCGAATTGCATCAACGCCTGTCGTCCTCGACATTCGACGCACCGACCGAAGCCGCCCAGGCTTCGGTGGGCAAGCGCCTGGTCCTGAGCACTGCCGAAGAGCTGGAAGAAGCGGAAATGCTGGTGCTCGACGCCAGCGGGCGGGTCAGCCTCAAGGCAACACCGCCGATCCGCCGGACCAAGGTCGTACCTGAGCCATGGCGCACCAATATTCTGGTGCGTGGCTGGCGCCGCCTGACCGGTCGCACCAATCCGCCGCAGCCGCCGAAGGACGAAAACGTCCTGCCGGCAGCGCGCTGGCGCACCGTGGGTTCGATCCGTCGTTACATTCTGTTGGTGCTGATGCTCGGCCAGACCATCGTCGCCGGCTGGTACATGAAAGGCATCATGCCGTACCAGGGCTGGTCGTTCGTCGATCTGGACGAAGTCCTGCATCAACCGCTGATGCAAACCGCCACGCAAGTGCTGCCGTATGCACTGCAAACCAGCATCCTGATTCTGTTCGGGATTCTGTTCTGCTGGGTGTCGGCCGGTTTCTGGACTGCACTGATGGGCTTTCTCGAATTGCTCACCGGTCACGACAAATACCGTATCTCCGGCAAAAGTGCCGGCAACGAACCGATTGCCAAGGACGCACGCACCGCACTGGTGATGCCGATCTGCAACGAAGACGTGCCGCGAGTGTTTGCCGGTCTGCGTGCAACCTTCGAGTCGGTCGCCGCTACCGGTGATCTGGATCGCTTCGACTTTTTCGTCCTCAGCGACAGTAACGACACCGATATCTGCGTGGCCGAGCAACAGGCCTGGCTGGATGTCTGCCGCGAAGCCAAAGGCTTCGGCAAGATCTTCTATCGCCGCCGTCGCCGCCGTGTGAAACGCAAGAGCGGCAACCTCGACGACTTCTGCCGTCGCTGGGGTGGTGACTACAAGTACATGGTCGTTCTGGACGCCGACTCGGTCATGAGCGGCGAGTGCCTGACCAGTCTGGTGCGCCTGATGGAAGCGACGCCGGACGCCGGGATCATCCAGACCGCGCCGCGTGCTTCGGGCATGGACACGCTGTATGCACGCATGCAGCAATTCGCTACTCGCGTATACGGCCCGCTGTTTACCGCCGGTCTGCACTTCTGGCAGTTGGGTGAATCCCACTACTGGGGTCACAACGCCATCATTCGTATGAAGCCGTTCATCGACCATTGCGCCCTGGCGCCGTTGCCGGGCAAAGGTGCGTTCTCCGGTGCGATCCTCTCCCACGACTTCGTTGAAGCAGCGCTGATGCGTCGTGCCGGCTGGGGCGTGTGGATTGCCTACGATCTGCCGGGCAGCTACGAAGAACTTCCACCGAACCTGCTCGACGAACTCAAGCGTGACCGTCGCTGGTGCCACGGCAACCTGATGAACTTCCGTCTGTTCCTGGTCAAGGGCATGCACCCGGTGCACCGTGCGGTGTTCCTGACTGGCGTGATGTCTTACCTGTCGGCGCCGTTGTGGTTCTTCTTCCTGGTGCTGTCGACCGCGCTGCTGGCGGTGAACACGCTGATGGAGCCGCAGTACTTCCTCGAACCCCGTCAGCTTTATCCGCTGTGGCCACAATGGCACCCGGACAAGGCCATTGCGTTGTTCTCCACGACTGTCGTGCTGCTGTTCCTGCCGAAGTTGTTGAGCATCATCCTGATCTGGGCCAAGGGCGCGAAAGAGTTCGGCGGCAAGTTCAAGGTGACCCTGTCGATGCTGCTGGAGATGCTGTTCTCCATGCTGCTGGCGCCGGTGCGGATGATTTTCCACACCCGTTTCGTTCTGGCCGCGTTCCTCGGTTGGGCCGCGACCTGGAACTCGCCGCAACGTGACGACGACTCGACGCCATGGAGCGAAGCGGTCAAACGCCACGGTCCGCAAACCCTGTTGGGTTTCTGCTGGGCACTGCTGGTGATCTGGCTGAACCCGAGCTTCCTGTGGTGGCTGGTGCCGATTGTCGGTTCGCTGATGCTGTCGATTCCGGTTTCGGTGATTTCCAGCCGTGTCGGCTTGGGCCTGAAGTCCCGCGACGAGAGCCTGTTCCTCATCCCTGAGGAATACAATCCGCCAGAGGCGTTGGTGGCCACCGACAAGTACACCCACGAAAACCGTTGGCATGCCCTGAACGACGGCTTCGTCCGCGCCGTGGTCGATCCGCAGCAGAACGCCTTGGCGTGCTCGCTGGCGACTTCGCGTCACGGTCAGGCCGAGCCGATCGAGTTGCTGCGTCAGGAACGTGTGCGTCACGCACTGAAAGTCGGTCCGGCTGCGCTGAGCAACCATGATCGCCTGCAACTGTTGAGCGACCCGGTAGCCCTGGCGCGTCTGCACGAGCTGGTATGGAGCGAAAGCCACAGCGAATGGCTGGACGCCTGGCGTGCATCGGTGAAAGCCGACCCCCATGCGCCGCTGCTGCCGCTGCAACCGGTGAGCCTGCAGGCTCAACCGGCCTAAAAGAGAAGCCCCGCCATCCAGCGGGGCTTTTTTATTGTTAAACAAATCGTCCATTAACGCTTGTGCAAACAAGCGAGTGCGTTAGCATCCGTCCCCGAATTGGCGCACCCGGGCATTTTTTGCCCATCACTGTCGGTTTTCGCGCCGCAAACGCAATGGTTTTGGGGACTTGAAGATGAAGAAGTATCTATCGATGCTGCTGGTCGGCGTCACGGCACTGGTTGCAGTCAATGCGGCGCACGCCGGTGCAATCGATGACGCCGTCAAGCGCGGCACCTTGAAAGTCGGCATGGACCCGACTTACATGCCGTTCGAGATGACCAACAAGCGCGGTGAGATCATCGGTTTCGAAGTTGATCTCCTCAAAGCCATGACCAAAGCCATGGGCGTCAAGCTGGAGCTGGTGTCCACCGGTTACGACGGGATCATCCCGGCGCTGATGACCGACAAGTTCGACATGATCGGCAGCGGCATGACCCTGACTCAGGAACGCAACCTGCGCCTGAACTTCAGCGAACCGTTCATCGTTGTCGGCCAGACCCTGCTGATCCGCAAAGAGCTGGAAGGCACCATCAAGTCCTATAAAGACCTGAACACCGCCGACTACCGCATCACCTCCAAGCTCGGCACCACCGGCGAGATGGTCGCGAAGAAGCTGATCTCCAAAGCCAAGTACCACGGCTACGACAACGAGCAGGAAGCCGTGCTCGACGTGGTCAATGGCAAGGCTGATGCCTTCATCTATGACGCGCCGTACAACGTGGTTGCGGTGAGCAAGGTCGGCGCCGGCAAACTGGTGTTCCTCGACAAGCCGTTCACCTACGAGCCGCTGGCCTTCGGCCTGAAGAAGGGCGACTACGACAGCCTGAACTTCATCAATAACTTCCTGCATCAGATCCACGAAGACGGCACCTACGATCGCATCCATGACAAGTGGTTCAAAGACACCGCTTGGCTCAAGGACATGGAATAAGCCCGGTCACATAGACCGAGTCGCTTCAATCGCCAGCAGGCTGGCTCCCACAGGGGATTTGTGTAAGCCACAGATTCAATGTGGGAGCCAGCCTGCTGGCGATGGCGGCCTTCCTGGCGATACAACTTTCGGATCTTGCTAAACCCATGAAACAGAAAAAAGCCCAATGGCCCTGGCACGTTCTGACCGTGCTGGTGCTGATCGGCCTGGCTGGCGCGTTGTATTACGCCACGTCGCTGATGTCCTACGAATGGCGCTGGAATCGCGTGCCGCAGTACTTCGCCTATCAGGCCGAAGAAACCCAGCGCGCGACCGATATTTCCACAGTCAGCGAACTGGTGCGCAAGGGCAGCACGGCTGAAGTCATCCTGCGCAACGATGCCGGTGACGAACAGCATCTGACGGTCGACGAGAACAGCCTGCAATTCGCTCAGGGCGACGATGTGGCCGAAGGCGACGTCGTGGGCGTGACCCGGCATTGGGCGGCAGGACCGCTTTTGTGGGGGCTGTGGACGACGTTATGGCTGTCGGTTGTGTCCGGCGTGCTCGGCCTGCTGATCGGTCTGGTCACCGGTCTGTGCCGCTTGTCGAGCAACCCGACCCTGCGTGACCTTTCGACGATTTACGTCGAACTGGTGCGCGGCACGCCGTTGCTGGTGCAGATTTTCATTTTCTACTTCTTCATCGGTACGGTGATGAACCTGTCCCGCGAGTTCGCCGGGATCGCCGCACTGGCGTTGTTCACCGGCGCCTACGTGGCGGAAATCATTCGTTCCGGCGTGCAGTCGATTGCTCGCGGGCAGGACGAGGCGGCGCGTTCGCTGGGTCTGAGCGCCGGTCAGTCGATGCGTCACGTAGTGATGCCGCAAGCGCTGAAACGCGTGCTGCCGCCACTGGCCGGGCAGTTCATCAGTCTGGTCAAAGACACCTCGCTGGTGTCGGTGATCGCGATTACCGAGCTGCTGAAAAGCGGTCGTGAAGTCATCACCACCTCGTTTTCGCCGTTCGAGATTCTGTTCTGCGTCGCCGGCCTGTACCTGTTGATCAACCTGCCGCTGTCGAAAATCGCCAGCCGTCTTGAGCGGAGGCTCGCGCAAAGTGATTGAAGTCCGCGATCTGGTAAAAGTCTTCGACACCCGTGGTCAGGTGGTGCGTGCTGTGGATAACGTCAGCACCTCGGTCGCCAAGGGCGAAGTGCTGGTGGTGATCGGCCCGTCGGGCTCCGGCAAATCGACCTTTCTGCGCTGCCTCAATGGCCTGGAAGAGTTCGACTCGGGCTCGGTGAGCATCGACGGTCTGCAACTGGCCGACCCGAAAACCGACGTCAACGCCTACCGCCGTGAAGTCGGCATGGTGTTCCAGCATTTCAATCTGTTCCCGCACATGACCGTGCTGGAAAATCTGTGCCTGGCGCAGAAAGTCGTGCGCAAGCGCGGGCAGAAGGAAAGCGAGGCCAAGGCTTTGGCGTTGCTGGAGAAGGTCGGTATCGCGCAGAAAGCGCGCGAGTATCCATCGCGTCTGTCCGGTGGTCAGCAGCAGCGCGTGGCGATTGCCCGGGCGCTGGCAATGGACCCTAAGGTGATGTTGTTTGATGAGCCGACTTCGGCGCTCGACCCGGAAATGGTCGGCGAAGTGCTGGATGTGATGAAGAATCTGGCCGTTGAAGGCATGACCATGGTCTGCGTCACCCACGAAATGGGCTTCGCCCGGGAAGTGGCGGATCGGGTGCTGTTCTTCGATCACGGCAAACTGCTGGAAGATGCTGCGCCTGCCGAGTTCTTCGATGCACCGAAAGACCCTCGGGCCCAGGCCTTCCTGCGTCAGGTCCTTTAAAAGCAGCGGCCCTGTGGGCCGCTAATCGCTAGCAGGCTAGCTCCCACAGTGGATTTTGGTGTTCACACTATTTGGGCAACACCACAAAACTCTGTGGGAGCCAGCCTGCTGGCGATAGCATCACCTCGGTCCATAGCGAACCGAGGCCGATCAATCACCTCAAACCTTGAACCGACCCACCAGCATCTGCAAATGGGTGCCCAGCCGCGCCAGCTCAACGCTGGACGCTGCCGTCTCCTCACTCGCCGCCGACGTCTGATCCGACACGTCACGCACGTTCAGCACGCTACGGTTGATCTCCTCGGCCACCGCGCTCTGCTGCTCGGCAGCGGCAGCAATCTGCTGGTTCATCGCCTGAATCGCCGAAACGGTGCGGGTGATGCTTTCCAGCGAACCACCGGCACGTCGGGTCAGTTCAACGCTGCTCTCGGTCAGGGTGCGGCTGTTGTCCATGATGGTCGCGACTTGCTGAGTGCCGTTCTGCAGACCGACGATCAGCTCTTCGATCTCTTCTGTGGACTTCTGCGTACGTTGAGCGAGGCTGCGCACCTCGTCGGCCACCACCGCAAAACCGCGCCCGGCTTCACCGGCACGCGCCGCTTCGATGGCCGCGTTGAGCGCCAGCAGGTTGGTTTGCTGGGCCACGGATTTGATCACGTCGAGCACGCTGCCGATCTTGTCGCTTTCGCGCTTGAGCTCGCCCATGGCTTCGGTGGAATGACCCACTTCTGCGGCCAGACGCTCGATCTGCGCGATGGCTTCACCGACGACCTTGTCGCCTTCGCGAGCCTGTTGGTCGGCGGCGACGGCGGCCTCGGAAGCCTCTTCGGCGTTGCGCGCAACTTCCTGCACGGTGGCGGCCATTTCGTTCATGGCGGTGGCGACCTGATCGGTCTCGATTTTCTGATTGTTGACCCCGGCGCTGGTCTGCTCGGTCACGGCGGACAGCTCTTCGGCAGCGCTGGCAATCTGCGTCACGCCGTCGCTGATCCCGCCGATCAACTCGCGCAGGCCCTGGGTCATGCTCTGCATCGAGCGTTGTAGCTGGCCGAGTTCGTCGCGACGTGCGGAGACCAGATTGTGCGTCAGATCGCCAGCGGCTACGCGCTCGGCGACTTTCAGAGTCTGATTCAGCGGGATGATGATCTGGCGGGTGATTGCCCACGCGGCGAGCAGGCCGAAAGCCACGGCCAGCAGGGTGGCAATGATCAGTTTGTTCTTGGCGGCGGCTGCATCGGTGTCGCGAACTACTGTCTGCGACTCGGTGAGTTGCTTGCTGACGTCGGACAACAGATCGCCTTGGGTCGCCATGCGCGCCAGCGCTTTGGCACTGGCGACTTGCGAATCGCGGAACTGGCTGACTGCCGCGCGATAGGCTTTCAGCGAATCGGTGGCTTGTTGCAGATTGGCGATGTGCTGCTCAGGCAGTTTGGCCGGCAGGGTTTCGAGGTTCTTCAGGGCATTGTCGATGGCGTCGAGCGCGGGCTGCTCGGCTTCGGTCTTGCCGCTGTAGGTGTAACCACGAACCTGGAAACGCGCTTGCTGGATCAGTTTGCTCAGGTCGATCACCGCGTTGAACTGGGCAACGCTGTCGCCTTGCAACATGGATTTTTCGACTTCAGCAACCTTGGCCACCGCGTTGTCGGCGGTAGCGCCGAGCTTGCTACGGGCGTCTTCGCGGTTGGCACCGGCCTGGGTCAACTCGATGAAGGCGCGCTTGAATTCAGCGACAGCGGCCAGTTGCTGGTCGACTCTTGTCATGTCTGCAGGTTGTTCGATCATGCCGCGAGCCGTTTGCAGGCCGCTGTCGAGTTTGCCCAGCAAGTCATTGACCGCGCCGGGGCCTTGTTCGCCACGGCGCATTTCATAGTCCAGACGCGCCAGGCGCAAGTCCTTGGTCAACTCGTTGAGGCTGGAGATGTAACCCAACTTGTCGCCCCGGCTAATGATGCCGTTCATGCCGGTCCAGCCGGTGAAGGTGATCAACAGCGTCAGCAACAGCACCAGGCCGAAACCGATGCCCAGCTTGCGTTTGACGCTGACGTTCCCAAGATTCTCGGCTAACCAACGGTACATGCGACGACTCCCCTCGGACCACTAATTGGACTTATGGGGACTGTATCGGCTGAGTGATGGCAATCTGTAACGCCATTTGTCCGACACGAAGCCAGACTTCTGTGGTGAAGGGGCTTGCCCCCTCACCACAATGGATTGGCATTCAGTTCTAGAACAGGCGGGCGAGCAGGGCGGTGACGGCGGTTTCGACGCGCAGGATGCGATCCCCAAGTTGCACCGGTTGCAGGCCGGATTTGCTCAGCAGGTCGATCTCGTAAGGAATCCAGCCGCCCTCGGGGCCGATGGCCAGGGTGACCGGTTCGCTTAATGCGCGGGGGCAGGGCGGGAAATTGCCGGGATGACCGACCAGCCCGAGCGTGACTTCGCTGATCGCCGGCAGACGATCTTCGACGAACGGCTTGAAGCGTTTCTCGATGATGATTTCCGGTAGCACCGTATCCCGCGCCTGTTCCAGACCAAGGATCAGTTGCTCGCGAATCGCATTCGGCTCCAGAAACGGCGTTTGCCAGAAGCTCTTCTCGACGCGATAGCTGTTAACCAGAATCACCCGAGGCACGCCCATGGTCGCCACGGTCTGAAACACCCGACGCAGCATTTTCGGGCGCGGCAGGGCCAGCACCAGTGTCAGCGGCAGCTTGGCCGGTGGCGGCTGGTCGAGAACTACCCGCAGTTCGGCTTCACCCGCTTCCAGACGCAGCAACTCGGCGGAACCCATCAATCCGCCGATACGCCCGACCCGCAGGCTGTCACCGACTTCCGAGCGATGGACTTCCTGCATGTGCGTCAGGCGCCGATCACGCAGCACGACGCGGTCGGCCGCGATGAAGTCGGCCTCTTCGAGCAACAGCAGGTTCATGCCTGGGTCGCTGGCGGCTGGTCGTTGTGATCGTCGGCCGTTTCGTCCGGGCGTTCGCGCTTGTTGACGAGGGCGCCGAACAGAATGCCGATTTCAAACAGCATCCACATCGGAACCGCCAGCAGGGTCTGCGAGAAGATATCCGGCGGGGTCAGGATCATGCCGACCACGAAGCAGCCGATGATCACGTACGGACGGATCTTCTTCAGGTATTTGACGTCGACCACGCCGATCCAGACCAGCAGCACCACGGCCACCGGGATTTCGAACGCCACGCCGAAGGCGAAGAACAGCGTCATGACGAAATCGAGATAACTGGCGATGTCGGTCATCATTTCCACGCCGGCCGGGGTGGCAGCGGCGAAGAACTTGAAGATCAGCGGGAACACGAAGTAATAGGCGAACGCCATGCCGGTGTAGAACAGCAGGATGCTGGAGACCAGCAGCGGCACCGCGATGCGCTTTTCATGCTTGTACAGGCCCGGTGCGATGAAGCCCCAGATCTGATGCAGGATCACCGGGATCGCCAGGAACAGCGAGACCATCATCGTCAGCTTCAGCGGCGTCAGGAACGGCGACGACACGTCGGTGGCGATCATCGTCGCGCCGACCGGCAGGTAATGGCGCAGCGGCGTCGAGACGAAGGTGTAGATCTGCTGGGTGAAGGCGAACAGCCCGGCGAAGATGATGAATATCGCCGCCACACAACGCAGCAGGCGGGTGCGCAACTCGGTGAGGTGCGAAACCAGCGGCATGTGCTGGTCGTTTTCGGGGAGATCGCTCATGGGGCTCGCGGCGGCAAAGTGGTGTCGTGGGGCGCTGGTGTGATCGGCGCGGCGGTTGGCGCTACGTGTTCAACCGAATGTTCTGCCACGGCGGGCGCCGGTTCTGCTGGCGTTGCAACCGGGGCAGGTGCAGTTGCCACTGGCGCAGTCGGAGCAATCGGTGCAGCCGGAGCCGTCGGGGCATGAATCGTCTGCTCGCCGACATGCTCGACCGGCGTCGGCTCTTGCTGAACCGGCGTGAAGATTTTCCGCGCCTCTTGTTCCAGCGACAGAATGTGCTCGTTGTGCAGTTGCCGACGAATTTCGTCGGCACCGATTTCACGTTCAACTTCCTGTTTGATCGCGTTGAAGCTGCGCTTCAGCCGTCCGACCCACAGGCCAGCGGTGCGCGCAGCACCCGGCAGACGCTCGGGACCCAGCACCAGCAGGGCAACGAGGCCGACGAGCAGCAGTTCAGAGAAGCTGATACCAAACATTAGTCAGTGCTCACACGTCTTTGCGGATCGGCTCTTCGACTTTCTGCGCCTGCACATCAATGGTGTGCGGCGGGTTGGCCTGAGCGGTGGCTTGCGGCTGAACCGGTGGCACTGGCTGCGCAGGTGTCACGGTTGGATCAGCGGCCTGTTTTTCATCGTCGTTCATGGCTTTGCGGAAGCCTTTGATCGACTCACCGACGTCGGTGCCGAGGTTTTTCAGTTTCTTGGTGCCGAACACCAGAACCACGACTACCAGAATGACAATCCAGTGTTTCCAGTCAAAAATGCCCATGTTGCTGTTCCTCTCTAATAATTGTTCAGGCGGACGGACGCGAGGCTTTCTCGACGTGTCCGGACAGGCCGAAGCGGCGATCCAGTTCATCCAGCACAGCCTGCGGATGCTGCCCCAGTTGGGCGAGCATGACCATGCTGTGGAACCACAGGTCGGCGGTTTCGTAGATCACATCGCTGCAGTCACCGCTGATAGCGGCATCCTTGGCGGCAATAATGGTTTCGACCGACTCTTCGCCGACTTTCTCCAGAATCTTGTTCAAACCCTTGTGATACAGACTAGCTACATATGAGCTGTCGGCAGCTGCGCCTTTGCGCTCTTCGAGCACTTCGGCCAGACGGGTCAGGGTGTCACTCATGTTTGTGTCCTGCGGAATAGATGGCGTGCGGATCTTTGAGCACCGGGTCGACCGTTTTCCAGTCGCCGTTTTCAAAGACGCGGTAGAAGCAGCTTTGACGGCCGGTATGGCAAGCGATGTCGCCGATCTGTTCAACCATCAGGATGATCACATCGGCGTCACAGTCCAGACGCATTTCATGCAGGGTCTGCACATGGCCGGACTCTTCGCCCTTGCGCCACAGCTTGCCACGGGAACGTGACCAGTAGATTGCACGGTTTTCTGCCGCGGTCAGCTCGAGGGCTTCGCGGTTCATCCAGGCCATCATCAGTACACGTCCGGTCTTGTGATCCTGGGCAATCGCCGGCACCAGGCCATCAGCGTCCCACTTGATCTCGTCCAGCCAGTTTTTCATCTTCGACTCCGACAGCGAGCCCACACGTCAATAGTTGGGCTCAGGCGTTGAAACAGTGTGCCAGCCGATCACGAAACTGGCTATCGGCGAACGACCAGATACAAGCCGACGGCCACCATGATGCCGGCCGGCCAATGCCCCAATTCGTGCAAGGGGCCACCAGCAGCGAGGATCGTACCGCCCGCCAGATGCGCGCAACCGAGCAGGCGCAGGAACCAGTCGTCCTTGCGTTTGTGCCAAGGTGGTGGCGGGTCGTAGGCGTGTGGCTGGGACATGCGCTCGAGCAGGTCGCGCGCCATGTTGGCCAGATGCGGAAGCTGTTCGAACTGGCTCTGCACGTTGCCGATCAAGGCTTTCGGGCTGACGCGCTCGCGCATCCAGCGTTCGAGGAACGGCTGCGCGGTGTTCCACAGATCCAGATCCGGATACAGCTGACGACCGAGGCCTTCGATATTCAGCAGGGTCTTTTGCAGCAGGACAAGCTGCGGCTGCACTTCCATATTGAAGCGCCGCGCGGTCTGGAACAGGCGCATCAGCACCTGACCAAATGAAATATCTTTTAACGGTTTTTCGAAGATCGGTTCGCAGACGGTACGAATCGCCGCCTCGAATTCGTTGAGTTTGGTCTCTGCCGGCACCCAGCCCGAATCGATGTGCAATTGCGCCACGCGGCGGTAATCGCGCTTGAAGAAGGCGAACAAGTTGCGCGCCAGATAATCCTGGTCTTCCGGGGTCAGGCTGCCGACGATGCCGCAGTCGATCGCAATGTACTGCGGGCTCCACGGGTTGACGGTGCTGACGAAGATGTTGCCCGGGTGCATGTCGGCGTGGAAGAAACTGTCGCGGAACACTTGGGTGAAGAATATCTCCACACCGCGTTCGGCGAGCATCTTCATGTCGGTGCGCTGGTCGGCAAGGGTCGCCAGATCCGTTACCTGAATCCCGTAGATGCGTTCCATCACCAGCACTTTCGGCCGGCACCAGTCCCAATAGACTTGCGGCACGTAGAGCAGCGGCGAGCCTTCGAAGTTGCGCTTCAATTGGCTGGCGTTGGCCGCCTCGCGCAGCAGATCGAGTTCGTCGTAGATGGTTTTTTCGTAATCCTGAACCACGTCCACCGGGTGCAGCAGGCGAGCATCGGCCGAGACCTTCTCGGCGGCGCGGGCGAGGATGAACAGCCACGCCAGATCCTGCGCAATAATCGGTTTCAGGCCCGGGCGGATCACCTTTACGACGACTTCTTCGCCGGTTTTCAACTGCGCGGCATGCACCTGGGCAACCGAGGCCGAGGCCAGTGGCTCGACGTCGAAACGGCTGAACACTTCACTGATTTTCTTGCCCAGCTGTTCTTCGATCAGCTTGATCGACAGCTGCGAATCGAATGGCGGCACGCGATCCTGGAGCATCATCAATTCGTCGGCGATGTCTTCCGGCAGCAGGTCGCGGCGGGTCGAAAGAATCTGTCCGAATTTGATGAAAATCGGCCCCAGATCCTGCAACGCCAGGCGCAGGCGCGCGCCTCGGCTCAGCTCCAGCGGCTTGCGCGGGAACCAGCGCCACGGCAGCACATAGCGCAGCGCCAAGAGAAACCAGGGCAGCGGCAGCTCGAACAGCAGATCATCGAGGCGGTAGCGGATCACGACGCGCTGGATGCGCAACAGACGGCGGACGGCGAGCAGCTTCATGCGTTATCGCTTGGGTCGAGGGATCGGGAAAGGCGCTCGAAGCGCGCCTCGAGACGTTCCAGATCAAGTTTGATCCGGTCCAGTTCGCTAAAACGGGCTTCGGCTTCGCGCTGCCCGACGAGGGTGCGCGATTCTTCCGCGAGGTATTCGGCGAGGTTCTGGTTGAGGCTGGCGAATCCTTGTTGATACCAGCGAGCGCGGCTGCGCAGATGGCCGCCGACCAGTTGCGTGGCGACCGGGCCCAGCCAGCGTGAGAGTTCGTACTCCCAGTCCAGCTCAAGGTCCTGCAGGACGCCGGCCAGATCCAGCAGCACGCCGCTGTCGCCATCGAGTTCGACTTCCGGGGCATGTAGCACGGCGGTCTTGTCTTTGCTCAGGGCCAGTTTCACCAGGCTCGACGCCGGCGCACGCAAGGTGCAGTCGACTCCGGTTTCCCAGTGCGAAGCCAGCATCAGGCCTTCGTCGCTCGGCAGGATGAACAGTTGCAGCGCCGGGCTACGGCAATCGACGGCAATCACCTTGCCGGTCAGATGCGCCAGTCGCGGCAACGCCGTGCTGTCGAGACGCAGCACGCGGTTGAGGCCGGTTTCGACGCTGGCGAGCAGCCCGGTCAGCAACATCAGGGCTTGATGCCACGGTGCAGCGCGACGATGCCTGCGGTCATGTTGTGATAGGTCACGCGGTCAAAACCGGCATCGACCATCATCGACTTCAGGGTTTCCTGATTCGGGTGCATGCGGATCGATTCGGCCAGATAGCGATAGCTTTCCGAGTCATTGGTGATCAGCTTGCCCATCAGCGGCATGAAGGCGAACGAGTAGGCGTCGTAGGCTTTCGACATCAGCGCGTTGGTCGGCTTGGAGAATTCCAGCACCAGCAAACGACCGCCGGGCTTGAGCACGCGCAGCATGGAGCGCAGGGCGTCTTCCTTGTGCGTCACGTTGCGCAGGCCGAAAGCGATGGTCACGCAGTCGAAGTGGTTGTCCGGGAACGGCAGCTTTTCAGCGTCGGCCTGAACGAATTCGACGTTGCCGGCCACACCCAGATCCAGCAGGCGGTCGCGGCCGACCTTGAGCATGGATTCGTTGATGTCAGCCAGAACCACCTGGCCGGTCGGGCCGACGAGGTGCGAGAATTTTTTGGTCAGGTCACCGGTGCCACCGGCGATGTCCAGCACGCGATTACCGCTGCGCACGCCCGACAGTTCGATCGCGAAACGCTTCCACAGACGGTGCATGCCGCCCGACAGAAGGTCGTTCATCAGGTCGTACTTGGCGGCTACGGAGTGGAACACCTCAGCGACTTTTTCCGCTTTCTGGCTTTCCGGAACGTTTTTGAAGCCGAAGTGAGTGGTGGGTTCGGCATCGCTGCCTTTGCGCTGATCAGTCATATCGCTGTCACCAAAAGAGAATGCGCGACATTCTAATCCCCAAGCCATGCTTTGTCTTGGAGTGGCTAAAGGTAAGATGGATCACCGACGGGACGTTTTGCCGCAGCAGCGGTCAAGATTTACCGAACAAGCATCCACATCTGTATTGAAAAATCAGGAGTCAATCAATGGCCCGTATTAGTGTTGAACGTGCCCACAGCCTGGGCAAGGAAGCCGCCCGCGAGAAAGCCGACAAGCTGGCGCAGAAACTCTCCGATCAATACGGCCTGGAGCCACAATGGGCGGGCGACGTGCTGAACCTCAAGCGCTCGGGCGTGAAAGGCGCAGTACATGTCGGCGACGATTCGATCCGCGTCGACGTGGAACTGGGCCTGATGATGTCGGCCATGAGCGGCATGATCAAAGCCGAGATCGAGAAGGCACTGGACAAAGCGCTGGTCTGATTTCCTGTTGCAATCACATCCCCTGTGGGAGCCAGCCTGCTGGCGATAGCATCCTGTCAGCAGTCTTTCTGTTGCTGACACACCGCAATCGCCAGCAGGCTGGCTCCCACATTTGTTTCGTGGTGCACCTGCTGTTTATGTCAGTTGTTAGGGTGCCGTTTCTAATTTTTCTGCCTACTTTGTGCCTGAGCCCGACAAACCTGCGGGCAGTTCCTCAAACCTTCTGCGCGTGAGGTGCACCATGGCCAAAGTTATTTTGAAGAAAAAAATCGACGCTTCGACTTCTGCTCTGAGCGACGTCAAATCCTATGCCCGCAAGATCTGGCTGGCAGGTCTGGGTGCCTACGCCAAGGTCGGCAGCGAGGGCAGCGAGTACTTTCAAGAGTTGATCAAGGCTGGTCAAACTGTTGAAAAGAAAGGCAAAAAAGTCGTCGCTGAAAAACTCGAAGCGGCCAACGCCGAGATCGATGAAGCCAAGGATGAAGTGACCTCTTTCAAAGGTCGCGTCGAAGTTCAACTGGACAAGGTCGAGAAGGCGTTCGACTCCCGTGTTGCAAGCGCCTTGAATCGTATCGGCATTCCGTCTAAACATGACGTTGAGACACTCTCTGCTAAGCTCGATGAGCTGACGGCATTGCTCGAACGCGTCGCGCGTAAATCTTAAGGAGAACGGGATGGCTGGTAAAAAGAACACCGATAAAGAAGGCAGCTCGTGGATCGGGAAAGTCGAAGACTACTCCCGCAAAATCTGGCTGGCTGGTTTAGGCGTGTACTCGAAGATCGACACTGACGGCAGCAAGCTCTTCGATACATTGGTCAAAGACGGCGAGAAAGCCGAGAAGCTCACCAAGTCTGCAGTCGGCAAGAAAGTCGATGCCGCCAAGGACTCCGCTTCTTCGGCCAAGTCGCGCATCAGCGGCGTGAAAGATCGCGCACTGGGCAAGTGGGACGAACTGGAAGGGGCTTTCGACAAGCGCCTGAACAGCGCGATTTCACGCCTGGGTGTACCGAGCCGCAATGAAGTCAAAGCTCTGCACAGCAAGGTCGAAACCCTGACCAAGCAGATCGAAAAACTCACCGGTCTGAAAACTCAGCCTGTGGCGAAAACTGCAGCGGCAAAACCGGCAGCTAAAACTGCTGCGGCTAAACCAGCGGCGAAAACCGCTGCCAAGCCACTGGTTAAAGCTGCTGCAAAACCGGCAGCCAAAGCCGCCGCCAAGCCAGCAGCGAAAACTGCCGCGGCTAAACCAGCAGCTAAAGCAGCAGCCAAACCGGTTGCCGCCAAAGCCGCTGCAAAACCGGCTGCCAAGCCTGCTGCCAAAGCTGCGGCAAAACCTGCTGCAAAACCGGCTGCCAAGCCAGCAGCGAAAACCGCTGCCGCGAAACCGGCCGCCAAGCCAGCAGCAAAACCTGCTGCCGCGAAGAAGCCAGCAGTGAAAAAACCGGCCGCGCCGAAAGCCGCAGCGCCGAAACCGGCAGTGGCTGCGGCCAAGCCTGCCACTCCAGCAACCCCGGCCAGCACGTCGAACTCCGCCGCTGCCCCGACTCCGGTTGCTACCCCGACTGCTGCATCGACCCCGTCGACGCCAACCAGTCAGTCCTGATTTTTCAGGGCAAAAGAAAACGCCCGGCCTGTGAAGGTCGGGCGTTTTTATTTGTGTAGATAATCTCAAAACCACTGCGAAACCCTTGTGGGAGCTAGCCTGCTAGCGATAAAGGACTCACATTCGGCATTTGTGTTGACTGACTTAATGCCATCGCTAGCAGGCTAGCTCCCACAGGGTAAGGATGTTGGTTAGGCGGATTTGGTTAATCGTGGTCTTCGAGGTATTGCAGGGCCATTCGCTCGGTCGCCACTTTTACCGACGGCAACAGATGCGGCGCCACCAGCATCATGATCTGGTAAACCACCAACCGAACCTCACCCTCGCGATCCAGAATCCGCTGATAGTCCAGTGAGAACAGCAAGGTCATGGTCACCTGTTCCACCAGTTGCCCCAACGCCTGAGTGTCACTGACCAGTTGCCCCGCCGCCTTCAACCGGGCCAGCAATGACGCCAGCGTGCGCTTCAATGCGTTGAGCAGATTGCGAATCCCTTTCGCCAGTTTCGGCAGGCGTCCAGCCAGGTTCGACAGGTCCTGGAACAGAAACCGGTACTGCGCCAGCCGCTCGACGATCAGGTGCAAAAACAGCCAGTAATCCTCCGGTGCCAGTTCGACATCCGACGGCGGATCGAGCAGCGGCGCCAGTTCATTCTGGAAACGTTCGAACAAGCCGAGAATCAATGGCTCCTTGCCGTGGAAGTGGTAGTAAAGGTTGCCCGGGCTGATCCCCATTTCATTGGCAACTTCCATGGTGGAGACGTTCGGCTCGCCCTTTTCGTTGAACAATTGCAGGGCACATTCGAGTATCCGGTCGCGGGTTTTCATCCAGTCTTCTTAGAGTAATTCGGTTAAGCGTCAGCGCACTCGCACGTAGGTGCCGGGTGCCGCCTCCATCGGTGGATAATTCGGATTGCCGAGGGTCATCAGGGTTTCGCGCTGGGCGCCGGAGCGTTGCTGAATCCATTCCAGCCATTGCGGCCACCAACTGCCATCGACGTGTTTGGCGTCGTAGTACCAGGCACGCGGGTCGCTGCTCATCTTGCCGTTCTCGACGTAAGCGGCTTTCGGGTTGCTCGGCGGGTTGAGGATGCTTTGCACGTGGCCGCTGTTGGACAGCACGAAACGCCGCTCGCCACCCAGCAACAGGGTCGAGCGATACACCGCATCCCACGGCGTGATGTGGTCGTTCATCCCGGCCACACTGAAACTGTCGACCGTAACCTTTTGCAGGTCGATCGGTGTGCCGCAGACTTCCAGGCCACCGGGGTGGGTCAGCGGGTTGTGCTTGAAGAAGTCCAGCAGGTCACCATGAAACGCCGCAGGCAGGCGAGTGTTGTCGTTGTTCCAGTAGAGGATGTCGAAGGCTGGCGGCTCTTTGCCCAACAGGTAGTTGTTGACGAAGTAGCTCCAGATCAAATCGTTGGGACGCATCCAGGCGAAGACCTTGGCCATGTCACGACCGTCCAGCACGCCTTTCTGATACGAGCGCCGCTTGGCCGCTTCGAGGGTCTGCTCATCGGCAAACAGTGTGGCTGCAGTGTCTATCTGGCTATCGAGCAGGCTGACCAGATAAGTCGCGCTGGAGATGCGCCGCAGTTGTCGTTTCGCCTGCAAGTGACCTTGCAGTGCGGCGATGGTCAGTCCGCCGGCGCAGGCGCCCATCAGGTTGACTTCGCGGGCGCCGGTAATCGCCCGGCAGATGTTCATCGCTTCTTCCACCGCCTCGACATAGGTCGAGAGGCCCCATTCGCGATGGCGCACATCCGGATTGCGCCAACTGATCATGAAGGTCTGCAAGCCGTTCTTCAGGGCGTACTGGACGAAGCTGTTATGCGGGCTCAGATCGAAAATGTAGTACTTGTTGATTTGCGGCGGCACCACCAGCAGCGGCTTGGCGTACTGCTTTTCGCTCATCGGCTTGTACTGGATCAGCTCCAGCATTTCGTTGCGAAACACCACCGAGCCGGTGGTGGTGGCTACGGTCTTGCCGACCTCGAAAGCCTGTTTGGTGACCTGCCGTGGCAGGCCATCGTTGTGCAGCAGATCATCGAACAGATGACTGAGGCCACGCACCAGACTGTTGCCGCCGGAGTTGAACAGCTCCTTGATCGCCAGCGGATTGAGCAGGGTGTTGGAGGGTGCCACGGCGTCGTTGAGCAGGGTGAAGGCGAAGTGCGCGCGAGCACGATCCTCCGGGCTCATGTCGCTTTCGTCGATCCAGCTTTTGACCTGTTTCTGCCAGGCCAGATAGGCCTGCAGACTGCGTCGATAGAAAGGGTTGAGGCTCCACGCCGGATCGGCGAAGCGACTGTCCTGCGGATTGGTCGGGTGCAGGGTCTCGCCCAGCAGCACGCGGCCGAGCTGGCCGCCCAGTCGCAAGGCATGTTTCGCACTGTGGATCGGGTTGCGCAGGCCATGGGCGGCCACACTGCGCAGGGTCGAGAGCAGATCGCGCCCGCGCAGACCGGTGATCGCACTTTGTGCGTTGATGAACACGGCGGGGCTGGGCACCACGCCCGTCGCTGGTTTGTCGCGCATGACTCAACACTCCTTCGTCTTCAGGCCAAAAACAAACTCACCGAACCAGAACACCATAGACGCTGTTACGGGTTGCTGCCTGCGTGGCGTCCTGCCACGCACTGTCTCTACAAAAGCACTGCATAAAGCCTGCCGCAGGGCTTAACCGCCCAGCGGTGTCGGATGCGGGTGCATCACTGCACGCTGCCGTTCTTCCTGGAGGAATTTCATGATGATCGGCGCCACCGCTTCGGCGCGGGTGATCAGGAACAGATGGCCGTCATCGATGATATGCAGTTGAGCGTTGGGAATGCGCCAGGCGAGCATGCGCATGTTGATCAGCGGGATCAGCGGATCGTCGTCGCCGGCCAGCACCAGCGTCGGCTGATGGATCTTGTGCAGCCAGTGAATACTGGTCCAGCCAAGCCCGGCGAACAGTTGCCAGTAGTAGCCGAGCTTGCCCGCCGAACGCACTTTCGCCGCGTGGCTGGCAGCCAGTGTCGGGTCGCGACGGAACGAGCCGCCATAGATCAGCGGCGCGATACGGATCACGTGGGATGGCTGAATGTAGCGCCGGGGACTGGCCATCATCCACAGCACTTTCGGTTTGCCCGGCACCATCACCGCACCGGCAGCGGTCGCGGCCAGCACCAGTTTCTTGCAGCGTTCGGGGTAGTCGTAGGCGAACTGCTGTGCCAGCGCGCCACCCCATGACACGCCGATCACGTTGACCTGCCCGTAGTCGAGATAGTCGAGCATTCGCGACGTCAGTTTCGCCAGACCGGGAAAGCGATAGGGACGATTGGGCGTCGAGGAACCACCGACACCGGGCACGTCGAAGGCGATCACTTCCAGATCCGGGTCCAATGCCGCGACGAACGGAAACACCAGCTCCAGATTGGCGCCGATGCCGTTGAAAATCAGCAAGGGCGTCAAGTGAGGCTTGCCGGGGCGGACCGCCGTGCGGAGGGTCTGGCCATCCAGATCGACGGTACGGAATATGAACGGTTGCGGCATGCGTCAGGCCCTGTGGATGGAGTCTGTTTCTCAAATTTATAACTGTGGGAGCGAGCTTGCTCGCGAATGCGATCAATCATTCAACATTGATGGTGACTGACACGACGCTTTCGCGAGCAAGCTCGCTCCCACAGGTTTTACCGCTCGTGTACGTACGTGCCCGGTGACAGTTCGCCTGCCGGGAATGCCTTGTTGCCCAGTTTCACCGGGGCCTTTTTCAGTTCGCCCGAGCGCTCGGCCTGCCACGCCTGCCAGTGCAGCCACCAGGAGTCGGTGTGCTTGGTCGAGTTCTCTTGCCATTCATCAGCATTGGCGGCCATGCCTTCGCTGGTCATGTAGCGCGATTTCGGGTTGCCCGGCGGGTTCAGAATGCTCTGGATATGCCCGCTGCTCGACAACACGAATTCGACTTTGCCGCCGAACAATTGCGCCGACTTGTAGCAGGACTTCCACGGCGTGATGTGGTCGTTGGTACCGGCCAGCGAGAAGATGTCGGCGGTGACCTGCTTGAGATCGATCGGCGTGCCGCACACTTCCAGTGCATTGGCGCGGATCAGTGGGTTGTTTTTGAACATCTCGATCAGGTCACCGTGGAACGCGGCTGGCAACCTTGTGGTGTCGTTGTTCCAGAACAGGATGTCGAACACCGGCGGCTCGTTGCCGAGCAGGTAGTTGTTGACCCAGTAGTTCCAGATCAAATCGTTCGGGCGCATCCACGCGAAGACCTTGGCCATGTCTTTGCCTTCGAGCACGCCGGCCTGATACGAATGGCGTTTGGCGGTCTCCAGCGTCTGCTCATCGACAAACAGCGCGACATCGCTGTCCAGCGTGGTATCGAGCACGCTGACCAGCAGGGTCAGGGCATTGACCTTGTTCTCGCCGATGGCGGCGTAGTGGCCGAGCAGAGCGGTGCAGGTGATGCCGCCGGAGCAGGCGCCAAGCATGTTGATGTCTTTGCTGCCAGTGATCGCGGTGACCACGTCGACCGCTTCCTTCAGCGCGTCGATGTAAGTCGACAGACCCCACTCGCGCTGAGCCTTGGTCGGGTTGCGCCAGCTGACAATGAACGTCTGCACGTTGTTGCGCAGGCAGAAGCGCGCCAGGCTCTTGTCCGGGCTGAGGTCGAAAACGTAGAACTTGTTGATCTGTGGCGGCACCACCAGCAACGGACGCTCGTGGACTTGCTCGGTGATCGGCTTGTACTGGATCAGCTCCAGCACGTCGTTGCGAAACACCACCGCGCCTTCGGTCACGCCCAGGCTCTTGCCGACCTCGAACGCGCCCATGTTGACCTGGCTCGGCATGCCGCCGTTGTGCACCAGATCCTTGGCCAGATGCGAGAGGCCGTCGAGCAGGCTTTTGCCGCCGGTCTCGAAGAAGCGTTTGACTGCCGCAGGGTTGGCCGCCGTATTGGTCGGGGCCATGGCTTCGGTCATCAGGTTGATCACGAAGTGGCCGCGCGCGATGTCTTTGGGCGAGAGGCTGCTGTCGTCGATCCAGGAATGGAGTTCCTTGCGCCACGCCAGATAAGTTTGCAGATAACGTTTGTAGAGCGGGTTCTGGCTCCACGCCGGATCGGCGAAGCGACGGTCATCGCTGGCCGGTTGCAGTTCGGATTTGCCGAACAGCACGTTCTTCAGTTCGAGGCCGAAATGGGTGACGTGCTTGACGCTATGGATCGGTTGTTTGATGGCCTGCGACAGCACCATACGAGCAGAGGCCAGCAGATCCTTTCCGCGCAGCCCAACGACGGGATTAAGCCCCAGGGTGTTTTCCGAGGCTTGGTACTTCAGGTCATCGTTATTCTTGTTACTCATCTACGACGCTCCATTGTCCTGAGACGAGTACCCGGTTCCTGCTGTGCAGTCACACAGCCAAGGCCAGGTACTTCTGCTCGGGTGACCGTTAATTCTGCATAGCTGCTTTACAGTCGTAGAGCACTGCAGGGAACTTGCCAGCTCCATTGGTTACCCGAGTTTAATTTTTTTCGCAAGCAGCCGATCCTCGGCCACACAGCAGAGCATTCAAACAGATGAATTTAGAAAATGCCCTCTAAAGAGCACGACCCTCGGGCTAGAGCATCAGCTTGACGATGGACTGATCCGGATCGCGGGTTTTTCCGGCGGCTTTGAGCTCGGCGAGATAATCCGCCCAGAGTGCGTCAAATCGTCGCCCCAGCTCATAAAGGTAATCCCAGGTGAACAGTCCGCTGTCGTGACCGTCGTCGAAGGTCAATTTCAGTGCGTACTGACCGGCCGGTTCTACTTTGCCGAGACCAACGTTGAGTTTGCCGAATTGCAGGATCGGTTTGCCGTGGCCCTGGACCTCGGCGGAAGGGGAATGCACGCGCAGGAATTCTGCGGGCAGGGTGTATTCCTCGCCGGACGCATATTTGAGCGTCAGGGTTTTCGAGGCTTTGTGCAGTTTGATGTCGGTAGGAATCATGACCGGGTATCCGTCTTGTGCGGAACCTTGTGGGAGCGAGCCTGCTCGCGAAAGCGGTGGTTCAGTCAACACAATGGTTGAATGTACTGTCGTCTTCGCTAGCAGGCTAGCTCCCACAGTTCCACTACATCTGTAAGAGTGACCTACAGGATATAACGGGACAGGTCTTCGTTCTCCGCCAATTCGCCGAGGTGGCTGTTGACGTAGGCAGCGTCGATCAGAATCGCCTTGTCGTCATGCGCGCTGGCCAGATCGCCGGCACTGAACGACACCTCTTCCAGCAGACGCTCAAGCAGCGTGTGCAGGCGGCGGGCACCGATGTTCTCGGTCTTTTCGTTGACCTGCCAGGCGATCTCGGCGATGCGCTTGATCCCGTCCGGCTGGAACTCGATGTTCAGGCCTTCGGTTTTCAGCAGTGCGCAATATTGCTCGGTCAGCGAGGCATGCGGTTCGCTGAGGATGCGCTCGAAGTCTTCCGGGGTCAGGGCCTTGAGTTCGACGCGGATCGGCAGACGACCTTGCAGCTCCGGCACCAGATCGCTCGGTTTGCTCAGGTGGAACGCACCGGAAGCGATGAACAGGATGTGGTCAGTCTTGACCATGCCCAGTTTGGTGTTGACGGTGCAGCCTTCGATCAGTGGCAGCAGGTCACGCTGTACGCCTTCACGGGATACGTCGACGCCACCGGAGTTGCCGCGCTTGGCAACCTTGTCGATCTCGTCGATGAACACGATGCCGTGTTGCTCGACCGCTTCCAGTGCCTTGGCCTTCAACTCTTCTTCGTTGACCAGACGCCCGGCTTCTTCGTCACGCACCAGTTTCAGCGCTTCCTTGACCTTGAGCTTGCGGGCTTTTTTCTTGCCCTTGCCCATGTTGGCAAACAGGCTCTGCAACTGATTGGTCATCTCTTCCATGCCCGGTGGCGCGGAGATATCGACGCCGGCCATTTCGGCGACTTCGATTTCGATCTCCTTGTCATCCAGCTGACCTTCGCGCAGACGCTTGCGGAACAGCTGACGGGTGTTGGAATCCTGGCTCGGCGCTTCGTCGGTGTTGAAGCCCATGCGCGCCGGCGGCAGCAAGGCGTCGAGGATGCGATCTTCGGCGGCGTCTTCGGCGCGATGGCGAACGCGGGTCATTTCCTGTTCACGGAACAGCTTGATCGCAGCGTCGGCCAGATCACGGATGATCGACTCGACGTCACGGCCGACGTAGCCGACTTCGGTGAACTTGGTCGCTTCGACCTTGATGAACGGCGCGTTGGCGAGTTTCGCCAGACGACGGGCGATTTCGGTTTTGCCGACGCCGGTCGGGCCGATCATCAGGATGTTCTTCGGGGTCACTTCAACGCGCAGCTCTTCAGGCAGCTGCATGCGGCGCCAGCGGTTGCGCAAGGCAATCGCGACGGCGCGCTTGGCATCGTCCTGGCCGATGATGTGGCGGTTGAGTTCGTGGACGATTTCGCGGGGAGTCATGGACATAATGGTTGACGGTCCTCAAGCAGAAAAAAGCCGTGGCACAGGGCCGTATCAGGCTTCTTCAGCGAGATCCTGCTCCTCAATGGTCTGGGTGTGGTTGGTAAATACACAGATGTCGGCGGCGATACCGAGGGCGGTTTCGACGATTTCCCGGGCCGACAGATCGGTCTTTTTCAGCAGGGCGCTGGCCGCTGCCTGAGCGTAGCCGCCGCCGGAGCCCATGGCGATCAGGCCGTTTTCCGGTTCGACCACGTCACCGTTGCCGGTGATGATCAGCGAGGCGTCTTTGTTGGCGACGGCGAGCATGGCTTCGAGGCGGCTGAGCGAGCGGTCGGTACGCCATTCTTTGGCGAGTTCGACAGCGGCGCGGACCAGGTGACCCTGATGTTTTTCCAGCTGGCCTTCGAAACGTTCGAAGAGGGTAAAGGCGTCGGCGGTGGCACCGGCAAAACCGGCGATGACCTGACCGTGGTACAGGCGACGAACTTTTTTCGCGTTGCCTTTCATCACGGTGTTGCCGAGAGAAACCTGGCCGTCGCCGCCCATGACGACTTTGCCGTGGCGGCGAACTGAAACGATGGTGGTCAAGGGAAGAGTCTCCACGCAGCGGGGCGAAAATGCCTTATGCCCATTCATATGGGGGTGGTGGAGAGGATTTCAACCAGTAAGCGCGGCGGGAGACGAATGGTGTGTGATGAGTGTGGCGAGGGGATTTATCCCCGTTCGGCTGCGCAGCAGTCGTGAAACCACCGTTTGCACTGTTTCTGACGTACCGCAATTGCAGGTTTCAGGGCCGCTTCGCGACCCAACGGGGATAAATCCCCTCACCACAGGATTGCCGCTCACTTCTGAAGAGTGAGCGACTTAGGAGAATCAGCGGCTCTGGCGTTGTTGTAACAACAGGTTGCTGAAGCCGCTGCCGGCCAGTTGTTTCTGGGCGGTGGTCAGTTGTTCGCGGTTGCTGAACGGGCCGACCAGAACGCGATACCAGGTTTCATCCTTGACCGTGCCCGACTCAACCGCCACCGCTTGACCGAGCAGAATGATCTGCGCCCTCACCTTATCCGCATCCGCCTCTTTGCGGAACGAACCGGCCTGGAGGAAAAACTTGGTCACTGGCGCCGCTTTCGCCACCGGAGGTGCTGGCGGCGGAGTAATGCCCGACAGCGCAGCCTGAGCCCGCGCAGTGTCAATCTTCGCGGCCTCCGCCGGGGTGACTGGCGTTGTCGGCACTTGCGGCGTCGGCAGGGTTTTCTCCGGCACGGCGTCTGGCGGCACGATCACTTCCGATTCCGGCAACAGGGTGTAGAAGTCGTACTTCGGCTTCACCGGTTGCGTCGGGCTCGGCGGAGTCTTGTTGGCCTCGGCGATTTTCGACGCTTTCTGCTGTTGCGCTTGTTCGATCTTTTCACGCTTGACCGTGTCGCTGCCTTTGCCCGGCTCCAGCTTCATCAAGAACACGATGAACGCGCCGACCGTCAGGCCGATGGCCATCCACAGCCAACCCGGGATCGGTTGCTTCGCAGGAGCTTGGTAACGGCTGGCGCCACGCTTGGGTGCAGGTTTTTTCTTGGCAGCCAACTTACATTTGCTCCAGAACTTTCAGGCCGAGCAATTCCAGGCCTTGTTTAAGGGTGCGACGTGTCAGCTCGGTCAGGCGCAAACGGCTTTGCATCTGGGCCGGGGTGTCGGCGGCGAGGATCGGGCAGTTCTCGTAGAAGCTGGAGAACAGGCTGGCCAGGTCGTACAGGTAAGTGCAAAGAATATGCGGCGTGCCTTTTTCTGCCACACCGTTCAGCACTTCACCGAACTGAGCCAGTTTGGCGCCCAGTTCCTGCTCAAGCTCGGCTTCCAGCACGATCTGGCCCTGAACTTCGCTGAAGTCCTTGCCCAGTTTGCGGAACACACCGGCAGCGCGGGTGTAAGCGTAGAGCAGGTACGGCGCGGTGTTGCCTTCGAAGTTCAGCATCAGGTCGAAGTTGAAGCTGTAGTCGCTGGCGCGGTGTTTGGACAGGTCGGCGTATTTCACCGAGTCGATGCCCACCACTTTGGCGATGTTGCGCAGGTCGGCTTCAGCCAGATCAGGATTCTTTTCCTTCACCAGGTTGTAGGCGCGTTCCTGAGCTTCGGTCAGCAGGTCGATCAGCTTTACGGTGCCGCCATCACGGGTCTTGAATGGACGGCCATCGGCGCCGTTCATGGTGCCGAAGCCCATGTGTTCCATTTCCATCGGATGGGTCACGAAACCGGCCTTGCGCGCCACGGCGAACACTTGCTGGAAGTGCAGAGCCTGACGCTGATCAACGAAGTACAGCGCGCGATCAGCTTTCAGTTTGCCGCTGCGATAGCGCACGGCTGCCAGGTCAGTGGTGGCGTACAGATAGCCGCCGTCAGCCTTGACGATGATCACCGGCAGCGGGTCGCCGTCGGCGTTCTTGAATTCGTCGAGGAACACGCACTGGGCGCCGTTGCTTTCGACCAGCATGCCGGCGGCTTTCAGGTCGTTGACCACGTTGATCAGGTCGTCGTTGTAGGCGCTTTCGCCCATCACGTCGGCCATGGTCAGTTTGACGTTGAGCAGTTCGTAGATCTTCTGGCAGTGCGACAGCGAGATGTCCTTGAACTTGGTCCACAGCGCCAGGCAGTCGGCGTCGCCGGCCTGCAACTTGACCACCAGACCACGGGCGCGGTCGGCAAATTCTTCGGATTCATCGAAACGCTGCTTGGCGGCGCGGTAGAAGTTTTCCAGATCGGACAGCTCATCGCTGGTGATCGGATTTTCCTGCAAGTACGCCATCAGCATGCCGAACTGGGTACCCCAGTCGCCCACGTGGTTCTGACGGATCACTTCGTCGCCGAGGAATTCGAGTACGCGGGCCACGCCGTCGCCGATGATGGTCGAACGCAAGTGGCCGACGTGCATCTCTTTGGCCAGGTTCGGTGCCGACAGGTCGATCACCGTACGCTGCACCGGGCCAGCCTTGCGCACGCCGATATGCTCGTCGGCCAGTGCCGCGTCGAGACGGCTGGCCAGAGCCTGGGTGTTCTGGAAGAAGTTGATGAAGCCCGGGCCGGCGATTTCGGCCTTGGTGACGTTCTCGTCAGCCGGCAGCGCGGCGATGATTTTTTCCGCCAGATCGCGCGGCTTCATGCCCGCAGGCTTGGCCAGCATCATGGCGATGTTGCTGGCGAAATCGCCGTGAGTCTTGTCACGGGCATTTTCCACCTGGATCGCCGGCGACAGGCCTTCAGGCAACACACCTTCGTTGACGAGTTGGGTGATGGCTTGTTGGATCAGCTGGCGAATGGTGTCTTTCATGGTCTTCTCTTTCGACCGCAAGCGCGGCGGCGCATCGATGCGCGGGTGGAAAAACTGGGCATTATCCGTTGCGAAGACGGGCTTGCCAACCTTAGCAGGCAGGTTATGGATATGTGGTGACAAATAGGGCGAATTCGCGAGCAAGCTCGCTCCCACATGGAAATGCATTCACCTGTGGGAGCGAGCTTGCTCGCGAAGGCGATCTTCAAATCAGTACAGGTCGACGGGATCAACATCCAGCGACCAGCGCACCGCGCGCCCGCTCGGCATCTGCTCCAGCACCAGCAACCAGCTGGCCAGCAACCGATGCAGCGGCGCCCGGGCCGTGGCCTGCAGCAGCAACTGCGCACGATAACGTCCGGCACGTCGCTCCATCGGCGCCGGCACTGGCCCGAGCAATTCAATCCCGCTCAGATTCTGCTCGGTCAGCAAACGCTCAGCCTCGCTGCACGCTTCATCGAGAAAACCTTCGGCCTGCCCCGGTTTGTGCGCTTCGGCGCGCAGCAGCGCCAGATGGGCGAACGGCGGTAGTCCGGCGGCGCGGCGCTCGCTCAGGGCCTGTTCGGCGAAGGCGAAATAACCCTGTTCGGTCAATTGCACCAATAAAGGATGGTCGGCCAGATGCGTCTGAATGATCACCTTGCCCGGCTCTTCCGCCCGTCCGGCGCGGCCGGCGACCTGGACAATCAGTTGCGCCATGCGCTCGCTGGCGCGGAAGTCGCCGGAGAACAGCCCGCCGTCGGCATCGAGGATCGACACCAGCGTCACTCGCGGAAAGTGGTGCCCTTTGGCCAACATCTGTGTGCCGACCAGAATGCACGGCTCGCCCTTTTGAATGGTGGCGAACAGCTTATTCATCGCGTCCTTGCGCGACGTGCTGTCGCGGTCGACCCGCAGCACCGGGTAATCCGGAAACAGAATCGACAGGCGCTCCTCGGCACGTTCAGTGCCGGCGCCTACCGGGCGCAGATCGACCTTGTTGCATTTCGGGCACTGGCGCGGCACGCGTTCGACGTAGCCGCAATGGTGGCAGCGCAACTCGCCATGCCGCTGGTGTACGGTCATCCGTGCATCGCAGCGCGAACACTCGGACATCCAGCCGCAATCGTGACAGAGCAGGGTCGGCGCAAAACCACGGCGGTTGAGGAACACCAAAACCTGCTGGCCATTGGCGAGGGTCTGGCCGATGGCTTGTTGCATCGGCCCGGAAATGCCGCTGTCCAGCGGACGGCTTTTCACATCGAGGCGCAGGAAGCGCGGTTGCTTGGCGCCACCAGCGCGCTCGTTCAGGCGCAGCAGGCCATAACGCCCGGTGTAGGCGTTGTGCAGACTTTCCAGCGAAGGCGTCGCCGAGCCGAGGACAATCGGGATGTTTTCCTGCCGCGCCCGCACCAGCGCCAGATCACGGGCGTGATAGCGCAGGCCTTCCTGCTGTTTATAAGAGCCGTCGTGCTCTTCGTCGATGATGATCAGCCCGGGGTTTTTCATCGGGGTGAACAGCGCCGAACGGGTGCCGATAATAATGTCGGCCTCGCCATCGCGGGCAGCGAGCCAGGCGTCGAGGCGTTCGCGGTCGTTGACCGCCGAGTGCAGCAAGGCGATACGCGCATTGAAGCGCTGTTCGAAGCGCGCCAGAGTCTGCGGCCCGAGGTTGATTTCGGGAATCAGCACCAGCGCCTGCTTGCCGGCCTCAAGTGTTTCGCGGATCAACTGCAAATAGACTTCGGTTTTGCCGCTGCCGGTGACACCCGCCAGCAGGAACGCGTGATAGCTGTCGAAACCTGCGCGGATCGCTTCATACGCAGCGCGTTGTTCGGCGTTCAGTGGCAGTTCCGGCTGCGCCAGCCAATGCTCGTGGCGCACGCCCGGTGCATGGCGGCGTACTTCCACTTGCACCAGATCCTTGGCCAGCAGCAGATCGAGGCTGTCTTTGCTCAGCATCAGTTTGCTCAGCAACTGATGGGGCACGCCGTGCGGATGCTGGGCCAGGGTCGCCAAGGCTTCACGCTGACGAGGTGCGCGGGCGACGCGCGGGTCATCGAGGCTGGCGCCGGGTGCGATCGACCAGAAGCGTTCCTGCCGGGCCTCGGCCAGTTCGCCTTGGCGCAGCAATACCGGCAGCGCCCAGCTCAAGGTGTCGCCAAGGCTGTGCTGGTAATACTGGGAAGTCCACAGGCACAGTTTGAACAGCGCAGGTGGCAGCGGCGGGGTGGCATCGAGCAGGGCCAGTGCCGGCTTGAGCTTCTCCACCGGCACTTCGCTGGTGTCGGTGACTTCGACCAGAATCCCGATCATCTCCCGACGGCCGAACGGCACCCGCAAGCGCATGCCCGGCTGCAATTGGGAGCGCAGCACGCCGGCCGGCGCGCGATAGTCGAACAGGCGGCGCAGGGGCGAAGGCAGGGCGAGGCGCAGAATGGCGTCGGGCACGCGGGGGGATCTCGATCAACAAACAATGGATGGCATGACACACAACTTGTGGGAGCGAGCGTGCTCGTGAAGCGGTTGGTCAGCTACAGATAACTCAATGACACACCGCCATCGCGAGCAGGCTCACTCCTACAGGGATCGCGCAATGGGTCGGGAGCCTAGCAGACGACCGGTTTGAGGGACAGCTTGCGCGATTGACATTGTCTGGTAGAATCCGCGGCCTAATTACGTGCGGTATTCAACAATAGTGTTGGGTGGCGGCACGCTAGCCTGAGGAATTCATCATGAAAGCTGATATCCATCCAGAATACCCAGTCATCGCTGTTACCTGCAGCTGTGGCAACAAGTTCGAAACCCGTTCGACTTTCGGCAAAGCTCTGCCAATCGACGTGTGCAACGAATGCCACCCGTTCTACACCGGTAAGCAAAAGACTCTGGACACTGGCGGCCGCGTTCAGCGCTTCGCAGACCGTTTCGGTGCTTTCGGCAAGAAACCTGCTGCTGCTGCAGAGTAAGGTTGAAAGGCCCGATGGGCTTTTCCTCGTTGCTGAAAAAGGCGTCCCTTGCGGGCGCCTTTTTTGTGTCCGCGGTTTGGCTGTCCGGCGCTCAGGCGTTCTGTCCGGCGCCTGTCGGGCTGAGCAGCGTCACGGTGCAACGCGTGGTCGATGGCGACACCTTGCGCCTGAGCGACGGGCGCAGTGTGCGGATGATCGGCCTCAATACCCCGGAACTGGGCAGGCAGGGTCGTAGCGACGAACCGTTCGCGGTTGCTGCGCGCAAGCGCCTGGAAGCACTGGTGGCCGACAGCGGCGGCCGCGTCGGCATTCAGCCGGGCAAGCAAGCCAAAGACCATTACGGGCGCACGCTGGCGCATGTCTATAGCGCCAGCGGGGCCAATCTCGAAGCGCAAATGCTCGCCGACGGCCTGGGTTTTCAGGTTGCGGTCGCGCCCAATGTCGATCTTGTCGCCTGCCAGCAAGCCGCTGAGCGCGATGCGCGGCAGGCCGGTCGCGGCATTTGGCGTCAGTCTCCTGTACTGAAAGCGCAGCAGATCAACGCTTCCGGTTTTGCCGTGGTCAGTGGGCGCGTGAGCAAGGTTCAACGCAATCGAGGTGGAATCTGGATCGAGTTGCAGGACTCGCTTGTACTGCGCGTTGCACCCAATCTGCTTGGGCAATTCGACAGTGCTCGATTGCAGGCGCTGAAGGGCAAGCAGATCGAGGCTCGCGGCTGGATCGTCGACCGTTCGCGACGTGGTGGATTGAATCCGGACCAGCCACGCTGGTTGTTGCCACTGACTGATCCGTCGATGCTGCAAAGCGCTCGCTGAAGAAAAAATTGTAGACATTTTTTCTATCGATTGTGAACAGTCTAGCCCTTGTGCGCCGTGGCTCTTGGCCCAAAGTCGTAGGACAGGGCGCTTGACAGGGGTGACCGCTCAGTCTTGTGGGGACTTTGCGAGGCGCGTATCCTCGCTGACCAGTCTGTCCAACAGTAAAAAGCGGAATGCCAAAATGTCTGATCTGAAAACTGCCGCTCTCGAATATCATGCCAATCCTCGTCCAGGGAAGCTGAGTGTCGAGCTCACCAAGGCCACTGCTACCGCTCGCGACTTGTCGCTGGCCTACAGCCCCGGCGTAGCTGAACCAGTGCGTGAGATCGCTCGCGATCCTGAACTGGCCTACAAATACACCGGCAAGGGCAACCTGGTTGCAGTCATTTCCGATGGCACCGCGATTCTCGGCCTGGGTAACCTCGGCCCATTGGCTTCCAAGCCAGTGATGGAAGGTAAAGGCGTACTGTTCAAGCGCTTCGCCGGCATCGACGTTTTCGACATCGAAGTCGATTCCGAAAGCCCGCAAGCCTTCATCGACACCGTAAAACGCATTTCCATCACCTTCGGTGGTATCAACCTGGAAGACATCAAGGCACCTGAGTGCTTTGAGATCGAACGTGCTCTGATCGAGCAGTGCGACATTCCGGTATTCCACGATGACCAGCACGGCACCGCTATCGTGACCGCTGCGGGCATGATCAACGCTCTGGAAATCGCAGGCAAAACCCTCGCTGACGCCAAGATCGTCTGCCTGGGCGCCGGCGCTGCCGCCATCTCCTGCATGAAACTGCTGGTGAGCATGGGCGCACGCATCGAAAACATCTTCATGGTTGACCGTACCGGCGTGATCCACTCCGGCCGTGACGACCTGAACCAGTACAAAGCGGTGTTCGCTCACGCGACCGAAAAACGCACTCTGGCAGACGCTCTGCAAGGTGCTGACGTGTTCGTCGGCCTGTCCGGTCCGAACCTGCTGAGCGCTGAAGGCCTGCTGTCGATGGCGGCCAACCCGATCGTCTTCGCATGCTCGAACCCAGACCCGGAAATCTCCCCGGAACTGGCGCACGCCACCCGTAACGACGTGATCATGGCCACCGGCCGTTCGGACTACCCGAACCAGGTCAACAACGTTCTGGGCTTCCCGTTCATCTTCCGTGGTGCTCTGGACGTTCGCGCCAAGCGCATCAACGAAGAAATGAAAGTGGCAGCGGCCAACGCACTGCGTGAACTGGCCAAGCTGCCTGTTCCTCAGGACGTGTGCGATGCCTACGGCGGTGCTCCGCTGGAATTCGGTCGTGAGTACATCATTCCGAAGCCAATGGACAAGCGCCTGATCACCCTGATCTCCGATGCTGTGGCCAAAGCCGCAATCGAGACCGGTGTGGCAACCCTGCCGTATCCGAAGAACTACCCGCTGAAAAGCGTGGATGACGTGTTCAACGGCTAAGTCGTTGTAGCGCTTCAAGCAGAAGCCCCGGCTCGTTATGAGTCGGGGCTTTTTTGTGCCTGAAGTATTTGTGGTGCTGGTAATGGCCTCATCGCCAGCAGGCTGGCTCCCACAGTTTTTTGGTGCTGCGCATTGCTCCCTGTGGGAGCTAGCCTGCTGGCGATGAGGCCAGTCGAATCACCGTAAAACCATAGGCATAAAAAAGCCCTGCACTTCTCACGAAGGCGGGGCTTTTCAGTGGCGAGGTATCAGAACAGATCGATCGGCGCCTGATCATCCGCGGGCAGCGGGCTGCCTGGCGCTACGCCGTTACCCAGCTCATTCACCGATGGCGGCGTATCTTCCGACTTGAACAGCTCGAAGTACGCGCCCGGCGTGCTTGGCGACGCCGCACGGCCGCTCACCGGGTCAACCCGCAAGCTCAACAGACCTTCCGGCTCCGGCTGAACATGCGGTGGCTTGTCTTTCAGTGCTGCCGACATGTAGTTCATCCAGATCGGCAGCGCCACGGTGCCACCGAACTCGCGGCGACCGAGGCTTTCCGGTTGATCGAAACCGGTCCAGACCGTGGTCACGTAATCGGCGTTGTAACCGGAGAACCACGCATCCTTCGATTCGTTGGTAGTACCGGTTTTACCGGCGATGTCGCTGCGGCCCATGGCCAGTGCACGACGACCGGTGCCGAGCTTGATCACGTCCTGCAACATGCTGTTGAGGATGTAGGTGGTACGACCATCGACAATCCGCTCAGCCACTGCCGGGGTTTGCGGTGCGGCGGCGCTGCCCGGGGCTTCACCCGGTACCGGCGCGGCGTTGACGGTAATCGGTTGGCTGGCAGGCGCTGCGAAGCCATCGGTGGCCGAGATACCTTGCGGTACGGTCGGCGGGTTGGCGACGAACAGCGTGTCACCGTTACGGCTTTCGATCTTGTCGATGATGTACGGGGTGATCTTGAAGCCACCGTTGGCGAAGGCGCTCCAGCCAGTGGCAATCTCCATCGGCGTCAGGGTTGCAGTGCCCAGCGCCAGCGACAGGTTTGGCGGCAGGTCCTGCTTGTTGAAACCGAAGCGGGTGATGTAATCGATGGTCTTGCCGACGCCCATCGCTTGCAACAGGCGGATCGACACCAGGTTACGCGACTTGTACAGCGCTTCACGCAGACGGATCGGGCCGAGGAAGGTGTTGGTGTCGTTCTTCGGACGCCAGACCTTGTCCAGGTACTCGTCGACAAACACGATCGGCGCGTCGTTGACCAGTGTGGCGGCGGTGTAGCCGTTATCCAGTGCAGCGCTATAGACGAACGGCTTGAAGCTCGAACCCGGCTGACGCTTGGCCTGCATCGCGCGGTTGTAGTTGCTCTGCTCGAAAGCAAAACCGCCGACCAGCGAGCGGATTGCACCGTTCTGCGGGTCCAGCGAGACCAGCGCACCTTGCGCCTGCGGAATCTGACTGAACTTCAGCGAATTGTTCGGCTGACGCTGTACGCGAACCAAATCGCCGATCTGCGCCACATCCGACGGCTGACGCGGTGCCGCGCCCATGCTGTTGGTATTAAGGAACGGACGGGCCCATTTCATCGTGTCCCAGGCGACGTGTTCTTCGCCGGTGCGGGTCAGCACTTGCAGGCCATTCTTGTCGACTTGCGTGACGATTGCCGGTTCGAGGCTGCTGATCGTGCGTTGTTTGGTCAGCTCACTGGCCCAGGCTTCATGGGTTTTACCCGGCAGGCGCGATTCCGGGCCGCGATAACCGTGGCGCTGATCGTAGGTCATCAGGCCTTCGTGCAGCGCGGTGTTGGCCATTTCCTGGAGGTTGCTCGGCACCGTGGTGGTGACGCGGAAACCTTCGGTGTAGGCGTCGCTGCCGTAGCGGCCGACCATTTCGGCACGGGCCATCTCGGCGATGTACGGCGCGTTCACTTCCGGCGTCGGTACGTGATAGCTGGCGTTCAGCGGCTCATTGATCGCGGTGGTGTAGTCGGCTTCGGTGATTTTTCCGAGCTTGTACATGCGGCCGAGAATCCAGTCGCGCCGTTCTTTACTGCGCGCCGGGTTGGCCAGCGGGTTGAAGCGCGACGGGGCTTTCGGCAGGCCGGCGATCATCGCCATCTGCGCGAGGGTGATGTCACGGATCGACTTGCCGTAATACACCTGCGCCGCCGCCTCGATGCCGTAGGCGCGGTTACCCAGATAGATCTTGTTGACGTACAGCTCAAGGATTTCGTCCTTGGTCAGCTGACGTTCGATCTGTAGGGCCAGAAGAATTTCAGTGGTTTTGCGCGAGAAGCTGCGTTCGCTGGTCAGGAAGAAGTTCTTCGCCACCTGCATGGTGATGGTGCTGCCGCCGGACTGAATGTGTCCGCTTTTGACCAGTTGGGTCGCGGCGCGCATCAGGCTGCTCGGATCAACGCCATAGTGGTTGGCGAAATTGTCGTCTTCAGCACTTAGTAACGCATTAATGAAATTGGGCGGAATGTCGGCGAAACGGATCGGAGTACGGCGCATTTCGCCAAACTCTGCGATCAACTTGTTATCGCTGCTGTAGACCCGGAGGGGAATCTGCAACTGAATGCTTCTCAGCGCCTCCACAGAGGGCAAACCCGGACTAAGGTAAAGATAGGCGCCGCTGAGACCTAAAAGCAGTCCGCAGAAAACGGCGACGATGGACCAACCGAAAAATTTCAGCAGACGAATCAAGGCGTTTGGACATCCAGGGCAAAGAATGAATTTGGCGACGGGGTTGCGGCTACATGAGGAACGGCCCGCGCCGGCAGTAAACAGCGGAAAAAATCGCTGGGCATTATAAGCATTTTTCCGCCGGGGGCGTCATTTGCGCTGCTGTCAAGACGGGGCCAGGGAACGCAATGCGCATTACAGAGTCCGTAACTCACGGAAAGTCATAGGGAATTGGTAGTGCTAGGACTCTTCAATAAAAAGACCAAAACGTTACTGGGGATCGACATCAGCTCCACCTCGGTGAAGCTGCTGGAACTGAGCCGTCAGGGTGACCGCTACCGGGTCGAGGCCTACGCGGTAGAGCCGTTGCCGGCGAATGCCGTGGTCGAAAAGAACATCGCCGAGCTTGAAGGCGTCGGTCAGGCGCTGTCGCGGGTGCTGGTCAAGGCGCGCACCGGGCTCAAGAGCGTGGCGGTGGCTGTCGCGGGTTCTGCGGTGATCACCAAGGTCATCGAGATGGACGCCGGACTTTCCGACGACGAACTGGAAAACCAGCTCAAGATCGAAGCCGATCAGTACATTCCCTATCCTCTGGACGAAGTCGCCATCGATTTCGAAGTCCAGGGCGTATCGCCGCGCAACCCGGAACGGGTCAACGTGCTGCTGGCCGCCTGTCGCAAGGAAAACGTCGAAGTCCGAGAGGCCGCATTGGCGCTCGCCGGTTTGACGGCACGGGTGGTGGACGTCGAGGCTTATGCGCTGGAGCGCTCGTTCGGCCTGCTCGCCGGCCAGTTGGCGGCCTCGCAAGAGCGTCTGACTGTGGCGGTGGTGGACATCGGCGCGACCATGACCACCCTCAGCGTCCTGCACAACGGCCGAATCATCTATGCCCGCGAACAACTGTTCGGTGGCCGCCAACTCACTGAAGAGATTCAGCGACGCTATGGCCTGACCGTCGAGCAGGCCGGGCTGGCGAAGAAGCAGGGCGGTCTGCCGGACGACTATGTCAGCGAGGTCTTGCAGCCGTTTCGCGAGGCGCTGGTTCAGCAAGTATCGCGTTCTTTACAGTTCTTCTTCGCCTCCGGGCAATACAACGCGGTCGATCACATTCTGCTGGCTGGCGGCACCGCGTCGGTGCCGGGACTGGATCGCCTGATCGAACAGCGTTTGGCGACCCCGACTCAGGTCGCCAACCCGTTCGCCGACATGGCCTTGAGCAGCAAGGTCAACGCCGGGGCCCTGGCCAGTGACGCGCCGGCCCTGATGATTGCCTGCGGGCTCGCGCTCAGGAGTTTCGACTGATGGCGCGGATCAACCTTTTACCCTGGCGCGAAGAACGTCGCGAAGAGCGGCGCAAACGCTTCCTGCTGATCCTGACGGGTGTCGTGGTCGGTTCGGTGGGCGCGGTGTTTATCGCCGATCAGATCATCAGCGCCGCCATTGAGCGGCAAGCAGCGCGCAACGCCTACATCGGCAAACAGATTGCGGTGGTCGACGAACGGATCAAGCAGATCAGCGAACTCAAATCGCGCCGTCAGCAACTGGTTGAGCGCATGCGCATCATCCAGGACCTGCAGGGCAACCGGCAGATCAGCGGGCGGATCTTCGATCAACTGGCGCGCACGCTGCCGGACGGGGTGTATTTCACCAGCGTGAAAATGGCCGGCAAGACGATTTCGATCAGCGGCGCGGCGGAGTCGAACAATCGGGTCTCGGAACTGATGCGCAATCTGGACGCTTCCGACTGGTTCGATGCACCGAGTCTCAACGAGGTGAAGGCGACTACCGCCGGTCAGGTGGATCAGGCCAATGTATTCCAGCTGACCGTTCGTCAGACTCAGCCACCTCTGACGGAGGCTGAAAAATGAAGCCGTCCGAATGGATGCAAAGCCTGCGCGACATTGATTTCAGCGATCTGGACACCAGCAATATCGGCTCCTGGCCGGCGGCGGTAAAAGCGCTGGCGGGCGGATTGTTGATGATTCTGGTGTTGGCGCTTGGCTATAACTTTTTCATCAGCGACATGGAAGATCAGCTCCAGCTCAAGCGTCTGGAGGAAGACGCGCTGAAAGAGCAGTTCGCGAGCAAGGCACATCTGTCGGCCAACCTGGAGCTGTACACCCAGCAGATGAAGGAAATGGAAAACTCCTTCGGCGTGCTCCTGCGTCAACTGCCCAGCGATACCGAAGTGCCGGGGCTGCTGGAGGACATTACCCGCACCGGACTGGGCAGCGGCCTCGAATTCGAGGAGATCAAGCTGCTGCCGGAAGTCACCCAGCCGTTCTACATTGAACTGCCGATCCAGATCACCGTGACCGGCTCCTATCACGATCTCGCCACCTTCGTCAGTGGTGTGGCCGGGTTGCCGCGGATTGTCACCTTGCACGATTTCGAGCTGGCACCGGCCAGTCCGGACGGCGGCACCAAGTTGCGCATGAGCATCCTCGCCAAGACCTACCGCTATAACGACAAGGGGCTGGATAAATGACCCCGAACCGTTATTTCGTGTTGTCGATGCTGCTGTTTGGTCTGAGCGGTTGTGGCGGCGGCGATGATTTTAGCGATCTCGATGCCTATATGAACGAGGTGCGGCTGCGCCCGCCCGGCAAGATCGAGCCTACGCCGACATTCCACTCCTACCCGACGTTTACCTACAGCGCCGCCAACCTGCGCAGCCCGTTTTCGCGTCAGGTGCGGGTCGATCTGGCCGGGCAGAAGCACGGCTCGCGCAACGTCAAACCCGACCCCAACCGGGTCAAGCAATACCTCGAAGGCTTCAACATCGAACAGTTTGAAATGGTCGGCACGATCTCCAATGCCTCCGGCTCCTTTGCGCTGTTGCGTGGCGCGGGCGGGGTGCATCGGCTGAAAGTCGGCGACTACCTGGGGCGCAACGATGGACGCATCGTCGCCATCAGCGCCTCGGAAGTCGAGGTGGTCGAAATCGTTCCCGACGGCGAAGGCGCCTGGCTGGAGCGTCCGCGCACCATTCCTTTGAAAGAGCACTCATAGTGGAAGTCGAACAATGAACAGGATTTTCTCCACCCTCGGTTTTTCGCTATGGATAGCGCTGCTGTCGCCGATGGTACAGGCGGCCAATCTGAAGACGCTCGATGTCGCGGCGTTGCCGGGGGATCGGGTCGAACTGAAGCTGTCGTTCGATAGCCCGCCGCCGCAACCCAAGGGTTACACCACCGAATCCCCGGCGCGGATCGCCCTGGATCTGCCGGGTGTCGCCAGCCAGTTGGCGAACAAGAACCGAGAGCTGGGCAGCGGTAATGCCCGTACTGCCACCGTGGTCGAGGCCAATGATCGTACGCGGCTGATCATCAGCCTGACGCAGCTGTCGCCCTATGCGACCAGAGTTGAAGGTAACAATCTGTTCGTCGTGGTCGGGCAGGGCGCTCCGGCGACTAAGCCGCGTCCAGCTCCCCCCGCAGCACGTCCGGTCGCAGCCCCGGTGAAAGCTTATGTACCCACAGCCAAAGCGATTCGCGGCGTGGATTTCCAGCGTGGCACTGCCGGTGAAGGTAACGTCATCATCGATCTGTCGGACCCGACCATTGCCCCGGATATTCAGGAGCATGACGGCAAGATCATCCTCAGCTTTGCCCGCACGCAACTGCCGGAAAAGCTGCGGGTGCGCCTCGACGTCAAGGATTTCGCCACCCCGGTGCAGTTCGTCAATGCGGCGGTGAGCGGGGACCGAGCGACTATTACTGTCGAGCCCAGCGGCACGTTCGACTACTCGACCTTCCAGACCGATAACAAACTGACCGTCAGCATCCGCCCGATGACCGTCGATGACTTGCAGAAGCGTAATGCCGACCGCAACAGCTACAGCGGCGAGAAGCTCTCGCTGAACTTCCAGGACATCGATGTGCGCTCGGTACTGCAACTGATCGCCGACTTCACCAACCTCAATCTGGTGGCGAGTGACACGGTGCAGGGCGGCATCACCTTGCGTCTGCAAAACGTACCGTGGGATCAGGCGCTGGATCTGGTGCTGAAAACCAAAGGTCTCGACAAGCGCAAGATTGGCAATGTGTTGCTGGTCGCTCCGGCAGACGAAATCGCCGCCCGTGAGCGCCAGGAACTGGAATCGCAAAAGCAGATCGCCGAGCTGGCGCCGCTGCGCCGCGAGCTGTTGCAAGTGAACTACGCCAAGGCTGCCGACATCGCCAAACTGTTCCAGTCAGTGACCAGTGCCGAGGCGAAAGTCGACGAGCGTGGTTCGATTACCGTCGATGAGCGAACCAACAACATCATTGCCTACCAGACTCAGGATCGCCTCGACGAACTGCGGCGGATTGTGGCGCAACTGGATATTCCGGTGCGTCAGGTGATGATCGAGGCGCGGATCGTCGAAGCCAACGTCGATTACGACAAGAGCCTCGGCGTACGCTGGGGCGGTTCGATCCAGAACAAGGGCAACTGGAACACTTCCGGGGTCAGTAATGGCACCTCATCGACAATTGGCACGCCGGGCAGCACCAGCACCAATTCGCCGTTCGTCGACATGGGCACGATCGGTAATACCTCCGGTATCGGTATCGCGTTCATCACTGACAACGTGCTGCTCGACCTTGAACTGACCGCCATGGAAAAAACCGGCAACGGCGAAATCGTCTCGCAGCCGAAGGTGGTCACCTCCGACAAGGAAACCGCGAAGATCCTGAAAGGCACCGAGATTCCCTATCAGGAAGCCAGCTCCAGCGGCGCCACGTCGGTGTCGTTCAAGGAGGCTTCGCTGTCACTGGAAGTGACGCCGCAGATCACTCCGGACAACCGCATCATCATGGAGGTCAAGGTCACCAAGGATGAGCCGGATTACCTGAACAAAGTCCAGGATGTACCGCCGATCAAGAAGAACGAAGTCAACGCCAAGGTGCTGGTAAACGACGGCGAGACCATCGTGATTGGTGGCGTTTTCTCAAATACTCAGAGCAAGGTCGTAGATAAGGTGCCATTTCTTGGCGATGTGCCGTATCTTGGCCGCCTTTTCCGGCGTGATGTGGTTTCGGAGAAAAAATCCGAGCTGCTGGTATTTCTCACTCCGCGTATCATGAATAACCAGGCGATTGCTGTGAGTCGTTGATTCTGTGAGAAATTTGATTCTTGTAGGACCGATGGGGGCTGGAAAAAGCACCATCGGCCGATTGCTGGCCAAAGAGCTGCGCCTGCCATTCAAAGATTCCGACAAGGAAATTGAATTGCGCACGGGCGCCAATATCCCGTGGATCTTCGACAAGGAAGGCGAGCCGGGCTTTCGTGACCGCGAGGAGGCGATGATCGCCGAACTCTGCGCGTTCGATGGCGTGGTGCTGGCGACCGGTGGTGGCGCGGTGATGCGTGATGCCAATCGCAAAGCCCTGCACGCGGGCGGGCGAGTGGTGTATCTGCACGCCTCCGTCGAGCAGCAAGTCGGTCGCACCTCCCGCGATCGCAACCGCCCGTTGCTGCGTACCGCCAATCCCGAAAAAACCCTGCGCGACCTGCTGGCGATCCGTGATCCGCTCTATCGGGAAATCGCCGATCTGGTGGTGGAAACCGACGAACGGCCACCGCGCATGGTCGTGCTCGATATTCTCGAGCGTCTGCAACAACTGCCGCCCCGTTAAAGCGCCGCGAGAAATGCGCTATCCTCGGCGTCCTGTCATAGCCCGTCGCGGTTGTGGCGGATGGCGAGCGAGCGGCGTCATACCCGCTATAGATCGCAGATAACCAATAATTCAGGGCAGGACGCCTGCTTCCATCTTCACTGTGGGGACACATGCAGACACTCAAGGTCGATTTAGGCGAGCGCAGCTACCCGATTCATATTGGCGAAGGTTTGTTGGATCAGCCTGAGCTGCTGGCTCCGCATATCCATGGGCGGCAAGTGGCAATCATCTCCAACGAGACCGTTGCGCCGCTCTATCTCGAACGTCTGACCCGCAGCCTGACGCAGTTCTCAGTGGTTTCCGTGGTGTTGCCTGATGGCGAAGCCTTCAAGAACTGGGAAACCCTGCAACTGATCTTCGACGGCCTGCTGACGGCCCGTCATGACCGCCGCACCACAGTGATCGCACTCGGTGGCGGGGTGATCGGCGACATGGCCGGTTTTGCCGCTGCCTGCTACCAGCGCGGCGTCGATTTCATCCAGATCCCTACTACATTGTTGTCCCAGGTCGATTCGTCGGTGGGCGGCAAGACCGGGATCAACCATCCGCTGGGCAAGAACATGGTCGGCGCGTTCTACCAGCCGAACGTGGTGCTGATCGATACCGCCTCACTCAATACTCTGCCGGCGCGTGAACTGTCCGCCGGTCTGGCAGAGGTCATCAAATACGGTCTGATCTGCGACGAGCCGTTCCTGACCTGGCTCGAAGACAACGTCGACGCCCTGCGTGCGCTGGACCAGAAGGCCCTGACGTACGCCATCGAGCGCTCCTGCGCAGCCAAGGCTGCGGTGGTTGGCGCTGATGAGAAGGAAACCGGCGTGCGCGCCACGCTCAACCTCGGCCACACCTTCGGCCACGCCATCGAGACCCACATGGGCTATGGTGTCTGGTTGCATGGTGAAGCGGTTGCAGCGGGTACGGTCATGGCGCTGGAAATGTCGGCGCGGCTGGGCTGGATCAGCGAGCAGGAGCGTGATCGCGGCATTCGTCTGTTCCAGCGCGCCGGTTTGCCGGTGATTCCGCCAGCGGAGATGACCGAAGCTGATTTTCTCGAACATATGGCAATTGATAAAAAAGTGATCGACGGTCGTCTACGCCTGGTGCTGCTGCGCCGGATGGGCGAAGCGGTGGTGACCGGCGATTATCCGAAAGAGGTTCTACAGGCCACGCTGGGAGCGGATTACCGCGCTCTGGCTCAGCTTAAAGGTTAATAAGATTCCGATGACTAGTTTGCATGCCGACGAGGCGTTCCTCGGCCATTTCCAGTTAAGTCACGACCCTTTCGCTCCGCGGGTACCGGGCTTCAAATTCTTCCCGGCTCAGCGCAAACCCGTGCTGGGGCAACTGCATCATCTGGCGCGTTACAGCCAGTTGTTGCTGGTGGTAACCGGCCCGCAAGGCAGCGGCAAGACCTTGCTGCGGCAGGCGCTGGTGGCCAGCACCAACAAGCAATCGGTACAAAGCGTGGTGGTTTCGGCGCGCGGTGCCGGTGATGCCAACGGCGTGCTGCGTCAGGTGGCTCAGGCGCTGAACGTGGCGCATGCCGACGTCGGGGCGATTCTCGATCAGGTGGTGCAACTGGCGCTGACCGGGCAGGAAGTCTATCTGCTGGTGGATGACGCCGAGCAACTCGACGAGTCCGCTCTCGAAGCGCTGATGGCGCTGGGTGCCGGTGCCCCTGAAGGTCGCCCGCATGTGTTCCTGTTCGGTGAGTCGTCGCTGATTGCGCAACTCGAGGCCTTGCACCTTGAGGAAGAGCGCTTCCACGTCATCGAACTGCAGCCGTACACCGAAGAAGAAACCCGCGAATATCTCGACCAGCGGCTCGAAGGTGCTGGCCGGGGTGTCGAACTTTTCACCGCAGATCAGATCTCTGATATTCACGAAAGCTCCGAGGGTTGGCCGGGCAACATCAACCAGGTCGCTCGCGATGCACTGATCGAAGTCATGATCGCCAGCCGCTCTGCGGTCAAGCGTCCAAGTATGGGGTTCAACATGCCGAAGAAACACGTATTGGCGATTTCCGCCGTCGTAGTGGTCGCGGTCGCCGCCGCCTGGCTGATGCCGGGTCGCAACAAGGCGCCGACTACCGGCGCACCGGCCAATGAACAGGCACAACTGCCATTGGGCCAGGGCGCCAAGGGTGGCGCGCCGAACGTCGAGTTCGCCGGCAATACCCAGCCAATGCCATTGCCGCTGGTCGGCAACTCGCAACCGGTCATGCGCGGCCCACTGGCCGAAGCGGCTGGCGGAATCACCGAGGGTGACGATGGCGTGCCACTGGAAGGCTCCAGCGCTACGCCGCCGACCGTGACCACTTCCGCGCCACCAGCGGGTGTTGCGGCCGGTCCTGCGCCAACTCCGGTTCCGGTGCCAGCCGCCAGGCCGACTCCTGCTCCAACGCAGATCGCCACCGCCAAGCCTGCTCCGGCAGCGCCAGCCGCGAAACCGGCTCCAGCGCCGGCCAGGCCTGTCGCAGCGGCCAAACCGGCCGAGAAGCCGGTTGTCGTCGCCAAAGCCGCGGGTGGTAGCTGGTACGCCGGGCAACCGACTGGTAACTACGTGGTGCAGATCCTCGGCACCAGCTCCGAAACCACTGCGCAAAACTTCGTCAAAGAGCAGGGTGGCGAGTACCGCTATTTCAAGAAAGTGCTCAACGGCAAGCCTCTCTACGTGATCACCTACGGCAACTTCGCCAATCGTGATGCAGCCGTTTCTGCCATCAAGGCCTTGCCAGCGAAGGTTCAGGCTGGTAAACCTTGGCCTCGCACTGTCGCCAGCGTCCAACAGGAACTGGCAACAACTCGCTGAAGATTCGGCGGCCTTACCCAGGCCGCCTCTCCAAGCACCTCAAAATTTCTACATGTGCGCGCCGTCTCTACAGACCGCGTGCCTTGTGGTGTCTGCGTCACAGTAGTCTTTGAGTCGTTGCGGTCAAAATTAAAAAAGTTTTGACTAGCACAGCATATCGCTTTAAACCTTTCACAAATGCGACATGAATTTGCGACAGTTCGTCGTCAAATTTGTGAGCCTCTGTGTCGCTGTGTACAATGACCACCCTTTTGCCCCCGCTAAGCCGGCGTACGTTCGGCGCGGATCGCAAGTGGTTGAATTGAAAAGAAATTTGCCTCGAAAAGAGGCAGCCTGGTGAGAAAGTGTCTATGAAAGCAGGTCTGTACCAACCAGATGAATTCAAGGATAACTGCGGTTTCGGCCTGATAGCCCATATGCAGGGCGAGCCCAGTCATACCCTTTTGCAAACGGCCATTGAGGCCCTGACCTGCATGACCCACCGCGGTGGGATTAATGCCGACGGCAAGACCGGTGACGGCTGCGGTCTGCTGATTCAAAAACCTGATGCCTTCCTGCGTGCCATCGCCCGGGAAGCCTTCAGCGTCGAGCTGCCCAAGCAATATGCCGTGGGCATGGTCTTCTTCAACCAGGACCCGGTGAAAGCCGAGGCCGCTCGCGAGAACATGAACCGCGAGATCCTCGCTGAAGGCCTGCAACTGATCGGCTGGCGCAAAGTGCCAATCGACACCAGCGTCCTCGGCCGCCTGGCCCTTGAGCGCCTGCCGCAGATCGAGCAGGTGTACATCGGCGGCGAAGGCCTGAGCGACCAGGACATGGCGGTCAAGCTGTTCAGCGCCCGTCGCCGTTCGTCGGTGACCAACGCTGTCGACAGCGACCACTACATCTGCAGCTTTTCGCACAAGACCATCATCTATAAAGGCCTGATGATGCCGGCCGATCTGGCCGCGTTCTATCCAGACCTGAGCGACGAACGTCTGGAAACCGCGATCTGCGTGTTCCACCAGCGCTTCTCGACCAACACCCTGCCGAAATGGCCGCTGGCTCAGCCATTCCGCTTCCTCGCCCACAACGGCGAGATCAACACCATCACCGGCAACCGCAACTGGGCCCAGGCCCGTCGCACCAAGTTCACCAATGATCTGATGGATCTGGAAGAACTCGGCCCGCTGGTCAACCGTGTTGGCTCCGACTCCTCGAGCATGGACAACATGCTCGAACTGATGGTCACCGGCGGCATCGACCTGTTCCGTGGCGTGCGGATGATCATTCCGCCTGCGTGGCAGAACGTCGAAACCATGGACCCGGATCTGCGTGCGTTCTACGAGTACAACTCGATGCACATGGAACCGTGGGACGGTCCGGCCGGCGTGGTCATGACCGACGGTCGCTACGCGGTGTGCCTGCTCGACCGTAACGGCCTGCGCCCGGCGCGCTGGGTGACCACCACCAATGGTTTCATCACCGTTGCGTCGGAAATCGGTGTCTGGAACTACCAGCCTGAAGACGTGATCGCCAAGGGCCGTGTCGGTCCGGGGCAGATCCTCGCCGTGGACACCGAAACCGGGCAGATCCTCGACACCGACGCCATCGACAACCGTCTGAAGTCCCGTCATCCGTACAAGCAATGGCTGCGCAAGAATGCCCTGCGCATTCAGGCGACCATGGAAGACAACGACCACGGTTCGGCTTTCTACGACGTCGATCAGCTCAAGCAATACATGAAGATGTATCAGGTCACGTTCGAAGAGCGCGATCAGGTACTGCGTCCACTTGGCGAACAAGGCTACGAAGCCGTTGGCTCGATGGGCGACGACACGCCGATGGCCGTACTGTCGCAGCGTGTACGCACGCCGTACGACTATTTCCGTCAGCAGTTCGCGCAGGTCACCAACCCGCCGATCGACCCGCTGCGTGAAGCGATCGTGATGTCGCTGGAAATCTGCCTCGGTGCCGAGCGCAACATTTTCCAGGAGTCGCCGGAACACGCCTCGCGCGTGATCCTCAGCTCGCCGGTCATTTCCCCGGCCAAGTGGCGCTCGCTGATGAACCTCGACCGCCCGGGTTTCGAGCGGCAGATCATCGACCTCAACTACGACGAAAGCCTCGGCCTCGAAGCGGCTATCCGCAATGTCGCCGATCAGGCTGAAGAAGCCGTGCGCGCCGGTCGTACCCAGATCGTTTTGAGCGACCGCCATATCGCCCCGGGCAAGCTGCCGATTCACGCTTCGCTGGCTACCGGTGCGGTGCACCACCGCCTGACCGAAAAAGGCCTGCGTTGCGACTCCAACATCCTCGTTGAAACCGCTACTGCTCGCGATCCGCATCACTTCGCGGTGTTGATCGGTTTCGGTGCGTCGGCGGTCTATCCGTTCCTCGCGTACGAAGTGCTGGGTGACCTGATCCGTACCGGTGAAGTGCTGGGCGACCTCTATGAGGTGTTCAAGAACTACCGTAAAGGCATCACCAAAGGTCTGTTGAAGATCCTGTCGAAGATGGGTATCTCGACCATCGCCTCGTATCGCGGTGCGCAGCTGTTCGAAGCCATCGGTCTGTCCGAAGAAGTTTGCGACCTGAGCTTCCGTGGCGTGCCGAGCCGTATCAAGGGTGCGCGTTTCGTCGACATCGAAGCCGAGCAGAAAGCCCTGGCCGCCGAAGCCTGGAGTCCGCGCAAGCCGATCCAGCAGGGCGGTCTGCTGAAGTTCGTCCACGGTGGCGAATATCACGCGTACAACCCGGACGTGGTCAACACCCTGCAAGCCGCCGTGCAGCAAGGCGACTACGCCAAGTTCAAGGAATACACCTCGCTGGTGGACAACCGTCCGGTGTCGATGATTCGCGACCTGCTGAAGGTCAAGACTCTCGACAAGCCACTGGACATCAGTGAAATCGAGCCGCTGGAATCGGTGCTCAAGCGCTTCGATTCCGCCGGCATCTCGCTGGGCGCCCTGTCGCCGGAAGCTCACGAAGCCCTGGCCGAAGCCATGAACCGCCTCGGTGCGCGTTCCAACTCCGGTGAAGGTGGTGAAGACCCGGCGCGTTACGGCACCATCAAGAGCTCGAAAATCAAACAGGTCGCGACCGGCCGTTTCGGGGTGACTCCGGAATACCTGGTCAACGCCGAAGTGCTGCAGATCAAGGTCGCGCAAGGCGCCAAGCCGGGCGAGGGCGGGCAACTGCCGGGCGGTAAAGTCAACGGGCTGATCGCCAAACTGCGTTACGCAGTGCCGGGCGTGACCCTGATTTCGCCACCGCCGCACCACGACATCTACTCCATCGAAGACTTGTCGCAGTTGATCTTTGACCTGAAACAGGTCAACCCCAAGGCGCTGGTCTCGGTGAAACTGGTAGCAGAAGCTGGCGTTGGCACCATCGCTGCCGGTGTGGCCAAGGCCTATGCGGACTTGATCACCATTTCCGGCTACGACGGTGGCACCGGTGCTTCGCCGCTGACCTCGATCAAATACGCGGGCGCTCCGTGGGAACTCGGCCTCGCCGAAACCCACCAGACCCTGCGTGGCAACGACCTGCGCGGCAAAGTCCGGGTACAGACCGACGGCGGCCTGAAAACCGGCCTCGACGTGATCAAGGCTGCAATTCTCGGCGCCGAAAGCTTCGGCTTCGGTACCGCACCAATGATCGCCCTGGGCTGCAAATACCTGCGCATCTGCCACCTGAACAACTGCGCCACCGGCGTTGCGACTCAGAACGAGAAGCTGCGTAAAGACCACTACATCGGCACCGTCGACATGGTGATCAACTTCTTCACCTACGTCGCCGAAGAAACCCGTGAGTGGCTGGCGAAGTTGGGCGTGCGCTCCCTCGAAGAGCTGATCGGCCGTACCGATCTGCTGGAAATCCTCGAAGGCCAGACCACCAAGCAACATCATCTGGATCTGACCCCGCTGCTCGGCAGCGATCACATCCCGGCGGACAAACCTCAGTTCTGCGGTGTTGAGCGCAACCCGCCGTTCGACCAGGGCCTGCTGGCAGAGAAAATGGTCGAGCTGGCGACGTCGGCGATCAACGACATGAGCGGTGCCGAATTCGATCTGGATATCTGCAACTGCGACCGTTCGATTGGCGCGCGGATCTCCGGCGAAATCGCCCGCAAGCATGGCAACCAGGGCATGGCCAGGGCGCCGATCACTTTCCGCTTCAAAGGCACTGCGGGTCAGAGCTTCGGCGTGTGGAACGCCGGCGGTCTGAACATGTACCTGGAAGGCGATGCCAACGACTACGTCGGCAAAGGCATGACCGGTGGCAAGCTGACCATCGTGCCGCCGCAGGGCAGCGTTTATAAGACTCAGGACAGCGCCATTATCGGCAACACCTGCCTGTATGGCGCCACGGGCGGCAAGCTGTTCGCCGCCGGCACCGCAGGCGAGCGTTTCGCCGTGCGTAACTCCGGTGCCCACACCGTTGTGGAAGGCACTGGCGATCACTGCTGCGAGTACATGACCGGTGGTTTTGTCTGCGTCTTGGGCAAGACCGGTTACAACTTCGGCTCAGGCATGACCGGTGGTTTCGCCTACGTGCTCGATCAGGACAACACCTTCGTTGACCGGGTCAACCACGAACTGGTGGAAATCCAGCGGATCAGCGGCGAAGCGATGGAAGCCTATCGCAGCCACCTGCAAAACGTGCTGAACGAGTACGTCGGGGAAACCAACAGCGAGTGGGGTCGTGAACTCGCCGAGAACCTCGATGACTACCTGCGCCGTTTCTGGCTGGTCAAGCCCAAGGCTGCCAATCTGAAATCGTTGCTTTCCAGCACTCGTGCCAACCCGCAGTGATATGCGCCTGAAGAGTTTGATGAGGTTTTAACAATGGCTGAACGTCTGAATAACGACTTCCAGTTCATCGATGTCGGGCGCAAAGATCCGAAGAAGAAACTGTTGCGTCAACGCAAGAAAGAGTTCGTGGAAATCTACGAACCGTTCAAACCCCAGCACTCGGCCGATCAGGCTCACCGCTGCCTGGGTTGCGGCAACCCGTATTGCGAATGGAAGTGCCCGGTGCACAACTTCATTCCCAACTGGCTGAAGCTAGTGGCCGAGGGCAACATCCTTCAGGCCGCCGAGCTGTCGCACCAGACCAACACCCTGCCGGAAGTGTGCGGCCGGGTGTGCCCGCAGGATCGTCTGTGCGAGGGTGCCTGCACCCTCAACGACGGCTTCGGCGCGGTGACCATCGGTTCGGTCGAGAAGTACATCACCGACACCGCGTTCGCCATGGGCTGGCGCCCGGACATGTCCAAGGTCAAACCGACCGGCAAACGTGTCGCGATCATCGGCGCAGGCCCGGCGGGTCTGGGTTGTGCCGACGTGCTGGTGCGTGGTGGCGTGACCCCGGTGGTGTTCGACAAGAACCCGGAAATCGGCGGCTTGCTGACCTTCGGCATCCCCGAGTTCAAGCTTGAGAAGACCGTGCTGAGCAATCGCCGCGAAGTCTTCACCGGCATGGGCATCGAGTTCCGTCTGAATACCGAAGTCGGCAAAGACGTGACCATGGAGCAACTGCTCGAAGAATACGATGCAGTGTTCATGGGCATGGGCACCTACACCTACATGAAGGGCGGCTTTGCCGGTGAGGACTTGCCGGGCGTGCACGATGCGCTCGATTTCCTGATCGCCAACGTCAATCGCAACCTTGGCTTTGAAAAGTCGCCGGAAGATTTCGTCGACATGAAAGGCAAGAAGGTTGTGGTGCTCGGCGGTGGCGATACGGCGATGGACTGCAACCGTACTTCGATTCGTCAGGGCGCCAAATCGGTGACCTGTGCCTATCGTCGTGACGAAGCGAACATGCCGGGCTCGCGCAAAGAGGTGAAGAACGCCAAGGAAGAAGGCGTGAAATTCCTCTACAACCGTCAGCCAATTGCCATCGTTGGTGAGGACAAGGTCGAAGGCGTGAAAGTGGTCGAGACCCGTCTCGGCGAACCGGACGCCCGTGGCCGTCGCAGCCCTGAGCCGATCCCGGGCTCCGAAGAGATCATCCCGGCCGACGCCGTGGTCATCGCTTTCGGTTTCCGTCCGAGCCCGGCGCCGTGGTTCGAACAGTTCGAAATCCAGACCGACAGCCAGGGCCGCGTTGTTGCGCCTGAGCAAGGCAAGTACAAGCACCAGACCAGCAATCCGAAAATCTTTGCCGGTGGCGACATGGTGCGTGGTTCCGACCTGGTGGTAACCGCAATCTTCGAAGGCCGTAATGCGGCTGAAGGGATTCTGGATTACCTGGAAGTCTGATCACTGTTCGAAACTACACCGCAATACCTGTGGGAGCTGGCAAGCCAGCTCCCACAGTGTTTCTCGGTGTTGCAAAAAACCGTGTTTCATTGCAATAAATTGACCCGATAGACAAAAGGCTGACCTGCAACCGTGCCTTTTGCGTCGCGCTCTGAGAAAATGCCCGCACTTTTTTTCCGGATGCCGACATGACTGCCCTGAAGAACGACCGTTTCCTTCGCGCCCTGCTCAAGCAACCCGTAGACGTCACCCCGGTGTGGATGATGCGTCAGGCCGGTCGCTACCTGCCTGAATACCGCGCCAGCCGCGCCAAGGCCGGTGACTTCATGAGCCTGTGCATGAACCCGGAGTTCGCTTGCGAAGTCACGATGCAACCGCTCGACCGCTATCCACAACTGGACGCGGCGATCCTGTTCTCTGACATCCTCACCATCCCCGATGCCATGGGCCAGGGCCTGTACTTCGAGACCGGTGAAGGTCCGCGCTTCAAGAAAGTCGTCAGCACCCTGGCTGACATCGAAGCGCTGCCGATCCCTGATCCACACAAAGACCTCGGCTACGTGATGGACGCGGTCAGCACCATTCGCCGCGAACTGAACGGCCGTGTGCCGCTGATCGGCTTCTCCGGCAGCCCGTGGACTCTGGCGACCTACATGGTTGAAGGCGGCTCGTCGAAAGACTTCCGCAAGACCAAAGCCATGCTCTACGACAACCCGCAAGCCATGCACCTGCTGCTCGACAAGCTGGCTCAGTCGGTGACGTCGTACCTCAATGGCCAGATCATGGCCGGCGCACAAGCGGTGCAGATCTTCGATACCTGGGGCGGCAACCTGTCGGCAGCGGCGTATCAGGAATTCTCGCTGGCCTACATGAAGAAAATCGTCAGCGGCCTGATCCGCGAGCACGAAGGTCGCAAGGTGCCGGTGATCCTGTTCACCAAGAACGGCGGCCTGTGGCTGGAAAGCATCGCCGACGCCGGCGCCGACGCACTGGGCCTGGACTGGACCTGCGACATCGGCAACGCCCGCGCCCGCGTTGGCGACAAGGTTGCGCTGCAAGGCAACATGGACCCGACCGTGCTGTACGCCAAACCAGAAGCGATCCGCACCGAAGTCGGGCGCATTCTGGCCAGCTACGGCAAGGGCAGCGGCCACGTATTCAACCTCGGCCACGGCATCACCCCTGAGGTTGATCCGGAACACGCTGGCGCGTTCTTGCGTGCCGTGCATGAGTTGTCGGCGCAGTATCACGATTGATCGCGCTGCAATAAAAAACGCCCGGCTTATGCCGGGCGTTTTTGTTTCTAATGTAGGTTTTGTATCAGGCTTTGACACCCTGCAACGGTGGCAACTTCGCCAGTTTCAACGCCACCAGCAGCGCCACCACCAACAGCGCGCCAATGAACAGGCCGATGCCATTCCATCCGCCCATATGCCAGAACACCCCGCCCGCCGTCCCGGCAATGCTCGAACCGGCGTAATAGCTGAACAGATACAACGACGACGCCTGTCCTTTGGCCTTGAGCGCTCGACGCCCAATCCAGCTGCTTGCCACCGAGTGCGCGCCGAAGAAGCCAAAGGTGAAGATCAACATGCCGAGGATCACCAGCGGCAACGGTTTGAACATGGTCAGGGCGAGGCCGGCAAACATCAGCGCAATCGTCGCCCACAGCACTTTGCGTCGCCCCAGTTTGTCCGCCAGCGAACCGATTTTCGCCGAACTGTAGATGCCCGACAGGTACACCACTGACAGCAGACCCACAAACACCTGATCGAGGTTGTACGGTGCGGCCAGCAAGCGATAACCGATGTAGTTGAACAGCGTGACAAACGCGCCCATCAGCACGAATGCCTCAAGGAACAGCAGCGGCAGGCCCGCATCGCGAAAATGCATGGTGAAACCGTCGAGCAGGCTGCGCGGGTGTAGCGAGCGCGAGCGGAAGTTGCGCGACTCCGGGAGAATTTTCCAGAACACCGTGGCGGCAATCAGCGCCAGACCGCCAATCACCAGCATCGCCGTGTGCCAACTGACGAAGTCGATCAACACCCCGGTAATCAAGCGTCCGCTCATCCCGCCAATCGCATTGCCGCCGATGTACAAACCCATCGCCAGACCGATGTGCTGCGGATGAATCTCTTCACTCAGGTAAGTCATCGCCACTGCCGCCAGCCCGCTCAACGACAGCCCGATCAGCGCCCGCATGATCAGAACACCTTGCCAGCTCGGCATCATCGCACTGGCCATGGTGCACAGCGCCGCGGCGAACAATGCCGCGACCATCACCGGTTTGCGCCCGACCCGGTCGGAAATCGGCCCGGTGATCAGCAGACCGATGGCGAGCATGCCCGTCGCAACCGAAAGGATCAGGCTGCTCTGCGCCGCATTGATCGAATACTCGTGAGACAGCAGCGGCATCATCGGTTGCACGCAATACAACAGCGCAAAAGTCGCGAAGCCGCCACTGAACAGCGCCAGCACCGTGCGCATGAACATCGGTGTGCCTTTTTCGATGTAGATCTCTTGCAGCTCGGCGACGATATCGTCCGCCGCAGCGGGCGGGACTTCATGGGCAAGGGGCGCGACAGCAGTTTTCACTTCAGACCTCGGAGGGCACGGCCAGGCAGGCAAAGGAAAAAATCATATAGCTGGCTAATGTTTCTATCCAATATATTGTTCGACCTGTTTGATAGCTTTAACGACCTAATGGGGTCTCCATGGAATTGCGTCACTTGCGCTACTTCATTGCCGTCGCCGAAGAATTGCACTTTGGCCGCGCCGCACAGGTGCTGGGTATCTCCCAGCCGCCGCTGAGCCAGCAGATTCAGGCGCTGGAGCAAGAGGTTGGCGCACGGCTGTTCGAACGTACCAATCGTCGGGTTGAGCTTAGCGAAGCGGGGCGATTGTTTCTCGAAGAGGCGCGACTGGTTTTGGCGCAGGTCGACAAAGCGGCGGATGTCGCCCGTCGTGCACAGCTCGGCGAACTCGGAGAACTGAAGATCGGCTTCACCTCGTCGGCGCCGTTCAACTCGACCATTCCCCAGGCGATCTTTGCCTTCCGCCAGCGCTTCCCGGCTGTGCATCTGAATCTGCGTGAGATGAGCAGCACCATGGTTGCCGATGCGTTGGTCGATCAGTCGATTGAAGTCGGGATCATGCGCCCGTTGGGGCTGCCGGATTCGCTGAGCGTGGTCGAATTGATGCGCGAACCGCTGGTCGCCGTGCTCAGCTCCAAACATCCGCTGGCGCAGGGCAGTGAAGAAGGGTTGTTTCTTTCGGAGCTGGCGCTGGAACCTTTTGTGTTCTTCCCGCGCAGCTACGGCAGCGGTCTGTATGCGCAATTGCTCAGTCTGGCGCGGGATGCCGGTTTCAGTCCGCACTTTGCTCAGGAGGCCGGCGAGGCCATGACCATCATCGGCCTGGTGGCAGCCGGGCTGGGCGTCTCAGTGATGCCAGCCTCGTATCAGCGCATGCGCATCGACGGCGTGGTCTACCGACCGCTGCGCGACCCGGAGGCGGTGACGGCGGTGTGGCTGGTGCAGCGCAAGGATCAGAAATCACCGATGGCCAAGGCCTTCGTCGAACTGCTCACGCGCAAGGTCGAGCAAGTCTGACTGCTGCGCAGTCAATCGCTGGCAAGCCAGCTCCCCCACAGGATCGCTGGTGCTCACAAATGGATTGAGCGACCTGATACCTGTGGGAGCCGGGCTTGCCCGCGATGGCGTCCGCGCAAGCACCACAGCTCTCAAGGCAATCGCACCAGATCCCCCTTCAACGCCACCCGCGTCGCAAAAACACCCGCCCGACATTCATACGTATTCAGATCCTTGCGCACATGCTGGTCGTAGAAACTGACGATATTGGTCACCGCATTCGCCCCGACTCGCTTGGCATCGGCCTGCAGCTTGATCAAGTTCGACTGCAGCACCCACTCGCAGGAATCGTGATCACTCTTGTTGAAACCATCGGTACGCAAATCGCTCACCACACCGCGCTGCAACAACCGCTGCGTGCCCTGCGGCCCATTGCCCGCCAGATAAAACTTCACACTGCCATCCAGCCGTCCGGCGCGGATCGCGTCCGACAGCACCGTCTCGAATGGCATGTACATCAGATTGGTTGCCTGGCTGGCGCTGGGAAGCAGCCCCAACAGCGCGGCGGCGAACAGGGCTTTCACTTGCATGGTCATCTCCTTGACGGTGAAAGAGAACCGCGAGAGTTTGATCGACCTGGCTCGCCGTTCGGGCAGGCGCTGCGTGATGGCCTGCTTGAGCGAGTGTAGATGCTGAAAATGAAGAGGGCGCCAAATGGCGCCCTTTGTGGCGAGGGAGCTTGCTCCCGCTGGGTCGCGAAGCGGCCCCAAATCCTGTGTTCGCGGTCTGTCTGTAAATTCGCAGCCTCCGGATTTACGACTGCTGCGCAGCCGAGCGGGAGCAAGCTCCCTCGCCACAGATAATGTGTTCGTCAGTCCACGTGCGCCAAATCACCACGCAGCGCCACGCTCGACACCACCAGCCCGGCACGGCACTGGAATTTTTCGGTGTCTTTGTAGAGGTCGCGCTGGTCGACGCTGGCGATGTTGATCACGGCGTTGGCGTCGGCTTTTTTCGCTGCGTTCTGCAGGGTGGCGAGGGCCGATTGCAGGGCCCAGAAGCAGGCGTCGGCGTCGGATTTGTTCGAGCCGTTGGTCTTGCGGCTGCTGCTCACGGTATCGAGTTTGCGCACTTGGTTGGGCAGGGTTTCGCCGGCCAGGTAGAACTTCACGCTGCCGTCCAGCAGGCCAGCGTCTGTGGCGCGTTTGACGCCTTCGCGAAAGCTCAGGTAGGTCGGTTCGTCGGCGCCCTGATTGATGATGCCCAGGTTGTTGACGGCTTCGATGTCCGGGTTGATCGACAGTTCTTTGAGCACGTTGTCGCGCAGACGGTTGACCCAGCGGTTGTAGTTGCCGTGGATCTTGCCGTCCTTGTAGTTCAGGCCGTAGCTGCTGCGGTAGTCGATTTCGAACGAAGTCGGGGTGAACGGAATGTCGACTTCGGCGTGATGGCTGCCACGTACGGTAATGGCGGCCTTGATCATGCCCGGGCGCACCGATTGCACGACCCATTGGCGGTCATTCAGCGCGGTGACGATGGCGCGGCTCATTTGCGGCGAGGTGAAACCGAGGTTGCTGGAGAACTCTTCCTTGGCGTTGTACACCGGTTTGCTGGTGCATCCGCCGAGCACCAAGGCCAGGGCCAGCAGGGCGGCGATGCGGTAAAACTGAGTCATTCCCTTCACTCCAAACGTGTTGCGGTCAGTGCCAGCGGCGGAAAATCAACGAGGTGTTGACGCCACCAAAAGCGAAATTGTTGTTCATCACGTATTCGTGATGCATCTGGCGGAATTCGCCGCGCAGGTAATCGAGCTTGCCGCAGTTCGGATCGATCTCGTCGAGGTTGAACGTGTGCACATACTGATCGCGGTTGAGCATCTCGATGCTGAACCACGACTCCAGCGCGCCGCAGGCCCCGAGCGTGTGGCCGAGGAAACTCTTCTGCGAACTGATCGGCATGCGTTCACCGAACAAACTGCTGGTCGCCAGTGTTTCGGCAATGTCGCCCTGTTCTGTAGCCGTACCGTGACCATTTACATAACCAATGACCTCCGGCCCAACGCCGGCGTCCTCCAGTGCCAGCTCCATGGCGCGGCGCATGGTGATTTGCTCTGGACGCGTGGTGTGCTGGCCGTCGGCGTTGCTGCCGAAACCGACGATCTCGGCGTGTATATGTGCGCCTCGGGCGAGGGCGTGTTCCAGCTCTTCGAGGACCAGCATGCCGGCGCCTTCACCGATCACCAGGCCATCGCGATCCTTGTCATAGGGACGCGGACTGGTTTGCGGCGCATCGTTTTTCAGGCTGGTGGCGTACAGCGCGTCGAAGACCATGGCTTCGGTGGGGCAGAGTTCTTCGGCGCCGCCAGCGAGCATCAGCGGCAAACGACCGAACTTGATCGCCTCGTAGGCATACCCGATGCCCTGGCTGCCGCTGGTGCAGGCGCTGGAAGTCGGGATCAGACGCCCGGTCAGGCCGAAGAAAATGCTGATGTTCGCTGCGGTGGTGTGCGGCATCATCCGCACGTAGGAGTTGGCGTTCAACCCCTCGGCCACCGAGTTGAGCAGCATGTTGCCGAACGCTTTGATCTCATCGGTGCTGCCAGTGGATGAGCCGCAGGCCACGCCCATCCGACCGTCCTTGATCGACGGATCACCGAGCAGTCCGGCGTTGGCCAATGCCTGCTCTGCCGCACCAACTGCAAGGCGCGAGACGCGGCCCATACTGCGCAGTTGCTTGCGGGTCCAGTGGCTCGGCACGACGAAATCGTCGACAGGCCCGGCCAGCCGGGTGTTGAGTTCGCTGAAGCGATCCCACTCGTCCATTCGGCGGATGCCGCTGCGATTGGCCGCAAAGTTGCCAGCGATGGTCTCCCAATCGCTGCCCAGCGAGGTAATGCCGGCCATGCCGGTGACGACGACGCGCTTCATCAGCACAAGCCTCCGTTGACCGCCAGCACCTGGCGGGTGATGTACGAGGCTTCCGCCGACATCAGGAAATTCACTGCACTGGCCACTTCTTCCGGAGTGCCCATGCGTTGTGCGGGGATCATTTTCATCAGTTCTTCCACCGGCACGTTTTCGTCGAGCATGGCCGTGTCGATCAGGCCCGGGGCGACGCAGTTAACCGTGATTTTGCGCTTGCCCAGCTCGATCGCCAATGCTTTCGCGGCGCCGATCACCCCGGCCTTGGAGGCGCTGTAGTTGACCTGTCCACGGTTGCCGATCAACCCGGAAACCGAAGTGATGCAGACAATCCGCCCGGCAGCGCGACGGCGGATCATCGGCATCATCACCGGGTGCAAAACGTTGTAGAAACCGTCGAGATTGGTCCGCAGCACCACGTCCCAATCGTCATCGCTCAGCGCTGGAAAGGCGCCGTCGCGGGTCAGGCCGGCGTTGAGCACCACGCCGTAATAGGCGCCGTGGGTTTCGACGTCGGCTTCGAGAATGCTTTTGCAGGTTTCGCGGTCGGCGACGTCGAATTGCAGGATGCGCGCCTTGCGGCCCAGCGCTTCGACTTCGGTTTGCACCGCTTGCGCTTCGGCCAGGCCGCTGCGGCAATGCAGGACGATGTCATGCCCGGCCTGCGCCAGACGCAGCGCGATTGCGCGGCCAATGCCACGGCTGGAGCCGGTGACCAATACGGATTCAGTCATCGTTCGACTCCTTGGTTTGTTGTAGATATTGCCCCGCTTCGGGCGGGCGGAACACGTTCAGTCGGGCGCTGGCATGAATGCCCGGCGCGTTGATGTGGCATTCGAACACGCCCATGCCGTTGTCATCTTCCAGCGAGCGCAGACCGTGGATGGTCAGTGCGCTGCCAGCCGGAAACGCCTCGACATTGCATTCGAATTTGCGCGTGCCGAGCAGAAAACCCAGCTCCACGGCGTTGCCCTTTTGTCGCGCGTGGCAACCGGCGAAGGCCGCAACACTCTGCGCCATCAACTCAATGCCGACCCACGCCGGCAGGCTGCCGTCGGGCAAGTTGAACAGGCCGTCGGGGCGCACGGTGAGCCGGGTGTGGATCTGCTCGTCGTCGAAGCTCAGCACCTCGTCGATCAGGATCATGTCGCCGGCGTGGGGCAGCAGTTCGGCGAGCGGCCAGTCACTCATGGGGCGTCTCCAATAATCAGGCTGACGTTGTTGCCGCCGAAGGCAAAGGAGTTGCTCATCAGGTAGCGGGGAGCAATGGACGACAGGCGTTCGCTCGCGGTCACCCACTTCTGGGCTGGTAGAGCCGGATCGGCCTGACCGTCCCAGACGTGTGGCGGCAACGCGTGTTCAGGATTGTCGGCGCTCAGGCTCAGCCAGCAGAACGCCGCTTCCAGTGCACCAGCGGCGCCGAGGGTGTGGCCGGTCATCGGTTTGGTCGATGAACACGGCACGCCCTGCGGAAACAGCGCGTCGACCGCCAGACTTTCCATGGCGTCGTTGTGTTGGGTAGCGGTGCCGTGCAGGTTCAGGTAATTGATTTGCCCGGCTTGCAGATGTGCGCGGCTCAAGGCTTTCTGCATCGCTTGCAGCGCGCCGCGACCGCTCGGCTCCGGCGCAGAAATATGGTGCGCATCGGAACTGGCACCAGCACCGAGCAGGGCGATGGCCGGGCCGTTGCCGGGTTGTTTACTCATCACGAACAGCACCGCCGCTTCGCCGATGTTGATGCCGTTGCGGTTGGCGGAAAACGGATTGCAGCGCTCGTCGGACACCGCTTCGAGTGCCGAGAAACCATTGAGCGTCAGTCGGCACAGGCTATCGACGCCACCGCAAAGCACCGCGTCGCACAGCCCCAGATCGAGCAGACGTTGCGCGCTCATCAACGCCCGGGCGCTGGAGGTGCACGCCGTGGATATCACGTAGGCCGGGCCGCTGAGTTGCAGCCAGTCGGCGAGAAAATTCGCCGGGGCGCCGAGTTCCTGTTGCCGATAATCGTACTCAGCCGGGAATTGCTGATTGCTGATGTAATGCGCCAGACCACGACTGGCTTCGTCGATGCCCGAAGTGCTGGTGCCGAGCACCACACCGATGCGCTCGCGGCCGTAGGTCTGGATCGCTTGTTCGATGTCGTCACGGATCTGCAACGCCGCTTCCAGCAGCAATTGGTTATTGCGGCTGCTCTGTTCCGCCAGGTGTGGCGGGATCGGCGCGAGGTCGCCCTGCACCGCTGCCACTGGCAATTCGCGTTCGGGCACCCAACCACCTTCGAGGCGCATGCCCGAGCAATCACCGGCGAACAGGTGTTGCGCCACCTGGCGTTTATCGCGGCCGAGGGCGCAGATCACACCGAGAGCGTTCAGATAAGCGGTCATGGCGTCGGTTCACCGAGTGGCGACACGCGATAACGCGGGCCTTGGGGCAGATTCAATTCGAAGTTCAGCGGTTGTGAGTAACGCACGTCCCAACGCGCTGGCAGTGAACGTTGCTTGTCCTGTTGTTGCGCAGCGGGGTAGTTGCGCAGCAGTTCACCGGACGGCGTCAGCGCGAACAGCAGCGCGGCGAACAGCTCCCGAGCCTCGGGATTCGGCGGCAGCAGTCCATCGGCCTGCCAGTGTCCGTCGATCAGTTGCTGACGGGCCACGGGAATGCCCAGCGGGTCCATCATCGACCAGCGAATGCCCGGGCCTTCTTGCTGGATCACCAACAGCCAGTCCTGACGTTGATCGGCCTGGTGGCGTTCGATGTGCAATTGCAGCGGCAAGGGCAGTTTCGGGTTATCCACAGGCAGCGGCGCATTGCTGGCGCATCCACTGAGCAGGGCAAATATCACCAACATCAGCCACACCACAATTCCTGTGGGAGCTGGCTTGCCAGCGATGGCGTCGGCGCATCCAGCATTCCGGCTGACTGATCCACCGCAATCGCTGGCAGGCCAGCTCCCACAGGGTTCAATGTGCACCAATCGACTGTGTTGCATCAGAGATTACCTGCCAGAGGCTTGCGGGCGACGACATTCACCAGCGTCTCTTCACGCTGACCAAACGGCTTCGGCTTGAGCAACCCTGTCCGCTCCAGCAAACCAAAATCCTTCGACCGACTCCACCACAAATACGGGTACGAAACGTTCTGCTCAGCAAATTCAAAACCCTGCTGGCGAATCATTTGCAGATACTGCGCCGCGCTCTTCTGCACATGCATCGGATGGCGGAACAGCCAACGAATCACCCAGGTATCAATGTAAGCCTCGGTCGACTCGGCGAACAGCAGATAGCCGCCCGGCTTGAGTACCCGATAGAACTCGGCGAGGGCTTTGTCCTGCTCCACCAGATGATGGAAGGTCTGGTGACAGAACAGCACATCAACGCTGGCGTCCGGCACGTTGAGAGTCGCGCAATCACTGCCGATCAACTCGACATCAAATCCCAGACGCGTCGCCTCTTCACCGCTCAATTGCAGGCTGTGCGGGTCAGCATCGACGCCGATCAGCCGTTGCGGGGCGAAGGTCTGGCGCAGGTAACGAAAGGATTTACCCTGACCACAACCGGCGTCGAGCATTACCGGATTGGCCGGTAGCGGATCGCTGAACAGGCTGCGCAAGTCGTTGATTGCCACTCGCAGCACATGGTGCTGCCAGGTGTGGCTGCGCAGGAACCAGAAACCGAAGCGGGTTTCTTCGACGTAGTTGTCGCTCAGGTAATTCATGGGGCGTCCTTGGCACAGAGTTCGGAAATCGTCTTCAGCCGACGACGCGCTTCGCTGACGAACGGGTTGCGTTCGTCCCAGGCGTAACCGGCGAGGATCGAGCAGATCATGCGACGGATATCCGCTGAGCCTTGCTCATAAAAAATCACGTCCTGAAAAGTACCTGCGTACCAGCCTTCAACGTAGGCGCGGAAGGTATCGACGCCACGCTTGAGCGGTTCGGCAAACTCGGTTTGCCAGTCGACTGTTTCGCCCTGCAACTGACGATGCAAAACCGCGGCGGCCATGCTCGCCGAACGCATGGCAATGGTCACGCCCGAGGAAAACACCGGGTCGAGAAACTCCGCCGCGTTGCCCAGCAGCGCAAAGCCCGGGCCGTGCAAGGTTTTGACGTTGGCCGCGTAACCGCCGAGGGTGCGCGCCGGGGTGTCCCACACGGCATTGTTCAAGACGCCGGACAGGCTTGGGGTTTCGGCGATGAAACCGCGCAGGCAGGCATCCAGATCGCTGTCGCGACCGTCGAAGTGTTCTGCCGCCGCAACCACTCCCACCGAACAACGACCATTGCTGAACGGAATGGTCCAGAACCAGATATCGCGATGCAACGGATGGGTGGTGACGAGGATTTTTTCGCGGTCGAAGGCCGGATTGTCGATGTGATCTTCGACGTGGGTGAACACCGCTTGGCGCACCGGGAAATTCGACGGTGCTTCGAGGTCGAGCATCCGCGACAGCACGCGTCCATAACCGCTGGCATCGAGGACGAAATCGGCCTCGATCCGGTATTCGCTGGCATCTTCGCGACGCACATCGAGATGCGGTTTTGCCCGGTCGAAATCAACGCTGACAATCGCCTCGCCGTATCGGATTTCCACGCCTTGTAACTCGGCCTGATCGGCCAGCAGCTTGTCGAAATCGGCGCGTTGCACCTGGAACGTAGTCGGCTTGCCGGCGGTGAAGGTTTCGCTGAAATCGAAGGCGCTGTAGCGCTCGCCCCAGGCAAATGCAGCGCCGGTCTTGCGCTGGAATCCGGCGGCATTCACCGCGTCGAGCATGCCGGCTTCTTCGACGAAATCCAGGCAATGACTGAGCAGGCTTTCGCCGATGGAAAACCTTGGGAAATGCTGGCGCTCGATCACCAATACATCGTGGCCCTGGCGTTTGAGCAATGCGCCGGCGATGGCGCCGGACGGGCCGGCCCCGATGATCACGACCTGACGAGATTCCATTTCAACGATTGCCACGTGAACTCCGTGTTAGAGGGGGGGTGATGCTCAGCGGCGCCCGATGCAGACCGATCAGCGCCGGCAGCAAGGTGGCGCCCAAACCCATCAGCATCAGCGCGAAGTACAGCGCCGGGCTGATGAGTTGTTGTTGCAGCAGTAAATTGAGAAAGACGATTTCGCTCAACCCGCGAATGTTCAGCAGCACGCTTTCGCGCCAGCGGCTGGCGCCTTCGAACGACGCTCCAGCCCAGCCGAGGCCGAGCCAGTTACCGAGCAGTTTGCTGACGATCGGCAATAGCAGCAGCGCTGCCCATTGCACTGCGCCGAGGCTGGCGAGGGCGCTGTGCACATCGATCTGGACGATACCGAAAGTCAGGATCAGCGGAATCGCTATCCATGTCTGCAAACGGTTCATCCAGCGTGCCGGCAGCGGCAGCACCAAGGGTATTTTGAGCGCGGCCATGCACAGCAGATAGCCGATGCCGAGGATCAGCGCATTGAGTTTGTAATGTTCGGCCAGTATCAGCAGCGCGAAGAAACCGAGGCTGTAGGTCAGCGGTCGACGGATGCCTAAGCCGCGCAACAACAACGGCACACAAGCCAGGCCCAGCGGCAGCAGCAGACTGCTCAAGTGCAGGCTGCCCTGCGCAACGCCGAACAGCGTCCAGCAAGTCAGGTCGATGAGGATTGCAGTCTGCACCAGACGCCGGGTGGCGGCGGGCGGATAGTCGATATGGCGCAGGTACAGATACAGCACCGGGATCGCAGTAATGGCGAACACCAGACCGATGGCCAGCGAGCTGATCCACGCTTGCGGTGGCAGCAACCACACGGCCGTCGCGACGCCGCAAACGAACGGCACGGCGAAACTCGGCAGGGCGATTTTCAGGCTCTGGCGATCCAGACGCAGGTCGATCACATCGCTGAGGATATGCCCGAGCAACAGCGCAAAGCTCAGGCTGTATAGATTTTTCAGCCACTCAGGTGCGATCAGTGCGGCGCCGCTCAGTTGCCAGCCCGGTTCGATCCAGAAGTACATCAGCAACGGCAGACCAAAAGTCGCCAGCAGCAACTGACTGACGATAGGGATCAGACCAAAGTGGCGGCCGATGCGAGTGGCCACGGCGAACATCGCCAGTGCCATCAGCCAGAAGACGACGACCATCATGTTGTCGGCTCCGCGACCGTAGCGGCGTGGGTCTGACGCCCGGCCCACGGCGCCAGAATGAAGCTGAACGCCAGACCGAGGCTGACCGACAGGCCGAAGTTGCTCACCGCCGGGGTGCTGGACACCGCCAGCAGGCCGAACGACAGCCAGGTGGTCAACGCCGCGAGCAACGTGCCGAGCAGGCTGACAGCGGCGCCGCCGACCTGCTCACGCATGAGGATCGCGTAATCGACACTGATCGCCGTCACCAGCAACAGGCCGAACAGACTGAACAGGGTCAACGGCTGGCCGAGCCAGCCTAGACTGGCAAGGCTGCACAACGCCGCCAGCAGCGGCAGAGCAACGATGCGCAACGCACCGCCGAAGCCGAACGGCAGGATCAACACCAGCACGATCAGCACGCAGGAGGCCAGTTTCAGTTCGGCAGCGCTGACCTGGGTTGCCGCAAACACCTTGTTCAAATCGCCGAGACGGTCCACCAGCGTCACGCCGGGCAAATCCAGCGCTTGAATCTTTAACAGCGCCGGATCATTCAGGCCTTGCAGACTGACAATTGCCGCCACGCCGTCCTCGGTCGGGCCGAGCCACAGCGGACGATAGGGTTCGCCGAGCGGGCCGACGAGGGCGTCATCAATACTTTCGGCGGGCAGGGTCTGCAATTGATGCAGCTCGTTTTGCAGGGCCGCGAGCGGCACGCCGAGATCCAGCAACGGTTGCCAGAACTCAGGCAGTTTGCTCAGCGATTCACGCACTTGCTGCTGTTGGCTCGGGGCGCTGACCAGTTGATCCAGGGTCAGATAGCCTTGCAGCTTGTCGAGATTGACCAGTTGTTGCAGACGCTCGCTCAGCGCGGCTTGCCGTTCCAGCAGTTGCTGCTGATCGGCTGCACGCACCAGGAAAAACTGGCTGGTCGGCTGATAACCGGTAATGCGGGCGATGGTCTGCGCTTCATCGGTCAGGTGCTTCGGTGCGCCGACCCATTGGCGGATGTCGTTCTTGCTTTGCAGTTGCATCAGGCCGCCGGCGCAGAAGGCGATCAGCAGGGCCAGCAACATCGGGGTCTTGGCGTGTTGCAGGAGTTTTTCCCGCCAGCTCAACAGGCGTTCAGCGACTTGCAGCGGCCATTGCGCCGGGCGCAGTTCGACATTCTTCAACAACGCCGGCAGCAGGCACACCGCCGACAGATAGGCGCCGAGCAGGCCGGCGGCGGAGAACACCGCGATCTGCGTCAGGGCCGGAAACGGCGTCCAGGCCAGCGCCAGATAACCGATGCCGCTGGTGATCAGGCTCAGGGTCAGCCCCGGCAAGGTAAGGCGCAGGGCCGGCCAACTGCGCCACGGCTTGAGGCTCCAGCTCTTGGACAGGTAATGCAGCGGGTAATCCACCGCGACGCCGATCAGGCTGGAACCGAGCACCAGGGTGATCACATGCATATGGCCGAACAGCGCCACGCAAGCCACCGCACCGAACAACATACCGACCAGCACCGGCACGAATGCCAGCAGCACGCGCCAGCGACGGAACGCCAGCAACAGCAGCAACAGAATGCCGATGGTGGCGCCGCCACCGACCCAGGTCATCTCCCGCGTGGCTTGTTGCTGGCCATTGGCGGCGTACAGCAAACCACTGGCGGCCAGCAGTTGTACGTCGCTGCGCGCGGCTTGATCGCGACTGCGTTGCAGCAGGTCGGCGACTTGCAGTGGCAGGTTCATGTCGAAGGCATTGCCGGTGGTGCGCGCACGCAATAGCACCCAGCTCTTGCCGTCGGCATCGGCGATCAGTGCGCCGCTGCCGATGTCCAGTTGCACCGCGCCGTGTTGTGGCTGGCTGTTCTGGATGCGCCCGGTCAGGCCCAGCCAGTCGTCCTGGCTTGGTACGAGGCTGAAACCGGTGAAGGGGTCGAACAGCGCTTGTACCCGTTGCTGAATGAACGCGTCCGGGTGTTCGCTCAGCAGTTGCCGGTCATCCGCCGAGAGCATCGCCAGCCGTCCTTGCAACAGCTGAGTGCGCAGCGCCGGCAGATCCGCTTGCAGGTTCCACTGCACTTTTTCGAACAGACCACTGGCCTGCCATTGCTCGCCGAGTGTCTGCGCCATGGCGACTGCTTGCTGGCGATCCGCATGCCCGACCAGCACCAGCATTTCGCGGTTGAGCGGTTCCTGCATGCGCTGTTCGGCACGCAGTTCAAGGGAGTCAGGGCTGGTGCCGGGCACCAGTTCCATCAGGTTCGCCGACAGCGGCGCGCCATGGCGCCACTGCCAGCCGCCCAGCGCGACGACTGCCAGCAGCAGGATCAGAAACAGCCACGGCAGCCTGCGTTCATTCAGCAAAGTCATGCTGCTCCGCATCGCTCAATGGTTGATCAGCCTGACTGTCCTGCATGCGCAGTACGGTGCTGTCGCCCTGGGTTTCCAGCAGTTCGATGGTTTGCACCAGCGCGCCGCCGTCAATGTTGATCTGGTTGAACACTTGCTTGAGCAACAACGAACGCGGTGTCAGCGTCAGTTTCCACTGTTGCGCGTCGCCGCTCAGGGCCAGTTCGAAGTCGCGTTGCAGGCCACTGCTGTCACCTTGCAGCACGGCGAGGAACAAGCGGTTCTGCTCGGCCCCGGCGCTCTTGTTCGGCAGCATTTGCCAGCCGTTGTCGTCGCGCCGGGCTATGCCCTTGGCGCTGATCCGGTAATCCTGTTGCAGCGGGCTTTTCAGCAGCCACAGCAGGCCGTAGTTTTTCGCCAGAACGAAGCTGCCCTTGCTGATCAGTGGCTGGGGCAGGGCGCGCAGGTGTTTTTCCTGAATGAACTGGCCGTGGATCACGTCCGGTCTGGCCAGTTGTGCGCTCAGTTGTTGCAGGTCGAAAGCGTTGGCCAGCGACGAGAGACCGAGCAGGCACAGCAGGCCAAAACCTTTGAAAAACCTGTTCATCGCAGCATCCTTTCCACGGCATCGGTGAAGACTTTCGGTGAGGCCAGTTGCATCTCGCGGCTACTGACTTCGACCGCGACCTGCACCGAGCTGGCGCGGGTCAAGCGTTCGCCGGTTTCCAGGTCGGTGATCAGGTAATTGATCTTCAGCCGGTTTTCCCACTCGACCAGATTGGCGCGCACGTTCAGGCGTTGGCCGAACACCGCGCCGCGCACGTAGCGCAGTTGCAGGTCGATGATCGGCCAGGCAAAACCGGACTCGACCATGTGCGTGTAGTTGTGGCCTATCTTGTCCAGCAAGGCGCAACGTGCGACTTCGAGGTATTTGACGTAATGGCCGTGCCAGACAACGTGCATGGTGTCGACGTCGAAGAACGGTACGAGGATTTCCGTATCGGCGTGGAGCACTCCGGCGCTACGCATGCAGCCTCCAGTGTTGCTCGGCGATACGTTGCAGACACAGGCGCAACTCGCCTTCCAGCGCACGATCTTCGATCACCGGCGGGAAATCCTTGGCCAGCTCTTCGTGCATTGCCGCCAGCGACGGTGGCAGTGGGCGGGCGTCTTCGTCGCGACCGCGCAGCCACACGCCTTGATTGGCTGCGAGCAGCGTGGCGGCGGCGACCTGTTCGGTCAGTTCCAGCACGCGGATCGCATCGCGGGCGGCGATCGTGCCCATGCTCACCTTGTCCTGGTTATGGCACTCGGTGGAACGCGAGAACACGCTGGCCGGCATGGTGTTTTTCAGCGCTTCGGCAGTCCAGGCGCTGGTGCCGATCTGCACAGCCTTGAAGCCGTGATTGAGCATCGCCCGCTCGGCGCTGGCGCCCGACAGGTTGCTTGGCAAGCCGTGGTTGTAACGCTCATCCACCAGCAAGGCGAGCTGGCGATCCAGCAGGTCAGCGACGTTGGCCACGAGGTTTTTCAGGCTGTCCATGGCGAACGCGATGTGTCCACCGTAGAAGTGCCCGCCGTGCAACACGCGTTCGGCTTCGGCGTCGATGATCGGGTTGTCGTTGGCGCTGTTGAGCTCGATTTCGATGAACGAACGCAGCCAGTTCAGGCTGTCGGCCAATACGCCGAGTACGTGCGGAGCGCAACGCAGGGAGTAGCGATCCTGCAAACGATGCAGTGGCGCGGTCGGTGCGTCGATGGCCAGATCCTTGCGCAGCCACGCGGCGACTTGCATCTGCCCCGGATGCGGCTTGGCAGCGAACAGGCGCTCGTCGAAATGCTCCGGATTGCCTTGCAGCGCCACCACGTTGAGTGCGGTGATGCGAGTTGCCAGTTGCAGCAGATAATCGGCGCGGGCATAGGCGAGGCAGGCCAGACCGGTCATCACCGCCGTGCCGTTCATCAGCGCCAGCGCTTCTTTCGGGCGCAGCACCAGCGGCGTCCAGCCGAGTTCGCGATGCACGTCGGCGGATTGCCGGCGCTCGCCACGGAACATCACTTCGCGCTCGCCGGACAGGGTCGCGGCGACGTAGGACAGCGGCGTCAGATCGCCGCTGGCGCCGACCGAGCCTTCTTCGGGAATCAGTGGGAGGATGTCGTGCTCAAGAAACGCATGCAGGCGTTCCAGCAGCTCCACGCGCACCCCGGAAACGCCGTGGCACAGCGACTGCAAGCGCGCCGCCAACACCGCACGGGTGGCTTGGGCGTCGAGCAGTTTGCCCAGCCCGCAACCGTGGAAGGTGTAGAGATGACGCGGCAGCGCCTCGACGTGATGCAACGGCACCGCGACCACGCAGGAATCGCCGTAACCGGTGGTCACGCCGTAGATCACGCCTTCCTTGTCCAGCAGCGAATCGAGGAATCGCGCACCCTTGGCAATGCGCTCGCGGTAAGCCGCGTCGCTCTGTAACTGCACGGGCGCCTGACGGTTGGCCAGGGCCAGCACGTCTTCGATGCGCAAAGGGCGTTCGCCGAAGGTTACCGGCTCATGGGTTGGCGTCGTCATCGGTCTTCCAGAAAGGGTAAAAGTTGAACCATTGTTGTGGCGCTTCGAGGCAATAGTGACCCAGTCGCTCGGCGTAACGGGTCGCCCACTGATGAATGACCTGCTCGCGCTCGCTGCGCTTCCACGCGATGGTGTCGGCGAAGGGTTCGAGGCTCAGGCGATAGTGGCCGTCAGGTTGTTTCAGGCACATCAGCAGATTGACCGGGCATTTCAGCAGACCGGCCAGCAACCATGGGCCTTGCGGGAACGCTGCCGGGTGGCCGAGAAAATCCACGCTGATGCTGCGCCCGCCGTGCAGCGGCACGCGGTCGCCGGCAATCGCCAGCCACTCACCACGCTCCAGGCGTTCGTGCAATTGCAGCATGATCACCGGGTCGAGTTCGCTGACCTGGATCAAGCGCAGATTAGTCGCCCCGGCCTCGCCCAGCAGACGATTGAATTGTTCGGCGTGCTTGGTGTGCACCAGCACGTTCATCGTGACCTTTTCGCCGATTTCCGCCAGCGCCCGGCACACTTCGAGATTGCCCAGATGCGCGCCGACCAGCAGTTGTCCACGCGTGCCACGCAACTGATTGCGCAGCAGCGCCGGGTCGATGATTTCGATCTGCTCGATGCGCAGCTTGCCGTTCCACACATCGAGCTTGTCGAGCATCGAATCGGCAAACGCCATGAACTGGCCAAATACGCGCCACAGGCTTGGGCGCAATTCGCTGCGCCCGCTCCAGTCGGCGAGCCGTTGCTGGTACTGCCAGGCGCTGCGGCGGGCCGTGCGACCGAACAGGAAAAAGTACAAAACGATGCCGTACAGCAACGGACTCAGCAGACGCCGGCCAAGGACCTTGGCAGCCAGAGCGGTGAATTTCATCAGCAGGAAACTGCCGCGTTCTTCGCGGTCGGCCCAGTGCTTTTTATCGGTCTCGACGGTCATGCCCGCCACCGCCGCCAGAGGATCAGTGGAAAGCGCAGCAGCATGCCGAGGAACAACCGCGTATGCATGCTCGAAATCAGCACGTTGTCGTGGAACATCCGAAAGTGCGACACGCCGTCCAGCGGGTAATGCACGCTGGTTTGCAGCCAGCGCATCGGCTGATTGCGCCATGACAGGCGCACAAGGATGTCCGAGTCGAAATCCATGCGTTTGCCGACTCGCGCCGAGTCGATCACAGACAAAGTCGGCACCAGCGGATACACGCGAAAGCCGCACATCGAGTCGCGGATCTGCAGCGACAGGGTGTTGATCCAGACCATCACATGGGTCAGGTAGCGCGCATACAAACGGCCCTTGGGCACGCTGGCGTCGTACAGCGGATAACCGCAGATCATCGCTTCTGGATGGGCGCGGGATTCGGCGATGAAACGGGCGACGTCCTGCAAGTCGTGCTGACCATCGGCATCGACTTGCAAGGCATGGCTGAAACCCAGACGCGACGCTTCACGCAGACCGGTCATCACCGCACCGCCCTTGCCCTGATTGACGGTCAGGCGCACCAGATAAACGTTGTCGCGCCCGGCCAGTGTGTCCAGCACCTGCGCGCAGGATTTGCTGCTGGCGTCGTCCACCAGAATGCACGGCAGATTTTGCGCGAGCAGGGCATCGACCACGCTGCTGATCGCGGTTTCGTGGTTGTAGACCGGGATCACTGCACAAGGGTTATGCATACCGATTCTCTACCGAGTGACCGCTGTGACCGCTTCGCGAGCAGGCTCGCTCCCACAGGTTGCGCGGAGTAATGTGGGAGCGAGCCTTCTCGCGATTGAGTGCGCAGCACTCATTAATGTTATGCATGAGCAGTCTCCAGCAGGATTCGGCCACTGGAGCAGGTCGCGGTGTCGTTGCGGTAGGTGAAATACAGCTTGCCGCGTGTCGGTTCAAAACGCAGGTGCAACTGGATTTCATCGCCCGGGCGCACCAGACGCTGGAACTTCAGCACTTCCATGCCGGCGAACGCGCCGCTCAGGTTCAGCACCTGCCGGCCGAGGTTCAGCGCCCATTCCACTTGCACCACACCCGGCAACACCGGGGCTTTGGGGAAGTGGCCGCTGAAGTAGGCGAGGTCTGGCGGGACGGTCAGTTGCAGGTTCCATTCGCCATCGGTTTGCGTCTGTTCCAGCACTTCTGGGGCTTTCGGGCGCGGTGCCAGCAGCAGCGCTTCGACTTCGGCCTGCGGCAGCTTGCCTTGGCTGTTCAGCGGCAGTTGACGCAGCAGGCGCCAGCGCCGGGGCAGGGCGAGAGCTTCGCAATGCTCGCGCAGATGCTGGCGCAAGGTTTCGGTCAAGTGGCGACGGCCATGCTCGCGCAGGGCAAAGAGGCCGTTTTCACTGAGCACCAGCAACGCACCGAGCGACGCACGGTTTTCCTGCACCACGCCAAGACGCGTTTCAGCGACCCAGTCGTGGGTCATCAACGCCTGTTCTAGCATCGGCAGGGAAATACGCTTTTCTTCGAGTTTGACGATTCGGTCCAGCCGCCCAAGCAATTCGAAGCGGCCATCAGCGGCGATGCGTGCGGCATCGGCGGTGTGTTCGACATGTCCGGCGGGCAGATAGGGCGAGGCGATCAGCAGGGCACCGTCGCTGTCCTGAGTCAGTTCGACGTCGGCAAACGGATGCCACAAGTCCTGGCCCTGACGCCAGGCAATACCGCCGGTTTCCGAACTGCCGAGGATCTCGGTCGGCCACTGTTGCAAGCGCTGATGCAGGCTTTGCGCGGCGTCGGTTGGCAGCGCGCCGCCGGAGGAAAACACCCGGCGCACGGCACTCAGTGCTGGCCAGTCAAGGTTGTCGCCCATGCGCTTGAGCAGCGCCGGGCTGGCGATCCAGGCGAACGCCGAGTGCTCGCGGCTGGCGCGCTGCAGGTCTTCCGGGAAGGCCAGTTGCTTGCGCACGAACGGGCGCCCGGCACACAAGGGCCAGAGCACGCGGAACAGCAAACCGTAAATATGTTGAGTCGCGACGCTGCCGATGATGCAGGCCTCACCGAGGTCGGCACCCCACAACTGCTCCAGTGCTTCGACTTCGTTGGCCAGTTGGCGCAGGGTCTTGTCGATGCGCTTGGGTTCGCCGCTGGAACCGGACGTGCAGAGGCTCAACCGGCATTGGTCGAGGTCAAGTTCTGCAGCGGCCAGAGGCGATTGATACAACGCTGTCGGTTGCTCGTCGCTGGTTTGATCGGTCAGCCACAGATCGACGTCGCCTGACCAGCGCTGGCGGGTCTGCGCTTGCAAGTCCGAAGGCAACAAAACACTGACCCCGGCGCGCCAGGCACCAAGTAGGGCGACGGCGAGTTCGGCCGCATCTTCCAGATGCACCGCCATGCGCTGCACGCCCCGGGCTTGCAGACCGGCGGCGAGGCTCAGCGCTTGCTCGCACAGTTGTGCGTGATCAAGTGCCGGCTCGCGGGTAATTGCGCGAGCCGGCGATGCCTTGAGCAACAGTTGCTCAAGTTTTATCCAATTCATGGGCGACCTCTTACCCTTTGTCGTATCAGCCATTCAATGGCAAACATCAGGCCGATCAATCCATAGGAGATCAGCCCGGTGTACAACATCCACCAGTTCAGCGGCGCCCACAGCGTCAGGAGCGCGGCGCATAAACCGTTGCAGAAGAAAAACACGCTCCAGGCCACGGTGACCTGACGGGTGTAACGAATCGCCTTTTGCGGCAGTTGCGGCTCACGCAGTCGCGCCAGACGTTCGGCCATCGGCGGGCCGAATTTCAGGCTCAGGCCGAACAGCGCCAGCATGAAGCCGCTGATCAGCACCGGATACCAGCGCAACAGCAACGGACTATCGAACACTGCCAGCAACAGGCAGAAGGCGATGGCGACTACCGCCATCCACAGGCTGCCGGGCTTGCGCTCGCCGGTCAGCGCCCGCGCCAGCCACAGGCTGCCGAGCAGCAAGCCGAACTGCCACGGGGCAAAATGCTCCATGCCGAAATACACCGCAAAGGGGTACAGCAGGCCCGCCAGCAGCAGGCCGAGGCCGATCAATCGGCTCATGCGGCCGGTTGAACCAGACGGTAGACCGCCTCGACCACGTCGCTGACGGTGCGCACCGACTTGAACTCTTCGGCGGCGATTTTCTTACCGGTCTGACGTTTGATGTGATCGATCAGGTCGACTGCGTCGATGCTGTCGATTTCCAGATCCTGATACAGGTTCGATTCCAGACTCACACGGGCCGGATCGAGTTCGAACAGCTCGACCAGCGCATCACGCAGGGTGTTGAAGATATCGTCACGAGTTTGCATGGTCCGGTCTCAAGCTGCCTGTTTTGCCGTGACGAAGGCCGCAAGGCTCGCCACGTTGGTGAAATGGTTGCGGGTATCTTTGGCGTCGGCGTCGATCTTGATGCCGTATTTTTTCTGGATCGCCAGACCCAGTTCCAGCGCGTCGACCGAATCCAGGCCGAGGCCTTCGCCAAACAGGGTCTGGTCGTCGCCGATGTCGTCGACGCTGATGTCTTCGAGGCCGAGGGCGTCGATGATCAACGCTTTAATGTCACGATTCAGATCGCTCATCTTCGGCGAGCTCCTTAATAAAGTAAGAGTGCAAATAATCGTTGAGCTTGCGCGAGGCCTGCGGTGCAGGGCCTTGCGCGGCAAAGGTCTGTGGATCTATATCGGCACCGACGCGAAAACTGAAATGCACGCGGCGCATTGGAATGCGATACCACGGCTCGGCCTTGGTCAAAGTGGTCGGGCTGACCTTGATCACCACCGGGGTGAGGATCTTCGCACCGCGCAGGGCGATTGCTGCGGCCCCCCGATGAAAGGCCGGCGCCTGCCCCGGTTGGGTGCGGGTGCCTTCCGGGAAAATGATCAGGGTCTGGCCGGTTTTCAGTGCATCGGCGGCGGCATCGAGCATGTCCATGCTGCCGTCGTTGCTGATGTATTGGGTACGGCGCAACGGGCCACGGGTGAAGGGGTTTTCCCACAGGCTTTTTTTCACCACGCAATTGGCGTGGCGTACCAGACCGATCAGAAACACCACGTCGATCAGCGACGGGTGGTTGGCGATGATCATCTGCCCCGGGCGACCCAGGCGTTCGGCACCCTGAATGTCGTAGGTCAGCACACCAGTGCGGGCCATGAACCGCACGAAAAACCAGAACAGCCGACTGACGGTCTGTCGCGCTCGTTGCCGATGTACCTGCGCGTCACCGGGCAGACAAGCCAGCAGCGGAAATACCAGCACGCGCAGGCACAGCCCGCCTAGCCCGAACAGGGCGAAGCTTGCGGCGGTGGCCAGCAGGCGCCAGTAGTAGGCGTCGCGGTTTTTAACGGCTACGGGTTGCGTTGCCAGGTCCATACACGATTTTTCCAGGCATGTTGGCAAAGGGTTTGCTGGCCGAGCAGGGCGCGCAACAGATTCAGCGCGTGGGGCCATTGAGCTTTTGACAGTGCTTCTGTTGTGCTGTTCAGGGTCAGCCGCCAGTCGGTACCCGGCGTCAGCAGCAGACCGACCGCGTAGGGGAATGGCACGTCGTCGATCCACGTCGAATAGGCTTGGGGCGGTTGTTCTTCGGTGATCACCAGCAACACGGCGGGTGCGCCTTCGTTGAGCAGCGCTGCGGCCTCCAGCATGCCGTTTTCCAGACCATCGCCGGCAGCGGCGAGGGCGGTCATTTCGCTGGTTTCACCGCGCATGATCGACCACAAACCGATGATCGCGTTGTGCACCGACAGGCTGAACTGGGTCGGCGACAATGGCTGTTCGGTGGCCAGATCGCTGAGGATGTCGAAGGTGCGCGGGGTTTCACCGTGCCGGGAGACGAACACCAGCGGCAAATTCTCGCGGCCTTCGGCCAGTGGCCAGCCGACACTGAAAGCCATCCGCGCCAGACGGCTCAAACGTCGGCGTTGCATGGCCGGGAGGAACGACACATCGGGCGCGGCATCACTGCTCTGGAGCGCGACCGGTTGTCGGCTCCAGGCCTGCCAGGCGTCCACGCTGTCGAGCCCGGGGGCCCACGCGCGCCACTGGGCGATGTTGAAGTTGATCACGGACATTTATCCCGCCCCTGCGGGCTTGTTTGACGCGGTGAATGGTCAAAGCCACGGCTGGCTTGACGTGGCGCACAGCGCCGGGTGGCGCGCATTATCGCGGTGCAAGGTGTGTGTAGCAAATGCTGGTTACGTTTTGCGCAATGAAATGTACCGAGTGGTTCGCAGAAAAAACTGTCACTTGGCCATTATCCAGATTGTCACGCGGCTGTCTGTCGGGAATCTCGACGCTCGATAGCCGTTTTTACCCTGCCGTCCCTCGGAAATAACCAATGACGCTGTAGTCCGTGTCCGCGGAGGTAGCGAAGCGCAGCCGCACGCATCTACACTCGGTCATTCTTTGATACACGGAGGTTTTGTCATGCGGCGCGTGGTGTTCAATCAGAAAGGTGGGGTAGGCAAATCAAGCATTGCCTGCAATCTGGCGGCGGTCAGCGCCAGCGAGGGTTATCGCACGCTGTTGGTGGATCTAGATGCCCAGGCCAATTCCACGCAGTATCTGACAGGGCTCACGGGTGACGACATACCGATGGGCATTGCCGATTTCTTCAAGCAAACCCTGTCTTCCGGGCCGTTCTCCAAAAAGAATCAGGCTGATATCTACGAAACGCCGTTCGACAACCTGCACATCATTACCGCCACCGCCGAGCTGGCTGACTTGCAGCCCAAGCTTGAGGCCAAACACAAGATCAACAAACTGCGGAAGTTGCTCGACGAGTTGAGCGAAGATTACGACCGCATCTACCTCGATACTCCGCCAGCGCTGAATTTTTACGCGGTGTCTGCATTGATCGCCGCTGATCGTGTGCTGATTCCCTTTGATTGCGACAGCTTCTCGCGTCAGGCCCTTTATGGCTTGCTGGCCGAAATCGAAGAATTGAAGGAAGACCACAACGAAGGTCTGGAAGTTGAAGGCATCGTGGTCAACCAGTTCCAGGCCCGGGCCAGCCTGCCGCAGCAGATTCTTGATGAGTTGATTGCTGAAGGGTTGCCGGTGCTGCCGGTATACCTGACCAGCTCGGTACGCATGCGTGAGTCGCATCAGGCGAATACCCCACTGATCCACCTCGACCCACGGCACAAGCTGACGCAGCAGTTCGTCGAACTGCACAACCTGCTGGAAGACGCCTGATCACTCGAGATACACACAAATCCCCTGTAGGAGTGAGCCTGCTCGCGATGGCGTCCGTCCATTCAACAATCGAGTTGACTGACAGGACGCCATCGCGAGCAGGCTCACTCCTACAATGGGTTTTATACCGTGTCAGATGCCTTGGCTGTGCAGCCACGCCATCAACTGCGGCAGCGGAAACGCCCCGCTCTGCCGCGCCACTTCCCGGCCGTTCTTGAACAGAATCAGACTCGGAATCGAGCGAATCCCCAACTGCGCCGACAACTGCTGATTGGCCTCGCTATCCAGCTTGGCCAGACGGCACTTGCCCGCCAGTTGCGCGGCAGCCTGCTCAAACACCGGCGCAAACGACTTGCACGGCCCGCACCAGCCCGCCCACACATCCACCAATAGCGGCAGATCACCCTTGATCTGGCTGGCGTAGTCGCCTTGCTTGAGTTCGAACGGTTTGTTCAGCAGCACTTCGGCCTTGCAGCGCCCGCACTTTGGCTGATCACCGAGACGCTCGGCGGGGATGCGGTTGAGGCCGTTGCAGTGGGGGCAGGGGATGAGGAGTGGATTGGTCATGAGCGAAGTCCAGAAGAGAGCAGATAACACCTACTTGGAGACGTTTGCTCATATTTTCAATCGTGCAGGCATCGACATTGAACCTAGGCTGAGACACACCGAGCGAGCCCGTTGGTCTGTCAGGTGTTATCGCAAGTTGCGATAATCTTGATCTGTGATTAACTTTCCATAGCAGAATGCGATAAGGATGTTGCATGCATGTGTTTAGCGAAAAACCCATTCGAGAGGCCAAGGAGCAATGGCCGCAGGTTGCAAGCGCCTTGGCGCAGTGGTTTCGTTTGGCAAAAAGGAGCTGCCCCAAGGACTTTTCGGCGATGAAGTCGATCTTTCCGGCGACCGACAAGGTTGGTGAGTTTCATGTCTTCGATATTGGTGGCAACAAGCTGAGGTTGATCGCTTTTGTCAGTTATCGCTCTCAGACGCTCTACATAAAGCATGTGTTGGGTCACCGGGAGTATGAGCGTGGAAAATGGAGGGAAGGAAAGGTATGAGTATTCTGATCAAGACTGTTGCCGAGCATTGGGAGTTTGTCTCACCTTTGCTTCGAAAACCGAAGAGTGAAGAGGACTACGATTCTCTGGTACGGGCAGTCGACGAGATCCTGGAGATCACTGGTGATGATGAAGCGCATCCATTGATGAGTCTGGTAGAGATCATCGGAGACTGGGTTGAGGAGTGGGATCACACCCACCATCCTATGGCCGAGGCGAGTGGCGAAGAGGTTCTTGGCTACATGATGCGTGAACATGGCCTGACTCAGAGCGACTTGCCGGGTGTCGGAACTCAATCAGTCGTTTCGGAGATTTTGAATGGCAAGCGCAAGCTCAACTTGCGCCAGATTCGCTGGTTGGCTGAGCGCTTCAAAGTGCCCGTGGATGTCTTCATCTAAAAAGGCTACGGCGTGTGCAGCCAACGCCATGGCAGGTACGCTCTGGTAGAATTGCGCGCGGCTTTTTCGGCCGACGCTGTCAATTTAAAGGGATTTTACTGTTATGAGTCACACCAACGAGGCCACCGCAGTCACGGATTCCACGCCTTACAAGGACGCGGGCATGAGTTGCGGGCATTGCAGCTACACGCTCAAGCCTTCCTATCATCAGGCGTTCGAGCTGGTTAAGTTGCAACCTATCAACTGTTATCAGTGCAGTTCCGATCTGTTGCTCGATGAGGCTGACCGGCAGGTGCTGGACAAAAAACTGCAAACCGCCACTCGCATCGGCAAATTGGCTGTGCTGATTCTGGGGCCGTATTTCTTGATCAGCATGCTCACGGTTCTCTATTTCAGTTTCTTTGCCAAACCACCATTCCCGGGATTCACCGGGGTGTTGTTCGGCGGCGGGTTAGTGATCGGTTTCCTCCTCAAGAGCGCCTCGACCGACAGCACCGAACGCAATTTTGTTTTGTTCAAGAACGGCGAACAGCCTGCTGAGCCGACGCAGGCTGCTTGAGTCATCGACGGTGTGGCACTTGTGACGAATGTTCAGGTGCCATGAAGCCTCACGACGAACAACTGATCTCCAGATGCTTGCCCCACTCCGGTGGGCGCTCGGCATAACCCTCCATTCCCGGCTGTTCCTCGAATGGCTTGCTCAACACTGCATGCAGGCGGCGTACCTCTGAGTAGTCGCCTTGTTCAGCCGCATCGATTGCTTTTTGCGCCAGATAATTACGCAGGATGTACAGCGGATTGACCGCGTGCATCCGCCCGCGGCGTTGTTCTTGATCGGCGTCGCCGTCACGGGCAACCCGGGCAACGTAGCGCTCGCCCCAGGCATCGAAACCTTTGATATCGACGAAGTCGTCGCGCAAGCGTTTGACGGCCTGTTCGGCTGACTCGTCGCCCAGACGGCGGAAGAACAGCGTGTAGTCGACGCCGCTGTTTTGCATCAGTTGCAGCAGGTCTTCCAGCAGTTTCTGGTCGTCGTCTTCGGCGCTGGTGAAGCCGAGGCGGCGGCGCATCAGGTCGAGGTAATGAGCCTGGAACAATGGCAGGTACAAGCCCAGGGCTTCGCGCAGGGCATCGACGCTGATGAACGGCGTCAGGGCCTGAGCGAGGGCGCTGAGGTTCCACTGGCCGATGGGCACCTGGTTGCTGAATGAATAGCGGCCCTGATCATCGGAGTGGTTGCAGATAAAGTTCGCGTCGAAATCATCAAGGAAGGCGAACGGGCCGAAGTCGAAGGTGATGCCGAGGATCGACATGTTGTCGGTGTTCATCACGCCGTGGCAGAAACCATAGGCCTGCCATTTCGCGATCAGTTCGGCGTTGCGTTCGACGATTTCGCGGAACATCGCCAGATACGGTTCCGGCTGTTCCAGGCACTCCGGAAAGTACATCGCCAGTACGTGCTCGCCGAGTTGCTTCTGCTGCTCGGGACGCTTGGTGTAGTAGAAATATTCGAAGTGACCGAAGCGCACGTGGCTCGGCGCCAGACGCAGCACCATCGCTGCGCGTTCCTGTTTTTCGCGCCAGACCGGTGTGTCGGAGCCGATCACGCACAAGGCGCGGGACGAGGGGATGTTCAGCGCGTACAGCGCTTCGGAGGCGAGGAATTCGCGGATCGACGAACGCAACACCGCGCGGCCATCGCCCATGCGCGAAAACGGTGTCTGGCCGGCGCCCTTGAGGTGCAAGTCCCAGTGCTCGCCAGCCTCGTTGTAGGCCTCGCCCAACAGCAGGCCGCGACCATCACCGAGTTGCGGTGTGTAACCGCCGAACTGATGCCCGGAATAGATCATCGCTCGTGGCTCGGCATCGGCCCATAGCTTGTGGCCGCCAAACAGTTCGGCGAATTCCTGGGTGTCGGCAGTCGCCGGGTCGAGATCGAGCAGTGCCATGGCCGCCGGACTCGACACCACCAACCGTGGGTTGTCGATCGGCTCGGGCAGCACGTGGGCGGAGAACGCATCGCCGAGGCGGGCGAAGCGATTGTCGAAGGTCAGTTCGTCGAGGGCTTTCACGGGCCGGCTCCAGCAGAATGTCCGAGCATTCTGCTGGGATCAGGCCGGTTAGTCGAGCTTGGCGGGCGGCGGCCCTTGCAGCGGTTTTTGCTCGCCGTCGGCCGGGACGATGGTTTTGTTTTCCGCTTCGACCGGCACCAACTTGTATTCCTGGCCGTGCAGGTTCTTCAGATAAACCTCCATCTGCCGGAACGAGATGTTGATGTGGTGGTTCTTGAACTCGCGGTTGATGAAGCGGTTGACCTCGTCGAGCACCGGGTTTCGGTCACCGAGATCGCGTACGTGCATGCGCAGTTCGTGGTCGAGGGTGCTTTCGCCGAAGTTGAGGAAATACACGTGCGGCTCAGGCTCTTTGAGGACCCGTGGGTTATCCCGTGCAGCCTTGAGCAGCAGCTCTTTCACCAGATCCAGATCGGAGCCGTAATCTACGCCAAGCTTGAGTGTCACTCGGGTGATGGTGTCGGTCAGCGACCAGTTGATCAGTTGTCCGGTGATGAACGTCTTGTTCGGGACAATGATGTCTTTGCGGTCGAAGTCGGTGATGGTCGTCGCACGGATGCGGATCTTGCTCACCGTGCCCGAGAGGTTGCCGATGGTGATGGTGTCACCGATCCGTACCGGGCGTTCGAACAGGATCATGATGCCGGAGATGAAGTTGGCGAAGATCTCCTGCATACCGAAACCGAGGCCGACCGACAGCGCCGCCACCAGCCATTGCAACTTGTCCCAACTGACGCCAAGGGTCGACAGGGTCGAGACAAAGCCGACGCCGGCAATCACGTAGGACAGCAGCGTGGTGGTGGCGTAGGCACTGCCCTGGGCCAGATTGAGTTTCGACAGCACAAACACTTCGAGCAGGCCGGGCAGGTTGCGCGCCAGGGCGAAGGTGATGCCGATGATGATCAGTGCGCCGAGCATGTCGCCGATGCTGATCGGCACCATGCTCATGTTGGCGCCGGTGCCGCTGGTGTATTCGTAGAGGGTGATGTTGTCGAGGTACGAGAACACCGAGATCAGGTCCGACCAGACCCAATACAGCGCGGCAATGAAACCGCCGAGCAGGGCCAGACGGATCAGGCGCAACGACTGTTCGTTGACCTTTTCGATGTCTAGCGTCGGCTCTTCGATCACCGCTTCGCCGTCGCCGGCCTCTTTCGCTGCCTGACGCTTGGCCAAGGCGCGCTGGTAGGCCAGACGCCGTGCCGCAACCGACAGACCACGGACGAAGGTGGCTTCGATCACCAGCCAGAACATCAGCAAGTAGAGGGTGTTGATCAAGCGGTCGCTGAGTTTCAGCGCGGTGTAGTAGTAGCCGAAGCACACCGCGACGAACAGGGCGATAGGCAGCAGGGTGAACATCACCCCGACGGCCTTGCGGAACAGCGACGTGTTTTCGTGCGCCGGGCTGCTGATCAGCAGGCGGCTCAGCAGCCACGCCATCAATGCATAGCAGGTCAACACCACCGGCATGCCGAGCACGTCGTCGGCCAGCGCGGCGGGTTGCAGCTCGGCAACCGCTACGATGGTCACCAGCGCCATGACCACCAGCCCGAGCCGGCGTATCCAGCCTTGAAGGAATTCTACCTGCGGCTTTTCCCAGCGGAAATGCAGTTCCGCCACGCCACCCGGCGCGAGAATCCGGTAAGCCGTATAGAACACCAGCCACGCCTGACCCATTTGTAACAGCGCCGCGCCCATGTTGGCGTTCTGTCCACGGGCGTCGATCTGCAAGGCCAGACCACACAGCGCGAGACCCAGTGCCACCGGCATCGCCAGCAGAATATTGATCAGGATCGCCTGCGGCGTGTGCCACTGGCTGTCGCGTTTGAAGTGGCCGATGTCCTGGTGAACCTTGTTCAGACGCGAATACAGCTGCTTGCGGCGCCACAGCAATGCACCGATCAACAACGCCAGCGGCAGGAACAGCAGCGGGCGCTGGGTCAGGCCGTCAGTCAGTTCGCTCAGGCTTGAAGCCCATGGCAGGGTGTCGATCTGGCGCTTGAGGCGCTCCGGCACGCTGCGCATCCACTCAAAGTCCAGCGGCTTGTTGCTGGGAATCCAGAACATCTGCTCATCGAGGGTCGCGCGCAGGCTCTGCGCAGTGCTCAGCAATTGTTTCTGGTTGAGCTGCAGGGTGATCGATTCGTTGAGCACCGCGCTGAGTTCGCGGTTCAGCCGTTCCAGCAGGTCGGCGCGGGTATTGGCCAGGTCCAGCAGGCTTTTGCGCAGTTGCGGAGTGACTTGCTCCGGTGGCTGCGTGGCCAGCAGATTGTCCACGTAGGCTGCCGGGTTGCTCAGCAGTTCGCGTTGCTGGCTGACTTCAAACTGATACAGACGAATGTCGGCAATCTGATCCGCCAGATCGCGGTCGACCTTGAGTCGCGGCAGCGCCTGCTTCTGTTTGTAGAGAATCTTCGACAGCAACAGGCTGCCCTTGAGCACGTTGATCTGCTCGTCGAGGGCCGAGTCGCTTTGGGTCAGGCTGTCGAGTTGCTGTTTGGTCTGCAGGTTTTGCTGAGTGACTTCGTTGAGACGGTCAGTGCTTTTCAGCAGGTAGTCCGAGAGCTTGAGGTTGGCCGTGCTTTCGCTGGCGAGCAGGCTGCTGCCACCGGACTTCTGCGCTTCGATCGACTGCTGGGTAACGGTTTCCTGCGACTGCGCCAGACGCTTCTGGTTGATCAGGGTTTGCAGTTCCTGAATCTCGCGGTCGAGGCGGTCGGATTTCTCCGAGAGCAGGTCATGCTGGCTGTTGCCCAGATCCTGCAACTGGCTGTTGCCGGCCAGCTCCTGACGACGCAGCGGGATCAGCGCATTCAGCGCCGCCAGTTCTGCGTTCAACTGGTCACGCTGCTCGGCGCTGACGGTTTTGCCAGCGTCCTTGCCGGACTTGAGGATGTTGTTGATCTGCTGGATGCGCGTCTGGCTGGCGGAAATTTCCGCTTGGGCACGCTCGGGACGGGTCTGGGCGGTGATGATCAGACTATTGGCATCCCCCAGTGCTTTTTGCAGATCGGTTTGCTGGGTCGAGCGATCCGTGAGGATCTGCTCCAGCTGCGAGATCGATTCCTTGGGGAAACGCTGCGTCATCGGCACTACGGCGGAGGCTTTGAGCCGGGCCAGTTCGCGGGTGTTCTCGATGGTCTGTCTTGGCGCATTGGCCAGTTGCTGCTTGAGATCGATCAGCTTCTGTTCGTAATCACGCTGATTGTTCAGTTGATTGAGCGTGTTCTGCAGAATGGTTTGCAGGGTCTTCTTGTCGGCATCCGGCAGTTTGCTGTCGGCGAGCTTGTCCAGCCTCGCCTGCACGGCGTCGCTGGACGGCGGTTCGGCAGCGTAAAGCGGGCTGGCGGAAAGACACAGGCCCAGCAGGGCCGCGGCGAAAAAGGAGCGCAGGGTAGGCATAGAGACCGGTCAAGCAAGTGATAGTGGACGCAGTTTAGAGGAAGAGCCCGGGGCCCGGGCGACTTCCTTCGGGGAATCTGACGCCCACTTTGCCGATCTTGTTCCCGTCCATGACCGCAACTGTCCAATGGGTGTTGTTCCACTCCACCTGGTCGCCGACGATTGGCGCACCGCCGACTTTCTGCGCGATGAAGTGGCCCAGGGTCATGTCCGGATCGATGCCCTCGGCCGGCAACCCGTACAGGGCCGCAACCGCCTTGAGCTGGGCGTCTCCTTCGAGTACGAAGTCGCCGAAGAAACGCAGATCGAGACCGCGTTGCGGCGCCTGGCTGAACAGCTTTCCGAGCGCCGGAAGGTTGTGTTCATGGCCGATAACACAGAGCAAATCATCGACTTCCAGCACCGTACTACCCGACGGGTGGAGCAGTTGCTGACCGCGAAACAGTGCGGCGATGCGCGTGCCTTCGGGCATTTTCAGTTCGCGCAGGGGTGAACCGATGCACCATTTCTCGGCGCCGAGCTTGTAAACGAACAGCTCCCACTCGCTGGTGATGTGCACTTCCAGTGCTGAACGGGAAATCGGTGCGGGTTCCGGCGGTACCGTCACCTTGAGCAACTTGGCTACCCACGGCAGGCTCGTACCCTGCACCAGCAGCGACACCAGCACGATGAAGAACGCGAGGTTGAAGTACAGCTGCGCGTTCGGCAGCCCGGCCATCAGCGGGAATACCGCCAGAATGATCGGTACCGCGCCACGCAGGCCGACCCAGGAAATAAAGGCTTTCTCGCGACCGTGGAACGCCTTGAATGGCAGCAGGCCGACCACCACTGACAGTGGGCGCGCAAACAGAATCATCCACAGCGCCAGACCGAGCGCGGGCAGGGCGATTGGCAGCAGGTCATGCGGCGTCACCAACAGCCCCAGCACGAGGAACATGCCGATCTGTGCCAGCCAGGCCATGCCATCGAGCATGTGCAGGATGCCGTGACGGCTGCGCACCGGGCGGTTGCCGATCACTAGGCCGCACAGGTAAACGGCGAGGAAGCCGCTGCCGTGCAAGGCGTTAGTCAGTGCGAACACCACCAGACCACCAGCGATCACCAGAATCGGATACAGCCCGGTGGCCAGATTGATCCGGTTGACCAGTTGCAGCATCAGCCAGCCACCGCCCAGACCAATGATGCCGCCGATACCGAATTCACGGATCAGGTGCGTCAGCAGGCTCCAGTGCAAACCGGTCTGGCCGCTGGCGAGCATGTCGATCAGGGTCACGGTTAGGAACACCGCCATCGGGTCGTTGCTGCCGGACTCGATTTCCAGGCTGGCGGTCACCCGTTCGTTGAGGCCTTTGCCGCCAAGCAGCGAGAAAACCGCCGCGGCGTCCGTCGAGCCGACGATGGCGCCGATCAGCAGGCCTTGAATCATGTTCAGATCGAACAGCCACGCGGCGGCCATGCCGGTCAGCCCGGTAGTGATCAACACCCCGACCGTCGCCAGCGACAGCGCCGGCCATAACGCCACGCGGAAACTCGAGACACGAGTGCGCAACCCGCCGTCGAGCAGGATCACCGCGAGTGCGAGGTTGCCGACAAGATAGGCCGTTGGATAGTTATCGAAAATGATGCCGCCACCATCAACCCCGGCGGCCATGCCGACGGCGAGAATGATCACCAGAATCGGGATGCCGAGGCGTGACGAAAGTGAGCTCACCAGAATGCTCGCACCTACCAGCAACGCGCCGATCAAGAACAGGCTGTTGATGGTCGTCGCATTCAAAGGCAGTACTCCAGAAGCGTAAAGACGGGCACAAACTGACCATGCAGTCTGCGTGCCAGCGATTCTAACCTGTTGAAATGTGATGCTGTCAAAAAGGTTTTTACGCGGGCACGCAATAAACATGCGCTGAAGGATAACTGTGGCGAGGGAGCTTGCTCCCGCTCGGCTGCGCAGCAGTCGTAAATCGATTCACCGCGTTCCTGCTGCCGGTACGCGGTGAATGGTTTTGGGGCCGCTTCGCCGCCCAGCGGGAGCAAGCTCCCTCGCCACAGAGTGTTTGCTCACTCAGATGTAGTGGGTTACAGGCTGAACCGCCCAACCATGTTGTTCAGATCCAGCGCCAATCGCGACAGTTCGTTACTCGCCGCGCTGGTCTGATTAGCCCCGGTCGCCGATTGCACCGACAAATCACGAATGTTCACCAGATTGCGGTCCACTTCACGGGCGACTTGCGCCTGTTCTTCGGCGGCGCTGGCGATCACCAGATTGCGCTCGTTGATCTCGACGATGGCGGTGTTGATGGTGTCCAGCGAGATCCCGGCACCGCGTGCGATGTTCAGGGTCGACTCGGCGCGTTCGGTGCTGTTGCGCATCGAATCCACGGCGTGTTCGGTGCCGCTCTGAATGCTGCCGATCATCCGCTCGATTTCGCTGGTCGACTGCTGAGTGCGATGCGCCAGGGCACGCACTTCGTCGGCCACCACGGCGAACCCACGACCGGCTTCACCGGCGCGCGCGGCTTCGATGGCGGCGTTGAGCGCCAGCAGGTTGGTCTGATCAGCCAGACCACGGATCACGTCCAGCACCTTGCCGATGTCACGGGATTCGTTGGCCAGATCACCGATCAGCGTGGCGGTACTCTGCACGTCGGCGCTCATGCGTTCGATGGCGCTGACAGTTTCCTGCACCAGATCACGGCCATCGCCGGCCGAGGTGGTGGCGTTTTTCGAGGCTTCCGAAGTGCTCACAGCATTGCGTGCGACTTCTTCAACGGCGCTGGTCATCTCGTTGACCGCAGTGGCGGCCTGTTCGATTTCGTTGTTCTGCTGAGTCAGGCCACGGGCGCTTTCGTCGGTGACGCTGTTCAGCTCTTCGGCGGCGGACGCAAGCTGCGTGGCCGAGCCGGAAATGCGCTGCAAGGTGTCACGCAGTTTCGATTGCATCTTGGCCATGGCCGCCAGCAGGCGTCCGGCTTCGTCACTGCCATCAACATGGATTGGCTGGGTCAGGTTTCCTTCGGCAATGGTTTCCGCCGCATCCAAGGCTTTGGCAATCGGCTTGGTGATACTGGTGGTCAGCAACCACGCGAACAAAAAGGTCAGGCCGGTGGCGATCACCAGCAGGGTAACGACCAGATTGAATGCCGACGAATACTGATCGGCGGCTTGCTCGTTGGTGTCGCTGATCTGCTGGCCGTTAATCTGCATCAGGCTGTTGAGAACAGCGTTCATCGCTTCGGAGTTGTTCAGCAACTCGGTGTTGAGCAGGGTGCGCAGCTCATCCACCTCGTTGTTGCGCGACAGGCTCTTCATCCGGTCTTCGATCTGGCGGTACTGGGCCAGCAACTGCACGTATTGATCGTAGGCAGCGCGTTCTTTCGAAGTGCTGATCAGTGGCTCGTAATCGCTCTGAGCCTTGCGTATCTGTTGGTTGCGCATGTCCAGCAATTCAACGGTTTTCTGTTGTACGTCCGCTTCACGATTGACCAGCAAGCGATAGGACAGCACGCGCAGTCGCAGAGTCAGTTGGGTGAACTCGTCGAGGGCCTTGATGCTCGGCACGCTGCTGGTGGTGATGTCCTCGGCGGCGCCGCGGATTTTGCTCATCTGGTTCAAAGCGAAAACGCCGAGAATCAGCATCAAGCCGCCGATCAGGGCGAAGCCGGTGAACGCCCGGGGGGCGATATTCATATTGCGAAGGGACATGTGCGGGTACCAGGAAGGGCCGCATCCATGCGGGCTGAAACTGCTGTATGGGTGACTTATCGGTCAGGCGAATGAACTCTTTAGTCCATGTGCGAATTTGTCGCATCGGGTCTTGAGCGACGAAGTGCAGGAACCAGATCGGCAGATCCGAGTCTCTAAGACTCGCAGGAACGGTCCGCCGCCAGGAAAATCAAGGCCTTGCGCCGGTTTAACCCTGGCATCTGTGGTGACTTTTCTTTATCGTACGCGCCCTTTGAAAAACGCTTGGAAGATCAAAATGTTGGAAGCATCCCTCAGCCAATTGGAACAGCTCGTCAGCGACCTGGTGCAACAGAACCAGACCTTGCTGCAAACCAACCAGACCCTGTCCACGGAACTGGCCCAGGCCAAGGATGAAAACGAAAGCCTGCAACTGAACCTGATGGAACAGGAAGAGAAGCACGGCGCCACCGCTGCGCGTATCCAGGCCTTGGTTGAACGCGTGACTGCAGGTCCTGTCAGCGCATGAACCACGGCACAGCAGGGGTAAAAGTCGTCTCGATTCTCGGGGAGGACTATTCGATCAAGGCGCCGGCCGGGGAAGAACAGACCCTGCTGGACGCCGCACTGATGCTCAAAGCCGCGTTGGCCGAGACCAAACGCAAATACCCGACACTGATCGGTGATCGGCTGTTGGTGTTGGCGGCGATGAATCTGTGCTCGCAGCAGATCGAAATGAAGAAGCAGCATCAGCAGGATCTCGAGCGTTACCAAGAGCAAGTCAGCGCCACGGTCGAGACCATCGCCAAGACCATCAATCAGGGTTGATGGCTGTTGAGCACAACCAAAGAATAGATTGTCGATCAGGTTGTATACAATCGGCACGGCTGTTGCAGTGTTTCAGCCTCTTATTCTTTGGGGGTGCTCCATGCAGTTCTGGCGACGCAGTATTCAATGGCAACTGATCCTCGGCATGGGCACCGCTCTGCTGGTCAGTATTCTGATCGTGGTTGGCATTTATACCCTCGTGGTCAATCGTCTCGCCCAGAGCTATCTGGTCGAGCAGGCACTGCCGTCGAGCATCGAAGCGACGCGCAATGACATCGAACGAATCCTCGTTCAGCCGCTGACTGCCGCCAAAGACATCGCCAGCAATTCCATGGTTCGCAACTGGCTCGCCAGCGGTGAAGACAGTGGCCAAACGGCGGGCTTCGCGCAGTATCTGGAAGGCATCCGCGCCGAACACAAGGCTTTCACGGCGCTGATCATCGGCACCGAATCCAATCACTACATCACCGAAAAAGGCCTGGATCGCACCCTCAGTCGCGCCAAACCGGCGGATGCCTGGTTCTATTCTTTCCTCGACAGCAATCAACCGCGAACCCTGAATATCGACAATGACGGGGCCACCGGAGAATTGGCGCTGTTCATCGACTTGAAGGTCGAGCAGGCCGGCAAAGTGGTGGGTGTCGCCGGACTCGGTTTGAGCATGAAAGAGCTCTCGGAGCTGATCCACAACTTCAGCTTTGGTGAGCGCGGCAAGGTCTATCTCGTGCGTTCCGACGGTTTGATCCAGGTCCATCCTGAAGCACAGTTCAGTGGCAAACGCACCTTGACCGAGCAGATCGGCGCCAAAGCGGCGCAAGCGGTCATGGGTCAAAAAAATGCCGTGAACAGCGAGTTTCAACGTGATGGTGAGGACTTCCTCGCCTTCAGCCTGCCTTTGCGCGACCTCGGCTGGACCCTGGTGGCCGAAGTGCCACAGTCGCAGATCTACGCCGAAGCCCGTCGTGCGATGTGGATGAGCAGCGGCATCGGCCTCGCCGTGGCGCTGGTGTGCTTGGCACTGGTGGTCTGGCTGGCTCAAGGGCTGGTGCGACCGATTCGTCAGGTAACAGCTGCGCTGGTAGCCATCGGTAGCGGTGGGGGAGATTTGACCCACCGGTTAGATTCCAGTCGCGCCGATGAACTCGGCGACCTCGCCCGGGGCTTCAACCGCTTCCTCGACAGTCAGCGCGGGATGATCGCCGAAGTGCTGACCACCAGCGAGCAACTGCGTACCGCCGTCGGGCAAGTGGCGAAAGTCGTGGAGAACACTGCCGAACGCTCGGGCCGCCAGCAGGAAATGACCGACATGGTCGCCACCGCCGTCCACGAGATGGGTCTGACCGTGCAGGAAATTGCGCAGAACGCCGGCAACGCCGCGCTCGCCTCGCAAACTGCCCGTGATGAAGCAATGCAGGCGCGGGAAGTGGTTGGCGGTTCGATCCGGCATATCGAAAGCATGTCCGATGAAATCGGCGTTGCTGCCGGGGCGGTGGGTGAGTTGGCGCAGCAAGTGGCGTCGATCGATTCGGTGCTGGCGGTGATTCGCGGGGTATCCGAGCAGACCAATCTGCTGGCGCTGAACGCCGCGATTGAAGCGGCGCGCGCTGGCGACATGGGTCGCGGTTTTGCGGTGGTCGCTGACGAGGTGCGTACCTTGGCGCGACGCACGCAGGCGTCCACCGACGAGATTCAGTTGATGATCGGCAGCCTCAAACAAGGCGCGGAGAATGCGGTGTCATCGATGCGCACCGGGCAGGCTGCGACTGGTACTGGCGTCGAGTCGAGCCAGCGTACCGGTGCGTCGCTGACCGCGATTACCGGGCAGGTCGAGCGCATCAGCGACATGAACCATCAGGTGGCGACGGCGACAGAAGAGCAGTCGGCGGTGACCGAAGAGATCAACCGCAACGTGCAGGGTATTTCCGATCTGGCGCGGGCGACGGCGGGGGAGGTCAGGGCTTGTCGTGAGGATTGTCAGATGTTGCAGAAACTGGCGGATGATCTGGCGCGGCAGATGGGTGGGTTCAAGTTGAGCTGATGTGCTGTCAGTTCTGGCCCCTTCGCGGGCAAGCCCGCTCCCACAGGGTTCTGGGGTGTTCACTCAATATGTGAACCTGCCGCAATACCTGTGGGAGCGGGCTTGCCCGCGAAAGCGATATCAGCCGCTACGCATAATCCAGATCAGAACCAAGCATCCTGCATCGCAAGACACGTATCATCCCGTGCCTCCAGCAGCGCCAGTTCATGGTGGCAACCCGGCACTTCCCACGTCAGGAAATACCGCGCCGCCTGCAACTTGCCTTTATAGAAGTCAGCATCCGCCGAATTGCCTTTGGCCAAGCCTTCCTCGGCGCGAATCGCCTGCTCAAGCCAGCGCCAGCCAATCACCGTGTGCCCGAACACTTTCAGGTACAGCGCCGAATTTGCCAGGCTGCTGTTGACCTTGCCCTGTGCCAGATCAGTCAGCAAACCAATGGTCACCACTTGCAGGCGCGCCACCAGTTTCTCTAGCGGTTCACGCATCGCGGTCAAGGATTCGTACGCCACCGCGCGCTCGGCCGTATCAGCAATCAGACGAATCAACTGCTTGAGCCCCGCGCCTCCGTTCTGCGCCAGTTTGCGTCCGAGCAAGTCCAGCGACTGAATGCCGTGGGTGCCTTCGTGGATCGGGTTCAGGCGGTTGTCGCGGTAATACTGCTCTACCGGATATTCACGGGTGTAACCGTGGCCGCCAAGAATCTGGATAGCCAGCTCGTTGGCCTTCAGGCAGAACTCCGAGGGCCAGGACTTGACGATAGGCGTCAGCAAATCCAGCAGTTCATGCGCCTGTTTGCGTTCGGCTTCGGTTTCAAGGGTTGTGGTGTCATCGAACAAACGGGCGGCGTACAGCCCTAGGTCAAATGAACCTTCGACGTAGGATTTCTGCGTCAGCAGCATGCGTCTGACGTCGGCGTGCTGGATGATCGCCACCGGCGCGGTGCTCGGGTCCTTGCTGTCCGGCACCCGGCCTTGCGGACGTTCGCGAGCGTACTCCAGCGAGTACAGGTAACCGGCATAACCGAGCATCACCGCGCCCATGCCGACGCCGATGCGTGCCTCGTTCATCATCTGAAACATGTAGCTCAAGCCTTGATGCGGCTTGCCCACCAGATAGCCGACACACTCACCGTTATCGCCGAAGTTCAACGCGGTGGAGGTGGTGCCGCGCCAGCCCATCTTGTGGAACAGACCCGCCAGCAGCACGTCATTGCGCTTGCCGAGACTGCCGTCATCGTTGACCAGAAACTTCGGCACGATGAACAGCGAAATGCCTTTAACGCCCGGTGGTGCATCCGGCAGTTTGGCCAGAACCATGTGCACGATGTTCTCGGACAGCGGATGGTCGCCACCGGAAATGAAGATCTTGTTGCCCTTGAGGCGATAGGTACCGTCGGACGCAGGCTCGGCGCGTGTACGAATATCCGACAGCGATGAACCGGCGTGGGGCTCGGTCAGGGCCATGGTGCCGAAGAAACGTCCGTCGATCATCGGTTGCAGGAAGCGTTGCTTCTGCTCGTCGGTGCCGAAACTTTCGATCAGGTTGGCCGCGCCCATGGTCAGGAACGGGTACGACGTCGAGGCGGCGTTGGCCGACTGGAAATGCGCGAAGCAGGCTTGGGACAGCAGAGTAGGCAGTTGCATGCCGCCAGCATCGAAACTGCGTGCCGCGTTGAGGAAACCCGCCTCAAGGAACGCATCCACCGCCGGTTTCACTTCCGGAATCAGAATCGCCTGGCCGTCCTCGTAGCGTGGTTCGTTCTCGTCGCCCTTGCGGTTGTGCGGCGCAAAGTACTTTTCGGCGATGCTGCGGGCAGTGCCGATGGCCGCGTCGAAGGTCTCGCGATTGTGCTCGGCAAAACGCTCACGCCGGGTCAGGCCCTCGGCATCGAGGACTTCATACAGCTCGAAAGCCAGATTGCGGGAACTGAGCAGCGTCTCGGACATGGCGGCCTACCTGAATTTGGGGTTGGGCCGAGTCTAGGCTTGCTGATAAATGCTGAACAGGATGATTGATAGCGGTGATGTTGGAGCCGAGCGCCGACTTAACAACACCACAAACCACTGTGGGAGCGAGCTTGCTCGCGAATAGGTCGGCACATTCAACAGATGAGTTGACTGGCAAACCGCTTTCGCGAGCAAGCTCGCTCCCACAGGGATTGTTGCTATGCCGGGCACCTGTGCAGGTGCCCGGCTTATCGGGTTTAGCCGATAGTCATCAGACTGGCATTACCGCCCGCCGCAGCGGTGTTGACGCTCAATGCCCGCTCGATCACCAGACGTTCCAGCGCAATGTTGGTCTCGCCCTGGGACAGGCCCTGAACGCCGACAATCGCGCCAGCACGCTTGGCGATCTGCTGGCAGACGCCGCGCAACTGGTCGGAGTGGCCGTGATGCACAACGGCATCAAACACCACGTCGTCCTTGTTCCAGTCGGCAACCAGTTTGATCCGCGCCTGAATTTCCTTCGGCAAGCGTGCGAACAGTGCCTTGCTCAGGTCGGATTCCGGCCATACCGCCGAACCGCCTACAGCCAGTACCGCAGCCAGTTGCGTCAGCAGATCGCTTTCGACTTCCGCCAGGCACAACACATGTTCACGCGGCAGGATCGCGTAGCTGTTTTTCTCGCCGGTCGGGCCGGCCAGCACGCGGGTGATACCGCTTTGCGACTGTGCGGCGAACTGCGCACACAAAGTGCTCAGGTCAGCCAGCTGATTGCTCTCGGCCCAGGCTTTCAGGGCGGTCAGCGGTTTGCTCATGGCATCGCGCAGACGAACGTCCGGCGCAACCACGGCATCACCGCGAGCGAAGGATTGTTCGATGGCGTCGGTAGGACGCGTCGACAGCAAGCGGTACAGGTACAGCGGACCACCGGCCTTCGGACCAGTACCCGACAGGCCTTCGCCGCCGAATGGCTGCACGCCGACCACGGCACCGACGATGTTGCGGTTGACGTAGACGTTACCGGCGTTGACGTTGTCGATCACCTTGGCGATGGTCTCGTCGATGCGGGTGTGTACGCCGAGGGTCAGGCCGTAACCGGATGCATTGATCTGCGCGATCAACTGGTCGATTTCTTTGCGCTTGTAGCGAACCACGTGCAGCACTGGACCGAAGATCTCGCGCTGCAGTTCGTCGAAGCTTTCCAGTTCGATCAGGGTCGGCATGACGAAGGTGCCGCGTTTGACTTCTTCGGTGTCGGCGATTGCCACCTGGTACACACTGCGACCTTTATCGCGCATGCCCTGGATGTGCTTGTCGATACCGGCCTTGGCTTCGGCGTCGATCACCGGGCCAATGTCCACGGACAGGCGCTCAGGGTTGCCGAGACGCGATTCTGCCATCGCACCTTTAAGCATTTCGATCACACGATCAGCGGAATCTTCCTGCAAGCACAGCACGCGCAGTGCCGAGCAGCGCTGACCGGCGCTGTCGAACGCCGAGGACACCACGTCGATCACGACTTGTTCGGTCAGTGCCGACGAGTCGACGATCATCGCGTTCTGGCCACCGGTTTCGGCGATAAGCGGAATCGGACGGCCCTGATTGTCCAGGCGACCAGCGATGTTGCGTTGCAGCAGACGGGCGACTTCGGTGGAACCGGTGAACATCACGCCTTTGACGCGCTCGTCACCGACCAGACCGGCACCGACGGTTTCACCGCGACCCGGCAGCAGTTGCAGCACGCCTTCAGGAATCCCGGCTTCGAGCAGCAAGCGCACGGCCTGAGCAGCCACCAGCGGCGTCTGTTCAGCCGGTTTGGCCAGTACCGGGTTACCGGCGGCCAGTGCGGCGGCAACTTGACCGCTGAAGATCGCCAGCGGGAAGTTCCACGGGCTGATGCAGACCACCGGGCCCAGTGGGCGGTGGGCATCGTTGCTGAAATCGTTGCGAGCCTGCACTGCGTAGTAGCGCAGGAAGTCGACCGCTTCGCGAACTTCGGCGATGGCGTTGGCGAAGGTCTTGCCGGCTTCACGAGCCAGCAGGCCCATCAGCGGCTGAATCTCGCCTTCCATCAAGTCAGCAGCGCGTTCCAGAATCGCGGCGCGTTCGGCTGGCGGAGTGGCCTGCCAGATCGGTGCGGCGTTCAGGGCGCACTGGATCGCGTTGTCGACGTCTTCAACGGTGGCTTCTTGCACATGGCCGACCACATCGCGGTGATCCGCCGGGTTCAGCACCGGTGCCGGATTTTCGGTGCTGGAAGCGCAACCGAGCATCGGCGCGGCTTTCCAGCTGTTGTGTGCGGTGGCCAGCAATGCGCAGGACAACGAAGCCAGACGATGTTCGTTGGCCATGTCGATGCCGCTGGAGTTGGCGCGCTCGGCACCGTACAGGTCACGCGGCAGCGGGATGCGCGGGTGCGGCAGGCCGAAACCACCTTCCACGGTCGCCATCTGCTCGATCTGAGCTACTGGATCGGCTACCAATTCCTGGATCGAAATAGACTGGTCGGCAATTCGGTTGACGAACGAAGTGTTGGCGCCGTTTTCCAGCAGGCGACGAACCAGATAAGCCAGCAGGGTTTCGTGGGTGCCGACCGGAGCGTACACGCGGCACGGACGGTTCAGCTTGCCTTCGGAAACTTTGCCTACAACCTGCTCGTACAGTGGTTCGCCCATGCCGTGCAGGCACTGGAATTCGTACTGGCCCGGGTAATAGTTCTGACCGGCGATATGGTAAATCGCCGACAGGGTATGGGCGTTGTGCGTGGCGAACTGCGGGTAGATGACTTCCGGCACCGACAGCAGTTTGCGCGCGCAAGCGATGTAGGAAACGTCGGTGTACACCTTGCGGGTGTAGACCGGATAGCCTTCCAGGCCTTCGACCTGGGCGCGCTTGATCTCGCTGTCCCAGTACGCGCCTTTCACCAGACGGATCATCAGACGATGACGGCTGCGACGGGCCAGATCGATTACGTAGTCGATCACGTACGGGCAACGCTTCTGGTAAGCCTGGATGACGAAACCGATGCCGTTCCAGCCAGTCAGTTGCGGCTCGAAGCACAGGCGCTCAAGCAGATCCAGCGACAGTTCGAGACGGTCGGCTTCTTCGGCGTCGATGTTCAGGCCGATGTCGTATTGCTTGGCCAGCAAGGTCAGCGACAGCAGGCGCGGATACAGCTCGTCCATCACACGCTCGTACTGCGCACGGCTGTAACGCGGGTGCAGTGCCGAGAGCTTGATGGAAATGCCCGGGCCTTCATAAATCCCACGGCCGTGGGAGGCTTTGCCGATCGAGTGGATCGCTTGTTCGTACGACGCCAGGTACTTCTGCGCATCGTGTTCGGTCAGCGCCGCTTCACCAAGCATGTCGTAGGAGTAGCGGAAGCCCTTGGCTTCGAACTTGCTGGCGTTGGCCAGTGCTTCGGCGATGGTTTCGCCGGTGACAAACTGCTCGCCCATCAGGCGCATGGCCATGTCGACGCCCTTGCGGATCATCGGCTCGCCGCTCTTGCCGATGATGCGGCTCAGCGACGAAGTCAGGCCGGCTTCGTTGTGCGTGGACACCAGTTTGCCGGTCAGCAGCAGACCCCAGGTCGCAGCGTTGACGAACAAAGACGGGCTGTTGCCCAAATGCGGGTGCCAGTTGCCGGTGCTGATCTTGTCGCGAATCAGCGCATCGCGAGTGCCTTTGTCCGGGATACGCAGCAGCGCTTCGGCCAGGCACATCAGTGCCACGCCTTCCTGGGACGACAGGGAAAATTCCTGCAGCAGACCCTGAACAATGCCTGCACGACCGCCGGCACTTTTCTGGTTACGCAGTTTTTCCGCGATGGACGCGGCGAGTTTGTTGGTGGCTTCGGCCATCGGTACCGGCAGGCGAGCCTGCTCGATCAGCATCGGCACGACTTCCGGCTCAGGGCGACGGTAAGCGGCAGTGATCGAGGCGCGCAGAACCGATTGCGGCAAGATGCTTTCGGCGAACTCAAGGAAGCATTGGTGAGCATGATCGGTGTGTACGTCGCCCGCGTCATCAGCGTCTTTAACGGACAAACCGTTCAGCTCGGTCAGGGTTGCACCACCCTCGAGTTTTTCCAGGTAATTGAAAATTGCCTGCTTGATCAGCCAGTGCGGCGTGCGATCAATCGAGGTTGCGGCAGCCTTCAGGCGCTCGCGGGTCGGGTCGTCAAGTTTGACCCCAAGGGTGGTGGTAGCCATATTTTTATCCTCATGGTTGCCACAGTCGAGTGGCATCAGCTGGCGGCAAGATTAGCCGTGCGCTGAAAGAGGTGCAACCGGGTGCAACCCTTTTTTTGTCGGAATAATAGGCAGCTCGTCAGGAATTATTTTCTGGTACGCAAGTGCTGCTCCTGCTTGGTGCTTTTACTTCTAGCAAATGGCCATGACTGCCACAAAAGGGAGCAAAAACGGGGTGATTGTTGATAAATCCGACTAGGTGCAACTAATTCTCACGAAACTGGTTGCACCTCTTTTGCTTTGTTGCATAGGATTCGCGCCCAAGGTGCAACCGGTTGTAAAAGCGGTGCACCGGCTGATGGCTTTCCTGGGGAAACATCAGTCCTAAATGCGCGGGATTTCAAATCGTCTGCCAAACGTCGTCGTTTGCGAGCGGTTCATCACCGCCGCTACATAAAAACAAAGCCAGGGCGTAACTCAATGAGCGTAAGCAATCCAACCCTGATCACGTTCGTGATCTACATCGCAGCAATGGTGCTGATCGGCTTAATGGCCTATCGCTCCACCAACAACCTTTCTGACTATATTCTGGGCGGCCGCAGCCTGGGCAGCGTCGTGACCGCGCTTTCTGCCGGTGCTTCCGACATGAGCGGCTGGTTGTTGATGGGCTTGCCGGGCGCCATCTATATGTCTGGTCTGTCCGAAAGCTGGATCGCTATCGGTCTGATCATCGGTGCTTACCTGAACTGGCTGTTCGTTGCCGGCCGTCTGCGTGTACAGACCGAGCACAACGGCGATGCGCTGACCCTGCCGGACTACTTCGCCAGCCGTTTCGAAGATAAAAGCGGCCTGCTGCGGATCATCTCGGCAATCGTGATTCTGGTGTTCTTCACCATTTACTGCGCTTCCGGCATCGTTGCCGGCGCCCGTCTGTTCGAAAGCACCTTCGGCATGTCTTACGAGACCGCGCTGTGGGCCGGTGCTGCGGCGACTATTGCCTACACCTTCATCGGTGGTTTCCTGGCAGTGAGCTGGACCGACACCGTACAAGCCACCCTGATGATTTTCGCGCTGATCCTGACGCCGATCATCGTCCTGCTGGCGACCGGTGGCGTCGACACCACGTTCCTGGCCATCGAAGCACAAGATCCAAGCAACTTCGACATGCTCAAGGGCACCACCTTCATCGGCATCATCTCGCTGATGGGCTGGGGTCTGGGCTACTTCGGTCAGCCGCACATCCTCGCGCGTTTCATGGCTGCGGATTCGGTCAAGTCGATTGCCAAGGCCCGTCGCATCTCCATGACCTGGATGATCCTGTGCCTGGCCGGTACTGTGGCGGTAGGCTTCTTCGGTATCGCTTACTTCTCTGCACACCCTGAGCTGGCCGGTCCTGTGACCGAAAACCACGAGCGTGTGTTCATCGAACTGGCAAAAATTCTCTTCAACCCATGGATTGCCGGCGTGTTGCTGTCGGCCATTCTGGCTGCCGTCATGAGCACCCTGAGCTGCCAGTTGCTGGTGTGCTCGAGCGCCCTGACCGAAGACTTCTATAAAGCTTTCCTGCGCAAATCCGCCTCCCAGGTTGAACTGGTGTGGGTGGGTCGTGCGATGGTGTTGCTGGTCGCGCTGATTGCCATCGGTCTGGCCGCCAACCCGGAAAACCGTGTACTGGGTCTGGTTTCCTACGCCTGGGCTGGTTTTGGCGCTGCGTTCGGTCCGGTTGTACTGATCTCGGTCATCTGGAAAGGCATGACTCGCGACGGCGCACTGGCCGGTATTCTGGTCGGCGCGATCACCGTTGTGGTGTGGAAGCACTTCGAACTGCTGGGTCTGTACGAAATCATTCCGGGCTTCATCTTCGCCAGCCTGGCAATCCTGATCGTCAGCAAGCTCGGCGCGCCGACCAAAGGTATGGTTCAGCGCTTCGAAGCGGCAGAGAAAGATTTCCATCTGAACAAGTGATGTACCGAGCTTAGGCTCACTGAAAAACGGCCTGTCTCCTGAAGGAGGCGGGCCGTTTTTTTATGCCTGCGATTTCTCGAACACGCTGAAATCCCTGTGGGAGCTGGCTTGCCAGCGATAGCGATTTGTCAGTCGCCATCTATGTGGGTCTGCTGGCCCCATCGCTGGCAAGCCAGCTCCCACAGGGTTCGGTGGTGATTTTTAGGGATATGTCTGTAGTTGGATTTACCGATTTCTGGAGGCAAAGCCGACAGAGAAAGTAGGAGACATCTGATTTTCCTGTCCACCGGTTTACAGTCCTTACCCCTCATGCAGAATCGCCCGCCCTCACACTGCAGAGACACATCGGATGTTCGCGCCTGCCAATCAACCGCGTTTCACGTTGACCCTTGAAGGCGCCCAAACTGACCTCAAAGTGCTTGAGTTCACGGGCAAGGAAGCCATCAGCCAACCCTTTCGATTCGAGCTGGAACTGGTCAGCGAACGAGCGGATCTCGACCTCGAAAGCCTTCTGCACTGTCAGGCGTTTCTCGGTTTCGACGCTCAGGGCTCCGGCGTTCACGGTCAGATTTATCAGGTCGGGCAGGGCGACTCCGGGAAACGTCTGACGCGTTATCACGTCAGCCTTGTCCCGCGTCTGACGTACCTCGGGCATCGGATCAATCAGCGGATCTTCCAGCACCTGAGTGTTCCGCTAATCGTCGCGCAGATCCTCAAGGACCACGCGATCCTGCGTGATGCCTTCGAGTTTCGCCTGGGCAGCGAATACCCGGCGCGTGAGTATTGCGTGCAGTACGGCGAAAGCGATCTGGCGTTCATCCAGCGCCTGTGTGCCGAGGTCGGCATTCACTATCATTTTCAGCACAGTCTCGACGGCCATCTGCTGGTATTCGGCGATGATCAGACGGTGTTTCCGCGTCTCGCCGAGCCGACGCTGTATTTGCCGGGCAGCGGAATGGCTGCGGCGGCGCCAGCGATCAAGCGATTCAATGTTCGGGTTGAAACCCGTACCAGTGTCGTCACCCGTCGCGACTACAACTTTGAAAAGCCACGCCTGCAACTGCAAAGCCGTGTCGATGGCGAGCAACGTCCGGTGCTTGAGGATTACCACTTTCCCGGCCAGTTCAGCGACCGTGAAACCGGCAAGGACCTTGCCCAGCGAGCCCTTGAGCGGCATGTCGCCGATTACCGTCAGGCTACCGGTCGCAGCGACGATTCTGCGCTGGTCTGTGGACATTTCCTGCAACTGACCGAGCATCCGCGCAGGGACTGGAATGATCTGTGGCTGCTCACAGCCATCGAGCACCGTGGCCGACAGCCGCAAGTGCTGGAGGAATCGGTGACCAGCGATGGGGAAGAGTTCCAGGGCTACCGTAATACCTTTCTCGCCGCGCCGTGGGACGTGTTCTTCCGCCCACCACTCGGGCCACAAAAGCCGCGCATGTCCGGCTACCAACCGGCCGTGGTCACCGGCCCGCAGGACAGTGAAATCCATTGCGACGAGTACGGCCGGGTCAAGGTGCAACTGGCCTGGGACCGTGATGGTGAGCTGAATGAGCATTCCAGCTGCTGGCTGCGCGTTGCTACCGGTTGGGCGCATGACCGCTATGGCAGCGTGCTGATTCCACGGGTCGGCATGGAAGTGCTGGTCGGTTTCATCGACGGCGATGCCGACAAGCCATTGGTGGTGGGGAGCTTGCCGAACGCAGCGACTCCAGTGCCGCTGGACCTGCCGGCGGACAAGACTCGCAGCATCTTCCGCAGCCAGAGCAGTCCCGGTGGCGGTGGCTACAACGAACTGCGCATCGAGGACAAAAAAGGCGCCGAGGAAATCTACCTGCGCGCCCAACGCAACTGGACCCAGCATGTGCTGCACGACCAGCAGGTGCAGGTCGATAACCAGCGCAGCATCGTGGTTACCGGCACCGCGAAGCATGAGCTGAAGGCTGATGAGCAACGTATTACTCACGGCCAACGTCAGGCTGAAGTGAAGCGGGACGACCACCTGACCGTGATCGGCGACCGGCATATCCGCGTGAGCAATCAGGCGATCAGCGCCAGTCAGCAGTTCCACGTCAGCGCCGGTCAGCAAGTGGTGATCGACGGTGGCGCGAGTGCGACGATTCAGGCGGGCGGGCAGTGGATCAACATCGGCCCGGGCGGGATTTTCAGCAGCGTGCCGATTCAGGTTGGCGGCGCGCCGATGGCGGTGATGAGTGCCGCGCCGAGTGTGCCGGGGGTGTCGAAGAAAATGGCAGCAGCCCCGGCAGCCATGCTCACCGCCGCACAAATCATGAGCTTCAAGGGCGATGCGCCATTCTGCGAAGAGTGTGAGCGTTGCAAGGACGGTGTTTGTGCAGCCTGAGATTCTTCATCCCAATGAATGGCTGCAACGTGAACCGCTGAAACCCTCGGAGCAATTGTTCGCGATCTTCAGCAATGCCAGTGACGCTAGACCACCGTTACAGGCTGCGCCGAGCCCGGTTTGGGCGGACACGATCTATGCCGAGTGGGACGCGGTGATGCCCTATGTGGGCATTGTCACTGCTGATCGTGAGTTTCTGGATTGGGTGGCGACCACTCAGTCCCGCGACTGGGGATGGATGGCCGTGTCTTCTGCTCCGCTTGATAGCGTCGTCGAACATTTACGCAGCCTGACCCAGGTGTTGATGCCGGACGGTAAGGCCGTTTTTTTCCGGTTTTGGGATGGGCGGTTTTTGCTGCCGATTCTTCAGGCATCAGCCGTTGATTCGGCGCAGTTACTGCCGGTAATCGGGCGCGGTTTGATCAATGGTCAGGTTGTTGAAATCGGTGGCAGGGCACAGGTTTCGGGGCGGGTTTTTCCGTGGTGGACGGTACCGGAAACAGTACTGGCGCAAAGTGCGGAAGAGACTCTAGTCGCCAATGTTATGCAGTGGCTGAGCGAAGAGCATCCGGCGCAGTTCGAAGCATTTCCCGAGGCTGTCTTGCGTAGCAAGGTACGGCAGTTTTTTCATCTTTCGGCGTCAGAAGATTCGTCGCAATCAACGTTATTGGAGTATTTGCTGGCAGAGTCAGCATGAAATTTCCGGGGGAAGGCTTCGGACGTTTCCTGCGAGTCGCGGCGTTTTTCATGAACTGGTGGCCGGTGAGTTGCAGGGATTGTCTTTTGGCTGTCACCGCGAAAGTGGTGGCAGGGTGTAGGAACCCTTAGAAATTCACCGCGCGTCAGCGTTGTCGTTTGATTGCGGCACTTAATTCGTGCCCGTAATATCTTCGCGGCGGCTGTGCGCGGGAACGCTTCGGCGTGCTGAGTTTGGTGGGTTTTGGAAATAGTCTAATTCTGCAGATACTGATCCTGTGACTCGATAAAAGCTTCAAACGCAGGAGAGTTGTAAATTTCAAGGCAAGAATAGAACACGACATTTTTGCCCGACTGTTTGCTGGTGGATGAGGTCTTCATGTATGCGTCCTTCATGTATTTTTCGGTTTCCGCATAAGGGTCATGGATGACTTCAAGCGTGTCCTCATTCTGCAGTATCGCGTGCTGCCCTCTGCCCATGGCGGAGTAGGCACCGATAGCAAGCCCGATGTCCGACTTGATATCGGACTGATTTTTGAATTGGTTCGAAATGCAGTTGGCAAGGCCGTAGTTCTTCAGTGAAATCCTTGCGTTGTTGACGTTTACTTCGTTTGAAAGGGCATTTCCTGAAACGCCAAGAATGCTGAGTGCGATGAATAGATGGAATTTCATCCTTTTAACTCCCAGAAATTGATTTTTTCCAGTTTTACGTCTGGCCGGTCGTAAGTGTGGCTATCTGGACGATGGTAGTCACTGTTGTCGCCGGTGCTACTGCCGTTCCATAAGGTCGCATGACCAGTCGCATCGAGCCATCCAGTGATTTCCATGATAATCACGCCTTTCTTGCCGTTGATAAAATCTGCTTCACCCATCTTTAGCTCGTGATCTGGAGCTCCCCAATTGTGTTTCAAGAATGCCATGAGCTCTGCAACTTTCATGATGTAGGGGAGTTGATCCGCGCCGGCCAGACGATAGATGGACTTGCTCGGAATACTTCATGATTTTGTGTTTGCACGCCTTCCTGTGGTGAGGGGATTTATCCCCGTTGGGCGGCGAAGCGGCCCCAAAGCCTGCCAACGCGATACAGCAGGCAAACCGCGTACACCGGGTTTGCGACTGCTGCGCAGCCGAACGGGGATAAATCCCCTCGCCACAGGTTTCTCCATTGGCAGTTATTGCAGGCTTCTGCCCGCTCGGCTGCGAACTCCTGACTTGCCGCGCGGTAAAAGGTAAACTTTGCGGCCTTCGCAGGAGCAATCATGAATTATCGTCACGCCTTCCATGCCGGCAATCACGCCGATGTGTTCAAACACCTGACCTTGACCCGCCTCATCGCCCTGATGTCGCGCAAGGAGCAGCCGTTTGCCTATCTCGACAGCCACGCCGGTATCGGTCTGTATGACTTGCAGGGCGATCAGGCCAATCGTACCGGCGAGTACCTGGAAGGCATCGCACGCCTGTGGGATCAACCGGATCTGCCGGCGCTGACCGCCGATTACATGAAAGTGCTGCATGAGATGAACCCGGATGGCCAGTTGCGCTATTACCCGGGTTCGCCTGAGCTGGCTCGACGTCTGACCCGGCCGCAGGATCGGCTGATGTTCAACGAGAAGCACCCGGAAGACGGTGTGCTGCTCAAGGACAACATGGCCGGTGATCGTCGGGTGAAAGTTCATCTGGGCGAGGGCTGGCATGTGGCGCGGGCGATGTTGCCGGTGCAGGAGAAGCGCGCGGTGATGTTGATCGATCCGCCGTTCGAACAACTCGACGAGATGCAAAAATGTGCGGCGTCGCTGAAAGAGGCGATTGGTCGCATGCGCCAGACCGTGGCGGCGATCTGGTATCCGGTGAAGGATCAGCGCGCGTTACGCCGCTTCTATCAGGATCTGGCCGGTAGCGGTGCGCCGAAGTTGCTGCGGGTGGAACTGCTGGTGCATCCGCTGGATACGCCGAACAGCCTGAACGGTTCCGGGATGGCGATTGCCAATCCGCCGTGGGGGCTGGAGGAAGAGTTGCGTGAGCTGTTGCCGTGGTTGTCGAAGAAGCTTGGGCAGACTCAGGGTGGCTGGCAGATGGATTGGTTGATTGCCGAGAGTTGATCAGTTGTTTTAGTGGCGTCTGATCTGACGCCTTCGCGGGCAAGCCCGCTCCCACAGGTTTTGCGCTGGTTTCAGAATCGCGCAAGACCTTGTGGGAGCGGGCTTGCCCGCGATGCTTTTGGGGATTAGTTACCCGCCAGGCTCGGTGGCATGCACACGCCGGTGCCGCCGATCCCGCAATAGCCTTCCGGGTTTTTCGCCAGGTATTGCTGGTGATACGTCTCGGCGAAGTACACGGTCGGCGCCTGTTCGATTTCAGTGCTGATCTCACCCAGGCCAGCCTTCGACAGCTCAGCCTGATAAACCGCCTTGCTCTTCAGCGCCGCGTCCAGGTGCTGCGGCGAGGTCGCGTAGATCACCGAACGGTACTGTGTGCCGATGTCGTTACCCTGGCGCATGCCCTGCGTCGGGTTGTGCAGTTCCCAGAACATGCTCAGCAGTTCTTCGTAGCTGACTTTGGCCTTGTCATACACCACCAGTACCACTTCAGTGTGGCCGGTCAGGCCCGAGCAGACTTCTTCATAGGTCGGGTTCGGCGTGTAGCCGCCGGCGTAGCCGACCACGGTGCTGACCACACCTTCGCGCTGCCAGAAGCGACGTTCCGCACCCCAGAAGCAGCCCAGACCGAAAATCGCGAAATCGACGTCCTCGAAGAATGGGCCGAGCAGTGGCGTTTCGCTGAACACGAAGTGCTTTTCAGGCAGGGACATCGCGGTTTCGCGGCCAGGCAGAGCTTGTTCTTTTGTCGGGAGCACGTTTTTGTTCACCAGAATTTCCGAGCGCAGAACCATGATCAGTCCTCTCAGTCAGGATGGGATGTAAAAAGATAGACCGCCAGTGTGCCCAATGATGCCGAGTTAATCACTAGTCAAAATGTGCGGGTACTCTTTCTCTGTAGGAGTGAGCCTGCTCGCGATAGCGGTGGGTCAGTCAGCCTGTTCGTGACGGATATTCCGCTATCGCGAGCAGGCTCACTCCTACAGGGGGGGAGGTGGATTTAGAGGACGAGCGGGCCGCGTGGGTAGCGCTTGAGGGTGTGGATCAGCTCGGCGCCCGGGATCGGGCGGTCGAACAGGTAGCCTTGGCCAACGTCGCAGCGATGGCGTCGCAGAAAGGCCAACTGTTCAGCGGTTTCGATGCCTTCAGCCACGACCTTGAGTTTCAGGTTGTGGGCCATGGCAATCACCGCGGAGGTGATTTCCATATCGTCCTGGTTGTCCGGGATTTCGTGGATGAAACTGCGATCGATCTTGATGATGTCGATCGGGAATTTTTTCAGGTAGCTCAGCGACGAGTAACCGGTACCGAAGTCGTCCATGGCCAACGTCAGGCCCAGACGCTTGAGCTGATCGAGCTGCAAGTGGGTGTCTTCGGTGGCTTCGAGCAGCAAGCCTTCGGTCAGCTCCAGTTCCAGCAGGTTGGCTGGCAGCGCTTCTTCCTTGAGGATGTTGGCGATGGAAGCGACCAGATCCGGATCGGAGAATTGTTTGGGCGACAGGTTGATCGCCACTTGCAGATTACCCATGCCGGCAGCGGTCAGCGCTTTGCTCATGCGGCAGGCCTGACGGGCGATCCATTTACCGATAGGAATGATCAAACCGGTCTCTTCGGCAACGCTGATGAACTGGTCCGGGCGGATCATGCCGCGCTCCGGGTGATTCCAGCGCAGCAGCGCTTCCATACCCAACAGACGACCGCTGCGCAGGCACAGTTTCGGCTGATAGAACACGTCCAGCTCGTTCTGGGTCAGGGCGCGGCGCAGGTTGTTCTCGACGAACAGTTTGTAGCTGGCCTCGGCATTCAGCGCTTCGGTGAATACCTGAACCTGATGTTTGCCGTTGGCCTTGGCCTTGTGCAGCGCCAGACCGGCGTTACGCATCAAGGTCTGCGGATCACGGCCGTGCAGCGGCGCGCAGGCCAGGCCTACCGAGCCGGTGACGCTGATCAACTGGTTGTCGACGAACATCGGCTTGTCGAGGGTCGTCAGCAATTGACTGGCAATGTGCTGACCAGCCTCAAGGTCGGTGTTGTCGAGCAATACGGCGAATTCGTTACTGGCAAAACGCGCCAGGCTGCCGCTCGGGCTCAGGCTGTTGCGCAGGCGCCGGGCGAGGCTGATCAGTAGCTTGTCACCGGTCTGGTGGCCAAGGCTGTCGTTGATCCGCTTGAAGTTGTCGATGTCCACCAGCAACAGGCTGATCGGCGTATCTGTATCGCGGGCGAAGCGTTCGTCCAGATTGCGGATAAACGCCGGGCGGTTGCCGAGGTTGGTCAGGTTGTCGGTGTACGCCAGCCGTTCGATGCGCTGTTGCGCCAGCTTGGTCTGGGTGATGTCTTCGTAGATGCCGATGTAATGCGTCAGCTCACGGTTGTCGCCGTAGACCTTGGAAATCGACAACTGGCCCCAGTACGGTTCGAGGTTTTTCCGCCGGCTCTTGAATTCACCCTGCCAACTGTTGCTCTTGGCCAGCGCCGAAGGTGCGTCGAACAGCAGTTCACTGAGGTTTTCCAGGGCCGGCAGTTCCGACAGGCGCTGACCGTGGACTTCTTCGGTGGTGTACTGGGTGATCGCAGTGAAGCTCGGGTTGACGTACTCGACTACGCCGTCGCAGTTGACCAACAGGAATGCGTTGGCACTTTGCTCCACGGCACGCTGGAACAGGTGCAGGGCGCTGGTGGCGGTGCGGCGGTTGTGATTGTTGATGACCTGGGCGAACTGGTCGGCCAGCTCACCGGCGAAGGCGATTTCGTCGGACTGCCAGGCGCGAGTGACGCCGGTCTGCTCCAGGCAAAGCACGCCGACCACCTGGCCATCGACGCGAATACTGGCGTCGAGCATGGCATTGACGTCGCGTGGGCGCAGGGCTTCGGCCATCTCGCGAGTGCGCGGGTCGCGCATCGCATTGTGCGCGTCGATGGCGCGGCTGCCGTGCAGGGCTTCCATGTAATCGGGGAAGTCGCTGATGTCGATCATTTCCGGCAGCAGGTATTCCTGCGTGGCGCGGTGGTAGGCCGAGATCGGCACCAGGTACTGACCTTCGAGATTCCACAGGCTGGCGCAGTCGATTTCATAGATATCGCAGGCGCAGCGGGTGATCAGTTCGGCGGCTTCTTGCAGCGAGTTATGCGTGCTGTAGCGTTGACGGGCCAGCAGCAGGATCAGATCCTGCTGGGCGCGCACCCGCTCAAGGTGTTGCAGCTGTTCCTGCTGGGCGCGCTGGTTCAACTCAAGGGCGATTTGCAGGCGGGAGTTCTGGGTTTCAAGATCAACCGACGGCAAGGACGGCGCCTCGTCGAACACGTCATTGACTGCCAGTAGATAGCCGCGCAGCAGATGACGATTGTGCTGTTTATACGCTTCGCCGAGTTCGAGGATGCTCAACGCGCCAGCGGCGGTGTGCAGGGTGTAGCGCACCATGTAATGCGGGCTGTCGCGCAGTTGCAACTGGATCGCGTCGTGCAGTTGATAACGCGCTTCCGGCTCCATCAGGCTGGCGTAGGGCGAGCCGACCAGAGCACACAGCTCAACGGCCGGTTGGCCAAATTGACGTTCGCAGTTGGGATCGAGAAACAGCATCGCCCAGCTTGCTTCATTCAGCCGTTCGTAACGCAGCATGCCGAGCCGCGAGGGCACAGGCAACTGCGTCACTACCTCGGCCGCCATACGGCTGGCGGCATCGGGTTGGCTCTTCATGAAGGGAACTCGCTTGGAAATATGCTGAACGCGCCGGGCTCTCGCCCTCTTTACTGTTGCCTGCGGCAAGGTTGCATCATTGCGGCACTGACTGACAAGAGTGATGAAGGCCAAGTGCTATAAGAATATGTCGGCTGCGATGAACATTTCTCCAGTGATGCTTTGAAAAGAGCAAAAGATCGCAGCCTGCGGTAGCTCCAGCAGGCAATGAAGGAGCTGCCGCAAGCTGCGGGCTTGCAGGGTTTAGTGCAGTTTTATAGCGATCGATTGCAGCTGTTTACCGTCGCGATCGTGGTAGTTCACCCGAATCTGATCGGCCTCGACCAGGACATGTGCAAAATTGTCTTCGCTGACGACTGTGCTGGTCAGTTCATGCCGGTAATCACCCGCAGCGGTCACCGCCAGTGGCTGATCGAGAATGAAGGTCGAGGCCTTGGCGTAAGGCAGCAGTTTGCTGTTGCACAGCGGCGAGGAGACGATGGTGTGGACTTCGAAGTGCGGATCTTCGCTGTGGGTCAGGCGCGAAGTCAGTGAGCCATGCACGTCGCCTGAGACAAAAAACACGTTCTTGATGTGCCGGGTACGGATGGTGTCCAGCAGGCGCAGGCGTTGTTCGGGGAAGGCTTTCCACGCGTCATCGCCATGAAGCTTGCGGTCCGGATAGAACATCACGCTGGTGACTACAAACTTGACCCGTGCCGGGCTGTTGATCAGCCATTCGAGCAGGGCTTGCTCCTGCTGCTGATCGAGGATGCGGCGATCATCCGCTGACAAGTTGCGCCGTGTGCGACTGTCAGTGACGAACCATTCGATATCGCCATCGCTGAACTGATACCAGTAATGTTCAAGTTTTTCACGGTTTATCTGGCCGTTCGGTTTAAGTTCGTGCGCGGGACTGTGGCTGACTTGATACTGTTCATAAGCCGCCATGGCGTTACGATACAGTTCATGGTCGGATTTATCGGCGTTGGCCGGCCAGTTATCTTCGATCTCATGATCATCAAGGATCATGTAAGTTGAAGTGCCAGACATTAATTTTTGAATGTTCGGTTGGGAAAAGGCTGTGCGGTATTTATGAAGGATGTCTTTATATTCCCGATCCGGAGCAACCAGATTCAGATCATCGACATAAATCTGGTCGCCGGTCATAAGCGTTGCACTGACGGGTGGCTGGGCGCTTTCGATCAACTGATTGATCGAAGCAAATATCCGGTCACCCAATTGCGGAAGCGAGGCAATGCCGGCGGTCATGCGCAGATAGCGGCACGAGCCGACGATATAAGCCTTGGGCTGTGCTGGTCCGCTTGAGCGAGTACGCATGCGATAAACCTCGCGCGGCCATTGCAATGGCAGTTCGGCGACACTCTCGACATTGTGCACCGGACTCATCGGGCTGAACCAGCCGGTCTGGTATTCATACTCGGTGTTGCTGTCGAGGTTGTTCAGTGAAAACACTTCGCAAAGATCACGTAATGCACTCAACTTTATAAATTGTGCTTTTTCCCATTGTTCTTTTCCGGACTTGCGATAACGCATTCCGGCAAAGACGGTTTCATTCTTTTTGGCTTCGCCCCGGATAAAGATGCGTGCGTGGTTAGTTGTCGTGTGGCCGATAATCGGTCCAACAGTTGGTTTAAACATGTTCGAATCCTTTCGAGTTGATGCTGGCTGTAACCAAGTAATGGTGAAGTTGCTTATTTAACTTCGGAGCGCAAGGTTAGTTGTCCGGCGATAAAAAATATCGGCGTGAAGTGGACTGGGCTCGTAGGCTAAGTAAGCCGAACTTGTAGGAAGAACCTGAGCTGGTTTTCCTTCAGGCAAAAAAAGCCCCGCCAAATTGACGGGGTTGAGGTACGAGCGTGTGGCGCTCGAAAACGTGGAACACAAGCGGCCCTCCGTCGCCGGAGGGCCGCTTGGGATTACAGCAGGATGGTGCGGATGTCAGCCAGCAGGCTGCCCAGACGCTGGGTGAAGCGTGCGGCAGCTGCGCCGTTGATCACACGGTGATCGTAGGACAGCGACAGTGGCAGCATCAGTTTCGGCTGGAAGGCTTTGCCGTCCCAGACTGGCTGGATGGTTGCCTTGGAAACACCGAGGATCGCCACTTCCGGCGCGTTGACGATCGGCGTGAAGCCGGTGCCGCCAATGTGGCCGAGGCTGGAAATGGTGAAGCAGGCGCCTTGCATGTCGTCAGCGGTGAGCTTCTTGTCGCGGGCTTTGGCGGCCAGCGCAGCGGCTTCGGCTGCCAGTTGCAACAGGCTCTTCTGGTCGACGTTCTTGATGACCGGTACCAACAGGCCATCCGGGGTGTCGACGGCGAAGCCGATGTTCACGTATTTCTTGCGGATGATCGCTTTGCCGCTTGGCGCCAGCGAACTGTTGAAGTCCGGCAGTTCCTTGAGCATGTGCGCGCACGACTTGAGCAGCAGCGGCAGGATGGTCAGCTTGACGCCAGCCTTCTCTGCAACGGCTTTCTGCGCAACGCGGAACGCTTCCAGCTCGGTGATATCAGCCGAATCGAACTGAGTCACGTGCGGGATGTTCAACCAGCTGCGGTGCAGACTCGACGCGCCGATCTGCATCAGGCGAGTCATCGGCACTTCTTCGATTTCGCCGAAACGGCTGAAGTCGACGACCGGAATCGGCGGGATGCCCGCGCCACCGGTTGCGCCAGCAGCAGCGGCCGGTGCTTCCTTGGCCTTCTGCATCATCGCTTTGACGTAAACCTGCACGTCTTCTTTCAAGATACGACCGTGCGGACCGCTGGCGCCAACGGCGTTCAGCTCGACGCCGAACTCGCGGGCCAGTTGACGCACGGCTGGGCCGGCGTGAACTTTCGCGCCTGGCTTGGCCGGAGCAGCAACCGGAGCGGCAGCAGCTGGTGCAGCGGCAGCCGGAGCAGCAGCGGCTTGCGCCGGAGCGCTTGGCGCAGCAGCGGCAGCCGGAGCAGCAGCGGCTTGCGCCGGAGCGCTTGGCGCAGCAGCTGGAGCCGGGGCAGCAGCAGGTGCCGCGCCTTTGACTTTCAGCTTGAGGATCAGGTCGCCGGTACCGACTTCGTCATCCAGCTTGATGGAAATGCTTTCCACCACGCCAGCGGCAGGCGATGGGATTTCCATGCTCGCCTTGTCGGATTCCAGAGTGATCAGCGACTGGTCGGCTTCAACGCTGTCGCCAGCCTTGACCAACACTTCGATGATCTTGGCCTTGCCGGCCGAACCGATGTCCGGAACGTGGATGTCCTGAACGCTATCGGCAACCGGAGCAGCAGGCGCGGCTGCCGGAGCAGGCGCAGCGGCAGCGGCTGGAGCAGCAGCCTGAGCCGGAGCGGCAGCAGCAGGGGCCGCAGCACCCGCCACTTCCAGATCCAGAATCAGATCGCCAGTGCCGACTTCGTCGTTGAGCTTGACGCTGATGGCCTTGACCACGCCAGCGGCAGGCGACGGAATTTCCATGCTCGCCTTGTCGGATTCGAGGGTGATCAACGATTGATCAGCCTCGACGGTGTCGCCGACCTTGACCTGGATCTCGATGATCTGGGCCTTGCCCGACGAACCGATGTCCGGCACGTGCACTTGCTGAACCGAAGCGGCAGCAGGTGCAGCGGCAGGCGCGGCAGCAGCAGGAGCTGCGGCCGGTTTTTTCTCGGCTTTGGCAGCCGGTGCAGCGGCTGCCGCAGGGGCCGCAGCAGCGGCGCCCTCGACTTCCAGCTCAAGCAGTTCGTCGCCTTCTTTCAGACGGTCGCCCAGCTTTACTTTCAGGCTCTTGATGATACCGGCCTTCGGCGCAGGCACTTCCATGCTCGCCTTGTCCGATTCCAGAGTCAGGATGCTCTGGTCGGCTTCGATACGGTCGCCGACCTTCACAAACAGTTCGATTACTTCACCTTCACCGCTGCCGATGTCAGGTACGCGAATGAGTTCGCTCACAGAATGTCTCCTCAGCAGTCCAGTGGGTTGCGTTTTTCCGGGTCGATGCCGAACTTGACGATGGCCTCAGCCACGACTTTAGGTTCGATATCACCACGGTCAGCCAGTGCTTCCAGGGCTGCCAACACCACGAAATGACGGTCGACTTCGAAGAAATGACGCAGTTTCTTACGGCTGTCGCTACGGCCGAAACCGTCGGTGCCCAGGACTTTGAATTCCTTGGACGGTACCCACTGACGGATCTGTTCGGCGAACAGCTTCATGTAGTCGGTAGACGCGATGACCGGACCTTTACGGCCGTTCAGGCACTCTTCGACGTAGCTCAGCTTAGGCTTCTGGCCCGGGTGCAGACGGTTGGTGCGCTCTACAGCGAGGCCGTCGCGGCGCAGTTCGTTGAAGCTGGTAACGCTCCATACGTCAGCGCCAACGTTGAACTCTTCACGCAGGATCTTCGCCGCTTCACGCACTTCACGCAGGATGGTACCGGAGCCCATCAGCTGTACGTGGTGTGCCGCGTCGCGGGTGTCTTCTTCCAGCAGGTACATGCCTTTCTTGATGCCTTCTTCGGCACCGGCCGGCATGGCTGGCTGCTGGTACGACTCGTTCATCACGGTGATGTAGTAGAAGATGTCCTGTTGCTCTTCGGTCATCTTCTTCATGCCGTCCTGAATGATCACCGCCAGCTCGTAGCCGTAGGTTGGATCGTAGGTGCGGCAGTTCGGGATGGTTGCAGCCAGCATGTGGCTGTGACCGTCTTCGTGTTGCAGACCTTCACCGTTCAGGGTGGTCCGGCCGGCGGTGCCGCCGATCAGGAAGCCACGGGTGCGGCTGTCGCCAGCGGCCCAGGCCAGGTCACCAATACGCTGGAAGCCGAACATCGAATAGAAGATGTAGAACGGCAGCATCGGCTGGTTGTGGCTGGAGTACGCAGTACCGGCAGCGATGAAGGAGCTCATGGCGCCCGCTTCGTTGATGCCTTCTTCAAGGATCTGACCTTTCTGGTCTTCCTTGTAGAACATCACCTGGTCTTTATCGACTGGCTCGTAGAGCTGGCCAACGGACGAGTAGATGCCCAACTGACGGAACATGCCTTCCATACCAAAGGTACGGGCTTCGTCCGGGATGATCGGAACGATGCGCGGACCGATTTCCTTGTCCTTGACCAGTTGCGCGAGGATGCGCACGAAAGCCATGGTGGTGGAAATTTCACGGTCGCCCGAACCGTCAAGGATCGCCTTGAGGGTTTCCAGTGGCGGCGTTGGAATGCTGAAGCTTTTCGCGCGGCGCTGAGGAACGAAACCGCCCAGTGCAGTGCGGCGCTCGCTCAGGTAGCGGGCTTCGGCGCTGTTTGGCTCTGGCTTGAAGAACGGCAGGTTCTCCAGCTCTTCGTCCTTGACCGGGATGTCGAAGCGATCACGGAACAACTTCAGGCTGTCGACGTCGACTTTCTTGGTGTTGTGCGCAGTGTTTTTCGCTTCGCCGGCACCGGTGCCATAACCTTTGATGGTCTTGGCGAGGATGACGGTAGGTTGTTCTTTGTGGTTGACCGCTTCGTGGTACGCCGCGTAGACCTTGTACGGGTCGTGGCCGCCACGGTTGAGTTTCCAGATCTCGTCGTCGGACAGATCAGCAACCATTGCCTTGAGTTCAGGCGAGTTGAAGAAGTGTTCACGAACGAACGCGCCGTCTTTGGCTTTGTAGTTCTGGTACTCGCCGTCGATGACTTCGTCCATGCGACGTTGCAGGATGCCGTCGACGTCTTTGGCCAGCAACGGGTCCCAGAAACGGCCCCAGATGACTTTGGTCACGTTCCACTGAGCACCGCGGAACACGCCTTCGAGTTCCTGGATGATCTTGCCGTTGCCGCGAACCGGGCCGTCGAGGCGCTGCAGGTTGCAGTTGATGACGAAAATCAGGTTGTCCAGCTTCTCGCGGCCGGCCAGGGAGATTGCGCCCAGGGATTCCGGCTCGTCGCACTCGCCGTCGCCCAGGAAGCACCAGACTTTCTGTTTGCCCGGCTGGATGAAACCACGGTGTTCCAGGTACTTCATGAAGCGTGCCTGGTAGATCGCCTGGATCGGGCCCAGACCCATGGATACAGTCGGGAACTGCCAGAAGTCAGGCATCAGCCAAGGGTGCGGATAGGACGACAGGCCCTGACCGTCGACTTCCTGGCGGAAGTTGTTCATCTGGTCTTCAGTGATGCGACCTTCCATGAACGCACGAGCGTAAACGCCTGGCGAAGTGTGGCCCTGGAAGTAGATCAGGTCGCCGCCGTGTTCGTCGGTCGGGGCCTGGAAGAAGTAGTTGAAGCCGATGTCGTACAGGGTCGCACTGGAAGCGAAGCTGGAGATGTGACCACCGAGGTCAGAATCTTTCAGGTTCGTACGCATTACCATGGCCATCGCGTTCCAGCGTACCAGCGAGCGAATGCGGCGTTCCATGAACAGGTCGCCAGGCATGCGTGCTTCGTGGGTAACCGGAATCGTGTTGCGGTAAGGCGTGGTGATGGCGTAAGGCAACTGCGAGCCGCTGCGGGTCGCGAGTTCGCCCATACGGGTCATCAGATAGTGAGCACGGTCTTCGCCTTCTTTATCGAGAACCGATTCCAGGGCGTCCAGCCATTCCTGGGTTTCGACGGGATCGAGGTCTTGCATGGCTTGCTCCAGGGCGGAAAGGCTTCCAGAATCGGTTGCCTGAGTTTGCGACTGGCCTTGTGGGCAGACGATTTAAAATTCTTGGATTGCCGATAGGTTGTTCCGGCGGCGTGTAGTTTTACTACAAATCTTCCGGCATTTCAGCCTTTCGAATGTATAGACGAGTAGTAAAACTACAGAAGAATGGCTTGTGGCCTCCGGCTGCGTTGTGAGAATAATCGTTAAGGTTGGTCTTTTGCCATCCGAAAAAGGTGAAAGTTTGATGTTCGCTGCCAAGATGAAAGAAATTTCAGCTATTTCTAACCTTTGTTCGACAGTCCATCGCGTAGCGGGTTTTCACCAATCACTACAAGCGGCCGTTTACACGCCGATCAAGGATAGACCATGACCCTGCCCGCGCTTGCCGAACTGCCCGCTATCCTCCTGCCGTTGGTCACTCGATCAGAGCAGTCGTTCCGTACCGCGGTCGCTGCGCTGGAAGACGATCATGGCTTCGCGAACTGGACGCCGGAGCGCTGGGCGCAGTTCGCCCGCGTCAGCGCCGCCAGCGATTTCGTCATTGAACAGAGCGTTCGTGACCCTTTGATGTTGCTCTCGCTGGTGCAGTCCGGCGAACTCGACCGAGCCTTCGCGCCGGGTGAGTTGTGCGCGCAGATCGCCGCTGCGGTGAACGAGGCGCAGAACGAAGACGAACTCGGCCGTGCCTTGCGCCGTCAGCGCGCACGGCATCAAGTACGGATTATCTGGCGTGACCTGAACCGTCAGGCCGATCTGGTGCAGACCTGCCGTGACCTCTCGGACATGGCCGACGCCAGCATCGATCAGGCTTATCAATGGCTGTACAGCCGCCATTGCCAGCAGTTCGGCACGCCGACCGGGCGCCGTAGCGGCGAGCCGCAGCAAATGGTCATCCTTGGCATGGGCAAGCTCGGCGCGGTCGAGTTGAACCTGTCCTCGGACATCGATCTGATTTTTGCCTACCCCGAGGGCGGCGAAACCGTCGGCGTGAAGCGTGCGCTGGATAACCAGGAATTTTTCATCCGTCTCGGTCAGCGTTTGATCAAGGCGCTTGATCCGATGACCGTCGATGGCTTCGTGTTCCGCGTCGATATGCGCCTGCGCCCGTACGGTTCATCCGGCGCGCTGGTGCTGAGCTTCAATGCGCTCGAGCAGTATTACCAGGATCAGGGCCGCGACTGGGAACGCTACGCGATGATCAAGGCGCGGGTGGTGGCCGGCGATCAAGCGGCCGGCGCGCAGTTGCTCGACATGCTGCGGCCGTTCGTTTATCGGCGTTATCTGGATTTCTCGGCGATCGAAGCGCTGCGCACCATGAAGCAACTGATCCAGCAGGAAGTGCGGCGCAAAGGCATGGCCGACAATATCAAGCTGGGCTCCGGTGGCATTCGTGAAGTCGAGTTCATTGCTCAGGCGTTCCAGTTGATTCACGGCGGGCGTGATCTGAGCCTGCAGCAACGTCCTCTATTAAAAGTATTGAGCACGCTGGAAGGGCAGGGTTATCTGCCGCCGGCGGTGATCAGCGAGTTGCGTGAAGGTTACGAATTCCTGCGTTACACCGAGCATGCGATCCAGGCGATTGCCGACCGTCAGACCCAGATGCTGCCGGATGGCGCTCAGGATCAGGCGCGTATCGCCTTCATGCTCGGTTTTGTCGATTGGCAGGCGTTCCACGAAAAACTGATGTTCTGGCGTGGCCGTGTGGCCTGGCACTTCGCGCAGGTGATCGCTGACCCTGACGAAGAAGAGGGTGCCGAGAGCGAAGTAGTGGTTGGTGGTGAATGGCTGCCGCTGTGGGAAGAGGCGCAGGACGAAGAAGCCGCTTGCCGACAGTTGGAAGAGGGCGGCTTCATCGATGCGAGCAAGGCCCTGAAAGCCTTGGCCGGTTTGCGTGGCAGTCCGCAACTGCGTGCGATGCAGCGTCTGGGGCGTGAGCGTCTCGATGCGTTTATTCCACGCCTTATTGCGCAAGCGGTCGAACACGCCAACCCGGATTTGGTGCTGGAGCGGGTGCTGCCGTTGGTCGAGGCGGTAGCCCGGCGTTCGGCGTATCTGGTGCTGCTGACCGAGAACCCCGGCGCGCTGCGGCGTTTGCTGACCCTGTGCGCGGCCAGTCCTTGGATTGCCGAGCAAATCACCCGTTTCCCGTTGTTGCTCGACGAGTTACTCAACGAAGGCCGACTGTTCAAGCCGCCATTGGCGCCGGAACTGGCCGCCGAGTTGCGCGAGCGCCTGACGCGGATTCCCGAGGACGACCTCGAACAGCAGATGGAAGCCCTGCGGCATTTCAAACTGGCGCACCGTTTGCGCGTTGCTGCCTCGGAAATCGCTGGCAGCCTGCCGTTGATGAAAGTCAGCGATTATCTGACCTGGCTGGCCGAGGCGATTCTCGAGCAAGTGCTGGCGCTGGCCTGGCGTCAAACCGTAGCCAAATACGGCACGCCGCTGCGCACCGACGGCACTTTGTGCGATCCGGGCTTCATTATTGTCGGTTACGGCAAAGTCGGCGGTCTGGAACTGGGGCATGGTTCCGATCTGGATCTGGTGTTCATCCACGACGGCGATCCACAGGCGGAAACCGATGGGGCGAAGCCGATTGATGGTGCGCAGTTCTTTACCCGTCTTGGGCAGCGGATCATTCACTTGCTGACGGCGCAGACCAACTCAGGTCAGCTGTATGAAGTGGATATGCGCTTGCGACCGTCCGGTGCGTCGGGGCTGCTGGTGAGCTCTCTCGGCGCGTTTGCCCGCTATCAGGAAAATGAAGCCTGGACGTGGGAACATCAGGCGTTGGTAAGGGCGCGGGTGCTGGTTGGCAGTCAGGATGTCGGGCAGGCGTTCGAGAAGGTCCGGGCGCAAGTGTTGGGCAAAACCCGGGATCTGGCGAAGCTGCAACAAGAAGTCAGCGAGATGCGTGCCAAGATGCGCGACAACCTTGGCAGCAAGAGCACCGCTGCCGGTACCGCGGCAAATGCCTTCGAGGCCTCGGCGCCGTTTGACCTCAAGCAGGACGCCGGAGGTATCGTCGATATTGAATTTATGGTGCAATACGCGGCTCTGGCGTGGTCGCAAAGCCACCCGCCATTGCTGCGCTGGACCGATAACATCCGCATTCTGGAAGAGCTGGAGCACGAAGGGCTGATGCCTGCCGAAGATGCCAGCCTGTTGCGCGAGGCTTATAAAGCCTACCGCTCCGCCGCCCACCGGCAGGCGTTGCAGAAGGATGCCGGGGTGATCCCGGGAGACCAGTTTGCCGAGGAGCGGCGGCAGGTATTGCGGATCTGGCGAGAGCTGGGTCTAAGCTGAGATGTTTTAAATGTGGGAGCGAGCTTGCTCGCGAAAGCGGGATGTCAGGCGACATTGATGTTGAATGTGAAGGCCCCTTCGCGGGCAAGCCCGCTCCCACAGTGGATCTGTGGTGAACATAGATCCCAGGCAAGACGAACAAACCCTGTGGGAGCGGGCTTGCCCGCGATAGCGGAGTATCAGACGACTCAATGTTGGATGTAACGACCCCATCGCGAGCAGGCTCACTCCTACAAGGGATCTGTGGTGAGCGCAGATCCCAGGCAAGACGAACAAACCCTGTGGGAGCGAGCTTGCTCGCGAAAGCGGGATGTCAGGCGACATTGATGTTGAATGTGAAGGCCCCTTCGCGGGCAAGCCCGCTCCTACAAGGGATCTGTGGTGAGCGCAGATCCCAGGCAAGACGAACAAACCCTGTGGGAGCGGGCTTGCCCGCGATAGCGGAGTATCAGACGACTCAATGTTGGATGTAACGACCCCATCGCGGGCAAGCCCGCTCTCACAGTAGATCTACAGTGTTTGTAGAATTCTCGAGGCGGGGAGGCGTAATGCCTCCCCGGTTCGTTTTTGGAAACCACATGAATATTCTGATCGTTGGGCCCAGTTGGGTCGGTGACATGGTGATGGCGCAGACACTGTTTCAGTGTCTCAAGCAGCGCCACCCGCAATGCGAAATCGACGTGCTGGCCCCCGAGTGGAGCCGGCCGATCCTTGAGCGCATGCCTGAAGTGCGCAAGGCCTTGAGCTTCCCGCTCGGTCACGGCGCGCTGGAACTGGCGACGCGTCGACGTATCGGCAAGTCCCTGGCCGGCCAGTACGATCAGGCGATCCTGCTGCCCAACTCTTTGAAGTCAGCGCTGGTGCCGTTTTTCGCTGGCATCAAGAAGCGCACCGGCTGGCGTGGCGAGTTCCGCTACGGTCTGCTGAACGACGTGCGCACGCTCGACAAAGAGCGTTATCCGCTGATGATCGAGCGCTTCATGGCGCTGGCTTATGAGCCGAACGCCGATTTGCCGAAGCCGTATCCGCGCCCGAGCCTGCAAATCGACCCGGTGACTCGCGAGGCCGCCCTGGCCAAGTTCGGCCTGACCCTCGACCGCCCGGTGTTGGCCCTGTGCCCCGGCGCCGAGTTCGGCGAATCCAAGCGCTGGCCGTCCGAGCATTACGCCAAGGTTGCCGAAGCGCGCATTCGTGAAGGCTGGCAGGTGTGGCTGTTCGGCTCGAAAAACGATCACGCGGTCGGCGAAGACATCCGTGCACGGCTGATTCCCGGTCTGCGTGAAGAGTCGGTCAACCTCAGCGGCGACACATCGCTGGCCGAGGCCATTGATCTGCTGTCCTGCGCTGACTCGGTGGTGTCCAACGACTCCGGCCTGATGCACGTTGCCGCTGCGCTGAATCGCCCGTTGGTGGCGGTCTACGGTTCGACTTCGCCGGGCTTCACCCCGCCGCTGGCCGAGCATGTCGAAATTGTCCGTCTGGGCCTCGATTGCAGCCCGTGCTTCGACCGTACCTGCCGTTTCGGCCATTACAACTGCCTGCGCCAGCTGATGCCGGACGCGGTCAACGATGCCTTGCAGAAATTGCAGGGCTCTGTGGTCGAGGTTCATTAAGTTGCGGGTATTGCTGATCAAGACTTCATCGCTGGGCGACGTGATTCACGCCTTGCCGGCGCTGACCGACGCTGCCCGGGCGATCCCCGGGATCAAGTTCGACTGGGTCGTGGAAGAAGGCTTTGCCGAGATTCCGACCTGGCACCCGGCTGTCGGCAAAGTGATTCCGGTGGCGATCCGTCGCTGGCGCAAGAATCTCTGGAAGACCATCACCAGCGGCGAGTGGAAACGCTTCAAGCAAAGCGTGCGGGCTAACAAGTACGACTTGGTGATCGACGCTCAGGGTCTGCTGAAAAGCGCCTGGCTGACCCGTTACGTCAAAGCCCCGGTGGCCGGTCTCGACAAGGGCTCGGCACGCGAGCCGATAGCCGCGCGTTTTTATGATCGCAAACTGGCCGTGGCCCGTGGTCAGCACGCCGTCGAGCGTGTGCGGCAGTTGTTTGCCATTGCCCTCGGTTATGACTTGCCCAAAGGCCTTGGCGACTACGGCCTGAATGTCGAGCGTCTGGTCGAGTTGCCGCGCAAGAGTGCTTTCGTGGTGTTCCTGCACGGCACCACTTGGGACACCAAGCACTGGCCGGAAAGTTACTGGCGCGAGCTGACCGAACGGGTCGGCTATCTCGGCGTTGGCGTGAAACTGCCGTGGGGCAATCCGCTGGAGAAGGCCCGTGCCGAGCGCATCGCCGCCGGTTTCAAACACGCCGAAGTGCTGCCGAAGCTGAACCTTGCCGGCGTCGGCAAAGTATTGGCCGGCGCCCAGGCCTGCGTGGCAGTGGACACCGGTCTCGGCCATTTGGCGGCGGCGCTGGATGTGCCGACGATCTCGCTGTTCGGCCCGACCAATCCGGGCCTGACCGGCGCTTACGGCAAGCTGCAGATTCACCTGGCCAGCGATTTCCCGTGCGCGCCGTGCCTGCAAAAGAAATGTACGTATCAACCGACCGCGCAGGATGCCCGTCAGTTTGACCTGAAGCGTGAACAGCCTCTGTGCTTCACGCGTCTGAATCCCGAGCGTGTCGCCAGCCGACTGAGCACGTTGTTAATGGCTGAGGAGCTGCGCTGATGCAATTGGCTTTTGTCCTGTACAAATATTTCCCGTTTGGTGGTTTGCAGCGCGATTTCATGCGCATCGCCCTCGAATGCCAGCAGCGCGGCCATCAGATCCGCGTCTACACGCTGATCTGGGAAGGCGACGTGCCGCCCGGTTTCGAGGTGCTGGTGGCGCCGGTCAAGGCGTTTTTCAACCATCGTCGCAACGAGAAACTCAGCGCGTGGATGGAAGCGGATCTGGCCAAGCGTCCGGTGGATCGCTTGATCGGCTTCAACAAGATGCCGGGCCTCGATGTGTATTACGCCGCCGACGGCTGCTTCGAAGACAAGGCGCAGAATCTGCGCAACTCGCTGTACCGCCGCTGGGGCCGTTATCGCCACTTCGCCGAGTACGAGCGTGCGGTGTTTGCCAAAGACGCGAAGACCGAAGTGTTGATGATTTCCGAAGTGCAGCAGCCGCTGTTCATCAAGCACTACGACACGCCGCTTGAACGCTTCCATCTGCTGCCACCGGGCATCGCCCAGGATCGTCGACGTCCGGTGAATGCCGACGAAATTCGCGCCGGTTTCCGTGCCGAATTCAATCTGAAAGACGACGAACTGCTGCTGGTGCAGATCGGTTCCGGGTTCAAGACCAAAGGCGTTGATCGCAGCCTGAAAGCGCTGGCGGCATTGCCGTCCGAACTGAAGAAACGCACCCGGCTGTTTGTAATCGGCCAGGATGACCCCAAATTGTTCCAGATGCAGAGCGCTACTCTCGGGCTCGGCGACAACGTGACGTTCCTCAAGGGCCGCAGTGATATTCCGCGTTTCCTGCTCGGTGCCGATCTGTTGATCCATCCGGCGTACAACGAAAACACCGGTACGGTGCTGCTGGAAGCACTGGTCGCCGGGTTGCCGGTACTGGTCAGCGCGGTCTGCGGTTACGCCCATTACATTGCCGAGGCGGATGCCGGGCGAGTGCTGGACGAACCGTTCGATCAGGCGCAGCTGACGCAATACCTGACCGACATGTTGAACGACGACGCTGCACGCGCGGCCTGGAGCCGCAATGGTCTGGCCTTTGCCGATACGGCCGACCTCTACAGCATGCCGCAGCACGCGGCCGATGTAATTCTGGCGGAGCACGCTTAAATGAAGTTGATGCTGGCTGAACCGTTCAAGAGCCTGTGGGCCGGACGCGACCCGTTCGCCGAAGTCGAGGGCTTGCAGGGCGAGGTTTACCGCGAGCTGGAAGCCCGCCGCACGCTGCGCACGGAAGTCGACGGCAACGGGTTTTTCGTCAAGATTCACCGTGGTATCGGCTGGGGCGAGATCTTCAAGAACCTGCTGACTGCCAAGCTGCCGGTACTCGGCGCGGGTCAGGAGTGGAAAGCCATTCAGCGTTTGCAGGAAGTCGGCGTGCCGACCATGACTGCCGTGGCTTACGGCGAGAAGGGCAGCAACCCGGCGGATCAGCATTCGTTCATCGTTACCGAAGAACTGGCGCCGACTGTCAGCCTCGAAGATTTCAGTATCGACTGGGTCAAGCAGCCGCCGCAGCCAAAGCTCAAGCGCGCGCTGATCGCCGAAGTCGCACGCATGACCGGCATGATGCACCGCGCCGGGGTCAACCATCGCGACTGCTACATCTGCCACTTTCTGCTGCACACGGATAAGCCGGTGACAGCAGAAGACTTCAAGCTCTCGGTGATCGACCTGCACCGTGCCCAGACCCGCGCGAAGATTACTCAGCGCTGGCGCAACAAGGATCTGGCGGCGTTGTACTTTTCCGCGCTGGACATCGGTTTGACGCGTCGCGACAAGCTGCGTTTCCTCAAGGGCTACTTCCAGCAGCCGCTACGGCAGATTCTGGCTGAAGAAGCGCCGTTGCTGAGTTGGCTCGAAGGCAAGGCCAACAAACTCTACGAGCGCAAGTTGCGCTACGGGGATGCGCTCTGATGGCGGGTTGGAATCTGGAGCCGCAATACAGCGATCTGGCTGCTGACTTCGGCAGTCTCGAAGCGGTTTTTGCTCTTCAAGGCGAACGCCTGACCCGCGATCCGCTGTCCGAGGTCATCCGGGTACAACGCAACGGCGTCAATTATTACGTCAAGCGCTACGTCGGTGCCGGCAAAGGTCTGCGCCGCTATCTGGGCAAGCCGCGGGTCAAGATGGAGTGGCAGAACCTCAAGCGCTTCGCCAAGTGGGGCATCCCCACCGCCGAAGTGGTGGCCTGGGGCCTGGAACGCCGAGGTGCAGCGTATGATCGCGGCGCGATGATTACTCGCGAACTACCGAACACCGAGGATCTCTCGGCATTGGCCGAACGTAAAGATCCGAAGCTCGCCGACCGTGCATGGGTCGACGGTATCAGCCGGCAGTTGGCCGGTTATACCCGCACAATGCACGACCAGCGCTTCACCCATAACGATTTGAAGTGGCGCAACCTGCTGATCGACGATCAGGCGCAAGTGTTTTTGATCGATTGCCCGAACGGCGAGTTCTGGCGCGGTTTCTGGCTTAAATACCGGATCACCAAGGATCTGGCGTGCCTCGACAAGGTGGCCAAGTATCATCTGTCGAACACTCAGCGCCTGCGCTTCTATATGCAATACCGCCAGTGTGACCGGCTGAATGCCGCCGACAAAAAACGGATCCGTCACGTGGTGAGATTTTTCGAGGGACGCGAATGACTGATTTTCTCGCTGCCGAAGACCGTGCGCTGCTCGAGCGCCACGGCCTCGGCACTTTCGACGCCTTGTGGGCCAAGCAGCTTGAAGCGGTGGATGAGCCGAACACCGATGGCGGTGGCTGGAGCAGCGTGTTTCGTCTGCACCTCGAAGGGCACGTCTACTACCTCAAGCGGCAGAGCAATTACCTCACTCGTACGTTGCACGCACCGTTTGGCGAGCCGAGTTTTGCCCGGGAATTCCGCAACATCAGCCGCTATCGCAAGCTCGGCATTCCGGCGCTGCAAGCGGCGTTTTTCGGGCAGCGCAAAGTTGACGGCGAAGTCCGCGCAGTCCTGCTGACGCGCGCACTCGATGGCTGGGATGACCTGGATTCGTTGTTGCACGGCTGGTCGGGTCTGAGCGACGCACAACAATCGGCCATTCTCAGGGCCTGCGGACAGCTGGCGCGGTACCTGCACGGTGTGCGTCAGGTACATGGCTGCTTTTACCCCAAGCACATCTTTTTGCAGGCCAGTGGCGAAAGCTACAAAGCGCAATTGATCGACCTGGAAAAGACCCGGCCGTTACTGTTCGGTCAGCGTGATCGGGTCAAGGATCTGGAACCGCTGCTGCGCCGTGCGCCGGAGTGGAGCGAAGCGCAGTTGCGCGAGCTGCTGTCGGCGTATGTCGAGCAACCTGCGGACAGTTCACTGGTCGACACCTGGATTTCGCGGTTGACTGCCCGACGCAGTCACAAGGAGACCCGTTAATGCTGTTGTCCGACCTGAAAAATGCCGGACGCGCGCCGAATCTGCCGCTGACCATTTCTCTGGCGGACGCTGCTGGCGCGGCGGATTTGCAGTTGCTGAGTCTGCTGCGGGTGTTGCCGGGGCAGCGATATGTCGGTGCCGGCGTGTGGCGCGGTCGGCCGGTGTTGGCCAAGTTGTTGGTCGGCAGTAAGGCTGCGCGGCATTTTCAGCGTGAACTGGATGGCGTGCGTCTGCTCGCCGCTCAAGGCATGACCACACCATTGCTGTTGGCCGATGGCCTGAAGGATGGCGAAGGTGGTTGGCTGCTATTCGAGTTTCTTGAAAGCGCGCAAAGCCTTGGGGACGCCTGGCAGCAGGTCGAATCGCTACCGATGCTGGCGGATGAACAGTCAGCGGTACTGGCCGAGGCACTTGGTGCAATCGGCCAGCTGCATGGCAAAGGTCTGTGGCAGGAAGATCTGCACCTGGACAACTTGCTGCGGCAGGGCGGCCAGTTGTATCTGATCGACGGCGCCGGCATTCGTGCCGAGACCGCCGGACAACCGTTGTCACGACAGAAAGTCCTGGAAAATCTGGGTGTGTTTTTCGCCCAGTTGCCCAAGTCGCTGGAACCCTTCATCGAAGAATTGCTGGTGTATTACCTGCTGAGCAACGGTGAGCACGCGTTGCCGCTGGAAGCCTTGCAGAAGCAGATCGACAAGGTGCGTGCGTGGCGCCTGAAGGATTTTCTGATCAAGGTCGGCCGTGAATGCACGCTGTTCAGTGTGCAGCGTGGCGCCTTCGGTCTGCGCTCGATTCGTCGCGAAGAAGAAGCCGCGATGGTGCCGGTGCTGGAGCAGGCCGATGCCTTGCTTGATCGCGGTCACCTGTACAAGACCGGGGGCGCAGCGAGCGTCGGCAAGGTTGAGGCGGGCGGGCGCACGTTGGTGATCAAGCGCTACAACATCAAAGGTTTTGCCCACTGGCTCAAGCGCTTCTGGCGCCCGAGCCGCGCCTGGCATTCGTGGCGTGAGGGTAATCGGCTGGCATTCCTCGGTATCGCTACGCCGAAACCTCTGGCAGTGCTGGAAAAGCGTTTTCTGTGGCTGCGCAGTCGGGCTTATCTGGTCACCGAATACCTGCCGGGCCCGGATATCATCGAGCGCTTTGCACCGTATGTCGAAAGTGGCGCGGCGCCGGAATCCGAGTTGAAAGCGCTCGATAACCTGTTTGCCACGTTGATAGCCGAGCGCATCAGTCATGGCGACTTCAAGGGCCACAACCTGTTCTGGCGCGATGATCACTGGGCATTGATCGATCTCGATTCGATGTGTCAGCACGGCTCGGCCAACAGCTTCTTTGCGGCGTACCTGCGGGATCGGGCGCGGTTCATGCGCAACTGGCCTGAAAGCAGCGCGTTGTATCAAGTGATCGATCAGCGTCTGCCCAAAGATATCTCGAGCGCCGCTTAAACCTGCTCGCGAATAGGTCAGCAAAGTCACCGAAAATTTTCTGTGGGCAAAAGCGGACAAGCATCACTGACTTGTCCTACAGCCACCCCAGAACCCATGAACTGTGCCCCGTCCAGTCCCGATGCTAGTTTGCCCTGACACTTTCGGAGGGCAAATCTTGACGATAAAACAGGCTGTGACGATGGGCGCTTTTTCCTGGTTTTTATCCGGCTGCGGCACCGCTGTTTCGGTATTGCAAGACGACGCCGACGTCGCCCGTGACATGCGTAAACAAAAAACCTACTGCCAGTCCATTCCGCGAATTTACAGTGGCCTGGCCTACGACTTCTGTGTGCTGAATGCCCCGCCAGACCCTACTGGCGTCCTGCTACCGTTTGTGTTGCTGGATCTGCCGCTGTCAGCGGTGTGCGATACAGTAACGCTGCCCTACACGGTTTACCGTCAGATTGCCGATGGAAACATCAGTGTTTATTGGCGTACGGGCGCTTATTGAGCCGACAGAGAAGTTTTATCCGCCTTGATCACTCCGAGGCAATTCGTACAGGGTAATTCCGTTCATGTTTACGCTATAATCCCGCCCTTTAGCTGTCACTCGCCCGTTGCGAGGGCACATTATTTTTCAAGGCGCACTGCGCCTGCATGCAGACTAAAGAGGCTAGACCCCTGTGGCATTGACGATTCTTGGCCTGTCCGGCGCCCTTAGCCATGATCCATCAGCAGCCTTGTACATCGACGGCAAGCTGGTGGCTGCGGCAGAAGAAGAGCGCTTCGTACGCGATAAGCATGCAAAGAACCGCATGCCCTACGAGTCGGCGAAGTTCTGTCTGGAACAGGCCGGTATCAAGCCGTCCGACGTTGACGTGGTGGCAATTCCATTCGCCCCGATCAGCCTGTTCGGCAAGGCGCGCTGGCACTACGCCAAGCGTTACTGGTACGCGCCGGATCGCGCTCTCGATGCGATCCTGATGGGCAATCGTCGCTACAAGCGCTATCGCAACAAGATCGTCTGGTGCCTGGAGCAACTGGGCTTCGATCCGAAAAAGATCAAAATCGAGCCGGTCGAGCACCACCTGGCTCACGCTTCCAGCGCTTACCACTGCTCGGGTTTCAAAGAGAAAACCGCGATCCTCGGCATCGACGGCAAGGGTGAGTACGCCACGACCTTCTTCGGTTACGGCGAGAACGGCAAGATCCACAAGATCAAAGAGTTCTTCGATCCGGACTCCCTCGGTGGCCTGTACGGCGCTATCACCGAGTTCCTCGGTTTCGAGATGCTCGACGGTGAGTTCAAGGTCATGGGCATGGCGCCGTACGGCGACGCCAGCAAATACGACTTCTCGCGTCTGGCCTCGTTCGAGAATGGCGAGCTGGTGATCAACACTGACTACGCCAACGTCATCGGTCTGCGTCGCTACAAAGAGAAGGGCAAAGGTTTCTACTTCTCGCCGAAGCTGATCGAGTGGCTGGGTCCGAAGCGCGAAGGCGACATCGCCGACGAGCCGTACATCCACTACGCCGCGAGCATGCAGGCGCTGTTCGAAAAAATCTCGCTGCAGATGATCGACTATTACCTGGGCGACGTGCTCAAGGAAACCGGCAAACTGGCATTCGCCGGTGGCTGTGCGTTGAACGTCAAGCTCAACCAGAAAATCATTGCCCGCGACGACATCAAAGAGCTGTTCGTGCAGCCAGCGTCCGGCGATGCCGGCACCGCAGTCGGCGCAGCGGCTTATGTGTCGCACGCTCGTGGTGTACCGGTCGAGAAGATGGAGCACGTCTACCTCGGCCCTGAGTACAGCAACGAAGACGTGATCGCCGCATGTGCCCGTCACGAGAACAAGCCGAAATGGCGCAAGCTCGACAACATGCCGGAGCAGATTGCCAAGATCATGGTCGATGGCAACCCGGTGGCCTGGTTCCAGGGGCGCATGGAGTTCGGTCCGCGTGCACTGGGCGGTCGTTCGATCATCGGTTGCCCGAGCATTCCGGGCGTAGCTGATCGTATCAACCACCAGATCAAGTTCCGCGAGCGCTGGAGGCCTTTCTGCCCGTCGATGCTCGACACCGTCGCCCCGCAGATGATCAAGATCGATCACCCGGCGCCGTTTATGACCTTCACTTTCGAAGTGTCTGAAGAGTGGAAGACCCGCGTGCCGGAAGTCGTCCATGAAGACGGTACTTCCCGTGCCCAGGTACTCAAGCGCGAATACAACCCGCGCTACTACGACATGATGAAAGCGCTGGAAAATCTGACCGGCAACGGCGTGTCGCTGAACACCTCGCTCAACCGTCGTGGCGAACCGATGATCTGCTCGCCGACCGATGCGTTGAACATGTTTTTCGGTTCCGACCTGCAATACCTGATCATGGAAGATATTCTGGTAGTAAAAGAGGGTGTGGAAGGTTACGGACTTGACTGAAATGCTGATCAGCGTCGTGATTCCAGCTTATAACTACGCCCGAACACTGCCCAGGGCAGTGGAATCGGTATTGGCGCAGCTGGATGAAGCGGCGGCTGATTTGCTCGTCATCGATGATGGTTCCACCGACGAGACGCCAGAGGTGCTGCAAGCACTTCTGGAAAAGTATCCGGGTCGCTTTCGCAGTTTGCGAAAAAGCAATGGAGGACTGTCTTCGGTGCGCAACCGAGGGATCGAGGAGACGACCGGGCAGTATCTTGTTTTCCTCGATTCCGATGACGAGATGGCGCCGGGCGCTTTGGCAGCCTTGGCGCAGCACATTGGTGAAAATCCTCATAGCCGGATGATCATTGGTGCGCATTGGTCGGTTTTTGCCGGGGGGAGGCGCAGCCTGCAAATGGCCAAGCCCCTGCCAGCGACTTCGCGTCAGTGTGTTCAGGGGTATCTGCTGGACAAAACCGTGTCGATTTCCAATGGTGCCAGCGCGATGCATCGGGAGGTGTTCGCGCCGGGCAACTACCCCGAACACTTGCGCAATGTCGAAGATCTGCCAGTGTTCGCCCAAGTGCTGGCACGCTTTCCGTGTAGTGTTCTGAATCAGCCCGTTGCGCTGATCTACAAACACGCCGACAGCATGCGTCACGATTTGCGTCAAAGCCTTGCTGCCGGTACGGAGCGGGTTGTTGACGAGGTTTTTTCCGTGCGGCGCATGCCTGAAGAGTTTCACGATTTGCGTCAGGCATTTATGGCGCAGCGTTGCCTGTCGCTGTTTCGCGACTGCTACTCCCATAAAGAATACAAACTGGCCCGAGCGTTCTACTTTCAGGCGCTATGCGCCGACTGGCGCACACTTACTCGCTGGTCATACACTCGCAAGGCTATACGTCTGTTGTTTCGGTGAATGCTCGAAGGTGTCGTTCGCGAGCCTTGTGGTGAGTGCTGTTGAGGGGGTTGGGTGAAAGAAACGCGCAATAAAGTGGGAACTCAGATCTCCAGAATTGTGGATGAGCATCCGGTATGGCTGGCGTTTTTCGCCAGCGTGTTGCTATCACTGGTTGCCGTGATGGGTAGCGCGACAGTCGCACGCGATGCAGCCCTTTACATTGATATCGCCCAGCGGGTCACGCTCCTCGGGCCGAATGTAGCCTGGGAGTCTTTTGACTGGCCCTGGTTTTCGTTACTTCTGGCGGGTACGCATGTTGTTCTGCACTTGCCGCTGGAGCTGAGTGCCTATCTCTGGTGCGGCCTGTTCTTCGCCGGCACCAGCGCGCTGATGGTGGATTGCATCCGCCAGCGTTCCCCCGAGATTGCCCGCTGGGCCTGTCTTGTGATGCTGGCGATGCCGGCGATCAATAGTTTTCGAGATGACATCATCCGCGAATGCGGGTTCTGGTTCTTCTGCACCCTGACGTTCTGGCTTTCGATGCGCTGGCAGGCTCGCGGCGGCTGGTTGCGGGCGGCATTCATTCATCTGGCGATCGTGGGTGCGGTGTTTTTTCGGCTTGAGGCTTTATTGTTATGGCCCGCACTGGCGCTTTGGCAACTGCCCAATCTGTGGGCGCCGCAACGGCGCAAACAGTTTTTTCAGTTCGCATTGTTGCCCTTGATAGGCTTGGTGGTCGTGTCGGTGTCGGGAGCGCTGATGTCGGCCCGAATGATGATCTACCTGGACATGATCTCGCCGCATAGCGTGTTTTCTTCGTTTCAATTGCTGTGTCAGCAATTCGCCAACTCGCTGGTCAACAAGTATTCGCAGGACGACGCCGGTCAGATCATCTTCTTCGGCATTCTGGCGACCATGGCGATCAGTTTTGTGAAGCTGATGGGGCCTTTTGCCGTCCCCTTCGTTTTGCGTCGCAACTGGGGGGTTCTGGGTGCCTACTGGCGTGACTATCGTCCGTTCGCCTGGGCGGCAGTGCTATATCTGCTGGTATTGGTGCTGTTCTTTATCAAGCAGCAGTTCATGAACAGCCGATACATGAGCTTCCTCAATCTGCTGTTTGTACCGGTGCTGGCGATGGGGCTGGCGGCATTTGTCGGCCAGTCTCCGCGTTTGGGCAAAGCGCTGGTGGTGGTGGGTTTGCTGGTGATGCTGTCGAACGTCCTCTCATTCGGCGCCGGGAAGACTCATTACGTCGAGGCAGGCCGCTGGCTGTCTGCGCATGTCGAGCCGGGCGCGCCGGCCTACTTTGAGGACGGGCGTATCAGTTATTACGCTGGGCGCGGCTACGTGCTTCCGACGTTGACCCGAGAAGAGGCGATGTCGGCCGCGCAGGCAGACAACTATCGCTACTTCCTGATTGATGCGAAGGGTGATGAGCCGTGGCTGAACGACTGGCTGGTTGCACACAAAATGCGCATCATCGAGCACTTTGCCAATCGCAAGGGCGCGACGATATTGGTCATCGGCAAGTAAAAGTCAGTCGAGCAGCGGGCGCAGGCGTGCAATTAATGGCGCTTGGCGGTTGCTCGGCAAGGCCTGGCGGTAACCTTCGATGAAGGTGTCGCCAGCGTCCTGCCCCAGTAGCCACTGGCGGTCTTCCTTGTAGCGCAGCAGGTGGGCGAAGTTGCGCAGGCGCTTGCTGTCGCTCAGCGCACGTTTCTGGCAGCGCAGATCGGCAATGTCGATCAGCCCCAATTGATTGTCCGGGGTCAGCACGACGTTGCCGAAATGCAGCGATCGAAAGTACACGCCTTTGTCGTGCAGTTGCGCGAAGTACCCACCCAGCTTGAATCGCAAGGCGTCGGCTTCCTCGTTGTTGTTCTGCAACTGGCGAATGGTCATGCCAGCCAGCGGGTCATAGTAGACACCGTCACGTTCAATGCTCGGTATGCGATACACCGCGATGACCTTCGGACACAGAATGCCCCGCTGTTCGAGGGCGCGGGTGTTGTCGGCGAAGCGTTGCGCGTAGGGATAAAACAGCGCCGAACTGAGCAGTCGCTTGCGGCGAAACAGCTTGAGCATGCGGCCATCGGCCAACTTGAGCACCTTGTCGCCGGAACCGTCGGCTTCCAGTACGTGCGCACCCTTACGCAGTGCCTCGTAGCTGTTGTGATCAATCGATTGCATGCCTGACTCCCCATCGTGAGCCGGCTATCTTAACCGACTTGGCCGAGAGCTGGCTTCCCGTCATGTTTATTGGGGGGAAAAGGCCTGTGATATCATCCGCGCCTCACTGATTTGCGCGGATTACCATGAGCAGCCCTGAACCGAAAGCCCAGTCTACGCTGGCGATCTACTTCCGTCTTTTGGCTTACGTGCGGCCTTATGCGGGCCTGTTCATTCTCAGTATCGTCGGGTTTCTGATTTTCGCGTCGACCCAGCCGATGCTCGCCTACATCCTCAAATACTTTGTCGACGGACTGGCCAACCCCGAGGCCAGCCTGTTCCCGGGCAATCCTTACCTTGGCAAGTTGCAGTTGCTGGAGACCGTGCCGCTGATGATCGTCTTCATCGCACTGTGGCAGGGCGTGGGTTCGTTTCTGGGCAACTTCTTTCTGGCGCGGGTTTCGCTCGGCCTGGTCCATGATCTGCGAGTTGTACTGTTCAACAAGCTGCTGGAATTGCCCAACCGCTTTTTCGACAAGAACAATTCCGGCCACCTGATTTCCCGCATCACCTTCAACGTGACGATGGTGACCGGCGCAGCCACCGATGCGATCAAAGTGGTGATTCGCGAAGGCATGACCGTGATTTTCCTGTTCTGCACCCTGCTGTGGATGAACTGGAAACTGACTCTGGTGATGGTGGCGATCCTGCCGCTCATCGGCGTGATGGTGAACAGCACCAGCCGTAAATTCCGCAAGCAGAGCAAGAAGATCCAGGTTTCCATGGGTAACGTCACCCACGTGGCGTCCGAGACCATTCATGGCTATCGCGTGGTGCGCAGCTTTGGTGGCGAGACCTACGAAAAGCAGCGTTTCCGCGACGCCAGCCAGAGCAACACCGACAAGCAACTGACGATGACCAAAACCGGCGCGGTGTATACGCCGATGCTGCAATTGGTGACTTACAGTGCCATGGCGGTGGTGATGTTTCTGGTGCTCTACCTCCGTGGCGATGCGTCGCCGGGCGATCTGGTGGCTTACATCACCATGGCGGGTCTGCTGCCCAAGCCGATTCGTCAGCTCTCCGAGGTCAGCTCCACCATCCAGAAAGGTGTGGCCGGTGCCGAGAGTATTTTCGAGCAACTGGATGAGCCTGCCGAAGTGGATCAGGGCACGGTCGAGCGTGATCGTCTCGACGGTCGTCTGGAAGTGCGCAATCTCAGCTTCCAGTACCCGGACACCGAAAAGCAGGTGCTCAACAACATCAGCTTTGTGGTCGAACCGGGGCAGATGGTTGCTCTGGTCGGGCGCTCCGGCAGCGGCAAATCCACTCTGGCGGGCCTGATTCCGCGTTTCTATCAGCATGCACAAGGGCAGATTCTGCTCGACGGCGTGGAAGTGCAGGACTTCACCTTGCGCAGTCTGCGTCGTCAGATTGCTCTGGTGACCCAGCAGGTGACTCTGTTCAACGATACGGTGACCAACAACATCGCTTACGGCGATCTGGCCGGCGCACCTTTCGATGAGGTCAAGCGCGCTGCAACCGAGGCTTACGCCGACGAGTTCATCATCAAAATGCCGCAAGGCTACGAAACCATGGTCGGTGAAAACGGCGTGCTGCTGTCCGGTGGCCAGCGTCAGCGCATCGCCATCGCCCGCGCCCTGCTCAAGGATGCGCCGTTGCTGATTCTCGACGAGGCCACTTCGGCCCTCGATACCGAATCGGAACGGCACATTCAGGCGGCGCTGGATCATGTGGTGCAGAACCGCACGACGCTGGTGATTGCGCACCGTTTGAGCACCATCGAGAAGGCCGACCTGATTCTGGTCATGGATGAGGGGCAGATCGTCGAGCGTGGCACCCACGCGCAACTGCTGGAGCAGAACGGCTATTACTCGCGCCTGCATGCCAGAGAGTTTGAAGAGGGTGACGAATCGCAGCCGGCCCATGTGACGGACGTATGCTGAGCATGTTTCGCGCCTGGCGCGAACGTGGCTGGACCGAGATTGACCGTGATGCCTACGCGCAGGCCTGGCAGCGTTTTGGCGGCAGCTTTGCGACTCACCCTGAAGTGGTCGAGCGCCTGTCGGCGTTTTTGGGCATCAAGCTGCATTATCTGGGCTGGGTCGTTGATGGCGACGTAGTCGGCGCCGTTGCCTGTTGGGGGCGTCATGTCGCCCTGTCCAAGCAAGTGCTCAAGCGCGAAGGCAAGCGCGGCTTGCTCGACATGGGTAATGCAGAAATCATCCTGCCTATCGCTGCGGAGACAGTAGTGCCGGTGCGCCAGCGCGCCGCTTATGTCTCCCAGCTCAATGCCGGCCAGATCAGCACCCTGAAAGCGCAACCCGAAGGTCTGGCGCTGGCCAGGGCCCCGGAAGACTATTCGAAGAAGTTTCGCTATAACCAGCGGCGCGAGCAGCGTCTGCTGGAAGAGGCGGGTGGCTCGCTGGTTGCCATGTCCGGGCTTGCCCCTCAGGAGCAGGCTACGATTTACGGCGATCTGTTTCAGCGGCGCTGGGGTTTCGAAGTGCCCGGCAAGGCTGGACTGGTTGAGGTCTTCACCTTGCTGCGCGAATTCATGACCGGTTCGCTGGTGATGCTCGATTCTGCGCCGGTAGCGGTCCAGATTCTCTATCGAGTCGAAGCACCGCAGTGGGTCTCGCTGGAGTACGTCAACGGTGGCGTCGACCCGCAGAGTCGCGAGTTCAGTCCCGGCAGCGTGCTCAGTTTCGTCAACACGCAGCAGGCCTGGGCGGATGCGCATGCGCTGGGCAAACCCCTGCGCTACTCATTCGGTCGTGCTGACCGCGAATACAAGGATCGCTGGTGCCACACGGTGCCGGTCTACCAGGTTTGAATTGATGAGTGCGCGCAAGCAACAGCTGCTCAAGATCCATCGGCGCAACAAGCGATTGTTCCTGATTGCGTTTCTGTTGGCGCTGGCGGTGGTCGGTTTTCTGATCGCCTGGTGGCTGGTGCCGCTGTTGCTGGTGCTGGCGTGGGTCGCCCACGAAGCGTGGTTTGCCGATCATTTGTTCTATCGTCCCGGCGACGACTATCACTACGACTTTCCTGCGGACACGCCAAGTCAGGCCATCAGCCTCGAAAACGGCTTAGTGCGCTTGAGCGGGCCATTGGCGCCAGGCGAAACCCTCGTACTTGAACTTCAATTGAAGGCCTCCTGGCTGGGGCGCTGGCTAGACCCTTGCGTCGAAATCGGCAATGACCGGCAGGAGTTCGAACGAGGCGTCAAGGGCAAGCGTTTCCTCAATCTTTCCGGGCAAAGGGAGGCGTTGGAGCAAGGTTCGCTGAAGCTGTGCGGGCGTCATTGCAGCGTGAGTGCCAAGGGCACGCTCTGGGTCATGGCCAGTCCCGACTACAGCCGTCAGCGGGTGATGGTCATTGCGCCGCATGCCGATGATGCCGAGCTGGCTGCTTTTGGCCTGTATAGCCAGAGCGAAGAGGTCAGCATCGTCACCCTGACTCAGGGGGAGATCGAAGCAGAAGAGTTCCATCGCCTGGGCTTGAATCAGGCTCAGGCGGCCCGTTTGAAGGGGCGCCTGCGCAGTTGGGACAGCCTGACCATCCCTCTCTGGGGTGGCGTGCCCGCCAGTCATTGCGTGCAATTGGGCTATTACTGTCTGCAATTGCCGCCGATGGCCGAAGAGCCGGCCAAGGCATTCGGCTCCCGCGAGTCCGAGGAAAGCGACGTGCGCAGCGTGCGTCGGCATAACCCTGTTGCTCTGCCGGCTGATCTGGATGGCGCGGCTACCTGGCAGAATCTGGTCGCAGACCTGACGGCATTGCTGGAGCATTTCCGTCCGCAAGTGCTGGTGACTCCGCATCCCGAACTGGACCCGCATGGCGATCATGTCGCGTCCACCCGCGCGCTCCTTGAGGCAGTCGCTGCCAGCAACTGGAAGCCGACGACGTTGCTGATGTACGCCAATCACCTGCATGACAATGACCGCTGGCCGATGGGCCCGGCTGGAAGTGGCATCGCGTTGCCGCCAGCCATCGAGCCGTTGCCTGCTGACCGGCTCTGGAGTCCGTTGGTGTCGCCGGATGTGCAACTGGACAAGGCGATGGCGCTGGCCATGGAACACGATCTGCAAGGGGCACCGGTGTTCAAACGCCAGTTACGTCGCTGGATACAGAGGGTGCTGGCGGGGCGACGTTGGCCTGAAACAGGCAGTAACGAGTTTTTCCGCAAGGCAGTCCGGCGTCATGAATTGTTCTGGGTGCGCGACCTTTCAGAATGAGGCGGACGACGCTTTACCCTGTGTTAATATCGCGCCCCTGTTCATTTTGTATGTGGGTTGCTCCATGAAGTTGTCCATGCCGCGTTTCGATCAAGCGCCTGTCTTGGTAGTCGGCGATGTCATGCTCGACCGTTACTGGCATGGCGGAACCTCACGGATTTCCCCTGAGGCCCCGGTTCCGGTCGTCAAGGTCGAGCAGATCGAGGATCGCCCGGGTGGCGCTGCCAACGTTGCCCTGAACATCGCCGCGCTGGGTGCTCCTGCATCGCTGGTCGGCGTGACCGGCGACGACGAAGCCGCCGACAGTCTCGGCAACAGCCTTGAGGCTGCGGGTGTGCGGGCGTTGTTCCAGCGCATCGCTCACCAGCCGACCATCGTCAAGCTGCGGGTCATGAGCCGGCACCAGCAATTGCTGCGTATCGACTTTGAAGAACCTTTCTCCACTGATGCCCTGGCCCTTGCCTCGCAGGTCGATGATCTGCTCGAAGGCGTCAAGGTGCTGGTGTTGTCCGACTACGGCAAAGGCGCACTGAAAAACCATCAGGCGCTGATCCAGGCAGCCCGTGCCCGCAACATTCCGGTGCTGGCCGACCCCAAGGGTAAGGATTTCTCGATCTATCGTGGCGCGAGCCTGATCACCCCGAACCTCAGCGAATTCGAAACCATCGTCGGCGGTTGCGCCGATGAGCACGAACTCGTGAGCAAGGGTGCCACCCTGATGCACGACCTCGAACTCGGTGCGCTGCTGGTGACCCGTGGCGAACACGGCATGACCCTGCTGCGACCGGATCATCCGGCGCTGCACCTGCCTGCCCGCGCTCGTGAAGTATTTGATGTGACGGGTGCTGGCGATACCGTGATTTCGACCCTGGCGGCGGCGATTGCTGCCGGCGAGGAGTTGCCTCACGCGGTGGCCCTGGCCAACCTGGCAGCAGGCATTGTGGTCGGCAAGCTGGGTACGGCGGCCATCAGTGCACCGGAACTGCGCCGCGCGATTCAGCGCGAAGAAGGTTCCGAGCGCGGTGTGCTGGGGATCGAGCAACTGCTGCTGGCGGTTGCCGACGCCCGTGCGCACAACGAAAGAATTGTCTTCACCAATGGCTGCTTCGATATTCTGCATGCTGGCCATGTGACCTATCTGGAACAGGCGCGCGCCCAAGGCGATCGTCTTATTGTTGCAGTTAACGACGATGCTTCGGTCAGTCGCCTGAAGGGCCCTGGCCGTCCGATCAACAGTGTTGATCGGCGTATGGCTGTATTGGCTGGCTTGGGCGCCGTGGACTGGGTCATCAGTTTTGCTGAAGGCACGCCGGAAAACCTGTTGCGTGAGGTCAAGCCGGACGTGTTGGTCAAAGGTGGGGATTACGGCATCGACCAAGTGGTCGGCGCGGATATCGTGACTGCCTATGGCGGCACGGTGAAGGTTTTGGGGTTGGTTGAAAACAGCTCGACAACGGCGATTGTCGAGAAGATTCGCAATCGTTGATCCAGTGAATACTTTCCGTTGTGTACTGCGTATGAACGGGTTTTGCCGTGGGGATTTAACCGTTTCTTTTGATGTCGGCTGCTACAAACCCGATGCGCTTGCCTGTACTTGTCACGTGGTAACTTAATTTATGAAAGTCATGCTCCTGGTGATGGACGAGCAGCGAGTCATTCTGGATCGGCTGTACGAAATCGTGCAGCAGAACTGCGATGAGTGCTCCATCTTTCGTCTGAGTAAACAGCAGCAGATGAACCTGGGCTCGTTTCTCGCCTCTGTCGATTATCAGACCTTTGACCGGGTGGTGATCTTCTCTCGCGTGAAACGCCTGGCGCCGCAACTGCGTGTGCTCAAGTGCATCCCGGGGCTGATCTTCCTCGAACACGACGCCTACCAGAACTACATGCCCGCGAGTAAGTACCGCAAGGTCTACTCGCGGCTCTACAGTCGCCTGCCAAGTTGCCGGGCGCTGGTGTCCGGTGCCGTGGTTGCTCGCAAAATGAACGCCGAAGGCATCGACACGGTGTTCGTGTCCAAGGGCTATGACGAGCAGATGCTGCGCAACACCGGTGCCGAGCGCGACATCCCGATTGGTTTCCTCGGTAGCCTGAAAAGCACCGAATACGCTCAGCGCAAAGCGATTCTCGAGTCACTGTCCAAGCGCACCGGCATGCTGGTGACCCGCACCAAATCCGGCGCCGAATACCTGGAAACGCTCAATCGCATCCGGATCTTTGTCAGCGCCGACATTGGCATGAACGAATTCATGATCAAGAACTTCGAAGCGATGGCCTGCGGCTGCGTACTGCTGGCGTGGAGTCAGGGCGAGGAAGACACGCTGCTGGGTTTCGAAGACATGCACAACACGGTGTTCTACCGCAGCGAAGACGAGGCGGTAGAAAAGATAAAACTGTTGCAGGGCGATCCTGCGCTGGCCGAGCGCATCGCCGCCAATGGGCAGGCGTTTGCCGAAAGCCGTTATTCCTTTGCCCGCGTCGGGCAGACCCTTGCCGCTGAAATCCAGCGTGAAATGCGTCCGTGGCAACCGCCTTCGGCGTTCACCCAGTGGTGGGTAAAATTGCGCTACGGGATGAAGGTGCCGGTGTAAATGAAGGAGCATCAAGCGCCGAAAAACGGCGAATACATGGCGCTGGATGCGCTGCCCGGCGGCGATCAATGCGTTCCCGATGCCTTTTCGCCGGCCTTCAAGGCCTGTTTGCAGCGTGCACCCCGAGTGGTGCTGATTGCCAACAACCCGGCGATTACCGCCGCTGATTTCGCCGGACTGAACATCGGCGTGGATGACGTCGTGGTCAGCTTCAATACCTGCGTCAAGGCACCCTTGCTTGACCCGCGCAGCGTCAATGTCCTGGTTCATGGCTTCAACGCACCGGATGCGTACTTTTTCGGTCTGCCCCGCAACCCTCAGGTTCAGCAATTGGTCGAGCAGGCCGGCGAGCGCAGTTTCACTGTGCTGGTCGGGGTAACGGGGGCGATGAGCCCGGTGCCTGGTGTGGCACTTTTGCGCGAGCGCATTCCACTTCCGCCGCTGTGGAACTACCCGGTTGATCGCCCGGGCGGCAAGCGTTATGTCGGCCCCTCCACGGGGTTCAACGCCCTGGTGTTGTTTGACTGGTTACGCGGGCATGGCGGATACACCTACCAGCTCATGACCCTGGGTTTTTCCAATGAAGCGGGAAAACTCTGGGGCGGACACGCCTGGGACTACGAGCGCGACTGGCTGCAACAGGCCGACGTCACGGTTGTGGCTCTTCAGCCGCGCCCTTGGTGGCAACGGTTACTGCGTCGCAAATGAGCGACGAATCACTATTAAAAGGTGCTGTTGAGTGTTGAAAGTTGCAGTGGCTTTTTTCGGAATCCCAAGAAATTCGCAGATCTGTTTTCCTTCCATCGAGGAGAACGTGCTGGCGCAATTGCCTGCGGATTGCGAGGTGAAATGTTTCTATCACCTCTACAAAGTCGACGAAGTGCAAAACACCCGTTCGGGCGAGCGGGGTGAATTAAGCGCCGATAACTACCGGCCTTTCGAGTCGATGACAGGTTCGCTTACGTCAACTGAGGGCGTGCTGGAGCGTTGGGATTTCGAGCGCGTGAAGTCACTCGGCGATACCTGGGCGGACGACTATGCGTCGCTGCGCAACCTGATCTTTCAATTGAATTCGCTGCACACCGTGACCACGGCCATCGAGTCTTTCGATCCCGACTTTGTTGTGTTCGTACGCCCGGACAATTTCTTTCACACGCCGTTGCCGGCTTATGTGTTCAAGGCTCCGCAGGCGCGCCGCCACAACGCCTACATTCCTGACTGGCAGTGGTGGGGTGGATTGAATGATCGGTTTGCCATTTGCGGTCGTGATACTTACGTCGCTTACGGTAAACGCATCGAGCGCATCTTCGATTTCTGCAAGGCTACTGGAAGAAAGCTGCACTCCGAGCGGTTGCTCAAATATGCACTGCAACAGGCTGATGCGAAGGTCTGTACTCTGAAAACCCAAGCCTCCCGCGTGCGTATCAATGGTGCGTTCGCCGAAGAATCGTTCTCTCCCAAACGCGGTATGGGCAAGCGCGAGAACCGTTATTTCCACTTCTTCGCCACGCTGCGCACCTTCATGGATCGCCAGCGCTAGAGCGTCACTTTCCGGCGCTGCGCTTGACCAGCCCGACCAGTTTCAGCGCCTTGATGCTCAGTTGCTTGAGGCTCTGACGCGGTGCTTTGGCCGGCAGCAAGCCTTGTTGCGCCAGCCAGTCCTTCCAGCGAATCCGCTCTTCGCGTACCACCCAGCCGTCCTGTCGGGCAAAACTTTCGGCCAGATACAGGCCACGGGTACCTGCCGGATACAGCTGACCCTTCTTCAGCGTGTAGAGCTCTGCAAGAGGTTCGCCATCCTGTAGCGGCATCAAATACAGATCGGGACGTTTGCGGTCGAGCCGGGCCACCAGTTGATCGCCTTCCAGACGTTCATCGACGTGGAACAGGCTCAGGGATTTGGCTTCCTTGGGGACTTCCAGGCGCAAGTCATAAATCAGTTGGAGAGAGGCGGTCGGCAGATGCACGTAGGCCCGCGGCCGTTCCTGCAATTGCAGATTGGCGCAGCGCACCGGGAGAGCCGAGCCGGACAACGGCGTCAGGCGAAAGGGCAGCGCCTCGCGATAATGCAGCGCGGACGAGTAAGGCGCGGGCAGCCAGGTATCGTTGAATCGGCCACCGAGCCAGCCTTCCGGGGTTTCCAGCAGGCACTCTTCGGCGATCTCCTGGATCGCTGTATGCAACGGAATATTCAATTCGTGAGCCGGCACGTAACCGGAAATCAACTTGAGCACGACGTCGCCGCGATCCTGCCTGCGCTGGCGCACCAGCACCCAGTAATCGCGATTCTGCCAATGCAGGGTCAGGCGCACCGAGACCCCGAGGTTTGCCAGTTCCAGGGCAAAGCGTTCGGCATCCGCGACGCTGACCGGTTTGCGCCGCTGCAAGGTCTGGGCGAAATTCAGCGGCATGCCGACGCTCTGATAACTCAGGCCTTCGGGCGTGGCTTCGACGAATAGCGGCAGGGTCTTGAAGTTGCTCGGGTTCTTTCTGATGAGCGTGCGCGGCATGTCGGCTCCTGCTTAAGGCCGCGAGGCGGCGTCAATGACCACGAAGGACCTGGGCAACGGTCGCAACGTTGTGGGCGAGGTGCAGCGGATTGATGGTGCCGACAATAGCACTGGCGACGCCAGGCTGTTGGAACAACAACTCGAAACTGGCGCGAACCGGATCGACGCCGGGACTCAGGCAGACGTGACCGCTGGCCAAAGCCTTCTTCACCAGAATGGCTTTGCCGTGAGCAGCAGCATAGTCAATCACGGCCTTCTCGTTTTGCTCATTGAGATTGTAAGTGACCATCGCGCAGTCGCCTTGCTCCAGCGCTTTCAGCCCGCCCTCGACAGTTTTGCCGGAGAAGCCGAAGCCGCGAATCTTGCCCTCGGCCTTCAGCGCCGCGAGGGTTTCATAGACTTCACTGTCGTTGAGGATTGCCAGATCGTTGCCGTCGGAATGCACCAATACCAGGTCGATAAAATCCGTTTCCAGACGTTGCAGACTGCGCTCCACTGACAATCGAGTGTGAGCCGCGCTGAAATCGTGGTGCGACAAGCCATCAGCAAATTCTTCGCCGACCTTACTGACGATGACCCAGTCGTTTCGCTGGGCGCGCAACAGCGGGCCGAGGCGTTCTTCGCTGCGACCGTAAGCTGGCGCGGTGTCGATCAGGTTGATGCCCAGTTCGCGGGCCTGCTTGAGCAGCATGCGCGCCGCGTCGTCGTCGGGAATCTGGAAACCGTTGGGGTATTTCACCCCTTGGTCGCGGCCGAGTTTGACCGTGCCCAGGCCCAGCGGCGAAACCATCAGGCCGGTGCTGCCCAGTGGGCGATGCAAGTCATGCAGGGTTGGCAGGCTCATGGCAGCAGTTGCTCCCAGGCCGGGACGCCCATTGGTGGTTTCGGCAGTTCGGGCAGTGGCTCGGCAGCACTTGGCTGAATACCGTCGCGCTCAAGGGAGGCGATGACCCGGTCGGCGAAGTCCGGCGCCAGCGCCAGTTTGGTCGGCCAGCCCACCAGCAGACGACCTTCCTCGGCTAGGAACGCGTTGTCCGGTCGGGTCAGGCCCGATTGCAGCGGTTCGGCGCGATCCACCCGCAGGGTGGCCCATTGCACGGTGCTCAGGTCGATCCACGGCAGCAACTGGCCGAGTTCTTTCTGCGCGGTAGCGATCTGCTCAGCGGGCTCGCGGGCCACGCCTTCGCTTTCGGCGATGTCGCCGCCCATATACCAGACCCAATTGCCATCAGCCGCCGGATGCGTAGTGACGGTGATGCGCGGTTTGGTGCCGCCGCCCAGGCAGTGGGCGTACAGCGGTTTCAGGCTCGGGCCTTTGGCGATGATCATGTGCAGCGGACGGCGTTGCATGGCCGGTTTGGTCAGGCCGAGGTCGGTGAGCAGTGCGGCGGTGCCGGCGCCAGCGCTGAGCACGATGCGCTGGGCACGGATCGCGCGGCCATCGACCTTGAGGCCGACCAGCACGCCGCCGTCGAGCAACGGCTCGATCACTTGGCCGGCGAGCAAGCCGTCGCCGGCCAGATCCGCCAGACGCTGGATCAGGCTCGGCACGTCGACCACCAATTCGGCGAGGCGATAGACCTTGCCCTTGAAGCGCTTGTCTTGCAGGGCGGGCGGCAGTTGATCGCCCTTGACCTGATCGACTCGGCCACGCACGGCTTTGCTGGCGAAGAAACTGGTGAGATTGCCGGCGATAGTGCCGGGCGACCACAGATAGTGAGCTTCGGAGAGCAGGCGCACGCCGCTCAGATCCAGCTCGCCGTCTCCGGCCAGCGCTTCACGCCAGCGTCGTGGCATGTCGGCAATGGCTTCGGAAGCACCGGTCAGCGCACCGTGCAGTGCGTACTTGGCGCCGCCGTGGATGATGCCTTGCGACTTCACACTCTGTCCGCCGCCGAGGCTGGCGCTTTCCACCAGCACGGTCGAAAAACCCTGACGGCGCAGGCGCGCATTCAGCCAGAGGCCGGCGACACCAGCGCCGACAATCAGAACGTCGGTGGAAATAACGGATGGCATGCAGCGACCTCAGTGTTCAAGACGAGGGCGCAGTATACAGACTCGTGAAAGAGGGGAATTGTTGGTGATCAACAGGCTGAACCCAAAGCCTGCAGGAGTGAGCCTGCTCGCGATAGCGGCGGGTCAGTCAGCTTAAATGTCGAGTCGACTATAGCTATCGCGAGCAGGCTCACTCCTACATTGGAACGGTATGAATCAGTGGCCGGCGGTTTTCGAGAACAGTTGAATCACCACCACGCCCAGCACAATCAGGCCCATGCCCATCATTGCCGGCACATCCAGCTTCTGTCCGTAGATGAACAGCGCCGCGACGCTGACCATCACGATGCCCATGCCGGCCCACACCGCGTACGCCACGCCCACCGGCACCGTGCGTACCACCAGCGTCAGCATCCAGAACGCGATGGCGTAGCCGCAGATCACCAGAATCAATGGCAGCGGCGTGCTGAAGCCTTTGACCGCTTTCATCGAAACAGTGGCGATCACTTCGGCACAGATGGCGATGGCCAGGTAGGCGTAGGCGTTCATGGTTCAATCCTCAAGTAAAACGTTGCTTTCTGAGGTCGGCATTCTAGTGATTCTCCAGATGGGGTAAAGTCATTACCTATCTGTTTTGAAGATGGGCTTGCTGATGAACATGCAATGGAATCTGGATCAACTGCGCGTGTTTGTCGACGTCGCCGAACAGCGCTCGTTTTCTGCTGTGGCGCGGCATCAGCGCAAGGCGCAGTCGGCGATCAGCAGTGCGATTGCCTTGCTGGAAGACGACTTGGGCGTCAGCCTGTTTGAGCGTAGCAGTGGACGCCAGCCTAGCCTCACTGAAGCGGGAGAAGCGTTGCTTGAGGAAGCGCGCGAGGTGTTACGCCAATGCGAGCGCCTGAACGGTCGGGCCATGGCGATGATGCGTGGCCAGGAAGCGCAATTGCGCGTGGCGCAGGACGAGGCGATGCCCTATCAGGCACTGGTGGAAAGTTTCGGTGCGCTGGCCGAGCAGTTTCCCAGTCTGGAAGTGCAACTGACCAGCGCCGCCCAAGGTGAAGTCGCGCGCAAACTGGTCGAGCGTCGCGCCGATCTCGGCCTGTTGTTCTATCACGACGAAATCCCCGAAGCGCTTGAGCGCCGGGTGCTCGGCAGCGTGGAAATGGTCACCGTCTGCGGGATCAATCATCCGTTGGCGACGCAGTCCTACGTCACCTGCCAGCAGCTGGCGCAACACCGACAATTGTTGATGTCGACGCAAACCAGCGTCTATCCGGGCAATGAACCCGCCAGTCCGCAGGTCTGGCGTGCCGACAGTTTCTACGTGATGGCCGAGTGGCTGGTGCGCGATCTCGGCTGGGCCTGGTTGCCGCGCCACGTCGTGCAGTATTCGGCGTATCAGGGCTCGATGGTCGAACTGGACAGCGAATGGACCCCGCCGTCATTGGTCGTCGAGTTGGTCTGGCGCCGCGATGAGCCGCTGGGGCCGGCGGCGCGTTGGCTCGCCGAGCGTTTTGCCGTGCACTTGCGGGCGATCGGCGACAAAAGTCGATAAACTCCGCCGCCATGAATAGAACTCTCTACACCGCGCTGTTTTATCTGGGGCTGCCATTGGTGGCGATTCGGCTGTGGCTGCGGGCGCGCAAGGCGCCGGCGTACGCTAAACGGATTGCCGAACGTTTCTCCTGCGGGATGCCGACGCTGCAACCCGGAGGCATCTGGGTACACGCGGTGTCGGTGGGCGAAAGCATCGCTGCCGCGCCGATGATCCGTGCGCTGCTGCAACGTTATCCACAGCTGCCGATTACCGTGACCAGCATGACCCCGACCGGTTCGGAGCGGATTCTGGCGCTGTTCGCCAACGAGCCCCGCATTCAGCACTGCTATCTGCCGTATGACTTGCCGTGCGCTTCGGCGCGTTTTCTGGATCGGCTGCAGCCAAAACTCGCGGTGATCATGGAAACCGAGCTTTGGCCCAACCACATTCACCAATGCGCCAAGCGTGGGATTCCGGTGGCGCTGGCCAACGGCCGGTTGTCCGAGCGTTCGGCCAAAGGCTATGGCCGCTTCAGCAAGCTGACCGCGCCGATGCTCGCCGAAATGAGCCTGCTCGCGGTGCAGACCGAAGCCGAGGCGCAGCGCTTCCGTGACTTGGGCGCACGCCCGGAAGCGGTCGAAGTGACCGGCTCAATCAAGTTCGACCTGACCATCGACCCGCAACTGCTGCAACGTGCCGCCGAATTGCGTGGGCAATGGCAGGCGCTGGAGCGTCCGGTGTGGATCGCCGCCAGCACCCATGAAGGCGAAGATGAAGTGGTGCTCAGCGCCCATCGTCGGCTGTTGGCCAGTCATCCTGATGCGCTGCTGATTCTGGTGCCGCGCCATCAGGAGCGCTTCAATCCGATGTTCGAGTTGTGCCAGCGCGAAGGTTTCGCCACGGTGCGGCGTTCGACCGGCGCTGCTGTCGATGCCAGCACGTCGGTACTACTCGGCGACACCATGGGCGAGTTGCTGTTTCTTTATGCGCTGGCAGACAGCGCGTTTGTCGGCGGCAGTCTGGTGCCGAACGGCGGGCATAACCTGCTGGAGCCAGCGGCGTTGGCGAAACCGGTGATCAGTGGCCCGCATCTGTTCAACTTCCTCGACATCGCCGCGCAATTGCGCAGCGCCGGGGCGTTGGTCGAAGTCGATGATGCCGAAGGGCTGGCGGTGGAAGTGCAGCGCCTGTTCGAACTGCCCCGCGATGCACAACGCATGGCCGAGGCCGGGCTGACAGTGATGCGCCGCAATCAGGGCGCGTTGCAGCGGTTGCTGGATGGGTTGGGCAGACTGATCAAATAACGTCTGGCTCGAACGTTACTGAGAGATGAGGTCTCTGTGGCGAGGGGATTTATCCCCGTTCGACTGCGCAGCAGTCGTCAGGCCGAACAACTCGAGACAGCTGAAAAAAAGCGGGGCCGCTTCGCAGCCCAGCGGGGATAAATCCCCTCGCCACGGGGATTTTTTCGCCTGTTAAGGCCTGGCCTTGAGCTGGGCTTCGGCAGCCTTGGCCAGGTCGGGTGGCAGGAAGTCTTTGTCCGGGTTGTAGTCCGGTTTCAGATAGCGCGCCAGATCCTGCAGGTCACCCGGATTCAACGTCCCTGCTGCCTGCTTCAGACGCAGGTTGTCGAGGATGTAGTCGTAACGAGTGTTGTTGTAGTTACGCACCGAGGTGTACAGCTGGCGCTGGGCATCCAGCACATCGACGATGTTGCGCGTACCCACCTGATAACCGATTTCCGTGGCTTCCACCGCGCTCTGGTTCGAAATGATCGACTGGCGGCGCGCCTGTACCTGCTCGACATCGGTGTTCACCGCGCGATGCAGGTTGCGGGTGTTTTCGACGATCTGCCGGCGCAGCGCTTCACGCTGTTGCTCGCTTTGATCCAGTTGCGCATACGACTGGCGCACCTGCGAGCTGGTCAGTCCGCCGCTGTAGATCGGAATGTTCAATTGCAGGCCCAGCGTACTCTGCTCGACGTTACCGCTGTACGACGTACCAAAGGCATTCGGGTTGGCGAAACCGAGGGCGTCGTTGTCACCCTTTTCGTACTTGGCCACCGCATCGAGGGTCGGCAAGTGGCCGGCCTTGCGCTGCTTCAGCGTCTGCTCGGCGGAACTGACGGCGAAGTTGCTGGCGAGCAGGTTGAGGTTCTGTTTGGCGGCGGTTTCGACCCAGGCCTTGGCGTCGTTCGGCGCCGGCGGCAGGATTGGCAAGGTGTGGACGATGCCCTGAATCGAGTTGTACTCACGGTTGGTCAAAGTGATCAATGCTTCGAACGCATCATCGACCTGACGCTGAGCGACGATCCGGTTGGCCCGTGCAGTGTCATAACTGGCTTGCGATTGCAGCACGTCGGTCTTGTCCGACAGGCCGACATCGAAGCGCTCGTTGGACTGGTCGAGCTGGCGCTTGAACGCAGCTTCTTCAGCCTTGGTCGAGGCCAGATTGTCCTGAGTGCGCAGCACGTTGAAGTAGTCTTCCGCCGATTGCAGAATCAGGTTCTGTTCGGTGGCCGACAGTTGCAACGCGGCCTGTTCGTTGACGTCTTTGGCGGCCTGGTACTGGAACCAGCGATCAGCGCGGAACAGTGGCTGCGCCAGCGTCGCCTGATAGGAGTGAGCACTGCGGTTAGCAATCGCCGAAGGCTGGTCGATCGAGGTGCGCACGTCGGCCACTTCGGCGCCGCCAGACAGATTCGGCAGCAGACCGGCACGGGCCTGTGGCACGACTTCCTTCTGGGCGCCGTACTGGGCGCGGGCTGCAGCCAGATCGGCGTTGTTGTCGACCGCTTCCTGATAAACGCTGACCAGATCGGTCTTGGTCGACAAGGGCGCTTCTGCTGCCCCGGCCATTGAGGTGGACGCACAAGACACGGCAAGAGCCAGTGAAAGTTTGCGCAGCATGAGGCGATCCCTAGCTAAATATTATGAAAATAATCCGGGCGCCAAAGGTACGGCGCGGGCCCCACAGCGTCAAGGCATGGCGGGGCACAGCGAGTGTAGTTGCGCATTCGGGCGGCAACAATCCTGCAAGTCCTGCCAATTGCGCCATTCATCATGGTGTTTGCCGCGGTGTTGGCGTTCTTTGCCGGTTGTGTCTAGACTGGCCGGGTTCTTGTCGGGGTGCCTTGCTATGAGGCTGAGATCGAATAATTTCGGATCCCGTTGAACCTGATCAGGTTAGCGCCTGCGTAGGGAACAAGATTTCTCGTCACCCGGCGAGTCCTCTTGTGCTTCGTCCGGGATATTGTTCGACAATCGAACGCTCGACGACGATGCACAGCACCAGTCCTGGTGCGTCCGTGCCTTTCAGGTTCTGCTCCGACAATCCACTGCCTGGATGCTGTCTGGAGAGCCCGTGATGACTACAAAATCAAAAAACGCGATCAACCTGAGTGATTCGGCCAAGGTCGATGAGCAATCGGTCAAGCCGTTCACCCGTTCGCAAAAAGTCTACGTTCAGGGCTCTCGCCCGGACATCCGCGTGCCGATGCGCGAAATCAGCCTCGATGTGACGCCGACTGACTTTGGTGGCGAAATCAACGCCCCGGTCACGGTCTACGACACCTCGGGCCCGTACACCGACCCGAACGTGGTGATCGATGTGCGCAAAGGTCTGGGCGACGTGCGTTCGGCGTGGATCGACGACCGTGGAGACACCGAGCGTCTGCCGGGCCTGAGCTCGAACTTCGGCCAGGAACGTCTGGCCGATGCCGAACTGACCAAGCTGCGCTTCGCTCACGTCAACAACCCGCGCCGCGCCAAGGCCGGGGCCAACGTCAGCCAGATGCACTACGCGCGTCAGGGCATCATCACCGCCGAGATGGAATACGTTGCCATCCGCGAAAACATGAAGCTGGAAGTGGCTCGCGCCGCTGGCCTGCTGGACCAGCAACACGCCGGTCACAGCTTCGGCGCCAGCGTGCCGAAAATCATCACCCCCGAATTCGTCCGTGAAGAGATCGCCCGTGGTCGCGCGATCATTCCGGCCAACATCAACCACACCGAACTGGAACCGATGATCATCGGCCGTAACTTCCTGGTGAAGATCAACGGCAACATCGGCAACAGCGCACTGGGTTCGTCCATCGAAGAAGAAGTGGCGAAACTGACCTGGGGCATTCGCTGGGGTTCGGACACCGTGATGGACTTGTCCACCGGCAAACACATTCACGAAACCCGCGAGTGGATCATCCGCAACTCGCCAGTGCCGATCGGCACCGTGCCGATTTATCAGGCGCTGGAAAAAGTCGGCGGCGCCGCTGAAGACCTGACCTGGGAATTGTTCCGCGACACGCTGATCGAGCAGGCGGAGCAGGGCGTCGACTATTTCACCATTCACGCCGGCGTGTTGCTGCGCTACGTGCCGCTGACCGCCAAACGCGTGACCGGCATCGTTTCCCGTGGCGGTTCGATCATGGCCAAGTGGTGCCTGGCGCACCACAAAGAGAACTTCCTCTACACCCATTTCGACGAAATCTGCGAAATCATGAAGGCCTACGACGTCAGCTTCTCGCTGGGCGATGGCCTGCGTCCGGGCTCGATTGCCGACGCCAACGACGCAGCACAATTCGGTGAGCTGGAAACCCTTGGCGAGCTGACCAAGATTGCCTGGAAACACGATGTGCAGTGCATGATCGAAGGCCCGGGCCACGTGCCGATGCAGTTGATCAAAGAGAACATGGACAAGCAGCTCGAGTGCTGCGACGAGGCGCCGTTCTACACCCTCGGCCCGCTGACCACCGACATTGCACCGGGCTACGACCACATCACCTCGGGTATCGGTGCGGCGATGATCGGCTGGTTCGGTTGCGCGATGCTCTGCTACGTGACCCCTAAGGAGCACTTGGGTCTGCCGAACAAGGATGACGTGAAGACCGGGATCATCACCTACAAGATCGCCGCTCATGCCGCCGACCTTGCGAAGGGCCACCCGGGCGCGCAGATTCGTGACAATGCCTTGAGCAAGGCGCGTTTCGAGTTCCGTTGGGAAGACCAGTTCAACCTCGGTCTGGACCCGGACACCGCCCGTTCGTATCACGATGAAACCCTGCCGAAGGACTCGGCCAAGGTCGCGCATTTCTGTTCGATGTGCGGGCCGAAATTCTGCTCGATGAAGATCACCCAGGAAGTCCGCGAATACGCGGCCAACCAGCGGATCGACGCGGTCGACGTGGAAGTCGCCCAAGGCCTGGCGGAACAGGCTGAGCGGTTCAAGAAGGAAGGCAGTCAGCTGTACAAGAAGGTTTGATCTGACCTGAAACGGTGGGGCCTGTGGCCCCATCGCCAGCAGGCTGGCTCCCACACTTGATTGGTGAGCCCACAACTCCCCTGTGGGAGCCAGCCTGCTGGCGATTGATCAACACAACAACAAATGTCCCTCTGAGATAACACCCTTGAGCATTCAACCCAGCACTTATTCCCCTGATCTCGCCGTGCCCGCCGACAAGCGTGTATTTGGCGGTCGCGATCTGTTTTCCCTGTGGTTTTCCCTCGGCATCGGCCTGATGGTCTTGCAGACCGGTGCATTGCTCGCGCCCGGTCTTGGCCTGTCGGGTTCGCTGCTGGCGATCTTTCTCGGCACCTTGGTTGGTGTGCTGTTGCTGGCCGCCGTCGGCGTGATCGGCAGCGACACCGGCCTGTCGTCGATGGCCGCGCTCAAACTCAGCCTCGGCAGTAAAGGCGCGAGCCTGCCGGCGCTGCTCAACCTGTTGCAACTGATCGGTTGGGGCTCGTTCGAAATCATCGTCATGCGCGACGCCGCCAGCCTGCTCGGCACCCGTGCGTTCAGCGAAGGCAGCCTGTGGGCCAGCCCGATGTTGTGGACGCTGTGCTTCGGCGCATTGGCCACTTTGCTCGCAGTGAGCGGGCCGCTGACTTTCGTGCGCAAGATCCTGCGCAAGTGGGGCATCTGGCTGCTATTGGCCGCGTGTATCTGGCTGACCTGGAACCTGTTCGCCAAAGCCGATCTGGCTGCCCTGTGGGCGCGTTCCGGTGATGGTTCGATGCCGTTCGCCGTGGGCTTCGACATTGCCATCGCGATGCCGCTGTCGTGGTTGCCGCTGATCGCTGACTACTCGCGATTCGGCAAGCGGGCGAAGAATGTATTTGGTGGTACTGCTGTCGGTTTCTTCATCGGCAACTTCTGGCTGATGAGCCTCGGCGTTGCGTACACCCTGGCGTTCGCGCCGAGCGGTGAAGTCAATGCGCTGCTGCTGGCTTTGGCTGGCGCCGGTCTGGGGATTCCGCTGCTGCTGATTCTGCTCGATGAGTCGGAAAACGCTTTCGCCGACATTCACTCGGCGGCGGTTTCCAGCGGGATTCTGTTGCGCTTGAAAGTCGAGCATCTGGCCTTGGCCATCGGTGTGATCTGCACCCTGATCGCGCTGCTGGCGCCACTGGCGCAATACCAGAATTTCCTGCTGCTGATCGGCTCGGTGTTTGCGCCGTTGTTCGGCGTGGTGCTGGTGGATCACTTCATCCTGCGCAAACGTAGCGCTCAGGTGGCCTCGGCCGCATTGCGCTGGCCGGCGCTGCTGGCCTGGCTTGGTGGGGTCAGCACCTATCATTTGCTGGCGAATCTGTATCCGGATGTCGGCGCGACCCTGCCGGCGCTGGTGCTGGCAGGGCTGTTGCAGTTAGTGCTCGGCCGGGCCTTTAGTTACGGCCGGGAAACAGCTCGGGCTTGAGGATACCGTTCAGGCGCGGGTAAGGGATTTTCAGTTCGACGTGGCCCAGCGCGTAAGGCGCGATGGTGCTCACGTCGTACTTGAGGACCACGGCACCGTAGGTCAGCGCCACGTTCGGGGTTTTGACGAACGGCCAGCTCTTCACGAAATCCGCTTCCTGATCGAGCTTGGTGCTGATCAACCAGCTGTTGTGCGCCACTTGTGCGGCTTTCCAGAACGCGTCTTCCTGACCCGGCAGCAACATGTCCGACAGCGTCAGCACTTTGTGCTGCTGGCGCGAATAGTTGATGAAGCCGCGACCCGGGGTGCCATGCGCGCCGCCAGTGTCCAGATAACTCGATAGTTCGACAATCACCAAGCCGTCATGCTGCTCGCGTACTTTCGCTTGCAGGTAGCTGCTGTTGCGCGGGCCGGCATTGCGCAGGAATTGCTCGCGATAGGCCGCCAGCGTTGGCGCGACGGGGGCATTCGGCTCGCTGCGGGTCATTTGCAGCAGGCGTCTTTCGATGACGCCGTCCAGCGCAGGCTCTGCCGCGAAGTGCACGGTGTCGATGTTGACCAGCGGGCAGTCAGGGTTGGCGCAACCAGGTTTCAGGGTTTCCGAAGCGTCGCGGGTGGTTTCCAGCGGCGTGCGGTAGTTGGGCTGGAACAGGTTGGCGCAGGCGCCCAGCGTCAGGGCGATGGCAGCCACGGAGGCAATTTTGAAAAGCGACATGGGCGTCCTTTCTGAAACAGGGGAAGGCAAAAAGTTATCCGCTTCGACTCTCGCCGAAGCAGTCAGTTCGCCACTAAGCTAATTAGAGTGGGTTTCTCCTCCACCGTCCATCCCGCTGACGGTAAAGAGGGGCTGCATCAAACATCGCGGGCGCGTTAGGATGGCGCGAAGTCGAGGTTGCAAGTCACCAAAAGCAACCGCGTAATGGATTTGCAGTAAAGAGGATGCCCATGACTGATTTTGCCAATGCCACGCCGAGCACCGTCGATATCGTAAAGCGCGAACGATGCTACGAGGGCTTCTACAAGCTCGACCGCATTCATCTGCGCCATGAACTGTTCGATGGCGGCATGAGTCGCGAGATCAATCGTGAAGTGTTCCTGCGTCACGATGCGGTGTGCATGCTGCCTTACGATCCGCAGCGCGACGAAGTGGTACTGATCGAGCAGTTTCGCATCGGCGCCATGGGCAAGACCGACAATCCATGGCTGGTCGAACTGGTCGCTGGTCTGATCGACAAGGATGAACAACCGGAAGAAGTTGCTCACCGCGAGGCGCAGGAGGAAGCTGGGCTGGACATCAAGGCTTTGTGGCCGATGACCAAATATTTCCCGTCGCCGGGCGGCAGCAACGAATTTGTGCATTTGTATCTGGGGCGTTGCGAAACTTCCGGTGTTGGCGGCCTGCACGGGCTGGAGGAAGAGGCAGAAGATATCCGCGTCACGGTCTGGGCGTTCGAAGATGCCTTGCAGGCCGTACGTGACGGACGAATTGCCAACGCGGCGAGCATTATCGCTTTGCAGTGGCTGGCGCTGAACCGCGCCGAAGTGAGGGGGTTATGGTCGTAAACAAGCTGCGCGATCGTTATCGGGTCGACCTCGTGGGGCTGCAAGCCGCCTGCGAGGCCAACTATGCGCGCCTGATGCGACTGCTGCCGGACATGCGCAACGAACCCGAGGCACGGCGCATCGCCGTGACCCAGGGCGAGCAAATGCTCGGCGTGCTGGCCCTTGAAGTGCTTCAAGCCTGCCCGTACACCACGACGTTGCAGGTGCGCCAGGAACACAGCCTGCCGTGGCTGCCGGTGCCGCAACTCGAAGTGCAGGTCTATCACGATGCGCGCATGGCCGAAGTGGTCAGCGCCGAACATGCAAGACGCTTTCGCGGCATCTATCCTTACCCGAACGCCTCGATGTATCAGCCGGACGAAAAGGCCCAGCTCAATCTGTTTCTCGGGGAGTGGTTGAGCCATTGCCTGGCTTGTGGTCACGAATACGCGGCGGTTCGATAGCGTTTGTATCGCTGCGAGTGTGAACTGTGTCCGGTTCCCGGGTTTCCCCTTTCAGTGATCGCCCAGCATAATTGCGCGACTTATCCGATCCCGTGATTCGCCCAGGAGAACGCCTTGCCGAGCGCATCGACATTGACCACCGCCGACGCGGCGTTGCTGGTGCAAATCTCCGATAGCCATTTGTTCGCCGAAGCGGACGGTTCGTTGCTGGGCATGAACACCCGCGACAGCCTGCAAAAGGTCATCGAACTGGTGCGCGGGCAGCAACCGCAGATCGATTTGATCCTCGCCACGGGTGACTTGTCCCAGGACGGCACGCTGGAGTCGTATCAACTGTTTCGCCAGATGACCGCGCAACTGGATGCGCCGGCACGCTGGATTCCCGGCAACCATGACGAACCGCAGATCATGGCGGTCGCAGCGGTGCAGAGTTCGCTGCTGGAGTCGGTGGTCGATATCGGCAACTGGCGCGTGACCTTGCTCGACTCGGCAGTGCCCGGCTCGGTGCCTGGGTATTTGCAGGACGAACAGTTGCAGTTGCTCGCGCGTTCGTTGAGCGAAGCGCCGGAACGTCATCATCTGGTGTGCTTCCACCATCATCCGGTGTCGATCGGTTGCGCGTGGATGGAACCGATCGGCTTACGTAATCCGGAAGCTTTTTTTGAGGTGCTGGATCGTTTTCCACAGGCCCGAGCGGTGCTGTGGGGGCATGTGCATCAGGAAATCGACCAATTACGCAACGGCGTGCGGCTGATTGCCTCGCCATCGACCTGCATCCAGTTCGAACCGGGCAGTGAAGACTTCAAGGTCGGCGAGCAGGCGCCCGGGTATCGCTGGTTGCGGTTGTTGCCGGATGGACGGCTGGAAACCGGTGTCGAGCGCGTGACCGACTTCGAATTCAGCGTCGATTACGGTTCCAACGGCTACTGAGACGTCACTGGCCTCTTCGCGAACAAGCTCGCTCCCACATTGATTGGAATGCATTCCCCTGTGGGAGCGAGCTTGCTTGCGAAGGCGTCCGCACAAACCCCCACGATTCCCCTGACTCCCTGTAAACTCCGCTTTCTTTCGCCGACAGCCAGGGAGCTCCAATGTCCGGTTCGATCCTCTATATCCACGGTTTCAACAGCGCTCCGGCCTCGAAAAAGGCCTGTCAGCTGGTCGAGGTGATGGAACGGCTGGGTTTGAGCGATCAACTGCGTGTCCCGGCCCTGCATCACCATCCGCGGGAAGCCATCGGTCAGTTGGAACAGGCGATTACCGAGCTGGGCCGGCCGCTGCTGGTGGGAAGCTCACTCGGCGGCTACTATGCGACTCACCTGGCCGAGCGCCATGGCCTGAAAGCCCTGCTGGTCAACCCGGCCGTCAGTCCGCACCGGATGTTCGACGGATACCTGGGGACGCAGAAAAACCTGTATACCGATGAGACCTGGGAATTGACCCACGACCACGTAACGGCCCTAGCCGAACTGGAAGTGCCGGCGCCTCAGGATGCGCAGCGTTATCAGGTGTGGTTGCAGACCGGTGATGAAACACTGGACTATCGCCACGCCCAGCAGTATTACCGGGCCTGTGCCTTGCGCATTCAGGCCGGCGGCGACCATAGTTTCCAGGGGTTTACCGGGCAATTGCCGGCGTTGTTGAGTTTTGCCGGCATTGGCGCCGATGTGTATCAGGCAATCGACTTCACCGCACTGTGAAGTCTTGCCCCTATTTCATGAATTTCTGACGACGAGACCCTATGGCCACTCCCAGCGCTAGCTCTTATAACGCCGACGCCATCGAAGTCCTCTCGGGCCTCGACCCGGTGCGCAAACGCCCCGGCATGTACACCGACACCAGTCGGCCGAACCACCTGGCGCAGGAAGTCATCGACAACAGCGTCGACGAAGCCTTGGCCGGCCACGCCAAATCGGTGCAGGTCATCCTGCACGCCGACCACTCGCTGGAAGTCAGCGATGACGGCCGCGGCATGCCGGTCGACATCCACCCGGAAGAGGGTGTGTCGGGCGTCGAACTGATCCTCACCAAGCTCCACGCGGGCGGCAAGTTCTCCAACAAGAACTACCAGTTCTCCGGCGGTCTGCACGGTGTGGGTATTTCGGTGGTCAACGCCTTGTCGACCGAAGTCCGTGTGCGCGTCAAGCGTGATGGCAACGAATACCAGATGACCTTCAACGATGGCTATAAAGCCTCGGAACTGGAAATCGTCGGCACCGTCGGCAAGCGCAACACCGGCACCAGCGTGTACTTCGCGCCGGACCCGAAATATTTCGATTCACCAAAATTCTCCATCAGCCGCCTCAAGCACGTGCTCAAGGCCAAGGCTGTGTTGTGCCCGGGGCTGCTGGTCAGCTTTGAAGACAAAAGCACTGGCGAAAAAGTCGAGTGGCATTACGAAGACGGCCTGCGCTCGTATCTGGTAGATGCGGTCAGTGAATTCGAACGCCTGCCGAATGAGCCGTTCTGCGGTGTTTTTGCCGGCAACAAGGAAGCCGTGGACTGGGCGCTGTTGTGGCTGCCGGAAGGTGGCGACGCGGTGCAGGAAAGCTACGTCAACCTGATCCCGACCGCGCAGGGCGGTACCCACGTCAACGGTCTGCGTCAGGGCTTGCTCGACGCCATGCGCGAATTCTGCGAATTCCGCAGCCTGCTGCCACGCGGTGTGAAGCTGGCACCGGAAGACGTCTGGGAGCGGATCGCGTTCGTCCTGTCGATGAAAATGCAGGAACCGCAATTCTCCGGCCAGACCAAAGAACGGCTGTCGTCGCGTGAAGCGGCGGCGTTTGTTTCCGGTGTGGTCAAGGACGCCTTCAGCCTGTGGCTCAACGCCAACCCGGAAACCGGTCTGGCGCTGGCGGAACTGGCGATCAACAACGCTGGCCGTCGCCTCAAGGCGAGCAAGAAAGTCGAGCGTAAACGCGTCACGCAGGGCCCGGCATTACCGGGCAAACTGGCTGACTGCGCCGGGCAGGACCCGATGCGTTCCGAACTGTTCCTGGTCGAAGGTGATTCCGCTGGTGGTTCCGCCAAGCAAGCGCGGGACAAGGAATTCCAGGCGATCCTGCCGTTGCGCGGCAAGATCCTCAACACCTGGGAAGTCGACGGCAGCGAAGTGCTGGCCAGTCAGGAAGTGCACAACATCGCCGTGGCCATCGGGGTTGATCCGGGCGCGGCGGACATGAGCCAGTTGCGCTACGGCAAGATCTGCATCCTCGCCGACGCCGACTCCGACGGTCTGCACATTGCGACCTTGCTCTGTGCGTTGTTCGTCCAGCATTTCCGCCCGCTGGTCGAGGCCGGTCACGTCTACGTGGCGATGCCGCCGCTGTACCGGATCGACCTCGGCAAAGAGATTTACTACGCCCTCGACGAAGCCGAACGCGACGGGATTCTCGACCGTCTGGTGGCCGAGAAGAAACGCGGCAAGCCACAGGTCACCCGATTCAAAGGTCTGGGTGAAATGAACCCGCCGCAGTTGCGTGAAACCACCATGGACCCGAACACCCGTCGTCTGGTGCAACTGACGCTCGGTGAAGACTTCGCCGCAACATCGGAAATGATGGACATGCTGCTGGCGAAGAAACGCGCCGGTGACCGCAAGACCTGGCTCGAATCCAAAGGCAACCTCGCCGAGGTGTTGGCCTGATGCGGTTTGGCTGGGCCTTGGCGGGGGCGTTACTGCTGACTTCACTGACGGTATCGGCCGAGCCGGTACCGGAGCTGCGACTATTGTCCGAGCATCCGGTCGAGGGCATGCGCGGCGGTAATCTGTCCGGGCTGGCGATGTGTGGCAAGGATCTGTGGACCGTCTCTGACCGAGACGATGATCAGATTTACCGCCTCGACATTCGCGACCCTGTCTGGAAAGCCGAAACCGTGCGCATTGATGCACCGCCCGTGCCGGACAGCGGGCTGCCTTGGGGGTTGAAGTCTCGCACCTGGGCAGCGTCCTTCGTTCGTGGTGGCGATCTGGATTTCGAGGGCATCACCTGCGACAGCGCCGGCAACCGCTACATCGTCAGTGAAGCCCATGCGTCGGTGTTGCAGGTGTCGCCGGAAGGTACGGCATCGTGGCTGAAGATTTCGCCGATGCTGGTCCGCGAAGCGCGAGCCAGCGGCATGTTGCTGCACTTCAACGCCCTGTTCGAAGGTCTGACAGTCAATCCGGCGGGCGACCAGATCTGGTTGGCCGCCGAACGTGAGCGTCGCGGCCTGCTGAAAATCAAACGTCAACAAACGGTCTGGGATTGCGACGGCGGTTGTGTGCTGCTCAGCGAAGCCGGAGTCGAAATGCAGCCATCGCAGTTTCCCGATGCTCGTCCGGTGACTCGTGACTTCGCCGATCTTTCGCTGTTCAACGGCAAGCTGTTCACCCTTGAGCGAAACGCATACCAGATCTGCCGCCGCGATGCGGTGACGGCCAAGGTCGAACAGTGCTGGTCGTTCGCCGACGAGGCCTTGCAGCCACAGCGACGTTACTCGCAGGCTTTCGGCTTGGCTGAAGCGTTGGTGGTGGATGCCGACGGCGCGTGGATTGGCCTCGACAACAACGACGGCGCCCGTGCTGACGGCGAGAAGCGCCCGATTGTCTGGCGCTTCGCCGCTCCTGAGGGTGGCTGGAGCGCCAGGCCGTGAGCCAGCAGCCGCCGGGCAAACGCGCCGGTCGGGTACTGTTGATTCTGGCGTGGTGCGCGGGGCTGTTTCTGGCCACGCGATTTTTCGGCCAGTGGGAAGAACGTCAGCAGAATCCGAACGTGGTGGTCAGTTCGGAACAGCGCGACGGGGTGATCGAAGTCAAACTGGCCGGCAATGCCCAAGGGCATTTTGTCGCCAGCGGTCAGATCAACGGCGAACCGGTGGAGTTTATGCTCGACACCGGCGCGACTGATGTGGCGATCCCGGCAGAACTGGCCAAGCGCTTGAAGCTGGAACAAGGTTTCGGTGTGACCCTGAGCACGGCCAATGGCCTGAGCCAGGGTTACCGTACAAAAATTGACCGCCTGCAACTGGGCGACATCGTGCTGCGGGACGTCCGCGCACTGGTGGCGCCGGGGCTGCATGGCGATCAGGTGCTGCTCGGCATGAGCGCCCTGAACAAACTTGAATTTACCCAGCGCGGCGGCACCATGCTGCTGCGCCAGACAACGAACTGATGAGGCCCGCATGAGCGACATCCTTGCAGACAGCTTAGATGGCGTAGAACGCCGATCGCTGGCTGACTTCACCGAAAGTGCCTACCTCAACTACTCCATGTACGTGATCATGGACCGTGCCTTGCCGCATATCGGCGACGGTCTGAAACCGGTACAGCGGCGCATCATCTATGCGATGAGCGAGTTGGGGCTGGACGCTGATTCCAAGCACAAGAAGTCGGCGCGTACCGTCGGCGATGTGCTCGGCAAGTTCCACCCGCACGGCGATTCGGCGTGCTATGAAGCGATGGTGTTGATGGCTCAGCCGTTCAGCTATCGCTACACGCTGGTCGACGGCCAGGGCAACTGGGGTGCGCCGGATGATCCCAAGTCCTTCGCTGCCATGCGTTACACCGAAGCACGCCTGTCGCGTTATTCCGAAGTGCTGCTCAGCGAGCTGGGCCAAGGCACCGCGGACTGGGGCCCGAACTTCGACGGTACCCTGCAGGAACCGCTGGTTTTGCCGGCGCGCCTGCCGAATATCTTGCTCAACGGCACCACCGGCATCGCCGTGGGCATGGCCACCGACGTACCGCCGCACAACCTGCGCGAAGTCGCCAGCGCTTGCGTGCGTCTGCTCGATGAGCCGAAAGCCACGATTGAACAGCTTTGCGAACATATTCAGGGCCCGGATTATCCGACCGAAGCGGAAATCATCACGCCCCGCGCCGACCTGCTGAAAATGTACGAAACCGGCAAGGGCTCGGTGCGCATGCGCGCCGTGTACCACGTCGAAGACGGCGACATCATTGTCACCGCGCTGCCGCATCAGGTCTCCGGGGCCAAAGTGCTGGAGCAGATCGCTGCGCTGATGCAGGCCAAACCGTCGAAAGCGCCGCAGATCGCCGATCTGCGTGACGAATCCGACCACGAAAACCCGTGCCGGATCGTGATCATTCCGGTCAATAGCCGCGTCGATCACGAAGCGCTGATGCAGCATCTGTTCGCCAGCACCGAGTTGGAGTCGACCTACCGGGTCAACGTCAACATCATCGGCCTGGACGGCAAGCCGCAGCTGAAAAACCTGCGTGCGCTGCTGGTGGAATGGCTGGAATTCCGCGTGCAGACCGTGCGTCGCCGCCTGCAATTCCGCCTCGACAAGGTCGAGCGTCGCCTGCACCTGTTGGACGGTTTGTTGATCGCCTACCTCAACCTGGATGAAGTGATTCACATCATCCGCACCGAGGAACACCCGAAAGCCAAGCTGATCGAGCGCTTCGCCCTGAGCGAAATCCAGGCCGACTACATTCTCGACACCCGTCTGCGTCAGTTGGCGCGACTGGAAGAAATGAAGCTGCGCGACGAGCAGGACGAGTTGCTCAAGGAACAAGCCAAGCTGCAAGCCTTGCTGGGCAGCGAAACCAAACTGAAAAAACTGGTTCGCAGCGAGCTGATCAAAGACGCAGAAACCTACGGTGATGACCGTCGGTCGCCAATCGTCGAGCGCACCGAAGCCAAGGCTTTGACCGAGCACGACCTGCTGCCGAACGAGAAAGTGACTGTCGTACTGTCGGAAAAAGGCTGGATTCGTTCGGCCAAAGGTCACGAGATCGACGCCACCGGCCTTTCATACAAGGCTGGCGACGGCTTCAAGACCTCGGCAGCGGGGCGCTCCAACCAGTTTGCGGTATTTATCGACTCCACCGGCCGCAGTTATTCGGTACCCGCGCATACCTTGCCGTCGGCCCGTGGCCAGGGCGAGCCGTTGACCGGTCGTCTGACGCCGCCGCCGGGTGCGACGTTCGAATGCGTGCTGATGCCGGAAGACGATGCGCTGTACGTCATCGCCTCCGACGCCGGTTACGGTTTCGTGGTCAAGGGTGAAGACCTGCAAGCCAAGAACAAGGCCGGTAAAGCCCTGTTGAGCCTGCCGAACAACGCCAAGGTGATCGCGCCGCGTCCGGTCACCGACCGCGAGCAGAACTGGCTGGCGTCGGTCACGACCGAAGGTCGCCTGCTGATCTTTAAGATCAGCGATCTGCCACAATTGGGTAAGGGCAAAGGCAACAAGATCATCGGTATTTCCGGTGAGCGTGTGGCCAGTCGCGAAGAATATGTCACGGACATCGCGGTCATTCCGGAAGGCGCCACCTTGGTGTTGCAGGCCGGAAAACGCACCTTGTCACTGAAAGCCGACGACCTCGAACACTACAAAGGTGAGCGTGGACGTCGCGGGAATAAACTCCCGCGTGGCTTCCAGCGGGTGGATGCGCTGCTCGTCGAAAACCTCAATTAGGCGTCCTAGAGAGCTCGATCCACGATTTAACGCGTAGATCGACGCTTTGGCGCTGGAGTCGGAACGCATATTCACGGATGATATGGCCTTTCAAGCGCCGGCGTGGCCGAGCGTTCTTCATATTTATTGAGTATTTTCACTGTGGTCAGCCTTGTGGCGGCCACCTGGACGGGATGATGACTGCTCTGCGCCTTCCTCTTATTTTGTTGCTCGCTGGCGTTCTTGGCCTGGCGGGTTGCAGCGTTCACCAGCCGGTGTCGCTGTATCAACTGGACAGCGGAAGTCCGGTTCAGCCTGCGCAAAGCGCTGGCATGGCGGTTTTGCTGGGCCCGGTAGTCGTAGCCGATTACCTCCAGCGTGAGACCCTGCTGCAACGTCAACCCGATGGCAGCCTGCAAGCATCGACCGATGGTCGTTGGGCTGGCAGCCTTTCGTCGGATATCGATCAGTTGCTGCTGCGTCAGGTTGCCGGTCATCTGGACAGCCAGCGCGTAGTGCTGGCACCGGCGACTTTGGGGTTCAACCCGGATGTGCAGGTATTGCTGACCATCACGCGTCTGGATTCCGGCGAGAAACAACCGGCGATTCTCGATGCGCAATGGCGTTTGATCGACCGTCGTGGTCAGGTACGTGATAACCGCATCATCCACCTGCAAGAGCTGCATGCCGGTAGTACGGCTTCGCAGGTTCAGGCACAGGGGATTTTGTTACAGCGTCTGTCCGAGCAATTGTCGGTAGCGCTCAAGCCATTGGCCAATCAGCCGCCTGTGGCTGAGGCACCGCGCAAGTCGGCCCCGAAACCGGCAGCGCCGGCGGTGGAAGCGGACAAGCAGCCGAAGATTCCGATGGCATCACCGATTCGAACCGATATGGAAGTGTTCCGCTTCTAAGCCTGGATCGAGTCAAGACAGAGCCCGCCTTGTGCGGGCTTTGTTGTATCTGGTGGGCTGGAGATCTGTTGTGTGGCTGCGGGCCTCTTCGCGGGCAAGCCCGCTCCCACAGGGGGGCTCGATCAAGCCATTGTGGGAGTGAGCCTGCTCGCGAAGAGGCCGGGACAGGCAACAAAAAGCCCGCAGACAATCACTCGTCTGCGGGCTTTTTTACAGCTGGGCTAAAGCTTACGCCCGGCGCTCATGCATCCGCGCCAGTTGCCGCTCAAGCATCGACGGATAAGGCTCCATCAAACGTTCGACGCAGCAAGCACCCTCAGGGCTGGCAATCGGCCGGATACGTGCACGCTGGCGAATCAGCGAGTCATCGCTGATCTTGCGCTCCACCAGCAGCAGATTGCGGCTGTGCTGCGACAGCGCCAGTGCATCCTGGGCGGAGTCGGTCAGCAGCAGATCAATCTGGCTCAGGCCAAACAGTTCGTCGCCAAGGGTCAGACCCAGCTGCAATTGCAGGGTGATGCCGCTGTCAGCGACTTCGATCTGCAACTGATGGCCCAATGCGCGAAGCAGCTCGCCGCAGCAGATGGCGTTGGTCAGGTAGTCGTCGCCGCAGTCTTCGGTGTGGAACAGCAACAAACTGCTGCCATCGTTCAGCGTCTCTATTTCGCCCTGATACAACGAAGCAGCCTGTTCGAGGCAGTCGCGATAACGCTCCTGCAACTCATCCAGACGTGCGCGCGGCAAACGACGCAGTTGCTCTTGCGAGCCCAGTTGCACCGCCAGCACCGCCGTGTGTTGCGGCACGCTTGGTGTAGCCTTGCGGATTACCGGTTGCGGGGCTTGGTCCATCGACTCATCACGCAGATCGGCAAACGCGTCGTCGTCCTCATCGTCTTCGACGGTGCTGACCACGCGGCGTGGTGCCGGTTTTTGCGCCGCTACCGGACGGCTCTCATCGAAGCTCGGATCGCGCAGGTTGCGCACTTCGAACTCCGGATCGGCGTCTTCGTCTTCGAACTCGGGTTCCGGCTCAGGCTCGGGTTCTGGAGCAGGTTCCGGGGCGTAGCTGGCGTGCAGCTGGCGTGCCAGATCGCCGATTTCGTCCTGACGTTCGATGCCTGGCGTGTACTCGTCGATCCGGCGCAGCCAGACGCGCAATTGCAGCAGCGGTGTGGAGATGTGCCGGCCCAGACGCAGGCTCAGGGCCAGCGACAGCGCCAACAGAATCGCACTGAGGATGCCCATGCTTTGCAGGCTGATGGTCATCGGCTGCTGGAACTGATCCATATCCAGGCTGATGCGCAGTTGCCCGGCAGTCACGTCCTGGAAAGTGATCTTGCTCTCATACATGCCTTCGGCTTCGCCCAACAGGCTGTGCTTGGGGCGCTGACCGGATTCGGCGAGGATGCGGTTATCCACGCTATAGATAGCCGCGTGGGCCACCAGTTTGTTCTTGGTCAGGTTGTTGAGCAGCACGTTGAGGCTGAGGATGTCGTTGGACACCAGCAGTTCAGTGGCGGAGGTGGCGGTCTGCGTGGTCAGGCTTTCGCCCAGCGCATCGGCCTGCTCGTGCATGGCCTGCTTGAACTGCAAGCCCATCACGCCGGCATAGATGACCAACGCCAAGGCGACCAGGATCACGTTATGACTGGCAATGCGCAATGCAATCGGTACACGGCGATGGCGCAGTGCACGGAAGATCAGCAGGAAGAAGTTATCGGTTTTAACAGGCGTGGGCCGGTTCACTGAGCTCGGCTCTTTTGTCCGTGAAGTTGACGCGCAGTATAGCGACAGGCCCTAGACCGGCAAAGCGCTCGCGGTGCCCGATGGTCACTGAAAGTGGGTAGAATGCGGTTTTTTTCCAGCTGCGGGGGTGCGCGTTGCGCGAAATCGTCCTGATTAACATCACGGGAGTCGACCGTCCGGGTCTGACGGCGGCCATTACCGGTGTTCTGGCCCAGGGTGGCGTGAACATTCTCGATATCGGTCAGGCGGTGATCCACGACACCCTGTCGTTCGGCATCCTGGTTGAAATCCCCGACACCGAGCAAGGCAAATCCGTGCTCAAGGACATCCTGTTCAAGGGTTACGAGCTTGATCAGCAGGTGCGTTTCACCCCGGTGTCCGAAGAGGATTACCAGCAATGGGTGGGCAATCAGGGCAAAAAACGCCACATCGTCACCCTGCTGACCCGCAAAGTGACTGCCGGCCAATTGCAGGCGGTCAGTTCGATTACCGCCAAATACGGTTTGAACATCGACCACATCGACCGTCTGTCGGGTCGTATGCCGCTGGACACTCCGGCCGACAAGGGCAAGGGCTGCATCGAGTTTTCCGTGCGTGGCGAAGCGGCCGATCCGCAGGCGCTGCGTGCCGAATTCCTCAGCGTCGCGCAGGAACTCAACGTCGACATCGCCTTTCAGGAAGATTCGCTGTTCCGTCGCAACCGTCGTCTGGCGGTGTTCGACATGGACTCGACGCTGATCGAGGCCGAAGTCATCGATGAACTGGCCAAGGCTGCCGGTGTAGGTGACCAGGTTTCGGCCATCACCGAGCGGGCGATGTCCGGCGAGCTGGATTTCCGTGCCAGCTTCAAGGAACGTCTGGCGCTGCTCAAGGGCCTGGATGTCAGCGTTCTGGATTCGATTGGCGCTTCGCTGCGCCTGACCGAAGGCGCCGAAACCTTGTTCGCCGAACTCAAACGTCTGGGTTACAAGACGGCGATCCTGTCGGGCGGCTTCACCTATTTCGCCAAGCAATTGCAGGCCAAGCTTGGCATCGACTATGTGTTCGCCAACGAGCTGGAAGTGGTCGATGGCAAGTGCACCGGCGTCGCGGTCGAGCCGATAGTTGATGCGCAGCGCAAGGCTGATCTGCTGAGGGAATTGGCACATAAGGAAGGTTTGCGTCTGGAGCAGACCATCGCGGTCGGTGATGGCGCGAATGACTTGCCGATGCTGGCAATTGCCGGTCTGGGTGTGGCGTTCCGTGCCAAACCTCTGGTCAAACAGTCGGCGAAACAGGCGATCTCCACCCTTGGGCTGGATGGCGTGCTGTATCTGCTGGGCTTCCGCGATCGCGATGGACAGCTCTGAGACTGAAGTAGGCCTTTGTGGCGAGGGAGCTTGCTCCCGCTGGGTCGCGAAGCGGCCCCTCTTTTAAAAAGCATGGGCCTGCTGCGCAGTCCAGCGGGAGCAAGCTCCCTCGCCACAGGTTTCTCTGTATATTCAAAGCGACTTCCACAACGAGTCAAAATCCTCCTCGCTCCCGCCATTCTGCGTCGACTCCAGCGGGCGATAAGCAAACTGATTAAAGCTGTGCGTACTCGCCACCCGCCGATCCAGGCCGGCGCGGCGTTCTTCGCCGTGGGTGTTGATCAGCACTTTACTGCCTTCCTGAAACGGCAAACGTGGTGCCAGCAAAGTCGCCGGCAGATCAATCGCACTGATCTGCGGCAGCAATAATCCGCGCAAGTAATGGCTGTGATCATCCCGCGAGCGCACCAGTTGCAAGCCACAGGGCTGCGCATGCGGTGCGACCAGTTCGATGCCCATTTGCGTACCCGCGTCGCGCACCTGACGAATCCAGCGCACCACCGCAATGCTCCAGCCCTGCTGGGTGCTGTCCTGTATCCCGAGCATTTCACCGGCCTGTAACTCCGCAGGCACTTCCGTCGGCCACGCCAGGCAATAACCGCCGGGGCTGTGGTTGATCACCGGCAAGGTATAGGTCGGATAGTGCGGCGGGCTGTCGGCGTTGTCTTCGTCATCGGCCAGATGTTCGTACTGAATTTCCTCATAGGGCAAGAATTGCTCGGACGTGTTTTGCGGTGCGGCATCGAATGCCTGGCTCCAGCTGTCCTTTTCAGTCTTGGCCACTGCGCTGCTGAAATTTGCTGCCCGAGCGCCGGGATGCTTGAGCAGTTCGCTGAACGTGCGTTCACCGCCGAGATAGAAGTGCAGGGCGCTCATGCCGACGCAAACCGTGAGGCTGCCGTCGCCGACCGTCCGTTGAAAACTGCGTTCGGCGGCCTGGCCCCAACTCGCATGCAGATGCTGCAGGGTATCCAGACTCAAACCGGCCGGCACCGGCAGTGGCGCCGATGTTTCCTGGCGCAGCAGGTGCGCTTCAATGGCATTCACCAGCGGCTGCGGGTCGAACCCCAGCAGGCCGGGTTTTTGCTCACTGCGAAACATGTTGCGATAGCGCGGACCGGCATCCAGTTGCGGCGAGATCGCGAACAGACCGTCATCCGCTTTGCCGGGATGCAGCATGAGCCAGCCACTCCACGCTTCCAGCACCTCGGCCAGTCGGGCGATCTGGTTCTGGCGCAATTGATTGCAGCGGGCGCTGCCCAGTAACAGCGCGGCGAGATAAGTCTGCTCAAGGCTCAGTCCGTTGGTCAGGCTCGCCAGATCATCGTGTACGCGGCGATGTTGCAGCTGTAGTTCGCAGGCGCTGCGATACAACTGATGCAATTCAAACCACAAGTGTTCCGGCGCCGGGTTGTATAGCTGGGTGGCGCGCACCAACTGACCTTTGAGGGCATGGGCGGCGCGTTGCAAGGCCTGGCTGAGCAGCGACGCGCGATCCTTGCTGTACTTGGGCGCAATGCGCAGGACGATCTGTTTGTAGCCAACCGCCAGTTGAGTTTGCAGGGCCTGACACAGGTTGCTGATCTTGCGCGAGCGCTCGTCGAGCATAATCGACTGATGCAGAAAATGCCGTTCCAGATGCTGGCAGACGAAATAAACCTCGGGCCGCAGCAGTTCCAGCAGATGCAGACGATTGTCGCTGGGCGTGAGCAGTTGGTTGAGTTCGCCGAGACCTTGGTACAACAGGCGGGCGGTTTCGCCGATGTTGGCCTTGGGCAGGCCGGCGATCCAGCGCTTGAGGTCGCGCGGGGTGGCTTCGCAGAAAGACAGACGCGATTGAGTCGGGGTCGTGGCGCGAAGAAGCGGAGGGGAGATGGTCTGGCTCATGCCAAAAACCATAGCAGCAAATGCTGTGCTGCGTTCGGCCTGCATCCCTGTAGGAGTTGCCGCAGGCTGCGATCTTTTGATCTTCAAAAACAAAGTCAAAAGATCGCAGCCTGCGACAGCTCCTAAAGGGGAGTGCGGGTGGATCAGGCTGTTGGCAGCGCCAGGCCTTGGCCCATCTGCACTGGCGAACCGGCGACCAGTTCTTCAGCCCATTTCACCTGATCCGGCCCGAACAGCACGACGGCGGTCGAACCCAGCTTGAAGCGGCCCAGTTCGGCGCCTTTTTCCAGGTGGATCGGCGCACGTGCAGCTTCGTCGTAGCGGAAGGTTTTCAGTTCGCGCTTCGGTGGCGTGACCAGACCGGCCCACACGGTTTCAATCGAAGCGACGATCATCGCGCCAACCAGCACAACGGCCATCGGCCCGCGCTCTGTGTCGAAAATGCACGCCACACGCTCGTTACGAGCGAACAGCTCCGGCACGTTTTCGGCGGTGGTCTGGTTGACCGAGAAGATCCGGCCCGGGATGTAGACCATCTCGCGCAGGGTACCGGCCAGCGGCATGTGTACGCGGTGGTAATCCTTCGGCGACAGGTAAATGGTGGCGAAATCGCCGCCCATGAACGGTGCGGCATTCGCCGCGTCGCCGCCGAGCAATTCCAGCACGCTGAAGCTGTGGCCCTTGGCCTGGAACACGCGACCGTGTTCGATCGGGCCGAGCTGGCTGACCGCACCGTCGGCCGGGCTGAGGATCGCGCCCGGGGTCTGGTCCAGCGGACGTGCGCCATCTTTCAATGCACGAGTGAAGAAGGCGTTGAAGTGCTCGTAAGCGGTCAGGTCTTCGACCAGTGCCTGCGACATATCCACCTGATAACGCTTGGCGAACCACTGGGTGAAGGCATTCTTGAACCAGCGCACGCGGCACTCGGCAATGCAGCCGGCAAGGCGCGACAGCAGGTGATGAGGCAGCAGGTACTGGCTGATGATAAACAGACGATCTTTCATGGGTTGTCCTTAAAAAACCTTAAATCTCTACAGGCGTGTCAGGGTGGTTGCCCCATTCGCCCCAGGAACCGGCGTAGCCCTTGACCCGCGGATAACCGAGGGCTTTGGCCACCAGATAAGTGAAGCCCGACCGGTGATGGGTCTGGCAGTGAGTAATGATTTCCTTGTCCTTGGTGATGCCCAGTTGTTCAAGGATTTGCGGCATGTCGCTGCGAATGCGCAACTGACGCGCCTGATCCATGCCCGCGGTCCATTCGAAATTGACCGCGCCGGGAATGTGGCCACCCTTGGCCGCCAGCACTTTCTCGCCGGAGTATTCCAGCGGGCCGCGTGCATCCCAGATCGCCAGATCCGCAGCGCCGAGACGGCTTTGCAGATACTCGCGGGTAGCGGTTGGCTCATCGTGCAGGGTCAGGGCCACCGGGCCGCCGACTGCCGGGGGAATCTGGATCGACATCGGTGAACCTTCCGCCAGCCAAGCCGGCAAACCACCATCGATGTAGTGATATTTATCGTGACCGATCACGTCGAGCAGCCAGATGAAACGCCCGGCCCAGCCGCCACCTTCGTCGTCATAAACGACGTAAACCGCGTCTTTGTGATGGCCCAGTTCACCGAACAGCTCTTCGAGTTTTTCTTTGCCCGGCAGCAGACCCGGCGCGGGCGCTTGCCCCAACTGAGTGCGTTTCGGGTCGACGAAACGTGCGCCGGGGATGTGTCCCTCGGTATAGCGGGCAGCGCTGGTCAGATCCACCAGAATCAGATCGCGGGCCTCGAGCCGAGGGAGCAGGTCGCTCGGTTCGATGACGAGCGGCAAGCCAGAGAAGTCAGACATGTGAGGTCTCCAGAGCACAAAGGGGAGGATTGTAGCGCAGCCTCACTGGCCGCGGCTGCTAAAGCTGTGCAGCGCTTTTTCGATGCACTGCGCGGTTTTGCCGAAGGCTTGCACGGTGATGTCGGCGAAAGGTCCGCCGCCCTGATCGGCTACGACGATCATGATCACTCGCCCGTTATTCACCAGCGAGCGCAGAAACACATGCTCGCCACGGAACAGCGTGCGCAGGCCCGCCGGCAGCAAGGCCGAGAATTGCGCGTTGTTTTCCGGGCTGATCCGCACCTGCGCCTGTTGCGCGAGCAGGCGTTGCAGGACTTTGCTCTGACTGACGACAAAATTGAGTCCCGCCGCCTCTTTCGGTAAGCCGCTGGTTTGATGCGCGCGCAGATTGGCGTGAGTGCGGTCGGCCATCAGGATCATCACTCGGCCCATACCGCTGGCGATCAGCGCGTCGCGGGCGGCGACGGTCAGGGACATGGCGTTGGTGAAGCGGCTCGGCTCGGCCAGCAACTCAGCGCACTGTTGGCGCCATTTCGCCAGATCCTCTGCAGTCGGCGCCGCCGCCGGAAGCATCCCGGCCGGCAAACGGTGGGTGCCCCACGGCCACAACAGCGAAACCGCCGGGTGCCACAAATCCGGCATGGCGTGTTGGCGCGCACTGTTGGCAGCCTGTTGGTGCAACTGTTGCTGCACCTCTTCCATCGGGATTTGCAGATAAAGGCTGGTCAGGTACTGCCAGCGTTCACTGTGCGGGCTGTCCCAGGCCTGTTGCGCCGACAGCGCCAGACCGTTGGCCAGTAGCACGGTGTTGGCCGGTTGATTGAGCCAGCGGCGCAAGGTCGGGTCATCATCGAGGCGATTTTGCTGGCGCAACGGGTGTTCGCTGTCGCGGGCGATGCGCAGCACTTTGACCAGTTCGCGTTGTTCGCTGAGCAACAGTTTATAGCCCTGTTGCACCCAGATCGGCAGACGCCAGACTTCGACCAACGCCTGAGCGATTTTCAGCAGGCGTACTCCGAACAGTTGTTTCTCGACGTCGCGTGCCGATTCACCCTTGTGAATCACCCGCAGTTCCCACTCTTCGAGCAACTTCGGATAGGTCAGCGCCAGCGGCCACAGCGGCGACAGAAACAGCAGGCTGCCCCAATGAATGTCCTGCCACAGGCGTGCGAGGCGGCTGGCGAAGAAACCATTGGCCTGTTGCGTGGCGTGCTGGCTGATCATTTGCAGTTGGCGCAGGGCCTTGGGGATCTGCATCTGCGGTTCGGCCGGCAGGCGTGCGAGCAGTTCTTCGGTGCGGGCGAGGCCCAGGCGATTGATCGCCACCTCAAGGTTTTCCGCAGGTTCGGCCATGCTCGCGTGGGTGTGACGATTGGCCTCACGGATGATGCTCAAGGCCAGCGCCGGGCTTTCCTGCATCAGGTCGGCGATATCGCGCAGCGAGCTGCGATTGTCGCGGATCGCCCGACAGACTTTGTCGTGCGCCTCTTGCGGCACCGGCAGTCGAACGCTGTCGAGCAGCTTCACCCAGCCGTCGAGTGTGGTCGGGTTTGCGTGTGGAACGTTCGTTTCATTAGCCATGTCTGGACGGGATCTTCATCTGCTGTAGACGCGCCCGGCACGGGCTAAATTGGCTTTTCGCCTGAACTGGCTATAGTCTGGCGCAGTTTTGCCGATAAGTAGAAGAAGAGATTTTTTAACTTCCGAATATGACCTTGAACCCGACTCAATAAGTACTTTCCTACCTATGGCTAAAATTATCGGCATCATCGTCGTATTCGCGAGCGTGCTCGGCGGATACGTGCTTTCCCACGGCAAGATTGCCGCCCTGATCCAGCCCTTCGAGGTGTTGATCATCGGTGGTGCCGCACTCGGTGCATTCCTGCAGGCCAACCCCGGCTACATGACGATGCACGTGCTCAAGAAATCCCTGAGCATGTTCAGTTCGCGCTTCAGCCACACCTTCTATCTTGAAGTGCTGGGCCTGATCTACGAGATCCTCAACAAGAGCCGCCGCGAAGGCATGATGGCCATCGAGGGCGACATTGAGGATGCCGCTGCGAGCCCGATTTTCGCCAAGTACCCGGCCGTGCTCAAAGACGAGCGCATGACTGCGTTCATCTGTGATTACCTGCGCATCATGTCCTCCGGCAACATGGCTCCGCACGAGCTGGAAGGTCTGTTCGACATGGAGCTCTATAGCCTCAAAGAAGACCTTGAACATCCATCGCACGCGGTCAACGGCATCGCCGATGCCATGCCCGGTTTCGGTATCGTCGCGGCGGTATTGGGTATCGTGGTGACCATGGCTTCGCTGGGTGAAGGCGATCAGAAGTCCATCGGCCTGCACGTGGGTGCGGCACTGGTCGGTACCTTCTTCGGTATTCTCGCGGCCTACGGTTTCTTCGGTCCGCTGGCGCACTCCCTGGCCCACGATGCCAAGGAAGAACTGAACGTCTACGAAGCCATCAAGGCCTCGCTGGTGGCTTCGGCCTCCGGCATGCCGCCATCGCTGGCCGTGGAATTCGGGCGCAAGGTTCTGTACCCGGCGCACCGTCCAAGCTTCGCCGAGCTGGAACAAGCAGTTCGCGGTCGCTAAGTCATGGAAAATAACCAGCCGATAATCATCAAGCGCGTCAAGCGCATCGCCGGTGGGCATCACGGTGGCGCGTGGAAAATCGCGTTTGCCGACTTCGCCACGGCGATGATGGCGTTCTTCCTGGTGTTGTGGCTGCTGTCCACCGCCACGCCGGAACAGAAGATCGCCATCGCCGGTTACTTCAAGGACCCGGTCGGTTTCTCCGAAAGCGGTACGCCGTACATCATCGACCTGGGCGGTACACCGACCCTCGCACCGGAAAACACCCTCAACCCTGAGGTGAAGTCGCAGCCGCAACCGGACAAGGTCACGGTCGACACCGATCAAGTCGAAGGCATGGCCGAGCAGGTCGAGAAGGAACGTCTGGAACTGCTGCTGCAGGAATTGCAGAACAAGGTCGACGAGAACCCGCAACTGCAGAAGTTCAAGGATCAGATCCTGTTCGAGATCACTCCGAACGGCTTGCGCATCCAGATCATGGACGCCGAAAACCGTCCGATGTTCGACTCCGGTTCTGCGCGTCTGAAGCCGTATTTCGAAGACATCCTGCTGGCCATGGCCGACACCATCAAAGCGGTGCCGAACAAGATCAGCATCAGCGGCCACACCGATGCCAAACCGTATACCGGCAGCGGCGATTTCGGCAACTGGGAGCTTTCGGCCAACCGTGCCAACGCCGCCCGGCGTGCGCTGGTGGCAGGTAGTTATCCGGACTCGCAAGTGGCGCGGGTGGTGGGTTACGCCTCGTCGGCACTGTTCGACAAGGAGAACCCGTTCAACCCGGTCAACCGCCGTATCGACATCGTCGTGCTGACCAAAAAGGCGCAAGCGGCCATCGAAGGTTCGCAGGGTGCCGATCCGGCCAAGCCTGCCGTTGAAGGTGAAAACGGCGCCGCTCCGGCGACGCCGGTCGATCCGAATGCATTGCCGGCGGATCAGCAGCCGGTGCCTGCGCACGAGTTGCGCGAGCGCTTGAATCTGTTTGATGACGCGGCGCCAAAACCGGCGACACCCGGGGCTGCGGCACCCGCCCCAGCGCCTGCGCCGGCAGCTCCACCGGCAACTGCCCCGGCCCCCGCGCCGAGGCAGTGACCTACGAAAAAGCCGACAGCGATGTCGGCTTTTTTGTGAGTGATCGGTTGGTTTGCCCTTGGCTTCAAAAGCCGCGATGAACCCGATTCTTAAGCGCCTCATGGAACTGATCTGCATTGCTCTTGTTCGCGCTACGGTTCGACTGAGTACCTGTCACCGAATCCAGCAACATCGAGCGCTTGGTCGTCCCTTCGCTGCGATACGCATCGATGAAGAACTCCAGATCCTTCTCGTTACTCAACTTCGGCCATTTATCCAGATACAGCGGCAACTCCGTCGGCCCGGTCTTGAATGAGCAGATCCGCCGATTGGTGATGGTCGCCTCGCCAATCTCGAACGGCACCCACCACGACAGCGCAGTCTTCTCCGAGACCACCGCGAGCAAGTGCGTGCATTCACTGATGTTGCGAGTGATGACCCCGGTGATGTCGTCGGTGGTCTGCGATTCGGCGTCCAGCACGTCGAGGTAGGTTTTGATGTTGGCCTGCATCAGGCGGCTGTTGATGGCAATGGCCCGGGCGCGATCCATGTGGCGGTAGCTGATAAAGACTGGCATCAGAAATGTCCTTTGATAGCGAGTTCGCGGTAATAGGCGCCGAGCGCCGTGAGGCGGCAGCCGGTGGAGTGGAGGGCGGCGTAATACATGTGCTCGGCGTCCACTGGTTCGATCAGGCTGTGGCGGTTGCACATTTGCAGTTGTTTGAAGATATCGCCGTGATCGGGATCGAACGAGGCTTCGGTGGGTTCGTAGCTCGGATCGAGCCTGAACACGTAGCCCGGATCGGGGAACCAGTCCTTGAGTTTGCGCAGGGTTTCCTCGGCGATCAGTGGGGCGACCTCGCGCAGTGGCACGAACTGCGAAACGTTGGTCTTGAACACCGGCCGCTGTTCCCACGCACCCAGCGCATTGTCGACGAACGAATACACGCTGCCCGGCGTGACCTTGCCCAGCACGTTGGCGGCGCCGCCGTGCAGCGCTTGCAACAGCAAATCGGTGAACACGCCATGGCCACGGCTTTCGAGGGCGACCTGTTCCTTTTTGCAGGCGGTGAGAATGGTCATGCCTTCGCCGATCACGCTGTTACCGCCGCGCAAACCGCGCATGGCAGCGGCGGCGCCGGACTGGCAGCAATCGAGAATGATGATCTTGTTCTTGATGTGCGGTGCCTGGTCCGCCCACTGCAAAATATCGCTGATGCGGATGCCTTCGCCGCCATGTTTGAAATCCTGTGGGATCAGCAGCCCCTCATCGATGCTGGTGTCGAACTGACCATGGCCGGCGAAGTACAGCAGCGCCACATCGCAATCACCGGAAAACAGGCTCTGAATATGCTGTTTCATGGTGTTGAGCGTCAGGCGTTCTTCGGATGAGGTCAGCACTTTGCTGCTGAAATTCGGGCGGCCGTTGGCGTGGCGCTCCAGTACCGAAGCCATGGCCATTGCGTCGTTGTTACAGCCGCTCAGAGGCGAAACATGTTCGTAATGGTTGATGCCGATAAACAGACCTTTACGCATGATCACACCGCCGTATGCAGTCGAATCGCAGCGACGATGCTGTTGGTGTTCCATGCGCACTCGGCGTGAGCGGCGTCACGGACCACGGTGGAAATCCGCTCGGCGCCGAACGGCTTGACGGCGATGATCACCTTGCCCATGCGTTTGGCGATCTCGATTTCCTTGTTGATCCACTTGCTGTAAGTCGAATACATGCCGGCCATGATCAGCACCGCTGAGCAAGGGCGAATCTTGTTTTCGATGGCTTCTGCCAACTGCTTGTCGGTTTGCGCGCCGACGATTGGATTGTGCGGTGGCACCGAAAAATTCTTGAAGGTGAAAGTCGGATGCGCGGTGAGCAGACGAACCAGATTGTCGTGGGTGTCTGAGTAGTTCCACGAGTGGCTGATGAACAAATGGTAGGTTTGCATGAGGGTTCCCCGATATCGCGAAAGTGCGAAGAGGAACCGAATGTAGGCCTCTGGACGGGGCTCACAAGACCTGCGGAGTGAAATAGAAATGTCCTGCAAACAGGCAGGAATCGACCCTACAGAATGATCTGACGTTTAAGGCGAGCGGGATTTTGTAGGGCTGCGTACGACAATCGGCAGCCCCGTTGAGTCGGGGATGCCGATGCGTCTGTTTAGTAGCTGCTTTCAGGCAAGCTGGCGATGATCGAGCGGTAGCTGTTCATTCGCTGCTGCTGCACGCGGCCATCTTCCAAAGCCTTGAGCAATGCACAACCCGGTTCGCGGTCGTGTTTGCAGTCGCGGAAGCGGCAGGTGCCGAGCAGGTCGTTGAACTCGATGAAACCGGCTTCAACGTCGGCGCGGCTGACGTGGCCCAGACCGAACTCACGGATACCCGGGGAGTCGATCAGTTCGCCGCCGCCCGGGAAGTGGAACAGCCGCGCGGTCGTGGTGGTGTGAGTGCCCTGGCCAGACAACTCGGACAGTGGGCCGACGCGGGTTTCGACTTCCGGCAGCAGGCTGTTGACCAGCGACGACTTGCCGACACCGGACTGGCCGACGAATACGCTGATGCGCCCGTCGAGCTGCTGTTGCAGCTGTTCCATGCCGTTGCCGTGGTGCGCTGAGACTTCCAGCACCGGATAACCCAGCGTGCGATAGACCGCCAGCAACGCGTTGAGCGCCGGGGCGTTCTGCTCGTCGATCAGGTCGAATTTGTTCAGCAGCAGCAACGGGCGAATGCCGGCGTGCTCGGCTGCGACCAGATAGCGGTCGATCAGGTTGGCATGCGGCTCGGGCAGCGGCGCGAAGACGATGACGATCATGTCGACGTTGGCGGCCACTGGCTTGAGCTGGCCACGGCTGTCCGGGCGACAGAGTTCGGTGTTGCGCGGCAGTTGCGCGACGATCACACCGATGCCCTGATTGCCGGCACGCCAGACCACCTGATCGCCGGTCACCAGCGCGGGCAGGTTGGCGCGCAAATGGCAACGGAAGACCTGGCCGGCCAGTTCGCCATCCAGCGCTTCGACTTCGACCTGTACGCCGAAGTGAGCGATTACCAGGCCGGTCTGTTCCGGGCCCAGATCGCCGCCCTCGAGGGCTTCGACAGCCGAGGACTCGCGTTTGGCGGCGCGTGCAGCGCGTTCGCCCTGAATCTTTTCGATGCGCCAGTTTTGACGACGATTGAGTTGGCGTTTGGCCATGGGTGTTCCGTATGAATAATGCAGCGATTAGGTAAAACGGCCGCGAGTTTAGCACGCCCGGCCACCGGCCTAGGCTAAACTGCGCAGCATTGCTCAGGAGCCGAAATATGCAAAACCCGCAGAATCTGATCTGGATCGACCTGGAAATGACCGGTCTTGATCCTGATAACGACGTCATCATCGAAATGGCCACTATCGTCACCGACAGTGACCTGAACACCCTGGCCGAAGGCCCGGTGATCGCCATTCACCATAGCGACGAAGTCCTCGCGCGCATGGACGAGTGGAACACCCGCACCCACGGCAACTCTGGCCTGACCCAGCGCGTGCGCGACAGCCGCGTGAGCATGGCTGAAGCCGAAGCCGAAACCATCACGTTTCTCGAGAAGTGGGTACCGAAGGGCAAGTCGCCGATCTGCGGCAACAGCATCTGCCAGGATCGCCGCTTCCTTTATACGCACATGAAATCCCTGGAAAGCTACTTCCACTACCGCAACCTCGACGTGTCCACGCTCAAAGAGCTGGCGGCACGCTGGGCTCCGGATGTGCGCGACAGCTTCAAGAAGGGCAGCACGCATTTGGCGCTGGACGACATCCGCGAATCCATCGCCGAGCTGCAGCACTACCGCAAGCACTTCATCAAGTTCTGAGTTCGGATTCGGTGGGTGATGGCTTTTGTGGCGAGGGGATTTATCCCCGTTGGATTGCGAAGCGATCCCCCTGCATTACAACGCAAAGACCGCGTGTGCAGGTTTTGCGACTGCTGCGCAGCCGAACGGGGATAAATCCCCTCGCCACAGGTATCGCGTTCACCGAGTAAACTGTAATGGCACCGCCCTCTTTTGGTGCTGCACCGAAATGGCTAGACTGCGCGCCTTCCTGCCAGGATCGCCACCATGTTGCTGATGCTCTATCTGATTGCCATTACCGCTGAAGCCATGACTGGCGCGCTATCTGCTGGCCGGCGTGGCATGGACTGGTTCGGCGTGGTGTTGATCGCCTGCGTCACGGCGTTGGGCGGCGGTTCGGTGCGCGATGTGCTGCTCGGGCATTACCCGCTGACCTGGGTCAAACACCCGGAATACCTGGTGCTGACCTCGGTCGCGGCGATGTTCACCGTATTCACTGCACGCTGGATGCGACACCTGCGCTCGCTGTTTCTGGTGCTCGACGCCGTCGGGCTGGTGGCGTTCACCCTGATCGGCTGCATGACCGCACTGGAAATGGGCCACGGCATGCTGGTGGCTTCGGTCAGCGGTGTGATCACCGGGGTTTTCGGCGGCATCCTGCGCGACATCTTCTGCAACGACATCCCGCTGATCTTCCGCCGCGAACTCTACGCCAGCGTCTCGTTCGCCGCCGCGTGGTGCTACATGCTGTGCCTCTATCTGAACGTGCCAAGCGAACAGGCGATATTGATCACCCTGTTCGGCGGCTTCCTGCTGCGCTTGCTCGCCATCCGCTTCCACTGGGAAATGCCCAAGTTCGTCTATAACGACGCGCCTTGACGCGATCCCCTACGCTTGACCGTGTTGTTTCAGTGCCCACTTGACATGCTCGCGGACCAGTTCGGATGGGTAATCACGGCGTGACTTGAGCGCTTCCAGCACTGGAATGCTCGACGGTGCATTGCCCAGCCCCACCGCCAGATTGCGCAACCAGCGCTCGTAACCGGCGCGGCGCAGCGGTGAGCCTTCGGTGCTGCTGAGGAATTTGTCCTCATCCCACATGAACAGCTCGGCCAGTTCGGCGTTGTCGAGGTTGTGGCGCGGTTTGAAGTCGCTTTCCCCGGATGGCTTGGCGAAACGGTTCCATGGGCAGACGATCTGGCAGTCATCGCAACCGAACACGCGATTGCCGATCAACGGTCGCAGGTCTTCGGGGATGGCGTTTTTCAGTTCGATGGTCAGGTAAGAAATGCAGCGTCGCGCGTCCAGCACGTAGGGCCCGACGAAGGCGTTGGTCGGGCAGATATCCAGACAAGCGGTGCAGCGGCCGCAGTGTTCGGTGCTGTGCGGGTCATCCACTGGCAGCGGCAGATCGACGAACAGTTCGCTGAGGAAGAAATAGCTGCCAGCCTTGCGGTTCAATACCAGAGTGTTTTTGCCGATCCAGCCGAGCCCCGCCTGTTCGGCGATGGCTTTTTCCAGCACCGGGGCGCTGTCGACGAAGGCGCGGAAACCGAACGGGCCGATCTCGGCCTGAATCTTGTCCGCCAATTGTTGAACGCGTTTACGGATCAATTTGTGGTAATCGCGGCCCAAGGCATAACGCGAGACGTAAGCTTTTTCCGGTTGCGCCAGACGTTTGGCCATTTCGGTATCGCCCGGCAGGTAGTCCATGCGCAGGGAAACCACGCGCAAAGTGCCCGGCACGAGTTCTTCCGGATGCGAGCGTTTGCTGCCATGGGCGCCCATGTAATCCATTTCGCCGTGGTAGCCCGCTTCGAGCCAGCGCTCGAGATGCTGTTCATGCTCGGCGAGGTCCAGACCGCTGATGCCGACTTGCTGAAAGCCCAGCTCGCGGCCCCAATCCTTGATGGATTGGGCGAGGGCGGGGAGGTCTGTAGTAATAGCAGGCATGAGACGAGAGAAACCGGAGCTGAGGTGCGTATAATTCTGCCAGACATCGGAGCCCGAAGACGCATGCCGCACACGAAAGATGAATTACCCGACGCGCTGTACTGCGCCGCGCAGGTGCGTGCGCTCGACGCACGGTTGATTGCCGCCGGCACGCCGGGCTTCGAATTGATGCAGCGCGCAGCGCATGCGACGTGGCGGGCGCTGGTGCGGCAATGGCCCGATGCGCAGGAACTGACGGTGCTCGCCGGCCACGGCAACAACGCAGGCGACGGTTATCTAGTGGCTGCGCTGGCACAGCGTGCAGGTTGGGCGGTGCAGGTTCTGGCGGTCGGCGAACCGCAGCGACTGCAGGGTGACGCGGCGCTGGCCCATGCGCAGGCGCTGACCGAAGGCGTTGCCATACAGAGCTGGAGCGCACACAGCGAACTGCGCGGCGTGGTTCTTGATGCCTTGCTCGGCACCGGCCTTAGCGGTGATGTGCGCGAGCCTTACGTCAGCGCCATCAACCAACTTAACGCCAGCGGCCTGCCCGTGGCAGCGGTGGATATCCCTTCCGGGCTGTGCGCCGATACCGGGCATGTGCTGGGTGTCGCAGTGCGTGCCGATCTCACGGTTACCTTCATCGGCTTGAAGCTGGGCCTGTTCACTGGCGAGGCGGCAGATCATGTCGGCGAGTTGGTGTTCAATGATCTGCAAGCCAGCGCCGAGATCTACAACGAAATCCCCGTCAGTGCCCGACGCCTCACGACAGCGAACCTGCCGCGCCTGGCCGCTCGTGCACCGACGGCGCACAAGGGGCGGTTCGGCCATTTGCTGCTGATCGGCGGCGATCATGGTTTCGGCGGGGCTATTCTGCTGAGTACTGAAAGCGCTTTGCGCAGCGGCGCGGGCATGGTTTCGCTGGCGACGCGCCCGGAGCATGTCCCGGCGGCGCTGGCCCGGGTGCCGGAAGTCATGGCGCTAGGTACGTCATCGGCCAATCAGTTGATGGGTTTGCTGGAAAAGGTTTCGGTATTGGTCGCAGGTCCGGGACTGGGGCAGGCGAGTTGGGGACGGGCGCTGTTGTCGGCTGCGGCCAATGCGTCGTTGCCGCAAGTCTGGGACGCCGACGCATTGAATCTGCTGGCGAGCGGCTTCGTCAGTCTGCCGAAGGATTGCGTGATCACGCCGCATCCGGGTGAGGCTGCGCGTTTGTTGGGGATCAGCACTGCCGAGGTTCAGGCGGATCGTCCGGCCGCTGCACGGGCGTTGAACAAAAAATATTCGGCTGTGGTGGTGCTGAAAGGCGCCGGCAGTCTGATCGCACACCCCGACGGACGTCTGGCGCTGTGTCACCAAGGCCATCCGGCCATGGCGACTGCGGGTCTCGGCGATGTGCTGGCAGGATTGGTCGGCGCTTTGCTGGCGCAACACATGAACGGCTTCGATGCCGCATGTCTGGCGGTCTGGCTACACGCCAATGCCGGGGCGCAACAAGGGAAATTCGGCCGTGGGCTGGCGGCCAGTGATCTGATTCCAGCCATTCGTCAGTTGTTGGAGGAGCTTGCACCGTGTCTGAAGTAACCCTGTACCTGGCCGATGAACAGGCCATGAGCGACTTTGGCGCACGGATCGCCGGCGTTACCCAAGGCCATGGCCTGATTTTCCTTGAGGGCAACCTCGGTATGGGCAAAACCACCCTGTCGCGAGGCATCATTCGTGGCCTGGGGCATGTCGGCGCAGTGAAAAGTCCGACGTTCACGTTGGTCGAACCCTACGAGATCGGTGATATCCGCGCCTTCCACTTCGACCTGTATCGACTGGTCGATCCGGAGGAGCTGGAGTACCTCGGCATCCGCGATTACTTCGAAGACGATGCGCTGTGCCTGATCGAATGGCCCGATAAAGGTGCAGGCTTTTTGCCAAAGCCTGACCTGACCATTACCATTAGCCCGCAAGACAGCGGGCGTTCGCTGAAAATTTTGTCCCAGAGCTCGCGTGGCGAGGCCTGGTGTGCCGCTTTGGCATTGGAATCCAATTAAATGATGGGGTTAGGTATGCGCTTTCGCGCGTTGGTGGCTGCCGCTGGACTGATGTTGATGGCAGTGACCGTCAACGCTGTGGCCGATACAAAGGTCAACAGCGTGCGCCTGTGGCGGGCACCGGATAACACGCGACTGGTCTTCGACCTGAGCGGCCCGGTGCAGCACAGCGTTTTCACCCTGACCGCTCCGGATCGGCTGGTGATCGACATCAACGGCGCGACCCTCGGGGCGCCGCTGAAAGTCTCGACGGCGAACACGCCGATCACCGCGATGCGCTCTGCTCAGCGCACGCCGACCGACCTGCGGGTGGTCATCGACCTGAAAAAAGCCGTCACCCCGAAAAGCTTCTCGCTGGCGCCGAACGCGCAGTATGGCAACCGTCTGGTGGTCGATCTGTTCGACAACGCCGCTGATGCCGCACCGCCGCCTGCGCCGACGCCGTCGGTCGCGACCCTGCCTGCGGTGCCGGTCACCCCGACAGAACCTGCGATCAAGCTGCCACCAGCCCCGGCCGGCAAGCGCGACATCATTGTGGTGATCGACGCCGGTCACGGTGGCGAAGACCCGGGCGCATCGGGTTCGCGTGGTCAGCGTGAGAAAGACGTGGTGCTGCAGATCGCTCGCGAATTGCAGCGTCAGGTCAACGGCATGAAAGGCTTCCGCGCCGAACTGACGCGTACCGGCGACTACTTCATCCCGCTGCGTGGCCGTACCGAAATCGCCCGCAAGAAGGGCGCGGATCTGTTCGTGTCGATCCACGCCGACGCCGCGCCATCGGCGGCTGCGTTCGGTGCCTCGGTGTTTGCCCTGTCTGATCGTGGCGCGACCTCGGAAACCGCGCGTTGGTTGGCCGACAGCGAAAACCGTTCCGACTTGATCGGTGGTGCCGGCAACGTCAGCCTCGATGACAAGGACCGCATGCTCGCTGGCGTACTGCTCGACCTGTCGATGACCGCGTCGCTGACCTCCAGCCTCAACGTTGGCCAGAAAGTCCTGACCAACATTGGTCGCGTGACCCCGCTGCACAAACAGCGCGTGGAACAGGCGGGCTTCATGGTGTTGAAGTCGCCGGACATTCCGTCGATCCTCGTTGAAACCGGGTTTATCTCGAATGCCAACGAAGCGTCGAAACTCTCGGCATCGAGCCACCAGCAAGCGCTGGCGCGTTCGATCAGCAGTGGCGTGCGCCAGTTCTTCCAGCAGAACCCGCCACCGGGCACTTACATTGCCTGGTTGCGTGATTCGGGCAAGATCGCCCAGGGCCCACGTGATCACCGGGTAAGCCCGGGTGAGACGCTGGCGATGATCGCCGTGCGTTATCAGGTCTCGGCGGCCACGCTGCGCAGCGCCAACAATCTCAGCAGTGATGAGCTGAAGATCGGTCAGCACCTGACCATTCCTGGCACCGAACTGGCGTCCAAAGAATGAATCAAGTGCTGAACACGGCCCGTATCGAACTGCTCAGCCCTCGGCTGGCGAACCAGATCGCCGCCGGTGAAGTGGTCGAGCGCCCGGCGTCGGTGATCAAGGAACTGTTGGAAAACAGCCTCGATTCCGGTGCCAAACGCATCGACGTCGATGTCGAGCAAGGCGGCGTCAAGCTGCTGCGGGTGCGTGACGATGGCAGCGGCATTTCCGCCGACGACCTGCCGTTGGCGCTGGCCCGCCACGCCACCAGCAAGATTCGCAATCTGGAAGACCTCGAACAGGTGATGAGCCTCGGTTTCCGCGGTGAGGCGCTGGCGTCGATCAGCTCCGTGGCGCGTCTGACCCTGACTTCGCGTACCCGTGATGCCGATCAGGCGTGGCAGGTCGAGACCGAAGGCCGCGATATGGCGCCCCGGGTGCAACCGGCTGCGCATCCGGTCGGTACCTCGGTGGAAGTGCGCGACCTGTTCTTCAATACCCCGGCGCGACGCAAGTTTCTCAAGACTGAAAAAACCGAATTCGATCATCTGCAAGAAGTGATCAAGCGTCTGGCGCTGGCACGTTTCGACGTGGCTTTCCATCTGCGCCACAACGGCAAGACTATCCTCAGCCTGCACGAAGCCCACGATGACGCGGCCCGTGCCCGGCGTGTGGCGGCGATTTGCGGGGCTGGTTTTCTTGAACAGGCGCTGCCGATCGAGATAGAGCGCAATGGCCTGCACCTGTGGGGCTGGGTCGGTTTGCCGACGTTCAACCGCAGTCAGGCGGATTTGCAGTATTTCTTTGTGAATGGCCGGGCGGTGCGCGACAAACTGGTGGCCCACGCGGTGCGTCAGGCGTATCGCGACGTGCTGTTCAATGGCCGTCATCCGACGTTTGCACTGTTTTTCGAAGTTGATCCGTCGGCGGTGGACGTCAACGTTCACCCGACCAAACACGAAGTGCGCTTCCGTGACGGGCGCATGGTGCACGACTTCCTTTACGGAACGCTGCATCGGGCGCTGGGCGATGTGCGTCCGGAAGATCAGCTGGCCGGCTCTGTCACCACTGCCATCGTCCGCCCAACCGGCATCGATGCCGGCGAATTCGGTCCGCAAGGTGAAATGCGTCTGGCGGCCAATGCCCTGCTGGAGCAGCCGCAGGCGCAACCGGCGTTCAATACCTCGTCGGGTGCCAGCGCTGGCGGCAGCTATCAGTATCAATACTCGCCGCGCCCGCAGTCGGGCATGCCGCCGGCCGCTGAGGCTCAAGCTGCGTATCGCGAGTTCTTCGCGCCACTGCCGGAAGCCAACGCCAATGCGCTGCCGGCCGGGCAGGAAGACATTCCGCCACTCGGTTATGCACTGGCGCAGCTCAAGGGCATCTACATTCTGTCCGAGAACGCTCAGGGTCTGGTGCTGGTGGACATGCATGCCGCCCACGAGCGGATCATGTATGAGCGTCTGAAAATCGCCATGGCCAGCGAAGGTCTGAGCGGCCAGCCGTTGCTGGTGCCGGAATCGCTGGCAGTCAGTCAGCGTGAGGCCGATTGTGCCGAGGAGCACGCGGCATGGTTCCAGCGCCTGGGCTTTGAGTTGCAGCGTCTGGGTCCGGAAACCCTGGCCATCCGCCAGATTCCGGCGTTGCTCAAGCAAGCCGAAGCCAATCGGCTGGTCGGTGATGTTTTGTCAGACTTGATGGAATACGGCACCAGCGACCGGATTCAGGCCCACCTGAACGAACTGCTCGGCACCATGGCCTGCCACGGCGCAATTCGCGCCAACCGGCGCCTGGCCCTGCCGGAAATGAACGGCCTGCTGCGCGACATGGAAAACACCGAGCGCAGCGGTCAATGCAACCATGGCCGACCGACCTGGACCCAACTGGGCCTGGACGATCTGGACAAACTGTTCCTGCGCGGTCGTTGATGAGCCAGCTTCCTCCAGCGATTTTTCTGATGGGCCCGACCGCTGCGGGCAAGACCGATCTGGCCATCGAACTGACCAAAGTGCTGCCCTGTGAGCTGATCAGCGTCGATTCGGCGCTGGTCTATCGCGGCATGGACATCGGCACCGCCAAACCGTCCAAAGAAATTCTGGCCGAACATCCGCACGCGCTGATCGATATTCTTGATCCGGTAGAGGCGTATTCGGCCGCCGATTTTCGCCGTGATGCGCTGCAAGCGATGGCCGAAGTCACTGCGCGGGGGAATATTCCGCTGCTGGTGGGCGGCACGATGCTCTATTACAAGGCTTTGGTCGAAGGTCTGGCAGAGATGCCGGCGGCCGATCCCGAAGTGCGGGCGCAGATCGAGGACGAGGCTGCACGCCTTGGCTGGCAAGCCCTGCACGATCAATTGGCGATCATTGACCCGGTCTCGGCGGCGCGCATTCACCCCAACGATCCGCAGCGTCTGAGTCGTGCGCTGGAAGTCTATCGGGTGAGCGGGCAGAGCATGACCGCCCTGCGCCTGCAACAATCTGCGCAAAGTACTGAAGCAGCCGCTTCGGGGCAGCAACAATTGCCCTATACTGTCGCGAACTTGGCCATTGCTCCGGCAAATCGCCAGGTACTGCATGAGCGCATTAAACAAAGATTCACAATTATGTTGGAACAGGGATTCATCGACGAGGTCGTAGCCCTGCGTAATAGAAGTGACCTGCATCCCGGGTTGCCGTCTATACGTGCGGTAGGCTACCGCCAAGTCTGGGAATATCTGGATGGCAAGCTGACGTCAGCCGAAATGCAGGAGCGCGGCATCATTGCCACGCGCCAATTGGCGAAGCGCCAGTTCACCTGGCTGCGCAGTTGGGCAGACTTACACTGGCTCGACAGCCTGGACAGCGACAATCTGTCACGCGCCTTGAAATACCTTGGGACCATCTCCATATTGAGCTGAGTCCTTGCAATTGCCGTCTATCCTTGGGGGTGTGACGGCCAAAGCCATCTGTTTACCTATTTTTATTATTGAATCCTTAAAGGAGTGCGGCACATGTCAAAAGGGCATTCGCTACAAGACCCTTACTTGAATACTTTACGTAAAGAGAAAGTTGGGGTTTCCATCTATCTGGTCAACGGTATCAAACTGCAAGGCACGATCGAGTCGTTCGACCAGTTCGTTATCCTGCTGAAAAACACCGTCAGCCAGATGGTTTACAAGCACGCTATCTCGACAGTCGTTCCAGTTCGTCCAATTCGTCTGCCAAGCGCAGCTGATGGCGAACAAGCGGACGCTGAGCCAGGTAACGCCTGATAGGAGTCTCCTTTGTTCTTTGAGCGCCACGGTGGTGGTGAGCGAGTAATCCTCGTTCACTTGGATGGACAGGACCCTGAGGCGCGCGAAGATCCGCAGGAGTTTCAGGAACTGGCTAATTCGGCGGGTGCCGAGACCGTTGCGTTTTTTAACGTACCGCGTCATCGGCCAACCGCCAAATTCCTGATCGGCAGCGGCAAGGTCGAAGAACTTCGCGATCTGGTCCATGCCGAAAAGGCCGATCTGGTGATTTTCAATCACATCCTCACGCCCAGTCAGGAACGTAACCTCGAACGTGTTTTCGAGTGTCGCGTGATCGACCGTACCGGTCTGATTCTCGATATTTTCGCCCAACGCGCCCGTACCCATGAGGGCAAGCTCCAGGTAGAACTGGCTCAGCTTGATCACATGAGCACCCGGCTGGTTCGTGGCTGGACTCACCTTGAGCGTCAAGGTGGCGGTATCGGCATGCGTGGTCCGGGTGAAACCCAGCTGGAAACCGACCGTCGTCTGTTGCGGGTTCGCCTGCGTCAGATCAAGGGTCGCCTGGAAAAAGTGCGCAGCCAGCGCGAGCAATCGCGTCGCGGTCGTTCCCGTGCGGATATTCCTACCGTGTCTCTGGTGGGCTATACCAACGCCGGCAAATCCACGCTGTTCAATAACGTGACCAAGTCCGACGTGTACGCGGCTGACCAGTTGTTCGCCACGCTGGACCCGACCCTGCGCCGTCTCGACATTGACGACCTTGGGCCGATTGTCCTGGCGGACACCGTGGGGTTCATTCGCCACTTGCCGCACAAGCTGGTCGAGGCATTTCGGTCTACGCTCGAAGAGTCGAGCAATTCCGACCTGCTGTTGCACGTGATCGATGCGGCCGAACCGGATCGCATGTTGCAGATCGAGCAGGTGATGGTGGTGCTGGGCGAGATTGGAGCCCAGGACTTGCCGATCCTCGAGGTATACAACAAACTCGATTTGCTTGAAGGCGTTGAGCCACAAATCCAGCGTGATGCCGATGGCAAACCGCAACGGGTCTGGTTGTCGGCGAAGGATGGCAGCGGTCTGGAATTGCTTGAACAAGCCATCGCCGAGTTGCTGGGCAGTGATTTGTTTGTAGGGACATTGCGCTTGCCGCAACGATTCGCTCGACTGCGTGCGCAGTTTTTCGAACTCGGTGCGGTACAGAAAGAAGAGCACGACGAAGAAGGCATCAGTTTGCTGGCCGTTCGTTTGCCCCGGATCGAGTTGAATCGACTGGTAAGCCGCGAAGGATTGCAGCCGATGGAATTCATCGAGCAACACACTTTGCAATAAAAGCCTGAAAAAGCGGTTGTGCCGCAACGGCAGGCATTCTGTAGCATTGGTCGGCGCGCCGTGGGTGCGTCTTTGCTTTATCAGATGGAGAGCGCTATGGCTTGGAATGAGCCGGGTGGCAACTCGAACAATCAGGATCCTTGGGGTGGCAAGCGCCGCAATAACGGCGACCGCAAGGGGCCACCAGATCTCGACGAGGCCTTCCGAAAGCTGCAGGAAAGCCTGAACGGGTTGTTCGGTGGTGGTAAGAAACGTGGTGATGACGGCGGTGGTTCGGGCAAGAGCAGTGGTGGCTTCGGCGGCCTGCTCGGCATCGTCCTCGTTGTGCTGGCGGCTGTCTGGCTGTACAGCGCGGTATACGTAGTGGACGAGCAGGAGCAAGCCGTAGTGCTGCGCTTCGGTAAGTACTACGAGACTGTCGGCCCGGGTCTGAACATCTACTTCCCGCCGATCGACAAGAAGTACATGGAAAACGTAACGCGTGAGCGTGCGTACACCAAGCAGGGCCAGATGCTGACCGAAGACGAGAACATCGTCGAAGTGCCGCTGACCGTGCAGTACAAGATCAGCAACCTGCAGGACTTCGTGCTGAACGTCGACCAGCCGGAAATCAGCCTGCAACATGCGACCGACAGTGCGCTGCGCCACGTGGTGGGTTCTACCGCCATGGACCAGGTGCTGACCGAAGGTCGTGAGCTGATGGCCAGCGAAATCAAGGAGCGTCTGCAACGCTTCCTCGACACTTATCGCACCGGTATCACCGTTACTCAGGTCAACGTACAGAACGCCGCTGCACCGCGTGAAGTACAGGAAGCCTTTGATGACGTGATCCGCGCCCGTGAAGACGAGCAGCGTTCGCGCAACCAGGCTGAAACCTACGCCAACGGCGTCGTGCCGGAAGCCCGTGGTCAGGCCCAGCGCATCATTGAAGATGCCAACGGCTACCGTGACGAAACCGTCTCGCGCGCCAAGGGTGAGGCTGATCGCTTCACCAAACTGGTCGCCGAGTATCGCAAGGCACCTGAAGTCACCCGCCAGCGTCTGTATCTGGACACCATGCAGGAAGTCTTCAGCAACACCAGCAAGGTTCTCGTGACCGGCAACAAAAACGGCCAGAGCAACCTGTTGTACCTGCCGTTGGACAAAATGATCCAGAACGGTTCGGGCGGCAATGCGCCGGTAACCGGTTCGGCCGCTGCCAGCAACAACACGGACGTCGCGCCGCATGTCACTGACCTGCCGCAGACGCGCACAAGGGAGACCCGCTGATGAGCAATAAATCGCTGATCGCCCTGATTGTTGGCGTCGTTGTGTTACTGGTTGGCTGGAACTGCTTCTACATCGTGGCTCAGACCGAGCGTGCGGTGTTGCTGCAATTCGGTCGTGTGGTTCAGGCGGATGTTCAGCCGGGTCTGCATGTGAAAGTGCCTTACGTTAACCAGGTGCGTAAATTTGACGCACGTCTGATGACGCTGGATGCACCGACACAGCGCTTCCTGACCCTGGAAAAGAAAGCCGTGATGGTCGATGCCTACGCCAAGTGGCGCGTGAAAGATGCCGAGCGCTTCTACACCGCGACTTCCGGCCTCAAGCAGATTGCCGACGAGCGCTTGTCGCGTCGTCTGGAATCGGGCCTGCGTGACCAGTTCGGCAAGCGCACCCTGCACGAAGTTGTGTCGGGTGAGCGTGATGCGCTGATGGCTGACATCACCGCTTCGCTGAACTCGATGGCAGAAAAAGAGCTGGGTATCGAAGTTGTCGATGTCCGGGTCAAGGCTATCGATTTGCCGAAAGAAGTTAACCGCAGCGTGTTCGAGCGTATGAGCACCGAGCGTGAGCGTGAAGCTCGCGAGCACCGCGCCAAGGGTAACGAGCTGGCAGAAGGCATCCGTGCCGACGCCGATCGTCAACGCCGCGTGCTGCTGGCTGAAGCCTATCGTGAATCTGAAGAGGTTCGCGGTGATGGTGATGCCCAGGCCGCTGCGATCTACTCCAAGGCCTACGGCCAGGATCAGGAGTTCTACGGTTTCTACCGTAGCCTGCGTGCCTACCGTGAAAGCTTCGCGAACAAAACCGACGTCATGGTCCTCGACCCAAGCAGCGACTTCTTCCGTTACCTGGAAAAGTCCAAGCCTTGATGCAGCGTTGACCTGAATCATTCCGCCCGGCGGCTAAAACCTCGGGCGGGGTGATCCTTTGGGAAAACGTGTGTATGATGCGGCAGCCGGGAAATTCCCGGCTTTTTTGCGTCTGCACGTTTGATTGCTGTTTTTTGTTGCAGGCATCGGGTTGAATGGCCCGACAGTTTTTCGAGGAAAGTGATGGGCGAAGCCGGTAACAGGCCTTTCGCTGCGTCGTTCATGCGCGTGCGTTTTGAACGGACCGATCATTTTCTGCTTCACTCAAGGCTCGCCCTAGTGCTGGCCGCCCGGATCAAAGGGGAATGGCGTAATGGCAACGGTAGACCGCTGGCTGCTGCCAGATGGCATCGAAGAAGTACTGCCACCGGAAGCGGCGCGCATTGAAGTTGCGCGTCGTCAGGTGTTGGATCTGTTCCAGAGCTGGGGTTACGAGTTTGTCGTGACTCCCCATATCGAGTACCTGGAATCCCTGCTGACCGGCGCGGGCCAGGACCTGGATCTGCGTACCTTCAAGGTCATCGACCCGCAATCGGGCCGGCAGATGGGTTTCCGTGCCGACATCACGCCGCAAGTGGCGCGCATTGATGCGCACACCCTGCGTCGCGAAGGGCCGAGCCGTCTGTGCTACGCCGGCAGCGTGCTGCACGCTCAGCCGCGTGCCTTGTCGTCCTCGCGCAGCCCGATTCAGTTGGGTGCCGAGTTGTACGGCGACGCCAGTCCGACCAGCGACGTTGAAGTGATCAGCCTGATGCTGGCCATGCTGCAACTGGCCGATGTGCCGGATGTGCACATGGATCTGGGGCACGTCGGCATCTACCGTAGTCTGGCCCAGGCGGCCGGTCTGTCGGGCGAAGTCGAGCAGCAGTTGTTCGACGCGTTGCAACGCAAGGCTATCGACGAGGTCATTACCTTGACCGAAGGCCTGCCGGCCGATCTGTCCGGCATGCTGCGTGCGCTGGTTGACCTGTGTGGCGGGCGTGAAGTGTTGAGCGCTGCCCGCGAGCGTCTGGCCAATGCGCCGGCGCCGGTACTGGCGGCACTGGAAGATTTGCTGGCAATCGCCGAGCGTCTGTCGGCGCGCTTCCCGGCGCTGCCGCTGTACTTTGATCTGGGCGAGTTGCGCGGCTACCACTACCACACCGGTGTGGTGTTCGCGGTGTTTGTGCCGGGCGTTGGTCAGTCCATCGCTCAGGGCGGTCGCTACGACGACATCGGCGCCGACTTCGGTCGCGCTCGTCCGGCGACCGGCTTCTCTACCGATTTGAAAACCCTGGTGACCCTGGGGCGTGCTGAGATCGAGCTACCGTCTGGCGGTATCTGGATGCCTGACAGTACGGATGCGGCACTCTGGCAGCAGGTTTGCCAGTTGCGCAGTGAGGGTCAGCGTGTCGTTCAGGCTTTGCCTGGACAACCTTTGGCCGCCGCCCGTGATGCGGACTGCGACCGGCAATTGATTCAGCAGAACGGGCTTTGGCAAGTATCGCCACTGGCTTCTTGAGTTTTCCTGCCGGCCATCGCCGGCACCAAGTTTGCGCGAATGAGGACAAGTGTTATGGGTAAGAATGTCGTAGTCCTGGGCACCCAATGGGGTGATGAGGGCAAAGGCAAGATCGTTGATCTGCTGACCGAACATGCTGCCGCCGTAGTGCGCTACCAGGGTGGCCACAACGCTGGTCACACCCTGGTGATCGACGGCGAAAAAACCGTCTTGCACCTGATTCCGTCGGGCGTGCTGCGCGAAGGCGTGCAGTGCCTGATCGGTAACGGCGTGGTGGTTGCACCTGACGCCCTGCTGCGCGAGATCACCAAGCTGGAAGAGAAAGGCGTACCGGTGCGTGAGCGCCTGCGTATCAGCCCGTCCTGCCCGCTGATCCTGTCCTTCCACGTAGCGCTGGACCAGGCCCGTGAAAAGGCCCGTGGCGAGCTGAAGATCGGTACTACCGGTCGCGGCATCGGCCCGGCGTACGAAGACAAGGTTGCACGTCGTGGCCTGCGTGTTGGCGATCTGCTCAACATGCCGCGCTTTGAAGACAAGCTGCGTGAATTGGTGGAATACCACAACTTCATGCTGGTCGGTTATTACAAAGAGCCAGCCATCGACTACGACAAGACCCTGGCCGAGTGCAAGGAATACGCAGAGCTGCTCAAGCCGCTGATGCTGGACGTGACTGCCGAGCTGCACGACCTGCGTCGCGCTGGCAAAGACATCATGTTCGAAGGTGCCCAGGGTTCCCTGCTGGACATCGATCACGGTACCTACCCGTACGTGACCAGCTCCAACACCACCGCTGGCGGCGTTGCTACCGGTTCGGGTGTTGGCCCGATGTTCCTGGATTACATCCTCGGCATCACCAAGGCTTACACCACTCGCGTAGGTTCGGGTCCATTCCCGACTGAGCTGTTCGACGAAGTCGGCGCGCACCTGGCCAAACAAGGTCACGAGTTCGGCGCTACTACCGGCCGCGCACGTCGTTGCGGCTGGTTCGACGCAGTTATCCTGCGTCGCGCTATCGATGTGAACAGCATCTCGGGCATCTGCCTGACCAAGCTGGACGTACTCGATGGTCTGAAAACCATCAACATCTGCGTCGGCTACAAAGATGCAGAAGGCAAGGACGTCGCTCCGACTGACGCTGACAGCTACGTGGGCCTGCAGCCTGTGTACGAAGAAGTGCCAGGCTGGACCGAATCGACCGTCGGCGCCAAGACCCTGGAAGAGCTGCCAGCTAACGCTCGTGCCTACATCAAACGCGTTGAAGAGTTGATCGGCGCGCCGATCGACATTATTTCGACGGGCCCGGATCGCAACGAAACCATCGTTCTGCGCCATCCGTTTGCTTGATAAGTCGTTGATGTAAAAAACAAAGGCCCCTTAATCGGGGCCTTTGTCGTTTATGCCTGTTGGACGGCATGACCTTTGCTGTGAATCTTCCTACAAGAGTGCCATCAAATTAATGGCGTCAGAAGTAGAGGTATTCACAGTGTCGGCCGTTCTCTCACTGTTACAAAGCCGTTTATTGCGCCCCGTATTCGTTACCCTTGGTATCGCCCTTTTGGTGCAGGTGCTGGTAGCCGTTGCCCTGACAAGGAGCACGGTCACCGCACTGGAAGCCGATCTCGGCACTCGCCTGGGCGCTGACAGCCAGAAGCTCTCGGGCGAACTGGAGCAGGCCGGGCGTGAAGTCACGTCGAGCCTCGACAGTTTGTCGTCGAGTACGCGGCAGCGCCTTACTGCTGGCCTGTCCTCGCGTTTGAAAGACGAGCAGGCGCAACTGCGGGCGACTCTGGAAAAAGACCTCAAGGACTCGGCCAATGACATGGCCCAGTTGCTGGCCTCGGTCGCGCCCCGCGCCATGTGGGACAGCGACGTTCCGACCCTGTCCGAATTCGCTCGACGCGCCCAGCGTAATCCCAACGTGTTGTTCGTGGTCTACGACGACGCCACCGGGCAACATCTGACGCGCTATCTCAATCGCGAAAACCCGATCAACAAGGCCCTACTGGAAAAGGGTCAGGGCGAGCGCGCGTTGGATAAAGTGCTGGATGCGGCGAAGCACGATCCCTCGGTCTACTACCTCGAAGCCTCGATCAATCCCAATGGCGTGGAAATCGGCAAAGTGCTGATGGGCGTTTCCACGGCTTCGGTGGAAACCGATTTGGCGGCGCTCGATCAGCGCTTCTCGGCATTGATTGCCAGCAGCGATCAACTGGTCGGCGACAGCCTCAAGGGTGCAGCTGCCGACAGCGCCACGGCGATGCGCGCGCGCCTGCAATCGGCGCAATCTACGGCCGCCGAAATGAAGGCCAATACCACCAGCACTGTGCAGGATGCGGCGGCGACATTGCGCTGGCGGATCGGCATGGGTCTGGCGCTGGTCGGTTGCGGCGTATTGCTGTTGCTGGCGGTGGTGCTCGGCCATCGCGTAGTCAATCGCTTGAAGATGCTCAACGCAGCAATGGACGATCTCGCGGCGGGCGAGGGCGACCTGACCAAGCGTGTGCAAATCAACAGCAAGGACGAGATCGGCGACATGGCCTCGGCGGTCAATCGCTTCGTGGATAAGTTGCAGCCGATTGTGCGTGAGGCGGGTGATGTGGCGCAGCGTACCGGTGTGGAAATCGGCGCCATGACCCTGCGCAATGCCGGCGCCGATGCGGCGGCCGGGATGCAGCGTGATGAAGTCGCGGAAAGCCTGCGTGCACTCTCGCAAATGGCGGACGAGGCGCAGTCGGAAAGTCATGCGATGCAGGCTGCGCTGAAGCAGGTGGTCGATATTCGTCAGGCCACCGACGAGAACACTCGCACGTCAGCCAAGGTTGGCAGCCTGATCGAGGCGCTGGCCGGGCAGGTCGATACCGGGTCGAAAGTCATCGAGCGGTTGGCGCAGCAAAGTGAGCAGATTGAAGTGGTGCTGACGGTGATTCACGGCATCGCCGAGCAAACCAACCTGCTGGCGCTCAACGCAGCCATTGAGGCGGCGAGGGCGGGTGAAACCGGGCGTGGCTTCGCGGTAGTCGCGGACGAAGTACGAGCGCTGGCGAGCAAGACGCAAAGCTCTACGGGCGATATTCAGGCGCACATCGTCGCGTTACAACAGGGCGCGCGTGAAGCGGTTGAGGCCATCGGGCAGGCCGGGCGTCAGGCCAGTGAAGGTTTGCTGGTGTTGCGTGACAGTGCGCGGTTGCAGCAATCGGTGCAGGCGTCGGTCGAGCAGGTGCATGCGGCGATTGGTCTGGCGACTCAGGCTGCAGCGCATCAGGCGCAAGGGGCGCAGGCGGTACGTGGGCGGGTTCAGACGATTCATGCGCAGGCCGAGAAAGCCGCTCAGGCGGTGGTGGAAACCACGGCCAGCGGCAAGGTGCTGGATGGCTTGGCGGCGCAGTTGAAAGCAAGCTTGGGGCAGTTCCGGGCCTGATATGGTCTCGGCTGGCCTCTTCGCGAGCAGGCTCGCTCCCACTTTTGACCGCGGTCTCATGTGGGAGCGAGCCTGCTCGCGAAAGCGCTCTCAGCGACTCAGATACATCCGCGTTGTAAGCAGATAAACCGGCAACCCCGACACCACAATCAACAATGCCGCATAAGGCGCCGCCGCCGCAAACTCGACGTTCGCGGTATGCGCCCAAACCTCGGTCGCCAGCGTGTTCAGCCCGGTCGGACTCAGCAGCAGCGTCGCGGTCAGCTCCTTCATTGCATCGAGGAACACCAGCGCAAACGCAGCCCCCAGTGCCGGGAAGATAATCGGCAGCGTCACTCGGCAAAACGCGGTGAACGACGAAGCGCCAAGCGTGCGCGCAGCCTCTTCCAGTTGCGGTGCGGCCTTGTTCAGTGCCGTACGAATCGGCGCCTGAGCCAAAGGCAAAAACAGCAGCGCATAAGCGATCAGCAACAGCGCCGAAGTCTGATACAGCACCGGAACGTAATGCAGGGCGAAATACACCAGCGTCAGCGCAATCACCAATCCTGGCAGTGCATGCAGCAGGTACGGCAAGCGCTCAGCCCAGATCGCCAGTTGTCCTTTGTAGCGAACCACCAGCAAGCCGACCGGCACCGCCAGCACCAGACACAGCGCCGCCCCACCCAGCGACAGCGCCAGCGACGACAGCAATGCTTCGGTAATCGCTGCGACCGGGAACGCTGCGGACGAACCCACCGCCAGCCAGTACGCCAGCATGCCCAGCGGAATCCCGCTGCCGATAATCGCCAGCGTCAGGCAATACAGCTGACCGGCAGGCGCCCATTGCCCCAGCTTCACTTGTTCGGCCCGACGCGCCGCGCCTTGGCCAATCCGCACATGACGACCTTTGCCGCGAACCCGCAGCTCCAGCCATAGCAACACAAGACACAGCGCCAGCAACACGGCAGACAGCATCGCCGCGTTGGCGTTGCTGAATTCCAGTTCGAATTGCTGGTAGATCGCGGTAGTGAAGGTTTGCAGGCCGATGATCGACAGTGCGCCGAATTCCACCAGCATGTGCAGGGCAATCAGCAGCGAGCCGGCCAGCAACGATGGCCAGAGCAGGGGCAGGGTGACGCGGAAGAACACGCCCCAGCGGTTCTGCCCCAAGGTACGTGCCGACTCTTCAAGAGACGGGTCGAGATTGCGCAGGGTCGCCGCAACCGGCAAAAAGATCAGCGGGTACTTCGACAGGCTCATCACCAGAATCGCCCCGCCGAGGCCTTCGAACTGTGCGCTCAACGACACCCAGGTGAAGCTGCTGACGAACGCCGGCACCGCGAACGGCAGGCACAGAATCACGCCCCACAGGCGCCGTCCCGGCAGATTGCTGCGTTCCAGCAACCAGGCCAGCGACAGGCCGATCACGCCGCACGTCAGCGTTACGCCAACCATCAAGGCGAGCGTGTTGCGCAGCAGGCCGAACACATACGGGCGCCACAACAAGTGCAGCGCTTCGGCCCAGCCGGCCTGCCAGGCTTTCAATCCGACGTAGACCAGCGGCAACAGGCTCAATACCACCAGTAGCAAAACCGGGAGTATCAGCCAGATCGACGGTCGCTTGCGCCGTGGCAGGTAACCCCCGCGCTTGGCGGGGGCGGATAACGATGCCGTCATCAGTTCAAGCCAACTTCACGTTCCAGATCCAGCGCTTCTTCGGCATTGCCGAGGTCGGCTGGAGTGACTTTCGGTGCTTCCAGTTCGCTGAACGGCTTGAGCCCGCGATCCGATTCCATGCCTTTGTGTAGCGGATATTCGGCGGTGGTCTGAGTGATCACGCGCTGGCCTTCTTCGCTGGCCATGTAGGCGAGGAATTGCTGAGCTTCTTTCGGGTGTTTGCTGGATTTCAGCACCGCAGCACTGGACACGGTGATCAGCCCGCCGACGTCGCCGCCGGTGAAGTAATGCAGTTTGGAGTCCAGTTTGCCTTTCTCGCGTTGCAGGGCGAACCAGTAATAATTGTTCACCAGTACGGTGGCGACTTCGCCGTTTTCCACTGCTTTGAGCGCAACCATGTTGTTGCTGTAGGTTTTGCCGAAGGCGCGCAGGCCGGTCAGCCATTCTTCGGCGGCATCACGCCCGTGCATCTTGATGATCGCTACTGCTTGTTCCTGAAAGGCACCGCTGGTGGGTACGAAACCGACCTTGCCTTGCCATTTTGGATCGGAGAATTCCAAGACCGATTTCGGCAGATCTTTTTCGTCGACCAGTTTCGGGTTGAAAGCGACCACGCGAACCCGCGCAGTCACGCCGATCCAGGTGCCATTGCCGGCGACATATTCCTTCGGCAGAACGGCGAGCGTCGCATCATCGGCCTTGGCCAGCAGACCCTGTTCGCCGAGTTTGTTCAGGGGCGGGGATTCTTCGGTGTAGATCACGTCGGCAGGGGAGCGGTCGCCTTCTTCGACGATCTGACTGGCGAGCTGATTGCTGCTGCCTTTACGTACGTTGACGTGAATACCGGTCTTGGCTTCGAAGGCTTTGGCGATCGCGTCGCCGACTTCCTTGTGCTGACCGTTGTAGAGAGTCAGGGAAACCGTATCGGCAGCCTGGGAGAGGGGAGTGGCGAGTGCCAGGCCGAGCAGGGTGAAGGTCAAGCCGCGGCGCAGGGTATTTCGAAACATCATTCGCAGGGTTCCTCACTGTCGCATTGCAAAAACTTGCAACAATGATAAACGATATTGTTTCTCAGATGCGCCCCAAGGAGGGTCGGGATTTGTTAGTGATGGACTGTGCCACAGGAGATGGGGGGTCTTTGAGTTTCTGGAAGGCAGAAACGCAAAAACCCGCTTTCGCGGGTTTTTGTGAAATCCAGGGTCGTAACCTTGAATTTGAATTGGTGCCCAGAAGAAGACTCGAACTTCCACGACCGTAAGGTCACCAGCACCTGAAGCTGGCGTGTCTACCAATTTCACCATCTGGGCATTCATCGCTAGCGTTGCCGCTGTTGATGTGGCGCACTATACGGAGCGCTTTTTGATCTGTAAACCCCTGATTTAATATTAATAAATCAGTTTTAACAAAAGCGTTCCTTAGAATGCAAAAAACCCGCTTTCGCGGGTTTTGTGTGAGTCTTGAAACTGATCTAGTCTCAAACTCTAAATTGGTGCCCAGAAGAAGACTCGAACTTCCACGACCGTAAGGTCACCAGCACCTGAAGCTGGCGTGTCTACCAATTTCACCATCTGGGCAGCATCGGCAACGTTTGTGCGTCGTCGATGGCGCGCACTATACGGAGCGTGTTTTTAACTGTAAACCCCCGTCGCGCAAAAAAATGATTTTTTTTACCAGCGGTCTTTAAAACGGCTGTGAAACGTCGATACAGAGCTTTAGATGGGCCTTTATAGTCTGAAATTTCCCGTTTGATGGCGCCTATGCCAAACTAACCCGCATATAGACAAGGTGAAAACTCTCTAATGGCCGATTGGCAGTCCCTCGATCCCGAGGCCGCTCGTGAAGCGGAAAAATATGAAAACCCTATTCCCAGCCGCGAACTGATCCTTCAGCACCTTGCTGATCGGGGTTCGCCAGCTGCCCGCGAGCAACTGGTCGAAGAATTTGGTCTGACCACAGAAGACCAGGTCGAAGCCCTGCGCCGCCGCCTGCGTGCCATGGAGCGCGACGCTCAGCTTATTTACACTCGCCGTGGTACGTACGCGCCGGTGGATAAACTCGACCTGATCCTCGGCCGCATCAGCGGTCACCGTGACGGCTTCGGTTTCCTGGTGCCGGACGACGGTTCCGACGACCTGTTCATGAGCCCGGCGCAAATGCGTCTGGTGTTTGACGGTGACCGTGCACTGGCGCGGGTTTCCGGTCTTGACCGTCGCGGTCGCCGTGAAGGCGTGATCGTCGAAGTCGTGTCCCGTGCCCACGAAACCATTGTTGGTCGCTACTTTGAAGAGGGCGGCATCGGTTTCGTCGTTGCCGACAACCCGAAGATCCAGCAAGAAGTGCTGGTCACCCCGGGCCGCAACGCCAATGCCCAGATCGGCCAATTCGTTGAAGTGAAGATCACTCACTGGCCGACCCCGCGCTTCCAGCCTCAGGGCGATATTGTCGAAGTTGTCGGCAATTACATGGCGCCGGGCATGGAAATCGACGTTGCCCTGCGCACCTACGATATCCCGCACGTTTGGCCTGAGGCCGTTCTGAAAGAAGCGGCCAAGCTGAAGCCGGAAGTCGAAGACAAAGACAAAGAGAAGCGCATCGACCTGCGTCATCTGCCGTTCGTCACCATCGACGGCGAAGATGCCCGCGACTTCGATGACGCGGTCTACTGCGAAGCCAAGCCAGGCAAACTGCGCCTGTTCTCCGGCGGCTGGAAGTTGTACGTGGCGATTGCCGACGTCTCCAGCTACGTGAAAATCGGTTCGGCGCTGGACAACGAGGCTCAGGTTCGCGGCAACTCGGTGTACTTCCCCGAGCGCGTAGTGCCGATGTTGCCTGAGCAACTGTCCAACGGCCTGTGCTCGCTGAACCCGCAGGTTGATCGTCTGGCCATGGTTTGCGAGATGACCATCTCCAAATCCGGCGAAATGACTGACTACTGCTTCTATGAAGCGGTGATCCATTCCCACGCTCGTCTGACCTACAACAAGGTCAGTGCGATGCTGGAAACACCGAAAGCCACCGAAGCGCGCAAATTGCGTGGCGAATACACCGACGTCGTGCCGCACCTCAAGCAGCTCTATGCGCTGTACAAAGTGTTGCTGGCCGCTCGTCACGTGCGTGGCGCGATCGATTTCGAAACGCAGGAAACCCGAATCATCTTCGGTACCGAGCGCAAGATTGCCGAAATCCGCCCGACCACCCGTAACGACGCGCACAAGCTGATCGAGGAATGCATGCTGGCGGCCAACGTGGCCACCGCAGAGTTCCTGAAAAAGCACGAAATCCCTGCGCTGTACCGCGTTCACGCCGGTCCGCCGCCGGAGCGTCTGGAAAAACTGCGCGCCTTCCTTGGTGAGCTTGGTCTGTCCCTGCATAAAGGCAAGGATGGCCCGTCGCCGAAGGACTATCAGGCACTGCTGGCGAGCATCAAGGACCGTCCGGATTTCCATCTGATCCAGACCGTCATGCTGCGTTCGTTGAGCCAAGCGGTGTACAGCGCTGAAAACGACGGCCACTTCGGCCTGAATTACGAAGCCTATACCCACTTCACCTCGCCGATCCGTCGTTACCCGGACTTGCTCACGCACCGCGCAATCCGCAGCGTGATCCATTCGAAACAGGACACCCCGCACGTTCGTCGTGCCGGCGCGATGACCATTCCGAAAGCGCGTATCTATCCGTACGACGAAGCGGCGCTGGAGCAGCTCGGCGAGCAGTGCTCGATGAGCGAGCGCCGTGCCGACGAAGCGACCCGCGACGTAGTGAACTGGCTCAAGTGCGAGTTCATGAAAGATCGCGTGGGCGAGTCGTTCCCGGGTGTGATCACTGCCGTGACCGGTTTTGGTCTGTTCGTCGAGCTGACCGACATTTATGTCGAAGGTCTGGTGCACGTCACCGCGCTGCCGGGCGACTACTACCACTTCGATCCTGTGCATCACCGCCTGGCCGGTGAGCGTACCGGTCGTAGCTTCCGTCTTGGCGATACCGTTGAAGTGCGGGTCATGCGTGTCGATCTCGACGAACGCAAGATCGACTTCGAGATGGCTGAAAAGACCATCAGCGCGCCAATCGGTCGTAAAAAGCGCGGCGCTGAAACCTCGGCACCTGCGGCGAAAACCGCAGCGAAATCTGCAGCAGAGCCGGCGCCGGCAAAAGCCGCTGGTCGTCGTCCTGCCAAGGAAAAAGCTCCCGAGGCTTACCGCCCGAGCGATGCCGTGGCAAAAAACGCCGAGCTGCGTAAAAGCCGCGAAATGAAGAAGGCCTTGCTGGCCGATGCCAAAAGCGGTGGTAAAGCGGCGCCTGGGGGAAAGACCGGGCGGTCGGCGCCTGAAAAGGCCTCCGGCAGCAAGCCAGCAAAACCGAGCAAACACCGTAAAGGCCCGCCAAAAGCGGGTTCTGCTCCAGCCAAAAGTGGCGGGGCACGTAAACCGAAGGCGAAGTCATGAGTCAGTTGGAAAAAATCTACGGCGTTCACGCAGTAGAAGCGTTGCTGCGTCATCACCCGAAACGCGTCAAGCAGATCTGGCTGGCTGAAAGCCGCAACGATCCGCGCGTGCAGACCTTGATCGAACTGGCCAACGAGAATCGTGTCCAGGTCGGTCAGGCCGAACGTCGCGAAATGGATGCCTGGGTTGAAGGCGTGCATCAGGGCGTGGTGGCGGATGTAAGTCCGAGCCAGGTCTGGGGCGAGGCAATGCTCGACGAATTGCTCGATCGTACCGAAGGTGCACCGTTGCTGTTGGTGCTCGACGGTGTGACCGACCCGCACAACCTCGGCGCTTGCCTGCGTTCGGCGGATGCTGCCGGTGCGCTGGCAGTGATCGTGCCGAAAGACAAATCCGCTACCCTGACGCCAGTCGTGCGTAAGGTGGCTTGCGGCGCGGCGGAAGTGATTCCGTTGGTGGCGGTGACCAACCTGGCGCGCACCCTGGAAAAACTCCAGCAACGCGGTTTGTGGGTTGTCGGCACGGCGGGTGAGGCCGAGGTCAGCATCTATGACCAGGACCTGACTGGCCCGACCATCCTGATCATGGGCGCTGAAGGCAAAGGCATGCGTCGCCTGACTCGTGAACATTGCGACTATCTGGTGAACCTGCCGATGGCCGGTAGCGTCAGCAGCCTCAACGTTTCCGTGGCAACTGGCGTGTGCCTGTTCGAAGCGCAGCGTCAGCGCGGTGCGAAAGCCAAGGCTTCTGCCAAGAAGTCCTGACCCGAACGCGATTCAAATGTGGGAGCGAGCTTGCTCGCGATGGCGCAGTAACATTCAGCATCATTGCTGAATGTGGAGGCCAATCGCGAGCAGGCTCGCTCCCACAGTGTCATGTGTCAGGGCGAAGTCTGGTGTTGTTCAAATAATCACCAATTGCCTTGCGCCTCCGCAGTCCCTTCTCTACAATTGCGCCCCTTGCTGTGACGGCAGGCACCGAGGTGCCCATCGCCAGCAAGTCCATAAGTGTCATTCACTCCTTGTCTGACCGTTTTTGAACGGCAGGCTACAACCCGTAAGGAGCATTCATGCGTCATTACGAAATCATCTTTTTGGTCCACCCGGATCAAAGCGAGCAAGTCGGCGGCATGGTTGAGCGTTACACCAAGCTGATCGAAGAAGACGGCGGCAAAATCCACCGTCTGGAAGATTGGGGCCGTCGTCAACTGGCCTACGCAATCAACAATGTTCACAAGGCTCACTACGTGATGCTGAACGTTGAATGCACTGGCAAGGCTCTGGCCGAGCTGGAAGACAACTTCCGCTACAACGATGCAGTGATCCGTAACCTGGTCATCCGTCGCGAAGAAGCCGTTACCGGCCAATCCGAGATGCTCAAGGCTGAAGAAAACCGCAGTGAGCGCCGTGAGCGTCGCGACCGTCCTGAGCACGAAGGCGCCGAAAGCGCTGATAGTGATGACAGCGACAACAGCGATAACGCTGACGAGTAATCCACGGACCTTTTAAGGAGCCTATCAAATGGCACGTTTCTTCCGTCGTCGTAAATTCTGCCGCTTCACCGCTGAAGACGTGAAAGAGATCGATTACAAAGATCTCAACACTCTGAAAGCCTACGTATCCGAGACCGGCAAAATCGTTCCAAGCCGCATCACCGGTACCAAAGCTCGTTATCAGCGTCAGCTGGCCACCGCTATCAAGCGCGCCCGCTTCCTGGCCCTGCTGGCCTACACCGACAGCCACGGCCGCTGAGACCGGGCAGTCGACAAGTAGCAAAGGATTGAATGCATGCGTGCCTTAGCTGAGTTCATCATGCGCGGCCGCATGCAGGCCACTCTTGTAGTGGCTGGATGTGCAACATTGCCGTTGTTGTATTGGTTGGGTGCTGCCGCCGGGAGCTTTGTGCTTCTGCGGCGCGGATTGAAGGACGCCCTTGGCGTTCTCTCTCTGGGACTGCTGCCGGCATTGATCTGGTGGTTGTATGCCGATGACCCACGGGCACTTCTGGTGCTGCTGGGTTCTTCGGGGCTTGCGTTGGTATTGCGCGCAAGCGAGTCCTGGGTTCGCACGCTGCTGGTCAGCGTGGCGGTGGGACTGGTGTTTTCAGTGGTGCTCGGGGGCGCGTTTGCGGCCCAGATCGAGATGCTCGCGCAGGCCTTGATAAAGGTCATGCCAGCGCTTCTTGGTGAAACCTACAAGCAATTGTCGGTCGATGAGCAAGCGCGTTTCGCGTCCCTGATAGCACCGGTTCTGACCGGACTGATTGCGGCACTGTTGCAGATCGTCAGCGTGCTGAGCCTGATTGTCGGGCGTTATTGGCAGGCGTTGTTGTACAACCCGGGTGGTTTTGGTCGCGAGTTTCGCGCCATCCGAATCCCGCTGGGGCCGGCGATGTTACTGCTGGCGTTGATGCTTCTGGGCCCGAATCTCGGTGCACAGATGGCCATGTTGACGCCGTTGTGCAGTGTACCGCTGGTGTTCGCCGGACTGGCCCTGATTCACGGGCTGGTCGGGCAGAAGCGACTGGCCGGTTTCTGGCTGGTGGGGTTGTACGTAACGCTGTTGCTGTTCATGCAGCTGATCTATCCGTTGCTAGTGGTCCTGGCCATTGTCGACAGCCTGATTGATTTTCGCGGTCGTCATGTGTCGAAAGACACCGATAACGCGAACGGTGAAGGTTAAAAGTTAGAGGATTTCCACATGCAACTGATCCTTCTGGAAAAAATCGCCAATCTGGGCAACCTGGGCGACAAAGTAAACGTTAAGGCCGGTTACGGCCGTAACTACCTGCTGCCTTTCGGCAAAGCTACCGCTGCGACCGCTGCCAACCTGGCTGCGTTCGAAGAGCGTCGTGCTGAGCTGGAAAAAGCTGCCGCAGACCGTAAAGCATCGGCTGAAAGCCGTGCTGCCCAACTGGCCGAGCTGGAAGTGACTATCACTGCCACCGCTGGCGACGAAGGCAAGCTGTTCGGTTCGATCGGTACTCACGACATCGCTGACGCACTGACCGCCTCCGGCGTTGAAGTTGCGAAAAGCGAAGTTCGTCTGCCGAACGGCACCATCCGCAACGTAGGTGAATTCGACGTGGCTGTGCATCTGCACGCCGAAGTTGAAGCCACCGTACGCGTTGTCGTGGTAGCAGCTTAAGTAACACCTGATCGGCTGGCGGCTTGCCCGTCAGACGGTTAACATCGGGCACGATCCTGTTTACAGGTCGTGCCCTTTGTCTTTCTGTAATCCCTGTTTTTTCCTGATCAAACCAAGTGGCCATGAACGATATCTCTGCTCCTGAGCAATACGATCTGCAAACCGCGTCCCTCAAGGTGCCACCGCATTCCATCGAGGCCGAACAGGCTGTACTCGGTGGTCTGATGCTGGACAACAACGCCTGGGAACGCGTGCTCGATCAAGTCTCCGACGGCGATTTCTATCGACATGACCACCGCCTGATTTTCCGCGCGATCGCCAAACTGGCCGATCAGAACATGCCGATCGACGTCGTCACCCTGTCCGAGCAACTGGACAAGGAAGGTCAGACGTCCCAGGTCGGCGGCCTCGGTTACCTTGGTGAACTGGCGAAAAACACGCCGTCCGTCGCCAACATCAAGGCCTATGCGCAAATCGTCCGCCAGCGTGCGACGCTGCGCCAACTGATCGGCATCAGCACGGAGATCGCCGACAGCGCTTTCAATCCGGAAGGCCGCACCGCCGAGGAAATTCTCGACGAAGCCGAGCGGCAGATCTTCGCGATTGCCGAGGCGCGTCCGAAAACCGGCGGTCCGGTGGGCGTGAATGAGTTGTTGACCAAGGCCATCGACCGCATCGACACCTTGTTCAACACCGACAACGCCATCACCGGTCTGTCCACCGGTTACACCGACCTCGACGAGAAAACCAGCGGCTTGCAACCGTCCGACCTGATCATCGTCGCCGGCCGTCCATCGATGGGTAAAACCACCTTCGCCATGAACCTGGTGGAAAACGCCGTACTGCGCAGCGACAAAGCGGTGCTGGTGTATTCCCTCGAGATGCCAGGCGAATCGTTGATCATGCGTATGCTTTCTTCCCTCGGACGCATCGACCAGACCAAGGTGCGTTCCGGCCAACTGGAAGACGACGACTGGCCGCGCCTGACGTCGGCGGTCAATCTGCTCAATGACCGCAAGCTGTTCATCGACGATACCGCCGGCATCAGTCCGTCGGAAATGCGTGCGCGTACCCGGCGTCTGGCGCGTGAGCACGGTGACATCGGCCTGATCATGATCGACTACCTGCAATTGATGCAGATTCCAGGTTCCGGCGGCGACAACCGGACCAACGAGATTTCCGAAATCTCGCGTTCCTTGAAAGCCCTGGCCAAGGAATTCAACTGCCCGGTGGTTGCACTGTCCCAGCTCAACCGTTCCCTGGAGCAACGACCGAACAAGCGGCCAATCAACTCTGACCTCCGGGAATCCGGAGCGATCGAGCAGGATGCCGACGTCATCATGTTCGTGTACCGGGACGAGGTATATCACCCGGAGACCGAGCACAAAGGCATTGCCGAGATCATCATCGGCAAGCAGCGGAACGGGCCAATCGGCTTTATCCGTCTGGCGTTCATCGGTAAATACACCCGATTCGAGAACCTTGCGCCGGGCAGCTACAACTTCGACGATGACGAGTAATCTGCTCATCGACTGATCTGACGCCTTCGCGAGCAAGCTCGCTCCCACATTGGAATGCGGTCTCCTGTGGGAGCGAGCTTGCTCGCGAATGGGATCGGCGCAATTTCCGACCATAGCCGTCGGAATTGGTCAAAATTTGTGCTATATTCCGCGCCCGCGAAATTCAATGAAAGCCAACACCGGTTATCGACATGCAAGCAGCCAAGCCGTTATTTGACTATCCAAAGTACTGGGCCGAATGTTTCGGGCCAGCGCCATTCCTGCCAATGAGCAGGGAGGAGATGGATCAGCTTGGCTGGGATTCCTGCGACATCATCATCGTCACCGGTGATGCCTACGTCGATCACCCGTCGTTCGGCATGGCGATCATCGGCCGGCTGCTGGAGTCCCAGGGCTTCCGCGTCGGGATCATTGCCCAGCCTAACTGGCAGTCCAAAGACGATTTCATGAAGCTCGGCGAGCCGAACCTGTTCTTCGGCGTCGCGGCCGGCAACATGGACTCGATGATCAACCGCTACACCGCGGACAAGAAAATCCGTTCCGACGACGCTTACACACCGGGCGGTATGGCCGGCAAGCGTCCGGACCGCGCGAGTCTGGTTTACAGCCAGCGCTGCAAGGAAGCCTACAAGCACGTACCCATCGTGCTCGGCGGCATCGAAGCCTCGTTGCGCCGCATCGCGCACTACGACTACTGGCAGGATCGCGTGCGTAACTCGATCCTGATCGACGCCAGCGCCGACATTCTGCTGTACGGCAACGCCGAACGCGCAATCGTCGAAGTCGCTCAGCGTCTGTCCTACGGTCACAAGATCGAAGACATCACCGATGTGCGCGGTACCGCGTTCATTCGTCGCGACACGCCGCAAGGCTGGTATGAAGTCGATTCCACGCGTATCGACCGTCCGGGCAAAGTCGACAAGATCATCAACCCGTACGTAAACACCCAGGACACTCAGGCCTGCGCCATCGAGCAGGAAAAGGGTCCGGTTGACGATCCGGAGGAAGCCAAGGTCGTGCAGATCCTGGCCAGCCCGAGAATGACCCGCGACAAGACTGTGATTCGTCTGCCGTCGGTTGAAAAGGTTCGTGGCGATGCGGTTCTGTATGCCCACGCCAACCGCGTGCTGCACCTCGAAACCAACCCGGGCAACGCCCGTGCGCTGGTGCAGAAGCATGGCGAAGTCGACGTCTGGTTCAACCCGCCGCCGATTCCGATGACCACCGAAGAAATGGACTACGTGTTCGGCATGCCTTACGCACGTGTTCCGCATCCTGCGTACGGCAAGGAAAAGATTCCGGCCTACGACATGATCCGCTTCTCGGTGAATATCATGCGTGGCTGCTTCGGTGGCTGCACTTTCTGCTCGATCACCGAGCACGAAGGCCGGATCATCCAAAACCGTTCCGAAGAGTCGATCATTCGCGAAATCGAAGAGATCCGCGACAAGGTGCCAGGTTTCACCGGCGTCATCTCCGACCTCGGCGGCCCGACCGCGAACATGTACCGTATCGCCTGCAAAACGCCGGAAATCGAATCCGCGTGCCGCAAGCCGTCCTGCGTATTCCCGGGCATCTGTCCGAACCTGAACACCGACCACTCGTCGCTGATTCAACTGTACCGCAGTGCCCGTGCGCTGCCGGGTGTGAAGAAAATCCTGATTGCTTCCGGCCTGCGTTACGACCTCGCGGTCGAGTCGCCGGAGTACGTCAAAGAGCTAGTGACCCACCACGTCGGTGGTTACCTGAAGATCGCCCCGGAACACACCGAGGAAGGTCCGCTCAACCAGATGATGAAACCGGGCATCGGCAGCTATGACAAGTTCAAGCGCATGTTCGAGAAGTACACCAAGGAAGCAGGCAAGGAGCAGTACCTGATTCCTTACTTCATCGCCGCCCACCCGGGCACCACCGATGAAGACATGATGAACCTGGCCTTGTGGCTCAAGGGCAACGGCTTCCGCGCCGATCAGGTGCAGGCGTTCTACCCGTCGCCGATGGCCACCGCCACCGCGATGTATCACTCGGGCAAGAACCCGCTGCGCAAGGTCACCTACAAGAGTGACGCGGTAACCATCGTCAAGAGTGAAGACCAGCGTCGTCTGCACAAGGCGTTCCTGCGCTATCACGATCCGAAAGGCTGGCCGATCCTGCGCGAAGCCCTGGAGCGCATGGGTCGTAGCGACCTGATCGGTTCGGGTAAGGATCAACTGATCCCGGCGCACCAGCCGAGCACCGACAGCTACCAGAGCGCCCGTCGCAAGAACTCGACACCGGCCGGTAGCCACAAAGTGGCGAAAGAAGGTAAAGAGAAGACCACCAAGATTCTCACTCAGCACACCGGTCTGCCACCGCGTGCCAGTGATGGTGGTAATCCTTGGGACAAGCGTGAGCAAGCCAAGGCTGCGGCATTCGCCCGTAACCAGCAGGCGGCCAAGGAACGCAAGGACGCGGCGAAGGGCAAAGGCCCGAAACCGACGCGCAAGCCAGTCGTTCCGCGCTAAATAGCGGGTGATGTAAACAGAACGCCAACCTTAGGGTTGGCGTTTTGCGTTTCCAGGCTTGGGGAATGTGTTGATGCCATTGGCCCCTTCGCGGGCAAGCCCGCTCCCACAGGGTTATTTGTCGCTCACAAAACCAGACACACTGAAGATTACTGTGGGAGCTGGCTTGCCAGCGAAGGGGCCAGCGCAGGTAACCCTCAAACAGCAGGCCGCAACATTTGCGTGCAACTGTGCCAAACCATTTCCCCGCACTGCGCGGTTTTGGTGCTGTACTGCCTTAAGCATTCCGGGAAAGCGCCCAAGCCTCTGCATGGCATAAGTCTTGCGCGCTTTCGAATACGCTTAGGGCTCGCAGGAGGCACGCCGTGTCGATTCATGTCGCATTGCATCACGTCACGCATTACCGCTACGACCGCGCTGTCGAACTCGGCCCGCAGATCGTTCGCCTGCGCCCGGCCGCCCACAGCCGCACGCGGATTCTGTCGTATGCGCTGAAAGTCTCGCCCGAGCAGCATTTCATCAACTGGCAGCAAGACCCGCAGGGCAATTATCTGGCGCGGCTGGTGTTTCCGGAAAAAACCGACGAACTACGCATTGAGGTCGATCTACTGGCCGAGATGGCGGTGTTCAACCCATTCGACTTTTTCCTCGAGCCCTACGCCGAGAAAATTCCCTTCGCCTACGCCGCCGATGAGCGCAAGGAGTTGGCGCCGTACCTCGAAACGCTGCCGCTGACACCAAAGTTCAAAGCTTATCTGGACGCCATCGACCGCACGCCGCTGCCGGCGGTGGACTTTCTGGTGGCGCTCAATCAGCGCTTGAGCGAAGACATCGGTTACCTGATCCGCATGGAGCCCGGGGTGCAAACCCCCGAGCACACGCTGGAACACGCTTCCGGTTCCTGCCGCGATTCGGCGTGGTTGCTGGTGCAACTGCTGCGCAACCTCGGGCTGGCGGCGCGCTTCGTCTCCGGTTATCTGATTCAACTGACCGCCGACGTCAAAAGCCTCGACGGTCCGTCCGGCACCGACGTCGACTTCACCGATCTGCATGCGTGGTGCGAGGTCTATCTGCCGGGTGCCGGCTGGATCGGCCTCGACGCCACCTCCGGGCTGTTTGCCGGTGAAGGGCATATCCCGTTGGCCTGTAGTCCCGATCCGTCCTCGGCGGCGCCGATCAGCGGCTTGGTTGAACCTTGCGAATGCCAGTTCACCCACGAAATGTCGGTGGAGCGGATCTGGGAGGCGCCACGCGTCACTCAGCCCTACACCGAGGAGCAATGGCTGGCGATTCAGGCGCTGGGCCGGCAGATCGATGCCGACCTGCTGGAAGGCGATGTACGCCTGACCATGGGCGGCGAGCCGACCTTCGTCTCCATCGACGACCCTGATGGCGCCGAATGGAACACCGCCGCCCTCGGGCCGGACAAGCGCCGACTCTCCGCCGAACTGTTCCAGCGCATGCGCAAGCATTACGCGCCCAAGGGGCTTGTGCATTTCGGGCAGGGCAAGTGGTACCCCGGCGAGCAGCTACCGCGCTGGTCGCTCAACTGCTACTGGCGGCGCGACGGTGTGCCGATCTGGCAGAACAGCGCGTTGATCGCCGATGAGCAGCAGGATTATGGAATCGATGGAGCAATGGCCGGACGCTTTCTGGCGAGTGTCGCCGAACGCCTGAAGTTACCTACACGCTTTGTGTTTCCCGCCTACGAAGACAATTTCTATTACCTCTGGCGTGAGGGCGCGTTGCCGAGCAATGTCAGCGCCGAAGACTCGCGTCTCGAAGAACCGCTGGAGCGTGCACGCCTGCGCAAGGTCTTCAGTCAGGGCCTGGATAAAGTGATCGGTCAGGTGCTGCCGCTGGCACGCACCGCCAAGGGCGATCAATGGCAGAGCGGGCGCTGGTATCTGCGTGATGAACATTGCCGGTTGGTGCCCGGTGATTCGCCGCTGGGTTATCGCCTGCCGCTGGGCTCGCAGCCTTGGGTCAAGGCAGCCGAGTATCCGTTTATCCACCCGGTCGATCCGAATCAGGATTTCGCCGAGCTGCCGGACGCCGCGCAACTGGGCAAGCACGATGACGCAGCGCCTGTGGACGAGCGCGTGCCGAAGGTCGACGAGTCCGCCGACTGGCTGACCCGCACCGCGTTCTGCGCCGAAGCGCGGGACGGCCGTTTGTACCTGTTCATGCCGCCGCTGGAGCGGGTCGAGGATTATCTGGAGCTGGTGGCTGCCATCGAGGCCACAGCTGAAGAACTGCATTGCCCGGTGCTGCTGGAAGGTTACGAGCCGCCGAGTGATCCGCGAATCAGCAACTTCCGCATTACCCCGGACCCGGGAGTGATCGAGGTCAACGTGCAGCCGTCTGCGACCTGGGATGAGCTGGTCGAACGCACCGAGTTTCTCTATGAGCAGGCGCGACAAAATCGACTGACCACCGAAAAATTCATGATCGATGGACGACATACCGGCACGGGTGGCGGCAACCATTTTGTGCTCGGTGGCGCGACGCCGGCCGACTCACCGTTTTTGCGCCGCCCGGATCTGCTGCGCAGTCTGATCAGCTATTGGCACAACCATCCGTCGCTGTCGTACCTGTTTTCCGGTTTGTTCATCGGCCCGACATCGCAAGCGCCGCGAGTCGATGAGGCGCGCAACGATGCCTTGTATGAACTGGAAATCGCCTTTGCGCAGATGCCGGAACCGGGCGAGGAGTGCGCGCCGTGGCTGGTGGATCGATTGCTGCGCAATCTGCTGATCGACGTCACCGGCAATACGCACCGCGCCGAATTCTGCATCGACAAACTGTATTCGCCGGACGGTGCCACCGGCCGTCTCGGGTTGCTGGAGTTGCGCGCCTTTGAAATGCCACCGCATGCGCGCATGAGCCTCGCGCAGCAATTGTTGCTGCGGGCGTTGGTCGCACGTTTCTGGCGCGAGCCTTACGCGCCGTCGAAGCTGGTGCGTTGGGGTACCGAACTGCACGATCGCTTCATGCTGCCGCACTTTATCGAACAGGACTTTGCCGACGTCATCGTCGAACTCAACAGCGCCGGTTATCCACTGCGCGCCGAGTGGTTCGCGGCGCATCTGGAGTTTCGTTTTCCCAAGGTCGGCGACTACGCGGTCAACGGTATCGAACTGGAACTGCGTCAGGCGCTGGAGCCCTGGCATGTGCTGGGCGAGGAGGGCACGGCAGGTGGGACGGTGCGTTACGTCGATTCGTCGCTGGAGCGTTTGCAGGTCAAGCTCAACGGCCTGCCGCCGCAACGCTATTTGCTGACCTGCAATGGCGTCGCGGTGCCGCTGCAACCCACCGGGCGAGTTGGCGAGTTCGTTGCCGGCGTGCGCTTTCGCGCCTGGCAACCGGCCAACTGTCTGCAACCGACCATCCCGGTACACGCACCGCTGGTGTTCGACCTGCTCGATACCTGGATGGAGCGCTCGCTGGGCGGCTGTCAGTACCACGTCGCGCATCCGGGCGGGCGCAATTACGAGACCTTGCCGGTGAACGCCAATGAAGCCGAGAGTCGGCGGATGGCGCGTTTTTTCCGTATCGGACACACGCCGGGGAAACTTCCTATACCCATTGTGGAAATCAACGACGAGCTACCGATGACAATCGATTTGCGACGCTTTTAGGTCCTACGCGACGCTCGGATTTTTCGTATATCCGGGCGTCATGTGCCTGCGTTAGTCTGACCGTTCCCTGCTGTCTGCCGAGCTTTCCATGCCTGACCTGCTAGACCGTTACCCGCTCACGGCGGGCACCTATCACGAACTGCTCGACGACAGCGGTGCCGTACGCCCGCACTGGCGCCGGTTGTTCGACCAATTGCAGCGCAGCACCCCGGCGCAACTGGTGCAGCGCCAGGCATTGCTGGCTCGGCAGATTCAGGAAAACGGCATCACTTACAACGTCTATGCCGACCCCAAGGGCGCTGACCGCCCGTGGGAACTGGACCTGTTGCCACATGTGATTGCGGCGGACGAGTGGCAGCAATTATCGGCGGGCATTGCCCAGCGGGCACGACTGCTCAACGCGGTGCTGGCGGATCTGTACGGCCCGCAGAAGCTGATCAGCGAAGGCCTGTTGCCGGCAGAGCTGGTATTTGGTCACAACAATTTTCTCTGGCCCTGCCAGGGGATTTCGCCACCCGAAGGCGCCTTTCTGCATTTGTATGCAGTGGATCTGGCGCGGACTCCGGACGGGCGCTGGTGGGTTACGGCGGATCGGACTCAGGCGCCATCCGGTGCGGGTTATGCGCTGGAAAACCGCACCATCGTTTCCCGGGCGTTTCCCGAGTTGTACCGCGATCTGAAGGTGCAACATCTGGCCGGATTCTTCCGCACCTTGCAGGAAACCCTCGCCCGTCAGGCACCGCACGATGAAGACGCGCCACTGGTGGTACTGCTGACGCCGGGCCGTTTCAACGAAAGCTATTTCGAGCATCTGTATCTGGCGCGACAACTGGGCTATCCGCTGGTCGAGGGCGGCGATCTGACGGTGCGCAATGCGACCGTGTACCTGAAAACCCTCAGCGGTCTGCGCCGGGTACACGCGATCATGCGCCGGCTCGACGATGACTTCTGCGATCCGCTGGAGTTGCGCACAGACTCGGCGCTGGGCGTTCCCGGATTGCTCGAAGCCGTGCGTCAGGGGCGGGTGCTGGTGACCAATGCGCTGGGCAGCGGTGTGCTGGAGTCGCCGGGGTTGCTGGGCTTTCTGCCGAAGATCAATCAGTACCTGTTCGGTGAGGAGTTGATTCTGCCGTCCATCGCCACCTGGTGGTGCGGCGAAGCGCCAGTGCTGGCTCAGGCGCTGGAAAAACTGCCTGAACTGTTGATCAAACCGGCATTTCCCTCGCAAAGCTTTGCGCCTGTGTTCGGTCGTGATCTGAGTGAAAAACAGCGTCAGGAACTCGCCGCGCGCATGCAGGCGCGGCCTTACGCCTATGTTGCGCAAGAACTCGCGCAGTTGTCTCAGGCGCCAGTCTGGCAGGCTGAGGACGGGCAACTGCAACCACGGGCGATCGGCATGCGTGTGTACGCCGTGGCCAGCCACGATGGCTATCGGGTGCTGCCCGGTGGTTTGACCCGGGTCGCCGCCGAAGCGGATGCAGAAGTAGTGTCGATGCAGCGCGGTGGCGCGAGCAAAGACACTTGGGTGCTCGGTGAACGTGCGCCGAGCGGCGAACAATGGAAGACCCAGCGCAATGTCGGTGTGCACGACCTGGTTCGGCGTGACCCGTATTTGCCGTCGCGGGTAGTGGAAAACCTGTTCTGGTTCGGGCGTTACTGCGAGCGCTGCGATGACAGTGCGCGGCTGCTGCGAATCATGCTTGCACGTTATGTCGATGGCGATGATCCGCAAGCCTTGCAGGCTGCCGTCGATCTCGGTGAGCGCTTGATGCTGCTGCCGGACGAGGGCGAGTTGCCGGAGCGTTTGCTCGCCGCGCTGCTGGGCGAAGACTGGTCGTTCAGCCTGCGCTCGAACTTGCAGCGATTGCAGTGGGCTGCTTCGCAAGTGCGCGGCAAACTCTCCCGGGAAAACTGGCAGGCGCTGGTGGAGTTGCAACGCGAAGCGATGGAACTGGACACCGAAGAACCTGATTTCGGCGAGTTGCTGGATTTCCTCAACCGGCTGGTGATGTCGCTGGCGGCATTGTCGGGGTTTGCCCTGGACGACATGACCCGCGACGAAGGCTGGCGTTTTCTGATGATCGGTCGCCGTATCGAGCGCCTGCAATTCCTCAGTGGCAGTCTCGCGGCATTTTTGCGCGGAGCTGGCGCGTTCGATCAGGCCGGGCTGGAGTGGTTGCTGGAACTGGGTAACAGCAGCATCACCTACCGCTCGCGTTATCTGGCGGTGGCACAGTTGATTCCGGTGCTGGATCTGTTGTTGCTGGATGAGCAAAACCCGCACGCGGTGTTGTTCCAGCTGAAACTGGTGACGCGCACGTTGAAGCGTTTGAACGATGATTTCGGCGTGCCTCGGGAGGCCGGCTTGCCGCAACTGGTCGAGCGGCTCGCGCGTTTCGATCTGGGTTGCCTGGAGAACCCGCTGTTCGGCGAGGCGAGCGTTCGTTCGGCGCTTGATGGGTTGGCGGATCTGCTGCAAGAGATCGCCGATGCCAGCAGTCAAGTGTCGGATCGGCTGGCACTGCGGCATTTCGCGCATGTGGATGATGTTAGCCAGCGCACGGTGTCGGTCTGATGAGCGCCCGTTACCAGATCCTCCACGACACTTGTTATCACTACGACAGCCCGGTTTCGCTGGCGCAGCAACTGGCGCATCTGTGGCCGCGAGAGTGCGCCTGGCAGCGCTGTACCGAGCAGCAATTACTGATCAGCCCGGAGCCGACCGCACGACGCGATGAGCAGGATGTGTTCGGTAATCCGCAGACGCGCTTGGCGTTCGAGCGTCCCCACGATGAATTGCAGGTCAACGCCCGGCTCACAGTCGAGGTGCTGGCGCGACCGCTGCTGGATTTCAATCTGTCGCCGGCCTGGGAGCTGACGCGTGACGCGTTGACCTATTCCAGTCAGCCGCTATCGGCCGAACTGCTGGAGGCGTGCCGCTACCGTTTCCAGTCGCCGTACGTGCATTTGAAGGGCAGCTTCGTCGAGTTCTCCGAAAGCTGCTTCCCGCCGGGCAAGCCTTTGCTGCTCGGGGTACAGGAATTGATGCAGAAAATCTTCAGCGAGTTCACCTTCGATGCCGAGGCGACGCAAGTGGCGACGCCGCTGGTCGAGGTGCTGGAGCGTCGGCGTGGGGTTTGTCAGGACTTCGCCCATTTGATGCTCGCCTGCGTGCGCTCGCGAGGGCTGGCGGCGCGCTACATCAGCGGCTATCTGTTGACCCAGCCGCCACCGGGCCAGCCACGGTTGATCGGCGCCGATGCGTCGCATGCGTGGGTTTCGGTGTTTTGTCCGGTGCTGGGCTGGGTGGATTTCGATCCGACCAACAATGTGCAACCGGCACTGGAACACATCACCCTGGCCTGGGGCCGGGATTTTTCCGATGTGTCGCCGTTGCGTGGGGTGATTCTGGGGGGCGGGTCTCACGATCCCGAAGTACGGGTCACCGTGATGCCTCAGGAAATGGGGAGTTGCTGAAGGATTAGTGAGGGCCGGCAGTGAAACTGCCAGCCCTGTCACAAATCCGCTGGGCCTGATTCGATGATCAAACCCGGTGGGGCTCAGGCGTCAGGTGCCTGATCTTTCGGTGCTTCTACATCGGTATCAACTTCAGTTTCATCATCTGCCGCCACTTCACCATCAGGGTTCAGTGCCGTTTCTTCAGCCATTTGTTTCTTGCGCTGAAGCTTTTCCTCTTTCTTCTGCTCCTTTGCCAGGTCTCGTTGACGTTTGGCGAAGGAGTAATTGGGTTTGGCCATGGGCGATCCTCTTGGGTCGAAGGTGAGGTTGAGCGGCGCGTATTCTGCCCTGTATCGGTGCTCGGCCGTTAGCCGGGTTTTTGATCGACCCACTTCGGCGTGACGGTTGGCCGCCAATTGTCGAGAGAGTCCAGCAGCGTCTGCGGCGATTCGCTCACTTGCAGCATGTCACGGTGTGGCGCGCGAACGAAGCCTTCGCCGACGATATGGTCGAGAAAAGCCGTGAGTTTGCTGTAAAAACCATTCACTTCCAGCAAACCCAGCGGTTTTCCGTGGTAACCGAGTTGGCCCCAGGTCCAGACTTCAAACAGTTCTTCCAGCGTGCCGAGGCCGCCGGGCAGGGCGATGAACGCATCGCTGAGTTCAGCCATGCGTGCCTTGCGCGCGTGCATGCCATCGACCACTTCGAGGCGGGTCAGGTTTTTGTGGCCGATTTCCTTGTCCATCAGGCTTTGCGGAATGATCCCGATCACTTCGCCGCCGGCAGCCAGTGCGGCGTCGGCGACAATGCCCATCAGACCCACGGCGCCACCGCCGTAGACCAGCGTCAGCTTGCGTTCGGCCAAGGCGCGGCCGAGGGCAATGGCGGCCTCGGTGTAAGCCGGATCAGTGCCGGCGTTGGCGCCGCAAAATACACAAACGGATGTTAAAGACATGCCTTGCTCCTGGGTCGATCAGACCGACAGGGTAACGGCTGGCAGGCCTTGATTAAAGGTCAGGCTTCGCTCTTTGGCGTTTCACAGGTGCCGCTGGCACCACAGGCGTAGGCGGCGAGCAGACTGCACATAAAACCGTTAAAGAACATGACAGGCACTCCGTATCAATGGGATGCGCCGATCATAGGGTCGAGCTGACGATTTGGCCGGTAGATTGTTTCGATGAGTGTCATAGCCTGAAAGTTGTATACAATTTTTGACTCAAGTCATAGGAACTTGCGAAGATTTCAGGCAGTCTTTCCACCATTAGTGTTTTTGTTAACCCTGCCTTGGAGATTCACCATGTTTTCCAAAGTTGTTGCGGTATCCCTGCTGGCGCTGGCCAGCAGCCAATTGATGGCTGCCGAGTGCAAAACCACCGTTGACTCCACCGATCAGATGTCCTTCAACACCAAGGATATCGTGATCGACAAGAGCTGCAAGACTTTCACCGTTGAGCTGACCCACTCCGGCAACCTTCCGAAGAACGTCATGGGCCATAACCTGGTGATCAGCAAAGAAGCTGACATGCAGCCAATCGCTACCGCTGGCCTGGCCGCCGGTATCGACAAGAATTACCTGCCGGAAGGTGACGCACGCATCATCGCTCACACCAAGATCATCGGCGCCAAGGAAACCGATTCGCTGACCTTCGACGTGGCGAAGATTGCAGACGGCGGCTACGGCTTCTTCTGCTCGTTCCCGGGCCACATCTCGATGATGAAAGGCACGATTACAGTCAAGTAATCAGGCACACCGCGTCATCGTTCTTCGCGAGCAAGCCACGCTCCCACGGGTTCTTTGTCAGGCACAATTTTGTGAACACCTGAAACCCTGTGGGAGCGTGGCTTGCCCGCGAAGAGGCCATCAGCATCAACCGATGTGTCGGCCAAAGAAAAGCCCGCTGAGGATCACTCCTCAGCGGGCTTTTTCATTCAATCACCGATCAAGGCGCAAACGGCATCACACGCTTGTGATGCGTCTTGTTATACGTCGCAACGATGATGTCGAACGCTTCCTGACGCACCGGCTCGCCGTGTAGGAACGCGTCGATCTCGGCGTAGGTCACGCCGTGGGAGGCTTCGTCCGGTTTACCCGGTGACAGGTCTTCCAGATCCGCAGTCGGGATCTTTTCCACCAGTGATTCCGGGGCGCCGAAGCTGCGGGCAATCGCTCTCACCTGATTTTTCACCAGACCGCTGAGTGGCGCGAGGTCGCAGGCACCGTCACCGAACTTGGTGAAGAAACCCATCACCGCTTCCGCCGCGTGGTCGGTGCCGATCACCAGGCCATGCGCCGCGCCGGCGATGGTGTACTGAGCAACCATGCGCATCCGCGCCTTGGTATTGCCGAGGACGAAATCCACCGACACCGCATGCTTGCCTTCGAACGCCGCGACTTCACCCGCCAGGGATTTCACCGCCGGGCCAATGTTGACGGTGTGGCGCTCGTCCGGGGCGATGAAATCCACCGAGGCCTGGGCGTCGTGTTCATCGAACTGGGTTTCGTACGGCAGGCGCACGGCGATGAACTTGTAGCTGCTGTCGCCGGTTTGGTCGCGCAACTCACGCATGGCGCGCTGGGCCAACAGGCCGGCGGTCAGCGAATCGACACCGCCACTGATGCCCAGCACCAGCGTCTTGAGCCCGGAATTGACCAGGCAATCCTGGATAAAAGTGATACGCCGGGCGACTTCAGCCTCAAGGGCCTTGTAGTCGGCAAACGGCGGTTGCACCTTGAGCTGTTCAGCAATCTCACGCTGTACGGCTTGCATGAATTCACTCCTTGCTAGATAGACTGGAAACGGCAGGAACCTGGAAAACGTGTCGCAAGTAAGCGACGAAATTCGGATCTTTGCAGTGGGTCTTGCCGGGCTCGTCGGAGATCTTCGCCACCGGTTGGCCGTTGCAGGCGGTCATTTTAAGCACGATGCTCATCGGTTCAACACCCGGAATGTCACAGGTCAGGTTGGTACCGATGCCAAAGCTCACGTTGATCCGGTCGTGCAGTGCGCGGAATATTTCCAGCGACCTGGGCAGGGTCAGGCTGTCGGAGAACACCAGGGTCTTGCTCATCGGGTCGATGCCGAGCTTGTGATAATGCGCGATGCATTTTTCGCCCCAGGCCACCGGGTCCCCGGAGTCGTGGCGCAAACCGTCGAACAGCTTGGCGAAGAACAGATCGAAATCGCCGAGGAACGCATCGGTGGTGATGCAGTCGGTGAGCGCGATGCCCAGCAGGCCGCGATATTCACGAACCCAGCAGTCGAGCGCGGCGATCTGGCTGTCGATCAGGCGCGGGCCGAGTTGCTGGTGCGCCATGATCCATTCATGGGCCATGGTGCCCAGCGGTTTCATGTCCAGCTCGCGGGACAGGTGCACGTTGCTGGTGCCGACAAAACGCCCGGGGAAATCGTGCTTGAGCACGTTGACCACTTCTTCCTGTACCCGGTACGAAAACCGGCGACGGGTGCCGAAATCGGCCACCTGCAATTCCGCCAGTTCATCCGCCGAGGCATTGGCCGTCAGCCAGTCGAACTTGCGATAGAGCTGCTCGCGGGCCTGCTCCAGAACGGTTTCGCGGTAGCGATAGCGGTTGCGCACTTCGCTGACAATCGCCAGCAGCGGCACTTCGTAGAGGATCACATGCAACCACGGCCCACGCAGACGGATGAACAGCTCGCCGTTTTCGATACCGGTGTGCAGGTAGCGCATGTTGAAACGGAACAGGCCGAGAAAGCGCAGGAAGTCCGGTTTGAGGAAGCTGATGCGCTCGAGAAAACTTAGTTGATCAGCGCTCAGGCTCAAATCGGCGAGGCGTTCGACCTGATAGCGGATTTCCGCCAGATACGGACGCAGATCCTCGGCGTTACGGCAACGGAACTCCCATTCGACTTCGACGTTGGGGTAGTTGTGCAGCACCGCCTGCATCATCGTCAGTTTGTAGAAGTCGGTGTCGAGCAGGTTCTGCACGATGCGATCGGCAAACACACTCTCGCTCATAAACGGGTCTCCAGGTACGCCGCGACAGGGCGCGGTATCAATCAATGGTGCTAGTGGCGCATATCAATGGTGGGGATTGCCAGCAATTTCTGCGATCGATGAGGTCAATTGTGGCGAGGGGATTTATCCCCGTTGGGTCGCGCAGCGGCCCCGGAAATCTTGAGAGCGACGACTGCTGCGCAGCCGAACGGGGATAAATCCCCTCGCCACAGGGGTTAGAGTTGCTGATCCGGGGTATCGATCTGCTCCAGCATCCATTTGACGAAGTCCCGCACCTTCGGCACTTCCGCCGCATGTTCCGGATACGCCAGGTAATAGGCGTCGCTGCTGGGCATTGCATGCTGCCAGGGAATGACCAGTTTGCCGTCGGCCAGTTCTTCCTCCACCAGAAACCGTGGTAACAGCGCCACGCCGCAACCCACTTGCGCGGCGCGGATGCACATATAAAAGGTCTCGAAACGCGGGCCGTGGTAGCTGTGTTCGGTCTGGTAGCCCTGACTGTCAAACCAGTCATGCCAAGCCTGCGGGCGTGAGGCGTTTTGCAGCAGCACCAGATCCGTCAGTTGCGTCGGGTCGGTGAACGGCTGGTCTGGCAGGCTGCCCGGTGCGCATACCGGCACCAGCTCTTCGCCGAACAGCTTCAGGCATTCGGTGCCGGGACGTGATCCCTGGCCGAAATAGAACGCCAGATCACTGCGACCTTGCAGCAGGTCATCGGCTTCCTGTTCGTTGCACAGATCGAGATGGATCGACGGATGGCGCAGGCGCCAGCCTTTGAGGCGCGGCACCAGCCAGCGGGCGCCGAAGGTCGAGGGCGTTGATACGCGCAGGACTTCCGTCTCGCCGCCGTAGGAACGCAGGTAATGCGTGGACATTTCCACCTGCGTGAGAATTTTTCGCACTTCCACCAGGTACAAATCGCCAGCCGGGGTCATCTGCAAGCGACGGCGCACCCGCAGGAATAACAAGTGCTGCAACAATTCCTCCAGCTGCGCGACCTGCTTGCTGACGGCGCTCTGGGTCAGGTTCAGTTCTTCGGCGGCCCGGGTGAAACTCAGGTGCCGGGTCACGGCCTCGAAGCACTGCAACGCGGTGATCGACGGCAAGTGGCGTTTGTTCAGCATGGGTAAGCCCTTTTTCTTGTCTTTCTATGCTCAGCATGAATAAACGGAATGATATCTCGCGTAAAGGTCGTTTGTTGCCTTGCCCTTGGGACGCTACAACTAAAGGCCTGCCCGGTCGTGAAAAAGCGGCCGCACACATTCAGTTTTTTGCTTGAGGAGTGACCCATGGTTGCCGCATTGCTTGATCGTCTTGGTGTGAACCCGGCCCTTTATCAGAACGGCAAAGTGCCGGTGCATTCGCCCATCGATGGCAGCCGCATTGCCGCCGTGAACTGGGAAGGCCCGGCCGAAGTCGAGCAACACATCAGTCGCGCAGATCATGCGTTCGAACAATGGCGCAAAGTACCGGCCCCGCGTCGCGGCGAGCTGGTGCGTCAGTTTGGTGAAGTGCTGCGCGAGTACAAGACCGATCTCGGTGAACTGGTTTCCTGGGAGGCCGGCAAGATCACGCAGGAAGGTCTCGGTGAAGTGCAGGAGATGATCGATATCTGCGACTTCGCCGTCGGTCTTTCCCGTCAACTGTACGGTTTGACCATCGCCTCCGAGCGTCCGGGTCACCACATGCGTGAAACCTGGCACCCGCTGGGCGTGGTCGGCGTGATCAGCGCCTTCAACTTTCCGGTGGCGGTGTGGGCATGGAACACCACGCTGGCGCTGGTCTGCGGCAACCCGGTGGTGTGGAAACCGTCGGAGAAAACCCCGCTGACCGCGCTGGCCTGTCAGGCATTGTTTGATCGCGTGGTGAAGAACTTCACCGATGCTCCGGCAAACCTTTGCCAAGTGATTATCGGCGGCCGCGACGCTGGCGAAGCACTGGTCGATGACCCGCGTGTGGCGTTGATCAGTGCCACTGGCAGCACCCGTATGGGTCGCGAAGTGGCACCGAAAGTCGCCGCACGTTTTGCCCGCAGCATTCTCGAACTGGGCGGTAACAACGCGATGATCCTCGGCCCAAGCGCCGATCTGGACATGGCGGTACGCGCCATTCTGTTCAGCGCCGTCGGCACTGCCGGTCAGCGTTGCACCACGCTGCGTCGGCTGATTGCGCATGAGTCGGTGAAGGAAGAGATCGTCACTCGCCTCAAGGCTGCCTACGCGAAAGTGCGTATCGGCCATCCGCTGGAAGGCAATCTGGTCGGTCCACTGATCGACAAGCACAGCTTCGAAAACATGCAGGATGCGCTGGAGCAGGCATTGAGCGAGGGCGGCCGGGTGTTCGGTGGCAAGCGTCAACTCGAAGATCAATTCCCTAACGCCTACTACGTTTCGCCGGCCATCGTTGAAATGCCTGAACAGAGCGACGTGGTGTGCAGCGAGACATTCGCACCGATTCTGTACGTGGTCGGTTACAGCGACTTCCAGGAAGCGCTGCGGTTGAACAACGCGGTACCGCAAGGCCTGTCGTCGTGCATCTTCACCACTGACGTGCGCGAGGCCGAGCAGTTCATGTCGGCAATCGGCAGTGACTGTGGCATCGCCAACGTCAACATCGGCCCGAGCGGCGCAGAGATCGGCGGCGCGTTTGGTGGCGAGAAAGAGACTGGCGGCGGCCGTGAGTCGGGCTCCGATGCGTGGCGTGGATACATGCGTCGGCAGACCAATACGGTGAACTACTCGCTGGAACTGCCGTTGGCCCAGGGTATTACGTTCGACTGATCCCATCGTCGATGGAGAACCCATGTTGGAGCGGGCTTTTGTGGTGAGGGGATTTATCCCCGTTCGGCTGCGCAGCAGTCGTCGCTGTTGAGGTTTTCAGGGCCGCTGCGCGACCCGACGGGGATAAATCCCCTCGCCACAAGAGCTCTCCTGCTTTGAACTGTGTGTTTGTTAGGTTTCTGTTGGAGTCTGGCAATGCCGTTACGCGAAGAATGTCTGTGGGAAAAACTGACGCCGCAAAGGCCCGATAACGCGGCGCTCAGGGGCGAGGTCAAAGTTGATGTCTGCGTGATCGGCGCCGGGTTCACCGGGTTGTCGGCGGCGGCGCATTTGCTGGAACAGGGTAAAAGCGTCTGCGTGCTGGAGGCTCATCGAGCTGGGCACGGCGGTTCCGGGCGCAACGTCGGGCTGGTGAACGCCGGGATGTGGATTCCGCCCGACGAGATCGAAGCCGGATTCGGCGAAGCGGTCGGCAGTCAGCTCAATCGCATGCTCGGGGCGGCGCCGGCGCTGGTGTTCAGCCTTGTGGACAAGTACAAGATCGATTGCCAGTTGCGCCGCGAAGGCACGCTGCATATGGCGCACAACGCCAAGGGCAAGGCCGATCTGCGCAGTCGCGAAGAACAATGGAAACGCCGCGGTGCGCCGGTCGAGCTACTGACCGGCAAGGCTTGCGAACAAGCCACCGGCACGCAAAAGATCGCTGCTGCGTTGCTTGATCGCCGCGCCGGAACGCTCAATCCGATGGCCTACACCACCGGGCTGGCCAATGCGGTCAAAGCGCTCGGCGGGCAGATGTTCGACCATTCCCCGGTCACCCGACTGGAACGCCAGGGCCAGCAATGGTCGGTGCAGACCGAGCACGGTGCAGTGCTCGCCGAGAAAGTGGTCATCGCGTCGAACGCCTACACCGAAGGCGACTGGACCGAACTCAAACGCAACTTCTTCCCGGGTTATTACTATCAGGTCGCCTCGGTGCCGCTGACCGAAGACGCTGCGCAGGAAATTCTGCCGGGCGGGCAGGGCTCGTGGGATACCCGGCAAGTGCTCAGCAGCATCCGTCGCGATAAAGAAGGTCGGCTGTTGCTGGGCAGTCTCGGCAACGGCAATCAGAAACCGGTGTGGTTTCTCAAGGCCTGGGCTGACCGGGTGCAGCAGCATTACTTCCCCAATCTGAAACCCGTCGAATGGGAATGCACCTGGACCGGGCGCATTGCTTTTACCCCCGATCACCTGATGCGGCTGTTCGAACCGGCCCCCGGAATAGTGGCCGTCACCGGCTACAACGGGCGCGGCGTGACCACTGGCACCGTGGTCGGCAAAGCCTTCGCCGACTATCTGTGTAACGGCGATCCTCAGGCTTTGCCGATTCCGCTTGCACCGATGCAGCCCCTGGCGGGCGTGGGCTTGCGCAGTTGCCTGTACGAGGCCGGGTTCTCGCTGTATCACGCGGGCCAGTGCCTGCGGATCGTCATCTGAGTGTTGAAATATGTTGCCGGAGGCGACGCTTTTCGATGCAGCGACTAGCCTGTAATGGTGCGGGTTGTAGCAGTCCCGCACCAGCAGTGTGCAGTTCGGTGACGCGGGCTGTTACAGGCTGGTTGCACGTCGTTTGGTGCCGCGGTTGCAATGATGGCGCAAGCGGGTTGCGCCTGAAAAAATAAACGGTTTCACCTTCCGCGGTTTAGACGGTTGCACGCCCAATAAAAATGGGATCGAAACAGTCGAAATAACAACAAGGCAGCGACTTTTTGAAGAATAAAAAACCGATGGCACGGCGCTTGCTCTGAGCACTCAGTGAAATGAAGTCGCAGTGCCAACTAAAAAAAACCTTGGAGCACCACCTCATGTCCCAGACGTTTTACAAGAAAGGCTTTCTGGCCCTCGCAGTAGCTGCTGCGTTGGGTGTTTCTGCGTTTGCTCAGGCTGATGTCAAAATCGGTGTAGCGGGTCCAATGACTGGCGCCAACGCGGCATTTGGCGAGCAGTACATGAAGGGTGCACAGGCAGCGGCTGATGCGGTCAACGCGGCAGGCGGCGTCAACGGGGAAAAAATCGTACTGGTCAAGGGCGATGACGCCTGCGAACCGAAACAGGCGGTGACGGTTGCCAAGGACCTCACCAACCAGAAAGTTGCCGGCGTGGTCGGTCACTTCTGCTCTTCTTCCACCATTCCAGCGTCGGAAATCTACGACGAAGCCGGGATCATCGCGATCACCCCGGGTTCGACCAATCCGCAGGTCACCGAGCGCGGTCTGAGCGCAATGTTCCGTATGTGCGGACGTGACGACCAGCAAGGCATTGTGGCCGGCGACTACATCGTCGACGTGCTCAAGGGCAAGAAAGTCGCGGTCATCCACGACAAGGACACCTACGGCCAAGGCCTGGCGGATGCAACCAAGGCCCAGTTGATCAAGCGTGGCGTGACCCCGGTGATCTACGAAGGTCTGACCCGTGGCGAGAAAGACTTCAGCGCTCTGGTCACCAAAATCCGTGCGGCAGGTGCCGACGTGGTCTACTTCGGCGGCCTGCACCCGGAAGCCGGTCCACTGGTTAAACAACTGCGTACCGAAGGCCTGAAAGACGTGAAATTCATGTCCGATGACGGCATCGTGACCGACGAACTGGTGACCACCGCTGGTGGCCCGCAATACGTCGACGGCGTGCTGATGACCTTCGGCGCCGACCCGCGCCTGCTGCCGGAAAGCAAGACTGTAGTGGACGCATTCCGCAAGGCTGGCACCGAGCCTGAAGGCTACACCCTGTACGCCTACGCTTCGATCCAGGCCCTGGCTGCCGGCTTCAACGGCGCCAAGTCGAACAAGGGCGAAGACGCTGCCAAATGGCTGAAAGCCAACCCGGTTAAAACCGTGATGGGCGAGAAGACCTGGGACGCCAAAGGCGACCTGAAAGTCTCCGACTACGTGGTTTACCAGTGGGACGCGACCGGCAAATACCACCAGCTGGAAAAACAGAAGTAAGGGCTGACGCGATCAGTTGAACGCTACATATCCCTGTGGGAGCGGGCTTGCCCGCGATGACGGCCGGACAATCGACAACTTTGTTGAATGATCTACCGCTATCGCTGGCAAGCCAGCTCCCACAGGGATCGTGGCGGGCCTTTCTGATCGTGGCTGACATTGCTCCGACGTAAATCTGTATTTTCCTTAGAAGAGCCGCATGCCCTGCGGTGTGCAGGCTCTCATTGCGTGAGATTGCGTTATGGATGGTATTTTCCTGCAGCAACTGGTCAATGGTCTGACTCTCGGGTCGGTCTATGGCCTGATCGCCATCGGCTACACAATGGTCTATGGCATCATCGGCATGATCAACTTCGCCCACGGCGAGGTTTACATGATTTCCGCTTACCTCGCGGCAATCAGTCTGGCTCTGCTGGCTTACTTCGGTATTGAATCCTTCCCGCTGTTGATGCTCGGCACGCTGGTCTTCACCATCATCGTCACCGGGGTGTATGGCTGGGTCATCGAACGCATCGCTTACCGACCACTGCGCAACTCCACCCGACTGGCTCCGCTGATCAGCGCCATCGGTATCTCCCTGATTCTGCAAAACTATGCCCAGATCAGCCAGGGCGCCCGCCAACAGGGTGTTCCAACGCTGCTCACCGGTGCCTGGCGCATCGATATCGGTACCGGTTTCGTCCAGCTCACCTACACCAAGATCTTCATTCTGGTCGCCGCATTCCTCGGCATGGGCCTGCTGACCTACGTGATCAAGTACACCAAGCTCGGCCGCATGTGCCGCGCTACCCAGCAAGACCGCAAGATGGCCTCGATCCTCGGGATCAACACCGACCGGGTGATTTCCTATGTGTTCATCATCGGTGCAGCCATGGCAGCGCTGGCCGGCGTGCTGATCACCATGAACTACGGCACGTTCGACTTCTACGCAGGCTTCGTCATCGGCATCAAGGCGTTCACCGCTGCGGTGCTCGGCGGCATCGGCTCCCTGCCTGGGGCGATGCTTGGCGGGATCATCCTCGGGATCTCCGAGTCGCTGTTCTCGGGCCTGGTCAACTCCGACTACAAAGACGTGTTCAGCTTCTCGCTGCTCGTACTTGTTCTGGTCTTCCGGCCTCAGGGCCTGCTGGGCCGTCCTCTTGTGTCGAAGGTGTAAACGATGTCTTCAACCACCAAAAAAACCATTGATGTCAAAAAAAGCCTGGTTGAGTCGATCCTTGCCGGCCTGATTGCCCTGATCGTCTTCGGCCCGATTGTCGGCGTCGTGCTTGAGGGTTACAGCTTCAACCTTCAACCGACCCGCGTGGCGTGGATCATCGGCATCGTCATGATTGGCCGGTTTTTACTCAGCCTGTTCCTGCAAACGCCACGTGGCCTGAAGATTCTCGACGGATTCGAGAGCACCGGTTCCGGCGTGCATGTGCTGCCCGCCGATCACAAATCAAGCCTGCGCTGGATCATCCCGCTGCTGATTGTGCTGGCAATCGCGGTGCCGTTCTTTTCCAACTCCTACCTGCTGGGCGTGGTCATCCTCGGGTTGATTTACGTGCTGTTGGGGTTGGGTCTGAACATCGTGGTCGGTCTGGCCGGCCTTCTCGACCTTGGTTACGTGGCGTTCTACGCCATCGGTGCCTACGGTCTGGCGCTCGGTTATCAATACCTCGGGCTGGGCTTCTGGACGGTACTGCCGCTGGCGGCGATCACGGCCGGATTGGCCGGGTGCATCCTCGGGTTCCCGGTGCTGCGCCTGCACGGTGACTATCTGGCCATCGTGACCCTCGGCTTCGGTGAAATCATCCGGTTGATCCTCAACAACTGGCTGTCCTTGACCGGTGGCCCGAACGGCATGCCAGCGCCACTGCCGACGTTCTTCGGTCTGGAGTTCGGCAAGCGGGCGAAGGATGGCGGGGTGCCGTTTCACGAGTTCTTTGGCATCGCCTATAACCCGGACGTGAAGTATTACTTCATCTACGCGGTGTTGTTCCTGGTGGTGCTGGCCGTGCTGTACATCAAGCATCGTCTGGTGAAGATGCCGGTTGGTCGCGCCTGGGAAGCCTTGCGTGAAGATGAAATCGCCTGCCGCTCGATGGGCCTCAATCACGTATTGGTCAAGCTGTCGGCGTTCACCATCGGTGCGTCCACAGCGGGTCTGGCCGGGGTGTTTTTCGCCACTTATCAAGGCTTCGTCAACCCGACCTCGTTCACCTTCTTCGAGTCGGCGCTGATTCTCGCCATCGTTGTACTCGGCGGCATGGGTTCGACCATCGGCGTTGTGATTGCGGCGTTTGTGCTGACTGTCGCCCCGGAACTGCTGCGCGGCTTCGCCGAATATCGCGTGCTGCTGTTCGGCATCCTCATGGTGTTGATGATGATCTGGCGACCACGAGGGCTGATCCGCATCAGCCGCACCGGGGTCAAACCACGCAAAGGTGCCATTCACTATGAGAGGACTGCGCCATGAGTGAAGTCGTACTCTCTGTTGAAAAGTTGATGATGCATTTTGGCGGGATCAAGGCGCTGAGCGATGTCAGCCTCAACGTCAAACGCAACTCGATCTTCGCCCTGATCGGCCCTAACGGCGCCGGCAAGACCACGGTGTTCAACTGCCTGACCGGCTTCTACAAAGCCTCGGGCGGCAAGATTGAACTCAATGTGCGCGGGCAGCAGACCAACGTCATCCAGTTGCTCGGCGAATCGTTCAAACCGACCGATTTCGTCTCGCCGAAAAGCTTCCTCAGCCGTCTGTACTACAAAATGTTCGGTGGCACGCATTTGGTAAACCGTGCAGGTCTGGCCCGTACCTTCCAGAACATTCGCCTGTTCAAGGAAATGTCGGTGCTGGAAAACCTGCTGGTGGCCCAGCACATGTGGGTCAACCGCAACATGCTCGCCGGCATCCTCAATACCAAGGGTTACCGCAAGGCTGAAAGCGATGCGCTGGACTGCGCGTTCTACTGGCTCGAAGTGGTCGATCTGGTGGACTGCGCCAACCGGCTCGCCGGTGAACTGTCTTACGGCCAGCAACGGCGTCTGGAGATTGCCCGGGCCATGTGCACGCGGCCGCAGATCATCTGCCTCGACGAGCCGGCTGCCGGCCTCAACCCTCAGGAAACCGAAGCGCTGAGCGCGATGATCCGTCTGCTGCGCGACGAACACGATCTGACCGTGGTGCTGATCGAACACGACATGGGCATGGTAATGAGCATTTCCGACCACATCGTGGTGCTGGACCACGGCATCGTCATCGCCGAGGGTGGCCCTGAAGCTATCCGGCACGATCCAAAAGTGATTGCCGCCTATCTGGGCGCGGATGAAGAGGAAGTGGTGCTATGAGCCAACCCATCCTCGAATTGAAGGATCTGGACGTGTTCTACGGGCCGATTCAGGCCCTCAAGGGTGTTTCACTGCAGATCAACGAAGGTGAAACCGTCAGCCTGATCGGCTCCAACGGTGCCGGCAAGTCGACATTGCTGATGTCGATTTTCGGTCAGCCACGGGCGGCGAGCGGGCAGATTCTCTATCAGGGTGTGGATATCACCCAGAAGTCTTCGCACTACATCGCCTCCAACGGCATTGCGCAGTCGCCTGAAGGGCGGCGGGTATTCCCCGACATGACCGTCGAGGAAAACCTGCTGATGGGCACCATCCCGATTGGCGACAAGTACGCCAAGGAAGACATGCAGCGCATGTTCGAGCTGTTTCCGCGGCTCGAAGAGCGGCGCACCCAGCGGGCGATGACCATGTCCGGTGGCGAACAGCAGATGCTCGCTATCGCCCGGGCGCTGATGAGCCGGCCCAAGCTGTTGCTGCTCGATGAACCGAGCCTGGGCCTGGCGCCGATCGTGGTGAAACAGATCTTCGCGACCCTGCGTGAACTGGCGAAAACCGGCATGACCATTTTTCTGGTCGAGCAGAACGCCAACCATGCGCTGAAACTGTCTGACCGGGCGTATGTGATGGTCAACGGTGAAATTCGCCTGACCGGTACCGGCAAGGAGTTGCTGGTGAACGAGGAGGTGCGTAACGCTTATCTGGGCGGGCACTGAGTTTTCCACAGATACATTGAGCCCCGGTGACGCGAGTCCCGGGGCTTTTTTACATTCAGGGCTGAGCTAAATTCCTTGTGGGAGTGAGCCTGCTCGCGATCGCGTTGTATCAGTCAGCTTCAGAGTTGAATGAACAACCGCAATCGCGAGCAGGCTCACTCCTACATGGATCTGTGCAATTTTCAGAATTGTGGAAAACAAATTCACCAACCTGTCAAAGCGCGACATATAGACGCTGCAAATGGCTGTTTTTCCACAGTTTTGACTTGTCCCCGTTTGCTGTGGAGCTGGCTGTGAATAACGTGGGAGTAGCTGGCTGGAGGCCTTTTAAACCGTGGCTTGTAGCGGTGTGATTATTTTTTGATCAGGCGTTTTCGCAGGAGCGACAGACATAGTTGTCAACCTTTTTCTGGGCTGTCTGAAGCAGGCGATTTCCAGTCATCAAGCCTGTGGATAAGTCTGTGATTAAACTCTGGAAAGACTGCGCTAAGCGCCGTAATTGCTGGCCTCGCGCAATCACTGTGGTGACCGCCCGGTCGTGCAAAATGCCTTGTCCCGCACATGTGCCAGTTCAGGGTCAAGCAAAAAACTTTCTATTTCGCCCGCAAAGCCTTGTGTGGCGCGGCTTTGCGCTTTTCCACTTGCCCCCGGAAACTGTGGAAGGGACTGTGGATAACATGCGCGCACATGGCTACAGGCCACGGTGGCTATGGTGTTGGTACAGTTGGTCGATTTTTGTACAGCTCAAGGGAGTTGCCCGTGAATGCCGGGCCGGGCATGCTGCCTGCTGACTGTCCATTCCAAGGGCTGCCCCTGCGGCCGAAGCAAGGAGAACACGATGTCCAACACCCTGTTTATCACCGGCGCTACATCCGGTTTTGGTGAAGCCTGTGCCCGTCGTTTTGCCGAGGCTGGCTGGAAACTGGTGCTGACCGGTCGTCGTGAAGAACGCCTCAATGCGCTGTGCGCCGAGCTGTCGAAGCAGACCGAAGTGCACGGCCTGGTGCTCGATGTGCGTGATCGCAAGGCGATGGAAGAGGCGATTGACAATCTGCCGCCATCCTTCGCCAAGCTGCGGGGCCTGATCAACAATGCCGGGCTGGCGCTGGGCGTCGATCCTGCGCCGAAATGCGACCTCGACGACTGGGACACCATGGTCGACACCAACGTCAAAGGCCTGATGTACGCCACTCGCCTGCTGCTGCCACGGCTGATCGCCCATGGCCGTGGCGCCGGCATCGTCAACCTGGGTTCCATCGCTGGTAACTATCCATACCCGGGCAGCCACATCTATGGTGCGACCAAGGCCTTCGTCAAACAATTCTCGCTGAACCTGCGCTGCGATTTGCAGGGCACCGGCGTGCGGGTCAGCAACATCGAACCGGGCCTGTGTGAAAGCGAGTTCTCGCTGGTGCGCTTTGCCGGTGATCAGGCACGCTATGACGCTACTTACGCGGGCGCCGAGCCGATCCAGCCGCAGGACATTGCTGACACCATCTTCTGGGTGATGAATGCGCCGGCGCACATCAACATCAACAGTCTGGAACTGATGCCGGTGAGCCAGACCTGGGCCGGGTTTGCCATCGAGCGTAACAAGGCCTGACACCGCGCTGAAGCTAATCGCCAGCAGGCTGGCTCCCACATTGGAATGAGTTCGACTGTGGGAGCCAGCCTGCTGGCGATTAGGTCAAATCGGCCAAAACAGGGCTATAAGGTAAACTCCTCTCTCAACAACCCCACCGTGCCCTGCGGTTTTCGGGTTTTTCGAGGAGTCAAAGTGAGTAACCGAGGTGAGCAGTCGCTGCTCAAACAATCAACCATTCTGATGTTCGCGGTGTCGATCGCCGGGATCGTCACCGGTTTTATTTCTGGTTCGCAATCCATCCTGTTCGATGGTTTTTTCTCGCTGATCGCAACTTTCATCAAAGTCCTGATGCTGATCACTGCCAAGCTGATCGCCAAGGAAAGCAATCAGCGCTTTCAGTTCGGTTTCTGGCATCTGGAGCCGATGGTGCTGTTGATCGAAGGCAGTTTCCTGCTGCTGATCGCCATCTATGCGTTTCTCAACGGTGTGTTCGGCATCATCAACGGCGGTCGCGAGATCGAGCTGGGACTGGTGATCATTTATGCGGCGGTGTTTACCGTCGTCGAGTTCGCTTACTTCTTCTACGTGCGGCGGCGCAATCGCAAGCTCAAGTCCAGCCTGATCCAGTTCGACAACATCAGTTGGCTGGTGGACGCGATGCTGTCGGTCGGTCTGTTGATAAGTTTCCTTGCGGCGCTGTTGCTCAAGGCCCAGGGCTTTGATCAGTGGGCGGCTTATGTCGATCCGTTGATCCTGATCGTGCTGGCGCTGACCATGTTGCCGCCAGCGTTCAAGATTCTGCGCCCGGCGCTGCGTGATGTACTGGGGATTGCTCCGGACAAGCTCGATGATCAAGTGCGCCAGGTGATGGAGGCGGCGAAGGTCGAGCATGGTTTCGACGACTACGTGTCCTATGTGCAGAAGCATGGGCGGGCACGGTTTATCGAGATTCATGTGGTGTTGCCGGTGGATTACCGGCTGGAAAACATCGGGCAGCTGGACGCGTTGCGCGAGGAGATTTCTCTGAAACTCGGTAAACCTGATGCGGCGCGCTGGCTGACGATCAGCTTTACCGGGGACAAGAAGTGGATTGCCTGATTCAACTTTGAATCTGTGGCGAGGTGATTTTGTGGCGAGGGGATTTATCCCCGTTGGGCCGCGAAGCGACCCCAAAAAGCGGGGCTGCTGCGCAACCCAACGGGGATAAATCCCCTCGTCACGAGTTCAAGCAGTCAGCGCAGATATTCGGCCAGGCCGCTGTAGCAGGTCGCAAGATGATAAGGCGTGGTCGACGGCATATCCTTGCGGCTTACTTCACCCGCTTCATCCCGGCATTCATACCAGCCACCTGCGTGCAGGAAGCGCTGCTGCAACGCCTGCAACTGGCGCAGCACCACGGTTTCGCTGTCGGCGCGCAAAGTCAGCGCTCGCAGGTATTCAGCCTGAGCCCAGATGCGTTGGGTCGAATCTTTCGGGCGTCTGTCCAGTTGCAGATCCAGCATCGCTCGCACCGCGCCGGATGGCTGTTCCACGCCGAACTGCTCGGTGAACTCAAACGCGCGATCCAGCGCCGCATGCAGCTTCGAACCGCGCAACAATGGCGACGATTCGAGCAAGAAATACCATTCGAACTGATGCCCCGGCTCATACCAGTTATCCACAGCGCCCAGCGGTTTCTCCATCAACACGCCGTGCTGCGGATCGACGAAGCGTTTGTGCATGGCTGTGCATAAGTCGCTGAGCGCTTGCTGCACCGTGGCGTCTGGACGCACTGAAAGCGTCGCGAGCAACGCTTCGGCCAGATGCATCAACGGGTTTTGCAGCGGGCCGGTTTGCAACGTTGCCCAGTCGCGCTCAAGGCAGGATTCGTAGAGACCGTCGCCAGTGGCGAAGCGTCGAGCGATAACTTCGAAAGCCGCGTTGAGGGTCGATTCCACCAGCGGTTCGCCGGACTTTTCCCAGTAATGGGCACAGGCGAACAGGATGAAAGCGTGGGTGTAGAGATCCTTGCGCTGATCCAGCGGTTTGCCCTGCGGATCGATGCTGTAAAACCAGCCGCCGTGCTCCGCATCGTGGAAGTGCCGTTGCAACGAGCGGAACAGTGCAGCGGCGCGGACTTCGGCGTTATCCACAACCCCGATCAGGCTGGAGAACAGATACAACTGCCGTGCGCAGGCCATCGCCCGATAGCGTTGCGGTGGCAATGGTTGGTGCGCGGCGTCGAGCGCCTCGTAGGGCAGCGCCATGTCGGCATTCCAGCCCGGGCCTTGCCAGAGCGGCACGATCACGTTCACAAAGTGCTGTTGCACTTCGCCGAACAGGGCGGTCAATTCAGGCAGGGATTTGGAGCGAGAAGCATGGGGCATGGGCGGACGTCGTCACGGCTGGGGCGATTGCGCGACATGGTAGCAGAGAGGATGGCTTGAGAGACGCGGAGTCTGATCAGACGCCTTCGCGAGCAAGCTCGCTCCCACAGAAGTATGCATTCCAATGTGGGAGCAAGTTCACTCTTGCAAGAGGGTGCATTCCAATGTGGGAGCAAGTTCACTCTTGCAGGAGGGTGCATTCCAATGTGGGAGCAAGTTCACTCTTGCAGGAGGGTACATTCCAATGTGGGAGCAAGTTCACTCTTGCAGGAGGGTACATTCCAATGTGGGAGCAAGTTCACTCTTGCAGGAGGGTACATTCCAATGTGGGAGCGAGCTTGCTCGCGAAGGGGCAAGTCTGAACAATCGAGATCAACCGGCGAGCAACCACGCGCCAGTCACTGCCGACGCTGCACCCGCCAGACGCACCAGCGGCGCCGCTGCCTGAGGCAACACGCGCACCACGCCATAACCCGCCGCATGCAGCGCAGCAGTCGCCATCACGAACCCTGCGGCATACGCCCAAGGGCTCGACATGTCTGGCAATTCCAGACCATGCGCCACGCCATGGAACAGCGCAAACAGCGCGGTCGCCGCCACCGCCATCACCAGCGGCGGACGCACCGCCAGCGCTACCGCCAGACCCAGCGCCAATACCGATGCCGCGATCCCGCTCTCCAGCGCCGGCAATTGCAGCCCTTCAAAGCCGAGCATGCCGCCGATCAACATGGTGCCGACAAACGTGCATGGCAGCGCCCAGCGCGCGGCACCTTTTTGCTGCGCGGCCCACAGGCCAACGGCGACCATCGCCAGCAAGTGGTCGAGACCGCCAATCGGGTGGCTGATACCTGCCACCAGGCCACTGTCGCCATGCCCCGGGTGCGCGAAGGCCAGTGCCGGAGTCAGGAGCAGCGCGAGAGCGCCAAAAATGCGTTTGAGTGTCATGGATAAGCTTCCTTGTTGGTCAATAAGTCAGGCTGCGTTGAGCAAGCCCTGGCGTTCGATGAAGGCGATGATTTCTTCAAGGCCCTGGCCGGTTTTCTGGTTGCTGAACACGAAGGGCTTGCCGTTGCGCATGCGCTTGGTGTCGCTATCCATCATTTCCAGCGAGGCACCGACCAGCGGCGCGAGGTCGATCTTGTTGATCACCAACAGATCGGATTTGCAGATCCCCGGCCCGCCCTTGCGTGGCAGCTTGTCGCCAGCGGAAACGTCGATCACGTAGATGGTCAGGTCGGATAGTTCCGGGCTGAAGGTCGCCGAGAGGTTGTCGCCACCGGACTCCACCAGAATCAGATCCAGCCCTGGGAAACGCCGATTTAATTGATCCACCGCTTCGAGGTTGATCGAGGCGTCTTCGCGGATCGCCGTGTGCGGGCAGCCACCGGTTTCCACGCCAATGATGCGTTCCGGCGCCAACGCTTCGTTGCGCACCAGAAAGTCAGCGTCTTCGCGGGTGTAGATGTCGTTGGTGACCACGGCCAGGTTGTAGCGCTCGCGCAGCGCCAGGCACAGGGCCAGGGTCAACGCGGTTTTGCCGGACCCGACCGGGCCACCGATGCCGACGCGCAGAGGTTGTGCGTTCATGTGATTCTCCAAAATGAAAGGCCCTAGGAACGGAACAGACGGCTGTATTGGCGCTCGTGGGCCATACACGCCAAGGACAGGCCGAATGCGGCGCTGCCAATGTGTTCGGGGTTGATGCGGGTTGCGTCCTGCTGAGCCTGTTGCAGCAGCGGCAGCAATTCGCTGGTCAGGCGTTGGGCGGCTTGTTGGCCCAGCGGCAGGGTTTTCATCAGGACCGCGAGCTGGTTTTCCAGCCAGCTCCACAGCCATGCGGCGAGGGCATCTTGCGGGCTGATTTGCCAAGCGCGGGCGGCCAGTGCCCAGCCGAGGGCCAGATGTGGCTCGGCGGATTGTTCAAGAAAGCTGCGGGCCGCTGCGTCGAGCTCTGGCAAACCGTTGAGCAACTGCTGCAACGAGTAGCCCATTTGCCGACTTTCCAGATGTAGCTCCCGGGTCTCACGGCTGGCACGATGGCTTTCGCAGATTTGCCGCAGTTCTTCCCAGTTCTCATCCGCCGCCGCCTGACAATGAGCGAGCAGCAAAGGTGCTTCGAAGCGGGCGAGGTTGAGCAGCAACTGATCGCTGATCCAGCGGCGGGCGGCGTCTGCATTGTTCACTCGGCCGTTATCCACAGCCATTTCCAGACCTTGCGAATAGCTGTAGCCGCCAATCGGCAACTGCGGACTGGCCAGGCGCAACAGCGCCCAGGCCGGATTCACAGACGCACGCCGAACTGGTGCAGTTTCGGCGCGTAGTTGAAGTCCTCGTCGCCGTGCCGCGAATGGTGATGGCCGCCGCCGTAGGCGCCGTGTTCCGGCTGGAACGGGGCTTCGATGGCTTCGACGTGCGCACCGAGCTGTTCAAGCATGGCTTTGAGCACGTAATCGTCGAGCAGTCGCAGCCAGCCGTCACCGACTTGCAGGGCAACGTGGCGGTTGCCGAGGTGATAGGCAGCGCGGGTCAGTTCGAAGGAGTTGGCGCAGGTGACGTGCAGCAGTTGTTCGGGGCGGGCGCAGACCCGGACGATACGTCCGTCTTCAGCCTGTAAGAATTCTCCGTCATACAGCGGAGGCTGACCGCGCTCCAAAAACAACCCGACGTCTTCACTGTCAGCACTGAAACAGCGCAAACGGCTTTTGCTCCGTGCTTCGAAGGTCAGGTGCAACTCGGCGACCCAGACGGGTTGAGGGTCGATTCTGCGATGAATCACCAGCATCGGAAAACTTCCAGCAGTGGACAATACTCAGGCTAGAGCAAGGGGCTTGCCAATCGGACGAGATGTAGGAAATCCCTGTCGGAGCGTAGTGGATGTTTCAAGATGTTGCGGAATTTTGCGATGGTTTGGTGCGTGAAGATTTTTACATGCACCAAATAGAGGCTTTGACGCATGACCAATGTGGGAGCGAGCTTGCTCGCGAAAGCGCTGTATCAATCAACATCATTGCTGAATGACACGCCGCTTTCGCGAGCAAGCTCGCTCCCACAGGGAGTTCTAGGTGTTTGGGAAGAGGGGATTACTCGGTACTGCCCAGCCCTTGCCAGTGCTTGAGCCCGATAAAGATAAAGCGCAATTGCTGGGTGATCTTCGCCTGGGGCGTCAGATGTTCGGGCAGCGCTTCGGCGGGCGGGTCGATGATGTCCGGCAGGGTGGCGAACACCGATTTGACGATCAGATCGGCCATCACGCTCAGGCCGGCGATATCCAGATGCTGAAGTTTGGGCATCAGCGATAGATCGGCGGCGAGGTCGGAACTGATGTTTTCACGCAAACGACCAATCGCCAGTCGCACCGGCAGCGAGCCGCCGTACTGCTCGCGAGCGAGGAACAGGAATTGCGAACGGTTGGCGCTGACCACGTCGAGGAAGATTCGCACCGACGCATCAATGATGCCGCCCATGACAAATTCGTTGTGGCGTACCAGGCGGATGGTTTCGCGGAAGGTCTGGCCGACTTCACTGACCAGCACCAGGCCGAGTTCATCCATATCGGTGAAATGCCGGTAGAAACCGGTCGGCACGATGCCGGCGGTTTTGCTGACTTCACGCAGGCTCAGGCTGCCGAATCCTCGGCCGCTCTCCATCAGATGGCGGGCAGCGTCCATCAGGGCGTTACGGGTCTGTTGTTTCTGTTCGGCGCGGGGCAGCATCGCTTGGGCGTTTTCTTAGGCAAGACAAGCGCCGCACTCTAGCAAATCGGCTTTATCGGCGTCGAACGGCAGTGGGGGAATGTTGCGGGGAAATACGCTTTCTTCTATCTATACGAAGGCTGAAAAGTCAAAAGCCCAATCTGCTGATTGGGCTTTTTTTCCAGGCCGCCATGGGCTTAGCTCAAAGCGCTGTTGCGTTCGATCACACGGTCACCACCACCTTCAGCAAGGGTTTGGCCTTGTGGAGTACGGTCGCTACCGTCGGAAGCCAGGGTTTGGCCTTGTGGGGTGCGGTCGCTACCGTCGGATGCCAGAGTTTGGCCTTGTGGGGTGCGGTCGCTGCCGTCAGAAGCCAGAGTCTGACCTTGTGGGGTGCGATCGGAACCGTCTTGCACCAGACCTTTTTCTTCCAGGCGATCACGGCCACCTTCAGCTACAAATTGACCTTGTGGGGTTTTGTCGTAGCCATCCTGAGTGATCAGGCCTTTTTCTTTCAGGCGATCGTTACCGCCTTCGGCCAGGGTTTGACCTTGTGGAGTGCGGTCGCCACCGTCAGCAGCTACGGTCTGGCTGAACACCGAGTGGTTCGATTTGACTTGTGGAGTGGCTTGGTCGGCAGCTGGCAGGGCGAAAGCAGTGCTGGCTAGCATCGACAGGGTAAGGCTGAGCAGTAATTGGCGTTTCATGATGGGTTGCTCCTTGGGAGGGCGATAAAGTGGGTACGAGGGCAATGCTACTCTCGATAAGTCGATATAAAAGTTCATAAACACAATGGTAATAATCAACAGAATTGATTGTTCTCGCGGGAGGCTCTAGATCGCGCCTTTCAGGCGGGCGGTTTTGCACCGAGGTGGGTATTTTCGACTCACTTGCGCCTCGCAAAAGTGCGGGGGCCGGTAACGCTGTTCGACTGATCGGTCAGTATTTGCCCGATTTTTTGCGCCAGAATCTTCGATTCGATTAAACCTGCGGACTGTTTGCCAGTCGTAGACTTCAAGAGGGCCGCATTGGCCCGCCGTTTCAGCTGTGCGTCGCGATGTCGGCGTGCGGTCGTCATCAGGAGCTTTGTGCATGACGCGCACCGGGAAAATCTTCAGCTGGACCTTCGCCACCCTCATTCTTCTGCTGGCCGTGCTGGTGCTGGTCATCGTGTTCTTCGACTGGAACCGGATCAAACCGCCGCTCAACGCCAAAGTCTCGGAAGAACTGCATCGACCGTTCGCCATTAATGGCAACCTCGCGGTGATCTGGCAGCGCGAGCCGGACGAGGGCGGCTGGCGTGCGTGGGTGCCGTGGCCCCATGTGGTCGCCGAGGATTTGAGCCTGGGTAATCCGGACTGGTCGAAAAAACCGCAGATGGTCAGCCTCAAGCGCGTCGAACTGCGTATATCGCCGCTGGCTTTGCTGGCGCAACGCGTGGTGATTCCACGTATCGACCTGACGGAGCCGAACGCCGACCTGCAGCGTCTGGCCGATGGCCGCGCCAACTGGACCTTCAAGTTCGATCCCAAGGACCCGAATGCCGAACCGTCGAGCTGGGTGGTGGATATCGGCGCGATCAAGTTCGACAAGGGCCACGTCACCCTTGATGACCAGACGCTCAAGACCAACCTTGATGTGCTGATCGATCCGCTGGGCAAACCGATTCCGTTCAGCGAAATCGTCGGCGAAAAAGCCGCGAAGACCGCGCAGGACAAAGGTGGCGCGCCGCAGGATTATGCGTTTGGACTCAAGGTCAAAGGCCAATACCACGGCCAGAACCTCACCGCGCAGGGCAAGATCGGCGGGCTATTGGCGTTGCAGGATGCGAGCAAGCCGTTCCCGTTGCAGGCGCAAGCGAAGATCGGCGCGACCAGTATCGAACTCGCCGGCACCCTGACCGATCCGATGAACCTTGGCGCGCTCGATCTGCGCCTGAAGCTGGCCGGCGCCAGCCTCGGCAATCTCTACCCGCTGACCGGCGTGACCCTGCCGGACACGCCGCCGTACGCCACCGACGGTCACCTGATCGCCAAGCTGCATGATCCCGCAGGCGCGCAATTCCGTTATGAGCAGTTCAACGGCAAGATCGGCAGCAGCGACATTCATGGTGATCTGTCCTACGTCGCCAGTCAGCCACGGCCAAAACTCAGTGGCGCATTGCTCTCCAATCAACTGTTGTTCGCCGACCTCGCACCGTTGATCGGCGCTGACTCGAATGACAAGCAAAAGGCTCGCGGCGGCGAGAGCAAGCAGCCGGCGGACAAAGTGCTGCCGGTGGAAGAGTTCAAGACTGACCGCTGGCGCGAGATGGACGCCGATGTCGAGTTCACCGGCAAGCGCATCGTCCACAGCGAGAAGCTGCCGTTCACCGACCTCTATACCCACCTGAAACTCAATGACGGCGAACTCAGCCTTGAGCCGCTGCGCTTCGGCGTGGCCGGAGGCAATCTGGATGCGCAGATTCGCCTTAATGGCCGCACTGAGCCGCTGGAAGGCCGCGCGAAACTGACGGCGCGCAAGTTCAAACTCAAGGAACTGTTCCCGACCTTCGAACCGATGAAAACCAGTTTCGGCGAGCTGAATGGCGACGCCGATATCAGCGGTCGCGGCAACTCGGTGGCGAAGTTGCTCGGTGGTGCCAACGGCACGCTGAAAATGATCATCAACGACGGTGCGATCAGCCGCGAGCTGATGGAGCTGGCGGGGCTCAACGTCGGTAACTACGTGGTCGGCAAAATCTTTGGCGACAAGGAAGTGAAGATCAACTGCGCGGCGGCGGACTTCGATATCAAGACCGGTCTGGCGTCGACGCGGCTGTTTGTGTTCGATACCGAGAACGCGATCATCTATATCGATGGCACGGCGAACATGGCGACCGAGCAACTGGATCTGACGGTGACCCCGGAATCCAAGGGCTGGCGTCTGATTTCGTTGCGTTCGCCGCTGTATGTACGCGGCAAGTTCATCAAGCCGGACGCCGGGGTCAAGGCGGTGCCGTTGCTGCTGCGTGGCGCGGGGATGGTGGCGCTGGGGGTGATTGCGGCACCGGCGGCCGGGTTGCTGGCGCTGGTGGCACCGAGCGGCGGCGAGCCGAATCAGTGTGCGCCGTTGCTGGAACAGATGAAGGCGGGCAAGGCACCGGTAACCGTCAAACCTACAAAATAAGGGCAATCGCGAGCAGGCTCACTCCTACAGGTACAGCGCAAATCCTGTGGGAGTGAGCCTGCTCGCGATAGCGATATTGAGCGGGTTACAAGTCTTTCAGAATGTCCGCCATGTCATCGGCATGCTCTTCTTCCTGCGCCAGGATGTCTTCGAAGATGCGTCGGGTAGTCGAGTCTTTGTCGCCGATGTACTGAATGATCTCGCGGTAGCTGTCGATCGCAATCCGCTCGGCAACCAGGTCCTCGTAAACCATTTCTTTCAAGGTGTTCCCGGCCACATATTGGGCGTGGGACATTTTCGACAGCATGTCCGGATTGAATTCAGGCTCGCCGCCCAGTTGGACGATGCGCTCGGCCAGACGGTCGGCGTGCTCGGCTTCCTGGGTCGCGTGTTCGAGGAATTCGTCAGCGGCCACGTTGGCTTTCAGGCCGTTGGCCATGAAGTAGTGACGCTTGTAACGCAGCACGCAAACCAGTTCGGTGGCCAGCGACTCATTCAGCAAGCGCAGCACCTCCTCACGGTTGGCGCTGTAGCTTTCGGTCACCGCGCCGTTTTCGACGTGTTGCCGAGCGCGTTCACGCAGGGTTTTGACATCTGATAAATGCAGGTCGTCGCTCATTTCGATCTCCAGGAGGCTAATCCAATGGGCGCCACGCTCTACAGGCGTGATCGCTTACCCAAGTTGTGAGTCTCGGGCGACGCAAAAAGTTTTATCGGTTTTACGCCTATGCGCAGGGGCGGTGCTGCCCGGAGTGCCGAAACAGCGCTGATCTAGACTGCTCATCGAGTTGTCATGTTCAGCGGGGATGCTTGGCGGGCGTTTTGCACGCCTTGCATCCACTTACCGACCACAAGGATGTTTGCCCATGTCGACACGTTATCCGCTGGTGCTGGTGCCGGGCATGCTCGGGTTTGTGCGGCTGGTGCTGTATCCGTATTGGTACGGAATCATCAAGGCGTTGCGCCGAACCGGTGCAACGGTGATCGCGGTGCAGGTGGCGCCGCTCAATTCGACCGAAGTCCGTGGCGAGCAATTGCTGGCGCGGATCGACGAGATTCTGCGCGAGACCGGCGCCGCCAAGGTCAACCTGATCGGCCATAGCCAGGGCTCGCTGACTGCACGTTACGCGGCGGCCAAGCGTCCAGATCTAGTGGCGTCGGTGACCTCGGTGGCCGGGCCGAATCACGGTTCGGAACTGGCCGATCACCTGGAAAAACACTACCCGGCAAACAGCGCAAAAGGGCGAATCCTTGAAGTGCTGCTGCGTTTTATCGGCTGGCTGATGGGCGTGATGGAAACCGGTTATCACGGACCGAAATTTGTAGCGGACATTCATGCCTCACATCAATCGCTGACGACTGAAGGCGTGGCGCTGTTCAATCAGCGTTATCCACAGGGCTTGCCCGAGACGTGGGGCGGGCAGGGGCCGGAAGAGGTCAATGGGGTACGTTATTACTCGTGGTCGGGGACGTTACAGCCGGGCAAGACTGATCGGGGTGGGAATCTGTTTGACGGGACCAATCGCAGTTGTCGGTTATTTGCCCGAACGTTCGTGCGTGAGCCGGGGCAGTGCGACGGGATGGTCGGGCGCTACAGCTCGCATCTGGGCACGGTGATTGGCGACGACTATCCAATGGATCACTTCGACATCGTCAATCAGTCACTGGGGCTGGTGGGGAAGGGGGCAGATCCGGTGCAGCTGTTTGTCGAGCATGCGGCGCGGCTGGAGGCTGAGGGCGTTTAACCGCTGAACTGAGTTATCGTTCATCGCTGGCAAGCCAGCTCCCACAGAAATTCAGGTTGTTCACAAAACCTGTGTTCGACACAAAACCTGTGGGAGCTGGCTTGCCAGCGATGAGGCCCGATCAGGCCACGCTGAGCTTGCGGCCCAACACCGTCGTCCAGCGCTCCGACAAAATCACCCCGCCCAATGTCAGCAACCCGCCAACCAGGTGATACATCGCCAACTGCTCATGCAGCACCGCCGCCGCAATCAGCGCGGTAATCACCGGCAGCAGATTGAAAAACAGCGTCGTCCGGCTCGGCCCCAGTCGCACCACGGCCTGCATCCACGCCAGCGGCGCAACCATCGAAGCCAGCAGGCACGCATACAGCACCAGCGGAATGTTCTGCGCGGTCAAACCGGTTTTCTCTGAAGCGGCAAACAGCGGAAACAACACCACAATCGCCACCAATACCTGCAAATACAGGAGCACCAGCGGCGGCAGGCGCAGCTGCCATTTTTTCAGCAAGGTGCTATAGATCGCGTAGGCCAGGGTCGCGATCAGCATCATCGCATCACCCAGATTGACCCCGTGTTGCAGCAGCGCACCGAGGCTGCCGGACGACACCACCACCAGCACGCCGGCAAACGACAGCACTGCGCCAACCAATGCGCCGGCAGTCAGGCGCTGGCCGAGGCTGATGATCGCCATGGCCAGCGACATCAGCGGCATCAGCGACAGGATGATGCCCATGTTGGTGGCGGTGGTCAGGGTCGCGGCGAAATAAGCGAGGCTTTGATACACCGCCATGCCGAGCACGCCGAGCACGAAGATCTTGCCGAGGTTCGGGCGGATCTGCGGCCAGTGGGCGATCACGGATTTGAGCATGAACGGCGTGAACAGCAGACCGGCGAGCAGCCAGCGGTAGAAACCGATCTCGGCGGGGAAAATCGCCCCGACTGCCAGTTTGTTGATCACCGTGTTGCCGGCCCAGATAAAAATCGCCAGCAGGGGAAACGCGTATTGCATGAGTTGAAACCAGTACGTTGATGAAGCGTGATTATCCCTTGTCTGGATACAGCCCTATACTTCGAACCGGACAACCTGCCTCTGAAACCGGACAGCATGAACAGTAAACACATCGATCTGCTGGATTTCAGCGAGCTGCCATCGGCGGTGTACTTCCGCTATGCCGACTTCAATGCCCACGAATTCGCCGCACCGCACCGCCATCCGTGGGGCACGCTTGAGTACGCGGCGCACGGCGTGCTGCATATGGACGTCGACGGCAGCCGCTTCATGTCGCCGCCGCAATACGCGGTGTGGGTGCCACCGCAGATCGAGCACAGTTTCTACAGCCATCAACCGGTCAATTATCGGGCGGTGTGCCTTGATCCCAAGGTGTGTGCAAATTTGCCGGCGCGGGCCTGCACACTGGCGATCAGCGATATCCTCAAGGCGATTCTCAAGGACTTCGCCGCCCGCGACGTGAAGATCCCCGAACTCGACGCCGATCAACGATTGGCCCAGGTGCTGGTCGATCAACTGCAACAGGCGCCGGTGCATGAATGTTATCTGCCGTACGCGAGCAATCCCGGCTTGCTGGCGATTCTCGAAGCGTTGCAGGCCGAGCCCGGCGACAACCAGCCACTGGCGTATTGGGCGGCGCAGGTGCATGTCAGCGAGCGCACTTTGGCTCGGCAGTTTGTGCGCGAACTGGGGATGAGTTTCGGCGAATGGCGCCAGCGTCTACGCTACCTCGCGGCCATCGAGTTGCTGGAAACACCGCGCAGCGTGCAGGAAATCGCTTTTGATCTGGGTTACAGCAGCGGCTCGGCGTTTATCGCCATGTTTGCGCGTCAGGCCGGGTGTACGCCTGAGCAGTATCGACGCAGCCATCTCGAAGGCAGGAAGGTGTAACAAGATTTGGCTACACTCCAGCAGAGGCCGCATCCATCGGTGCGGCGACAAGGAGAAAACTCCATGAAGATGTTGCGTGTCCCTTTGTTGATGATCGGTCTGCTCCTGTGTTCCCAGGGTTTCGCCGCCACGGCGCAACAAAACAAAATGACCACCTGCAATGCCGACGCTAGCGCCAAGAGCCTCAAGGGCGACGAGCGCAAGACCTTCATGAGCACTTGCCTGAAGGCAGCACCTGCGGCGAACGATGCCAAGGTCCTGACCCCGCAGCAGGAAAAAATGAAAACCTGTAACGCCGACGCGAAAACCAAAGCCCTGGCCGGCGATGCGCGCAAGACGTTCATGAGTGATTGCCTGAAGAAAAAGTAATCACCTCGTCCCTGTGGTGACCGGACGGGCCTCATCGCGGGCAAGCCCGCTCCCACAGGGTTTTGGCAAGTTCGCAGATTTTGTGCACGACGCAATCCCTGTGGTAGCTGGCTTGCCAGCGATGGGCCCGAAAGGTCAGCCATTCTTCGACTCAAGCATGCGACCAAGGTCGACCAGCACAATTCCTAGTGCTCACCCCGGATCGCTGGCAGACTGCCAATCCTTTTACGCCGTTCGTTTTGAGGCTGTATGCCAACGTTTTCTGAGCGTCATGTAGTGTTCTGGGTCAGTTGCATCATCATTTTCGGTGGTTTGCTGTTGGTGCTGCCTCTGCGGTTGTTGCCCAGTCTGTTGGCCGGATTGCTGGTGTACGAGCTGGTCAATATGCTCACCCCGCAACTGCAACGGCTGATCGAAGGCCGGCGCGCGCGCTGGCTGGCGGTGGCGCTGCTCGGCACGCTGGTGGTGAGTGTGCTGGCGTTGATCTTCGCCGGAGCCATCAGTTTCCTGCTGCACGAAGCAGAAAACCCCGGGGCATCCCTCGACAAATTCATGGGCGTGGTTGATCGCGCTCGCGGGCAATTGCCGCCATTTCTTGACGCCTATCTACCGGCCAGTGCCGCCGAATTTCGCGTGGCTATCGGTGAATGGCTGAGCAAGCACCTGTCCGACCTGCAACTGGTGGGCAAGGACGCGGCGCACATGTTCGTCACGCTGCTGATCGGCATGGTGCTGGGGGCGATCATCGCCTTGCAGCGGGTGCCGGACCTGACCAAACGCAAACCACTGGCCGCTGCGCTGTTTGATCGACTGCACCTGCTGGTGCAAGCGTTCCGCAACATCGTCTTCGCCCAGATCAAGATTTCCCTGCTCAACACCTTCTTCACCGCGATCTTCCTCGCGGTGATCCTGCCGATGTTCGGCATCAAGCTGCCGCTGACCAAGACCCTGATCGTGCTGACCTTCCTGCTCGGTCTGCTGCCAGTGATCGGCAACCTGATGTCGAACACGCTGATCACCATCGTCGGCCTGTCGCTGTCGATCTGGGTGGCGGTGGCGGCGCTGGGTTATCTGATCTTTATCCACAAGCTCGAATACTTCCTCAACGCGCGCATCGTCGGCGGGCAGATCAGTGCCAAGTCGTGGGAGTTGCTGCTGGCGATGCTGGTGTTCGAGGCCGCGTTCGGCCTGCCGGGAGTGGTGGCAGGGCCGATTTATTACGCATATCTGAAGAGCGAGTTGAAGCTGGGCGGGATGGTGTAGTCAGTCTTTTTGGCAGGTGATCTACTTGTGGCGAGGGGATTTATCCCCGTTGGGGCGCGAAGCGGCCCCCGCTCTTTAACAGCAGGGCCTGCTGCGCAGGCCAACGGGGATAAATCCCCTCACCACAAAAGCTTATCAACCATAAACTTTGGATTCAGGCCATCGAGCCGTAGCGCTTCATCGCTTCAATCGCCAGACCGCTGCCGATGCTGCCGAAGATGTTGCCTTCGACATGCCGGGCGTTCGGCAGCATGGCCGAGACGCCGTTGCGCAGCGCCGGGATGCCGCTCGAACCGCCGGTGAAGAACACCGTATCGACTTGATCCACCGCCACGTTGGCGTCGCTCAGCATCTGTGTGACGCTGCCGCGTACCCGCTCCAGCAGTGCGTCGATGGCCGATTCGAACAGGGCACGGGTCAGTTCCACGCTCAACCCGGCTTCGATCCGGTCTAGCGGCACATGGCGGCTGTCGCTGTGGGTCAACTGGATCTTGGTTTCTTCGACTTCCATCGCCAGCCAGTGGCCGGCGCGCTGCTCGATCAGCTTGAACAGACGGTCGATACCGCCAGTGTCCTCGATGTCGTAACGCATGCTGCCCAGTGCCAGGCTCGACTTCTGCGAGTACACCGAGTTGATGGTGTGCCAGGTCGCCAGGTTCATGTGGTGGCTGGTCGGCATGTAGGCGCCGCTTTTCATGCGGCTGCCGTAACCGAACAGCGGCATCAGGCCTTGCAGGCTCAGTTGTTTGTCGAAGTCGGTACCGCCGATGTGCACACCGCCGGTGGCGAGGATGTCATCGTGACGGTTGTCATGCTGGCGGCGCTCAGGCGACAGGCGCACCAGCGAGAAGTCGGAAGTACCACCACCGATGTCGACGATCAGTACCAGTTCTTCCTTTTCGATGGTCGACTCGTAGTCGAATGCGGCGGCAATCGGTTCGTACTGGAACGACACTTCCTTGAAGCCGATGGCGCGGGCCACGTCGACCAGGGTGTTTTCGGCCTCCTGGTCCGCCAGTTCATCGTCATCGACGAAGAACACCGGACGACCGAGTACCACTTCCTCGAACTCCCGACCGGCGGTAGCTTCGGCGCGGTTCTTCAGTTGGCCGATGAACAGACCGAGCAAGTCCTTGAACGGCATCGCGGTGCCGAGAACGCTGGTGTCGTGCTTGATCAGCTTGGAACCCAGCAGGCTCTTCAGCGAGCGCATCAGCCGGCCTTCGTAGCCTTCCAGGTACTCGTGCAGCGCCAGACGGCCGTACACCGGACGGCGTTCTTCGATGTTGAAGAACACCACCGACGGCAGGGTGATCTTGTCGTCTTCCAGCGCGATCATCGTTTCCACGCCGGGGCGCAGCCAGCCGACAGTGGAGTTGGACGTGCCGAAGTCGATGCCGCAGGCACGGGCTGGAGAGGCGTCTTTCATGTCTTTCGGTTCCGGTCAAAAAAACGGCCGCGCAGTGTATGTCAGAGCGCGACAGATTCGAAGGCCGATCATCTGCTATTTCGCGACTAAGCTTGCTTGAAACTCCGGCTTTCGCCCCAAACTTGCTGGCATGGGCCGGCAGACATACCGGCGGTCGCAAGAACCGCCGTCCACTGCCGATAAACTTCTGCTGCGCCACCCGGTCACAAACATGAGATCGGTCAACCCGGCTTGCGCGAATCGGCGCATGCTGGCCAAGGCGCGAAACCGATAACGGATGGTGACTCCTTCAATGGACTTCAAAGACTATTACAAGATACTCGGCGTGGAGCCGACAGCTGACGACAAGGCGATCAAGGCCGCCTATCGCAAGCTGGCGCGCAAGTACCACCCCGATGTCAGCAAGGAAAAAGACGCCGAGGCCAAGTTCAAGGATGCCTCGGAAGCCTATGAAGCGCTGAAAAGCGCCGATAAACGTGCCGAATACGACGAGCTGCGCCGCTATGGTCAGCACGGTCAGCCGTTCCAGGGGCCGCCGGGCTGGCAGAGCCGTGGTGGTTTTGGCGGTGGTGGCGGTGGCCAGGACACCGGTGACTTCTCGGACTTTTTCAGTTCGATCTTCGGCAATCGCGGCCCCGGTTTCGGTGGCGGCGATGGTCGGCAATCGCGTAGCGCAGGGCGGCGGGGACAAGACGTGGAAATGGAACTGCCGATCTTCCTTGAAGAGACGCTTTCGAACGAATCGAAAAAAGTCAGCTTCCAGGTGCCGCAATACAACGCGGCAGGCCAGCACGTCAGCAACACCAGCAAGAGCCTGAACGTGAAGATTCCGGCCGGTGTCACCGACGGCGAGCGTATTCGCCTCAAAGGCCAGGGCGCGCCGGGCATCGGTGGTGGAGCGAATGGCGATCTGTACCTGACCATTCGGTTTGCGCCGCACCCGAAATTCGATGTTGAAGGCGAGAACCTGATCATCACGTTGCCACTGGCACCGTGGGAGCTGGCGCTGGGCACCGAAGTGGCGGTGCCGACGCTGACCGGCAAGATCAATCTCAAGGTCCCGGCCGGCAGCCAGAACGGCCAGCGCATGCGTGCCAAGGGTCATGGCTTGCAGAACAAGGCCGGTGAGCGCGGTTACCTGTTCGTGCAGCTCAAGGCCGTGATGCCGAAAGCCGCTGACGATGAGGTCAAGGCGCTGTGGCAGGAACTGGCGAAGAAAGCCGCCTTCAATCCGCGAGAGAACTTCTGAATCAGACGACGGAGTAGCCCCTATGAGCAGCCCCCTGATCGTTCAACTGGACATGGCAGAATTCTGTGAGGCGGCCGATTTGTCGGACGTCTACGTGATCGAAATCGTCGAGCACGGCATCCTCGAACCTCAGGGCGCGCTGCCCCGGGAATGGCGCTTCACCGACTACGAACTGGCCCTGGCCAAACGCGCCGCCAAGCTGCGGCGCGATCTGGAGCTGGAGTGGGAAGGTGTGGCGCTGGCGCTGAATCTGCTGGAAGAAGTGCAAGAACTGCGGGCTGAAAACCAGATGCTCAAGCAGCGGCTGGGGCGACTGGTCGTCGAGTAGTTTCTCGGTTGTATTTGCTGGCCTCATCGCTGGCAAGCCAGCTCCCACAAGGTTTAGCGTCGTTCACCCATTCTGCATTCGACGACGTTCCTGTGGGAGTGGCGCTTCACCGACTACGAACTGGCCCTGGCCAAACGCGCCGCCAAGCTGCGGCGCGATCTGGAGCTGGAGTGGGAAGGTGTGGCGCTGGCGCTGAATCTGCTGGAAGAAGTGCAAGAACTGCGGGCTGAAAACCAGATGCTCAAGCAGCGGCTGGGGCGACTGGTCGTCGAGTAGTTTCTCGGTTGTATTTGCTGGCCTCATCGCTGGCAAGCCAGCTCCCACAAGGTTTAGCGTCGTTCACCCATTCTGCATTCGACGACGTTCCTGTGGGAGCTGGCCTGCCAGCGATGGATTCCCCCCTGGTTTTCCTGCTAAGCCTTTCTCGGCAACACCACGCTAAACAGTGTCCCGTCAGTCGCGTTCGAGCTGACTTCAATCGTCCCGCCATGGGCATTCACCACTTCCCTGACGATAAACAGGCCCAGACCCAGGCTGGTCGTCGGCTGGCCGAGTTCTTCATTGGCGCTGCGCACCAGCGGATCGAAAATCGTCCCCAGACTTTCCTCGGGGATCGGCGCCCCATCGTTATGCACCGTGAGCCGCACACTGTCGGGCTCGCCCCGCAGAGTCAATGCAACGGCACGCTGGTTCGAGCCATGCTGCAAGGCATTGCCGATCAGGTTTTGCAGCAACTGATCCAGACGGCCCGCATCCCACACACCACGGGTATCCCCGGTGATCGTCAGCGTCGGATCGCGCGCCGGATGTGCCGCACTGGCCAGCGCAATGGCTTTGCGGGCAGCAATGGTCAAGTCCATCGGCGCCGGATCAATAGGCAGACTCTTGCCGAGACGGCTGCGCACCAGCTCCAGCAAATCGCTGACCATCGCCGCCATATGCCTTGCACCGCGCTTGATGCTGATCGCGCAGGTCAGCGCATCACCTTCGAGTGCGGCTTTGCGCAGGAGAATTTCCGTCGACATGCTCACCGCTTGCAGCGGCGCACGCAGGTCGTGGCCGAGGATCGCGAGGAAGATATCCCGCGAGCGATTGACCTGCTCGGCATACGCTGCGGTCGATTCGGCGAGGGCTTCATCAATGGCTTCGTTGAAGCGGATCATTTCCTGGAAGCAAGCCATGTCCGGTGACGTCAGACTGGCGACCCAGCGGCGAATCACGCAGGCGCGCAAATGACGGAACTCCGAGGTCATCTGCACCAGATCAAAACCCACGGTATGGCGCAGTTCACCATGACTGGCGCCGGCTTCGTCGAGGCTTGGGGTCTTTTCCGGGCCCTCGCCGCGGGCCTTGGCGGCTTGCTCGCCGGGCGTCTGCGGTTTGTGCATGTCGCGGGCGGCGGCCAGCAGGATTGCGCGGGCGTGATCGCGCAACGCCGGGCTGTCGAGGAAATCGGCAGCGGGGGTGATGGTTTGAGCAAATTGTTCCCAATCGTCGACGATAAGGTCAGCGTTGGACACGATGAACTCGGAAAGGCCCATGAGTGGTTACCTGGACGTGAATCGTGAGGTGGCGACTCGAATACTAGTCTCTTTGGCGGGAATTACATGACCATTGATGTGAATGAATCTGTGGGTGAGGGAGCAAGCTCCCTCACCCATCCACTGCTGTAATCAGAACAGAAAATAGCGTTGCGCCATCGGCAAGGTTTCCGCCGGCTCGCACCACAGCAGCACGCCGTCTGCCTTGACCTGATAGGTCTGCGGATCGACGTCGATGTTCGGCAGATAGTCGTTGTGAATCAAATCGGTCTTCTGCACCTCGCGGCAGCCTTTGACCACGGCGATTTTCTTTTTCAGCCCCAGCGCTTCGGGCAACCCGGCCTCCTGCGCCGCCTGACTGATAAACGTCAGGCTGGTGGCGTGCAACGAGCCGCCGTAACTGGCGAACATCGGGCGGTAGTGCACCGGTTGCGGGGTCGGGATCGAGGCGTTGGCGTCGCCCATCAGGCTTGCGGCAATCGCTCCGCCCTTGAGGATCAACGTCGGTTTGACGCCGAAAAACGCCGGACGCCAGAGCACCAGATCCGCCCATTTGCCGACTTCGATCGAACCGACTTCATGGCTGATGCCATGAGTGATCGCCGGGTTGATGGTGTACTTGGCGATGTAGCGTTTGGCGCGGAAGTTGTCGTTGCCTTCGCCATCCTGAGGCAGCGGGCCGCGCTGCTTTTTCATCTTGTCGGCGGTCTGCCAGGTGCGGGTGATGACTTCGCCAACGCGGCCCATGGCCTGACTGTCGGAGCTGATCATCGAGAACGCACCGAGGTCATGGAGGATGTCTTCGGCAGCAATGGTTTCGCGGCGGATGCGGCTTTCAGCGAAGGCAACGTCTTCGGCGATGCTCGGGTCGAGGTGGTGGCAGACCATCAGCATGTCGAGGTGTTCGTCGATGGTGTTGCGTGTGAACGGCCGCGTCGGGTTGGTCGAACTTGGCAGCACGTTGGCAAAACCGCAGGCCTTGATGATGTCCGGCGCGTGGCCGCCACCGGCACCTTCGGTGTGATAGGTGTGGATGGTGCGGCCCTTGAACGCGCCGAGGGTGGTTTCGACGAACCCCGACTCGTTGAGGGTGTCGGTGTGGATCGCCACCTGCACGTCGTACTGGTCGGCGACGCTAAGGCAATTGTCGATGCTCGCCGGGGTGGTGCCCCAGTCTTCATGCAGCTTGAGGCCGATAGCGCCGGCCTTGACCTGCTCGATCAACGGCTCTGGCAGGCTGGCGTTGCCCTTGCCAGTCAGGCCGATGTTCATCGGGAACGCGTCGGCGGCCTGGAGCATCCGCGCCAGATGCCACGGGCCCGAAGTGCAGGTGGTCGCGTTGGTGCCGGTGGCCGGGCCAGTGCCGCCGCCGATCATGGTAGTCACGCCGCTCATCAGCGCTTCTTCGATCTGCTGCGGGCAGATGAAGTGAATGTGCGTGTCGATGCCGCCGGCAGTGAGGATCATGCCTTCGCCGGCAATCACTTCGGTGCTGGCGCCGATGGCGATATTCACATTGGGTTGCACGTCCGGGTTGCCGGCCTTGCCGATGGCGGCAATGCGTCCGTCCTTGAGGCCGACGTCGGCTTTGACGATGCCCCAGTGGTCGATGATCAGCGCGTTGGTGATCAGCGTGTCGACCACCTCGGCGGCGAGCAGTTGGCTTTGGCCCTGACCGTCGCGGATGACTTTGCCGCCACCGAATTTCACTTCTTCGCCGTAGGTGGTGAAGTCTTTTTCGACTTCGATCCACAGCTCGGTGTCGGCCAGGCGCACCTTGTCACCGACGGTCGGGCCGAACATGTCGGCGTAAGCTTGACGGGAAATCTTCATTTCATTTCCTTGCACAAATTTATTGTGGCGAGGGGATTTATCCCCGTTCGGGTGCGAAGCACCCGCCATTCAGCAAATGAGGTTTGTCAGGTAGAAGGCGGTGACTGTTGGGCGACTGCGCGGCCGAACGGGGATAAATCCCCTCGCCACACGGTTGTGCGGGTCAGTCGAGGTCGCCCATGACCCGCCCGGCAAAGCCGAACACCCGGCGATGCCCGGCGTAATCCACCAGTTCGACTTCGCGGCTTTGCCCCGGCTCGAAGCGCACGGCGGTGCCGGCCGCAATGTTCAGGCGCATGCCACGGCTGGCGGCGCGGTCGAAGGTCAGGGCGTCGTTGGTCTCGAAAAAGTGATAGTGCGAACCGACCTGAATCGGCCGGTCACCGCTGTTGGCCACTTTCAGGCTGACAGTGCGGCGGCCGACGTTGAGTTCGATGTCGCCGGGCTGGATCTGGTATTCACCGGGAATCATCACTGGGCTCCTTGCAGAATCTTGTAGTAGAGGGCGGTGGCCCGGTAAGTGCCGCTCGGGTCGCAAGCGTAGTCGGGGATTTCCCCGGCGCGGGTGTAACCCAGGGCCTTGTAGAAGTCTTCGGCGGGGGAGCCGGCCTCGGTGTCGAGGTAAAGCATGCCGCGCTTGTACTGGCGGGCAGACAGTTCCAGCGCACTCATCAATTGCTGACCCAAGCCGCGCCGCCGCGCCTGTTCACGCACCAGCAGCTTCTGCACTTCGGCGCGGTTCAGGCCGTTGGCCTTCTGGCACAAGCCCAATTGCGCACTGGCTTGTACTTCTTCGTCCTTGACCACCACCCACAGCAGCACGTTGCCCTTGTTCAGGTTGTCCTGAACCTCATCGAAATACGCGCGGGCCTGAGCGGCATCAAGGTCGGCCATGAAGCCGACGCTGGCGCCATAACCCACCGCGTCGAGCAGCAGATCGATCAGGCCCTGACGATAGTGGGCAAAACTTTCAGCATTGACGCGGCGCAGTTGGGCGACGTTCATCGAAGTTCACTCCTTGTTGGCGTTCGGCGGCTCCGCGCCAGGATTGAGGGTCAGTTGCATGAAGGTCAGGTCGAGCCAGCGGCCGAACTTGGTGCCCACCTGCGGCATCTGTCCGCTGATGACAAAACCGGCGCGCTCATGCAGGCGGATCGAGGCGGCATTACCGCTTTCGATGGCGGCGACCATCACATGCTTGTCGCAGCTTTTTGCCCGTTCGATCAGCACACTCATCAGTTGCGGGCCGAGACCGTTGCCGCGCTGATCGCTGCGCACGTAGACCGAGTGTTCGACGGTGTGACGAAAGCCGTCGAACGGTCGCCAGTCACCAAATGAAGCGTAGCCGAGCACGCCATTGTCGGCATCGACGATCACCAGAATCGGGTAGGCCTGAGACTGGCGGGCGCTGAACCACGCCTGACGATTGCCGAGGTCGACCGGGGCTTCGTTCCAGATCGCCGTGGTGTTGAGCACGGCGTCGTTGTAGATGTCGCGGATCGCCGGCAGATCGGCGTGCAGTGCATCGCGAATGATGTAAGTCATGGCGCGGCCTCAGACGATCGGTTGGTGGACGGTGACCAGTTTGGTGCCGTCGGGAAACGTCGCTTCGACCTGAATCTCCGGGATCATTTCCGGGATGCCTTCCATCACTTGTTCACGGCTGAGCAGGGTGGTGCCGTAGTGCATCAGATCGGCGACGGTCTGGCCGTCACGGGCGCCTTCGAGCAGCGCCGCCGAGATGTAGGCCATGGCTTCCGGGTAATTGAGTTTCACGCCACGGGCCAAACGCCGCTCGGCAACCAGGCCGGCGGTGAAGATCAGCAGCTTGTCTTTTTCGCGTGGGGTCAGATCCATTGTGGGTATCCATCAGGGCAGATAAAAAATGTATTCGGCGCTGTAAACACATCCCTTTGTAGGAGTGAGCCTGCTCGCGATATCGGACTGATATTCGGCACGTGTGTCGACTGACACGCCGTCATCGCGAGCAGGCTCACTCCTACAGAGAATTGCATTTCAGGTGTTCCAGATTCGTGGGGACATGGCTTCGCGGCCAAGCAACGCCGGGCGCAGCAGGCGCCATAAATCGATCAGCCAGGCACGGGCGAGCAACGCTTCACTGGCCAGGCAACGGGCGATCAAAAGTCCCGGCAACTGGGTCAGGTCGCCGCGCACCTCATGGCTCAACGAGCGGCAGCGCTCCAGCAGATCTGCATCAATTTCACCGGTCACCAGCAGCGTTGCAAACACCGGTTTTCCATCCAGACCAATCGGCGAATCGAGCAAACCGTCATCGCCGACGATGCGCTGGCGTTCATGCCACAGCAAGCGGCCATCGCGGCGGATATCCAGGTGCGACTGAAAATGCCCGAGGTCGAATCGCTCACCACTGGCCGGTCGTCCCAGCGCGACAACGTCCCAGTAAAACAGCCGGGCATCGCCTTCCAGATCAATCGAAGTCGTCAGTTCCGCCTGAGCAGCGCTGTAAACGATGGTTTCCTGCGGCAGCCATTCGAGGGTCGCGCCAGCGGCGACTTTCAAATCCAGCTTCTGATACGCCGGCCCGGCTGCGCGATACCACTTGGCGGCGCCGGGGCTGGTGATCTGTGCCCAGGCATCGCTTTCGACGCGAGCGCTGATGTCGAGCCGGTCGCCGCCGGCAATCCCGCCCGGCGGGTGGACGATGATGTGCTGGCAGACTTGCGGCCCTTCGGCGTACAGATGTTTTTGCACGCGCAGCGGGCCGCGATGGCGACGCAGAACCGGGCGCGTGCAATCGCCGAAACGCGCGTAGGCGAGTTCCAGCTCGGCGTGCCAGCTCGGGGTAAACAGGGCAGTGTTCAAAGGTAAATTCATGTTTTTTAATTATCGTTAGCAGGCTACAGATTAAACCGTCGTCTTAGATTGTCACCAGCCCACGCACACCCTCGGCTTCCATGTTTTCTCCGCGCCCCTGCTGGACGATTTCGCCCCGGGACATCACCAGATATTGATCGGCCAGTTCGGCAGCAAAGTCGTAAAACTGCTCCACCAGCAGAATCGCCATGTCGCCTCGGGCTGCAAGCTTCTTGATCACTGCGCCGATCTCCTTGATCACCGATGGCTGAATGCCTTCGGTGGGTTCGTCGAGGATCAGCAAGCGCGGGCGGCTGGCCAATGCGCGGCCAATTGCCAACTGCTGTTGTTGACCACCGGACAGATCGCCGCCGCGCCGCTGCTTCATTTGTAGCAGCACCGGGAACAGTTCGTAGATGAAACTTGGAACTTCTTTCGCTTCGCTGCCGGGAAAACGTGACAGACCCATCAGCAGATTTTCTTCCACGGTCAGGCGCCCGAAGATCTCGCGGCCCTGCGGCACATAGGCGATACCGGCGTGAACGCGCTGGTGCGGCTTGAACCCGGTGATCGGTTTGCCTTCCCAATTGACCACACCTTCCTTGGCCGGCAACAGGCCCATCAGGCACTTGAGCAGAGTGGTCTTGCCCACGCCGTTACGGCCCAGCAGGCAGGTGACTTCGCCGACCTTCACGTCAAAGCTCAGGCCGCGCAGGATGTGGCTACCGCCGTAGTATTGGTGCAGCTTGTCGACTTGCAGCATGTTCAGATTCCTTGAATTTCACACAGAACCCTGTGGGAGCTGGCTTGCCAGCGATGGGGGCGGCACATCCGGCAATGATGTCGATTGACCCACCGCTATCGCTGGCAAGCCAGCTCCCACAGTGACCGAGGTCGTAAGCCTTAGCGGCCGAGGTAGACCTCGATCACCCGTTCGTTTTCCTGCACCTGTTCCAGCGACCCTTCCGCCAGCACGCTGCCCTGATGCAGCACGGTGACGTGGTCGGCAATCGAGCCGACGAAGCCCATGTCGTGCTCGACCACCATCAGCGAGTGCTTGCCGGCGAGGCTCTTGAACAGTTCAGCGGTGAACTCGGTTTCGGCGTCGGTCATGCCCGCCACCGGTTCGTCGAGCAGCAGCAATTGCGGGTCTTGCATCAGCAACATGCCTATTTCCAGAAACTGCTTCTGCCCGTGGGACAACAATCCCGCAGGGCGATTGACCGAGCTGGTCAGGCGAATGGTTTCCAGCACCTCGCTGATGCGATCCTTCTGCTCGCCGCTCAGCCGTGCGCGCAAACTGGCCCACACCGACTTGTCGGTTTTCTGCGCCAGTTCGAGATTTTCAAACACGCTAAGGGCTTCGAATACGGCGGGCTTCTGAAACTTGCGGCCGATGCCGGCCTGAGCAATCTGCACCTCGCTCATCTGCGTCAAGTCGAGCGTCTCGCCGAACCAGGCCTTGCCGTGACTGGGCCGGGTCTTACCGGTGATCACGTCCATCAGCGTGGTCTTGCCCGCGCCGTTGGGGCCGATGATGCAGCGCAGTTCGCCGACGCCGATGTACAGGTTCAGATCATTCAGTGCCTTGAAACCGTCGAAGCTGACGCTGATGTCTTCCAGGGTCAGGATCGTGCCGTGGCGCGTGTCGAGGCCCGGGCCGACGCGTTGGCCGAGGCCAATCGAGTCGCGGCTGGTGCCGGCGTCTTTGTTCGGTTCGACCGGGAAAAACGCCGGCTCAAGCATGAATTCAGCGCTCGCAGTGACTCTCATGATTCACCTCGTTTCTTCAGCAGGCCGATCACGCCTTTGGGCAGGTACAGGGTCACGACGATGAACAGCGCGCCGAGGAAGAACAGCCAGTATTCGGGGAAGGCCACGGTGAACCAGCTCTTCATGCCGTTGACTACGCCGGCACCGAGTAACGGCCCGATCAGCGTGCCGCGCCCTCCTAGAGCGACCCAGACCGCCGCTTCGATAGAGTTGGTCGGTGACATTTCGCTGGGATTGATAATCCCCACTTGCGGCACGTACAGCGCCCCCGCGAGGCCGCACAACACTGCGCTCAATACCCAGACGAACAGCTTGAAACCACGTGGGTCGTAGCCGCAGAACATCAGGCGGTTTTCCGCGTCACGCAGCGCGGTCAGCACTCGGCCGAACTTGCTGCGCGCCAGACGCCAGCCGATGTACAGGCTCGCCACCAACAACAGTACGGTCGCCAGAAACAGCACCGCACGAGTCCCCGGTTCAGTGATGCCAAAGCCGAGAATCGTGCGGAAGTTGGTGAAGCCGTTGTTGCCGCCGAAGCCGGTTTCGTTGCGGAAAAACAGGAGCATGCCGGCGAAGGTCAGGGCCTGGGTCATGATCGAGAAATACACGCCTTTGATCCGTGAACGGAAGGCGAAGAAACCGAACACCAACGCCAGCAATCCCGGCGCCAACACCACCAGGCACATAGACCAGACAAAACTGCTGGTGCCGCTCCAGTACCACGGCAATTCAGTCCACGACAGAAAGGTCATGAACGCCGGCAAGCCATCGCCGGCAGCCTGACGCATCAAGTACATGCCCATCGCATAACCGCCGAGGGCGAAGAACAGACCGTGGCCGAGGGACAACAGGCCGGCGTAACCCCAGACCAGATCCAGCGCCAGTGCGACGATGGCGTAGCAAAGAATCTTGCCGACCAGCGTCAGGGTGTAGGCCGAGACTTGCAGGGAATTGTCGGCGGGCAAGAGAGACAGCAGCGGCAGGGCGATCAGCAGCGCGAGAATTACCGCGCCGACGGCTATGGTTATTTTCGGGCCGGCCTTTTGCGTGGCCGTAACGAGTAGAGGCTGGTTCATCAGTCGATCACCCGTCCTTTCAATGCGAAGAGGCCTTGCGGACGTTTCTGGATAAACAGAATGATCAGCGCGAGGATCAGGATTTTGCCGAGCACCGCACCGATCTGCGGTTCAAGAATCTTGTTGGCGATACCGAGGCCGAACGCGGCGAGCACGCTGCCGGCCAGTTGACCGACGCCGCCGAGTACCACCACCAGGAACGAGTCGATGATGTAGCTCTGCCCGAGGTCCGGGCCGACGTTGCCGATCTGACTCAGCGCCACACCGCCAAGTCCGGCGATACCCGAACCGAGGCCGAAGGCGAGCATGTCCACGCGCCCGGTCGGCACGCCGCAGCAGGCGGCCATGTTGCGGTTCTGGGTGACGGCGCGGACGTTGAGGCCGAGGCGGGTTTTGTTCAGCAGCAGCCAGGTGAGGACGACCACAAACAAGGCGAAAGCGATGATCACGATGCGGTTGTACGGCAGCACCAGGTTCGGCAACACCTGAATCCCGCCGGACAACCACGCCGGGTTGGCTACTTCAACGTTCTGCGCACCGAACACCAGCCGCACCAGTTGAATCAGCATCAGGCTGATGCCCCAGGTGGCGAGAAGGGTTTCCAGCGGTCGGCCATAGAGATGGCGAATCACCGTGCGCTCCAGCGCCATGCCGATGGCGGCCGTGACGAAAAATGCCACCGGCAGCGCGATCAGCGGATAGAACTCGATGGCCTGCGGTGCATAACGCTGGAACATCAACTGCACCACATAGGTCGAGTAAGCGCCGAGCATCAGCATCTCGCCGTGGGCCATGTTGATCACGCCGAGCAGGCCGAAAGTGATTGCCAGACCGAGTGCCGCGAGCAGCAGGATCGAACCGAGGGACATGCCGCTGAATGCCTGACCGAGTATTTCGCCGATCAGCAGTTTGCGCTTGACCTGGGCCAGGCTGGTTTCGGCGGCAGTGCGCACGTTGTCATCGGCTTCGACGCCGGGTTGCAGCAGATTTTCGAGGCGGGTGCGGGCCAGCGGATCACCGGTTTCACCGAGCAGACGCACGGCAGCCAGACGCACGGCCGGGTCGGTATCGACCAGTTGCAGATTGGCCAGCGCCAGGCTCAGAGCAGCGTGGACGCTTTCATCTTTTTCGCCAGCGAGTTGCTGGTCGAGGAATTTCAGCTGCGCGGGTTTCGCGCTTTTCTGCAATTGCTGCGCGGCATTCAGACGGATTTTGGCGTCGGCGTCGAGCAGTTGCTGGCTGGCCATGGCGGTGTCGATTAGACCCCGCAGGCGGTTGTTCAGACGCAGGACTTTTGGCTGGCCGTCGATGGTCAATTCGCCTTGTTGCAGAGCGTTGATCAGTTCGACACGGGCCGGATCGGGCTGCGCGGCCCAGGCTTCCAACAGTTTGGCTTGTTGCATGGGATTGGCCGCGACGAAGTCTTCGGCGTCGCCGGCGTGGGAGGCCATCGGCAGGAGCAGCGCGATGGCGAGGATGAAGCGGTAGAGGGCAGTGGGCATAATCAGTCGCCTTGACGCGGACATTGGGGGAGTGAGCTTTGTGGCGAGGGGATTTATCCCCGATGGGTTGCAAAGCAGCCCCAAACCCAGCGTTCGCGGTTTATCAGATAGATCGCGTCGACCGGTTTCGCGACTGCTACGCAGCCGAACGGGGATAAATCCCCTCACCACAAAGGCTCGCCCCTACAGGGGATTTGGTCGGGCCACAGAGTTCATCGGGCCCGACACCCAATGGCTCAGTTGCTCTTCACCGCATAATCCGGCTTCTTGTCGTTGCCATCGATAAACGGGCTCCACGGCTGGGCGCGGATCGGGCCTTCGGTCTGCCACACCACGTTGAACTGACCGTCCGCCTGGATCTCGCCGATCATCACTGGTTTGTGCAGGTGGTGATTGGTCTTGTCCATGGTCAGGGTGTAACCCGACGGCGCGGCAAAGGTCTGGCCGGCGAGGGCTTCGCGGACTTTGTCGACGTCGGTGGATTTGGCTTTCTCGGCCGCTTGCGCCCACATGTGGATGCCGACGTAAGTGGCTTCCATCGGGTCGTTGGTCACCGCTTTGTCAGCGCCCGGCAGGTTGTGTTTCTTCGCGTAGGCTTTCCAGTCAGCGACGAATTTCTTGTTGGTCGGGTTATCGACCGACTCGAAGTAGTTCCATGCCGCGAGGTTGCCCACCAGCGGTTTGGTGTCGATGCCACGCAGTTCTTCTTCGCCCACGGAGAACGCGACCACCGGAACGTCGGTGGCTTTCAGACCCTGGTTGGCCAGCTCTTTATAGAATGGCACGTTGGAGTCGCCGTTGACCGTGGAGATCACCGCAGTCTTGCCGCCAGCCGAGAATTTCTTGATGTTGGCGACAATGGTTTGATAGTCGCTGTGACCGAACGGCGTGTAGACCTCTTCGATGTCCTTGTCGGCCACGCCTTTGGAATGCAGGAACGAGCGCAGGATCTTGTTGGTGGTGCGCGGGTAGACGTAGTCGGTGCCGAGCAGGAAGTAGCGCTTGGCGCTGCCGCCTTCTTCACTCATCAGGTATTCAACCGCCGGGATCGCCTGTTGGTTAGGCGCGGCGCCGGTGTAGAACACGTTCGGCGACATCTCTTCGCCTTCGTATTGCACCGGGTAGAACAGCAAGCCGTTGAGTTCTTCGAACACCGGCAACACCGATTTACGCGACACCGACGTCCAGCAACCAAACACCACAGCGACCTTGTCCTGAGTCAGCAACTGCCGGCCCTTTTCCGCGAACAACGGCCAGTTCGACGCCGGGTCGACCACCACCGGCTCGAGCATCTTGCCGTTGACGCCGCCCTTGGCGTTGATCTCGTCGATGGTCATCAGTGCCATGTCTTTGAGCGATGTTTCGGAGATCGCCATGGTCCCGGACAACGAATGCAGAATACCCACCTTGATGGTTTCGGCAGCCTGGACAGTCCAGGTCATGCCCATAGCGGCAATGGATGCCGTGAGTGTGAAAGCCTTGATCAAACTGCGACGCTTCATTGTGCGATCTCCATGAACGTTAAAGTTTTTTATGGTTGGCAGATGCGGACGACTGAAGGGTCTATAGCAAGCGGTGTGCCGGGTCGGCTTTGGGCAGGAAAATGTCGTGTTAGAGCGGTCGCTGCATTTTGCAGCGCACCACGAGAGGACGCATTGCATGCGCTGGTGCACTGGCATGCGCCAGATTGGGGCGCAGATGCCATGAGCCGCACTGCCCCCTGTGGGAGCGGGCTTGCCCGCGAAAGCGGTGAGTCAGTCACGGAAGATGTTTGATCTGCCGCCGTCTTCGCGGGCAAGCCCGCTCCCACAGGGTTTATGTTGTTTGCGGGACAGAGATCAGCGGCGGCGCATCAGGCCGATGAAGAACAGGCCGCCGATTGCGGCGGTGGCGACGCCGATAGGCAGGTCTTCGGGGGCAATCATTGTGCGTGCGGCGACATCGACCCAGACCAGAAATATGCTGCCGAGCAGCACGCACGCCGGCAGCAATCGACGATGCTCGGCGCCGACCAGTCGCCGCGCGATGTGCGGCACCATCAACCCGACAAAACCGATCGAGCCGCTGATCGAGACCAGCACCCCGGTCATCAGTGATGCAATCACAAATACGCGCAACCGCACCGCACGGGCATTCAGGCCGAGGGTCACGGCGGTCTGCTCGCCAGCCATCAGCGCGTTCAACGGACGTGCCATGCCCACCAGCAGAATCAGGCCCAGCAACACGCTGGCGGCAGGAATCGCCAGTAGCTCCCAACGCGCCAGGCCGAGGCCGCCGAGCATCCAGAACATCACCGCCGAGCTTGCCCGGTGATCGCCCATGAACAGCAACAGATTGGCAATCGCCATCATCACGAACGACACCGCCACACCGCACAGCAACAGACGATCACTGTCGAGCCGGCCGTGACGATTGGCGATCATCAACACCATCAGCATGCTCAGCAACGCGCCGATAAACGCTGCAATCGGCAAGGTCAGCAGACCGATGATCTGGCCGACATGCAGCACCACGATCACCGCGCCGAGGGTGGCGCCGGAGGTCACGCCGAGCAGGTGCGGATCGGCCAACGGGTTACGCGTCACCGCTTGCAGCACTGCGCCGATCAATGCCAATCCGGCGCCGACCAAGGCACCGAGCAACATGCGCGGCACGCGGATCAGCCAGACGATATGTTCCTGCCCGGCGCTCCAGTTCACCTCGCCGAGACCGAGCAGCTTGTGCAACAGAATCCGCCACACCACGTCCACCGGCACTCGCGCCGGACCGAAGCCGAGCGACACCACGCACGACACCAGCAACACGGCGCCGAGAGCGATCAGCAGAAGGGCATAGCGACGGTCGATCATTCGCCGTGGAATCCTTTGGCCAGGGTTTCCACTGCCAGCACATTGTCGATCCCGGGCGTGGCCTGCACGTAAGGGATGACGATAAAGCGCTGGTTCTTGATCGCGTCCACCGATTGCAGAGCCTTGTTGTCGAGCAGGAACCGGATCTTCTGCTCGGCAGTGATTTCGCTGTAGTCGACGATCACGATCACCTGCGGATTGTGCTCGACCACGGTTTCCCAGTTGACCCGCGTCCAGCTCGCTTCGACGTCGTCGAGAATGTTGCGCCCGCCCGCTGCATCAATCAGCGCTTGCGGCATGCCGAGGCGGCCTGAAGTCATGGCGCGGTCTTCGCCGCTGTCATACAGAAACACCCGTGGCTTGTCGGCGGGCAGGTCTTTGCGCACCTCGGCAACTTGCGCCTGCATGTCGGCGATCAGCGCGTTGGCGCGATCCTGTACGTCGAAGATTTTGCCGAGGTTACGCAGGTCGTTGTAAGTGTCTTCGAGCGTGGCGGCCGGGCGCCTCATCACGAAGGCGCAGGATTCGGTCAGCTCATACACATTGATGCCCAGCGGTTGCAGGGTTTGCGGCGTGAGATCGCCGCCCACGCGCATGCCGTAATCCCAACCGGCGAAGAAGAAATCGACGTTGGCATTGAGCAGGGTTTCCACCGACGGATATTTCGCCGCCAGCTCTGGCAAGCCGTCGAGCAGCGATTGCATTTCAGGCGTCACCGACTTCCAGCCACTCACGCCGCTGTAGCCGGCCATACGCGATTTGAGGCCGAGGGCGAGCATCATCTGCGTCATGTTGATGTCGTGGCTGACCGCATGTTTCGGTGCTTCCTTGAAGGTCACTTCGCGGTTGCAGCTTTGGATGGTCAGCGGGTATTTCGTGGCTTCGGCAAACGCCTGGGCGCTGCCCAGCAACAGAACGAAGCACAGCAGGGAACGCACAGTCATGGTCGGGTTATCCAGGTGATTCGCGGGTAGCCGTGGAGGGGATGTGAGTCGATCAATGCATCGACGCCGAAGACCTCGCGCAACATTTCGCGGGTCAGCACTTGTTGCGGGGTGCCGCTGGCGACGATTTGCCCGTGATTGATCACGTACAAACGGTCACAGAAGGCGGCGGCCAGGTTCAGGTCATGGATGCTGGCGAGGGTGCCGGTTTTCAGGCGTTTGACCAGTTGCAGCAGCTCCAGTTGATAGCGCGGGTCGAGGTGGTTGGTCGGCTCGTCGAGGATCAACAGTTGCGGTTGCTGGGTCAGGGCGCGGGCGAGAATCACTCGCTGTTTTTCCCCGCCGGAAAGGGTGGCGAAGGCGTGGTCTTCGAAGCCGTCGAGACCGACAGATTTAAGCGCCTGGGTGGCGAGGTTGCGGTCTTCAAGAGTGTCGCCGTCGAACAGGCCTTTGTGCGGTGTGCGGCCCATGGCGACGACTTCTTCGACGGTCAGACCGAAGGCGTCGGGAAACTCCTGCAACACCACCGCGATACGTTGCGCGCACCAGCGTGAGGACTGTTTCCAGACGTTGTAATGATCGAGTTTGACCTCGCCGTTTGCCGGCTGACTGAAGCGGTAGGCACAGCGCAACAGACTGGTCTTGCCGCTGCCGTTGGGCCCGATCAGCCCGACAAACTCACCGGCAGCCACGTGCAACGATGCATCACGCAGCTGGAACTGGTGATGGCAGTGGCCGTGGCCCAGTGGGGACCAGGTGAGGTTGGTGAGGGTCAGCGAGGTCATGCTTCTACTCTGAAATTTCTGTTGCTGCTGATGACGCCTTCGCGGGCAAGCCCGCTCCCACAGGTTTTGCGCAATCCCTGTGGGAGCGGGCTTGCCCGCGAAGAGGCCAGAGGATCAAAAGGTGTAATCAGCCGTGACGAAGAACGAGCGCGGTTCTCCGAGCATCCATTGCTGGCCCTCATTGTATTGGCTTTGCGCGTACTGGCGGTCAAACAGATTGTTCACCTGCAAACCCAGCGTGGTGTTGCGCAAGGCTTTCCACGACAGCGTTGCATCGACCACGGTGTAACTCGGCAGCTCGTTGCGGTTGGCCATGTCGGCATAACGCGCGTCGACATAACGCACCCCGGCGCGGGCCTTCAGGTCATCGGTGATGGCTTTGTTCAGCCACAGATTGGCCGTGCGGCGTGGCACGTCCACCGGGCGATTGCCGTTGTACGACAGGGTCTGGCCGTTCACTACTGCGGAAAAATCATCGTATTTGGCTTTGACGATTGCCGCGTTGGCTTGCAGTTGCCAGGCGTGCGGCAGTTGCAGATCGAGGCTGGCTTCGAGGCCGTTGGACGATTGCTGGCCGACCTGTTGCTTGAGCGTCGGGTTGCCCGGGTCATCAGTCAGCAGCTTCTTTTTGACGATGCGATACGCCGCCAGCGTGAACTCGCCGCGCTGATCCCAGAACAATTGCTTCATGCCGATTTCAGTCTGACGCGCCGTCGACAAATCATATTGTTGCTGGCTCGGGCTCAGGGAAATCAGGCCGCCGACGCCATCGGTGCTGGTCGCCACCTGACCGTAGAACGAAGTCTGTGGTGTAAGCGCAAACACCAGCCCGGCCTTCCAGTTGTTGCCAGTGAGGGTCTTGTCGCTCTGGTTGTTGTCGGTCAGATCGGTGCGATCCACATGCACATAATCACGTCGCACGCCGGTGACCAGCGACCAGCGCTCACTCAGTTGCGTACGGTTTTCAGCGAACACCGACATCTGTTTTGTGCTGCTGTCGAACTGATCGCGATACGGATTGGCACTCTCGAAATACCCCGGTTGCGGGTGATTCAGATCCAGCGGCTGGCCGTTGGGCAGCACGTCGTTGAACGGCGAGTTGCTGTCGAGCTGGAAACGGATGCGGTTGTACTCGACACCGGTCACGGTCTGGCTGTCGAGGCCGAACAGCGAGTGCTTGAAGGTGAAGGTCTGACGGTCGCCGACCTGTTCCTGCTGATGACCGATACCGAAGTAACCGCTGCGGCTGAGCTGCTGGCTATCGCGATCAAAGTTGTAGTTCTCGGCGTTCTGCCAGCGCCGTTGCGCCTTGAGGTAGTACAGCTCGTTGCTGGCGCTGACGGCGTCGTTGATCTGCCAGTCGCTGGTCAGGCGCGTCCATTGATCGTTGTAGTGCTGCTTGTCGTCGCGCACGTTGTAATTCTTGTCGCGCAGGCTGTCCTTGAGATGGTCGTTGATCAGCGGCGTGCCGAAGTAGTTCTGCGGGCGCTGATCGCCATAATCATGGGCCAGGGTGAACGCCAGATCGTCGGTGGCTTGCCAGCGCAAAGCCGCGCTGATGAAGTCGCTGGAAGAGTCACCGCGATCAATCCAGCCATTGCTGCGCAGGCGATTGAGATTGAGTCGATAGCTCAGGGTGTCGGTCAGCGAACCGCCGCTGTCGAACGCCTGTTGCTGGCTGTCATAGGAGCCGTAACCAACTCGTAGATGGTTTTCGATCTCGCCGCTGAACGGCTTCTTCGGGATCACGTTGACCACCGCGCCGGTCGCGCCTTCGCCGTACAGCACCGAGGCAGGACCGCGCAGTACATCGACGCGCTCTACCGACCAGGTGTCGACCGGGAAAGTCACTGTGCCCATGCCGGTGTACATGCGATTGCCGTCATACAACTGCATCACCGAACTCTGCCCGGTAAAACCGCGTGCCTGCAACGATGTACCGCCATCGCCCGGCGTACCGGTGCGGCTGATGCCGGTGCTGCGCGATACCGCGTCCTGCACGCTGCGATCACCACGGGCACGGACTTGCTCGCCGCTGAGGCTTTCGACGCTGGCCGGGGTTTCCATCGCGGTCAGGTTCAGGCGCGAGCCGGCGGTGGTCGGCGTGGTCAGACTGACGGTTTCATCATCGACGGCCTGCGCGCTGATGGTGCCGGTGGGCAGCGTCAGAGGAACCGTTTCGGCTTGCGCGGTGTTCACGGCGAACAGGCAAAGGCTGGACAAGAGGTACTTGTTCATTCGGGCGATGCATCACTTCTTCAAAAGAAAAGCCCGCGGCTTTTGGCTGCGGGCAGAATGGCAAGCTAGCGTTATACAGTAACACTAAAAAATACCGGATTATAAGCCCGGCAGTTTATAGAGCCCTCTAGATAGCGCATCTCGCCTGTCTCATGACGAAGTTGAGGCGGATTCATGTTGTTTGCCCAGACGCGACAACAGCAGTCGATCCAGCAACCAGACGACCACCAGCGAAGCGCCCACCAGCGGAAAAATCACTGCCAGCGCGAGCATGATCAGCACGCCGGTTTTCCATTTCGGCAGATCATGTCGCAGCGGTGGTACGCCGAATTTGCCTTGCGGGCGACGCTTCCACCAGATCACCACACCACTGACGGCGCTGAGCAGAATCATCAGGCAGATCAACAGCACGATGATCTGGTTCAGCGTGCCGAACATCTTGCCTTCGTGCAGCATCACGCCGATTTCCGTGGCCCGGGCAACGGCGCCGTACTGTTCGAAACGCACGTCGGCGAGCACTTTGCCGGTGTACTGATCGACGTGCAGGGTGGCGTCGTTGCGTGGGTCATCGGCAAACACTGCGATGGTGAACACGCCGGTGGCGGTGGTCGGCAGAGTGATGCTGTAACCGCGCTCGACCTTGCGCTCAGTGGCGATGTTCTGCACATCTTGCAGGCTGATGGTAGGTGCCGCAGGGCCGGAGTGCGCACCGCCGTGAGCCATGTGTTCGGCGTGATCGCCGGACATCGGCATCGGCGTGTTTTCCATCGCCCATGGCACAGTCTGGCGAGCGGCGTTATTCAGGCTGCCGGCCTCGACGTCGGAGGTCGGCACGTTGTTCCACATCGCTGCCGGGAACACGTTCCACACCTGCGCGTATTGCTTGCCCCAGAATCCGGTCCAGGTCATGCCGCTGAGCAACATCACCAGCAACAACGCTGCGCCCCAGAACCCGGTGACCGCGTGCAGATCACGCCACAACACGCGCCCGCGACTGTTCAGGCGCGGCCAGAGAATCCCCGCGGCCTGACCGCGTGGCCACCAGAGAAATACTCCGGACACCACCAACACCACACCCCAACCAGCGGCGAGTTCGATGAGCCGGTCACCGACGGTGCCGATCATCAACTCGCCGTGAATCGCCCGGGCGATGGCTTGCAGATTCTGCTTGGCATCTTGCTCGCCGAGGATGTCGCCGTGGTACGGATCGATGAACACGTTCAGTTCATGACCGGCATTCTTCACCACGAATTGCGTACTGCGTCCGGCTTCCACGGGCGGCAGGTACTGGGTGATCTGGCCTTGTGGATAAGCGTTTTTCACCCGTTGCAGCAAGTCGTCGGCCGGCACTGTGTGATGTCCGGCGGGGACGTTGAGCAGGCTGCTGTACATCAGTTGATCGAGTTGCGGTTTGAACAGATAGACGGTGCCGGTCAGGGCCAGCATCACCATGAATGGCGCAACGAACAGCCCGGCATAAAAATGCCAGCGCCACGCCAGGTTGTAGAAATTCGCTTTGGGCTTTTGCATCACGTTTGCTCCGCTTGGCTTGGATCTTTTAGTTGTCTTTTGCGGTTGCTGCGCAACCGATCGCCAGCAGGCTGGCTCCCACATGGAAGGTATTGATCCTGGTGGGAGCCAGCCTGCTGGCGATGCTTTTAGAAACTCATATCGACCTTGGTCCAGAGCGTGCGCCCCGGTTCATTGATCGCTTGCGGGTCGTTGGCCGGGTAGCCGAAACCGGCGTTGCCCGCCAGGTTCAGGTGCTCGGCGTAAGCCTTGCCGAACAGGTTGTCGACGCCGGTACTGACCTTCCAGTTCTTGTTGATGCGATAGGCACCGTTGAGCGAGAACACGCCAAAGCCGCCGCTCTTGTCGTAGTCCTTGCCGACCACGTTGCCCTTGTTCTGGTCGATACGGTTTTGCGCGGCGACCACCCGCCACAAGGCGCCGGCGCTCCAGTTGTCTTCGCTGTAGGTCAGGCCGAAACGTGCATCCAGCGGCGGCATTTGCGGCAGGGCTTTGCCGTCGCTGCTGTTCTTGCCCCAGGCGTAGGCCAGGGTCGCGTCGGCTTTCCAGTTACTGGTGAGGTTGTAGGCGGCACCGAGTTCGCCGCCCATGATGCGTGCGTCGATGTTTTCAGCGCGCGAAGTGCTCATGCCCATCATGGTTGGCGTGTAGTCGAACAGGATGTAATCGCGCACTACACCGATGTAGCCCGAGGCCCAGGCTTCGAGATCGGCGCTCTTGTAGTTCACGCCGAAATCGAACTGGGTGGTCTTTTCCGGTTTGATCGAGTCGAAAGCATTCAGCGACCCGGCAGGGCCTGACTTCGGCGAAAACAGTTCCCAGTAATCCGGGAAACGCTGCACGTGGCCGAGACCGGCGTAGAGCGTGGTCGGGCTGTCCGCCAGATCATGTTCGTAACGCACGAAGCCACTTGGCAGAGTGTCGGCGCGGGTGTCGTCGGCGGTCGGGTTCGGCGCAGACATCATTCCGGAACCGGTGGTCTGCCGGTAATCCTTGGCCGAAGCGCGATCGACTCGCGCACCCGTGATCAGGCGATCACGGTCAGCGGCGTACCAGGTCATTTCGCTGAACACGCCGTAGTTATGGAAGTCGGCGTCCTTGGTGTACGGCTGATCCTTGTAGGTGTCGATGCCCATGCCGCTGCGCTGGCGATGCTCGTTGGTCTGCGCGTCGAGGCCGGTGATCAACTGGATATCGGCCCAGCGCCAGGTCGCTTTGATCCGCGCGCCGAGGGTGCGGCGGTCGACGTTGGACGCCATCGGCCCCGACATCATTCCGGTGCCGGACGGGGTGCGCAGGGTGTAGTTGTCCATCACATGGTCGGCGTAGTTGTAGTAGACCTGCGCTTCGAGTTTCTCCAGTACATCGGTGATGTTGGATTTCTCGAAACGCAGGCCGAGGCTTTCGCGCAGGAACTGCGAGCCGTCCATGCCGCGCCCGGCATAACGCGCTTCGCCATCGCCCTTGCCAGCGGTCAACTCGATCAGCGTATCGGCGTCCGGGGTCCAGCCGACTGCGATGTCGCCGTTCCATTTGTCGTAGCGCGAAGGAACGGTGTCGTTGTTGCCGTCGCGATAATCGTCGGAGTGCGCGGTGTTGCCGATCACTCGCACGTAACCCAACGGGCCACCGGCAGCGGCATCGACGACCTTGTCGAAGCGGCCGTTGGAGCCGGCCAATACACTGGCGTTCACCCGGGTGCCGAGCTCGCCGAAGCTTTCCGGTTCACGGTCGAACAACACCGTGCCGGCTGATGCGCCCGGGCCCCAGAGCACGGTTTGCGGGCCTTTGATCACCGTCAGTTTGTCGTAGGTTTCCGGTGAAATGTACGAGGTCGGCGCGTCCATTCGCCCCGGGCAGGCGCCGAGCAACATGCTGCCGTTGGTGAGGATATTCAGCCGCGAGCCGAACATCCCGCGCAGCACCGGATCGCCATTGGTGCCACCGTTGCGTACCAAGGCGAAGCCGGGAATGGTTTTCAGATAATCGCCGCCATCGCTGGCCGGCACCGGTTGGCGTGGGTCCTTCGGATTGGTGACGATGGTCAGTGGCGAACTCGGCGCGATGGCGGTGATCACCGTCGGACTCAGTTCTTCATTGTGGCCGGCGTGTTCATCGGCCAGTACCAGCGGGGACAGCAGTACGCCGCAAAGGACGGCAGTCGCGTGCGAGAAACGAATGCGCGATTCGTTCAGGGCAAAGGTCGCCTGGGCAGAGCCCGAGCGTGGGACAACAGAAAACCTGGACATGACAATTTCCATCAAACAGTCGTAAACGACACGGCCGGCAGCCTGAAGCTGTCTTCTCAACCGTGTGCAATCAGAGGTGGATGCTTACGCTGGGATGGGCGGGGCGCGGGTGCGGGCGCCGGGGAAGAAGGTTTGCCGAGCATGGCCCAAGTGCGGGGAGGGTGGGGTAAAGGTGTTTACGTGGGCGATGCTGAAGCTGGCGAAAGTACCGCCGCCGGTCAGCGCCGGGCAGTTGAACAACAGACTGCAATAACCGCATTTTTCCCACAGCACATGCTGCGAGGATTGCGGCGGGCAGTGTTCGGCGGAGGGCTTGGCGTCATGCCCTCCATGATCCATGCCCGGCATGTCCATCGACATGTCCATGCTCATCGGCATGGAAGTCGAGGCGTGTTGGCCCATCGGCATCGACTGAGAAATCAGCGGGCCGATGAAGATCATCAACATGGCGAACAGGGCGATCCAGCTACCGCGAGTCAGCGTCTCTGTCTGGCGGTATCGGCCGGATGCCCTGGCGCTTTGCGGGCGCACGGGCGGGGTCAGCCGGATCGGTTATTGAGCGTGATCGTGCGCCTGGGCGGCTTGCGCAGGTTTCTTCTGCACCGAGACTTCCACGATGACATTCCCGGCCTTCTCGAAGTGCAGGGTCAGCGGGAAGCGTTTGCCGTCGCTGAGCAGGCTGCGATCCTTCAGATCAAGCAGCATCACGTGGTAGGCCATCGGCGCGAACGTCACCTTGCCGCCAGCAGGAACCACGACGCTCGGCACCTGTTGCATCTTCATCAGGTCACCCTGCATCACATGCTCGTGCAACTGCGCTTCGCCGGAGATCGGCGAGTCGACACTGAGCAGGCGGTCGTCGGTTTTACCCGGATTTTCAATGACGAAGTAGGCAGCAACGGTCGGCGCATTGGGCGGTAGCTCCTGCGACCACGGGTGGGCGATTTCCAGCTCGCCGGCCTTGTATTCGTGGGCATGGGCGAAGCCCACAGGCAGCAGCAACGCAGCGAGGACGATGAGTTTTTTCAACATGGCAGTTCTCCAGAACGATTTGAAACGCAGGTCAATTGCGAGAACAAATCAAACCAGAGGCGAGGCGCGGGGGTTGAGGCTGGGCCATTGCTGGCGCGGTGTGGGCGTTTCCAGTGAGGCGGGCGCGACACTGTGATTGCTTTCAAATCGAGCGAAATACAGCTGCGGCACATGCCCCGGCAACGCCACCAATGGCGCTGAACCCGAGCAGCACCAGCAATGCTGCATGTTGGAATGGGTGTCGTTTGACGGGGCTTTCTGATCGGTGATGCCGATGTTGATCGCCACCAGCTTCGTCCCGCTGCCGGTGCAGAAACTGCTCCACAGCAATTGTTCTGCCGGTGATGTGGCCGCCTGCGCCATCGCTCCCGTCATCGGCATGGCGAGCATGTTGAACAGCACTGCAAAGCAGGCGATCCAGGCAAATGCTAGCCGTTGTCGGTTCATGGGACAGATCCATTGGGTGGGCGATCAGGCGCGGCTATTTAGCCTGATCAGGGCCGATAAGTAAAAAAGCGTCGTGCGGTTTGGTGTCGCAGATCAATCAAATCGCGACGGCATGCAATCTCAAACCCAGTGCTTTCATGACTTTCATGATAGTTGCGAATTCAGGATTGCCAGTGCTGCCAAGTGCTTTGTAAAGACTTTCGCGACCTAGACCTGCATCACGCGCCACTTGGGTCATGCCTTTAGCTCGGGCTATGTCATTGAGTGCTGCACGGATAAGGACTCCATCACCGCCGTCTTCGTCAAAGCAAGCGTCCAGATAAGCAGCCATGTCTTCGGGTGTTTTCAGAAATTCGGCAGCGTCGAAACGCGTGAATTGTTCGGTCATTAGGAAATGTGCGCCCTTGGACTCAAAGGCCGTGAGAGTAAACCAGGCAATTGACACAAAAAGTCGGTGATTCTTTATGTTGCGGTGGGTAGCGTCTGATCTAGTTGTAGGACTCTACTCATAGACAGGCAATGCGGACGCCTTCGCGGGCAAACCCGCTCCCACAGGTTTTGCGGTGTACACAAATTCTATGTACTGCATAGATCATTGTGGGAGCGGGCTTGCCCGCGAAAGCGGAATCAAGGTTTCGACGTTTCAGGATTGACGACCGCTCGCCAGTGCGGCGATGACTTCCCCAATTGATCCAAACTCCTGATCAACCGCCGCCAATACCGGGCGCTTCAAGATAATGACGGGCACCCCGCGTTCGCGGGCCACTTCCAGTTTCGGCTCGGTCGCAGTGCTGCCGCTGTTTTTGCTGATCAGCACGTCGATCTGTCGGCGTTCGAACAGTGCGCGTTCATCCTCCAGCAGAAACGGCCCCCGGGCGCCGATGACTTCGCAGCGTTCGTTGCCGGGGTAAACGTCGAGGGCGCGCAGGGTCCAGAACTGATCGGCGGGGATTTCGTTCAGGTGTTGCAGCGGTTCGCGACCGAGGGTGAAGAGCGGTCGGCGGAACGGCTTGAGAGCGTTGATCAGTTCAGCCCAGTCGCTGACTTCACGCCAGTCGTCGCCGGCCTGTGCTTGCCACGCCGGTCGGCGCAGGGCCCAGCAGGGGATTCCGGTGAGGTGCGCGGCGCTGGCGGCGTTCTGGCTGATTTGTGCGGCGTAGGGGTGAGTGGCGTCGAGCAGCAGGTCGATGCGTTCATCACGGATGAATCGCGCCAGACCTTCGGCGCCACCGTAACCGCCGACCCGCACCTGACAGGTCAGATCAGTCGGCACCCGACCAACTCCGGCGAGGCTGTAAATGTGTTCCGGCCCAAGCGTGCGGGCGATGGCCAATGCTTCGGTCACACCGCCGAGCAATAGAATCCGCTTCATGCAAAACCTCCGGCATGGCCGACGATGCCACCCTGTCGATCAATCGCAAAGACCTCGACCTGCACCTGCGCCGGGACCACGCTGCGAGCAAAATTCAGGGCGTGGCGACAGACCTCGTCACCGAGGGCGATGCCCGCCGCACTGGCCATGGCCAGTGCCTGCTGGCTGGTGTTGGCCTCACGAATGGCCTGCTGTAAATGCTCGTCAGCGCCAATTGCCGCTGCCCATTCGGCAAGTTGCGGCAGGTCGATGCTCGAATGGCGGCTGTGCAGATCCATATGTCCGGCCGCGAGTTTGCTGATCTTGCCAAACCCGCCACACAGACTGAGTTTATCCACAGGCACTTTGCGCAAATGTTTGAGCACCGCGCCGACGAAGTCGCCCATCTCGATCAGGGCGATTTCCGGCAGGTTATAGACCCCACGCATGGTGTCTTCGCTGGCATTGCCGGTGCACGCGGCGATGTGCAGATAACCGTTGGTTTTAGCGACGTCGATACCCTGATGGATCGAGGCGATGTAAGCCGCGCAGGAAAACGGCCGGACGATGCCGCTGGTGCCCAGAATCGACAGGCCGCCGAGAATGCCCAGGCGCGGGTTCATGGTTTTCAATGCCAGCGCTTCACCGCCCTCCACGTTGACTGTGACTTCGAAACCACCGGCATAGCCGGTTTCTTCGGCGAGCAGGCGCAGGTGGTCGCTGATCATTTTGCGTGGCACCGGGTTGATCGCCGGCTCACCGACACCCAGCACCAGCCCCGGTCGGGTCACGGTGCCGACACCCAGACCGGCGTTGAAATGAATCCCCGGCTCGGCATTCAACCGCACTCGCGAATAGAGCAGTGCGCCGTGGGTTACGTCAGGGTCATCACCGGCGTCCTTGATCGTCCCTGCCTCGGCACCGTCGTCGGTCAACCGGCAGAACTCCAGACGCATCTGTACTTGTTTGCCCTTGGGCAAGACGATCTGCACCGCATCCGCCGGGGTGCCTGCGAGCAACAGGCGTGCGGCGGCGAGGCTGGTGGCGGTGGCGCAACTGCCCGTGGTCAGGCCGCTGCGCAGCGGGGCGGGTTGTTCAGCGGTTTCGTCACGCATCGAGGGGTTTGACCAGATCCAGCAAGGTGATCGGCAACGCCTGACGCCAGGTGTCGAACTCGCCCAGCGGCTGCGCCTGCGCAACATGAATGCGCGTCAGTTCACCGCCGTGGCGTTCGCGCCAGTTCATCAGAGTGGTTTCGCTTTGCAGGGTCACGGCGTTGGCGACCAGTCGGCCGCCGGGCTTGAGCTGCGCCCAGCAAGTGTCGAGCACGCCTTCACGGGTCACGCCGCCGCCAATGAAAATCGCGTCCGGGCGCTCCAGCCCGGCGAGCGCCTGCGGTGCGCTGCCGCGAATCAGTTGCAGACCGGGAACGCCCAATGCGTCGCGGTTGTGCTCAATCAACTGCTGACGACCGTCGTCGGCTTCAATTGCCAGTGCGCGGCAACCCGGATGCGCGCGCATCCATTCGATACCAATCGAGCCGCTGCCAGCGCCGACGTCCCACAGCAGTTCACCGGGAGTCGGTGCGAGACGGGCGAGGGTGATGGCACGCACGTCGCGTTTGGTCAGTTGGCCATCATGCTTGAAAGCGCTGTCGGGCAGCCCGGCCAGACGTGACAGGCGCGGTGCGTCCACGTCGGCCCGGCATTCGATGGCGATCATGTTGAGGTCGGCAACTTCGGTGGCGTCCCACTCATTGGCGGTGCTGTCGATACGCCGCTCGGCAGCGCCACCCAAATGCTCCAGAACGCTGATTCGACTGCCACCAAAACCTCGATCACGTAGCAGCGCTGCGACTGCGGCGGGACTGTGCCCATCATTACTCAGCAGCAATAACCGGACGCCGCCGAATAACTGGGCGTTGAGCGCTGCCAGTGGTCGGGCCACCAGCGACAGAATCGTCACATCCTGCAACGGCCAGCCCATGCGTGCGGCGGCCAGGGAGCAGGAGGACGCTACGGGCAGAATCAGCATTTCGGCGCCCGGCACTTGTCGGGAAAGACTGGCACCGACGCCATAAAACATCGGATCACCGCTGGCCAGTACACATACCGCTTCGCCACGGTATTCAAGTACCGGCGCGAGCGAAAACGGGCTTGGCCACAGCTGGCGTTCGCCGCGAATGCATACCGGCAGCAAGTCCAGTTGGCGCTGGCCGCCGATGATTCGCGAGGCGCGCAGCAGGGCATGCCGGGCATTTTTGCCCAGGCCCTTGAAGCCGTCTTCACCAATTCCCACAACCGTCAGCCAGGGTGCCATGCCGTTCCTTATCTCGTACTCATGTTCAAGGGCCGCATGATAGCGCGGCTTCTGTTGTCTGGCGCAGCGCATTCCTGAACAAGATCGGCTGTTGAAATCTAATGTGGTTGAAAATTTTATTGTTGTTTGATGTTGTTTGTTAGTTTGGTTCTTGGTTCGATAGTCTCTTGAATCGATTACTTGTACGCAGGTGATGGTTTTGATCTTTGCGTGGTTAATATAACTAATATGGATTTTAATTTAAGGAGGAGTGATATGGTTCATAATGCAACCCTTGTAGGCGATGTTTTATTGGTTTGGGTTCAAGAACAGTTGTATGAGGATTATCAGTTCGTATTGAATTGTACTTGTCTGGCGCAGCATCACGCGGATATTACGTATAACAGTGAAACCCAGCCCGGGCGCTGGACCGATTTTTTTACCGACGTACTCTGGTCCCATGGCTGGAGCCGCGATTACCCTCCGATCGAGTATGTACAGGCACAGTTCCGCGGCAGCGTTCGGGATATATGGTCGACGCTGGCAAGTCCTCTTCTGACTCGTGAGCAGATCGACGGCGTCAGTCTTGGATTGAAGGCACTTGAAAACGATGCAGATTTGCTGCGAAAAATCAAAGGGGTAAGTGGCAAAGCGTTCGACTTCAAGATAATGCCGGTCAGTTACAACGCAAAGGGTGACCTGGAAGTGGTGGTTACTAACGTCAGGTTCATGAAGATGAGTATGAACACCGAATACTTTTTTTGGGATATATCGCAAGCAATGAATCAACTGGATGTCCTGGCCCGAAAAGTAGTGATTTCCCGTCGCGTGATGGATGCGCGTCAATCCAGTGTGAAGGCAGCACTGAAAGACGTCCTCTTCAGCTTTGACGATATTGAGTTGTAACTTGTGCTGTGGGGATGAGGTCGTTGTGCTTCGCAACCTCCCGGATCACAGATTCCGACCGGCAGGCATTTTCATGCACTCGGGCAAAGCAGGCATAATGGCGACCTTTCGCTCCTCACAGCGCTGCCAGCCAGCCGGTCATCCCTTGAACGAACGCCCGATGTCCACCGCTTTACGCCCCTCGGCCTGTCCGGGGTTGTTGCGTATCGTCCAGGCACTGGACGGCGGTATCTGTCGGATCAAGCTCAATGGTGGTTCGATCACCGCTGATCAGGCCGGCGCAGTGGCCGATGCCGCCGAGCGCTTTGCCGGTGGCGCGATCGAGGCCACCAACCGCGCCAATCTGCAGATTCGGGGCATCGGCGAGCAGTCCGCAGCGTTGATCGACAGCCTGCTGGCTGCCGGACTCGGGCCGCGAACGGTGGCAGGCGATGATGTGCGTAACCTGATGCTCAGCCCGACTGCCGGGCTCGACCGGCAGATGCTTTTCGATACCCGCGCGCTCGCCGAGCAAATCCTCGACACCCTGCAAAGTCACCCTCGGTTCCATGAGTTGAGCGCCAAGTTCGCCGTGCAACTGGATGGCGGCGAAGCGCTGGCGATGCTCGAACATCCGCATGACCTGTGGTTGTCGGCGTTCGAACGTGACGGTGAGGTATTGCTGGGGTTTGGTCTGGCGGGTTGCCCGACGGATCGAGCACTGGGCGCCGTTACACTGGAAGATGCCCATGCATTGGTGGTCGCGGTGCTGGAATTATTCCTTGATCTTGCTCGCCCGGAGCAGGCGCGGATGCGCCATTTACTCGATGAATTGCCGAGGCTGGCGTTTCTTGAACAGTTGCGCGCGCGCGTGCCGGTAAAAGCAGTCAGTGGTTGGCAGCGCACTTCGGCGGCAGACGATTTGCACATCGGCGCTCATCCGCAAAACACAGAAGGTCTGCTGTACGTTGGCGCAGTGCCGCCGCTCGGTCGTCTTGATCCATCGATGCTGCGTGGTGCCGCGCAACTGGCGCTGCAGTTCGGCGACGGCAGCCTGCGCTTCACGCCATGGCAGAGTCTGTTGCTGCCGAACGTGAAGACCAGCGACGCAGCCGCAGTGCTGAATGGGCTGGAACAACTCAAGCTGCTGACTCAAGCCGCCGAACCGCTCTCACGCCTGATCGCCTGCACCGGTTCCAGTGGCTGCGGCAAAGGCCTGGCCGATACCAAACAAGATGCGCGTCATCTGGCGACATTGCTGCAAACAGGCCAAAGCGTGCACCTGTCCGGCTGCTCGCGTTCCTGCGCTGCCGCGCACCGTGCCCCGGTGACGTTGCTGGCGGTCAGTCCCGGCCGTTACGACCTCTATTTTCGCGATGCCGCGCAGCCGGGTTTCGGCGCGTTGCATGCACACAATCTGACTATTGAAGCGGTCGCGACCCTGCTCGACGCCCGCTCACGGAGCCCCCTTGATGCTTGATTACATCCGCGACGGTCAGGAGATCTATCGCAACTCCTTCGCGATCATTCGCGCTGAAGCCAACCTGTCGCGAATTCCCGCCGACCTGGAAAAACTTGCGGTGCGGGTGATCCACGCCTGCGGCATGGTCGATGCCATTGACGGTCTGCAATTCTCCGAAGGTGCGGGCAAGGCCGGGCGTGATGCGCTGGCTGCCGGCGCGCCGATTCTGTGTGATGCACGGATGGTCTCCGAAGGCGTGACCCGTACGCGCTTGCCGGCTGACAATCAGGTGATCTGCACCCTGCGCGACGAGAGCGTGCCGGACCTCGCCCGTGAGCTGGGCAACACGCGTTCCGCCGCTGCGCTGGAACTGTGGCGCCCACATCTGGAAGGCAGTGTCGTGGTGATCGGCAACGCGCCGACCGCACTGTTCTATTTGCTGGAAATGCTCGACGCCGGCGCTCCGAAACCGGCATTGATCCTCGGTTTTCCGGTCGGTTTCGTCGGCGCGGCGGAGTCCAAGGCAGCGCTGGCGGCTGACAGCCGTGGCGTGCCTTTCGTGATCATGCAGGGCCGGCTCGGCGGTAGCGCCATGGCTGCCGCCGCTGTGAATGCGCTCGCCACGGAGATCGAATGATGCAGGCCAAAGGACGTTTGATCGGCCTCGGCGTCGGCCCCGGTGATCCGGAACTGATTACCGTCAAGGCGCTGCGCCTGCTGCGCGAATCGCCGGTAGTGGCGTACTTCGTTGCCAAGGGCAAAAAGGGCAACGCCTTCGGCATTATCGAAGCGCACCTGCAAGACGCGCAGAACCTGCTGCCGCTGGTGTATCCGGTAACCACCGAAGTGCTGCCGGCGCCATTGTCCTACGAACAGGTGATCAGCGATTTCTACGATGACGCTGCCGAAGAAGTGGCTGCGCATCTGGATGCTGGTCGCGACGTGGCGGTGATCTGTGAAGGAGATCCGTTCTTCTACGGTTCCTACATGTATCTGCACGACCGCCTCTCGACGCGCTACGAAGCGCAAGTGGTACCGGGCGTGTGCTCGATGCTCGGGGGCGCTTCGGTGCTGGGTGCGCCGCTGGTGTATCGCAACCAGAGCCTGTCAGTGCTTTCGGGCGTGTTGCCGCATGACGATCTGAAACGACGTCTGGCGGATGCCGACGCCGCAGTCATCATGAAGCTGGGACGTAACTTTCCCAAGGTGCGTCAGGTGCTGGAAGAACTCGGCCTGGCCGAGCGTGCGCTGTATGTCGAACGCGCGACCATGGCCAACCAGAAGATCGTGCCGCTGGATCAGGTCGAACCGATGTCCTCGCCGTACTTCTCGCTGATCATTGTCCCGGGCGAACGGTGGCAGGGCTGATGACTCAATCCATTCCCGCTATCGTCATCCTCGGCCAGGGCAGCCTGGCTACTGCACGATGCATTCAGCAGGTGTACCCCGCTGCGTTGATCCACGGCCTCGCCGGTCGGGTCGAGGGCGCTGATCGCAGCTATCAGGAATTCGGTACGACTCTGCGCGAGTTGTATCTGCAAGACACGCCGATCATTGCCCTGTGCGCGGCCGGCATCGTCATCCGCACACTGGCGCCGCTGTTGCTGGAAAAAGGTGCCGAGCCACCCGTGCTGGCCGTTGCCGAAGACGGCAGCGCGGTGGTGCCGTTGCTTGGCGGACTGGGCGGGGTAAACGTCATGGCCCGGGAAATCGGTGACGCGTTGCAGGTTGCCGCCGCGATCACCACCAGCGGTGAATTGCGCTTCGGCACCTGCCTGCTCAATCCTCCCGCAGGTTACACCCTCGGCGATCTCGAATCGGGCAAGCGCTTCGTTTCCGATCTGCTGGCCGGGCACAGCGTGCGCATCGAAGGCGCGGCGCCGTGGCTGGCTCAGGCGCAGTTGCCGGAAGATCCACAGGCGCAGCGCTCGATCCACGTCGGCAGCGCCGAGCGCGAGGCGAGTGCCAACGAATTGTTGATCTACCCGCGCAGTGTTGCGGTTGCGGTGAGCGCCGAGGTGGCGGATCTGCCGAATGCCATTCGTGCAGCCTTGCAGCAAGCGCGAGTTGTGGTGCAATCGCTTGCCTGTCTGGTGGCGGCCGACACTGACATGGCCTCTGCAAATTTGCGTGAAGCCGCGCTTGAGTTGGACGTGCCGCTGCGATTTGTCGCGGCGCAAAATGACCTCGCTGCACTGGCTCGTCAGGCACTGCCGCAGGCATCAATCGTCGAGACAAATGGCTTGGCGATCGCCGTTGCCGAACAACCGCTCGACGTATCGCAAATCGGTCGTGCGCGTGGTCGTCTGGCGGTGATTGGCCTCGGTCCGGGCGCTGCTGAACTGATGGTGCCAGCGGTGAAAGCCGAACTGGCGCGGGCCACCGATGTGCTCGGCTATGAAACCTACGTGAAAATGGCCGGTCCTTTCCGCGACGATCAGGTGCAGCATTGCACCGACAATCGCGAAGAGATGCAGCGTGCCCGTCACGCCTTCCGGCTGGCGGCCGCAGGGCGTTCGGTGATCGTCGTTTCGTCTGGTGATCCCGGCGTGTTCGCCATGGCGGCGGCGGTGCTTGAGGCATTGCACGAATCCACCGATCCGGCCTGGCACAGCGTCGATCTGGAAATTCTGCCGGGTGTTTCGGCTTCGCTCGCTACCGCCGCCCAGGCGGGTGCGCCGCTGGGTCATGACTTCTGCGTGATGTCGCTGTCGGACAACCTCAAACCATGGTCGATCATCGAAAAACGTCTGGATCTGGCCTCCGAAGCCGATCTGGCGCTGGCCTTCTACAACCCGATCTCGCGCGCTCGGCCATGGCAATTGGGCCAGGCGCTAGAGATCGTTGCGCGGCATCGCACAGGCGCAACGCCGGTGGTGCTTGGGCGTGACATCGGGCGTCCGGGGCAGACCTTGCGCGTGACTACGCTGGGCCAACTGACGCCGGATCAGGTGGACATGCGCACGATGGTGCTGATCGGTTCCTCGACCACGTGCACTTTCGCCAAGCCTGACGGTGGCGAATGGGTGTACACGCCGCGCTGGTACGGCGAAAAACCGCAGTCGTGATTGATGGCGGCCTCAAGGGCCGCCATCGGCCTGCCGGACTGTCATGGTCCGGATTTGGCCGCATCGGATTTGTCGACGGCGTTTGTGGGATCTCTGTCTCTGTCACGTCGGAACTATTTCACTGCTTACATTCGGTCTGATTTATTTTGAATCTTCGCTTGGGTGTCTTCGAGTTGGAGTTGTGTGTTTGCGCCTCTTCGCCAAACAGCATGTTTTAATCTGAAATTATTAGTTACTGTTGATAGCTGTTGCAGCATTTGTCGATTGTTTTTTTATATGTTGTTTGACACTTGTTGAAAGTGTTCTTGTTTGATGTCGAATCCTCCAGTTGTTAGCTTTGTCTTGCGTGTAGGTGCCGCGGTTACCCGTGGTGTTGTCAGGATAAAGGGAATCAACTGTCATGCAGGATGCAGATCGTCGAAACGCTAGTGGCTACGTCAACTTTATAAGCTTGTTCAAGCAGGCAGATCTTGAGCAAGCATTGTTACTTCATCGAGACAGCGATTCATATCAAGTGGTTCTGCGCTATTACTTTGCCTGTATTGGCTCACTCGATTCCCATCGGTTGATCGAGCCATTGGCCCTGTTGAGACAAGCGCTGGGGCAACTAGTCGATACAAGCCGTGTACGCCGGGGCGTTGATAAGGTTCTCTCCGGGATCAGCGGTCTGGCGCAGATCCGCAATCAGGTCGAAGCGTTTGAAACGCGACTTCAAAATAGTATCGCCTTCAATAAGGCCATTGCGACACAAGTTCCGAAGAGTCTGCACTTCGTCTGGCTTGGTGGTGGCATGGGGGCGATTCAGCGCGACTACATCAATCTGTGGAAGCAAGTACTCAACGGGCAGGGTTACCAACTTAATCTCTGGTATGACAGTGATGCGTTATTGGTGTGGCAAGCCAATAAGTCAATCGTAGAGGCGGCGAAGGCTGATGCGATGTTGCATGGCGGTGTCACCAGCACTTCGGAGTCGGAATTGGGCGCTCTTTACGAAGAGCGAGCGATTGCTTTGAAGCAACAGATGTTCATGCACATCAATGCTGCAGTGGACAAGGGACGGTCGGCTGATGAAGCCCGGGTGGATTTACTGAGCCGGGCTTATGGTCAGGACGCCGCGCAGCTGGAACAACAGATTGAGCAAAACCATCGCAGTCTGTTGGAGCTGGCAGGTGGGGATCTACAGTTGCGCGACCTTCATGGCGTGAGCGAGCCGCTGACATTGCAGGCTGTTTATGATCGCGAGACCAGGCTGAGCGGCAATCTGGCTGCGGCATCCGATGTCGTGCGAGTCGAAGCCCTGTTCGGTGAGGGCGGCAGTTATGCCGATGTCGATAACCTGCCGCCACTGGTCAAGACCCTGGGCGATGTCGATATCAGCGAATTTGGCGGCGACGCGCGACTGGGTGTTTTGCAACTGCTGCTGGATCACAATCCGCACTGGATGCCCGGCCGTCAGGCGCTGCGTGGTCAATACAAGGATTACCTGGCGCAGATTCCTCAAGAACACAGGGGCGCACTTGAAATATTTGCCAAAAACCAGCCAGCGCTGGGACAGGTATTTCAGGCGCCGGCAGAGCGTCTGGCCCGCCCTCAGGCGCTGCGCGCTGTGGCGGAGCAAAATTCGCTGAGCAATGCCTATTTGATGGCGCATTCCGGGTCGGCGATGCTGAAAACCGTGATCGAGCGTTATCGTTTCAATTATCAAGTGATCGATGACACCGCTCGACTGGCAGCGAAACGCGGTATTGCATTGCATGACGCCGACGCCATGTCGCTGCTGTCGCGCGAGGTGCTTGAAAAAAATATCGGCCCCTTCGCTGAGTTGTCCATGGAAGAGGATGTGGCCGCCAGCTATCTGTCTGGAGCGGTCGCTGGCTATTTCGGTGATGGCATTCGCCCGCAAAGTGAATGGACTATCTACCTGACCGGTCCCGGTGCGATGCGTGATGGCCTGGCGGATTATGAGCGTCAGCACTTTACCCCCAGAGACGCCGAAGCCCTGCGTACGGACGCAGCCATTACGCCGCTCTGGACGGTCAATCGCATGACCGAGGAAGAGCAGGACCATTCCTGGAAAGACAACGAAACCGATCAGCAGCAGTGGGTCAGCAACGAACAAAAGCGTTGGCAGGAGGGGCAATACACCACGCGGTACAGCGGTGACATCGCACCGTTGCTTACACAATCAACAGTACTGTTCGAGGAAGGCTGGCCGGTGATCGAGGGTCGGGCAGTGCTGTTGACCGAGATCTTGCAAGTAATGATCGACGGGCTCGGTGAGCCCTTTGTCGCAGCGATGAGGCGAGGTCATAACGGACCGCTCGATTTCGAAGCGACACCGCCGCTCGGTTTCGATGAGCGTCAAGCCATCAAGGCTCAGCCTCCCGGTTTGCAAGCTCCGGCGTCGCTCGGTGATGCTTCCACCGAGGATTTGCCGCTGGATGAACTGCTGAGCCGAGTTGCCGATGGTTCTCTGCACATTGTCCAGATCAGCGCTCTACAGAGGGTATTGCTGGGCCAGTTGTTGGGGACGCATTCACTCGATAACCAGAGCTTCGCGCAATTTGCTGCCGAGCTCGATAATCTCGCAAACAGTGTCGGCGAGCTAGGCGCGTCTGGTCGGTATGCGGCCATAGAACGACATCTCTATCAGCGTCGGACGCCGGCATTCCTGGCAGGCCTTGCGAGTCCTATCGATGGACTTGCGTCGTCGTCAGAAAGCGCATTGACGCTGAAGAAGGCTGCACTTGGCCGGGCGCACACACTGTTTCAATGGGGTCGCCATGTTGCGCTCATTCAACAGGTCGCCACGCTTGAACACCGTGAGCAGGTCATCGAACGGGTCGGCCAGGTGTTGGATCAGTTCGAGGCCAGTAGCGTAAAGCTGGTGCCTCAGGATCTGTTGCTGCAGGGCTTCGGTGATACGGCTGGCGGCCGCTGTTACCCGCTGGCACTGGTAATGAGTGCGGCGCTTGAAAAGGGCATCTCGGCTTCACATCGATTGCGTGAGCGTTTCTATCTGGCGACCATTGATCCGCAGCAGCAAGACTCGGCCGTGTTCCTGGATGCACTGGAGGAATTGCGTGGCGTGCAATTGCAGGAGGTCGGGACGCCGCTGGGGCGGATGGGCGTTGAGCAAATCACCGCCACTTTGCAAGCCTACGACAGCACTCGCACGCTGATGCTCAATTCGGACAATCACGCCATGCTGGTGGCCAAAACCTTCAGTGACGAGCGCGCGACTTATCATTTCTACGACCCTAATTTTGGTGTGTTCGAGTTCGAAAAACCGGCCATGTTCCACCGGGCCCTGGCGCACTTTTTCGAGCAGCAGGACATGGCCAGACACTACGCGGCCTATGGTAGTGACACCCACCCGACGTTCGATCTGATTGAGCTGCAGGGTGAACGCGTATCCGGCTGGAGTTTGTCCAACGGATTCAAAGTGGCGCAATTGCTGGAGTCCGACGCCCTGGTGCCGGGAATGGCGGAGCGCATGCGGCTTAACCGCGCGCGAGGACAATCGCTGGTCAGTAATGCTCATCTGGGGCGCAGTTTGCTGGAGCTGGACAGCCTTTGGTGGGGGCAGCAAATCGCTCATGTTTCGGATGGGTTGCAGGCGGCGCATACGTCGGTATCGCCTTTGGTGCCTTTGTTTGAAACGCTCGAGATAACCTCCAGTGGCGACTACCGGATTTCAATGATTGATTCGTTGCAGCCGGAGCACCTGGTGCAGGTGGTCAGCCGTGACCATCGCCTGCTGCGAATCAAAAATTACCTGACGGAACTGTTTTTGAGGCTTGCCGGCAAACCGAGAACGGGTCCATTCGAGGTCGGCAGCGTGCACACTCTCAACACGGGATTCACGATTCAGGCAGTGATGAATGCCCTGCGTGAACGTGAAGGCGAGGACCGTACATTGACCCTCGCGGTACGCCTGCATGCCTACGTCAACTATGCACAACTGGCGCATGGCAATGTCATGGATGTGGCGGGTCTGGTGAGTCTGGTTCGCACTGGGCTTGGCGAAGAAAAAATCATTGCCCGCACCTGCGCGCCGGTGGTCAGCGAAGCATTGGGGCATGTTGCCAACGAGGGTGTCGGGGCGGTGTTGGGACTGGCGAACGTAGGCTTTGATATCTATCAATTGGCAGCAGCGGACAACGAGGTCGAAAAGGCGCAGTTTGGCACCCAGTTGGCATTCGACACCGCCAGTCTCGCGCTGACGGCCGGTGGTCTGGGCGCTGCGACGGCGGGTGCCGCGACTGCCGGTGCGGTGTTGGGCGGGGCCGGAGTAATCCTTGGCGGACTGGCTATCGGTGTAGCAGCACTGGCCCAGGGTTTTGCCAGAATCGCCGAAGAAGCGCAGGCAGTGGGGCTGTTTTTCGACGACCTTGAGCGGGCCTATCGTGGCATTGGATATCACTTCGATGACGCTTCCGGTGGCTGGGTCGCGCACCCCTCTCTGATTGTGCAGAAACTCGATTTCAAAAACTCTACGGTCATGCTCGACAGTCCGAAACTGTATCGGCTGCGTGACCATTTCGGGGTGCCGGATTTCAATCCGGATTATCAGCAGGCGCTCAGTATCCAACGCGAGCTCGGCTTGCCTGGCAGCATTAAATTCGAGCCGCCCGGCGGGCAAGCCGTCGTGCTGCCGTGTACCCCGCAAACGTGCTACAGCTATGAGTACAAGGCATTACCGTTCGCGACGTTGCGTCACGACACCGGATTCGATACGGCCCGCAGGCTGGAATCGAAAGATCGAGATGGACAATTGAAATTCCTCTTTTCGTTCTACTCCTTCCCCTCTCACTACATCCTTCATCGACTGGCGCCATCTTATCGGGCAACTGTTATCGAGGTTGAACTGGATGCATTGGAGCGCCTGCTGGTGGTACCTGATGTACCGGCTGTCTGGCGGGACAAGGTTTCCTACAGGGTCCAGGGTGCTGGCGCGTCTTGCACGGTGATGCTCAATCGAGGGGCCGATGTTGAACTTTATGCTCCGAGTTTGCGGCGGTGTCGCTGGGTGCTGGTGGCGAACTGGGCTGGTGAGCGAGATGTTCTGTTAAACGCCGACGGCACACTGGTCATTGGTGGTGCGAAAGTGTCGTTCTCGGGCAAAGGTACTCGTGAAGTATTGATCAGGCTGGCTGATCAGCAACTGTTCAGTGTCGATCATGCCCGTCGCCAATTGGTCGTCCTCGAAAAGACTGCTCCGTCCGGAGAAAACCAGCTGTCGCTGCTCAAACATTACAAGTCGCTGGTTCAGGAGCATCGACTGGTGTTGCCGTACACGCCGACACATCACTTTTTGATCCCGTTCGAACCGCAGGGACAGCCGCGCTATACCACCGCTTGGTATGACGCTGCTGAAGACCGGTTTCTGTACATCCGCAACGAAGAAGTGCTTGCGAGCGATGAGCTGTTATTGGCAGCAGTGAGCGGTGGTTTTGCTTACTTTTATGAGCCAAAAAACTTTCTCGTCTGGCAGGTCGAAGCCGTCAGCGGTCTGCTCAAGTGTCGTTACCGGCTGGTACTCAAGCGTGGCGAGTGCAGTGTCCGGCGAATTGAAGTGGACGCCGCCGGGGTGATTCATATAGAGCAGCAATGGGTCGACCACGACAGTTCCGTAACGCAATTCAATTACTTGATTCATGAGGGGCAACTGCTTCTCACGTCGGTCACTCGTGACATGGCCCGGGAGCTGGGGGAAAAAGTATTTGCCAATCAGATACTGGAAAGCTGGCAGGCCGTGCTCGGTGATTACCTGACACTGTCGCCGATGCCGGAACAGGCAGGTACGACAACGGTGGACTGGCTGCCGGCATCATACGTATCAGTCTGTTGGATGTTTGATGCTGACAAGCGCGACATGGTCTGGATTCGCAGCCGGGATCGTTTGTGTATTCATCCATTCAGCTCCTCCAGACATGCCCGTGGCTGGCCCGACTCGATCAAGAATCTGAGTGATCTGATGCTCATGCCGGCAGGTAACGAAGGCGATCTGTTCTTCATCTACGATCGCCTTGCGCAAAGCCTGTGCAGGTTGCAAAGAACCGTGACCGACGGTGGCGAACGCTGGCCCTCGCAGTGGGCCCATCAGTGGGTTCAGCCCGTCGGTCTCAAGGATGTAGTCACGGTTGAGAGCGGCTACCTGGCGCTTACCGAAGATGGATTATTCTTCAACCTGACCGCCCAGGGAGACGTGCGTCTTGGAGGGCTGAGTGAGCGCTGGATCAAGGGTCGGACACATTGGTGGCTGGCGCTGGAGTCGATTTCCTCGCAGTTCACGGCCGACAGTTTTGCCATCCTCGGTTTGCACAATGCGCTGGGTGACGGTTACCTCGGGGCCTGGTTTGTGGATAACCGCTTGTTGCTCTGCGACCCGGGACACAACAAGGCGCTGCGCTTGTTGGGCTGCACACCGGACAACCAGGCTGTATGGCTGTTCGATCTTTCAAGCGGTGAGATCTGGAGTCAGGAGTTTCTCGACCGTCAGCGGCTCGTTCCGGCGTTTGGCGTGGGTACCCAACTGTTGCTGTCCGACGCTTTGCCGACGCCTCAGGTTGAATGGGCTGACTGGTTATTCTCCAATGTAACGAATGCGGGGGCCGGGTTGCGAGGGACGACGGTCAACGGTGTGTTGCTGGAACTTCGGTCTAAGGAGACGGAAAGAATCATCGGGGTCAACCATCAATGGACGATCGCACATGCAGAGCATCTGCTCGAGGCATTGCGGGCATTGCTGGACACCGCCGAACACGGCGGATTTATCTCGGTGGAGTCTGCACCTGGCACCTTGCAATGGTATGACGTGGCGAACGCACGCCTGATACGGGTGACTGGCAGCCATCTGTCAGGCGAGTGTGAATTGCTGGGTACCCGGCGCACCGATGTCTTATTGCATGAGCGGCTAGAAAAGAATGTATATGCCTATCCCGGTATGCGCAGCATTGGTCATTTTGAATATGTGCGGCGCGACGCCGACGTATTGGTGGTCGAAGGGCAGAACAAGGTCGGCGACCTGTTGCCGATGATCGCTGATGACGTGTCCCGTCTAGTCCTGCGATTGGGACAGGGAGGCGTGACATATCATCTATCCAGGGCGATGTGGTTGCGACTGGACTCGGTCATCGTTGATTGCCGGCACGGGCTGGGGGAGACCCCGGCGATCCCTGGCAAGCTGATCTGGGCGCTGGATAAACCGGAAAAACTACAACTGTCGTTTGCCGGTGAGCATTTGCTGATCGTCGATCCTGATCGCCAGCACAGCCTGATTTTTCGCGAAGCTTGTTCCACCGATCCGGTACTGCGCGGTGAGGTCTTCCTCGGGTTTGAAGGGCGAAATTCCTATCCGGTTTCCAGATTGGTGCAGTGGCTGCGGAGTTTTCCGAATGTCCAGACCGGGACGACACTCGAGCAGTTACTGCATGCAGTACCGTCCTGAAGCGTGGGCGAAAGTTTGCCGGGTGGGTTTTGTACGTTTGTAAGTTGGCGCAATTGATTGCTGCATTGCAATAGGGCGATCAATTGCGACTTTCAAAATTTTAGTTGCTTTAAACATCGTGATAGCGAAGGCCGTCTCGGCAAATTTGATCGCGTGAGAAAAGGATATTCAGTTGAATAGCAAGAACCATGGATTGACGGTGGGCAGTGAGTTTTCAGCAGTTTTTGAACGAACGGATCTGGCGTCCATTACAGGGAGTTTTCCTGATGGCACGTCTCGAGAGCAGATGTTGCGTTATTACGATGGCGCGGTCGTAGCGTCGGATTGGTCAGAACAACTGACAGCGGTCAGATTGCTCAAGGAGCTCGTGGAATCGATTGGTTCGGGTGCGCCCGATGTGAAACTAAAAAAACTCAGTGGAGAACTTGCGAACTACCACGCTCGGTTATCCGGTGTCGTGCAACTTCTATCCCCCGGCAAACCGGTTGCGCGAAAGTTACACTTTGCCTGGGTGGGTGGGGGTATTGGAAACATTCAGGCGGATTACATCAATGTCTGGAAACAGATGACTGACTCTGATGGGTATCGTCTGAATCTCTGGTACGACAGTGATGGGTTACTCGCGCATGAAACCAACAAGGTCATCGTTGAATCGGCCAAGGCTCAGGGAGCGATAGCGGCCTCTCAACACGCATCGATGAAGCCTGGAACGCTTGGCAATCTTTACGTTGAGCGGGCCCGCGCGCTCCGTCAGCAAATGTTCGAATATATTCAAAAAGCTATTGCAGCAGGTGGTAGTGCCGACCAGGCAAGGATCGACCTGTTGGTCAGTGCTTATGGCCAAGATGAGGCTGCGCTTAACATGCTGAAGGTGAAAAACCTACAGTCGATTGAAAATGTGGGTGCGAAGGGCATTGCACTTCGGAATATCCGTGCCGAATTATCCAATCAGCCATTGTTCGATATTTATGAGCGCGAGCTGTCTTTTCGCGGCAATCTTGCAGCCGCTTCGGATATTACCCGGTTGCAGGCGCTGCTTTTTGAAAGTGGTACTTATCTTGACGCTGATCTGTTGCCTTCGTTGCATGCAAAGATCGGTGGCATAGATATCTCCGGTTTTGATCTCGAAACTCGCATGGGGATTATGCAAGTTTTGCTCGATCAGAATCCGCAGATACTACCTAGTCGAAGGCTGTCGCATGCTGATTTTCGCCATAAAGTACCGGAACAGGTCAGGAACGTATTAACAAACTTCGCCAGGACGGTATCTTCGCTCCAGGATATTTTTGCGCCGTTCAATGAGGTCGTGGTTTCTGAACATGGTTTGCGTGCAGGAAACAAGAATAATGCCGCTTTAAACGCAAGCCCTTTCAATGGTCTTTCCAATGCCATGTTAAGTAGCCATGCCGGGTCTGCGGCACTTGTCGGAATCATCGGGAAAATCCGCAATAACTATGCATTTCTGGATCGAGTGGTGGAGTTGGCCCGCAGTAAAAACATTTCATTGATAGATTCTGCAGCATTTTCCGGTTTGATCATTGACGAGATGAAGAAGATGTACGGCCCTGACGAGTGGGTCGCTCGACAGCACATTCTAAAGGCCGTGACTGATTACGATGCCGACGGCATCAAGTTCGGCGCCGATTCGGCTATTGCCATGAGTGGTCCGACGGCCGTTTCCCAGGGTTTGAATGATTTCGTCAAAGCAGAAGCGATTGCTGGTGCTCTTCAACAATTCAGTGACCGAGTTGATCTGCGTGACGGTTTCAATATGGCAACTGAAGAGGAGACCCACCATAGCTGGAAGGACAACGCCAGGACCGAGCCCGACTGGTTCGAGCTGGAAACAAGCAGAATTGCGGATGACGCCTACAAAAACCATTATCTGGGCAACGTGGATGAGTTGCTCAGAGCTCAGACCCTGACGTTCAAACAGGGCTGGCCGGTTATCGAAGGCAAGCCAGTATTGCTGACATCGGTGCTGCAGCAACTGCTGGATAGTCTGGGTGAACCGTTCGTTCGTGCGATGAATGACAGATTGACCGGCGATATTGCGCTCGATGCACCGTTCTCGATCGATTTCGAAACACGTCAGCAGATTCGGCAACAATTGAACGTCGAACTGCCGCCATCGACTGGTGCCGAGTCGCTGGGCAACTTGAACGAAGCGTTGGCGCGTATCGCGTCTGGCAAGTTGCCTGTTGATCAGTTGAGTCCGCTGCACCGTGTGATGTTCGGCGGTCTGTTTGGAGCGTCGACGCTGGATCAGGAGGGATTCGCTGCCGCCTGGAAGACCACCGTTGATCTTGCCGAACATACCAGTGATCTGGGGTTGTTCGCACGCTATGACGCGATCGAACAAACGTTGCTCAAACGTTCTGCGGCGCCGCTTGAGTTCAGTGCTTCGAAAATCGACGCTGGTGGGGAAAACTCCCGGGCTCTGAAGGCGCAAGCATTTGCCAAACCCATGAGCGTACGGCAATGGCAGGAACACGTCAGCCAGGTAGAAACCGTGGCTAAAAAAGAACAACGGGCGTCGATTCTCACGCGAGGCAATGCGGTACGTGAGCGGTTTTTCCTGGCCGGGGCCAGCTCAGCCAAACAATTTCCACAAGGGCTGCTGATACAGGGTCTGGGTGACCCGGGGCGGCGCTGTTATCCATTGGCGTTGGCCATGGCGGCAGCGCTGGAAAAAGGCGTCGCTGCAGAGCGCACTCTGATAGGCAAACTGGCGCTTGCCAACATCGCCCCCGACACAGCTGAAACCCACGCATTACTTCATGTTCTGGATGAGCTGCGTGGCATCCCGATGGCGCAATTCGGCGAAAAAAGGCCGGCGGCGAATCTGGAGACAGTGATGCAGGCGTTGAGCGCAAAAGACAGTGCCGGCAGTTTGCTGCTCAACACCGATAACCACTCGATGCTGGTGAGCAAGGTCGCGGTGCAAGGTGAAACATCCTATCGATTCTACGATCCCAACTTCGGTCTGTATGCGTTCAGTCGAATAGATGAACTGCAAAAGGGGCTGCAGGGTTTTTTTCAGGAAGAGGCGGTAGCCAGACTGTATGGCGTCACAGAGGATTCCAATGCGACTTTTGACGTCGTCGACCTCGACGGCGTGAGCATTGCCGACACGGTCTTGCCGTCCAAAGTCAGCGTTGGAAACCTGCTGAGCAATGAGCCCGTTGCTGGCGGGACGCCTGTAGAACCCTGGCGTCATCATTCGCAGCTGCGACTGCGGTCGCTGTCGGAGAACGCGCGTCTTGGTCAGGCATTCGCCAGTATGGATGCCCGCAAGTGGACGCAGATCATCAAAGGCGCCACCGATCGGTTGCATGAACAACACCAACTGACCCGCGACTTCGTTCCAGTGTTCGAGTCCCTGAAGCCCGCCGCACAAGGGGGCAGTGAAATCACGCTGGTCAACGCGAAGGATCTGCAACAGACGCGCACGGTGTTGACCGATGACAAACGCTTGTCCGGGATCAAATCTTATCTGAGCGATTTCTTTGAGAAGTTATCCGGCAGACGTGCGGGCTCGCCCGTGATCGACCCGACCGATGTCGGCGCGGTTCACACACTCAATACCGGTTTTGCCATTCAGGCGTTGCTGTTTGGGCTCAAGGGCGCGGAGAGCGCCGATGGTTCGACGGCGTTGACGTCTGCGGTGCGTATCCACGGTTATCTCACCTACGCGCAACTGGCCCACGGACTCGTGGTCGACGCGGCGCAATTGCTGGGGCTGGTGCGTCATGTGTTCACCGACAGTCTGCGCGTGGCCAACACAACCCGGGCGATGGTGGGCAACGCGTTGGGTAGCGTATTGAATGAAGGTGTGGGGAATCTTCTCCAATGGGTGAGCATTGGCTTCGACATTTATCTGTTGGTCAATGCTGAAAATGACACCCAGCGCGCGGTGTTCGCTACCCAGTTGGCTTTCGATACTGCGGGTCTCGCATTGGGTGCCGGAGCGTTTGGCGCAGGTCTTGCTGGTGCTGGTACGGCCGCTGCGTTTCTTGGCGGGGCGAGCGTCATTCTGGGCGGACTGGCTATCGGCATCGGTGCACTGGTCGAAGGTTTCAGCGCAAGAACCGAGCGTGCAGTGCAGATTGGCAAATATTTGAATGAGGTGCACAAGGCGTATCGTTCTGAAGGCTATTCGGTAAGGGGCGATACCTTCTTTGCCAACCCTCATGCCGTTTATTCACAACTGGATCTGCGCGACGGGTTCATCACCTTTGGCAGTCAGAAAATCTTCGGCGCAGACAACTACTCTGATTTGCATCCACCCAGAATCGACCCGGATCGCGACCACGCATTCAGTATTCGAGAGACGCTCGATCTGCCGGCAGAGTTTGCCTTCAGTGACAAACTGAACGTTGAAAGTGTTGTGTTGCCGAGCCTGCCGGATTGCTTCCTGGCCTATGAGTTTGGCGGATTGCCTTTTTCGACGACGCTGCGCGAAGACCTGGAAACGGCATTGGCACTTGAGCACGACCGTCATGGCAAGCGGCAATTCTGGTTCACCTTTTACAAGTTTCCCACCGAATACATTATCGAAAAAATGGTGCCCAATTACGTGGCAACCACGATCAGCGTGGTGCTGGGCAGGCAACACCGTTTTCTTCATGTACCGACCTTGCCGCGCGAAGTGCACGGTCACCTTTCTTACGAAATTGATGCACTCGGCGGACACTGTTCGGTAACCCTGGCCGAGGGCGTCAAGTCTTTGCGTTTGCAAGTCTCGACTGGCGAAGCGATGAGCTGGTCAATACGCGCAGCCTGGTTGAATAAAAGAGCCGTGAAAATTGAGGGCGACCTCCTGCAACTAGGCTCGATAAATGTACAGGTGCCTGGCAAGAATGTTGTGTTTCTGCAACTCGACGGGCACTCGTATCAGGTGGACTGGGCCAACGAAACTCTGTTGCTCACTGAGCTGGAGGCCGGCCCGGATGAAGATGGCTCGGTGACACGCCAGCGGGTGCGTGAGCTCGCACGTTCCAGCCATCTGACGGAGGGCCCAACGGTGATTCGCAATTACCACGACGCTCTGACCGGCGTGCGCACTACCGCCTGGTACGACCGGAGTGAAGATTCTTTCCTGTTGGTTCGCGGGCTGGAGCCGAAGTATGCGGCGGACATTTGCATGGGACCCAGGATTGGCCAGCATGTTTATTACTACTGTCCTTCAGAGGCGTTGGTCTGGCGAGTGGACGTTATTACCGGGCAGATCAAGCGCGTGTACCGTTTGATCCGTACAGAGTTGAAGGCCTGGATTAGCGATGTTCAGCAGTTGCCTGACGGCCAATTGCGTGTGATTCGACGCATCGAGCTAGACGAAAACCGGTTTCTGAAAATGACTTATCTGATTGGAGAGGATGAGCTTTCGGTTACTTCCGTGTCCGGCTATCTCAGCTATCAGGAAGGTCGCGACATTCGACGCGGGTCGATCTCCGTTGCCGATTTTCTCGAATGGTACTTGTTGCTTCCAGCCGTGCCAGGTGTTGATGACGAGCGCGCTGTGGGTGCCGGGTTGTCCAGATTCATTACCGTCGATTACATGGACTGGGACTTGAAAGAGTTCCACAGGGTCTGGGTACGTAGCAGCGACGGCAAGGTCTTTCGACCGATTCTCGACACAGGGGACGATTTGGCCGATGTCTTCGATTGGGAGCTGCTGGATCCGCAACAGTCAGAAGATGACACGGTTCTGTTCCGTAGCCTCAGCCATCACCTCCTTTATCGACAACACATCGGTGCGCAACATCAGATACCTGTGACTTATGCAGAAAAAATCGTGCCACTCAGGGTGCAGCTAATCAACCGCTTGGGTCAGCAGTACATTGTTATTGCCGAAGGGGGCATGGTGTTTCACATGAATGCTTTGGGTGAGTCGCGTCTGGCCGGTCTAAGCAAAGACTGGCAGTTCGCCCGTCGGTACTATTCAAGCGCCAGATTGAGTTGGTGGGATGCTGTCCTGAACACTGCCGGGAAATGGTCTTCCGAGAATGTGGAGGTGGGGGGCATAGGTGATACGTCGGGCAATACATTTCTGTATGTCGTGTGCCTGGGTCAGCAATTCCTTGTCGCCGATACGGCAGGAAAGGCTTTGACGCTATTGAGGCCGACTCAGGACCACAAGGCCGTGTGGCTGCTGGATTCATCTTCGGGCCGAATCTATCGACAAGCGTTCATGGGGCGAGACAGTCTGTCTGAAGCATTCGGCGCGGGTACCCGTCTGTTCCGGGCTGACTTGATCCCGACTATGCAGAGGGTGTTGCCGCAACGGACCTTTGCCTGGGCAGTACCCCACGCGTCCGGTTTGCGTGCAAAAACACATGACCACGTATTGTTCGATCTGTTCGAAGGCAAGCCACCGCGAATTGTCGGTGTGGAAAATGAGTTTTTCGAAAGTGTGGATTCACGTGAGGTGCGGGAGCAGAAGCTGGCGCAACTGCTGACAGGCCAGCGTTCTGCTCCGTTTCTGTTTATGGACCGGATTGATGATCTTTGTTCATGGTATGACGTCAGCGCCGGCCGCCTGCTCCATGCCACGGCACCAAGCAATGCCTTGCCTGGCTATCTGGGAGTCGCGAACGGTCAAACCTTGTTGTTGCATGACTCGGTGAGCCAGCAGCTTTTCAGCAACCGCAGCGATGATGGATTGCTCAGCGATGTATGGATGACTGTGGAAAAAGTCAGTCGAGTAGCCAATACATTAGTGATTGAAAGCGGTCAGTCACTAGGCAGGATTGCGCCGATTCCGGACGGTGTAGACACGCTGATACTCAGGTATGCGAAGGACGGGGCGGATTTTTCGATCACTCAGGAAACCTGGGCACGGCTTGATTGCCTGATTGTCGATTTTGATTTTCCCGATGCGGTACGAAGTTATCTAATGCTCAAACTGGCGCCGATGGAACGGTGGCTGGTCACGCTGGAGGCTGGGCACCTGCTGCTGACGGACCCCGACACGGGGCGCAGCATCATCCTGCGCAATGCCGGAACGATCAACGTGGCGTCGCAAAAACAGGTGGTATTCAGTATCCCGTTGTCTGGCGATCTCGAAGTGACACTCTATCTGGATGAGTTAATGGCGGCGTTGCAGGAGAACACCCCGAGTGACTTTGGTGCGCTGATCTCGTTGTCTGTCGAGGCGTAAAGCATCGATTCGACTTCGGACGAATTAGCTAAAAGGCTGCGGATCTGATCATCCGTAGCCTTTTTACCCTCAGGACACCAGGTACCCCTTCACCCCGGTAAAGATGATCTGCGCCGCCAATGCGCAAACAAACAGTCCCATCAACCGGCTGACGATCTGCAAGCCTTGATCGCCAAGAATGCGTTCGATGTGATTGGACAGGTACAGCACCACCCCGACAGTCAAACTGGCCAGGGCGATGCTCATGATCGCGGTGAGTTTGTCGTCCCAGTGCGGCTGGCTTACGCCCATCACCAGCAGCGCACCGATGGTGCCGGGGCCGACAGTCAGTGGAATGGTCAGAGGCACGATAGTGACGTCTTGCTGCACATTGTCACTCTGTACCGCAGGTTTACCTTGAGCCATGCCCAATGCCGATATGAACAGCACGCTGCCAGCGCCGATGCGAAAAGCATCCGCCGTAATCCCGAAGACGTCGAAAATCACGCGTCCGAACAGATAGAGCAGGACACTGGACACCAGTGTCGCAATCGCCACTTTCCAGGCCAGGCGCCGTTGCTCTTTACGCGAGTAGCCACGGGTCAGGCTAATGAAGCAAGACAGCACGAAGAACGGGCTGTAGAGCACTAGCATCTTCAGGTAAACGCTGAATAACACGTGGAGCATGGTGAAAACTCGCAACAGGAGAGTTGAGGCGGAGTCTATCAGTCGATCAGCTACCCGTGGGAAGCCTTTCAAACATCTTTTTTACGTTCGATTGTACTTGTGTTAGTCGTTTAGCTTGTTTTGTTAGTTGATGGAAGTGGGGATAATGTTACAGCTTTCAGTTTGTTGGAAGTGGCTATTTTGGTTAAAGTTGATATTGTCAGGTTCATGAGGAACTTGCGAGTAAATTTAATCAGGGAGTTGTTATGCATAATCAATCTATTCGCGACAGTTACGTTGCTACTTGTATTGAAAATATTGAGTCGTACGAGATTGATGCGTCCAATGTCATTCGATCTCGTGGTCTTATGATTTCCGGTGCCGATGTTGAAGCTCCGGGCAAAGGTTCTATTGTTGGCGAGGGAATTCTGTCTTTTACGAGTAATCTCAATGCCGAGAATCGTGCGGATGCGCAGAACGCCTTTTTGTTTGCCAGCCTCGTAGCCAATAAGAAGTTCCCGAATCAACATGAGGGCAAGGAGAACTACGAGCTGTTTCGACAAGTGATGACCAATTGTGGTTGGACCCCGGTGTCCAAGTTTTACGGCGATTTGCATGTCGCCGGAACCAGTGTCCGTATGGACAAGCTGGTTCTCGAAATTCTGGCTTCGGTGGTCGCCGGTGTCGCCTTGCCTGGTCCAACCAGTGCGCTGATGCTCAAGGTAGCGGGCGACGCCATTGCTGCATTGAAGCAACGCGATACGGCGTTGACTGTTTATGAAAGAAACCTGCTGCAAAACGGTGTAGGTGGACTGGCCGCCGGCACCTGTACCGAAGTGAATGGCGAGGCAATCATGGCGGTGGGCGCAGTGCGTTTCCTGCGTAAGAATACTTCGACCAAAGTGCTGTTTGCCGATGTAGACGTTCGTGATGTCAAACTTTACCGTGGTGAAACAATGTTTGCCAAAAACGAATTTGTTGCCAATCAGGCTCGCGAAAGTGTCAAGGGCAAGCTGGGTCTTAATGTTGAGAAAAAAATCGAAGATTACGAAATCTGATTGATCCAGACTGGGGCGGTCGACTATTCGCCGTCCCTTGAAAATCAAGGAGGTTAAATGGATTGTAATTATTCTTTTGTGGTGGTCGGTCGTGCAGTTGTGATCGTTTCGGACGCTGATCGACTTGCGATGGGTACAGACGTTATAAATTCGTTGTTATTGGCGCAGCTAGTAGCTAACAAGAAAGTGCAGCGCAATCCGGCTCGCAACTGGTATGACGCTTGTTTGCAAGTACTGGATGATTTTTGGGTACGGCATTCAAGAGCGCAAAATACATGGCGTCCTCCCCAGGACAGTTCTGAGTCAGCAGTCGACTGGATCAATGCGGCGATGGGCAATGGCAATTTGAACGAAGGACAAACCATCGCGGCGGCGGTGAAGCGGCTGGCAGCTGTGCCGGGCGCGGACCCGGCAATCGATATGCTTCGCAAGCATCTGCAGGGCGATCATGTTGGTGCGTCGCTCGAGGCCGTAGGAGCATTGAGCAATACGCGTTTGCTGGTGGTTCTGGCGCAATCGCCAAATTCGCTCACCAGTGTGTATCTCGAGTTTCAATCCCATCTGGAAGTCGGCCCTAATCCATTCGCTCAGTTATATCGGGCTTCGGATATGCAGGGCAGCATTTGCATGCGTTACGATCAGGCGCAGCTGGCCGAAGTCATCTACGGTCCGGTACGTAAAGCCATTGCCCTGAAAGTTCAGGGCAAACTCGAGGCCAATGTGGCGGTGGTCATTGAGAGCGAGGCGCCGGTGAATTGATTTGGAGCACTTGAGTCACTTTCAAGCGATTCCTCAGAAAGTCGAGGCCGTACGATTCTGCTGATCACGCTGGGCCACCCAGTGTTCGATCAGCTCGCGCAGTTGCGACAACTCCACCGGTTTGGCCATGTGCCCATCCATGCCGGCCTGACGTGCGCGTTCCTTATGCTCGGCAAGGATGTGCGCGGTAAGCGCCACAATCGGCGTACGGATGCGCTGATTGCTGACTTCCCACGCACGTAGTTGCTGGGTGGCGGAGAAGCCATCGAGGATCGGCATTTCGCAATCCATCAGCACCAGATCGTAACGCTGGGCCTTCATCGCTTGCAGGGCTTCTTCGCCGTTGCTCGCGGTATCCGGTTGCAGGTTCAGTTTGCCGAGCATGCCGCGAATCACTTTGGTGGAGATCGTGTTGTCTTCGGCAACGAGGATGCGGAAGTCGCTCGGTACTTTCGCCGCGGTGGCCGGGGTGATCACTTGCGGCTGGAACACTACCTGACCTTTGTTGCGCTGATTCAGTTCGTCGGCGAGGGTGGTCTTGAGCGTATAGCCGGCCACCGGTTTGGCCAGAATCCGTTTGATCCCCGAGTTGCGCGCAATGATCTTGCTCGGCGCATTGCTGATGCCGGTGAGCATGATCAGCAGGATGTCGTGGTTCAGGCTCGGGTCTTCCTTGATCTTCGCCGCCAGTTGCATGCCGGTCATGCCGGGCATGTTCTGATCGAGCAACACCACATCGAAGTAGTCACGCAGATGCGCCTTGGTCCGCAGCAGCGCCAGTGCTTCCTTGCCCGATGGCACGGCGCTGACGTTGAGGCCCCAGGCGCTGCATTGCTGCACCAGCACTTTGCGGCAAGTGTCGTTGTCGTCCACCACCAATACGCGAGCGCCTTGCAGCGGGCTGTCGAGATCTGAGGTCGGGTGTTCGAGACGGTCGGGGTCCAGCGGCAAAGTCAGCCACAACGTGCTGCCCTGATTGGCGCCGCTCTTGATGCCGAATTCGCCGTGCATCAGGCGGATCAGTTGGCGAGCAATCACCAGACCGAGATTGCCACCCAGGCGGTTGGCGGAGAGGAAGTGTTTGCTGTGCAGTTCGGCGTGCATCAGTGCATCACGTTCTTCCGGCTCCATTGGCTGGCCGCTGTCCTGCACCGCGATCCGCAGGCGCGGTTTGGTGCTGCGTTCATCGAGGGCGACGACGATCAGCACTTCACCTTCGTCGGTTTTCTTCAGGGCGTTTTCCAGCAGACTGAGCAGAGTCTGGCGAAGACGTGTCGGGTCACCGCTGATGACGCGCGGAACTTGCGGCTGGATGAAACTGATCAGTTCGACGTTCTGTTGTTCGGCTTTGGCGCGGTAGATGCTCAGGCAGTCGTCGATCAATGCGTTGAGGTCGAACTGCACATCATCGAGTTCGATCTGCCCGGATTCCAGTTTCGAGATGTCGAGAATTTCGTTGATCAGGCTCAGCAATTCGTTGCCGGCGCTGTGAATCGTCTGCACGTAGTCGCGTTGTTTGACCGACAGTGGCGTGCCCAGCAGCAATTCGGTCATGCCCAGTACGCCATTCATCGGCGTGCGGATTTCATGGCTGATCTTGGCGAGGAATTCGGCTTTGGCGTTGATCTCGGCATTGCTCGCGGCGAGGTCGCGACTGATGCTGAAGCGGCTTTCAGTGATGCTGCGCTGACGCTCGCCCAAGGCAATGCTCATCAGCACGCCGCTGACGCAGATGAACGCCATCAGGGTCATGATCAGGCCTTGCGGCGCGACCAGGGTCAATCCCAGCAGGGCCGGCAAAATGATCAGTGTGCCGATGTTGAACACCACCATCGCGGCAACGAAGGCGCGCGCCGGGCGATAGCCTTTTTGCCAGTGATAGAACGCGACCAGCAACATGCTCAGGCCGGCGAGGGCTACCAGACCGTAAGTGATCAGGTTCAGTGGCAGAGTGTTGACGAACAACAGCAACAGGCTGCAAATCACGATGAACAGAATATCGCCCAGTAACAGTTTGTTCAGCAGATGCGGGCCGAGCGGGGCGAAGAAGCGGTAAGCGAACATCAGACCGGCGGGGGCGGTCAGCAGCAGTGCCAGATAGGCGCCGGGAGTCTGAATCGCATGCCAGTTCGGCAGCCATGGGCCTGCGAGATTGAGCAGCAGCAACAGACTCAGTCCCAGCAAGCCTTCACAGACCGCCAGCCACAGACTGCTGCGCGAACGGGTATAGGCGTAACGCACCAGGCTGTGCAGGATCAGCATGGCGAGACAACCGAACAGCAGGCCGTAGATCAGCGTCTGGTTTTGATTGGCCGCGCTCATTACCGCCGATTGCAGGGCAACATGTGGGCGCAACTGGTGCTCGGAAACCATCCGCAGATAGACGTCGAGGGGTTTGTCGCTTTGGGGCAGCGCCAGCATGAAGTCGCTGCTGGGCAGTGGTCGCTCGGCCTGAGGCTGGCTGGTGCCGGTGGTGCGCTGCTCGATCAGCTTGTCGCCGTCCAGCACGTAGAGATTGAGTTGTGACAGGTCCGGAGCGAATACTCGCAGCACTTGTTCGTGCTTGCCGGGCGCCAGTTTGAAACGCAGCCACAATGCGCCGTCGGGCTCGGCCGCGGTCAGGCGGTCAAGTTCGATGGGGCTGAATTGATTGGTGTAGCGGGTGGAGCGGATATCGCTCAGTTGCAGGGAGCCTTGATCGTCGAGCAATACTGACCAGCCACTGCCTTGCGCGGCTTGGGCCGGGAGCATGCAGAGCAAGGTCAACAGCGTGACGGTGAAGCTTATGGCAATCCTGAGCCAGCGCACGGCGAAATCCCTTCGTAGATTGATGCCAGAATATAACGATGCGCAGCGTCGGAACAGCCCGGCAGGCACTAACAGTACCCGCCGGAGCAGACAGGTCGCTTATTCCTGAGTTTCGCCACGTTCGCGGGCAATGGCGCGGTAGCCAATGTCCTTGCGATAGAAGCAGCCTTCCCAGTCAATCGCCGCTGCAAGCTTATAGGCTTGCTGCTGAGCTTCGCCGACGCTGGCGCCCATGGCCGTGGCGCACAGCACCCGGCCACCGGCCGTCACGACCTGGCCATCCTTCAGTGCGGTGCCAGCGTGGAAGACTTTGCCTTCCAGAGTTGCCGCAGCATCCAGACCGTTGATCGCAGCGCCCTTGGCGTAGTCGCCCGGGTAACCGCCGGCAGCCAGCACGATGCCGACGCTCGGACGCGGGTCCCATTGCGCTTCAACCTTGTCCAGCGCCTGCGCCAGTGCGGCTTCGACCAGCAACACCAGGCTCGACTGCAGACGCAGCATCACTGGTTGGGTCTCAGGATCGCCGAAGCGGCAGTTGAACTCGATGACTTTCGGATTGCCGGCCTTGTCGATCATCAGCCCGGCGTACAGGAAGCCAGTGTAGACGTTGCCTTCCTCGGCCATGCCGCGTACGGTCGGCCAGATCACCAGATCCATCACGCGTTTGTGCACGTCGGCGGTGACTACCGGAGCAGGGGAGTAAGCACCCATGCCGCCAGTGTTCGGGCCGCTGTCGCCGTCGCCAACACGTTTGTGATCCTGGCTGGTGGCCATCGGCAGCACGTTCTTGCCGTCGACCATGACGATGAAGGACGCTTCTTCGCCGTCGAGGAATTCTTCGATTACCACGCGCGAACCGGCGTCACCGAAAGCATTGCCAGCGAGCATGTCGCGCACGGCGTCTTCGGCTTCGGCCAGGGTCATGGCAACGATCACGCCTTTACCAGCCGCCAGGCCATCGGCCTTGATCACGATTGGTGCGCCTTTTTCACGCAGATAAGCCAGGGCCGGCTCGATCTCGGTGAAGTTCTGGTAGTCGGCAGTCGGGATCTTGTGGCGAGCCAGGAAATCCTTGGTGAATGCTTTCGAGCCTTCCAGCTGCGCAGCGCCAGCGGTCGGACCAAAGCAGTCGAGGCCACGGGTACGGAACAGGTCGACGACGCCAGCCACCAGCGGCACTTCCGGGCCGACGATGGTCAGGGAAACGTTTTTCTCGGCGAAGTCTGCAAGCTGCTCAAGGGCCAGCACGTCGATGGCGACGTTCTCGCACTTGGCTTCAATCGCAGTACCGGCGTTGCCCGGGGCAACAAAAACCTTCTGCACGCGTGGGTCCTGGGCTACTTTCCAGGCCAGGGCGTGTTCACGGCCACCGCTGCCAATGATCAAAACATTCATTTCAAAAACCTCGGATGACGCTAATTCTGAAGGCAGCACTGAGCTGCTTTTCTGTGGGAGCTGGCCTGCCGGCGATGCAGGCGACTCGGTTCATCAATCAGACCGAGGGGATGCAATCGCTGGCAGGCCAGCTCCCACAGGATCGTGTACTTAGTGGCGGAAGTGGCGCATGCCGGTGAACACCATGGCGATGCCGGCTTCGTCAGCTGCAGCGATGACTTCTGCGTCACGCATCGAACCGCCCGGCTGGATCACCGCAGTGATACCGACCTTGGCCGCGTTGTCCAGACCGTCGCGGAACGGGAAGAACGCGTCCGATGCCATTACCGAGCCGGCTACTTGCAGGCCAGCGTGTTCAGCCTTGATCGCGGCGATACGCGCCGAGTTCACGCGGCTCATCTGGCCAGCGCCGACACCGATGGTCTGGCGGTTCTTGGCGTAGACGATGGCGTTGGACTTGACGTACTTGGCGACTTTCCAGGCGAAGATCAGGTCGTTGATTTCCTGTTCGGTCGGAGCGCGCTTGGTCACGACTTTCAGGTCTTCGCTGCCGATCATGCCGATGTCGCGGCTCTGTACCAGCAGACCACCGTTGACGCGCTTGTAATCCCAGGCAGCGGCGCGATCAGCCGACCATTCACCGCACGACAGCAGACGCACGTTGGCTTTGGCGGCGACGATAGCGCGAGCTTCTTCGCTGACGCTTGGAGCAATGATCACTTCAACGAACTGACGCTCGACGATCGCCTTGGCGGTCTCGGCATCCAGTTCACGGTTGAAAGCGATGATGCCGCCGAACGCCGACTCGGTGTCGGTGGCGTAGGCCAGTTCGTAGGCCTGACGGATACCGCCTTCGGCGTCCGGGCTAACGGCCACGCCGCACGGGTTGGCGTGCTTGACGATCACGCAGGCTGGCTTGACGAAGCTCTTCACGCATTCCAGCGCGGCGTCGGTGTCGGCCACGTTGTTGTACGACAGCTCTTTGCCTTGCAGTTGGGTCGCGGTGGCGATGCCGACTTCAGCTGGCTTGGCTTCAACGTAGAACGCCGCGCTCTGGTGCGGGTTCTCGCCGTAGCGCATTTCCTGGGCCTTGATGAACTGGCTGTTGAAGGTGCGCGGGAATTCGCTGCGACCTTCGGTGCTGAGGGTGTCAGCAGCCTGGTTCACGGTGCCCATGTAGTTGGCGATCATGCCGTCGTAGGCAGCGGTGTGTTCGAAGGCCTTGAGCATCAGGTCGAAACGCTGAGCGTAGGTCAGGCCGCCGGCCTTGAGACCTTCGAGGACGCTGGCGTAGTCGCCGGCATTCACTACGATGGCCACGTCTTTATGGTTTTTCGCTGCCGAACGCACCATGGTCGGGCCGCCGATATCGATGTTCTCGATGGCGGTCGGCAGGTCGCAACCTAGCTTGTTGATGGTGGCTTCGAACGGGTACAGGTTGACCGCTACCAGATCGATCGGCTTGATGCCGTGTTCGTTCATGATTGCGTCGTCGATACCGCGACGACCGAGGATGCCGCCGTGGATTTTCGGGTGCAGGGTTTTCACCCGACCGTCCATCATTTCTGCGAAACCGGTGTAATCCGCGACTTCCACTGCGGCGACGCCGTTGTCTTGCAGCAGCTTGAACGTTCCGCCGGTGGAGAGGATCTCGACGCCAAGAGCTTCCAGCTCCTTGGCGAATTCGAGGATCCCGGTCTTGTCGGAAACGCTGATCAAGGCGCGGCGGATCGGCAGGCGGGTAGTCTGGTCGGTCATCTCAATTTCCATCAAAAGCAAAGGAAGTCAGCAAAAAAGGCGACCGTTTTTTACGCGGGCGCCTTTCTGGTTTGATTGAATGCTTACAGCAGATCGTACTGCTTGAGTTTCTTGCGCAGCGTGCCTCGGTTGAGTCCGAGCAGCTCGCTGGCCTTGGTCTGGTTGCCCTTGACGTAGTTCATCACGCTTTCGAGCAGGGGAGCCTCGACTTCGGAGAGCACCAGGTTGTACACGTCCGTGACGGACGCGCCCTCAAGGTGGGCGAAATAATTGTGCAGCGCCTTCTCGACACTCCCGCGAAGGGTCTGGCCTTCTTCGCTCGGGGTATTGAGGTGCTGTTTCAAATTCACGTTGTCGCTCACGGGTGTTGTTCCACTCACTAAAGTCTCGGTCATCATCGTCATGCGGCCACCCCTTTTTCGTCCCCTGTCAGGCTCTTGTAACGCTCGGCGAAGAACTCCCGAACGTTGGCGCATTGTGTTTCCGTACCATCCAAACGATTGAAGTGGGCGCGAAACTCCCTGGCGCCCGGCAAGGTTGCGAGATACCAGCCCACATGCTTGCGCGCAATGCGCACGCCCATCACATCCCCATAGAAAGTGTGAAGGGCGGCCAGATGTTCCAGCAGAATGCGTTCCACCTCGACCAGCTCCGGCGCCGGCAATTTCTCGCCAGTGCGCAGGAAGTGATCGATCTCGCGAAAAATCCACGGCCGCCCTTGAGCGGCCCGGCCTACCAACAGGCCATCGGCACCGGTCGCGTCGAGCACGTAACGGGCCTTTTCCGGCGAATCAATATCGCCATTGGCAAACACCGGTATCGACACGGCCTGCTTGATCGCGGCAATCGTGTCGTACTCGGCTTCACCGGTGTACAGATCGGCGCGGGTACGGCCATGCACCGCCAGCGCTGTAATGCCGGCCTGCTCAGCGATCTTCGCCACGTTCAGGCCGTTCTTGTTGTCGCGATCCCAGCCAGTGCGGATCTTCAAGGTCACCGGCACATCAACTGCCGCCACGACGGCGTGCAGGATCTCGGTGACCAGTGCTTCATCTTTCAACAGCGCGGAACCGGCAGCCTTGTTGCAGACTTTTTTCGCCGGACAACCCATGTTGATATCAATAATCTGTGCGCCCAGTTCGACGTTGGCCCGTGCTGCATCCGCCAGCATCTGCGCATCGCCACCGGCAATCTGCACCGAACGGGGTTCAGGATCGCCTTCGTGGATCATGCGCATGCGCGACTTGCGGGTATTCCACAGGCTCATGTCACTGGTGACCATTTCCGAGACTACAAGCCCTGCGCCCAAACGCTTGCACAGCTGACGAAAGGGCTGATCGGTGACCCCCGCCATCGGGGCGAGAATCAAGCCGTTCTGCAATATGTATGGGCCGATGCGTACCGCCGACATAGGACTTCCCTGAAGTGGGGCCGGATCATGAGAGTTCGAAAAAGGGTTGGCATGATACCCGCTCTCGATGACTGGATAAAGGCTGAATTGAACAAAATCTGAACAGTTATTCTGTTATTGCCAGCGGTTTGGTTGCCGGATGCAAAGTCAGAAAACTGCCGTCAAACCTGAAACGCTGCGGCGGCTCACTCGGGCGAGTGGAAGCTCAGGCTGTAATTCACCGCTTTTGGGCCTGGGTCAAGGATGTCCAGAGCGATGTGGATCGGCGTCTGCTGCGGCATTTCTGCCAGTCCTTCGAGATCGCCGCTGAGGTATTCGCCGGGTTTGAAGCGACGACTGGCGATCAGCTTGCCGTTAAGGTCGGCGAAGCGCAGTTCCAGCAGCGGAAACGGCTGGGAGAACGTGGCGCGGTTATAAATGATCGCATCCACTACCAGTGCACCGCTGAACTCAGGATGACTACGCACCACCAGATTGCTGCTTTTGATTTTGGCGATGTCCACCTTGGACGGCACCGTGCAGCCGATCTGCGGGCAAAACTCCTGAAACCACGGGCGGTACTGGTCCTGGCGCGCCAGTTCGTCGAAGTGATAAGCGATGTATTGCCCGGCGAGACCGGCAGCGGCCAGCAACACCAGCGTCATCCAGAGCAGGCGACGGCCCCATGGCGAGCGGCGTTTCTGCCAGTCGAGTTGCAACGGGTCGTCAGTCAGGTCCTGCAGGACTTCGGCGCGAACTCCCGGTTCTGCGCGTTCACGCTTTTTGCGTGGTGCTTCGATGGGCGGCAAATCGTCGTCGGGTTCCGCGCTGGCGGACAGGCGTTCGCGGCGAGCGGCGGGATCAATCGGGTCGTGCAGGCGGAGTTGCGGGATCGGCGGTTCGTCGTCCAGATCCACCGGTTCGAGCGTCAGTGACGGCTCGGTACGGTGACTGTCTGCCGGTTCGATTTCGTCGATTTCCGGTTCTGTCTCCGGCGTGTGCTGATCGGCGCGCTCGCTGAACAGGCTGTCGCGCCAAACCGGGTCATCGCCGTCGGGGCTGTCGCGTCGGGCGCTCAAGGAGTCTTCGCGCTGACGGCCAAACTCGGTAGTCGGCTGGATTTCCCGTTGTTCGAGGCGAGCGAGTTCTTCGTCCAGATCCAGGCTGTCCAGATCCAGTTCGGTGGCGCTCCATTGTTTTTGGCTGATGGCGCGAGGCGCTGGTACCGGCGGTTCGACGATGACCGGCGGCGGTTCGATCACCGGCGACGGCTCGACGATGGCTGGCGCCACCGGAACAACCGCGTCCTTGCCAGCGTGTTGTTCAAGCAGCTGTTTGGCGGCGTTGAACACTTGCAGGCAGGAGCCGCAGCGAACCACCCCGCGGGCCACGCTCAATTGAGCATGGCTGACGCGGAAGCTGGTTTGGCAATGCGGGCACTGGGTGACGAAACTGTCGGTCATGCGGCGATCCGGATTATGCAGGCGGTCATTCTAGCGCCGACGCCCGGTGATGCGCACCCAGCCATCGCGATTGGCAATCGGGTCCAGATCGAAGTCCTGAGCATAAGCGGCGGCGACTTCATCACCTTGCTCGGCAAGGATGCCCGACAGCGCCAGACGGCCGCCCGACCTGACCAGACTCGACAACTGCGGAGCCAGCGAAACCAGCGGGCCGGCCAGAATATTGGCGACCAGTACATCGGCTTTGACCTGCGGCAGATCTTCCGGCAGGTACAGCGGGAACAGTTCGTCGGCAATGCCGTTGCGTCCGGCGTTATCGCGCGAAGCTTCCAGTGCTTGCACGTCGATGTCGGTGCCGACCGCTTGTTTTGCGCCGAGCAGCAGCGCGGCGATAGCGAGAATTCCCGAGCCGCAGCCGAAATCGAGCACGTTGCAGTCTTTCAGATCCTGGTCGTCGAGCCATTCCAGGCACAGCGCGGTGGTCGGGTGCGTGCCGGTGCCGAACGCCAGGCCCGGGTCCAGCAGCAAATTGACCGCGTCAGGCTCCGGTGCGGCGTGCCAGCTCGGCACGATCCACAGGCGCTGGCCGAACTGCATTGGCTGGAAGCCATCCATCCAGCTGCGTTCCCAGTCCTGGTCTTCAATGACTTCGCTGTGATGCTCGGGCAGCGGGCTGCCGGTCAGCAGTTCCAGATGGGCCAGTACGCTGGCGGCTTCGGTGCCACCTTCGAACAGGGCCAGCAGGTGCGTGTGCGACCACAGTGGGGTGGTGTTGAGTTCCGGCTCGAAGATCGGCTGATCTTCGGCGTCCATGAAGGTCACCGATACGGCGCCCACTTCAAGGAAAGCGTCTTCGTAGGTTTCGGCTTGTTCCGGGCTGATGGCGAGTCGTACTTGCAGCCAAGGCATGGCGGGCACCTTTGAAAAATATTGATTGCAGCCTAGCGGCCTGCGAGAAGCGCGCAAGTTTACGCGAGCGCGGCGCAGAACACGAACATGGTTGAAGATCAAAAGATCGCAGCCTTCGGCAGCTCCTGCATTGGAATGAGATCCCCTGTGGGAGCTGCCGAAGGCTGCGATCTTTTGACTTTGCTTTCAGAAACAACAAAGCCGCCCGAAGGCGGCTTTGTCTGGTGCGGGTTGAAGCTTAGTGCTTCTCGCCAGCCAGCTTGTGCTCGAGGTAGTGAATGTTCACGCCCCCTTTGCAGAAGCCTTCGTCACGAACCAGATCACGGTGCAGCGGGATGTTGGTCTTGATCCCGTCAACCACGATTTCGTCCAGGGCGTTACGCATGCGTGCCATGGCTTCTTCGCGGGTTGCGCCGTAAGTGATCAGCTTGCCGATCAGCGAGTCGTAGTTCGGTGGAACCGCATAACCGCTGTACAGGTGCGAATCGACGCGAACGCCGTTGCCGCCTGGAGCGTGGAAATGCTTGACCGTGCCCGGGCTCGGCATGAAGGTTTTCGGGTCTTCAGCGTTGATCCGGCATTCCAGCGAGTGACCGCGGATAACTACGTCATCCTGAGTGAACGACAGCTTGTTGCCAGCGGCGATGCTGAGCATCTCCTTGACGATGTCGATACCAGTGACCATTTCCGAAACCGGGTGCTCCACCTGAACACGGGTGTTCATTTCGATGAAGTAGAAACTACCGTTCTCGTACAGGAACTCGAAAGTGCCGGCGCCACGGTAACCGATATCGATGCAAGCCTTGACGCAGCGCGCCAGAACTTCCTGGCGAGCCTTCTCGTCGATGCCCGGTGCCGGCGCTTCTTCGAGAACTTTCTGGTGGCGGCGTTGCAGCGAGCAATCGCGGTCGCCCAGATGGATCGCATGACCCTGGCCATCGGAAAGCACCTGAACTTCCACGTGACGCGGATTGGTCAGGAATTTTTCCAGATAGACCATCGGGTTGCCGAACGCTGCACCGGCTTCGGTGCGGGTCAGCTTGGCGAAGGCGATCAGGTCTTCTTCTTTATGCACAACGCGCATACCGCGACCACCACCGCCGCCAGCGGCTTTGATGATCACCGGGTAGCCAACTTCACGGCCAATGCGCAGTGCCGTTTCTTCGTCTTCCGGCAGTGGGCCGTCGGAACCGGGAACGGTTGGAACGCCAGCTTCGATCATCGCGTGCTTGGCCGATACCTTGTCGCCCATCAGGCGAATGGTGTCGGCTTTCGGGCCGATGAACGCGAAACCGGAATTCTCGACCTGTTCGGCAAAGTCGGCGTTTTCCGCGAGGAAGCCGTAGCCCGGGTGAATGGCGGTAGCGCCAGTCACTTCAGCTGCTGCAATGATGGCCGGGATGTGCAGATAAGAGTGCGCGGCAGAAGCCGGGCCGATGCAGACGGATTCGTCTGCCAGACCCAGGTGCATCAGCTCTTTGTCGGCCTTGGAGTAAACGGCGACGGTCTTGATGCCCATCTCTTTGCAGGCACGCAGAATCCGCAGGGCGATCTCACCGCGGTTAGCGATCAGAACTTTTTCCAACTTCGCAGTCATCAAAGGCTCTCCGCAGTTCAAACGATGGTGAACAGCGGTTGGTCGTACTCAACCGGCTGGCCGTCTTCGACGAGGATGGATTCGATCACACCGCTGGTTTCAGCTTCGATGTGGTTCATCATCTTCATGGCTTCGACGATGCACAGAGTGTCGCCTTTCTTCACTGTCTGGCCGACTTCAACGAAGGACGGCGAGGTTGGCGAAGATTTACGGTAGAACGTACCTACCATCGGCGAGCGGGCAACGGTGCCATTCAGCACTGGAGCGGCAGGCGCGGCAGGTGCAGCGGCAGCAGCCGGAGCAGCGACAGGCGCGGCGGCCGGAGCTTGCATTGGCGCAGGAGCGTAGTACTGCTGAGCCGGGGTCTTGCTGTGGCGGCTGATACGTACGGACTCTTCGCCTTCCTTGATCTCGAGCTCGTCGATGCCGGACTCTTCCAGCAATTCGATCAGTTTCTTAACTTTACGGATATCCATGAATCATCAACTCCCAAGGGTCGGTCAGGGGCGTATAGCTTGGTGTTCAAGCTGCTCTAGTGCAGCCTCCAGGGCCAGTCGATAACCGCTGGCGCCAAGGCCGCAGATCACTCCCACCGCTACGTCGGAGAAGTAAGAGTGATGGCGGAAAGGTTCGCGTTTGTGCACGTTGGACAAATGCACTTCGATGAATGGGATGCTCACCGCCAGCAGCGCGTCACGTAATGCGACACTTGTATGCGTAAAAGCTGCTGGATTGATCAGAATGAAGTCCACACCTTCATCGCGGGCGGCGTGGATACGGTCGATCAATTCATACTCGGCGTTGCTTTGCAGGTACAGCAGATGATGACCGGCATCGCGGGCGCGGCGTTCCAGGTCCTGATTGATCTGCGCCAGGGTCGTCGACCCATAGGTACCCGGTTCACGGGTGCCGAGCAGGTTCAGGTTGGGGCCGTGCAGCACCAGTAGCGTTGCCATCTGCGTTGTCCTTGTTATGGGTGAGCAATGTTCAGAACCCGGCGACTATGCCGCAAAGACTTTGTGACTGTCCAGTTCTATGCAATAGCCAGCACGATGGCCGATGTTTGCGCGAAATATGTGACCAAGCAATTAAATCCGGTCATTTGAAGTGTCGGGACTATCGCATTCGCGAGCAAGCTCGCTCCCACAGGGGTATGCATTCCAATGTGGGAGCGAGCTCGCTCGCGAAGGCGACTTGTCAGACGCGGAAGGCCTGAACGGCGGTATGCAGTTGCCCGCCCAATACCAGCAGATTCTCTCCCTGTTCACGACCCTGGCCGATACGCAGCAAGTTATCCCCACCCAATTGGTGAATCCGCTCGCTGTGATCACGAATCTCACTGACCGCGCCACTTTGCTGGGCAGTGACATCGGCAATACGAATCGCCGTATCGGAAATGGTCTGAATCGCGCCGACGATTTTATCCAGCGCGCCGTCCGCCGCTTGCGCCTGATTGGCCGTGGCTTCGGCGTGTTCGACCTGGGCGCGCATGCCCTCCACTGACTGCCGAGCCGCGGTTTGCAGGCCGGCAATCAGCGTCTGGATTTCTGCGGTCGCACCCGCCGTGCGCTGTGCGAGTGAGCGAACCTCTTCGGCGACTACCGCAAATCCCCGACCCATTTCCCCGGCGCGAGCCGCTTCGATAGCCGCGTTCAATGCCAGCAGATTGGTCTGGTCGGCAATCGAGCGGATCACCGTCAGCACGCCGCCGATGGTCGCTGACTCTTCGGCCAGATGCTCGATCATCTGCGCATTGCCTTGCACCTCGCCCACCAGTGCGTGCAGCCCGGTGAGGCTCTGGCCGATCACGGTTTGCCCGTGCTCGACGGCCAGCCCGGCGTGGCGGCTGGCATCGGCCGCTTGCCGCGCGTCGCCGGCCACTTGCTGAATGGTTGCCTCAAGCTCACCGAGAGAATCGCGGATCAGTGCGGTATCACCGGCCTGATGCTCGGCACCGCTGTGCAAGTCGTTGCTCAGTTCGGCGAGGGTGCGGCTGCTGCCCGCCACTTGTTCGGCATTGCCGCGAATGGTCCCGACCAGATCCACCAGATAAGCACGCAGACGATTGAGCGAAGCTTCGATGTCATGCAGTTCGCGGTTGGTCTTGCCCAGATGAATGTCACGACTGAAATCACCCTCGGCCCAGGTCGACAGCGCTGGTGCGAGGTTAGTCAGGGTACGGGCCAGACGTCGCTGCAAGGTGTCGATCAGCAGCGCGATCAACAGAATCAGGCCGATCATCAGGCCTTGCATCAGTCGCACTTCGCTTTGGATCTGCCCGTGCTGGGCGCGCACCACCGGTTCCAGGCCAGCGATGGCTTGCTGCACGGCGGCGATTTTCAGGTGGGTGGCGGTGCTCAGCTCGGTGCGTTTCTCGATCTGCTCACGAGTGCGTGCCAGCTCCGCCGGGTAACGCCCGAGCAAACTGTTGAGTTCACGCTTGAGGCCGACACCTGCATCTTCGGCGGCGGTTTTTTCCGTGCTTTCGATGCCCATCATCGCGGCGAAATCATCGCTGCTTGATTCATTGCTGGCGACCACGCCGAGCAAGGGCAGGGCATCAATCACTTGGGCTTGAGCGCGGATGTTGGTCACTTCGCGCTCAACGTCGGCGGCCAATTCGCTACGGCCGCTGCTGACCAGTTTGTCCCGCGCCAGCGACAGCTTCCCAAGGTGTTGCGAGGCGGCGAGCAGTGGCGTCAGGTAGGTGGCATTGCCGTTGGCGTAAGTGCTGAGCTGGTCGAGACTGGCGCTCAATTCGCGCTCGGCCTGCAACAGCAACGCCTGTGGATCGCCGGCGAGTTTGCCGGCGGCCAGCAGGTCGGTCTTGCTGAAGTCTTCGAGGCCGGAAAGGCTCGGGCGCAAAGTGTCAGCGAGGGCTGGCGGCAGCTCGCCGAGTTCCTTTTGCAAGCCATCGATGGCCTGGCTGGCGCTGCTCAGGCGCAGAGCGTCGCCGCTGGTGAGGTAATCCTCGACGTTGCGTGCCACGTCATTCTGAAATTGCTGCGACAGCCCCAGGTAACGCTCCATCAACAGATACGGGCGCTCCAGGGCTTTTTGCGACCACCACAATGTGGCGCCGAGGGCCACGCAGACGGCGACCAGCAGGAGAGTATTGAGATTGGTGAGCAACTTCAGGCGCATGACGGCTACCAACGGCAGAAATGGTAAGCGCCTGAATTTATTGCGGTTCTGTTACAGGGTTATGACCGAATCAGTGGAATCCGATGAAAAAGTGGCACTTTGCTTTGAGTCGCGCGCGGTCTGCACCCGATTGCGTCCACCATCCTTCGCGCGGTACAGCGCCTCGTCAGCCTGGCTGGCCATCATCAGGCTGTCGCAGTCATCGCGCATTTCCACCACGCCGGCACTGAAGGTGCACCACAAATCCTGCGGCTGGGCCGGATAGTGGATTTCGGCAAAGCGCTGACGGATTTCGTCGAGCACTTTGTGCGCGGCATCTATATCAGTGTCAGGCATGACGATGGCGAACTCTTCGCCGCCGTAACGGCCGATGAAGTCGGTCTTGCGCAAGCGCTGCTTGAGGAACAGCGCGAGGCTCTTGATCACCCGGTCGCCCATCGGATGACCGTGGCTGTCGTTGACCCGTTTGAAGTGGTCGATGTCGAGCATGGCAAAGCTCAACGGCTTGTTCTCGCGACGGGCGCGGAACGAGCAGTCTTCGAGCAATTGCAGAATATGCGTGTGGTTGTAGAGGCCGGTGAGGCTGTCACGGACCATCCGCGCTTTCAGATTGCGGGCGCGGGCGGCGCGGTTGCGCACAGTGGTAATAAGGTGTCGCGGTTTGATCGGCTTGGTCAGGAAGTCGTCACCGCCTTCGCTCATGGCGTCGAGCTGCTTGTCCAGATCGTCTTCGGCCGACAGATAAATGATCGGCACGCTGACATAGCGGTCGTTGTGGCGGATCACCTTGGCCAGTTCAGTACCGGTGCAGGCCGGCATGTACATGTCGAGGATGATCAGGTCCGGCTGAAAATCCGCCAGCTCGGCCATCGCCTGAATCGGTTCGATCAAGGTGCGGGTGACAATCCCGGCGCTGTTGAGCAGGCGTTCGGTGTGCAAGGCCTGGGCGCGAGAGTCATCAATGATCAGCACTTTATAAGGTTCGTACTGGGCGACGCAGGTCAGGACTTCGATCTTCTCCAGCAGGCTCGAAGCTTCGAGGGTGCCGGTGAGGAATTCCTGGCCACCGGCGCGCACTGCGGCGAGACGGGTCGGGGTGTCGGTTTCGTGCAGGCTGAAAAACAGCAGCGGTAGTGGTTCTTCCAGACCCACTTGGGCTTCGGCTGCCAGTTTCAGGCCGATGCCGGCACCGCTGAAGTCGACGTCCATCACGATGGCGGCAGGCAAGCGCTCGACCATCGACGAACGAAACGCCGCGACACTGTCCAGCGCCTGCGCCGAAAGGCCGAAGAACTCCAACTGCTTGGCCAGCCGTTCGGCACGGTCGTGGTCTTGCAGCATCACGTAAATCGGTTTGCGCAGGGGCGGCAGAAAGGTCTGGTCGAGTTGGTCGCCATGACGCAGGCCGGTGCGGGACAGGCGTTGCATCAAACGATTGAGGTCAGTAATCAGGCCGCTGCTCAGGCGTCCGCGATTGGCGTCCACCGCCTCCAGCGACTGGCTGATGTGGCGGGCCAGATGCGTGTGCTCGGGCTGTTCGAAACGCTCGGCAAAACGCAGCAGGCGCAGGTTGGCCTCGCTCAGTTCGGCGAGGTCGGCGGTGGACCACTCACTGCGTTGCAGGCGCTGCCATATCTCAAGAATCTGACGTGCCTGATGAATTACCCGCTGGGCAAAGTGGTGCTTGAGACGCTCACGGCTGGGGTCTTCTGGCTCGGTCATATCCTGACTACTAGTTAGGCTGCATGCTGAGATCGACTGGTGGCTCTATGCTAGCACCTCTTTTCCCTTACACGAGTGTCATGCATCAATAATCTGCGGTGCGACACAATTCAGTTTCTGACCGACTGGTTTTGTTTTTGACCTTGTCGTCGTGGATGTCCCCGTGAGCCGGGGACATGGTCATGCTCGAAGACGTTTCATCGAGGCTCGGCGCGGGTCAGTGGGTTGCAAGGGACAATCTTCGATTGATTGATGTGATTCGACTTTGTCGGAGCGCAGACTCAGGGAATCCCCTAGAGTCATCACGGATGAATGCGGAATCATCGATTTGCTGCTTCTATTGAATGGCGGGTGCCCGGCCTCGGCACGTTGTTGTATGGTTGTGGTCGAACCGTTGAACCCAAGTGATTGAAAGGATATCGCCATGCTGGACTGGAAGAACCGCGCGGGCAGCGCGCCTGAACGTGCCGCCGAGCCCAAGTCGGCCGCTCGCAGCTATGTGGGCGGGCTTTTGTTCAGCCGTGCGCTGGCGACATTGGTCGGCATTTACCTGCTGGTGACCATCGGTCTTGGCTGGTACTGGAGCGAAGAACCGGCATTGTTCCCGGTTGCGCAAAACGCCCAGCTCGCTGCCGAGAAAGAAGGCAAGCAGATGGTCGTCGGCTACACCACCGTCGAAACCCTGAAGACTGTCGCTGGCACGCTGCTGGACAAACCGGGCGGCTACATTTCCAACGACCGCTTCCCGCCGGGCTTGTGGATGGACAACATGCCGAGCTGGGAATACGGCGTGCTGGTGCAGGTGCGTGACCTGACCCGCGCATTGCGCAAAGACTTTGCCCGCTCGCAGTCGCAATCGGCTGAAGACGCTGATCTGGCCAAGGCCGAGCCGCGTTTCAACTTCGATAACAAGAGCTGGATTCTGCCGTCCACCGAGTCGGAGTATCAGGAAGGTATCAACTCCCTGAGCCGTTATCAGGCGCGTCTGTCTGATCCTACGCAGAAAAACGCACTGTTCTATGCACGCGCCGACAACCTCAACAACTGGCTGGGCGACGTCGGTACCCGTCTCGGCTCGCTGTCGCAACGCCTGTCGGCGAGTGTCGGCCGGGTCAAGCTCAACACGGCGCTGAAGACTGAAGTGCCAGCCGTTGGTGAAGTGCCGCAGGTTGACGAAGAAGTCGTCGAGACTCCGTGGATGCAAATTGACAACGTCTTCTATGAAGCTCGTGGTCAGGCCTGGGCTCTGTCGCACTTGCTGCGTGCCATCGAAGTCGACTTCGCCGATGTACTGGCGAAGAAGAACGCCACGGTCAGCGTGCGCCAGATCATTCGTGAGCTGGAAGCCTCGCAGGAACCGGTCTGGAGTCCGATGATCCTCAACGGCAGCGGCTTCGGCGTGCTGGCCAACCACTCGCTGGTCATGGCCAACTACATTTCCCGGGCTAACGCGGCAGTGATCGATTTGCGTCAACTGCTCAATCAGGGCTGATACATGAGCCAAAACGCCAAAGAGGCGGCGCACCGTGCCGCCTCGGATGCCGAACACATCGCCTGGGTCGACGAGCAGGACAACCTGCTCGGCGCTCTGGTGCGCTCCGATTTGCGCGAACGCGGGCTGATCGGCCGCGGCACTTACATCATGCTGTTCAACTCTGCCGGTGAGCTTTGCGTGCATCGGCGCACGTTGAGCAAGGCGATATATCCCGGTTACTGGGATGTCGCGGCGGGTGGCATGGTGATGGCCACTGAAACCTACGCCGAGTCGGCGGCCCGTGAGCTGGAAGAGGAACTGGGCGTCAGTGGCGTTGAGCTGACCGCTCATGACCATTTCTTTTTCGAAGACACCGGCAATCGCCTATGGTGTTCAGCGTTTTCTGCGGTGTGGGACGGGCCGTTGATCCTGCAACCGGAAGAGGTGCTCGAAGCACGCTTTATTCCCGTCGAACAGGTCATGCTGGAAATCGAGCAGAAGCCTTATTGCCCGGACTCTCTGGCAGCCCTGAAGCGCTATCTCAAGGCTCAGCAAAGCGACGTCGCAAAGAAGGCATAAATTGGCGCTGATTGGCTCTTAGCAATTGCGCTTTTTGCCGTTACACTGCGCGACCTTTTCAAGCTGCGCCTGGACAATGTGTCCGGTGCAGTAGCGCTGCCCCTGCCTGAGTGGGGCTTCGCGGTCGATAACCTTGCCCAAGGTTGCGATCAGTCTTTGTCCTCCCAAGAGGATTGCCGGTGGCCAAAAAAGCCGCATCCTTCGCCGCCCTTGGTGGCCTGGTATTTTCCACCGACGCAGGTCGTCATTGCCCGGAATGCAGTAAACCGGTGGACGCCTGTATCTGCAAACAAACCGTGATCCCTGCCGGAGACGGCATTGCCCGCGTACGTCGCGAGAGCAAGGGTCGTGGCGGCAAGACGGTGACCACCATCACCGGCGTGCCGCTGGCCGAGGAGCCGCTCAAGGAGCTGGCGACAACGTTGAAGAAACGTTGTGGCACTGGCGGGGCGCTGAAAGACGGGATCATCGAAATCCAGGGCGATCATGTCGAGCTACTCTTGGCTGAGCTGATCAAATTCGGTTTCAAAGCGAAGAAGTCCGGCGGCTAGCAGCCTCTGTGAAAACCACCTGCGGCTTGATCCGGCTCTGCACAGTTGCACATCCGGCGTCGTCTCCATGGTTTTCACAGAGCCTGTTCATGACCGGTTTCTAAACTCAACGCTGTCAGCGCGGTCTACCGCCCCGCTGACGAACCGTCATTTTCATTCTTTAGACTGCGCCGGCCTGAGATCAGGCGACGCACTATGACTTCTTTATAGGGGACTTCGATGTCCGTACGACGCACACGTAAAGACGATGGCAGCCAATGGACAGTTGCGGACAGCCGCAGTGTTTACGGGATTCGCCATTGGGGGGCCGGATATTTCGCGATCAATGAAGCCGGTCGCGTCGAAGTTCGTCCGAACGGTCCGAGCAGCTCGCCTATCGACCTGTTCGAGCAAGTTGACCAGCTGCGCAAAAGCGGCTTGTCCTTGCCATTGCTGGTGCGTTTCCCCGACATCCTGCAAGACCGTGTCCGCCAACTGACCGGCGCGTTCGATGCGAATATCGAGCGTCTGGAATACCAGAGCAAGTACACCGCGCTGTACCCGATCAAGGTCAACCAGCAGGAAGCAGTGATCGAGAACATCATCGCCACCCGCGACGTTTCGATCGGTCTGGAAGCCGGCTCCAAGCCTGAACTGCTGGCAGTGCTGGCACTGGCGCCGAAGGGCGGCACCATTGTCTGCAACGGCTACAAGGACCGCGAGTTCATCCGTCTGGCACTGATGGGGCAGAAACTCGGCCACAACGTGTTCATCGTGATCGAGAAAGAATCCGAAGTCGGTCTGGTGATCGAAGAAGCTGCCTCGCTGAAGGTCAAGCCACAGGTCGGCCTGCGCGTGCGTCTGTCGTCGCTGGCATCGTCGAAGTGGGCGGATACCGGTGGCGAGAAATCCAAGTTCGGTCTGTCGGCGGCGCAGTTGCTGTCGGTGGTCGAGCGTTTCCGCGCTGCCGGTCTGGATCAGGGCATCCGCCTGCTGCACTTCCACATGGGCTCGCAGATCGCCAACCTGGCCGACTATCAGCACGGCTTCAAGGAAGCGATCCGTTACTACGGCGAACTGCGCAACCTCGGTCTGCCGGTCGATCACATCGACGTGGGTGGCGGTCTGGGCGTGGACTACGACGGTACGCACTCGCGTAACGCCAGTTCGATCAACTACGACATGGACGATTACGCCGGTGTCGTGGTCGGGATGCTCAAGGAGTTCTGCGATGCGCAGAGCCTGCCGCACCCGCACATCTTCTCCGAGAGCGGCCGTTCGCTGACCGCGCACCACGCCATGCTGGTGGTGCAGGTGACCGACGTCGAGAAACACAACGACGACGTGCCGCAGATCGAGAACAAGGAAAACCTGCCGGAAACCGTGCAGTGGCTGGTGGACCTGCTGGGTCCGACCGACATTGAAATGGTCACCGAAACCTACTGGCGCGCCACTCACTACATGAGCGACGTGGCTTCGCAGTACGCCGACGGCAAACTGACCCTGGCCGAGAAAGCATTGGCCGAGCAGTGCTACTTCGCTGTTTGCCGCCGCTTGCACAACTCGTTGAAGGCGCGTCAGCGTTCGCACCGTCAGGTGCTCGACGAACTCAACGACAAACTGGCCGACAAGTACATCTGCAACTTCTCGGTATTCCAGAGCCTGCCGGACACCTGGGCGATCGATCAGGTACTGCCGATCATCCCGCTGCATCGTCTCGACGAAGAGCCGCTGCGCCGTGCGGTGTTGCAGGATCTGACCTGCGACTCCGACGGCAAGATCAACCAGTACGTCGACGAGCAGAGCATCGAAACCAGTCTGCCGGTACATGGTTTGAATGAAGGCGAGGACTATCTGCTGGGCGTGTTCCTGGTCGGCGCCTATCAGGAAATCCTTGGCGACATGCACAACCTGTTCGGTGACACCGACTCGGTGAACATCTACCAGAACGCCGACGGCAGCGTGTACCACGCCGGTATCGAGACCCATGACACCATCGAAGACATGCTGCGTTACGTGCACTTGTCGCCTGAAGAACTGATGACTCACTACCGCGACAAGTGCGCCAGTGCCCGCATCAGCCCTAGCGAGCGCACCCAGTTCCTCGATGCGTTGCGCCTGGGCCTGACCCGCTCCTCCTACCTGTCTTCCTGAGGCACGGTCTATGCCGAATCGGGTTGTCTGAAATTGTTCCGCACACTGCGGAAATTTCGGACAACCCGGTGCGACATTTCTGTTTTTTCCTGCGAAACGACCTGACTTGCTGGCAAGTCTGGCGAAGTGGTCTGCTTTTCGCGTAGGTCATTTCCTAAGTTGTACTTGGGCACTCTACTCGGCCATGCCTCTCGGCGAGAATCCTCGGCCGCCCCTCCTGTAGAGATCTGCCCATGTTCGATTCCGTCAACGAGCCGTCGTTTCGTCTCGATGTAGCGGGTCAGCCCGACTCCTTCGAGGTGCTGGCCTTTACCGGCAGCGAGGGCATCAGCGAGCCCTTTGCATTTGATATCGATCTGTTGATCAACGACCCGCATCTGGATCTTGACGGCCTGCTGTACCGCTCGGCGTTCCTCCAGTTCGGCTTGCCACAAAACGGTCTGAACGGGCAGTTGCACAGCCTTGTCCAGCATGAGCATGGTCTTGGTTCGCGCTTGTGTCGTGTGCGGTTGGCGCCGAAGTTGAGTTGCCTGGAGCTGCGCTTCAGCCAGCGGATTTTCAGCGGCCGTTCGGTGCCGCAGATTCTGCTGCAGGTGCTAAAGGAGCACGGGATTGTCGAGGCGCAACGGCGGTTTGATCTGCTGGATGACTATCCATTGCGCACCTTTTGTACCCAATACCGCGAGTCCGATCTGCAGTTTGTCCAGCGTCTGTGTGCGCAGTCGCATATCCACTATTACTTCGAGCATGGCCGCGACGGCCATTGCCTGGTCTTCGTCGATGATCCGGCCCGCATGCCGAGGGCCGATGTGGCGAACTTCGAGCGTGCGGGCGACTCCCCGGCCATTCGCCGCTGGAAATTGCAGATGGATGCATCGACGGTCAGCAAGGCCCCCACGGCTGATGGGCACACAGATTTGTCGAACTTGCGCAGCGGTCAGTGGCTTTCGTTGACCGGTCATCCGCTTGCCGAATGCAACCGCAACTGGCTGTTGAACCGGGTCGAACATCGCGCCGATCTGTCCCTTGAGCCGTCTTACAGCAACCGGATCTGTGGCGCCGGGCAGATGCCGACAATGTTGCCGGCCAGCACTTGTGCACGGCCGCGCATGCACAGCCTGCAACGTGCCTGGGTGGTGACAGTCGACGAGCCGCGTCCCGATCAATCGCGGCCCGTGGCGGTGCAGTTCGACTGGTTGTATCAGGGCGAAGGTGCCGCAGCCAGCCATTGCTGGCTGCCCCTCGCGCCGACGCTGACCGATACGCCGCTGACGTCGCTGCAAGAAGGCGTCGAGGTGGTGGTGAGTTTCCTTGAGGGTGATCCCGATCAGCCAGTGATCAGCGGTGTATTGCAAGAGTCTGCGGTCATTGAAGATATTGACGATCACCAGGAGCATGAGCTTCCCGACCCGCTGGCAAGCGCCGGTTTTGCACAATGGCTCACGTCTGCCGAACCGCTATTGCTGCTGTGCCTGCTACCTGGTGGCGGCAGTTACAGCCATTGCGCGGAAGCGGTTTGCAGCTGCCGACTGCTCGCGGCGCTGGATCAGAGCGGCGCAGCATGAGCCGCGCGGCGCACGAACTAGACGCGCAATGGCTGTTGCTCGATGCTCCCGAAGCCCCGCAAGCCTTGAGCGCATTGCATCAAACCTTTGCCGATGTGGCTTGTTGGCGGCTGTTCGATGCAACCGAGTTTCAGCCGGTCAGTGAAAATGGTCCGTTACTTGTCGATTTGCGCGGTTGCCCGGCATTGGCAGCACTGTGTCTGAGCGATCCGCACACCTGGCGCGGCTTGTTGCTCGGCAGCCAGGTCCCGGCGCAGTCATTGCTGAAACATTTGCGGCGCATGCTCACGGTCTCATTCGGACTCAATCACCGCGCCTTGCTCGGTTACTACAATCGTCAGACCGCGAGCTATTTCTTCGATGCCTGCGATGCCGAACAGTTGAGTCGCTGGCTCGGCCCGATCCATCAGTTGCGCTGGTTCGGCGGCACCTGGAGCGACCGGTCCATTGGCAGCCAGGGCTGGCAGCAACTGCGCAATCCGCAGCGGACAGTCGAGCCGCTCGGCATCGAAGAAAGTCTTACCCGGCGTCAACGTGAACGCCTGCAAGCCTGTGTGCTGGAGCGACATATCTGGTGCTGGTGCCAATCGATGGGAACCGACTTCACGCGAATGTCCTCACATGCTCAACAAGGTCTGGCGCTGGGTTTCAGCGAAAGGACAGTGCTGGATGACTGGTTATGGCTACGCTTGCAGCATCCCCGGGCGTTGCTGGTGCAAACGCCGGACGGTCTGACCCAGCAAGAACGACTCGAGCATTTGCGTCGACACTGGCAGAACAATCACCCTTGAAATAGAGAACAGACACCTATGGCGGGCGCGTTGCGGCAATGGTTCGGGGCAGTGTTCGGTGGGCTTTTGCTGCTCGGCGTCAGTGCCTGCTCGCCAGTGAAAATCCTTAATGCGCTGACGCCTGACAGCACTTTCGATAAAACCGCCGGGATTGCCTATGGCGAAGATCCTCGGCAGAAGCTCGATGTCTACGTGCCGCGCCATCCGCTGAAGGATGCGCCCGTGGTGGTGTTTTTCTACGGCGGGAGCTGGAACAGTGGCGCTCGCGAGGACTACACCTTTGTCGGCGAGGCGCTGGCGTCGCGGGGGATTTATGCGGTGCTGGCGGATTATCGGTTGTATCCGCAGGTTCGTTATCCGCTGTTTCTCGAAGATGGCGCCCGGGCCGTGGCGTGGACCAAGGCGCACATCCGCGAATATTCCGGCAACCCGCAGCGCCTGTACTTGATGGGCCATAGTTCCGGCGCCTACAACGCGGCGATGCTGGCGCTGGATGCGGATTTACTGCGCGCGGTTGGCATGTCTCCGGCGGATATCAGCGGTTGGATCGGTCTGGCCGGGCCTTACGATTTTCTGCCGATCAAGAATCCCGATGTGCGTCCGGTGTTTTTCTGGCCGGATTCTCCGCCGCAATCGCAGCCGATCAACCACGTCAGTCGCGGCGCGCCACCGGCCTTGCTGATCGCGGCGAATGAGGATGATCTGGTCAATCCGGTACGCAATACCGGCGGCCTCGCGCGCAAATTGCGCGAATACGGGGTGCCCGTGCAGGACCTGTATTACTCGCGCCCCAGTCATGTGACGCTGGTCGCGACCCTGTCGCGTCCGCTGCGGCGGCTGGCGCCAGTGCTCGATCAGGTGGTGTCGTTCGTCAGGCACACGCCTGACTCAGTGAACGCCACCGCTGAACCAGCCGTCGTTGCGCCGCAGCCATAGGGCCAGTGCGCCGAGGGTCAGGCTGCGCAACACCATGAACAGCAGGAAAGTTATCCACAAACCGTGGTTGCCCAGCCCTTGCAGCACCCAGGCGAACGGCGCCAGCAGCATTACCGTCAGCAGCATGCCGTTACGCATTTCCCGGGCGCGGGTGGCGCCGATGAACAGACCGTCGAGCAAGTAGCTCCACACCGCGATCAATGGCAGCACGGCCAGATATGGCAGGTAGATGAACGCGGTATCGCGCACGCTCTGGATGTCGGTCTGCATCTCGATGAACAGATGCCCGGCGAACAAAAACAGCGCGGCAAACCCCAGACTTGCCAGCAGCGACCAGCCACCGGCGACAACCAGGGAACGGCGCAAGGCCAGACGATCACGCGCACCGATGGCATGCCCGCACAACGCTTCGACCGCGTGAGCCAGACCATCCAGCGCATGGGCGGTCAGCAGCAGACCGTTGAGCAGCAGCGCATTGGCCGCGACCGTGGCATCACCCAGCCGCGCACCTTGTACGGTGATCAGGAAAAACACCGATTGCAGTGCGAGGCTGCGGATGAAGATGTCGCGGTTGACCGCCAGTAACGGGCGCCAGCTCTGCCACAGCTTCAGCGCGGCCCAGGCGATGTGCCCCGGATAGGCGCGCAAGGCCTTGCGCGTCAGCAAGAGGCCAAGGAGGGCGCCGCTCCACTCGGCAATCACCGAGGCACGCGCCGAACCGACCACGCCCCAGTCCAGCCCGAGGACAAACCACAGATTGAGAACGATGTTGATCAGGTTGGTGGTCAGCAGAATCGCCAGCGGTGCCCGGGCGTTCTGGGTGCCGAGAAACCAGCCGACCAATGCATAACTGGCCAGCGCGGCGGGCAAGCCGAACAGGCGCGTGTGGAAAAAGTCGCGAGTCAGTTGATCAAGCTCTGCCGACGGCTGCATGAAGTGCAGCGCGACCCCGCTCAGCGGCACGCCCAAAGTGCCGAGCACCAGCGCCAGTCCCATCGCCAGCAGCAGACCTTGCAACAGAATCTGCCGCAACGCCGCACCGTCGCTGCGCCCGGCAGCCTGGGCGGCGAAGCCCGTGGTGCCCATCCGTAGAAAGCCCATAGCCCAAGCGAGAAAGGTATACAGACTGGCGCCGACCGCCACCGCGCCCAACTGATGGGCGTGCGGCAAGTGACCGATGACGGTGCTGTCGACCAGCGCCACCAGCGGCACAGAAATATTGGAAAGAATCATGGGGGCGGCAAGCGCCCAGACCCGACGGTGAGTCGGGCGGTCGCGCCAGTCGGCGATCAGGTTGGACATGCGGGCTCCTTGGGAGAGCGGGGATTGTAGCGGCAGATCCGAGCCACGCAGCGGTTCAATAGTGGGAGAGAGCCTGCTCGCGAAGGCGGTGTGTCATTCAAATTTCAATTGACTGACACGATGCTTTCGCGAGCAGGCTCGCTCCCACAGTGAATGGTGGTGTCAGTGAATAATCCAGCTCAACAACCACAACCCCAGCAACAGCCAGATGATCCCGGCAATGATCGAAGCATTCATAAAGGCGCGGATCGCCGACCACAACAGCATCAGCCCGACGATCAGCGCGATGATGCTGATGATCGACGTGTCCATGCCCAACGTCTTGGCCAGTCCGTCGACAAAATTGCCGCCCGCGTGGCTCAGAATGCTGAACAGTCCGCTGAGCCCGTCGACGATAAAACGGATGACCGAACCGAGCGCCTGCCCGAGCCATTCGAAAAAGCTTTCTACCTGCATGTGTGCATCCTGATGAAAGAGCTGAGCCTTGGGCCGCAACAATGCTGGCCGAGTTCCCTGCAACTATAGAGGGTTTGCACTGGCCCATAAAAGAACCTCGGCGACCCTTGCCTTCGGCTGGCTTCCCCCCGAAGCTATACCCCTTCAGGAGAGCCCGATGAACCTTGTTGAACTGACCGAACGCCTGCATGCCATTCGCGACCGCAATGACTGGCGGCAATTTCACAGCCCGAAAAACCTGGCCATGGCTGCCAGCGTGGAAATGTCCGAGCTGGTGGAGATCTTCCAGTGGCTGACCGAAGACCAGTCGCGCCAGTTGCCCGCAGACAAATTGGCGCATGCCGGGCAAGAAGTCGGCGACATCGTTCTGTATCTGTTGCTGCTGTGCAGCGAACTGGGGCTGGACATGAATGAAGTGGTGCGCAGCAAACTCGCCGACAGTGAACGGAGATTCAGTTGATGAGCGACCGTCATTTCGATCAGTTGGCGACGCGTTTCGCCGAAAAAATCTACGGCGGCGCCAAGGGTGCCATTCGCCTTGCGGTATTGCAGGCCGACCTTGCCGAGGCACTGCCGGATCGGCCGTTGCGCGTGCTGGATATAGGCGGCGGTCTGGGCCACATGTCGCTGTGGCTGGCCGAACGCGGGCACGACGTGACCTTCAGCGAGCCAGCCGAACCGATGCTTGAAGGCGCACGCCAGCGCTTCGCCGAAGCCGGGCAAACCGCAACGTTCATTCAGGCGCCCTGGCAGGAACTGCTCGGCCAGCTCACCGAACCGTACGATCTGGTGATCTGCCACGCCGTGCTCGAATGGCTGGCCGAACCCCACGCGATCCTGCCGGTCCTGCATCAACTGACCAAGCCCGGCGGCTGGCTGTCGCTGGCGTTCTACAACCGTGATGCGCTGATCTACCGCAACCTGCTCAAAGGCCATTTCAAGAAAATGCGCAAGAACGACATGGCCGGTGAGAAGCAGAGCCTGACCCCGCAGATGCCGCTTGATCCGCGGGAACTGGCGACGCAACTCGAAGGAATGTGGCAGGTCGAAAGTCAGAGCGGGATACGGGTTTTCCACGACTACATGCCAGTGGAATTCCAGGCCCGCGCCGAACTCGTGGATTTGCTGGAGATGGAACTTGCTCATCGTCGTCACCCAAGCTTCGCCGGACTTGGGCGTTATTTGCACTGGATCTGTCGGCCGGTCTGATCGGAGCACCACATGAAAGCTCAATCCGGGTTACTGCTGATCTGTCTGGGGCTGGCCGCCTGTGAGGGCAGCAACCCGTATGTGGCGCAGTCGCTGCCATTGCCGCCGGCTCCGCCGCAAGCGGCCAACACTTTTGACCGCAGTGCGTATCCGGCGCCACCACGCGACTATGGCCGCTACCGCAGTTGGGCCTGGCTCAACGGACAACTGCCGCCGGGCACGGCATGGGCGGATTCGGCGCAAGTGGCCGAAGCGGTGAGCAATGCCCTCGACCAGCGCGGCTTGCGTCCGTTGCATGACAATCGCCCGGCCGATCTGTTGGTCAGCGCCAATCTGCGTCTGGAAACCCGTTTGCGTCAGGTCCAGGACGACTCCGGCTACTACGGCGGATACAGCGGCTATGACCGTTATGGCCGGGGTTACGGGATGTACAACAGCGTGCCCGTGGTGCGTACTTATCAGGAGCAGGTTGTGGTGGTGCAGGTAGATCTGTTTGATGCCGGTACCGGGCAGCCGGTCTGGAGTGCCAGCGCCGAAACCGGCAACAAGGGCAGCGAAATCGATCGCACCGATGCGATTCGGCAGGCTGTGGAAAAGGCCATGTCGGCGTATCCTCCGGGTTAGTTTCATGCAAATGAAGCTGCCGCAGGTTCATGTCTTCAACCGGAGAAACCCCATGTTCCGCCGTCTCGCTTTAATCGCCATGGCTGCACTGCTCAGCGCTTGTGCGGCCAATCAGGTCAATCATGACTTCGATGCCAGCCGCGACTTTGCCGCTTATCGCAACTGGAGCTGGAAAGATCCCGCCCTGCAATATCGCCCCGATGATCCACGGATCAAGAGTGACCTGACCGAGCAACGCATCCGTCAGGCCGTCACCGATCAGCTTGATCAACGTGGCCTGCGTCCCGCCGCTGCGGGCGCCAAGGGTGATTTGAGTGTGCAGACTTACTTGATTGTCGAGGATCGCCAGCAGCAAGTGACCACCAACTACGGCGGCGGCTGGGGCGGCCCGTGGAACGGTTATTGGGGCGCGCCGATGTACAACGAAACCCGCAACATCACCTACAAGGTCGCGACCATTCAGATCGACCTGCTCGACGGCAAGGACGGCAAACTGGTGTGGCGCGGCAGCGATGAACAAATGCTCAGCAGCACGCCGAACCCGACCGACCGCAGCAACGCCATCCGCGAAACCGTGACGCGCATCCTCTCCAACTATCCACCGCGCTAGGTTTGTTTACGGAATGGGAGCCCAAGAGGCTCCCATTTTTTTGCCTGACAAACATCCCTTGTGGGAGCGAGCTTGCTCGCGAAAGCGCTGTGTCATTCAATATGGATTTAGCTGACACGACGCCTTCGCGAGCAAGCTCGCTCCCACAGGGTTTTGCGCAGCATCAAATGGCGCGTAGCCACCAGCCCCGTCTACACTCAATCTCACCAATGGAGGTAGCGCTCGGCAGTGCGCCGGCAAAGGAGTGCGCCATGTCGCCTCGTTCGCAGTTCAATAGCCCGACCCGGCAACGCGGGGCTATCGGCTTGATGGCGGCCGCCACCCTAAGTCTGGCGGTGGTGTTGATGCTGCTGGTGGTCGATACCGGTCGGCTGTACCTTGAACAGCGCAAGTTGCAGCGTGTGGTGGATAACGCCGCACTGGAAGCCATCAGTCGCGGCGGTAATTGCCTGCCCGGCCTGACCGCCGCCACTTATGTAGGCCAAAGTGCGGTGCGCAATGGCTTTACCGTCGATACCAACAATACCCTCGTCACCACCTGCGGCACGTTAGTGACAGCGGCCACCGGGCTGCGCAGTTTTACCGTCGATGCGACCCAGGCGGTAGCCGTAAAAGTCGTCGCCAGTCGTACGGTGACCACCAGTTTTGCCGGCGGTGTGCAGGCGTTATTCACTGGCGCGCCGGTCAGTCTCAACACCACGCTCAACGCTTTTGCTGTCGCGGGCAAGCCGCAACCGACGGTCGCACAATTGAACATCCGCAGTACGCTGGTGAACATCAGCACGGCTCAATCAAGCATTCTCAACTCGGTTTTTTCCGGGCTGCTCGGCGGCGGCGTCAACCTCTCGGCGCTGGGCTGGAACGGGCTGCTCAATACCGATGTCAATCTGCTCAGTTACTTGAACCAACTGGCGATCAATCTCAACGTGGCCGCCGGCAATTACACCCAGTTGCTCAACACCCAGGCCACGGTAACGCAACTGATTCAGGCAGCGGCGACGGTGGTGCAACTCAACGGCGCGACGGCAGATGTGATGACCGCGCTGGGCAATCTGCAAATAGCTGCGATCAACGCGGCGCCGATCAAGCTCGGTGACATTCTGCAATTGCAGACCGGCACCACAGCGGCGGGGCTGGATGCCAACCTGCAATTGCTGCAACTGATTCAGGGTGTCATCCAGTTGGCCAACAGCAAAAGCGCAGTGGCGGCGACGTTACCGATCAACGTGCTGGGGCTGGCGAATGTGACGGTGCGGGTCAAAGTGATCGAGCCGCCGCAGTTCTCCGCGATTGGTGATCCGGCATTGGCCAAGGCCAACCCCACCGGGCCGAATCAGATCTATGTGCGCACGGCGCAGATTCGCACGCTGCTTTCGGTGAACCTGCCAGTGCTGACCGGCGTGACCGGGCTGGTCAACGCCGTACTCGGACTGGTCGGCACATTGACTCCAACCCTGAACGCATTGCTGAGCCTGAACCTGGTCGCCACGCTGAACTCGGTCGGTTGCCTGCTCGGTGCCGGTTGCGAACAACTTGATCCACTGTTGCTGCCGTCCCCGGAAATCGACATCGCTCTGGATGCCGGTGGCGCCATCAGCTACGTGACCGATTACAGTTGCCCGACGACCGCAACCACCGGCACCAAAAGCCTGACAGCCCACACCATCACCTCAATCGCCGACCTCAAGGTCGGCAAGATCGACCCGACCAACGCCTTTTCTTCGGTTGCCGAGCCGACAGTCACACCGCTGCCGCTGGTCGATCTCGGCACGGTGACCTGTCACAAGATTCTGGGGATCGGCAGTTGCGATGAGTCCACGCATGTTCAATACGGCGCCGGGGGCATTGCGATCATGGTCAATACCAGCGTCGCGCAAAACACTCAGGACCTGGTGTATTCCAGCAGCACCCCATTCGCTACGCCGGCCAATCTCAAACTGCCGCCGAGCGTGATCTCTGCCGCCCCCAGCAGCAATATCGTCAATAGCCTCGCAAACACGCTGGCGGGGATCAATCTGATTGTTTACAAACCGCTGGGCAGCAATCCGTTGGGGTCCATCGTGGCCGGCGTGGCGGGTTTGATCAGCGCAGTCACGACGATTCTTCAGCCGCTGATCACCAACCTGTTGAGCCCATTACTCGACCCGTTGCTGAACAATCTGCTCAATCTGCTGGGTATCAACCTGATGGACGTCGATGTCGGCGCCAACATGACCTGCGGCCAGACCGGCAAGGCTTATCTGGTTATCTAAGCGTCCGGCGCGATGGGCAATTCGATGCAGAAGCGTGCGCCTTCCACCGAATTGCGCACGCTCAACAATCCGCCCATGTTCTCGATGATCCCATAGCTCACCGACAGCCCTAACCCCGTGCCGACGCCCACCGGTTTGGTGGTGAAGAACGGCTCAAAAATCCGCTCCAGCAAACGCGGGTCGATGCCGCCGCCATTGTCCTCGACCCACAGCCGCACCTTCAGCTCATCGCGCTCGGCGTAGATCGATATCCATGGCTTGAACGTCGAGTCCTTCTCGCGTTTGCCGAGCAGCGCATCACGGGCGTTGACCATCAGGTTGATCAACACCTGCTCCAGCTGATCGACATAACCACGCACCTGCACCGCAAACCCGGTCTCACTGATGCGCAGATCCACGCCTTTGCCGCGCATGCCTTCGGCCAGCAACGACAGCGTGCCTTCGATGGCTGAGGCCGGGTTGAACAGTTGCTGCTCGATCTCCGAACGCCGCCCGAACACGCGCATGTGATCGACCACTTTCGCCGCGCGCTGCACCTGGGCGTCGATGCGATTGAGTTTGTCGGTCAGGTAATCGATCTGCACATCGCCGTTGCCCAGGCGCTTGAGCACGTTGACGATGGCCATGCGCATCACGTTCAGCGGCTGATTGATCTCGTGGGCCAGACCGGTGGCCATCTCGCCGAGGGTGGCCATTTTTGCGCTTTGCGTGAGTTGTTGCTGCGAGCGGCGCACTTCGGTGTTGTCGCGGCCGACCGCTTGCACTTCGATCAGTTGCCCCTGTTCGTCAAACACGCCGCGATCCGACCAGACCCACCACGCATGTTCACGCCCCGGCAATTGCAGGCTGATTTCCGCAGTGCTCACCGGCAACTCAGGCGTCAGCAACGACAGGCGCTGCACGAACGCGGCGCGCTGCTCATCGGACATCCAGCTGCCCAGATCGACCCCCGGTAATTCTTCGGCAGTGCATTCCAGATAAGTCGCCAACGGTTTGTTGCCGAAGGTCAGGGTCAGGTCCGGGCGATAACGACAAATCATCGCCGGCGAATCTTCCACCAGAATCCGATAGCGTTCTTCGCTCTGCTTGACCTGTTCGGCGGCCAGCGTTGCTTCGGTGACGTCCAGCCACAGGCCGACCGCTTCCACCGGGATGCCGAGGTCGTTGCGTAACAATCGGGCCTCATCAAGCAGCCAGTGATAAGCCCCGGAACTGTCGCGCAGCCGATAACGTGCGCGCACCGAGCCTTCGCGCAGTAATTGGCGAGTGCGTTCGAAATACAGATCGCGGTCATCCGGGTGGATCATCTGCACCAGCGCGCCGGCAGCGCAATCGGCGAGGCTCCAGCCGAGTAATGGTTGCAGGCTGGCGCTGAAGAATGTCGGGAGCAATGCACCCTCGACGTAATGCTGCACATAAATTACTGCCGGCGAACTGGCGATCAGATTATCGAGACGCGCATGGGCAGCGGCGGCGAGTTGCTGCTGGTTCTTGATGTCGCTGATGTCGAGCATGAAGCCGACGAGTCGCCGTTGACTGCCTGAGCCGGCGACTTGTCCCTGAACGCGATACCACGCCAGTGCTTGCTCTGACGAAGATTGGTGCAGGCGCACGCACAGGTTCAGGGTTTCGCCGTGTTGTTGCAGGGCATGCAAGCGGCTGCGCAGCTCTTCGCGGTCGGCGGGGTGGATCAGCGCCAGCCAGTCTTCGAGTGTCAGGGTTGAGGATTGCTGGTGCAGGGCTGTGGTCAGCGACGGTGCCAACTGAATGTGCTCGCCCGTGGCGAGGATTTCCCACCAACCGGTGTCGAGCAGAAACTGCAGCGACTCCAGACGCTCCATTTGCTGATGATGCTGTTGCTCGCGCAAGCGTGCGAGCAGCGGCCCGGCCAGCGCACCGCCGAGCAGCATCCAGTCGCGATCAGCCAGATACGACATGGCCTGATCCGCCGGGTAAAAACCACACAGCAACCAGGCCACCACACCGCGATCATCGCTGTAAGGCACGGCAAAACCGTCGGAGCTGCCGAACAGGCTCTGTACCCGTGTGTGCTCATCAAGACCATGATGCGCGCCTACACGTTGCGGCGCGCTGCCGTTCAGACTGTCGAGTGGCGTGCCCAGTTGCTGGCCGTCATGCCACAAGGCCGGTGCATCGTGGGCGCGGAACTGGCGATAAATCTGCCAGCCTTGTTCCTCTTCATCGAGCAGCGCGAGGGCGATACACGGGATATGCCAGCGCTGGGCGAGCACCTGCAATTGTTCACTGACCACCACCGGCAAGCGACTCTGGCTGCAAGCGCGCAGTTGCTCGCTGATCTGCCCGGCGATCAATTGGCAGGCTTCACGATGGCGTGATTGCTGGCGTTCGAGCAGCAGGTCACTTATATCGAGCAATTGCAACAACCAGCCATTGCCCGAGGGCAACACCCAGCCGCGCAGGTGCAAGGTCTGCTCGCCGAGGCAGGGAAAATCCAGATCGAGCATTTGCCCTTGCCAGTCCAGCGGGCGACCGTGAATGGCCAGTGTGCTGTGAGGGCGTAAATAGGTGTTCAGCGGCAAGGGCTGACCGTGTGGCTTCTGTTGCACCAACAGATGCCGCAAAGGGCCGGCCATTTGCAGGACGCCGCCGTCGCTGTCCATGAAAATGCTCAACCCCACTGGCGGCGAACCGAGTGCGTCGGGCAGGTCGAATGCCGCAGTGGGCGTGCGTTTGAGCAGGCGCCCGAAGAGGTTGTCCCCCGCCGTCAAAATTGCAGGCTCGACGTGGCGGTCAGGGTGGTGGGCAGGCTGGGCACGCTACCGATTCCCGGCAGTACCAGAAACGGTATGACCTGATTCAGTTTGCTGACCGGGTAGTTCACCGTCACGGTCAATGTGCCGTTCGGGCCGTTGGTACCACCCGTGGCGAATACCGCGCTGGTGTCTGTGCCGATCACCAGATTGAACACTGGCGGCACCCACGACAATTGCTGGGTCAGGGCGGCGTTCGCGGTGCTCACCACCACGGTTGAATAGTTGGGGATCGTCGGGTCGACCGCCACGCTGCGGCGTATCGCTTCAGATGTGGCTTCGTTGAACGATTGCATCATCACGAATGGCAAGCTGTAGCTGACCAAGCCGTAAAACACTGCAAAAAAGATGACGAACACCAGTGCGAACTCAATCGCTACCGCACCTTTTTGCGACTTCCGAAAGCCGGTTTTCATGAGTGCGTCTACCCTGACAGTCACTGCGTACTCTCAGCATAGAATCATTCAGCAAAAACGGACGGTTTTTACCGGATGCAGAGCTTTATCCTCCTGACCTGGCTGGCCCTGTGTGCGGCGCAAGATGCCCGCCAACGGCGAATTTCCAACCTGTTGACCTTCGGCGCTGGCGCACTCGCGCTGGCGTATTTGCTGTGGACCGGTACTACCTGGCTCGGTGCTCCTGCGCGGGAGGGCGGCTGGGCTTGTCTGATTGCGTTGGCGCTGACACTGCCGGGGTTTTTCATGGGCCGAATGGGCGCCGGTGATGTGAAATTAATGACAGCTATGGGCCTTGCGACGGACGGTCTGTTTGTTCTGTGCGCGTTTATCGGCGCGGGTGTCGCGAGTTTGCTCTGGTGGCTGCTGGCGCCAAGACTCTGGCTGCATATGAGTCAACGACTTAGAGAACATCTTCGATATCTGGAACCTGGAGTGTCAAAAAAGCTGCCATTTGCACCGTTCGTGCTGGCGGGTGTATTGCTTTCGATACATTGGATCCACTAGTCGCCAGGCGCCACTAGTCCTATGTACATAGTCGGAAAGTGCGTCTACTTTCAAAGTGAGCGGGTTATACAGCCAAAGGCTGGCAGTACAGGAACGGTCAGCTTTGGCCTAAGCATGGAGTGGCACGTGAACAAGCCTACATCTGCGGTAAAAGTCCTCGTAGTCGATGATCAACCCTTGATCGTCGAGGAGTTGTGCGAGTTCCTCGAAAGCAGCGGTTATCGCTGTGTTCCGTGCGAGTCCAGCCAGGAGGCTATCGAGCGTTTCAGCGAAGATCTCGAGATCGGGCTGGTGCTGTGCGATCTGCACATGCCGGGTCTGGATGGCATTCAACTGGTGCAGGAGCTGCAACGGATTTGCGGCAAGCGCCGGGTGTTCGAAGCGATCATGCTCACCGGTCGCGCCGACAAGCAGGATGTGATCAAGGCATTGCGTGCCGGGATTGCCGATTACTATCAGAAGCCGATTGATCTGGATGAGTTGCTCGAAGGTGTGCAGCGTCAGGAAGTGGCGTTGCAGGAGCGGCACAAGAATGTTCAGTTGGGGCATTTGAATCAGAAGTTGCAGTTTCTTTCCGAGTCGATTGATGACATTTATCAGGATCTGGACAGGGTGCGGCGTAGTCCTTCGGTCATTGTTCGGGATGTGATGGGGGGTGATGCGCCTCAGACTGAGCAGCAGGATATGCCGGAGATTTTTCATCAGTTGTCGCCGCGGCAGCTGGATGTGGCGCGGTTGGTGGGGAAGGGGCAGACCAATTATCAGATTGCCTGTGAGTTGGGGATTACCGAGAACACAGTGAAGCTTTATGTGTCGCAGGTTTTGCGGTTGACGCATATGCATAACCGGACGCAGTTGGCGCTTGCGTTGTCGCCTGGGGCTTCGGCGGCTCGGCAGCGGGTTACGGCGCACTGAGGGTTTTTGGGGTTTGGGTGTTTATCCGTTGCTGCGGGTGGGGCTGATTAGGGTTCCGCCCTTACGGCGGGTCACTTTGGCAAACGCCCCAAAGTAACCAAAGGTCTGTGCCCTGGCGTTCGGCCCGCTCGCTGGGGCTCGGGGTTCCTTCGCTCCGGGATTCATCCGGGGGGATCGCCTACGGTTTGCTGCGCTGCACCTCCTCTCGATCTGTTCGACTTCGTCGAACGGCGCTTCGCGCCCACCCCCGGATGAATCCCTCCACTCAGCCTGCCGACGGGCGCTCTCAGATCAAGAGCTGCAGCCGAGCTAACGCTCATCCTGTTGAGTGGTGAAGAGCAACGCTGCGGCTGTACGCGAATCCTGTGGGAGCTGGCTTGCCAGCGATGGCGGCCTGACAGCCGACCAATTTCTGGCCGAAAGCACTCAACTCCCATGTAGGAGCTGCCGAAGGCTGGGATCTTTTGATCTTGCTCTTAAAAACAGATCAAAAGATCGTCCGATCGCGGCCCGAACCTTCGGCAGCTCCTACATGGGCGTATTTCAATTTTTAATGTTTAAGCGTGTGGATAAATTACAGAACCTTCCCACAAGGTTTTCAGGTTGTCCGTCGGACGTCTGCTCTCTAGTCTTTGGCTGTCGCTGCCAATTCAGCGGCCGGGTGTGGAAACCTGTATCAAGTAGTTGCATTGCATCGTTACCGTAATCATTGTCGGCGTCTTCTTTCGTCTGCAAACTGTGTCGCGGCGGCTGTGCGTGGGCAGACTTCGGTCTGGCCGGTTGCCTACTATCGGTTTTCCACCCTGCGTACAGCTGCCACCTTTTGTTGTGTGGAAACGACAAAAGATGGCTCCTCAGCCAAGTAGGAGTTTTCATGGACAAACTGATCCCCGATCCACCCCTCGATTCCATAATCCCATCCCCCGACATCACCCGCGCCGAAGAGCTCATCAAAGACCGCGAAGCGATCAAGCGCGCGCTCGATTTCTATCTGAGCCCAGATGTAGAAAAACGCAGCAATCCCAGCACGATGTTCATGGTCGCACCCAACATCGATACCGAAACCCTGCTCGCCCACGCTTACGAATCGTTGGCCTCTGCCAGTGCTCTGGCGAGTAATTTCGCTGGTGAGTTGAGTGGGTTGCAGCGCAGCACGGCGCTGGCGATTCAGCAGGTTGTCATGCTGGCCGAGCTGGCGGTGAATCGGGCGCTGGATCGGGTTGATCCACAGATCTGATCGGCGGGTTTATCGCGTCATCGTTCTTCGCGAGCAAGCCCGCGCCCACAGTTGCAATGCATTCTCCTGTGGGAGCGAGCTTGCTCGCGAATGCTTCAGCTAATTCTTGGTCTCGATCTTCCCGCCCGCATCCGGGTCGTAGAAGTCCGGGATTTCGTATTTGTATTTTTTCAACCAGCGCTGCATTGCCAGTTCCCGTTCGGTCGCGGTGGACGCTTGTGGTTTTGGCGAGGCGACTTTGTTGCGGCTTTGCAGGACCAGCCAGCCTTCGGTTTCCTGTTGCTGCGCGGATGCGGGTCCCGCGTCGATGGCCATCGCGCTCAATGGCAGGCTCAGCAAACTCAGATAGCACAGGCCTTTAAGGGCGTTCATGGCGGTCTCCTTATTTGATCGTCGACGGTTGCGGATCTGCGACTACGGCTACCTGATTACCGTGTACCGGTTTGGCCGGCACCGGGGCCTTGAGTTTTTCTGCACGTTCCTGGGCTTCGGTGAATTGCTCCGGGGTCAGTTTTGAACGGCTGACGATTTCCCCGGCCTGTTGCCAGTTGTTTTGATACAGCAGCAACGACACCAGATTGAGCGTCGCCAATTGGTTGTTTTGCTTCAGCTCGATGGCGGTGAGGAATTCGAAACGGGCATCTTCGAGGCGCAGTTGATTGAGGTAGACCAGGCCCAGGTCGTTGCGGATCTTCTCATCGGTCGGTGCCAGTCGTGCGGCGCGTTGCAGGTGCGCCTGGGCCTGGCCGTTGTCGCCACGAGCGGCATAGAGTTGGCCAAGGCCATGTTCGGCCTCGGCAGTCAGGCAGGTATTGAGCAGGCTGCGATAGAGTGGTTCGGCTTCGCTGCGGCCGAGCAGGCGATAGACCTTGGCTTTGCGCAGGCGTACTTCGCTGAGGTTGTCCGGCAGGCTTTGCAGGTTGGCCAGGCTGGCGTGCAGTTTGCCGTCGTTGGCCAGGTCGTCGGCCAGGTTCAGGGCCAGTTCCTGTTCCGAAGTCATCTTGCTGCAACTGGACGGTGACAACATGCTCGTCCACGGCGCCTGGTCACCTGTGGCGCAACCGCCAAGCATCAACAGACTTGCCAAAACAATCAGTACTTTCATCAAACGCTCTCCATGAGCCACGTCAGTTTGCGAACGCTCGGGTAATTGCAGTAAAGCCGGGGCCGGCCAATACGATCAGCAAGGCTGGAAACAAAAACAGCATCATCACCACGGACATCTTTGCCGACATTTTCGAAACGTATTCCTGCAACCGTGTCAGGCGCCGATCATCGAGCAGTTGCTTGAGCGCCAGCAGCGACTTCATCGCGCCGCCGCCCTGTTGAATCAGTTGCTGGAGGATCACGCAGGTGTCAGTGAATTCCTCTACGGCGAGCATCACCGAGGCTTTGTTGAGTTCCTGGCCAAGCTCCAGACCCGAATCGACACGGGCGAGGATCAGGCGCAGTTCGCTGGTCAGTTCCGGCAGCAGTTTCTGCGCTTCGATGCTGAGCACGCGCAAGGCTTGTTCGACCGCCATACCCGACTCGAACAGGATGCGCAGCAGCGGGATGAACGTTGAGATTTCCACCGCGATAATTTTTTGCCGACGCCCCGCAGCGTAGGCCAGCAGTCTTTTGGGCAGCAGGTAACCGGCGCCGGCGGCGAGCATCGGCATCAGCCAGGGATGCGCCGCCTGCGGGAAGAACACTTCTTGCAGAAATATCGCCAAACCCAAAGTCAGCAGCGGAGTGCCGATCTGAAACGCGGCGTACAGTGAACGTTCGCTGGCGCGGCGCCAGCCGAGGCGGCTGAGCAGGGTCTGGGTTTCGCTGTCGATGCTCACCGAACGCTGGCCGAAGCGGCTGCCGCCTAATGCGCGCAACCAGTTGCCGAAGCGGTTTTCGCGCACCAGGTGGCCCTGCAACCGCTGGTTCACCTGACGCACCCGGCGCCGTTCGGTCAGCAGGTGGTTGACCACCAGCAACAGGGCACCAAGCAATAACATGAGGGCGGCGAGATAGACCATTCAGACACTCCGCAACATGCGCCATAGCGCCAGGCATCCGAGCACCTGCAACACCACCGCGATGATCAACATGGTCTGGCCGCCCGAGTCGTGCCACATGCCGAGCATGTAGCCGGGATTGGTCAGCATGAAGTAGCTCACAACGATCACGGGCAGAGCGCCGAGCACCCACGCGGTCATCCGTGTTTCACCGGTCATCGCGGCCAGTTGGCGGGCGCCCTGATCGCGTTCGCGGATCAGTTTGATCAGGTTTTCCAGCAGCTCACTGGCGTTGCCGCCATAGCGATGGTTGACCTTCAGACCGAGGGCAAACATACGCAGTTCGTCCTGTTCATAAAGCTCGGCAAAGTCGCTGACGGCGTCTGGCAGATTGACCCCCAGTTGCACGTTGCGCTGAATTCGGCCCATGGCTGCTTTCAGTGGATCGTCGCTTGTTTCGATGCCGCCCATGACCGCGTCGCTCAGGGTGCGCCCGGACTTCAGACTGCGCACGGTGTGGTCTAGTAACTGCGGCAGTTGCTCGATCATGCGTTTCAACCGGCGTCGATACAGCAAGGAAATATACAGCCGCAAAATCAGCGGCGGCGCCAGCACCATGGTGATCAAACCGACCCATTCGAACAGCAGATAACCGAGGCCGATGGCCACGGCCCACAGGCTTAGCCAAAGTCCGAAGCGTTCGGTCGGGCGGCCCAGTCCGGCGCGCAGAAACATCCGTTCCAGGCCTACCCATCTGGTCTTCTCCGCCACCAGTTGCGGTTGGCCGGCGGCCAGTCGGTTGAGTACGCGCTCGTTGGCGGTCTTGTGGACACCGTGCAGAAACAGGCGGATCGACAGCCCCAGCAGGATCAGGCAAATGATGATGAGAATGACCGGACCAATCATGATGAATGCCCCATGCCGTCAGCCCAGATGTGCGTCGTGCCGCAACTTGTCACCGGCCGGGTTGACCGCTTCCCGCAGGAAGCCAAAACCGGTACGACGGTCGAGGCGGAACAGCGTGTTGGTGACGTAGACGTCTTCGCGAATACCGACCACTTCCACCACTTCGCTGACGCAGCGGCGGCCATCGGGCATGCGCGTCAGCTGGATGATCACGTCGAGTGCTGCGCAGATCATCTGGCGCAGAGTTCGCTCGGCGATGGCGCGGCCGGTCAGGCCCACCAGTGTTTCCAGACGCAGCAGTGCATCCTGCGCGTTGTTGGCGTGTACGGTGCTCATCGAACCGTCGTGGCCGGTGTTCATTGCGGTGAGCACGTCGACCACTTCGACGCCGCGAATCTCGCCGAGGATGATCCGGTCGGGACGCATCCGCAGGGCGTTGCGGATCAGGTCGCTGGCCTTCACTTCGCCGTGACCTTCGGCATTCGGCGGCCGGGTTTCCAGACGCACGACGTGCGGGTGACCGAGCTGCAATTCGGCAACGTCTTCGATGGTCACCAGACGTTCATGGGGATTGATCAATTGGCTGAGGATGTTCAGCAACGTGGTTTTGCCGGTGCCGGTACCGCCGCTGATGAGGATGTTGCAGCGCTTGCCGACGGCATCCTGAAAGAACTCGAAAATCCCCAGATCGATGGTTTGCATCGCCATCAGGTCGCTGCTTTTGAGCATGTCCTTGCGAAACTTTCGAATCGACAGGCATGGGCCATCGAGGGCAATCGGCGGAATGATTGCGTTGACCCGGCTGCCGTCGGGCAGGCGCGCATCGACCATTGGTGAAGACTCGTCGAGCCGCCGGCCGAGTGGTGCAAGAATCCGCTGCATGACCCGTTCGACGTGGTGTGCATCGATAAAGCGCAGGTCGCTCTGATGCAGCACACCGTCGCGCTCGATGAACACCCGATGCGGGCCGTTGACCAGAATTTCGGTGACCGACTGATCGCGCAGCAATACTTCCAGCGGGCCGAAACCGGTAAGCTCGTCGACGATTTCTTCGGCCAGTCTCTCCATTTCATAGCGTGAAATGGCCAGATGCAGACGGGCGATGTATTCGGCGACTTTGTCGGTAACAAATTGCGCCAGAAGCTGGCGCGAACCTTCCAGCAGGTTTTTCCCGGACTCTTCGATGGCGTCGATGATGTAGCGGTGCAGCACCAGTTTCAGGCCTTCGTGGTCTGTGTTGCCGACCGCTGAACGTTGCGCTGCACCAAAGAGTTTTTCTGCGCTCATGAGGTGCCTCGCAAGCGGTCGAACCAGGTGGCTTTCGGTTTGGCCAGGCCTTCGGAGCGTTTGGCCAAGCGTTCACCGAGGGCACGCAGGCTCTGTGTGAGTTTCTCGCGGGGCGCCAGTTCGAACAGGCTCACGCCTTGGTTCTGTGCGTTCAAACGCACTTCGGCGTTGGCCGCCAGTACGGCGATGACTTCGAGGTTGAAGGTCTTGCCGAGGGTTTCCGAATTCGGCGCGACGTTGCTCAGGTAGCGGTCGATCAGCAGGCGCGCGTGATCGAGTTTCATGCCTTTCTCGCGCCACTGATTGAGCACGGCGAGGTTGCGCCGGCAGTTCAGAACATTCTGATCGGTGTACCACAGCAGCTTGTCGCAGTGGCTGACAAAGGTGCGCAGCGCTTCGCTGTCGCTCTGTCCGGTGAGGTTCACCACTATGTGCTGGAAGTGCTGGCGCAACGCGCTGAGGAGCATGAACAGTTCGGCGGCGCTGGTGCTTTCCAGCGGCTCGTCATTGCTCGCATAAGCGAGAATCCGCAGACCGGCTTCGGCGCTGGTGAAGGCGCTGTCGATCAGTGTGGTGTCGAGGCGCCGCAGGTGGCGCAAGGCATCGCCGAAGTGGAACGAACTCTCCAATCCCAGCAAGGCAAGGCTATCGCCGCGCGGTAATCCCAGGTCGAGCAGCAGGGTTTGCTGGCCGCTTTTCTGCACGGTCAGCGCCATGTGATTGGCCAGCAACGCGCCGTCCGAGCCGCTCTGTACGCCGTACATCACGGTCAGGCCGCCCAACTGCGTGTTGGATGCGACGGGTGGCAGGCGTTTGCTCAGGCGGCGCACCAGCCCGGCGACTTCGCTGGAGCGTGAGCCATAGGCGACGAAGTCCCGTGCGCCGGCACGCATCGCATTCAACACCAGCTGATTGTCCATGCCGTCGCCGAGGGCGACGATCGCCAGCATCGGTTTGGCTTCCAGCGCACCTTCGATCAGTGCGCTCTGGGCGACAACATGCTCGCGGTCGAGGCCGACGAACACCAGACTGGCGAATGTCACGTCGACCAGCGCGAGCAATTCGTCGAGGCTGCCACCGCCGGCGCTGACCACTTGGCCGAGCGGCGCCAGAGCGCTTTGCAGCCATTCCAGATCGGTGCTGTTGCGGGTGATCGCAAGAAACGTCTGGCTCAGGTTCTGGCTCATTGGGACAGCCCGCTACGCTTGTCGAAGTTGCCGTTTTCGAGGAAGAACATGCGATAGAAATTCGGGTCGTAGTTGCGCAGTTTTTCGCCCGGCAGCGACGGCAGTTGTGCGTCGGCTGCCAGTGGCTGCACCAGATGCGGAGTGACGATCATCAGCAGCTCGCGCTCTTCGCGCTTGATCTGCGAACCCTTGAAGAATGCCCCGAGCACCGGAATATCCCCCAGCCCCGGAAACTTGTTTACCTCAGAACTGTTGGTGGTGCTGATCAATCCGCTGATGACAAAACTTTCGCCGTCGGCCAGCGAAACGCTGGTGTCAGTACGGCGGATGGTCAGCGCCGGCACGGTGGTGCCGGCGATCTGCACGGCGTTGCTGTAGTCGAGTTCGCTGACTTCCGGTGCGACCTTCAACGAGATGCGATCGTGACTGATGACGGTCGGCGTCAGTGTCAGGCGAATGCCGAACTCCTTGTACTCGATGGACACGTTGTCACTGCCGGAACTGGGTACCGGAATCGGGATTTCACCACCGGCCAGGAAGCTTGCACTCTGTCCGTTCAGGGCCACCAGGCTTGGCCGCGCGAGGGTGTAGGCGAAGCCGCTGGTTTCCAGCGCATTGATGATCGCCATGGTCTTGCCGCCAATCCACGAAAAGTTGAACAGCGAGTTGTCCACCGGCAATCGTGGCTGTGGAACACCGTTGATGGGCGGCAGTGTGCCGGGGGAGCCGAACAGGAAGTTGCCCCGGGCACCGATCAGCGAAGCGGTGGCTTCCTTGAGTTTGGTGCGACTGACTTCGACGAAGCGGATGTCGGTCTGTACTTGCGACGGCAACGTCGGGTCATCCGAAGGAACCCGGCCGAGGTTGGTCATGGCGGCGGTGGCGGCGCCCTGAACAAACACCATGCTCTGACGTGGCTCACTTGAGCATGAAGTCCAGACCATCAGGCTGGTCGCGCCGGGCGCAACGCCCGTCAGCAGAAACGACGAACTGCCGGTGTCGTGCACGTCGGCGATTTTCGGATCGCCAATCGCCACACGGGTGATCGGCACCGGCGATTGAATGTCCTGTTGGAAGCCCTGGCCAATCTCGATCACTGGCGACATGCGACCGAGTGCCGAGCAATTGCCGGTGGCCGCAAAAGCAGCGTTGATCGACAGTCCCATCAGTATCAAGGCCCGGAGCACAGGTTTTAATGTCGGCCGGAATCGACTCTGCATGCACTTGAATCCTTGCTCAGTCATGGGGTTTGTTGGGAAATCTGATTGCCGCGAATCACTTCCATCGCCCGCCGCACGCCACCTCCAGTGGGCGGCGCTTTCGGGCCGCTGCCCAAGGCCAGTTGAGTAAACTGGAAGAGCTGGCTGTTGGCATTGTCCAGATGGGTTGGCGACTGGTTTTCACCCGCCCAGTACTTGGCCAGACGCTGCTCGTCGCTGCTGCGTACCGCCAGGCGCAAGGTGCCGACCTGGGTGGCGAGCATCATCCGGCTCAGTAGTTGCTCGGGCACCGCCAGCACCACGGTGCGCGCGGCGACCCGGCGTTGATCCTGTTTGATCTTGTCGTCGCCGCTCAGGGCCGGTGTGGCGGGCTGACCATCGTTGGTCAGGCCGTATTGGTCGCCGACACCGAGGACACGCATGGCGGGCACGACAATCTGTGCTGACTGCTGCAAGTTGCTGGCGTCCTGACGCAGGTACAACAGCACATCGACGTAGTCACCGGGAATCAGTTGCCCGGCTGCGCCGATCACTTCGTCAACCGCTACGGTAAGCGCACGTTCATCGCTGTGAATCATCCGTGCCAGTGCGCCACCGGCCTCGAAGCTTTCGTCGTTGAGCCAGGTGCCGGCACTCAGGTGCCGCCAGGGTTTGCGGCCAACGGCCTGATCGACGTTGCTCAAACTGCCGGCGGGCGCATTGCGCAGTTTTTCCACGGCGACATCGGCGGCGGTAAGAGGGGTGAAGGGCTGCACGTCGTGGATCAGTACAACCACCGGTTGGCGGGTCTGGTCTTCGGCGGTGGCAATGGTTTTATCAACGCTGGTGATCGGCGCGGCAGGTGCCTGGGCAACAGGTACCGTCGGTTGGCGACTGAGTACCAGCCCCCAGTAACCGACAAAAATTGCCCCAAGCAGAAGTACCGCTGCAAGACCCATGGTGACGCGACTGTTCATGACGGCTCTCCCTTTCCTGCTGCACTGACTACCGCATTTCCTGACGAGAGAATTTCGCAAGCGGGCAGCTATGAACATGCAACTATTTCGCTATTTCCAAGCTAGCTGATCCGCACCAAAACGCCATTACTGACAGGAAAATAACTCACTAAAGTATGGGTCTTGGCCAATTAACAGTTGAATCATTGCGAGTCACCAATGGATTAATTCTTTGTGATTAATCCGTTCTTACAGTTGTTGACCGGGGGTTTGTTGACAATGCTTTGATAGCACGGTGGAACCTTGCCGCTGTAGCGTTACATCGGCGCCAGAGGCGCGAAGGAGTAGACGTATGTTTCGTATGATTCTTGACTATTTAGTGGCCCGGGTTCGGCTTTTCCTCAAGAGTGACGAAGGCGCATCGGCGATTGAGTACGCAATTGTGGTGGCGATGGTCGCGGTGGTCGTCGTGGTGTTCGTGACACCGGTCGGCAACAAGGTTCTGGGCATCTTCAACAACGTCCTGACCGCTCTAGGTGGTACGGCGGTCACCAGACCGACGCTGCCTTAAACCGAATCATCCATCCCTTCCGTCAATGCCTGTTTGCGGTCGCTGAAAAGCGCGCGCAGGCATTGCCCGGGTCATTGGATTTCTGCTGCCGGGGTGAAGACCGGTACGAAGGAGAACTTCCATGCTCTTTGAATACCTGATGTTGCGTGCACGGTTGTTCATGGCGAGCACCGAAGCCGCGTCGGCCATCGAGTACGCGATTGTGGTGGCGATGGTGGCGGTCGTGGTGGTGATATTCGTGACGCCGGTGGGCGCCAAGGTGCTGGGGATTTTCAACAACATTCTGGTGGCGTTGGGTGGCACCGCGCAGACGGCTCCGGTGCAGACGCCTTGAGCGCATTCGGTCGCGCATGACGAATGTCCGGCTACACTCGGTTCCACTCTCAGTTTTCAGGTATTGCCCATGACTGCTTCCTCGATACCCCGCCAACAGTTGCTTCTGGTTGACGATGAAGAGGACGCGTTGCTGGAGCTGGCAGAGTTGCTGGAGGGTGAGGGCTTCACCTGTTTCACTGCGACTTCGGTGAAGCTCGCCTTGCACCATCTGACGCGCAATCCTGATATCGCATTGGTGATTACTGATCTGCGGATGCCGGAAGAAAGTGGCATGTCGTTGATCAAGCGGTTGCGTGAGCATACTTCGCGTCAGCATTTGCCGGTGATCGTGACGTCAGGGCATGCGGATATGGAGGATGTGAGTGACATGTTGCGGTTGCAGGTGCTGGATCTGTTTCGCAAGCCGATTTATCACGTTCGGTTGTTGGAGACTCTGGATAATTTGTTTCCCAAGGTTAAGGATCATCGGGTTGGGTGATCGTTATGTTTATCCGTTTTTTGGGTGATGGCTGATTAGGGTTCCGCCCTTACGGCGGGTCACTTTTTCCAGGCGCCGAAAAAGTAACCAAAAAGGCTTTGTCCTGGCGTTCGGCCCTCGCTGTGGCTCGGGTTCCTTCGCTCCGGGACTCATCCGGGGGGATCGCCTACGGTTTGCTGCGCTGCACCTCCTCTCGATCTGTTCGACTTCGTCGAACGGCGCTTCGCGCCCACCCCCGAATGAATCCCTCCACTCAGCCTGCCGACGGACCTTGCAGATCAAGATCAAGAGCACAGCCGAGCTAACGCTCATCCTGTGAGTGGTTAAAAGCAACGCGGTGGGCAGGTTGACTTGTTTTTCTGTAGGAGTGAGCCTGCTCGCGATGGCGACCTGACAGCCGACCAATTTCGATCTGATCACTCAAATCCTTGTGGGAGCTGGCCTGCCAGCGATGGCAATTTCCCTTTTTCAAATAAACCAATATCTGACGCCATCTCTTTGACATTTTAATGGTGTCGAAATGATGGCTCGTGTAAATTCCCCGCGCCCGCACTTGATGACTCTGGCGGGACGGTAGGGATGCCTGATTGACATGTGACCCTGCTGAAACTGCTTTTATGTTTCGGAAGGGAATCTCATTGAACACTGCTCGCTTGCGCCGCTCGTTGCTGGCGCTTTCCATTACTGCCGCCGCTCTTGACTCTTCAACCGCTTTGGCTGATTTCAATTACGACATCAGCAGCGCTCCGTTGAACAGCAATCTGCTTAACACAACCAATCTGGTCGACCTGCACGGCAATTTGAACGCTACGCCTGTTGCGGCTCCAGGCCTGACTTATGGCGCGCAGTTCATGGGGCTGAGAGCGCGGCAATTGCGTAACAACGACAGCATCCGTATCGATGGCGCCACGAATGGTGTGGGGCTGAATATCGGCGCGTCCGGTGTAGTGGACAGCAATATCACGCTGGGTCTGATCAACGCCGGCTCGATTTCGGTTCATGGGTTGGCAGCAACCGGCAGCTCGACGGGTATTTCCATCCTGGGAAGTACGCTGGGCAGTTCGGTTATGAATGACGGTCTGATCGATGTCAGTGGCGCTACCGCCACCGGTGTGATGGTGGTGCACTCCCACACGAACGGGATCAGTAATACAGGCACTGTCACCGCCAACGGCACGGATGCATTGGGCGTGTTTCTTGACGGTGCCACGCTCAAGGGCGGGATTTACAATGCCGGTACCATTCGAGCCAGCGGTGCCGATGCCGAGGCTCTCACCATCGAGGGAGTGACTTTTGATCGATCGTCCGGCTCGAACAGCTTAATGCTCAGCAACTACGGCACGATTTCCGGCGAGTCCATCGGTGTACACGTCAGTGGCCAACCGGCGACTGGCAACCCCTTCTCCATTTACCAACTGACCGGTCTGATCGAGGGCGGTAAGGCGGCCATTCAGGTCGATGATGGCCAAAGCTACTTCGACTTTTTCGGCGGAACGGTGAGGGGCGACATCCTCGGGCTGTCCGGCGTGAAGATCGATGGCGATGCCACCTTCGACGGTTCGATCATCAAGTCCGGCTACGTCACGATTGAAGAAGGCACGCTGACCCTGGTGCGACCGCACACCACGATCATCGGCGACTTCGACATGGAAGAATCCAATTCCGTGCTGGAGATGTACCTGGGCAACGACACCAATCCGGCATTGCCGGTGTTGAAAGTAACCGGCACCACCGACATTGCGCCGGGTGCGCAGTTACGATTGTTGGCACGTTCCAGCGACTTCCGGGTGTCCCCGGGCGGTACGCGTTACACCTTGATCAGTTCGGGGAATCTGATTGGCGGCAGCAATCTGACTGTGACCTCTACTTCCGCACTGCTCGATGTGAAGAGTTTCGGTGTGGCAGGCAATGACATCACGACGGTGGTCACGGCCAAGTCCGATCAAGTGCTGGCCGACAACACTCTGGCGGTTGGTGGCAGTCGTAACGCCGCGACGGCGGTGGGGCGTTTTTCCAGTGTGATGTCGCGGATTGACGAGCAGGACCCGGTGTTCCAGGCGTTCGCCAATGCTTCCACCGATGCTGAACTTGCGCGTCTTTCCGAGACACTCAGCCCCGATGTCAGCCGTGGTGTGCTTCGCGCGGCCACCAACAGTCAGACGCTGGTCTCGGGTGTCATCAATGATCGTTCCAGCCGTGCACGCTCGACCGCAGGCTCACCGGGAAAAGGTGTCTGGCTGCAAGCGCTGAGCAGCGACGCGAATCAGGATGAGCGCCGTGGCGTTGCCGGTTATGACGCCGACAGCCACGGGATCGCGGTCGGTGCCGATGGCCAGTTGAACGCCGATACAACCCTGGGTCTGGCGTACAGCTACCTCGATACCGATGTGAAATCCGATCTCGGCAGCAAAACCAAAGTGACCGGCCATGCGCTGACGGTTTACAGCAACTGGGTGCATGACAACTGGTTTGTCGATTCGTCGTTGATGTACGGCTGGAACGACAACGAGTCGAAACGCTACATCGCCGGTACCCGCGCCAAGGGTGATTACGACAGTGACGTTTTTGGTGTGAGTGCACTGGCGGGTTACAGCCTGCGACTGGCGCCTGATGTTGTGCTTGAACCGCAGGTCGGTGCCCGTTACGCAAACGTAGGCATGGATTCGTATCGCGAGAAGGGCAGTTCGGCTTCACTGAATGTCGGCAGCCAGCGTTATGAAGTCGGTGAGATGGGGGTGGGTGCGCGCCTGGCGGCGGCATTCGACGTTGGCGCCGGCAGTCTTGAGCCAGAGGCAAAACTGATGGCCTGGCATGACTTCATTGGTGACAAGGTCGCGACCACGTCATCGTTTGTACTGGGTGGCGATTCGTTCACCAGCCGTGGCACCACGCCGGTACGTGACAGCTATGAACTGGGCCTGGGTGCGAATTACCGCATGGGCGCCTGGAGCGTTGGCGGTTCGTATAACTATGTGACGTCGACCGGTTTTGACTCCGACAGCTTCACGGCGAAAGTGCGTTACGCGTTCTGATCGACGTTGAGACCGCGTTATCGTTCATCGCTGGCAAGCCAGCTCCCACAGGAATCTCTGTGACCCTGTGGGAGCTGTCTGACACCCTACAACTGATAACTGAAACTGATGCTGTAACGCGGACGGCGATTGAGGGTGTCCAGTGCTTCGTCGGACATCGGCTTCGCCGCTTCCAGTGCGATGTTGTAATACTTGGCATCGCCAAATCTCAAGCCGACGGCTGCCGAGGACAGGTCGCTGTCTTGAATCGGCAGTTTGTTGAACCAGGATTTCGAACGATCCAGCACCACATACGGTTGCAGGATGCGCACCCAACTGCCGTCACGATTGAAGCTGTAGTTGACCTCGTAAGCCACCCCCCAACCCTTGTCGCCTGAAGCCTGATCGTCGGGGTAGCCGCGACCGAAATTCTGTCCGCCGAACACCGCGCGTTCGCTGTCGGGCAACGTGTCGTCGGTCCAGTACAGCGCGCCCGAGAGCACGCCTTGCCAGTTGTCGAAGAACTTGTCGCTCTGCACACCGGACAGGCGCACGCGGAAGAAGTTGAGGTCAATCGCGCTGTTGTTGGTCTTCGCCCCCATGCTGTCGAGGCCTTGATAGATCCCGCCGCTGATAATCCGCAATTGCCGGGCATCAACCTTGCGCCAGTCGCTTTCGAAGGCGAGGGCGCGGATGTCGGTGCGTTCTTCGACGCTGAGCGGGTAGCCGATGACGTTGTAGCGGGTCTTGTCGTTGACCGCATACAAGCGCGTACCGACGTTGAGCAGTTCGGTGGATGAGGCAATCAGCGGCAGGCTGACGCCGATCGAGTAACGGTCGTTTTCGCGGTGCGGTTTGAGCTCCAGGCCGTTGTCGAGCTGGACGTTAGTGCCCGGGTCGGCGCGGTAGCGTGAGGCGGACAACGCCAGTTGTGTACCTTCGGCATCAAGGAACTGGTTGTAGTCCAGACGGTAGTAATGCTCTTTGTCGTCCCCTGGCGGAAACAGGCCGCTGAGGCTTAGCTGTTCGCCCATCGAAGTCTGCGAGTTGCTGCTGACACCGAGCAGCGCCTGGGTGCCGTTGCGGTTGTCCTCGGTGGTGCTCAGCGTGCTGGTGAACGGTTTGCGGCTGGCCTGGGCGACTAGCGTAGTGGCGCCGTCGGTGGTGCCCGGTGGCGGCACCTGGGCCTGAATCGTTACGCCGGGAATACGCGTCATCAGCGTGGTATAGCGCTCGAACGTCTTGCGCGTCAGCGGGCGTTCGGCCTGGATCTTCGCCGCCAGTTTGTCGAGCAGGCTTTTCACCCGGCCAACATCGCCCTGCATCTGCACATCACGCACATAACCTTCGACCAGCACCACGCGTGCCACGCCGTCATCGAATTTCTGTTGTGGCAGGAAGGCGTAGGACAGCAGATAGCCGTCTTGCTGGTAGCGACGGGTGATATTGCGAGTGGCTTCGATCAGGTCGGCGAGGCTGGTTTCATGGCCGATCAGCGGTTTGAAATTGTCCGCCAGTTCGTTCAGCGGATAGATTGTCCCGCCTTCGATCTGCACCGTCTTGAGCTTGATTTTGGTCGCCATCATCAACGGTTGCGCGGCGGCTGCGCCGGGGTCAGGGACTTGCAACGGCGCCACGTTCGGGCGATAGGCGTCGGCCGGCAGGTTCGGCACCGGCAGATTGCGGATGGTTTCGTTGCTGTTGAGGAAACTGGGCAGGGTGTCGGCGAGGGCGGCGGAACTGAGGCTGAGGCACAGCAGGGATGCCAATACGCGCATAGGACACTCCATGGTCAGGTCGCAGCTCGAGGCTGTCTTTTTTCCCAAGAAAAAAAGCGGAAAACTCGTGGGAGTCTTCCGCCCTCAACCAAGCGTAGGCGCTGTAGGTGAGGCCGTCGAATCGGCCAGGTGCAATTTAGCGTTTGTTGCCTCCAAGAGCGCCGGTCAGACCACCAAGTACTCCGCCCAGACCACCTGTTGCGCCTGTGCCGGTACCGGTGCCGCCGTTGACCAGACCACCGACCGATGCAACAGTGCCGCCGACGTTGCTGACGAGACCACCGACCGCAGTGCCTACTGGATTATTCGTTGCGGCTATTGCTCCGCCCAGACCACCGACTGCGGCGCCAACCTGACCGGTGAGGCCAGCGACAGGTGTACCGAGGCCGGTTGCGGCACCGACGTTTTGAGTCAGGCTGGTAACCGCGCTGGTGGCTGGGTTGAGCGCACCGCCCAAGCTATTACCCAATGCTGCCAGCGGTGCAGTCGAGCCAGTGATCGGTGTGCCGGAACCACCAAGAACTGTGTTGAGCGAGGCAACCACATTGCCCGCCGATACGCCTGCGACACCACCTGCACTCACCACGCCATTGGTGTTGCCGGCGTTCAGGCCTGAACTGACGTTGACCACTGCGCCGCCGACGGTTTGCAGCAGGCCAGTACCACCCAGGCCGCCGCCGAGACCGCCACCCAGGCCACTACCTGTACTCGTGCCGTTGGACACCAGACCGCCCGCTTTACCGACTGCTGTGCCGGCATTGCTCAGGGCACCGCCAAGAGTATTGGTCAGCGCGTTGCCATTGCCGACATCGGTGACTTTGTCGCCCACACCGTTGACGGTATCGCCGACTTTCTGGATCACGCCTTTGAGTGGATCACCCAGGCCTGTGGCATCACCGACTTTGTCGGTGGTGCTTTCAACCATCGCAATCACCGGCACCAGACCGTTGCCGACGCTTTTGGTCACTGAGCCCAGAGGCCCGGTAGTGGTTGCAGTACTGAGGGTGTCGCCAAGCATGGTGACTTTTTCGCCGACACCTTCGAGTAACGGTGCGACTTTGGTGACCACGCCGCCCACCACTGGAACGCTAGTGGTAGCGGTAGCAAGTTTGCCGCTGAGGTCGGAAACCCCGTTGCCGACATCTGTCACCACGCCGCCGACTGCCGAAGCGGTCACGCCCAGGCCATTATCGGTGGTGCCCAGTTTGCCGATGCCGTTGGCCACACCGTCACCCAATGTGCTGACCACGTTACCGGTGGTGTTGACTGCACTTTGTACGACACCACCTACAACCGGCACGGTGCTCAGTGAGTCGCCTACCTGACCAACGCCGTCGCCGACACCGCTGACGGTTTTGCCGACATCCTGTATCAATGTGGTCGTTACCAGTGGAGTAGGTGTGGTTGGTGTGGTCGGGCCAGTGGGGTCGGTAGGCCCAGTCGGGTTGGTTGGATCGGTTGTTCCGCCGGTACCTCCAGTGCCGCCAGTGCCACCAGTACCACCAGTTCCACCGGTACCCGCGGTATCACCTGTGCCTCCGGTGCCACCAGTGCCACTTGTTCCGCCAGTGCCGCCGGTTCCTGCTGCCGGAGTCGAGCTGCTGCCGGAGCTGCTGTGATGACCGCCACCGCCACTGCTGCAACCGGCGGCGAGGCCGAGGGAAAGGATCAATGCCAAAGCTGTTGCCGATTTGCACCACACTTGAATTTTCATGATTGAGATTCCTGCACCTGACGCAACGTTCGTTGCCTTCGATGGCCCGCCGATCTTTCGTCGCCGATGCCTCGTCCGTGGTGCCAATCTCAGTCCCGGGGCCGGGTTCACGCCATTCTCAAGTTGGTATTAACGCCTTTATATATAAGGCGTTGCGCAGTGCCTAACGACTAATACCCAAGATATAGAAGCGCAAAAAAAAGCCTTGAAAATCAAGGCTGGTTTTTTTGCGGGGAAGGGCGCGCAGTGCGGAAAAACTTAAGTGATATATACACAATTTACAGGCCCGCTAAGGTTGCTCAGGCAATTGGCTGCCACTGCCCGACCATATGCTCAAGATCCCCGGCACCGATCAATCGCAGTTCACCACTCGACCCCGGCGCACTCGCCAGCAACGTCACCTCACTCGGCAACCGCACCGGTTTGCGGAATTGCACAAAGATTTCAAGATTGGCTTTAGGCAGATGCTCGCCCAGCGCCGCGAGCGTGCGCGCCTTGTTCCACAACCCGTGGGCGATGGCCGTGGGAAAGCCGAACAGTTTCGCGCTGGCTGCACTCAGGTGAATCGGGTTGTAGTCCCCGGCAACCTTGGCGTATTGCCGGCCAATGTCCGCCGGAGCCTTCCAGTGCGCTACTTCGCTCAGCGATAGCGACGGTTCCCAGGTTTGCTCGACCGGCTCGCCGTCGAGTTTGACCCCGCGACAGAGCATCTGGCTCTCTGCTTCCCACAACGGCCCGAGCTGATCATCCAGCGTGGTCAGCAGATCGAACGTCGCGCCTTTCGGGTGCGGTTGCAGGTTGTGCACGCGGACGCTGACCTGCGCCCGCGTGATCCCGCCCAGCGGTCGCAACACACGAATGCGATTGCTCAGATGAATCAGCCCCAGCAGCGGAAACGGAAACTCCTTCGCCGTGAGCAACTGCATCTGCAAGGCAAACGCCAGGACGTGCGGATAAGTCGGTGGCAGCAGACCGTCATCGGTAAACCCGCAGACCTTGCGATAGTTCGCCAGACGTTTGCCGTCGATATCGACCCAGCAGCGCAAACCGCTGTCGGGCAGGGTGGTGCCGGTGATCTTGCGGCGCGTGGCGGCCTGCACATACAAGCCGGGCAGACTCGGTTCGCGATCCAGCGTGTGCCATTCGATGCTCATGCCTAGGCCCCCAGAACACTTTGTCCACAGACCCGCAGCGCCTGCCCGGTAAACGCGCCAGTGCCCGGTTGCGCCAGCCAGGCGACGGCTTCGGCGACGTCTTGCGGCAGGCCGCCCTGGCCCAGCGAGCTCATGCGTCGCCCGGCTTCACGCAGGGCGAATGGAATGTGCGCGGTCATCTGCGTTTCGATGAATCCCGGCGCCACCGCATTAATGCTGATGCCACGCTCCAGCAACGTCGGCGCCCACGCTTGCGCCAGACCGATCAATCCGGCCTTGCTCGCGGCGTAGTTGGTTTGCCCACGATTACCGGCAATGCCGCTGATCGAGGCCAGCAAAATCACTCGCGCGTTGTCATGCAGGGTGCCGCTGTCGAGCAGCGCTTTGGTCAGCACTTGTGGCGCATTGAGATTGACCGCCAGTACCGCGTCCCAGAATTCCGGGGTCATGTTGGCGAGGGTTTTGTCGCGGGTGATCCCGGCGTTGTGCACCAGAATGTCGAGGCCATCCGGCAACTGTTCGATCAGTTGCGCACCTGCGTCTTCGGCGCAGATATCGAGGGTGATGCTGCGTCCGCCCAAACGTGCGGCGAGGGCTTCCAGATCGGTCTTGGCCGGTGGCACGTCGAGCAGGATCACCTCGGCACCATCGCGGGCCAGGGTTTCGGCGATGGAGGCGCCGATCCCGCGTGCCGCGCCTGTCACCAGCGCCTTGCGTCCGGCCAGCGGCCGCGTCCAGTCGGTCACCGGGGTTTCGCACGACGTCAGGCGAATCACTTGCCCCGAGACAAATGCGCTTTTTGGCGAAAGGAAAAACCGCAGCGGACCTTCGAGTTGATCTTCGGCGTCGTCACCGACGTAGATCAATTGCAGCGTGCCGCCGCTGCGCAGTTCCTTGGCCAGCGAGCGCGAGAAGCCTTCGAGCGCCCGTTGTGCGCTGGCGGCGAACGGTTCGCTGAGAGTTTCCGGCGCGCGGCCAAGAATCACCAGATGCGCACTGGATTCGAGGTTTTTCATCAGCGGCTGGAAGAATTCGCGCAGTTGCTTGAGCTGATCGGTGTGTTGCAGATCACTGGCATCGAACACCACGGCTTTGAGTTTCGGGCCGTGGCCGGGAATCCATTCGGTGGCGGTTGCAGGTTGCTCGCCGTAGCGGTAAATCGCATCGGTCAGTCGATTGGCGAAAGTGCTGACGTGTTGCGCCAGCGCCCCGCCGCCGATCAGCAGCGCACCTTCCACCGGCCGCAGGCGCCCGGCCTGCCAGCGTTCCAGGCGAACCGGCGACGGCAGGCCCAATGCCCCGACCAGACGATGGCCGATGGACGAGTTGGCGAAGTCGATATAGCGGTCAGACATGGAACGCTCTCCAGAAGATGGGGTTCAAAGTGTGGACTACCAACGGCAATCAATCGTTCGATCCACGCAATAAGGCCTACGCTTGATCAGCAGAGTAGTTTGCCTCTGGGATTTAGCAGGTCTTTGGGCTGAATGTATTACCTGTGGGAGCTGGCTTGCCAGCGATGGCGGAGTGTCAGCCACTGAATATTTTGGATGTGCTGGCCCTATCGCTGGCAAGCCAGCTCCCACAGGTTTTGGGTGAATTTCGATTATTTGAAAAGGAGCTTTTCATGAGTCAGCTGCGCCGCGTCGCGATCATCGGCGGTAACCGGATCCCTTTTGCCCGCTCCAACGGGCCGTACGCCACCGCCAGCAATCAGGTGATGCTCACCGCCGCCCTCGAAGGCCTGATCGAACGCTACAACCTGCACGGCCTGCGCATTGGCGAAGTGGTGGCGGGTGCGGTGCTTAAATTGTCACGGGATATGAATCTGACCCGCGAATGCGTGCTCGGCTCGCGACTGTCACCGGCCACACCGGCTTATGACATCCAGCAAGCCTGCGGCACCGGTCTGGAAGCCGCGCTGCTGGTGGCCAATAAAATCGCCCTCGGTCAGATCGATTGCGGCATTGCCGGTGGCGTGGATACCACCTCTGATGCGCCGATCAGCGTCAGCGAAGGCCTGCGCAAGATTCTCCTGCAAGCCAACCGCGCCAAGACCACCGGCGACAAACTGAAGACTTTCCTGCAACTGCGCCCCAAACACCTGATCCCGGAATTCCCGCGCAACGGCGAGCCCCGTACCGGGCTGTCGATGGGCCAACACTGCGAACTGATGGCGCAAACCTGGAGCATCCCCCGCGAAGCCCAGGATCAACTGGCACTCGAAAGCCACCAGAAACTCGCCGCTTCCTACAGCGAAGGCTGGCACAACGACCTGATGACACCGTTCCTCGGCCTGACCCGCGACAACAATTTGCGCCCCGACCTGACCCTGGAAAAACTCGCGACGCTGAAACCGGCCTTCGAGAAAAGCGCCAAGGGCACGCTGACCGCCGGCAACTCCACACCGCTGACCGATGGCGCTTCAGTGGTGCTGCTCGGCAGCGAAGAATGGGCGAAAGAACGCGGCTTGCCGATCCTCGCTTATCTGCGTGACGGCGAAGCGGCGGCGGTGGATTTCGTCAACGGCGCCGAAGGGCTGCTGATGGCCCCGGTGTATGCCGTGCCACGCTTGCTGGCACGCAACGGGCTGACGTTGCAGGACTTCGATTACTACGAAATCCACGAAGCGTTCGCCGCCCAGGTGCTATGCACATTGAAAGCCTGGGAAGATCCTGAATACTGCAAAACCCGACTGGGCCTCGATGCGCCGCTGGGCTCGATTGATCGCAGCCGTCTCAATGTGAAGGGCAGTTCGTTGGCGGCGGGTCATCCTTTTGCGGCGACGGGGGGGCGAATTGTCGCGAACATGGCGAAGTTGCTGGACGCGGCGGGGAAGGGGCGAGGGTTGATTTCGATCTGTGCAGCGGGGGGGCAGGGTGTCACCGCCATCATCGAACGCTGAACAAAATCCCGCCGGGAATGCATCGGCATGTCAGATCCTGTCGCAAATGCCCTCCAATCCAGTTGCCAACAATTGGCACTGGCTCGGCTATGATTCGCAGCGATCCGGCAAGCGTTCAATGGCGTCGATTAATCCGGCATAGTGTGTGCATCCACAGGTTCACAGGTCGGCAACCCCTCCCCGTGACGCGAGGATTGCCGTATAACGAGTGACATTCGCGTGTTTGGTAATAAAGGACCCACAATAAAAGCTGATGAAGACTCCAAAACGCATTGAACCCCTGATCGAGGACGGTCTGGTCGACGAGGTGCTGCGCCCACTCATGAGTGGTAAAGAAGCAGCTGTTTATGTGGTGCGCTGTGGCAACGAGTTACGTTGCGCGAAGGTCTACAAGGAGGCGAATAAACGCAGTTTCCGCCAGGCGGCCGAGTATCAGGAAGGTCGCAAGGTCCGTAACAGCCGACAGGCGCGGGCGATGGCCAAGGGCTCGAAGTTCGGTCGCAAAGAGACCGAAGATGCCTGGCAGAACGCCGAAGTGGCGGCGCTGTTTCGTCTGGCGGGTGCCGGGGTGCGAGTGCCCAAGCCGTACGACTTCCTTGAAGGCGTGCTGCTGATGGAACTGGTGGCCGACGAATACGGCGATGCCGCGCCGCGTCTGAACGACGTGGTGCTGGAACCGGATCAGGCCCGTGAATATCACGCGTTCCTGATTTCGCAGATCGTGCTGATGTTGTGTACCGGTCTGGTGCACGGTGACCTTTCCGAGTTCAACGTGCTGCTGACACCGACCGGCCCGGTCATCATCGACTTGCCTCAGGCAGTTGATGCGGCGGGCAACAACCATGCGTTCAGCATGCTTGAGCGTGACGTCGGCAACATGGCTCTGTACTTCGGTCGTTTTGCGCCGGAGTTGAAGAAGACCAAGTACGCGAAGGAAATGTGGGCGCTGTACGAAGCCGGCACCTTGCACCCGGCCAGCGTGCTGACCGGTGAGTTCGATGATCCGGAAGAGCTGGCGGATGTCGGCGGGATTCTGCGCGAGATCGAAGCGGCGCGTCTCGACGAAGAGCGCAAGCAGGCGATCCGTGCGGCTGACGACGAGCCCAACGGCAAGTCGGAAGAACCGCCTCCACCACCGTGGATGCAGTGATCGACTAACAGAAACCCGGCTTCGGCCGGTTTTTTTGTGCCTCATGTTTTGAAAACCACAAGTCCCTGTGGGAGCTGGCTTGCCAGCGAAGAGGCCGGTGAATTCAATACATATTTGCCAGGCTGAACCATTGCTATCGCTGGCAAGCCAGCTCCCACAGGGATTTGTGGTGTTCTTGAAATTCGTATGGGAATCTAGTCGGCCTCCGCACACTCAAGGACTGAATGTGAACGCCTCGCGCAATGCCCATCTGATCATCACCGCCCGACTGATCTCCGATTTCGGCGCCTTCCTCAACATGGTTGCGCTGGCCACCTACGTCTATCTGCTGAGCAACAGCGCCATGAGCGTCGGGATTTTTCTCGCCAGTCGTGTCGGCGGGGGGATATTCGCCAGTCTGATCGGCACCCGGTTCTACCGGCGCTGGAGCGGGCGTTTGCCGTTGGTTGCGTTCGATCTATTGCGCGCCGGGGTGCTCGGTCTGTTGCTGATCGTGCCGCCCAGCCAGCAGGCGCTGATTTTGCCGCTGATTGCCTTCGGCCTGGGCTTCGGCAATTCGATGTTCGCCATCGGCCTCAACAGTCAATTGCCAAGGCTGATCGAGCCCGACCAATTGCTGAAAACCAACGCATGGATCACCTCGGCGTCATCGGCGGCGATGGTCGGCGGCAGTCTGGTCTCGGGATTGCTGGTGGCGGGGGTTGGTTTCGAAACCGTGTTCGCTCTGAATGCGCTGACCTATCTGTTGGCAGCCATGCTGATCCTGCCACTGCGCTTCAAGGCACCTGAAGCGAAGGCCGGGGCGGATACCGAAAGAGGCGAATGGTCGGCCTTGGTTCAAGGCTTGCGCAGTGCGCCAGTGGTGGCCGCGATGCTCGCGGTGTCGATGGCCGACACGCTGGGCAGTGCCGCGCACAACGTCGGGTTCCCGATTATCTCGAAGCTGCTGACACCGGACTCGGCGAGTACCACTCTCGGCCTGATGCTGGCGGTATGGGCTAGCGGCAAACTGCTCGGTGCGCGGATCGCCAGTCGCATGAGTGGCTCGGAAAACATCAATCTGGAGCGGCGGTTTTTCTACGGCGTGATGCTGATGTCCTGCGGCTTCATTCTGATGTTTCAGCAGCACAGCCTCTACGGACTGCTGTTGTTTTCACTGCCGGCGGGCTTGGGCGACGGGTTTTCCGAAGTCGGTCTGATGTCGCGCTTGCAGCGCGAGCCCGAGCACTTGCGCCTGCCGATCTTCAGTTTTCTGACTCTGCTGCAAATGACCGGATTCGGCATCGGCATGCTGATCGCCGCGCCGTTTTACGCGTGGTGGGCGCCGGGTGCCGTGGTATTGCTGTTCCACGGCATTCCGTTGGCGACCCTGCTGACGGTGAAAGTGTTGGCCATCAGGCGCGGACGGGTTGTACGCAGCAGCCCGACGCCAGCTCCTTGAGGATCGGGCAGTCGGGGCGATGGTCGCCCTGACAGTGCTCGACCAGATCCTGCAAGGTGTCGCGCAACTGTCCGAGTTCGCGGATCTTCTGGTTCAGCTCGTCGATGTGCTGACGGGCCAGGGCTTTCACATCGGCGCTGGCCCGCTGGCGATCCTGCCAGAGCGTCAGCAGCTTGCCGACTTCCTCCAGCGAAAAGCCCAAGTCCCGCGAACGCTTGATGAACGCCAGCGTGTGCAAATCATCATCGCCGTAAACCCGATAACCGCTGTCGGTGCGATGCGCAGCCTTGAGCAGGCCGATCGACTCGTAATAACGAATCATCTTTGCGCTCAGGCCACTTTGGCGGGCTGCTTGGCCGATGTTCATCGATGCTCCTCCAGATCCTTGGGTTTCCAGGTTTTCAACAGTAGCGCATTGCTCACCACGCTGACGCTCGAGAGCGCCATCGCAGCGCCCGCCAGCACCGGGTTGAGGAAACCGAACGCTGCCAGCGGAATCCCGATCAGGTTATAGACGAAGGCCCAGAACAGGTTTTGGCGGATCTTCGCGTAGGTCTTGCGGCTGATTTCCAGTGCCGCTGGCACCAGCTGTGGATCGCCGCGCATCAGCGTAATCCCTGCCGCGTGCATGGCGACGTCGGTGCCGCCGCCCATGGCGATTCCGATGTCCGCAGCGGCCAGCGCGGGGGCGTCGTTGATGCCGTCGCCAACCATTGCCACTACGCCGGTTTTTTTCAGTTCGGCGACGGTCGCAGCCTTGTCGGCGGGCAGCACTTCGGCGTGCACGCTGCTGATACCCAAGGCTTCGGCGACCACTTTGGCGCTGCCGCGATTGTCGCCGGTCAGCAGATGGCTGTGGATACCGCGTGCGGTAAGTTGTTGCACCGCTTGCAGCGCGCCGGGTTTGAGAGTGTCGCCGAAGGCGAACAGGCCGAGGACGCGCGGTTCGGGGCTTTGCTCGATCAGCCACGACAATGTCCGGCCCTCAGCCTCCCAAGCGTTGGCGGACTCGGCGAGAGTGCCCGTACTCAACGTGCTTTCATCGAGCATGCGCCGATTGCCCAGCGCCAATCGGCGGCCCTCTAACGTGCCGGCGATACCGCGTCCGGTCAGGGACTGGCTATCGATGACGTCGGGGACTTGCAGATTGCGTTCGGCAGCCGCGTCCAGCACCGCTTTCGCCAGTGGGTGTTCGCTGCCGCGTTGCAGCGCGCCGGCCAGTTTCAGCAGGTTGTCTTCGTCGCCATCAAGGGCGGTGAAGTGGGCGATACGCGGGGTACCTGAGGTCAGAGTGCCAGTCTTGTCGAAGACCACAGCGCTGACTTCATGCGCACGTTCCAGCGCTTCGGCATCCTTGATCAGAATCCCGTGGCGCGCGGCGACGCCGGTACCGGCCATGATCGCAGTCGGCGTGGCGAGGCCGAGGGCACACGGGCACGCGATCACTAATACGGCGACGGCATTGATCAGTGCAGTTTCCAGCGGTGCGCCGTACAGCCACCAGCCAATCAGCGTGGCGAGGGCCAACACCAGCACGGTCGGCACGAAGACCTGGCTGACTTTATCCACCAGTTTCTGAATCGGTGCTTTCGCTGCCTGCGCGTCTTCCACCAGACGAATGATCCGCGCCAGCACGCTTTCCGCGCCGAGAGCGGTGGTGCTGACCAGCAGCCGACCTTCGCCGTTGATCGCGCCGCCGGTGACTTTATCGCCGGGTTGTTTTGGCACGGGCAGGCTCTCGCCGCTGATCAGTGCTTCATCGGCGTGGCTCTGACCTTCGAGGACTTCGCCGTCCACAGGGAAGCGTTCGCCGGGTTTGACCAGCACCAGATCGCCCAGGCGCAACGCACTGATGGCGACGTCTTGCTCGCGACCTTCGATCACCTGAATCGCTCGTTCCGGACGCAGAGCTTCAAGGGCGCGGATGGCGCTGGCGGTCTGGCGTTTGGCGCGACTCTCCAGGTATTTGCCGAGCAGCACCAAAGCGATGACCACCGCCGAGGCTTCGAAATACAGATGTGGCATGCGCCCGGCGGCGGTCGCCCATTCGTACAGGCTCAAGCCATAACCGGCGCTGGTGCCGAGGGCGACCAGCAAATCCATGTTGCCGGCACCCGCACGTACCGCTTTCCACGCGGCCACGTAAAACCGCGCACCGAAGATGAATTGCACTGGCGTGGCGAGGGCAAATTGCGCCCAGGCCGGGAGCATCCAGTGAATGCCGAAGGGTTGCAGCAGCATCGGCAACACCAGCGGCAAGGCGAGGGCGATGGCGCAGATCAGCGCCCAGCGTTCACGTTGCAGACGCTGTTGCTGGTTGTCGGTTGACGGATTTTCGGCTTGCCAGACACTGGCGGAGTAGCCGGCCTTGCTGACGGCGTCGGTCAGGGTTTGTGGATCGACCTGACCGAGTAATTCGAGGTGAGCGCGTTCATTGGCGAGGTTGACGCTGACGCTTTTGACCCTTGGGACTTTATTCAGCGCTCGCTCGACGCGACCCACGCAAGAGGCGCAGGTCATGCCTTCGATGCTCAACTCGATAGTCTGCTGCGGCACGCTGTAACCGGCGCGCTCGACGGCTTCCATCAACGCCGGCAAGCTGTCGCCGGGCGCCTCGACGCGGGCCTGCTCGGTGGCCAGATTGACACTGACGGCACGGGTGCCGCTGACTTTGCTCAAGGCGCGCTCGACCCGCCCGGCGCAACTGGCGCAGGTCATGCCGGCTATCGGCAGATCGAAAGTGATGGAATCGGACATCGGTCTTACTCCCTGTAGAAGATGCCTACAGGATCAACCTTGCCATGCGGGCAAGGTCAAGCGCCAATCTGCAAGGTGTCGCAGGGCAAAAAAAATGTGGGAGCCAGCCTGCTGGCGATAGCGGTGAGTCATTCAGCATTGATGCTGACTGACACATCCCGTCGCTAGCAGGCTAGCTCCCACAGTTCTGGCTATGTTCAGTATTCGAGGGCGGCGGGTCTGAGGTACAAGCCTTTTGTGGACAAGGCAATCCGGTACTTCACCACGTCGCCGGCCTTGAGCGAGATTTCCTGCGCCGGCGGTGCCAGCATCCCCGGTTCGCAACCCTTGACCTGACCAGGCTCAAGTTTCAGACGTACGGAAACTGTGCCGTGGGGCAGGTTGAACGCGGTGGTCTGCTCTTGCAGCAGGCGCCCGACAAACTGGTCCTGGATATACACGCCGATTTCGCAGGAGGTCGCCACTTCGAGGCGCTCGCGCGAGATGATCAGAACGGCGTAATCCTCGCCGGTCGCGTTGGCCTGAGGCAGGACGGCAAAGAGGCTGAGGAAGCCAAACAGGCTGATAGCTGACCAGCGCATGGCTGAATCTCCTGAGTTCGAGTCATTGATGCACGCAGCTTGGCCGAGCGCGACGCCGAATGCCAGCCCGGCAGTTTCTTTCATAACTTGACCTTGCCATCGTGGCAAGCTCCAGAGTGCTGGCAACCTCACTCAAAGGAGTCATTCCATGCAAGTGTTCAACGTTCAAGGCATGTCCTGCGGTCACTGCGTCAAAGCCATCACCAACGCCGTGCAGGCGAAAGACCCGGCCGCCAGCGTGCGGGTCGATCTGGCGGCGAAAGAGGTCGGCGTCGAAAGTGCGCTGAGTGCCGATCAAGTGATTGAGGCAATCAGTGAGGAAGGCTACGCCGTCAAACTCGCCTGACTCCATAAACCTTTGTGGTGAGGGAGCAAGCTCCCTCGCCACAGGTTTGTCTCGGAACATAGTGATTTTTTAATAGTTAGCGACCTATCGGAATGTTCAAGGCGTCCCGGCGCGGCTAGACTGTCGGGCTGCCGACTCACGCGACTCCTGGATGCCTGATGAACTTCCGTACCATTCTGATTCTCGGTGCCTTGACCGCTTTTGGTCCTTTGGCGATCGACTTTTATCTGCCAGCGTTTCCGGCCATGGCGCTGGCGTTCGGCACCGACGAGAAACACGTGCAGATGACGCTGGCCGCGTATTTTCTCGGTCTTTCGATTGGCCAACTGGCTTACGGCCCGGTAGCGGATCGCTTCGGGCGGCGGATTCCATTGCTCGTTGGTCTGGCGCTGTTCACCCTTGCGTCATTGGCCTGCGCCTACGCGCCGAACCTGGAATGGCTGATCGGCGCACGCTTCGTGCAGGCCTTGGGCGGTTGTGCGGGGATGGTGATTTCCCGGGCAGTGGTCAGCGACAAGTGCGATGCGGTGGGTTCGGCTAAAGTCTTTTCGCAATTGATGCTGGTGATGGGCCTGGCACCGATTCTGGCGCCGATGCTCGGCGGTCTGCTGGTCAACACCACGGGTTGGCAGTCGATCTTTCTGGTATTGACCGGGTTCAGTGCCCTGGCCGGTCTGGCTGTGGCGCTCGGCTTGCCGGAAAGTATGCCGGCGCATATGCCGCGCCAGCCATTGTCGGGAGCTTTGCGCCAATACGGTCGCTTGCTGGCTGATCCGGTCTATCTGGGCCATGCCCTGACCGGTGGCATCGCCATCGCCGGGATGTTTGCCTACATCGCTGGCTCGCCATTCATCTTCATCAAGCTTTACGGTGTGCCGGCCGAGCATTTCGGCTGGCTGTTCGGCACCAACGCGGCGGGGTTCATTCTGGTGGCGCAGGTCAACGCGCGACTGTTGGCCAAGCGTGGTCCGGCGTTTCTGCTGGCGCGGGCGGTCTGGGTTTATCTGGGCGCCGCTCTGACATTGCTGGCCGTCAGCTCTCTGCACACTGAGGCATTGTGGCCGCTGCTGATTCCACTGTTCATTTGTGTCGCCAGCCTTGGTTGCATCAGCCCCAACGCCGCAGCCTGCGCGATGAATGGGCAACGAGGCCGTGCCGGCAGCGCTTCGGCGCTACTCGGTTGCATGCAGTTCAGCGTCGCCGCCGGTGCTTCGGCACTGGTTGGGGTATTGCACGACGGCACCGCCGTGCCGATGGCAATAGTCATCAGCCTGTGCGGTGTATTGGTGGTGAGCGCGGCGTTACTCACCCGGCGTCTGCAAAATGCCCGGGCATTGGCACAAGCTCAAGCCGAGGCGTAAGCCTCAGCCGGCAGCGCGTTGCTGGCTGCGGTCGGGGATCTGATGGGGAGCGCAAAGTCGCGCTTCGAGGGTGCGGGTGAAAGCCAGAGCCTCGGCTTCACTGCGGAACGTCACGGCGTGTTGATCGAGTCGAACTTGCCACTGAGACTTTGCCACTTCTTTTATCAGGATCTTCATTGCTGACCTCCCTAACGTAAAAGATGTATCGCAGAGGTTTCGATTGTAGACCCGAATACGATCGCAATTGTGACAACGGTCAAGCATCTGACTGACGGCAAAAAGCACCCAAACAGCGCCAATCCTTGCGGGAGCTGGCGCTGGCTGGGATCGTCAAATCCTTAGAAACTTTCTAATACAATTTTCCCCTTGGCTTTGCCGCTTTCCAGCATTTCATGCGCCCGACGCAGGTTGGCTGCATTGATTTTGCCAAAGTGCTCGCCCAGTGTGGTTTTCAAGGTTCCCGCATCAATCAGCTCGGCTACCCGGTTGAGCAGTTTGTGCTGCTCGATCATGTCCGGGGTTTCGAACAACGAACGGGTGTACATGAACTCCCAGTGCAGCGACAGGCTCTTGCGCTTGAGCTTGCTCACATCGAGCGCCTTGGGATCGTCGATCAACGCCAGTTTGCCCTGCGGAGCCAGTGCTTCGACCAGTTGATCAAGGTGCTGATCGGTCTGGGTCAGGCTGGCGACATGGGTCACGCTCTCGATCCCGGCACGTTTCAGTTCTTCGCTCAGCGGCTGGCTGTGATCGATCACCAGATCGGCGCCCAGTTCGCTGACCCAGTCGCGGGTTTGAGCGCGGGAAGCGGTGCCGATCACCTTGAGCCCGGTCAACTGGCTGGCCAATTGAGTGAGGATCGAACCGACCCCACCGGCAGCGCCGACGATCAACAGGCTCTGGCCCTCATCGGTTTTGCCTTCGCGCACTTGCAGGCGCTCGAAGAGCAATTCCCACGCGGTAATCGCGGTCAACGGCAGGGCGGCAGCTTCGGCGAAACCCAGCGACTTGGGCATGTGACCGACGATGCGCTCATCGACCACGTGCAGTTCACTGTTGCCACCAGCGCGGGCAATCGAGCCGGCGTAAAACACCTTGTCGCCAGCCTTGAACAACGTCACTTCGCTGCCGACAGCCTTGACCACACCTGCCACGTCCCAGCCCAGCACTTTGGCGGCGCCATTTTCAGGCGCTACGTTCTGCCGCACTTTTGTGTCGACCGGGTTGACCGAAATCGCTTTGACCTCGACCAGCAGATCGCGCGGGCCGGCGACCGGCTCCGGCAGTTCGATGTCCTGCAGGGACTTTTCGTCGCTGATCGGCAGGGATGCGTAATAGGCGATGGCTTTCATGTGGTGCTCCGAAAAAATTGGCGTAGCTATATAGAAGAAGGATTCAGGCAATGGCGCCCAGGCGCTTGAGCTCAAAGTGGGCGATGCTCTGCCCGGCAGCGGCCTGGAAGTTCTTGAAATGTTCGCTGGCGTTGTGAAGCTGGAGAATTTCTTCGCTGGCCCAGTGTTCGATCACATAAAAAGTCAGCGGATCGCTCAGGTCGCGATGCAGGTCGTACTGACTGCAACCGTCTTCGGCGCGGCTTGGTGGAACCAGTGCGCGCAAGCCTTGTTCGAGAGTGTCCTGCTGGCCGGGTTTGGCGATCAGGGTAGCGATAGCGGTGAATGCCTGGGACATGCTCGACTCCAGAAGTGGGGTGTAGAGGCGGATGAATTCGATGGGGCAGATGATTGGCTATTTCTCTACAAGATAAAACCGGCTAAAAGAGCAGTCTCTTTCAATATTTTTTTGATAATCGAGGCTGAGAATGCTGCGTTTTGACGACCTGCAGTTGTTTGTCCGGGCGGCGGATCTGGGCAGCCTGTCGGCGGCAGCACGGGTGATGGACATGTCCGCCGCCGTGGCCAGCGCTGCGTTGAAGCGTATCGAACAGCAACTCGGCGCACGTTTACTGGCGCGTTCGACCCGAAGTCTGCGTCTGACCGCCGAGGGCGAAGGTTTTCTCGAATATGCCCGGGCCGCGTTGAGCAATCTCGATGAGGGGCGGCGATTTCTGTCCACGGCACAGGATCAGGTCAGCGGGATCTTGCAGCTCTCGGCGCCTTCGGACTTTGGTCGCAACCTGTTGCTGCCTTGGCTCGACGAGTTTCAGCGCGAACATCCGCAATTGACGGTGCGCCTGCTGCTGGGCGACCGCATCGCCGACTTGTTTCGCCAACCGGTGGACATCGCTTTGCGTTATGGCGAGCCGGAGGACTCCAGCCTGGTCGCGCTGCCGATTGCCGCGCACAACCGCCGTGTGCTCTGCGCATCCCCGGCGTACCTGGCGCGGCATGGCGAACCGCGTCAGCTCGAACAACTGGCGCAGCACAATTGCCTGCTGTACATGCTCGGCAGCCGGGTTCACGACCATTGGAGTTTTCACGACGGTAAACGCGAGGTTGGCCTGACCGTCAGCGGCGACCGCTTCAGCGATGACGCCGATGTCGTGCGGTTATGGGCGGTCGCCGGGGCGGGGATTGCCTACAAATCCTGGCTGGATGTCGCCGCCGATGTCCTTGCGGGGCGCCTCAAGGTGTTGCTGCCGGAGCTGCTTTGCGAGCGTGCTCCACTGAATCTGCTGTGCGCTCATCGCGCCCAATTGAGTAAGCCAGTGAACCTTTTGAGGGAAATGCTCGCCAGCCGATGCGCTGAACTGAGTAGTCAATTTCCCTCTTTCCTGAAAGTCGATCATTAGTCGCAGGCAATTAGCGAAATTTCACTCAGGAACTATCACCCTTCGTGTCAGCCCTGACGCAGGAAGCGTCGGGCATCCCGCTTATACTAGCGCCCGCCAGATGCCTGCACCGACTACCGGCCAAAGCAGGTTCAAAGCGAATTTTCCGGGGCTGGAAATGTGTCGCTGAAGCATTGCGCCCGCTGAAGCGCAGCGTGCTGCACCAGCGGCTTGCCTTGCTTCTGTCCCCGGTGTTTTTCGCGTGTTGGCCGACGACTCATTACTGGTCAAGATATCTCCGAGCAGTAGACGATACGATTCCACAGGGAGTGAATACATGGAACATGCACCTTGCATCAGCCAGATCGCCACGCTGCTGGCCGATCCCAAGCGCAGTGCGATGATGTGGGCGTTGATGGATGGTTCGGCCCGGCAGACCGAGGAGCTGGCGTTGCTGGCAGGGCTGTCGCCGTCATCGGCCAGCGCACATCTGGGGCGCCTCGCTACTGGCGGGCTGTTGAAAGTCGAATCCCGTGGACGCAAACGTTTCTTCCGAATGGCCGCGCCGGAAGTCGCTGCGGCCATCGAAGCCCTTGCCAGTGCGACCATCGCCAGCGCACCCAGGGAAATCCCCCAAGTGTTCAAGCGCGCCGTACCGATCAACAAACCCCAGGCCGCGCCGTCGTCACTGTTGCGTGCGCGTTTTTGCGATGACCATCTGGGCGGCACGCTGGCCGCCGATCTTTATCAACGTCTGCTCGATGCAGGCTGGATCGAGCAGGTCGAGCAACGGGTGGTGATCACCCTCAAGGGCTCGACCCAACTGGCCAATCGCGGTGTGTTCATTCAGGCCCTGGCGCATCGCAAGGCACAAGTGGCTTGTGCCTGTCCGGACTGGAGCGAACGTCGCCCGCACATGGGCGGTTCCCTCGGCGCAGCGTTGCTGCAATTGTTCATGCAGTCCGGATGGCTGACGCTGCCCAACGATTCTCGAGCGCTGCTGCTTACGGCGGCCGGGCAACGGGAAATCCACCGGTTCGCCAAGGAAACCGAGCTGGAAATGGCGTAATAGAGCATTCAGCGAGCCCGCCCCAAAGCCGACGTCGTCTGTGAGTGCGAACAGGTCGTATCCAGAAAAAGCGCCATGCCGTTATCGCGCACACTCGATCAGGGACTTAGCGGATTGGGGGATTTGGCATGCAGACACAAGGCTTCAGCGCGGCCGAGCGGCTGGAACGGCTACCGCTCAGTGGCTATCACCGAGTCATTTTCATCATTATTGCCTTGGCGTTCTTCTTCGACTCCATGGACCTGGCGATGATGACGTTCCTGCTTGGCTCGATCAAAACCGAGTTCGGTCTGAGCAGCGCCCAGGCGGGGCTGCTGGCCAGTTCGAGCTTTTTCGGCATGGTGCTGGGCGCGTCACTGTCCGGGATGCTCGCCGACCGCTTTGGACGCAAACCGGTGTTCCAGTGGAGCATCGTGCTGTGGGGCGTGGCCAGTTACCTGTGCTCGACGGCGCAGACGGTCGAGACGCTGACATTGTTCCGCGTCTTGCTGGGGATCGGCATGGGTATGGAATTCCCCATTGCGCAGTCGATGCTCTCTGAGCTGATTCCGGCCAAGCGTCGTGGGCGCTACATCGCGTTGATGGACGGCTTCTGGCCGCTCGGTTTTGTCGCAGCGGGCGTGCTGTCGTACTTTCTGCTGCCGCTGATTGGCTGGCGCGACATCTTTCTGGTGTTGGCAGTGCCGGCGGTGTTCGTGTTGGCGATCCGTTTTTTCATCCCGGAATCGCCGCGCTGGCTGGAGCAGGCTGGTCGGCATGAGGCGGCGGACAAAGTGTTGAGCAGGATTGAAAGCCGCGTCCGGGCTTCACTCGGTGTCGCGGATTTGCCGGAGCCGATTCGTCTGCCGCGCGCCGTGACGCCACCGGGTAATTTCTTCTCGGCGCTCAAGCAGATCTGGTCGCCGCAATACCGCCAGCGCACGACGATGCTCTGGAGCCTGTGGTTCTTCGCCTTGCTCGGGTTTTATGGCCTGACGTCGTGGCTCAGTGCCTTGCTGCAACAGTCGGGTTTCGCTGTGACGCAGTCGGTGTATTACACGGTGCTGATTTCCCTCGGCGGGATTCCCGGTTTTCTGATGGCGGCTTGGCTGGTGGAGCGATGGGGACGTAAACCGGTGTGCATCGTCACTCTGCTCGGCGGTGGGGTGATGGCGTTTCTCTACGGACAGAGCGCGGTGTTCGGCGGCAACGTTGCGTTGCTGATCAGCACGGGGCTGTTGATGCAGTTTTTCCTGTTCGGCATGTGGGCGGTGCTCTACACCTATACGCCGGAGTTGTATCCGACGTCGGCACGTGCGACCGGCTCGGGTTTCGCCTCGGCGATTGGCCGGGTGGGGTCGTTGCTGGGGCCGTTGGTTACGGGGCTGGTGTTCCCGATCACCGGGCAGGGCGGGGTGTTCGCCTTGGGGGCGTTGTGTTTTGCAATTGCGGCGGGTGTGGTGTGGCTGTTCGGGATGGAGACGCGGGGCAAGACGCTGGAAGAGCTGACTGAAACCGAAACTATTGGTTAACACCGACCCCTGTGGGAGCGGGCTTGCCCGCGATGTGGCCATCAGATCCAACATCTATGTCGTCTGATAATCCGCTATCGCGGGCAAGCCCGCTCCCACAAGTTTTCAGTTGATCTTCAAGGTTTTACCAGGCGTGCATCCAGGCTGTTCTGCGCCAGACGCTTGGCCTGATCCTGGGTCATGCCCAGATCGGTATACAGCGCGTGGAAGTTCTCGGTGACGTAACCACCGAAATACGCCGGGTCATCCGAGTTCACCGTGACCTTCACGCCACGCTCGAGCATGTCGAGAATGTTGTGCTGCGACATGTGATCGAATACGCAGAGTTTGGTGTTCGACAGCGGGCACACGGTCAGCGGGATCTGCTCGTCGATGATCCGCTGCATCAGGCGTTCGTCTTCGATAGCGCGTACGCCATGGTCGATACGCTGGATTTTCAGCAGGTCGATGGCCTCCCAGATGTACTCCGGCGGACCTTCTTCACCGGCGTGGGCGACGGTCAGGAAGCCTTCGTGGCGAGCGCGGTCGAATACGCGCTGGAACTTGCTCGGCGGGTGACCCATCTCGGAACTGTCCAGGCCGACAGCAACAAACGCATCACGGAACGGCAGCGCCTGATCGAGGGTTTTCTGTGCTTCGTCTTCGCTCAAATGGCGCAGGAAGCTCAGGATCAAACCGCTGGTGATGCCCAGTTGCTGCTCGCCATCCTTCAGCGCGGCGGCGATGCCGTTGAGCACCACTTCGAACGGAATGCCACGGTCGGTGTGGGTCTGCGGGTCGAAGAACGGCTCGGTGTGAATCACGTTCTGCGCCTTGCAACGCAGCAGGTACGCCCAGGTCAGGTCGTAGAAATCCTGCGAGGTGCGCAATACATCGGCGCCCCGGTAATACAGGTCGAGGAATTCCTGCAGATTGTTGAAGGCGTACGCCTTGCGCAGGGTTTCGACGTCGCTCCACGGCAGGGCGATCTTGTTGCGTTCGGCCAAGGCGAACAGCAACTCGGGCTCCAGCGAGCCTTCGAGGTGCAGGTGCAGTTCGGCCTTGGGCAGGGCGTTGAGCCAATCGTACATTGTTGAATTCTCATCAGGTGCAATGGCGGCCATTCTACAGATGCGCGCTGAAACAATTGGCAAAACCTGACCAGCCGGTTGATCACACGGCTTCCTGTTCCCGCCGATAGGCGTAGGTATCAGCGAAGCGAGACAGCAGGAATTCGGCGCAAGTGGTTATCGGATATTTCGCCGGATGCTGTGCGTCCTGACATCCGGGCAGGCATTCGATGCGGGTGTCCGGGTGTGGTTCGGCGAAAACGGCATCGAGTACCGATCCACGCCCAATGGGCTGATAACCCTGTGCGGGGTCGAGCGATAACGGTCGTTGCTCCAGCGCGCCATCATGTCGCCGAGGTTGACCACGAATGTGCCGTCAATTGGCGGCGCGTCGATCCACTGGCCTTTGACGTTCTTCACTTGCAAGCCACCGGCACTGTCCTGATAGAGCAAGGTGATGCAACCGTAATCGGTATGTGCGCCGGCACCTTGCTGCTCGGCGGAACTGGCGGTGTGGCGCGGTGGATAGTGGATCATGCGCAGTACGCTGACCGGGTCGTTGAAGCGGCTGTCGAAAAAGTCGCGCTCGATATCCAGTGCAATGGTCATAGCCCGCAACAGGGTTTGCGCCAGCGCTTGCATGTCGAGGTAATGCTGCTCCATCAACGCTTCCCAACCCGTTTGCGACGGATGTCGGTTGGGCCCGCGCAACGGTTTTTCCGCGAGGACGTCAGGATGCCCGGCCGGCAGGTGCAGGCCCATGTCGAAGGTTTCCTTGAGGTCGCTGGGTTTGCTCGGGTCGAGTTGCTCGGTGGCGATGGCGCCGTAGCCGCGGTGATGGCGGGTCTGGGTGATGTCGATCTTGAGTTTTTCGGCAGCAGGCAGGGCGAAGAAGCGTTGGGTGTGGTCGAGCAGGGCGGCAACGCGCTCGGTGCTGATCGGGTGACCCTTGATGTAGAAGAAACCCCATTCGCGGCAGGCGAGGTCGATTTGTGCGGCCACGGCGGGCCAGGCGTTTTGGTCGTCGCTGTAGAGCGGGGCGATGTCGATGATCGGAAGGCTATTCATACACAATCCTTGAATGCGCTTGAGTTCCAACTGTGGGAGCCAGCCTGCTGGCGATTGCGAACTGTCATTCGGCAGATGTATTGCCTGACACTTCGCTATCGCTAGCAGGCTAGCTCCTACAGAGGTTGTGTGGTGAGCGAAGTTACTTCGGCATCTCGGCCTTCATGCCTTCAACGTAATAGTTCATCGACGCCAGTTCTACCGTGGTCGCGCTCACGCCCGCCGGAATTTTCTCGGCGCCGGACTGATCCTTGATCGGCCCGGTGAATGGCTGGAATGCGCCGCTCTTGATGTCGGCAATGATCTGCTCGGCCTCGGCTTTCACCGGCGCCGGCACCAGATCGCTGATCGGCAGTTCAACCGTGCCTTCCTTCAGCCCGCCCCAGTAATCCTGAGGTTTCCAGGTGTGGTCGATCACGCTTTGGGTCGCCTGAATGTAGTGCGGTGCCCAGTCGTTGACGATTGAAGTCAGCACCGCTTTCGGGCCGAAGTGCGCCATGTCCGAGGCGTAACCCACCGCGTATACGCCACGGCGCTCGGCGGCCTGGATCGGCGCCGGGCTGTCGGTGTGTTGGAACACCACGTCCACGCCCTGATCGATCAGCGCGTTGGCGGCGTCGGCTTCTTTGCCCGGATCGAACCACGAGTTGACCCACACCACTTTGATCTCGGTGCCCGGGTTGTACTTGTTCAAGGCCAGTTGGATAGCGTTGATGTCGCGGATCACTTCCGGGATCGGGAACGAGGCGACGTAGCCGATTTTTTTGGTCTTGGTCATCTTCGCTGCGAGGAAGCCGCCGACGTAGCGGCCCTCGTAAGTGCGCGCCAGATAGGTGCCGAGGTTCTTGTCCTGCTTGTAGCCGGTGGCGTGTTCGAAGGTCACTTTGGGGAATTGTTTGGCGACTTTCAGGGTCGGGTTCATGTAGCCGAAAGAGGTGGTGAAGATCAGGTCGTAATTGTCCTTGGCCATGTTGCGGATCACCCGCTCGGCGTCGGCACCCTCGGCGACGTTTTCCACATAGTTGGTGGTGATCTTGTCGCCGAGTTTTTCGGCCAGTGCCTTGCGCCCCTGCTCATGCTGATACGTCCAGCCGTGATCGCCGATAGGGCCGATGTAGACGAAGCCGACTTTCAACGGATCGGCAGCACTGGCGCTCAGGCTGAGGCCCAGACCGATGGCGACGCACAGCAGTTTTTGCAGCGGACGTTTACGCATGAGTGGAGCTCCATTTTGTTGTGTGTGGGCAGGGGCAATGCAAATTGCTGACCAACAGGACAACAAACGGCTCGAAACCGCGTAATGGCTTTCGCGAGCAAGCTCGCTCCCACAGGAGTACGCATCCAATGTGGGAGTGAGCCTGCTCGCGATGAGGCCGGGAAGGACAATAAAAGTGCATGGCTGAAATCAACTGCCATCCACTGGTGCGCTAAGGTGTAACGAAACGTTAGCGCCGTCCCGCAGTCAGTAGCTCATTCGCTCCCTTCAGCAAAAAGGCTCGACATGCTCAACATCCTCAAGCAAGAAAGCTTTCTGCTGCTGGCCGTGATCGCCGCGTGCGTGGCCTACCCGCTGGAGCATTGGATGCTTCACAGCGGTCAGGTCGTCGCGCTGATTTCCGGTCTGGTGCTGATCGCCTTCATCGTCGCCGCTTCGATGCGCGTCGCCCATCAGGCCGAACTTCTTGCGGAAAAAGTCGGTGACCCATACGGCACGATGATCCTGACCCTCGCCGCCGTGCTGGTGGAAGTGGTGATCCTGGCGATCATGATGAACAACGAGGCCTCGCCCACGCTGGTGCGCGACACGATCTATTCGGCGGTGATGCTCGACATCAACGGCATCCTTGGCCTCGCCGCGTTGATGGGCGGGATCAAGCACGGCGAGCAGTCCTACAACGACGATTCGGCGCGTAGCTACAGCGTGATGATCCTTACCGCGATGGGCGTATCGATGGTGGTGCCGGAGTTCATTCCCGAGGCCGACTGGAAGATTTATTCGGCGTTCACCATTGGCGCGATGGTGGTGCTTTACACGTTGTTTTTACGCATGCAGGTCGGGCCGCACAGCTACTTTTTCAGTTACAGCTATCCGGATAAACGCCGCAAGAAAGAGCCGGTCGAACAGGAACCAAAACCTGTAAGCCTGGGGCTGTCGATCGGCATTCTGGTGTTCGGTGTGGTGGTGATCGGCGCCTTGGCCGAAGTGATGTCCAAGACCCTCGACCTGGGACTGGAAGGGACGGGCGCACCGCCGGTAATCACGGCGATTCTGGTGGCGGCGATTTCGGCGGCACCGGAGATTCTGACGGCATTACGCGCAGCGCTGGCCAACCGCATGCAGTCGGTGGTCAACATCGCCATGGGCGCGTCGTTGTCGACGGTGATCCTTACCGTGCCGGTGATGGAGGCGATGGCGCTCTACACCGGCCAGCCGTTCCAGATGGCGATGACCCCGGTACAGACAGTGATGATCTTCATCACGCTGATCGTCAGTGCGATCAACCTGAATGACGGCGAGACCAATGCCATCGAAGGCATGACCCATTTCGTGCTGTTTGCGACGTTTATCATGCTCTCCCTGCTGGGCCTTTAGGCCCACCACAAAACACTGTGGGAGCTAGCCCAGCTAGCGATGCGATATATCAGCAACATTTCTGTTTACTGGCACACCGCAATCGCTAGCAGGGCTAGCTCCCACAGGTTTAATCGGTGGTGGATCAGGTACCGGCGATCAACTGGCGTGCAGCCTGGCTGTGATCGGCGATCAGACCTTTGAGGTCCAGCCCTTCAACCTGCCCGTCAATCACTCGCCATTTGCCGCCAATCATCACCCGATCCGCGCGATCCGCGCCGCACAGCAGCAGCGCCGAAATCGGATCATGGCTACCCGAGAAGCGCAGCTCATCCAGCTTGAACAACGCCAGATCCGCCTGCTTGCCGACTGCCAACTGACCAATGTCGGTACGCCCCAACAGACTCGCCGAACCCTTGGTCGCCCAGCCCAACACGCGCTCCGGGGTGATCTTCTCGGCGCCGTAACGCAGACGCTGGATGTACAGCGCCTGACGCGCTTCGAGGATCATGTTCGAGGCATCGTTGGAAGCCGAACCGTCAACGCCCAGACCGAACAATGCACCGGCATCGGTCAGATCGATACTCGGGCAAATGCCGGAGGCCAGGCGCATGTTCGAGCTTGGGCAATGGCAGATGCCGGTGCCGGCCTGGCCGAGACGGGCGATTTCGTCCGGGTTGAAATGGATGCCGTGGGCCAGCCAGGTGCGCGGGCCGAGCCAGCCGACGCTGTCCAGATAATCGACAGTGCGCAGGCCAAAACGCTGCAGGCAGAAGTCTTCTTCGTCGAGGGTTTCTGCGAGGTGTGTGTGCAGGCGTACGTCGAGTTTGTTCGCCAGTTCGGCGCTGGCCGACATGATTTCCGGCGTCACCGAGAACGGCGAGCACGGCGCCAGCGCGATCTGGATTTGCGCACCGTCGCCACGCTCGTGGTACTCGTGAATCAGCCGTTGGCTGTCGTCGAGAATCACCTGGCCTTCTTGCACGGTTTGCTGCGGCGGCAGACCGCCGTCCTTCTCGCCGAGGCTCATCGAACCGCGGGTAAGCATGGCGCGCATGCCCAGTTCACGGACGACATCGACTTGCACGTCGATGGCGTTTTCCAGACCGTCCGGGAACAGGTAATGGTGATCGGCGGCGGTGGTGCAACCCGACAGCAGCAGCTCGGCCAAAGCAACTTTGGTGGCGAGGGCGAGTTTTTCCGGGGTCAGGCGCGCCCAGACCGGGTACAGGGTTTTCAGCCATGGAAACAAAGGCTGGTTGACCACGGGTGCCCAGGCGCGGGTCAGGGTTTGGTAGAAGTGGTGATGGGTGTTGATCAGACCCGGCAGGATCACATGCTCGCGGGCATCGAACACTTCCTGGCAGGGCGCGGAAGGTTGTTGACCGACGCCAAGCACTTCGACGATCACACCGTCTTGCAGCACCAGACCGCCACGGGCATCGAGCTCGTTGGCCGTGAAAATGGCGAGGGGATTTTTTAACCAGGTACGGATGGCAGGCATTGTGGCCGGCTCCTCTGAAAATTGGGTTCAGGGTTGCCAGCTCAGTGTTGCCCTGTCTGCTGATCCAGGGTCGCCGGGGAGGCGAGGTGCGAAGTTTCATTCAAAACGCAGTGGCGGGCAAGCCCAACCCGACCAGACAACACTAGACCCTTGTGGGAGTGAGCCTGCTCGCGATGACGGCGTGTCAGTCGATATCAATAATGACTGGCAGACCGCTATCGCGAGCAGGCTCACTCCTACAGGGTTATGCAGTGTTTACCAGGGAATGGTTTCGCCCTTGTAGTTGACGAAGTGATGCCCGCCTTTGCCGGTATACGCATTCACTTGATCGATCAGACCGCGAGTGCTGGTCTCGACATCGATCTCGGCGCCTTCGCCGCCCATGTCAGTCTTGACCCAACCCGGATGCAGCGACAGCACGGTGAGTTTCTGTTCGCCCAACTGGCTGACGAAACTGTTGGTCATCGAGTTCAGCGCCGCTTTGCTCGCCTTGTACAGCGCCAGCTCCGGCGCATCCGGCATGGTCACGCTGCCCAGCACCGAACTCATGAACGCCAGCACGCCGCTGCCATCGCGGATCTGCCCGATAAAACGCTGGGCCAGATTGATCGGCGCCACGGCATTGGTGAAAAACAGTTGCCCGACTTCGGCCAGCGTCGCGCCGCCCGGTGTCTGCACATCAGGCCCTTTGACCCCGGCGTTGACGAACAGCAGGTCGAAGGTTTCACCTTTGAGCTGTTGGCTCAGGGCGATGACTGCTTGTTGATCATCCATGTCGAGTTTTTCGATGCGCACCTTGCCCAGCGCTTGCAGAGCCTCGGCGTTCGAAGGATTGCGCACGGTGGCGGTGACTTGCCAGCCGTCCGCCAGCAGCGTCTTGACCAGACCGAGGCCCAGGCCCCGGGAAGCACCGATGATCAGTGCGTTTTTTGCCTTGGACATGATGGGTTCCTTGATAAGAGGGATCACGGATTTAATGGACAGGCCTGACCGAGCCGTTGTTGCAACTCGTGGCGCAAGGCGTCGAGTTCACTCATGCGGGTTTCGATCAGTTGCAGCTTGTCGCGCAGCAGTTGCGTCACGGCGTTGTCCGGGTCGGGCGCGTTCCATAATGCGGCGACACTGTTACCGATTTCGCCGAGGGTAAAACCCAGGCGCTGCGCAGTCTTGATGTAGAGCACCAGTTGCACCATCTCCGGTGGATAGTCGCGATAGCCGTTGGCACTGCGTTGTGCGGCGATCAGTCCGCGTTGCTCATAAAAGCGCAACGTGTCGCGGCTGACGGCGCTGGCCAGGGCTAATTCACCGATGCGCATTTCGAGTCTCAAAAGAGGTGTTGACCCTGGAGCATACTCCAGGCTTTACCGTGCAGGCTCTTTGAATTTCTGGAGCATGGACGATGTGGACTTCAACGCAGTATCGCCGACTGGTGCGCGGCAGTGCCTGGTATGACTTGATCGTCACGGCGGCGTTTGCCACACCGTGGAGTTTTGCCGCGTTGCATGGGGTTTTGATGGCGATCAGTCAGACGCTGAATCTGCCCGGTGAGCTGCCGGCGTTCGAGCCGATGCACATGTTGATGGCGAATTTGTTGGGTTCGGTGGTGTGTGTCTGGGCGGTGCTGCGGATTCGTGATCCGCAGTTGGTTTATGGGCGTTATGACGCGGTGGCGCGGTTTCTGTTTGCGGCTTGGCAGGGGTATGCACTGCTGCACGGGGCCAGTGCGTTACTGCTGATTTTCCTGCTCTTTGAACTCGCGTGGGGCGTTGCTCAGGTGTTGCCTGTCAGAAAGCTATCGCGAGCAGGCTCACTCCTACAGGGGAATGCGGTCAACTGTGGGAGTGAGCCTGCTCGCGATGAGGCCAGTCCGGTCTCTTCTTAATGCCCTGCCTGCCACGGTTGCCCCAGTGACACTGGCGCATACAACCGCGTCCGCACCGCATCCCGCGACAACAGCACCAGCACCACAATCGTCGCGACATACGGCAGCATCGCCAGCAGACTCGACGGAATCGCCAGCCCCAACCCCTGCGCCACCAGATGCAGGATGCTGGCGAGCCCAAACAGATAAGCCCCGAGCAACAAACGCCACACCCGCCAACTGGCAAACACCACCAGCGCCAGCGCAATCCAGCCACGTCCGGCAGTCATGTTTTCCGCCCACATCGGCGTGTACGCCAGCGACAAATAAGCCCCGGCCAGTCCGGCCATCGCCCCGCCGAACAGCACCGCGAGGGTGCGCACGGTCAGCACCGGCAACCCCATCGCACTGGCCGCATCAGGATTCTCGCCGACCGCTTGAATGATCAGCCCGACACGGCTTTTCACAATCACCCACGCCACCAGCGCAAACACCGCAAACGACAGATACACCAGCAGATCCTGGGCAAACAGCATCCGCCCGATCAGCGGGATTTCACTCAGATACGGAATCGCCAACGGCTCGAACCCCGCCAGCGGTTTACCGACCCAAGCCGCACCGACAAACGTCGACAGACCCACGCCAAAAATCGTCAGTGCCAACCCGGTTGCCACCTGATTGGCATTGAACACCAGCGCAACCACGGCAAACAGCGACGACAGCAGCATCCCCGCCAGCATCGCCAGCAATACGCCGAGCCACAGGTTGCCGCTGTTGAGGGCGACGATAAAACCGATCACCGCGCCAAACAGCATCATCCCTTCCTGCCCGAGGTTGAGCACGCCGCTCTTCTCGCAGATCAGTTCACCCAGCGCCACCAGCAGTAGCGGCGTGCCGCAACGCACCATGGCGTAGAAAATATTGCTCAGCAGATCGATATCCATCACAGCGCTCCAGCGGTTACGGCGGTTGCTTGAGTGCGGCGCACCCAGCGCAAATTCAGGCGTGGCCGATAAAGGATCAGCACGTCACAGGCCAGCAGGAAAAACAGCATCATTCCCTGGAACAACTGGGTGATCGCTTGCGGCAGATTCAGAGTCATTTGTGCGCTCTCGCCGCCGATGTACAGCAGCGCCATCAACAGGCTGGAGAACAGAATTCCGATCGGATTGAGCCGCCCGAGAAACGCCACGGTGATCGCCGCATAGCCATACCCGGGCGAGACCTGCGGCACCAGTTGGCCAATCGGCCCGGTGACTTCGCAGACCCCGGCCAGCCCGGCCAATCCACCGCTGATCAACAGCGCCAGCCAGATCAGCCGCTTCTCGCGAAAGCCGACAAACCCCGCCGCACGCTTGTCCAGCCCGAGCACCTTGATCTGGAATCCGATAAAGCTTTTCTGCAACAACACCCACACCGCGACCAGTGCGAGCAGGGCGAAATACACCCCGGCATGCACACGGCCATCCTCCAGCAACAGCGGCAAACGACTGGCGTCGCCGAACATCGCCGACTCGGGAAAGTTGTAGCCGGCCGGGTCCTTCAACGGTCCGTGCACGCAAAACAACAGCAGGTTCAGCGCGATGTAATTGAGCATGATGCTGGTGAGGATTTCGTTGGCGTTAAAGCGCGTACGCAGCCACGCCGTCAGCCCCGCCCACGCGGCGCCGGCGAGGGTGCCGGTGAGCAGAATCAACACCAACGCCCAACGACTTTGCATGTCGATGATGTTCACCGCCAACGCACTACCGGCCAACGCACCGAGGAGCAATTGACCTTCGGCGCCGATGTTCCAGATTCGCGCTTGATACGCCACCGCCAGGCCCAACGCGCAAAGCAGAATCGGCAAGGCTTTGACCAGCAGTTCGGAGACGCCATACAAATCGCTGACCGGCGCGATCAGCAACGTGTGCAGGGTTTGCAGCGGATCATGACCGAGGGCGATAAACAGCAGCGAGCCGCAACCAAGCGTCAGCGCCGCCGCCAGTAACGGCGAGCACCAGAGCATCAGGCGCGATTGTTGGCCACGGGGTTCGAGGGAAAGCAGCATGGGCATAGCTCCGTAACCTTGGCTTCAGACCGGGGTCGATGAATGAGGCTGGCCGAACTGGCCGGCCATCCAGCCGCCGACATCGGTCAGGCGGGTGTCGCTGGTGTTTTGCGGCGCCGACAGGCGTCCGCCACAGAGCGCGCCGAGGCGATCGCTGATCTGGAACAGTTCGTCGAGGTCTTCGGAGATCACCAGAATCGCCGCGCCGGCATCGCGCAGGGCAATCAGTGCGCGGTGGATGGTCGCCGCAGCGCCGACGTCCACGCCCCAGGTCGGGTGCGCGGCCACCAGTAGTTTTGGTTGCTGGAGGATTTCCCGACCGAGAATGAATTTCTGCAAGTTGCCGCCCGACAGACTGCGCGCAGCAGCGTGCGTGCCCGGCGTTTTCACCCCGAAACGCTGGATGATCGTCTGGGCGAGGGCTTCGACTTTGCTGCGTTCGATCAGGCCCTTGCTGACCAAACCTTGTTGGAAAGCCGTAAGCAGAGCGTTATCCTCCAGGCTCAATTGCGGCACCGCGCCGTGGCCCAGACGTTCGGCGGGAACAAAAGCCAGGCCCAGTTTGCGCCGTGCGTCCGGGCGCAAATCGGCGACGGCTTGTTCAGCGAAACGAATGATTGCGGCGTTGTCGCGCGGCAAGGTCTGTTCGCCACTGAGCAGTGCCAGCAACTCATCCTGACCGTTGCCCGCGACGCCAGCGATGCCGACGATTTCGCCTCGGCGCACCTGCAAATCGATGTCGCTTAGCGAGCACCCGAACGGGTCCGGGTTGTGCCAGCTCAAACCGCTGACTTGCAGAAACGGCGCACCACCGCTGGCCTTCGGATACTCACCGATCAAGGCAGCGGTTTCGCCGACCATCATTTGCGCCAGTTGTTGATCGCTGCATTGCGCCGGCACGCAATGCCCGGTGACCCGCCCGCCGCGCAGAACTGTGGCGCTGTGGCACAAGGCGCGGACTTCGCCGAGCTTGTGGCTGATAAACAGAATGCTGCAGCCCTCGCTGGCGAGGCGGCGCAGGGTAATGAACAAATCATCGGCCTCTTGCGGCGTCAGCACCGAGGTCGGTTCATCGAGGATCAGCAGGCGGATGTCCTGCATCAGGCAGCGAATGATCTCCACCCGTTGCCGCTCGCCAATCGACAGGCTGTGGACAAGTCGCTCCGGTTCCAGCGCCATGCCGTAGCGTTGCGAGACTTCGCGAATCTTCGGCTCAAGCTGTTTCGGTGTGCCGGCTTTCGCGCCCATCGCCAGCGCAATGTTCTGCGCCACGCTGAGTGTTTCAAACAGCGAGAAGTGCTGGAACACCATGCCGATCCCCAACTGCCGCGCCTGCGCTGGATTGCGGATGCTGGCCCGTTGGCCCTGCCAGAGCATTTCCCCGGCGTCGGCTTGGGTCACGCCGTAGATGATCTTCATCAGCGTGCTCTTACCAGCGCCGTTCTCACCGAGCAGTGCGTGAATTTCCCCCGGCGCGATGCTCAGATCGATGGCGTCGTTGGCCAGGCATCCGGGGTAGCGTTTGCTGATGTGGCGCAGTTGCAGGCGCGGGGTTGGATCGGGGATGGGCATGACTCAGGCTCGACTTGCTTGGAGTTGTGCCTGTGGATAAAGCAATTTCCTGGCCATTGAGTCAGGAACCGTTGCGGGCCTTGTATCTCAGAGCCTTGCGCAGAGCTGTTGAAGTGAAAATCTGTTGATGTGCGGCACCAATTGAGAGCAAAGGTATTGATCAGGCTCCAGTTTTGCCCGTCAACAATTGATCAAAAAACGAGCAAACGCGTGCGGCCTATGCAGAACCTGCGACTGCGCGAGCCATGAACGGGTTATCCACAGGTTGCTCCACAGTATTTGTGCGCAATCAGAAAACCTTGGCATAAGCGCTGTGGGCTTATCTTCTAATGGCGATAAACAGCGCTAACTGATTGTTTTTACGCAGAATTAAACTTTATTCATGTGAGTTGGGCGAAAAATGAACAAATCGCGCAAAGCCACGTGACAGAAGGGTTACAGCGGTATGTGCTCAGGTTATCCACAGTCGGGTGCACAGCAGATGTGGGCAACTCCCGGGAATAAGCAAAACACGGCCCGCCCCAAAAGATCGCAGCACTGCGCAGCTCAAACATTGCAATACTCTCCCCTGTAGGAACTGCGGCACGCTGCGATCTTTTGATCTTCTAACGCTGAAGCAAAATCCGCCCGCGACTCAGATCCGCCAGTTGCTTCTGCAACACTTCGATCTGCACTTCACCCACCGCCAACCGCAACTCCACGCCATTGGCCGTAAAACTCTCCTCCACCACCAACCCGCCAAGCTCGGCCACGCGCAATTTCACCAGCGCCAATTCAGCAAACCCGCAAGCACAACTCAGCGGCACTCGGCTGATCAACTCGATCTTCGCCGCCGTTTGCAGCAACTTGTTCGCACCACCGCCATAAGCCCGGGCCAAACCACCTGTGCCCAGTTGAATGCCGCCGTACCAACGGATCACCAACACCGCAACCTGATCGCAATCCTGCGCCTCGATAGCCGCCAGAATCGGTCGCCCGGCAGTGCCTCCGGGCTCGCCGTCGTCGTTGCTGCGGTATTGATCGCCGAGTTTCCAGGCCCAGCAATTGTGCGAGGCGTTCAAGTCGCTGTGCTGCTCGAAGAACGCCTGCGCCTCGGCGGGACTGCCAATCGGCGCGGCGTAGGTGATGAAGCGGCTTTTTTTGATCTCTTCGCGAAACTCGCAAAAGCCGCTGAGGGTGAAAGGCATAAAAGTCTTATAGAGAAGGAGTGAGGCCGCAGCCTTTGAGGATGATGCGGATCAGATTGTTGCCGGCGTCTTCCATGTCCTGCTTGGTCAGCTTGGTACGGCCGCTGACCCGGCAGATCTGCGTGGCGAAGTCAGCGTAATGCTGAGTGCTGCCCCACAGCAGGAAAATCAGGTGCACCGGATCAACCGGGTCCATCTTGCCGGCGTCGATCCACGCTTGAAACACCGCCGCCCGACCCTGGAACCAGGCGCGATAGTCCTGATTGAAATACTCGGTCAGGCATTCGCCGCCGCTGATCACTTCCATCGCGAAGATCCGCGAAGCCTGCGGCTGACGACGGGAAAACTCCATCTTGGCGCGGATGTAGCGGCTCAGCGCTTCGGCCGGATCGTCCTCGGCGGTGAGGGTGTTGAAGGTGCTGTCCCACAACTCGATGATGTTGCTCAGCACCGCCACATACAAACCGAGTTTGTTGGTGAAGTAGTAATGCAGATTCGCCTTGGGCAATCCGGCCTTGGTGGCGATGGTGTTCATGCTGGTGCCTTTGAATCCGTGACGGGCGAACTCGTCTTCGGCGGCTTTGATGATGGTCTCTTCGTTCTTCTGACGAATGCGGCTGACGGGCTTGCCGCCATGAGCGGGGACTTCAAAGGTCATAGGCACTTCCGGGTTTGTCTGTGGGTGCAACCAGATGCGTTGATAGCGCACCCACAGACATCCGACAAGTCCTGTCGCGAGAAAACCGTTACGCCTGTTCGACCTTGTTCAGTGGCGCGGGGGCTTCGGCGGGTGCGGTTTTCGCTTCCGGCAGCAACAGACAGAGGATGATCGCCGTCAGGCCACCGCTGGTGATCGCCGAGTCGAACAGGTTCTGCACCAGTTTTGGCAGCAGGTGCAGCAGGTCCGGTTGCGCGGCGATGCCCAGGCCGACACCGAGCGAAGTGGCGATGATCAGCATGCTGCGGCGATCCAGCGGCGACTGCGCGAGAATCCGCACCCCGGCGGCTGTGACACTGCCGAACATCACCAGCGTGGCGCCGCCGAGCACCGGTTTCGGGATCTGTTGCAGCACGGCGCCGATCATTGGAAACAGGCCGAGACAGAACAGAATCGCGCCGATGTACAGACCGACGTAGCGGCTGGCGACGCCGGTCAACTGGATAACGCCGTTGTTCTGGGCGAAGGTGGTATTGGGGAAGGCGCTGAAGGTGGCGGCGATCATGCAGCTCACGCCATCACCCAGCACGCCGCCGCGCAGCCGGCTTATATAAGAAGGGCCGCTGATCGGTTGGCGAGCGAGCATGCAGTTGGCGGTAAGGTCGCCAACGGTTTCGATGGTGCTGATCAGATAAATCAGCGCGACGGGCAGGAAAGCTGTCCAGTCGAAGCTGAATCCGAACTTGAACGGTGTCGGAAAACTTACCAGCGGCAAGTCAGGCAATGGCTGCGGGATCAGTTTGCCGCTGAACCACGCCGCCAGACTGCCGAGCACCAGCCCAATGATGATCGCCGAGAGCCGCACCCACGGCGTGTTCGAGCGGTTGAGCAGAATGATCGTCAGCAGCACCAGCAGGCCCAGCGCCAGATTGCCCGGTGCGCCGAAGTCCGGCGCATTGAAACCACCGCCCAGATCAGTGATGCCGACTTTGATCAGGCTGATACCAATCAGTGTGATGACGATACCGGTGACCAGCGGCGTGACCACTCGCCGCAACTGGCCAATGAAACGACTGAGGACGATCTGCACCACGGCGCCGAAAAAGCACACGCCGAAGATCATCGCCAGAATGTCTTCCGGGCTGCCGCCGCGCTGCTTGACCAGAAACCCGGCCGAGAGCACCGCACCGAGAAACGCGAAACTGGTGCCTTGCAGGCAGATCATTCCGGCGCCGATGCCAAACGGTCGGCGCGCTTGAATAAACGTGCCGACGCCGGAAACCATCAGCGCCATGCTGATCAGGTAGGGCAGGTGCGCGGTCAGTCCCAGCGCCGAACCGATCACCAGTGGCGGGGTGATGATGCCAACGAAACTGGCAAGTACGTGCTGCAGGGCGGCGAGGGTGGCGGCGAACGGTTTTGGCCGGTCGTCGAGGCCGTAGATCAGTTCGCTTGATGGCTCGGAATCTGGCTGCATGGCTGAAGGCTTCTTGTTGAAGGATCGGAGTTAATCCTTCTCTGCAAAAACCTGTCCACTTGCTCAGCTTTCAGCGTGTACGACCGTCAAATGTAGGAGCTGCCGCAGGCTGCGATCTTTTGATCTTGCTTTCAACGCGTCGCCGCCAAACTTTCGAGAAAGCTTTCCAGCACCAAATGAGGGCGCCGCCCCTTGCGCGTGACCGATGCCAGACTCAAATCATAAAAACGCGTCCTGGCCTTGAGCGCACGCAAACGCCCCTGCTGCACCCAAAGGCTGGCGTAGTGATCCGGCAGGTAACCGATGTAGCGCCCGGTGAGAATCAGAAATGCCATGCCTTCACGGTCGGAGGCGCTGGCGGTGCAGTTGAGCGCTTGATAATGCGCCTGAATATCCGCCGGCAAACGGAAGGTCGGCGCGATTGCGTCCTGACTGTTCAGGCGTTCGTCGTCGAGTTGCTTGTCATCGACATAAAACAGCGGATGACCTACCGCGCAATAAAGCAGCGAGCGTTCGCTGTACAGCGGCTGATATTCCAGTCCCGACAACGCACTGGCCTGCGGCACCACGCCGACATGCAGACGACCGTCGAGCACGCCTTGTTCGACTTCATTGGGAGCAATCATGCGTATCTGGATCTGCACGTCCGGCCCACGTTCCTTCAATTGCGCTAAGGCGTGGGTGATGCGCATGTGGGGCAGGGTGACGAGGTTATCGGTCAGGCCGATGATCAACTCGCCGCGCAAATGCTGGTGCAGGCCATTGACCTCGGTGCGAAAACTTTCCAGCGCACTTAATAGCTGCAACGCCGATTGATACACCTCGCGACCTTCTTCAGTCAGCGAGAAACCGGCGCGACCGCGTTGGCACAGGCGCAAGCCAAGGCGTTGTTCCAGATCGCTCATCTGTTGGCTGATGGCCGAGCGACCGATGCCGAGCACGGTTTCCGCAGCGGAAAAGCCGCCGCATTCCACCACGCTGCGAAAAATCCGCAGAAGTCGGATATCAAAGTCACTGACCTGGGCCAGCGGATCGGGACGGCGGCTGCTCATGTTTTTATTCTCAATGTTTAGCAGGTGTCCAACTGAACGTTAGAAGAGTTGGATTTCACCGACTTTATCGCCGTGGCAATTTAGCTGCAACAACGCTTTCTATCTCCCTGATGCTTATGCCCTGCGAGGTTTTGCCCGATGAACATGCCTGAAAACGCTAAGTCGCCACTGGCCAGCCAATTGAAACTGGATGCGCACTGGATGCCTTACACCGCCAACCGCAACTTTCAGCGTGATCCGCGCCTGATCGTTGGTGCCGAAGGCAGCTGGCTGATCGACGACAAAGGCCGCAGGGTGTACGACTCGCTGTCCGGTCTGTGGACCTGCGGCGCCGGGCATACGCGTAAGGAAATTCAGGAAGCGGTCTCGAAACAACTGGGCACTCTCGATTACTCGCCGGGCTTCCAGTACGGCCATCCTTTGTCGTTTCAACTGGCCGAGAAAATCACCGATCTGACCCCGGGCAACCTGAACCATGTGTTCTTCACCGACTCGGGCTCCGAGTGCGCTGATACCGCGGTGAAAATGGTCCGTGCCTACTGGCGCCTGAAAGGTCAGGCGACCAAGACCAAAATGATCGGCCGTGCCCGTGGTTACCACGGCGTGAACATTGCCGGCACCAGCCTCGGCGGCGTCAACGGCAACCGTAAGCTGTTCGGGCAGTCGATGATGGATGTCGATCACCTGCCGCACACCTTGCTGGCAAGTAATGCGTTTTCCCGTGGCATGCCGGAGCAGGGCGGTATCGCGCTGGCCGATGAGTTACTGAAACTGATCGAGCTGCATGACGCCTCGAACATCGCCGCAGTGTTTGTTGAACCGATGGCCGGTTCCGCTGGCGTGCTGGTTCCGCCGCAGGGTTATCTGAAGCGTCTGCGCGAAATCTGCGATCAGCACAACATCCTGCTGGTGTTCGACGAAGTGATCACCGGTTTCGGCCGTACCGGTTCGATGTTCGGTGCCGACAGCTTCGGCGTGACCCCGGATTTGATGTGCATCGCCAAGCAAATCACCAACGGCGCGATCCCGATGGGCGCGGTGATTGCCAGCTCCGAGATCTACCAGACCTTCATGAATCAGCCGACTCCGGAATACGCCGTGGAATTCCCGCACGGCTACACCTACTCGGCGCACCCGGTGGCTTGCGCCGCTGGCCTGGCGGCACTCGACCTGCTGCAAAAGGAAAACCTGGTGCAGAGCGTGGCCGAAGTCGCGCCGTATTTCGAAAATGCCCTGCATGGCCTGAAAGGTTCCAGGCACGTCATCGACATCCGCAACTACGGTCTGGCCGGCGCCATTCAGATTGCCGGTCGTGACGGTGATGCCATCGTGCGTCCGTTCGAAGCGGGCATGGCCTTGTGGAAAGCCGGGTTCTACGTGCGCTTCGGCGGCGACACCCTGCAGTTCGGCCCAACCTTCAACAGCAA
>NZ_CP199585.1:0-732500 GCF_052567255.1 Pseudomonas sp. McL0111 | reverse complement strand
TGACCTGTGGATCGGAGTGAAAGGCTAATCAAGCTCGGAGATAGCTGGTTCTCCTCGAAAGCTATTTAGGTAGCGCCTCATGTATCACTGTAGGGGGTAGAGCACTGTTTCGGCTAGGGGGTCATCCCGACTTACCAAACCGATGCAAACTCCGAATACCTACAAGTGCCGAGCATGGGAGACACACGGCGGGTGCTAACGTCCGTCGTGAAAAGGGAAACAACCCAGACCGTCAGCTAAGGTCCCAAAGTTATGGTTAAGTGGGAAACGATGTGGGAAGGCTTAGACAGCTAGGAGGTTGGCTTAGAAGCAGCCACCCTTTAAAGAAAGCGTAATAGCTCACTAGTCGAGTCGGCCTGCGCGGAAGATGTAACGGGGCTCAAACCATACACCGAAGCTACGGGTATCATCTTAGGATGATGCGGTAGAGGAGCGTTCTGTAAGCCTGTGAAGGTGAGTTGAGAAGCTTGCTGGAGGTATCAGAAGTGCGAATGCTGACATGAGTAACGACAATGGGTGTGAAAAACACCCACGCCGAAAGACCAAGGTTTCCTGCGCAACGTTAATCGACGCAGGGTTAGTCGGTCCCTAAGGCGAGGCTGAAAAGCGTAGTCGATGGAAAACAGGTTAATATTCCTGTACTTCTGGTTATTGCGATGGAGGGACGGAGAAGGCTAGGCCAGCTTGGCGTTGGTTGTCCAAGTTTAAGGTGGTAGGCTGGAATCTTAGGTAAATCCGGGATTCTAAGGCCGAGAGCTGATGACGAGTCATCTTTTAGATGACGAAGTGGTTGATGCCATGCTTCCAAGAAAAGCTTCTAAGCTTCAGGTAACCAGGAACCGTACCCCAAACCGACACAGGTGGTTGGGTAGAGAATACCAAGGCGCTTGAGAGAACTCGGGTGAAGGAACTAGGCAAAATGGCACCGTAACTTCGGGAGAAGGTGCGCCGGTGAGGGTGAAGGACTTGCTCCGTAAGCTCATGCCGGTCGAAGATACCAGGCCGCTGCGACTGTTTATTAAAAACACAGCACTCTGCAAACACGAAAGTGGACGTATAGGGTGTGACGCCTGCCCGGTGCCGGAAGGTTAATTGATGGGGTTAGCTAACGCGAAGCTCTTGATCGAAGCCCCGGTAAACGGCGGCCGTAACTATAACGGTCCTAAGGTAGCGAAATTCCTTGTCGGGTAAGTTCCGACCTGCACGAATGGCGTAACGATGGCGGCGCTGTCTCCACCCGAGACTCAGTGAAATTGAAATCGCTGTGAAGATGCAGTGTATCCGCGGCTAGACGGAAAGACCCCGTGAACCTTTACTATAGCTTTGCACTGGACTTTGAATTTGCTTGTGTAGGATAGGTGGGAGGCTTTGAAGCGTGGACGCCAGTCTGCGTGGAGCCAACCTTGAAATACCACCCTGGCAACTTTGAGGTTCTAACTCAGGTCCGTTATCCGGATCGAGGACAGTGTATGGTGGGTAGTTTGACTGGGGCGGTCTCCTCCTAAAGAGTAACGGAGGAGTACGAAGGTGCGCTCAGACCGGTCGGAAATCGGTCGTAGAGTATAAAGGCAAAAGCGCGCTTGACTGCGAGACAGACACGTCGAGCAGGTACGAAAGTAGGTCTTAGTGATCCGGTGGTTCTGTATGGAAGGGCCATCGCTCAACGGATAAAAGGTACTCCGGGGATAACAGGCTGATACCGCCCAAGAGTTCATATCGACGGCGGTGTTTGGCACCTCGATGTCGGCTCATCACATCCTGGGGCTGAAGCCGGTCCCAAGGGTATGGCTGTTCGCCATTTAAAGTGGTACGCGAGCTGGGTTTAGAACGTCGTGAGACAGTTCGGTCCCTATCTGCCGTGGACGTTTGAGATTTGAGAGGGGCTGCTCCTAGTACGAGAGGACCGGAGTGGACGAACCTCTGGTGTTCCGGTTGTCACGCCAGTGGCATTGCCGGGTAGCTATGTTCGGGAAAGATAACCGCTGAAAGCATCTAAGCGGGAAACTTGCCTCAAGATGAGATCTCACTGGAACCTTGAGTTCCCTGAAGGGCCGTCGAAGACTACGACGTTGATAGGTTGGGTGTGTAAGCGCTGTGAGGCGTTGAGCTAACCAATACTAATTGCCCGTGAGGCTTGACCATATAACACCCAAGCAATTTGCGTCGAAAGGCCAGATTGCGGTGTGTGAAGACGAAATGAACCGAAAGTTCGATCTTGCAAAACACCGAAAGCTATCACATACCCAATTTGCTGAAACGAGGCCATCTGGTCACGAGTCAGTACCCGAATTTCTTGACGACCATAGAGCGTTGGAACCACCTGATCCCATCCCGAACTCAGCAGTGAAACGATGCATCGCCGATGGTAGTGTGGGGTTTCCCCATGTGAGAGTAGGTCATCGTCAAGATTAAATTCCGAAACCCCAATTGCGAAAGCAGTTGGGGTTTTGTTTTGCCTGCGAGAAAGTTCTTACAGCATTCGCGGACGCCGTCTGGCTGTCACAGCCTGCCGACAGTGCTAAGGTTCTGCCCTAGCTTTTGTACTTTTCCAAGGAAGTCTTTATGCCGGACGCCCAGTCCCTCAATGCTGCATTCATGGTGGTTCAGAGCAACAGCCTGGACGAACTGCGCAGCTTGGTGATCAGCATAATGCGGCGTTATCCGCTGGCTCCCCTGGAAAATGAAATCGCCCTGGTTCAAAGCAATGGCATCGCTCAGTGGCTCAAACTGGCATTGGCTGAAGACCCTCAGGATGATGACCTCGGTGGCTGCGGTATTGCAGCGGCCATTGACGTGCAGCTACCCGGCAGTTTCATGTGGCAGCTCTATCGTATGGTTTTGGGCAGGGATGAAATTCCAGTCAAATCCCTGCTCGATAAAGCGCCGCTGACCTGGCGCTTGATGCGCCTGCTGCCGCAGGTCATCGATCTGCCGCACTTCGAACCGCTCCAGCGCTTCCTGACGAACGACACCGACTTGCGCAAGCGCTATCAGCTGTCCGAGCGTTTGGCGGATCTCTTTGACCAATACCAGGTGTACCGCGCCGATTGGCTTGAAGATTGGGCTGAAGGGCGTCACCAACTGCGAAATGTCAGAGGTGAAGCCAAACCGCTATCCCCGACCAATTGCTGGCAGGCTGAGTTGTGGCGTGCGTTGCTTGAGGATGTGGGTGAACAAGGCATGGCGCAGAGTCGCGCCGGTGTGCATCAACGATTCATAGAACGCATCAACAACCTGGAAAAAACCCCCGCTGGGCTGCCGTCGCGAGTGATCGTTTTCGGGATTTCTTCATTGCCGGCGCAAGTGCTTGAAGCGCTCGCCGGACTCGCCCGTTTCAGCCAGGTTTTGTTGTGTGTCCACAACCCTTGTCGTCACCACTGGGCCGATATCGTCGCGGACAAAGATCTGCTGCGGCATCAATACAAGCGCCAGAGCCGCAAACAAGGCATGCCGGACGTACTCGATCCTGACGCATTGCATCAGCACGCCCACCCACTGCTTGCGGCTTGGGGCAAGCAGGGTCGCGACTATATCAATCTGCTCGATAGCTATGACGATCCCAACAGTTATCGCGCAGCATTTCGCGATGGGCGCATCGACCTGTTCAGCGAGACGCAACCAGAGAATCTGCTCAATCAACTTCAGGACGACATCCTGGAATTGCGGCCGCTCAACGAGACTCGCGAGCAATGGCCTGCTGTCGATCTGACCCAAGATGAGTCGATCCGTTTTCACATTGCTCACAGCGCCCAGCGTGAAGTGGAGATTCTCCACGATCAGCTACTTGCACGCTTCAGCGCCAATGCCGATTTGCGGCCCCGCGACGTAATCGTAATGGTGCCCGACATCGACAGCTACGCGCCGCATATCCGCGCGGTGTTTGGTCAACTTGATCGATATGATCCACGGTTTATTCCATTCACCCTGGCGGACCAGGGCCAACGTGGCCGCGATCCATTGCTGATCGCGGTTGAGCATCTGCTCAAACTGCCGGACAGTCGTTTCCCGGTCAGCGAGATTCTCGATCTACTCGACGTACCCGCATTGCGCGCCCGCTTCGGTGTCGAAGAGCGTGACCTGCCGACGCTGCATCGCTGGATCGAAGGCGCGGGTGTGCGCTGGGGCATGAGTGCCGAGCAACGTGCAGGTTTGGGCTTGCCGGAGGAACTCGAGCAAAACAGTTGGCATTTCGGCCTGCGCCGCATGCTGCTCGGTTACGCGGTCGGTAGTTCCACCGCCTGCGCGGGCATCGAGCCTTACGATGAAATCGGCGGTCTGGACGCTGCGTTGATCGGGCCGCTAGTTGCCCTGCTCGACGCGTTGGAGCTCGCACATCACGAGCTCACGCAACCAGCCGAACCCAAAGAGTGGGGCCAGCGTCTGCAAGCCCTGATGCAGCTGTTCTTCAAAGCCAGCAACGAGCACGACGACTACTTGCTGACCCAACTTGAGGAACTTCGCGAGACTTGGCTGGAGACCTGTGATTCAGTCGGACTGACAGATCAGTTACCGCTGACAGTCGTTCGCGAAGCGTGGCTCGCGGGGCTGGATCAGGGCCGACTGTCCCAGCGTTTTCTCGCCGGCGCAGTGAATTTTTGTACGCTGATGCCCATGCGCGCGATTCCTTTCAAACTGGTCTGTCTGTTGGGTATGAACGACGGCGATTACCCGCGTGCGCAACCGCCACTGGACTTCGATCTGATGGGCAGCGATTACCGCCCGGGTGACCGTTCTCGGCGTGAAGATGACCGCTATCTATTGCTCGAAGCACTGCTCTCCGCGCGCAATCAGCTCTACATCAGTTGGGTCGGGCGCAGTATTCGTGACAACAGCGAACGACCTGCTTCGGTGCTGATCGGCCAGTTGCGAGATCACCTCGCCAGCGGTTGGCGATTGGTCGACGAGAGCCAGAGTTTGCTGGAAAAAATGACCGAGGAGCATCCACTGCAACCCTTCAGCGCCCGCTATTTCCACGAGGGCGATCAGCTCTTCAGCTATGCCCGCGAATGGCAGGTGCTGCATCAGCCACACGCAGCCCAAGGGGAAACGGAGTTACTCGATCCTTATCTTCAAGAAGAGCCATTGAGCCTGGCGTTGCTGCAGGATTTCCTGCGTAACCCGGTTCGGCACTTCTTCACTCAGCGACTCAAAGTTTATTTCGAAGCCGCCGAAGCGCCATTGGCTGACGAAGAGCCATTTGTGCTCGACGCACTTCAGCGTTATACGCTCGCCGACAGCCTGCTGGAAGCCGCTCTCAGGCAGCCGGACAACACCGAGCAAGCGCTCGAAGCTCAGGCCCGCCGCCTGCAAAACAGTGGCTTGCTGCCGATGGCCGGTTTCGGCGAATGCCTGCAGCGGGAATTGATCGAACCGCTTCCTGATCTGCTGCAGCGCTTTCAACAGCTACTCGCGTTATGGCCGACGCCGCTGACCAGCGCGCTGCCAATCGCTCTCGAATTACAGGGCCTGCGCCTTGAAGGCTGGCTCGCGGGTTTGCATCAACGTGCCGACGGAGGCCTGCTCTCGGTCACGACCATTCCCAATAGCATCGGCTCGATCAAAAGCCGCAAATGGCATCGTCTGACCAGACCGTGGGTCAATCACCTTGTGGCCTGTGCCAACGGACTTTCGCTGACTACCGCGCTGGTGGCGAGCGACGACACGTTGTTGCTGGAACCAATGGAGCGTGAGCGGGCGCTGCGTTTCCTCGGCGATATTCTGCTCGCGTGGCAGGCCGGGATGCGTCAACCGCTGCCGGTCGCAGTAAAAACCGCATTCGGCTGGCTGTCCCAGACCGACCCGCAGAAAGCTGAAGCTGCAGCCCGCAAAGCCTACGAAGGTGACGGACAGACAAGCGAAGGCGAGCGCCGCGAAAGCCCGGCGCTGTCCCGACAATTCAGTGACTTTGATGCCCTGCTGGCAGACGAGACTTTCTCCGGTTGGTGCGACGCCTTGTATCGTCCATTACTTGAAGCCCCTTGGCGTTCATTGACCAGCGAAGGGGCCCGCGCATGAGTACCAAGACGCCTCTCGCACTGGCATTCCCGCTGCACGGCAGCCAGTTGATCGAAGCCAGTGCCGGCACTGGCAAGACCTTCACCATTTCTGCGCTATATCTAAGACTGATCCTCGGTCACGGAGGCGAATCGAACGGCTTCGGCCGCGAGCTATTGCCTCCGCAGATTCTCGTGGTGACATTCACCGATGCGGCGACCAAAGAACTGCGCGAGCGAATTCGTACACGATTGGCCGAGGCCGCACGCTTTTTCCGTGACGAGACACCGGCGCCTGACGGACTGATCGCTGATCTGCGCGATCAGTTTGATCCGCAGCAATGGTCCGGTTGCGCCAATCGTCTGGACATCGCCGCGCAATGGATGGACGAAGCCGCTGTTTCGACTATTCACAGTTGGTGCCAGCGCATGCTGCGCGAGCACGCATTCGACAGTGGCAGTCTGTTCACCCAATCCCTGGAAACCGACCACAGTGATTTGCTCGGCGAAGTGCTGCGCGATTACTGGCGACTGTTTTGCTACCCGATGCAGGGCGATGCGCTGAACTGGGTTCGCAACAACTGGGGCGGCCCGGCGGCGTTGTTGCCTCGGGTTCGCGGATTGTTTGCCAGTGAGCGCGACAGTGATCAAGGCAAGGTCCCAGCGGAGCTGATCGAAGAATGTCTGCAAGAGCGTCGTGCTGCCTTGCTTGAACTGAAACAGCCTTGGCGCCACTGGGCGGATGAGTTGCTCGCCATCTGCCATGACGGTGTTGCAAGCAAAGCTGTCGATGGTCGCAAGATGCAGGCGCGCTACTTTGAGCCGTGGTTTGAAAAGCTCAAGACCTGGGCTGAAGACGAGTCACTGGAGCAACTGGACATCGGCACCGGTTTTACCCGATTGACTCCCGACGGCATGGCCGAAGCCTGGAAGGGGCAAGCACCGAGTCATCCCGGACTCGACGCAATGCCGGGACTCAAGTCGAGTCTCGATTCATTGCCAACACCCGATGCCGCCGTTCTGCAACACGCCGCCAAATGGGTTGGTGCGCGTTTTGAAGAAGAGAAACGACGTCGCGCCGAGATGGGTTTCGACGACATGCTGTTGCGCCTGGACGCGGCTTTGCAGGCTGACGGCGGCGAACGCCTCGCGGCATTGATTCGCGAGCAGTTTCCGGTAGCGTTGATCGATGAATTTCAGGACACCGACCCGGTGCAATACCGGATCTTCGAGAGCATTTATCGTATCGAGGACAATAACCCCGAAACGGGCCTGTTCCTGATCGGCGATCCCAAGCAGGCGATTTACGCTTTCCGTGGCGCGGACATCTACACCTATCTGCGCGCTCGCCAGGCCACTACCGGCCGACTGCATACGCTGGGCACCAACTTCCGCTCCAGTCATGGCATGGTCAAAGCGGTCAATCATGTATTCGAACGCGCCGAGTCCCGAGAGCAGGGACGCGGCGCGTTTTTGTTTCGGGAGAAAACTGGTGAAAACCCGGTTCCCTTTCTCCCTGTTGAATCTCAAGGACGTAAAGAGAAGCTCCAGATCGCCGGAGCAGATGTCGCGGCGCTGAATGTCTGGCACCTGCCGACGGATCAACCGCTGTCAGGTGTGGTGTACCGCCAGCAGCTAGCGGCAGCATGCGCCAGTGAGATCACGTCATTACTTAATGGCGGGCAGACTGGCCGTGCTGGTTTTTCTCAGGAAGGCAAAGACTTCAGGGGCGTTCGACCATCGGACATCGCGATTCTGGTTCGCGATGGCAAAGAAGCTCAGGCGGTACGCGGTGAACTCGCCGCCCGTGGAGTGCGCAGCGTTTACCTGTCAGACAAGGATTCGGTGTTTGCCGCGCAGGAGGCTCACGACCTGTTGTCCTGGCTCAAGGCCTGTGCCGAGCCGGACGTCGAGCGCTCGCTGAAAGCCGCGCTGGCCTGCATCACCCTGAATCTGCCGTTGGCCGAACTGGAACGTCTGAATCAGGACGAACTGGTCTGGGAAACGCGCGTCATGCAGTTCCGTGGTTATCGCGAACTCTGGCGCAAGCAAGGTGTGCTGCCGATGCTGCGCCGCCTGCTGCACGATTTCCACTTGCCGCAAACCTTGATGGCCCGCAGTGATGGTGAGCGGGTACTGACCAACCTGCTGCACTTGTCGGAGTTGATGCAGCAGGCCGCCGCAGAACTCGATGGCGAGCAAGCGTTGATCCGTCATCTGGCCGAGCATCTGGCGTTATCCGGTCAGGCTGGTGAAGAACAGATTTTGCGTCTGGAAAGTGATGAGCAACTGGTCAAGGTCGTGACCATTCACAAGTCCAAAGGCCTTGAGTATCCGTTAGTGTTTCTGCCTTTCATCTGCTCGGCAAAACCGGTGGATGGCAGCCGCTTGCCGCTGCATTACCACGACGCGTCGGGCAAGGCGCAGGTCAGCCTCAAGCCAACCGCCGAACTGATTGCTCAATCAGATGACGAGCGTCTGGCAGAGGATTTGCGTTTGCTCTACGTCGCACTGACTCGTGCGCAGCATGCCTGCTGGCTGGGTGTGACCGACCTCAAGCGCGGCAATAACAACAGTTCGGTGCTGCATCTTTCCGCGCTCGGGTATTTGCTTGGCGGCGGAGCCTCACTGGGCGAGTCCACAGCTTTGAATGTCTGGTTACGTGATCTGCAAGAAAACTGCCCGGTCATCGATATCGGTGACATGCCCCAGCCCAGTCACGAGCATTACCTGCCCCCACGCAACGAGGCAACGCTGAGCGCAACCCTGTTGCCCAAGCGCAAGGCCAGTGAAAACTGGTGGATTGCGTCTTACAGCGCCTTGCGCATCAGTGATGTGCTGAGTGTCGGCAGCGATGAGGCTCCAGACAGTCCGCAGGCGCAAAAACTCTTCGATGATGAACGCCTCGACCCGGACGCGCCGCGGGAAAGCATCACCGGCGGCGCAGATATTCATCGATTCCCCCGTGGTCCCAACCCGGGGACGTTTCTTCACGGTTTGCTGGAATGGGCCGGTGACGAAGGTTTTTCAGTCTCCCGCGATGCGCTGGAGGATGCGATTGCCCGCCGCTGCAATCTGCGCGGCTGGGAAGGCTGGATTACCACGTTGAGCGACTGGATGGCCCATTTGCTCAAAGCCCCGTTGCCGGCCCGGGCCGGACAGCCACCGGTCATTCTTGAGCAATTGAAGCAATACCGGGTCGAGATGGAGTTCTGGTTCGCCAGCCATAAAGTCGACGTGGTCAAACTCGACGAACTGGTGCGCAAGCACACCCACAACGGCGTGGCGCGGGTGGCGGCCGAGCCGGTACAGCTCAACGGCATGTTCAAGGGTTTTATCGACCTGACGTTCGAGCACGACGGTCGTTATTACGTGGCCGACTACAAGTCCAACTGGCTGGGTGTCGACGATCTGGCCTATACCGAGCAGGCCATGGAACAGTCGATCCTCGACAACCGCTATGACCTGCAATACGTCTTGTACCTGCTGGCGTTGCATCGTCAGCTTAAGGCGCGGCTTGCCGATTACGATTACGACCGGCATGTCGGCGGTGCGTTGTATCTATTCTTGCGCGGCACTCGGGCGGACAGTCGCGGCGTGTATTTCGCACGTCCGCCACGGGAATTGATCGAGAGTCTGGATCGTCTGTTCCAGGGTAAACCGGAACCCAAAGCCGAACCCGCGTGGGAACAGGGAGTCTTGCTATGAGCCGTACCTTCGCCGATCTGCTGCCGACGCCGTTGGCAGCGGACAGCTTGTTGACGCTGTCGCCCCTGACCCGCGCCGATGATTTGTTGTTTTTGCTGACGCGCTGGGTCGAGCGGGGCTGGCTGCGTTCGCTGGACAAAGCCTTCGTCGCGTTTCTGCATGAGCTTGCGCCCGAGGTCGATCCGTTGGTGTTGCTCGCAGCTGCGTTGACCAGTCATCAACTCGGTCATGGGCACGTCTGCCTGGATCTGTTCGAAACGCTGAAAGCGCCGGATTTCGCCCTGTCGCTGCCGCCCGAAGGTGATGTGCAAGGCGGGGTTTTGTTGCTGCCTTCGCAATTGCTCGAAGCGCTCGACGGTGCTCATTGGTGCAAGGTGTTGGCGGCCAGTTCGCTGGTGGCGCTGGCGGCTGACGGGAGCGAGTCGGCGCAGCAGCGTCCGCTGGTCTTGTCCGGAAAGCGCCTGTATTTGCGCCGCTACTGGGCTTATGAGCGGCGTATCGATACGGCCTTGCGTCAACGTCTCGCACAGGGCGAAGCGGCGCCGGAAGATCTGTCTCAACGGCTGGATGAGTTGTTTGGCCCGGCCAAGGCAGGAGCGCCGATCGACTGGCAAAAACTCGCCTGTGCCCTCGCCACCCGAGGTGCTTTCAGCATCGTCACCGGTGGTCCGGGCACCGGCAAAACCACCACGGTGGTGCGTTTGCTCGCACTGCTGCAAGCGCCAGCCGTTGAGGCGGGGCAACCGCTGCGGATTCGTCTGGCAGCCCCGACTGGCAAGGCCGCGGCGCGGTTGACCGAGTCCATCAGTCAGCAGGTTCAGTCGCTGACGGTCTCTGAAGCCGTACGGGAGAAAATCCCCTGTGACGTGACCACGGTGCACCGCCTGCTGGGCAGTCGTCCCGGCACTCGACACTTCCGCCACCATGCCGGTAATCGCTTGCCGCTGGATGTGTTGGTGGTCGATGAAGCGTCGATGATCGACCTGGAGATGATGGCCAATTTGCTCGATGCATTGCCGCCCCATGCGCGTCTGGTGTTGCTGGGTGACAAGGATCAATTGGCATCGGTGGAGGCCGGCGCGGTGCTCGGCGATCTGTGTCGCGATGCCGAGGCGGGTTGGTACAACCCACAGACTCGACAATGGCTGGAGTCGGTAAGCGGTGAGTCGTTGCAGGACAGCGGTTTGCATGAGGATAACGATGGCTCCCACCCACTGGCCCAGCAACTGGTGATGCTGCGCCACTCCCGACGATTCGGTGAGGGAAGCGGCATCGGCCAGCTCGCACGTCGAGTCAATCAACAGCTCCCGGATGAGGCGCGCCAACTGCTTGCGGCAGGCCACTATGACGACGTGTTTTCTCTGCCGCTCAAGGGCGAACACGATAACAAGCTTGAGCGTTTGTTGCTCGACGGCCATGGCAATGGCCCTGTGGGTTACCGCCATTACTTGAATGTGTTGCGAGATAAGCGCCCGCCCGCTGACAGGCCACTCGAACACCCGGTTTGGGTCGAATGGGCGCACGAGGTTTTGCAGGCATTCGACGCCTTCCAGTTGTTGTGTGCGGTGCGCAAGGGGCCATGGGGCGTTGAAGGCTTGAACCAGCGCATCACCGAGGCCCTGCTCAGGGCGCGGCTGATCGAGAGCGATCAGCAATGGTATGAAGGCCGCCCGGTGTTGATGACCCGCAACGACTACGGTCTGGGTTTGATGAACGGCGATATCGGCATTGCCCTCAAGTTGCCGGAGCGCGATGGGCCCGAGGCGGGCAAGCCGGTATTGCGCGTGGCGTTTCCGCGCAACGACGGTCGCGGTGGTGTGCGCTTCGTGCTGCCGAGTCGGCTTAACGATGTCGAAACCGTTTACGCGATGACCGTACACAAGTCCCAGGGATCGGAGTTCGCCCACACCGCGTTGATTCTGCCGGATGCCTTGAACCCGGTGTTGACCAAGGAGCTGATCTACACCGGGATTACCCGGGCCAAGCACTGGTTCACCCTGATCGAGCCGCGCTCGGGGGTGTTTGAAGAGGCGGTGCAGCGCAAGGTCAAGCGTCTCAGCGGGTTGATGCTGGAACTGGAAGAGACTGTCGCGCCTCGGGATTGAAAACAGTGAATGTGCGGCGGCGTTAACTTGACCGTCCAGTCAGAGGGCGCTGTATCGCTGGCGTTTCAACGCTGTGCTATCGTTGCGGCATCATTTCTGTACGATCCAAGAGAATACCTGCATGAAGCTGGCTGTCTGGGCGACAGAGCGCGTGGCTGGCTGCAAGCAGGCGTTGCTTGTCGGTCTGCTCTGTTTGCTGACGGGCGTAGCCGTCGCTCAACCACAAACGCCGACGGGCGTGGCCGAACAACGGGCCAAATCCGTTACCCAGGTGGTTTTGGGCATCCTCAGTTATGCGCGCTGGCCGGTAGAACCTGCGCAGTTGCGACTGTGCATTGTCGGCCCTACCGAATACACCGACGATCTGGTCAAAGGCACCACCCAAGCCACTGGCCGACCGGTCACCGTGCGCCGACTGCTGGCCGACAACCCGACCATCGTCAGTGAATGCGATGCGGTGTACATCGGCAAACTCACCGCCGATGAACGCAGTCGGCTGTTTGCCTCGCTGATTGGACATCCGGTGCTGAGCATCAGCGAAGGTGGCGATCAGTGCACCGTTGGCAGCCTGTTCTGCCTGCGGGTTGGCGACGATCAGGTGTCCTTCGAAGTCAATCTCGACTCTGTCGCCCGCAGCGGCGTGCGCATTCATCCAAGCGTACTGCAACTGTCACGTCGTAAAGCGGCGGCGCCATGAAGCGGCCCAGATTGAAAGCCCGCCCGACACTGGGCTCGGTCATTGGCCGTGGGCACTTGATCGTTGCGCTGGTGGGCGTGGCGATGGCCAGCGTTTCGCTGACCCTGTTGGGCGTGTTGGCGCTGCGGGTGTATGCCGATCACAACCTGCATCTGATCGCCCGCTCGATCAGCTACACCGTCGAGGCGGCGGTGGTGTTCAACGACAAGAGTGCCGCGACTGAAGCGTTGGCTTTGATCGCTTCCACTGAAGAAGTGGCAGACGCCCAGGTACTGGATGAACAAGGCCAGTTGCTGGCGCGCTGGCAGCGACCGGAAAATGGCTTGTTCTCCAACCTCGAAATGCAGATCACCCGCGCCATTCTGGAAAAGCCGATCAATCTGCCGATCATCCATCAGGACCGCGAAATCGGTCATGTATTGCTCACGGGCCACGGCGGTAGCCTGATGCGCTTTCTGCTGAGCGGTCTGGCGGGGATCATTCTCTGTACCGCGATCAGTGCCTGGGTTGCGCTGTATCTGGCGCGCCGGCAGTTACGCGGGATTATCGGCCCGCTGCACAGCCTCGCAGCTGTAGCTCACGCCGCCCGCAGCGAGCGTGCGCTGGATCGGCGTGCGCCACCGGCGCAAATCGCCGAACTCGACAACCTGGGCAACGACTTCAATGCCTTGCTCGATGAACTGGAGTCCTGGCAGAACAACCTGCAAAGCGAAAACGAAACTCTCGCCCATCAGGCCAGTCACGACAGCCTTACCGGTTTGCCGAATCGCGCGTTTTTCGAAGGACGGTTGATTCGCGCCCTGCGCAATGCCGGCAAGCTCAATGAGCGAGTGGCGGTGTTGTTTCTCGACAGTGACCGTTTCAAAGGCATCAATGACAACTTCGGCCACGCGGCCGGCGATGCAGTCTTGGTTGCCGTCGCCAACCGGGTGCGTGCGCAATTGCGCGAAGAGGACTTGGTCGCGCGTCTGGGCGGTGACGAATTCGCCGTGCTGCTCGCGCCGCTGCACAAGATCGAAGACGCCGAGCGCATCGCCGACAAGATTCTCGCCAGCATGGACATGCCCATCGCGCTGCCGGGCGATACCAGTGTCGTGACGTCGCTCAGTATCGGCATCGCCGTTTACCCCGATCATGGCGCCACGCCGGGTGGCTTGCTGAATGCCGCCGATGCGGCGATGTATCAAGCCAAACGCCTGTCTCGCGGCGCCCAATTCACCGCCGGGTCGGAGCACCCGGTAGATTCCGTTCAAACCAGGAGCTGATTCCCGTGTTTACACTTCCCGTTCGATTGTTTTCCGCACTGCTGTTGATGGCCGCACTGGCCCTCACCGGTTGCCAGACTGCACCGCAAAAAGGCCTGACCCCGGCGCAAGTCGCCGTGCTCAAGCAACAAGGTTTCGAGCTGACCGACGAAGGCTGGGAGTTCGGCCTTTCGGGCAAAGTGCTGTTTGGCAGTGACATCGAAAGCCTGAACAACCAGAGCACCGAAATCGTTCAGCGTATCGGCAAGGCGTTGCTGGGAGTGGGCATCGAACGAGTGCGGGTCGATGGCCACACCGACGCCTCGGGCAAGGAAACCTACAACCAGCAACTGTCCCTGCGCCGCGCCAAGAGTGTGGCCAAGGTGCTGGGCACAGTCGGCATGAAAGAACAGAACATTCAGTTGCAGGGCCTGGGCAGCAGCGAACCGGTGGCCTCCAACGACACGGCGGCGGGTCGTACGGAAAACCGCCGGGTGGCGATTGTGGTCAGCGCCGATTAATCGGCGAACTGCATCTCCCGGCTTTCCCCCATCAACAGCGGCTGATTGCGCTCGGTCACCTCACGGATGTAATCCCACAACAGGGTAATCCGCTTGAGCTTGCGCAGGTCCTCCCGGCAGTACATCCAGAACTGCCGGGTGATGTCGATTTCCTCCGGCAATACCGGCAGCAGGCGCGGGTCTTGGGCGGCGAGGAAGCACGGCAGAATCGCCAGTGATCGTCCTTGCTGCGCCGCGACGAATTGCGCGATCACGCTGGTGCTGCGCAAATGCGCATTGGCCCCCGGCAGCACGTTCGCCAGGTACAACAGCTCCGAGCTGAACGCCAAATCATCCACATAACTGATGAATTGATGCTTGCCCAGGTCGGCGGGGCGGCGGATTGGTGGGTGTTTGTCGAGATAGTCCTGAGTCGCATACAGCTGCAAACGGTAGTCGCAGAGTTTGCAGCAGACGTACGGCCCGTGTTCCGGACGTTCGAGGGCGATGACGATGTCAGCTTCACGTTTGGACAGGCTGATGAAGTGTGGCAGCGGCAGGATATCCACCGAAATCGCCGGGTAGGCATCGACGAAGTGACTGAGTTGCGGGGTGATGAAAAAACTGCCGAAACCCTCGGTGCAGCCCATGCGCACATGCCCCGACAACGCGACGCCGGAGCCGGACACTTGCTCGCAAGCCATGTGCAGCGTGCTTTCAATCGACTCGGCATAACCCAGCAAACGCTGGCCCTCGGCGGTCAGGACGAAACCGCTGGTGCGCGATTTCTCAAACAATAAAGTCCCTAACGCAGCCTCAAGCGAACTGATGCGCCGCGACACCGTGGTGTAGTCGACCGCCAGGCGTTTGGCCGCGGTGCTGGCCTTGCGGGTACGGGCGACTTCGAGAAAAAACTTGAGGTCATCCCAGTTCAGCGAACCTAAAGAGGTGATGTTTTTTTGCATGATGGACGGGCTTTTATGTGCGTTCTTATTAGAAGTTTGCACATCTATACTCCAAAAACAGTCCGACAACCAATTCGCGGTACACGCCTCATAGCAAGGCGAACTTCTCGCCTTGGCTCCCTACGATAAAAACAAGTTCCGGAGACCAGCATGAACGCATCGCTTACGCCCAACGAGACCACCGTACAAAAGGTCAAACTGCTGATCGACGGTGAATGGGTCGAATCGCAGTCCACCGAATGGCACGACATCGTCAACCCGGCGACCCAGCAAGTGCTGGCCAAAGTCCCGTTCGCCACCGCGGCTGAAGTCGACGCCGCCGTCAGCGCCGCGCACCGCGCGTTCCAGACCTGGAAGCTGACCCCGATCGGCGCCCGCATGCGCATCATGCTCAAGCTGCAAGCGCTGATCCGCGAACACTCCAAACGCATCGCCGTGGTCCTGAGCGCCGAGCAGGGCAAGACCATTGCCGACGCCGAGGGCGATATTTTCCGTGGCCTGGAAGTGGTCGAGCACGCCTGCTCCATCGGCACCCTGCAAATGGGCGAGTTCGCCGAAAACGTCGCTGGCGGTGTCGATACCTACACCCTGCGTCAGCCAATCGGCGTGTGTGCCGGGATCACCCCGTTCAACTTCCCGGCGATGATTCCGCTGTGGATGTTCCCGATGGCCATCGCTTGCGGCAACACCTTCGTGCTCAAGCCTTCCGAGCAGGACCCATTATCGACGCTGCTGCTGGTGGAGCTGGCGATTGAGGCTGGCGTTCCGGCTGGCGTACTTAACGTGGTGCACGGCGGCAAAGGCGTGGTCGATGGCCTGTGCACGCACAAAGACATCAAAGCCGTGTCGTTCGTCGGTTCGACCGCTGTCGGCACCCACGTCTACGACCTCGCCGGTAAACATGGCAAACGCGTGCAATCGATGATGGGCGCGAAGAACCACGCCGTGGTGCTGGCGGATGCCAATCGCGAGCAAGCGCTGAATGCACTGGTCGGCGCCGGTTTCGGTGCGGCGGGTCAGCGTTGCATGGCTACGTCGGTGGTAGTGCTGGTCGGTGCGGCGAAAAAATGGCTGCCTGATCTGAAAGCACTGGCGCAGAAACTCAAGGTCAACGCCGGTAACGAGGCGGGCACCGATGTTGGTCCGGTGATCTCGAAAAAAGCCAAGGCGCGGATTCTTGATCTGATCGAAAGCGGCATCAAGGAGGGCGCCAAGCTCGAACTCGATGGTCGCGACATCAGCGTGCCGGGTTACGAGCAAGGCAACTTTGTCGGGCCAACCCTGTTCTCCGGGGTGACCACCGACATGCAGATCTACACCCAGGAAATCTTCGGCCCAGTGCTGGTGGTGCTGGAAGTCGACACCCTCGATCAGGCCATTGCGCTGGTCAACGCCAACCCGTTTGGTAATGGCACCGGCCTGTTCACCCAGAGTGGCGCAGCAGCGCGCAAATTCCAGACTGAAATCGACGTTGGCCAAGTCGGCATCAACATCCCGATTCCGGTGCCAGTGCCGTTCTTCAGTTTCACCGGTTCACGTGGTTCGAAACTCGGCGACCTAGGCCCGTACGGCAAACAAGTGGTGCAGTTCTACACTCAGACCAAGACCGTTACGGCGCGCTGGTTTGATGACGACAGCGTCAACGACGGCGTGAACACCACTATCAATCTGCGCTGAGGAACTGCCATGAAAATCGCATTTATCGGCCTCGGCAACATGGGCGCGCCGATGGCGCGCAACCTGATCAAGGCCGGCCACTCGCTGAACCTGGTTGACCTGAACAAAACCGTGTTGGCGGAGCTGGAACAACTCGGCGGGAGCATTCGCGCCACGGCCCGCGAGGCCGCCGAGGATGCCGAACTGGTCATCACCATGCTGCCCGCCGCCGTGCATGTGCGCAGCGTCTGGCTGGGTGAGGATGGCGTGCTGGCCGGCATCGGCAAAGGCGTCCCTGCGGTGGATTGCAGCACCATCGACCCGCAGACCGCCCGTGATGTGGCAGCCGCAGCGGCCAGACAAGGCGTGACCGTGGCGGATGCTCCGGTCTCCGGCGGCACTGGCGGCGCGGCGGCAGGGACGCTGACCTTCATGGTCGGCGCCACCCCGGAACTGTTCGCCACTCTGCAACCGGTGTTGGCGCAAATGGGCCGTAACATCGTGCATTGCGGTGACGTCGGCACCGGGCAAATCGCCAAGATCTGCAACAACCTGCTGCTGGGGATTTCCATGGTCGGAGTCAGCGAAGCCATGGCCCTCGGCGATGCGTTGGGTATCGATACCGGCGTGCTGGCGGGGATCATCAACAGTTCGACCGGACGTTGCTGGAGTTCGGACACCTACAACCCGTGGCCGGGGGTCATTGAAACGGCGCCGGCATCACGTGGTTATACCGGTGGTTTTGGTGCCGAGTTGATGCTCAAGGATTTGGGCCTCGCGACTGAAGCTGCACGCCAGGCGCACCAACCGGTGGTGCTCGGCGCAGTGGCGCAGCAGTTGTATCAGGCGATGAGCTTGCGCGGGGAGGGCGGGAAAGATTTTTCGGCGATCATCAATAGCTATCGCAAACCGCAGTAACCTTCACCACAAGAGCCCGGGCAATCGGGCTCTTGTGGCGAGGGGATTTATCCCCGTTGGGTCGCGAAGCGGCCCCCGCGAAAGATCAGTCAAACCGAGCCTTCAGGTTTTGCGACTGCTTCGCAGCCGGTCGGGGATAAATCCCCTCACCACAGGGTCTGTCGTGGCCATCAGTACATTTGCCGGGAATCGCCACAGGTGATCTCCCGGCGTTTTTGCATCAGGCAAACACGAAATATTTGCGCACGGTCTCGACCACTTCCCACGTGCCTTTCATCCCCGGTTCGATGACGAAAATATCGCCAGCACGCAGATGGATTGGCGCCATGCCTTCCGGGGTGATGACGCAGTAGCCTTCCTGGAAATGGCAGTATTCCCACTTCACGTATTCCACATACCACTTGCCCGGTGTGCAAATCCAGGTGCCCATGATCTTGCTGCCATCTTCGCTGGTGTAGGCGTTGAGGTTGACGGTGTGCGGGTCGCCTTCGAGTTTTTCCCATTTGCAGGCATCGAGTACCGGCAGCGGGTGGGTGTCGCGCAGAACGGTGATAGGTGCGGTCATGTGTCGGCTCCAGAGCAGGCGATAAAACGGAAGCTCACCGTATAGCGCCATGCTCTTTGCCAGATGTCTGTGCTCGACATTCAGTTATCTATAAACGCTACTCAAGGGTGACTAAACCCTCCAGCAAAATCATTTAACGGCAGTACTGATCTAAAACAATGGTTATGAAGTTATAACTATTTTACTTGTGCGGATTTTGTTTTTTTGTACGTCTGTGCTGTCACGACTAAGTTGCACTCCATGTCTTGCACTGCGTGAATGCGCAGTCGCTCCACCATACCCTGTGTTTATTAAGCAAATAAGTCGCCTGCGATGACTCTTTGCACCAATCAGGTGCAATGTCTGTGGGCTTTTTCACGACTTTTAAAAGTTGTAAAAAAACCTTGAATAGTTCGTTGACTCTCCCCTTAAGGGCAGAGTTTAGATTTCTGCCGCGTGAGAAGTTGCTGTGGGAAAAGTTACTTTTCATAAGCCGAATTTATGAAGTTGTCACGACTTATAGGGAGATAGAAATGAACAATCCATTGGACTTGGAACATGTCATTGCCAGCACTCGCGAGATTCTGGCGCAGCTGTTGGTAATGGGGGTTGATGACATTGATGAACACAGCAGTATCGTCGAAGATCTCGGTGCCGACTCGCTGGATATCGTCGATCTGAGCTTTCAGTTGGGCCGCCAATATGGCTGCACGCTGCCGAAAACCAGCGTGCTCGAGCACGCGGTTGTTGTCTGCGGTGACGCCAGCGAGTTTCTCGCTAACGGTCGCATCACCGAAAGCGGCAAGGCCCTGCTTGAGCAAAGTCTGAGCGCCTATACCCCTGACCAGCTCAAGGCCGGAATGCAACCCGCCCAGGTGTTTGCCGCTACCACCGTGCGTAACTGGGCCAATCAGTGCCGCAATCTCTTCAACTACCTGCCGGCTAGCTGCCCGGATTGCAATGCCCGCCAAGCTGTCTTGAACGAGCGCCAGCAAGTGGTATGCGGTGCATGCAGTGCACGACTGGTGCCGGCCGATGGTGATGAAGTTTCCCGTCAACTGGTTGAGCAGTTTGTCGCCACTCACGTCAAAGAGACGGTGTAGGAGTTCTCATGCGGGCACGAGAAGTCTTTGTGAGCGGGTTCGGTCTGGTTGCGCCCATGGCGCTGGACGCCGCCACGTTGTTCGAGCGGATTTGCCGGAAGCAATCCTGTGTCCGCGAGCATCCGCGGTTCAAGGCGCTGGGATTCAATAACAGCGCGGCCGGGTTTATCGATGATGCGCAGTGGCAGCAGATCAGTGCAGGTTTCGGTGGCAACGCGGCGTTGCATCCACGGCAAAGTGTGCTGGCCGAATACGTTGCCCGGCAGGCTCTGGAGCATGCCGGTCTGACGGCGGCGGACTTTGCCCACAGTCGCAGCGGTTTGTTTCTGGGGGCCAACAAGTACTGTGCCGACAGCCACGACCTGCATCGAGTCAGTCGCTGTATGAATGCGTCAGGAGGCGTCGATCTGGATCGTTTGTTGGACAGCCCGGCACCTTCGGGTGCGACGTTCGTACGGCGGGTCGACCAGCAGACGCAACACTTGGCCGACCTGCTCGGTATTCGCGATCACATCTCGACCCACTCCGACGCCTGCGCCGCCGGGACAATGGCCATCGGCAGTGCTTACCGGGCGATAGAGCGGGGAGAGATCGATCTGGCCATTTGCGGCGCGGTCGAACTGATGGCCAACGAACTGCCGTATTACATGTTCAACAGCCTTGGAGCGCTCTGTCAGGCCGATCTTCCTGCGTGCGAACAAAGCCGCCCGTTCATGCCTGACCGCAGTGGTTTCGTGCTCAGTGAGGGGGCGGCGATGGTCGTTCTCGAGTCCGCTGAGCACGCCCGGCGGCGCAAGGTTGCGCCACTGGGACGGGTGTTGGGTTACGCGAATGTTTGCGAGGCTCAGAAAATGACCTCCAGCAGTCGCGATGGCAGCAAATACGAGGAATGCATGGAAGCTGCAATCGAAGATGCCGGGCTGCTGCGCAGTGCCGTGCAACACGTCAACACCCACGGTACATCCACTCAAGCCAATGACAGTTGCGAAGCGCTGGCGTTGCAGCGGCTGTTCGGCGGATGTCAGGACTTCATGACCTTCACGGCGAACAAATCCGCCATCGGACATTCCCTGGCAGGCAGTGGCGCAATTGAAGCGGTGCTGTCACTGATGAGCCTGCGCGATGGCGTGCTGCTGCCGACCTTGAATTACCAGCATGAGCGTGCCGAATACGCTTCGCTGAAATTCTTGAGCGAGCCAGTGCGACAGTCGATCAACGTGGTGATGTCCAACTCTTTCGGTTTCGGCGGCATCAATAGCTCGCTGGTTCTGGGGAGGGCGTGACATGAGCAGAGCCATCTATATCAATGCGGCAGCGGTGCTGAATGCGGCCGGTAGCGAATGCGCCGATTTGCTTGGTACGCCGACCGCTGCGCAACCACTGGCATTTGATCCACAGCGCCAGGCTTTTGCTCTGCCGACACCACGTCTGCCCAGCGATCTGTTCGACCGCAAGATCCAGCGCAGCGTCGAGCCGCAGGGTTTGCGTCTGCTGCATTGCGCAGCACGGCTGGCGCCATCACTGGCGGCGTTGCAGCTGCCGGCGACGCGCATTGCCCTGACGGCAGCCATTCCGGAAGTTGACGCGCCAAGCCCCTGCTGGGATGCGGTGCAGGCGATCATCGAACAGCCGCAAAAACAACTCGGTCAATTGCTGGCCAATACGCCGCCACTGCATGCGTTGACCTTACTCAACAGCAGCGTGATGGCTTATGTCGCCGAAGCGTTGAATTGCCATGGGCCGATGGGCGGGTTCTGTTCTCAAAGCAACGCCGGGCTCGATGCATTGATCGAGGCCTGCCAGCAGATTGCCGAGCGACATGCCGAGGCTGCGCTGGTGGTCAGTACGAGTCCGAACCTGACTCCGGCCCTGTATCTACGCGAGCAGGACCCGGCCAGCGAGCCGGTTTTCGGTGAGGGCGCCGCAGCGCTGCTGCTGGCTTCGACTCCCCCTCAAGGTGCGCCACAGTGCGTGCGCGTGGCTGGTTTTGCCCGCGGTTACAGTGCCAATCCGCAACGGGCATCCGCCGTTGGCCAACGCGTCATCGATCAGGCCCTGAGTCTGGAGAAGCTGCGCGTGGGCGACGTCGAACACATCGTCGGCAATCCCGATGATGCGCAACTGATGAAGTTGCTTGAAGCCTCGCAACGCGACGTTCGCAGCACGCGCGCCGTGACCGGGGAGTTGGGCGCCAGCAGCCTGCTGACGGAAGTCGCGCTGACCCTGCACCACAGCCGTGATCCGGCGGCGACGCCGGGCTACACGCTGCTCGTCAGCCACACCCGCGCCGGTCACTGGGGCGCGTTGTTGTTGGTCAGTGAAACCATGGAGAAGCACGCATGAGTGCGACACGGATTGTGATCACCGGAATGGGCGCCGTTACCGGGTTCGGTTTCGAGTGGCAAACCCTTTGGGAAAAAATGCTTGGCGCTGAACATTGTGTTCGGCCATGGCAGCCGGAGGACGTGCAGGACGGCGCGTTTGCAGTGCGCTATGCGGCACCTGTCGATATGAGCCTGTTGCCGGAAAAACTGCAAAACCATCCGGCCTGGACCGTGCCGCTGGAAAAACGCAGCCGGTTTGGCTGGGTGGCCGCCACGCAAGCGGTCAGCGACAGCGGCCTGATGCCGGAGCAGTTACGCGGCGCCGCTGTATTGTGTGCCTCAGGTGCACCGCAACACATGCTCGCCGACATGCTGTTGACCGAGGCAACGGATGGCGGCGCAGCGGGTTGGCAACACCTGATGACGCGCTCGGCACAAGTGAGTGCCGAAGGCTCACTGCGTCAAGGCAATGACCGTCTGGCGCGGGTGATCGCTGATGATCTGGGATGCGAAGGGCCGGTGATCAATATCAGCAGTGCCTGTGCCGGCGCTTCGCAAGCCATCGGTAATGCCTTTCAGATGATTCGTCGTGGCGAAGTCAGCGTTGCGCTGGCTGGTGGCGCCGACTCGGTACTCAATCTCGACACCATGGCCGCCTTGTATCTGCTCGGAGCTGCTTCGGGTGAGCAACGCTGGGGCGCCGATCTGTGCCGCCCGTTCGATCGTGATCGCAGTGGCCTGATTGCCGGTGAAGGTGGTGGTTTCGTTGTGCTGGAAAGCCTGGAGCATGCCTTGGCCCGTGGTGCGACGCCCTATGCCGAAGTGCTCGGTTTCGGCAGCAGCCTTGACGCTTACAAAGTCACCGCCCCGCAACCCGAAGGGCGGGGTGCGGCACTGGCGATGCAAGCGGCGCTGGATGACGCTGGTCTGCGTGCGCAGCAGATCGATCTGATCAACGCTCACGGCACCTCGACACCGCTCAACGACGTTGCCGAAACCCTGGCGATCAAAAATGTGTTCGCCGAGCACAAGCACTATCAAGCCTTGGCCGTCAGTGCCAACAAATCGCAATTCGGCCATCTGATTGCCGCCGCCGGAGCGCCTGAATGCATCGTCACCGCGTTGGCCTGCCTGAATGATCTGGTCACGCCCACGGTGAACCTGCATGACGCCGATGAGCGGTGCGATCTGGATTATTGCGCCGGGCAAGCCGTCAGCCGCCGGGTGGATTATGCGCTGAGCAACTCTTTTGGTTTTGGCGGCCTGAACACCTCGCTGGCCCTTGGTAAATATCGGGAGCACGGACAATGACAAACGTCACTGCGCGTATCGCCATCGCTGGCAGCGGCTGTGTGTTGCCCAGCGGTTGGGGCGTCGAGCGTTTCTGGTCGGCGGCGCGCGAAGGTCGCAGCGCGATTTCGCCCCTGCACTCGCCGCTGTTCTACAGCGAGCGTGTCACAGCGTTCGGGCATGTCGCTGATGACGATCATCAACGCAGCCGCCAGGACGTTGCGCAAAACCTTCAGCGTTACTGCCCGCCAGCGGTGATCTGGGGTGTCAGTGCAGTGCGGCAGGCGCTGGCAGAAGCCGGACTTGAACCGGGCGCCGACGGTGTGCGTTTCGGTCTCTATTGCTGTCAGGGCGGTTACACCCACCCGTCTATTGCCTCCTACGGTGAACTGTTGCAGGAGTGTCAAACCGAGGGCGGTGCCGATATGCGGCGCCTCGCGCAACGTGTATTGCAGGAGCGTGCGCTCGATCCGTTTCTGGTGCTTAAAAGCCTGAGCAACGGTTTGCTCGGGGTCGTCAGTCTGGCGCTGAAACTGGAGTGCGAAAGCAACGCTTACATGCAAGGTGTGGCCGGCAATCTGGCGGCACTGCGCGAAGCCTGCGCGGCATTGCAAAGTGGTCGTATCGATGCGGCCATTGTCGTCGGCGCCGGGAGTGAACTCGATCCGCTGGCGCTCGCCGCCCTCGCCGAGGCAGGCGTGATCAGCAGCGACGGCTCGCAAAGCCTGCGTGCTTTTGATCGTCAAGGCACTGGCGGTATTGCTGGCGAGGGCGCCGCAGCGCTGGTGCTGCGACGTGCCGATGATTTGCCTGCAGGGCCGAAAACCTGTCTGACGGCGCTTTTCGCGCACCCGCGTCTGGACTCACTGAATCTGCCGGACAAACAGGTTGATCTACTGATCAGCAGCGCCACGGGCGACCCGCAAAAAGATACCAGCCTGGCACGTACGCTGGCGCGAGCCGGTGCCGTACACATCACCAGCAGCACGCCGCTGACCGGCATTCTCAGCGGTGCGCCAAGTCTGGTTGACTTGATCCTCGCCCGACAGACCTTGCACGCCCAAAGCATCACACCCGTCATCGGGCTGCAGCAATCGGTGGATGCGCATCTGCCGTTTGTCACCGGGGAACCGCGCGATGCGGTCCTGCACGATTGCCTGGTCATCAACCGCGACGACAACGGCTTCAGTGCCTGCTACCAACTCGAATTTCGCGCGGCCGACTGAACGTCCGGACGCCTCGCAACGCATCTGATTTTTTACTCAAGGGATAAAACTGTCATGGATTACCGCGATTACGTACGGCCAAAATTTGTCGAACTGATGCAGGCGCTGGGCCTGGAATGCCAGTTCCATCGAGCGCTGGGCAGTAAGCTGTTTTACCGCGACAGACAGGGCGAAGAGGTGACTGTCACCGACTTCCTCGGCGGATATGGTGCGGCGTTGTATGGCCATAACGATCCACAATTTGTCGATCAACTCTGCGGTCTTTTGCGTGCCGATGTGCCGTTCAACGCACAGATGTCGGTGCGCGGTGCTGCCGGTCAGTTGGGGCGTGAGCTCAGTGAAGCGTTCAATCACGAGTTGAACAACACCGAGCGCTACATTTCGACCTTCTCCAACAGTGGTGCCGAGTCGGTGGAAATCGCCGTCAAACACGCCGAATACCGTCGCCAGAAAAACCTGCAGAAGCAATTCGACGAGCGCGATTTCGCCCTGGCCAATCTGCTCGCCAGCGATAAGGCTTACGTCGAGCTGGACGTCGACGACCTCGATCTGCCGGCCGGGTTGCTACCGCAAAATCTGTCCAGCGTCACCGTACGTCAAGTGGCTGAAGCGGTGCGTCAGCACAACCTGGCGCAGCTGCATGTCGAGCCGGTATTCCTCGCTGTGCGTGGCAGCTTCCACGGCAAACTGGTGAACACTGTTCAATTGACGTACGGCAAACAGTACCGCAAGCCGTTCGCCCGTTTCGGTCTCAATGTCGAATTCATCGATCCCCATCAACCGCAGCAACTGCAAGACTTGCCGGCCCGCCACGTTCGTCACTGGCTGAACCTGGCATGGGATGGTGAAACCCTGCAGCTGCGCCGCGAGGCGTTCAGCGCGATCACCGCAGTATTACTCGAACCGATCCAGGGCGAAGGCGGGATCAACGAGTTTGCCAATGAGTTCTATCTGGGCCTGCGACGTCTGTGCAACGAGCAGCAATGCCCGCTGATCATCGATGAAGTGCAATCGGGTTTCGGCCGTACCGGCACCTTGCTGGGCGCGAGCCATTTCAACTTGCAAGGTGATTACTACTGCCTGTCCAAAGCGCTGGGCGGTGGCTTGATGAAAATCGCCGCAACCGTGATCCGCGCCAGCCACTACGAAAACGATTTCAGCTACATCCACAGCTCGACCTTCGCCGAAGACGATGCGTCTTGCCATATCGCCATTTCAGCCTTGCGACGCTTGTTCGAAAACGACAGCGCGATGCTCAAGGATGTGAACAAGAAAGGTGAGTACCTCAAGTCTTCGCTGCTGGAACTCAAAGCGGCTTACCCGGATGTAATCGCTGACGTGCGTGGTCGCGGGTTGCTGCTGGGCTTTGAGCTGCATGACCTGACCGGTACCAGTTCGCTGGTCCAGGCTTCGGCTCAGTACAACGATGCCCTGGGTTACATCATTGCCGGCTATCTGCTGCAATTTGAATCACTGCGAGTAGCGCCGTCGGGCAGTAACGCCAATGTGATCCGCCTGGAGCCGCCGGTGTGCATCACTTTCGAAGAAATCGACGGGTTGATCGGCTCCTTGCAGAAGGTCTGCGACATGTTGCGTCGGCGTGATGCCTTCCCTCTGGTGGCCGGTGTGTGTGCCGACAGTATCGCCGACGTGCCGGCTCGCGAAGTCAGCTTCAAGGAGAGCGAGAACCTCCCAAAGTCTGACGAGAACGTACGCGTGGTGGCTCGCGTGGCGTTCATCAACCATTTGATCGACTCGGACATGCTCAGCGATGTCGACCCTTCGTTGTCGAGTCTGAGCGCCGAGCAGAAACGCGAGTTCATCAAGCGCATGGCCCCCGAGCGCCGAGCGGCGCCAATCGGCCCGGTGCAGATTCGCTCGAAACTCGGCACGGCCGTGGAGTTCACCCTGTATCCGTTGTGCATGGATTCCGACGCGATGGCGGCGTACATCGCCAGTGGTGATCTGGAGACCATTCGCGAAGAAGTCGGCAATCGCATCAAGGATGCCCGCGCCGATGGTTACAGCGTGGCCGGACTGGGCATGTACACCTCGATTGTCACTAACAACTGCCAGGCGCTGCAGATTCCCGACATGGCGCTGACGTCCGGCAACGCGCTGACCATTGGCATGGGCCTGGAAGCCATCGAGCAGGGCTGCAAGCAGCAGGGGCTTGAACTGAGCCAGCAAACCGCAGCAGTAGTGGGGGCCGCCGGTAACATCGCTTCGACCTACGCCTCTCTGTTGTCGACCAGCGTCGAGCATTTGATCCTCATCGGCAGCGGCCGCGACGGCTCCTTGCGTCGCCTGGAGAAAACCGCTCAGCAGATCTATGCCGAAGCCGCCCGCGGCATTCTCAAAGGTGTCGCCGAGCACGATCGACTCGCCCGTCGCTTGCAGAAAATTGACGGTATCGATGCGTTGCTGAACGCCCACGGCACCAGCGCCGACCTGGGCCTGCGTGTAGCGAAACTGGTGGAAGAGCGCCTGGGTGCAAACGCCTTCATCACTGTCAGCAATGATCTTGAAATGTTGAAGCAGGCACGCATCGTGCTCTGCGCCGCGAACGCACCTCAGGCGTTTCTGGGGAGCGAACACTTCGCGCAAAACAGCGTGATCTGCGATATCGCCGTGCCGTTGAACGTCGATCAGAAACTCGCCAGCCAGCGCGCTGACGTGCTCTACATGCATGGCGGCATCGTGCAGACGCCACTGGGCGATGGTTTGGTGAAAAACGTCCGTGCCTACCTGAAGCAAGGCCAGTTGTATGCGTGCATGGCCGAGTCGGTGTTGATGGGCCTGTCCGGAATGAAACAGCACTACTCCTTCGGCGATATCAGCCGCGAGCAGGTGCAGCAGATTCGTGCGCTGGCGGCGACCCATGGTTTCAGCCTCGCTCAGTTCAAAACCGACAATTCGCTCTAAGGAACGGTCATGCCGAATAAAGTAGCAGTGGTGACCGGTGGCAGTCGTGGCATCGGTCGGGCAATTGTCCTGACCCTGGCCGGGGCGGGTTATCAGATCGCGTTCAGTTACGTGCGCGATGAAGTCGCGGCGATGTCTTTGCGCGATGAGGTGCAAGCGTCGGGGATCGATTGTCTGGCGCTGCAATGCGATGTCAGCAGCGGCGACAGCATCAAGGCGTTTTTCGAACGGGTCGACCAGCATTTCCAGCGCATCGACCTGTTGGTCAACAACGCCGGCATTACCCGTGACGGCTTGCTGGCAACTCTTTCGACCCGCGACATCGTCGAGGTGATCCAGACCAATCTGATCGGCACCTTGCTCTGCTGTCAGCAAGTGGTGCCGGGCATGTTGCGTCAGCGCAGTGGTTGCATCGTCAACATCAGCTCGGTGGCGGCGCAGAAGCCCGGCAAGGGGCAGAGCAACTATGCAGCGGCCAAGGGCGGAGTCGAATCCTTGACCCGCGCTCTGGCGGTGGAACTGGCGCCGCGCAACATTCGCGTCAATGCGGTGGCTCCGGGCATCGTCAGGACGGAAATGAGCACGGCGCTGATTGGCACTCAGGAGGAGGAAATCCAGTCGCGTCTGCTGATCAAGCGTTATGCCGAACCCGAGGAAATTGCCGAGGCGGTGTTGTACATCGCCGACCGCGGCCTGTACCTGACCGGGGAGGTCCTGCCGGTCAACGGCGGGCTGAAAATGCCATGAGCCGGACCATTCTGATCACCGGTGCCGCCAAGGGCATTGGCCGGGCGGTGGCCGAGGATTTTGCCGCCGAGCAAGGCAATCGTCTGATCCTGCTGGATCTGGACTTGCCGGAATTACAGCGCTGGGTTGATGAGCAACAACAGCAGATCAAGGCGCAGGTTGAAACCCACGCGGCAAACATTGCCGACTTGCCGGCCATGGAAGCGTTTTTCAAGACGCTCGGTTCACAGGTCGAATACGTCGATGTGCTGGTCAATAGTGCCGGCATCTGCAACGAGAACGAGCCGGAAGATCTGCACAACTGGCACAAGGTGATTTCGGTCAATCTCAACGGCACGTTCTACGTGACTTCATTGTGTCTGGCGCTGATGCCTGACCGTGGTCGCATCATCAACATGTCGTCGATCCTTGGTCGTGCCGGCAAGGTGCGCAACACCGCGTATTGCGCTTCCAAACACGGCATCGTCGGCATGACCAAGGCGCTGGCACTGGACCTGGCGTCGCGGCAGATCACCGTCAACGCCATTCTGCCGGCCTGGATCGATACGCCGATGCTGCAGGGTGAACTGGCGACGCAAGCGGCGATTGCCGGACTGACCCAGGAACAGATCGTACGCAATGCGAAGAAGAAACTGCCGATGCGGCGCTTCATCCAGAGCGAAGAGGTTGCGGCGATGGTGCGTTATCTGGCGAGCCCCGGGGCCGGCGGAGTGACGGCCCAGAGCCTGGTGATCGATGGCGGTGTCGGGTTGGGAATGTAAACGATGCCTCGATTTCAAATCAGCCACATCGCGTGTGCGGTATGGGCGTGCATGACTGCGCCCGCCGCGCTGGCGGAATTTACCGTCGATGATCTCAAGCCCGATTACGCCGACGGTGAAGTCGGCGTGGCCACGGCGATACGCCTGCACGGTGACGATCAGATCACGCAGAAAGCTGTGTACTTCAAGGCCAACGTCGAGGACAACTGGGACGGCGGCTACTACAAGGCCAAGGGGCGCGTGCGTTACGACGCGCGCTATGACGGAAATAATCCGTACAGCGAGCGGGCACGGGACAAGTATCGCTTCGATGCCGACTGGCGACATCTGTACGTGGGTCATTCGCTGGGTGACGGAGAAGTCACGGTTGGCTGGCAGCAAGTGGTCTGGGGCCGCGCGGATGAATTGCGTGTGCTCGATCAGATCAACCCGCTGGATTACCGCGATGGTCTGACACCATTGTTGGAGGACAGCCGCATCGCCGTACCGATGGTGCGGTTTGCGCAACCGGTCGGCGAGTGGGAACTGGAAGCGCTGTGGATTACCGACTTCCTGAAAAACCAGCCGCCGGTAGCGGGGAGTGAATTTGCCGCGCCGTTGTTTGCCGCACCGGACCCGCAGTATTTTCTGCTCGATTCCAAGCCTGGATATGACGGTGACAAAGGTTATTCCTATGGCTTGAGTGCCAATGGCCGGATCGGCGCAGTGGACACCAGTTTCGTTGCCTTGAGCGCCCGTCAGCAGGACCCGGTCTACGCGGTCGAAGGCTTGGCCGATGACGGTCGCACACGGCTGGAGCGGCAATTTCCCCGTTACACCATGGGCGGTGCCGGGCTGGCGATCGATGCCGGTCACAGCATCGTGGTGCGCAGTGAAGTTGCGTATTTCGACCAATGGCGGGTGACCAATCCGACGCGAGCCTACGGCGCCGACAGCACGCCGATGGTCAAGTCTTTACTGGGTGTCGACTACCTGTTGCGTGACTGGCTGATCTCCGCGCAGTGGCAGGAGCAAGTGCTGCTCGACTGGCAGGACGGCATGTTGCAGGACAAGCGCGAGCCGCTGTTCACCCTGTCTGCCGAAGGCACCCATTGGCAGGATCGTCTCAAGAGTCGCCTGGTGGCTGCCGCCTCACCACCGTTTCAGGACAACGCTTTGCTGCAAGGCATCTTCACCTACAAACCGGTGGATTACATCAAGCTCGGACTGGAGGTTGACGTGTTCTTCGGCAGGCCCGACCGGGCTTTCGGCGAGTACAGCAAGCGCGATCAAGTGCGCCTGTCCGCCGGTTATCTGTTCTAACCCCATGAAGCCTGCCGCCACGGTGGCGCAGGCGTAAACGCACTCATCCGACGAAAAGGGAAGTTCTTATGTTGCCGTTTTTGAAAAGTCTCACCACCGCGGTATTGATCCTCGGTAGCGCCTGCGTCAGTGCCGCGGAGGCTGGCAATGCCGATGAAATCATCCGTCAGGTACGTGATCGCAATGACGGTACCAGCTTCATGTCCCAGGTATCGCTGATCCTCCATGACAAGAAGGGCAATACCCGCGTTCGCGAGTTCACCTACCTGCAAAAGGACTACCCGGACAGCGACAAATTCAGCATGTACTTTTCTGCACCGACCGATGTGCGCGACGTCGCCTTCCATATCGAAAACCCGCACGAAACCCTGGGCCTGGAAGACAGCCAGTGGATGTACCTGCCGGTCAGCCGTCAGACGCGACGCATTTCCACCACCGACAAGCGCGGTTCGTTCATGGGCAGTGAGTACTCGTACGCCGATCTGGACAAGATCCGGGTCAAGGATTATTCGCAGAAGCTGCTTGGCGAAGAGCAGATCAAGGGCCGCGACTGCTACGTGATCGAACGCGAGCCGGCATCCCCCGAAGTGTTGGCCAAGACCGGTTACAACAAGCTGAAAGTGTGGATCGACAAGCAGAATTTTCTGGTCATGCGTCAGGACTTTTTCGACGTCAAAGGTGTGTTGATCAAGCAGATGCGTACGCAGAAAGTTGAAACCATCGATTCGATCGACAGCATTGTGTTGAGTGAAACCGAGCACTTCATCGACGGTACGCGCTCGGAAATGCGCTTCAACCAGTTGCAGTACAACGTTGCACTGGAAGACCGTCTGTTCACCCAGACCGCGATCAAGCGCGGGCTGAAAACCGGTGACCTGCCGGAATTTGCCGTGTCCGCCCGCTAAGCGCCGACCCCGACGACCCTGGAACGCATGATCATGGAAAGATATCTGAATTTCGTCGAGCGCTATGCGCGGGCGATTGTTTTCCTGCTGGTGGCGATTACGGCGTATTTCACCTATACGCTGGGCGCGCTGGTGTCCGACACCAATCCTTATCTGCTTAAGGAAAGCCACGCGGCGCGCAAGACCATCATCGATTTGCAGGGTGAGTTCACCGGCACGTTCGACTCGGTGATGGTGGCGCTGAACAACCCGCAGACGGTATTCAACAAGCCGACACTCAACGCGCTGTTCTCGATGTCGCAGTCGGTGCGCAAGATGATTCTGGCCAACGATGCCGACAAGGAGCAGTTGGCGCAGATCGTCGCCCGACATCCGGACGACAGCCGTGCGCAGTTGCTGACCCGGGACATTCTGGAAGATGGTTTTACGCAGAACGATTACGCCAACGCCAAGGCCTTGCGTGATCATGCTCAGGCTCAGAACTGGGACTCCCACGATCAGTTGTTCCTGACCTTTCTTGCCGAGCGGATCAACCCGATCCGCGAAATGGCCTCGATGGGCGATCTGGAAAACATCGTTCTGACCGATGATGGCGAGTTGCTGATCCACAAGACCCTCAACGCCTACGACATGGACCCGGCGATGGTCGAGTCGCAGATCATGGGCAACGAGCTGATGGTCGACGGGGTGGTTTCAAAGGACAAGAAAGTCGCAATGCTGGTGGCCGAACTCGGGACCAAGCAAGACGATGCACAAGCGCAACTGCGCGCTTATCAGATCGTGCGCGGTATCGTTGCGCAGTATCAGGCGGAGCACCCGGAGTACAAGGACGAAATCTTCATTGCCGGCATGCCGATCTTCATTGCCGCGCAGCAGGAAATCATCGATCACGACCTCGCCGTGCTGTTTCCGATCGTGTTTTTGCTGATTACCCTGCTGCTGATTTTCTTCTTCCGCAAACCGCTGGGCGTGCTGCTGCCGCTGTTCAATATTCTGTTCTGTACCATTTGGACATTGGGCCTGATGGCGCTGTTGCGGGTGCCGTTCGACCTGTTGACCAGTGTGCTGCCGGTGTTCCTGTTCACCATTTGCTGCTCGGATGCGATCCATGTGATGGCTGAATATTACGAGCAGAAAAACGCCGGCAAGAGCAATCGTGAGGCCAACCGCGAAACCCAGCGGTTGATGGTGGTGCCGGTGGTCTTGACCACCGTGACGACCATCGCCACGTTCATGATTTCCACCACCAACAACATTGTCAGCATCCGCAATTTCGGCGTGTTCATGTCCATTGGCTTGACGGCGGCTCTGATCATTTCGTTATTGTTGATCCCTGCATGGATCTCGCTCTGGGGCAAGGATCAGCCTGCGCAAGCCAAGGCTGTCGTGCACAAGGAATCGATCATCTCGCACTATCTGGTCGCGTTCTGTGCCTGGATGATCCGCTTTCGCAAACCGATCCTCATGGGCATGCTGCCAGTGCTCGCGCTGGCCACGGTGTTCACTTTTCGCGTCGACATCGAAGACTCCGGCATCGCTTACTTCAAGCCTGAAAGCCATATTCGCGTCTCCGATCAATTCATCAACCACGCGCGGGTTGCCGGCACTGCACCGGGCTGGATCGCTATCGACAGCAAAGAACCGCGCGGGGTACTGACGACAGAGGTGGTGCAGTTCATCGACAAACTCGACCACTTCATCAAGCAACAACCGAACGTCAGTTATGGCTATTCCCTGGCGACTTACGTCAAGCGCATGAACCTGGTGCTCAACGACATGAATCCTGACTATCTGCGCGTGCCGAACGCGCTGGAGAAGGTCACGTCGGTCAATGACGAAGGGCAGATCGAGCGCTTCGAAGTGCCGGGTAATTCGCTTATCGAACAGCATGTGATGTTGTTCGAAAACGGTGGCGGCTCTGACCTGAACAACGTGCTCAACGCTGACTTCTCCAAGGCATTGACCCTTTACACGATGACCTCGTCGGTCGCCAGCGACTATCAGGGCATGCTTGATCGCCTCGATGCGTGGCTGCTGGTCAACAAACCGGCAAACCTGGAAGTGACACATGCCGGTACGCCGTTGATCTGGACCGGCGTCTTGCAGGAAATCACTCAAGGCCAGGTGCTGAGTTTTTCCCTGGCGTTGCTGGTCGTTACGCTGATGATGATGTACTGGCTCAAATCGGTACGGCTGGGCGTACTCGGCATGCTGACTTTGTTGACCACGTCGGTGACGGTCTACGGTTTCATGTTTCTGTTCGGCATCGAACTGAACATCGGCACGACACTGGTGACGTTCCTGGTGGTCGGGGTGGTCGATTACGCCGTGCACCTGCTGTCACGCATCAAGTTGCTGGTGCAGCAGGGCATTGAAATCGACGCAGCGATTTTGCAGGCAATGCACAGCGTTGGCCGCTCGACGGTGATCAACGTAGTGATCTTTTCCGTGGGCTTCATGGCGTTGCTGTTTTCCGACTTCAAGCCGATTGTCGATCTGGGCGCACTGGTGGCGATGGCGCTGTTTTCCAGCGGAGTCATGACTATCGTGCTGGTGACGCTGGTATCGCCGTGGTTCTTTGCGGCGATTGTTCCGGTGGCTTCGCCGTCTCAACCGTCGCATGCAGAAGGGAAACCGGTGCCGGGCTGATTCGTTGACGACCCGGCTTGTATGCCCTGATACGGCAGGCGAGCCCGGTCATCCGGCGCAGGAGTATTTTCAGTTCAGTGTATTGCCCGGGTTTTTTTCGCCATAGCGGGCAATGCGCTCGAACTGACATTCCTGTCGGGCATCGTTGAGATTGTTTTCAAACGCCTGGAGCCCGTCGTGCAACTGCTGCAAATCGCCGATCTGAGCCATCAGTTCGGCTTTTTTTTCGGCAATTGCTCTTTGCGCCATGTCCCACGGGAACTCGTCGCCGCGGTAGTTATTGAGGATCACCTGCAGCTCCTTGAGCTTGAAACCCAGTTGCTGGGCGCACTTGATGAACGTCAACACTTCGACACTTTGCTGGCTATAGATGCGGTATTTACCTTCACGCTTGGGCTCGGGCAACAGGCCGATTTCTTCGTAATGGCGAATGCTTTTGACTGTGGTGCCCGACAGCTGGGCGGCTTTGCCGATATACATAAAGATCCGTCTCAATGATCAAACAGGGCGTAGCGCGATCAGGCGTCATGCCGGATCGGTGCCGATTATATGTCCAATATCATCAGAGAATTGCAACTGCGCGTAAATGACGCGCACAAGCGACGGACGGACCCGTGGGAAGGCCCGGAGATGGACTGACGGCCGTTCGTGCGCCGTCAGTTTGACCAGCAGAAAAGCCTTAGCCGGCCGCGGTCGCGCGCGCCTGTTCCAGCCACGCATCGCGCTGGTTTGGCTTGGAGCCAAGCATTGGCCCGAAGGTCAGTGTTTTCAGTGGTTTGATCCCGCAGAATTCCAGAGTGGTCTTGCGCATTTGATGCAGCCCCGGCATGCCGTAGAACCATTTGTAATACCAGTACGGCGTGTCCATGGTCACCAGCAAATGCGCGGTGCGCCCCTTGAGCAGCTTGTCCGGGAAGGCTTTGCCTTCGCGATACTTGAAAGCAAAACCCGGGAGGAAGATCCGGTCGACGAAGCCTTTGAGCAGTGCCGGAATACCTCCCCACCAGATCGGATACACAAAGGTCAGGTGTTCGGCCCAGGTGATATCGGCCTGTGCCTGCAGCAAATCCGGTTCCAGCGGCTGCACCTTGTTGTAACCCTCGTGCAGAACCGGGTCGAAATCCAGCGCATCCAGACGCAGCAGCCGTACGTCATGCCCGGCATCTTTGGCCGCCTGGACATAGGTTTCGCTCAGTGCTCCGCAAAAGCTGTCGGTGGAGGGGTGGCCCAGAATCACGAGCATTCGTTTGCTCATTTTGTGTACTCCTGAAATGAAGTTCACAGGATAGAGTCTGCCCCTAGCGGTAGAGTCAAGGCGTCAGTGCGTCGAGCAACGCACGGGCGTAACCGGGCAACTGTTCGAAATCCCGCGCACTGAGTTGCAAGGTGCGATTCGCCCAGACTTCGTCGAGCGGCCGGCAAATCACTGCGTGCACCGATGACCAGCGTTCGATGGCAACTTTCGGCACGATGGCCAGCCCCGCACCTCGGGCAACCATGCGCATTACACCGTCGAATCCATCCGTGCGTATCCGGATCGACATGCGTTGACCGATGTGCAACGCCTGCTCCTCCAGATGAATCGCCAGCGCGCTGTTGGCACCCAGCGCCACGTAGTCATGGGCGAGGGTTTCACTGAAGGTCAGCGAGGATTGTCCGGCCAGCGGATGAGCCGGCGGCAGAATCAGTACCAGAGGATCATCGCGAAAGAAGCGGGTTTGCAGGCCGTTGGTGTCCACCGCGTCGGAGACGATACCGAGATCTGCTGCACCCTGACGCAAAGCATGGGTGATGCGCGCGCTGGGCAGTTCCTGCAAATCGATATCGAGATTGGGGTGCAAGCGCAGAAAGTCCGCCAGCACTTCGGGCAGGTATTCGGTGATCGCCGTGGTGTTGCACAGCAGCCGAACCTGACCTTTGACGCCTTGGGCGTAATCGGCCAGATCCTGCTGCATGCGATCGGCCTGTTGCAGGAGGATGCGTGCGTGGTGCGCCAGTGCTTTGCCGGCGGGAGTGGGGGTGACGCCACGGCGGCCACGTTGCAGAAATTCAGTACCCAGCGAAGCTTCCATCGCACGGATGCGCGCGCTGGCGGCGGCGAGTGACAAGTGACTGCGGGCGGCGCCGGCGGTGATATTGCCGGTGTCGAGGATATGCAGATAGAGGCGCAGGTCGGTGAGGTCGAAGTGCATCGGGCAGCCTCTGGTTTTTGCGGTGTCTGGGCTGGCCCTATCGCTAGCAGGCTAGCTCCCACAGTGGATCGGCGGTGAGTGCGAAACCTGTGGGAGCCAGCCTGCTGGCGATGAAGCCAGTAGTCTCAAAATTTTTTCAGCCTCTTGCCATGAGAGAGGCAGCCTCAGTATATGGCAGATTTTCAGCCAGCCCCGACCAGCGCACAGTAGTGCCATGAACACACTCGCAGATTTCTATCAAAACCTAGGCTTGGCCTTGTCTCTGCTGGTCATCGCCACCTTCATCCTCGCCGGAATGATCAAAGGCATCATCGGCCTCGGCCTGCCCACTGTCGCCATGGGCTTGCTCGGTCTGGCTATGGCACCGTCACAGGCAGCTGCATTACTGATCATTCCGGCGACGCTGACCAATATCTGGCAACTGGCGTTTGGCGGTCATCTGAAGGGACTGATCAAACGCCTGTGGCCGATGCTGCTGATGATCTTCCTCGGCACCGCTATTGGCACTCTCTGGATCGGCATGGCAGGCGGGCATTGGGTGGTTCGGGCGCTGGGCGCGGCACTTTTGCTGTATGCGTTGAGCGGATTGTTTCTGCCGACACTGAGCGTCAATCCTCGGCATGAACCGTGGCTCGGTCCGCTGTGCGGTGTGGTGACCGGCGTCATCACCTCGGCCACTGGCGTTTTCGTAATCCCGGCAGTGCCGTACATGCAGGCGCTGGGTTTGAATCGCGATGAACTGGTGCAAGCCTTGGGCCTGTCGTTCACCGTCTCGACCTTGGCACTGGCCGGCGGCTTGCTCTGGCGCGGCGCTCTCGGCAGTGCGGAATTGAGCGCCTCGTTGCTGGCGCTGATTCCGGCCGTGCTCGGCATGCTATTCGGGCAATGGTTGCGTCAGCGAATCAGCGCGGTGTTGTTCAAGCGAGTGTTCTTTGTCGGTCTGGGCGCGCTCGGCGCCCATCTGCTGATCAGCGGTTAGCGGAAGACGCGCTGAGCATGTCGACCTGACGGATATCGAAATCGCGCTCCAGATAGTCCATGCGCTCGGCGAAAAACGCCTTCATGTGCGGCAGGTTCGAATGCACATCGAGATGCGCCTGGGATGCCCAGATCTCGTAGAAGATAAACAGCGACGGATCTTCCTGGTCGCGCAGCATGTGGTATTCGATGCAGCCGGGTTCGCTGCGGCTGGGCTCAACGTAGGCGCGGAACAGTTCTTCGAAGGCCGCGGATTTTTCCGGGCGGGTCTTGGCGTGCAGGATAAAACCCAGACGATCACTCATCGCAAAACTCCTCAAGATCAGATGGCTGCGGATGCTACGGCAACAATCCGCTGTCGATTCGTGCGTTTTGCTCAAATGTATTTTGCGCAACCACGGCTTATTCCGCGCGAGACCGATCGTTAATCTGCCGCCATTCAATTTTCCCTTCTCCATCCAGCCAATGGCTGCGCATCGGAATCCGATCGAGGCTCTCCCGTGAAAAAAGTCCTGTTGCTCAATGGCGGTAAAAAATTCGCCCACTCCGACGGTCGCTACAACGCCACCCTGCACGAAGCGGCGCTGAGCGTGCTGGATCGCGGCGGCGTCGACGTCAAAACCACCTTCATCGACGAGGGCTATGACGTCGCCGAAGAAGTCGCCAGGTTTCTCTGGGCCGACGTGATCATTTATCAGATGCCGGGCTGGTGGATGGGCGCGCCGTGGACGGTAAAAAAGTACCTCGACGAAGTCTTTACCGAAGGCCACGGCAGCCTCTACGCCAGCGATGGTCGTACCCGTTCCGATGCGTCGCAGAAGTACGGCAGCGGTGGTTTGATTCAGGGCAAGCAATACATGTTGTCGCTGACCTGGAACGCGCCGCAGCAAGCCTTCGATGACCCGACTGATTTCTTTGAAGCCAAAGGTGTGGATGCGGTGTACTTCCCGTTCCATAAAGCCAATGAGTTTCTGGGCATGAGCGGGTTGCCGACGTTTCTGTGTGTGGACGTGATGAAGCGTCCGAACATCGAGAATGATGTGGCGCGTTATGAGCAGCATCTGACCGAGGTGTTTGGCCTCAAGGCTTGATTTGGTTTGCCGGGATAAGGAGATTTACCGTGGCGAGGGGATTTATCCCCGTTGGACTGCGCAGCAGTCCCCTCCCTGAAAAGTCCAGCGCGGGGCCGCTTCGCACCCCAACGGGGATAAATCCCCTCGCCACAAGTACCTACACTCTCCACAATGGAATGGTGCCGGCTATTGAAAAGGGACACCCGTGAAAGCCAGATCCGATGAGTTGCAGATTTTCGTCTGTGTGATCGAGTGCGGTTCGATCTCCGCCGCTGCCGAGCAGGTCGGGCAGACGCCCTCGGCGGTCAGCCGTACCTTGTCACGGCTCGAAGCCAAGCTCGACACGACGCTGATCAACCGCACCACGCGGCGCATGGACCTGACCGAAGAGGGCAAGTATTTCTTCGAACAGGCCAAGCTGATCCTCGATCAGATGGACCAACTCGAAGAGCGTCTGTCCTCACGCCAGCAAACCCCTTCCGGACGCCTGCGGATCAACGCCGCTTCGCCGTTCATGCTGCACGCCGTCGTGCCGTACATCGACGAATTCCGCCGGCTCTACCCGGACATCCAGCTCGAACTCAACAGTAACGACCTGATCATTGATCTGCTGGAACAAAGCACCGACGTCGCCATCCGCATCGGCACTCTGGCCGATTCGACGCTGCATGCGCGTTCGCTGGGTTGCAGTCCGTTGCTGATCGTCGCCAGCCCGGCCTATCTGGAAAAACACGGTGCGCCGCTGGCCGTGGCCGACCTCAATCAACACACCTTGCTCGGCTTCACTCAGAACGATGGCCTCAACCAGTGGCCGCTGCGTTATGTGCACGGCGACCGTTGGCCGGTTACGCCAGCCATCAGCGCCTCCAGCGGCGAGACCGTGCGGCATCTGGCGCTGGAGGGGCAGGGTATTGCCTGCCTGTCGCATTTCATGACCATCGACGACATTCGTGCCGGGCGCTTGAAGGTGTTGCTGGCGGAGTTCAACAGCGGTTATCGCCAGCCGATCAACGCCGTCTACTACCGTAACTCGCAACTGGCGCTGCGGATTCAGTGCTTCCTCGACTTCATCCAGAGCAAACTCGCGGCTTACGCCAGCGCCGATTTCAAGGGCTGATTCGTGACCTCTGCGCAAGAGTGAATTGGGCGAGGGCGGGTTTTTCCCTCGCGTTCAGCGGTCGATACTCGTCCCATCACTTACTCACGCAGGGAGTTTCTCCATGAACGTATTCGTCACCGGCGCCGCCGGTTTTATCGGCGGCTCGATCGCCACCGGTCTGGTTCAGGCCGGGCATAAAGTCACCGGCCTGGTGCGCAGCGCCGAACAGGCTGAAGAGCTGAAAGCACTCGGTATCACCCCGGTTATCGGCACCCTCGATGACAAAAACCTGCTCACTGAACAGGCCCGCGCCGCAGACGCGGTGATCAACGCCGCCAGCAGCGACCATCGCGGCGCGGTCGAAGCCTTGCTCGACGCCTTGCGCGGTTCGAACAAAGTGTTCCTGCACACCAGCGGTTCGAGCATCGTCGGTGATGCGTCGGGCGGTAAATCCAGCGACGTCATCTACTACGAAGACAACCTGCCTGAACCGACTGTCGACAAAGCCGCCCGTGTGGCTATCGACAACCTGATCCTCGCGGCGGCGAAGGACGGCGTGAACTCGGCAGTCATCTGTAACACGCTGATCTACGGCCACAGCCTCGGGGTCAATCGCGACAGCGTGCAGTTGCCGCGTCTGCTGAAACAGGCGCGTAAAAGCGGCGTGGTCCGGCATGTCTGCAGCGGCCAGAACATCTGGTCCAACGTACACATCGAAGACGTCGTCGCCCTGTATTTGCTGGCGCTGACCAAAAACGTTCCGGGCACGTTCTACTTCGTCGAAAGCGGCGAAGCGTCGTTCATCGACATGACCACCGCCATGGCCCAGACCCTGAACCTCGGCGAGCCACAAGACTGGCCACTGAAAGACGCGGAAGCCGAATGGGGCTACGAAATGGCCAACTACGGCCTCGGCTCCAACAGCCGCGTACGCGGCAAACACGCCCGCGAGCTGCTGGGCTGGGCGCCGAAACGTACGTCGGTGGTTGAATGGATTCGTAACGAAATGGTGTGAGCCAAACACCGCCCGTGTAAACACCACAAAACCTGTAGGAGTGAGCCTGCTCGCGATAGCGGTCTGTCAGCCGATGAAGATGTTGACTGACATGGCGCTATCGCGAGCAGGCTCACTCCTACAGTGGTTATGCGTTCGGTCGAAATGTATGTAAATCCCGCCCATCGATTTTCATTAATCGCGACAAGACATATCTATCCGCGACAAACCTTGTCTCTCCACGAAAATTACTTTCATGGCGTTTGAAAACTCGATCTCGAAATGATTTATGAGTTTCACAACCCATTCGAACGTGACCCTTTCGAGGAGTACCGCATGACACCGTCCTTCGGCTATTGGCTGCTGGTTTATGCCGCCGTGGCTATCATCGCGCTGATCGTGCTGATCGCGCGTTACCGACTCAATCCGTTCATTGTCATCACCCTGATTTCCATCGGTCTGGCGCTGGTTGCCGGGATGCCGCCGTCAGGTGTGGTCGGTGCTTATGAGGCGGGGGTCGGCAAGACGCTGGGGCACATTGCGCTGGTGGTGGCGTTGGGGACGATGCTCGGCAAGATGATGGCCGAGTCCGGTGGCGCCGAGCAGATGGCGCGGACCTTGATCGATAAATTCGGTGAGAAAAACGCGCACTGGGCGATGGTCTGTATCGCGTTTCTGGTCGGATTGCCGCTGTTCTTCGAAGTCGGTTTTGTGTTGCTGGTACCGATTGCCTTTACCGTGGCGCGGCGCGTTGGTGTGTCGATTCTGATGGTCGGTCTGCCGATGGTTGCCGGGTTGTCGGTAGTGCATGCGCTGGTACCGCCGCATCCGGCAGCAATGCTCGCGGTGCAGGCCTATCAGGCATCGGTCGGGCAGACCCTGCTTTATGCGATTGCGATTGGCATTCCGACAGCGATTATCGCCGGCCCGCTGTACGCCAAATTCATCGTGCCGCGCATTCAATTGCCGGCGGATAACCCGCTGGAAAAGCAATTTCTCGACCGCGAACCACGGGACAAACTACCGGGTTTCGGCATCACCATGGCGACCATTCTGTTGCCGGTGGTGTTGATGTTGATCGGTGGTTGGGCCAACCTGATTTCGACACCGGGCAGCGGTTTCAATCAATTCCTGCTGTTCATCGGCAACTCGGTGATCGCGCTGTTGCTGGCGACGTTGCTGAGCTTCTGGACGCTGGGTATCGCCCAGGGATTCAACCGGGAATCGATCCTCAAATTCACCAATGAATGCCTGGCGCCGACCGCGAGTATCACGTTACTGGTCGGCGCTGGCGGCGGTTTGAACCGGATTCTGGTGGATGCTGGCGTCACCGATCAGATCGTCGGCCTCGCCCACGAATTTCATCTATCACCGTTGATCATGGGCTGGTTGTTCGCCGCGTTGATGCGCATCGCCACCGGTTCGGCCACCGTGGCGATGACGACGGCTTCGGGCGTTGTCGCGCCGGTGGCCATTGGTCTGGGTTATCCACACCCGGAACTGTTGGTGCTGGCGACCGGCGCGGGCTCGGTTATCTTTTCCCACGTCAACGACGGCGGCTTCTGGTTGATCAAGGAATACTTCAACATGACGGTCGCGCAGACGTTCAAGACCTGGACCGTGCTGGAGACGCTGATCTCGCTGGTCGCTTTCGGTCTGACCGTCGGACTTTCTTACCTGCTGTAACCGGAGCCATCCGCCATGGACATCCTTTATCAGATCCGCGCCCGTCAGGATTCCTTCAGCGCCGGCGAAGGGCGCATCGCCCGGCTGATGCTCGACGACGTCGGTTTTGCCGCGAGCGCCAGCCTCGAAGACCTCGCGCAACGCGCCGAAGTCAGCACCGCCACGCTGTCGCGGTTCGCCCGTACGGTTGGCTGCCGCGACCTGCGTGACCTGCGCTTGCAACTGGCCCAGGCCAGCGGCGTCGGCAGCCGTTTTCTCGACCCGGCGGGCACCCCGGAACAGTCGGCGTTTTATGGGCAGATCGTTGGTGATATCGAAACCACGTTGCGTCAGCATCTGGCCGGATTCGACGAATCACGCTTCGCCGATGCAGTGAAACTGCTTGGTCAGGCGCGGATGATTCATGCGTTCGGCATGGGCGGTTGCTCAACGCTGTGCAGCGATGAATTGCAGGTGCGACTGGTGCGCCTCGGCTATCCGATTGCGGTGTGTCATGACGCGGTGATGATGCGCGTCACCGCCGCCAGCCTGAACGCCGAACAGGTGCTCATTGTCTGCTCGCTGACCGGCATTACCCCGGAACTGCTGGAGACCGTCGAACTGGCGCGCAACTACGGTGCGCGCATCCTCGCCATCACTCTCGCTGATTCACCGCTGGCCGAACTCGCCGACATCGTCCTGCCGCTGCAAAGCGCGGAGACCTCGTTCATCTACAAACCGACGGCGGCGCGCTACGGCATGCTGCTCGCCATCGACGTGCTCGCGACCGAACTGGCGCTGGCTAATCCTGAAGACAACCAAGAGCGGCTCCGAAGGATCAAACTCGCTCTCGACGAATACCGTGGCGGCGACGATCACCTGCCGCTGGGAGACTGACATGCTGTACGACACTCTGATTCGCAATGCCCTGATCATCGATGGCAGCAACACGCCCGGTTACACCGCTGATGTGGCGATTCTTGATGGCCGCATCGAACGCATCGGCGACCTGCACGATGCCCGCGCCAGCGAAGAAATCGACGCCGCTGGCAGGGTGCTGGCGCCGGGTTTCATCGACGTGCACACCCACGACGACACCGTGGTGATCCGCCAGCCCGAGATGCTGCCCAAGCTCAGCCAAGGCGTGACCACGGTGATTGTCGGCAACTGCGGGATCAGTGCGTCTCCGGTGAGTTTGAAAGGCAATCCACCGGACCCGATGAACCTGCTCGGCACGGCCGCCGCGTTCGTCTATCCCCGTTTCAGCGACTACCGCGCAGCAGTCGAAGCGGCCAATACCGCGTTGAACGTCGCGGCGCTGGTCGGTCACACGGCGCTGCGCAGCAATCACCTCGACGATTTGTTCCGCACCGCAGCGCCTGACGAAATTGCCGCCATGCGCGAGCAATTGCGTGAAAGTCTTGAGGCAGGCGCCTTGGGTTTATCCACAGGGCTGGCCTACGCCAGTGCCCTCAGTGCATCGACCGATGAAGTGATGCAATTGACCGAAGAACTTTCGGCGTTCGGCGCGGTGTACGCCACGCATTTGCGCAGTGAATTCGAACCGGTGCTGGAGGCGATGGACGAGGCTTTCCAGATTGGCCGACATGCTAAATCCCCGGTGATCATTTCCCACCTCAAATGTGCCGGTGCGGGCAACTGGGGTCGGAGTCCGCAATTGCTCGCGTCACTGGAAGAAGCGGCGAAAACCCATCCGGTGGGTTGCGACTGCTATCCGTATGCGGCGAGCTCTTCGACGCTGGATTTGAAGCAGGTTACCGACACGCATCGCATCACCATTACCTGGTCGACCCCGCACCCGGAAATGGGTGGGCGTGACCTGATCGACATCGCTGCCGAATGGAATCTGCCGCTGCTCGATGCGGCGAAAAAACTGCAACCGGCGGGCGCGGTGTATTACGGCATGGACGAGAGCGATGTCAGGCGCATCCTCGCGCATCCGCTATCGATGGTCGGGTCTGACGGGCTGCCGGAAGATCCGTTCCCGCATCCGCGTCTGTGGGGCGCGTTCCCACGAGTGCTCGGGCATTTCAGTCGTGACGTCGGGTTGTTTCCGTTGCACACCGCCGTGCATAAAATGACCGGTCTGTCGGCGGCGCGATTCGGGTTGAAGGAGCGGGGCGAGATTCGTGAAGGGCATTGGGCGGACCTGGTGTTGTTCGATCCGCTGACCGTGCGTGATGTCGCGGATTTCAATGATCCGCAGCGGGCGGCGCAGGGGATTGACGGGGTGTGGATCAATGGCGTGTTGAGCTATCGCGACGGGCAGGCAAATGGGCGGAGGGCTGGACGGTTTCTGGCGCGGCAAGGCGATTTGCGCGACGGCTTTCAGTGACATTTCGCGGAGTGCGTCACAGTGGTGGCACATTGCAATTAAAGAAAGCCATCAACAAGCCGAATTGCTGACATCAAGCCCAGCTACACTCTTGGGCCAATCAGTCAGGGAGCACCCCATGAGCTTCGGTAAAACCACCCCGATCCTGCGGATTTTCGATGAGGCCAAGGCTGTAGAGTTCTACGTCGATTTTCTTGGCTTCAAAATTGACTGGCAGCACCGCTTCGAGGCGAATTTCCCGCTGTACCTGCAAGTGTCGCGGGGCGAGTGCGTGCTGCATCTGTCCGAACATCATGGCGATGCCACACCGGGTTCGGCGCTGCGCATCGAGACCGATGAGCTGGAGGCGTTTCAGCAGCAGTTGGTTGCCAAGGATTACAAGTTCTCGCACCCGGGCATTCAAGCGATGCCGTGGGGGAGTCAGGACATGACCATTGCTGACCCGTTCGGCAATCGGTTGGTGTTTACCAACGCGATCAGCCTCTGATCCGGAAGCAAGTATTCGGTGCGGCTTCCGACGCCTTCGCTGGCAAGCCAGCTCCCACAGGGTTCTGTGTACGACTCGGATCATGTGGGAGCTGGCTTGCCAGCGAAGAGGCCCGTGCAGTCAACCTCTATGAATCTGCCGAAACTCTCCCGGCGGCATCCCGCGCCGGCTCTTGAACGTGCGGTGAAACGAACGCGGCTCGGTAAACCCCAGATACTGCGCAATGTCCTGAATCGGCAAGTTGCTGTTGAGTAAATAATGCTCGGCCAACTCCTGGCGCAAATCATCAAGAATCTGCTGATACGACGTCCCCGCCTGATGCAACTGCCGTTGCAGCGTGCGCACCGACACCGCCAGATGCTCCGCCACCTGCTCCTTGCGCGGGAGCCCTTCCTTGAGCAACTGACGCAAAATGCTTTTCACCCGTTGCTCCAGCGACGCATCTTCCAGCGTGGCCATCAAACCCTGCGCGTGCTCCTCCAGCGTGCGCAGCAAATGCGCATCGGCCTGACGCAACGGCAACTGCAAATACGGCAGCGGCACGATCAGCGCTGAATAAGGCTGGTCGAACAGCACCGGGCAGGCGAAGAACTGCTCGTATTGATCCTGCGTGGTGTCCACCGGTCGTGCATGTTCGAGCCAGACGGCGGCCGGCGAAAGCTGCGTATCGGCGATCCACCGGGCATATTGCAGCCATGACCCGAGCACGTTTTCCACCAGATGCCGACGAATGCGTGGGCGCTGATAACGGCAAGTCCAGATCAGGTGCACGTCGCTGCCCGTTACCTCGGCGCGACTGACACCCATATCTCCCACCAGTTTTTCGAACGGCATGATGCGGCTCATGGCATCGCCCAAGGTTGCGCAGTTCATGGTGATGTAACCCAGCACGCTCCAGGAATTGGGCAGGACGAAATTCGCGGCGTTCAGACCGAACAGCGGATCGCCCGAGTGTTCGCAGAAATAATCGAGCAAACGTTCATGGACTTCACCCGGCAGGCGCAGGTTGTTGTCGCTCAACTGCTGCGCCTGCAACCCGGCCGCCGCCAGCGCAGGCTCGATGGCCATGCCCAGTTGCTCGGCATGACGCACGTACTTGAGCAGTGGCGGAACTGAAGTGAAGCCGAGCGATTGCATGATCGTAATCCCTTGATCAAGGCCTGCATGAGCGGATGAATGCCCTGAAAGGTAATTTGAAACCACGACTAAAGTAAATGGCTGACGCTTGCGCGACGTTTGACTCAATTGGCTACTCGATCTGGCCGGATGCGACCGTGACACTTTGCGGCGGCTGACTAGTATGGGGGCCTGAAATATCACTGATCAGACTGCAGAAAAAGGAAACACGCATGCGACGCTGGAACGGCTGGGGAGATGCAAGCACGGTGGTCGAGCTGCCGGCGCAGGGCGCGCAGTTTCTCAATGAGCGACTCGGCGCTGGCCGAGCGTTGCCCGATGCCACGCTGGAAGCCGCGTTGGCCCAGGTTCCGGCGTCGCGGTTGCAGGCGCACACCTTGTACAGCGCCGATGCCCAAGACCGGTTGCTGCATGCCCGAGGCCAGAGCTTGCCGGACTGGCTGGCGTTGCGTGAAGGCGCGCTGAGCAACTATCCCGATGCCGTGGCATTTCCCGAGACTGCTGAGCAGATTCGCCAATTGCTGGCGCTCGCTCAGGAGCAGGACTTGTGCCTGATTCCCTATGGCGGCGGAACATCGGTGGCGGGACATATCAATCCGCCGAGTTCTGCGCGGCCGGTGGTCACGGTTTCTTTGGCGCGAATGAATCGCCTGATCGATCTCGACGAACAGAGCCTGCTGGCCACCTTCGGCCCCGGCGCCAGCGGCCCGCAGGTGGAAAGTCAGCTGCGTGCTCGCGGTTATACGCTGGGGCATTTCCCGCAGTCGTGGGAGCTGTCGACGCTGGGCGGTTGGGTCGCCAGTCGCTCCAGTGGCCAGCAGTCGCTGCGCTATGGACGTATCGAGCAATTGTTCGCCGGCGGGACGCTGGAAACGTTTGCCGGGCCGATGGAAATCGCCACTTTCCCGGCCTCGGCTGCCGGCCCCGATCTGCGCGAAGTGGTGCTCGGTTGCGAGGGCCGCTTCGGGATCATTTCCGAGGTCAAGGTGCGGGTCAGCGCATTGCCCGCCGATGAGCGTTTCTACGGCGTTTTCCTGCCGAGTTGGACCAAGGCACTGCAAGCCATTCGCCAATTGGCCCAGGCGCGCGTTCCGCTGTCGATGCTGCGCCTGTCCAACGCAGTGGAAACCGAAACCCAATTGGCGCTGGCCGGACATCCGCAGCAAATCGCCTGGCTGGAAAAGTATCTGAACCTGCGTGGAGCGGGCGAGGGCAAGTGCCTGCTGACCTTCGGCGTGACCGGCAATCGTCGGCAAAACGCGCTGTCGCTGAGTCAGGCCCGACAGCATCTGAAAGCATTCGGCGGCGTGTTCACCGGCACCTTGCTCGGCAAGAAGTGGGCGCAAAACCGCTTCCGTTTTCCCTACCTGCGCGAGAACCTGTGGAACGCCGGTTACGTGGTCGACACCCTCGAAACCGCCACCGACTGGAGCAACGTCGACAACCTGCTCAGTCTCATCGAAAACAGCCTGCGCGATGCCTTGGCGGCTGAAGGCGAGCGGGTGCATGTGTTCACTCACCTGTCCCACGTCTACGGCGAAGGTTCAAGCATCTACACCACTTACGTGTTTCGCCCGGCGGCGGATTATCCCGCCACACTGGCGCGCTGGAAGGCGCTGAAACACGCGGCCAGTCAGACCATCGTCGACAACCACGGCACCATCAGCCACCAGCATGGCGTCGGCAAGGATCACGCGCCGTACCTGCTGCGTGAGAAAGGAGCGCTGGCGATGGACACCTTGCAGGCGCTGAGCCGGCATTTCGATCCGGCCGGGCGTTTGAACCCTGGCACGCTGTTGCCGGAGTGACGGCCATGAGCCTCGACTGGAACGCCGCGTGGCGTGAGAAAACTCTGCCAACACTGGCGGATGAAACCTGGGATCTGATCGTCATCGGTGGCGGAATCAGCGGTGCCGGTATCCTCCGTGAAGCAGCGCGCCGTGGCTGGCGCTGTCTGTTGCTGGAGCAACGCGATTTCGCCTGGGGCACTTCCAGCCGATCTTCGAAAATGGTCCATGGCGGTTTGCGTTACATCGCCAAGGGCCAGTGGCGGCTGACGCGTGATTCGGTGCGCGAACGTCAACGCCTGCTCGACGAGGCGCCGGGGCTGGTCGAGCCGATGAGTTTCATGATGCCGCACTACCGTGGCGGCTTTCCCGGGCCACGAGTGCTCGGTGGTTTGTTGTCGGTGTATGACGCCTTGGCCGGGCGGCGCAGCCATCGTTTTCATGACGCACAGCAACTGCGATATCTGGCGCCGGGGGTGAAGGAAAACGACTTGCTCGGAGGCACCTGTTTTGTCGATGCGCTGACCGATGATGCGCGTTTGGTGATGCGCGTGTTGAGCGAGGCTCGGGCCGATGGCGCGGTGGTGCTCAACGGTGTGCGCGTCGAGCATTTGCTGCGTGAAGAGGGACGTGTCTGCGGCGTACAGATCGAAGACTGCGAGGCCGGTGTTTCCCTGCAATTGCGTTGCAGCGTGCTGGCCGTAGCGACCGGTGCATGGGCTGAACGCCTGCGGCCGTCCGAAGCTCCACGCCAATTGCGTCCGTTGCGTGGTAGTCATTTATTGCTGCCGGGCTGGCGCTTGCCGGTGGCGCAGGCCTTCACTTTTCTGCACGAGCGCGACCGTCGCCCGGTGTTCGTTTTCCCATGGGAGGGCGCCACGGTAGTCGGCACCACTGACCTCGATCATCACGGCGATCTGGATCAGAGCGCGAGCATCAGCGCGGATGAACTCGACTATCTGCTGGCGGCTTGCAGCCAACAATTCCCCGGCGCTGAAGTGACTGCCAGCGACGTGCTCTCGACCTGGTCCGGTGTGCGCCCGGTGGTCGGTAGTGCAGGTGAACATCAAGGCAAACCGTCGAATGAAACCCGCGAGCATGTGCTGTGGCAGGAGCCCGGTTGCGTGACGTTGGCCGGCGGCAAACTCACCACGTTTCGCCCGCAAGCCATCGAAGTGCTCAAGGCCTGCGCGAGCATGATCGGCCGGCCCTTCGTCGATGACGCCGCGCCCGTGTTCGCCGTGGTGCCACCGCTGGCGATCCCGGGACTCAGCACCGGCCAGTGGCGACGTCTGGCCGGAAGGCATGGCCGCGACCTGCCGAAACTGGCGCAACTGCTCGCCGGGTTGGGCCACGAAACGGTTGGCAGCACCGACACGTTGTGGGCGGAACTGGCCTTCGCCTGTGAGGCGGAAATGGTCCTGCATCTGGATGATTTGCTGTTGCGCCGTACCCGGCTCGGCCTGTTATTGCCCCGTGGCGGTGAGGATTATTTCGCCGCCATTCGCCAACTCTGTCAGCCACGTCTCGGCTGGAGCGATGATTTCTGGCGGCAGGAGTTGCAACGTTATCAGGCCCTGTGGCAACGCCATCACGGTTTGCCGGATGCCACGCCTTGACGCCCCTTGAAGAGAGCTCCATGGATAACCACCCGAACAAGCGTTACCTGCTGGCGATCGACAATGGCACCCAGAGCGTGCGCGCATTGCTTTTTGATTTGCAGGGCAATCTGCTGGGCAAAGGCAAGGTCGAGTTGCAGGCGTATTACTCGACCCAACCCGGCTGGGCCGAGCAGGACCCGGAATATTACTGGGCGAAACTCGGTGAGGCTTGCCAGCAAGTATGGGAGCAAACCGGGATTGATCGTTCACAGATCGCCGGGGTGTCGCTGACGACTCAGCGCGGTACGGTGATCAACGTCGATGCCGAGGGCAAGCCATTGCGCCCGGCGATTCTCTGGCTCGATCAGCGCCAGAGCGAAGTCGAGGGCGGCATCAAGGGGCCGTGGGGCTGGCTGTTCAAACTGGTGGGCGCGCAAGCCACCGTGGATTATTTTCGCGCTCAGGCCGAAGCCAACTGGATCGCTCGACACCAGCCGCAAGTGTGGGCGGCGACCGACAAGTTTCTGCTGCTCTCGGGGTTTCTTACCCATCGTTTGTGCGGGCGCTTTGTCGATTCCGTGGGCTGTTGCGTCGGCTACTTGCCGTTCGACTTCAAACGCCTGAAATGGGCCGCACCCTCGGACTGGAAATGGCAGGCGCTGGCGGTGCGTCCCGAGCAATTGCCGAGCCTGCACAAACCGGGTGAAACCCTCGGCTACATCACCGCCGAAGCCAGCCGTCACACGGGGATTCCCGAGGGATTGCCGCTGATTGCTGCGGGTGCCGACAAGGCCTGTGAAGTGGTCGGTTCCGGCGTGGTCGATGCGAGCACGGTGTGCCTGTCGTACGGCACCACGGCGACGATCACCAGCACCCGTTCGCGCTACCGGGAAATCGTCCCGTTGATTCCGCCGTACCCGTCGGCAGTGCCGGATCAGTACAACTGCGAGGTGATGATTTATCGCGGCTACTGGATGGTCAGTTGGTTCAAGAACGAGTTCGGTTTGCGCGAGATGCAGCAGGCAAAAGAGCAGGGCATCGAGCCCGAACAACTTTTCGATGAGCTGGTCAACGCTGTGCCGCCGGGGTCGATGGGGCTGACTTTGCAACCGTATTGGTCGCCGGGGATTCGCGAGCCGGGCGTGGAAGCCAAAGGCGCGATGATTGGCTTCGGCGATGTGCACACCCGCGCGCACATTTACCGGGCGATTCTCGAAGGGCTGGCGTATGCCTTGCGCCAGGGCATGGAGAAAATCGAGCAACGCTCGAAGGTCTCGATCAAGCGCTTGCGAGTTGCCGGTGGCGGCTCGCAGAGCGATGCGGCGATGCAGCTCACGGCGGATATTTTCGGTCTGCCGGCCGAGCGGCCACATGTGTATGAAGCGTCCGGGCTGGGCGCGGCGATTTGCTGTGCGGTGGGGTTGGGGCTGCACGCGGATTTTCCCGCAGCGATTGCGGCGATGACGCGAGTGGGTGCGGTGTTCATGCCGCAGCCCGAGGCGCAGCTGGTCTATCAGCGCCTGTACAAAGAGGTCTATCTGCGCATGTATCGACAGCTCAAACCGTTGTACCAAAGCATCCGCAAAATCACCGGCTACCCCGCTTAACCCAACACCCCATTTCCCTGTAGGAGTGAGCCTGCTCGCGATAGCGCTATGTCAGCCAACACACACGTTGACTGACCCAACGCTATCGCGAGCAGGCTCACTCCTACAGTGTTCAGGCGTTTTTTGCGTCAGGCAAGTGGCGCTATCGGAGAACTTTTCTGGTGAGATTGGACAGTGTCAGCGCCGGGGACGGTTGTTAGGCTCAACCCCCACAGCACATCCAATAAGAACTAAAAGCAATGAAGCTGACATTCCTCCTGTTGCTGCTTTGTGCGACGACCTCGACTGCCTGGGGCTGGTCAAACCATACGGTCGGCAGCTACCTGGCGTTGCAGGATCTGCCAGCGCTGCGCGATGCACCGCAGGTCGAAGTCGCGCCGCTGGAGCAGTTCCTTTCCGAGCAATATTCAGCCGTCGCCGTGCTGCTTGAAGAGCAGGAACGCTTCGCCCGCGAGCACTTCGTTCAATACCCGCGGCGTCCCGACAATCTGCGTCTGCCAGACGTACCGGGGGACAATCTGCGCCACGACTTTCTCACCGCGCTGCGGATCAATCCGCAGATCCATCTGGCGATGGTCATTCAGCCGATGCCCGGCAAAGACTTGCCCGAACGTGAGCATCTCAAGGCCGAGCAGGTGATGGTCGAGCAAACCCTCTCACCATGGAATCGTCAGCGCTTCATTCGTCTCGATGATCAGGAAAAAGTCACTGCGCTGGCGGTGTTGGCCAGCGCTGCCGACGAGCCGGATTACGGTCATGACATTAACCTGTTTAGCGACAACCCCGGCGCAGTTGGCGTGTTGTACGGCTTCGGCCCGCAGCCGTTCGGCGATGCGCGGTTTCAGTACAGCTCGCAGGCGCCGTTTCACATGGGCTTCTTCCATGAAAGCCCGGTGGTGTACGCCGCTGCCGGATTTCTCGAGCGCAGCTGGCCGGACTGGCGTGCCTATCAGTACATGGGGCTGGCGCGACTGGCGTTCGCCACGGGTCATCGTTACTGGGGTTATCGCTTTCTTGGCTGGGGCCTGCATCACGTGCAGGACCTGACTCAGCCGTATCACGCCAAGCCATTGCCCGGAGTCGACCTCGCCAGCCTGCTTTTGCTGGAAGGCAAGGCGCTGGCCGGTTTTGATGCCGACAAAAAGGCCTCCATCGAGCGGGTCGCCACCCGGCACATGGAAGTCGAGAAATATCAGTCCACCTGGCTGCGCCGCGTGCTGCGTGCCGGTCAGGCGCATCCGATGCTCGCCGCCTACACCGATTCGGCCAAGGACCAAGCTTATCCGCCGTACTCCGTGGATTACCTGCGCGAAGTGGTGAGCGCCGAGTCCGTCGAAGACTCCGCCGCGTTCGATGAAGCCATCGGTCAGTGGCTGGAAACCGCACCGGTCACCAGTGATTTCAGCAGCGGCAATCAGCTGCAACGCGAAGATTTCAACCATCCGGCACTCAACGAGCAACTGTTCAAACTGCTCGGCCATTTCGGCGCGCACAGCCGGATTTATGTCAGCGCGGGATTGGCCCCATAGCCATCGCAGCAACACCAAAAACAATAAGAACAGGGAAGGAGAACACAGATGATCAACACCCGATTTCGCCTGACCGGCGCGGCGCTCCCCGGCGTCGGCCTGGCAGGGCTGCTGCAACTGTGCGCGATCGATGGTGCGCACGCCGTGGAGTTCAGCGTGCTGGACAAACAGGTCACCGGTTCGATCGACACGACCCTGTCCTATGGGCGTTTATGGCGGGTGCAGGGCCGGGACAAGAACAACGATGACGTCAACACCAACGACGGCAATCGCAACTTCGACACCGGGCTGGTTTCCGAGGTGTACAAGATCACCTCGGAGCTTGAAGCCAACTATCAGAACTACGGGTTGTTCGTGCGCGGCACGGCGTTTTACGACACGCAGTTGATGGACAAACGCAACGATTACTACCGCAACAACAGCCCGTCGCAGCCGAGCCAGAGCTACCCGAACGACGACCGTTTCACCAGTCAGACTCGCGACATCGCCGGCAGCCGGATCGAGATGCTCGACGCCTACGTCCACGGCAGTTGGGACGTTGCACAGATGCCGGTCACTGCGCGTGTCGGGCGTCAGGTGTTCAACTGGGGCGAGGGGATTTTCTATCGCGGCGGGATCAACACCACCAACCCGGTGGACGCGGCCAAGTACCGCTTGCCCGGTGCCGAGGTCAAGGAAGTGCTGGTGCCGGTAGAGGCGCTGAGCTTCAACGTCGGCCTGACCGACAGCCTGACCATGGAAAGTTTTTATCAGACCAACTGGAAAGAAACCCGCATCGACCCGGTCGGCACGTTCTATTCGCAGACCGACCTGTTCGCCGATGGCGGCAATACCGGTTACAACAATTTCAGCGGCACCGCCCTCGACACGCCAGTGCCGGGTTTCGGCAACGTCATCGGTCTGTACAGCGCACTGGGTAATAACCCGACGCTCGGTCCGGCGCTGAAAAGCACTGGCCTGTACGCCAACGGCGTGACTCCGGCCTACGGCAACACGCTCAAGGTCGCGTCCATCGGCAAGGATTACAACGCGCGCAACGACGGCCAGTTCGGTTTCGCTTTTCGCTACATCGCCGAACAACTCAACAGCACCGAGTTCGGCTTGTACATGGTCAATTACCACGCCAAGGAACCGACCATCGCCGCCGATCTCGGTGGTTACAAGGGCATCGACATGAACGCCCTGACCAACATGCTTACCCCGGTCGCTGGCAGTCAGGCCGGAGCACTCGCCAATGGTCTGGCCACTGCTGATGTCATGGGCAATATCCAGGCGCATCGACGCTACGCCGAAGACATCCGCATGTACGGCTTCAGCTTCAACACCACGCTGGGCGAGGCCTCGGTGTTCGGCGAGATCGCTTATCGGCCGAACCTGCCTATCGGCGTCGCGGCCACCAACGACTTGATCGGTGACCTGGCCAACGGTGCCGCTGCTGCAGTGACCGGCAAGGCGATCAACGTCGGCGGGCAGATGGTCACGCTGAACAGCGAGATCAATAACGCCGAGCGCGTTGAGGCGTTCAACACCTCGCTGGGGAGCATCTACAACTTTGGTCCGACCCTGTCGTTCGACTCGATGTTCGGTGTGTTCGAACTGGCCTCCGAGCATCTGCGCGGCAGCAGTCTGCAATACACCGCTTACGACGGCAGCAAGCGTTACTACGCCGGCACCGGTAACTATTCGTATGTGTCCGGCGGCGATCGCGACGATCAGGTCAACCGTGATTCCTACAGCTACACGGTGATGTTCAACGGCACCTGGAACGACGTGTACGCCGGGGTCAACGTCTCGCCCTACGTCGTCTACAAGGATGACTTCAAGGGCAACAGCTATCAGGCAGGCAACACCATCGAGGGCCGCAAGGCTTACACGCTGGGGATCAAGGCCAACTACCAGAACAAGCTCGAAGCCGAGCTGCAATACACCGAGTTCTATGGTGGCGGGCAGGACAACGGCCTGCGTGACCGCGACAACGTTGGCTTCAACCTCAAGTATTTCCTTTAAGTCCAGTACGCAGATCCTCTGTGGGAGCGAGCAAGCTCGCTCCCACAGGGGGATCTGCGGTGATTTACAGACCTCACTCCCCTTTCGGAGAACGATCATGTTTTACACATCACGATTTGCTAAAACCGCGCTGGCGCTTATGTTGAGTCTCAGCGCAGGCACCGCACTGGCCGCCATCTCACCGCAGCAAGCCGAGCAACTGAAAACCACCCTCACGCCACTCGGCGCCGAGCGTGCCGGCAACGCCGCCGGGACGATTCCCGCCTGGTCCGGCGGCATCACCCAGGCGCCGGCAGGCTACAAACCGGGTCAGCATCACCCTGATCCCTATGCGGCAGACAAGCCGCTGTTCACCATCACCAAAGCCAACCTTGACCAGTACAAGGCCCACCTCAGCCCGGGCCAGATCGCGCTGTTCAACAGCTACCCCGACACGTTCCAGATGCCGATCTACACCACTCGCCGTTCAGGCTCGGCGCCGCAGTGGCTGTATGACAACACCTTCAAAAACGCGACGTCGGCCAAGCTGCTGGAAGGCGGCAGCGGTTTCTCCGATGCCTACGGCGGCGTGCCGTTTCCGGTGCCCAAGGACGGAGTCGAAGTGCTGTGGAATCACATCACCCGTTATCGTGGGATCTACGTGGTCCGCCGCGCTTCCGAAGCGCCGGTACAGCGCAACGGCAGTTTCGCGCTGGTGACTTCGCAGCAGGAGGCGCTTTTCAATTACTACCGTCCGGGCGGGCAGTTTGCCGACCTGAAAAACATCCTGTTTTATTACCTCGCATTCGTGAAGAGCCCGGCGCGGCTGGCCGGTGGTGCGGCGTTGATTCACGAGACGCTGGATCAGCTCAAGGATGCGCGTCAGGCCTGGGTCTACGACGCCGGCCAACGCCGCGTTCGCCGTGCGCCGAACCTTGCCTATGACACGCCGATTGCCTCATCCGATGGTCTGCGCACAGCCGACGACACCGACCTGTTCAACGGTTCGCCAGACCGCTATGACTGGAAGCTCAAGGGCAAGCAAGAGATTTACATACCGTACAACAGCTACAAAGTCGGCAGCCCCGACGTGAAGTACGCGCAGTTGCTCACCCCGGGCCACCTCAACCCGCAATACACCCGTTATGAGCTGCACCGAGTCTGGGTCGTCGAAGGCACACTGAAACCGGGCGCTCGGCATATCTATTCGAAACGCGTGCTGTTTCTCGACGAGGACAGCTGGGGCGCCGCACTGGTCGATCAATACGACGGGCGAGGGGAGTTGTGGCGGGTGTCGATGGCCTACCTGAAAAACTTCTACGACCTGCCGACCACCTGGAGCGCACTGGACGTCTTTCACGACTTGCAGGCCCGCCGTTACTACGTGCAGAACCTCGACAACGAAGAGTCGGAAACCGTCGACTTCGCCCAGGCAGTGCCGGAAGACGCGTATTTCATGCCGTCAGCCTTGCGCCAACGCGGAACCCGCTGAGAGGCGAATCACGATCTCTGTTGGAATTCAGTGGATATCGAGGTGACCGAGCTTACGCAATCGCGGGCAAGCCCGCTCCCACAGGTAATGAGTCGAACACAAAATCTGTGAATGACTCAAAACCCTGTGGGAGCGGGCTTGCCCGCGATTGGATTGTCGCTTCAGCGTTGAGCGAAAGTCAGACGCGGAAGTGGCTGACCAGCGTCTGCAACTGGCCGCCCAAACGTGCCAGTTCAATGCTGGACTTGGCGGTTTCGTCGCTGGCGGCGGCGGTCTGTTCCGACACGTCGCGTACGTTGATGATGCTGCGGCTGATCTCTTCGGCCACGGCGCTTTGCTGTTCGGCGGCAGCGGCGATCTGCTGGTTCATCGACTGGATGTTCGACACCGTGCGGGTGATGTTTTCCAGAGACGAACCGGCCTTGCGGGTCAGCGCTACGCTGCTGTCGGTCAGGGCGCGGCTGTTGTTCATTACCGCCGAAACCTGTTGAGTGCCGTTCTGCAGACCGGCCACCAGTCCTTCGATTTCTTCGGTGGATTTCTGTGTGCGTTGGGCCAGGCCACGAACTTCGTCGGCAACCACGGCGAAACCACGACCGGCTTCACCGGCACGTGCCGCTTCAATCGCCGCGTTGAGTGCCAGCAGGTTGGTCTGTTCGGCGACGGCTTTGATCACGTCCATCACGCTGCCGATCTTGTCGCTTTCCTGTTGCAGCACGCTCATGGCTTCGGTGGAACGCGCCACTTCGCTGGCCAGACGCTCGATCTGCGCGATGGCTTCGTTGACCACTTTGTCGCCTTCGCGGGCCTGGCCGTCAGCGGCGGCTGCGGCTTGCGAGGCTTCTTCGGCGTTGCGCGCAACTTCCTGCACAGTGGCAGTCATTTCGTGCATCGCAGTGGCAACCTGATCGGTTTCGATTTTCTGGCTGTTGACGCCAGCACTGGTCTGCTCGGTAACGGCTGACAGTTCTTCAGCGGCGCTGGCGATCTGCGTGACGCCGTCGCGGATGCCGCTGATCAGGTCGCGCAGGGTCACGCCCATACGGGCGATGCCTTGTTGCAGCACACCGATTTCGTCGCGGCGGGTGACTTTGACATCTTGGGTCAGGTCGCCGCTGGCGATGCGCTCGACCACGGCCAGGGTTTCTTGCAACGGGCGGGTGATCTGACGGGTGATGATCACGGCGGCAATCACGCCGACCAGCAGTGCCAGCAGAGTGCTGATCAACTGGAAGGTACGCGCCTGAGCGCTTTCGATGTCACGGCGGTCGAGTTGAATTTGATACAGCTGCTCGCTCAGGGCCACGATGGTGGTGCCCTGATCGGTCATTTCCTTACGCGCCTGCACGGCGTCAGTGTTGGCGTTTTTATACGCCATCAACGCGTTGCGATAGTTGACCAGTGCGGTCTCCAGTTGACGCAGGGTGTCTTGCTGGCTGTCGGCAAAGTGCACGCTGAGTTGCTTGAGACTGGCGATGGCCACGTCGAGTTGGCCGACGGCTTTCTGCTCGGTCTCGGCGTTGGTGGTGGCGGTGTAACCGCGCACTTCGTAGCGCGCGAGGATGAACGCTTCCTTGGCGGTAGTGATCGCCTGGAACTGTTCGAAACGCTGTTCGCTCATGGCCATCTGCTGGACGCGGTTGCTGATCGACTCGATCAGGTTGTAGGCGCTCTCGGCATTGACGCTCATGGTGTCGCGGGCGCTGTTGCCGGTGCGGTAGGCATTGCGCATTTTGTTCAGGGACGTCTGGTACTCGGCGATGGTCGCCGCCTGCTCCTTGAGCAGTTTGACGTTTTCCGGGCTCTTGAATTTGCTGATCAGCGCTTGTTGCTGGGCGGCGAAACCTTCAAGGGTGGTCTGCACATTCTGTGCGGCGGTTTCGTCGCCGTTGGTCAGCATGTATTGCAGGCGCACCACGCGCAGTTTGGTCAGGCCGGAGTTGAGCTGGGTGATATCGCTCATCCAGTTACTGCGGTCAATCAGGCCGCCGAGGCTGGTCCAGCCAGTCAGGGCGAGGACGCAGGTCAGTGCCAGAACCAGGCCGAAGCCCAAGCCCAGTTTGAGGTTCACGCTGATGTTGCCGAACCAGCTATTCATCACAATTCCTCCAGAAACGTTGGTTTCTTGATCGTCAGTTAGGCTGGAAGATTGTTGTTTTTTTGAGCCAGCAAGGGTGTTAGCAGGTCTGTATCGGCCGCAAACGCGAGAGCTGAAAGGATTTTGTCCTGTGGAATTTGTAACAAGGAAATCCCAAGGTTTTTTTCACAAGAGTTTCACTGGCTGCCCACGGGCAGATCTTTACCCTCGCCGCATCGTGATAAGTGACGCATGCCGGTGAGGTGGATTTTTGTGGAATTGAGACTGAGTCTGTTCGGCGTAAAACGCTCGATTGATCTGAGCGGGCTGGCGCGCTTTCGCAATACCTGGGTGGTATTGGCGGCGTCGGTGCTGGTCATTCCGTTGACCCTGTGGCTGCTAGCGCCCTCCGCAGTGCCTGATCTGGCCCACGGTAATGCGTCCGGGGCCAAGGCCTTGGCGACGGGCTGGGCCAAGGGCGAGATGATCGTGCTGGTGCGCCACGTCGAGCGTTGCGACCACTCGAAGGCGCCATGCCTGAGCGGCAACGACGGCATCACCGATCGTTCGCGCAGTGTCGCGGTGGCGGTCGGTGCGCAGTTCGAACACCTGGGCCTGGACAAGGCCGACATCTACAACAGCCCGGTACTGCGCACCGTGCAGACCGCCGGCTACATGTTCAACAAGGCTGCCACCGGCGAAGACTGGTTGATCAATTGCAAGGGCCGCATGTTGCAGGATGCTCTCGCGCACAAAGTGCCCGGGCGTAACCTGATTCTGGTGACCCACAGCGAATGCATGGCGCAACTGGAGAAAGACCTCAAGGTGCCGGCGTCGAACCTCGGCTACGGCGCGTCACTGTTCGTTTCCGCTGCCAGCCCGGCGGCCCCACAGATGCTCGGCTTCATTGAAGCTTCCGACTGGCGCACGGTGACCACCCGATGACTTCACGTTTTTATGCAATCAACTTCGGCATCCCGCTGGTTTGCGCGGCGCTGGTGTTCTGCCTGTTCGACATGACCAACATCGATGTCGCCTTCAGCAACCTGTTGTTCGATCCGCTGACACACAGCTTCCCGCTCGACAAGATTCACTTCTTCGAGAAACTTACCCACAAGTGGGCGCGGATCATTCCGAACTGGACAGCGGAAATTGCGCTGATCGGGGCGATGCTGTCGGTGGTCTGGCCGCTGGTCAATCCACAGAAACGTCCGCGTCTGGCGGGTTTTCTGGATCGCAGCAAAGTCGCGCCGTTACTGCGATTTACCGCCGATCATCGTCGGGACTTTCTGTTTGTGGTGGTTGCCTTCGCGGTTTGTACCGGGGTGATTCATTTTCTCAAGTCGCACACCAGCGTTTACTGCCCGATCGAAACCACGCTTTACGGCGGCCAGATGGCCCACATCGAGTGGTACAGCAACTTCCAGTTGTTCCATGAAGCCGGTGCTGGCCGTTGCTGGCCGGGTGGGCATGCGTCGGGCGGATTTACCATGATGGCGCTGTACTTTGTCGCACGCCGTTATCAATGGCGTTTCTCCAGCGCCTTGTTGTGGGGCTCGTTGTTGCTCGGTTTCGTTTATGGCACCACGCGGGTTCTGCAAGGCTGGCATTACATGTCGCACACGTTCTGGGCCGGGGTGTTTGTCTGGCTCGCGTGTTTGCTGACGGCGCTGGCGTTTTATGGGCGGGCGCGGCTGGATAAGCCGGTGCTGCAAAAGCATCAACTGCCTGTAACTGCCGCATCGCCATCGACTCTGGAAATGCCCACCCACTGAGCATCCAATAACCTGTGGCGAGGGAGCTTGCTCCCGCTGGACTGCACAGCAGTCCCCTGAAGAGGGGCCGCTTCGCGACCCAGCGGGAGCAAGCTCCCTCGCCACAGGGGGTGGTGTCTGTTTTTTGGACGCTAGATCAGTAGCTGACGAAGTAGTACGCCTGGCGCCCGACCATCAGCGACTTGAGCACCTTGAATGGCGCGACAGGGTCGCTGTCTCCGGCCATTACCGCCACATGGGAAGTGGAGGCCGCAAGAAAGTCCTTAAGTTGCGCATCGGTATCCAGTCCGTTAAGCACGCTCTGCGTATAAAACACGCTGGCGCCGCCCAACCGTTCGTTGGCCTGAAACAGCGCAACCTGATGACCGCTGGCTTGCAGGGTCTGGATGTGTTCGGTCAGTGGCAGGAAGGACAGTTCTTTGTCGGCGCGCGGCAACGCCCATTGCGCGGCAGCCAGATAGCTGCCGATGACCAGCGTCAGTACGCCGATGGCCAGGGGCTGACGATGGCGGGCAATCCGGCCAACCAGGCGTTGCGTGCTTTCACGCTGTTTCAATCTCTCCCACAACACGCCCGCGTACTCAGCCGCGATCACCGCTGCGGCCGGGGTCATCGACATCAGGTACACCGTGCGTTTGCTCGACGCCAGGGTCAGCATGATGAATTGCGCAACGATCCACAGGCTGAAAAACAGCAGATAACGGTTGGCCTTCAACTCCTTTCGGAAGTGCCACAACCCCAGATACACCAGAATATTCCACGGCAGGAACGCTTCCGGCAACTTGGCGAGGTAGTAATAGAACGGTTCATAGTGACCTGCCTCGACGAACGAGCCGCTGAAGCGCCCGACGCTGTTGGTCAGCAGCACTTCGCCAACGGCTTGCGCGCCGCCGCGCTGATAGAGCACCGCCAGCCAGATCAGCAGCGGTATCAGGCCGGCCAGCGTCAGCAGTCCCGGGCGCAGCCAGTCGCCGATTTTCAGGCGCTTGTCCATCAGGTTGTCCGCCAGCAAGTAGGCAAAAATCACCACCCCCGGCATCGCCAGACCGAGCACGCCTTTGCTCAAAGTGGCAATCGCAATGCCGGCGACAAACAGCAACGAATTCCCCATCGTCGACGAACGTTGCGCCTGAAAGAACGCCAACAGTGCCATGGTCACACCGAGCGCCAGCAGCGCATCCTCGCCGACCCCGCGTACGTTGCTCCAGTAACTGGCCATGGTTGCCAGCAGAATGCCCGCCGTCCACGCAATCATCTTCGGCCGCCCGAAACGCCGCAGCATGCCGTACAACAGCATCACGCTGAGCAGCCCGGCCACCGCCGACGCCAGCCGCACCGCCCACGGCGAAACACCGAACACGCGCATCGCCCCGGCGTCCAGCCACAGGCTCAGGGGTGGTTTTTCCAGGAACGGGGCGCCGAACAGACGCGGTGTCACCCAGTCATCGTCCAGATGCATTTCCATTGCAATCCCGGCGACCCGGGCTTCGGTGGAGCCTTGCAGTTGATGGTTACCCAGCGCGAAGAAAAACAGCAGGGCGGCAAGCAAAAACAGTGAAGTGGCGGCACGAGGCATGAGTTTCAGGCAACCGGATAGGGTGAGAATCAGGAGAATACTTCGCCAATGCTTAACAAATTGTGAAACTCATCCAAGTCGTCGCGACCAGCGCTGATCCGGCGCTTCGAATTGCTGATTGACCAGTGAGGTCAGCACATGATCCTGCCAGCGTCCGGCAATGTTCAGATACGCCTTGGCGTAGCCTTCCTGCTCAAAGCCCAGACGCTCCAATAGCCGGGCGCTGCGCTCGTTGCCGGGAATGTAGTTGGCCATGATCCGGTGCAGGTTCTGGCTGTCGAACATATAGGCGATCCCCGTTTCCAGCGCCTCCTGCATCAAACCCTGGCCCTGATGGTCTGCATCGATGTGGTAACCCAGATAACACGCCTGAAACGCCCCGCGAATGATCCCGCTGAAATTACAGGCGCCAATCATCTGCTCACCATCGGGCGTCAGTAGCGCGAAATGCACCGCGAGCCCGACTTCGAAAGCGCTGGCCTGCACTTCGAGGCGTCGGCTGATTTGCTCGGTGGAGAAATAATCGGTGGTGCGGATCGGCGACCACGGCGCGAGATGACGCTGGTTGCGCTGGTAAAAAGCGCTTTCCAGGTGCGCCTGTTCCGGAGCAAGTACCGCGAGGGTCAGGCGTTGGCAGGGCAGGGACAGCAGCGGCATCGGGTGCTCCAGTGAGTGAGGCCAAAGGGCAGAATTGCCCGATGCGGCAGAAAATACAAACGGGTTGTGAATGAGCAGCCCTATAAATCTGGCGGCCAGTTGCACATGCAAGAATGGGGTATGCCTTTTTACATAAAAGAGGTTTCGAGCAATTTTCAGGGAGCGTGCAATGGAATTCGCGTTTACGGTCGGCCCGGAGTCGCTGACGTTGAGGTCCCCGGACCCGGCGTTGTGTGAGGCGTTCCAGCGAGCGCTGAATGTCAGTTATCCGCAGCATTCGGAGTTTTTGCACTGGGCCCGACCACACACCACCGAGGAGCAGGCGCTTGAATCCTTGCTGCGTGCTCGTGATCAGTTCTGCGATGAAACCGGTGAGCGCCGATGGTTCATCGTCAGTGCTGACGGGCAATCCATCATTGGCTGTATCGGCTTGAAACCGCGTCAACATGGCCGTTTTGTTGTTGGTTACTGGGTCAACACTGAACATTCGGGCAAAGGCTATATGTGCGCTGCTCTTGCGTTGTTGGTGAGGTATTGGCCTGACTCGACGTTTTACCTGACCACTTCGTCGGCCAATCTACGCAGCCAGCGCCTGGCCGAAGCGGCGGGCTTTGCCTTGATCAGGGTTCACCCTCGGGCTCGACAATCGCAATGCCATGGTGTGCAAGACACATACGTGTATCGCTTCGCCGCCAAACGCCAGGCAAAAAAAAGCCCGCAGGAGAGCGGGCGAACCGTAGTTTCTTGAATGAGCGAGTGGACTGTACAGGTTTGATTACAAGGGAGCGGTGAAGAAAAATTCATCTGGTTTGTCGCGCAATTCATCCCGCTTACAAGGCGTGAAAAACGCAGTCGGCGCAAACAGCGCTTCACGCTGAGGAGCCTCGGCAGTCATCATAGGCAACTAAATGCATGGCGGACTGTTCAGGCAAGCCAATCGGCAAGCCTTCTCTGATTCAGAGCACGCGTCGCAAACCGGATGATTTCTCTACAAGGAGTAGAAGCACATGTTGCATCGCATTGTTCCCATGATCCTGGCTGCGTTTGTCTGCTGCGCGCAGGCCGAGGCTCAGGTCCCGACAATGCCGGCCCCTAACGCGGCGGCGCTGTTGCGCGACGCACAACGCTTGAACCGCGAAGGCTTGTTGGCGCAGGCCACGGTTGCAGCTAGAGCGGCCATGGAGACCGGACGCAGCAGCGGTGGCGTCCTCGACTTCACCGACCTTGATGCTGGAACCTTGTTGGTTGAACTGCTGCACAAGCAGGCCCGATACGACGAAGCCCGCCAAGCCGCGCACGAGCAGATTGCGTACTGGGACCGGCAAGCTGCCGCCGACGGGCGCTCGAATCGACGCGACCCGCGGATTATCAGCATGCTTGGCCGGGCCATCGAAGCGAGCATGCAGGCGGGTGAGAAAACACAGGTCACCGGTCTGCAGGAAAAACTGTTCGCCGTTGCCAGCCCCGATGCCAGTTTATGGAGTTTGTCGCAGCAAGAGCCGCGCTTGCATTACACCCTGGCTGATTTTTTGATGCCGCTGATGCTCGGGCAGTGGAAAGTGACGAAGTTCGAGCCAGCGGAAAGACGCGATGCCAACACCTATGTCCTTTATACGCAGGAGTTGAAGGGCGGGCGTTTGAGTGCCGAGATCGCCTTGTCTTATGACGAAGCCCAACGCAGGGTAAGTGCCGCACAGCGCCAGGAATCGCTCAAGTCCTACCAGCAGCGGCACCAGGTAACCCCACTTGAATTGGCGATGCCTGATCTCGCCCTTGATGGTCTGACATCTTTCAAACGCGGAGAGCCATCGGTGTGTGAGGGCAAGGAGTGCATCAATGTTCACTGGCTGATGCAACGTGGCGATTGGCGCATGGACATCGATGTAACGTTTGCTCCGGGAGACGAGGCTCTGGCCGCGGAGCAAATGCACCAGTTGTTTGCCGCGCTGAAATGGAACAGCGCACCACCGTTGTTTCGCCAGCGGCCGATGGCCGAGCAAGTTCGCGATATCGAGTCAACTGCAGCGATTCCCGGCGGCATGAACAAGGCGGCTGATCTGGCGCAGCAGGCGCTGCCCGATGCGTACTTTGCGCCAGAAATCGCACGGCTGCAGACCTACATTGGCCTGGCGCAATACCGCCAGGGAAACCTCGACGCTGCACGCCGCTCGCTGGACGTGGCCATGCCTGCCTGGGAGAGCGCCTATGCCGATGAAATCCTCCGTCACAATGCGTTCGACTACGCAGCGGACATCGCTTATCGCCAGGGGCGAAACCAGGAGGCTGTCGCACTGAGCCGCAAACTCATCGCGTGGATGGAAACTGGTGCGACGTTAGGCTGGGCCGTACCGAAGGACGGAAATACCTTGGTCAACCGCATCAAAGGCGTGCACTTACCTCTGCGGGTCGGCGATTACCGTGTGCGCATGGAATCCCAAGGTCGTTTCTTTTATGAAAATCTGCAGACCGGGGCACAACTGGGTCTCACCGTGGGCATGTCGCAGTCGTCTGACCAGGAACTGGAATCATTGCTGCGGGACTTCATGTCGAAAACCCTGAGCCTGCAAGCCGCCGGTGTACGCAAGACAGGGTTTTCACCCAAGTCGGATGCCAGTGGCGGCGCCCAGCCAAGCGGACACCAATGGGAGTTCGATGTAACGCCGCTGCCGGACGAACAACAGGTCTCCAGTGAGGATCTGTTCAGTGGCATCACGCACAAGACACCGACGAAGATGGTCTTCTGGATTGTCGATCGCAAAGAGCAACGATCGATGCTGCGCGCACCTGTCACGGACAGTGGTCGATCAAGGCTCGAAGCGGAACAAATTGCCAAAGCGCTATCGTGGTAGAGGCGGGTTGCCGGGGCTGGATTTATCCTGCCTCCGGCATTTTGAGCTGACTCAGGGCATGTGATCCGCCGCGAAATCCGCCTCCGAACGCGCACGCAATCGGCCCTTGCGACAGGCTTCCTGAAAGCGCTCGAAGTCGCGTTCATTCTGCTCGGTATAGTTTCGCGAATATTTGACCAGCGCATCCGCCAGTGCATCGCCCTTGCCGATGTAACCGCTGATCTGTGCCGCGTTGCCGGATGCCTTGGCATGGGCGCGAGCCAGCGCCCGACCGCAAACTCGTGCGTAAGCGGCGAAGGTTTCGGCGTCGAAGTTTTCCAGTTCGGCGGAAATCTTCATGTCGCGTAATTGCCGCACATAAAAATGCCGACCGTTGGGGCCGGTGGTCCAGCCGAGGAACAGATCACTGGCCGACTGCATCAATCGCTGCCCTTCGACCACCCGTTGCCCTTCGTGACGCACCCGGCATCTGGCCTTGACGTAGTCGGCCAGCACCGAGCGCCGCGCTTCCTTGAATTGCAGAAACAGTGGGCATTCCTGATCGTCAGTCAGCAGCGCCACCAGACAGCGGGTGCCGACACTGCCGACGCCGACCACTTTGAACGCCATGTCATGCACGTTAAAACGCGATAGCAACTCGCGTCGGTCAGCCTGAAGCGTACCCCGATAATCACGCATGAACGTGTCATACAGCGGGCGCCAATCCGAGAGCCGCAACCAGTCATCGTCGGCGTCCAGCAGCGTCGTATTTTTGTGCAGATGGAAAATCTCCGGCAGGTCATCGCGAATGGTCAGATGTCCCTTGGCATCGCGCTCGCTGATCTTTGGGAGCAGTTCGGCGTGGGTGCGCCGCTCGGCTTTGTCGATGGCCCGCTGCACATGTTCCAGCGCACTCTTGCGCGCCTGATCGAGCAGGTCTTCATAACGGATGGACTCGTACCAGGTTTCCAGCGCACCTTGTTCGGCGCACTCGAGCATGGTCGCTTGATAAGCGCTGACCATCTGCCGGCAGACATCTTCCTCGACTGAATCGCCATGGCGCAGATCACGCGCCGCGACTACGAAGCTGGCCGCCAGCCGTTTCACATCCCATTCCCACGGTCCCGGATGGGCTTCGTCGAAATCATTGACGCTGAACAGCAGATTGCGCTCCGGCGTGGCGAATCCGCCGAAATTCATCAAGTGCGCGTCCCCACAGATCGGCCCGGTCAGCCCCATGTCCGGCGTGCTCGACAGATCGTGGGCCTGCAACAGCGCATTGCCGCGAAAAAAGGTGAACGGCGAGACCAGCATGCGTCCATAACGCAATTCCACCAGCGATGCGACGCGGCCCTGACTCGATGCCTTGATCAACGGGATCGGGTCGCGGTTCATCTTGCCGGTGGATGCCTGAGCACTTCGCGAGCAGTCCTTGCGGGCATCCTTGCCTTGTTGCATACGGTCTTTGAGGGTGGTCATGAGCGCTCTTTTTGTCGGCGTTGGAGGGCGATTGCGCTGTGAGTGTAGAAGGGGTTTCGCGGTTTATCCGGCGGGCTGCATAGCGACTAACCTCTACCTCAGCGTTCGTCCGATCCCGCGACCCGGAAACAGGGAGGCTTGTGCTTTCACTGCTGATCTCGTTGCTGCTGGCCTTCCTCATCGGCTGGGTGTCCCAGCGTATGGGCATGTGTCTGGTGAATGCCACCGGACAACTGCTGCGGCGCCGCCCGACGCTGTTTGTCGCGTTGATTTCCTGCGGCTTGTTCGGCCTGCTGCTGGGGCCGTTGTATGGTGCGTTCGGCTTCAGTCAGCCGCTGTTCATTCCTGAAGTCGGCTATTGCTCGCTGGTCGCTGGCGGGCTGTTATTTGGTCTTGCTTCGGTGCTGAATGACGGATGCAGCGTCGGCACCCTGACCAAACTGGCCAGTGGTCATTTCGCCAAAGCGTTCACGGTGATCGGTTGGGTGCTGGGCATCGTGCTTTGGCATCAGCTGAACATGCTCGCCGAACACAAAATCCTGCAAATGCCGACGATTTCCAGCCACCAGTATTGGCTGACCATCGGCATCGTGCTGCTGGTGCTGTTGTTCTTGATCCGCATCCACGGCGACCGGCGCGTGGTGGTTTCAAGCATGCTGCTTGGCGCGCTGACCAGCGCCCTCTACACCTTCGAACCGCTGTGGACGCCGAGCGTGTTTTTCTACGACGTCTCGCGCCTGTTCTGGTCGATGGATGACAGTGCGCTGACCGTGCAGCGCTTGGCCGTGTTCGGCATGTTGATGCTGGGCATGCTGGTTTACACCTTGCACCGCCAGACTTTTCGCTATCAGCGATTGGAAAAGTCAGCAGTGGGGCGCCATCTATTGGCGGGCGTTTTGATGGGGATTGGCGCCTCGATGATGTTGGGCGGCAATGACTCACAGATCCTGCTGGTGTTTCCGACGATGACCTGGATCGGCGTGGTGCCGCTGGCAGCGATTGTGTCGGGGATTTTGCTGGGGATTGGCGGACGGGCAGTGTTGCGCGATAACCCGAAATGGCTGTCAGGTTATCGCTGAGCAGATGTCTTCAGGGCGCTTTGTTGCTGTTCGCTTTGTCGTCGGCAAGGATCAAGGTCACCGTGTATTTGGCCACTGCATCCCGGCGTGCGGCGTTGCGCATCAGGTAAACCTGCACCGTGTATTCACCATCGGCCGGCAACGGACCGGCGAAGTGATTGCCCTTGATCGAGCCGTTGAACAGCGCCTCGTCCGAGCCCTTGGCGATGACATTGAAGTACGCAGACGTGCTGGACGGTTTGAAGTCGACGGTCAAAATCTGCCCGGCCTTGGCGTTCAGTTTGTACTCGGCGGTTTGGTAGCCCTTGATTGACTGTTTGAACTGCACACTGCCGACGGAGCTTTTGTAGGTGACTTGCTGAACCCGTGGGGCGGGCGCGTCGGCTGCGATGGCGGGCAGGGAAACCAGTAGGGCCAGAGCGGCGGCGATGTGGATTTTCATGTTTCTCCTCCTGAGTATTGATGGCGCATACGCGTAACCGTGGCGCTGAGTATAAGTTTGCATCCTTCGACGGGGAGATTTACTGCCCAAATCAGTTATTCAGTCACGAATAAGCTGTTCACATAATTCTCACCCGGGTCAGGTGATGATACCCACCTGTTCCCATCAGCCTCGCAGGGCAAATCCCATGATGAATCTGAGTGTGGTCTACGCGCTGATTGCGGCGGCGTTGTTTGGCGCCAGCACGCCGCTCGCCAAACTGTTGGGCATGCAGACATCGCCCATTCTGTTGGCCGGGTTGCTTTATCTGGGCAGCGGCCTGGGCCTGACCATCGTGCGCGTTGTTCGTGATCGAGGCTGGCGCTCCCCCGGACTTGCAGCCGGAGAATGGCCATGGCTGGTTGGTGCGATTTGCTTCGGAGGCGTGCTTGCGCCGGTTGCACTGATGTTCGGTTTGACGAGGACTTCGGGTTCAACTGCGTCGTTGATGCTCAACCTGGAATCGGTGCTCACGGCGGTATTGGCGTGGGTGGTGTTCCGGGAAAATGCTGATCGACGAATGGTGATCGGCATGCTCGCTATCGTTGCCGGCGGCGTCGTTCTATCGTGGCCGCAACGGACGGTGTCGGCGGAAGACTGGATCGGACCGCTGGCGGTGGCGTTCGCCTGCTTCTGTTGGGCCATCGATAACAACCTGACCCGCAAAGTCTCAGCCTCCGACGCTGTGTTTATCGCCGGCAGCAAAGGTCTGGCGGCGGGTCTGGTCAATTGCTGTCTGGCATTGGCCATAGGCACGCAGTTACCCAGTGCCGCGACGATTGCACCGATCATGCTGGTCGGGTTTCTCGGCTACGGCGTCAGCCTGGTGGCGTTCGTCCTCGCCCTTCGTGGTCTTGGAAGTGCTCGCACCGGTGCGTACTTTTCCACAGCGCCATTTCTGGGCGCGGGAATCTCGATACTGATACTGGGCGAGTCAACCTCGCTGATGTTCCTGATCGCTGCGGCACTGATGGCCATCGGCGTGTGGATTCACCTCACGGAGAATCATGCTCACGAGCATCAACATGAACCCCTCGAACACCGCCACCGCCATACGCATGATGAACATCACCAGCATCAGCATGATTTTGAGTGGGACGGGGTAGAGCCGCATAGTCATCCGCATGAGCATGTGCCGATCAGGCATAGCCATCGGCATTTTCCGGATATTCATCATCGGCATGGGCATTGATTGGGGGGCTGTGATTGAGGGGGAATGAAAGATGAAACTCCAGATGCAACAAAGCCCGCACTGGGCGGGCTTTGTTGTTTAGCGTTGGTGGAGCCGGGGGGATTTGAACCCCCGTCCGCCAGTACTCCGCTGTCGGTACTACATGCGTAGCCGTGTCTATTAAGTTAACCCTCAGCGACCCGACGGGCAGGGTGCTTTGGGCGAGTTGTGTAAGTTTTAGCCGATTCGTCCACAACGTACTGCACGGCGATTCTGTTCTATATGACAATCATTTTGGGTTTACAGACATCCCCTGATGATTGCTGGACCCGAAGGTACCAGGAGCATTGTCAGCTGCAATTAAGCAGCGAGAGCAACACCGTATTGGTCGTCATTGGCAACTATAAGTAGTTGCAACAGTGGATTTACGAGTTCTGTTACCAACTCGGCATGCACCTAAAGTTTCGCAACCGGCGTCGAATCCTAAACGGCCCCGAACTCATTGCTCAGTACATCTGTTTGAGCAACAAGCCTGCGCAGTGTACGCCAATCGGCCGGCAAGGCCAACCGGAAGGTTGGCCGCGGCTACGATCAGTTGTTGGTGCCGGTGGCTTTGCGCAGTTCCAGGATGGTTTGCGAGGTTTCTGCAACGCAGTCGTCGATCTTGCCCTGAGCCTTGAGTGCCTGAGCCTTTGCCACGCTGGTTTCAGCACGCTGACTCAGCTCTGGCGACGATGACAGCTGCCCTTTGGCGTTGTTGATGGTTTGGATATTGGCATCACACAGATCGGCTGGTTTGCCAGCGGCGAACGAGGTGGAAGCCAGCATCGAGGCAGTAACGAACAGGCCCAGCAATACAGAACGGTTCATAGGTATCTCCTTGAACTGAGGGCTCCAGACTTCGTTGGCCGTCAGTACGGGCAACCGAATGGAGGAAAAGCCCCATGTTGTGGGGCTTGTTCTGTGGACTACAGCCGTTCGCAAGGGTTCTATTTTTCTTCAGGGCGCCTTGGCTTGTGTCACCCGGTCCACCAGATAGACCAGGCCGTGGTAGTCGATTCCGCCATGTTGCGTCAGGCCGATCTCACAGGTGCGGCTGGTGGAAATCCCTTCGCTGCATTGCTGCACGGCATCCTTCAAAGTCCTTAGCGAGTGAGCGTTCAGCTCCGGCGTGGTGAAGCCTTTGTCACCGGCAAATCCGCAGCAATGAATGCCTTCGGGGATCACCACGTTGTTGCTGCACTTGCGCGCCAGATCAATCAACGCCTGACTTTCGCCAAGATGCTGGGTGCTGCACGTCACATGCACGGCAATCGGTGCTTCCTGTGGTGTGAAATCCAGTCGATCAAGCAGATGCGTACGGATGAAGCGCACCGGGTCGTACAGATCCAGACGCACATCTCCCACATCCTGTACCAATCGCAGCGTGCAGGGGCTGGTGTCGCAATAGATCGGATCGAGCCCGCCACGGCTGGCGTGGAGCAGGGCGCTGATCAGTTCCTGGCGCTTGTGTTCGGCCTGTTCGGCGTAGCCTTTGGAGGCGAATGGCTGACCGCAGCAGAGGTTGTCCTGATTGTCGGGGAAAACCACTTGGTAACCCGCCTTTTCCAGCAGGCCACGGGTTTTGTCGTACAGCGACATCTGTTCTTTATCGCCTGCTGCCGGGCCCATCACTCGTGAGACGCACGCCGCCAGATACACCACGCGCGGTCGCTCGTCCGTCACGCTCGGGCTGAAACGAATGGCTTTTTCCGGCTGCGGCATCGCATTGGACCACTGCGGCACCTGGCCTTTCGACAGGCGTGTCAGGGTCGCAGAAAGCTTCGCCAGACGCGGTGCGCCAAGCAGCATTCGCGCACCGTTGGCGACATGCAGAGTGAATCGCGCGCCTTGCAGCGTGGTGGCGAAATTTCCTTCGATCCAGTTAGCGGTTTTCTTATGCGTGGCGTGTCGTCCACGAAGCTTTTTCACCAGCTCGCCGGTATTGATGCCTACAGGGCAACGTTGCGCACACAGACCGGTGGCGGCGCAGGTTTCGATGCCTTGATATTCGTAGGCTTGCTCCAGTTCAGTGGTGTCGATGCCGGCGCGTTTTTTCGCCTGAATGTCACGCCAAATCACGATGCGCTGGCGCGGGCTCAGGGTCAGGCCTTTCGACGGGCAGACCGGTTCGCAGAAACCGCACTCGATGCACTTATCCACAATCTCGTCGGCGGCTGGCAGCGGCTTCAGGTGTTTGAGGTGGATCTGCGGATCTTCGCTGAGCACCACGTCCGGATTGAGAATACCGTTGGGGTCGAGCAGGCGTTTGAGTTGCCACATCAATTGGTAGGCATCGCTGCCCCATTCCAGCTCAACGAACGGCGCCATGTTGCGGCCGGTGCCGTGCTCGGCCTTCAGTGATCCACCGAACTCAACGGCCACCAGTTGCGCCACGTCGTCCATGAACGCTTGATAGCGTGCGACTTCTTCCGGGCTGTTGAAGCCTTGGGTGAAGACGAAGTGCAGATTGCCTTCCAGTGCGTGTCCGAAGAGGATCGCTTCGTCGTAGGAATGTTTGTCGAACAGCTCGATCAGGCGATTCACGCCGATTGCCAGTTGCTCGACCGGGAAGGTTACGTCTTCGATGATCACCGTGGTGCCGGTTTTGCGCACGGCACCGACGGCAGGGAAGGTGTCTTTACGGATCGCCCAGAGGCGGGCGTTTTCCAGCGGGTCCTCGGTGAAATCGACGCGTTTCTCCACCGGAAAACTGTTGATCGAGTCCATGATCTGCAACAGCTGTTCGTGGAGCAGCGAGGACGAGGCGGCGCGGGATTCGATCAGCAAGGCACAGGCATTATTCGACAGGTGCTGTACGAAATCCGGCATGCCGGGTTTGTCCTGCACCGAGCGCAGACTGCGCCGATCCAGAAGTTCTACCGCCGATACCGGTTGGCTTTTCAGCACTGTGACCGCGTTGCAGCAGGTTTCCACATCCGGGAACACGATCAGCGCCGAGGCCTTGTTCGGGTGGTCGATTACTGTGTCGTAAGTCACCGCGCTGATGAAGCCCAGCGTGCCTTCGGAGCCGACCAGCAGGTGGCTCAAGATATCCACAGGCTCATCGAAATCGACCAGGGCGTTGAGTGACAGGCCGGTGGTATTTTTCAGACGGTATTTGTGGCGGATTCTTGCGGCCAGTTCGGCATTAGCGCGGGTTTCGCGGCCCAATGTCGCCAGACGATCCAGCAGCTCGGCATGACTGACGCGAAACGCTGCGACGCTGGCGGGGTCTTCGGTATCGAGACGAGCGCCATCGGCCAGCACCAGACGAATGCCGGCGAGGGTGTGATAGGTATTTTGCGCAGTGCCGCAGCACATGCCGCTGGCGTTATTGGCGACAATGCCGCCGATCTTGCAGGCATTGATCGAGGCCGGGTCCGGGCCGATCTTGCGCCCGAACGGCGCCAGCCAAGCATTGGCCTGCGCGCCGATCACGCCCGGTTGCAGGCGGATTTGCGTGCCTTGGCCGCGAATCTCGCGAGCGTTCCAGTTATCCCCGAGCACGATCAAGACGGAATCGCTGATCGCCTGGCCGGACAGGCTGGTGCCAGCAGCGCGGAAGGTCACCGGGACGTGATCGCGTTGCGCGAGTTTCAGCAGCGCCACCACTTCGTCTTCGGATTCGACGCGGATTACCAGTTGCGGAATCAGCCGATAAAAACTGGCGTCGGTGCCGAAGGCCAATGTCGATAGCGGGTCGTCGAAACGCCGGTCGGCAGGAATCAGTTGTTGCGCATCACGCAGAAAATCAGCCGGAAGCGTCATTGGTCCTCCAGGATCAGCACCACCAGATCTTTCGGGCCGTGGGCGCCGTAAGCCAGTACTTGTTCGATGTCAGCGGTTTTCGACGGGCCGGACACCAGAAGCGCGTTGGTCGGCATGCCTTGGGCCCAGTTGAATTCCTGTTGCACCTGATAGAAGTTGTCGCGGATTTCGCTGGCCTTGAGCAGGGCGAAATGCACCGGCGGCACGAGGCTCATCAGGCGCGGTTCTTCGCGGGTCGGCCAGAGAATCAAACTGCCCGTCGCGGCAATTGCGCCGAGAGTGCCGGTGAGGCTGGCCGGGGTGTCGTTGAACAACTCGGCTTTCCAGTCTTCCATCGGCCGGTCGTAGGATTTCAGTGTCGGCAGCTCGGGATTGTTCGCCCAGTGTTGTGTGATTTGCTCCCCGTGAGGTGTAGTCGGTGCGATCAGCAGGCTCGGCAACTGACGGTCGCGCAGCAATTGCACGAGCAGTGCAGGCCAGCCATCAGCCGAGGTCAGGTGGATTTCGGTGTGCACCGCTTCCATCAGTTTGCGCAGTTGCGGGATGCGTTGTTCGGCGCTGTAGGTGTAGGGCTGGGTCACCAGTTCGACATCGAAGTTATCGGCAATCGGTGTGGTGCCGGTCAGACTTTTCCGTAACTTGCCGAGGATATTTTGCTTGGCGCTCATCAGCGGTCTCCCTGTTTGGCCAGATGCTCGCGGGCCATGTCGTGCAGTGAGCGGGCGGCGGGTTTCGGTGCGCTGTGGTTTTGCGTCCAGGGGCCGACATTTTTCGGCGCGAGGGCACGCAGGCGCGTGGCGAAAAAGCCGAACAGGCGATAAAGCGTCGGCGAACTGTTGAGCTTCGCCCAGGCATTCCAGATGAAGCGTTCCTTGCGCGAATACTTGCTGCCCTGGCCGCGCATCACTTGATTGGGGCTGTCCGGGGCTTTGACGTTTTCTTCGCGCAGGCGTCGCAGGATTGCCGGGATAGGAATTTTTACCGGGCACACTTCGCCGCAGGCACCGCACAGCGATGACGCGCTCGGGTGATCCGGGACTTTCGCCAGTCCGACCATGTGCGGGGTGATGATTTTGCCGATCGGTCCCGGGTAAACCTCGCCATAGGTATGGCCGCCGACACGGGTATAGACCGGGCAATGGTTCATGCAGGCGCCGCAGCGGATGCAGTTCAGCGTCTGGCGCAGTTCGCTGTCGGCGAAGGCCTGGCTGCGACCGTTGTCGAGCAACACCAGATGCACTTCCTGCGGGCCGTCGAGTTCATGTTCCTTGCGCGGGCCGGAGATCATGTTGACGTAGGTGGTGATCGGAATGCCCAGCGCCGAGCGAGTCAGCAGCGACAAAAGCGGCACCACGTCGCGCAGGTTTTCCACGACTTTTTCGATGCCCGTCACTGCGATGTGTACGGGCGGCACTGTGGTGGTCATGCGACCGTTGCCTTCGTTTTCCACCAGCAGCAGGGTGCCGGTTTCGGCCACGGCGAAGTTGACACCGGAGACGCCGATGTCCGCTTCGAAGAATTTCTGCCGCAGGACTCTGCGACCGATCTGAATGAGTTGGTCAACGTCCTTGGTGTATTCCACGCCAAGTTTGTCGTGGAACAAGGACGCGACCTGACCGGCATTCTTGTGGATCGCCGGCATAATGATGTGTGAAGGCTTCTCGTGGTCGAGCTGGACGATGTATTCCCCCATATCGGACTCCAGACATTCAATGTCTTGAGCCTCGAGGAAATGGTTCATCTCCATCTCTTCGCTGACCATCGATTTGCCCTTGATCACTTGCCGCGCCTCGTGAGCGCGGATGATCGATAAGACGATGCCATTGGCCTCGTCCACCGTTTCCGCCCAATGCACTGTCACACCGTTGCGGGTCAGGTTCTGTTCCAGTTGCTCGAGCAGGTCGGGCAACTTGGAGAGCGCGCGGGCACGGATCGAATTGCCCAGTTCACGCAAGTGTTCTCTTTCGTGGGCATCGCTGAAAGCCGCTGCCCGCTTGGTCATCAGTGAATCCATTGCAGTGCGGAAGTTGTTTCGCAACTGCTGATCACCCAAGGCGTTGTGCGCCCGGGTGCGGAAATCTTCTTCTACGGCGACCGTAGGAATAATCGTCGAGGTGCTCATTTCGCACCTCCGGTTCGTTGCCAGAGGAAGCTGGCCAGATGTTGGCCGCGCAACGCTTCCTTTTGTTTCTCCAGCGAGCCGTTGATGTTCATCAAACAGCCGCAGTCGGCACTCAACACCTTGTGCGCGCCGGATTCCTTCAGCGAGCGGGTCTTGTCAGCCACCATCGCGCCGGAAATGTCTGGCATACGGACGCTGAATGTCCCGCCGAAGCCACAGCATTCGCTTTCATGGTCATGATTGACCCGCTCCACGTTGCTCAACTGCGCCAACAACTCGCGGCCGTGCAGGTGGGTGTTCATCTCGCGACGTGCCGAACACGAAGTGTGCAGCGCCACTTTTACCGGTTCGCCGCTGTCCTTGAGCTGCACCTTGCAGACAAACAGCAGGAACTCGGCCAGTTCATAGGTACGGGCCGCGAGGGCCTGAACCTGTTGCAACGTGTCCGGCTCGTCCTTGAACAAGTCGGCGTAATGTTCGCGCAGCATGCCGGCGCAGGAACCTGACGGCACCACCACCGGATAATCCCCGGCGAACAGCGCCAGTTGCGAGCGCGCTACCGTCCGCGCCTGCTCGGTGTAACCCGAGGTGTAGGCCGGTTGTCCACAGCAGCTCTGCCCTTGCGGGTACTCGACCCGGATGCCTTCGCGCTCCAGCAAGTGGATCGCGTCCATCCCGGCTTCGGGATAGAACAAGTCGACCACGCACGTCCCGAACAGGTAGACCCGCGACGGTTTCTCGCTGGGGTACTGCCGCGGTTCGGGCAGCGGCGGTGCGACGCGGGTGGCGTTCGGCACAGCGTTGTAAAAAAGCTCGCTCATCAGGCGTGTCTCCGGGTGGACCCGGTTATCCGTCCGCTGAGGCTGCTGAATATAGAGACGCTTGCTTTCAGCAGCCTTACAGACCGGGTTGTGAATTGCTGACGCCGGAATCACGAACCGGCGTCGGTTATTTCCATGTTGCTTGTAGGCTTCTTGTCGGTTTAGTGCACGAGCATTCCGGTGAACCAGTAGGCCTGGGCCAAAGTGATCAGACCGACAATCGTTGCAAAGAATAGGCTGTGCTTGAGAGTGAAGCGGAACAGATCCGATTCCTTGCCCACCAGCCCGGTCGCCGCGCAGGCCACGGCAATCGACTGTGGCGAAATCATCTTGCCGGTCACACCGCCGCTGGTATTGGCGGCTACCAGCAAGATGTCATTGACGCCGATCTGGTGTGCGGTGGTCGCTTGCAGCGAACTGAACAGTGCGTTGGACGAAGTATCGGAACCGGTGAGGAACACGCCCAGCCAGCCGAGGAACGGCGAGAAGAACGGGAATGCCGCGCCAGTTGCGGCCAATACCAGGGCCATGGTCGAAGACATGCCCGAATAGTTGGTGACGAAAGCGAACGCCAACACCATGCCAATCGACAGAATTGGCCAGCGCAGTTCGTAGAAGGTCTCTTTCAAAGTGGTAAGACCAGTTTTGAAATTGATCTTCAGCACCAGCATCGAGATCAGTGCGGAGAAGAAAATCGCCGTGCCGGTCGCGGAAATCGGGTCGAGTTTGAACACCGCTGGAATCGCCGTCGGGATGGCGACGATCGGGGCGGTCTTGATCACTAATTGATCAAGGTGCGGAATCGCAAAGTTGAATACCCAGGCGTACATCGAGCCGCCAGCGGCGAACATCGCCTTGAAGGGCTTGAGGGTCCAGATGGTCACCAGTACGGTGAGGATCAGGAACGGCGACCAGGCTTTGAAAATTTCCCCGAGGCTGTAAGGCGAAGCTACGGTTGTGCGCTTCTGGCCGAAACCGCCGACGCTGGCGGTAATCGCTGCGCTCGACGTGGCGCCAGCGATTTGCGCGCCTGCGGTGCGTTTTGGCTGCCAGATTTTCAGGAACAGGGTCAGCGAGATCAGGCTCGCCAAGGCCGAGGTGATGTCCGGCAGTTCCGGGCCGATGAAGTTCGAGGTGAAGTACTGAGTCACGGCGAAGCTCAGGCCGGCAACCAGCGCCGCTGGCCAGGTTTCACGCACGCCGCGCATCCCGTCCATCATGAACACCAGCCAGAACGGCACGAACAGCGACAGCAGCGGCAGTTGGCGGCCGGTCATGGCGCCGATCTTGAACGCGTCGATGCCGGTGACTTGCCCGGCGACGATGATTGGAATCCCCAGTGCGCCGAACGCTACCGGGGCGGTGTTGGCAATCAGGCACAGGCCTGCGGCGTACAGCGGGTTGAAACCGAGGCCCACAAGGAGTGCGGCGGTAATCGCCACTGGCGCGCCGAATCCGGCGGCACCTTCGAGAAACGCACCGAAGCAGAAGCCGATCAGTAGCACTTGCAGGCGCTGGTCGTCAGTGATCGAGAGTACCGAGCTGCGAATGACCTCGAACTGACCGCTCTTGACCGTCAGTTTGTAGAGGAACACCGCCGCGACAATGATCCAGGCAATCGGCCACAGACCATAAGCGAAGCCATATCCGGCAGCGGCGAAGGCCATATCGACCGGCATCTGGAAGGCAAAGATTGCGACGAGAATTGCTAGAACCAGCGTGATGCTGCCGGCCACGTGGCCTTTGAGGCGGAACACTGCTAATGCGAGAAAAAAGAACACGATGGGTATGACGGCCGCGAGTGCGGAGACGCCGAGACTGCCGAGCGGGCTGTAGAGCTGTTGCCAGGTTTGCATATGGGGTGGCCCCTAATTGTTGTTGGTCAGGCACTGTCAGCGTTCTTGGTTAATTGGTAATACCAATTTACAATCGCTGTTGGCTAGGGTAAAAGCCTTGATGTCGGTGTGTCAATTTGTCGCCCTGAAACTTTTGTCGAATAAGCGGCGCAGATGACATCTGATCTGGTCGAACAAGTGCTGTCTGACAGGTGCCGGCACGGCGCCAATAGGCCAGAATAGAGAGCCCGGCGAGCGGTCGGGATCGTGGAGAAATGAGTTATGGGCTTTGATCAGATTCGTCAGCGCCGTTTGTCTGACGATATTGTCGAGCGACTTGAGGGGATGATCCTTGAGGGCACGCTGAAGTCAGGGGAGCGCTTGCCGGCCGAGCGCGCTCTGGCCGAACAGTTCGGCGTATCGCGCCCGTCGTTGCGTGAAGCGATCCAGAAACTGGCGGCCAAAGGTCTGCTGGTCAGTCGTCAGGGCGGCGGCAACTATGTGGTGGAAACCCTGGGTTCGACTTTCAGCGATCCTTTGCTGCATTTGCTCGAGAGCAATCCGGAGGCGCAGCGCGATCTGCTGGAATTTCGGCATACCCTGGAGGCATCGTGTGCCTATTACGCAGCATTGCGCGCCACGGATGTTGATCGCGAGCGGCTGACCGCAGCGTTCGAAGAGTTGCAGGACTGCTATTCGCGCCACGACGAAGTGAGCCGGACGGAAGAGGGCGCGGCGGATGCGAAATTTCACTTGGCGATTGCCGAGGCCAGTCATAACGCGGTGCTACTGCATACCATTCGCGGGCTGTTCGATTTGCTCAAGCGCAACGTCGTGACCAACATCGGCGGCATGTACAAGCAGCGCACGGAAACCCGCGACATGCTGATTACCCAGCATCGGGAGTTGTATCTGGCGATTATTGAAGGACGTGCGGAGCAGGCGCGGGAGGTTTCCAGTCGGCACATTCTGTATGTGCAGGAAGTGCTGGAAGAGGTGCGCCAGGAAGTTCAGCGCATGGCTCGGGCGGAGCGGCGCAAGGGTATGTGATTTTTGAGCTTGAATCTGCGTTGTCTATTCGAACGCCATCGCTGGCAGGCCAGCTCCCACATTTGAAATGTATTCCAGCATGGGAACTGGCCTTTCAGCGATGTTTCTCAGGTGCGCAAGACGTCAGTCTTCCTTGCCCTTGTTGCGCACAGCACGCTGCAATTCACGACCGGCGTCGCGTTCGCGTTCGGTGTCGCGCTTGTCGTATTCCTTCTTGCCCTTGCCCAGAGCAATCTCGCACTTGACCATGTGCTTGCTCCAGTACCAGGACAGGCATACGCAGGCGTAACCCTTTTGCTGTACAGCGGCGGCGAGCTTTTCCAGCTCGCGGCGGTTGAGCAGCAACTTGCGGGTACGCACCGGGTCGGCGATGACGTGGGTGCTTGCGGTCATCAGTGGCGTAATGTGGCTGCCGAGCAACCACGCTTCGCCATCCTTGAGCAGCACGTAACTGTCGACCAGTTGCAGCTTGCTCGCCCGCAGACTTTTTACTTCCCAGCCGGCCAGGACCAGACCAGCCTCGAACTTATGCTCGATGAAGTAATCGTGTCGCGCCTTTTTGTTCTGCGCGATGGTCCCTGTTGGGTGTTTCTTCTGTTTAGCCATAGGGGCGGCATTATATGGAGATAAATGGTTGTCGGCTACGGTGATGCTGCGTGCTTGAGCACGTTGAGTGAATCCCGGACAATGCGGCCTCTTTTTCTAACGCTTGGGCGTGATAAACGATGTCGACAGACAAGGTTTCTGTCCACGGCAGTTGGGCTAGCCGCTGGGTGTTCATACTCGCCGCGACCGGTTCGGCCGTGGGATTGGGCAGCATTTGGAAATTCCCGTACATGGTCGGGGTCTACGGCGGCGGCGCCTTTGTGCTGATGTTTCTGGTGTGCATCGCCCTGATCGGAGTTCCGGTGATGCTCGCTGAAACCCTGATCGGCCGTCGCGCCCGACAGAGTCCGGCCAACGCCCTGAAGGCGCTGGCGCAGGAAGCAGGGCACTCGACCAAATGGTCGTGGGGCGCATTTGCCGGGATGATCACGGCTCTGCTGATCCTGTCTTTCTATAGTGTGGTCGGCGGCTGGTCGCTGGATTACATCATTGATATGGGGCGTGGCGACTTCCAGGGCGTGACTGCGGATCAGGTCGGCGCTTACTTCGGTAACGTCATTGCCGACCCTTGGCGCCTGACACTTTGGCACACTATTTTCATGCTGCTGTCGGCCATCGTGATCGCCAAAGGCGTGGTCGCGGGGCTTGAACGCAGCTTGCGGATCATGATGCCGCTGCTGTTCGTGATGATTCTGGTGTTGCTGGGCTACAGCATGACCACCGGACATTTCATGGAAGGCGTGCATTTCATGTTCGACTTCCATCCGGAAAAAGTCCTCGACGGCTTGCTGCCCGCCATGGGGCACGCGTTCTTCTCGCTGAGCGTGGGCGTCGGCTCGATCATGATCTACGGCGCCTACATGCCGAAAGGTTCGTCGCTGTCCGGCACCGTTGTTGGCGTCGCGCTGCTGGATACCTTCGTCTCGCTGGTGGCCGGTCTGGCATTGTTTCCGATTGTGTTTGCAGCGGGTTTGAACCCGAGCGAAGGCCCGGGCCTGATGTTCGTCAGTCTGCCATTTGCCTTTGGTAATGTGGCATTCGGTCAGTTGATGGGCGTGGTGTTCTTCGTGCTGGTGGCGGTTGCGGCATGGAGTTCGGCGATTTCCTTGCTGGAACCGATGGTGGCTTATCTGGTTGAGCGCACGAAAATCAGCCGTGCCTGGGTCACCTTCTGGCTGGCATTCAGTTGCTGGTTCGTGGGTTTGGGCACCGTGTTTTCCTTCAATATCTGGAAGCAGGCGAAATTTTTCGTGAACGAAGGCGGCTCGTTCCATCTCTACCAATGGGGTGCGGCGAGCGGTCTCGACTTCTTTGGCGTGATCGATTTCTTCACCTCGCGGATCATGTTGCCGCTCGGTGGGCTGTGTTTTGTATTGTTTGCCGGTTGGGTGATGGGGCGTGAAGCGGTGCGCGACGAACTGTCGATCCGCAATCCGGCGCTGTTTGCCCTGTCTCTGTTCTTGATGCGCTACGTGGCGCCTATCGGCATTCTTGTAGTGTTTGCCGCTCAGCTCTGGAAGTAACGCTTACATGACGACACATATTCAACGCTCGGCGCTGCTGCCTTATCCGGCGCAGTTGCTCTACGACCTAGTCAACGACGTGGCGCGTTATCCGGAGTTCCTGCCGTGGTGTTCGGCGGCGGAGGTGCTGGAAAGCTCGCCCGAGTTCATGCGGGCCAGCGTTGGCGTGGCCAAGGGCGGCCTCAGTCAGCACTTCGTCACGCGCAATACGCTGGTGCCGGGGCAGTCCATCGAGATGAATCTGGAAGAAGGCCCCTTCACCCAGTTGCATGGCATTTGGGTGTTCAAGGCGCTGAACGAAAAAGCCTGCAAGATAAGTCTGGATCTGTCTTTCGATTACGCCGGGCCGCTGGTTCGGGCGACGCTCGGGCCTTTGTTCAATCAGGCCGCCAATACGCTGGTGGACGCGTTCTGTCAGCGTGCGAAGCAAATAAGTGGCTGAGCCGGTGATCGAGATTGAGGTGGTGTATGCCGCCGTGGATCGTCAGGTTTTGCGCACGGCCAGTGTGGCTGAGGGCCTGAGCGTCCGTGCGGCGCTGCTCGAATCCGGCATCGAGGCCGAGTTTCCTGAGCTGGATCTGGCGAGTTGCCCGCTGGGGATCTTCGGCAAGGTGGTCGCCGATCCCGAAGTTCGTGTGATTCAAGCCGGGGAGCGGATTGAAATCTACCGCCCGCTGCTGGCCGACCCGAAAGAAGTTCGACGCTTGCGAGCGGCCAAGGCTGCCGAGGCCAAGGCGCGTAATCAGTAAGCGGCTAAACAGCAGGCAATAAAAAACCCGGGATTTCCGGGTTTTTTATTGCCTCGCGAATTACTGCGGCGAGGTGTCCAGCGGTTCTGGTGTTGGAACCGGAACGGTTTCTACGCCGTCCACGTCTTTCTGGATCTGATCCAGCAAAGAACCTGGCTTGGCCGGTTTTTCCGGTTTTGGCTTCTCGGTGTTTTCAACAGGAGCGGTCACGTTAGTGCCACTGTCCTTGCCGAGAATGGCTTCGTCACGGCTCACACCGGGCATGAAGTCGCCCGACAGGCTGACAAGCTGGTCGTTGGAGTTAAAGATAACGCTGACGCGTTCCTGTTGGCGTTCACCGCCACCGGGTTGCAGGCTGTACAGATAATCCCAGCGATTGGCATGGAACGTGTCGGTCAGCAGAGGGTTGCCCATGATAAACCGTACTTGCGGCCGGGTCATTCCCGGGCGTAACTGGTCTATCATGTCCTGCGTGACGACATTGCCCTGCTGGATGTCGATTTTGTAAACCCCGGGGAATGAACAACCGGCGAGTGCGAGCAGTCCCACAAAGGTGAAACTGGTTAGCAAGAGCTTGGTGTTTTGCATCGGTGGGCGACTTCCACTATCTTGGCTGGGACAACGTAAACGCCGATCATACCCGTATTAAGAGAAGCTGCGAAGCAGCATCGCGAGAAAGCTGACCATGGTTGAAAATAGCGAACTACGCAAAGCCGGCCTCAAAGTGACCCTGCCACGGGTCAAGATCCTGCAAATGCTCGACTCCACCGAGCAGCGTCACATGAGTGCCGAGGACGTCTACAAGGCGTTGATGGAAGCTGGTGAGGATGTCGGTCTGGCCACGGTTTACCGTGTTCTGACCCAGTTCGAAGCAGCTGGCCTCGTGGTCCGTCATAACTTCGACGGTGGCCATGCGGTATTCGAACTAGCCGATGGTGGCCACCACGACCATATGGTCAACGTGGAAACCGGTGAGGTTGTCGAATTCGTCAGCCCGGAAATCGAAAAGCTCCAGAAGGCAATTGCCGAAGAGCACGGTGTCGACCTGGTTGATCACAACCTGGTGCTGTACGTACGCAAGAAAAAGTAAGCATGTCGCGCGAATTTCACATTCGCGAAACGAACGAAGGCGACCCAAGGGTCGCCTTCGTGCTTTCTGCCGTCCTTAAACTTTCGCGGTAACCACCATTTTTTTCGCGTGCGCCAAGGACTCCTTGGTCAAGTCGATGCCGCCGAGCATTCGCGCCACTTCTTCTATACGGTCGTTTTTGCTCAGTTTGGAAACGGCAGTGTGGGTTGCCTCTTCACCACGCACCTTGTGTACGAACAGATGCTGATGCCCTTGCGCCGCTACTTGTGGCAAGTGTGTAACGGTCAGGACCTGCCCGCGTTCACCCAGGCGGCGCAACAACTGGCCGACAATCTCGGCAGTCGGCCCGCCAATCCCCACGTCCACTTCGTCGAATACCAGCGTCGGTACGCGAGAGGTCTGCGCGGTGATCACCTGAATCGCCAGGCTGATCCGTGACAGCTCACCACCGGAGGCGACTTTTGCCAACGCCTTGAGTGGCTGGCCCGGGTTGGCGCTGACCAGCAATTCGACCTGTTCGAGGCCGTTGGGCAGCAGTTCTTTACTGGTGTTGGGGAGCAACTCAATAGTGAAGCGCCCGCCCGGCATGCCGAGGCGCTGAATCTCTTGTTCCACCGCACTCGCCAGACTGCCAGCGGCCTGATGGCGCAAATCGCTCAGCTCGCGGGCCTTCTCTTGATAATGGCGGGCATACGAGGCCAGCTCTTCGCCCAGGCGTTCGATGGATTCGTCATTGGCGTTGAGGGTTTCGATTTCATCCAGCAGCTTCTGCTGCATCTCGGCAACTTCGGTCGGTTGAATCCGGTGTTTGCGCGCCATGGTGTAGATGGCGTCGAGCCGTTCTTCCAGATATTGCAGGCGCGCAGGATCAGCATCGAAGTTATCGAGGAAGCGATTGAGTTCGCCGACGGCCTCTTCAACCTGAATCTGTGCGCTGGTCAACAGGCTGCTAGCTTCGCCCAGAGCACCAATCGAATTGTTCACGCTGGAGAGGCGGTTGAGGCTGGCGGTCAGCGCGTTCAGGACATTGCCTGAATCACTTTCGCTGCACTGCTCGACTACCTGTCGGCAAATGCCGAGCAAGGTTTCGGCGTTGGTCAGGTTTTTGTGTTCCTGCTCCAGTTGCTCAAGTTCGTTTTCGCCGAGATTGAGATTTTCCAGTTCTTCCAGTTGATAGCTGAGCAACTGGTGGCGAGCGCGTTGTTCGTCGCCGGAATTGGAGAGGCGCTCCAGTTCCTGGCGGGTCTGGCGCCAGCGTTGGGCAGCAAGTTGCACTTGGCGGGCCAGATCGGTGGCGCCGGCATACTCGTCGAGCAGGCGTCGATGGGTATCGGGCTTCAGCAGGGATTGGTGTTCGTGCTGGCTGTGGATGTCGATCAACAGTTCGCCAAGGGCCTTGAGATCACCAAGCGGGCAGGGCGTGCCGTTGATGTAGCCGCGCGAGCGTCCTTCTGCGGTGATGACCCGGCGCAGGATGCACGGGCCATCGTTTTCGAGGTCGCGCTCGGCCAGCCAGACGCTGGCTTCGGGGATGTCAGCCAGATCGAAGGTCGCGAGAATATCGGCCTTGTCGGCGCCCGGGCGAACCACGCCGCTGTCGGCGCGATCCCCCAGGGTCAGGCCCAGGGCGTCGAGCATGATCGACTTGCCGGCGCCGGTTTCCCCTGTGATCACGCTCATCCCGCGATCAAGTTCGAGATCGAGATGTTCAACGATGGCGTAGTTATGTACGGACAGGTGCACCAGCATAAAGGCCGCTCCCAGGCTTTAGGTCTGGTTATTTATACAGTGTTTTGTTCGAGGCTGACAATCCTTGGCGTTAGCTTGATTTGCTTGGATCAAATCAGCCTTTAGCGCATCCAGGAATGACAAAGCAGCACTTTTTTGTAGGGGTAATCGTTGCAGGCCCTTGAAGCCTGATTTTGCGGCCCCATATATCGGGACAGAAGCGCGAGTCAGGCTCGCGGACGATATTGAAAGGAGAATTCTATGGCTGACGAACAGACAGTAGATACGCAAAACCCAGAAGCCAATCAGGCATCCGATGGTTCGGGTGATGACCTGGCGACCCGTGTACAAGTGCTCGAAGAGCAATTGGCCGCCGCGCAGGATCAGTCTCTGCGTGTAGCTGCCGATCTGCAGAACGTCCGTCGCCGTGCCGAACAGGACGTCGAGAAGGCTCACAAGTTTGCGCTGGAAAAATTTGCCAGCGACCTGCTGCCGATCGTCGACAGCCTGGAGCGCGGTCTCGAACTGTCGAACCCGGACGACGAAAGCATCCGTCCGATGCGCGAAGGTATCGAGCTGACCCTGAAAATGTTCCAGGACACCCTCAAGCGTTATCAGCTTGAAGCGATCGATCCGCATGGCGAACCGTTCAACGCCGTTCACCATCAGGCGATGGCCATGCAGGAAAGCGCTGACGTCGAGCCGAACAGCGTTTTGAAGGTGTTCCAGAAGGGCTATCAGCTCAATGGTCGCTTGCTGCGCCCGGCAATGGTCGTGGTCAGCAAGGCGCCTGCGCCGGTTTCGCCTTCGATTGACGAACAGGCTTGAAATCCGCCGCAAGGCCCCCATTTATAAGTCAAGCGTTTAAGTGCTACCGCAGTTAGCCACCACTGCTGCGGCAACCAAATCCAAAGTTTCGGGAGAGTTAACATGGGCAAAATTATCGGTATCGACCTGGGGACTACCAACTCCTGCGTCTCCGTGCTGGAAAACGGCAAAGCAAAAGTTATTGAAAACGCTGAAGGCGCGCGTACCACGCCGTCTATCATCGCTTACGCCAACGATGGCGAAATTCTGGTCGGCCAGTCCGCCAAGCGTCAGGCAGTGACCAATCCGCACAACACCCTGTACGCGGTGAAGCGTCTGATCGGTCGTCGTTTTGACGAAGAAGTTGTACAGAAAGACATCCAGATGGTCCCTTACAAGATCGTCAAGGCTGACAACAACGACGCCTGGGTTGAAGTGAACGGCCAGAAAATGTCGCCGCCACAAATCTCGGCTGAAATTCTGAAGAAAATGAAGAAGACCGCCGAAGACTACCTCGGCGAGCCAGTGACCGAAGCGGTAATCACCGTTCCGGCCTACTTCAACGACAGCCAGCGTCAGGCGACCAAAGACGCCGGCCGCATCGCCGGTCTGGACGTTAAACGTATCATCAACGAACCAACCGCAGCCGCTCTGGCTTACGGTATGGACAAGGCCAAGGGCGATCACACCGTGATCGTTTACGATCTGGGTGGCGGTACTTTCGACGTCTCCGTGATCGAAATCGCTGAAGTTGACGGCGAGCACCAGTTCGAAGTGTTGGCCACCAACGGCGACACGTTCCTGGGCGGTGAAGACTTTGACATTCGTCTGATCGACTACCTCGTTGACGAATTCAAGAAAGAAAGCGGCATGAACCTGAAAGGTGATCCGCTGGCCATGCAGCGCCTGAAAGAGGCCGCTGAAAAAGCCAAGATCGAACTGTCTTCGAGCAATTCGACCGACGTGAACCTGCCGTACATCACTGCAGACGCCACCGGTCCTAAGCACCTGAACGTGAAAATTTCGCGTGCCAAGCTTGAAGCACTGGTTGAAGACCTGGTTCAGCGCACCATCGAGCCTTGCCGCATTGCGATGAAAGACGCTGGTCTGGACGTTGGCGCGATCAACGACGTGATCCTGGTCGGCGGTCAGACTCGTATGCCGCTGGTGCAGAAGCTGGTTACCGATTTCTTCGGTAAAGAAGCTCGTAAAGACGTGAACCCGGACGAAGCTGTCGCCATGGGTGCTGCAATCCAGGGCGCTGTGCTGGCTGGTGACGTGAAAGACGTTCTGCTGCTCGACGTCAGCCCGCTGACTCTGGGTATCGAAACCATGGGTGGCGTGATGACCGCGCTGATCGAGAAAAACACCACGATTCCTACCAAGAAATCGCAAGTGTTCTCGACTGCCGATGACAATCAGGGCGCAGTGACCATTCACGTTCTGCAGGGCGAGCGTAAGCAAGCCACACAGAACAAGTCCCTGGGCAAGTTCGACCTGGCCGACATTCCACCTGCTCCACGTGGTGTGCCGCAGATCGAAGTGACCTTCGATATCGACGCCAACGGCATCTTGCACGTCGGCGCGAAAGACAAGGCTACCGGCAAGACTCAGTCGATCGTGATCAAGGCTAACTCGGGTCTGTCCGAGGAAGAAATTCAGCAGATGATTCGCGATGCTGAAACCAACGCCGACGCAGACCGTCAGTTCGAAGAGCTGGCCGCCGCCCGTAACCAGGGCGACGCACTGGTTCACTCGACGCGCAAAATGATCGTCGATGCTGGCGATAAAGTGACCGCGGAAGAGAAGACTGCGATCGAAGCTGCTGTGGTTGCCCTGGAAGCCGCTGTTAAAGGCGACGACAAGGCTGCCATTGAAGCGAAAGTCGAAGAGCTGTCGAAACTCTCGGCGCCGGTTGCCCAGAAGATGTACGCCGAACAGGCTCAGCCTGCTGAAGGCGCGGCACCGCACGACGAGAAAGCGGAAAAGGCTGACGATGTTGTCGATGCCGAGTTCGAAGAAGTCAAAGACCACAAGTAAGTTGTTGGTCGGCCGGTTGACTGCCTTTAGGCAGTGACTGGTAGGATGTCGCCGCGCGGGAGCTTGCTCCCGCGTTGGCGTATCTGGAATACGCGAATTTTTACAGCATGCGACAAGCTTCGGATGCTGCTGGTATGGCCGGGAATGCTCCTGCTTTTCGCGCCGCAAGTACCAAATGAAACAAAGACCAGGATCGTTGAATTGACGTGAGTTGGGTCCGGGCCTGTATTGGGGCTCAACGAGTTTGGCCATCCTCAGGAGGGGTTTGCCGAACGTCCTCAAGAGTGCAGAAGACTTATGGCAAAGCGTGACTATTACGAAGTGTTGGGTGTTGAGCGTGGCTCAAGCGATGCAGACCTGAAAAAGGCCTATCGCCGTCTGGCCATGAAGCATCACCCGGACCGTAATCCCGATGACAAAGCATCGGAAGAGATGTTCAAGGAGGCCAACGAGGCCTACGAAGTGCTGTCCGATTCGAGCAAGCGCGCAGCGTATGACCAATATGGTCATGCCGGCGTCGATCCGAGCATGGGTGGCGGTGGTGCCGGTTTCGGCGGTCAGAACTTCTCCGATATTTTCGGCGATGTCTTCAGTGATTTCTTCGGCGGCGGTCGCGGCGGTTCCCGTGGCGGCGCTCAGCGTGGCAGCGACTTGCGCTACACCCTGGAGCTGAATCTGGAAGAAGCAGTTCGCGGCACCAGCGTGAATATCCGTGTGCCGACGCTGGTCAACTGCAAGCCATGCGATGGTTCGGGTGCCAAGAAAGGCTCCTCGCCTTCGACGTGCCCGACTTGCGGCGGTATCGGTCAGGTACGCATGCAGCAAGGCTTCTTCTCGGTGCAGCAGACCTGCCCGCGCTGCCATGGCCAAGGCAAGATCATTTCCGATCCGTGCGATTCCTGCCACGGTGACGGTCGCATCGAAGAGTACAAAACCCTGTCGGTCAAAGTACCGGCCGGCGTCGATACCGGCGACCGCATTCGTCTTTCCGGCGAAGGCGAAGCGGGTACGCAGGGCGGCCCGACTGGCGACCTGTACGTGGTCATCAATGTGCGCGAGCACGATATTTTCCAGCGCGACGGCAAGCATCTGTTCTGCGAAGTGCCAATCAGCTTCGTTGATGCGGCGCTCGGTGGCGAGCTGGAGATTCCGACCCTCGACGGTCGCGTCAAACTGAAAATCCCCGAAGGCACTCAGACCGGCAAGCAGTTCCGCGTGCGCGGTAAAGGCGTGGCGCCGGTGCGTGGCGGTGGTGCGGGCGATCTGATGTGCCGTGTTGCGGTCGAGACTCCGGTCAATCTGAATCGCCGCCAGCGTGAATTGCTGGAAGAGTTCCGCAGTTCTCTGGCGGATGACAACAGCCATTCCCCGAAAACCACCGGTTGGTTTGACGGTGTGAAGCGCTTCTTCGGCGATTTGTAAGGAGTCGGCATGCGACGTATTGCAGTGATGGGCGCCGCCGGGCGCATGGGCAAGATTCTGGTCGAGGCGGTGCAGCAACGCGCACCGTTGACCGGTTTGACGGCTGCCGTTGTGCGTCCGGGCAGTACGCTGATCGGTGTCGATGCTGGCGAGCTGGCTTCGCTGGGGCGCATCGGTGTACCGCTGTCCGGTCATCTGGAGTCGGTCGCGGAAGAGTTCGACGTGTTGATCGACTTCACGTTGCCGGAAGTCATGCTGAAAAATCTGGCGTTCTGCCGCAAGGCAGGCAAGGCCATGGTGATCGGCACGACCGGTCTGGATGCCGCGCAGAAGCAGTTGTTGGTCGAGGCCGGTAAGGATATTCCTATCGTGTTCGCTGCCAACTTCAGTGTCGGCGTCAACCTGTCGCTGAAGCTGCTCGACATGGCGGCACGCGTGTTGGGTGATGATGCGGATATCGAAATCATCGAAGCCCATCACCGCAACAAGATTGACGCGCCGTCAGGCACGGCGCTGCGCATGGGCGAAGTGATCGCCAGTGCGCTGGATCGTGATCTGCAAAAAGTCGCGGTCTATGGTCGAGAAGGTCATACCGGCGTGCGTGAGCGTGAAACCATTGGTTTCGCCACTGTGCGCGGTGGTGATGTGGTCGGTGATCACACCGTGCTGTTCGCCTGTGAAGGTGAGCGTCTGGAGATCACTCACAAAGCGTCCAGCCGCATGACTTTCGCCAAGGGTGCGGTGCGTGCCGCGCTGTGGCTGGATGGTCGTGAGGCGGGTCTTTACGACATGCAGGACGTGCTCGACCTGCGTTGATCGATAGTTGAACCCGGTGCAAACGCCCAGTTTGCGCCGGTTTTTCTCCGCTGCGCGACGGCCTGTCGCATTCTTCGCCCTTTCGGGCTCATTGGCGGTAGACCAAAAAAGCCTTTTTCTGTAAGCTACAGCTTTAGTGTGTCCACTAAAAGCGCGCAGAATAATTCAGTGAATGAGCGGGGTGACGTGTCCATACGTCACTCCGCTTTTTTACAACCTGCGATTGCCCCTTCATGCTTTATTTACGGGAGGTCTTCTTGACTAAGCCAGCCATACTCGCCCTTGCTGATGGCAGCATTTTTCGCGGCGAAGCCATTGGAGCCGACGGCCAGACCGTTGGAGAGGTGGTGTTCAACACCGCAATGACCGGCTATCAGGAAATCCTTACCGATCCTTCCTACGCCCAACAGATCGTTACCCTGACTTACCCGCACATCGGCAACACCGGCACCACGCCTGAAGATGCCGAGTCCGACCGCGTCTGGTCCGCTGGCCTGGTCATCCGTGACCTGCCGCTGGTAGCGAGCAACTGGCGTAACACGATGTCCCTGTCCGATTACTTGAAAGCCAACAATGTTGTGGCGATCGCCGGTATCGACACCCGCCGCCTGACCCGCATCCTGCGTGAAAAAGGCGCACAGAACGGCTGCATCATGGCCGGTGACAACATCTCCGAAGAAGCCGCGATTGCTGCTGCGCAGGGTTTCCCTGGCCTGAAAGGCATGGACCTGGCGAAAGTCGTCAGCACCACCAAGCAATACGAGTGGCGCTCGACTGTCTGGGATCTGAAAACCGACAGCCACGCGACCATCGAAGCCTCCGAGCTGCCATATCACGTGGTTGCCTACGACTACGGCGTCAAGGTCAACATCCTGCGCATGCTGGTCGAGCGCGGTTGCCGTGTCACCGTGGTGCCGGCACAAACCCCGGCTGCCGATGTTCTGGCACTGAAGCCGGACGGCGTGTTCCTGTCCAACGGTCCTGGTGATCCGGAGCCTTGCGACTACGCGATCAAGGCCATCAAGGAAGTGCTGGAAACCGAGATTCCGGTGTTCGGTATCTGCCTCGGTCACCAGCTGCTGGCTCTGGCCTCCGGCGCCAAAACCCTGAAAATGGGTCACGGCCACCACGGTGCCAACCACCCGGTGCAGGATCTGGACACAGGCGTCGTAATGATCACCAGCCAGAACCACGGTTTTGCGGTGGACGAAGCGACCTTGCCAGCCAACGTGCGGGCGATCCACAAATCGCTGTTCGACGGCACCCTGCAAGGCATCGAGCGTACCGACAAGAGCGCGTTCAGCTTCCAGGGTCACCCTGAAGCGAGCCCGGGCCCGAACGATGTGGCTCCACTGTTCGACCGCTTCATCAACGAGATGGCCAAGCGACGCTAAGCGTTCGCCTTGAGACTGTAGCGAGAAGCCCCTCGAGGGCGGCCCCGAATGCGGCGGCCCCCTCGAAGCTTCAGAAATCGATCAAGACGGCTTGCCGACTGACCTGCGGATTTGAGTGACAAACCCATGCCAAAACGTACAGACATTAAAAGCATCCTGATTCTCGGCGCTGGCCCGATCGTTATCGGCCAGGCCTGCGAATTTGACTACTCCGGCGCCCAGGCCTGTAAAGCCCTGCGCGAAGAGGGTTACCGCGTCATCCTGGTGAACTCCAACCCGGCCACCATCATGACCGACCCGGACATGGCCGACGCCACCTATATCGAACCGATCAAATGGCAGACCGTTGCCAAGATCATCGAGAAAGAGCGTCCGGACGCACTGCTGCCGACCATGGGCGGCCAGACCGCTCTGAACTGCGCTCTGGATCTGGAGCGCGAAGGCGTTCTGGAGAAGTTCGGCGTGGAGATGATCGGTGCCAACGCCGACACCATCGACAAGGCTGAAGACCGTTCGCGTTTCGACAAGGCGATGAAATCCATCGGCCTGGCGTGCCCGCGTTCCGGTATCGCCCACAGCATGGAAGAAGCCAACGCAGTCCTCGAGACCCTGGGCTTCCCGTGCATCATCCGTCCGTCCTTCACCATGGGTGGCACCGGTGGCGGTATCGCTTACAACCGTGAAGAGTTCGAAGAAATCTGCGCCCGTGGTCTGGATCTGTCGCCGACCAAAGAGCTGCTGATCGACGAATCGCTGATCGGCTGGAAAGAATATGAGATGGAAGTTGTCCGCGACAAAAAGGACAACTGCATCATCGTCTGCTCCATCGAAAACTTCGACCCGATGGGCGTGCACACCGGTGACTCGATCACTGTTGCTCCGGCACAGACCCTGACCGACAAGGAATACCAGATCCTGCGTAACGCCTCTTTGGCGGTACTGCGCGAGATCGGCGTCGAGACTGGCGGTTCCAACGTGCAGTTCGGTATCTGCCCGGACACCGGTCGTATGGTCGTGATCGAGATGAACCCGCGTGTATCGCGTTCGTCGGCTCTGGCCTCGAAAGCCACCGGTTTCCCGATTGCCAAAGTCGCGGCCAAACTGGCGGTGGGTTACACCCTCGACGAATTGTCGAACGACATCACCGGCGGCAAGACCCCGGCGTCCTTCGAGCCGTCGATCGACTACGTTGTGACCAAGCTGCCGCGTTTTGCTTTCGAGAAATTCCCGAAAGCCGACGCCCGCCTGACCACTCAAATGAAGTCGGTGGGTGAAGTCATGGCCATCGGCCGTACTTTCCAGGAATCCCTGCAGAAAGCTCTGCGCGGTCTGGAAGTGGGCGTTTGCGGTCTGGACGAGAAGCTCGACCTGAGCAACCCGGAAAGCATGAGCGTGCTCAAGCGCGAACTGACCGTGCCGGGTGCCGAGCGTATCTGGTATGTGGCTGACGCTTTCCGCGCCGGCATGACCGTTGAGCAAATCTTCGGCATGAACATGATCGATCCGTGGTTCCTGGTGCAGATCGAAGATCTGATCAAGGAAGAAGAGAAGGTCAAGACCCTGGGTCTGTCCTCCATCGACCGCGACCTGATGTTCCGCCTCAAGCGCAAAGGCTTCTCGGATCAGCGTCTGGCCAAGCTGCTGGGTGTGACCGAGAAGAACCTGCGGACTCATCGCCACAAGCTGGAAATCTTCCCGGTCTACAAACGCGTTGATACCTGCGCCGCCGAGTTCGCCACCGACACCGCCTACCTGTACTCGACTTACGAGGAAGAGTGCGAAGCGAAGCCGTCCGGTCGCGACAAGATCATGATCCTTGGCGGCGGTCCAAACCGTATCGGCCAGGGCATCGAGTTCGACTACTGCTGCGTACACGCCGCCCTCGCCCTGCGCGAAGACGGGTACGAGACCATCATGGTCAACTGCAATCCGGAAACCGTTTCCACTGACTACGACACTTCCGACCGTCTGTACTTCGAACCGGTAACCCTGGAAGACGTGCTGGAAATCTGCCGCGTCGAGAAGCCGAAAGGCGTGATCGTCCAGTACGGCGGGCAGACCCCGTTGAAACTGGCTCGCGCCCTGGAAGCGGCTGGCGTGCCGATCATCGGCACCAGCCCTGATGCCATCGACCGTGCAGAAGACCGCGAGCGCTTCCAGCAGATGGTTGAGCGTCTGAACCTGCGTCAGCCGCCTAACGCCACCGTGCGCAGCGAAGACGAAGCGATCCGTGCAGCCAGCAAGATCGGCTACCCGCTGGTCGTGCGTCCGTCCTACGTACTCGGCGGTCGGGCGATGGAAATCGTCTACGAAGAAGAAGAACTCAAGCGCTACCTGCGTGACGCGGTGAAAGTGTCGAACGACAGCCCGGTGCTGCTCGACCACTTCCTCAACTGCGCCATCGAAATGGACGTCGATGCTGTCTGCGACGGTACTGATGTAGTGATCGGCGCGATCATGCAGCACATTGAACAGGCTGGCGTTCACTCCGGTGACTCCGCTTGCTCGCTGCCGCCGTACTCGCTGCCGCTGCACATCCAGGACGAGATGCGCGAACAGGTCAAGAAAATGGCCCTGGAACTGGGCGTTGTCGGCCTGATGAACGTTCAGTTGGCGCTGCAAGGCGAAGACATCTACGTCATCGAAGTCAATCCGCGCGCTTCGCGTACCGTACCGTTCGTGTCGAAGTGCATCGGTGTTTCCCTGGCAATGATCGCTGCCCGCGTCATGGCCGGTAAGACCCTGAAGGAAATCGGCTTCACCAAGGAAATCATTCCGAACTTCTACAGTGTGAAAGAGGCGGTGTTCCCATTCGCCAAATTCCCTGGAGTTGACCCGATCCTCGGCCCAGAGATGAAGTCGACCGGTGAAGTGATGGGCGTGGGCGACACCTTCGGTGAAGCATTCGCCAAGGCCCAGATGGGCGCCAGCGAAGTGCTGCCAACTGGCGGCACCGCATTCATCAGCGTGCGTGACGACGACAAACCTTTGGTTGCAGGCGTGGCCCGTGATCTGATCAACTTGGGCTTCGAAGTGGTTGCCACTGCCGGTACTGCCAAGCTGATCGAAGCTGCAGGCCTGAAAGTGCGCCGCGTGAACAAGGTGACCGAAGGTCGTCCGCACGTGGTCGACATGATCAAGAACGACGAAGTCACTCTGATCATCAACACCACCGAAGGTCGCCAGTCGATTGCCGACTCGTATTCCATCCGTCGCAACGCCTTGCAGCACAAGATCTATTGCACCACCACTATTGCTGCTGGCGAAGCGATCTGCGAAGCACTGAAGTTCGGTCCCGAGAAGACCGTGCGTCGCTTGCAGGATCTACACGCAGGATTGAAGGCATGATCAAATACCCAATGACCGTCCAGGGCGCGAAAGCCCTGGAAGAAGAACACACTCACCTGACCAAGGTCGTTCGTCCAAAGCTCAGCCAGGACATCGGTACGGCCCGCGAGTTGGGTGACTTGAAAGAAAACGCCGAATACCATGCCGCTCGCGAACAGCAGGGTATGGTTGAAGCGCGGATTCGTGACATCGAAGGCCGGATTCAGAATCAGGTCATCATCGACGTCACGACCATCCCGCATACCGGTAAAGTGATTTTCGGCACCACCGTTGAAATCGCCAACGTCGAGACTGACGAAAGCGTGACTTACCACATCGTGGGTGAGGACGAGGCCGACTTCAAACTTGGCAAGATTTCGGTAGGGTCGCCATTGGCCCGTGCCTTGATCGGCAAGCAAGAAGGCGATGTTGTTGCAGTGAAAACGCCTAGCGGTGTTATCGAGTACGAGATTGTCGAAGTCCGTCACATCTGAAACAGGGCGCCTGCTGAATGCGGGCGCCGTGATCTGGCAACTGACCCAGATGCTTTGGGTCGGTGGCTTATGGCTGGTGCATCTGGGCCTGCGACCGGTGTTGGGCCAAATAGGCCTGGCACCGCTGCTGGTCGATGAAGTTGCAAGTGCATTTGAAGTGCTGGTGGTTGGGTTTGCTGCCGCCTGCTTGATTTTTCAGGCTTTGGTGCTGGTAAAGACCGAGGGCCTTGCCAGTCTATGGCGCGATTTTCGCGGACAGGTGTTGCTGGTGGCGTTGTATGCGTGTGCGATGTTTGTCGCAGTGCGTGTCGGCTGGCCGGATGCGCAGCGCTGGCAGGTGTTCAGCTTTCTGGTTCTGGGTTTTTCCGGGCTGGTGCTGGTGTTGCAGCCGGTACCTGGATGGAGTGGCAGGGTGCGCGAAGCACACCCTTGACCCTTGTCATCACTTGAAGCGATGAACGTTCGACAGCTGCTTGTTGGCGCTGAAGTTCTTGCGGTAGATCAGTGCCATCTTGCCGATGACCTGAACCAGGTCCGCTTTGCCGACCTTGCAGAGTTCTGCAATGGACGCCAGGCGCGCCTCGCGATCAAGGATGTTGAGCTTGATTTTAATCAGCTCGTGATCCGCCAAAGCGCGTTCAAGTTCGGCTAACACACCTTCAGTCAAACCGTTGTCAGCCACAGTCAAAACTGGTTTGAGGTGGTGGCCAATGGATTTGTACTGTTTCTTCTGCTCTTGAGTGAGCGGCATAATCTGACCCTTTCGTCTGGATTCTGTAAAATGGCGGCCATTTTACCCGAGGGCTCGTGGATCCGCCCAATTAATCACGACCCTTATCATCGAGGTGCCCAATGGCGCGTTCCAAGACAAGCCTTGGTTGGCTGAAAAGACATGTTAATGATCCCTATGTGAAGCAGGCGCAGAAGGACGGCTACCGTTCGCGTGCGAGTTACAAGCTTCTCGAGGTCCAGGAGAAATACAAGCTGATCCGTCCTGGCATGAGCGTTGTCGACCTGGGCGCGGCGCCCGGTGGCTGGTCGCAGGTCACCAGCCGGCTGATCGGTGGTCAGGGCCGTCTGATCGCCTCGGACATCCTGGAAATGGACAGCATTCCGGACGTGACTTTCATTCAGGGTGACTTCACCCAGGACGCGGTGCTCGCTCAGATCCTTGAGGCGGTGGGTAATTCGCAGGTGGACCTTGTGATTTCCGATATGGCCCCCAATATGAGTGGTACGCCCGAAGTGGACATGCCAAAGGCCATGTTTCTTTGCGAGCTGGCTCTGGATCTGGCGGAACGGATACTCAAGCCGGGTGGCAATTTCGTGATCAAGATTTTTCAGGGCGAAGGGTTTGATGTGTACCTGAAGGATGCTCGTCGCAAATTCGACAAGATCCAGATGCTCAAGCCTGACTCTTCCCGTGGCAGCTCCCGCGAGCAATACATGCTGGCTTGGGGTTACCGCGGTCGTAGTGAGTAAAACGAGGTTTTTTAGCGGGGTGATAGGTTTTTCGTATTTCGCCCCGAGCGCTTTAGCGAATATTGTGTGGAAAGTGTTTCACAAAGGGTTACAGACGGCGCCTGCCAGAGCTGTAGGTAATGTAGTAAGTTAGGCCGGTGAATATCATGCGAAGCGCGCGCCAGTAGCGGAGCTTGCTTCAGAGGGTAGTTAATTGAACGATATGGCAAAGAATCTGATCCTGTGGTTGATCATCGCGGCTGTCCTGGTGACGGTGATGAACAACTTCTCCAGCCCTAACGAGCCGCAGACCCTCAACTATTCCGACTTCATCCAGCAAGTCAAGGATGGCAAGGTCGAGCGCGTAGCCGTTGATGGTTATGTGATTACCGGCAAGCGTAACGATGGCGACAGCTTCAAGACCATTCGTCCGGCAATCCAGGACAATGGCCTGATCGGCGACCTCGTCGACAATCACGTTGTGGTTGAAGGCAAGCAGCCTGAACAGCAAAGCATCTGGACCCAGCTTCTGGTGGCCAGCTTCCCGATCCTGGTGATCATCGCGGTGTTCATGTTCTTCATGCGCCAGATGCAGGGGGGTGCGGGCGGCAAGGGCGGGCCGATGAGCTTCGGCAAGAGCAAGGCGCGCCTGCTCTCCGAAGATCAGGTGAAAACCACTTTGGCTGACGTTGCAGGTTGCGACGAAGCCAAGGAAGAAGTTGGTGAGCTTGTGGAGTTCCTCCGTGATCCGGGCAAATTCCAGCGTCTGGGCGGTCGTATTCCTCGCGGTGTACTGATGGTCGGTCCTCCGGGTACCGGTAAAACCTTGCTGGCCAAGGCGATTGCCGGTGAAGCCAAGGTGCCTTTCTTCACCATTTCCGGTTCCGACTTCGTTGAAATGTTCGTTGGTGTCGGTGCCAGTCGTGTTCGTGACATGTTCGAGCAGGCCAAGAAGCATGCACCGTGCATCATCTTTATCGACGAAATCGACGCCGTCGGCCGCCATCGTGGCGCCGGCATGGGTGGCGGTCACGACGAGCGCGAGCAGACTCTCAACCAGTTGCTGGTAGAGATGGACGGCTTCGAAATGAATGACGGCATCATCGTTATCGCTGCAACCAACCGTCCAGACGTACTCGACCCGGCATTGCTGCGTCCGGGCCGTTTCGACCGTCAGGTTGTGGTTGGTCTGCCGGACATCCGTGGTCGCGAGCAGATCCTCAAGGTTCACATGCGTAAGGTGCCACTGGGCGACGACGTTGCTCCGGCGGTTATCGCACGTGGTACCCCGGGCTTCTCGGGTGCTGATCTGGCCAACCTGGTCAACGAAGCGTCGCTGTTCGCTGCTCGTAGCGGCAAGCGCATCGTCGAGATGAAAGAGTTCGAACTGGCCAAAGACAAGATCATGATGGGCGCCGAGCGCAAATCGATGGTCATGTCGGAAAAAGAGAAGCAGAACACCGCTTATCACGAAGCAGGCCACGCCATCGTTGGTCGCGTCGTGCCTGAGCATGATCCGGTGTACAAGGTTTCGATCATTCCGCGCGGCCGTGCGCTGGGTGTGACCATGTTCCTGCCGGAAGAAGATCGCTACAGCCTGTCCAAGCGCGCACTGATCAGTCAGATCTGCTCGCTGTACGGCGGCCGTATCGCAGAAGAGATGACCCTTGGTTTTGACGGTGTGACCACCGGTGCTTCCAACGACATCATGCGTGCCAGTCAGATTGCGCGGAACATGGTCACCAAGTGGGGTCTGTCGGAAAAACTCGGTCCGTTGATGTACGCCGAAGAAGAGGGCGAAGTGTTCCTCGGTCGCGGCGGTGGTGGTCAGGCTGCCAGCTTCTCCGGTGAGACAGCCAAGCTGATCGACTCCGAAGTGCGCAGCATCATTGACCAGTGCTACGGCACGGCCAAGCAGATCCTCACGGACAACCGTGACAAGCTCGATGCCATGGCTGACGCCCTGATGAAGTATGAAACGATCGATGCTGAGCAGATCGACGACATCATGGCAGGTCGTGCACCTCGCGAGCCTCGCGATTGGTCGGGTGGCACCGGTACGCCTCCACCACCAGTGGTTCAGGACGAGCGTCCGGAAACACCGATTGGCGGTCCGGCTGCTGACGTTTAAGGTTTGAAATGACTTCTGTACAGTCCCTGACCCGGTTGCCTTGCGGCAACCGGGTTCTTGATTTGGCCCGGACGCATGTCATGGGTATTCTCAATGTCACTCCCGATTCTTTCTCCGATGGCGGCCGATTCAGTCAGCTTGATGCTGCATTGCGTCACGCCGAGGCGATGGTGGCAGCTGGCGCAACGCTGATCGACGTCGGTGGCGAATCGACCCGGCCTGGCGCGCGAGCGGTTTCCCCGCTTGAAGAGCTTGAGCGTGTGGCGCCGATTGTCGAGCTGATCAATCGTGAGCTGGATGTGGTTATCTCTATTGATACGTCGACCCCTGCCGTAATGCGCGAAACCGCGCGGCTGGGCGCTGGATTGATCAACGATGTCCGCTCGTTGCGACGGGATGGCGCGCTGGATGCGGCGGCGGCAACGGGCTTGCCGGTCTGTCTGATGCATATGCTGGGTGAGCCTGGTGATATGCAGGATGATCCGCAATATCAGGATGTCACTCGGGAAGTGGGTCAATTTCTGGCGGAGCGCATGAGTCAATGTGCGTTAGCGGGCATCCCGGCTGAGCGGATCATTCTTGATCCCGGCTTCGGTTTCGCCAAAACCCTGCAGCACAATCTAAGCTTGTTCAAGCATATGGAAGCCCTGCACGCGCTGGGTCGACCGTTGCTGGTCGGTGTCTCACGCAAAAGCATGATCGGGCAGGCCCTGAATCGCCCTGTCGGCGAGCGTCTGCATGGCGGTCTGGCACTGGCTGCACTGGCATCAATCAAGGGTGCGCGTATATTGCGCGTCCATGATGTGGCGGAAACGGTCGACGTGGTGCGGATGCTCGCAGCCGTGGAATCAGCCGAATAAGAATGATGGAGCACTTATGAGCAAGAAATACTTTGGCACTGACGGTATTCGTGGGCGCGTTGGGGTATACCCGATCACTCCGGATTTCATGCTCAAGCTCGGCTGGGCTGCCGGTATGGCCTTCCGCAAGATGGGCGCCTGCAAGGTGCTGGTCGGCAAGGACACACGAATCTCCGGCTACATGTTCGAATCGGCACTTGAGGCTGGACTGACTTCGGCGGGTGCCGATGTCATGTTGCTTGGTCCGATGCCGACTCCGGCCATCGCCTATTTGTCGCGCACGTTCCAGGCAGAAGCCGGGATCGTGATCAGTGCTTCGCACAACCCGCATGACGATAACGGCATCAAATTCTTTTCCGGCAAGGGCACCAAGCTGCCGGATGAATTGGAATTGATGATCGAAGAATTGCTCGACACCCCGATGACCGTGGTTGAGTCGAGCAAGATCGGCAAAGTGTCGCGCATCAACGATGCGTCCGGCCGCTACATCGAATTTTGCAAGAGCAGTGTGCCGACCAGTACCAGTTTTTCCGGTCTGAAGATCGTGATCGACTGCGCGCATGGGGCGACCTACAAGGTTGCGCCGAGCGTCTTCCGTGAACTGGGCGCTGAAGTCGTGGTGTTGTCGGCCCAGCCTAATGGTCTGAACATTAATGACAATTGCGGCTCGACCCATATGGGTCAGTTGCAGGCTGCTGTTCTGGCTGAGCACGCTGATCTGGGTATTGCCTTCGACGGTGATGGCGATCGTGTGCTGATGGTGGATCATACGGGCGCCATCGTTGATGGTGACGAACTGTTGTTCATCATTGCGCGTGATCTGCATGATCGTGGCAAGTTGCAGGGCGGGGTGGTTGGCACTCTGATGAGCAATCTCGGTCTGGAGCTGGCTCTGGCTGAATTGGGGATTCCGTTCGTTCGCGCCAATGTCGGTGACCGTTATGTGATCGCCGAACTGCTGGAGCGTAACTGGCTGGTTGGTGGTGAGAATTCGGGGCATGTGGTGTGTTTCAATCACACGACCACTGGCGATGCGATCATCGCGGCGTTGCAAGTGCTGATGGCGCTGAAGACTCGTAATGAAGGTTTGGCGCAAACCCGGCAAGCCCTGCGCAAGTGCCCTCAGGTGCTGATCAACGTGCGTTTTGGTGGCGGTGACAACCCGCTGGAGCATCCTGCTGTCAAGGAAGCCAGCGCGCGCGTAACCCAGGCAATGGCGGGTCGTGGTCGCGTGCTTTTGCGCAAGTCCGGGACAGAGCCTCTGGTGCGTGTCATGGTCGAAGGCGAGGACGAAACCCAGGTTCGCAGCTATGCCGAAGAACTGGCAAAACTGGTAACTGAAGTTTCTGCCTGATACGGCTTGCCAGCCATGATTGTGTTGGGTAACATCTGCGCCCACTTTGACCGACGAGGTACAGCATGCGTCGCCCTATGGTAGCTGGTAACTGGAAGATGCACGGTACCCGCGCCAGCGTCGCTGAGCTGATCAACGGCCTTCGTCATTTGGCCTTGCCTAGCGGTGTTGATGTCGCGGTATTCCCGCCTTGCTTGCATATCAATCAAGTGATTGATGGCCTGAAAGGCAAGTCGATTTCGGTCGGCGCGCAGAATTCTGCGGTGGAATCCATGCAAGGTGCATTGACCGGTGAAATTGCACCGAGTCAGTTGGTGGATGCAGGTTGTTCTCTTGTGCTTGTCGGGCACTCCGAACGCCGCCAGATAATGGGCGAGCGAGACGGGGTGCTGAATCGCAAGTTCGCAGCGGCACAGGCATGTGGCTTGATTCCGGTGTTGTGTATAGGGGAAACCCTGGAGCAGCGCGAAGCCGGTAAAACTCTTGAGGTTGTCGGGCGTCAGCTGGGCAGCATCATCGAGGAGCTGGGTGTTGGTGCCTTTGCAAAGGCAGTGATAGCTTACGAGCCGGTCTGGGCCATTGGTACCGGACTGACTGCAACGCCGCAGCAGGCTCAGGATGTGCATAAAGCCATTCGCGAGCAGTTGGCGGCAGAGAATTCTGAAGTCGCACGAGGTGTGCGGCTTCTATACGGCGGCAGCGTGAAGGCGGCCAATGCGGTCGAACTGTTCGGCATGCCGGATATCGATGGGGGGCTCATTGGTGGAGCTTCCCTGAATGCAGATGAGTTCGGTGCGATCTGTCGCGCCGCGGGAAACTGAAAAAATGCTGGAAACAGTCGTAGTCGTTTTTCATCTGCTGGGTGCATTGGGCGTAGTTGCTCTGGTTTTGCTGCAGCAGGGTAAGGGTGCGGACGCTGGCGCGTCTTTCGGAGCAGGTGCTTCAAATACTGTGTTCGGAAGCCAAGGTTCCTCTACCTTTCTTAGTAAGTTTACTGCTATACTTGCCGCCGGTTTCTTCATAACCAGCTTGGGGTTAGGTTACTTTGCTAAAGAGAAGGCTCACCAGCTGACTCAGGTAGGTCTCCCAAATCCAGCAGTGTTGGAAGTTCCAAAGCAGCAACCGGCTTCTGATGATGTCCCGGTGCTTCAAGAGCAAAAGTCGGCTACTCCAGCGACTGACGTACCTCCAGCTCAAGAGCAGAAGTAAGAAGGGTTTCAAACGTAGTTTTGCCGAGGTGGTGGAATTGGTAGACACGCAACCTTGAGGTGGTTGTGCCCATAGGGTGTAGGGGTTCGAGTCCCCTTCTCGGTACCAATTAGTCAGGAAAGCCCGCTATTGCGGGCTTTCTTGCAGGTGGAAGGTTACATTGACCCTATAAGGGATCGGTCGTATACTTCCGCCCCAGCTTTGTCGCGGGGTGGAGCAGTCTGGTAGCTCGTCGGGCTCATAACCCGAAGGTCGTCGGTTCAAATCCGGCCCCCGCAACCAGTTTAAGGAGCCCCTTTTAAGGGGCTTTTTGTTAGCTGGACACTTTCTACGCCGCTGTTCGACGGCGTTTCAAGGATGGGCGTTTCGCCCATTTTTTTATTTTGCACGCATGCATCTACATGCACGAGGGGGTTCAGTGTCGAGCAAGCTAGAAGAGTTGCAGGCCTTGCTGGCCCCGGTGGTCGTGGCCCTAGGCTATGAATGCTGGGGTATTGAGTTTTCGGCTCAAGGTCGCCACTCAATGTTGCGCGTTTATATTGATAAAGAGGGCGGTGTGCTGGTGGACGATTGCGCCATTGTCAGCCGTCAGATCAGCGGTGTCCTGGATGTTGAAGATCCGATCACCGTTGAATACACCCTTGAAGTTTCCTCGCCTGGCATGGAACGCCCGCTGTTCACTATTGAACAGTTTGCCAAATTTGCCGGTGAACAAGTGAAGATCAAGCTGCGCTCGCCTTTCGAAGGTCGACGCAACTTTCAGGGCCTTCTGCGCGGCGTAGAAGAACAGGATGTCGTGGTGCAGGTAGAAGACCATGAGTTCCTGTTGCCGATCGATATGATCGACAAGGCCAACATTATTCCCAGTTTTGACTGAGACGCGGATCCCGCGGATCCAATGGCTTGCGAAAGGCGAGGCGTACGATGAGCAAAGAAGTACTGCTGGTTGTTGAGTCGGTATCCAATGAAAAGGGTGTACCGGCAAGCGTAATTTTTGAAGCGCTGGAGCTGGCTCTGGCCACTGCTACCAAAAAGCGTTTTGAAGACGAAGTTGACCTGCGTGTGGAAATCAATCGCCACACCGGTTCTTACGAGACTTTCCGTCGCTGGACGGTTGTCGAAGAAGACGATCTTGATGATCCGGCCATCGAAACCTGGCCGAGCAAGGTTGCCGAAACGCATCCTGGCGCCAACGTTGGTGATGTCGTCGAAGAAAAGATCGAGTCCATCGAATTCGGCCGCATTGCTGCGCAGACCGCCAAGCAGGTCATCGTGCAGAAAGTGCGCGAGGCCGAGCGTGCTCAGGTCGTCGATGCCTATCGCGAGCGTCTGGGAGAAATCATCTCCGGCACCGTGAAAAAAGTTACTCGCGACAACGTGATCGTTGATCTGGGCAACAACGCTGAAGCGTTGCTGGCCCGTGAAGACATCATTTCTCGCGAAACCTTCCGTGTCGGCGTGCGTCTGCGTGCGTTGCTCAAGGAAATCCGCACCGAGAACCGCGGCCCGCAGCTGATCCTGTCGCGTACTGCGCCGGAAATGCTGATCGAGTTGTTCCGCATCGAAGTGCCGGAAATTGCTGAAGGCCTGATCGAAGTAATGGCAGCATCCCGTGATCCGGGTTCGCGCGCCAAGATCGCGGTTCGCTCCAAGGACAAACGCATCGACCCGCAGGGCGCGTGCATCGGTATGCGCGGTTCGCGCGTCCAGGCCGTGTCGGGTGAGTTGGGTGGCGAGCGTGTCGATATCGTTCTTTGGGACGATAACCCGGCGCAGTTCGTGATCAATGCCATGTCGCCGGCAGAAGTGGCGGCCATTATCGTTGACGAAGATGCCCATGCAATGGACATCGCCGTTGGCGCAGACAATCTGGCTCAGGCCATCGGTCGCGGTGGTCAGAACGTGCGTCTGGCTAGCCAGTTGACTGGCTGGACCCTGAACGTGATGACCGAATCGGACATCCAGGCTAAGCAGCAAGCAGAAACCGGCGACATCCTGCGCAACTTCATCGACGAGCTGGAAGTCGACGAAGATCTGGCACAGGTGCTGGTAGATGAAGGCTTCACCAGCCTGGAAGAGATTGCCTACGTACCGTTGGAAGAAATGCTCAACATCGACGGCTTTGACGAAGATACCGTCAACGAGCTTCGCGCTCGTGCCAAGGATCGTTTGTTGACCAAAGCCATCGCTACTGAGGAAAAGCTGGCAGACGCCCATCCGGCCGAAGACCTGCTCTCGCTTGAGGGTATGGACAAGGATTTGGCGATGGAACTGGCGGTGCGCGGCGTAATTACCCGCGAAGACCTGGCCGAGCAGTCTATTGACGACCTGCTCGACATCGACGGCATTGACGATGATCGTGCCGGCAAGTTGATCATGGCCGCCCGAGCCCACTGGTTCGAGTAATTAGGCGCGGCCTGAGGAGAGAAGTGCATGACGCAAGTCACGGTGAAACAACTGGCCGATGAGGTCAAAACACCGGTAGAGCGCCTGTTGCAGCAGATGCGTGAGGCAGGTCTGCCGCACACCGCCGCCGAAGAAAATGTGACTGACAGTGAGAAGCAATCCCTGCTGACTCACTTGAAAAGCAGCCACAAGGCGAAAGTGGAAGAACCACGCAAGATCACGCTGCAGCGTAAAACCACCAGCACCCTGCGTGTGGCTGGTAGCAAAAGCATCAGCGTTGAAGTACGCAAAAAGAAAGTTTTCGTACAACGCAGCCCGGAAGAAATCGAAGCCGAGCGCAAGCGTGAACTGGATGAACGTCGTGCAGTAGAAAATGCTGCCCGTCAGAAGACTGAAGCAGAAGCCAAGGTTCGCGCCGAAGAAGAAGCGCGTCGCGCTCCTGCTGGTGCTTCGTCCGCTCCTGCCGATGCTGTTGCAGCACCTGCTCCAGTAGCCGAACCAGTGCGCGAAGCCGCGCCGGTTGTAGCTGCTGCGCCGGCTGCCGACGCTCGCAAGCGTGACGAACAGCGCCGTCCGGACAAACCACGTGCCGACGACAACAATCGTCGTAGCGGCGGTGGCGATGGCGAGCGCAAAAACGCTCCGCATCGCGCTTCGGTCAAAGAAAAAGCGCCGGCTCCACGTGTGGCGCCACGCACTACCGACGAAGAAAGCGATGGCTTCCGTCGTGGTGGTCGCGGCAAGGCCAAGCTGAAGAAACGCAACGCTCACGGTTTCCAGAACCCAACCGGTCCTGTCGTGCGTGATGTGCAGATCGGCGAGACCATCACTGTTGGCGATCTCGCCAATCAGATGTCGGTCAAGGCTGCTGAAATCATCAAGTTCATGTTCAAACTGGGCACTCCAGCGACCATCAACCAGGTGCTTGATCAGGAAACTGCTCAGCTGGTAGCCGAAGAACTGGGCCACAAAGTGACCCTGGTCAGCGACACCGCCCTGGAAGATTCCCTGGCCGAGTCCCTGAAGTTTGAAGGTGAGACGTTCTCCCGTGCGCCAGTCGTGACCGTAATGGGCCACGTTGACCATGGTAAGACGTCGCTGCTCGACTACATTCGTCGTGCCAAGGTAGCTGCTGGCGAAGCCGGTGGTATCACCCAGCACATCGGTGCGTACCACGTTGAAACCGAACGCGGCATGGTCACCTTCCTTGATACCCCTGGTCACGCCGCGTTTACCGCAATGCGTGCCCGTGGTGCCAAGGCGACCGACATCGTGATCCTGGTAGTTGCAGCGGACGACGGCGTGATGCCGCAAACCATTGAAGCTGTCCAGCACGCCAAGGCCGCTGGTGTTCCACTGGTTGTTGCAGTGAACAAGATCGACAAGCCGGGCGCCGATCTCGATCGCATCCGTAGCGAACTGTCGGTTCACGGCGTGACCTCGGAAGAGTGGGGCGGCGACACCCCGTTCGTATCGGTTTCGGCGAAAGTCGGTACCGGCGTGGACGAGTTGCTCGAAGCTGTCCTGCTGCAAGCTGAAGTACTTGAACTCAAAGCAACCCCATCGGCCCCAGGTCGCGGTGTTGTGGTTGAATCGCGTCTCGACAAAGGTCGTGGCCCGGTTGCAACCGTTCTGGTTCAAGACGGTACCCTGCGCCAAGGCGACATGGTGCTGGTCGGTTCGAACTATGGCCGTGTACGTGCCATGCTCGATGAGAACGGCAAGCCAATCAAAGAAGCCGGTCCTTCCATCCCTGTCGAGATCCTCGGCCTGGACGGTACCCCGGATGCTGGCGACGAGATGAGCGTGCTGTCGGACGAGAAGAAAGCCCGTGAAGTGGCTCTGTTCCGTCAAGGCAAGTTCCGCGAAGTCAAACTGGCTCGCGCTCATGCCGGCAAGCTGGAAAACATCTTCGAAAACATGGGTCAGGCAGAGAAGAAGACGCTCAACATCGTCCTCAAATCTGATGTCCGTGGTTCGCTGGAAGCTCTGCAGGGCGCTTTGAATGGCCTGGGCAACGACGAAGTGCAAGTGCGCGTAGTCGGCGGCGGCGTCGGTGGTATCACCGAATCCGATGCCAACCTGGCACTGGCTTCCAACGCTGTACTGTTCGGCTTCAACGTGCGTGCCGATGCTGGCGCACGGAAGATCGTCGAGCAGGAAGGTCTGGATATGCGTTACTACAACGTGATCTACGACATCATCGAAGACGTCAAGAAAGCCCTGACCGGTATGCTCGGCAGCGATGTTCGCGAGAACATCCTGGGTATCGCCGAAGTGCGTGACGTGTTCCGTTCGCCGAAGTTTGGCGCGATCGCCGGTTGCATGGTTATCGAAGGTGTTGTTCACCGTAACCGTCCAATCCGTGTACTGCGTGAAGACATCGTTATCTTCGAAGGCGAGCTGGAATCCCTGCGCCGCTTCAAGGATGACGCTTCCGAAGTACGTGCCGGCATGGAATGCGGTATCGGCGTGAAGAGCTACAACGACGTCAAAGTCGGTGACAAGATCGAAGTCTTCGAGAAGGTTCAGGTTGCTCGCAGCCTCTAACTCGCGCACTTCAGGAGCCGTGATGGTCGGCCGCACTCCAATGTGTGGCGCATCACCCGGACTCTAAACGCAACGCCCGGTCTGGCATTTGTCAGGCCGGGCGTTTGCCGCTTTCAGACCTTGCGGGTTTCACCGCTGGGCAGTTACAGGTAACAAAATCATGGCAAAAGAATACAGCCGTACCCAACGTATCGGCGATCAGATGCAGCGTGAGCTGGCACAACTGATCCGTCGTGAAGTCAAAGACCCGCGCGTCGGCCTGGTCACCATTACCGCTGTGGAAGTCAGCCGTGACGTCGGTCACGCGAAGATTTTCATCACCGTGATGGGCCAGGACAACGCTGAAGACATCGCGCAAAGCATCAAGGTGCTGAATGCCGCCGCAGGTTTCCTGCGTATGCAACTGGCCCGTGAAATGAAGCTGCGCAGCGTGCCGCAATTGCACTTCCACTACGACGAAAGCGTCGTGCGTGGTGCGCATCTGTCGGCCCTGATCGAACGCGCCGTGGCTGAAGATAATCAGCACGTGGTTGCGGCTGAACCTGAAGACACCAAGGAGTAATTCGGTGGCTCAGGTCAAACGTATCCGTCGTAACGTCAGTGGCATCATCCTGCTGGACAAGCCGTTGGGATTCACTTCCAACGCTGCGCTGCAGAAGGTTCGCTGGTTGCTGAACGCCGAGAAGGCCGGTCACACCGGTAGTCTCGACCCGCTGGCCACCGGTGTGTTGCCGCTGTGCTTCGGCGAGGCGACCAAGTTTTCGCAATACCTGCTCGATTCCGACAAGGGTTATGAAACCCTGGCGCAACTGGGCAAGACCACCACCACGGCAGATGCCGAGGGTGAGGTTTTGCAGGAGCGCCCGGTGACCGTTGGTCGTGCCGATATGGAAGCTGCGCTGCCGAAATTTCGTGGGCAAATCAGTCAGATACCGCCGATGTACTCGGCGCTCAAGCGTGATGGCCAGCCGCTGTACAAGCTGGCCCGTGCAGGCGAAGTAGTGGAGCGCGAACCGCGTTCTGTTACTATTGCGCGCTTGGAATTACTGGCCTTCGAAGGCGATACTGCGCGTCTTGCGGTGGATTGCAGCAAGGGCACCTATATTCGTACCCTCGTGGAGGATATTGGTGAGCAACTCGGTTGTGGTGCGTACGTCGCTGAATTGCGCCGTACCCAGGCCGGGCCTTTCACCCTGGCGCAGACCGTGACCCTCGAAGAGCTGGAAGCGGTACATGCCGAAGGCGGCAACGAAGCGGTTGATCGTTTCCTGATGCCATCGGACAGCGGCTTGCTGGACTGGCCGCTGCTGCACTTCTCCGAAGCGAGCGCGTTCTACTGGCTCAACGGCCAGCCGGTACGTGCCCCGGATGCTCCGAAGTTCGGCATGGTGCGGGTACAGGATCATAACGGTCGCTTCATCGGTATCGGTGAAGTGAGCGAAGACGGGCGCATCGCGCCGCGTCGACTGATTCGGTCAGAATGACCGAACGAGGGTGGCTGTTAACAGGCACGGTCACTACTCATTTTTAGATACAGGGATTTGTCCCTGGCCTGTTGAAGCTGTTTCTTTGAAACAGTTTCCTGATAAAAGGATTGCCTCATGGCTCTCGACGTTCAAGAAAAGGCTCAAATCGTAGCTGACTACCAGCAAGCTGTTGGTGACACTGGTTCGCCAGAAGTGCAAGTTGCACTGCTGACCCACAACATCAACAAGCTGCAAGGTCACTTCAAGGCCAACGGTAAAGATCACCACTCCCGTCGTGGTCTGATCCGCATGGTAAACCAGCGTCGCAAGCTGCTGGACTACCTGAAAGGCAAGGATCTGGGTCGTTATCAGACTCTGATCGGTCGCCTGGGTCTGCGTCGCTAATAAGCGATTGCGCTAGAGGTTGGTTGTCTGTCGCACGTCAGTGGGTTTCCCGCTGGCGTCTGGCAGGCTCCCAGCCTCAAGTTTTATCTGGATACACGTTTTACCCTGGACAGGCGTTGGGCCGATTCCCGACATTGCCCAAGAATTTCGCAAGAAGACAAGTTCCCCAAGAGCCACAAAAGAAGGTAGGACACCGTGAACCCGGTAATCAAAAAATTCCAGTTCGGTCAGTCGACCGTTACCCTCGAGACTGGCCGTATCGCCCGTCAGGCCTCCGGCGCAGTATTGGTCACCGTTGACGACGACGTCAGCGTATTGGTGACCGTAGTAGGTGCCAAGCAAGCAGATCCGGGCAAGGGCTTCTTCCCGCTGTCCGTTCACTACCAGGAAAAAACTTACGCTGCCGGTAAGATCCCTGGCGGTTTCTTCAAGCGTGAAGGCCGTCCTTCCGAGAAAGAAACCCTGACTTCCCGACTGATCGACCGTCCGATCCGTCCGCTGTTCCCAGAAGGCTTCATGAACGAAGTGCAGGTTGTCTGCACCGTCGTTTCCACCAGCAAGAAAACCGATCCGGACATCGCTGCGATGATCGGTACCTCGGCTGCCCTGGCGATCTCCGGCATTCCTTTCGATGGCCCGATCGGCTGCGCACGCGTTGCGTTCCACGAAAGCACCGGCTACCTGCTGAACCCGACTTACGAACAACAGAAAGCTTCGAGCCTGGACATGGTCGTTGCCGGTACGTCGGAAGCCGTGTTGATGGTTGAATCGGAAGCCAAAGAGCTGACCGAAGACCAGATGCTGGGCGCGGTACTGTTTGCTCACGACGAGTTCCAGGTTGTGATCAACGCCGTTAAAGAACTGGCTGCCGAAGCGGCCAAGCCAACCTGGACCTGGACTCCACAGCCAGAAGCCACCGCTCTGCTGGGCGCTATCCGTGCCGAGTTCGGCGACGCGATCTCCCAGGCTTACACCATCACCATCAAGGCCGACCGTTACGCTCGCCTGGGTGAGCTGAAAGACCAGGTTGTAGCCAAACTGTCCGGTGAAGAAGGCCAGCCTTCGTCCAGCGAAGTCAAAGCTGCTTTCGGCGAAATCGAATACCGCACCGTTCGCGAAAACATCGTAAACGGCAAGCCACGTATCGACGGCCGCGACACCAAGACCGTACGTCCGCTGAACATCGAAGTCGGTGTTCTGCCTAAGACCCACGGTTCGGCCCTGTTCACCCGTGGTGAAACCCAGGCTCTGGTTGTTGCAACACTGGGCACCGCCCGTGACGCACAACTGCTGGACACCCTGGAAGGCGAGAAAAAAGACCCGTTCATGCTGCACTACAACTTCCCTCCGTTCTCGGTAGGTGAGTGTGGTCGCATGGGTGGCGCTGGTCGTCGCGAAATCGGTCACGGCCGTCTGGCCCGTCGTTCGATTGCAGCCATGCTGCCTGCCGCCGACGTGTTCCCGTACACCATTCGTGTTGTGTCGGAAATCACTGAGTCCAACGGTTCGAGCTCCATGGCTTCGGTCTGCGGCGCTTCCCTGGCCCTGATGGACGCTGGTGTTCCGATGAAGGCACCGGTTGCCGGTATCGCCATGGGGCTGGTTAAAGAAGGCGAGAAGTTCGCCATCCTGACCGACATCCTGGGTGACGAAGACCACCTCGGCGACATGGACTTCAAAGTGGCTGGTACCGCCAAAGGTGTTACCGCGCTGCAGATGGACATCAAGATCAAAGGCATCACCGAAGAAATCATGGAAATCGCTCTGGGCCAAGCCCTGGAGGCGCGCCTGAATATCCTCGGTCAGATGAACCAGATCATTGGTCAGTCCCGCACCGAACTGTCGGAAAATGCTCCGACCATGATCGCGATGAAAATCGACACCGACAAAATCCGTGATGTTATCGGTAAAGGCGGCGCGACCATCCGTGCGATCTGCGAAGAAACCAAGGCTTCGATCGACATCGAAGACGACGGTTCGATCAAGATTTTCGGCGAAACCAAGGAAGCTGCTGAAGCTGCACGTCAGCGCGTTCTGGGCATCACCGCTGAAGCCGAGATCGGCAAGATCTACGTCGGCAAGGTTGAGCGCATCGTCGACTTCGGCGCATTCGTCAACATCCTGCCAGGCAAGGACGGTCTGGTTCACATCTCGATGCTGAGCGACGCTCGCGTAGAGAAAGTGACCGACATCCTGAAAGAAGGCCAGGAAGTGGAAGTGCTGGTACTGGACGTGGACAACCGCGGCCGTATCAAGCTGTCCATCAAAGACGTGGCAGCAGCCAAGGCTTCGGGCGTTTAATCACCCCTCAGCTTTAGCGCAATAAAAATGCCCCGCCGTGAAAACGGCGGGGCATTTTTTTGTCTGGTGAAATCTGCGGCACCCCTCAGTTTGCCGAACCTCGATAGCGCTGCTAGGTTTAGCCCACCGCCCGTGTAGCTCAGCCGGTAGAGCAGCGCACTCGTAACGCGAAGGTCGCAGGTTCGATTCCTGTCTCGGGCACCACTTCTCTTGATTCCTGCGGTTGAGTTGATCCCTGCGACAGGTTTTTGTGGGGGAGATGTAAAGAGGCGTGTAATTCCTCAGGCAAACGTCCTATATTCGGAGTCTGCATGAGCATCGCCCAGCAGTTTTCAGATGATCCCGAATGGTTCTGAAGGCCGGACAATCCGCGTCAGAGAGATCCTTGATGATCCAGATCCATCTTCCATTCCCATGATCAGCGAGAACGCCATGACCGTGAAAGAATTGACCCAAGAGCAACGCCACGAACAAGCGCTGGAAAAGTACAAACTCGACGCGCCTCAACTGTTGGAAGAGATCAAGGACTTGAGTCCTGATGATCAGAAAGACCAGATCCAGTGGGCATTCGAAGACGAAGCCGAAGCTCAGGGCTTGCAGCCGTGGGAACTGACGCTCAAGTACACCAGCACTCCGGAGGAGTTCGAGGCTCAGCGTCTTGTGCTGCATAAGGAAGCGGCCGAAGTTTTGGGCGTCGAGTGGGACGAGTACTGCGAGATGAATAATCTGGTGGTCTGAACTGTGGGAGCGGGTTTGCTCGCGAAAGCGGTGAATCAGGCGACCATTACGTCGACTGACACTCCCTCTTCGCGAGCAAGCCCGCTCCCACATTTTTAGCTCAGAGGCTCAGTCGCATCGACAGATCCACTGCCTTCACATCCTTGGTCATTGCACCAATCGAGATGTAATCCACCCCGGTCTCGGCGATTGGCAGCAACGTGCTTTCGTTGATCCCGCCGCTGGCTTCCAGTTTGGCCTTGCCGGCGTTCAGGCGCACGGCTTCGCGCATGTCTTCCAGACTCAGTTCGTCGAGCATGATGATGTCGGCACCCGCCGCAAGGGCTGCCTTCAGCTCATCCAGACTTTCCACTTCGATTTCCACCGGTTTGCCCGGGGCGATCTTGTGTGCGGCGGCAATCGCCTGCGGGATGCCACCGCTGGCGGCAATGTGGTTTTCCTTGATCAGGAACGCGTCATACAAGCCGATCCGGTGGTTGTGGCAACCGCCGCAAGTGACAGCGTACTTCTGGGCCAAGCGCAGGCCCGGCAGAGTCTTGCGGGTATCGAGCAGTTTGACCTGAGTCTGGCCGACGAAGTCCGCCAGATACTGTGCCCGAGTCGCCACGCCCGAGAGCAATTGCAAGAAGTTAAGCGCACTGCGCTCGCCGGTCAGCAGCGAACGCGCCGGGCCTTCCAGATGAAACAGTGGCTGATTGGGCTGGACCCGTTCGCCGTCGCGTACTTGCCAGTGCACCGCCACACGCGGATCGAGCTGGCGAAACACCGTATCGACCCACGCGGTGCCGCAGATGACGGCCGCGTCGCGAGTGATGATGGTGGCTTTGGCCAGACGTTCGGCCGGGATCAGTTGCGCGGTGATGTCGCCGCTGCCGATGTCTTCGAGCAACGCACGGCGCACGTTGGCTTCGATTTCGGCGGTCAAATCGGCGAGACGTAGATTCGGCATAACGGGCTCCACAAACTAAGTGCTCCGATTATAGGGCCATGGCGCGAGCCAACCCAAGGCGAGAACTCGCCTGCGTGCCTGCATCCGGTCGATTTCCTTTGAGTACATGCTCGTCAGTCATTGTCACTGGAGTATCACCGCGCCTAGGGGAAACCCTGATGCCTATGGCGTTGGGAGCAGCTTTTGCCAGATAATCCGCCTTGTATTTGACGTCATGCCTTTGACTGTCGTTGAGGCCCCACAAGTGCCTTGTGTTGAAAGTGGCAGAAGAATCACCGTTTCAGGAGGCTTGGATGCACAAAGACGGGAATGTAGTGCCTTTGCATAAGGCTGCTACCGATCAGGCGAATCACTCGCCGCTCGCCCGCCTGCCTGTGATTCTGCTTCAGGTCCGCGACAAGGCTGCGCAGCAACTGCGCCACGCGTTGCAGGAACTGTTCGATAACGCCGACGACACGCTGTTTGAAATGGCTGATCGGGCGCGTAACGACGTCGAGCAAAACATCTTTTTCGAAGCCATGCGCGACCTGCGCCTCAAGCGCAAAAACATCGAGCGTGGCTTTCTTGAGCAATTCTTCGAAGCCTTTACCGGCCTCACACAACACGACTGCCCGCAAAACACCTTGTCGTGCCCGTTGCTGTTCGAAGAGTCGGCGCCGCGTACCGATGACATGGAACGCAGCGTGGCGGTCGAGACCATGGTCGGCCGCGTGCTCAAGCGTGACGGCTTTGCCCTTGATCAACTGACCGCGCGGCTCAGCGCGTTGCTCGGTAAACCTCTCGACGATCAGCACAACCCGCTCGGTCCGGCGCTGCTCTGTGAGTATTTCTTGCAGGCCGGTCGCAATCTTGGCGTGGAGATCAAGGTCAAACTGATCCTGTTGAAACTCTTCGAGCGCTACGTGCTGGCCGACACCGAGCAGCTTTACAGCGAAGCCAACCAATTGCTGATCGCCACCGGCGTGCTGCCAGAGTTGAAACCGGCGCCTGCGCGTCGGGCGATCGATCGTGCGGCGGCTGCCGTTTCCAGCGAAGAAAGCAGCGACCCGTCACCCGCCGACGAAGGCGTGCAGGAAGTTTTTGCTGCGTTGCAGGAACTGCTGCTGCACGTGCGTGGCAGCGTCGCGCCGACCCTCGAACCGAATATTGCGGCGCAGCCGATCACCACCCGTGACCTGCTGCGCCTGCTCTCGCATCTTCAGCAATACGTGCCGGCGCTGGCGGCGCAGGACGACTTTGATCTGCGCAATCAGCTCGAACAGTTGCTGACGCGGGTCAGCGTCAGAAGCGGCAAATCGCGGATCGTCGGCGGTGCGGACGAGGACGTGATCAATCTGATCGCCATGGTCTTCGAGTGCATTCTGGATGATCGCAATCTGCCTGACTCGCTCAAGGCACTGATCGCCCGGTTGCAGATTCCGATGCTCAAGGTTGCGGTGCTCGACAAAAGTTTCTTCAGTCGCAGCAGCCACCCGGCGCGACGCCTGCTCAACGAAATCGCCGATGCCGCGATGGGCTGGGGCGATTGCGACGGTGAGGCGCGCAGCAGTTTGTATCTGCGTATCGAACAAGTCGTACAGCGCTTGCTGACGGATTTTGTCGATGACCCGGCGATCTTTTCCGAATTGCTCGCTGACTTCCTCGCCTTCACCAGCGACGAGCGTCGGCGTAGCGAATTACTCGAACAACGCCTGCGCGATGCGGAAGAGGGCCGGGCGAAAACCGAGCTGGCCCGGCAGCGGGTCGAACAAGTACTGAATCAGGCCTTGCTGGGCAAGTTGCTGCCGCCATCGGTGGTGAGCTTCGTCCAGGATGCCTGGAGCAAAGTCTTGCTGCTGACCTGTCTCAAGCATGGCGACCAGTCCGCCGAATGGCATGCCGACGTGCAAACCATGGAGCAACTGATCTGGAGTGTGCAGCGCCATGACGATGCCGAATCCAGCCTGCGCCTGCTGGCATTGGTGCCGGGGCTACTCAAATCGCTGCGCGATGGCCTGAGCAGTTCGGCGTTCGACCCGTTTGCCACCAGCGAGTTTTTCAGCGAGCTGGAAGCCCTGCATGTACGGGTGCTGGAACATGGCGCCGAGCCGGATCAGACCGAGGCTGCGGCGATGGTCGAAGTGTCAGAGCAGATCGTCCTGCACACCGCCGACGAGGGCGGTGTGGCGCCGGGTTCGCAGCGCTTGCCTCACGACGATGCCGGTCTGCGCCAGGTCGAGCAATTGCGTCTCGGCAGTTGGGTGGCATTTCAGGAAGATGAAGATCACACCCTGCGCTGCAAACTCGCGGCGATCATCGAAGCCACCGGCCGCTACGTGTTTGTCGACCGTACCGGGATGAAAGTGCTGGAGCGCACCCGCACCGGGCTCGCCCTGGAATTCCGTCGTGGCACCGTGCGGGCACTGGACGACACCCTGTTGTTCGACCGGGCACTGGAATCGGTACTCGGTAATTTGCGGCGACTCAATCGCGGCAAGTGATCGCGCGCGGGGGGCGGATCGCGGCATACTGAGCGCCAACACAGTCGGCGTTGAAGGAATCGGTATGCAGCTGGACCGCGCTAGCGGGTGGTGTCACGGGGTGCAGGTTTGCCCATCGCCCAACTTCAATGAACGCCCTGAGGGCGAAATCTCCCTGCTGGTGATCCACAACATCAGCCTGCCACCGGCGCAGTTTGCCACCGGCAAGGTGCAGGAATTTTTCCAGAATCGTCTGGATGTCACCGAGCATCCCTACTTTGCAGGGATTGCCGACCTGCGGGTCTCGGCGCACTTTCTGATTGAACGTGACGGCAAGGTCACGCAGTTTGTCTCTTGTCTTGAGCGCGCCTGGCACGCAGGTGTATCGATTTTCGAAGGGCGCGAAACCTGTAATGATTTTTCCGTAGGTATTGAACTTGAAGGCACCGATGATCTGCCATTTACCGATGCGCAGTATCAGGCGTTGACCACGCTGACCCGTCAGTTGCAAAAGGCATTTCCGGCTATAACCGGCACACGCATCTGTGGACACAGCGACATTGCCCCAGGGCGCAAGACTGATCCTGGCCCGGGGTTTGACTGGGCGCGTTACCGCGCAGCCCTGGCACAAGAGGAAGGACAATGAGTTTTCTGGTGTTACTGCTGGCCGTGTGGATCGAGAAGTTCTCGGCCCTGCGCCATCGGGTTCAACGCGATGGCGGATGGACCCGCGAACTGAACAAGCTTGAACACAGCCCACGGCTGGCCAATCGATCATGGCTGGTGCTGACGATCATGGTCCTGCTGCCGGTGGCTCTATTGGGCCTGTTGCTGCTGGTGCTGGAACCGGTGGCCTACGGCTTGCTGGCCTTGCCCGTGCATTTGCTGGTGGTGATTTACAGTCTTGGGCGTGGCGACCTGCTCGGCGGTCTCGGGCCGTTTCGCGATGCCTGGCGCCGTGAAGACCTGCAAGCTGCGGCGCATGTGGCCAAGCGCGATCTGGATATCTGCGCCGACAGCGGCGAGCAGTTGCTGGAACAGGTTCAGGGGCATTTGCTCTGGCAGGCCTATCAAAGCTTTTTTGCGGTGATTTTCTGGTACTTCGTGCTCGGTCCGGTGGCGGCGCTGGCCTATCGCTTGCTGGCGTTGGCCGAAGAGCATGGCCAGACCCCGGCGCTGGTTGAGCGTGCGGCGCAACTGCGGCACGCCTTCGACTGGGTGCCAGTGCGTCTGCTGGCAGCGAGTCTGGCGCTGGTCGGCAACTTTGTCGCGGTCAGCCGGGTGATGTTGCATGAACTGCTGAACTGGAACATCAGCGCTGCGCAACTGATCAATCGGGTCGGGTTGGCGGCGGGGGAGATTCCGGCTCCGGCAGTCGGGCCAGAGGGCATCAACACGCTTGATTGCCTGTGGGAACTGCTGCTGCGCGCTGCGGTGCTGTGGTATGCCGGGTTTGCGCTGTGGACCGTTCTGATTCACTGATTCAGCGGGAAGATCAAAAGATCGCAGCCTGCGGCAGCTCCTACAGGGATCACATTCTCCTGTTGGAACTGTTGCAGGATGTGATCTTTTTTTTCGTTAACCTTAAGTTACAAAACCTCCCTTCGATTTGAGCTATACAGAGATGGCGCCGGATAGTGGCTATCTGCTGTCGCCCCGCGCCTGCCAATAAAAACAAGAAAAAACCAAGGGAGACTTCCAGTGAAGAGCTTGCTCTATCCCGCCGTCTCGCTGATGAACCGTCTGAGCTTCGGCATGAAGTTCAGCTTGATCAGCGTGCTGTTTCTGGTGCCAATGCTGGTAACCAATTTCTATCTGGTGCGCGATTCCTATCGTGAGTTCCAGGGCACCCAGGTCGAGTTGCAAAGCCTTGATCTGCTGGGCAACAGCCTGACCCTGCGCCGGGATCTGGAGACGCTCAATAACCTCGTGCAAATCAACGTCACCCTTGGCCAGTCCGGCAAGGCCGGCAATGTCGAGGCGAAAATCAGCACCCTCGAGCAAGCGGTGATGGCGCGCCTGCAAGGGCTGAAGGCGATGACCGACGATCCCGAGCAGATCAAGGTGTTCGACGGCAAACGCGATGAAATGATCGCCGCGTTCAAAGCCCAACAGGTGGAAAACTCCCTGCAAAGCAAAAGTGCGTTGATCGGCAAATTGCTCGGCAATGCGCAGATTTTCAGTCAGATCGTCGCCAGTCAGGCCGGTTTGAGCCGCGATAATCAAGGCGATATCCGTCAGCTCAGCGAACTGCTGACCAGCACTACGCCGCTCGTCACGCAAACCCTCGGCGAAGGCCGCGCCGTCGGCTCGTATTCGCTGGGGCAGGGCTTTCTCAACAGCGCGTCGAGCACCCGTTTTGATGAGCTGCTGGCGCAGATCGAAAAACTCCAGGCCGAATACGGCTTGAAACTGCAGGACGCCCTCGGATCAAGCAAAGCCGCGCGTGAATCCCTCAGCGCTCAGGCCGAGGCCAGCAAGGCCTCATTGAAACAGGCCAGCGAACTGTTCGAAGAGCAAGTGGTGATGGCCGAAACCCTTGATGCGCCATGGCAGCCGTTCTACGACCAGGTCAGCGCCCTGATGGACAAGACCTACCAGCTCAACGAATCCACCCTGAAATTCCTCGATACCCAATTGCAGCAACGGCTGGCACAGAACCGCACGCACATGGTGTTGCAGGCGGTGGCGCTGTCGGTGGTGTTCGTGCTGATTTTCTATCTCTACGGAGGTTTCTACGCCTCGACCCGCACCACGCTAAAACGCCTCGGGGCGATGATGGACAAGGTCGCAGCTGGCGACATGACGGTCAATTTTGTGGCCCACAGCCGCGATGAGCTGGGCGAGTTGGGTGAAGTGTTCAACGGCACGGTGAAGAAGATTCACGACCTGATCGAACGCGTCGGGCATACCGTCGGCGAAGTCGAGCGTCAGGCCGGGCAAGTGGAAAACGTCTCGGCGCAAAGCAATCAGGCAGTGGCCGGGCAACGCACGCAGATCGAGCAAGTGGCGACGGCGATGAACCAGATGTCGGCGACCGCGCAGGAAGTGGCGCGCAGCGCAGCGGCGGCGGTGAGCAGCGCCCACAGCGTCAATGATGAGACCATCAACGGTCGTGGTCTGGTCGAGTCGCAGCAGGGCAGCATCGCCGCGCTGGCCAGCGAGATCGATCAGTCAGTGTTGGTGATCAACCAGTTGGCCAGTGACAGCCAGTCGATCAGCCGTGTTCTGGAAGTGATCAAAAGCATCGCCGAACAGACCAACCTGCTGGCACTCAACGCGGCAATCGAAGCGGCGCGTGCCGGTGAGCAGGGCCGTGGTTTTGCCGTAGTCGCGGACGAAGTACGCACGCTGGCCAAACGCACCCAGCAATCGACCGAAGAAATCGAACAGATGATCGCCAAGCTCCACGGCGGCGTCGGCGCTGCGGTGAAAGCCATGGGCGTCAGCCATCAGATGGCCAATGGCACGGTCGGGCAGTCGGAAAAAGTCCAGCGGGCGCTGGAAAACATCCTTGGCGCGGTGGGTATGATCGTTGATCAGAACCAGCAGATCGCTGCGGCGGTGGAGCAACAGACTGCCGTGGCGCACGATATCGATCAGAACATCGTCGAGATCAACCGTGCTGGTGAACGCACCGCCGAGGGCGCGCACCAGACCGAAGACGCCAGCCGGGCGCTGTCAGCGCAGGTGGTCGAACTCAAACAGCTGATCAGCGCCTTTCGTGTCTGAATATACATAACCCATGTGGGAGCGAGCTTGCTCGCGAAAGCGGTGTTTCATTCAGCTATTTGTTGTCTGACACACCGCCTTCGCGAGCAGGCTCGCTCCCACAGGTTTGTGGTGTTGTCTGAATAATTTGTAATCCTTTTTTACTCGCGTCTGTAAGCCATATCCGGTTTTCTTCCTCGCACTGGTTTTTCGGCTTCAATCAACCATGATGCATACCATCTGACCTATAGGAGGAGGCCAATCATGTCCGTCGCAACGTTGGGAATCCGCGGCCACTGCGCCCATTGCCAGATCACGCTGTTGCTCAAGCCCTGGCAACTCAACGCGATTGCGATCAATGAACCCTTCACCTGCGTCCACTGCCAAAAAGCCCTTGAGCTGCGCTGTCCGAAACAGATCAGCCGTTTCAAGTCGCTCGATTCGCTGGCGCTGTTGCGCTTTAGCGCATCGGTGACGGTGTGCACCGCGTTATTGGTGGCGTTGGTGATGGAATGGATAGGGTTGCTCACGGTCACCGAGCAACTGAATGCCTCGCTGATCACGATTTTTGTCTACTTCGTTGTGGTGCGTTACGCCCGTCATCGTCAGCAACTGACGCTCAGCCTCGACGCCGCCAAGACTCACGCCGACTGATTACCAACCGAACACTTCGCAGCTGTTGGCAGTGCTGGCCTCGGCCAGTGTTTCCGGGGTGATATTCATCAATTGCGCCAGCGCCTCACAGATCGCCGGCAAGTGCGCCGGGCTGTTGCGTTGACCGGGGAACATGGCGGGCGCCATGTCCGGCGAGTCGGTTTCCAGCACAATCGAATTCAGCGGCAAGTCCGCCAGTACCCGGTGCATGCGCAAGGCTTGCGGCCAGGTTGGCGCGCCGCCGAGGCCGAGTTTGAAGCCGAGCTTGATGTATTCCCGCGCTTCTTCACGACTGCCGGCGAAGGCATGAATGATCCCGGCACGTTTCAGACGATAACGCTTGAGCGTGGCGATCACCGCCGCATGACTGCGTCGCACATGGATCAGCGCCGGCAGTTCGAAGTCCACCGCCAGTTGCAACTGCGCGTCGAACAACGCCTGTTGCCGCTCGCGGTCGAGGGTTTCGATGAAGTAATCCAGACCGATCTCACCCACCGCACACAGTTGTCGATGACCGCGCAGGCGCGTCAGCCAGTCACCGAGTGCCTGCAAGTCTTGCGGGTGGTGCTGATTGAGATACACCGGGTGCAGACCGAACGCCGCATACAGATCAGGATCGCTTTGCACCAGATCCCAGACCCGCTGCCAGTTGCCTTCATAGACGCCCAACACCACCATCCGCCGCACCCCGAGGGCGCGGCTTTCGGCGAGTAACGCCAAGCGGTCGGCGTCGAAGTCGGGGAAGTCGAGGTGGGTGTGGCTGTCGATCAGCTCCACGGTTCAGTCCCGGTGAATACGCTGCTTGAACGTACGGGCGATGGCCTGCACGCCAGGCTGGTAGTCGGTTTGTTCGACAGCGGCCAATGCCAGTTCCAGCGCCTTGTCGGCGATCAACTGGTGTTGCTGGGCCATGGCGTTGACCGGCAGCGGCAGGAAGTCCAGTAACTGGGTGTCGCCAAACGTACCGAGGCGTAGCGGGCGGGACTTCAGCGGGAAGTCATGCAGCGCATCGAACACGCCCTGCAACAGCACGTAAGAAGTGGTCACCAATGCATCCGGCAAATGCCCGAGACGTTGCAGGAGTTCGTCCATCAACTGCTTGCCGCATTCGCGACTGAACGCCTCGGCATGTTCGACCAGCACTTCGCCCTTGAAATCGACCAGCGCCTGTTTGAAACCGGCCGCACGTTCCTGGCTGATGCTCAGTTCAGGACGGGCACCGAGCAGCACAATCTGTTTCGGCTGCGGGTCGAGCAGGCTCTGCGTCAGGTGCAGACTGGCCTCGCGGTCGTCACTGATCACCGAGCAGAAATGCTCGGGATCCATGACCCGGTCGATGGCAATGATTGGCATGCCCTTGGCCTGCAACTGCCGATAGCTGTCATCACTGGCCGGCAGGCAACTGGCGACGATCAGCGCGTCGCAGCGACGGGCGCGGAACAGTTGCAGCAATTGCCGCTCGCTGTCCGGCGCATCGTCAGAGCTGGCGATCAGCAACTGATAACCACGAGCCCGCGCCCCTTGCTCCAGCAGTTTGGCGATTCGCGCGTAACTGGGGTTTTCCAGATCCGGCAAAATAAAGCCCAACGTGCGGGTATGCCGACTGCGCAACCCGGCCGCTTGAGGATTTGGCGTGAAGCCGTGCAATTCGACGACAGCCTGCACCCGCGCGACGGTGGCGCTGCTGATGCGTTGCTGTTCGGCCTTGCCGTTGATGACGTAGCTGGCGGTGGTCACGGACACTCCGGCCAACCGTGCGATATCACTGAGTTTCAACCCGGGATTTCCTTGTTTTTTCGAGCTTGCCCCGACATTTTCGCCAATCCTACCCGATTCGGGCAGGCGACTATTGTCGCAACGCATCCGACAAGTTGGACTTCAAGGATGGAACATTATCGAGTAACGTGCCGAACAATCTAGATTAAACGTTTCAGCAGGCGTATTTTCTACGTTTTAGACGCATTTGGACGGTTCTGCCGTGAAACCGCCAAAACAGCCGCCGAAAAGGAAGGCTGACCAGCGCCTAAGCTGAGACCATTCAAAACAATACCTGGCGCGCCCCGCGTCAAAAAGGAGATCGCATGCTCGAACTCACTGTAGAGCAAATATCCATGGGCCAGTCGGCTGTGGATAAACCTGCAGCCCTGCAACTGCTGGCCAGTCATCTGGTTGCCGATGGTCTGGTCGCCGACGGCTACCTCGCCGGATTGCAGGCCCGGGAGGCCCAGGGTTCGACCTTTCTCGGTCAGGGCATTGCGATCCCCCATGGCACTCCACAAACCCGCGATCAGGTGTTCGCCACGGGCGTGCGGCTGATGCAGTTTCCTGACGGCGTCGATTGGGGCGACGGGCAGATCGTTTATCTGGCGATCGGCATTGCCGCCAAATCCGACGAGCATTTGCGCCTGCTGCAACTGTTGACCCGCGCCCTCGGCGAGACTGATCTGGGGCAGGCGCTGCGTCGCGCCAGTTCGCCCGAAGCCTTGCTGAAACTGCTGCAAGGCGCGCCGCAGGAACTGGCGCTGGATGCACAAATGATCGGCCTCGGTGTTTCCGCCGACGATTTCGAAGAACTGGTCTGGCGCGGCGCGCGACTCCTGCGGCAGGCCGACTGTGTGAGCAACGGTTTCTCTGCGGTGCTGCAACAGGTCGAAGCGCTGCCGCTGGGCGACGGCCTGTGGTGGCTGGACAGCGAGCAGACGGTGAAGCGTCCCGGTCTGGCGTTCGTCACTCCGGACAAACCGATGCGTTACCTCGGTCAGCCGCTAAGCGGTCTGTTTTGTCTGGCCAGCCTTGGCGAGGCGCATCAGGCGCTGCTCGAACGTTTGTGCGCGTTGCTGATTGAAGGTCGCGGGCATGAACTGGGCCGCGCCACCAGCAGTCGCAAAGTTCTGGAAGTGCTCGGCGGCGAACTGCCTGCCGACTGGCCAAGCGCACGCATTGCACTGGCCAACGCCCATGGTCTGCACGCGCGCCCGGCGAAAATTCTCGCGCAACTCGCCAAGAGTTTTGACGGCGAAATCCGCGTGCGCATCGTCGATGGAACGGACAGCGCGGTGTCGGTTAAGAGCTTGAGCAAACTGCTCAGCCTCGGCGCTCGTCGCGGTCAGGTGCTGGAACTGATCGCCGAGCCGAGCATCGCCGCCGATGCCTTGCCGGCATTGCTGGCGGCTATCGAACAAGGGCTCGGTGAAGAAGTCGAGCCGCTGCCTGCCGTGAGCCAACAGCGCGAAGTCATCGCCGATATTGCCGAAGTGTTGTTGGCACCGGCCTCGGGCAGTCAGCTGCAAGCGATTCCCGCAGCACCGGGGATCGCCATTGGCCCGGCGCATATTCAAGTGCAGCAAGTCATCGAATACCCGTTGCGCGGCGAATCCGCCGCCATCGAACGCGAGCGTCTGAAACAGGCGCTGGCCGAGGTGCGTAACGACATCCAGGGTTTGATCGAACGCAGCAAAGCCAAAGCGATTCGCGAGATCTTCATCACCCACCAGGAAATGCTCGACGACCCGGAACTCACCGATGAAGTCGACACCCGCCTCAAACAGAGCGAAAGCGCCGAAGCGGCTTGGATGGCGGTGATCGAAGCGGCGGCCAAACAACAGGAGTCGTTGCAAGATGCCTTGCTCGCCGAGCGCGCCGCTGACCTGCGCGATATTGGTCGGCGGGTGCTGGCGCAACTGTGCGGCGTGCAAACCCCGAGCGAACCTGAGCAACCGTACATTCTGGTGATGGATGAAGTCGGCCCGTCGGACGTGGCGCGGCTTGATCCGGCACGGGTCGCAGGGATTCTCACCGCTCGTGGCGGCGCGACCGCGCACAGCGCCATCGTCGCCCGCGCCTTGGGGATTCCAGCGCTGGTCGGTGCTGGTGCTGCGGTGTTGCTGTTGAAGTCGGGCACGCCGTTGCTGCTCGATGGTCAGCGTGGGCGTCTGCATGTCGATGCCGACGCGGCGACCCTGCAACGCGCCACGGAAGAACGCGACACTCGCGAACAACGCCTCAAGGCTGCCGCCGAACAACGCCATCAACCGGCGCACACCACCGACGGTCATGCCGTGGAAGTGTTCGCCAATATCGGTGAAAGCGCTGGCGTGATCAGCGCAGTGGAGCAGGGCGCCGAAGGCATCGGTCTGTTGCGCACCGAGCTGATTTTCATGGCCCACCCGCAAGCGCCGGACGAGGCGACTCAGGAAGCCGAATACCGTCGCGTTCTCGATGGTCTCGGCGGACGGCCGCTGGTGGTGCGCACGCTGGATGTCGGCGGCGACAAACCGCTGCCGTATTGGCCGATTGCCAAGGAAGAAAACCCGTTCCTCGGCGTGCGTGGCATTCGCCTGACCTTGCAGCGTCCGCAGATCATGGAAGCGCAATTGCGTGCCTTGCTGCGTGCTGCCGACAACCGTCCTTTGCGCATCATGTTCCCGATGGTCGGCAGCGTTGAAGAGTGGCGTCAGGCCCGCGACATGACCGAACGCTTGCGTGTGGAAATTCCGGTCGCCGACCTGCAACTGGGGATCATGATTGAAGTGCCGTCAGCCGCATTGCTGGCGCCGGTGCTCGCCAGGGAAGTCGATTTCTTCAGCGTCGGCACCAATGACCTGACCCAATACACCCTGGCCATCGACCGTGGTCATCCGACGCTTTCCGCGCAGGCCGATGGCTTGCATCCTGCAGTGCTGCAACTGATCGACATCACCGTGCGTGCGGCCCATGCCCATGGCAAATGGGTCGGCGTCTGCGGTGAGCTGGCGGCAGATCCGCTGGCGGTGCCAGTGCTGGTCGGCCTCGGCGTCGATGAGTTGAGCGTGTCCGGGCGCAGCATCGCCGAGGTCAAGGCACGCATCCGTGAACTCAGCCTGACTCAGGCGCAAACCCTTGCTCAACACGCCCTGGCCGTGGGCAGCGCCAACGAAGTGCGCGCATTAGTGGAGGCCCTGTAATGGCCAAGATTCTAACCCTGACCCTCAACCCGGCGCTGGATCTCACCGTCGAGCTGACGCAATTGGCGCCCGGTCAGGTCAATCGCAGCGACGAAATGCACACCCATGCCGCCGGCAAAGGCGTCAACGTCGCGCAAGTGCTGGCCGACCTCGGGCATCAAATGACGGTCAGCGGTTTTCTCGGTGAAGACAATCTGCAAGCGTTCGAAACGCTGTTCGCCAAGCGTGGTTTTGTCGACGCCTTCGTCCGTGTTCCGGGCGAGACCCGCAGCAACATCAAGGTCGCTGAGCAGAACGGGCGCATCACCGACATCAACGGCCCGGGGCCGGTGGTGGATGCACTCGCGCAGCAGACTTTGCTGGAGCGTCTGCTGCAGATCGCTCCGGGGCATGATGCGGTGGTGGTCGCCGGCAGTTTGCCGCGTGGCGTCACGGCGCAGTGGTTGCGTGAACTGATCGAGAAGTTGAAACAGCTCGGTCTGAAAGTCGCCCTCGACACCAGTGGTGAAGCACTGCGCGCCGCCCTCCAGGCCGGCCCGTGGCTGATCAAACCGAACACTGAAGAGCTGACGGATGCGCTTGGTTGCGATGTGGTTTCCCACGCTGCCGAGGCACAAGCGGCGGCGCGGTTGCACGCTCAAGGCATCGAGCATGTGGTGATTTCCCATGGTGCTGACGGCGTGAACTGGTTCAGCGTCGGTTCGGCATTGCATGCCTCGCCGCCGAAGGTCAGCGTCGCCAGCACCGTGGGTGCCGGGGACTCGCTGCTGGCAGGCATGCTCCACGGTTTGCTGAGTGCCGATACGCCTGAGCAGACCTTGCGCACAGCCACCGCGATTGCCGCGATGGCGGTGACGCAGATCGGGTTTGGCATTAACGACGCCGCGCAACTGGCGCAGCTCGAACAGGGTGTGCGCGTGCGCCCCCTGACAGAACAATAAGAGGGTTTGTCATGAAGTTAGCCATTGTCACGGCCTGCCCCAACGGCATGGTCACCAGTGTGCTGTGCGCCCGGCTGCTCGACGCAGCGGCCCAGCGTCAGGGCTGGAGCACCAGCGTCGAAGTGGTCGATGCGGTGCATCCCGAGCGCGAGTTGTCGGCAGCCACCATCGAGGCGGCAGAGTGGGTGCTGTTGGTCAGCACCGGCTCGGTCGACATGCGCCGCTTTGTCGGCAAACGCGTGTTCCAGATTGCCCCGGCGCAAGCGTTGCAGGATGTCGAAGCAGTGCTGCGGCGTGGTGCTGAAGAGGCGCAGGTTTATGTCGCCGATGCGGTTGCGTCTGTAGCTGTTTCGCACAGCGTGCCGCGTATCGTCGCGGTCACTGCATGCCCGACTGGCGTTGCCCACACCTTCATGGCGGCCGAGGCTTTGCAGCAAGCGGCCAAGCGTCTGGGCTATGAACTGCAAGTCGAAACCCAAGGCTCGGTTGGCGCTCGTAATCCGTTGAGTGCAACAGCGATTGCCGAGGCTGACGTGGTGCTGCTGGCGGCGGATATCGAAGTCGCCACCGAGCGTTTCGCCGGCAAGAAAATTTACCGCTGCGGCACCGGCATTGCGTTGAAGCAATCGGAAGCCACGCTGAAAAAAGCCTTGGCCGAAGCGCAGCAGGAAAGCGCTGCCAGCGATGGCAAGGCACCGGCCAAACAAGAGAAAACTGGCGTCTACAAACACCTGCTGACCGGTGTGTCGTTCATGCTGCCGATGGTGGTGGCGGGCGGTTTGATGATCGCGTTGTCGTTTGTGTTCGGCATCACCGCGTTCAAGGAAGAAGGCACGCTGGCGGCCGCGCTGATGCAGATCGGTGGCGAGACCGCGTTCAAACTGATGGTGCCTTTGCTGGCCGGTTACATCGCTTACTCGATTGCCGACCGTCCGGGCCTCGCGCCTGGGATGATCGGCGGCTTGCTGGCGAGCACGCTGGGCGCCGGGTTTATCGGCGGCATCGTGGCTGGTTTCATCGCCGGTTACGCGGCCAAGCTGATCAGTCGCTATGTCGCGTTGCCGCAAAGTCTTGAGGCGCTGAAACCGATTCTGATCATCCCGTTGTTCGCCAGCCTGATCACCGGGCTGGTGATGATCTACGTGGTCGGCAAACCGGTGGCGGGCATGCTTGCCGCGCTCACGCATTTCCTCGACAGCATGGGCACCACCAACGCGATTCTGTTGGGTGTGTTGCTTGGCGGCATGATGTGCGTTGACCTTGGCGGGCCAATCAACAAGGCGGCCTATGCGTTCTCGGTGGGACTGCTGGCATCGCAGAGTTATGCACCGATGGCCGCGACCATGGCCGCCGGTATGGTGCCGCCGATTGGTCTCGGTATCGCCACGTTCATCGCCCGGCGCAAGTTCGCCCAGACCGAGCGCGAGGCCGGTAAAGCGGCGCTGGTGCTGGGGCTGTGTTTTATCTCCGAAGGGGCGATTCCGTTTGCCGCGAAAGACCCGTTGCGGGTGATTCCGGCAAGCATTGCTGGCGGTGCGCTGACCGGTGCGTTGTCGATGTATTTCGGCTGCAAACTGATGGCGCCGCACGGTGGCTTGTTTGTGTTGGCGATTCCGAATGCGATCAACCATGCGTTGTTGTATCTGCTGGCGATTGTTGCGGGGAGTCTGTTGACGGCGGTGGTTTACGCGACGGTGAAACGGCCTGAAGCGGTGGAGCTGGCGCTGGAGCCCGCCAAAGCCTGACGCCGCAGTACCCCTGTGGGAGCTAGCCTGCTAGCGATAGCTATCTGTCTGCGACGTTGAAGGTGCCTGACATACCACCATCGCCAGCAGGCTGGCTCCCACATTGATCAGTGGTGTCATGGCGAGTTCATACAGGCGTGCTTTAGTTTTCCTTTTTCAGGGAGAACACCATGAGCGATTTCAATCCCGGTCGGCGTCGGGTCATGCAAGTGGTCGGCGCAGGCCTGCTGATGCCGGGCCTGGCACCTGCGGTAATTGCGTCGGTCAAGGATCGACCGCAGCTCACCGATGGTGTGCAGTCCGGCGACCTGCAAGGCGACCGCGCGATGATCTGGAGCCGCAGCGACCGTCCGGCGCGGATGGTCGTGGAGTGGGACACGCGCAGTCAGTTTCGCAATCCGCATCGACTCGTCTCAGCGCTGGCCGATGCGCGTAGCGATTTTACCGCGCGCGTCGAGCTCACCGGATTACCCACCGATCAGGCGATTTTCTATCGCGTGTATTTCAAGGATGCCCGCACCGGTGTCGCCAGTGAACCGTGGCTCGGTCACCTGCGTAGCGCACCGACGGCGCGACGCAATATTCGCTTCGTCTGGAGCGGTGACACCGTCGGCCAGGGCTTCGGTATCAACCCGGATATCGGTGGCATGCGCATCTACGAATCCATGCGCCTGCGCCTGCCGGACTTCTTTATCCACAGCGGCGACACCATCTACGCCGACGGCCCGGTACCGGCGCAGTTGACCACCGAAAGCGGTCGGGTCTGGCGCAACATCACCACCGAGGCCAAGAGCAAAGTCGCGCAGACCCTCGACGACTATCGCGGCAATTACCGCTACAACCTGATGGATGAAAACATCCGCCGCTTCAACGCCGAAGTGCCGCAGATCTGGCAGTGGGACGATCACGAGGTGGTCAACAACTGGTCGCCGGGCAAGCAACTCGACGAGCGTTATCAGGAGAAAAATATCCAGACCCTGGTCGGGCGTGCACGACAGGCGTGGCTGGAATATTCGCCGATGCGTTTGCAGGCGGCTGACAATGGCGGGCGGATTTATCGCAAGCTCAGCTACGGGCCGATGCTCGATGTGTTCGTGCTCGACATGCGCAGTTATCGCGGGGCCAACGACGACAATCTCGGCGCCGCAAAACCGTTCCTCGGACGTGAACAACTGGACTGGCTCAAGCACGGCCTGAAGACCTCACGGGCGCAGTGGAAAGTTATCGCCGCCGACATGCCGATCGGCCTCGGCGTGCCCGATGGCGAGGTTAGTCCGGGGGTTGCACGTTGGGAGGCGGTAGCCAATGGTGATCCGGGGCCGGCTCAGGGACGGGAGCTGGAAGTCGCCGAGTTGCTGGGTTTTCTGCGGGCGCAACAAGTGCGCAATTTCGTGTTCCTGACGGCGGATGTGCACTACTGCGCAGCGCATCACTATCACCCGGATCGGGCGGCGTTTCAGGATTTCGAACCGTTCTGGGAGTTTGTCGCCGGGCCGTTGAATGCCGGGAGTTTCGGGCCTAACCCGTTGGATAAGACCTTCGGGCCGGAGGTGGTTTTCGAGAAGGCACCACCGGTCCAGAACAGCTCACCGTTTGCCGGGTTTCAGTTTTTTGGCGAGGTGAATATTGAAGGGCAGAGCGGCGAGATGAGTGTGGTGTTGCGGGATCTGGATGGGGTAGCGGTGTTCGAGAAAAAGCTGCAGCCCGTCTAAGCACTTCCCCCCTGTGGGAGCGGGCTTGCTCGCGAAAGCGGACTTACAGCCAACATCAATGTTGAATGTTAAATCGTCTTCGCGAGCAGGCTCGCTCCCACATGGGGAGATGGGGTGTGATCAGTAGACGTCACGACGATAGCGGCCCTGTTCGATCAGGCGTTCGACTTCGGCGGCACCCAACACTTCGTTGAGTACCTGATCCACGCCGGATGCCATCCCCTGCAAGCTGCCGCAGATGTAAATCACTGCGCCATCCGCCAGCCACTTTTTCAACTCCGCAGCCGATTCTCGCAAGCGATCCTGCACGTAGATCTTCTCTGCCTGATCCCGCGAAAACGCCAGGTCAAGTCGCGCCAGATCGCCATTGATCAACCACTCTTCCAGCTCTGCCCGGCACAGGTAATCGTGCTCACGGTTACGCTCGCCAAACAGCAGCCACTGGCGCTGCTGACCGTCGGCAATCCGCGCCTTGAGCAAGCTGCGCAACCCGGCGAGTCCGGTGCCGTTGCCCAGCAGGATCATCGGCACCGGCTCGTTCGGTAGATGGAACCCACTGTTGCGTCGTACCCGCAGGCTGATACTGCTGCCCACCGGAGCATGTTCGGTCAACCAGCCAGAACCGATGCCGAGACTGCCGTCCGAGTGTTGTTCCTGACGTACGATCAGTTCCAGCACGCCGTCGGCTGCAATCGAGGCGATCGAGTATTCGCGCATGGCCAGCGGCACCATTGCATCGACCAATGCCTGAGCATGCAGGCCGACCAGATGCGCCCGATGTTCAGGCAACTGGCGCGAGGCGAGGGCGACGTCCAGTGGTTCTTCGAGGCCGTTGATTTTCACCAGGGTTTCGCCACGAATACCGAGGCCGTCGAGGAAGTGCTCGATGATCCACGGGCAATTGCGTGGCAGCACTTCCACCAGATCACCGGCCAGCCAGCTACTGGTGTTCGGCGCCGTCAGGCCCAGCAGATAAACCGGCGAGCCACTGCTGTCGGGGTTCATCAGTTCGCGGCGAGTCAGCGTCCAGTTGTCGTAGCTCGGTGCCTGCCAGGTGTCGACCGGCGCTTGTCCGGTGAGCTGGCCCAGTTGCGTCTGCCAGTGGCGCAGCGCGTACGGATCACCGCTGTCGACCTCGACCGGGGCAAACAGGGTTTTGCCGCCGTGCTCACCCAGCCATTGATGCAAGCGCCGGGCGAAACCACAGAAGTGCTGATACTGACGATCACCGAGGCCGAGTACCGCGTAATTGAGGCTATCGAACGCCGATGCTTTCGCCAGCACTTTGCGCTCGAAACCACGGGCGCTGTCCGGTGCTTCACCGTCGCCGAAGGTGCTGACCACAAACAATGCGTTGTTCGATTCACGCAGATCCTGCTCGCTGACGTTGGCCAGTGGTTGCACGTTCACCGGCAACCCGGCGGCTTGCAACTGGCCGGCGGTCTGCCATGCCAGTTGCTCGGCAAATCCGCTCTGGCTGGCGAAACCGATCAGCCACGCCGGGGTATCGCTGGCCGGTTGTTCGAGGCCTTTGCGCGCATCCTTGATCTGTTTTTTCTTGCGTCGACGGTCGAGGTACAGCAACCAGCCGGTGATGAAAAATAGCGGCATGCACACGGCGGCAAGGGTGATGATGATCCGCCCGACGAGGCCGAAATAACTGCCGACGTGCAGCGCATAAATGCTGGTCAGCAGTTGTGCCTTGAAGCTCTTGTCGGCGTAGCGATCGACACGTTTGACGATGCCGGTGGCCGGGTCGAGTGTGATCTGATTCAGCGCGCGATCATGCGGCGAGCTTTCCAGCAGATAGAACACCGTCGCCGGTTGGCCAGCCACGGGCGGCATGCGGATGTTATAGGCAGACAGGCCCGGTCCGGCAGCGCTGTAGATGCTGCTCCACATGGCCGCGTAGTCGGCGGTTGGCGCCGGACCTTCCGGGGCAGGCCCGCGACCGCCACGCACGCGCTCGTTTTGCGGTGCGTCGGAAAGCAGTCTGGTCAGGCCCTTGTTGTACCACTCGTACGACCAGGACAACCCGGTCAACGCCAGCAGCAGATACACCAGCAGACACCAGGTTCCGGCCACCGAGTGCAGATCCCAGTTGAAGCTGCGGCCCTTTTTCTTCCAGTCCAGCGTCAGCCACACACGCCAGCTGTTCCACTGGCGCGGCCAGCGCAGATAGAGGCCGGACAGGCAGAAGAACAACAGAATCAAGGTGCAGGCGCCGGTGATGTTGCGACCAGTGTCGCCCATGGCGAGGAAACGGTGCAATTGCAGCATCAGCCCGAAGAAGTCCTGGCCAGTCGCATCGCCCATGAACTCGCCGGTATACGGATCGAAGTAGCGCATCTCGCCACGACGTTCGCCCTTGGGTGGCGTGAAGTAGACGCGGGCTGCGTTGCCGCTGTCGGTCTCGACCCAGAGCATTGAGACTTTCTTGCCCGACGTGGCTTCGATGCGCTCCACCAGTTCGACGGGCGGCAGGACGCCGGTGACCTGTTTTTCCACCTGCAACACCGACGGATTCAGCGCCCGCAGAATTTCGTCCTGAAACGAATAGGCGGCGCCGGTAATGCCCATCAGGGCCAGCACCAGTCCGGCAGTGATGCCAAAAAACCAGTGCAACTGGAACAGGGTTCTCTTCAACACGTCGCTTGCCTTGTCCGTTCGGGAAATGTCATCACGGCGTGCATTATGCCGTGGGTTATCGAGAAACGTTCTTTATTACGCACAAAAGCCCCGTTCAACTGAATGAACGGGGCCGAGCCTTGCGGCGCAATCCTTGTAGGAGTGAGCCTGCTCGCGATTGCGGTGTATCAGTCAGCATCAATTCCTCTGACAGATCGCCATCGCGAGCAGGCTCACTCCTACAGTTTTAACGTGTTTAAAAGTGGAAGTTGGTGCTCAACAGTGCCGTACGGCCCGCCGCCTGGTTGGCGAAGTGGGTCGAGAAGGCTTTGTCGTAGTAGGTTTCGTTGGTCAGGTTCTGCACGTTGAGTTGCAGGTCGACGTTCTTGGTCAGCTTGTAGGCTGCCATCGCGTCGTAACGTACGTACGAATCGACCATGGTGGTGTTGGCCACGCTGCCGAATACGTCATCGACATAGAACGCACCGCCACCGATGGTCAGCTTCGGCGTGACCTGGTAAGTGGTCCACAGGCTGGCGCTGTTTTTCGGCGTGTTAGGCAGTTCGTTACCGTCGGTGGCGCGGTTCAGCGGGCCGCCATCAACCTGCTCGCTGTCCATGTAGGCGTAACCGGCGAACACTTGCCATTTGTCGGTGAGCTTGCCGCTGGCCGACAGTTCGAGACCTTGCACGCGGGTCTTGCCGGCGTTTTCGTACGACGTGGTGTCGACTTGAACACGAGCGTTTTCTTTCTCGGTGCGGAAGATATCGGCCGTCAGCGACAGACGATCATTCAGCAGATCCCACTTGGTGCCGATCTCGTAGTTCTTGGTGGTTTCCGGCTCCATGTCGCTGCTCAGCAGGTTGCCGCTGCGATCAGTCGCGCCGCCCAACGGGTTGCCGTCCATGCCTTCACCCAGGGTGTTGCCCGGTGGTGTGGCCGAGGTGGCGTAGGAAGCATAAATGCTGCCGTTTTCCGCAGGTTTGTAGACGACACCGAACTGGCCGGTGACGAACTCGCTGGTGTCAGCACCTTTGGCGGTGGTGGCGCCGGCTGCGGTGTAGGTCTTGTAGTCGGTGTCGAAGTGGTCGTAACGCAGGCCCATGTTTACCAGCCACTGCGGAGACAATTCCAGGGTGTCGAACACATACAGTGCGTAGGTGTTGGCCTTGGTGTCGGTGCCGGCGTAGTTACGCGAGATCGCGCCGTTCCATGGATCGTTCGGGTTCGGGTTCGACAGCGAGGTGCAGTTGTAGCCGCTCGACGCGCCGATCATCGACGGGGTGCAGTTGGTGCTCGAAGGCACGTTAGTCGTGCGCGGCGTGGTGTCGGTGTTGACGTTGTACGAGGACTTCTGGCTTTCCTCACGGGTGTATTCGACACCGGTGGAGAAGCTGTTCTTGAAACCGGCGACGTAGAAGTTGCCGAACAGGTCAGTCTGGTTGGTGGTGGTCTCAGTGTTGCTCACCCGAGTATTCGCACGACGCCAGACGCTGCCGTTGTTGACGTTACCCTTGCTGTCGTCCGGCTGGGTCAGGATGTAATCCTGCATGCTGGTGCCGTGACGCAGGGTGTTCTTGATCGTCAGCGAGTCGCTCAGATCATGCTCGATGGCGAAGGTCGCGGTGTCGGTGCGGCCCTTGCGGAAGTCGCGATCAAGACCGTAGAAGTTGCTGTGATCACCGCCTGAATTTGGCTTGTCCGGGTTCGACTTGGTACGTGCGGCTGAACCACCGGTCGGGATGGAGTAAGGAATGCCGGAGTCCGGGGTGTCGTTGCTTTCGAGATGGTAGTAATCGAGGTTGACGCGGGTGTCGGTGCCCAGGCCGAACGCCAGGGACGGGGCGATACCCCAACGGTCGTAATCGACCTTGTCGCGACCGGCGACGTTGCTCTCGTGGCTCATCAGGTTCAGACGGCCGGCAGCGGTGTCGCTGAACTGGTAGTTGCCATCGAGGGTGTAGCGCTGGGTCTGGTCGGAGCCCCAGGTAAAACCACCGTCGAACGAGTTGCCCAGGTGCGCTTTCTTGCTCACCAGGTTGATGCTGCCGCCAGCCGCGCCGCGACCGCCGATAGCGGAGTTCGGGCCCTTGCTGACTTCGATGTTTTCCACAGCGAAGATTTCGCGGCTCTGCGAACCGGTGTCGCGCACGCCGTCGAGGTAGGTGTCACCCTGGGCGTCGAAGCCACGGATGAACGGACGGTCGCCCTGCGGGTTGCCGCCTTCACCAGCGCCAAAGGTGATGCCCGGCACGGTACGCAGCGCGTCCTGCATGTTCAGGGCGCCAGTGTCTTTCAATACTTGTTGTGGAATCACGGTGACCGAGCGCGGTGTATCGATCAGCGGTGCGGTGTACTTGGGCGAGGAGGCTTTCTCGACCTGATAGGACGTCGAGTCCTGAGCCTGGCCGGTGATGGAAGTTGCGTCCAGCGCGATGGCGTTGCCGGAGGCTTTGCTGTCGGTCTTTTCTGCGGCGAACACCATGTGGCCAGCGGAGCCGGCCGTGATTGCCACGCCAATTGCAGAGGCGAGCAAACGTGGTGAACTGACCGGTAATTGTGATTGTTGACGTGACATTTCTATTCCCCTCCCCAAGGATTTGAGGTCGCGGAATATAGGGTAAACAGGTATTCGTATCAATTGCGAAACATTGCTAACTGCACTGAATTTACATTCTTTACAATTTAACCTTACGGTTTTTGCCGATTCGTTCGTCGCATGGGTTGTACACAGCCAATAAGAATCAATACCATTGGCGTCCCTTTGCCATCAGGTAGCTTTGCCATGTTGCTGCACATCCCCAGCTTGTTCGCGAAAGAAGAAGTGCAGCGCATTCGCGAGGCTCTGGAGCAAGCGGATTGGGCCGATGGCAAGATCACCGCCGGCTATCAATCGGCGAAGGCCAAGCACAATCTGCAACTGCCTGAAGGCCATCCGCTGGCCAAGGAGATCGGCGCAGCGATGCTTGAGCGACTGTGGAAAAATCCACAGTTCATGTCCGCCGCGCTTCCGCACAAAGTGTTTCCTCCGTTAGTGAACTGTTACACGGCGGGTGGCAGCTTCGATTTCCACATCGACAACGCCGTGCGCCAGCCCAAGGGCAGCATCGAACGAGTGCGCACCGATCTGTCGGCCACGCTGTTTTTCAGCGAGCCCGAGGACTACGACGGTGGCGAACTGGAAATTCAGGACACCTTCGGCACCCAACGAGTGAAACTGCCTGCCGGCGACATGGTTCTATATCCCGGCACCAGTCTGCACAAGGTCAATGCGGTCACCCGTGGCGCGCGATATGCGTCGTTCTTCTGGACGCAAAGTCTGGTGCGCGAAGACAGTCAGCGAGCGCTGCTGTTCGAGATGGATGGGGCGATCCAGCAACTGACCCAGGACATGCCTGATCATCCGTCGTTGATCCGCCTCACCGGCACTTACCACAACCTGTTGCGTCGCTGGGTCGAGGTCTGAGTGGCGGACTTTCGTTTACGCCGCCAAGAAGTTCTCGATGGCGAACAATTGCGCGCCATGCTCGAAGAAAGCCCGGCTCGTGCCGCGCAGGCGATCCTGCTGGCGGCGGGCGAGGGCGTCGTCGAGGCGCAGGCGTTGCTCGGACAGATTCTTTTGGATGGTCAGGGCATCGCGCAGGATCAACCACTGGCAATGCGCTGGTTCAGCATTGCGGCCGGCCATGGTCACCTGATGGCGCGCAACATGCTCGGGCGTTGCCATGAACATGGCTGGGGTTGCGTGGCGGATGCTGTGGCTGCTGTGCGGCACTATCGAATAGCCGCCGACGTGGGGCTGGATTGGGCGATGTACAACCTGGCCAATTTGCTGGCAACCGGGCGTGGTGTGGAGGTGGATCATGCTCAAGCGATGCGTTTGTATCAACGCGCCGCCGAGGCCGGCCATGCGAAGTCGATGAATCTGCTCGGGCGTTATTGTGAGGAAGGGCAGATTTGCCCACCGGACCCATTAGCGGCACGCGACTGGTATCGGCGTTCGGCCGAGGGTGGAGATTTTCGCGGGCAATTCAGTTATGCCGCGGTGTTGGCGCAGGAGGGGCGAATCGACGCAGCACTGCAATGGCTGAGTAAAGCATTGGACGGTGGCAACCTGCGGTTTCTGCGAATCAGCTGTGAGTCGTTGATGGCTTCAGCGCATCCGCAGATTCGACTCATGGCGGAGGCTTACAGCCAACGGGCGGAGCTACTGGGCGGCGGCGGGAGTGCCCTTCAATTGCAATGAAGGGCACGCACCTTGATCAACCGCGCAGCCAGCGACCCTGGAGTTGATGCATGTAGTCACGCAGTGCCTGGCTCTGTTCGAGCATCAGTTCGCCGCGGGTGGAAAGTTCGTCGTTGGCCGACGGCGTAATGGCGCCGAGAAAGGCAGACAGCGCATCCGTCAGTTTGTTGGTTTCACTGACATAAGCCTCTCGGTGCGGAAGTACTTTCTGTGTGTCATTTAGCTGATGGGACTTGTCTTCGTTTTCACGAATCTGTTTTGCCAGCGACATCACTCGCTCCTCACGTTGCACAAGGCGCGTCTGTATGATTTTTCGCGCACTGATCAAATCTTTGTATTTGATCAGTTCGTTAGCTTCATCCAGAAACTTGTTGGCGACAACCAGACCAGCTTCCAGCGCAGCGGCTTCAGGTGTTTTCGGCTTATTGCCGATCAATGCCTTGAGTTGCTCGAACAGGGGTTTGATTCGATCGATGAAGGTCAGCTTTTCAAATTCGGTGATCGCCAGATTCAGCACGGCCTCATCGCCTTTCAATTCATCCAGCGGGATTTTCTCGGCGCTGTATTCCCTGTCCAGATTGACTTTGGCAGCAGCCAATTCTTCGAGCCTGAACCGGTTGTTGCTGATGGTGATGCTCTGCACATCGAACACCCTGTTTTTCAGTGCTGAGTGCAGAGTGGAAATTTGCCCGGTGCACAACTTGATCAATTGTGTGACGACTTGCGAGTAAAGCTCGCGGGCGTTTTTGGTCTGATCGCTCGGCTCTTCTCGCTTGATGTCGGCCAGCGCTTTCAGGTTCTCGCTCAGATCGTCTGTGTCCAACGCCGTAATTGCAGAGGTAATGGCGTTGGCGGCCGCTTGGTCAAGTTCATTGACTGCCGCATTCAGGCTGATGAGTTCATCGCCCAGGGCCTTGATGTAAATATTGGCGGAGCCAGTGATTGCCTGATAACGAATGGCCTCGCGGCTTTCTCGAACACGGCCAAGGTCGGGGAGAACGTAAGTAGCGTCTTTCATGTTTAGTTATTCCGTATGAGGTAGAAGTTAGTCGAATGCGCGGATAAGCGTGTTTGAATTGTTTTGAACTGTTTTCCAGTTTTTTAGAACGATCTTTAAACTCGAAACAAAACTCCGGAGCGTGAGGAAATCATTCATGCCCTCTACTTTGTTTTTAGAAGCGTTAATGTAGTCGGTGATGGATATCCACAAGGTCTCTAAATGCGAAGTGCTTTGGATTGCCCCCTCAATGTAAATCGACATGCTACCCAAGCCTGCTTGAAACTCCATAAGGCTGCCGGCGAGAATGCTTTTTTGTTTGACTTGCTCCGTCAATACATCTCGTTGGGTGATCAGAGGACGTAAGTGTATGGCCTGCTGAATCTCGAGATATTTGTACCAAACCTCGCGGCCGACGCTGTTGCCGTGACCAACTATAAAGCCGAGAATGTGATCAAAAAAATCAGGTTCGGTCTCTTTGGTTTTTTCGTTTATCTGTTGCTGCGCCTGGTCAATGGCGGCGTTAAGCTCGGTGACTTGCCGGTTGGTTTGTTCGCTGTTGGCGAGATTCAACTTTTCGCCAATGCCGATGGCAACTTTATCGTTAAGTTCGGATTTGAAGAATTTAAGGCGCTCGCTCACATCCAGGCTGCTGAGTTTTTTCTCATTAATCGAACTGGCAATAAATACTAGTGACTCATTGATCGAACCGAACCGGCTTTTCTCGGCCTTGCCCATTTCCAGAGGTGGAAGGCTATTGATTTCCTCTTCCGTCAGCGTGTCGATAGTGCTCAGGTAATTCACATAACCCGGCATGGTCTCGATAGCATCGATGATGTCCTGGCCAAAGCTCTCCAGATCTTCCGAGAAGGTCGCCAGGCTGCCAGCGACGCGTTTCATCGAATACTCGATATCGTTCCAGGAGTTGGCGTTATTAATGATCGTGTGATTAAGAGTCACCACGTCGATCAATTCCAGTCCTGCTATACCGGTGTGCGATGTTTTTAATTGTTTCTCTACTTCTTCAACCGTGCGAGGCAATGCTTTCGCTGCCGAAATGTAATTTTTGATCCTGCGGATGTCGTCTTTAGTGACCAGTGGGGTTGGACTTGATTGCACCTTTGAATTCCTTTTGTGGTGAATTTGAGTCCTCAGACTAATCTCGCTTTCGGTGTTTCGTATATTGAATGTGTGTGACTTATTGTTGGTGAGTTAGGAGTTTGCTGTCTTGAGATTTAATATTTATTAGCTTGTGCTAACTGCAGTGGTGGAAATAGGTTTGTTCGGCGCAGAAGCTTGGAATTGTTGGAGCATATCAGTGGCTGCTGTAATAAATAATTAGTATTTATTTCCAAAAAAGACAAGGAGTCTGTAATGGAATTGAAGATGAATGACAAGGTGGTCGAGGCCGCCGCCAAAGCCCCCATGATTTTTGTAAGTGCATCGATGGGTGAAGGTGACGGATACAATCGGGAGACCGGTATACAACTGACCAAGGAGCAAATCATCAGTCTGAGGAGGTATGAAACTCTGGGGCTGTCCCTTCCTACCCAACTGAATGATGTAATTGCCTATCTGAATTATGGTTCCGGTGATGATGGTGGCGTGGGGCGTACTGCCCGCGACTTTTTACGCACGTTTACCGTCACTTACCAACATGCCCGGCGCTGGTCACCTTTGCGTGAAAAGGTCATGTTGACAGGAACCGATCTGAAGATCTTCGCCGGGAGCATTATCAGGACCGGAACAGCAATTGTAGAAGTGTATGACGAACTCAAGTCTTCGAGGTATCTGGAAGAACACAATATTTCTACCGTTGAAGAGTATCTGAAGCTTCAAAGGCAGATCGCTGGGCTGCCTGATCTTGAATTGTCGTCAGATGATGTCACCGATATCAGGGGCTATCTCAATGATCTATTGGCGAAGATCAGGGTTTGTCATCAAAGGGCCGAACAGGTACGCGGGGAGCTGGATCGTTTTGGCATCGATATGCGCGCGAGTGTTCTTCCGGAAATCAAGTTGCGACTGGAATTCGTCTCCAGAAACACCTACGCGGCAGATATAAAGGCGTTGCAAGGCCAGATTGATCAGCGCTCGAGTGAAATTGATACGCTGAATAAACAGTACGAGGCTCTGGTTCAGGAGGCGATCGCTGCTGCGGCGACGCTCAATATCGGCGGATTGATTCTGGGTATCTATCAGGGCGTCAAAGCGGAACAAATACGCCGTGAACGTAACGCGTTGAAGCAACAGCAGCAGGCGGATAATCAAAAGATGGCCAGCAAGAATCAGACGCTGAGTTCGTTGAATAAAATCCGCGATGATCTTCAAAACCTGAGTTATGTGGCGATAGAAGCTGAAGTGGCAACGCAAAATCTGATGCTGGTTTGGAATTCGCTCAGTGATTATGTCGGCGCTTCCGTTGCTGAAGTCGATAACATCGACGAAGCCGTTTCGTTGCGTCGATTCAAGAATCAGATAATGAATATTATCGGGCCGTGGGAACAAATAAAATCCAGCGCCGATCAGTTGCTCGCTGTGTTTGCCGAGGCTGATAAAGACTACGAAAATAGTAATTTGGAAATTCGGAGCAGGTCGCTAATGAAACGTCTGTTGGCCAATTCTGCTGAGCCAGTGTTCAACATGGCCAAGCTGCGTAACTCTAACGCTTCTGTGCAGAAGCTGAATGTTTCCGCGCAAATGCTATTTGAACAATTTGATTATATGCCTGGCACCGTCGGGGCCATGAACAGTATGGCGCTTGCTGTGAACAAGGCGACCTTTGACTTGCGCGATCAGGCCCAGAAAACCAGTATCAATATGATGCAGGTCGAAAGGAAGCTGAGGTCCTATCAGACGGAACTGGATTTTCCGGAGGACGCGGATGAAGTTCGCGAAGATATGGAAAAAGAACTCAAAGCATTTTCCGCTAAAGTATTTGAACAGACTCACGACTTTAAAAGTGTTGTTGGCAGTGTTGGTGTTGCCTACGACAAAAAAGCCTCTGCCGAGTGGATCGTAAATCTGAAAGGTAATCAGGCCGTTACTGAAAGCCTCAAGATAAAATCCGAAGAGAAACTGGCAGTACTCGTTGGAGAGATGAAGTCCGTCACGGAAGCGATTGATCTGATCAGCAAGGCTGGCATTGAGAAGATCGGCGAGGAAGCCAGGTTGTCGCTTGAAAGTCTTAAGGCGTTGGGCCTGGCACCTCCACAGGTTCAAATCGCTTTGTTGGCGATTGATACGCTGAAAAAGTTGATTTCCGGTATTGGCGAGGCCATCTCTTTCCTGAATATGCTGGCTGCGCATCGCCGACTCAGCGAAAAGGCGGCTGAATTACGTGCTGAGTCGCAAAAATACGCCAAGGATCTTACTCGGATTGTTGGGCGGATTGAGTTAGTCAATACGTTGGACATGCTGGATGGGGAACGCTCCAGTTACGTGACCGAGTTCGAAAACCTGATTGGTGACTTTGGTGTTTTTTCTCGTGATTTTTCCCAGGACACTTCGATAGCGGTGGAAGAGCGGGCGACCTCGGCAATTGCGAAAATTGCCGATGTCGTTAAGTTTCTGAAATCCATTTCTCAATAATAAGGAGATGAGGAGGCGGGATATTCCCCGCCTCCTGCATGGAGAGTATGAATTAATGAACTATGAATTTTCTACGCAACAACGACGCGTACTGGATCGATATAGTCGTTGGCTCTATACATTGGTTCCCATCTACAACAGTACTTCGCTGATATTTGATGCTCGTGGACAAATGGGGCATCGGCGTGCAGAGCTGTCTTGGGACACCCGACTGAATCGTGTCGGTTTTTATGAACAATATCTACAAGGGCACTGGGCGCGAGTTGAGCAGATAAGGGAGTTGGTCAATCGACACGTTAATGAGTTAGAGATATTCGGTCGAGAATCTTTGGAGATAACGCAGAGGACATCCAGAAGCGAGCCCGTCAATAAAATAGATGTGAGAAGTTACCGCCTCTATCACTCGATGAATTGGGGGCCGTTTCCCCCCACGAGCGCCAGATCATTGGTGCACGAGTTAGGTAATCGTTTTTGGAGTCTAAACGGCGTGATTACGTCGCTCGGCGGAATAATTGACACGTTGGGTGAAGCCTCATTCGGATTGAACGCAGCTTTCATCAAAATAATGGGTTGGCAGTCGTGTGCGTGTCACACGCAACCGACTGTTGCGCAAGAGTTGTTCAGGAAAACCATCACGGTGCCTATTTGGGACCTTGCCTACTCTTCTTCAGACCCTTCGATCAGGGTCAAAGAGTACCAGGCCGATATTGCGAAGCTCTTTACTGATTTTGTACTGCTGAATACTCAAATGGGGGTATTCGTCAGGGAGATTTCGCTGCGTATATCAACGTTGAACACCGATCTCACGCAAACGGCAAATATGGCCACCATGGGAATGCTGAACTTCAAGATTGAATCTGCACAGGCGGATGCCAAGCAGCTTCTACAGATGTTGAATCACTTTGAGGCCTGGCTAAGAAAATAAAAAAGGTCCCGTTCAAGGGACCTTTTTACTTGTGAAGCTGCTTAGACGTAAAACGATTTCAGCGGCGGGAAGCCATTGAATTCAACGGCGCTGTAACTGGTGGTGTACGCACCGGTCGACAGCCAGTACAGACGATCACCGATGGCCAGGTTCAGTGGCAGACCGTACTTGTAGTTCTCGTACATGATGTCGGCGCTGTCGCAGGTCGGGCCGGCGATTACCACTTCTTCCATCTCGCCTTTCTTCTCGGTCCAGATCGGGAACTTGATCGCTTCGTCCATGGTTTCGATCAGGCCGGAGAACTTGCCCACATCGGTGTAAACCCAACGCTCGACGGCGGTGCGCGATTTACGTGCAACCAGCACCACTTCGCTGACCAGAATGCCGGCGTTGGCGATCAGCGAACGGCCCGGTTCCAGAATGATTTCCGGCAGGTCATCACCGAAGTCTTCCTTGAGGAAGCGGATGATTTCTTCGGCGTAGGTTTCCAGGCTGTTGGTACGGGTGATGTAGTTGGCCGGGAAGCCACCGCCCATGTTAATCAGCTTCAGGTGGATGCCGTCTTCTTCTTTCAAACGCTCGAAGATCACTTTGACCTTGGCGATGGCCGCGTCCCAGACGCTGATGTCGCGCTGCTGCGAGCCAACGTGGAACGAGATGCCGTACGGCACCAGACCCAGGTCACGAGCGAGGATCAGCAGATCCATGGCCATGTCGGTCTGGCAGCCGAATTTGCGCGACAGTGGCCAGTCCGCGGTGGTCGAGCCTTCGGTGAGGATACGCACGTAGATTTTCGAGCCCGGCGCAGCCTTGGCGATGTTGCGCAGGTCGGCTTCGGAGTCGGTGGAGAACAGACGCACGCCCTTCTCGTAGAAGTAGCGGATGTCCTTGGATTTCTTGATGGTGTTGCCGTAGCTGATGCGATCGGCGCTGACGCCGCGATCCATCACCTTGTCCAGCTCATAGATAGAGGCGATGTCGAAGCTCGACCCCTTATCCTTGAGCAGGTCGATGATCTCGACAGCCGGGTTGGCCTTGACTGCGTAGTAAACCTTGGCGAATTCGAAACCGGCACGCAGGTCATCGTAGGCCTGGCTGATCATCGCGGTGTCGATCACCACGAACGGGGTTTCCTGTTTGTCGGCGAACGCCTTCATTTTGTCAAAAGTGGCGCGCGCGAAATAGTCTTCGACATTGATCGACATGCTGGAGTGCTCCTATGGGCAAACGGGTAAAAACAATGGGTGCAAATGAACGTCCTCCGTATCCCCACTTTGGTTCGCCTACTTCCCAAGGCATGTCGCCGAAAGCAAAAAGGCCATGGGAGCTTGCCCTTGGCCTTGCTGTCTCGTCGTCAGTACTTGAGCCGGATGGATCGTTTCCAGCATGGACGTTCGGCGCGAACTTTAGGGCGTGAGTGGCCTGAGATCAACTAAAAATGTCGCGTTTTTGCACATCTCTGACGTGCGTCACTTGCATCACTCTTTGTAGCCGACCGAGATGACGGACAGATGTTCCCGAAGAATTTCGAAGTGTTAAAAATACCTGCACGTTCGACGCAGTTGTGCGCTTTATTGTAGGTAAGTGCGATAACTGCAACATCGGCGACGATGGCTGCGAGAAGGGAGTCAGAGAGGGGTTTTGCTTGTTTGGAAGGGGGTTCTTCAAGTGTCGTGTGATCGGCACGTGTTGAGATTCTTTGCCGCCTTGCCAATGACTTTAAATCTCCACGGAACCTGTGGGAGCCAGCCTGCTGGCGATGACAATTTCATCATCAAAACAGTATTGACTGACATTGCCCAATCGCTAGCAGGCTAGCTCCCACAGGGTTTTGTGTTTTTATCGGGTAATCAGGCGACCACGGCCTCAGCCGGGGAGACGATGTTGGTCTTCATCCCGCGCGAACGACCCGAACTCAAGTAAGCCGCAATCGACTCCTGTGTCACCTCACCGAGGAACACCCGCTCGGCATCCATCACCGGCAGCCACGCCCGATTGAACTCATACATGCGCGACAGCAGGATGCGCAGATGCTCGTCATATGCAGCCGTAGCGTTGAACTCACGCAGATACTGCGCGCAGGTACCGGTCTGACGATGCAGGTCGCGACGTCGGACATAGCCCAGCGCTTTGTTCTCACCATCAGTGACCACCACATAGCGACGGTCATGCTCATCCATCAACTCCAGCGCATCGGCTACCGGGGTTTCCGGGCTGACCGATGGCGCGTTGTCCGCTGCATCTTCAGCCTTCACCAACAGCAGGCGTTTGAGCGTGCTGTCCTGGCCGACGAAGTTGCTGACAAAGTCGTCCGCCGGATGCGCCAGCAACGTATCCGGGTGGTCGATCTGCAACAGCTTGCCGGCGCGGAAGATCGCGATCTTGTCGCCCAGTTTGATTGCCTCGTCGATGTCGTGGCTGACCATGATCACAGTCTTGTTCAGCGCCCGTTGCATCTCGAAGAACTCGTTCTGAATCATCTCGCGGTTGATCGGGTCGACCGCGCCGAACGGCTCATCCATTAATAGCAGCGGCGCATCTGCGGCCAATGCGCGGATTACGCCGATACGCTGTTGCTGGCCACCAGACAGTTCTCGCGGATAACGATGCAGATACTGCTTGGGCTCAAGTTTGATCATGCTCATCAGTTCGCGAGCGCGGTCATGGCATTTCTGTTTGTCCCAGCCGAGCAGTTTCGGCACGACGACGATGTTCTCTTCGATGGTCATGTTCGGGAACAGGCCGATCTGCTGAATCACATAGCCGATGTTGCGGCGAAGGGTCACTTCGTCGAGATCGGTGGTGTCTTCGCCGTTGATCAGGATCTTGCCTGAGGTCGGTTTGATCAAGCGGTTGATCATCTTCAGCGTGGTGCTTTTGCCGCAGCCCGATGGCCCGAGGAACACGCAGATTTCGCCTTCATTGACGGTCAGGCTTACCGAGTCCACGGCTTTGACATCTTTGCCGTTGCTTTGGAAGGTCTTGCTGAGGTTTTGAAGTTCGATCATTTCAGGAGTCCTTTTGGAGTCAACGAGCGTTGCAGCCACTGCAAAAACAAGTCGGCGAAAATCGCCAGAAGACTGACCAGCAGCGCGCCGACGATGAGCATCGACATGTCACTGCGGCTGATGGAAGCGAGGATCAACACACCAAGGCCACCGGCGCCGATGGTTGCGGCGATGGTCATTACGCCGATGTTCATCACCACGGCGGTGCGCACGCCTGCGAGGATCACCGGTACCGCAATCGGCAACTCGACCATGCGCAGGCGCTGGCCGAAGGTCATGCCGATACCGCGTGCGGCTTCACGGATACCCGGTTCGACGCCGGTGAGGGCGAGGTAGGTGTTGCGCATGATCGGCAGCAGCGAATAGAGAAACACCGCCGTGATCGCCGGCATCGGGCCTAGGCCCTGGCCGAATTTCGAGTAGAACGGCAGCAGCAGGCCGAACAGCGCAATCGACGGCACGGTCAGCAGCACTGTGGCGCTGGCCTGCAACGGGCCGGCAAGGCTCGGGAAGCGCGTCATCAGAATGCCCAGCGGCACACCGAAGAGAATCGCCAGACTGACGGCGATGCCGACCAGCGTGATGTGCTGCCAGGTCAGGTGCATCACCTGCTGCCAGTCGAGATGGGAAAAGGCGTTCAAGAATTCCATGACTTCTCCTCTCTTAATTCAGCGGATGCTGACGCAGGAAATCAGCGGCAACCGACGATGGACTTTCATGATCGACATCGACCCGCGCGTTCAGTTGGCGCATGGTTTCGTCGTCGAACAATTCGGCCAGTGGCTTGAGTTGCTCAGCCAGTTTCGGGTGAGCGTCGAGGTAGGCCTGACGCACCACGGGTGCGGCGGTGTAGTCGGGGAAGTAGTGCTTGTCGTCTTCCAGCAGCTTCAGGCCGAAAGCGTTCAAGCGACCATCGGTGGTGTAGACCAGACCGGCAAACACCTGACCATTACGCAGCGCGGTGTAAACCAGCCCCGCGTCCATCTGCCGGATGTTTTCGCGGCCCAGGTTCATGTCATACAACTTGACCATGCCGAGCAGGCCGTCGGAGCGATTGGCGAACTCGGTGTCCAGCGCCACCAAGTGATTCGTCTTGGCTTCGTCGCGCAGCACCTTGTTCAGATCGCTGATGCTGTTGATCTGCGGGTATTCCTCGGCGACGTTTTTCGGCAGGGCGAGGGCGTAGGTGTTGCTGAATTTCGACGGGGTCAGCCAGATCAGGCCTTTTTTCGCGTCGAGTTCTTTTACTCGGGCGTAGGACTGTTCGCTGTCGAGTTTTTCAGTGACATGGTTGTAGGCCACCAGCGATACGCCGGTGTATTCCCAGAGCATGTCGAGTTGTCCGCTTTCGTGGGCGCTGCGGGCCAGATTGCTGCCCAGACCACCGGTAACCTGTGCGTCGTAGCCTTTGCTGCGCAGGTATTGCGAAGTGATTTCCGCGAGCAGGGTCTGTTCGGTGAACACCCGGGCGCCGATGCGGATAAGCGGTTTTTCAGCGGCTTGTGCGATTCCTGCGAACAGCAGGACGCAGCCTAAGATCAAGCTAAGTCGTTTCATGAAAATTCCTTTGCCGAGGCTTAAGACGGGCGCAAGCCGCGTTCGAGCCAGAGACGGCTGGCGAGTGTCACCAGTGCGTCGAGCAACAAGGCCAGCAGCGCGGTGCACGCGGCGCCGAGCAGCAGTTGCGGCTGATTGTTCAGGGCAATCCCGGGGAATATCAGGCTGCCAAGGCTGTTGGCGCCGATCAGGAACGCCAGCGGCGCTGTCCCGACGTTGATCGCCAGTGCCACACGCACGCCACCGACAATGATCGGCACTGCGTTGGGCAATTCGACTTTCCACAGCACCTGACGCGGCGTCATGCCGATCCCGACCGCTGCTTCTTTCAGCGAGCCTTGAACGTTTTTCAGACCTTCGTAGGTGTTGCGCACAATCGGCAGCAGGGAGGCGAGGAACAACGCGAAGATCGCAGGGCCACTGCCGATCCCGAGGATACCGAGGGCGATGGCCAGTACGGCGAGGGGCGGCACAGTGTTGCCGATGTTGAAGATCTGCATGAAGCGTTCGGCGCGGCCGACCATGGTCGGGCGGCTGAGGAAGATGCCGGCGGGGATGCCCACGACAAGGGCAGCGAGCATTGAAGCAAGGACGAGAATCAGATGAGCTTGCAGGTAAAACAACAAATCGTCGCGGTAGTGTTCGATCGTGTTGATGCCGATCCAGTGGACCAGCAGGGCCAGGAGCGCGATCACCACCGCACCTCCAATCAGCCCTTTGCCATAGCGGATAGCCACAGGCGGACTCCTTTTTTATAGTCGGCGAACGCCGTCCCGTGTGGCATGCCATGCCTGGCTGCCGGGAAAGTCGTTCGCGAGAAGCAGCTGCTTTTCAGTCCGGCAAAAGCGGTCTGAAAGCGAGCCATGAGCGCAGCCTCGTCAGGCTAACTTGCTGATTTTTCAGCCCCTGACGAAATGTCGTAACAGGGGATGGACGTCTCCGTGCTTTAAAAGGTTCCCATCTGAGGCAGCATTTGGCCACCCTTAATGTGCTCAACGGTTCGGTTATTGCACTGAGTTGGGCTATAATCGCGGCCCTTTTTTGAATCACCGCCAGGCGATTTCCCATGACCAGACAGGCCGCCGAAGTCGCGAAACGCCGCACTTTCGCCATTATTTCCCACCCCGATGCCGGTAAAACCACCATCACCGAAAAGCTCCTGTTGATGGGCAAGGCGATTGCAGTGGCCGGCACGGTGAAATCGCGTAAGTCCGATCGCCATGCGACATCCGACTGGATGGAGATGGAGAAACAGCGTGGTATTTCCATTACCACGTCGGTCATGCAGTTCCCGTATCGCGACCACATGATCAACCTGCTCGACACCCCGGGCCACGAAGACTTCTCCGAAGATACCTACCGCACCCTGACGGCGGTCGACTCGGCATTGATGGTTCTCGACGGCGGTAAGGGTGTAGAGCCACGTACCATTGCGCTGATGGACGTCTGCCGTCTGCGTGACACGCCGATTGTCAGCTTCATCAACAAACTCGACCGTGACATTCGCGACCCGATCGAGCTGCTCGACGAAATCGAAGCCGTTCTGAAGATCAAGGCTGCGCCGATCACCTGGCCGATCGGTTGCTACCGCGACTTCAAAGGCGTGTATCACCTCGCCGACGACTACATCATTGTCTACACCGCCGGTCACGGTCACGAACGCACCGAAACCAAGATCATCGAGAAGCTCGATTCCGACGAAGCCCGCGCCCACCTCGGTGATGAGTACGATCGCTTCGTCGATCAGCTGGAACTGGTGCAGGGCGCCTGCCACGAGTTCAACCAGCAGGAGTTCCTCGACGGCCAACTGACCCCGGTGTTCTTCGGTACCGCACTGGGCAACTTCGGTGTCGATCACGTGCTTGATGCCGTGGTGGACTGGGCACCGCGTCCGCTGGCCCGTGTGGCCAACGAGCGCACCGTCGAGCCGATTGAAGAGAAGTTCTCGGGCTTCATCTTCAAGATCCAGGCGAACATGGACCCGAAACACCGCGACCGCATCGCCTTCATGCGTATCTGCTCCGGCAAGTACGAGAAAGGCATGAAGATGCGCCATGTGCGCACCGGCAAGGATGTGCGCATCGGCGACGCCCTGACGTTCTTCTCCTCCGAGCGTGAGCAGCTTGAAGAAGCGTTTGCCGGCGACATCATCGGTCTGCACAACCACGGCACGATCCAGATTGGCGACACCTTCACCGAAGGCGAAGCCCTGGGTTTCACCGGTATCCCGCACTTCGCCCCGGAACTGTTCCGCCGCGTACGTCTGCGCGATCCGCTGAAATCCAAGCAACTGCGTCAGGGCCTGCAACAGTTGGCCGAAGAAGGCGCGACGCAGGTGTTCTTCCCGGAGCGCAGCAACGACATCATCCTCGGCGCCGTTGGTGTGCTGCAGTTCGATGTGGTCGCCAGCCGCTTGAAAGAGGAATACAAGGTCGAGTGCTCCTACGAGCCGATCACCGTTTATTCCGCGCGCTGGATCGAATGCGGTGACAAGAAGAAACTCGAAGAATTTTCCAACAAGGCTGTGGAAAACCTCGCGATCGACGGCGGCGGTCACCTGACCTACCTCGCCCCGACGCGGGTCAACCTGGCACTGATGGAAGAGCGCTGGCCGGACGTGAAATTCCGTGCGACGCGTGAGCATCACTAAGCGCTGAACGGTTCCGCCAAAAGCCCTCGATGCGAAAGCCTCGGGGGCTTTTTATTGCACGCGATCCCGTAGGAGCTGCCGAAGGCTGCGATCTTTTGATCTTCTGCACTTGGAGTTTTTGCTAACGACAACCTCGGCGTCGACGGTTAGTGTTCGGAGGGCGGATTTCATCCACAGCGATTGTCCACAGGGAAAAGGATCAAAGGGAATGCTGAGTCGACTGACTCACCTGCTGCGATATGACGGCTACTTCAGCCCAATGGCCTGGGTGCTCGCCGCGCTGCTGTTCATCAATCGCCTGAGCAGCATGGTCAAGCTGTTCATGGCGCTGTATCTGCGCCAGGAGCTGGGGCTGGCGATTGAGACGGTGGGCTGGTTGCTCTCCGCTTATGGCGCGGGGCTGTTGATCGGCTCGATGGCCGGTGGGCTGCTCAGTGATCATGTGCCCACGGCACGGCTCACCGCGGCGCTGTTTTTTCTTTCGGTGTGGACCCTGATTGCGCTGGGGCTGGTCACACAAGTGCCGTTGCTGGCCGGGTTGCTGTTGTTCAGCGGCACGCTCGATGGCGCCATTCGCACACTGCATCAGCGGTTGATCATGGAATATTGTCAGCCTGCACAGCGCGCCCGTGCGCAATCGCTGAGTCGGGTTGCGCGCAACCTCGGCATGGCGGTCGCCGGGGTGGCCGGTGGCGTGCTGGCGCAGACGGGTTTTCGCTGGGTGTTTTTTGTCAGCGCGGCAATGACAGCGCTGGCGTTGCTCTGGTTTGTCCGTTCGACCTGGCATCGCCCGGTGCTGATTGCCGACCCGGTGCCCGAGAACGCGGCTGGCCCCGGCGTACCTTATCGCGACAAACCATTCCTCTGGTTGCTGGCAGCGGCGGTGCTGCTCGGCATCGCTTTCGACACGGTCTACAGCACCCTCGGCAACTATCTGCGTGAGTATTACCACTTGAGTACCGAGGCCATCGGCTGGCAATTCGGGCTCAATGCGCTGTTGGTGGTGTTGCTGCAAATTCCGCTGTCGCATTGGGGCGAGCGCTGGGGCCTGCGTCGGCAATTGATCGCGGGCAGCGTATTGCTGGCTTGCGGTCTGGGGATGTTGCCGTTTGGTTCCGGGCTGTTTTATGCCTGCCTGTCGACGGTGATCTGGACCCTGGGTGAAGCTTTTTTCATGCCGCCGATGAATGTGCTGGTCATGCAGCACGCGCAGGCAGGCAAGAGTGGCCAGTATTTCGGCCTGTTTTTCATGAGCTGGAGCGCCAGTGCGTTGCTGTCGCCAGTGCTTGGCGGTCAGCTCTACGGCCACTTCGGCGGGCACAGTGTGTGGCTGGTCAGTGCCGCGCTGGCGTTGCTGGCGATACCGTTGATGTACCGGGCGACGCGCAGTGCTTAGCTGTTCTGGTTATAGGTGTTATTCGAAAGCGATCTGCCGTGGCGGGGCATTTCCGAGGGTTGATTAGCGTCCTATCTGGTGAACCCGGCTGATCGGAACTAGATTTCACTCAGCGCCAGATCGGCACCCAGGCTTCAACCCAGAAAGGATGGAATCAGCTATGAACATTTTTCAACGCATTGTGCTGTTGCTTAAGGTTTTGGTGATGTTGACGCTTGGCACCACGGCGGCCTGGGCGAGTACTGCCTCGCCACCACAGGGATTCAATGCAGCTCACGGGCACGCAGGTGTGATCATGCTGGCCAAGTCCGAGTCCGAACCTGGCGATCAGGATCAGGGCGGCAGCAAGGACGATGACGATTCGACCACTGACGAACCAGACACCGATGACGATGATGACGGCGACAGCCAGTCGTAAATCGCAGACAAAAGAAAACCCCTTCTTCCTCGACTGATGCGCAATCGGGGCAGAAGGGGTTTGGTAACACTGGAGCAACTCAAATTACTTGTAGGAGTGAGCCTGCTCGCGATGGCGGTGTATCAGTCAATGAAGATGTTGACTGGTACACCGCCATCGCGAGCAGGCTCACTCCTACAGTTCTTTATGCCGCGCCGTCGAGGAATTGCTCGGCGTAGTGGCATGCCACCTGCCGGCTGTCGAGATGGCGCAGGGCCGGCTCTTCAGTGCTGCAACGCTCGGTCGCGTACGGGCAGCGCTTGTGGAAAGCGCAGCCTGACGGCGGGTTCAGCGGGTTGGGCAGTTCGCCGACAATCTTGATTTTCGGCTTGTCCGGGTCCGGGTGAATGGTCGGTGTCGCCGACAGCAGTGCCTGGGTGTACGGGTGCAGAGGACGGGTGTAGATGTCCTCTTTCGGGCCCATTTCCACTGGACGACCGAGGTACATCACCATCACATGGTCGGCAACGTGACGCACTACCGCGAGGTTGTGCGAGATGAACACGTAGGCAGTATTGAATTCCTGCTGCAGATCCATGAACAGGTTCAGCACCTGTGCCTGAATCGACACGTCCAGAGCCGAGGTCGGTTCATCCGCCACCAGTACTTTCGGTTGCAGCATCATCGCCCGGGCCAGGGCGATCCTCTGGCGCTGACCGCCGGAGAACATGTGTGGATAACGCTGGTAGTGCTCGGGACGCAAGCCGACCTGCTTCATCATCGCCTGAACTTTTTCGCGACGTTCGGCGGCACTCAGGTTGGTGTTGATCAGCAGCGGCTCGGCCAGTTGATCGCCGATTTTCTGCCGTGGGTTCAACGAGGCGTACGGGCTCTGGAACACCATCTGCACGTCTTTGCGCAGTTGCTTGCGCTGAGCCTTGTCGGCGCCGGTAACTTCCTGACCGGCGATTTTCAGCGAGCCCGAAGACGGGTCTTCGATCAGGGTCAGGGCGCGGGCGAGGGTGGATTTGCCGCAGCCCGATTCACCAACAACGGCGAGGGTCTTGCCGGCTTCCAGTTCGAACGACACACCGTTGAGGGCGCGTACGGTCGCGTGGCCCTTGAACAGGCCACGGGAGACTTCGTAGTGACGGGTCAGGTCGCGGGCGGTAAGTACGACGGCCATTACGCCACCTCCTGATTCAGCGGGTAGAAGCAGCGGGCGAGGCTGTTGCTTTTCGGGTCAAGCGCCGGGCGCTGGGTACGGCAGTTGTCCTGCACGTACGGGCAGCGCGGCGACAGCAGGCAACCCTGCGGACGGTCGTAACGGCCGGGGACGATGCCGGGCAAAGTCGCCAGACGTTCGGCACCGAGGCTGTGTTCCGGAATCGCCTTGAGCAGCGCTTCGCTGTACGGGTGTGCCGGGATGTCGAACAGTTGCGGCACCTGACCGACTTCAACGGCTTGGCCCGCATACATCACGCACACGCGCTGGGCAGTTTCAGCCACGACCGCGAGGTCGTGAGTGATCAGTACCAGACCCATGTTCTGTTCTTTCTGCAACGCCAGCAGCAGATCCATGATCTGTGCCTGAATCGTCACGTCGAGTGCCGTGGTCGGTTCGTCGGCGATCAGCAGTTTCGGCTCGCCGGCAATCGCCATGGCAATTGCCACACGCTGGCTCATACCGCCGGACAGTTGATGCGGGTAAGCATCCATACGGCTGGCGGCGCCCGGGATTTCGACTTTTTCCAGCAGTTCGATGGCACGTTTGCGAGCTTGCTTGCTGGACATTTTCAGGTGCAGGCGCAGCACTTCTTCGATCTGGAAACCGACGGTGTAGCTCGGATTCAGTGCGGTCATCGGGTCCTGAAATACCATCGCCAGGTCTTTGCCGACGATCTGCCGACGCTGGCGGTTGCTCAGCTTGAGCATGTTCTTGCCGTCGAAACTCAGGGAGTCAGCGGTGACGATCCCCGGGTGCTCGATCAGGCCCATCAGCGCCATCATGGTCACGGACTTGCCGGACCCGGATTCGCCAACGATGGCCAGTACTTCGCCCTTGTCCACTTTGAGGTCGAGGCCATCGACCACCGGCACGGCGTTCTTGTCGCCGAAGCGAACGTTGAGATTCTTGATTTCTAGCAGTGACATGGGAATCTCCTCAGGCGGCGTTCTTGAGTTTCGGGTCCAGCGCATCGCGCAGACCGTCGCCCATCAAGTTGATTGCCAGCACGCTGAGCAAAATGGTCAAACCAGGCAGACTGACTACCCACCAGGCGCGTTCGATGTAGTCGCGGGCCGAGGCCAGCATGGTGCCCCACTCAGGGGTTGGCGGTTGTACGCCAAGGCCGAGGAAGCCCAGAGCAGCAGCATCGAGAATCGCCGAGGAGAAGCTGAGCGTTGCCTGAACAATCAGCGGCGCCATGCAGTTCGGCAGCACGGTGATGAACATCAGACGGGGCAGACCGGCACCGGCGAGACGGGCGGCGGTCACGTAGTCGCGGTTCAGTTCGCCCATCACCGCAGCGCGGGTCAGACGGACATAGGACGGCAGGGACACCACGGCAATCGCGATCACGGTGTTGATCAGGCCAGGGCCGAGGATGGCGACAATCGCCACAGCCAGCAGCAGCGACGGCAGGGCCAGCATGATGTCCATCAGACGCATGATGGTCGGGCCAAGCGCTTTCGGGAAGAAGCCGGCGAACAGGCCCAGCAGAATCCCCGGGATCAGCGACATCACCACCGACGACAAGCCGATCAGCAGCGACAGGCGCGAACCCTGGATCAGACGCGACAGCAGGTCACGACCCAGTTCATCGGTGCCGAGCAGGAATTGCATCTGCCCGCCTTCAAGCCACGCCGGAGGCGTCAGCAGGAAATCACGGTATTGCTCGCTCGGGTTGTGCGGGGCGACCCACGGCGCGAACAGCGCGCAGAAAACCACCAGCAACATGAACAGCAGGCCGGCAACGGCACCTTTGTTCTTCGAGAAGGCTTGCCAGAACTCTTTGTACGGCGACGGGTACAGCAGGCTTTGATCCACGGCGGACGCGGAAGTGGCTACTGAGGAAGTTGGAGTGCTCATGGATATTGACCTCAGCGCTGATGACGGATGCGTGGGTTGGCAAAGCCGTAGAGGATGTCCACTACGAAGTTGACCAGAATCACCAGGCAAGCGATTAACAGGATGCCGTTTTGTACGACTGGATAGTCCCGGGCGCCGATGGCTTCGATCAGCCATTTGCCGATGCCGGGCCAGGAGAAGATGGTTTCGGTCAGAACCGCACCGGCCAGCAGGGTGCCGACTTGCAGGCCGACCACTGTCAGTACCGGAATCAGCGCATTACGCAGACCGTGCACGAATACCACACGCGATGGCGACAGGCCTTTGGCCCGGGCGGTGCGGATGTAGTCTTCACGCAAGACTTCGAGCATCGACGAACGGGTCATCCGCGCGATCACCGCCAGCGGGATCGTACCGAGCACGATGGCCGGCAGGATCAGGTGATGCAGCGCATCGAAAAACGCGCCGACGTCATCGGCCAGCAGCGTGTCGATCAGCATGAAACCGGTGCGCGGCTCGATGTCATAAAGCAGGTCGATCCGCCCGGAAACCGGGGTCCAGCCCAGGCTCACCGAGAAGAACATGATCAGGATCAGGCCCCACCAGAAGATCGGCATCGAGTATCCCGCCAGGGAGATACCCATCACCCCATGGTCGAACAGGGACCCTCGCTTGAGGGCCGCGATCACCCCGGCCAACAGGCCAAGGACACCGGCGAACAGCAGCGCGGCCATGGACAGTTCCAGGGTCGCGGGGAAGAGGGAGGTGAACTCGGTCCATACGCTGGTGCGCGTGCGCAGGGATTCGCCGAGATCGCCGTGGGCCAGTTTGCCGATGTAGTCCAGATACTGGGCATACAGCGGTTTGTTCAGACCTAGGCGTTCCATTGCCTGAGCGTGCATTTCGGGGTCGACCCGACGTTCGCCCATCATGACTTCCACAGGGTCGCCAGGAATCATGCGAATCAACGCGAAAGTCAGCAAGGTGATGCCGAAAAACGTGGGGATCAACAACCCCAGTCGGCGGGCAATAAAACTAAACATCTTGTGTGGTACCTCATCAGCCGGTTAGGCGTGCCCGGTCTCCCTGGGATCAGGGAAACCGGGAGTTTCTTATCTACTTCACCTGGGTAGTGGCGAAGTTATTAGTGGTGAGAGGGCTGATGTGATAACCCTCTACGTTGTTGCGCATTGCAGTGAACATCCGGGTGTGGGCCATGCTGATCCACGGTTGGTCCTGATTAAACAGAACCTGGGCCTCTTCATAGAGCTTGGCGCGTTCCGCCGGATCTACTTTAGCCCGTGCTTCATCCAGCAGAGTCTGGAATTTCTCGTTGCACCAGCGCGCGTAGTTTTCGCCGTTCTTGGCAGCTTCGCAACTGAGCATAGGCGTCAGGAAGTTATCCGGGTCGCCGTTGTCGCCCGCCCATCCGGCAGACACCATATCGTGTTCACCGTTCTTGGCGCGTTTGAGCATTTCGCCCCATTCCATGACGCGGATGTCGATCTTGATCCCGACTTTCGCCAGGTCAGCCTGCATCATCTGCGCGCCGAGCATCGGGTTCGGGTTGGTCGGACCACCGCCGTTACGGGTAAACAGGGTAAACACGGTGCCGTCTGGAACCCCGGCTTCCTTGAGCAAGGCGCGGGCCTTGTCGAGGTCGCGTGGCGGGTTCTTCAGGTCGTGGTTGTAACCCAGCAGCGTCGGCGGGTACGGGTTGACCGCGACCGAGGCGTTGCCCTTGCCGAACAGCGCGTTGACGTAAGCTTCCTTGTCGAACGCGATGTCGATTGCCTTACGTACCCGCACGTCGCTCATGTACTTGTGCTGGGTGTTCATGGCGATGTACGAGACGGTCATCGCGTCCAGTTCATCGACTTTCAGGTTGGTGTCTTTCTTGATGCTCGGAATGTCATCCGGCTTCGGATACAGCGCGATTTGGCACTCGTTGGCCTTGAGCTTTTGCAGGCGCACGTTGTTGTCAGTGGCGATGGCCAGAATCAACGCATCAGCCGGCGGCTTGCCACGGAAGTAATCCGGGTTGGCCTTGAACCGTACCTGGGCATCCTTGGCGTAGCGCTGGAAGATGAACGGGCCGGTGCCGACCGGTTTGCTGTTGAGGTCGCCAGTCTTGTCGGCCTTGAGCAACTGGTCGGCGTACTCGGCGGAGTAGATCGAGGAGAACGCCATGGCGATGTCGGCGAGGAACGGCGCTTCGCGGCGGGTCAGGGTGAACTTGACCGTGTTGTCGTCGACTTTCTCTACGCTCTTGAGCAGTTCCTTGAAGCCCATGCTCTCAAAGTACGGGAAGCCCACGCTCGACTTCTTGTGCCACGGATGGTTCGGGTCCAGCTGACGCTGGAAGCTCCAGACCACGTCGTCGGCATTCATGTCGCGGGTCGGCTTGAAGTATTCGGTGGTGTGAAACTTGACGCCTTTACGCAGGTGGAACGTGTAAGTCAGACCGTCCTCACTGATGTCCCAGGAGTCGGCCAGCGCTGGAATCACGTCGGTGGTACCAGGCTTGAAGTCGGCCAGACGGTTGAAGATGGTTTCGGCCACAGCGTCCGCAGTGACTGCAGTCGTGTACTGGACCATATCGAAGCCTTCCGGGCTGGCTTCGGTGCAGACCACCAAGGGTTTGGCCGAGACGCCAACAGCGACACTCAGCAACGCGGCAGCAATGGCCGCACGTAGGGGAAGCATTTTCATCGATAACCCTCTGCAATCGGTTGAAGACAAAAAACCGAACGGCCGACTCATCATGAGTCAGCCGTCGATTGGCGTTTTTACAGGATGTTGAACGGGATGGTGGTCACGAGACGGAACTCGTTGATGCTGCCATCGTTCTGGAACTCGCTCGCGCGGTGCGCAGTGTAGGTGCCGCGAATTGTGGCGGCTTTTAGAGGACCGCTCTGCACGGCATAGGTCGCACCGATGCCGTATTCATAGTGGTGCTCGCCGTCTTGATTCTGGATGCCGTCGTAACCTTTGAGAGCCACGCCTTTGTTGCCGTCGTAGTGAGTACCGTCGATACCCCAGCCACGCGCCTGATAGATGTTGAACTTCAAGCCTGGCACGCCATATTCGGCCATGTTGATGCCATAGGAAATCTGGAAGGATTTCTCGTTCGGGCCGTTGAAGTCAGACAGCAGGGAGTTGGCGAGGTAAATGCCGTTTGTCTCGTGCAGGTAGTCGAAGTATTCGTTACCGTTCACTTGCTGGTACGAGAAAGTCAGGTTGTGAGCCTGATGGGTCAGACCGAACGACAGCGAGTAGGTGTCGTTGTCGATGTCGCCCAGCAATTTTTTGCCTTCGTCTACGGTCTTGTAGTAGTTCAGACCGGTGGTCAGGCTGAGGACGTTGCTGTCACCGAGTTCATGGGTGGCGCCGAAGTAGTACTGGTTCCACAGGTCTTCAACCTGGGTGCCCCACAGGCTGGTTTTCAGGCTGGCGAGCGGCTGGTAGGTGATACCGGCAGTGTTGACGCGATCAGACTCGACGCGGCCGTTGGCGTACTCCGCGCGGAATTTTTGCAGGCTTTGTTCCGAACGCGGCGATACGCGGTCGAAAGAGGCCAGATCGAAGGACAGGTTGTTCAATTCCTCACTGTGGAGTGCAATACCTTCAAAGCTCGAAGGCAAAGCACGGTTACCGATCACATCGACCTGCGGACTGCTGAAGCCCATGCGGCCAGCGGTCAGAGTGGTGTTGGAAACACGTGCCTTGAGGTTGGCCAGGCCAAGTTTGCTCCACTGACCTACAGCGTCGCCGCTGCCTTTGTGGGTCAGGGTGCGGTTGTTGCCGGAGCTCAAACCGGTTTTCGGCGCGCCACCGTTGCCTGCTGCCAGATTTTCGACGTCACGCTCCAACGCTACGGCGTTGTAGGCCGCCACTTCAGTGCTGAAACCTACAGTACCCTCGGTAAAGCCCGAGTTGTACTTGATGATGGTGCCCTGCACCCAGTTGATACGGCGGTCGGTTTCGGCCAGCGAACCATTCTTTTTGTAAACGAACTTAGCGCCACGTTGCAGTTGCTCGTTGGCATACCAGTTACGCGTGGTGCCGGTGATCGATTGACCTTCGACGAAGCCGGTGGCGTCAGCCTGGGCACTTTTTTCGTTGACGCTCACCGGAGTGAACGCCTGACTCTGGTTTTCCGCATAAGCCGTGGCGGTGATGCTGCTTATGGCCAGGGCCAGTATCGCGGAGTTGCTCAGTTTCATGGGTGAAGCTCCTTTACTTTCTTTTTATGCCGGCTTTTTTAGGTTGGCCGGTTATTGGTTTAGAACTCATTCACACATCGCAAACGTTTGCCAAAGGCCTGATAGGCGAATTTCGGCAAAGCGCCTGCGTGAGGGGGTAGACGGTCCCCCTCAGCATTGCGGCTAATCGGTTGGGTTAATCGATACTGACACCCGAGAAAACGTTGCGGCCGAAGGGACTGACTTTGAATCCCTCGACTTTGGCGCTCAACGGCTGGTTGACCGTTGAATGGGCGACAGGCGTGATCGGCACTTGCTGTTTAAGCAATTGCTGGGCCTGTTTATAAAGCACGGTGCGCTGGTCGCGATCGGTGACGATCTTGGCCTGTTTGATCAGCTTGTCGTAAGCCGGGTCGCACCACATGGAGTAGTTGTTGCCGCCGATGGCATCACAGCTGTAAAGCGTGCCGAGCCAGTTGTCCGGGTCACCATTGTCACCGGTCCAGCCGATCAGGCTGATGTCGTGCTCGCCATTCTTGGTGCGCTTGATGTACTCGCCCCATTCGTAGCTGACGATCTTCACTTTCAGACCGATTTTCGCCCAGTCAGCCTGGAGCATTTCGGCCATCAGTTTGGCGTTCGGGTTGTACGGACGTTGCACCGGCATCGCCCACAAAGTGATCTCGGTGCCTTCCTTTACGCCGGCAGCCTTGAGCAACTCTTTGGCTTTTTCCGGGTTGTAGGCGGCGTCCTTGATGGTCTCGTCGTAGGACCATTGGGTCGGCGGCATGGCGTTGACCGCCAATTGACCTGCACCTTGATAAACGGCGTTGAGAATCCCTTGTTTATTCACCGCCATGTCCAGCGCCTGACGCACTTCGAGCTGGTCGAACGGCTTGTGGCGCACGTTGTAGGCGATGTAGCCGAGGTTGAAACCGGGCTTCTCGATCAGCTTCAGTTTCGGATCGGTTTTCAACGCCACGACATCGGCCGGGCGTGGGTGCAGGGTGATCTGGCACTCGTTGGCCTTGAGCTTCTGCACACGTACCGAGGCGTCGGTGTTGATTGCGAAGATCAGATTCTTCAGCTTGACCCGGCTCGGGTCCCAATATTGTTCGTTGCCGGTGTAACGGATGTTCGAGTCTTTCTGGTAGCTCTTGAACACGAACGGACCAGTGCCGATTGGCTTCTGGTTGATATCGCTCGGCTTGCCTTCGGCCAGCAGCTTGTCGGCGTATTCGGCGGACAGGATCGCGGCGAAGCTCATGGCGATGTTCTGGATAAACGCGGCATCAACGCTGTTTAGCGTAAACACCACGGTCAACGGCCCGGTCTTCTCGACCTTGGCGATGTTCTTGTTCAGGCTCATCCCGTTGAAGTACGGGAACTCGGTGGGATAAGCCTTACGGAATGGTTGCTGCGGATCAAGCATGCGATTGAACGTGAACAGCACGTCATCGGCGTTGAAGTCGCGGCTGGGTTTGAAGTACGGCGTTGTATGAAACTTCACACCTTCACGTAGGTGGAAGGTGTACTTGAGACCATCCTCGGAAATATCCCACTTGGTCGCGAGGCCCGGTACGACGTTGGTCGCGCCTTTTTCGAACTCGGCCAACCGGTTGTAGATCGGCTCGGCGGCGTCGTTGTCGGTTGCCGTGGTGTATTGCGCGGTATCAAAACCCGCTGGGCTGCCTTCTGAACAGAACACCAGACTGTTGCCGGCGGCGAAACCGGTGGAAGTGGCGGCCAACAGACCGGCACCCAGCAATGCGGAAAAAACCAAGGTATGGCGCATAACGCTCCCTCTTTTTTAGTGTTGTTCGATGCGCCGCCGTCTCATCCGGAAACGTTGTGGCTGCATCGAGCTCAATCCAATACGTACGGCAAACCGGTGGCCCACGCGATAACTGGTCAGAACCCGACAGTAGGAACCGTGGGCCTGGCAGTAAATACGTAAAAGCCTGAAAACCTCGTAGGAAAGGGCGACACGTCCTATACCTCTGCGGTAATCCACAGCGGAATTGGATGTAGGCTAATTCCTAACTTCCCGGCAGATAAAGCAACGGCGACGTCAAAAACGTCGCCGTTGCGTTAACTCAATTGCTGACGCTGACGCCGTAGAAGGAGTTCAAGCCGAAAGGGCTGATCTTGAAGTCCTGCACGTTGGCGCGCATGGGTTGATACACCGTCGAGTGAGCGATAGGTGTCATTGGGACTGCATCTTTGAGGACGTGTTGCGCCTGTTTGTACAGTTCGGTGCGCTTGGCCTGGTCGGTGGTGCGCTTGGCTTCTTTCACGAGGCCGTCGAACTTTTTGTCACACCATTTGGAGAAGTTGTTGCCGCTCAGCGAGTCGCAGCCGAACAGAACGTTGAGCCAGTTATCCGGATCACCATTGTCGCCGCTCCAGCCGATGATCATCGCCTGGTTCTCGCCGCCCTTGGAGCGCTTGATGTACTCGCCCCACTCGTAGCTGGTGATCTTCACGTTCAGACCGATCTTCTTCCAGTCGGACTGGAGCATTTCGGCCATCAGCTTGGCGTTCGGGTTGTACGGACGTTGAACCGGCATCGCCCACAGAACGATCTCGGTACCTTCCTTGACGCCGGCTTCCTTGAGCAGCGCTTTGGCTTTCTCAGGATCGTACTTGGCGTCCTTGATGGTGGTGTCGTAAGACCACTGGGTTGGCGGCATGGCGTTGACAGCCAGTTGGCCTGCGCCCTGATAAACCGAGTCGATGATCTGCGGTTTGTTCACGGCCATGTCCAGCGCCTGACGTACACGCAGGTCGGCCAGCGGGTTGGCTTCGTTGCTGCCCTTGACCTTGTCCATCACGTTGTAAGCGATGTAGCCCAGGTTGAAACCAGCCTGGTCAGGCATCTTCAGGTTTTTGTCTTCCTTCAGCGCCTTCAGGTCGGCCGGACGCGGGAACAGGGTGACCTGGCACTCGTTCTTTTTCAGCTTCTGAATACGTACCGACGGGTCGGTGGTGATAGCGAAGATCAGGTTGTCGATCTTCACGTCTTCAGGCTTCCAGTAGTCCTTGTTCCCGGTGTAGCGGATGTTGGAGTCTTTCTGGTAGCTCTTGAACACGAACGGGCCAGTGCCGATCGGCTTCTGGTTGATGTCGGAAGCCTTGCCTTCCTTGAGCAGCTGGGCAGCGTACTCGGCGGACTGAACCGACGCGAAGCTCATGGCCATGTTCTGGATGAACGCGGCATCAACTTCTTTCAGCGTGAACTTGACGGTGTGGTCGTCGACTTTATCGATCTTGGTGATGTTGGTATCCATCCCCATGTCGGTGAAGTACGGGAATTCTGTCGGGTACGCCTTACGGAACGGGTCATCCTTGTTAATCATGCGATTGAAGGTGAACAGCACGTCGTCGGCGTTGAACTCACGAGTCGGCTTGAAGTACGGGGTGGTGTGGAACTTGACGCCTTCACGCAAGTGGAAGGTGTAAGTCAGGCCGTCGGTTGAAATGTCCCAACTGGTCGCCAGGCCAGGAACAACGGCGGTGCCGCCGCGCTCGAACTGGGTCAGGCGGTTGAACATGGTTTCAGCAGAGGCGTCGAAGTCGGTTCCGGTGGTGTACTGGCCTGGATCGAATCCGGCAGGGCTCCCTTCGGAGCAGAACACCAGGTTAGTCGCAGCGGCTGCGAATGGTGCGGAGGCTAACAAGCCTGCGCCGACTAAAAACGGAATGACCGCGTGTTTAAGCATGTTGGCCTCATGATTTGTTGTCATTTTTTAGTTGTGAGGTACGACCTCGTGAGTCGTGCCTGCGGATACTTATGCAGGGGCCATACCCATTGCAAGATCCAGAGTGTTAGCAAGCGTCAAACGGTGGCACGTACGTACCTTAATGTCGCATTGGTATAAGTTTTGACGCATTTGACCGTTTGCGAGTGTTTTTTACGGTGCAAATGAAGCCCCAAAACGGTGCGTTGGTCACGTTGTGTGCGCCGGGGTGGGGCTTGGTGTTACTTATATATACCGTTGGTTTTGTGGGAATTTTCTGATGTTTGGGTGGGGGCTTTGTGGGGGCTGGGGTGGTGGTTTTTTCGGGGGGTAGTACTGGGTGCAACTGGGGTGCTTCTTTTGGTAGCGCCTTGGATACATATCTGGGGTGAGGGTAAGTTTTTGACTGTTTAAAAGTGTTTCAAATAACCGGAACCTTCCCACAAGGTTTTCAGGTTGTCCGTCGGACGTGGGCTCTCTAGTCTTTGGTTGTCGCTGAACATTCAGTGATCGGGTGTGAGAACCCTGGAAAAATTAGTCATTCAGTACCCGTATCAGCTGCCACCCACTTCGCCGACCGGCTCGGTCGGGCCAGAGCGCAATACGGTGCTGGCGATCCAGCAGATCATCATGCTCGCCGAGTTGGCGGTGAATCGGGCGCTGGATCGGGTTGATCCACAGGCTTGAGACCGTGTCATCGTTCATCGCGAGCAAGCTCGCTCCCACAGTTGGAATGCATACCCTTGTGGGAGCTAGCCTGCTAGCGATGGCGTCGGATCAGCCAGCACATATCCCGGGCACAAAAAAAACCGGCGATCATTCACTGATCGCCGGTTTTTCATTCAGCCCAAATCAAATCACTGCATCAGCACTTCAATCGAGCCATCGGCCGTCATGTTGACCTGGCTGGTGCCGGCTTCGACTTCTGGAGTGACTGGTGCCGAGTCCATGGCCGCCGCTTTCATCATCATCGGTGCGCGCAGGTACGGTTGTGGATAACCGTTGCTGTTGAGGTTCAGGTTGACGATTTTGTAGCCCTTGCCGCCGAGTGCATCGGTGGCCAGCTGGGCACGGGCCTTGAAAGCGCTGACGGCTTCTTTCAGCAGTTGGTCTTCGCTGGCCTTGCGGGTCGGGTCGGCGATGGCGAAATCCATGCCGCCCATTTTCAGGTCACCCAGCAGTTCGCCGGTGAGTTTGGACAGGGCGGCAAAGTCGGAGCTTTCCAGACGCAGTTCTGCGCGTTCACGCCAGCCGGTGATTTTCTGGCCCTTGGTGTCGTAGATCGGGTAGCTGTTGCGGCTGCCCTGGCGCAGGGTGATGTCTTTGACTTGCTTGGCCTGGGCCAGTGCCTTGTTCATGGTGGTGCTGACGTCGGCGGCGAGTTTGGCCGGGTCGGTGTTTTGCTCTTCGGTGTAGAGGGTCACGATCATCAGGTCGCGGGCTACTTCCTGGCTGACTTCGGCGCGCAGGGAAATCTGGTTGTAATGCAGCTCATCGGCGGCCAGCGCCGGAAGGCTGGCAACGGTGCCGACGGTCAGGGCGAGAAGGGCGGCGCTGCGGCGAAATGTGTGCATGAAAGCTCCTTGATGGGGGCGCAGGTGATGGTTCGGGGGCCTGCGTGAAACCATCAGACTCTAACTTTTATGATGCGGTTCGCCCAGTTACAACTTCTATACAGATAGTTGGGGCTGCTATGCAGCCAATCGCCAGCAGGCTGGCTCCCACACTGGCCATGCACTTCTTGAATGATTCTGCCTGACTTAAAATCCGGCAATGCACATCCTGTGGGAGCCAGCCTGCTGGCGATGGGGCCTTATAGCCTCAAATAACCTTTCTGCCATGTGGTCGTTTGCCGCACTTTCGACTCTCAAGCCCGCGCCTTGGTTATACTCCGTGCGATTCGCCTGGAGCGCTCATCAGGAGAGCTCATGCTCGCCCCCGTACAACTGACTTCCGCCACTCGCCAGAACCTCTGGCGGCTGACTTTCATCCGCACTTTGGTGCTCGCCGCGCAGGCCGGTTCCGTAGGTATTGCCTACTGGCTCGAACTGCTGCCATTGCCATGGGTGCAATTGGCGATGACCCTCGGTTGCTCGACGCTGTTGTGCGTGTTCACCGCCGTGCGCCTGCGCACTTCATGGCCGGTCACCGAGCTTGAATACGCGCTGCAACTGGCCTGCGACCTGTTTATCCACAGTGCCTTACTGTATTTCTCGGGCGGTTCGACCAACCCGTTTGTTTCCTATTATCTGGTGCCATTGACCATTGCGGCGGTGACGTTGCCGTGGCGCTATTCGGTGATTCTGTCGGGCATTGCGCTGGCGCTGTACACCTTGCTGCTGGCACGGTTCTACCCGTTTCCCCTGGAAACTTTCCCGATTGCCCGCGAGAATTTGCAGATCTACGGCATGTGGCTGAGCTTCGCCCTTGCCGCCGCAGTCATCACGTTTTTCGCTGCGCGCATGGCCGAAGAGCTGCGTCGTCAGGAAGAGTTGCGCGCCATCCGTCGTGAAGAAGGCCTGCGCGATCAGCAATTGCTCGCTGTTGCGACTCAAGCTGCCGGCGCCGCACATGAATTGGGGACGCCGCTGGCGACCATGAGCGTGTTGCTCAACGAAATGCAGCAAGATCACTCTGACCCGCTGCTGCAAGACGATCTCAAGGTGCTGCAGGATCAGGTCAAACTGTGCAAACAGACCTTGCAGCAACTGGTGCGCGCCGCGGAGGCCAACCGACGTCTGGCGGTGGAGATGCAGGATGTCACCGACTGGCTCGATGAGGCGCTGAACCGCTGGCACCTGATGCGCCCCGAAGCCAGTTACCGCTTCCAGCGACTCGGCCAGGGCGACGTGCCGCGCATGGCGCCGCCACCGGATCTGACGCAGGCGCTGCTCAATCTGCTGAACAATGCCGCCGATGCCTGCCCGGAAAACCTCCAGGTGACGCTGGACTGGAACACCGAAGACCTGACCATCAGCATTCGTGACCACGGCGCCGGTGTGCCGCTGGCCATCGCCGAACAGATTGGCAAACCGTTTTTTACCACCAAGGGCAAAGGTTTCGGCCTGGGCCTGTTTTTGAGCAAGGCCAGCGTGACACGCGCTGGCGGCTCAGTGAAACTCTATAGTCATGAGGAAGGCGGCACGCTCACCGAGCTGCGCCTGCCCCGTGCCGCCCGAGGAGACCAACATGAGTGACGAAATCCAAGTCGAAGGCGAAGAACTGCCGCATTTGCTGCTGGTCGACGATGATGCAACTTTCACCCGCGTGATGGCTCGTGCCATGGCTCGCCGTGGTTTTCGCGTCAGCACCGCCGGTTCCGCCGAAGAAGGCCTGACCATCGCCCAGGCCGATCTGCCTGACTACGCCGCGCTGGACCTGAAAATGGACGGCGATTCCGGTCTGGTCTTGCTGCCCAAGCTGCTGGAGCTGGACCCGGAAATGCGCGTGGTAATCCTCACCGGTTATTCGAGCATTGCCACCGCGGTCGAAGCGATCAAGCGCGGCGCCTGCAACTACCTGTGCAAACCGGCGGATGCCGACGACGTGCTGGCCGCTCTGCTGTCCGAGCACGCCGACCTCGACAGCCTGGTGCCGGAAAACCCGATGTCGGTCGATCGACTGCAATGGGAACACATCCAGCGCGTGCTGACCGAGCACGAAGGCAACATCTCCGCCACTGCCCGCGCTCTGGGCATGCACCGCCGCACCTTGCAGCGCAAACTGCAGAAGCGCCCGGTTCGTCGCTGAACCTGCGCTGAACGACTATCGCCAGCCCTCGCGATAAATCGCACCGATCAACTATGATCGGTGCGTGTCTGTTCTTTTCTTTATCGAGCCTTTTCCATGAATCAGAACGCTGAATATTCCGCGGTCAACGATGCTGTGCGCGGCCAGTTTTTTCGTAAGGTATGGGCGATCATCACGCCTTACTGGCGCAGTGAAGAGAAGGCCAAGGCCTGGACGCTGCTGATTGCGGTGATAGCGCTTTCCCTGCTCAGCGTGGGGATTTCGGTGTGGTTCAACACCTGGTACAAGAATTTCTACAACGCTTTGCAAAAGAAGGATGAAGCCGCGTTCTGGCAGCTGATTCTGTATTTCTGCGCGATTGCGGCGGTGGCGATTGTCGGCGCGGTGTACAGGCTGTATCTGACCCAGATGCTGACGATCCGCTGGCGAGCGTGGCTGACGGAGAAGCACTTCGCCCGTTGGCTGGCCGACAAGAATTACTATCAGCTGGAGCAGGGCGGTTACACCGATAACCCGGACCAGCGGATTTCCGAAGACCTCAACAACTTCACCTCCAACACCCTCGAGCTGGGCATTGGCCTGCTGCGCAATATCGTCAGCCTGGTGTCGTTCTCGATCATTCTGTGGGGCGTGTCGGGCAGCATCGAAGTCTTCGGCATCACCATTCCCGGCTACATGTTCTGGTGCGTGCTGGTTTACGCGGTAGTGGGCAGTTGGCTGACGCATTTGATCGGTCGTCGCTTGATTGGCCTGAACAACCAACAACAACGCTTCGAAGCCGACCTGCGTTTCTCCATGGTGCGTATTCGCGAGAACGCCGAAAGCATTGCGCTGTACAACGGCGAACCGAACGAAAACCGTCGCTTGAGCAGCCGTTTCGGCAATGTCTGGCATAACTTCTGGGACATCATGAAAGTGTCCAAGCGCCTGACATTCTTCACTGCCGGTTACAGCCAGGCAGCGATCATTTTCCCGTTCATCGTTGCGTCGCCGCGTTACCTCGCCGGCAAGATCGAACTCGGTGAACTGATGCAGATCAGCTCGGCATTCGGCAACGTCCAGGAAAGTTTCAGCTGGTTCATCAGCGCGTACCAGAGCCTCGCTTCCTGGCGCGCCACGTGTGATCGTCTGCTGAGTTTCCATCAAGCCATGCGCGACAACGAAGAACGCACGCCGGCCATCGATGTGCAGAATCAGGGCAGCGAATTGAAAGTGCATAACCTCGGTCTGGATCTGGCTGACGGTCGTCACTTGCTAACCAGCGCCGACATGACGGTGGAAGAGGGCGACCGAGTGATGCTCAGCGGCCGTTCCGGCAGCGGTAAATCCACGTTGCTGCGCGCGATGGGGCATTTGTGGCCACGGGGCCACGGCAATATCCGCTTGCCGGCTGCGCGTTATCTATTCCTGCCGCAAAAACCGTATCTGCCGATCGGCACGCTCCGTGAGGCGCTGAGTTATCCACAACCGGGCGATACCTACGCGCCGGAGCGTTACGTGCAAGTGCTGGAGACCTGCCGTTTGCCACATTTGGTCGCACGACTGGACGAAGCCAATCACTGGCAGCGCATGTTGTCGCCGGGTGAACAGCAACGTCTGGCCTTCGCCCGCGCACTGCTTTACGCACCGCACTGGTTGTACATGGACGAAGCGACTTCGGCGATGGATGAAGAAGATGAGGCGACGTTGTATCAGGCACTGATCGATCAGTTGCCGGGCGTGAGCATCGTCAGCGTCGGCCACCGCAGCAGCCTGAAACGCTTCCACCCACGGCACGTGCGGATCGACAGCGGCCACCTGGTGGAGCAAACCGTAACCGCCTGATCAGCGAAACCCCCTGTGGGAGCGAGCTTGCTCGCGAAGACGTTGGAGCAGTCAACATGATTGTTGAATGTGAAACCGCCTTCGCGAGCAAGCTCGCTCCCACAGGGGAAAGTGATCGTACAACCCGCTTGCGCTATCATGCGGACCAAGCCGAACCCACGAGACAAGACCTGAGCCATGGAAAACCTGATCGACACCCCGCGCCTTCCGCGCAAGCGCCGCAGCCTGGCACAGGAACTGGTGACGGTGCTGAGCGAGCAGATCCGCGATGGCCTGCTCAAGCGTGGCGACAAGCTGCCAACCGAGTCGGCGATCATGCAGGAACATGGTGTCAGCCGCACCGTGGTGCGCGAAGCCATCTCCCGATTGCAGGCCGCAGGACAAGTCGAAACCCGTCACGGCATCGGCACGTTTGTGCTCGACACACCGAGCCCGAGCGGCTTCCGTATTGACCCGGCGACGGTCGTCACCCTGCGTGACGTACTGGCAATTCTGGAATTGCGTATCAGCCTCGAAGTCGAGTCCGCCGGCCTCGCCGCGCAACGCCGCAGCCCCGAACAACTGGCAACCATGCGCGCTGCGCTGGATGCGTTAAACGAAAGCGCCGCCCACGCCAGTGATGCAGTGGCCTCGGACTTTGCCTTCCACCTGGAAATCGCGCTGTCCACCGGCAACCGTTATTTCACTGACATCATGACCCACCTCGGCACCAGCATCATTCCGCGTACGCGGCTGAATTCGGCGCGTCTGGCCCATGATGATCAGCAGCATTACATGAGCCGCCTGAGCCGTGAGCACGAAGAGATTTACGAAGCGATTGCCCGTCAGGATTCGGACGCGGCCCGTGCGGCCATGCGTCTGCACCTGACTAACAGCCGCGAACGACTGCGCCAGGCGCATGAAGAGGCGCAGGCCCAGCGGGGCTAAGTAATGTATTGACTGACACATCGCTATCGCGAGCAGGCTCACTCCTACAGTAATTGATGTCGTGCACAAGATCTGTGCTCAACACATAACCCTGTAGGAGTGAGCCTGCTCGCGATGGGGCCTTTAAATTCAACTCTGCAATATCGACCGATCCACCCGCACCGCCAACGCCACTTTCCCCGGCTGCACTGCAAACACAACATCCCCGCGCTTATCCACAACCCCCCGCGCAATCGCCTTGCCATCCGCCAGCAACTCCAGCGGCGCACCTTCCAGCGACTGTCCCGACGCCAGTTCCAGTTTCAATTTGATCGTCATCTGTACTCTCCTTAGTGGGTGTTACCGGTTGGCTTGTAGTCCTTGAGCAACAGATAAGTGCTCCAGCCCCACCAGTTATCAATGGTCGCGGTGTCGTTGAGGTTGTTCACATCCTTGCGGCGCAGAACCTTGCCGCCCTCGACGCGAAACAGCGGCGAAAAGTTGTTCGCCAGATTCAGTACAGCGCTCAGATCGGGTGTCCGTTGCAGCGCCGCGAATGTGGACGGGGCGGGCAGGGTGCCGCTGAGATAGGCGGCAAACACCTCATCCGCCGAAGCCTGTACCGCTTGGTTGACCTGCGCACGGTTGTCCGCATCGGTTGCATCGAAGTAACGCTTGTCGCCAAACGCGCGCCATTGATCACCCCGGGCATTGCGCACCTTGAGGCCGAATTTGCTGTCCTCGTCATGCATGAAGCGGGTGACCAGTGAACCCAGGTCGCTCGGTGTCACCGCCGCAGCCATTGCTTTGCGGGGCACCCGCAAGTGGCCGGAAGAGAACAGGTCGGTGAGGTAGTGATCGGCAAACGCATTCATCGCGTAAGCCCGTTCCAGTTGTTGCTCGTTCTGCGTGGCGCGGGCAGCGATTACGGTTTGCAGGGCGGCGGTGTGGCCGGCGATGTAGGCCAGTTTTGCCCATTCGCCGAAGTGGTCGGCGTTGTTCGCCGCCAGTTTCAGATAGCGACCGAGCGGGAACAGCGCCGAGACGAAACTGCCGCCGCCGGTGATTTTGTTCCACTCTTCGGACAACGTATCTCCGAGCGCGTCATAGGCTTCGTGCGGTTGCTTGCCGTCCTTGATCGCCTGTTTGACCGCGTCGATCTCCTTTTGCATGACCGCCAGAATCTGCGTTGCTTCGGCCTTCGAGGCCGGGAGCACGGCGAGTGAGTCAAACGCGGCGTTGAAGCGTTGCAGGCGATCGACCGGCGTGGGGCCTTCGTTGATCGGTCGATCAACGACCCCGTAGAAATCCCCGCCCAGTGCCAGCACTTGCCCATAAGTCGGTGCGAGGCCGTTGGGCAGGTGCAATTGCACATTTTGCGCGAGCACCGGTTCGGCGTTTTCGACGAAGCGCAGCAGCGTGTTGTCGCCTATCGCGGTGTGTTCGCCACCTTCGAACCTCAGCTGCGGTTTGCCTTTCAAGGCTTTGCCGGGGAGGGCGGTGACGGGGTCGACATCGCTGTGGGCATCGGCGATGTGCAGCACCAGATGCGGATTGTTGGCACTGATGGCGATGCCTTTTTCGGTGAACAGATCATCGAAACGCGCTATGACCGGGGTCGGTCGTTCCTGGGGTTTTGTTTGTAGTCCGGACATTTCTTTCTCCTTGATATGTCGTCGGTGGATTCTTATTTAACTGTATGCATATACAGTTAAATCGAGCTTAGCCGAGAACTTTCCTACGTCAAGGAACGATCTTGTCCGACAAAAAGTGCCTGCCAGCGATGAAATGCAGTTGACGGTTATCTTTTAAGTTGTACGATGACCTACAACTTCGGCGCTGGCCGGACCATAAAAACTCACAATATGTTGCTACCCAGGGTGTTCGAAAAATGAATCCACAAGAACTGAAGTCCATCCTCTCCTCCGGTCTGCTGTCGTTCCCGGTGACAGATTTCAATGCCCAGGGCGATTTCAACCGCGCTGGCTACATCAAACGCCTTGAGTGGCTGGCTCCGTACGGCGCTTCGGCCCTGTTCGCCGCTGGCGGTACCGGTGAGTTCTTCTCCCTCGCAGCCAGCGAATATTCGGAAATCATCAAGACTGCCGTCGACACCTGCGAAACCAGCGTGCCGATTCTGGCCGGTGTCGGTGGTTCGACCCGGCAGGCCATCGAGTACGCTCAGGAAGCCGAACGTCTGGGCGCCAAAGGCCTGTTGCTGCTGCCGCATTACCTGACCGAAGCCAGCCAGGATGGGGTTGCCGCCCACGTTGAAGCCGTGTGCAAATCGGTGAAAATCGGTGTGGTGGTTTACAACCGCAACGTTTGCCGCCTGACCGCGCCGCTGCTGGAACGTCTGGCTGAACGTTGCCCGAACCTGATCGGTTACAAGGACGGTCTGGGCGATATCGAACTGATGGTGTCGATCCGTCGTCGCCTCGGCGATCGCTTCAGCTACCTGGGTGGTTTGCCGACCGCCGAAGTCTACGCCGCCGCCTACAAGGCGCTGGGCGTACCGGTTTACTCGTCGGCGGTGTTCAACTTCATCCCGAAAACCGCGATGGATTTCTACCACGCCATTGCCCGTGAAGATCACGCCACCGTTGGCAAGATCATCGACGACTTCTTCCTGCCGTACCTCGACATCCGCAACCGCAAATCCGGTTACGCCGTGAGCATCGTCAAGGCTGGCGCAAAAATCGCCGGCTATGACGCAGGCCCGGTGCGGGCGCCGCTGACCGACCTGACCGGCGAAGAGTACGAAATGCTCGCCGCGCTGATCGACAAACAAGGTGCGCAATAACACCCGAGCCAACCGAGGCCGCTGAGCGATCAGCGGCTTTTGCGTAGAGAGGAGAAATTCAGTGACTGATGCAAAGCGTTACGACAACTACATCAACGGCGAATGGGTTGCCGGTGCCGATTACTCGGCCAACATCAACCCGTCCGAGTTGAGCGACACCATTGGTGACTACGCCAAAGCCGATCTGTCTCAGGTCAACAGCGCCATCGACGCCGCCCGTGCCGCGTTCCCGGCGTGGTCGACTTCGGGCATTCAGGCGCGTCACGATTCGCTGGACAAAGTCGGCACTGAAATCCTCGCTCGTCGCGAAGAACTCGGCACTTTGCTGGCCCGTGAAGAGGGCAAGACTCTGCCCGAAGCCATCGGCGAAGTGACACGCGCTGGCAACATTTTCAAGTTCTTCGCCGGTGAATGCCTGCGTCTGTCTGGCGACTATGTGCCGTCGGTACGTCCGGGCGTCAACGTTGAAGTCACCCGCGAAGCGCTGGGCGTGGTCGGTCTGATCACCCCGTGGAATTTCCCGATTGCCATTCCTGCATGGAAGATTGCCCCAGCCCTGGCCTACGGCAACTGCGTGGTGTTGAAGCCTGCCGATCTGGTACCGGGCTGCGCCTGGGCACTGGCGGAAATCATCTCCCGCGCAGGCTTCCCGGCCGGCGTGTTCAACCTGGTGATGGGCAGCGGTCGTGTGGTTGGCGAAGCGCTGGTCAACAGCCCGAAAGTCGACGGCATCAGCTTCACCGGCTCGGTTGGCGTCGGTCGGCAGATCGCGATCAACTGCGTGTCGCGGCAGGCCAAAGTGCAACTGGAGATGGGCGGCAAGAACCCGCAGATCATTCTCGACGACGCCGACCTCAAGCAAGCGGTCGAGTTGTCGGTGCAGAGCGCGTTCTACTCCACCGGCCAGCGTTGCACCGCGTCGAGCCGCTTGATCGTTACTGCCGGCATCCACGACAAATTCGTCGAGGCGATGGCCGAGCGTATGAAGTCGATCAAGGTCGGTCACGCGCTGAAATCCGGCACCGATATCGGGCCAGTGGTTTCGCAGGCGCAGCTTGAACAAGACATGAAATACATCGACATCGGCCAGTCCGAAGGTGCGCGTCTGGTCAGCGGTGGCGGTCTGGTGACCTGCGACACCGAAGGCTACTTCCTCGCCCCAACGCTGTTTGCCGACAGCGAATCATCGATGCGCATCAGCCGCGAAGAGATTTTTGGCCCGGTGGCGAACATCGTGCGCGTGGCCGATTACGACGCCGCACTGGCCATGGCCAATGACACCGAATTCGGTCTGTCGGCGGGCATCGCCACCACGTCGCTGAAGTACGCCAACCACTTCAAGCGTCACTCGCAAGCCGGGATGGTGATGGTCAACCTGCCGACCGCCGGTGTCGATTACCACGTTCCGTTCGGTGGCCGTAAGGGTTCATCCTATGGCTCACGTGAGCAAGGCCGCTATGCACAAGAGTTCTACACCGTGGTGAAAACCGCGTACATCGGCTCCTGATCTGTAGGAGCTTGCCTGCAAGCGATGGCATCACTGCGGTGTCGCTGAAAAAACGTGGTGATGCCATCGCCGGCAGGCCAGCTCCCACAAAAAGCAAGACCAAAGAAGATTCACCCGCGCATAAAAATAATCAGTGGGAGTACATCTACATGCAATCGTCCAAGCCGACTCACGTCCGCTATTTGATCCTGCTCATGCTGTTTCTGGTGACCACGATCAACTACGCCGACCGCGCGACCATCGCCATCGCCGGTTCCAGCCTGCAAAAAGACCTGGGTATCGACGCGGTCACTCTTGGCTATATCTTCTCCGCATTCGGTTGGGCCTACGTCGCCGGGCAAATTCCTGGTGGCTGGCTGCTCGACCGGTTTGGTTCGAAAAAAGTCTATGCGCTGAGCATCTTCACCTGGTCGCTGTTCACCGTGCTGCAAGGCTTTGTCGGTGAGTTCGGCATGTCCACGGCGATTGTCGCGCTGTTCATGTTGCGCTTTCTGGTCGGTCTGGCCGAGGCGCCATCCTTCCCCGGCAACGCGCGTATTGTCGCGGCCTGGTTCCCGACCGCTGAACGCGGCACCGCCTCGGCGATCTTCAACTCGGCGCAATACTTTGCCACCGTGCTGTTTGCCCCGCTGATGGGCTGGATCGTCTACAGCTTTGGCTGGGAACACGTGTTCATCGTCATGGGAATGTTCGGCATTGTCTTCTCGCTGATCTGGCTGAAGGTTATCCACAGCCCGCGCCAGCACCCGATGGCCAACGAAGCGGAAGTGCAGTTCATCGCCGACAACGGCGGCATGGTCGACATGGACCTGAAGCAGGGGAAAAAGACCGACGGTCCGAAGTGGGATTACATTCGTCAGTTGCTGACCAATCGCATGATGCTTGGCGTGTATCTGGGCCAATACTGCATCAATGGCATTACCTATTTCTTCCTGACCTGGTTCCCGGTGTACCTGGTGCAAGAGCGTGGCATGACCATTCTCAAGGCTGGTTTCATTGCTTCTTTGCCGGCGATCTGCGGATTTATCGGTGGTGTGCTCGGCGGGGTGATTTCCGATTACCTGCTGCGTAAAGGTCATTCGCTGACCTTCGCCCGCAAGGCTCCGATCATCGCCGGCCTGTTGGTCAGCAGCAGCATCGTCGCCTGCAACTACGTGGACATCGAATGGATGGTGGTCGGTTTCATGGCCCTGGCATTCTTTGGCAAAGGCGTTGGTGCGCTGGGTTGGGCGGTGGTGTCCGACACTTCGCCGAAGCAGATCGCCGGCCTCAGCGGCGGGCTGTTCAACATGTTCGGCAACATCGCGTCGATCACCACGCCCATCGTTATTGGCTACATCATCAGCGCCACCGGCTCGTTCAAATGGGCACTGGTGTTCGTCGGTGCCAACGCGCTGGTTGCGGTGTTCAGCTACCTGGTGATCGTTGGTCCGATCAAACGTGTGGTACTCAAAGAACCGCCAACCAACGGCGGTTCTGAAGTCACCGGCAAATTGTCTCAAGCGCATTCCTGAGGAGCGGCGTCATGCAGTTGATTGAACATTCCGACTCGCCGCGCTACATCCGCCTGCACGAGCGGGACAATGTAGTGATCGTGGTCAACGACCAGGGCGTGCCTGCGGGTACCGAGTTCCCGGATGGCCTGGTGACCGTGGACTTCGTGCCGCAGAGCCACAAAGTCACCCTCGAAGACATTCCCGAGGGCGGCCAGGTGATTCGTTACGGGCAGACCATCGGCTACGCGTTGCAGCCGATTCCCCGTGGCAGTTGGGTCAAGGAAGATCAACTGCGCATGCCGACCGCGCCGCCGCTGGACAGCCTGCCGCTGTCCACCGAAGTGCCGACCGCGCAGGCCCCGCTCGAAGGTTTCACGTTCGAGGGTTATCGCAACGCCGACGGCACCGTCGGCACGCGCAACATTCTCGGGATCACCACCACCGTGCAGTGCGTCACCGGGGTGTTGGACCATGCGGTAAAACGGATCAAGGATGAGCTGCTGCCGAAGTATCCGCATGTCGATGACGTGGTGGCGCTGACGCACAGCTACGGTTGTGGCGTGGCGATCACCGCCACCGACGCCTACATCCCGATCCGTACGGTGCGCAATCTGGCGCGCAACCCGAACCTCGGTGGCGAAGCGCTGGTGATCAGTCTGGGCTGCGAGAAATTGCAGGCCGGGCAGGTGATGCACGAGGACGACGCGTCGGTTGATCTCAGCGATCCATGGCTGTATCGCTTGCAGGACTCCAGTCACGGTTTCAGCGAAATGATCGAGCAGATCATGGCGCTGGCCGAAGTCCGTCTGAAGAAACTCGACCAGCGCCGCCGCGAAACCGTACCGGCGTCCGAGCTGATTCTGGGCATGCAGTGCGGTGGCAGCGATGCGTTCTCCGGAATCACCGCCAACCCGGCGCTCGGTTATGCCTCGGACTTGCTGCTGCGTGCCGGAGCGACGGTGATGTTTTCCGAAGTCACCGAAGTGCGCGATGCGATTTACCTGCTGACCTCCCGCGCGCAAACCGAGACCGTCGCCAAGGAACTGGTGCGCGAGATGGATTGGTACGACCGTTATCTGGCCAAGGGTGAGGCGGATCGCAGCGCCAACACCACGCCGGGCAACAAGAAGGGTGGCTTGTCGAACATTGTCGAGAAGTCGCTGGGCTCAATCGTCAAATCCGGTAGCAGCGCGATCAATGGCGTGCTCGGTCCGGGTGAGCGTTTCAAGCAGAAGGGTTTGATCTTCTGCGCCACGCCGGCGAGTGATTTTGTCTGCGGTACGTTGCAGTTGGCGGCGGGGATGAACCTGCATGTGTTCACCACCGGGCGGGGTACGCCGTATGGTCTGGCGATGGCGCCGGTAGTCAAAGTTTCGACCCGGACTGAGCTGGCGCAGCGCTGGCCGGACTTGATCGACATCGATGCCGGACGGATCGCGACCGGGCGCGCAACGATTGAAGAACTCGGTTGGGAGTTGTTTCACTTCTACCTGGACGTGGCGAGCGGCAAGCAGCAGACATGGGCTGAGAAGCACAAGCTGCATAACGACATCACATTGTTCAACCCGGCGCCGATTACCTGAGACCGCGTTATCGTTCTTCGCGAGCAGGCTCGCTCCCACAGGGGATCTCCTTTGTTTCACTAACTGTGTGAGCACTGAAGGTCAGTTGTGGGAGCGAGCTTGCTCGCGAAGGCTATCCAACAGACGCCAGAGGACTTGTGGCTTATCATTAGCCCCCTAACCGACGCTCACCCAAGGTTCCCCCTGGCATGCTGGCTATCTTCCTCGAAACCCTGAACATCACCGCGCCGGTGTTTGCCATGCTGTTTCTCGGTGTGCTGCTCAAGCGCATCGATTGGATCAACGACAACTTCATCCACACTGCGTCGGCGCTGGTATTCAACGTCAGCATGCCGGCGCTGTTGTTTCTCGGCATTCTGCATGCCGACCTGCACGCAGCACTGCAACCGGCACTGCTGATCTACTTCTCTGTCGCCACGCTGGTGTGTTTCGCTATCGCCTGGGGTTGGGCGATCATCAAATGCCCGCGTGAAGATCGCGGCATCTACACCCAAGGCGCATTTCGCGGCAACAACGGGGTGATCGGCCTGGCGCTGGCGGCGAGCATGTATGGCGATTACGGCATCTCGCTCGGGGCGATTCTTGCGGCGCTGGTGATCCTCTTCTACAACACCCTTTCGACCATCGTGCTGGCGGTGTACAGCCCGGTGATCAAGTCCGATCCGTGGAGCATCTGCAAAAGCGTGTTCAGCAATCCGCTGATCATCAGCGTGATTGCGGCGGCACCGTTCGCTTACTTCAAGATCAGCCTGCCGGGATGGCTGGAAACTTCCGGGCAATATCTGGCGCAGACCACGTTGCCGCTGGCATTGATCTGCATCGGCGGCACGCTGTCACTGGCGGCGTTGCGCAAGAGCGGCAGCATGGCGCTGAGTTCGAGTCTGGTGAAGATGATCGGCCTGCCGGTGCTGGCGACCCTTGGGGCGTGGCTGTGCGGGTTTCGCGGGGCGGAACTGGGGATTCTGTTTTTGTACTTCGGCAGCCCGACGGCGGCGGCCAGTTTCGTCATGGCCCGGGCGGCGCAGGGCAATCATGAGCTGGCGGCGGCGATCATTGTGCTGACCACGCTGATGGCGGCGATCACCACCAACCTCGGGATCTTCTTTTTACAGTGGGGCGGGTGGATCTGATCCTGAGTTTTGCGGTGTTGCTTAGGGCCTCATCGCTAGCAGGCTAGCTCCCACAGGGATTCTTAGTGTTGATGAAATTTGCTTAACACCACCAAACCTGTGGGAGCTAGCTGCCACAGGGATTCTCAGTGTTGATGAAATTTGCTTAACAACACCAAACCTGTGGGAGCTAGCTGCCACAGGGATTCTCAGTGTTGATGAAATTTGCTTAACAACACCAAACTTGTGGGAGCTAGCTGCCACAGGGATTCTCAGTGTTGATGAAGTTTGCTTAACAACACCAAACCTGTGGGAGCTAGCTGCCACAGGGATTCTCAGTGTTGATGAAATTTGCTTAACAACACCAAACTTGTGGGAGCTAGCCTGCTAGCGATAGCTATTTCAGCAGCACTGAATCACTCAGGTTTTTGGTAGGTATCGATCACTTCCTGCGCCGCCCGAAACGCATCAATCGCCGCCGGCACGCCGGCATACACCGCGCAATGCAGCAGCGCCTCGCGAATCTCTTCTACCGTGCAACCATTGTTCAGCGCGCCGCGCACATGGCCTTTCAGCTCTTGCGGGCACTTCAGTGCGGTGAGGGCGGCAAGGGTAATCAGGCTGCGGGTTTTCAGCGGCAGACCTTCACGGTTCCACACACCGCCCCAGGCATGCTCGTTGACGAAATCCTGCAACGGCTGGCTGAACTCGGTGGCGTTGCCCAAGGCGCGATCGACAAACACATCGCCCATTACCTGGCGGCGGACTTCAACCCCGGACTTCTTCGAATCGGTCATGGCATATCCCTTTTGTGGTGTTGGCGGCGCCAGGCGCGCACTGACGTGAACAGCAGAAACGCCAGCAGCGACGGCAGCACATAAAACAGCATCAGCCGTTCGAGCCTGCCGGCCAGCGGCATGCCAGTGGTGAACGACACCACATGCAGCGCATAAACCAGGTACAAACCGAGCAGCAACAAACCTTCGGCGCGGGTCACGCGGTAGCCGGAGTAGAACACCGGCAGGCACAGCACGGCGACACCGAGCATCACCGGCAAATCGAAATCCAGCGCATTCGGTGAAACCGACAGCGGCGTCGGCGTAATCAGCGCTGTGAGGCCTAGCACCCCGAGCAGATTGAACAGATTGGCGCCAATCACGTTGCCCACGGCGATATCCCGTTGCCCGCGCAACGCGGCGATCAACGAGGTCGCGAGTTCCGGCAGCGAGGCGCCGACGGCGACGACGGTCAGGCCGATCACCCGCTCGGAGAAGCCCAGATCAGTCGCCACCACCACTGCAGCACCGATCAGCAAATGCCCGCCGAAAACCAGCAGTGCCAGACCGCCGACGATCATCAGCAGACTGCTGAGCCACGGCGCTTGCGGCCCCTGCGGTTGTTCGGAATGCGGGCGCACCGAATGCCGCGACTGACGCAACAGCAAGCCGAGATACAGCGCCAATGCGCCGAGCAGCAGAACCCCGTCGAAGCGACTGATCTGTTCATTCCACGCCATGACGAACACCAGCAGGCTCGCGCCGATCATCAACGGAATATCCAGACGCACCAGTTGCCGCGATACCCGCAAAGGTATGATCAGCGCCGACAGGCCGAGGGTCACGAGGATGTTGAAAATGCTGCTGCCGATCACACTGCCAACCGCGATGTCCGGGTTGTGCGTCAGCGCAGCTTGCAGGCTGACGGTCATCTGCGGTGCGCTGCTGCCGAGGGCGACGATGGTCAGGCCGATGATCAGTGGTCGAACATGCAGGCGCGCGGCCAGGCGCACGGCGGCGCGCACCATCAATTCAGCGCCGACGATCAGCAGGAGCAAACCGCTGAACAGTTCGATCAGGTTGATCAGCGGGATATCGGCTAATCCGAAAATGATTTGTGCTCCATCAGTCAGTCGTCGAGGGCCTGCACGCGAACCCGTGCGGTGCCGGAGCGCAGCATGCCGATCTGGTCTGCGGCTTCGCGGGACAGGTCGATCAGGCGCCCACGAGTATGCGGGCCGCGGTCGTTGATTCGCACCACGACGGACTGGTCATTTTTCAGATTGGTGACCTTCACCCGAGTGCCGAACGGCAACTGGCGGTGGGCGGCGGTCAGGGAATTCTGGTTGAACGCTTCGCCGCTGGCGGTGCGTTTACCGTGGTGTTTGGCTCCGTAATAGGAGGCGACGCCGGTCTGGTCGTAACCGTGCGGGTCGATGGTGTCAGTGCTGGCGCAACCGGCCAGTAAAGAGAGCAGGGCGCAAGCGCCGAGCAGACGTTTCATTCGAAAGCTCCCAAATAACAATGTGGGAGCGAGCTTGCTCGCGAAGAGGTCGTCACATTCAGCATTCATGTTGAATGTCATGACGCCTTCGCGAGCAAGCTCGCTCCCACAGGGAATAGAGCCAGGGTTTGGATCTGGCTCCATTTGCATCAGCCTTCGAGCTTGCTTTTCAGCAATTCGTTCACCTGTTGCGGGTTGGCCTTGCCTTTGGAGGCTTTCATGGCCTGGCCGACGAAGAAGCCGAACATCTTGCCGCGTTTGGCTTCGTCTGCCGCACGGTATTGCTCGACCTGCTCGGCGTTGGCCGCGAGCATTTCGTCCAGTACTGCCGAGATTGCGCCGCTGTCGGTCACTTGCTTGAGACCGCGCTTGTCGATGATCTCGTCCGCGCTGCCTTCGCCGTTGGCCATCGCTTCGAACACGACCTTGGCGATCTTGCCGGAGATGGTGTTGTCCTTGATGCGCAGCAGCATGCCGCCCAATTGCTCGGCTGAAACCGGCGATGCTTCGATGTCCAGGCCTTGCTTGTTGAGCAGGCTGCCCAACTCGACCATCACCCAGTTCGCCGCCAGTTTGGCGTCGCCGCCGATGCTCGCGACTTTCTCGAAGTAATCGGCTTGCTCGCGGCTGGTGGCCAGGACGCTGGCGTCATAGACCGACAGGCCGAATTGCTCCTGGAAGCGCTCGCGTTTTTGCGGTGGCAGTTCCGGCAGCGTGGCGCGCACTTCGTCGAGGAACGAGTTCTCGATGATCACCGGCAGCAGGTCCGGATCGGGGAAGTAACGGTAGTCGTTGGCTTCCTCTTTGCTGCGCATCGGACGGGTTTCGTCCTTGTTCGGATCGTACAGACGGGTCTGCTGGATCACTTTGCCGCCGTCTTCGATCAGCTCGATCTGACGCTGGATCTCGGAGTTGATCGCCTTCTCGATGAAGCGGAACGAGTTGACGTTTTTGATCTCGCAGCGGGTGCCGAACTCGACCTGGCCTTTCGGACGGATCGACACGTTGCAGTCACAACGCAGCGAACCTTCGGCCATGTTGCCGTCGCAGATGCCCAGATAACGTACCAGCGCGTGGATCGTCTTGACGTAGGCCACGGCTTCCTTGGCGCTGCGCATGTCCGGCTCGGAAACGATTTCCAGCAGCGGCGTGCCGGCACGGTTCAGGTCGATGCCGGTGGCACCGTTGAATTCTTCGTGCAGGCTCTTGCCGGCGTCTTCTTCCAGGTGCGCACGGGTTACGCCGACACGTTTGATCGTGCCGTCTTCCATGGCGATGTCCAGGTGGCCTTTGCCGACAATCGGCAATTCCATCTGGCTGATCTGGTAGCCCTTCGGCAGATCCGGGTAGAAATAGTTTTTACGGGCGAACACGTTGTGCTGACCGATCTCGGCATCAATCGCCAGACCGAACATCACCGCCATGCGCACCGCTTCCTGGTTCAGCACCGGCAATACGCCGGGCATGCCCAGGTCGATCAGGCTGGCCTGAGTGTTCGGCTCAGAGCCGAACTGCGTGGAACTACCGGAAAAGATTTTCGACCGGGTGGTGAGCTGGGTGTGAATCTCCAGCCCGATCACGACTTCCCATTGCATGTGTGTCTCCTCAGAAGCCGGTTGGGGTGCGGGTGTGCCAGTCAGTGTTGAGCTGATACTGGTGGGCAACGTTCAACAGGCGACCTTCCTGGAAATACGGAGCGAGCAACTGCACGCCAACCGGCAGACCGTCGACAAAACCGGCCGGCATCGACAGGCCCGGCAGGCCCGCGAGGTTGGCGGTGATGGTGTAGATGTCTTCCAGGTATTCGGCGATCGGATCGTTCTTGTTGGCGCCAATCTTCCAGGCCGGGTTTGGCGTGGTCGGGCCGAGGATGATGTCGACTTCATTAAAGGCAGCCATGAAATCGTTCTTCACCAGGCGACGGATCTTCTGCGCTTTCAAGTAGTAGGCGTCGTAGTAACCGGCGGACAGCGCGTAGGCACCGACCATGATCCGGCGCTGTACTTCCGGGCCGAAGCCTTCGCCACGCGAGCGTTTGTACAGGTCGATCAGGTTTTCCGGGTTCTCGCAGCGATGGCCGAAGCGCACGCCGTCGAAACGCGACAGGTTCGAGGAAGCCTCTGCCGGCGCGATCACGTAGTACGCAGGGATCGCGTGCTGCATGTTCGGCAGGCTGATTTCCTTGATCACGGCACCGAGCTTCTGCAGCTCTTTGATGCTGTTCTGGATCAGTTCGGCGATGCGCGGGTCGAGACCGGCGCTGAAGTATTCCTTCGGCACGCCGATGCGCAGGCCTTGCAGCGAATCGCCGAGGCTGGCGGAGTAATCCGGCACAGGCTCATCGATGCTGGTGGAGTCGTTCTGATCGAAGCCGGCCATACCTTGCAACATAATTGCGCAATCTTCGGCAGTGCGCGCCAACGGGCCGCCCTGATCGAGGCTGGAGGCGTAAGCGATCATGCCCCAGCGCGAAACGCGACCGTAGGTCGGTTTCAGGCCGGTGAGGTTGGTGAACGCGGCCGGCTGACGGATCGAACCGCCAGTGTCGGTCGCGGTGGCGGCTGGCAACAGACGAGCGGCAACGGCCGCAGCCGAGCCACCGGACGAACCGCCCGGTACGTGTTCCAGGTTCCACGGGTTTTTCACCGCGCCGTACCAGCTCGACTCGTTGGCCGAACCCATGGCGAATTCGTCCATGTTGGTCTTGCCCAGGGTCACGGCGCCGGCAGCTGCCAGTTTCGCGACTACGGTGGCGTCGTACGGGGCTTTGAAGTTGTCGAGCATCTTCGAGCCGCAGCTGGTGCGAATGCCCTGGGTGCAGAACAAGTCTTTGTGAGCGATCGGCGCGCCAAGCAGGGCGCCGCTCTCACCGTTGGCACGGCGCACGTCGGCGGCTTTCGCCTGCTCGATGGCCAGCTCTTCGGTGAGGCTGATGAAACTGTTGAGCTGCGGGTCGAGCTGGGTGATACGCGCCAGCAGGACTTTGGTCAGCTCTTCGGAGGAAAACTTTTTATCGGCGAGACCGCGGGCGATCTCGGCCAGAGTCATTTCATGCATTGCAGGCTCTTTCCCTTTAGTCGATGACTTTCGGAACCAGATACAGGCCGTTTTCGACCGCTGGTGCGATGGACTGATAGGCCTCGCGATGATTGGTCTCGGTCACGACGTCGGCGCGCAGGCGCTGACTGGCTTCCAGCGGGTGGGCCAGAGGCTCGATTCCGTCGGTATTAACAGCCTGCATTTCGTCGACCAGCCCGAGAATGCTGTTGAGTGCGGAAGTAATGTGTGGAAGATCGGCATCATTAAGGCCAAGGCAGGCCAAATGTGCGATTTTTTCCACGTCGGAGCGTTCTAGCGCCATCGGGATTCTCCTGTGGAAAACAGAACGGACGGCGTCCGTGTGTTAGATTGTCGGAACACTACCGCACTTCTACGGTCATAAGGCCGCGATTGTGGGGCTTGGTGCACAGAAAAGCGGCCAATTTAACATATTGGCGCCTTGCCCAAAATCCCTGTCGTTGTTAGAGTTTGCCGCACTTTTTTACCCACGCGTTGCCTAGGGTCCCTTTCCCATGTTCAAGAAACTGCGTGGCATGTTTTCCAGCGATCTTTCCATTGACCTGGGCACTGCCAACACCCTTATTTACGTGCGCGAGCGCGGTATCGTCCTGAATGAGCCATCGGTTGTGGCCATTCGGACACACGGTAACCAGAAAAGTGTCGTTGCTGTCGGCACCGAAGCGAAGCGCATGCTCGGCCGTACGCCGGGCAACATTGCTGCCATTCGTCCGATGAAAGACGGCGTGATCGCCGACTTCAGCGTCTGCGAAAAGATGCTGCAATACTTTATTAACAAGGTTCACGAAAACAGCTTTCTGCAGCCTAGCCCTCGTGTGCTGATCTGCGTTCCATGCAAATCCACCCAGGTTGAGCGTCGTGCCATCCGTGAATCGGCCCTTGGTGCCGGCGCTCGTGAAGTGTTCCTGATCGAAGAGCCAATGGCTGCTGCGATCGGTGCCGGCCTGCCGGTAGAAGAGGCGCGCGGTTCGATGGTCGTGGATATCGGTGGTGGTACTACCGAAATCGCCCTGATCTCGTTGAACGGTGTGGTTTATGCCGAATCCGTCCGCGTTGGCGGCGACCGCTTCGACGAAGCGATCATCACCTACGTGCGCCGTAACTACGGCAGCCTGATCGGTGAATCGACTGCCGAGCGCATCAAGCAGGAAATCGGTACTGCCTACCCGGGCGGCGAAGTTCGCGAAGTCGATGTTCGCGGTCGCAACCTGGCCGAAGGCGTTCCACGCGCATTCACCCTGAACTCCAACGAAGTGCTGGAAGCTCTGCAAGAGTCGCTGGCAACCATCGTTCAGGCCGTGAAAAGCGCTCTGGAGCAATCGCCGCCGGAACTGGCTTCCGACATCGCCGAGCGTGGACTGGTGCTGACCGGTGGTGGCGCGCTGCTGCGTGACCTCGACAAGTTGCTGGCCCAGGAAACCGGTCTGCCGGTGATCGTTGCCGAAGATCCGCTGACCTGTGTTGCTCGCGGCGGTGGCCGTGCATTGGAAATGATGGATAAACACACCATGGATCTGCTCTCCAGCGAATAAGTCGCCGGGTTGCAATACGTGGGTGAGCGCGCAGGCAGCACTTTGCAGTGCTGCCTGTTGGCGTTTATCTTCTGTCAGTCTTCATCCAGGCCGGTTTGATGCCGTATGAATAAACAGAACATTTGCCTGGGAGGAGCGGCTTATTAAACCGCTTTTCGCCAAGGGCCCTTCATTGGGTGTTCGCCTGCTGGTGCTGGCCGTACTTTCGGTCGCGCTGATGGTGGTCGATGCCCGCTTCAGTCTGCTCAAACCTGCACGCAGCCAAGCGTCGCTGGTGCTGATGGATGCCTACTGGATAACCGACCTGCCCGGTCGTCTCTGGGAAGGTGTCGCCAGCCAGTTCGGCAGTCGCACCGAACTTGTCGCCGACAACGAAAAACTCAAGACCGAAAACCTGCTGTTGCAGGGTCGAATGCAGAAGCTTGCCGCCCTCACCGAGCAGAACGTTCGGCTGCGCGAGTTGCTCAATTCCTCCGCACTGGTCAACGAAAAGGTCGAAGTGGCCGAGTTGATCGGTATGGACCCCAATCCTTTCACCCATCGCATCATCATCAATAAAGGTGAGCGCGACGGCGTGGTGCTCGGTCAGCCGGTGCTCGATGCGCGTGGCCTGATGGGGCAAGTGGTCGAGTTGATGCCGTACACCTCGCGTGTATTGCTGTTGACCGACACCACTCACAGCATTCCTGTTCAGGTGAACCGTAACGGTCTGCGGGCGATTGCCAGTGGCACCGGCAATCCGGAACGCCTGGAATTGCGTCACGTAGCGGACACGGCGGATATCAAGGAAGGCGATCTGCTGGTCAGCTCGGGCCTGGGTCAGCGTTTCCCGGCGGGTTACCCGGTGGCGACGGTCAAGGAAGTGATTCACGACTCCGGCCAGCCGTTTGCGATTGTCCGCGCCGTACCGACAGCGGCGCTGAATCGCAGCCGTTATCTGCTGCTGGTATTCAGTGACACCCGCACCGCCGAAGAACGCGCCAATGATGCGGCGCAGGCGCAGGAAAATCTTGATGCCTTCGGTGGCGGCCCGATCGTTCCGGCCACTGTGCCGAAAACCGTGAATACCGTTCCAGCGACCGCCGCCCCGGCAACTCCCGCTGCTGCATCGGTGCCGGCCGCAGCCACACCTGCCAAACCGGTTGCCGGCAAACCGCCTGCAAAACCACCAGCGGCCAGTAAACCTCCGGCTACCCAGCCTGCTGCGCGACCAGCGGCGAAACCGCCGGTCACCGCGCCCGCCAATACCGGGAGACAAGAATAATGGTCGGGGCTACTGCTTCCCGAAACGGCTGGATAGTCTGGCTGACGTTCGCCATCGGCCTGCTGCTCAGCGTTTCGCCGTTGCCGCAATTCATGGAAATCCTCCGCCCGCTGTGGCTGGCACTGCTCCTGACGTTCTGGGCGCTGTACATGCCGCAGACGGTCGGCATGGTCACCGCATTCTGTCTGGGCCTCGCTGAAGATGTGTTGTATGGCACGTTGCTGGGACAGAACGCGTTGATCCTGACACTGATCACCTTCCTGGTCCTGTCGCTGCAACAGCGCCTGCGGATGTTCCCGATGTGGCAGCAATGCCTGGTGATTCTGGTGATTTTCGGCCTCGCACAACTGGTGCAACTGTGGCTCAGCGCCCTGACCGGCAATCGTCAGCCGACGCTGGCGCTGGTACTGCCAGCACTGGTCAGTGCCTTGCTCTGGCCTTGGGTCAGCTTCGCTTTGCGTGGATTGCGTCGCCGCTACAAAATCAATTAATTCGGTCAGGCATGTGCCCGCACCTCGACAGGGAGATGTCTTGATGAAAGCGCTTTACCTCGCCTCTGGATCGCCGCGTCGACGTGAATTGCTCACGCAGATCGGCATTCCGTTCTCCGCCATCAGCGCGGACATCGATGAAACCCCTTTACCTGAAGAATCGCCATCGGCCTATGTCGAGCGCCTCGCGCGCGGCAAGGCCGAGGCCGGTCGGCGCACGCTCACATCGGCAACGGCGTTTTGCATCTTGGGCGCTGACACGGCGGTGGTGCTCGACGGCAAAATTCTTGGCAAACCGGTGGACGAAGCCGACGCATGCGCCATGCTGATGATGTTGTCCGGCAAGGAACATGAAGTGCTGACCGCCATCGCCGTGCTTGACGGCGACCGTTGCGAGTCGCGGGTGGTGCGCAGTCTGGTACGGTTTCGACCGATCAGCCGTGAAGAAGCTGCGGCCTATTGGGCCAGCGGCGAACCCCGGGACAAGGCCGGCGGCTATGGCATTCAGGGCCTCGGTGCGGTGTTTGTCGCCGGGCTCAATGGCAGTTATTCGGCGGTAGTCGGACTGCCTGTGTGCGAAACCGCAGAACTGCTGGGCCATTTCGGCATACCCTGTTGGCAAAACCTGAACGCGCAATGAGCGTCGTACGAATCCAGATGCGGCCATTATCGTGAACATGCCTGAACGAGATCCTGCCATGAGTGAAGAGATTCTGATCAACATCACGCCGATGGAATCGCGCGTGGCGGTGGTCGAAAACGGTGTGCTGCAAGAAGTGCACGTCGAGCGCACGCAAAAACGCGGGATCGTCGGCAACATCTATAAAGGCAAGATTGTCCGGGTGCTGCCGGGTATGCAGGCAGCGTTCGTCGACATCGGTCTGGATCGCGCCGCTTTCATCCATGCCTCGGAAATCTCCCTGCGCGAAGGCCCGGCGGTAGAAAGCATCAGTTCGCTGGTACACGAAGGGCAAAGTCTGGTGGTGCAGGTCACCAAGGACCCGATTGGCTCCAAGGGCGCGCGCCTGACCACGCAACTGTCGATCCCGTCGCGGTATCTGGTGTACATGCCGCGCACCGCCCACGTTGGCATTTCCCTGAAAATTGAGGACGAAGCCGAGCGCGAGCGCCTCAAGCAAGTGGTCAGCGATTGTGTGGCCAAGGAAGGGATCAAGGAGGCGGGCGGCTTTATTCTGCGCACGGCTGCCGAAGGTGCCGGTGCCGATGAGATTCTCATGGACATCCGCTACCTGCGGCGTCTGTGGGATCAGATCAATTCGCAGATCAAGACCATCGGCGCGCCGAGCGTAATCTACGAAGACCTCGGCCTTGCGCTGCGCACGTTGCGTGATCTGGTCAGTCCGAAGATCGAGAAGATCCGCATCGACTCGCGGGAAACCTTTCAGAAAACCACGCAGTTCGTCGCCGAGCTGATGCCGGAAATTGCCGACCGTCTGGAACATTACCCGGGCGAACGACCGATTTTCGACCTGTACGGCGTCGAAGACGAGATCCAGAAAGCCCTTGAACGCAAAGTGCCGCTGAAGTCCGGTGGTTATCTGGTGGTCGATCCGGCAGAAGCCATGACCACCATCGACGTCAACACCGGGGCGTTTGTCGGCCATCGCAATCTCGAAGAAACCATCTTCAAGACCAACCTCGAAGCGGCCACCGCGATTGCCCGACAACTGCGCCTGCGCAATCTGGGCGGGATCATCATCATCGACTTCATCGACATGGAAGATGAAGAGCACCGTCGCCAGGTGCTGCGAACCCTGGAAAAACAGCTGGAGCGCGATCACGCCAAGACCAACATCATCGGGATCACCGAGTTGGGCCTGGTGCAGATGACCCGCAAGCGCACCCGCGAAAGTCTTGAGCAAGTGCTGTGCGAGCCGTGCAGCAGTTGCCAGGGACGCGGCAAGTTGAAGACTCCGGAAACCATCTGCTACGAAATTTTCCGTGAGATCCTGCGTGAGGCTCGCGCCTATCAGGCCGAGGGTTATCGCGTGCTGGCGAACCAGAAAGTCGTCGACCGCTTGCTCGACGAAGAGTCGGGTAACGTCGCCGAACTTGAAGGTTTTATCGGCCGCACCATACGCTTCCAGGTGGAAACCATGTATTCCCAGGAACAATATGACGTGGTACTGCTCTGAACCCCTGCGGCACATTTTTTCCACATCGGCTGGCCTCAGCTTTTTGCAGTATTTTTGCCATGGGAGCCAACTGACATGGAGCGTCTGACACGCATTTTGGCCGCACTCACCCGCTGGGGGCTGGGCCTGTGCGCGTTGGTTCTGGTGTTGATGGCGTTGTACGTCAGCCTCGGCCGGGAACTGACGCCGCTGGTGGCGGAATACCGCGCCGAGATCGAAGACAAAGCCACTGCCGCTCTTGGCATGCCGCTGCAGATCGGTGAGCTGGAAGGCAACTGGAGCGGTTTCGCACCGATTCTGCTGGCACATGACGTGATCGTCGGCGATGGCGCGAACGCCTTGCGCCTTGATCGCGTGCGCGTCGTGCCGGATCTGTGGGCCAGTCTGCTGGCCCGTGAAGTGCGCATTGCTCATCTCGAACTCAATGGCCTGAAAATCAGCCTCAAGGAAGGCGATGACGGCAAGTGGGCTCTGGAAGGTTTGCCGGTCAAAGACGATCAGCCGGTTGACCCGGAGCAACTGTTCAATCGCATGCAGATGGTGCAACAGCTGTCGGTACTCGACAGCCAGGTGACGTTGCAGCCGCTGGACCATGCACCAATGACCATGACGTATGTTGGGATCAATCTGAAAACCGGTTCCAGCCGTCAGCGCCTCGATGCGCGATTGACCCTGCCGGACGGTCAACCCGTCGCATTGAGCCTGAACACCCGGATTCGAGCCGCCGACTGGCAAAACGCAGGCGTGGAAGGTTACGCGAGCCTGCCGCAGAGCGACTGGTCGAAGTGGCTGCCTGAGCGTCTGACCCAGCAGTGGAACTTCACCGAGATCAAAGCGGGCGGCGAGCTGTGGGTGGACTGGAAAGAAGGTTCCCTGCAAAGCGCGGCACTGCGTTTGAACGCGCCGCAACTGACCGGTGCGTATGCCGAGCGCAAGCCGATTCAGATCAATAATCTGGCGCTCAACGCGTATTACCAGAGCAGTGCCGAGGGTGCGACCATTACCCTCGACTCGCTGGCGATGAATTTCGGCGAAACCCGTTGGGAGTCCCATGTACAGCTCAAGCAGACGTCTGCCAGCGACAAGGTCGACGAGCTCTGGCACATGCAGGCTGATCGCCTCGACCTGACGCCGATCACGCCGTTGCTCAATGCGCTGGGGCCGTTGCCGGAAGGTTTCGCTACCGTCGTCGATCATTTGAAAGTGACCGGTGGTTTGCGCAACGTGCTGCTGGATTTCCGTCCTAACGCTACCGACGGTACAAAATTCAGCTTTGCGGCCAATCTCGATAGCGTCGGTTTCGATGCCTATCACGGTGCCCCGGCGGCGCGGAATGTCAGCGGCAGCCTGAGCGGCAATCTCGACGGCGGCGAGTTGCGCATGGACAGCAAGGATTTCATGCTGCACCTCGACCCGATTTTCGCCAAGCCATGGCAATACCTTCAGGCCAACGCCCGCTTGACCTGGAAGCTCGACAAAGAAGGATTCACCCTGATTGCGCCGTACCTGAAGGTGCTGGGCGAAGAGGGCAAGATTGCCGGCGACTTCCTGATTCGCCTGCACTTCGACCACACCCAGGAAGACTATATGGACCTGCGGGTCGGTTTGGTCGAAGGCGATGGTCGCTACACCGCCAAGTATCTGCCGAAGGTTCTCAGCCCGGCGCTCGACGAGTGGCTGCGTACTGCGATCCTCAAAGGCGCGGTGGATCAGGGTTTCTTCCAGTATCAGGGTTCGCTGAGCAAAGACGCCGGGGAAGCGGATCGCAGCATCAGCCTGTTCTTCAAGGTGCATGACGCCGAACTGGCGTTCCAGCCGGGCTGGCCACATGTGAGCAAGGTCAGCGGTGATGTCTTCATCGAAGACAGCGGCGTGCGCATCGTCGCGCAAAAAGGCCAGTTGCTCGACACGCAGGTCAGCGATGTTTTCGTCAATATTCCGCATGTACCGGCCGGGCAAAAGACCCACCTGTTCCTCGACGGCGCGTTTGCCGGCGGGCTGGGCGATGGTCTGAAAATTCTGCAGACGGCGCCGATCGGCACTGGCGAAACCTTTGCCGGGTGGGAAGGCGAGGGGGATCTGCAAGGCAAACTCAAACTCGACGTTCCCCTGGAAAAAGGCGATCAACCGAAAATCCTTGTCGACTTCAAAACCGCCAATGCACGCCTGAAACTGGCTGAGCCGAAGCTGGAACTGACTCAGCTCAAGGGCGATTTCCGCTTCGACAGCGCCAAGGGCCTGAGTGGACAGAACATCGCTGCGCGAGCATTCGACAAACCGGTGACGGCGCAGATCTTCGCTGATGGCAGTCCTGGCAAGCTCAAGACCCGGGTGGCGGCGTCGGGGCAGGTTGAGGTCAAGAAACTCACCGACTGGCTGGGCGTGACCCAACCGTTGCCGGTGTCGGGGACGATTCCGTATCAGTTGCAACTGAATCTGGACGGTGCCGACAGTCAACTGATGGTCAGCTCCAACCTTAAAGGTGTCGCGGTGGATTTGCCGGCGCCGTTCGGCATGTCTGCGCAGGTCGGTCGCGACACCGTGTTCCGCATGACGCTGCAAGGCGCGGAACGCCGTTACTGGGTCAATTACGACCAGCTGGCCAATTTCACTTTCGCGGCGCCGCCGAGCAATTTCGCTGAAGGTCGGGGCGAGTTGTTCCTTGGCGCAGGCGAGGCCGTGCTGCCCGCCGGTAAAGGTCTGCGCATTCGCGGCGTGCTGTCGGAGCTGGATGTAGCGCCGTGGCAGGATCTGGTCAGCAAATACGCGGGTCAGGACCCGGGCGGCAGTGCCAAGCAATTGCTCAGTGGTGCCGATTTCAAAGTGGGCAAGCTGACTGCATTCGGCACCACGCTCGATCAGGCTGCGGTGCAGTTGAATCGCAAGCCGGGAGTCTGGGCCTTGGCGCTCGACAGTCAGCAGGCCAAGGGCACTGCCAGCCTGCCAGATGCCAAGAGCGCGCCGATTGTGGTCAACCTGCAATACGTGAAACTGCCGGCGCCGGACCCGACGGTACAAGCGGACGAGAATTCACCTGACCCGCTGGTTTCGGTCAATCCGACCAACATCCCGGCGCTGGATATCACCATCAATCAACTGTTCCTCGGGCCGGATCTGGTCGGTGGCTGGTCGCTGAAGGTGCGGCCGACCGCCAAAGGCATTGCTCTGAACAGCCTCGATATGGGCCTCAAAGGCATTCTGTTGCAGGGCAACGGTGGCTGGGAAGGTTTGCCGGGCGCCACTAACAGTTGGTTCAAGGGTCGGATCAGCGGCAAGAACCTCGCCGATGTGCTCAAGGGCTGGGGGTTTGCGCCAAGTGTGACCAGCGAAGACTTCCACATGGACGTCGATGGCCGCTGGCCGGGTTCGCCGGCATGGCTGGCGACCAAGCGCTTCTCCGGCACGCTCGATGCGTCGCTGAACAAGGGCCAGTTCGTCGAGGTTGAGGGCGGCGCCCAGGCATTGCGCGTGTTTGGCCTGCTCAACTTCAACTCCATCGGCCGCCGCTTGCGTCTGGACTTCTCTGATCTGTTCGGCAAAGGCCTGAGTTACGACCGGGTCAAAGGCTTGCTGGTGGCGAACAACGGCGTTTACGTGACCCGCGAGCCGATTCGCCTGACCGGGCCGTCGAGCAACATCGAAATGAACGGTACGCTGGATCTGGTCGGTGATCAGGTCGATGCCAAACTCTTGGTGACGCTGCCAGTCACCAATAACCTGCCGATTGCCGCGCTGATCATTGGTGCGCCGGCGGTCGGCGGTGCGTTGTTCCTGATCGACAAGCTGATCGGTGACCGCGTGGCGCGCTTTGCCAGTGTGAAGTACACCGTCAAAGGCCCGTGGAAAGAGCCGAAAATCACATTCGACAAGCCTTTTTGAACAGCCACTAGTAGCATGACCGTAACCGTGTAGGAGCTGCGGCACGCTGCGATCTGTTGATCTTGTTTTTAAAGCAGAATCAAAAGATCGCAGCGTGCCGCAGCTCCTGCAGGGTATGAGTTGATTTCAATTAAGGAAGCAGCCATGTCGGTAGCGGTGATTCAAATGGTCAGCCAGAGCGATGTGCTGGCAAATCTGGCCCAGGCCCGGCGCCTGCTCGAGCAAGCGGCGGCCGGCGGCGCGAAACTCGCGGTATTGCCAGAAAACTTCGCTGCCATGGGCCGTCGCGACATCGCCGATATCGGCCGCGCCGAGGCATTGGGCGAAGGTCCGATCCTGCCATGGTTGAAACAGACCGCTCGCGACCTCAAGTTATGGATAGTGGCTGGCACGTTGCCGTTGCCGCCGGTTGATCAACCGTCGGCGAAGGTGCATGCCTGTTCGTTGCTGATCAACGATCAGGGCGAAACCGTTGCGCGATATGACAAGTTGCACCTGTTTGATGTCGATGTAGCGGACAATCGCGGCCGTTATCGCGAATCCGATGACTATGCTTATGGCAGTGGTGTGGTGGTGGCGGACACGCCGGTCGGTCGAGTCGGCCTGACCGTGTGTTACGACCTGCGTTTTCCCGAGCTGTACAGCGAGTTGCGTGCTGCCGGGGCCGAATTGATTACCGCACCGTCGGCCTTTACCGCAGTGACCGGCGCGGCGCACTGGGACGTGCTGATTCGCGCACGCGCCATCGAGACTCAGTGTTATGTGTTGGCGGCGGCGCAGGGCGGGACTCATCCAGGCCCGCGTGAAACCTTCGGGCATGCGGCGATTGTCGACCCGTGGGGCCGCGTGCTGGCGCATCAGGATCAAGGCGAAGCGGTGCTGCTGGCCGAACGCGACAGCAATGAACAAGCGTCCATCAGGGCGCGAATGCCGGTGGTGAGCCATCGGCGGTTTTTCTCGCAGGGCGCACAGCGTCCTGCTTCAGAACACGAATTTAAGGCGTAAACCTATGAGCGAGTTGTTGTCCTCAGTCAGTGATCATCTGTTGGCGCCCGGTGGCGTGACGATCGAAAGCCTGCAAAGCGTGCTGGGCGACCTGGCAGGTCCGGGCATCGATGCTGCCGACCTGTATTTCCAGGGGCAGATCTCCGAGACCTGGGCGCTGGAAGACGGCATCGTCAAGGAAGGCAGCTTCAACCTCGACCAGGGTGTTGGCGTGCGTGCGCAGTCCGGTGAGAAAACCGGTTTTGCCTACAGCAACGCGATCACCCTCGAAGCCCTGGGCGCAGCGGCGCGTGCCGCACGTTCGATTTCCCGTGCCGGGCAGAACGGCACCGTGCAGGCGTTCACCACTCAGGACGTCGCCCAGCTGTATGCACCTGACAACCCTCTGGATGTCATGAGCCGTGCCGAGAAAGTCGAGTTGCTCAAGAGTATCGACGTCGCGACTCGTGCCCTCGACCCGCGTATCCAGCAAGTCAGCGTGAGCATGGCCGGGGTCTGGGAACGCATTCTTGTCGCTTCCACTGACGGCGGTCTGGCAGCCGATGTGCGACCTCTGGTGCGTTTCAACGTCAGCGTGATCGTCGAGCAGAATGGCCGTCGCGAGCGTGGCGGACATGGCGGCGGCGGGCGTACCGATTACCGTTATTTCCTCTCGGAAGACCGCGCCATGGGCTATGCCCGTGAGGCGTTGCGTCAGGCACTGGTCAATCTCGAAGCGATTCCTGCTCCAGCCGGCACGTTCCCGGTGGTATTGGGTTCGGGCTGGTCCGGCGTGCTGCTGCACGAAGCGGTGGGCCACGGTCTGGAAGGCGATTTCAACCGCAAGGGCAGTTCCGCCTACAGCGGACGTATGGGCGAAATGGTTGCTTCCAAGCTGTGCACCATCGTCGATGACGGTACTTTGAGTGGTCGTCGCGGCTCGCTGAGCGTCGATGACGAAGGCACCCCGACCGAGTGCACCACGCTGATCGAAAACGGCGTGCTCAAGGGCTACATGCAAGACAAGCTCAATGCCCGCCTGATGGGCGTGGCCCGTACTGGTAACGGTCGTCGCGAATCCTACGCGCATCTGCCGATGCCACGGATGACCAACACCTACATGCTGGGTGGCGAAAGCGATCCGGCAGAAATCATCGCTTCGGTGAAGAAAGGCATCTACTGCGCCAACCTTGGCGGCGGTCAGGTCGATATCACCAGCGGCAAGTTCGTGTTCTCCACCAGTGAGGCCTACCTGATCGAGGACGGCAAAATCACTGCTCCGGTCAAAGGCGCGACGTTGATCGGCAATGGTCCGGAGGCGATGAGCCGGGTGTCGATGGTCGGTAACGATCTGGCGCTGGACAGCGGTGTGGGCACATGCGGCAAGGATGGGCAGTCGGTGCCGGTGGGTGTCGGCCAGCCAACGCTGAAAATCGATGCGATCACCGTCGGTGGCACGGGCGCATAAGAAGGGATGGAACTGCGGGTGGCGCGCGGTGCGGCCACCCGATGACGAATATCAACGCAGACCGCGTTGAGTCTCGTCCAGTTCACGGATGTACTTGAAGATTTTACGGCCGGAAGCAGGAGGTTTGTTTTGCGCAACCTCGTGCTGAGCCTGACGGATCAACGAGCGCAGTTGCTGGCGATCGGCGTCCGGGTATTCGGCGACGAATTTCTCCAGCACGGCGTCATCACCGGCGATCAGGCGGTCACGCCAGCGTTCGAGATTATGGAAACGCTCGTTGTACTGACGGGTAGAGGCATCGAGTTGATCGAGCAAAGTCAGAATCGCGTCAGTGTCCTGATCGCGCATCAGTTTGCCGATGAACTGCAAGTGCCGTTTACGCGCGATGTTCGCGGTGTGCTTGGGTGCATCGGCCAGAGCCCGGCGCATAGCGTCGGTCAAAGGCAGTTTTGCCACCAAGTCAGGCTTTAGTGTTGTAAGGCGCTCGCCGAGGTCAACCAGAGCATGCAGCTCGCGTTTGACCTGAGATTTGCTTTTTTCTCCCGTATCGAGGGAGTCGTCGTAAGAATCAACCATGGTGGCAGTCCGCAAAGAAACGCCGCCATGATAACCAGTCGGGGGCCGCTTGTCCGGCCCGGTCGCTCGATGACCCCAGCCGAAAGCAGAATTTGAGTGGAGATGAGCATGAGTGCAGTTCAAAGCGTCGGCCCGCAAGCGTTGCCGGCACTGCAGGAACAAGTCGAGCAGATCATCGCCGAAGCCAAGCGTCAGGGCGCCAGTGCCTGTGAAGTGGCGGTGTCGCTGGAACAGGGCCTGTCGACTTCAGTACGTCAGCGCGAGGTCGAAACTGTCGAGTTCAACCGCGATCAGGGTTTTGGTATCACCTTGTACGTGGGTCAGCGCAAAGGTTCGGCCAGCACCTCGGCCACCGGTCCGGACGCGATCCGTGAAACGGTTGCCGCTGCTTTGGCCATTGCCAAGCACACCTCCGAGGACGAAGCCTCGGGTCTGGCCGATGCTGCGCTGATGGCCAAGGACCTGCGCGATTTCGATCTGTTTCACGAGTGGAATATCACCCCGGAGCAGGCCATCGAGAAAGCGTTGATCTGTGAAGCGGCGGCCTTCGATACCGATGCGCGGATCAAGAATGCCGATGGCACCACGCTCAGCACGCATCAGGGTTGCCGCGTTTATGGCAACAGCCACGGTTTCATCGGTGGTTATTCATCGACCCGGCACAGCCTGAGTTGCGTGATGATCGCCGAGGCTGATGGCCAGATGCAGCGCGACTACTGGTATGACGTGAGCCGTCAGGGCGAATTGCTGGCTGATCCGGTGAGCATCGGTCAGCGTGCTGCGCAACGGGCGGCGAGCCGTCTCGGCGCGCGTCCGGTGCCGACCTGCGAAGTGCCGGTGCTGTTTTCCGCCGAGCTGGCGGGCGGGTTGTTCGGCAGTTTCCTCTCGGCGATTTCCGGCGGCAGTCTGTATCGCAAGTCGTCGTTCCTTGAAGGCACTTTGGGGCAGACGCTGTTCCCTGAGTGGCTGACCATCGATGAGCGCCCACATCTGATGCGCGCCATGGGCAGCTCGGCGTACGACGGTGATGGCCTGGCGACCTACGCCAAGCCGTTCGTCGAAAAAGGCGAGTTGGTCTCGTACATTCTCGGCACCTACTCCGGTCGCAAGCTCGGCATGCCAAGCACCGCCAACGCTGGCGGCGTGCACAACCTGTTCGTCACCCATGGCGACGAAGATCAAGCTGCGCTGCTGCGCCGTATGGGGCGCGGGTTGTTGGTTACCGAACTGATGGGCCATGGCCTGAACATGGTGACCGGCGATTATTCCCGTGGTGCTGCGGGTTTCTGGGTCGAAAATGGCGAAATCCAGTTTGCGGTGCAGGAAGTGACTATCGCCGGCAACATGCGCGACATGTTCAAGCAGATCGTCGCGGTCGGTAACGATCTGGAACTGCGCAGCAACATTCGCACAGGCTCGGTATTGATCGAGCGGATGACGGTGGCGGGCAGCTAACGCTCGGCCGTTACACAAAAGGCGCGCCACCCAACCGGGTGGCGCGCCTTTTTTGTGTCTGGCTTCCTGTACAGGCACGCTTGTTTTGGTTCTCATTATCATCTAATAATAAATCTCATTATCGGATGAGCCCCGAATCATGAGTTCTGCCTTGCACGAGCAGCCTTACCTTGAAAGCTGGCGCTGGATGAGCCGCCAGATTCGTTGCGCGATGGACCCCGACGAGCCGCGCCTGATCGAACACTATCTGGCGGAAGGCCGTTATCTGTCGTGTTGCACGGCCACCTCACCCTGGACCATCGCTGAAACCTCCTTCCGTCTGCTGCTCGACACGGCCACCGACATTGCGCTGCCGTGGCACTGGCGCAGCCTCTGTCTCGATCAAGCCTGGCGCCCCCTGCGTGAAATGGAGCGCCTGTCTTTGTGCAAATGCCGGCTCAAGCGCTGGCAAAGCTACTCCTGGCAACTGGCGACCTGCGAGTTGCAACCCTCGATTCCTCTTATTGAACTGGTGCAAGGATTTTCAGATGACCAAGACACGTATTGAGCGCGACAGCATGGGCGAATTGCAGGTGCCGGTGGACGCTCTCTACGGCGCGCAAACCCAGCGCGCAGTGGATAATTTCCCGATCAGCGGCAAACCAATGCCGATGCAATTCATCCGCGCGCTGATCCTGGCCAAAGCCGCAGCCGCGCGGGCAAACGTCGAACTCAACCAGATCAGCGCTGCGCAGGGCAAAGCCATCAGCGATGCCGCTCAGGGTCTACTGGAAGGCGATTTCATGCAGCATTTCCCAGTGGATATCTTCCAGACCGGTTCCGGCACCAGCTCCAACATGAACGCCAACGAAGTGATCGCCACGCTGGCTACCCGCCTGCTCGGCGAACCTGTGAACGCTAACGATCACGTCAACTGCGGCCAGAGCAGCAACGACATCATTCCGACCACCATCCATGTCAGCGCCGCGCTGGCCCTGCATGAGCAACTGCTGCCGGCGCTGCTGCACCTGGTGCAAGTGATCGAAAGCAAAGCCACGCAGGTTCACCATCACGTCAAAACCGGCCGCACGCATTTGATGGATGCGATGCCGGTGCGCATGAGTCAGGTGCTCAATGGCTGGGCGCAACAGCTCAAGGCCAATATCGGCCATCTGCAAGACTTACTTCCGAGCCTGCAAGCGCTGGCTCAGGGTGGCACGGCGGTCGGCACCGGGATCAATGCTCACCCGGAATTCGCTGCACGTTTCAGCCGTCAGTTGAGCCAACTTACCGACGTGCAATTCACTCAAGGCAAGGATCTGTTCGCCCTGATCGGTTCTCAGGACACCGCCGTTGCGGTCTCCGGACAACTCAAGGCGACTGCCGTGTCGCTGATGAAAATTGCCAACGACCTGCGCTGGATGAACTCCGGTCCGCTCGCCGGTCTCGGTGAAATCGAACTCGAAGCGCTGCAACCGGGCTCGTCGATCATGCCGGGCAAGGTCAATCCGGTAATTCCGGAAGCCACCGCGATGGTTGCCGCGCAAGTGATCGGCAACGATTCGGTGATCACCATTGCCGGTCAGTCGGGCAACTTCGAACTGAACGTGATGTTGCCGATCATCGCCGACAACCTGCTGAGCAGCATCGAGTTGCTGGCCAACTCCAGCCGTTTGCTGGGGGACAAGGCAATCGCCACCTTCAAGGTCAACGAGTCGCGGCTCAAGGAAGCGCTGTCGCGCAACCCGATTCTGGTTACCGCACTCAATCCGATCATCGGTTACCAGAAAGCCGCCGAAATCGCCAAGCAGGCCTACAAGCAGGGTCGCCCGGTGATCGACGTCGCGCTGGAGCACACCGACCTGTCGCGCAGCCAACTGGAAGAGTTGCTCAATCCCGAGAAACTCACCGCCGGCGGCGTGTAATCACCGCAACCGCTTTGGAGGCTCACCATGGAGCACTGGAAACGCACGATTGAACGGGCTAATCGCTGCTTCATGCTGGGCGAACTGATCGATGCCCGCGAGGCTTACCTGCAAGCATTGGCGCTGGCGCAAGTGCTGTATGAGCGTTGGGCGGATGCCGACGAAGCGGTGGCGGCTTGTGTGATTTCCCATCACAACCTGGCGGACTTGCACCTGCGCCTGAACCAGCCGGAGGAGAGCGCCGAATACCTCTGCGCGATCCATCAACGGCTATTGCAGACCATGCAGGACGAGCGCCTGCGCCCGGCCTTGCGTGAGGCCGCGTTGCGCCAGAGCAGCAAGACCTACGTCGAGTTGTTGAATTTCATCAGCGAGCACGGCGAATACCCGCGAACCCAGCGTCTGCTGCACCCGGACACTGGCAATGCGCGCCGTGCCTCAGCCTCACATCACCATGGAGTCCATTGAAATGGCTTTTACCTTGCCTGCCTTGCCTTACGCCTACGATGCCCTGGAACCGCACATCGATGCGCAAACCATGGAAATCCACTACACCAAGCATCACCAGACCTACATCAACAACCTCAATGCCGCAGTAGAAGGCACCGAATACGCCGAGTGGCCGGTGGAGAAACTGGTCGCCAGCGTTCAGCAACTGCCGGAAAAACTCCGCGCAGCGGTGATTAATCAGGGCGGTGGTCACGCCAACCATTCGTTGTTCTGGGAAGTCATGGTGCCTGGCGGCGGTGGCAAGCCAAACGGCGCGCTGGCCAAGGCCATCGACGAGCAACTGGGTGGCCTCGACAGTTTCAAAGAGGCTTTCACCAAAGCCGCGCTGACCCGTTTCGGCAGCGGCTGGGCATGGCTCAGCGTGACTCCGCAGAAGACGCTGGTAGTTGAAAGCAGCGGTAACCAGGACAGCCCGTTGATGAACGGCAATACGCCGATTCTCGGTCTGGATGTCTGGGAGCACGCTTACTACCTGCGTTATCAGAACCGCCGCCCGGAATACATCAACGCGTTCTACAACGTGATCAATTGGCCTGAAGTTGCTGCGCGCTATCAAGCCGCACTGGTTTAAGTCTCCAATAAAAACAATCCAAGGCTGACTATGGGCACTGAAACACTGGCGATCGGCGGCGGGCGTATGTTTCGTTACGCAGTGGGATCATTGTTGCTGCTGGCGGGCATGACGTTGCTGGCGGCACATGGACTTGAATGGCTGAACCTTGAGCCGAGACTGTCACGAGCGTTGCAGGGCGGCGCGATCTGCGCCCTCGGCACGGCGCTCGGAGCGGTGCCGGTGCTGGTGATTCGGCGCATGCCGCAAATACTCAGCGATACGCTGCTGGGATTTGGCGCCGGGGTGATGCTGGCGGCGACCGCGTTTTCGCTGATCGTGCCGGGAATCGCCGCCGCTGAAAGTCTGGGCCTGACTCCGTGGGCGGCCAGCGGCCTGATCTGCTTTGGCATCATGCTCGGCGCGTTCGGGCTGTTTCTGGTGGATCGTCAGGTCTCGGGCGCTTCGCCGGAAATGCTCGTTGGCACTGTCGAACATCCAGTGATACCGCCGCGAATCTGGCTGTTCGTGTTCGCAATCATTGCCCATAACATCCCTGAAGGCATGGCTGTCGGTGTTTCTGCCGGCGGCGGCATGCCTGACGCCGATAGCCTCGCGATGGGCATTGCCCTGCAGGATGTGCCGGAAGGTCTGGTGATTGCGCTGGTATTGGCTGGGGCCGGGATGTCGCGGGTCAAGGCGTTCCTGATCGGCGCGGCGTCAGGATTGGTCGAGCCGGTATTTGCGCTGCTCTGCGCCTGGCTGGTCAGTCTTGCGCAGTTGTTGTTGCCGCTGGGGCTGGCGTTGGCGGCAGGTGCGATGCTGCTGGTGGTCACTCACGAAATCATTCCGGAGTCGCGACGCAATGGTCACGACAAAATGGCCAGCCTTGGGCTGTTGAGCGGGTTCTGTCTGATGATGGTGATGGATACTGCGTTAGGCTAAAACAAAAAGATCGCAGCCTGCGACAGGGAAACACATTCCAACTGTAGGAGCTGCCGCAGGCTGCGATCTTTTGATCTTTTATGATCAACCGCCTTCGTCGAAGTAGTTGTTGATCAACGCCACCAGCGCATCCAGCGCTTCCTGTTCCTGATGCCCTTCGGTACTCAAGTAGATTTTGGTGCCCTTGCCGGCCGCCAACATCATCATAGCCATGATGCTTTTGCCATCGACCGTGGTTGCTGGCGTGCGTCCGACTCTGATCGAGCAATCCTGAAACTGTCCCGCGACGCCAACGAATTTGGCCGATGCCCGGGCATGCAGGCCCAGTTTGTTGATGATTTCAATTTCCAGAGCAGGCATCGCGGTGTGAATCCTTTAAGTGAGGTCGCGGTGGCGGACCTGGACATTCTTCAGGGTTTTCTGCAGGGCCTGACCCAGACGTTCGGTCAGGTAGACGGAGCGGTGATGCCCCCCGGTGCAGCCAATGGCAATGGTGACGTAGGCGCGATTGCTCGCGGCGAAACGCGGCAGCCACTTGTGCAGGTAAGCGAAAATGTCCTGGAACATTTCTTCGACTTCCGGCTGGGCTGCCAGGTATTCGGCTACCGGCTCATCAAGACCCGATTGTGCGCGTAGCTCCGGTTTCCAATATGGATTGGGCAGACAACGCACATCGAACACCAGATCCGCATCCACCGGCATGCCGCGCTTGAAGCCGAACGACTCGACCAGAAACGCCGTACCCGGCTCCGGCTGGTTCAGCAGGCGCAGCTTGATGGTGTCGCGCAACTGGTACAGGTTCAGATTGGTGGTGTTGACCTTGAGGTCGGCCAGGTCGGCAATCGGGCCGAGCAGGGCGGTTTCATCGTTGATCGCTTCAGCGAGCGAACGGTTGGCGGTGCTCAGCGGGTGACGACGACGGGTTTCCGAGAAACGCTTGAGCAGGGTTTCTTCGTCGGCATCCAGATACAGCACGTCACACTGAATATGGCGACTGCGCACTTCTTCAAGTAGCTCGGGGAAGCGCGAGAGATGGCTTGGCAAGTTGCGCGCATCAATCGAAACGGCCACTAACGGTTGGGCCAGTTCGGTGTGGATCAGCGCGCGTTCGGCCAATTCCGGCAACAAACCTGCAGGCAGGTTATCGATGCAGTAGTAGCCGTTGTCCTCAAGAACATCGAGCGCGGTGCTTTTACCTGAGCCGGAACGGCCACTGACGATGATCAAACGCATGATTACTGCCCGTTTTGTTCGTCCAGTACAACCTGGTACAGGGCTTCGTTGCTTGAAGCGCTGCGCAATTTATCGCGCACGTCCTTGCGATCCAGCATGCTGGCGATCTGACGCAACAATTCCAGATGCGCATCGGTAGCAGCTTCCGGCACCAGCAGTACAAACAGCAGATCAACCGGTGCGCCGTCGATGGCGTCGAAATCGATGGGTGCTTCGAGGTGAATCAAGGCGCTGATGGGCGCTTCGCAGCCTTTCAGGCGGCAGTGGGGAATGGCGATGCCGTTGCCAAAACCGGTAGAACCGAGTTTTTCACGGGCGATCAACGCCTCGAAGACATCTTGCATCTCCAGATCCGGCACTTCGCGGGCGATCAGGTTGGCAATTTGCTCGAGGGCTTTCTTTTTACTGCCGCCCGGCACGTTCACGAGGGAACGGCCGGGGGTCAGGATACTTTCAAGTCGGATCATGGGATGGGGGAGTTAACGACCGGTCGCGCCCTGGAGGAGGCTCTGGGTCTTTTCCTTATGCTTTTTGAGTTGTTTATCCAGCTTGTCGGTAAGGGCGTCAATGGCTGCATACATGTCGGTATGTTCAGCGTTGGCGACCACTTCGTTGCCGGGTATATGCAAGGTGGCTTCGATTTTCTGTTTCAACTTCTCGACCGTCATCGTGACCTGCACGTTGGTGATTTTGTCGAAATGCCCCTCGAGCCTCTTGAGTTTGAGCTCGATGTATTCGCGCAGGGGCTTGGTCACTTCCAGTTGGTGTCCACTGATGTTGACTTGCATACCGCTTCTCCTTCGTTGCCAGTGCATAAAGCGGCAGGCCGAAAAGCCTGCCACTGGAACGCTGTAACGTGGCTTACATCAACCGCTTGCGTTCGCTCGAAGGCGCGATCCCGAGGGATTCGCGGTACTTGGCGACGGTGCGGCGAGCCACCTGAATGCCTTGTGCCTCCAGTAAACCAGCGATCTTGCTGTCACTCAACGGCTTTTTCTGATTTTCCGCGGCAACCAGTTTTTTGATGATCGCGCGGATCGCCGTGGACGAGCATTCACCGCCTTCGGAGGTACTGACGTGGCTGGAGAAAAAGTATTTCAGCTCATAAATACCGCGCGGGGTATGCATGAATTTTTGCGTGGTAACCCGGGAAATCGTCGATTCGTGCATGCCGACCGCTTCGGCGATGTCATGCAGGACCAACGGCTTCATGGCCTCGTCGCCATATTCCAGGAAGCCGCGCTGATGCTCGACGATCTGAGTGGCTACTTTCATCAGGGTTTCATTGCGGCTTTGCAGGCTCTTGATGAACCAGCGGGCCTCTTGAAGCTGATTGCGCATGAAGGTGTTGTCGGCGCTGGTGTCGGCGCGACGGACGAAACCGGCGTACTGCGCGTTGACCCGCAGGCGTGGTACCGATTCCTGGTTCAACTCGACCAGCCAGCGCTCGTTGTCCTTGCGCACGATCACGTCGGGTACGACGTACTCGGCTTCGGCGGACTCGATCTGTGAGCCCGGGCGCGGATTGAGGCTCTGCACCAGCTCGATGACCTGACGCAGTTCATCTTCCTTGAGCTTCATGCGGCGCATCAACTGGCTGTAGTCGCGGCTGCCGAGCAGATCGATGTAGTCGGTCACCAAACGCTTGGCTTCGCTCAGCCACGGGGTCTTGGCTGGCAGCTGACGCAATTGCAGCAACAGGCATTCGCTCAGATTGCGCGCACCGATGCCGGCGGGTTCGAACTGCTGGATGCGGTGCAGGACGGCTTCGATCTCGTCCAGCTCGATGTCGAGCTCCGGATCGAACGCTTCAAGAATTTCTTCGAGAGTTTCGTCGAGGTAGCCCTGATTATTGATGCAATCGACCAGGGTCACAGCGATCAGGCGATCGGTGTCGGACATCGGCGCGAGGTTCAGTTGCCACAGCAGATGGCTTTGCAGGCTTTCGCCGGCAGAGGTGCGGGTGGTGAAATCCCACTCATCATCATCGTTGCTTGGCAGGCTGCTGGCGCTGGTCTGGTAGACGTCTTCCCAGGCAGTGTCTACCGGAAGCTCGTTGGGAATGCGTTCGTTCCATTCGCCGTCCTCGAGGTTATCCACCGTCGGGGCGGTTTCCTGATAGGAGGGTTCCTGGATTTCGGTGGGTTTCTGTTCGGGGTTGTCGGCCAGGGGATCAGTGTTGTCGAAGTCTTCGCCTTCTTCCTGGCGTTCGAGCATCGGATTGGATTCCAGAGCCTCCTGGATTTCCTGTTGCAGATCCAGGGTCGACAATTGGAGCAGGCGGATGGCCTGTTGCAGCTGCGGTGTCATCGTCAGCTGCTGGCCCATTCTCAAGACTAGCGATGGTTTCATGGCAGGGGCTTAACACCTTATTCGCCGGCGCTCATGCGCCATCCACTACAGGGCGCCGGAGCGCCAAACTTAAGCAAATTATATGCCTGAAACTGCGGTGTTTGCCTAGGGTGCTGTAACAATTAAAGCGAATTAAACCTGCTTCATCGTTACAGCACCCGGGCGGCTGACCGAGTACCGTCGTGCTTACAAGCGGAACTCGTGGCCCAGATACACTTCCTTGACCAGATCGTTGGCCAGGATGGTCGCGGAATCACCTTCGGCGATCAGTTGACCGTCGTTGACGATGTAGGCGGTTTCGCAGATATCCAGGGTCTCACGCACGTTGTGGTCGGTGATCAGTACACCGATGCCCTTGGCCTTGAGGTGATGGATGATCTGCTTGATATCGCCGACCGAAATCGGGTCGACACCGGCGAACGGTTCGTCGAGCAGGATGAATTTCGGCGCTGTGGCCAGGGCGCGAGCAATTTCCACCCGGCGGCGTTCACCACCGGACAGACTCATGCCGAGGTTGTCGCGGATGTGGCTGATGTGGAATTCCTGCAGCAGGCTTTCCAGCTCCTTGCGACGACCGGCCTTGTCGAGTTCCTTGCGGGTCTCGAGGATGGCCATGATGTTGTCGGCCACTGACAGTTTGCGGAAGATCGACGCTTCTTGCGGCAGATAGCCGATGCCCGCAGTAGCGCGGCCATGCATTGGCTGATGGCTGACGTCCAGATCATCGATCAGTACGCGGCCCTGATCAGCCTGCACCAGACCGACGATCATGTAGAAGCAGGTGGTCTTGCCGGCGCCGTTCGGGCCAAGCAGGCCGACGATCTGCCCGCTGTCGATCGACAGGCTGACATCACGCACAACCTGGCGGCCTTTGTAGGCCTTTGCCAGATGCTGAGCTTTCAGAGTTGCCATTACTGGGTCTTCTCGTCGGTTTTCTTCTTCGGCTGGATCACCATGTCGATGCGCGGACGCGACTCGGTGACCTTGCTGCCGGTAGCGCGACCGGCACTGGCCAGTTTTTTCACCGTGTCATAGACGATTTTCTCGCCTTGAGTGGTGTTGTTGTCCTTGTCGACAACCTTGGCCTTGTCGATCAGCACGACACGGTTTTGCGCGGCGTGGTACTGGATGGTCACGCCCCAGCCCTGCACAGGTTTGGTATCACCCTGGGTTTGCAGTTGCTCGAAGTAGGCGAGATTGCCCACCGAAGTCACCACGTCGATATCGCCAGCCGGCGTACGAGTGATGGTTACGGTGTTGCCTTTAACGATCATCGAGCCCTGGGTGATGATCACATCACCTTTATAGGTAGCGATGCCGTTCTTGTCGTCCAGTTGGGCGTCGTCGGCTTGAATGCGGATAGGTTGCTGCTGATCGTTCGGCAGAGCCCAGGCGCTCACGCTTCCCAGTGCTGCGCCCAGACTGAGCAAAATAGGGAGGGTTTTAACGAGCCTCATACTGTCCTCTTACGTTCGATAGCAGGTGTATCCTGCTTTCCTTCAAATATGCCTTCATTCCCACGCCAGTCGATACACCGCCAGCGCCGTCGATTCTAACGGGTTGCTGGGTCTGCGCATATTGCTGCTGCGGGAACACTGTCATACGAGTGCTGGTGATCAGGGTGTCGCGGTTCTTTTCGTCGGTGCGTTTGATGCGTACCGAGTCGATCAGTTCGACCTCGGTGCCGCCCGAATTCACTTCACCGCGCTCGCTGGTCACGTGCCATGGAAACTCGGTGCCACGGAACATGTTCAGGTCGGGTTTGGTGACGAGCGTGATGTCGGTCGCTTTGACGTGCTCGGCTTTGTCGGACGTCATTTCATACTGCAATTTGCCGTCCGGCAGGTATTGAAAGGTATGCGTGTTGGTCGCGTACCAGTCGATCGGGCTCTCTTCAGACTTGGCCGGTGGCTTGTCGAGGAAGCGTTCCGGGCTGATGTTCCAGTAGCCGACCGCTGCGAATAGCGCAGCGATGCAGCCGAACAGCAGGAAGTTGCGAAACTTTTTGCTAAACATGGTTTGGCTCACAGGTACGCGGCGTTGGCCGCATCGAGGCGGCCCTGGGCGCGCAGGATCAATTCACAGAATTCGCGGGCGGCACCTTCGCCACCACGGGCCCGGGTCACGCCATGGGCGTGTTCGCGCACGAAATCGGCGGCATTGGCTACGGCCATCCCCAGACCTACGCGGCGGATCACCGGCAGATCGGGCAGGTCGTCACCGAGGTAGGCGACCTGTTCATAGCTTAGGCCCAGTTGCTCAAGAAGACCGTCGAGGACAACCAATTTGTCTTCGCGCCCCTGAAACAGGTGCGGGATGCCGAGGTTTTTCGCCCGGCGCTCGACCACCGGGGTCTTGCGGCCGCTGATGATCGCGGTCGTGACGCCGGCGTTCATCAGCATCTTGATGCCTTGACCGTCGAGAGTGTTGAACGTCTTGAATTCGCTGCCGTCTTCAAGGAAATACAGGCGCCCGTCGGTGAGGACGCCGTCGACGTCAAAAACCGCCAGTTTGATCGCTTTGCCGCGTTGCAGCAGATCGGTGCTCATTACATGACTCCTGCGCGCAACAGATCGGAGAGGTTGAAGGCGCCGACAGGGCGATCTTCTTCATCGACTACGACCAGCGCGTTGATTCGGTGGTCTTCCATGATTTTCAACGCCTCGGCGGCGAGCATCTCGGGCCGGGCGGTCTTGCCGTGTTCGGTCATGACCTGATCGATCGTCGCGGTACGGATATCAATGCTGCGATCCAGGGTGCGACGCAAATCACCGTCGGTGAAGATCCCGGCCAGTTTGCCGTCGGCTTCAAGAATGGCGGTCATGCCCAGCCCTTTGCGGGTCATTTCCATCAGTGCGTCCTTGAGCAGGGTGCCGCGCTGTACTTGCGGCAGTTCCTGGCCGGCGTGCATGACGTTTTCGACTTTCAGCAACAGGCGACGACCCAATGCGCCGCCCGGATGGGAAAAAGCGAAATCTTCGGCGGTAAAGCCGCGGGCTTCGAGCAATGCCACTGCCAGTGCGTCACCCATGACCAGTGCCGCAGTGGTCGAAGAGGTCGGTGCCAGATTCAGCGGGCAGGCTTCGTGCTCGACGTGAACGTTGAGATTGACCTCGGCAGCCTTGGCCAGTGCCGACTGCGGGTTACCGGTCAGGCTGATCAACTGGATGCCCAGGCGCTTGATCAACGGCAGCAGGGTGACGATTTCGTTGGTCGAGCCGGAGTTCGACAGGGCCAGAATCACGTCGTCGCGGGTGATCATGCCCATGTCACCATGGCTGGCTTCGGCCGGGTGCACGAAAAATGCCGGGGTGCCGGTGCTGGCGAGGGTCGCGGCAATCTTGTTGCCGATGTGCCCGGATTTGCCCATGCCGACCACTACCACACGGCCCTTGCTGGCCAGAATCATCTCGCAAGCGCGTACGAAATCGGCGTCGATATGGGGCAACAAGCCTTGTACGGCTTCCACTTCGAGGCGGATGGTGCGTTGTGCCGATTGAATCAGGTCGCTGGTTTGGCTCATGTCAGAAATCGTATAGCCCGATGAAAAGGCGGCGATTATAGCGGTTATGTTGCAAAGCCTCACGCTAGTTCGTCGTGCTTTGTCATTACTCGTTACCAAAACCTCGAAAAACACCCTCAAGACCTGTCATATAGCTGAACTAGGGCCGGCACAAGCCTTGGGCGGTTGGCGTTTGCAGTGATATAGTTCGCCGCCAGTTCGGCCTGCCCGGGATGTACGTGCTTTTTCAAGAAAGCCAGGCGTCCGAGTGAGAGGCTGCATCGCAAGGAGTTTAGATGAGTGCCGATAACGCCTACGCGGTCGAGCTGAAGGGAGTCTCCTTCAAGCGCGGTGCGCGCAGCATTTTCAATAACGTCGATATCCGCATCCCGCGCGGCAAGGTCACCGGCATCATGGGGCCTTCCGGGTGTGGCAAGACCACACTGCTGCGTCTGATGGGCGCACAGTTGCGTCCGTCCAGCGGGGAAGTCTGGGTCAACGGACAGAACCTGCCGCAACTGTCGCGCAGTGATCTGTTCGATGCACGCAAGCACATGGGTGTGCTGTTCCAGAGCGGCGCGCTGTTTACCGATCTCGATGTCTTCGAGAACGTCGCATTCCCCCTGCGCGTTCATACCCAGTTGCCGGAAGAAATGATCCGCGACATCGTCCTGCTCAAATTGCAGGCGGTCGGTTTGCGCGGTGCCATCGAGCTGATGCCCGATGAGTTGTCCGGTGGCATGAAACGGCGTGTCGCGCTGGCCCGGGCGATTGCGCTCGATCCGCAGATTCTCATGTACGACGAGCCATTCGTCGGTCAGGACCCGATCGCCATGGGCGTGCTGGTCCGGCTGATTCGTCTGCTCAACGATGCACTGGGGATCACCAGCATCGTGGTTTCCCATGATCTGGCCGAAACCGCGAGCATTGCCGACTACATCTATGTAGTGGGTGACGGTCAGGTGCTGGGGCAGGGCACGCCGGACGAGTTGATGAACTCGGACGAGCCGCGAATCCGCCAGTTCATGACCGGCAACCCGGATGGCCCGGTGGCGTACCACTTTCCAGCGACGGATTACCGCGCAGATCTTCTGGGGAAGCGTTGATGCGCAAACTTTCATTGATAGAGCGCGTGCGCCGCTTCGGCGAAGGCGCGATCGACACCATTGCGGTGTTTGGTCGGGCGACCGTGTTCCTGTTTCATGCCTTGATCGGCCGTGGCGGTATCAGCGGCGGTTTCGGGCTGCTGATCAAACAGCTGCATTCGATCGGCGTGATGTCGCTGGTAATCATCGTTGTTTCCGGGATCTTCATCGGCATGGTGCTGGCGCTGCAAGGCTTCAGTATTTTGTCGAGCTACGGTTCGGAGCAGGCGGTAGGGCAGATGGTCGCCCTGACGTTGCTGCGTGAACTGGGGCCGGTGGTGACTGCGCTGCTGTTCGCCGGGCGTGCCGGTTCGGCACTGACCGCCGAAATCGGCAACATGAAATCCACCGAACAGCTTTCCAGCCTGGAAATGATCGGTGTCGACCCGCTCAAGTACATTATTGCCCCGCGTCTGTGGGCCGGTTTCATTTCCCTGCCGGTGCTGGCGATGATCTTCAGCGTCGTGGGTATCTGGGGCGGTTCGTGGGTAGCCGTCGACTGGCTGGGCGTGTATGAAGGTTCCTACTGGGCGAACATGCAGAACAGCGTGAACTTCACTGGCGATGTGCTTAATGGCGTCATCAAGAGTGTGGTTTTTGCCTTTGTCGTGACCTGGATCGCCGTATTCCAAGGCTATGACTGTGAGCCCACTTCCGAGGGGATCAGTCGTGCCACTACCAAGACCGTGGTGTTTGCCTCGCTGGCAGTACTCGGCCTGGACTTTATTCTGACCGCTTTGATGTTTGGAGATTTCTGATGCAAAACCGCACCCTGGAAATCGGTGTCGGCCTGTTCCTGCTGGCAGGGATACTGGCTTTGCTTCTGCTTGCGTTGCGGGTCAGTGGCCTGTCTCCGACGTCGACCACCGATACTTATAAATTGTATGCGTACTTCGATAATATCGCCGGTTTGACGGTCAGAGCCAAAGTGACCATGGCCGGTGTAACCATCGGCAAGGTCACGGCAATCGATCTGGATCGCGACAGCTTCACCGGTCGAGTGACCCTGCAAGTGGATAAAAAGGTCGATAACCTGCCGACCGACTCCACTGCGTCTATCCTCACCGCTGGATTGCTCGGCGAGAAGTACATCGGTATCAGCGTGGGCGGGGAAGATGCCCGGCTCAAGGATGGTGGAACCATTCATGACACGCAGTCGTCACTGGTACTGGAAGACCTGATCGGTAAATTCCTGCTCAATACCGTTAGCAAAGACGCCAAATGAGGAGCTTTTGAATGATCTCTACCTTGCGACGTGGCCTGTTGGTGTTGCTCGCGGCATTGCCGCTGATGGCCAGCGCTGCGCCCGGACAGTCGGCACACGATCTGATTACTGATACAACCAATCGGATGCTGGCGGATCTTGCCGCCAATAAAGAGAAGTACAAGCAGGACCCTAGCGACTTCTATACCGCGCTGAACAACATCGTTGGCCCGGTGGTGGATGCCGAAGGCATTTCCAAGAGCATCATGACGGTCAAGTATTCGCGCAAGGCAACACCGGCGCAGATGCAGACCTTCCAGGAAAACTTCAAGAAAGGCCTGTTCCAGTTCTACGGCAACGCCTTGCTTGAGTACAACAATCAGGGCATCACCGTTGATCCTGCCAAGGACGAGTCGGGCGACCGCACCAGCGTCGGCATGACCGTCAAGGGCAGCAACGGCGCGGTTTATCCGGTGCAGTACACCCTTGAGAAGATCAACGGCGAGTGGAAACTGCGCAACGTGATCATCAACGGCATCAACATCGGCAAGCTGTTCCGTGATCAGTTCGCCGACGCGATGCAGCGCAATGGCAACGATCTGGACAAGACCATCAATGGTTGGGCCGGTGAAGTCGCCAAGGCCAAGGAAACAACCGAGAAAGCTGCCGAGAAGCCAGCGCAATGAATGAGGCGGCAGTTCGTATGAGTGATGTCGACGAGCTTTTGCTCAGCGGAGTGCTGGATTACCGCACCGGGCCTGATCTGCGCAAAGAAGGTCAGGCGCTGATCAAGTCCAGCAAGGCCGCCTCGCTGGTGATCGATTGCTCGGCAGTGAAGAAGTCCAGCAGTGTCGGCTTGTCGCTGCTGCTGTGCTTCATGCGTGATGCGCAAGCGGCCGGCAAGGCTGTGAGCATCCGCGCAATGCCCGAAGACATGCGCGAAATCGCTCAGGTCAGTGAACTGACCGAGTTGTTGGCGCAACCCTAATACGCATCACCAGAGAAGCCCCCCGTCAGAGTCCTGCCATGCGGGGTTCGCAGGCGCGGGGCTTTTTTGTATGATGTCCGACCCGCGCGCAATGGGCGCCGATTGAGGTTGAGCATGCAGGCCGTAGAAGTGAAGAGCTTCCTTGAAGAAAAACTTCCAGGAACCCAGGTGGAAGTTGAAGGCGAAGGCTGCAATTTCCAGCTGAACTTGATTAGCGATGAACTGGCGGCGTTGAGCCCAGTGAAGCGTCAGCAGCAGGTCTATGCCCATTTGAACCCATGGATCACCGATGGCAGCATCCATGCGGTCACTATGAAATTTTTCAGCAGCGCGGCCTGGGCCGAGCGCACCTGAGCCCTAGGGCGTCGAGATTCTTATGGATAAATTGATTATTACCGGTGGCGCTCGTCTTGATGGCGAGATCCGCATTTCCGGGGCAAAGAACTCTGCCCTGCCAATCCTGGCCGCCACCCTGCTGTGCGATGGCCCGGTTACCGTTGGCAACCTGCCGCACCTGCACGACATCACCACCATGATCGAGCTGTTCGGTCGCATGGGCATTGAGCCGGTGATCGACGAGAAGCTCAGCGTCGAAATCGACCCGCGCACCATCAAGACCCTGATCGCGCCGTACGAACTGGTGAAAACCATGCGTGCGTCGATCCTGGTTCTGGGCCCGATGGTTGCCCGTTTCGGTGAAGCCGAAGTCGCACTGCCTGGCGGTTGCGCCATCGGTTCGCGTCCGGTTGACCTGCACATCCGTGGCCTCGAAGCCATGGGCGCGGTGATCGACGTCGAAGGCGGCTACATCAAGGCCAAGGCGCCAGAAGGCGGCCTGCGTGGTGCGAGCTTCTTCTTCGATACCGTAAGCGTGACCGGTACCGAAAACATCATGATGGCCGCTGCACTGGCCAAGGGTCGCAGCGTGCTGCAGAACGCCGCTCGCGAACCAGAAGTGGTTGACCTGGCGAACTTCCTGAACGCCATGGGCGCCAAGGTTTCCGGCGCTGGCACCGACACCATCACCATCGATGGCGTCGAGCGTCTGGGGTCGTGTTTCTACAAAGTCATGCCTGACCGTATCGAAACCGGCACCTACCTGGTTGCTGCTGCCGTTACCGGTGGCCGCGTCAAGGTCAAGGACACTGATCCGACCATTCTTGAAGCCGTTCTGGAAAAGCTTCGTGAAGCCGGGGCAGAAATCACCAGCGGTGAAGACTGGATCGAGCTGAACATGCACGGCAAGCGTCCGAAAGCGGTCAACGTGCGCACCGCGCCGTACCCTGCTTTCCCGACTGACATGCAGGCGCAGTTCATCTCGCTCAACGCCATCGCCGAAGGCACTGGCGCAGTGATCGAGACGATCTTCGAAAACCGTTTCATGCACGTTTACGAACTGCACCGCATGGGCGCCAAGATCCAGGTCGAAGGCAACACTGCCATCGTTACCGGTACCGAAGTCCTGAAGGGCGCGCCAGTGATGGCGACCGACCTGCGGGCCTCGGCCAGTCTGGTGATCTCGGCACTGGTTGCCGAAGGCGATACCCTGATCGACCGCATCTACCATATCGACCGTGGTTACGAGTGCATCGAAGAAAAACTGCAGATGCTGGGCGCCAAGATCCGTCGCGTTCCGGGCTGATAGCTGCATCGGGACACAGGGAAGTGTCCACTGGATTAGATTGAGTCGAGCCGGTTTCCGGCTCGATGTGTGTTCGGCGCCGATTGCGACCGGACATGAGTACCTTGATAAGGACTGACGTTTCCCATGTTGACCATCGCACTGTCCAAGGGCCGCATCCTTGACGACACCCTGCCGCTTCTGGCTGAAGCGGGTATCGTGCCGACCGAGAATCCGGACAAGAGCCGCAAGCTGATCATTCCCACGACCCAGCCAGACGTACGTCTGTTGATCGTGCGCGCCACCGATGTGCCGACCTATGTCGAGCATGGCGCGGCCGACCTCGGCGTTGCCGGTAAAGACGTGTTGATGGAATACACCGGCCAGGGCCTGTATGAGCCGCTGGATCTGCAGATTGCCCAATGCAAGCTGATGACCGCCGGCAAGATCGGCGCGGTCGAGCCCAAGGGCCGTCTGCGTGTGGCGACCAAGTTCGTCAACGTCGCCAAGCGTTACTACGCCGAGCAGGGCCGTCAGGTCGATATCATCAAGCTCTACGGCTCGATGGAACTGGCACCGCTGATTGGCCTGGCCGACAAGATCATCGACGTGGTCGACACCGGTAACACCCTGCGCGCCAACGGCCTGGAACCTCAGGAACTGATCGCCACGATCAGCTCGCGTCTGGTGGTCAACAAGGCTTCGATGAAAATGCAACACGCCCGTATCCAGGCGTTGATCGACACCCTGCGCAAGGCAGTGGAGTCGCGACACCGCGGCTGATTTACCTGCGCGACCTTGAGTCGCGCCCGTCTATCCGCCTCATAGCCAGAATCTCAGGTGCCCAAGCGGAAACGACTGGCCGGGGAAGGTGCGCTGACGTTTAATAACGACCGCGCCATGCTCCAAAAGGCGACCTAAAGCAGCAGAAGAATTTTCTCAGAAGTAAAAATCGCGTAGAGGCCTGCCTTTTGAAGCAAGGCCCTGCGGGTTGGCACTGTGGTCGCGCCATGCTGCGTTGCGGGACTCGGTAAGGAAACAACCCTTACCTTTGTCCCGCGCCTTGCCTGGCGCGACCACAGTACCAACGCGATCGTTATTAAACGTCAGCGCACCTTCGGGCGCCTGAGTTTTTGCCATTCCTATGAGGCTCTCGCTATGACCGCACCGACTGCAATTCGCCGACTCAACGCTGCTGACCCGGATTTCGCGCATCATCTGGATCATCTGCTGAGCTGGGAAAGTGTGTCTGACGACTCGGTCAATCAGCGGGTGCTGGATATCATCAAGGCCGTACGCGAGCGCGGTGACGCGGCGCTGGTCGAGTTCACCCAGAAATTCGACGGCCTCGAAGTCGCCTCCATGGCGGACTTGATCCTGCCGCGCGAGCGTCTGGAACTGGCCCTGACCCGCATCACCGTGCCGCAACGTGAAGCGTTGGAAAAAGCCGCGTCCCGTGTGCGCAGCTACCACGAAAAACAGAAGCAGGATTCCTGGAGCTACACCGAAGCGGACGGCACCGTGTTGGGCCAGAAGGTCACGCCACTGGATCGCGCCGGTCTGTATGTACCGGGCGGCAAGGCGTCGTACCCGTCATCGGTGCTGATGAACGCGATTCCGGCCAAGGTGGCCGGTGTGACCGAAGTGGTCATGGTCGTGCCGACCCCACGCGGTGAAATCAACGAACTGGTGCTCGCCGCCGCGTGCATCGCAGGCGTTGACCGGGTGTTCACCATCGGTGGCGCGCAAGCCGTGGCTGCGTTGGCTTATGGCACCGAAAGCGTGCCGAAAGTGGACAAGGTGGTTGGCCCGGGCAACATCTATGTCGCCACCGCCAAACGTCACGTATTCGGTCAGGTCGGTATCGACATGATCGCCGGCCCTTCGGAAATCCTCGTGGTGTGCGATGGCCAGACCGATCCGGACTGGATCGCCATGGACCTGTTTTCCCAGGCCGAACACGACGAAGACGCTCAGGCGATTCTGGTCAGCCCGGATGCCGAGTTCCTCGACAAGGTTGCCGCGAGCATCGACAAGCTGCTGCCGACCATGGACCGCGCAACCATCATCGAAACCTCGATCAATGGCCGTGGTGCGCTGATTCAAGTACGTGACATGGCGCAAGCCATCGAAGTCGCCAACCGCATCGCTCCGGAACACTTGGAGCTGTCGGTCGCCGACCCACAAGCCTGGCTGCCGCAGATCCGCCACGCCGGTGCGATCTTCATGGGCCGCCACACCTCAGAGGCGCTGGGCGACTACTGCGCCGGGCCGAACCACGTCTTGCCAACTTCCGGCACCGCACGTTTCTCCTCGCCGCTGGGGGTGTACGATTTCCAGAAACGCTCGTCGATCATCTTCTGCTCCGAGGAAGGTGCTTCCGAGTTGGGCAAGACCGCTTCGGTTCTCGCCCGTGGCGAATCGCTGAGCGCGCATGCCCGTAGCGCCGAATACCGCATCAAAGACGAACAGAAGGGGAACTGAAAGATGAGTAAATTCTGGAGCCCGTTCGTCAAGGATTTGGTGCCTTACGTACCCGGCGAACAACCGAAGCTGACTAAACTGGTCAAGCTCAACACCAATGAAAACCCGTACGGCCCGTCGCCAAAAGCCTTGGCGGCGATGCAGACCGAACTCAACGACAACCTGCGTCTGTACCCGGACCCGAACAGCGATCTGCTGAAAAACGCCGTCGCCAATTACTACGGCGTGCAGAGCAACCAAGTGTTCCTCGGCAACGGTTCCGATGAAGTGCTGGCGCACATTTTCCACGGGTTGCTGCAACACGATCAGCCGCTGCTGTTCCCTGACATCAGCTACAGCTTCTACCCGGTCTACTGCGGGCTCTACGGCATCAAGTTCGACGCGGTGCCGCTGGACGCGCAGTTCCAGATCAACCCGGCCGACTATGCCAAGCCGAACGGCGGAATCATTTTCCCTAACCCGAACGCGCCCACCGGTTGCCTGTTGGCGCTGGACGCCGTCGAGCAAATCCTCAAGGTCAGCCCGGATTCGGTGGTTGTGGTGGATGAGGCCTACATCGACTTCGGCGGCGAGACGGCGATCAGTCTGGTGGATCGTTATCCGAACCTGCTGGTGACTCAGACCCTGTCCAAGTCGCGCTCGCTGGCTGGCCTGCGGGTCGGTCTGGCGGTCGGGCATCCGGATCTGATCGAGGCACTGGAGCGGATTAAGAACAGCTTCAACTCTTATCCGCTGGATCGTCTGGCGAATGTCGGCGCAGCGGCGGCATTCGAAGATCGCGAGTATTTCGACAAGACTTGCCGTCTGGTGATCGAGAGCCGTGAGTGGGTGATCGCGCAGTTGCAGGCCAAGGGATTTGAGGTGTTGCCGTCGGCAGCGAACTTCATTTTCGCTCGTCATCCGCAACATGATGCGGCGGGGCTGGCGGCCAAACTGCGTGAGCAAGGGGTGATCGTGCGTCACTTCAAACAGGAGCGGATTGCCCAGTTCCTGCGGATCTCGATCGGCACGCCGGAGCAGAATCAGGCGTTGATCGACGGCCTTGGCGACCTCTAAACCGCTTTCGCGAGCAAGCCTGCTCCCACACTGGATCTGTGTTGTTCACAAATCTAATGTGGGAGCGGGCTTGCCCGCGAATGCCGCGCCGCCGATCTAAAGACCTACTCGTGATGCGGCTCACCAAGGAATGTCAGCGAGCTGAACAATCCACGGCTGCTCACATCAGCACTGTCCTTCACCGGCACTTCCACCTGCGCCGCAATCACATTCAGCCCTTCATTACGCACCAGCACCTGCGCGCGACCGTCCTTGTCGGTCTCGGTACTCAAGGTGTTCGGCGCACTGCGATAGTCGCCAATCAACTTGATCCCCGCCGCTGGTTTGCCATCGAGCAACACCCGCACCGGCAGTGATTTGCCCGGGCCAACGGTCAGCGGATCAACCTCCGGCAAGATCAGCAATTTCATTTGATCCAGCTTGGGCAACTTTGCCCCCGGCTGGTAAATCGCCAGGCTGTACTTGAAGGTTTCTGTCGACTCAATCGCCCCAGGCACCTTGCTGCGACCCTGGTTGATCCACTTCTTGTCCGCCGTTTGCGACCACATGCCATTGTTCAGCGCCACCGCCATCACGGCCGGTGGTTTCAACGGTTGCAGGCGTGCGTGATCGGCCAGACGTTCAACCGTGACCGGGATCATCTTGCCGCCCGCGTCATACGCCCAGGCGCCGCTGATTTTCTGCGCCTTGAACGCGTTGTCTTCGGCGCCATGGCCGTAAATCACTTCGATATTGCCGCGTCGTTGCTCGGTCCACAGACCATGGGCCGAGGCTTGCGTGGCGAACAGCGCGGCGACGAGCAGGAGGATTTTGCGGTGGTGCATTGGGGACGTCCTTTTACAGGTTGAGAGTAAGGCTGACAGTGAAGTTGCGCGGCTCGCCGGGATTGACCCAGTAGTTGCTGTACGAGCGCTCGTAGTATTTTTCGTCGAACAGATTGTTCAGATTGAGGCCGACGGTGACGGTGTCGCTGGCCTTGTAATGGGCCAGCAAATCGACGGTCTGGTAGGCGGGTAATTCGAAGTCGCTGCCGGATTCGCCCGAGCGATCACCGACATAGGTGAACGCTGCGCCAACGTCCGAGCCGCGCAGATGGCCGTCCTGAAATTCATAAACGCCCAACAGACTGCCGCTGCGTTTGGCTACACCGAGGATGCGGCTGCCGGTGGGAATCACCGCATCACCCTTGGTCACTTCGGCGTCGATGTAGGCGAACGCGCCGATCACCCGCACGGCGTCGGTTATCTGCCCGCTGACCTGCCAATCAAAACCACGACTGCGCGCCTTGCCCATCGCTCGGCTGGTATCGGTGGCCGGGTCGAGGGCGAGGACGTTTTCCTTGTCGATATGGAAGAAGGCGAGGGTGCTGCTCAGGCGATCATCGAACAGCTCGTTCTTGATCCCGATTTCATAACCCACACCTTGTTCCGGATCGAAGGATTTACCGGAGGCATCGAGGCCATTGTTCGGTTTGAACGAGGTCGAGGCGTTGGCGAACACGCCGGTCTGTGGTGTCAGTTGATAGAGCAGGCCGGCGCGTTGGGTGAGGGCGTCGTGGCGCTGGTCGCTTTTGGCATTACGGCTGTGATCGTCGATGTGTTGATCAAAATGCTCGAAGCGCGCACCGATCATCCCGCGCAGTTTGTCGGTGAAGACAATTTGATCCTGCAGGTTCAGCGCGTGGCTTTCGACGTGTTCGAAGAAGTCGCTGCCGGAGCGTTTGCCGTCGGGTTTTGGCTGGCCGTAAATCGGCTGGTAAATGTCGATGGCATACGGGCCGCCGGCGATGGTGGTGACCCGCTCGTTCTTGCGGAAGTTCTCGTATTCGGTGCCGATCAGCAGTTCGTGCTGCCAGAGGCCGAGGTCGAACAGACCGCGCAGTTCCAGTTGCGTGATGCTGTCATGCCAATTGGTATCGCGCTCGCGATAGCGTCGGTTGACGGTATGGCCGTCGGCATTCAACGGACGATTTTCCGAGGCGAATCCCCACAGTTTGCCGTCCTTGTAATGGCTGGCCAGACGCAGTTTCCAGTCGTCATTGAGCTGATGTTCGAGAGCGGCCTGGAGCATGTTGTTGTGGTTGTCGATGTTGCCGTCGTTGGGTTCGCCGAGAAACGTCGAGCGTGAAACACCGCTCCATTTATTGTTCGGCGCGACGATGCCACGGTCGAAAGTCGAGCTGTGGCGGACGAACTCGCTTTCCACCAATAGCGACGTGTCAGGGTTCAATTGCCAACTGATCGAGGGCGCGACAAACACACGCTTGCTGTCGACGTGATCGCGAAAACTGTTGTTGTCTTCAACGGCGAGGTTGATCCGTGAAAGCACATCGCCGTGCTCATCCAGCGGCGTATTGACGTCCACAGCGGTGCGATAACGATCCCAGCTACCGGCGCTGGTTTGCAGAGTGGTGAAGGCTTCGGGCTGCGGTTTTTTGCTGACGATGTTCACCGTGCCACCGGGGTCACCGCGTCCGTAGAGACTGGCGGCGGGGCCCTTGAGCACTTCGATGCGCTCGATGTTGGCGACGTCCGGCGTGCTTGGATAACCACGGTTGGCGCTGAAGCCGTCCTTGTAGAACTCCGAAGTGGTGAAGCCGCGCACGCTGTATTCGTAGAGTGTCAGGCCGCCGAAGTTGTTCTGCTTCGACACGCCGCCGGCAAAGTCCAGAGCGCGCTCGACGCTGTTGCTCCCCAGATCCTTGAGTACGCTGGCGGGCACCACGCTGATTGCCCGTGGAATATCGCGAATCGCGCTGTCGGTTTTGGTCGCACTGGAGGAGCGGATAGCGCGGTAGCCCTTGACCGGGCCGGTGGCGGATTCGTATTCGGAGGTGACGCTGATCGCGTCGAGTTCGAGTGGCTGCGGCTCTTCGGCAAATACCGGATCGCCAAGCAGGCCAAGGGTCAGCCCTAGCAGCGAGGCCTTTTTTCGAGACGACATGTTATGTTGTTCCAATTGTCTAATTGAAACAATATAACATGCCTTTTGAGAATGTCTTTTATTCGCGCGCTTGGCGCGAAAAAAGTTTTACTCTTCTTCTTTCACCGGTGCAGGCGGTGGGCGCAGACCGATTTCTGCGCTCAGCTTGAGCTCCTTGCCGTTGCGCATCACCTGGATTGTCACCTTGTCGGTGGGCTTGATCCGCGCCACCTGGTTCATCGAACGACGACCATCACCGGCGGGTTCGCCGTCGATGCTGAGGATCACGTCGCCCAATTGCAGGCCGGCCTTCTGCGCCGGGCCGTCACGGAAAATCCCCGCCACGACAATCCCCGGACGCCCGGACAAACCAAACGATTCGGCCAGTTCCTGGGTCAACGGTTGTACTTCAATGCCGAGCCAGCCACGGATCACCTGACCGTGCTCGATGATCGACTTCATCACTTCCATCGCCAGTTTCACCGGGATCGCAAAACCGATGCCTTGCGAGCCACCGGACTTGGAGAAGATCGCGGTGTTGATACCGGTCAGGTTGCCGTTGGCATCGACCAGCGCGCCGCCGGAGTTGCCCGGGTTGATCGCCGCGTCGGTCTGGATGAAGTCTTCGTAGTTGTTCAGGCCCAACTGGTTACGCCCGGTGGCACTGATGATGCCCATGGTCACGGTCTGGCCGACGCCAAACGGGTTGCCGATGGCCAGTGCGACGTCGCCGATGCGGATGTTGTCGGAGCGACCGACGGTGATCGCCGGCAGGTTTTTCAGGTCGATCTTGAGGACTGCGAGGTCGGTTTCCGGGTCGCTGCCGATCACGCGGGCCAGGGTTTCGCGACCATCCTTGAGCGCCACGACGATCTGATCCGCGCCGGTGGTCACATGGTTGTTGGTCAGGATGTAGCCTTCCGGGCTCATGATCACGCCGGAACCGAGGCTCGATTCCATGCGTTTCTGCTTCGGCGAGTTATCACCGAAGAAGCGCCGGAACTGCGGGTCTTCGAACAGCGGATGCGCCGGTTTGGCGATGACTTTGGTGGTGTACAGGTTGACCACCGATGGCGCAGCGATGACTACCGCGTCCGCATAAGACACCGGCCCCTGCTGCACGCTGGTGGTTTGCGGGGCCTGTTGCAGGTTGACGTCGAGGCTCGGAAGCCCGACCCACTGCGGGTAACGCTGGATTATCAACAGAGCGATAAGCACACCGGCCAACAGCGGCCAGCCGAAAAAACGCAGCGCCTTGAACATTAAGCACGTCCTGGAAAGGTTGCAGGCGGGGTCAGACCGCCCATAATGACGCGCATTATACGAGGCCGCGCGCGCCTCTGAACGGGATATTTAGGAGTCTTTCATGGCCGTCGCTCTGAGCACCCTGGTCGAGGAAGCCGACCGTTACCTCGGCAGCTCGAAAATCGCCGATTATTGCCCCAACGGTTTGCAGGTCGAAGGCCGTCCGCAGGTGATGCGCATCGTCAGCGGCGTCACCGCCAGTCAGGCGTTGCTCGATGCCGCCGTCGAGGCCGGGGCCGATCTGGTATTGGTGCATCACGGTTACTTCTGGAAAGGCGAGAACCCGTGCATCACCGGTATGAAGCAGCGTCGCCTGAAGACACTGCTCAAGCACGACATCAGTCTGCTCGCCTACCACTTGCCGCTGGATCTGCACCCGGATGTCGGCAATAACGTGCAACTTGCCCGTCAACTGGACATCACCGTCGAGGGCCCGCTGGACCCTGCCAATCTGAAAGTCGTCGGACTGGTCGGTTCGCTCAACGAGCCGGCAACTCCCCGGGATTTCGCCCGTCGCGTACAGGAAGTCATGGGCCGCGAGCCACTGCTTATAGAAGGCAGTGCAATGATTCGGCGTGTCGGCTGGTGCACAGGCGGCGGTCAGGGCTATATCGATCAGGCCGTAGCGGCTGGCGTCGATCTGTACCTGAGCGGTGAGGCGTCCGAGCAGACTTTCCATAGCGCCCGGGAAAACGACATCAGCTTCATCGCCGCTGGCCACCACGCCACCGAGCGTTACGGCGTGCAGGCGCTGGGTGACTATCTGGCGAAGCGCTTTGCCCTCGAACACATCTTCATCGACTGCCCGAACCCGATCTGACGGAACACTTACATCAATTGTGGGAGCGGGCTTGCCCGCGAATACGGTCGTTCAGCCAGCATCAATGTTGAATGACACACCGCATTCGCGAGCAAGCTCGCTCCCACAGAGCAGCGCTCCCGAGCCAAACATGTGGGCATATTCATATGCCCTTTCGTTCTAGTTGGCGCCCTGATTAGAAGCAGGTCGCTGTGCTAGGATTCCCCGCTCGAACACGGCCCGCTGGCCGTTCATAAGAAAGCTTTCGTGAGTAGCCATGGTCGACAAACTGACGCATCTGAAACAGCTGGAGGCGGAAAGCATCCACATCATCCGCGAGGTGGCCGCCGAGTTCGATAACCCGGTGATGCTGTACTCCATCGGTAAAGACTCCGCCGTGATGCTGCACCTGGCACGCAAGGCGTTCTTCCCGGGCAAACTGCCGTTTCCGGTGATGCACGTCGACACCCGGTGGAAATTCCAGGAGATGTACAAGTTCCGCGACAAGATGGTCGAAGAGCTGGGCCTGGACCTGATCACCCACATCAATCCCGATGGCGTTGCACAGAACATCAACCCGTTCACCCACGGCAGCGCCAAGCACACCGACATCATGAAAACCGAGGGCCTCAAGCAGGCACTCGACAAGCATGGTTTCGACGCAGCATTCGGCGGTGCCCGTCGCGATGAAGAGAAATCCCGCGCCAAAGAGCGCGTGTACTCGTTCCGCGACAGCAAGCACCGCTGGGACCCGAAGAACCAGCGTCCAGAACTGTGGAACGTCTACAACGGCAAGGTCAACAAGGGCGAATCCATCCGTGTGTTCCCGTTGTCGAACTGGACCGAACTGGACATCTGGCAGTACATCTACCTCGAAGGCATCCCGATTGTGCCGCTGTACTTCGCCGCCGAACGCGAAGTGATCGAGAAGAACGGCACGCTGATCATGATCGACGACGAGCGCATCCTCGAACACCTGTCCGATGAAGACAAAGCGCGCATCGTCAAAAAGAAAGTGCGTTTCCGTACCCTTGGCTGCTACCCGTTGACGGGCGCGGTGGAGTCCGAGGCTGAAAGCCTGACGGACATCATCCAGGAAATGCTCCTGACGCGAACTTCCGAGCGCCAGGGCCGTGTCATCGACCACGATGGCGCAGGCTCGATGGAAGATAAAAAACGTCAAGGTTATTTCTAAGGGGCTGTCATGTCGCATCAATCTGATTTGATCAGCGAGGACATCCTCGCCTATCTGGGCCAGCACGAACGTAAAGAGCTGCTGCGCTTTTTGACCTGCGGTAACGTCGATGACGGCAAAAGCACCCTGATCGGGCGCCTGCTGCACGACTCGAAGATGATCTACGAAGATCACCTCGAAGCGATCACCCGTGATTCGAAGAAAGTCGGCACCACTGGTGACGACATCGACCTGGCATTGCTGGTTGACGGCTTGCAGGCCGAGCGTGAGCAGGGCATCACCATCGATGTCGCCTACCGCTATTTCTCCACCGCCAAACGCAAATTCATCATTGCCGATACCCCAGGCCATGAGCAGTACACCCGCAACATGGCCACCGGTGCTTCCACCTGTGACCTGGCGATCATTCTGGTCGATGCCCGTTACGGCGTGCAGACCCAGACCCGTCGCCACAGCTTCATCGCTTCGTTGCTGGGCATCAAACACATCGTTGTCGCCATCAACAAGATGGACCTGAAAGACTTCGATGAAGGTGTGTTCGAGTCGATCAAGGCCGACTACCTGAAGTTCGCCGAAGGCTTGAAGATGAAGCCGACCAGCATGCACTTCGTGCCGATGTCTGCCTTGAAGGGCGACAACGTGGTGAACAAGTCCGAGCGCTCGCCGTGGTACACCGGCCAGTCGCTGATGGAAATTCTCGAGACCGTGGAAGTGGCGGGCGACCGCAACTTCACCGATCTGCGTTTCCCGGTGCAGTACGTCAACCGGCCGAACCTGAACTTCCGTGGTTTCGCCGGCACCCTTGCCAGCGGCATCGTCAAGAAAGGCGACGAAGTCGTGGTGTTGCCGTCGGGCAAGAGCAGCCGTGTGAAATCCATCGTCACCTTCGAAGGTGAACTGGAGCACGCCGGCCCGGGTCAAGCGGTGACGCTGACCATGGAAGACGAAATCGACATCTCCCGCGGCGATCTGCTGGTGCATGCCGACAACGTGCCGCCGGTCACCGACAGCTTCGAAGCAATGCTGGTGTGGATGGCTGAAGAGCCGATGCTGCCGGGCAAGAAATACGACATCAAACGCGCCACCAGTTACGTGCCGGGCTCCATCGCCAGCATCGTCAACAAGGTCGACGTGAACACCCTTGAAGAAGGCCCGGCGAGCGCGTTGCAGCTCAACGAAATCGGCAAGGTCAGGATCGCGCTCGATGCGCCGATTGCCCTCGACGGTTACGAAAGCAACCGCACCACCGGCGCGTTTATCATCATCGATCGTTTGACCAACGGCACCGTCGGCGCCGGCATGATCGTCGCTCAGCCGGTGTCGCATGGCAGCGCCACGCACCACGGCAAACTGGCGCATGTCGCGACTGTCGAGCGCGCCCAGCGCTTCGGCCAGCAACCGGCTACCGTGTTGTTCAGCGGTTTGTCGGGCGCAGGCAAGAGCACGTTGGCGTATGCCGTCGAGCGCAAGCTGTTCGACATGGGCCGTGCGGTGTTTGTGCTGGATGGTCAGAATCTGCGTCACGACCTCAACAAGGGTCTGCCGCAGGATCGTGCCGGTCGCACCGAGAACTGGCGTCGTGCCGCGCACGTTGCACGTCAGTTCAACGAAGCCGGTCTGCTGACCCTGGCTGCATTCGTTGCACCGAGTGCCGAAGGTCGCGAGCAGGCCAAGGACCTGATCGGCAAAGAGCGTTTGCTGACGGTCTATGTGCAGGCATCGCCAGCCGTGTGCGCCGAGCGTGATCCGCAAGGTTTGTACGCCGCTGGTGGCGACAACATTCCGGGCGAATCCTTCCCGTACGACGTACCGCTGAATGCCGATCTGGTGATCGACACCCAGTCGCTGTCGCTGGAAGACAGCGTCAAGCAAGTGCTGGAACTGCTGCGCAAGCGTGGCGCGATCTAAGCGTTAGCTGCTTAAAGAAAAACCCGCTGATGAGTGATCATCAGCGGGTTTTTTGTTGTCTTCAAGATTGCTATCGCTGGCAAGCCAGCTCCCACAGTGATCTTCAGTGAACACAAATATTGTGTTCGGCCAAGAAACCTGTGGGAGCTGGCTTGCCAGCGAAGGGGCCGGAACAGGCGACTCAAGGCTTCGCTGGATACTCGCGGTGCATCTCCCACAGTGATCTTCAGTGAACACAAATATTGTGTACGGCCAAGAAACCTGTGGGAGCTGGCTTGCCAGCGAAGGGGCCGGAACAGGCGCCTCAAGGCTTCGCTGGATACTCGCGGTGCATCTCCCACAGTGATCTTCAGTGAACACAAATATTGTGTACGGCCAAGAAACCTGTGGGAGCAGGCTTGCCAGCGAAGGGGCCGGAACAGGCGCCTCAAGGCTTCGCTGGATACTCGCGGTGCATCTCCCACAGTGATCTTCAGTGAACACAAATATTGTGTACGGCCAAGAAACCTGTGGGAGCTGGCTTGCCAGCGAAGGGGCCGGAACAGGCGCCTCAAGGCTTCGCTGGATACTCGCGGTGCATCTCCCACAGTGATCTTCAGTGAACACAAATATTGTGTTCGGCCAAGAAACCTGTGGGAGCTGGCTTGCCAGCGAAGGGGCCGGAACAGGCGCCTCAAGGCTTCGCTGGATACTCGCGGTGCATCTGCTCCAGCAACGCATCCTTGTCCTGCCACAGCTGATTGATCCAGCCCTGAAACTGCAGGCGATATTCGCCGTCCTGATCGTAGTTCTTGCCGATGAACTGCTGTGGGATCTTCAGCTCTTCAAAGTGCACCACCACATCACGCACATTGCCGCAGAGCAAATCCCAGAAACCCGGACGCCCGCCCGGATAGTGAATCGTCACGTTGACGATCGATTCCAGTTGCTCGCCCATCGCATCCAGCACAAACGCAATACCACCGGCCTTGGGCTTGAGCAGGTATCTGAACGGCGACTGCTGCTGCGCGTGTTTGCCTTCAGTAAAGCGCGTGCCTTCGACAAAATTGAAAATTCCCACCGGGTTATCGCGAAATTTCGCGCAGGTGTTGCGGGTGGTTTCCAGATCTTTGCCTTTCTTTTCCGGGTGCTTTTGCAGATAGGCCTTGGAGTAGCGTTTCATGAACGGAAAGCCCAGCGCCCACCACGCCAGACCGATCACCGGAACCCAGATCAGCTCCTGCTTGAGAAAGAACTTCAGAGGCTGAATGCGGCGGTTGAGCACGTATTGCAGCACCAGAATATCGACCCAGCTCTGATGGTTGCTGGTGATCAGGTACGAGTGTTGGTAGTCGAGACCTTCCAGCCCGCTGATGTGCCAGCGCGTGCGCCGCACCAGGTTCATCCAGGCTTTGTTGTTGCTGATCCACGCTTCGTGGGTATGGCTCATCAGCCACAGCGAAGCACGTCGGGCGAGGTCGAATGGCAGCACCTTGATCAGCGCCACGCAAAACAGAAACGAGCACAGCAGAATCGTGTTCAGCGCCAGCAGCAGCGCGGCGATCACGCCGCGCAAAGGGGCAGGGAGGAAGTCCAGCATTTACACATCCATAGGTCGGTTGGCGGCTTGAATCGCGGTCAGGGCGATGGTGTAAACGATGTCATCGACCTGCGCGCCACGCGGCAAATCATTCACCGGTTTACGCAAGCCTTGAAGCATCGGACCGAGGCTGACGCAGTCGGCGCTGCGCTGCACGGCTTTGTGGGTGGTGTTGCCGGTGTTCAGATCGGGGAACACGAACACTGTTGCACGACCAGCCACCTGGCTGTTCGGCGCCAGTTGTCGAGCCACGTCTTGGTTGGCGGCGGCATCGTACTGCAACGGCCCGTCGATCAGCAGCGAGTGCTGTTGTTCATGGGCGAGCAGGGTGGCTTCGCGGACTTTCTCGACTTCTTCACCCGTGGCCGACTCGCCACTGGAGTAACTGATCATCGCCACTCGCGGGGTAATGCCGAATGCGGCAGCCGAGTCGGCGCTTTGCAGGGCGATCTCGGCCAGTTCCACGGCACTCGGATGCGGGTTCATCACGCAGTCGCCATAGACCAGCACTTCTTCGGGAAACAGCATGAAGAACACCGATGACACCAGCGTGCAACCCGGTGCGGTCTTGATCAACTGCAAGGCCGGGCGAATGGTGTTGGCCGTGGTGTTGATCACGCCCGAAACCAGCCCGTCGACTTCGTCCAGCGCAAGCATCATGGTGCCGATCACCACGGTGTCTTCCAGTTGCTGCTCGGCCATTGGCGCATTCAGGCTTTTGCTTTTGCGCAGGGCGACCATCGGTTCGATATAGCGGTCGCGAACCAGATCCGGATCGAGGATTTCCAGCCCCGGCGGCAATACGATGCCTTGCGCACGGGCCACCGCTTCGACGTCCTCGGGTTTGGCCAGCAACACGCAACGGGCGATGCCGCGCTCCTGACAGATCGCCGCCGCTTGCACGGTGAGCGGCTCGCTGCCTTCGGGCAGGACGATGCGCTTGTTGGCTGCCTGGGCGCGCTGGATCAACTGATAACGGAACACCGCTGGCGACAGACGCATTTCCCGTGGCGTACCACAGCGCTGATGCAGCCAGTTGGCATCGAGGTGGCTGGCGACGAAATCGGTGATGATTTCCGCACGCTCGCGGTCATCAATGGGGATTTCCTTGTTCAGACCATTCAGCAGGTTGGCGGTGTCGTAGGAGCCGGTGCTCACCGACAACACCGGCAAACCGGCCTGCAACGCGCCACGGCACAAATCCATGATGCGCGGGTCGGGCAGGGTGTCGCTGGTCAGCAGCAGGCCGGCCAGCGGCACGCCGTTCAATGCCGCGAGACTGACCGCGAGAATGATGTCGTCGCGGTCGCCCGGGGTGACCACCAGCACGCCGGGCTTGAGCAGCTCCACAGTGTTGCGCATGGTGCGCGCGCAGATGATGATTTTGGTCATGCGCCGGGTTTCATAATCACCGGCGTTGAGCACTTGGGCGCCCATCAGATCGGCAACGTCGCGAGTGCGCGGCGCGTTGAGTTCCGGCTGGAATGGAATGCAGCCGAGCAGACGGAAATCACCGCTGCGCAGCAACGGCGAATGCTCCTTAAGACGCGTAGCAAAAGCCTCCATGCTCTCGTCGGTCTTGACCTTGTTGAGGATCACGCCGAGGACTTTTGGATCTTTCGGGCCACCGAACAACTGCGCCTGCAATTCCACGCGACCGGAGAGTTCGGCGAGCACTTCATTTTCCGGGGCCGAGACCAGAATCACTTCGGCATCGAGGCTTTTTGCCAGGTGCAGATTGACCCGGGCGGCATAACTGGCGCTGCGGGTCGGCACCATGCCTTCCACCACCAGTACGTCCTTACCTACGGCAGCCTGTTGGTATAGAGCGATGATTTCTTCGAGCAGCTCATCGAGCTGACCGTCGCCGAGCATTCGTTCGACGTGCGCCAAACCCAACGGCTGCGGCGGTTTCAAACCGTGAGTACGCGCCACCAGTTCGGTGGAACGCTCAGGGCCGGTGTCGCCCGGATGCGGCTGGGCGATCGGTTTGAAGAAGCCGACTTTCAGTCCGGCCCGCTCCAGCGTGCGCACCAGCCCGAGGCTGATGGAGGTCAGACCCACACCAAAATCGGTGGGTGCGATAAAAAAAGTTTGCATGCGGATTCTCTAAGGGTGCATGGCAATGGCGATCATCTATCTCTGACGATCTGCCGAAATTCAGTCGCCAAGGTTAGCGCTAACCGAGCCTTGTGCGCACCAACCGCAGGCAAAGGGTTGGCCTATTTTTTCAATACGTTGCGCGGCGTCCAGCACCCAGGCCCGCGATTGCCATGGCGGCTGATGACGCAGGTGCTGGGTGTGCCCGCAGGAAAGTTCGGCGACCCAGTGACCGTCCTCGTCCTGATGAAAGCCGGTAATCGTCGAATCCCGTTTGTCCGGGTTGTGTTCGCTTTCGAGCGATTGCTTCGCTAAACTTGGCCTTTCTATATTCTTCTGCAAAAGGTCTCGCCCCATGCTGATCGCCGCCAATAAGGCTGTCTCCATCGACTATACCCTGACCAACGACGCTGGTGAGGTCATCGACAGCTCCGCCGGCGGCGCGCCGCTGGTCTACCTGCAAGGCGCAGGTAACATCATCCCGGGCCTGGAAAAGGCACTGGAAGGCAAAGCAGTCGGCGACGAGCTGACCGTAGCCGTTGAACCTGAAGATGCTTACGGCGAATACGCTGCCGAACTGGTCAGCACGCTGAGCCGCAGCATGTTCGAAGGCGTTGACGAGCTGGAAGTCGGCATGCAGTTCCACGCTTCCGCTCCAGACGGCCAAATGCAAATTGTCACCATCCGTGACCTCGACGGCGACGACGTCACCGTTGACGGCAATCACCCATTGGCCGGCCAGCGCCTGAACTTCCAGGTGAAGATCATTGATATCCGTGATGCCAGCCAGGAAGAAATCGCTCATGGTCACGTCCATGGCGAAGGTGGCCATCAGCACTGATTTCTGCGCTAAGCTTCGAGTACTGGAGAGGCGCCTGCGGGCGCCTTTTTAGTCCGTGGCTGTCCGTGGTGGCGTCACCAAGCGGCTGTTTCGAGTAGAAAACGGGAATCTGGAGTTCGTCATGAGTGCTTTTCACGACCTTAAGTTGACAGCCCTGGATGGTCAGGAGCTACCGCTGGCGCCCTTCAAGGGCCACGTCGTGCTGGTGGTCAACGTCGCCTCCAAATGCGGCTTGACCCCACAGTACGCGGCGCTGGAAAACCTCTATCAGCAATTCAAAGGCAAAGGCTTCAGTGTGTTGGGCCTGCCGTGCAACCAGTTTGCCGGTCAGGAACCAGGCACCGAACAGGAAATCCAGGATTTCTGCAGCCTCAACTATGGCGTGACCTTTCCGTTGTCGAGCAAGCTTGAAGTCAACGGCCATGATCGTCATCAGCTCTACCGCCTGCTGGCGGGCGAGGGCGCGGAATTCCCGGGTGACATCACCTGGAACTTCGAAAAGTTTCTGCTCGGCAAGGACGGACGGGTACTCGCCCGGTTCTCGCCGCGCACGGCGCCGGATGATCCAACGATCGTGCAAGCGATCGAGAAAGCGCTGGGCTGAAACCTCCGCAAGTCCAAAAGATCGCAGCCTGCGGCAGCGCCAACATGGGAATACGTTTCCTGTTGACGCTGCCGCAGGCTGCGATCTTTTTGTTTCTGATCCTTAATCACTTAAATCAATAGTGCTGTTCATTGCTCGCGAGCATCCATATTATCGCCGTCATAAAGCCATTCTCAGTGGAGCTTCACGATGCCCGTCCAAGCCTTGTTCAAACCGTTCCACCTCGGTGCCCTCGAACTACCGACCCGTGTGGTCATGGCGCCGATGACCCGCTCCTTTTCTCCGGGCGGCGTACCGAACTCCAAAGTCATTGAGTACTACCGTCGTCGTGCGGCGGCGGGTGTCGGCCTGATCATCACCGAAGGCACCACCGTCGGCCATATCGCCTCCAATGGTTACCCGAACGTGCCGCACTTCTACGGCGAAGCGGCGCTGGCGGGCTGGAAGAAAGTGGTCGACGCGGTACACGCTGAAGGCGGCAAGATCGTTCCACAGCTGTGGCATGTCGGCAGTGTGCGCCGCATCGGCACCGAGCCGGACGCCAGCGTGCCGGGTTATGGCCCGTCGGGGAAACTCAAGGACGGTCAGGTCGTGGTACACGGCATGAGCAAGCAAGACATTCAGGACGTGATCGCTTCCTTCGCCCAGGCTGCCAAAGATGCGCAAAGCATCGGCATGGACGGCGTGGAAATCCACGGTGCCCACGGTTATCTGGTCGATCAGTTCTTCTGGGAAGGCAGCAACCAGCGCACCGACGAATACGGTGGCAGCCTGGCCAACCGTTCGCGTTTTGCTATCGAATTGATTCAAGCGGTGCGTGCGGCGGTCGGAGAGGGTTTTCCGATTATCTTCCGTTTCTCGCAGTGGAAGCAGCAGGATTACACCGCGCGTCTGGTGCAAACATCCGAAGCGTTGGGCGAGTTTCTCAAGCCACTTTCCGATGCCGGCGTGGACATTTTCCACTGCTCGACGCGGCGTTTCTGGGAGCCGGAATTCGACGGCTCCGAACTGAATCTTGCTGGCTGGACGCGCAAGCTCACCGGCAAACCGACCATTACCGTGGGCAGCGTTGGCCTGGACGGCGAGTTCCTGCAGTTCATGGTCAACACCGACAAGGTCGCGCAACCGGCCAGTCTGGAGAACCTGCTGGAGCGTCTGAACAAAGAAGAATTCGATCTGGTGGCGGTGGGGCGTGCGCTGCTGGTCGACCCCGACTGGGCGCTGAAAGTGCGTGAAGGCCGCGAGCAGGACATTCTGCCGTTCAGCCGTGAGGCGTTGATGACGCTGGTTTAAACAGCGATCTCACTGACCCCTTCGCGAGCAAGCTCGCTCCCACATTGAAATGCATTCCAATGTGGGAGCGAGCTTGCTCGCGAAGGCTGTTTTAAAGGCAGCATGAATTCAGGGCAATGTCTGAGCATTCGGAACAACCTGCTCACCCACACAAGCCTCACGCAAATGGCTTTCAAACTGCTCGATGACGGCCGCCCAACCCTGCCGACTCGCATGCTGCCGCGCATTCAGCCGCACGCAGCGCAACGTCTCATCTTCCTCCAGCAACCAAGTCGCCGCGTCGCAAAACGCCTCCTCATCCCCCGGCATCGCCAGCACACCGTTGTAACCATGACGAATGTGTTGCGCCGCCGCCGCTTGATCGTAAGCCACCACACCAAGCCCCGATGCCAACGCTTCCAGCACCACGTTGCCGAAGGTTTCGGTCAGGCTGGGAAACAGAAATACATCCCCCGACGCATAGTGAGCGGCCAACGCTTCGCCACGCTGTGAACCACAGAAGATCGCTTCCGGCAGTTCCTTTTCCAGCGCCAGGCGCTGCGGCCCGTCACCGACCACAATCAGTTTCAGATTGCGCTGTGGATAAGTGCTGCGCAGCTTCTCGAAACAGCGTTTAAGCAAGCCAAGATTCTTTTCCGGGGCCAGTCGTCCTACATGAATCACCGCCAGGTCCTGCTCTGACAGACCCCATTGCTCGCGCAACGCGTTCATGCGTTTGGTCGGGTGAAACAATTGGCTGTCCACACCTCGGGACAACAACGCCAAACGTTCGAAGTGCCGCCGCTCCAGCTCCAGCCGCTGGCTGATGCTCGGTACCAGGGTCATGCTCGAACGATTGTGAAACCAGCGCAGGTAATGCGTGAGCAAACGCGTCAGCAAGCCCAGGCCGTACTGGCTGGTGTATTGCTGAAAGTTGGTGTGAAAACCACTCACCACCGAAATCCCCAGACGCCGCGCCGCACGCAATGCCGACAAGCCGAGCGGGCCTTCGGTAGCAATGTAGAGCACATCAGGACGATGACGCTTCCAGCGCCGTAGCAGTTTATGCATCGACGACTGCCCCCATTGCAGCCCCGGATAACCGGGTAATGGCCAGCCCCGGCACAACAACAGCGCATCATCCTCGCAACGCTGCGGATCGCCGCCCTGGCGCGGCCGCACCAGCTCCACCTGATGCCCGCGCGCGCGCAATCCATCGCACAAACGACCAAGGGTATTGGCCACGCCGTTGATTTCCGGAGGGAAGGTTTCGCTGATCAGGGTGATATGTAGAGCTGTCGTCATGGCATCAGTGTCAGCTGAGGCCATGTCGACGCTGTGACGTTCGGATGATGGATTTGTGACTGTCGGTTTAGCGTTGGGCGACTAGATTCTCTGCACCACGCTCACGCACCCAGAACAACGTCGCTCCCGCCACCGCAGCCGGCATCATCAGAATGTTGACCACCGGAATCAGCAGCGCCAGATAAACGATGCCGCCGAAGCTCATGCTCTGCCAGCGTTTCTGGCGCAACCAGGCGAGCATTTCGTTCCAGCCGAGTTTGTGGTTGTCCGCCGGGTAGTCGATGTACTGGATCGCCATCATCCACACGCCGAACAGCAGCCATAGCGGTGCGGCGACGATGTTCACCACCGGGATGAACGACAGGATGAGCAGGCCGATGGCGCGTGGCAGGAAGTAGCCGAGCTTGCGCATTTCCCGGGCCAGGGTGCGTGGCACCATGGCGATCAGTTCGCCCCAGCTGAAGGCCGGGAAATCGTCGGTGCCACGAACGACCACTTCGACTTTCTCTGCGAGAAAACCGTTGAACGGCGCAGCGATTACGTTGGCGAGCATGGTGAAGGTGAAAAAAACCATCAGTCCGACCAGCACCACGAACAGCGGCCACAAGATGTAGCTTAGAAAACTCAGCCAGTCAGGCAGCGATGGCATCAGGGTGTCGACCCACAGGCTGAATTGGTGGCCGGCCAGATAGATCAATCCGACGAATAGCACCAGGTTGATTGCCAGCGGCAGCAACACGAACAGGCGCAGGCCCGGGCTGAGAACCAGTTTGAGGCCTTCACGCAAATATTGAGGGCCAGAGAGAGCGGGTGCGGGCATACGGTGCTCCGAGCAAGGGAAAACGCGCCGACCTTACCGACTTTGCACAACCTGCGAAAGCGCGGCAGAGCGATCGACATTCACTGTAACAAAGACGTCCATCTCGTCAGTGTGTCGGCATAGAGACCACCTATGAGCTGGATTGTTAATCCGTATTTCCTTAATCTTGCCCCCCTCGATACGCTGCACCCAACTTTTTACAGGACTGTCGAGCTCAAGCCTTCCCCAAGGTTTTCTACGGTCCTTTTTTATTCCCGCCGGCAGCCCGGCGTTCCGCGTCAGGTTTTCGGCGCGGTCAACAGGAGCAGGTCATGTCTGAAGTCCGTCATTCGCGAGTGATTATTCTCGGTTCCGGCCCTGCCGGTTACAGCGCCGCAGTCTATGCCGCCCGTGCCAACCTCAAGCCGCTGCTGATCACCGGCATGCAGGCTGGCGGTCAACTGACCACCACCACCGAAGTCGACAACTGGCCGGGCGACGTCCACGGTCTGACCGGCCCGGTGCTGATGGAGCGTATGCGCGAGCACGCCGAGCGTTTTGAAACCGAGATCGTTTTCGATCACATCAATGCCGTGGACTTCGCTTCCAAGCCGTACAGCCTGACCGGCGACAGCGCGACCTACACCTGCGACGCACTGATCATCGCAACCGGCGCCAGCGCCCGTTACCTCGGTCTGCCGTCGGAAGAAGCATTCATGGGCAAAGGCGTTTCGGCCTGCGCAACCTGCGACGGTTTCTTCTACCGTAACAAGCCAGTGGCTGTAGTCGGCGGCGGTAACACCGCTGTTGAAGAAGCGCTGTACCTGGCCAACATCGCCAGCACCGTGACCCTGATCCACCGCCGCGAAACCTTCCGCGCCGAGAAGATCCTGATCGACAAGCTCAACGCTCGCGTAGCTGAAGGCAAGATCATTCTCAAGTTGAACGCCAACCTCGACGAAGTCCTGGGCGACAACATGGGCGTGACCGGCGCACGTCTGAAGAACAACGACGGCAGCTTCGACGAAATCACCGTCGACGGCGTGTTCATCGCCATCGGTCACACCCCGAACACTTCGCTGTTCGAAGGCCAGTTGACCTTGAAAGACGGTTATCTGGTGGTGCAGGGCGGTCGTGACGGCAACGCTACCGCGACCAGCGTCGAAGGTATCTACGCTGCTGGTGACGTTGCTGACCACGTTTACCGTCAGGCGATCACCTCGGCCGGCGCCGGCTGCATGGCGGCACTGGACACCGAGCGTTACCTGGACGGTCTGCAGAACGCTTCGTTCTAAATCGCAGACACAAAAAAACCGGCTTCGGCCGGTTTTTTTATGCCCGTAATTCACAGCCACCACTAAACAAATGTAGGAGTGAGCCTGCTCGCGATAACGGTTTTACATTCAACATATGAGTCGACTGATACACCGATATCGCGAGCAGGCTCGCTCCCACAGGAGTGTGTCTGGCCCTGAGATCAGCGGCGGGTCAGGGGTTGGGCGGTGAATTTCACGCCGGCCAGACCGTGAGCGATCAACGCACGGATATTACCGTGGTCGCTGCCTTCAGGTGTCGCCACTACCGAACGATAATGTTCGCCGAAAGCCAGCAGCGCTTCTTCATCACTCAAGCCTTCCAGCAGCGCCAGACCAAGGGTCTTGCACGAACCTTCGTTCTGTCCGGCAGCGTTTTCCACGCCGCCGTTGTTGAACGCCTGAGGCTGGTAGGCGTAACCGCCGGCGATAAAGGCCAGGGTGTCAGCGAAAGCGTGTTCGCCGCTGTTGAGGCTGGCGCGCAGGGTGTTCAGATCAGGCATCGGGTTTTCCTTTGGCGAACGCCGCTTGTTGTTCGGCGCTGGCTTCTTGCTGAAATTGGGCTTTCCACTCGGCGTAAGGCATGCCGTAAACCACTTCACGGGCGTCGTCGAGGCTGACCTCGATCTGGCGCTCGTCGGCCGCTGCCTTGTACCACTTGGACAGGCAGTTGCGGCAGAACCCGGAAAGGTTCATCAGGTCGATGTTCTGCACGTCCTTGCGGCTGTCCAGATGGGCGACCAGCCGGCGGAAGGCGGCGGCTTCGAGTTCGAGGCGTTGTTGCTCGGTCATGATGGGCTCTGTGCAGTCAAATCGTGGTGCGGATGATAAAAGTCTGGCGGCCAATGCGCCAGACACGCTCAGCGGCTTGCCGCGAGCGTGATCGATACAGACTCGGCAAAACGCAGCGCATGCGGCTTGTCGACTTCGACCTCGGCGTACAGCACCGAACCGTTGCTCATCACCAGATCCAGCAACTCCTGAGTCAAGCGCTCAAGCAGCGCAAAACGATTACCTTCCACGTGGGCGATGATTGCCTTGGTGATGGTGCGATAGTTCAGCGCATGGTCGATGTCGTTGTCGCGTACGGCTTCCTGCGCGGCATACAGAATGGTCAGGTTGATCAACACATCCTGCTTGTTGAGGATTTCGTCCTCGTTGATCCCGATAAAGGTGCGCAAGCGCAGATCCTTTACCCGGATGCGCGCCATTCCCGGCTGAAGTTGTGGCATTTACTTGCTCCGTCCAATCAATTGCAGGAACTCCTGGCGGGTGTTGCTCGACTCGCGAAACGCGCCGAGCATGACCGAGGTGTTCATGGTCGAATTCTGTTTTTCGACACCGCGCATCATCATGCACATGTGTCTGGCCTCGATGACCACGGCGACGCCGGCGGCATCGGTGACTTGCTGCACCGCGTCGGCGATCTGCCGGGTGAGGTTTTCCTGAATCTGCAGGCGGCGGGCGAACATGTCCACCAGTCGCGCAATCTTCGACAACCCCAGCACCTTGCCCGTCGGAATATAAGCCACATGGGCCTTGCCGATGAAGGGCAACAGGTGATGTTCGCACAGCGAGTACAACTCGATGTCCGCGACGATGATCATCTCATCGCTGTCAGACGCGAACAGCGCACCGTTGACGATCTCGTCGACACTCTGCTCGTAGCCGTGACACAGGTATTGCATGGCCTTGGCCGCGCGTACCGGGGTGTCGAGCAATCCTTCTCGGTCGGGGTCTTCACCGAGGCCGATCAGGATGTCGCGGTAATTCTCGGGCAGTGAGCGGGTCATGGAACATCCTCGCGGGGGCGGCTTTATTTGACGTGCCGTCCGCCATTGACGGTCAGTGTCGTGCCGGTGACATAAGAGTTGTCGAGCAGATAGCGCAGGCTTTGGTAGATCACTTCGCTGCCGGGCTCGATGCCCAGCGCGGATTTGGCCAGCGCCTTGGCACGGTACGCCGCGTCGTCGTCTGGATTGAACAATAACAGGGCCGGGGCAATCGTGTTGACCTTGATCGCCGGCGCATAGCGGGCGGCGAAGGACAGCGTCAGGCTGTCGAGCCCGGCCTTGGTGGCGCAATAGCCGATGTGCTTGCTGCTGCCCTTGCGGGTCACGTCGTCGCTGATGTGGACGATGTCGGCGGGGCTTGAACGATGTAGCAAGTCGGCGCAATGCAGGTTGATCAGATAGGGCGCGAGCATGTGCACGTTGAACATGCGGCTGAACGCTTCGGCTTCGTTACCCGCCGTTTCGGCCAGCCATTCGGAGGCGTTATGCACGATGGCGCGCAGGCAGTCGGTGTGGGTTTTCAGTTCGGCGATGAAGGCGAGAATGGATGCCTCGCTGGAGAAGTCGGCGAATAGGCCGATAGCACCGAGATCGCGCAGGGTTTGCACGCCGGGGCGTTCGCTGCGGTAGGTGAAGATGACTCGCTGACCGTCTTCGAGCAGACGTTGCGCACAATGCAGACCGACACGCTGGCCGGCACCGGTGATGAGGATCGGGGCTGCGGAAGAGGTCATGAACGGCTCGGGTCGCGGTTGGAGCAAAAACTATAACAGCGACGGCAGGCGTACACCTATCCCGAGGTTTACCTGCCCTTGTGGGAGCGAGCTTGCTCGCGAAGGCGTTGTGTCAGTCAATATCTGCGTTACTGAAACACCGCTTTCGCGAGCAAGCTCGCTCCCACAGAAGGGGTTACTGGTTTTGCGAGACGGGTTTGGCAGGCAGATGGCGCACAGGCGTGTTGTTCAGCCAGTTGGCGAGCAAGCGCGTCGACAGCGGAATGAAGAAGTAGACCATCAACGGCGTCAGGCACAGCGTGCTGATGAACACCCGTGGCAGCAGGCTCATTTCACCGAGCAACGGCCCCAGTACGAAATTGAATAGAAGTGACACCGGAAAAAATGCCAGCCAGATAGCCACAGCCTGTTTCCAGCGCGGCGGACGTTGACCGACGGCACCGAACCAGCCTTCAATACCGCTGACCCGATGTTCCTTGGGATGCGCAAACAGATCGCTGCCGCGGTCCAGCCACGCAGTGCGTGAGGCCGAGTGTTCCCAGGCGTGCAGGGTCTGCTCATCGGCAAAGCGGAAAATGATCTGGAATTCGTTATCGCCCGGCGGTGGCGCAAGCACACCTGAGCCGAGATAACCGGGAAAGTCGGTGGCCAGTTGTTCGCCTTCGCGCAGCCAGGCAATCAGATCCTGATAGCGGCCATCAGCGACGCGACGGGCGACCATGAGCGTGACGGGGGAAGTAGACATTATGTATCTCCGTATTACGTGCGCGTCATTCCGGGTAGGAAATTCGCCAGACGAAGGGCCGGGGTAGTGGCCCTGCGTTTTTCAACAAGCAAGGATTATTCCTGATTTTCGTGATTTAACCAGCTACTTTCGTCGCAGATCATCGCTTGAACGACAAAGGGGCAACGGGAGTAGAATGGGATCCAATTCACCAACACGGACGTTTAACGCACAATGCCTGTCATAACGGATATGCAGCCTGCTTCGCAGGCATCTGTCGCGCTTGAGCGCGAAGATTTATTCCCTATCCGCGAAGTCTCGCGGGTGACTGGCGTCAATCCGGTCACGCTACGTGCCTGGGAACGGCGTTACGGTCTGATCCAACCAACACGCACCGAAAGTGGGCATCGGTTGTATTCGATGACCGATATCGAGCGTGTTCGTAATATTGTCGAATGGATCGATCGCGGTGTCGCCGTGAGCAAGATCGGCAAAATCCTCGCCAAGACCGAACCCTTGAAAGCGCTGGCGCATATCATTTCCGATGATCTGGTGCAGGCCGATTACCGGCAATGGCAGCATCAAGTGCAAAGTGCGGTGAGCGCCTTTGATGATGTCGAACTGGACCGGGTCTACGGTCAGATCTTCTCTTCCTACTCATTGCCAGTGGTGTTTCAAGACATTCTGCTGCCGCTGTGGCGGCAATTGCTGCAGCGCCAGGATGCATTCGGACAGACCAGTGAGTGGCTGTTTCTCGATGGTTTTCTGCGGACCAAGGTGTTGCAGCGAATCCTCGTCTTACGCTCGTCTCAACCACGCAAAATCATCGTCAGTGCTCTGGCCGGGCAATGCCGGGAGCTTGAATTGCTGGTGGCCGCGCTGTTTCTCAGCGGTGGCGAAACGGGCGTTCGGGTACTGACCACCGGCCAGCCGTTCGACGAATTGATGCTGGTCTGCGAAAAGATCAAGCCTCAGGCCCTGGTGCTGTTTTCCAATCATGCTCCGGCCCCGGAACTGCCGCGACGCTTGAACCGTCTGGCGTTGAGTCTCGATTGTCAGTTGTTGCTGGCGGGCGACGCGGCCGATCTGGCGCAGGAAAGCCTTGGCGAGACTTCAATCGGCTGCCTGGGCAATGAAGGCGCCACCATGCGCCAACGGATGACGCAGATTCTCGCGGGTAAGCTCGATACCTGAATCTCAGGTGTGCAGGGCGGGGTGGGTCAGGCGATGTTGTTGCAGGATGAACTGGCGCAGGCGTTCGGTTTCGTCACTATCGGTCTGGCTGAGTTCGTAGGCGTAAAAGCCTTGTTCGGTTTCTCGTTCGAAGTTGCCGCGCAATGAAATCCGCTCATAACCTGAAGGGCTGAACCACAGGGCGAAATGTCGGGGTGGTTTGGTCTTGTTGCGCATTTCCAGCAGCACACCTTTGTGCGACACCTCGTGCACCCACATCATGCCCGGCTGGCCCTTGGCGTTTTCCAGTGCTACCGGCTCTTCAAGCGCCAGGCGCCATGGGCGAACCATCGGCCCGTCTTCGTAAATGCTCGGTACGCCAAGACGCAGATGCAGCGCGTGAAACTCGTCTTCGACCAGATGCAGCGGGAAGGTCATTTGCTGATTTTCGAAGTTCGCCTGGATCGTCACTTGCTCGTGAGCGGCCAGGCGTGTCAGCAAATCGCGGATCTGTGAACCACCATTTACCAGCAGGCTCGACGTCGCATCCCGCACATTGAGTTGCGGGTTGTGCTGCATGGTCTGGATGAAATCCAGCTCATCCTGAGTGAGAAGGGCGTCGCGCTGCATGGTTAACTCGTAAGAAATAGTTACAAAGTCATTGGTGATTGTAGTTAATGACAATTAGTTCGCTGCTTTGTTTTCACCGTTCGTCGCTTTCAGGGCGGCCAGCTCAGCGTGCAAGGCTGCTACCTCGGCCTCGAGTTGCGCCACACGCAGCTGGGCCTTGACCTGAACGGTCACATCCTTCTGCACGCCGACGAAATAAGTCTGTCCGTCATCGGCATTTTTTACCGTCGAAAGCGACAGTTCATTCCAGAACGGCGTGCCGTCCTTGCGATAGTTACGCAGGATTTCCCGGCACGATCCACCGTCCTTCAGAACATTGCGGATCAGCGCCAGATTTTCCTGATCGCGGTCTCCGGCCTGCAGAAAGCGGCAGTCCTGATAAAGGATTTCCTCGCTGGTGTAACCGGTCAGGCGTTCGAAGGCCGGGTTTACGTAAATCAGGATGTTGTCCTGTTCCCCTTCCTTTTCCGCGACCACGATGCCGTCATTCGACGCGTTGATCACCATTTGCAGCAGGCTGGCATTGATCATCTTTGAATCCATTCAGAGTTGTCGGAGGCTGGCATTCTAGAAGAACGGTGGGCGCTGTCTACTGGCCATTATCGCCAGTTGAGATCCAATCGCAGCTTTGCCGGTTTGGCTGTTACTATCGCCGCTCTTTTTTTCAGTTTCAGGATCAGATTGATGAAAGTCGCCATCCTCTCCGGTTCGGTTTACGGCACCGCCGAAGAAGTCGCTCGCCACGCCCAGAACCTGTTGAAAGCCGCAGGCTTTGAAACCTTCTACAACTCCCGCGCGAGTCTGGCGGACATTCAGTCCTTCGGTCCTGAAGCGTTTCTCGCCGTGACCTCGACCACCGGCATGGGCGAGTTGCCGGACAACCTGCAACCGCTGTATTCGACGATTCGCGATCAATTGCCGATGGCCTGGCGTGGATTGCCGGGCGCGGTGATTGCACTGGGCGACGCCAGTTACGGCGACACCTTCTGCGGTGGCGGTGAACAGATGCGTGAATTGTTCGCTGAACTGGGTGTGCGCGAAGTGCAGGACATGTTGCGCATCGACGCCAGCGAAAGCGTCACCCCGGAAACTGACGCCGAGCCTTGGCTGGCTGAGCTGATCGCTACGCTCAAGGGTTGAAGGCACGCTCGCGCAGCAGCGCCAGCCAGGCCTGGGCGGCTTTCGACAGATAGGCGCCCCGACGCCAGATGAAGGCGATGTCCCAGCGCAGATACTCTGGCGCCTTCAAGGTCAGGCGCACCACGCCCGGTCGCTCCAGTGCCCGCGCCACCACGCGGGGCAGCAGCACCACGCCTTGGCCGGCGGCGACCAGTGCCGCGAGGAAATCCGCCTGACCGCTACGCCCGCCTTCCTTCGGCGTGAAGCCCATTTGTTGGCAAGCCTGAAGCAAGCGGTCGTTGAGCACGAAGCTGCGCTGATACAGCAGGAATGGCGTGTCGGCCAACTCCTCCAGACCAATCTCACCGCGTGCCGCCAACGGATGATCCATCGGCAGCAGCGCATCCAGCCGCTCATCGCAGAATGGCTGAAAATCGAACTGCTCATCCTTGGGCAGAAGACTGCCGCCGATTTCCAGCTCGCCGCTGAGCACCGCTTGCTCGATGTTACGGCTGCCGCCTTCGAGCAATTGAATGCTGATGTTCGGATAACGCCGTCGGTACTCGGCAAACAATCCGGCAAACAGCGCATCACTGCCCAACAGGGGCAAACCAAGGCGCAATTCGCCGCGTGCCAGAAGGCTCAGATCGTCCAGTTCGATGAGCAATTCATTGCGCAGACGCAGCATGCCTTCAGCACGTTGCAGCACCACGCTGCCGGCGGCGGTCAGGCGCAACTGTGAACCCAGGCGTTCGAGCAACGGAGTGCCGAGACTCTGTTCGAGTTGCGCGACTTGTTTGCTCACTGCCGATTGACTGATGTGCAAGGTTTTCGCGGCTTGAGTGAAACCGCCCTGATGCATGACTTCGACAAAACTGCGCAGCTGTTTGAATTCCATTTACCTGATTCCAGTTTGGAATAGCTTTGAGTCTAACAATTCGCTTCAGGGATGGCAGGTCGCTTCGTAAAATAAGCACCTGTCAGGAGCAAAACCATGAACACCACAATCCTCAAGCATCTATCCCGTTTATTCGTCGAACTGGCCGTGTTGCTCGGCCTTTATTTGCTCGGCTGCCAACTCGCGGCGTGGCTGGCGTGGCCGATTCCTGGTGGGGTGATCGGCATGGGTTTGTTGTTGCTGGCGTTCGCGTTTGGCTGGGTCAAGCCGGCAGCGCTGCAACTGGGCGCAGGATTGCTGATGGCCGAGATGCTGCTGTTCTTTATTCCGGCGCTGATGAGCCTGCTTGATTACGGCGTGCTGCTGCGCAATGACGGCTGGCGGATTTTGCTGGTGATCGCCGCGAGTACCTTGATGGTGATGCTGGTGACAGCCTTCACCGTGGAATTGGCCGTGCGTATGAGGCGTTCCCATGAAGCTTGAATGGATGCCGATGTTCTGGCTCGCCTTCACCTTGTTGGCGTACCTGTTCAGTCGCTGGTTGTATCGGCGCACCGGGCGTTACCTGTTGTCGCCGTTGATTCTGGTGCCGGTTCTGTTGCTGGCGCTCGCGGTGCCGCTGCATACCGCGTATGCCGAATATTCGAGCAACACCCATTGGCTGATGCTGGTGCTGGGCCCGGTCACCGTCGCCTTCGCGGTGCCGATCTGGCAGCAACGACGCTTGCTGGTGCGGCATTGGTCAGCGTTGCTGCTGGGTATGCTCGCTGGCAGCGCGGCATCGATTGCCACCTCGTTCGGACTGGCTCGGGCATTGGCGCTGGACACCTCGGTGACGATGTCACTGGTGCCACGTTCGATCACCACGCCATTCGCCATGCCGCTGGCGCAGGACCTGGGCGGCGTGCCTGAACTGACGGCGGTGTTCGTGATGTTCACCGGGGTCTTCGGCGCGATGCTCGGCGGCGTTCTGTTGAAATGGTTGCCGCTGCGCAGTGCGCTGGCGCGGGGTGCCTTGTTCGGCGTCGGCGCACACGGTGCCGGGGTCAGCCGGGCACATGAAGTCGGCGGCGAAGAGGGCTCAGTGGCCGGGTTGGTGATGGTTCTGACCGGTTTGCTGAATCTGTTTGCTGCACCGTTGTTGGCGTCGTTGCTTTGACGTGATGCCAGGCTATTTGCATGGCTGACTCGCTCAGTCATCAAGCTGGCTGGCAATGCAACTACGCGATCGCCTGCGCCTGACTAGACTGCTCACACACGTGCAGAACAATAAGAACGCAGAGGTGCATACAGTGAGCGTAGCCCCCGTCCAATCGTCTCTTGATGTCAAAGCGCAGGTCAGCGCCGCCGAGTGGCAGACCCGTGTCGATCTTGCTGCCTGTTATCGTCTGGTCGCGTTGCATGGCTGGGATGATCTGATCTTTACGCACATTTCCGCCAAGGTGCCTGGCACCGAAGATTTCCTGATCAATCCGTTCGGTTTGATGTTCCATGAAATCACCGCGTCGAGCCTGGTGAAAGTCGATCAGGCCGGCAACAAACTCATGGACAGCCCTTACGAAATCAACCCTGCCGGATACACCATCCACAGCGCTGTGCACGAAGTGCGACATGACGTGGTATGCGTGCTGCACACTCACACTGCTTCGGGTGTGGCGGTGTCGGCGCAAAAGCAGGGCGTGTTGCCGATCAGCCAGCAGTCGCTGTTCGTGCTGTCGAGCCTGGCTTATCACGCCTATGAAGGTGTGGCGCTGAACCACGAAGAGAAGGCGCGCCTGCAAGCCGATCTCGGCGAGAACAATTTCCTGATGCTGCACAACCACGGACTGCTGACCTGTGGCGGCACCATCGCCGATACTTTCCTGATGATGTTTACCTTCCAGCGCGCCTGCGACATCCAGGTGATGGCGCAGACCGGCGGCGCCGACCTGATCGCCATCGAACCGCAGATCCTCGCGGGCGCCAAAGCGATGATTGCCGGCGTGACCAAAAGTGCTCAGGGCATGGGTGGCGCGCTGGCCTGGCCGGCGCTGCTGCGCAAACTCGATAAACAAGACCCCGGATATAAACTCTAATGCCTCTTGCCGAGATTCCTCTGTGTGTCTGGCGCAAACGCAGTCAGACGTTCGTCTTTCGTGGGCAGTCGATCCGTTACTGGACGACGGGGCAGGGTGAGCCGCTGCTGCTGATCCACGGCTTCCCGACGGCCAGTTGGGATTGGCATTACCTGTGGCAGCCGTTGGCCCAACGGTATCGGGTGATCGCCTGTGACATGCTCGGTTTCGGCGATTCGGCCAAGCCGTTGAATCACAGCTACAGCTTGCTGGAACAGGCTGATTTGCAGCAGGCGTTGCTGGAACATCTGCGAATCGAGCAATCGGTGCACATTCTGGCTCACGATTATGGCGACAGCGTTGCTCAGGAACTGCTCGCCCGGCATTACGAAGGTTTGATCGACGTCGCCAGTTGTGTGTTCCTCAATGGCGGGCTATTCCCGGAAACCCATCGACCTTTGCTTATGCAAAAACTGCTGCTCAGTCCGCTTGGCTGGATGATCGGACGTGCGTTTACTCGTGATGCGTTGGTGAAAAGTTTCAACCAGATCTTCGGCCCGAAGACCCTGCCGACTGAAAGCGAGATGGATGATTTCTGGAGCCTGATCGAGACCCATCGCGGGCCTCGGATCATGCACAAACTGATCGGTTACATTCCCGAGCGCCGGGTGCAGCGCGACCGTTGGGTCGCGGCGATGCAACGGGGTGAAGTGCCGTTGCGGGTGATCGACGGAGAAGTCGATCCGATTTCCGGTGGGCACATGGTCGAGCGTTATCGCCAATTGATCGCCGATGCGGACGCCGTGCTGCTGCCGGGCATTGGCCACTATCCGCAGATCGAAGCGCCGGTGCAGGTGCTCAAACACTATCTCGAATTTCGCGATCAACTGGTTTTGCCGCCGCGCAAAGTGGCGTGCTCCTGAAAGATCAAAAGATCGCAGCCTTCGGCAGCTCCTACATAAATCTCCTGTAGGAGCTGCCGAAGGCTGCGATCTTTTGATCTTGGCTCGTCATCATCCCTCTGCCTTATTGCACACCATTCAGCCTCAGCCGTGTTCATTGTGACCAAAAGCCCCGTGCCTGACACTCGGGGTCAATGTCCCATTGGCCTGCTGGAGTCTCCCCCGATGAGTGAATCTGTACGTTTCGAAGATAAAGTCGTGATCATCACCGGCGCCGGTGGCGGACTGGGGCGAGCCCATGCTTTGTTGTTCGCCAAACAGGGCGCCAAAGTACTGGTCAACGACCTCGGCGGCTCGGCTCAGGGCGAAGGCGCCAACGCTTCCGCCGCCGACCGCGTGGTGGCGGAAATTCGCGAGGCCGGCGGCATTGCCGAAGCCAACCATGACTCCGTCACCGACGGTGACAAGCTGGTGCAGAATGCACTCGATGTGTTCGGTCGCGTCGATGTGGTGGTTAACAACGCGGGCATCCTGCGTGACAAGACGTTCCACAAAATGGACGACGCCGACTGGGATTTGGTCTATCGCGTCCACGTCGAAGGCGCCTATAAAGTTACCCGTGCAGCATGGCCGCATCTTCGCGAACAAAACTATGGCCGCGTAATCTTCACCGCTTCGACTTCCGGTATCTACGGCAACTTCGGCCAGTCCAACTACGGCATGGCCAAACTCGGCCTCTACGGCCTGACCCGCACATTGGCCATCGAAGGCCGCAAGAACAACATTTTGGTCAACGCCATCGCCCCGACTGGCGGCACGCGGATGACCGAAGGCCTGATCCCGCCGCAAGTGTTCGAACAACTCAAACCGGAATTGGTCAGCCCGCTGGTGGTGTACTTGGGCAGCGAACAATGCCAGGAAACTTCCGGCCTGTTCGAAGTCGGTGGCGGCTGGATGGGCAAGGTTCGCTGGGAGCGCAGCCTTGGGGCCGGATTCGATCCACGGGTCGGGTTCTCGCCGGAGGATGTGGCGGCGCACTGGCAGCAGATCTGCGACTTCGAAGGCGCGGCGCATCCGAAGGACAACATCGAAGCATTGAAGGAAATGATGGCGAATTTGCAGAAGTATTCGCTTTAAATAGTACGGCCACCAAGCTGGGCTTGGTGGCCGAGCAACCTATCAAATATATCTGTTTTCTGTTACGAATTGCGGGGCTTTCCAGTTCGGGCCCTTGATGGCAACAGGGCTCTCACCATTGGCGAGAACACCTTCTTCGAACAGCATGGCATAGGTTTTCAGCAATTCGCCGTTCGCTATGACTTCAAATCGATACCGTCCAATCATTCTGTCGAGTGAAGGATAAGCCAGTCCAATTCCAAAGGCGGTCAGAACATCCACGATAGTTTCGTTTTTTACGATTTGCTCAACGGTGTTCATTAATGTGTTCCTTTAAGCAGTTGTTCATATGTTCGATCTATCTGTTTGGTGACGTTCAAAAATAGAGTTGGTTGAGGCGCGGCAAGATGTCATCGCTACTGGTTTTTTGGTCGTGATTAGTACTTGCGTGTGTTCAGCGGTTTCTCACAGTCAGGAGTGCCTGTTTTCAGTCATGAACCTAGGGGCTTTCCAGTTGGGGCCTTTGACTGCGATAGGGCCTTTGCCATTGGCAAGAACACCTTCTTCGAAAAGTCTGACATAGGTTTTAAGCAGTTCACCACTGGCAATGACTTCGTATCTGTAACGCCCAAACATTCTGTCTAACGACGGAATCGCGGAGCCGAGAGCGAAAACAGTCAATACATCTTCTACTGATTCATTTTTTACGATTTGCTCGACGGTATTCATTGCGTACCTCCTTTCAGCAGTTTTTTGTAGAATACTTCGTCCTGTTTGTTGGCTGCTGCGATGGCGTCTTCTGTATAAAGCAGCGTCTCTTCATCTTGGAGCTTATAGTCTTCCATAGTGGCTGTGTGAGCATTGTTCCAGAGTGGTGATTCTCTATCGGGCTTGAACTCATCGCTGAGCCCCAACACACGGAACCTCTCCAGCTCCCTCAGTTCATGAGTGTAGTAGCGCAAATCCGTGTCACTGACCTCCCACGTCCGATTCAATATTTTTTCAAGACGTTGAACCATGATGTCATTGGCATCGGATTGATCGAGCCGTGCGATATGTAACTTCACCGCGTCTATCCCGGCTTGAGTAATGACTGCAGTGCGCCAGTCCAGATCAAGTATTGGCCCGCCAGCCTTTTCCGGATTGAAAATGCGACCGCTGTATTTACCTTTTGCAGAGGCACCGTCATATGGACTGCTAAACACCACATACAGCGGCGCAATTCCCGAATCATCCGGAAAGACGATGATGAAGTTTTGCCAGCCCTTGACTACCACCGGATGCAGATCCAGTCGTCCTTCAACGGGCACAATCGGGGCACCCGAATATGCAGGTGTTCCAGTGCCGACAATCGGCAGGTCAGTCGAACTGTTGCCCGGTGACACTGCGGGTGTCCAGGTCAGGAAGTCGGTTGGCGAGTCCGGCAGGGCGGTCTCATAGATGTCGTTCAACTGGTTGTAGGTTGCGTGCAGCACGGGTACATCGGAGCGCAGGTCGAAACCGTCGGTGCTGACGGCAAACACCTCCGCTCCTGCGCCGATGGATCTGTATCCCAGCCCTACGGGCAGATCGACGCTGCCCTGGCGGTCGGCAATTTCGCGCAGGGTCTGGGTGTCTTCCGAGGCCAGTTCGGCGAGCGGGACCGTCATGGCAAAGCGTTCGCCATTGCCCAGCCGAGACGGCATCAGCAACGCAGTGAAACCGACCAGCACGGAGCCCATCGCCGCTGCGCTGGCCGTTGTTACGACCTGCACCGCTGAGCGCAGCGCCGTTTGTATCGCGGCGATTCTTTCGGGTGAGAGCACGATGGCCGTTGAGGTCAGGGAAAATGCCGGACCAGAGGCGGCCATGCCGGAAGCAGGGAAAACATGGTGAACCTCGGATGCCGCGCTTTGCTGATCGCGTTCCTGTTGTTCGGCTTGCTCCCTGGCTTCTTCGAGCAGGCGCTGAGCGTCGATCAGCGCGTCCAGGCGGGCCTGTTCCTCCGCCATTTGTCGGGCACTTGTTTCGGCGGCGCTCCGCGCTTGCTCGAGAGCAAGACGTTGGGCTTCTGCCAATGCTGCTAACCGTGCCTGCTCCTGAATGCGGGATTGCTCCTGCTCTCGGCGCTGGGCGTTGGCGATGTCTTTTTGCCGTTGTTGCTCAGATACGATTCGCGCACGTTCGGCTTCGAGTCGTTGAGCTTCCGCCGCTGCGGCTTGCGTACGATCATTGGCTTGCACGCTGGCCAGCCAGTTATGGATGTTGGCTTGTTGTTGATGCAAAACGCTGAGCGTCTGGGCAAGCAGCCTTGCTTCGAGTGCCGCTCGATAAGACTGCTTCCACACATTCATCCCGGGACCGTTGGGGCTCAGAACCTTGTCCACTACTTGCGCGCGGGAGAGGAATTGATAGACGGTCTTGTCAGTGGGGTCGCTGCCGTAAAACTGGTGAGACAGGGTGATTTGCCGTTGCTGTTCTGCGGTTTTGCGCTGGATGACTTTATTGCGTACGTCCAATTCGCGCACGATTGCCGCTGCTGGCGGCAATGCATGCGTCGGCTCTTCCAGGCGTGTTGCCACTAGATCCGATTCGATGGTTTGCGGAATCCGGGCGGCCCTTGCCTCGTATTCGGTTTCCAGAGGGCCAGTGAAGTTTTGCAATACCTGCTGATATCGCGAGGTATTGAGTGGCGTGCCAAACCGACCGTTATAACGATTGTTATCGATGGTGGGTGAAGTTGGTTTGAATCCCGGAGGTGCAGGCGCCGTCGTCCAGACAGGCTCATTCAACTCCAATTGCGGAGGTCTTTGCATATTCATATCCTTTTGAATGTGCGTTTTTTAAAGTTTCAAGTTGTAGTGGTGGCGTTGGTCTCGGTTTAAAAGTTACGACATAAATTGAAGTTATGGGTCCGAGAAGGGTGTGGGGAGTTGCTTTTAAATGAGAGGGAAATTTCGTTAGTGCAAAATTAAATGTGGGATGTTCTTTGGCAGTAAAGGAAGCCTCCTACGCGAAGACAGGAAGTTTCTGGCGCTGTGAGGGCGGCTGTCGCCAAAATCCGCCCATAAAAAAGGCCGCTGCAAACGCAGCGGCCAAGGTAAGACGTTGGATCAAGGAGCTACAAATCAACGTCAGTGAACACCGGGGCGACAAACCGAAAGCTTCGATTCATCTGAAATCTGTCAGCAATGGCGCGAGTTGCTTAGCGGCCAGTGGCTGTGGCTTTACGGGGTATCCCGTGAAAGCCCGCTCAGAATACGGTTTCGAGCCTGTAGGAAAAATACCGATTCCAGACATGCACTGTTACGGGGCGCGTAACAGTCTGGCCGCTCTGCCGGCTGCATGCGCTGCGCTGATAACCCTCCATCCAGCCGATCCATGACCGGCGCCAAGCCCCGTCTCAAGCGGGCATTCATCCTTTCGAGCGACAACGTGAATACCTCCTTGGTGCGCTTATCCTCACGGGGCGGCGGCAGTAGGGTGGGGCCTTCTGTCACTCACCGGGGAAGACGCATGACAAAAACAACAATGCGCGCCATCTTCACACCGCAGGCGCTGGCCGCCGTGGTGGCTCTGGGTTGCTGCGCCCAGGCGCACGCGGTTTCGTTCAACATCGGGGAGATCGAGGGCTCGTTCGATTCGTCGCTGTCGGTGGGTGCGAGTTGGGGGCTGCGTGATGCCGACAAGTCGCTGGTCGGCACGGTCAATGGCGGCACCGGGCAATCTTCGACTGGTGATGACGGACGCTTGAACTTCAAGAAGGGCGAGACCTTTTCGAAGATCTTCAAAGGCATCCACGACCTCGAGCTGAAGTACGGCGACACCGGTGTGTTCGTGCGGGGCAAGTATTGGTACGACTTCGAACTCAAGGACGAAGACCGCGAGTTCAAACAGATCAGCGACAAGGGCCGCAAAGAGGGCGCGAAGTCATCCGGCGGGCAGATTCTCGATGCGTTCGTTTACCACAATTACTCCATCGCAGACCTGCCGGGCACCATTCGCGCCGGCAAGCAGGTAGTGAGCTGGGGCGAAAGTACCTTCATCGGCAACTCGATCAACAGCATCAACCCGATCGACGTGTCGGCGTTCCGCCGTCCGGGCGCGGAGATCAAGGAAGGCCTGATTCCGGTGAACATGCTGTTCGGTTCGCAAAGCCTGACCGACAAACTCTCGGTCGAAGGTTTCTATCAACTGGAGTGGGATCAGACTGTTCTCGATAACTGCGGCACCTTCTTCGGTGTCGACGTAGCGGCGGACGGTTGCAACAACAATTACACGGTCGGCAGCCCGGCGATCGCGCCTTTTGTGCCGCTGACCCAAGCCTTTGGACAGGGCATTGAAGTGACCCGCGAAGGCGTGGTTGTTCCTCGCGGCGCCGACCGCGATGCGCGGGATTCCGGGCAGTGGGGCACGGCGCTGCGCTGGCTCGGCGATGACACCGAGTACGGCCTGTACTTCATGAACTACCACAGCCGTACACCGACGGTGGGCACCACTACGGCCGGTTTGTCGACGCTGGCGGCACTGCCGGGCATGGTCGGCATCGCCAATGGCCTGGCCCCCGGCAGCGGTTCGGGTCTGGCGCAGAGTGTGATGCTCGGGCGCGGTCAGTATTACCTCGAATACCCGGAAGACATCCGTCTCTATGGCGCCAGTTTCTCCACCACCCTGCCCACCGGCACTGCGTGGACCGGCGAAATCAGCTATCGACCGAATGCCCCGGTGCAACTCAGCACCAACGACCTGACCCTGTCGCTGCTCAACCCGATTGCCGGCGGCGCGGCATCGCCGATTGCGACCACTCCGGGCGCTGACAACAAGGGCTATCGACGCAAGGAAGTGACGCAACTTCAGAGCACCCTGACGCACTTCTTCGATCAGGTACTGGGCGCTGAGCGCTTGACTGTGGTCGGTGAGGCAGCGGTGGTGCGAGTCGGTGGACTGGAGTCGCGGGACAAGCTGCGTTATGGCCGTGACTCGGTGTATGGCCAATATGGTTTCGACGGCGATACCGGCGGTTTCGTGACCTCGACATCGTGGGGCTATCGGGCCCGGGCGATCCTCGATTACGCCAACGTGATTGGCGGGATCAACCTCAAGCCCAACCTGTCGTGGTCGCACGACGTTTCCGGATATGGCCCCAACGGCCTGTTCAACGAAGGCGCCAAAGCGATCAGCCTCGGGGTCGATGCCGACTACCGCAACACCTACACCGCGAGCCTCAGTTACACCAACTTTTTCGGCGGCGATTACAACGTCCTCGAAGACCGTGACTTCGTAGCCCTGAGCTTCGGCGTGAACTTCTGATCTGCCCGAGAAGGATGAAATCAATGCGCAAGATGATTCTGCAATGCGGTGTTCTCGCCCTCAGTCTGCTGGCGGCGAATGTGATGGCCGCGGTGTCGCCGGACGAAGCCAACAAGCTCGGCACCAGTCTTACCCCGCTCGGTGCCGAGAAGGCCGGCAACGCTGACGGCTCGATCCCGGCCTGGACCGGTGGTATCCCGAAAAATGCCGGCGCGGTCGACAGCAAGGGCTTTCTCGCTGATCCGTTCGCCAGTGAAAAACCGTTGTTCACCATCACCGCGTCCAACGTCGACAAGTACAAGGACAAGCTTTCCGAAGGTCAGGTAGCGATGTTCAAACGCTACCCGGAAACCTACAAGATCCCGGTCTACCCGACGCATCGCACCGTGGCCGTGCCGCCGGAAATCTACGAGTCGGCCAAGCGCAGCGCACTCAACGTAACGACGATCAACGACGGTAACGGTCTGGCCAATTTCACCGGCAATCGCTATTACGCGTTCCCGATTCCGAAGAACGGCGTCGAGGTGTTGTGGAACCACATCACCCGTTACCACGGCGGTAACGTCAAACGGATCATCACTCAGGTGACGCCGCAGACCAACGGCAGCTACACGCCGATACGCTTCGAAGAAGTGATCGCTGTGCCGCAACTTATGAAGGATCTCGATCCGGAACAGGCCGCCAACGTGCTGACCTTCTTCAAGCAATCGGTGACTGCTCCGGCGCGACTGGCCGGTAACGTGCTGCTGGTGCACGAGACCCTCGACCAAGTGAAGGAACCGCGCCTGGCATGGATCTACAACGCCGGTCAGCGTCGCGTGCGCCGAGCGCCGCAAGTGGCTTATGACGGTCCGGGTACTGCCGCCGATGGTCTGCGTACTTCGGACAACTTCGACATGTTCTCCGGCGCCCCGGATCGCTACGACTGGAAACTGGTCGGCAAAAAGGAAATGTACATCCCGTACAACAGCTACAAACTCGATTCGCCAACGCTGAAATACGACGACATCGTCAAGGCCGGGCACATCAATCAGGACCTGACCCGTTATGAGTTGCACCGGGTCTGGGAAGTGATCGGCACGGTCAAACCGAGCGAGCGACACATCTACGCCAAGCGCCACATGTACATCGACGAAGACAGCTGGCAAGTGGCGCTGGCTGACCACTATGACGGTCGCGGGCAGTTGTGGCGGGTGGCCGAAGGGCATGCTCAGTATTACTACGATCACCAGGCTCAGGCCTACACCCTTGAAGCGCTCTACGACATCATCGCCGGCCGTTACATCGCGCTGGGCATGAAGAACGAAGAGAAACACAGCTTTGAATTCGGCTTCGAGGCCAAGGCTGCCGACTTCACCCCTTCGGCATTGCGCGCCGAGGGCGTTCGATAAGTCGGTTGAAATAGATGCAGGACAAAAGGCGACCGGACGGTCGCCTTTTTTATGGGCGCCAATCAGCGCCCTGAATACTCGTGAACAAGTAATTGAGGCGGGCTAGGGTGAGCGCATAACGATAAAAAGGCTGACTCGATGACTGCCATGACTTTGTGCCTGGATCGCCCGGGATTTCTGCCGAGGTTGTCCTCTCATCACCAGTCGCGTGAGCGCTTGAGCGCGCCGCTGCTCGAATCGGCGGCTCGCGTCAGATTGATCTGCGCACCGGCCGGCAGCGGCAAGACCGCGCTGATGACCGAGTGCCTGTTGCAGGCCCCCGCAGAATGCTCAGTGCTCTGGTTACCGCTGGCTGGCGCGGCGCTGACGGGCGAAGATTTTTCTCGGCGGCTGGCGCAGACATTGGGGCTGGCGGAGAGCGATGAAACCGCGTTACTCGCAGCGCTGTCTCGCTGGGCGGTGCCAACCTGGTTGTTTATCGACGACTTTTGTCGCCTGCCCGATCCGGCGCTGGACGCCATGCTCGACCGCTTGCTGGCGATCAGCAGCCCGGCGCTGACCTGGTGGATTGGCTCGCGCAGACGCCCGCAGTGCAACTGGCCGCGACTGTTGCTTGATGACGCATTGTACGAATGCGAGCCGACCACACTGGCACTCACCCAAAACGAAATCGCCCAGGCGCTGGTGCATTTACCTACGGAGCAGGCAGCGAGTGTCGCCAGTCGTATCGTGCAACGAACCGCTGGCTGGTGCGCTGGAGTACGCATGGCGTTGATGCAAAAGTGCGACTGGTCGCAAAAGCGTCAGCCTCAGGAGCGGCTAGATACTCTGCTCGATTATCTGCAACACGAACTGTTCAGCAGCCTCACGCCGGAGCAGACCGAAGTCTGGCGCGTGCTTGCGCATTTGCCGCGCTTCAACGACGGACTGTGCGAACACCTGTTTGGTGCCGGGGAGGGCGCGCAGCATCTGCATGCGTTGCAAACCCTCGGTTGTTTCATCGAACCCTGGCAGGAGACGTCCGACTGGTTGCAGATTTTTCCGCCGCTTTCGCGGGTGATGCGTGACGGGCACTGGCTTGGCGGGCGTTCATGGCATCGGCGGGCGTGCCAGTGGTTTGCTGCTGCAGCGGACTGGAAGTCAGCCTTCGAACAAGCGTTGCTCGCTGAAGAATACGAGGTGGCGGTCAGCCTGTTGCAGCACTTCAGTTTCGAGCAGTTGTTCGAGGACCAGACCGTAGTGCTCTTGTTGCACCTGCACGAACAGCAAGGCGAAGCGCTGATGCTCGGCTCGCCGCAACTGATCGGCTTGATGACGGCGGCGTTATTGTTTGCCGGACGCTTCGAGCAGGCGGCGAGCTGGATCGGCCATATGGGGCGTTTCCTTCCTCAGCCTTCGGCAGTTCTCGAGCAACAGCTGATTGCCCGTTGGCAGGCGCAAATGGGCTGGCTGTTGCATTTGCAGGGATTGATGGAAACCTCCCGCGAACACTTTCAACAGGCGCTGACAGCGTTGGGTGCGGATGCGTGGCCGGCGCACCTGATGTGCCTGTCCGGGCTGACTCAGCAGGCGCTGTTGTGCGGTGAACTGGAACACGCGCATGCGCTCAATCGTGAGGCACTTTGTCTCGCCCGTGCCCAAGGCTCATTGCTGTTCGAAGCGTTACTGGAACTGGATCACGCGCAATTGCTGGAACAGCGTGGGTCCCCGGCGCGGGCGGAAAATCTGCTGGCTGGAATTCAGGAGCTGTTGCTCGCACAAGGGCAGCGACCGACGCCGCTACTCGGACGGATTGCGTTGCGCCGTGGACGGTTGGCGTTGTGTATGGGGCAGGATGCACTTGCTGCCGGATTCTTTCAGCGCGGACTCGAAGATTGCCTGCGCAGCCACGATAAACGCGTGCTTTACGGCTTTCTCGGGCAGGCCCAGTTGGCGGCCAATCAGGGCGACTACGCACAGGCTTTCGTACGTTTGCGCGATGCCGAGCGGTTGATGCAACAACGGCAGATACCGGACACGGTTTACCGAGGTGTGTTGTTGCAGGTGAGCAGTCATTTCTGGTTGCAGCAGGGACGTGCGGAACTGACGTGTGAGGCGTTGAGCCGCGTGCTCAAACACTATCGCGGGCCGCAGGCACGGCAGGCGCCGCCGGCATCGGTGGAGCTGATCCCGCGTATCGAGTATCTGCTGATCCTTGCCCATGTTCGTCTTGGCCAAGATGCGTTCGAGGCGTCGGTTCGGCTTGAATCGCTGGCAAAACAGGCGCAGGTGCGAGGGATGTGGGCGTTGTATACGGAGTTGCAACTGGCCGTGGCAGAAGTGATGTGGCTGAACGGTCGGACAGCCGAAGCCACAGAACAATTGCGCGAAGGGATGGAGAGCGTTGCCCGATTCCAGGCGCATCAAGTATTAAGCGAGTTGCGCCAGCGCCAGCCGGATTTGTCAGAACTCTCGGGAATCTCGTTGTCTGACGCTGAGTTGGGCACACCATGCGGCGAGACCGGCGCGTTAAGTCAGCGAGAGCGGCAAGTCCTGGAGCTGATCGCTCTCGGACATTCCAATCAGCAGATTGCCGATGCCCTGTTCATTTCCCTGCATACCGTTAAAACCCACGCCCGGCGCATACACGGCAAGTTGGGCGTCGAGCGCCGGACACAAGCCGTGGCGAAGGCCAAACGATTGGGTTTGTGTGGTTGATCAGGGTTTGACGTCATCGGCCTGATAACCCATCCGCCAACTCACGGCCCGTGTCGCCGCCAGCAATCGCTGCGCCGCCGGGCCGTTTTCGTCGGCGTGAAACAGCGACGTCGGACCGACGATGGTCAGTACGGCGGCGACCTGTCCGACCGCGTTGAATACCGGCGCCGACAACGCATCGACACCCGGCATCAGCAAACCATGCACATGATGCAGACCCCGCTCGCGGATCTGCTCGCACAGCGTTGCATAGGTCTTTTCATCGGTCAGCGGATGCCCGGCGACGGCGATTTCCCGCTCGCGCAACTCATCGGTTTCCCGATGCGGCAGGTACGCACTGAATACCAGCCCGGTGGATGAGCTGAGCAGCGGCAATACCGAACCCAATTGCGTCACCACCGTCACTGCGCGCACCGCCGGTTCGATGTGCACCACCGTCGCACCCTGATTGCCCCACACCGCGAGGAAGCAGGTTTCGTTCAGTTCGTCGCGTAACTCCGCCAGGGGCAGGGCGGCGACTTTCAGCACGTCCATACTGTTGAGTGCGGCCAGACCCACGCGTAGCGCTTCACGACCGAGGCCGTAGTGGTTGGTGGCGGGGTTCTGTTCGGCGAAGCCACTGGCGATCAAGGCTTGCAGGTAGCGATGCACTTTGCTTGCCGGCATCTGCACGTGTTCGGCCAGGCGCGACAACGAGGTGGCCGGTGACAACTCGGCCAAAGCCTTGAGGATGTCGGTACCGACCTCGGCGGAGCGGACTTTCTGTTTGCCGTTGCTGTCGCTGGTTTTTTCCATGGTGCTGCCGGGTTCCGGATCGAATGGGCGTCTTTATAGCTTGACGCTGGATAGCGAGCAAATTACGTTATGCGTAATTGAATTACGATAAAAATAACCCCGGCGTGCCAAGACCTCTGATCCAGAGCGTTCGGCCATGCCGACTCCCTGTTCAGGAGGCTCCATGAACTCCGATTCAACCGCGTCGTCGCTGGCTTACCAGTCCGGTTTCGGCAACGAATTCAGCACTGAGGCGTTGCCCGGCGCACTGCCCGTCGGCCAGAACTCCCCGCAAAAAGCGCCTTACGGTCTCTACACCGAATTATTCTCTGGCACCGCATTCACCATGACCCGCAGTGAAGCGCGGCGCACCTGGATGTATCGCATTCAGCCGTCGGCCAATCACCCGGCGTTCGCCAAACTTGAGCGACAACTGGCCGGCGGCCCATTGGGCGAAGTCACCCCCAATCGCCTGCGCTGGAACCCGCTGGAGATCCCGAGCGAAGCCACCGATTTCATCGACGGGCTGGTCAGCATGGCCGCCAACTCGGGCGCGGAAAAACCGTCCGGGATCAGCATCTATAGCTACGGCGCCAACCGCTCGATGGAGCGGGTGTTCTTCAACGCCGACGGCGAAATGCTCCTGGTGCCACAACTCGGACGTTTGCGCATTACCACTGAGCTGGGTGTGCTGGACGTCGCGCCGCTGGAAATCGCCGTGTTGCCACGCGGTCTGAAATTCCGCGTTGAGCTGCTTGATCCGCAGGCGCGCGGTTATGTCGCCGAGAACCATGGCGCGCCGCTGCGTCTGCCGGATCTGGGACCGATTGGCAGCAATGGCCTAGCGAATCCACGCGACTTCCTGACCCCGGTCGCTGCCTACGAAAACCTGCAACAGCCGACGAAGCTGGTGCAGAAATTCCTCGGCCAGTTGTGGGGCACCGAACTCAATCATTCGCCGCTGAACGTGGTCGCCTGGCACGGTAATAACGTGCCGTACAAATACGATCTGCGTCGCTTCAACACTATCGGCACTGTGAGCTTCGATCATCCTGATCCGTCGATCTTCACCGTGCTGACCTCGCCGACCAGTGTGCATGGCCTGGCCAACCTCGACTTCGTGATCTTCCCGCCACGCTGGATGGTTGCTGAAAACACCTTTCGTCCGCCGTGGTTCCACCGCAACCTGATGAACGAATTCATGGGCCTGATCCAGGGCGAATACGACGCCAAGGCCGAAGGTTTTGTGCCGGGCGGTGCTTCGCTGCACAGCTGCATGAGCGCTCACGGCCCGGACGGCGAGTCTTGCACCAAGGCGATCAACGCCGATCTGAAACCGGTGAAAATCGACAACACCATGGCCTTCATGTTCGAGACCAGCCAAGTGCTGCGTCCGAGCCGGTTTGCCCTCGACTGTCCGCAACTGCAATCCAATTACGACGCCTGCTGGGCCACTTTGCCCGCCACGTTCGACCCGACCCGGAGATAACCCATGACTCAGACTTCCATTTCCCGCAGCTGGGTTGCTTCGGCCAACGGCCACAGCGATTTCCCGTTGCAGAACCTGCCGCTGGGCGTGTTCAGCATCAACGGTTCGGCACCACGCAGCGGCGTGGCGATTGGCGAACACATTTTCGATCTGCAAGTGGCGCTTGAAGCGGGGCTGTTCGACGGTGCTGCACGTAGCGCGGTTGAAGCCATGCACGGCGGCTTGTTGAACGCGTTCTTTGAACTCGGTCGCGACGCCCGTGTGGCCCTGCGTGAACGCTTGCTGGAACTGTTCGTTGAAGGCAGCACCTTGCGCGGCAACATCGAAGCCCAAGGCGCAAAACTGCTGCCACTGGCCGCCGATTGCCAACTGCATCTGCCGGCACGGATCAGCGACTACACCGACTTCTACGTCGGCATCGAGCACGCACAGAACGTCGGCAAACTGTTCCGTCCGGATAACCCGCTGCTGCCGAACTACAAGCACGTGCCAATCGGTTATCACGGCCGTGCCTCCACCGTGCGTGCGTCCGGCACCGACGTACGTCGTCCGAAAGGCCAGACCCTGCCGGCCGGTCAGACTGAACCGACCTTCGGCCCGTGCGCGCGTCTGGACTACGAACTGGAACTGGGGATCTGGATCGGTCAGGGCAACGAGATGGGTGATTCGATTGCCATCGGTGACGCCGCTGAGCACATCGCCGGTTTCTGCCTGCTCAATGACTGGTCGGCGCGCGACATTCAGGCTTGGGAATACCAGCCGCTGGGGCCGTTCCTCTCCAAGAGCTTCATCACTAGCGTCTCGCCGTGGGTGGTGACTGCCGAAGCGCTGGCGCCATTCCGCGCCGCGCAACCTGCGCGTCCAGAAGGCGATCCGCAACCGCTGCCATATCTGTTCGACAAGCGTGATCAGGATGGCGGTGCCTTCGACATCGAACTGGAAGTGCTGCTGCTCACCGAAACCATGCGCGAGCAGAATCTGCCGGCTCATCGTCTGACCCTGAGCAACACTCGCTACATGTACTGGACCGTCGCGCAAATGGTCGCGCATCACAGCGTCAACGGATGCCAGTTGCAGGCCGGTGATCTGTTCGGTTCCGGCACCTTGTCCGGGCCTGAAAACGGTCAGTTCGGCAGCCTGCTGGAAATCACCGAGGGCGGCAAAAAACCGATCGAACTGGCTTCCGGTGAAGTGCGTAAATTCCTTGAGGACGGCGACGAAATCATTCTGCGTGCGCGCTGCGCCCGTGACGGTTTTGCCTCCATCGGCTTCGGCGAGTGCCGCGGCAAAGTGCTGGCGGCGCGCTGACAGGAGCGGTTCATGGATCTCTATACCTATTACCGCTCGACCTCGTCGTATCGGGTGCGGATCGCGCTGGCGCTGAAGGGGCTCGATTATCAGGCGCTGCCGGTCAACCTGATCGCGCCAACCGGTGGCGAGCACCGGCAAGCGGCGTATCTGGCGATCAATCCACAGGGCCGGGTGCCGGCCTTGCGCACCGACGAAGGCGAGTTGCTGATCCAGTCGCCAGCGATCATCGAGTACCTGGAGGAACGTTATCCACAGGTACCGTTGTTGCCGCAGGACTTCGCAGCCCGCGCCCATGTGCGCGGCGTGGCGGCAGTAATCGGCTGCGATGTGCATCCGTTGCACAACGTCAGCGTGCTCAATCGCCTGCGGCAGTTGGGACACGAGGAGCCGCAAGTGGTCGAGTGGATCAGCCACTGGATCGGGCAGGGACTGGCGACGGTCGAGCAATTGATCGGTGACAGCGGCTTCTGCTTCGGTGAGTGGCCATGTGTGGCTGATGTGTATCTGATTCCGCAGTTGTATGCGGCAGAGCGTTTCAACGTGAGCCTTGAGACGTATCCGCGAATTCGCCGAGTCGCGACACTCGCTGCTGAACACCCTGCGTTCATCAAGGCCCATCCCGCGAACCAGCCGGACACACCGTAAAGCCTCACCAGAAAACCTGTGGGAGCGGGCTTGCCCGCGATGACGGCAGCACATCCAGCATCGATGTGTCAGGGACATAGCCATCGCGGGCAAGCCCGCTCCCACAGGGATTGATGCCAGCTTCAGCAAAATAATCATAAAAACAAAACAGGTACCTTGCGATGCATAACCAGATTGCCAGCTTCCGGGCGGCACTCGACGCCCGTCCTGTGTCCCGATATCAGTGGTTGCTCTTGATCCTGCTCGCCTTGCTGCTGGTCACCGACGGCTATGACGCGCAGGTGCTCGGTTATGTGGTGCCTGCGCTGGCCCAGGATTGGGGGCTGGAAAAATCCGCATTCGGTCCAGTGTTCAGCGCCAACCTGCTCGGGCTGACAATCGGTTCACTCGTTGTAACCCCCTTGGCCGACCGCTTCGGCGTGCGACGGATTCTGCTCGCCTGCGTGCTGATCTACGCCAGCCTGACGGTGCTGATGGTGTTCGCCGATTCGCTGAACACCCTGATGATCGCGCGCTTCATTTGCGGGATCGGCATGGGCGGGGCAATGCCCAGCGCCATGGCGCTGATGTCGGAATACTCACCACCGCGTCTGCGCACATTGATGGTGACGCTGGCAGCGTGTGGCTTCTCGTTCGGTGGCGCGGCGGGTGGTTTCGTCGCGGCAGGTTTTATCGATCAGTTCGGCTGGCAAGCGGTGTTCCTCGCCGGCGGCGTCACGCCTCTGCTGTTGTTTCCGTTTCTTTGGTGGATGCTGCCTGAATCCCTGCCACGCCTGCTGCGTGATGCGCCGCCCTACACGCGACTGCGTAAAGTCACCGCGCAGATGCTGCCAGACTGGCAACCGCCCGCCGCATCGGTCGAACAGAATGAGCAGGAGCAGGGCAGCAAACTGACGGTGGTCGAGTTGTTCCGCAACGGTTACGCGCGTCCGACGTTGCTGATCTGGGCGACATTTTTTGTCAGCCTGATCCTGCTGTATTTCATGATCAGTTGGCTGCCGACGCTGTTGCTGGAAAGTGGTCTGAAACTCAACGAAGCCAACCTGGTGACGTCGATGTTTCTGTTTGCCGGGACCATCGGCGCGATCTGCATGGCGTGGTTCGCCGACCGCTTGAAGCGCAAGGTTCGTTTGCTCTCCGGCGTGTTGGCGGGGGCGGCGTTGTGCACGATTCTGCTCGGTCTGAATCATGACAATCCGCGTTATCTGGTGGCGTGCGTGTTTGCTGCCGGCTTCTGCATCATCGGTGGGCAACTGACGCTCAATGCCTTCGCCAGTAATTTTTACCCGGCACACGTGCGCGCCACCGGCACGGGTTGGGCGCTGGGAGTGGGGCGTTTCGGTTCGATTCTCGGGCCGCTGTTCGGCAGTCTGCTGCTGGCGATGCACATTCCGGTGGAGCAGATTTTCTTCTTCTGCGCGATTCCGGCGGTGATTGCGGCGTTGCTGATTATTCAGGTGCGTTCGCCATCAGACGCGAAGCTTTCCCCTGTGGGAGCGAGCTTGCTCGCGAAGAACGATAACGCGGTCTGACTGATAAACCGAGTCGCCTGCTTCGCGAGCAAGCTCGCTCCCACAAGGGGGATCAGTGGACGACTGAGTTCGGGGGCAGATGCCCGAGGCGTTCGGTCAGGCGCAGGCGCTGGATCGGATCTTCGCTGAGCATCAGCGCGTGCTCCAGATCGAAGCGCTCGGCGTTCGGGCAGTCGAGTCGCTGATAAAGGCTGGCGCGGGCCAGATAGTCGGCGGCGCTGGCGGTGCCCATTTCCAGCACGCGTTCGGCGTCGATCAGCGCGCCTATGAAGTCATCGTGAGTCAGGTGCAACTGGCGCAAATTACGCGACAGGCGCTGGAGCATTTGTGCGGGAGAAGCTGCCGCCAGATGTTCGGCGTTGAGCTTCATGTGCGCGCCGTACTGGCGGTGCAACAACTCGCGGCAATCATTCGGGTACAGGCGTCGGCCACCACACGGGTCGAGCAGGTGGTCGGCGCCCGGTACGCGTAGCAGAAAGTGACCGGGAAAATTCACCCCGACCAGCGGAATCTCCAGACCGCGTGCCAGCTCCAGCGCAATCAACGCCAACGTCAGTGGCTGACCGCGTCGGGTCTGCAACACTTTATGCAGCAGCGCTGCCTGCGGGCGTAGCGGCAGAAAGTCGTCCTGGGCGAACCCCAGATCATTCATCCGTCGCAACAACGGTTGCGCCAGTTCACTGACCGGCAGCATCGGCAGGCCATGACTGACGCGCTGCTGCAGCTCCTTGAAATCCTGCAACAGGGCTTGGGGATCAAGCGACTTTTCGTGTTCGGCAGCCATCCACAGCGCAGCTTCGAACAGCGCGGGCGGCGAACGGTGCAGACACTCGAAAAAACGTTGGCGCGGACTCATCTGAATCTCCGGGGAATGCCTCGTTTTAGCCCCGTGCGAGGCATTCGTCCAGTGCCGCACGGCTCTGCTGTGAGGTTATGCCGCAAAGTCGTCGTCGGCATCGGCGCTTATTCCGGTGCGCTCCAGCAATTTTCAGGCGCAAGCCTATACTGGCGTCTACCAGAAGTGATTCGGGAGCCTAACGATGTTTGCTCTCATGCAAAGCAGTCGCCTGGAATCGCTGCATCTCAGCGTCGACCCGGTGTCCGGGTTGAAGGCGGTCATTGCCATTCATAACAGTCGCCTGGGGCCAGCCCTCGGCGGATGCCGTTATCTTGCTTACCCAAACGACGAATCCGCAGTCGAGGACGCCATTCGCCTGGCGCAAGGCATGAGCTATAAAGCTGCGTTGGCCGGGCTTGAGCAGGGCGGGGGCGTGGCGGTGATCGTGCGCCCGGTGCATGTGGAAAACCGTGGCGCGCTGTTCGAAGCGTTCGGGCGTTGCATTGATCAACTCGACGGCCGCTACATCACCGCCATCGACAGCGGCACTTCAGTGGCCGACATGGATTGCATCGCCCAGCAGACCCAGCATGTCACCAGCACCACCTCGGCCGGCGACCCGGCGCCCCATGCGGCAATGGGCGTGTTCACCGGCATTCGCGCCACGGCGATGGCGCGTCTGGGCAGCGATAATCTCGAAGGTTTGCGCGTGGCGATTCAGGGGCTGGGCAACGTCGGTTATGCACTGGCGGAACAGCTGCATGCAGCCGGGGCCGAGTTGCTGGTCAGTGACATTGATCACGGCAAGGTGCAACTGGCGATGGAACAGCTCAATGCCCATCCGATTGCCAACGACGCCTTGCTCAGCACACCGTGCGATATTCTCGCGCCGTGTGGCCTTGGCGGTGTGCTCAACAGCCATACCGTCAGCCAGTTGCGCTGCTCGGCGGTGGCCGGGTCAGCGAATAATCAACTGACGCATCTCGACGTCGCCGATCAACTGGAACGGCGCGGCATTCTTTATGCGCCGGACTATGTGATCAATGCGGGCGGGCTGATCTATGTTTCGCTGAAACATCGGGGCGAAGAGTTGCCGACCATCACTGCGCATCTGTCGAAGATCTGCTCGCGGCTGACTGAAGTTTTTGCTCACGCGCAGGCGGAAAAGCGTTCGCCGGCGCGGGTGGCGAATGAGTTGGCGGAGAAGGTTTTGTATCGGTGATTTGAAGATCAAAAAGCAAAAGATCGCAGCCTTCGGCAGCTCCAACAGGAAAATCCATTCCCATGCTGGAGCTGCCGCAGGCTGCGATCTTTTCGATTCGAACCGTATTACTTCGCGACTTTTGCCGCTTTGGCTGGTTTGGCCGGTGCTTCTTCCGGTTCCGCCACTTCTGTCACTGGCGCGGTCTCGACTGGAGCGTTGATCAGCTCCAATAGTGCGTCCGGCTGGCTCTTGAACGCCCGGGCGAACACATCGCGGTTTTTCGCCATGTAGATCCCGGCCTCTTCCATTTGCTGTTCGGTCAGGGACGGAACGGCTTTTTGCAGCACATCGGCCAGATATTCGGCCAGCTCAAGCATTTTGTCATGACGGTCAGCTTCGGCTTTATCCATGAACAAGCGCTCCAGATCTCGGCTGCTGCGGTATACCACTTCGACGGCCATTCACCACCTCACATGCCTTCACATTTAGTTGTCTTTGCGACTACTGTATCTATATACAGCGAAAAGGATAAGCGAATCCCTGCGCTTTGGGTAGCGGCTTTTTAATGTAGACCGGAATTTGTGAGGCAGTGCGACCAAACGCCACGCTGCGGGTTTTGTGGCGGCTCGCCATGATGGCGTGGCCTCTTTTCTGCATGAAATGACTTACGTGCAGAAAACCGTCACGTCCAATACGCATCATCCGCTCGCATCGGGCTAAGGAAACTCATCGTGAAAATCAACTGGGCCGAGAAACTGCGGCAAAACGTGCATCAACTGGCCGAGTCCCTGGGCAACCTGTTCGTCGAGACTTTCCACTATCTGGCGCTGTTCGCCATTGGTGCGGTGACCGCGTGGGCGGCGGTGATGGAATTTCTCGGGATGCTTGAAGAGGGCCACATCAAGATCGATGACATCCTGCTGCTGTTCATCTATCTGGAACTCGGGGCGATGGTCGGGATTTATTTCAAGACCAATCACATGCCGGTGCGCTTCCTGATCTACGTGGCGATCACCGCGCTGACGCGTCTGCTGATCTCCAACGTCTCGCACCATAATCCGCCGGACATGGGCATCATCTACCTGTGCGGCGGGATTCTGCTGCTGGCGTTCTCGATTCTGGTGGTGCGTTACGCATCGTCGCAATTTCCGTCGGTGAAGATCGAGAAACCGCAACGCAAGATCGGTGCGGGTTCCGGTGAACATCCCGAGATCGAGAAGGGCGAACTTTAAAGTCCGATGGACTGCCGTGGCGGGCCATTGACCAAGGGCGGTGGCGGAGTTCTTCCGTCACTGCTGGTCATCGCTTCAAGAATCGCCATGGCACTGTGGCCCTGCTCGATGGCGATACCAAACTGAATGCTTTGCACCAGACGCTTCAGGCGTTTGGGGTCATTGCGCTGTTCGGCGCTGATCATCCGTTTGGCGACGATCCGCCCGGCGTTGGACAGGGTCAGCATGATGCTGCCGTCCAGCCCCTGGATGCTCAGGTTGATCTGATAGTCCGGCGCGAAAGCATCGGTAATCAATTGAAAAGGGTTGTCCATGATGCGTCACCGCCTGATTGAACGTGCAGTTGTTGACTGGCTTTGATCAGGATTAGTTCGCAATACCAGACCATCGGCCATTCCTTAGCCTTATCTCCATCAGGGACGTAGCAAGGGCTGTGCCGGGAAAGTTTTCGAGCAATGGATGCGGTAAAAGAAAAGGCGAGCCACGCTGGCTCGCCTTTTCTTTTGTGGCCCGTTTCAGGGCAGGAATGACTTGATGGTCGCCGACGGTGCAATCCGTTCGATCAGCATTCGACCCAGTTTACCGCCAGGCCGCCGCGTGAAGTCTCTTTGTACTTGTCGTGCATGTCTGCGCCGGTATCGCGCATGGTGCGGATCACCCGGTCGAGGGAAATGAAGTGGTTGCCGTCACCGCGCAGGGCCATTTGCGTGGCGTTGATCGCCTTGACCGCGGCGATGGCGTTGCGCTCGATGCAGGGCACTTGCACCAGGCCGCCAACCGGGTCGCAGGTCAGGCCAAGATTGTGTTCGAGGCCGATTTCGGCAGCGTTTTCCAGTTGCTCCGGCGTGGCGCCAAGCACTTCGGCGAGGCCGGCAGCAGCCATTGCGCAGGCAGAACCGACTTCGCCCTGACAACCGACTTCGGCACCGGAGATCGAAGCGTTTTTTTTGCACAGAATGCCGACCGCGGCTGCGCCCAGAAAGAACGAAACGACATCGTCGTCAGACGCATCCGGATTGAATTTCATGTAGTAGTGCAGCACGGCGGGGATGATCCCGGCGGCACCGTTGGTCGGTGCAGTGACCATGCGCCCGCCGGCGGCGTTTTCTTCGTTGACCGCGAGGGCGAACAGGTTGACCCACTCCATCGCCGACAGCGTTGAGGTGATGACATTCGGCTTGCCGATTTCCAACAGGCTGCGGTGCAGTTTCGCGGCGCGGCGCGGGACATTCAGACCGCCCGGCAAAATGCCTTCGTGGCGCATGCCTTGCTCGACGCATTCACGCATCACCGACCAGATGTGCAGCAAACCCTGACGGATTTGCTCGTCGCTGCGCCAGGCCCGTTCGTTGGCCATCATCAACTCGCCGACCCGCAGATTGTGTTTCTTGCACAGCGCCAGCAATTCAGCCGCGCTGGAAAAATCGTAGGGCAACACCACATCGCTGGCCGGGGCCACGCCGGATTCGGCTTCCGCCGCTTCGATGATGAAACCACCACCAACCGAGTAATACGTTTGCTCGAACAATTCGCCGGTTTCGCCGAAGGCTGTCAGCGACATCGCATTGGGGTGGTAGGGCAGGCTTTCGTCCAGCAGCAGAAGGTCACGCTGCCAGTGGAAGACGATAGTCTTTTGCCCGGCGAGGTTCAGTTGACGGGTTTCGCGCAGTTGCTCGATGCGCGGTTCGATGGTCGCCGGATCAATGCTGTCCGGCCATTCGCCCATCAACCCCAAGACGCAGGCGCGGTCGGTAGCGTGACCGACGCCAGTGGCGGACAGCGAACCATACAGGCGGATTTCCACACGCTGCACGGCGGCTAACAACTGCTGATCGATCAGGGTTTGGGCGAAGGTCGCGGCGGCCCGCATCGGACCGACGGTATGAGAACTGGACGGACCGATGCCGACTTTGAATAGATCAAAAACACTGATAGCCATGCTAAACCCTTACAAGCAATGGAGGAGGAATCGCTGCCATTTTTTGTCGGACAAGCGCAATGTCGGCGATACTGCCTGCGTCGCTTCGACGTGACCAACGAAACTTCCTAAGACAGCCTTTAGCAGGACTAAACAATGAGTCGTCAATTGCATGCCCAGACTTACGTCTGGCTGCAGGTGTTTTCCTGTGCCGCACGGCACCTGTCGTTCACCCGTTGTGCCGAGGAACTGCACATCACCCCGGGGGCGGTCAGCCAACAGATCCGTCAACTGGAAGAGCGCCTCGGTTTTCGACTGTTCCATCGGCGGGCGCGGGGCGTGGAGTTGAGTGCGGAAGGGCAGCGGCTGGCGATTACGGTCAACGAGGCCTACGGCAGCATCGATGCGGAACTGCGTCGACTGGATGCCGGAATGATCAGCGGTACTTTGCGGCTGCGCTCGATTCCCTCATTCCTCAGCAAATGGCTGACCCCGCGATTGCCGCGCCTGCAACAGCGTTACCCGGACATCCAGTTGCGCCTGGTGGCCGAGGACAGCAGCGTGCCGTTGCACGAGGGCGATTTCGATCTGGCCATCGATTTGAACGACGGCAGCTATCCGGGATTGTTATCCACAGCCTTGCTCGACGAGCAGATCTTCCCGGTCTGCGCGCCGAGCCTGCTGCGCGGACGTCCGCCGCTGCACGGGCCGGCGGATCTGGTGCATTTCCCGCTGCTGCACGACATCACTGCCTGGCGCGGCAGCTATGAATATGCGGAATGGGAGTTCTATCTGAATGCCATCGGTTTTGAAGGCGCCGATGTGCGGCGCGGGCACACCTTCAATCGCAATCACCTGACCATCGAAGCGGCGATAGCGGGGATGGGCGTGGCGATTGCCCGGCGCACGCTGCTCAATGACGAACTGGAGCGGGGCGCGTTGATCGTGCCGTTCGGGCTGTCGGTGCCCAATCACAAACGTTACGTGTTGCTCTATGCACCAGGGGCGCTGAGCCATCCGGGCGTGCGTGCGGTGCATGACTGGGTAGTAGAAGAAGCGGGGGTTTTTCGCAGTTTGCACCCGTTGAATGACGGGCAATTGTGAGCAGATTTTGCAGAGGAGAGGGGCGACCCAACTCCCGACCTTACCAGCGCTTTACTCCCTTGTCCGGCTTTTTTTGCTAATGAATATTTATCTTTTTTCAGGGGTTGAAATCTTCGGCAAGCGGGCCGATTGTTGTAATCAAGAGGTCACGAGAATCATATCCAGGCCTCTAGCGAGCTAGCTGAAATAAGGGATGGAACTATGCAAATCCAAGTCAACAGCGATAACCATATTCAAAGTAGTCAACGACTGGAGGAGTGGGTACGTACAACCATTGAGAGCACGCTCGAACGTTATGAAGAAGACCTGACCCGCGTCGAAGTCCATCTGGCCGACGAGAACGGTGACAAGCCAGGTCCCCATGACATGCGCTGCCAACTGGAAGCGCGGCCAAAAGGCCACCAACCGATTTCCGTGACCCACAAAGCCGATTCGCTGGAACAGGCGATTGACGGCGCTGCCGAGAAGCTTGAACACAAGCTGGAGCATCTGTTCGGCAAACTGCGTGGCAAACCACGTGCCGCAGTGGTGCCCTTCAGGGGCAAAGCCAACGATTCGCTACTGGAAGAAGAGTTTCTGGAGAACGAACAGGCAGCGATCAACAGTTGATCGACTGACTATTTAATTCACCCCAATGAGAACGGGCCTGCGAATGCAGGCCCGTTTTTGTTTCAACCGCCGAATCATTTATCTGTGGCAAGGGAGCAAGCTCCCTCGCCACATGGAAACGTTTAGAAAGCCACGGAAGTCTGTACATAAACCGTCCGCGGCTCACCCACGTACTTGCCCTTGTTGTTGTCATCGAACGAGCGCGTGAAGTATTGGGTGTTGAAGATGTTCTTCACCCCGACCGCGACGTTCAAATCCGACAATTGCGGGCCAAAGTCATAACCCGCACGGCTGCTGAACAGCATGTAGCCGGGGATCTTGCCGGTGCTGCCGTCGGCGCTTTCTTTCGAGGTGTTGGCGTTGTCGGCGAACTGGTCGCTCTGGAAGCTGCTGTCCAGATTCAACTTCCACGGCCCTTCGGTATAACCCACACCAATCGTACCTTTGTGTTTCGAGGAGAACGGCACACGATTGCCCTTGTTCGGCCCGTCTTCGCGGATGGTCGCGTCAACAAAGGCGTAAGTGGCGTAGACATCAAAACCGGCGAGCGCCGGGCTCAAGTCATCCAGCGCATAGTTGACGCTGGTCTCGATGCCCTGATGGCGGGTTTCGCCACGGGCAATCACCGAATCGTTGGTCTGGTTACTTTCATACTGGTTGTCGAAGTTGATCAGGAACGCGCCGATCTCCGCCCGCAGCGCACCGTTGTCGTAACGAGTTCCGAGTTCCCAGGTACGGGCCTTTTCCGGTTTCACTTCGCCGCTGCTCACGCGGTTAGGCATCTGGCTGTACTGCACGCTGCCGAACGAGCCTTCGGTGTTGGCGTACAGATTCCAGGTGTCAGTCAGGTGATACAACACGTTCAGCGCCGGCAGCGCGGTGTTGTAGTCGCCCTTGTATTTGACGTTGGTCAGATTGTTGGTCTGCTGCGATTCGATCATCTCGTAGCGCACGCCCGGGGTGATCGTCCACTTGCCGATATCGATCCGGTCGTCGACGAAGAACGCATTGGCCTCGGTGCCGCCACGGGTGTCGCGGTCGTTGCGGCTGTTGGTGGTCGGGTATTCGTTGCTGGCAATCGGCGTGCGATAGCGCAGTTCGTGGCCGGCCTCGTTGATGTAGCGGTAGCCGACGCCGACTTCATGGCTGGTCGGGCCCAGGTCGAAACCTTGGGCGAAACGGGTTTCGAAACCGCGAACCCAGTATTCGCGCGGCGACAGCGACAGGAACGAGCCCTGATCCAGATAACCACTGCGCAGGGTCTTGGTGAAGAAGGTATTGGCGGTGAACTCGCGGCGATCTTCCTGATAGCGATAGCCGAAATTGAACATGGTGCGGCGCCCCCAGAACTGATCTTTCGGGCGCGTGGACTGATACGGATCGGCATCATAGTCGGCGACGTTCAGACCGCCGGGCATGTCCGCTTTGCCTTCGTAGTACTGAGCCATCGCGTTGAAGCTGTTGGCCTCGTCGAGCTGGTATTTACCCTTGAGGATCAGGTCGTCGATTTCGGTGTCGCTGTGTTCACGCCAGTCGCCACCGCGCGTGCCGGAGTACAACAGCGCGCCGCCGAGGCCATTGGCGTTGGTGCCACCGGCGAGCAGATTGGCGCTGGTCTTGAAGCCGTCATGGCTCGACGATGGACTGGTTTCAGTCTGGAAACCGCCCTTGACCGTCGGCTCATCGGGAATCGCCCGGGTCACGAAGTTGACCACACCGCCGACGTTCTGCGGGCCATAGCGTACTGCTCCGCCGCCGCGCACCACGTCCACCGCATCCATGTTGCCCATGCTGATCGGCGCGAACGACAACTGTGGTTGACCGTAAGGCGCGAACGGCACCGGGATGCCGTCCATCAGCACTGTCGAGCGCGCAGCCAGACGCGGGTTGAGACCACGAATGCCGAAGTTCAGCGCCATGTCGTGGCTGCCGGTGCCGTTGTTTTCCGGGGCGTTGACGCCGGGAATGCGGTTGAGCACATCACGCGCCTGCGTGGCGCCCTGGCGTTCGAACTCTTCACGACGGATCACATCACGCGCACCCGGATGTTCGAAGACGTTGACCTGCGCCGCGTCGCCGAGCCAGTCGCCGACGACTTTCGAGGTGTCCAGTTCCAGCGCCGTGTCATTCAGTGGTTGCAGGCTGAACGCGTTGTTGCCCTCGGCGCGGGCTTGCAGGCCGGTGCCTTCGAGCAAGGCGTTGAGACCTTGTTCCGGCGTGAAATTGCCTTCCAGACCACGGCTTGTCACGCCGCTGGTGACTTGCGAACCAAAGGAAATCAGCACCCCGGCTTCACGGCCAAACTGATTGAGGGCGTTTTCCAGCGATGCCGGGGCGATGTGGTAAGCCTTGGTGTCGGCGGCCAGCGCGGCGGGCAGGGCACTGAAAGTCAGGCTGGCACCCAGAACGAGATTGCGCAGGGAGCGGGCCAGTGGCGTGAGGCGGGTGGGGTGCATGTTCGATGATCCTGAGAAGGTTGAATCAAGGGGGCTTTCCTTCTCTGTCACGCCAGATCTGAAAAACGGCTCACTAATTGAAAATATTTTTTTGGAGTAGTGTTTTTGTGGAAAGGATTTTCAGGCCTTGGCTTCGACTGTTACCCAATACCGGGTAAAGCGCTTCACCTTCACCGGCAAACTGATTTCCAGCAGATCAAGAATCCGCTCGCTGTCGTCCAGTGGATAAGTCCCGGAGATCAGCAGATCGGCAACCTTCGCATCGCAATGCAACTGCCCGCGCCGATAGCGCCCGAGTTCGTCGAGGAAATCCCCCAGACGCATGTGCGCCGCCACCAGCATGCCATCGGCCCAGGCGCCGCTGTTGGCGTCGAGCGCTTGCGCCGGGCTGATCGACGTTGCGCTGAAACTCAACTGACGCGCCACCGGCAATGCGATGGGCGCACGTCCATTGGCAGTCAGTTCGACCTGTCCTTCGAACAGCGCAATCTGCGTACGGTCAGCAAACTGGCGCACATTGATACGTGCGCCATGGGCTTTCAAAAGTCCCTGCGCGGTACGCACTTCGAACGCCTGCGCTGTGCTCAGAAGGATTTCACCTTCGAGCAAACGGATCAGCCGTTGTGAGCCGACCACCCGGACATCCGCCGCACTCGCGGTGTTGAGTTGCAACTGTCCGCCGCCGTCCAGCGGCACTTTGCGGCGCTGACCGATCGGGCTGCGGTAGTCGGCCAGCAGCGACGGCAATGGATTGTGCTCGCGCATCCCCCAGGTCACTGCCGAACCTGCGCCTAGAATCAGCAGCAATTTGAGTGCCTGACGACGGCTGCCGGACTTCGGCGCATTCAACGCCGCATGCGCGAGCGGTGAGGACAAACCGCGCAAACGCGAGTTGACCCGCTGAATGTGCTCCCAGGCGCGGCGATGCTCACTGTGCGCATCGACCCATTGTTGCCAGGCTTGCTGCTGGCGCGGGTTCAACGGTCCTTGCTGCATTTCCAGCAGCCAGTGCACCGCCTGCTCGGCAACCTGCGAGGAGAAATCTGTCGATGGGTTCATAGCGCGAAATAGCAGCGCATGGCTGCCTTGTTCAAATGACGTTTGACCGTGGCCACGGAAATGCCCAATTCAACGGCGATCTGCGGATAGGTCAGGCCATCGATCTGCGCCAGCAAAAAGACGCGTTTGACCGGTCGCGGCAGACCATCGAGTAACTGATCCAGCTCCAGCAGGGTTTGCAGGATGATCGCTTTGTCTTCTTCCGATGGCGCGACCATTTCCGGCATTTGCGCGAGGGTTTCGAGGTAGGCGCGTTCCAGATCCTGACGGCGGTAATGATTGAACAGCACGCGCTTGGCGAGGGTGGTGAGAAATGCGCGGGGTTCGATGATCGCCAGCGGTTCACGGGCGGTCAGCACCCGAATGAAGGTGTCCTGCGCCAGATCCGCCGCCCTGTCCGGGCAGCCAAGCCTGCGGCGCAACCAACCGGTGAGCCAGCTGTTGTGAGCCTGATAAAGCATTTCGACAGGATGGGCGGACGGCAACGAATGACCCCGGGCGCTTTCTTTATGGATAAAAACGCATGTGTTAGAGAACAAGAATGGTTCGCATTGTAGGGGTGCTTGCCACTGTCCGGCAATCAGATGCTTTTGCGTATGAGAATATTTATCATTAATATTGCAGCCCATCAGCTCGGCTTGTCGCCGAACGTTTCCGTTTCAGGGTCGAAACATGAAAGGCAAACTCGCCACACTTCCCATGTCCTATCGTCTGGCCGTTACCTCGCGGGTGCTGGCGGCGATATTCGGCGGCTATCTGGTCGCCGCGCTGGCCAGTGTCACCCTGACTATGTGGTTGCCGTTGAGCCGTGCCGAAGCGGTCGTGACCGGCATGACCGTGTCGTTTCTGGTGTATCTGGTCGCGGTGCTCTGGTGCTTTGCTTGCCGAACCGCGTGGTCGGCGTGGGTCGGACTGCTGGTGCCTAGTGTAATTCTCGCGACGATTTCCGGTGCGGCACGCGGATTGGGTTACGCATGAAAGAGGGATTCCGCCAGGCGATGGCCTGGCTGCATACCTGGACCGGGCTGGTGTTCGGCTGGTTGCTGTTCGCGATTTTTCTGACCGGAACCCTGGCGTATTTCAAGGACGAAACCAGTCACTGGATGCAGCCGGAAATTCCCGCGCGCACTCTGAATGCCGAGGCGAGCCTGACGCTGGCGCAGGATTATCTGCAACAACACGCGGCTGGCGCTTCGCGCTGGCTGATCGATTTACCCGATGCGCGCGATCCCGGCCTGACAGTGCGTTGGCAACAGGCACCGGCTAAACCGGGCGAGCGTGGACGGTTCGAGTCCAGAACGCTGGACGCGCAAACCGGTGCCCAAGTGCAGGGGCGCGAAAGCATGGGCGGCGAATTCTTCTACCGCTTTCATTTCCAGTTGCAGATGCCTTATCCGTGGGGGCGCTGGCTGTCGACGATTGCCGCGATGGTGATGTTCGTCGCGTTGATTACCGGGATCATTACCCACAAGAAAATCTTCAAGGATTTTTTCACTTTCCGCCCGCGTAAAGGTCAGCGTTCCTGGCTCGACGGACACAACGCCGTGGGCGTCCTGGTGCTGCCGTTCCACCTGATGATCACCTACAGCAGTCTGGTGATTTTCATGTCGATGGTCATGCCGGCGAGCATTCTTGCCTCGTACGGCAACGACGTCGAAAAGTTTTACGCTGAAGTTTTCCCGGCCTCCAACAACCCGGAACGGCTCAACATACCCGCAACCCTGGCGCCAATGGCCCCGTTATTGGCCAAGGCCAGTGAGCAGTGGTCTGGTGGCCAGACTGCGCGGGTCACGGTGAACAACCCTGGGGATACCAACGCTTCGGTGGTGCTGTCACGCGCAGGTGATCGTGTGGTTTACGATTTTGGCAGTGCAGTGACCTTCAACGGTGTTAGCGGACAACTGCTTGGCAGCACGCCGGTTCAACCGGTGGCGATGGCGGTCGGCGGCACGTTTTATGGGTTGCACATGGGCCATTTCGCCGGCCCGGTATTGCGCTGGCTGTACTTCATCTGTGGTTTGGCCGGCACGGCAATGATCGGCACCGGGCTGGTGATCTGGCTTGGCAAGCGCCAGCTCAAACATGCCAAAAGCGGCGTGATGCCGTTCGAGTTGCGGCTGGTTGAAGTGCTGAACATCGCCAGCATGGCCGGACTGGTCAGCGCGGTGGCAGTGTTCTTCTGGGCCAATCGTCTGCTGCCGGTGAGTCTGGCAGGACGCGCGGATTGGGAAGTGAACGCGTTCTTCATCGCCTGGGGCTTGAGTATGATCCACGCGCTGCTGCGCCCCGGACGCAAAGCCTGGGTCGAGCAACTGGCGCTGGCGGCGATGCTGTTTAGCTCACTGCCATTGCTCAACGCCCTGACAACTTCGCATCACCTTGGCGTGACGCTGGCGCAAGGCGATTGGGTGCTGGCCGGGTTCGACTTGACCTGTCTCGGCTGCGGTCTCTTCCTGGCTTGGGCTGCGTGGAAAATGCAGCGCGCCGGCAACACCGTTCGGGTGAAAAAACCGGCTCGCGAAACGCCTCGTCCGGTCACGATAGAACAGGGGAGCCATTGATGCTGCTGGCGCTGTTGTTGTGTTACGCCGGGTTTACCGCGCTGTGTCTGTCGATGCCCCGGCATCACGATGATCTGCTCGGGCACAAACCATCAGAGCGTCGCCGTCAGGCCCTGAAGCTGGCCGGATGGCTATTGCTCGGTTTATCGCTGTGGGCCGCTGTCGATGCGAAAGGCTGGAGTTTCGGTCTGGTCGACTGGTTTGCGGTGCTGATGTTCAGCGCATTGGCCCTGGTGCTGCTGTTGCCCTATCGGCCGAAACTGGCGTTGGCCCTGGCCGGGGTGAGTTTGCTGGCGACACCGGTCGCCGCATGGGCGCAGTGCTGAAGTGCTGATCGGTCATCCGCCGGAATCACGCGACGACGAGCCGCGCGGGGCGCGTGCGCATTTTTTGCAGGTATTTCTGTCCCAGCGTTCGCAGATGGAAGCGTTGGTTAACCGACGCGTTGGCTGTCGGGCGACGGCGGCGGATCTGGTGCAGGATCTGTTTTTGCGTTTCTGGCGACGGCCGCTGGTGCAGGTCGAAGAACTCAGCACTTACCTTTTGCGCTGTGCCGGCAACATCGCCATCGACCATTTGCGTAGCGAGGGTACGCGGGTGCGAGTCAACGAAGGCTGGCAACCGGACGAACCCGATAGCCATGGCAGCGAGCCGCAGGCCGCGCTCGAGGCCGGCAACGATTTACGTCATGTCGAGGCCGCACTGCGCGCCTTGCCCGAGCGCACCCGGCAGATATTTCTGCTCAATCGCATTCACGGGCGCAAGTACGCCGACATCGCCAAGGCCATGGGTTTGTCCCAAAGCGCCGTGGAAAAACATATGATGCGCGCCCTCGAGGCCTGCAAGGCCAGCCTGCGCGAACCCGCGCCACGCCTGCCAGGGAAAGCATCGTGAATCACATCAATCGCATCGCCCCGACGCCCGCTCAGGAACAGGCGGCTTTCGCCTGGCTGAGCCTGTTGCACGACCGGCCGAGCGCAGGCGACCAACTCACATTCAGCCAATGGCTGCGCGCCGATCCGGCCCACGCCGAGGCTTACGCACAGGCGCAAGTGGTCTGGGAATTGAGCGAAGGCCCGGCGCGCACGCTGGCTGATGAAGAGGCATTTGCCTTGCAGGGCTATCTCAACGCGATGGACCGGCCACGTCGTGCGCCGCTGCTGCGCTGGTCGGGTGCGCTGGCGTTGGCGGCGTGTCTGTTGTTGATGGTCAGCCTCGGCACGGGTTGGCAACCGCAGCGCTGGATCGATGATCTCGGCGCCGATTACGTCTCGGCTCCCGGCGAAATTCGTACGGTGACTCTGGCCGATCAATCGCAAGTGACACTCGATGCCGACAGCGCCATCGCCGTGGATTTCAGCCATGGCGAACGGCATGTGCAACTGCGGCGCGGCGCTGGTTTTTTCAGCGTCACGCATACCGGCGAACCTTTTGTGGTTGAGGCTGAAAAGGGTCAAGCGCGGGTGCTTGGTACCCAGTTCGAAGTGCGCCTGAAACCACAGGGGGCGCAGGTTACGGTGTTGTCAGGACGGGTCGGCGTGACGGCGCAAGCCGATGGCGAACAGCAGATTCTCACCGCCGGTCAGCAAGTGGCTTACGGCGCAGGTACCGCACAAAAACTTCACGCCACCGACAGCGAAGCGCAACTGGCCTGGCGTCAGGGATGGCTGACTTATTACAAGTCGACGCTGGCCGATGTGGTGCAGGATCTGCAGCGTTATTACCCGGGCCGGATTGTGTTGCTCAACGATGATTTGGCGGCACGTAAAGTCAGCGGCAGTTTTCCGAGCAAGGACCCGCACGCGGTGTTGAGTTCGTTGCAGGGCGTGATGGGGTTTGAGCAGCATCAAGTGCTGGGGCATCTGATTATTTTGCGTTGAGCTGCCGGCCTCTTCGCGAGCAAGCTCGCTCCCACATTTGCAATGCGATTTCCTGTGGGAGCGAGCTTGCTCGCGAAGGTGTCTGTAGCAACAACACACCTCTCAAAAAATATTTTCAAATTTGTAGTGAGGTAAACCCGGACGCCATTCGTGTAGTGACTGAAACTGCGAGTCATTCGCATCCGTTGCGGTTCTACACAGGTCATGAGCAATGAAGTCCAGGGCAAAATCGGGTTCGGTCAAACAGTGGTTGGGTGCTTCTGCATTGAGTTTTTCGGCGTTGGCGTTGCTGCCGATCAGCGTGGCGCTGGCCGCTGAAACCCTCAGCAGTCAGCCACAAAAGCAGTTCAGTTTTGCCCTGGTCGCCAAACCGTTGCCCCAGGCGCTGAGTGAATTCAGCCGCGTGACCGGGCAAAGCGTGGTTTACACCGATGAAGCGCCGTACGGCCTCACCGCTCCAGCGGTCAACGGGCAGATGAGTGCCGAGCAAGCGCTGCAACGTCTGCTCGCAGGTTCTGGCCTGACCTTCCGCCGCACCGACAGCCACACCCTGGCGCTGGAGCCGCAACCCACCGCAGGTGCATTGAATCTCGGCGCCACCACCATCACCTCTATGCGCGACGAATCGCAGAGCTACCAGCCACCGGAAACCAGTTCGGTGATGCGCACCTCGGCTTCGCTGCAAGAAATCCCGCAAACCGTCAACGTCATCCCGGCCCAAGTCATTCGTGATCAGACGCCGCGCAATCTTGATGATGCGCTGGCCAACGTCAGCGGCATCACCCAGGGCAATACTTTGGGTAGCACTCAGGATTCGGTGATGACGCGCGGTTTCGGTGACAACCGCAACGGCTCGATCATGCGCGACGGCATGCCGATCGTGCAGGGTCGCGGGATGAACGCCACGGTCGATCGCGTCGAGGTGCTCAAGGGCCCGGCGTCCTTGCTGTACGGGATTCAGGACCCGGGCGGGGTGGTCAATATGGTCAGCAAGAAGCCTGAACTGACCCAGTACAACGCGCTGACTCTGAGCGGCTCGACTTACGGCGATGGCAAAAATGGCAGCGGCGGCACCTTCGACAGCACGGGCGCACTGGGTGATTCCGGGCTGGCCTATCGCATGGTGCTCGATCACGAAGATGAAGATTACTGGCGCAACTTCGGTACCCATCGCGAGTCGCTGATCGCGCCGTCGCTGGCCTGGTACGGCGAACGCACCAAGCTGCTGTTCGCCTACGAGCATCGCGAATTTCTCACTCCGTTCGACCGTGGCACGTTGATCGATCCGCGCACCAATCATCCGCTGGATATCTCGCGCAACGAGCGTCTGGACGAGCCGTTCAACAACATGGAAGGGCGTTCGGATCTGTACCACTTCGAGGCTGATCACGAACTCAACGACGACTGGAAAGCGCACTTCGGCTACAGCTGGAACCGCGAAACCTACGACGCCAGCCAGGTCCGCGTGACCGCCATCGACACCAAAAAAGGCACGCTGACCCGCAGCATGGACGGCACTCAAGGCGCGATCAGCACCGACCGTTTCACCACCGCCAGTCTTGAAGGCAAGGTCAACGTGCTGGGCATGCAGCATGACCTGGTGTTCGGCGTCGATGACGAGTACCGCAAGATCTACCGTGCCGACCTGATCCGCCAGAAAAGCCAAAGCACTTTCAGCTACGTCAATCCGGTGTATGGCCGTGAAGTCGAGGGCACCACGGTCAGTGCAGCGGACAGCGCGCAAACCGATCTGCTGCGCAGCGATTCGGTGTTTATGCAGGACTCGATCCACCTCAACGATCAGTGGATTCTGGTCGCCGGCGGACGCTTTCAGGAGTACGACCAGTACGCCGGTAAAGGCGTGCCATTCAAGGCCAACACCGACAACAACGGACAGAAGTGGGTGCCGCGTGCGGGCCTGGTTTATCGCTACACCGATGAGCTGTCGTTCTACGGCAGCTACACCGAATCGTTCAAACCCAACTCGACCATTGCCCCGCTGAGTGGCAGCAGCACCATCCTCGACGGCAGCATCGCGCCGGAAGAAGCCAAGTCGTGGGAACTGGGGGCGCGGCTGGATATTCCGGGGCGCATCACCGGCAACATCGCCCTGTTCGACATCAAGAAACGCAACGTGCTGGTGTCCAACGCCGAAGGCCCGACCACGATTTACAGTGCTGCCGGCGAAGTGCGTTCTCGTGGTCTGGAACTGGATCTGAGCGGTCAACTCAGCGACCGTTGGAGCATGATTGGCAGCTACGCCTACACCGATGCCGAAGTCACCGAAGACCCGGACTACAAAGGCAATCGCCTGCAAAACGTGGCGAAGAACAGCGGCTCGTTATCGGCGGTGTATGACTTCGGCAGCGTGATCGGCGGTGACCAGTTGCGCGTTGGCGCCGGGGCGCGTTACGTCGGTGAGCGGGCAGGCAACGCGGTGAATGATTTCGAGCTGCCGAGCTACACCGTGGCCGATGCGTTCGCGACTTACGACACCAAAGTTGAAGGGCAGAAGGTCAAGTTTCAGCTCAACGTGAAGAACCTGTTTGATCGTACCTACTACACCTCGGCGGTGAGCCGGTTCTTTGTGTCGATGGGCGATTCGCGGCAGATTTCGTTGTCGAGCACGCTGGAGTTCTGACCGAATACCGCGTCATCGTTCTTCGCGAGCAGGCTCGCTCCCACAGGGAAATGCATTCCCCTGTAGGAGCTGCCGAAGGCTGCGATCTTTTGATCTTGCTCTAGCGCAAAAACGCCTGTCGATACTCGCCAGGCGTCCCGCCCAATACCTGGCGAAAGCGGTTGGTAAAGTGACTGGCGCTGGCAAACCCGCATGCCAGCGCAATCTCCCCTAACGGCAACGCCGTACCGCGCAACAACTCCCGCGCCCGGTTCAAGCGTCGCGCCAGCACGTACTGATGCGGCGGCAAACCGAAGCTCACGCGGAACATTCGCGCAAAGTGATATTCCGACAACGCACACAACCCGGCCAGTTGCCCGAGGCTGATCGGTTCGGCCAATTGACTGTCGATGAACTCCACCAGTTGCCGGCGCTGATGTGGCGCCAATCCGCCCTTCAAACGTAAACCCTGACGCGCGCCGACCTGACTGAGCAAGGTATGGCTGATCAGTTCGTGGGCCAGACTGCTGGTCAGCAAGCGCTCGGCAGGTTCGTCCCAGTTGAGGGTGAGCAACCGGCGAAAGCGCTGCGCCTGCTGCGGATCTTCCAGAAAAGTCTGTTCGCGCAACTGCATTTCCCGCGGCTCGCGATCCAGCAACGTGACGCAACCGAGGGCAAATTGCTCGGCGCTGAAATACAAGTGAGCGAGGCGGATGTCACCGTTGATCACCCAGCCTGATTCGTGATCGGCCGGCAGGATGCACAACTTGTCGGGGCCACCCTTGTTGCCCGGTTCGCCACGGCGAAAGGTCCCGGTGCCACCGGCGATGTAGCAGGAAAGAGTGTGGTGGCTCGGCGCTTCGTATTCCTGGGCGTCGTGATGATTGGTCCACAGAGCTGCGGACAAACCGTCACCGAACTCGGCGCTGTGCACAAGGCGTGCATTGGGCGAGCGGTTAAGCGCTTGAAAGACTTGCAGGGTGTCGATTGCGGCCATGTTCGGTTCTCTCCAACGCCTTGCATCCTACTCCGTAGAGGTCGGGCTGCCAGCCCGCCGGGCGACAAAAGCGCAAGTTTATGCAAGCGGCTGCGCCGGGACGAAGTGGACACTGAACCCCTATTGAGGAGTGTCTGCCATGAACCTGTCGCTGTATCTGTTGACCGTGCTGATCTGGGGCACCACCTGGATTGCCTTGAAATGGCAACTGGGGGTGGTGGAGATTCCGGTGTCGATCGTCTATCGCTTCGGCCTCGCGGCGCTGGTGCTGTTTGTGCTGTTGCTGCTTAGTCGTCGGTTGCAACCGATGAATCGGCGTGGGCATCTAATTTGTGTAGCGCAGGGTTTGTGCCTGTTTTGCGTCAACTTCATGTGCTTTCTGACGGCCAGCCAGTGGATTCCCAGCGGACTGGTAGCAGTGGTGTTTTCCACCGCCACGTTGTGGAACGCGCTCAATGCGCGGGTGTTCTTCGGTCAGCGGATTGCCCGCAACGTGCTGATGGGCGGCGGGCTCGGTTTATGTGGCCTTGGTCTGCTGTTCTGGCCGGAACTGGCAGGCCATGCGGCGACTCCGCAAACCCTGCTGGGGCTCGGTCTGGCGCTGTGCGGCACGTTGTGTTTTTCGGCGGGCAACATGCTGTCGAGCCTGCAACAGAAGGCCGGGCTCAAACCATTGACCACCAATGCCTGGGGCATGGCTTACGGTGCGGCGATGTTGTCGGTGTGGTGTCTGGTGAAAGGTATTCCGTTCGACATGGACTGGTCGCCGCGCTACGTCGGTGCACTGCTGTATCTGGTGATCCCGGGTTCGGTGATCGGCTTCACTGCGTATCTGACATTGGTCGGACGTATGGGCCCGGAGCGCGCGGCGTATTGCACTGTTCTGTTTCCAGTGGTGGCATTGAATGTCTCGGCGTTTGTCGAAGGTTATCAATGGACGGCGCCGGCACTGGCCGGACTGGTATTGGTGATGCTGGGTAATGTGCTGGTGTTCCGTAAGCCACGAGCGACTGTAATGCCGAGTCAGGGTACGTTGGCATGAACATCAACTTTGGTCGTGTGTTGTTTTTAGTGTTCGATCTTTATTGCGACGTAAATCAGCAATGGAAATATGAAGTCAATAATATGTCGGGCCCAGTCCTTGGCATTCCATATTTGTGATGTGTCCATATCGAACCATTCAACGCCGACGACTTGGATACACAAGTAATAGATAAAAATCACGATCAGCAAACCCACGATCGAAAATTTTTTGGCTTCGTGAAACTCTTCTGGAGAAGAGTTTATGTTTTTAAATAAGTGATAAGTTCCCAATAGACAAAGTGCCGTATAAGTTACCTCCATTGTGATGATGAACCAGTAAATCCGGTGGTGCAGCATGGGGGAGGTAATCGCCCGGTAGCTTATGTTTAAATTGTGTTGGGTCGTGTCCATGCTCAGGACATGACCGACATATTCATAGTTTGAAGCGTAGTCGGTAAAGTTGCTGTACATCACCAGTAAGCCAAAAAAGCTGATGAAGCTCATTAGCGCAATTTTGCTGGCGCGAATGATTCTGCTCGTGGTCAAGTTGTTCAACTGTTTTATTCTCCAGGCTGTTTATCGAGAGCTCGATAAGATCAAGGAGTCTATAGCGGGTATTTTTATTTCGGGGGTGGGTTGAATTTCAAATTATGTGCGGTGGGGTAAATAGTCGGGCAAGTGTAAATTTGCACTTGCCCGAAATTTTTACTCGCGCCAGACCTGAGGGTTCACCAGATCCTGTGGACGCTCGCCCAGCAAGGCGCTGCGCAAGTTTGCCAATGCGCGATTGGCCATCGCCTCGCGGGTTTCATTCGTCGCCGAGCCGATGTGCGGCAATGTCACGGCGTTTTTCAACTGGAACAATGGCGACTCTGCCAGCGGTTCTTTCTCGTAGACGTCCAGTCCGGCGCCGCGAATTCGATTGTTTTGCAGAGCTTCAATCAGCGCCGGTTCATCGACCACCGGACCGCGGGAGATGTTCACCAGGATCGCGCCCGGTTTCATCAGCGCCAGTTCGCGATGGCTGATCAGGTGGCGGGTCTTGTCGCTGAGCGGCACGACCAGGCAGACGAAATCGGCTTCTGCGAGTAGTTGGTCGAGGCTGCGAAATTGTGCGCCGAATTGTTGTTCCAGTTCGGTTTTGCGGGTGTTACCGCTGTAGATGATCGGCATGTTGAAGCCGAAATGGCCACGTCGGGCGATGGCGGCACCGATGTTGCCCATGCCGACGATGCCGAGGGTTTTGCCGTGTACGTCGCAACCGAACAGGGGGGCGCCGACGCTGGCTTGCCATTGGCCGGCCTTGGTCCATGCGTCGAGTTCGGCGACGCGGCGGGCGCTGCTCATGATCAGGGCGAAGGCGAGGTCGGCGGTGCTTTCGGTGAGCACGTCCGGGGTGTTGGTGAGCATGATCCCGCGTTCGTTGAAGTAGTCGAGGTCGTAGTTGTCGTAGCCGACGGAGACGCTGGAGACGACTTCGAGTTTGGTGGCGGTTTCGAGTTGGGCTTTGCCGAGTTTGCGGCCGACGCCGATGAGGCCGTGGGCGTGGGGCAGGGCTTCGTTGAATTGGGTGTTGATGTCGCCGTTTTTTGGGTTGGGGACGATGACGTCGAACTCTTGTTGGAGGTGTTCGATCATTGGGGGGGTGATGCGGCTGAAGGCCAGGACGGTTTTTTTCATTTGGCTTGGGCTCGGCTTTGGGGCTTTTATTGCCAAGCAAGCTAACATTTCTTTGTGGTGTTTGGCTTGTCTTGGCGGCCTCTGGGCCGACCATGTTTTGGGTTGGTGGGGGTGTATATCCGTTGCTTCGGGTGTTGCTGCTGGCGGTTTCGCTTTTACAGCGACTCACTTTTTTACAAGCGCGGTACATGTCAAGGTACCTGTCGCCTTGGTCTTACGGTTGCTAGTCCATTGCGTCCTTTATTTCAGGGCGCTCAGGATTTAAATAAACGGCATCTGCCAGCTTCCAGTTGCGTGTGCGAGTGCTCCACCGACTTGGGTTAGTTCGCCTGGCATCCTCATAAAGCTCTGCCCTGGCTTGTAATAGGGCGGTTGCTTTGCCCTCGTGCCGTTGGTTTGGCGTGACGTATTTCAGGGCACTGTGGCGGTGATCTTCGTTGTACCAATCGATGAAATTCTGCACCCAAAGCCTTGCATCAGTAACCGTATCAAATGGTTGATCCGGCCAAAGCGGGCAATACTTTGCAGTGCGAAAAAGTGCTTCGGCGTAAGCATTGTCATTGCTCACCCTTGGCCGACTAAAAGAAGGTTCTACGCCCAGCGCGACCATGCTTTCACGCAACAAAGAGCCTCTCATCACGTGTCCGTTATCTGAGTGCAACACCAGTGGACGACCTGCCGTCTGTTCGCGTAAACATCCCTTTGTGAGCAGTTCACAGGCGTGTTCGGCGCTCTCCACTTCGTGGACTTCATTGGCGACCAGTTTGCGGCTGTAGACGTCCTTGACCATGTACCAATAGAAAAAACGGCCCTTCACTGTGCTCGGCAACCAGGTGATATCCCAGCACCACACCTGATTGGGGCCATCAGCGCGATGCGTCGTCAGTACTCTGCGTTTTGGGGCTTTGGCCCGGCCGCGACGGACGTTTTGATGGGCGGCTTTCAACACACGATAAAACGTCGATTCCGAAGCTAGATAAATGCCTTCATCGGCCAGCTTAGGCACGATTTGATGCGGGGTCAGGCTGGCATAGCCAGCCTGATTGGCAGCATCCAGCACCGCTTGACGCTCCGTATCATTGAGCTTGTTAGCCGGAGCTGCACGTTGAGCCAGCTGTCGCCCGTCACATTCAGTGTGTTGCCAGCGTTGAACTGTGCGCAGGCTCAGACCCAGTTCATTGCAAGCGCGGTATCGACGAGCGCCATTCAGCACTGCGTCGGCAATCAACTTCATGGCTTGCGTACGATCAGAGGCGTTGATCAGTCTTCCTTGTCCTTGCCCCAGATCGCATTGGCTTTTTTTCTGAGCTCCAGCAACGCCACCGCCTCTGCACGACTGGCATCAGACTGAATCAGTTGGCGTTCAAGTATTTTGATGCGCCGTTGCTCGGCCGTTTTTGAAGTTCGAGAGGTGAGATCAACAACGGGATTAGCGTTTTGGCATGCCACTCGCCACTGTTGGATTTGCTCAGGGTAAATGCCTTTGATTCGGCAATATTGAGAGATCTCGACCTCGCTCAACGGCGCGGTTTCCATGACAGCATTGAATTTATCGGCGCTAGACCATTGGTCACTGGTCTTGCCGTTTCCCGGAACGATCAAGCCTTTATCTCTAGCCATTTGTCTCCAGTTTCGCAGTGACTGTGGCGTGAGATTGAGTGCAGCGGCAAGTTCCGCCACTGATCGATTGAGGGGCGGCATCATTTGCAGAACGACCCAGTCTTTGAAGTCGTTGTCGTAACGTTTACCCATTTTGGACATGGTTATGCACCTTCGCCCTCTTGATTATTTGAGTCAATCAATAAGGGCGACAGGTAGCCTGACACGGAGGGAGCGCCTAAAAAAGTAAGCAAAAAACGCTGGGCCCCGGCGTTCGGCCCGCTCGCTGGGGCTCGGGGTTCCTTCGTTCCGGGTTTCATCCGGGGGGATCGCCTACGGTTTGCTTCGCTGCACCTCCTCTCGATCTGTTTGGCTCCGCCAAACGGCGCTACGCGCCCACCCCCGGATGAATCCCTCCACTCAGCCTGCCGATGGGCCTTGTGGATCAAGAGCTGCAGTCGAGCTAACGCTCATTCAGTTGAGTGGTGAAGGGCGGCGTGGAGTGTCAGATTCACTCGGGTCAACCTGTGGGAGCTGGCTTGCCAGCGATGGCGGCCTGAAAGCCGACCAACCTCCACCTGATACACACAATCCCTGTGGGAGCTGGCTTGCCAGCGATGGCGGCCTGAAAGCCGACCAACCTCCACCAGATACACACAATCCCTGTGGGAGCGAGCTTGCTCGCGATGGCGGCCTGAAAGCCGACCAACCTCCACCAGATACACACAATCCCTGTGGGAGCTGGCCTGCCAGCGATGGCGGCCTGACAGCCGACCAACCTCCGCCAGATACACACAATCCCTGTGGGAGCGAGCTTGCTCGCGATGGCGGCCTGAAAGCCGACCAACCTCCACCAGATACACACAATCTCTGTGGGAGCTGGCCTGCCAGCGATGGCGGCCTGACAGCCGACCAATCTTCGTCAGATGTACACCAATCCGGTAGGAGCTGCGGCACGCTGCGATCTTTTGATCTTTGGTGTGGTTAATGAAGATCAAAAGATCGCAGCGTGCCGCAGCTCCTACGGTTCAGTTTTTGGCTGTTATTTCAACGTTATCCAGCACTCGATTCACCGCCAACTCAGCCAGCATGATGATTTGTTGGATGGCCAATATCGTATGCCGCTGCGGGGTCGCCACATACGCAGCGATGTCGCTGGTCATGACGCTGGCCGAGGCCAGGGATTCGCAGGCGTGGGCCAGCAGGGTTTCGTTGTCCATCTGCGGGGCGACGACGAACATGGTGCTCGGTTTGCGCAATGGCAGGTCTTTGTGGCCAGGGCAGAGGTAGTGGTCGAGGGCGCGTTCGGCGGCTTCGTGGAGTTTGTTGGAATCGAGGGATTCGTAGGGAGAGGTGCTGTCCGCTTCGGGCGGGTTGGGTGTTGGTTTGATCATTGGAAACATACTCATGGCGGTTGGATTGAAGCTGCCACTTTTCGTTTTCCAGACGATGGGTGGCAGCTGTGCGCGGACTGGAAAAACCGGTCAACCAACCAAACCCGGCAGGCCCAAGGGCCTCCCGCGCACAGCCGCCATTACATTGCGAAGCAGAAAAAGCGCCGCAGTATGCCATGGGCAGGGTTGGTAGAAATCGGGTTTTCCAGACCCGGTCACTGATTCGTCAGCGACCACAAAATCCTATCCACCCCACTTCCGACCGACAACCGCCACAACCTGTCGGAAATATCCGCGTCATCCACGCTTCTGTAGGAGCTGCCGTAGGCTGCGATCTTTTGATTTTTAAACAGCAGATCAAAAGATCACAGCCCACCGCGCCAAAAACGTGAACGGCGGTGTGTTTAAGATTCAGTTGGCGACGCGCGCTCCAGCCAGGCTGCCGCTCAATTCGTACGCGGCCAATTCTGCTTGATGGGCCGAAAGAATTTCCGGCAACGATCCACGCAGGTACTCGACCCACGTCTTGATCTTCGCATCCAGGTACTGGCGTGAAGGGTAGATCGCGTACAGGTTCAGTTCCTGCGAGCGGTAGTTCGGCATTACGCGCACGAGTGTGCCGTTGCGCAGGCCTTCGATGGCGGCGTAGACCGGCAGCACGCCGACGCCCATGCCGCTGGTGATTGCGGTTTTCATCGCGTCGGCGGAGTTCACCAAAAATGGTGAGCTGTTGATGGTGACCATTTCCTGGCCTTCCGGGCCGTCGAATGCCCATTTTTCCAGGGGAATCACCGGGCTCACCAGGCGCAGGCAGGCGTGGTTCAGCAGGTCGCTGGGTTTTTGCGCAGCGCCGTTGGCTTTTACGTAGGCCGGCGAGGCGCAGACGATGCTGTAGGTGATGCCCAGGCGTTGCGAGACGAAACCCGAATCCGGCAGTTCGCTGGCGAGCACGATGGACACGTCGTAGCCCTCGTCGAGCAAGTCCGGCACGCGGTTGGCCAGGGTCAGGTCGAAGGTCACGTCGGGGTGGGTCTTGCGATAGCGGGCGATGGCGTCGATCACGAAGTGCTGGCCGATGCCGGTCATGGTGTGCACTTTCAATTGTCCGGCCGGGCGCGCGTGGGCGTCGCTGGCTTCTGCTTCGGCTTCTTCGACGTAGGCGAGGATCTGCTCGCAGCGCAGCAGGTAGCGCTTGCCGGCCTCGGTCAGCGCGATGCGGCGGGTCGTGCGGTTGAGCAGGCGGGTTTGCAGATGGGCTTCCAGATTGGAGACCGCGCGCGAGACGTTGGCCGTGGTGGTGTCGAGTTGCACGGCGGCGGCGGTGAAGCTGCCGGCTTCGGCCACGCAACTGAAGGCGCGCATGTTTTGCAAAGTGTCCATGGGGTGCTCTCAAGGGAGATGGCAAATTGTGACACGAAGTGTCCGGGGCGAGACCCCCGACCTTGGGATTATCTCGTTAACCGTAACAAAGATTCACAGAAATCCCAGCTTATCGCCGTTCAGGCGCCCCAATAGAATTGCGCCCACCTTGCTTCCCCCCCTTTCTCAGGAATTCGCAGCTGTGCCGCGTCGCATCAACAGAGCGCTTATGCCGCTCAGTGTTCTGGCTTTTACCCTGATCATCAGCGGCTGCATCAGTACCGGAGGGATTGCCCCGCAGGGCAAGGCATTGGAGGCCGATTCGCTGGCCACCGATGACGCCATCGCCCACGCCGCCCGTGACGCCAACTGGCCCACCGCCCAATGGTGGCAAGCCTATGGCGACCCGCAACTGAATCGCTGGATTGACCTCGCCGTCCAAGGCAGCCCGACCATGGCCATGGCCACCGCACGTTTGCGTCAGGCCAAAGCCATCGCCAGCGTCGCTGAAGCGGCGGAGTCGTTGCAGATCAATGGTGATTCGACCCTCAAACGTCACAACTGGCCGACCGATCAGTTCTACGGCCCGGGCGATCTGGCCAACACCACCACCTGGGACAACAACGCCGCACTGGGTTTCAGCTACGCCCTCGACCTCTGGGGCAAGGAAAGCAACGCCAGTGAACGGGCGGTGGACCTTGCGCACATGAGCGCTGCCGAGGCGCGGCTGGCGCAGCTGGAATTGCAGAACAACATCGTCCGCGCCTACATCGAATTGTCGCTGCACTACGCCCAGCGCGACATCGTTGACGCGACGCTCAAGCAGCAGCAGCAGATTCTCGAACTCGCACAGAAGCGTCTGGCCGGCGGCATCGGCACCCACTTCGAAGTCAGCGAGGCCGAGACGCCGCTGCCGGAAACCCATCGGCAACTGGATGCGCTGGACGAAGAAATCGCCCTCAGCCGCAACCAGATTGCTGCGTTGGCAGGCAAAGGCCCGGGTGCCGGTGCGCAATTGCAGCGGCCGACGCTGGTGCTTGGCGCCGCGTTGAAACTGCCTTCGGCATTGCCTGCCGAGTTGCTTGGTCAGCGTCCGGACGTGGTTGCCAGTCGCTGGCAAGTGGCGGCGCAGGCGCGTGGGATCGAGGTGGCGCATGCCGGGTTTTATCCCAACGTCGATCTGGTCGGCAGCCTCGGTTTTATGGCAACCGGTGGCGGGGCGCTGGAGTTTCTGACTGGCAAGAAGCTCAACTACAACGTCGGCCCGGCGATCTCGCTGCCGATTTTCGACGGCGGGCGACTGCGTGCCGAACTCGGTGAAGCTTCGGCCGGTTACGACATCGCCGTGGCGCATTACAACCAGACGCTGGTCAATGCGCTGAAGAACATCTCCGATCAGTTGATCCGTCGCGAGTCGATGGACAAGCAGCAGGCGTTCGCCGCCGAGTCAGTGGCTACCGCGCAGAAGACGTACGACATCGCGACCATCGCTTATCAACGCGGGCTGACCGATTACCTGCATGTGCTCAACGCGCAGACGCTGTTGTTCAAGCAGCAGCAAGTGCAGCAGCAAGTGCAAGCGGCACGTTTGAGTGCTCATGCCGAATTGGTGACTGCGCTGGGCGGCGGCCTCGGCGCCGGTAGTGACGTACCGACCAACCAGCAAACCCAAGCCCCGAAAACCCCGGTTCTCCTGCATTGAACATACAACCTGTGGGAGCGAGCTTGCTCGCGAAGAGGGAGTGTCAGCCAGCAAATTGGTTGACTGACTCACCGCATTCGCGAGCAAGCTCGCTCCTACAGGATCTCGGTTCAACTCGACTTTTTTGAGCAGAATTCATGACCCCCTTGCCCGCACCTCTGCGCTGGCTCTACTCCCTCGAATGGCGCCGGGGTTTTTTCGACTGGGCACGCAGCGATGGCGTGACCTGGGTCTACATCTTCAAGGTGTTGATCGCTGCGTTCCTGACCCTGTGGCTGGCGATGCGTCTGGAATTGCCGCAGCCGCGCACCGCGATGATCACCGTGTTCATCGTCATGCAACCGCAGAGCGGTCAGGTGTTCGCCAAGAGCTTCTATCGCTTCCTCGGCACTTTGGCCGGGTCGGCGATGATGGTCACGCTGATCGCGCTGTTTGCGCAGAACACCGAACTGTTCCTCGGTTCGCTGGCGATCTGGGTCGGCATCTGCTCGGCCGGTGCCGCACGTTGCCGCAACTTCCGCGCTTACGGTTTTGTGCTGGCCGGCTACACCGCTGCGATGGTCGGCCTGCCGGCGCTGGCGCATCCCGACGGCGCATTTATGGCTGCGGTGTGGCGGGTGCTGGAAATCTCGCTGGGGATTCTCTGCTCGACCGTAGTCAGCGCCGCGATCCTGCCGCAAACCGCCAGCGCGGCGATGCGCAACGCCTTGTATCAGCGCTTCGGTGTATTTGCACTGTTCGTCACCGATGGCCTGCGCGGGCGCAGCAAACCGGAGGCGTTCGAAGCCAGCAACGTGCGTTTCATCGCCGAAGCCGTGGGCCTGGAAGGGTTGCGCAGCGTCACCGTTTTCGAAGACCCGCACATGCGTCGGCGTAACGGTCGGCTCAGTCGGTTGAATAGCGAATTCATGGGCATCACCACACGTTTCAACGCCCTGCATCAGTTGCTCGAACGCCTGCGCGGCTATGACGAAGAGCACGTGGTCGCGGCAATCAAACCGGGCTTGCAGGATCTGGCCGAAGTGCTCGACGGCTTCAGCGGTCGCTCCCTGACCAGCCCCGATGCCGCACGGCTGGCGACAGCACTGGCGACCTACAAGGAAGGCCTGCCGGCGCGGGTGCGAAGCTTGCGGGCGCTCTTTCAGGAGAGCGAACCGAGCGACGCCGAGCAACTGGATTTCCATACCGCGTATGAACTGCTTTATCGCTTCGTCGATGATCTGCACAGTTATGCACAGACCCACGCTTCGCTGGCCGATCACAGCCACGAGCGCGAGCGCTGGGACGAGCCGTTCACTCCGCAAACCAACTGGTGGGCGGCGGCTGCTTCGGGGATTCGCGCCTCGTTTATCCTGATCGTGCTCGGCAGTTACTGGGTCGCCACCGCGTGGCCGAGCGGCGCGACCATGACCCTGATTGCCGCCGCCACCGTGGGCTTGTCCGCCGCCACGCCGAACCCGAAGCGCATGGCTTTTCAAATGGCCTGCGGTACGTTTCTCGGGGCGCTGATCGGCTTCGTCGAGATGTTTTTCATCTTCCCGTGGATCGACGGTTTTCCGCTGCTGTGCGTGATGCTCGCGCCAGTGATCGTGCTCGGTTCGTTCCTCACCTCGCGTCCGCAATACGCCGGGGTCGGTCTCGGTTTGCTGATTTTCTTCAGCACCGGTTCGGTGCCGGACAACCTGACCATTTACAACCCGTACACCTTCATCAACGACTACATCGCCATGGTCATGGGCATGTTGGTGTGTGCGGCGGCGGGGGCAATTATTCTGCCGCCGAACAGTCGCTGGTTGTGGAAACGTCTGGAACAGGATCTGCGTGGCCAAGTGGTGTACGCGATCAGCGGCAAGCTCAAGGGCCTGGCGTCGAGTTTCGAAAGCCGTACCCGCGACTTGCTGCATCAGGCGTATGGCCTCGCGGCAGGTCAGCCGAAGGTGCAAAAGCATCTGCTGCGCTGGATGTTCGTGGTGCTGGAAGTGGGTCATTCGATCATCGAGTTGCGCAAGGAACAGGCGATTCTGCCGGTGCACCCGGCGTACGCCGAATCGCAGCCGTGGCGTCAGGCGATCCGCGTGATGGGACGCGCGCTGGTGCGGCTGTTTCTGCAACCGAACGCGAGCAATCTGGAGCGCGCACTGGTTGCGGTGGATCACGCGATCAGCCGCGTCGCTGCCACTGACGAGCCGTTCGCGCCGCACTTCGACACCTCCGCATTACGCCGGGTGAAAAGCTATCTGCACTTCATTCGCACATCGTTGCTCGACCCGCAATCACCGCTTGCCGAGTTCGCCTCGGCCAAGCCCGAAGGACTTGCCCATGCCTCGTGAAATCGCGTTCCACGGCGTGTACATGCCGACCATGACCCTGATGTTTTTCATCGCTGCGGCACTGGCCTGGGCGCTCGACCGGTTTTTGTCGGGGTTCGATCTGTACCGTTTTTTCTGGCATCCGGCACTGCTGCGCCTGAGTCTGTTTACCTGTCTGTTCGGCGCCATGGCGCTGACTGTCTACCGTTGAGAACGTTCTGATGAAAAAGTTTTTCAGCCTGCTCGCGACCCTGCTGGTGCTGGCCCTTGCGCTGTGGATCGGCCGGACCCTGTGGGTGCATTACATGGACACGCCGTGGACCCGCGACGGTCGGGTGCGTGCGGATATCATCAACGTCGCCGCCGACGTTACCGGCGAAGTGGTCGATGTGCCGGTGCGTGACAACCAACTGGTGAAGAAGGGCGATTTGCTGATGCAGATCGATCCCGAGCACTACCGCATCGCAGTGAAGCAGGCGCAGTCGCTGGTCGCTTCACGCAAGGCCACTTGGGAGATGCGCAAGGTCAATGCGCATCGCCGCGCCGACCTCGACAATCTGGTGATTTCCAAAGAGAACCGCGACGACGCCAGCAATATCGCCGACTCGGCGCAGGCTGATTATCAACATGCCCAGGCGCAACTCGAAGCCGCCGAACTCAACCTGAAACGCACCGAAGTACGTGCGGCCGTCGATGGTTACGTGACCAACCTCAACGTGCATCGCGGCGACTACGCGAGGATCGGCGAGGCGAAAATGGCCGTGGTCGACATGAACTCGTTCTGGGTTTACGGCTTCTTCGAAGAAACCAAGCTGCCGCACGTCAAAGTCGGCGACAAGGCCGACATGCAATTGATGAGCGGCGAAGTGCTCAAGGGCCATGTGGAAAGCATTTCACGCGGCATCTATGACCGCGACAACCCGGAAAGCCGCGAGCTGATCGCCGACGTCAATCCGACGTTCAATTGGGTGCGTCTGGCGCAGCGGGTGCCGGTACGGATTCACATCGATGAAGTGCCGGAAGGCGTGCTGCTGGCGGCGGGGATTACTTGTACGGTGGTGGTGAAACAGAACGCTGTGGATAACGGATAGACCGCGTTATCGTTTTTCGCGGGCAAGCCACGCTCCCACAGGTTTCCTGGCGTACTCAAAATATGTGAGCGCCGCAAAACCTGTGGGAGCGTGGCTTGCCCGCGATGGGTTCACCTCGGCGCTTCAGGAAACGGCAGCCATTCACTCAGCACAAAACGTCTCCTGCAGATGCCGCCAAATCACCTTGCCACCCGCCTGTTTTTCGAACACTACCGTCGATAGCCGAAGCGTCTGGGTTCCCGTCGCATCGCTCTGCCGCTCGTGATAACTCACCGTCGCCCCGCGTTCATTCAGGGCAATCCCGCGCAGCTCACTGAGTTCGATCCTGAAGCCATTCTTTTTCCCGCCCGCCATGCGAAACAGCGTCTGCAAGGCATCGAAGTCCAGCTCCCGACCCCGCGGTGAAATCATCGAGAACCGTGGCGAAAAACGCGTCAGCAGTTGATCAAGTGCCGCATCGTCCTGCGTCTCGGCAAACCATTGTTCGATGGCTTCGTGGGCCTGGATCACTTCGTCGAAGTAGTCGTTGTAGTCAGTCATGTGGATTTTTCCTTGAGGGGCGAAGAGGCCAGCAGGGCCAGAACTTTTGTCGAATCAAACCGCAGGACGGCGACCATCGGTAATAACGTGATCAGCGCGGCGGCCAGAAAACAGTATTTGAAACCACTGGTACCCAATGCGCCCAACAGTGAGCTGAGCAGTGCGGCGCCGAGGCAGAAACCGAGTTGGCGATTGATATTCCACAGGGCACTGGAATGGCCCATTTTTTCCGCTGCGATGCCGACGAACGCAAGGGTTTGCGCGGTGATGCTGCACAGACTGCCACCCAGTCCCATCACCGCATAGGCGATGATCAGCGGCGTACTGGCGGGTTGGTCGATGCGCATCAGCAAGACAATGCCGAGGCATTGCAGGAGCATCCCGGCAGCCAATAACGGCTTGGGGCCGATGCGGTTGAAGCTGCGTTTTCCAAGAAAAATCGCCACCCCCGAGCCCGCCGCCCAGGCCAGCATCAGCGCACCGGTATGCGCTGCACCGAAACCCAGTTCGTGCAGGTAGAGCACGGCAATCAGATTGGTCCCGGTAAAAATCCCCGGGACACACAGGTAGATCAACATCGCCAGACGCAGCGACGGGTTCTTGATCAGTTGCAGGTCGAGAAGTGCACCGGGTTTACGCCAGCCGTCACGCAGGTACAGGCACAACGTCAGGGCGCTGAGCAGCAGCACGATGCCGCTGACGCTGCGGGTTGCGGGTTCGCTCGCCAGGCTTACGGCAATCAACAACAAACTCAGCGCCGACACCGCCAGCAACAGGCCTCGGGCGTCCAGCGTCGGGCGTTGGCTGCTGGCTTGATCGGGTTTCAGCCAGAGCAGACCAAGCCCGAACGCCAGCAATGCGACCGGCAAATTCAGGTAGAAAATCCAGCGCCAGGACAATGTCTGAACGATCAGTCCGCCCGCCGCTGGCGACAGCGCCGGCACCATCAACGCCACCAGCAACACCACACCGGTAAAGTGCGCACGCTGCTCCGGCGGAAACTGCCGATACGCCAGCGCCTGACCGACCGGCAGCAACAACCCGCCGCCGAGCCCTTGCAGCAGGCGCCAGCCGATCAGGCTTTCGATCGATCCCGCCTGCGCGACCAGTGCGGAGCCAACCCCGAACAACAGCAGCGAAGCAAGAATCAACCGCCGCTCGCCGATCCGTGCCGCCAGCCACACGCTCAGCGGAATGATCAGCGTCAGCCCGAGCATGTAGGCGTTGGTGATCCACGCCAGTTCGGTCACCGAGGCATTCAGCTGCCGGGCGATGTCGGGGTAGGCAATGCTGGCGACGAACATGTTCAGCAGGTCGAGGGCAAACCCCAACAAATAAACCAGCGCGACTTTCGAGCGATAGGCCATGGCGACTTCCCGGTGATGAGACGTGCAGGGTAGGGTGCCGGGCGTATTAGGAAAACGCTGGTTTGGCTGCTAGTTTGTCAAAATTATTTTGACAAGGAGTGGCGCGGGTATGGTCAGCCTGGATCGTTTTGACACCTTCAAAGCCGTGGTCGAGGCCGGTTCATTGACTGCTGCCGCCGAAACACTGGGGCAAACCCGGGCGGTGGTGAGCTTCAATCTCAAGCGGCTGGAAGAAGAACTGGGCGTGACCTTGCTCACGCGCAACACCCGGCAATTGGCGCTGACCGATGCCGGCGAGCGCTTTTATCGGCGTTGCCTGCGCACGCTGGATGAGGCTCGACTGGCCATTGAGGAGGCTCGCTCCGAGCATTCACAGCTCAAGGGCACCTTGCGCATCACCACCACCGTCGAGTTTGCCCTGGCCCAAGTGGTGCCGGCGCTGGAGGTGTTTCGCAAGCAACAGCCGCAGTTGAATATTCATTTATCGACGTCGTCGACCCATGCCGATCTGATCTCCGAACGCTTCGACATGGCGATTCGGCTAGGCCGCATGCACGACTCCAATCTGCGTGCGGTGCAGTTGTCGACATTCGAAGTGTTTGCGGTGGCCGCGCCGCAATTGGTCGAACGCTTTGCGCCGGTTACCACGCTGGCGACACTGGAGTCGATGCCGACGCTGGGCCATGGGCGCGTGCCGGAGATGACCGTGACTGATCCTGTCGGAACCGAGCATGTGTATCAGCCAAAACCGGGCACTACGGCAATCGTCGCGGATAATTCGGCGACGCTGCGGGCGTTTGCACTAACCGGGCAAGGTGTGGCGATTCTGCCGCAATGGTTGATTCAGGAAGATCTGGAGGCTGGGCGATTACAGCGCTTGTTGGCGGATTTTCGTTTTGCGCAGCAAGGCGTGTATGCGCTGTACCCGGATACCCGGCATTTGCCGCTGAAGGTTCGGGCGTTTATTGATTTCATGAAGAGTTGGGGCTGAAACTTTGCGGTGACAGTTCTGGCCTCATCGCGGGCAAGCCCGCTCCCACAGGTTTTGTGGTGTATTCATAAATTCCGAACCACCCACAAAACCTGTGGGAGCGTGGCTTGCCCGCGATGGATTCACCTCGACTTCAGAGCTGCCCACGCAACCCGAACCGCTTCATCAACGTCGACTCCAGCAACCCCTTGGGCAACAACGCCGCCAACAACGGCAACGCCCGGCAGCCATTGCCAATCCGGATCAGCCGCGGCGGTTTGTCTTGCTGCACAGCCTTCAACAACACGCCGGCAAACTCGCTGGCCGGCGTCGGTTTGTCCTGCGAAGCCTTGGCCCGCGCCCGAATCCCTTCACGCAATGGAAACCACGGCGACTGTTCGTTGATCAATTGCTCGGCCTCGTGTCCGGCGTTCTTGGCGAAGCTCGATTGAATCGCCCCCGGCTGAACCTCCATCACCCGCACACCAAATGGCGCCAGTTCCATGCGCAATGCGTCGCTCAGGGCATGGACGGCGGCTTTCGATGCGCAATAAGCGCCAGCAAATGGAGTAACCAAAACACCTGACACGCTGCCGATATTCACCACCAGACCTTTGGCTCGACGCAACACAGGGAACAGCGCACGAGTGACACCGACAATCGAAAACACGTTGGTTTCGAATTGCCGTTGCATCGCCGGTACACCGCCATCAAGCAACGGCCCCATCGCGCCGTAACCGGCGTTGTTGATCAGCACATCGAGGCCGCCAGTCTGCTGGTTGATCCGCTCGCCAAGTTGTTCCAGCGCCGCGCCGTCATTGACGTCGAGTTGAATGGCAGTGAACCCGGCCGCCGCGAGCATGGCCACATCTTCAGCCTTGCGCGCAGTCGCCCAGACTTCGAAACCTGCGCCTTTGAACGCATCGGCGAGGGCGCGGCCGATGCCGCTGGAACAACCGGTAATCAACGCAACGGGCATGGCGCATTCCTTGTGCAAAAAAGTGGGGGAGGGGGATCAGTCGGAGAAACTGCCCTGCAAGCGCTCGGCGCGAAAATCCAGGGTTTGCGGACGATAACCGGGACGCAGTGGCGGCAGTGGCAAACAGTCTTCCCAATTGCCACCGGCCTGCAATTCGCCGGGACCGCGATAGCGGGGTGCAGTGTATTGATTGTCGGCCAGATTGACCGTATCGCCCGGCGCATAAGCGGCGATGCGCCAGCGCAATTCGGTCAGTGGCACGTTGTTGCCGTTGTTCATTTTCAGTTGCAGCGGGCGATCCGCCGGGCAGTCTTGCGGCGCATAAGCGATGCGCAACTCAAGACGCGCCAGTTGCTTGATCTCGCGATTGTCCAGCCACACCACCCACATCGCCACCAGCCCCAAGCCAACAGCGGCGGCAATGGACACCGGCAACGCCTTGGCCGGATAGCGCAGCAACAGGATCAGCCAGGTGATGACCAGCAAAACGCCGATGAACATATCGCACAACCTCGCGGGATTAGAGGGGCATCCTACCTAAGCGTAGGTGAGGTTGGCGATGGGCATCGGGACTTGCGGTGTCTGGGATGGCCTCTTCGCGAGCAAGCTCGCTCCCACATTTGCAATGCATGCCTCTGTGAGAACAGGCCGGCTGCCACATTTGCAATGCATGCCTCTGTGAGAACAGGCTGGCTGCCACATTTGCAATGCACTCCCCTGTGGGAGCGAGCTTGCTCGCGAAGAGGCCAGTGTCCGCGCTGCAAATCCCGGACAAAAAAGCCCCCGCCCAACCCACTGCGGATAGGGGACGCAGCGGGCTGGACGGGGGCTTCTTATTGCTGATCGATCACTGCGCGATGGTTTTCACCGAGACGCCGCGTTCGATTGGGGTGGAGCGACCGTAGATATCTTCGAAACGCTCGATATCGTCTTCGCCGAGATAGCTGCCCGATTGCACTTCGATGATTTCCAGCGGGATCTTGCCCGGGTTGCGCAGGCGATGCACCGAGGCGATCGGGATGTAGGTCGACTGGTTTTCGCAGAGCAGGAACACGTTTTCATCGCAGGTCACTTCGGCGGTGCCGCTGACCACGATCCAGTGCTCGGCACGGTGGTGGTGCATCTGCAGTGACAGGCATGCGCCCGGTTTGACCGAGATGTGCTTGACCTGGAAACGCCCGCCCATGTCCACCGAGTCGTAGGAACCCCACGGACGATAGACCTCGCAGTGGTTCTGGGTTTCGCTACGGCCCTGCTCGTTGAGGGTGTTGACCATCTGCTTGACGCCTTGGACCTTGTCCTTGTGCGCAATCATCATGGCGTCCTTGGTTTCGACTACCACAATGTTTTCCAGGCCGATCACCGACACCAGTTTGCCGTTGCCGTGGATCATGCAGTTCTTGCTGTCCTGAATCACCACGTCGCCTTTAGTGACGTTGCCGTTGGCGTCTTTCTCGTTGACTTCCCACAACGACGACCAGCAACCGACATCACTCCAGCCAGCGGTCAGCGGCACTACGCAGGCGCGCTGGGTTTTTTCCATTACTGAATAGTCGATGGAGTTGTCCGGGCAGCAGGCGAACGTGGCTTCGTCGAAAGTGATAGTGTCCGGGTCCTGCTCGCTACGCTCAAGCGTCAGCAGGCAAGTGTCGTAGATGTCCGGATCATGCTTTTTCAGCTCTTCGAGAAAGCGGCTGGCGCGGAACAGGAACATGCCGCTGTTCCAGAAGTAGCCACCGGATTCGACGTATTCGGTGGCACGTTTGACGTCAGGTTTTTCGACGAAGTGCGAGACGCGGCTGACGCCTTCCGGCAGCAGCGAATCGGCGGTGGACTTGATGTAGCCGTAACCGGTTTCCGGTTTGGTCGCCGGTACGCCGAACAGCACCATTTCGCCGTTTTCGGCGGCAACGGTGGCCAGGGCGAGGGCGCGTTGCAGGGCTTTCTGATCTTCCAGCACGTGGTCGGCCGGCAGCACCAGCATCAGTTCGTCACGACCTTCGTTGACCAGCATCATCGCGGTCAGCGCCACGGCCGGCGCGGTGTTGCGGCCGAACGGTTCCATCAGGATGCGCTGCACTTCGAGATTGCGGTTGCTCAACTGCTCGTTGACGATGAAACGGTGGTCCTTGTTGCAGACCACAATCGGCGTGTCCATGCCTTCGAACACCAGACGTTCGAGGGTTTGCTGGAACAGCGTGTGTTCGCCGGTCAGGGCGAGGAATTGCTTGGGGAATTGCTTGCGCGAAAGCGGCCAAAGACGTGAGCCGCTACCACCTGACAAGATCACCGGAATCATATTGTTTACTCCATAAAATCAATTGGGTCAGACCGTTGTGGGAGCTAGCCTGCTAGCGATTGCATCACCTCGGTACATCAGAAAAACCGAGTTGCCTGAATCGCCGGCAGGCCGGCTCCCACAGAGAGCCGGGGCAGTTTTGAGAAATGATTAGCGCGTCGAAACCGGGCGTTTTACCCAGACTGGCGACAGGCTGCTGCCGCTGCCGGTGACGTACAGCACCGCTGCTTCACCGCGTTCCAGGGCAACCGGTTTGACGTCGCCGACTTTGGTCGCGCCGTCGTACAGCGCGAGGCTGACTTTCACCGGGTTGATTTCACGCTCGCCACGGCCCTTGGCGGCCACGTTCGGCACCACGTCGGTCTTGCCGTCGGCGGTTTTCAGGGTCAGCGGTTTGTCGCTGAGGTTCTGCACACGCACCAGCGACTTCTGCTTGTTCTTGAATGGCGGCTCTTCGATCAGTTGCGGCGCGCCGGAAGCGTTGTTGACCAAGGTGTAGTAGTGATCACCGGCAAGTTTCACCGGCAGGGTCTGGCTGCCGACCTTGGCGCTGTAATCGCCGCCCGGCATGAAGCTGAAATCGCTGCTGGCCAGTGGCGCAACATCGCTCAGGCTGGTGCTGCCGACCGTCGCGCTGACTTCAGCGTTGCTGGCGTTGTAGATCCGCACGAAGGTCGAGCCTTTCGGTGCGGTCGGGCCGTAGAGCGCGGCGTCGCCACCGGCAAATGCAGGTACGGAAAGCACGCTGAGGCCAGCAACCAGAGCGAAGCTTTTAGCGAGACGACGAGGAGTAGTAGTGAAAGTCATGGTGTACCTCTCTTTCAGTTTTGCGCCCGATCGGGCGTCTCGGATTTAGTGTTGATTGCTACGTTTTGTTGGCGCGCGCCGGCTTGTTTAAGCTCTGCGACCCACTGCGGGTCGGCGTCGCCGATTTCGATGTTCACAGGCAGATATCGTTCAGGAAACTCCCAGATCAGCACCTGTGGCGGGCTGTTCTTGAAGTCATCGCTTTTCAGGTAGCTGAGCATTGGCAGAATCGGGCCGTGGCCGTCTTCGGCGTAATTGACCACGTCGCTGTGCAGCGCTTGCTTGAGCGCACCGACGAAGTTCCAGTTGGGGTTGGCGCTGTAGCTGGTGCCGATCAGTGCGACCGGCACTTCGCTGTTGGCGAACAAAGCGTCGTCACCGGCAGGCTGCTCGGCGGCGGCCACGGTGTTGCGTTTTTGCAGCGGTTCTTGCGCCGGCATCAGGTTTTCGAACAGCGGATCAAGCGGCAGGAACAGACGCAGATCGCCCTTGTGCGTGACCTTTTCCGCAGGCGTGGTGACGAAGCGCTGTGGCTCGCCGCTGAGCGGGAACTTGTCGGCGATGGTTTTCGCCAGGGTATTCGCCGCAATCTCGGCCCCTTCCGGCGTCCAGTGGGTGTCGGTGCGCAGGAACACTTGCTGACCGTTCTGCTTAGCCTGTTGCAATGGCTTGAGCAGGTCAGGGGCGAGGATCTTGTCGGCGGCAACCCGGGCGTGGAAATCCTGATAAAGGTTGGCGTGGATGCTCGCCGGTTTCACTTCACCCAGATGCTCCGGGTACAGGCGAACCTTGGCCGGAACAATCGCCATCACCAGTTTCACGTCTTTGTCTTTAAGGGTCTGGCGCACGCCTTCGACCAGCGCGTAGTTGCCTTGCAGGTTCAGCTCTTCGTTGACGATCGGGTTGAATTCCTCATCGCTGTACAACCACTGATCGCGACCGAGCACCACACCCGGACGACCTTCGTTGAACAGTTTGAAATCCAGCGCGGCCCAGAGATTGGTGCCCAGACGCTTGATCGGAAACTCGTCGTCGTAATGCGTTTCCACGGCTTTGGTCCAGCGACCGTTGAGCACCGTTGCGTCGGCATTGGTGCTGAAGCCGAAGAAGCTGCGCACCGACCACAGACCGAGCACCAGCAAGGTCACCAGAAACAGCGCGATGTAGAAGATGCGTAATGAGCGGGTCATGTCAGATCCCTCAGAACTGGAAGTAAAGGAACGGCGAGAAGCTTTGCGCCGAGAGTTTGAGAATCGAAGCGATGAACAGCAGCAGGATCAGGCCGCGCATCACGTAGCGGGACCAGTTCGCGCTCCAGTACGCCGCTTGCACCTGGGCTTCGACGCCGACGGTGTAGCCAGGCTCGTGGATGCTCGCCGGGTTTTCGCCGGGGGCTGCCTTGATCATTCCCGGGGTCGCAGTGGCAGGGCCATCGGCCTCGACGTTGACTTCAGGTTTGGTCTTGGCCGGCGGTTGATTGGTGTAGAGGTCACGCAGGCCGAAGAACGCCAGCGTTACGTAAGCCACCACCAGTGTTGCCACTTGCAGGCCGGTGAGGCTGGCCTGATTGAGTTCCGACAGCGACCAGTCGCCGAAGCTGAACATCGCGCCGTACATGCGCCCGGCAACGTGCAGGTTCTCGGCACGGAAGATCACCCAGCCCATGACCACCAGCAGGAAGGTCAGCGCCCAGCGAATCGGGTTGAGACTGCGCGGCGACGTGTTCAGGCCCAGCGCTTTTTCAATTGCCAGCCACATGCCGTGCCAGGCGCCCCAGACGATGTAAGTGATGTTCGCGCCGTGCCACAGACCGCCGAGGAGCATGGTCAGGAACAGGTTGCGATAGGTCATCAGCGTGCCTTTACGGTTACCGCCGAGGGTGATGTACAGATAGTCACGCAGCCAGGTGGAAAGGCTGATGTGCCAGCGACGCCAGAACTCGGTGATCGACTGGCTGATGTACGGCTGTTTGAAGTTTTCCATGAAACGGAAACCCATCATCAAGCCCAGACCAATCGCCATGTCGCTGTAACCGGAGAAGTCGAAATACAGCTGCGCGGTGTAGGCCAGTGCGCCGAGCCAGGCATCCCCCGTGGTCGGGTTTTGCAGGGCGAAGCAGTGGTCGGCGACCACCGCGAGGGTGTCGGCGATAAACACCTTTTTGATGAAACCCTGCATGAACCGCGTGCAGCCTTCGGAGAACTTGTCGAGGGTGTGCGTGCGGTTGTTGAACTGGTCGGCGAGGTCACGGAAACGCAGGACCGGGCCGGCAATCAAGTGCGGGAAGATCGCCACGAACGCTGCGAAATCGATCAGGTTGCGGGTGGCCGGGGTGTCGCCGCGATAGACGTCGATGATGTAGCTGATCGACTCGAAAATGTAGAACGAGATACCGATCGGCAACAGCACGTGAGTCAGGATGAACGGCGACAGACCGACCGACGTCATCATCGCGTTGATGCTGTCGACGCCGAAGTTGGCGTACTTGAAGTAGCCGAGGATGCACAGATCCACTGCGACGCCGAGCAACAGCCAGCGCTGCGCCGGTTTGGTTCTGACGCCAGCGGCTCCGACCTTGAGGCCGATCCAGTAATTCCACAGGGTGACGGCTGCGAACAACGCCAGGAAGTCCACCCGCCACCACGCATAGAACACGTAGCTGGCGATCAGCAGCAGCAGATTGCGATAGCGTTGCCCGCTCAGATAGTACAAGCCGAGAAAGATCGGCAAGAACAGAAACAGGAACACGTTGGATGAAAATACCATCCCGATCTCTCCATGTTTGAACCAACAGTCAAGGGCCAAAGCCCCCCCAAACCCCCCACGTAAACCGGAGGGCTAACTCAAATCTCAAATCTCAAACCTGACACCGACCCCTGTGGGAGCGAGCTTGCTCGCGAAAGCGGTGTCTCAGTCGACTTCACTTTTGAATGTCAGACCGTATTCGCGAGCAAGCTCGCTCCCACAGGGTTTATCGGTGCACTCAAGAACCCTTGTTGCCCTTTTCGTGGGACGGGTCGTAGACCTTGGTCAGGTCGCCACCGAGGCGGAAGGTCTTGAACGGCTGCATGCCGTGCTTCTTCTCCAGCACATCCGGCGCGCAGGTGTAGAGCGTGCAGAACGGTTCAAGCCAGGCGAATTTCATGTCCTCTTTCAGGTCGGTCATGTCCTGCTTCTTGCCGTTTTTCTCTTCGAACTCATCCGGGTCTTTAACGCCGGACAACACCCGATCACCCAGACGTTTCAGCGCGCCGTTGTTTTCCTGACGCAAATCCACACCATTGACCTGAGCGAAACTGGCGATCATCGCCAGTGGCGGCAGGGCGTAGTTGTGATAGGCGAGGGCGCGTTGCTGGCGCTTGAGTTCGTTGGGCAGGAAACCGTTGGCATCGACCTGATTGGCGCCGACCTTGTATTCCTTGACCGCCCAATCAAACAGGTCGCGACGGTTGGTCGCGACAGAGGTCGCCATCACCGACCATGCGGCCCAGTACGAGTGGTTGTTGGTTTTTTCCAGCGGCAGGTTGTCCCAGTCGCTGACTACCTGATCGGCCATTTTGCTGAACCAGGCTTCGATCAACTGCGCTTCCTGCTGGTGTTGAGCCAGCGGATGCGAGTCGGAGAACTTCAGGCGAATGTACGAAGAGGCCATGCTGCCCAACGCCCATTTGCGCATCGACTTGCCGGTGTGGTTGAAGTCTTTCGACATCAACGCATCAGCCTTGGCCCACGCGGTCAGCCAGTTCAGCGTGCAATCAAGCTGCTCCGGGCGACCGTCGCGCATGAACTGCATCACCCGTTTGGCGGTGCCGCGTTCCAGCGTGGTGATGTCTTTGGTGGTGTCGCGGAAGGCTTTTTCCGACTGCACATTCAGCGTCGAGCGCGCCTTGTCCGAACCTTCGTATTTGCTGCGAAATTGCAGCGGTCCGGTGTATGGCGCCGGCATCGCATCGCAGCCTTCGCTGTTGTCACCAGTCTTGAATTTATCCACAGGCGCAAAGTAGCCCTGAGGTGGACGCAGTGGCGCGGCGGCCTGAGTGGCTCCAGCGAACATCGCCAGGCTTAACAGGGTGGGTGCCAAAAAGGCTTTCAATTTCGGATTTCGCATAGCAGACCTCATTGCCCGGCCTGAGCGGTTTGTTGCCCAGCGCCCGGGAATACGTTGCGTTTGCAGATTTTCGCTTCGACTTTTTGTGGCGCGGCGCCCGCTTCAGGGCCCTGAACTTCGACCGCCAGCAGGTTTTGCGAGGCCCAGTCTTCGTCCGTGCGCAGCTCAAAGGCGAAACGACCGTCGGTGTCGGAGGTTTCCGGTTTCTCGATCTTGATGTCCTCGTGGCGACCGTTCATGTACCAGAGGGTGGCTTGCAGGGTTTTCACCGAAGTGTCGGCGAAGCGGATGTCGACCTGATGGCTGCTGTTCTGCAGGTTCAGGTTCTTGCTGTTGACCAGCAGCTCTTGTTTGGTGCCGGCCTTGAGGGTGGTGCTGCCGGTCATCTGTGCTTCTTTGCCTTCGCAGCCGTTGTCGAGAAGAGACATCATCTGGCGATAGATGGTTTCCTGATCGAGGCGATACAGCGGCGAGAATTCCCAGATAAGAATCTTCGGTGGAGTCTTCTGGAATTCGTCGCTGCCGAGGTACTGCAACATCGAACCTTCCAGACCGCCGCCGGGGAACGCGACGTTGAGAATGTCGGCGCCAATCGCCTCTTCGAGGAAGCCGGCGAAGTTGTAGTTCTTGCCGCTGTGCGAGGTGCCGACCAGGGTAATTTGCGGGTTGCCGGAATCACCGAACAGATCGCCGTCGCCAGCCTCGCCTTTCGGTTCGGTGGTGAACTGGTCCATGTACTGGATCGCGTAACTGGTGCCGCACAGCTGCCCGGCCATGTTGTGCAGGGTGCCGGTCTTGCCCATGCGCCCGGAGCGTTTGGTCTCGAATTCACGCTTGGGAATATCGGCGAAGGCCGGGATCTGCTTGACCTTTTCGGCAACGATTTTCGCCGTGCGCTGCGCTCCGTATGGCGTCCAGTGCTGGTCGCCACGGAAGTAGAAATCGTGGGCGGGCAGAGTGTCCGGCAGCGATTCGTTGGTCAGCGGCGACAGGTCTGGGACCACGTAACCCATCTGCGCGAAACGGCCGAGCATGGTCTTGTAGTTGCCCAGCGCTTTCTCGTAATCGAACGCGGCTTTTTCCTGCGGGTTGAGCTTGTTGCGGTTTACCAGACCCCGGGTCGGCTGATAGACGATTACCAGTTCGACGCCTTTGGCCTTGAACGCATCGTGCAGCTGTTGCAGGCGTTTGTAGCCGGCCGGGCTGGTGTTGAATTCGGTGCGCAGGTCTTCCTGAGTCCGGAACAACCAGTCGCCTTGCGCCTGCACCAGCGTGGTGAAGTTCTGTTGATAACGCGTGGTGTAATTCTTCGCGTCATGCGCAGCGGGGCACAGGTTGCAGCAAGGCTCGGCGCTGAACTTCGGCGGCGTGGCAGCGCTGGTTTCATCGGCGCGGGCGCCATTGCTGGCCGCCAGAACGCCGAGGGTCAGGGCCGACAGGCTGAGTAATTTGATCATGTGTGGGTGCATAGAATTATCCTCAGTCCCGCATTTCGGTCTGGCGTTCGACAGGGTCGATCAGCACGGCTTTCTGCTGGCGTACCAGCAAGTCGAGAATTTCATCCTGGCGCTCGCCGAGGATGCCGTTGAAGCTGATGCCGCTGGATTTGGTCGGCGCCAGCATCGATACGCGATACAGCTCGACGCTCAAGGGCGAATCGATCGACAGCGGGCCGCTGCCGTTGGCCGCCAGTTCACCGCCAACCACGATCAGCGAAACCTGGGCATCGAACGGGTCGAGCTTGATGTCACGGTCGGTGTCGCTCAGGTCTTTGATGTGGCCGTAGACACCGGTCAGGCCGTTGGCCATGGCGATGTTTTCGTAGAGGCGAATGTTCACGCTGTTACGAATACGGATGCCGTGGCGCTTGTTGCTGATGACCTTGTTGCCCCACAGCAGATTGTCGGCGGACTCGTAGAGGGTGATGCCGTCGGTGTGGTTCTTGTAGATCTCGTTGTAGGCGATGATGTTGTTGACGCTGTTACGGTCGATCACCAGCCCCGAGAGGTGGTTGTCGTAGCTTTTGTTGTTGAAGATGAAGCTGTCGTTCACTTCACGGGAAATAATGATCCCGTGCTTCTTCTTCGTACCGTGCACGGTGTTCTCGGCAATGATCAGACCGTGGGAACGGTCGTGCGGGTCGATGCCGTAGACGATGTTGTCTTTGTAGGTGTTGCCCTTGACCACGAAGTCGCGGGTTTCGTAGCAGTAGAAGCCGTACCACATGTCCGAGAACTCGGAACCGACGATCCAGCCAGTCGGCTCGGGACGCTTGAGCACCTTGGCCATGTTCGGCGTGTACTGGGAAATACTCACGCCGTAGGACTTGCTGTTGGCGTAGCCGAAGCTGGCCATCTTGCTGTTGACGATGTAAGTCTCGGTGCCGCCCCAGGCCAGCAGGAACGGACGGAATTCTTTCGGCGAGCGGAAGGTCGCCGGGCCGTTTTCCTTCTCGCGCCAGCCAGTGATTTTGGTGTCACGCACAAACAACTGACCGTCGTTGACCAAGAACGCCCCGGCCTCTTGCGACAGGCGCAGTTCCTGAGTCTGGCCGTCGATTTCAAGGATGCCCTTGCGGCCAACCACGATCGGCAGCTTCGACAGGTACACGCCCGGCGAGGTCTCGCTGAAATACTGCTTGGGCAGTTTCTTCGCCAGATCCTTGAGGTTCATATAGCCGTCGTCGACGAAGATCGCCTGCGGGATACCGTGCTGACGCACCACCCACTCGGCCATTTTGTTGTCGCCGCCGATGAAGTCCTTCAGGGCGTCTTCCTGCATCATCCGGCGCACGCTGATCTTGCCCGGTTTACTACGGACGATTTTCGCGGCGGCGGCCTCGGCAGTGAAGCCGGACAGGTCAGGCAGTTTCGGCTTGGCCAGTTCCAGCGCCTCGGTCGGCGCGCTGCTGACGGTGTAGGTCTTGGCTTGTTGCAGCTCTTTGGCGGTGGTCACCGGTTTGCCCTGTTGCGGCGCGACCGGTTCGACACTGGCAAAGGCGCTGGCCGAGGCCAGCAGCATCGCGCCGGCCAACAGGCTGATCGAGCCTTTCCTCGTACTGTTCATGTCGGGCACTCCCTTGGCGGTTTGCATCAGAAGCGCCAGATCACGTCGATGAATGCGCGGTGCATGTACGAATCAACCTGGCTGCCATAGGCATCGCCGGGCTTGAACACGCCGCCACGGAAACGTACGAGCGCCGCCGGCTCGTCAATCGACTGGCTCAACGCCGCTGGCAACAGGCCTTGCTTGAAGTACTTGGTGACCACCAGATCCATTTCCTGGCCGAGGTCTTTCTTGCCATCGTCCAGCGGCAGGGAAGTGCTGGAAAGGATCGCGCCGGTCACGTCGTCGGTGTTGTTTTCCACGGCGTTGATGCCGTTGCTGCCGACTGGCTTGTTACCGTCGACGCGCCAGAACTTGTGGTAGATCAGGCTGGCGTCGTACTGGTCGTTGAGCATCCACGAACCGAACAGGGTCGCGGTCTGCATGTTGTTCATTTCGCCACGGAAGGCCTCGCCGAAACGGTGTACGCGCGAGCGAGTACCGGTGTAGTTCGAGCGGTTGCTTTCCAGACCGTTCTGTTCGTAATCGGCGCTGGCGCGGGCATACGCGGCGCCGACTTGCCATTGCGGATCAAGGCGCAGACGCACGCCCAGATCGGTCGCCCAGCCGTTGACGTCCTCGCTGCGTTTGGCCTGGGCCGGCGCGGTGCCGTCGGCGTTCAGCGGGTTGACCGTGTCGCGATCGCCGCTCATGCCAGTGATGCTGCCCCAGTAGTTGACGGTGTTGGTGTTGCGCCAGTTGTAGGCGTCGCTGTCAGCGGTCAGACCGAGCCAGCTGATGTCACCGTTCTGAGTCTTGTCGAGCGAGTCGCGGGGCACGCCCGGCTCGGCGTAATCGAGTTTGCCGTCATCGTGGGTGTGATGACCACGAATCCCGACCCACTGCCCCGGCGTCCACTGGTAAGCGGCATCGGCGTAGGCGTGCAGGCGATCCTTGTCTTTTGGCGCCAGCTCTTTGAGGTCGGTGCGGTATTCGCTGAAGCGTTCGGCGACACCGACGTTGGCACGCAACAGGGTGGTGTCGAAGGTCCAGTTCAGCGCTTCGATGTTGGTGTCGCGCCACTGTCCGTCGTCGTTGCGCAGGCGCTGGCGACCGAACTTGAGCATCTCGCCCGGGTACGGCGTCAGGCCGCTGTAGCCGACCCAGAACTCACGCATCGCCAGGTAGTTTTTCTTGGTCTTGCGGTCGCCGTTGTCGGTGCTCTGGGTACCGTCGCTGTCGGACTGTTGCAGGGTGTCGGTCTCGATGATGTCGGTCGAGGTCACGGCCTGGCCCATGGCGTAGGCACTCCACGCGCCGCTCTCGCCATAGACCCATGGACGCAGGTCGAGGCCGACACCGTTGACGTCGCCACCCTTGGCGGTGCCGAGGTCACGGTCGTCTTCGGACTGGCCGGTGATTTTCACTTCGAGGCCGAAGTTCTTGGTTTCGGTGATCGCCGCCAGTGTCGGGCAAGACCAGATCAGCGCGAACGTGAGGCCAATGCCGGCCTTCACAAAGGGATTCAACTTCATAGGGATTCCTCGCCGTCTTCTTCTTGCAGGGCGTGCAGTTGCAGCGTGCTCTGGTTCAGGGCGCCACGGCTGGCCTGCTCCTGTTGCAACAGGCGCTGGGCTTCGGCCAGACGCTCGGGCGGCAGTTGCGCTGCAAGGGTGGTCGCCAGCTCATCGGCTTGCGGGGTGTTTTGTGCCTTGGCCAATTGGCTGAACACATAGGCGTTGAGCGGATCGGGCTTGGTGCCCTTGCCTTGGGAAAACAGTTGGGCGATGGCGAAATCGGCGCTGTTCTGGCCGTTGCGCGCAGCCGTCAGCAGATGGTCGAGGGCTTTCTGCGGATAGACCTTGCCCAGATAACCACGACGATAGATCTGGCCGAGGTAGTAGTCGGCGGCGACTTCGCGGCCGACGGCTTTCTGGAAATGTTCTTCGGCGACTTTCGCATCCGCCGGGACCATTTTGCCTTCGTAGTAGAGCTTGCCCAGCAACAGCTCGGCGCGCGGCTGGTCGGCGGCGCGGCCGTTGTCCAGGTACTTCATCATCTGATCGACGTCGCCCAGTTCGGGGAAGTCGTAAAGCAGTTGCGCGAGGGTCACCCACGACGCCGGATAACCCGGAGCAATCGGTTCGAGCAACGACTGCGCGGTTTTTTCGTCGGTCTTGCCGAGAGTCGAATCGGCCAGCACGCGAGCAACCGAATCCACGCGCTGAGCAGTGACGGTGCCACGGCTGTAACCGGCCTGCATCTGCTTGATCAGCTCGGCTTGTTGCTCGGGCTGGGCGCGTTTCTGATAGACCGTGGCCAGTTCGACGTAGCAGATGTCGGTGGTGTTGAGCGCGGCTTTGCAGATCTTTTCCACGTCATCCAGATGCTGGTCGTAAGTGCCTTGAGTGCGATACAGCAGCACCTGCGCCAGACCCGCTTCCGGGTAACCGGATTTACGCCATTGATCGATCTGCTGCTGGGCGTTGATGTTCGGGAAGCTGTGCGGGTATTGCAGATACAACATGGCCAGCGGGATCAGCGTGTTGCCTTCGCCATTGGCCGCCGCTTTTTTCAGCAGGACTTCGGCTTCGTGGTGTTCGGCTTCGGTGGAGCCCGGTTTGGCCACCAGCAAACGACCGAGACGAGCCTGCGCCCGTGGCGACACATCGGCAGCGGCGCGGTAGGTCGCTTCGGCTTGTTTCATCTGCGCCGGATCACGGCTGTCAACCTGGATATCGGCGAGGCCGACTTGCGCTTCGCTGTAACCCAGATCGGCCAGTTGCTGATAGTTCTGCGCAGCGGTGGCGGTGTCGCCACGTTTGAGCGCTTCGTTGGCCAGACGCTGGTCGGGCAGGCCGGCACAACCGGCGAGGCTCACCGCCAATGCCAACGAGCAAACCATCAATCCCATGTGGGAGCCAGCCTGCTGGCGATGCAGGCGACGCGGTGTTCCAGCAATACCGCAATGATCCAATCGCTGGCAGGCCAGCTCCCACAGGGATCGCGATGTATTCAGGATGGGTGGAGTAGTCACAGGCATGTCCTCGACTTAAAGACCGGCAGCCATGGCTTTGTCGATCAGCCAGTTCAGGTTCGGGCCACGGTCGCTGTTCACTTCCACCGGGCGGCCGGCGAAGGTGCTGTCGAGTGGTTCGTCCGGCTGGATCTGTACGCGGATGTCGGAGGACAGGTCGGCGCTTTTCAGGCTGGTGCTGCTGACGATCTTGCCGGTGCGGGTCTTGTCTTCGCCGGCGATCTGGAAGCTCACTGGCGTACCCGGACGCACGTCGCCGAACTGGCGATAGGAGAAGCGCGCATCAACCGTGGCCTGGGTGTTGCGCGGCACAAGTTGGAAGATCACATCGCCCTTGCTCGCGTACTGACCGTCGGCCACCAGTTGCTGGGCCACGGTGCAATCGCACGGCGAAGTCAGGGTGCCGGTCATCTGCTTGCCGAACAGTTCTTCAACCTTGGCCGGCTGCAACTGGTCTTCGTCGAGATGGCCCTTGAGCACGTCGAGCATGCTGGTGCTGAAGGTCGCCAGCGGTGCGCCTTTGGCGGCGACACCGTCGGACTTGATCAGGCTCTGCACGGTGCCGTCACGCGGCATGGTGATGTTCATGCCCGGCACGCTGACCAGACCGGCCTGCGCATGGCTGACGAAGTACATGCCGTACACCGATTTGAAAATGAAACCCGCCGCGACCAGACCGACCGCGAAGATCCCGGCGCTGAACGTCACCGCTTTCAGGCGCCCGAACGGGGTCATGCCGGAGCCACCGTCCTTGACCTTGCGCGCCTTGGTGAAGTTATCGCGCTGCAAGGTCGCGAGCACTTCGCCGATGCTGACGATGTCGCCGGACAGGTGCGAAGTGATCAGGTGGCGCAGGGTCGAAATGTCCTGCTGTTCGAGGTTCTGGAACTGGCAACCGACGCGGCCGGTCTGGCGGTCGTAGGAACGCACTTGCAGTTCGACATCCATGGCCAGGCCGAGGTTATCGATGACGAATTGCAGACGCGCCTTGTACACCTCGCCGATGGTCAGCGGCAGTTGGCCGGCGTTGAACGCCAGGCCCCCGGCGGACAGGTCGATGACCCGCGCTTCGACGGGTGTCCGGTCGGGACCGAAGAAGCGCAGCTTGGCCGGGATTTTCACTCGGGCGTGTTGGCGCTGGGCTTCGGATTCATGCACTACGTTGGCGTTCACGGCGGTATTCATAGGGGCGATTTCCTTGTTAATTCAATAGGGGCGGGTCAGACCATCATCAGCAGCACGGCGACGAAAATGCTGCCGGCGGAGAAGGTCATGGTCCGAGACGACCAGGTGTTGAACCAACGTTGAAAGCTGGCGAGATCACGGGTCAGGGAGGTGGGTTGGCGAGTCCAGGATTGTTGGTCGAGGCGGAAGAACACGTAGATCTTCACCAGCGCGCCGACGATCTGGTTGTAATAGAGAATCACCGGGTAGGCCGGGCCGACACGGTGACCGGAACACGACAACAGCAAGGTCAGAATCAGGCGGGTGATGCCGATCCACAGCAGGTAAACCAGGATGAAAGCGGTGCCGTATTTGAAGCTGGCGATGATCGCCACGGTCAGGCCGAGCAACGAAGTCCACATCGATACGCGCTGGTCGAACAGCACCACCGAAGTAAACGCGCCGAGGCGTTTCACACCCAGGCCCAAGGCCCGGGAGTTCTGCCGCAGGTTGTTGCCATACCAGCGGAACATCAGTTTGCGGCTGGCCTTGATGAAGCTTTTTTCCGGCGGGTGTTCAACGGTGTTGATCGCCGCGTCAGGCACGTAGAAGGTGTCGTAGCCAAGGCGCATCAGGCTGAACCAGCTCGACTTGTCGTCGCCGGTCAAGAACTTGAAACGACCCAGACGCCAGTGTTGCAGCGAGTCGCTCTCAACGTCGGCGATGAATTCCGGGTTGGTCACTACGGTGGCGCGGAACACTGACATGCGACCGGTCATGGTCAGCACGCGCTTGGACAGGGCCATCGAGCACATGTTGATGTGACGCTGGGCGAAACGCAGCTTGTGCCATTCGCTCATGATGTAGCCGCCGCGCACTTCGCAGAACTCGTTGGTGGTCAGGCCGCCGACGTTGCCGAACAGCTGGAACCACGGCACGGTCTTGCGCACGGTGCCTTCGCCGAGCACGGTGTCGCCATCGATTACGGCAACCACTGCGCGGTCGTCCGGCAAGTGACGGGAGATCGCACGGAAGCCGTAAGCCAGGCCATCGCGCTTGCCGGTGCCGGGAATACGCACGAAGTCGAGCTTGACCCGCTCCGGCGGATTCATCCGGGCCCACATCGCCTTGACCAGCAACTCATCGGACATTTCAACGATGGAGCAGACCACGGTGGTCGGCAGTTCGCAGTCGATGGCTTCGCGGATCACCGAGCTATAGACCTGCGCTGTGGTCAGCGCGTCGATACGGAAACTGGTGACCATCAGAAACACATGCGACGGGTCCGCCGATTTACCCAGCTTGCGCACTTTGCGGCGCAGGTGCGGGTAGACGATGTAGAGAAAAATCATGCCGCGCACAAAGTGCGTTGCACCCATCGAGTAGCGCCAGATACCTACGGCGCCAATCAGGAAAATGAAGTCCTTCGACTCGGAGTCGAATGTGGACGTGGGCAGCATCAACGCCAGGCCCATCAACAAACTGAGGTAAAACAGCCAACCGGCGGCCTGAAGTAGGCCGTGCTTTAGCCTGTGCATAATCTGCATCCGTCTCTATCTCGGGCGAGCCGTTTGGGTGGCCCGATGGGGTTAAGGCAGGCGAAGAACCGGCCGGGGTTCAAGCCCCGGCCGGAAGGCTGACTTACCAGCAGATACCTTCGGTGCGAGTACCGGTGTCGGTCGCTTTGGCCATGAAGCCCACCAGGTCGATGACCTGTTTGCCGTGTGGTGCTTGCTGGGCCAGCGCGCGGAACTTCTCGTCGCGGTTGCCGAGGATGATCACGTCGGAGTTGTCGATCACCGAGTCGAAGTCCGAGTTGAGCAGGGACGAAACGTGCGGGATCTTCGACTCGATGTACTCCTTGTTCGCGCCGTGAACACGGGCGTACTCGACGTTGCTGTCGTAGATGCTCAGGTCGAAGCCCTTGCCGATCAGCATCTCGGCCAGTTCCACCAGCGGACTTTCGCGCAGGTCATCGGTGCCGGCCTTGAAGCTCAGGCCGAGCAGGGCGACTTTGCGTTTGTCGTGGCTGGAAACGATGTCGAAGGCGTTCTGCACTTGCGATTCGTTACTGCGCATCAGCGAGTTGAGCAGCGGTGCTTCGACGTCCAGCGAACCTGCGCGGTAGGTCAGAGCGCGCACGTCTTTCGGCAGGCACGAACCGCCGAAGGCGAAGCCCGGGCGCATGTAGTACTGGGACAGGTTGAGGGTCTTGTCCTGGCAGACCACGTCCATCACTTCGCGGCCATCGACGCCGACCGCTTTGGCGATGTTGCCGATCTCGTTGGCGAAGGTCACTTTGGTTGCGTGCCAGACGTTGCAGGTGTACTTGATCATCTCGGCAACGGCGATGTCCTTGCGGATGATCGGCGCGTCGAGTTCTTCGTACAGCGATTGCAGAACGTCGCCCGAGGCCTTGTCGAACTCGCCGATGACGGTCATCGGTGGCAGGTCGTAGTCCTTGATCGCGGTGGATTCACGCAGGAACTCAGGGTTGACCGCAACGCCAAAATCGACGCCGGCCTTCTTGCCCGAGCAGTCTTCGAGGATCGGGATCACCACGTTGGCAACGGTGCCCGGCAACACGGTGCTGCGCACCACGATGGTGTGGCGGGTGGATTTCTCACGCAGGACAAAACCGATCTCGCGGCACACCGCTTCGATGTAGTTCAGTTCCAGGTCGCCGTTCTTCTTGCTCGGCGTGCCAACGCAGATCATCGACAGGTCGGTGTCGCGAATCGCCTCGGCGAAGTTGGTGGTGCCACGCAGACGACCGGTCTCGATCCCCTGAGCCAGCAACTCGCCCAGACCCGGTTCAACAATCGGCGACTTGCCGGCGTTGATCATGTCGATCTTGTCTTTGGCAACATCGACGCCAACCACGTCATGGCCCCGTGCAGACAGGCAACCGGCACATACTGCGCCAACGTAACCCAAACCAAATATGCTGATGCGCATCGCAATTACCTCTGTATATATCAGGCCGCTAGAGGGCCGGAGTTAATGGTGTTCAGCGGTCATAGTGCACTCGAAAGTGCGGCTTACAGGCGCCACAATGCCGTGTGCAGGCATACATAAGTTCGAGTGTCTAAATAAGTGCACTCAAGGTGTGCGCAACTAGGCCTTGTTGTTATGACTTGCCCTTTTTTGCAGCCGATCTTTCGTTTGAAAGATATTCGTGCAGTCGTATAACGCGCTCGAGTGGCCGGCATAAAGCCCGCAGATCAAGCGGTTGGGTGCTACGGTGAGCACGGTTATAGGGGCGCGGCCTTGGCCTTGTAGGGGATATTAATGATGCGTATCTCCTGTCCTTCAAGTTGCTTTCAGACTGGTTAGTCATCTAGGCAAGTTAGTGTGACAACTTGGTTATATGGCTGTCTGTCTTGCGTAAGTTATCTCGTACAAACTCGGCGAGAATCGTTACCGGTGGTATGAGCTATGCATTTGGACATAGTTCCTGTCCGCTCATCGCGAAATCTGAAATTTTTTGAAATATTGTCAAAGATGGCACTGGTCTCAATTTGATAGCACTTTCGATTTCGCCCTTTATTAATAGGCAGATACTAGCGTGAGATATTTTTGTGCCACTACCGTGAAAAAATTTACGTGCCACTACTGAAAAAAATCACGGCTGTCGAGTGAAACTAAAATTAGAATTGGGTGGGACGAATTAATGGCGCCAATAAAACGGCGAAATGAGGCGAGGGTTTTTTGACATCGTGCGAGGTGCACGACTCTTTATATAAAGAGTCGTGCAATGGACATGCTTTATTCCGGTGCGTGGTCGCGCAAAAACACCAGATTGTCCGGTTTCGATTGCTCGGCGCTGTAGCGATAACCCTGCACGTCGAACTGTTTGAGGGCGGCCGGATCGTTGATGCGTTCCTGAATCACGAAGCGGCTCATCAGGCCACGGGCCTTTTTCGCGTAGAAGCTGATGATCTTGTACTGGCCGTTCTTGAAATCGCGGAATTCGGTGTTGATGATCCGCGCGTTCAAGGCGTTGCGTTTGACCGCCGAGAAGTATTCGTTGGAGGCCAGGTTCAGCAGCACGTCATCGCCCTGATCGGCGAGTGCCTGGTTCAGCCATTCGCTGATCTGCGTGCCCCAGAAGGCGTACAAATCCTTGCCACGGGCGTTGGCCAGTTTGGTGCCCATTTCCAGTCGATACGGTTGCATCAGATCGAGCGGGCGCAGCAGACCATACAGGCCGGAGAGCATGCGCAAGTGTTGTTGCGCGTAGTCGAAATCGGCTTCGCTGAAGGATTGTGCGTCGAGACCGGTGTAGACGTCGCCCTTGAAGGCCAGCAGTGCCTGCTTGGCGTTTTCCGGGGTGAAGGCTGGCGTCCAGCTGCCGAAACGCGCGGCGTTGAGCCCGCCGATCTTGTCGGAGACGTGCATCAACTCGCTGATCTGCGCCGGGCTCAACTCGCGCAATTGCTGGATCAGCTCCTGGGAATGGTCCAGGTATTGCGGCTGGGTGAAGCGCTGGGTCGCCGGCGGTGTTTCGTAATCGAGGGTCTTGGCGGGGGAAATCACCATCAGCATGAAGTCGTCTCCTTTAATCGTGGGGGCGATTCTAGGGGGTTGGGGCGGATGACTCCAGCTATCAGGCTCATAGGTGATCGACGGCGACGCCGACGAAACTCTTGGCAATCATCCCTGTGGCGAGGGAGCTTGCTCCCGCTCGAGCGCGCAGCGGTCGCAAAATATCTTTGGGCCTGCTGCGCAGTCCAGCGGGAGCAAGCTCCCTCGCCACAGATTCCGTCATCCTCAGGAGTGTGGGTGTCTTATCAGCTATAGTGCCGCGCGGGTTTTGTTATGGAGACACCCCTTTGCGCATTGTTCTTTTATTCACCGTGTGGCTGTTGAGCTTCGGTGCCCTGGCGGCACCGGGCGATCCGGCGACGCTGGATCGCAGCACCTGGCCCGAGCAGTTCGGCAATCCGACCCTGTTCGACGTGGCGTCGCGGGCGGAAATCCTCATGTTCGCCCGTGGCTTGTTGGGCACCGAGTCGATGGACGAAGCCGCACTGGCCCAGCGCCTGGGGCTGCGCACGATCAATCTGGATGCGATCAACAGCTTGCGCCAACGCCTCTGGCAGCGGTTGTTGACCAGCTACAACTTCGCCCAGCAAAGCTGCGATCAGGACGCCTCGTTCTGTTTCCTCGTCGAGGACATGCCGACCTTGCGCGAGCAGGCTGCGAAGTTCGTGGTCAGCGACGACAGCTACTACACCAGGTGGGCCGAGCCGAGCCGGATCTTCCATTTGCAGTATCTGGACGAACTGATGCGCAAGGCTGCGTTGTCGCCGCAGACCAGCAGCGAAGTCGATCGTTTCGGCGACTACGAGCGTAACGGCGACGACATGCACGATCGCCTGTTTCTGCTGAGTTTCGACAGCGCGGCGAATGTGCTGCCGGACAATACCGAGTGGCTCGCCGACTACCTGCGCAAGTCGAACCTCACGGGCACCTTCTTCGTGTTGGGCAAGGATATTCAGGCGCGTCTGGCGGGTAATTCGGTCAGCAGCCTGCAATCGACATTCTCCAGACAATGCGTCGGCGTGCAGGGCTGGGAGTTCCGCTCCCACAGCTATTGGCAGGACTGGCAGGATTCGGTGCGCCGGAGCGCCGATCTGGTGAAGAACAAACTGCCGGAAAACTACGTGCCGCTGTTCCGTCCGCCGGATGGCCAGCGCCGCAGTGATGCGCAGGGCTTCTTCAACAGTCAGGGCTTGCAAGTAGCGCTATGGGACATCGATGCCCAGGACGGCGCCGGCAAACTCAAGGGCCCGGCGAGCGCACAGCGGGTGCTGACTTTGATGCTGTTGTGGCGTCACGGGGTGATCAATTTCAACAGCAAACAGGATGCGGTGAAGACTGCGTTGCCGTGGCTGATCACCCAGACCGCGCAAAGCGGTATCGGTTGGGAAGACTGTCAGGACGCATTTCGCTGATAAACGGCAAGAGCCCGTAAACATTGGGCTTGGGGTGAATTTTTCAGAGGAATCGATGCAGGCGGACTTCCGACTCTAACGGTGTCGCGGGAGTCCGCCAAGGGCTTTTCGTCACTTTGCAAAATAAACTTAAAAAAACCGTCAAAGTGCTTTTTTATGTCATGGGTTTTGGAGTATTACGAAGACAGACCGCCGAAACCTGCAACACAGGTGGCGTCTTCCAAGACCCATTTTGTGTGCAGTTCACCTGCCATCCTGACGAGGGCACTGCAGGTGGATTCGGCAGTCACTTCGAGGCGCAGCACCGCCGAGGTATTGCGTCGAATGGCTCCCACAAAGGTGACCGAGTATGGATGATCACGGACGTAGCCCTTCCTCCAACCAGCCAATCCTTTATGTACTCGATACCAACGTACTGATTCACGATCCAAACGCCCTGCTGAATTTCGAAGAACACCACGTTGCGCTCCCGATGACCGTGCTTGAAGAGCTGGACAAGCTCAAGAGCGGGCATCACAGCGTGGCCGCCGAGTGCCGTCAGGCAATCCGCCTGATCGACAAGACCCTGGGCGACGCTTCCCCCGAAGATGTCGAACTGGGTGTGCCGATTCAACGCGGCAAGGGCGGGCCGAAGGGTTTGCTGTCGATTCTGATGAGCAAGCAGGCCGAGTCGAGTCTGATTCTGCCCGAGCATCTGAACGACAACAAAATCATCAACCAGTTGATCGATCTGCACGCACGCGATCCGAAAAAACCTGTGGTGCTGGTCACCAAAGACATCAACATGCGCCTCAAGGCGCGTGCCTGCGGGATTGCGGCCGAGGACTACAGCACCGACCAACTGGTCGATGACGTATCGCTGCTGCCGAACGGTTACCACAACATGACCGGCTCCTTCTGGGACCGCGTGAGCAAGGTCGAAACCCGTCAGGATCACGGCCGCACCTGGCATCAGGTGCAACTGATCGACAACCTGCCGGCGGTGCATATCAACGAGTTCATCATCGATGAACAGGGCTTCGTTGGCTGGATCAAGGAAATCGAAGAAGACCGTCTGCTGATACTCGATCTGCATCAAGAACCGCTGTTGCACCAGGAGGCTTGGGGGCTCAAGCCGCGTGACATCTATCAAAGCCTGGCGCTGTATGCCTTGCTCGATCCGGACATCCATCTGGTCAACCTGTCCGGTGCTGCCGGCTCCGGTAAAACCATTCTGGCGCTGGCCGCTGCGATTGAGCAGACGATGGTCAGCAAACGCTATCGCCGCATCATCGCCACTCGCAGCGTCCAGGGGCTGGATCAGGAAATCGGCTTCCTGCCCGGCACCGAAGCGGAAAAAATGGAGCCTTGGCTGGGCGCCATCACCGACAACCTCGAAGCCTTGCACATGGATGATGAAAACACCCATGGCAGCGTCGATTACATCCTCAGCAAAGTGCCTTTGCAGTTCAAATCGCTCAACTACATTCGCGGTCGCAGCTTCCAGCAGAGCCTGATCCTGATCGACGAATGCCAGAACCTCACGCCGCACCAGATGAAAACCATCATCACCCGGGCCGGCGCCGGTTCCAAAGTGGTGTGCCTGGGCAACCTGGCACAGATCGATACCCCTTACCTGTCCGCGACCAGTTCCGGGCTAACCTACCTGACCGAACGCTTCAAGGATTTCCCCAACGGTGTGCACATCACCCTGCAAGGGGTGCCTCGCTCGATCCTGGCCGAATACGCCGAAACGCATCTGTAAGTGCTGCAAACGAAACCGGGCGGCCCAACAGCCGCCCGGTTTTTTATGGAAAAACATAAATCCTGTGGGAGCGTGGCTTTTCCGCGAATGCAGCAACTCGGTCTGCCTGCCAAACCGCAGCGCCTGAATCGCGGGCAAGCCACGCTCCCACAGGTTTAGAGGTGATTTCATATTCAATGATGCGGAAATTTGACCCGCAGGTTTACAATCGGCGCTCCTGATCAGGAGTAATCCCGTGCTGACTCATCTCGATTCCCAAGGTCGCGCCAACATGGTCGACGTCACTGAAAAAGCCGTGACGTTCCGTGAAGCGACGGCTCAAGCGCTGGTGCGCATGCTCCCCGAAACCCTGCAAATGATCGTCAGTGGCGGTCATCCGAAGGGCGACGTGTTTGCCGTGGCGCGCATTGCCGGCATTCAGGCAGCGAAGAAAACCAGCGATCTGATTCCCCTGTGCCATCCGCTGATGCTCACTGGCGTCAAGGTCGAACTCAGCGCAGAAGGCGACGACACCGTACGCATCGTCGCCCGCTGCAAACTGTCCGGGCAGACCGGCGTCGAGATGGAAGCGCTGACCGCTGCCAGCGTCGCGGCACTGACCATCTACGACATGTGCAAAGCCGTGGACCGTGGCATGACCATCGAGAGCGTGCGTCTGCTGGAAAAGGTCGGCGGCAAGAGCGGGCATTTTCAGGCGGAGCAGCCATGAACCTGACCGTGAAGTTTTTTGCCCGTTACCGTGAAGCGCTGGGCGTGGACTCGGTCAAGGTCGAGGGCGACTTCGCCACCGTCGATGACGTGCGTGCATTGCTGGCCCAGCGTGACGGCGCAGAAGTGCTGAGCGAGCAGAACCTGATGTGCGCGCGCAACGAAGACCTGTGCCAGCTCGACGAGCCGGTGGTCGATGGCGACGAAGTGGCGTTCTTCCCCACCGTAACCGGAGGCTGAGCCATGGCGATTCGTGTGCAGTCCACCGCGTTCGACCCGGGCGCCGAAGTCAACGCGATGCACGCGGCCAATGTCGGCGTCGGTGCGGTGGTGAGTTTTGTCGGCTACGTGCGCGACTTCAATGACGGGCTGGATGTGGCGGGGATGTTCCTTGAACACTATCCCGGCATGACCGAAAAGGCCCTCGGCAAGATTGCCGTCGAAGCTGAACAGCGCTGGCCGCTGTTGAAGCTGGAAGTGCTGCATCGGATTGGCGCGCTGGAGCCGGGCGAACCGATCGTGTTTGTCGCTGCCGCCAGCGCGCATCGCCAGGCTGCGTTCGATGCTTGCGCCTTCGTCATGGATTACCTGAAAACCCGTGCGCCGTTCTGGAAGAAAGAAAACACCAGCGACGGCCCGCGTTGGGTCAAAGGGCGTGACAGCGATCATGCCGCTGCGGATCGCTGGAAAAAGTAACTCCTGCTGCGCTCTCCAGTCAGTCATCGCGAGCAGGCTCGCTCCCACAGTTGGAATGCATTCCTCTGTAGGAGTGAGCCTGCTCGCGATAGCGTCATCCGCAACACAAAATCCTCCAGCCCTGTCCAATTGACGCAATGTACATAAAAGTCCAGTATGGATTTACAAGTACAAAATAAGCGTTCACCCCCTTTCAGCTCTTTCTTCTGTCTTGCCAAACCAACAACAACCCGCGAGAGAACGAACATGAAGAAACTCCCCCTCATTACCGGTCTGGCGCTGAGCCTTTTGGCGTGCAGCAGCGTGTTCGCCGCCGAGAAAACCCTGCGCATCGGCATTGAAGCGGCTTACCCGCCGTTCGCCTCGAAGACCGACAAGGGCGAAATCGTCGGTTTCGACTACGACATCGGCAATGCCTTGTGCGCGCAGATGCAGGTCAAATGCGTGTGGGTCGAAGGTGAGTTCGACGGTCTGATTCCTTCGCTCAAGGTGAAGAAAATCGACATGGCGCTGTCGTCGATGACCATCAACGAAGACCGCAAGAAGTCTGTCGATTTCACCCACAAGTATTACTTCACTTCGTCACGACTGGTGATGAAGGACGGCGCAACGGTCGATGACCAGTACGCCAGCCTCAAGGGCAAAACCATCGGCGTGCAGCGCGCCACCACCACCGACCGGTACGCCACCGAGGTGTTCGAGCCCAAGGGCATCAACGTCAAGCGCTACAGCAACAACGAAGAGATCTACATGGACCTGGCGGCCGGTCGCCTCGACGCGATTTTTGCCGACACCATTCCGCTGAATGACTTCCTGTCGATGCCGCGTGGCAAGGGTTATGCGTTTGTCGGGCCGGAGTTGAAGGACCCGAAATACGTCGGCGAGGGTGCGGGGATTGCGGTGCGCAAGGGCAATGCTGAGCTGGTGTCCGAGCTGAATACCGCTATCGACGGGATTCGTGCCAATGGTCAGTATCAGAAGATTTCCGAGAAGTACTTCAAGTCCGATATCTACGGCGATTGATAATCCGCCATCGCTGGCAAGCCAGCTCCCACAGGTTTAGCGGTGTACACAAATCCTGTGTACGACCCGATCACTGTGGGAGCTGGCTTGCCAGCGATGAGGCCTGAACATTCAACGCGAATTCTCAGCCCTTCAATTCCTTCAGATGCTTGTACACCGTCGCCCGCCCCATGTTCAGCACATTGGCCACATAGTTCGAAGCGCTCTTGCCTTTGAACGCGCCCTCGGCGTGCAGGGCCAGTACCAGTTCGCGTTTGTGATCGCGGGTCAGCAGATTCAGGCTCAGTTGCCGTTCGCGCAGCCAGGCGTGGAGGAAGGTGTTGATGCGCTCCTGCCAGTCATCGCGAAACAGTGAATCCGGTTGTGGAATCAGCTTGCTCGGCGAAAGAAACAGATCCAGCGCAGCCTTGGCATTTTCGAACAGCGAAATATTCAGATTGATGCACAGCACCGCCAGCGGACGAGCTTCACTGTCGCGCAGCACTGTGCTCAGGCTGCGGATTTTCTGGCCGTCCCAATTGAGCTTTTCGTAGGGGCCGATGTTGCGGTCGCTGACATCCTCGCTGAGCATGTCTTCCAGCGACGACTCGTTACCGATCTCGCGCTTGGACAGGTTGTTGGCGATGTAATCGACCTTCTGCGTGCGCAAATCGTGCAGCACCACTTCGGCGTGGGGAAAGAACAGCGTGGCGATGGCGTCGGCGATTGCACGGTAGTTATCCAGTGCGAGGTCGAGTTCAGGGGCGGTCATAAGGTGAAGCTCCAGGCGTGCGTCAACGCCCCGGCGGAGGGGCGTTGCGAGTTTGCCGTAATCCGCGCAGTCAGGCCAGACGGGCAGGGGACAGCATGGCGCTGCTCAGGCCGAATTGCTTGAGCTGTTCCGGCAGTTTTTGGCCACGAACCAGCGCGGCACTGGCCTGACCCATGGCCGGTGAAGTCTGGATGCCGTAACCACCCTGCGCGGCGACCCAGAACAGTCCCGGCACTTGTGGATCGAAGCCACTGAGCAAATCACCGTCAGCGACAAAGCTGCGCAATCCGGCCCAGGTGCGGGTCGGACGGCGAATGGTCAGGGTGGTCGCCTCTTCGATCTGGTAGATGCCCATGGCGATGTCCAGTTCTTCCGGCTGCACATCGTGGGGTTCGACCGGGTCGGCGTTGGCTGGCGAGCCGAGAAACATGCCGGCATCGGGTTTCATGTAGAACGACTCATCAAGGCTGACCAGCATCGGCCAGTGATGAATGTCGACACCTTCGGGCCCGGCGAAGATAAATGCGGCGCGGCGTTTCGGTTGCAGGCCCAACGACTTCGCACCGGCCATGGCGCCGATCTTGTCGGCCCAGGCGCCGGCAGCGTTGATGATCACTGGTGCGCTGAAGGTCTGGCCGTTGGTCTGGACCTGCCAGACGCCTTCGGCATCACGGCTCAGGCCCAGCACTTCGCAATCGGTGTGCACTTCGCCGTTGTTGCGGCGAATACCGCGCAGGTAGCCCTGATGCAGCGCATCGGTGTCGATGTCGCTGGCGGTCGGGTCGTAGATCGCGCCGTGGACTTTTTCCCGGCGCAGGATCGGCAAACGTGCGCAGGCTTCGTCGGCGCTGAGCATTTGCATCTCGGGCACCGTGGCTTTGGCGCTGAGGTATTGGTTGTTCAGTTCGGCGGCGTCACCGGTGAAATCCACGGTCATTTCGCCGCGATGGGTCAGCAGCGGGTGCTCGCAGAAACCGCTGGGTGGTGCGTCGAAAAACGCCCGGCTGGCCTGGGTCAGCGCGCGTACCTGCGGTGTACCGTACGCGGCGGTGTACAGCGCGGCGGAGCGTCCGGTGGAGTGATAGGCCGGGTGCGATTCGCGCTCCAGCACAATTACTTTGGCATGGGGCGACAGCCAGAAACCGGTGGACGCGCCGGCAATCCCGCCGCCGATGATGATGAAATCTGCCTGGCTCATGAAAATCTCCACGGTGAAATGCAAATTTGAAGGTGTCGCAGATCCTGTGGGAGCCGGGCTTGCCCGCGATAGCATCACCGCGTTTCGCGCCTGCATCGCGGGCAAGCCCGCTCCCACAGGGATCGTGGTCTTAGTGCTTCAGGTGATAAATGGCATTGGCCAGGGCGATGTCTTCGAGGCCCAAACCGATTGAGCGGAAGAACACATGGCGCTGGTAATCCGGACGCTGCACTTTCTCGCTGAGCAGATCGGCGAGGTCGCCAATGATCGCCTCCTTGCTCCAGCCATGCTGCTCGCCGGCAATCAGCATCTCACCCGCCGAACCGGGTGTGGTCAGGCGATAGTCGCAGAACACCTGCATCGCGTTGAGACTGTGTGGCGGTACTTCATGGGCGCGAGGGGCATTGGTGCTGATCGAGGTGATCAGCGCCGGTTTGCTCAACGTCGCCGGATCAAGCACCGGGCCGGCGGAGGAGGTGCAAAGCATGATCACGTCGGCATCTGCCACGGCGGATTCGCGGCTATCGGCAATCGTCAGCGCGGGAGCGATACTTTTCAGCAATGTCTGCGTTTCAGAATCTTCGAGCAGGCTCGGCGAGTACACACTGATGCTCTGCCAGTCGCGCAAACCTTTGACGTAATGCAGGTGCGCCTGAGCGACTTTGCCGCTGCCGATGATTGCCAGACGCTGGGCATTCAGCGGGGCGAGAGCGTCGACGGCCACTGCGGTGGTTGCCGCCGTTCGAGCAGTAGTGAGTTCGCCGGCATCACAGAGCAGCAGCGGTTGGCCGGTTTGCATCGACATCAGCAGCGTCCAGGCGGTCACCAGCGGGCCTTGCTCGCGGACGATATACGGCGAGGTCTTTACGCCGTAGACGCCATCCTCGGCCAGCACGCCCAGATAGTTGATGAAGTCGCCAGCGCCTTGGGGGAATTCCACCAGTTGCTGCGCCGGTTGCACCGCATGGCCAGCCGCCAGATCGCGGAACAGTTTGCGCAGGATCTGCGGCACGTCGATCTGCGTCAGCAATTCGCGAGCCTGAGCTTGGTCGATCACGTAGGGCGTACTGGACATGTCGGGCTCCGGATTATTTTTATAAACTAATTTGTCCATTATGGACTTTTAGTTTTGTCGGGCAAGACACCCATTGAAAAAAATCCGGACGAAAAAAAAGGCGCAGTCCATTGCTGGCTGCGCCTTTTTTCGTGCGTCGCTTACTGCGGACGCTTGCGCTCAACCGCTCGCAGCAGATGCGTCGGTGGCGTTTCACAGCTGATCTTGCGACCGAGCTTTTCTTCGATGGACGGCAACTGGTAGGAGTCGTCCTCACCGGCGAAGCTGATCGACACGCCATCGGCGCCGGCCCGACCGGTACGGCCAATGCGGTGCACGTAGTCGTCCGGGACTTCCGGCAGAGTGAAGTTGATCACGTGGCTGATGCCGTCGATGTGGATGCCACGACCGGCCACGTCAGTGGCGACCAGCACGCGAATCTTGCCTTCGCGGAAACCTTCCAGCGTCTTGATGCGCTTGTGTTGCGGCACGTCGCCGGACAACTGCGCGGCATTCACGCCGTCGCGCACCAGGCGCTCTTCGATACGGCGGACTTCGTCCTTGCGGTTGGCGAAGACCATCACCCGTTCCCAACCGTTGTCGGTCACCAGGTTGTACAACAGCTTGTACTTGTCGGCGGCGGCCACGGCGTAGATGTGCTGCTCAACGTTAACGTTGGCAACGTTCTCGGATTCGATCTCGACGATCGACGGATCGGTTGTCCACTGCTTGGCAAGGTTCATCACGTCTTCGGTGAAGGTCGCAGAGAACAGCAGGGTCTGACGTTCGCTTTTCGGCGGGGTCTGGCGAATGATCTGACGCACTTGCGGGATGAAACCCATGTCGAGCATGCGGTCGGCTTCGTCCAGCACCATCACTTCGACCATGTCCAGATGCACGTCGCCGCGCTGGTTGAAGTCGAGCAGACGACCCGGCGTTGCAACAAGGATGTCGCAATGACGGGCTTCGAGGTGCTTGAGCTGCTTGTCGAAGTCCATGCCGCCAACAAACGTCATGACGTTCAGGCCGGTGTACTTGGTCAGATCGGCGGCATCCTTGGCGATCTGCACGACCAGTTCACGGGTCGGCGCGATGATCAGTGCCCGTGGCTCGCCCATGTAGCGTTCTTTCGGCGGCGGGGTCTGCAGCAACTGGGTAATGATCGAGACCAGGAACGCGGCAGTCTTGCCAGTACCGGTCTGTGCGCGACCGATGGCGTCTTTGCCCGCGAGGGTGAAGCCAAGCACTTGCGCCTGAATCGGCGTGCAGTACGGGAAACCCAGGTCCTGGATGGCGTGCATCAGTTCCGGGGCGAGTTTGAAATCGTGGAAACGGGTTTTGCCTTCCTGAGGCTCGACGACGAAGTCTTCGAGTTTCCAGTGAATGACCGGAGCCTTTGGCTTGGGTTCGCGGCGCGGTCTGGCCGGTTTCGGCGCTTCGCTTTGCACTGGCTCGGCGGCGATTGGCGCGGCCGGGGCAGGTTTTTCTGGTTGCTTCGGTGCCGCTACGGGAGCTGGGCGGTCGGCCTTGGGGGCATCGCTGCGATGGCCGGGGGCGTGCGACGGCGCACTGGGAACTGGCGCGAGCTGCTCAGCCTCGCTTTTACCGAACATTTTCTTGAGTGCTTTGAGCACGGTCATCTCATCAATTGATTAAGGAATGTACGCCGGCCAGTGTAATGCAAGAATCGGGCGCGGCGTAGTGTGATGATCAAAGGGGCCCGGATGGGCAACCGGGCCCGGTTCGATCAGCGCAGACGTTCGGTGAGCCAGACGCCGATATCCTGAATTTCCTCGGGTAACACTTCGTGGCCCATTGGGTATTCCTGCCATGTCACGGTGACACCACGGGTCTTCAAATGCTCATAAGCGCTACGGCCCATAGCGTTTTGCACTACGTCGTCGTATTGGCCATGCATCGACAACACCGGGATTCGCTGCTGGCTGGCAGACAACTCCAGTTCATCACTGAATGTCGGGGCATAAGTGGACAGGGCAAGTACGCCACCGAGCGGGCCTTGCCATTTCAGGAACGCGGTGTGCAGAACGACAGCGCCCCCTTGGGAGAAACCGGCCAGAAAAATCCGCGAGGGGTCTATCCCGCTGGATTTTTGTTCTTCTATCAGTTCGACGACCATTTGCGCTGACTCGTCCAGTTGCTCACGGCTGATGGCGCGTGCCGGATTCATGGCCAATATGTCGTACCAGCTCGGCATCTCGTAACCACCATTAATGGTGACTGCGCGAGTCGGTGCCTGGGGCAATACGAAGCGGGTTGTCAGCAAGGTTTCCTGCAGCGCCTCGGCGACTGGCAGGAAGTCATAACGATCAGCGCCAAGGCCGTGCAGCCAGATTACGCAGGCGTCTACGGGCTTGCCGGGCTGAAGAATCAAGGGCTGAGTCATGTTTGCTCCAAAAATGTGCGGGCGCTCTCATTAAGTGCGTGATTCGAGTGCGCGACGGGTTGATCCGTTAAGAAGATGTCGCAAGGCTACAAGTTTTTCTATTGACCTGCTGCTCAATCGCTTCAGCGGCCGGTGTGGTACGGGGTTTGCTATGGAGGATTCTGTACGAAGCATCCTACGTCTGCCGGTAACACTATCAGTGTACGGCTTGCGACGGGATTGCAAAGAATCCGGTGATGGATGTTCGCCAATGGCCGCTACGGGCGCAGCGAACGTGAAAGGGCTACAGCCCGTTCGGCCGATTGGTGAGAAGTGAGTTATCCATGATGTGGATTTTCTCCTACTAGACTCATAGCGAAAGTCTTACGTCGGTTGACCCTATAAAAAGCCAACACGGGTCAACAACGCCTCAAAAGGGTGCGACTGGACTCAGCTCCGACACAACAAGAGCAAAACTGGAGGTTTGAATGAAGATGTTGAAATCCACCCTGGCAATCGTGACTGCAGCAGCAGTACTCGGTGTCAGCGGGTTCGCTCAGGCGGGTGCAACCCTGGATGCAGTGCAGAAGAAAGGTTTCGTGCAGTGTGGCGTGAGCGACGGTCTGCCGGGCTTCTCGGTACCGGACGCTTCCGGCAAGATCCTCGGGATCGACGCTGACGTCTGCCGCGCTGTGGCCGCTGCCGTTTTCGGCGATGCGACCAAGGTCAAGTTCAGTCAGTTGAACGCCAAGGAGCGCTTCACCGCGCTGCAATCCGGCGAAATCGACCTGCTCTCGCGCAACACCACCATGACCAGTTCGCGTGACGCGGGCATGGGCCTGAAATTCCCTGGCTTCATCACTTACTACGACGGCGTGGGCTTCCTGGCCAACAACAAGCTGGGCGTGAAAAGTGCCAAGGAACTGGACGGTGCAACCATCTGTATTCAGGCCGGTACCACCACCGAGCTGAACGTGTCCGACTACTTCCGCGCCAATGGCCTGAAGTACACCCCGATCACTTTCGACACCTCCGATGAAAGCGCCAAGTCGCTGGAATCCGGTCGTTGCGACGTACTGACTTCGGACAAATCCCAGCTGTTCGCTCAGCGCAGCAAACTGGCTTCGCCGAAAGACTACATCGTGTTGCCGGAAACCATTTCCAAGGAACCTCTGGGCCCGGTCGTGCGTAATGGCGACGACGAGTGGCTGGCCATCGTGCGTTGGGTCGGCTACGCGCTGCTCAACGCTGAAGAAGCCGGCATCACTTCGAAAAACGTGCTGGAAGAAGCCAAATCCACCAAGAACCCGGACGTTGCTCGTCTGCTCGGTGGCGACGGTGAATATGGCAAGGATCTGAAACTGCCGAAGGACTGGGTAGTTAAAATTGTTTCCCAGGTTGGTAACTACGGCGAAATCTTCGAGAAAAACCTCGGCAAGAGCACTCCGCTGGAAATCGACCGTGGCCTGAACGCCCTGTGGAACAACGGCGGCATTCAGTACGCACCACCAGTGCGCTAATGGTTCTATCACCCGGCGGGCCAACCGCCAGGTGATGTTCTGTTCCATTTCTTGCGGGGCACTTCATGCAAAATTCAATCGGCGCACCTAAGCAGAGGCTCAGCCTCAGCGATCCACGAGTGCGTGCGTGGCTATTTCAGATCATCACCGTTGTGGCGGTGGTCGCGATGGGCTGGTATCTGTTCGATAACACCCAGACCAACTTGCAACACCGGGGTATCACTTCCGGTTTCGGCTTTCTGGAGCGCAGTGCCGGGTTCGGCATCGCTCAGCACCTGATCGACTACACCGAATCGGACAGCTATGCCCGGGTGTTCGTCATCGGCTTGCTCAACACCTTGCTGGTGACGGTTATCGGCGTGGTTCTGGCAACACTGCTGGGGTTCATCATCGGTGTGGCGCGGCTGTCGCCGAACTGGATCATCAGCAAACTGGCGACCGTGTATGTGGAGGTTTTCCGCAACATTCCGCCGCTGCTGCAAATCCTCTTCTGGTACTTCGCGGTGTTCCTGACCATGCCGGGACCGCGCGCCAGTCACAACTTCGGTGACACCTTCTTCGTCAGCAGCCGTGGCCTGAACATGCCGGCCGCGCAAATGGCTGACGGCTTCTGGGCGTTCTTTATCAGCGTCGTGCTGTCCATCGTTGCCATCGTGCTGATGTGCCGCTGGGCCAACAAGCGCTTTGAAGCGACCGGCGTTCCGTTCCGCAAGTTCTGGACCGGGCTGGCGATTCTGCTGGTGATTCCGACCTTGTGTGCGCTGATCTTCGGTGCGCCGCTGCACTGGGAAATGCCTCAGCTCAAGGGCTTCAACTTTGTCGGCGGCTGGGTGTTGATCCCGGAACTGCTGGCGCTGACCCTGGCCCTGACCGTGTACACCGCGGCGTTCATCGCCGAGATCGTGCGCTCCGGGATTAAGTCGGTCAGCCACGGCCAGACCGAAGCGGCCCGTTCGCTCGGCCTGCGCAACGGCCCGACCCTGCGCAAGGTGATCATCCCTCAAGCGCTGCGAGTGATCATTCCACCGCTGACCAGCCAATACCTGAACCTGGCGAAAAACTCTTCGCTGGCGGCCGGTATCGGTTATCCGGAAATGGTTTCGCTGTTCGCCGGCACTGTGCTCAACCAGACCGGTCAGGCGATTGAAGTCATTGCCATCACCATGAGCGTGTACCTGGCGATCAGTATCAGCATTTCCCTGCTGATGAACTGGTACAACAAGCGCATTGCGCTGATCGAACGGTGAGGAAAAGCGCATGACTACCCATACTTTCAAACCCGACATGCCCCCACCGAGCAGTAGCATCGGCGTGGTGGCGTGGATGCGCGCGAACATGTTTTCCAGCTGGCTCAACACCCTGCTGACGCTGTTTGCGTTCTACCTGATTTACCTGGTGGTACCACCGATTCTCAGTTGGGCGATTCTCGATGCCAACTGGGTCGGCACCACCCGCGCCGATTGCACCAAGGACGGCGCCTGCTGGGTGTTCATTCAGCAGCGTTTCGGCCAGTTCATGTACGGCTACTACCCGCCGGAACTGCGCTGGCGCGTGGACCTGACCGTGTGGCTGGCGGTCATCGGCGTGGCACCGCTGTTCATCTCGCGCTTCCCGCGTAAAGCGGTGTACGGCCTGAGCTTCCTGGTGCTGTACCCGATCATCGCCTGGTGCCTGCTGCACGGTGGCGTTTTCGGCATGACCGCCGTCGCGACCAGCCAATGGGGCGGCCTGATGCTGACCCTGGTCATCGCCACCGTCGGGATCGCCGGCGCCTTGCCGCTGGGGATCATCCTCGCGCTGGGTCGACGTTCGAACATGCCGGCGATCCGCGTGGTCTGCGTGACGTTCATCGAGTTCTGGCGCGGCGTGCCGTTGATCACGGTGCTGTTCATGTCCTCGGTGATGCTGCCGCTGTTCCTGCCCGAAGGCATGAACTTCGACAAGCTGCTGCGGGCGCTGATCGGTGTGATCCTGTTCCAGTCGGCCTACGTGGCCGAAGTGGTGCGCGGCGGTCTGCAAGCGATTCCCAAAGGTCAGTACGAAGCAGCCGCAGCAATGGGCCTCGGCTACTGGCGGGCGATGGGGCTGGTGATTCTGCCGCAAGCCCTGAAGCTGGTAATCCCGGGCATCGTCAACACCTTCATTGCGCTATTCAAGGACACCAGTCTGGTGATCATCATCGGCCTCTTTGACCTGCTCAACAGCGTCAAGCAAGCCGCTGCCGATCCGAAATGGCTGGGCATGGCCACCGAAGGCTACGTGTTCGCCGCCCTGGTGTTCTGGATTTTCTGTTTTGGTATGTCGCGCTATTCCATGCATCTGGAACGCAAGCTCGACACTGGCCACAAGCGTTAGGAGTTCTGTAATGAGTGAAGCAATCAAAAAGCCTGTAAGCGCTGAAGGCATTATTCAGATGCAGGGCGTGAACAAGTGGTATGGCCAGTTCCACGTACTGAAAGACATCAACCTCAACGTCAAACAGGGCGAGCGTATCGTTCTGTGCGGCCCGTCGGGTTCCGGCAAATCGACCACCATTCGCTGCCTGAATCGTCTGGAAGAACACCAGCAGGGCCGCATCGTCGTCGATGGCGTGGAACTGACCAACGACCTCAAGCAGATCGAAGCGATCCGCCGCGAAGTCGGCATGGTGTTCCAGCACTTCAACCTGTTCCCGCACCTGACCATTTTGCAGAACTGCACCCTGGCGCCGATGTGGGTGCGCAAGCTGCCCAAGCGCAAGGCCGAGGAAATCGCCATGCATTATCTGGAGCGCGTACGCATTCCGGAGCAGGCGCATAAATTCCCGGGGCAACTGTCCGGCGGTCAGCAGCAGCGTGTGGCGATTGCCCGTGCCCTGTGCATGAAACCGAAAATCATGCTGTTCGATGAACCGACTTCGGCGCTCGATCCGGAGATGGTGAAAGAGGTTCTGGACACCATGATCGGCCTCGCTGAAGACGGCATGACCATGCTCTGCGTAACCCACGAAATGGGCTTCGCCCGCACCGTGGCCAACCGCGTGATCTTCATGGACAAGGGCGAAATCGTTGAGCAGGCTGCGCCGAATGACTTCTTCGATAACCCGCAGAATGATCGGACCAAGTTGTTCCTGAGTCAGATTTTGCATTGATGGTTTGAGAGCTGTGACAAGAAGCCCCTCCGGTTGCCCGGCGGGGCTTTTTTCATGGGCGAATCAGTCAGTGTCTGATCTGTCTGCAAGCGCCATTTGCACCGCCCGCAATGCGTTGAGGCGGCCGTGCCCGTAGTAATGACTGTGACCGTTCTCGTCGTACCGACCGAGTGGCCCGTCGTCGGCATGGCCGATCTTGTCGCAGCAGTCGGCGAGTACCTGTCGCACCGCTTCACGGTCCAGTCCCGGTTTGACTCCGAGTACCAGTGCCGCGATGCCCGCAGCTCCGGGGCAGGCGCTGGAGGTGCCGCTGAATGAGTCGGTGTAGGCCGGCAGCGTTTGTGCGGCGAAGCTGCCGCTCAAATCCGTGGTGCGAATACCTCGGGTCTGCGGGATCAAGGTTGCGGGCTTGAACTTCGGATCGGGGTGTTGCAGATCGCCGCTGGGAAAGCAGCACCACAGCGCTTTGCCATAATCACTGTAGGCGCTGCGTCGGTTCTGATCGTTGCTGGCACCTACGGCAATCACTTGCGGGTGGCTGGAGTAGCCATCGTTATCGACACATTCATTACCGTTGCCTGCGCCAAAAAAGATCACGCAGCCTTTGCCGTTACGGCCTTTGGTGGCTGCGTATTCGATAGCCAGACGAGTGCTGGCCGCCAGCGGAAATACTTGTGTGTGACGCGGGTCGGAGGGATCAGCCCAATGCCCTTCGGCCGGTCCCCAACTGCAGGAAATAATGTCGGCACCTTGATCGGCAGCCCAGAAAAAGGCGTCAGCCTCAGCCCGTGAACCCAAGGGTTTGGTCAGTTTCAACGGCATCAGGCTGGCCTGCGGGGCAACGCCGCTGGCACCGTCCTGACCATTCGCGCAAGCCACCCCGGCGGCGGCAGTGCCATGTCGTTCAAAGGCGTTTTTTGGCCGTGGACCTTGCTTGGCGTTACGTCGGTCAAAGTTCTGTGCGCCGACCACTTTGCCTTCTCCGGCAAACTCGGGATGGTCTATATCAAAGGCATCGTCGATGACTGCAATCACGATGCCTGCGCCCTGCGCGAGTTCATGGGCGGCTTCGACATTGGCGCTGGCATCGATTTCGACCTGGTAGGTCACAGTGGTTTTCTTCAGATGCCACTGATTGGCGTGGATCGCCCGGCGCTGGCCTTGGCGGAGCATCTCCGGATGGCAGTACTCGATCTCGTCGCGCTTCAGCCAATCACAGGTTAATGCACAGATATCGATTCCCTGGACGTCGGGGTGATGTACGAAAAAGGCATTGGCTGCGTAAGGCACCTGTTGTTTGATCATCAGTCCCAGCTCATCGAGGATGGCCAGGCATTGCGTGGCTTTCAGTGAGTCGGTGAACTTTAAAAAAATATTCTCGGTGTAGAGCACGGGCTCTTGCGTGCGAGGGTCCATCAGGACGCTGCCGGCGAAACGCACATCCGGCAACTTTCGCAGCATGGCTTTGCGTTGCGACGGGTCAGCGTTCAGAGGCAGTTTGAAAACTTGTACATCAGCGTCTTCGACATGCAGCAACAGTTCGCAACCTTCCAGCGCAGAGAGCGCCGACTCGCAGCACAGTGTGTGTGTCAGGTTCTTTCCTGCATGACTGCGCACTGCCAGCAGCTGACGATTTTTTTCCAGGACAAAAGGGCGGCCGCGCTGAGTGCCGAAATTGACTTCTACCATGAGCTGTTCCACTTCCTTATGGACAAAAACAAAGGGCAAGAGCGCCCTCAGATGAATGTCTAAAGTCTGAAGTCCGGAGGCTGTGGGATATGTCGGCAGATAGGCCCATGTAGTGTGGGAAAACACTCCATGGGCAGACGGTTTTTACGACTCGTGTGGTAGGACCGATTTCTTTGGCGGTCCGCAGAAAGATCAGTCCTGTTGGAGTGCTTTCAAGACACCGTGAGCGTTTCGTGTTCTTTGTGGATGATGTACTTGAACGCCCCTCTCAAATCCGCCCCTTCGGCCAAGACTCGAGCATCAGCGAGTAAATGCGGGTAGCGATCCAGCAAGCGCATCAAAAGCATCAAGGCCTTCGGCGGCAGTAATTCACCGCGCTCGTACCTTGAAAATGCGTTGTGACCTCCACCTGACAGCAATTGCACTGTTTCTTTCTGCGTCAGGTGCAATTTGCGCCGGATACGCTTCATCTCGGTACCGATCATTTGTCGGGCCGCGATAACCAGCTCGTCACCTGCTTGCGTGTAACGGTCCGCGCTATCGGTATCGTGATCCCATTCGACTTCGCCGCATTGCTGGCATTCCCAGCCAGAAAGATCATCTACACGGCGCTCCATGCCTTTGACACTCAGGGTTTCGCCGCGCCCTTCGAAATGTCTCATTCCCTCACGGGCACCACAGCTGACACATTGCCGGGTTTTCATGGGTTGTTCTCCTTGAAGGAGATCACCGGTGGGCCGCCGCCGGGGCGGTAGGTCACCTTGATGTAAATCTCCAGGTCTTTTGAATTGATGTAGTACACGTCCTGCCAGACCCGATGGTCGTCATAGGTGGTCATCGATTTGTACAACATCCTGTGCTGCAACTCGAAAATGATCTCTCGCATTTCTTTGAGGCTAAAACCGAGGTCCAGGCCGTGTTTCTCTGCAGATTTTGTGAAGGCTTTTGTTCCCAGCCGCCTGACCTCAGCCTTGATCACCGCCAAGTCGTAATGGGGTGTGTTCTTTTCCATAAGAAACCAAAACCCTGTCCCTGAAATTACCCTTAAAGGGTAATTTTGACTAATCGAAAATGCCGCTCCATATGTCTCTTAATGACCGTAGGTGGTTGCCGTCCTACGCGAGTCTGACTAACATGTCGGAAAATTCATCCTATGATTGGATGAAAGGGCGAATCCTATGTCAGAAATTTCACCTCTCATTAAGCGATCCCTGGTCGATCAGGCTTTGGATCAGTTGCGCCAGCGCATTACAGATGGCGTTTGGGCTGTTGGTGAGCGTTTGCCAACCGAGCCTGAGCTGTGCGCCGAACTGGGCATCAGCCGCAACACCGTGCGCGAAGCCATGCGTGTGTTGGCGTTTTCCGGGTTGATCGAAATCCGTCAGGGCGATGGCAGCTATCTGCGAGCGCTGGTCGATCCGATGGACACGCTCAAGGCGCTGTCGCGCTGCTCGCTAGAGCAGGCCCGGGAAACCCGGCACATCCTTGAGGTTGAGGCGATTGGCCTGGCCGCATTGCGACGTACTGATGAAGACCTGCTCGCACTGCGTGAGGCGCTCGGCACCAGTGGTAGCCATTACCACGGCGATCTCGATACCTACATTGCTTGCGATCTGGTGTTCCACCGTCGTTTGGTGGACGCCGCACACAACCCGACGCTCAGCGAGTTGTATCGCTATTTTTCCAGCATCGTCGGCGCGCAATTGCGCCAGACCCTGAACATCGTCCCGCGCCGTCAGGAAGTGTTCGATCTGCACATCGAGTTGCTCGATGCGGTCGAGCAACGTGATCCGGAGCGGGCCAAAGCACTCTCGAGGCAGTTGATCAATGAACCTTGAAACCGGGAAAAATCTCTCAACCCCCAAGCGCACGGCAGAGCTCGAAGAGTTGCTGATCGATGCCGAGGCCGATGACGAACAAGTCCAGCAAAGCCATCCGCTGGTGCGCCGACCATGGCTGTTGCTGCTGGGGCTGATTCTGGTTGCGCTGAACCTGCGTCCGGCGCTGTCGAGCATGGCGCCGCTGCTCAGTGATGTGTCGAAAAGTCTGGGGCTGTCGGCGGCTCAGGCCGGTCTGTTGACCACCTTGCCGGTGCTTTGCCTGGGGCTGTTCGCGCCGCTTGCGCCGATTCTGGCGCGGCGTTTTGGCGCCGAGCGTGTGGTGTTGGGGATTTTGCTGACACTGGCCGCCGGCATCATCGTTCGTAGCAACTTCGGTGAAATCGGTCTGTTCGCCGGCAGCGTCCTTGGCGGCGCGAGCATCGGCATCATCGGCGTGTTGCTGCCGGGCATCGTCAAACGCGACTTCGCCAAACACGCCGGCACCATGACCGGTGTCTACACCATGGCCCTGTGCCTGGGCGCGGCGATGGCGGCAGGTTCGAGCGTGCCGTTGAGCGAGCACTTCGGCGGCAGTTGGGCGATGGGCCTTGGCTTCTGGGTGATTCCGGCGCTGGCTGCCGCGGTGTTCTGGCTGCCACAAGTCGGGCAGAAGCACGGCGCGCACAACGTGGCTTATCGGGTGCGCGGTTTGCTGCGTGATCCGCTGGCCTGGCAGGTGACTTTGTACATGGGCCTGCAATCGTCGCTGGCGTACATCGTGTTTGGCTGGTTGCCCTCGATCCTGATCGGTCGCGGGCTGACCCCGACCCAGGCCGGTCTGGTGTTGTCCGGTTCGGTCATCGTTCAGCTCGCCAGTTCCCTGGCTGCACCGTGGCTGGCCACTCGTGGCAAGGATCAGCGTCTGGCGATCGTGGTAGTGATGGCGCTGACCCTCGGCGGTCTGTTCGGTTGCCTGTACGCACCCATCGAAGGTCTGTGGGGCTGGGCGATTCTGCTGGGTCTGGGGCAGGGCGGCACGTTCTCGCTGGCGCTGACCTTGATCGTGTTGCGCTCGCGTGACGCGCATGTGGCGGCCAACCTGTCGAGCATGTCCCAGGGTTTCGGTTACACCCTGGCGTCGATGGGACCGTTCGCGGTCGGCGTCGTGCACGACTGGACCGGCGGCTGGAATGCTGTCGGCTGGATCTTCGGCATTATCGGTACGGGCGCGATCATCGCCGGGCTTGGTGCCGGGCGTGCGCTGTACGTGCAGGTACAAAGCGAAAAAATCTGAGGCGGTGATTTCAAATGTGGGAGCGAGCCTGCTCGCGAAAACGGTGGTTCTGGCGCCAGTGATATTGAAGGTGCATGCCTCTTCGCGAGCAGGCTCGCTCCCACAGGGTTTGTGTCTGGCGGTATTCGGTGCGCGAATGCCGATAGTGTTTCGGGCGATTGCAGATTATCGTGCTGGCAATCTGTACCTATTTTGGAGATTGCCCGTGAGTGAAGCCCATGCTGCGTTGATCACCCGGTTCTATCAGGCCTTCCAGCGCCTCGATGCCGAGGCCATGGCCGCGTGTTACACCGATGATGTGGTGTTCAGCGATCCGGCCTTCGGCGAACTGCGCGGGCGCGATGCCGGCGACATGTGGCGCATGCTTACGACCCGGGCCAAGGATTTCTCCCTGACCTTCGACAATGTCCGCGCCGATGAGCGCAGCGGCGGCGCACATTGGGTGGCGACCTATCTTTTCAGCCAGACCGGCAATGTCGTGATCAACGATATCCAGGCGCGCTTCGTGTTTCGCGACGGCAAGATCTGCGAGCACCATGATCAGTTCGATCTGTGGCGCTGGTCGCGTCAGGCGCTGGGTTTCAAAGGTCTGCTGCTGGGCTGGACGCCAGTGGTGCGTAACGCAGTGCGTGCGCAGGCATTGAAGGGACTGAAGGCATTTCAGGCCGGTCGCTGATAAGATCGCGGCCTGTTTCCTACGCACCCTTGATCGACAAGTGACGACCCTCAGCGAAAATTCTGTCGATGCCGACGTGCCAGTGAGCAAATCCTGGTTCGTCTATCTAGTGCGCGCCGCCAATGGCTCGCTGTACTGCGGGATCAGCGATGATCCGGTGCGGCGTTTCGCCAAGCACCAAAGCGGCAAGGGTGCGCGCTTCTTCCTTTCAAGCCCGGCGATGGCGCTGGTCTACACCGAGTTGTGTCGTGACAAGGGCGATGCCCTGCGTCAGGAACGGCTGATCAAAAAGCTCAGGAAAAGCGCCAAGGAATGTCTGGTCGCGTCTTATCAATCTGACTGATCGGTTCCCATCAGGCAGATCTGTAGGCTGCTAAGCAAATGCACGCTAAGCTGCGGGTTCATCTTTTGAGCGGCGGAGCCGAGCATGTCCGAGTTGATTCTGCATCATTACCCGACCTCCCCATTTGCCGAAAAGGCCCGTCTGCTCTTGGGTTTCAAAGGCTTGTCCTGGCGCTCGGTGCATATTTCGCCAGTGATGCCCAAACCCGATCTGACCGCACTGACTGGTGGCTACCGCAAGACCCCGGTGCTGCAAATCGGCGCTGACATCTATTGCGACACCTCGCTGATCGCCCGTCGTCTGGAGCAGGAAAAAGCCTCGCCCGCATTCTTCCCTGAAGGTCAGGAAATGATCGCCGCCAGTTTCGCTGCGTGGGCCGACTCGGTAGTGTTTCAGCACGCAGTCAGTCTGGTATTCCAGCCGGAATCAGTGGCGGTGCGCTTCGGCAAGTTGCCGCCGGAAGCGATCAAGGCGTTTCTCGCCGACCGCGCCGGTCTGTTCAGCGGTGGCAGCGCCACGCGTTTGTCCGCCGAGCAGGCCAAGCACCAATGGCCGACCATCATGGGTCGTCTGGAGCAGCAGTTGCAGCGCGAGCAGGGCGACTTCCTGTTCGGCGAACCGTCGATTGCCGACTTCGCCCTGGCGCATCCGATGTGGTTCCTCAAGGCAACCCACGTCACTGCGCCTTTGGTCGATGCCTATCCGGCCGTATCCGCATGGTTGGGGCGTGTGCTGGGCTTTGGCCATGGCGCGGCGAGTGAGATGACTTCTGAAGAGGCGTTGGACGTTGCGCGCAATGCAACCCCGGCGGCACTGCCGGATGAGCAGTTCGAAGATCCCAACGGCTTCAAGGCCGGGCAACAAGTGGCAATCGCCGCGATTGATTACGGCGTTGACCCGGTGGTAGGCGAGTTGTTGTTTGCTGGCAGTGAGGAACTGATCGTACGTCGCGAAGACGAACGCGGCGGTGTGGTGCATGTGCACTTTCCGCGCTTTGGTTTCCGTATCGAAGCCAAGTAACCATTACCTATCTGTGGCGAGGGAGCTTGCTCCCGCTCGGCTGCGCAGCAGTCGTAAAAACCGGTGATTGCGGTCTCACTTTGAAAAGCGGGGGCCGCTTCGCAGCCCAGCGGGAGCAAGCTCCCTCGCCACAGGGAGTTGGGTTATTTCAGGGCTGCAAGAATCTTTTGCTGGTCAAACCCTCGAATCAACGTGCCATTCACGTCGATCAGCGGAATCCCGCGTCCACCAAGAGCCTCATACGCCTTGCGCGCCTCGGCGTCCTTCTCGATATCGAACTCCTTGAAAGGAATCCCCTTGCTGTCGAGAAAGCGCTTGGTCTGTTTGCAGTAGCCGCACCAGTCGGTTGTATAGAGCACGACGTTCGCCTGGCCTCGCGTCTGCTCGGAGACTATCTGCGACGGATTGAACACCCGCTCGATCTTGCCCCAGTTCTGATAGACCGCCACTACCAGCAGTACCAGCAGAACCTTCTTCAGCACATTGCCTAGCATCAGTTGCGACGCTTCAGCTGATCGGTGAGCGAGGTCGGCAGGCCTTTGATTACCAGCGTGCCGGCTTCTTCGTCGTATTCGATCTTCGAGCCTAGCAGGTGCGCTTCAAAGCTGATCGACAGGCCTTCGGCGCGGCCGGTGAAGCGGCGGAACTGGTTGAGCGTGCGTTTATCTGCCGGAATCTCCGGCGACAGGCCGTAATCCTTGTTGCGGATGTGATCGTAGAACGCTTTCGGGCGTTCTTCGTCGATCAGCTCCGACAGCTCTTCCAGACCCATCGGCTCGCCGAGCTTGGCCTGGCTGCTGGCGTAATCCACCAGTGTCTTGGTTTTCTCGCGGGCGGACTCTTCCGGCAAGTCTTCGCTTTCAACGAAGTCGCTGAAGGCCTTGAGCAGGGTGCGGGTCTCGCCCGGGCCGTCGACGCCTTCCTGGCAGCCGATGAAGTCGCGGAAGTACTCCGAAACCTTTTTGCCGTTCTTGCCCTTGATGAACGAGATGTACTGCTTGGACTGCTTGTTGTTCTGCCACTCGGAGACGTTGATTCGCGCCGCGAGGTGCAATTGACCGAGGTCGAGGTGGCGCGACGGGGTCACGTCCAGTTCGTCAGTCACTGCGACGCCTTCGCTGTGGTGCAACAGGGCGATGGCCAGGTAATCGGTCATGCCTTGCTGGTAGTGGGCGAACAAAACGTGGCCACCGACCGACAGGTTCGACTCTTCCATCAGTTTTTGCAGATGCTCGACCGCTACTTTGCTGAATGCGGTGAAATCCTTGCCGCCTTCGAAGTATTCCTTCAGCCAGCCGCTGAACGGGAACGCACCGGATTCCGGATGAAACAGCCCCCAGGCTTTGCCCTGTTTGGCGTTATAGCTCTCGTTGAGGTCGGCGAGCATGTTCTCGATGGCCGCGGACTCAGCCAGTTCAGAGTCACGAGCGTGCAGAACTGCGGGCGTGCCGTCGGGTTTTTTGTCGATCAAATGGACGATGCAATGACGGATCGGCATGGGCTTCTCGGCTGGTGGATGGGAGGAGGGCAGGCTCCCCCGAAAAAGCGCCCAGTGTACCGCAACCACTGGTTTTGGCGCGGGGTGAAGGGCAATTCCGGGGCGGGAGCCTGTCCTTATGCAGTTTTTTCACGATTTAGAGCAATAAAGCTGACCAAATGGGTAGCTAGAGGCGGATATTTCCCCGTCTCTGTGCTAGTTTTGCCCCGTCTTACGCGAAGTCACTGCGTTAAGCGTGCATTCAGCATTTGTCAGGTCGAACCAAACCCTGATTTCGGTATCTATAACCCGACTCGTCGTGGTTATCGCCGAGGGTGCCAGATCCAGAAGATCGGGCTCGATGGCTGACACTGCACTCTGCAATCCATATGAATTTGATAGGGAAGGAACACTACATGGCTCTTACTAAAGACCAACTGATCGCCGACATCGCTGAAGCTATCGACGCGCCGAAAACCACCGCGCGTAACGCTCTGGACCAACTGGGCCAAATCGTTGCTGATCAGCTGGAAAACGGCGGCGAAATCACTCTGCCAGGTATCGGCAAGCTGAAAGTGACCGAGCGTCCTGCCCGCACTGGCCGTAACCCTTCGACTGGCGCTGCCATCGAAATCCCGGCCAAGAAAGTGATCAAGCTGGTTGTGGCCAAAGGCCTGACCGACGCTGTGAACAAGTAAGACGCAACAATAAAAAAACCGTGCACCGGAGTGATCCGGGCACGGTTTTTTTGTGTCTGCGATTTGGTGATGCCCACTGAAACCATTGTGGGAGCGAGCTTGCTCGCGAAGGCCGCGTGTCAGTCAGCTTCAATATCGACTGATACACCGCTTTCGCGAGCAAGCTCGCTCCCACAGTTGGACTTTGCCAGCCAGTGGTTCAGTGTTAGCGAACCCAGCGCTCGCGGCGCCAGATCTGCTGCTCGGACTTGGTCTGGAAGGTCCAGGCAACGAAGCGGCTCTGCTTCTGGCCCTGAGACATTTCCACCACCTGGCTTTCAAGGACGCCGGCCTTCTTCAGGGCGGTTTCGATGGCGGGCAGGTTCGAGGCTTTCGACACCAGGGTGCTGAACCACAGCACTTTGTGCTGGAAGTTCGCGCTCTCGGCGATCAGTTGCGTCACAAACCGCGCTTCGCCGCCTTCACACCACAATTCAGCCGACTGCCCGCCGAAGTTCAGCACCGGCAGTTTGCGTTTCGGGTCGGCACGGCCCAGGGCGCGCCACTTACGCTCGCTGCCTTTGGTCGCTTCGTCCATCGAGGCGTGGAACGGCGGGTTGCACATGGTCAGGTCAAAACGTTCGCCCGGTTCCAGCAAGCCGATCAGGATGTGCTTGCGGTTCTCCTGCAGGCGCAGCTGGATAACCTTGTTCAGATCGTTGGACTGGACGATGGCTTTGGCGGCGGCCACGGCCGTCGGATCGATTTCCGAGCCAAGGAAGTGCCAGCGGTATTCGCTGTTACCGATCAGCGGATAAACGCAGTTGGCGCCCATGCCGATGTCCAGCACGTTGATGATCGCACCGCGCGGCACCTTGCCATCGTTGATGCTGGCTAGCATATCAGCGAGGAAGTGCACGTAATCGGCGCGCCCCGGAACCGGTGGGCAGAGGTAATCGGCCGGGATATCCCAATGCGCAATGCCGTAGAACGACTTGAGCAACGCCCGGTTGAACACCCGCACCGCGTCCGGACTGGCGAAGTCGATGCTTTCCTTGCCGTACGGATTGATGATCACAAACTTCGCCAGTTCCGGCGTGGTCTTGATCAGCGCCGGGAAGTCGTAACGACCCTGATGGCGGTTGCGCGGGTGCAGGCTGGCTTTTTCACGCGGTTCAACGGCTTTGGCCGGGGTCGCGGAGTCAGGCTTCTTGCGCGCAGGTTTGGGTGTGCGAGGGGCGTTCATGGGCGTGGTCGATTCGGGTATGGCTGAAAGTGGCGGGTATTGTCCCACATCCAGCGGCTTCGAACCCATTATCGAAAATATCACTGATCCCTGTGGGAGCGAGCTTGCTCGCGAAGGCGTCCTGTCAGTCAAAATTATTTTCACCTGACATGGCCTCTTCGCGAGCAAGCTCGCTCCCACAGCGATTTATGGTGGATGAAAAAGTTGCGGGCACAAAAAAGGGAGGCCGTTTCGGGCCTCCCTTTTTCAGTGCGATTTGCCGTTACAGGCTGGCAATCCGCGCATGCTGCTCGGCCAGTTTGCCCAGAGCCTGTTCGGCTTCGGCCAACTTGGCGCGTTCCTTCTCGATGACTTCGGCCGGGGCCTTGTCTACGAAACCGGCGTTCGACAGCTTGCCGCCAACGCGCTGGACTTCACCCTGCAAACGCAGGATTTCCTTGTCCAGACGCGCCAGTTCAGCGCCCTTGTCGATCAGACCGGCCATTGGCACCAGCACTTCCATCTCGCCAACCAGAGCGGTGGCGGACAGTGGCGCTTCTTCGCCGGCAGCAAGAACGGTGATCGATTCCAGACGCGCGAGCTTCTTCAGCAGCGCTTCGTTCTCGGTCAGACGACGCTGGTCTTCAGCGCTGACGTTCTTCAGGTAGATCGGCAGTGGCTTGCCCGGGCCGATGTTCATCTCGGCGCGAATGTTGCGCGTGCCGAGCATCAGGGTTTTCAGCCACTCGATATCATCTTCGGCGCCCTGATCGATGCGTTCTTCGTTGGCCACTGGCCAAGGTTGCAGCATGATCGTCTTGCCTTCGATACCGGCCAGCGGCGCGATACGCTGCCAGATTTCTTCGGTGATGAACGGCATGAACGGGTGCGCCAGACGCAGCGCCACTTCCAGTACGCGAACCAGCGTACGGCGAGTGCCACGTTGACGTTCGACCGGAGCGTTTTCGTCCCACAGCACAGGCTTGGACAGTTCCAGGTACCAGTCGCAATACTGGTTCCAGATGAACTCGTACAGTGCTTGTGCAGCCAGGTCGAAACGGAATTGATCCAGTTGACGGGTCACTTCGGCTTCGGTGCGTTGCAGTTGCGAGATGATCCAGCGATCCGCCAGCGACAGCTCGTAGGCCTCGCCGTTCTGGCCGCAGTCTTCGCCCTTGTCCAGAACATAACGCGCGGCGTTCCAGATCTTGTTGCAGAAGTTGCGATAGCCTTCAACGCGGCCCATGTCGAACTTGATGTCGCGACCGGTCGATGCCAGCGAGCAGAAAGTGAAGCGCAGGGCGTCGGTGCCGTAACTGGCGATGCCTTCGGCGAATTCTTCGCGGGTCTGCTTCTCGATCTTCTTCGCCAGTTTCGGCTGCATCATGCCGGAGGTGCGTTTCTGCACCAGCTCTTCCAGCTCGATACCGTCGATGATGTCCAGCGGGTCAAGGACGTTGCCCTTGGACTTGGACATCTTCTGGCCTTGGCCATCACGTACCAGACCGTGAACATAAACGGTCTTGAACGGTACCTGCGGCGTGCCGTCTTCGTTTTTCACCAAATGCATGGTGAGCATGATCATCCGGGCAACCCAGAAGAAAATGATGTCGAAGCCAGTCACCAGCACGTCGGTGGAGTGGAATTTCTTCAGGAACTCGGTCTGCTCAGGCCAGCCCAGTGTGGAGAATGTCCACAGGCCGGAACTGAACCAGGTGTCGAGAACGTCGTTGTCCTGTTGCAGTGCAACGTCCGGGCCGAGATTGTGCTTGGCGCGAACTTCGGCTTCGTCGCGACCGACGTAGACTTTGCCCGACTCGTCGTACCAGGCCGGAATCCGGTGGCCCCACCACAGCTGACGGCTGATGCACCAGTCCTGGATGTCACGCATCCACGAGAAGTACATGTTTTCGTACTGCTTCGGCACGAACTGGATGCGGCCGTCTTCAACGGCTTCAATCGCAGGCTCGGCCAATGGCTTGGTCGACACGTACCACTGGTCGGTCAGCCACGGCTCGATGATGGTGCCGGAGCGGTCGCCCTTCGGTACTTTCAGGTTGTGATCGTCGACGCTGACCAACAGGCCGGCGGCGTCGAACGCAGCAACGATCTGCTTGCGCGCTTCAAAACGCTCCAGACCGGCATATTCGGCCGGAATCGCGCCGTCGATGGTCTCGTTCAGCGTACCGTCGAGGTTGAACACCTGGGCCGCAGGCAGCACGTTGGCGTTCTTGTCGAAGATGTTCAGCAGCGGCAGGTTGTGGCGCTTGCCGACTTCGTAGTCGTTGAAATCGTGGGCCGGGGTGATTTTCACGCAGCCGGTGCCGAATTCAGGATCGCAGTAATCGTCGGCGATGATCGGGATGCGGCGGCCAACCAGTGGCAGCTCGATAAACTTGCCGATCAAGGCTTTGTAGCGCTCGTCGTTCGGGTTAACGGCGACGGCGGAGTCGCCGAGCATGGTTTCCGGACGGGTGGTCGCGACGATCAGGAAATCGTTGCCTTCAGCGGTTTTCGCGCCATCAGCCAGCGGGTACTTCAGGTTCCACAGGAAACCTTTCTCGTCGTGGTTTTCCACTTCGAGGTCGGAAATCGCCGTGTGCAGCTTGGTGTCCCAGTTGACCAGACGCTTGCCGCGATAGATCAGGCCGTCTTCATGCAGGCGCACGAAAGCTTCTTTAACGGCTTCGGACAGGCCGTCGTCCATGGTGAAGCGCTCGCGGCTCCAATCCACGGACGAGCCGAGGCGGCGGATCTGACGGCTGATGTTGCCGCCGGACTGATCCTTCCATTCCCAGATTTTCTCGAGGAATTTCTCGCGGCCCAGATCGTGGCGATTCTGACCCTGAGCTTCGAGTTGACGCTCCACCAGCATCTGCGTGGCGATACCGGCGTGGTCGGTGCCCGGCTGCCACAGGGTATTACGACCCTGCATGCGACGGAAACGGATCAGGGCGTCCATGATCGCGTTGTTGAATCCGTGACCCATGTGCAGGCTACCGGTGACGTTCGGCGGCGGGATCATGATGGTGTAGGAGTCGCCCGCGCCTTGCGGGGCGAAATAGTTCTCAGACTCCCAGGTGTTGTACCAGGAAGTTTCAATGGCGTGCGGCTGGTAGGTCTTATCCATGCGCGGCGGGACCCTATTGGCATTTATTCAGGAAAAGCCGGGAAGTATAGCGGGGCATGGGGCCGAGGGCGAGCGGGGCGGGCCGGGTGGGGATCTTATGTTGGAGAGAGCCTGTGTGGTGAGGGGATTTATCCCCGTTGGGCTGCGCAGCGGCCCCAGCATTTCATCGACGATGCGCATTTACAGGGTTTACGACTGCTGCGCAGCCGAACGGGGATAAATCCCCTCGCCACAGGGCTGCTCCAGCAGGTCAGGAAGGATTATTCGTACTGGCTCAGTAGCCGTTCCATCCGCGCATCGAGGCGGCGTTTGATTTCGGTTTCGATGTGCGGGGCGAAGTCGTCGATCACGTCTTGCATGATCAATTGCGCGGCGGCGCGCAGTTCGCTGTCCAGGTGCAGCAGGGCGTCCGGACCTTTATCCACAGGCGCTGCCGGTTGGGCGGCAGGTGTCGGGGCAGGTGCGGGAGGTGGTTCGACAGCTTGCGGCGCAGGGCTGACCGCATCGAACAACATCGGAATTTGTTCCTGTTCGCCATCATCGACCGTGTCGGTCAGCAGTGGCGGTTGCAGGTTGTCATCGCCGAGCAACTGGCGGATCGATTCGAGATCGTCCAGCAGGCCGGGCTTTTGCAGCGGTTTTGGAGTGTCCATCGGCGTACTCATAGTCGCTGTAAACGGTGATCTTGCAGAGGATAGCCCTGTTCGCGGTAGAAACGGAAACTCTCCCGCGCGGCCTGTCGAATCGCCGGATCTTCCACCACAACCTCCGCTACGCGAGCGAATTTGTTGGCGAAGGCCGGGACTTTCAGATCGAGGTTGACCAGCAGATCCTGGTGTTGGCCGCAGTCGTCACCCACACCCAAGACAATCAAACCTTCCGGTTCGCTGTCGGCAGGGCCGTGAGGCACGAAGCTTTCGCCCTTGAATGCCCACAGGCGCGCATCGAGATCATCGCGCTGAGCGGCATCGCTGCAATGCAGGTAGATGCGGTGACCCATGCGCCAGGCTTTTTCGGTGAGCTTGCAGGCAAAATCCAGGCGTGCCGAAGGATCGGCGCTGGGCAGGATGTAGAAATCGACTTTGGTCATTGCGGTTCCTGAGTTGCAAGCGGCGCCCTCCAAAGAGGAGGACGCCGCCGCAAGTCATCGGTTTCAGGCTTTGGCGCGATCCAGCAGGTATTGGGTCAGCAGTGGAACCGGACGGCCAGTGGCGCCCTTGTCCTTGCCGCCGCTGGTCCATGCGGTGCCCGCGATGTCCAGGTGCGCCCAGTTCAGGTTTTTGGTGAAGCGCGACAGGAAGCAGGCAGCGGTGATGGTGCCTGCTTTCGGGCCGCCAATGTTGGCGATGTCGGCGAACGGGCTGTCCAGTTGTTCCTGGTATTCGTCGAACAGCGGCAGTTGCCAGGCGCGGTCATCGGCAGCCTTGCCGGCGCTCAACAGTTGGCCGATCAGTTCGTCGTTGTTGCCCAGCAGGCCGGAAGTGTGCGCGCCCAGTGCAACCACGCAGGCACCGGTCAGGGTGGCGATGTCGATCACGGCTTGCGGCTTGAAGCGCTCGGAGTAGGTCAGGGCGTCGCACAGCACCAGACGGCCTTCGGCGTCGGTGTTGAGGATTTCCACGGTCTGGCCGCTCATGGTGGTGACGATGTCGCCCGGACGTGCAGCGTTCCCGCTCGGCATGTTTTCCGCGCAAGCGAGGACGCACACCAGGTTGATCGGCAGTTTCAGCTCAAGCACGGCACGCAGGGTGCCGAACACGCTGGCAGCGCCGCCCATGTCGTACTTCATTTCGTCCATGCCGGCGCCCGGTTTCAGGCTGATGCCGCCAGTGTCGAACGTGATGCCTTTACCGACCAGCGCGTAAGGCTTCTCGGATTTCTTGCCGCCGTTGTATTGCATGACGATCAGGCGTGGTGGCTGGGCGCTGCCCTGGCCAACGGCGTAGAACGAACCCATGCCCAGCGATTTGATCTTCTTCTCGTCGAGCACTTCGACTTTCAGATCCTTGAACTCTTTGCCCAGATCCTTGGCTTGTTCGCCGAGGAAAGTCGGGTGGCAGATGTTCGGCGGCAGGTTGCCCAGGTTACGGGTGAAGGCCATGCCGTTGGCGATCGCGGTGGCGTGGTTCACGGCGCGCTGCACTTCGGCTTGAGCAGCCTTGATGGTCAGCAGGGTGATTTTCTTCAGGGCGCGCGGTTCGGCTTTCTGGCTCTTGAACTGATCAAAAGTGTATCCGCCGTCCACCAGGGTTTCGGCCAGCAGACGGGTTTTGCCGTAGCTGTCGCGACCTTTGACGATGATTTCGTCCAGTGCCAGCACGGCATCAGTGCCGCCCAGGCCTTTCAGGGTGTTGAGGATGCCGGCGGCGATTTTGCGGAAAGGACGGTCGCCAAGCTCTTCATCTTTACCCACACCGACCAGCAACACGCGCTCGGCCTTGAGGTTCGGCAGGCTGTGCAGCAGCAGGGTCTGACCGACCTTGCCGGCGATATCGCCACGCTTGAGCACGGCGCTGATCGCGCCACCGCTCAGTTCATCGACCTGTTTGGCGGCGACGCCGAGTTTGCGGCCTTCGCCAATGGCAACCACCAGAGTGGCGGTTTTCAACGTTTCTGGGCTAACGCTTTTTACAACCAGTTCCATGTCCGGGTCCCTGAATGAATGGTCAGCACGCAGGCGTTCGACGGAGTCCGCAGTCGCCTGCTTATAGATAGAAGAGACGCAGGCCAGCGCCCGCGACAAAGGCCGCAGTTTGAACCTCGCTTGCCGCGCCTGACAACCCTCGGTTGTACGATCTTCAACGTATTGCATCGCTGGATGAGTGTGCGCAGTGACAGGCGCCCTCAATCACAGGATAATGCCGCATCTTTTTCGACCGCTCTGCCTTGCGGGCCGGTCGATACGTTTGCTTGTTTGGCCGCCTTAGCCTGACAACCCTGGAGTGTCTGGTTTGATCGTCTTCCGTTATCTGTCCCGCGAAGTCCTGTTGACCCTCAGTGCCGTGAGTGCGGTGTTGCTGGTCATCATTATGAGCGGTCGCTTCATCAAATACCTGGCTCAGGCCGCTGCCGGCCAGCTCGATCCGGGCTCGCTGTTCCTGATCATGGGCTTCCGTCTGCCGGGCTTCCTGCAACTGATTTTGCCGCTGGGCCTGTTTCTCGGGATCTTGCTGGCATACGGTCGCCTGTACCTCGAAAGCGAAATGACCGTGCTCTCGGCGACCGGCATGAGCCAGCAGAAGTTGCTGGGCATGACTCTGTTTCCGGCCGCGCTGGTGGCGCTGGTCGTGGCATGGCTGAGCCTGAGTCTGGCCCCGCAGGGTGCCAATCAGTTCCAGTTGCTGCTGAACAAGCAGGACGCGCTGACCGAATTCGACACCCTTGAGCCAGGTCGCTTCCAGGCCCTGCGCGACGGTACCCGGGTGACTTACACCGAAAGCCTGACTGACGACCGGATCAATCTCAGCGGCGTATTCATCTCGCAGAAGAACCTCGGCGCCGACCAGAAGGACCGCGGGATTTCCGTGCTTGTAGCGGAAAAGGGTCAGCAGGAAATCCGTCACGACGGCAACCGCTACCTGATTCTGCACAACGGCTATCGCTATGACGGCAGCCCGGGGCAGGCCGACTATCGCGCCATTCATTACGAAACCTATGGTGTGCTGCTGCCCAAGCCGGATGTCAGCGAGGAAGTCACCGACCGCGACGCCATGCCGACTTCGACTTTGATGAGCAATGACGACATTCGCGCCAAGGCCGAATTGCAGTGGCGTCTGTCGCTGCCGTTGCTGGTATTTATCGTGACCCTGATGGCGGTGCCGCTGTCGCGGGTCAATCCGCGTCAGGGACGTTTCCTCAAGCTGCTGCCGGCGATTCTTCTTTATATGGCTTATCTGACCATCCTGATTGCCGCCCGCGGCGCCCTCGAGAAGGGCAAACTCCCGGCGAACCTGGGCTTGTGGTGGGTGCACGCGATCTTCCTGATCATCGGTCTCGGCCTGCTGTATTGGGAGCCCTTGCGCCTGAAGATGGCCAGCCGTCGCAGCGCTGCGCTGGAGGTGGCTCGTGGTTAAACTCGACCGCTACATCGGCAGCAGCGTGTTTATGGCGATCATCGCCGTGCTGGCGATCATTCTGGGTCTGGCAACGTTGTTTGCCTTCATCGACGAGATGAGTGACGTCAGCGATACCTACACCCTGACCGATGTGTTGAGCTTCGTGCTGCTGACCGCACCACGTCGTCTTTACGAAATGTTGCCGATGGCAGCGCTGATCGGCTGCCTGATCGGCCTCGGCAGTCTGGCCAGCAGCAGCGAACTGACGGTGATGCGCGCCGCTGGTGTTTCCATCGGGCGTATCGTCTGGGCCGTCATGAAGCCAATGCTGGTGCTGATGCTGGCTGGCGTGCTGATCGGCGAGTACGTTGCGCCGGCAACCGAAAGCATGGCGCAGGCCAATCGTTCGCTGGCTCAGGGCAGTGGCGATGCGCAAAGCGCCAAGCACGGTATGTGGCACCGTCAGGGTGAGGAATTCATCCACATCAACGCCGTGCAGCCTAACGGTCTGTTGTATGGCGTGACCCGCTATCACTTCGACAAAGAACGGCATCTGCTGTCGTCGAGCTTCGCCAAGCGCGCCGAGTTCGACGGGCAAAAGTGGGAGCTGACTGACGTCACCACCACGCTGTTCCATGAGCGCAGCACTGAAGTCGTCAACACACCAAGCGAAAGCTGGGATGTATCGCTGAGCCCGCAATTGCTCAACACGGTAGTCATGGCGCCGGAATCGCTGTCGATCACCGGTCTGTGGGGTTATATCCACTATCTGGCGGATCAGGGCTTGAGCAACGGCCGTTACTGGCTGGCTTTTTGGGTCAAGGTGTTGCAGCCGTTGGTCACCGCAGCGCTGGTGTTGATGGCGATCTCCTTCATCTTCGGGCCGCTGCGTTCGGTGACCCTCGGTCAGCGGGTATTCACTGGCGTGCTGGTGGGGTTCACCTTCCGCATTGTTCAGGATCTGCTCGGCCCGTCGAGCCTGGTGTTCGGTTTCTCGCCGCTGTTTGCGGTGCTGGTACCGGCCGGCGTCTGCGCCCTGCTGGGTGTCTGGTTGCTGCGTAGAGCCGGTTGAAGACGGTGTTTTTGTCAGTGCTTTAACCTTGAAAACGCCTCGGTCGACAGACCGGGGCGTTTTTGCATGCAATCCGGGTGACAGGTGAACGTGACGCTTGCGCCGTGTATCAGGTACAATTCCCGGCTATTTTTCGGCGGGCTATGCCTGCAGCCTTTTTGAGTGTTGATCCGTGAGTGATTTGAGTCATATCCGCAATTTCTCCATCATCGCCCACATTGACCATGGCAAGTCGACGCTGGCCGATCGCTTCATCCAGATGTGCGGCGGCCTGGCCGAGCGTGAAATGGAAGCCCAGGTACTGGATTCCATGGATCTGGAGCGTGAACGCGGGATCACCATCAAGGCCCACAGCGTCACCCTTTATTACAAGGCCCGCGACGGCATCAACTATCAGTTGAACTTCATTGACACCCCGGGCCACGTTGACTTCACCTACGAAGTCAGCCGCTCCCTGGCGGCCTGTGAAGGTGCGTTGCTGGTAGTCGACGCCGGTCAAGGTGTTGAAGCCCAGTCCGTGGCCAACTGCTACACCGCCATCGAGCAGGGCCTTGAGGTCATGCCGGTCCTGAACAAGATCGACCTGCCACAGGCTGATCCGGACCGCGTCAAAGAAGAAATCGAGAAGATCATTGGCATCGATGCTACCGATGCGGTCGAGTGCAGCGCCAAGACTGGCCTGGGCGTCGACGAAGTGCTCGAGCGTCTGGTCAAGGTCATCCCTGCGCCAACCGGTAACTACGAAGATCCGCTGCAAGCGTTGATCATCGACTCCTGGTTCGACAACTACCTGGGCGTTGTCTCCCTGGTGCGCGTGCGTCATGGCCGCGTGAAGAAGGGCGACAAGATCCTCGTCAAGTCCACCGGCAAGATCCACCTGGTCGACAGCGTTGGTGTGTTCAACCCGAAACACACCGCCACCGTTGACCTCAAGGCCGGCGAAGTGGGCTTCATCATTGCCGGCATCAAGGACATTCACGGTGCACCGGTCGGTGACACCCTGACCCTGAACTCGACCCCGGACGTTGCCGTGCTGCCTGGCTTCAAACGCATCCAGCCACAGGTTTACGCCGGTCTGTTCCCGGTCAGCTCCGACGACTTCGAAGATTTCCGCGAAGCATTGCAGAAGCTGACCCTCAACGACTCGTCGCTGCAGTACACCCCGGAAAGCTCCGACGCACTGGGCTTCGGCTTCCGTTGCGGGTTCCTCGGCATGCTGCACATGGAAATCATCCAGGAGCGCCTGGAGCGCGAGTACGACCTGGACCTGATTACCACGGCGCCGACGGTAATTTTCGAATTGCTGCTGAAAACCGGTGAAACGATTTACGTCGACAACCCGTCGAAGCTTCCAGACTTGTCGACTATCGAGGATATGCGCGAGCCGATCGTGCGCGCCAACATCCTTGTGCCGCAGGAACACCTGGGCAACGTGATTACCCTGTGCATCGAGAAGCGTGGCGTCCAGCACGACATGCTGTTCCTCGGCTCGCAGGTGCAAGTGACTTACGATCTGCCGATGAACGAAGTGGTTCTCGACTTCTTCGACCGTCTGAAATCCACCAGTCGCGGCTATGCTTCGCTGGATTACCATTTCGATCGTTACCAATCGGCTAGTCTGGTGAAACTGGACGTGTTGATCAACGGCGACAAGGTCGACGCTCTGGCGCTGATCGTGCACCGTGACAATGCGAACTACAAAGGTCGCCAGCTGACCGAGAAGATGAAAGAACTGATTCCGCGCCAGATGTTCGACGTGGCGATTCAGGCTGCCATTGGCGGTCAGATCGTTGCCCGGACAACCGTCAAGGCACTCAGAAAGAACGTATTGGCCAAATGCTACGGTGGCGACGTCAGCCGTAAGAAAAAGCTGCTTGAAAAGCAAAAGGCCGGTAAAAAACGCATGAAACAGGTCGGTAACGTGGAAATTCCACAAGAAGCCTTCCTCGCCGTGCTCAGGTTGGATAGTTAGGTCCTATGTCACTAAATTTCCCGCTGTTGCTGGTCATTGCCGTGTTCGTCTGCGGTCTTTTGGCGTTGCTCGATCTGTTGATCCTGGCACCGCGTCGGCGTTCGGCCATCGCTTCCTATCAGGGCAGCGTCAGCCAGCCTGATGTGGTGGTGGTCGAGAAGCTGAACAAAGAACCGTTGCTGGTCGAATACGGCAAGTCGTTCTTCCCGGTGTTGTTCATCGTGCTGGTGCTGCGTTCGTTCCTCGTGGAACCGTTCCAGATTCCTTCCGGCTCGATGAAACCGACCCTGGACGTTGGCGACTTCATTCTGGTGAGCAAGTTTTCTTACGGGATCCGCTTGCCGGTGATCGACAAGAAAATCATCGAAGTCGGTGATCCGCAGCGCGGTGATGTGATGGTGTTCCGCTACCCGAGCGACCCGAACGTCAACTACATCAAGCGTGTAGTCGGCCTGCCGGGCGACACGGTGCGTTACACCGCCGACAAGCGTCTGTTCGTCAACGGCGAGTCGATTGCCGAACAACTGGTCGGCTCCGAGCCGGGCACGTTGGGCAGCGCAGAGCTCTACAAGGAAAAACTCGGCGCTGCCGAGCACCTGATCCGCAAGGAGATGAGCCGCTATCGCGCTACCCCGGACCATTCGTGGACCGTGCCGGCCGGGCACTACTTCATGATGGGCGACAACCGCGACAACTCCAACGACAGTCGCTACTGGGATGATCCGAACATTCCCAAGGATCTGCTGGGCATGGTTCCCGACCAGAACATCGTCGGCAAGGCCTTCGCGGTCTGGATGAGCTGGCCGGAACCGAAACTCAGCCACCTGCCGAATTTCTCGCGGGTCGGCCTGATCAAGTAATCACACACGGCGCTGTTGAACACAGCGCCGAATGCATTTCTGGAGCTGACACAATCGCCTCCGGGGCATGAAGCCAACGATATTCAGGATGTAATTTTTGAACACAGCGTTAATTGTCCCAAGCCTGCGCCGCAACCCGGCGATGGCGGTGGAAACCAGCCACGAACTCAGCGTGGGTAAACCGTGAGCGACTCCTTAAGCCGTCTCGAGCGTCAGCTCGGTTACACCTTCAAGGACCAGGACCTGATGGTTCTGGCCCTCACGCACCGCAGCTTTGCCGGGCGCAACAATGAACGCCTGGAATTCCTCGGCGATGCCATCCTCAACTTTGTCGCCGGCGAGGCCTTGTTCGATCGCTTCCCGCTCGCCCGCGAAGGCCAGTTGTCGCGTTTGCGCGCACGCCTGGTGAAAGGTGAGACGCTGGCCGTTCTGGCGCGCGGTTTCGACCTGGGCGAATACCTGCGTCTGGGTTCCGGGGAGCTGAAAAGCGGCGGTTTCCGTCGCGAATCGATTCTGGCCGATGCTCTTGAAGCGCTGATTGGCGCAATCTATCTCGACGCCGGCATGGACATGGCCCGCGAACGCGTACTGGCCTGGCTGGCCGGTGAGTTTGAAGGTCTGACCCTGGTCGATACCAACAAAGACCCGAAAACCCGCCTGCAGGAATTCCTGCAATCGCGCGGTTGCGACCTGCCACGCTACGAAGTGGTGGATATCCAGGGCGAGCCGCACTGCCGAACCTTCTTCGTCGAGTGCGAAGTTGTCTTATTGAATGAAAAAAGCCGAGGTCAGGGTGTGAGTCGTCGTATTGCCGAACAGGTAGCGGCCGCCGCAGCACTGATTGCCCTGGGCGTGGAGAATGGCCATGACTGATTCAAACGTAACACGCTGTGGCTATGTCGCCATCGTTGGCCGGCCGAACGTGGGCAAGTCGACGCTGTTGAACCACATCCTCGGCCAGAAGCTCGCGATCACCTCGCGCAAGCCGCAGACCACCCGTCACAACATGCTCGGCATCAAGACCGAAGGCGACGTGCAGGCTATCTACGTCGACACGCCCGGCATGCACAAGGGCGGCGAAAAGGCTCTCAACCGTTACATGAACAAAACCGCTTCGGCGGCGTTGAAAGACGTCGACGTGGTGATCTTCGTGGTTGACCGCACCAAGTGGACCGACGAAGACCAGATGGTTCTGGAGCGCGTGCAGTACGTGACCGGCCCGCTGATCGTCGCGTTGAACAAGACCGACCGTATCGAAGACAAGGCTGAGCTGATGCCGCACCTGTCCTGGTTGCAGGAACAGCTGCCGAACGCGCAGATCATCCCGATTTCGGCACAGCACGGGCACAATCTCGAAGCGCTGGAAAAGGTCATTGCCGGTTACCTGCCGGAGAACGATCACTTCTTCCCGGAAGACCAGATCACTGACCGCAGCAGCCGCTTCCTCGCCGCTGAACTGGTCCGCGAGAAAATCATGCGCCAGATGGGCGCCGAGCTGCCGTACCAGATCACCGTGGAAATCGAAGAGTTCAAGCAGATGGGCAAGACTCTGCACATCCACGCGCTGATCCTCGTTGAACGTGACGGCCAGAAGAAAATCATCATTGGCGACAAGGGCGAGCGCATCAAACGCATCGGTACCGAAGCGCGCAAGGATATGGAGCTGCTGTTCGACTCCAAGATCATGCTCAACCTGTGGGTCAAGGTGAAGGGCGGCTGGTCCGACGACGAACGCGCGCTGCGTTCGCTGGGTTACGGCGACCTGTAAATACGCGGTTGTCGCAACACCGAAGAGACCTGTGGGAGCGAGCTTGCTCGCGAAGGCGTAGTGCCAGCCGACATATTTGTTGACTGACACCCTGCATTCGCGAGCAAGCTCGCTCCCACATTGGTTTTGGGGTGAATATAAAACCGCGTTTTATCAATGAGAGCTCCATGTCCTCAAGCCCACCTCCCGCCCAACCCGCCTACGTCCTCCACTCCCGCGCCTATCGCGAAACCAGCGCTTTGGTGGACTTCCTCACGCCGCAAGGTCGGCTGCGGGCGGTGTTGCGCAGTGCGCGCGGCAAGGCCGGGACTCTGGCGCGGCCGTTCGTGCCGCTGGAAGTCGAGTTCCGTGGGCGTGGCGAGCTGAAAAACGTTGGGCGCATGGAAGGAGTTGGCACCGCCACCTGGATGGTTGGCGAGGCGCTTTTCAGCGGCCTCTACCTCAATGAACTGCTGATCCGCCTGCTGCCTGCCGAAGATCCGCATCCTGCGGTGTTCGATCACTACGCCGCGACCTTGCTGGCCCTCGCCGAAGGCCGGCCGCTGGAGCCGTTGCTGCGCTCCTTCGAATGGCGCCTGCTCGACGACCTCGGCTACGGCTTTTCGCTGAACACCGACATCCACGGCGAGTCCATTGCTGCGGACGGTCTCTATCGTCTGCAAGTGGACGCGGGCCTTGAGCGGGTTTACCTGCTGCAACCGGGCCTGTTCAACGGCGTCGAACTGCTGGCCATGGCCGAAGCCGACTGGTCGGCCCCCGGCGCACTCTCGGCCGCCAAGCGTCTGATGCGCCAGGCACTCGCCGTTCATCTGGGCGGTCGGCCCCTCGTCAGTCGCGAGCTGTTTCGCAAGCCCTGATCTCACCGTATGCTGTGCGCCGAATCTCTCAATTCAGGAGCGCATCCGTGACCACCAGCAATCGCATTCTTCTTGGCGTGAACATCGACCACGTCGCCACCTTGCGTCAGGCCCGCGGCACGCGTTACCCGGACCCGGTCAAGGCAGCACTGGACGCGGAAGAGGCGGGCGCCGATGGCATCACCGTGCATCTGCGTGAAGACCGCCGGCACATTCAGGAGCGCGACGTGCTCCTGCTCAAGGATGTGCTGCAAACCCGCATGAACTTCGAAATGGGCCTCACCGAAGAAATGATGGCGTTCGCCGAGCGCATTCGCCCGGCGCACATCTGTCTGGTGCCGGAAACCCGTCAGGAACTCACCACCGAAGGCGGTCTGGACGTCGCGGGGCAGGAAGCGCGGATCAAGGCAGCGGTAGAGCGTCTGTCGAAGATCGGCAGCGAAGTGTCGCTGTTCATCGATGCTGACGAGCGCCAGATCGCGGCGTCGAAGCGTGTCGGTGCGCCGGCCATTGAGCTGCACACCGGGCGTTACGCCGATGCCGAGACTCCGACTGAAATTGCTGAAGAGTTGAAGCGTGTGGCGGATGGCGTGGCGTTTGGTCTGGCGCAGGGGCTGATCGTCAACGCCGGTCACGGCCTGCATTACCACAACGTTGAGGCGGTGGCGGCGATCAAGGGCATCAACGAACTGAACATCGGCCATGCGCTGGTGGCGCATGCGTTGTTCGTTGGCTTCAAGTCGGCTGTGTCGGAAATGAAAGCGCTGATCCTGGCTGCTGCCAAACAATAAGCCTCAACACAAAACCCCTGTAGGAGTGAGCCTGCTCGCGATAGCGGTGTGTCAGACAACATTAAATTGACTGACACACTGCTATCGCGAGCAGGCTCACTCCTACATTTGATTTGGGGTGTCAGTTAGAGCGGGGCAGGTTCTTGCGCAGGCTTGGACTTGTCGATCCCCGGCACATGCAGATTGCCCTCGGCCACCTGATCACCTTCCAGCTGCGGCTGCGTCACCCAGGTCAAAATGTCGTAGTAGCGACGAATGTTCGCCACAAAGTGCACCGGCTCGCCGCCCCGGGCGTAGCCGTAGCGGGTCTTGCTGTACCACTGTTTCTGCGACAGACGTGGCAGGATCTTCTTCACATCCAGCCATTTATTCGGATTCAGCCCTTCCTTGGCCGTCAGCTTGCGCGCGTCATCCAGATGACCGCTGCCAACGTTATAGGCGGCGAGGGCGAACCACGTACGGTCCGGTTCCTGAATCGAATCGTCGAGTTGATCCTTCATATAGGCAAGGTACTTGGCGCCGCCCATGATGCTTTGCTTCGGATCGAGACGGTTGGACACGCCCATGGCCTGAGCGGTGTTCTGAGTCAGCATCATCAGCCCGCGCACGCCGGTCTTCGAGGTGACCGTCGGTTGCCACAGCGATTCCTGATAACCGATGGCTGCGAGCAGGCGCCAGTCGACTTTTTCTTTCTTGGCGTAGGCCTTGAAGTGCGGTTCGTACTTGGGCAGACGCTGCTGCAAGTGCTGGGCGAAGGTGGTGGCGCCCATGTAACCGAGCACATCGACGTGGCCGTAATAACGGTCCTTCAGACGTTGCAGGGTGCCGTTCTTCTGCACCTTGTCCAGATAAGCGTTGATCTCGTTGAGCAGGCTGTTGTCTTCGCCGGCGGCAACCGCCCAGCTCTGGCTGCGCGCATCGCCGAGGTCGAAAGCCACGCGGATGTTGGTGAAGTACACTTGATTCATCGCCACTTCGTTGGAATCGACCAGGGTCAGATCGATCTGGCCTTCATCGACCATGCGCAGCAGGTCAACCACCTCGACCGCGTCGGACTCTTCGTATTCGATGGCCGGAAACTTCTTTTTCAGCTCCGCCAGTTGCTCGGCGTGGGTGCTGCCCTTGAGCACCATGATCTTCTTGCCGACCAGATCACCGGCATCGGTGGGGCGTGACTGGCCGTTGCGGTAGATGATCTGCGGAGTGACTTCGAGATAGGAGTGCGAGAACCGCACCTGTTTCTTGCGATCTTCGCTGCTGACCAGACCTGCTGCGGCCAGCACCGGGCCGTTCGGTTTGCCGATCTGGTTGAAGAGATCGTCGAGATTGTCGGCGGTCTCGATTTCGAGCTTGACCCCCAAATCGTCGGCGAAGCGCTTCACCAGCTCGTATTCGAAGCCGGTTTCACCGTTACGATCCTGAAAGTAGGTGGCAGGGCTGTTTCGGGTAACCACCCGCAGCACGCCATCCTCCTTTACGCGCTCCAGCGTGTTGGGTTTATCAACACAGCCACTGAGCATCAGGAAGAGTCCGGTTGCGATCAGCCATTTGGCATACCGCGGACGCAAAGCCGTTGGGGAAAACATCTGCGCAGTATACGCAAAGGACCACGGGCGCCATATATCGACAGTGAAGGCCCAGTCTGCTAGTCGTCACAAAACCGAGCGAAACCCCGCAGGAACAGGGCCTTACGGCATTTTGTGACAGAAAAAATAAGCCGCGACCCCGCACCTTCGAAATTTGACTCCAAAGGCAGAAACACAGATCGAGGTCCGAGTGCAACCGTGCGTAGCGTTTCGGGTGATGTTGAGGGCGGTTTAGGCTAGAATGCACGGCCTCAAAGCACACCCCTTCCCGAGGCTGTCCCGAAGATGTTGATCCTGCGCGGCGCTCCTGCCCTTTCTGCCTTTCGCCACAGCAAACTCCTTGAGCAACTGAGCCAGAAGGTTCCGGCTGTCAGCGGCTTGTATGCTGAATTCGCTCACTTCGCCGAAGTTACCGGCGTCCTGACCGGCGACGAACAGCAGGTGCTTGCGCGCCTTCTGAAGTACGGTCCAAGCGTTCCGGTTCAAGAGCCGACCGGTCGTCTGTTCCTGGTGTTGCCGCGTTTCGGCACCATCTCGCCATGGTCGAGCAAGGCCAGCGACATCGCCCGCAACTGCGGCCTGAGCAAGATCCAGCGCCTGGAACGCGGTATCGCGTTCTACGTGGCCGGCCAGTTCAGCGATGAACAGGCACAGCTGATTGCCGACGTGCTGCATGACCGCATGACCCAGATCGTTCTCGGCAACCTCGAACAGGCCGCCGGTCTGTTCAGCCACGCCGAACCGAAGCCGCTGACCGCCATCGACATCCTCGGCGGTGGTCGCGCAGCGCTGGTAAAAGCCAACACCGAGCTGGGCCTGGCCTTGGCCGAAGACGAAATCGACTATCTGGTCGACGCCTTCAACGGTTTGAAGCGCAACCCGCACGACATCGAACTGATGATGTTCGCCCAGGCCAACTCCGAGCACTGCCGCCACAAGATCTTCAACGCCAGTTGGGATATCGACGGCCAGAGCCAGGAAAAAAGCCTGTTCGGCATGATCAAGAACACCTACGTGATGCACAGCGAAGGTGTTCTGTCGGCTTATAAGGACAACGCCTCGGTCATCGTCGGCAACGTTGCCGGCCGTTTCTTCCCGAACCCTGAGACCCGCCAGTACGGCGCGGTGCAGGAGCCGGTACACATCCTGATGAAGGTTGAAACGCACAACCACCCGACCGCGATTGCCCCGTTCCCGGGCGCATCGACCGGTTCCGGCGGCGAGATTCGCGACGAAGGCGCCACCGGTCGTGGCGCCAAGCCAAAGGCTGGCCTGACCGGTTTCACCGTATCCAACCTGCAAATCCCGGGCTTCGAACAGCCGTGGGAAGTGCCGTACGGCAAGCCTGAGCGCATCGTTACTGCGCTGGACATCATGATCGAAGGCCCGCTCGGCGGCGCTGCGTTCAACAACGAATTCGGTCGTCCGGCCCTGACTGGCTACTTCCGTACGTTCGAGCAATCGATCACCACCCCGCACGGCGACGAAGTCCGTGGTTACCACAAGCCGATCATGCTGGCTGGCGGTATGGGCAACATCCGCGAAGAGCACGTCAAGAAAGGCGAGATCCTCGTCGGCTCCAAGCTGATCGTGCTCGGCGGCCCGGCGATGCTGATCGGTCTGGGCGGCGGCGCTGCTTCCTCCATGGCCACCGGCACCAGCTCGGCGGATCTGGACTTCGCTTCCGTTCAGCGTGAAAACCCTGAGATGGAGCGTCGCTGCCAGGAAGTCATCGACCGTTGCTGGCAACTGGGTGACAAGAACCCGATCAGCTTCATCCACGACGTCGGCGCGGGCGGTCTGTCCAACGCCTTCCCGGAACTGGTCAACGACGGCGACCGCGGTGGCCGTTTCGAACTGCGCAATATTCCAAACGACGAGCCGGGCATGGCCCCGCACGAAATCTGGTCCAACGAATCCCAGGAACGTTACGTTCTGGCGGTCGGCCCGGCTGACTTCGAGCGCTTCCAGGCGATCTGCGAACGTGAGCGCTGCCCGTTTGCCGTTGTTGGCGAAGCCACTGCCGAACCGCAACTGACCGTCACCGACAGTCACTTCGGCAACAGCCCGGTGGACATGCCGCTGGAAGTGTTGCTGGGCAAGGCCCCGCGCATGCACCGTTCGGTGGTGCGTGAAGCCGAGATGGGCGACGATTTCGATCCGTCGGACCTCGACATCACCGAGAGCATCGAGCGCGTTCTGCACCACCCGGCCGTCGCGAGCAAAAGCTTCCTGATCACCATCGGCGACCGCACCATCACCGGCCTCGTGGCCCGTGACCAAATGGTCGGCCCGTGGCAGGTTCCAGTGGCTGACGTTGCCGTCACCGCCACCAGTTTCGACGTCTACACCGGTGAAGCGATGGCAATGGGCGAGCGTACTCCGCTGGCACTGCTGGACGCTCCGGCGTCGGGCCGCATGGCCATCGGCGAAACCCTGACCAACATTGCCGCTTCGCGCATCAACAAGATCTCCGACATCAAACTGTCGGCGAACTGGATGTCGGCTGCCGGCCACCCGGGCGAAGACGCGCGTCTGTACGACACCGTGAAAGCGGTCGGCATGGAACTCTGCCCTGAGCTGGGCATTACCATTCCGGTGGGCAAGGACTCGATGTCCATGGCCACGCGCTGGAACGACAACGGTGAAGAAAAAACCGTGACCTCGCCGATGTCGCTGATCGTGACCGGTTTCGCGCCAGTGGCTGACATTCGTCAGACCCTGACCCCGGAACTGCGCATGGACAAAGGCACCACGGATCTGATCCTGATCGACCTCGGTCGTGGTCAGAACCGCATGGGCGCTTCGATCCTTGCACAGACCCACGGCAAGCTCGGCAATCAGGCTCCGGACGTCGATGACGCCGAAGACCTGAAAGCCTTCTTTGCAGTGATCCAGGGCCTCAACGCCGACGGTCATTTGCTGGCTTACCACGACCGTTCCGACGGTGGTCTGCTGACCTCCGTGGTGGAAATGGCCTTCGCCGGTCACTGCGGTCTGAGCCTGAACCTCGACGGTCTGGCTGAGACTTCGGCCGATATCGCTGCGATCCTGTTCAACGAAGAACTGGGCGCGGTGATCCAGGTTCGTCAGGACGCGACTCCGGATATCCTCGCGCAGTTCAGCGCTGCCGGTCTGGGCGACTGCGTGTCGGTGATCGGTCAGCCGATCAACAATGGCCAGATCAACATCACCTTCAACGGTGACACCGTGTTCGAAGGCCAGCGTCGTCTGCTGCAACGTCAGTGGGCCGAGACCAGCTACCAGATCCAGCGTCTGCGTGACAACGTCGACTGCGCCGAGCAAGAGTTCGACGTGTTGCTGGAAGAAGACAACCCGGGCCTGAGCGTCAAGCTCAGCTACGACGTCAACCAGGACATCGCCGCGCCTTACATCAAGAAAGGCATCCGCCCACAGGTTGCCGTGCTGCGTGAGCAGGGCGTCAACGGTCAGGTGGAAATGGCGGCCGCGTTCGACCGCGCCGGTTTCAACGCGATCGACGTGCACATGAGCGACATTCTGGCCGGCCGTGTCGACCTGAACGAGTTCAAAGGTCTGGTGGCGTGCGGTGGTTTCTCCTACGGCGACGTACTCGGCGCCGGTGAGGGCTGGGCCAAATCCGCACTGTTCAACAGCCGTGCCCGCGATGCGTTCCAGGGCTTCTTCGAACGTAACGACAGCTTCACCCTCGGCGTGTGCAACGGTTGCCAGATGATGTCCAACCTGCACGAGCTGATCCCGGGCAGCGAGTTCTGGCCGCACTTCGTGCGCAACCGCTCCGAGCAGTTCGAAGCGCGCGTGGCGATGGTTCAGGTTCAGGAATCGAACTCGATCTTCCTGCAGGGCATGGCCGGTTCGCGTATGCCGATCGCCATCGCTCACGGTGAAGGTCATGCCGAATTCGAAAGCGAAGAGGCGTTGCTGGAAGCCGATCTGTCGGGTTGTGTGGCGATGCGTTTCGTCGATAACCATGGCAAGGTCACCGAGAAGTATCCGGCCAACCCGAACGGTTCGCCGCGCGGGATTACCGGTCTCACCAGCCGTGATGGTCGTGTGACGATCATGATGCCGCACCCGGAGCGGGTGTTCCGCGCGGTGCAGAACTCGTGGCGTTCGGAAGACTGGAACGAAGACGCACCGTGGATGCGTATGTTCCGTAATGCACGCGTCTGGGTTAACTAAGCGTCGTGTACAAGCTTGGGTTTTTTGTTCCTGACAGTCATGTCGAGGTGGTCAAGGACGCTGTATTCGCAGCCGGTGGCGGGCGGATTGGTGACTATGACCACTGTGCATGGCAGGTGCTGGGTCTGGGCCAGTTTCGACCTTTGGACGGGAGTCAGCCGTTTATGGGTCAGGCTGGGCAGGTTGAGCGGGTCGAGGAGTGGAAGGTTGAGCTTGTTGTTGCGGATGAGTTGATCGTTGCTGTTGTGGCGGCGTTGAAGCTCAGTCATCCGTATGAGACGCCGGCTTATGAGGTGTGGCGGTTGGAGGATTTTTGATCTTCTTTGCTGCTGAAATAGAGAACCCGCTGAGAGTGATTTCAGCGGGTTTTTTGTTGTCCGCGATTTGGTGAGCGACTTCATTCGACTGTGGGAGCCAGCCTGCTGGCGATGGCGCCCTTATGGGCGCCCCTGTTCTGGCTTACTGAATGTATATCCGGTTTTTTCGGGTGCTGCGGCTGGCGGTTTCGCCCTTACGGCGACTCACTTTTTTACAAACGCGGTACATGTCAAGGTACCTGTCGCCTTGGTCTTACGGTTGCTAGTCCATTGCGTCCTTTATTTCAGGGCGCTCAGGATTTAAATAAACGGCATCTGCCAGCTTCCAGTTGCGTGTGCGAGTGCTCCACCGACTTGGGTTAGTTCGCCTGGCATCCTCATAAAGCTCTGCCCTGGCTTGTAATAGGGCGGTTGCTTTGCCCTCGTGCCGTTGGTTTGGCGTGACGTATTTCAGGGCACTGTGGCGGTGATCTTCGTTGTACCAATCGATGAAATTCTGCACCCAAAGCCTTGCATCAGTAACCGTATCAAATGGTTGATCCGGCCAAAGCGGGCAATACTTTGCAGTGCGAAAAAGTGCTTCGGCGTAAGCATTGTCATTGCTCACCCTTGGCCGACTAAAAGAAGGTTCTACGCCCAGCGCGACCATGCTTTCACGCAACAAAGAGCCTCTCATCACGTGTCCGTTATCTGAGTGCAACACCAGTGGACGACCTGCCGTCTGTTCGCGTAAACATCCCTTTGTGAGCAGTTCACAGGCGTGTTCGGCGCTCTCCACTTCGTGGACTTCATTGGCGACCAGTTTGCGGCTGTAGACGTCCTTGACCATGTACCAATAGAAAAAACGGCCCTTCACTGTGCTCGGCAACCAGGTGATATCCCAGCACCACACCTGATTGGGGCCATCAGCGCGATGCGTCGTCAGTACTCTGCGTTTTGGGGCTTTGGCCCGGCCGCGACGGACGTTTTGATGGGCGGCTTTCAACACACGATAAAACGTCGATTCCGAAGCTAGATAAATGCCTTCATCGGCCAGCTTAGGCACGATTTGATGCGGGGTCAGGCTGGCATAGCCAGCCTGATTGGCAGCATCCAGCACCGCTTGACGCTCCGTATCATTGAGCTTGTTAGCCGGAGCTGCACGTTGAGCCAGCTGTCGCCCGTCACATTCAGTGTGTTGCCAGCGTTGAACTGTGCGCAGGCTCAGACCCAGTTCATTGCAAGCGCGGTATCGACGAGCGCCATTCAGCACTGCGTCGGCAATCAACTTCATGGCTTGCGTACGATCAGAGGCGTTGATCAGTCTTCCTTGTCCTTGCCCCAGATCGCATTGGCTTTTTTTCTGAGCTCCAGCAACGCCACCGCCTCTGCACGACTGGCATCAGACTGAATCAGTTGGCGTTCAAGTATTTTGATGCGCCGTTGCTCGGCCGTTTTTGAAGTTCGAGAGGTGAGATCAACAACGGGATTAGCGTTTTGGCATGCCACTCGCCACTGTTGGATTTGCTCAGGGTAAATGCCTTTGATTCGGCAATATTGAGAGATCTCGACCTCGCTCAACGGCGCGGTTTCCATGACAGCATTGAATTTATCGGCGCTAGACCATTGGTCACTGGTCTTGCCGTTTCCCGGAACGATCAAGCCTTTATCTCTAGCCATTTGTCTCCAGTTTCGCAGTGACTGTGGCGTGAGATTGAGTGCAGCGGCAAGTTCCGCCACTGATCGATTGAGGGGCGGCATCATTTGCAGAACGACCCAGTCTTTGAAGTCGTTGTCGTAACGTTTACCCATTTTGGACATGGTTATGCACCTTCGCCCTCTTGATTATTTGAGTCAATCAATAAGGGCGACAGGTAGCCTGACACGGAGGGAGCGCCTAAAAAAGTAAGCAAAAAACGCTGGGCCCCGGCGTTCGGCCCGCTCGCTGGGGCTCGGGGTTCCTTCGTTCCGGGTTTCATCCGGGGGGATCGCCTACGGTTTGCTTCGCTGCACCTCCTCTCGATCTGTTTGGCTCCGCCAAACGGCGCTACGCGCCCACCCCCGGATGAATCCCTCCACTCAGCCTGCCGACGGGGCGCTGTGGATCAAGATCAAGAGCTACAGCCGAGCTAACGCTCATCCTGTGAGTGGTGAAGAGCGACGCGGGACTGCTTTGCTTTTGCTTTTCTGTGGGAGCGAGCTTGCTCGCGAAGGCGGCCTGACAGCCGACCTGTTCGGTTCAGATGTACACCGCCCCCCTGTAGATACTCTGTTCACGGTCAAGCTTTTGCGAGGTGTTTGTCGCTAAAAAGCTTGGCCGCACCATAATCGCCGCCAGCTTATTTACTGCCGACAATGTTCTATGGCGGCTATGTGCGGGCGAACTTCGGTTCGGCCGGGTTGATCTCTTACCGGTTTCTCACTCCGCACATAGCTGTTACCTCTGGACCGGGTCGATCCACAAACCTGACAACCGCGTCATCGTTCATCGCCAGCAGGCTGGCTCCCACAGTCGAAATGTATTCCCCTGTGAGAGCCAGCGATGCCGACCAGTCTTTAACTGAGTGCACCTCAATCCAACTGTGGGAGCCAGCCTGCTGGCGATTGGGCCCGGCCGACCACCATCCCTTCAGACCTTGGCGCTGACCTCACTGCGATTAACCAACACCTCAATCGCGCCACTCAAACTCGCAGCCTTCTCGCCAATCAGCAGGTGCCAGACGCCATCATCCAACTGACTAACCCCCTGACAGCCCAGCTCTTTCAACTGCGCCTCGGACAGCGCCTTGCCATCCGCCAGTTGCAGGCGAATGCGGGTCATCGCGATGCAGTCCAGTTGCAGCACATTGTCGCCACCGCCCAGCGCCGTCAGCCACTGTTGGGCTTCTGAACCGGAGACCACAATTGCCTTCGGCGCATCGACTACAGCAGCGGGTTCGACCAACACCGCACGCCCCAACGCCGGCATCGCCAAGCGAATCTCGTCCGCAATGCTATCGGCCATCGGCCCGACCACAACCTGCAAACTGCCGCCCTTGCCCGGACGCACAACTGCCATCGCGCCCAGCGCTTTCAAATCAACATCTGAAACCTTGTTGCGATCAACCATTTCCAGGCGCAACCGCGTGGTGCAAGCGCCGACAGTCACCAGGTTCTCGGCACCACCCAGTGCCTTGATGTAAGCCCCGGCACGTTGGTTTTCAGCGATCACGGCTTTTTCACCACCGGCGACAAGGTCTTCGCGGCCGGGTGTTTTCAGGTTGAAACGACGGATACAGAAATCAAACACCACGTAGTAGATGACCGCGTAGGCGAGGCCCACCGGGATCACCAGCCAGCCGTTGGTGGATCGTCCCCAGCCGAGCACCATGTCGATAAAACCACCGGAGAAGGTGAAACCGAGATGGATGTTCAATGCATTGGTGATCGCCATCGACAACCCGGTCAGCAATGCGTGCAGCAGATACAGCAACGGGGCGAGGAACATGAAGGCGAATTCAATCGGCTCGGTCACGCCAGTCAGGAAGGAGGTCAGCGCCATCGACAGGAAGATCCCGCCCATGACTTTGCGCCGTTCTGGCAGGGCGTTGCGGTACATCGCCAGGCACGCGGCGGGCAGGCCGAAGATCATCATCGGGAACATGCCGGTCATGAACTGGCCGCCCTTCGGATCGCCAGCGAAGTAGCGCGACAGGTCGCCGGTCACCAAGGCGCCGGTAGTCGGGTCGGTGAAGTTGCCGAAGACGAACCACGCCATGTTGTTGAGGATATGGTGCAGGCCGGTGACGATCAGCAGGCGGTTGAACACGCCGAAGACGAAGGCGCCGAAGCTGCCGCTTTCCATCATCAGGGTGCCGAAGCTGTTGATGCCGTGCTGGATCGGCGGCCAGATGTAGCCGAATACCACGCCGAGGCCGACTGCGGCGAAACCGGTGGCGATAGGCACGAAGCGTCGGCCACCGAAGAACGCCAGGTACTCCGGCAGCTTGATGTCCTTGAAGCGGTTGTACAGCGCGCCGGCCATCAGACCGCTGACGATCCCGGCGAGCATGCCCATGTTGATGCTCGCGTCGAGCACCTTGAGTGTGGAGATCATCACCAGGTAACCAATCACCCCGGCCAGACCTGCGGTACCGTTGTTGTCCTTGGCGAAACCGACGGCGATGCCGATGGCGAAGATCATTGCCAGGTTGGCGAAGATCACTTGGCCGGCATCGTGAATGATCGCGATGTTCAGCAGGTCGGTGTCGCCCAGCCGCAGTAACAGACCGGCGATCGGCAGGATCGCGATCGGCAGCATCAATGCGCGGCCGAGGCGTTGCAGTCCTTCGATGAATAGTTGGTACATGGCGTTCGTCCTTTTTGTTTTTGTTAGCGCAGAGGCCAATGTTGATGACAGGCATGACGGACCGCAGCAGCACTGCTCAACTTGAGCAGTTCGGTGCTGAGACGTTGGCATTCGGCTTGGTGCAACTGGCGCACGCGGTCCTTGATTTCACCGATCTGCACCGGGCTCACCGACAGCTCAGTCACGCCCAGACCAATCAGCACCGGCGTCGCCAGCGGGTCCGAGGCGAGGGCGCCGCAGACACCGACCCAACGCTTGTGCACCGCCGCGCCTTCGCAGGTCATGGCGATCAGACGCAGCAGCGACGGATGCAAGGCATCGACCCGCGCGGCCAGACCGGCGTGGTCACGGTCCATGGCCAGGGTGGATTGCGACAGATCGTTGGTGCCGATGGACAGGAAGTCTGCATGCTCGGCCAGTTGTTCGGCTTGCAGCGCGGCGGCCGGGACTTCGATCATCACGCCGATTTCCGGGCGTTGGGCGATGTTCAATTCCAGGCACAACGCATCGACGCGCTGGCGAATGTGCAGCAGTTCGTCGACTTCGGTGACCATCGGCAACAGGATTCGGCAACGACGCAAAGGGCTGACTTGCAGCAGCGCACGCAGTTGCTGATCGAGAATTTCCGGACGCGCCTGAGCCAGTCGAATACCGCGCAGACCGAGCACCGGATTGGCCTCGGCCGGCAGTGGCAAATAGTCGAGTTGCTTGTCGCCGCCAACGTCGATGGTGCGGATGATCACCGAGTGATCACCCATCGAGTCGAGCACGGCTTGATAGGCGACGCGCTGTTCTTCAACGTCCGGCGCGGTGTTGCGATCAACGAACAGAAACTCGGTACGCAACAGGCCGACACCATCAGCGCCATTGGCAAAGGCATCCGCCGCTTCACCGCTTGAGGCGACATTCGCGACCACTTCGATGGCCACGCCGTTGCGGGTTTCTGCCGGCAGATGTGCTTGAGCTTGTTGCGCGTCGCGACGTTGTTGGCGGTCGATTTGCGCTTGTTGAACTTCGGCCAGACGATCTTCGCTCGGCGTCAGTTCGAGGCGACCGCCATCGGCGTCGAGCACCACCGCTTGACCTTGCGGCTGATCGAGCAAGGCAGATCCCAGCGCGACCATGCACGGCAGGCCTTTGCCCCGCGCCAGAATTGCCACATGCGAAGTCGCGCCACCCTCGGCCATGCACAACCCGGCGACACCTTGCGCGCTGAGTTGCAGCAGATCCGACGGCGTCAGTTCATGGGCGGCAACGATGGCGCCGGCCGGCACTTCGTATTGCCAGGCCTCGCCAAGCAGTGCGCGCAACACGCGTTGCTTGAGGTCGCGCAGATCGTTGGCGCGTTCGGCCAGCAGCGCGCTGCCGGTCTGTTGCAGCACTTCACATTGCACGTCGATGGAGTGGCTCCAGGCGTGAGTCGCCGCCGTGCCCTGGTCGATGGATTGTTGCGCGGCGTCGAGCAGGGCCGGGTCTTCGAGCAAAGCCAGATGCGCGGCGAAGATCGCTTCCTCGTCGGCATTCTTGTGCTTCTTCGCTTGAGTGAGGGTGCTGGTGATTTCGCAGCGAACCTGATTCAAAGCGCTGTCGAGATTTTGCAGTTGTTCAGCCGAATCATGATTGCCGGGATCTGCCGGCAGGTTGATTGCGTTCAAGCGAAACAGTGGGCCGCCAACCAGTCCCGGTGCGGCGCACACGCCGTGCAACACACCGGCCTCGGCCGCACGTTTACGCGGTGCAACGCTGACGGGCGCAGCGGCGTGATGATCGGCGGGCAGGGCGGTGGCGAGTGCGGCGAGCAAGGCTTGCAACGCGGCATCGGCGTCCGGGCCCTGACAGCTGACTTGCACTTCATCCTGCTCACCAATCGCCAGACCCATCAAGCCGATCAGGCTGATGCACGGCGCCGACTTACCGGCGAAATGTAGTTGCGAATGGCTTTTGAAACCCTGCGCAGTCTGGCGGATCAATGCTGCCGGACGTGCGTGCAGACCACCGCGATGGGCGACGTGCACATGGCCATGAACTTCGGGGCCATCGAGTTCTTCAGTTGTCGCAGCGGTACTTCTGCGGGCGACGATGTGCAGCAAAGGGTCGCCGACTTTTACTGATTTGAGGGTGATCGGGCGTACCTGAAAATCCTGGCTGTTGGTCAGGATCAACAGGCTGACGAGGCTTTTACATTGCTGGCCGACCTTGTCCAGGTCATAGCGCAACAGCGCCTGGCCTTTGCTGACCCGCGTGCCTTCCTTGACCAGCATCGAGAAGCCTTCGCCTTGCAACTCGACAGTATCGAGGCCCAGGTGCAGGAGGATTTCGGCGCCGTTGTCGGCACGTATGGTCAACGCGTGGCCGGTGCGAGCGACATGAATCACCACCCCGGCGCACGGCGCATACAAGGTGTCGTTGAGCGGGTCGATGGCAATGCCATCGCCCATCGCGCCACTGGCGAACACCGCGTCCGGGACTTTGGCGAGCGTGAGCACCGGGCCGCTGAGCGGGGCGCTGAGGGTCAGCTCTTTATTGTTGTTATGCATGGCTCGGTCTCATCAGTAATTTTCGCTCTATCGCTGAGTCGCTCTTGGCGAGTGATCAGTGGGTGCGGGTCACTTTGCTCAGATGGCGCGGTTGATCCGGGTCCATGCCACGCGCCACGGCCAGACCGGCCGCCATCACGTAGAAGCTCTGGATTGCCAGAATCGGATCGAGGGCCGGGTGTTCGGCGCGGCTCAGGGTCAAGTCGCGTTCGCTCACGTCATCCGGCGCGGCGAGCAACACACGGGCGCCGCGCTGACGCATTTCTGCGGCCAGACTCAGCAGGCCAGCCTGTTCGGCACCGCGTGGCGCAAACACCAGCAGTGGATAGTGCTCGTCGATCAACGCCATCGGGCCGTGACGGACTTCGGCACTGCTGAAGGCTTCAGCCTGAATCGCCGAGGTTTCCTTGAATTTAAGTGCCGCTTCTTGAGCGATGGCGAAACCGGCGCCACGGCCGATCACCATCAAACGTTCGCAATCGCGCAGGGCATCGATTGCCACGCTCCAGTCCTGTTGCGCGGCGTCGCGCAAACCTTGGGGCAAGGCATTGCCGGCTTCGAGCAGTTCGCTGTCTTCTTTCCAGTGCGCGATCAGACGGGCGCTGGCGCTGAGGGTGGCGATAAAGCTCTTGGTCGCGGCGACGCTGCTTTCGGTGCCGGCCAATAGTGGCAGGCTGAATTCACACGCGGCTTCCAATGGTGATTCGGCGGCGTTAACCATCGACACGCTCAAGGCGCCACGCTTGCGCAACAGACGCAGGCTGTTGACCAGATCCGGGCTCTGCCCCGACTGCGAAAAGGCGAACGCCACCTGACCGCTGACCTTCAGCGGCGCCTGTTGCATGGTCACCACCGACATTGGCAACGACGCCACTGGAATCCCCAGTTGCTGCATGGCCAGATAGGCGAAGTAGCTCGCCGCGTGGTCGGAACTGCCGCGAGCGACGGTCATCGCCACTTGCGGTGGCTGGCGGCGCAGGCGCCCGGCGATCTCGATCATTTGCGGGTCGAGCTGTTGCAGTTGGGCTTGCACGGCCTCGAACGAGGACAGCGCCTCTTCAAGCATTTTTGAAGTCAATGTCTTCTCCTTCGACCATGACGGCGGTCAGTGTGAGCGAGCGATCCAGCCGCACGCAGTCGGCCCAGGCGCCAGGTTCGAGGCGCCCGCGTTCGGTGATGCCGAGGTAGTCGGCGGGGAATTGCGAAAGACGTTGCGAAGCTTCGGCAATCGGCAGGCCGATCTTCACCAGATTGCGCAGCGCCTGATCCATGGTCAGGGTGCTGCCGGCCAACGTGCCGTCGGGCAGGCGCACGCCGCCCAGGCATTTGGTCACGGTGTGGCTGCCGAGCTTGTATTCACCGTCGGGCATGCCGGCGGCGGCGGTCGAGTCGGTGACGCAATACAGGCAGGGAATCGAGCGCAGGGCCACGCGGATTGCCCCGGGGTGTACGTGCAGCAAGTCAGGAATCAGCTCGGCGAATTTGGCGTGGGCCAGTGCCGCGCCGACGATCCCCGGCTCGCGGTGATGCAGCGGGCTCATGGCGTTGTACAGGTGAGTGAAACTGGTGGCGCCGGCTTCCATTGCAGCCACGCCTTCCTCGTAACTGCCGAGGGTGTGGCCGATCTGCATGCGCACGCCACGACCGCTGAGTTCGCGGATCAAACCGTCGTGACCGGCGATTTCCGGGGCAATGGTGATCACCCGGATCGGCGCCAGTGCCAGATATTCTTCGACTTCGGCCATCAGTGCGGTGTGAGCGAAGTTCGGTTGTGCGCCGAGTTTGCCAGGGTTGATGTACGGTCCTTCGAGGTGTACGCCGAGGACTCGGGCGGCACCTTTCGGCCGCTGCTCGCAGAACTCGCCGACTTCCTTGAGCACGCGGGAAATCTCGGCGCTCGGCGCGGTCATGGTGGTGGCCAGCAGCGAAGTGGTGCCGAAACGCACGTGGGTTTTGGTGATGGTCTCGAAGGCGTCGACGCCTTCCATGATGTCTTTGCCGCCACCGCCATGCACATGCAGATCGATGAAACCCGGCAGCAGATACGGCAGGTCATTGTCGGCCGGATCGCAGGGCACGCCTTCGATTGACACGACTTTGCCGTGTTCGTGGATCAGCCGGCCGCGAACCCAGCCTTGAGCGGTGAGGATGTTGTCTTCGGACATTTCGGTTCTCGCTATTCGGGCTGCGGCGCTGGGTCAGCGACGAAGCTCTGCAACAAAGTCGTAGTAGTCGTTGCGGCAATAGGTGTCGGTGACTTCGATAGGTGTGTTGTCTTCGAGGTAGCCGACCCGGGTCATCAGCAGCATGGCGGTGCCGGGGGCAATGCCGACCAGTGCGGCGAACTCGTCCGAGGCGTTGATCGCCTGAATGTGCTGCAGGGCGCGGACTATCGGTTTGCCGATGCCGTCGAGGTATTCGTAGAGCGAATCGCCGACCAGTTGCGGCTTGGGCATGATCGAGGCGGGCAGGGCGCTCATCTCGATGGCCATCACGGTGTCGTCGGCCTTGCGCAGGCGTTTCATGCGCGCCACCTTGTCGTTCGGCGACAGGCTCAGGCGGATCAGTTCTTCGTGGGTTGGCAGGGTGATTTCCCGTTCCAGCCACTGCGAGCTGGGCACGAAACCCTTGAGGCGGAGCATCTCGCTGAAGCCGGACAGGCGTGACAGCGGTTGTTCAAGACGGGGAGTGATGAAGGTGCCGGAACCTTGCAGGCGGCGGATCAGCCCTTGATCGAGCAACACTTCCAGCGCCTTGCGTGCGGTGACCCGGGAAATACCGAGCAACTCGCTGAGATTGCGTTCGGACGGCATCGCCTGTTCAGCTTTCCACTGACCGGCATGGATCGCCGATTCCAGATTGCGCGCCAGTTGCAGGTACAACGGCGTCGGCTGGGTGTCGTCTGGGCGTAGGGCCTGGATGTCGTTCATGTAAGTCATTTCCGACGCGAGTATAGGATTGTTGTAGCTCGCTTGTGGGGCGGAAATTAATACCACTTGAATACCATGTCAACGCATGGAAATCGCCTTTGGCCCAATGAAATGGCGGCTTTCGAGGGTGATGTATTGAAGTGGTATTAGAGGTGGGCTGTAAAAAGCAAAAGATCGCAGCCTGTGGCTGCTTCTACAGTTCAGAGTGGTATCACCCCTGTAGGCGCTGTCGCAGGCTGCGATTTTTTGATTTATTTTTTCAGGCCGACCGGTGGCAGGGGAGAAATGGGGTCCCTGTGGCGAGGGAGCTTGCTCCCGCTCGACTGCGCAGCAGTCGCAAAGCCTGAATGTCAGATCTGACTGAAAGCAAAGCGCGGGCCGCTTCGCAACCCAGCGGGAGCAAGCTCCCTCGCCACAGGAGCGTTGCCATATTGGAGGGCGTTACGGGCGGATTTCGATCATCGTGCCGTCCGGCACCATGCCCCAGACTTCACGCATGTCCATGTTGCGCATGGCGATGCAGCCGTCGGTCCAGTCGAGGGTGTGGAACAGGTCTTCAGGTGTGTCTTCCGAATCCGGAGTGCCGTGGATCATGATCATTCCACCAGGCTCGACGCCTTCACGCCGGGCGCGCGCCGAATCGCTGATGTTCGGGTAGGAGATGTGCATCGCCAGGTTGAACTTGTCGCTGACCTTGCGCCAGTCAATCCAGTAGAGGCCTTCAGGTGTGCGTTTGTCGCCTTCAATCAGCTTCGGACCTTTCTTCGCGCCCTTGCCCAGGGAAATGCGATAGGTCTTCACGGGTTTGCCGTCGACGATCAATTGCAACTGATGAGCTGATTTGAGCACCAGTATTTTTTCGATAAGCGGGGTATTCGAAGGCGTTACCGTGGTCACGAAGGACGCTTGGGAGACCGTAACGAACGACAGGCAAAACAGGGCAAGCAACCAGCGCATTGAAACGATTCCCCAAGGAGTGACGCAAACAGGTTTTATGTAGGAGCTGCCGAAGGCTGCGATCTTTTGATCTTCTAGCCGCAATCAAACGATGACAGGCTGCACCAACGGCGGAATCGATTCCGAACGCACCGGATACACCTCAACACGCCGATCAGCAAAGAAGCATTCTAAGGTACGACCCACCGTGCGGAAAGCCAGCTCGTCCCATGGAATGTCGGCTTCGTCGAATAGTTGCACTTCGAGGCTCTCGGGGCCGGCAGCGAAATCCAGATCGACCAGCTCGGCGCGGAAGAACACATGCACCTGACTGATGTGCGGCACGTCGATCAAGGTATAGATGCTCAGGTTGCGCACCCGGGCGCAGGCTTCCTCGGCAGTTTCGCGGATCGCGGCCTGCTCGATGGTCTCGCCGTTCTCCATGAAACCTGCGGGCAAGGTCCAGTAACCGAGGCGCGGCTCGATGGCGCGGCGACACAGCAGCACTTTGGTGCCCCAGGTCGGCACGCAGCCGGCGACAATATTGGGGTTCTGGTAGTGAATGGTCTGACAGCTTTCACAGACAAAACGCAGCCGCGAATCGCCTTCGGGAATGCGCTGGATCACCGGGTTACCGCACTGGCTGCAAAATTTCATGCTGGGGTTCCTGAATGCTGCGCCTATCTTGGCGTGCAGCGGTGCCGGTCGGCAAGTTGTCGTTTCGCGACATGGTCCGGAACGGGGCTTGGGCGGCTGCAATGATTGGTGCATGATGCAGGGTAAGGCACAGAACGAGAACACTCATGCTGGACGAGCTACTGCATCGGGTAAGTAACCACACACCGCGCACGCTGGAGACTGACAAACGTTTCCCCGAGGCCGCCGTTCTGGTGCCAATCACCCGCAGTGAAGAGCCGGAGCTGGTGCTGACCCTGCGCGCCAGCGGGCTGTCGACCCATGGCGGCGAAGTCGCCTTCCCCGGCGGACGCCGTGACCCGGAAGACCCGGACCTGATTTTCACCGCGCTGCGTGAAGCCGAAGAGGAAATCGGTCTGCCACCGGGGCTGGTTGAAATCATCGGGCCACTGAGCCCACTGATCTCCCTGCATGGCATCAAAGTCACGCCTTATGTCGGCGTGATTCCCGATTATGTCGAATACTTGGCCAATGACGCCGAGATCGCCGCGGTGTTCAGCGTGCCACTGGAATTCTTCCGCACCGACCCTCGAGAACACACTCATCGCATCGACTATCAAGGGCGTAGCTGGTACGTGCCGAGTTATCGATTTGGTGAATACAAGATCTGGGGCCTGACCGCGATCATGATTGTCGAGTTGATCAACCTGCTCTATGACGCGAAGATCAGCCTGCACAAACCGCCAAAAAGCTTTATCAACACCTGAAGCCATCGTTCGAATGGCCAGTCTTCGTGAGCCTGAGGAAAACACCATGAAATACCGCTTGGGCGACGCCCGTGTCGAAACCCATCCACAGAGCTGGGTCGCACCCAATGCCGTGCTGGTGGGCAAGGTCAAACTGGAAGAGGGCGCCAACGTCTGGTTCAACGCCGTGTTGCGCGGCGACAACGAACTGATCCTGATCGGCAAGAACAGCAACGTCCAGGACGGCACGGTGATGCACACCGACATGGGCTTTCCGCTGACCATCGGCACCGGCGTGACCATTGGCCACAACGCCATGCTCCACGGCTGCACGGTTGGCGACTACAGCCTGATCGGCATCAACGCGGTGATTCTCAACGGAGCGAAGATCGGCAAGAACTGCATCATCGGCGCCAATTCGCTGATCGGCGAAGGCAAGGAAATCCCGGACGGTTCGCTGGTGATGGGCTCGCCGGGCAAGGTTGTGCGCGAGTTGACCGAGCCACAAAAGAAGATGCTCGAAGCCAGCGCCGCGCACTATGTGCATAACTCCCAGCGTTATGCGCGTGATCTGGTCGAGCAAGAAGAATGAACACCCCCGAAAGACCGGTGAAGTCGCCATGCGTGAACATCTGCGCGCTGGATGACGATGACGTGTGCACTGGCTGCCAGCGTACGGTGGAAGAAATCACCCGTTGGAGCCGTATGACTAATGACGAGCGCCGGGCGGTGCTAGGGTTGTGTCATGAACGGGCGAAGGCGAGTGGGTTGGTGTGGATGCTTCCAGCCAAACACTGACGGTTTGGCTGAAAAGCTTTTGTGGCGAGGGAGCTTGCTCCCGCTGGGGCGCGAAGCGGCCCCTCTTTTGATCTTGAAAGCGAAGGTCTGCTGCGCAGCCCAGCGGGAGCAAGCTCCCTCGCCACAGGTGTGTATACAATTCGTAAGCCGACTTGGCCGAACTCTCTACCTCAAGTAATCTGTGCGCCTTGATTCCTCAGGCATCCCGCGCCCCTCATGATTTTCCTCATCGCCTATATCAGCAGCGTCGTGCTGATCAACTTCGCCTTCTCCACCGCACCACACCTGGACATCATCTGGTCGGCCTGGGGCGGCTTGGTGTTCGTGTTGCGCGACATGGTGCAAATCCGCTTCGGCCATGGCGCCATCGCGGCGATGCTGGCGGCGCTGGTGTTGTCTTACGTCACGTCCGATCCGTCCATCGCATTGGCCAGCGCCACAGCGTTCGCGGTCTCCGAAATCATCGACTGGCTGGTATTCAGCATCACCAAGCGCCCGTTGCGCGACCGCTTGTGGATCAGCTCGGCGCTGAGTATTCCGCTGGATACCTTCATCTTTTTCGGCCTGATCGACGCGCTGACTCCCGGCGTGATCATCACCGCGCTGGCCTCGAAATTTGCCGGTGTCACCGCCGTCTGGCTGATCATGGCGTGGCGCGAGCGCAAACAGGCTGTCGCCGGCTGAAGCCAAACCCTCGGGTTCATGTAAAATGCCGCGCTTTCTCCCCATGGAAAGCACGCATGGCGTCGCTTTCCTCGATGATCCGCTTCTTTGAGGACCTGAGATGACCCGTATCGGAACTCCATTGTCGCCAACCGCGACCCGCGTATTGCTGTGTGGCTGTGGTGAGTTGGGCAAGGAAGTGGTGATCGAGCTGCAACGCCTGGGCGTTGAAGTGATTGCCGTCGACCGCTACGCCAACGCGCCGGCCATGCAAGTCGCCCATCGCAGCCATGTGATCAACATGCTCGACGGTGCCGCACTGCGTGCGGTGATCGAAGCCGAGAAGCCGCACTTCATCGTGCCGGAAATCGAAGCCATCGCCACCGCTACGCTGGTCGAACTGGAAGCCGAAGGCTTCACCGTGATCCCGACCGCCCGCGCTGCACAACTGACGATGAACCGCGAAGGCATCCGTCGTCTGGCCGCTGAAGAGCTGGACCTGCCGACCTCGCCGTACCACTTTGCCGACACCTTCGAGGATTACAGCAAAGCCGTGCAGGATCTGGGCTTCCCGTGTGTAGTCAAGCCAGTGATGAGCTCGTCGGGCAAAGGCCAGAGCCTGTTGCGCAGCAATGACGACGTGCAAAAAGCCTGGGACTACGCGCAAGAGGGCGGTCGTGCCGGTAAAGGTCGGGTGATCATCGAAGGCTTCATCGACTTCGATTACGAAATTACCCTGCTGACCGTGCGCCACATCGGCGGCACCACGTTCTGTGCGCCTGTCGGTCACCGTCAGGAGAAGGGCGACTATCAGGAATCCTGGCAGCCGCAGGCCATGAGCCCGGTTGCTCTGGCGGAATCCGAGCGCGTTGCCAAAGCCGTGACCGAGGCCTTGGGTGGTCGTGGCATGTTTGGTGTCGAGCTGTTCATCAAGGGCGATCAGGTGTGGTTCAGCGAAGTGTCGCCGCGTCCGCATGACACCGGTCTGGTGACCCTGATTTCTCAGGATTTGTCGCAGTTCGCACTGCACGCCCGGGCGATTCTGGGGTTGCCGATTCCGTTGATTCGTCAGTTCGGCCCATCGGCTTCGGCGGTGATTCTGGTGGAAGGACAGTCGACCCAGACTGCATTCGCCAACCTTGGCGCTGCGTTGAGCGAGCCGGATACGGCGCTACGTTTGTTCGGCAAGCCAGAGGTTAATGGTCAGCGCCGGATGGGTGTGGCGTTGGCGCGGGATGAGTCGATCGAGGCTGCCCGTGCGAAAGCGACACGTGCTGCTCAGGCTGTCGTTGTAGAGCTCTAAACCGCGGCGCGCCTATCGCCAGCAGGCTGGCTCCCACATTTGATTTGTGGTGTACACAAAACCAATGTGGGAGCCAGCCTGCTGGCGATGCTTCTGATTCAGGCAATCTGATTCAGGTCGTTATTCTTCGTTTCCTTCAAACACAGCACCGCAATCAAACTCAGCACCGCCGCCCCCGACACATACCCGCCGACGTAACTCAACCCCCCCATCGCCACCAGTTTCTGCGCAAAGAACGGCGCCGCCGAGGCTCCGACAATGCCGCCGAGGTTGTACGCCGCCGACGCGCCGGTATAACGCACGTGGGTCGGAAACAGCTCCGGCAGCAAAGCACCCATCGGGGCGAAGGTCACGCCCATCAAGAACAGCTCGATGCACAGGAACAGCGCCACGCCCCAGGTCGATCCCTGAGTCAGCAGCGGTTCCATCAGAAACCCGGAAAGAATCGCCAGCACACCACCGATGATCAGCACCGGTTTGCGTCCGTAACGGTCGCTGGCCCAGGCCGACAACGGGGTGGCTGCCGCCATGAACAGCACGGCAAAACACAGCAGGCCAAGGAACGTTTCGCGGCTGTAACCCAGTGTGGAGACGCCGTAGCTCAAGGAAAACACCGTCGAGATATAGAACAGCGCGTAACACACCACCATCGCCGCCGCGCCGAGCAAAGTCGGAACCCAGTATTGGCTGAACAGCTCGACCAGCGGCACTTTCACCCGTTCCTGACGGGCAATGGCGTTGGCGAATACCGGGGTTTCGTGGAGTTTCAGGCGCACGTACAGGCCAACCATCACCAGCACCGCGCTGAGCAGGAACGGAATCCGCCAGCCCCAACTGCGGAACTGTTCGTCATCCAGCGTCAGGGCCAGCGTCAAAAACAGGCCGTTGGCCGCGAGGAAACCAATCGAAGGGCCGAGCTGCGGGAACATGCCGAACCACGCCCGCTTGCCCTTCGGTGCGTTCTCCGTGGCCAGCAGCGCGGCGCCGCCCCATTCACCACCAAGCCCCAGGCCCTGGCCGAAGCGCAGCACGCACAGAAGGATCGGCGCCCAGGCACCAATGGTCGCGTAACCCGGCAATACGCCGATCAGCGTGGTGCAGACGCCCATCAACAGCAGCGAAGCGACGAGGGTCGATTTACGGCCGATGCGGTCGCCAAAATGGCCGAACAACGCCGAGCCCAGCGGCCGGGCGAGGAACGCGATACCAAAGGTCAGAAACGCCGAAAGCATCTGCGCGGTGCCGGAGGTCTGCGGAAAGAACACCGGCCCGATCACCAGCGCTGCGGCGGTGGCGTAGACATAGAAGTCGTAGAACTCGATGGCGGTGCCGATAAAACTCGCCGTGGCCACACGAGTGGCGGAGTTGGTCGGCTGGGCAGGCGCGGTGTCGCTGTAAGCGGTACTGGTCGTCATGCGGTGATCCCTGACAGTCATGAGCTCCGTTGGAGCGAATTATTATGGTCGAGCACCCAGGGATGTGGGATGAGGCACGGTCGCTGTTTCAGGTAGGAACAGTCGCCGGAGTGCAGCGGAAATGGCCGAGACCGGTCGGATGCGGGATAAGCACGCGGTGCGGCGACGCTTGGGTAAGCGGCCCGATTATAGGAAGGTGGCTAACGATTGAACAAGAGCAAGAAACGAGGCAAAAGGTATTGGCTGACCTGAACTGTGACGAGGGAGCTTGCTCCCGCTCGGGCGCGTAGCGGTCGTAAAAATCGAGTGCTCTACATAAAGGCATGGGGCTGCTTCGCAACCCAGCGGGAGCAAGCTCCCTCGCTACAAGAGCTTAGACCGTGGCTGGCACTAAGCTCGTATGCCAGATCAGCACCTTGCTCACCCGGTTCTCTTCGGTCTCGAGAATCTCCAGCCGATAGCGCCCGATCTTCAGGCACACAGCGCTTTCCGGAATGGTCTCCAGCGCCTCGGTGACCAAACCGTTGAGGGTTTTCGGCCCGTCGCTCGGCAAGTGCCAGCCCAGGCACTTGTTCAGTTCGCGGATCGAGGCAGTGCCGTCGATCACCATGCGCCCGTCGGCCTGTGGGTGAATGTGCGGGTTGTCGAGGCTGTGCTCGCTTTCGAATTCGCCGACGATCTCTTCGAGAATGTCTTCCAGCGTGACGATCCCCAGCACTTCGCCGTATTCGTCGACCACCATGCCCAGACGTCGCTGTTGCTTGTGGAAGTTCAGCAGTTGCAGCTGCAACGGCGTGCTTTCCGGGACGAAGTACGGTTCGTAGCTGGCCGCCAGCAGCGCTTCACGGGTCAGTTCGCCATTGTTCAGCAAATGGCGGATCTGCCGGGTATTGAGTACCGCTTCGACCTGATTGATGTCGCTGTGAAACACCGGCAAACGCGTGCGTTTGTTGTGGCGCAGTTGTTCGATGATTTCTTCGATCGAGTCGTCGAGGTTGATGCCGTCGACATCGCTGCGCGGCACCAGAATGTCATTGACCGTGATGTTGTCCAGTGCATGAATGCCCGACACCGGATGCAGGCGAACCGGATGTTCCGGGTCGTCATGCCGGTCCGTCGGCATCTCATCTTCGCTTTGCTGCACCACCTGGACCTTGCGTGCAAACGGTCGCATCAGCAAACGGCTGATTCGACTCAAAAGCCAGGCGAGCGGATAAACGATTTTCAGCGGCACCGCGAGCAAGGTATTGCCGAACGCCAGCACCGCATCCGGATAACGCTGGGCGAGGGTGCGCGGGAAATAGTCGGTAAACACCAGCAACAGTGCGGTGGCGGCGAGGCAGGCTGCCCATGGGCCGTTTTCTTCGCAGAGGAAGATCGCCAGCAACGTGGCGATGACCACGGCGAAGGCGCGGCACAAGGTGTTGCAGAGGATCAGGCTGTCGAGCGGAAAGCTCAGTTTCGCCAGCGGTTTATCGCTGGCGCGCGAGGCGGTACGTTGCGCCAGCAGATGCTGCTGCGCCGCTTCGACGGCGGTAAACAGCCCTGCCCATAAAATCAGCAGGACAAATACCGCGAGCATCGGCCCTATGGGCAAACCGTCCATTTATGCCGCCCGTCAGATGTGCAGGATGTATTCACGAACCAGTTTGCTGCCGAAATACGCCAACATCAGCAGGCAGAAACCGGCGAGGGTCCAGCGAATCGCCTTGTGGCCGCGCCAGCCGAGACGGTTGCGACCCCACAGCAACACGCTGAACACGACCCAGGCCAGACAGGCCAACAGGGTTTTATGCACCAGATGCTGAGCGAACAGGTTCTCGACGAACAGCCAGCCGGAAATCAGCGACAGCGACAGAAGCGTCCAGCCGGCCCAGAGGAAACCGAACAGCAGGCTTTCCATGGTTTGCAGCGGCGGGAAGTTCTTGATCAGCCCCGAGGGGTGCTTGTGCTTGAGCTGGTGATCCTGCACCAGCACCAACAACGCCTGGAACACTGCGATGGTGAACATGCCGTAAGCGAGGATCGACAGCAGAATGTGGGCGAGGATGCCCGGCTCTTCATCGATGATCTGCACCGTACCGGCGGGCGCAAATTGCGCCAGCAATACGGTGATCGCCCCCAGCGGGAACAGCAGAACCAGCAGGTTCTCCACCGGAATGCGCGAACACGCAATCAAGGTCAGCGCGATGACCGCAGCGGCGATCAGGCTTGAGGCGCTGAAAAAATCCAGCCCCAGACCGATCGGGGTCAGCAGGTGCGTGAGCAGGCTGGCGCTGTGGGCCAGCACGGCGAAAACGCCGAGCGTAACCAGCAGGCGCTTGTTCGCCCTGGCGCCGGAGGCCAGGCGAGTGCTCTGATAAATGGTCGCAGCGGCATACAGAAGGGCGGCGGCGAGGGTGGTCAGCAAACTGGGTGACAAGGGGAGCATAAATCCTGTTAGGCAAGCCCGAAAGGGGCTGAGTTTGGCATAGAACCGCCACAGCACGAAAGTGCGAGGTGTCCGCCCGACGCAGTCTTCGCTATAATCCGCGACCTGCCCACGCCGCAGGCTCGCCGAGCACATGTTGATTCCGGTCTGGGCCGCCATTATCCCGGTCTGTACAGGGCCTGAAAGGATCGCGCAATGTTTGAAAACTTAACCGACCGTCTCTCGCAGACGCTGCGCCATGTCACCGGCAAGGCCAAGCTGACCGAAGACAACATCAAAGACACCCTGCGTGAAGTGCGCATGGCGTTGCTTGAGGCCGACGTTGCACTGCCGGTGGTCAAGGACTTCGTCAATTCGGTCAAGGAACGCGCCGTCGGCACTGAAGTGTCGCGCAGCCTGACGCCGGGCCAGGCGTTCGTGAAGATCGTCCAGGCCGAACTCGAAAGCCTGATGGGCGCGGCCAACGAAGACTTGAACCTGAGCGCCGTGCCGCCAGCCGTCGTGTTGATGGCCGGTCTGCAAGGTGCCGGTAAAACCACCACCGCCGGTAAACTTGCGCGCTTCCTTAAAGAGCGCAAGAAGAAATCGGTCATGGTCGTGTCGGCGGACGTTTACCGTCCTGCGGCTATTAAACAGCTGGAAACCCTGGCCAACGACATCGGCGTGACGTTCTTCCCGTCCGACCTGAGCCAGAAGCCGGTCGACATCGCCACCGCGGCTATTAAAGAAGCAAAACTGAAATTCATCGACGTGGTCATCGTCGATACCGCCGGTCGTCTGCACATCGACGAAGAGATGATGGGCGAGATCAAGGCGCTGCACGCCGCGATCAACCCGGTCGAAACCCTGTTCGTGGTCGATGCCATGACCGGTCAGGATGCCGCCAACACGGCCAAGGCCTTCGGTGATGCACTGCCGCTGACCGGTGTGATCCTGACCAAGGTCGACGGTGATGCCCGTGGCGGTGCCGCACTTTCGGTTCGCGCCATCACCGGCAAGCCGATCAAGTTCATCGGTATGGGCGAGAAGACCGAGGCGCTGGAGCCGTTCCACCCTGAGCGTATCGCTTCGCGAATCCTCGGCATGGGCGACGTGCTCAGCCTGATCGAACAGGCCGAAGCGACCCTCGACAAGGACAAGGCCGACAAACTGGCCAAGAAGCTGAAGAAGGGCAAGGGCTTCGACCTCGAAGACTTCCGTGATCAGCTGCAACAGATGAAGAACATGGGCGGCCTCGGCGGCCTGATGGATAAGCTGCCGACGATGGGCGGCGTCAATCTGGCGCAAATGGGCAATGCCCAGGGTGCGGCAGAGAAGCAGTTCAAGCAGATGGAAGCCATCATCAATTCCATGACCCCGGCCGAGCGCCGCGACCCTGAGCTGATCAGCGGTTCGCGCAAACGCCGGATCGCCATGGGTTCCGGCACTCAAGTGCAGGACATCGGTCGCTTGATCAAGCAGCACAAGCAGATGCAAAAGATGATGAAGAAGTTCTCCGCGAAAGGCGGAATGGCGAAAATGATGCGCGGCATGGGCGGTATGTTGCCCGGCGGCGGTATGCCAAAGATGTAAAGAACTCGCCGGTCGTCGCACCGGCGCAGGCCCCGCAAGGATGCGGGATCAACAGCAAACCCGCACTTGGCGGGAGCTGACCGGCCGTTTTTATCGACGGCTCTATATGCAAATCTGCACGGCCTGCCATAGGCGCCGGAAAAAGTCATTTGCAAAAGTCCGGATATTCCTTAGAATATGCGGCCTTTCGGGCACCCATGCCCGCTGTGCATTTAGATTTGCAGCACCGACTACAGGAACGATGTTCACATGCTAACAATCCGTCTTGCCCTTGGCGGCTCCAAAAAGCGCCCGTTTTACCACCTGACCGTAACCGACTCGCGTAACCCGCGTGACGGCTCCCACAAAGAACAGATTGGTTTCTTCAATCCTGTTGCCCGTGGTCAGGAAATCCGTCTGTCCGTGAACCAAGAGCGCGTAGCCTACTGGCTGAGCGTTGGTGCACAACCTTCTGAGCGCGTTGCTCAGTTGTTGAAGGAAAATGCCAAGGCTGCGGCCTGAGCAATATGAACGCGACGCCAACTGTTGCCGATGATTTGATCGTTATTGGCAAGATCTACTCTGTTCACGGCGTTCGCGGCGAAGTGAAGGTGTATTCCTTTACTGATCCGACTGAAAACCTGTTGCAGTACAAAACCTGGACGCTCAAGCGCGAAGGCAATGTCAAACAGGTCGAGCTGGTCAGTGGACGCGGGAGCGACAAGTTCCTGGTCGCAAAGCTCAAGGGTCTTGATGATCGTGAAGAAGCTCGTCTTCTGGCCGGTTATGAGATCTGCGTGCCGCGCAACCTGTTCCCTGAATTGACCGACGGCGAGTACTACTGGTACGAGCTGGAAGGTCTGAAGGTCATCGATCAACTGGGGCAATTGCTCGGGAAAGTCGATCATCTTCTGGAAACCGGCGCCAATGATGTAATGGTAGTCAAGCCTTGCGCTGGCAGCCTGGATGATCGCGAACGCCTGTTGCCCTATACGGAGCAATGCGTGTTGGCAGTCGACCTGGCAGCGGGCGAGATGAAGGTGGATTGGGACGCGGACTTCTAAGCGTGGCTAACTTGCGCGTAGAAGTGATCAGTTTGTTTCCCGAGATGTTTTCCGCCATCGGCGACTACGGCATCACCAGTCGTGCGGTCAAACAGGGGCTCTTGCAGCTGACCTGTTGGAATCCGCGAGATTACACGACGGATCGGCATCACACTGTGGACGATCGCCCGTTTGGCGGTGGTCCGGGCATGGTGATGAAGATCAAGCCCCTGGAAGATGCGCTGGCTCAGGCCAAAGCAGCAGCCGGGGAGGCGGCGAAGGTTATTTACCTGTCGCCCCAAGGCCGTCAACTGAATCAGTCGGCGGTACGCGAGTTGGCAAAATCGGATGCATTGATCCTGATTGCCGGCCGCTACGAAGGCATTGACGAGCGTTTTATAGAGGCTCATGTCGATGAAGAGTGGTCGATTGGCGACTATGTACTGTCTGGCGGCGAGCTGCCGGCGATGGTCCTGATCGATGCGGTTACACGGCTGCTGCCCGGAGCTTTAGGGCATGCGGACTCCGCGGAGGAAGATTCCTTCACGGATGGTTTGCTGGATTGCCCGCACTACACCCGACCGGAGGTGTATGTGGATCAGCGTGTTCCCGACGTGTTGCTAAGTGGCAACCACGCGCATATCCGGCGTTGGCGTTTACAGCAGTCCCTTGGTCGGACCTATGAACGACGCGCCGATCTTCTGGAAAGCCGCTCGCTTTCTGGAGAAGAGAAGAAGCTGCTCGAGGAATACATCCGCGAGCGGGACGATAGTTAACAACGTATCGATGGTAAATCAGACGATTTACCTTAGGAGCACAGCATGACTAACAAAATCATCCTTGCACTCGAAGCAGAGCAGATGACCAAAGAAATCCCTACCTTTGCCCCGGGCGACACTATTGTCGTTCAGGTGAAAGTGAAGGAAGGTGACCGTTCCCGTCTGCAAGCGTTCGAAGGCGTTGTAATCGCCAAGCGTAACCGCGGCGTGAACAGTGCATTCACCGTTCGTAAAATCTCCAACGGTGTTGGCGTAGAGCGTACTTTCCAGACCTACTCCCCGCAGATCGACAGCATGGCTGTTAAACGTCGCGGTGACGTACGCAAAGCCAAGCTGTACTACCTGCGCGACCTGTCGGGTAAAGCAGCTCGCATCAAGGAAAAACTGGCTTAAGTCCAGCTTCCGATGCAGAAAAAAGCAGCCTACGGGCTGCTTTTTTGTTGCCTGCAATTTATCCCTGCAGGAGCTGCGGAACGCTGTGATCTTTTGATCTTGCTTTACGGATAGCCCCTCAAAACCTGAGCCAAACGTTATGACCCCTCGCGACCAGGAAATCGAACGCCGCACCGAACTCTCGGTGACCCGCGTAACCAAAGCGGTCTTCCCGCCGACCACCAACCACCACAACACCCTGTTCGGCGGCACCGCGCTGGCCTGGATGGATGAAGTGTCGTTCATCACCGCCACACGTTTCTGCCGTTTGCCGCTGGTGACCGTGTCCACTGACCGCATCGACTTCAACCACGCGATCCCCGCCGGCTCCATCGTTGAGTTGGTAGGGCGAGTGATCAAGGTCGGCAACACCAGCCTCAAGGTCGAGGTGGAAGTGTTCGTTGAAAGCATGAGCTGCGATGGTCGCGAGAAGGCGATTCACGGGCAGTTCAGCTTTGTTGCGATTGATGATGACAAGCGGCCAGTGCCGGTGCTGCCGGGTTTCGCCGCCTGATTGAATACCGAGTCGCGGCCATCGCGGGCAAGCCCGCTCCCACAGTGTCCGTGTCGTACACAGAATTTGTGAACGCCGCTTACCCTGTGGGAGTGAGCCTGCTCGCGATTCGATTTACGAGGCGCTGCTGGTTTCCGGCTGAATCAACGCCAGTAACGTCCACCCAGACCCGGGCTTCAATGTGGTCTCAGGCGTCACCACATGCACCCAGCCACTGTCATCGCGCATAAACAGCAACGTCGCCCGATTACCGTGTAATGCCTGGTACTCATCCCAACTGAAACCATCGGTCAGCGTCGTGCTGTAAATCTCCGCCCCCTGACCCAACTGACCGGCCAGCCTGGCGTAAGTCAGCGCCTCGCTACCCAACTGGTTGCCACGATGTTCCAGACTCGCCCGGTGTTTATCAGTGCGACGGCTTTCATGCCCGCTGGCCAGCCCGAACAGGCGCTGATGCCCAAAGTCATGGCGAAAGCGCATGGCGGCAAGCGTATTGAGTTCGCCTGATGGCGACAGCGCCAGCAAATGCCCCAGGCCGACCAGATCCAGGTGCGCATCGGCATGTTGCGAAGCGGGATTACCGAAGTAAGTCGGTAAACCTTCCATGCGCGCCGCGCGAATATTCTCCCAGCTCGAATCGGTCAGCAGCACGCGGCTGCCCAATTGCTGCAGCGACTTGCCGAGCAAACGTGCCGGGCCATTGGCGCCGACGATCAGAAAACCGCTGGGCGCCGGCTCGGCTACTTTCAGCAGTCGCGCCAATGGCCGCGCGGTAGCGCTTTGCAGCACCACGGTGCCGATGATCACGGCGAATGTCAGTGGCACCAACAGCAACGCGCCTTCGTGTCCCGCCTCATCCAGGCGAATCGCGAAAATCGCCGAAACTGCCGCCGCTACAATCCCCCGTGGCGCGATCCAGCACAGCAATGCGCGCTCGCGCCAGCTCAAGCTGGAACCGGCGGTGCTGAGCATCACGGTCAGCGGTCGGGCGATCAGTTGAATCACCAGCAGCAGAATCAGCACCAAGGGGCCGAGGCTGATCAGCGCATTCAAATCCAGTCGTGCCGCCAGCAGAATAAACAGACCGGAAATCAGCAGTACGCTGAGGTTTTCCTTGAAGTGCAGGATATGCCGCACATCCACGCCTTTCATGTTGGCCAGCCACATGCCCATCAGCGTTACCGCCAACAGGCCGGACTCGTGCATCACTTGGTTGGAGGCGATGAAAATGCCCAGCACAGCGGCCAGCGATGCCAGATTGTGCAGATACTCCGGCAACCATTGTCGACGGATGACGGTACCGAGCAACCAGCCACCAGCGATCCCGAACGCGCTGCCGCAAGCAATCACACCACCGAAGGTCAACAGACTCTGCTTGAGGCCATGACCTTCGCCGCTGGCAATGATGAAGCTGTAGACCACCACGGCGAGGAGGGCGCCGATTGGATCAATAACGATCCCTTCCCAGCGCAGAATGTTGGCAATCGATGCTTTCGGTCGTACCACCCGCAGCATCGGCACAATCACCGTCGGCCCGGTGACCAGGGTCAGGCTGCCGAACAGGATCGCCAGCAACCAGTCGAAGCCGAGCAGCCAGTGAGTGGCGACCGCGATGACGATCCAGGTTGCGATGGCGCCAATGGTCACCAGTCGATGGACGACGCTGCCGATTTCGCGCCATTCCGACAGGTGCAGGGTCAGGCTGCCCTCAAACAGAATCAGTGCCACCGCCAGCGAAACCAGCGGCATCAGCAGCGGGCCGAACATCTCCTGCGGGTCGAGCCAGCCAAGCACGGGCCCGACTAGAATCCCGGTCAATAACAGAAACAGAATCGCCGGCAGCTTCAGGCGCCAGGCCAGCCATTGGCAGCCCAGCGCTGCGGCGCCGATCCCGCCAAATGCCAAAAGAATTTGTTGCTCGTTCATTGAAGCTCCCTGTTCCTTGATATAGCGGGCTATGAAAGACTAGCGGCCATTCCTTCAGTTCACTCTACATTTGTGCGCAGCCGTTGAGTCTGCGTGTCTTGAGCGCCCATGCCTGCTATCGACCACCCGCTGATTGACCAATTTCTCGATGCCCTGTGGCTGGAGAAAGGCCTGTCCGACAACACCCGCGACGCCTATCGCAGTGATCTGGCGCTGTTCAACGGCTGGTTGCTGGAGAAGAACCTGGAGCTGAGCAATGCCGGCCGTGAATTGATTCTCGACCATCTGGCCTGGCGTCTGGAGCAGAACTACAAACCGCGGTCCACCGCGAGATTCCTCTCCGGTGTGCGTGGGTTTTATCGCTACCTGTTGCGGGAAAAGTTGATCACGGTCGATCCGACCTTGCGCGTCGACATGCCGCAACTCGGCAGACCGCTGCCAAAATCGTTGTCGGAAGCCGACGTCGAAGCACTGCTCAAGGCGCCGGATCTGAGCGAAGCCATCGGCCAGCGTGATCGCGCCATGCTCGAAGTCCTCTATGCCTGTGGGTTGCGCGTGACGGAGTTGATCAGCCTGACGCTGGAACAGGTCAACCTGCGCCAGGGCGTGTTGCGGGTGATGGGCAAGGGCAGCAAGGAGCGGCTGGTGCCGATGGGCGAGGAGGCGATTGTCTGGATCGAGCGCTACATGCGTGATGGTCGACAAGAGCTGTTGGGTGGGCGTCCCAGCGATGTGCTGTTTCCCAGCCTGCGTGGCGAACAGATGACCCGCCAGACCTTCTGGCACCGGATCAAGCATCAGGCCAAGGTCGCCGGGATCGGCAAGTCGCTGTCGCCGCATACGTTGCGACATGCCTTCGCCACCCACTTGCTCAACCACGGCGCCGACCTGCGGGTGGTGCAGATGTTGCTCGGCCACAGCGACCTGTCGACGACGCAGATCTACACCCACGTAGCCCGCGCCCGCCTGCAAGACCTCCACGCCAAACACCACCCGAGAGGTTGAATACAAACTCTGTAGGAGTGAGCCTGCTCGCGATGGTGGTCTGTCAGTCACCGCTGTGTTGTCAGGCCTGCCGCTATCGCGAGCAGGCTCACTCCCACAGGATCTTCGGTGCTCACAAAATCTCTGGCGACAGGCGCATTCGGTCGCCGAGGCCTTATGTGGTAGGCTTTCCCGGTTTGCACGATGGACGGTTATGACCCGGTGTTTCGACACGGGCGTTCTGATCGTTCCATTTGTCCGCCTTCAGGAGTTCTCATGCGTCTGACCCAGATTATCGCCGCCGCAGCCATTGCGTTGGTCAGTACCTTTGCCGTCGCCGATGACGCGGCCGACAAAGCCATTCGTAAAAGCCTGGAAAGCCTCCAGCTCGAAACCCCGATTGAAACCATCAGCGCCAGCCCGCTGGCCGGTCTGTATGAAGTCAAACTGAAAGGCAGCCGCGTGCTGTACGCCAGCGCCGACGGCCAGTACGTCGTTCAGGGCTACATGTTCGAGCTCAAGGACGGCAAACCGGTCAACCTGACCGAGAAAACCGAACGCCTCGGTATCTCCAAACTGGTCAACGGCATTCCGGTCGCTGAAACCGTGGTTTACCCGGCGATTGGCGAAACCAAGTCGCACATCACTGTCTTCACCGACACCACCTGCCCGTACTGCCACAAACTGCACGCGGAAGTACCTGAGCTGAACAAGCGCGGCATCGAAGTGCGCTATGTAGCGTTCCCGCGCCAGGGCCTCGGCTCGCCGGGTGATGAGCAACTGCAAGCCGTGTGGTGCTCGAAAGACAAGAAAGCCGCGATGGACAAGATGGTCGATGGCAAGGAAATCAAGGCCGCCAAGTGCGATAACCCGGTTTCCAAGCAATTCGCCCTCGGTCAGTCGATTGGTGTGAACGGTACACCGGCCATCGTTTTGGCTGACGGCCAGGTCATTCCGGGCTACCAGCCTGCGCCACAAGTCGCCAAACTGGCGCTGGGCGTCAAGTAATTCGCATCGTCACGGTCAGCCTTTGACGATCATGGTCCGGCGGCAACGTCGCCGGGCCATTAATAGAGAACCGCGAGCACGCGGTTGTTTTCCGGCCGGCCTTGAGTCGGCCGTTTTATGGGGAGTTCACAGTGAATCCGGTCAAAGTAGGCATCTGTGGGTTAGGGACCGTCGGTGGCGGTACCTTCAACGTACTTCAGCGCAACGCCGAGGAAATTGCTCGTCGTGCCGGGCGTGGGATCGAAGTGGCACAAATTGCCATGCGCACGCCAAAGCCTCAGTTCCAGACGACCGGTATTGCGATTACCAACGATGTCTTCGAAGTGGCCACGAACCCTGAGATCGACATCGTCATAGAGCTGATGGGCGGCTATACCGTTGCCCGCGAGCTGGTACTCAAGGCCATCGAGAATGGCAAGCATGTGGTCACCGCGAACAAGGCTCTGATTGCCGTTCACGGTAATGAAATTTTCGCCAAGGCTCGCGAGAAAGGCGTGATCGTGGCGTTCGAAGCGGCTGTGGCCGGTGGCATTCCGGTGATCAAGGCGATCCGTGAAGGCCTGTCCGCCAACCGCATCAACTGGGTCGCCGGGATCATCAACGGCACCGGTAACTTCATCCTCACCGAGATGCGCGAGAAGGGCCGTACGTTCGAAGACGTGCTGGCCGAAGCTCAGGCACTGGGTTACGCCGAAGCCGATCCGACCTTCGACGTCGAAGGCATCGATGCGGCGCACAAGCTGACGATTCTGGCGTCGATTGCTTTCGGCATTCCGCTGCAGTTCGACAAGGCCTACACCGAAGGCATCACCAAGCTCACCACCGCTGACGTGAACTACGCCGAAGCGCTGGGTTATCGCATCAAGCACCTGGGCGTAGCCCGCAGCACTGCCGCCGGCATCGAGTTGCGTGTACACCCGACGCTGATCCCGGCTGATCGCCTGATCGCCAACGTCAACGGTGTGATGAACGCGGTAATGGTCAATGGTGACGCTGCCGGTTCGACCCTGTTCTACGGCGCTGGTGCCGGCATGGAACCCACCGCTTCGTCGGTGATCGCCGACCTGGTGGACGTGGTTCGCGCCATGACGTCGGACCCGGAAAACCGCGTGCCGCATCTGGCGTTCCAGCCGGATTCGCTGTCGGCTCATCCGATCCTGCCGATCGAAGCCTGCGAAAGCGCCTACTACCTGCGCATTCAGGCCAAAGACCATCCGGGCGTGCTGGCACAAGTGGCGAGCATCCTCTCGGAGCGCGGCATCAACATCGAGTCGATCATGCAGAAGGAAGTCGAGGAGCATGACGGCCTGGTGCCAATGATCCTGCTGACCCATCGCGTACTGGAACAGCACATCAATGATGCGATTGCTGCCCTGGAAGCGTTGGCCGGCGTGGTCGGTCCGGTTGTGCGTATCCGCGTCGAGCACCTGAACTAAGTCGTCATCGTGTACCGGGCCCACACGTGGGCCCGGCATAACGAACACTCTGCATTGGAGTCAGTCATGCGTTACATCAGTACCCGCGGCCAGGCACCGGCCCTGAATTTTGAAGACGTCCTGCTGGCTGGTCTTGCCACCGACGGCGGTCTGTACGTCCCGGAAGTCCTGCCACGTTTCACTCAGGAAGAGATCGCTTCCTGGGCCGGCCTGCCGTATCACGAACTGGCTTTCCGGGTCATGCGCCCGTTCGTTACCGGCAGCATTCCCGATGCCGATTTCAAAAAGATTCTCGAAGAAACCTACGGCGTGTTCTCGCACAGCGCCGTTGCACCGCTGCGTCAGTTGAACGGCAATGAGTGGGTGCTGGAGTTGTTCCACGGCCCGACGCTCGCGTTCAAGGACTTCGCCCTGCAACTGCTCGGTCGTCTGCTCGATTACGTGCTGGAAAAGCGCGGCGAGCGCGTAGTGATCGTCGGTGCTACCTCCGGTGATACCGGCTCGGCCGCCATCGAAGGCTGCAAGCACTGCGAAAACGTCGACATCTTCATCCTGCACCCGCACAACCGTGTATCGGAAGTGCAGCGTCGCCAGATGACGACCATCTTCGGCGAGAACATCCACAACATCGCCATTGAAGGCAACTTCGATGACTGCCAGGAAATGGTCAAGAACAGTTTCGCCGACCAGAGCTTCCTCAAAGGCACACGTCTGGTGGCAGTCAACTCGATCAACTGGGCGCGGATCATGGCCCAGATCGTTTACTACTTCCACGCAGCCCTGCAGTTGGGCGGCCCGGCACGTTCGGTGTCGTTCTCGGTGCCAACCGGCAACTTTGGCGACATCTTCGCCGGTTACCTGGCGCGCAACATGGGCCTGCCGATCAACCAGTTGATCGTCGCCACCAATCGCAACGACATCCTGCACCGCTTCATGAGCGGCAATCAGTACGTCAAGGAAACCCTGCACGCCACGCTGTCGCCGTCGATGGACATCATGGTGTCGTCGAACTTCGAACGTTTGCTGTTCGACCTTCACGGTCGCAACGGTGCGGCGATTGCCGGTTTGATGGACGCGTTCAAGCAGGGCGGTGGTTTCAGCGTCGAGCAAGAGCGCTGGACCGAAGCTCGCAAGCTGTTCGACTCGCTGGCCGTGGACGATGCGCAAACCTGCGAAACCATCGCCGAAGTCTACGAGCAGACCGGTGAAGTACTCGATCCGCACACAGCAATCGGCGTCAGAGCCGCGCGCGAGTGCCGTCGTAGCCTGGACATCCCGATGGTGATTCTGGGTACGGCCCATCCGGTCAAATTCCCTGAAGCAGTGGAAAAAGCCGGTGTAGGAAAAGCGCTCGCACTGCCTGCACATCTTTCTGATTTGTTTGAGAGAAACGAGCGCTGCACCGTTTTGCCAAACGATCTGAAAGCCGTGCAAGCCTTTGTCAGCCAGCATGGCAACCGCGGCAAGCCGCTTTAAGCCCGAAAAGCTGTCACATTTTGAAGCCCGTCTCCTGACGGGCTTTTTTGTTTCTGCTGCCACACTGCTCGGGTTTTCGCCCATGGAAGACGGGTGAGTCGATCACGAAGGAAGTGGCAATGCTGTTTGAAAGAGGATGGAAGCACACCCTGAACCGGGTTCTTTTATTGTGTTTGTTGAGCGCTGCACGCCTCGCTGAAGCGGCGCAACTGGCGCTGCATGACGAGGAAAGACTGAACGTCGGTCGCATTGAGCTGGATGAGGTCGAGCGTCAGTGGATTCGCGATAACCCCGAGGTCATCGTCGCCTCGGTGCAATATCCGTTGTACCTGTTCCAGGATGAACACGGTCATTGGAACGGCCTGAACAGCGACGTGCTCAAGCGCATAAGCGCCATGACCGGGTTGCAGTTTGTTTACCGCGAATCGTTCTCCACCGATCAATTGCTCGAGCGCCTTGAAAGTGGGGCGGCTGATATGTCGACAACTCTGGCAATGAGCGATGAACGCAAGTCCACTCTGGACTTCAGCCATGCTTTCGGTGGCGCTGGCTGGGTGTTTGTCGGCCGTGCGGGCGAACCCTCAGTGGAGTCGCTGGAACAGTTGGTCAAACGAGTGCTGGTGTTACCCGTCAGGCATGCGCTGGAGGGCAGTATTCGCCGCGATTACCCCTCCATCCACATACATTCGGTAAAAACCTACGCCGAGGCGAGGGCGCTGGTCGAAAGCGGCGAAGCCTATGCCACCATCGAAAATGAAATCGGTGCGCAACTTTACCCTTCCGGACTGCTCAAGGTCGGCGATCTGCTGGAGGGCAAATGGGAGGCCGATCATCTGGTGGTGCGCAAGGGGCAGCCGCAGTTGCTGAGCATCCTCAACAAGGCGCTGGAGGCCTTTCCCCCCTCTGAATTACGCACTCTGCGCCTGAAATGGTTGAGTGGCATCGGACCGAAGCCGATATCGGTACGCCAGCGTTTTGCCGAGCTGGGTTGCTGGGCACTTTTACTGGGCTGCGTTTTTGGCGTGTTGTCGTTGCTATGGAATCGACGATTGGCGGCGGAGATCAAGCAGCGCCGGGAAGTCGAAAAGGATCTGGGTGATCAGTTGGTTTTCCAGCATGCGCTGATCGATGCCATGCCCGATCCGGTGTTCGTTCGCGACCTGGAGGGGCGTCTGATCCTCTGTAACAAGAGCTACGAAGACGCCTTGTCGGTTCGCTTCGATCAGGTGCAGGGACGCCGCTTGATTGATGTCGATGTACTGCCCAAGTCCACCGCGAACATATTGCACGAAGAATTTCTCGTCCAACTCCAGACACGTAGAACGCGTTTCAGCAAACGCCGTTTGCAGTTCAACAATGGCACCCGGGAGATCTACCAATGGACGGTGCCTTTTTACAGCGCGGATGGTGAGTTGCGTGGCTTGCTCGGCGGCTGGACGGATATCACCCAGCGCGAAGGCGGGGTAGCGGGATAATGTGCGGTTGAAATTGGGAAAATTCCTATAGGTTGTGCTGCCTTTTCCGATGGGAGGCTGAAGGAGGCTGCCCTAGAGTGGACCGCACCCACGGCAGAGTCCGTGACTGCCGTTTCAGAGGTCGCCCATGCGCACGCTCAAAGTCCTGATTCTTGAACCCAATCCCTACCGGCTCATGGCCTTGCATCAGATGCTCAACGCGGTCGGTATTTATGACGTACTGACCGCCCCGTCGCTGGCATCGGCACAGTGCTCGCTGGAGCGTCGTGCCCAGGTCGATATTGCCATCTGCGACCCACAACTGAGCGACGGGGAGGGCATGGCGCTGATCCGGCACCTGCTTGCCGAACAAGAGGCCAAGGCCTTGATCCTGTTGGGGCGCATGGCACCGAGTGTGCTGACTGATCTGGAAGCCATGCTGAACGAACACGAACTGCAACTGTTGGGGCGCCTGCAAACCCCCGTTTCGGCGGTGTTGATGAGAGGCTTGCTGGACGACTACCTGCAATCGGCGCAACGACCGCTCAGCGTTTGAAGGTGCTGGTTATTTTTCTGTCATCTTCGCCGTGCATGCTCTGACAGACCGGTGATGCCTCAGGGATGAGGCCGATATACAGAACTTTCTTCTCGGGCCAGTGGTCATTTATTGTGAACACGCCCCAGGCACCATGCCCCAAACACAATGTTTTCGGACTATTGAGTGGAGATCGAGATGGAAAGTATCAGTCTATTGCTCGGTGAGGCTCTAAGCCCGTATCTGGTGACGTTGACTCCGTGCGGTTCCCATGGCGAGTGCCTGGTGACCTTGAAGAGCGGCAACGGCGCTATCGTGGTGGAGCGCGAATTCAATCAGGCGCAACTGACCGACAAACGTCTGCTGACGGATGTCGTCGACGGCTTGCACCGTGACGTGATGATCGCCGAAGGGCGGCTGGAACCCTGCGTTATCGCGGCGTTGCGCAATGCGGCCCTGGACAAGCGTCCGGCGCTGTGAAAATGAACTTTATTTTATCGGAACCTTCCGGCGTCGCGGTCAGTCAGACCTTGTAACAGCAGGATCAAGCATTGTGCTCCGGTGCTTGTCGCTTGCTGCTACGGGTCCTTATGTAGGCCACGTTTAACCCCGAGTCGTCTCCCCACTTCTCGGGGTTTCTTTTGTCCGCGATTTATTGCGCAGCCTGTTTCTCGAAGAAAATCCGCGCCTGCTCCAGATAGTCCTCGCGCCGCTCGGGATCAAGCCAGTTGGCGTAGAGCTGGTCAATATGAGCATGGGGCAGGGCGCGCAGCAGTTGATTGATCTCGCGGATCGCTTGCCGTCCCTGAGTGGTGTCGGAGCAACCGATATAACCAGACAGATATTTGCCCGTGCCCTGAACGGGATAGAACACCAACTCGTCTTCGGCGATCTGCGCCAGATGCGCTTGATAGCGAATCTCCGGCCAATAACCCAATACCACCTGCAAGCGGTCCCGACGCTGCATCAACAGCAGACTGTTCAAGGCGTCATTGCCGTAATGCGGCGTCAACGTACCGATGGGTGCCTGACGGAGCAAGTTGTCGAGCACTTCGCCGTAACTGCGCTCAGCCACCACGCCGATTTTTTTCTCGCCATTGGCCAGAAAAGCTGCCAGATCGACCTCGCCATCGACCACAAAAGGGTCGAGTACGGCGCGATCTTTCTTACGCACGACCAGGCCATTGCTGACAGCGCGGAACGCCGGAATCGAGAACGCAATCCACTGCGTGCGCTCCTTGCTCCAGACCAGCGACGGGTCGCAGACAAAACTCGATTCGTGAAGCATTTGCATGCCACGGGCGCGATTGACCCGCATCAGGGTGTGTTCGTATTGCGGCATGCCGGCGATCAGCGCCGGCATCAGTTGATCGATGACGCCCTGACCCTTTTTCTCTCCTTCGAAAATGGTCAGCGGCGGCAGGTCTCGCAGTAGCCAGATCAGCGTTGGTTTTGCCTGCGCCCATGTCGGCAGAACCAGCAGAAAAAGCAGGCCGAACAGGCGCCACGTCCACCAGTGGTGGGCGTGGTTGGCGGTCGAATATTTCCGAGGTTTCAGCTTAGATAGCCCCATCTTCACGCAGTTTGGCGATCTGTCGCTCGTCGTAGCCAAGATCGTGAAGTACCTGCGCGTTGTGTTCACCGAGCTGCGGTCCGACCCATTCGGAACTGCCCGGTGTCTCAGAGAGTTTCGGCACAATACCCGGCATCTTGAAGGGTTTGCCATCCGGCAGTTTGGCGTGCAGGAACATCTCCCGGGCGAGGTACTGCGGATCGGTGAACATGTCTTCAGCACTGAAGATCCGGCTGGCCGGGACTTCAGCCTGATTGAGCAGATCCAGCACCGTCTGCAACGGCAGCGAGTTGACCCAGCGATCGATTACGCCATACAACTCATCACGCCGGTTGTCGCGCCCGTCGTTGCTGGCCAGCGTCGGATCGTTGGCCAGATCTTCGCGACCAATGATCAGCATGAAACGTTTGAAGATCGCATCGCCGTTGGCGCCGATCTGCACATGTTTGCCATCGGCGCTGGTGTGGATCGACGACGGCGTGATGCCGGGCATGATGTTGCCGGTGCGTTCGCGAATGAAACCGAACACATCGAACTCCGGAACCATGCTTTCCATCATCGCGAAAATCGCTTCGTACAGCGCCACATCGACCACTTGACCGAGACCGCCGTTGACCTCGCGATGACGCAGCGCCATCAGCGCACCGATCACGCCCCACAGCGCGGCAATCGAGTCGCCGATGGAGATGCCGGTGCGTACTGGCGGACGGTCTTCAAAACCGGTGATGTAGCGCAGGCCACCCATGGACTCACCGACTGCGCCGAACCCCGGCTGATCTTTCATCGGCCCGGTCTGGCCAAAGCCTGATAGACGCACCATCACCAGTTTCGGATTGAGCGCGTGCAGGGTTTCCCAGCTCAGGCCGAGTTTTTCCAGCACGCCGGGGCGGAAGTTCTCGATGAGAATATCGGCTTCGCTGAGCAGTTTTTTCAGAATCGCCAGGCCATCAGGATGCTTGAGGTTGAGCGTCAGCGACTTCTTGTTACGCGCCTGAACGAACCACCACAACGAAGTGCCTTCGTACAACTTGCGCCATTTGCGCAACGGATCGCCGCCGTCCGGCGATTCGATCTTGATGATTTCTGCGCCGAACTCGCCGCAAATGCGCGAGGCAAACGGCCCGGCAATCAATGTACCCAATTCAATGACTTTCAGACCGCTGAGCGGCTTATTGGCAAACGGCATGCTGAATCCTGTAGGACAAGGTTGAGCGGATACAGGGTTTTAACATAGCCGGCTGTCAGCCGCTCATGGTTGATCGCCATCAATTGGTTGATTGCCTACAGCATCGGTTAGACTTGCCGACTTTCCTCGTATCAAGAAGCCCGTTCATGGCCCAGCCGTCCACCACCTATAAATTCGAACTGAACCTCACCGACCTCGACCGCAACGTCTACGAGAGCGTGAAGCAGACCATCGCCCGTCACCCTTCGGAAACCGAAGAGCGCATGACTGTGCGACTGCTGGCCTACGCCCTCTGGTACAACGAGCAGTTGTCGTTTGGCCGTGGTCTGTCGGACGTGGATGAACCTGCCCTGTGGGAAAAAAGCCTGGACGACCGCGTCCTGCACTGGATCGAAGTCGGCCAGCCGGACTCTGATCGCCTGACCTGGTGCTCGCGCCGTACCGAACGTACCAGTCTGCTCGCCTACGGCAGCCTGCGCGTCTGGGAAACCAAGGTGATCCCGGCGATCAAGAACCTGAAAAACGTCAACATCGCTTCCGTTCCGCAAGAAGTCCTGGAAGTTCTGGCCAAGGACATGCCTCGCGTCATCAAGTGGGACGTAATGATCAGCGAAGGGACGATTTTCGTCACCGACGACCGTGGTCAGCACGAAGTCCAGTTGCAATGGTTGCAGGGCGAGCGCGGCTGATTCCGCACCGCTGATTAATCCCACGTATTCAAGAGAAGCTTCCTTCACCCCATGCGTATCGAACCTCGCCAACTGCCTGCCACTCTGCCATTTCTCGGTGATCTTCCGCCCCTGCTGACGCGTCTGTATGCGGCGCGGGGCGTGCAGTCCGAGGCGGAACTGGACAAAAGCCTGGCGCGGTTGATTCCGTACCAGCAGCTCAAGGGTATCGACGCGGCGGTGGATCTGCTGGTGACGGCGCTGGAGCAGCGCCAGCGGATTCTGATCGTCGGTGACTTCGATGCCGATGGCGCCACCGCCAGTACCGTCGGCGTGCTGGGCCTGCGTTTGCTCGGTGCGGCGCATGTCGATTATCTGGTGCCAAACCGCTTCGAATACGGCTATGGCCTGACCCCGGAAATCGTTGAAGTCGCCCTGACTCGCGAGCCGCAATTGCTGATCACGGTCGACAACGGTATCTCCAGCGTTGAAGGCGTGGCGGCGGCAAAGAAAGCCGGGCTCAAGGTACTGATCACCGACCACCACTTGCCCGGCGATGAACTGCCGCAGGCCGATGCGCTGGTCAATCCGAATCAGCCAGGCTGCGAGTTTCCGAGCAAGGCGCTGGCCGGGGTCGGGGTGATTTTCTATGTGCTGATGGCATTGCGCGCACGCCTGCGCAGCCTCGGCTGGTACGAGAGCAAGCCGCAACCGAACATTGGTGAATTGCTTGATCTGGTGGCGCTGGGCAGCGTCGCTGACGTGGTGCCGCTGGATGCCAACAACCGGATTCTGGTGCATCAGGGCCTTGAGCGGATTCGCGCCGGTCGCGCACGACCGGGGATCAAAGCGATTCTCGAAGTGGCCAAGCGTGACGCGACGCGAATCACTTCGACCGATCTGGGTTTTATCGTTGGCCCACGCTTGAACGCGGCGGGGCGCCTGGACGACATGAGTATTGGCATCGAATGCCTGCTCACCGCAGACGCCAACATGGCCCGGGAAATGGCTGTGCAACTGGATGGCATGAATCAGGATCGCAAATCCATCGAGCAAGGCATGCAGCGCGAGGCGCTGGCGCAGCTCAAGGACTTGCCGGTGGAATCGATGCCGTTCGGTCTGTGCCTGTTCGATCCCGAGTGGCACCAAGGCGTCATCGGCATTCTTGCCTCGCGGATGAAAGAGCGATATTTCCGCCCGACGATTGCCTTCGCTGATGCCGGTGATGGCCTGCTCAAGGGCTCGGGGCGTTCAGTGCAGGGTTTCCACATTCGTGACGCGTTGAGTGTGGTGGCGGCGCAGCATCCGAATCTGATCGCCAAGTACGGCGGTCACGCGATGGCGGCCGGTCTGACCTTGCCGCAGGAGAACTTTCCGTTGTTCGCCGAGGCATTCGACGCCGAGGTGCGTAGGCAACTTCGCGAAGAAGACCTGACCGGGCGCCTGCTGTCGGACGGCACCCTGGCGGTCGAAGAGTTTCACCTGGAACTGGCCCGCGCGCTGCGCCATGCCGGGCCCTGGGGTCAGCACTTCCCGGAGCCGCTGTTTCATGGCGTGTTTCAACTGGTCGAGCAGCGGGTGGTTGGCGAGCGGCACCTTAAAGTGGTGCTGAAAAGCGAATGTGGCTCGGTGAAACTCGACGGTATCGCCTTCGGCATCGACCGCGACATCTGGCCGAACCCGACGATCAAGTGGGTCGAACTGGCTTACAAGCTCGACCTCAACGAGTTTCGTGGCAATGAAACCGTGCAACTGATGATCGCCCACATCGAACCGCGCTGACGACATTCGCGAGCAAGCTCGCTCCCACATAGGAATGCATTCCCCCGTGGGAGCGAGCTTGCTCGCGAAAGCGTCCGTTCACACACTGAATCACTCTGAACCCTCCCTCATCCCCGGTTGTCGACTAGGCTCTAAGCACTGCTTGATTGGCCTTGTGACGTCTTGTCGAATTTTTTGCCCGCGGGGGCGGGTGCTGCACCTTTTCCTGTCACTCGTCGACTTTTCAAACAGAACCCTGGAGCCTGCCCACTGAAATGAGAGGTGCCCCATGAGTCTGCTGCTTGAACCCTTTACTCTCCGCCAACTGACCCTGCCCAACCGCATCGCCGTATCGCCGATGTGCCAGTATTCGAGCGTCGATGGTCTGGCCAATGACTGGCACCTCGTCCATCTGGGCAGCCGTGCCGTGGGTGGCGCCGGTCTGATATTCACCGAGGCCACGGCGGTCACTGCCGACGGGCGGATCACCGCTGAAGATCTTGGTTTGTGGAACGACGAACAGATCGAGCCATTGCAACGCATCACCCGCTTCATCACCGCGCAAGGCGCCGTCGCCGGTATTCAACTGGCGCATGCCGGGCGCAAGGCCAGCACTCATCGGCCGTGGCTGGGCAAGCACGGCAGCGTCAAACTCGATGATGGCGGCTGGACCCCGGTCGGGCCATCGCCGATTGCCTTTGATCCGCAGCATACCCAACCGACACAGCTCGATGAAGGGCAGATCGCCGAGGTCATTCAGGCTTTTGTCGATGCGGCAAAACGTGCGCTGACGGCGGGTTTCAGCGTGGTCGAAGTGCACGCGGCTCATGGGTATCTGCTGCATCAGTTTCTGTCGCCGTTGAGCAATCAACGTCGTGATCAGTACGGCGGCTCGTTCGAAAACCGTACCCGGCTGGTGCTGCAAGTCACCGAAGCGGTCAGGGCAGTCTGGCCTGAAGAGTTGCCGGTGTTTGTCAGGGTTTCGGCCACTGATTGGGTCGAAGATGGCTGGAATCCTGATGAAACCGTGGAGCTGGCGCGACGCCTGAAAGCGCTGGGTGTGGACTTGATCGACGTATCTTCGGGTGGCACGGCAGCGAACGCCGAGATTCCGGTCGGGCCGGGTTATCAGACACGCTTCGCTGAACGGGTGCGCAAAGAGTCAGGCATCGCCACCGGCACCGTGGGAATGATTACCGAGCCGGCGCAGGCAGAACACATTCTGCGCACCTGTCAGGCCGATATCATCTTCCTCGCCCGCGAGTTGCTGCGTGATCCGTACTGGCCGCTGCACGCCGATGACGATCTGGGTGGCCGCCAAGCGGTGTGGCCTGCGCAGTATCAACGTGCGACCCATCGTGATCAGCCGATTCATGAGTCTGATCTGCGCGATTGATAGCCTGCTGAAACACAAAAGCCCCGGCCAGTGATGGTCGGGGCTTTGTTTTACCTGCGGGTTTCTCTGTTGCCTGTGCTGCCGCCTTCGCTGGCAAGCCAGCTCCCACAGGTTTTCGTGGTGAGTTCCTGTGGGAGCTGGCTTGCCAGCGAAGAGGCCATATCAGGCTCCAGGAACCCTCAAGGGTACTTACGCTTGTCCGGCGCCGGCGGGAAGTACTGGTACAACCAGGTTTCACTCAGCGTGCGGTCATTGGTGCGGATGAACAACCGCAGTTCCACCGGCTCGACGCTGTCGCTGGTCGGGTACCAGTCGAACAGAATCCGGTAGCCCTTGATGTCATCCAGCACCAGAACGCTGAAGTCCTGCACCTTGCCGTTGGAGCAAGTGACCACCGGCTCGATCCCGGTGCCCTGCGGCAGGCGATCCAGACCGCCGCCAGTAAAGTCCACGGCAAAGCGCCGCGCCCAGACTGGCGGGTAATGCTCGCCCGGTGCCCAGCCTTCGGTAAAACCACCCATGCCGGATCGGGTCGCCTGCACGCGTGCCAGCGGCGTGCTGACGGGCGGCAGGGCGCTCCAGTAGAGCTTGTAGCCGTAGTTCAGCGAGTCGCCGGCCGCTACCGGTTTTTTCGGGGTCCAGAACGCGACGATGTTGTCGAGGGTCTCGCCGGTTGTAGGAATTTCCAGCAGATCGATAGAGCCTTCGCCCCAAGCGGTTGTAGGTTCTACCCACAGGCTTGGGCGCTTGCTGTACCAATCGACGGTGTCCTGATAATTGGCGAACTCGTGATCGGTCTGCACCAGGCCGAAACCTTTCGGATCGGTATCGGCGAACGCGTTGAACTGCAACGTTGCCGGATTGTTCAGCGGACGGCAGATCCACTCGCCGTTGCCGCGCCACATGGCCAGACGATCCGAATCGTGAATTTGCGGGTGGATGGTGTCGCACATGCGGCGCTCGTGGTTGCCGCAACTGAACATGCTGGTCATCGGTGAGATGCCCAGTTGTTCGATGGCAGTGCGCGCATTGATGTGGGCGTCGACCTCCATCACCACGCGCTCGGCCTGGCAGTCGATGTCGAAGCGATACGCACCGGTGGCGCTTGGCGAATCGAGCAGGGCGTAGACCACAAAGCGGGTCGCGTTCTTGTCGGGTGTCTCGAACCAGAACTTGGTGAAATCGGGGAATTCTTCGCGCTTCTTGGCGTAGGTGTCGATGGCCAGACCGCGTGCCGACAAGCCATATTGGCCAGAGGCGTCTACCGCGCGGAAGTAGCTGGCGCCGAGGAACGACACCACGTCATGGCGATCCAGCTCCGGTGCCTTGAACAGCTTGAAGCCGGCAAAACCCAGGTCGCCCTTGAGCTGCTGGGTGTCTACCGAAGTGTTCTCGTAGTTGAACAGTGCCGGGCGGAAATGCACTTCGCGGGCAGTACGAGTCTTGGGATCGACGCTGTACATGCGCACCGGTTGGCGGAAACCCATGCCGACGTGGAAGAACTGCACGTCGAGCTGACCCTTGTTCTCCCTCCACAGCGAATGTTCGCCGTCATAGCGGATCGCGTTGAAGTTCTGCGGGGTCATGGTTGCCAGCGTCGGCGGCAGCACCTGTTTAGTGTCCTGATAACCCTTGCCGGCCAGTTGCTTGGCCTGACGCTTAAGTTCTTCGAAATCGAATGCCTGCGCCTCGCCATCGGCCGCGCCGCCTGACGCAGCCCAGGCGCGGGTCGCCAACAGGCCGGTGGCCGAAAGACCGGTATAAGCCGCAATGGCCATGGACGCTTTGAGCAAATTCCTGCGGTGCATAAATACAACCTGTCGTGTGCAATCCCGCGCCTTTCCTGGCACGTGCTGGATCAGAAATAACGGTTCGGACATGCCTTCGGCCAAACGCAACGGACTATAAACAGATGCCCGCTAGCTTAAACCGTTCGCTCGCGTTGCAAAATTCGTTCGTTCACGCCGACAGAGTGTCAATGAAACAAGACATGTCGGTTAAATTTCCGACGGGTCTTTCTGATTTTCAGGGCATATCTGCTTTTCTCGACTAATTACTCTAAAAACTGCTTTTCAGCGCCGATTAAATTCCTATTCTAGGGACATGACCGGTACGACCTTCCAGGCCGGTGGGGCACAAGGCGCTGCTGAAAGGAGCAGGGCGATGTGGTGTTTAAGCAGTTTCTGATGTATCGAGAAAAGGACATCGTCCATGGCAAAAATCCAAGGTATCACCGACATGCTGGGCATCTTTCCTTGCCTGGGCAGCGGCCGCAAAAGACGCCGACTCAGCTCCGACGAGCTGAAACTGGTGGAGCGTTATCGAGAGCTTTCAGAAGGGGACCGGATTGCGATGCGCTATCTGGTGGATGCGATGCGGAGTGTTTCGCGGTTTTAACCTCGGGATAGCCACAGTGAAAGCCACTTGGCTTTCACTGTGGCCAGATCAATCAACATATTTTCGTCGGCATCGTCGATGCCGATGCAAATGGCTTTCAGGCGCTCGGCACAGTCAATTCTTTTCAGATAAGACATCGCAAAGGTCTCGTTACAGGGGATGATTTCCTCGATGTGACGCATTTTGATTTGCTTCGAAAATCGGCAACCGGAAAATCGCTTAAAGATTTGCATTCGAAAGCAGACAAGGTTGCCGCGATTGGAGACAGTTTCAGCGTCAATGATGAAATCACCACCGATGGACGCTGGAATGTTTTGGTTGTAGATGATTTGTTTGATAGCGGGGCGTCGATGGACGCGGCCTGTGCTGTTTTGCGTGAATATCCGAAGGTAGGGAGAATCTACGTGGCAGCACTAACTTGGAAGTGAACTCAATGACGACTGTATTTATTGCCGGCTCTATCAACATCAAGAACCTTGATCCGAAGGTTAAAGAGCGTATCAATAATATCGTTGCGTCCGATTTTGAAGTGGTGGTCGGTGACGCAAGTGGCGCCGATGCCTCGATTCAGGAATATCTGCTGAGTCTCGAGCGATCCAAAACCACTGTTTTTTGTAGCGGTTCAGCACCGCGGAATAACCTTGGACAGTGGCCCGCCAGAACAGTCGATTCCAGGCATTCCAAGGGGTCGAGAGCGTTCTTTACCGAAAAAGACGTGGTGATGGCCGAAGCGGCGGACTACGGCTTGATGATCTGGGATGCGAAAAGTACCGGGACGCTCAGCAACGTCATTGAACTGTTGTCGAGAAAGAAGAAGTCGCTTGTTTTCGTCAACAAGGAAAAGGAATTCAAAGTGGTCGGAGACGTCAGTCAGCTCGAAGAGTTGATTGCATTCATGTCCGATCACGCCAAGCAAAAAGCCAATGAAAAAATCAAACTGTTCGAACGTATTTCCTTGCTGAAGCACGATCAGGCAGAGCTTTCTTTTTGACGATGTTTCTCGGCTTTCCTGAACCCCGGCACCTTGTCGGTGCCGGGATCAAACGCTTTTAGCGACTCACCTTCCACGCATCCCCAGCCGGGGCCTTGCCATGGTCATACGGCTTGCCGATCCACATGTACAACAAGCCCAACCCGATCACGATTGCCGTGCTCAACACCATCGCATAGTTCACGTACCACGCCGCATCCGGCGTGCGTGGCCAGGCCATGTTGATGATGGCGCTGACGCCGTAGATCAGCGCGCCGATGTTCACCGGCCAGCCCCACGCGCCGAGGGTGAATTTGCCGCTCGGTTTCCAGCCTTTGCTGCGGGCGTACAGAGCGGCGAGGACGATCATCTGGAACGCGAGGTAGATGCCGATGGCAGCGAAGCTGACGATGGTCGCCACGGCGTCTTGCAGGAAGAAGCCGAGGGCGATGATCAGGCTGGGCAGGACGCCGGACACGAACAGTGCGGCAACCGGCACTTGGGTTGTAGGAGAAATCTTTTTCAGCAGTCGGCTGCCGACGACCATCTCATCGCGAGCGTAGGAGTACAGCAGACGACTCGCCGCTGCCTGTAGGCTGATGACGCAGGAGATGAAGGAAATCATCACCACGCCCATCACCACTTTCGAGCCAACCGGGCCGAAGGCGTTGTTGAGGATGGTGGTGACCGGGTCTTTGTCGGTGCCGTTGATCACCGCTTGCATGTCCGGTACGGCGAGGATCAGCGCCAGGCAGGCGAACATTGCCGCGATGCCACCGATGTAGATGGTCATGCGCATCGCAATCGGGATTTGCTTGCTTGGGTTCGGTGTTTCTTCGGCGACGTCACCGCAAGCCTCGAAGCCGTAGTAGAGGAACATCCCCGCCAGCGAAGCGGTGAGGAACGCCGGCAGGTACGAGCCATCGACGCTGATATCGAAGGTGTTGAACAGCACGCTGAGCGGCTGATGACGTTCGAAAACCAGCAGATAAACGCCGACGATTACCGCGCCGACCAGTTCGCAGAGAAAGCCGAACATGGCAATGCGCGCCAACACTTTGGTGCCGCTGAGGTTGACCAGCGTGGCGAACAAGGTCAGCACCAGCGCGATGACGATGTTGGTGTTGTTGCTCGGCTCAAAGCCCATCATGGCGGCCAGGTACGGGCCCGCGCCAACAGCAACTGCGGCGATGGTGACGCACAGGGCGATGGAGTAGATCCAGCCAACCATCCATGCCCATTTCTTGCCAACAAGACGACGCGCCCAAGGGTAAACGCCACCGGAAATCGGAAATTGCGAGACGACTTCACCGAAGATCAGGCACACCAGCAACTGGCCGCAACCGACCAGCAAATAGGCCCAGAACATCGGCGGGCCGCCAGCGGCAAGACACAGGCCGAACAGGGTATAAACCCCTACGACCGGTGACAGATAAGTGAAGCCCAAAGCGAAGTTTTCCCACAGGCTCATGCTGCGGTTGAAGTTCGAGGTGTAGCCCAGTTTGCGCAGTTGTTCGGCATCGCTGTCGGCAACGGCGGCGGAGAGATTGGGTGAGGAACTCATGTGTGTTTTGCTCCGTGAAATCGGCAGATTTCGGATGGCCGAGGCCGTGGCGGGGCTTTGTCAGCGCCGCCCGGGTCGGTAGTTATTGTTCTGGGTTGAATCCTGGTGGTGCGTAATGCCGGTTTCCTTCCTGAAACCGGGGTGACGCCTTCGCGAGCAAGCTCGCTCCCACATTTGGAATGCATTCCCCTGTGGGAGCGAGCTTGCTCGCGAAGCCTTTAAAGGCTTAGTGCTTGAACATCACATGCCGAACCGTGGTGTAGTCCTCCAGCCCATACATGGACATGTCCTTGCCATAACCGGACAATTTCTGACCGCCATGGGGCATTTCGCTGACCAGCATGAAGTGCGTATTCACCCAGGTGCAGCCGTACTGCAACCGTGCAGCCAGACGATGGGCGCGTCCTACATCAGCGGTCCACACCGATGACGCAAGGCCGTAGTCCGAATCGTTGGCCCACTCCAGCGCCTGCGCTTCATCGGTGAACTTGGTCACTGACACCACCGGCCCGAAGACTTCGCGGCGAACGATCTCGTCGTCCTGCTGCGCGTCGGCCAACACGGTCGGTTCGAAGAAGAAGCCATTACCGTCCACAGCCTTGCCGCCAGTGATCAAACGAATGTGCGGCTGCGCCACGGCGCGTTCGACGAAACCGGCCACGCGGTCACGATGCTGCGCAGTGATCAACGGACCGAGTTCGGTCGTTGGATCATCCTGCAAACCGTATTTGATGGTTCTGACCGCTGCGCCGAGTTTCTCGACGAATTTGTCGTAGATGCCTTGCTGCGCATAAATCCGGCACGCCGCCGTGCAATCCTGCCCGGCGTTGTAGAAACCGAAAGTGCGGATGCCTTCCACCGCAGCATCAATGTCGGCGTCATCAAAGATCAGCACCGGCGCCTTGCCGCCGAGTTCCATGTGCATGCGTTTGACGCTGTCGGCAGTGCTGGAAATGATGTTGGCACCAGTAGCAATCGAACCGGTCAGCGAAACCATGCGCACTTTCGGGTGAGTCACCAGCGGACTGCCGACTGTAGAACCACGGCCGAACACCAGATTGAGCACGCCGGCCGGGAAGATTTCCGACGCCAGTTCGGCCAGACGCAACGCGGTCAGTGGGGTTTGTTCCGACGGCTTGAGTACCACGGTATTACCCGCAGCCAGCGCCGGAGCGATTTTCCACGCGACCATCATCAGCGGGTAGTTCCACGGAGCGATGGAAGCGATCACGCCAACCGGATCGCGACGGATCATCGAGGTGTGACCCGGCAAGTATTCACCACCGGCCGAACCGCTCATACAACGGCTGGCGCCAGCGAAGAAACGGAACACATCGGCAATCGCCGGGATCTCGTCATTGAGCGCGGCACTGTAGGGTTTGCCGCAGTTGTCGGACTCGAGTTTCGCCAACTCTTCGCCGTGGGCTTCGATGGCGTCAGCGAGTTTCAGAAGCAGCAAAGAGCGTTCTTTCGGTGGGGTTTGCGACCAGGCATCGAAGGCATTGTCGGCGGCACGTACGGCGGCATCGACCTGGGCTTCGCTGGCTTCGTTGATTTCCACCAGCACTGCGCCGAGCGAAGGATTGAGCACCGGTTGCGCCGGACCTTCGCCGTTGACCAGTTGGCCGTTGATCAAGAGTTTGGTTTGCATGATTTTGTCCTCTTCGAAGCAATTGTTATTTTTCTGAAGAAACCGAAAACCCTGTGGGAGCGGGCTTGCCCGCGAAGGCAATGTGTCAGCCGCCATCAATGCTGGATGTGACGGCCTCTTCGCGGGCAAGCCCGCTCCCACAGGGATAGTGGTGACTGTTAAATATTCATTTCCCGCCACTACCCGCCACGCTCTCGCCACCTCGGGTCAGGTAGTACGCGCCGAGAATCGGCAGCATGGTCACCATCATCACCAGCATGGCGACGACGTTGGTCACTGGCACATCCCGTGGGCGGCTCAACTGATTGAGCAACCACAACGGCAACGTGCGCTCATGCCCGGCGGTAAACGTGGTGACGATGATTTCGTCGAACGACAGCGCAAACGCGAGCATGCCGCCGGCCAGCAACGCCGAACCGAGACTCGGCAGGATGATATAGCGGAAGGTCTGCCAGCCATCGGCGCCGAGGTCCATCGAGGCCTCGATCAAACTGTGCGAAGTGCGGCGCAGGCGGGCGATGACGTTGTTGTAGACGATCACCACGCAGAAGGTCGCGTGGCCAACGATGATGGTGAACATCCCCGGTTCGATACCCAGCGTCTTGAACGTCGCCAGCAAGGCAATCCCGGTGATGATCCCCGGCAGCGCAATCGGCAGGATCAGCATCAGCGAAATGCCTTGTTTGCCGAAGAAGTCCCGGCGATACAACGCCGCCGAAGCAAGGGTGCCGAGCACCATGGCGATCAACGTGGCAATGGATGCGATCTGTAGCGACAGCTTGATCGCCTCCAAAACGTCCGGCCGCGAAAACGCCACGCTGAACCAGTGCAGGGTGAAGCCCTTGGGCGGAAAACTGAACGCAGCTTCTTCGGTGTTGAAGGCGTAAAGGAAGATGATCAGGATCGGGAAGTGCAGAAACACCAACCCGCCCCAGGCTGCGATGCGCAAACCAATAGACGCTTTCTCAGAGTGCATCGAAGGCCCCCAGTCGTTTGACGATGGACAGGTAAACCGCAATCAACACAATCGGCACCAGCGTGAACGCCGCCGCCATCGGCATGTTGCCGATCGCACCTTGCTGCGCATAAACCATGCTGCCAACGAAGTAGCCCGGTGGGCCCACCAGTTGCGGCACGATGAAGTCACCCAGGGTCAGCGAAAAAGTGAAGATCGAACCCGCAGCAATGCCCGGCACCGACAGCGGAAGGATCACTTGCATGAAGGTTTGGCGTGGCTTGGCGCCAAGGTCGGCAGAGGCTTGCAGCAGTGACGGCGGCAGACGTTCCAGCGAAGCCTGAATCGGCAGGATCATGAACGGCAGCCAGATGTAGACGAAGACCATGAAGCGCCCCAGATGCGAGGTCGACAACGTGCTGCCGCCGACACCGGGAATCCCCAGAATCAACTGCAACACCGGCTCCAGCCCCAGGTGCTGAACGAACCATTGTGCGACTCCGCCCTTGGCCAGCAGCAACGTCCAGGCGTAGGCCTTGACGATGTAACTGGCCCACATCGGCATCATCACCGCGATGTAGAAAAACGCCTTGGTCTTGCCTGTGGTGTAGCGCGCCATGTAGTAGGCAATCGGGAACGCAACGATGGCGCTGGCAATCGATACGGCAATCGCCATGCTCAGCGTGCGCAGGATGATGTCGAAGTTTGACTGCTGAAACAGCGCAGCAAAATTCGCCAGCGTCAGGTCCGGCGTGACCGCCATGGTGAAGTCGTCGAAGGTGTAGAAACCTTGCCACAGCAACACCAGCAACGAGCCGAGATAGATCGCGCCGAACCACAGCAGTGGCGGCACCAATAGCAACGACAAGTACAGGTTCGGCTTGCGATACAGCAGGTTGGAAAACCTGCGCAGCGGCGGCGATTGAGACATCGCGAGCGTGCTCATTTCACACCCCGCTCGCAACGGTGTCGTGCAACGGAATCATCGCTTCCCGTGCCCAGCGTGCGCTGAGGCGGGTACCGGTCTGATGCTGGGCGCTGCTGTCGATCCACTGATTGTTGGCTTGGCTGATGCTCAGGGTCTGGCCGTTTTCCAGGGTCAGTTCATAGCGCGTGGCGCTGCCCTGATACTGGATGTCGTGCAGCAAACCGCTGACTTCGATTTCGTGGCTGGCCAGCGGACCTTCGGCGAAGTGCACGTGCTCTGGGCGAATCGAAAACGGCTGCGGATGACCGCTGAGCTGGCGCGCCAGATCACCGCGAATCACGTTGGAGGTGCCGACGAATTCGGCGACAAAAGTGGTGGCCGGTTTCATGTACAGATTGCGCGGGGTATCGACCTGTTCGATGCGGCCCTTGTTGAACACCGCCACGCGATCCGACATCGACAGCGCTTCAGTCTGGTCATGGGTAACGAAGATGAAAGTGATGCCGAGTTGGCGTTGCAGCTTCTTCAGTTCACTCTGCATTTGCTCGCGCAGTTTCAGATCGAGCGCGCCGAGCGGCTCATCGAGCAGCAACACGCGCGGACGATTGACCAGCGCACGGGCGAGGGCGACACGCTGGCGCTGACCGCCGGACAACTGCACCGGTTTGCGGGCGCCGTAGCCGCCGAGAGCGACCATGTCCAATGCTTCTTCGGCGCGCTTGTGGCGCTCGGCTTTGCCGACACCTTTGACCTTCAAACCGTAGGCGACGTTGTCCAGCACGTTCATGTGCGGGAACAGCGCGTAGTCCTGAAACACCGTGTTGACGTCGCGTTGATACGGCGGCAATCCAGCGGCTTCGGCGCCGTGAATGCGGATCGACCCGGCACTCGGTTGTTCGAACCCGGCGATCAGGCGCAGGCACGTGGTTTTGCCCGAACCGGATGGGCCGAGCATGGAAAAGAACTCGCCGTCCTGGATATCGATGGAAACCCGGTCAACGGCTTTCACTTCGCCGAACTGCCGGGAAACGTTAGTGAACTGGACTGCAAGCGTCATGATGCGGTGCTCCAAAAAGGCGCGCTTTCTATAAATCGAATCGGTGTGCAGTGAAAAGATCGCAGCCTGCGGCAGCTCCTACAGGATTTGTAGAAGACGCCGCATCATCGGTGCTCGCGGTCGGTACAGGAGCTGCCGAAGGCTGCGATCTTTTGATCTTGAGGGGCTTAACGACCGCCCATGATCGCGATGTAGTCCTGAGTCCAGCGGCTGTACGGCACAAACTTGCCACCTTCAGCCTGTGGGGTTTTCCAGAAGGCGATCTTGTCGAACTGGTCGAAACCGTTGGTCTTGCAACCTTCAGCGCCAAGCAATTCGCTGCCCTGGCACGCCGCCGGAACCGCCGGCAACGAACCAAACCACGCCGCCACATCACCCTGGACTTTCGGTTGCAGCGACCAGTCCATCCACTTGTAGGCGCAGTTCGGGTGCTTGGCCTCGGCGTGCAGCATGGTGGTGTCGGCCCAACCGGTGGCGCCTTCTTTCGGGATAGTCGAGGCGATCGGCTGTTTCTCGTTCATCAGGCCGTTGACCTGGTACGGCCAGGCGCTGGACGCAACCACGCCTTCGTTTTTGAAGTCGCTCATCTGCACGGTGGTGTCGTGCCAATAGCGGTGAATCAACGGTTGCTGCGCGCGCAACAGATCAAGCACCGCTTTGTATTGCACTTCGGTGAGCTGATACGGGTCTTTGATCCCCAGTTCAGGCTTGGTCGATTTCAGATACAGCGCCGCGTCGGCGATGTAGATCGGGCCGTCGTAAGCCTGCACGCGGCCCTTGTTCGGTTTGCCATCAGGCAGATTCTGCGCGTCGAACACCACGTTCCAACTGGTTGGCGCGGTCTTGAACACGTTGGTGTTGTACATCAGCACGTTCGGGCCCCACTGGTAGGGAGTGCCGTAAGTCTGATTGTTGACCACGTACCAAGGCGCATCTTTGAGGCGCGGGTCGAGGGACCTCCAGTTCGGGATCAACGCGGTGTTGATCGGTTGCACACGCTTGCCGACGATCAACCGCAGCGACGCATCGCCCGACGCGGTGACCAGGTCGTAACCGCCCTTGGCCATCAGGCTGACCATTTCATCGGAGGTCGCAGCGGTTTTGACGTTGACCTTGCAGCCGGTTTCCTGCTCGAAACCGGTCACCCAGTCGTAGGCCTTATCGCTTTCTCCACGTTCGATGTAACCCGGCCAGGCGACGATATCCAGCTGACCTTCGCCGGCGCCGACGGCTTTCAGCGGCTCGGCAGCCTGCAGACTGGCACTGGCCAGCAAGGCCGTGGTGATTGCACTGAGCAGTGCGGTCTTGTGCACGAACATGGTTGAACCCTCTTCTTTAAATTATGGTCGGGGCAGTTGTGTACGCGGTGAAGCATGCCGTTGGCGGCTTGTTATTAGGGTAGTCAGAGATGCTGGCCGTGGCGCGCCATGATGTGTCGCACCACGCTGTAGTCCTGCAGCGAATCGCTGGATAGGTCTTTGCCGTAACCGGAGCGTTTCAGCCCGCCGTGGGGCATTTCGCTGACCAGCATGAAATGGCTGTTGATCCACGTGCAGCCGTATTGCAGGCGTGCTGCGACCTGCATGGCCTTGTCCAGATTTTGCGTCCACACCGACGAGGCGAGGCCGTATTCGGAGTCGTTGGCCCAGTCCACCGCTTGCGACAATTCGTCGAAACGGGTCACGGTGACCACCGGGCCGAACACTTCACGCTGGACGATTTCGTCGCTCTGCTTGCAGCCGGCCAACAACGTCGGTTGATAGAAGAAACCGGCGCCGGAATGCACCGCTGCGCCGGTCACCCGTTCGATGTGCGGCTGGCCGAGGGCACGTTCGACGAAACTGGCCACGCGGTCGCGCTGACGGGTGCTGATCAGCGGGCCGATTTCGTTGTCGGCATCACGCTTGCCGGCGAAGCGCAGGCTGCTGACCGCCGCACCGAGTTCGGCAACCAATTTGTCGTGAATGCCGGCCTGCGCATAAATCCGGCATGCCGCCGTGCAATCCTGCCCGGCGTTGTAGTAACCGTAGCTGCGCACGCCATCGACCACGGCTTGAATATCGGCGTCGTTGCAGACGATCACCGGGGCTTTGCCGCCGAGTTCGAGATGGGTACGTTTGAGGGTTTTGGCTGCGGCCTGAAGGATTTTCTGCCCGGTGACGATATCGCCGGTCAGCGAGACCATGCGCACCTTGGGATGGCCAACCAAGTGGCTGCCAACGCCTTCGCCGCCACCGCAGATAATGTTGATCACGCCACGCGGCAGAATCTCCGCGAGTGCGGGTGCCAGCGCCAGAATCGACAGCGGTGTGTGCTCGGAAGGCTTGAACACCAGCGTGTTGCCGGCAGCGAGGGCCGGGGCGATCTTCCACGCGGCCATCATGATCGGGTAATTCCACGGCGCAATCGATGCGACCACGCCAATCGGATCGCGGCGCACCATGCTGGTGTAACCCGGTACGTATTCGCCGCTGAGCTGACCGGTCTGGCAACGCACGGCACCGGCGAAGAAGCGGAACACATCGACCGTCGCGGTCAAATCGTCCTGCCGCGCCAGATGCAACGGCTTGCCGCAGTTCAGCGATTCGAGACGGGCGAGGTGATCGGCGTGTTTTTCGACGGCGTTGGCGATTTCCAGCAACAGATTCGAACGTTGCTGCGGCGTGGTGCGCGACCAACCGTCAAAGGCGCGGTGGGCGGCGAGGATCGCGGCTTCGACCTGTTCGGTGCTGGCCTCGGCAATGTGCGTGAGAACTTCACCGGTAGCCGGGTTGATGATCGGCTCAACAAAACCCTGGCCCGCGACCAATTCGCCATCGATCAACAACGCGGTACATATCGGGGTCTGCGCGCCAGCCATTTTTCGCGATCTCTTTTCTTGTGTGTTCATGACGCTCCCTGTGATCGGGAGCCGAACGTCTTATAGATGCAGCAAGACTAGTGCGCGGCTCCGAGGTCGACAAATTCTAAATACTGAAGGTGGCATTCGATTAAATAGATGGCTTGCGTCCGCCATGCGGTTGCTCACGGGCGACCGTCAGAAACGGATCGACCAGCGCCGGCCGCGCCGTGCCCCGACGCCAGGCCAGCCCGACATCCAGGGTCTGATTGAGGTCGGCAATCGGCCGCGCTTCGATGATGTCGCCCTCCAGCGACCACGGGCGATACGTCATGTCCGGCTGAATCGAAACCCCCAGACCGGCGGCGACCAGACTCCGCACCGCTTCGGTCGAAGCGGTTCTGAGAGTGATCTTCGGTTGCAGCCCGGCACCGCGCCACAAGCGTTGGGCGTTGCGATCCATCTCATCGACATTCAGCTGAATCAGCGGCTCGCGGGCGACGTCGGCGAGGTTGATGCTGTCGTGCTCCAGCAACGGATGCTGCGCCGGCAGCCATAAACGGTGCGGCGAATGGGTCAGCACTTCGGTCTGCAAGGCATGCCGGTCTTCGAGGTTGGAGAGGATCAACACGCCGACATCAATCTCACCACTGACCAGCAAATGCTCGATGTAGGGGCGCTCATCCTCCATCACCCGTATCTCGACATTGGGATAAGCCCGCTGAAAACGGGTGAGCAGGTCCGCCAGGTAATAACCGGCAACCAGACTGGTTACGCCAACGATCAACTGCCCGGCCACCTGATCGGTGCTCTGTTGCAGACTGCGCTTGGCGTTATCCACAGTCGCCAGAATCAAGTGCGCCTGGCGTAGGAATTGATGCCCTTGATGTGTCAGCGTCATGCCCTTGGCATGTCGGCTGAACAGACTGACGCCGATTTCCTCTTCCAGTTGCTGGATCGCCAGAGTCAGTGTCGATTGGGAAATAAACGCAGTTTGCGCAGCAGCGGAGATCGAGCCGGTCTCGGCCACAGCGATGAAGTGACGGATCTGACGCAAGGTCATCATGCGAGGAGTACCCAGTGGGCGGTTTTTATAGATGGGTTGGAGTGTATATCTATTTTTTAGTGATGCTACGCGCGCCATCAGTCCCCACAGGGCAGCAAGCAACATCTGGAAGCACACTCGCTGGCCGGTAGCGGGCACTTTCGAACTAGGCTGAGGGCCTTATAGATCCGGATAACCCCTGTTTGGAGGCGGAACATGAACACCCGTGGATTGCTCGATCAACTACTCAAATCCGGCCAGGATCTATTGCAGAACAAGGCTGGCGGATCACACAACAAACCAGCTGCCGGAGGTTTGGGCGGCTTGCTTGGCGGATCATCCGGCGGCGGCCTGGGTGGCCTGCTCTCTGGCGCGGGCGGCGGAGCATTGGCAGCTGGCGCCATGGGCCTGCTGCTGGGCAGTAAAAAGGCCCGAAAGGTCGGCGGCAAAGTCGCGGTCTACGGCGGCCTCGCCGCACTCGGCGTGCTGGCCTACAAGGCGTACGGCAACTACAACGCCCAAAAAGGCACCGCACCGCAAAGCGAACCCCAGACTCTGGATCGCCTGCCGCCCGCACAAGCCGAGCAACACAGCCAGGCGATTCTCAAAGCGCTGGTCGCTGCCGCCAAAGCCGACGGCCATATCGATGACCGCGAGCGTCAACTGATCGAAGGTGAATTCACCAAACTCGACAACGATCAGGAACTGAAGAACTGGCTACACGCCGAACTCAACAAACCGCTCGACCCTGCAGACGTCGCTCGCGCAGCCAGCACGCCGGAGATGGCGGCTGAGATGTACATCGCCAGTGTGATGCTGGTGGATGAGGAGAGTTTTATGGAGAAGAGCTATCTGGATGAACTGGCGCGGCAGTTGAAGCTGGAGCCGGGGTTGAAGGTTGAGTTGGAGAGGCAGGTGCGGTTGGCGCTGACATAAACTCTTCGTAAGCCCAGAGCAGACGCGCTATCCCCTTCATCCGTCGTGATGGAAGGGGGCGCATTGTTCTTTCAATGCAGGCCCGCAGCCTTGCAGGCTTCGACAAAGGTAGCGCCTTTCTTGTCCATCGCAGTTTTAACCACTTGGTTGGCCTTCATCAGCGCAGCGCTTGGCTTGGCCCACTGCTCTGGAGGGAGAGGCTCTGACCATTTTTGTACTTGATCCGGCAGGGTAGGACGGCCCATTCGGTGACCCCATTCCGCCAACATATACGGCATTTTCCAGAAGCTCAGCACCCGCCAGATGTACCAGCGACGTAGTGGCCACGGTGTTCGCTTGGGATAGCCATAATGCTCGCGCTCCTTGTCCGAAAGGTCGGCGCCTTCGTCATTCATGTTGCACATCCAGCGAGCGTCATCGCGCTCGATTTCAAAGGTGTGCAACCCTTCGTAGGGCTTGAGTCTGTCTCCAGTTGGAATCAACCCCAGTGCATTGAGCATCGGATTCGGCGCATCCACTAATTGGCCATCCTCCATGTAATTGCGGATTGATGTCCACATTCCCAAGGCATGTGCATCACTGGGTTGCGGCAAAAGAAGAAACTGCACTTTGTCTTGTGCGTCATCTTCCAGACCCATGCCGAAGGTGTATTGGCGGGTGGCGCCATAACTGGTGACGCCTTGAGTGTTTGCGACCCAAGCGACTATTCCTTCCCAAGGTATCGTCAGAATATGTTCTGTTTTTTGATCGACGTAGCAAACTTCACGGCGTTGGCGGTTGAATCGAACCGGGAAGCTTTTTGCAGAGCTGAAAACTCCGGAGATAATGCTGTGTAGATATACACCTATTGGGATAATAAGTAATAGAGATCCGGTGGCGAATACCTGTAAAGAGTCTCCTATTATCTCGAGAAAATTTCGATTGATTTCTGGAGGGCTAAAAATAACAAGCCAGGTGCAGATTAGAATAGGCGCAATAAAGGCGGTTGTAAGTGCCATCCAAATAAGGGCGGCGAGAATTTTTCCTTGCTCCACCATTCCTCGGTTATTGGAGTTCAGTTCGAGATAGACTTCATTGATTTCTGAAAACTGACAACGCGATGTTTGCGGTTGGCCTGTGTAAACCGGTAGCGGCGACAAGAACAACGTCTTATCCAATCCCTTGATTCTGATTTCACCGGCACTCGGACGGTGGCGACGGATATCTAGCGCAAGGTCAGTGTCTGCTGGTACGTGTTTATGGTTTAACAATTTTCTAAACATCGATGATAACCAAATTCGATTACCGATGGCCCGTTATTGAAAACCGGCTGCTTTGCAGGCTTCGACAAAAGTTAGACCCTTCTTATCCATTGCGTTTTTTATCATTTGGTTTGCCTTTACCAGCGCGGCGCTTGGTTTCTCCCATTGGTATTGCGGCAGCGGTTGAGACCAGGTCTTAACTTGTTCGGGAAGAGGGCGAACCCCCTTGCGGTGGCTCCATTCGGCTAGCATGTAAGGCAACTTCCAGAAACTCAGGATTCGCCATATGTACCAGCGGCGCAGTGGCCATGGGGTACGCTCGGGATAGCCGTAATGCTCGCGTTCCTTGTCCGAAAGATTGGCCCCTTCATCGTTCATGTTGCACATCCAGCGAGCGTCATCCCGTTCGATTTCAAACGTGTGTAATCCTTCATAGGGCTTGAGGCGAGCACCGTTCGGTATAAGCCCCAACGCCGTTAACATTGGGTCCGGAACATCTACTAGCTGGCCATCTTCCATATAGTTGCGAATTGATGCCCACATGCCCAATGCATGCGCATCGCTGGGTTGGGGGAGAAGAAGGAATTGAACTTTGTCTTGCTCTTCATCTTCTAGGCCCATTCCGAAAGTATATTGACGAGTGGCGCCATAACTGGTGATGCCTTGAGTATTTGCGACCCAGGCCACTACGCTCTCCCAAGGGACCACTAACACTCGATCGGTTTGACTATCGACGTAGCAAACTTCGCGTCGTTGGCGATTGAAGCGAATTGGGTAATTTTTTGGAGAGAATATCACGTCGGAAAACATGCCGTATAAGTAAGCCCCTATCGGAATAAGGAACAAGAGTGAGACGCTAGTTGTAACCTTTAAGAAAGTGAGTAAGTCGGTTAGAGGGTCGGGGAAATTTTCAGGGTAAAAAATTATGCCGGCAAGGATGATAAGGCTCGGCATTATGAAAGCGGTAACTAATGCCATCCAAATTACTGCAGTCAATATTTTTCCTTGCTCAACCATTCCCCAATTACTACCACCAATTTCAAGGAAGGTGTCATTTATGTCGGAAAAGTTACGGCTAGATCCTTGAGCTTGCCCACTGTATACGGGTAGTGGTGCTAAAAACAAAGTTTCGTTCAAGCCTTTTTTACGAATTTCGCCCGCGTGAGGTCGTTGACTTCGGATGTCCGGCGCGGGAGACGTTTCCGAAACTTTATCGCTACGTTTGAATGGATTTTTAAGCATCGACAGTCGCCAATTCTTCTCTTGTGATCAACCTAGTAGATCCTTTTTCCGTGCCGATTGGTAAGGTATCAACTGAGTCAAGTTTGTACTTGCCCTTGGTAGGTATGCGTACGCCATGAGTTGTGATTATTCTTAAATTATTAAGTACGAAGCAGGTGCGATGAATCAAATTACGTTCTGCCTCTAACTGATAGCCAATATCGAAGGCCAGAGCAAAATCAGAAGTTTGCAAAGAATCACTAATGGGCAGCTTAAGTGTCAATGCCTCATGATCTTTGCTTGCGACAACAAAACTTGTAGCCCAAGCGGCAGTGCTTTCTCGCCAACGAAGAGGTGGAAGATTTGGATTGTATCCCCCTCTCATGGGAGTATCACGTTTCTGCTGATATGCCAGCAATTGTAATTGACGGCTATCCATCTCTTGTGTGCTGACGCCGGGAAGGATCAACTTCAAATAAGTCTGTTTATCATCACGGACCAACTCGCACGTTGGTTTTTGCACCACCTTCGCTAACTCGCTCCACTCATCTTGAGCAGTACGCTGTTTTGTCTGATTTCCCCATGCACTGGACTGCATCCACTTCTGCAGTTCATCCAAGTTGAAGTAATTATAAAGACCTTCTCCTATTAATTGCAGTGCGGTACCTATCAAGCCAATCAAGTTCGCACGCGCACCAATTGACATCAATTTCGGACTGGCTTCTGCCCAAGCAAATACGCGCGCATCAGTCGGTGTCTTTATTACGGTTTTAACTATGGAGCCAGTATGCTTGGCACCCCACGTACCAGCACCTATTAATATAGCGTCACCGCTAATTTGAAGTGTTGAAGCGCCCAAGCCTTTGGAATCGCCTTCTGCGAACGCTTTCGCCCACTGTAAAGAGTGTTTGCGCAAATCAAGTGATGCAGATAACACACTGAAACCAAAAGCGCCGATGCCCGCGATGCCCGTCCAGCGACCAAGGCGAGTCATGGTGTTCACTTTGCCGGCCGTACTTGCCATTTCCTCTATATGAGCTTGGAAAATTGTAACTGACAAGCCCTGTATAGTGGCAAATCCGGCCCCTGCCATTCCAATAAATGCTTCAGTAAAAGCCCAAGCATCGCTAGCAGACAAGGAGTTTTTGTCTTTTTTAAGTAGGGCACTTAGAGCATCAATAAATTTCTGCCCTTGAATGATGAATAGTCCGAAAGCCAGTAAATCACCCTTAGACTTTAAGGCTCCGCTCAGAGGTTTTTTAAAGGTCCCAGTTGCTCGAAAGTCTCTAACTGTTCTGTCCATTTCCGCGCGTAATTGTGGATCTAACCCATCGATGACTGTGCCAATTTGTGCGGGGCTGTTACTGCCTACAGCTAATGCATCACTTAGTTTTTCTTCCAGAGGTATCAGTCGCAATTTCAGCTGGTCAATTCGCTGTTGATGCACAGCCTCACTTCCCGGCTGAGCCGTGCCGGAAAGTTGAAACATTAACTCGCGATTACGCAATTTATAGGTTGCGCTTAACTGGCTGCGTATATTCAACGACTGCTCGCTAGCTTGAGTGTAAGCCGCGATCTCAGTGGCTGTTGCGGCCCGTAAAGTTAGCCCTTTGCTAGAGAATTCTCGTAGTAGTTGCAATCGCGCGGGGCTTCCGATGCCGCGAATATAAGTGTTTGGATCGATATTTTGCATTCGTTTGAATGCAGTATGTGCTTTTTCCAACTGGTCGGCGGCTTTCAGTTGGGTTGCCGGGTTGTACGCCTCGCTTAACATGCTTTGCAAACCCGCGAACTGTGTATTCAGTTTCGCGTAGTTTGGGAGACGGCTCGAGACTAGGCTGCTAAATTGATTGCCAAGTGCATCCGCGTTAGCCAAGTTCTCCTTGGCTGATAAGACACCAATTGCCAAATTACTTAAATCCACCAGTTTTTTGGCGATATCTATTTGGTCGATCAACCCTAAGGTGTCGAGTCCGGGGACGATAGTTAGCAAGTTTTTTTCGAGATAGGCAGCGAGTTTTTCAACCGATTTTCTATCGGGGCACATGGCTGCTACACAGACGAATTCCGTTTTCAAGCGATGCTCGATTTGTGCGTCGAGGTGGAAGTCGTAATACCAGGCGGCACGGTGGAACAGGCCGTCAGTGAACATACTCAAACGATCTTCTCGTATCTTCCCCAGTCGTTTGTGCCAGTGAGATAAGAGATTTTGCTGGCGGGTGACAAACGTTTCCATTTCTTCCCGATTGACTAGATGTTCTATCCCTCGTTGACCGAGGTCTTTGCCGTGCAGTGCTTCCCAGCTTTGCAGGCTAAGTGTATTGATTGTGCTTTGGTGCTTGCGATAAAGCGGCTGCCCCATTGCATCAGTCATACCGACAAACGCCTTCGCATACGGATTGGTCTGAGCCGCTTTTCGCCACATAGCTTCGTCACCGAAAATTCCGGGATCACGATGGTCACGACGAGCTTTCAGGTAGTCATAAATTTTTGATTGTTGTTGTTCGGTAGTTTCATCTTTTAGCGCTTTGACGTCTGGATCTGTGTTGCTCAGGGCGGTCAATCGAGAGGCGTTCACGTCATACAATGATTGGATGTAGGAGCCGGTAAGGTACTGTGCCTGGCATTTATCATCGGCACTCCATTTCTCAATCCAGTCAGCCACTTTCAACTGCGCGCTAGCTAAGTCACGCATCACTCCAATATCGTCGCGCAGCACCAAAAACAGGTAATCGTCCTTATAGGGGCCCTGGACCTTGCTGGTTAGCGATTCTATAGCCGCATTTTTGAACAGTGGCTCATGCTCCCAGTTATAAGGTTTGCTCTCTTCTGGGTCGGCACCTTCTGGTAGCGCCTTGGCTGGAGTTTCATTCTCAGCCACCTCCGCTAGCCATTGTTTCGCCTGCAAATTGCTCAGTAGGCTTTCGCCTCCTTTTTCAGGACATACACTCGTCAGATCTATGGGCTGCATCAAACGCTTCCGTTCGTCCAAGGATTTGAGCACCTGTGAGCATTTGAAGGCCGTCCATTGAATTTCCGAGTAGCTGGCGTGCAAAGCATGATTGCGTGGAAATACCAGATGCGGCTCGCCAACGGAGCTGGTTCGGACGTCGCCCGATACTTCCTGGCTATTCCAAAGTAGCTTAGTGATCTGTCCTTTTTCGACGCGGTATTCGTGCAGATAACCGGTAGTGCCGTCGATGATGTACAGGTAGCCGTCGCGCAACAGCCGAATGCCCAGCGGCTGGCTTTTCGTCTGAAATGGCATGGCCAGATCAGTCTTTGGATCTAAGTACTCAACCAATCCAAAGCGAAGAGGCAATAGCTGCACTTTTTGCTTAGCTAATTGACACTCGCCCATAGGAACGCGGGTGTCTTTTGCACTCATGGCCATAGCTGCTGTGTTGGCACTGGGTTTTGGAGTTTGTTGGGCAGTCACGAGAGGCTTCCTTGTCGATCGGTGGCACGGTGCTCGGCCAGTTCGGCCGCGCGCTCCAGACGCTTCAATGGCGCCTCTGGTGTTGACTCCGTCAACAGTTGAAGGATATCGGGGTTATCACTAACTGGCTCACCGGCCAGATAGCCGAAAACGTTCGCGTAAAGGGTGATCTCCTGTTCCGAGGCAAAACCTTTTTGATAGCCTTCTTCAGCTATCTTTTGCGCATACTGGCGACGTTCAGACTCTGCGAAGGATGCCATGAAATCTGGAAAGTAAGTTTGCAAATGTTGATTCAAGTCTGAGACGAAGTTACGAAACTCGATTTCACCCAGTGCGGTGAGTTCAGAATCTGTCAGGCGATAGATCTCAGGTTCGGGATTGGCCGGATCGGGCCGTTTGTGTTGGTGCCAGTTGGCGTTTACTCCATCCGGCAGGCAGATGTGCGTAACCGGGCCAAACCAACGCGCACTGTTGGCTTGTTCCGCAAGCCCAAACAATTGATGCATAACCGCAGGATCGGCAGTTCGCGGCATGACCTCTACGCCACTTGGATGCTCCACGGTGAGCAGATGGCGCCAATGACCCCATAGCTTATGAACATCCGCCTCACTGAATAGTAGGTATCCCCACTCAAGAGCCGCATTTTCTCGAAAATAAGCCAGAAGTGGATCGGTGGCACCCTTCAACGCGATCAAGTAGGGGGAAATGTCTGACAACTCTTGCCAGCGAGTACTCTGGTACAAGCTGTAAGCCGGGTTATCCCAGTGATATAGCTGTTGCGCCAGATTAGGAACACTGACGCCGTCCAACAGTAGGTAGGCTGGGGTCTTCCATGGCAAATCGTTCGGAAGTGGCGGTAACTCGATCATTTATTTCCCCCCTTCTGAGCAGCCAATTTGGCAGCTTCACAAACCGCACAAATCGGCTTCTTCTGCATCAACGCCTGCCGCTGCGCCGGCACCAACAACTTCCCGGCCTTATCCGCATCCGCCTGCTTCAACGGTCCCGGCAACAACGGCGCTGCCCCCGTGCCGCTCCCCGGCCCGCCGCCAGAGTTGATGTTGATCGCCGGGCCGCTCATGGTCACGCCGCCGGCATCGATCTTGATAAAGCTGCCACCACCCACCAGCGTCAGCTCAGCGCCGGCCTCAAGCACCACTTTCATGCCGCTGCTCAGGTGGATTTCCTGGCCCGCATCAATGAACTGCCCAGTACCAATCTTGATGTGCTGATTCACGCCCACCGTCAGGTGATCGTTGGCCTGCGCCTCAACCTTACGATCTTCGTAAACCGTGTGGTGCTCTTCAGCCTTGAACTCGCTGTAGCTGTTCTTCTCGACCAGATCGTGACGCTCGTTGCCGATGCGAATCTTCTGGTCATGCTCGATGTTCTCGTCCCAATCCCGCTGCGCATGCAGAAAAATCTGCTCCTGACCTTTCTTGTCTTCGATACGCAATTCGTTAAAACCACCGCCACCCATCGAACTCAGGGTCTTGAACGTGGTGCGCGTCTTGTTCGCCGGCAGCGCGTATGGAACGGTGTTTTCCTTGTGGTACAGGCAGCCGCTGATCAGCGGTTGGTCGGGGTCGCCTTCAAGGAACGTGACCAGCACTTCCATGCCGATGCGCGGGATGGCGATGCCGCCGTATTGGGCGCCGGCCCAGGCGGAGGAGACGCGTAGCCAGCAGCTGGTTTTGTCGTCGGCCTGACCTTCGCGGTCCCAGTGGAACTGGACTTTGACGCGGCCGTACTGGTCGCAGTGGATCTCTTCGCCTTTCGGGCCGGTGACCACGGCGCTCTGGCTGCCGAGGATGCGTGCTTTCGGGTGGCGCAGCGGTGGGCGGTTCGGCACGTCCCACGGGGTGGCCTGAAAGCGGTTGCGGTAGCCCTGATGGAAATCGTCTTTGAGCGCGGTGGTGTCGCTGGTCACCGACTCTTCGAGCACTTGCGGCTGTTTGCCTTCGTGCAGGACTTCGGTGAGCAGCCACAGGTCGTTCCATTTGGCTTTCGGGTGTTGGGTCAGCGCGAGGAAATGACCGCTGACCAGCAACGGCTGATCGCTCTTGCCTTCGGCGAGCTGGAAGTCGCTGCGGTGACGTTCGAGGGCGCGTTTGGCCAGGTGTTTGCCGCGCTCGCGGTCGACGAAACGACCCGGATAATCGTAGTCCTCGAGGTCGGGCAGGGCATCGCCACGGTTTTCGCTTTCGAGGGTGATGCGCGGTTTTTCGAAGTCGTAATCGCGGCGGGTGGTGCGACTGGTACGGGTTTCCAGGCGCAGGTCGAAACGCTTGATCACCGGGTCGCTGGCGACCATGCCGGAGTCTTGTTGATAGGCCACGGGAGCGAGTTTCGGGAACACCGTCTGGTCATCGCCGAACAGCAACAGGTGGCCAGTAGCGCTGTGCTGGAAGTGGTAATGGATACCTTCTTCCTCGCACAGGCGCTGGATGAAATGCAGGTCCGACTCATCGTATTGCACGCAATAAACGCGCTCGGGATAGATCGAACCGGTCTTGAATTGGTAGGCGTTGCTCTGGATGCCGTGCTCTTCGAGAACCATGCCGATGATTTTCGGCACCGTGAGGTTCTGGAAAATACGCTGGTTGAAGCGGTGCGCCAGATACGCCAGTTGCGGGCGCAGGGTCACGGAGTAGCGCGTCAGGCGTTTACCGGAATCGCCTTGCGCGGCGCGATAGATCTGGCCATGAATGCCGCTGCCGTCAGGCGACAGTTGCAGGAAGGCCGGTTTGTGCAGCAGGGTTTCGAGGTCCAGCGACGGCTGCTCACTGACCAGCTCTACCTCGAATACAAAAGGCTGGCTGATGGCTTCCCGACCGGTCAGGGTGAAAACCTGAAAGTCAGCGGAAAGACCTTCGATGGTCAGGGCAAAGTGGGTTTCATTGGCCGGCGCGAACATCCCTTGTTCCTTGTGCAGTGCAGCGGCGTTCGTCAACACCCGCAAAGCGGATCAACGCGCGCGAAATTCTGGGGAGGCGTAAACAACATCGACCAGCAGAGCTGGCCGATGTTTGTAACGATCAGCCGTAATTAAACGACTGGAGCACGCCAGTCATCGGAACCCGAAGTACCGGATACTTCGTGGGTCCAGGTGATTTTACGGTAGGTGAACTGCACTTCTTCCAGGTGGGTGAAGTGCGAGTTGCCTGGATCCTGGCAGTTGTGCATTTTGTTGTTGATGGCGACGATGATCGCGTCTTCCAGTTTGGTGGTGTAGTAGTGCTCTTGAGTACCTTGAGCAGAAGTACGGTACCACTGGATAACGATTTCGCTCATGCGCTCGCCCGAAGTCAGAGCAGCTTGCAGCAGAGGCGAAGCCTTGTCGTAGACCTTGGTGATCACAACTGGTTTGTGAACGCGCTGACCGGTTGGCTGACCCGATTGTGGGTCACGCGGGATGATCACGTCGTGGCTGAAAGCCTGAACCATAACCTGGTCTTCGTGGCCTTCCTGGTAAGTGTTGCCAACGGAGTCGGCGGTGAATGCGCCGGCAGTGATCAGGCCTTGTTTCTCGCCAGTAACGGACATGTACGCTGGTGTTGCCATGAGGGTGCTCTCCTTGCGGAATAATTTAAGGGCCCGGAGGCGAAATCGCCCGGTGGGGGCCAGACAGTTATCAAGGAGCGTGCCAGGTTTTCTCAAGTCCCCGTGAGCCGGGGAGCAGATCGCTCTAGATCGCTGCTTGCAGGAAAATTCACCTCGATTTACGGCTGAAAGTGCGCAACTTCTTGCGCACTACTGCGCAAGAAGTTGCGCACTCGGCTACAGCCCAAGGTAGCCAAGGGCTGTAGCCAAGTCGTTAGTGAAATTTCGAAAACAAGTGCGCAAGAAGTTGCGCACTAAGGCGCATGGCCATCATTGGTTAGAATTGGTCAGCTGCGAAATGACCGATCCATCGCCCTTTTCTGCTGATCCGTCACTGGTCAGTGGCACCGTGCTTGCTGGAAAGTCCCTAGCCAGAGCCGATCCGGGTTTGACACTGGAAGGCGAGGGGGCGGCAAAGCGTCTTATAAATGAAACACCGCCCTCGGCTATACTCCCCGCATTTCGACTAGGCACGAGGACTCACTGTGAAGAACTGGACGTTGCGCCAACGCATTTTGGCGAGCTTTGCGGTGATTATCGCCATCATGTTGCTGATGGTCGTCGTCTCGTATTCGCGGTTGTTGAAGATCGAGGCCGGTGAGCAAAGCGTGCGCCAAGACGCGGTGCCCGGCGTGTATTACAGCTCGATGATCCGCAGTGCCTGGGTCGACAGTTATTTGCAGACGCAAGAGTTGCTTGGCCTGAAACGCGGGCAGGGCATCAGCGCTGAAGACGCGGCGGACTTCAAGTCGTTCGAGGCGCGTCTGAAAGAGCAGATGGGCAACTATCTCGCGACAGTGACCACGGATCAGGACAAGACCGAATTCGCTGTGTTCCAGCAGGACGTGCTGGACTACAACAAGGTTCAGGCGGCTGTGCTGGACCTGCATCAGCGCAATCAGGACGAGCAGGCCGCTCAGCTGTTCAACGACAAGCTGACCCCGGCGTGGACCGCTGGCCGGATGAAACTCAACGACATCATTCGTGAGAACAAAGCCGTTGCCGACGAGGCCATGAACAACATCGACGACGCGGTGGCTGCGGCGAAAGTCAGCATGGGTATTTCCCTGCTTATAGCCATTCTGGCAGCCGGCGCCTGCGGCCTGCTGTTGATGCGCGCAATCATGGCGCCGATGAACCGCATCGTGAAGATCCTCGAAACCATGCGCACCGGCGACCTCAGTTCGCGTCTCAACCTTGATCGCAAGGACGAGTTCGGCGCGGTGGAAACCGGCTTCAACGACATGATGGCCGAGCTGACCTCGCTGGTCTCGCAGGCCCAGCGCTCGTCGGTGCAAGTGACCACCTCGGTGACCGAGATCGCCGCTACCTCCAAGCAACAACAAGCCACCGCCACCGAAACCGCTGCCACCACCACCGAAATCGGCGCGACCTCCCGCGAGATCGCCGCGACTTCGCGGGATCTGGTGCGCACCATGACCGAAGTCTCCACCGCTGCCGATCAGGCTTCGGTACTCGCCGGCTCCGGCCAGCAAGGTCTGGCGCGCATGGAAGACACCATGCATTCGGTGATGGGCGCGGCGGATCTGGTCAACGCGAAACTGGCGATCCTCAACGAGAAGGCCGGCAACATTAACCAAGTGGTGGTGACCATCGTCAAGGTTGCCGACCAGACCAACCTGCTGTCGCTGAACGCCGCGATTGAAGCGGAGAAGGCCGGCGAGTACGGTCGCGGTTTTGCCGTGGTCGCCACTGAAGTGCGACGTCTGGCGGATCAGACGGCGGTCGCCACTTATGACATTGAGCAAATGGTTCGTGAGATTCAGTCGGCGGTGTCTGCCGGGGTGATGGGCATGGACAAGTTCTCCGAAGAAGTGCGCCGTGGCATGACCGAGGTGCAGCAAGTCGGCGAACAACTGTCGCAGATCATCCATCAGGTGCAGGCGCTGGCACCACGGGTGTTGATGGTCAACGAAGGCATGCAGGCCCAGGCCACGGGCGCCGAGCAGATCAACCACGCACTGGTGCAATTGGGCGACGCCAGCAGCCAGACCGTCGAGTCGTTGCGTCAGGCCAGTTTCGCCATCGATGAACTGAGCCAGGTGGCCGTCGGGCTGCGCAGCGGCGTTTCGCGATTCAAAGTCTGATGAGCGAAATCACCGCCAAACGCGGCGCTGCTCCGGTGGTGAAGCAGGCGTTGTTCCTGCTGTTTCGCATCGGCAACGAGCGTTACGCCTTGCGTGCAACGGAAGTCGCCGAGGTGTTGCCGCGTCTGCCGTTGAAGCCGATTGCCCGGGCGCCGGAATGGGTCGCCGGGGTGTTTGCCTATCGCGGCAAAGTGGTGCCGGTGATTGACCTCAGTGCGCTGACCTTCGGCGTACCGGCTCAGGCACGCACCAGCACGCGACTGGTGCTGGTGAATTACCAGCCGGACGAAAGCCAGGCGGCGCAATGGCTCGGGCTGATCCTTGAGCAGGCGACCGATACCCTGCGCTGCGATCCGCTGGATTTCAAACCCTACGGGCTCGACAACCGCCAGACGCCTTATCTCGGCCCGGTGCGCGAAGATGCACAGGGGCTGGTGCAATGGGTGCGGGTCAACGACTTGCTTGATGAGTCGGTGCGGGTCTTGCTGTTCCCGACGCCAGCGCTGGACCCGGCGCGGCTTGAGGAGCTGCCATGAGCGGCGACCAACGATTTTTCGACTTCCTCAAAGAACGCATCGGCCTCGACGTCACGTCGGTGGGACCGGCGATCATCGAGCGCGCAGTGCGCCAACGCACAACGCTTTCGCAAGCGGCGCATGCCGACGAATATTGGTATTTGCTGCAAGGCTCGCGGGACGAGCAACAGGCTCTGATCGAAGCGGTGATCGTCCCGGAAACCTGGTTTTTCCGTTACCCGGAATCCTTTGCCACGCTCGGCAAACTGGCGCGCAAGCGCTTGGGCGAGCTGAACAACATGCGTGCGCTGCGCATCCTCAGCCTGCCGTGCTCCACGGGCGAAGAACCTTATTCGATTGCCATGGCCTTGCTCGATGCCGGGCTCAAGCCCCATCAGTTCAAGGTCGATGGCATGGACGTCAGCCCGCTGTCGGTGGAAAAAGCCCGGCGCGGTTTGTACGGCAAGAACTCGTTTCGCGGGCAGGAACTGGACTATCGCGAGCGGCATTTTATCGCCGAGCAGGATGGTCATCGAGTCAACGATAACGTGCGCGAGCAGGTGCGCTTGCAGGTCGGCAACGTGCTCGATCCAGCACTGTTGGCCAGTGAGCCAGCGTTTGATTTCGTGTTCTGTCGCAACCTGCTGATCTATTTCGATCAGCCGACCCAGAAGCAGGTTTTCGAAGTGCTCAAACGCCTGACCCATGAAGACGGCGTGCTGTTTATCGGCCCGGCCGAGGGCAGTCTGCTCGGGCGTCTGGGCATGCGTTCGATTGGTATCCCGCAGTCGTTCGCCTTCAGTCGTCACAGCGAGCCGCATCCCGAGCCATTACCGACGCCGGCACCAGTGCCGTTGCCCGTGCGCCAACCGGTACGCGTCACGCCGCCGCCAGTGCTGCGCAATCGACCGTTTGCTGGCGTGACGCCAATGCCGGTGACCAGCAAAAGCCCGAACCCGGATGCCACGACCTTGCTGGCGAATATTGCGGCGCTGGCCAACGAGGGCAAAAGTGCCGAGGCCCGCGTCGCGTGTGAACAGTATTTGCGCAGCCATGAACCGGTGGCGCAGGTGTTTTACTGGCTCGGCCTGCTCAGCGATGTCGCCGGACTGACCCTCGAAGCGCAGAGTCATTACCGCAAAGCCTTGTACCTCGAACCGCAACACCCCGAAGCGCTGATGCACCTGGCTGCGTTGCTGCAAGCCCAGGGCGACAGCGCCGGTGCCAGACGATTGCAGGAGCGTGCCGCCCGTAGCACACGCACCGCCGACAGTGAGCGTAAACGATGATTGCGTCCGACACCTTGAACGTCACCCATGACGACGCGCAGGCCATCGACGATTGCTGGAACCGCATCGGCATCCACGGCGACAAGTCTTGTCCGCTGCTCGAAGACCATATCCATTGCCGTAATTGTTCGGTGTATTCCGCCGCCGCCACGCGCCTGCTCGACCGTTATGCGTTGCAGCAGGACGAGCGCGATCCGGTCGCCACAGCGATTGAAACCGACGTCAAAACCCGCTCGTTGCTGATGTTTCGTCTCGGCGAAGAATGGCTGGGACTGGCGACGCGCAGTCTGGTGGAAGTGGCGCCGTTGCAGGCGATTCACTCGCTGCCGCATCAGCGTTCGCGAGCCTTGCTCGGCGTGGCCAATGTGCGCGGGGCGCTGGTGGCGTGCCTGTCGCTGGTCGAACTGCTCGATCTGGATGGCAATGTTGCGCCGGCCACGGGCGCGCGGATCATGCCGCGCATGCTGATCATCGCGGCCCACGGTGGTCCGGTGGTGGTGCCGGTGGATGAAGTTGACGGGATTCATGCCATTGATGAACGAATTCTCGACGCCGCATCGCGCTCCGGCGCGCAGGCCAGCGCCAAATACACCCGAGGCGTGTTGCCATTTCGCGGTCGCAGCCTGCGTTGGCTGGATGAAGAACAGTTGCTGTCCGCCGTGACCCGGAGCCTCACATGACCCCCGAGCAAATGCGCGACGCGTCCCTGCTTGAGCTGTTCAGTCTTGAAGCCGAGGCCCAGACCCAAGTGCTCAGCACCGGGCTGCTGGCGCTGGAGCGCAACCCGACCCAGGCCGATTACCTTGAGTCGTGCATGCGCGCCGCGCACTCGCTCAAAGGAGCGGCGCGGATCGTCGGGATCGACAGCGGTGTCAGCGTCGCGCATGTGATGGAAGATTGTCTGGTCAGTGCGCAGGAAGGCCGGTTGTTTCTGCGTCCCGAGCACATCGATGCGTTGTTGCAGGGCACCGATCTGCTGATGCGCATCGCCACGCCGGCCAACGGCCCGCAACCGGCGGACATCGAAGCCTATGTGCAATTGATGGCGCGGCTGCTTGATCCTTCGGCGGCGCCAGTTTCGGTGTCAGCGCCGATGGCTGAGTTGCAGCTCGAAGCGCCGCCCATGGTCGAACTGACCCCGCCAGTGGCGCCAATCGAGCTGCCGGTCGAGATCGCAGATCCCGCCCCGCGCAAGAACAAACGCACCACCGAAGGTGGCGAGCGGGTGTTGCGCGTCACCGCCGAACGCTTGAACAGCCTGCTCGATCTGTCGAGCAAATCGCTGGTCGAAACCCAGCGCCTCAAACCGCATCTGGCGACCATGCAACGCCTCAAGCGCATGCAGAACAACGGCCTGCGGGCGCTGGAAAGTCTCAACGTCCATCTCAAGGAGCACGCCCTCGGCCTCGAAGCGCTGGAGGCACTGGAAGATGCGCGGCGCTTGCTCTCCGAATCGCAGCAGATGCTCACGGAGAAAACCGCCGAACTCGATGAATTTGCCTGGCAAGCCAGCCAGCGTGCGCAAGTGCTGTACGACACCGCGCTGGCTTGTCGCATGCGGCCGTTCGCCGATGTGCTGACCGGACAGGTACGCATGGTTCGCGACCTCGGCCGCAGTCTCGGCAAACAGGTGCGGCTGGAGATTGAAGGCGAAAAGACTCAGGTTGATCGCGATGTGCTGGAAAAACTCGAAGCGCCGCTGACCCATTTGCTGCGCAACGCGGTCGATCACGGTATCGAAACCCCGGAGCAACGCTTGCTCCAGGGCAAGCCTGAAGAAGGCCTGATCCGTCTGCGCGCCTCGCATCAGGCCGGCCTGCTGGTGCTGGAGCTGAGTGATGACGGCAACGGCGTCGATCTGGAGAAGGTCCGCCGCAGCATCGTCGAGCGACAGTTATCCCCAGCCGAAACGGCGGCGCAGTTGAGCGAAGAAGAACTGCTGACGTTCCTGTTTCTGCCCGGTTTCAGCCTGCGCGACACAGTCACCGAAGTGTCCGGCCGTGGCGTCGGGCTCGACGCGGTGCAGCATATGGTTCGCCAGTTACGTGGTGCGGTGGTGCTGGAGCAGGCAGCGGGCGAGGGCAGTCGCTTCCATCTCGAAGTGCCGCTGACCCTGTCGGTGGTGCGCAGTCTGGTGGTGGAAGTCGGCGACGAGGCGTATGCGTTCCCGTTGGCGCACATCGAACGCATGTGCGATCTGGAGCCGCAGGACATTGTGCAGGTCGAGGGGCGTCAGCATTTCTGGCACGAAGGCCGGCATGTCGGGCTGGTCGCGGCCAGTCAGTTGTTGCTGCGTCCGGCGAGCCAGAACAGCGGCGAGACCCTGAAAGTCGTGGTCATCCGTGAGCGCGATGCGATCTACGGCGTGGCGGTCGAGCGCTTCATTGGCGAGCGCACTTTAGTGGTATTGCCGTTGGACGAGCGACTGGGCAAAGTGCAGGACATTTCCGCCGGAGCCTTGCTCGACGATGGTTCGGTGGTGCTGATTGTCGATGTCGAAGACATGCTGCGTTCGGTGGACAAACTGCTCAATACCGGACGTCTTGAACGGATTGCCCGCAACGGTCATACGGCTGTGGAAGCTGTGCGCAAGCGGATTCTGGTGGTTGATGACTCGCTGACCGTACGCGAGTTGCAACGCAAACTGTTGCTCAATCGCGGTTATGACGTGGCCGTCGCGGTGGACGGTATGGATGGCTGGAACGCCTTGCGTTCGGAGAACTTCGACTTGCTGATCACCGACATCGATATGCCGCGTATGGATGGCATTGAACTGGTCACGCTGTTGCGCCGCGACAACCGTCTGCAATCGCTGCCGGTGATGGTCGTTTCGTACAAGGATCGCGAAGAGGATCGGCGTCGTGGACTGGACGCTGGCGCCGACTATTATTTAGCCAAGGCCAGTTTTCATGACGACGCCCTGCTCGATGCTGTGGTCGAGCTCATCGGAGGAGCGCGGGCATGAAGATTGCTATCGTCAACGACATGCCCATGGCGGTGGAAGCCCTGCGCCGGGCGCTGGCATTCGAGCCGGCGCATCAGGTGGTCTGGGTCGCCGGCAACGGTGCCGAAGCGGTGCGCATGTGTGCAGAGAACACCCCGGATCTGATCCTGATGGACCTGATCATGCCGGTGATGGACGGCGTCGAAGCCACGCGACGGATCATGGCCGAGAGCCCGTGCGCCATCGTCATCGTAACGGTCGACCGTCAGCAGAACGTGCATCGGGTCTTCGAAGCGATGGGCCATGGCGCGCTGGACGTGGTCGACACTCCAGCCATTGGCGCTGGCAATGCTCAGGAAGCGGCGGCGCCGTTGCTGCGCAAGATTCTTAATATCGGCTGGCTGATTGGCGAAAAACCCAGCCGTTCGCGTGCTGCCCCGGCGTCGCCGCGCAGTTCGGGCTCGTGTCAGCGGCTGGTGGCCATCGGCTCGTCCGCTGGCGGTCCGGCGGCGCTTGAACTGCTGCTCAAGGGCTTGCCACGGGATTTTTCCCCGGCGATTGTGCTGGTGCAGCATGTGGATCAGGTGTTTGCCGCTGGCATGGCCGAATGGCTGGCCAGCGCCAGCGGCCTCGATGTGCGTCTGGCCTGCGAAGGTGAGCCACCACAAAGCGGCAAGGTGTTGCTGGCGGGGACCAATCACCACATTCGATTACTGAAGAACGGCACGCTGGCCTACACCGCCGAACCGGTCAATGAGATCTACCGACCCTCGATCGATGTGTTTTTCGAGAGTGTCGCCAGTTATTGGAATGGTGATGCAGTAGGGGTTTTATTGACCGGGATGGGACGCGACGGGGCGCAAGGGCTTAAGCTCATGCGCCAACAGGGTTATCTGACCATCGCGCAGGATCAGCAAAGCAGTGCGGTGTATGGCATGCCCAAAGCCGCAGCGGCGATTGATGCAGCCGTAGAAATTCGTCCACTGGAAAAGATAGCGCCACGATTGCTGGAGATTTTCCCCAAATGAACAGGTTTATCCGCAATCCTGGCCCCCGCAGTACTCAGGTGACCGCCCATGAATGACTTACAGATCGACGACATTAAAACCGACGAAAACGCCGCCATGGTGTTGTTGGTGGACGATCAGGCGATGATTGGCGAAGCCGTGCGCCGTGGGCTGTCGAATGAAGAAAACATCGACTTCCATTTCTGCTCCGACCCGCATCAGGCCGTTGCCCATGCGGTGCGGATCAAGCCGACGGTGATCCTGCAGGATCTGGTGATGCCCGGTCTCGATGGCCTGAGTCTGGTGCGCGAATATCGCAATCATCCGGCGACCAAGGACATTCCGATCATCGTGCTGTCGACCAAGGAAGACCCGCTGATCAAGAGCGCGGCGTTTTCTGCGGGGGCCAATGATTATCTGGTGAAACTGCCGGACACCATCGAACTGGTGGCGCGCATCCGTTATCACTCGCGCTCCTACATGACCCTGCTGCAACGCGATGCGGCTTATCGCGCCTTGCGCGTCAGTCAGCAGCAACTGCTCGACACCAATCTGGTGCTGCAACGGTTGATGAACTCGGATGGCCTGACCGGGCTGTCGAACCGCCGCCACTTCGACGAGTACCTGGAGCTGGAGTGGCGCCGTTCGTTACGTGATCAAAGCCAGTTGTCACTGCTGATGATCGACGTCGATTACTTCAAATCCTACAACGATACCTTCGGCCATGTCGAAGGCGATGAGGCGCTGCGCAAGGTCGCTACGGCAATCCGCGACGCCAGCGCCCGGCCATCGGACTTGCCTGCCCGTTACGGCGGTGAGGAATTCGCGCTGGTGCTGCCGAACACCTCGCCGGGCGGCGCTCGGCTGGTGGCGGAGAAACTGCGCCAGACCGTGGCGGCGCTGAAGATTCCGCACAATTCACCGGGTGACGGGGCGAGTCTGACCATCAGCATCGGCCTGGCGACCATGGTGCCGCAGACCGGCAGCGATTGCCGCTTGCTGATTTCGGCGGCAGATCGAGGCCTGTATCTGGCCAAAAACAATGGCCGTAACCAGGTCGGTATCGAATAGACCCAATTCCCTTGTGGGAGCGGGTCTGCTCGCGAATGCGGCGGCACATTCAACATATTTGTTGGCTGGTCCAATGCATTCGCGAGCAAGCTCGCTCCCACATTTGAAATGCACCATGCCAATGTCAAGCGATTCGCCCCGACAGCCGCCAGACGGGCTGCCGTGACAGCTTGATTACGTTATACTCGCCGGCTTTCAAAAGTTCGCCAACGAGTGCTGCCCGTCATGGAAATCAACCCGATCCTGAACACCATCAAGGACCTGTCCGAGCGCTCCGAAACTATTCGGGGGTATCTTTGACTACGATCAAAAGCATGAGCGTCTGACCGAAGTCAATCGCGAGCTTGAAGATCCGAGCGTCTGGAACAAACCTGAATACGCCCAAGAACTGGGCCGCGAGCGCTCTGCGCTGGCGCTGATCGTCGATACGCTCGACGAGTTGAACGCGGGTCTGGCCGATTGCCGTGACCTGCTGGACATGGCCGTCGAAGAGAACGACGAAGGCGCAGTGGGCGATGTCGTCGCCGAGCTGGCCCGTCTCGAGGCCAATCTGGCCAAGCTCGAATTCCGCCGCATGTTCAGCCATGAAATGGACCCGAACAACGCCTACCTGGACATCCAGGCCGGTTCCGGCGGTACCGAAGCCCAGGACTGGGCCAACATCCTGCTGCGCATGTACCTGCGCTGGGCTGACAAACGCGGTTTCGAAGCGACCATCATGGAGCTGTCGGCCGGTGAAGTCGCTGGCATCAAGGGCGCTACCGTGCACATCAAGGGCGAATACGCCTTTGGCTGGCTGCGTACCGAAATCGGCGTCCACCGTCTGGTGCGCAAGAGCCCGTTCGACTCCGGCAACCGTCGCCACACCTCGTTCTCCGCGGTTTTCGTCTCGCCCGAGATCGATGACAAGGTGGAAATCGAAATCAACCCGGCAGACCTGCGGATCGACACCTATCGTTCCTCCGGTGCCGGTGGTCAGCACGTAAACACCACCGACTCGGCCGTACGTATCACCCACGTACCGACCAACACCGTGGTCAGCTGCCAGAACGAACGTTCCCAGCACGCCAACAAAGACACCGCCATGAAAATGTTGCGGGCCAAGTTGTACGAGCAGGAAATGCAGAAGCGCAACGCCGCGTCGCAAGCGCTGGAAGACACCAAGTCCGACATCGGCTGGGGTCACCAGATCCGCTCTTACGTGCTCGATGCGTCGCGGATCAAGGATCTGCGCACTAACATCGAACGCAGCGACTGCGACAAGGTGCTCGATGGCGACATCGACGAATACCTGGAAGCAAGCCTGAAATCGGGGCTGTAAAAAGACGCAACACAGGATCGACTGATTCAACTCGATCCCTGTAGGAGCCAGCCTGCTGGCGATCCCCGGGCCGCAAGGCCCGGGGGCAACGAACCTGATGGAATATCTAAAGACATGAGCGACCAACAACTCGACCCGCAAGCCCTGCAACAGGAAGAAAACTCCCTGATCGCCCTGCGCAAGGAAAAGCTTGCTGCCGAGCGCGCCAAGGGCAATGCCTTCCCGAACGACTTCCGTCGCGAAAACTACTGCGAAGATTTGCAGAAGAAGTACGCCGACAAGACCAAGGAAGAGCTGGCAGAGGCTGCAATCCCGGTCAAGGTTGCCGGTCGCATCATGCTCAACCGTGGCTCGTTCATGGTGATCCAGGACATGACCGGTCGCATTCAGGTTTACGTCAACCGTAAAACCCTGTCCGAAGACACGCTGGCTGCGGTAAAAACCTGGGACATGGGCGACATCATTGCCGCCGAAGGTACCCTGGCGCGTTCCGGCAAGGGCGACCTGTACGTTGAAATGACCAACGTGCGTCTGCTGACCAAGTCGCTGCGTCCGCTGCCGGACAAGCACCACGGCCTGACCGACACCGAACAGCGCTACCGTCAGCGTTACGTTGACCTGATCGTCAACGAAGAAGTGCGCCAGACTTTCCGCGTGCGTTCGCAAGTGATCGCGCACATCCGCAGCTTCCTGATGGCACGTGACTTCCTCGAAGTCGAAACGCCGATGCTGCAGACCATTCCTGGCGGCGCCGCAGCCAAGCCATTCGAAACCCACCACAACGCGCTGGACATGGAAATGTTCCTGCGTATCGCGCCTGAGCTGTACCTCAAGCGCCTGGTTGTCGGCGGCTTCGAGAAAGTGTTCGAGATCAACCGCAACTTCCGTAACGAAGGCGTTTCGACTCGTCACAACCCTGAATTCACCATGTTGGAGTTCTACCAGGCTTACGCCGATTACGAAGACAACATGGACCTGACCGAAGAACTGTTCCGTGAACTGGCGCAGCTGGTTCTGGGCAGCACTGACGTGCCGTACGGCGAAAAAGTCTTCCACTTCGGCGAGCCTTTCGTGCGTCTGTCGGTGTTCGACTCGATCCTCAAGTACAACCCTGAGCTGACCGCCGATGATCTGAACGACATCGACAAGGCTCGCGCCATCGCCAAGAAGGCCGGCGCCAAGGTGTTGGGCTTTGAAGGTCTGGGCAAGCTGCAGGTGATGATTTTCGAAGAACTGGTCGAGCACAAACTCGAGCAGCCGCACTTCATCACTCAGTACCCGTTCGAAGTGTCGCCGCTGGCCCGTCGTAACGACGACAACCCGAACGTCACCGACCGTTTCGAACTGTTTATCGGTGGTCGTGAAATCGCCAACGCCTACTCCGAGTTGAACGACGCGGAAGACCAGGCAGAGCGCTTTATGGCGCAGGTGGCCGACAAGGACGCCGGCGACGACGAAGCCATGCACTACGACGCCGACTTCGTTCGTGCGCTGGAGTACGGCATGCCGCCAACGGCGGGTGAAGGCATCGGTATCGACCGTCTGGTGATGTTGCTGACCAACTCCCCGTCGATCCGCGATGTGATCCTGTTCCCGCACATGCGACCGCAAGCGTAAACGTTTCAGTTAAAAAGCCGCCTAAAACAGGCGGCTTTTTATTGCCTGTCTGGTACAAATGTATCAATTGGTTACTTTTGAAATAACAGAGGAAGTCCTGTCGTGATGGTTGCTATGGCTCAAGAGGGTGCAGCGGGTATCGCCACTGCGGTCGCTGAAAGTGTTCAGTACCAGGGCCGCAAGGCCAGCCGACAGGGCAGTGAACAGCGACGCCAGGACATTCTCGATGCGGCGATGCGCATTGTCGTGCGCGACGGCGTGCGTGCCGTGCGCCATCGCGCGGTGGCTGCCGAGGCCGCTGTGCCGCTGTCGGCGACTACTTATTACTTCAAGGATATTGATGACCTGCTCACCGATACCTTCGCGCAATACGTCGAACGCAGCGCCGAATACATGGCCAAGTTGTGGGTCAACAACGAAGGCCTGCTGCGCGAGATGGTGGTCAGCGGCGACGGTAGCCCGGAGTCGCGCTCGCAACTGGCGGACGATATCGCCCGGCTGATGGCTGACTATGTGCACCGGCAACTGGTCAACCGTCGCGAGCACTTGATGGCCGAGCAGGCGTTCCGCCAGGAAGCGCTGCTCAACCCGCGTCTGGCGGAACTGGTGCGCTCGCATCAGCAGATTCTGTTGCAGGGCACCTGCCAGTTGTTTCAGGTATTGGGCTCGCGTGAACCGCAACAGGATGCCAAAGTGTTGACGGCGATTATCGGCCGGATGGAATATCAGGGCCTGCTCAACGGCGCCGAGCCTTTGGCCGAACAGGACATGCTCGGTATCTTGAATCGGTATATGCACCTGGTACTCGCTTCGGTCTGACCAAGACCTTTGTAGGAGTGAGCCTGCTCGCGATAGCTGTCTGAGATTCAACATCTCTGTTGGCTGACATACCGATATCGCGAGCAGGCTCACTCCTACAGTGGGAGGCGGTGTGTTCATAGGGAGTTTTAAATGAAAGCCTGGCGTGGCGTGCTGATCGCCTTGTCGTTTCTGTTGCTCAGCGGCTGTCTGGTGACCTTCAAGGAGCCGATCCCCGCCAGTGACCCGGCGCCCAAGGGCTTGCTCGGCAAATGGTCGAGCATCAATGCCTGGGGCGAGCCGATGAATCTGGAGCTGACCCGCATCGGCAACGACCGCTATCAGGCTGTCACCTGGCTCAAAGCCAGACCCGGTGAGCGCGACGCCTATCCTTTCACTGTTTCGCGGCATGGCAGTCGCTGGTATCTGTCGGCGAAAGTCCCGGCACGTTTCGGCGGGCAATACACCATCGCCGGTTTCGAACTGACCGACAAACACGAACTGGTGGTCTACAACCTCGATCTCGAGCAGATCAATCAGGCGATCAAACAGCAAACCCTCGACGGTCAGGCCTTCGAGACCGACGACGGCGACGGCGTGCAGGTCGACAGCAGCCTCGACAAGGTCTTTGCTTACCTCGATGATCCAGCCAATTCCGACGTGTTCGTCGAAGCGGTGCGCTACCAGCGTCAGGCCAAAAGCAGCACCAAATAATCCAGTACGTCAGGTTTTCTACAGGAGTTTCGGGTGGACGATTACCAGCAGACGATACGCATGTTGTCCGATCGCATTGTGCTGGCGCAGACACCGATCCGCGTCCTCGACGCGGTCAAGTGGGACGAGAACGTGCGCAAGGGCTTCCTCAAGGCCAAGGGCAAGGAAATGCCCGCAGTCGATCGCGACTACTACCTCAACCGCCCGCTGACCTTCGATTCGAGCAAGGTCAAACTGGAATTCCAGAACATCGAGCGCGACATCACCCGCCAGCTCGGCCAGTTCAACCCGGTCGGGCAGATCATGCGCCGCATGTGCAAGGAATACCGGATGGTGGTGCGCATGCTCGAAGCGCGCGGCACCGAGGATTTCGGCCTGATCTCGCAGGAGTTGTACGGCGCCGCGTCCGACGCGTTCCATGCCGGTGACCCGACGCTGGCCGACCTCGGCCTGATGATGTCGGATTACCTGAACAACATCGATGGTCGTGGCGACCTGAAAGACGAACCGAAAATCCTCACCGCCAAGGACGCCGTGCATTTGTTGCAAACGCGTCTGAACAAGGTGTTCGGCGAGGCCGAGGAAACCATCCGTGTGTTCGAGTCTGACGGTATCGTCGCCGACGCGGCGGCGGGTGCCGACTACATCAAGATCCGCACCGACGCGATGTTCAACGACCGCGATGTGCGTGCGCTGGAGGTCCATGAAGGTTTGGTGCATGTGGGCACCACGCTCAATGGCTTGAATCAGCCGATCTGCACCTTCCTGTCGAAAGGCCCGCCGTCATCGACGGTGACTCAGGAAGGCCTGGCGATCCTGATGGAAATCATCACCTTCGCGTCCTACCCGAGTCGCTTGCGCAAGCTGACTAACCGTACCCGCGCCATTCATATGGTCGAGGAGGGCGCGGACTTCTTGCAGGTCTTCGAGTTCTTCCGCGAACAGGGCTTCGAAATGGCGGAGAGCTACGGCAACGCCAGTCGGGTGTTCCGTGGATCGACGCCAACCGGCCTGCCATTCACCAAAGACTTGTCCTATCTCAAGGGCTTTATCATGGTTTACAACTACATTCAGTTGGCCGTGCGTAAGGGCAAGCTTGAGCAGATACCGCTGTTGTTCTGCGGCAAGACCACGCTGGAAGACATGCGCACCTTGCGACAGTTGGTCGACGAGGGGCTGGTGGTGCCGCCGAAGTATCTGCCGGACCAGTTCCGCGACTTGAATGCGTTGGCGGCGTGGATGTGCTTCTCCAACTTCCTCAACCATTTGAGCCTGGACCGGATCGAGGCGGATTACTCCAACATCCTCTAACCACAACAGATACCCCTGTGGGAGCTAGCCTGCTAGCGATAGCCATTGCACATTCAACATTGATGTTGCCTGACACACCGCTATCGCCAGCAGGCTAGCTCCTACAGTTTTTTATTGTGTTTCAACCTGAACCTTCGCGAGGTTTCACCGGATGAGAATCCTCGGCATCTTCTGCCTGCTCCTGACCCTCGGTGGTTGCAGTTCGCTGCTGTTCTACCCCGAGCCAGGCCAGATCTTCACCCCGGAAAAAGCCAAACTCGAATACCGCACCGTGACCCTGACCACCGCCGACGGCCTCAAGCTGAACGCCTGGTGGCTGCCGGCCAAACCGGGGGTTGAGGTCAAAGGCACCGTCCTGCATCTGCACGGCAACGGTGGCAATCTGCCGATGCACCTCGGTGGCAGTTGGTGGTTGCCGAAAAACGGCTATCAAGTGTTGTTGGTCGACTATCGCGGTTATGGATTGTCCGAGGGCAAGCCAAGTTTGCCGGCGATCTATCAGGACATCGACGCCGCGTTCGCCTGGCTCGACAAGGCGCCCGAGGTCAAAGGCAAACCGTTGATCCTGCTCGGCCAGAGCCTCGGCGGTTCGATGGCGGTGCATTGGCTGGTGGAGCATCCCGAGCGGCAGAAACAGCTCAAGGCGTTGATCCTCGACGGAGCGCCCGCGAGCTATCGCAGCGTCGGCCAATACGCCCTCAGCACCTCATGGCTGACCTGGCCATTTCAAGTGCCGCTGTCGTGGCTGGTGCCGGACGGCGATAGCGCGATCAACGCGATGCCCAAACTCGACGGCGTGCCCAAGCTGATTTTCCACAGTATCGACGATCCGCTGGTACCGCTTTCCAATGGCATCCGTCTGTATCAAGCTGCGCCGCCACCGCGCGTGCTGCAACTGACCCGTGGCGGCCATGTGCAGACCTTTGGCGATCCGGTATGGCGCCAAGTGATGCTGCGCTATCTCGAAGACCCCGAGCATTTCAATGGCCTGCGCCGCCTCGGCGAAATCCCGAATTACCCGCAACCCCCGAATTCTGAAAATGAGAGTCCGCAATGAGTGAAGAACGTAACGCCATCCCGCTGATCATCACCGGTATCTGCAGCATCCTCGGCACCGTCGGTGCCCTGTGGTACTACGGCTATCTGCACTTCGCCAAACCCGAGGATGCGTTGCTGCTCAACGAATTCACCATGCTCAAGACCGTTCCCGGCGAAGACTACAAAGTCTCGCTGGACCCGGCCCCGCAAGTGGCGCAGTGCATCGATGGCGTTCTGGTGCTGTTCGATACCGAACAGAAAGGCCTGACCGGAGTACTGATCAACGGCCAGAAAAAAGCCGTGCGCTGCATGGGCGAAGAAACCCCGCAAAAACTGGAACCTTAAAAAGCAAAAGATCTTCAACAAAAAGCCCCGCCTGATCATCTCAGACGGGGCTTTTGCGTTACGGGTGTAAAGCTTAGTTCGAGCTGACTGCCGAACGCGGTGCAACTGGTTGGTTGTCGTTGGAAATGGTCACTTCCACCCGACGATTCATGGCACGGCCAGAAACGCTGCCGTTATCCGCTACCGGATATTCCTTGCCGTAACCCTGAACCACGATGCGCGCCGGATCGACGCCCATCTTGATCAGCGCTACTTGCACCGAGGTCGCACGACGCTCGGACAGCGACTGGTTGTAGTTCGCCGCGCCAGTGCTGTCGGTGTAGCCCTCGATGATCACTTTGCGGTCCGGGTTTTCCTGAAGGAATTGCGCCAGTTTGTTGATGTTCACCAGACCGCTGGATTTCAGATCGGCCTTGTTGGTGGCGAACAGCACGTCACCGAAAGTCACCAGCGTACCGCGATCGGTCTGCTTGGCGTTGAGGCTTTGCTGCAGTTGTTTGATCTGCTGATCACGGGCATCCAGACGCGCTTGAGCACGTTGTGCGGAGGCGTTTTTCAGATTGTTTTCAGCGGTGCGCAGGGCGATGGTCTGCTTCGCCACTTCGACGCGCTGGTTGGTCAGGTAAGCCAGTTGATCGACTTTGGACGCATCTTGCTTGTCCATGTAGGCCTTGTCAGCCTTGTCCAAGTAATCGCTGGCGTCCTTGGTTTCCAGTGCCGCCACTTTGCTTGCTTGCGGGTTGGCTTGCAGGCCGGCGTAGTTGGTGCGGGCCTGTTCCAGGTTCTGGTTTGGCGGAGTGGAGCAGGCAGCCAGGGCAACGCTTGCGGCCAGAAGAGCGGGAATCATCAGTTGCTTACGCATAATTTGTCGTCCTTTCTATCGATAAGAGTTTCAGCCTTGCAGTCGGGATGCGCGCTTATTGCACGGTGCGCTGACTTTCCTGACGCAGTTCCTGAACACCTTTCTGGGAATCCTTCACAGCCTGTTCGGCCTTGGCTGCCTGAGCCTTGCGCTCCGCTACGCGAGCGTCCCACTCGGCCTGCTCGGACAGGGTGCGAGCTTCGTCATACTTTTTGTCGTGCATGGCGATTTCGGCTTGTTTCAGTTTGTCCTGCGCTTGCTTCATCTCGACCGCTGCGAACTCGGTACCGCCAGCGCTGACGGCGCTGTTCACGGCCGATTGGGTCACCGCGTATTGCTCGGTCGGTGGATTACCGGCGCAACCGGCCAGAACGAAGCTGGTGCCGATGGCCAGAGCGGCCAGTTTCAGACCGCGCAGGTGGGAAAACGTGGTTGGGTTTTTCATGGTCTTCAACTCCATTAGGCATCTCCTGAAAACATCTGAATCCATGCCGGTCGAGGAGCCGCAAGCGTCGTGTGAAAGCGCTTTTTTGAAACGCTCGTACCAGGCGTGGTTACAGGTTCCGACCGGAGGCGTTTTTCAAAAGTTCAGAAAAGATGGCTACTGGCCAAAAAAAACATGACCGAATGGACAAGGCTCTAGAACGGGAACTTTGGCGGTGGGAAGGGGTACGCGCGGGTAGATATGGAGGGAGAAATACGGTCAATGTGGGAGCGAGCCTGCTCGCGAATGAGGTACGTCAGTCACCATCAATGTCGACTGATTCACCGCTTTCGCGAGCAAGCTCGCTCCCACAGTTTGATCGCTGTTGGATCAGTGTTTTTGCTTGCCGTCACTGGCCGACAAATCCTGCAAATGCCGCCGCGACAGCGCCAGAAAACGCGGCGTAGGCCCGACGTCCTCATACAGCGGATCACCTTCCTCATCGGTGGCAACCACGGTCGAACCTTTGACATACGGCAGACTCGCCTCGAACTCTTCGAGCGCGCAGCCGATCAGTTCGCCAAGTAGCTCCTCGGGGTGGCGTTTGGGGTACATTTCGGCAATCGCGGCCAGCCGGGCGGCGGCCTCGACATCCAGATGAATCGTGTAGCCAGTGTCGGTCAGGCGACCTTTGGCGTTTTCTTCCCAATGCTGGGCGAGTTCACGGATTTTCATAATGACCTCATGTCACACCTGCTCATGGCAGGCCCTTGTGAGTGTCCGCCGGCGGCCGGCGGCAAGCCGTTGTACGGCTTACTGTTGAGACTAGCTTTTAGCCACAAGGTTTAAAGTCCCTTCGTCGACTGCTTGTCAGACGCGCCGCAGAGCGGCACTCTCTATCCCCGAGCTTTCTGTGCACAGGCCTTTGTTTCCAAGCCGTCTGGATTACCGCTGGAGAACTGCTGATGACCGATATTGATGCACGCTTGCGCGAGGACGTTCACCTCTTGGGTGAGCTGTTGGGCAATACCATTCGTGACCAGTATGGCGAGGACTTTCTCGCCAAGATCGAGCAGATCCGCAAGGGCGCCAAGGCTGACCGGCGCGGCTCGATGGACGCCGAACTGAGCGCCAGCCTCAATCAGTTGAGCGAAGACGAATTGCTCCCGGTGGCGCGTGCGTTCAACCAGTTTCTCAATCTGGCGAACATCGCCGAGCAGTATCAGCTGATTCATCGTCGCGAAGAGTCGCAGCCCGCACCGTTCGAATCCCGCGTGCTACCGGAACTGCTGGCGCGCCTGCGCAGCGAAGGTCATAGCGCTGAATCTCTGGCGCGGCAACTGGCGCGACTGGAAATCGAACTGGTGCTGACCGCGCACCCGACCGAAGTGGCACGGCGCACACTGATCCAGAAGTACGACGCGATCGCCGCGCAACTCGCCGCGCAGGATCATCGCGACCTGACCAGCGCCGAACGCGAACAAATCCAGAACACCCTGCAACGGCTGATTGCCGAAGCCTGGCACACCGAAGAAATCCGCCGTACCCGGCCAACCCCGGTGGATGAGGCCAAGTGGGGCTTTGCGGTGATTGAGCATTCGCTGTGGCAGGCGATTCCGCACCATATGCGCAAGGCCGATCAGGCGCTGTTTGCTGCTACCGGCCTGCGTCTGCCACTGGAGGCGGCGCCGATTCGCTTCGCCTCGTGGATGGGCGGCGACCGTGACGGCAACCCGAATGTCACCGCTGCCGTGACCCGCGAAGTGTTGCTGCTGGCACGCTGGATGGCGGCCGATCTGTACTTGCGCGATGTCGATCACCTGGCGGCCGAGTTGTCGATGCAACAGGCCAGCGAAGCGCTCAAGGCCAAGGCCGGCGACAGCGCCGAACCGTACCGTGCGGTGCTCAAGCAATTGCGTGAACGGCTGCGAGCCACGCGTAACTGGGCACACGCCTCGTTAACCGCGACCACGCCTGCGCCAGCCGATGTGCTGCAAAACAATCGAGATCTGCTTGATCCGCTGGAGCTGTGCTTCAACTCGCTGCACGAATGCGGTATGGGCGTGATCGCCGACGGGCCGCTGCTCGATTGCCTGCGTCGGGCGGTGACGTTTGGCCTGTTCCTGGTGCGCCTCGATGTGCGTCAGGACTCGTCGCGACACAGCTCGGCGATGACTGAAATCACCGATTACCTGGGCCTGGGTCGCTATGAAGACTGGGACGAAGAGCAGCGCATCACCTTCCTGACCCGCGAACTCACCAATCGCCGGCCACTGCTGCCAGCGCATTTCAAGCCATCGGCCGACACCGCCGAAGTGCTCAATACCTGCAAGGAAATTGCCGCTGCACCGGGCGCCTCGTTGGGCTCTTACGTAATCTCGATGGCTGGCGCTGCATCCGATGTGCTCGCCGTGCAACTGCTGCTGAAAGAGGCCGGCGTGTTGCGGCCGATGCGCGTGGTGCCGCTGTTCGAAACCCTCGCCGACCTTGACAACGCCGGGCCAGTAATCGAGCGCCTGTTGCTGCTGCCGGGCTACCGCGCACGGCTGCAAGGCCCGCAGGAAGTGATGATCGGCTATTCCGACTCGGCCAAGGATGCGGGCACTACCGCTGCAGCCTGGGCGCAATATCGGGCGCAGGAACGTCTGGTGGAAATCTGCCGCGAACAGCAAGTCGAACTGCTGCTGTTCCATGGTCGCGGTGGCACCGTGGGCCGTGGCGGCGGTCCGGCCCATGCGGCGATTCTGTCGCAACCACCGGGTTCGGTGGCGGGGCGTTTCCGTACCACCGAGCAGGGGGAAATGATTCGTTTCAAATTCGGCCTGCCGGACATCGCCGAGCAAAACCTCAATCTGTACCTCGCCGCAGTGCTTGAAGCGACGTTGCTGCCGCCGCCGCCACCGACGCCGGAATGGCGAAATCTGATGGATGAATTGGCCGCCGACGGTGTCAGCGCTTATCGCGCCGTGGTGCGGGAGAATCCGCAGTTCGTCGAGTACTTCCGCCAGTCCACGCCGGAACAGGAATTGGGTCGCTTGCCACTGGGCAGTCGGCCAGCCAAGCGCCGTGCTGGCGGCATCGAGAGTCTGCGGGCGATTCCGTGGATCTTCGGCTGGACCCAGACGCGGCTGATGCTGCCGGCGTGGCTCGGCTGGGAGTCGGCGCTGAGCAAAGCGCTGGAGCGTGGCGAGGGTGAATTGCTCGGGCAGATGCGCGAGCAGTGGCCATTCTTCCGCACCCGCATCGACATGCTGGAAATGGTTCTGGCCAAGGCTGACGCGGATATTGCGCTGTCCTACGACGAGCGACTGGTGGAGTCGGACTTGTTACCTTTGGGTGTGCACTTACGCGACCTATTGTCGCAGGCATGTTCCGTGGTGCTCGGCCTGACCGGGCAGTCGCAGCTGCTGGCACATAGCCCTGACACCCTCGAATTCATCCGTCTGCGCAACACCTACCTCGACCCGCTACATCTATTGCAGGCGGAACTGTTGGCCCGTTCGCGGCAGCAGAATGTCGAGCAGGGCAGCCCGGTGGAACAGGCGCTGCTGGTGTCTGTGGCGGGGATCGCCGCCGGTTTGCGCAATACCGGCTAAGGTTTTTGCTGGAGCGTACCGTGCCCGGGGCCAGCCTCGGGCGCTGCTTTGTGCGCAGGGGTAATGTGCGGTCAGGCGACAGTTAATGATGGGGTTGCGACTTGGGTTACCGGGTCGCAAGGTCGCGGAAGACGTCGGTTTCTCCGACTTTTGGCGTCTTGTGTGGGCGCAGCCTGCTGTGTATCTTGATCAGCCTTTGGCCGTTTGGGCGGCCACGACCGGTTTTTGACAAGATTTGCCCGAAGAGGCGAATCCTTTGTTTTGTATAAGCTTTCTATAAAAAAATTGAGGAGCACATCTAATGCGCGTCATTCTGCTGGGAGCTCCCGGGGCCGGTAAAGGTACTCAGGCTAAGTTCATCACCGAGAAATTCGGCATTCCGCAAATCTCCACCGGCGACATGCTGCGTGCTGCGGTCAAGGCCGGCACTCCACTGGGCGTTCAAGCCAAGAGCATCATGGATGCCGGCGGCCTGGTGTCGGATGACCTGATCATCGCATTGGTCCAGGACCGTATCGCGCAAGCAGATTGCGCCAACGGCTTCCTGTTCGACGGTTTCCCGCGCACCATTCCTCAGGCTGAAGCGCTGGTCACTGCCGGCGTCGAGCTGGACGCAGTGGTTGAAATCGCTGTTGAAGACGAAGAAATCGTTCAGCGTATCGCTGGTCGTCGCGTTCACGAGGCCAGCGGCCGCGTTTACCACATCGTCTACAACCCGCCGAAAATCGCTGGCAAAGACGACATCACCGGTGACGAACTGGTGCAGCGCAAGGACGACACCGAAGAAACCGTGCGTCATCGCCTGTCGGTCTACCATTCGCAGACCAAGCCGCTGGTGGATTTCTACCAGAAGCTGTCGGCCGCCAACGGCAAGCCGAAGTACAGCCACATCCCTGGCGTCGGTTCGGTTGAAGCAATCACCGCCAAGGTGCTTGAAGCGCTGAGCTGAAATGTCTGATCGGCTGCATCATCCACGGCCCGCTTGCGGGCCGTAGTTGTTTATACTGGCGCACTTTTCCCCACCCCTGTTTTGGAAACATCGATGAGCACCTTGCTGGCCCTGGACACCGCGACTGAAGCTTGCTCCGTTGCCTTGCTGCATGACGGCAAGGTCACAAGCCATTACGAGGTGATCCCGCGCCTGCATGCGCAGAAATTGCTACCGATGATCCAGCAACTGCTGGCCGACGCCGGCACCACCCTGCAAGCGGTGGACGCCATCGCGTTCGGCCGTGGCCCGGGGGCTTTCACCGGCGTGCGGATTGCCATCGGTGTGGTGCAAGGGCTGGCGTTCGCGCTGGATCGTCCGGTGCTTCCAGTGTCCAACCTAGCTGTGCTGGCGCAGCGTGCCTATCGCGAACATGGCGTGAGCCAGGTGGCGGCGGCAATCGATGCGCGAATGGATGAAGTCTACTGGGGCTGCTATCGCGAGACGGCGGGGGAGATGCGTCTGGTGGGTGTCGAAGCGGTGTTGCCTCCGGAAGTCGCGGCGCTGCCTGCGGATTCGACCGGCGACTGGTTCGGTGCTGGCACTGGTTGGGGTTATGGCGAGCGAATCGCGGTCAACCTGACCGGTTCGGACGCTGGCATGCTGCCCCACGCCGAAGACCTGCTGACCCTGGCGCGCTTTGCCTGGGAGCGCGGCGAATCGGTTCCGGCCGACGACGCACAACCGGTTTACCTGCGCGACAAAGTAGCCACCCCCAAGGCTCGTTGAATGCAAGTGTCCTGTAGAGAGAGCTTTTGTGGCGAGGGGATTTATCCCCGTTCGGCTGCGCAGCAGTCGTAGTCGCGTAAAACGCGGTCCTTCAGTAATACAGTGTTTGCTGGTTTTGGGGTTGCTCCGCAACCCAGCGGGGATAAATCCCCTCGCCACAAAAAACTTCGCAATCCCGGCGTCTTTATTCCAATTCCTGCCAATCGTCAGTTTCCAGCCCCTCGCTTTAAACCTTTTGCCCTTTATGTGTTCTAGTTATCACTCGGCGATTTGCTAAGTCGGTCAGGTGCCGCTAAATTGCCATCATTGATACCGAGCATGAATTTATGCGTATAGACGGCCTTTCCTCTCAGTCCTACCCCATCAAGCGCAAGCCTCGCAAAGGCAATGTTGCGCAGGATGAATCCGTCGATGATATCGAAGGCGAGCTGGAATTCCCGACTGAAGCGCAACTGGCCGCACGTGCAGCCAAAGCCACTGCGCAACGCCTGAGCAATCTGCCGGCCCGTCAGCAAGACCTGATTTATCACCGTGCGATGAGCAAAAGCGTAGCGATGGCCCTTGCCAGCTACCTGAGCACCGCCGGTTTTGTTGATTGGGATGCCGACGTGCTGGGCCTCGATCTGTACATCTGATGGATCTGCCTTACTACCTCGGTTGCCCGTCCTGGAGCGAAAACGCCTGGCGCGAGTATCTGTACCCGGTAGACGCAAAAACTTCCGACTTCCTCGGTCTCTATTCCCAAGTGTTCAACGCCGTAGAGGGCAACACGACCTTCTACGCCAGCCCGTCGCCGGCCACCGTGCAGCGTTGGGCCGAGATCATGCCCGAACACTTTCGCTTCACCGCCAAGTTTCCCGGTGACATCAGTCACGGCGGCGACTTGCGCGAACAACTGACCGCCGCCGAAACCTTCATTCAGCTACTCCGTCCGCTCGGCCAGCGCGTATCGCCTCTGTGGCTGCAACTGTCGAAAAGCTTCACCCCGCAACGACTGCCGGAGCTGGCGGCGTTCATCGATGCGCTGGACTGCCCGCTGGCGGTGGAAGTGCGGCACGAACAGTTCTTCGCCAAAGGTGAAAGCGAACGCCTGCTCAATCGGCTGTTGCTCGACCGTGGCGTGGAGCGCATCTGCCTCGATCCGCGTGCGTTGTTCAGTTGCCTGTCGACCGAGTCTTCGGTGATCCACGCCCAGTCGAAAAAGCCCCGCGTGCCAACCCGGCCAGCGGCGTTCACCCAATTTCCGCAGGTACGGTTCATCGGCCATCCCGATCTGGAAGCCAACGATCCGTTCCTCGTGCCATGGGTGGCGAAAATCGCCGAGTGGATCGAAGAGGGCCGCACGCCGTACATCTTCCTGCACACCGCCGATAACCTTTTGGCGGCGAAGCTGGCGCAACGTTTTCACGCACAATTGATGCAACGTTTGCCTGGCCTGCCATCCCTGCCTGAGCTATACAGAGAACCCGCCGCCGAGCAACTTGGCCTGCTCTGAGGCGGATTCGTTTCCCTGCCCAGGAGCCCGTCGATGGATGCCCAAGCCTGTAAAGCACAAGAGCGTAAAGCCCACGCCTTCAAAGCCCTGCATGAACGTCCCGGGATTTTCGTGATTCCCAATCCGTGGGATGCGGGCTCGGCGAAGATGCTCGCCAGTCTTGGCTATCAGGCACTCGCCACCACCAGCGCCGGTTACGCGTTTTCCCAAGGCAAAGCCGATGGCGCCTTGAGTCTCGAAGATACCCTGGCCAACGTCCGGGCGATTGTCGCGGCGACGGATCTGCCGGTGGCGGTGGACCTGGAAAACGGTTTCGCTGACGACCCCGCCGAGTGCGCGCAAAGCCTGATTCGTGCAGCGGAGGCGGGCGCGGTCGGTGGCTCGATCGAAGACGCCACTGGCCGCGCCGATGCACCGATCTATTGTTTCGAACACGCGGTGGCGCGGATCGAAGCCGCCGTCGCCGCCGTGCGCACCTTGCCGTTTCCGTTCCTTCTGACGGCGCGCGCGGAGAACTATCTGCACGGCAATCCCGACATCAACGACACCATCCGCCGCTTGCAGGCCTTTGCCGAGGCCGGTGCCGACGTGCTCTATGCGCCGGGGCTGCGCAGCGCCGAAGAAGTGCTGGCGGTAGTGCGTGCGGTAGCACCGAAACCGGTCAACGTGTTGATGTCCGGCGGCTTGAAACTGACGGTGCAGCAGTTGGAAGAAATGGGCGTGCGGCGCATCAGCACCGGTTCTGCACTGGCGCTGGCGGCGTACGGTGAGTTTTTCCGCGCGGCGCAAGAGATCCAGCAATCCGGCACGTTCGGCTTCACCTCGCAGTCGATGCCGTATGCGCGGGCCAATCAGTTTTTCAAAGGCTGAACATGGTGCGCTGGATCGGCTTGTTGATTCTGCTGATCCTCGGCAGCGCGGTGGTCAGCGTCTGGCGCGGCTGGCTACCGCTGTCGCCGGAATGGAATCCGTGGGCACCGCTGGATGTGAAGGCGACGCCGAACTGGCTGACCGGCTACAAACTGATGCGCCTGCGCGGCGATCTGCAATTGTGTGAACAGGTCTTGCGCAGCTCGGGCCTGCGGGTCGCGGCGCAATCGGACACGCCCGACGCCAAGTGTCCGTTGATCGGCGCTGTGCGGGTTCAGGGCGGTGAGGTGGCACTGAGCAGCAGTTTCCTCGCCAGTTGCCCTTTGGCGGTGGCGTACGCGATGTTCGAGCGCCATGAGCTGCAACCGACTGCTCAGGCTGTTTATGGGCAGCCAGTGACGCGGCTCGATCACCTTGGCAGCTTTGCCTGCCGCAATATCTACAATCGCGAGAATGGCGCTCTCAGCAAGCATGCGAGCGCCGATGCGCTGGATATCGCCGGTTTTCGCCTGGCGGACGGCCGCACGATCAGCGTGCTCAAGGACTGGCCGAAACAAAATCAGGACGCGCAGTTTCTACGTCAGGTGCGTGATGGCGCCTGCGAGATGTTCAGTGTGGTGTTGAGTCCGGATTACAACGCCGCCCATCGCAATCACTTTCATGTCGATGTCGGGCGCTGGAGCGTGTGTCGCTGAGGATCAGGCGGCGATGCGCAGGTTCTGCAGAACGATCGGACGTGCCCAGCCGTTATCGAAGTCCAGAGCCTTCTGCTGTTCGACGATTTCTTCTGGCGGGAATGGCGGGTACGGCTTCTGCATCAGGTCGAGGTCGAACTCGGCAATCGGCAGGTACAGAGGACGTTTTTGCGGCGCAGCGCCCGGCTCCGGAATCGGTTGACCATTGTTGATCACGATTGGACGAACCCAGCTGCTGTCGAAGTCCTGCTGCTCTTGCTGAGCCTTGAGTTCTTCTGGCGGGAATGGTGGGAACGGCTTGTCGGCCAGCTCCATTTCGAACTCGGCGATTGGCAGGAACAACGGCTCCGGCGGACGTACTTCGGTGTCGACCACGTTGCATTCGCGTTGGTCGACGATGTGCGCGTGCAGTTCGCTGCCGACTGTCGGCTCTACATCGCTGTTGAGGTCAACCGGTGGAAAAGTGCCGCAGGCCGGGACCACATCACTCGTCTGCTCGGACATCGCCTGGGCGAAAAAGTCCTGCCACAGGTGGCTGACGCCGCCCAGTGCTTGAGTGTTATGACGGCTGAAGTCGCCCTTGGGCGAAATGTAGCCAATCGATGTGGGAAGAATGCCTGACATTTTTTTCGGTCGACGCTCAGCTCTGGCAAAATGCGCATTGATTGGGTTATCGGCAGTTTTTGCCGATCCTTAACTTTTTGAGCGTGTTTTCCATGATTGAGCAACCCGCGGCCTGCCGCATCCATGTCGAAGCCCTCGGCCCGACGTTCGCGGCGCAGGCCGAGCAGTGGGCCGAACGCCTGGGCCTGCCACTGCAAGTGGCTGACGGCGAGTTCGCCTTGCAGGTCGGCGAGCAGGGTTTGCAGTTGCAACAACTGGGGCCGGACGCGCCGGGCCCGGTGCGGGTCGACTTCGTCGAAGGTGGCGCGGCCCATCGTCGGTTGTACGGCGGCGGCAGCGGTCAGATGATCGCCAAGGCTGTCGGCGTCGCCCAAGGCGTGCGCCCACGGGTGCTGGATGCCACGGCGGGACTGGGCAAGGACGCGTTCGTGCTGGCGAGTCTGGGTTGCGAGATGAGCCTGATCGAGCGTCAGCCGCTGATCGGCGCGCTGCTTGAGGACGGTCTGGCGCGCGGCGCGGAAGATTTCGAGGTGGCGCCGATTGTGGCGCGGATGAAGTTGCTCAAGGGCAATTCCATCGAAGTGATGCGCAACTGGGAAGGCGAGCCGCCGCAGGTGATCTACCTTGACCCGATGTTTCCCCATCGCGAGAAGACTGCGCTGGTGAAGAAAGAGATGCGTCTGTTTCGGCCGTTGGTCGGTGATGATCCGGATGCGCCGGCATTGCTTGAAGCAGCGCTGGCGTTGGCCACTCACCGCGTAGTGGTCAAGCGTCCGCGCAAGGCGCCGTGCATTGACGGGCCGAAGCCTAGTCATGCGCTGGATGGCAAATCCAGCCGGTACGACATCTACCCGAAGAAAGCGCTCAAGCCCTGAGACCGGGTCGCCCCCATCGCTGGCAAGCCAGCTCCCACAGGGATCGTGGCGTGAACACAAATTGTGTGCACACCACTAAAACCTGTGGGAGCTGGCCTGCCAGCGATGGCGTCAGAACAGCGCTGACGAATCAGGGCCGATACGCCCGCATAAACAACCCCACCACTTCCCGCACATGGCTCTCCGCCGCCTCGCCGGTCAGCGGTTCGCCGCAGCCATACAGCAGCCGGAAATTCCCCGCACCCTTGAGCAGGCAAAAGAAATGCTCGGCAGCGTTGCGCGGCTTGTCGATGCTCAGCACGCCGGTTTCATGCACCCGCGTCAGCAAGCGCTCCATACCTTGCAACATGCGCTGCGGGCCGGCCTCGAAGAAGATCAGTGACAGCTTCGGGTCCTGACTGCCCAGCGCCATGATCAGACGATGCAGATTCACCGATTCATCGCTGTTGATCAGTTGATGAAAGCCCCGGGCAATGTTCAGCAACACATTTTCCACGGCGATGCCTTCCGGCAATTCGAAGAACAATGGCGGTAATTGCTGCTCACATTTGGCCACTACGGCGGCGGAGAACAGCGTTTCCTTGTCGTTGAAATGGCTATAGACCGTCAGTTTCGACACGCCAGCCTCGGCAGCCACCGCGTCCATGCTGGTGCTGGCATAGCCCTGACTCAAAAACAGGGTTTTCGCCGCTTCGAGGATCGCCTGGCGCTTGGCCAGATCCTTTGGACGGCCCGGGCCGCTTGGAGCTGAAAGATTGTTCGACATTCTTCGCTTTTATTACTGGACTGGTGAGTTTGGTATTAATAACATACCGGCCAGTATAATTATTCCAAGCACCATTAGCGAAAGGTCCGTCATCATGTTCCGCCATGCGCTGCACCTCACGTGGCCATTTGCATTGCCAGTCAGTCTGGTTTTTTTATTGTCCGCGTGCGGTCAGGAAGAGGCGGCGAAAGTCGCTGTACGCCCCGCCATGGTGGTGCAGCCGGAGCCTTCGGCGCAGGCGATGGAAAGTTATCCGGGTGAGGTTCGCGCTCGCTATGAACCGGATCTGGCGTTCCGTATTGGCGGTAAAGTCAGCCGACGACTGGTCGAAGAAGGTCAGCGTGTGAAGGCCGATCAGGCCCTCGCTGAACTCGATCCGCAGGATGTGCGTCTGCAACTGGAAGCCACCCGCGCCCAGGTCAGCGCCGCCGAGGCCAATCTGAACCTGGTGCGCGCCGAGCGTGACCGCTACAAGACCCTGATGGATCGGCAGATGGTCAGCCGCTCCGCCTATGACAACTCTGAAAACCTCTACCGCTCCGGCGAAGCCCGACTTAAACAAATCAAAGCCGAATTCAACGTTTCGACCAATCAGGCCAGTTACGCGGTGCTGCGTGCGCCACAGGATGGCGTGGTGGCCAAGCGTTTGATCGAAGTCGGACAAGTAGTGGCGGCCGGGCAAACCGTGTTCACCCTCGCCACCGACGGTGAGCGCGAAGTGTCGATCAGCCTGCCGGAACAGAATTTCGGCCGCTTCAAAGTCGGCCAACCGGTGTCGGTGGAACTGTGGACACAGCCGAACCAGCGCTTCCCCGGGCAGATTCGTGAGCTGTCGCCCGCCGCCGATCCAAAGTCGCGCACCTTCGCCGCACGCATCGCATTCACCGCCGGCAAAGTCCCGGCCGAACTCGGCCAAAGCGCCCGGGTGTTCGTGCAAACCGCTGAAACCGTGCCGCTGTCGGTGCCGCTCTCGGCGCTAACCGCCGAAAATGGCGCGACCTACGTCTGGGTCGTCAGCGCCAACAACACCTTGAAGAAGACGCCAGTGCGCATCGGCCCGTTCGGTGAAAAAACCGTGCCGGTGCTCGAAGGTCTCAATGCCAGCGACTGGGTAGTGGCCGCTGGCGTGCACGTGCTGCTCGAAGGGCAGCAGGTGCGTCCCGTGGATCGCTCCAACCGTGTGGTCAATCTGGCGGACAAGGAGTAAGTCCCGATGCGCTTCAACCTTTCCGAATGGGCGTTGCGTAATCGCCAGATCGTACTGTTCCTGATGCTTCTTCTGGCCATCGTCGGCGCGGTGTCCTACACCAAGTTGGGCCAGAGTGAAGACCCGCCGTTCACCTTCAAGGCCATGGTGATTCAGACCCGTTGGCCGGGGGCGACCGCGCAGGAAGTTTCGCGCCAGGTCACCGAGCGCATCGAAAAGAAACTGATGGAAACCGGCGAGTACGAACGCATTGTCTCGTTCTCGCGTCCCGGTGAATCACAGGTCACGTTCATTGCCCGCGACTCGATGCACTCCAAGGAAATCCCTGATCTCTGGTATCAGGTGCGCAAGAAGATCAGCGACATTCGCCAGACCTTGCCACCGGGCATTCAAGGCCCGTTTTTCAACGATGAATTCGGCACTACTTTCGGCAATATCTACGCGCTGACCGGCGACGGTTTCGACTACGCGGTGCTCAAGGATTACGCCGACCGCGTGCAGATTCAACTGCAACGGGTCAAGGATGTCGGCAAGGTTGACTTGCTCGGGTTGCAGGACGAGAAGATCTGGGTCGAACTGTCCAACGTCAAACTCGCGACCCTCGGCTTGCCGCTGGCGGCGGTGCAGCAGGCGTTGGAAGAACAGAACGCGGTGTCCACTGCCGGGTTCTTCGAAACGGGTAGCGAGCGATTGCAGCTACGGGTTTCGGGGAATTTTCAGACCGTCGATGAGATCAAGAACTTCCCGATCCGCGTTGGTGATCGTACGTTCCGCATCTCCGATGTCGCTGACGTGCACCGTGGTTTCAATGATCCACCGGCGCCACGCATGCGTTTCATGGGCGAAGACGCTATCGGTCTGGCTGTGGCGATGAAGGATGGCGGCGATATTCTGGTGTTGGGTAAAGCGCTGGAAGTCGAGTTTTCGCGCATCCAGAACAACCTTCCGGCCGGCATGCAATTGCGCAAGGTGTCCGATCAACCGGCGGCGGTGAAAACCGGGGTCGGCGAGTTCGTTCAGGTGTTGGTTGAGGCACTGGCGATTGTGTTGCTGGTGAGCTTCTTCTCGCTCGGCGTGCGCACCGGCATGGTCGTCGCATTGACCATTCCGCTGGTGTTGGCGATGACCTTCGCCTGCATGTATTACCTGGGCATCGGCCTGCACAAAATCTCGCTCGGCGCCTTGGTGTTGGCGTTGGGTTTGCTGGTGGACGACGCGATCATCGCCGTGGAAATGATGGCGATCAAAATGGAGCAGGGTTTCGACCGGATCAAAGCCGCGAGTTACGCCTGGACCAGCACTGCATTCCCGATGCTCACCGGTACGTTGATCACCGCCGCAGGCTTTTTGCCGATTGCCACGGCGCAGTCCGGCACCGGCGAATACACGCGTTCGATCTTCCAGGTGGTGACCATTGCGCTGCTCGCCTCATGGGTGGCAGCGGTGGTGTTTGTGCCGTATCTCGGGGAAAAGCTTCTGCCGGATCTGGCGAAAATCCATGCGGCCAAACATGGCGTCGGCGACGGTCATCCGGACCCTTATGCAACGCCGTTTTATCAGCGGGTTCGACGTCTGGTGGAGTGGTGCGTGTCTCACCGCAAAACCGTGATTGTGCTGACGGTCGGGTTGTTTATCGCTTCGGTGGTGTTGTTCCGTTTTGTCCCGCAGCAGTTCTTTCCGGCTTCGAATCGACTGGAGTTGATGGTCGATCTGAAGCTCGCTGAAGGTGCTTCGCTGGCCAATACCACCGGTGAGGTCAAACGCCTCGAAGCGATGCTCAAGGAACACGCCGGCATCGATAACTATGTGGCATATATCGGCACCGGTTCGCCGCGTTTTTATCTGCCGCTGGATCAGCAATTGCCGGCCGCGAGCTTCGCCCAGTTTGTGGTGTTGGCCAAGACCATCGAGGAGCGCGAGGCTCTGCGCACCTGGTTGATCGATACCTTGAACGAACAGTTCCCGGCCCTGCGTTCGCGGGTCACACGGTTGGAAAACGGGCCGCCGGTGGGTTACCCGGTGCAGTTCCGCGTGACCGGGGAGCACATCGAAGAAGTCCGTGCGTTGGCGCGCAAGGTGGCGGCCAAGGTTCGCGAGAATCCGCATGTGGTCAATGTGCATCTGGACTGGGAAGAACCGAGCAAGGTCGTGTACCTGAACATCGATCAGGATCGTGCCCGGGCCCTTGGTGTGAGCACCGCCAATCTGGCGAAATTCCTTCAGAGTTCGCTGACCGGGTCGAGTGTCAGTCAGTATCGCGAAGACAACGAGTTGATCGAGATTCTGCTGCGCGGCACGGTGCATGAGCGTACCGAGTTGTCGTTGCTGCCGAGTCTGGCGGTGCCGACCGACAATGGCCGCAGTGTGGCGTTGTCGCAGGTTGCGACGCTTGAGTATGGCTTTGAGGAAGGGATCATCTGGCACCGTAATCGTCTGCCGACGGTGACGGTGCGTGCGGATATTTATGGCAAGGAGCAACCGGCGACGCTGGTGCAGCAGATTCAGCCGACGCTTGACCCCATTCGGGCTGAATTGCCGGATGGGTATCTGCTGGATGTGGGCGGTACAGTGGAGGATTCGGAGCGTGGGCAGAAGTCGGTGAACGCCGGGGTGCCGATGTTCATTGTGGTGGTGCTGACGTTGCTGATGGTGCAGTTGCGGAGTTTCTCGCGTACGGCGATGGTGTTTTTGACGGCGCCGTTGGGGTTGATCGGGGTGACGCTGTTTTTGATGGTGTTCCGTCAGCCGTTCGGGTTTGTGGCGATGCTGGGGACGATTGCGCTGTCCGGGATGATCATGCGGAACTCGGTGATTCTGGTGGATCAGATCGAGCAGGATATTGCTGCCGGGCTTAAGCCTTGGCAGGCGATTATCGAGGCTACGGTGCGGCGGTTCAGGCCGATTGTGTTGACGGCGTTGGCGGCGGTTCTGGCGATGATTCCGTTGTCGCGCAGTGTGTTTTTCGGGCCGATGGCGGTGGCGATCATGGGGGGGTTGATTGTGGCTACGGCGCTGACTCTTTTGTTTTTGCCGGCGTTGTATGCGGCTTGGTTCAGGGTTCGCAGGGAGGGGTGATTTTTTTGGCGTGGCGGCCTTTGGGCCGGCCATGCTCTTGGGGTTTTGGGTGTATATCCGTTGCTGCGGTGATGGCTGCTTAGGGTTTCGCCCTTACGGCGACTCACTTTTTTACAAGCGCCCTCCGTGTCAGGCTACCTGTCGCCCTTATTGATTGACTCAAATAATCAAGAGGGCGAAGGTGCATAACCATGTCCAAAATGGGTAAACGTTACGACAACGACTTCAAAGACTGGGTCGTTCTGCAAATGATGCCGCCCCTCAATCGATCAGTGGCGGAACTTGCCGCTGCACTCAATCTCACGCCACAGTCACTGCGAAACTGGAGACAAATGGCTAGAGATAAAGGCTTGATCGTTCCGGGAAACGGCAAGACCAGTGACCAATGGTCTAGCGCCGATAAATTCAATGCTGTCATGGAAACCGCGCCGTTGAGCGAGGTCGAGATCTCTCAATATTGCCGAATCAAAGGCATTTACCCTGAGCAAATCCAACAGTGGCGAGTGGCATGCCAAAACGCTAATCCCGTTGTTGATCTCACCTCTCGAACTTCAAAAACGGCCGAGCAACGGCGCATCAAAATACTTGAACGCCAACTGATTCAGTCTGATGCCAGTCGTGCAGAGGCGGTGGCGTTGCTGGAGCTCAGAAAAAAAGCCAATGCGATCTGGGGCAAGGACAAGGAAGACTGATCAACGCCTCTGATCGTACGCAAGCCATGAAGTTGATTGCCGACGCAGTGCTGAATGGCGCTCGTCGATACCGCGCTTGCAATGAACTGGGTCTGAGCCTGCGCACAGTTCAACGCTGGCAACACACTGAATGTGACGGGCGACAGCTGGCTCAACGTGCAGCTCCGGCTAACAAGCTCAATGATACGGAGCGTCAAGCGGTGCTGGATGCTGCCAATCAGGCTGGCTATGCCAGCCTGACCCCGCATCAAATCGTGCCTAAGCTGGCCGATGAAGGCATTTATCTAGCTTCGGAATCGACGTTTTATCGTGTGTTGAAAGCCGCCCATCAAAACGTCCGTCGCGGCCGGGCCAAAGCCCCAAAACGCAGAGTACTGACGACGCATCGCGCTGATGGCCCCAATCAGGTGTGGTGCTGGGATATCACCTGGTTGCCGAGCACAGTGAAGGGCCGTTTTTTCTATTGGTACATGGTCAAGGACGTCTACAGCCGCAAACTGGTCGCCAATGAAGTCCACGAAGTGGAGAGCGCCGAACACGCCTGTGAACTGCTCACAAAGGGATGTTTACGCGAACAGACGGCAGGTCGTCCACTGGTGTTGCACTCAGATAACGGACACGTGATGAGAGGCTCTTTGTTGCGTGAAAGCATGGTCGCGCTGGGCGTAGAACCTTCTTTTAGTCGGCCAAGGGTGAGCAATGACAATGCTTACGCCGAAGCACTTTTTCGCACTGCAAAGTATTGCCCGCTTTGGCCGGATCAACCATTTGATACGGTTACTGATGCAAGGCTTTGGGTGCAGAATTTCATCGATTGGTACAACGAAGATCACCGCCACAGTGCCCTGAAATACGTCACGCCAAACCAACGGCACGAGGGCAAAGCAACCGCCCTATTACAAGCCAGGGCAGAGCTTTATGAGGATGCCAGGCGAACTAACCCAAGTCGGTGGAGCACTCGCACACGCAACTGGAAGCTGGCAGATGCCGTTTATTTAAATCCTGAGCGCCCTGAAATAAAGGACGCAATGGACTAGCAACCGTAAGACCAAGGCGACAGGTACCTTGACATGTACCGAGCGCCTAAAAAAGTAAGCAAAAAACGCTGGGCCCCGGCGTTCGGCCCGCTCGCTGGGGCTCGGGGTTCCTTCGTTGCGGGTTTCATCCGGGGGGATCGCCTACGGTTTGCTGCGCTGCACCTCCTCTCGATCTGTTCGACTGCGTCGAACGGCGCTACGCGCCTACCCCCGGATGAATCCCTCCACTCAGCCTGCCGTAGGGGCCTTGTGGATCAAGATCAAGAGCTGCAGCCGAGCTAACGCTCATCCTGCGAGTGGTGAAGATCGACGCGGATTGTCAGATGCACTGGGTTCAACCTGTGGGAGTGAGCCTGCTCGCGATGGTGGCCTGACAGCCGACCAATCTCCCCCGAATGCACGCAGTCCCTGTAGGAGCTGCCGAAGGCTGCGATCTTTTGACTTTGCCTTTGTTGAAGCAAGATCAAAAGATCGCTGCCTCGTTTCACTCGTGAGCTCCTACAGGATGGGTTTGTATCTTGCGGGTGTGTAAGTGCGTTGATGAAAACGAGAACCTTCCCACATGTTTTTCAGGTTGTCCGTCGGACGCTGGATCTCTAGCCTAGGTCTGTCGCTGCCAATTCAGCGACCGGGACTGCAAGCCCGCCGATAGTTTGTTAGGTGCTGCTCAGCGCCCCTATAATCGTGTCCGCTTTAGCGGCCATCGTTTTATGGTGGCTGTGTGCGGGATACCTTCGGGTATGCCGAGGGCCTAACAACTCGGTCTTGCAGACCCGCGCACAGCTGCCACCCATCATCTGCAAGTGATGCCGGTAGCTCCACTTATTGTTAGGAGTTTCACCATGTTCAAGCACACCCCGAATCCCCCGGAATCCGAGACCGTCGAAAGGCCCACCGACCCGGTTTCTCCCTACGCCTTTCTCGATTCCAGAAAGCTCCACGATGCCGCCCTGCGGGCACTCGATCATTACCTGGCACCTCCCGCGAAAAAATCGGAATCGCCTGGCATCCCAAGCACGATTTTTACCGTGCTCCCCGAGGTCAACGCTGAAACCCTGTTGGCCCATGCCTGTGAAACGCTGGCCTCGGCCAATATCATGGCCACGGAGTTGGCTTTCACCTTGAGCGGTCCAACCTGTAATCAATTGCTCGGTATCCAGCAGTTGATTTCCCTGGCCGAACTATCGGTGAACCGCGTGCTGGATAAGGTTGACCCGCAAGGCTAACGCATATGAAAAAGCCCGCTGACCTTCACAGGTTCAGCGGGCTTTTTGTATTGCGGGGAAAGCTACAGCGTACCAAACACCTTCTTCGCCAAACTGGTCGCCGCAGCGGCCGGGTTCTGGCGGATGGTTTCTTCCTGTTTGCCGATCATCTCGAACAAGCCATTCAGCGCCTGTTCGGTGACGTAGCTTTCGATGTTGGCGCTCTTCGCATCCACTACACCGAGCGTCGCGGCCTGGCCGGCGAAGGCGTTGTATTTCTGCGCCACGCCTACCTTGTCGGTGGCCTGTTTGACGATTGGCAGGAACTTGGTGCGGATCTGTTCGCGGCTGGATTTGTCCAGGTATTGGGTGGCCGAATCCTTGCCGCCGCTGAGGATGCCTTTGGCGTCGGCAACGCTCATTTTCTTCACGGCGTCGACGAGGATTGGTTGGGCCTGGGTCACGGCGCTTTCCGCAGCCTTGTTCATCGCGGTTTCGAGTTCATCGACCTGCGCGCCCATGCCGAAGGCTTTCATCTTGCCGGCGACTTTGCCGAGTTTGCCCGGCAGTTCGATTTTCACCTCAGGGTTGTTACTGAAACCACCCGGGGTGCCGAGTTGTTTGACGGCCAGTTGCGCACCTTGGGTCAGGGCGTCCTTGAGGCCGCCGGTGGCGTCGTTTTGCGAGAGGTCGCTGAGCGACAGCGCCAGTGCGTTGGCGGAGATCATCAAGCCCGCGCACAGGCCGGCGAAGCGAAGGGTAGGGCGGAGCATGGCAGCTTCCTTGACAGACAATTAGCGAATGGCGTCGACGCGGATTTTCAGCGGCTGCGGATCGTTGCCGTCGAGTTGTACGGCATGGTTTTCGGTGGTGATGAACATCAACTCACCGTTGACTTCGATGCGCGCGCTGACCGAGTAGCGATGGCCAGGTTTGATCTGCGCCGGATCGTAGCTCAAGTGGAACGGCAATGGCACCTGTCCTTGGATCGGACCTTTCTGCACGTCGAGTACCTGGGCCGGCGCGTCGGCCAGCGACACGTCTTGCAGGCTCACGCTCAGCGTTGCGCTTGGCGGCAAGGCGATGCGTTGCAGGTAGAACACTTCGCCGTCGAGGCTGGCCTTGCCGGCGGGAGTGGTCGATTGGCAGGCGCTCAACAGCGTGGCAGCGGCGAGAAGGGTAAGTTTTTTCATCGGGACCTCTGAGACTTTGGCGCCGGAAGAATCCCGGCGCTAAAGGAAATCTAGCGGATTTTCGCCACAGAGTCAGTGAACAAACGTAAGGGGATTGCCAGCGGTCGCGTGATTCACAAGCGAGAAAGGGCCGATGCCTTTCTCGTTAGTTATCTGCAAGTTTCAGACTTCAGGCGTAACCGCCGTTTCCGCCGCATCTTCACTGCGATGCAACGCCACCTGACGGATCGACAAACGAATCTCCGCCGGCAACACACGCTTGGCCGCGCCTTCGGCCAGTTCGCCGAGCAGTTCGTGGTAGCTCAGCTTGCCGGACTCGTCGCGGCGCAGCACGTCTAGGTCGAGCATGGTCTGGATGAAGTGGCGGAACAGGCTCTTGTCGAAGAACTCCGGCGCGTTCAGGCCATGCAGGATCGACAGGCGCTGGGCCATGACCGTGCACAGGTCTTCCAGTTCTTCGGCGCTGATGCTGTTCTGGCCGCTGTTGAGCAGCAGGGAAACAGTCATGTAAAAGCGCTGCAAGGTCTGCGCAATGCTCTTCGACAGCAGAGTCAGCAACACAAAGTGACGCGAACTCGGTGCCGGACGCAGGTACACGTTGTTCTCGAAACGCAGCAGGCCTTGCTCGACAAACGCTTCCAGCCATTGATCGACCACAGCGTCGAGTTCGTCCAGCGTCCAGCGAATGAACAGCTCCGCTTGCAGGTACGGATACAGTGCGCGGGTGTACCGCAGGATCTGTTCGCGGCTCATGCGCGAGGCACTCTGGAAGAAGCTCGCGAGCAGCGCCGGCAGGGCGAAGATGTGCAGCACGTTGTTGCGGTAGTAGGTCATCAGGACGGCGTTTTGCTCGTCCAGATAGAGGATTTTGCCCAGCGCATCGTTCTGCTCGGACAGCAGATCCATGTCCTTCACATGCTCGATCAGCGCCCGACCGTCACCTTCCGGCAGGGTGGTGTGCGGCGAGTACGGGACTTTGCGCAACAGCGCCAGATACAGATCCAGCACCCGTGCCATGGCCCGATCATCGAGTGCCAGTCGCGTGGTCGAAAGCAATGCCAGCGCCACCAGGTTGACCGGGTTGATCGCCGCTGCTTCGTTCAGATGCTGCGCGACTTTTTCGCCAAGGCGATTGGTGGTTTCGTTGAGCCATGCCGGTTTGTACTGCGGGCCGAGTTCCTGCTGGCGCCAGTCCGGTTGTTCTTTATCGAGGAATTCCGCCAGTTTGATTGGCTCGCCGAAGTTCACCGCGACCTGGCCGAAGCGCTGTTTGAGCGCGCCGATGACTTTGAAGATGTCGAAGATCGATTCTTTCTTCTTGCTCGCGCCACGCAGCTCGCCCAGATAGGTACGACCTTCCAGTACCCGCTCGTAACCGATGTAAACCGGCACGAACACGATCGGCATCCGCGACGAACGCAGGAAGCTGCGCATAGTGATCGCGAGCATGCCGGTTTTTGGTTGCAGCATGCGTCCGGTACGCGAGCGGCCACCCTCGACGAAGTATTCGACCGGGAAACCTTTGGTGAACAGTGTGTGCAGATATTCGTTGAACACCGAGGTGTACAGCGGATTGCCCTTGAACGTGCGGCGCATGAAGAACGCGCCGCCACGGCGCAGCAGGCTGCCGATCACCGGCATGTTGAGGTTGATCCCGGCGGCGATGTGCGGCGGGGTCAACCCGTTGCGGAACAGCAAATACGAGAGCAGCAGGTAGTCGATGTGGCTGCGATGGCACGGCACGTAGATCACTTCGTGACCCTGAGCGACCTTCTGCACGCCTTCGATGTGGTTGACCTTGATCCCGTCGTAGATCTTGTTCCAGAACCAGCTCAGCACCACTTCGAGGAAGCGGATGGCGGTGTAGGTGTAGTCCGAGGCGATCTCGTTGCCGTAGCGCAGCGCCTGGGCCTTGGCTTTTTCCGGGGAGATGTTTTCGCGCTCGGCCTCGTCGAGGATCGCTTGTTTGACCAATGGCTGATTGAGCAGGCCTTTGACCAGATTGCGCCGGTGGGAAATGTCCGGGCCGATCACCGCAGCCTTCAGGTTGCGAAAGTGTACGCGCAAGATGCGCTGGGCCATGCGCACGGTGCGTTCGTGGCCCTTGTTGTGATCGATCAGTTCGCGCAGATGGATCGGCGCCGAGAACTGCACGCGAGTCTTGCGCCCGAGAATCATGATGCTCAGCAGACGACGCAAGCGCCCGGTGACCGCCCAGCTGTCGGCAAATAGCAGTTTCCACGGACTGTTTTCGCTGTCCGGCGACTGCCCCCAGAACACGCTGACCGGAATGATCTGCGCGTCTTCGGCGGCGTTCTGGCTCAGCGCGCTGACCAATCGGGTCAGGGCCGGCGGCGCACCGCGTTTGTCCTGACGGCCGAGCCAGTCCGGCTCCGGCGTCAGATAGAAAAACGCCGCCGGTTCGATCAGCGAACCCACCGACACCGGCAGCACCGGACGTGGCAGGCCGGCCTTGGTGCACTCGGTATCGAGCACCGCCAGGTCGGTCAGCGAAGGGTTTTGCAGGACGTAGAACACCGGACGACTGCGGTCGAGGTTGAGGGTGAACGACGACTGGTTGATCGTCTCCGAGCGAACCCAGAGATACAACAGTCGGCGCAAGGTGCCAAACACAAGACGGCGGAACGGGGAACGGGTCATACGGCTTCTGCGTGAGTGAATAAAACCGAGCGTTTGCTCGGGTGGGCGATAGTGTGCCGGATTCATCGAAAATCGGCAAAAAAGCGGCGAAGTAAACTCCTGTTGAGAGTTTTGACGCCTGTCATATACTCGGCGGTCTGTCGCCGCGACCCTCTAATGGATGTCGGGCGCAGTCTGACGTTCCTGAGGCTTTCCTGCGAAAAGCCCGTTCAATAATAAAAAGGGAGTATGAACAGATGGCAACACGTGAAACCGGCAATGTGAAGTGGTTCAACGACGCCAAGGGCTACGGCTTCATTCAGCGCGACGACGGGGTGGATGTGTTCGTGCACTACCGTGCGATTCGCGGTGAAGGCCATCGTTCGCTGAACGAAGGCCAGCAGGTCGAGTATGCGTTGGTGACGGGCGAAAAGGGTTTGCAGGCTGAAGACGTTGTAGGTCTGTAAACACAGGCCTGTGGATCACACATAAACACTGTGGGAGCGGGCTTGCCCGCGAAGGCGGCGGCACATCCAGCATCGATGTGACTGATCTGCCGTCATCGCGGGCAAGCCCGCTCCCACAGGTTTTGTATAGCTTTACGCAGTTTTCCAGGTGATTTCTTCTTCACCGTCTTCGCTGATACGCATCCAGCGATCCGCTGTCTCTTCACCTTCTTCCTCGACCCACGTTCCCGGTGCGCAACGTACTTCAACGTTCAGCGCAGCAAAGGCTGCGCGGGCGCAGGCGATGTCGTCGTCCCATGGGGTCTGGTCGCTTTCCAGGTACAGGCTGTTCCATTTGCCCACGGCTTTCGGCAGCCAGGTCACTGGCACGTTGCCGGCCTTGCACTTGTAAGTCTGGCCTTTCTGTACCCAGTCGCTGCACGGGCCGAGCGCGGCGCCGAGCCATGCCGAAATGGCTTTGTGGTCGACGTCGGCGTCTTTCAGGTAAATCTCGATGTCCGGTTGGCGCATGGATGTCCTCACTGCGGGTCTGAAAAATCCATTCGCGGATTTAGCCGGTCTCAAGCCGTTGCTCAAGACCAAAAATTAAGATTGAAGAACGAAATAATCGTAGCGCATCGACACGGTGGTCACGAACGGCTCAGCCTGCTCGATCACCGCCGCGCGACGTTCGGCGCTGGCACGCCAGCCATGCGGCGTCATCGCCAGCAGATTGGCGCGATCCTTGGGCTTGTCCAGCGTCAGCTTGAACTCCAGGGTTTCGCTGTGCGCCAGCGCCATGCCTTGCGGTACGAGGGCCAGATGCTTGTCGTCGGTGTACTCGCGCACTTCGTCGTACAGGCTTTCACGCAGCTCCATCAGATGACCGCTGGTCGGGCCGACTTTCATCAGACCGCCGCCGACACTCAGCAAGCGCTTGGCTTCTTCCCAGTCCAATGGACTGAAAACACTGGCGAGAAACTGGCAGCTACCCGACGCCAACGGCACACGAGCCATGCTGGCGATCAACCACGTCAGTGCAGGATTGCGTTTGCAGGCGCGTTTGACCGCCTCGCGGGAGATATCCAGCGCGTAGCCATCGGCGTCCGGCAAGGCCTCGGCGATTTGCGCGGTGTAGTAACCCTCGCCACAACCGATGTCGACCCAGCGTGCCGGTGCATAACTGGCGGCCAGCTCGGCCAGACGTTTCGCCACCGGGGCGTAATGCCCGGCGTTGAGAAAGTCACGGCGTGCTTCGACCATCGCCTGGTTATCCCCAGGGTCACGGCTGTTCTTGTGTTGCACCGGCAGCAGGTTCAGATAACCCTGCCGCGCACGGTCGAAACGGTGGCCGGCAGGGCAGGCCACGCCGTTATCCACCGCGCTCAGCGGTTCACTGCAGATTGGGCAAGCGAGCATCAGGCGAGCAACTTGATCAGGGTCTGGTAGTAAATCTCGGTCAGCACGTCGAGATCGGCTGCCAGTACACGCTCGTTGACCTGGTGAATGGTCGCGTTGACCGGGCCCAGTTCGACGACTTGCGTGCCCATGGTCGCGATGAAGCGACCATCGGAAGTACCGCCGCTGGTCGACGCTTTGGTCTGGCGACCGGTGATGTCCTTGATGCTCGCCGACACCGCGTCGAGCAGTGCGCCCGGCTCGGTGAGGAACGGCAGACCGGACAGCGCCCAGTCGATGTGCCAGTCCAGATCGTGCTTGTCGAGGATGTCAGCCACACGCTTTTGTAGGCCTTCGACGGTGGACTCGGTGGAGAAACGGAAGTTGAACACCGCCACCAGATCGCCCGGAATCACGTTGGTCGCGCCGGTGCCGGAGTTGACGTTGGAAATCTGGAAACTGGTCGGCGGGAAGAAGTCGTTGCCGTGATCCCAGTGCTCGGCGGCCAGTTCGGCCAGCGGCGCAGCAGCGAGGTGGATCGGGTTCTTCGCCAGATGCGGATAGGCAACGTGGCCCTGAATACCTTTGACGGTGAGCTTGGCGCCGAGCGAGCCGCGACGGCCATTCTTGACCACATCACCCACCAGCGTGGTGCTCGACGGTTCGCCGACGATGCACCAGTCCAGACGCTCTTTACGCGCGGCAAGACGCTCGACCACCGCTTTGGTGCCGTGGTGCGCCGGGCCTTCTTCGTCGCTGGTGATCAGGAATGCGACCTTGCCCTTGTGATTCGGGTAGTCGGCGACAAAGCGCTCGGCGGCCACGGTCATCGCTGCGAGGCTGCCTTTCATGTCCGCTGCGCCACGGCCGCAGAGCATGCCGTGTTCGTCGATGATCGCGTTGAACGGGTCGATCTGCCATGCGGTGACCGGACCGGTCGGCACCACATCGGTGTGACCGGCGAAGCACAGCACCGGGCCGTCCTGTTCACCGTGAGTGGCCCAGAAGTTATCCACATCTTCGATGCGCATTGGCTCCAGGGTGAAACCGGCATCGCCCAGGCGCTGCATCATCTGCTTCTGGCAATCGGCGTCGACCGGCGTCACGGACGGACGGCGGATCAGGTCGATGGCGAGTTGGAGGGTCGGCGAAAGGTCGGCGTGGGCCGTCATGGAGAACTCCGAAAGCTGTAAATGTGGGAGCGAGCTTGCTCGCGAAATCGGTCTGACTTTCACCATAGAGGTTGAATGTGACGGACTTTTCGCGAGCAGGCTCGCTCCCACAGGTATTGGGTCAGGCCATTAATGCCAAGCCCTGCAAAATGGCGGTTATCTTAAAGCAAAACGGCGGCCATTGGCCGCCGTTTAGTGCATCGGTGAGGATTTAGACCGCCGGTGCCGGTTCCGGCGTCGGCGCAGGTTTTGGCAGCGACGACAGGAACGCCATGATGAGCGCCGCCAGGTACGGCAGCGACTGCACCAGCAACATGGTCACCCAGAAGCGCATGTCGTTGCTCGGCAAGCCCTGCACCAGGAAGATCCCCAGCGCCGCGCCCCACAACAACAGCATGATGAACAGCTCTTCCCGCGCCTCGGAAATCGCCACCCAGAAACCGTGGTTATCAGCATTTTTCGGGGTGCGGAAGAACGGAATGCTGCTGGTGAAGAAGCCGTACAGCACCGCTTTGGCGATGGTGTGCGACAACGCCAGACCGGCCAGTGCCGCGCAGAATGCATCCTTCAGGTTCACGCCGACTGCACGGCGATACAGGAAGATGATCTTGCCGACCTTGAACACGAACAGCGCCAACGGCGGGATTGCGAAGATCAGCAGCGGCGGATCGACCCGTTGCGGCACGATGATCATCGCCGCCGACCACAACAGTGCGCCGACGGTGAAGAAGATATTCATGCCGTCCGCAACCCACGGCAACCAGCCCGCGAGGAAGTGGTAACGCTGACCGCGAGTCAGTTCAGTGTCCTTGCCGCGCAGCAGGCTGCCGGTGTGGCGCTTGATAATCTGAATCGCGCCATAGGCCCAACGGAAACGCTGTTTCTTGAAGTCGATGAAGGTATCCGGCATCAGGCCCTTGCCGTAACTTTCGTGGTAATACGCCGCCGACAGGCCTTTCTCGAATACGCGCAGACCGAGTTCGGCGTCTTCACAGATGCACCAGTCAGCCCAGCCCAGTTCTTCGAGCACCGAACGACGGGTCATGGTCATGGTGCCGTGCTGAATGATCGCGTCGCGATCGTTACGGGTGACCATGCCGATATGGAAGAAACCTTTGTATTCGGCGTAGCAGAGCTTCTTGAACGTGCTTTCGTTCTGGTCGCGGTAATCCTGCGGCGACTGCACCACGGCGATTTTCGGATCGGCGAAGTGCGGCACCATGTGTTTCAGCCAGTTCGGGTGGACGCAGTAGTCGGAGTCGATGACCGCGATCACTTCGGCGTCCTTGGCGGTGTGCGGGATCAGGTAGTTCAGCGCGCCACCCTTGAAACCAGCCAGGGGCGAGACGTGGAAGAACTTGAAGCGCGGGCCGAGGGTTTCGCAGTAGTCGCGAACCGGTTCCCAGACCGCCGGGTCCTTGGTGTTGTTGTCGATGATCAGGACTTCGAAGTCCGGATAGTCGAGGTTGGCCAAGGCGTTGAGGGTCTGTTTGACCATCTCCGGCGGCTCGTTGTAGCAAGGTACGTGGATCGAGACTTTCGGTCTGTAGTCCGAATCGCCCACCACCGGCAGGAATTCACGCCGACGCTTGTGGGTCCAGACCGCTTCGGCCAGTTCATGGGCCTCGGTCAGCAATACGATGAACACCCCGAGCGCACCGAGCGCCAGCAGGAAGCCCACCGTCAGGCTGAACCACGTGCTGTATTGCTGGCTGTAGTCGTAACCGATCCACACCAGCACCGAACCGCAAAGGAACGCGGTAAAGGTCAGGAAAGTACGGCCACGCTGACGCAGCGCCGAGCCGTCGATCATCAGCAAGGTCAGCGACAGCAGCGCCAGCACGACCGAGCCGATGGCCAGCACCCGCCATTGCGGGATCGCGACCACCGGGCCTTCAAAGTTGAATTTCTGCTGACGCGCAGCATTGAACACGCCCCAGTACGCGCCCACCGAGCCTTCATCGCTGGCTTTCCACGGCTGGTCAAAGGCTTCGATCACGAAGTAGTTGAAGCCTTGGCGGTTGAGCTTGTTGACCAGATTACGCAGGTAAATCGCCTGATCTGCCGGCGACGCATCGGCGCCACCGCGCATACGGCCGTTGCTCGGCCAGCCGACTTCGGACAGCAGCAGCGGTTTTTTCGGGAACATTTTTTTCAGATCGCGGGCGCGGTCGAATACGAACTGGCCGGCCTTGTCCACAGGGATAAACTCCCAGTACGGCAGAACGTGCGCGGCGATCAGGTCGACGTGCTTGGCCAGTTGCGGATACTTCTCCCAGATGTGCCATTGCTCGGAGGTGGTGACAGGCACTTTCACGGCCGCACGCACACGGTCCAGCAAAACGATCAGCGCCTCAGGCGTGATTTCCTCGCGAAACAACGCTTCGTTACCGACTACAACCCGTACGACACTGCGCGAAGTGTTGGCCAGTTCGATGGCGCGGGTGATTTCCCGCTCGTTGCGTTCCAGGTCCGGACTGATCCAGATCCCGAGGGTCACGCGCAGACCGAACTCTTCAGCCAGTTTCGGAATGTCCTGCAGCGAGCCATCGACCGAGTAGATGCGGATGTTGTCCGTCAGCTTGCTCATGATCTCCAGGTCACGGCGCATTTCATCGTCAGTCGGATATTGATCCTTCTGTGGGAATTGTCCCTGCTGGAATGGCGAATAGGAGAAACCGGAGATCTGTTCCGGCCAGTTGGGCGCGGAAACCGGGCGGTTGATCAGCGCCCAGAAGCCGGTGAACAGGGCGGCGATTGCGAGAACCACTACCAGGTTGAGTCCAAATTTACGCGATGACATAGCTATTTCGGGTTCCAAAGGCTGTGGAACGAAGGATCGGTTGGCGTACGGCTGTTACAAATACAAAGGGCGCGCATCCTACACCGGCAGTTCACTGGTCGTACATCGGACAGAGAAATGCCGGACGTTGGGCAATCCGGTGCGATGTAAGTTCTTTAGTAACAGCTTGTAAGAGAAAACTTTGTTCAGTGTGGCCTTTATTTTGAGCAATTTCCTCTGTGCTCCCACCGTTCATAGCAGCAAAGATGCTCTTGTCGGCCGACGGCCCTATAATGCGCGCCGGTTTTTGGGGTAATGGTCATGAGTACAGAAGATCCGCGGTTTGCAGGCATCGCCCGTTTGTATGGCATTGAAGGCCTGGACCGCTTGCGCGCGGCCCATGTGGCGATCGTCGGCGTGGGCGGCGTCGGTTCCTGGGCGGCGGAAGCCATTGCCCGTTGTGGTGTCGGCGAGATTTCGCTGTTCGACCTCGACGATGTCTGCGTCAGCAACGCCAACCGGCAGTTGCACGCGCTGGACAGCACCGTCGGCAAACCCAAGGTCGAAGTCATGGCCGAGCGTCTGCGCGGGATCAACCCGGACTGCACGGTGCATGCGGTGGCCGACTTCGTCACTCGCGACACCATGGCCGAATACATCACGCCGAACATCGATTGCGTGATCGACTGCATCGACGCAGTCAACGCCAAGGCTGCGCTGATTGCATGGTGCAAACGCCGCAAGATCCAGATCATCACCACCGGTGGCGCGGGTGGGCAGATTGATCCGACATTGATTCAGGTCTGTGACCTCAACCGTACGTTCAACGATCCGCTGGCCTCGAAAGTGCGCTCGACCTTGCGCCGCGACTACGGTTTCTCCCGCACCATGACCCGTCACTACAGCGTGCCGTGCGTGTTTTCCACCGAGCAACTGCGTTATCCGAAGCCGGATGGCAGCATCTGTTTGCAGAAGAGTTTTGTCGGTGATGGGGTGAAACTTGACTGCGCCGGTGGGTTTGGCGCGGTGATGATGGTGACGGCGACTTTCGGGATGGTTGCGGCGACCAAGGCTGTGGACAAGATCGTGGCGGGGGTTCGACGCCCGGCGGATCGCATCAAGCCTGAGGTTTAAGTATCGATGCTGATGGCCTCATCGCGAGCAGGCTCACTCCTACATTTGGAACGCATTCCCCTGTAGGAGTGAGCCTGCTCGCGATGGCGATTAAACGGCTAACTCATTCATCCGTTTGAGCACTGCATTCAGGCCATTACTGCGCGAAGGTGATAACTGCCGCGACAACCCCAACTGACTGAACCAATCCGGCAAATCCACTAGCTGCAACTCATCGGCAGACACCCCGTTGACCCGCAACAGCAGCAACGCGACCAACCCACGAATCATCCGTGCATCGCTGCTCGCTGCAAATTGCCAGTGACCGTCGCGCAACTCCCCAACCAGCCACACCTGGCTTTCGCAGCCATGTACCCGATTGGCGTCGCACTTGTCCGCGTCACTCAATGGCGGCAAACGATCACCAAACTGCATCAACAATCGCGCCCGCTGTTCCCAGCCGGCAGCGTCCTGGAAGGTGTGCAGCGCTGCCGCAGCCTCGACCGGCAGACTCATCGCAACAACTCCAGCGCCTGATCCAGCGCCTCAAAGAACCGTTCCAGATCCTCCGAGTCGTTGTACAGCGCCAGCGATACGCGGATGGCTCCAGCCAGTTCGAAGCTTTTCAGCAGCGGCATCGCACAGTGATGGCCGGCGCGTACGGCGATGCCTTGCTCGGTGAGCAGGTGCGCGAGATCGGCGTTATGCACGCCTTCGACCACGAAACTGGCCAGTGCCAATTGCGGCTTGCCCAGCAAACGAACGCCGTTGCGAGCCGCGAGACCGCATAGCAAATAGTCGTGCAGCGCCGCCTCATGGGCAGACACCTCGTCCTGATCCAGTCCCGCCAGATAATCCAGCGTCGCACCAAGGCCGATCACGCTGGCGATTGGCGGCGTCCCGGCCTCGAAACCCAATGGCGCCGGACGGAAGCGCGAGTCGTGATAATTGGCTTCCAGCACCATCTCGCCGCCGAACTGCCATGGGCGCAGTTGTTCCAGCGCCTGATTGCGTCCGAACAGCACACCGACGCCATCCGGGCCGTACAACTTATGGCTGGAAAATACATAGAAGTCGCAACCGAGGGCCTGCACGTCATGCCGACCGTGGACTACGCCTTGCGCGCCATCGACCACGGTCAAGGCGTTCTGCGCCTTGGCCATGCCCAGCAGCGCCGGCAACGGTTGCCACGCACCGAGCACGTTGGACAGCTGACTGACCGCCAGCAAGCGAGTGCGCGGGCCGATCAAACGCACAGCGGCGCCCAGGTCGATCAAGCCGTCGGCATCCAGCGGCAGGATCACCAGTTTCAAGTCGCGACGGTGTGCCAGTTGCTGCCACGGCAGCAGGTTGGCGTGATGCTCCAGGGCACTGATGACAATTTCATCGCCCGGGTGGAAAAGATGTTCCAGGCCATAAGCCAGGAGGTTCAGCGCGCTGGTGGCGCCGTGGGTGAAGATGATTTGCCCGCTGTCACCGGCATTCAGCCATTGCGCAACTTTGAGCCGACTGTCTTCGAACGCCTGCGTGGCATGAGCGCCGGGCAAGTGTTGCGCACGATGCACATTGGCTGCGCCGTTGGCGTAGTAATGCGTCAGTGCGTCGAGCAGGGCTTGGGGTTTTTGCGTGGTGGCGGCGTTGTCCAGATAAGTCTGGTCTTGCCGTTGCAGGGCGGCGATGGCCGGGAAATCGCCGCGCCAGGGAGAAGGAATTATCATCTGTTCAGCCCTGTGAACATGGGCGGGTGTACACAAAACCTTGTGGGAGCGAGCTTGCTCGCGAAGGGGCTCTTGAGGACATCAAAAGCTTCGCGAGCAAGCTCGCTCCCACAGGAGGTCATTGCGGCACTTAGTTGTGAGCGTGCAGCGCTTCGTTCAGTTCGATAGCCGATTTGTGGGTTTTGCATTCCACGGCACCGGTTTCCGAATTGCGACGGAACAACAGGTCAGTCTGGCCCGCCAGTTCACGCGCCTTGACCACTTTGACCAGATTGTTGTTCTCGTCCAGCAGTGCGACTTTAGTGCCGGCAGTCACGTACAGGCCCGATTCGACGGTGTTGCGGTCGCCCAGCGGAATACCGATACCGGCGTTGGCGCCGATCAGGCAGCCTTCGCCGACCTTGATCACGATGTTGCCGCCGCCCGACAGGGTGCCCATGGTCGAGCAACCGCCGCCCAGGTCCGAACCCTTGCCGACGAATACACCAGCGGAAACGCGGCCTTCGATCATGCCCGGGCCTTCGGTGCCGGCGTTGAAGTTGATGAAGCCTTCGTGCATCACGGTGGTGCCTTCGCCCACATAGGCGCCCAGACGCAGACGCGCCGCGTCAGCGATACGCACGCCGGCCGGAACCACGTAGTCGGTCATTTTCGGGAACTTGTCCACCGAGAACACTTCCAGCAGATCGCCGCGCAGGCGGGCTTCGAGTTGCAACTCAGCCAGTTCGCTCAGGTCGATGGCGCCCTGGCTGGTCCAGGCAACGTTCGGCAGCAGCGGGAAGATCCCGGCCAGACTCACGCCGTGCGGCTTGACCAGACGATGGGACAGCAGATGCAGCTTGAGGTAGGCCTCAGGCGTCGAGGTCAGCTGTGCGTCTTCGGCCAGCAGTGTGGCGACCAGCGGCTTGTGGCTCTCGGCCAGACGGGTCAGCAGCTTGCCTTGAACGGCGTCGATGCCTTTTACCGCTTCAGCCAGTTGCGCAGCCTGCGCGGTAGTGAAGGTGATGGCCTGGTTGCCTTCGGTGTAACCGAGGATCGGAGCAACAGCGGCGACCAGTTCGGCCGAAGGGTTGAGCAGCGGCTGTGCGTAGAACACTTCCAGCCACGCGCCTTGACGGTTTTGCGTGCCGACACCAAAGGCAATGCTGAACAGGGAATTGGACATGTGAATACCTCTACAAAAAGTGACGGGCTGCTTACTTCAGAGCGGCCGCGTAGATATCTGGCTTGAAGCCAATCAGGGTTCGGTCACCGAGATCGAGCACCGGGCGCTTGATCATCGAGGGTTGTGCGAGCATCAGTTCGATGGCTTTCGATTGGTCGAGATCGGCTTTGCGTTCGTCGTCGAGTTTGCGAAAGGTCGTGCCTGCACGGTTCAACACCGTTTGCCAGCCGTGTTCGTCACACCATTGGGTCAGGTGTTCACGGTCGATACCGGCGGTTTTGTAATCATGAAAGTCGTAGCTGACAGCGTGTTCATCGAGCCAGGTGCGCGCCTTCTTCATGGTGTCGCAGGCTTTGATGCCGAAAAGGTGCAACGTTTTACTTGAAACGGTCAAGGAATCGCCCCCTTTACAGGTGCTGGAGAAAAATGGTGTCGGATTATGCCATGACCACAGCGTTTCGGGCGCCCGGCTTCATTTGGCAATGCAAAACCCTGTGGGAGCGAGCTTGCTCGCGAAGGGGCCGTGTCAGTCAATATCTTTGTTGAATGACACACCGCATTCGCGAGCAAGCTCGCTCCCACATTGGAATGGCGTTGCGGGCGTGCGACATAGGTGCAAACGCCAGACGCATCCTAAGCGGCTAATATGGCAGTTCAACGCTGTCGATTGTCTGAGATTTCCGCTTTATGCAAACCGCTTATACCGTTCTGATCCTGCTGATGCTTGTCAGCGTCTCGCGTCTGGTCGGACGGGTTATCCCGCTGCCATTGCCTCTGGTGCAAATCGCTGCCGGGGCCTTGTTGGCCTGGCCTACGCTGGGTCTGCATGTGGCCCTCGATCCGGAACTGTTTCTGTTTCTGTTCCTGCCGCCGCTGCTGTTTTCCGATGGCTGGCGCATGCCCAAACGCGAGCTCTGGCATTTGCGGGGCCCGATCCTGACGCTCGCGGTCGGGCTGGTGTTGTTCACCGTAGTCGGTGCCGGTTACTTCATTCATTGGCTGTTGCCGACGATTCCACTGCCGGTGGCTTTTGCCCTTGCGGCGGTGTTGTCGCCAACCGACGCCGTGGCGGTATCGGCAATCTCGCAGAACCGCCTGCCGACGCCGCTGATGCACATGCTGCAAGGCGAGGCGCTGATGAACGATGCGTCGGGTCTGGTGACGTTCAAGTTTGCTCTGGCCGCAGCGGTGACTGGCGTGTTCTCGCTGGCCAATGCCAGCCTGACCTTTGTCGTGGTGGCTGTGGGGGGATTGGCAGTCGGGGTGGCGCTGAGCTGGCTGGTTGGCCGATTGCGCGCCTGGATGATCGCCCGGGGCTGGGACGATCCTGCCACGCACGTGGTGTTCATGTTGCTGCTGCCATTCGCCGCTTATGTGCTAGCCGAACGCCTTGGCGTCTCGGGCATTCTCTCGGCGGTCGCGGCGGGAATGATGCAGAGCTGGCTCGATCTGCTGCCACGGCAGACCAGCACCCGGCTGCTTAACCGTAGCGTCTGGTCGCTACTGGAATTTGCTTTCAATGGCCTGATCTTCCTGCTGCTCGGCCTGCAACTGCCGGACATTATCAAAGCCGTGGTCAGCCACGAGCCGACATTGTGGCCGACCTTGTTGTATCGCTGCCTCGACGTGGTGGCGATATTTCTGGCACTGGTGCTGTTGCGGTTTATCTGGGTACAGAGCATCTGGCGCCTGTCGGTACTGTTGCGGCGCTGGCGCGGCAAAGGCGCGCTGACCCAAGTGCCCACCGCGCGATCTTGCTGGCTGTTGACGGTCGGCGGCGTGCGCGGTGCGGTGACGCTGGCGGGCGTGATGTCGGTGCCAATGTTGATGGGCAGCGAGGCGTTTCCCGAACGTGATCTGCTGATCTTCATTGCTGCTGGGGTGATTCTGCTGTCGCTGATCTCGGCTTGTATCGCCTTGCCGTTGTTGCTGCGCGGGATTGAAAAGAGTCCGGACGACAAGCGCCGGCAAGAGGTACGCGACGCTTGGCGCAAGACTGCCGAAGCGGCGATTCATGCATTGGAAGCCGAGGAAACCGGCCCACAGGATGCCGCTCAGGCCGCATTGGCGGCTGAACTCAAGGCCCGGATCATGTCCGAGTATCGGCATCAGTTGGCGGTGTTCAACGATTCGGCCGAGGCGCAGGCGCTGGCGTTCCAGATGGATCTGCTAGAGCGGCGCTTGCGTCTGAAAGCGCTGCGGGCGCAGCGTCTGGAGCTGTATAGCCTGAGCCGTCATCACCAGATTGGTGATGACGTATTACGCGAAGTGCTGGGGGAACTGGACTTGAGCGAGGCTAATCTCGGTCTGGTCAAATGACCGTGGGCTTAATTACCATGAGTCTTTGGAAAAGAATAAGCACTGGCCATGCTTACCTTATCCATATAACTGGTTATCGTGTTTCGAAAGAGTTGCGGTAATCGGTTGCCAGAAAAAAGCCGTGCTTATTTTGGATAAAGTAAGCGCATCAGGGTCTTGTCTTTTTTACTTATTTCGCGATTGATCTTGTTTTCCCAATTGCCTAAGGTCAAATCGTTTGAAACAGGGTGATGCATGATCGACTTTCTGTCGTAGTCGGTGTAGATCGCTTCCAGAGTGTCGAAAGGCGTGAACAGATTCCAGTCAACTTGCTCACTGTTGATCGGATTCATTTCGCGATTGCGATAGAACTCGTACACCTTGGGTTTATCCCAGGGAATATTGGCCTTTGGATGCTGGTGTTCGTGCATCGCGCCCAAGGCATGGCCAAACTCATGAGTCACGATAACCTCAAAATCTTCATGGTCGGGCTTGACGCCCAGACTCATGGTCGGCCAGTCGGGGTGAATGAGTAGCGCGTCGGTGCCGAGCATCGAACTGTTTTCGCCGGTGTTCGTGGAGATACGAATATCACCCTGTATGCCATCGACAAACTCAAACTTCAAGTTGATATAAGGCAGCCAGCGGCAGGCGGCATCAATTATCTTCTGTTTATGTTCGGCGGGCGGTGTATCCATGAAAGCGATTTTCAAGCTTCGACCGTTAGCCCACAGCTTTGAATAGTTAACCAGTGAGCGTTTGCGTCGTCCCCCTTGGCTGGGGCCGGCATTGGCCGGGTTTTCGTTGATGGCCGCATTAAAGGCTGACTGTTCGTCTGGCCATTGAATCAACATGCAATCAAAAAGATCACTCATCTCGACTTCTTCCTTGAAGTAGGCAGTAGGGGGTAAAAAAAGCGCAATTAAGTGCGCGGCCCAAGACTAAACCGTAATTCAAGGAGAGTTAATATATGGATGTACTTGAACTGTTACTTGATATGCAAAATTCCGTGCCAGCCGAAGCTGGCACGGATTCAAGTTTACTGTTGGCGAGTTACGAAGGCGCGAATGCGTTCAGCGGCTTCTACACATTCAGCCAGTGGTGCAACCAATGCCATGCGTACGCGACCGGTACCTGGATTGACGCCATCCACTTCGCGGGACAGATAAGAGCCCGGCACCACGGTGACATGCTCTTCAGCAAACAGATCACGGCAGAATGCTGCGTCATCGCCTTGCACATTCGGCCACAGATAGAAGCTGCCGTCTGGATGCTGTACGTCCATCACCGGGCTGAGGATTGCCAGAACCGCATCGAACTTCTCGCGGTACAGCGCCCGGTTGGCGCGTACGTGAACTTCGTCATTCCATGCGGCGACGCTGGCCAACTGGGTTTGTACCGGCATCGCGCAACCGTGATAGGTGCGATACAGCAGGAAGCCCTTGAGGATGTCGGCATCACCGGCGACAAAACCCGAGCGCAGGCCCGGCAGGTTGGAGCGCTTGGACAGGCTGTGGAACACCACGCAACGTTTGAAGTCCTTGCGGCCCAGTTCGACGCAGGCGCTGAGCAGGCCCGGCGGTGGCGTTTGTTCGTCGAAGTACAGTTCGCTGTAGCATTCGTCGGCGGCAATCACGAAGTCGTATTCGTCGGCCAGCGCGATGAGTTTCTTCAGGGTTTCAACCGGGATCAGTGCGCCGGTCGGGTTGCCCGGCGAGCACAGAAACAGGATCTGGCAGCGCTTCCAGATGTCCGGCGTCACGGCGTCGAAGTCCGGATTCAAGCCGTTTTCGTCGAGGCATGGCAGGTAATGCGGCTTGGCGCCGGCAAGGAACGCCGCGCCTTCATAGATCTGATAGAACGGGTTCGGGCTGACCACCAGTGCGTCGTCGCCACGGTTGACCACGGTCTGGGTGAAGGCGAACAGCGCTTCGCGGGTGCCGTTGACCGGCAGCACGTTGCGCGCCGGGTCGAGCCAGCCACTTGGCACGCTGAAACGACGCTCGCACCAGTTGGCAATCGCTTCGCGCAGCGCGGGAATGCCGAGGGTGGTCGGATACACCGCCATCTGATCCAGGTTGTTTGCCAGCGCTTCGGCGACAAAGCTTGGCGAGCGATGTTTCGGCTCGCCGATCGATAGCGCGATAGGGCGCTTGTCCGGGTTCGGCGTGACCGTGCCGAGCAGGGCGCGGAGCTTTTCGAACGGGTAGGGCTGGAGCTGGTTCAGAGCGTTGTTCATGCGGGCCTCGTTCAATGTGGGGGCGAGCTTGCTCGCGAAAGCGCTTTCGCGAGCAAGCTCGCCCCCACAGGGGGAAATGTGTTGGATCAGATACTGATGCGCGAAAGTTTGATATCGGGTTCCTGATTGACGCTTAACTGTTCGACGATCGCATCCTGCAAGCGGCTGCACAGCAGTGGGTCGGACAGTGGCTGGTTATGCGCGTCGGTGATGAAGAACACGTCCTCCACCCGTTCGCCCAGCGTGGCAATCTTGGCGTTCTGCAGCGACAGGTCGAACTCGAGGAAAATCCCGCCGATTCGCGCCAGCAACCCCGGACGGTCTGGGGCTGTCAGCTCCAGTACGGTCACCGGACGTTGTGCATCGTTGTGGATCGTCACCTGCGGCGCGAACGCAAAGTGCTTGAGCTGACGCGGAACCCGCCGCTGAATGATCGTCGGATAATCATCGGGATTACGCAGGGCGTCGGTCAGGCCGTCACGGATCTGTTTGACCCGGGCCGGATTATCGCCGATGGATTCGCCTTCGTTGTCGAGCACTATGTAGGTGTCGAGGGTGAACTGGCTGCTGGACGTGATGACCCGTGCATCGTGAATGTTCAGGTTGAGCTGATCCATCGCGGCCACGGTCACGGCGAAGAAGTCGTGCTGATCCGGGGCATAAATGAAGATCTGCGTGCCGCCCTCGAATTCGCGCTGGGTGGTTTCCTTGATCAGCACCAGCGGCCCGCCATCGGCCGGCTGCTGGAGAATCGCGTCACTGTGCCAGGCGACATCGCCGGCGGTGTGCCGCAGGAAATAGTCATCGCCCAGTTGCGCCCACAATTGTTCGACATCGTCCGGATCGGTACCGCCGCGCACCAGAATATCCAGCGCGGCACTTTGCGTCTGACGGATCTGCTCTTCGCGATCCACCGGGTTTTCCAGGCCACGGCGCAAGGCACGTTTGGTCTCGGTGTAGAGCTGGCGCAACAGGCTCGCACGCCATGAATTCCACAGCGTAGGGTTGGTGGCGTTGATGTCGGCGACGGTCAGCACGTACAGATAGTCGAGACGGATTTCGTCGCCGACCGCCTGAGCGAAATCGTGGATCACCTGCGGATCAGACAAGTCCTTGCGCTGGGCGGTGGTCGACATCACCAGATGGTTTTGCACCAGCCAGACAATCAGGCGGCTGTCCCACAACGGCAATTGATGGCGTTGGCAGAACGCTTCGGCGTCGACCGCGCCGATCTCCGAGTGATCGCCATGTCGACCCTTGCCGATGTCGTGATACAGACCCGCCATGTAAATGAGTTCGGGCTTGGGCAGTTTCGCCATGAGCTTGGCCGCCAGCGGAAATTTCTCCGACACCTGGGTGTACTGCAACTTGCGCAGGTGTTTGATCAGATTCAGCGTGTGTGCATCGACGGTATAGATGTGAAACAGGTCATGCTGCATCTGCCCGACGATGAAACCGAACTCCGGCAGGTAGCGGCCGAGAATGCCGTAACGGTTCATTCGGCGCAGGTTGCGATGGATGCCGATCTTGCACTTGAACAGCTCGATGAACAGGCTGGTATTGCGGATGTCGTTGCGGAAGTCGTCGTCGATCAGATGACGGTTTTCGCGCAGCAGGCGGATGGTATCGGCGCGCACGCCTTTGATTTCCGGCTGTTGCGCCATCAGCACGAAGATCTCGAGCATGGCGAACGGCGTACGGCGGAACACGTTGTCGTTGCGTGCTTCGATATAGCCGTCGTGCAACTGGAATCGCGAGTTGATCGGCTGTGGCGGCGCTTCGTCATCCGGTGCGAGGATGACTTCCTCGAAGTGCTGGATGATCAGGTCGCTGAGCTGGGCGATGCTCATGACCGTGCGGTAATACTGCTGCATGAAGTTTTCGATGGCCTGTTTGGCGTCATCGCCTTCAAAACCCAACAGCGTTGCAATCGTGCGTTGGTGATCGAACAGCAAGCGATCTTCAGAGCGGCCGGCCAGCATGTGCAGGGCGTAGCGCACTTTCCAGAGGAATTCCTGGGAGGAGGCGAGCAGGGCGTTTTCACTTTCGACGAGGAAGCCTTCGCCGGCGAGCGCGCGCAGGTTCAGGGTGCCGTACTGACGGCGTGCGACCCACAGAATCGTCTGAATATCGCGTAGTCCACCGGGCGAGCCTTTGACGTTCGGCTCCAGGTTGTACTCGGTGTCGTTGTATTTGTGGTGGCGGGCTTTCTGCTCGGCACGTTTGGCCAGGAAGAACTCTTTGGCCGGCCACATATGCGCGGTGCTGGTGACGTCGAGCATGCGCTGGCGCAGGCGCTCGGGGCCGCAAATGGTGCGGCTTTCCATCAGATTGGTGACGACGGTCAGGTCGGCGCGCGCCTCTTCGGCACATTCATCGACCGAGCGAACGCTCTGACCGACTTCGAGACCGATGTCCCACAGCAGCGTCAGAAAACGTTCGATGGAATCGCGGAAAACTTCGTGATCGGCGCTGTCCAGCAGGATCAGCAAATCGATATCGGAATAAGGGTGCAGTTCACCGCGGCCATAACCGCCGACCGCGACCAGCGCGATGTCGGCGTCTTCGCTCCAGTTAAACTGCTCCCAGGCCTTTTGCAGGATGTTATCGACGAACCAGGCACGGTCTTCGATCAGGCGGCGGATGTCGCGACCATGGCGAAAACGCGTGTCGAGCACTTCGCGGGCCTGGCGGATCGCCTTCTTGAACGCCGCGATAGGACTCGCTTTGAGGGCCAGTTCTGCCTGGAACTGGCCGCGGTCGAAGAGTTCGGGATCCACCTGCGGCATCGATTGGCTTTCCTTTATAAAGGCTGGGAGCGTTGTGTGGATCAGGCCGAGATGCGCGGGATGGTGTCGTCGGCGCGCAGGGTGAAGATCTCGTAGCCAGTATCAGTCACCAGCAGAGTGTGTTCCCACTGTGCCGAGAGCTTGCGGTCCTTGGTGATCGCGGTCCAGCCGTCGCCCAATACTTTGGTGTCGGCCTTGCCCTGGTTGATCATTGGTTCGATGGTGAAAGTCATGCCGGCCTTCAGTTCCATGCCGGTGCCTGCGCGACCGTAATGCAGGATCTGTGGTTCTTCGTGGAACACCTTGCCAATGCCGTGGCCGCAGAATTCGCGAACCACCGAGAAGCCGTTCTTTTCAGCGTGCTTCTGGATCACTTCACCGATGTCGCCCAGGCGGCAGCCGGGTTTGACGATCTCGATCGCCTTGTACATGCATTCCTGGGTGATCTGCGACAGGCGTTCGGCCCAGACTGGCACTTCGCCGACGTGGAACATGCGGCTGGTGTCACCGTGGTAGCCGTCTTTGATTACCGTCACGTCGATGTTCAGGGTGTCGCCGTTTTTCAGCGGCTTGTCATTCGGGATGCCGTGGCAGACCACATGGTTGATCGAGGTGCAGATCGACTTCGGGTAGCCCTTGTAGTTCAGCGGAGCAGGGATGGCCTGCTGCACATCGACAATGTAGTCGTGGCAGATCTGGTTCAACTGATCAGTGGTCACGCCCGGCTTGACATGTTCGGCAATCATTTCCAGCACATCGGCGGCCAGTTTGCCGGCGACACGCATGCCAGCGATGTCCTCGGGGGTTTTGAGGTTGACGGTCATACAGGCTCTCTCTGCGCTCGACTGCGCTTGCTTGATACGAATAGGGTCGCGGTGTTCATTTTGCGACCTGATAAAACGCGATTCTATCAGACGCACAGAGCAAATCCGCGCCTGCGTGCATCGCTTCTCTCTATAGAATGGTGCCTGCTGAACCGATTCCAAGGGGCTGGCGCCTGCGTCTGCGGAGCGATTGCAGATTCCGGGTTCCGTTTTCGCCCACCCTGTGATATAAAATGCGCCGCTTTCCGGGGATACCCCGAAAGGCTTAAATCCACACACGTGTCGACACGATGACCTGGGTGCTTTTGGCTTAATGCCACTGGTTGGTCATTGGGGTACGTGGAGGCCAAACCCGACTTATTAAGGAACTATCATGTCCCAAGTCAACATGCGCGATATGCTGAAGGCCGGTGTGCACTTCGGTCACCAAACCCGTTACTGGAACCCGAAAATGGGTAAATACATTTTCGGCGCGCGTAACAAGATTCACATCATCAACCTTGAAAAAACCCTGCCAATGTTCAACGAAGCTCTGACTTTCGTAGAGCGTCTGGCCCAGGGCAAAAACAAGATTCTGTTCGTCGGCACCAAGCGTTCCGCTGGCAAGATCGTTGCTGAAGAAGCAGCACGTTGCGGTTCGCCGTACGTCGATCACCGCTGGTTGGGCGGCATGCTGACCAACTTCAAAACCATCCGTGCTTCCATCAAGCGTCTGCGTGACCTTGAAGTGCAAGCCGAAGACGGTACTTTCGCCAAGCTGACCAAGAAAGAAGCGCTGATGCGCACTCGCGATCTTGAGAAGCTGGATCGTTCGTTGGGTGGTATCAAGGACATGGGCGGTCTGCCAGACGCACTGTTCGTAATCGACGTTGATCACGAGCGCATCGCGATCACCGAAGCCAACAAGCTGGGCATCCCGGTTATCGGCGTAGTCGATACCAACAGCAGCCCGGAAGGCGTTGACTACATCATCCCAGGCAACGATGACGCAATCCGCGCTATCCAGCTGTACATGGGTTCGATGGCTGACGCTGTTATCCGTGGTCGCAACAATGTTTCCGGCGGTACTGTAGAGTTCGCAGCTGAAGAAACTCAGGCTGCAGCTGAGTAATTTGACGCCCTGGCGTTGACTCAGTAAGCAAAAAGGGGGCTTGGCCCCCTTTTTGCCACCTCGAAAACCATTTGTCGGCAGCGCAGCTACAGCATCTGTAACGTGCAGCGGCTACAAGGTGATTCGGGAAGAATTGAACGCCCGTTCGATCGGGTGGAATGGTTGAAAACCTATCCAAGAGGAATTTGAAAATGGCAGCAATTACTGCGGCGTTGGTTAAAGAACTGCGCGAGCGTACCGGCGAAGGCATGATGGATTGCAAGAAAGCCCTGGAAAAGGCTGACGGCGACATCGAAAAAGCCATTGATGACATGCGTGCTTCGGGCGCAATCAAGGCTGCCAAGAAAGCAGGTAACGTAGCTGCTGAAGGCGCGATCGCACTGAAAGAAGACGGCAAATCCGCTGTTCTGCTGGAAGTGAACTCGCAGACCGACTTCCTGGCTCTGCAGGACGACTTCAAGGCATTTGTTGCTGCAAGCGTTGAAAAAGCGTTCGCCGACAAGCTGACTGATGTTGCTCCGCTGATCGAAGCTCAAGAAGCTGCTCGTCTGGTACTGGTTGGCAAGGTTGGCGAAAACGTCAACATCCGTCGTCTGGTTCGCGTAGAAGGCGACGTTGTTGGTGGCTACCTGCACGGCAACAAGATCGGTGTTGCAGTTGTTCTGAAAGGCGGCACCGTTGAACTGGCCAAAGACATCGCTATGCACGTAGCGGCCAGCAACCCTGAGTTCCTGCTGCCATCGGAAGTTTCGGCTGAAGCTATCGAGCGCGAAAAAGCTGTGTTCCTGCAGCTGAACGAAGAAAAAATCAAAGGCAAGCCAGAAAACATTGTTGAAAATATGGTCAAAGGCCGTATCAGCAAGTTCCTGGCAGAAGCAAGCCTGGTTGAGCAGGCGTTCGTCAAGAACCCTGAAATCAAGGTTGGCGAGCTGGCCAAGAAAGCTGGCGCTGAAATCGTTTCCTTCACCTACTTCAAAGTAGGCGAAGGCATCGAGAAGCCGGTCGACAACTTCGCTGAAGAAGTTGCTGCCCAGCTGGCTGCCGCCAAGCAATAAGACAGTTTTCAACTGTCGCCCGAAAGAGGCTGCCCGCTTACGCGCGCAGCCTCTTTTCAGATGGGGTTACCAATTTTTAATTGGTTTCCGCTGGGAACTGACTTACAAAGCCAGGTTCCGATGGCGCTGAAGCAGCGCCAAGCTAGAGTGAACGCCAGCTGTAAACAGCTCGCAAAGAATTTTTAAATACGCCGCAGGAGAGATTCGCAATGGCTCAGCAGGGCAGTGGTTATCAGGCTCGCTATAAACGCATTCTACTCAAGCTTAGCGGCGAGGCCCTGATGGGCTCGGAAGAGTTCGGGATCGATCCAAAAGTACTGGATCGGATGGCGCTGGAAGTCGGCCAACTGGTCGGCATCGGTGTTCAGGTCGGTCTGGTGATCGGCGGTGGCAACCTGTTCCGCGGCGAAGCCTTGAGCAAAGCCGGCATGGATCGGGTTACAGGCGACCACATGGGCATGCTGGCCACTGTGATGAACGCCCTGGCCATGCGTGATGCGCTGGAGCGTGCCAATATCTCGGCAATCGTCATGTCGGCTATTTCCATGGTTGGCGTGACCGATCACTACGATCGTCGCAAAGCCATGCGTCACCTGAACTCCAAAGACGTGGTGATTTTCGCCGCCGGTACCGGTAATCCGTTCTTCACCACGGATTCGGCAGCCTGCCTGCGTGCCATCGAAATCGATGCCGACGTTGTGCTGAAAGCGACCAAGGTCGATGGCGTCTACACTGCTGACCCGTTCAAAGACCCGCATGCCGAGAAGTTCGATCATCTGACTTATGATGAAGTACTGGATCGCAAACTGGGCGTGATGGACCTGACAGCTATTTGCCTGTGCCGCGACCACAAGATGCCGCTGCGCGTATTCAACATGAACAAGCCCGGTGCCCTGCTGAACATCGTTCACGGCGGCGCTGAAGGGACTCTGATCGAGGAAGGTCAACAATGATCAACGAAATCAAGAAAGACGCTCAAGAGCGCATGCAGAAATCCCTGGACTCGCTGTCCCATGCATTCGGTCAGATCCGAACCGGCAAGGCGCACCCGAGCATCCTCGGTAGTGTGATGGTGCCTTACTACGGTGCTGACACCTCCATCACCCAAGTGGCCAACATCACTGTAAAAGACTCGCGCACTCTGCAAGTCGTGGCATTCGAGCGCAACATGCTCGCGGCCGTCGACAAGGCAATCCAGAGCGCTGGTCTGAACCTCAACCCGACCAACCTGGGTGAGTTGCTGCTGATCTCGATGCCAGCCCTGACTGAAGAAACCCGCAAGGGCTTCACCAAGCAGGCGCGTAGCGCAGCGGAAGATGCTCGTGTTGCCGTGCGCAACATTCGTCGTGATGCCTTGGGCGAGCTGAAGAAGCTGGTCAAGGACAAAGAAATCAGCGAAGACGAAGAGCGTCGTGCTGCTGCCGACATCCAGAAGCTGACCGACAAGGCTGAGGCTGATATCGATGCGGCCACCAAGCAAAAAGAAGCGGACTTGATGGCCGTATAAGGGTCGCGTTTCAATGGATAAGACCAAGCAGACTGCGCCGTCCGCGGTGCCGCGCCATGTCGCGATCATCATGGATGGCAACAATCGCTGGGCGAAAAAACGCTTTATGCCGGGTGTCGCCGGGCATAAAGCGGGAGTGGATGCTGTACGGGCGGTGATCGAGGTTTGCGCTGAGGCCAAGGTCGAAGTGTTGACCCTGTTCGCCTTCTCCAGTGAAAACTGGCAGCGTCCAGCCGATGAAGTCAGTGCCTTGATGGATCTGTTCTTCAAGGCCCTGCGTCGCGAGGCCAGGCGCCTCAACGACAACAACATCAGCTTGCGGATCATTGGTGATCGCTCGCGCTTCCATCCTGAGTTGCAGGCTGCGATGCGCGAAGCCGAGGCCATGACTGCCGGTGCCAACCGTTTTGTCCTGCAGATTGCCGCCAATTACGGCGGTCAGTGGGACATTGCGCAGGCTGCGCAGCGTCTGGCCCGTGAGGTTCAGGCCGGGCATCTGCGTCCGGAAGACATCACCCCTGAGCTGCTGCAGACCTGTCTGGCAACTGGCGATCTGCCGCTGCCGGATCTGTGCATCCGCACCGGTGGCGAGCACCGCATCAGCAACTTCCTGCTGTGGCAACTGGCTTACGCCGAGTTGTACTTCTCCGACCTGTTCTGGCCGGACTTCAAACACGAAGCCATGCGCACTGCGCTGGCCGATTTCGCTTCGCGCCAGCGTCGTTTCGGTAAAACGAGCGAACAGGTCGAAGCTGGAGCCCGGGTTTAATGCTTAAACAACGAATCATCACTGCGCTGATCCTGTTGCCGATCGCCCTGTGCGGGTTTTTCCTGCTGCAGGGTTCCGGTTTTGCACTGTTCATCGGTCTGGTCGTAAGCCTGGGCGCCTGGGAATGGGCACGCCTGGCCGGTTTTACTGCGCAGTCGTTCCGCGTCGGTTATGCCGCCGTTGTCGCATTGCTGCTGTTCTTCATGTACATCCTGCCTGACCTTGCGCCATGGGTGCTGGGTGCTTCGGTGTTGTGGTGGGCGGTGGCGACATATCTGGTGCTGACTTACCCGGCTTCGAGCGAGCGCTGGTCCAGTGCTGCGAGCAAGCTGGTCATCGGTTTGCTGATTCTGTTGCCTGCCTGGCAAGGGCTGGTGCAGATCAAGCAGTATCCGTTGGGTAACTGGCTGATCATGGCTGTGATGGTGCTGGTGTGGGGTGCTGACATCGGCGCCTACTTCTCCGGTCGTGCCTTCGGCAAGCGCAAGCTCGCACCGCAAGTCAGTCCCGGCAAAAGCTGGGAAGGCGTGTATGGCGGTCTGGTTCTGAGCCTGGTGATTACTGCGGTGGTCGGCCTGGTTCGCGACTGGACTGTGGCCGAGTTGTTCAAGGCGTTGATCGGCGCTGCGCTGATCGTGTTCATTTCGGTGGTGGGTGATCTCACCGAGAGCATGTTCAAGCGTCAATCCGGGATCAAGGACAGCAGTAACCTGTTGCCGGGTCATGGTGGTGTGCTGGATCGGATCGACAGCCTGACGGCGGCGATCCCGATCTTCGCGGTGTTGCTGTGGATGGCTGCACCGTGAGCCGCGCACAACAGATTACGGTTCTCGGGGCGACCGGCTCGATTGGTCTCAGTACCCTCGACGTCATTGCTCGTCATCCTGAGCGCTATCAGGTTTTTGCCTTGAGCGGCTTCACTCGTTTGAGTGAGCTGTTCTCGCTATGCCTGCGCCATGTGCCGCAGTTTGCCGTGGTGCCGCAAGCCGGCGCCGCGCAAAAGCTGCAGGACGATTTGCGTGCTGCCGGTTTGTCCACTCGCGTGCTGGTGGGGGAGGAGGGCCTGTGTCAGGTCGCTGCTGCTCCTGAAGTCGACGCAGTGATGGCTGCAATCGTTGGTGCGGCGGGTTTGCGCCCGACCCTCGCGGCGGTCGAGGCGGGCAAGAAAATCCTCCTGGCGAATAAAGAAGCGCTGGTGATGTCCGGTGCATTGTTCATGCAGGCTGTGCGCAAGAGCGGTTCGGTGTTGTTGCCGATCGACAGCGAGCACAACGCGATCTTCCAGTGCATGCCGCACGACTTTGCCCGTGGGTTGGGTTCGGTCGGTGTGCGTCGGATTCTTCTTACGGCTTCTGGTGGTCCGTTCCGGCAGACACCAATGGCTGAGCTGGCGCATGTTTCACCTGATCAAGCCTGTGCGCACCCGAACTGGTCGATGGGCCGGAAGATCTCGGTGGACTCCGCCAGCATGATGAACAAAGGCCTTGAGTTGATCGAGGCTTGCTGGTTGTTCGATGCCAAGCCGTCACAGGTCGAAGTGGTGATTCATCCGCAGAGTGTGATCCACTCGCTGGTCGATTACGTGGATGGTTCGGTGCTGGCCCAGTTGGGCAATCCCGATATGCGCACACCGATTGCCAATGCCTTGGCCTGGCCTGAGCGTATTGACTCGGGTGTGGCGCCACTGGATCTGTTCGCGATTGCGCGACTGGATTTCGAAGCCCCTGATGAAGGGCGTTTCCCGTGTCTGCGTCTGGCTCGCCAGGCTGCCGAGGCAGGTAACAGTGCGCCGGCAATGCTCAATGCGGCCAACGAAGTGGCGGTTGCGGCGTTTCTCGACGGGCGGGTACGTTACCCGGAAATCGCGAGTATCATCGAGGAAGTGTTGAATCTGGAGCCTGTAGTCGCTCTGGATGATCTCGATGCGGTATTCACCGCGGATGCCAAGGCGCGAACGCTGGCCGGGCAATGGCTGAGCCGTCACGGTCGATAGAATTTGTAATATTGGCTCCACGCGGCACTGAACAGGATTGCGGAGAAAGTAGATGAGCGCGCTCTATATGATTGCCGGCACCCTGATTGCCTTGGGTGTTCTGGTCACCTTTCACGAATTCGGCCATTTCTGGGTCGCGCGTCGTTGTGGGGTCAAGGTTCTGCGCTTCTCCGTAGGCTTCGGTATGCCGCTGCTGCGCTGGCACGACAAGAAGGGCACGGAGTTTGTCATTGCGGCGATCCCGCTGGGCGGCTACGTCAAGATGCTCGATGAGCGTGAAGGCGAAGTCCCGGTCGATCAGATTGATCAGTCGTTCAATCGCAAATCCGTTCGTCAGCGTATCGCCATTGTTGCCGCGGGCCCGATTGCCAACTTTCTGCTGGCCCTGGTGTTCTTCTGGGTGTTGGCAATGCTTGGCAGTCAGCAGATCCGTCCGGTGATTGGTGCGGTCGAGTCCGGCAGTATCGCGGCCAAGGCTGGTTTGGGTGCCGGGCAGGAAATCATCGCCGTTGATGGTGAGCCGACCACAGGCTGGGCGGCGGTCAACCTGCAACTGGTTCGTCGTCTGGGTGAAAGCGGCTCCCTGCAAATTCTTGTCCGCGAGCAAGGTTCCACGGCGGATTCGCCGCGTGAGCTGACGTTGGACAAGTGGCTGAAAGGTGCTGACGAGCCGGACCCGATCCGCTCGCTGGGCATCCGTCCATGGCGTCCGGCATTGCCGCCGGTGCTTGCCGAACTTGATTCGAAAGGTCCGGCCCAGGCTGCTGGTCTGAAAACCGGTGATCGCCTGCTGTCTCTGGATGGCAAGGCCCTGGATGACTGGCAGCAGGTAGTTGATACCGTTCGTACGCGTCCTGATACCAAAATTGTGCTGCGCGTCGAGCGTGACGGTGCTCAAATCGACGTCCCTGTGACGCTGGCTGCTCGCGGCGAAAGCAAGGCGCCAAGCGGTTATCTGGGGGCCGGGGTGAAAGCTGTGGACTGGCCGCCGGAGATGATTCGTGAGATCAGTTATGGTCCGTTGGCGGCAATTGGCGAGGGTGCTCACCGTACCTGGACCATGAGCGTACTGACGCTGGACTCACTGAAGAAAATGCTGTTCGGCGAGCTCTCGGTAAAAAACTTGAGTGGACCGATAACCATTGCTAAAGTGGCGGGCGCTTCTGCCCAGTCGGGCGTCGCTGATTTCCTGAATTTCCTTGCTTATCTGAGTATTAGCCTGGGCGTTCTGAATTTGCTGCCCATTCCTGTACTGGATGGGGGGCATTTGTTGTTTTATCTGATCGAGTGGGCGCGTGGTCGTCCCTTGTCGGATCGGGTGCAAGGTTGGGGGGTACAGATCGGTATCAGTTTGGTGGTCGGAGTGATGTTGCTTGCTCTGGTCAACGATCTGGGTCGTCTGTAAAGCTTCGCTGAATTGCGAATCTGCCGCATTTTGCGGCAGTTTGTTTATTGCCAGTTGGAATAAGAAAGGACTTCATGAAACGTCTGCTGCTAACTGCGGTTCTCACCGTATTGATGATCGCCGAAGTTCACGCCGAGTCCTTCACTATCTCTGATATTCGCGTCAATGGCCTCCAGCGGGTCTCCGCGGGTAGCGTCTTTGGTGCCTTGCCGTTGAACGTCGGTGAGCAGGCGGATGATCGTCGCCTGGTGGAATCCACTCGTGCGTTGTTCAAAACCGGTTTCTTTCAAGATATCCAGCTGGGCCGCGAAGGCAACGTTCTGGTAATCACGGTCGTTGAACGTCCGTCGGTTGCCAGTATCGAGATCGAGGGCAACAAGGCGATCTCTACCGAAGACCTCATGAAAGGCCTCAAGCAGTCCGGTCTGGCCGAAGGCGAGATCTTCCAGCGTGCGACCCTTGAAGGTGTTCGTAACGAACTGCAACGTCAGTACGTCGCGCAGGGTCGCTACTCGGCTACCGTCGATACCGAGGTGGTATCGCAGCCGCGTAACCGTGTCGGCCTGAAGGTGAAGATCAACGAAGGCACCGTTGCTGCCATTCAGCACATCAACGTGGTGGGCAACACTGTCTTCCCTGATGACGACATGATCGACCTGTTCGAGCTGAAGACCACCAACTGGCTGTCGTTCTTCAAGAACGATGACAAGTACGCCCGTGAAAAACTCTCTGGTGACCTTGAGCGTCTGCGTTCCTACTATCTGGACCGCGGCTATATCAACATGGATATCGCTTCGACCCAGGTGTCCATCACCCCGGACAAGAAGCACGTCTACATCACCGTCAACATCACTGAAGGCGAGAAGTACACCGTTCGTGACGTCAAACTCAGCGGTGACCTGAAAGTGCCTGAAGACCAGGTCAAGTCCCTGCTGCTGGTACAGAAAGGCCAGGTGTTCTCGCGCAAGCTGATGACCACCACGTCCGAACTGATTACCCGTCGTCTGGGTAACGAGGGTTACACCTTCGCCAACGTCAACGGCATTCCTCAGCCGCATGACGATGACCACACCGTGGACATCCTGTTCGCTGTCGATCCGGGCAAGCGTGCTTACGTCAACCGCATCAACTTCCGTGGCAACACCAAGTCTGAGGACGAAGTGCTGCGTCGTGAAATGCGTCAGATGGAAGGTGGTTGGGCGTCAACCTACCTGATCGATCAGTCCAAGACCCGTCTTGAGCGTCTGGGCTTCTTTAAGGAAGTGAACGTCGAGACGCCGGCTGTACCGGGTGTCGATGACCAGGTTGATGTGAACTACGCCGTTGAAGAACAGGCATCCGGTTCGATCACCGCCAGCGTCGGTTTCGCACAGAGCGCCGGTCTGATCCTCGGTGGTTCGATCACCCAGAACAACTTCCTCGGTACTGGTAACCGCGTGAGCGTTGGCCTGACCCGAAGCGAATACCAGAGCCGATACAACTTCGGTTATGTTGACCCGTACTGGACCGCCGATGGCGTGAGCCTGGGTTACAACGCTTTCTATCGCACCACTGACTACAAAGACCTCGACGTCGACGTAGCAAGCTACGCAGTAGACAGCCTGGGTGCCGGCGTCAACGTTGGCTATCCAATCAGCGAGACTTCGCGTCTGACCTTCGGTCTGTCCGCGCAGCAAGACAAGATCAAGACCGGTACCTATACCGTTGACGAGATTTTCGACTTTGTTAACAAGGAAGGCGATCAGTACCTGAACTTCAAGGCGTCGGCCGGCTGGTCCGAGTCCACCTTGAACAAAGGCGTACTGCCGACCCGTGGTCGTTCGCAGAGCCTGACCCTGGAAACCACCATTCCGGGCAGCGACCTGTCGTTCTACAAACTTGATTACCGCGGTCAGCTGTTCCAGCCGATCACCGAGAACTACACCCTGCGTCTGCACACCGAGCTGGGTTATGGCGACGGTTACGGTTCGACCGATGGCTTGCCGTTCTATGAAAACTACTATGCTGGTGGTTTCAACTCGGTTCGTGGCTTCAAGGACAGCACTCTTGGTCCGCGCAGTACGCCGAGTCGTGGTTTCGATAAGACTGGCAACACCGGCACGCTCGCTGACCCGGATCAGGATCCGCTTCCGTTCGGTGGTAACGTGCTGATCCAGGGTGGTGTTGAGGTCCTGTTCCCACTGCCGTTCGTGAAAGATCAGCGCTCCCTGCGTACTTCGGTATTCTGGGACGTCGGTAACGTATTCGATTCGACGTGCAAATCGACCACCAATGCCGATGGTACGAAGGCCAACACTCAGTGCAACGACATCAGCCTGAGCAACATGGCCAGTTCCGTCGGTGTAGGCGTGACCTGGGTCACCGCACTGGGTCCTCTGAGTTTTGCTCTGGCCATGCCGGTCAAGAAACCGGATAACGCTGAGACTCAAGTGTTCCAATTCTCCCTCGGCCAGACGTTCTAAGCGTCTGACCCAAGATAACGACAATGGATTTTGTAGGAGTGCATCGTGCGTAAGTTGACTCAATTGGTTCTCCTGGCCTCCGTACTGGTGGCAGGCCCGGCGTTCGCCGACATGAAAATCGCCGTTCTGAACTATCAGATGGCTCTGCTTGAGTCCGACGCGGCCAAGAAATACGCCGTGGATGCCGAGAAGAAATTCGGTCCTCAGCTGACCAAACTCAAGACTCTGGAAAGCAGCGCCAAGGGTATTCAGGATCGTCTGATGGCCGGTGGCGACAAGATGCAACAGGGTGAGCGCGAGCGTCTGGAGCTGGAATTCAAGCAAAAGGCCCGTGACTTCCAGTTCCAGTCCAAGGAACTGAACGAAGCCAAAGCTGTTGCTGATCGCGAAATGCTCAAGCAACTGAAGCCGAAACTGGATAGCGCAGTGGAAGAAGTCATCAAGAAAGGTGCTTTTGACCTGGTGTTCGAGCGTGGTGCAGTGATTGATGTCAAACCTCAGTACGACATCACGCGCCAGGTTATCGAGCGCATGAATCAGCTGAAGTAACCCATGACCGTGACCATCAAGCTCGGCCAGTTGGCCGAGTTCCTCGGCGCCACCCTGCGTGGCGACCCGGAGAAGCAAATTACTGGGCTAGCCACTTTGCAAGAGGCTGGCCCAGCTCAGTTGAGCTTTCTGGCAAATCCTCAATACCGCAAATACCTGGCTGGCTCGCAGGCAGCTGCGCTATTGCTGAAAGAAGCGGACGCCGAAGGTTATGCCGGCAACTCGCTGGTAGTACCGGACCCTTATCTGGCTTATGCGCGTATCTCCCATCTGTTCGATCCCAAGCCAAAATCCACTGCCGGGATTCATCCGACAGCGGTGATTGCGGCAGATGCAGTGGTTGATCCAACCGCCAGCGTCGGCCCGTTCGTGGTGATCGAAGCGGGTGCGCAGATTGGCGCGCAAGTCACGTTGGGCTCGCATTGCTTCATCGGTGCCCGCAGCGAAATCGGCGAGGGTGGCTGGCTCGCTCCGCGTGTAACGCTGTATCACGACGTGCGCATCGGTAAGCGAGTGGTTATTCAGTCCGGTGCGGTGCTCGGCGGTGAGGGCTTCGGCTTCGCCAACGAGAAAGGCATCTGGCAGAAAATCGCCCAGATCGGTGGCGTGACCATTGGCGACGATGTGGAGATCGGCGTGAACACCGCCATCGACCGCGGTGCGTTGGCCGATACCGTCATCGGCAACGGTGTGAAGCTCGACAACCAGATTCAGATCGCACACAACGTCCAGGTCGGTGATCACACCGCCATGGCCGCGTGTGTCGGTATTTCCGGCAGTACCAAAATCGGCAAGCATTGCATGCTCGCTGGTGGTGTTGGTCTGGTCGGGCATATCGATATTTGCGACAACGTTTTCCTGACCGGCATGACCATGGTCACCCATTCGATTACCGAACCGGGTGCCTATTCTTCCGGTACAGCGATGCAGCCGGCTGCTGAGTGGCGCAAAAGCGCGGCACGCATCCGTCAGCTCGATGACATTGCACGACGTTTGAAACAGCTGGAAAAGCGCGTAGGGGAAGTGACCCCCGACGGCAATGCTTCATCTGATGGCTGATACCATTTCCATATCAAGTGTGCACAGCCTCTAGACTGCCTCCTTGATTTGCTAGAGGAGTGCGCGTCAGTCGCGCTCCCAATCTTTACATAGGCTTCCCCCCGAAATGATGGACATCAACGAGATTCGCGAATACCTGCCTCACCGTTACCCGTTCCTGCTGGTAGACCGGGTCGTGGAACTGGACACTGAAGGCAAGCGCATTCGCGCCTACAAGAATGTCAGCATCAACGAACCATTTTTCAACGGTCACTTCCCTGCGCATCCGATCATGCCGGGCGTGCTGATCATCGAAGCGATGGCTCAGGCTGCCGGGATCCTCGGTTTCAAAATGCTCGACGTGAAGCCGGCCGACGGCACCCTGTATTACTTCGTCGGTTCCGACAAGCTGCGCTTCCGCCAGCCTGTTCTGCCGGGCGATCAGTTGATCCTCGAAGCTCGTTTCATCAGCTGCAAGCGCCAGATCTGGAAATTCGAATGCCAGGCTTCCGTTGACGGCAAGCCAGTCTGCTCCGCTGAAATCATCTGCGCGGAACGCAAACTATGAGTTTGATTGACCCTCGTGCAATCATCGATCCGTCGGCCGTTCTGGCTGATGGCGTCGAGGTCGGCCCGTGGTCGATCATCGGCGCAGGTGTGGAAATCGGCGAGGGGAGCGTGATCGGGCCGCATGTTGTACTCAAAGGCCCGACCCGAATCGGCAAGCACAATCGCATCTACCAGTTTTCATCGGTAGGCGAAGACACGCCCGATCTGAAATACAAAGGTGAAGAAACCCGTCTGGTGATTGGCGATCACAACGTGATTCGCGAAGGCGTGACCATTCACCGTGGCACTGTTCAGGATCGCTCCGAAACCACCCTCGGCGATCACAACCTGATCATGGCGTATGCCCATATCGGCCACGACAGCGTCATCGGCAACAACTGCATTCTGGTCAACAACACTGCGTTGGCCGGGCATGTACACGTTGAAGACTGGGCGATCCTTTCCGGTTTTACTCTGGTGCACCAGTACTGCCACATCGGCGCTCACAGCTTTTCCGGTATGGGTACCGCCATTGGCAAAGACGTTCCTGCGTTCGTCACTGTGTTCGGTAACCCCGCCGAGGCACGCAGCATGAACTTCGAAGGCATGCGTCGTCGTGGTTTCAGCGAAGATGCGATCCACGCTCTGCGCCGCGCCTACAAAACCGTGTACCGCCAAGGGCTGACTGTCGAGCAGGCGTTGGCTGAGCTGGTAGAGCCTTCTGCGCTGTTCCCGGAAGTCGCGATTTTCCGTGACTCGATTCAGTCGTCGACTCGCGGCATCACTCGCTGATCATGGCCAATCTGCGAATTGCGCTGGTAGCGGGCGAAGCTTCCGGTGACATCCTGGGTGCCGGTCTGATGCGTGCCTTGAAGGCACAGCATCCAGCCGTCGAGTTCATCGGCGTCGGTGGTCCTCTGATGCAGGGCGAAGGTCTGACTTCCTACTTTCCCATGGAGCGCTTGTCGGTCATGGGGCTGGTGGAAGTCCTCGGTCGGCTGCGCGAGTTGCTCAAGCGCCGCAAGCATCTGATCGCCACGCTGATCGCCGAGAAGCCGGATGTGTTCATCGGTATCGATGCGCCGGACTTCAACCTCAATATCGAATTGAAACTGCGTCAGGCCGGGATCAAAACCGTGCACTACGTCAGCCCTTCGGTATGGGCGTGGCGGCAGAAGCGCGTGCTGAAGATTCGCGAAGGCTGCGACCTGATGCTCACGCTGTTCCCGTTCGAAGCGAAATTCTACGAAGAGAAAGGCGTGCCGGTGCGGTTCGTCGGTCACTCGCTGGCCGACGCGATTCCGCTCGAGGCTGATCGTGAAGCTGCGCGTGCTGAACTGGGCTTGCCCGATGGCCCGTTGGTCGCGCTGATGCCAGGCAGTCGTGGCGGTGAGGTTGGCCGTCTCGGTGCCTTGTTCCTCGATACGGCGCAGCGTCTGCGCGCGATGCGCCCCGGTGTGCGTTTCGTCATGCCGTGCGCCAGCCCCGAGCGACGCGTTCAGCTTGAAGAGTTGCTCGCGGGCCGTGATCTGCCGGTGACCTTGCTCGACGGCAAGTCACATCTGGCGCTGGCAGCCTGCAACGCTGTACTGATTGCTTCCGGTACCGCGACCCTTGAAGCGCTGCTGTACAAGCGGCCGATGGTGGTGGCCTACCGTCTGGCGCCGCTGACGTTCTGGATTCTCAAGCGCATGGTCAAGAGCCCGTATGTGTCGCTGCCAAACCTGCTGGCCCAGCGTTTGCTGGTCCCGGAGTTGCTGCAGGATGACGCAACGGTCGAGGCGCTGGCGCAGACCCTGTCGCCATTGATCGAGGGTGGCGAAGAGCAGACTCGCGGTTTCGACGAGATTCACCGCACGCTGCGGCTGGATGCTTCCAATCAGGCGGCGGATGCCGTCCTCAACCTGATCGGTCAGACACGATGAGCAAGACGATGCAGATGGGCCTGGATTTCACGCTGGTCGCCGAAGTCGAAGAACTGGTTGCCGGTGTCGATGAAGTCGGTCGCGGCCCGTTGTGCGGTGCAGTGGTGACGGCAGCAGTGATCCTCGATCCGAATCGGCCGATTCTCGGCCTCAACGACTCGAAGAAACTCACCGAAGCCCGACGCGAAAAGCTCTACGACGAGATCATCGAAAAATCCCTGAGCTGGTGCATTGCCCGCGCCGAAGTCGAAGAAATCGACGAACTGAACATTTTGCACGCGACCATGCTGGCCATGCAGCGTGCGATTGCCGGGCTGCACATCCAGCCGAAACTCGCGATGATCGATGGCAACCGTTGCCCGAAACTGCCGATGCGTTCCGAGGCCGTGGTCAAGGGCGATAGCAAGGTTCCAGCGATTGCTGCAGCGTCGATTCTGGCCAAGGTCAGCCGCGACCGCGAGATGGCTGCATTCGAATTGATCTACCCGGGTTACGGCATCGGCGGCCATAAAGGCTATCCGACGCCCGTTCATCTGGAAGCGTTGGTGCGTCTCGGGCCGACGCCGATTCACCGCCGCTCGTTCGCCCCGGTTCGACAGGCTTACGAAGCGCTGGAAGGTCTGGCGCAGGTTTAGTCACAAGGCTGATGTTTTGTTCGAGGCCCGGTACAATCCGGGCCTTGTTGTCTTCACGTTTCTGGACAGGATCACTATGCCGGCTTCATTCGTTCATCTACGCCTGCACACTGAATACTCCCTGGTCGACGGGCTGGTGCGAATCAAGCCGCTGGTCAAGGCCCTGAACGGCATGAACATGCCCGCCGTGGCGGTCACCGACCAGAACAACATGTGTTCGCTGGTCAAATTCTATAAAAACGCCATGGGTGCCGGGATCAAGCCGATCTGCGGCGCCGACCTGTGGCTGTCGAACAAAGACCCGGACGCGCCGCTGAGCCGGATCAGCCTGTTGTCGATGAACGCCAAGGGCTATCGCAACCTCACCGAGTTGATCTCTCGCGGTTTTATCGACGGCCAGCGCAATGGCTCGATCATCATCGAGCGCGAGTGGGTAGCGGAGGCCAATGAAGGCCTGATCATGCTCTCGGCGGCGAAAGAGGGCGAGATCGGACAGGCGATGCTCAGCGGTAACCCGCAAGAAGCAGAAAACCTCGCCCGCGAATGGATGGCGGTTTTCGGTGATCGTTTTTACCTGGAAATCCAGCGCACCAGCCGTCCCAACGATGAGGAGCAACTGCACGGTGCCGTGGCCCTGGCCGACAAGATCGGCGCGCCGCTGGTTGCGACCAATGATGTGCGCTTCATCAAGCAGGAAGACTTCGCCGCTCACGAAACCCGCGTTTGCATCGGTGAGGGCCGTGCCCTCGACGATCCGCGGCGCTCGAAGAATTACAGCGATCAGCAGTACCTGAAAAGCGCCGAGGAAATGGCCGAGCTGTTCAGTGATATTCCGGATGCGCTGGAAAACACTGTCGAGATCGCCAAGCGCTGCAACATCGAAGTGAAGCTGGGCACGCACTTTTTGCCCAACTTCCCGATTCCCGATGGTATGACCATCGACGAATATTTCCGCAAAGTGTCGTTCGACGGTCTGGAAGAGCGCCTTAGTGTTCTGCTGCCCAGGGACACCACCGAAGACTACGAAGCCAAGCGCCAGGTGTATGTCGACCGGTTGAATTTCGAGCTGGATATCATCATCCAGATGGGGTTCCCCGGTTACTTCCTGATCGTTATGGACTTTATCCAGTGGGCCAAGAGCAACGGCGTGCCAGTGGGCCCGGGTCGTGGATCGGGTGCCGGGTCGCTGGTGGCCTATGTGCAGAAGATCACTGACCTCGATCCGCTGGAATACGACCTGCTGTTCGAACGTTTCCTTAACCCGGAACGGGTATCCATGCCCGACTTCGACGTCGACTTCTGCATGGACGGTCGTGACCGGGTAATCGACTACGTGGCCGAGAAATACGGCCGTAACGCGGTGAGCCAGATCATCACCTTCGGTTCCATGGCCGCCAAGGCTGTGGTGCGCGACGTGGCGCGGGTACAGGGCAAGTCCTACGGTCTGGCGGATCGTCTGTCGAAGATGATTCCGTTCGAAGTCGGCATGACCCTGGAAAAAGCCTACGAGCAGGAAGAAATCCTCCGTGACTTCATCAAGGTCGATGAAGAGGCCGCAGAAATCTGGGAGATGGCGCGCAAGCTCGAAGGCGTGGTGCGTAACGTCGGTAAACACGCCGGTGGTGTGGTTATCGCGCCGACCAAGCTGACCGACTTCTCGCCGATCTATTGCGACGAGGCCGGTGACGGTCTGGTAACCCAGTTCGACAAGGACGACGTCGAGGCCGCCGGTCTGGTGAAGTTCGACTTCCTCGGTCTGCGGACCCTGACGGTCATCGACTGGGCGCTGAAAACCATCAACCGTGATCGCGCCAAGGTTGATGAGCCGCCGCTGGATATCGCGTTCATCCCGCTGGATGACAAGCCGACTTACCAGTTGCTGCAAAAAGCTGAAACCACTGCGGTGTTCCAGCTTGAATCCCGAGGCATGAAAGAGCTGATCAAAAAGCTCAAGCCCGACTGCCTGGAAGACTTGATCGCACTGGTGGCGTTGTTCCGTCCGGGCCCGCTGCAATCGGGCATGGTTGACGACTTTATCAACCGTAAGCACGGTCGCGCCGAACTGGCGTATCCGCACTCGGACTACCAGTACGAAGGCCTCAAGCCGGTATTGGCGCCGACTTACGGCATCATCCTGTACCAGGAACAGGTGATGCAGATTGCCCAGGTCATGGCCGGTTACACCCTTGGCGGTGCGGACATGCTGCGTCGAGCCATGGGTAAGAAAAAACCCGAAGAAATGGCCAAGCAGCGCGGCGGTTTCATTGAAGGCTGCACTGCTAACAACATCGATCCGGACCTGTCCGGCAACATTTTCGACCTGGTGGAAAAATTCGCCGGTTACGGCTTCAACAAATCCCACTCCGCCGCTTATGGTCTGGTGTCATACCAGACCGCTTGGCTGAAAACCCACTACCCGGCGCCATTCATGGCCGCGGTACTGTCGGCGGATATGCACAACACCGACAAGGTCGTGACCTTGATCGAAGAAATTCGCACCATGAAGCTGCGTCTCGACGCGCCGGATGTGAATACTTCGGAGTTCAAGTTCACGGTGAATGACGAAGGCCGGATTATCTACGGCCTCGGCGCGATCAAAGGTGTGGGCGAGGGGCCGGTGGAAGCCATCACCGAGGCGCGTCAGGGCGGTCCATTCAAGGATCTGTTCGATTTCTGCGCCCGTGTCGATCTCAAACGTATCAACAAGCGCACCCTGGACGGTTTGATCCGCAGCGGTGCGCTGGATCGTCTCGGACCTTACTTCCATGACGAGCAGAAAGCCTATCAGGCCAATATCGACCGCAATCGAGCGGTCTTGCTGAATGCCATGGAAGGGGCGATCAAGGCCGCCGAACAAACCGCACGTACCCACGACAGCGGTCATGTCGACCTGTTTGGCGGTCTGTTCGTCGAAGAAGATGCTGATGTCTACGTCAATCACCGCAAGGCCAAGGAGCTGACCCTCAAGGAACGTCTCAAAGGTGAGAAAGACACCTTGGGCCTGTACCTGACCGGTCACCCGATTGACGAATACGAAGGCGAGATTCGCCGTTTCGCCCGTCAGCGCATCATCGACCTGAAACCGGCCCGGGATACCCAGACCGTGGCAGGGATGATCATCGCGCTGCGGGTGATGAAGAACAAAAAGGGCGACAAGATGGGCTTCATCACCCTCGACGACCGCTCCGGACGGATCGAGGCGTCGCTGTTCGCCGATGCGTTCCATTCCGCGCAGTCGCTGTTGCAGACCGACGCGATGGTGGTGGTCGAAGGCGAGGTCAGCAACGATGACTTCTCCGGCGGCCTGCGCCTGCGGGTCAAGCGTGTGATGAGCATGGAAGATGCGCGAACCAATCTGGCCGAGAGCCTGCGCCTGAAGTTGCAGACCCAGGATCTGAAGGGCGATCAGCTACGCTGGCTGGGCGATTTGCTCAAGCGTCATCGCGGCGCCTGCCCGGTCACCATGGAGTACACCAGTCCTGACGCCAAGACCTTGCTGCAGTTCGGCGAGACCTGGCGAATCGACCCGGCGGATGCCTTGATTCAAGCCTTGCGTGACCAGTTCGGGCGAGACAACGTCTTCCTCCAATACCGTTGACCGGCAGGCAATCTCGAATTGCCCGCCCGCAACCTGAATTTTTAATCTCGACCTTAGCGCGCCTCTCCCTTAAGGTAGGGCGCGAATAGACAACCGGCCGGCCCAAGCTCACTTGGGACTCGACCCAAGACGGACGCCTATGAACCCGAATTTTCTAGATTTCGAACAGCCGATCGCCGACCTGCAAGCCAAGATCGAAGAGTTGCGCTTGGTCGGTAATGACAATTCGCTGAATATCGGCGATGAGATCTCCCGACTGCAAGACAAGAGCAAGACGCTGACCGAAGACATCTTCGGCAAGCTGACCAGCTGGCAGATCGCGCGTCTGGCGCGTCACCCGAAACGCCCTTACACCCTGGATTACATCCAGCACATCTTCACCGAGTTCGACGAACTGCACGGTGATCGTCACTTCTCCGACGACGCCGCCATCGTTGGTGGTATCGCCCGTCTGGACGATCAGCCGGTGATGATCATCGGCCACCAGAAGGGCCGTGAAGTGCGCGAGAAGGTTCGCCGCAACTTCGGCATGCCGCGTCCGGAAGGCTACCGCAAGGCTTGCCGTCTGATGGAGATGGCCGAGCGTTTCAAAATGCCGATCCTGACCTTCATCGACACCCCGGGTGCCTACCCGGGTATCGACGCCGAAGAGCGCAACCAGAGCGAAGCTATCGCCTGGAACCTGCGTGTGATGTCGCGTCTGAAAACCCCGATCATCGCCACCGTAATCGGTGAAGGTGGTTCCGGCGGTGCTTTGGCGATTGGCGTCTGCGATCAGTTGAACATGCTGCAATATTCGACTTACGCGGTGATCTCGCCGGAAGGCTGCGCTTCGATTCTGTGGAAAACCGCAGAAAAAGCGCCGGATGCTGCTGAAGCGATGGGCATCACTGCCGAGCGTCTGAAAGGTCTGGGCATCGTCGACAAAGTGATCGGCGAGCCTTTGGGCGGCGCTCACCGCGATCCGGCTACTGCTGCTGCTTCGATCCGCGCAGAGCTGACCTCGCAACTGGCGATGCTGAAGAAGTTCGATAACGAAGCGCTGCTCAAGCGCCGTTATGATCGACTGATGAGCTACGGTCTCTAAAACGATCGCGCAATACCCATGTGGGAGCGAGCCTGCTCGCGATGAGGGATAACATTCAACAAATCAGTTGGCTGTTACACCGCAATCGCGAGCAGGCTCACTCCCACATTTGATTTGCGTAAAGGTATAAAAATGGGTCAGCCATCCAGTGATCTGCTTTCCCGGCTTCTGCTGAATCTCGAGCCTTGGCGCAATGCCAGGACGTGGCGCATCGCTTTCTCCGGTGGCCTCGATTCCACCGTACTTCTGCATCTGCTTGTCCATCTGGCTAAAACCCAATCCCTGCCGGCACTGAGTTCCATCCATGTCCACCATGGCCTTCAGGCCGCGGCTGATGCGTGGCCGCTGCATTGTCAGTCGGTCTGTGATGCGTTGGGTGTTCCGCTGCAGATCGTACGAGTGAAGGTAAAAGCGGGGGCAAGTCTGGAGCAAGCGGCGCGGGAGGCGCGCTATGCAGCGTTCAGCGACGTGACTCTTGCCGATGACTTGCTGCTGACCGGGCAGCACCGTGACGATCAGGCGGAAACCCTGCTGTTTCGTCTGCTGCGTGGCGCTGGTGTGCGCGGGCTTTCGGGCATGCCGACTCAGCGTCCGCTGGGGCAGGGCAGGCTGGTACGGCCGTTGCTCGATGTCACCCGAGCGGAGTTGGAAGCCTACGCACAGGCACATCAACTGCGCTGGATCGAAGACCCGTCGAATCAGGATCGACAATTCTCTCGCAACTATCTGCGCCATCAGGTCATGCCGGTGCTGACAGATCGCTGGCCGCAGGCTCAGGCGAGCATGGCCCGCAGCGCTGCGCATTTGCGTGAAGCGCAAGGCCTGCTCGATGAGTTAGCGCAGATCGATCTCACTCAAGCCGCCACGCCGAGCGAATTCGAATGGCTGGGACTGCCCTCGCTGGAACTGGCGCCGCTGATGAAGTTGTCCGTCGCCCGTCAGCGCAACCTGCTCAGCCACTGGCTCGCCCCCCTGACTCGGCTGCCCGACACCGACCATTGGTCGGGTTGCACGGATCTCATCAATGCGACTCAGGATGCATCGCCAGTCTGGCGTCTGGCCGATGGCGAATTGCATCGCAGTGGCGGACGTTTGTGGTGGCTCAGCGGCAATTGGCTGCGCACTCCGTTGATCGACAGCCCATGGCAGGAGCCGTCGCGAGCGCTACGCTTGGCGGATAACGGTCGCGTCATGTTGATCGGGGAGGCGCCTGCCGGGCCATTGCAGATTCGCTATCGGCAGGGGGGCGAGGTGATGCGTCTGGCGGATCGCGGCCATCGTGATCTCAAGCGACTGCTCAATGAGCGCGCGGTGCCGGCCTTCGTCCGTGGCAGATTGCCGCTGCTGTTTCGCGGCGAAGAATTGCTCGCGGTGGCGAACCTGTCGGGACTCGACGGCAACCCGCAGGAAGGCTGGCGTTTGCATTGGGACCCTTTGCACGAAGATCAAGGTTTGAGATGAAGGGGGCATTCCGGTAGACTACGCTCCCTTCTTGATACAACTTCTGTGGATTCGCCTGAATTGCAGGAGTTGCCGATTACCAAGCAGTCTTTGCTGGGCGATTCCAAAAAATGTGTAGCGAGCAACGTACCGGTGTTTCACCTGCCGGTCTGTCCCAACGCGGCGGTTTTTTTGAAAGATGCACTGTGATTAATGCAGGTGATCGGGGGCTTCGGCCTTCCTTCGCTTTCCCCGGCGGCACTGACCGCTTTAACGCAGACTTCTAGGGTTTTTCATGACGCGCTACATATTCGTCACGGGCGGTGTTGTTTCTTCATTGGGGAAAGGCATTGCATCGGCATCATTGGCGGCCATCCTGGAGGCGCGGGGACTTAAGGTCACCATGCTGAAGCTGGACCCGTACATCAACGTCGACCCGGGCACCATGAGCCCGTTCCAGCACGGCGAAGTGTTCGTCACCCATGACGGCGCCGAGACCGACCTGGACCTGGGCCACTACGAGCGGTTCATCCGCACGACCATGACCCAGAACAACAACTTCACCACTGGCCGTGTCTACGAGCACGTGCTGCGCAAAGAGCGCCGTGGTGACTACCTGGGTGCAACCATCCAGGTGATTCCGCACATCACCGACGAAATCAAGCGCCGCATCATCAAGGGTGCTGGCGATGCCGACGTGGCAATGGTCGAGATCGGTGGCACCGTGGGTGACATCGAGTCGCAACCGTTCCTCGAAGCCATCCGTCAGTTGCGTTTCGAAGTCGGCGCCAAGCGCGCGATGCTGATGCACCTGACGCTGGTGCCGTACATCGCCACCGCCGGCGAAACCAAAACCAAGCCAACCCAGCACTCGGTCAAGGAACTGCGTTCCATCGGCCTGCAGCCTGACGTGCTGGTATGCCGCTCCGATCACCCGATCGACATCTCGTCGCGTCGCAAGATCGCGCAGTTCACCAACGTTGAAGAGCGTGCGGTTATCGCGCTGGAAGACGCCGATACCATCTACAAGATCCCGGGCATCCTGCACTCGCAGGGTCTGGACGATTTCGTTGTAGAGCGTTTCGGTCTGCAGTGCGGCGGTGCCGATCTGTCCGAGTGGGAAGCCGTGGTTGACGCCAAGCTGAACCCGGAACACGAAGTCACCATCGCCATGGTCGGCAAGTACATGGAACTGCTGGATGCCTACAAGTCGCTGATCGAAGCGATGAGCCATGCCGGCATCAGCAACCGCACCAAGGTCAACCTGCGCTACATCGATTCCGAAGACATCGAAAACCAGGGCACTGCGCTGCTGGAAGGTGTTGACGCGATTCTGGTACCGGGCGGCTTCGGTCTGCGTGGCGTCGAAGGCAAGATCACTGCCGTTCAATTCGCTCGCGAGAACAAGATTCCGTACCTGGGTATCTGCCTGGGCATGCAAGTGGCGGTCATCGAGTTCGCTCGTAACGTGATGGGCTGGAAAGACGCCAACTCCACCGAGTTCGACCGCACCAGCGGCCACCCGGTCGTGGGTCTGATCACCGAGTGGGAAGATGCTACCGGTGCTGTAGAAACCCGTACCGAAGCGTCCGATCTGGGCGGCACCATGCGTCTCGGCGCTCAGGAATGCCTGCTTGAAGCCGGCTCCAAGGTGCACGATTGCTACGCCAAGGATGTGATTGTCGAGCGTCACCGTCACCGCTACGAAGTGAACAACAACCTGCTGCCACAACTGATCGAAGCCGGCCTGAAAATTTCCGGTCGTTCGGCAGATGCTGCACTGGTTGAAGTGGTAGAAGCTGCGGATCACCCATGGTTCGTCGCTTGCCAGTTCCACCCTGAGTTCACCTCGACTCCACGTGACGGTCATCCGCTGTTCAGCGGCTTCGTCAAGGCAGCTTTGGCTCAACACCAGAAGAAGGCGTAACCCCGATGGCACAGAAGATCATCCGCGTCGGCGACATCGAGATTGCCAACGACAAACCCATGGTGCTGTTCGGCGGCATGAACGTGCTGGAAAGCCGCGACATGGCCATGCAGGTTTGCGAAGAGTACGTGAAGGTCACCGAGAAACTCGGTATCCCTTACGTGTTCAAGGCCAGTTTCGACAAGGCCAACCGGTCTTCTGTGGCCAGTTATCGTGGTCCTGGCCTGGAAGAGGGCATGCGCATCTTCCAGGACATCAAACAAGCCTTCGGCGTGCCGATCATCACCGACGTCCACGAGCCTGAACAGGCCGCGGTCGTCGCTGAAATCTGCGACATCATTCAACTGCCGGCCTTTCTGTCGCGCCAGACCGATCTGGTCGTCGCGATGGCCAAGACCAATGCAGTGATCAACATCAAGAAAGCCCAGTTCCTTGCGCCTCAGGAAATGAAACACATCCTTAACAAGTGCGTGGAAGCGGGTAACGATCAATTGATCCTCTGCGAGCGTGGTTCGAGCTTCGGCTACAACAACCTCGTGGTCGACATGCTCGGCTTCGGCATCATGAAGCAGTTCGAGTACCCGGTATTCTTCGACGTGACCCACGCGCTGCAAATGCCTGGCGGTCGTTCCGACTCCGCCGGCGGTCGCCGTGCACAGGTTCTCGATCTGGCCAAGGCTGGCATGAGCCAGGGCCTGGCCGGTCTGTTCCTCGAAGCGCATCCGGACCCGGACAACGCCAAATGCGACGGCCCTTGCGCCTTGCGTCTGGACAAACTGGAGCCATTTCTGGCCCAGCTCAAAGCTTTGGACGAACTGGTGAAGAGTTTTCCGACGGTAGAAACCGCGTAAACCTCAATTCTCCGGTAAAGTACCGCACGATTTAATGCTCAGGCCCTCGGGCCTGAGCCTTGTCGTCTGCAAGTCTGCCCGCTGTACTTCGCTTGCCGACGATTGAAGATTTCCTCTAGCTGCGTCGTTTTCGTCAACTTTGGAGTGTTTACAACAATGGCAAAAATCGTCGACATCAAAGGTCGTGAAGTTCTCGACTCCCGTGGCAATCCCACCGTGGAAGCGGACGTGCTTCTCGACAACGGCATCATCGGCAGCGCTTGCGCGCCGTCCGGTGCATCCACTGGCTCGCGTGAAGCGCTCGAGCTGCGTGATGGCGACAAGAGCCGTTACCTGGGCAAGGGCGTGCTCAAGGCCGTAGCCAACATCAACGGTCCGATCCGTGACCTGCTGTTGGGTAAAGACCCAAGCGACCAGAAAGCTCTCGATCACGCGATGATCAAGCTGGACGGCACCGAAAACAAAGGCACCCTGGGCGCCAACGCGATCCTCGCCGTATCCCTGGCTGCGGCCAAGGCTGCTGCACAGGACCAGGACCTGCCGCTGTACGCACACATTGCCAACCTGAACGGCACCCCGGGTGTGTACTCGATGCCGGTTCCGATGATGAACATCATCAACGGTGGCGAGCACGCCGATAACAACGTCGACATCCAGGAATTCATGGTTCAGCCAGTTGGCGCCAAGTCTTTCTCGGAAGGTCTGCGCATGGGCACCGAGATTTTCCATCACCTCAAAGCTGTGCTGAAGGCCCGTGGCCTGAGCACCGCAGTCGGTGACGAAGGTGGTTTCGCGCCGAACCTGGCTTCCAACGAAGACGCTTTGAAAGTGATCTCGGAAGCTGTGGCCAACGCCGGTTACAAGCTGGGCACCGACGTGACCCTGGCTCTGGACTGCGCGGCCAGCGAATTCTACGAAGACGGCAAATACAACCTGTCCGGCGAAGGTCAGGTGTTCACCGCTGAAGGTTTCGCTGATTACCTGAAAGGTCTGACCGAGCGTTACCCGATCATCTCCATCGAAGACGGTCTGGACGAGTCCGACTGGGCTGGCTGGAAGATCCTCACCGACAAGATCGGCGAGAAGACCCAACTGGTAGGCGACGACCTGTTCGTAACCAACACCAAGATCCTGAAAGAAGGCATCGATAAAAAGATCGCCAACTCGATCCTGATCAAGTTCAACCAGATCGGCACCCTGACCGAAACCCTGGAAGCCATCCAGATGGCCAAGGCCGCTGGTTACACCGCCGTAATCTCGCATCGCTCCGGCGAAACCGAAGATTCGACCATTGCCGATCTGGCTGTGGGCACTGCGGCTGGCCAGATCAAGACCGGGTCTCTGTGCCGTTCCGATCGTGTTTCCAAGTACAACCAACTGCTGCGTATCGAAGAGCAGTTGAATGGCAAAGCCAAGTACAACGGTCGCTCCGAGTTCCGCGGCTGATAAGTACATGGTAAAAAAGACACCGGATTGTGTCGGAAAAGTCGTGACAGCGATGGATTTGCCACTAATCTGATGCCTTATATGCACAAGCCTGGATCTTCCAGGCTTCGTGCTATCAGACGTTTCAAAGTTTTTGTGTGGCTGTCTTTTTTCACTGGATACCTGATATTCGATGCGCAGTCCTTACTGGTTGTTTCTCGTTTTGCTCTTGCTGCTGGCCGGTCTGCAGTACCGCCTGTGGGTGGGCAATGGCAGTCTGGCGCAAGTTGCCGAGCTGAATCAGCAGATTGCTGATCAACATGCCGAGAACGAAGGCCTGCTGGAGCGCAATCGGGTGATGGACGCTGAAGTCAGCGAGCTGAAGAAAGGCATGGAGACCGTTGAAGAACGGGCTCGCCATGAGCTGGGCATGGTCAAGGACGGTGAAACCCTTTACCAGTTGGCTCAATGATCCATTCTCTACCGGCCTTCTGGGCCGTGATTCCTGCCGCGGGCGTCGGTGCCCGTATGGCCGCGGACCGTCCCAAGCAATACTTGCAACTGGGCGGGCGCACAATTCTCGAACACAGCCTCGGCTGTTTCCTTGATCACCCGAGCCTCAAGGGGCTGTTGGTCAGTCTTGCTGTTGATGATCCTTATTGGCCGAACCTGGCCTGCGCTGGCGACTCGCGGATTCAACGGGTCGAGGGTGGCTCCGAACGTTCTGGCTCGGTGCTCAATGCCTTGCTGCATCTGCACGCGCAAGGTGCAGACGATGAGGATTGGGTGCTGGTGCACGATGCCGCACGGCCTAATCTGAGCCGCGATGATCTCGACAAGTTGCTCAGCGAGCTGGCGGATGATCCAGTGGGCGGTCTGCTGGCAGTGCCGGCGCGGGACACGCTCAAGCGCGTCGACAAACACGGTCGGGTCGTTGAGACCGTTGATCGCAGCGTGATCTGGCAGGCGTATACACCGCAGATGTTCCGCCTCGGTGCGTTGCATCGGGCGCTGGCGGATAGCCTGGTGGCGGATGCTGTGATTACTGATGAAGCCTCGGCGATGGAGTGGGCGGGTCTGGCACCGCGCTTGATCGAAGGTCGTGCGGATAACCTCAAAGTCACTCGGCCAGAAGATCTGGAATGGCTGCGTCAGCGTTGGTCTAACCGCCGCTGAGTGTTTTGGTGGCTGCCGCATCGCTATCGCCAGCAGGCTGGCTCCCACCCATGATCTGCATTGAATCAAAATCTGTATCCACTAAAGATCCTCTGTGGGAGCCAGCCTGCTGGCGATGGTAGATTCGCAGTCGACGCAAACTCAAATCCGATACTCCGGCCGCTCGGCCAATCCTTCCTTGAGAAAATCCACCAGTTTGCGCACTTTCGGCGATAAATGCCGTTGCTGCGGATACAGCGCCCACACCGCCGTATTCGGTGGTTGATGCGTTTCCAGCAGCGAAACCAGCGCGCCACTGTGCAAATGCTCCAGCACGTAATAGTCCGGCAACTGACACAACCCGACCCCTTGCAACGCCGCGTCCAACACCGCTTGCCCGCTGTTGCAGCGCCAGTTGCCCTGCACTCGCTGGGAAAACTCCCGGCCATTCTGCTCAAGCTGCCAGATGTCCGAACTGCCGATCAGGCAATTATGGCGGGACAGTTCCGACAGGCTGTGCGGGCGACCATACCGTTCAAGGTAGGACGGTGACGCGCAGAGATACATGCGCCGTGGCGCCAGCCGCGTGGCAACCAGTCGTGAATCCTGCAATCGACCCAAACGGATCGCCAGATCCAGCCCTTCATGCACCAGGTCGAGTTGGCGGTTGCTCAATTCAATATCGATGCGCAACTGCGGATACAGCCCCATGAACCGCGTCACCAACGGCACGATAAAACGCTCGCCGTAAGCCACGGCGCAAGTCATGCGCAACATGCCTTTCGGTTCGCTGGTCAGGTCGCCAACCGCCCGCAGGGCCTCTTCACGACCGTCCTGCAAACGTTGGCAGTGTTGCAAAAACGTCTGACCTGCCTCGGTCAGGGTCACTCGCCGGGTACTGCGATAGAGCAGGCGTGTCTGCAAACGCTCCTCCAGCCGTACGATTTGTCGACTGATGTGCGAGGAAGAAACTCCTAAGCGTTCGGCGGCGGCAGTGAATTGGCTGCATTCGGCGACAGCGACAAATTCGTCGATGCCTTCCCAGCGGTTCTCGGACATCGGCGATTATCCCTGTATGGCAATAATGTTTTGCTTTTGGTCGGATTATTCACCGTAAGTCGATGTATTACACTCCTTGTCTGGTTTTTTATTCAATGGATTCACTGGAGAGTCAGCATGATCAAGTCGCGCGCCGCCGTAGCCTTCGAGGCCAAGAAGCCGCTGGAAATCGTTGAAGTCGATGTCGCCATGCCCAAGGCCGGTGAAGTGTTGCTGCGCGTAGTGGCTTCCGGGGTTTGCCACACCGACGCCTACACCTTGTCCGGCGCTGACCCGGAAGGCATCTTCCCGTCGATCCTCGGCCACGAAGGTGGCGCAATCGTTGAAGCCATCGGCGAGGGCGTCACTTCGGTTGCTGTCGGCGATCACGTGATTCCGCTATACACCCCGGAATGCGGCCAGTGCAAATTCTGCAAGTCGGGCAAGACCAACCTGTGTCAGGCGATTCGCGCCACTCAGGGCAAAGGCTTGATGCCGGACGGCACTTCGCGCTTTTCCTACAAGGGCGAAACGATTTTCCACTACATGGGTACTTCGACGTTCTCGGAATACACCGTGCTGCCGGAAATCTCCGTCGCGAAAATCTCCAAGGATGCGCCGCTGGAAAAGGTCTGCCTGCTCGGTTGCGGCGTCACCACCGGCATTGGCGCGGTGCTCAACACCGCCAAGGTCAAGCCGGGCGACACCGTGGCCATTTTCGGCCTCGGCGGCATTGGTCTGTCGGCAGTGATCGGCGCAGTGAAAGCCAAGGCTGCGCGGATTATTGCGATCGACATCAATCCGGCCAAATTCGAGATCGCCAAGCAGTTGGGCGCTACCGATTGCGTCAATCCGAAAGACTTCGATCGCCCGATCCAGGAAGTAATCGTCGACATGACGGATGGCGGCGTCGACTTCTCCTTCGAGTGCATCGGCAACGTGCAACTGATGCGCGCTGCGCTGGAATGCTGCCACAAGGGTTGGGGCGAGTCGGTCATCATCGGCGTGGCCGGTGCCGGTCAGGAAATCTCCACCCGTCCATTCCAGTTGGTCACCGGTCGCGTCTGGCGCGGTTCGGCGTTCGGCGGCGTACGTGGCCGTACCGAGTTGCCTAGCTACGTCGAGATGGCGCAAAACGGTGAAATCCCGCTGGATACCTTCATCACCCACACCATGGGTCTGGAAGACATCAACAAGGCTTTCGACCTGATGCACGAAGGCAAGAGCATTCGTACCGTCATTCATTTCTGATCAATCGTGACGACATGGCAGCAGGTCTTGAAGGCTTGTTGCCGTGAGCGCGTAGGAGTCTTTACATGAGTCTGGAAAACATCTCCTGTCAGAAAAGTTTCGGCGGCTGGCACAAGCGCTACCGTCACCGTTCCGATGTGCTCGGCTGTGACATGGTGTTTGCCGTGTACCTGCCGCCGCAAGCGGAGCAGGGCGGCAAGCTGCCGGTGCTGTATTGGCTGTCGGGGCTGACCTGCACCGACGAGAACTTCATGCACAAGGCCGGCGCATTGCGCATGGCGGCGGAATTGGGGCTGATCATCGTTGCACCGGACACCAGCCCGCGTGGCCCTGATGTCCCGGGCGATCCGGATGGCGCGTGGGATTTCGGCCTCGGTGCCGGGTTCTATCTGAATGCCACGCAGGAACCCTGGTCGCGGCACTATCGGATGCATGACTATGTCGTGCAGGAATTGCCTTCACTGGTTGAAGCGCATTTCCCGGCGTCGGATAAACGCAGCATCAGCGGTCATTCGATGGGCGGCCACGGCGCGCTGGTCTGTGCCTTGCGCAATCCGGGACGTTATCAATCGGTGTCGGCGTTTTCGCCAATCAACAACCCGATGGATTGCCCGTGGGGGCAAAAGGCTTTTTCCCGTTATCTGGGTGAAGACCGTTCGAAGTGGCGTGAGTGGGATGCCTGCGCGCTGATCGCTGAAGCCAGTGAAAAACTGCCGTTGCTGGTCGACCAGGGTGATCGTGACGATTTCCTCGCCACCCAGCTCAAACCCGAAGCGCTGCAACAAGCGGCAAAACAAGCGGGACATCCGCTGACGCTGCGCCTGCAACCGGGCTACGACCACAGCTATTTCTTCATATCGAGCTTCATAGACGACCACTTGCAGCATCACGCACGCGCTCTGCGTGGCTAATGCAGGTAGAATCACGCCCTGACAAAAATCGGGGCGTTTTTTTTATGCGTATTGGCCACGGCTATGATGTGCACCGTTTCGCTGAAGGCGATTTCATTACTCTGGGCGGCGTGCGTATCGCACACAGCTTCGGGCTGCTCGCTCATTCCGACGGTGACGTCCTGCTGCACGCCTTGAGCGATGCCTTGCTCGGCGCTGCGGCGCTGGGTGATATCGGCAAGCATTTTCCGGACACTGATCCACAATTCAAGGGTGCCGACAGCCGTGCGCTGTTGCGTCATGTGGTCGGGCTGATCCACGCCAAGGGCTGGAAGGTCGGCAACGTCGACAACACCATCGTCGCCCAGGCGCCGAAAATGGCCCCGCATATCGAATCGATGCGCGCACTGATTGCCGCCGATCTTCAAGTTGAGTTGGATCAAGTGAACGTGAAAGCTACCACCACCGAAAAGCTTGGCTTTGTCGGTCGCGAAGAAGGCATCGCCGTGCACTCCGTTGCCTTGTTGCTGCGCGCATGAACGAACTGCAATTGCTCGGCCCGCGTGCCTATGGCGACGCCCTCGGCACCGCGGTACTGAAAGCCATCGCTGAAGATTTTCAGGTCGATGAAGTCCTCGACATCCCGTTCAGCGGCGATGGCGAGCACCTGTGGATCTGGGTGGAAAAACGCGGTCTGAACACCGAAGAAGCAGCACGGCGGATTGCCAAAGCTGCCGGCGTGCCATTGCGCACCGTCAGTTACGCCGGGCTCAAGGATCGTCAGGCGCTGACCCGTCAGTGGTTCAGCGTACAACTGCCGGGCAAGGCTGACCCGGATCTGTCGGCAGCGGAAAACGACACGCTGAAGATCCTCAAGACCACCCGCCACAAACGCAAGCTGCAACGCGGCGCGCATTCGGCGAATGGTTTCACCTTGCGTCTGACGCAGTTCGCTGGCGACAAGGCGGCAATCGAACAGCGTCTGCAACAGATCGTTAAACAAGGTATTCCGAATTATTTCGGTACCCAGCGTTTTGGCTTTGACGGCGGCAACGTGGTCGATGCCCGTTCCTGGGCGGCGCGCAAGGCTCTGCCGGAGCAACGCAATGTGCGTTCGCGACTGTTGTCGACGGCGCGCAGCTTTTTGTTCAATCAGGTACTGGCGGCGCGGGTTGCCGATGGCACCTGGCAACGTGCGCTGGTCGGCGATCTGCTGGCGTTCACTGACAGCCGCAGCTTTTTCCCGGCCGGTGAGGCCGAGTGCAGCGATCCACGCCTGGCGATTCTCGATCTGCATCCGACCGGCCCGCAGTGGGGCGAAGGTGACTCGCCGGCGACCGGCGCTGTCCATGATCTGGAGCAGGAAATTGCCGCCCGTGAAGCGGATCTGCGCGATTGGTTGATTAATGCCGGTATGAGCCACGAACGTCGCATCCTGCGACTGCCCATTGGCGGGTTGTCGTGGCATTATCCCGAGCCTGACATTCTGCAACTGGAATTCGTCCTCCCGGCCGGATGCTTTGCCACCGTATTGGTGCGCGAGCTCGTTGATCTGGTGCCGGTGGGGCAGACGGACAGCCCATGCGTATTCTGATTTCAAACGACGATGGGGTAACCGCACCCGGTCTTGCCGCGCTTTATGCTGCGCTGGCGGATTACACCGAATGCGTGGTTATCGCCCCGGAGCAGGACAAGAGCGGCGCCAGCAGTTCGCTGACGCTGGACCGTCCGCTGCACCCGCAATATCTGGCCAACGGCTTTATCAGCCTCAATGGCACACCGACCGACTGCGTGCACCTGGGCCTCAACGGCCTGCTGGAGCGCCAGCCGGACATGGTGGTTTCAGGGATCAACCTCGGCGCCAACCTTGGCGATGACGTGTTGTATTCCGGGACCGTGGCGGCAGCCCTTGAAGGGCGCTTCCTCGAACATCCTTCGTTTGCCTTCTCGCTGGTCTCACGTCAGGTGGACAATCTTCCTACGGCGGCTCACTTTGCGCGCAAACTGGTCGAGGCCCACGCCGGGCTCGATCTGCCGCCGCGCACGGTGCTGAACGTGAACATTCCGAATCTGCCGATTGATCATATTCGTGGCATTCAACTGACCCGTCTCGGCCATCGCGCCCGTGCGGCAGCGCCGATGAAAGTGGTCGATCCGCGTGGCAAGGCCGGTTACTGGATCGCCGCCGCGGGCGACGCCGAAGATGGCGGCCCGGGCACCGATTTCCATGCAGTGATGCAGGGCTATGTATCCATCACCCCGTTGCAGCTTGATCGCACCTTCAACGATGCCTTCCGAAGCCTCGACGGCTGGCTGGAGGGATTGCGCTGATGTCTCGTGAACAAGACGATATGTTGCGTCGCGGCATCGGGATGACCTCGCAGCGTACCCGCGAACGCCTGATCCAGCGTCTGTATGAAGAAGGTCTGTCCAACGCCAAGGTGCTGGAAGTCATCCGGCGTACGCCGCGTCATCTGTTTGTCGATGAAGCGCTGGCGCACCGCGCCTATGAAGACACCGCACTGCCGATTGGCCACAACCAGACCATCTCTCAGCCTTATATGGTGGCGCGCATGAGCGAGCTGCTGCTGGAAGCGGGGCCGCTGGACAAAGTGCTGGAGATCGGCACCGGTTCCGGTTATCAGACTGCCGTATTGTCGCAGCTGGTGGAGCGGGTGTTTTCGGTTGAGCGCATCAAGGTTCTGCAGGATCGGGCCAAGGAGCGTCTGGTCGAGCTGAACCTGCGTAACGTGGTGTTCCGTTGGGGCGATGGCTGGGAAGGCTGGCCGGCGCTGGCACCGTACAACGGCATCATTGTCACGGCGGTGGCCACCGATGTACCGCAGGCATTGCTTGATCAACTGGCACCGGGCGGACGTCTGGTGATTCCGGTCGGCTCGGGTGAAGTACAGCAATTGTTGCTGATCGTGCGCGAAGAAAACGGTTTTTCCCGTCGTGTTTTGGGAGCCGTTCGATTCGTGCCTTTGCTCAACGGGCCACTCGCCTGAGCATTTGTTTAAAGGCGCTGAATTCCTTTCGCTGGTGTCGGTCTTACAGCGGCAGCAATGGTTTAAACGCAGCGAATTGTCGATTGGCAAACGTGTGCGCGAAGCGATTTCGCTTCATTAAAGGTAAAGCCGCATCGGCCAGTTATACTTGCGACACCTCATGCCGGAATACGGCATTCCAAATTTTTCAGCCACCACAAAGGGAGCGGCGGGTGAGTCTCACAGTCATTGCGCAGCGTATGGGTAACACGAGCTTTCAGCGCCTGGTGACTGGCCTTGTCTTGAGCACCTTGCTGGTCGGTTGCTCCAGCACAAAATCGAGCAACGTGCGCGTGGTTGATCGTAATGCGGCGGCCCAGCGTCCTGCGGTAACGACCGGGCAGTATGTAGTCCGTCCGGGCGATACGATGTTTTCCATCGCTTTTCGCTACGGCTGGGACTACAAAGCCCTCGCCGCCAGGAACAACATTCCTACGCCGTATACGATACATCCGGGTCAGACAATTCGCTTCGACGGCCGTACCGGTTCAACGTCGACGGCAGTGGTGAGCAGCAGCAGTTCTTCGCCGTCTTCCTCAAGCAAAACTACGGTAATCCGGCGTCAGGCGAATGGCACGACGACCACCACAACCACCGGTTCCGGGGCCGCTGCGACAACTGTTGTACCGTCCGTCGCCAGCAAGTCGACACCGCCTCCATTGCCCCCGGCAGGCCCGGCCCCGACCGGCTGGGGATGGCCATCTAATGGCATTCTTATTGGAAAATTCTCTTCAAACGGTAGTTTGAATAAAGGAATTGATATCGCCGGGGATTTGGGACAGCCTGTTTTAGCTGCGTCTGATGGGACGGTGGTTTACGCCGGGAGTGGCTTAAGGGGCTACGGCGAATTAGTCATCATCAAACACAGCGAAACCTACGTCAGTGCCTACGGACATAACCGCAGGCTGTTGGTTCGGGAGGGGCAGCAGGTCAAGGTCGGACAGACAATTGCCGAAATGGGGTCAACGGGTACAGACCGGGTGAAACTGCATTTTGAGATTCGCCGACAAGGTAAGCCAGTAGATCCGCTGCAGTTCCTGCCAAGACGTTGATTTGTAAGCCAGCCTGTTCCGTCGCGTAGAGGGGACAGGCTCCAGCGTTGCCAAGGATAAAGGCGTCGCTTGAGCTTGGGGTCGAACTCACCAAAGGACTATAACAATGGCTCTCAGTAAAGAAGTGCCGGAGTTTGACATCGACGATGAGGTTCTCCTTATGGAGGCCGGCATCGATTCGGATTCGATGTTGAATGATGAAGGGGCTGCTCCACCTTCCGTTCGTTCCAAATCCAAAAACTCCGCTTCACTGAAACAACACAAGTACATCGATTACACGCGGGCACTTGATGCCACGCAGTTGTATCTCAACGAAATCGGCTTTTCCCCGTTGCTCTCCCCTGAGGAAGAAGTTCATTTTGCGCGTCTGTCGCAAAGTGGCGATCCTGCCGGGCGCAAGCGCATGATTGAAAGTAACCTGCGGCTGGTGGTCAAAATCGCCCGGCGTTACGTCAATCGGGGGCTGTCGCTGCTGGATCTGATCGAAGAGGGCAACCTTGGGCTGATCCGCGCGGTAGAAAAGTTCGACCCTGAACGCGGCTTCCGCTTCTCGACCTACGCGACCTGGTGGATTCGTCAGACCATCGAGCGCGCGATCATGAATCAGACCCGGACCATCCGGCTGCCGATTCATGTGGTCAAGGAACTCAACGTGTACCTGCGGGCTGCACGGGAGCTGACGCAAAAGCTCGATCACGAACCTTCACCCGAAGAAATCGCCAACCTGCTGGAAAAACCGGTGGGCGAGGTCAAGCGCATGCTCGGCCTGAACGAGCGGGTTTCTTCGGTCGACGTCTCGCTGGGTCCGGATTCGGATAAAACCCTGCTGGACACCCTTACCGATGACCGTCCTACCGATCCATGCGAACTGCTGCAGGATGACGACCTGTCGCAGAGCATCGATCAATGGCTCTCGGAATTGACCGACAAGCAACGCGAGGTGGTCATACGCCGCTTCGGCCTGCGCGGGCACGAGAGCAGCACGCTGGAAGATGTAGGCCTGGAAATCGGCCTGACCCGGGAGCGGGTGAGACAGATCCAGGTAGAAGGTCTCAAGCGCCTTCGTGAGATTCTCGAGAAGAATGGCCTGTCGAGCGAGTCGCTGTTCCAGTAAGCGCTTTCAACGATCGTCCACAAAGGCCCCGACTGGTTCGGGGCTTTTTGTTGCTCGGGATTACGCAGGCAACCCCTCTGGCGAGGGAGCTTGCTCCCGCTTGAGTGCGTAGCGCTCACAGACGTTTTGGGGCTGCTGCGCAACCCGGCGGGAGCAAGCTCCCTCGCCACGGATAATTCCAGGCGGCGAATGCCTCGTGTTTGTAGTCTCGCGGTGTAAGCCTTGGATTACTCTTCCGTAGGTGTTCGTTATTTTTACACTACGGCAGACATCCATTCAGCTTGGTGATTGATTTCAATTTATTGATTTATATAGATATTTTTGAATATGACGCACCTGTTTCAGCGCTTTCCAGCGCCAGAGACGAGTTGCTCCCGGCAGGGAACTCTTTAGTATTCAGGTTGTGTCGACGGACAGACACGCCCTTCAAGGATGAGGGGAATGGACATCGCAGGAAGCGATTCATCAGGACGATGAAAAGGAATACAGGGAATAGGGAAAAATGTGGGCGGGTCAAACCGCCCCTTTTTTTGCCCGCAGAAAAGTAAAACCCGAAAAGCAAAAAGGCCCGTAAGGGCCTTTTTATCGAGCGCGTGACAGATCAGCGTTCGAGTTCTTCAAGCTTGCTGCCGACAGACTTATTGATTTCACGATCCCACTTTTCGGCATCGGGCATCGATTCTTTCTTCTCGGTGATGTTCGGCCAGATATCAGCCAGCTCCTGGTTCAGCTGGATGAAGTTTTCCATGCCGGCCGGCACTTCATCTTCGGAGAAAATGGCTATGGCAGGGCATTCTGGCTCACACAGAGCGCAGTCGATGCACTCATCCGGGTGAATCACCAGGAAGTTCGGGCCTTCGTAAAAGCAGTCCACCGGACAGACTTCTACGCAGTCGGTGTACTTGCACTTGATGCAGTTGTCGGTGACGACGAAGGTCATTTCTAATTCTCTCCTCAGGCGGCGGCAGCGTTGCCCCTTCACGGTTGGGGTCGCCAGGTTCGGGAGCGATGTCTGCCAGCCAGGCTATTAGCCAGCAGCATCCCAAACCGCGCGAGATTCTAACAGCTTGAAGCCGTTTGCGTTATATCCGCTTCTTTAGTGCTTATATCCGGTTCTTAAGTGCATAGAGCATTTCGAGAGCACGGCGTGGCGTCAGGTCGTCGATATCCAGTTTAGCCAACTCATCCAGAACCGGGTGCGGCAGACTGGCAAACATGTCGCTTTGCTGCGGTGTCGCCGGTTTGCCCTTGGCGACTGGCTTCGGCGCCTCGTGTGGCAGGGCGGTTTCTTCCAGTCGGCTCAGGTGCTCACGGGCCCGCACAATCACTTCGCTCGGCACGCCCGCCAGTTGCGCCACGGCCAGGCCGTAACTCTGGCTCGCCGGCCCTGGCAATACGTGGTGCAGGAACACGATGCGTTCGTTGTGCTCGGTGGCGTTAAGGTGCACGTTGGCCACCAGCGGTTCGGCCTCTGGCAACACTGTCAGTTCGAAGTAGTGAGTGGCGAACAATGTGTAAGCGCGCAGATGCGCCAGACGCTCGGCTGCTGCCCAGGCCAGCGACAAACCGTCAAAGGTGCTGGTGCCGCGCCCGACTTCGTCCATCAACACCAGGCTGCGCTCGGTGGCGTTGTGCAGAATGTTCGCGGTTTCGCTCATTTCGACCATAAAGGTCGAACGCCCGCCAGCGAGGTCATCGCTGGAGCCGATTCGGGTGAAGATCCGGTCGACCAGGGACAATTCGCAGCTGGCTGCCGGCACGAAGCTACCGATATGCGCCAGCAATACGATCAATGCAGTTTGGCGCATGTAGGTGGATTTACCGCCCATGTTCGGGCCGGTGATCACCAGCATCCGTGTGTTGTCATCGAGGCTGAGGTCGTTGGCCACGAACGGCGTGGTCAATACTTGCTCGACCACCGGGTGACGACCCTGGGTGATGCGCATGCAAGGTTCGCTGACGAAGCGTGGGCAGTTCAGGTCGAGATTCAGCGCGCGCTCGGCGAGGTTGCTCAGCACGTCCAGTTCGGCCAGCGCGGCAGCGGTGTCCTGCAGCGGCGGCAACTGGCTGATCAAATCTTCCAGCAACGCTTCGTAGAGCATCTTCTCGCGGGCGAGAGCGCGGCTCTTGGCCGACAGAGCCTTGTCTTCGAACTCTTTCAGCTCTGGCGTGATGAAGCGCTCGGCGCCCTTGAGCGTCTGCCGGCGGATATAGTCAGCCGGAGCCGATTCGGCCTGCTTGCTCGGCAGTTCGATAAAGTAGCCATGAATGCGGTTGTAGCCGACTTTCAAGTGCGACAGTCCGGTACGGGCCTTTTCGCGGGCTTCCAGATCGATGAGGAACTGGCCGGCGTTCTCGCTCAGCGATTGCAGTTCATCAAGCTCGCTGTCGTAACCGGTTTTCAGCACGCCGCCGTCACGGATCACCGCTGGCGGGTTGTCGATAATGGCTTTTTCCAGCAGCGCCGCGAGTTCCGGGTAGGTGCTGGTGATGGTCGCCAGACCTTGCAGGTGTGGCGCTTCGAGGTCGGTCATTGCCACTTGCAGTTCAGGCAGGGCACCGAGAGCGTCACGCAGACGTGCGAGGTCGCGAGGACGCGCATTGCGCAAGCCGATCCGTGCCAGAATCCGTTCGATGTCGCCGATTTCCTTGAGCTGCGGTTGCAGCTTTTCGAAACGGTAGCCATCGAGCAGGCAAGTGATCGAGGTCTGGCGCGCCAACAGCACGGGCAGATCGCGCAGCGGGCGATTCAGCCAGCGAGTCAGCAAGCGGCTGCCCATCGCGGTCTGGCAGCGGTCAACGACCGATTGCAAAGTGTTGTCGCGGCCACCCGACAGGTTGGTGTCCAGTTCCAGGTTGCGACGGCTTGCACCGTCGAGCACCACGGTGTCGTCCAGACGTTCATGACGCAGGCTGCGCAAATGGGGCAGGGCGGTGCGCTGGGTTTCCTTGGCGTAGGCCAGCAGGCAACCGGCAGCGCCGATGGCCAGGGTCAGGTTCTCGCAGCCAAAGCCTTTCAAATCCTGAGTGGAAAACTGTTGGCAGAGGCTTTTCAGCGCCGAGTCACGCTCGAAATCCCATGGCGCGCGGCGACGAACCCCACGGCGTTTCTCCGCCGGCAGATCTCTTGGCCAGTCATCCGGGATCATCAGCTCAACCGGATTGACCCGCTCCAGCTCCGCCAGCAGGTTTTCCCAGCCTTTGATTTCCAGCACGGTGAAGTTGCCGCTGGTGATGTCGAGCACCGCCAGGCCAAACAAACGCTCATCGCCCAGCACCGCCGCAATCAGGTTATCGCGGCGCTCATCCAGCAGCGCCTCATCACTCACCGTCCCCGGCGTGATGATCCGCACCACCTGACGATCAACCGGGCCCTTGCTGGTAGCAGGGTCGCCAACCTGTTCGCAGATCACTACCGACTCGCCGAGCTTGACCAGCTTCGCCAGATAACCTTCCGCCGCGTGGTAAGGAATTCCGCACATCGGAATCGCCTGCCCCGCCGATTGCCCACGGGCCGTCAGGGTGATGTCGAGCAACTTGGCTGCCTTCTTCGCGTCTTCATAGAAGATTTCGTAGAAGTCGCCCATGCGATAGAACATCAGCTGATCCGGGTGCTGGTTCTTCAGGCGCCAGTACTGCTGCATCATCGGAGTGTGGGAGGACAGGTCGGAGACGGCTTTATTCATCGGATTGTCAGGAAACTCGTTGAAATGTGTGGGGCAAAAGCGTGGCGTCGGCCGGGCTTTTCCGCGATGGGCGCAAGATTACCATGGGCAGTCCACAGGACGCAGGTGCGAGGGCTGGGTGACAGCTTTCTCCATCAAAAAGCGGTGTTTATGCACGAAATATGCAAATCAGCATTTGTCTTAATAAAAAACTTCAAGCACTATGCGCCTTATGCAAAAACGCAACGTATCTACCGTATTAAGAGCATTGCTCGATCAGCACGGGATCTCCCCTACGGAGCTTCACCGTCGTACCGGCGTGCCTCAATCCACTCTCTCGCGGATTCTCAGCGGGAAGATCGTCGATCCTTCGGATAAACACATCTCGAAGATTGCCGAGTACTTCTCCGTGAGCACCGATCTGTTGCGTGGGCGCGCGGATGTCGCGCCTGCGGCCGCGGCTGCGCGTGATGATGTGCATGCGGAACTCAAGGACATAAGCCTGTGGGACGATGACACCCCCGTCGATGATGACGAGGTGTCGGTGCCCTTTCTGCGTGAGGTTGAATTGGCTGCTGGATCAGGAAGATTCGTCATCGAAGAGAGCGAACGCTCTAGCCTGCGCTTTGGAAAGCGCAGCCTGCGCCATAACGGTGTGCAGTTCGACCAGGCCAAATGCGTGACGGTGCGCGGCAACAGCATGACGCCGGTGCTGCGTGACGGCGCCACCGTTGGTGTGAATGCGGGCAAGTGCGGCATCGGTGACATCATCGACGGCGACCTTTATGCGATCAACCACAATGGCCAACTGCGGGTCAAACAGCTTTATCGCCTGCCTACCGGCATTCGTCTGCGCAGCTTCAACCGCGATGAACACCCGGATGAGGACTACACCTTCCAGGAAATGCAGGAAGAGCAAATTGTCATCCTTGGTCACGTCTTCTGGTGGGGCATGTACGCCCGATAAAGTCATTCCTTTCAGATAAAACCCGCCCACCGGCGGGTTTTTTTTCGCCTGCTGAAAACCACCAGAACCTTGAATGGCGGGGCTTTCATGCGCTCGTGCATTTTCCGTGCATAAATAAATGCATTTATGCATTGACTGTATATGCATCCATGCATATTCTTGCAACCAAGCCGCTCGACAAAGCGGCTGGAAACGAAAGCTCTTTAGTTCCACAAGAACAGGCAGCGATGAACCGGCCTCAACGGTTCAGAGGGTTGGCAACTGACCCGGGTGTGCAGCGTAAAGCACCAGAAGCAGTTATCCGGCGGGCAGGGACCGCGGTCGGAAAAACAATTCGAATGGACTCGTACCGCGCCAGTAGCGCCGAAAAGTCAGCTTCCTTGTTGAGACAGGATTCAAGGAAGGCGAAGGAGCGCATTACTGAAAAGCCCGGTGCATTGGCGCCGGGCTTTTTGGAATGCCTGCCTGATGTTCACGGAGAGAGCAGAGCGACGTGCAGTCGTGTACTGGAAATAATCAGAGGGAAGGATGATGAACCGTTACGTTTTGGTAGGGACTGTTTATAAAACGGGATATCAAGTAGCCCTGCAAATTCTGGAAACCGAGGAGTCCATGCCCACCACCCTCCCGGAAGGGGTATCGGATGCATGGTGGTATGACATCACTGGATATACAACTGATCACCTGGGATGGAAGGTCTTTCAACTGGATGAGGAAGGTTTGCTTTTCGTCGAACCGACTAATGACGACTATCTCAAGATAACCACTGCACGAATGCAGGAACGGTTTGACGTAGCCTTTCGCTGGTTGATGTTCAACCCGTCGCAATACAAGGCGGATCTTGGCATCGCAACCCCAGTAGAGGTAACGGCGCTGATTGATTACAAACGGTATTGCATCGCTGTCAGCGAAGTAAAAAATCAACCCGGTTATCCGTCCGCGATCAACTGGCCTATCGCTCCCTTCTAGTTCAAGACACGAGAGTGCATTACTGAAAAGCCCCTGCGCGGGGCTTTTTGGAATGCCTACTTCAAGAGAAAACGTTTGAACCCAACACACACCACTCATCAATCACCCACGGAGGCGTGACATGACAAACGAGCAACAAGCGTTGGCGGACATGCCGATCTGGCTGGTCATCCTCCTCGCCCTGGTGGGCGGGGTGTCCGGCGAAATGTGGCGCGCCGACAAAGAGGGCGCCCGTGGATGGGCGCTGATCCGGCGACTGGCATTACGTTCCGGGGCCTGCGTCATCTGCGGGGTATCCGCGATCATGCTGCTGTACGCCGCCGGCATGTCGATATGGGCCGCTTGCGCCATTGGCTGCCTGACCGCAATGGCCGGCGCCGATGTGGCCATCGGTCTGTATGAGCGCTGGGCCGCCAAGCGTATTGGCGTTTGCGAAGTACCACCAAGTAATACAAACAAAGAATAATGGAGAACAAGCTAAATTTTTGAAAGGGAGGTCAATCAATGTTGAGCGATTTTCGTTGCGGAAAATGCAATCGTTTGCTTGCCAGAATAAATGTACTTGTTCAAATGCAAATAAAATGTCCCCGATGCAAAACATTGAATCATGTGAAGGCTGGGGGGCTGTAACTCGCCTGTGAGCGAACTTAAGCAGCAGTGACTGCAAATAATAACTAATAGACTCATAGGAAAATAATATGGCTACGTTACCCCGTTACCCGTTTACTACTAACGGCAGTTCCATTTTGCCACCGCTGCATGAAATGTCCGCAGGGCAGTATCTCCAGTCGCCGGATAAACGCTTTAAATTGATTCTCCAGCCTGATGGCAATCTTGCTATATATGAAGGGGCAAATACGGTATGGGTCGCCATTGCCGGTCAGCCCTATACCAGTTCCGGGAAACAGATAGATAACTCCAAGATTTATTTTTATCTCATGTATTACGCATTTCTCAATGACCCGTCGCGCGGTCGGATGTGGGGTACGGCTAACAGTACACCGCTGAATAGTGATATCTGGGCGGCTTATAATAGGTGTTATCTGTCGCTGCAAAATGACGGAAACCTGGTTGTGATTGATTCGATTCCGGTATGGTCGAGCAACTCTGCTATTCCGATCAGTCCCTCTCTTGACGCAATTTACATTCCGTCAGGAACTACATTGGAGGTTGATCGTCGTTATGTGTCGGGTGGAACAACGTTAATCTTTCAATCTGACGGAAACTTGGTGGTTTCAAATGGCCCGCTAGGTGTTCTATGGGCCAGTTGGACTCAAAACAAGGGGGCTACCCGGGCCGTTATGCAATCCGATGGCAACTTTGTGATTTACGGGCCAAACAACACCCCGCTTTGGTTTACCGGTACTGCCGGTCAACCAGGAGCCATTGCAAAAATTCAGGCAAACGGCAGTTTCTCCATTGTCAGTGAAAAGCCGGTGTGGGCTCGATTTGGTTTCACTCCGACGATTTTGCCTAAGCGCGTATTCAACTATGACGGCGGTCCAATGAGCCCGATTTTCAGCTATACCTTCTGGTCGTTCAATTAATCGTTGCTGATGTAAGCCCCACATTATCGTGGGGCTTATTTTTCACAAAGATGTTTCGGGTGTTCGATCTTTTTTGTTCACCTGGCAGTTGTCTATATCTATTGATACTGGTCATCACCTGATCATCATTGACCCTTTCCGTTCCAGTCTCGCTGCACACCCTGCGGCGGGGCTTCGCGTGGACATTTGAAAAGGAGGTCACGCATGCCCGCACCGATCCAGCAGCCTTCGCAGCTGTTCACGGCGATGGCGACAACCTTGCGAAATACCGCTGACCTCAATGTGCAGGTCGGCCATCACGAAGATTTCACCGCACCCGGCGAACAGGCCTGGGTATTAATCGACATCGAACGCAATGCATCGGGACAGCGCGCCGCCAATGGCCGTATCGCCCATGTGCTGACGTTGTCACTGCAGGTCATTCCCGCCGTTTCTGCCAGCGCATTTGCTGCGTGCGATCTGATCGCTGCGCTGAAGAATCTGATCACCGACAACCACTGGGGCTTGCCCGGCGATCAATGCGATGCACCGATGAACATTGATGGTTTGCCGTCATTGCTTGTTCGCGCCGATCAACCCAGCAAGGCCTGGACTTTGACGTTCAACCAGACGCTTTACCTCGGCCCGACCTTGCTCGATGACCCATTTGGCACGCCGAAATTCGCCCGTACCTGGGAAGTCAGCAACATCGACGACCCGGACCAATACACCGCGCTGGAGGCCTGACCGATGTTCGACGCGTTATTGCGCATGCAACTGGGCCCGATCATCGAACGTCTGGCCGAGATGGAAGCGGAAATCGAAGACCTGAACCGGCGCGCCGAGAGTTTCTGTCGTATCGGTATCTGTCAGGCCGTTGATGCCGCAAGCAACACTTGCAATGTCAGCCACGGTGGCTTGCTCACGCCGGCGATCAAATTCTTCAACCCGAGCGCTGGTGCACAGAGTGAATCTCGCATCCCTTCGGTGGGTGAGCAGTGCCTGTTGTTCAACTACGGCAGCGGTGAAAGTGGCGCGCAAAGCGTGGCGCTATTCGGCCTGAACAGCGACCGCTTTCCACCGACTGCCACGGTGCCGACGCTGACTCGACGCGTGCATGTCGACGGCAGCGAAAGCGGCTACGACGACGCCACGCACACCCTGCATTGGCAAAACGCTCCGGCAGCCTTCAGCGGCTCTCGCGAATCGCTGCAACTGAGCATCGGCCCGGCGCAACTGGTGATGACCGCGCAGGCGATCAATCTGCAACTGGGCGCCACCGGCCTGACCATCGACGCCTCGGGCGTGCATTTCAGCGGCCCGTTGGTAGACCACCAGGGCCGCGTCATCAGCCCCTGATTCAAGAGCCTCCCATGATCGGAATCGATAGAGACAGCGGGGCCACGGTCGACGATTGGCTGCAGTTTGTGCAGCGCGCGACCCGGGCCCTGACCACGCCGCTGGGCAGCCGGCAAAAACGGCCCTTGTATGGCTCGCTGATTCCCACGTTGCTCGGCCAGAACCTCGGCGATGACGTCCTGCTTCTGGCGCAGAGCCACGCGGCACAAGCGTTCTACAACGCACAAAACGGCATCGGCGATTTTCAGCCAAACGTGATCGTCGCGACTCGTCAGGGCGCCGGAATGCTCCTGCGTTTCGCCGGCACCTGGAAAAACCGCCAACAGACTTTCGAGGTAGTGACATGAGCATGTTGATCCCCGGCCAGAATCAACTGGCTGAACCGTCGCTGATCACCGTCGAGGACTTCGAGGACCTGCTCGCCGAGTTCAAGACGTTCGTTGTCGAATACGTCGGCGCCCGGTCTCCGGACAGTGCGGCGAAACTCAAGACCAGCCTGGAAAACGAAAGCGAACTGCTGACCCTCGCGCTCGAAGCGTTCTGTGTGCGGCTGCAAACCCACGAACGTAAATACAACGCCCGGATCAAGCAGATGCTGGCGTGGTGGGCGACCGGCAGTAACCTCGATGCGCGTTTGGCAGACATGGGGCTGGAGCGGCAGATACTCGATCCGGGTGACCCGGCAGCATTCCCGCCAGTGCCAGCGATTTATGAAAGCGACGACGACGCCCGACTGCGTTATTACCTCGCACCACACGCCCCGGCTGCCGGCTCGCGGATGCAGTATCGCCGCGAGGTATTCACCCTTGGCGAACGGCCCACGGTAAAGGTCGAATCCACTGACAGCAATGTGGTGACCGTCACTTACACCTTCGACCCGGACGGCCTCGCCGCACAGGTCAAGGACGGCAACGGTCGCCGCACCGCGCCGGGCGAAGTCCAGGTCACCGTGCTTTCGCGAGAGGGCGATGGCATACCGTCCGCAGCATTGCTCGACGGCGTTCGCCAACACTTTGCCCGTCCGGATGTGCGCCCGGAAACCGACCTCGTCACCGTCAAGGCTGCCGACGTTCAGCGCTACAAAATCCGTGTCGTGGCGAAGATCAATTCCGGCCCCGATTCGGGCCTGACCAAAGTCGCCGCACAGCAACAATTGCAGGCCTACGCCGACAGTTGCCATCGCCTCGAAGGGCGGGTTGATCCGAGCTGGATCGACTACACGCTGCACAGCGCCGGCGCAGTGCAATTGCAGATTCTGGAGCCAACGGCACCGATCATCACCAGCGCATTTCAAGCGCCGTACTGCACAGCGGTCGAAGTCGAGGTGCTGACGATATGAGTGAGCAAACGCAACGCCCGACACTGCTACCGGCCAACAGCTCGGCGCTTGAACGGGCGCTGGATCTTGGCTTCGGCAAACTGCTGGATCGCATCACGCCACCGTTTCCCGAGCTGATGAACCCGAGCGAAACGCCAGTCGCGTTTCTGCCATATCTCGCGGCGGATCGTGGTGTCGCCGAATGGAGCACCGCCGCGCCGGAAGCTGAAAAGCGTCTCACCGTCGAACTCGCCTGGCCCACTGCGCGCCAGGCCGGCACCCGCAAAGCGCTGGAAAACGCCGCCAAGGGTTTGCAACTGCGCCCGGAAATTCGCGCCTGGTACGAACAAACGCCACACGGCGTGCCCTACAGCTTTTCCGTGCGGGCCTTCAGCGAACAACCCTACAGCGAAGAAATCGACGCCCGTCTCGACCGCCGCCTGGCGGATGCCAAAAGCGAGCGGGACATTCTCTCGGTGTCGGTCGGCTTGAGCGCCTTCGGCAATCACGTCATCGGCGCCGCGACCTTCTGCGGCGAACTGACCACGGTTTATCCGGTGTTCATCGAAGGGCTCGAAACCTCAGGCGAGGCGTTCATGGCCGCTGCTTTGTACACCGTCGAAACATCCACTATTTATCCTCAGGGGGCCTGAATGGCTGACTATTACACCCTGCTCACCAACGCAGGGATTGCCTACGAAACTGCCTGCAAGGCAGCGGGCGTACCGATCAAACTGACGCAGATTTCGGTCGGCGATGGTGGCGGCTCCGTCTACAACCCGGCCGCGACGGCTACCGCACTGAAACGCGAAGTCTGGCGCGGGCCGCTCAATGCGCTGTTCCAGGACGAGAAGAATCCGAGCTGGCTGCTCGCCGAAGTGACCATTCCGCCGGATGTTGGCGGTTGGTATGTGCGTGAAGCGGGGCTGTGGACTGACACCGGCATTCTCTACGCCATCGTCAAATACCCGGAGTCCTTCAAGCCGGTTTTGGCCACTTCGGGCTCGGGCAAAGAGTTCTACATTCGCTCGATTTTCGAGACCAGCAATGCGTCCTTGGTGACGTTGTTGATTGATGACACGGTGGTCAAGGCGACTCGTGCGTGGGTCATGAGTTATCTGGCCGAAGAACTCGGCAAGCTGGATGGCAAACAATCAGTGCGGGTCGCTGCATCCACCAATCTGGTGCTGAACGGCGCGCAGCAAATCGACGGCGTTGCGGTGATCGCTGGTGACCGAGTGCTGCTGGTGAACCAGACCCTGGCCAAGGACAACGGCCTGTGGATTGTCGCCAACGGTGACTGGGCACGGGCGACCGATGCCAACAGCAGCGCCAAGGTAACCCCAGGCCTGACGGTCATGGTGGAAGAGGGCACGGCCAACGGCGATTCGCTGTGGCATCTGACCACCAACGCGCCGATCGCACTCGGCACTACAGCGCTGACGTTCAAGATGTTGGCTGGGCGCACAGGGATTGCTGCCGGTACTTACAAGAGTTTGAGCGTTGACGAATATGGCCGGGCGACTGCGGGTGCAAATCCCGAGACGCTGGCCGGGTTCGGCATCAAGGATTCGTACACCAAGGCTGAAGTTGAAGCGCTGATCGCCAAGGCGTCGGCATTGCCGGTGGGCTCGATTGTCGCGTTTCCGGTTGATGCACCGCCGCCGGGCTTTCTTGAGCTGGATAACAGCGTCAAGAGCAGTGCGACTTACCCTGACTTGAGCGCTTATCTGGGCGGCAAGTTCAACAAGGGCGATGAGGGTACTGGGAACTTCCGCTTGCCTGAGGCGCGTGGGGAGTTCTTGCGTGGTTGGGATCATGGGCGTGGAGTGGATGTTGGCCGGGCCGCAGGAAGTTACCAACTTGATGCTTTTCAAAACATCACTGGCACGGTCTCGACCGATGGTGTGAATGCTGGCCCAAACGGGGTGTTTGGATCTCAACCCGGCGCCCCGCAGGTTGCTACCTCCACGATTGCGAGCACCACGAGTCTATTGACGTTCGATGCCGGCAGGGTCGCGAGAACCTCGACCGAAACCCGACCGCGCAACCTCTCCGTCATGTGGTGCATCAAAGCCTGGAACGCGCCGGTCAATCAGGGAAACATCGACGTAGCTGCATTGGCCAAGGAAGTTGAACGGCTAAAATCTGCTGTTCCGGTTGGCGCTGTCCTCGCGTTCCCAACAGGGATCGTTGCTCCCGGCTATCTGGAGTTGGATGGTAGTGTGCAGAGCATTGCGACGTATCCGGATCTGGCCGCTTTTCTCGGCACGACGTACAACAAGGGCGATGAGGGCGCAGGAAACTTCCGGTTGCCGGAGTCGCGTGGTGAGTTTTTACGCGGTTGGGATCATGGTCGAGGCGTGGATGCGGGTCGCTCTCCAGGAAGTTGGCAGAAGGCCACGCTCATGGCAGTCGACGCCGTTGGACAGGACGGGCTTGGCGTTCAATCCGTAGGTGCCGCGTGGAAGGTTAATGCAGACGGCTCGGGAAACAGTCATGCGTTTGTCGGTGGAGATGTTGTTGGTTCGGCAGCGTACGTCGGCGCAGGCATATCGACCGGAGTTCCCCCTTCCGCACTCTTTCAGGCAGATGAGGCCCAGTACACTCGGGGAACACTGGTCGGCACTCGCCCCCGCAACCTTGCAGTCATGTGGTGCATCAAAGCCTGGAGCGCTCCGGTCAATCAGGGAGGCATAGACATCACGGCACTCGCAACTTTGGCGACGCAGGCTAGCGAAATCAGCCTCGGAACTGCCAAGATCGCTACACAGGCTATGACAGATGGCGGCGCGGATGACACTACGATCGTGACTCCGAAGAAAATGCGTTGGGGGTTTCAGATCCTCAAAGCAGCAAACGGCTATATCGTGTTTCCGTCGTGGCTAGGTGGCTTCGTTATCCAATGGGTCAACGTTGTCATGCCAACAGCACAGCTCGGAACAACATCATTTTCTTGGCCGCTGACTTTTCCAACCGCCTTCGCCGCGTGTGCTATTGCATCTAACTGTATGAATAGCTCGCCGGGTTACGTCGGTCTTTCGGTGGTGGCTCGTGATATTAGGGGGGCGACACTTCAAAACCTAGGTATTTCAGGGGCGCTTGGTGCGGTTGCCCCTACAACGGTCATTGGTTTGGGATGGTAGTGGTTATGACTAAATATGCGATTTTTGACGGCTCTGGCATTTTGGCAGGACGCTATGACTCGACTCTTCATGCTGATATTCCGGATGGGGCCATCGCGATAACTGCAGAGTTATTTCGGCGCACGGTTATAGAATCTGACGGTGTGTGGCGGCTGGTCGATGGCGATGTGGTCAAGGAGCCGTTTGCCGAAGTGATGCCGGATTATGCGCAGTTGGTGGCCGCTGAACGCTACAAGCGGGAAGCGATTGGCGTCTTTGTCGACGGCCTGCAAATCGAGACGAGCCGCGAGAGTCAGGCGCTGATCACCAGTATTGGACTGTCGGCCGTCCTCGATTCTGCATACCGCTGCAACTACAAGATGGTCACGGGCTTTTTCGAAATTGGATCGCCGCAGATAATTGCAATTTCCAAGGCTGTCCGCGCTCACGTTCAGGCCTGCTACGACCGTGAACTGGCCCTTCTTCAAGCAATCGAGGCCGGTACCTACACTGATGAAATGCTGACCGAAGGCTGGCCGGATTCCCCTCCAGCCACACCACTTCCGGCACCTCAATAACCGCCCCGCACCCCGGGGCGTTTTCTTGCCCACCTGAAAAACTCAACACCCGCCAAGCCCCTCCCCACGAGGGGCTTTCCCGTTTATGGAGAAACGAAAAATGGCAACTCGCCAAACCTACACCGTGCTCGTCCCATTCCCCACCGGCGGTGGGCACTGGTCGAGCATCGGTCAAGACCTTGACCTGCTCGATGTCGAGGCCAGTGCTCTGCACGGTGCCGGTCGACTTGAGCTGAAAACACCTACCACTCAGGCCAAAAAGGCCGCTGCCAAGAAGGCTGACTAAACATGGCTGAGGTTCTGAACTTCGAGCACAACGGCATTACCGTCAATGCCACTGAATCCCCCGAGGCCATGGGTGGCCTGGGTGACAACGTCATCGGTCTGGTCGGCACCGCGCCGAAGGCTGATCCGCTGATTCCGCGTAACGCACCGTTCCGCATCAACAGCTTCACCACTCACGCGCTGCTCGATCCGACCGGCGCCGAGGAAGGTACGCTGTATCACGCCGTTTACCAGATCCTCAAAGTGGTCAAGGTGCCGGTGTATGTGGTGATCGTTGAAGCGGGCACAACCCCGGCCGACACGGTTAACGCGGTGATCGGCGGCGTTGATCCGCTGACCGGCCGCAAGCTCGGTCTGGCCGCGCTGGGCAGTGTCCCGGAAGACCTGACCATCATCGGTGCGCCGGGCTTCACCGGCACCAAAGCGGTGGCCAGCGAGTTCGCCTCGTTCGGCAAGCGCATCAAGGCCCGTGTGGTGCTGGACGGCAAGGACGCTTCGGTTGCCGATCAAGTGTTGTACAGCCAGGAACTGGGCGGCGCCGACCTCGGTTTCGACCGTTGCCTGGTGGTGCACAACATGCCTGCCGTGTACTCGAAAGCCGCGAAGAAAAACGTCTTCCTGTCGCCATCCAGCCTGGCGATTGCCGCGCTGGCCAAGGTCAAACAGTGGGAGAGCCCGGGCAACCAGGTGACCTACGCCGAAGACGTGTCGCGAGTGGTCGAATACAACATTCTCGACACCTCCACCGAAGGCGATCTGCTCAACCGCTACGGCGTCAGCTACTACGCTCGCACCGTGCTCGGCGGCTTCTCGCTGCTGGGTAACCGCTCGATCACCGGCAAGTTCATCAGCTACGTCGGCCTCGAAGATGCGATCAGCCGCAAGCTGGTCAAGGCCGGCCAGAAAGCCATGGCGAAAAACCTCACCAAGTCCTTCATGGACCAAGAGGTCAAGCGCATCAACGACTGGCTGCAAACCCTGGTCGCCGACGAAACCATTCCTGGCGGCAGCGTGTACCTGCACCCGGAACTGAACAGTGTCGAGAAGTACAAGAACGGCACCTGGTACGTGGTCATCGACTACGGCCGCTACGCGCCGAACGAACACATGATTTATCAACTCAACGCCCGCGATGAAATCATCGAGCAGTTCCTGGAGGACGTTCTCTAATGTTTACCAACCGTAATCGCCAGGCCATCGCGGCCACCCTGCAAGGCCTGCCGTTGTCGGCGACCGTTGAAGAATTTACTCCGCCGAAGATTGAATTCGACGTGGAAGAGATGCGCGGCGGCCGCTTCATTGTTGAAGAAATGGTCAAGGGCGGCAAAGCGCTCAACGCCAAGTTGACCCTGCAAGGCATGGGTACAGAAGTCATGCTCGCGCTGGGCGTGAAGCTGGGCGACGACATCCTGCTGAACGTGCGTGAAGCCGGTCAGGATCAGGATGGCAATACCTGGTTCACCTACCACACCGTCGGCGGCAAGCTGAAATCTCTTGAAGAAACTGCGGTGAAGATGGGCGAAAAACCCAAGACCAATCTGGAGCTGTCCTGCCGCACCTACAACCGCCTGGAAAACGGCGTGCCGGTGATCGACATCGACGTGCGCACCCAGAAGTTTGTGCTCAACGGCGTCGACATCCTCGGTGATGCGCGTCGTGCGGTGCTGATGCCGTAACCCGATACCTGCCAGACCCCCGCCCGTGTGGGAGCCAGCCTGCTGGCGATGAGGCTATCACCTTCAACATCCATGTTGACTGGCCTGACGCTATCGCTAGCAGGCTAGCTCCCACAGTGGGCTGTCTGGTCGCTTTTGTGCAACACCCCTCAAGAATCACCAAGGAATTCCCTTCATGTCGTGGATGCCTCCAAAGCATGACTTGTTGTCGCCGATCACCGGTGACGACGGCTCGCAGATCGAATCGATCCAGCTCAAGCCACTGTTCTACGCCGCACAAAAAGAAGCACTGGAACTTGCCGGCGATGACGAAGACGATCAGTTCTTCGAACTCGCGCTGCTGGCCACCGGGCTCTCGGTCAAGGAACTCGATCAGCTCAAACGCCCGGACTACGTGACCATCGCCCAGTACGTGCACGAAATGTCGACCCGTCCGGCGTCGTACTTTCTCGACCAGGTCGAAGACGCGGAAAAATCCGCCGATCCCGATCAAGTGCAACTGCTGCACCCGCTCGCCGTCACCGGCCGCACCGTGACCTCGCTGAGCCTGGAAATGCCGGTGCTGCGCGCCACCAAAGTGATGAAGAAACTGAAAACGGCCAAGGAACGTGCCGAGTTCATCACCGCACATTGCGCCGGCCTGATGATCCCCGATCTGGCCCTGTTGAGCGTCCCGGACTGGACTCAGCTACAGGTGCGCATAGACGATTTTTTAAACCAGCCGGCGGCCTTCTTTCAGAGCGCGACATCGAAGTAATCCTCGATATCGTGCCGCTCATTTACCCGGTAAGTGAGGCGGAAATTCTGGAGTGGGACGCCGAAAAGGCGTTGCGCCGCTACGACATAGCGATCACTCGCCTTGGCGTGAAACAGGAGTAGAGCGGCATGGCAGAGAACAAATATGCGCTCACTTACGCCGGTGAGAGCAGCAACACAGCAGGCGGTTTGGCGGTACCGGAAGACCTCGGCAAACCACTGCAGGATTTGAACCTGACACTGGCATTGGCAAGTTCGGATATTCGCCTGCTGACACAGGAACAGATCAAGCTTCGAGAGCTGCTGGTCACCCAGCAGTCGCTGTTCAAATCCAGTGCCGCAGCACCTGCCGCGAGCGAGCCGAAGTCAAAGCTCAAGGCTGAAATCGAGCAGCGTCCGCCACCGAAAATCATGCAGTCGGGCATGGCTAACGAGACAGCGTTGGTCGAACTCAATCAGTTGCTCAAGCTGAGCAATGATCAACTTCAAACACATTCGCAGAACACATCGGAACTCGCCAGCGAGAAGCTGGTGGCGGGCAGCGGTGCGACCAACGCGGACTTGATCCAGGTGCAAATCGTCGGCGCCCGGTCCGGCATTGCCGAGGGTGCCAAAGGAGACCAGAGGGCGAACGAACTAAATTGGTTCTCCCGTGATGCCGCGATCAATGCGTCGGCCTTCAGAATGGACGTCAAGTCGGCTGGCGAGATGTTGGCAGCCTGGCGTTCGTCGCTGAAGCTGGATCAATATCAAAGCCAGGATCTGGCCGATGCAACGAGCTATCTTGGCAACAGTGGTCTGGACGCCAAGGCTGCCGATATCGGTTCGGTAGTACAACGCTCTGGCGAGAGTGCCATCGCAGCGGGGCTGACTCCGGAGCAAGTGGCTGCGTTCGCGGCGGCGCTGTTAAGCAGCGGCGCAGACAAGGAGGGTGCCGGCGCCGCGCTGAAGGGAATTACCTCGGTGCTGGCCAAGGGCGGTTCGGCTTCGACCGAGCAACGTACAGCCTTGGCCCAACTGGGGATTGATCCAGAATCGTTGGCTGGCGAGATGCGCAAGGATGCTCCTGCTGCCATCAACTCGGTTCTTGCGGCGCTCAATAAGCGACCAGTGCAGGAACGGTCAGCACTGACGAAGACACTCTTTGGCGAAAACGACGCAAGAGTTCTTGAGCTGCTGAAAAAACCGGAGGATGTAAAAAACGCGTTCTCGCAGGTCGCCGACAAACGCAACTACGCCACATCGGAACTTGGCGCAGATGGCGGTGCAGCGGCGAAATCCGCCGAGGCATACGGCAATACTTCGCAGGGGCGATGGAATGCGCTTGATGCGAGTCTGAACCGATTGTCCACAGCGTTTGGCACTGCATTGTCTCCTTTGGCCGATGGTGCCGCCGTGACACTCACTGCACTGGTCAATGGCTTGAGCACAGCAGCCGAAGCATTTCCCGCTGTGACTGCCGGACTTGTTCTGCTCGGGGCTGCTGCTCTTCCATTTGTGGGCGGTGTATTGAAGTCTGGTGTGGCCTCGGTGCTCGACGTGGTTGCCACAAAGCTGCTGCGTCTGGCGACTACTCGAATGCCGCCGGACATTGCCGATCTCATAACCGGCGATGACGACAGTAGTGGTGGTCGGAAACGTAAACGACCAGGTCGCGGGTCCGGTCGACGCGCACCTTCCAGCACACGGTCACGTGCCTCGGTTTCAGTTCCTGGCAGGAGCAGCCGTTTGAGCGGCGTGACGGCCAGGATCGCACCGATGTTTGACGATGCGATAACACGATTGAAGATGGTTGGCGATGCTGCCAAAAACCTCCGGCCGGAGTGGCTCAAAGGTGCTACAGCGAAAGTCATGCCATTGGTTGAAAGTGCCAGCGCCAAACTCATGCCTACAGTTGCCAAGGCGTTGCCCGCCATCAAGATCGGTGCGCCACTGGCCCTTGCCCACGCCGCCTATACAGGATTGAAAGGCTGGCGCGAGGGCGATGACAAAGCTGTCAAGGGTGCCGCCGGTGAACTGGCCGGTACCGCTATTGGCGCCACAATCGGAACGTTTATTGCTCCCGGCATCGGAACGTTCATTGGCGGGACCTTGGGTGGAATGCTCGGTTCTTATCTGGGAGAGCAACTGGCGACCCCTCCAGAGGACAAACTGGCCCCTCCGGCCCAAGTGGCCAAAGACCTGAGCAGCGCTCAGACGCCAAGCCCACCGATCACCTACGCCCCCATTTTGAACTTCAACGGCGGTGATCTGACCAGCGCTGAAAAAGTCACCGCCATGGTCGCGCAGGCCATGGAAGCGCATTTCACTTCTCAATTCGTTCCGCTGATAAGCACTAACGGCCTCGCCACTCGCCGCGACGCAGCCCTGACTGATGGAGCCGCTCAATGAAACAACAAATGGCACTGGGCAGTTTCATCTTTGGTCTTTCGCGCAATTTCGCCTATAGCACGTTGGCGCGAAAGTCCGACGGTGGCTGGAGCGAAATACAGATCCTCACCAGCAAACCCAAATCCAGCCAGACCGGACAGAAACCGGAGACGCTGACCATCACCGGCAAGTCGATGTACGCCGTCGCCATGGATCGGCTCGACGAACTGCGAGCCTTGCAGGCCTTGCGCATACCGCTGCCGTTGATCGATGGCATCGGTCGCAACTGGGGTTTGTGGCGGATCAACAGCGTCTCCGAAACCCAGACCCAGATCATCGATGACGGTACGGCGATGGTGGTGGATTGGGTCATCGAATTAGCGGAGTTCAACAATGCGTAAGGTTCGAAGCGTGGCCGGTGACTCGGTGAATCTGCTGCTCTACCGCGAAACCGGTCGCAGCGATGACGCCGCCGAAGAAGCACTGTGGAAACTCAATCCGACGTTGGCCGAACACGGCGCGATCCTGCCCGCAGGCGTCTGGGTGACATTGCCCGAACTCGACTCGAAACCCGCCGCGATCAAACCGGTCACGGCCTGGGATTAAGGAGGTTGCATGGCACTGGGATTCACGCCGGTCGTAGAGATTTATGGCGCAAACAAGGATCTGCTCAACCAACGCCTGATCAGCTGGGAACACATCGATGCCGCCGGTATCGAGTCCGACCAGTTGACCCTGACGGTAGACCTTGAAGGCCTCGATGGACTACCGAGCCTGGGTGGCAAAATCGGCCTGAAGGTCGGTTATCGGGAGACGGGCCTGGTCGACAAGGGCCAATTCAAAGTGACTCGCCTGACGCCGTCGCTGTTTCCATTTCGCCTGACCCTGGTGGCCACGTCGGCGCCGTTCAGCAAGGATGATGAGACCGGCTTCAAGCAGCGCCGCACCGCCAGTCATGGCCCGACCACACTGGGGGCGCTGTTTCGTGAGCTGGTGTCGCGGCACGGTTTTTCACCACGAGTCGCTCCCGACGTGTCGTTGATCAGGATCGAACACATCGATCAGTCCAACGAAACCGACATGGGCTTCGTGAGTCGCCTGGCGAAGAAGTACAACGTCGTCGCCAAGCCTTACGACGACGTGTACGTGCTGGCGCGGCCCGGTCAGACCAAATCGTTGTCGGGCAAAGTGCTGGCGAACGTGATCCTGTCGGTAACCAGCAACAATCGCCCCGGTGATCACGCCTTTGTCAGCGCCACGCTGGAGGAGTCCGCGCGTGCGCAGACTCAAGGATGCACAACCTGTTACTGGGACGGTGCGGCCTGTGTGCAACGCGAAGTCAAAACCGGCATGGCGCCGTTCAAGACCGTGCGTCAGCCGCAGCCCAGCGAAGCGGATGCCATCGCTGTGGGCGAAGGCGAAGTGCGCAAGATGCTGCGGCAAAAATACAAAGTGAAAATCACCTGTCCGGGCGATCCACAGTTGGCGGCTGAAGGTCTGGTGCTGCTCGATGACACGTGGCCGGACTTCATGCGCGGGCGCTGGTCGATCGAAAAGGTCACCGCCAGCGGCAACCGGGAAAACAGCTATCGCTGCGTGATCGACGCCGCCTGCCTCGATCCGAAAGCCGAAGCCAAAGACTGACTCACCTCTACCTCACAGCGACATAGGTCCCTGTGGGAGCGGGCTTGCCCGCGAAGAGGCCAGCACATTCGACAGAGATGTCGGCTGATACACCGCCATCGCGGGCAAGCCCGCTCCCACAGGGTTTTGCAGTGTTCGTGCAGATCCCGTTCTTCTGAACTCTGGAACACCAACATGAAGATCACCCCGATCCTCACGCAGTTGCGTGCGCAATGCCCTGGTCTTGCCAATCACATTTCGGTGGGTGTCGATCTGGCGTTGCTGCAAGGCAATCCTGATCGGGCGATCCACAGTTGGCGGCTGAAGGTCTGGTGCTGCTCGATGACACGTGGCCGGACTTCATGCGCGGGCGCTGGTCGATCGAAAAGGTCACCGCCAGCGGCAACCGCGAAAACAGCTATCGCTGCGTGATTGACGCCGCCTGCCTCGACCCCAAGGCCGAAGCCAAAGACTGATTCACCTCTACCCCACAGCGACATAGGTCCCTGTGGGAGCGGGCTTGCCCGCGAAGAGGCCAGCACATTCGACAGAGATGTCGGCTGATACACCGCCATCGCGGGCAAGCCCGCTCCCACAGGGTTTTGCAGTGTTCTTGCAGATTCCGTTCTTCTGAACTCTGGAACACCAACATGAAGATCACCCCGATCCTCACGCAGTTGCGTGCGCAATGCCCTGGTCTTGCCAATCACATTTCGGTGGGTGTCGATCTGGCGTTGCTGCAAGGCAATCCTGATCGGGCGATCCACAGTTGGCGGCTGAAGGTCTGGTGCTGCTCGATGACACGTGGCCGGACTTCATGCGCGGGCGCTGGTCGATCGAAAAGGTCACCGCCAGCGGCAACCGCGAAAACAGCTATCGCTGCGTGATTGACGCCGCCTGCCTCGACCCCAAGGCCGAAGCCAAAGACTGATTCACCTCTACCCCACAGCGACATAGGTCCCTGTGGGAGCGGGCTTGCCCGCGAAGAGGCCAGCACATTCGACAGAGATGTCGGCTGATACACCGCCATCGCGGGCAAGCCCGCTCCCACAGGGTTTTGCAGTGTTCTTGCAGATCCCGTTCTTCTGAACTCTGGAACACCAACATGAAGATCACCCCGATCCTCACGCAGTTGCGTGCGCAATGCCCTGGTCTTGCCAATCACATTTCGGTGGGTGTCGATCTGGCGTTGCTGCAAGGCAATCCTGATCTGCCGACACCCTCGGCCCACGTTACCCCGCTGGCGGATCTCGCCAGCAACAGCACCGCACAAAACGTAACCGCCCAACCGATCCGCGATCGTTTCGAAATCGTTCTGGTGCTTGACGCCACCGACGCTACAAAAGCGCTGGATCTGTTGCACGAGCTGCGCGCCGAACTGTGGCGCGCACTGGTGGGTTTCAAACCCGATCCCGACTACAGCGCCATCGTTTATGACGGCGGCGAACTGCTGTCGATCAACAGCAGCCGAGTGTTTTACCGGTTGCGCTTTTTTGCCGAGTTCCAGCTCGGCCGCAATCTGCCAAGTCAGCCTGCGGAGAGCTGGCACGAACGTGAACTGGACGGTTTGTCGTCCTTTACCGGGGTCACCGTGCGGGTCGATGCGATCGACCCGGCCGACCCCAACCTGAAATACCCGGGCCCTGACGGGCGCGTGGAACTGACTTTCTCTGGAGACGTAACCCCATGAGCAAACGCATCACCGTGCTGCCGGCCGCTGGCCGTGCCGTGCCTGACCCGGAGGCGGGCGATCTGTTGCCCCTCGACGGCCGTGAAGTGCTGGACAGCGCCTGGTGGCGCCGACGACTGGCCGACGGCGATATCACCCTCAAAACCGCAAAAGCTAAAGCACAGGGAGCCAAATAATGGCGATCGGATTCAGCAACATCCCCGCGGACATTCGTGTACCGCTGTTCTATGCAGAGATGGACAACTCGGCCGCCAATAGCGCGACCTCGGCCATGCGCCGTTTGATCGTCGCTCAGGTCAACGACAATATCGCCCCGAGCGAAGTCGGCAAACTGGTGCTGGTCTCCAGCGTTGCGCTGGCGAAAAGCATCGGTGGTCAAGGCTCGATGCTCGCCTCGATGTACGAAACCTTCCGCAAGGCTGACCCGATCGGCGAGATCTGGTGCCTGCCGCTGCACAACGCTGAAGGCGCCATCGCCAAAGGCGTGCTGACCCTGACCGGCACCGCCACCCAGGCAGGCGTGCTCAACCTGTATATCGGTGGTGTGCGTGTACAAGCCACCGTAGTCAATGGTGCTACCGCTACTCAGGCGGCTACCGCACTGGTGCAGAAAATCAATGCCTCCGCCGATCTGCCAGTCAGTGCTTCGGCTGTCGAAGGGGTAGTCACCGTGAACGCCAAATGGACCGGCGACAGCGGTAATGACATCAGTCTGCAATTCAATCGCCTGGGCAAGAGCAACGGCGAAGAAACCCCGGCCGGTCTGGTTACTGCGATCACGGCGATGATCGGTGGCGTCGGTGTCCCGGATCAGGTTGCAGCAGTGGCGGCACTTGGTGATGAACCGTTCGAATTCATCACCCTGCCATGGTCGGATCTGGCGACCCTCAATACCTGGCAAGCGGTGATGGATGACAGCACCGGTCGCTGGTCGTGGGCCAAGCAGTTGTTCGGTCACGTCTACAGCGCCAAACGCGGCACTGTCGGCACTCTGGTTGCAGCCGGTCAGGCTCGTAATGACCAGCACATGACCATTCAGGCGCTGGAGCCGGGTGTTCCACAACCGGTATGGGTACAAGCTGCCGCACTGGCTGCACGCACCTCGGTGTTCATCTCCGCCGACGCCAGCCGTCCGACCCAGAGCGGCAGCCTGCCGGGTGTTGATCCGGCGCCAGCCAGCGAGCGCTTCACCCTGACCGAGCGTCAGTCGCTGCTCAACTACGGCATTGCCACCGCGTACTACGAAGGCGGCTACGTGCGCATCCAGCGTTCGATCACCACCTACCAGAAAAACGCGTTCGGTCAGGCCGACAATTCGTACCTGGACAGCGAAACCATGCACCAGTCGGCGTTCATCGTGCGTCGTCTGCAAAGCGTGATCACCAGCAAGTACGGCCGGCACAAACTGGCCTCCAACGGTACCCGTTTCGGCGCCGGTCAGCCGATCGTCACCCCGAGCACCATTCGCGGTGAGTTGATCGCGCAGTACGCCAAGCTCGAACTGGAAGGCCACGTCGAGAACGCCGAACTGTTCGCCGAGCACCTGATCGTCGAACGCGACGTGCAGGACCCGAGCCGCGTGAACGTGCTGTTCCCGCCGGATTACATCAACGGTCTGCGCGTGTTCGCACTGCTCAACCAATTCCGTCTGCAGTACGACGACGCGGCTTGATAAGCGCGTTTGATGTCCAGCATTCAGCCCACCTCGCGTGGGCTTTTTTATTGAAGGGAGTAACACCATGGGTCAACTGATTGCAGGCACCTGCTACGTCAAAGTCGACGGCGCACAACTGACTATCAATGGCGGCTGCGAAGCCCCGCTGATGGCGGTAAAACGCGAAACCGTCGTGCCGGGTTTCTACAAGGAAACCGACATTGCGCCGTCGTTCAAAGTGACTGCGCTGCACACTGCCGACTTCCCGCTGAAACAACTGATTGCCGGCACCGACATCACCGTCACCTGCGAATTCAGCAACGGCAAAGTCTACGTGCTGGCCGGCGCTTACCTGGTCGAAGAGCCAGTCTCCAAGGGCGATGACGCCACCATCGAACTGAAATTCGAAGGCATCAAGGGGACCTGGCAATGAGCGGCGCCGTGAAGCTTCAAGTTGCGATCGAAGCTCACGGCGAGCCCCTGACCGAACTCGTCCTGCGCCGTCCGACGGTGCAGGAGGTGCGAGCGATCAAGGCGCTGCCGTACAAGATCGACAAGAGCGAAGAGGTCAGCCTCGACATGGACGTCGCCGCCAAATACATCGCCGTGTGCGCCGGCATTCCGCCGTCGTCGGTCAACCAGTTGGATCTGGCTGACCTCAACGCGTTGAGCTGGGCGGTTGCGAGTTTTTTCATGAGTGCGGCGTCGGAGCCATCACCGACCTGATCGCAGTCGCCTATGACCTGGCCTGGTTCTGGAAGGTTGACCCCGAACAGATGATGGCCAGGCCACTGGATGTGCTCCGCGAATCGCTGGAGCACGCGCAACGGATCAATGCGATGCAGCAGGTGCAGTGATGGCAGACGAAGAAAAGAAAGTGAAAACTCCGGTGCTGATCACGGGCATCGATGAACTGTCGCCCAAACTTGGCGCCCTTCGGGCAAAGGTCGAGAGCTTCAAAAAGAATCTCGAACAGACGGGCCTCGGCAAACTGGACATCAGCGGTCTGTTCAAGGGCGGCAGCGTGATCACGCCGTTCGTGGACGGCATCAAATCGGCGGGCGCCTTTCAGGGCAAATTGGCGGAAGTCAGTGAGACTGCGAAAACCGTTGATCTGCCTGCCGCACCGAAGATTGCCGCGCAGAACATGAATGTGTTCAGTGCGTCGATGGAGAAGGTTTCGACGGCAGTGAATGCGGCACTGGTGCCGGCGGTCGGTGCGGTGGTGATCGGCCTTGAGCCGATGCTGACTGGTTTCGGCAGTTTGCTAAACGACAACCCGAAACTGGTGGAGGGACTCGCGGCGGGCGCCATTGCCTTCTCGGCGATGCAAACCGCCGTGACTGGAGCAACGCAAGTTCTCGATGTCATGAGCATGGTGCTCAAGACCAATCCGATCATGCTGATTGCCATGGGCATTGCCGTCGCGGCAGGGTTGATCATTGCCAACTGGAAGCCGATTTCGACTTTTTTCGCTGGGCTCTGGCAAAAAATTGTCGAGTATTGGGCGCCCATCAGCGGTGTGTTCTCGGCGATGTTCGATCGGGTCAAAGCGGTCGTCAGTGCCGGATTCGAATTCCTCAAGGCGTGGTTTGCCTGGACGCCTTACGGAATGATCCTGAACAACTGGGGCGCGATCACCGGTTTGTTTTCGGCGATCTGGGATCTGCTCGTGGCACTGACCGTACCGGTCAAAGCCGTGTTGCGAGAGATGTTTGATTGGGTGCCGATGGATGCCATTGCGGCGGGCTGGGCGCTGATACCGGAAGTTTTTTCGGACTTGTGGGAAGACATCAAGCTGGGGGTCGATGATTTCTTTATCAGTCTCGGTGAAAAATTCACGTGGTCGCCGATGCAGAGTTTGAAGGAAACCTGGGATTCGGTAAGCGGTTTTTTTAGCAAGAAAGCGGAAGAAATCAGAGCAATCATGGCGCCGATTCAGGAGTTTCTGGGCGGCAGCGTCGGTGGCTTCATTGGCAAAATCACCGGCAAGGTGGAGAGCTTCACCGAGGAGCAAAACAAAACCAATGCTGAAGGCAAAGGTGAATTTGCACCGTTCTTTGGTGGTACCTATGAACCTGCGCAAGGTGCGCTGACGACGCCTGGCGGCGTCGCACTCAACTTGCCGCTGGCGCAATCAACACACTCCAGCTCGTTGACTCAATCCTCAAGCACGCTGATCCAGCAAAGCGCCGCCAACAACCGCACGCAACTCGAAGGCGGCCTGACCGTACGCTTCGAAAATGCGCCGGCCGGGCTGCGTACCGATCAACCACAAACCAATCAACCGGGGCTGGCGCTGTCTTCGCGCATCGGCTACCGCTCGCTTTCGATGGGAGGTTCCAATGAACTGGCGTGACCGTTTGTTGCCGGCATCCTTTCGGGGTGTCGGTTTCTGGATCGACCAGGCGAAAACCCCTGTCGGTCGTAAAGGTCAGTTGCATGAGTACCCGCAACGTGACCTGCCGTTTTTCGAGGACCTCGGCCAGCAGGCCAAGACCCATGATCTGACGGCGTTCATCATCGGCCCTGATTGCCTTGAACAGCGCGACAAGCTGCTCAAGGCGCTGGAGCAGGGCAGCGGTGAACTGGTGCATCCGTGGCTGGGACGGCTACAGGTCAAGGTCGGCGAGTGCGATATGACCCACACCCGCCAGGACGGCGGGCTGGTGACCTTCGCGCTGAAGTTCTATCCCGATCAACCGTTGCCGTTTCCAACCGCAACAGTCAGTACGCAGAAAGTGTTGCTAGCCAAAGCGGACACGCTGCTCGGTTCGGCGGTCGCGCGCTTCGAGCAGGCCATGACCCTGATCAAGGCTGCGCGGATCGGCATTGCCAATCTGCGCAACAGCCTGACCGGGGTTTACGAGGTAATCAAAGAGCAGCTCAAACCATTGATTGAGCAGTACAAAGAAATCACTGAGCTGGTCAAAGCTGTGAAGGAGTTGCCCAAGGAAGTGGCGGCGGAGTTCAAGGGCCTGCTCGGCGATATCAAGGAGCTGAAGTCGTTTGCGAAGGAGGGTTACCGTGGCGTGATTGCCGACGTGTCCCAACAACTCGAGGCGATCCGCAAGGCTGACGCACCCAAACTCACCACCGGCAAGGACACTACGGCGGCGGCGCAAGCCATGACCGATCTGGTGCAGGACACCGTGTTGGTGAAAGTGGCGCAGTGGGTAGCGTCGATGCCGGTGGCGACGCCGCCGGTCAAACTGCAAACCACCCCTTCGCTGGATCAGCAGACTCATCAACCGGTGACTCGTCAGGAAGTGCCGGTTACTGATGATATGCAAGCACTGCGTGACGCGGTGGCAGCAGCAATCAACCCGATGCTGGACAAGGCCGGCCCTGCGCATTTTCAGGTCATCAATGATGTGAAGGATGCCTTGAATGCGCACCTCAAAGTGGTGGCTTCTTCGGGGGTGCGGTTGGTCAGCAAGTCCTTTCAGGAAAGCCTGCCGGCTCTGGTGGTGGCTTATAAGCAATTCGCGGATGCCACGCGAGTGACGGAAGTGACTCAACGCAATGGGGTTGCCCACCCGTTGTACCTCCCGCCCAACGATGTAAAAGTCTCCAGGGAGTGAGTCATGACCGAGATGGATAACCGCGTCACGCTAAGCGTCGGTGACATGGAGTATGGCGGCTGGAAAAGCGTGGAGATCACGGCTGATCTGGAGCGTCAGTTCCGCACTTTCAAACTCGACATTACCTGGCAATGGCCGGGGCAGACGCTGGATCAGCGGATCAAACCCGGCGACCCGTGTGAAGTGCGGATCGGCAAGGATCTGGTGCTCACCGGTTACGTGTTCAAGGCACCGATCAGCTACGACGGACGCCAGATCAGTCTGAGCATCGAAGGCAGCTCCAAGACTCAGGATCTGGTCGACTGCGCGGCCACCAACCGGCCGAATCAATGGCAAGAACAACCGTTGTTGACCATCGTCCAGGCACTGGCGATGGAGTATTCGCAGTCGGTGGTCAACGAAATTCCCGAAACCGCACGATTGACCAAACATACGATCGTGCCGGGTGAAACGGTGTTTCAGTCGATCGACCGATTGCTCTCGCTGTTGCGGGTGTTTTCCACTGATGACGAGCAAGGCCGGCTGGTGCTGGCCAAACCCGGCAGCGGTGGTCGGGCCAGCGATGTACTGGAGTTGGGCAAAAATGTCCTGTCGGCGAATGCGCCGATGGATTACAGCCAGGTGTTCTCCGAATACCGGGTGATCGGCCAGCAAAAAGGTTCGGATACCAAGAGCGGCAGGGCGGTCAGCGAAGTTGAATCGACGGCTGCCGATCTGTCGTTCAAACGTCGACGGACCACAGTGATCAACGAAGGTACGCAACTGACCTTGGAGCTGGCGCAGCAACGCGCCCAGTGGGAAAGCGCCACCCGTATGGGCCGGGCGCAGAGCACCACCTATCAGGTGCAGGGCTGGCGCCAGTCCAACGGTGATTTGTGGCGACACAACACGCTGGTGCGAGTGAAAGACTCAGTACTTCAGTTCGACGGCGACATGCTGATCTCGAAAGTCACGTACTCACTGTCGGCACAAGGCTCGATCACCACGCTGCATGTCGCGCCACCGCACACCTTCGACGCTAACCCGACACCCCCGAAAAACACCACAGCCTGATTTTTCGCAGACACCATTGGACCTTGTGGGAGCGGGCTTGCCCGCGATAGCGGTGGTCGCTGCAACACTTCTTTGCCTGACACGCCGCCATCGCGGGCAAGCCCGCTCCCACAGGGTTTTCATGTGTCTGGCAGAATCCCGAGGACAACTCATGAGCCTACTGACACGCCTCCTGGCGCGCGGCACTGTCGTGCTCGCCAATTCGGCATCCAAGCTGCAATCGCTGCAAATGCGCCTCACCGCCGGCGAAGTGAATGACGACATGGAGCACTTCGAACCCTACGGTTTTACCAGCAGTCCGCTGGCCGGCGCCGAGGGTGTCGTGACGTTTATCGGCGGTGACCGTTCGCACGCCATCGCGCTGGTGGTCGCCGACCGCCGCTATCGTCTGCAATCGCTGCAGTCCGGCGAAGTGGCGATCTACACCGACGAAGGCGACAAGATTCATTTCAAGCGTGGCCGGGTCATCGACATCGAAACCGCCACCCTTAACATTCGCGCCAGCAGCGCGGTAAACATCGACACGCCGGTCATTAATCAGACTGGCAAGATCGTCTCCACTGGCGATCAGATCGCTGGCGGCATCAGCCAGACCAACCATATGCATGTTGGCGTGCAACCGGGTAGCGGGCAGAGCGGCGCACCAGCGGGAGGTCAATGATGTTTATCAGCCAAAACCTGCACGCCGCACTGACCCGCGCCGTACTCATCAGCCTGTTCACCTGGCGCCGAGCCGCCGATGACGACGCCCTCGACCACGAGGAACGTTTCGGCTGGTGGGGTGACACGTTTCCCACCGTCGCCGATGACCGTATCGGTTCGCGGCTGTGGCTGCTGCGCCGGGTCAAGCTGACCCGACAGACCCAGATGGACGCCGAGTTCTATGCCCGCGAAGCCCTGCAATGGCTTATCGACGACGGCCATTGCAGCGCCATCGACATCATCAGCGAACGCCTCGACGCCCAGCGCTTGAACCTGCGCACGGTTTTGACCCTGGCCGATGGCGAACGTCTGGACATCAACCCCGATAACAGTTGGCAGGTGATCTATGCCGTTTGAAACCCCTTCGCTACCGGTGCTGATCAAACGCGCCCAAAGCGACCTGGCCAGCGATTCGCTGCGCCAGTCCGATGCGCAAGTACTGGCCCGCACGCTTGGCGGCGCTGTTTATGGTCTGTACGGTTATCTCGACTGGATTTCCGAGCAGATCCTGCCCGACTCAGCGGATGAATCGACTCTCGAACGCATTGCTTCATTGCGTTTGAACCAGCCGCGCAAACCCGCGCAAGTTGCCAGCGGTACCGTCAGATTCAATGCCAGGATTGGTGCAGTGCTGGATGTCGATACGCTGTTGCAAGCGAGCGATGGGCGTACCTACAAGGTGACGGCCTCGAGTGTCCTGCGCCACGGTATCAACAACACCAGCATCGCTGCACTCGACGCCGGTCCTGTGGGCAATGCCGAGGCCGGACTCACGCTCAGCCTGGTGCAAACGATTGCCGGCATTGTCGGCAACAGTTTCGTAGTCCTGCCACCCGGGCTCACGGGAGGGGTGGCTGAGGAAAGTCTCGAGTCGCTGCGCGCCCGGGTGATTCGCTCCTACCGTCTGATTCCTCATGGCGGTTCAGCGCAAGACTACGAAACGTGGGCTCTGGAATGCCCGGGTGTTACCCGCGCCTGGTGTCGTGGCAATTTCCTTGGGCCGGGCACTGTCGGCGTGTTCGTGATGCGTGACGACGATGTACAGCCCATTCCAAACGAAGAGCAACTGGCGCAGGTTCAGGCCCACATCGAACCGCTGCGTCCGGTGACTGCCGATGTCAATGTCATGGCGCCAGTGCAAGTACTGGTGAACTACAAACTGCGTATCACCCCGGATACCAGTGCTGTCCGTGCGGCAATCGAAAATCAGTTGCGTGATCTGCACAACCGAGAGGCGGGGCTGGGGGAGACGTTGTTGCTGAGTCATATCAACGAGGCCATCAGCAGTGCAACGGGTGAAACAGATCACTCGCTCGTTTCGCCATCGGAAAACGTCACGGCTGCCAGCAATCAACTGCTGACTTTCGGGGGGTGCGAATGGCTGTCTTGAGAAGTGCCACGCAGTACCAGAACCAGTTGAGAAGCCTGTTGCCCAGTGGCCCGGCCTGGGAGCCAGAGCGCGTCCCGGAGCTGGACCGGGTGCTCGAGGGCATCGCGCAGGAACTGGCAAGACTTGATGGACGTGCAATTGATTTGCTCAACGAGATGGACCCGGCCGGCGTCAGCGAATTGGTGCCGGATTGGGAGGCAGTAATGAACTTGCCGGACCCTTGTCTGGGCGCCACACCACTTTATGACGACCGACGCCTTGCAGTGCGCCGGCGGTTGCTGGCGGTAGGCGGTCAGACAGCGGTCTATTTCGTCGAAATTGCGCGTACCCAGGGATATCCAGACGCCACGGTCTCCGAACTACGGGTTCCGCGCATGGGGCGTTCGCGTTTCGGCCAGGCGCACTTCGGTACTTGGCGGGCGCAGTTCATGTGGATCCTCAATACCGGAGGGCGCCTGTCGAGCGGGCGCCGTTTTGGCGCCAGTTACTGGGGCGAACGCTTCGGCATGAATCCAGGCTCGGCGCTGGAGTGCCTCATTCACCGCAGTGCACCGGCTCATACCCAGGTGTACATCAATTACGATTAAGGACTGAATAATGGATTATCCAAAAAGTGTGCCCAGCGTTGGGCTGGTCAATGGCAAGTTTGTCGATGAAAATCCGGTAGCCGGAACCCCTGGATCGCTGATCCCTGCTGTATGGGGAAATTCTGTTACCGAGGAATTGCTGGGTGTAATCAAGGCCGGTGCGCTGACACCCGACGAGGCCAATCTCGGGCAGTTGCTGGTGGCGATACGCAAGATCAATCAGGCTGGTCTCATCGATTTTGCCCTGGACACCGGTACGGCGAATGCCTACGCAGCAACCTATTCACCTATTCCGACCACGCTGGTCGATGGGATGGTTTTGCGGTTCAAGGCACTTAATACCAATACCGGAGCCAGTACCTTCTCCGTGGCCGGTTCGATTGCCAAACCCATTGTCGGCGTCGACCATACCCCCCTTCGCTCCGGTGAAATCGTTGCGACGGGAGACGCCTGGGTGCAGTGGAACAGTTCTGTGGGCAGCGGTGCCTGGATTCTGATCGCCAGTACTGGCGTTGCAAGGCAACTGGGGGCTGATGTCGGTGATGTGAAAGCCGTTGCCACCGTAGACGCCCCCAGTGGTTGGCTCAAGTGCAGCGGGCAGCCTGTGTCGAGGACTCAGTACGCCAATCTGTTTGCCGCGATTGGGACCCGGTTTGGCGCTGGTGACGGTGTCAATACCTTCAACGTACCGGAACTTCGTGGCGAGTTTGTCCGCGGTCTGGACGATGGTCGCGGTGTCGATCCAGGTCGAGTACTCGGCAGCAAGCAGGCGGGGCAGAATGCTTCCCACACTCATGATGTGTCGGCGGCCGCTGCTGGCAACCATGCCCATGCGGCACGCACAGATGCTGCCGGATTGCACTCTCACGGTGGCGCTGTTGTTGGCGGTGGTGCGTTCAACATCGATGTGGTCATGGGGGGGCAGGGGGTTATCAACGGTGGTAATACGGCGGGTTCCATCATGGGGTCCAGTTCGGCCCCTGCCTACAACCGCAACTTTACTACCAACGCACCGGCGCACTCGCACGGCATCGTCGCGGATGGCAACCATGCGCACAACGTAGGAGTGGATGCCGCGGGTCAACACACGCATACCGTCTCTATCGCCGCGTCGGGTGGTAATGAAGCGCGACCGATGAACACGGCCTTGCTGTATGTCATCAAGTATTGAGGGCTCGATACCGCGGTCTATAGGTGGCCCAGGCAAATAGCCCCGGACAGCACTCCTGAAAACTCTGGCAAAAAAAGGCTGGCAGGCATTGTCCGCCAGCCATGATTCAATCGGAGCATCCAGGGAGGATCACGCATTATGCAAATAACTGAAAACAACCTTTTAAACATCATGCCCAACGCCCGCAGCCAAGCGGGCGTTTTTGTTTCTTCACTCAACACGGCCATGACCCGCCGCCACATCGACACGCCCAAACGCATCGCCGCGTTTCTCGCACAGGTCGGTCATGAGTCGGGGCAACTGCGATACGTGCGCGAACTGGGCAACAACCAATACCTGAGCAAGTACGACACCGGTACCTTGGCCTTGCGTCTGGGCAATACGCCCGAAGCCGATGGCGATGGGCAAAAGTACCGTGGACGCGGCCTGATCCAGATCACCGGCCGCAACAACTATCGCCAGTGCAGCCTCGGGCTGTTTGGCGATGAGCGTCTGTTGTCCTTGCCCGAACTGTTGGAACAGCCGCAATGGGCCGCCGAATCCGCAGCATGGTTCTGGGAACAGAACGGCTTGAACGAACTGGCCGACCGTGACCAGTTCAACACCATCACCCGCCGAATCAACGGCGGGTTGAACGGCTTGCAGGATCGTCTGGAAATCTGGGCGCGGGCGAGGGCGGTGCTATGCCAATCCCCTGGCGAGTAATCGGCGTTGTGTTGTTGGCTGTCGGTGCTGCGGCACTGGCCTGGCAGTTTCAGGACTGGCGCTACGGTAAACAATTGGCCGAACAGGCTCGATTAAACGCCGAAACGCTGAATCAACTGACTCTGACCGCCGCCACCGCGCAACAGGCCGAGCAGGATAAACGTCTGGCCCTTGAGCAACGTCTCTCAGCCAGTGAACAAACCCATTATCGAGCGTTGAACGATGCCCAACGTGATCAGGATCGCCTGCGCGATCGCCTTGCCACTGCTGATCTGCGCCTGTCAGTCCTCCTCGATGCCGGCGACGTTGCCGCAGGCGTCGGGGTGCCAGCCACCGCCGGCCCCGGCGGCGTGGATCATGCAGCCGTACGCGCCCGACTTGACCCAGCGCATGCTCAACGAATTATCGCCATCACCGACACCGGTGACCGTGGATTGATCGCCTTGCAGGCGTGTCAGGCTTATATCAGAGCGCTCGCGCCGGTACATTTTGAATAAGCTTGTGTATTGAAAGCGCAACCGGCTCGTGTACGGTGGGACTCATTCCATCTGATCCGGAGCGCGCCGTGAAAGAGATCACCCAACTGGCTGCCGAACTTGGCCGACGCCTGCAAGTGCTCAATACCCATGTCACCACCGCCGAGTCGTGTACCGGTGGAGGGATTGCCGAAGCCATCACCCGCATTCCTGGAAGTTCGGCATGGTTCGAGGCCGGGTACGTGACTTATTCCAATCGCCAGAAAACCCAGCAACTCGGTGTGCCGCCAGCATTGTTCGAAACCGTTGGCGCGGTCAGCCGCGAGGTCGTCGAGGCCATGGTGATCGGCGCTCAGGAAAAAAGCCTGGCGCGGTTCGCCGTGGCGGTCAGCGGTGTGGCCGGGCCGGACGGTGGTACGCCGAACAAACCGGTGGGCACGGTCTGGCTGGCATGGGGTGTGGATGAAGCGGTTTCCAGCGAGGTCCAGCATTTCGCCGGGAACCGTGATGAAGTCCGCCGACAAACGGTGAAGGCCGCGCTAGAGGGGCTCCTGCGACTAGCGGCACGAGAAATCGAAAATCAGGGGTAGGCGATCCGTGAACGCTGTGGAATAATACTGGCTACTTATACAGGTGTTGGCCGTCAGGCCTTATTGATTACGTGAGGACTTTAATGGACGACAACAAGAAGAAAGCCTTGGCTGCGGCCCTGGGTCAGATCGAACGTCAATTCGGCAAGGGTGCCGTGATGCGTATGGGCGATCAGGACCGTCAGGCGATCCCGGCTATCTCCACCGGCTCTCTGGGTCTGGACATCGCACTCGGCATCGGCGGTCTGCCAAAAGGTCGTATCGTTGAAATCTACGGTCCTGAATCTTCCGGTAAAACCACACTGACCTTGTCCGTGATCGCCCAGGCTCAAAAAGCCGGCGCGACCTGCGCATTCGTCGATGCCGAACACGCCCTCGACCCTGAATATGCCGGCAAGCTCGGCGTAAACGTTGATGACCTGCTGGTTTCCCAGCCGGACACCGGCGAGCAGGCTCTGGAAATCACCGACATGCTGGTGCGCTCCAACGCAGTAGACGTGATCATCGTCGACTCCGTGGCTGCACTGGTTCCGAAGGCTGAAATCGAAGGCGAAATGGGCGACATGCACGTGGGCCTGCAAGCCCGTCTGATGTCCCAGGCCCTGCGTAAAATCACCGGTAACATCAAAAACGCCAACTGCCTGGTGATCTTCATCAACCAGATCCGCATGAAGATCGGCGTGATGTTCGGTAGCCCGGAAACCACCACCGGTGGTAACGCGCTGAAGTTCTACGCTTCGGTCCGTCTCGACATCCGCCGTACCGGCGCGGTGAAGGAAGGCGACGAAGTGGTTGGCAGCGAAACCCGCGTCAAGGTTGTGAAGAACAAGGTGGCTTCGCCGTTCCGTCAGGCCGAGTTCCAGATTCTTTACGGCAAAGGCATCTACCTCAACGGCGAGATGATCGACCTGGGTGTGCTGCACGGTTTCGTCGAGAAGTCCGGCGCCTGGTATGCCTATGAAGGCACCAAGATCGGTCAGGGCAAGGCCAACTCGGCCAAGTTCCTGGCAGATAACCCGGAAATCGCAGCCAAGCTCGAGAAGCAACTGCGTGACAAGCTGCTGACCCCAGCGGCTGACACCAAGGCTTCGCCGGTCAAAGAGACTGCCGACGACCTGGCCGACGCTGACATCTGATTGCAGCGATGAAAACCGTCGTACTCGATACTCTCGTCGCGGTGCGACGAACTGCCATGGACCTGCTCGCTCGACGCGAGCACGGTCGAGTCGAGCTGACACGCAAACTGCGTCAGCGCGGCGCCGAGGCAGAGATGATCGAAACAGCCCTCGACCGATTGACGGAAGAGGGACTGCTTTCCGAAGCCCGTTACCTTGAAAGCTTTGTGTCCTATCGTGCCCGTTCCGGCTACGGCCCTTTGCGGATTCGTGAAGAGCTGAGCCAGCGCGGTTTGCAACGTCCTGACATCGAACTCGCCCTGCGCGAGAGCGGTATCAGTTGGCAGGCACAGCTTGAAGATACCTGGCGACGCAAGTTCTCCGGACACTTGCCCATCGATGCCAAGGAACGAGCCAAACAAGGTCGCTTCCTGGCCTATCGGGGGTTTTCGATGGAGATGATCAGCCGCTTGTTCAGCGGCAGAGGGATGGACGACTAAGTCGATTCAATAAAAAGCGGCCCACTATTTCGGTAGTGGGCCGTTTTTTTTGCCTTCAAATTACCTTTGACGGTTCACGGCTGCGTAGCGTGGTTTGCGGTTTGGCATCAACCCAGTTTTCCGGCAGGTTTATGTAATCCACCAGTTCGCGCAAGCGCCCGTGATTGCGGGCGTTGAATGCGAAGGCCAATCGCGCCAGATGACTGAACTGTGCGTCGTCGTGTTCCTCGCCGCTGTAGGCGTGTTGATGGAATTGATCGCTCAGGCACAGGTCGGCAAAGGCCTCCTGCATGTGCTCAAGCGCCTGGTCGTTGAGCTTGTGATTCATCCGAATGACGAACTGTTTTTTGAGCCAGCGACTGGAGTGGAAGTTGCTGTAGAACTGATTGATCTGCTCTACCGCCTCTTCGACGCTGTACACCAGACGCATCAGTTGCATGTCGGTCGGCAGAATGTAGTGGTTGTCCGCCAGTTGTTGGCGGATGAAATCCATCGCGCCTTGCCAGAACGTACCGCCCGGCGCATCCAGCAGAACCACGGGTACCAACGGACTTTTGCCGGTCTGGATCAACGTCAGCACTTCCAGCGCTTCGTCCAGCGTGCCGAACCCGCCCGGGCACAGCACCAAGGCATCGGCTTCTTTGACGAAAAACAGTTTGCGGGTAAAGAAGAAGTGGAATGGCAGCAGATTTGCGGTGCCGTCCACGGTCGGATTGGCATGCTGTTCGAAGGGCAGGGTGATGTTGAAGCCGAGACTGTTATCGCGTCCGGCACCTTCGTGAGCCGCCGCCATGATGCCGCCGCCGGCACCGGTGATGACCATCATCTCCGAGCGTGCGAGTGCGGCGCCGAGTTCTCGCGCCATGGCGTACAGCGGATGTTCGACCGGCGTACGTGCCGAACCGAATACGGTGACCTTGCGCCGACCCCGGAATTGTTCAAGCACGCGGAAGGCTTGCTCCAGTTCTCTAAGGGCTTGCAGGGTGATCTTGGCGTTCCAGCGGTTGTGATCTTCCTGGGCCATGCGCAGCACGGTCAGGATCATGTCGCGGTAAATCGGGATGTTCGGGCTGTTGGGTGAAACCAGGTTGAGTTGTTCTTCGACCTTGTTGATGAGGTCGGGGCCGCTTTCCTGAAAATGACGGCTGAGGAGGTCATTCGGTTGGTAAGGCATTCAACTTTCTCCTTCTGAAAATCTCGCACTGCAAAAGACGCGCTGCCGACAGCTCCTTTTCTGCCGTGAAAAAATCAACGGGGATACTTTGAATCGAGCCTCTTGCGAAGATTGGCACTGCTTCAGACATTGCGCCGCGATGTCTTGGCTGGCAACTGCTTATTGCATCTTTGCGAAGTGTTTTCACCGCTCGTCTGAACGTGCAGCGGCGCGCAAACGCTCTGATTTACTAACTTAAAGGCACCGTACGACAACTTTGCGTCAATGACCGTACGCAGGGTGCACGCTATTCAAGGAATTGCGGGTAGCAAGGAGGCGCTGGACATGGCCAAAGTGGTTCTGGAGATCGATACGCAGCTGTATCGGATGTTGATAGCCGCTGCCGAGACCAATCATGTGAGTCTCGAAGAGGAATGCTGCCGGCGTCTGGCAGGCGGGGAGCGCCGTTCGCACTATCTGCAGGCCTTGTTGGCCGAACTGCGCGCCGAGGATGAACAGCGGCGCGCCAATTCCAGATGATTACTTCTTCTTCGCCGGGGCGGCTTTCGGGCAATCCGATTCCTGATAACTGGCAGAACCGATCGCTTTGTTGGTTTTCACTTCGCTGAAGTCGTAACGCATGATCGCGCCCTTGGCCATCAGCTTGCGGTAGGACGGGTTGTTGCAGACCGAAGCGCCAAGCTGGAAGTACACGGCTTTCGGATCGGCGCGCATCTTGTCGGCATGGCTTGATTGCACGCTCAAGTGGTTGATCAGCGTGGTGCCTTCGACGGTGTAGCCCTGATCGAGAATGTCTTCGCTGATCGCCCGTGGCGTGCCGGCACTGCTTTGTGCAGCGACGTTGCGCAGCTCTCGGTTCAGATTCTGCTCACTCAAGGACGCCGCTTGAGCGCTGAAGGACGACGCCAGCAGAATGGCAGCGGTGGGAACGATAAGGCGCAGCATGAAACTCTCCTGGTTCAGTGACTGGTGGTTCGACCAGTCACGTGACTGTGCGTTCAGTGGCGGCGAATTATAGGGGAGCCGGTCGGGCCGGTACAGGCTTGTACCGGTTGCTCTGGTAAACTGCCGGCCTTTATTGCCGCGCCGAGTGCTGTTCGTGTCGAGTTTTCCTGTCTTTGGGCGTTACCCATGCTGAATCATGCCCCCAACGCCGTCGCCCGTCTGCGCGACCAGCGTGAAGATGAAGGCATCAAGCCGATCCAGGCTCGAGGCTTTCGCTCCGAGCGCTGCCGCGATTGTCGGGTGATCATCAGTCATTGCCTGTGCGCCTGGCGTCCGACCGTCGAGACCCGCTCCGGGGTGTGCCTGATCATGACCGGCAAGGAAGTGTTCAAGCCGAGCAACACCGGCTGGCTGATTGCCGATGTGGTGCGTGATAACCACGCATTCATCTGGTCGCGCACAGAACCTGACGAGCAAATGCTGGCGCTGCTCAATGATCCGCAATGGCAGCCGTATCTGGTGTTTCCCGGTGAATACGTCGAACCGTCGCGGGTGACCAACAGCGTCGATCTCGATAGCAGCAAGCGTCCGCTGTTCATTCTGCTGGATGCGACCTGGACCGAGGCGCGCAAGATTTTCCGCAAGAGCCCGTACTTCGACCGCTTGCCGATCCTCAGCCTGCTGCCCGACAAACTGTCGCGCTATCGCTTGCGCCGCTCGACCCGCAGCGAGCATCTGTGCACCGCCGAAGTGGCGGCGCTGTGCCTGGAACTGGCGGGAGATACCGATGCCGCCTCGGCACTCGACGCTTATTTCGACGTGTTCAGTCAGCATTATCTGGGGGCCAAACAACAGCTGGACATGAATGAGTCGACGCCGGCCCATGCCGAGCTGCAACCCTTTATACGAAAGCCGCAGCCGGTCTTGGCCCAATAGTGGCCCATACTGCATACAGCAGCGGCCGTGCTGCTTGACCACCCCGGCTTCGCTGGGCATGCTTGGCGCCGATTGGGTACGGCCAAGGTTTGATACGCCGTTGTATTGAGGTGATTGGCTCAGTGATTGGCGTTGAACGTGCCCCTGTGGATACCGCTTTAAAAGCGGCATCTTGAGTTGCTTTGGTCAGCCCCGAATGCATCGGGTCTGCCATCAAAAAACAGGATCATTTGAAAAATGGCCACATACGACATCCTGATTGCCGATGATCACCCCCTGTTTCGTAGTGCATTACATCAAGCAGTGACGCTGGGCCTTGGCCCGGATGTGCGGCTGGTGGAAGTGGCGAGCATCGCCGAACTGGAAGCGCGTCTGACCGAAAAATCCGATTGGGATCTGGTCCTGCTGGACCTGAACATGCCGGGAGCCTACGGTTTTTCCGGGCTGGTGCTGTTGCGCGGGCAATACCCGCAGATTCCAGTGGTAATGGTCTCGGCCCAGGAAGAAGCGGCGATCATGGTCAAGTCCCGTGAGTTCGGGGCCAGCGGATTCATTCCCAAGTCCAGCGATCTGAGCGTTATCCAGAAAGCGGTTCGTGCAGTGCTCGACGGCGATGTGTTCTGGCCGCCGCAGGCGTTCGAAGCGGTGAGTGTTTCCGACGAGGCCAAGGCTGCCAGCGAAGGCCTCGCCAGCCTGACACCTCAGCAGTTCCGCGTGCTGACCATGGTCTGCGAAGGGCTGCTGAACAAGCAGATCGCCTATGAGCTGAGTGTGTCGGAAGCGACCATCAAGGCCCATGTCACGGCGATATTCCGCAAGCTGAATGTGCGCACCCGGACTCAGGCTGCATTGCTTCTGCAACAACTTGAGTCAATTGCGAGCCATTAAGGGCTGGCAAATTCACGCTTTTTTGACTTTTGTTGATCTAGCTTCCTCACTTCTTTTTTGTCGGTTACTTAATTTATGTCACCTTTCAAAGGCCAGACCGGTCTGAAACGCATCCTCAACGCCTCCGGTTACTCGCTGGATGGTCTGCGCGCGGCCTTCACTGGCGAAGCTGCATTCCGCCAACTGGTGCTGCTTAACGTGGTGCTGATTCCGCTGACGTTCTTCCTGAATGTCAGCCGTGTCGAGCAGGCGTTGCTGATCGCCGTTTGCCTGCTGGCATTGATCGTCGAGCTGCTGAACTCGGCAGTCGAGGCGGCCATCGACCGTATTTCGCTGGAACTGCACCCGCTGTCGAAGAATGCCAAGGACATGGGCAGCGCCGCGCAGTTCGTGGCGTTGACCATGATCGCTCTGGTGTGGGCAGTGATTCTGCTTTAAGCGATGCTTGGCAGGACGATCTCGTCGCTGCGCTGCACCCCGGCGGTGAAGGCGCGGCACAGTTCGAGAAACTCGCGCATCGCTGAAGTCTGGTACTTCTGCTTGTGCCAGATGAAATAGAACTGCCGCGCCAGGTCCAGATCCGGCGTCTCCACCGGCACCAGACTGCCGCGCCGAAAGGCGTCGCGCAGCGCCAGACGCGAGATGCAGCCAATCCCCAGGCCCGATTCCACTGCGCGTTTAATCGCTTCGGTGTGTTCCAGCTCCAGACGAATGTTCAGCGCACTGCGATGGTGACGCATCGCCTGATCGAAAGTCAGGCGCGTGCCGGAGCCCTGTTCGCGCAAAATCCATGCTTCATGAGTCAGTTCCTGCATGGTCGCGCTGCCGCGTTTGGCCAATGGATGCTGGGGCGCGCAAAACACCACCAGTTCATCTTCGACCCAGCTCTGCACTTCGATGTCCGGGTGGCTGCAATCGCCTTCGATTAGACCCAGATCAATTTCGTAGTGGGCAACTTGTTGCACGATATTGGCAGTGTTCTGTACGTGCAGCTTTACCTGACTTTCCGGGTGGCGCTGCATGAAGCTGCCGATCAGCAGGGTCGCCAGATAGTTGCCGATGGTCAGGGTCGCGCCCACCGACAGCGAGCCGAAACCGGATTTGCCGTTGAGCAGGTCTTCGATTTCCTTGGACTGATCGAGTAGCGCTACCGCTTGCGGCAACAGTTGTTTGCCGAGCGCATTAAGGCTCAGTCGTTTACCGGCGCGGTCGAACAGCTGGCAGCTGGACTGGCGCTCCAGTTCGGTGATCGAGGTGCTTGCCGCCGACTGCGAGAGGTTGAGCAGACCCGCAGCACGGGACACGCTTTCCTGCTGGGCGACGGCGACGAAGACTTGCAGTTGTCGAAGAGTAAATCGCATATCGATATAACCGATAACCCTTATCTTAATAATCCAGTTAACAGATATTGTCACTGCTATTAGAATGCGATGCAATTGCGCACATCTCTCTTGGCGCAGAGCATGCGCAAACAATTTCCAGGAGTCCCACGTACATGAGCAACATGAACCACGAGCGTGTCCTCAGTGTTCACCACTGGAACGACACTCTGTTCAGCTTCAAGTGCACCCGCGATCCGGGCCTGCGCTTCGAGAACGGTCAGTTCGTGATGATCGGCCTGCAACAGCCCAACGGCCGCCCGCTTATGCGCGCTTACTCGATTGCCAGCCCGAACTGGGAAGAGCATCTCGAGTTCTTCAGCATCAAAGTGCCTGATGGTCCGCTGACTTCGCAGTTGCAGCATCTGAAGGAAGGCGACGAGATCATCATCAGCAAGAAGCCTACCGGCACGTTGGTGCTGGACGACTTGAAGCCTGGCAAACATCTTTACCTGCTCAGCACCGGTACCGGCCTGGCGCCGTTCATGAGCGTCATCCAGGACCCGGAAACCTACGAGCGTTTCGAAAAAGTGATCCTGTGCCACGGCGTGCGTTACGTCAATGAAGTCGCTTACCGCGAGTTCATCACCGAGCACCTGCCGCAGAACGAGTTCTTCGGCGAAGCGCTGCGTGACAAGCTGATCTACTACCCGACCGTGACCCGTGAGCCGTTCGAGAACGAAGGTCGCCTGACCGACCTGATGCGCAGCGGCAAGCTGTTCAGCGACATCGGTCTGCCACCGATCAATCCTGAAGACGACCGCGCCATGCTGTGCGGCAGCCCGAGCATGCTCGACGAGACCAGCGAAGTGCTGAACAGCTTCGGCCTGAAAGTTTCGCCGCGTATGCGCGAGCCGGGCGATTACCTGATCGAGCGAGCATTCGTCGAGAAGTAAGCCGTCCGCAATACTGAAAAGCCCGCGTTGCCTTCACAGGCAACGCGGGCTTTTTTGTGCCTGGCGGTTAAGGCGTGACCGGGATCACTTCGAGGACGCGGATCTGCTCAGGCGTCGGGTAATGCCAGCGCACGTCCAGATCCCAGAACTGCGCACCGTATTCGCGCTCGGGCGCTGGCGTCTGATACGCCGGGCGCGGGTCTTGAGCCAGGCATTGCTCGATCAGTTGCACCAGTGGTTCATCGAGTCGCTGGGCGTGCAGGTGTGCCTGTTGCAACGCGTTATCTGTCCATTGCACGTCGATCAACTGCGGTGCGGCGCTGGCGATGGTGTTGGAGGCATTACCGATGATGTCGGCGTAAGGCACGTAGGGTTTGATGTCGAGCACCGGAGTGCCGTCCAACAGGTCGATCCCGGAAATGAACAGTCGACCCGCCTCGGCCTTGTCCAGTTTCACCACTGACTGGCCAATGCCATTCGGGCGATGGGTGGCGCGGGTGGCGAAGACGCCCATGGACTTGTTACCGCCGAGTCGGGGAGGGCGCACCTTTAGGCGTGGTTTTTCTTCCAGCGCCTGATGGAACAGAAACAGCAGCCAGACGTGGCTGACCTGCTCGAGGCCTTGCACGGCATCACCCTGGTCAAACGGCGCCACCAGTTCCAGCACGCCACGGGCGGCCGGGGCCAGTTGCGGCTGGCGGGGGATGGCGAACTTCTCCTTGAAGCAGGAGCGGACGAAGCCGATGGGGGACACGCTGTAGGTCATGGTCTGGGGTCGAGGCGGGAATCAGGGCTGGCATGATAACCCGTTCATCCTCGACTCTGGTGGTGACTGGGTGGACGCCTTCGCGGGCAAGCCACGCTCCCACAGGATTTGTGTCGTGCGCCAAACCTGAGTTCACTGAAAATCCCTGTGGGAGCTGGCTTGCCAGCGATAGCCTCACCGCCGATTTCAGAGACTGAACCCGCCATCGAGAGGAATGATATTTCCCGTCATATAGGCCCCCGCCGTACTCGCCAGACTGATCGCCAGCGCCGCCATTTCTTCCTCGCGCCCCCAGCGCTTCATCGGGATCAGCGCCGTGTCCTCGGCCAGCGCCTGCTCATCGTTGCCGATATGCTGGGTCATCTTGCTCGGAAAACGCCCCGGCGCGATGACATTGACGTTGATGTGTTGGCTCACCAGTTCCCGCGCCAGAATCCGCGACAGCTGATGCAGCGCCGCTTTGCTCGGCCCATAGGCATAAGCCTGTTCGCCGAAAGATGAGATGGCCGCTACCGAACCGATGTTGATAATCCGCGCCGGATTCGCCGCCGAACCACCCTTGCGCAGCAGCGGCAGGAATTGCTGGATACAACTGAACACCGACGTCACGTTCAGTTGCATGACCTTTTCCCAACCCTTCACCGGATAACTCTCCAGTGGCGCACCCCAAGTGGTGCCGGCGTTGTTCACCAGAATGTCCAGATGGGTGATCTGTTCAGCGAGTCGTGCAGCCAATTGCTGCACGCCTTCCTCGGTCGCCAGATTCGCCGCCACACCGTGGCAGATGCCCAAGGCGCTGAGTTCTTCAGCAGTCTGATGACAGGCCTCGGCATCTCGTGAGCACACATACACGCTGGCGCCGGCCTCGACGAAGGCTTTGGCGATCATTTTGCCGATACCACGGGTGCCGCCGGTCACCAGAGCGGTGCGGCCTTGCAGGGAAAAGTACGGGTGCATGGCGAATCCTGAGAGCTGGGGTTCAGTACACCCTAGCCGTCGGCCGCGAAAAGCGGAGCCACTATTTTTGCGAGGAATGAAACGACATACGACACGGGTTTGAGTTGCACGCGGCCGCTCAAACCCGGCGGCGCAGTTATTGCGGACGAACGCGCAGGGTCAGGCCCTTGAGGAAGTTGCGCAGCAACTGGTCGCCGCACGGGCGATAGTTGTTGTGGCCGACCTTGCGGAACAGTGCGCTCAGCTCAGGCTTGGAGACCGGGAACTCGGAAGCCTTGAGGATCGCGTGCATGTCGTCTTCTTTCAGCTCGAAGGCCACGCGCAGCTTCTTCAGAATGATGTTGTTGGTCACCGGCAGTTCGATCGGCTGTGGCGGACGGCTTTCGTCCTTGCCGCGCTTGAAGATCACCAGACCGTCGAGGAAATGCGCCATGACTTCGTCCGGGCAGCGCACGAAGCCTTCTTCGTCCTCTTCTTTCTTGTCGAGGTAGGTCAGCAGATCGGCCAGCGTCACGTCCATGCCGCCGAGCTTGATGATCTCGATGACTTTCTTGTCGCTGATGTCGAGCATGTAGCGCACGCTGCGCAGTACGTCGTTATGAATCATGTGTGCAATCCTGATATTCGGCTGTGGGCGCCACAGCAAAAGCGCGGCGCCGGAATGTGTGGCGGCGTGAGAAGCCTTAGAACTTCTCTTTGCCGGACAGGTAGCGCCATTGGCCCAGCGGCACTTTGCCGATCGATACGCCGCCGATGCGGATGCGACGGATGCTGACGACCTTCAGACCTACGGCTTCGCAGAACTGGGCGATGATCCCCGGCTGCGGGTTTTTCATGGCGAAGCGCAGACGGTTTTCGTTCTGCCAGCTGACCTTGACCGGCGGCAGCTCCTTGCCCTTGTAGCTGAGGCCGTGCTGCAGGCGGTTGAGGCCGTGGGCGACCATGTCACCTTCGACTTCGACAATGTATTCCTGCTCGATCTTGGCCGCATCGGCAGTGAGCTTGCGCAGGATCTTCCAGTCCTGGGTGAACACCAGCAGGCCACTGGCCTTGGGTTGCAGGTCGGTGCTGGCGGTCAGGCGCAGGAAGTGGCCACGCAGCGCACGCTTGCTGAAGCGGTGTTCTTCGCTGAGGGTTTCGGCGCTCAGCGTTTCCATTGCGCTGTCCGCGCTCATGCCGGCCGGCACGTTGAGCAGGATGGTCACCGGCTCCGGCGCGCTGGCCGTGGCGTCCTTGTCCAGCTCGACCTTCTGGTCGCCGACCTTGAACTGCGGCTCGTCGATGACTTCGCCGTCCACGGTGACCCAGCCGCCCTCGATGAACAGCTCGGCCTCCCGGCGGGAGCAACCGACCAGTTCGATGAGGCGTTTGGAGAGGCGAATCGGGTCAGTCATGACAGGGCCGTAACAAAAAAGGGGTGGGCATTGTACCTGCCTGGCGCCGGTTAAGCCCGGTTCCATTTCAGGGCGTTCAGTTTTCCTGTGGGAGCTGGCCTGCCAGCGATGCAGGCACCGTGGTCTTTTCTGATGTACCGAGCTGATGCCATCGCTGGCAGGCCAGCTCCCACAGTTGTTCTATGTTGTGTCAGCCATGGTTGGAGCGTTGTTGATTCTGGCGCAAACGCATGTGCAGCAACGGATACGGCTGGCCCATGCCATCGACTTCCGAGCGGCCGACGACCTCGAAACCTTGCTTGAAGTAAAACCCCAGTGCCTGAGGGTTCTGTTCATTGACGTCCAGTTCATCGGCGTTTAGATGTTCCATGGCATAGCGCAACAGCTTCTTGCCCAGGCCTTGGCCACGATAATCCGGGTCGATGAAGAGCATTTCGATCTTGCCTGCCGCCACGCCCGCGAAGCCGGTGATGCGCTGATTAGCGTCTTTAGTGCAAATCAGCATCACCGCGTCGAGGTAGCGCTTCAGCACCAGATCCTTCAGCAGCTCGATGTAGCTGTCCGGCAGAAAGTCATGGGTTGCGCGCACAGAGGCCTCCCAGACCTCGGTCAGTTCTTTGTAGTCACTGAGTTTCGGCGTGTGGATGACCGAATGGTGGCGCATGCCCGTTGGCCTCTTGGAAATGAATAAGCGCAGAAGCAAACGATAGACGTAAAAAAGCCCCGCATCTCGTCAAGAGAGCGGGGCTTTTCATATTTTTTTCGTTTAGATCTGTTCAGCCCACAGGTCGTATTCGTCGGCGTCGGTCACTTTGCACCAGACCTTGTCGCCCGGCTTGAGGTTGCTGCCGTTGTCGATGAATACGTTGCCGTCGATTTCCGGGGCGTCGAAGAAGCAGCGGCCAACGGCGCCTTGCTCGTCGACTTCGTCCACCAGCACTTCGATTTCACGGCCGATGCGCATTTGCAGACGGGCCGAGCTGATTTCCTGCTGGTGCGCCATGAAGCGGTCCCAACGGTCCTGCTTGACGTCGTCCGGAACGATGTCCAGATCCAGATCATTGGCCGGTGCGCCTTCAACCGGCGAATACTGGAAGCAGCCGACGCGGTCGAGCTGGGCTTCGGTCAGCCAGTTCAGCAGGTACTGGAAGTCTTCTTCGGTTTCGCCCGGGAAGCCGACGATGAAGGTCGAACGGATGATCAGGTCCGGGCAGATTTCGCGCCAGTTCTTGATGCGCGCCAGGGTCTTGTCTTCGAACGCAGGGCGTTTCATCGACTTGAGGACTTTCGGGCTGGCGTGCTGGAACGGGATGTCCAGGTACGGCAGGATCTTGCCGGCGGCCATCAGCGGGATCAGCTCGTCAACGTGCGGGTACGGGTAAACGTAGTGCAGACGGACCCAGACGCCGAGGGTGCTCAGCGCTTCGCAGAGTTCGGTCATGCGGGTTTTTACCGGCGCGCCGTTCCAGAAACCGGTGCGGTACTTGACGTCGACGCCGTAGGCGCTGGTGTCTTGCGAGATCACCAACAGCTCTTTGACGCCGGACTTGACCAGGCGCTGCGCCTCGTCGAGTACGTCACCGACCGGACGGCTGACCAGTTTGCCGCGCATCGACGGGATGATGCAGAAGCTGCAGCTGTGGTTGCAGCCTTCGGAAATCTTCAGATACGCGTAGTGACGCGGAGTCAGCTTGATGCCTTGCGGCGGCACCAGATCGATCAGCGGGTTGTGATCTTTGCGCGGCGGCACGACGTCGTGAACGGCGTTGACCACTTGCTCGTACTGCTGCGGACCGGTCACGGCCAGCACGCTCGGGTGCACGTTGCGGATGTTGCCTTCTTCGACGCCCATGCAGCCGGTGACGATGACTTTTCCGTTTTCCTTGATAGCTTCGCCAATCACTTCCAGCGATTCTGCCTTGGCCGAGTCGATGAAGCCGCAAGTGTTGACCACCACAACGTCGGCGTCCTGGTAGGTGGACACGACGTCATAGCCTTCCATGCGCAGCTGGGTCAGGATGCGCTCGGAGTCGACCAAAGCTTTTGGGCAACCCAGAGATACGAAGCCAACCTTTGGATTGGCCGGCGCAGGAGTGGTGGACATGTCTAACCTCGGTATTTTGTGACGTCGCTTGCCTGGTGCGGAAGCCGACGGACGGGCGCTTAGGGCGCGCCTCTGATCAAAAAGTGCGCAATTCTAGCGGTGAGTCACGCAGTTGACCAGCTTTATGCAGGGAAATACGACGAGTGCTGCGCTATGCTTCGCGCCTTTGCGCTTTACTGAATTTTTACAGTCAACAAAACGTCTGTAACAACAGGTAAAACAGCGCATGCTGCACCACAAAGCATAGTGCTTCATTCGAAGAAGCCGGTTTGGGAATCAGGAGTGTTGGATGGGTCAGGCAAGTAGTCAGGCGGCGGGTGCCGAGCATTCGACGGCAAAGCCGATCGGCATGCTGGTCGCTGCGGTCGGGGTGGTTTACGGCGACATCGGCACGAGCCCGTTGTACACCCTCAAAGAAGTGTTTTCCGGGGGCTACGGCGTGGCGGTCAATCACGATGGCGTGCTGGGCATACTGTCGCTGATCTTCTGGTCGCTGATCTGGGTCGTTTCGATCAAGTACATGATGTTCGTCCTGCGCGCCGACAACCAGGGCGAGGGCGGGATCATGGCACTCACGGCGCTGGCACGGCGAGCGGCTGGCGAGCGCAAGAAGCTGCGCTCGTTGCTGGTGGTCTGCGGGCTGATCGGTGCGGCGCTGTTTTATGGCGACAGCATGATCACCCCGGCGATTTCCGTACTCTCGGCCATTGAAGGCCTGGGCCTGGCCTTTGATGGCATCGACCATTGGGTGGTGCCGTTGTCGCTGGTGGTGCTGGTGGCGCTGTTTCTGATCCAGAAACACGGTACCGCGCGCATCGGCATCCTCTTCGGGCCGATCATGGTTACCTGGTTTCTGGTGCTCGGTGCGCTCGGCGTGTACGGCATCACCCACGCGCCGGAAGTACTGCGTGCGATGAACCCGATGTGGGCGGTGAATTTCTTCGTGGTTCACCCGGGCATGGGTGTGGCGATCCTCGGTGCCGTGGTACTGGCGCTGACCGGTGCCGAAGCGCTGTATGCCGACATGGGTCACTTCGGCCGCAAGCCGATTGCTCGTGCGTGGTTCATTCTGGTGCTGCCGGCGCTGGTGCTCAACTACTTCGGTCAGGGCGCTCTGCTGCTGGAAAACCCGGAAGCGGCGCGTAACCCGTTCTATCTGCTGGCGCCAAGCTGGGCATTGATTCCGTTGGTGGGCCTTTCGACGCTGGCCACGGTGATCGCTTCGCAAGCGGTGATTTCCGGCGCGTTCTCCCTGACCCGTCAGGCGATTCAGCTCGGTTACATCCCGCGTATGTACATCCAGCACACCTCCAGCGCCGAACAGGGCCAGATCTACATTGGCGCAGTGAACTGGTCGCTGATGGTCGGCGTTGTTTTGCTGGTGCTCGGGTTCGAATCCTCTGGCGCTCTGGCCTCGGCCTACGGCGTGGCCGTGACCGGCACCATGCTGATGACCACCATTCTGGTGTCGGCAGTGATGCTGCTGCTGTGGAAATGGCCTCCAATCCTCGCGGTGCCGGTGTTGATCGGTTTCCTGCTGGTGGACGGTCTGTACTTCGCCGCCAACGTGCCGAAAATCGTTCAGGGCGGTGCGTTTCCGGTGATCGCCGGTATTGCGCTGTTTGTGTTGATGACCACCTGGAAACGCGGCAAGCAATTGCTGGTCGAGCGTCTGGATGAAGGCGCGCTACCGCTGCCGATCTTCATCAGCAGCATCCGTGTACAACCGCCGCACCGCGTGCAGGGCACCGCAGTGTTCCTCACTGCGCGCTCCGACGCCGTGCCTCACGCGTTGTTGCACAATCTGCTGCATAACCAGGTATTGCACGAGCAAGTGGTGCTGCTGACCGTGGTCTACGAAGACATCCCGCGTGTGCCGCCGTCTCGGCGTTTCGAAGTGGACTCCTACGGCGACGGCTTCTTCCGGGTGATCCTGCACTTCGGCTTCACCGACGAACCGGACGTGCCGCAGGCGCTGAAGCTGTGCCATCTGGATGACCTGGATTTCAGCCCGATGCGTACCACCTACTTCCTCAGCCGCGAAACGGTGATCGCCTCGAAACTCGAAGGCATGGCGCGCTGGCGCGAAGCGCTGTTTGCGTTCATGTTGAAGAATGCCAATGGTAATCTGCGCTTCTTCAATCTGCCGCTGAACCGGGTGATTGAGTTGGGGACGCAGGTCGAGATGTAAGCCCCGCCGCAATTGAAAAGCCCCCGTCAGCCTTGCGGCTGGCGGGGGCTTTTTTGTGTCTGCACATAAACCTCAAGTCCACCGCAAACCCTTTGTAGGATCGAGCCTGCTCGCGATGGCGATAGATCGGGTGAAGATGTGCTGTCTGACACTCAGTCATCGCTAGCAGGCTAGCTCCCACAGGTCAGTTCCCTTGATTTCGAGTGCTCACGCACCCGATACCAGGCTGGATTCAGCGCCATTCCCTTGTGGGAGCGAGCCTGCTCGCGAAGACGTAGTGTCAGTCGACGAATCTGTTAACTGACCCGCCGCTTTCGCGAGCAGGCTCGCACACAGGGGATTTTGGTGGCTGATGGAATGTAAAAAGCCCCCGCTACCGTGAGATAGCGGGGGCTTTTGTGCTTCAGCTCAGATCACTCCTGCGCCGTAGCCTCATCCTTGGACTGACGTTTCTCGATCAAATCCACCAGACGCTTGGCCAGCGCCGGGTAGTTCTCGTCGAAGTGGTGGCCGCCGGGCAGTTTCACCGCTTCGCCCACTGCAGTCTTGTCGGTGCAGCCGCTTTCGTCGGCTTCTTCCGCGCCGTAGATGCAGATCACTTTGGCCGCTGGCAGCTTGGCCATTTCCGGGCCGGTGGCGGCTTCTTTGCCGGCGTTGCCGAGCCAGCCTTCGACTTCGATTTCGAAGCTGCCGGTGCGGGCGAAGGCCAGCAGGATGATTGCGTCGATACGTTGCTGTTCGGTGTCTGGCAGGCGGTTGTAGATCGCTGGCAGGACGTCGGCGCCGAACGAGTAACCGGTCAGGATGAAGCGCTTGGTGCCCCATTTCTGGCGGTAGTGCTGCATCAGTTCGGTCAGGTCCAGAGCGCTTTGTTCCGGGCTCTTGTGCTGCCAGTAGTAGCGCAGGGTGTCGATGCCGACCACCGGATAGCCGATCTTGGCCATTTCGCCCGCCACGTCGCGGTCGAGGTCACGCCAGCCGCCGTCACCGGAGAGGAACAGGGTCACGGTGTCCTTGGCTTGACCGGCCGGCACTTCAACTACCGGGATCGCCAGACCGCCGTTAGCCTTGTCGCCGCCGACGAGGATCTTGCGCAGTTCGTTGTTCAGCACTTGCGGCAGGTTGATGTCGTAGTCGCTGATGCTGGTTTCGGCGTTCGGTTGATCGCGCACGAAGCCTGCGCTGGCGTCGTCCGGGTTGTCGTTCCAGGCCACCAGCCAGTGGCCGTGAGCCGCGGATTTCGGCAGCAGGTGCGTGCAGCCACCTTTCTCCAGTGCCAGATCGACGGAAACCGCCTGGGCCTTGTCGTCTTTCTGTTCAGCCAACCAGCGCCATGCCAGCACGGCGCCCGGGCCGATACCGCTGACCAGCGTCGCCGGGCCATTCAGTTCGCGCAGACCGGTTTGCAGGGCGCGGCTTTGCAGCAGGCAATCCTTGGGCAGAATCACTTGAACGATCTGCGCCGAAGCCGTGCGGCTCAGGGTCGTCAGCTGATTGTCAGTGAGCTTTTGGTCGTCATTGACCGCCACCAGCACCTGAGCCTTTGGCTTGGTGCCGGGAATGACCCGGGTCATGGCGGTGCCGTCAGCCGGCGTGAGCTTTTCGAGGGTTGGTTCCGGTGCCGGGCGTTTCAGGTACCAGTAACCGCCGCCGGCAATCACGGCCAGCACGATCAGTGCGGCCAGGATGTACTTCAGGGAGCGTTGAATCATCAGCGTTTCACCAATCCAGTCAAGCCGCCCGCGATCAGGGCAGCAGTATCGGCCAGCGCCACCAACGGATCGAGTCCGGCGGGCACGGCCATATAACGGGGTTCCCAGTCAGGCTGGAACTTGTCTTTGAAGCGGCGCAAGCCTTGGAAGTTGTACAACTGCTCACCACGGCGGAAAACCATCGAGCCCAGACGCTGGGTCAGCGGTGCACCACGTCGAGGTTGCAACCCCGACAACGGCACCATGCCCAGGCTGAAACGCGCGTATCCGTGACTCTTATAATGTTGAATCAGACCGACCATCAGGTATTCCATGGTCAGCTTGGGGGCGTCCGGGTGCGAGCGCATCAGGTCGAGACTGGCCAGGTCATGGCCGTAGGTCTCGAGCAGGTTGGCGAACGCCACCGGGCGGCCTTCGAAGCGAATCACCGCAATGCGGAAATGCTTCAGGTATTCGTCGCTGAAACGGCCGAGGGAGAAGCCTTTCTCGCGCACGTTCTTGCCGGTCAGCCAGGCATCGGAAATCATCTTCAGCTCGTCCATCGGCGCCAGACCCGGCTCATGGATCTCCAGCGACAGGCCGTCGCGGGTGCCACGGTTCCAGGTGTAACGCAGGTCCTTCATCTCTTTGCCCTTGGCTTCCAGGTCAAAGCGATGCAGATCGACCCGGGCTTCTTCGCCGAGCTTGATCGCGGTCAGGCCGATGTCCATGTAGTACGGCAGGTTTTCCGCACGCACCTGATAGAACACCGGACGAGCATGATAGATGTCGCACAGGTCGCGGAACTGCCAAATCATTTCGGCACGTTGCTGGCCGGGACCGATTGGGTCGTAAAGCGCCACCAGACTGCGGCCACGGCGGGCGTACATCAGGAACGCTTCGTCGTTGGGGTGAAACAGCAGCGCCTTGTCACCGGTCAGGGCGAGGCCGCCATCGGGCTGCGAGGAGGCCATCAGGATTTTCGAAGCGCGTTCCAGTTCATCAGGTGTTGGCAGATGAATCACCGGGCGGGCAGTGCGCAACAGCCAGGTCAGGGCGATCACCAGCAACAGCACCGCAGCGCCAAGCAGTGAACGCAAGCCGCGCGGGGCATCAGCATCGAGGGTGAATTGCCACCACAGTTGATGGCTGTAAGGGACGTCCTGATAGGCGAACAGCAGCAGCCAGGTCGAAGCGCCCAACACACAGAGGCTGGCCACCAGATACAGCGGCGAGAACGGCAGTTCGGTCAGACGGCTCGGACGATAGAACGAGCGGCGGAACACCCCCAGCAGGCTGGCGGTGAGGATCATCAACGTGGCTTCTTCCCAGTCGAAGCCCTTGAGCAGCGAGAGCAGGGCGCCCACCAGCAACAGAATGGTGGTCAGCATCCAAGCCGCCGACAGGCGACGGCGCAGGCCTTGGGCAAGCATCAGGCAAAGTACGCCGATCAGGCTGGCGCCAAAGTGCGAGGCGTCGACCAGGCGATGCGGGATCAGAAAGCCGATGTGTTCAAGGCGAGTGTCGATTTCCGGAGTCGCGCCGGAAAACAGCAGCACCACACCCGACAGGAACACCAAAACCGCCAGAATCGGTGCGGCCAGACCGGACGCGGCGCGCATGGTCTGGGTTTGAAACAGACGCTGGCCTTCGTTGATCAGCAGCAGGATGCAGGCCACCAGCAACGGCAGCACCACATAGATCATGCGATACAACAGCAGCGCGGCGGCCAGTGGTGCGGCGCCGAGTTTGTCGGCGAAAGCGGCGAGCAGAATGGCTTCGAAGACCCCAATACCGCCCGGCACATGGCTGAGAACCCCGGCGGCCAGTGCCAACAGATACACCAGCAGGAACGCGCCAAACGGCGGAGCTTCCGGCAGCAACAGGTAGAGCACGGTTGCAGCAGCAGCTACATCGAGCGCGGTGATGATCAGTTGCAGAAAGGTCAGGCGGCGGCCCGGCAGGCGCAGGGTGCGGCGCCCGACCCGGACCAGCAGGTTGTCACGGTACGGTTGCTCAGGCAGGCGACGGCGATAGATGCCGATGGCCAGAACTGCGCCGAGCGCCAATACGATCCCGGCAACGCTGCCAAGCAGGGCTTCGGACAGTCCCAGCGCCTGAGAGGCGGCAGGCAGGTCGCTCAGCGTCGCGAGTGCTGCCAGCGGCGGCAGGGCGCAACCGAGCGACAGGCTGGCAAACAGGGTCATGTGCGCGACTTCCGACGCCCCCAGACCCAGTCGTGCATATAAACGGTAGCGTACCGAACCGCCGGACAGCAGCGACAGGCCAATGGCATTGCCAATCGCGAACGCGGTGAAGCCGCCGAGAGCCAGCGTACGCGGAGGTATTGTCACCCCGGCATAACGACTGGCAGACCATTCGTAGCCCAGCAGAATAATGAAGCCGACCACGGTCGCGCCGAATGCACCCATCAGAGCGGGTTTCGGCACGTCGAGAATCGAGTCATGCAAAGCGTAGATGTCGAGTTCGCTAAGCAGATGGCGACAGGCAATCAGCGCAATGGCGAACAACAGCAAAGTGACCGCGAGACCAATCGGCTGACGGTATTTGCTCAACCGGTCCAGCAAGCGCAAACGCTCGGGCTTGATCGGTTGGTTCGCTGTGACGGTGTCTTGTGGATCAGACGAGTTGGCGCGCATCAATCACCTCTTGGATTGTGCGCGACAGGATGGATGTATCCAGCCAAGTAACCAATCCCTGTAGAAAAAAATAATCACAAAATACTACGCCTCTCATCCGGTATCGGCGAGGGCAGTTCCTGGATTGCAGACGTCTTGCCTGCGACTCAAGCATAGTCGCAACTCGACGTGTCTGACGATCCCGAGCGGTTCACAGCAGAGTGACAGATCATTGTTGCGAAAGGACTTTTTCAACAGATACAAAAAAGGCCACTCTTTCGAGCAGCCTTTTTTGATGTTTGGTTGCGGGAGCCGGATTTGAACCGACGACCTTCGGGTTATGAGCCCGACGAGCTACCAGACTGCTCCATCCCGCGTCTGTGTGGCGGCATTCTACAGACGAACGACGAGGTGTCAACTGATAATCTGCAGAAGGGTCAAATAAGCGTGAATTAGCGTCAAACGGTAGCGGGGCATTCGTTAAGTTTCGGAAATGCAACGAATTCCTGTTTGGCGGACTCGCTCGACGCAGACTCAATCTGAAAAACAAACGCGCACAAAAAAGGCCACTCTTTCGAGTAGCCTTTTTTGATGTTTGGTTGCGGGAGCCGGATTTGAACCGACGACCTTCGGGTTATGAGCCCGACGAGCTACCAGACTGCTCCATCCCGCGTCTGTGTGTCGGCATTCTACAGAGGATCGCAGGGGTGTCAACCGTCAATTCAGATAAAATCTGTTCCTGTTCAATCGGTTAGCGCTGTTTGCAGGTGTTCGAAACGGCTGGGGGGCAGGCGGGGCAAGGCTTTCAGCTCTATCAGAGCCCCGTCTTCGATTGAGAAAATAAATTCAAATGCCTTTTCCTACATATGGAAAAGAACATTCATACCACTGGTGCTATATACAGGTGCCAGTGAGATACTGCCGATCCGGCTCGCCAATACTTCCTTTTCTGCCATGACTCAGCGAAAAATCATCCACGTCGATTGTGATTGTTTCTACGCCGCGATCGAGATGCGTGACGACCCGAACCTTGCCGGCAAGCCTTTGGCGGTGGGTGGTTCGGCGGATCGGCGCGGGGTGATTGCCACCTGCAACTATGAGGCGCGGGCTTATGGTGTGCGTTCGGCGATGTCGTCCGGGCATGCTTTAAAGCTGTGTCCGGATCTGACCATCGTCAAACCGCGAATGGATGCCTATCGCGAAGCCTCGAAGGAAATTCATACGATCTTCAGCGATTACACCGACCTGATCGAACCGTTGTCGCTGGATGAAGCCTACCTCGACGTGTCCGACAGTGCGCATTTCGGTGGCAGTGCCACGCGCATCGCTCAGGACATTCGGCGGCGAGTCTCCAATCAATTGCATATCACTGTTTCTGCTGGCGTGGCTCCGAACAAGTTTCTGGCGAAAATTGCCAGCGACTGGAAAAAGCCCAATGGCTTGTTCGTGATCACCCCGGATCAGATCGAAGACTTCGTCAGTGGCCTGCCGGTAAGCAAGCTGCACGGCGTCGGCAAAGTCACGGCTGACAAGTTAGGCAGGCTGGGGATCGTTGACTGCATGCAGTTACGCGAGTGGGACAAGCTGACGCTGGTGCGCGAATTCGGCAGTTTTGGTGAGCGATTGTGGAGTCTGGCGCGTGGGATCGATGATCGACTGGTGCATAACGACAGCCGTCGTCAGTCGATCAGCGTCGAAAACACTTACGACGTTGATCTGCCGGACCTGCGCAGTTGCCTGGACAAATTGCCGGAGCTGCTGGAAACCCTCAAGACCCGCATGGCGCGCATCGACAGCAGCTACCGTCCGGGCAAGCCATTCGTCAAAGTGAAGTTCCATGACTTTACCCAGACCACGCTGGAGCAGGCCGGGGCAGGGCGTGATCTTGGCAGTTATCAGTTGATGCTGACGCAGGCGTTCAATAGAGGTGGCAAACCGGTGCGGTTGCTGGGGGTGGGGGTGCGGCTGGAGGACTTGCGGGGCGGATTTGAGCAGATGGAGTTGTTTGAGCGGTAGTTTTGCGTTGGGTGAAGGGCCTCATCGCGAGCAGGCTCGCTCCCACATTTGATCTGTGGTGTTCACAAATCTCCTGTGGGAGCGAGCCTGCTCGCGATTGGCCTTAATTCGGTCCTGGATCAGCCACCAGGCGCCCGGCATCCTTGGTCAGAGACTTGAGAAACTCAGCCTGCAACTCAGGATCGTTACGGGTCAGCTCGATCAGACTCTGTTCCAGCTCGCTGGCTTCTTCTTCAAGACCCAGCTCCGACAGCCGTTTGACCCGGTGCACCCACTCGCTGACTTCGTCATCTTCCAGATCGTCGTAAATCAAGCCATGCGCTTCCAGCAACTTGCTGCGCAGGTGGCTGCTGATGATCAAGGATGAATTGCTATGCACGTCATCCTTGGCGTCTTCGACGCTGATCTGCAGTTTGCCGACATGATTGAGGTCATTTTCGGCGAACGGGCTGTCCAGCAGATTCAGGCGCAGCACGCCGTTACGGTCGGTGGTCATGTCGAACGACTGTTTGCCGGCCTTGACCTGCACCGGACGCTCGCTCCATGGCAGGCTCGAATACTCCGTGCGCTTGTCGCGCTGGACTTCATCGATACCGGCCAGGTTCTGTTGCGCGCGACCGTGGGACTGCACGTTCATGAACGGGTTGAGCCCGGCGAAACCGTAGCTCAGCCAGTCCTTGGTCACGCTGTCCGGCAAATTGCCGAGGGCGAAGACGTTGACGATATTGGCGCCGACACCGGCCACCACAGCCACCGCACCCAGCGGAATCTCGTAGATTTCGCGCCAGGGTTGATAAGGCGTGTAGCGGTCGTAACGACGCGTGACCTCGAACTCGGTGACTTCGAAAGTCTTCTGTTCGTTGATCTTTACGCGTCGTTGCGGCAGCTCAAGCTCCTTAGGCTCACCGACGTCGATCTGCAGGCTGTGATCGAGCAACTTACGCTCGACCCGCTCTTCGTGCTCGCTGCGCTGTGACATTTGATTGGCACAGCCGCTGACCAGCAGGGCACCGCACAGGGCGGTGCCACCGAGGCCTAAGGTGTTTCGCTTGAACATGAGGTCTCTATCTGGAATCAGCGGCGAATACGGGCCTGAAGGAAGGACACCACATCGGCGACCGGCAGCGCTTGCGCTTCGGCCTCGGTACGGCTCTTGTATTCCAGGTTGCCTTCGGCGAGGCCGCGGTCACTGACCACGATCCGGTGAGGAATGCCGATCAGCTCCATGTCCGCGAACTTGATGCCCGGGCTGGTTTTCTTGTCGCGATCATCCAGCAGCACTTCGAAGCCGGCAGCGGTGAGTTCCGCGTACAGCTTGTCGGTGGCTTCGCGCACCTGCTCGGTTTCATAACGCAGCGGTACCAAAGCGATCTGGAACGGCGCCAGGGTATCGCTCCAGATAATGCCTTTGTCGTCGTTGTTCTGCTCGATGGCTGCAGCCACCACGCGGGACACGCCAATGCCATAGCAACCCATTTCCAGGGTGACAGGCTTGCCGTTCTCGCCCAGCACTTCGCACTTCATCGCCTTGCTGTACTTGTTGCCTAGCTGGAAGATGTGCCCGACTTCGATGCCGCGCTTGATTTCCAGCGTGCCTTTGCCGTCAGGGCTAGGGTCGCCGGCAACCACGTTACGCAGGTCGGCAACGGTTGGAACCGGCAGATCGCGCTCCCAGTTCACGCCGAAGTAGTGCTTGTCGTCGATGTTCGCGCCGATACCGAAGTCGCTCATCAGCTCGACCGAACGGTCAATGATGATCGGCAGCGGCAGGTTCAGCGGGCCGAGCGAACCGGCGCCGGCGCCAATCGCGTCACGCAGTTCGGCGTCGGAAGCCATGACCAGCGGGCTGGCAACGCCTGGTTGCTGGGCAGCCTTGATCTCATTGAGTTCGTGGTCGCCACGGATGACCAGAGCGATCAGCTTGCCTTCTTCTTCGGCGTGGACGATCAGGGTCTTGATGGTCTTTTCGATCGGCAGACCAAACTTTTCCACCAGTGCCGCAATGGTCTTGGTGTCTGGGGTATCGACCAGGCGCAGCTCTTCAGTCGCTGCGCCGCGCGAGGTTTCGCGTGGCACGGCTTCGGCTTTCTCGATGTTCGCTGCGTAGTCGGAGACATTGCTGAAGGCGATGTCGTCTTCACCAGACTCGGCCAGTACGTGGAACTCGTGGGAACCGGCGCCACCGATCGAGCCGTTGTCCGCTTCAACCGGACGGAACTTCAGGCCCAGACGGGTGAAGATATTGCAGTACGCCAGGTGCATGCGGTCGTAGGTGACTTGCAGCGACGGTTGGTCGGCGTGGAAGGAGTACGAGTCCTTCATGATGAATTCGCGACCGCGCATCAAGCCGAAGCGTGGACGGATTTCGTCACGGAATTTGGTCTGGATCTGATACAGGTTGATTGGCAGCTGTTTGTAGCTGCTCAATTCGTTGCGCATCAGGTCGGTGATCACTTCCTCGTGAGTCGGGCCGGCGCAGAAATCACGACCGTGGCGGTCTTTGATGCGCAGCAGTTCAGGGCCGTATTCTTCCCAGCGACCCGATTCCTGCCACAGCTCGGCCGGTTGGGTGCTCGGCATCAACACTTCAAGAGAGCCGGCGGCGTTCATTTCTTCGCGAACGATGGCTTCTACCTTGCGCATAACCCGCAGGCCCATGGGCAGCCAGGTGTACAGGCCGGAGGCGAGTTTGCGGATCATGCCGGCGCGCAGCATCAACTGATGGCTGATTACTACCGCATCGGAAGGCGTTTCTTTCTGTGTGGCGAGCAAAAATTGACTGGTGCGCATGGTTGGCCGTTGTCGGTTGCTGAGACTGGATATGACGGAGCAGTGTACCGGCGAGACTTGCTGACGTACAGAAGTGTGGCCGGCGGTGAAGTGCAAGGGCGGGATTCCTCCCGCCACAGGTGAAATGTCCTACGACTCTTCTGCGACGGGCGTCGGTACGGGCTCCGGCGTCGGTGTCGGGCCTTCGCGACGGCTTTCCTGAAACCAGTGCAGAGCGATCAACACCAGCGTCGGAACGCCGAGCAGGGCGGTGATCATGAAGAAACTGTGGTAGCCGAACTTCTCGACCATGACCCCGGAATATCCGCCGATCAGGCGTGGCAGCAGGAGCATGATCGAGCTCAGCAGGGCGTATTGCGTTGCCGAGAACTTCAGGTTGGTCAGACTCGACAGATAGGCGACGAACGCCGAGGTGGCCATGCCTGAACTGAAGTTGTCGAGGGAAATGGTCACAACCAGCATCTTCAGATTCGGGCCCATATCCGCCAGCATCACGAACAGCAAATTGGTGGCCGCCGAACATACGCCGCCGATGAACAGGATCGGCAAAATACCGAAACGCACGATCAGCAGACCACCCATACCGGCGCCGAGCAGGGTCATGATCAGGCCGAAGACTTTACTGACGCTGGCGATCTGATCCTTGGTGAAGCCCTGGTCGATATAGAACACGTTGGCCATCACGCCCATGACCGTGTCCGACATTCGATAGGTGGCGATCAGCCCGAGCAGCAGCAGGGCCTGCCAGCGATAACGCAGGATGAAATCGTTGACCGGTGTCAGCACCGGCGCCAGGCCACGGCGGCCCATGGTCGACAGGCATAGCGCGGTGAGCAGCGTATAGAGGATGGCGCGCAGGAATGCGCGGTCTTCCAGCAACAGGTCGAGCACGCTGACGCCATTGAACAATACGCTGGCAAAGTCGGTGTTGTAGAGCTGGGTGAACATCGCCGGTACGGACACCAGTAATACGATCAGCACGAATACCGAGGCCAGTTGATGTCCGAAGCTGTAGCGTCCGGCCTGCAATTGCGTGCGCAGCGGTACTGGCGGTTCACGCATGAACAGGGTTGTGAGCAGCGCGGGAACCATCAGCAACCCGAACAGTGCGTAGGTGCCGGCCCAGGCCGAATGTTGATAGTTGAAACCGGTCGAGCCGAAACCTTCGGCGAAGAACAGTGCTCCGGCGGTCGCCAGCAATGCAGCGACGCGATAGCCGGACATATAGCTGGCAGCAAGTGCGGCCTGGCGGTTGTCTTCGGCAATTTCCAGGCGATAGGCATCGACTGCAATGTCTTGAGTTGCAGAGGCGAAAGCTACGACCACGGCAATGGCGATCAGCCAGGACAGGTGTTTCTGCGGATCACAGAAACCCATGCCGATCAGACCGAGGATCACCAGCGTCTGCGAGAGCACCAGCCACGAACGGCGACGACCGAGCTTGCCCAGCAGGGGCAGGCGCCATTGGTCGAGCAGCGGTGACCAGACCCATTTGAACGCATAGGCCAGACCGATCAGGCTGGCATAGCCGATGGTTTCACGGGCCACACCGGCTTCACGCAGCCAGACGGAAAGCGTGGAAAACACCAGCATGTACGGCAGGCCGGCGGCGAAACCCAGCAACAACAGCACGAGCGTCGAAGGACTGGCATAAGCGGCTAGCGCGGCGCGCCAGGTTTTACGGGGCATGGGCTGAAGTCTGCCTCAAGATTGCGAAAACAAAGCGCGCACTCTAACCGCTGTGCTCTACCGGACGCCAGCCATGGCGCCGAATATCCACACGATTGTTCAGGATGGTGATGCCTTCCGTGCGCAACCGTGCCCTTTGTTCGTCCCCTGAAGGGCTGCCTGCCGGCAGGCTGATCCGGCCGCCAGCGCCAAGAACGCGGTGCCATGGCAGTCGGGTGTCACCGGGCAACTGGCTCAGAGTACGACCGACCCAGCGGGCGGCGCGCCCCAAACCAGCCAGTTCGGCCAACTGACCATAGCTGACGACCTTGCCTTCCGGCACTTGGGCGAGGGTCGAGTAGAGCGCCGTGCGTCGGATTTGCGCTTCGCTGTCGGGCTCGTGGATTTTCTCTGTCACCTGCGCGGTTCCTGAACATAGTCGGGTTAAGGAGTTTAAGCGTAATCCGTGCAGCGCCAGTTGAGAAATGAACTCAACGGAAATCGTCCGGTCAGTCCTTGTCAGGGTCTTATTCCTAAGGATAATGCCGACCTTTTTCGCAAACTGAGCCTTTGATTCGCTTATGTTCTCCAGAACCTTGCTGTGCCTTGCTGTATTCAGCGCCTCCACGCCCGTGCTTGCCGACACCGTCTGGTTAAAGAACGGTGACAAGTTGAGCGGCAAAATTTCTGTGTTCGACGGCGGCAAGTTGCTGATCCAGACCCAGTACGCGGGTGCGGTCACCATTGACTGGAAACAGGTCAAGACGCTGGAGAGCGATCAGGAATTGCTGGTCAAGCAGGATGCTTACACTGGTGAAAAGGCCAAGTCGCTGACCGCTGCCGATGATGGCAAGGTCACTTTGGCCAACGGTGAAGCACCGAAAACCGTGGAGCTGGCAAGTATTCAGCAGATTCTCAAGCCGAAACCGGTGGTCGAGGATCTGGTCTGGAAAGGCAATGTCGGTCTGGCGCTGGACTATCAGCGAGCGGAAAAAGACACCGACGATTACGACATCGATTTCAAGACCACGGCACGCCACGGTCGCTGGCGGCACACCGCCGAGGGCGAGTACAACCGCGAAGTCCAGGATGAGCAGGTCACGACCAATAACTGGCGCGCCGAATACGCACTCGACCGCTTCCTGACGGACAAGTGGTTCTGGCAGGGGCGTTTGAACTACAAGCGTGATTTCGTTGAAGAGCTGTCTCGTCAGCGCGTGGTCGGTACCGGCCCTGGTTACCAGTTCTGGGATGACGAGTTAGGCGCGTTCTCGCTGGGTTCACTGCTCAACCGTACCGATTACGAGTACAGCGATGGTGGCAAGGACAATTTCTACTCGGTCGCCATGAAGTGGGATTACAACCGTTACCTGATCGGCAAGAAGGTCGAGTTCTTCACCAATGGCGAACTGGGCAAACCACTTTCCGACGTCGCCAACTATGCGCTGGATGCGGAGATGGGCTTGCGCTACAAGGTCACTGATTGGGCGTCGCTCAACCTCAAGGCTGAGCGCGACATCATCAGCGGAACCAAGGACGCTGATCTGGACAAGACCCGGTATACCGCAGGGTTTGGCGTAGCCTGGTAAGCCTTTAGAAGATCAACAGATCACAGCCTTCGGCAACTCCAACAGAGAATTGGGTTGCTGGAGGTTGTGATTTTTTTTGTGGGTGCAAAACAGACGCCCACAAAAAAGCCCCGCTTTTAAGGGCGGGGCTTTTTACTAAAGAAGCTACAAGTTAGATAACTTGTACTTCCTCAGCTTGCATGCCTTTCTGACCGCGGGTAGCGATGAAAGAAACCTGTTGGCCTTCTTTCAGGCTTTTGAAGCCGTCGGATTGGATAGCTTTGAAGTGAACGAACAGGTCGTCACCGGATTGTGGAGTGATGAAGCCGAAGCCTTTTTCATCGTTGAACCACTTAACGGTACCGGTTTGGCGATTAGACATGGTGTAACTCCTTGAACAAAGATAACTGCGACGCAGGAAGAACCCTGGCCGAGACTGAGTGCAAAGAGCAGGAAAAATTCTTGTAGATGGTTGGATCGAAATTCAACATATCGTGTAGAGATTCTCAGTGACACAAGCAGCACAGTGGCGCCACCTTAACCCTTTTTCCGGGACGTGCCAATGCTTCTTGCGAAGGTTTCTCTTATTTTGGGATCGACGGTGTGACGGTTCGTCGTCAGACCGAGTAAATAAGGGAGGATCGGCGAGAATTGCACCGCGCACTTTGAACCCGGCTGCGCGCCCGGTAAGATGCCGGACAGATTTTTTCCACCTCGCTATTCAGGACACCCGCCATGAGCATCAAATCGGACAAGTGGATTCGCCGCATGGCGCAGGAACACGGCATGATCGAACCGTTCGTCGAGCGCCAGGTGCGCGGCAATGACGACAACCGTGTGATCTCCTACGGTGTGTCGAGCTACGGTTACGATGTGCGTTGCACCAATCATTTCAAGGTGTTCACCAACATCAACTCGTCCATCGTCGACCCGAAAAACTTCGACCCGGGCAGCTTCGTCGACGTCCACAGCGACGTCTGCATCATCCCGCCGAACTCGTTCGCGCTGGCCAGCACCGTCGAATATTTCCGCATTCCGCGCAACGTATTGACCATCTGCCTGGGTAAAAGCACCTACGCGCGCTGCGGCATCATCGTCAACGTCACTCCGCTCGAGCCTGAGTGGGAAGGTCACGTGACCCTGGAATTCTCCAACACCACCAACCTGCCGGCGAAGATCTACGCCAACGAAGGCGTGGCGCAGATGCTCTTCCTCGAATCCGATGAAGAATGTGAAGTTTCCTACAAGGATCGCGGTGGCAAATATCAGGGCCAGCGTGGCGTAACTCTGCCGCGTACCTGATAGTCCATCCGGCGGATGTCGGGAATTCTTTGGCGGGCAGACACTCTATGGGGTGTACTGCCCGTTTTTGCTTCTGGCAAAGCGGGCCTTCGCCGAGGAGTGCTCCATGAAGATCGATCCGCATATCACCGCCGAACTGGCAAGGCTTGAGCCCAATCAGATTGGCGTTTTAGCCTGGTCCTTGTTGGCACACCCACAGCTGAGCATGGCCGGTGGAATTCCCGGTCAACCCGATCCTGATACCCCCAACGAGCAACCGACCGAACCGGGCGAGCCGACGCTACCGGACGAGCCGCCACCGGCGCCTGTTGCTTGATCCTGTCAGCGCTTATGGCCAGTCAACTGACTGGCCATATTTCGTTATCGCCAATGACAAAGATCTTGCAACGCTCGTCCCGTTCGACCGGATAGCCGCCGGTAAAGGCCCCAAACGCCGGCAGCAGGCTAAGACGCTCGCCAAGTTTGAAGCATGCCAGCCGCAGACTCTGCCGGCCTCTGCCGTTGAGGCGATAGACCGGGTGCACGTGGCCCGCCAGCACGTGCCGTTCGGGATGTGGATCAGGTTCGTGCTGCAAGGCAAACGGCCCGAGCAGTAGCGGTTCCGGTACCACCCGAATGTTCAACGAAAGGGGCGGATCTCCCGCACGTTTGTCGTGGTTGCCGCGAATCAGCGTCATCGGCAGATCAATATGTCGCGCTCGCCATTCAGCCAACGTGTTAAGCGTTCCGGCCGCATGTGAGCCGGGCCCATGCAGGAAGTCGCCGAGAAATATCAGCTGTCGGCAGGGCAGTTTCGCCAGCAACCGGTCGATCACTTCGATGTTGCTGGCCGTTGTGCCCTGCGGCACCGGTTGGCCGAGGCTGCGATAAGCCGCCGCTTTGCCAAAGTGCACGTCGGCGATCAACAGCGCCTGCTGCGCCGGCCAGTACAGCGCTTTCTCCGGCAGTAACCAGAGCTCTTCGCCCGCCAGACGCACTGGGTAGGGCGCACTCATCGGAGTTTTCCATTGTCGGCAGATTTCTCCAGGTCGCCGACCATGCGTCTGATGCGGTCGGCGAGTTTTTCCGAGCTCATGCTTTCACGCATACGTTCGACCAGCAGCGGAAAACCGAGCGGCGTAGGACGTTTGATCAGGTGCAAGTCCAGTTTCATTTGGTTGATCCGTTCCAGAGTCTGTTCCAGGCGACGAATATCCAGTTCTTCCCGCAGGACTTCTTCCCCGGCCTGTGCCAGCAACAGGTTTTCGGCGTCGTACTGTTTGAATACTTCAAAAAACAGTCCGCTGGAGGCCTGCACCTGTCGAGTGCTCTTCGGCGCGCCGGGGTAGCCGGCGAACACCAGTCCGGCAATTCGGGCGATTTCCCGGAAGCGTCGCAGCGCCAGTTCGCCGGCGTTGAGACTGGCCAGAACATCGATCAGCAGCTGATCCGGGCTAAGCAGTTCAGGATTCAGTTGCTGCGCCCAATCAAGCGGCGTGGCACTGAGCAATTCCAGACCGTAATCGTTGACCGCAATCGAGAACGTCAGCGGCTGGCGCTGACTGACCCGCCACGCCAGCAGACTGGCGAGCCCGAGATGCACCTGTCGTCCGGCAAACGGATAGAGGAAAAGGTGCCAGCCTTCGCGGGATTTCAGCACCTCGGACAGTAGGCTTTCAGTGGTGGGCAGGCCAGACCAGCGCGCCTGGGTTTCGAGCAGCGGTTGCAGCGCCTGCATCTCCGGCCCGACGAATTCGCCCCGCGCCGCCGCACTGAAACGCCTGACCACGGCCTCGGCCAATTCATTGGAGAGCGGCATCCGCCCGCCATTCCAGCGCGGCACGGCGGCCTTCTTCGCCGTGCTGCGTTTCACATAAGCGGTCATGTTCTCGACCCGAACCAGTTCCAGCAGCCGTCCGGCGAACAGAAAACCGTCACCCGGTTTCAGCCGTGCGATGAAGCCTTCCTCGACACTGCCCAACTGCTTGCCACCGCCGCCCTTGCTCCAGAACTTCAGATTGATGCTCGCGTCGCTGACGATGGTGCCGACGCTCATGCGATGCCGCCGCGCCAAGCGAGCATCGGGCACTCGCCAGACACCGTGTTCGTCCGGTTCGACCCGGCGATAATCCGGATAGGCCGTCAGAGACATCCCGCCATGACGTACGAAAGCCAGTGCCCAGGCCCAATCCGCTGGCGTCAGGTCACGATATGCCCAGGCACCACGGACTTCTTCGTACAGCTCCTCGGGAAGAAATCCTCCACCCAGCGCCATGCTGACCAGATGCTGTACCAGCACATCCAGCGGCTTGTGCGGTGACAGTCGCGGTTCGATCCTTCGTTGGGCCACTGCATCGGCAGCGGCGACAGCTTCAATCAATTCGAGGCTGTGAGTCGGCACCAATGTCACCCGCGAAGTGCGCCCCGGGGCGTGGCCGGAGCGGCCGGCGCGTTGCATCAGCCGCGCCACGCCTTTCGCTGAGCCGATTTGCAGCACGCGTTCTACCGGCAGGAAGTCCACGCCGAGATCCAGACTTGAAGTGCAGACCACCGCTTTGAGTTGGCCGTCCTTCAATGCCTGCTCGACCCAGTTGCGGGTGTCGCGGGACAGTGAGCTGTGATGCAACGCGATCAACCCCGCCCAATCCGGCCGCGCTTCAAGCAGCGCCTGATACCAGATTTCCGATTGCGCACGGGTGTTGGTGAAGACCAGCGTGCTGGCGCTGGTCTCCAGTTCGGCGACCACTTGCGGCAGCATTTTCAGCCCGATGTGTCCGGCCCAGGGGAAACGCTCGATGGCGGGTGGGAGCAAGGTATCAACCAGCAGCGTTTTTTCGCTTTGACCCTGCACACTCACGCCGCCGCCCTGTGGGATAAGCACCTGTTCTGCGTGGGCCTGATTGCCCAGCGTGGCGGAAACGCCCCAGACGATCAGCTCCGGCTGCCAGTGCCGAAGTCGGGCCAGCGCCAATTGCAGTTGTACGCCGCGTTTGTTACCGAGCAATTCGTGCCATTCATCGACGACTACCATGCGTAGCGTCGATAACGCTGTTTGCGCGTCGGCGCGGGCGAGCATCAGCGTCAGGCTTTCCGGGGTGGTGATCAGCGTGGTTGGCAGGCGTCGGCTCTGGCGGGCGCGTTCACTGCTGCCGGTGTCGCCGGTGCGCAGGCCGATGCTCCAGTTGAGGTGCAGGTCACCCACAGGCGTTTGCAGGGCGCGTGCGGTGTCGGCGGCCAGTGCGCGCATCGGGGTGATCCACAGCACGGTCAGCGGCTCTGCCGGTGGTTGGCGTTTGCGCGTGGGTTCTGCGACGGGGTTGGATTTGGCGAAGCGATTGAGCGCCGCGAACCACACCGCATAAGTCTTGCCGGCGCCAGTGCTGGCGTGGAGCAAACCCGATTCACCGCGTTTGACCGCGGCCCAAACCTGTTTCTGAAAGGCGAACGGCTTCCAGCCGCGAGCGCTGAACCAGTGTTTTGCCAAGTCGGGAGAGGTTGCCATGCCGGCGGCGTGCGCTCTGAAAGGTGTTCCTTCAGTGACCACGTCTCGGGAGGACAAGTTTAATCAGATCCACTGTGGGAGCGAGCTTGCTCGCGAATTGGGCGTGTCAGGCAACATTTGCATTGACCGACACACCGCTTTCGCGAGCAAGCTCGCTCCCACAGGGTTTTGCTTACGAGGTTACTTGAGGTTGCCGCTGAGGAATTGCTTGAGGCGTTCGCTCTTTGGATTGCCCAGCACATCGTCCGGGGCGCCTTCTTCTTCTACGAGACCCTGATGCAGGAACAGCACCTGGCTCGACACCTTGCGCGCAAAACTCATTTCATGGGTGACCATGATCATCGTCCGGCCTTCTTCGGCCAGGCCCTGAATCACTCGCAGCACCTCGCCGACCAATTCCGGATCAAGCGCCGAAGTCGGTTCGTCGAACAGCATGACTTCCGGCTCCATTGCCAGCGCCCGGGCAATCGCCACGCGCTGTTGCTGACCACCCGAGAGAAATGCCGGGTACTGATCGGCGACCCGCGCCGGCAGGCCGACCTTGTCCAGATAGCGCCGGGCACGGTCGTCGGCTTCTTGCTTGCTGCAACCCAACACCCGGCGCGGGGCCATGGTGATGTTTTCCAGCACGGTCATGTGGCTCCACAGGTTGAAGTGCTGAAAGACCATCGCCAGACGGGTGCGCAGGCGTTGCAGTTCATTGGCGTCAGCCACGTGCATGCCGTGACGGTCAGTGACCATACGGATGGTCTGGCCATCGAGGCTCATCGCGCCGTCGTTGGGTTGTTCGAGAAAGTTGATGCAGCGCAAAAAGGTGCTTTTGCCCGAGCCGCTGGCGCCGATCAGACTGATCACGTCACCGGTTTTGGCCTTGAGCGAAACGCCTTTGAGCACCTGATGGTCGCCGTAGCTTTTGTGCAGGCCTTCAACGGTCAGTTTGTACATGGGACAGACATCCTCAAGGCGAAAGTAGGTAGCCGCTGCGATAGGCTTCGGTGCCCGCGACGTGCGCGATCGCCATGCCGGCAGTGGCCATGCGCCGCAGCGAGCGGGCGTACATCAGGCCGGCAGCGGAGCAATGAACAGGGGTGACCTGATTACTGATCGGGTCAATGATTTCGGCGATTTGCTGTCCGGCTTCGAGGTGTTGCCCGGCTGCGGCGGTGTACACCAGCAGTCCGCCAACCGGGGTGACTACCGGTTCGACACCCGCCAGCGGTGTGGCCGGATACGGCAATGCCGGCAACTCAGCCGGTTCGCCGACGATGGCGCCGAAGTGCACCAGATAATCCAGCAACGCCTGACAGTCACGGCTGGCCATCGGGTGATTGACGTCGCCCTGGCCGCGCAACTCGACGGTCACCGAGAAGCTGCCCAGCGGAATCTCGAAGTGTTCGCCGAAGCGTTCCTTCAATTGCCACCACAGCAGCGTGAAGCATTCGTCGAACGACTGACCGCCGGAGTCGGTGGCCAATAGACTTGCCTGCGATTCGATGTAACGCGCCAGCGGTTCAACCTGCGGCCAGGCTTCGGGCGTGGTGTACAGATGCACCACGGATTCGAAGTCGCAATGCAGGTCCAAAACCATATCCGCATCACAGGCCAGCCGTTGCAGGGTCAGGCGCTGGGACTGCAATTGGGTGCTGGCAGTGTGGCGGGCGAGGGCGGTGCGCAGGCTGGCGCGGATCAGTTCGAGATTGCGCTGCGGATCGTCGCCGAGTTTTGCTTCGATATCGTTGCCGATTTCTTCGCTCAGATCGACGAACCAGCGATTGAAGTTCTGCCCGCTCTCCAGCTCGTAACGGCCCAGCGGCACGTCCATCAGCACTTGTTCGAGGCCGATGGGATTGGCCACCGGCACCAGCACGATTTCGCTGCGCAGGCGCCCGGCGGCTTCCAGCTCCGTCAGACGCTGCTTGAGATGCCAGGCCACGAGCATGCCGGGCAGTTCGTCGGCGTGCAGCGAAGACTGGATGTAGATCTTGCCTTTGGCCTGCTCCGGGCCGAAGTGGAAGCTGTGAATCTGTCGTGCGGTCCCCGGTAGCGGGGCCAGCAGGTCATGAATCTGGTGGCGCATTTCAGAAAGGTCCTAGTGAGTCGGGCCGAGGAAGGCCAGCCATCGGCGTTCGGCGAGGCGGAACAGGCCGACCAGCGCAAAGGTGATGGTCAGGTAGATCAGCGCGGCAATGCCGAACGACTGAAACGTCAGAAAGGTCGCCGAGTTGGCGTCCCGGGCGACTTTCAGGATATCGGGGATGGTCGCGGTGAAGGCCACGGTGGTCGAGTGCAGCATCAGGATCACTTCGTTGCTGTAATACGGCAACGAACGGCGCAGGGCTGAAGGCATGATCACGTAGGCATACAGCTTCCAGCCGGTCAGACCGTAAGCCTTGGCCGCTTCGACTTCGCCGTGGTTCATGCTGCGTATCGCCCCGGCGAAAATCTCCGTGGTGTAGGCGCAGGTGTTCAGGGCGAAGGCGAGGATCGTGCAGTTCATCGCATCGCGAAAGAAACTGTCGAGGATCGGTTGCGCACGCACGGCGGCCAGGCTGTAGATCCCGGTGTAGCAGATCAGCAACTGGATGTAGAGCGGCGTGCCACGGAACAGGTAGGTGTAAAACTGCACTGGCCAACGGATATAGAAGTGCGGCGAAACCCGCGCAATCGACAGCGGAATCGAGACGATAAAGCCGAAGAAAATCGAGGCGCTGAGCAGCCACATCGTCATCGCCAGCCCGGTGATGTTCTGGCCGTCGGTATAAAGGAAGGGACGCCAGTATTCTTGCAAGAGTTCGATCATCGTACGGCCTCCCGGGAACCGGCGGCGTAGCGGCGTTCGAGCCAGCGCAGGATGAAATTCGAGGCACTGGTGATCAGCAGATAGATCAGCGCGGCGACGACCAGAAAGTAGAACAGTTGATACGTGCTTTTCCCGGCGTCCTGAGCAGCCTTGACCAGATCGGCCAGACCGATGATCGAAACCAGCGCGGTGGCCTTGAGCATCACCATCCAGTTGTTGCCGATGCCCGGCAGGGCGAAGCGCATCATTTGCGGGAACACCACATAGCGAAAGCGCTGGCCGCGTTTAAGGCCATAGGCCGTGGCCGCTTCAACCTGCCCGCGAGGCACGGCGAGGATCGCGCCACGGAAGGTTTCGGTGAAGTACGCGCCATAAATGAAGCCCAGGGTAATCACCCCGGCACTGAACGGGTCGATCTCGATGTATTCCCATTCCATGTAGTCGGTGAGCGATGTCAGCCAGGTTTGCAGGCTGTAGAAAATCAGCAGCATCAGCACCAGATCCGGCACCCCGCGAATCAACGTGGTGTAGAGCTGGGCGGGCAGGCGCACCAATTTCACTTTTGACAGCTTGGCGCTGGCGCCGATCAGACCGAGCAACACGGCCACCAGCAGCGACAACGCCGATAATTTGATGGTCATCCAGGTGCCTTCCAGCAACAACGGGCCGAAGCCTTTAAGGCTGAACGCGGAGAGCCCCAGATTTTGTAAGAGGTTTTCGAACATAAATCAGCAACCTGAGCGGATGGAAAAGGCGCCCATCGAATGATGGGCGCCGGGGCATTATTTGCCGCTGTACAGATTCAGATCGCCAAAGTGTTTCTTTTGAATCTCGGCGTATTTGCCGTCGTCGTGTAACGCTTTGATACCTTTATCCAAAAGCGCTTTCAGCTCAGTGTTACCTTGCTTGATACCGACAGCGGTTTTGGCTGGCAGCAAAGGCGCGTCAATTGGCTTGCTGACTTCGTAGTCGGCACCCTGTGGCGACTTCAAAAAGCCCAGTTCGGCTTGCAGCATGTCCTGGATCGAAGCATCGAGACGGCCGGAAGTCAGGTCCGCGTAGACCTGATCCTGGTTGGCGTAGGCCTGGGTTTTCACGCCGGCCTTGTCCAGTACGGCTTTGGCGTAGGCTTCCTGAATGGTGCCTTGCTCGTAACCGACAGTTTTGCCCTTCAGGGATGCGGTGTCTTCGGTGATGCCGGCGCCTTTCTTGAATACGAAGGACGTCGGGCCGGAGAACAGCTCGCTGGAGAAGTCGATGACTTTTTCGCGCGCTTCGGTAACGGTCATCGACGAGATCACACCGTCGAATTTATTGGCTTTGAGGCCCGGAATCATGCCGTCAAAGTCACTTTCAACCCATTTGCACTTGACCTTCAGCTCGGCGCAGATCGCGTTGCCCAGATCAATGTCGAAGCCCACCAGGCTGCCATCGGCCGCTTTCGACTCGAACGGTGCGTACGAAGGGTCAACGCCAAAGCGCAGCTCTTTGTATTCCTTGGCCAGCGCGGAGCCGGCGGCCATGCACAACGCCAGTGCAGAAAGGGTCAGCAATGCTTTTTTCATTATTCAATCCCTAAGAACCAATATGAGCGCTTGTGGCGCAGAATTATTGTTACTGGAACGCGTACGACCTATAGAAAGTAGCAATTTCCGAACCAGAGTCCCGAACGAGCGTTTAAAAGGTCGAGGACAGGGAGAGTAGCTGAGGATTGATGCACGAAAACGGGCATCGGGAATGGGGTGCACCATCTCGGTTCAAGACTGCTGATCTGGAGGTTCAGCTAATCATTGTGGCGAGGGGATTTATCCCCGTTGGGCAGCGAAGCGGCCCCCTGCATTATTTCAGTTGGATCACTGGTGCAGGATTTACGACTGCTGCGCAGCCGAACGGGGATAAATCCCCTCGCCACAGGTAATTCAGTTGGCTCAAAAAAGAGGTTTGTCCCCGGAAACCGGGTCAGGCCAGCAGGTCTTGCAGCGTCGCCAGACTGTCCGCTTCATCCACGGTCTTGTCCTGACGCCAGCGCAGCATGCGCGGGAAGCGCACGGCGATCCCGCTCTTGTGCCGTCGCGACAGGGCAATGCCTTCGAACCCCAGCTCAAACACCAGACTCGGCGTAACGCTGCTCACCGGGCCGAATTTTTCCACAGTGGTCTTGCGCACAATGCTGTCGACTTCACGCATCTGTGCATCGGTCAGTCCCGAATAGGCTTTTGCGAATGGCACCAAAGCACGTTGACTGGCCTCGGGTGGGCCGTCCCACACGGCGAAGGTGTAATCGCTGTAAAGACTGGCGCGGCGACCATGCCCGCGCTGCGCATAAATCAGCACCGCATCGACACTGAACGGGTCGACTTTCCATTTCCACCAAACCCCCATGTCCTTGGTGCGGCCAACCCCATACAACGCATCGCGAGCCTTGAGCATCATGCCCTCGACGCCCAGACGCCGCGAAGCTTCACGCTGGCGGGCGAGGTCGAACCAGTCACTGCCGGTCAATACGGGCGACGGCAGTAACACCGGGCTGTTGCACTGCGCGACCACTTGTTCCAGTTGCGCCCGTCGTTCTGCTTGCGGCCGATTGCGCCAGTCTTCGCCCTGCCATTCCAGCAGGTCGTAGGCGAGCACCACCACTGGCACCTCTTCGAGGATTTTCCGGTCGAGGGTCTTCCGGCCGATCCGTTGCTGGAGCAGGGCGAACGGTTGCACCGCTGGCGGCGTAATCGATTGCGGATCGAAAGCGTCTTCGGTGGTCGGATGGGTACTTTTCCAGACTACGATTTCGCCGTCGATCACCGTGCCGTCGGGCAAGCCGTGCACCAGCGTGTCGAGTTCCGGGAAGCGCTCGGTGACCAGGTCCTCGCCGCGCGACCAGATCCACAATCGGCCATCGCGCTTGACCACTTGCGAACGGATGCCGTCCCACTTCCACTCCACCTGCCAATTGCTCGCCGGCCCCAATAGCGCCTCGAACTCTTCGACCGGTTGCGCCAAGGCGTGGGCGAGAAAAAACGGGTAGGGCTGGCCACCGCGTTGCGCATGTTCGTCGGAAGACTCTGGCGCGATCAGCTTCAGATAACTTGCTGCGTTCGGCCGGTTGGACAGGTCGGTGTAACCCACCATCCGTTGCGCGACGCGTTTGCTGTCGATCCCGGCCATCGAGGCCAGTGCGCGGGTCACCAACAGTTTGGAGACCCCGACGCGGAAACTGCCGGTGATCAACTTGATGCACAGCATCAGGCTGGAGCGATCCAGTTGCGCCCATAACGCGGGTAACTGTCGGGCGAGATATTCTGGGGTTTCACCGCGCAGTGGCAACAGTTTGTCTTCGATCCATTCGGCGAGACCAGCGTCGGAGCTGTGGAGATTTTCTGGTAGCACCAGCGAAATGGTTTCCGCCAGATCGCCAACCGCTTGATAACTTTCCTCGAACAGCCATGGCGCCAACCCGGACACCTCGACCGCCAGCTCGCGCAGAATCCGCACCGGCACCAATTGCCGAGGCCGGCCACCGGACAAAAAGTACACCGCCCACGCCGCATCTTCCGGCGCAGCCTGGGCGAAGTACGTTTGCATCGCCGCGAGTTTGGCATTGCTCGATGTGGTGGCGTCGAGTTCGGCGTACAACCCGGCGAAGGCCTTCATGCCTGCACCTCGGCGATGGCGGGCTCGGCGGCGATATTGTCTTCTTCGTCATCGCCGTATTCGGTATTGAAGCCTTGGGCATCCAGACCTTGTTCGCGCAGATGCCGAACCAGGACGCCAATCGAACCGTGCGTGACCATCACCCGTTCGGCGCCGGTCTGTTCGATGGCCCACAACAGGCCGGGCCAGTCGGCGTGATCGGACAGCACAAAACCGCGATCCACACCGCGCCGACGACGTGTGCCGCGCAGGCGCATCCAGCCACTGGCGAACGCGTCGCTGTAGTCGCCGAAACGCCGCATCCAGCCACTGCCACCGGCCGACGGCGGGGCGATGACCAATGCCTGGCGCATGATCGGATCGCTCTTTTTTATGTCGCCGGCATAGATCGTTGGCGGCAAGTACACGCCGGCCTCGCGATAGACCCGGTTCAGCGGCTCGACCGCGCCGTGGCTGAGAATCGGGCCGAGGCTGGCGTCGATGCCGTGGAGAATCCGCTGGGCTTTGCCGAATGAGTAGCAGAACAGCACGCTGGCCTTGCCGGCCGCAATGTTCGCCTGCCACCACTGGTTGATCTCGCTGAACACCTGCGCTTGCGGCTGCCAGCGATAGATCGGCAGGCCGAAGGTCGATTCAGTGATGAAGGTGTGGCAGCGCACCGGTTCGAAAGGCGCGCAGGTGCCGTCGGGCTCGATTTTGTAATCACCGGAAGCGACCCAGACTTCGCCGCCGTATTCCAGGCGCACTTGCGCCGAGCCGAGCACATGACCGGCCGGGTGAAAACTCAAGGTCACGCCGTGATGGGTCAAGCGTTGGCCGTAAGCGAGGGTTTGCAGGTTGATATCGTCGCCGAGCCGGGCACGCAGAATGCCTTCGCTGGCGCTGGACGCCAGGTAATGCTGATTGCCGGTGCGCGCATGATCGCCATGGGCATGGGTGATGACCGAGCGCTCGACCGGGCGCCACGGGTCAATGTAGAAGTCACCGGCCGGGCAATACAGGCCTTCGGGACGGGCGATAACAAGGTCCATGTCGTTACCAGAATGGGGGGCTTGTTAGCTATGAGGTTGGCGCGGGGTCGGAAGTTCTATCGATTGTTTTTGAAGGCGATACAAAACAAATGTGGGAGCGGGCTTGCTCGCGAATGCGGTGGATCAGCCGGAATCAATGCTGAATGACACGACGCATTCGCGAGCAAGCTCGCTCCCACAGGGGATAGCGGTGTTACTTGCCCGGTGTAAGGGTCAGGCGGGTTTTACCGTATACCCGATCAAAGTTCTGCGGTTGCATCGGCAAACCGATGTACTGCCCCTTCAGCCAGGCATCGATGCCATTCAGGTAATTCGGGCTGACCGGGTTACCGGACTGGCCAGTGCCGTTCTGCCCCATCAGCGGCTCGCTCTGGCCAAAGTCGACAATGAAACGCATCGACGGCGCACGCGTGGTGCTGAAGTCCTGACCCCAGGCAAACGCTGCGGTGTTGAGCGTGGTGTGGTCGCCGCCGGCTGCAATCGGGCCGCGAACGGTCTGGCCGCTGGCGTTTTTCCAGGTGTAGCTGTGCAGCTTGCCCCACTGCCACGCACGATGATCTCCGCCCAACTGGCTGTCACCGGCGCTGATCGCCGCCGCCAGGCTGCGGGCGAGGATGGTTGGTTTGTCTTCTTTCTGCGGTGTGCGGATGTCGTCCCAGAACGGACTGTCCTCACGGCCCAGCAGATGGTCGGCTTGCGCCGAGTAGGACAGATCACCATTGGCGATAAAGGCTTTCCACGCCGGACTGCTCTCGGGGCCCAGTTCGTCGAGGAAGATCTGCTTCATGCTTTCTTGCAGGAACAGCTCATAAATCGCGGCGTCAGCGGAGGTCGGGCTGAGCTTGCCGTCGAACGCCATCAGACGAGTAAACGCCTCGCGCGCTTTGTTGCGGTCTGCTTCGGGCAGCGCTTCAATGGCTTTTTTCAGCGGTTGTGCCATGCCCGGCGCTTCGAACATTTTCTTCAGCTTGGCGGCGAACGTGGTGCTCTGGTCATACTGCATGGCGATCACGCTGCGGCTGTCGTGCTTGCCGCTGCCGGCCAGTTCCGCCAGACGCTCGCCACGCTCCGGCGCGGCCCACGAGTTCGACAGTTGCATGCCGTAACCGTGTGGGATCACGCGCTGGTTGGCAGTGCCGAGCCAGCCTTGTGCCGGGTCTTGATCGTACGGGTGCAGCATCGGGTCGGCATAACCGTCCCAGTCGTAACGACCTTCCCAACCCGGCGATGGCAGCAGACCTTCGCCCTCACGGCGGTTGGGGAAACGTCCGGTGACTTGCCAGCCGATATTGCTGGCGTCGGCGAACACCAGATTCAGGGCGATGGCGCGGATTTCCCGGCTGGCGTCCGAAGCGCGTTCGACGGTTTGGGCGCGGGTCAGATCAAAAAACGCGTCCAGCGACTTGTCGTCGGTGAAGCTCGGCGTCTGCAAGGCCAGACCGAAGCCGCTGCCTTGCGCCGCTGCCTGGGCGCTGTTGAGCAGCGCGCCATGACGGGTTTCGTACACCGCTTCGCGAATCGGCCGCTGGCCTTTGACGAAGTAGGTTTCGTTGCGCACGGCCAGCGGTTGCCACTTGCCGTTGACTTCGTAGGTGAGACTGCTGCCCTGACGGCGGATTTTTTCCAGGAACAGATCCTGGTTGTCGCCGAGCACGCTGGTCATGCTCCACGCCACTTTGCCGTTGAAACCGCCCAGCACCATTGGCAGACCGGCGACGGTCACGCCAGCGGCCTGATATTTCGGTGCGCGGATCTGCACGAAAGTCCACAGCGACGGCGCGGCCAACGGGCCATGGCTATCGCTGGCCAGCAGGCTTTTGCCGCTGCGGCTGCGTTGCGGGGCGATTGCCCAGTTATTCGACGACGCGGCGCCGAGTAGATTCATCGCTGACAGTTGCTGGCTGGCGTTGCTCAGTTCAGTCAAACCGGGAATTTGCCCGTTGAGCTTGAGGCCTTGCAGTTTGTCGGCTTCGGCCTGTTGCAGGTTCTCGTCCGGAGCGGACGGGGTCAGCCAGGCGAGTTTGTCGGTGGTGACGCTTTGGGCGAGCACCAGCGAGGAGATTTCTTCCGGCAGGTTGGCCGACTGGCTGAAATTCAGCAGGGCGAAGATCAGCGCCGAGTCTTCCGGTTTCCAGTATTCAGGCTTGTAACCGCTGGAGGCGAGGTCGCCCGGCAACTTGTCGGCATAACGGAACAGGTAGGCGTTGACGCCCCGCGCATAGACTTCAAAGAAACGCTTGAGGCGTGGCGACGAGGCTTTATACAGCTCACCGGCGCTTTTCTTCAGGTTGACTGCACGCATGTAGCGGTCGGCGTCGAGCATCGACGGGCCGGACATTTCCGCCAGACGGCCCTGTGCGAGCAGACGCAGGGTGACCATCTGGTTGATGCGGTCGCTGGCATGCACGTAGCCGAGGGAAAACAACGCGTCGTGGAACGTGTTGCTCTCGATCAGCGGCATGCCCATGGCATTGCGGCGCACCGAAACGTTCTGCGCCAGGCCCTTGAGCGGCTGCACACCGGAGGTCGGCGGGAGGGTGTCCTGAGTGTTCCAGGTCTGACAACCGGTCAGGCTCAAAACACCGGCCACTGCTGTGGCAACGCCGAACCGGGGAAGAAAATGTGAAAGGGCTGGCGAGGCCATGGCAAAGCTCCTGCGGGGGGTAGCATCAGTAAAGGCGCTACGTTAGAGAGCAGGAGGGTGCCGCGCAAGCTGCGGATAAAGTTATTTGTGAGATAGCACCGGACTTTGTGGTGAGGGGATAAATCCCCTCACCACAAAGGTTCATATCCAGGTCAGGATTTCGGCGGGTTGATCTTCTGCACCAGCGCGTACGCCTTCACGGTCGCCGGGCGATCCTTGATCTGGTTGAACCAGCGCTGCACGTTGGGGAAGTCCTCAAGGTTCTGGCTCTGCCACTTGTGGGAAACGATCCACGGGTAGATCGCCATGTCGGCGATGCTGTATTCGCTGCCGGCGACGAACTCATGACTCGCCAATTGCTTGTCCAGAACGCCATAAAGACGCGCGGTCTCATCGATATAGCGCTTGATCGCATACGGAATCTTCTCCGGCGCGAACTGGCTGAAATGATGATTCTGCCCAGCCATCGGCCCCAGTCCGCCCATCTGCCAGAACAACCATTGCAACGCCGTTTGCCGGCCGCGCAGATCCTTGGGCAGGAATTTCCCGGTCTTCTCGGCCAGATACAGCAGGATGGCGCCGGACTCGAACACTGACAACGGTTCGCCGCCATCGGCAGGCTCATGGTCGACGATGGCCGGAATGCGGTTGTTCGGGGAGATTTTCAGGAAGTGCGGCTGGAACTGCTCACCCTGACTGATGTTGATCGGGTTCACCTTGTAGGCGAGGCCGGCTTCTTCGAGGAACAGCGAGATTTTATGGCCGTTGGGGGTGGTCCAGTAATACAGGTCGATCATGGAAAGCTCCAAATCAGGGATGGCTTGCTCGCGGACAGCAAACGCCGGCATCAGGTCGTCCTGTGTGTTCGATAGCTTGCTTCACAGGATGAGGTGATGCTGAACTGCGGAAAATTCAATGACCCCGAGTGAGAAATATCGCCATGGAGCTGAAGGCCAATACCGCGCTGATCATCATCGACCAGCAAAAAGGCATCCTGCATCCACGTTTGGGGCGGCGCAATAATCCTGACGCGGAAGCGCGCATCCTCGATCTGCTGGGGCTTTGGCGACGTAGCGGGCGAACGGTGATTCATGTGCAGCATCTGTCGCGGTCGCCGGATTCAGTGTTCTGGCCGGAGCAGTCGGGTGTGGAGTTTCAGGAAAAGTTTTTGCCGCAGATCGGCGAATGGCTGATCCAGAAACACGTGCCGGATGCGTTTTGTGCGACGGGGCTGGAGGCGCGATTGCGTGAGGCCGGGATCGAGCAGTTGCTGATCGTAGGCGTAGCAACCAATAACTCGGTGGAGTCCACGGCGCGCACGGCGGGCAATCTGGGGTTTGATGCCTGGGTGGCGGAGGATGCGTGTTTTACCTTCGACAAGGCGGATTATTTCGGCACGTTGCGCTCGGCGGAGGACGTGCATGCGATGTCGCTGGGGAATCTGGATGGGGAGTATGCGACGGTGGTCAGTAGCCCCCATATTCTTGCTGCTGACTGAGAACCTTGTGGGAGCTGGCTTGCCAGCGATGGCTAAGTGTCAGGCGAAATCAATGTTGAAAGTGCTGGCCTCATCGCTGGCAAGCCAGCTCCCACAGGGACCGCGGTGTACAGCATCCGAATGTGGGAGCGAGCCTGCTCGCGAAGGCGATCTGTCAGGCGAAGATAAACTTCGCCCGAAGCATCAAGCGCCGTGGCACTTCTTGAACTTCTTGCCGTTACCGCATGGGCACGGGTCGTTGCGGCCAACGTCTTTCAGAGCGTTGCGCACCGGCTCTTGATGGGCGTGGCCACAGTTCGGGCCGTGAACATGACCATGGTCATGATCGTGATGGTCGTGATGGTCGTGATGGTCGTGGTCATGATCGTGATTGCAGTCAGGGCCATGAACATGAGGTTGCTGAGTCATCGGTGTTGCTCCGGAATTAAATCGGCGGGGATTATCACGCCATTGCGCTCCAGGTGCACGTAGTGGGCGATGAATAAACCGGTTTCCATCTCGCCCTGCAACCGGTAGGGGATCTGCTGATTGGGACTTTTCAGCATTTTTACCACTTCTTTGACCTGCGGCCACAGGTTGGTACGGATCGGCACTTTGTAAAAGGCACTGCTTTTCGGGCCGACGGTGATCCAGCGTTCATGCTCGCCTTCAGCCAGTAACAGGTCGGCCAGATGGATGCGATATTCCAGTCCGCGCACAGTCAGGTCGCTGTCATTGGGGTTGTCGATGCGAAAGTGCAGGATGAATTTCTGTTCGAGCAGTTTGGCCCGCACCACCTCGACTTTCACCAGATGCACGGCGGGATCGAGGCTGTCATCGCTGAACCACGACGCACAGCCACCCATGCCCAGAAACAGCAGCAGAGTGAAGGTTTTGATAACGCGCCACTGACCGAGCATGGTTGAACTCCCTTTGAAGCCCAGTCTAGCCGTTAAAAAATCGCTTCAACCGCCGAAATATCCCGCACAACACTTTTTGAACTTCTGCCCGCTGGTGCAAGGGCAGGCATCGTTGCGCCCCAGCTTCAACTGCACAGTCGGATCAATGAAGTACCAACGCCCGGCATTCTGCACAAAAGAGGAACGCTCGCGATGACTGTGTTCGCCCTGGCTGTCATGCCAGCGCGCAGTGAAGGTGACGAAAGCATGCTCCGGCTGACCGCCGAACACTTCCGAGCTTTCCACCTCAAGGCCAAGCCAGGTGCTCTGCGCACTCCAGTCGCTGATCGACTGGCGATTCAGTCCCGTTTGCTGGGCGGGCAGGGTGGTCGCCACCAGATAGTCGATCAGGCCCAGCACGTAGGCGCTGTAGCGCGAACGCATCAAAGCCTCGGCGCAAGGGGCCGGCAGGCCTTCGTGATAATGACCGCAGCAGGCATCCAGCAGATTGCCGCTGCCGCAAGGGCAAATGGCTGTACTCATTGCATTACCACCAGTATTTCCCGAAGTTTTCCGGATTGGCCCAGAACCGTGAGTTGAGCCAGTCGGGGACTTGTTTGTAGTCAAGCAGATCATAGGTGAACAGGGTCAACACTTGATCGTCGCGCTGGAATCGCTCGCTGGCTTGCAGGGCCAGCGAAAAGAAATCGGTTTCCTGCCAGCCGCAGGCCGACAAGTCCGCCAGCACGGCGATGCGGCTGGCGTTGAGGTTGCGAATCCCGCCGAGAAGATTCAGGCCATCGCGCTTGGGTAGATGCTCCAGGCAGTCGACCACCAGCGCCAGATCGAAACGTTGTGCCGCCAGCTCGGCAGGCAAGGCGCCGGGTGCGGTGTGGGCAACGAAAGTGTCCGGGTGCGCTTCCTTGAAAGCGCTCAATGCCGGAAATTCGCTGGCGCCGATCAACAGCAGGCGTGCCGGCGCATAGCGATCCAGCAAAGCGGCCAATGCCTGTTGCGGCGTACGGGAAGAAATGGCGACGTTCATCGAAGCTCCTCAATCAGACCGCCAAGACTAGCCTGCCTGATCGCAGCGGCAAAGAGCCCTGTCTCGCAGGTTTGCGGCAAATGCGCCGAAGTCCTGTGAACACGGTCGCAAACAGCGGTGGCCTATTGCTGGCGGAGATTAAAACTCCGGTCTTTACTCCCTGAATCGGTTCTAAGCCGATCCCTCAGGAGAAAACCAGATGAGCATAGTTCGGACAGCATTACCTTTGATTCTGCTAACCAGTGTGTTGACTGGTTGCGCAGGTTTACAGAAAACCGACTGGCCGACGTGTGCGGCGGTCGGTGGCGTCGTCGGCGCAGGCATCGGCGCGACTGAGAGTTCGGCGTGGGCCGGTTACGGCGCCTTGCTGGTCGGTGGTACGGCAGCGGCTTATTGCTGGGTGCATGGCGATGGCGACGAAGATGGCGATGGTGTGCCGGACAGTCGCGACAAGTGCCCGCACACACCTAAAGGCGTGCAGGTCGATGCTGACGGCTGCCCTCCACCAGTCCCGGCGGCAGTGGTTGAAGAAGCGGTAGTGGTCAAGGAAGAAACCATCGTCATTCGTGATGTGCACTTCCAGTTCGACAAAGCCACGCTGACCGGTCCTGACAAACAGGTTCTCGACAAAGTCGCCACTCGCCTGAAACAGGAGTCCTCTACTGCGCAACTGACCGTGACCGGTCATACCGATAGCGTCGGCAGCGATGCCTACAACAAAAAACTCTCGGATCGTCGTGCGCACTCGGTGGTGGAATACCTGATCCAGCAGGGTGTGCCGCGCGCAAGCTTCGTTTCGGTGCATGGTATGGGTGAAAGCCAGCCAGTGGCCGACAACAAAACTGCAGACGGTCGTGCACAGAACCGTCGTACCGAAATCAAAATCCAACGTTAGCCCCCCTCGCATCCGCGCCTTGTGCAGTCGCGGATGCGGGTCTTTACTCCTGTGTAACCGGTATGGGCCGGTGACACAGGAGCTTTCACAATGACTGTTTTCTCAAGGTCCGTCTTGCCGGTTCTGCTGCTGGGCAGCTTATTGACCGGTTGCGCCACCCACAGCGATGGCACTGCCCCCCTCAATCAACGTACGTGGCCGATCTGCAGCCTTATTGGCGGACTGGTCGGCGGCGGTCTCGGCGCGATTGAAAGTGGCGGCTGGGCCGGTGGCGGCGCAGCACTGGGGATACTGACTGGCGGCCTGATCTGCTACGCCCAGGATGGCGATGAAGACGGCGATGGCGTGTTCGACCGCCGCGACCGTTGCCCGGACACTCCGGCCAATACCCCGGTCGATCACCGTGGCTGCCCGTTGCCGCAGTATCCGGTGACCGAGAAACCTGCCGAACCGGCCCCGCAATCTGAAGTCATCACCCTCAGCGACGCCGGTAATGTGCTGTTCGATTTCGACAAATCCGACCTGACGCCTGCGGCCAAAGCGCAGCTGGATACGTTGATGGACAAACTGCGCAATGCCGATGTAGTCAGCATCAAAGTTGTCGGTCACACCGACAGCAAGGGTTCGGATGCCTATAACCAGGCATTGTCCGAACGCCGCGCCAGTAGCGTCGCCGCGTATCTGCTGAGTCAGGGCCTGGCCCCGAACAAACTCACCAGCGAAGGGCGTGGCGAAAGCGAACCGGTAGCCGATAACACGACCGAAGAAGGGCGGGCGAAAAACCGTCGGGTGGAGTTGCATATCAATCGCTAAGACGTGTCTGTAGTCCGCGGACTAGAGCTGTCGGGTGGTAAACGTCGGGAAACCGGCAGCCATCCGGCGGCTTATTGGTTTTTTTCTTTTGCCCCTCTGGCTTATCCCCCCGGGAAGCCGTTAATGTGCGCCCAAAGAATAATTCAGATACGGGGGAGCGTATGAAGATGTTTTGGGGGCTGGGGCGCTTGTTGACCCTGCTGTTTTGCTGCGTGGTGCTGGCCAATCAGTTGATGCCGTTCGTGCATCCGCTGCATCTTCTGGTCAATCTGGCCGGTGGTCTGTTGTTGCTGATTCATGTGCTGGAGATGCTGCTGAGCAATCGCACTCTTCAAGGTCGCCCGCATCCCTGGCGTGACCGTGCACGCATCCTGCTGTTTGGCGTATTCCACCTGCAAACCATCCCGGCCCCGGCCGCTCCGGAGGCTTCTTCCCATGCGTAAACTTTGTCTTCTTGCTGCATTCATCAGCCCGCTGGCCTGTGCGCAGGTGGTGAGTGTCGAAAGCAACTCCCTGATGCGTTTGCCGAACACCGCCAGCACTTTGCAGCTGGAAAAACTGGAAGTCGCCGATTACGGCACCCTGCTGATTCCGGCGAACGTCACCGAGCTGAGCGTGGGTGAACTGCGCCTCGGCCATGAAGCACGTATTGCCATCGTGCCGGGCGAACAGGCGCTGGATATGAAGGTCATTCGCGCCGAACTGAGCGAAGGCAGCCAGATCACCGCACGCGGAGCGCCGGGGACTTATCAGAAAGCAGCGCGCTCGGGTCGTAATCTGAATCTGCAATTCAAGGCCTTGAATGCACCGCAATTGTTGGTCGATGCCCGTGGCGGCACCGGTGCGCCGGGTTTCATCGGCCTTGATGGCGGCAACGGAGAGGCACCGGGTTGCACTTACGGTCAGGCCGGTCACGGCGCTGACGGCAGCAATGGCAGCGACGGCCAGCCGGGGGCTTCGGGTGCACTGGTGCGTCTGGAAGTGCCACGCGCGTTTCCCGCTGAGCTGATCAAGGTCAACGTGGCTGGCGGCGCCGGTGGCGCACCGGGCGTTGGCGGCAAGGCCGGTGCGGGCGGCAAGTCCAAAGGCTGTCTGGTGTATCAGGCCGATGGTGGCAAGAATGGCAAGGCCGGGGCTGATGGTCAGCCGGGGCCAGTGGGTTCGCCGGGTTCGGTGACAGTGCAGCGCCTTTAGCAGCACGCTGTTCATCATTGTGGCCAGGGAGCAAGCTCCCTGGCCACAAGTTGTGCTTACCGCCGACTGATCAAAATATTGGCCGCGCCGCCGCAATCGCCACCAGCACCAACCCGACAATCAGATTAATTCCCACCACCCGCCGAATCTTCCCCAGCACTGCCGCACCCGTCGGCCAGTCTTTCGCCTCTACCGCCTTACGCAGTTCCGGCAGCATTAAACCCTGAATCCGGATAAACAGCGCGGTCATCACCACGTACAGCCCCATCATCACCTGCACATATTTCGGCGCGGTCTCGAACCCGACCTGCTGCAAATGCAGCATGCCCACGCCGCTGATCGGCAGCAGGATCACCGCGACCCACACCCAGCGGAAAAAACCTTGAAACACTTCCACCCACAGCGTCAGTCGGCCAGGGCCGTCCAGGGCCTTCATCGCCGCAGGGCGCAGGACCATCCAGGCGAAAAACATGCCGCCGACCCACACCAGGGCGGCCAGTACATGCAGGGGGTAAACGAGGCTAAAAGGTGTCATTGGGGTACTCCGTTCTGCGCGGGACTAATTAGCGGGGTATGATAGCCGCCGAACCGAACCACTGAAAATTTATCCAGCGTTTTTGCGCCCGACACTCAATGATCAGCACTGAACTCAAAACCACGATCCAGGGCGCCTACTCGCGTTTTCTTGAAGCCAAGAGCCTCAAACCGCGTTACGGCCAGCGCCTGATGATCGCCGAAATCGCCAAAGTCCTCGGGGATATCGATACCGACGACGAAGGCCGGCGCAGTGGCGACCCCGCGATTGTCGCGGTGGAAGCCGGCACCGGTACTGGTAAAACCGTTGCCTACAGCATGGCGGCGATTCCTACGGCCAAGGCTGCCGGCAAACGTCTGGTGATTGCCACCGCGACCGTGGCCCTGCAAGAGCAGATCGTCTACAAGGATTTGCCCGACCTGATGCGCAACAGCGGGCTGAGCTTCACCTTCGCCCTGGCCAAGGGCCGTGGCCGCTACATGTGCCTGTCCAAGCTCGACATGCTGTTGCAGGAAGGTCACGCGCAAACCGCTACGGCTCAGCTGTTCGAAGAAGAAGGCTTCAAGATCGAGGTCGATGAGGCCAGTCAGAAGCTGTTCACCAGCATGATCGAGAAGCTCGCCGGCAATAAGTGGGACGGCGACCGCGACAGTTGGCCGAATGCTCTGGAAGACGCCGACTGGGCGCGCCTGACCACCGATCACAGCCAATGCACCAATCGTCATTGCCCGAATTTCGGCCAGTGCGCTTTCTATAAGGCACGCGAAGGCATGGGCAAGGTTGACGTGATCGTCACCAACCACGACATGGTGCTGGCGGATCTGGCCCTCGGCGGCGGCGCGGTATTGCCCGATCCGCGTGACACGATTTATGTGTTCGACGAAGGTCACCACCTGCCGGACAAGGCCATCGGCCACTTTGCACACTACACGCGCCTGCGCTCCACCGCCGACTGGCTGGAAGCCACCGCCAAGAACCTGACCAAACTGCTGGCCCAGCATCCGTTGCCGGGCGACCTCGGCAAACTGATCGAGCAGGTTCCCGAGCTGGCGCGTGAGATCAAGACCCAGCAACAGTTCATGTTCAGCGCCTGCGAACAGGTCGCCGACTTCAAACCCGGCGAAGACGTCGAAGGCCGCGAGCGGCCACGTCATCGGTTCGTCGGCGGGGTGATTCCCGAGCACATGCGCGAAATGGGCATCGAGCTGAAAAAAGGCTTCTCGCGCCTGACTGACCTGTTCACCCGCCTGACCGATCTTCTAAAGGAAGGCATGGACGGCGAGGTCAACATCGGCATCGCCAGCAATCAGGCGGAAGAATGGTATCCGCTGTTCGGCACCTTGCTGTCACGGGCGACCGGCAACTGGGAGTTGTGGACGGCGTTCACCGTCGAAGACCCGGAAGACAACCCGCCGATGGCGCGTTGGCTGACCCTCGCCGAGAGCGGCTCGCTGTTCGATATCGAGGTCAACGCCAGCCCGATCCTTGCGGCTGAAATGCTCCGGCGCAATCTGTGGAACGTGGCTTACGGTTGCCTGGTGACTTCGGCAACTTTGACCGCGCTCGGCACTTTCGACCGTTTCCGCATGCGCGCCGGTCTGCCGAAAAAAGCCGTCACTGCGGTGGTGCCGAGCCCGTTCCATCACGCCGATGCTGGCGTACTGCGGGTACCGAACCTGAATGCCGACCCGCGTGACGCGGCGGCGCACACTGCGGCGATCATTCGTGATCTGCCGGATCTGGTCGAAGGCTCGCGGGGCACGCTGGTGCTGTTCTCTTCGCGCAAACAGATGCAGGACGTGTTTGACGGTCTCGACCGCGACTGGCGCAAGCAAGTGTTCATTCAAGGCAACCTGTCGAAACAGGAAACCCTGAACAAGCACAAGGCGCGGGTCGATGGCGGTGACTCCAGCGTGCTGTTCGGGCTCGCCAGTTTCGCTGAAGGTGTCGACTTGCCGGGTGCCTACTGCGAGCACGTGGTCATTGCCAAGATTCCGTTCTCGGTGCCGGATGATCCGGTCGAAGCCGCGTTGTCCGAGTGGATCGAAGCCCGGGGCGGTAATCCGTTCATGGAAATCTCCGTGCCTGACGCCTCGCTCAAACTGGTTCAAGCCTGCGGCCGACTGCTGCGAACCGAAGAAGATCGCGGCACCATCACCTTGCTCGACCGCCGACTGGTCACCCAACGCTATGGCAAGGCGATCCTCAATGCGTTGCCACCATTCCGTCGTGAAATATCCTGAGACAACGGTGGGCAGTTTTGCCCACCTTGCTGTCTATCTCTCTGCCATCGCTTTTCCATTGGCCTTTTGGTCGTTAGGGAGAACTCCGTTCTTATGATCCGCCGCTCGTTGCCTGCCGTTTTTGCCTTGATCTTCGCTGCCCCGTTGCTGGCCGCGCCTGCCGGTCAGCAGACCCTGTTCAACTTTGTGCGTCCGGCCGACGTGGTCAAAGTCGCGACCGAAAACGCCGACCTGCCGCAAGCCAACGCCGAACAAACCGCCGAAGGCGAAGTACTGCGCCGGGTGACGTTCAACCCGGTGGCCCGTCCGACCTTGCGCCTGACGCCGCAGACTGGCGCCTGGGACTGGTCGCAATCCGGCGCGATGAGCCTGCGTATTCAAAGTGCGATGAACTGGGCGGTAACGGTTTACGTGCAGATCCAGAGCAACGACGGCAAGACCTTGGTCAGCCGCGTCGATCTGCCAGCCGGTCCAGCGCAAACCCTGTTGGTGCCACTGGTGGCCAGTTCGCCGTTGAGCCAGGGCATGAAGGCCGGGCCACCGATGCCGATGACCGTCGAGGGTCAGCGAATCTTGCTGGCCAGCAGCAGCGGTGAGATCGATCGCAGCCAGGTGGTGTCGGTGAGTCTGTCGATGGATCAGCCGAAAGTCGCTCAGAGCTTGTTGCTTGAACGCTTTGGCGTGCAGGACAGCGAGTCGGTGACCCAGGCCGTTTACGGCAATCTGGTCGACGCCTATGGGCAATCGACTCGGGCCAAATGGCCGGAAAAAGTCACCAGCGACGAGCAACTGAAATCCGCCGCCGCCAAGGAACAGCAACAGCTAAAAACCTGGCTGGCCGAGCGCGAGAAGTCCTCGCTGGACAAATTCGGCGGCTGGAACAAAGGCCCGGCGTTCAAGGCCAGCGGCTTCTTCCGCACCGAAAAACGTGACGGACGCTGGTATCTGGTAACGCCTGAAGGGCACCCGTTCTACTCGCTTGGCGTCAACACCGTCAGCCCGGATGTCGATCAGACCTACGTGGCCGGTCGCGAGTGGATGTTTGAATCCCTGCCCAAAGCCGATGAGCCACTCGCCAGGCATTTTGGCGAAGGTGATAACCGTGGCGGCAACGGCAGTGATCAGGGCCGAGGCTACGGCACCGGGCGCTGGTACGATTTTTACGGTGCCAACCTGCAACGGCTGAACGGTGAGCCTTGCGCGAAGGAAGCGAAAAGCGATCAGGCAGTTGAGCCCGCCGCACCTTGCAACGCCGCAATCGATGAACAGAAGTGGGCCACGCACACCCTTGATCGCCTGCAAGCCTGGGGCTTCAACACGGTTGGCAACTGGAGCGCGCCGCAACTGAGCGACGCCGAACGCGTGCCGTACACCTTGCCGCTGTCGATTGTCGGCGATTACACCAGCATCAGCACCGGTAGCGACTGGTGGGGCGGCATGCCCGACCCGTTCGATCCGCGTTTCGCCATGGCCACCGAACGTGCGGTCGCCATCGCTGCCCGCGATCACCGCGACGACCCGTGGCTGATCGGTTATTTCGCCGACAACGAACTGGCCTGGGCCGGTCCCGGTGACGACGCGAAATCCCGTTATGCACTGGCTTACGGCACGCTGAAAATGACCACCGACGCGCCGGCCAAACGCGCGTTCCTCAAGCAGTTGCGCGACAAGTATCGTAATCAGGCGGGGCTGTCGAAGGCGTGGGGCATCGATCTGCCGGCGTGGGAATTGATGGAAGACCCGGGCTTCGTGCCGCCGCTACCGAACCCGGAACACCCGGAAATCGAGGCCGACTTCAAATATTTCCAGAAGGTCTTCGCTGATACCTACTTCAAGACCATTTCCGATTCGCTGAAATGGCACGCGCCGAATCAGTTGCTGCTCGGCGGCCGCTTCGCCATCAGCACCCCGGAAGCCGTGGCCTCCTGCGCGCAGTATTGCGACGTGCTGAGCTTCAACATGTACACGCTCAAACCGCAGGACGGTTATGACTTCGCCGCGTTGCGTGCCCTCGATAAACCGGTACTGATTACCGAGTTCAACTTTGGCTCTGCCGACCGTGGCCCGTTCTGGGGCGGTGTGACGCAATTGGCCAAGGAAGAGGATCGCGCTCCGGCTTATGCGAATTTCCTCAAGCAGGCCTTGAGCGAGCCGTCGATTGTCGGCGTGCACTGGTTCCAGTATCTGGATCAACCGGTGACCGGGCGTTTGCTGGATGGCGAGAATGGTCATTTTGGTCTGGTCGGCATTACCGATCTGCCGTATCAGGGCTTTGTCGAAGCCGTGCGCGCGAGCAACCTGCAAGCCGTCGATCAGCTCGGCAAAGAAGCCGAGAAAGCGGCGGACAAGGCTGACCATGAGTCACAAGGCGGGCGCAAGGGCGAGGCCGGCAAAGGCCCGGGGCAGGGCGCAGGCCATGCGGGCGGGCATTCCGGTAACGGACATTAATCTCTAAAACAGCAAAAGATCGCAGTCTGCGGCAACTCCTACCGGGAAACACAAATTCCAATGCAGGAGCTGCCGCAGGCTGCGATCTTTTGATCTTGCCTTACCACCCGGCCCAAGGCTGTTCCCAAATCCCTCAAGGGCTGGAACAATGCCGACCACTTTGTAGAGCGTTTTCGCGGGGGAGTTGCGGGTGCAGATTCAGGGACATTACGAGCTTCAATTCGAGCCGGTGCGCGAAGCCTTCGCGGCACTGTTCGACGATCCCCAGGAACGCGGCGCAGCGTTGTGCATTCAGGTCGGCGGTGAAACGGTCCTCGATCTCTGGTCCGGCACTGCCGACAAGGATGGCAGCGAAGCCTGGCACAGCGACACCATCGCCAACCTGTTCTCCTGCACCAAAACCTTCACGGCGGTCACTGCGCTGCAACTGGTGGCCGAAGGCAAACTGCAATTGGACGTTCCGGTCGCCCGCTACTGGCCGGAATTCGCCGCCGCCGGCAAAGAATCGGTAACCCTGCGCCAACTGCTCTGCCATCAGGCTGGTCTGCCGGCCTTGCGCGAATTGCTGGCCCCTGAAGCTCTTTATCAATGGCAAACCATGGTCGATGCCCTCGCGGCGGAAGCCCCGTGGTGGACGCCGGGCACTGGTCACGGTTATGCCGCGATCACTTACGGCTGGCTGGTCGGCGAGTTGTTGCGTCGCGCTGACGGTCGCGGGCCGGGCGAATCCATCGTTGCGCGTATCGCCAAACCGTTGGGGCTGGACTTCCACGTCGGCCTCGCTGACGAAGAATTCCACCGCGTGGCGCACATCGCCCGGGGCAAGGGCAATGTCGGTGATGCCGCCGCACAACGTCTGTTGCAGGTGACCATGCGCGAGCCTACTGCGATGACCACCCGCGCCTTCACCAATCCGCCGTCGGTGCTCACCAGCACCAACAAGCCGGAATGGCGGCGCATGCAGCAGCCAGCGGCCAACGGTCACGGCAATGCGCGCAGTCTGGCCGGTTTTTATGCCGGGTTGCTCGACGGCAGCCTGCTCGAAGGCGAAATGCTCGACGAACTGACCCGCGAACACAGCCTGGGCGAGGACAAAACCCTGCTGACCCGCACCCGTTTCGGTCTTGGTTGCATGCTCGATCAACCTGACGTGCCAAACGCTACCTACGGCCTTGGCCCACGGGCGTTCGGCCATCCGGGGGCGGGCGGTTCCATCGGTTTTGCTGACCCGGAACATGATGTCGCATTTGGTTTTGTGACAAATACCCTGGGGCCGTACGTCTTGATGGACCCGCGTGCGCAGAATCTGGCGCGGGTGCTTGCCACTTGTCTGTAAAACACTGAGCGAGGTCCCGGATTCGGAACCTCGTTTGCTTTTTTGATTCAAAGCGTCTGTTTATCCGGGCAAAGAGCTCTGATTTTTCATTACTTTATTTTGTGGATTTTCAATGTCATCTAAAAAAACTCTCGCCCTTGCCCTGTGTGTTGCGATTACCGGTTGTGCACAGACTCCTAAAAATGACGCGGACGGCAGCAGTTGGTGGTCGTTCGGATCTTCCGACAAAGTGGCTGCCAAAGAGCCCGCCCCGGCTCCAGCCCCAACACCCGTTGCGCTGAAACCTGCCGCCGTTGCTCCAGTCGCCAAGGCCGAGAGCAGCAATCCTTGGTACTGGCCATTCGGCTCCAGTGATTCGGCCGCCAAGGCCGATGTGAAGCCAGAAGTAAAACCTGAAGCCAAACCGGTTGCCGTGGCCAAGGCCGATGCCGACACCGGGACTCACTGGTGGTGGCCGTTCGGTGGCAAGGATCAACCAACCACTAAAGCCGTGCCGATGCCTGACCCGAAAGTCACCCAGGCCTGGCTCGACGATTACGAGCCGCGCCTGCGTGCCGCGATCAAGGACAGCAACCTGCAACTTGAGCGCCGTGAAAACGTTCTGGTGGTGATTGCTCCAGTCGAGGGCTCGTTCAACCCGAAGCGTCCGGCCATGCTGTTGCCAGTCACCCTCAGCCCGTTCACCAATGTTGCGAAGCTGCTTGAAGCTGACCCGAAAACCGCTGTTCTGGTACTCGGTCACAGCGACAACACCGGCGCGGCGCCGGCCAATATCAAGCTCAGCCAGGAACGCGCCCAGTCCATCGCGGCGATCTTCCGCCTCAGCGGCTTGCAGCGTGATCGCCTGATGTTGCGCGGCATGGGCTCCGATGCCCCGCGTGCGGCCAACGACAGCGCCGAGGGCCGTGCCCTGAACCGTCGCGTCGAACTGCTGGTGACTCCGCAGAACACCATGGTTGCGCTGCTCAGCAAGTACAACATGCCGGCTCCGGCGCCGGTGACCATGGTTGCCGTGCAGGACGTCAAGCCAGTCGCCAAACCGGTGACCCCGGCCCCGGCCGCGAAGAAAGCCGCAGTGCCTGCGAGCAAAAAGGCCCCGGTTAAAAAAGCCGCGACCCCAGCCAAGAAAGCGCCGGCGAAAACCCCGGTGAAGAAAACCGCTCCGGCCAAAGCCGCTGCCACCGACAAGAAAGTCGCGGCGACCGATGCTACCAAGCAGTAATCCGCTAACGAAAAGGAATGCGCCATGACCCAGGCTCTGGCTGATATGCGTCGCGATTACACCCGGGATGGTTTGACCGAGGCGCAAGCCCCGGCCGAGCCGTTCGCGCTGTTCCATCAATGGTTTGCCGACGCGGTGAAAACCGAACAGGCTCCGGTGGAGGCCAACGCGATGACCGTGGCTACGGTCGATGCGGATGGGCGTCCACATTGCCGCATTCTGCTGCTCAAGGGCCTGGACGAGCAGGGTTTCACCTTTTTCACCAACTATGAAAGTGCCAAGGGTCAGCATCTGGCGGCAAATCCGTTTGCCGCCATGACGTTCTTCTGGCCAACCCTGGAGCGTCAGGTGCGCATCGAAGGGCGGGTGGTGAAGGTCACGCCGGCAGAGTCCGATGCGTATTATCAGGTGCGGCCACTGGGCAGCCGACTCGGCGCTTGGGCTTCACCGCAGAGCCGGGTGATCAACGGCCGTGGCGAACTGGAAGACTTGCTCAAAGCCACTGAGCAGCGTTTCAGCGATACCCAGCCGGATTGCCCGGAACACTGGGGTGGTTATCGCTTGCTGCCCGAGCGCATCGAATTCTGGCAGGGCCGTCCGAGCCGTCTGCACGATCGCCTCAACTACCGTTTGCAGGGCGCTGACTGGTTGCTTGAACGTCTGGCACCCTAAGCAGTCTACCGAGCAAGATAGCCTGCCGCGGCGGCCTCCAGCCACTGCGGCAGATTCCGACGCTTGATTTTCTGCAACCGGGCGTGGGCTAATTGTTCGAGCATGAAGGCGCGTTTTTCTTCATCCTTGCCCGCCAGCGCCAGCGCCAGGTCGCGATCCATCCAGCGTTTGATCCGCACGTACAGCCACCAATGGAAGTACAGACCGGCGACCGTTGTGACGAAAATGATGAAGTAATCCATGAAAATCCTTGAGTCGATGGCGCAAGAACGGCATTTTGGCGCTACTGTTGGGTGAGTCTGCAGGTGCCTGTACTGGGCCTGAATGAAACCAATTTTATCCGGGCGGCGCCGTGACAGGCGTCAAGCTGCGGAGTTTAATGAATATCTGTTCTTTTGGAGTTGATGCTATGCGTAAGTCTGTTCTGCTGGTTGCTTCCTTTTCCACGATGGCGATGTTGCTTACCGGCTGCCAATCGAGCCTGACCGGTGACTCCTACTCCCGTGACGAAGCACGTCGCGTGCAGACGATTCGCATGGGCACCATCGAATCCCTGCGTCCGGTGAAAATCGAAGGCACCAAAACCCCAATCGGCGGCATCGCTGGTGCAGCGGTCGGCGGCGTCGGCGGCAGCGCCATCGGTGGCGGCAAAGGCAGCATCGTTGCTGCAGTGATCGGCGCCGTGGCCGGCGGTCTGATCGGTTCGGCCACTGAAGAAGGCCTGACCCGCACCCAGGGCGTGGAAATCACCGTCCGTGAAGACGACGGCAGCATGCGCGCCTACGTACAACAGGTTCAGGAAAACGAAGTGTTCCGCGTGGGTGAGCGTGTACGCATCTCCACCGTTGGCGGGACCAGTCGCGTTTCGCACTAAGCGAGAACGAGCGGTAAAGAAAACCCCGATCAGCTGAGCTGGTCGGGGTTTTTTGTTAACGATTGGACAGTTCTATCAGTTGTCACTGTAATCAAACGAAATTTGATAGTCATGGGTGCTTAGAGCAATGTCATGTTGAAAGTAGGGCTGAATGGTAGCAACCCACTTTTCGATAACATTGAAGCTACCATTGTTTATGTTGCCCTCCACCGGGATGCCCAAGGCATTCAGGACAGACTCATCATCACCCAGGTCCCTTGACGACTCCTCGCCTTCGCATTCATGGGTTGCTTTGTCGTACCACTCCAGTCTCAGTTCCAGTCCCATCATTTCCTCACAAGTATTTTTTTCTGATGTTTCTTTTGTCTATAGGATCTTCGCGCCGCTCCCCCGTATAAGGGTCAAAAGCTCCTGCATGAGCTCCATCGCTTGCTCGATAAATTTCCAACTCGCCATGCATTGAATCCCACTCGTAAATGATCCGTCCCTTGGAATCCGCCCAGCGCTTGCGGAGTCCACCACCGCCTTGTACAGGATTCTTGTCTTTTACTTTTATAAGGCCTGGAAATGCCGTTATTTGCTCTGTTTTCGGCGGCTGATGGTAGCTATGTCCCGCAGACGGTAAGCCTTTGCGTGAGGTGTTGAGCACGATGTACAGAGGCCGAACCCCCGACCCCACCGGAAACACCAGAATGAAATCCCGATACTCCGGCGGATAAACCGGGTTCACCAGAATCCCGTCAGCGGCTTTCGTCGGCGGATACACCCAGATATGGGGCGCCTGCGGAGCAGCTTCCAGCGCAGGAATGCCGAGGATGTCCGAGCCATCCACTGCCGGTGTCCAGATCAGTTCGACACCTTCGCCCAGGTCGGCGACGTATTGGCTGCCGCGCAAGCCGAACTGCACGACATCGACCATTTCCCAATCGCGGTTCTTGCCGGTGTAGAAACCGTAACCCTTGAGACTTCCATCGGCCTGCTGCTCGACCTGCAGACGTACGCGGGTGCGCGCCTGTTTCAAGGCACGCAATTGTTCGTCGGTATAGAGCGCGCTGTCGCCCAGGCTTGAGGGAATGAACAGCGCGAGCAATCCCGCCAGAGTGGCGGCAGCGGTGCTGGCAGCGACTACGGGCAAGGCTTCAAACGCCGCACCGCCCAGCGCGAAGCTGCCAAAACCAACCGGTATCGCGCTGCCGCTGATTTTCTTCAGGGGCACGGCGCCATTTGCGTCAGCCTCGCGGGCACCGAGCAAAATCAGGTCGCCGTAGTCCTTCAGGCTGTCGGTCGGCACCATTCCCGCAGGATTCGAGTAATCGATGATGGCGTCCGGCAATTTGCAGGACTTGGCGAACACGCATCCGGCGCGCTGGGTTTCAGCCTTTTTTACTGCCACTTCGCGGCTGCGTTCGAAAGCGTCCTGACGGGCCAGCATCGCGTCGTAGGCGTCCTGGCGCGCGTCCCGTGCGGCCAGTTCGGTGGTGCTCATGAAGCGGTGGGTAACGAGATGCCCGTCGCCTGCCGGTAGGTTGGAAACCCGGGGGATGTCCTTGTGGCCTGCCACTGATTGTCCTTTCGTTCGTCCACTCGAGCCCTGCAAACAGGGCTGAAAGACGTTAACCAAAGGGCCGAAATATGGCTGTAGGACGAGTCGTCAAAGTTGTGGGGATAGTTCGCCAGCGCTTCACTCATCGGGTAACAGGCGCTGAAATCGGAATCGTCCTAAAGCCACGTGCGGGCCTGCATCGCTAGAATTTTCGGCCGATTGCAAAGCAACTGCGAAGGTTTATGAGCACGCCCACCCACTCCCAAAACCCTGCAGCCTCGGCGCGTAACAACACAGCAGTGCTGTGTCTGACCCTGCTGACGTTGGCCATGACTGTGTTGACCGGGATTGCCGGATACAAGCTGATCGAGTTGAGTCCGTTGCAGACCACCACTGAGCAGCAAAACCGGCGTCTGGCCGAATACGTGGATCAGATCAAACAGCTGGCGGCAGAGAACGATGCACTGTCCGGCCAGCAACGCAGCGTCGGTGCCGAGCTAGCTATCGCCGTTGAGAAAGTCAGTGAAGCCGACAAGCGAATAACACTCATGCAACAGCAATTGAAGGACTCCAGGGCCAATGCCGGTGAGGAGCAGGATGAGTGCGCGATCATTCGGGAGAACGTGCGGCTGGTCGAAAACGAACTGGGGCGCGATGATTTCTTTCGTTTGCGTGATGAGCGTCAGTCCGACGCGGAGGCGGTGTTGGAGGCGTATCAGCGATCATTGGCAATCTGCGTGGCGCAATCGACAGAGCGATCGAACCACGCGGATGATCAAGGCGCTTCCATCGAGGAAGAAGCGCCCGGGGAGGGGTAAGCGAGCTTAGTTTGCCTGCAGGGTGTTCTTGCGACTCGCCGCTGCCGTCACGGCATAGCCGATCAGTGCCGCGAGAATCGAGCCGGTCAGAATCCCCATCCGGTCCATCCCGGCGTATTCGCTGACGCCCGGCTCGAAGGCCAGGGAACCGACGAACAGGCTCATGGTGAAGCCGATACCGCAGAGAATCGCTACACCCAGCACCTGACCCCAGTTGGCGCCTTGCGGCAGGGTGGCGATGCCGGTTTTCACGGCCAGCCAGGTCAGGCCGAACACGCCGACCATCTTGCCCAGCAGCAGGCCGACAGCGATGCCCATCGGCACGTAGTGGGTGAAGCTTTCGACGGTGACGCCACTCAGGGACAGGCCGGCGTTGGCGAAGGCGAACAGCGGCAGGATGCCGTAAGCCACCCATGGATGCAGCGCGTGTTCGAGAGTCAGCGACGGCGAAGGCTCGGCGTTTTTCGTGCGCAGCGGGATGCAGAAGGCCAGGGTCACACCTGCCAGCGTCGCATGGACACCACTCTTGAGAACGCACACCCAGAGGATCAGGCCAACGATCATGTACGGCCCGAGCTTGACCACCCCGAGACGATTCATGCCGATCAGTGCCGCGATGCACGCTGCCGCGAGGCCCAGCGACAGGGTCGAAAGTTCGCCGGAGTAGAAGATCGCGATGATCACGATGGCGCCAAGGTCATCGATGATCGCCAAAGTCATCAGGAACAGCTTCAGCGACACCGGCACACGCTTGCCCAACAAGGCCAGTACGCCGAGGGCGAAGGCGATGTCGGTGGCGGTCGGAATCGCCCAGCCGTCGAGGGCTGGCGGATTGTCACGGTTGAGGAACCAGTAGATCAGCGCCGGCACGACCATGCCCCCGATGGCCGCTGCACCGGGCAGGACGATCTGCGAGGGTTTCGACAACTGACCGTCGAGGACTTCGCGCTTCACTTCGAGGCCGATCAGCAGGAAGAACAGCGCCATCAGGCCGTCGTTGATCCATAGCAGCAGGGGTTTGGCGATCTTCAACGCGCCGATCTGCGCGACTACCGGAGTGTCGAGCAGGCCGGTGTACAGCCACGACAGCGGCGAGTTGTTGATGATCAAAGCCAGAATGGCCGCGGCGATCAATAACAGACCGCTGGCAGCTTCCAACTGAAAGAAACGCGTGAAAGTGCTACGCAGAGGCAAGGTCGCTCTCCATCGATAAAGGCAAAAGGTGGGACACCCTAACCCGTACCGTTAGTTGTTAAAACAAAAGTTATATTCTTTTTTGTTATATACCGTTACAAGACGTTGAAGGCCGATGCAGCAGAGCCTAGCAGTTGACGGATATATTGAACCTCAGCTGTATCTGTGAGGGATGTAGGTTTTTTCCTAAGCTTGTCGGCTGAGCCTGCGACCAAGGCGATTCCTGCCCGATTCAACGAGATCATCACCATGAGCGACAACCGACAGTGGGCCCGCGAAGCCATCCGTATCATCGAAGCGGATTTCCAGCGCAGCGCCGACACTCACCTGATCCCCTTGCCGCTGCCGGGCTTTGCGGGCATCGAGTTGTACTTCAAGGATGAATCCAGCCACCCGACCGGCAGCCTCAAGCATCGGCTGGCGCGCTCACTGTTTCTCTACGCCTTGTGTAACGGCTGGCTCAAACCCGGCGCGCCGGTGATCGAGGCGTCCAGCGGTTCGACGGCGATCTCGGAAGCGTATTTCGCCCGCATGCTTGGCTTGCCGTTCATTGCGGTGATGCCGGCGACCACCTCGAAAGAGAAAATCGCCCAGATCGCCTTCTATGGTGGCAAAAGTCATCTGGTCAACGATCCAACGCAGATCTACGCCGAGTCCGAACGTCTGGCCCGTGAGCATGACGGTCACTTCATCGACCAGTTCACCTACGCCGAACGCGCCACCGACTGGCGGGCGAACAACAACATCGCCGAGTCGATTTTCCAGCAGATGCGTTTCGAGCAGCACCCCGAGCCGAGCTGGCTGATTTCCAGTCCCGGCACCGGCGGCACCACGGCTACCCTCGGTCGTTATGTACGTTACCGTCAGCACTGCACGCGTGTGCTGTGTGCCGATGCCGAGCGTTCGGTGTTTTTCGACTACTACCAGACCGGCGACGCCAGTCTGCGTCTGGATTGCGGTTCGCGGATTGAAGGGATCGGCCGGCCCCGAGTGGAAGCGTCGTTCCTGCCGAAGGTGATCGATGCGATGGTCAAAGTACCGGACGCCTTGTCGCTGGCGGCCATGCATTATCTGGCGCAGCGTCTGGGCCGCAATGTCGGGGGCTCGAGCGGGACCAATCTGATCGGCGCCTTGATGGCGGCGCAGCAGATGAAGGCGGCGGGGGAGTCGGGGTCGATCGTGGCGATTCTGTGCGATGGCGGCGAGCGCTATGCCGACACCTATTACGATCAGGATTGGCTCAAGGCCCAGGGATATGAACTGGATGGGTTGATTGCGGCAGTGGCAGCGAGTGCCGAACGCGGTGAGCTTCTGCCTACCAGTGTATTACGCGCCAATATCTGAAATTTCCAGACACTGAGTAAACCTGTGGGAGCCGGGCTTGCCCGCGATGGCGGAGGGTCAGTCAACATCAATGTTGAGGCTGAATCCGTCATCGCGGGCAAGCCCGCTCCCACAGGGTTTTGCAGTGCCTTAAGCTTCCAGGCCGAGGATATTGCGCGCCACAGCTTCAGCAATGCGAATCCCGTCCACACCCGCCGACAGAATCCCGCCCGCATAACCCGCGCCTTCACCGGCCGGGAACAAGCCCTTCACGTTCATGCTCTGCAGCGTTTCATCGCGCGTGATCCGCAGCGGCGACGAAGTGCGCGTCTCGATCCCGGTCAGCACTGCATCGTGCAGCGAATAACCGCGAATCTGCTTCTCGAACGCCGGCAACGCTTCACGAATCGCCTCGATGGCGAAGTCCGGCAATGCCAGGGACAAATCGCCCAACGCCACGCCCGGTTTGTAGGACGGTTCTACTTCGCCGATTTCCACCGACGGGATGTCATTGATGAAGTCGCCGACCAGTTGCGCCGGGGCCTTGTAGTCGCTGCCGCCGAGAATGAACGCGTGGGATTCCAGACGTTCCTGCAACTCGATCCCGGCCAGCGGGCCGCCCGGATAATCGACTTCCGGGGTGATGCCAACGACGATGCCGGAGTTGGCATTGCGCTCGTTACGCGAGTATTGGCTCATGCCGTTGGTGACCACGCGATTCGGCTCGGAAGTCGCCGCCACCACGGTGCCGCCCGGGCACATGCAGAAGCTGTAAACCGAGCGGCCGTTCTTGGCGTGGTGCACCAGTTTGTAGTCGGCGGCACCCAGTTTCGGGTGGCCGGCGTATTTGCCCAGACGCGCACGGTCGATCAGCGATTGCGGGTGTTCGATACGGAAACCAACCGAGAACGGTTTGGCTTCCATGAACACGCCACGGCTGTGCAGCATGCGGAAGGTGTCACGGGCGCTGTGGCCGAGGGCCAGAACCACGTGCTTCGATTTGAGAACTTCACCGCTGGCCAGTTCGACGCCGACCACTTGGCCGTCTTCGATCTGCACGTCGTTGACGCGCTCCTGGAACCGCACTTCACCGCCCAGTGCGCGGATTTCTTCGCGCATGGCTTCGACCATACCGGTCAGGCGGAAGGTACCGATGTGCGGCTTGCTGACGTAGAGGATTTCTTCCGGCGCGCCGGCCTTGACGAACTCGTGCAGCACTTTGCGGCCAAGGAATTTCGGGTCCTTGATCTGGCTGTAGAGCTTGCCGTCGGAGAACGTTCCCGCGCCGCCTTCGCCGAACTGCACGTTGGATTCAGGGTTGAGCACACTTTTACGCCACAGGCCCCAAGTGTCCTTGGTGCGCTGGCGAACTTCGGTGCCGCGTTCGAGGATGATCGGCTTGAAGCCCATTTGCGCCAGCAGCAGGCCGGCGAAGATCCCGCACGGGCCGAAGCCGACGACGATTGGCCGTTCGCTCTGGTCGGCTGGCGCCTGGCCGACGTATTTGTAGCTGACATCCGGCGCCACGTTGACGTTACGGTCGTCGGCGAACTTGCCCAATACCTTGGCCTCATCGCGCACGTTGAGGTCGATGGTGTAGATGAAGCACAGTTCAGAGGACTTTTTGCGCGCATCGTAGCTGCGCTTGAACAAGGTGAAATCGAGCAAGTCATCGCTGGCGATGCCCAGGCGTTGCACGATGGCGACGCGCAGGTCTTCTTCGGGATGGTCGATTGGCAGCTTGAGTTCAGTAATTCGTAACATGGCGGGGGTCCGGGTTCGCGGGGCGCACAACTGCGCCAAGGCGTTTTAAGGCCGCGATTATAAGCCGCAAAGCCCGGATTTGGTGAGGCTAAAAAGCTCAGTCGTTGCGCGATCCGCCGAAATACCCGCAACCGCGCTGCACCTTGCCGTCGATACGCAACTCGGCGCTCATGTGCTGCACGCTACCGGTGTTGCTGTCGACGCAACGCTGCGGCGCGACCCAGAGTTCGATTCGCTGGTTGTTGGCTTCTGAGCTGAGATTGAAGCGACCGTCGCCCAATTGCTCTTCAACATAAGGCACGGCGAGTGGCGGTTGGCCTTCGCGATCGATGACCAGGCCTTTGCCGCTGACTTTCACATTCCATTCCGGGCCGTGACCGGCAGCGCGCAGGATCAGCAATTTGAAGTTGGCATCATCGCAAGCGGTGCCGGAGCGCTCGACCCGGTACAACTGAGTCAGGTCGAGGCGATCACCGACGATCTTGCCGCGAACATCGGCAAACAACTTGCCCTGTTGATCCGCCAGGCTGGCGGCTTCCTGCAGCACGCTGGTGCCGCCGATGTCGTTGACCACGTACTGGCGCTGTTCCCCGCAGGACTGGAACACCAGTTTGCCGTCGGCTGCGGTCAGTTGCCCTTGCATTCGGGTTTGCCCGACATGGGAAGCGCTTTCCCGCGGGCCATCGAGCAATTGGCAGGCGGCAAACAACGGCAGCAGGGCAACAACGATCAACGAACGGGCAACACGCATCTTCGGCTCTCCAGACAAGTGCCGCCACGTTACGCAGGCTGACCGTTCATCACAAGGGTTTAGCCCACGTGAAAAGTCTGACCGGTTTGCAGGCCTTCGACACTTTTCGCGTAGGCCAACGCCGCATCCGCTGCAGAAACCGGTTTATAGCCACGGAAATACGGGGCGTAACTGCCCATCGCTTCCAGGATCACCGTCGGGCTGACCGAGTTGATTCGCAGGCCACGCGGCAATTCGATGGCGGCGGAACGCACGAAGCTATCGAGGGCGCCATTGACCAGCGCAGCCGAGGCACCGGTGCGGATCGGGTCGTGGCTGAGCACGCCAGTGGTGAAGGTGAACGAGGCGCCATCGTTGGCGAACTCACGGCCAATCAGCAGCAGATTAACCTGGCCCATCAGCTTGTCGTTCAGGCCGAGGGTGAAGCTGTCGGTGGTCATCTCGCCAAGCGCGGCGAAGGTGACTTTGCCGGCGGCGCAAACCAATGCGTCGAACTTGCCGGTCTGTTCGAACAATTTGCGGATCGATGCGCTGTCGCTGATATCCACCTGGAAATCGCCGCTGGTGCGACCGATACGAATGACTTCGTGACGTTGCGACAGCTCTTTGTCTACCGCCGAACCGATGGTGCCGCTGGCGCCGATCAACAGAATTTTCATCGTGCTGTACCTCGAGTGATTGAACGAGGTTTCAGTCTAGAGTGGTTTTTCCTGCGGATAAGCGCACTAATAGGCAACCTTTGGTTTTCAAATGGAAACAATCCATGAGCGAAATGGATGATCTCGCGGCGTTCGCCGTGTTGATCGAAGCCGGCAGTTTCACCTTGGCGGCGCAGCAATTGGGGTGCAGCAAGGGCCAGTTGTCCAAGCGCATCAGCCAACTGGAGGCACGGTTTTCCGTGGTGCTGCTGCAACGGACGACCCGTCGTTTGAGCCTGACCGCTGCTGGTGCTGCGTTGTTGCCACAAGCGCAGGCACTTGTAGTCCAAGTCGAGCGGGCGCGTCAGGCGTTGGCACGATTGAAGGACGACATGGCCGGCCCCGTGCGTATGACGGTTCCGGTGTCGCTGGGGGAAACTTTCTTCGACGGCTTGCTGCTGGAGTTTTCGCAGCAGTATCCCGACGTGCAGATCGAGCTGGAGCTGAACAACAGCTATCGCGACCTGTCGCGGGACGGCTTTGATCTGGCGATCCGCTCCGAAGTGGCCAATGACGAACGGCTGGTGGCCAAGGCGCTGTTGGCGTGGCAGGAAATGACCTGCGCCAGCCCGGCCTATTTAGAGCGCTTCGGTGAGCCGCTGACGCCGCAGGCGCTGGCCGAACACCGATGCTTGCTCAACAGCCATTACAGCGGTCGCGAAGAGTGGTTGTATCACCAGCAGCACGAATTGCTGCGGGTGAGGGTGTCCGGGCCGTTCGCCAGTAACCATTACAACCTGCTGAAAAAGGCTGCGCTTGCCGACGCAGGGATCGCCCGGTTGCCGTCTTATCTGTTGCAAACGGAATTGGCCGACGGACGATTGCGCTGGCTCCTGCGCGATTATCAGACCCGTCGCATGCCGATGCATCTGGTGCACCCGTATCAGGGCGGATTGCCCAAACGCACGCAGGTGCTGGCGGACTATCTGATCGGCTGGTTCAAGCGCAGCGGCGAGGCATTGGACAGACTGCAACGCTAACCCTGTTGACCTCAATGGTTGTAGCGTTTGGCAATCAGGTGATCGATCGACAGCTTGCCCGGCCCGGTGGTCATCAGGTACAGCAACACCGCCGCCCAGGTGCCGTGGGTCGGATAGGCATCCGGGTAGACGAATATCTGGATCGTCAGGGTCATGCCGAGCAATGCCAGTGCGGAAAAGCGCGTGGCGAAGCCAACCAGAATCAGGATCGGGAAGAAGTGCTCGGCGAACGCCGCCATGTGCGCGGCGACTTCCGGTGACAGCAGCGGCACATGGTATTCACTTTTGAACAGCGGAATGGTCGAGTCCGCCAGGCGCGGCCAGCCAACCTGAAAGGTGCCGTCGATCAAATCGATGGCCAAGCCTTCGACCTTGGTCTGCCCGGACTTCCAGAACACCGCGGCAATCGAGAATCGCGCGATGAAGGCAATCAGACTGCGCGGGATCATTTCCAGCAGGGCAATGGCGCGAGTGATGAGGTTGTTCATGGCGATACCTTGTTGTTCAGGTGGGTGATGGCGTTGCGGGAGATCAGCAGCGCCAGAGTCTGGCTCAGATCGAATGGCGGGCTGGCTTGCACGGCGGCCAGCAACGGCTGACCAGCGAGCAAGTGACGGATAAACACACTGGCGCCGTGATCGAGGGCAAACACCTCGACATCCAGCTCGTTGCGCAGCACCAGCGCATGTTGGCCGAGGTTCACATCGACCTGCGCCAACGATGCGTCTTGCTGATGCGCGGCCCAGATCGCGACGACGGCGTAGGCCGAATCGAGCAAGTACAACGAGGGGTGAAGCTCAACGCTCAGTTCGCTCAGCGCTTGTGGATCGGCGAGGGCGGCGCTGATCTGTTCCGGATGCACCGGGTTTGCATCAGCGGCGTGATAGGCGAGGGTGCGCAGGCGTTCGAGTCGTGCGACGTCGGCCAGATACGGCACGCTGGCGGCTGGTTCGAACGCCGCAATGAAAGTCGCCAAAGCATCGCCGTAGCTACTCATCAGCGGAGTTTGCGGCGGTTGGCTCTGGATGAAGATTGCGGCCATCGCACGGAAAAACTCCTCGCCTACCAACTGCGCGACGACCGGATAGCTGTCCGACAGCGCATTGATCAACGAGCTCTGCACATTGTTGCGGTACACCGAAAATCGGCTGTCGGGATCGGCGCCGTTGGCGCTGTACAGGCCTTCGGGGCATGGCAGGCGAGTGTCGAGCAGGGCGGCGGCAAACGCGGCTTGAGTGCTCATGATTGACCCCCGGCGCACAGCAACAACTCATCAGCCTGCCGCGCCTCGGCCAGCAATACGTTGAAGGCTGGCACCTGATTGTCGCGCTCGATCAGCGTCGCCATTGGGCCGGTACGTTGCAGTGCCTGCTGATACAGCGCCCAGACTGCCTGATCGATTGGCGCGCCATGATCGTCGATCAGCAAGCGGTCGCCGAGGCTGTCGGAATCTTCGGCAAACCCGGCCAGATGAATCTCGCCAACGGCGTGCAAGGGCAGCAAATCAAGGTAGGCCAGCGGATCGCGTTGATGGTTGATGCACGACACGTAGACATTGTTGACGTCGAGCAACAGCCCGCAGCCAGTGCGGCGGATTACCTCGCTGATGAACTGCGCCTCATCGATGGTCGAGCGCTGGAATGCCAGATAGGTCGCCGGGTTCTCCAGCAGCATCGGGCGTTTCAGGGTGTTCTGCACCTGATCGATGTGGTCGCAGACGCGATTCAGGGTCGGTGTGTCATAGGCCAGGGGCAGCAAATCATTGAGGAACACCGGGCCGTGGCTCGACCACGCCAGATGTTCGGAAAAGGAATGCGGTTGATAGCGGTCGATCAACTCGGCGAGGCGCTGCAGATGTTGTACATCCAGCGGCCCTTCAGCACCGATGGACAGGCCAACGCCGTGCAGCGACAGCGGATATTGCTCGCGGACCAGACCAAGAAAATGATGAAACGGGCCGCCGGCAACCATGTAGTTTTCGGCGTGGACTTCGAAAAAGCCGATGTCCGGTTGTGTACCCAGCACTTCACGAAAATGCCCGGTCTTGAGCCCCAGCCCGGCACGGGGCGGGAGCCCGGTGAGGGCTGCCTGAGTGCGGGGCCGGGCGTGGTTGTTGGCTGTGAACATGATCGTCACTCAGGCAGACCGACTATCAGGACTTGGCTTTGAAGGCTTCCATCTGACCGAAACCGGTCGGCGAAGTCTTGCTTTCAGTGGTGGCGCAGGTGCCTTTTGGAACGAGTTTCCAGGCATTTGGCTGGAAATCCATTTTCGCGGTGCCGGCACAAGTGGTGCCTGCACCTGCGGCGCAATCGTTGTGACCTTTCATGGCCACGCCGAAGCATTTTTCCATGTCGTCAGCGGCGTGGGCGGTGGAAACGGCGGCGATGCTCAGAGCAGAACCGAGGGCCAGAACCAGGGCGGTGGCGGACAGGGTGCGAGTGGTAGCAGTCATGATGTTTCTCCGGTTTCAGTCAGGGTTTGTACAAGCGATTTGCGCTTGCTTACCCCACTAGAGAAAGCTCATGGGGAAGCGTTACAGCCGATTCAAAAGTTTTTGATAAAAATCTCAGAGCACTGCAATCCATTGTAGGAGTGAGTCTGCTCGCGAAGAGGAAGAATCAGTCAATACATCTGCTGAATGACACAACGCTTTCGCGAGCAGGCTCGCTCCCACAGTGATTGTGTTCAGAATCTTCTGTTCTATAGTCATTTCAACGGCCCCTCTCACAGGCCGATTTACCAGGACGGTATCTCATGAAGAAGGATCGCTCAGCCTCCGCTGTGCTTTTGCGCAGGACTTCATCTTTTGCTCTCGCCTGCACGCTGCCCTTATTGTTCGGTACGGTTTACGCGCAGACGCAAGTTGATCCGCTGGACACGCTCAAGCGCATCAACAACAACTACAACACCCTCAAGGACAGCTGTCAGGAACCCGATACCGGCGCGGCCCGCGGTCTCTACTATTGCAGCGGCGTGACCTTGCGCATGGTCAACGACGGGCCGTTCAATCCGTGGGATTACAGTCCTTACGCGATCAAGATCGGCGCAACTTCCTACTCGTGGATTCGCAAGGATCTGAGCACGAAGATTCTCATCCACCCGGCCGGTTTGATCCTGCGAACACCCACCGATGCGGCTGCGCTTAACCTGCCGGTCAAGGAGCAGGGCTTTACCTGCATCTACGCTTTCGATGGCGGCACCGGGCCCGAGCGCAAATGGTATGGCTGCGGATTCTTCGACAGTCGAGAGCCACCTCGCGCCGCTCAAGGCACGATGAACAATCGCAACGCCGCGTTGGCTTACGGCACTTGCGCGGAGGCCGGGGTCAGCACTGCCGAGCAGTGGACGCAGAAATACACCGGCCTGATGAAAGGGCCGATTCAGTACGGCCAGTGTTCCTTTAACGCGGAAAAACCCAGCGACTGGCACGCGATGATCCGGGTTCACGAATCCCGCCCGACCACCACCAACAAAGACCCTTTCTCCTACAGCGCCCAGGTCAACGAGTTCATGTTGAAGAACGCCACCGCAACTAACGATGGCAGTGAAAACATGAAGTACATCGATGCCTTTATCTACAACGTCAACAGCACGCAGAACTTCGCCACGCGCGGTGATCAGGCGCCACCGAAACCGGAAAACGGCCTGAACAGCGCACGCAGCTTTCAGAAGAAACTTCAGGCGCAGGGCTACAGCGTGCCGATCCTGCGGCTGGATTTCACCAAGCCTGCGGAACAGCGTTTCAGCTATGTCGCTGCCGATCAGGCGATAGATCTGACGACAGCGGGCGGCGCGCAGCCGACCCCCGCGACACCGGCGCAGAAATACATCGCTGAAGCGGTGTGGATCGAACGTTACGACCCGGGCAGCAAGAAAAACGAATGGTCGCTGAAAATCACGCCAACCGCCCAAGGCAAAGCAATTCAGGCCAGCGATCAGGACGCCTTGTACAAAGAGCTGTTCGCCCTGCGTGGCGCCGACAGCCAGTGGCGCGACAACGAGAAGTCGGCGGGCAGCATGCGCGGACAACTGAGCTGCCTGATCCAGAACTATCCGGGCAAGACCGAATGGAATCTGGAGCCGTTCCGGCCCAATGTCAGCGCGCAGGAATCGGCCAAGGCCGGCTGCAATCCGCTGCCGGTTCAGGCGCCGCAATACATTGCCTCTGCCGACTGGATCAAGCGTTACGACCCCGGCACCGGTAAGGATGAATGGTCCCTGAGCATCGTGCCCACGGCGGCGGGCCGCGCCTTGCCCAACGAGCAGCTCGCGGCTCTGTATGACCAGTTGTTCGCGCTCAAGGGCGCTGACAGCAACTGGCGCGACAACGAAACAGCGGCCGGCAGCATGCGCCAGCAATTGGGCTGCGTGCTGGTCAATTACCGCAACAAGACGCCGTGGAATCTGGAGCCGTTCCGGCCAGCGTTGTCGGATAGCGAGACCAAGGCTGCGGGTTGCAACCCGGTCGCACGTTGAAGGTGTGTTTGGCTAATCAAGGAGATGCAAGCCATGAACAAAGGTCTGAACAGGTTCGCTCCATTGCTCGTGTTGCCACTGTTGGCGCATGCGACATGGGCCAACGCGGAGTCATGCGCAGAGACGCTGAAAAAGGTTGAAACGCTGTACAACAACACGGTCGACAGTTGTGGTCAGGACCCCGCATCGGACTGTTCTGGATTACTGGTTCGCGGCACACACCGTGCTGATCCGGCCAAAGGGCAGCAATGGGATGTCTGGAATCCCAGCCCGAAAGCCATCGAGCTGGGTACGTTTGCCGCGTCCTATATGCGTGCCGACGGTATCAGTTATGAAGATCCCGGCATGAGCACGCAGAACGGCTACCTGATTACCCCGAGAGATCTGGTGCGCGACCCGGAAACACCGGTACATGTTTATTGCGCGTTCCCCAACGACGCCTGGACCGATTTTCGCAATGACCGTGGCTGTGGCGATAACAAAAACACCGCGCCAGCCGAAGCTGTCTGCCAGGCAATGAAACCCCCGATCCTGAGTCCGAATGCCTGGGTTGCGCACTTCACCCAGTTCAACAACAACCGCCAGCAGGACCAATTGCAATGCGGCTTCAACATGCGCAATCCGATGAGCAGCAAGGAGCGCGTGGATGCCTTTCGCAACTTCATGGGCGCACGTAAAGTCATCAACAGCCGCGAGTTTCAGACTCAGACCGAACTGCGTCTGGGCAATCCGAAAACCGACGAACTACCGGTTCTGGCGTTTTTCTACAGCGATCAACGCGGTTTGAACGATGCCATGGCCAATCAGCGCGACTACAAAGCCAAGACCGGCAAGGATCGCAACATCATCAAGATCGACTTCCCGAAAACCCCGGTCGCCAAGGCCAGCTTCTCCTGTGTCCAGACCGCGACGCCGACTGCACCGAAGTTCTGTGACAAGTACATCGAGTCCAGCACCTGGGTACAGCGTCCCGATCCGGAACTCGGGCCGAACACCTGGTCGCTGCAAGTGGTGCCGACCGCGTGCGGCCGGGCGATCAAGGATGACCAGACCGACCGCATGTTTGCCGAGTTGTACAACAAGCACAAAGACGATCAGCAATGGCGGCAGTACAGCGTCAATGGCGGCTCGCTGCGTCGGCAGATGGTCTGTCACCTGGCGGCGACGTTCGATGGCAAACCGGTGAGGAACAAGCCTGAATGGAACCTGGAGCCGGCACGACCATACGTTGACCAAGCCACAGCGGTAGCAAAACACTGCAATCCGTACTGAGCCATTTGCTTGAGGGCAATTCTCCAATGTGGGAGCTGGCCTGCCAGCGATAGCGGTACGACAGTCAACATCGATGTTGAATGCCGTACCGCTATCGCCAGCAGGCTGGCTCCCACAGGGGATATCGGTGAGCTGGAGGTTTGAGGCAGGCATAAAAAAACGGCCCGAAGGCCGTTTTTTATTGTCAGAAAAACCCAACAGTATTGAAAGTCGATGTTTAGTGCTGATCATTATTCGTGTTGTTTGAGCAGTCGGAATAAGCGCTGACTGCTGATAGTGAATGGATATTAAAACCTGTTATTTCTGACAGGTGCGAAGCTGTTCTCATCATGGATATATTCAAGCTCTGATTTTTAACAAGGAGAGCAGGTATGACCAGGGCTGAGTTGAAGGATTATCTGGAGAACAAGATTAATGAAAAAGCTCAAATCATTCTGAATGAGGACATGGTTCACGACGGTGCTGCGTTGGGAGAGATGCAGATCTACTTTTGCTTTCGCAGGATTCTCAATAAGAAGGCAACCCTTGAGGACATCGGTGTTCTTCATGCAATGAACAACGTGCTGCAGACACTTGGTGTTCTTTCTTCGAAAGAGACGCTCCGCTCAAAAGTTGAAAGATGACTTCAAAGAGCTTTCAGACTTGATCGTCATCGATAGACGGCTGGCTGCTGCTAAGTTGCTCTGTTATCAGGGAGCCATAGCGAGCTCTCAAAACAATGTAAAAGTGAGATTTTAATATGGACAAGATGGAAGTGAGAGTGAAGAGAATTGTTGCGGAGCAGTTGGGAGTGCTGGATAGGGATTTTAAAAATTCTTCCAGCTTTATAGATGATTTGGGCGCGGACTCCTTGGATACTGTTGAATTAATCATGGCACTTGAAGATGAGTTTGGAATGGACGTTCCGGATGAGCATGCCGAAAAAATCGCTACTGTGCAGCAGGCTATTGATTATGTTCGTTTGCATGTTAAAGCCTGAAGGGAGGATTACGAGAAATAAAAAACGGCCCGAAGGCCGTTTTTTGTTCAGCGAAATACATCAACCGCCAAGGTACGCCTCGCGTACTTTCGGGTCGGTCAGCAGTGCTTCACCAGTGCCTTGCATCACTACCCGACCGTTCTCCAGAACGTAGGCGCGGTCGGCGATTTTCAGCGCCTGGTTGGCGTTCTGCTCGACCAGGAACACCGTCACACCGTCCTTGCGCAGCTGTTCGATGATGTCGAAGATCTGCTGGATGATGATCGGTGCCAGACCCAGCGATGGCTCGTCGAGAAGCAGCAGTTTCGGTTTGCTCATCAGCGCACGGCCGATGGCGAGCATTTGCTGTTCGCCACCGGACATGGTGCCGCCGCGTTGGGCGAAGCGTTCTTTCAGGCGTGGGAAAAGTCCGAGAACCTTGTCCATCTGTTCCTGATAGTCGCCCTTGTCGGTGAAGAATCCGCCCATGGCGAGGTTCTCTTCCACGGTCAGACGGGCAAACACCCGACGACCTTCCGGCACCACCGCAATGCTTTTGCGCATGATCACCGACGAGTCCTGACCGACCAGTTCCTCACCCATGTAACGGATGCTGCCGCTGTGGGCTTGCGGCGAACCGCAGAGCGTCATCAGCAGCGTGGACTTGCCGGCACCGTTGGCGCCGATCAGGGTGACGATTTCGCCCTGATTGATCTCGACGTTGACGCTGTGCAGGGCCTGGATCTTGCCGTAGAAGGTGGAAACGTTTTCGAATTGCAGCATTTACGCTTCCCCCAGGTAGGCTTTGATCACTTCAGGATTGTCGCGGATCTGATCCGGCGTGCCGTCGGCCAGAGGCGTGCCCTGGTTGATCACGACGATGTGGTCGGAAATGCTCATGACCAGTTTCATGTCGTGTTCGATCAGCAGCACGGTCACGTTGTGCTCTTCACGCAGCACGCTGATCAGCGCCTTGAGGTCTTCGGTTTCTTTCGGGTTCAGACCGGCAGCCGGTTCGTCGAGCATGAGGATGCGCGGACGCGTCATCATGCAGCGGGCGATTTCCAGACGGCGTTGCTGACCGTAGGCCAGGGTACCGGCGGTTCGGTTGGCGAACTCTTTCAGATTAACCTTTTCCAGCCAGTATTCGGCAAACTCCATGGCCTCGCGTTCGCTTTTGCGGAACGACGGGGTCTTGAACAGGCCGGCCAGGAAGTTGGTGTTCAGGTGACGGTGCTGGGCGATCAACAGGTTCTCGACCGCCGTCATGTCCTTGAACAACCGCACGTTCTGGAAGGTGCGCACCACGCCTTTGAGGGCGATCTTGTGCCCCGGCAGGCCTTGAATCGGCTCGCCGTCCAACAGGATGGTGCCGCCCGATGGCTGGTAGAAACCGGTCAGGCAGTTGAAAACGGTGGTCTTGCCCGCGCCGTTCGGCCCGATCAGAGCAACCACCTGTTTTTCCTTCACGGTCAGGGCCACGCCGTTGACCGCCAGCAAACCGCCGAAGCGCATGCTCAGGTTTTCGACTTTAAGAATCTCGCGGCTCATTTTCGCAACTCCATGTGAGGGCGTTGCATCGGCAGCAGACCTTGAGGACGCCAGATCATCATCAATACCATCAGGGCACCGAACATCAACATGCGGTACTCACTGAACTCACGCATCATTTCCGGCAGCAGGATCATCACCACGGCGGCGAGAATCACGCCCAGTTGCGAGCCCATGCCACCCAGCACGACGATGGCGAGAATGATCGCCGACTCGATGAAGGTGAACGACTCCGGAGTCACCAGACCCTGACGGGCAGCGAAGAAGCTGCCGGCGAAACCGGCGAAGCTTGCACCGAGGGTGAAGGCCGAGAGTTTGATGATCGTAGGATTGAGGCCCAGCGCGCGGCAGGCGATTTCGTCTTCACGCAGTGCTTCCCACGCACGACCGATCGGCATGCGCAGCAGACGGTTGATGACGAACAGCGCAGCCAGCGCCAGCAACAGCGCAACCAGGTAGAGGAAAATCACCTTGTTGATCGAGTTGTATTGCAGACCGAAGTATTCGTGGAACGTCTGCATGCCTTCCGCAGCTTTACGCTCGAAAGTCAGGCCGAAGAACGTCGGTTTCTCAATGTTGCTGATACCGTTCGGGCCGCCAGTGATGTCGGTCAGGTTACGCAGGAACAGACGGATGATCTCGCCGAAACCGAGCGTCACAATCGCCAGATAGTCACCACGCAGACGTAATACCGGGAAGCCCAGCAGGAAGCCGAACGTCGCCGCCATCAGGCCGGCAATCGGCAGGCAGATCCAGAAGCTCAACCCGTAGTAGTGCGACAGCAGCGCGTAGCTGTAGGCGCCGACGGCGTAGAAACCGACGTAACCGAGGTCAAGCAGACCGGCCAGACCGACCACGATGTTCAGGCCGAGGCCGAGCATCACGTAGATCAGGATCAGCGTTGCGATATCCACCGCACCCCGCGAGCCGAAGAACGGCCACACCAGCGCACCGATGATCAGCGCAATGATGAAGTAGCGTTGCGTGGTCGGCAGGGTCAGGAAGTTGCTGGCCTTGGCCGGGATCAACGGCAGGCCCGGCGAGGATTTCCACGCCTTGCTGATCTGCTGGTTGAACAGCACCCGCAGGAACATCAGCACCGAGCAGATGGCGATGGTCGCCAGAATGGTCGGGCTGGTGTTGTGCACTTCCAGGTTGATGCCGACGATGGTCAGTTTCAGACCGAGTACCGGGTAGGCCACTGCCCACACCAGCAAGGCACTGAACAGTGCCTGTTTAAGATTCCTAGTCATACTTTCTCAACCTCCGGACGGCCCAGAATGCCGGTCGGACGGAACAACAGCACCAGAACCAACAAGCCGAAAGCCACGACGTCCTTGTACTGGTCGCCGAAGATATCCGCACCAAAGGCTTCCGCCACCCCAAGCACCAACCCGCCGAGCATGGCGCCGGGGATGCTGCCGATGCCGCCGAGTACCGCAGCGGTGAAGGCTTTGAGGCCGACGAGGAAGCCGGCGTTCGGGTTGATCACGCCGTATTGCATGCTCAACAGCACAGCGGCAACGGCCGCCAGCGCAGCACCAATGACGAAGGTCAGGGCGATGATGTTGTTGGTGTTGATGCCGAGCAGGTTGGCCATCTTGATGTCTTCGGCGCAGGCGCGGCAGGCGCGACCCAGACGAGAGCGGGAGATGAACAACGTCAGGCCGAGCATGGCGATCAGAGTCACCACGAACACCACGATCTGCATGTAGGAAATCAGCACTTCATGTGCGCCACCTGGCCCGAAGGAGATGTTGCCGGGGATCAGGTTGGGGATGGATTTGTCCTTGGAGTCTTGCGCGAGCAGAACCGTGTTCTGCAAGAAGATCGACATACCGATGGCGGAAATCAGCGGGATCAGACGGTTGCTGCCGCGCAGAGGGCGGTAGGCGATCCGTTCGATGCTGTAACCATAGGAACTGGTGACGACGATGCTGGCGATGAACGCGGCGGTCATCAACAGCGGAACACTGTCGAGGCCCATCATGGTCAGCCCGGCGATGGCGATGAACGCCACGTAGGAACCGATCATGTACACCTCGCCGTGGGCGAAGTTGATCATTCCAATGATGCCGTAAACCATCGTATAGCCGATGGCGATCAAGGCATACGTGCTGCCAATGGTCAGACCATTAACCAGCTGCTGGAAGAAGTGATAGATGTCAGGCATTACAACGCTCCTAAAAACCTGATACGCATTTCACTGGTGGAGTCATTTTCCCGCCCGGCCCCGTGGATCTATATCCACTTCGAATCCGGGTTTTGCCAGCGAACCGCTGATGACGGTTTTGAGATTTTCAGGTGGGGAGACTGGCGGATCACGCCAGCGCGGCCCATACATTCGTAAAACAAAGCCCACGGCACGCCGTGGGCTTTATTGGCAGTCAGTCAGGCCGGGCCTTACTGAGGCGAAGCTTCAGTTTTTGGTTTGCCGAAGTGCCACTCGTAAACCACAAATTTGAAGTCCTTCAGGTCGCCCTTGGCGTCGAAGCTCAGGTCGCCGGTAGGGGTCTTGAAGGTGCCAGCGTGAATGGCTTCAGCCACTTTGGCCGGGTCTTCGCTCTTGGCAGCGGCGATACCGCCGGCAATCACTTCAACAGCCGAGTAGGAAGGGAACACGAACGGGCCGCTCGGATCTTCTTTCTTCGCCTTGAATGCATCAGCCAGAGCAACGTTGGCCGGGTCCTGGTCGAAGGATTTCGGCAGGGTTACCAGCAGGCCTTCGGAAGCGTCCTTGGCGATCTGCGAGATGGAGTCGTTACCCACGCCTTCCGGACCCATGAACTTGGCTTTCAGGCCTTTTTCAGCCGATTGACGCAGGATCAGGCCCAGCTCCGGGTGGTAGCCGCCGTAGTAGACGAAGTCGACGTTGGCTTGCTTGAGCTTGGCGATGATCGAGGAGAAGTCCTTGTCGCCGGCGTTGATGCCTTCGAACACAGCGACTTTCACGCCATCTTTTTCCAGGGTCGATTTGACTGCGGTGGCGATGCCTTCACCGTATTGCTGTTTGTCGTGCAGAACAGCGACGACTTTCGGCTTCACGAACTTGGCGATGTAGTTACCGGCGGCAGGGCCCTGGGCGCTGTCGAGACCGATGGTACGGAAGACCATTTTGTAACCACGGGCGGTGATGTCCGGGCTGGTGGCAGCCGGGGTGATCATGATCACGCCTTCGTCTTCGTAGATGTCTGAAGCCGGTTGAGTGGAGCTGGAGCACAGGTGACCGACCACGAACTTGACGCCGTCGTTGACGACCTTGTTCGCTACGGCTACGGCTTGTTTCGGATCGCAGGCATCGTCGTATTCAACGGCTTCGAGTTTCTTGCCGTCGACGCCGCCCTTGGCGTTGATCTGTTCAATGGCCATGCGAGCGCCGCTGAACTGCATGTCGCCGTATTGGGCTACTGGGCCGGTTTTAGGGCCGGCAATACCGATCTTGATGGTGTCAGCTGCGAACGAATGGCTGGCAACCCCGGCCAGAACCATTGCGGCAAACAGTTTGGAAATCTGCTTAGTAGCCTTAGTCATAGTGCTCCACTCTTACTGTTGTATTTTTTTTGAGTTCTGGCGCCGTAGCAGCAAGAACCGGGTCAGATATCTTTGCGATACCCTCCGGAAATGCCCCCGGCAACTGTACCGGTACAGTGTAGAGCGCCGGTTGTCAGCCTGGGAAGCGGGCGCCGAGGGGCAAAACTTGGGGGTGTCGCATTTTTGAATGAAAAAGACAGAATTGCGGCGGGGCGTTCGTGGGCATATATCCCAATCAGCAGCATTCCTTGGCGTTCCTGCTCTTTTCGTTCGGTAAAGCCATTTGCAACCGGGTTTTTCTGGCGGACCACCGACGTTATCATTCGCGTCGATTTCTTTTCCGGACAGCTCCCATGAATCAAGAACCTAGCACCCTCTATGCCAAGCTGCTTGGTGAAACCGCATCTATTACCTGGAAGGAGCTGGAACCGTTCTTTGCCAAGGGTGCCCTATTGTGGGTCGACCCAAGCCTTGATTTGATCGCTGCCGCCGAGGCCGTGGCGTCGGACGAAGGTGAGAAAGTCGCCGCCTGGCTGGCCGAAGACAAAGTCGCCAAGCTGTCTGAAACGCGGGCGCTGGATCTTTTCGAACGCGATCCTGCGCTCTGGGCCGTGGTGGTTTCGCCGTGGATTCTGATCCAGGAAAGGGCAGCGCCTGAAAGTGATGCACCTTGATGGTGCGAGCGCTTGCCGGAGAAAAGTGTGTAGCCGAGTAGCGTGATGGCACGTTGCCGTAGAGAAACACCACAGGCGCGGGTGGCATCACGGTGACGTAAACGTAACGGGAACAGTTTATTGAGCAGCCGTCGGGCTGCTTAATTGTTTCTGGATGTTGGAAAGGCTGAAATCTTCAGTGAATGTGCCGGCCCCTTCGCGAGCAAGCTCGCTCCCACACTGGATCTGCAATGTTCACAAATCCCCTGTGGGAGCGAGCTTGCTCGCGAAGGCGGCGACTCGATCGCGGATCAGACCGTGAACGACTTGCCTGTATGGTTATTCAGCGAAATAACCTTGGTCTTGCCGATCCGGTGACGGTAGATCTCGCGCAGGTACTTGATCGACTTCTTCACGCAATCGCGCGACAGGCGAATGTCGTTGATCGAAACAAACTTCTCTTTGTCGTTGATCAACTCGCGGTACTTCTTCTCGTACATCGGTTTGATCGCGTACCAGTTGGTATCGAGGATCTTCGCCGGGTTCTCGAACTCATTGAGCAAGTCGTCGATACGGTCTTCGTCGAATTCTTCGTTGATGATGAAGTCGAGGATCGAGTTGTCCAGCGTGTCGTCGAAACGGTACGGGTTCTTCGCGAAGCAGCGCTTGATGAAGGCCACGATCAGCGTCAGGAAGTCGTCCGACAGGCACGGGCTCTTGGCGATCAGTGTGGTCAGCGACAGGTTGGCCGAGGCGCCGATCACCAGTGCATAACGCTTGAGCGTGGTGTTGGGGAACAGGCTGTTGAGGTGGGTCTTCAACCGGTTCAGGTCCATGTACGACAGCTTGTAGTCTTTCGGCAGCGAAACAATCGACACCACCGACGAGCAGTTCTTGAAGAAGTGCAGGTCGTGCAGCGCCGCCGCGTCGTAACCGGAATTCTTGTACTGCTCCAGCGACGCACGATAACGCTTGGATTCGATCGGCAGCAGGCTGATGCCTTCGATCGCCTGGGTCACTTTGTTGAAGTGCGGCAGGTCGATCGAACGGAAGAACAGGTCGTCGATGTTCAGACGCTGCGGCTCTTTGTCGAACACCTTGAACTTGTCGCTGCTCGGCGGCGGAGTTTCCGGCACCACCGATTCGGCGTAGGCAATCGCCACCGGGCCGGCCAGGCTCATGAACAGGTCATTGGCATCCAGGCGAATGGTTTCGCCGATGTCGATGCCGGCGCGGCGGAAATAGTTCTGGTCGTAGTCGGTCGTTACTGCCTGCGCCGTCAGAATGTTGAAAATCTGCTGCGAGATGTACTGGTTGGCGTGCTTCTCCATCGCATTGACATCAATGTTCTGGATGTTGCCGTCATCGCTCTCTTCGGCGTAACGCATGATGTCGTTGGAGATCAGCATCATCGCGTTCCATGGGCGGATACGGCCCATGACGCTGGCTTCGCTGCTGTCTTCGTTGTCGAAGTTGTAAGAGAAATCCCATTCTTCCGACAGGTATTTGCACAGCAGGCGTCCGGCGTTGATGTGCAGCGCCTCGGACATTTCGCTGCGGTGGTCGGAGATGTTCGGCAACACGCAGATGCCGCTGGTGAAGATCGGCTCGAACACGAACGAATGACCGCTCTTGCCGTCATGCTCGTCCATCGGCTTGGTATCGAACGTCTTGTTCATGTACGAGTGCTGCTGGGCCAGGCCGAATTCCGACGCCATGCCGGAACCGGTACCGCCGCCGGCACTGAAGATCGAGAAGTACAGGCGCGACTGGTTGGCCTTGATGCCGCAGCTGTCGATCAGGTACGAGTGAATCATTTTCCAGTCAGGGCTGGAGAAACGCTGGGTGTCCTTGTTGAGGATGATCTTCGCCAGATACTGGCCGAGGATCGGCGCGTTACCGGCGCCACCGGCGTGGACTTCGGACAAGTCCATGATCTTCATTTTGCTGTAGTCGCGCAGGAAGCCGCTTTTCTCGCCTTTGCGCGAGAAGCGGATACGGCCGGCGATGTCCTTGTCGAGGTCGCCGAGCATCACCAGCGGTTCAACCAGGAACACCGGTTTGCTCGCCTTGTTGTTGCCGATCCGCAGGTTGTTCTTGATCCACTGCGCCGGGCTGTAGCCTTTTTCGGCGTAGCGCTTGTCCGGCGACAGGCGATCTTCGTTGTTGAATTCGTTGAGGTAGAACTTGCGTGCGTTGTACACCAGCTCCGCGACGTCGAGAGCGATGTTCGAGCCGCAGCGGCCGAGGCCGATCAGGCACACCGAGGGGAATTCCTGATCGCTGTGCTGTTCGTTGTCGCCGTCCAGATGCGGTGGACGCGGGAACACCAGGTCACGCAGGCCGTCGAGGTTGTCGAGGATGCGGTCGGTATTGGTTTCTGTGAAGTACAGGTATTGCTGGGTCGACAGCGGGCGCGAGGGGAGCGATGGCTTCAAGGGTGCCGGGTTGTTCGCGGCGGGGCTCAGGGTCAGATCGGATACCGCAGTGGCCGGATTGTTTTTAGAAGTCATTTTGCGCCATATACCTGGACAGGGTTGGCTCGGCGACCGTTGTCATCGAGCCTCACGGAAAGAGGATCTCGCGTCTTTTACTGCGCGTATTTGGCCCGGGCGTCAGGGGCTTGGCCTGAACATCGCGCGGGGGAATCCTTTCCTGATCGTTGATGAATCGGCCATTATTCGGCGATCTTTAATCAAAAAGAGGCTAAATGATGTCAACGCTACCTTCGTTGGGGTTCGCCGGAATCGGTCTGATGGGCCTGCCAATGTGCCGACGCCTGCTCGCGGCGGGCTATCCGCTGACCGTGTGGAACCGCAACCCGGCCAAGTGCGCGCCACTGGTCGAGGCCGGTGCCCGGCAAGTGGCGACGCCTGCCGAACTGTGCGAACACGCGGACGTGGTGATGCTGTGCCTGGCCGATACGGCGGTGGTACGCGAGGTGGTGTTTGGTGCAGCAGGTATCGCCGAAGGGGCGAAAATCGGCCAGTTACTGGTGGATTTTTCCAGTCTCGAACCGACTGCCACCCGTGAGATGGCCGCCGAACTCAAGGACAAAACCGGCATGAGCTGGCTGGATTCGCCGGTATCCGGCGGCGTGGTCGGGGCCGAGGCGGGCAGTCTGGCGATCATGGTCGGTGGTGATGCGGCGGATCTGCAGCGAGTGCACGCGGTGCTGCTCAATCTCGGTCAGCGCGTTACGCACATGGGCGCTGTTGGCGCCGGGCAGGTGACCAAGGCCTGCAACCAGATGATCGTCGCCTGCAACGCCTTGGTGATTGCTGAGGTGGTAGCGCTGGCCGAACAGGCCGGGGTCGATGCCAGCCTGATCGCCGAAGCGCTGGCCGGTGGGTTTGCCGATTCAAAACCGTTGCAGATTCTCGCCCCGCAAATGGCCGAGAGCCGTTTCGAACCGGTGAAGTGGCACGTACGCACGTTGCTCAAGGATCTGGACACGGCAGTGAAGTTTTCCCGCGAACAGGGTTCGGCGACGCCGATCAGCGGATTGGCCGCACAACTGATGCGCCTGCATGGGGCGCAGGGCTTTTTGCAGAAGGACCCTGCAACACTGGTGCAAATGTATCGCGGGCCAGACTCAGCGGATTGACCGCGTGGGAGTTCTTGCGCTGATTGATTTCTTCGAGCACCGGGCGTAACTCGTCCAGCGGCACCGGGCGGCTCAGCAGGTAACCCTGAATGAAGTCGCAGCCTGAGCGCTCAAGGAATTCGTATTGCTCCAGGCTTTCCACGCCTTCGGTCACCACCTGCAAATGCAGGGTGTGGGCCATGACGATGATGGCCTGGACAATCTCCATGTCAGCGGTGGCTTTGGGGATGTCGAGAATGAACGAGCGGTCGATCTTCAGCGTGTTCAGCGGCAGACGCTTGAGGTACGCCAGCGACGAGTAACCGGTGCCGAAATCGTCAATCGACAACGACACGCCGAGGGCGCGGATCTGCCGCAACAGCACCAGGGTATTGGCGATGTTGCCCATCAGCGCGTTTTCGGTGACCTCCAGTTCCAGCCGCTCAGGCGCGACCCCGGCCGAGCGCAACGCGCTTTCGATTTCATCGGCCAGCTCTTCCCTTGCAAGGTTCAGTGGCGAGCAGTTCCAGGCGATTTTCAGATCCTCGCAGCCGTGGCGCGACAACTCGCCGAGATCCTTGCACGCCTTGCGCAACACCCAGTTGTCCAGCTCGGCGATCAGGCCGTTGGTTTCGGCAATCGCGATAAACCGATCCGGCGCCAACAGGCCATGCAGCGGATGCTGCCAGCGAATCAGCGCTTCGAGCTTGGTCACACGGCCGGTTTTCAGCTCGTAGATCGGCTGGTAGTAGAGGGTCAGGCCGCTTTCCGAACGCAAGGCGTGACGCAGCTCTTCTTCGAGTTGCAACTCCATGCTGGCGCGGGTCTTGAGGTTCGAACTGAAGAAGTGCAGACCGTTGCGGCCATTGCCCTTGGATTGATACAGCGCCAGATCCGCGTGCTTGAGCAGTTCTTCGCAGGTGTTGCCATCGTCCGGGTACAGGCTGATGCCGATGCTGGTGGTCATGACCATGCGCCGCCCGGCCAACTCGATTGGCTCCTTCATCTTGAGCATGATGCGCTGGGCCATGGTGCGTGCTTCTTCACGGTCGTGCAGGTTGATCAGAATGCAGAACTCGTCGCCGCCAAAGCGTGCGACCACGTCTTCATGGCTGCGCACCGAGCCCTTGATGTGATCGGCGATGACCTTGAGCAGTGCGTCTCCGGCGTCGTGGCCGAGGCTGTCGTTGATGCGTTTGAAGTGGTCGATGTCGAGAAACATCACCGCCAGCATTCCGCCTTCGCTGGCCTTCTGGCTGAGCTTCTCGGCGAAGATCTGATTGAAGCCTCGGCGGTTGATCAGGTTGGTCAGCGCGTCGTAATTGGCCACCTGTTGCAGCGACATGCGCGCCTGATCGAGCTGGCTGAGCAGGGCGTTGACCCGACGCAGATCGTGATCCTTCTTCTGCAATTTCTTGTCGGCCAGCGCTGCGCTGACGGCACTGCCGAGGATCAGCAAGATGATCAGCGCCACGGTCAGGCCCAGTTGCAGATGATTGGTTTCTCGCGGCATCGTCAGCGCAGTGCCTTCGGGCAGTACCAGTTGCAGCGCGGCCATCCCGGTGAAATGCATGCTGAAGATACCCGCGCCGAGAATTAGCGCAGCGGTGTACTTGAGCAACTGATGCAGCATGCCGCTGCCTTCGCGCAGATACCCGGCCACCCACAGCGCGGCGAAACTGGCGCCGATGGCAATCGCAATCGACAGGCTGAACAGCATTGGCTGGTAATAAGCAGTGGCGACCGAGTGCATCGCGGCCATGCCGACATAGTGCATGCCGGCGATGCCGAAACCGATGACGATGGCGGTTTTCAGGTATTTCAGCAGCGTCGGATGCGGCTCGCTGAGGGTGTGCATGGCCAGCCACGAAGCGAGCAGGGCGATCAGCAGGGAGAACAGGGTGATGCCCAGGTCGTAATGGATTTCGATGGGCGCCTGGAACGCCAGCATACCGATGAAGTGCATGGCCCAGATGCCGCCGGCCAGACAGGTCGCGCCGATCCAGCGCCAGAGGCGTTGCGAACCCGGGTCTTCGGCGTGGCCGAGCCTTTCTGCCATATCGAGGGTGGCAAAACTCGCGGCGCAGGCGACCAGATAGGCCACCAGCACCAATACCGGATTGTGGGTGCAATCGAGAATGACCTGCCCGCTCTCCGGCAGCTCGGTAACAAACTGCAAACCAAGCCACTCCATAGCATGCCCCGTCTCTGAAGTCGTCCTTCCTGCGTCAGCAACGCAAGTGAATGACTGCAGTATAGAGGCCGTATGGAAGGCGCAAGCGGTAGTGGCACATTGGCGCTAATGATTTTGACATTAGCTTCATAGCGTTTGGCGCTAAGGCTCAGGCGATCTGTTCATAAGGCATTTCTGCCCAGTATTGCTCCAGCGGCAGCAGACCGAATGCAGCGCGGGCGGTATCGCAATCGGCGTTGTGCTCGCCGTTCTCCCACGATGCCTCGAACTCGCGGCAGGTGCTGGAGCGCTTCTCGTAAATCGAGCATTGCACGGTGCTGCCGACTTCACCGACCAGCGCGGTGCAACGCACCGGTTTGCGGTCGGTACCGATCATTGCCACCCGGCTCGGTGTGATCTGGGTGACCAGATCGTCGGGCACCGTACCGCCGGAGGAAGCGCATTCACCCCAGAAAAAAGACACGCGAAAATGGGAACAGCAGGCACCGCAATTCAGACACGGACTGACGTGGGACATGGGGGAGGGTATCAAAGGATTGATCGGCTCGAATCCGGACGGATTCGGCGGCTATTCTAGGCTTCGCCACGGACTTGGGAAGGGGGGCGGGAAAGTATTTTTTTGTGGCAAGATTTTGCCGCAAACGCCCCGGTTTTCGGGGGATGTCAGGCATATCAAGGGCTTACGTTTCGTTACAGTGCCATGGCCCGATATCAGGCTGACGAATGATCGAAGACAGGCCGGATACGCCTGACTAGATTGCAGGTTCCGGGCTCGGATGCGTCGGCAGTGAAGCCCTATAACAATAAAGAGACGGACCCATGCAGAACTCGACCCAAGCGGCGAATGCCTGGCGCATTCTGTTCCTGCTGTTCCTCGCCAACCTGTTCAACTTTTTCGACCGCACCATTCCGGCGATTATCATCGAGCCGATTCGCATGGAATGGCACCTCAGCGACTTTCAGCTGGGGATCGTCGGCACCGCGTTCACTCTCGTCTATGCGATTGCCGGCCTGCCGCTGGGGCGCATGGCCGACACCGGCTCACGCAGCAAACTGATGGGCTGGGGCCTGGCGACGTGGAGCGCGCTGACCGCAGTCAACGGCCTGGTGGGCAGTTTCTGGAGTTTCCTGATCGTGCGCATGGGCATCGGCATTGGCGAGGCGAGTTACGCGCCAGCGGCCAACTCGCTGATCGGTGACTTGTTTCCGGCGCATCGTCGGGCGCGGGCGATGGGCATATTCATGCTCGGTCTGCCGCTGGGGTTGTTGCTGGCGTTCTTCACCATCGGCGCGATGGTCAAGGCTTTCGACAGCTGGCGCGCGCCGTTCTTTATCGCGGCGGTGCCGGGGCTGATCCTGGCGATCTTCATGTTCTTCATCAAAGAGCCGAAACGCGGCGCGGCGGAAACCGTGCAGGTCTCGCAAGAGAAAGTCGACAAGCCGATCCGGCGAATTCTGGCCGTGCCGACCTTCTTGTGGCTGGTGATGGCGGGGCTGTGCTTCAACTTCGCCACCTATGCCTGCAACTCGTTTCTGGTGCCGATGCTGCAACGTTATTTCCTGATGCCGTTGCAGGAAGCAGCGGTGGCGACTGGTGTCATTGTGGGCGTTACCGGGTTGGTCGGTTTGACCTTGGGTGGCTGGATTGCTGACAAGATCCACCAGCGTGTGGCCAACGGAAGACTGTTGTTCGCGGCGTTCAGCCTGATCATTTCGACGCTGTGCACGGCGTGGGCGTTGCACGCCGGGCGAATCGAGATTGGTATGTTTGTTGCGGTGTTCAGTGTCGGCTGGCTGTTTGCCTATAACTTTTATACCTGCGTGTACACGGCGATTCAGGACGTGGTCGAACCGCGCCTGCGGGCCACGGCGATGGCGCTGTTCTTTGCCGGGTTGTACTTGCTCGGCGGCGGTTTGGGGCCAGTGGTGGTGGGCGCGTTGTCGGACCATTTCGCGCATACGGCGATGCTGGCAGAGGGCGCGGAGCAGATGACCGAGGCTTATAAGGCGGTGGGGCTGCATGACGCGATGTACCTGATCCCGGTGGCGCTGTTCTTCACGATGGTGTTTCTGTTTTTGGCTGCACGGTGTTTTGTGCGGGATGCGAAGCGGATGAAGGAGGGGTTGGTTGCTGTAATTGAGCCTGATGTTGCGGTGGCGACTGCATGATTGCTATCGCTAGCAGGCTAGCTCCCACAGTGATTGTGTTCACACTGGAGATCCAGTGTGGCAGCTAGCTCCCACAGTGATTGTGTTCACACTGGAGATCCAGTGTGGCAGCTAGCTCCCACAGTGATTGTGTTCACACTGGAGATCCAGTGTGGCAGCTAGCTCCCACAGTGATTGTGTTCACACTGGAGATCCAGTGTGGCAGCTAGTTCCCACAGTGATTGTGCTCACACTGGAGATCCAGTGTTGCAGCCAGTTCCCACAGTGATTGTGCTCACACTGGAGATCCAGTGTTGCAGCTAGTTCCCACAGTGATTGTGCTCACACTGGAGATCCAGTGTTGCAGCCAGTTCCCACAGTGATTGTGCTCACACTGGAGATCCAGTGTTGCAGCCAGTTCCCACAGTGATTGTGTTCACACTGGAGATCCAATGTGGGAGCTAGCCTGCTAGCGATGAGGCGAGCCCTCTCACTGGCTAAATGACAGGCAAACAAAAAGGCCCGCATCGCTGCGGGCCTTCTTGTTTTCAGCGGCGGAGCGGGGAGATTAACCCGCGACCAACACCCGAATCGCTTCCAGTCGCAGCGCGGCTTTGTCCAGCATCGCCAGGCCTTTCTCGCGTTGTTCACGCAAGGCAACCAGTTCGCTGTCACGCACGGTCGGGTTGACCGCTTGCAACGCGGTCAGGCGTGCCAGTTCTTCGTCGGTGTCAGCCGCCAGACGGCGACGGGCCTCGGCCACGCGTTCGGCGTGACGCGGGGTGATCTTTTCTTCACCGGCGTTGATCCGTGGCGTCAGCTGATCGCGCTGGGCCTGGATGAACTTGTTGGCGCTGGCACGCGGTACGCTTTCCAGTTGGTCGTTCAGTGTTTCGAACGACACACGAGAAGACAGGTCGTTGCCATTGGTGTCGAGCAGGCAGCGCAGGGCGGCCGGCGGCAGATAACGCCCCAGTTGCAGCGCGCGCGGAGCAACCACTTCGCTGACGTAAAGCAGTTCAAGCAACACGGTGCCAGGTTTCAGCGCCTTGTTCTTGATCAGCGCGACGGCGGTGTTGCCCATCGAACCGGACAGCACCAGATCCATGCCGCCTTGCACCATCGGGTGTTCCCAGGTGATGAACTGCATGTCTTCACGCGACAGCGCCTGGTTGCGGTCGTAGGTGATGGTCACGCCTTCGTCGTCGCCCAGTGGGAAACTGGCGTCGAGCATCTTCTCGCTCGGCTTGAGGATCAGGGCGTTTTCCGAATGGTCTTCGCTGTCGATGCCGAACGCGTCGAACAGGGTTTCCATGTAGATCGGCAGGGCGAACTGATCGTCTTGCTCAAGGATGTCTTCAACCAGTGCTTCACCTTCGCCAGCGCCGCCGGAGTTGAGCTCCAGCAGACGGTCGCGACCGGTGTGCAGTTCGCTTTCCAGACGCTCGCGCTCGGTGCGCGCCTCGTCGATCAGCGCTTGCCACTCGCCGTCGTCAGCCTCTTCCAGCAGCGGCAGCAGGCGCGGGCCGAACTGATGCTGCAAGGCGTTGCCGGTCGGGCAAGTATTGAGGAATGCGTTCAGCGCTTCGTGATACCACTGGAACAGACGCTCTTGCGGGCTGGTTTCCAGGTACGGCACGTGTAGCTCGATAATGTGCTTCTGACCGATCCGGTCGAGGCGACCGATACGCTGCTCCAGCAGGTCCGGGTGCGACGGCAGATCGAACAGCACCAGATGGTGAGCGAACTGGAAGTTGCGACCTTCACTGCCGATTTCCGAGCAGATCAGCACCTGTGCGCCAAACTCTTCGTCGGCGAAGTAGGCGGCGGCGCGGTCACGCTCAAGGATGTTCATGCCTTCATGGAACACCGTGGCCGGGATGCCGGAACGCACGCGCAGCGCGTCTTCCAGGTCCATCGCGGTTTCGGCGTGGGCGCAGATCACCAGCACTTTGGTGCGCTTGAGCATTTTCAGCTGATCGATCAGCCATTCGACACGAGGGTCGAATTTCCACCAGCGCTCTTCTTCGCTGGCGTCCGGCTGCGCCTGGAAGCTGACTTCCGGGTACAGCTCGGCGTGATCGCCCAATGGCAGTTCGAGGTATTCGTCCGGGCACGGCAGCGGGTACGGGTGCAGTTTGCGTTCCGGGAAACCCTGCACGGCGGCGCGGGTGTTACGGAACAGCACGCGGCCGGTGCCGTGGCGGTCAAGCAGTTCACGCACCAGGCGGGCACTGGCTTCGGTGTCGCCATCGTTGACGGCGGCCAGCAGGGCTTCACCTTCGTTGCCGAGGAAACCGTGAATGGTCTTGTGCGCTTCTGGCGAGAGACGGCCCTTGTCCAGCAGCTCCTGAACGGCTTCGGCCACCGGGCGATAGTTTTCGCTCTCGGCGCGGAAAGCGGCCAGGTCATGGAAACGGTTCGGGTCGAGCAGGCGCAGACGCGCGAAGTGGCTGTCCTGACCGAGTTGTTCCGGGGTTGCGGTGAGCAACAGCACGCCCGGGATGACTTCGGCGAGTTGTTCGACCAGGGTGTATTCGGCGCTGGCCTTCTCTTCGTGCCAGACCAGGTGGTGGGCTTCGTCGACCACCAGCAGATCCCAACCGGCGGCGAACAGCGCGTCCTGGGCCTTCTCGTCGTCGACCAGCCATTCCAGCGCAACCAGCGCCAGTTGGGTGTCTTCGAACGGATTGGCGGCATCGCTTTCGATGAAGCGTTCTTCGTCGAACAGCGCGACTTGCAGGTTGAAGCGGCGGCGCATCTCGACCAGCCACTGGTGCTGGAGGTTTTCCGGCACGAGGATCAGCACGCGATTGGCGCGACCCGAGAGCAGTTGGCGGTGGATCACCAGACCGGCTTCGATGGTTTTACCCAGACCCACTTCGTCCGCCAGCAAAACCCGTGGCGCGATACGGTCAGCGACTTCGCGGGCAATGTGCAGTTGGTGAGCGATTGGCTGAGCACGAACGCCGCCCAGGCCCCACAGCGAAGACTGCAACTGGCGGCTGGTGTGTTCGAGGGTGTTGTAACGCAGGGAGAACCACGACAGCGGGTCGATTTGCCCGGCGAACAGACGGTCGCTGGCCAGACGGAACTGAATGAAGTTCGACAGCTGGGTTTCCGGCAGCGTAACGGCTTCGTTCTGTGCGTTGAGGCCGTGGTAGACCAGCAGGCCATCGACGTCGTCGACTTGCTGTACGGTCAGTTTCCAGCCTTCGAAGTGAGTGATCGAGTCACCCGGCGAGAACCGCACGCGGGTGAGGGGCGCATTCCTTAGCGCGTACTGGCGAGTTTCGCCAGTGGCCGGGTAGAGCACGGTCAACAAGCGGCCGTCCTGTGCCAGAACGGTGCCTAAACCCAGCTCGGCTTCGCTATCACTGATCCAGCGTTGCCCCGGTTGATACTGCTGCGCCATGCTGCCTGACTCCCACCTTGAAAAAGCGGGCTATCTTAACGGAATGCGGGCTTCAGGGCCAAAGATTACTGGGCAAAAGCTGCCACAGACTGTGATCTTTTGATGTTTGAGAACCCTTGGGTTTTGCGCTGTCTGATGAAGTTCGCAGCCTTCGACAGCGCCAACAGGTGCCAAGCACGTCACAGATTTACGACCGGTGGCTCAAGGCACCTTGGCCGCAGCCGATAGCCTTCTGACAGGAGACCCCTTATATGCTGCTACCGATGCTCCCCCTGAGCGCTGTGCCGATCACCTCCCAGCAGGACCCGATCCGCCAGCGGCCGGACATTCCTCCGGTGGTACCGGTGCAGGAAAGCTCCAGCGAAAGCACGATCGATCTGCAAAAACGCGACCCCGAAGAGGCTGCGCTGCAACTGCGTGAAGAACAGCGCCGTCAGCAGGAGCGCGATCGTCGTCGCCGGGAGGCCGATGAAGACCCCGAAGAACACCTTGCCGTGCCCGGTACCGAACTCAATGCCGACAACACCGTGCCGGTGGTGCCGCTGATGGAAGACCAGCCGCGCCAGGGCTTGTGGGTTGATATTGAAATCTGAGGTTGTCCGGCAGGCAGGCAAAGCCGCATTATTGGCGCAGTTCTGCTGGTGTTCCGGCAGTTGTGATTGTTCTTCTGCGATGTAACGAATGCCATGAGCCAAGACGACAAACTGATCGACCTTAATTCCGAGCGCGCCAAGCGGGTTCATGACCTTAACGATAAGCGTCTGAACGAAGTGCGTCAGGCTTTCGAGCAGGCGATGCCGTTGGCAAAAGCGAAGAAAAAGCCGAAAAACAAACCGAAAAAGCGTTGATCCCCCCTGCATCCGTTGATGCAGGTCAGTTATTTCCCCCTCCTTTATCTCCCGTCTCTCTGAGCATTGATCCCGGTCAATTCTTGCGCCTGCCTGATTGGTTAACTTAGTTCCATCGCAGCAAAGCAGGGGCCAGGAGGCCAGTCATGTTTTTCGATAACGTGGTGTTTGCCGGTGTTTTGACGGTTGGCCTTATGGTTCTGTTTTTTGCAGGGTTTGGATTTTTTATCTGGAAAGATGCGAATAAGCGGAAGAAACCGTAGGTCTTTTTGGGTTTGATGAGCACGCAAGGCATTTTGGGGCGACTTCGGTTGCCCCTTTTTTTTTGCCTTTTTTTTGGGTTGGGTTTGAGATTGGGGGCTTATCCGTTGCTGCGGTAATGGCTGCTTATGGTTTCGCTTTTACAGCGACTCCCTTTGGCAAACGCCCCAAAGGAAGCAAAAGTCTGGTGCCCTGACGTCCGGCCCGCTCGCTGGGGCTCGGGGTTCCTTCGCTCCGGGATACCGTAGCTCGGGAACCCCGAGCCCCAGCGAGCGGGCCGTACGCCCGGGGCAAAGCCTTTTGGTTCCTTTTTGGCGTTTGAAAAAGGGAGTCGCTGTAAGAGCGAAACCGCCAGTGGCAACACCCGCAGCAACGGATATGCCCCCAAACCCCAAACCCCAAACTCCAAAAACAAAAAAGGCGCGATCCTTTCGAATCGCGCCTTTTTCAGTACAGCTATCTATCAGCTACCCAATGCCTTGGATGCCAGCCAGAACAGGCCAGCCGACAGGCCGACTGTCGCTGGCAGGGTCAGGACCCAGGCCAGCAGGATGGTGCGCACGGTGCCGCCTTGCAGGCCGCTTTTGTTGGCGACCATGGTGCCGGCCACGCCCGAGGACAGGACGTGGGTGGTGGACACCGGCAAGCTGAAGATGTTGGCCAGGCCGATCAAACTGGCGGTAGTGATCTGCGCCGACATGCCTTGCGAGTAGGTCATGCCTTGCTTGCCGATCTTCTCGCCGATGGTCAGAACTACGCGTTTCCAGCCGACCATGGTGCCCAGGCCGAGGGCCAGTGCTACCGCCAGAATTACCCAGAACGGGGCGTATTCGGTGGTGGTGGTCAGGTCTTTGCGCAGTTTGTCCAGGTCAGCCTTTTCGCGTGGCTCAAGGCCTGGCAATTTGCCGACTTTCTTCGCGGTGTCGTCCAGGCACAGCAGGTAGCGACGTACCTCGATGCGGCTTTCCGACGACAGCGAGTGATAGTCCGCTACACCTTTAAGGGTGCCGAGCAGGGCGCTGATGGTCGGTTCAGTCTGCTGCGGGTTGCAGCGGAACTTCTCCGGCAGGTCGCCTTCTACGCTTTTGCCCAGGGCCAGGAACTCGCCAAGCGAATCGGAATTGCGCTTGTAGAACTGGCTCAAGTGCAGGGTCGCATCGCGGGTGCGTTCGATCTGGTAAGTGGTGCTGCCCAGGTCGAGTACGAACTGCGCCGGAACGATACCGATCAAGACCAGCATGATCAGGCCGATGCCTTTCTGGCCATCGTTGGAACCGTGCACGAAGCTCACCGCCATCGCCGAAATCACCAGAACCAGACGGTTCCAGAACGGCGGGTGCTTCTTGTCGTCGAGCTTGCGGCGCTGTTCAGGCGTCTTGTGCATCTTCGACAGCGGGCGCCACCATTTCAGGCCGATCAGGATCAGCGCTGCAATGAGGAAACCGGCCATCGGCGAGAACACCAGCGAGGCGCCGATATCGATCGCTTTCTGCCAGTTCACACCGTCGGCCAACGGAATGTCGTTGATCAGGGCGTTCGCCAGACCAACACCGAGGATCGAGCCGATCAGGGTGTGGGAGCTGGAGGCCGGGATACCGAAGTACCAGGTGCCCAGGTTCCAGGTGATGGCGGCGGCGAGCAAGGAGAACACCATAGCCAAACCGTGGCCCGTGTTCACATTGATCAGCAGTTCCACCGGCAGCAAGTGGACGATGGCATACGCCACGCCAACACCACCCAGCAGCACGCCGAGAAAGTTGAACACACCGGAAAAGAACACCGCGAGGTGAGGCGGCATGGCTTTGGTGTAGATAACAGTGGCTACCGCGTTAGCGGTGTCATGAAATCCATTGATGAACTCGAAGGCGAGGACAAAAGTCAGGGCGAGCAAGAGGCTCACAAGCACCCAGGCATCCAGTCCGCTGAATAAATCGATCATGAAGGTTTTCTGACCCGGTCATAAGGGGGCGCGATTATGCCAGAAAAGACTGGAAATCGATGCCCTACCTGCTAATCGGTCACACACATCGACGATTTAATTTGTTGCAATGCGTTAAAGCCGAGTTTTTTACAGGGTTTTTCAAGTCATTGATTGGCCTGGAGAAAAACTCTGAAATCGGGCTTTTGACCCGCGTCGGAAAGGGCTGAAACGCTTGTGTGAAATATCTCTGAAACGAGTCGGACATGCTCCATTCCCGTGCAGGACGGGGGAGTGGCCGCCGCCCGCGGGTAACGGGCGTGCAAGGCAACGTCTATTCACCGTGCTTGTAGCCGGTGCGACGCAGACCCTGGAAAGACTCAAATCCGCAGGCTCATGGCTCTTCGGTTTTGAGTTCCTTTTCCATTTTTTCAAGTTCTTGCTGGAAAACCTGATCCTGAACGGTGGCGCGCTTACGCCAGGGTTTGCGTTCTGGTTCGGGTTGAGCGGCGTAGGTGGTGACTTCCCCGCCGTAAACATCCTTGTAACGTTGTTCCTGGCGCTCAAGTTCCGCGCGCAGTTCGTCTTTCGTCACAGTGCTACCTGTTTGAGTTGAGATAAATGTCTGGTGAACGCACGGCAACGGTCGCAAGAACGAATCCACCGAGGAGCAATGCCTGAACAGGCATTGGTGTAATCGGAGGGCGATCAAGACTTCCATGTTGCTGGGCGGCTACGGCACCAGATTAAAACTGACGCAGCATCAGTTTCCTGTTTCAGCGCGCACTGGCGATACATGCATAAATGAACGTCAGGCGGCGGCCTGGGCTGACAGCAATAGGCATTGCGTCAACGGCGGGCGCCATCGGCCAATGAAAACGCGGCGCCACTGAGGTGCATTATAGCGGCCGATTCGGGAATGACTATCTTTGCCAAGTTAAAAACGGTTCGGGATGTGTGATTGTTTTGTGACTGACAAATTTTATCGGTAGTTGAAGTCTGGTCTTTTCGTTATTTACGTCGCGTTCTGTTTCTGGCGCCATTAAGTCGAACAACTAAGATACCGCTGTCCAAGTTGAGCAAGTTCCCCGGCACGCAACATGAAGCGCACCGTTGGCGGCGAGGCCGCTGATTGCGATTATCGGTCGTCGGTTCGATAATCGCACAATGTTCAGGGCCGGACGCTTGTGCATCTGCCCGCGAATCGTTTGTATAGCCGCTGATCCGTGCCGGAAAAAGGACCTGAAATGAACGATCAAATGCGCAATTCCTTCACCTCCGTGGCGCCGCCGATTGTCGCCTCGCCGGCCAAACGCATCCAGGCCCTGACCGGTGATCCTGACTTCATGACCTCGCTGGCCCGTGGTCTGGCAGTGGTGCAGGCATTTCAGGAGCGCAAGCGGCACCTGACCATCGCGCAGATCAGTCACCGCACGGAAATCCCTCGCGCCGCCGTGCGCCGTTGCCTGCACACCTTGATCAAACTCGGCTACGCCACCACTGATGGCCGCACCTATTCGCTGCTGCCGAAAGTGCTGACCCTCGGTCATGCCTATTTGTCTTCGACACCGTTGGCGGTTTCGGCCCAGCCCTATCTCGACCGTATGAGCGAGCAACTGCACGAGGCCTGCAACATGGCCACGCTGGAGGGTGACGACATTCTTTACATCGCCCGCTCGGCAACCACGCAACGGCTGATTTCGGTGGATCTGTCGGTGGGTGGGCGCTTGCCGGCCTATTGCACATCGATGGGGCGAATTCTGTTGGCGGCGCTCGACGACACGTCTCTGCGCGAATACCTCGACCATGCCGAACTGGTAGCCAAGACCAGTCGCACGCTGCACACCCCGGACACTTTGCTCGAATGTCTGCAAGAAGTGCGGCAACAGGGCTGGTGCATCGTCGATCAGGAACTGGAGCAAGGTTTGCGCTCGATTGCCGTGCCGGTGTACGACGCATCCGGGCAAGTGGTGGCCGCGCTCAATGTCAGCACCCACGCCGGCCGAGTCAGCCGCACCGAGCTGGAACAGCGCTTCCTGCCGGGGCTGTTGAGTGCCAGCCGCGACCTGAGTGCGCAGTTGTTTGCCTGATGAAGCTGTTCGATAAACGCACAGTGTTGCGTTTATCGAATTGACGCTAAAACCCTCGGGTCATTAATGTCGCGGCAGCGTCATCCGGCGCTGACCGCCAAGTGTCAGCCCGAATGCCGACTCCCATAATAATGACAAGAGGCAACACCCCATGAGCACGTTCCCCGACTGTCGCCACTGCCGTTGCTGTTGCCAGGTTGCGCGCAACGCCTGATTCAAACCTTCTATTCTTGTGCCCGTGCCGCTCTTTGGCCGGCCGCCGTTCGACTGCGTTTTTTGCGTGGAATAAAAATAATGAACCAGCCTCAGTCCGCTGTGGGTAACTGCCTCGACGTGCAGTCCTTCATCAATGCCCAACCGATCTCGCGCTATCAGTGGCGAGTGGTGATCTTGTGTTTCCTGATTGTGTTCCTCGATGGCCTCGACACCGCAGCCATGGGTTTTATTGCGCCGGCACTCTCGCAGGACTGGGGCATCGACCGCGCCAGCCTTGGCCCGGTGATGAGCGCCGCGTTGATCGGCATGGTCTTCGGCGCACTGGGTTCCGGCCCTCTGGCTGACCGTTTCGGGCGAAAAGTCGTACTGGTCGGCGCGGTAATTCTGTTTGGCGCGTTCAGTCTGGCCTCGGCCTACAGCACGAACGTCGAGCAACTGCTGGTACTGCGTTTCCTCACCGGACTGGGTCTCGGTGCGGGCATGCCGAATGCCACGACGCTGCTTTCGGAATACACCCCGGAGCGCAAGAAATCTCTGCTGGTGACCAGCATGTTCTGCGGTTTCAACCTCGGCATGGCCGGCGGCGGGTTCATTTCGGCAAAGCTGATTCCGGCCTTCGGCTGGCACGCACTGCTGCTGATCGGCGGGATTCTGCCGCTGATTCTCGCAGTGGTGCTGTTGTTCTGGCTGCCGGAATCGGCGCGTTTTCTTGTAGTGCGTAACCGTGGCACCGACAAGGTGCGTAAGACCCTGGCGCCGATTGATCCGGCCGTGGTCGCTCAGGCATCGAGTTTCAGCGTGCCGGAACAGAAGACCATCAAGGCGCGCAACGTGTTCGCGGTGATTTTCTCCGGCACCTACAGCACCGGCACGCTGCTGCTGTGGCTGACCTATTTCATGGGCCTGGTGATCGTGTACTTGCTGACCAGTTGGCTGCCGACGCTGATGCGTGACAGCGGCGCGAGCATGGAACAGGCGGCATTCATCGGTGCGTTGTTCCAGTTCGGCGGGGTGTTGAGCGCGGTCGGCGTAGGCTGGGCGATGGACCGGTTCAATCCGCACAAGGTTATCGGCATTTTCTACCTGCTGGCCGGGGTGTTTGCCTACGCGGTGGGGCAGAGCCTGGGCAACATCACGCTGCTTGCGACGTTGGTGCTGGTGGCGGGGATGTGCGTCAACGGCGCGCAATCGGCGATGCCCTCGCTGGCGGCTCGGTTTTATCCGACTCAGGGCCGGGCGACCGGGGTTTCATGGATGCTGGGGATTGGTCGGTTTGGTGCGATTCTCGGGGCGTGGATGGGCGCGACGTTGCTGGGGTTGGGCTGGAATTTCGAGCAAGTGTTGACGGCGTTGGTGATTCCGGCGGCGTTGGCGACTGCGGCGGTGGTGATTAAAGGCATGGTCAGTCATGCGGATGCGACTTGAGTTGATAGGCGCAAATTTTCGCTGAATGTTCCGGCCTCATCGCGGGCAAGCCACGCTCCCACAGGTATCGCGTGATCCTCTGTAGGAGTGAGCCTGCTCGCGATGCTTTTGCTTTTTCGGTTGATTGTTAGGTTGGTAACAATCTGTTCGATAAACGAACACTCAGTCGATTATCGGATTGTTTGGCGATTTTCAGCGGCTTAATCTGCAGTGACTCCGGCGCTGAACCTCGCGCCTTTTTATCACTGGCGATCCATTACAAAAACGGGAGCCCGCTCCATGGCTGAGATCCTTTCGCTGCACGACGCGGTGAAGCAATTCGTCAACGACGGCGATACCGTCGCGCTCGAAGGCTTCACTCACCTGATCCCTACGGCCGCAGGTCATGAAATCATTCGCCAGGGCAAGAAAGATCTGACGCTGGTGCGGATGACGCCTGACCTGATCTACGACCAACTGATCGGCGCTGGTTGTGCGCGCAAACTGATTTTCTCCTGGGGTGGTAATCCTGGCGTCGGTTCGCTGCACCGTCTGCGTGACGCCGTCGAGAAGCAATGGCCGCACGCACTGGAAATCGAAGAGCACAGCCACGCCGATCTGGCGAATGCCTACGTCGCTGGCGCCTCAGGCCTACCGTTCGCAGTGCTGCGCGCCTACGCCGGTTCTGACCTGCCGAAGGTCAATCCGCTGATCAAATCCGTCACCTGCCCATTCACCGGCGAAGTGCTGGCGGCGGTGCCGTCGGTGCGTCCCGACGTGACGGTGATCCACGCGCAGAAAGCCGACCGCCAAGGCAACGTGTTGCTGTGGGGCATTCTCGGCGTGCAGAAAGAAGCCGCACTGGCGGCCAAGCGCTGCATCGTCACGGTTGAAGAAATCGTAGACGACCTGAAAGCGCCGATGAACGCCTGCGTATTGCCGACCTGGGCCCTGAGCGCGGTTTGCCATGTGCCGGGTGGTGCGCATCCGTCCTACGCCCACGGTTACACCGAACGCGACAATCGTTTCTATCAGGCGTGGGACCCGATCGCCCGTGACCGTGAGACGTTTACCGCGTGGATCAACGAATACATCCATGGCTGCGCTGACTTCAGCGAGTTTCAGGCCAAGCTGGCTGCTGCTTCGGAGGCCAAGTAATGACTTACACCACCAATGAAATGATGACCGTCGCCGCCGCCCGCCGACTGAAGAACGGTTCGGTATGCTTCGTCGGCATCGGCCTGCCATCGAAAGCCGCGAACCTGGCGCGTCTGACGTCTTCGCCCGATGTGGTGCTGATCTACGAGTCGGGCCCGATTGGTGCCAAGCCAAGCGTGCTGCCGCTGTCCATCGGTGACGGCGAACTGGCGGAAACCGCCGACACGGTCGTTCCGACCGGTGAGATTTTTCGCTATTGGTTGCAGGGCGGACGCATCGACGTCGGTTTTCTCGGCGCCGCGCAGGTTGACCGCTTCGGCAACATCAACACCACCGTGGTCGGTGATTACTTCTCGCCGAAAGTACGTCTGCCGGGTGCCGGTGGCGCGCCGGAAATCGCTGGCTCGGCGAAAAGTGTGCTGATCATCCTTAAACAGTCGGCGCGCTCGTTTGTCGAGAAGCTCGATTTCATTACCTCGGTCGGGCACGGCGAGGGCGGTGATTCACGTAAACGTCTGGGCCTGCCGGGCGCCGGACCGGTCGGCATCATCACCGATTTGTGCACCATGGAACCCGAGGCCGGCACTCACGAATTCGTGGTCACCGCGCTGCACCCGGGCGTGACCCGCGAGCAAGTGATCGCCGCCACCGGTTGGGCGATTCGTTTTGCCGACAGCGTCGAGCAAACCGCCGAGCCAACCGACATCGAACTCACCGCGTTGCGTGACCTTGAAGCCCGCACCGCAGCCGCCCATGGCCAGGCACCGGGAGAAGCATGATGCGTGACGTGTATATCTGCGATGCGATCCGTACTCCGATCGGCCGTTTTGGCGGTGGTCTGGCGGCGGTGCGTGCCGATGATCTGGCCGCCGTGCCGATCAAGGCGCTGATGGCGCGCAATCCCTCGGTGGACTGGAGCGCTATCGATGAGGTGTTCCTCGGTTGCGCCAACCAGGCCGGCGAAGACAACCGCAACGTGGCACGCATGGCGCTGCTGTTGGCGGGGCTGCCGGAAAGCGTTCCTGGCGTAACCCTCAATCGTCTCTGCGCTTCGGGCATGGATGCCATCGGCACCGCATTCCGCGCAATTGCCAGCGGCGAGATGGAGCTGGCGATTGCCGGTGGCGTCGAATCGATGTCCCGTGCGCCGTTCGTGATGGGCAAGGCTGACGCGGCGTTTTCGCGCAACATGAAACTGGAAGACACCACCATCGGCTGGCGTTTCATCAACCCATTGATGAAGGCGCAGTACGGCGTCGATGCAATGCCGCAAACCGCCGACAACGTCGCCGATGACTATCAAGTGTCCCGCGCCGATCAGGACGCGTTCGCCCTGCGCAGTCAGCAGCGCACCGCCGCCGCGCAGGCCGCAGGTTATTTCGCCGAAGAAATCGTCGAAGTGCGGATCGCCAACAAGAAGGGCGAAACCGTGGTCAGCCAGGATGAACACCCTCGGGCCGACACCACGCTTGAAGCACTGAGCAAACTGAAACCGGTCAACGGCCCGGACAAGACTGTCACCGCCGGCAATGCCTCGGGCGTCAACGACGGCGCCGCCGCACTGATTCTCGCCTCCGCCGATGCGGTGAAAAAACACGGTCTGACTGCCCGCGCCAAAGTGCTCGGCATGGCCAGCGCCGGCGTGGCGCCGCGAGTCATGGGTATCGGCCCGGTGCCAGCGGTGCGCAAACTCATTGAGCGCCTCGGTGTGGCGGTCAGCGATTTTGATGTGATCGAACTCAACGAAGCGTTCGCCAGCCAAGGCTTGGCGGTACTGCGGGAACTGGGATTAGCGGACGACGCGCCGCAGGTCAACCCGAACGGCGGCGCAATTGCTCTCGGCCATCCGCTGGGCATGAGCGGTGCGCGTCTGGTACTGACCGCGCTGCATCAGCTGGAAAAGACTGGCGGCAAGAAAGGTCTGGCGACCATGTGCGTTGGTGTCGGCCAAGGTCTGGCCCTGGCCATCGAACGCGTCTGACGCAAGCCGTGACGAATAAGAACAGAGGAAAGCGAAATGACTGACAAGCCTGGTTACCGTCGCCCACAGGAAGGCACCCAGCCTGAGTATCTGCACCCGACGTATCAATCCACCAATCTGCGCTCGCCATCCAAGCCGTTGGTGTTTCTGCCGCATTCGCTGTCGGAAATCACCGGGCCGACCATCGGCGCCGAACGCGTTGCCGAGAAAGACAACGACCTGACGGCGCAGCATGAGGGCGAACCGCAGGGCGAGCGCATCATCATTCACGGCCGTGTGCTGGACGAAAACGGTCTGCCGGTGCCGGGAATTCTGGTGGAGATCTGGCAGGCCAATGCCGCCGGCCGCTACAACCACAAACGCGACCTGCACGACGCGCCGCTCGATCCGAACTTCACCGGCTCCGGCCGCACCGTGACCGACGCGGATGGCTGGTATCAATTCCAGACCATCAAGCCCGGCGCCTATCCGTGGGGCAACCACCACAATGCGTGGCGCCCGGCGCACATCCATTTTTCGCTGTTCGGGCCGAGCATCCTCACGCGGCTGGTGACGCAGATGTATTTTCCGGGTGATCCGCTGCTGGCTTACGACCCGATCTACAACTGCGTGCCGGACACTTCGGCCAAGGAACGCCTGATCGCCAGTTTCGATCTGGAAAAAACCATTCCGTCCTACGCCCTCGGTTATCGCTGGGACATCGTGCTGCGCGGCCGTGATGCCACGCCGATGGAGAAATAAGATGACGCTGACTGCGACCACGTCCCACACCGTCGGGCCGTACTACCACATCGGCCTGACCTGGCTGAACCGTGAAGACCTCACCGTCGAACAAACCCTCGGCGAGCGCGTGGCGATCACCGGGCAAGTGCTGGATGGCAACGGCGATGTCGTCAACGACGCGATGCTTGAAGTCTGGCAGGCCAATGCGGCCGGCAAGTACGACCATCCGGAAGACGAACAGGACAAACCGCTGGACCCGAACTTTGAAGGTTTCGGCCGGGTGCCGGTGGATGCCGAAGGGCGGTTTCGTTTCACCACGATCAAACCGGGTACGGTCGAAGGTTTGAAGGGGTCGACCCAGGCGCCGCATCTGGTGGTGCTGGTGTTTGCACGGGGCTTGGTCAAACACTTGCTGACGCGGATTTACTTTGAGGGCGACCCGGCGAACGTGAGTGATCCGCTGCTGGAATGTGTGCCCGCTGAACGCCGCCGTACGTTGCTGGCCAAGCAGGATGCGTCGGGTGTTTATCAGTGGAACGTGATTCTGCAGGGCACCGATGCCGAGACGGTGTTTTTCGATTACTGAAGAACATCCCAATCCCTGTAGGAGTGAGCCTGCTCGCGATGGCGGTGTGTCAGATTTAAATGGTCTGAATGACACACCGTCATCGCGAGCAGGCTCACTCCCACAAGGGAACTGTGTTGAAGATGTATCTGTGGAACGGGACTGTTGCGAAGTGTGTCTAGACTCTCACGGGTCCCCATCGAGTAAAAAACAATGACAACGACTACCGCTCATTACACCGGCGAAGAACGCAGCAAGCGGATCTTCGCCATTGTCGGCGCCTCGTCCGGCAACCTTGTCGAATGGTTCGACTTCTATGTCTACGCCTTTTGCGCGATCTATTTTGCCCCGGCGTTTTTCCCCTCCGACAACCCGACCGTGCAACTGGTCAACACGGCTGGCGTGTTCGCCGCCGGGTTCCTGATGCGGCCGATTGGCGGCTGGATTTTCGGTCGGATCGCCGACAAACACGGCCGCAAAAAATCCATGCTCATCTCGATTTTGATGATGTGTTTTGGTTCGTTGCTGATCGCCTGCCTGCCGACCTACAACAGCATTGGCGTCTGGGCGCCGATCCTGTTGCTGTTCGCGCGTCTGCTGCAAGGCCTGTCGGTCGGCGGCGAATACGGCGCCACTGCCACATACATGAGCGAAGTCGCCCTTAAAGGCCAGCGCGGATTTTTCGCCTCGTTTCAGTACGTGACCCTGATCGGCGGGCAACTGCTGGCGGTGTCGCTGGTGGTGGTCCTGCAGCAGTTCCTCACCGAAGACGATCTGCGCGCCTACGGCTGGCGGATTCCATTTGTAGTGGGTGCAATTGCCGCGGTGATTTCGCTGTTCCTGCGTCGCTCGCTAAAAGAAACCACCAACAAGGAAACCCGCGAACACAAAGATGCCGGCAGCATTCGTGCACTGTTCCGCGATCACAAAGCCGCATTCATCACCGTGCTCGGCTACACCGCTGGTGGTTCGCTGATTTTTTACACCTTCACCACTTACATGCAGAAATACCTGGTGAACACTGCCGGCATGCACGCCAAGACCGCCAGCTACATCATGACCGGCGCGCTCTTTCTTTATATGTGCATGCAACCGTTGTTCGGCATGTTGGCGGACAAGATCGGCCGACGTAACTCGATGCTCTGGTTCGGCGCGTTGGGTACGCTGTTCACTGTGCCGATTCTGCTCAGCCTGAAAAGCGTCAGCAGTCCGTTTCTGGCATTTGTGTTGATCACCGTGGCTCTGGCGATTGTCAGTTTCTACACCTCAATCAGCGGTCTGGTGAAAGCCGAAATGTTCCCGCCGGAAGTCCGCGCCCTCGGCGTTGGTCTGGCCTACGCGGTGGCCAACGCAATCTTCGGTGGTTCGGCCGAGTTCGTCGCTCTGAGCTTGAAGAACATCGGCATGGAGAACTCCTTCTACTGGTACGTCACGGCGATGATGGCGATAGCATTCCTGTTCAGCCTGCGCTTGCCGAAGCAAGCGGCGTATTTGCACCACGATCTCTAAACCGATGCGCGCGGGCCAACTCGGCCCGCGCCGGCAAGGACTGTTTATGACTGAGCGACCGGGCAATCAATTGTTCGATGCCTACTTCACTGCCCGCGATATGCGCGAGGTGTTCTGCGATCAGGGCCGGGTGCAGGCGATGCTCGATTTCGAGTCGGCGCTGGCACGGGCCGAAGCGCGGGTCGGGTTGATTCCGGCAAGTGCGGTCGCGCCGATTGCGGCAGCGTGCAATGCCGGTCTGTATGACTTTGCGGCGCTGGGCGAGGCGATTGCCACGGCGGGCAATTCGGCGATTCCGCTGGTCAAGGCGTTGGGCAAGCAGATTGCCGCAACGGATGCCGAGGCCGAGCGTTATGTGCACTTGGGCGCTACCAGTCAGGACGTGATGGATTCCGGGCTGGTGCTGCAATTGCGGCAGGCGTTGGCGCTGATCGAAAACGATCTGGCACAACTGGCCGATTCACTGGCTGTTCAGGCTCAGCGGTATGCGGCGACACCACTGGCCGGGCGCACCTGGCTACAACACGCAACGCCAGTAACCCTCGGCATGAAGATCGCCGGATGGCTCGGCGCCGTGACCCGCAGTCGCCAGCGTCTACGCGAACTCAAGCCACGTTTGCTGGTGCTGCAATTCGGCGGCGCTTCCGGAACGTTAGCGGCGTTGGGCGAACAAGCATTGCCGATTGCCAAAGCGTTGGCCGAAGAACTACAACTGAGCCTGCCGGAACAACCGTGGCACACCCAGCGTGATCGCATCGTCGAGTTTGGCGCGGTGCTCGGCCTGATCGCCGGCAGCCTCGGCAAGTTTGGGCGTGACATCAGCCTGTTGATGCAGACCGAAGCCGCCGAGGTGTTCGAACCTTCGGCACCGGGCAAGGGCGGTTCTTCGACCATGCCACACAAGCGCAATCCGGTCGGCGCGGCGGTGCTGATCGGCGCGGCGACTCGGGTGCCGGGGCTGGTTTCGACGTTGTTCAGTGCGATGCCGCAAGAGCACGAACGCAGCCTCGGTTTGTGGCATGCGGAATGGGAAACCCTGCCGGAAATCTGCTGCCTGGTTTCGGGCTCACTGCAACAGGCGCGATTGCTGGCCGACGGGCTGGAAGTCGATGCCGCACGCATGGCACGCAATCTCGAACTGACTCAAGGGCTGGTGCTGGCCGAAGCGGTGAGCATCGTCCTCGCGCAACGGGTCGGTCGCGACACGGCGCATCATTTGCTCGAACAATGCTGCAAACGCGCGGTGGCCGAACAACGGCATCTGCGCGCCGTGCTCGGTGACGAGCCGCAAGTGACCGCCGAACTCAGCGGCGCTGAACTGGATCATCTGCTCAATCCCGCGCATTACCTCGGTCAGGCCAAAGTCTGGGTCGAGCGTGCGGTGGCTGAACACAACGCATTGACTGTCTGAAGGAGAGGGCTGTGGCTTTCGTTCAACTCGCCGATGGCGAACTGCATTACCAGATTGAAGGGCCGGTCGATGCGCCCGTGCTGGTGCTGTCCAACTCGCTGGGCACCGACCTGCACATGTGGGATGCGCAGATGTCGGCATTCACCGAACATTTCCGCGTGCTGCGTTTCGACACTCGCGGTCACGGTCAATCGCTGGTGACGCCGGGGCCGTACAGCATCGAGCAACTGGGGCGTGACGTGCTGGCGCTGCTGGATGCGTTGCATATCGAGCGTGCGCACTTTTGCGGTCTGTCGATGGGCGGGTTGATCGGCCAATGGCTGGGGATCAATGCCGGTGAGCGTTTGCACAAGCTGATCGTGTGCAATACCGCCGCGAAAATCGGTGATCCATCGATATGGAATCCACGGATCGAAACCGTGCTGCGTGACGGCGCGGCAGCGATGGTCGCGTTGCGCGATGCCTCGATTGCCCGCTGGTTTACCCCGGACTTCGCGGCGGCCAATCCGGCAGCGGCCAAGCAGATTACCGACATGCTCGCGGCCACTTCCCCCGAAGGTTATGCAGCCAATTGCGCAGCGGTGCGCGATGCCGATTTTCGCCAGCAACTGGCATCGATCAAGGTGCCGTTGCTGGTGATCGCCGGTTCTGAAGATGCAGTGACGCCGCCGTCTGGCGGTCAGTTCATTCAGGCGCATGTGCGCGGCGCCGAGTACGCCGAGTTCTATGCCGCGCACCTTTCCAACGTGCAGGCCGGGGCTGATTTCAGCGACCGTGTGTTGACGTTTCTGCGGGCCAATTGAGGAAGATTTTGTGGACGAGAAACAACGTTACGACGAAGGCCTGCAAGTGCGCCGCGCGGTGTTGGGTGATGCTCACGTCGATCGCAGTCTGAATGCGCTGACCGAGTTCAATTCGGAGTTTCAGGAGATGATCACCCGTCATGCCTGGGGCGATATCTGGACACGCCCGGGGCTGCCTAGGCATACCCGCAGTCTGATCACCATTGCCATGCTGATCGGGATGAACCGTGAGGCTGAGCTGAAACTGCATTTACGCGCGGCGGCCAATAATGGCGTGAGCCGTGGCGAGATCAAGGAAGTGATCATGCAGAGCGCGATCTACTGCGGGATTCCGGCGGCGAATGCGACGTTTCATCTGGCGGAATCGGTTTGGGATGAGCTGGGTGTCGAATCCCGGGAATGATGGTGCCTGAATAGACGCCATCGCGAGCAGGCTCACTCCTACAGTTGACCGCATTCCTATGTAGGAGTGAGCCTGCTCGCGATAGCGGTAGTCGCCGTAATGCATCACACCTTGGCGACAATGAATATCCGCTTGAACGGAAACAACGTGTGCCCGTTTCCCTCCTGCGGATAATGCGCGTGCACCCGCATCAGGTAGTGATAAATGAAGCGCGCCTGTTCCGCACTATCAAGCGCCTGCATCACCGGCCGTAGCGCCGAGACCTTGACCCAGTCATACACCGGCGATTTGCCGTCAACAACCTGCAATTGCTCGGTTTCCCAGATGTCCAGCGACTCGGTCAACGGCGCGAGCAGGCGGTAATAATCTTCCAGCGACAACAACGGTCGCGCGGCCATGCGCTGGCGCAGTTGCGCCGTACCCAAAGGTCTGCCGCCGACCCCATCCTCGTTAAGCGCGTCGAGCATCAATCGATACCACGGCGCATCACGCCAGTCCGGCATGTGCGCGGCCAGACAGCCACCCGGATTCAGATGGCCGAGCAGGCTCGGCAGCAATTGTTGGTGACCATCGATGAAGTGCAGCACGGCAGCGGCTAGCAACAGATCTGCTGGTTGCTCGGGCCGCCAGTCGATCAAATCGCACTGCGTCCATGACGCCTTGATCGGCAAACAGCGCGCTTCATCGAGCATTTGTGCCGAGCTGTCGATGCCGCGCAATTGCGCACGCGGCCAGCGCTTGGCCAATAGTTGCGTGGCGATGCCGGTGCCGCAGCCGAGGTCATAAATGCGTTTGGGGTTATCCAGGTCAACGCGGTCGAGCAGTTCGTTGACCGGTTGTTGCCTGAGGCGGGAAAACTGCTGGTACGCCTTGGCGTCCCATTGGGTGTTGGGGAGCTGGGTGATCATGAGGTGGTCCTCTGGTGATCAACTGTGTCTTCCGATGACAGCCTGGCTCAAGTCCTGGGGGGACCAACATCAACAGATAGCGGAAGCGGGTAGGGTGTGGCGCCTGAGTCCTTCAGGTTTTCTCACTCTACTCAACGGCCAGCAAAGCGCCAGCCTGCCTGACGGATGGCGTAGACCCCTTGTAGGAGTGAGCCTGCTCGCGATAGCGGTGGTTCAGCCACCATTGATGCTGACAGAACCACCGCTATCGCGAGCAGGCTCACTCCTACAGGGGAGATGGTGGTTACAAGAGGCTGATCGGGTAGCTGACGATCAAGCGGTTTTCGTCGAACTCGTTGTTGCTGAAATCCCGACGCATGGTCGAGTTGCGCCATCTGAAGTTGAGGTCGCGCAAAGTGCCGCTCTGCACGGTGTAGCCCAGTTCCGATTCGCGGCCCCATTCCTTGCCGTCGGTGATGGTGCCGGTGTGTACGTTGTCGCCGCTGATATAGCGGTTCATCAGGGTCAGGCCGGGAATGCCGAGGGCGGCGAAGTTGTAGTCGTGGCGCACTTGCCAGGAACGTTCCTGAGCGTTGTCGTAACTGGCGTTGTAGCTGTCGTTGGCCAGCGTTCCGCCGCTGGTGCCATTGACCCGCATCCAGGCGCTGTCGCCCGTCAGCTTCTGCAAACCGACGTAGAAGGTGTTGCCGCCGTACTTGGCCGAGAACAGGCCCGACCAGGTCTTGTTGTCCAGATCGCCGGCACGGGCGCTGCCGTCATCCTTGCCGTAGAAAAATCCGAGGTTGGCGCCGAGGGTCCAGTCGCCGAGAGGCTGGCTGTGGATCAGATTGACGTATTGCTGGCTGTAGATGTCCTTGAGTTCGGCGTTCCACAGACCGATCTGCGTACGCTTGTCGTTGAACGCGTATTCGCCGCCCTGAAAGTTGAAGCGGTCGGAGGTGAACGCGGCTTTGCCGAACATCGACATGTCGCTCATGCTGCTGTCATCACGCGGGCTGTTGGCGCGGAACTGGCCACCGTAGAGGGTCAGGCCGTCGATTTCCTTTGAGGTGATCTGGCCGCCACGGAAGGTTTGCGGCAGCGAGCGGCCGTCATCCGAACGCAGGATTGGCAGCACCGGCATCCACTCACCGACCTTGATTTCGGTTTGCGACAGCTTGGCCTTGAACGCGACGTTTGTGCGGCCAAAGTTGTCCGCCGGGCGCCCGTCGTGATCCAGCGGCAGCAGTTGTGTACCTCCGGTGCCTTTGCCGCCATCAAGCTTCACCGAGTACAGGCCCAACACGTCCATGCCGAAACCAACGGTGCCTTGGGTGAAACCTGATTTGGCGTCGAGGATGAAGCTTTGTGTCCACTCTTCAGCCTTGCCCTGCGCTTTGGTAGGGTTGGTGAAGTTGCGATTGATGTAGAAGTTGCGCAGGTTGAGGTTGGCCTTGGCACCTTCAACAAAGCCTGCTTCTTCGGCCGCGACGGGCAGGGCGGCGCCAGCCAGTGCCAGGGCGATCAGACCGGGAAGTGCGTAAGGCGCAGTGGAGGTTGTCATGGGCTCGGGTCTCTCTTGTTTTTTTAAGGCGAACGGGTGTGCTGCCGCCGTTTTCGGGGTGCAGACATCTAAAAATGTTCAGGGGTGAAACGGAGGAAATCAGCCGGACGGGGCGGGGCGCGGGAGCATGATGTCGAACCTGTTGTTATTGGTTTTGTGGGACGAATGGTGCGGGGCGTAGATGTATGGATTCAATCGGTGAAAGCGGGTTTTGGGCGATTATCGAACGCAAGATGCAGCCGGGTTTTGTGTCGAGTGACAGGGCCTCATCGCTGGCAGGCCAGCTCCCACAGTGTCCTGCGGTGTACGCAAAACCTGTGGGAGCTGGCTTGCCAGCGATGAGGCCAGTCCAGGCAACACAACTTTCCCAAGGACAACAAAAAGCCCGCCAATTGGCGGGCTCCTTGTCATCACCGGATGATCAGAAAAACTTCATCTTCGGTGCTTCTTCTTTCAGCGGTTCGTTCTGCGCAGTCTGTGCATTCCAGCCGCCACCCAGTGCCTTGTACAGGTTGACCGCACTGGCCAACTGCGCGAGGCGGTCGGTGATCAGCACCTGTTGGGCGCTGAACAACTGACGCTGGGCGTCGAGGAAGGTCAGGTTGCTGTCGACCCCGATGCGATAACGACGCTCGGCCAGACGGTAGTAGTCCTGGTTGGCCGCGACGAAGTCACGTTGCGCCTTTAACTGCTCGGTGTAGGTCTGGCGTGCGGCCAGGCCGTCGGCGACTTCCTGGAAGCCGGTTTGAATGGCTTTCTCGTAGTTCGCCACGCCGATGTCCTTCTGGATTTCGGCGGCGTCGAGGCTGGCGCGCAGGCTGCCTGCGTTGAAGATCGGCAGGTTGATCTGCGGCGAGAACAACCAGGTCCCCGAACCACCCTTGAACAGACCGGACAGATCCGGGCTCAGCGAACCGGCGTTGGCCGTCAGGCTGATGCTCGGGAAGAACGCTGCACGTGCCGCGCCGATGTTGGCGTTGGCCGCTTTCAGGTTGTACTCGGCTTGCAGGATGTCCGGACGACGTTGCAGCAGGTCCGATGGCAGACCGGCCGGAACGTCGCTGAGCAGATCATCCGACAGCGGTTTGGCCGCTTGCAGATTGGCCGGGATACCGGTGCCGAGCAGCAGGGTCAGGCCGTTTTCATCCTGAGCCACCTGACGGGTGTACTTGGCCAGTTGCGCCCGGGCGTTTTCCACCGAGGTACGCGACTGCGCCAGATCCAGTGCCGAAGCCACACCGACTTCGTTGCTGCGAGAAGTCAGCTTGTAGCTTTCTTCGAAGGCACCGAGGGTGTCTTGAGTCAGCTTCAGCAGTTCCTTGTCGGCCTGCCAGGTCAGGTAGGCGTTGGCCACGTTGGCCACCAGACTGATCTGGGTGCTGCGACGCGCTTCTTCAGTGGCGAAGTATTGTTGCAGCGCTTGTTCGCTCAGGCTGCGAACCCGACCGAACAGGTCGAGTTCGTAGGCGCTGATGCCGACGGTCGCGGAGTAGGAGCTGGTGATCGTTGAATCACCGGTCTGCGAAGCACGTGCCGGCACCCGCTGGCGGCTGCCAGTGGCGTTCGCCGAAACAGCCGGGAACAGATCGGCACGCTGGATGCGGTATTGAGCCGCGTAGGCGTCGATGTTCAGCGCCGCGACACGCAGGTCGCGGTTGTTTTCCAGGGACACCTGGATCAGCTGTTGCAGGGCCGGGTCATGGAAAAACTGCTTCCAGCCTTGTTCGGCAGCCGCTTGCGCCGGAGCCTGGGCCGGCGAGTACGCCGGGCCCTGCGGGTATTGGCCCGCGACCGGTGCTTCTGGCTGCTGATAGTCAGGTATCAGCGAGCAACCGCTCAGCACGAAGGCCGCGACTGCGATGGAGAGTAGCGACTTGCTCATTGGCCAGCCTCTTTAGGAGTTTCTTTAGCGTCGTCTTCCTGGTCGGTATTTTTGCGCTGACCGATGGACGAAACCGTGACGAAGAACAGTGGGACCCAGAAGATCGCCAGGATTGTGGCCGTGAGCATACCGCCAATCACGCCAGTACCGATCGCATGTTGACTGCCTGAACCGGCGCCAGTGGAGATCGCCAACGGTACAACACCGAGGACGAACGCCAGCGAGGTCATGATGATCGGTCGCAGACGCATGCGGCAGGCTTCAATTGCGGCATCGCGCAGGCTGCGTCCTTGTTCATGCAGTTCCTTGGCGAATTCGACGATCAGAATGGCGTTTTTAGCCGCCAGACCGATAGTCGTCAACAGGCCCACCTGGAAGTACACGTCGTTGGACAGACCGCGCAGGCTGGTGGCCAGCAGCGCACCGATGATCCCCAGCGGTACCACGAGCATGACCGCGATCGGAATCGACCAGCTTTCATACAACGCCGCCAGACACAGGAACACCATCAGCAGCGACAGGGCGTACAGCGCTGGCGCTTGCGAGCCAGACAGACGTTCCTCGTAGGACAGACCGGTCCAGGAGATACCGACACCGGCCGGCAGCTTCTTGGCAATCGCTTCGACTTCGGCCATCGCGTCACCGGTGGAATAACCCGGCGCCGGAGAACCAAGGATTTCCATCGCTTCGACGCCGTTGTAACGGGCCAGTTTCGGCGAACCGTAGATCCACTCACCCTTGGCGAATGCGGAGAACGGCACCATGGTCCCGGCGCTGTTACGCACGTACCACTTCTTCATGTCTTCAGGGCTCATGCGAGCACCGGCCTGACCTTGCACGTAAACCTTCTTCACCCGACCACGGTCGATGAAGTCGTTGACGTAGCTACTACCGAAGGAGATCGACAGGGTGCTGTTGATGTCGGAAATGCTCACGCCGAGGGCGCGGGCTTTCGCATCGTCGATTTCCAGGTGGTATTGCGGCTCGTCGTTCAGACCGTTCGGACGTACCTGGTAGAGCACCTTGCTCTGCGCAGCCATGCCGAGGAACTGGTTACGGGCTTCCATCAACTTGTCGTGACCGATACCGGCGCGATCCTGCAGGAACACGTCGAAACCGGTGGCGTTACCCAATTCCAGTACCGCTGGCGGGGCGAAGGCAAACACCATCGCATCGCGGAAGGTGAAGAAGTGTTGCTGGGCACGCTGAGCGAGGGCGAACACGCTGTTGCTGGCGTCACGCTCGCCCCACGGTTTGAGCATGATGAATGCCAGACCGGAGCTTTGACCACGACCGGCGAAGTTGAAGCCGTTCACGGTGAACACCGAAGCGACCGCACCGGATTCTTTCTCCAGCAGGTAGGAACGCATTTCGTCGATCACGACTTGAGTACGTTCGGCACTGGAACCGGCAGGTGTCTGTACCTGAGCGAACAGTACGCCCTGGTCTTCTTCCGGCAGGAACGCGGTCGGAATGCGGGTGAACAGCCAGATCATGCCAACCACGATCAGCAGGTACGCCAGCAGGTACGGCGCCTTGCGCTGCAACATGTTGCCGACGCCGCGCTCGTAGCTGCGAACGCCACGGTCGAAGTTGCGGTTGAACCAGCCGAAGAAACCTTTTTTCGGTGTGCCGTGCTCGCCTTTCGGAATCGCCTTGAGCATGGTGGCGCACAGCGCCGGGGTGAAGATCAGCGCGACCATTACCGAGAGGGCCATGGCCGAAACGATGGTGATCGAGAACTGCTTGTAGATCACACCGGTAGAGCCGCTGAAGAACGCCATCGGCAGGAGTACCGCCGACAGAACCAGTGCGATACCGACCAGTGCGCCCTGGATCTGGCCCATGGACTTTTTGGTCGCTTCCTTCGGTGACAAGCCTTCTTCGCTCATCACCCGTTCGACGTTTTCCACCACAACGATGGCGTCATCCACCAGCAAGCCGATGGCCAGCACCATACCGAACATGGTCAGGGTGTTGATGCTGAAACCGAACGCCGCGAGGATGCCGAACGTACCGAGCAACACCACCGGCACAGTCATCGTGGTGATGACGGTGGCGCGGAAGTTTTGCAGGAACAGGAACATCACCAGGAACACCAGCACGATCGCTTCGACCAGGGTTTCAACCACACCCTTGATCGATTCGGTCACCACTGGCGTGGTGTCGTACGGGAACACCACTTCCATGCCTTCCGGGAAGAACGGCTTGAGCTCGTCAATCGTCTTGCGCAGGGCTTTGGCGGTGTCGAGGGCGTTGGCGCCGTTGGCCAGTTTCACTGCCAGACCGGAAGACGGTTTGCCGTTGAACTGTGCCGAAATAGTGGAGTTTTCACCACCCAGACCGACATCGGCAACATCACCGATACGGACTTGTGAGCCGTCCTGATTGACCTTCAGCAAAATCGCCTTGAACTGCTCGGCAGTCTGCAGACGGGTCTTGCCGATGATCGTGGCGTTCAGTTGCTGGCCAGGCAGCGCCGGCAAGCCACCGAGTTGACCGGAAGACACCTGAACGTTCTGTGCCGAGATCGCGGTGCTGACGTCGGCCGGGGTCAGGTTGTACTTGTTCAACTTGGCCGGATCGAGCCAGATACGCATCGCATACTGGGCGCCGAAGACCTGGAAGTCACCGACACCGGCGGTCCGCGAGATCGGGTCCTGCATGTTCGACACGATGTAGTTGGACAGGTCGTCCTTGGTCATGCTGCCGTCACGCGATACCACGCCGATCACCAACAGGAAGTTTTTCACTGCCTTGGTGACACGGATACCTTGTTGCTGCACTTCCTGCGGCAACAGCGGTGTGGCCAGGTTCAGCTTGTTCTGAACCTGAACCTGCGCGGTGTCGGAGTTGGTGCCTTGCTCGAAGGTCGCGGTGATGGTCATGCTGCCGTCGGAGTTACTTTCCGAGGATACATAACGCAGGTTGTCGATACCGTTGAGCTGTTGCTCGATCACCTGAACCACGGTGTCCTGCACGGTTTGCGCCGAAGCGCCCGGGTAGGTCACGGAGATCGCAATGGCCGGTGGCGCAATGCTCGGGTACTGGTTGATCGGCAATTTCAGGATCGAGAGTGCCCCGACCAGCATGATCACCAGGGCAATTACCCAGGCGAAAATCGGACGGTCGATGAAGAATTTTGACATGGGTTACTCCCCTTTGCCGCCGGCGGCTTTATCAGCTGCCTGAGCGGGGGCCGGGTTCTTTGTCGCTACGTTGGTGGCTTCGGTCGGGTTCACCTGGACGCCCGGACGAACGTATTGCAGCCCTTCGGTGATCAGACGATCGCCGGCTTTCAGGCCGTCTTCGATCAGCCACTGGCTGCCGACAGTGCGGCTGGCCTTGAGCTGACGCAACTCGACCTTGTTGTCTGCGCCGACGACCAGAGCGGTCGGGGTGCCTTTGAGGTCGCGGGTCACGCCTTGCTGCGGTGCCAGAATGGCGGCGGCGTTGACACCGGCCTGCAACTGGGCGCGGACGAACATGCCTGGCAGCAGGGTGTGATCCGGGTTCGGGAACACTGCACGCAGGGTTACGGAACCGGTGGTCGGATCTACCGTCACTTCGGAGAATTCCAGCTTACCGTCGAGTTTGTACTGGCTACCGTCTTCAAGGGTCAGCTTGACCGCTGCCGAGTTGTCGCCAGCCTTTTGCAGACGACCGCTTTCCAGTTCGCGGCGCAGTTCCAGCAGTTCTACCGACGACTGGGTCACGTCAACGTAGATCGGGTCGAGTTGCTGGATCACCGCCATGGCGTCGGTCTGGCCATTGCTGACCAGTGCACCTTCGGTGACCGAAGAGCGACCGATACGCCCGGAGATCGGCGCGTAAACCTTGGTGTAACGAACATTGATCTGCGCGCTCTGCAACGAGGCTTCGGATTCCATGCGGTTGGACACGGCGGTGTCGTATTCCTGACGGCTCACAGCCTGCTCATCGACCAGTTGCTTGTAGCGGTCGGAGATCGACTTGGTCGAACGCAGGTTGGCTTCGGCGCTTTTCAGGGTCGCTTCATAGACCGACGGATCGATCTGATACAGCTGCTGGCCGGATTTTACGTCGCCGCCTTCCTTGAACAGACGCTTGAGAATGATGCCGTTGACCTGTGGTCGAACTTCGGCAATGCGGAACGCACTGGTGCGCCCCGGCAGTTCCGAGGTCAGGGTAAAGGCTTGTGGTTGCAGGGTGACAACACCGACCTGAGGGGGCGGAGGGGCCGGTGCCGCTTCTTCCTTTTTGCATCCGCTGAGCAGCGATGCCAAGGCGACGGCAGTGACCAGAGCGGTAACAGCTGGCTTGAATTGCATGAAAATCCTCGGGTCAGGCGCGCACATTGCGCACAAGAAGTGTGGAAGGGTAAAAAAATCGGGCCGGGTGGATAAGTAGCTTGCTAAGGAATATACTTACGTTCATGGTTGTTTGTAAACACCTTGGCGTCGTACCCACCCTGTTACAAAAGTCGTCGCAAGGTTTGAAATTGTAGGCCGGGGAGTCGATTCGCGAGAGATCACCCCCATATTTATTCAGCGGATATTCAGCCATCCCTGAAACATCCTGTTTGAGGTTTTACTGCCATGGTCCGTCGCACCAAAGAGGAAGCTCAGGAAACCCGAAGCCAGATTCTGGAAGCTGCCGAGAAAGCCTTTTATGAAAGGGGCGTTGCCCGCACCACGCTGGCGGATATCGCGACCCTGGCCGGTGTCACGCGTGGTGCCATCTATTGGCATTTCAGCAACAAGGCCGACCTGGTGCAGGCCATGCTCGATTCGCTGAAGGAACCACTGGATGAATTGGCCAAAGCCAGTGAAAGCGAGGACGAACTCGACCCGCTGGGTTGCATGCGCAAACTGCTGATTCATTTGTTTCATCAAGTTGCGCTGGACCCGAAGACCCGCCGCATCAACGAAATTCTGTTTCATAAGTGCGAATTCACCGATGAAATGTGCGATTTGCGCCAGCAGCGCCGGGAGGCCAGTCTCGATTGCAACCTGCGCATCGGTCTGACCCTGCGTAATGCGGTGAATCGCGGCCAGTTGCCGGAAGATCTCGACACTGCCCGTGCGGCCATCAGCATTCATGCTTATATCGATGGCCTCCTGTATGGCTGGCTTCTGGCGCCGGACAGCTTTGAGCTGCATGCCGAGGCCGAGCGTTGGGTCGATACAGGACTGGACATGCTGCGCTGGAGCCCCAGCCTGCGCAAATGAAACAAAATTCGCAGTCGGCACAGCTTATGTCAATTGGCCTGCCTTTATATAGGTTTGCGGCGCGCAGTTTATACATAGCGAACTACGTATTTTGTAGGGATTTTGTGTCTTCCGTGTGAACGAATGTTAGCTACGCGACCATTGCAGACCCAATAAAAAGCCCCCGACTCTCACAAGTCGGGGGCTTTTGCGTTTCTGCGCTGTGGCTTACAGCGTCGGGTAGTCGATGTAGCCGACCGGGCCTTTACCGTAGAACAGCTCTGGACGAGCGTCGTTGAGCGGCGCGTCAGCCTTCAAACGTGCCGGCAGATCCGGGTTGGCAATGAACGGCACGCCGAACGCGACAGCGTCAGCCTTGCCGCTGGCCAGCCACGCATTGGCGCTGTCCTTGGTGAAGCGTTCGTTGGCGATGTACGGGCCGCCGAAGGCTTCTTTCAGTTGTGGGCCAAGGCTGTCGGCGCCTTCTTTTTCACGGGAGCAGATGAAGGCGATGCCGCGTTTGCCCAGTTCACGCGCGACGTAGGTGAAAGTCTCGGCGAGGTTGTCGTCACCCATGTCATGCGAGTCGGCACGCGGTGCCAGGTGCACACCGACGCGGCCGGCGCCCCAGACTTCGATGGCGGCATCGGTCACTTCGAGCAGCAGGCGCGCACGGTTTTCCAGCGAGCCACCGTAGTTGTCGGAGCGCTGGTTGGTGCTGCTTTGCAGGAACTGGTCGAGCAGGTAACCGTTGGCGCCGTGGATTTCCACGCCGTCGAAACCGGCAGCCTTGGCGTTCTCGGCACCGGTGCGGTAAGCGTCGACGATGTCGGCGATTTCAGCGGTTTCCAGTGCGCGCGGCGTCGGGAAGTCGGCCAAAGGGCGAACCAGGCTGACGTGACCTTTCGGCTGCAGAGCGCTTGGTGCGACCGGGGTTTCGCCATTCAGGTACGACTCGTGGGAAATACGACCGACGTGCCACAGTTGCAGAACGATCTTGCCGCCAGCAGCGTGGACTGCCTTGGTCACGTTGCTCCAGCCACGAACCTGATCGTTGGACCAGATGCCCGGGGTGTCCGGGTAACCAACGCCCATCGGCGTTACCGAAGTGGCTTCGCTGAGGATCAGGCCAGCGGACGCGCGCTGTACGTAATATTCGGCCATCAGTGCGTTCGGCACGCGACCTTCGTCGGCGCGGCAGCGGGTCAGCGGCGCCATGATGATGCGGTTGGACAGCTCAAGGTCGCCCAGTTTGATCGGATCGAAAATTGTTGCCATGAGATACAACCCTCGTGAGGTAATTAATGAATCAACGGGTAGCAGTGGCCAGCTCGGCATTGCCGCTCTGACGGAAAGTGATCAGCGTGACCAACAGCGCGAGCACCGCCAGTACAGCGGCCGCGAGAGGCACGCTGGTCAGGCCGAAGCCGTGGGCGATGACGCTGCCGCCGACCCAGGCGCCGAGGGCGTTACCGACGTTGAACGCGCCGATGTTCAGGGTCGAAACCAGGTTCGGCGCCGCTTTGCCGAAGGTCACTACGTTGATTTGCAGTGCCGGTACGGCAGCGAACGACGCGGTGGCCCAGAGGAACAGGGTGATTTCAGTCGGGATCAGCGCGACGCTGGTCCAGCTCAACACGGTGGAAATCACCGCCATGGACACGAACACGCCGATCAGCGTGGCGCCGAGGCGTTTGTCCGCCAGTTTGCCGCCGATGATGTTGCCGACGGTCAGGCCCAGGCCGATCAACAGCAACGTCCAGGTCACGCCTTTTGGCGAAACCCCGGTGACGTCGCCAAGCAATGGCGCAACATAAGTGAAGAGAGTGAACATCGAGGCGGCGAACAGTGCGGTCATGCTCAGCGACAGCCAGATCCCGGCACCCTTGAGGGCGGCCAGTTCGGCGCGCATGTCGAGTTTTTCTTCGTCACGTTTGGCTGGCAGAAAGCGGATCAGGCCGATCAGCGCAATCACACCAATCACTGTCACGGCCCAGAAGGTCGAGCGCCAGCCGGCTTCCTGACCCAACGCCGTACCCAGCGGCACGCCGAGGACGTTGGCCAAAGTCAGACCGGTGAACATCAGTGCGACAGCCGAAGCGCGCTTGTTCGGTGCAACCAGACCTGCCGCTACCACCGAACCGATGCCGAAGAACGCGCCGTGGCACAGCGCGGTCACGACGCGTGCAAACATCAGCACGTTGTAGTCACTGGCAATCGCGCAGAGCAGGTTGCCGACAATAAAGATGCCCATCAACGCCACCAGTGCGGCCTTGCGCGGCAACCTGGCGGTGGCCAGTGCCATGAACGGCGCACCGATGGCCACGCCCAGCGCGTAGCCGGTCACCAGCCAGCCGGCTCCGGGAATCGACACACCGAGATCGGCCGCCACATCGGGCAGCAGGCCCATGATGACAAACTCGGTGGTACCGATGGCGAAGGCGCTGAGGGCCAGAATGAGTAGCGAGAGGGGCATCGTTGATTCCTTGTGGGCTGGCCGACGTTAAGGGTCAGAGCTCTTTACTGAGGGTGCTGAGGAACGCTTGAATCACGTCCTCGTTACGTTTGAAAAAGTGCCATTGACCGGCCTTCTGGCTGCTGATCAGTCCCGCCCGTTGCAGGGTCGCCAAGTGTGCGGAAACGGTCGATTGCGACAGGCCGCAGCGCTGATCGATCTGTCCGGCACAGATGCCGTATTCGTGGTTGTGCAGTTGTTCCGGGAACTGGGCTTTCGGGTCTTTCAGCCAGTTGAGGATGTCTCGCCGTACTGGGTGCGCCAGGGCTTTTATTATTTCGTCGAGGTCGAGGTTCATGGCAGGGTGCTCGGGTGTGTAAAACGCTATATCGCGATGAGGCGAACTTTAAATCGGTACTTCGCGATATACCAATATGATTTTGATCTGATGACCGTGTAAATCGGTATATCGGGTTATAACGATATATGGAGTGCAACGATGAAGGCGCGCAGTGCTAAGCTGCGCCCATGAACTATCTCGCACATTTGCACCTCGGTGGCCAGCGCCCCGGTCAATTACTCGGCAGCCTGTATGGCGATTTCGTCAAAGGGCGGTTGCAAGGGCAGTTTGCGCCGGAGATCGAGGCGGCGATTCAACTGCACCGACGCATCGACGTGTTCACTGACCGTCATCCGCTGGTGCTCGTCGCGCTCGAGCGGTTTACCGATACGCGTCGACGTTATGCCGGGATCGTTCTCGACGTATTTTTTGATCATTGTCTGGCGCGAGACTGGCAACTGTATGCCGAAGGGCCGCTGGCGCAGTTCACCTCGGATGTGTATCGGGTGCTGTCCAGCGAACGCGAGTTGCCCGAGCGTCTGGCGAAAATCGCCCCGCACATGGTCGCCAATGACTGGCTGGGCTCGTATCAGGAATTTGAAGTGCTGGATCAGGTGCTGCGCGGGATCTCCCGGCGCCTGAGCCGGCCTGAAGAGCTGGCGGGGGCGATGCAGGAATTGCGGCGGTTGTATGAACCGTTGAGTGACGACTTCCGGTTGTTCTATCCACAACTTCAAGACTTTGCCCAGCATCAGTCAACACCCTGAACCCCTGTAGGAGTGAGCCTGCTCGCGATAGCGGTGGATCAGTCAAATCAGTATCAACTGACAGTCCGCTATCGCGAGCAGGCTCACTCCTACACGGGACCGGTATTCAGGCTGCGATCAATTCGCCTGTGCGACGTGGTTCCGCAGGTTTCGCAATCTCGCCAAACAACGCCTTCTGCACCGCCTGCTGCGCGTCGAACGCCAACGCCGCACGCTCCCGGCCTTCGCAGGCAATCGGCTTGAGCAGATGAATTTCCACATCACCCCGATCATTGCTGAACAGCCGCATCAGGTGCGACAGCAAATCGTCATCGCCAATAAACGGTGCCAGGGTATCGATTTCACCCTCACGCAGATAACGGATCGCCACTGGTTGCAGTTGCACCTCTGAATCAATCGCCGCCGACAGCAAACGCCCGTGAAAGGTACGCAGCGAACGGCCATCAGTAGTAGTGCCTTCCGGGAACATCAGCAGTGGATGATCGGTTTGCAGATGACGGGTCATCTGTTTGCGGATCAACTGGCTGTCACCCGATCCACGGCGGATAAACAGACTGCCAGCCTTCGCCGCCAACCAGCCGGCCACCGGCCAGGTGCGCACTTCGGCCTTGGACAGAAACGACAGCGGCGTGAGCATGCCGAGCAACGGAATGTCGGTCCACGACACATGGTTGCTGACCCACAGCATTGGCTGCTTCGGCAGTTCACCGTGAACCGTTACGCGAAAGGGCAGGGCGTTGCTCAAACGCGCCATGAAAAAACGCGACCAGCGCTGGCGGCGCTGCATCGAATGCGCCAGGCCCAAGCGTTCGAAAACCCCGAAGAGGCTGGCCATGCTCAAGCCCAGCGCCACCACTATCAGCACTCGCGCAATTCGCGCGTACACCCGCAACCGGCTCATTACATTGCCGCCTTGAAGTGTTTGGCGTAACGCGGGCAGAGTTCGTCGCGCTTGAGCAGGATGAATACGTCGGCAACCTGGAAGTCTTCGTCCCAGCACGGCTCGCCGCAGATCTTTGCGCCCAAACGCATGTAAGCCTTGAGCAGCGGTGGCATTTCGGCGATCACGTTCGACGGAATATCCAGCGACGGCAGCGGTTTTTTCGGTTCGGCGCGCAGGTGTTCGGTGCACAGATAACGTTCGCGCAGACGTTGCATGATCGCGTGCGCTTGCACGCCGCCGTCCTGCATCGGAATGCTCGCGCAACCCATCAAGTAGCTGTAACCGCCCTGATTCAACACTTCGGCCAGCTCGCCCCATAACACCGCGATGGTGCCGCCGTTGCGGTACGCCGGGTCAACACAGGTGCGGCCAATTTCCAGAATCGGCCCTTGCAGATGCGCGAGGCCGTGCAGACTGAACTCTTCTTCGCTGTAGAACTTGCCAAGGCTGCTGGCGGCGGTGTGATCGAGCAGGCGAGTGGTCGCCACCAGGCGGCCGGTGTTCAAGTCACGCACGCCGATGTGGCTGCAGTGAACATCATAATCATCCATGTCCAGACCCAGTTCCGCGCCCTTCAGCTTGGCGTTGAACTCGCCGCTGAACACGTTGAAGCGCAGGGCCTGGGCTTGCTGCAAGGCCTCGGCGCCGATCAGGCGTTCGGCTTGCAGACGGCGTTCATTGCCGGTGTCGCTGATGCGGGCGATCTGAGTCATTTGAATCTCCGTACGGGCCTTTAACCCGTCGTGGGTTACAGCCGATCGACTTTCTTTATGCCGCTGTGTTGTGCAAAGTCAGGCTATGTAGCCCCGGTGTCATCGCCATGAAAGTTTGGTGATGCTTATATGACAGCCCACAAGGAGCCTCTTATGCCCTGGCCAACCCTGCTCGAAAGCCGTGAACGATTGCCCGCCGTTGCTGATCTGGCGGAGGGATTTGCCACGCTGCTGCATCAACTGGGCAGCGTCACGCCGTTCGAATTGGCGGTGGCTGGTGGGCGGCGAATGGCGACCCCGGGGCTGGCGTTTTTGGTGGGTTATCAAGCGGCGTTGCGGATGCTGTGGCCAAGTGCGCCGCTGAGTCTCGGCGCGTTATGTGCGACCGAACAGCGCAGCTTGCGCCCGGCAGACATGCAGACCCGGCTCACGGATTTGCGCTTGAGTGGACGCAAGGATTTCGTCACCGCTGGCGATGCGGCGGATTGGCTACTGATCGCGGCACGCAGTGAGGCCCCCGGCGAAACGCCGCGCCTGAGTCTGGCGGTGGTCTATCCCGGCGAACCCGGCGTGCGTGTGGAGAAACTGCCGGCGTTGCCGTTGATGCCGGATGTCAGTCACGGTCGGCTGCACCTCGACGATGCACTGTGCGAATTGCTCGCGGGCGACGGTTGGGATGCCTATGTGAAGCCGTTTCGCAGTCTGGAAGATTTGTATGTGCTGAGCGCAATGACCGCGTGGTTGTACGGCGTTGCTCAGGACAGCGACTGGCCGCAGGCCCTGCAACTTCGTTTACTAGCGCTGTTGGCCGGGTGTGCGGAGGTCAGTCGGCAGGCGCCGAACAATCAGGCGGGGCATGTGTTGTTGGGCGGGTTGTTTGCGCAGTTTGACGGGCTGAAGCCTGAAGTCGATCAAGCCTTGGCCGCAGGCAATCCCGAGTGGGCGGCGATGTGGCAGCGCGACCAGGCCGTCATGCAAATGGCCGCAGGAGCCAGAGCCAAGCGCTTGGCCAAGGCTATGGCGTTGAATTGACGGGCCCTATCGCGGGCAAGCCCGCTCCCACAGGGTTCTTCAGTGCACACAAAATTTGTGAACAACTGCGGAACCTGTGGGAGCGGGCTTGCCCGCGATGGCGGTTGCAAGAACAGCAGAAACCTCAAATCTGTCATCAATACAGAATAGTCTCAGCAGGTTCTCCCCAAGAGCCCTCAACATGTTCAAAGGCCTGTCCCTGTTTCTGCTATTGATCAGCCTCACGGCCCATGCCGAGCAGTGGCCCATCGAACAATGGCCGACTGGCCCGCAAATCAGCGACCCCGCAGTCCAGACTCTGGAGGCCTACGCCTTCCCACCCCGCGACGACAGCACCCGCCAAGGCATTCGCACTGACGCCCTGCTGGTGATCCGCGACGGCCAACTCATCTACGAACACTACGCCGGCCCGACCACGGCTCAAACGCCGCACCTGACCTGGTCGATCAGCAAGAGTCTGATGGCCACGGTGTTTGGCGTTGCCTACGGCGAAGGCCTGTTCAAACTGGATGATCCAGCGCAGAAGTTTTATCCGGCGCTGGAAAAACATCCCGCAATCACCATCGCCGATCTGTTGCACTGGGCCTCGGGTCTGGACTGGCAGGAAGACTACGAATACGCCCCGCTGAAGTCTTCGGTGGTGGCGATGCTCTACACCCGTGGTCATCGCGACATGGCCGCGTTCACCGCCGATCACCCAGCCTACGCCGCGCCCGGGCAAGCCTTTCGATATTCCAGTGGCGACAGCAATCTGCTGGCGGCGGCGCTGAAGACTATCGTTGGCCCGCAGCGCTATCCGGACTATCCGTGGACCGCGCTGTTCGAACCATTAGGCATCCGCCGCGCCGTGTGGGAAACCGACGCCAGCGGCACACTCGTCGCCTCGTCCTATGCCTACCTCACGGCGAGGGATCTGGCGCGAGTCGGGCTGTTGATGATGCGCGACGGACGCTGGGGCGAGCGGCAATTGCTGCCCAAGGATTGGCTCGCGTTCAATCGCACACCCTTCGCCGGTTACAAGGCCCATCAGGACGAAGCCGTGCCGGGCGGCCAATGGTGGCTCAATCGCCCGGCGGACGGTGCCGCCTCACCCTGGCCGGATGCACCGCCCGACACCTTCGCCGCGCTCGGTCATTGGGGGCAGGCCTTGTACGTGATCCCCAGTGAAAAACTGGTGATCGTGCGCTATGGCGATGATCGTGACGGCAGCTACCGTCACAACGAACTGCTCAAGCGTGTGCTTGCGGCGGTGCGGCCATGAAGTTGCTCAAACGAATTTTGCTGGTGCTGCTGATCGTGCTGCTCGGTTGGGGCTGGCTCGAACGCGAAAACTTGTGGGCCTTCCCGGACATCATCAGCGCGTACACGGCGAAGGAATATTGTTCGTGCCGTTATGTGATGAACAACGACGCCGAATACTGTCGCGGCTACGTGAAACAGTGGCTGCCGACCAGCACCTTCAACGATGACCCGATCAGCAAGACCATCACTGTCAGCGGCATGGGCCGCAGCAACAGCGCGCAATGGCGGAGCGAACACCAAGGCTGCCGTCTCAATCCCTGATGTGCATAAATGCTCGCTGTGAGAGGGCAGGCAGTGATCTTTTGCTCTTGAGGTTTGCAATAACCCGGCAGGCAGTTAAGGTTCGTGCAGGTTTATCGGCCCCACGGGTTTTCAATGTTCAACCGTTCCCTCTATAAAACCCTCGCCAGCGTGCTGCTGACCGCCGCCGCATTGCCGGCTCAGGCCAATTGGTATCTGGACGGCGAGTCGTCGCGGCTGTCGTTCGTCAGCACCAAAAACGCCAATGTTTCCGAAGTGCAGCGCTTTCTGGTGCTGCACGGCAAAGTCGATCCCGATGGCAAGGCCGAAGTCGAAGTCGAACTGGATTCGATCAACAGCGGCATTCCGCTGCGTGACGAGCGTATGCGCAAGGAGCTGTTCCAGATCGAGCAATTCCCGGACGCGACCATCACCACGCAAATCGATCTGCGCCCGATCAATGATCTGGCCCCCGGCGCACAGCTGGAATTACGCCTGCCGCTGACCGTCAACCTGCACGGCAAGCAACACCAATACCCGGCCGAACTGCTCGCCACGCGTCTGGATGATCGACGCTTTCAAGTGGTGACGCTGGAGCCGCTGGTGATCAACGCCGAGGATTTTGATCTGACGCCGGGCCTCGAAAGCCTGCGCAAAATGGCCGGCCTGTCGGCCATCAGTCTGTCGGTACCGGTGGGTGCGGTGCTGATTTTCACGGCGCGCTGACATGCGCGGCGCGGTGTTCCCTTGGCGTGACGGCAACCGTTTCGAGTTGCTGATCGACGGCCCGCAATTCTTTCCGCGAATGCTTGAGCACATCGCTAAAGCCAAGGAACAGATCGAACTGGAGTTGTATCTGGTCGAGGCCGGCGCCTGTGCCGAAGCGATGGTTCAGGCGCTGGTGCAAGCCGCCGAACGTGGCGTACGCGTGCGCTGCCTGTTCGACGATTTCGGCAGCCTCGCATTCACCCTGAACCTGCGCCAGCGGCTGATCCACGCCGGGGTCGAGTTGCGTTTCTACAATCGCCTGAACTGGCGGCGCTGGGTGCGCAACTTCTACCGCGATCATCGCAAGTTGCTGCTGGTCGATCAGTGCCTGGCCGTGGTCGGTGGTACCGGCGTTACTGACGAATTCTGGACTCCGGGCCACGACACGAGCGAATGGCACGAAGTGATGGTCGAGATCAGCGGCCCGTTGGTGATCGACTGGCAATTGCTGTTCGACCGTCAGTGGATCGCCAACCGCTATCGTCGTGCCTGGCGACCGGCCGCGCATTTCGGCTTGCCGCGTTTGCCACGGGTGCCGGAAAAGGGCGAGGGCATGGGCCGTGTGGCGTATGCCGACGCCCGTCAGCACCGCGACATTCTGCAATCGCTGTTCCGCGCATTGAACAGCGGGCAGAAGCGTATCTGGATGGCCACACCGTATTTCCTGCCGACCTGGAAGATCCGCCGTTCTCTGCGCAAAGCCGCCGCCCGTGGTGTCGATGTGCGCTTGCTGCTGACCGGGCCGCGCACCGATCACCCGTCGGTGCGCTACGCCGGGCACCGCTATTACCCGCGACTGCTCAAGGCTGGCGTAAAAATATTTGAATACCAGCCGTGCTTCCTGCACCTGAAAATGGTGCTGGTGGACGAATGGGTGAGCATCGGTTCATGCAACTTCGATCACTGGAATCTGCGCTTCAATCTTGAGGCTAATCTGGAGGCGCTTGATCCGCAACTGACGGCGGCGGTGGCGGGGAGTTTCGAGCGCGACTTCGGCCTGAGTCAGCAGGTCAGTCTGGAGGAATGGCAGCGGCGGCCGTTGTGGCGGCGGGTGAAGCAGAGGATTTGGGGTTGGGTGGATCGGCTGGTGGTCAACATTCTCGATAGACGCGGCTAGCAGCCACACCTGAAATCATTGTAGGAGTGAGCCTGCTCGCGATAGCGGTGTGTCAGTCAGCATTGATTTGGCTGAATGACCGCTATCGCGAGCAGGCTCACTCCTACAGGGGGTTACAGCAGTTCGAAGCTCTGCTGCGTCACGTCCTGCGAATCCAGGCCGATCTGCACGTTGAACTTGCCTGGCTCTGCCGCGTATTTGAGCTGGGCGTTGAAGAACTTCAGGTCATCCTCGGTGATGGTGAAGTGCACGACTTTCTGTTCGCCGGCCTTGAGCATGATCTTCTGGAAGTTCTTCAGCTCCTTGACCGGGCGAATCATCGAGCCGGTGACGTCCTGGATGTACAACTGCACCACGGTTTCGCCGTCACGTTTGCCGGTGTTCTTCACCATGACGCTGGCGTCGAGTTTGCCGGTGGTGTTCAGCGTGGTCGACGACAGTGCCATATCGCTCAGGCTGAAATCGGTGTAGCTCAAGCCATAACCGAACGGGAACAGCGGGCCGGTGGTGTCATCGAAATACTGCGAGGTGTAGTTGCCCGGTTTGCCCGGCGTGAACGGCCGGCCAATGCTCAGGTGGTTGTAGTAGGTCGGAATCTGGCCCACGGAGCGCGGGAAAGTCACCGGCAGTTTGCCCGACGGGTTGTAGTCGCCGAACAGCACGTCAGCGATGGCGTTGCCACCTTCGGTGCCGCTGAACCAGGTTTCCAGAATCGCGTCAGCCGAGTCTTTCTCTTCGAGAATCGTCAGCGGACGGCCGTTCATCAAGACCAGCACCAACGGCTTGCCGGTGGCTTTCAGCGCACGGATCAGCGCACGCTGGTTTTCCGGGATGTTCAGGTCGGTACGGCTCGACGACTCGTGGGACATGCCACGGGATTCGCCGACGGCTGCAACGACGATGTCGGCATCCTTGGCGGCTTTCACCGCTTCGTCGATCAGCACGTTGGCCGGACGTGGATCATCAACCACTTCCGGCGCATCGAAGTTTAGGAAGTTCAGGTAATCGAGAACTTTCTTGTCGCTGGTGATGTTGGAGCCACGGGCGTAGATGAGGTTCGATTTATCGCCGATAACGTTGCTCATACCGTCGAACAGGGTCACCGACTGCGCTGGTTTACCAGCCGCCGCCCAGCTACCCATCATGTCGATTGGCGCCTTGGCCAGCGGGCCGACCAGCGCGATTTTCGCGGTTTTCTTCAGCGGCAGTGTTTCGTTCTGATTCTTCAGCAACACCTGGCTGCGACGGGCAACGTCACGGGCTTCGGCTCGGTGCAAACGGCTGTCGGCGTAAGTGTCGACCGGATCATCTTCAGCCTTGCCGATGCGCAGGTAAGGGTCTTTGAACAGGCCCATGTCGTACTTGGCGGCGAGCACTTCGCGCACGGCGTTATCGATGTCTTTCTGTTCGATCTCGCCGGACTTCAGCAGCCCCGGCAGCTCTTTTCCGTACAGGGTGTCGTTCATGCTCATGTCGATGCCGGCCTTGATCGCCAGCTTCGCCGCTTCACGCCCGTCGCGGGCCACGCCGTGCTTGATCAGTTCGAAGATCGCGCCGTGGTCGCTGACCGCCAGGCCTTTGAAGCCCCAGTCCTTGCGCAGCAGATCGTTCATCAGCCAGGTGTTGGCGGTGGCCGGAATGCCGTTGATCGAGTTCAGCGCGACCATCACGCCACCGGCACCGGCATCAATCGCAGCGCGGTACGGTGGCAGGTAGTCCTGGTACATCTTCACCGGGCTCATGTCGACGACGTTGTAGTCGCGACCGCCCTCGACTGCGCCGTACAGGGCGAAGTGTTTGACGCTGGCCATGATGCTGTCGGCGGCGCTCGGCGTGGCGCCCTGATAGGCGCGAACCATGACACCGGCAATGCGCGAAGTCAGGTAGGTGTCTTCACCGAAACCTTCGGAGCTGCGGCCCCAGCGCGGGTCGCGGGAGATATCGACCATTGGCGCGAAGGTGATGTCGAGGCTGTCGGCGGCGGCTTCTTTGGCAGCGACGCGCCCGGACTTGCCGATGGCGTCCATGTCCCAGCTCGACGCCAGGGCCAGCGGAATCGGGAAAATCGTACGGTGACCGTGGATCACGTCGTACGCGAAAAACATCGGGATCTTCAGCCGGCTGCGCATCGCTGCGTCCTGCATCGGACGGTTTTCCGGGCGAGTGATCGAGTTGAACGTGCCGCCGATATTGCCGGCAGCGATCTCTTTGCGGATCAGCTCGCGGGGCATTTCCGGGCCGATGCTGATCAGGCGCAACTGGCCGATCTTCTCGTCGAGGGTCATTTGCTTCATCAGGTTACTGATGAACGCGTCCTTGTTTTCCAGGGGTGCCGGGGTCGTGGCGGCCAATACTTGATGACTGGCCAGGCTGACGAACAGACCCAGCAAACACAGCTTCTTCATGAATATTTTTCTCACGGGCACAAACGGCAATGAAATACCGGCCAGCCAAAAGTTAGGGAGCGTCTATTGTTGTTCGGGTGCTGATTCAAAAATCAAAGCCGAATAAACACCGCCAATGGTTGACGGCATCATCGCGCAGGGCCTCTTTTTAGCCCATTGGCCCGTTGCAATCCAGTGGCGCGGGCGATTATGCCCCAAGAGCCGCTACAGGATGTTTCGCGGTCGGTTTTTTCATGAAATGTGTCAGGGAGCATCAGTCTGATGAATGTAAGTCCAACCTACCGCTCGCGTTTGCAGGTCGCCACGCTGCTGGTGCTGGCCACGCTGTTGACCGCTTGCGGCATCAACAATATCCCGACCCTCGACGAACAGGCCAAAGCGGCCTGGGGTCAGGTGGAAAACCAGTATCAGCGCCGCGCCGATCTGATCCCCAATCTGGTGGAAACCGTCCGTGGTTATGCCAAGCATGAAGAGGAAACCCTGACCGCCGTGGTTGAAGCGCGGGCCAAGGCGACGTCGATTCAGGTCGATGCCAGCACCCTCGACAACCCGGAAAAACTCAAACAGTTCCAGCAGGCGCAGGATCAACTGAGCGGCGCGCTCAGTCGCCTGATGGTGGTGTCCGAGCGTTATCCGGACTTGAAGGCCAACCAGAACTTCCTGGCCTTGCAGTCGCAACTTGAAGGCACTGAAAACCGGATCGCTGTGGCCCGCCGTGATTTCATTCTGGCGGTGCAGAAATACAACACCGAGATCCGCACCTTCCCCGGTCGTTTGTGGCATTCGGTGATGTACAGCGATCTGCCGATCCGCGAGACCTTCGAAGCCACCACCCCCGGCGCGGAAAAGGCCCCGGAAGTGAAGTTCTGATTCTTCATCACGGCTGAGGTTGCCCATGCGTGTGTTGAAAATGGGCCTGGTGTTGATGCTGTGGCTGTTCGCCGTCAGCGCCCGGGCCGAGTTGACGTTCCCGGCGCTGAGCGGGCGAGTGGTGGACGAGGCGCAGATGATCGAGCCCTCGGTGCGCGCGCAATTGAGCCAGCAGTTGCAGGCGCATGAACAGGCGACCGGCGAGCAATTGGTGGTGGTCACGCTGCCTGATCTGCAAGGCACCACGATCGAGGATTACGGCGTTCAACTCGGTCGCCACTGGGGCATCGGGCAAAAGGACAAGAACAACGGTGCATTGCTGATCGTCGCCCGGGATGAGCGCAAATTACGCATTGAAGTCGGTTATGGCCTGGAAGATCGCCTGACCGATGCGCAGACTTCAGTGATCATCCATCAGGTCATCACCCCCGCATTCAAGACCGGCAATTTCAGTAAGGGCATCAGTGACGGCGTTGCCGCGATGCTGGTGGTGCTGGGCGGCAATCCGCTGGATGAACCGTCGACGGTGTATCAGTCAAACGGTGATCCGGCGGATGATTTCATCTCGCGGCATCCGCTGCTGTTCGTGTTTCTGGTGATGTTGTTCATCCTGACGGTGTTTGTCTGCCAGATGCTCGGTATCCTTCCCGCCGGTCGGGGCGGCTCCGGAGGAGGGGGAGGCTTTGGCGGTGGTGGATTTGGCGGCGGCGGTGGAGGCGGGGGCTTCAGCGGCGGCGGGGGCAGTTTCGGCGGCGGTGGTTCGTCCGGCGGCTGGTGACGACATAACAATAATGATCAGGCACTTTTCAACATGGCATTACTGACAGAACACGAACAACGCAAAGTTGCCGAGGCGATTGCCCGGGTCGAGCGTGAAACAGACGCGGAAATCGTCACGGTGCTGGCTGCCCGCGCCGATGACTACGCGTACATCCCGCTGTTATGGGCCAGTTTGCTGGCGCTGGTGATACCGGGCGTCGTGCATTACCTGACAGGCTGGCTGACCATGCACAGTTTGCTGGTGGTGCAGTGGGTCAGTTTCGTCGTGCTGTGCCTGCTGTTTCGTCTGCCCAAGGTCACCACGCATCTGATTCCACGCCATGTGCGGCACTGGCGTGCGTCGAATCTGGCGCGGCGGCAGTTTCTCGAGCAAAACCTGCACCACACGGTGGGCAGCACCGGGATGCTGATTTTTGTCTGCGAGGCTGAGAGGTACGTGGAGATTCTGGTGGATGAAGGGATTTCCAAGCGGCTGGACAACAAGACCTGGGATTCGATTGTCGCGGTGTTTACCGAGCAGGTTCGTCAGGGGCGCACGCTTGAAGGGTTCGTCACCTGCATCGAGGCGTGCGGTGAATTGCTCAAGGTGCATGTGCCGGTGACGCAGGTGAGGAATGAATTGCCGAACCGCTTGATTGTGTTGGGATAGATCTTTCGATTTTTGCCGTTCGGTAAATAAGAGCGTGTCCCTAACCCCCATCCCCCCTAAAATACTCGCCATTCCCGATTTGCTCCGCCCGAGGCTGTTTTTCCATGTCCGTCACCGCCCCCTCCGCGCCATATGCCAAACCTGCGCCGGATCATCACGCGCAGTTCATCGAGCTGCTGCAAACCAGCCTCGATCAGAATGATTTCATCAAACTGGTGCTGGCCAAGTACGTTGGTGACGAAGCCGAACTGCAGCGGATCATCATCAAACCGGTGACGGTCAAGGCGCAGCCGAATCTGTCATTCGTCTATCGCTACAAGACCCGCGACATCACCAAGAACCTGCCACTGGCCGAAGGAGTTGCAGCGGTTGCCGAACTGTTGCCGACCGCGTTCAAAAATGCGCACTTGTTGACCGTGACTGACGAGGCGCAGCTCGAATACAGCAAAAAGGGCAAGAGTTCGCTGTTCAAGAGCAAACCTCAGCAATTGCGCGAAGTGCCGTCCGCCGAGCACAACCGCGAGAAGAACCGCTTTCTCGAACTGAGCCGACCGTTCCTCAAGGACCTGGGCGTGACCAATGCCCAGCACGACTTGATTCCGGCGATGTCGCGCAAGTGGAAGCAGATCAACAAGTTCATCGAAGTGTTCAGCCATGCGCTGACTTCGTCGCCGCTGGCGCTGGACAAACCGGTGCGGGTAGCGGATTTCGGTTCGGGCAAGGGCTATCTGACGTTCGCCATTCACGATTACCTGCGTAACACCCTGAAGGCCGAGGGCGAAGTCACCGGCGTCGAATTGCGCGAAGAAATGGTCAACCTGTGCAACGCCGCAGCGGCGAAGCTGGAACATCCGGGGCTGGTGTTCAAGTGTGGTGACGTGCGCAGCGTGGCGCCGAGCGAGCTGGACGTGATGATCGCGCTGCATGCCTGCGACATCGCTACCGATTACGCGATCCACACCGGTATCCGTTCCGGCGCGTCGATCATCATGTGCTCGCCGTGCTGCCACAAACAGATTCGCCTGCAAATCCAGAGCCCGGCGTTGCTCAAGCCGATGCTGCAATACGGTTTGCACCTCGGTCAGCAGGCGGAAATGGTCACCGACAGCCTGCGTGCGTTGTTTCTCGAAGCCTGCGGTTACGAGACCAAGGTGTTCGAGTTCATCTCGCTGGACCACACCAACAAGAACAAGATGATCCTCGCGGTGAAACGCGCCGAACCGGTGGACCCGGCTCAGCTGTTGGTGAAGATTCAGGAGCTGAAGGACTTCTACAACATCAGCGAACACTGCCTGGAAACCCTGCTGCGCGCAGACGGTTACCTGAACTGACCCCATTCATGCAGGAGCTGCGGCACGCTGCGATCTTTTAATCTTGAAAACAAAGTCAAAAGATCGCAGCGTGCCGCAGCTCCTACAGATTAGGCAGTGGCTATGCGAGCCGGGCGGATGGCGGTTTTGCGGCCGAGGATGACTGTCGCGATCACGCCGCAGGCAAACACCCAGGTGATCGGCTCGACATGTTCACCGAAGAACAGCGCCGAAAACGCGATGGTGAAGAAGATCTGCAACAACTGGATCTGACTGACCCGGGCAATGCCGCCCATCGCCAGACCGGCGTACCAGGCAAAGAAACCGAGAAACTGCGAGAACAGCGCGACGTAGCCGAAGGCCCACCAGGTCTTGGCCGACACCGCGCCCTGATGTTGCAGTGCCAGATACAAAACCGGGCCGATCAGCAGCGGCGTCGACAGCACCAGGGCCCAGCAAATCACCTGCCAGCCGCCCATCTCCTTGGCCAGTCGGCCACCCTCGGCATAACCCAGCCCACCAACGGCAATCGCCCCGAGCATCAGCAAATCGCCAGCCTGAATGCTGCCCGCGCCGGTATACAACGCATAACCCAGCACCAGCGCACTGCCCAGTGCGGCGCAGGCCCAGAACGCTTTTGATGGTCGCTCATGGGACAACCACGCGGCATACAGCGCCACGCACAGTGGCTGTAAACCATTGACCAGCGCGCCGTGAGACGCCGGCAAGGTCTGCATCGCCCACGCCGACAGCACCGGGAAGCCGAGGATTACCCCGGCAATCACCAGGCTCAGACCTTTGATCTGCGTCCAGGTCGGCCATTTCTCTCGATGCCAAAGCAACAGCAACGCCGCCGGAATCGCCGCGAACAATGCGCGGCCCAAGCCGTTAAGCAGAGGATGGAGTTCCTGCACCACGATGCGGGTGAAGGGCAGGGTCAGGCTGAAAATCACAACCCCGAGCAGGCCGAGGGCCATGCCGGTGTTTTCGCGGGAGGACATGATGGCGAACCAGAATTGGAGGTGGCAGATACGTGCCCCATCTAGCCACAAACCGGGCAAATCGGGCTGTTACAGATAAGCACAGAGTTATCCATACAGTTTAAGGACGCCATCGCGAGCAGGCTCACTCCTACAGTTGAAATGCATTCCAATGTGGGAGCGAGCCTGCTCGCGAAGAACGATAACGCGGTAGTAGGCGGTTATTACCTGGCAGGGCAGATAAGGTCTACCTTGAATACTCCTGCCGTTCCCTTCCAGAGGAGTCCTCCCCATGGCTGAGAAAAAGATCCTGATGCTGGTCGGCGATTACGTCGAAGATTACGAAGTGATGGTGCCGTTTCAAGCGCTGCAAATGGTTGGTCATACCGTCCACGCGGTCTGCCCGGACAAAGCAGCAGGCAATACCGTACGCACCGCGATTCATGACTTCGAAGGCGATCAGACTTACAGCGAAAAACCCGGCCACCTGTTCGCCCTCAACTTTGACTTCGCCAAGGTCAATGCGGCTGACTACGACGCGTTGCTGGTGCCCGGCGGTCGAGCACCGGAATACCTGCGCCTGAACGAAAAAGTGCTGGAACTGGTACGCGCCTTCGACCAGGCCGGCAAGCCGATTGCTGCGGTGTGCCACGGTGCGCAACTGCTGGCGGCAGCGGGGATTCTCGAAGGGCGTGAATGCAGCGCCTATCCGGCCTGCGCCCCGGAAGTACGTCTGGCAGGCGGCACGTACATCGATATTCCAGTGACCGATGGCCACGTTCAAGGCAATCTGGCGACAGCTCCGGCATGGCCGGCGCATCCCAATTGGCTGGCCGGTTTTCTCGGTCTGCTCGGCACCAAAATCACCCTGTAACGAGGATTCGCCCATGTGCGAGCTCTACGTCAAGGCCGACCCGATTCTCTACGAATCACGCTCTCGTTCATTGCGCATCTGTGGCGTGGTGACGACGGTGCGCCTGGAGAATCAGTTCTGGGACATCCTCAGCGAGATTGCCGAAGTCGATGGCATGACCACCAATCAGTTGATCACCAAGCTGTATGAAGAAGTGATGGATTATCGCGGGGAGGTGGTGAATTTTGCGTCGTTCTTGCGGGTGAGCTGTACGCGGTATCTGTCGCAGCGCCGGGTGACTGCGCCGGAATTATCGGTGGTGCGGGCGGTGGTGAAATAGCCCAAACAGGGTTGACCCCATCGCTGGCAGGCCAGCTCCCACAAGGATCTGTAGTGTGCTCACTCTCTGAGCCTCATCACGAAACCTGTGGGAGCTGGCTTGCCAGCGATGGGGTCAGTAAAGGCGACAGATATTCTGGACTGGTCTTTACTCTCAGGCGCGAAACCTTTCAATTGCCAGGGAGAATGAGCATGTCCGGATGGTATGAGTTGAGCAAAAGCAGCAACGGTCAGTTCAGGTTTGTGCTGAAGGCGGCGAATGCCGAAACCATTCTGACCAGCGAGTTGTACACCACCCGCGACGCCGCCGAAAACGGTATCGCCTCGGTGCAGGTCAACAGTCCGCTGGATGAACGCTACGAGAAGAAAACCACCAAGGACGGGCATCCATACTTCAATCTCAAGGCTGCCAATCATCAGATCATCGGCGGCAGTGAATCCTACTCGTCCGACGCCGCTTGCGATAAAGGCATCGCCAGCGTCAAGGCCAACGGGCCGACGAAATCGATCAAGGACAAGACCCTTCCGGTCCTTTGAATACGCCTCTCAAATCCACTACAAATCCCTGTGGGAGCTAGCCTGCTGGCGATAGCGGTATATCAGTCAACATTAACTGTTGAATGTTATTTCCTCATCGCTGGCAGGCCAGCTCCCACAGTTGTTATGTGCCGGTAGAGAGATCAGCGCAGGGTCTTGAGGATCGTTTGCAGCTGCGTCTGGCCAGTCTCGCTCAGCGGGAACACCGGCAAACGCGGATCACCCACCTCCAGCCCGGTTTGGCGCAAACCAGCCTTGATCGTCGCCGGCAGTCCGCCCTTGAGGATGAAGTCCAGCAGCGGCAACTGGCGGTAGAACAACTCGCGTGCCTTGGCCAGATCGCCTGCCAATGTCGCCGCGTACAGATCCAGATTGAGCTGCGGGATCAGATTCGGCGCTGCCGTGCACCAGCCTTTCGCTCCGGCGGCGAAGGCTTCCAGTGCCAGCGGATTGCAGCCGTTGTAGAACGGCACCTGGCCTTCACCGAACAGTTGCAGCTTGTGCATGCGCTGAATATCGCCGGTGCTCTCCTTGACCATGGTCACGTTTTCCACGGCATTGAAAATGCGCAGGATCAGCTCGACCGACATGTCGGTGCCGCTGGTGGCCGGGTTGTTGTAGAGCATGATCGGCACGCCGATGCTGTCGCCGATAGCCCGGTAATGGGCGAGGATTTCCGCTTCGGTCAGCTTCCAGTAAGACGCCGGCAAGACCATCACCACATCGGCGCCGTGACTTTCGGCGAAGCGCGCGCGGCGTACCGCTTTGGCGGTGGTCAGGTCGGAGACGCTGACGATGGTCGGCACACGTTTGGCCACGTGCCTGATGCTGAACTCTGCAACCTGATCCCACTCTGAATCGCTCAGGTAGGCGCCTTCGCCGGTGCTGCCGAGCGGGGCGATGGCATGGACGCCGCCGTCAATCAGCCGATCAATCGAACGGCCGAGTGCAGGCAGATCCAGGCCTTCGCCATTGGCGCCGAACGGGGTGATGGTGTAGCCGATGATGCCGTGAATATTGGACATAACAGTGTCTCCGTCAGAAGGGGTTTCAGTTCAGGCAATCGGCGTGTTGGCGCAGGTTCTGCCGGGCGTAATAGTTGAACGCGGCGGCGTGTCGTTTCGGCTTCGAAATCCAGGCATGGGCTTCGCGGCCCAGCTCCGGGATGATCGGTTTGATCGTGCCTGCCGCCATCGCCAGTAGTTGCAGTTTGGCGGCGCGTTCGATCAGTTGCGCGATGACACAGGCTTCCTCAATCGTGCTGCCGCTCGACAGTTGGCCATGGTGCGAAAGCAGAATCGCCCGCTTGTCACCCAGTGCGCCAGCAATCAGTTCGCCTTCTTCGTTACCTACCGGCACGCCCGGCCAGCCTTCGAGAAACGCGCAATCGTCGTACAGCGGGCACAGGTCCATGTGGGAAATCTGCAACGGCACTTCCAGCATCGACAGTGCGGCAACGTGTGTCGGGTGCGTGTGGATGATGCAGTTCACGTCCGGTCGGGCGCGGTATACCCAACTGTGGAAACGGTTGGCCGGGTTGGCCATGCCGTGACCTTCGAGCACTTCCAGGTCTTCGTTGACCAGCAGCAGATTGCTCGCGGTGATTTCATCGAAACCCAGCCCCAGTTGCTGAGTGTAATAGGTGCCGGGCTGCGGGCCACGGGCGGTGATTTGTCCGGCCAGACCGGAGTCATGACCGCTCTCGAACAGAATCCGACAGGTCAAAGCCAGCTTTTGCCGGTCTGTCCACGTATTATCCGCCAGGCTTTTTTGCATCTGGGTCAGCGCTTGCTTGACCAGTTGTTCTTTAGGTAGTGCTAATGTCTTGGCCATGTCTGTGTCCTTTGGGTGGTTGCAAATGACACTAAAGAGGCTATATGACACAAAGTGTCATTGGCAAGCACAAATCGTCGCTTCCTTGATGGAATAACCGCTGCGCATGTCTATCCGTTTGAAATTGTTAAGAAAAAAACTTGGCGTAACCCTTGAGGCATTGGCCGAAAAATCCGGCATGACCAAGAGTTATCTGTCGAAAGTCGAGCGCGGGCTGAACACCCCGTCGATTGCCGCTGCGTTGAAACTGGCGAAAGCGCTGAACGTGAAGGTCGAAGAATTGTTCTCCGAAGACAACGTCAGCCTCGACAGCTACAGCCTGGTGCGCAGCCACGAACGTCAGTCACTGGCGGCCAATGACCAGAGCCCGGGTTATGCGGTGCTGGCACATCAGGTCAGCGAGCGTAACCTGTTGCCGTTCATCATCTACCCGCCGCGGGAATTCACTGACAAGACCTTCAAGGAACACTTGGGCGAAGAGTTTTTGTTCGTCCACGAAGGGCAGGTCGAAGTGGATTTCATGAGTGAGCGGGTGTTGCTGGAACGCGGGGATGCGCTGCATTTCAATGCGCAGAAGCCACACCGGATCAGATCGGTAGGCGAGGTGCAGGCGCAGTTGCTGGTGGTGGTGCATAGCGCAGAAGAGTGAGCTGACAAGACTAGTGCCATCGCTAGCAGGCTAGCTCCCACAGTTGGAATGCGTTCCCCTGTGGGAGCTAGCCTGCTGGCGATGGCATTGGACGATTCGCCGCTAAACCTCGACAGGCACTGACAGCTTCGAATTGCCCAACGCATGCGTCTTCGAATCAAAGAACCGCAACTCAACCCCGGTCCCTTCAAACAGCTTCGCGTAATGCCGCTTCTGATGCTGAATGAACGCCGAACTGCGCGGATAAATCGAGATCGCCACGGTCTTCGGTTTTGCCAACTGCAGAGCGCGCACGATATGGCTGTCCTGCTCGCCCAAGGCATGGCCGAAGATGCACAACGCGTCGCCGTGCGCCAATAACTGCTCGTAACAGAACGACAGATAATCCGAGCTGCGAATGGTCTTGAGCTTGTCCGCGCTCGGCCCTTCGTTGACGAACAGCGGCACGTCATCCAGCGTCTTGATCGTGTTGTTGATCGCAAAGCTGCCAAGCAACGTGCCCTCGGTCGATGTCAGTTTGCGTGCGGTGCCGTCCTTATTGCGCACCAGATGCAGCCCGCCATGCAGGTACAACAGGCGCGGTTTTTGCGTGGCACTGGCGCTCAGGTCGAAGCTGGCATCGGGGCCGTTGAACAAATCGTCAATGGCTTCGCTGCGGTGCTGGATCGCCCAGTAATTGAGCAAGTCGTAATTGCTGGTGAACACCGTGCGATAACGCGCCAGTTCTTCATTCAGCGTGGTCAGGGTCGAAGCCTCGACCAGCCGCCATGGAATGTGTACCGCGTGCACGCTGTTGATCAGCGCTTCCTTGATCGCGTAGTAGCGATTGCGCGGTGCCGCCGAGCTGACGGCCAGGGCCTTGTTGACCCGGCTGGTGGTTTTCAGCGCGCCGAGCACCTGTTCGAAACTGCGTGTCTGCATCGCATCGAACACACTCAGTTCCGATGCACTCAGCGGTTTTTCTTCCACCGTGCGGGCGTTTTCGAACAGCGAGTCGTAGCCGAAGTCATCCCACACCACGCGGCTGGCGCCGTTGCCCAGCAGCAGGCCGTTGAAGGTAATGGCGGCGCGCAAGGCGTTCCAGTCTTCGAGGGTGGCGTCGACATCCAGAAAATCGGTCATTGCGAAGGAGGTCTCAAAACGTAGGGGCTGATGGGCGGCGACTTTATCACGAGCGGGCATTGAGCCAGATCAACATCGGTCGTGACTGATCGGTCGATGCTGTGTGTATCCGCCGCATCGGAGCAGTCGATTCGGCCCCAGTCAGGAGACGCGCATGAGCAGCACCTTTTTCATTCCGGCCGTAAACATCATGGGCAATGGATGCCTCGACGAAGCCATGGTTGCGATCCGCAACTACGGTTTTCGCAAAGCGCTGATCGTCACTGATGCGGGGCTGGCCAAGGCCGGCGTGGCCAGCATGATCGCCGAGAAGCTGGCGATGCAGGACATCGATTCGGTGATTTTCGACGGCGCCAAACCGAATCCGAGCATTGCCAATGTCGAATCCGGGCTGGAGATTCTCAAGGAAAGTCGTTGTGATTTTGTCGTGTCGTTGGGCGGCGGTTCACCGCACGACTGTGCCAAAGGCATTGCCCTTTGTGCGACCAACGGCGGGCAGATCCGCGACTACGAAGGCGTCGATCAGTCGAGCAAACCGCAGTTGCCGCTGATCGCGATCAACACCACTGCCGGCACCGCCAGCGAGATGACCCGGTTCTGCATCATCACCGACGAATCGCGCCACGTGAAAATGGCCATCGTCGACCGCAACGTCACGCCGCTGCTATCGGTCAATGATCCGGAACTGATGGTCGCAATGCCGAAAGGCCTGACCGCCGCCACCGGCATGGACGCGCTGACTCACGCCATCGAAGCCTACGTGTCCACCGCCGCCAACCCGATCACCGACGCTTGTGCGCTGAAAGCCATGACCCTGATCAGCAACAATCTACGGCTGGCAGTGCGCGACGGCACCGATCTCGCTGCCCGCGAGAACATGGCCTATGCGCAGTTTCTCGCGGGGATGGCGTTCAACAATGCCTCGCTCGGTTACGTGCATGCGATGGCGCACCAGTTGGGTGGTTTCTACGATTTGCCCCATGGCGTGTGCAATGCCGTGTTGCTGCCGCATGTACAGACGTTCAACGCATTGGTGTGCGCCGATCGACTAACCGATGTCGCCCACGCCATGGGCGCGGACATTCGTGGTTTCAGTGCGGAGGAGGGCGCGCAGGCGGCGATCAACGCGATTCGTTGTCTGGCCCGCGACGTGGAAATCCCCGGCGGTTTGCGTGAACTCGGCGCCAAGCTCTCTGACATTCCGGTGCTCGCCACCAATGCCCTGAAAGACGCTTGCGGCCTGACCAACCCGCGTGCGGCGGATCAGCGGCAGATCGAAGAGATTTTCCGCAACGCGTTTTAACTCTTCATGCGTGTCGGTGCGAAGCTCACGCAGAGCAGCGCTCCGACTGCCAGCAACGTGCACAGCACGGATAGCGGCCACGCCTGAGGACCGGCGATCAGACTGGCAATCGCGCCGATGATCGCCGCCATCAACTGATGAATGAAACCGCTCAAAGCCATCGCGTAGGCACCGGCAATCGGTGCGCCGTCGTTGGCCTGCGACAGGCTGATCGGGTAGTTCAGCGACTGCCCGAACACCGCCAAACAGTAGGGCAACCACAGCAATAACGCGATGGAACTTGCCGCCAGACTCCCCAGCAACATCACCGCGCTACCGACCATGACCAAACCCACTCCCATCGTCATCAGCCACCGTTGGCCAGTGCGCACAACGAAACGATTAACCGCCAGCGCACCGAGAAAATACGCCGCGCTGATCGGCCACCCGAGCAGCCCGTAATCCACACTCGACCAGTTGAATGGCCCTTGCAGAATCAGCGGCGCAGCAGTGTTAAACGCGATGATCACGCCGTAACCCAGACCACCGGCCAGCGCCGGCAGCAGAAAGGCCCGATCAATCACGATGAGTCGGTAAACCGTCCACGATGAGGCAGTCGCCGGCTCATCGATCAGCGCCGGGAAAGTTACCTGCGAGACGATCAGCGCCATCGCCAGGCAACTCAAACCCAGCAGATAGAAAATCGCCTGCCAACCGAGCGTCACCTCGATGATTGATCCCAGGTACTGGCCGATGCCCAGCGCCACCACGAACGAAATCGAAATCCACGACAACGCCTTGGCCAACAGATCGCCTTGGAAGCTGTCGCGAATCAGCACCCGCGCCATCACTGAAATGCCGCTGGCACCAATGCCTTGAATCAGCCGCAGCAACAAAAACGATTCCAGCGTCGAACCCAGCGGCAACGCCAGATTAGCCAGGCCACAAACACCCAGCGCCGCCAGCAACACCGGTTTGCGTCCGATGCGCTGTGCCAGACTGCCCCAGAACAGCATGGGCAATGCCATGCCGATCAGGTACAGCGACAGCCCCCAAGACACCTGCGAGGGTTGTGCATTCAAGTATTCGGCAATCGCGGGCAGCGCCGGCAAGTAAATACTCATGCCCAACTGCGCGAGAAAAACCGTGGAACAAGTGATGAGCAGGGTGGCGCCGGGTTTCATGAATCGTCCTTGGTTTCAGCGTTCGAGGTCGGCGCTGTGAGTACGCAACAGTTCGGTGATCAATTCACAGAACTGCTCGATCAACGGCGGCTCCATATCTGCCCGCAACGTAATCCTGATGGCCGCTTTACCTTGAGCGACCACCGGAAAAAACACCGCACTGGTGAAAAAGCCACGCTCGGCCAACTCGCTGGCGACGCGGTTGGCCAGATCTGCCTTGCCGCAACTGATCAGCCGGATGGCCATGTTGCTGTGGCATTGCTCGGTGCTGATCAGGCTGTCAAACAGGCGGATATTAGCCTGAAGCCGGACCTGCAATGGGGCGAATTCAGGCGTGCGATGCAGTCGGATCGACGCTCGACCGGCACCGATTGCTGCGCAGTTCAGGCTTTGCGACCAGTTGGCAGGCCCGCCATAACGCTGGATCAGTTGTTTCTGCCGCTCGTTGCCAAGCATCACCAGCCCGCCACTGGCGCCGAATGATTTGGCCAGCGAAGCGACGATCAGACAGTCATCCTCCAATGCATCAATCCGCGGACGTGCCAGTCCGGCACCGTGCTTGCCCACGGCGGACAACGCGTGGGAATCGTCCAGATACAGAAACATCCCGTACCGGTCTTTCAAGTACAACAGGCTTTCCATGTTGGCCACGCCGCCCATGCTGTAGGCACCGTCGGCGACGTACGCTACGCGGCCATATTGCTGGCAGGCGCGCTCAAGAAAATCCATGTCGTTGTGCGGGCAGGTCAGCACCTGCGTTTCATCGGCGCAGGCGGCTTTCAAGTGATTCATCGAGTAATGCGCATGACGATCAAACACCATCACCGGCGGCCGGTTCTCGGTGAACACGCCGCTGGCCAGCAATGGCAGGATGCCGGCGCTGGCGGCACTGCACGACAAGGCGCTCAGGCAAACGGCGCCGAACAGCTCTGACAGCTCGGTTTCGTATTGCTCAAGAATTGCCAGTTTGCAGCGGTTTTTTGAGTTGGCCACCCGCAGAGTGCCGGTATCCAGCAGGGCGGCGATGGCGCCTTCGAGAATGGCAGGATGGTGGTCCAGTCCGAGATAAGACGTTGTACAGAAGTGATGGAATTCGCGTCCGTATTGGTCAAGCAGGCGATTGGCGCCTTTGACCTCAACGTTAAGCCCGGCGACTTTGCCCTGCTGGGCGATATCCCAATCTTGGTTGGCCAGCGCGATTATTTTTCGATAGTTGGAAAAGGTATTCGGTGCTTGCTGCATCTGATTCATCTGGACATCCCTTGAATGAAGCTTCCGTGGTTTGTTGCAATTTGTGTGTGTTGCCAGACTTTACGGAGAGCTGCGTCGGGGGAGAATCAGATGCTTCTTGCGATGTTGAAGGGGTATGGATACTTCGCTGTAGGACGATGCCTTTGTGAGTCGTCGATTGCTCCGATGTCCTACCCGGCAGTTGCCAGATTCCTGCCTGCGGCTTCACCAAACTGAATCAACACCACGCCGCCAATCAGCATTAACGCGCCGAACACCCGTGGCAGAGTGAGTTGTTTTTCCAGCAGACCGAACAGCCCGAAATGATCGAGCAGCATCGAGGCGAGCACCTGGCCCGCCAGCGCCAGAGCGACAAAACCCGATGCGCCGAGCTTGGGCAGCAGCATCACAGCCAGCGCCACAAAACACACACCGAACGCGCCGCCAGCCCACATCCACAAGGGTGCCTTACTGATAAACGCCAGGCTCGGCAGTGGCAAACGCAAGGCGATAATTACCGGCAAAAGCACCAACACACTGACCAATAACGAGGCCAGCGTCGCCCACAACGGATGCCCAAGGCCTCGGGCCAGATTGCTGTTGATCGCACTCTGAAACGGCACCACTGCTCCGGCAAACGCCGCAAGCAATAACAGGCCAGCCCAATGCAACGTACTCATGTTCACTCTCCAACAGGTTTTGCTGGACTCTAGAGTATTCGTCGCGCAGATTTAAATTCCGTTTTGTCATCCAGAACATGCATCAGATGAATGATCTGCGCCGTATCGATCTTAACTTGTTGGTGATCCTCGACGCCTTGCTCAGCGAGCAGCATGTCACTCGCGCCGCCGAGCGTTTGCACCTGAGTCAACCGGCCGTCAGCCATGCGCTGGCACGACTGCGAGATTTGCTCGGCGATCCATTGCTGGTGCGCGCCGGGTCGACGTTGGTGCCCACCGCTCGGGCGCTGGAACTGGTTGCACCACTGGCTGAAGCCTTGGCCCAGGTGCAATCGCTGCTGGCGCCGAACACATTCGATCCGGCCCTCGCGCGGCGTACATTTCGTCTGGCAATGTCCGACTACGGCGCGGCCATCATTCTGCCGGGACTGATCCGCACCCTGCGTCGCGAAGCTCCGGGTATCGACCTGCAAATCAGCCATGCCAGCCGCGAAGGCATGCTCGATGGCGTGCTCAACGGCGATATCGACGTCGCTGCCGGAGTCTTTCCCGAACTGCCGAATGAATTGCGCAGCACGCCGCTGTTTGAAGAACACTACGTGTGTTTGCTGGATCGCCAGAGCATGCCCGCCAATGGCCAACTCGACCTGCCAACTTATCTCTCGCGCCCACACGTTTTGCTGGAGATGCGTGGCAGCGGAACACCGGAAATCGAACGCACTCTGACCGCGTTACGCGAACGCCGACGTGTGGCCATCAGCCTGCCGCACTGGAGCGTTGCACCGCAGTTCATCCGTGATACGGATCTGATTCTCACCGTGGCATCGCGAGGCTTACGCGATATCGATCAGCAGGCATTGGTTGTCGTGCCGCCACCGTTCGAGATACCGCCGTTCACGTTTGTGCTGGCGTGGCACAAGCGGCGGGGCGGGGATCAGGCGTTGAACTGGTTGAATCGGCGGATTGAGGAGGGGATTGGCCAAAGTGAGGCCGTCGATTGAATTGCGTCTACCACCTATTGGGTGGAAGCCGGCGGGTGTGAAAGATACGCAGAATCTGCACGCTACCGTGGCGAACCCGATAAGGAATCAGATAAGGGCGGTCGGGCAGAATCCATTCTCGGGTACCGGGTAATCGTCCTTCGCGCCCGGAGGCCGGAAAGCGGCAGAGGTGATCGACACTATCGACAATCGCCTGAACAAACTGCGAAGCCGCTTTTGGATTTTCAATCGCGATGTAGGCGGCTTCGTCATCGAGATTCTTTAGCGCGGTACGTAGCCACTCAACTCGCATTGGCTTTCCATTTGTCGGCAATGGACCTGACTTCTTCGGCTGAGGCGAAGTCGCCAGCATCGGCTTCCGTCAAAGCCTGTTGGATCTCTGCGATTTGCCAGGCCTCTCGGGCGAGGTATTCACGCAACGCATCGACTGCCAGATAAGACTTGCTGCGACCGGTCGCTTTGGCGAGGTTGGAGAGTGTGTCGGCAATTTCGTCTGGAAGACGCAAAGACATGACAGACATGGCGATCTCGATGTAGTGGCTTGTAATACACAACACTACAGTGTCATGCGGTGATAGACCACTTCCACTCGTCAGCCTTGCCAGCACCGAGCAGATTGGCGGCCAGATATAGATTCGGTTGAAACGGCCGATAGCGCAGGGGATAGTGCGCGGCTGAAAAAGTTATCAAGGGAGTGGGAAGTGACAGTGAAGTCTGGGGTGATGGGGTGTGCTGCACTGTTGGGTGTGCTGATGGCGGGTCAGGTATTGGCCGCTTGTGAGCGCCCAGCGGTGGTGAAGGTGATGGACTTTTCCGTCTGCAAAGACTGGCCGGCTTTTCCTGGTCTTACGCTAACCGCAGTCGCTAATTTTTCGCCTGATCCTATGTATGGCGAATCAGACCGGGTGGGGACCTACGATCTTGGCTTGTCGGTGTTGTCGACTGACAGTCCTGAGCCACTTGCGACCTATCGACTGCCTTCGGCATACATGTCCGATGCCATTGCCGTGGATGATCTGCAACTGGATACCGCACGCTACAAACTCACCCCAGAGCTACAAGCCTTTGGTGTTCGGGTGAGATTTAGAGGCTCCTCTCGGGTTAATCCCGTAGATGAAACCTTGTTGTCGCTCTACGTAAAAGAGGGCAGTACCTTGCGCCCGGTCATGGATCGGTTTGTGGTTTATCAGTTTGGTGGAGAGTGGGATGGCGGTTGCGCTGGTGAACGCTATGAGACGATTCGAACCGTGGAACTGGCCAAGACCCGCTCTCACGGTTACGCCGACCTGATCGTCAAGTCAGTCTCTACCAGCCTTGTTGGCGAGGGCGAGCCGCAGTCCTGCGATGTAAAATCCACCACCGACAAACCAGTGCTGACCACACTTCGTTATGACGGCAAGGCCTACGTTTTGCCAGAAGGCTTCAAAGGCTTCTGATTGATGCCTGCCAAACACGACACTTATCAAGGAAGAACAATGCTCACCCCAATCAGACTTCTAATCGCCCTCGGTTTTCTGGCCCTCTCTGCTCAAGCCCAGGCTGCCTGCATCGTCAAAGAGTTCGACGGTAAATCACTCTCACGCTGCAAAGTCTGGCCGGCCTTCAATGATCAGGCGATATCCGTGAAGTCCACATTCCTGCCTGACTCGGCAGACGATAAAGATGTCGGAACCTTCGACCTGGACTTGTCGATCGTGAACTCAAGCGCCAAAACCATCGCCAGTTATCACAAGCCCGGCGCCTACAACTCCGATGCCGTCAACCTACGCGACTTGAAGATCGATACGGCACGCTACAACGTGGCGCCGGGGTTGCGTGCGTTTGGGCTGCGATCGATGTTTGGCCACAGCTCGCATGCCATCCCGTACGAGAAGACCGACCTGGCGTTGTATGTGCGTGAAGGCAGCCAGTTGCGTCCGGTACTTGAAGGTTTAGTGATCTATAAAGACAACGGCGAATGGATGAGTGATTGCGAAGGTGAAGGCCAGAAAGTGCGCAGAACTCTCGAAATCGGTAAAACCAGCCACAACGGTTTCGCCGACCTGATCATCACCTCCAACCGTTCGGCGCTGAAAACCTACAAGTCCGGTAAAGAGTGCGTGTCGAAGACCACTGATCTGGGTAAAACTCAAATCACCCTTAGTTACGACGGCAAACAATACAACGTCCCCGAAGACTTCAGAGGTTACTGATCCGATGCTCACCGGCCTCAACCACCTGACCCTCGCCGTCAGCGATTTGCCTCGCAGTCTCGCGTTCTATCGCGATCTGCTCGGTTTGCGCGTCGAGGCCACGTGGGACGCAGGCGCCTATCTGTCGTTGCCCGGTTTATGGCTGTGTCTGTCGCTCGATCCGTTGCGCAAAGCCGAACCCGGCGCGGATTACACCCATTACGCTTTCAACTTGAGCGCGGAGAGTTTCCCGCTACTTGTCCAGCAGCTAAAAGCTGCCAACGTGCAGGAGTGGCGGGACAACGGCAGCGAAGGTGCGTCGTTCTACTTCCTCGACCCTGACGGGCACAAGCTCGAACTGCATGTCGGCGATCTTGCTTCCCGACTGACAGCGTGTCGGCAGAAACCGTACTCGGGCATGCGTTTTTACGACGGGCAGTGATCAGGCGCAATCGGCTGATATAGACTGGCCACTACGTGTACGGGCGCTGACAGGTTTTCCATGACTCTATCGTTGCTATTGGCCGTTCTGGCCTCGGGTTTCATCTATGGCATCACGCCGGGTCCGGGAGTGCTGGCGGTGTTTGGCATCGGCGCGGCTCATGGGCGACGGGCCGGGGCCGGGTTTCTCTGCGGGCATCTGCTCGGTGATGTGGTCTGGTGTAGCACCGCACTGATCGCGATTGTCGGCGCTCGCGAGATCGGCAGCACCGCGTTCGATGTGCTTGGGGTGCTCAGCGGTCTGTATCTGTTCTGGCTCGGCTGGCGTGCAGTTCGCGCCCAACGCCGTAGCGATGACGCCCCGCAGGGCGCGGCGCGCAACCCGTTCTGGCACGGGATTCTGTTCGGCCTGACCAACCCCAAGGCGTATCCGGTGGCGGTGGCGACGTTCACCGCGCTGCTGTCGAGCCGCGCCGAACTGCTCAATTGGTCGATGTTGCCAATGCTGATCGCCCTGAGTTTTCTCGGCGGCTTGCTGGCCTACGCTATTCTGATCGGCGTTGTCGGCGCGCAGCGCGTGCGCACGGTATATCAGCGCCACGAACTGTTGATCACCCGCTTGTGCGGGGTGATGTTCATCGGTTTTGCGGTGAATGCGCTGGTCCATGCCTTGCCGGGACTGATGCCGAACAAGGCTTGAGATTTTTTGAATGGAAACAACGTTTTTGGGGCAGGGATGGTTGATGAGTGCTGCATTGCCCGGACATCCACGCTGAACCATGGAAAGCCGAAACTCCGCGCCGCTGGCGAGCTTCATCGATCTATTGCTGGACGCCGTTTGTGCCGTCGATAAGCAAGGCCGCTTCGTTTTTGTCAGCGCCGCCTGCGAACGTATTTTCGGCTACACACCGGATGAGCTGATCGGCCGGCCGATGATCGAGCTCGTACACCCCGCTGACCGTCAGCGCACCCTCGCTGCCGCCCACGACATCATGGGCGGCGAGCCGAAACACAATTTTGAAAACCGCTACGTGCGCAAGGACGGCAGCGTCGCTAACATTTTGTGGTCGGCGCGCTGGTCGGAAGTCGATCAACTGCGCATTGCCGTGGCCCGCGACATCACCGAACGCAAGCAGGCCGAATCACGGCAAGCGGCGCTTTACGCGATTTCCGAGGCTGCACATGCGGCTGAGGACTTGCTGGCATTGTTCAAACGCGTGCACCTGATCATCGGTGAATGGCTGCCGGCGATGAATTTTTCCGTGGCGCTGTATGACGAGCACTGCGGGCAGTTGAACTTCCCTTACCACGTCGACGATCACCAGTTGCAGCCAGAGCAACCGGGTGCAACCACCGCGCGCCTTTGCGCCGAGGTGATTCGCAGCGGCCAGCCGATTCTTCTGACGCCTGACGGTCCCGATTCGCCAGCCGATTTCGCCGCACTGGTGACAGGCCAGAATGCCGCGTGCTGGCTAGGCGTGCCGCTGAACTCGAAAAACGGCACCATCGGCGCCCTGATCGTCAAAAGCCTGCCCGGCGGTGAGCGTTACACCGAGCAGGACAAAGAACTGCTGCAATACGTCTGCGCCCAGGTCGCTACGGCCATCGAGCGCCAGCAATTGCACGCACGGCTGCGGCGCATGGCGCAATACGACCAGTTGACCCAATTGCCCAATCGCGAACTGCTGCGTGATCGGCTCAAGGCAGCGCTGGCCTGTGCCCGGGAAGCGTCTGGGCATATGGCGCTGTTGTACGTTGATCTGGATCGCTTCAAACAGGTCAATGACACCTTCGGACATGCCATCGGCGACATGCTCCTGCAAACAGTGGCCAATCGGCTCAAGGGGTGTGTGCGTGAAACCGATACCGTGGCGCGCATTGGTGGCGACGAGTTCGTGGTGTTGCTGCACAGCATTCACGCGGTCGAAGATGCCGATAACGTCGTCGGAAAAATCCGTCAGGTGCTGACGCAGCCAATGCGCCTTGATGGCCACAGCCTGCACATCGAATCGAGCATTGGTGTTGCTCTTTACCCGGATCATGGCCATGAAGAGCCGCAACTGTTCCGCCACGCCGATCAGGCGATGTATGCAGCCAAGCGCCTGAATCATCAGGCGCTTGACGTCTGAATCAGCGCTCACCGTTCGTCGCAGTGTCGGCAACTTTTCTAAACCTTTGCCGGTCAGGCCATTCTCAATCTAGGCGGGCACCTGCTCGCGACGATCAACACCAAGAGGAAGAGAATCATGCCTAACTCAAGAAACTCGAACTCGGGAAACTTCGCCAACGATCGAACGAAAGCGTCTGAAGCCGGTCGCAAAGGTGGGAAAACTACCACCACGACTGTCGACAAAGATTCTTCGAAAACCGAAATGGGCCGCAAGCCCGCTCAGAAATCGAAGTAGTCGGTGAGGTAGTTTTGATTGAGAGGCGGGGGCGCAAGCTCCCGCTTGAATTTCGAAAGAAGGAGGGCGCGACCATGAGCCGGATGGCCACCCGAGTACGTCGTTTAAGTTTTGCCACCCTGTTGGGCCTGTGTGCCAGCAGTGCCTTTGCCCAGTCGCCTGCCGAATTCATCAACGATGCCTCGGCCAAAGGCATGGCTGACATTGAAGCCAGCCGATTGGCGCACCAGAAATCCGAATCCAAAGAGGTCAAGGATTACACCATTGTCGTGATCAATGACCGCACGACCGCTAATCAGCATCTGGCGAAGATCGCCAAGAAGCTCGATATACCCATCGAACCGCGCGAAGAACTTGCCGACAAGGCCAAGGCGTTGATGCCCGAAGTCAAAGACGGCGCGACCTTCGATCAGGCTTACGCTGCGAGCCAGGTCAAGGCTACCGAAGAAGCCATTCAGCAAATTCAGCAGGAAGCGCAGACTACCGACGTGCCAGAGATCAAAGCCTTCGCTGACGAAACCCTGCCAAAACTGCAAAGCCATCTGGAAATGGCCCGGGCGCTGCAAGCCAGCCGTTGATTTGAGCTGTAGATCAAAAGATCGCAGCCTTCGGCAGCTCCTACAGGGATTTATGTAGGGGCTAACGAAGGCTGCGATCTTTTGAATCTGTTTCAGCAGTCATTCAAATCCTGCTTCGGCTTGCTCTTCTCTCCCAGCCCATCAAGATTGAAAACCTCGCCTTCACCCAAACTGCGATAGTGCCGGCGCAACGCCTCCAATTGCTTGAGATCAAGCGCCTCCAGCCCGAGCATCGCGTTTTGCGCTTCCTTGGTCACCAGCAGCAACTCGTCGATCTTCAGATGCAGGATGTCGGTATCACGGTTCTGCGTGTTTTGAATCAGAAACACCATGAGGAAGGTGATGATCGTCGTCGAAGTATTGATGATCAGTTGCCAGGTGTCGTTGAAATGGAAAATCGGCCCACTCATCCCCCAGAGTGCAATCAGAATCAGTGCACCCATAAATGTCTTGGGGCTACCGGCCCAGAGGGCGAGCTTCTGGGAGATTTTTGCGAACTTCATGACCGTGTTCCTTATTGGGGGGTGTTGAAGTTCTGACACTCGGGGCTTTGCGAAAATTCTACTTATAAATATTTTCGCTCGATAAAAGCTCGAGCTGATTTGCGGTGGTGAGAGCGCAAATTTGGGGCGGCCCTTTCTTTGTACGGGTTTGTGTCTAGTATCAAGGGGCAATCAAATTGCCACTAAGTCAGCACATGGATCGAAATCAAGCAGAGGCCACTCATGGAGTTTTTCGAAAAGTTAGCCAGTCTAGCCGCGAAAGTTCGGTTGCAGAGCGCTGCAATCCAAACAGAGGAAGCAACAAAAAATGCATTCGTCATGCCGTTTATCAGCACTGTGCTGGGCTATGACGTTTTCGATCCGACGGAGGTGACGCCGGAGTTTGTCTGCGATATTGGCACGAAGAAGGGTGAGAAAATTGATTACGCCATCATGAAGGATGGCGAGGTGCAAATTCTCATCGAGTGCAAAAAAATTGGTGAGTCGCTGCACATCAATCATGCCTCTCAATTATTTCGCTACTTTCACGTGACCAGCGCCCGAATCTCCATTCTCACAAATGGTCAGGTCTATAAGTTTTTTACCGATCTGGACGCAGCGAACAAGATGGATGAAAAGCCGTTTCTGGAACTGGATCTTCTGGATATCGATGAATACTCGGTTCCCGAATTAATCAAACTGACCAAGTCAGCATTCGATGTTGACTCGATCATCAGTGCCGCTGGCGAATTGAAGTACGTCAGCCAGATCAAGAAAGTAATCGCATCTCAGGTCAGCAAGCCGGATGACGACTTCGTCAAGGTATTCGCTTCTCGTGTATACGACGGAGTGATCACGCAGAAGGTTCGTGAGCAGTTTCATGAACTGACGAGAAAGGCTGTCGCGCAGTTTCTCAACGATCAAATCAATGAACGGCTCAAATCCGCAATGAGTGGGACTATTCAACCAGCCTTGGCTGCACTGCCATCGGTAACGGCGGGAACAGATCCGGTCGATCCGCGTGACGAGTCAGATGACAAAGTCTTGACCACTCTGGAGGAGCTAGAGGGTTATCACATTGTCCGGGCGTTAGTTCGATCGGTGGTCGATGCCAAGCGGATAGTTCAGCGTGATACGCAGAGTTATTTCGGCATCCTGCTGGATGACAACAATCGTAAACCGATCTGTCGACTCCATTTCAATCGTTCACAAAAGTACCTCGGTATTTTTGATGAGGAAAAAAATGAGACGCGCCACCCCATTAACTCAGTCGATGACATATATGAGTATTCAGATCATTTGAAAAAAACAGTCGGGTACTACGACTGATGCTGAAAACCGGTCTTGAAGGCCGGTTTTTTTGCTGCCGATTTAATCAGTTAATTTCGAAGCTAAACGTCCATATGAAATATCCCTGCGCCTCACACTGCTGATTGACCAGCATGAAACTCAGCTCGCACTTAACGCTGCCCGGTTTCTTCGGCGTGCAAGCCCAGAAGTGATCGTCAGCTTTATGACTGCTTGGCTCCGTAGGAGATTGCGGGTTGGGGGCGGGGACGGTGAGGCCGGTGTGAACTTCAAGCGCTGGATTGGAAAGGATGCCGCTGTTGTCGACAGTCATGCTGTAAATCACCGCGCTGTGATCGGTAATCAGGCTCACGGTTCTGCCACGAAAGCGGATAACCTGGCCGATATCAACAGGAAGCGTGATTTTACTGTCATTTATAACTATTTCTTTCGAAGTGTTACCGGCTGCGAAAAAGATGAATCCATTGCTGATGCCAGTTGGCTTCGCGGCATCCTGGCTTGGGCTCGGATAGTGCGTAAGCAGCGATTCGGCATCAATGATCAGCAATATATTGTGTGCGCTGGTGTCGCCGGAAGACGGCGACGGGATCGGTTCGGAAGTCATCATGGATTCCTTTCATGATGGTGGTGCAAAACGGCAAACGCATTGGTCCAGGCAAGACATCCTGTTCCGGCCGGGGCGACAATTGAAGGACGAGGCCTCTCGCTATCAAGAGGCCTCGCGCCGTATCAGTTGCGGATAGTGATGAACGGGTCCCACGAGCAGCAGCCGACAATCTTGCAGTCGCGATCGACGATCAGGAAGTGGAAGTGATAGGTCACGCTGCCGCATTCCAGGGTTTCGGATGACCAGTAATGGTTATCGACTTTCTGGCAGCTTGGCACTGAAGGGTTGCTGGTGTTTGGCACCGCGACGCAGGCTGTAGCCTTGCGCGGCGTAGGTGTCGAGATCAGCTCGCTGCCTTTGTTGCCAATGAATTTGTAGAAAATGACTGCCGTTTCGAAGCTCTGCGACAGACTGGTTTCACGCCAGCGAATCAGATCACCGACCTGCGCCTTGAGGTTCAGTTCACCCCCGGCCTGGCCGCTGACCACGTTGTTCTGATTGGTGACCATGTACACATGATTGACATCGATCATGGTGGGCGAAGCAGGATTCTTGCTGATGTTCGGATAGTTTTTCAGGATGGTTTCGGTGTCGATGGAAACCAGAATATCCGTGACTCGAGACATGGTTAAGCTCCTTTTTCATAGTGATCGTCGGACTCGATCGAGACGCGACGACGCTTGCTTGCCACTTGGCTGTTGCGAGCACACTACTGGCGGAACCCACCGGTCATGAGGTATGAGCTGGCCGTGCTCCCAGCACGAAAATTGATGCGTCGGGTTCCTTCCGACTGCCGCACCTTGACTATAGGTACGATTTTTTAGCTGTCAAAATCGCTTTGATTCGGTTCGACGGACGGTCGTCAAAAGCATAGGAGCCGATGAATTGGCGATAAGCCATGAATCTGCTGACACCGTTTGCAATGAGTCGCTCTGGATCAGCTCGCATCGCAGCCTGTATCGTGACGAACCGCTGAAATGCCCCGACAGGAGAAACGCAATGAGTTGGTCCGCCAAACAGTACGTCGCTTTTGAAGATGAACGCACCCGCCCGGCCCGCGATCTGCTGGCGGCGATTCCCACGACCGACGCGCGGTCGGTGGTCGATATCGGTTGCGGCCCCGGGAACTCGACCGAGTTGCTGGTGCAGCGTTTTCAGGGGGCAAAAGTCAGTGGGCTGGACAGTTCGCCGGACATGATCGAGGCGGCACGCAAGCGTTTACCGCAGCTGCAATTCGAAGTGGCGCAGATTGATCGCTGGGCGGATGAAGGTCCGTTCGATGTGATCTTTGCCAATGCGGTGTTGCAGTGGCTACCGGACCACGCCTCGTTACTGCCGGCATTGGCCAGCAAGCTCGCACCCGGCGGCAGTCTGGCGATCCAGATGCCCGACAACCTCAACGAACCTTCCCACCGGTTGATGCGTGAAGTCGCGGCCGATGGCCCGTGGGCGAGCAAACTTGCCGGCGCCGCCGGGCAGCGTACCGAGATGGCGACTGCCAGCACTTACTTCTCGATGCTGCGTGCGCACTGCACGCGGGTCGATGTGTGGCGCACCACGTATCACCACCAGTTGGCGGGTGGCGCTTCAGGCGTCGTCGAGTGGTTCAAGGGCAGTGGGCTGATCCCGTTTCTCAATCCGTTGACCGAGACGGAGCGGGCGCAGTACCTGGAGCAGTATCTGGCGGCGGTAGAGAAGGCTTATCCGACGCTTGAGGATGGTTCGGTTCTGCTGCCGTTTCCGCGATTGTTCATCGTCGCGACGCGCTGACATGGAACAAGCCTGTGCAGAGGGAACATGCTCCCTCTGCACAATTGATTGATGCGTTAGCGCTGTACCGCCACCAGCATCATCATCGGCCGCTCGCGTTCTTCCGCCAGTGCCGGTTGTGCGGCCACGTCTGCATCACTCGGCCCCCATTCATTGACATGCCGAATGTTGAAGCCGGCCGCGATCAACGTATTGAGCAAGGTGCCGACCGTACGGTGCTGCTTGATCACACCTTCGGCCAGCCAGTTAGTCACGCGCTCGCCCTCCATCTGATAACTGTCCAGCGGCCAGCGTTTGCGTCCTTCATTGTCGATCAGCCAACCGGGATTGCGCGGCGCCATGAAGATCGGGTGTTCGATGGAAAAAACAAAGTGTGAGCCCGGTTTCAGCGCTGCGTAGACATTGGCGAACAGCCCGGACAGATCTTTGATGTAGTGCAACGCCAGCGAGCTGTAAGCCAGATCGAAGGTGCAAGCAGGCAGGTCCAGCTGTTCCAGATCGGCACGGTCGTAGCGAATATTCGCCGCTGAAGTGGTTTCGGCGGCGCGTTCCAGCATCTTTTCCGAAACATCCAGCCCCAACACGTTCGCGGCGCCGTGCTCGCTGGCCCAACGACTGAACCAGCCGTAGCCGCAGCCTAGATCTACCACGTACAAACCGTGCATCGGTGGCAATAACGCTTGAAGTGCCGGCCACTCCGGCGCCGCGTCGAGACCGCCGATGGAGCGGTTCATCTGGCTGTAGCCTTGGAAAAATTCAGGATCGTCGTAAATGTTTTGAGTCATGAGTGAAGTGCTCTTCTGAGTTCTGTCATCAGCGGCATGCTCGCCGCCATGTGGAATCCCTCGAAAAGTGCAGACGCGTGCTCGTTGTTGGCCGCGCAGGGGGAGGGGGGAGATGCCAATATATTTGGCGGTTTTCGCTTCAGCGAAGTAACGCGATATTTTCGTCGATTCGATTCTGGATAATGTGCAAGGTTTCCGGGGTGATCATGCCCGAATAGAGACTCTCGGTAAAAGCCCCGAACTGGCTTGCCACGTCGCAAATCCTGTTGATGATATCTCCCGCTTTATCAGCCTTTATCTCTGCTTCTTCTGCCAGTCTGAGCATGGCTCTGCGGTCTATCTCCAGCGCTTCCCCCATCACGTCCATCTGGTGATACCCGCCCGGTCCTTCACAGAACGTCACGTCGTAGGCAGGAGCCAATTTCCATTCGCCGGACGACGACATCAGGTAGGCGAAGTTCTTGGGGTGATCATCACGATTGTTGAACGCGACATTGAAGACAGCGCGCTCGAAAGCCACCGCTTTTTCACGGACGTCGTTAGTGCACATTTGAGTCGCCCGCAAGAAATTGACGTAGTCCAACACGCCCGCTGTCTGGAAATCTGCTCCGGTAAAGGCTGCGAGACTTTGCATGGGCACGCGCAGTCCATCCTGCCTGTCAAAGCGTTTGGTGGCGAAAGCTGCCAGCCCGTCAGGCAGGCGAAAATATCGGGTGTCTGGAGTATCTATGCCGCACAAGCGCAAGCAGTGGGCGTAGACCATCTCAATGGCACACACTTCGGGGTGTTCTTGTCTGGCCGGGAACTTGACCAACCACGCTTCGAAACCTTCGGTAGCAGCAGTAGTAAAAGCTTCTGTCGCTGGATCGCGATAGATCAGCGCCTTTGGCCTGGCACCTTGCGGAGATCCCCCCACCAGCAGCAGTTCCTGTAGGAAGGCTCCGCCGTCGCCATTGAGCACTTGCTGAACTTCGCTCGCGAGCAGTTCGATGGGTATATGTTTGTGTGGCTCCAGCGCCTCGGGAGCAACAGGTTCAAATGACATGGCGCCCATGGCGTTATTGCCTATGTAGGCAAGTCGTTCAAGCGGACCAATGCGCGCCGGATTGAGGTTGCGGCGCCTGAATAAGCGATCCATCAGTAGCATTCCCCAACCGTCTGGTAGCGAGTCATACACTGGGCCTGGTAATGCCAACTGATGGGACGGGAAGTCTCGGCGTAACCGGGGACCTTCCAGTGGAAGTCTGAATGACGAGAGTTCCAGCCCTCTTTTTTTCGCCTCGTCGCTGTATTCGAATACGATCATTGGCCGACCCGAGATCGCCGTCGTGGATACCAGCGAGCCCCAACGCCAATGCTCGCCCCAGCCGTTGTAGAAGACATCGACCTGCTTAAGCATTGTCTGATTTCCTTCTGGCACGATGACGCTTGGCAGTGGTTTCGTAGCGGACGATGTCATCCAGGCTATCCAGTTTGGGCAGGAACAGGTTTTCGAGTTCCTTGCCGCGACCAAGTGTCATGGCTACGCGGATAACATTTTCGAAACCGACGTTACGCCCGGCTTCCAGGTTAGAGACGGTGTTGGTCCCGATACCTGCGCGTGCGGCCACATCGGCCTGTGTCATCTGCTGGGCAAGCCGTTCTGTGCGCAAACGCTCGCAGAGCCGTTTGACGACTTCGCTGGGCTTGCTGAGAGTTAATTCCAACATACTGTGATTACCGCGACTGAAGGTGGCTTAACTCACAAAATTATAGAATTAAGGTAGCAATGCGTCCAAGAACATAAATCCCTTAAAAAAGTGTTTATTAACCTTTATCGAGGTTAACTCACAATTTTATGGAGTTATGATTTGACGGTTCATAAATTCCGGGCACAAAAAAACCGGCCATCGATGCCGGTTTTTCGTTACCTGCATCCCCCGTCAAGAATCTAACGTGAGACTGAAATTCGATTGGAGCGGGTAGAGGGAATCGAACCCTCGTCGGAAGCTTGGGAAGCTACTGTTCTACCATTAAACTATACCCGCTCAGAGCGGCTGACTTTGTACCAGACTCGGCCACGGATTTGAAGTTTTCTTTTGCTCGCATGACGTTACAGCGCTGAAATCGGTCAATCGCGGGCAAGCCTGGCAGGTGAGGAGGCGCTGATACCTCAGGCCCGCAGACTTGCTCGCGCTGACGCTTTCAAATGGCCAATGCATGTTGATCCTGCACAAACCGGTAATGCGTTCGGTTTGTCTGCGCCGCTGGTTTGAGGAAGTCGAGCAGGGCGTTCTGGCTGTCGCGGCATGCAGCTTTGTGTTCCATGTCGAGGAAGTGCCCGGTGGCCTGCAGCGTCATGAAGGTGCTGTGCGCCACATGGTTGCCGAACAGACGCGCATCGTCGGCGGCGGTGTATTCATCCCACTCGCCATTGACGAACAGCACCGGCACATCGATTTTCTTCGCCGCATTCAAATAGCACTGACGATCACTGTGCAGTACATCGCTGATGTGGAAGTGCATCTGGCCATATTCGTGTTCGGCAAGGCTGCTGACGTGACGATAATTGAAACGCTTGAACAGCGACGGCAGGTGTTTGCCGATGGTGCTGTTGACCAGGTTCCCGACACGATCACCATCCCGACTGCCGAGGTAGTCGATGCCGCGTTCGAGGTAGTCGAGCATATGGGCGTTGATCACCGGCGAGAACGAGCTGATCACGGCTTTCTCTATACGTCGTGGCCGTTGCGCAAGCGCCACCAGAGTGGCGGCGCCGCCCCAGGAAAACGACAACACGTGCTCGGCGCCAAAGTGATCGATCAGTTCCAGAAGGATCTGGCCTTCGACTTCCTTGGTGAGCATTTTCTCGTGACGGTTGTGGGCTTTTGACTTGCCCGCGTAGGGCTGGTCATAGCAGACAACGTTGAATTGCGGGTGCAGATTTTTCACGGTTTGTGCAAACGACGCAGTCGTGGCCATCGAGCCGTTGACCAGAATAATGGTCTTTTCTGCGGCGTCTGCGCGATAGAACTCCGTGTAAACCCGATACTGACCCTGTATATCCAGCACAGCGATTTCTGGCCTCATGTCATAAGACTCCTGGCAAGCAAGCGGGTATGCGCGCAAATAGAGATTGCACGAGCTTTGTGACAGGTAGGCATACGCCTGGAATTTTGGGGCCCATGTCGATCCGGAACGGCAGGTCGACGGGTATTGTTATTGGCGGGCAGTTTGTCGGCGGAGGTGAAGGCTGGTGGCTCTCCGCCCGGCAAAAAGTTTCTTAGAGGTATGGTGTGACTCATCGGTCACAATTTGGCCGACGTCCTGATTCAAGCAGGGGCATGGGGATCGCGCAAGTGCCGTTGGTGAATTGTTCGACAAGTTCTGCTGAGCGGTCGGCGGCTTAGAACAAATGAATCTCTTCGGTGCGCAAAGCGCGGTACTCGCCCGGTTTTAGCGCGTCATCCAGCAGCAGCGGGCCCATCGATTCACGGTGCAGGCGCAACACTTTGTTGTCGAAGTGGCCGAACATGCGCTTCACCTGATGGTAGCGCCCCTCGACGATGCTCAAGCGCGCAGACCTCGGCCCAAGCAGTTCGAGCTGCGCCGGTTGCGTGGTCAGGTCTTCGAAGGCGAAGTAGATGCCTTCGGCAAACTTGATCGCATATTCCGCGCTTATGTCTTGCTCGGTCTCGACGTAGTAGACCTTTGGCGATTTGGTTTGCGGCTGAGTGAGGCGGCGTGACCAACTGCCATCGTTGGTGATCAGCATCAGCCCGGTGGTGTTGAAGTCCAAGCGCCCGGCGATGTGCAGGTCGTCCTTGTCCGGTTCATGGATCAGGTCGAGCACAGTCGGGTGTTGCGGATCACGGGTGGCGCTGACGCAGCCTGGCGGTTTGTGCAGCATGAAATAGCGTGCCGGTTTGCCGAGTTGCAACACCTCGTCATCGACTTCGACGCGGCTGAATTCCAATACCTCGCTATGCGGATCGCCGACGACTTTTCCGTCAACGCGCACGCGCTTTTCCACCAGCAACAAGCGAACCTGCTGACGGTTGAAGCGGGGCAGGTTGCTGAGGAAGCGGTCGACGCGCATGGTCAGAAATCGGCAAGCAAAGGGGCGGGCATCTTACGGGATCTGCCGGGCAGACGCTTGCAGTTGCGCCTCGACCTGAGCGCAGCGCGGGCACAGGCACGATTTGTCGCGCAGTTCTGGCGGCAGCGCTTCGAGGATTGCCGGATCGATACTCACGCCGTAGCACCAGCAGGCGCGGTCGGCGGTTCGCGGATCGGCCAGTGAGCAGTCGTTGCGTGCGCCACAGGCGGGGCAGAGGTCGGGTTGATTCATCAAGGGTCAGCCATAAACACGATGTGACGCAGGTGCCATTGCGGCAGGGTTGCGTGTATTGCGCATGATCGGCCTGAGGGGCACGGCTGCGCAAGCGGTGCCATTGATCTGAAGGCCGGCGCGGCAGGGCACTTGGCATGAATTGCTCAGTCAAATCTGATGTCAGCCGGTCCGTGCCGACTGCTGTCGCAGGTCTTTCAGGAGGCCGTCATGCGTGTTCGAAAGCTGTTACGTCAAACGCTGCTCGGTGCAGTGCTCGGTCTGGGGTTGTCCGGTTGTTACTACTACGACGCTCCGCCCAATGTGTACGCAACGCCCTATTACTATCCCGGTTATTACTCTCCCTATTACTACGGCGGATATTACGGCCCGCGCTACTACGGCGGCGCCCGGTATTACTACGGTGGTTACGGCTATCGCGGCGGCTACGGGCGGGGTTATCACGGCGGCGGATATCATGGTGGCCACCACTAATCAGCGGCTGAATGGTGGCGTGGCGGATGAACAAGCTTTCATCAATCACTTGTTTCAACTTGTTGCAGAAACGCACCAGATTCGGAAAACGCTGTCAGATCATTCGTCAGTCACCGAATAAACGACTGATGCCTGCCAGCGTCGCTGGTGTGGGCAATCCGCGGTCCAGGAGGCCGCCATGTATCGCCGAATCCTACTGCTTGCCGTGTTGATGTTTTCCGTGGCCGGTTGTGCCCCTTACTCCTACGCAGACACCTATTACAGGTCGGAGGTCTACACATCACCCGCACCGGCGTACTACAGCGGTGGCGGCAATTATTACAGCGGTGGCAGCACGTATTACTCGGCCCCGCGCTACTACCAACCAGCACCACGTTACTACCAGCCGCCCCCGCGTTATTACTCGCAGCCGCGCTATTACCAACCGGCGCCGCGCCATTACGACAACCGTGGCTGGCGCGGTAATGATCGCGGTAACTGGAACGACCACCGTCGCGGCGGTTGGGATGACCATCGCGGTCGCGGCAATTACGATCGACACAGCGACCGAGGTGACCACAACGGTCGCGGCAACCGCTGGTAACACCTGCAATGAAAAGCGGCGCATAAAGCGCCGCTTTTTTGTGTCCGAATTTTAGTAGGACGATAAATCCGCCAACGGATGCCGCCCCTCCCAAACCTTGTGAAAATGCGCCTCGACCACCGCCTCCGGCACATTGTGAATGTCCGGCCAGTGCCAATGCGGTTTCTGATCCTTGTCGATCAATCGCGCCCGAACCCCTTCGCTGAATTCCGGATGGCGGCAGCAGTTGAGGCTCAGGGTGTATTCCATCTGAAAAACTTCGGCCAGCGACATATGTCGCGCGCGAATGATTTGTTCCCAGACCAGATGCGCAGTCAGCGGCGAGCCTTCGCTCATGGTCTTGGCGGCGCGGGCAAGCAATGGGTCGCGACTGTCGCGTTGCAGGCTGATGGCTTTCCAGGCGCAGGTGACGTCGCTGACATCCAGCAGTTCGTCGATTTGCTGTCTGCGTGGCAACCACTGAGCTTCTGGCATTTGCGCCACGGCTTCCTGTTGCAGCGCCTTGAGCAGACTGTTGAGTTGCATCGGGGTCTGTTCCTGCCAGTTCAGTTGCAGCAGGCCTTCGATCAGTTCTGGCTGCTGTTCGTCGAGCAGGAAACGGTCGGCGAGATCCAGATCAATCGCATCCCGACCGTTCATGTGTGCGCCGGTCAAACCAAGAAACAAACCGAGCTTGCCCGGCAGTCGCGACAGAAACCAACTGGCGCCGACATCCGGGTACAGACCGATGGTGATTTCCGGCATCGCCAGTCGGCTGCTCGGGGTGACGATGCGTGTGCTCGCGCCTTGCAACAGACCCATGCCGCCGCCGAGCACGTAGCCATGGCCCCAGCAGATCAGCGGCTTCGGGTAGGTATGCAGGCTGTAGTCCAAACGGTATTCCGCGCTGAAAAACTGCGCTGCCAGCGGTGGGACTTCGCCGGGATGGGCGCGACAGGCTTCCACCAGGCTGCGGACTTCGCCGCCAGCGCAGAAAGCCTTGGCGCCGTTGCCGCGCAGCAGTACGCAGACGATTTGCGGGTCTTTGGCCCAGGCGTTCAGTTTGTCGCTGAGGGCATTGATCATCGGCAGGGACAGCGCATTCAGCGACTTTTCAGCGTCCAGGCTGGCGATGCCGAGGCGGGCGCCGTCGGTGCCGGTGCGTTCTTCGAAGTGCAGATTCATCGTGACCTCGATCGGGAAATTGAGCGTTCAGTATGATCGCTGTGTGGGAAAGTGCCGGATCTGCGTCAGATCAATTGACAAGCGTGGTCGGCTTTCCTAGGGTTCGCCCCATTGTTTTTGCCGGATATGACCATGACTGCTGACGACCGTATCAAACTCGAACCAAGCTGGAAGGAGGCACTGCGTGCTGAGTTCGACCAGCCTTACATGGCAGAGTTGCGCAATTTTCTGCAGCAGGAGCGGGCTGCCGGCAAGGAAATCTACCCGCCGGGCCCGATGATTTTCAATGCGCTGAATTCAACGCCGCTGGATAAAGTCAAAGTGGTGATCCTCGGTCAGGATCCTTACCACGGCCCGGGCCAGGCCCATGGTTTGTGCTTTTCGGTGCAGCCGGGCGTGCCGGCGCCACCGTCGCTGGTCAACATCTATAAAGAGTTGAAACGCGATCTGAATATCGACATTCCGAGCCATGGTTACTTGCAAAGCTGGGCCGATCAGGGTGTGTTGATGATCAACACCACCATGACCGTCGAACGCGCCAACGCCAATGCGCACAAGGACAAGGGCTGGCAGTTTTTCACTGACCGGATCATCGAGCTGGTCAGCGAGCGGCAGCCGCATCTGGTGTTCATGCTGTGGGGCGCGCATGCGCAGAGCAAGCAGAAGCTGATCGATGCGACCAAGCATCTGGTGCTGACCTCGGTGCATCCGTCGCCGCTATCGGCTTATCGTGGATTCTTGGGTTGCGGGCATTTCAGCCGGACCAACAAGTTTCTTGAGCAGAATGGCGAAGCGCCGATCGAGTGGCGGTTGCCGCCGGTTTGATGTGTTGATCGGGCCGGCCCCTTCGCGAGCAAGCTCGCTCCCACAGGTTTTTGGGTTGAGCACATGATTTGTGTCCACTACAAAACCCTGTGGGAGCGAGCTTGCTCGCGAAGGGAACAACTCGGTCAATCAGTATTACTCGGGATTACGATTCCAGTACTTGAACAACGGCTCCGCCAGAAACAGCACAAACAACAGCCGCATCACCTGCATCGCCGTCACCAGTGGCACCGACAGTTGCAGGGTCTCCGCCGTAAGACTCATCTCCGCAATCCCTCCGGGCATCATGCCCAGCGTCAGTGAACGCAGATCCAGCTGAGTCAATGCACTCAACCCCAACGCCGCCATTGTTGCGATCAACATGGTCAGCGCCGTACCAATCAATGTGCGCCCCATGAACGATGGCGCCCGCCGAAAGAACTGCCGGTTGAAGTGACAACCCAATCCACTGCCAATCAGCCATTGACCGATCTGACTGCCGCCATCCGGCAGACCAATGTGCAGATCCCAGGCGATGCTCACCGTGGCACTCACCAGCAACGGCCCGAACAGCCATGGATTGGGTTGACGCAAACGTTGCCAAAGCCAGGCGAGCAGGGCGCCCGCTGGAAACAGAATCGCCAGCCAACGCCAATCGACATTGCCGGCGTGGGAGATCGGCGTACCGTCGCCCAGCAGATACTTGAAGGCTGCCGGCACGCAGAGCACCACCACCAGCACCCGCAAACTCTGACCCGCAGCGACATGGCTGAGCTTGGCGCCGTTGCGGGCGCCAAGGTTGACCATCTCGCCGGAGCCGCCGGGCATGCTGGAGAAGAATGCCGTGGCGCGATCTTCACCGGTACGGCGCATCAACCACACGCCAACAACCGCAGACAGGCTGGTGACCAGCGCACCGAAGAAGATCAGACCGAAGTGACTCAGCACCTGCTCCATCACCACCGGAGTGAAGTGCAGGCCGATGCCGATACCGACGATCCACTGGCCGCACTTGCGGCCGCCAGGGATTTCGGTCAATTGCCATGGAGTGAGGCAGCGCACGAGGATGATCGCCAGCAACGAGCCGACCATCCACGGTAGCGGCCAGCCGATCTGGCTGGCGAGGTAACCGCCAAGCAGACCGACCAGCGGGGTCGCCCACCAACCGCGCAGGGACGAGCGATCAAACATCGGCGATGGCGCGTTGCGCTGCCGAACGTTTGCGCCAGATACGGATGATCGGCATTGCCAGCATGATCACCGTCAACACCCAGCAACCGACCGTGATCGGGCTCGACCAGAGGATTTCGAGTGCACCGTTGGAGATCGACAGGGCGCGACGCAGGTTTTGCTCCATCAGACCGCCGAGGATGAAACCCAGCAGCAGCGGTGACAACGGGAAGTCCAGCTTGCGCAGGATGTAACCGAAGATGCCGATACCGATCATCAGGAACAGGTCGAAGGTGGTGGCGTGCACCGCGTAGACGCCGATCCCGGTGATGATCGCGATGACCGGCACCAGTGCCCAGTTCGGCACGGCGAGGATGCGGGTAAACACGCGGATCATCGGGATGTTGAGGACGATCAACATGACGTTGGCGATAAACAGCGAAGCGATCAGGCCCCAGACGATGTCCGGTTGTTGCTGGAACAGCAACGGCCCCGGCGTGATGTTGTACAGCGACAACGCACCGATCATCACCGCCGTGGTGCCCGAACCTGGAACGCCGAGGGTCAGCATCGGCACAAGTGCGCCGCACGCCGCGCCGCCGATGGCGGTTTCCGGCGCTGCCAGACCGCGAGCGTCGCCCTGGCCGAATTTGCCACTGGCACCAGCGATACGTTTTTCGGTCATGTAGGCCACGGCGCTGGCCAATGTCGCGCCAGCTCCCGGCAGCACGCCCATGATGAAGCCGAGCACGCCGCAACGCAGGTTCACGGTGAATACCGACGCCGCTTCCTTGAAGTTGAACATCATGCGCCCGGTGGCTTTCACCGCTTCCTGGCCATGGTGGGTTTTTTCCAGCAGCAGGAGGATTTCGCTGATGGAGAACAGGCCCAGTACCAGCACCACAAACTGGATGCCGTCGGTCAGGTGGATGTTGTCGCCAGTGAAGCGATACACGCCGCTGTTGGCATCAATACCCACGGTCGAGAGGAACAGACCGATCAACGCCGCAATAAACGTTTTCAACGGACGGTCACCGGCCATGCCGCCGAGACAGACAATCGCGAACACCATCAGCACGAAGTATTCCGCCGGTCCGAAAGCAATCGCCCATTTCGCCAGCAGCGGGGCGAACAGCACCATGCCGCAAGTGGCGATGAATGCGCCGATGAACGAACTCCACGCCGACAGCGACAGAGCAACACCGGCCAGGCCTTTGCGGGCCATCGGGTAGCCGTCGAGGGTGGTCATCACGGTGGAGGCTTCGCCCGGGATGTTCAACAGGATCGAGCTGATGCGGCCGCCGTATTCGCAGCCCAGATAAACGGCTGCCAGCAGAATCAATGCCGATTCCGGTGGCAGGCCCAGAGCGAATGCAATCGGGATCAGCAGCGCCACGCCGTTGATCGGGCCGAGGCCCGGAAGCAGGCCGACGACGGTGCCGATCAGGGTGCCGCAGAGTGCAGTCACCAGGTTGTACGGGCTCAGCGCGACGCCGAAACCCTGACCCAAATAGCCAAGAGTATCCATATCAGTTCTCCAGAACGCTGAGCAGGCCGAGCGGCAGCGGAACGTCCATCAAACGGTCGAACAGCAGGTAAAGACCGACGGCCATCAGGCTGATGATCACGGCGCTCGGCAGCCAGCGGCCGCCATACAGGCGTGCCATGGGAATGCCGGTGATGATGCTGGCGACGATGAAACCAAGGGGTTCGAACGTGCCGGCGAACACCAGCAACAGCACGACGCAGATGGCGATCTTGGTCAGGGTCGGGCGATCCAGTGGCGGTTCGTCATCGCTGTGTTTAATCGGCGCTGGACGAAATGCCATGTACAGCAGCGCGGTGCCCATCAAGGCAAGCATCAGCAGTGGGAAGGCGCGGGGGCCGACCGGTTCGTAGGAAAAAGCCGCTTGGTACGGCCACGCCATCAGTGCCAGGCCGACACAGACCAGCAGCAGCAGCGAGGCGAAAATGCGTTGTAAGAGCATGGGGAACTCCTGGGCCGTGACCTCGATGCGCGAGGTCACGGCCGCTAGACAGAGACGATCACTGAATCAGGCCGAACTCTTTGGCCAGCACTTTGTAGTCCGCAACCTGCTTCTTCACGTAGGTGTCCAGTTCCGGGCCGGTCATGGCGAACGGGAACAGTTCACGCTGATCGCGCAGCTTGGCGAAGTCTTCCGAGGCCAGCAGTTTGTCGAAGGCGGCTTTCCACCAGGCGTAGTCTTCATCGCTGACTTTTGGCCCGAGGTAGAAACCGCGCACCACTGGCCAGACGATGTCGTAGCCCTGTTCCTTGGCGGTCGGGATGTCTTTCATTTCCGGCTCGTCGAGACGCTTGTCGGCGAACACCGCCAGCAGGCGCATGTCGCCGCTCTGGATGTGCGGCATGGAGTCGGAGATGTCGGTGCTGCCGACCTGAATGTGGCCGCCGAGCAGGGCAGTGGCGATTTCGCCGCCACCTTCGAGAGCCACGTAACGCAGGTCACGCGGGTTGATCCCGGCAGCCTTGGCGATCAGCGCGGTCTGCATCCAGTCCTGGCTGCCGACGGTGCCGCCGGAACCGATCACCACTTTGCTCGGATCTTTCTTCAGCGCCTGTACCAGATCGTCGAGGGTCTTGTAGGGCGAATCGCTTTTCACTGCGATGGCGCCGTAGCTGGTGCCGACCGCTGCCAGCCAGCGCACGTTGGTTTCGTCGAAACGACCGAACTTGCCCTGCGCCAGGTTCAACAGCGAACCGCTCGACCATGCCACCAGCGTGCCGGCATCGGCCGGGCGTTGCGCGACCACTGCGTTGTAGGCCACCGCGCCAACGCCACCGGGCATGTAGGTCACACGCATCGGTTTGGTCAGCAGTTTTTCGTTGACCAGCGCGCTTTGCGCCAGTTTGCAGGTCAGGTCGAAACCACCGCCCGGGGAGGCCGGTGCGATGCATTCCGGACGTTTCGGTTCGGCCATCAATTGGCCGGCGAACAGCATGCAACTGGCGGCCAGAGCCACTTTACGCAGTGATAAGTTCATTCAAGTCTCCACGGATTTTTTTGTTGTATGGATATGTTGGAGCTACCGATGCTTTTGCTTCGGTAGTTCGATTTCTTACCAAAGGGCAACGCTATAGCTCACCAGCAGACGCACTTCATCAGCGTCGCGAGCGGAGTAGTTGGAACGGTAGGTGGCATTACGCAGACGCACGGCGACATCCTTCAGAGCGCCGCTTTGTACTACATATTTGATCTCGGAGTTGCGTTCCCATTCTTTGCCTTCTTCGCCGTTCTTGAGCTTGATGTTGTCACCGCTCAAGTAGCGGCTCATGAAGCTCAGGCCGGGAATGCCCAGTTTGGCGAAGTCGAAGTCGTAACGTGCCTGCCACGAGCGTTCTTCCGCGCCGGCGAAGTCGTTGATCTGCACGAAATTGACCAGATACGGGTCACTGCCATCGACATACGGGAAGGCACTGTCGCCGGACATGTGCTGATAGCCAGCGGTGAACTTGTGGCCGCTTAACGCATAGCTGACCAGACCGTTGAGGGATCGGTTGTCGATCTCGCCGCCACGAGCCGCGCCCTGATCATCACTGACGGCGAATCGCAGGTCAGTGGCGAAAGTACCGGGGCCCATCGGACGCGAAGCAACCAGTCCGAAGAAGTGCTGGTTATAGACTTCGTCGAGTTGCGCGAAGTGGTAGCTGCCGGTGATCTTGTCGGTGAACTTGTAATCCACGCCGCCGAAGTCGAAGTGTTTACCGGCTACAGCGCCTGCAAAGCGGCCGTTCTTGTTGTTGAGGGCGATGTCCTCGAAATCGGTACTGTCGCGATCCTTGGCTTTCTCCAGACGACCGCCAGTGAAGGTCAGGTTCTTGATCTCTTTGGAGGTCAGCAAGCCACCTTCGAAGGTCTGCGGCAGGATGCGTCCGTCGTTGGGTTTGAGGATCGGCAGTTCGGGGATCAGGCTGCCGATTTTCAATTCAGTCGCGGAGATTTTCACTTTGCCGGTCAGGCCGAGTTTGGAGTACTCGTCTACCGCGCGCCCATCGCTGTCAGTCGGCAGCAGACCGGTGCCGGTGCGGTCCGGACTCGAATCGAGTTTGACCCCGAGCATGCCCAGCGCATCGACACCGAACCCCACGGTGCCGTCGGTGTAACCCGACTGCAGATTGAGCATGAAGCCTTGAGCCCACTCATCGCGCTTCGATTGCTGAGCACTGGTGCCGTCGCGGAAATCGCGGTTGAAGTACATGTTGCGGGTTTCGAAAGTCGCGGAACTGTCTTCGATAAAGTCGGCAAAACTCACAGGAGAGAATCCGGCGAGAGCGGCGGCACTGGCGAGGGCGGTGTGGCTGAAACGGGAAGGACGAACAGGCGTAAGAGCCTTGGTCTGCAAGGACGGCATGCGAGGTGTACTCCGTTTATTGTTCTTATTGGTCGAAAACGCTTCGAGGCGTTTTTCTTTACGCTGTGTGGCATCAGCGACGGCAGTCGGAACTGTCCGTGGGCCGACTGTAACCAGCTAACCTTTCGCTAACCTTTCAGCTGGCTTTCGCGGTTTTCGGGCTTCACAGCAGCGATTGCGGCTGTAAACTCCGCCGCAAAGAGTGGCGTCGGCCATCCGTGAATGAGGTAAAGATCCATGCGTGTTCTGCTCGTCGAAGACCATCTGCAACTGGCCGAAAGTGTTGCCCAGGCGCTCAAGAGCACCGGTCTGACCGTGGATGTGTTGCACGATGGCGTGGCCGCCGATCTGGCCTTGACCAGCGAGGAATACGCCGTGGCGATCCTCGATGTCGGCTTGCCGCGCATGGACGGTTTCGAAGTGCTCGCGCGTCTGCGTGCGCGGGGCAAGAACCTGCCGGTGTTGATGCTGACGGCGCGTAGCGATGTGAAGGATCGCGTGCACGGCCTCAATCTTGGCGCTGACGATTACCTCGCCAAACCGTTCGAACTGACGGAGCTGGAAGCGCGGGTCAAAGCCCTGTTGCGCCGCAGTGTGCTCGGCGGTGAACGTCAGCAGCGTTGTGGTGTGTTGACCTATGACCTCGACACTCGACGCTTCACTCTCGGCGAAGAATTGCTCACCTTGACCTCCCGTGAACAAGCAGTGCTCGAAGCGCTGATCGCCCGTCCGGGGCGGGTGATGAGCAAGGAGCAACTGGCCTCGCAAGTCTTCGGTCTCGACGAAGAAGCCAGCCCCGATGCCATCGAAATCTACGTGCATCGCCTGCGCAAGAAGCTCGACGGCCAACCGGTGGCCATCGTGACCTTCCGTGGTCTCGGCTACCTGCTGGAAAGTCGCGATGCATAAGCCCAGCAGCCTGCGCTGGCGGTTGCTGTGGAACCTGGCGCTGTTGTTGGTGGTGTTGATGCTGGCCAGTGGATTAAGTGCCTACTGGAATGGCCGCGAAGCCGCCGACACCGCGTATGACCGGACCTTGCTGGCCTCTGCGCGGACCATCGCTGCCGGTCTGTCCCAGCGCGACGGCACCCTCAGCGCCGACGTGCCTTACGTGGCGCTCGATACCTTCGCCTACGACAGCGCCGGGCGAATTTATTACCAGGTCAATGACATCCATCAGAAGCTGATTTCCGGCTACGAAAACCTCCCCGGCCCGCCGCCCGGCACGCTGAGAACCGACGACTATCCGGCGTTGGCGCGTTTCTACAACGCGACGTACCGAGGGCAGAACGTGCGCGTGGTCAGCCTGTTGAAAGCCGTATCGGAACCGAACATGAACGGCATGGCGGAGATCCGCGTTGCCGAAACGGATGAGGCGCGGGTCAGCATGGCACGCAGTCTGGCCGCCGATACGCTGCTGCGGCTGGGCATGTTGGCGATAGGCGCGTTGCTGCTGGTGTGGTTCGCCGTCAGTGCGGCGTTGCGACCCATCGAGCGTCTGCGCACGGCGGTGGAAGAGCGCCAGCCCGACGACTTGCGGCCCTTGCCGCTGGTGCAGGTGCAACATGAATTGTGGCCGCTGGTGCGGGCGCTCAACCACTTCACCGAACGGCTGCGCGGGCAGTTTGAGCGGCAGGCGCAGTTCATCGCCGATGCGGCGCACGAATTGCGCACGCCGCTGGCAGCGATCAAGGCGCGGCTGGAATTGGGCTTGCGCTCAAGCGAGCCGGAGGTCTGGCGCTCGACCCTTGAATCGTCTGCACAAAGCACGGATCGCCTGACGCATCTGGCCAATCAATTGTTGTCACTGGCGCGGGTTGAAAACGGTGCGCGGGCGATCGCCGAGGGCGGTGCGCAACTGCTCGACCTCAGCCAGTTGGCGCGGGAATTGGGCATGGCCATGGCGCCGCTGGCGCACGCTCGGGGGGTGGCGCTGGCGCTCGAAGCTGACGAACCGGTCTGGCTGCGTGGTGAGCCGACGTTGCTCAACGAACTGCTGAGCAATCTGGTGGATAACGCGCTGGCGCATACACCGTCGGGCGGTAACGTGATTCTGCGAGTTACGGCGCCGGCAGTGCTTGAGGTTGAAGATGACGGGCCGGGGATTCCGCTGGAAGAGCGTGATCGAGTGTTTGAGCGTTTCTACCGGCGCAACCAGCAAGTCGCGGGTTCGGGATTGGGACTAGCGATTGTCGGAGAAATTTGCCGTGCGCATCTGGCGCAGATCACTTTGCATGATGGCGAACAGGCGGGGTTGAAAGTGCGGGTGAGTTTTATTGCTGGATGATTTTGCGGTGTGTTTTGCTGGCCCCATCGCGAGCAGGCTCACTCCTACATTGGAATGCGGTCTCCTGTGGGAGTGAGCCTGCTCGCGATGGCAGCACCAAGGTCTTGGATCAATAAAACATCGTTCGCGATTCTTCCAGATCCGCGCACAGCACCGCGTTATCCGGGTCGATCCCGAGCTTGCGGAAGGCCGGAACACTGAGCGGATCAATGCGCGCAAAAGGATGGTCGGTGCCTTTGTGGCAATACAGACTCGCCACTTGCACCAGATCGACGTAGTCGATGTCTTTCGAGTCGCGCTTGAAATCCTGATAGCGCCCCGGCAGTTCTACCAGACGCTCCGGAAACTCCCAGACCCGCAGCAGTTTGTCGCCCAGCAGAGGGTGAATGTGGTCGATCACATGATTCAGGCTGACCGGGTCCGATAGCAATTCGTAGTGGTCTTCGGCGTAAGTCAGGATCGGCAACACGCCGATCTGATGTACCAGACCGCCAAGCGCGGCCTGATCGGGCTTGAGTTGGGTGTAACGACGGCACAGCGCATAGCTGACCCCGGCGATCTCCAGACTCTTGCGCCAGACGTCACGCATCTTCTGTTCGACCACCTCGGAGCGGGCATGGAATATCTGTTCCATCACCAGACCGATCGCCAGGTTGCTGCTGTAGTTGATACCCAGTCGGGTGATGGCGGTGTGCAGATCGGTGACTTCCTGCGCGGCACGCAGCAAGGGGCTGTTGACCACTTTGATCAGGCGCGCCGACAGCGCGGTGTCACGGCCGATTACCTTGCTCAGTTCGCTGACGCTGATTTCCGGATCTTCAGCGGCCTTGCGAATTTGCAGGGCCACTTCCGGTAATGTTGGCAGAACCAGGTCATCGTTATCGATGGCCTCAACCAAATCCTGTTGGACCTTTTCCGCCAGCTCGCTCATTTAGACTCTCTAGGGTGTAGCAACAAGTACTGCAAATCAGCGCTGGATTTCGCGGTCGCGATCCAGTTCGTAAGGCAAGTCGAGCAGTTGCAGCGCGGGGCCTTCAAGGGCGCCCAGGTGCAAATCACCGGCCTCGGCAGCTTCGGCCTGCAACACCGCCAACAGTTCAATCTGTTGTCCGGCGTAGGCGGCCAGTACCACTTCGCCGATGGAGCTGCCATGACTTGGTGCGAACAGTTGGGTGCCGGGCTCCGGCAGATCACTGGCTTGCAGGGTCAAGCGATATAGACGGCGCTTGAGCTTGCCGAGGTACTGCATGCGCGCAACAATTTCCTGGCCGGTGTAGCAGCCTTTCTTGAAACTCACGCCGCCGACGGCTTGCAGGTTGAGCATTTGCGGGATGAACAGCTCGCGGGTGCTCGGCATGACCTGGCCGATACCGGCGCGGATCTGGCCCAGCAGCCATTGATTCAGCTCGCCTTCCGGCAAGGTTGCGGACAATTTGCTTTTGATCGCGTCAGCCTGAGCGGCTGGCACCCAGAGTTCAGCGCGCTGCGGCGAGACGCGAATCGCGATCAGGCCTTCGCTGCGCACTACGCTGTCGGTTTCTGCCGGCAGGTCCAGGCCGAGGCTGCTCAGGGCTGCATCGCCTTGCTCCAGACCAAAGCGTACCCAGGCGGCGCTTTCGTCGGTCAGTTTGGATTTGGAGAACACCGCGTACTTTTTCAGGTCCGCCAGTTGTGGCTCCAGCAACTCGCTGGCCATCGCCAGCAACACGCCGTCACCTTCGAGCAGAATGCGGAAACTCGACTGCATCCGGCCTTTCTGCGTGCAGCGTGCACCGAGGCTGGCCTGGGTTTCGCTGAGGTAATTGATGTTGCAGGTTAGTTGGCCTTGCAGGAATTTCCCGGCATCCACGCCGCGAACCGCGAGTACGCCTTCATGTGACAGGGTGCAGAAAAAAGCAGAATCGGCCATGGGTCATCGCAGGGTAAAAAGTCTGGGACACATCATAAGGGGGCGCTGTTGAAATGGGTAGTTGATAAAGGATCGGTGGCGCCCGACCAAAGCCGAGTGTTCGACCCGCGTCGGCGCTGTATACTTGCCGCCAAATTTGAGGAGGGCCCCATGGTCGAACAAGTTGAACTGAATCGCCTCTTTTGGCATAGCCGTCGCGGCATGCTCGAACTTGACGTGCTGCTGGTGCCGTTCGTGAAAGAGGTTTATGCAGGCCTGAATCAGGTGGATCGCGATTTGTACGTGCGCCTGTTGGAGTGCGAGGATCAGGACATGTTCGGCTGGTTCATGGAGCGCAGCGAATCTGAAGATCCGGAGCTGCAACGCATGGTCCGGATGATTCTGGATCGTGTCCAGCCCAAGTAATACGTTCGAATGCCGCTGGCATGCCTCTCGGCAATTGCTGGCGGCGTATCTGCTGGCCCAGGCGTTCGCTCTGGGTTCGTTGTTTTTGCTTTCGATTCCCCTCTGGGCAAGCTTGCTCGGGGTTTTCGGCTGTCTGATTCATGGCTTTTGGCTGTTGCCGCGGCAGATTCTGTTGAGTCATCCCAAAGCGTTTCGCGGTCTGCGCCGTGATGCCGATGGCTGGCAATTGTGGAATCAGGCGGATGGCTGGCAAGCGGTGCAACTGCGCCCCGACAGCCTGGCGCTGCCGTTGATCGTGGTGCTGCGGTTCCGTTTGCGCGGAGAGCGGCGGGTGAGATCGATCTGCGTGCCGCGAGATTCGCAGGCGGCGGATTTGCACCGACGCCTGCGAGTGCGGCTCAAGTTCAGTCGACGTAGGTGGGCGGCACCAGAATAGTGTCCAGCGCTTCGGGCAGCATGTCCGGGTAGTCGAGGGTGTAATGCAGGCCGCGACTTTCCTTGCGTGCCATGGCCGAGCGGATCATCAGTTCGGCAACCTGGGCAAGGTTGCGCAACTCGATAAGGTCACGACTGACTTTATAGTTGCTGTAGAACTCGTCGATCTCGTCCAGTAACAGTCGCACGCGATGCTCGGCACGCTGCAAGCGCTTGTTGGTGCGCACAATACCGACGTAGTCCCACATGAACCGCCGCAATTCATCCCAGTTGTGCGCGATGATCACATCTTCGTCGGAATCGGTTACCTGGCTGGCGTCCCAGACGGGCAGGGCGCTCGGCGCGGCGACGTCTGAAAGTTGCTGAATAATGTCGGTGGCGGCCGAGCGCGCATAGACAAAGCACTCCAGCAGCGAGTTGCTGGCCATGCGGTTGGCGCCGTGCAGGCCGGTGAAGCTGGTTTCGCCGATAGCGTACAAGCCCGGCACGTCGGTGCGCCCCTGTTCGTTGACCATCACGCCGCCGCAGGTGTAATGCGCGGCGGGTACAACCGGGATCGGTTGTTTGGTGATGTCGATGCCGAATCCGAGGCAGCGCTCATACACCGTCGGAAAGTGAGTCTTGATGAACGCTTCCGGCTTGTGGCTGATGTCGAGATAGACGCAATCGACGCCCAGGCGCTTCATTTCGTGGTCGATGGCGCGGGCAACGATGTCGCGCGGCGCCAGTTCGAGACGTTTGTCGAAGCGATACATGAAGCGTTCGCCATTCGGCAGCTTCAAATGTGCGCCTTCACCGCGTAATGCTTCGGTGATCAAAAAGCTTTTGGCCTGCGGGTGATACAGGCAGGTGGGGTGGAACTGGTTGAATTCCAGGTTCGCCACCCGGCAGCCGGAGCGCCAGGCCATGGCGATGCCATCACCGCAGGCGCCGTCGGGGTTGCTGGTATAGAGGTAAACCTTGGCCGCGCCGCCGGACGCGAGAATCACGAAGCGTGCGCCGTAGGTGTCGACTTCGCCGGTGGCGCGATTCAATACGTAAGCACCGAGACAGCGCTCGCCGTCCATTCCCAGACGTTTTTCGGTGATCAGATCAACGGCTACCCGTTGCTCGAGCAATTCGATATTCGAACGCTTTCTGGCCTGAGCCAGCAGGGTGGTGAAGATCGCAGCGCCGGTGGCGTCAGCAGCGTGGATGATGCGCCGATGGCTGTGGCCACCTTCGCGGGTCAGATGGAATTCGAAACCGCCGTCTTCGGTGCCGGACTGCTCGTCGCGGGTGAAGGGCACGCCTTGATCAATCAGCCATTGAATCGCTTCGCGACTGTGTTCGACAGTAAAGCGCACAGCGTCTTCGTGGCACAGCCCGCCGCCGGCATTCAAGGTGTCATCGACGTGAGATTCGACAGTATCGGTGTCGTCCAGCACGGCGGCGACACCGCCCTGCGCCCAATAGGTCGAACCGTTGGCCAGATCGCCCTTGCTCAATACGGCAATGCGCAAATGACCGGGAAGGGTCAGGGCGAGACTCAAACCGGCAGCGCCGCTGCCAATGACCAGAACATCGTGTTGAAACTGTTGGCTCATTTCAGGATTCCGCTCAAAGCGACCCGGGTCGGGGTTGGCGCAAGACACCTGGATCGGCGAGTCAAGACAGCCACACAGCCCACTAGTATATAGAGGGGTGGGGCGGCACAATAGCCGAGCCTGTATGGCATTGTGAAACTACTGTGACTGGAAAAACCTGACGCTTCGTCGGGAGTTTTTCTCCCGAGTTTTGGGAGAAGGCGACTGTATCGATGATGAAACAGGCTATTTCCGCTCAGGGTCGCCCAATGTTGAGTCAGCGGCGCTATAAATAATTGGAACTTTTGCCAAAGGCCCAAGATCAATAGACAGTTGCCTGAAACACGGGACAGTGTCGGCTTCAATGCAGAATCTGCGGTTGGGTTCTTGCCGGCGAACCGATGAAAAGATTATTCGCGCAGCCGGTTTATCCCGCGCTGCGTTTTTCGTGCGTGCCAAATCAGAGCCCGCAGGAAACTTGCCTGGAGGGGGAGAACTTTTGCGAAAAGCCCGAGTCTATGTTTGCAAGTCTGGTCGTTTAGTTATGCAAGCCTCCTCCATGCTTATCGAGGAGTGTTCATGCTAACCCAGGAAGAGGATCAGCAGCTGGTCGAGCGCGTTCAGCGCGGTGACAAGCGAGCTTTCGATCTGCTGGTGCTGAAATATCAGCACAAAATTCTCGGGTTGATCGTGCGTTTTGTGCACGACACCCATGAAGCCCAGGACGTTGCTCAGGAAGCCTTTATCAAGGCGTACAGGGCATTAGGTAACTTTCGCGGAGACAGCGCGTTTTATACGTGGCTTTACCGCATCGCCATCAACACGGCGAAAAATTATCTGGTTTCACGCGGCCGTCGGCCGCCGGATAGCGATGTAAGTTCTGAAGACGCAGAGTTCTACGATGGCGATCACGGCCTCAAGGACCTTGAGTCTCCTGAACGTGCACTGCTGCGGGATGAGATCGAAGGAACTGTCCATCGAACCATTCAGCAACTGCCAGAGGATTTGCGTACGGCTTTAACTTTACGTGAATTCGATGGTCTGAGTTACGAGGACATTGCGAGCGTTATGCAATGTCCGGTGGGTACCGTGCGCTCCCGGATCTTCCGCGCCCGGGAGGCCATCGATAAAGCCCTGCAGCCGTTGTTGCAGGAAAACTGAGACAGCGGCGACAGCCAAGAGAGGAACGCCATGAGTCGTGAAGCCCTGCAGGAATCGCTGTCCGCAGTGATGGATAACGAAGCGGACGAACTGGAACTGCGTCGGGTGATCAATTCGCTCGATGATGTAGAAACCCGTGACACCTGGGCTCGTTACCAGATCGCTCGGGCAGCCATGCACAAGGATCTGCTGCTTCCGCGTCTGGATATCGCTGCGGCAGTCTCTGCTGCGCTGGCAGATGAGACGGCGCCAGCTAAAGTAACCCGCAGCCCTTGGCGCAACCTGGGCCGTCTGGCTGTTGCAGCCTCGGTGACTGTTGCGGTGCTGGCAGGTGTTCGCCTGTACAACCAGGACGAAATCGCCGGTGTTGAACTGGCGCAACAGTCCAATCAGCCATCGCTGGTAGCACCACAGGCTAAAGGCCCGGCTGTTTTGGCCGGCTACAAAGAAAGCTCGGAAACCACCGGCCCTATGGCCAACGGTGTACTGCAAGGTCAGCCAGGCTGGCACGACCAGCGTCTGCCGGGTTATCTGCGTCAACACGCTCAACAGGCAGCTCTCAAAGGCACTGAAAGCGCCCTGCCTTATGCGCGTGCAGCAAGCCTGGAAAACCGTTAAGGAGGATCATGCGCTCCATACCTCTACTTTCGCTTCTGCTCAGCGGCTGGTTCATTGTTCCAGCCCACGCCGACGAGGCCCAGGACTGGTTGACCCGTCTGGGCCAGGCCGAGCAGCAGCAGAGCTTTCACGGCACTTTCGTTTACGAGCGTAATGGTAGTTTTTCTACTCACAACATCTGGCATCGCGTCCAGAATGGCCAGGTCCGCGAGCGTTTGCTTCAGCTCGACGGCTCGGCTCAGGAAGTCGTGCGTGTTGATGGACATACTCAATGCGTCAGCGGCACTCTGATTGCGGGTTTGGGAGACTCGCCCAACTCGAGCGCTCGTTCTCTTGATCCTCAAAAGCTGAAAAGTTGGTATGAGCTTGCCGTCATTGGCAAGTCGCGCGTGGCCGGGCGGGATGCAGTAATTGTCTCGCTCACGCCCCGAGACCAGCATCGCTACGGTTTTGAACTGCATCTGGATAAGCAAACCGGATTGCCCCTGAAGTCATTGTTGCTCAATGACAAGGGCCAGCTACTGGAGCGCTTCCAGTTCACCAGTTTGAATACCGCCGAAGTTCCTTCCGATAAAGATCTTCAAGCCGGTTCCGATTGCAAGGCAGTCACTCTCGACAGTGACAAGGCTTCAGCGGTGAAAACGGCTCAGGTCTGGCATTCGGAGTGGCTGCCGCCAGGATTCGAACTGACCAGCAGTACCTCGCATAAAGACCCGGAAACCAAGACTCAGGTCAACAGCCTGATGTATGACGACGGTCTTGCACGTTTTTCTGTCTTCCTTGAGCCGCTCAATGGTGCAACAGTCACCGATACCCGGACTCAATTAGGGCCTACAGTTGCAGTATCCCGCCGCCTGACCACGCCTGAAGGCGAAATGATGGTGACGGTAGTCGGCGAAATTCCTATCGGCACTGCCGAACGGATTGCGTTGTCGATGCGTAACGACAGTGCTGTAACCAGCAAGCAGTGAGCTGATTTCAGTCATTTCCACTTCGTCGCCGAGACGTTGAAATGTTTGCTGAGCATTTTCATTTGCAAATCACCCGAAAGTTTTTTATAGGTCAGAGCCTCACGGCTCTGGCCTTGTTTGTTTCAGGAACAAAAATACCGGCCAGTGGTTTCCGGTGTTCTTGGCTCCATATCGCTAAACCCTGCTCGTCGTAACGGGAGCTGTATGTCGATACCTAGTTTGAAGTCTTGTTTTTCCATTATTGCCACCGTGCTGGTGCTCGGTCAGGCGGTTCCTGCTGCGCAAGCGGCCGACCTGCCGGACTTCACCCAATTGGTGGAACAGGCCTCGCCAGCGGTGGTGAACATCAGTACCACGCAGAAACTGCCTGATCGCAAAGTGAATCAGCAGATGCCTGACCTGGAAGGACTGCCGCCGATGCTGCGCGAGTTCTTCGAGCGCGGCATGCCTCAGCAGCGTTCGCCGCGTGGTGATCGCCAACGTGAAGCGCAATCGCTGGGTTCGGGTTTCATCATTTCTCCTGATGGCTACATCCTGACCAACAACCATGTGATTGCCGACGCCGACGAAATCCTCGTACGCCTGGCTGATCGCAGCGAAATGAAAGCCAAGCTGGTCGGCACCGATCCACGTTCCGACGTAGCCCTGCTGAAAATCGAAGGCAAGGATCTGCCGGTGCTGAAACTCGGCAAATCCCAGGACTTGAAGGCTGGCCAGTGGGTTGTTGCTATCGGCTCGCCGTTCGGCTTTGACCACACCGTGACCCAAGGCATCGTCAGCGCCGTCGGTCGTAGCCTGCCCAATGAAAACTATGTGCCGTTCATCCAGACCGACGTGCCGATCAACCCGGGTAACTCCGGTGGCCCGCTGTTCAACCTGAACGGTGAAGTGGTCGGGATCAACTCGCAGATCTACACTCGCTCCGGTGGCTTCATGGGCGTGTCGTTCGCGATCCCTATCGACGTGGCAATGGACGTTTCCAATCAACTGAAGAGCGGCGGCAAAGTCAGTCGCGGCTGGTTGGGTGTAGTCATTCAGGAAGTTAACAAGGATCTGGCCGAGTCGTTCGGTCTTGATAAGCCAGCCGGTGCGCTGGTTGCCCAGATCCAGGACGACGGTCCGGCAGCCAAGGGCGGCCTGCAAGTGGGCGACGTGATCCTGAGCATGAACGGCCAGCCAATCGTCATGTCCGCTGACCTGCCACATCTGGTCGGTGCACTGAAGGCGGGTGCCAAAGCCAATCTCGAAGTGATTCGTGAAGGCAAACGCAAGAATGTCGAGCTGACGGTCGGCGCGATCCCGGACGAAGACAAAGAGCTGGATGCACTGCCGAAAACCGGTGCGGAAAGCAGCAGCAATCGTCTGGGTGTTTCGGTCATCGAGCTGAGCGCCGAGCAGAAGAAGACTTACGACCTTAAAGGTGGCGTGGTCATCAAAGACGTTCAGGACGGTCCAGCATCGTTGATCGGTCTGCAGCCGGGTGATGTCATCACTCACCTGAACAACCAGGCCATCGGCTCCACCAAGGAGTTCGCTGAAGTCGCCAAGGCACTGCCGAAAAATCGTTCGGTATCCATGCGCGTTCTGCGTCAGGGCCGTGCCAGCTTCATCACGTTCAAACTGGCTGAATAATCCGGTTGTGGTGAAATAAAAAACCGCCTCGAAGGAGGCGGTTTTTTTATGTCTGAAGCTTTTTGCTTGGCGAGGGCTTCAACCCATCATGTCCTTGATCATGCGCTCCTGCTCCATCAACTCACGTTGGCGAGCATCGATGCGCGAGGACAGCGGGAAGTTACTGCCGGCCTTGCGCTTGGCGAAGTCCAGTTGCTGGATCGCCTGACGATAGTCGCCGACCAGCGCAAAGTATTCGGCGCGTGCCTGATGCAGGCCAATGATGTTCCCGGACAAGCCACGGGTTTCCGCAACCTGATACCAGACGTCCGGATCGTTCGGGCGTGACTTGAGCAAGCCTTCCAGCGCCTTCTCCGCATCGGCGGCACGGTTCTGCTTGAGCAGCAGGTCGACACGAACCTGATTGAGCGGGTAGTTGCCCGGATACTGGGTGAGCATTCGGTCAACCCGCGACTGAGCATCGGGCAGGCGATTGTTGGTGATGTCCAGATCGATCTGCGCGAGGTTGTAGATAATCTCGTTCGGCGACTTGGCCAGCAGTTGCTTGAGGTTCTCGCGCGCTTCGTTCAACTGACCACCCTTGATCTGTGCGATTGCCAGACCGTAGCGCGCCACGTCGCTCTTCGGGTTCTCTTCCAGTTGAGCGCGGAAACGCTTGGCGCCCAGCCCCGGCGTTTCTTCGTAGATCAACTGTACGCGTGCACGGATCAGTTGATAGCGCATGCTGTCTTCGATGCCGCCCGGTGGCGCTTGTTCGGCACGGTTGCGGGTGTCGGCGATCCGCGATTCGGTAACCGGGTGAGTCAGCAGGAATTCCGGCGGCTTGGCGTCGAACCGATATTGACGCATCAGGCGCTCGAACATGGTTGGCATCGAGCGTGGATCGTATCCGGCCTTTTCCAGATTGAGAATGCCGATGCGGTCGGCCTCCTGTTCATTCTGGCGGGAGAAGGTCCGTTGCGACTGAATCGCCGCAGCCTGAGTACCGGCGATGGTCGCAATCCCGGCTTCACCACCGCCGGCTGCCGCGATGACGATACCGGCGAGAAGTGCGGCCATCATCGGCACCTGCATCCGCTGCGAGGCTTCGACGCCGCGAGCAAAGTGGCGTTGCGACAGGTGAGCCAGTTCGTGAGCCAGTACCGAGGCGTATTCGCCTTCGGTCTGTGCATTGAGGAACAGGCCGCCGTTGACCCCGACCACGCCGCCGGGTGCCGCGAAGGCGTTGAGCTGTGGGCTGTTGATCAGGATGAATTCCAGACGCCGGTCGGTGACCTGGCTGGTTTCCACCAGCTTATAAACGCTGGACTCGACATAGTCTTTGAGCTGCGGATCGTTGAGCTGTGAAACCTGGCTGCGCAACATGGCGAGCCAGGCGCGACCGAGCTGATATTCCTGTTGCGGCGAGACAATGGCAGAACTGGCGTCGCCAAGTGACGGCAGATCGTCGGCAAAGCCCGGTGAGGCGAGCAGGCAAGCGAGCGTCAGCAGGGTAGGGCGCAGAAAAGTCATGCACAAAGCCTTAGAAGACAAAGACCTTACTGTAGCCGGACACCGGGCCTGCGACCAGATATTCTAGGCAGCTCAAACACCTGAACCGGAGTGACGCAATGACTGACGCTGTAGCCCATGACTGTGAATTGGACGCCAGTGGCCTGAATTGCCCGTTGCCGTTGCTCAAGGCGAAGATGGAACTCAATAAGATGGCCAGCGGCGCCGTACTCAAGGTGATTGCCACCGATGCCGGTTCGCAGCGGGACTTCCGCACCTTTGCCAAATTGGCCGGTCATACGCTGCTGCGTGAAGAAGACGAAGCAGGCGTTTACCGTTACTGGCTGAAAAAAGCCTGATACCGACCGCGTAAAAGACCTAAGGATTATTGATGTTCAAAGTGTTACGCGACTGGATTCAGCGCTACTTCTCCGATGAAGAAGCCGTGGTGCTGGCAGTCCTGCTGATTCTCGCCTTCACCGCAGTGCTCACCCTCGGCGGCATGCTTGCGCCGGTTTTGGCCGGCATGGTGCTGGCGTATCTGATGCAGGGGCTGGTGGTCACTCTCGAGCGCTTGCGCGTGCCAGGAGGGGCGGCGGTAGGCCTGGTGTTTGCGCTGTTCATGGGGCTGTTGTTGGTGTTCATCGTGGTTGTGGTGCCGTTGCTCTGGCATCAGTTGATCACGCTGTTCAATGAACTGCCGGGGATGCTCGCCAAGTGGCAATCGCTGTTGTTGCTGTTGCCTGAGCGTTATCCGCATCTGGTCTCCGATGAGCAGGTATTGCAGGCCATCGAGGTGGCACGCGGTGAAATCGGCAAGTTCGGCCAGTGGGCGCTGACGTTCTCGCTGTCGAGTCTGCCGCTGCTGGTGAACATCATGATCTATCTGGTGTTGGTACCGATCCTGGTGTTTTTCTTCCTCAAGGACCGGGCAATGATCGGCGAGTGGGTTCGCGGATATTTGCCGCGTGAGCGGGCGTTGATCACCCGTGTCGCTCAGGAAATGAACCGGCAGATCGCCAACTACATTCGCGGCAAAGTCATTGAGATCGTGATTTGTGGCGGGGTGACTTACATCGCTTTCGTTGCACTCGGACTCAATTACGCTGCGCTGCTGGCGTTGCTGGTCGGTGTTTCGGTGGTGGTGCCGTATGTCGGCGCTGTGGTGGTGACCGTGCCGGTGCTGCTGATTGCGCTATTCCAGTGGGGCTGGAGCGATCAGTTCATCTATCTGATGGCGGTCTACGGAATCATCCAGACACTGGATGGCAACGTGCTGGTGCCGTTGCTGTTTTCGGAGGCGGTCAATCTGCACCCGGTGGCGATCATCTGCGCGGTGCTGTTGTTTGGCGGGCTGTGGGGTTTTTGGGGAGTGTTCTTCGCGATCCCGTTGGCGACCCTGTTCAAGGCAGTGCTGGATGCGTGGCCGCGCAAGGAGCCGGTGGTGGCGCCGCTGCTTTAAAGCAAAAGATCGCAGCCTTCGGCAGCCCCTACAGGGAAATGAATTCCAGATGCAGGAGCTGCCGAAGGCTGCGATCTTTTGATATCAGGCTTTGTTGAGTGCTTCAGCAGCAGCCAGCACCGCATCAACATGCCCCGGTACCTTCACGCCGCGCCATTCCTGACGCAGCACACCGTTCTTGTCGATCAGGAACGTGCTGCGATCAACGCCCATGTATTCCTTGCCATACAGCTTCTTCAACTTGATCACATCGAACAGTTGGCAGACGGCTTCGTCCTTGTCGCTGATCAGCTCGAACGGAAACTCCTGCTTGCACTTGAAGTTCTCGTGAGACTTCAGGCTGTCGCGTGAAACGCCGAAAACTTCGGTGTTGGCTGCCTGAAACGCCGCGTACTGATCACGAAAACCCTGGCCTTCAGTGGTGCAGCCCGGAGTGCTGTCCTTCGGATAGAAGTAGATCACCACTTGCTTGCCCTTGAGGGCCGAGAGGCTAACAGTCTGTCCGCTGGTGGCAGGTGCTTCGAAATCTGCAACCGGTTGGTCGATGACTACGGCCATGAAAGCTTCCTTACATTGGGTTTTGTGGGCGCCAAGGTTCGATCAGTGCATCCAGATTCATGGCGTCGGCGAAATCCAGGAACTGGTCGCGCAGCCAACTGATCTGGGTGCCTGCCGGCAGCGTCACGGTGAACGTGGCGTTGAGCATGGTGCCGCCGGTCTGTGGTGCCTGATAGGTATCGCAGGTCAGGTTTTCCAGCTCGACGTTGTGATCCATGAAGAACTGGCACAGCTCATTGATGATGTCCGGGCGATAAGCCGAGCTGACGTAAGCCACGTAAGGCAAAGCTTGCGGGCGGCTTTCCGAAGCAGCGCTGCGGACCACATTGACGGTAAAGGCGTGCTTCTTGGCGAGACCCGACAGACTGCCTTCCAGACGCGCGAGGGCGTCCCAGCTGCCAGAGATCTCAAGAATCAGCGCGCTGCACTCGCCATGGCGAGTCAGGCGTGAAGTGACCACGGCGCAGCGATTTTCATGGCTGGCGCGGCACAGGACGTTAGTCAGCTCCATGGGGTTGGCGCCGAGGGCACTGATGACAAGGAATTGTTCGCGAACTGTGGGGGTGGACATGCAGCATTCCTAAAGCGATGAGCGGTCGGTAGGTAAATGGGCGTTGTCCGCCGGGAAGCGCATGAGTATGCCCATTCGGAAAACCCCGGGCGCGGTTCGCAACTGACACCATTAATAGCAGTGGCGCGATGCGGCGACGCAGGAACGGGGTCTGGGAGGCCGAAAAGGGAGGCTGGAACCCGGCGTACAAGCTGATCTGTACCGATCAAAGTCTGAAGGGTAGCGAAAAGCGAGGCCAAGGGGAATGGCGGCAGCGCAGTACTTCGCTTGTGCAAGCATCTTGGCGCCAGTACCATTACCGCTCTCTTTTTCCGGCAGGAGCGTTTTCATGATTCGGGGCAGTATGGTGGCACTGGTCACACCCATGGATGCACAAGGGCGTCTTGACTGGGACAGCCTCCGAAAACTCGTGGACTTCCACCTTGAAAACGGCACCCATGCCATTGTCGCGGTCGGTACTACCGGCGAGTCGGCAACCCTTGATGTCGATGAGCACATCGCGGTCATCAAAGCGGTAGTCAAGCAAGTCAATGGACGCATTCCGGTTATCGCCGGTACCGGCGCCAATTCGACTCGCGAAGCTGTCGAACTGACCCGCAATGCCAAAGAAGCTGGCGCCGATGCCTGTCTGCTGGTGGTTCCGTACTACAACAAGCCGACTCAGGAAGGCCTGTACCAGCACTTCAAGTTCATCGCCGAAGCGGTCGACATCCCGCAGATCCTTTACAACGTTCCTGGCCGCACGTCCTGCGACATGCAGGCCGAGACCGTGATTCGCCTGTCCACCGTGCCGAACATCATCGGTATCAAGGAAGCCACTGGCGACCTGGCCCGCGCCAAAACCATCATTGATGGCGTGAGCAAGGACTTCATCGTGCTGTCCGGCGATGATCCGACCGCAGTCGAGCTGATCCTGCTGGGCGGCAAGGGCAATATTTCGGTCACCGCCAACGTCGCTCCGCGCGAAATGGCTGACCTGTGTGAGGCGGCCCTCGAGGGCGATGCCGACACCGCACGTGCAATCAACGAAAAACTGATGCCGTTGCACAAGGACCTGTTCATCGAAGCCAACCCGATTCCGGTGAAGTGGGCTTTGGTTGAAATGGGCCTGATGCACGAAGGCATCCGCTTGCCGCTTACCTGGCTGAGCACACCTTGTCACGAAACGCTTCGCACGGCTCTGCGCCAGTGCAGCGTCCTGGTTTAATTGAGGAAGTACAACGCATGAAGCGAATGGCCGGACTTTCCGCACTTGCCTTAATTATCTCCAGCACCAGTGGCTGCGGATGGGTCTGGGGCCCGGAAGGTTATTTCCGTGATCGCGGTAGCGATTACCTGGAAGCGCAACAGACTGCACCGATGCAATTGCCACCGGATGTCAGCACCACCAAACGTCTTGATCCGCTGTTGCCGATCCCGCGTAACGTGGCTGATGACACCGCCAAGGGCGAATACATCGTGCCGCGTCCACAACCGCTGTCGGCCATCGCCGATGCATCGGACTACTCGCTGCAAAAGAGCGGTGATTCGCGCTGGGTAATGGCCCAACATCCGCCGGCCGAAGTCTGGCCAGTGGCTGTGCAGTTCTTCCAGGACAACGGTTTCCGTCTGGATGAACAGCGTCCGCAAACAGGCGAGTTCACCACCACCTGGCAGCATTCCGACGAGCTCTCCGCAGCCATGGCCAAGCGCCTGAGCGCAGCGGGCGTCGCAGCCGACAGCCAATCTCGCGTGCGGGTACGCATCGAGCCGGGCGTGCAGCGCAACACTAGTGAGATTTACGTGGTCAGCGCTGAGCGTCCTGCCGGCAGCACTGCTGACGTGGACTTCACCAATCGTTCGGTCAACACGGGTCTCGACGCGGCGCTGGTCGACGACATGCTTGCGAGCATGAGCCGGATCTCCGAGAAGGGCGGTTCTGTGTCGATGCTGGCTTCGCGTGATTTCGATACGCCAAGCCGTGTCAGCCTCAACGAAGACGGCAGCGGTAACCCGGTGCTGAACGTTGGTCCTGATCTGGATCGTGCCTGGTCGAGCGTTGGTCGTGCACTTGAGCAAGGTCAGTGGCGCGTTGAAGACATCAACCGCAGTCTGGGTCTGTACTACATCAACCTGGCCGAAAAAGCCGAGAAGAAAGACGACAAGCCTGGCTTCTTCAGCAGCCTGTTCGGCAGTGCGCCGAGCAAGGAAGAAGTTGAAGCCCGCGCCGAGCGTTATCAGGTTCGCCTGAGCAAGGTCGGTGACAACGTTCAAGTGACCGTCGAGAAAAACATCAACACCGTTGCGCCAGCCGATGTGGCTCGCAAAGTGTTGAGCGTGATTCAGGACAATCTGGGCTGATCACATGCGTTTTGCCGTTCTCGGCAGCGGTAGCCAAGGGAACGGCACGCTGATCGCCAGTGCTGATACGTATGTGCTGGTGGATTGTGGTTTCTCCCTGCGAGAGACCGAAAAACGCTTGTTGCGCCTGGGTGTGAATCCGGCGCAATTGAGCGCGATACTGGTGACCCACGAACATGCCGATCACGTGCATGGCGTGGGTTTGCTGTCTCGGCGCTACAATCTACCGGTCTACCTCAGTCGCGGCACACTGCGCGGGATGCGCAAACCGATTGAACCCGCAGGCTTTCTGGCTGGCGGCGAGCAACTGCAGATCGGCGCACTGAACATCGGGGTCATTGCCGTGGCCCATGATGCGCAAGAGCCGACCCAGTATGTATTCAGTGATGGTGAGCGGCGCTTCGGCCTGTTGACCGACCTGGGTTCCTACTGCGAGCGGGTGCTGGACGGTTATCGGGATCTCGATGCATTGATGATCGAGTCCAACCATTGTCGCGACATGCTGGCTCGTGGTCATTACCCGTACTTTCTCAAGCAGCGGGTGGGCGGTGAGCTGGGACATTTGAATAACCATCAGGCGGCATTCCTGGTGTCCGAGTTGGGCTGGCAAGGTCTGCAACACCTGGTTCTGGCCCACCTGAGCAGCAAGAACAACCTGCCGCAGCTGGCCCGGCAATGTTTTGTCGACACCCTCGGGTGTGACCCGGACTGGCTACAACTGGCCGATCAAGATTCAGGGCTCGACTGGCGCCACATCGCCTAGCCCACCTACTTAGCAAGCGGAGCCCATCATGGAAAAACGTGAAGAACTCTACCGCGGCAAAGCCAAATCGGTTTACAAGACCGACGACGCTGACCGTTTGATCCTGCTGTTCCGCAACGACACTTCGGCGTTCGACGGCAAGCGCATCGAACAGCTCGACCGCAAAGGCATGGTGAACAACAAGTTCAACGCCTTCATCATGCAGAAACTCGAAGCAGCCGGCGTGCCGACTCAATTCGACAAACTGCTGGCCGACAACGAAGTGCTGGTGAAAAAGCTCGACATGATCCCGGTCGAATGCGTCGTGCGTAACTACGCCGCCGGTAGCCTGGTCAAGCGTTTGGGTGTGGAAGAGGGCATCAAACTCAATCCATACACCTTCGAGCTGTTTCTGAAGGACGACGCCAAGGGCGACCCGTTCATCAACGAATCCCACGTCGTGGCATTCGGTTGGGGTACTGCCGAGCAACTGGTCCGCATGAAGGAACTGTCGCTCAAGGTCAACGAAGTGCTGACCAAGCTGTTCGACGACGCCGGCCTGCTGCTGGTGGACTTCAAGCTTGAGTTCGGCGTGTTCAGCGACGGCTCGATCGTCCTGGGCGATGAGTTCAGCCCGGACGGCTGCCGTCTTTGGGACAAGGACACCAAGAAGAAAATGGACAAAGACCGCTTCCGCCAGGGCCTCGGTGACGTCATCGAAGCCTACGAAGAAGTGGCCAAACGTCTGGGTGTACCGCTTTAATCGACGCAAGCATCTGATAGCACGGAAAAAAATTGCAAAAGGGGGTTCGCTTCCGGCAAAAGTGTTGTTATGATGCGCGCCGTTGGAGAGATGCCAGAGTGGCCGAATGGGACGGATTCGAAATCCGTTGTACCTTCACCGGTACCTAGGGTTCGAATCCCTATCTCTCCGCCATTATTGAACAAGACTAAGCCCCCGTAATCAGCAGTGATTACGGGGGCTTTTTCGTTTCTGGCTTGCGTGTGTGATTGGTGTGCTTGCGGTTAGGGCGGCGCTTTCTTCTATATAGGTAGGGAGAGGGGGTGTCGGCTGGCGCTGTTCGTGGTCAGTTGGGGCGTGAGGTTATAGATAGAGGGCGCGAAGTTGGTTGGCTTTCTGCTTATATAGGGGTGTCTTCGTGTTTTCGGGCTTTTTTGACCGATATGACAGAAATGTGAA